>NZ_CM165965.1:5605000-6261702 GCF_056821665.1 Pseudomonas sp. AK-TSAG1-1 | reverse complement strand
ACCGCGATCTGCTCGGCGAGCGCAGCGAAGTCTCCGATTCGCACCAGAACTGCGAAAAGGTCCAGGACCCGTACTCGCTGCGCTGCCAGCCGCAAGTCATGGGCGCCTGCCTGACCCAGTTCCGTCAGGCCGCTGAAGTGCTGGTGGTCGAAGCCAACGCCGTGTCCGATAACCCGCTGGTGTTCGCCGCTGAAGGCGATGTGATTTCCGGTGGCAACTTCCACGCCGAACCGGTGGCCATGGCCGCTGACAACATGGCGTTGGCCATCGCTGAAATCGGTTCCCTGAGCGAACGTCGCATCTCGCTGATGATGGACAAGCACATGTCGCAACTGCCGCCGTTCCTGGTGGCCAATGGCGGCGTGAACTCCGGTTTCATGATCGCCCAGGTGACGGCGGCGGCCCTCGCCAGCGAGAACAAGGCACTGTCCCATCCGCATTCGGTGGACAGCCTGCCGACCTCGGCCAACCAGGAAGACCACGTGTCGATGGCCCCGGCGGCCGGCAAGCGGCTGTGGGAAATGGCCGAAAACACCCGCGGCATTCTCGCGGTGGAATGGCTGGCGGCGGTGCAGGGCCTGGACCTGCGCAACGGTCTGAAGACCTCGACCAAACTGGAACAGGCCCGGGCGATTTTGCGTCGCGAAGTGCCGTTCTACGAGAAGGATCGCTTCTTTGCCCCGGACATCAATGCGGCGACCGAGCTGCTGGCTTCGCGGTGTCTGAACGAGCTGGTTCCAGGCAAGCTTTTGCCTAGCCTGTAAGGGCCTCTTCGCGGGCAAGCCCGCTCCCACAGTAGGAATGTGTGCCTCTGTGGGAGCGGGCTTGCCCGCGAATCGATTTTGCGTCGAATAAAAATAAATAAGGACGAAAAATGCAGCAGCCAGCAAAAGGTTTGAAACGCGGGCTTTCGGCCCGACATATTCGCTTCATGGCCCTGGGATCGGCGATCGGTACCGGGCTGTTCTACGGTTCTGCCTCGGCCATCCAGATGGCCGGCCCTGCCGTTCTGCTCGCCTACCTGATCGGTGGCGCGGCGGTGTTCATGGTCATGCGCGCCCTTGGCGAGATGGCGGTGCACAACCCGGTCGCCGGTTCGTTCGGGCATTACGCAAGCACCTATCTCGGCCCCATGGCGGGCTTCATTCTCGGTTGGACCTACGCGTTCGAAATGGTCATCGTCGGCATGGCCGATGTGACGGCGTTCGGCATCTACATGGGCTTCTGGTTTCCGGAAGTCTCGCGCTGGATCTGGGTGCTCGGCATTGTTTCGGTGGTCGGCGGCCTGAACCTGTGCAACGTCAAAGTCTTCGGTGAAATGGAGTTCTGGCTGTCGTTGCTCAAGGTCGCGGCCATCGTCGCGATGATCCTCGGCGGCTTCGGCATCATGTTGTTCGGCATCAGCACCGCTCCCGGTCAGGCTACCGATATCAGCAACCTGTGGACCCAGGGTGGCTTCATGCCCAACGGCGTGGGCGGCCTGATCGCCTCGTTTGCGGTGGTGATGTTTGCCTTCGGCGGCATTGAAATCATCGGTGTGACCGCCGGTGAAGCCAAGGACCCGCACCGTGTGCTGCCCAAGGCGATCAACGCCGTGCCGCTGCGCATCCTGCTGTTCTATGTGCTGACGATGCTGGTGCTGATGTCGATCTTCCCGTGGCAGCAGATCGGCAGCCAGGGCAGCCCGTTCGTGCAGATTTTTGACCACTTGGGCATCAGTTCGGCGGCCACCATTCTGAACATTGTGGTGATCTCGGCGGCGGTCTCGGCGATCAACAGCGACATCTTCGGTGCGGGGCGCATGATGTACGGCCTGGCTCAACAAGGGCATGCGCCGAAAGGCTTCGCGCGCCTGTCGCGCAATGGCGTGCCGTGGCTGACGGTGATTGTGATGAGCTGCGCGCTGCTGCTGGGTGTGTTGCTGAATTACCTGATCCCGGAAAACGTGTTCCTGCTGATCGCTTCCATCGCGACCTTCGCCACGGTGTGGGTCTGGCTGATGATTCTGTTCACCCAGGTGGCCATGCGTCGTTCCATGTCGGCCGAGCAGGTGGCGCAATTGAAATTCCCGGTACCGTTCTGGCCGTATGCACCGATGGCGGCGATTGCCTTCATGCTGTTCGTGTTCGGCGTGCTGGGTTATTTCCCGGACACCCAGGCAGCGCTGATCGTCGGCGTGGTCTGGATCGTGTTGCTGGTGCTGGCTTATCTGACGTGGGTCAAACCGGCGGCCGCACAGGCTGCGCGGGTGAGCAGTGATCAGCCGGTTTCTCAGCCTTGATCTGATCGGGGGACGCCCGCTTTCTGCGAGCGTCCTCCACACGCATCACTTCTTCGGCGTCTTGCTGCCGTTGGGGATGTGCAGGTAAGACATCACGCTTTCGGTCAGCTCGGTCGCCAGTTTGACCGCTTCCTTGTTACGCGCCATCACGCCCGCCACCAGTCCTTCGATCAACGCCAGCATGGCGACGTTGGAGCTGGTCAACACCGGATGATCGCAAGGCGCAAACAGCACATGCTCGGCAATGCTGGTGAGCGGCGAGGCCGGTGAGTCGGTGATCGCCAGCACCGACGCGCCGCGTTCGTTGGCGAATCGGGCGAGTTGCAGGGTGTCGAGGGAATAGCGCGGCAGGGAAATCGCCAGCAACACATCCTGATCGGTGATCGCGGCCAGTCGATACGCAGCGTTTTCGTTGCCGCCCTCCATGCTGATTGCAGTGGCATCGGCGCAGAACGGCATCAGGGTCGAGGCGGCGAGGCCGGCGAAGTAGACACTGTTGCCGAAGCCGAGGATGTAGATCTTGCGCGCAGTGGTCAGCCGGGTGACGAACGCTTCGAACGCGGCCGCGTCGTTACTGGTCGCCGCGGTGGACAGGTTGCTGCTGGCGCTTTCGATCTGCTCATGCAAGCCGAAGGCTCCGCCCGGACGGTGCGCCAGTTCATTGCGCAGCTTGTCGACCGGCGACACCATCTGCTGCAGCGTTGCCATCAACTCAGCCTTCATGCCCATGTAGCCACCGAGGTCCATCGCCTTTGCCAGACGGTTGACGGCGGCCGGCGAGGTCGATGTTTCGTGGGCCATTTCTTCGATGGTCAGCGTCGCGGCCTTGAGCGGATGACGCAGGATGAAGTCAGCCACCTTGCGCAGCGACGGCGGCAGCTCGGCAACGATTTCCGCCAGTTTGCGCATGACCGGCGCGGCATAGACCGTGGTGTCTTTCGATGGGCTGGGCATATCCGGATCAACAGTTCCTGAAAGTGAGAGAAGGGCTGCGCCTGACAAGGTTGGCTGGAGTGTATCCGAAGCCAACCGTTGCAGGACAACGCCGAGCGAGCCACCGGACTTACTTCAGGCTCCCGGCCAGAAACTGCTGCAGGCGTTCGGACTGCGGATTGACCAGCACTTCACGCGGGTCGCCGCGCTCCTCGACCTGCCCTTTGTGCAAGAACACCAATTGGTTGGACACCTCGCGGGCAAAGCCCATTTCGTGGGTCACGACCACCATGGTGCGGCCTTCCTGGGCGAGGTCCTGCATGACACGGAGCACTTCGCCCACCAGTTCGGGGTCGAGCGCAGAGGTCGGCTCGTCGAACAGCATCACCTCCGGTTCCATCGCCAGTGCGCGGGCAATTGCCACCCGCTGCTGCTCGCCCCCTGACATGTGCGCCGGCCAGGCATCCTTGCGATGTGCCACGCCGACTTTGTTCAAATAGTGCTCGGCCTTTTCCCGGGCCTCTTTCTTGCCAACGCCCAGCACATGCACCGGGGCTTCCATGACGTTTTCCAGGGCGCTCATGTGCGACCACAGATTGAAGTGCTGAAACACCGTCGACAACCGTGAGCGCATGCGTTGCAACTGTCGCGGTTCGGCTGCCTTGAGGCCGCCCAGTTTGTTGGTCACCAGTTTCAGCGGCTCGCCATTGAGCACAATGTTGCCGGCGTTGGGCTGCTCCAGCAGGTTGATGCAACGCAGGAAGGTGCTTTTGCCCGAGCCACTGGAGCCAATGATGCTGATCACGTCGCCGGCCCGGGCCTGCAGGGACACGCCCTTGAGTACCTGGTGGGCGCCGTAGCTTTTGTGCAGGTCCTGAATTTCAAGTTTGTACATAGTGTGAACTCTCTGGCATCAGTCGCTGAGCAAGCGGCCTTGGCGAATAGGGGTGAAGCCGGCGACCTTGGCCAGCCACAGACCGGGCTGGGCAAAGCGCAGGCGTTCGCGGGCATAGAGCACGCCGTCGGTGCTGGCGCGCACGATGCTGTGGCGGTCGTTCAGCGGATCGAGAACTTCGAACAGCGGATCGCCGACCTTGACCCGTGCGCCCAGCGGTTGCAGGAAACTGACCACACCCGGATGCGGCGCGTAAGCGTATTGCGCACCCGCAAACGGCATCGCCTCACAGTGACTGGGCGGCGCTGGCGGCCATTCACCGCGGATCAATCCCTGCTCGGCGAGGTAGCCAAGAATCGCCTGCGCGCTGTTAGCGCAGGGTTCGCGTTCAGTGTCGGCCATGCCGCGCAATTCGATGGTGGTGGCTGCACACGCCAGCGGAATGTTGGCCTCCGGGAACAGCTCGGTCAGGCGCAGCCACGGAATCGCGCAAGCCTCGTCGAACGCACTGCCGCCGGCATCTTCGGCCAGCAGCGTGACCTCGGCACCGAGGCGTGCGGCCAATGAGCGCAGGCGCCCCCAGTGCTGCGGCATGGTGTAGAGCAACATCACCGACTCGAAATCGCAGTGCAGATCGAGCACCACTTCGGCGTCGCAGGCATGTTGCAGCAACAGGCGACGCAGGCCATCGAGTTCCGAGGTCGGTGGCGGCATGTCGGCGAGGGTGTCAATCAACGCACGGCGGATCAGCGCGACGTTGGTGTCGGCGTCATCGCCCAACCGCCCCTTGAGCAACGGCGCCACGGCTTCGGCCAGCTCCGGAAAGTCGCGATTGAAATTCTTGCCGCTGGCGAATTCGAAGCGACCTTGATGCGTGGCCTGGAACATCTGGGCGATGCCAATCGGGTTGGCCATCGGCACCAGTTCGATCACACCGTTCAGGCGGCCTTGTGCTTCCAGTTCCAGCAGGCGGCGCTTGAGCTCGACGGCCACGCGCATGCCCGGCAGCTCGTCGGCATGCAACGACGCCTGGATATAAGCCTTGCGTGGGCCGGCGCCAAAACGGAACACCGAGAGTGTCCGTTCAGTGCCCGAAGCGCTCCACGGCAACGGGTATTGAATTTTTTCCATGTCAGCTCCTTAGTGCTTGCGCGGTGCCAGGTAGGCCAGCCAGTGGCGCTCGGCCAGCTTGAACAGGCGCACCAGAATGAAAGTCAGGGCGAGGTAGACGAGGCCGGCGGTGATGAACGCTTCGAACGGCATATAGAACCGCGAGCTGACGGTGCGCGCCGCGCCGGTGATATCCACCAGCGTGACGATCGAGGCCAGGCTGGTGGTTTGCAGCATCATCAACACTTCGTTGCTGTACTGCGGCAACGCCCGGCGCAACGCCGACGGCAGCAGAATGCGCCGGTACAGGGTCAGGCGGGACATGCCCATCGCCCTGGCGGCTTCGATCTCGCCGTGGGCCGTGGACTTCAGGCTGCCCGCCAGCAGCTCTGCGCTGTAGGCGCTGGTATTGATGGCAAACGCCAGGCAAGCACAGAACGTGGCGCTGGAGAGGTAAGGCCAGAGCACGCTTTGGCGCACCGCTTCGAACTGGGCCAGGCCGTAATAGATCAGGAACAGTTGCACCAGCATCGGTGTGCCGCGAATCACGTAGGTGTAGAGCCACGCCGGGAAGTTGATCAGCGGCGAGCGCGACACCCGCATCAGCGCCAGAGGCACCGCCAGGACCAGCCCCAGGCTCAAGGAAATGCACAGGACTTTGAGGGTCAACAAGGCGCCGTTCAAATACAGCGGCAGGTTTTCCCAGATCAGGTTGTAGTCGAGAATCATCGGCAGGTTCTCCTCACAACTCGGCGGCTTTGATGCCGACCGAATAGTGTTTTTCCAGAGCGCGCAGCACCAGCAGCGACAGGCTGGTGAGCATCAGGTACAGCGCCGCCACTGCAATGAAAAAGGTGAACGGCTCGTGGGTCGCGTCGGCGGCGTTCTTGGCCTTGAACATCATGTCTTGCAGGCCGATGACCGAAATCAGCGCGGTGGACTTGGTCAGCACCAGCCAGTTGTTGGTGAACCCCGGGATGGCGAAGCGAATCATCTGCGGCACCAGAATCCGCCAGAACACCTGCGTGCCGCGCATGCCGTAGGCCGCACCGGCTTCCGCCTGACCTTTGGGGATGGCCATGAAGGCGCCGCGAAAGGTTTCCGAGAGATAGGCGCCAAAAATGAAGCCCATGGTGCAGACGCCAGCGATGAACGGGTTGATGTCGATGTAGCGGGTGTAACCGCACGCCAGTGCGATGCGGTTCACCAGATCCTGACCGCCATAGAAGATCAGCAGGATCAGTACCAGATCGGGAATGCCGCGAATCAGGGTGGTGTAGCCTTCCCCGAGCATGGCCAGCCATTTGAGCGGCGACAGGCGAAACGCCGCACCGATCAGGCCCAGGGCAATGGCCAGGGACATGGAAGTCAGGGCCAGGTTAATGGTCAGCCAGGCACCATCGAGAATGCTCGATCCGTAGCCGTGGAGCATGATGAAGTTCCTCAAGCGTGCGCCGCAAGGCGCGCAAGACAAGGCCGAAAGCGCCCGCAGCAGGCCGGCGCCGAGCGGAGGCGAAGGTTTATTCGCCGTAGATATCGAACGCGAAATACCGGGCCATCACTTGCTGGTACTTGCCGTTGGCGCGGATGGCATCGATCGCCGCATTCAGGCGCGCAGCGTTGGTGACATCACCCTTGCGCACGGCAATCCCGGCACCGCGCCCGAAGTATTTCGGGTCGTTGATGTCCGGCCCGGTCAGCGCAAAACCCTGTCCGGCCGGTGTCTTGATGAAGCTTTCGTCGGTGTTGACGATGTCGGCGAGGGTGGCGTCCAGGCGACCCGAGGCGAGGTCGAGGAAGGCTTCGTTCTGTGAGCCGTAGCGCACCACGACGACACCGGCCTCTTCCAGTTGCTCGGTGGCAAACCGGTCATAGGTCGATGAGCGTTGCACGCCGAGTTTCTTGCCCTTGAGGTCTACCAACGGGTCGTTGATGACGCTGCCGGCCTTCATCGCGAACTTGCCCGGCGTGTGGTAGTACTTTTTGCTGAAATCGACCGACTTCATCCGGTCTTCAGTGATCGACATTGACGACAGCACGGCGTCGATCTTGCGCACCTTGAGCGACGGGATCATGCCGTCGAACTCCTGAATGACCCACTCGCATTTGACCTTCATTTCTTCGCACAAGGCGTTGCCGATGTCGTAGTCGAACCCGCTGACATTGCCCTCAGGTGTCTTGAAAGAGAAGGGTGGGTAGGCGGCTTCGATACCGATACGCAGGCTGTCTTCTTCGGCATGTGCCAAGAAGCTGAGCGCGCACAGCGCCAGAGCACCTAGAAGTTCTGTCTTGTTCATTTTGTTGACTCCTGGGAGGGCGTTAGGGAAACAGTTGCCCGCCATCCGCAGTGGCGCGCTGGATCATTCCTGTGATCGGCGAGGCTATAAATGACACGAAATAAATCATTCATCAATACAACTGAAAATAAAAATATCAATTCTGGATCGACGGTCGTTCACCCATACCCGACGCGGGATGGGTGCTGCCTATAATGGGCAGCGGTGTTGCAGTGGTTGTCGCACCGCGATGCTGGATGGCATCACGCAAGAAATCGCAGTCATTGCCGCTAATGCCGATCCGTCAAGCGCAGATCCCGGTGGGAGCGGGCTTGCTCGCGAAAGCGGTGGGGCAGTCAACATCAATGTTTGCTGGGCCGACGTCTTCGCGAGCAAGCCCGCTCCCACCATTGATCTTCGTGGCTTTGAGCATTGAGTTCGCTTGACTGATCGGCAGTAGCCATTGCCGCGATGTTTTTATCCACTTCGGGGACACCATGGATCGCTTCCAGGAAATGCAGGTCTTCGCTGTCGTTGCTCAAGAGCAGGGCTTTGCCGTTGCGGCGCGGCGCCTTGGGTTGTCGGCCGCCAGCGTCACCCGCGCGGTCGCGGCGCTGGAGCAGCGCATTGGTACGCAATTGCTGATCCGTACCACGCGCAGCGTGCACCTGAGCGAGGCGGGCCAGCGTTACCTGGAAGACTGTCGGAGAATTCTCGCCGAGGTGCAGGAAGCGGAAGACTCCGCCGCGGGCAGTCACACCCAGCCCCGTGGGCAATTGACGGTGACGGCGCCGGTGTTGTTCGGCGAGCTGTTTGTCACGCCGGTGATGGCCGGTTATCTGACGCAATACCCGGACGTCTCGATCAATGCGCTGTTGGTCGATCGGGTGGTCAGCATGGTGGAGGAGGGCATCGATGTCGCAGTGCGCATCGGTGAGTTGCCGGACAGCAACCAGCACGCGATCCGCGTTGGCGAGGTGCGGCGGGTGATCTGTGGTTCACCCGACTATCTGGCAGAGCATGGTCGTCCCGCGCATCCACAGGCTCTGGCGGGTGCACCGGTGGTGGCGACCTCATCCATCGGCCAGTTACGGAGCTGGCCGTTTCTCGATCAAGGCGAAGTGATCAGCGTGCGGCCCGAGCCCAGGCTGGTGGTTACCGCCAATCAGGCGGCGATTGCCGCGGCCTGCCTGGGCTTGGGACTGACTCGGGTGTTGTCTTATCAGGTTGCTGGCAAGGTCGCGTCAGGCGAACTGGAAATCGTCCTCGCCGAATTCGAATTGCCGCCGCTGCCGATCCACGTGGTGTATCAGGGCGGGCGCAAGGCGCCGGCGCGGGTGCGCAGTTTTGTCGACTACGCGGTGAAGGTGTTGCGCGAGCACCCAGCGCTGCAGAACGCAGCGTTATTTCATCAGGTGAAATAATCGATTGCGATTGCTGGTGATTCTGTTGCTTTGAGGATAGGTGGAAGATGGCGTTCAGCGGCGCTGCCATCCCGAAGCGGCGCCACCTCCAGCGGAGTCGACCATGCAAGCGATCAAACTCTACAACTTCCCGCGTTCCGGCCACGCCCATCGGGTGGAGCTGATGTTGTCCCTGCTGCAATTGCCGAGCGAACTGATCCTGGTCGACTTGGCCAAGGGCGAACACAAGCAAGCGCCGTTTCTGGCGATCAACAGTTTTGGTCAGGTGCCGGCGATCGATGATGGCGGCGTGGTGCTGGCCGATTCCAACGCGATCCTGGTTTATCTGGCGCTCAAATACGGCAATGGCCGTTGGTTGCCGACCGATCCGCTGGGTGCTGCGCGGGTGCAACGCTGGTTGTCGGTGGCGGCGGGACCGATTGCCTTTGGGCCAGCTGCTGCACGCCTGGTCACCGTGTTCGGTGCGCAACTGAACGCTGACGAACTCATCACCCGTGCCCACAACCTGCTCAAGGTGATGGAACTGGAACTGGGCAAGACCCCGTATCTGGCTGGCAGCGAGCCGACCATCGCCGACGTTTCCGCCTACAGCTACATCGCCCATGCGCCGGAAGGCAACGTGTCGCTGGACGACTACGCCAACGTGCGGGCCTGGCTGGCGCGGGTTGAAGCCTTGCCCGGTTTTGTCGGCATGCCACGTACCGTTGCTGGTCTGCAAAAGACTGCTTGAAGGCTCGGCCCGGTCTGACCGGGCCACCCTATTGCGCCAGCGGCGCGGGGAGAGGCGTGATGGAACGTTCACCGTGGCACGCTGGCGAGCAGCAATTGCAGGCCCATGTCGGCGTTGCCGAACGCATGGAGGCTTTTGGTCGCAAGGTCATTCGCGACTGGATGCCGGATCAGCACCGCGCGTTTTATGCGCAATTGCCGTTCATGCTGTACGGCGCGGTCGATGCCGACGGTCGTCCGTGGGCCAGTGTGCTCGAAGGGGCGCCGGGGTTTGCCGGTTCGCCTGACCCGCAGCGCCTGCAACTGTCCAGTCTGCCGGCCACCGATGACCCGGCGCAGTTGCACAACGGCGCGGCCATCGGTTTGCTGGGCATCGAACTGCACACCCGGCGACGCAACCGCCTCAACGGCCATGTGGACAATCTCGATGCCGGTGGTTTTGCGGTGACGGTGGATCAGTCGTTCGGCAACTGCCCGCAGTACATTCAGTTGCGCCAGTTCCAGCGCGTACCGCTGACCGATCCGCAGACACGCCCAGCTCTGCATCGCGACACGCTCGATGACGCAGCCAGAGCCATGATCGAAAGCGCCGATACCTTCTTTGTCGCCAGTTACGTCGATGTCGACGGGCAACGTGCGGTGGACGTTTCCCATCGCGGCGGCCAGGCCGGTTTCGTCCGGGTCGAGGGCAATCGCCTGACCATTCCGGATTTTGCCGGCAACCTGCACTTCAATACCCTCGGCAACCTGCTGCTCAACCCGCGTGCGGGGCTGCTGTTCATCGACTTTTCCACAGGCGATGTGCTGCAACTGAGCGGGCGTACCGAAATCATCCTTGAAGGGCCGCAGATCGAAGCGTTTCAAGGAGCCGAGCGCTTGTGGACGTTCGAGGTGGAGAAACTGGTGCGGCGTCCGGCGGCGCTGGCCTTGCGCTGGCGCTTCGACGGCATGTCGCCGACCAGCCTGCTGACCGGCACCTGGGCTCAGGCCGATGCACGTTTGCAGGCCAGGGCACTGGGCAACAGCTGGCGGCCATTGCGGGTGACCCGCATCGAACGGGAGAGCCAGCACATCCGCTCGATCTATCTGCAACCGGACGATGGCGCGGGGGTGCCGGTGTTTCAGGCCGGGCAACATCTGCCGCTGCGCTTCAGCGTGGACGGTGAAACGCATATCCGTACCTACAGCCTGTCGAGTGCGCCCTCGGATGATTTCTTGCGCATCAGCGTGAAGCGCGAGGGCCTGGTTTCAACGCACCTGCACCGGCAGATTCGCGTCGGCGATGTGCTGGAGGCACGGGCGCCACAAGGGCACTTCACGGTGGCGCCGCTGGAGCAACGCCCGCTGGTGCTGCTGGCGGCGGGTGTCGGCATCACGCCGT
Organism: Pseudomonas sp. AK-TSAG1-1; assembly: GCF_056821665.1. Taxonomy (NCBI): domain Bacteria; kingdom Pseudomonadati; phylum Pseudomonadota; class Gammaproteobacteria; order Pseudomonadales; family Pseudomonadaceae; genus Pseudomonas; species Pseudomonas sp. AK-TSAG1-1. The sequence continues at coordinate 6,250,673 of NZ_CM165965.1, read as the reverse complement.
TGCTGTCGATGCTGCGCGAGGTGGTGTATCAAGGCCAGCGCACCCGGCGGATTCGGCCGACGTGGTTGCTGCAGAGTTCGCGCAGCCTCGCCGATCAACCGTTTCGCCAGGAACTCGATCGTCTGCTGGACAACACGGGTGATGCGGTACGGGTAATGCGCCTGCTCAGCCAGCCGGAGGCCGACCTGGTTGAGGGCGAAGACTTCGACCTGCACGGGCGCATCGACGGGGCACTGCTGCGCGATCTGCTGGATATCGAGGATTACGACCAGATCGATTTTGTTGTCTGCGGCCCCGGCGGCTTCACCCAAGGCCTGTACGACAGCCTGCGCGATCTGGACATTCGCGATGCACGGATCCATGCCGAAACCTTCGGACCCTCGACGCTCAAGCGCCAGCCGGATCCGGATGCCGTTGTCATTGCGCAGCCACCGGCCGCCACGGAATCGGTACCGGTGATGTTCGAACGCTCTGCCAAAGAGGCCCGCTGGCAGCCGGACGGCGGCAGCCTGCTGGAGCTGGCGGAAAGCCGTGGGCTACGCCCCGAGTTCAGTTGTCGGGGTGGTTCGTGCGGCACCTGCAAGACACGCCTGATCAGCGGCGCGGTGAATTATCCACAGGCTCCGGCAGAGACGCCGGAAGAGGGCCAGGTGCTGATTTGTTGCGCAGTGCCGGCGCAGAGCGAGCAACTGCTGGTGCTGGATCTGTAACGCCGCTCACTTGAGATCACCACAACCCCCTGTGGGAGCATGCCCGCTCCCACAGGGTTAATTGCCAACTGAAGTCAGGCGTAGGACAGGTCTTTTTCCTCCAGCAACTCCTGATACAGCTCGGTCCACTTGCGGCCCATTTCATCGGCGGTGAACAACTGCCGGTAACGCGCCTCGGCCTTGACCCCCATGGCCGCCGCCCGCTCCGGGTTTTCCCACAACGTGCGCATCGCCTCGCGAAACGCCAATGGATTGCTCGGTGGCACCACCAGCCCGGTCTCGTTGTGGATATTGATGTAACTGGTGCCGGTACCGATTTCGCTGGAGATCATCGGCTTGCCGTACATCGCACCTTCGAGCAGCGAAATACCGAACGCTTCGGAACGCAGGTGCGAGGGGAACACAATGGCGTAGCTCAGTTGCAGCAGGGCGACCTTGTCTTCATCGCCCAGGCGTCCGAGGAAGTGGATATTGCGCAGACCCAGCGCAGCGGCCTGGGCGTGCAGTTCCAGTTCAAGTGGCCCGGCCCCGACGATCACCACCGGATAGTCCACGTCCTTCAAGGCGTCGAGCAGAATGTGCAGGCCCTTGTAGTAACGCATGACCCCGACGAACAGGAAAAACTTATCCCCAAGCTGCTGGCGCCAGCGGTTCATGCGCTCGTTATCGGCCTGTGGATAACCGGCCTTGTTCAAGCCGTACGGAATCACCCGGGTCTTGTCCTGGAACTGCTGCAACACGTCACTGGTGTGCAGGTAGTTCGGCGACGCCGCGACAATCCGGTCGGCGCTGGTGAGGAAGCGGTTCATCAATGGCCGATAGAGTTTGAGCAGATGCTTCTGGCGAATGATGTCCGAGTGGTAGGTGACCACACTCGGTTTGTTCATGCCGCTGGCGAAATGCACCAGGTCCATGAACGGCCACGGGAAGTGGTAGTTGATCACATCCGCTTCGGCGGCCAACTCGCGAAACTGTTTGAACACACTCCAGGAGAACCCGGTGGAGGCGAACTGAATGTCGAGCCTGGCGCGGTGCACTTCGTGCTGGCCCAGTTGCACCACGGGCGGTGTCGGGTCGGCGCTGAGGGTCAGGACCTGGCCCTCGATACCGTGATGCGCGCCGCTCTCGCACAGCTGGAAGATTACCTGCTCGATACCGCCGACCGAGTCAGGCAAGTAGGTTTTGAAAAAATGAAGAACTCGCATTCAGCCTCCCATGGCCTGGCGGTAGGCACCGGCTGTGGCCTGTGCGCAACGTTCCCAGGAAAAAAGCCGCGTCCGGTGCAATCCGGCTTCTCGGCAGGCCTGCCAGTGCGCCTGATCGTCGATCAGACGATTGAGCGCATCGCGCAAGCCGTGTGCATCATCAGATTCAATGTAGTTGCCCGCCGGGCCGGCGACTTCCGGCATGGCTGAAGAACCGGTCAGGATCACCGGCGTGCCGCTGGCCATGGCTTCCAGTACCGGCAGGCCGAAACCTTCATACAGCGACGGAAACACCAGCGCTCGGGCGCCGGCCAGCAGTTGCGCCACCTGTTCATCGGGCAGGTAGCCGAGCAGGCACACGTGCCCCGACGCCAGGGCCTGGCGCAGTTCGTCGCTGAACTGCGTCTGTTGCCAGCCGGCCATCCCGACGATCAACAGTGGAAAGCGCTGGCGCACGGCCTCCGGCAGCAGGGCATGGGCTCGCAGGGCCAGGCTCAGGTTCTTGCGCGGCTCCAGGGTGCCGACACACAGGAAATACTCGCGCGGGGCCACGGCATGCGCCTTGAGCACGGCCTCGATGGTGTGCGGTTCCCGTGGGTGAAAGCGCTCGGCCACACCCAGTGGCGCCACCACAAAGCGCTCGGCGGGCAGGCCGAAATAGGCCTGGGCCTCGTCGGCAATCGCCTGTGAGTCGGTCAAAATCCGCTGCGCCTGTTGCACGCCAGCGGCCAGGCGTCGTTCGATTTCCTTGAGGCGCGCCGCCGGTTGGGTGTCAGGGAAATGCAGATGAGTCAGGTCGTGCAGGGTGATCACGGTCGGGCCATCGAAGGCCAGCGGCCACAGGCTCGGTTCGTGATACAGGTCGAGGTCTTGCGTGTGGCCCTGATCGAAGCGTTTCTGTTCCAGCCAGCGCCGCGCCTGATAGGCGCCGGGGATCTGCCGCAGCAGCGGCGTCAGCCGTGAGTAGCCGGGCATGGCTGCCTCTGGCAGGGTCGAGCTCCAGCCCCAGCCGTGGAACAGCGCCACTTCGACATCGGTGCTGCTGCGCAAGGCGCGGACCAGTTCGGCGACGTAATGGCCGATGCCAGTGCGCGGCGCCTGAAGAATCCGCGCGTTAAGAGCAATGCGCATGCTGACTCTCGGGCGCGGGCAGTGAGCGGTTCAGGTTGCGCTCGATGCGCTGGACCAATTGCGCACTGGCTTCGCGCCAGCTCAGCCAGCGCCATTGGTCCAGGCTCATGGCTGCCGGAAACACCCCGGACTGCTCCATGGCGGTCACAAGGTCAGTGAGGCTTTGCGCGTTGTCCAGCGCGAAGTAAGCCATGTAATCGCCGCCGATCTCGCGGAACACTGGAATGTCGCTGGCCATCGCCGGCAGCCCGCGTTGCATGGCTTCCACCAGGGGCAGGCCGAAGCCCTCGACATGCGACGGGAACACCAGTGCGGTGGCGTGGGAATAGGCGTGTTCGAGGCTTTTGTCCGAGAGCGTATTGAACATGAACAGACGACGGTTCAATTGCGGGTGCTGGCGGATCCGCTCGATCAGCGCCTCGCACTTCCAGCCGATTTTCCCGGCAATGCACAACCGCGCCTTGGAACCAGCAGCCCAGGCCCGTTCGAAGGCATCGAGCAGATAGGCGTGGTTCTTTCGCGGCTCGATGGTGCTGACCATCAGGAACACCGGTTCCGGGCTCTTGAACATGTGCAGAAGGTTACGATCGATTTCCGATGCGGTGTCAGTCAGGTCCAGCTCGGAACCGAGGTGGAAATAGTCGAACCAGCGCTGCTGAACCTGTTGCGTGCCGATCCGGCGCAACATTTCCTGGCGCACCTGATCGCGGATGGTGGTCGAGATCGCGACATAGCCGTCGGCCGTGCGCGCGATCCAGTCGAACCAGTCGTTGAACACCTTGACCAGGCCCGCGTCGCAAAACTGTGGATGGGTCAGCGGGATCAGGTCGTAGATCACCGAAACGATGCCCACGCCATCGCGTTTGAGTTGTTCGGCCAAGGGGAAAAAGTTGGCGTGCCAGGACGAATCGAGCAGCACCAGTTGATCGCCGGCCCGATGTTGCAACGGCACGCAGCGCTCGGGCACGGGTTTGCCCTTGAGCAGGCGTGCGAGCACGCGCATCGGCAGGCTGAAACAGGCGAACGCCGTCAGCCGGCAAAGCACGTACAGCACCCGCCGGGCGAAATGCGACTGGCTGAAAGGGCGGCGTCGTTCGAGGGCGCGATGCCGCAACCAGAAGTTGTTGGCCCATTGCTCCAGCTTCACTCGCAGGCTGGTCAGATTGATTTTCGGCGTTTTGATCGGCGCCAGGCTTTTCACCTGATACAGGGCCCCGTCGAGCATCACCACCGGGATGCATTCGCGCTGAGCATCGGCGTCGGGCAACTGTTGAATGACGTTGCGCACAACCCGTTGGATGCCGGAATTGGCGGACGGGTGTTCGAAGACGTAAGTGCACTCCACCAACAGTCGTGTCATTGCGAGATTTCCCTATCAGGCAGTTGCTCGGTGTTTTCACTGGAGCGGCTGATTTCGGTCCGGGCTTGCAGCCACGAGCAGCCGACGAAGTCTTCCTGGCGATTGTTGATGACATGGAAGACCAGGCCGTAATCGCGCCATTCGAAGTTGCGGTCCAGGTGCGAATCCAGGCGCGACAGGCTCAGCGCTATCGAATAGCTGCCCTTGCCCAGGCGCATGTCGAAGGCGAAGCGGAAGGTCACCTGTTCACCGGCACTCAGGTCGGTGATCGCCATGTCCTGACGATGGGTATTGATGCCGTAGATCGCCTGGCCGAGGCGATCCTTGATCAGAAAGCCCAACACCAGGCGCTCGATGTCTTCGCGCACCTCGGCCTGCACTTCCAGCACCACTGGCTGGCCGACTTCCGCCACCTCCAGACTGCGGCCCTGAGCGTCGAGCAAGCGCACGCTGACAATCCCCGCCTCACCGGTGCCGGAAATGGTTTGCACCTGGCCGTTGGCGAGCATTTCCTGGCGCACGATCTGGCCTTCACGCTGAGCGAGCATGGCGTTGTAGTAGTCCATGACTTCTTCGGGTTTGCCGCGCATGGCCAGACGCCCGTTCTCCAGCAGGATCGCGGTGTCGCAGATCGACTGAATCGCCGAACGGTCATGGGACACAATCAGCAGGGTGGTGCCGGCCTTGCGGAAGTTGCGGATGCGCTCGAAGCTTTTGTGCTGGAAGTAAGCGTCACCCACCGACAGCGCTTCATCGACGATCAGGATGTCCGGACGGCGCGCGGTGGCGACGCTGAAGGCCAGGCGCATCTGCATGCCGCTGGAATAGGTGCGCACCGGGTGGTCGATGGCTTCGCCGATTTCGGCAAAGCTCTCGATTTGCGGCATCAGCGCTTCGATCTCTTCGACTTGCATGCCCAGCAACTGACCGGCCATGAAGGCGTTCTGGCGACCAGTGAAATCCGGGTGGAAACCCATGCCCAGTTCCAGCAGGGCGGCAACGCGGCCTTGCAGTTGTATGTGCCCGCAGCTGGGTTGCGTGGTGCCGGTAATCATCTTCAGCAGCGTGCTTTTGCCCGCGCCGTTGACTCCGACGATGCCGACGGCTTCACCGGGTTGAATCTCGAAATCGATGCCCTGCAGGACCCAGTGCAGCTGATGACGGGTGCCCGAGAACGGCACCAGCCACTCGAACAACCGGCTCCAGCGATTGGGGTATTGCTTGTAGGCCTTGCCCAGGCCGCTGACGCGTATATGTCCCATCAGAGTTCATCCACCATTTCGCCGACACGTTGCCGGAACAGGCGCAGGGCCATGGCGCAGAACAGCAGGCCGATGATCAGCAGTGGCATCAGCGACGGCCAGTTCGGCCACTGGTTATAGAGGAACACGTTCTGGTAGCTGGTCATCAGCGGCGTCATCGGGTTGAGGCTGATCAGGTGCTGGATACCCGGCGGCAGGATCGACAGCGGGTAAACGATTGGCGTCAGCCAGAACCAGAACTGCAGGCAGATGCCGAACATCTGCCCGACATCGCGGAAGAACACGTTGAGGATGCCGAGGATCATCCCCAGCCCGGCGGCGAAGATCACCTGCACGATCAATAGCGGGATCAGCGCCAGCAAGGCCATGCCGGGCAGGCGTCCACTGATCAGCAGAAAACCGAAGAACAGCGCCAGGATGATCGCGAAGTTGATCCCGGCGTTGAACAGCGCAATCACTGGCAGGCAGATGCGCGGGAAGCTGATTTTCTTCAGCAGGTTGGCGTTTTCCAGAAACATGCTCTGGCTGCGCGAGGTGATTTCCGCAAACAGCCCCCAGGTCAGCAGGCCCGCGCACAGGTACACGCTGTAGGCCAGGCCATCCTCCACACCCGGCAGGCGCGCTCGCATGATCTGGGAAAAGATCACCGTGTACACGACGATCATCGACAGCGGATTGAGCACGGTCCACAGCGCGCCGAACAGCGAATTGCGATAACGCGCCTGAAACTCCCGCTTGACGCTGCCGAGGACGAATCCGCGATAGCTGCGCAGCGAGCGGTACAGGGAAAGCAGCATCAAACCGTCCTGCCGTATTGGTCTTCGAAGCGCACGATGTCGTCTTCACCCAGGTATTCGCCGCTTTGTACCTCGATGATCACCAGGTCGATCACGCCGGGGTTTTCCAGGCGATGGCGGTGTCCGGCGGCAATGAACGTCGATTCGTTCTTGGCCACCAGATGAGTGCCGGTGCCGTTGTTGGTGACCTTGGCCATGCCTTCGACCACCACCCAGTGTTCGTTGCGGTGATGGTGCATTTGCAGCGACAGCTTGCCGCCGGGCTTGACCACGATGCGCTTGATCTTGAAGCGCGGGCCTTCCTCGAGCACGGTGTAGGTGCCCCACGGGCGACTGACCGTACGGTGCAGGCGATAAGCTTCGTGGGATTTGTCCTTGAGCTGCTTGGCGACCCGCCGCACATCCTGGGCGCGGTCGGCGTGGGCTACCAGCACCGCGTCGGCGGTGTCGACGATGATCAGGTTATCCACACCCACAGTGGCCACCAGTCGGCCTTCGCTCTGCACGAAGTTGTTGTGGCTGTCGATGAAGATCGCTTCGCCGCTGGCGCGATTGTTGTCGGCATCTGCCGGTACCAGCGCCGCCACGGCACCCCATGAACCGATGTCGCTCCAGTCGAAACCGGCGGGCACCACCACGACTTTTTCCGAGCGTTCCATCAACGCGTAATCGATGGAGATATCGGTGATTTCCGCAAAAAGTGCCGGTGACAGTTCCTGTTGCAGGCAGCCGACGGTTTCCACCGGGGCGCTGGCCTCCATGCAGGCACGGGTCTGTTCCAGCAACTGCGGGGCATGCAGTTGCAACTCGTTGATCAGGGTGGCAGTGGTGAAGCAGAACATGCCCGAGTTCCACAGGAAGTCGCCACTTTCCAGGTAATGGGTGGCGGTCTGCAGGTCGGGTTTCTCGACAAAGCGCTGCACTTTCGCCGCGCCTCTGGCGTCCAGCGGTGCGCCGGTCTCGATGTAGCCGAAGCCGGTTTCCGGAGTGCTCGGCACCACGCCGAAGGTCACCAGGTAACCGTCCTTCGCCAGATTGACGGCGTGTTCGACAGCGCTTTTGAGTGCTTCCTGGTTGACGATCAAATGGTCGGCGGGCATCACCACCATGATCGCATCGTCACCGTGCAACGCCTGCAGTGACAGGGCGGCGGCGGCGATTGCCGGGGCGGTGTTGCGCCCGGTCGGCTCCAGCAGGAAGTGCCCACGGTGGCGAGACACGTGAGCCGCGCAATAGTGATCTTTGCTCTGGAAGTAGTACTCGCGGTTGGTCACCGTGACGATGTCGCCCCAGCCATCGAGCAATGCGGCGGCACGCTGATAGGTCTTGCCGAGCAACGACTGGCCGTCGGGCAGGGTCATGAACGGCTTGGGATGGCCCTCACGGGACACCGGCCACAAACGAGTGCCGGCACCGCCGGACAGAATCACGGGGATCAGCATGGCCTACTCCTTGGCGACGCGTTTCATGTCCGCATCCATCATCATGCGGATCAGGGTGTCGAGGTCGGTTTTCGGTTTCCAGCCCAGTACGCGCTGCGCCTTCGCCGGATTGCCGAGCAACACTTCGACTTCGGCCGGGCGGAAGAACGCCGGGTCGATCTTCACGTAGTCGCGGTAGTTCAGACCGACGTGATCGAAGGCGATGCGGCACATCTCGCGCACGGTGGTAGTGACGCCGGTGGCGACCACGAAATCGTCAGGCTTGTCCTGTTGCAGCATCAGCCACATGGCTTCGACGTAGTCACCGGCAAAACCCCAGTCGCGCTTGGCGTCGATGTTGCCCAAGGCCAGTTCCTGCTGCTTGCCCTGCTTGATGCGGGCGGCGGCGTCGGTGACCTTGCGGGTGACGAACTCGATGCCGCGCAGCGGTGATTCGTGGTTGAAGAGGATGCCGCTGCTGGCATGCAGGTCGAAACTTTCGCGGTAGTTGACGGTGATCCAGTGACCATAGAGTTTGGCCACGCCGTAGGGGCTGCGTGGATAGAACGGGGTGTTCTCGTCTTGCTGTTCAGCCTGGATCAGGCCGAACATTTCGCTGGTGGACGCCTGATAGAAACGGGTGTGCGGACTGAACTGGCGGATCGCTTCGAGCAGGTGGGTCACGCCCAGGCCATCGACGATGCCCGTGGTCACCGGTTGATTCCAGGACGCGGCGACAAAGCTTTGCGCGGCAAGGTTATAGACCTCGTCCGGCGCCGACTGGATGACCGCACGCTGCACCGAGCAGGCGTCGGCCATGTCCCCGTCCAGATAGACGATGTCGGCTTCGACGCCCATCTCGCGCAGGCGCCAGCGCGAATCGCTGCTGCGCCGTGCGACCAGACCGTGAACCTTGTAACCCTTGTCGAGCAGCAGTCGGGCCAGATAGGCGCCGTCCTGGCCGGTGATCCCAGTGATCAGTGCACTTTTCATTCTTGTCGTACTCGCTGCTCCCAGTCGGACAGGATCGCCCGCAGGGATTGTTGTGTTGTGATTTCAGGCGTCCATCCCGTGGTCTGGGCCAGCCTTGCGTGACTGCCGTAAACGCGACGCTGATCTGCACGGCGCATGCGCGCCGGATCCTGGACCAGTTGCAGGTCGACCTCGGCGAGGTCGCCCATTTGCTCGATCAAACTACGGATACTGTGCTCGTGGCCCGAGCAGATGTTGTAGACCTGCCCTGGCGTGCCTTTCTCCAGCAGAGCGAAATACGCCGAGATCACATCGCCGACATCGAGGAAGTCCCGCGTGACGTCAATGTCGCCGACCTCCAGTTGCGGGGCTTGCAGGCCTTGTTTGATGCGGTTGATCTGGCGCGCAGCACTGGCGATGACAAAGTTGTCTTTCTGCCCGCTGCCGATGTGGTTGAACGGTCGCGCCACCAGCACCGGCAAGCCTTCGCTCAGGCCCCATTGCAGGCTGAGAAACTCCGCGGAAAGCTTGCTCACCGCGTACGGATTGCGCGGGCAGGGCGGTTGGAGTTCGGTGATGGGCAGGGCGCGTTCGTCGACTTGTCCATAGACATCGCCGGAGCTGACATACAGGAAGGTCCCCTGAAAACCGCGTGCCTTGAGGGCTTGCAGCAGATTGAGGGTACCGAGCAGATTGATTTCGAGCGTGCGGGCCGGATCGCGAAAGGCTTCGGGAACGAAGGTCTGGCCGGCCAGGTGAATCACCGCGTCGGGCAATTGCGGCCACAGGTCGACGAGGCTTTGCGATGCCGTGAGATCGTAGGGTGCGGCGGCAGGCAGCAGTTCCCAAGTCGAATCAGGCTGCGCCAGACGCGACTGGAGATGTTGTCCCACGAATCCACTCAGTCCCGTGACGAACAAGCGCTTTTTCAAACAGCGACCCCTTGGTCTTTAACTTTCGCCACTTTCCCACAGGCTTTAAGGAGAAGTCTGTCAGGCCGGATGAAAAAGACCGACAAGACGACAGGCGAAGTCATTGTTGTAGTTGTTTGTTACCAATCTGTGCCAAATGCGCAGCAATTTCAACAGGGCAAACCGTGACCGGTCAGTTCTCGTCAGCGTAGCCTGATTTATTCTCGTCCGGCGGTTCCCGGATTTGCGAAGGATGTGTTTAGAATGGCCCTCGTCGCCATCTCCTCAGGTTAGCCGGGGGACATTGCGCAACAAGGTGAAACCAGCCACTAAAACAAGAACGAAGACGAGCTCCATGACGAAGGACGAGCAGCGGTGATCCCGACTCGATCCAGCGCTTGGCCGTCATAGCGTGAAGCTGCCGGGATGGTGGTTTCACCGTGGGATGCCATGAATTTCATTCTTTACTCGGACGTCAACGACCGCTCCATCAGCCAGAGTCTGGGCCGTCCGGAATATAGCTATTACTTCGTGCTCAAGGCCTACCGTCCTGTGCTGGAAAGCCTTGGGCAGGTGCACGTGGTGTCGTCGGCCGCCGAAGTCGACCCGTTGTATCGGCAGTTGCAACTGACCGGTCAGGACAGCCTCTTTCTTTCGTTTGCCCCTCCGCACAAAACCCCGACCGACCTGCAATGTCCGGTGGTCTGCGTGATCGCGTGGGAGTACGACTCGATCCCGGTCGACCCTCGCGAAGAACACGTCCACCATGACTGGAGCCGGATCCTCGCGCGCCATGGTCGGGCGATCACGTTGTCCAGCCACACGGCACAAGCCATTCGCCGGACCATGGGCGAGGACTTTCCTGTGCTGGTGTTGCCGACGCCGTTGTGGGAAGGCTTCGCCGCTGTGCGCCAGCAATACCCGGCTGTGCCGGTGAACCCGGGAGCCCTGTTGCAGATCAAGGGCTGCATTATCGACAGCCGCACTCTCGGCCTGTCCGCCGACGGGCTGATTGCACCGACGCCCAATGAGCCGGCATCGGAACCCGGCGAGCCGGGCGACGTCGCTGCGCCGTCCGAGCCTGCGCCGCCACCGGAACTGACCCTGCGCCGTCGTGCGTTCATCACCAAGCACTACTTGCGCGAAGGCTGGCGGGCAACGGCGACTTCCAACGAACACCAACCGTTATTTCTGCTCAAGCACAATCTGCTGCTGTGGTATCGCGAAGCCGTTCGCGATCTGCTGCCGATCGCCCTGCGCCGTCAGTTGTTCCGCTTGCGCGCACCTGCCGCCGAACCCTTGCCGCCGGATCCTGGCGGCAGTGAAGTGCCTGTGCCCGCGGTGGCCGAGCATCCGCAGGCCAGCCTGCCGGATACCAGCGCCACGGTGCAGACCGAGGTCAGCGGCGTGGTGTTTGTGAGCGTCTTCAACCCCGAAGACGGGCGCAAGAACTGGCATCACCTGATCACTGCTTTCTGCTGGGCCATGCGCGACGTCGAAGATGCCACGCTGGTGCTGAAGATGACGCAGAACGATCTGACGACCTATTACGTGCACTTGATCACCCTGTTGTCGCAGCTTTCACCGTTCGCCTGCCGGGTGGTGGTCATGCATGGTTACTTGCAGGACGAGGAGTTCGCCAGGCTTTACGGTGCCGCCAGTTTCTATGTCAACGCGTCCCGCTGTGAGGGCTTGTGCCTGCCGCTGATGGAGTTCATGTCCTGCGGCCGCCCGGTGATTGCGCCAGACCATACGGCGATGCACGACTACATCGACGAGCGTGTCGGCTTCATCGTCAAGTCCAGTCGTGAGCCGACGATCTGGCCGGATGACGTGCAGATCCTCTATCGCACCCTGCGCCATCGTCCGGATTGGGGGTCGTTGAAAACGGCCTACGAGGACAGCTACGCCATGGCCAGGCATGATCCGGCGGCCTATCAGGCGATGGCCCAGGCCGCGAACGAGCGCATGCGCGAATACTGCAGTTTTGCCCCGGTGCAGCAGCGTCTGGCGCAATTTTTTCAGCTGACGCCGAGTGCAACAACCCCACAGCTGATCGCCGAGGCGGGGACTGCATCATGCTGATCATCATTCATTCGGAAACCAACAAGAGCAATATCCAGCAGAACCTCGGGCGTCCCGAGTACAGCTACTACTTTGTGCTCAAGGAGTTCCGCCCGGTGCTCGAGCGTCTGGGGCAAGTGATTGAAGTGAGCAACCCGGACGAACTGGTCGACCGGTTGTACTTCGATTGCCTGAGTCGCGGTGAGGCGTGCGTGTTCCTGTCGTTCTCGCCGCCGCATCGCACGCCGATTCATTACGCCTGCCCGACCATTCCGGTGTTTGCCTGGGAGTTCAGCACTATTCCCACCGAGAGTTGGCACGGCGAGCCCCGTCATGACTGGCGCGTGGTGTTGAACGCCTGCGGCATGGCGATTACCCATTCGAGTTTCACGGTGAACGCTGTATGCGACGTGATGGGCGCGGACTACCCGATCTGTGCGATTGCTGCACCGGTGTGGGACCGCTTCGCCGCGCGCGGTGCGCAGTTACGCAAGCAGCCGGTGGTCGAGGCGGTGCAGTTGAAGCTGCGCGGCCTGTTGCTCGACAGCCGCACGGTAGACCTGCGCGCTTACGGTCCGCCGGGATTGTGCGAAGGCACGCCGCTGTCGTTCGCCGAGCCGCCGCAGGACTGCCAGTTGCAACTGGACGGCGTGGTCTACACCTCGGTGTTCAACCCTTACGACGGGCGCAAGAACTGGCAGGACATGATCAGCGCGTTCTGCACCACGTTCCGTGACGTCGCCGATGCCACCCTGGTGCTGAAACTCACGCACCATGACATCGCCAATGCCCTGAGTGACATGCTGCATCACCTGTACAAGAACCAGTCCTACCAGTGCCGGATCGTGCTGATCCATGGGTATCTGGCGGACGCCGATTATGAAGCACTGGTGCAGGCCACCAGTTACGTGGTCAACAGTTCCTATGGCGAAGGGCAGTGCTTGCCGCTGATGGAGTTCATGTCCTGTGGCAAACCGGCGATTGCGCCGCTGAACACGGCGATGGCCGACTATGTCGACAGCGACAACGCCTTCATTGTCGACTCCACCGACGAGCTCACGGCCTGGCCCCATGACCCGCGTGCGGCCTACCGCACCTTGCGCTACATGACTGATTGGGACTCGTTGTGCGCGGCGTATCGCGCCAGTTACGAGGTGGCCAAAAACGATGTCGAGCGTTATGCGCGGATGTCCGAGCATGCCGTACACAACCTGCAGCGCTTCTGCAGCCAGGCAAGTGCAGAGGACCGCTTGCGCACATTTTTTGCCCAGCACGCAGAGGCCATCAAGCCGTTGTCCGTGGAAGCCTCGGGCGCATGATCCGGCGCCTGCTTGCACGCTTGCGCCCGGCACCGTTGCCTGTTGCACCTGCACCTGCACCTGCACCTGCACCTGCACCTGAGCCTCAGCCTCAGCCGATCGGCCAGGCCTCGCCACGGGACGTGGGGTTGCATGACGCGATTCTCGATGGCTGGTTCTCGCACGACAGTGGCGAGTTGCTCAAGGGCTTCGCCATCACGGCTGACGATACCTTGCTCGACGTCGGTTGCGGCGAGGGCGTGGCGACGCTGTTCGCCGTGCGACAGGGCGCCTCGGTGATTTTCACCGACAGCGAACATGACAAGGTCCGCGATCTGGCCCGGCAGGTTGAGGCGCAGAGCAACAAGACGAATCTGGGCCTGGTCAGCAACAGCCTGCCGTTGCCGCTGGCCGCCGGTTGTGCGAGCAAGGTGGTGTGCATGGAAGTGCTTGAGCACATCGATCAACCGGAACCGTTCATGGCCGAACTGGTGCGCATGGGGCGTCCCGGCGCGCAGTATCTGCTGAGTGTCCCGGCGCCGGTCGGCGAGCACCTGCAACAAGGCATTGCCCCCGCCGGTTATTACCAGACGCCGAACCACGTGCAGATTTTCACCGAGCAGCGCTTTGCCGAACTGGTGGAGAACGCCGGGCTGGTGATCGAGCATCGGCAGGCCAGCGGGTTCTTCTGGGTGATGGGCATGATCTTCTTCTGGGCCAGTGAGCGCGCCGCCGGCCGTGACCTCGGTGGCGCCGTGCGCGACCGGATTCAGGCCCCGTACCCGCCGTTGATGGAGAGTTGGTCGCGTACCTGGCAAGACCTGCTGGCGCAGCCGGATGGCCTGGCCATCAAGCAAATGCTCGACCGTTTCATGCCCAAGAGCCAGGTGATCATCGCCCGCAAACCGCTGGCGGACGAAACCCGCACCGGGAGCCAGGCATGAGCGCCAAGCGGATCATGGACATCGAGGTGCTGCGCGCCATTGCCGTCCTCGGCGTGTTGTTCCATCACCTGCAGGGCAGCCTGTTCACCGACACGGTGCCATTGCTGGAAAACATCCACGCCTGGGCGCAACCGTGGTGGGGCGTCGATCTGTTCTTCGCCATCTCCGGATTTGTTATCGCCCGCAGCCTGATCCCCGCGCTGCGCGCCTGCACGACGCGTCAGGAATATTGGCAACAGACGCGTAATTTCTGGCTGCGTCGGGTGTTTCGCCTGTTGCCCTCGGCCTGGCTATGGCTGGCGCTGATCCTGCTGGCGTGCGTGTTTCTCAACCGCTCCGGTGCCTTTGGCAGCCTGCACGCCAACCTGCAGGCGACGCTGGCGGGAGTGTTGCAGTACGCCAATTTGCGCTTTGCCGACAGCTTCTTTCAATACGAGTACGGCAGCAGTTTCGTCTACTGGAGCCTGGCCCTGGAGGAGCAGTTTTACCTGCTGTTCCCACTGGTGATTGTGCTGTGCCGCAAGCATTTGGTCTGGGCCTTGCTGGCGCTGGTCGCGGTGCAACTGTTGACCCTGCGCACGCCGTTGCTGATGGTGGTGCGCACTGACGCGCTGGCGCTGGGCGTGCTGCTGGCGATGTGGAGCGCGCAACCTTCTTACCGGCGCTGGCAACCGACGTTTCTGCGGCGTCCGTGGGCCGGCCTGTCAGTGTTGATTGGCGTGGCGCTGCTGATGAGCTACATGGCCACCGACCGTTTCACTTTCGCGCCTTACCGCATCGGCTCGATTGCCGTGCTCGGCGCGCTGCTGGTGTGGATTGCCTCGTACAACCGCGATTACCTGCTGCCGGCTGGCCGTGTGCAACGGCTGATGGCGTGGATCGGCAGTCGTTCTTACGGCATTTACCTGATCCACATTCCGGCCTATCTGCTGGTGCGTGAATTGATATTCCGCTTGCAGACTGCGGGTTTGCCGAGCCCTGCCGGGCACCCGATTCTGACTGTGCTGATTGCCTTGGGTCTGATCGTGCTGCTCAGCGAGCTGAACTACCGATTCATCGAAATGCTGATGCGCAATCGCGGTGCCGCTTTGGTGCGGCGCCTTGATACGTCCCGACCTGCCGTTTCAACCTCCGGAGCCACCTCATGCTGAGCCTATTGAAAAAACTCACGGCGGCGACGCCTGCACCGGCCCCCGCGCAACCTGTCGCGCCGGTGGCGGACAAGGTCGATCCGTACATGCTCGGCCTCTACGATGCCAAGCTCAGCGGCTGGTTCAACCAGGAGACCAACGAGCTGTTCAAGGGCTTCCCGGTGACCGCCGATGACACCTTGCTCGATGTCGGCTGTGGCGACGGTGGCAACGTGCATTTCTGCGGCATGCGTGGAGCGAAAATCATCATTGCCGACATCGACGCGACCAAGGTCGAGGCCACCCGTCAACGCCTGAGCGATACCCCGGCGCGCAGCGTCGAATGCCACGTCACCGACTGCAACCCGTTGCCGATTGCCGACGGTACCGCCACCCGCGTGGTGTCCACCGAAGTCATCGAGCACGTCGACGACCCGGCGCAGTTCCTTGCCGAACTGGTGCGGGTCGGCCAGTCGGGTGCGCTGTACCTGCTGAGCGTGCCGCACCCCAGTTCCGAAGACTTGCAGAAAGACATCGCGGCGCCGGAGTATTTCCAGAAGCCCAACCACATTCGCATCATCAGCGAAGAACAGTTCAAGGCGATGGTCAGCGAAGCCGGCCTTGAGATCATCAGCCACAGCCAGTACGGCTTTTACTGGTCGATGTGGATGCTGCTGTTCTGGGAAGCCAAGGTCGATTTCAGCAACCCGGATCACCCGTTGCTCAATCACTGGGCCGACACCTGGCAAGCGGTGCTCGATTCGCCCCGTGGCGCGCAGATCAAGCAGGCGCTGGATGCGGTGGTGGCAAAAAGTCAGGTGATCATTGCCCGCAAGCCATAAGTCGCTTTCCCTGTAGGAGTGAGCCTGCTCGCGATAGCGGCGTATCAGGCAACATCGATGTCGAACGTTACTGCGCTATCGCGAGCAGGCTCACTCCTACAGGGATTTGTGTACCCTGACTGTTTGTATCAGTAGGGAATAGGCCTTTCATGCGGTTCGGCTTTTCGATTTTGATCGCGGCAATGGGGTTGCTCGCTGCTTGCGAGCGGCATGACGCCCCCGCCCTCGATCAGCAACTCTATGTCTGGCAACGTCAATGGACGTCGGCGCATGACGCCGCGCTGCGCGACAGCCGCGAGAGCTTTTCGACATTGCGCGTGCTGGCCTTGCAGGCGTTCCCCAATGACGGCTGGCATCGGGCGCGTATCGATGCGCCGTTGCTCAAGCACGATGGCCGGCCATTGATTGCGGTGATTCGCCTCGACGGCCAGCTCAAGGCGCTCGATCAGCAGCAGGTCACGGCGCAGATTCTTCAGGTTGTCGCCGACTGGCAAGCGCAAGGGCTGACCGTGAGTGGCGTCGAGATTGACCATGATGCGGGCAACGCGCGCCTGGCCGAATACATCGAGTTCCTGACGCATTTGCGTTCGGCATTGCCCGCGTCGTTGCCGCTGAGCATCACCGCGCTGCCGGCGTGGCTCGGCAGTTCACAGTTGCCTGCCTTGCTGGCCACGGTCGACAGCAGCGTGCTGCAGGTGCATGCCGTCAGTGATCCGCGACGCGGATTGTTCGACCCCGAGCAGGCGCGACGCTGGGCCAGTGACTGGGGGAAGATCACCGACAAGCCTTTCTATCTGGCGCTGCCAGCCTATGGCGTGGCGCTGCTGCCGGATGCTGGCGGTGCCCCGGTGGTGGAGAGCGAAGTACCGCTCGAGCGCGATGGGCAGCGCCGGGAACTGCTCGCCGATCCGTTGCAACTGAGCACGCTCGCCAAGTCCCTGCGCGAGGATCCGCCAGCGCATCTGGCCGGGCTGATCTGGTTTCGCCTGCCATTGGCCAATGACCGCCGGGCCTGGAGCCTGACCACGTTGCGCGCCGTGGCCAGCGGCGATGCGTTGAGCAGCCGGCTCGGCCTGACATTCAGTGAGCACGACGGCCTCTATGACATCCACCTCGCCAACCCGGGCAATCTCGACGCAGCCTGGCCTGCGCAGTTGCGAGTCAAGGCACGTGGCTGTGAAGGCGCCGACGCGCTCGCCGGTTACTCGTTGCAACAAAGCGCGGATCTGCTTACCTTCACCCGCCTGCGTGACGGCCGATTGCCGGCGGGCGGACAACGCGCCATCGGTTGGGCGCGCTGTGCATTTATTGATCAAGGAGGTTCGCATGTTGACCCGTAACTGGCCCCGCCATCTGCTCTGCCTGAGCCTCAGCCTGCCGCTGGGTTCGGCGCTGGCCTGCGGCCCGGACTTCCCGATGCGCCTGCTCGACAATCGCGGGCAAACCCTGGCCGAGCTGCCGGAGGGCAACTTCAACTTCGAGATCAGCCGCCTCGGTAAAACCATTGCCGGGCTGAAGAACGTCACCGCAGCGACGCACAATCCCAACGATATGTACGGTGACGAGAACGAACCGGCTGCCGTTCGCGAAAAAGCCGAGCAGGTCGGTCTGAGTGCCGAGCAACAAGCCTTGGTCAAGCAATTGCGCGGTCTGACCGATGCACGTCAGGTCGAGGCTCAGGGCGCCAGTCTGCCGCCGGAAATCCGCCTGTACGTGGCCGGCGCAGTGGCGTTTGCCACGGGCGATCATCCATTGGCCGTCGAGTACTTCAACAAGGTGCTGGCACTGCCGGCCGATCAGCGTCCGCTGCGCAGCACCTGGGCGGCGTATTCGCTGGGCCGAACCTGGTTTGCCATGAGTGCCGAGGCCGGCGATGCCGTCGAGGCGCTGGAGGACGCGCGCGATGCCTTCCGCCAGACCCGACAGATGAGCATCGACGGCTTCAGCGATCCGCTGGAGCTCGGGGTGGCCAGCCTCGGTGAAGAGGCGCGGGTGCTGCGAACCGCCGGCGACTGGGATGGCGCCATCGAACTGTATGAAGCGCAGAACCTGCACGGCTCGGCGGTGGGCAATACCTCGCTGAAACAACTGATGAATGAGCTGGCCGAACTGCCTGAGCCGGAACTGGCCAAGCTGCTGGAGCGCAAGGCCGTGCAGCAACTGGTCACTGCCTCGTTGATCAGCCGCATGGGCTGGTCATTCGACGAGCAACCGCCGAACGAAAAGAAACTCATCAAACTGTTGCAGAACAGCACCCGTGGCAGCCTGGAAAACGCTGATCGACTGGCGGCGATGAATTACCAACAGGGCGATTACGCCAGTGCCAAGGCCTTCCTCGAGAACGCCGGTGACGGTGGGCTGGCGTGGTGGCTGCGGGCCAAACTGGCGGTGCGTGACGGCGACAAAAATGCGGCCGCTGCTGCCTATGCCAAAGCCGCGCAGGCCTTCCCGCAGAACGAGGACTGGGGCTACCGACGCACCCCGGACTGGGACTTCGAAACCCTGCAGCCCAAATGCCGGGTCGAGGGCGAGAGCGCGATCCTCGCGTTGCAGCGCGGCGAATACCTGCAAGCGTTCGTGCAGTTGTATCGCAGCAACAGCATCTACTGGTTCGACGCCGCGACGGTGGCCGAGCGCGTACTGACGGTCGACGAGCTCAAACAATATGTCGATGACAACGTGCCGGCGCCTGCGGCGCTGACCCAGCAGCAGCGCGACAACTACGTGCCGCTGCCGGTCGCTGCCAGCCTGCGTAACCTGCTGGGACGGCGCTTGCTGCGCGAGGGGCATTACGAGGAGGCGGTCGGTTATTTCGACAATCCCGATCTGCAGCACAAGGCCCGCCTGTACGGTGAGCAACGCCTGAAGGCCGATGCCGCCTGGTGGCCGACCAAACGCGCCAGCGCCTTGTACAACGCGGCGTGGACGGCGCGCGAATGGGGCATGGATATCCTCGGCTATGAGATGGCGCCGGACTACGCCACGCTTGGCGGCAACTACAGCCTGGAAAACACCGAGCTGAAAGTCGGGCCATTGGTGGCCGAAGCCGAAGTGCAGCGCCAGAAGGCCAGTCAGGCGCAGCCGGATGAACGTTATCACTACCGCTTTGTCGCCACCGCACTGGCCGGCCGAGCTGCCGACAATTTGCCGCACACCAGTCAGGCGTTTGCGGCGGTGTTGTGCAATGCCGCCGGTTTCAACAGCAGTCTGCAAGAGCAGAGCGCGCTGTATCGACGCTACGTCAATGAAGGCCCGTACGTGCCTTGGGCGGTGGACTTCGGCAATCAATGCCCGTATCCGGATTTCGACAACGCCGACAAGCGTTACGTGACTCAGGTCACTGATGCCGTGCGCAATACGTTGCGCCCGTACAAGTGGCCGGTGGTCGGCGTCCTGGTGCTGATCAGTGCTGGCGCGTTGGCGTTGTTCAGCCGCCGCCGCAAGGCGCGCAAGCCCTAGGCCTGCTGGATAAACGTCAGACGCACGGCGAAGCCGATCAACAGGCTGCCGAATAACCATTGCTGGACGCGCTGGGCGGTTGGACTGTGTTGCAGCCAACGGCCCAGCGCGGCACCGGTCAGGGCATAGGCGCTGTCGAACAGCAGCCCGACGCCCACCAGCAACACGCCGAGGGTGGCAAATTGGCTCAGCACCGGTGCGCCGTCATTGACGATGAACTGCGGCAACAGCACCGAGCAGAACAGCAAGGCCTTGGGGTTGAGCAGATTGGTCAGCAAGCCGCGACGAATCGCTTCGCGCCATTGTCCGTGAGCGTCGGAGTCAGGGTCGGCATTGAGGTTTGGCAACAATGTGCTGCGCAGGCACTGAATGCCGATCCACAGCAAATACGCCGCACCGGCCAGACGCACCACATCGAACGTCCACGGCGCCGCCTTGAACAGCGCTGCCAGGCCCAGCGCCGCCAACGCCACGTGACAGCCCCGGGCAATCCCCAGGCCAACAGCGGTCGCCAGTGCCGCACCGCGACCCTGCCGCGCGCCGGTTTGCAGCAACAGGATCATGTCCGGGCCGGGCAACAGATAGACCACCGTCAATGCCAGAAAAAACAGCCAGAAACTCGCCATGTCGCAGCCCTTTCGTTGTCGATTCGGTGACCACAGTCTATGGCTGAAAGGTGGGGCAGGTGCTTGCGTAGTCAGCTTCAAAAACTCATTGGATTGGCATAACCTGCTTTCTTTTTGCGCCTCGACCATCAGGATCTGCCAACCATGAAACTTGACGCCTTTGATCGCAAGATTCTCGCCGCGCTGCAACGCAACGGACGGCTGAGCAACGTCGAGCTGGCGGACGAGATCGGGTTGTCGGCGTCACCGTGCCTGCGCCGGGTGCGGATGCTGGAAGAGGCCGGGGTGATTCGCGGCTATCAGGCCAATCTGGATCGCGATGAGGTGGGGCTGGGGCTGACGGTGTTTGTCGGGGTCAAGGTCGAGCGCCACAACGACGAACAGGCCGAGGCCTTTTATGCGGCGGTCACGGCGCTGCCGGAGGTGATCTCGGCGTTTCTGGTGTCGGGCGAATCGGACTTTCTGTTGCAGGTGGTGGTGCCGGATCTGCGCGCGTACGACCGCTTTCTCAGCGGTTGCCTGCTGAAGCTGCCGGGGGTCAGTGACATTCGCAGCAATTTTGCGATTCACACGGTGAAGACCCCGGGAGCATTGCCGTTGGGGCATCTACCGGATTGAGATCGAGCTGCTCCTTTCGCGTGCAGGCTCGCTCCCACATTCGAATGTGATCAAAGGTGGGAGTGAGCCTGCTCGCGATAGCGGTCACCCATAGCTTTGCTGACTACATCTGCGTCGCCATCCCCTCGACATTCATCGCCGCTTGGCGCAACGCTTCTGAACGTGTCGGGTGCGGGTGGCAGGTCAGCGCGATGTCTTCGGCCGATGCGCTGAATTCCATGGCCACGCAGTATTCGCCGATCATTTCGCTGACGCTCGGGCCGACCAGGTGCACGCCGAGGATTTCGTCCGTGCGTTGGTCGGCGAGGACTTTGGCGAAGCCTTCGGTTTCGTGGTTGATCTTCGCCCGGCTGTTGGCGGTGAACGGGAACTTGCCGACTTTATAGGCGCGGCCCTCGGCCTTGAGCTGCTCTTCGGTCTTGCCGACGCTGGCCAGTTCCGGCCGGGTGTAGATGACGTTGGGAATCAACTCGTAATTGACCTCGCCGGCCTTGCCGACGATCTGTTCCACACAGGCCATCGCCTCATCTTCGGCCTTGTGCGCGAGCATCGGCCCGGACGTCACGTCGCCGATCACCCAGACGCCAGGCGCTTCGGTGCGATGCTGGCGGTTGGCGAGCATGCCGCGCTTGTCGGTGGTCAGGCCCACGTTCTCCAGACCCAGGCCCTGGGTGTATGGACGCCGGCCGATCGCGACCAGCACGTAGTCGGCTTCCAGCAGCTCGGCACTGCCACCGGCGGCGGGTTCGACGCTGAGCTGCACACCGGTGGCCGAGGTCGTGGCGCTGGTGACCTTCGAACTCAACTTGAAGCTGATGCCTTGTTTGCTCAGCGAGCGCTGCAGGGTCTTGCCGGCCTCGCCATCGACGCCGGGGCAGATGCGGTCGAGGTATTCGACCACGGTCACCTGGGCACCGAGACGGCGCCATACCGAGCCGAGTTCGAGGCCGATCACTCCGGCGCCAATCACCACCAGATGCTTGGGTACTTCACTCAGGGACAGTGCGCCCGTGGAGTCAAGGATGCGTTGGTTGTCGATCTCGACGCCGGGCAGAGGCGTGGGTTCGGAGCCGGTGGCGATGATGATGTCCTTGGCGTTCAGCCCGGTCTTGTTGCCTTGCCCATCGGTCACGCTGACTTTGCCCGGGCCATCGATGTGGCCCCAGCCCTTGATCCAGTCGACCTTGTTCTTGCGAAACAGAAACTCGATGCCTTTGGTCAGGCCGCTCACGCTCTCGTCTTTCTGTTTCATCATCTGCGCGAGGTTGAGCGTGGGTTTGACCTCGATGCCGAGGTTGGCGAATTCCGCACCCATGGCCGCGTCGTATAGCTCCGAGGCGTGGAGCAAGGCCTTGGACGGCATGCAGCCGACGTTCAGGCAGGTGCCGCCCAAGGTGGCGCGGCCTTCCACGCACGCGGCTTTCAGGCCCAGTTGGCCGGCGCGGATCGCCGCGTTATAACCACCGGGGCCGCCGCCCAGAATTACCACGTCGTAGTGACTCATGCTCTTGCTCCTCGTTGACGGATGCGGATCGCTAAAAGTAGTGGGTCGATAAAATTACGAACGTAATATGTGCGTTTCCGGACATTTCGGTCAAGGCTTCAGGCAAGCGACAGGTTGCGCATCTTTAGATAAGCGTATTTGTGTACGAATATTTCACGCTTTTCGTTATATCGTAACGATAAGACGGGTGAATCAATGGCTTTGGGGTGATATGCAAGTCGATCTGGATCTCGATGGCGCGCAAGTGACCGGGTTGCCGCGCTTTCAACAAGCAGCCGTGCAGGGGCGACGTTTGCGCCGCTTGGCCATTGGCCTCGGCGGGTTGGCCGGGGCAGGGTGGGTACTGGCGTTTTTTGTCGGGCTGTTTGCCGCGCAATCGTTATGGCCAGCATTGCTGGTGAATCTGAGTGCGGCAGTGCTGGTGCTGGTCGCCGGGCTGCAGTCGGCCTGGTGGGTGACGCAGTGGCGCGCACGGGTGATGAACCCGCCGGCGCGGGTGGCGCCGACCGAGGAGGCTGAGCCCGCGACGCCTGACGGCTGGTATGAACGGCTGCTGGAGCGCCTGAGTCAACGCGGATTGCATCTGCTGGGTCAAATCGGCGCGGCCACGTTGTGGCTCGGCGGTTGGTCGGCGTTGGTGGTGCTGAGCATCGAGCAAGTGTGGAACCTTGCCTTGCCGGCCGGCGCGGTCGGCGTGTCTGCCACCGTCGGCGCGGTGCTGATGTTGCTGCTGGGCTTCGGCTTGCTGGTGCTGGAACGCCAACTGGCTCAGGAGCCTCCGGCGCAATGGCCGGAGGCCGGATCCCTTGCGCAATTGGCGCGGGTGGCGATCATCAGTCTGGTGCTTGGCGCCTTGTGTCTGTTGTTTGCCAACGACGCTTCGGTGTGGCCCGTCAGGCTCGCGGTGTTGATCGGGATCTTGCCGGGAATGGTCGCGATCGAGTTGCTACTGCGCGCGATTCTGTCGATATTCAGCCCGTATCGCGAACAGCTGGAACCGACCCTGCTGGCGCGTAGTTTTGTCGCTGACATGCTGCGTTGGCCGCCTCAGCCGCTGCTCGCCTTGCAGCACGAATTGCACAACCGTTTCGGCATCGATCTGCGACAGATCTGGGCTTTCAGCTACATGCGTCGCGCCTTTATCCCGGTGCTGGCGCTGGTCGCTGCAGTCGGCTGGTTGCTGACCGGGATCCACGAAATTCCGCTGCAAGGGCGCGGCATCTACGAGCGTTTCGGCAAACCGGTGCAAGTGTTCGGCCCCGGCTTGCACGTCGGTTTGCCGTGGCCGCTGGGCCGTGTGCTGAGTGTCGAGAATGGTGTGGTGCACGAGTTGGCGACCAGCGTCGGTGATAGCGCCGCACCGGCGCAAGCACCGACCCAGGCCGAGCCCGCCGAAGGACCGGCGCCGATGACCGCCAACCGCCTGTGGGATGCCAGTCACGTCAACGATAAATCCCAAGTGATTGCCAGCAGCCGAGGCGATCAGCAGAGCTTTCAGATCGTCAACATGGACGTGCGCTTCGTCTATCGCATCGGCCTGCGGGATCAGGATGCCTTGGCCGCCACCTACAACAATGCCGATGTGCCGACGCTGATTCGCAGCACCGCCAGCCGGATTCTGGTTCATGATTTTGCCTCGCGCACCCTCGACGGTCTGCTCGGTTCCGACCGGGTAGGGCTGGGCGAAGAAATCCGCCGCGCAGTGCAGGGCGATCTGCAGAAGCTCGACAGCGGTGTGGAGATTCTCGCCACCGTGGTCGAAGCCATTCATCCACCGGCCGGTGCCGCCAATGCCTATCACAGCGTGCAGGCAGCGCAGATCGGCGCGCAGGCGTTGATCTCCCGTGAGCGCGGGGCTGCAGCTGAAGCCAGTA
Source organism: Pseudomonas sp. AK-TSAG1-1 (assembly GCF_056821665.1). Lineage (NCBI taxonomy): Bacteria > Pseudomonadati > Pseudomonadota > Gammaproteobacteria > Pseudomonadales > Pseudomonadaceae > Pseudomonas > Pseudomonas sp. AK-TSAG1-1. The sequence goes on along the minus strand of NZ_CM165965.1, from coordinate 6,226,545 downwards.
ACCAGGCGCAGTTGCAGGCCAGCCTTGTGCGGGATCAGGCCAGTGCCGGTGCGCGTGAAGTCAGCGCCACCGCGCAGGCGGCGGATCTGAAGTTCAAGGCTGAACAACAAGCCTATGCCAGCGCCGGCCAGGCGTTCGTGCTGGAGCAATATTTCAGTCAGCTCAGCCAAGGCCTGAGCAAGGCCAGGCTGCTGGTGCTCGACCACCGTTTAGGCGGTAGCAGCAATGCGCCGACCATCGACCTGCGTACGTTCACGCTGCCGGCTGACCCGACGCCCGCGCGCACCACCGCTCAACCAGGAGTTGCCCATTGAGCCAGTCGCACACTCACGATTCGCATGACCACAGCGGCCATGATCACGGCCACGCCGGGCATCACCATCATCATGGGCATCATCACCATCATCACGGTGCGCCGGAAGAGGCGGGACCGTTCCCGTGGCGGCGCATGGGCTGGGCGGTGTTATTGGTGGCGTTTGCCATCGCTGCGGCGAGCCTGGTGCAAGTGCGCTCGGGCGAGGCTACGGTCATCACCCGTTTCGGCAATCCGTCGCGGGTGTTGCTTGAGCCCGGTTTGAGCTGGCGCTGGCCGGCGCCGTTCGAAGCCGCGATCCCGGTGGATCTGCGCCTGCGCACCACCTCCAGCGGTTTGCAGGATGTCGGCACCCGCGATGGTTTGCGCATCATCGTTCAGGCTTACGTGGCGTGGCAGGTGCAGGGCGACCCGGATAACGTGCAGCGTTTCATGCGGGCGGTGCAAAACCAGCCGGATGAGGCGGCGCGGCAGATTCGCACGTTCGTCGGCTCGGCACTGGAAACCACCGCGAGCAGTTTCGACCTGGCGAACCTGGTCAACACCGATGCCAGTCAGGTGCGCATCGCCGACTTCGAAGCTCAATTGCGCAAGCAGATCGATCAACAACTGCTCGCGACTTATGGTGTGCGCGTGGTGCAGGTTGGCATCGAACGGCTGACCTTGCCTTCGGTAACGCTCACGGCCACGGTCGATAGAATGCGCGCCGAGCGTGAAACCATTGCCACCGAACGCACGGCCATTGGCAAGCGTGAAGCTGCGCAAATTCGCTCGGCTGCCGAGCGCGATGCGCGAATTGTGCAGGCGGATGCCACGGTGAAAGCCGCAGAAATCGAAGCGCAATCCCGGGTCGAAGCGGCTCAGATCTATGGCCGCGCCTACGCCGGGTCGCCGCAGCTGTACAACCTGCTGCGCTCGCTGGACACGCTCGGCACCATCGTTACACCGGACACCAAGCTGATCCTGCGCACCGACGCCGCGCCATTCCGCGTGTTGGTAGACGGTCCGCCGACTGTTGATAACAAATCCGGATCGCAGCCATGAGTGATGAAGTTCCACGTGGAACACATTCGTTGAGCAGTCCGTGGATTCAGGCCGGACGCCTGGCGTTTTTCGCTTTGTATGCGGTCACTGTTCTGGCCGCGTTGGCGTGGGCGTTTTCCAATGTACGGCAGATCGATCCGCAGAATCGCGCCGTGGTTTTGCACTTTGGTGCACTGGATCGCATCCAGAATGCCGGCCTGTTGCTGGCCTGGCCACAGCCCTTCGAACAGGTGGTGTTGCTGCCTGCAGCGGATCGGGTGATTGAGCGCCGAGTAGAAAACCTGCTGCGCAGCAGTGAGGCGATCAAGGCTGATCGCGTTGCGACATTTGCCACTCCGCTGAGCGATGCGCTGGCCGGTTCCGGTTATTTGCTGACCGGCGACGCTGGTGTCGTGCAACTGGATGTGCGGGTGTTTTACAAGGTCACCGATCCGTATGACTTCGTATTGCAAGGTGATCATGTGCTGCCGGCATTGGATCGGCTGGTCACGCGCAGTGCGGTGGCTTTGACCGCCGCTCGTGATCTGGACACGATTCTGGTAGCCCGGCCAGAGTTGATCGGCGCCGACAATCAGGCGGCTGAGCGCCGCGAACGTTTGCGCGGTGATCTGGTGCAAGGCATCAACAAGCGCCTGGCAGAACTCAAGGCGAACGGGCAGGGTATCGGTATCGAAGTGGCGCGAGTCGACGTTCAGTCGAGTCTCCCAGACCCGGCTGTCAGCGCCTTCAATGCTGTGTTGACTGCTAGCCAGCAAGCCGACAAAGCGGTCGCCAACGCACGCACCGAGGCGGAAAAACTTACCCAGACCGCCAACGAACAAGCCGACCGCACCCTGCAAGTGGCTCACGCGCAGGCCGGCGAACGGTTGGCGAAAGCCTCCGCCGACACCGCCACGGTAATGAGCCTGGCCAAGGCGCAACAGCAGGGCACCGATCCGCAGATGCTCCTGCGGTTGTACCGCGAACGTATGCCAAAAATTCTCGGCCAGGCCGGTTCCGTGACTACGGTCGATCCGAAAGACGATTCCCGCCTGATCATTCAGGGAGCCAGTAAATGACTGCGACCACTGCCGCACCGAGCCTGTTGTCCTCGGCCGAACAGCGCCGCGCCGCACGGCAATTGACCCTGGCCATGCTCGCCCTGGGCTTGCTTGGCCTTGGTCTGATCTGGCGCTGGCTGGTGCCGGAGCAAACCGGTGTCAGTCAGTTGCTGCTGGGTTTTGCTTCTTTATTGGTGGCGGTGCCGGTGATGCGTTCGGCGTGGTACAGCCTGCGTTATCCGAGCCTGCACGGCATCACTGATCAACTGATTGCACTGGCCATGCTCGGTGCGTGGGCGACCGGCGACCTGCTGACCGCCGCGTTGCTGCCGATCATCATGATCTTCGGCCACGTGCTGGAGGAGCGCAGCGTGATAGGTTCGCAGGAAGCGATTCACGCCCTCGGTCAGTTGACCCGCAGCCACGCACGCAAGATTCAAGCGGACGGCTCGATCATCGAAGTGGATAACGGCACGCTCAAACCCGGCGACACCGTAGAGGTGCGCGCCGGTGATCGGGTGCCGGCGGATGGGCGGGTGCTGTTCGGCCAGGCCAGCCTCGACACGGCGTCGATCACCGGCGAGTCGGTCCCGGTTGAAACGGCAGTGGGCATGACGGTATTCGGCGGGGCGATCAACCTCGACGGCTTGCTGCGCATTGAAGTGACCCGCACCGGCGACCAATCGACGCTGGGCAAGGTCATTGCGCTGATGCAAAACGCCGAGCGCTCGAAGCCACCGATCACCCGTCTGCTCGAGCGGTATGCCGGCAGCTACATGGTGCTGGTGTTGCTGCTGGCGGCGGTGACCTGGTTCGTGACCAACGATGCGCAAGCGATGCTCGCGGTATTGGTCGCCGCCTGTCCTTGCGCGCTGGTGTTGTCGGCACCGGCCACGGCGATTGCCGGCGTCGCGGTGGCGGCGCGCCACGGCATTCTGATCCGCAGTTCGGCCTTCCTCGAAGAGCTGGCGGACCTGACCTCGCTGGTGGTCGACAAGACCGGCACCCTGACTTACGGCACCTTGCGTTTGCAATCGATCAGCAGCCCGCGACTGGATCAGGCCTCGGTGATGGCACTGGCCGCCAGTCTCGGCGCGGCCAGCAGCCACCCGGTCAGTCGTGCGCTGGCCGGGCTGGTCAGTCAGGAGCAGAGCCTGCCATTGACCGATATTCATGAGCGTCAGGGCCTCGGCGTGGTTGCCATGACTGCCCAAGGCGAGGCGGCGTTGGGGCGGCCCGAGTTGTTCGCACAACTGGGCATTGTCACCACGCCTGTTCCCGAACATGACGGGCCGATTGCCGGCTTGGCCTTGAACGGTGAGTTTGTCGCCTGGTTATTGCTGGCGGACAGCGTCAAACCGGAAGCGCGTTTTGCCCTCGGCGAATTGCGCGAACTGGGTCTGGGGCGCCAGTTGCTGCTGACCGGCGACCGCCAGAGTGTTGCGCAGAACCTGGCTCGCGAAGTGGGCCTGCAGGAGGTACAAGCGCAGGCGCTGCCCGAGGACAAACTCAACCGCGTGCTCAAGGAAATCGACAACGGTTTCCGGCCGATGGTGGTGGGTGACGGCATCAATGATTCGCTGGCACTCAAGGCCGGGGTGGTGGGGGTCGCAATGGGCGCCGGCGGTGCCGACATTGCGCTGGCTTCGGCGGACATCGTCTTGATCGGCAGCGACCTGCGCCGCCTCGGCACTTGTGTGCGGCTCAGTCGCCAATGCCGCCGGACCTTGCAGGTCAACGTCATCATCGGTCTGGGCTGGACCTTGGCGATCGTGGTATTCGCAGCCTTCGGCTGGCTCGGCGCGGCGGGGGCGATGATCGCTGCGTTGCTGCATAACCTCAGCACGCTGCTGGTGCTGGGCAATGCCGGGCGTTTGCTGCGGTTTCAGGAGCCGCTGCTCAAGCTCAAGGACGATCGTTGAAATTATTTTTTGTACCTCTGTAACGCCGTCGGGGCAGCCCTCTCTAGTGCTATGTCGGGACTGAACAACCTTCCAGCCGACACCCCTGACGCTTACCGAGGATTAAAAAATGACTATCAAGACCGCTGCTGCTGGTGCCGCCCTCGCTTTGGCCGCTGCCACAATGTTTGCCGGTGTTGCTACCAATGCGATGGCAGCCGATGCCCAGGTTCACTGCTACGGTGTGAACGCCTGCAAAGGCCAGAACGACTGCAAGACCAAGGACCATGCGTGCAAAGGCATGGGTTCCTGCAAGGGTCAGGGCTTCAAGGCGATGACTCAGTCGGCTTGCGAAAAAGCCGGTGGCAAGGTCGGCGAGTAAGCCACCTGTGAGTGCTGCCGCAGCGGGTGATGCCGCTGCGGCCACTTTGCAAAGGAGTCCTGGCATGTCAGCTTCCGTTCCTTTCCTGGGCTATGGCCTGGGTTTGCGCAGCGCCTATTACCAGCAGATCCTCGAACAGTCGCCGGCCGTGGACTGGTTTGAAGTGGTCTCGGAAAACTTCATGGTGCAGGGCGGTAAAGCCTTGTACTTTCTCGACGCCATTGCCGAACGCTATCCCGTGGTGATGCATGGCGTGTCCCTGTCCATCGGCGGGCCGCATGCCCTCGATCCGGACTATCTCAAACAGCTCAAGCACTTGGCCGACCGGGTCAGACCGGCGTGGATCTCCGATCACCTGTGCTGGAGCCGTGGCAATGCCCATCAGTTGCATGACTTGCTGCCGCTGCCGTACACCGAAGAAAGCCTTGAGTACATCGCCGCGCGCGTGACGCAGGTGCAGGACGTGTTGCAGCGGCCGTTGGTGCTGGAGAACGTTTCCAGTTACGTGCGCGCAGCCTCCGATGACTTCAGCGAATGGGAATTTCTGCAGGCACTGAGTCGCGTCAGCGGCTGCGAGTTGCTGCTGGACGTCAACAACGTCTACGTCAGCTCTCGCAATCACGGCTTTGATCCGTGGACGTTCATTCAGAGTTTGCCCAAGGACAAGGTGCGCCAGCTGCATCTGGCCGGGCATAGCGATTACGGTGACTACGTGATCGACACTCACGATCATCCGGTCAGCGATCCGGTCTGGGCGTTGTATCAACGCACCCTGGAGCACTTCGGCCCGGTGGCGACGCTGCTGGAGCGTGATGATCATTTCCCGCCGCTTGAAGAACTGCTCGACGAACTGCACAAGGCCCGTGAACTGGGTGATCGGGTTTTGGCCGGGAGACAGCCATGCGCCTGAACGAATGGCAATTGGCATTTGAGGCCTTTCTGCTGGAGGACGCGACGACGTCGCCCCCGGCCTTGACTACCAGCCTGATCGGCGGCCCGACGCTGGATGTCGACACCGGGCTGGCGATCTATCACAACGCCTACAAGGCGCGTTTACTGGAAGTGCTGCGTAACGACTTCCCGGCTATCCATCACTGGATGGGGGATGAGGAGTTCGATGGGCTCGCCAGTGCGTACATCCGCCGATACCCGTCGACGCACTACAGTCTGCGTTGGCTCGGTCGTGGTTTTGAAGCGTTTATCCGCGAGTATCTGATGCCGGAGCAGAGCGCGCCGTTGAGTGAACTGGCAGCGCTGGAGTGGGCGTTCACGCTGGCTTTTGATGCGCTGCCCGGTGTGCCGTTGACGATTGAGGCGATGGCGGCGCTGTCTGCCCAGGAATGGCCTGCACTTCAGCTCAAGCCGACGCCCTCGGTGCAATGGCTTGAGCAGCGATTCAACAGCCTGGCTGTGTGGCGTTCGGTCAAGGAAGCGACGGATTTCCCCGACAGCTCGGCACTTCAAGACCCGCAGGTATGCCTGGTCTGGCGCAATGATCTGCTGTGCAATTACCGCAGTCTGGAACCGGCCGAGGCCAATGCCCTGAACGGCCTGTTCAACGAGGGTTGGAATTTCGCCGAACTGTGCGCCGAGTTAGCAGTCATCTATGGTGAGGGCGCACCACTTCAGGCCGTGACCTGGTTAAAGCAGTGGGTGCATGACGGCCTGCTGGAGCGTCTGGAACGATAGGCTCGGCTTATCAAATCGATAGCCTGCTATTTTTCAAGGATGGTCTACCCTCAGATCTGACGTCTGAAACAAGGGGGATTTTCCATGCTCGCGCAACTTCCACCGGCCTTACAGAAACTGCAGCTTCCGCTTCGCCTGCGGCTCTGGGACGGCCATGAGTTCAATCTGGGGCCGGCGCCCAGCGTCACCATCGTGGTCAAGGACCCGCAGATGGTCACCCAGTTCACGCATCCAAGCCTCGACGCGCTGGGGGCGGCGTTTGTCGAAGGCAAGCTCGAACTGGAGGGCTCGATCAGCGAGGTCATCCGGGTCTGCGACGAATTGAGCAGCGCCTTGCTCGATGAAGACGACGGTGCCCAGCCAGTGCGTGCAGTGCACGACAAGGAAACCGACGCCAAAGCCATTTCCTATCACTACGACTTGTCCAACGCGTTCTACCAGCTGTGGCTGGACAGTGACATGGCGTATTCCTGCGCCTATTTCGAAACCGGCAGTGAAACCCTGGAGCAGGCGCAACAGGCCAAATTCCGTCACCTGTGTCGCAAGCTGCGTTTGCAGCCGGGCGACTATCTGCTGGATGTCGGTTGTGGCTGGGGAGGCCTGGCGCGTTATGCCGCGCGGGAATTCGGGGCCAAGGTGTTCGGCATCACCCTGAGCAAGGAACAGCTGGAACTGGCCCGGGAGCGGGTCAAGGCCGAGGGCCTGGAAGACCAGGTCGAACTGCAACTGCTCGACTACCGCGACCTGCCTCAGGACGGTCGCTTCGACAAGGTGGTCAGCGTCGGTATGTTCGAACATGTCGGCCATGCCAACCTCGCCGAATACTGCAAGGTCCTGTTCGGCGCGGTGAAGGAGGGCGGTCTGGTGATGAACCACGGCATCACCGCCAAGCACACTGATGGCCGTCCGGTGGGACGCGGTGCGGGTGACTTCATCGAAAAATACGTATTCCCCAACGGTGAGCTGCCGCACCTGTCGATGATTTCGGCCGAGATCAGCGAAGCCGGGTTGGAGATTGTCGACGTCGAAAGCCTGCGCCTGCATTACGCGCGCACGCTTGATCACTGGAGCGAGCGTCTGGAGGACAACCTCGAAGCCGCCGGGAAACTGGTGCCGGATCAGGCATTGCGCATCTGGCGCCTGTATCTGGCCGGTTGCGCCTACGCTTTCGCACGTGGCTGGATCAATCTGCACCAGATTCTCGCGGTGAAGGCGCATCCGGACGGCAGCCATGAACTGCCCTGGACCCGCGACGACATCTATCACCCTTGAGGCCTGAACCATCCCCCTCTCTCGTCGAGAGGGGATGAGCCTCTCAGAGAATCGGTGAGATAAGCCGGGCGATCCGCATGCCGAGCTGTTGCAGGCGGTGGACCTCCCGGCTTTCTTCTTTGGCGATTTCGTAAGCCTGGTCGAAGTCCTCGTTGAGCATGTGTTCCACGCTGGCGGCGAACTCGCTGTCGACGGTCAGTAGCATCACTTCAAAATTCAGCCGGAATGAACGGTTATCCAGATTGGCGCTGCCGATGGCGCTGATTTCGCTGTCGATCAACACCACTTTCTGATGCAGGAATCCGGGTTCGTAGCGGAATACCCGCACGCCGGCGCGCACCGCTTCGAACGCGTAGAGGCTGGACGCGGCGTAGACGATGCGGTGATCCGGGCGCGAAGGCAGCAGCAGGCGCACGTCGACGCCGCGCAGTACTGCCAGGCGCAATGCGGCGAATACCGCCTCATCGGGAATGAAATACGGGCTGGTGATCCACACCCGTTCCGTCGCTGCATGGATTGCTTCGACGAAGAACAGCGAACAGGTTTCGTAGGCGTCGGCCGGACCGCTCGCGAGCAACTGGCAGAGCACGCCGTCCTCCGGGTAGACATCCGGCAGGATCAGTGGCGGCAACGTGCGCGCGGCCCAGAACCAGTCCTCGGCAAACGACTCCTGCATGCAGGCCACCACCGGGCCACGGACCTGGACATGGGTATCGCGCCATGGCGCCAGTGGCGGCTTCTCGCCCAGGTATTCATCACCGACGTTATGCCCGCCGACAAAGCCGAGCACGCCATCGACCACGACGATTTTGCGGTGGTTGCGGAAATTCACCTGAAAGCGATTGAGCCAGCCGCTGCGCGTGGCAAAGGCTTTGACCTCGACACCACCATCGCGCAACGCCTGCACGTAACTGTGGGGCAAGGCGTGACTGCCGATCCGGTCGTAGAGCAGATGAATCGCCACGCCTTCGGCGGCTTTTTTCAGCAACAGGTCGCGCAGGCTTTGACCAAGACGGTCGTCATGGATGATGAAGAACTGAATCAGTACGGCTTCACGCGCTTGATCGATCGCCTGGAAAATCGCCGAAAAGGTCGCGTGGCCATTCACCAACAGTTGCACTTCGTTGTTCGCCAGACACGGCATGCGCCCCAACTTGGGCATGGCGCGCAGGGAGGCGTAGGCATTCGAGGCGCGGGCGGTGAGGGCTTCTTCCACCCACGGTCGCCAGTTCAACTCGGAAATTGCCTGACGCATCTGTTCGTTGGCCTGGCGCCGCGCCTTGATGTAACCGTCGAAGGTGCTACGGCCGAACACCAGATAGGGGATGAGCGTCAGGTAGGGTATGAAAATAAGCGACAATGCCCAGGCGATCGAGCCTTGGGCGGTGCGAACGGTCAGCACCGCGTGGATGGCGGCGATCAAGCCGAGGCTGTGTATCAGGGCGATCAGATAACCGAAAATGTGCGGTCCAAAATAATCCATGGGGCAGCCTTGCTCCTGAAGATTCAATGCGTAACAGACCATGTTCCAGCGCGATTGTCGCTATTTAATTGGCCCATGAACCGAAGCCATCGGCCGACGTCTAACGGCCACTACTGATCAGGAGTTTTTTCGATGAACGTTCGTCTGCTGGGTTTGGCGCTGGGCCTGGGTTTGGCAATGCCGTTGGTGGCGCAGGCGCAGATGCTGCAGCCGGGGCTGTGGGAGATGACCTCGAGCAACGTCAAGGTCGATGACCAGCCAATGGATGTGCAATCGATCCTCGGCCAGCTTCAAGGTCAGATGACCCCGCAACAACGGGCAGCGCTGGAGAAGAACGGGATCAATATTGGCGGCAAGGGCATCCGTGCGTGCCTCACGCCGCAGCAGGTCGCGACCAACGATATCCCGCTGGCCGATCCGCAGTCGGGCTGTAAACAGCAGATCACCGAGCGCACCGGCAACCAATGGAAATTCCGTTTCAGTTGCCCGAAAGCGCAGGGGACTGGCGTCGCCACGTTCCTCAGTGATCGGGAGTTCACCACCGTGGCCAACGGCACGTTCAATGCCATCGGCATTAACCAGAAGGGCAGCCTGGAAACCCGCGCGGTGTGGTTGGGTCAGGATTGCGGCACTGTTAAGCCAAGAACGTAAAAGCTTCGCGAGCAAGCCCGCTCCCACAGTTGGAATGCATTTCCCTGTGGGGGCGAGCCTGCTCGCGAAAGCGTTTGATGATCAGCGCATAAACCGCAACGGTAGGCCCTGACACCCTTCATTGATCCGTCCGCCATCCCACGCAATTTGCCCCGACACCAACGTAGTATTCACCCGGTGCCGGAAGGTTCTGTTGGCAAACGGCGTCCAACCGCACTGCGACAGAATCGGTTGCCGAGACACTTCCAGAGCCGTCGGTTCAACCAGCACCAGATCCGCCCAATAGCCCTCACGCAAATAACCCCGATCGGGAATCGCAAACAGATCTGCCACCCGGTGACTGGTCTTCGCCACCAGCGCGGTGATCGGCAACACGCCGTCGGCCACCAGTTCCAGCAGCGCCGGCAAAGCCTGTTGCACCAGCGGCAAACCGCAAGGTGCCTCGGCGTACGGGCGCTGCTTTTCCTCCCAAGTGTGCGGTGCGTGATCGCTGCCGATCACATCCAGTCGATTAGTCAGTAACGCCGCGCGCAAGGCATCTCGGTCGGCCCGGGTCTTGATCGCCGGATTGCATTTGATCAGGTTGCCCAGGGCTGGGTAGTCGCGGTCATCGAACAGCAGATGATGCAGGCAGACTTCAGCCGTGATGTGTTTCTGCACGAGCGGCTTGTCCGCGAACAACTCGAGTTCGCGAGCGGTGGTCAGGTGCAAGACATGCAGGCGGGTGCCGTGCCGTTTCGCCAGTTCCACCGCCAGTGAAGAGGAGCGGTAGCAAGCCTCGGCATCGCGCACCCGCGCATGGATATTGGCCGGCAAGTGTTCGCCCAGGCGCTCGCGCAGTCGGGCTGCGTTGGCCTCGATGCTCGGCGTGTGTTCGCAATGGGCCAACAGAATCGTTGGCACTTCGGCGAACAGGCGCTCGAGAATCTTCGGGTCATCCACCAGCATGTTGCCGGTGGAGGCACCCATGAACACTTTGACCCCGGCGACTTCGCAGGGATTCAGCGCGGCGACCGTGTCGAGGTTGTCCTGGCTCACGCCGAAGTGGAAGCCGTAATTGGCCACAGAGTTGATCGCCGCCCGACGCTTTTTGTCGGCCAGCGCTTCGAGGGTGAGGGTGGCCGGCTGGGTATTGGGCATGTCCATGAAGCTGGTGATGCCACCGGCTACCGCCGCTCGAGACTCGGTGTGAATGCAGCCCTTTGCCGGTGCTCCCGGTTCGCGAAAATGCACTTGGTCATCGATCATGCCCGGTATCAGCCACTGGCCACGAGCGTCGATCTCCACCCGTGCATTTTCGCCGTCGATAGTGCGCGCGATCTTGACGATGCGGCCATGGCTGACCAACAGATCCCCATCGAATTCGCGTCCTTCGTTGACCAGTCTTGCGTTGCGAATCAGCACGCTGCTCATGGTTCAGAACTCGTTCTGCAAGGCTTTGTACCCGCGCACCAGATCGACGTTGGTGCGCGCCACGTCTTCGGAAAACTCCGAGGCGCTGACACTCACCGGCGGGAACTGCGAGAGGTCGGTGTTGGGGCCGATGCGGGTGGTGGAGGGCACGTAAAACGCGTCCGGTAAATCGCGGCCATCGACCACCGAGTTGTGCCGCACCACGCAGCCGTCACCGACCACGCAATTGAACAGCACACTGTTGAAACCGATGAATACCCGGTCGCCGACCACGCAGGGGCCATGCACGATCGAGCGGTGAGCGATCGAGGTGAATTCGCCGATGGTCACGGCGGCGCCGGATTTGGAGTGGATTACCACGCCGTCCTGGATGTTCGAATTGGCACCGATGGTAATCGGCTCCATCGCGCCTGAGGCGTCAACCTCATCCGCGCGAATCACGGCGTAGGGACCGACGAACACGTTTTCGCCGATGACCACCTTGCCGCAGATGATCGCGGTTTTGTCGACGTAGGCCGACTCGGCAATCTGCGGCAGATCACCTGAAGGATTCTTGCGGATCATGGTTGGCTCAGTGCGTTGTAAAGGGTGTTGAGGTTGTATTCGAAAAGCCCGGCAAAGGTGCTGGCCGGACCACTGGCGGCGAGGGCATCGGAGTACAACGTGCCGCCGATGTGCGCGCCGCTTTCGTCAGCGATCTGCTTGAGCAGGCGCGCGTCCTTGATGTTTTCCATGAACACCGCTTTGACTTTGGCCTGGCGGATCTGTGTGATCAGTGCGGCCACTTCGGCAGCCGAAGGTTCACGCTCAGTGGAGAGACCTTGCGGGGCCATGAAGTCGATACCGTACGCCTGACCGAGATAACCGAACGCATCGTGGCTGGTGACGATCTTGCGATTGCCCGGCGGCAATGAGCCGAGCTTGGCCTTGGCTTCGGCAAGCAGGGCATAGATCTGTTTCAGGTAGGTCTGGCTGTTGCGTTGGTAGTCGGCCTTGTTCACCGGGTCGGCAGCGATCAGCGCCTTGGTGATGTTGGCGATGTACAACTCGGTGTTGGCCAGGTTGTGCCAGGCATGCGGGTCGGGAATGGTCTCGCCGTCTTCATCGAGCGAACGCGGAATCACACCGTGGCTGGCGCTGATGAGTGGAGCCTGGGTGCCGGTGCTGGTTACCAGGCGATCGAGCCATGGTTCGAAGCCGAGCCCGTTTTTGATGATCAACTTGGCCTTGAGCAGCGCTTTGGCGTCGTCCGGTGTCGGCTCATAGGTGTGTGCATCGGCGTCCGGGCCGACCATGTTGGTGATCTGAATATGCTCGCCACCGACCTGATGCACCATGTCGGCAAGGATGCTGAAGCTGGTGACCACCGGCAATTTTTCCGCCGCCGACAACGACATCGACAGCAGCAAGCTGAACAGCACGAGTAGAACGCGCATCGGAAAACACCTCATTGGGATGTGAGCGAAGGTGGGCGGCGCAGCAGACCGTGGACCGGCCCGAACACCACGGACAGCAGATAAGCGCCACCGGCGACCAGGACGATGGCCGGCCCGCTGGGCAGCGAGTAGTCGAATGACAGCAGCAATCCGAGCCACACCGACAGGCAACCGATCAGCGCCGCAATGGCGATCAGCACTGGCAGGCGTCGGCTCCAGAAACGGGCCGCAGCGGCTGGCAACATCATCAGGCCGACCACCATCAAGGCACCAATGGCCTGGAAACCGATCACCAGATTGAGCACGATGAGGGTCAGGAACACGCCGTGGGCGAGGGGGCCGAGACGGCTGACGGTTTGCAGGAATAAGGGATCGAGGGTGTCGAGCAGCAGCGGTTTGTAGATGACTGCCATGGCGATCAGGCTGAGTGCCGAGACCCATAACATGCCGTGAAGTGTAGGGCCGTCGACCGCCAGTGCCGAGCCGAACAACAGGTGCAGCAAGTCCAGGCGTTTGCCGGCGATGCCGAGAATCAACACACCGCTGGCGAGGGAGATCGGGTAGATGGCGGCGAGACTGGCGTCTTCGCGCAGGCCAGTGCGTCGGGTGATCCAGGCGGCAAGCCCAGCCATGCTCAGGCCGGCACCCAGACCACCCAGGGTCAACGCGGGCAGACTCAGGCCGGCGAACCAGAAGCCCAATGCTGCGCCTGGCAGAATGCCGTGGGCGACCGCGTCGCCGATCAGACTCATACGCCGCAGGATCAGGAACACGCCAAGTGGCGCCGTGCTGCAGGCCAGCAGCAATCCACCCAATAGCGCTCGGCGCATGAATACGAACTCGCTGAACGGTTGCCAGAAATGGCTGACGGCGAGCATCAGGCCACCTGCGTGCTGGGTGTTTGCTGGATCAGTTCGGCGCTGGCGCCGAACGCGCATTCCCGATTTTTGATTAACAGCGTCTGCGGGATATGTTGGCGAACGGCCGCAAGGTCATGGCAGACCACCAGCAATGTTCGCCCTTCGGCGTGCCAGGCGTGGATGTGTTGCCAGAGCAATTGCTGACCCAGTTCATCGAGTGCGGCGTGGGGTTCGTCGAGAAGCAGTAACGGCGCGTCAGCCAGGCTTAAACGGGCGAGCAACGCGCGTTGCAGTTCGCCGCCAGAGAGAGCCATCAGTGGGCGCTTTTCGAGCCCGTTCAAGTGCCAGTGTTCGAGTGCGTTGGTCAGGCGTTGTGCGCGCAGTTGTGTCGATAGTCGTCGGCCCCAGAAACCAGCGGCCACCAGTTCCTCAAGACTGATGGGGAACTGTCGGTCGAGGTGTTGCTGTTGCGGTAGGAACGACAGTCCACCTTGGCGTGGAACGCCTAGCGCGACTTTTCCGGATAACGGTTTCTGCAATCCCGCGATGACTTTCAGCAGGCTGCTTTTGCCGCAGCCGTTAGCGCCGACGATAGCGCTCAGGCTGCCGCTTTCCAGCGCGATGGTGAGTGGGGAGGTCAGCGGTTGGCCCGGGGCGCCCCAGCTCAGGGTATGGCAGCGGATCATGCAAGCTCCCGGTGCCAATGACTTTCGGCGACGGCATCGTGGGCGTGCAGGCTTTCAGCATGAATCACTCGCAGGTGGAATCCGCTGACGCCAGGCGAGCGGCGCAGGGCCAGATTGAGTCGCCGCGCGGCGTCTTCGCAGAACATCAGGTTTTGCCCATTGGCCAGAGCGAAAGCTTGTTCGTCGGCGCGTTTAACTGCGGTTTGCACGGCGGTACCGAGCGCGGCTTCGGCGTCGTTGATGATTACGCTCAAAGGCAGTTCGTCGATGAACTCCTCCAGGTCCATGTGCAATTGCGCGGTGCTGCGTTGGCTATGCGGCGTGGCAACGACTCCTTGGCTTGATCCAAGCCACGCCAGAACCTCTGCGTGCTGAAGTGGCTTGTTGGCAAAATCATCAATGAATTGCTGCTGGATCAACTGCCGCGCTAGTGCTGCCGAGCACGGGCAAGTTGAGGAGTAGGGCACCTCGATTTTCAGTTCCACGTGGAACACTTTGTTTTTCAAGCTGGCACAAATGCTCACTGGATAGCTTTTCCATCCGGCCAATGGGCTGACCAGCGCCGGCCTTTTCAACAGAACTTCGCTATGGATACTCAGGTAGGCGTTACTGGATAAACCATGGTGACTATCCAGGAAATCCTCGAGTACCTGACGCAAAACCCGTGGAGAAAGGTTCTGCCGCTCAAGCGTCGCCAGGGCCAGATACAACCGTGACATGTGAATGCCGCGTGCCTCGCCATCATCGAGACTAACGCCCGCATCAGCCTTCGCGCTCAGGCGTTGGCCCTCGAATAAAACGGGCAAGGCAATGCCGCGCATTCCCACCCACTCAAGCGGTAGTGCTTGGCGAGCGGCTTGAGTGGCGATATCCGGAAGTGTCAGCGAATTCATGTTCGGGACCATCGTGTTGATTGAATTGAATGTTACATTATAACAATTCAAATCACGATGCCTTTTTCATGAACGGGTTTTCATATGCACAGACGCCATTTGCTCAATTTGTTCCTGGCCAGCGCTGCCTTCGCCTTGCCGTTCAGTGTGTCAGCTGCTCAGGTACGCAACGCGCGGCTCTGGCGTTCTGATGAAAAGCTGCGATTGGTCTTCGATTTAAGCGGCCCCGTCCGCTACAAAACCTTCTCCCTGAGTGCCCCGGAACGCTTGATCATTGATCTGTCCGGGGCAAGTTTGAGTGGTGATTTCAGTCAATTGGTGTTGGTCAACACGGCTATTCGCGCCATCCGCTCCGGGCACTTTGGTCAGGGAGATACCCGTATCGTTCTCGATCTGAACAATCCAGTGCTGTTGAACAGCTTTCTTTTGGCGCCGCAGGACGGCCAGGGTCACCGCTTGGTGCTGGATCTGGTGAACGCCAGGCAGGCTCCAAACACGGCAATGGTTCCACGTGAAACACCCACCAATAAGCCTCACGCCAAGCGCGACATCATTGTTGTGGTCGATCCTGGACACGGCGGAAAAGACCCTGGCGCGGTCGGTGCCAAGGGCGAGCGAGAAAAAGACGTCGTACTTTCCATCGCGCAGTTGCTCGCCAAACGGCTGAAAAAAGAGAGAGGTTTCGACGTCAAACTGGTGCGTAATGACGATTTTTTTGTGCCACTTCGCAAGCGTGTGGATATCGCTCGTCAGCACAAGGCCGACATGTTTATCTCCGTGCATGCCGATGCAGCACCGCGTCTGACGGCCTCGGGAGCTTCGGTGTATTGCCTGTCGGAAGGCGGCGCGACGTCAGCGACAGCGCGCTTCATGGCGCAGCGCGAAAATGGCGCGGACCTGCTCGGCGCTACCAGTCTGCTCAATCTCAAAGACAAGGATCCGATGCTCGCCGGCGTGATCCTCGACATGTCGATGAACGCCACCATCGCCGCCAGCCTGCAACTCGGCAGCACTGTACTCGGCAGTCTGCAAGGCATCACCACGCTGCATCAGAAGCGCGTGGAACAGGCGGGATTTGCCGTCTTGAAGTCGCCGGATGTGCCGTCGATTCTGGTGGAAACCGGCTTCATTTCCAACGCGCGTGATAGCCAGCGGCTGGTGACGACCCGACACCAACAGGCTATCGCTGACGGTTTGTTCGAAGGATTGCAGCGTTATTTTCAGAAGAACCCGCCGATCGACAGCTACATCGCCTGGCAGTTGGATCAGCAAAAAGCGCAGGTCTAGCAGCCAGTGATCCGGCTGCAGGTGAATTTCGCACTGCTGCCTCCCGAGCTGGAAAAGCGATTGATCGTCGTCCAGCCGACTCGACGGGTGTAGCCGACCCAGGCTTCTCCGTCAGAGGCGATTCCGGTGAAGAACGTCAGTTGGCCAAAACGACTGTTGGTCTGCGCCCAGTAGCGTTTGCCGTCGTTTTCAAAGCCCCGCAGGTAAATCGTACTGCCCACCGTATTCACACTGTAAGCATTGCCTTGCGCATCGACACAGGCCAGCAGATTGGCGCTGCGTGTGCAGTTGGCGAGCATTGGGGTTTGTCCCCAGGCGTTGGCACCCGACAGCAATGCAAGGCTCAGCAGTGAGCATTTCAGGGCTTTTTTCATCACGGTTCCGGACGGGCAGATTGCGTGCAGCTTCCTGCTCTTTGTCGGTTTGAGCAAGAGCGGGTCTGGCTTATTCATATTGTTATAATATAACATTAAATTTGAATTGAGCCTGAGCTCGCCGATTTAAAGCGTCTGCTTCTGCCACAACGCTGTTTTGAAGCCAGAGAACGCGGTGCGTTATGCCATTTCCCGGCATAAGCGCCCATCGGCCACCACCTGATGAGGATTATCCAATGTCATACCCGCTTCCCGTAACCGTTCTTTCAGGCTTTCTCGGCGCCGGAAAAAGTACACTTTTGAATTACGTACTACGTAATCGAGAAGGTTTGCGTGTCGCTGTCATCGTTAACGATATGAGCGAAATCAATATTGATGGCAGCGAAGTCCAGCGCGATGTCAGCCTGAACCGCGCTGAAGAAAAACTTGTAGAGATGAGCAACGGCTGTATCTGCTGTACGTTACGCGAGGACCTGCTTGAAGAGGTCAGCAAACTCGCCCGCGAAGGTCGTTTCGATTATCTGCTCATCGAATCCACCGGAATTTCCGAACCGCTGCCTGTCGCCGAGACGTTTACCTTCCGCGATGAGCAGGGTCAGAGCCTCGCCGACGTTGCGCGACTCGACACCATGGTTACGGTAGTCGACGGCATGAATTTCCTCATCGATTACCAGGCTGCAGAGAGTCTCGCTTCCCGTGGCGAAACTTTGGGGGAGGAAGACGAACGCTCGATCACCGATCTGTTGATCGAGCAAATCGAGTTCGCCGACGTCCTGCTGATCAGCAAGATCGACCTCATCAGCCGCCAGGCGCGCGACGAGTTGACGGCAATCCTCAAGCGCCTCAACGCCCAGGCGCAAATCATCCCGATGGTGATGGGCGAGGTGCCGCTGGAGCAGATCCTCAACACCGGGCGTTTCGATTTCGAAAAAGCCGCCCAGGCCCCGGGTTGGTTACAGGAATTGCGCGGTGAACATGTGCCGGAAACCACCGAGTACGGCATTGCCTCCACCGCTTACCGGGCGCGTCGCCCGTTTCATCCGCAGCGCTTCTACAACTTCATTGACCGTCCGTGGACGAACGGTAAATTGCTGCGCTCCAAAGGCTTCTTCTGGCTCGCCAGTAAAGCCACCGATGCGGGCAGTTGGTCGCAGGCGGGCGGCCTGATGCGCCACGGTTTTGCCGGACGCTGGTGGCGTTTTATACCCAAAAACCAATGGCCGCAGGATCAGGAAAGCACCGCCGCAATCATGAAAAACTGGACGCCGAGTGTCGGCGATTGCCGTCAGGAGTTGGTGTTCATTGGTCAGAACATCGATTTTCCACAGCTCTCTGCTGAACTCGACGCCTGCTTGCTGACGGATCAGGAAATGGCCGTTGGCGCCGAAGGTTGGCGCTTGCTGCCGGATCCGTTCGGCCCTTGGCACGACGAGGCCGCCTGATGCTTGCGCTCAAACTGCAACAGAACCGGGCGCGCTGCCAGCATCAGGGGGCGACGCCGAAAACCCTCACGCGAATCCTTGAAGATGACGTCAATCTCGCGGTCTGGCAGCGCCAAATGCCGCTGCACATCGCCGATTTCGCAGCGTTGCTGCTGTCGCTCAACGAGCCTTTGGCGCAGTCGCTCTGCATCGAATTGCCGGACGAAGACGCTGACCCCGATCTCAGCGGACTGGCAGCCGGGTTCCGTGATCTGGAAGGCCACGAAGGTTTTATCGCTGATCTGCAATGGCTGGTCAGTGCCTTCGCCTGCTTGCTGGGTGCACGCCGTGTCGGCCTGCGCCTGCGGGTGCTGGACAAGGCCATGTGCCCGCGCTTCCATGTCGATCATGTGCCGGTGCGCCTGATCACCACGTACGCGGGAATCGGCAGTCAGTGGCTCAAGGAAGGGGTGATGGATCGCGAGCAGTTGGGCCAGGCGAACGCCGAGCCGCAGGACATGGCGCAGATCCAGCAACTGCAGAGCGGGGACGTGGCGCTATTGAAAGGCGAGAAGTGGCATGGCAATGAAGGCTTCGGCCTGATTCATCGTTCCCCGCAACCGGCACTGGGTGAACGACGGCTGCTGCTGACCCTCGACTGGCTCGCTTGACGGCTCAAGGCTTGAGCCACTTGCCCTGACTCTGGCCTTCGCAGTACGGCTTTAAATACGCCGCGTCGGAGGCAACACCGTAATAGTGGATATCCTGGCGATAGGGCATATTGGCGACTTGCGCGTTGCTGCACACGCCGAACGCGCCGCTCGGGCACTGGTCGACGTACTGCACCTCGACTTTTTGCCCGGCCAGGGTCGGTTGGCAGAAACCATCGCTGAACAATTTCTCGGGAATATTGCGGTTCTGCTGACAGACCTTGACGTCGAGCCGCTCACCCTGGCTGTGCACAACGCAGGCTTGAGCCAAGGCTTCGCTCGACACCAGCATCAACAGCAACGACCATCCCATCCAACGCATGTCCAGTCCTCTCAGAAAACGCCCAGCCATGTTGCAGAACATTCCCACCCATGTCATCGCCGGCCCGTTGGGCGCCGGCAAGACCAGCCTGATTCGCCAACTGATGGCGCAACGGCCGGACGACGAGCGCTGGGCTGTACTGATCAATGAATTCGGCCAGATCGGTCTCGATGCCGCGCTGCTGACCCGCGACGCCGATGGTATCGCACTGGGTGAAGTCGCTGGGGGCTGTTTGTGTTGCGTCAACGGCGCGCCGTTTCAGATCGGCCTCGGCCGTTTACTGCGCAAGGCCAGGCCGGATCGGCTGTTCATCGAACCGTCCGGTCTGGGGCATCCGGCGCAATTGCTCAAGCAATTGAGCGAGGCGCCATGGCGGGGTGTGCTCGCAGTGCAGCCCTGTGTGTTGGTGCTGGATGCACAGGCGCTAGCTGCCGGGAAAACCTTGCCGTCCGCTCAGCAGGAGGCGCTGGCCTGCGCCGGTTTGCTGTTACTGAACAAAGCCGAAAGTCTGGATGAAGCCATGCGGCAGACCATCGCCGAGCGTTTGCCGCGGGTCAGGCTGATCTGGACACAGCAGGCGCAACTGCCTTTGCTTGAGCTACCGGGTGTGACTGCGCAAGCCGTAGCGGGTGTGGATAACTTCGCCGTACCCAAGGGGGCAGGGCCGATCCCGGCGCTCTGGAGCGATCCGGCAGTGCCGATTTGCCTTAGCCAGGCGCAGGAGGGCGGCTGGAGCATCGGCTGGCGTTGGCATCCGGGCCAGACGTTCGATACGCAACGCATGAGCGCATGGCTACAGGCCCTGAACTGGCGGCGGGCCAAGCTGGTTATCCACAGCGATGAGGGCTGGGTTTCGGCCAATGCTCTGGATAACGCTGAGCTCAACTGGCAGCCGAGCGAATGGCGCCGGGATTCGCGTATCGAACTGATCTTCGCCGATTCGCAGCATATCGATGCTTTGCAGGCAGGCCTGGCGCGATGCCGGGTTCGGGCGGATTAGTTTACGGCTTCCACTTGTTGTGTTCCTGGCGCCACTGACTCAGCTCGATCACTTCGGCCCGTGGGCGGGTGACTTCGACCACCGGCGGCGTGTCGTCGAACGGCGCCGGGTAGGGCGCCAGTTCGATCTGCGCGCTGTGCGCGCCAAACTGGGTGATGGTGCCGTTGTGCCGGGTTTCGCCGGTCACGGTGAACTCGAAGTTGTAGACCCGGGCCAGGCGCCGCCGACCGCTGGCATCCTTGATCAAACCGATTTTCTTCAACGCCACGTTGCCGTCCAGCAGCTCGACGCCGACGTTGATGCAATGCTGCTTGACCCGCTCCAGCGCCCGCTCGCGCAAGCCGTGGTTGTGCCATAGCCATGCGCCGGCAGCGGCGAACAGCATCAGCACGAAGATGTTTTCAAGGGTCAGCATCAACAGGAAACTCCAAAAGATAGGTCCAGCTTAACTGCGTCGCCGGTCTGTCGTACAGGCTGTGTTTCGTCGCATACTGCGCGGCTTGAATTTCAATCGTTTTACGGAATAACCCGAATGAAACGTACGCCTCATCTGCTCGCCATTCAGTCCCATGTGGTCTTCGGCCATGCCGGCAACAGCGCTGCGGTTTTTCCGATGCAGCGGGTCGGGGTGAATGTCTGGCCGCTCAACACCGTGCAGTTTTCCAACCACACCCAGTACGGCCAATGGGCCGGTGAAGTGCTGGCGCCGCAGCAGATTCCCGAACTGGTCGAAGGCATCGCTGCCATTGGCGAGCTGGGCAACTGCGACGCGGTGCTCTCCGGCTACCTAGGCAGCGCGGCGCAAGGCCGGGCGATTCTCAGTGGCGTTGCGCGCATCAAGGCGGTCAACCCGAAGGCGCTGTACTTGTGCGACCCAGTCATGGGCCACCCGGAAAAAGGCTGCAGTGTGCCGGCTGAAGTCAGCGATTTCCTGCTGGAGGAAGCAGCGGCAGTGGCGGACATCATGTGCCCGAACCAGCTGGAACTGGACAGCTTCTCCGGGCGCAAGCCGCAGTCGCTGTTCGATTGCCTGGCGATGGCTCGGGCGCTGCTGACGCGCGGACCCAAAGCAGTGCTGGTCAAGCATCTGGATTATCCGGGCAAGCCGGCAGATGGTTTCGAGATGTTGTTGGTGACCGCTGACGAAAGCTGGCACCTGCGCCGTCCGCTGCTGGCGTTTCCGCGTCAGCCGGTGGGCGTGGGCGATCTGACGTCGGGACTGTTCCTGGCGCGGGTGCTGTTGGGCGACAGTCTGGTGGCGGCGTTTGAGTTCACCGCAGCGGCGGTGCATGAAGTGCTGCTGGAGACCCAGGCGTGTGCCAGCTATGAGCTGCAACTGGTACGGGCGCAGGACCGGATCGCGCATCCGCGGGTGAAATTCGAGGCGACGGCGATCAGTCTGTAAGACCGCGTTACGTCCATTCGCGAGCCAGCCCGCTCCCACATTCGGCCGCGTTCTCATGGGGGAACGGCGATTAAATGTGGGAGCGGGCTTGCTCGCGAAAGATATCTGTAAAGCGACATCATTCCAAAGGGCTGATCAGGCGTCGCCCTTGATCTCCTGATAACGCTTCTCCAGCTCCTGGCGAATCTGCCGGCGCTGCTGAGCCTGCATGTAGCGGCGCTTGTCTTCGCTGTTCTGCGGTTGCAGCGGCGGTACTGCCGCCGGTTTGCGCTGGTCATCCACCGCGACCATGGTGAAGAAGCAGCTGTTGGTGTGGCGCACCGAGCGCTCGCGGATGTTCTCGGTCACCACTTTGATGCCGACTTCCATCGAGGTGTTGCCGGTGTAGTTGACCGACGCGAGGAAGGTCACCAGTTCGCCGACATGGATCGGCTCGCGGAAAATCACCTGATCCACCGACAGCGTCACCACGTAGCGGCCGGCATAGCGGCTCGCGCAGGCGTAGGCCACTTCGTCGAGGTATTTGAGCAGGGTACCGCCGTGGACATTGCCAGAGAAGTTGGCCATGTCGGGGGTCATCAGTACCGTCATCGACAGTTGGGCGTTTCCGGGTTCCATAACGTTCTCACGGATCAAGGCTGGATTGCTGGAAGCACCTCTGCGGGTGCCTGGTCGCTTTTTCAAAAGCACCGTTATCGGGACGCCAGGCGACTGGCTGCCGTCACGCCGGTATCGATCTGTTTCCTTATATTGCACCGCCTTCCAGCCGGAAGTCGCGGTGTTAACCTGCAAAAGGCCCTGTCCAAGGGCAATTCCCACACCAAAAGCGGATTTTTACCCAGCTCGCTCAGACCTTTCTGATGTCTGACCGCGGGTCACGTCATACAAGGAGCCCACACCATGCATGCCATCAGCTTTATTCAGGACCTGGCAGTGATCATGCTGGTCGCAGGTGTGGTCACCGTGCTGTTTCACCGCTTCAAGCAGCCGGTGGTGCTCGGCTACATCGTCGCCGGTTTCATCATCGGCCCGCACACGCCGCCGTTCGGCCTGATCCACGACGAAGAAACCATCAAGACCCTCGCCGAACTGGGGGTGATCTTCCTGATGTTCTGTCTGGGTCTCGAATTCAGTCTGCGCAAGTTGTTCAAGGTCGGCGCCACGGCGTTCATCGCGGCGTTCCTCGAAATCGTGCTGATGATCTGGATCGGCTACGAAATCGGCCGCTGGTTCGACTGGAACACCATGGATTCGCTGTTTCTGGGGGCGATCCTGGCGATTTCCTCGACCACCATCATCGTCAAGGCGCTCAATGACCTGAAGATGAAGAACGAGCGCTTTGCCCAGTTGATCTTCGGCGTATTGATCGTTGAGGACATCCTTGGCATCGGCATCATCGCCTTGCTGTCGAGCATCGCTGTCAGCGGTACGGTCAGCTCGGGTGAAGTATTTTCCACGGTCGGCAAGCTGTCGCTGTTCATGATCGTCGCGCTGGTGGTCGGCATTCTGCTGGTGCCGCGCCTGCTGGCGTACGTCGCCAAATTCGAAAGCAACGAAATGCTGCTGATCACCGTGCTGGGCCTGTGCTTCGGTTTCTGCCTGCTAGTGGTCAAGCTCGAATACAGCATGGTGCTCGGCGCCTTCCTGATCGGTGCGATCATGGCCGAGTCGCGGCAGTTGCTGAAAATCGAGCGCCTGATCGAGCCTGTGCGCGACCTGTTCAGTGCGATCTTCTTTGTGGCGATCGGTCTGATGCTCGATCCGATGATCCTGCTGCAATATGCGTGGCCGATCGCGGTGATTACCGTGGCTGTTGTGCTCGGCAAGATGTTGTCCTGCGGCCTCGGCGCGTTTATCGCCGGCAACGACGGACGCACCTCACTGCGCGTCGGTATGGGGCTGTCACAGATTGGCGAATTTTCCTTCATCATCGCTGCACTCGGGATGACACTTCAGGTCACCAGCAACTTCCTGTATCCGGTAGCGGTGGCGGTTTCGGTGATTACCACGCTGCTGACGCCGTACCTGATTCGCGC
The DNA here is from genome assembly GCF_056821665.1 of Pseudomonas sp. AK-TSAG1-1. NCBI lineage: Bacteria > Pseudomonadati > Pseudomonadota > Gammaproteobacteria > Pseudomonadales > Pseudomonadaceae > Pseudomonas > Pseudomonas sp. AK-TSAG1-1. The sequence goes on along the minus strand of NZ_CM165965.1, from coordinate 6,202,927 downwards.
GGCTGATCCGCTGTCGATCAAGCTGTCTGCCGCAGTGCCCAAGCGTCTCGGGCGGGTGTTCGGAATGTACGGCGAATGGCTGCGCAGCATCCAGCCGCAAGGCGAGGGTGCGATGCTGGCGGCGATGATTCGGCGGATCCTGCTGCAGGTCGGGGTCAATCTGGCGCTGGTGATCGCGATTTTCTTCAGCGGTGCGTTCTTTGCCGGACGGCTGTCGGTGTGGATGCAGGACTGGATCGGCGACCCGAGCTGGCAGAAAGCCTTGATCTGGGGCGGGGCGCTGATGCTGTCGTTGCCGTTTCTGATCGCCGCTTATCGCAAGCTCAAGGCGCTGTCGATGCTGCTGGCGGAGATGGGCGTGAAGCCGGAGATGGCCGGGCGGCACACCCAGCGAGTGCGGCGGGTGATCTCCGAGGTGATCCCGATTCTCTCGTTGCTGGTGATCTTCCTGCTGCTGGCAGCCTTGTCGGCCAGTATCCTGCCGACCAACAAGTTGCTGGTGCTGATCGCCGTGGTCGCGGCCGCCGTGGCGGCGATGCTCTGGCGCTGGTTCATCCGCGTGCACACGCGGATGCAGGTGGCCCTGCTGGAAACCCTCGACAACCACAAGGAGTCGTCGGGGCACTGATCAGTCGGGGCGTCTGGCCACTCAGCTTTCCAGCCAGACGTCCCGTGCCCAATGCCAGACCGATTCCCAGGACTCTTCGGTGATCAACTCTTCTTCGCCGGACCACAGCACCACGGTGCCGTCCTCTTCGACGCAGTAGTAGTTGTCGCCGTCCTGGCAGATCGGGATCAGGTCGCGCGGTACACCGATGTCCCACGCATTGGCTGCGACGTCCGGCAAGTAGGTGTGCGATTGCGGGTCGGTGACAGTCACCGGCTCAAGGCTGCCGTAAACCACATCGCTGACGGTCAGCAAAAACTCTTTGAAGACAAATGGGATGTTGATGAAGAGTTCTTCTTCGACTTCAACCAACTGGTCTTCGTCAGGCAACTCCAGGGGAACCGGTACGGGTTCGTTGGCTTCGCGCAGTTGTTCGATGATTTCTTCCACGTCCGGGATCCTCTTGCTTGAATGGCGCGGTTTATATGGGCCGGTTTATACAGTAGCTCGCTATAGATGCAACCGCGAAATAGAAAACCCCAGCCGAGGCTGGGGTTTTTATTACCACATGCGTAGCGCAGAGGGATCAGCCGTTCTGGCGGATACCGGCCACCAGCCAAGGCTGGTTGTCGCCCTGCGGACGTTCCATGTTCCAGCTTTCGCTGAACACTTCGCCCTGGTCGAAACGCGAGGTCTTCGACACGCCGCTGAAGGTCAGGGTGGCGATGGTCTTGTCGGCACGATCATCCACGCCGTCCAGCTGCACTTGCAGGTTGTCGATGTAGGTCGACTGGAAGCCTTCGCCCAGGTCCGCACGCTCACGCTTGAGGAAGTCGAGCATCTGCGGGGTCACGAACTCGGCGATCTTGTCCATTTCGTTGGCGTCCCAGTGCTGCTGCAGCGACTGGAAATGACTACGAGCGGCGGCAAGGAAGTTCTGCTCGTTGAACCAGGCAGGTGCGTTGATCACCGGACGAGCAGCAACCGGAGCGGCCGAGCCACCGAAGATCGAACCCATGGCCGCAGGCTTCTGCTCGAACACTTCACGCTGCATCGGCGCGCCGGCCGGAGCCAGGTGTTCCTGCTGCTTGCGTCGACGGGCGGCAATGAAGCGGAAGATCACGAACGCAATCACGGCCATGATCAGGATGTCGAAGATCTGCATGCCCTGGAAGCCGCCGCCCATGAACATGGAAGCGAGCAGGCCACCGGCGGCGATGCCGGCCAGAGGGCCGAGCCATTTCGAGGCGCCACCGGCCTTGGCAGCGGCGCCAGCGGCACCGGCAGCACCAGCGGTCGCTGCTGCGCCGCCCATGCCTGGAGAAGAAGGAGCCATCTGGCTGGTCTGGTGCGTCGGCGCAGCGCCGGCGCTTTTGCCACCACCGAAGCGCTTGGCGTTGGCGTCGAGGCTCATCGTCAGGCCGATGCACAACGCCATGGCGATGCTAAGAAAACGTTTCATAAAGGGAATTCCCGTTTGTGGAGACACGCGCGCCATGTTGCACAGCTGAAGTGTTACTGGCTAGCGAGAGAGTGTTTCGGGCTTTTGCCTGACAGGTTACGTTCAGCTCGGTCGAGGCAATCAGGCCATGTACTTTTGGCTGTAGGAAAACTGGATAGGTTCAGTGAGAAATTGCTTAGCGACGAAACGCCAGCATCACCACACCCGCCGTGATCAGACCGATGCCGCCCCATTGGCGCAGGTCGAGTTTCTCGCCCAGCAGGATCACGCCGAGCACCGCCACGAGCACCACGCTGAGCTTGTCCACCGGGGCGACCAGCGAGGCCGGGCCGACTTTCAGCGCGCGGAAGTAACACAGCCATGATGCGCCGGTACCCAGACCGGACAACAGCAGGAACAAGTAGCTCTTGGCGGAGATCGATCCCAAGGACTGATATTGGCCCGTGGCGTACAAAATCAAGGCCAGACTGACCAGTACCACGATGGTGCGCAGCAGGGTGGCGAAGTCGGAATTGACGTTTTCGATGCCGACTTTGGCGAAGATCGCCGTCAATGCGGCGAAAGTCGCCGAGAGCAGGGCCCAGAATGTCCAGGAAGAAAAGAAGCCTGAGCCCATGAATTGCTCCCGTGTCGAATCGAGGTTTACACAAAACCCTGTGGGAGCGAGCCTGCTCGCGAAAGCTTCACTGCGGTTTATCAGATAAGCCGTGGTGATTTCATTCGCGAGCAGGCTCGCTCCCACAGAAACGCAAAACCAGTATTCAGATTGCTTCCAGCTTGGCGTAGCCCAGCATCAGCCACTTGCTGCCCTCGCTGAAATTCACCTGCACCCGCGCCTGCGCGCCGGCACCTTCGAAGTTCAGGATCACACCGTCGCCAAAGATCGAATGGCGTACGGTCTGGCCCAGGCTGAAGCCGGTTTCCGGAATCTCGCTGCCGCTGAACAGGTTGCTGCCGCTCATCGACTGGTTGCCGCCGAACGGTCGGCTGACGCTGTTCGACAGGCGCACTTCCTGAATCAGGCCTTTCGGCACTTCACGGACGAAGCGCGAGACCTTGTTGTAGGTTTCGCTGCCGTACAGGCGTCGGGTTTCAGCATAGGTCATCACCAGATTCTGCATGGCCCGGGTGATGCCCACGTAGGCCAGGCGTCGTTCTTCCTCAAGACGCCCAGGCTCTTCCAGGCTCATCTTGTGCGGGAACAGGCCTTCTTCCATGCCCACCAGGAACACGTAAGGGAATTCCAGGCCTTTGGCGCTGTGCAGGGTCATCAGCTGAATGCTGTCTTCGTGCTCGTCGGCCTGGGTGTCGCCGGCTTCCAGCGAGGCGTGGCCGAGGAACGCCGCCAGAGGCGACAGCTCTTCGTCTTCTTCGGTGTTCTCGAAGTTGCGCGCGGCGCTGACCAGTTCCTCAAGGTTTTCCACCCGGGCCTGGCCTTTCTCGCCTTTTTCCGCTTCGTGATAGGCGATGAGGCCCGATTGCTCGATGACAGTTTGCGTCATCAAGTGCAGCGGCATCTCCATGCACTTGGCGGCGAGGTTTTCGATCAGCTCGATAAACGCACCCAGTGCACCGGCAGCACGTCCGGTCAGACCTTTATTGGCCACCAGTTGGCGCATCGCTTCCCACATCGACACGTCGCTGTGGCGTGCATGGTCGCGGATCGCTTCGACGGTTTTTTCGCCAATGCCACGGGCCGGCACGTTGATCACCCGCTCCAGCGCCGCATCGTTGCCGCGCCCTTCGAGCAAACGCAGGTAGGCCATGGCGTTCTTGATTTCCGCGCGCTCGAAGAAGCGCTGACCGCCGTAGATGCGGTACGGAATGCGTTCGCGCAGCAACGCTTCTTCGAGAACGCGTGATTGGGCGTTGGAGCGGTAGAGAATCGCGATATCGCTGCGTGCCAGGCCGGTTTTCAGCGCGCTTTCGATGGTTTCGACAACGTAGCGTGCTTCGTCGTGCTCGTTGAACGCGGCGTACAGGTTGATCGCTTCGCCGTCGCCGCCATCGGTCCACAGCTCTTTACCCAGACGCCCGGTGTTGTTGGCGATCAGGGCGTTGGCGGCCTTGAGGATGCCGGCGGTGGAGCGGTAGTTCTGCTCCAGACGAATGGTCACCGAATCCGCGAAGTCGGACGAGTACTGATGAATGTTCTCGATTTTCGCGCCACGCCAGCCGTAGATCGACTGGTCGTCGTCGCCGACCACCATCAGGCTGTCGCCGCCCTTGCCCAGCAGACGCAACCAGGCGTACTGCACGGCGTTGGTGTCCTGGAACTCGTCCACCAGAATGTGCCGGAAGCGCTTCTGATAGTGCGCCAGCAGGCCCGGGTGATCGCGCCACAGATCGAGGGCGCGCAGCAGCAGTTCGGAGAAGTCGATGACGCCGGCGCGCTGGCAAGCGGCCTCGTAGGCCTCATAGATGCCGCGCATGGTGGCCAGGTACAAATCGCCGCTGGCCTGAATGTGTTGCGGACGCAGACCTTCGTCTTTCTGCCCGTTGATGAACCACTGGGCCTGACGGGCCGGCCAGCGTTGTTCGTCCAGCCCCAGCTCGCGGATCACCCGCTTGACCAGCCTTTGCTGGTCGTCGCTGTCGAGAATCTGGAAGGTCTGGCTCAAGCCCGCTTCCTGCCAGTGCGCCCGCAGCAAGCGGTGCGCCAGGCCGTGGAAGGTGCCGACCCACATGCCGGCCGGGTTGATACCCAGCAACTGCTCGATGCGGTGACGCATCTCGGCAGCGGCCTTGTTGGTGAAGGTCACCGACAGAATGGAGTGGGGCGAGGCGTTTTCGACCTGGATCAACCAGGCGATACGGTGCACCAGCACTCGGGTTTTACCGGAACCGGCACCGGCCAGGACCAACTGACGGCCAACGGGGGCTGCTACGGCCTGGCGTTGGGCATCGTTGAGGGAGTTCAGCAGAAGGGAGAGATCATCGCGCATCGGGGCATTCTAGGGTGCGCCGCAGGCCCGGGCAAACCGAGCTTTGCATTAGCCGATGAAAGTGCCGCCAATGACGACCGGTCGGTCACTGGCTACAGGCTTTGGCCCGCCTCGCTCTGCGGGTTTTGCCAGCGATCGGGCGGGGAAAAGTTTCGCTCAAATTATGATCTGGAGCAGTTTGGCAACGGGATCGGCTTGTGTATGCTCCGTCCACGTTTCGGGCCCATGCTCACTCCTATAAGAACAAAAACATTGCAAAAGACCCTCAGCTCAGACCTGTCGGGCCCCTCTGTGGAACCCCGGGTCATCCGCAAGCATTACGCCACCGAAATGGCGGTGGAACGCACGCGCCTGCTTTATCAGGGCTCACTGCTGCCCACGTTGTTCATGCTACTCAATGGTCTGGTCTGCGCCGGTTTGCTCTGGAGTCCGCAGCGCTATTTCGTGGTCAGCATCTGGCTGGTCTGGTTGTTGTCGCTGGTGGCGCTGCGAGTGATTCAGGTCGCCGCGTTCGATTCGGCGATCCCGGACCGTCAGGCCCAGCCGATCTGGTTCCGCATGTTCCTGCTGGGCTCGACCATGACCGGTCTGACCCTGGCCGGCGCCGGTATTGCGCTGGTGCCCGCCGACAACTTCATGCAGCAAGCCTGGGTGTTCGGCCTGATCGGCGCCGCGACGTTGTCCGCCAGCGTCGCCTACGCGGTCAGCCTGCCGGCCTTCCTGTCCTTTACCTTGCCGTGCCTGCTGCCGGCGATCGGTTACCTGTTCTGGGGCGGCGATGAACAGGCGCGGGGCTGGGGCTGGCTGGGGCTGATCCTGCTCGGCTCGCTGAGTGTGGTGGCGTGGCAAGTCAATCGGTTGATCGATCGCGGGCTACTGCGGCGCTTCCAGAATCAGCACCTGATCGAGCATTTGCAGCAGGCGCAGAGCCGTAGCGAACAGCTCAATCAAGCCCTGGGCAAAGAGGTCGAGCAGCGCCGTTGTGCCGAAGGTGCATTGCGTGAGGCGCAGGTCGAACTGGAAGACCGCGTGGCACAGCGCAGCCGCGAACTGGACGCGGCCAATCAGGCGCTGAGCAAAAGCGAAGCCCGTCTGGCTCTGGCTTTGAAGGCCAGCGAGCTGGGGCTGTGGGACTGGAACCTGCAAACCGACGAAGTTCACCACACACAGATCCAGGAGCTGTTCGGCCTGGCACCGGAATACGTCACGGCGATCCTGCGCGACCTCAAGCCACGCCTGCACCCCGAGGATGTGCCGTCGCTCAAGCAGGCGCTGATCGAGCACCTGAAAGGTCGCACCGAGGACTATCAGATCGAGTACCGCGTACGTCACGGCGACGGTCATTGGGTGTGGATCGAGGATCGCGGCCGCGCCGTGGAGCGCAGTGACAGTGGGCGGGTGATCCGCATGGTCGGCACCCGGCGCGACATCAGCGCCAGCAAAAGCCTTGAAGAGCAGCAAAGGCTGGCCGCCACGGTGTTCGAAGCGGCCAGCGAAGGCATCGTGATTCTCGACCCGAACTATGCGCTGATCGCGATCAATCAGGCGTTCAGTCGGGTCACCGGTTATGACATCGAAGACATGCTCGGGCGCAATGTCGTCGAACTGCCGTGCAGTCGTGATGCCCGGCGCCATTACGTCGCGATCCGTCACGCGCTGGAGCAGCACGGCAGCTGGCAGGGCGAACTGGTCGAGACCCGCAAGAACGGCGAGTTGTATCCGCAGTGGCTGCAACTCAACGCGGTGCGCGACCGTCGGGGAAATGTAAGCCATATCGTCGGCTTCTTCGCCGATCTTTCCGCGCGGCGCGAATCCGAAGAACGCATGCGCTACCTGACGCATTACGATGAACTCACCGGGCTGGCCAACCGCTCGCTGTTCCGCGAGCGCCTGCACGAAGCCCATCAGCGCGTGCGTCAGGGCGGACGGCGCAGTCTGGCATTGCTGCATATCAACCTGGATCGCTTCAAATTGCTCAACGACAGCCTCGGTCACGAGGTGGCGGACCAACTGCTGCAGAAAATGTCCCGGCGACTGGTCAACGCGTTGCCGGAGGCTGACACCATCGCGCGCTTGTCCGGTGATGAATTTGCCGTGCTGTTCGATGCCTATGGCAACTTGTCGAGTCTGGCGCGAGTCGCCACGCGACTATCGAGCAAGCTGCGCCTGCCACTGACCGTTGAGGGGCATGAGTTGGTGGTCAGCGCTTCGATGGGCATCAGCATGCTACCGGACAACGCCCGGGAAATTTCTGCGCTGGTCAGTCAGTCGAACATGGCCATGCAACACGCCAAGCACTTGGGCGGCAACAATTTCCAGTTCTATACCGACAGCCTGCAGGCCAGCACCCTGGAGCGGCTGCAACTGGAAAACCAGCTGCGCAAAGCCATCGAGGACAAACAGCTCAAAGTGTTCTATCAACCGAAGCTGTGCCTGCAAACCGGGCGCCTGAATGCGGCGGAAGCGCTGGTGCGCTGGGACCATCCGAGCATGGGTCGAGTGCCGCCGGGGGACTTCATCGGGCTGGCCGAGGAGACCGGGCTGATCGGGCCGATCGGCGAATTCGTCCTGCGCCAGGCTTGCTGGCAGGCGTGCGAGTGGCAGCGCCAGTGTCTGGAACCGATCCGCGTGTCGGTGAACCTGTCGGTGCATCAACTGCGTCAGGGCAAACTGGTCAGTCTGGTGCGCCAGGTGCTGGAAGAAACCGGGCTGGCGCCGCACTACCTGGAACTGGAACTCACCGAAAGCCAGTTGCTCGACAGCGTTGAACACATCATCGCCACCTTCCAGCAACTGCGCGATCTGGGCGTGAAGCTGGCGATCGATGATTTTGGCACCGGCTATTCGTCGCTGAGCTACCTCAAGCGCATCCCGGTGGATTACGTGAAGATCGATCAGGCGTTCATTCGTGGACTGGGGCAGAGCAGTGAGGATGCGGCGATCACCCGCGCGATCATTGCCATGGCCCATGGATTGTCGTTGAAGGTGGTAGCCGAAGGTGTCGAGCGGCAAGAGCAGCTGGAGTTTTTACGCGTCGAGCATTGCGATGAAGTGCAGGGCTATCTGATCAGTCGCCCCGTGGAGGCTGCCGCTCTGGCCGGGCTTTTGCGCGAACAGGAAAAACCGTTTTAAGGGCTACATGCACCCCATCGCGCCTGATATGGGGACATGGAGTTACGCATTGAGCAGGCAAAAAGCCAATTCATGTAGTATAACTACAAGCGTGCTACATCCTTGCCCATAAGAAGAGTCCAGCCCCTTGAATCTGCTGCAACACATCGCCCAGTCACGTCACCTGTTACGCAAGTCGGAGCTCAAGGTCGCCGACCACGTGCTGCTTGACCCTGCGGCCGTGATGCACAGTTCCATGGCCGACCTGGCCCACAGCGTTGGCATCAGCGAGCCGACCATCGTGCGCTTCTGCCGGGCCATTGGCTGCTCCGGGTTTCAGGATCTCAAGCTCAAGCTGGCGCAGAGCCTGGCTGCCGGGGCCAGCTTCGGTCAGTTCGCGATTCACGAAGACGATTCGGTCGCCGACTACAGCCTGAAGATTTTCGACACCACGTTGCACACCCTGATGGAAGTTCGCGAGAAGCTCGATCCGGTGGAGTTGCAGCGGGCGGTGACGTTGATGTCGCAGGCGCAGCGCGTCGAGTTCTATGGCTTCGGCGCGTCCGGCGCGGTGGCGGCGGACGCGCAGCACAAGTTCTTCCGTTTGCTGCTGACCGCAGCGGCGTACTCCGATCCGCACATGCAGGCGATGTCAGCGGTAACTTTGAAGCCGACCGACGTGGCGATCTGCATTTCCCAGTCCGGCCGCTCTAAGGACCTGCTGATCACCGCCAACCTTGTTCGCGAGAGCGGCGCTTCGCTGATCACCCTGTGCCCGAGCCAGACACCGTTGGCTGAGCTGTCGTCCGTCAACCTGGCGATCGATGTGCATGAAGACACCGAAATCTACACCCCGCTGACCTCGCGCATCGCCCACCTGGTGGTGATCGATGTGCTGGCGATGGGCGTGGCCATGGCGCGCGGGCCGAGCCTGGTCAATCACCTCAAGAGCGTGAAACGCAGCCTGCGCAGCTTGCGTTTGTCGCCGAAGGCCGTAAAGGCGCTGGACGATTAAGCAAGGTCATTGCGACCTTGTTCGCGAGCAAGCCCGCTCCCATAGTTGATCTCGATAGACACAGAATTTGTGGTCACCGTAGATCCTTTGTGGGAGCGGGCTTGCTCGCGAAGGCGGCCTCCCACACACCACAGCTCTGTGAAACTTTCATCGCACTGTCATCCCCGCGCAGCCAAACCGTCATCCCCCGCGCCTATCGTGAAACTCCCGTACTCGCCTTGGGAGACTCGAAATGGCTCAGCCCTACGAAGAACGCAACAGCGCCGCGAAAACCCGTCGTCAACAGGAAGACCAACGCCGCATGGAATTCCGTCGCGCGATCGAAGATCGCTTCGAACTCCGTCAGCTTCAGAGCGAAATCAGCGATTTCCCCGAGGACATCGAACTCAACTACTGGCAGGCCGCACCGGCAGCTTCCCGTCGAAGCGCTCAACCAGCGCGCTGATCTGCACCCGTTCGCTGCGGATAAACGCCAGGAAGGCGTGCGCCACCGGTGACAGCCGTTTGGCCTTGGCCTGCACCAGGCACCAGCTGCGAAACAGCGGCAATTCTTCGACCGGCAGCTCGACCAGGCCGCCGGTCGCCAGCTCCAGGTTCAGGGCGTGGCGCGTCAACAGCGCCAGTCCCAGACCCGCCACCACGCATTCGCGCTGGGCTTCGGCCGAGGCCACTTCCTGAGTCTGGGTGAAGTGCACGCGTTTCTCTTTGAAGTATTCCTCGCAGGCCAGTCGCGTGCCTGATCCCGACTCGCGGATCAGCAGCGTGTAGGGCTCAAGATCCTGCAGGCGCAGCGGCCCCATGTGTGCCAACGGATGGTCCGGGCGCGCCACGGCGACAATCGGATTGTTCAGAAACGGCAGAAATTCCAGGCCCATGTCCTGCGGCACCATCGACATGATCACCAGATCGTCGCGGTTGTCCGAGAGGCGGCGGATCACCTGGCCACGGTTGACCACCGTCAGTTGCAGGTTCACTTCCGGGTGCTGGCGCTTGAAGGCGGCGAACAGGTGTGGCACGAAGTACTTGGCGCTGGATTCCACTGCCAGCTTCAGTTGGCCTTGCAGCGAGCCCTGCATGTCCGACAGCTGCATGTCGAGGTTTTCCAGGCGGCCGAAGATATCCCGGCTGGCCCGCTGCAGGGCTTCGGCAGCCTCGGTCATGTAGAGTTTTTTGCCGACATAATCGAATAATGGCTGGCCGATCAGCTCTTCGAGCTGACGAATCTGTAGGCTGACGGCCGGTTGTGTGAGAGACATTTCATCGGCTGCGCGGCTGTAGGAGCGCAAATCACACACTTCGTTGAAAATCTGCAATTGGCGTAATGTCATACGCATCAAGGACTTACGCATTTCTTATGGGCTCTGACGGCGGGCTGATGGTTTAACTATAAGTCTTTGCTTATGCCTGACCCAATTTTTATTCATTTTTGTTAATCCCTTGCGAGCGCTAGTGTGGGGCTGCGACTAAATTGAAACATTTAGTCACGCGTCGACCTGGGTCTAGCAGGTCGTGGTGCCACCGGCTCAAGGGAACCTCCAAGTGATAACAAAGATCCTGATCGCCAACCGTGGTGAGATTGCCGTACGAATCGTGCGAGCCTGCGCCGAAATGGGCATTCGCTCGGTTGCGATTTTTTCCGACGCCGACCGCCATGCCTTGCATGTAAAGCGCGCGGACGAAGCCCACAGCATCGGTGCCGAGCCACTGGCCGGTTACCTGAACCCGCGCAAGCTGGTGAACCTGGCGGTGGAAACCGGTTGCGATGCACTGCACCCCGGTTATGGCTTCCTTTCGGAAAACGCCGAGCTGGCAGACATCTGCGCCGAACGCGGAATCAAATTCATCGGCCCGTCGGCAGAAGTCATTCGCCGCATGGGCGACAAAACCGAAGCCCGGCGCAGCATGATCAAGGCCGGTGTACCGGTGACACCGGGCACCGAAGGCAACGTTGCCGACATCGAAGAAGCCTTGGCCGAGGGCGACCGCATCGGTTACCCGGTGATGCTCAAGGCCACCTCCGGTGGCGGCGGTCGTGGCATCCGTCGCTGCAACAGCCGCGAAGAACTTGAACAGAATTTCCCTCGCGTCATCTCCGAGGCCACCAAGGCTTTCGGTTCGGCCGAAGTGTTCCTGGAAAAATGCATCGTTAACCCGAAACACATCGAAGCGCAGATCCTCGGCGACAGCTTTGGCAACGTGGTGCACCTGTTCGAGCGTGACTGCTCGATCCAGCGTCGCAACCAGAAGTTGATCGAGATCGCCCCGAGCCCGCAACTGACTCCGGAACAGCGCGCCTATATCGGTGACCTGTCGGTGCGCGCAGCCAAGGCCGTGGGTTACGAGAACGCCGGCACCGTGGAGTTCCTGCTCGCCGAGGGCGAGGTGTACTTCATGGAGATGAACACGCGGGTGCAGGTGGAACACACCATCACCGAAGAAATCACCGGGATCGACATCGTCCGCGAACAGATCCGTATCGCCTCCGGCCTGCCGTTGTCGGTCAAGCAGGAAGACATTCAGCACCGTGGTTTCGCGTTGCAGTTCCGCATCAACGCCGAAGACCCGAAGAACAACTTTCTGCCGAGCTTCGGCAAAATCACCCGTTACTACGCCCCCGGCGGTCCGGGCGTGCGCACCGACACGGCGATCTACACCGGTTACACCATTCCGCCGTTCTACGATTCGATGTGCCTGAAGCTGGTTGTCTGGGCACTGACCTGGGAAGAGGCGATGGACCGTGGGCTGCGCGCCCTCGACGACATGCGTCTGCAAGGCGTGAAGACCACCGCCGCGTATTACCAGGAAATCCTGCGCAATCCGGAATTCCGTAGCGGCCAGTTCAATACCAGCTTCGTTGAAAGCCATCCTGAACTGACCAACTACTCGATCAAGCGCAAACCCGAAGAGCTGGCCCTGGCCATCGCCGCCGCCATCGCCGCCCACGCAGGCCTATAAATCCAGCTGCGAGCTGTCAGCGACAAGTTTCAAGTGAGAGCGACTCGGCTTTTTCTTGCAGCTCGTAACTTGAAGCTTGCCGCTATGAGGAGATACCAATGACTAAGAAGATCTTCGTTACCGATACCATCCTGCGCGACGCTCACCAATCGCTGCTCGCTACCCGTATGCGCACCGAGGACATGCTGCCGATCTGCGACAAGCTCGACAAAGTCGGCTACTGGTCGCTGGAGTGCTGGGGCGGCGCGACGTTCGATGCCTGCGTGCGCTTTCTGAAAGAAGACCCGTGGGAGCGCCTGCGTCAACTGCGCGCGGCGTTGCCTAACACCCGCCTGCAAATGCTTCTGCGCGGGCAGAACCTGCTGGGCTACCGCCACTACAGCGACGATGTGGTCAAAGCCTTCGTCGCCAAAGCTGCAGTCAATGGCATCGACGTGTTCCGCATCTTCGACGCGATGAACGACGTGCGTAACCTGCGCGTGGCCATCGAAGCAGTGAAGGCTGCCGGCAAACACGCCCAAGGCACCATCGCCTACACCACCAGCCCGGTGCACACCATCGACGCTTTCGTCACGCAGGCCAAGCAGATGGAAGCCATGGGCTGCGACTCGGTAGCGATCAAGGACATGGCGGGTCTGCTGACCCCGTACGCCACTGGCGAACTGGTTCGCGCACTGAAGGCCGAGCAGTCGCTGCCGGTGTTCATCCACTCACACGACACTGCCGGTCTGGCGACCATGTGCCAGCTCAAGGCCATCGAAAACGGCGCCGACCACATCGACACCGCAATCTCCAGCTTCGCTTCGGGCACCAGCCACCCAGGCACCGAGTCGATGGTCGCGGCGCTCAAGGGCACCGAGTTCGACACTGGTCTGAACCTCGAACTGCTGCAAGAGATCGGTCTGTACTTCTACGCCGTGCGCAAGAAGTACCACCAGTTCGAAAGCGAATTCACTGCGGTCGACACCCGCGTACAAGTCAACCAGGTGCCGGGCGGGATGATCTCCAACCTCGCCAACCAGTTGAAAGAGCAGGGTGCTCTCAACCGCATGGGTGAAGTCCTCGCGGAAATCCCGCGCGTGCGTGAAGACCTCGGCTTCCCGCCGCTGGTGACCCCGACTTCGCAGATCGTCGGCACTCAGGCGTTCTTCAACGTGCTGGCCGGCGAGCGCTACAAGACCATCACCAACGAGGTGAAGCTGTACTTGCAGGGCGGTTACGGCAAGGCGCCGGGCGTAGTGAACGAAAAACTGCGTCGCCAGGCGATTGGCAGCGAAGAGGTCATCGACGTGCGGCCGGCCGATCTGCTCAAGCCGGAAATGACCAAGCTGCGTGCCGACATCGGCGCGCTGGCCAAGTCTGAAGAAGACGTTCTGACCTTTGCGATGTTCCCGGACATCGGCCGCAAGTTCCTTGAAGAACGTGCCGCCGGCACTCTGACACCGGAAGTGTTGCTGCCGATTCCTGAAGCAGGTGGTGTGACGAAGGCGGGCGGGGAAGGCGTTCCGACCGAGTTCGTCATCGACGTCCACGGCGAAACCTACCGCGTCGATATCACCGGTGTGGGCGTCAAGGCTGAAGGCAAGCGTCACTTCTACCTGTCCATCGACGGCATGCCGGAAGAAGTGGTGTTCGAACCGCTCAACGAATTTGTCAGCGGTGGCAGCAGCAAACGCAAGCAAGCGTCGGCACCGGGTCACGTCAGCACCACCATGCCAGGCAACATCGTCGATGTGCTGGTCAAGGAGGGCGACACGGTCAAGGCCGGTCAGGCCGTGCTGATCACCGAAGCGATGAAGATGGAAACCGAAGTCCAGGCAGCCATTGCCGGCAAGGTCACCGCGATTCATGTCGCCAAAGGCGACCGGGTGAATCCGGGTGAAATCCTGATCGAGATCGAAGGCTGAGATAACTGCCGCGATCCAGCGTTTTAAACCTCGGGGGGGCATGTGCTCCCCTTTTTTTTGCCCGCGAGACCCTCTGCAGGAGTGAGCCTGCTCGCGATAGCAGGGTATCGGTCTCTACACAGGTCGACTGATCTACCGCTATCGCGAGCAGGCTCACTCCTACAGGGGGGCTCAACGCATCAGAAGGCCATGCGCCACTGGCCCATCACGCCGTAGCTGCGGCTGTCGCTGCCGGCCTCGCCAGTGATGCCGACGCCCAGGGTATTGCGCGCGGACAGGCTGAGGTCGAGACCGGCATTGAGCAGTGCGCTGTTGCGATCCATCTCGGCACCGGTCACCTCAAAGCTTTTCCCGCCCCTCACCAATTGCTGACGCGTGTCGTTGTCGAGCTTGCCGTAGGTGTGCTTCACGCTGGCGCTGAGACGCGGCGTGAGTTGCATGCCATTGGACAGCTGACTGGTTTTCGCCAGACGCAGGCCAACGGTGCTGCTTGGGTTCGCTCGGGTCTGCCCCTCAACGCTCAGCGCCGCATCGCCACCTTTTTCGGTGTATCCGTCTCGCTGGTAACGCTGATAACCAACGCTGGCGAACGGTTCGATGCTGACGTTGCCACGGCCCAGGTTGTAGCCGACTTCGGCAAACAGCTGCTGGGTATTGGCGGCGTAGTTACTCTTGAGCCGGTCGCTGAAACCATTGAAGTCGACATGACGTTTGCCGCTGCCATCGTGTCTGCCATAAGAAGCGCCCAACCGCAGGGCGAATGGTCCATCCTGGCGCAGGGCGTAGGCGCCGAGGTGCCAGCTGTCGAGATCGCCATCGAACTGCCGGGCATCGAAGCGGGTTTGCGCTTTTGCGCCCATCAGGCCGACATGCCATTGCTCGGCGAGTTGCCAGTCGGCACCCAGGATCAGGCCTTGTGTGGAGTGTTTCAACGCACTGTCGACGTCACGGTCGACCTTGCCGCCATGCCCCAGCGCTTGCAGCCAGACCCGTGCGGATCCGCCATCGCCCGCCGCCAGGCGCGGCGCATTTCCCGTCCCCTGCGCAGGCGTGCGTTTGTCCAGCTGGTGCATCGCCGAGAGCATGCTGGCGCTGACCGGACTGACGCTGCTCAATGTGGCTTTGGCGAGGTTGGCGTTGCTGCCGGCGGCCAACTGTTCCAGTGCCATGTTAGCTGTTGGCTTGTCGGCACCCAGCAGGGCAGTGACAGCCATGCTGGGAGCAACGGAAGAACCAATGGCTTTCGCAGACTCGCCAGAGGGCTCAGGCTTTTGAGGTTGCTGAGGTTGCTGAGGTTGCTGAGGTTGCTGAGGTTGCTGAGGTTGCTGAGGTTGCTGAGGTTGCTGAGGTTGCTGAGGTTGCTGAGGTTGCTGAGGTTGCTGAGGTGAGGAGGAGGGTTCGTCGATGCTTTGAGCGAGCGCCTGGCTATTCTCCGTGGTCGCGAGGCTTTCAAGTGGTATGTCGTTACGGGCGTACAGCAGACCTACGCGTTGTGCTTCGTAATGCAGCGTGGGAGTCATGAACGCCAGATCGTTTTCGACAGTGCCGAACTGTCCCTCAACCTTTCCCGCCTCAAGAATGGTGTGCTGGCTGCTTTGCGGATAATCGCCGGTGGTCACCAGTTTCAGGGTGGCGTCGCCCAGATGGGCAGTGCCTTTGACGAAGACGGTCGGGCTATTGCCGGAGGCATCCACGGCATAAGCCAGTACGGCGGTGCGAGAAAGGCTCAGGTCTCCCGAGACGTTGGGCGCGCCGTACACATCGTCGACGCTCATGCGTCCGTCCACGTTCAGATGGTTCACCGCGCCACTGCCGGCAAAGTGACCGTTCTCCTGAACATTCACAACGCCGTCAATGAGGCCCTGGTTGGTCAGGTCGCCTCCTGACTGGACAGTAGCGCCGCCGCTGATTGCACCTTTGTTGATCAAGATGCCCTCGGTCATTGCCGTGCCAAGAATATGCCCGTCATTGACCAGCAAGGCCTTCGGATGAACCAGTACACCGAGGCTGAAGTCTCCCGGCCCACTGCGTATCCAGCTCCCGCGCCTGACCTCCAGTGCGCTGAAGTTACGGGTTTCACCCAGCGTCCCTTTCTTGTCTGCGTCGAGTTGCAGCAGGTTGTCACCGTCGCCTCCGTCAATCAGGCCGGCGAAACTGCCTCGGGCTTGAACGGTGACGAGGTCATTGCGCCCGTCGAGCGCCAGAGCCACGCCATCCTGCGCCTTGTAAGCCTTGTTGACCTTGAGTTGAACGGTATCTGGATGACTGGCGAAGGTATCGATCTGTGATTTGAGTGTTTTTGGGGGGGCGGACGAGGTGTCTTGAAAGTCGAGCGGTGCCTCTTGGGCCATGGACAGATCAGCACATCCCAGTGCCAGGGCAATGGCCAGTGTCAGGTGTTTGGGTCGATAGTGGAATTGAACGGGCATCGAGTTCAGCCTCGGGTGGAAGGAGGCCAAACTCTAAGTTGGCGCCGGCAGACGCCGATGTCAGCTGGATCGCACGGTGCTGCGGGCTACGTCGGTTTGATCGGCGGAAAAGGGCAGCCCGGCGCAGAAGTACCGATTGCATCCTGCCGGTCTGTCGCCCTTTCCTACAAGTTGTGCTGCCGCTAGCCGCTGGTAATGATCAGAAACCCATCAGCCACTGCCCGATCAGCCCACGGCGAAGGTTTGCTGGCTGTTTGCTTTAAACACTCAGGAACGGCATTCGACCAACCCTTTCACCTGCCCCGTCGGCGTCTGGTTCTCATCGCTCAGCCATTGCTCGAACCCCGGCGCTATCGCCGGCCACTCCGAATCCAGAATCGAGTACCACGCGGTATCGCGGTTCTGGCCCTTGACCACCATGTGCTGGCGGAACACGCCTTCGAAGCTGAAGCCCAGACGCTCGGCGGCATATTTGGAGCGGGCATTGCCGTTGTTGCATTTCCACTCCAGGCGCCGGTAGCCCAGTTCGAAGGCGTACTTGGCAAGCAGGTACACCGCCTCGGTGCTTTTCGGTGAGCGCTGCATCGGCGCGCCGAAGGTGACGTGGCCGATTTCGATGCGGCCTTGCGCCGGGACGATCGACATCAGGCTGAGGATGCCTTGCACCTGACCGGTGGTACGGTCGATGACGCTGAAGAAATACGGGTCACTGCTGGCGGCGTGGTTGTTCAGCCAATCGTTGAAGGCACTGCGTTGCGGGAACGGGCCATAAGGCAAGTAATCCCAGAGTTTCGGATCGGCACCGGGACCTTCGAGTGCGGCGAACAGTTGGTCGCCATGGCGTGCCGGGTCGAGTCTTTCCAGACGAATGAAGCGGCCTTCGAGCAAGATGGCGGTGGGGGCGGGCACGCCTTTCCAGTCGGCAAGTGAAGTGGTCATGTACGTGGCTCCTTAAATGGCTTTGCGAAACTGGATGAATCCCGGGCGCTCGGCGATGCGCTCGTAGAGCTGGATCGCAGTGGCATTGGTTTCGTGGGTCAGCCAATGCACTTTGCAGCAGCCGTCAGCCTTGGCCGTAGCGTAAACGTGTTCGATCAGCAGACGGCCCACGCCGGTACCACGGGTTTGCGCAGCCACCAGCAAATCCTGCAAGTAGCAGGAGTTTTCGATGCTCCAGTTCGAGCGATGATAGATGTAATGCACCATGCCTACTGCTTTGCCATCGGCCCAGGCCAAGGCCGCGTGGGTCGGTTCGCTCGGGTCGAGAAAGCGCTGCCAGGTGCTGTCGGTCACCGCGTCCGGCAGTTCGCTGTTGTAGAAACCCAGGTAGGCCTGCCACAGCGGCAGCCATGCGGCGTGGTCGGCGGCGCTGACCTGGCGGATGTCGATCTGACTCATGGTGATTTCCTTAGCGCATCAATTGGGCGAGGGTTTGATCATTGATTTCGGGACTGGCGGCCAGAGCGTCGCGCACGCCGGCGATGTCTTCGGCGCTGCGGTTCTGACTGAGCTTGCGCTTGCCTTCGAGGCGGTCGATGGGAATGGCAAAACCGACGATGGCCTTGAGCATGCCGTCGATATAGTCGGCAGGGGCGTCGTCGACTGACCAGGGCTTTGCGCGGCCGGCTTCGTGGCGGTCGGTGAGGGTACTGACGATATCGAGCAGACGACCGCCATCGCTGAAGGTTTCGGCGTGGCCGTAGGCGTGCACGGCGACGTAGTTCCAGGTCGGCACGACTTTGCCGTGTTCGGCCTTGCTGGGGTAAAAGCCCGGGCTGACGTAGGCGTCCGGGCCGGCAAAAATCAACAGGGCTTCGGCGCCGTCGCGTAGATCTTTCCACTGTGGATTGGCCTTGGCCAAGTGTCCGTACAGCGTGCCGTACTCGCCTTGTTCGCAATGCAACAGCACTGGCACATGGCTGGCTTGCAGACCACTTTCACCGTGTGTCACGAGGATGGCGAGGCGGGTGGCGAGGATCAACTCGTGCAGTTGGGACAGCTCATCGATGGCAAAGGCGCGCGGCGTGTACATGGAGATATTTTCCTTGGCGAATGCCTGCATCCTAGGCAGGCTATTGGTTTGTTGTAAGAGCCATTGATGACCAATTTCATAGGTCCATTGCCATGCCCGAATCGCCCACGCTGTCCATGCCGTTCAATCCGGCGGGAATCGAACTCGACCGCCGTCAGGGCTTGAGTCGCCAGTTGTATCAAGCGCTGCGGCTGCGTGTGCTGGACGGGCGTCTGGCCAGCGGTACGCGGTTGCCGGCCAGTCGCGATCTGGCGGCGGCGCTGGCCATCTCGCGCAACAGCGTGGTGCGCGCCTACGATCAGTTGTACGCCGAAGGGTTCATTGAAGGGCGGGTGGGTGATGGCACTTACGTTGCGCAATTGCCGCAAACGGTGTTGCCGGCGAAAAAACTATCCACAAAAGTATCCACAGGGTTTTCAACAGGCTTACCCACAGCCTTATCCACAAATTGGCTGGATTTACCTGTGGATCCATCCAGCAAAGTTATCCACAGCGACCCGCTGACTCGAGTCAAAAACAATCATTTGGCGCATCCTCCCAGTGGTCCGCCGCGGGCTTTTCGGGTCGGTGTGCCGGCCTTCGATCTGTTCCCTTTCGACGTCTGGGCCAAGCTGAATGCGGCTTTTTGGCGCAAACCGGATTTGCAGCAGCTGTGTTATGGCGACCCGGCCGGCGATGCACGGTTGCGCGGGATGATCGCGGCCTATTTGCGCAGCTCCCGTGGCATGCAGTGCACGGCTGAGCAAATTGTGATCACCAGCGGCGCGCAGCAGGGGATCAGCCTTTGTGCACAGTTGCTGGTGGAGCCGGGGGACGGCGTAGCAATCGAGAATCCAGGCTACCGCGCGGCCGGTCATGCCTTCGCCGTGGCCGGTGCCCGGTTGCACGGGGTGGCGGTGGACAGTGAGGGCATCGACTGCCAGCAATTGGCGGGACTTGCCGATTGCCGTCTGACCTATGTCACGCCTTCCCACCAGTACCCCACGGGGGTGGTGATGAGTCTGGCGCGGCGGCTCGAACTGCTGGCGTGGGCCGAGCGCACGCAAGGTTGGATCGTCGAGGATGATTACGATGGCGAGTACCGCTACAGCGGGGCTCCGCTGGCGCCGTTGGCCGCGCTCGATCGACAGGGGCGGGTGCTGTATGTCGGCACGTTCGGCAAGGTCGCGTTCCCGGCGTTGCGCTTGGGGTATCTGGTGCTGCCGCCAGGGTTGGTCGATGCCTTTGCCCAGCGACGCGCGGTGGATGTGCGCCATTCCGAAGTCAGCACCCAGGCGGTGATGGCCGAGTTCATGGCCGCCGGGCACTTCCAGCGGCACATCCGCCGCATGCGCCGCGCGGCGCTGAGTCGGCGTAATGTTTTGCTCGATGGCTGGCCGCAGGCTATTGCGGGCGTCGGCCCGTTGCCCGGTGTCGCCGCCGGGCTGCACCTGACCGTGCCGGTCGAGAGCGTGGCGCGCGAAACCGAACTGATCGATCTGGCGCGTAGCGTCGACGTCGAGATCAACGGGTTGAGCAGCTATTGGTTACCGGACTCCAGCACCCCGGTCGATCAACGAGCCGGTCTGGTGCTGGGTTTTGCTGCGGTGCCTGAACGTGAGATCGAGGCGGCCCTCAAACGATTGCGTACGGTATGGCACAACCGCTGAAGCGGACGCCGGTCAAGGTCGCGCTTCCAGTTGCAGGAACGGGCTCGGGTCGCCAATCCGGCGCAGTACATAGTCGAGCGGCGTCAGGCTGGTCAGGGCCTGACGCCGTTCTGCGTTCAGGCTCTTGAGGTGTGCATCGGCGATCTTCAGGTGCGCCGCCGTGAACTGCTCCGGCGGTGCTTCAGGCGAGTCATAGTGAAAGTGTGCCACCCACAGCGGTTGGTCCTGCTCAGTGATGTCGAGCACCTGATATTCCTGGAAGTAATCCTTGCGCTTTTGGGTCTTGATCCGGCCTTGGGCGTTTCTGACGATCCGTACCTGGTGATTGTCCAGCAGCCATTGCACATAGGCCTGTCGAGGCTGGCGTTGCTTGAGCAGGCTGGCCCGCACCGCGACACCTTGAGCGCGCAGGCGGACGGCGGCGCTGTTGAGTTCGGCGCTCAGGTCGCCCACCGGAAGTCGCGTCCCGCCTGAGGCGAGCAAGCGCGCCCGGGCCTGCTCGACACTGATCGCGCTTTGCTCCAGTCGGCGGGCCTGATGGTCGAACAGGTCCTGCATGTCCGCCGGAATCCGGTTGGGCCTCAGTGCGTCGCGACGGGTTCGCTCAATGAATCCATGCACGTCCTCGTTTTGCGTCAGGGCGTTGGCAATGATGTCGATGTCGTCCAGTTGCATCGCTGGCGAGGGTTTGGGTCTGACGGGAAGCATTTCTTCCAGGGGCGACTCAGCGGCGGTCGAAGGTTTGCCGGGCGCAGGGTCGCGTGGCCGGCTCTTGGTGACCTTGGCAACCAGTCGGGAAGGCCCGGCAACGGCGGGTTTGGCGGCGGGCGGCGGGGTGCTGGTGCCGGTTCCCGGCAGCAGGTCGCTCAACTGCTCCTGGGCGCGCTGCCTGAATTCGCCGATCAAGGCGCTTATCCGCGCCAGTTCGTCCGGTTCGACCATGCCGGGATGTTCGCCTGGCAAGTCGCCAAGACGCTGGTCGGCATCGACATAGATATCGAGCAGCCGACTCAGCCAATCGATGCGCTGAGCGGCGGATTCGGCGTTTTCAGGTCTTCTGATCAGGGCGGCATGCCGATGGGTGGCGGTTGCCGCTTCGATAATCAACAGGCCGGTCGCTTCGCGGGCCGCCTCGGTGGCGGTGTCGCGCATGCACACCTCATGGGACATGCCGATGGCATTGGATTTCAAGTCCCACGGGGTGAATGTCGGGAGCAGGTTTCGCAAGCGCTGCGCGGTGGTCATGCCCGCGCTGCCGCTAGCGTCGAGGGGCTCCAGCGAGGTCTGCGACAGTTGCAGGCGCTCGATCATGTCCTGGCTCAAGGCCAGGGCCTGGCGCACTTCTTCGACGTAACTGTGCCGGGCCGGCTCTGATTCGATCACGCGGTTATCTGCCAGGTTGCGGGTCAGTATCGAATACGCGTTCCGTTTGAGGACGAACCACAGGCTGAGGTTTTTTTGCAGCAACGTGGTCATGCGTTGCAGCTCAATGAAATAGCCGTCGCTCCCACCCTTGAGGCGCCACCGCCCAAGCGTTTTCAAGGCCTCGTGGTAATCGTCGATCTGCTTTTCGACCTGTTCGAGGTAGCGTCGGGTTGCCTCTTCGTAGGCATGCCCGGTGTTGCCGAGCAAGGCTTTCTGGGCTTTCTCCAGCTCGGCATGGCCGGCCGCTTCCCGGCTTCTGAATGTCTGCAGAGCGGTGCCCAGTTGTTGCCTTTGCAGTTCCTTTTCCTTGCGCTGAGCCTTGAGCTGGCTTTGCAGGCTGGTGCCGCCAGCACCGCCGCGCAGGCGCAAGCGCGTGTCCACGAACCACTGGCCCTGCGCGTTGTGAATCAATAACGGCCCGGTTTTCGAGGGCGCGTCGGGATAGACGATCTGGACCTGCTGGTCATCGTTTTCCGTCACTTCAAACCAGCGTTCGCCTACCTGCGCATAGGTCCGGGAATCGAGGCGATACAAGCTGGCCTTGTCGCGCAGCAGGGTTTCGATGGCCGTTGCGGTGAGATCCGGGGCCGGTACGGCCAGGCTGTTCAGAAACGTGGTCAATGCCGCAGGCGAGCGACGAGGCACCGAGCCGCTGGCCTCGAGCGAGGTGTAGTGGCTGGAGGGCAACTCGTCGCGCAACAAGGTCGGGAGGTGGGTGACCTTGGGCAGTGCAGGCTTTATCACCGGGGGCAGCGGGGGTGGGGGCAACAATTCCCTGTCATCGCGCGGCACCGTGCGGGAGCCGGTTTTGCGGCGTACGGCGGCATGATGGGCGAGGATCATCCCCAGGTTCAGCAGCATGTCGGCAACGGCGCCCCACTGAGCCCGCGTATCCCCACGTTGATGGGCGTCCACCACCTGGTCGACCTCACTGATGCTTTGCCAGACCCAGATCGCCGCGCCTGCCGGGCCGCAGAGGAAATTCGCGGCAACGTTGAACAGCGCCCAGCCGCTATCACGCAACAAGGTCCAGCGACGTTGCGCGTTGGACAGCGACTGGCGGTCAGCGAGTTCGGCCATCGCCAGCGCATGGGTCTTGAACAGGACCGGGAACACATCGCCGCTCAGCGTTCTGGAGGAGAGCCTGACCGGCCCGGCCCAGTTCACTGAAGTCCAGGGTTCGGAAAGTAATTGCGCGCCCAGCCATGGGCTGGGCAGGCCAGTGGGGAAGGTGTATTGGGCATATTTGAAACTGGTGTCCGAGTCTGGCAGCCAGGCCAGCACCGAATCCCTCAGTTCGCCTGGCTGATGCAAGGCGTACAGCAGGTTTTGCGCGGAAGGGAATTGCAGCAACGGCTGATCAAGTAACGGGCGATACAACAGGCATGGCCCTGCGTCTGGCCGATGCGCGGCAATGATGAACATGTTGGTGACCGTGTCGCCCTGGGTTTCCCCGGCATGGACGAAGGTCAGCGGACGAATGACCACGGTTGGCGGCTGAGCGGGTGCCGGTTTCAGCCAATCGAGGACACGGCGATAGCCTTGTTCATCCACACCACCGAGGCGACGGAGCTTGCACTCCAGTGCAATCAACGGCAGTAGCGCACGCAGTTGACTGATGTAAAAACGTTGTTGCAAAGGGGCCTGGAGCGGGTCGTCGATCAGGCTGTTCTTGATCAGTTCGGGGTACACCTCACCGATGTTGACCTGGCTTGCCATCTTCGTCAGATAGGCGACGGTCAGCCATGACGGCAGCGCTTGTGGCGGGCTGAATTGCAGCGAGGCCCGATACGGCGCGCTGTTCTGCAAGGCGTACTCACCCAGGGTTTCGGTATGGGTGTCATGCGGGTTGGGCAGGGTCAAGCCGCCGGATTCGAAGCTGTTGGTGATGTTGATATGCAGGCGGTCCAGTGGCAATCCGGCAGCCGTCGCCTGATCAGCGATGATCGCTTCACGCATACGCTTCTGTGCATAGGTGTTGATCGGTAGAACCGGTTTCAGTGCCGGGTCTGCCTGGCGGTACAGCAGACCCAGCGCGTTGATCGATTGACTGTACTGATCAAGGTCGGACGCCGTAGCGCCGATCAGCCATTCGGGGATTGAATCGTCCAGGCCAATCAGGGCTTTTTTCTGCGACTC
Organism: Pseudomonas sp. AK-TSAG1-1; assembly: GCF_056821665.1. Taxonomy (NCBI): domain Bacteria; kingdom Pseudomonadati; phylum Pseudomonadota; class Gammaproteobacteria; order Pseudomonadales; family Pseudomonadaceae; genus Pseudomonas; species Pseudomonas sp. AK-TSAG1-1. The sequence goes on along the minus strand of NZ_CM165965.1, from coordinate 6,179,251 downwards.
ACTGGCTTGCTCGATCAGCGGCGGGAAGTTGCTGCCGTCCTCGGCATCGGTGTCGAGACTTTGCTGGGTGATCGCCCGGATGGCATCGAGCTGATTGGCGATCAGTGCCCAGGCCATGTGGTCGAAAAAATTCCCCGCCGGTTCGAACAATTGCCACTGCAGGTTCTGTCCGTCTGGCTGCAAGTCGATACGTTGCGGCAACGACGCGCCCAACTGCTCCAGGGAGTCGAACGATTCATAACCGTCTTCTACGGTGTACATCATCACCACATTACGCAGCCCATAGCGGCCGGTCAGTACGGCGACCCCGCCCAGAGTCAGGTGCTGGCGGTGGCCTTGGGCGTCGACAGCGTCAATGTCGATCAGGCAGACCTGGATGGCCGAGAGTGTCTGGTCATGGTTGCGGCGCTCCTGCTTGTCGGGGTGCAGCGAGACTGCCCGGGCGATTCGGCACTGTTCATCGTCCCAGCCGTGCGCGCTGCGAACGTTCAGCGCCTTGCGCAGTGCATCGGATAGCTCCTGCCAGTGCGGCATCTGGTGCCGGGTGCTGTTCCAGTAACCCAGTTGGTGCTCTGCAAAGGCCATGAACAGCAGAGGCGCGTAGTCGTTCAGCAACGCGGCAATGGCTTCGATATCGATGTCCAGATGCACCACGGGCGAGGCCTGGGGATTCAAGGTGAGAAAGTGTTGGCCCTCAAGGTAGTTGGCGTGGGAGCTGTTGAAAAATTGCCGGATCAGCGCCTGGGTCAGCGATTCAAACCGAGTGGGCAGAGCGGCCGGCTCGCCGTCGAGCCATTGCCAGTGCGGTGTGCCGATCATCGCCTGGTCAGGGTCGATGTCCTTGTGCGGATACAGCTGCTTCAGCGCCCGGCGCAGTATGCTGGCGGCAACTTCATCGATCGTCGGTCCACGACTGGTCTGATGGACGATCTGGCTCTTTTGCAGCAAAGCCTGGGTTTCGGTGTCATCTGAGTGCTCGGTCATCGTCATTTTCCTTTTTGACGTTCGGGGCTTATGAGAAAAACAGCGAGCGCGCCAGCTGTGGGCTGATTGCGCTGCGATAGATGGCGATCACTTGTGGGCTGCTGCTGGCGGCATTCAGATCGAAGGTGCCGGTCAGTCGTTGATCCTGCAGTTTCAAGTGGGCGGCGGTGAACGCATCGACTGGTGCGTCGAGGCTGGCGTAATGGAAGTGGGCGTACCACAAGGTCTTCCCGGTGCGCCGCTCGCGAATTTCGTATTCCTGCAGGTAATCCCGACGCGGCCCTTTGAGGCGGCGTCGATCAGCGCCCGCCACAATCTCGATTTCATCCTTGCTCAATAGCCATTCGACACGGGCGGCAGTGGGCGGCTGTTGCTTGATCATCTCGACCCGTACCCGGTAGCCCTCGGCGTACAAACGATTTCGCGCCTCCTGCAATTGCGCGATCAGCGCTGGAGGCTCCTCGATGCTGTTCGCTCGCAGCCGGGCCTGCTCCAGGCTCCTGGCGCTCTCATCGAGTTGCTCGGCCCTGTGCTGGAACAATTCCTCGATCTCCACCGGGATACGACCGGGCTTTTTTGCATGCGCTTCGGTTTTCCGCACGAAGCTTTCCACGCCGTCGAGCAGCGTCTGCCCTTGAGTGATCTGGGTCGCGAGGTCCGGGGCCGGAGCGCTCGGGCGGCGACGTCGAGGTTGAACACGCTCGAGCCAGACGCCGGGGGTTTTCTCATGAAAGGTGGCGATCACGTTGCCGGTCAACGGTGCTTTGACGTCCAGCAGAGTCGGCTGCCCCGGTGCCGTTGGGCGTAATTCACCGACCACCGTGCCCTTGAAGCGGGTTTTGATCACTCGTTTGCGTGACGGTGGTGCGGACCTCGAGGGGCCGGGGCGAGGTTCCACCGGCCGGTGTTCGAGCAGCAGGTTCGCCAGGTGTTCTTCGGTTTGCTGCTGGAATTCACTGATGCGTGATCGCAAGTGTCCGAACGGCTGATCGAGGAGTACCTCCTGATGGTTGAGACTGAAGTCTTCGAGCGTCTGGTCGATGGCGGCAAACTGTTCGAGCATGTCATTGAGGCCCTCGATTCGCTCGTTGGCATCCAGGTTCGGGTGTTCGAGCATCAGTTCCTGCGAGGTCTGGATGATCAGGTCGGCCGTTTCGAGCAGGTGAACCAGCTCGCCCTTGGCCTGACTCAGCGCAGCAGAGGCCTGCTCTTTCAGGCAGATATCGCGCCCCAGCGAAACCTGCAGTGCCTTGAGATCGTTGAGGCTGAACACGGGCAATTTTGCACGGTAGGTATTGGCGATTTCGGCGGCACTTTTGCCCAGTCGGCTCATTTCCTGAAAACGCGACTGAGCAAATTCGACTTTGTTGATCACTTCCTCGGTCAGATCGAACATTTGGCGGTAGGTCGCAGGATCACCGGGACCTTCAGCCGTCTCTTCAGCGTCAAGCAGCACCAGGGTGTCCTTGAGGGTTTGAGTGAAGGCGGGATTGCGTTGATCGAGCCAGGTCTGGTTGAAAAACAACTGGGTCCCGAGCATCTCGGTCATGGCGCTGCGATAGTTGGGAACCGCCTCCAGCAGATTCAGCGATTTGAGCTGGTCGATGGGGATGACGTATTCCCTGGTGCGGCGCTCCAGCGCCTCGAGAAACTTCGCTTGTTCGGCAGGCCGGGTGTCGTCGGTGGCCGCCCTCATGGCGATGTGCGCAGCTGTCAGCTCTTTGCGTGCCTGCTCGCGCTCGGTATCGAATTCGGCCAGTTGTTTCCTGAGCTCGGCAATGTGCTCGAGGTTTTTCTGTTTTTTGGCTTTGCGTCGACTCGACAGACCGCCGCCACGCAGGCGCAGGCGCGTATCGACGAACCATTCGCCGCGCCGATTGCCGATCAATGCAGGTCCTTCGCGTCCTGGTTGCTCGCGTGAGTCGAAGATCGATACTTCGCTCTCGTCCCCGACCGTCACCTCGAACCAGCGTTCAGCCACCTGCGCGTAATAACGGGTGCCCTGGCGATACAAGTGGCGATAAGGTCCGGTTTCGCTGGCTGGCGGGATGAGTGATTCGGGGCGAGTGATCGCGAAGCGATCGAGTGTCTTGGCCAGGCTCAGGGCGGCGTCGGTCAGCAACGCCACCGGGTGCCGCGCTGGGGGCTCGCCGATCACATCAGGCCGTTGAACGATGTTCACCAACGGCTGTGGCGCGGGCTCCTTGGTTTCGACTGCAAGGGGCGCCGGCGCTTTTTCAGCCATGTGGCGGGACGGCGAGTTGCGCGTGCTGGCGTGATGCGCGAGGACCATGGACAGGGTCAGCAACAGGTCGGTCATCGCGGTTTTCTGTTGCCCGGTGTCGCCGGTTTCGGCGGCATCCAGGGTTTGTTGCAGATCGTCCAGGACCTGCCAGATCCAGGCGGCCGTGCCGACTGTTCGACCGAGAAAGGGCAGCGCCGTGTTGAGGAGCAACCAGCCGGTGCGCTTGAAGCTTTCCCAGCGACTTTCGGCATTGGACAGCGATTGCCGATCGGCCAGTTCGACCATGGCGCTGACGCTGGCCTTGAACAGGGATGTCAGGTAATCCTCGGCGCCGACCCGAGTACCCAACGCCAGTGTGCCGCTCATTTGCAGGGAGGTCAGTGGATCGGCGAGCAATTGTGAAAGTGTCCATACCGACGGCCGATCGTCGCTGAACACGTAGTTGGCGTAATTGGCCCGCACACGGTCCGGCAACCAGGCGAGTACCGATTGGCGCAGTTTCGGAGAGTGTTTGATGGCATACACCAGGTTGGCCGGCGACGGGTATTGGGCCAACGAGTGATCGAGCAGTGGCCGGTAAAGCAGGCACGGTCCCTTGTCCATCTGCCGTGGACCAATCACGAACATGTTGACGACTTCGTCCGTGGTTGTGCCCGGGCGCCACGAGGGATTGAAGGCCAGCGGCCGAATGACGATCTCCTGACCGTCCACCCAACGGTTGGCATCGAGGACCTGAACCGCGGCTGCGACATAGCGATAGCCCAACGCGTCAATCCCGGCCTGCGCGCGGATTTTCTGCTGCAGGGCCAGCAACGGCAATTCGACACGCAGCCGACTGGTAAACAGGTTCTGCCGCCGCAGGCTTTCCAGCGGATCATCGTGCAGCGTGCGTTTGATCAGCGCGGGATAGTGCTGACCGATGTCGACGCTGACGATCAACGCCTGCAGGTAATTGGCCGTCATCCACACCGGCACCACGGTGCTGCCGATACTGCGCACGGTCTTGTTGCCCAGCGGCAGCGCGATCAGGTTTTGCAGCGCCAGGTCGGCCAGGCTGAAGGTGTTGCGCTCGGGCTCCAGCAACGGCGTATAACTGCCCCAGACCACCACGCTCTCGACCACGATCTGAATATCGGCCAGGTTCAGTTGTGCGGCATCCGCGTGCTCCTGAAGCATGGCCGCGTGCAGTTGCTCCAGCGCATATTCGCGGATCGGTTTGATGCCGTCGTCAAAGGATTGCTCGGCGTTCTGGCTTTGCACCTGCGCAAGATCCATCAGGTGACGGCTGTAGGCAGTCAAGTCGCTGGGCGAGGCGTCGAGCATCCACTGCGGCAATGCCTGCTCGACCTGGTTGAAGCGTGAGGAGGATTGTCTGTCTGTCGGGTCGAGCTCGTTGGTGGTGCGGCTGATGTGCGGTGCCAGGTTCGTCGCTGCGGGCTGCGTGGCCAGTGCGCCAATCGCTTCGGCCTGCAGCGCAATCAGATTGCAGGCCAGGTGATCGAAGTAGTTGCCATCCGGTTCGATCAGCCGCCATAGCAGAGTCGCAGGCGGAGGTCCGTCGATCTGCGCCTGCAGTGACGCCCCCAGTTCCTGCAGCGAGTCGAAGGCCTGAAAGCCGTGAATGAGGGTGTGCGTGAGTATCAGCGTGCGGCTGCCGAGGCTGCCGACCAGTACCGCCATGTCGAGCACGTCGATGTGTTTCGAAGTCCCGTTATGCGTGGTGTCCAGATCGATCAGGCAGGCGCGCGACTGATAGCGGTCATTGGCGCTGCGGGTACTTTTCTGCGGATCAGTGAAGAGACCTCGGGCCATGGCGCGCTGGTCGTCGTCCCACTCAGGATTGGTTTCGACGTTCCACAGATCGCGCAGGGACTGGGCCAACTCTTGCCAGCGCGGGGACGAGGCGCGGGTGAACTGGTTCCAGTACTCGACCTGCTGTTCCTGGAACGCGATAAACAGCAGCGGCGCGATTTCGTTGAGCAGCCTGGCGATGGCTTCGATGTTGACCGGCAGTTGCACCGGCCTCTCGTCCAGTGGTTGCAAGGTGAGGTAGTGCTCGCCATCCAGGTAGGTCACCGGGGTATTGGCAACACCATGGTGTACCAGGGCGTCGGTCAGCGATTCGACATGCGTGGGCCCGGGCACGACGCGCTGGTCGCGCAAGGTCCATCGCGGTGTTATCACCATCGCCAGTCGGGGGTCGATCTGCAATTGCGGGTACAGCGCTTTCAGCGCTGGTTGCAGGGCGCGGGTGGCGACTTCCCTGATTGAGGGACCGGCGACCAGTTGGGTGAGCAGGGCATCCTGAGCGTTGGACAGCACGGGTTCGGCAGGGGGGCTGGAAGTTTCTGACATGGTCACATCCTTTGTGGGAGCAACAGGCACCGTGGCGGGTGCGGTGGGCGATCCGTTGCAAGGTAGTGACGGGCAGAGGGCTCTGGGTGGTAGATAGATATCGCAGGCAAAAAAAGACCTGCGCAGGCGCAGGTCCAGGTGACGGCGGGAAAGTGATGCGGCTCAGGTGCCGGACTTGATTTTGGTCCAGGCCCGGGTTCGCGCCCGCTCGGCATCGCGGGGCAATGGTTGCAGGGTGTACAGCGTATTCATCGCCGCGTCGGTCGGGTACAGATTGGGGTTGTTGCGGATCGCCGGATCGACCAGCCCGGTGGCGTCCTTGTTCGGGTTCGGGTAGCCGACGAAGTCGCTGACCGGGGCAATCACTGCCGGTTGCAGCAAGTAGTTGATAAAGGTGTAGGCGTCCTCGGTGTTCTTCGCACCCTTGGGAATCGCGAGCATGTCGAACCAGATCGGCGCGCCTTCCTTGGGCAGGCGCATGTCGACCACCACGCCGTTCTTCGCTTCTTTGGCGCGGTTGGCCGCCTGCGAGAAGCTGCCGGAATAGCCGACCGCGACGCAGATGTCACCGTTGGCGATATCGGCCATGTACTTGGAGGAGTGGAAGTAGGTGATGTACGGGCGGATCTTCATCAGCAGCGCTTCGGCTTTTGCGTAGTCCGCCGGGTTTTTGCTGTTGGGGTCCAGGCCCAGGTGTTGCAGGGCCAGCGGCAGAATCTCCGACGGCGAGTCGAGCAGGGCGACACCGCACTGCTTGAGCTTGCTGATGTTCTCTTCCTTGAAGATCAGGTCCCAGCTGTCCACCGGTGCGTTGTCACCCAGCGCGGCCTTGACCTTTGCCGGGTTGAAGCCGATCAGAATGGTGCCGTACATGTACGGCACGGCGAACTGGTTGCCCGGGTCGTTGGCTTCGATCAGCTTCATCAGTTTCGGATCGAGGTGGTTCCAGTTCGGCAACTTGCTGCGATCCAATGGCTGGAACACCCCGGCTTCGATCTGCTTGGCGAGGAACACGTTGGACGGTACCACCACGTCATAGCCGGAGTTGCCGGTCAGCAGCTTGGCTTCCAGGGCTTCGTTGGTGTCGAAGATGTCGTAGACCAGTTTGGTCTGGGTGTTCTGTGCCTTGAAGTCTTCCAGCGCCTTGGGCGTGATGTAGTCGAACCAGTTGTAGACGCGCAAGGTGCGTTCTTCGGCGTGGGCAGCGCTGCTCAGCAGCGCCGCGCACAGGGCTGGCGCGATCAATTGCTTGAAGCGGTTCATTGTTCAAACCCTTCCAGCACGTTCACCGCGTTGATGCCGATTTCTTCCACCGCGTAACCGCCTTCCATGACGAACAGGGTTGGTTTGCCAAGCGCGGCAATGCGCTTGCCCATGGCCAGATAATCCGGGCTGTCGAGTTTGAATTGCGAGATCGGATCGTCCTTGAACGTGTCGACGCCCAGCGACACGACAATGATGTCGGCGCCGTAGCTGTCGATTTCGTTGCAGGCCTGCTCCAGCGCCGCACTCCACACGTCCCAGCCGGAGCCGGCAGGCAGCGGGTAGTTGAAGTTGAAGCCCTCACCGGCGCCTTCGCCGCGCTCATCGTCATAGCCAAGGAAGAATGGGAATTCTGCTTCCGGGTGGCCGTGGATCGAGGTGAACAGCACATCACTGCGCTCGTAGAAAATCGACTGCGTGCCGTTGCCATGGTGGTAGTCGACGTCGAGGATCGCGATCTTTTTGTGGCCCTGATCGAGGAAGGCCTGAGCGGCGATGGCGGCATTGTTGAGGTAGCAATAACCGCCCATCAAATCGCTGGCGGCATGGTGTCCCGGTGGACGGCACAGGGCGAAGGCACTGCGTGCGCCACGCTGGATTTTCGCTTGGGCGGTCAATGCCACTTGCGCTGCGCTGTACGCCGCCTGCCAGGTGCCGGCGGTGATCGGTGCACCGCCGTCGAAGCTGTAATAGCCAAGCTCGCCGTGCAGGCTGGTCGGTTTGATCTGCCGCAGCGTACGTGCCGGCCAGGTGTACGGCAGGAGGTCGCCGTCGGTGTTGAATTCGGTCCAGCGCTGCCACGCACCCTTGAAGAAATCGAGGTAGTCGCGGCTATGGATCCGTGCGATCGGCTCCAGGCCGAAATCCTTCGGCGCTTCGACTGCGCCGAGGTTCTGGTTTCTGACCCGCTGCAGCACGTGGTCGGCGCGCGAGGGCATTTCGAAACATGGCTTGAGCTGGCCGTCGATGAGTTCGCAGCGGCCATGGTGCAGGTGGTGATCGTCTGAGTAGATCGTCAGCATTTGTTGTTCTCCGCAGGGCTGATTCGGTTATCCCCAGTGTTGCGGCGCGCGGCGAATCGGAGAACGGCAGGAAAGGCCAAAAGGGGATCGATATGGCCAAAAGATCTGACCGAAATTCGCCCCTCCTTCAATGCAGCCATGCCTCGATTCAAGGCATGGAATGCGTTACTTGTGGCAGCGGGCTTACTCGTGAATACAGTGTGTCAGATGCATTGATGACGACTGACACGCCGCCTTCGCGAGCAAGCCCGCTCCCACAGGACTCCGTGCATGACAGCAAATCGCTGAGCGCCCGCCTTTCAATGTGGGATATCAGTGCGGGCGAAACTGGCTCGGCGCCACACCGCTCCAGCGTACGAACGCGTGGCGGAAACTCGCGGTTTCGCTGAAGCCCAGCGTCTCGGCGATGCGGTAGATCGGCAACTGATCCTCGCACAGCATCTGCTTGGCGCGCTCGAAACGCAGTTCGTCGAGCAGCTCCTGATAACTGCTGCCCATGTCTTTGAGGTGGCGGCGCAGGGTGCGCGGCGAGCATTTCATCTGCTGGGCCAGGCCTTCCAGCCCCGGCGCGGCATTCAGTTGAGCGCTAAGCAACTGGCGGATACGCCCGAGCCAGGCCTGGCGGCCGGTAAATTCGAGGTTCTGCTTGCGGCAGCGCTCGGCCATGGCCTGATGGGTGATGGCGTCGGCCAGCGGCAGCGGCTGTTCGAGCCAGCAGCGGTCGAAGGCGAACGCGTTGTCCCGGGCGGCGAAGTGCAGCGGGCTGTCGAAGTGTTCGGCGTAGCTGTCGCGGTAATCCGGCGCCGCGTGCTCGAACCGCGTGGCGAGCAGGGGCAGGGGATGGCCGAGCAGGTCGTCGCAAATCACTTTCAGCGACACCAGGCAGAACTCGGCGTTGAACACTGCCATCGCCGGGCTCTCGCGGTAATCGGCGGCGACGAACCAGATGCGCTCGCCATCGTCTTCCAGGCTCAGTTCGAAAAGTGTTCCCAACAGCGCCGGATAACGAATCGCCAGACGCAAAGCGTCACCGAAGGTGGCACAGGTCAGCAGCGCGTAACCGAGGATGCCGTAGCAGGACACGTGCATGCGTCGGCCCAGTTCAAGGCCGATGTCGTGCTTGAGCGCGACCGCGTTGGCGCAGACCTGCATTTCCTGATTGGTGGTGATGCGCGTGTCGGCGCGGTTCAGGTCCGCGGCACTGATGCCGCTGCCGGCCAGCAGCGCGTCACCGCAAAGGCCCTCGGTCTTGAAGGTGTTGAGGATCAGCGAGACGGCATTGAGGGTGGTGAGGTGGGAGTGCAGCATACGATCTTCCAGCCTGGGGATGGCTGGAGCGCAGCAAGTTACATGCCGGACGCAGATCCCATTGCGGGAGCGGGCTTGCTCGCGAAAGCGTCGTGTCAGTCGACATCAGCCTGTCTGACCTGACGCCTTCGCGAGCAAGCCCGCTCCCACAGGGGGAGTGTGTGGTGTCAGATCAACTCGCCACACAGGTCCAGTTCGATCAGTCGGCGCACTTCAGCCGATTCCAGGCCTGCACCCAGCAACGCCTGCAACTTGCCGAACGCCGCCTCGCGGGTCATGCCGCCACCGGACAGCACACCAACGCCACGCAACCGGCTGCCGGCTTCGTAAACATCCAGCTCGACGCCGCCTTCGTGGCACTGCGTGACCGCGACCACCACCACACCGTTGTCCCGCGCGCGGCCAAGGCTTTCGAGGAACTCGGGATTGTCGCTCGGTCCGGTGCCGCTGCCGTAGCACTCCAGCACCAGGCCTTGGATGCCGCCGTCGAGCAGGCCGTCGACAATCCCGGCGCTGATGCCGGGGAACAGCGGCAGCACTGCGACATTCGCCAGTTGCTTGGGCTGGTTGTAGTTCAACGCTGCAGGAATCGACGTGGCTTTCACGCCGCCACCTTGACGCTCCAGGCGTTTGAATGGATGACGGCCGAAACTGCGCACTTTCGCGCAACGGGTCGGGGCCAGCAGTTCGCCGTGGAAGTACAGGTGCACGCCCGGCGCCAGGCCCTGGCCGAGGGCAACCAGTGCGCCGCCGAGGTTTTCCCAGGCATCGCTGTCAGTGACGCCCGCCGGCAGCATGGAGCCGGTGAAGCAGACGCGGGCATGCAGGCCGAGCAACTGGAAACTCATCGCGGCGGCGCTGTAAGCCAGCGTGTCGGTGCCATGCAGGATCAACACACTGTCGCAGCCCTGCACGTCAACGGCATCGACCACCGCTTCACGCAATTGCTGCCAATAGGCCGGGGTCATGTTGGCGCTGTCGATCAGCGGCGACATTTCCCGGAAGCGCCACTGCGGCACCACCAACTCAGGCTGGCTGTGCAGGTAGTCGCGCATGCGGGCTTCGAAACCGGACGCCGGGGCCAGGCCATTGGCGCTGGCCTGCATGCCGATGGTGCCACCGGTGTAGAGCACCATGACGTGTTGGGCGGCGGGGAAGGAATTGGCAATCATCTGAGGGTCTCCACAAGAGATGACAGGTGGGAGCGGGCTTGCTCGCGAAGGCGGTGGGTCAGCTAACGATATTTGACTGATTCACCGCCTTCGCGAGCAAGCCCGCTCTCACAGGTAATGCATTGCACTGTAACTGACGGGCGCAGGGGATGCGCCCGTCATTCACCTGTCAGCGTTGCGCTGCAGGGACGCCTTGCGGCTCGACTTCGGTCTTGCCGGCGGCTTGCGGGCTGGTCGGCCAGGCCTTCAGGTCCAGGTCCAGATCGGTAAATTTGCTGGAGTCGAACACGGGCTGTTTGACGCCGGCGCGGCGCTGTCCGTCGTAGTCGCGCATCACGCGCATGCCGACCTTGAACAGCATGGCCAAAGCCACCAGGTTGACGAAGGCCAGGCAGGTCATGGTGATGTCGGCGAAGGCGAACACGGTCGACAGGTCCTGCATCGAACCCCAGACCACCAGCGCCAGCACCAGGCCGCGGAAAGTCATCAGCGCAGCGCGGTTGCGGGTGAGGAACTGCAAGCTGTTCTCGCCCAGGTAGTAGTTGTAGAGGATGCAGGTGAAGACGAACAGCGACAGCGCGACGCTGACGAACATGCGACCCCAGTCACCGACCACCGCGGCCAGCGAGTTCTGGGTCAGGACGATGCCGTCACCTTCGAAGCCCGGGGTGTAGAAGCCCGACAGCAGGATCAGCAGCGCGGTGCAGGTGCAGATCACGAAGGTGTCGAGGAACACGCTGAACGCCTGGACCACACCTTGGGCGCCCGGGTGCTTCACGGCAGCCACGGCGGCGACGTTTGGCGCACTGCCCAGGCCCGCTTCGTTGGCGAACACGCCGCGCTTCACACCCATGACGATGGCGCTGCCGAGCAGGCCGCCGAAGGCCGGGTCGAGACCGAAGGCGCTCTTGAAGATGGTGACCAGCATGGCCGGTACGTGTTCGATCTGGGTGCCGATCACGTACAGGGTCACGGCGATATAGGCCAGGGTCTTGACCGGAACCAGCAGGTCGGACACCGAGGCAATGCGCTTGATGCCGCCGATGAAGGTGATGGCCAGCAGCACCGCCAGGACGATACCGGTGTGTTGCGGGTCAAAGGCAAAGGCGTTTTGCAGCGAGTGGGTCACGGTGTAGGACTGCAGGCCGATGAAGGCGAAGCCGTAGGTGACAAGCAGCAGGATCGAAAACACCACTGCCATGCCTTTGAGTTTCAGGCCGTGCTGGATGTAGTAAGCCGGACCGCCACGGTACAGGCCGTCGCCATCGGCGCGCTTGTAGACCTGGGCCAGCGTACATTCGAAGAAGCTGCTGGACATGCCGACCAGTGCGGTCACCCACATCCAGAACACCGCACCCGGCCCACCGAGGGTCACGGCGATGCCGACACCGGCGATGTTGCCTGCACCGACACGGCCGGCAAGGCTGAGCATCAGGGCCTGGAACGAGCTGAGCTGCCCGGCGCTGCCTTTGAGGCTGTCGCGGAACACCGCAAACATGTGGAAGAAGTGGCGCAATTGAACGAAACGCGAGCGAATCGTGAAGTAGCTACCGAGCCCGACAATGAGCACGATCAGTACTTTCCCTGAGAGGAAGTCGTTAATGACTTCGAGCATGGATTTTTCCTCGCTGTTTTTTGTGTGAGCAAATGCTGGATGGAAGAAACATCGTGTTACACCGGTGTGCGCACGGCACGACGGGTGAGGCGAAGGTTTCGTCCCGGTTCCATATCGCGGGTTTGTTATTAGTTCGGGTTTCGCATGGGTTGTGGCCTCGTTACCGACGACCGCTCATGCGAAGAGGGGCGGCACTATACCGATCAGTGACGCGCCCGTCTGCACAGTCGTGGTGCAAGCGACGAAACGAGGCTTTGAAACACCCGGCGTTACCGGCGCCGGGCTTGTGCGGGGATTGCTCTTTTGTGGGAGCGAGTCTGCTCGCGAAAGCGGTGGATCAGTCAACCAGTGCATCAACTGACAGGCACATTCGCGAGCAGGCTCGCTCCCACATTGATCAGTCCCCAGACATTCGGGTCTCAGGATCAGAAAGTTAAAAAAAAGGGCTTGGGGAATCATCCCCAAGCCCTCAAAAGGTGAGAGGTGTCTAGTCCCTCGACCTGGTGAGCGGTGCTACAAGTTACGCGCGGGCTCAGGCTTTGAGCGGAACCAGACGCGGAGCAATCATGTTTTCCGGGCGCAGGATGTCGGCGAGCATGGCTTCGTCGAGCAGACCTTCTTCGCGCACCAGTTCCAGCACGCCACGGCCGCTTTCAAGGGCGATACGGGCGATGCGGGTGGCGTTTTTGTAGCCGATGTACGGGTTCAGCGCGGTGACCAGACCGATCGAGTGTTCGACCAGTTCGCGGCAGCGGGCTTCGTTGGCGGTGATGCCGACGATGCAGTGCTCGCGCAGCATGTCCATGGCGCGTTGCAGCAGGCGGATCGAGTCGAGGATCTTGAAGGCGATCAGCGGCTCCATCACGTTCAGCTGCAGTTGGCCGCCTTCGGCTGCCATGGTCAGCGCCAGATCGTTACCGATGACCTGGAAGGCCACCTGGTTGACGGCTTCCGGAATCACCGGGTTGACCTTGCCAGGCATGATCGAGCTGCCTGGTTGACGCGCCGGCAGGTTGATTTCGTTGATCCCGGTACGTGGGCCGCTGGACAGCAGGCGCAGGTCGTTGCAGATCTTCGACAGCTTGACCGCGGTGCGCTTGAGCATGCCGGAGAACAGCACGAACGCGCCCATGTCGGAGGTGGCTTCGATCAGGTCGGCGGCTGGAACCAGCGGTTGACCGCTGATCAGCGCCAGACGCTGAACGGCCAGCGCCTGATAACGCGGGTCGGCGTTGATGCCGGTGCCGATCGCGGTGCCGCCCAGGTTCACTTCAGTCAGCAGTTCCGGGGCCAGCGTCTTCAGACGGGCCAGGTCTTCGCCCATGGTGGTGGCGAATGCACGGAACTCTTGACCCAAGGTCATCGGCACGGCGTCTTGCAGTTGGGTACGACCCATCTTCAGGACGTGGTTGAATTCTTCACCCTTGGCGGCGAAGGCCTGAATCAGGCTGTCGAGGCTGGCCAGCAGCGCGTCGTGACCCAGCAGCAGACCCAGGCGGATTGCGGTCGGGTAAGCATCGTTGGTCGACTGCGCCATGTTGACGTCGTCGTTCGGGTGCAGGTACTGGTACTCGCCTTTCTGGTGACCCATTGCTTCCAGAGCAATGTTGGCGATCACTTCGTTGGCGTTCATGTTGGTGGAAGTACCGGCGCCACCTTGAATCATGTCGACCACGAACTCTTCGTGGAAATCACCGCGGATCAATCGGGCACAGGCTTCGCTGATGGCAGCGTGCTTGGCTTCGCTCAGGTGACCCAACTCACGGTTGGCGTCAGCGGCGGCCTGTTTGACCATCGCCAGACCTACAACCAGTTTCGGGTAATGCGAAATCGGAACGCCGGAGAGACGGAAGTTGTTCACCGCTCGCAGGGTCTGGATGCCGTAATACGCTTGAGCCGGTACTTCGAGGGCGCCAAGCAGGTCGTTTTCTGTGCGGAAAGATGCAGCGGAGGACATGATAGAAATCATCTCGATATGGACCCGGTCTATGCCGGAACGCTGCGAATGCTAGGCTTGTGGGATTTTTTGGGCCAATGCTGTTAAACACTGGCCTATGCACATTCGGCATAATGCCCGTGTGACGCCGCGTGCGCGGCAGACGTGTGACCTGTTTTGGTGCGTTCCCGGGAGGACGTGATGAATCTGGAAAGCAAATGGCTCGAGGACTTCAGTGCTCTGGCCGCCACTCGCAGCTTCTCGCAGGCGGCCGAACGGCGCTTCGTGACCCAGCCGGCGTTCAGCCGCCGGATCCGCAGCCTCGAAGCAGCGCTCGGGTTGACGCTGGTCAACCGTTCGCGCACGCCGATCGAGCTGACGGCGGCCGGGCAATTGTTTCTGGTGACCGCGCGCACCGTGGTCGAACAGCTCGGGGAAGTGCTGCGTCACCTGCACCATCTGGAAGGCGGGCAGGGCGAGGTGATGCAGGTTGCTGCCGCGCACTCGCTGGCACTGGGCTTCTTCCCGCGCTGGATCGCACAACTGCGCAATGAAGGGCTGAACATCGCCACGCGACTGGTGGCGACCAACGTCGGCGACGCGGTGCATGCGCTGCGCGAAGGCGGTTGTGACCTGATGCTGGCGTTCTACGACCCGGATGCAGCGATGCAGATGGACCCGGAAATCTTTCCATCGTTGCACCTGGGCCAGACCGAGATGCTGCCAGTGTGCGCGGCGGATGCCGATGGCAAGCCGTTGTTCGATCTGGAGGGCGAGGCCAGCGTGCCGTTGCTGGCCTACAGTGCCGGGGCGTTTCTCGGGCGTTCGGTAAACGGCTTGTTGCGCCAGCGCCAGCTGCGTTTCACCACCATCTACGAAACGGCCATGGCCGACAGCCTCAAGAGCATGGCCCTGGAAGGCCTCGGCATCGCCTGGGTGCCGCAACTGAGCGTGCGTGCCGAGCTGGCACGTGGCGAGCTTGTGGTCTGCGGCGGCCCGCAATGGCACGTGCCGCTGGAGATTCGCCTGTACCGCTGCGCGCTGGTGCGCAAGGCCAACGTTCGGTTGCTCTGGCGCAAGCTCGAAGGCGGCGCTGCGCAGGCTTCCTGAACCACGGTAGATCCACGTGTGGGAGCGGGCTTGCTCGCGAAGGCGACGTGTCAGTCGACATCCATGTAGCCGACCTGGCGCCTTCGCGAGCAAGCCTGCTCCCACCGGGGGATTTGCGGTGTTCTAGCGCTGACCTTTGAGTCAATAAAACCGGGCCTTTCGCTCATTTGACAGATGGTCGCATCGGGGGCTGTTTATTGGCTTCTTTGCGGTATACTGCGCGGCCTTCGGCCGGTACGTCCGGCCATTTTTCGTACAATCAAGCCACGCAACCTGCGTGGCTTGTTGTTTTATGACGCGCCTGCGGGCGCTCCAGAGAGAAGAGGCGCGACGATGAGTGCACTGGTTGGCGTGATCATGGGCTCCAAGTCCGATTGGTCCACCCTTAGCCACACCGCCGATATGCTGGAAAAGCTCGGCATCCCGTACGAGGTCAAGGTGGTTTCCGCCCACCGCACCCCGGATCTGCTGTTCCAGTACGCCGAAGAGGCTGAGGGCCGCGGCATCGAGGTGATCATCGCCGGTGCCGGTGGCGCAGCCCACCTGCCAGGCATGTGTGCGGCCAAGACCCACCTGCCGGTGCTGGGCGTGCCGGTGCAGTCGTCGATGCTGTCGGGCGTCGATTCGCTGCTGTCGATCGTGCAGATGCCAGCCGGCATTCCGGTTGCCACCCTGGCCATCGGCAAGGCCGGCGCGATCAACGCAGCCCTGCTCTCGGCGAGCATCCTGGGCGCCAAGCATCCACAGTTCCACGCGGTACTGAAAACCTTCCGTGCCGAGCAGACAGACAGCGTCCTGGACAATCCAGACCCACGTATTGCCTGAGGTTGTTGAGATGAAGATCGGTGTAATCGGTGGCGGCCAGTTGGGCCGCATGTTGGCGCTGGCGGGGACTCCGCTGGGCATGAACTTCGCTTTCCTCGACCCTGCGCCGGACGCTTGCGCCGCGGCACTGGGCGAACACCTGCGGGCCGATTACGGCGATCAGGATCACCTGCGCCAACTGGCCGACGAAGTCGATCTGGTAACCTTCGAATTTGAAAGTGTCCCGGCCGAAACCGTGGCGTTCCTTTCGCAATTCGTGCCGGTGTACCCGAGCGCCGAAGCCCTGCGCATCGCTCGCGACCGCTGGTTCGAGAAGAGCATGTTCAAAGACTTGGGGATTCCGACCCCGGCCTTCGCTGACATTCAGTCGCAAGCCGATCTGGATGCCGCCGTGGCTGCCATCGGTCTGCCAGCCGTGCTGAAAACCCGTACCCTGGGTTACGACGGCAAGGGCCAGAAAGTCCTGCGCAAGCCAGAAGACGTGGTCGGCACGTTCGCCGAACTGGGCAGCGTTGCCTGTCTGCTGGAAGGCTTCGTGCCGTTCACCGGCGAAGTCTCGCTGATCGCCGTGCGTGCCCGCGATGGTGAAACCAGGTTCTACCCACTGGTGCACAACACCCACGACAGCGGCATCCTCAAGCTGTCGGTCGCCAGCACCGATCACCCGTTGCAGGCCCTGGCCGAAGACTACTCCAGCCGTGTGCTCAAGCAGCTCGATTATGTGGGCGTGATGGCGTTCGAGTTCTTTGAAGTCGACGGTGGCCTCAAGGCCAACGAAATCGCTCCGCGCGTACACAACTCCGGGCACTGGACCACCGAAGGCGCCGAGTGCAGCCAGTTCGAAAACCATCTGCGTGCCGTGGCCGGTCTGCCGCTGGGTTCGACGGCCAAGGTCGGCGAGAGCGCGATGCTCAATTTCATCGGCGTGGTTCCGCCGGTGGAGAAAGTCGTCGCCATCGAAGATTGCCATCTGCACCACTATGGCAAAGCGTTCAAGGCCGGACGCAAGGTCGGCCACGCCAACCTGCGCTGCGCCGACATGGCCACGCTGCAGGCGCAGATCGTCAAGGTCGAAGCGCTGATCGCCGAGTAACGACAGTTTCATCTGGCAGCGGCGGAACCTTCGGGAACCGCCGTTCTCTGATGGCAGGATGCCAAAGTCTGGCTAGGCTATAGCCAATCAATCAGAGGGAAATGTCATGGGAATTATCGGAACCATTTTTATCGGCTTGATCGTCGGCCTGCTGGCACGCTTCCTCAAACCGGGCGATGACAGCATGGGCTGGATCATGACCATCCTGCTCGGTATCGGCGGTTCGCTGGCGGCCACTTACGGCGGCCAGGCCCTGGGTATCTATCAGGCCGGTCAAGGCGCAGGTTTCATTGGCGCGCTGGTCGGTGCGATCGTGCTGCTGGTGATCTACGGCCTGATCAAAAAGAACTGATCCAAGCGACCAAGCCCTCTCTGCCAACGCGGCAGGGAGGGCTAGAATGCTCGGCGATTCAACGTCCTTCCTTTATCCGAGCATCTTTTACCGAGCACTTCCATGCGCCGTCTTTTGTTGACTCTTCTTTTGCTGGGCAGCGGTCTGGCCCACGCCGGCGAACTGCCGGAAACCGACTGGCTGGAACTGATGCCCAAGTCGGACCAGAAAGCCCTCGAGGCCATGCCCGAAATCGATCACAACTCCCCCGAAGCCACCGGCACCTTCACCGAGAAGGGCGGCATGAAACAGGCCAAGGGCCTGCCGGCGGTGATGTATTCGACCAAAACCGTGGCGTCGATGAACGACAAGCACATCCGCATCGGTGGCTACCCGGTGCCGCTGGAGTCCGATGCCAAGGGCCGTAGCACGCTGTTCTTCCTCGTGCCGTACCCGGGCGCGTGCATCCACGTGCCGCCACCGCCGCCGAATCAACTGGTGCTGGTACGTTATCCAAAGGGCTTGAAGCTGGATGACATCTACACGCCGCTGTGGGTGACCGGCACGCTGAAGATCGAGAAGGTCAGCAATGATCTGGCTGACGCGGCGTATGCGCTGGAGGCGGACAAGGTGCGGGTGGTGAAAGAGTCCGATCTCTGACACCTGCGCAAAACAACTGTGGGAGGGGGCGTGCTCCCGAAGGCGGTGTGTCAGTCAATGGATCAGTTGACTGAAGCATCGCCTTCGGGAGCAAGCCCCCTCCCACAGTTCGTTCTGTTGTTTGGTTTAAAGCGGTTTGCTGCCGACGCTGACGCCCATGGTGTGGCTGGCGCCCGAGGCCAGGTTCACCACGTCATCCATCACATTCGCGGTCTCGATGCACAGCATGCGCTGCCAGCCATCGTTGTCCATGTCGCTAAACGCCGCCGCGCGGTCGATCCACGGGTTCCAGATCACCGCGGTGCGCGAACCAGTGGCGGTCAGGGCGATTCGCCGTTCCCAGGCCGGGTCGACAATGCTCAGTTGCGGCGGCGCATTGAGGTAGATGCGGTCGGTTTCCCCGGCAAAGCGCAGTTCGCCTTGCTGGCTGTGGGTATTCCAGTTGTCCAGGGTCTCGATGTAATTCAAACCATCGACACCGTCGACATGCACGTTGCGCACATCGCTGACGGCGAAATAAGTATGCAAAGCCTGGCTGAGGCTGACTGTTTCGGCGCCCCGGTTATGACTGGTCAGGCTGATGTGCAACTGATCATTCAGATGCAGGGTCAGGGTCAGGTCGACCTGATGCGGCCAGCCCGGGAAACCCGCTTCAGGGTAGGGCAGCTTGAACTCGACCTTGATGCCATCGCCTTCGGCTTCGATGCCGCCCAATTCCCAATCCATCGCCCGGACAAAACCGTGAGCCGGCGCCGGTTCGTCGCTGACGCGCATGGCTTTGACGCTCTGCGGGTTGCGCTCGAAGACGCCGAACCACGGCCAGCACACCGGCACGCCGGCGCGAATGCTTTTGCCGGTCTTGAACACGGCCTTGTCGTTGAGCCAGATGATCGGCGGCTGGCCGTCGATCTGATAACTGAGGATGTGCGCGCCTTGTTGGGCCACCAGCACTTCGGCCTGACCGTGGCGGATGCGCCAGCAGTTCAGTTCATCCAGTTTCACCGCTTCAACGTTGGGCGTGTTCATGGGACAGCTCTCGATCAGACACTTGGGACGACTATCGACCGCAAAACCGCGGCGAGGTTTAACGCGCGCGCGGCGGTACCGAACGGGTGCGCCCGCTGCCATCGATGGCGACGAAGACGAATACCGCTTCGGTCACTTTACGCCACTCGCTGGACAGCGGATCGTCGCTCCACACCTCGACCATCATCTGGATCGAGCTGCGGCCGATTTCCAGGGTCTGGGTATAAAAGGACAATTGCGCGCCGACAGCGACCGGCACCAGAAACGCCATGCGGTCGATGGCTACGGTCGCTACACGACCACCTGCCACGCGGCTGGCCATAGCAGTGCCAGCCAGATCCATCTGCGCCACCAGCCAGCCACCGAAAATATCGCCGAAGCCGTTGGTTTCGCGGGGGAGTGCGGTAATTTGCAGGGCCAGGTCGCCTTGCGGGATCGGATCTTCTTGTTCTAGCTCTATCATGCCGGGGGTGCCTCTGACCCGTGACTCTTCGTTGGTATTGCTGGTGGTAGCCGTCTTCAGGAAAAACGATTCAGCACCGAACATACTACGTTCGTCACGTTTTCCATAAGGCGCCTAAAGGGGAAACTCTGCGAAAGCGGCTGGATCCACGCACCAAGGCGACCAACGACGTTTTCGCACAGCAACCCCCTACAAACCGGAGCAAGGTTGCGAGTATATCGGTCGGTAGACTCCGCGACGACCATCGGGTTCTGATTTTGACCGTCAAATACGCGCCTCTATGTGCTTTTTCGAACAATT
This sequence comes from Pseudomonas sp. AK-TSAG1-1, assembly GCF_056821665.1. Classification (NCBI taxonomy): domain Bacteria; kingdom Pseudomonadati; phylum Pseudomonadota; class Gammaproteobacteria; order Pseudomonadales; family Pseudomonadaceae; genus Pseudomonas; species Pseudomonas sp. AK-TSAG1-1. The sequence goes on along the minus strand of NZ_CM165965.1, from coordinate 6,159,543 downwards.
TGCTATGGTGCCGAACCTGCCCAAGCCACAGCCAGCGTTGTTGTGGCGGTAGATCCGACTATAAGAGAAGCCCTTGCCATGACCACAGCGCCTTCGAGCCTCGCGCAGCCCGAGCAACCCGCACGACCGTTGACCCGCAATGACTACAAGACTCTGTCGCTATCGGCCCTGGGCGGTGCGCTGGAGTTTTACGACTTCATCATCTTCGTGTTCTTCGCCACTGTGGTCGGCAAGCTGTTCTTCCCGGCCGACATGCCCGAGTGGCTGCGCCTGATGCAAACCTTCGGTATTTTCGCCGCCGGTTACCTGGCGCGGCCGCTGGGCGGCATCGTCATGGCGCACTTCGGCGACCTGCTGGGACGCAAGAAGATGTTCACCCTGAGCATTTTCATGATGGCCGTGCCAACGCTGATCATGGGTCTGCTGCCGACCTACGCGCAGATCGGCCTGTGGGCACCGATTCTGCTGTTGCTGATGCGGGTGATCCAGGGCGCGGCGATTGGCGGTGAAGTGCCGGGGGCGTGGGTCTTCGTTTCCGAACACGTGCCGCAAAAGCACATTGGCTACGCCTGCGGCACGCTGACCAGCGGCCTGACGGCGGGCATCCTCCTCGGGTCGCTGGTTGCTACCGCGATCAACAGCCTCTACACACCACTGGAAGTTGCGGATTACGCCTGGCGGATCCCGTTCCTGCTCGGCGGCGTGTTCGGCTTGTTCTCGGTTTACCTGCGCCGCTGGCTGCACGAAACGCCGGTGTTCGCCGAGCTGCAACTGCGCAAGGCGCTGGCCGAAGAGGTGCCGCTGCGAGCGGTGCTGCGTGACCATCGCGGGGCGATTGCGGTCTCGATGCTGCTGACCTGGTTGCTGTCGGCCGGGATCGTTGTAGTGATCCTGATGACCCCGACCGTACTGCAAACGGTCTATCACTTCTCACCGACGGTGGCACTGCAATCGAACAGCCTGGCGATCGTGTTCCTGAGCGTTGGCTGCATCATCTCCGGCGCCCTGGCGGATCGTTTCGGCGCCGGCCGGGTGTTTGTCTTCGGTAGCCTGGGGCTGCTGATCAGCTCCTGGACCTTCTATCACAGCCTCGCCGATCACCCGAACTGGCTGTTTCCGCTGTATGCCCTGACCGGCCTGCTGGTCGGCACCATCGGTGCGGTGCCGTACGTGATGGTCAAGGCGTTCCCGCCAGTGGTGCGCTTCAGTGGGTTGTCGTTCTCGTACAACGTGGCATACGCGATCTTCGGTGGCCTGACGCCAATGGTGGTCAGTCTGCTGCTTAAAGAAAGTGCGATGGGGCCGGCTTACTATGTAGCCGTCCTTTGCACGATGGGGATTCTGGTCGGCGCATGGCTGTGGAAGAAGGGGCGCTAAAAATCTTCACCAGTGGGAGCGGGCTTGCTCGCGAATGCGGTATGTCAGTCTCTATATGAATAGGATGACACGGCCTTTTAGCGAACAAGCCCGCTCCCACATTGGTTCTGCGTTGTTCTCTAATACCTTCGAATCATCTTGTAAAACCCCGATGCTGGCCTTTCATCCAATTGTCATATTTCAGCCATAGAGTGTTCACACGGCCTGCTGATACTTGGCCCCGACTTAACACACCCTATCTGCTAGGAGTAAGGCATGAAACTGAAGCGTTTGATGGCGGCAATGACTTTTGTCGCCGCTGGCGTTGCGACTGCCCACGCGGTAGCCGCTGGCGTTGACCCGGCAATTCCGGCTTACACCAAGGTCACCGGTGTATCGGGCAACTTGTCCAGCGTTGGTTCCGACACTCTGGCCAACCTCATGACCCTGTGGGCTGAGAACTACAAAAAAGAATACCCGAACGTAAACATCCAGATTCAGGCCGCTGGCTCCGCCACTGCGCCACCTGCGCTGACTGAAGGCACCTCCAACCTGGGCCCGATGAGCCGCAAGATGAAGGACACCGAACTGGCGGCCTTCGAGCAGAAGTATGGCTACAAGCCGACCGCTATCCCGGTTGCCGTGGACGCCCTGGCTGTGTTCGTGCACAAGGACAACCCGATCCAGCACCTGACCATGGAACAGGTTGACGCGATCTTCTCGTCCACCCGTCTGTGCGGCGCCAAGGCCGAAGTCAAAACCTGGGGCGACCTGGGCGTGACCGGCGACCTGGCCAACAAGCCAGTGCAGCTGTTCGGTCGTAACTCGGTATCCGGCACCTACGGCTACTTCAAGGAAGAAGCCCTGTGCAAAGGCGACTACAAGCCTAACGTCAACGAACAACCAGGTTCGGCGTCGGTTGTGCAGTCGATCAGCTCCTCGCTGAACGGTATCGGTTACTCGGGCATCGGTTACAAAACCGCCAGCGTGAAAACCGTTGCACTGTCGAAGAAAGGCAGCACCGAGTTCATTGAAGATTCGGAAGAGAACGCACTGAACGGCAAGTACCCGCTGTCGCGCTTCCTCTACGTTTACGTGAACAAGGCACCGAACAAGCCTCTGGCCCCGCTGGAAGCCGAGTTCGTGAAACTGGTTCTGTCCAAACAGGGTCAGGAAGTTGTGGTGAAGGACGGTTACATCCCACTGCCAGCCAAGGTTGCTGCAAAAGCACTGGCTGACCTGGGTCTGCAGGAAGGCGGCGCTGAAGTCGCAAAAAAGTAACAAACTGAGTCCGGAATAAACCCCTCCGGACTCGAGTGTGGGAGCGGGCTTGCTCGCGAAGAGGCCTTGAGATTCAGCACCTCAGTGACTGAGTCACCGCTTTGGCGAGCAAGCCCGCTCCCACACACCCTTCGAATTCTTTGATCCTCCTCCAGTCCCCGCTGGCGGTGGATTTGTTGCGTCACTGCACTGTCATCTTTCTGTCATACAGGATCGCTAGGGTGAGCGCATGAATGATCTGGCCAATTCCCCAATGACTACGACTTCCCCTCCCAAGCGCATTGATTTCAATACGCCTGAGCTGCAACGCAAGCGCCGCATTCGCGCGCTCAAGGATCGCTTCACCCGTTGGTACGTCCTCGTTGGCGGGCTGGCGGTGCTGGCAGCCATCACCCTGATCTTCTTCTTTCTCGCCTACGTCGTTGCGCCGTTATTCCACGGTGCCAGCCTGACCGCGAAAGATGCCATTACCCCGGCCTGGATGCAGGACGCCGGCAAGCCGCTGATGATTTCGCTCGAAGAGCAGAATCAGGTGGCGATGCGCGTTTCCGACAAAGGCCAGGCGCTGTTCTTCGACATCGACAGTGGCGCTGAATTGAAGCGCGTCGATCTGCCAGTCCCCGCCGGCACCAGCGTGACGTCCATCGGCGAAGATCAGCCAGGTCATCCGCTGGTGGCCGTGGGCCTGTCCAACGGCCAGGCACTGGTGTTCCGCCACACCTATAAAGTCAGCTACCCCGATGGCAAGAAAACCATCACCCCGGCCATCGAATACCCATACGGCAACACGCCGATCGCGGTGAACGAGAGCGGCGGGGCGCTGGAACACGTGAGCCTCAACGCCACCGATTCGACCCTGATGCTGGTGGGTTCGACCGGTTCGCAACTCAATGTGTTGTCGCTGACCAGCGAAGAAAACATGATGACCGGCGAAGTCACCAACGAGCAGAAGCGTATCGATCTGCCGCAGATGACCGAGCCGGTGAAAAACATCTTCGTCGACCCGCGCCAGCAATGGCTGTACGTGGTCAACGGGCGTGCCCAGGCCGACGTGTTCAGCCTGCGTGACAAGAGCCTCAACGGTCGCTACAAACTGCTGGAAAACGCCGACGCTGAAGTCACCGCGTCGACGCAGCTGGTCGGTGGTATCTCGCTGATCATCGGTGACTCCAAGGGCGGCCTGGCCCAGTGGTTCATGGCCCGTGATACCGATGGCGAGCTGCGCCTGAAACAGATCCGTACCTTCCAGATGGGCACTGCGCCAATCGTGGAAATCACTGCCGAAGAGCGTCGCAAAGGCTTCGTAGCCCTTGATGCTTCCGGCAAACTCGGAGTGTTCCACAGCACCGCACACCGCACCTTGCTGGTCGAGCCGGTGGCCGAAGGGCAGGGCCTGTTCGGTCTGTCGCCACGCGCCAACCGGGTGATCGTCGAAGCCGGCGGCAAGCTGCAACCGCTGCTGCTCGACAACCCGCACCCGGAAGTGTCGTGGAGCGCGCTGTGGAGCAAGGTCTGGTACGAGAACTACGACGAGCCTAAATACGTCTGGCAATCGACCGCAGCCAACACCGACTTCGAACCGAAACTGAGCCTCTCGCCACTGACCTTCGGCACGCTGAAAGCCGCGTTCTACGCGATGCTGCTGGCCGCGCCGCTGGCCGTTGCCGCAGCGATCTACACCGCGTATTTCATGGCCCCGGGCATGCGCCGCAAGGTCAAACCGGTGATCGAGTTGATGGAAGCGATGCCGACGGTGATCCTCGGCTTCTTCGCCGGTCTGTTCCTCGCGCCGTATGTGGAAGGGCATCTGCCGGGCATTTTCAGTCTGCTGATGCTGCTGCCGATCGGCATTCTGGTCGCCGGTTTCACCTTCAGCCGTCTGCCTGAGTCGATCCGCCTCAAGGTGCCGGACGGCTGGGAAAGTGCGCTGCTGATTCCGGTGATCCTGTTCGTGGGCTGGCTGTCGCTGTACATGAGTCCGTTCATGGAGAACTGGTTCTTCGGCGGTGACATGCGCATGTGGATCTCCCACGACCTGGGCATCACCTACGATCAGCGCAACGCCCTGGTGGTCGGTCTGGCCATGGGTTTTGCGGTGATCCCGAACATCTACTCGATTGCCGAAGACGCCGTGTTCAGTGTGCCGCGTGGCCTGACCCTCGGCTCCCTGGCCCTCGGTGCCACGCCGTGGCAGACCATGACCCGCGTGGTGATTCTCACCGCCAGCCCGGGGATCTTCTCGGCGCTGATGATCGGCATGGGCCGCGCGGTCGGGGAAACCATGATCGTGCTGATGGCCACGGGTAACACCCCGGTCATGGAAATGAACCTGTTCGAAGGCCTGCGCACCCTGGCCGCCAACGTCGCGGTGGAAATGCCCGAGTCGGAAGTCGGTGGCAGCCACTACCGCGTGCTGTTCCTCTCGGCGCTGGTGCTGCTGTTGTTCACCTTCGTCATGAACACCCTGGCAGAACTGATTCGTCAGCGTCTGCGCAAGAAATACTCGTCGCTTTAAGAAAGGTAGAAGTCTGTGAAACAGAACTCCCTGAATGGATGGTTCAAGAGCGGCGCCCCGGGCGTCTGGATCAGCGGTGGCGCGGTGTCCATCGCGGTCATCATGACCATTGGCCTGCTGGCGGTGATCGCCGTGCGCGGCCTCGGTCACTTCTGGCCGGCGGACCTGATCCACGCCAACTACGACGTACCGGGCCAGGCCAATCACCTGGTCATCGGCGAAGTGGTACAGAAAGAAGAAGTGCCTCGCGCCCGCCTGAAAAGCGCCGGCTTGCCGGTGCCCGACCAGGGCCCGGAATTCATGACTCGCGAGCTGATCAAGGTCGGCAACCGTGACTTGAATGGCAACGACTTCACCTGGATCGTCGGCGAGTGGCTGACCAACCAGACCACGCCGCCAGAATTGATGACGATCGAGCGTCGCGAGTGGGGCAACTTCTACGGCTACCTGGTCAACGTCAAACAGGACGGCAAGGTGATCGCCGAGGGCGAAGCCGCCTGGCCCGAGCTGCAAGCGCGGATCGACCGCGTGAACAAGCTCGCCGCGCAGCTCAAGTCCCTGGAAAAGACCGACATCGGCGCGATCAACTCAGGTCTGGAACGCATCCGTCTGCACGGCCGCAAACTGGAACTGGACGGCAAACTCGATGCCACCGCGCAAGCGGACATGGACGCCGAGCGCGCTGAGCTGAACGCTCGTTATCAGGACATCGAAGCACGTCTGGCCGATCTGCATGCACAGTTCAACCGCGACGCTTTGACTGCCCGCGATGCCAACGGCAAAGAGATCGAAATCGGCCTGGGCAAAGTGGTTCACGCTTACCAGCCGAATGCCATGGGCACGATGACCAAGATCGGTTTCTACTTCGGCAAGGTCTGGGAGTTCCTGTCCGACGACCCGCGTGAAGCGAACACCGAAGGCGGGATTTTCCCGGCGATCTTCGGCACCGTGATGATGACCCTGATCATGGCGATGATCGTCACCCCGTTCGGCGTGCTGGCGGCGGTGTACCTGCGTGAATACGCCAAGCAGAACGCCTTGACCCGGATCATCCGCATCGCGGTAAACAACCTCGCTGGCGTTCCGGCGATCGTTTACGGCGTGTTCGGTCTGGGCTTCTTCGTCTACGTGCTGGGTGGCTCGGTCGACCGTCTGTTCTTCCCCGAAGCACTGCCGGCACCGACCTTCGGTACGCCGGGCCTGCTCTGGGCTTCGTTGACCCTCGCGCTGCTGGCGGTGCCGGTGGTGATCGTGGCGACTGAGGAAGGTCTGGCGCGTATCCCGCGCACCGTCCGCGAAGGCTCGCTGGCACTGGGTGCGACCAAGGCGGAAACGCTGTGGAAGATCGTCCTGCCGATGGCCAGCCCGGCGATGATGACCGGCATGATCCTCGCCGTGGCCCGTGCTGCCGGTGAAGTGGCGCCGCTGATGCTGGTGGGTGTGGTGAAGCTGGCGCCGTCGCTGCCGGTGGATGGCAACTACCCGTACCTGCACCTGGACCAGAAGATCATGCACCTGGGCTTCCACATTTATGACGTCGGCTTCCAGAGCCCGAACGTCGAAGCCGCACGGCCACTGGTGTACGCCACGGCGCTGCTGCTGGTGCTGGTGATCGCCACGTTGAACCTGTCGGCAGTGTGGATTCGTAACCACCTGCGCGAAAAATACAAAGCTTTGGACAGTTGATATCCCGGTGGGAGCGGGCTTGCTCGCGAAGGCGGTGGGTCAGGCGACATTGAGGTTGAATGTGCCGACTGCTTCGCGAGCAAGCCCGCTCCCACCCTAGATTGAGTACAGCCGCACCAAGCGGCTAACCGAACCGAATTTGTTAGCACAGGGAGCCTCCCATGCAGCACGAAACACATACCCACGGCATCAACATGTCCGCCCTGGGTCGCGATAAACAGAGCCTGAACCTCGCGCAGGAAACCGTTGCCATCGAAGTCCCGGGCCTGAGCCTGTTCTACGGCGAGAAGCAGGCGCTGTTCGACGTCAGCATGAACATCCCGAAACAGCGCGTGACTGCCTTCATCGGCCCGTCCGGTTGCGGCAAGTCGACGCTGCTGCGTACCTTCAACCGCATGAACGACCTGGTTGACGGCTGCCGCGTCGAAGGCGCGATCAACCTGTACGGCAACAACATCTATCGCAAGGGCGAAGACGTCGCCGAGTTGCGTCGTCGCGTCGGCATGGTGTTTCAGAAGCCGAACCCGTTCCCGAAGACCATCTACGAAAACGTGGTCTACGGCTTGCGCATCCAGGGCATCAACAAGAAACGCATCCTCGACGAAGCGGTCGAGTGGGCGTTGAAAGGCGCGGCGCTGTGGGACGAAGTGAAGGATCGCCTGCATGATTCGGCACTCGGTCTGTCCGGTGGTCAGCAGCAGCGTCTGGTGATCGCTCGCACCATCGCGGTTGAGCCGGAAGTGTTGCTGCTCGACGAACCATGCTCGGCCCTCGACCCGATCTCGACCCTGAAAGTCGAAGAGCTGATCTACGAGCTGAAGTCCAAGTTCACCATCGTCATCGTGACCCACAACATGCAGCAGGCCGCACGGGTTTCCGACTACACGGCGTTCATGTACATGGGCAAACTGGTGGAGTTTGGCGACACCGATACCCTGTTCACCAATCCGGCGAAGAAGCAGACCGAAGACTACATCACCGGTCGTTACGGCTGATTGAAGCAGCTGCGAGCGGCAAGCTTCAAGCGGCGAGTTAGAAGCGAAGCGGCATGGATCACCACATAACAGCTTGCAGCTTGTAGCTAGCAGCTCTTGGTTAAACGCTTTTTCGGAGCGAATGCATGATTTCCAAAGAAGGTCTTACCCACCATATCTCCGCGCAGTTCAACGCCGAGCTCGAGGAAGTGCGCAGCCACCTCCTGGCCATGGGTGGGCTGGTCGAGAAGCAGGTCAACGACGCAGTCACCGCGCTGATCGAGGCCGACTCCGGCCTGGCCCAGCAGGTGCGCGAGATCGACGACCAGATCAACCAGATGGAACGCAACATCGACGAAGAGTGCCTGCGCATTCTCGCCCGTCGGCAGCCGGCGGCGTCCGACCTGCGGCTGATCATCAGCATTTCCAAATCGGTGATCGACCTGGAACGCATCGGTGACGAAGCGACCAAGATCGCGCGCCGCGCGATTCAATTGTGCGAAGAAGGCGAAGCGCCGCGCGGTTACGTCGAGGTTCGCCACATTGGCGACCAGGTGCGCAACATGGTGCGCGATGCGCTGGACGCGTTTGCCCGTTTCGACGCTGATCTGGCGTTGTCGGTGGCGCAATACGACAAGATCATCGACCGCGAATACAAGACGGCCCTGCGTGAGCTGGCGACCTACATGATGGAAGATCCGCGCTCTATCTCGCGGGTTCTGAGCATCATCTGGGTGCTGCGTTCGCTGGAGCGGATTGGCGACCACGCGCGCAACATCTCGGAACTGGTGATCTACCTGGTGCGCGGGACCGATGTGCGGCACATGGGCCTCAAGCGCATGAAAGAAGAAGTTGAAGGCACAAGCGGCGAAACCGCTAATGTTCCGGGCGATGCTGACGATAAGTAAGATTGCCTGAGAAAAGCGCCCGGCCCTTTGGCCGGGCGTTTTTGTTTATGGCGCTTGAGTCAGGAAATCGAATTGAAAAGCAGCACCCGCGAACGAAAAGTCCCGGCGTGACTGAAGATTGTTGGCAATGTGCCATCAGCAAAAGCGGTATGCTTGCCGGGATTTTTATAGGGGTGTTGGATGAGCAAGATCAGTGTGTTGGTCGTGGACGACGCTTCGTTCATTCGCGACCTGGTGAAAAAGTGCCTGCGTAACTACTTCCCGGGGATTCGCACCGAGGATGCCATCAACGGCAAAAAGGCCCAGGCGATGCTGGCCAAGGAAGCGTTCGACCTGGTGCTGTGCGACTGGGAAATGCCGGAAATGTCCGGTCTCGAACTGCTGACCTGGTGCCGCCAGCAGGACAACCTCAAGTCCATGCCGTTCATCATGGTCACCAGCCGTGGCGATAAAGAGAACGTGGTGCAGGCGATTCAGGCTGGCGTTTCCGGCTATGTCAGCAAACCGTTCACCAACGAGCAACTGCTGACCAAGGTCAAGCAGGCGCTGAACAAGGTCGGCAAGCTCGACACCCTGATGAACAGCGCGCCGACCAAGATGAACTCGGCGTTCGGCAACGACTCCCTGAGCGCGTTGACCGGCGGCAAGCCTGCCGTGGTGGGTGGCGCTCCGGCAGCTGCTGCAGTCAACCCGTTCGCCAAGCCTGCGGTCGCTGCACCAACGCCTGCCGCTGCACCATCGCGTGGCTTGCTCAACAGCCCGCCGGTGCAGGCACCGGCAGCCTCGAAAACCCCCGTCGGTGGTCGTGGTCAGGGCCAGTTGCGCCTGCCGAGCGGCAACCAGCAATGCGTGATCAAGGCCCTGAGCATCAAGGAAGCGCTGTTGGTGGTGAAGCGCACCGAGACCCTGCCGCAGATCCTCGACAGCGCCGTGCTCGACCTGGAGCAGGGCGACAACGCTGAAATCGCCCGTCTCAACGGTTACCTGCATGCCATCGTCGCCCACGAGCAGAAAGCGGACAGCGACTGGCTGCAACTGACCTTCCGCTTCGTCGACCAGGACGCGCAGAAGCTCGACTACATCTCCCGCCTGATCGCCCGCGGCACGGCGCAGAAGCACTTCGTTCCGGGCGCGTGATTTTCGTCGCCTGACAGTCCGCTTTCGCGAGCAGGCTCGCTCCCACATTGGAATGCATTTCAAAGGTGGGAGCGGGCTTGCTCGCGAAGGGGCCATCACTTGCACGATCAACCTCCCAGACCGCCCAATTTGAAACATCTGTCGACTAGCCTGGTCTGTCTCACCTGCTAGGCTCATTCCCAGGCCTTCCTTCGACAGACTCTTGCCCATGCTCGCGCGCCTGCTGTTTTTCTGTGGTCTTTTCATGGCCTCCACCTCGGCTGTGGCCATGACGATCTACAAATCCACCGATGCCAACGGCGTGGTCTCGTACAGCGACCGGCCGAGCAAAGGCTCGCAGGTGTTCGTGTTTCAGGACCGCATGGTCGAGCACCTGGAGCGCCAGGTGTATCTCGACATCAAGAAGCAGAAGGGCACCGATGTGGTGTTTGTGCGCAACGATCTGTACGCACCGGTCGAGGTCGCACTGGCATTTACCGGAATGAGTAACGTGCGTGGCGCACCGGCTCAGACCATTCGCCGGGTGTTGCCGGCGCGCAGTAATACGCGTCTGGCGCTGCTGACGGCGATCACCGGCAGCAAGCCGTTGGTGTATACGCCGCAGTTCCAGTATGCGCTGGGTGACCCTGCGGGAGCCGCTCAGAGCTATCGCTATCCGTTGCCATGGCGGGGCGGGCCGTTCCGCCTCAGCCAGGGTGCCAACGGCCAATACAGCCACTACGGGCCGAAGAACAAATACGCGATGGACATCGCCATGCCGGTCGGCACACAGATCATCGCGGCGCGGGCCGGGGTGGTGGTGAAAACCGAAAACTCGCAGAGCGGGCGCGGCAATGATGCCTCGGGCAATTTCGTCCGGGTGCTGCACGATGACGGCACGATGGGCGTGTACCTGCACCTCAAGCAAGGCTCGGTGAGCGTCCGTGAGGGACAGCGGGTGACGGTCGGCAGCCCGCTGGCGCTGTCCGGCAACACCGGCAACAGCAGCGGCCCGCACCTGCACTTTGTGGTGCAGCGCAATACCGGGCAGGGCCTGGTGTCGATTCCGTATCAGTTCAACCAGCCGTTGGGGGCGTTGCCCAACTTTGCGTTGGGCAAGCAGTGATGTGTTGCCGCTGCAGGCCCATTCGCGAGCAAGCCCGCTCCCACAGTTGAAATGCATTCCAGTGTGGGAGCGGGCTTGCTCGCGAAAGGATCGGCGTGGTGCCGGATCAGCCGATCAATCCAGCATCAACACCTTCGCCAGCACAATCTTCGGCCCTTTCATCTTCTTGATGATGATCCGCAGGCCTTCGACTTCCAGTACTTCTTCCTCTTCCGGCACCCGTTTCAGAGTCTCGTAGACCAGCCCGGCGAGGGTTTCGGCTTCGATGTGGTCCAGATCAATGCCGAGCAGGCGCTCAACCTTGAACAACGGTGTATCACCGCGTACCAGCAGCTTGCCCGGCTGATAGGCGAGAATCCCGCGTTCGGCCTTGCGGTGTTCGTCCTGGATGTCGCCGACCAGCACTTCCAGCACGTCTTCCATGGTCAGATAGCCGATGATGTTGCCGTCGGCTTCTTCAACCACAGCGAAGTGCGAGCCGCCCTTGCGGAACTGCTCCAGCAGCTGCGACAGCGGCATGTGCCGTGACACGCGCTCCAGCGGGCGGGTCAGTTCAGCCAGGTTGAACGACTCGGGAATATGGTCCAGCGCCGCTAGCTCCAGCAGCAGGTCCTTGATGTGCAGCAGGCCGACGAACTCCTGGCGCTCGCTGTCGTACACCGGGTAACGGCTGAACTTGTGGCGACGGAACATCGCCAGGATTTCTTTCAGCGGCGCATTGAATTCGAGGGTGATCAGGTCTTCCCGGGAGTTGGCCCAGTCGACCACTTCCAGCTCGCCCATTTCCACCGCCGAGGCCAGCACGCGCATGCCCTGGTCGCTCGGGTCCTGACCACGGCTGGAGTGCAGGATCAGTTTCAGTTCTTCGCGGCTGTAATGGTGTTCGTGGTGCGGGCCGGGCTCGCCTTGGCCGGCGATACGCAAAATCGCGTTGGCACTGGCGTTGAGCAGGTAGATCGCCGGGTACATCGCCCAGTAGAACAGGTACAGCGGCACCGCTGTCCACAGCGAGAGCAGCTCGGGTTTGCGGATCGCCCACGACTTGGGCGCCAGCTCACCGACCACGATGTGCAGGTAGGAAATGATGAAGAACGCGGTAAAGAACGAAATGCCTTTGACCACTTCCGGCGACTGCACGCCGATCGCGCTCAGCAGCGGCTCGAGAATGTGCGCGAACGCCGGCTCACCGACCCAGCCCAGGCCAAGGGAGGCCAGGGTGATACCGAGCTGACACGCCGAGAGGTAGGCATCGAGCTGACTGTGTACGGTGCGCAGGATATGCCCGCGCCAGCCGTTCTTGTCGGCGATGGCCTCGACCCGGGTCGAGCGCAGTTTGACCATGGCGAATTCGGCCGCAACGAAAAAGCCGTTGAGCAAAACCAGGATCAGAGCGAAAAGAATCATGCCGAAATCGGCGAATATTGTTGCGAGGGACAAGCCAGGGGAAGGGTCCATGATGGAGTTTTGCGGGTTCCGTGTGATTCGTAAGAGAGAAAAAATCGCGCCTGAAAGGCAGACGCAAGTCAGCCAATGTAGCGGCTGACATGGCGATTGCCTAGTGGCGCGTGCTGGCCGGCATCACTCGGCGGCGCTGATTGCCCGTGCCTGAGCGACCTGGGCCGGGGCGAAATGGCAGGTGAACGTGCTGCCGTGACCGGGCACGCTGCTGATCTCCATCCGCGCGCGGTGGCGCAGCAACACGTGTTTGACGATCGCCAGGCCCAGGCCAGTGCCGCCGGTATTGGAATTGCGACTGGAATCGACGCGGTAGAAGCGTTCGGTCAGGCGCGGCAGGTGTTTGCTGTCGATGCCGATCCCGGAATCCTGCACGCTCAAGTGCGCGCCCTGATCGTCGCCCCACCAGCGAATGCGGATGTTGCCCTCGGCCGGGGTGTACTTCACGGCGTTGAACACCAAATTGGAAAACGCGCTGCGCAGTTCTGCCTCGCTGCCCTTGAGCAGGATCTTTGCGTCAGCTTCGAGAGTAATGCGCTGGTTTTTCTGTCCGGACAACTGCTGCGCATCGCTCTTGATCGATTGCAGCAGCGTATCGACCTGCACCGGCTGGTTGTCCGACGGGTAATCGGTGGCTTCCAGTTTCGCCAGCAGCAACAGATCGTTGAGCAGCGTCTGCATACGTCCGCCCTGTTGTTGCATCTGTTGCAGGGCACGACTCCAGCGCGGATTCACCTCCTCGACGTTGTCGAGCAGGGTTTCCAGGTAGCCGCAGATCACCGTCAGCGGCGTGCGCAATTCGTGGGAGACGTTGGCGATGAAGTCTTTGCGCATCTGTTCCAGTTGATGGATGCGCGTGACGTCGCGCACCAGCATCAGATGCTCGTTGTTGCCGTAGCGGGTGAGGTATAGCTGAATGCGTACGCGATCGTTGGTCGGTGAAGGGATTTCCAGCGGCTCGGCGTAGCTTTCCTGTTCGAAGTATTCCTTGAAGCGCGGATGGCGTACCAGGTTGGTCACCGGTTGGCCGCTGTCCTGCGGGGTCTTGAGGCCGAGCAGGGTTTCGGCGGCGCGGTTCCACCATTCCAGGTTGCCGTCGCTGTCGAGCATGATCACCGCGTCTTTCAGCGCGGCGGTGGACTCCTGCACGCGGTCGATCACCGCTTGCAGACGCCCGCGCACCCGTTGGTCGCGGCGTTGCAGGTGGTAGATGCTGTCGAACACCTCGCCCCACAGGCCGTAGCCGTCGGGCGGTGCTTCATCGGGTTGGTGCAGGCGCAGCCATTCGTGCAGGCGCAGCAATTGCTTGAGCGTCCAGGCCAGGTACAGGCCCAGGCCTGCAGCGAGGCTCCAGCCGTAATAGCCGCTGATCAGGCCGATCACCAGACAGGCGGTGACCAGCAACAGCATGTGGCGAATCAGGGTGCCATGCCAGTTTTGATTCACGGAAAATACGGTCCTTGTCAGCGAGTCTGGCGGTCGGGTCAGGCCTTGGTGGAAAACCGGTAGCCAGTGCCGCGCACGGTTTGTACCAGATTTTCGTAGGCGTCGCCGAGGGCCTTGCGCAGGCGCCGGATGTGCACGTCGACGGTGCGCTCTTCAACATAGACGTTGCCGCCCCAGACTTGATCCAGCAACTGCCCGCGGGTGTAGGCGCGTTCCTGGTGGGTCATGAAGAATTGCAGCAGACGGTATTCGGTCGGGCCCATCTCGGCGGGTTTGCCATCGATGGTCACGCGGTGGCTGATCGGGTCGAGCAGCAGGCCGCCGACTTCGATCGGCGCTTCGCCATCGGTCGGGCCGGCGCGGCGCAGCACAGCCTTGAGGCGGGCAACCAGTTCGCGTGGCGAGAATGGCTTGGTGATGTAATCGTCGGCGCCGACTTCAAGGCCCTGGATCTTGTTGTCCTCTTCACCCTTGGCGGTGAGCATGATGATCGGGATGTCCCCGGTCAGCTCGTCGCGCTTGAGGCGTCGGGCCAGTTCGATGCCGGAGGTGCCGGGCAGCATCCAGTCGAGCAGGATCAGGTCCGGTTTGCGGTCAACGATAATGGCGTGTGCCTGCTGCGAGTTCTCTGCCTCGAGGCAGTCATAGCCGGCCATTTCCAACGCAACGGCGATCATTTCGCGAATGGGCGCTTCGTCGTCGACGATCAGAATGCTCCTGCCAACCATGCCTTAATCCTCTTGTCATTTAACTGTCTTGCGCCGCATTAGATAACGGAATTATTGCAGTCGTGTGACAGTATTTTAGTCGCCCGGCGGTTGGCGTGATCCTGGACTAAGCTCTAAGTCCGAATCCTGACAACCGCAAAAGAAGGTTTCCATGACTCAAATGACTGCTTCTTTCAAAGCTCTGCTGATGGCTGCTGCGCTGACTCTGCCCGGACTGGCGATGGCGGCCGAACCGGCCATGATGAAAGACGGCATGATGGTCGATCACAAAGGCATGACCGTTTACACGTTCGACAAGGACGCTGGCGGCAAGTCGATGTGCAACGGTGATTGTGCGAAGAACTGGCCACCGATGATGGCGCCGGCGGGTGCCAAGGCTGAAGGCAAATGGACGGTGATCAAGCGTGACGACGGCATGATGCAGTACGCCTACGACGGTAAGCCGCTGTATACCTTCATGAAGGATGAAAAGCCCGGTGACATGAAGGGCGATGGCATGAAGGATGTCTGGCACGTGATGCACGAGCACAAGTAAACGCAAATCCCCTGTAGGAGTGAGCCTGCTCGCGAAGGCGTCGTGTCAGTCAGTAAATGTGTCAACTGATAGACCGCTTTCGCGAGCAAGCCCGCTCCCACAGGTCACGTACCTCAACGCAACGCGTAATCCAGCACGATCCCGACAAAAATCGCCAGCCCGGCCCAATGGTTGTGCAAAAACGCCTTGAAACAACGCATGCGGTCCCGGTCACGGGTGTACCAGAACTCCCACGCGTAACAACCCGCCGCTACCAGCAGGCCGAGATGGAACCACGTCCCCAGCTCGAACTTCGACCCGGCCAGCAGCAGGCAAGCCAATGACAGCACCTGCAGCGTCAGGATGATCACCCGATCCGCATCGCCGAACAGAATCGCGGTGGATTTCACGCCGATCTTCAGGTCGTCGTCACGATCGGTCATCGCGTAATAAGTGTCGTAACCCACCGTCCACAGCAGGTTGGCGATCCACAGCAGCCATGCGGCGGCGGGCAGTTCACCGGTTTCGGCGGTGAATGCCATCGGCATGCCCCACGAGAACGCCGCGCCGAGCACCACTTGCGGATAATAGGTGTAGCGCTTCATGAACGGGTAGGTGAACGCCAGCGCCAGGCCGCCCAGCGATAGCCAGATGGTCGGCGCATTGGTGCACAGCACCAGCAGGAAACTCACGCCCATCAGCAGCGCGAAGGATACCAGCGCCTCTTTCGAACTGATCTTGCCGCTGGCCAGCGGTCGTTGCGCGGTGCGTTTGACGTGGCCGTCGACCTTGCGGTCGGCCCAGTCGTTGATCACACAGCCACCGGCGCGGGTCAGCACCACGCCGAGCACGAAAATCGCGATGTTGGCCAGCGACGGCGAGCCTTTGCCGGCAATCCACAGCGCCCACAGCGTTGGCCACAGCAGCAGGTAAATGCCGATCGGCTTGTCCATGCGCGTCAGCTGAATGAAATCCCAGGCGCGCGGATTCAAGCGGTTCAGGGACTTGAGCAGGCTCTGGTACATCAGCAGTTCTCCGGATGGGCGCGGGCGGCGCTCCACAACGTCGGCAGGAAAATCTCCGCCACCAGCACGCTCAAGGCGCCACGGTCGAAACGCGAGCGGCGCGCCCACAATTCAGGCGCACGGCAGGCGGCCGGCAACCAGCCTTGCGGGTAGTGGCAGACCTCAATGGCGCGACGCTGAAAGGCGTGGTCGCAAAACAGCAGTTCGCCCAGCGAGCGGCTCCCCAGTTCGTCCATGTGCAAGCCGTCGCCTTGCAGGGCGGCGCGCGACGCCACGCTGCGGGCAAACACCCAGGCCTCGCCGTGACCGCGCAGATACACCTCGCGCACCCAGCCTTCGCTGCCTTCGGCCAGCTCCAGCGCCGCGCATTCGTCACTGCGCAGAGTGTCCCAGCCTTCGAACAACGGCGTGACGCTGAAGCCGTCATTGGACAGCCGCGTCAGGCGGCGGGTCAGCGAGCCTTCGTCGAACAACCAGTCGAGGGTCAACGAATCGGGAAGGGGCGTCAGTCGGCTTTGAGTCAGCCAGAGCGGGGCCGGGCAGGCATTTGAATGGTGCACAATGAGTCATTATTGGCCGCAAATGAGGCGGCGAGCTTAACATGGCGTGCTGCGAATTTGATGGATCCGGGGCGCCGTTGCACCGAACAGGCTTGCATCTGCCCGGCACCATCAGTACAAAACGCCCTGAGCCGGATGGCAGCGCAGCTCCATCGACCATTCGCGCCGACACAAGCCTGAATCCTGAGGAAGTACCTGAATGAACAAGTGGCAATGTATTGTCTGTGGCCTGATTTACGACGAGGCATTGGGTTGGCCGGATGACGGCATCGCGCCAGGCACTAAATGGGAAGACGTGCCGGAAGACTGGCTTTGCCCGGACTGCGGTGTCGGCAAGCAAGATTTCGAAATGTACGCAATCGGCTAATACGGAAAAGGAGTAAGGCATGAACGCACCTGTCGTAATCGTCGGCACCGGGCTTGCTGGCTACAACCTGGCCCGGGAGTTTCGCAAACTCGACAGCGAAACCCCGCTGCTGCTGATTACCGCCGATGACGGGCGCTCTTACTCCAAGCCGATGCTCTCCACCGGTTTCGGCAAGAACAAGGACGCCGATGGCCTGAGCATGGCCGAACCCGGCGCCATGGCCGAGCAGTTGAAGGCCGAGGTGCGCACCCACACGCGCATCAGCGGCATCGACGCCGGCCACAAACGCCTGTGGATCGGCGAAGAAGCGGTGTACTACCGCGACCTGATCCTCGCCTGGGGCGCGGAAACCGTGCGTGTGCCGATCGAGGGCGATGGCGCCGAGCTGGTATTCCCGATCAACGATCTCGAAGACTACGCGCGCTTTCGTGCAGCCGCTGCGGGCAAGCGTCGCATATTGCTGCTCGGTGCCGGCTTGATCGGCTGCGAATTCGCCAACGACCTGATCCTCGGCGGTTACGAGGTGCAGCTGGTGGCGCCGTGCGAGCAAGTCATGCCGATGCTGCTGCACCCGGCCGCTGCGGCCGCCGTGCAGGCCGGGCTGGAAAGCCTGGGGGCGCGTTTCCACCTCGGCCCGGTGCTGACTCGTCTGCAAAAAGTCGCGGATGGGCTGGAGGCGCATCTGTCCGACGGTCAGGTGATTGCCTGCGATGTGGTGGTGTCGGCGATCGGCCTGCGCCCGCGCATCGATCTGGCGGCGGCGGCCGGCGTGCAGGTCAACCGTGGCGTCGTCGTTGACCGCCACCTGAAGACCTCTCACGCCAATATTTACGCCTTGGGCGACTGCGCCGAGGTCGATGGGCTGAATCTGTTGTACGTGATGCCCCTCATGAGCTGTGCGCGTGCGCTGGCACAAACCCTGGCGGGCAATCTGACGGCGGTGAGCTATGGCCCGATGCCGATCACCGTGAAAACCCCGGTGTGCCCGTTGGTCGTTTCGCCACCGCCACGGGGCAGCGAAGGGATCTGGACCGTTGAAGGGCAGGGCGCCGACATCAAGGCCCTGTGCCACAGCGCCGATGGCCAGTTGCTCGGCTACGCGCTGACCGGCGCGGCGGTGATGGAAAAACTCGCCCTGAACAAACAGCTTCCGGCCCTGCTGGCGTAAATACCGGTCGTTCTGTCGGAATCACCCCGCTTTTGCCCCTACAAAGGTCGCGGGGAGACTGGCGCAGCCGGTATCCGCGTGCCATCCTCACTCCCGTCTGCCGCAGAGTAGAGCCTGCGGCGCCTTGGGCGCTGTTCCAACGAGAACAGCACGGACATAACAACAAAAAACCGTCAAAGGGGCTTCACTAATGCGTAAACCAGAACTCGCCGCTGCAATCGCTGAAAAAGCGGATCTGACCAAAGAACAGGCCAACCGCGTTCTCAACGCCGTCCTCGAAGAAATCACCGGCGCTCTGCACCGCAAGGACAGCGTCACGCTGGTGGGCTTCGGCACCTTCCTGCAACGCCACCGCGGCGCCCGCACCGGCAAAAACCCGCAAACCGGCGAGCCGGTCAAAATCAAGGCCAGCAACACCGTGGCATTCAAGCCAGGCAAGTCGTTGAAAGACAGCGTCAATCCTTAATGGCGGCGCACTCCCTGAATGACGGGGAGCAGCGCAATAAAAAAATGGGCACACCGATTGCGGTCGGGTGCCCATTTTTTGTGCCCCGTCGAACATGTCCGGCTTAGCCGATCGGAGTGTGCCAGTCATCGGAGCCTGAAGTACCGGACACTTCGTGGGTCCAGGTGATCTTGCGGTAAGTGAACTGCACTTCTTCCAGGTGAGTGAAGTGCGAGTTACCCGGGTCCTGGCAGTTGTGCATCTTGTTGTTGATGGCAACGATGATCGCGTCTTCCAGTTTGGTGGTGTAGTAGTGCTCCTGCGTACCTTGCGCCGAAGTGCGGTACCACTGAATGAGGATCTCGCTCATGCGCTCGCCGGAAGTCAGCGCCGCCTGTAGCAGCGGCGAAGCCTTGTCGTAGACCTTGGTGATGACCACGGGCTTGTGAATGCGCTGCCCGGTCGGCTGTCCGGATTGCGGATCACGCGGGATGATCACGTCGTGCTCGAAGGCTTGAATCATGACCTAGTCTTCATGACCTTCCTGATAGGTGTTGCCCACGGAGTCGGCGGTGAACGCGCCAGCGGTGATCAATCCTTGTTTTTCGCCGGTGACGGACATGTAGGCGGGTGTTGCCATGGAGGTTGCTCCTTGCAGGGGTTGGTTAAGTGCCTGAATGGCGGTGTTGCTTTGGGGAAGCGGGATTCGTTGTTACTGCTGCCAGAGGCAGAGCGGAGTTGCACTAAACAATCGAGTCAATATCCAGATGAAACGGCGTGCCCACGGCATGCCCTCCGGTCATCGCTGCGATGGCGGCATCATGGTCCTGGGCTGCCGGAGGGATCATCGCCAGTTGTTCCTGAACGAGGTTTTCCGGATGGGCGTTCCAACGCAGCAGGTTTTCCTGCACCCACTCGGGCTGTTCGGCATAGCTGCCGTAAACCTCGGCTTCGGTAACTCGCTGGTTCTTCAAGGCCAACAGGCGAGTCTGGGTCGTGGTGATCTTGTCGATTTCATTGTTGAGTGCATCGGTTTTTTGGGTGCTTTCCTGGTGGCGGGCATAGGCGTGGGGGTGGTTTTGAATAGTGCGTTCAATGGCGCGCAATTGGCCTTTGATGTTTGCCAATGCACCGCTGACCCATTCGAACTCCCGGTGCGTCACCAGCGAGCGTTTGAGCAACTGCGCCTCTTGCCAGCGGCGCAGGCTGGCCCAGCAGCCGGGGATGTAGCTGCTGACCATCGAGTGATCGCCCGCCGCCAAAAGCTGCTTCAGCAATGAACCGCGCTTGGGCAAGCCATTGATGTTCTGCAAGGCTTCGGCGCAGCCGTGATCGTTGATGAGGCTGCAGCCCGGCTGCCAGAGAATGGAGGACTGGTGTTCCTTGTCGAACACCACTGGCATGAAATGGCGCAAGGCACCGTGATGCCCGTAATTCTCACCCGAGAAGTTGATCATCCCCAGGATCAGCAAGGAAAAACCGGCGACCGGGTTAAGGACCAGCACCACTCCGTTTGCGATGTACATCGGCTTGGGGTTGGCAAAGGTGTTCATCCAGGTGGCGGGTACGCTGGGCACGGGGTCGTTCTGGTTGACGATGCGATGGTGGATCAGTGGTTGGGCGCTTTTGATGAAGGTCGTGTCGCCAGCGCGAGGGGCTCCGTAGGTGTAGAGCACGATATCCGGCTGGTAGCGCTGATTCCGGCGCAGCATCTCGGACAAGATCAGTGCTATCGCACCGCCTAGGCTGTGTCCGGTAATCAGCAGTTTTTGCCCACTGTAAAACCTCTCCAGATAGCTCACGACAAGCGGGAAAACCGCTTGGGCGCCACCGTAGAAGCCACGGTGCACCTTGCCTTCTCCTTCTTGAAAAGGAACCTGATAGGCGTCTCCATCACGCAGGCCATCGGGTAACGTTTCATTGGTTCCCCGGACACTGATCAATATCACCTCGTCGTGATGCGTAATAAAGGCCTGGGTGTCCGTACTGTCGGCTTGTCTGCGATCATCGAAAAAGTGCAGCTTGGCCGGATGTTCCTGTTCATTCCCCAGTGCTGGATCATTCACCTCGGGGTAGAGCTGTGGATCGAACGGCACTACCTCCAGCCGTTTCGAGTAAGGCACTTCTTCATACAACGGGTAGTACTTCTTCGTTTGTGACGCATCGACTTGCCACAACTCATCAAACTGCGGCAGTGCATGGCCGAACCAATTACCGCTGCTTGGCTGCACGGGGAAACTCACACAGTCGGTCTTGACCGGTTGCGTGTTCGGCTCCTGGCCGAAGTCGGTGTAACTCAGGGTCGCCATCAATGACAGTTGATAGAGGTTGAGTGCGCAGAATTCATTGCCGGTCGACAGCATTGGACGTAGCGCTCGCATGGGGCGTACTTCCAGTACATGGTGCTTGTTCGGCAACAGGGCAATGCCCTTGGGTTTGGGCGGTGGCGGGGCGAAGCCCAACTCGACCGTGGCCATGCTGGCCTGACTGAAGATCGCGCTCATTCCTCCGTCCGGCGCATTGGTATCAATCTGCGCGAACGCTCGGGTTTGGGGCGTGGAGCGCATTAGTTTGTGCACCACCATATTCGGCGGATCACGACGCTCCGCCAGAGGCGGCAAGTGCGCCACATGTTTGACCAGTTCGCTCACTTCAACCTGGTAATAGGCGTTGATCCCGGCAAGGTCTTTTGCTGGGTTGGCCTGGGTACGCACGCCTGATTTGGTGAAGAAGCGGGTTTTCTCGGCGCGAACCTGGAGTTCGGTGATGGGGAGGGGGTAGTGCTCTCTTGTCCTTAAATCTTTATAGAGTACTTCTGTTCCTTTAAAGGGCTGGTTGAGCTTGAGTACTACCGGGCCGCAGTAATGGTTATTCACGTTGCCGGAGCCCGTGGCATCCAGCTTGCCCGTGTAAACGGTGTCCTCATAATCGATGATTTCGTAGATCAACCCGGCATAGGGTTTGCCATCACCAAACTCGTCCACTAATTGAAAGCTCGTCGAATGTCCGCGCATTGGGCAGGCGTGGATGTTGCCTTGCATAAAGGCAGCGACGCTCGGATCTAACGGTTCAATGCTCATGGTGTCTCGTCCTTGTTTTCCGTGCAGCCGGGGTAAATGGTGCAGATCCGTTCATCCACCATTCTGAAGGTGCTGAAGTCTTTGTAGTTTCCATTGCAATACCCACGCTGATCTTCTAAACCTTCGCCCATGCAGCGCTTCCAGCCGCCGGGAACCTGGACCCAGGTGTCACCCCAGCCGGGCCTTTCCTCATCTGCTAACTTGATCTTCAACTTCACGGTTTTTCCCGGCAGTTGCGTCAGCGTGTACGCCGTGGAAGGACGACTCCGGGCGACATTGCCCTGCTCATCCATTTTTTTGCATCTCAACATTTTTATGAGGTAACGCTTGGGGCTGACTGTGCGGAAAAACCACATGCATTCACCGAAGAACTCACCTGTACCGACTTCGTCGAAAGTCCCCATGTGTCGCTCCAACAACTCTGGACGTACGGCAAATGAGGCGTAGTCATAGCTGCTATCACTCCGTTCTGGACCAAAAACGCCGATGATCTTGACCTCTACATGATTCAGCGCCAGCGGGCAGTTGCTCACAGTTCTGTAAAGCGGGATTCGGGAAGTGGGCTCGTAGACCATGTTGGTTTTATTGAATCCAAGCTGGGTATTTTTTCCACCGGGAACCGAGCATGTCTGATCTTTGGCGGGCACGTAGGTGGCCGTCAGGTCGTATTTGAAATTGGGCGGCAAGTCAGGAACAAAGGTGAAAGTGTTCGACTTGCCTGCAACAGAGCAACCCAGGTTCAGGGCGACGCAACCGACAAGTGCCAGACATCGAAGTCCTCGTCTCATAAGGCCCCGCTCTCCTGCAGATACAAGGTCTGCTGATACACCCGCTCAAAGTGCGTCGCCGGGTCTTCGCCGGTTTTGGGCAGCCAGATTTGCGGTGGTAGAAAGCCCGGTGCCTTCAGGCTTTGGGTCAGCAGGAAATGCACCTGTTGCGGCTGTTGCCAGCCCCACAGGTGACTCTGTTGAATTTGCCCCCAGACCCACTCATCCACATCGAATTGCTCAGCGAGCGCCACTATCGCTTCAGTGTGTTCGCCGACCAGATAGCGCCGGGCGTTATCGAACAGCACGTTGGCGTAAATCCGCTCCGGAATCGGGGTGTGCAGCCACGGCGGATCCGCCGGCAGCGGATGCTCGCCCGGGTCAGGGTTGTTGGTGACCGTCCATTGCCCGTCGTGCCAGTAACAGACACTGGTCATCGGCCCGAGCAAGAGCGCGTGCTGCTCCGCTGGCAGATGAGCAAGCGTGCGACCGAGTACGCGACAGTCGTGCACGCGATACAGCGCCTGATTCGGTGGTTCGCCGGTCACCACACGTGCCCGCCAGTGCGCAGTCAGCGCATCGAGGTCAACGTGGCTGACGCTCGCCAGCCAGCCCCAATGCCGTCCGGGCGTATTCAGCAGCGTCTGGATCAGTGGATGCCTGACTGTGCCGATCTGAAAGAGAAACGGGCCGTTTTGTGCCAGCGAATTCGCCACCGTGCTGCCATACAGACTGCGGTAGTGAGCGGCACCCAATTCGGTGCTGAGCGCGATGCGCTCTTCGAGGTGGTCGAGCGAGTCGAGCATCAGCAACAGATCCCGACTCGATTGCGCTTGCTCGTGCAGCCATTGTTCAAGTGTGTTCATGCGACCTCTGTGATGCTGCACTGGCCGGCGCGACAGGCTTCGCACAGCGGGCAGTAGTCCGCGGCCTGTTGGCGGGCGCCGGCGACGATGGATGCCGGGCTGGCGATGTCTGCCATGGATCGGCCGGGCGGGGTTTGCAGCGCCTGCAGCGGCGCCATACCCGGCACAGGCGCGCCGCCCTGTACGATCGGCACGCTGCTGAAGATTCCGCTGGCGTCGATCACGATGTGATGACCGCCCGCCGTCAGCGTCAGGCTCATACCCGCATCGATCACGACATGGCTGGCGGTGACGCGGGCCTGCTGGCCGGCCTGAATCACCAGCGAACCTGCGGACAGGCTACTGGTGCCGCTGATGGTCAGCAGGTCATCGGCATTGATCACCGTGCTGCGCACGCCTTGTTGGGTGCGCAGTTCTTTGCCTTCGATCAGGGTGGTGCTGTCATTGCCCACCTGTTCAAAACGGTCATGGCTGATCTGACTGCGGCTGTCATTGAGGATCAGTTGCTCAATGTCGCGCTGGGCGCGCAGGTAGATTTTCTCCTGCCCGGTGCGGTCTTCGATCGACAGCTCGTTGTAGCCGCCGCTGCGTGGTGAACTCTGACTGCGCAGAACCGTTCGGGTCTTGTGATTCGGTAATGGATGGGCGGGGGAAGTGACCTTGTTGGGCACGCAGCCGGTAATCAGCGGTTGATCCGGGTCGCCTTCCTGGAAGGTCACGACCACTTCCATGCCGACGCGCGGAATGGTCATTGCGCCGAAGCCTTCGCCCGCCCAACTGGAGGCAACCCGTATCCAGCAACTGCTCTTGTCGCTACCGAGTTCTGCCCGATCCCAGGGAAACTCGACGCATACCCGACCGTACTCATCGCAAAAGATCTCTTCACCGGGCGGGCCGGTGACGCGTGCGGTCTGGCAGACCAGCAAGGGCTTTTGTGCGGGCAGCGGAGGTCGGTAAATCACGTCCGCGGGTGTGGCGCTGAAGGTATTGCGATAGCCCTGAGTGAAACCGTCGACGGGTGTTGTAGCGCTGTCGGCGGCTTCCTCGAGAGCCTGTGGGAATTTGCCTCTATGTTGCAGGCTCACCAGCAACCACATGTCGTTGCAATCCTTGCGCGGATGCTCGCTCAGGTCGAACAAGTAGCCGCTGCGCAGCGTCGGCTGATTGCTGGCGCCCTCGACCCGCTGGTAGTCGCTGCGATGCCTCTCCAGAGCCTGGCGCGCGAGCTGTTTGCCCTGCTTTTCGCTCTTCATCAAGAGTGGGTAACGGTAGTCCTCCAATTCGGGCGTGAATTCGGCGGTGAAGCGACTTTCGAGCAACAGGCTGGGACGCTTCAGGTCATAGTCGCGACGGGTGACAGTACTGGTGCGGGTCTTGAAGGCCAGGGTAAAACGATCAATAACCGGGTGTTCGGCAACCATGCCGGAGGCTTGTCGATAAGGTGTCGGCCCAAGCCTGGGGAAAAACACCTGATCGTCGGTGAACACCAGCGTGTGCTGCTCGGACGAGTGCTGGTGATGCCAGGCAAGGCCGTCCTCGGCGCACAAACGCTGGATGAAGTCGAAGTCCGACTGCCCATATTGAATACAGTATTCACGTACGGCGCTGGTGCTGACATGGAAGGTGAATACGTCGGTCTGGATGCCGTGCCCCTGGAGGACCTGCGTGATGATTTGCGGAACGGTCAGATTCTGAAAAATCCGCTGGTCATGACTGAACTGCAAATAGTGCAACGCAGGCACCAGCGTCAGCTCGTAGTGGGTCAGGCGTTTTCCGCTTTCACCCACCCGTACATCTTCAATGCGTCCGTGAATACCTTCGTCGTTAAACCCGAATTGAAGAAACGCCGGCTGACTGAGCAGGCCTTCCAGATCGATATCCGCTCGTTCGCTGACCAGTTCGATGCGGATGGCGTACAGGCAGCTGATGGCTTCATCACCATCGAATGCGAGCACCTTGAAGTCGTGGCGAACTCCGGGAATTTGCAGGGTAAAAGGCGCGCAACTGCCCGTGCTGAACATACGCTTGTCCTTAAGCAAAGTGAGTCGATGCGCGGTGTTCGATCGTCCCTGATCGCCACGCGAAAAGAATTTGCCAAGGCACGCTAGCAATGCAGGAAATAAATTGATGTAAGAACTATCTCTGAGATTTGTCAGAGCATTCCGGGCTTGAAAGTTTTGCGCCAATTCAAGGAAATGACTGTAGGAAGTCACTTCGATAATTAGTGAGTTAGCACTGAAGTGCAGTTTCTTTCGAAGCGGTAAAAGTTTCAAAAAAATGAAATGACATCAAATTGATGGCACTTTTATTGTGGGTCGCTGTCTCCGGTAGATTTTTATAAAATCCAGCGAATTTTCGGAAGTGTCCTACTTCTATTTTTTTCGAGAGTTGTCATGCTTGCCGCCGTGTAATGGGACGGACGTTCGGGTCGATACGCTCAATCGGAATCGGGCCGCTCTGGATCAGGGCTTCTGAGGGGGCAGGGCAAATGCATGCAATATAAATCGCTATCAGGGATTCCCCTGCCACATATAGGGCGATCTCCTACACGGCTCAATGAACACTTCGTCTTGTTGTTTAACCAGATGCTTGCTAGTGGCCATCATAGTGATTACGATGCGCCCACTTGAAAGAGCACATCTCAATTGGATGAGTCGCTTTACTGCTCTTCGATACTGTCCAGCGCCGTGGCAATTCCAATAGGCGCATGACTGTAATCCTAAATAAAGGCCATGGATGTCCTACTCAAGCAAACTTTCCGCCCATTACCTCGAACTCGCAAAAGTCTCTGTTTCCAAAGAGAATTTCGCGGGCGAAGACGTTCGTTTCTCGAGCGAATTCGAGGCGCTGGAAAGCGAGCTGGCCAAAGCCTCTTCGATGCACGAAAGCGGGCAGATCGATTGGCTGAAAATCCGTGAAAACAGCGAAAATCTGCTGCGTACCCAATCCAAGGATTTGCGCGTTGGCGCCTGGCTGACCTGGTCGCTGTACCAGCGCGAATCCTTCCCCGGGCTGCTGGCCGGCCTCGGCTTGCTGCACCATCTGTCGGAAAACAACTGGGCCGACGTTCACCCGCTCAAACCCCGCACCCGTGCTGCTGCCATCGGCTGGCTGGTGCCGCGTCTGGAGCAGGTGCTCACCGAAAACATCGCGATCAAGGAACAGCTGCCGATGTTCCGGCAGTTGTCCGAGCATCTGGCCGGCCTCGATGCAGCGTGCACCGAGCACCTGGGCGACGACGCGCCGCTGCTGTTGCCGCTGTCACGTCGCCTGAAAACCATGATCCAGCGTGCAGCCGACAATCAGCCGGCTCCCGGTGTGGTGGGCGCAGCGGTGGCGCAGGTCAAGCAGGCCGCGAGCCAGTTGCTCACCCCCGGCGCACCGATCGACAACGAGAAAGACGCCTACAAGGCCTTGCGTGCCCAGCAGGAAAGCGCGCGCCCGTTGTGCGCCTGGTGGCTCAAGCAGAAAGCCACGGACCTGCGCGCCCTGCGCCTGAACCGTACTTTGCTCTGGCTGCCGATCGACGCGGTGCCTGAGCGCAACGCCGAGCAGATCACCGTGCTGCGCGGCCTGCCGGTCGACAAGCTCAAGCAGTATCAGGATCGCTTCGATCAGGGCAAATATGCCGACCTGCTGGTGGAACTGGAGGCGAGCCTGGCGAAGGCGCCGTTCTGGTTCGATGGCCAGAGGATGGTCTGGGAATGTCTCCAGAACCTCAACGCCGAGATGGCAATGCGCGAAGTGGAAATCCACTTCGCGCTTTTGGTTCAGCGCCTGCCCGGCATCATCGAGTGCCGTTTCCATGACGGCGCGCCGTTTGCCGATCCGTCCACTCGGGCGTGGATCGCCGGCAATGTCATGCCGCACCTGCAAAGCGCCAGCGCGCCACGCAAGGTCGAAACCGACGACGTCGAAACCCAGCCTGCCTGGGAAAAAGCCCTGCAGGAAGTGCTGCCGCTACTGCGCAAGGAAGGCCTCAAGCCTGCCGTGCAGACGCTCAAGCAGGGGCTGCAATCGGCCCACGGCGGACGCGAGCGGTTCTTCTGGCAGTTCGCCCTCGCGCGGCTGTGCTTCATGGCCAAGAAGTACGAACTGGCCAAGAACCAGCTCGAAACCCTCGATCAGACATTACAGGACTCAGGCCTGCACGCCTGGGAGCCCGATCTTGCATTGGAAGTGCTGCACCTGCTGCACAGTTGCTGCGAGTTGTTGCCGCAGAACCATGCAGTGCGTGAACGCAAGGAAGAGATTTATCGCAGGCTGTGCCACCTCGATCTCGAAGTGGTACTCGAATAGGCCCCAGGGCCACAACCGCAAGGAGAAAAGCCATGGCCAAAGAAGGCTCGGTAGCCCCCAAGGAACGCATCAACGTCACCTTCAAACCCGCCACCGGCGGTGCTCAGGAAGAGATTGAACTGCCGCTGAAGCTGCTGGCAATCGGTGACTACACCCACCGCAAGGACGATCGCAAAATCGAAGATCGCAAGCCGATCAGCATCGACAAGATGACCTTCGACGAAGTGTTGGCCAAGCAAGAGCTGGGTCTGACGCTGAGCGTGCCGAACCGTCTGCAGGAAGATGGCGAGGCCGACGAGCTGGCTGTGCAACTGCGCGTCAATTCGATGAAGGACTTCAACCCGGCCAGCCTGGTCGAGCAAGTGCCTGAGCTGAAAAAACTGATGGAACTGCGCGATGCGCTGGTGGCCCTCAAAGGCCCTCTGGGTAACGCACCTGCGTTCCGTAAAGCGATCGAAGGCGTGCTCGCCGACGACGAATCCCGCGGTCGCGTACTCGGTGAGCTGGGCCTGAACGCCGCAGCCCCGGACGCCTGAGACTCCAGTAGCCAAGGAAGCCAACACAATGAGCACTAGCGCAGCACAAGAGAAGAGCGCCGAGAACGGCGAGTACAGCATTCTCGACAGCATCATCGCCGAAACCCGTCTGACTCCGGACGACGAAGCCTACGACATTGCCAAGCGTGGCGTGTCGGCATTCATCGAAGAACTGCTCAAGCCGCAGAACAACGGTGAGCCGGTCAAGAAGGCCATGGTTGACCGCATGATCGCCGAGATCGATGCCAAGCTCAGCCGTCAGATGGACGAAATCCTGCACCACCCGGACTTCCAGGCTCTGGAATCGTCGTGGCGCGGCCTGCAGTTGCTGGTCGATCGCACCAACTTCCGCGAAAACATCAAGATCGAAATCCTCAACGTCTCCAAAGAAGACCTGCTGGACGATTTCGAAGATTCGCCGGAAGTCATGCAGTCGGGCCTGTACAAGCACATCTACACCGCTGAATACGGCCAGTTCGGTGGTCAGCCGGTTGGCGCGATCATCGCCAACTACTACATGTCGCCAAGCTCGCCAGACGTGAAGCTGATGCAGTACGTGGCCAGCGTATCGTGCATGTCCCACGCGCCGTTCATCGCCGCGGCCGGCCCGAAATTCTTCGGTCTGGAAAGCTTCACCGGCCTGCCGGATCTGAAAGATCTGAAAGACCACTTCGAAGGCCCGCAATTCGCCAAATGGCAGAGCTTCCGTACCTCGGAAGACTCCCGTTACGTTGGCCTGACCGTGCCGCGTTTCCTGCTGCGTAACCCGTACGATCCGGAAGAAAACCCGGTCAAGTCGTTCGTGTACAAGGAAACCGTTGCCAACAGCCACGAGCACTACCTGTGGGGCAACACCGCATACGCGTTCGGCACCAAGCTGACCGACAGCTTCGCCAAATTCCGCTGGTGCCCGAACATCATCGGCCCACAGAGCGGCGGCGCGGTTGAAGACCTGCCTCTGCACCACTTCGAAAGCATGGGCGAAATCGAGACCAAGATTCCTACAGAAGTTCTGGTTTCCGACCGTCGTGAATACGAACTGGCCGAGGAAGGCTTCATCTCCCTGACCATGCGTAAAGGCTCCGACAACGCGGCGTTCTTCTCCGCAAGCTCGGTGCAGAAGCCGAAGTTCTTCGGCATCAGCGCAGAAGGCAAGGCTGCAGAGCTGAACTACAAGCTCGGCACCCAACTGCCGTACATGATGATCGTCAACCGCCTGGCTCACTACCTGAAAGTGCTGCAGCGCGAGCAACTCGGCTCGTGGAAAGAGCGTACCGACCTCGAGCTGGAACTGAACAAGTGGATCCGCCAGTACGTGGCCGACCAGGAAAACCCGAGCGCCGAAGTGCGTGGCCGTCGTCCGCTGCGCGCTGCGCAAGTGATCGTCAGCGACGTTGAAGGCGAGCCGGGCTGGTACCGCGTCAGCTTGAACGTGCGTCCGCACTTCAAGTACATGGGTGCCGATTTCACCCTGTCGCTGGTTGGCAAGCTGGACAAAGAGTAAGAGCGACTCATGGACGGATACGGCAGCCTTTTCGAACGCCTCAACGGCGATGCGGAACTACGCAAGGGCAGGAGCCTCGAGGCTTCTGCCATGGCGTCGGTGGCTGCCCATCTGGCCAAAATGCTCAGCACCCGGGCGGGCAGCGTGCAAACGCTGTCCGACTACGGGTTGCCCGATCTCAATGACATGCGCCTGAGCCTGCACGACTCCCTGAGTCAGGCCCGCCTGGCCATCGAAAGCTTCATCGAAGCCTACGAGCCGCGCCTGAGCAACGTGCGTGTCATTTCCCTGCCGCGTGACCACGACCAGCTCCGTCTGGCCTTCAGCATCGAAGGCCTGCTGGAAGTCGAGGGTTTCAAGCGTCAGGTCAGTTTTTCCGCGCGCCTGGATGGCAGCGGTCAAGTGAAGGTCACCTAAGGAGAATCCCGATGTCTGGCAAACCCGCAGCACGAGTATCCGACCCCACCGCTTGCCCACTTCCTGGCCACGGTACCAACCCGATCGCCGCCGGTTCCGGTGACGTGTTCTTCGACGGCCTCGCGGCCGCCCGCCAAGGCGATGCCTCGGCGTGTGGTGGTGCGTTGGTCGGTGATCTGGCGACCACGGTTTTGATCAATGGCAAACCCGCCGCGACCGTGGGTTCGGTGGGGGCGCATGGGAACAAGGTTACGGCGGGTTCCGGGACGGTGATTATCGGGAATTCGCATTCGCCGGCGGCGTTTTCGGGCATTGCTGCGAGTGTCGTGAGCGCAATGGTGGCCGCCGTTATCCCAACTGCCTCGGCCGATGAAAAGAAGCTGGATTATCGCGTGGGACTGAAGTCTGGCGGCAACTCGATTCTGACGCCGCTGGAGATTCCGGATTTTGCTGAACTGAAATCCGGCTCTTCGAAAAACCGCGAGATGATCGACTTCCTTGTCGAGAACCGCAAAGCCGCCGCCGACAGCGTAAAGCTGGAAGTGCTGGACGGTGAAAAACTGATCTACACCGAAGCCAATACCGCAGTGTTCCTGCCATCTGGCGAGCACCCATGGCAATGGGACGGCTACGACACCGCCGGCATCCTCGATACCCGAGTGCTGAAAAGCCCGGGCCTGAAAGTACGCCTGACCGCGATTCAAGCGGGAGAGCAACAAATCACCGAAGTGAAGCTTGATTGCTCTGCCGAAGAAGTGGATTGGGTGGATGTGCGGGTTGATCGCAATGCCAAGACGGTGGAAGTGACGTTGCGTCCGAAGTTTTCTGACGGCGGTTCTACCGGTTCTGCGAAAGGCGCCCCGCGCACGCCTTATGCGACTCTGGAAGGATTTGCCAAAGAGGGGATCGAGCGTTACTGGTCGCGTGATGGTAGTCGTGGGAATGGAATTTCCAGCGCAATCACCACCAGCAAAGGTGTCTACAAAGTCACTGTGAAGGTCAACGTCAATGCTGAGCCTTCTGCCGGTAAATTTCCTCTCGTCGACAACTTATCTGAGGGCGGTGGCCGTTCCACCAGTCTCGCGTTTTTTCGCAAGATTCATCACAACATGGGTTACTACATCACCGGCGCATCAAACGGTTTAACCAATGTTTCCTACGCGACGAAATTGGCGGGTGAAGATTTCAAATGCACCGCCGCTCATGAGTTCGGGCATTTCATCCTGAATAAGTATGGCGGTGGCCTCATCCCGATGTACTCCTGGACTCACAAGGACTCTTCGACGCTGACACAAAACGTCAAGCCTGATCACCCCGAGCCAACCACTGGTGAAATCGATGTGATGAATTACTACAGCGGTGATCGCTCAAGTGACTTTTTCAGTCGAGTTGCTGCAGCTGAGCAAGACGTCAAAAGCTTGCTATGGCTGGCCAGAGTTGAATTCGATGATTAGGTTTTTGGGTTTCTGCCTGCCGGTCGCTCTCACCGGCTGTGAGTCGATTTGCCCATGAATTCGATCAGGATTAGTTCGATGATCAAGTACATCGGATTTGCGGTACTGGTATTTCCCCTGACGGGTTGTACCTCTCAGCAGCTTTATCGCAAGGAAATCTACTTGCAGAACGTCTGCGCGGTGCCCCTGACATTGAAGGCATCGCACTTTTCAAACTGGGGCCCGGCGGTTGGAGACTATGTCGCGCCGGTCGGTGCTCGACAGATTATCGGCAGCTACCTCTCGTACGAGAAGGATTCGCTGGTGCGCATTGGCGATGACTACGAATTGCTGATCAGTACTGCAAATGGTTCGAAGGTCATTCATGCGCCGACGCTTAGAGCTGCAATTGCAGACGTCGATTCTTTAAAGCAGGGCGACGTTAGCTCCTGGACGATTGCTGACCGCTCTTTTTGCCCATGACGTACGTATCGACGAATGCCTACAGCATTGATTTTTTTGCAAAACACGACAAACAGGTAACCCACCGTGTCCTTTAACCACTACTACCAAAGCGAACTCACCGCACTGCGCCAACTCGGTCGCCGTTTCGCCGAGCGTAGTCCGGCGTTGGCGCCGTTCCTGGGCCAGGCCGGGCGGGATCCGGATGTGGAGCGGTTGCTGGAAGGTTTTGCGTTCCTCACCGGACGCCTGCGCCAGAAGCTCGATGACGAGTTGCCCGAGCTCAGCCATTCGCTGATGCAACTGCTGTGGCCGAACTACATGCGCCCGCTGCCGGCGTTCAGTATTTTGCAGTTCGATCCGCTGAAGCGTTCGGGGCCGGCGCTGTTGGTGGAGCGCGATACGCCGATTGAAAGCAAGCCGATCGAAGACGTGCGCTGCCGTTTCCGCACCTGCTACCCGACCGAGGTGCTGCCGCTGGATCTGGCTGCGCTGAACTACTCGGTGAAGGGCGACGGTTCGCTGCTCAGCCTGCGTCTGGAAATGAGTGCCGACGGCCACCTCGGTGAGCTGGAGCTGAGCAAACTGCGCCTGCACTTTGCCGGTGAGCGCTACATCAGCCAGATGCTCTACCTGAGCCTGCTGCGCAACCTTGAAGGCATCGAGCTGATCCCGCTCGACGGCGCCGGCAAGCCAATCGATGGCGTGGCCGGCAAGCCGATGGCGTTCAAGATTCCCGGTGACCGGGTCAAGCCGGTGGGTTTTGCCGAAGAAGAAGCGTTGATCCCGTATCCGCTGAACACCTTCCGTGGCTATCGCTACCTGCAGGAATACTTCGCCTTCCAGGACAAGTTCCTGTTCGTCGACGTCAACGGCCTGGACATCCTCAAGGCGCTGCCCGAAGACACGCTCAAGCAGATGCGCGGCCTGGAACTGCGCTTCGATATCCGCAAGAGCGGCATCATGCGCATGCGCCCTACGCTGGATAACGTGAAGCTGTTCTGCACGCCGATTGCCAACCTGTTCGCGCACGACGCACTGCCGATCCGCCTCGACGGCAAGCAGGATGAATACCTGTTGCTGCCGGCGGAATTCGATCTGGAAAACTGCGGCGTGTTCTCGGTCGAAACCGTGACCGGCTGGAAGCCCGGCGGCCTCGGTTATCAGGAATACGTGCCGTTCGAATCGTTCGAGCACGACCCGAGTTTCGACGTGCCCAACAGCCGCCCGCACTACAGTATCCGCCAGCGTTCGTCGCTGCTGCACGACGGCCTCGACACCTACCTGAGCTTCGGTATCCGCCACACCGAAGCCCACGAAACCCTGTCGATCGAGCTGATCTGCACCAACCAGAACCTGCCGCGCAAGCTCAAGCTCGGCGACATCTGCATGGCCTGTGAAGAGACGCCGGAGTTCCTCAGTTTCCGCAACATCACCCCTGCCACGTCGAGTTTCGCGCCTCCGCTGAACCGTGACTTCCTGTGGAAGCTGATCAGCAACATGTCGCTCAACTATCTGTCGCTGGCCGACGTCAACGCGTTGAAGGTGATTCTCGAAACCTACGACCTGCCGCGCTACTACGACCAGCACGCGGAGAAGGTCAGCAAACGCCTGCTCGGCGGCCTCAAGCACATCAAGCACCAGCACGTCGACCGGCTGCACCGGGGCTTGCCGGTGCGGGGTCTGCGCACCGAACTGACCATCGACCCGGAAGGGTATATCGGCGAAGGCGACCTGTTCGTTTTCGCCTCGGTTCTTAACGAGTTTTTCGCGCTTTACGCCAGTCTCAATTCGTACCACGAGCTGCGGGTAAAAAGCACACAGGGAGAGGTGTACCAATGGACACCACGTATGGGCCTGCAGCCCCTGCTTTAAGCGGGCTGACGAAGGTAATACGCGAGTACTCGCTGTTTCAGGCCGTGCTGCTGGTGATCGACCGGCTGCGCGAGGCACACCCGTACCTGAGCGAAGACGATCTGTACGACCAGGTGGAGTTCCAGGCCAACCCGAGCCTGGGCTTTCCGCGCAGCGACGTCGACCGTGTGGAGTTTTTCGAAGAGCACGGGCAGATGCGCGCGCGCATGCGTTTCAACCTGATCGGGCTGGTCGGTTCCGGCTCGCCACTGCCGGCGTTCTACGGCGAGCAGGCGCTGGGCGACAGCGAAGACGGCAACCCGACGCGCAACTTCCTCGACCTGTTCCATCATCGCCTGCAACGGCTGATGCTGCCGATCTGGCGCAAGTACCGTTACCGCGCCAGCTTCCAGAGTGGTGCGCTCGATCCGTTCTCGGCGCAGCTGTTCGCGTTGATCGGCCTGGGCGGCGAAGAGATCCGCAAGGCCAAGGAGCTGAACTGGAAACGCTTGCTGCCGTACCTCGGTCTGCTCAGTTTGCGGGCGCACTCGGCGGCGCTGATCGAGGCCGTGCTGCGTTACTACTTCAAGCACGAAGACCTGGTCATCGAGCAGTGTATCGAGCGTCGCGTAGAGATCCTCGACGAGCAGCGCAACCGCCTCGGTCGCGCCAACAGCCTGCTCGGTGAAGACCTGGTGCTGGGCGAGCAGGTGCGCGACCGCAGCGGCAAATTCCGCATTCACATCACCGAACTCGACTGGGAGCGATTCCACGAATTCCTGCCGATCGGGTTCGGTTACCAGCCGCTCTGTGCGCTGGTGCGGTTCACCCTGCGTGACCCGCTTGATTACGACATTCGCCTGGTGCTGCGCCCGGAAGAAATCCGCGAATTGCGCATTGGTGAAAAGAACGACTGTCGCCTGGGGTGGACCAGTTGGCTGGGCTGCGAGAAAGCAGACGGCGTGGTGACCCTGGGCAGCAAAATTCATTAAGGACGTGAGCCATGATCAACGTAGACCTGCAACAACTCATCCAGGCGCTGGACGCCGAAACCCGCCGTGACCTGGAACGTTCGGCCGAACGTTGCGTGGCCCGTGGCGGCAGCAAGATCCTCGTCGAAGACCTGCTGCTGGGTCTGCTGGAACGTCCGAACGGCTTGCTGTCACGTGCGCTGCAGGATGCAGACGTCGACGCCGGCGAACTGAGCGCCGCGCTGCAATCTCGCGTTGAACACAGTGCCTCGCGCAACCCGGTGTTTGCCCCGGAACTGGTGCAATGGCTGCAAGACGCGCTGCTGGTGGCCAACCTCGAACTGGGCCAGACCCAGGTCGAAGATGCCGCACTGATCCTCGCGCTGCTGCGCAACCCGATGCGCTATGCCGGCAGCCGTTATCAGCCGCTGCTCGCCAAGTTGAACATCGATCGCCTGAAAGAATTCGCCCTGTCGCAACAGGAGCAACCGGCCGCCAACGGCAAGCCGGCCGCTCAGGGCGAATCGCTGCTGCAGCGCTTCACCCACAACCTGACGCAACAGGCCCGCGACGGCAAACTCGACCCGGTGCTGTGCCGCGATGGTGCGATCCGTCAAATGGTCGACATCCTCGCCCGTCGGCGCAAAAACAACCCGATCGTGGTTGGTGAAGCCGGTGTCGGCAAGACCGCCATCGTCGAAGGCCTGGCCTCGCGCATCGCAGCCGGTGAAGTGCCGCAGGTGCTCAAGGGCGTGGAGCTGTTGTCGCTGGACATGGGCCTGCTGCAGGCGGGTGCCAGCGTAAAAGGTGAGTTCGAACGTCGTCTCAAAGGCGTGATCGACGAAGTCAAAGCCTCGCCAAAACCAATCATCCTGTTCATCGACGAAGCCCACACCCTGATCGGCGCTGGTGGCAACGCCGGTGGTTCCGACGCGGCCAACCTGCTGAAACCTGCGCTGGCGCGTGGCGAACTGCGCACCATCGCCGCCACCACCTGGGCCGAGTACAAGAAATACTTCGAGAAAGACCCGGCACTGGCCCGGCGTTTCCAGCCGGTGCAACTGCACGAACCGACCGTCAGCGAAGCGGTGACCATTTTGCGTGGTCTGGCGCAGGTCTACGAGAAGAGCCATGGCATCTACCTGCGTGATGACGCGGTGGTGTCCGCCGCTGAGCTGTCCGCGCGTTATCTGGCCGGTCGCCAACTGCCGGACAAAGCCGTCGACGTCCTCGATACCGCGTGTGCCCGCGTGCGCATCAGCCTCGCCGCCGCCCCGGAAAGCCTTGAGCGCCTGCGCGGCGAACTGGCCGAAGGTGGCCGTCAGCGTCAGGCCCTGCGTCGCGATGCCGAGGCCGGTCTGCTGATTGACCACGAAGCCCTGGATGCACTGGAAACGCGTCTGGACGAAGCCGAAAGCGAAATGGTCGCCCTGGAAAGCCTGTGGACTGAACAGAAACAACTGGCCGAGCGCCTGTTGGAACTGCGTCAGCAACTGGCCAAGGCCCGCGAAACTGCCGCCGTCGAGCCGACCGTCAGTGTGGAAGAAGACGCCGAAGGCACCGTGATCGAAACCCTCGTTGCCGAGGTCGAGGAAGGCCAGAGCGTCGAAGCGCTGGAAGCCCAGCTCAACGAAACCCACAGCGCCTTGACCGCCGCGCAGGTCAAGGAGCGTCTGGTCAGCTTCGAAGTCTGCCCGCGTCTGGTGGCTGAAGTGATCAGCGCCTGGACCGGCGTGCCGCTGGCGCAACTGGCTCGCGAGCACAACGCCAAGGTCGCGAGTTTCGCCACCGACCTGCGCACGCGCATCCGTGGTCAGGAACAAGCCGTGCACGCACTCGATCGTTCGATGCGCGCCACAGCGGCTGGCCTGAACAAGCCAGATGCACCGGTCGGCGTGTTCCTGCTGGTCGGTCCAAGCGGCGTCGGCAAAACCGAAACCGCGCTGGCCCTCGCTGACCTGTTGTATGGCGGCGATCGTTTCATCACCACCATCAACATGTCCGAGTTCCAGGAGAAGCACACCGTATCGCGCCTGATCGGTGCGCCACCGGGCTACGTCGGTTACGGCGAGGGCGGCATGCTCACCGAAGCGGTGCGCCAGAAGCCGTACTCGGTGGTGCTGCTCGATGAGGTCGAGAAGGCCGATCCGGACGTGCTCAACCTGTTCTACCAAATCTTCGACAAAGGCGTGGCCAACGACGGTGAAGGTCGCGAAATCGACTTCCGCAATACGTTGATCCTGATGACCTCGAACCTCGGCAGCGACAAGATCAGCGACCTCTGCGAAGACGGTGCACGCCCGACTGCCGAGCTGCTCGAAGAAACCATTCGCCCGGTACTGAGCAAACACTTCAAACCGGCGCTGCTGGCGCGGATGAAAGTGGTGCCGTACTACCCGGTGGGCGGCCCGGTGTTGCGCGAGCTGATCGAGATCAAACTCGGCCGTCTGGGCGAGCGCTTGAACCGTCGTCAGCTGGATTTCAGCTGGTGCCAGAGCCTTGTCGATCACCTGTCCGAGCGTTGCACCC
The DNA here is from genome assembly GCF_056821665.1 of Pseudomonas sp. AK-TSAG1-1. Taxonomy (NCBI): domain Bacteria; kingdom Pseudomonadati; phylum Pseudomonadota; class Gammaproteobacteria; order Pseudomonadales; family Pseudomonadaceae; genus Pseudomonas; species Pseudomonas sp. AK-TSAG1-1. Next base: position 6,122,155 of record NZ_CM165965.1, on the reverse strand, counting down.
AAAGCGAAAGCGGCGCGCGCCTGATTGATCATCTGCTGGATCAGCACGTGCTGCCGCTGGTGGCCGACCGCTTGCTCGATGCGATGGCCACCGGTGAAAGCCTCAAGCGGGTACATGCCACGCTCGACGGCAACGCCAGCGTGACGTGCGAGTTCGCCTGAGGTGGGTGTGATGTTCACTCAAGTGCCGCAGCCACTGGTCTATGCCGAAGCCTTGCTGGCGCAGTTCGCCAGCCTGTCGCGCGCGGCGGACGGGGCTGCGCTGCTGGGTGACTTCGTGCGCGGCCTGGCCGAGCTGAGCGGTTGCGAGCTGACGCAGTTGTACCTGCTCGACGCCACCCATACTTGCCTGGGGATGAACGCCGAGTGCCTCGACGGCGCGCTGCAACCGCGCGCCGCGACCAGCCTGCCGGCGGATTACAACGGCGAGCAATTGCTGCAGTTTGCCCTGTGCCAGAACCGCGTGGTGTGCCTGGATGATCTGGGTGCCAGCCTGCACGAAACCAGCTTCCTGCCGGCCACCGCCGGCACCTGGCAATCGCTGCTGTGCGTGCCGTTGGTCAATCAGCAGAAGGCAGTGGAGGGCCTGTTGTTGTGTGCCAGTCGCCGCCACGTCGACCTGCAGGGTTTCGCCGATTCCCTCGGCCAGCTCGGCTCGTTCGTACTCGGTCAGTTGCACTTGCTGCAACGCCTGCGCCAGCCCGTCGGGGTGGAGGCGCCGGTGAGCCGCAGCGTGCCGAGTCTCAACGGTTACGGCCTGATCGGCAAAAGCGCGGCGATGCGCCAGACCCACTCGCTGATCAGCAAAGTCCTGCACAGCCCGTACACCGTGTTGCTGCGGGGCGAGACCGGTACCGGCAAGGAAGTGGTCGCCCGGGCGATTCACGATTGTGGCCCGCGTCGCTCCCAGGCATTCATCGTGCAAAACTGCGCGGCGTTCCCGGAAAACCTGCTGGAAAGCGAGTTGTTCGGCTACCGCAAAGGCGCCTTTACCGGCGCTGACCGCGATCGCGCCGGGCTGTTCGATGCGGCCAATGGCGGCACGCTGTTGCTGGATGAAATCGGCGACATGCCGCTGTCGCTGCAGGCGAAGATTCTGCGTGTGTTGCAGGAAGGCGAGATCCGTCCGCTGGGCTCCAACGACACCCACAAGATCGACGTGCGCATCATCGCCGCGACGCACCGCGACCTGGCAGTGCTGGTCAGCGAAGGCAAGTTCCGCGAGGACTTGTACTACCGCCTGGCGCAATTCCCGATCGAGTTGCCGGCCTTGCGTCAGCGCGAAGGCGACATCCTCGATCTGGCCCGGCACTTTGCCGAAAAGGCCTGTGCGTACTTGCAACGTGATCCGGTGCGCTGGTCCGACGCGGCGCTGGAACACCTGTCCGGTTACACCTTCCCCGGCAACGTGCGGGAACTCAAGGCGCTGGTCGAGCGCGCGGTGCTGTTGTGCGAGGGTGGCGAATTGCTCGCCGAGCATTTCTCCCTGCGCATGGAGCCGATGCCCGAAGACCACAGCGGCCTGAATCTGCGTGAACGCCTGGAAAAGGTCGAACGCACGCTGTTGCTCGATTGCCTGCGCAAGAACGACGGCAACCAGACCCTCGCCGCCCGCGAACTGGGCTTGCCGCGCCGCACGCTGCTGTACCGCCTCGGGCGCCTGAATATCAACCTAGGTGATTTCGATGGTTGATCTAGGGCTGTTTTCTGGAACAGGCGCCGCCTTTGTGGTCAGCCAAGTCCCCTCGCCGCAGGGAGTTCGTGTGCCTCGGTGGTCAGGCTCAAGGCCGCGATGTAGAGCCTTCGCGATCACCTCAAAAACTTATTTCAGCGCCGCCCGCAAGGGTCGGCGCTTTGTGCTTTGTCTACCCCTGGAGACCCTCTGATGTCTGTTCGTCACTGGCACGCTGTCCTGCTGACCCTCGTCGTTCTATGCGGCCTTGGCGGCTGTAGCGGCAATTACAAATTCAACGACAACGACTATCGCCCGTTGGGTGATCCGCAAGCGGTCAATCGCGGCAAGTGACCGCAAGGAGCATCAAACATGGAATTGGTTTTCGAAATGCTGAACACCAAGCAGTTCGTGCCCACCGAGTTGTGCCAGAAGACCTTCAAACAGGCCGGCGGCGTGATCGGGCGGGGTGAGGACTGCGACTGGATCATTCCTGACCGCAAGCGTCATCTGTCCAATCACCACGCGATTGTCAGCTACCGCGAAGGCACGTTTTTTCTCACCGACACCAGCAGCAATGGGGTTCAGGACGGCGACAGCGGTGCACGCTTGCACAAGGGCGAACCGGTGCGCATCGAACACGGCAGCACCTACGTGCTCGGCGACTTCGAAATTCGCGCGCGACTGGTGCGTGACCCGGCGACCTTCGACGGTGAAGTCGGCCGTCCGCGTGCCGCCGGCAGCATCATTCCGGACGACGCGTTTCTCGATCTTGATCCGTTGAATGCGATCGAACAGCAAGAGCGCGTCTATTCGGAAATCGACGAACTGTTGGCCCCGACCGCCAAGCCCGAGGATTCCCGTCAGCGTGCCGACTATGCGCGCATCGACATGGAAAGCCTGATGGTGCCGGAGCTGATCGCACCGGTTGAACCCGAGCCTGCTCCGGCCCCGAAAGCCGTCGAGCGTCAGAGCGAAGGGTTCTGGGAGCATTTCGGTGCGGCGCTGGGCGTCGATGTCAAAAGCCTCAGTCATGACGAGCGCGAAGCACTGGCACTGAACGCTGCGCGTCTGCTGCGGCAGAGCATCGGTGGCTTGCAGCAGAGCCTGCGCACCCGTTCGGAGCTGAAAAACGAGCTGCGTCTGGCCCAGACCACCGTGCAAGGCACCAACAAGAACCCGCTGAAATTCGCCGTCGATCCGAGCGAAGCACTGCAGATTCTGTTGCAGCCGCACAAGCCCGGGCACCTGCCCGCCGAGCAGGCGATCTCTCGGGCGTTCCGCGATCTGCAGGCGCATCAGGTGGCCTTGCTTACCGCGAGCCGCGCCGCCGTACGCGGCACCCTGGAGCATTTCTCGCCGGAACAGCTGACCCTGCGTTTCGAGCGTGACAACAAGCCGTTGATCGCCACGTCGGGCGGCCGCTGGAGAGCGTTCGGCCGTTACCACCAGGCACTGCGTCAGGACGATGACTGGAGCGAGCGTCTGCTGGCCCGCGATTTCGCCCAGGCCTACGAAGAACAGATCCGCCTGATCTCCACCCTCCACACCGACCACCAAGGATGATGCGCATGTCTCGCCGCTCGACCGCTTTTTTCAAGACGCTGACTGCGCTCACCGTGCTGGTGCTGCTCGCCGGCTGCTCGTCGCTGTCGCCATACTCGAAAGTGACCAAGATCAACCTGAAACTGACCGGCAGCGATCAGCTCAACCCGGACCTCAACGGCCGTCCTTCGCCGATCGTGGTGCGCCTGTTCGAACTCAAGCACCCGGTGACCTTCGAGAACGCTGATTTCTTCAGCCTCTACGAGCGCGCCAAGGAATCCCTCAACCCGGACCTGGTGGCCAGCGAAGAACTCGAACTGCGCCCGGGTGAAACCGTGGAAATGAAACTCAGCGTGGAGGAGGGCAGCCGCTACGTCGGCGTTCTCGCCGCGTATCGCGATCTGCCGGAAACCAAGTGGCGCTACACCGTGCAGGTCACGCCGCTGGAGCTGACCGATGCCGATCTGACCCTGGATCAGGCCGGTATCCGCAACACCCATGAAGCGCTCGCCAAGGCGGATGACTGAACATGAATACCCATAAAGTCATTTGGCAGGAAGGCATGTTGCTGCGCCCGCAGCACTTCCAGCACAACGATCGCTATTACGATCACCAGATGAAAACCCGCACCCAGTTGCTGGGTGGCTACACCTGGGGTTTTCTCAATCTGGAGATCGACCTGCAGTTCCTCAACATGGGCAAGCTGGTGATCAGTGCCGCGTCGGGGATCCTGCCGGACGGCAGCCTGTTCGAACTCGGCGGCAACACCGAACCGCTGGCGCTGGACGTGCCGCCGAACACCGGCAACACGCCGATTTACCTGGCGCTGCCGTTGGTCACCGGTAACCACATCGAAGCGCGCCGTCCGGAGCAGTCTGACGTGCTGGCGCGTTACACCGCGTATGACGCCGAAGTGGCCGACTCCAACGCCGGCGACGACTCCGCGAGCCAGGTCAGCTGCGGCCGCCCGGACTTCAAACTGTTGCTCGGCGAGCAGCAGAGCGATCAGGCCTACGTGAAGCTGAAGATCTGCGACGTGCTCGACACCACGCCGGACGGTGTGATCAGCCTCGATCCGGATTTCGTGCCGACCTACATTCAGGCCCACGCCTCCAGCTACCTGCTGTCGTGCCTCAAAGAAGTCATCAGCATGCTCAACCACCGGGGCGACACGATTGCCGAGCGGATTCGCTCCAACGGCAAGGTCGGCGGCGCGGAGGTGGGCGACTTCATGATGCTGCAACTGATCAACCGTACCGAACTGCTGCTGCGCCATTACCTGGGCCTGGAGCAAGTGCACCCGGAAGAGTTGTACCGCACGCTGCTGACCATGCTCGGCGATCTGGCGACTTTCTCCAGCGACAGCAAGCGCCCGCGCCTGGACAGCCGCTACTCCCACGCCGATCAGGGCGCGAGCTTCCGCAAACTGATGGAAGCGATTCGTCAGGTGCTGTCGATGGTGCTGGAGCAACACGCCATCGAGCTGATCCTGCAAGCGCGTCAGTACGGCATCATCGTGTCGCCGTTGCACGACCACAAACTGCTGGGCTCGGCTTCGTTCGTGCTGGCAGCGAGTGCCAACTGCGACTCCGAAGAACTGCGCCAACGCTTGCCGGCGCACCTCAAGGTCGGCCCGGTGGAGCGCATTCGCCAACTGGTCAACCTGCACCTGCCGGGGATCAAGGTCAAACCCTTGCCCGTGGCCCCGCGGCAGATCGCGTTCCACTCGAACAAAACCTACTTCATCCTCGAACTCAGTTCCGAAGACCTGGCGCAACTCGAGCGCTCCGGCGGCTTCGCGTTCCACGTGTCCGGCGAATTCGCCGAGCTTGAACTGAAATTCTGGGCCATCAGGAACTGACCGACATGATCAAGGACATGGAACACAACCAGGACGACAAAACCGTCCTGCTCGACCGTCAGGGCCACGGCCCGGCGTCGAGTCCGCTGACCGACTTCGCTGCGCCACCGCGCTTCGAGCAACTGGAAGAACGGATGATCTACGCTGCGCGCCTGCGCCCGGCGGAGGCGTTCAACATCAGCCTCAATTCGCTGGTGGCGGCCTCGTCCGAACTGCTTTCGGAAGTGGTGCGTCTCAAGCACAGCGAAACCCGCGAAGACCTTTACGCGCTCAACGAGCGCCTGACCGCCGGGCTCAAGCTGTTTGAAGTGCGCGCCCTGCATAACGGCGCCGAAAGCAGCCAGGTGATGGCCGCTCGTTACGTGCTCTGCACCGTGGTCGACGAAGCCGTCGTGACCACGCCGTGGGGCAACGAAAGCGAGTGGTCGCAGATGAGCCTGCTGAGCAGCTTCCACAACGAGACCTTCGGTGGCGAGAAGTTCTTCCAGCTGCTCGATCGCCTGTCGAAGAACCCGGTCAAACACCTGCCGATGCTCGAGTTGATGTACCTGTGCCTGTCCCTCGGTTTCGAGGGCAAGTACCGCGTGCAAGCGCGTGGCATGCTCGAACTCGAAGGCATCCGCGACGCCCTGTACCGGCAGATCCGTCAGTTGCGTGGCGACGTGCCGCGCGAGTTGTCGCCGCACTGGGAAGGCCTCAACGATCAGCGCCGCAACCTGGTGCGCATCGTGCCGGCGTGGATGGTGGTGCTGTTCACTTTCGTCTGCCTGGTGGTGATGTATTCGGGCTTCGCCTGGGTCCTGGGCGAGCAGCGCGACACCGTTCTGCAACCATATCAGCCGCTTGATCCGGCCGCGGTTCAACCGCAGTCGCAGCCGTAACAGGGACGTGTGATGAAAAAGTTTTTCAAGAAAGTCGGCGCCTTCCTGCGCCAGACCTGGGTCTGGACTCTGCTGCTGGTGCTGTTCGTGGCACTGCTGGTGTGGTTCGTTGGCCCGTTGTTGGCAGTGGATGACTACAAGTTCTGGGAAAGCGCGACCTCGCGTCTGCTGACCATCAGCGTGCTGTTCCTGATCTGGGGCCTGACCATGGTCTTCGTCAGCTGGCGCGCGGGCATCCGCAAGAAAGCCGTCGAAGAAACCGAAGACGGCCAGGATCGCATCCGTCGTGACGATCTGATCGAAGAAGAGCAGAAAGAGTTGAAGGCGCGGTTCAAGGACGCGCTGAAAACCCTGAAGACCTCGAGCCTGTATCGCGGCCGCAGCGAACGCTGGCGCAACGATTTGCCGTGGTACCTGCTGATCGGCCCGCAGTCCTGCGGCAAGACCAGCCTGCTGGACTTCTCCGGGCTCGAATTCCCGATCAACAAGATCGACCGCAAGCTGACCCGCGACACCCTCGGCACCCGTCATTGCGACTGGTACTTCGCCGACCACGGTGTGCTGATCGACACCGCCGGGCGCTACACCGCGCAGCCGGACGCGGAAGTCGACGGCAGTGCCTGGACCACCTTGCTCGAGCTGTTGCGCAAGCGTCGTCGCGGGCGTCCGTTGAACGGCGTGCTGGTGACCATTCCGGTGGAATCGCTCATCGGTGGCAGCGAGCAGGACATCGACGCCCTGGCGCGCCAGGTACGCGGTCGCCTGCAAGATGTCTATCAGAAGCTGCACGTCGACGTACCGGTGTATCTGGTGCTGAGCAAGGCTGACAAGCTGCTCGGTTTCGACGAGTTCTTCGATCAACTGACCCGCGAAGAAAGCGATCAAGTGCTGGGTACCAGCTTCCGCAAGGATCAGCTCGGCACCGACGTCGCGGTACTGCGCAGCGAGTTCGAAGAGCTGCTGCGTCGCCTGAACAATCAGGTGATCATGCGCATGCACTCCGAGCGCGATACCCAGCGCCGTGGCCGCATCCTCGACTTCCCGCATCAACTGGGGCAGATCGGCGAGCATCTGTGCCTGTTCGTCGACCTGGCGTTCACCGGCAACCGCTACCAGCGCGCGACGCTGCTGCGTGGTTTCTACCTGACCAGCGCTCCGCACCTGACTCAGGAAATGGACGCGACCACCGCCGGCATCGGCGCCAATCTGGGCATGAATGCCGGCGTGCTGCCAACCCTGCGCAGTGGCCGTTCGCGTTTCATCCATCATCTGTTCAGCCGGGTGATTTTCCCGGAGTCCGATCTGGCCGGCCTCGACAAGCGTGAACGCAGTCGTATCCATTGGGGCCAGCGTGCGTTGTATGTCGGCGCACTGGCTGCACTGGCGCTGTTCGGCATGCTCTGGGCCGGTGGTTTCTCGGCCAACTACGAGCGTCTGGAAAACCTGCGCGCACTGGCGCAGAACTGGACTCAACAGCGTTCGGCGCTGACCCCGCGTGATGACGCGATGGGCGTGCTGAAAACCCTCGACACCAGCTACGCCGCGACTCAGGTGTTCCCGAAGAAGGGCGACGTCTCGTACCACGAGCGGGGCGGTCTGTATCAGGGCGAAGACGTCAATCCGGTGGTCAGGCAGGCCTACGAGCACGAACTCGAAGTGCAACTGCTGCCACGGGTCGCGACGATGCTCGAAGGGCAGATCCGCGCCAACATGAAGGACCGCGAAAAGCTGCTCAACAGCCTGCGCGCGTACCTGATGTTGAACATGAAAGACCGCCGTGACGCCGCGTGGCTCAAGGACTGGGTCGCCACTGACTGGTCGCAGCGCTACACCGGCAACACCGCGGTGCAGAACGGTCTGAACACTCACCTCGAGCGCCTGCTGAAGCAGCCGTTCATCTACCCGCTGAACGATCAGTTGGTGACTCAGGCGCGTCAGGTTCTGCGTTCCGAATCGCTGGCCACCGTGGTCTACCGCATGCTCCGCGAGCAGGCGCGCAACCTGCCGGAATACCGTTTCAGCCAGCACCTCGGCCCGCAGGGCTCGCTGTTCATCGGCACCGAATACGTGATCCCGGGGTTCTACACCCAGCAGGGTTATCAGCAGTATTTCTCGGTGCAGGGTTCGGCGCTGGTCACCGACATCTTGCGTGACAACTGGGTGCTGGGCGAAGGTGCGGGCATCAGCGACATGGACTTGCGTCGCCTGATGGTCGAGCTGGAGCAACTGTACTTCCGCGACTACGCCAACTACTGGAGCGAAGCCGTTGGCCAGGTGGCGTTGCCGCCGATCAGCGACGCCGGTGAAGGCGCCGAGCAACTGGCGGGCCTGACTTCGGCCAACTCACCGGTGCTGGCGTTGCTCACTGAAGTGCGCGAAAACACGCGCTTCCCGGCTGCTGCCGATCCGGTGGATGAAGCCGGTGATGCCGCTGATGCACTGGCGGGGCAGAAGGGCAAACTGGGCAAGGTCGGCAAGCTGGCCTCGGCTGTCGCGGACAAAGCCTCGGCGATGAACGTGGCGAAGAACCTGCCGGACACCGCGAAGAAGTCGCTGCAACGTCGTTTCGAGCCGCTGCACCGGTTGCTTGATGACAACAACGGCCCGGCCGCTGACCTGACCCCGGCCCTCAGTGCGCTCAACGACCTGCAACTGCAACTGTCCGGTCTGGCCCGTTCCAGTACGCCGGAACAAGCCGCGTTCGAACTGGCGAAAACCCGCATGAGCGGCCAGCGTGATGCGCTGACCAACCTGCGTGCTGCCTCGGGTCGCCTGCCGCGTCCGCTGAGCGTGTGGTTCAACGTGCTGGCCGAAGACTCGTGGCGCCTGGTGCTCAACGATGCCTACCAATACCTGAACGGCCGTTATCAGAACGAGCTGTACAGCGTGTATGGCAAGACCATCAGCAAGCGTTATCCGTTCAGCGCCAGCAGCACCAGCGACGTGGCGATCAGCGACTTCCGCGAGTTCTTCCGGGCGCAAGGCACCGTCGACCGCTTCTTCGACAGCTACATGCGTCCGTTCGTCAGCGGTGATCCGGGCAACTACCGGATGCGCAGCGTCGACGGCCACAGCCTGCCGGTGTCGAAGATGTATCTGGACCAGATGGCGGCAGCCCTGACGATTCGCCAGAGCTTCTTCTCGATCAACCCGGCCGAGCCGACCGTGCAGTTCAAACTGGAGCCGTACACCCTCGATCCGGCGGTGAGCCGTTCCGAGTTCAAGTTCGGCGACAAGACCATGGAATACCGCCACGGTCCGATCCTGCCAATGACGTTCAAGTGGCCGACCGATGCTGAAGACGGTCGTACCAGCCTGGTGATGGACAAGATGGCGGGGCGTCCGATCGGTATCGAGAAGAACTCCGGCCCATGGTCGCTGTTCCGTCTGTTCGACCTGATGCAGACCGAATACCTGACCGGTCGCGACGTGTTGGTGCTGAAAGCCGACGTGGGTGGCCTGCGCGCCAACTACCTGCTGACCAGCCAGCGCACGCCGAACCCGTTCGACATGGGCGTGTTGCGCACCTTCCGTATGCCGGTGCAGCTCTGATGCTGGTGGCCAGTCCCTGGCGCAGCGCGGCGCGTACCGACCCGGGCAAGGTGCGGGCGCGCAACGAAGATGCCTTCCTCGACAATCCGCAGCAGGGGCTGTGGGTGGTCGCGGACGGCATGGGCGGTCATCAGGGTGGTGACATCGCCAGCCAGTTGATCGTCGCCAGCCTGGCTGAACTGCCGCAGCACGAGGACTTCGACGAACGCCTCAAAGCCATCCGCCAGTGCCTGCACTGGCTGAACCGGCGTTTGGGGCAAGAGTTGACGGTTACCGCCGGGCGTCACGACAGCATCATGGGCAGCACCGTCGTGGCGCTGCTGGTGGAAGGCAATCGCGCGGCCTGCATCTGGGCTGGCGACAGCCGTTGCTACCTGTGGCGTGGGCAGCGGTTGTATCAGCTGTCCAAGGACCATTCGCTGCAACAGCAACTGATCGACGAGCAACAGATGAGCGTCGAACAGGCCGCAGCGCACCCAGCGGCCCAGGCCTTGACCCGGGCGGTCGGCGCGGCCGAACAACTGACCCTGGATGTCCTCGAACTCGAGGTCTACCCGGGCGATGCGTTCCTGTTGTGCAGCGATGGTTTGTACCAGGGCCTGAGCAGCGATGCCCTTGGCAACGCCCTCAGCCTGAGTGCGCCGCACGTGGCGCTGGAACGTCTGTTCGACGGTGCCCTGCGTGGCGCCGCCCGGGACAACCTGACTGCCGTGGTGATCCGCCAATGAGTGAAATCGAATCGTCAGTCGATAACTTGCTGATGAGCGAAGATCAGGCCAACAACCTGACCTACTTCGCCTTCGCCAAGGCAAACAACGCCGAGCCTTTGCTGGCGCCAACCAAGGCCAGCATCGGTGCATTGCCGGACGTACTCGCCGGCCGCTACCACCTCGAGCGTCTGCTCGGGGCAGGCGGCATGGGCGCCGTTTACCGGGCGCGGGATCTGCTGCACGAGCAGTTCGGCGATCCCGATCCTTACATCGCGCTGAAAATCCTCAGCGAAGAATTTGCCGAGTCGCCGGACGCCAGCGCCTTGCTCTACAGCGAGTTCGCCCTGACCCGACGCCTGCGCCACGACAACGTCGTGCGTGCACACACTTTTGAAGTCGACACCGACTGCCAGCGGGCCTTCATCACCATGGAATACATGCGTGGCCTGACCCTGGACAAATTGCTCTGCGAGCGGCCCCTGGGCCTGCCGTGGAAAGAAACGCGCGACATCGCGCTGCCGCTGCTCGATACGCTGGCCTATGCCCACCGTCGCGGCGTGCTGCATGGAGACATGAAACCGAGCAACGTCATGCTCAGCGAAGACGGTCTGCGCCTGTTCGACTTCGGTCTCGGCCAGGCAGACGAGGGCGTGTTGCCCGGCCTGCCGCACCTGAGCCGCGAACGCTTCAACGCCTGGACCCCGGGCTACGCCGCCCCCGAACTGCTTGAGGGCCAACCGTTGTCGGCCAGCGCGGACGTGTACGGCGTGGCCTGCGTGATTTATGAACTGGCGAGCGGCAAACACCCGTTCCGCCGCTTGCCCTCGACCCAGGCCCGCGACGAGCACCTGGAGCGCGAGCTGCAAGCCCCGGCGAATCTGCCAAAACACGGCTGGCCAGCGCTGAAAACCGCGCTGAGCTTCAATGCGGCAGATCGCACCATCACTGCCGATCAATTGCGTGACGCCTTGGGCGCCACTTCGTCCTGGCTGCAACGGTTGCGACTTCGGGCGTAACGGACGACATTCGAACAGGGAGCACTTTATGTTCAACCCAGCTAACGAAACCCACTTCAGCCTCAAGGTCGAAGACTACGTGGGCGACCTGCAAGTGCTGTCGTTCACCGGCACCGAAGGCATCAGCCAGCCGTTTCGTTTCGACCTCGAACTGGTCAGCGAAAACCCCGATCTGGACCTGGAAAAACTCCTGCACAAGCAGGCGTTTCTCGCATTCGATCCACAGGGCTCAGGCATCCATGGCCAGATCTACCGCGTCGCCCAAGGCGATGCCGGCAAACGCCTGACCCGCTACAAAGTCTTGCTGGTGCCGCAACTGCAATACCTGCATCACCGCACCAACCAGCGTATCTACCAGCAGATGTCAGCGCCGAAAATCATCGCGCTGATCCTCGACGAACACGGGATCAAGGGCAACGCCTACAGCTTCCAGCTGAGCCAGCCGTGCCCGGATCGCGACTACTGCGTGCAGTACGACGAAACCGATCTGCACTTCGTCCAGCGCCTGTGCGAGGAGGAGGGCATTCACTACCACTTCCAGCACAGCGAAAAGGCTCATCTGCTGGTGTTCGGCGACGACCAGACCGTGTTCCCCGACCTCGGGCAGCCAACCGCGTACGTGCAAGGCAGCGGCATGGTCGCTGAAGAACCGGTGATCAAAGGTTTCAAACTGCGCCTGGAAACCCGCACCAGCCGCACCACGCGCCGCGACTACGACTTCGAAAAACCGCGCCTGCAAATGGAAGCGGCGTATAAACCGGATGGTGCTTGCGACAGCGAAAACAGCGAACCGGATCTGGAAGACTACGACTACCCGGGCCGCTTCATCGACCGCGCGCGCGGCAAGTTCCTCAGCCAGCGCGCCCTCGAACGCCACCGCGCCGACTACCGCCAGGCCGAAGGTCGCGGTGACCAGACCAAACTGGTCAGCGGCCACTTCATGGCCATGTCCGACCACCCGCGCAGTGAGTGGAACGACCTGTGGCTGCTCACCGAAATCTTCCACGAAGGCAAACAGCCGCAAGTCCTCGAAGAAGGCGTGACCAGCGACACCACCGACAACAAGGACGACTTCCACCAGGGTTACCGCAACACCTTCCTCGCCACCCCGTGGGACGTGTTCTACCGCCCGGCCCTCGAACACCCGAAACCCCGCGTGCTCGGCAGCCAGACCGCCATGGTCACCGGCCCCAAGGGCGAAGAAATCCACTGCGACCAATACGGCCGCATCAAGGTGCAATTCCACTGGGACCGCGAAGGCCTGGCCGACGACAAGACCAGTTGCTGGCTGCGCGTCTCCAGCTCCTGGGCCGGCGACCGCTACGGCGCCATCTCCATCCCGCGCGTCGGCATGGAAGTCCTCGTCACCTTCCTCGAAGGCGACCCCGACCAACCGCTGGTCACAGGCTGCCTGTACCACAAGGAAAACCCGGTGCCATACGCCTTGCCGGCAAACAAGACCCGCAGCGTCTTCAAAACCCTAAGCTCCCCGGGCGGCGGTGGCTACAACGAACTGCGCATCGAAGACAAAAAAGGCGCCGAACAAATCTTCATCCACGCCCAGCGGGACTGGGATGAAAACGTCGAACACGACCAGAAAATCCGCGTCGGCAATGAACGCCACGACACTGTGGTGAAGAACACCTACACCGAACTGAAGGCTGAAGAACACCGAACCACCATCAGCGACCGCAAGATCGAAGCACGGATGGATGACCACCTGACTATTGGTGAGAGCCAGCATGTGAAGCTCGGGACTGCGCAACTGACCAGTGCCGGGAAAGAGATACACATCAAGGCTGGGGACAAGATTGTCATTGAGGCGGGGACAGAGCTGACGATTCTCGGCGGCGGCAGTTTCATCAAGCTGGATGGCGGTGGTGTGACGGTGGTTGGGCCGGTGGTGAAGATTAATGCGGGTGGTGCTGCTGGAACTGGTTCAGGAATTGGTATCAAAGTTCCGGGGTTGCCCGGATTGGCTGACGCAGCGAAAGCGGGAGCGGTGCTGGAGGCGGGGAAGGCGAATCCGACTTGGCTTGAGTTGAATTTGCACCAAAGTAATCTTGAACCTGTTCCTGGAGCCTCTTACCGAGTCGAGTTTTCAGATGGGTCGAGCCGTGAAGGTATCCTGGACACCAAGGGGTTCGCTCGGTTGGAGGACGTGCCACCTGGCCCGATTGAAGTTTATTACGGTGAAGACCCGAGGCCCTTTGATCGTGAGTCAGTCAAGGTAGTTGAGAGTTCCGATGACAAGGTCAATTCAGACCTGCAAAAACTTGGGCTGGATCCCGCTCAAGTTGATTTACAAGCACTGATTGAGCAAGCCGCAGGGAGGCTGAAATGACTGAGGATTTAAAAACGACGAACGCTGCTGGAGACGAAGATCGTAAAGCCGCTTATCAAGAGGCCGCTGTTGAACTGGCAAAAGGGATTGCTTTGGGGGCAGTGCCATTCCTAGGCCAAGCCATTGATGCTTACGATACCGTGGAGTCCTCCATTGATCTCTACAATGCTGGAACTGCAGAGAGTAAAGAGGACGCAAAGTTTGATTTGCTGATGGCTGTCATCGGTTGGATTCCCGGTCCGGGTGACGGACTCAAGAAGAGTTTGCGTATAGTCAATCGCGACCCTCAGCGTTTTGCGCCAGTATTATTTGATCTCCTGCGTTTCGTGTTAGATGAATGTGGTGTAAAAACAAGTCCAGAAGAATTGCTAAAGCAAATTTTTGATGCCTCAAAGTTGCGCGCAGAGTTGGACGATATTATCAGCGGAGTGAAAGGGTCCTCTACTTATAAAAGTTTCCCTGCTTGGACTCAATCTACTATCGTTACTGTGCTTGCTACTGCACGTGACAATATGCCTGAGATGATAGGGATTGTTGAGAAGCGTTTGCTTAAGTGGAAAGGGATGCAGCGCAATAGTTCGGCTATGGCATCGGGCTCAAGTAAGTCGGCCAAAGGTCATAAGCCAGCGGGTAAAGATCCCGCAGTTGCAACGCAAGGTAAGAGCGGCGCAAGTGAAACTCGACCTAACTCTATAGATAAAAACAAAACAGAAAAGAAGAGTTACCACATCTCCAACGAGGGCTTGGGTGTAAGCGGAGAACACATCGCCGACTACATTTGCGCAGTGGAGTTTGGTTGGGGTAAAGATTGGGATGGCCATGATAAGGGAGCTGACGGAAAATGGCTAGAAGGGAAACCAAGCGCAAGTAAACTGGGTAAGCTCTCTAAAGGTGGGAGCCCGAAAAGTCACAATATTCTTTATAAGTTGTCGGACCCTGCTAACGGCACGGGCATCGACGCAGTGTGGAGAGCAGATCCCGCGACGAACGCAGGAAGAAAATTTGCCATTATCGAGGCAAAAGCGAGCAAGAACGAGGATGCTCCAAAATTTTTGAGGAAGCCAAATAATACCCGTAAGCCGAGCATTAATTCAAAACTTGGTGTTTCCGGAGAACCTCAATTGAGCAATCTTCTGGAGCCTATTGAAGAGGCCAAGGATGATAATGATCGTACGGGAAAAGCTGCCGGAAAAAATCGATCAAAGGTATCTGGTAAAAAATCCGCTGATAATACATCTGAGAAGGCTACGAAACCCTCTAAAGCCCAAAAGAACGACTTGATGGTTCAGATGAGTAAAGAGTGGATATCAAAAAATTTGAGGGACGCAGTGGGAGTTACGATGACTAGAGAGATTCTTGATTCTTACTCAAGGCATCTGTTTTTTTCTCCGTTGTATCATCTTTCGGGAAGCCCGGAGGAGCATGCTACAGCACTTCTTAGTGGATCTCCTGAATCCAGCCATGCGAAGCATGCCGCATTTCACTATGGTGAGGATGAGGTAAAGCAAGCTGTGAATAGGCGAAAAAAATCGCTGGCGAAAAAACATGGTGCACTAGATTCTTTGCGGCTTGAGGTTTAAATAGAAAATGAATAGAAGGCAGCCGTTTATTACAGAGGCGTATTATAAAAACCTTGTTGGCTTTTATGATTCTTCGGAATCTTATTGGAGTACTCACAATCTGGAAGAGGATTTTCCGGGTCAGGAAGCATCTTTGAAAGCCTTTGAGGTTAAACAGGATTCTCTCGGCGCTTTGATAATAAAATATACAGCTGGTGAACCGGTTTCAGAGTTGTATGAGCCGCTTGAAAGAGTCGTGCGAAGTTTCGAGATGTATCAAAAGGCCTTGGCTGATTATGAGGGCGTACCTAATATATCGCCACTGGATCTTGAAGAGTCTCCAACCGATTTTGAAGAGTTTGTCCAGGTGGCCAGCCTGTGCATACTTTTGCATCGAAATGATCTTTTGGCCAGATTTGTACATTTGACAGATGCAGCGGGTTTTAATAGTGAGGATACTCTTTACGAAGATTTGCTACGTAAAAACTTAGCAGGAAGGGCTGATATAGATGAGTGGTTTCACCCAGTATATACGAAGCTGATCAGGTCAATTTATGCCTCTAGCAAAACTGAGGCCTCTAAGCTTTTGAATGAGTATTGCGGTCAGTGGTATGAGTCTTTTGGTGACCTCCGGGCGAGTTGGCATGACTCGCATTTAAGTATTGATGGTGATGATGGTAGTTACTTTGGGTATTGGGCATTTGAAGCGGGTGCTATAGCCTTTCTGTATGGGATCGATGATAGCAAAATAGACCATATGGTTTATCCGAAGGACTTGGTTGAGTATGCTAGAAACTATACCGGTTCGAGCATCTTGCAGATTGGTCGAGTTGACTCGGGGCAGCCATGTACTAAACAAGGTTATTGGTTTACTCCTGCACAAGCTAACTCCCGCCGATACTTCAAGCAGGGCGAAATTATGCCGAATGTAGATGATTCGCGATGGGGCGATACGATTTGGTACTGGTCAGGAGAGTAGAGGTTTAATAAATGAACTGGGCACAGACCACTTTTCAGTAATTGTCAAAAAACGTGGTCTGTCCCTGAGGGATCCAGCTTCGAAGTCAGCACCAGTGCTGACTCCACTCCAGAGTCCGGATGCAAGTGGGAGTAGGGCGAGCACATGCAATTCAAAACTCTAGCGGTGTCACTGCTCGGCCTGATGTGGACGATGCCGGCGTTAGCCGAAACCACCACGTTCAGCCCAACCAAAGGCGTCGACGCGACGCTGGTTCTCGAAGGCTCCAAGCTGAACATCGCGGTTAAAACCGAAACGCACAGCGAGTCGCGAACAATCGCTTTTGAAACCAAGAACGAACTCCATGCGCAGTTCGATGATTTCAATTTTGACGACGCCAAGGATTTCGCGATCTGGCAGCTCGATGACGGCATGGGCACTTACGACTACTACCGGGTGTTCATTTATCAAGCCAAAACCGGCACGTTCGAAGAGTTGCAGCCGGACTGCGGCGATGGCTTCGTTAACCTGCGCGTCGACAAAAAACGTAAAGCGTTGCTCAGCACTTACTGGGAAATGAACCTACCCAAGCAATGCGTCACCCGGTTCGCCAAGCGCAAAACCTGAATGACTCAAGGATGAACACAGTGAACCGTTTCGTTTTTACCCTGCTGGCCATGCTGCTGCCGGTTTCAGTGGCGTATGCGCAGGATGACTGCAGCCATGTCACCTCAAGCCTGGAAATGGTGCCCTGCTCGGAGGCGGCGAAGAAGGCTGCCGATGCGCAGTTGAATGTCAGCTACAAGCAGCTAATGACGCGACTTGAGTCTGACTATCGAACAGACCCGGCGTTGGGTGCGGAGTACGCCGCGAAGGTCAAGGAGTCGCAGCGTGCGTGGCTGAAATTGCGTGATGCGAACTGTCCGTTGGAGGCGTTCGAGATCGAGACCGGGATGCCGGCACATGTGTTCGCCGTCAACTCGTGTGTCGCCAGAATGAGCCGCGAGCGTTCGGCGTATCTGGACAAGATTGTCCCTGCTCTTGCAGCCGATAAGAGCACTTCAACGGCGCCGGCCAGCGGCGCGTGTCCTTCGGAGGAGTTCGCTCCCTTCCTGACGGCGTTTTCCGCCAACAGCGAATCTCAACGCCGTCTCACGGCGATGACGGTCAAATCGATGGTGTTGAAACCGGTAGCGGGAAAGGATCGAAGTACCTTTGAGCCTTCGACCTCGGGTGTCAGTGGAGCTACTTTCACCTATCCGCTGATGGCTGCAATCACGCCCGGCAAGACTCCTGGAGTCGAGATTGAAGAAGTGGACGACAGTCACGTCAATGTGGTGGATAAGCGAGCGGGCAACAGCAATGTGAAAGTCTTCAACTTCTCTCGTCAGGCATGTTGGGTGCTTGAGGGGATTGAGGATTGGTCGATCAGTGAGAGGGACCTTATCGCAACACGTAATCCCGGCATGAGCCGCGCCGAGAACTTCTGTGAACAACGTGCTGAAGCTTTAGGAGGGCTGGGATTTCTTGAGCAATATCCGCTGACTGTGGAGTTGATTGAGGCGTCTCTGGAAAATTATGTATGTGCTGCAGAGTCGGGTGATGCGAAGGCGAGCCTGTCGGCGGCACGCCTGAGCCTTTCGCAGATGGCCTCTCAGCTGGAAACCAACAAGGTTGAGGCGTTGTTCAAAGCGGCCTCGAAAATACCAAGTGGGGCTTTGGGCTATGCCACGTTTCTTTGTTCAGGAAACTCCACCGACTATGACGGCCCTTGCCTTCATCCCGAGCAGGCAAAAGAGCAGGTCATTCGGGCGATCACCATGGGTTCCACAGACGCGATGAGTTATCTGGCTTCTACCTTTGAGGGTGGCGAGTTGGGAACTAAGGATATATCCCGAGCGTTAGCCTGTTATCAGATGGCGGCTGACAAAGGTGATCAGTCGAGCATCGACAGTGTGAAGCGATTGGGATCGCAGCCGATCAAGGCCAGTCAGTGCATTTGAAGTTCGGGGTGATGTTTGATGAGCTTCCGCACGTGTTGAGTCTGAGTCCGTCACGCTCAAACGTTTAATACCTGAGCATCTGACGATCGCGATTTTCCTTTAAACTCCCCACCCCCCAAGGAATGCGCTCAGGACACGGAATGCCAGCCCCCTCTTTCTCTCTTCGCTCCGCGATGGTGCTTTGGCTGTATGCCGCCGCGATCGTACATGTGCTCGCCGGCATCACCCTGACTTGGGCCGGGCATTCCGGTTTACTCGACGGCTATCTGCACGTTCTCGAACTGTCGTTCTGGGGCGCAGATGCAGTCCCCTCCGCCGGTCACGAACAGCAGGTCTGGTGGCTCGCGCTGTTCGGCGCGACGCTGCAAAGTTATTCGCTGTACATGCTCGCGCTGGTGCACCTGGGCAATCGCTTGAAAACCCCGGCAGTGTGGGGCTGGTTGATCGCCGGCATCCTGTTATGGGCGCCGCAGGACATGTGGCTCTCAGCGCAACAACAGGTCTGGTCGCACCTGTGGCTCGATGGTTTTGCGTTGCTGGTGTTGTTGCCACCGCTGGTTTGGCTTTATCGCCATGACCGCCGGAAGTCTCTTGCAGTAAAGACACCGAGCCTTTCCACCCCGTTTGCCGGTGTCGCACACAAACGAGTGCTGATCACCGGCGGCACCGGTTTTATCGGTGAGGCCTTGGTCAACCAACTGCTCGACTCCGGCCATTCGGTCAGCGTTCTAACGCGTGATCCGCTGAGCGCCGCCACCTTGTTCAACGGCCGCGTCCGCTGCGTGCACTCGCTCAGCGAACTCAGCCGCGACGAAGCCTTCGACGCAGTGATCAATCTCGCCGGCGCCCCCGTCGCCGGCCCACGCTGGACTCCTGAACGTCAGGCGCAACTGCTCGCCAGCCGAGTCGGCACCACCGAAGCACTGATGACCTGGCTGAAAAACACCAAGCACAAACCAAAGCTATGGATTCAAGCCTCGGCCATCGGTTTCTACGGCGTGCGCGATGCCTGCGAAAACCTCGACGAACACGCCAGCAAGGGCGACGGTTTCATGGCCGAACTCTGCGCGCGTTGGGAATCCTCCGCGCAACCGGCCGCCGAGTTTGGTGTGCGTCAGGTGGTGCTACGCCTCGGCGTGGTGTTCGGTCCCGGCGGTGCGTTGACACCGTTGCTGCTGCCGTTCCGCCTGGGTTTCGGTGGTCGGATGGGTGACGGTCAGCAGATCATGAGTTGGGTGCACCGCGACGATGTGCTTAAGGTGATCGCGCGGGCGTTCAACGACGACAGTCTGCGCGGGACCTACAACATGGTGGCACCGGAAACGGTCAGTCAGGCAGTGTTCGCCGAGCAGGCCGGCAAGGTCCTCAAGCGTCCGGTGTGGTTCCATATTCCCGCCGCGCCAGTGCGAGCTTTAGCAGGAGAGATGGCGCAGTTGTTCTTCGACGGTCAGCGCGTGGTACCGCAGCGTTTGACCGAGGCTGGCTACACGTTCCGCTATCCAACCCTCGACGCCGCTCTGCGCGATCTGGCCTGAGGATCGCCCATGAGCAAGCCCTTGATGTACCTGCTGGCCGGCAACGGCAGCGCCGCCGATTGGTGGGATGACGCGCTGCCGCACTTCCAGCGCTACGATGTGGTGCCGCTGGAGTTGCCGGGCTTCGGCGCCAATCCGCAGCCGCCCTGCGAGGATCTCGCGGACTACGCGCATACCTTGCTGGCGATGACGCAGCAGGGCAGCGCGATCATGGCGGTGGGGGTCAATGCCTTGCTTGTGCTGCATGCGTTGCAACGTCGGCCCGGGCACTTTTCCCGCAGCGTTTTGTTGGCACCAGTCGGGGCGTTTTTGTGGCAGCGGCGGTTGCCTGCCCTGATGTCGCCGCTGCCGATCCGCAAGACCATTCACTGGCTGCTGTCGAACAAACCCACGCTGTTTGCGCGCAAGTTTTCCAACCAGACGTGGACGCCTGCGCAGTACCAGCGCATGGGCGCCGGTTATGCGCGCTGCCGTGCGTTTGTGCCGCACTGGGATCTGATTCGCGCCGACACTGCGCTGCCGCTGCTGGAGTGGATCACCGATCCGGTCGAGCTGGTTTGGGGCGATCAGGATGCCGTGCTGGGCATCGAGCAGGCGGCGGCGTGGTCGGCGATTCTGGCCCGCGCTGATCTGACTATCAGTCTCAAACCCGGTTGGGGCCATTACCCGTGGATCGACGCGCCGGCCGAATTTGCCGCGTGGCTGGAGTCCGGCGAGCGTGGTTTTGTCGCGCACACCAAGGGCGGCCGTTTGCGTCTGGCGGAGCTTGCCCGGCAACCGGTGCCGGCGGCGCTGACCCTTAATGATTGCGATGATCCGCGTCTGTCAGCGTTTCTCGCCGCCCTACCTGACGTGACCTGGGCGGTGCGCTCCTCCAGTTATGGCGAGGATCAGGCCGATTCGGCGAATGCCGGTTTGAGTACCACCTATCTGCGCGAGCCGACCGCCAATGTGCCGAAACGCATTGCCGAACTGACGGCCGAAGGCGTCGAGGAAGTGGTGGTGCAACGCTTCATCACGCCGGTAGTGTCCGGGATCGCCTTCCTGCGCCATCTCTCGGTAGAACTGGAGTGGGTTGAAGGCCATCTCGAATCGCTGGCCGATGGTCACGTCAGCCCTTCACAGACAACACTTTCGCGGCTCGGCAATGCGTGGCGCAGCGGCAAGTTCACGGCGTCCAACGGTTTGACCGAAGCGCTGCTGTGGGACTTTCTGCAAGACGTGTTGCGCGTGTTCCACTACGTGCCCGGCGACGTCGAATGGGCCTGGGACGGCGCGCAACTGTGGCTGCTGCAATACCGGCCGATCAGCGATTACGGCTGGCGCCGGCACCTCACAGCCGCCAACATCGCGGAGATCCTGCCGCCGCAACCGAGCGTGCTGGTGGAATACGCCCAGCGCCGCGCGGCAGCGAGTATCCCGGCGATCATGGCGCGCTGGGATGCGCGGGTGTTGCAGGACAACGAGCCGTTTACCGCAGTGTTCGGCGGTGCGTCCTACATCAACAATGACCTGTTTCTCGCCCGACTCGCCGACTGGGGCATCAGCGCCAGTAACTACGCTGGTGAAGTCGGCGGCGCGACGCCGCATTTGCCTTGGCAACCATTGAAGATGCTGCGTTCGCTGCCGCTGTTTTTGCGCATGCAGCGCAATGCTCGCGGCCATTTGCTGAACCTTGAAAACGGCTTGCAGCGCTTCGATCAGGAACTGGCCGAACTCGTCGCCCAAGCTGCCGATGGCCAGCAATTGGCAGATTGGTTCACGCGGTTCTATGTGTTCGTGGTGCAAGGCAACCTGTGCATCGCCACGGCGCTGGCCAGCAGTGGCGGCGACTGGCTGGGCCGCCCGCCGACCGCGTACGACAATCTGGAAAACAGTCCTCATCGATTGCCGTGGGAAACCGATCCGGCCACCCCGCGACCCGCGTCGAGCGAACTGCCGCTACAGCCATTCCCGCAATGGTCCGGGTTGATCCGCCTCGCGCACTCGGCTGGCCTGCCGGGCCTGCGTGGCTACTACCTGCAAGTGCGCGAGTGGTATCGCGACAATCTGATGCGCATCTTCTTCCGCCTGCACCACGCCATGCCGCTGGCGGATCGCGAGCACTGGTTTGCGCCGCATCCGGACGTGCGTACCCGCGATGGCAGCTTCTGGCAGGACGGTTGTGAAGGCGCTGAGCAGGCGATCGGATTCATGATTTATCCGGGGCAGGTGCAAGGTGTACTTGGCGAGGACATCTTGCTGGAGGACACCCTCGATCCGGGCCGTCACGCGCACTATCAGGCCGCGCGGGCGGTGATTGCGCGGATGGGTGGACGGTTGTCTCACGGCTCGACGTTGCTGCGCGAGTTGCGCAAGCCGTCGGCGGTGATGCCGCAGGTGGATCCGGCGTGGGTGGGGTGTGAGGTGGTGTATCGGGATGGTGAACTGGAATTGATGAATTCAAAGGATATGAAGTGAAGCGACAGTTGTTGTGTACGCGTTGGCTGTCGATGGCGGCGGTTAGTCTCTTGGCGGTTTCGGCAACCATGGCATTTGCTGCCGAACCGGTGTTCAACGACTACCGCGTTTCAGGCGTTTTCAGCGGCACTCACCATGAACTCGTGCCACAGGAAAGCAGCAGCCCGGGGATGGACAGTGCACGAGCGAAGGCCTTGAAAGGCAAGGTCAACTTCGCCGGCCATTTCATCCTTCACCAGCTCGGTTGCGGCGGTGGCGCCATCTGCGCCGAGGTGCTCGATGCGCGCACCGGAGAAGTCGTCGGCGGGCTGCCGAATGCCTATGACGGCAGTACGTTCGCCATGCTCTACCAACCCGACAGCCACCTGATCTTCATCACCGGAATCACCCTCGACGGTGAAGAAGACGTTCAGGGCAATTCACTGGAAAGCATCAACCGGAATCGCTACTACGAATTTGTGAACAACGAATTCCGCCTGCTGACGATGACCGACGCGCAATCGCCGACGCTTGAATAAGGATGATGGGATGAACCGTTTTTTAATTCCGAGCCTGCTGAGCGTGCTGCTGCTTTTGCCTTTCGCCCTGCCGGCGAGTGCCAGTGAAAGCAGTTGCTACGGCTACCTCACTGAAATGGTCAGGAGCAGCGACTTCCCGTTTCGGTATGTCGACAAGGACAAGGTCAATCTGCTGATTGATGAGGATGACGGAGAAAAGGTGCGCGCCCAACTGTTCTTTGACACCGATGGCACGGGGACCATTGGCTGGGTCAAATACACCCCCGCGACACGCGTATTGCTCAATACCTCGGCCGAACTGGACGAACCGATGGCATTGTCATTCGATGCCAAGCTTGCGGACGGCTATGCGAAATGCGTGGCTAGACAACCGCGCTCGGCGAAATGCCATCAACGGATGTGCACCTGAACCGGACTTGCACGTCCGAGTCGCCGATTTTGCGGCGACACACAGAGGCTATCGACGAACTGCCAACCTGCCTGGTTCATGGGTATCCCGGCACTTTGCAGGAAATTTCCCATAGGTTTGCAGGCTGGAAGATCAAAAGATCGCGGCCTTCGGCACCTCCTACAGGTATGTGTTTCAACAGGTGTAGGACGTTGGGTGCAGAAGCGTGACTTGGCGGTCATCGTGCAGGAAATAGCCAGCATCATCTCCCAATATCGTCAGATAGTGGCGTTATCTCCCGAATCCCTTACACTTCCCCGGCCGTTCATTTTCCTTTTGAGGCTGTGCGCATGAAATTTCGTTTTCTTCTGTGGATGATGGGTTTGTTGATGGGTAAGGCCAGTCGGACAAATCCTGCGTTCCAGCAGCAGTTGGGTGACAAGGATCTGGTGTTTCAGCTGCAGACGCTGGACGGGAAAGTGGCGCGGCATTTCGTGGTGAAGAATCAGCGCATCACCAGCAAGTCTGGCGTGGTGGCAGAGCCGGCGTTTGCGATTGCGTTCAAGGATGCGGGTTATGCCTTTGCCACGATGCAGGCGAAGCACAAGCAACTGGCGTTTATGCAGGGGATTCAGGACAAGTCGATCCAGCTCAAGGGGAATCCGGCGCTGGTGATGTGGTTTCAGGGGTTGATGAAGTATTTGAAGCCTAGGAAGGCCAAGCCGAAGGCTTGATGCGGTCTGTTGGATCGAGGTGGATTTTTCGCGAGCAGGCTCGCTCCCACAGGGGTTGTGTAAAACCTGGGGGAGCGGGCCTGTTTGCTTTTAGGCCTGGCTGAACTGCGAGGCCAGTTCGCGCAGCAGAACTTCGGCTTCGAGGACTTTGCTGACGACGTCGTTGGCTTTGTCGCGGCTCAGGCCGACGCGGTCGAGCAGGGCGTCGGGAATGTCTTCGTCGGGGCCGGAGCCGATGCCGCGGCTGCGCAGCAGGCGTACGGCCAGGCAGACGAGGTTCGGGTATTCGGCGTAGGCGCCGTCGTAGCTTGGGTCGTGCTGGAAGCGCAGGGCGGTGGCCAGTTCATCCGGCATGTCCCAGTAGCGCATCAGCCACGAGCCGATCTGTTCGCGGCTGATGCCCAGCAGGTGCTGCTCGATGTAGCTGTGGCACAGGTGCGGGTTGACCTCCAGGTGGCGGCAGATCAGCGAGAAGTGCGGCGGGAACACGTGGGCCAGCAGCAGGTAGCCGAAGTTGTGCAGCAGACCGGCGAGGTAGGTCAGGCCGGCTTCTGGGCGCTGGGCACGCGGCATCGCGCGGGTCAGGCCTTCGATCACGGCGGCGGTGTAGATCGATTGCTGCCAGTACGGCGTGGTGTGTTGCGGGTGGTCTTTGGGCAGGCTCAGGGTCTTGCCGAGGGCCAGGCCCAGCGCCAAATTGATCACCAGATCGAAGCCGAGTACGCGAACGATCGCGTCTTCCACCGAACGGATCTTGCCCGGCGAAGCGTAGTACGGCGACGCCGCCCAGCTCACCACCTGCGCAGCCAGCGCCGGGTCGGTTTCGACGACGCCGGTGATGTCGTCGATGGTGGCGTTCGGGTCGACGCGCAGCTTGATGATTTTTTGCGCAGTCTCGGCCAGCGGCGGAATCTCGATGGTCGCTTCCAGACGCTGCTGGATCCGGCGCGCGGTGAACGCTTGCACGGCCTGGGTGATTTCCTCGCGGTCATCGTCGGGGCGGTCGAGGTTCGGGCGGATGCTGCTCAGGGCTTCGCCAAAGTTGGCGGCGCTGGCCTTGGTCAGCATGGTTTTGAAGTCTTCGCTGGCGATTTCCAGCAACAGGCCCGGCTCGCCGGAGTTGATCAGCAACTTTGGCTCGCGCAGCAGGCTTTCTTCGTAGAGGCACGGCGAACTGGTCAGCGCCGGCAGGCCCGGCAGCAGGCTCAGGCTGTGTTTGCCGAGCATCTTTTCCAGGCGCTCGGTGGACACGGCGGTCAAGCGCCGGCCAGTCAGTTCGGCGAGGCGGTTGAGGTCGAGCAGCTGGCTCTGTGGAAACAGCACCATCAGCGCGCCGACGGCATCGTCCAGCAACACGGCTTGTACTTTGCGCGAGGCATTGAGGCCGTGGTGGTCGAGCACTTCTTCGTAGGCGATACCCAGCTTGCCGAGCAGCAGCCGAATTACAGACGGCGCGTGCGGGAGTTCGGGGGCGAGAGCTGCGTCAGTCATGGTGTGTATCCGTTTTTGAAACAATGGCAGGAGTATAACCAGCTCTGTCGGAACGAGCTGTCAGAAACTGCGACGGTGCTCACACTTGGCCGTATTGCTGCCCGTGGCGCAGCCAGCGGTCGAGCAAGGGGCTGACGTGCGTCGGCCAACGTTCCAGCAGGGCTTGGGCGGCGTCGCGCACGGCGGGTAGCAGGTCGGCGTCGCGCATCAGGTCAGCGACCTTGAATTGCAGCAGGCCGGTCTGGCGGGTGCCGAGCATTTCGCCGGGGCCACGCAGTTCGAGGTCTTTTTCGGCGATGACGAAACCGTCGTTGGTCTCGCGCATGATGCCCAGGCGCTGGCGACCGATCTGTGACAGCGGCGGATGGTAGAGCAGCACGCAATGGCTGACCGCGCTGCCCCGCCCGACGCGACCACGCAACTGGTGCAGTTGCGCGAGGCCGAGGCGCTCGGGGTTTTCGATGATCATCAGGCTGGCGTTGGGCACGTCGACGCCGACCTCGATCACCGTAGTGGCGACCAGCAGTTGCAGGTAGCCGGCCTTGAATTCAGCCATGACGGCGGCTTTCTCGGCAGGCTTCATGCGCCCGTGAATCAGCCCGACTTTCAACTCGCCGAGGGCGGCGGTGAGGTCTTCAAAGGTGGTTTCGGCGGCCTGACAGGTCAGTTCTTCCGACTCTTCGATCAGCGTGCACACCCAATAGGCCTGACGGCCCTCGGCGCAGGCGCTGCGCACCCGTTCGATGACTTCGACGCGGCGGGTGTCGGTGACCAGCACGGTGTTGACCGGGGTGCGACCGGGCGGTAGTTCGTCGAGGATCGAGGTATCGAGGTCGGCGTAGGCGCTCATCGCCAATGTTCGTGGAATCGGCGTGGCGGTCATGATCAGTTGATGCGGGCACATGCGCCCGCCGACGCCTTTCTGTCGCAGCGCCAGGCGTTGTTGCACGCCGAAGCGGTGTTGTTCGTCGATGATCACCAGCGCGAGGTTCTTGAACTGCACTTCGTCCTGGAACAGCGCGTGAGTGCCGACCACCATCGGTGTGCCGCTGGCGATCTGTTCCAGCGCGGTGACGCGGTTCTTGCCCTTGAGCTTGCCGGCCAGCCACGCGACGTCGATGCCCAGCGGTTCGAGCCAGCGCTTGAAGGTGATGAAGTGCTGCTCGGCGAGGATCTCGGTCGGCGCCATCAGCGCGACCTGATAACCGGCCTCCAGCGCTTGCAGCGCGGCAAGGGCGGCGACCACGGTTTTACCCGCGCCAACGTCGCCCTGAATCAGCCGCAGCATTGGTTCGTGCTGGCTGAGATCGTAGGCGATTTCGTTGCCAACGCGTTGCTGGGCACCGGTCGGGTTGAAGCCGAGGTTGGCCAGGTATTTCGGCGGCAGCTTCGTCGCTTTCGGCATCGCTGGCGCGCGCAGTGACCGCATGCTTTCACGCAGGCGTTGCTGCGACAGTTGATGGGTCAGCAGCTCTTCGAAGGCGAGGCGATGCTGGGCCCAGTGATGGCCGAGGGCGAGTTCATCGACGTCGGCATCGGCGGGTGGGTTGTGCAGATAGC
Organism: Pseudomonas sp. AK-TSAG1-1; assembly: GCF_056821665.1. Lineage (NCBI taxonomy): Bacteria > Pseudomonadati > Pseudomonadota > Gammaproteobacteria > Pseudomonadales > Pseudomonadaceae > Pseudomonas > Pseudomonas sp. AK-TSAG1-1. The sequence continues at coordinate 6,095,369 of NZ_CM165965.1, read as the reverse complement.
GGATCGCATCAGCCAGCGGCGCCAGTTGATAGTCACGGGCCAGTTCGGTCGGCAGCCAGTCTGGCAGGGTAGCGGGCTTGAGCAGGGTTAACGTCTGCATGCACAACTGGCGCAGACGCTGCTGGGTCAGGCCTTCGGTGAGCGGGTAGACCGGGGTCAGGGTTTCGTCCACTGGCGGCGGTTCGTCACCGGTGATGGCGCGGTATTCCGGGTGGTAGATTTCCAGCCCCGAGGCGCCGGGTCGCACTTCGCCGTAGCAGCGAATCCGCGTGCCGCGCTTGAGGCCTTCTTTCTGCGCATTGCTGAAATGGTAGAAGCGCAGGCTCAGGCCGCCGGTGCCGTCCTGCATGCGCACGACGAGGCTGCGGCGCCGGCCCATGACCACGTCGGCACCGCTGACGGTGCCTTCGACCACGGCGTCCTGGCCCGGCCGCAAGTGGCCGATCGGCACTACACGGGTGCGATCCTGATAACGCAGCGGCAGGTGAAACAGCACGTCCTGGAGGTTCTCCAGACCGACCTTGGCCAGTTTCTCGGCCATGGCTTCGCCGACACCCTTGAGTGCCGTCACCGACACTTGCGACAGCTCAGTCATGACGCTCGCTTAACCGGCCGTAACCGGCGCTGCGGGCTTGGCAACCGAGCACAGGCGAACGGAGTCGGCGAGGATTTCGATGGCTTTGGGCCGCGGGAAGCTGGCGCGCCAGGCAATCGCCACGGTGCGGAACGGTACCGGCGCCGACAGCGGCCGCACTTCGATCACACCCGGGGCGTAGTGATGGCTGTCCACCGCTGACAGCGGCAGGATCGAGATGCCCAGGCCGGACGCGACCATGTGGCGGATGGTTTCCAGCGAGCTGGACTCGACCGTGGTGTGCTTGGCGCCGTCGTTGCCCTTGGTCAGGGTCGGGCAGGCTTCGAGCACCTGGTCGCGGAAGCAGTGGCCTTCGCCGAGCAGCAGCAGGCTCTTGTCGTTGAGCAGGGCCGGGTCGATGGTTTCTTTTTGCGTCCAGGGGTGCTGAGCCGGCATCAAGACGTAGAACGGCTCGTCGTACAGCGGCAGCGTCAGCACGTCGGCTTCGTTGAACGGCAGGGCGATGATGATCGCGTCGAGCTCGCCGTTGCGCAGTTTGTCGCGCAGCACGTGGGTGAAGTTTTCTTCGATGTACAACGGCATCTGCGGGGCGACCCGGTGCAGTTGCGGAATCAGGTGCGGGAACAGGTACGGCCCGACGGTGTAGATCGCGCCGACTTTCAGCGGTGCAGTCAGTTGGTTCTTGCCGGCCTGGGCCAGTTCACGGATGCCTTGCGCTTGCTCAAGCACTTTCTGCGCCTGGGCAACGATGCCCTCGCCGACCGGGGTCAGGCGCACAGCGCTTTTGCTGCGCTCGAAAATCAGCACACCGAGTTCGTCTTCAAGCTTTTTCACGCCCACCGAGAGGGTCGGCTGGCTGACGTGGCAACGCTCGGCCGCGTGGCCGAAGTGCTGCTCTTGGGCGAGGGTAACGATGTAGCGTAATTCTGTGAGAGTCATAGCGAGCGTCCATGAAGTTGCGGGCCAAGCATAACGGCTGCAATCGATAGACGCACGTTATCAGACTGAGTGAGGAATGCGACACCGGGCAATGTGAGTTTGCCGTTGCCAGATATGCAAAAGGCACCTTTCGGTGCCTTTTGCATATCTGGTCGACACATAAACCCTGTGGGAGCGGGCTTGCTCGCGAAGGCTTCGTGTCAGATACATTGATGTCGACTGACACGACGCCTTCGCGAGCAAGCCCGCTCCCACTTGGATCAGCGGCGTCTCTCGAGGGAGTACACAAACGGCGCAACAATTTCGATCGAGCCGTTGTTCAGCATATCGGCCGGGGGCTTGGGCAGCGGTTGCGCGCGGCGGATCATTTCCAGGGTGGCCCGGTCCAGATCGGCGTTGCCGGAGCGGCCCACCAGTTCGAACGACAACACATTACCTTCGGCATCGACTACAAAACGCAGTCGGTTCAAGCCTTCCTTGCCACGAGCCTGTGCGCTTTGCGGGTACTTTTTGTACTTCGCCAAATGCGCGAGCAGGGTGCCTTGCCAACTGGCCTTGGCGGCCATTTGTGCTGGCGACGGGCCTGGTGCCGGCTGGGCGGATTTCTCCGTTGGTGCCTGGGTCGGTTGGGTGTCAGCCGGTTTTTCCTCGGAAGGTTTTTCCTTTGGCGGATCCGGCAGCTTCTTCTCGACGGGCTTCGGCGGCTGAGGCTTTGGCTTCGGTTTAGGTTTCGGCACCGCGATTTCAGCCTTCGGTGCTTCGGCCAGTTTCGGAATCGGCAACTCTTCAACCGGAGCCGGTGGCTGTGGCGGTGTGACGACTTTCGGCGGAGCAGGCGGTGGCGGGGCTGGAACCGGTGCCAACTCGACCATCATTGCCTGCGGCGGCAATTCGATGGGCGGGCGGGCGGTCCAGTTCAGCGCCAGCGCGATGGCCAGCGCGTGAACGCCCAGCACCACGGCCAGGCTACCGCTGTAACGCGTCAGCTTATGGCGCGTCGTGATCATTTCTTGGCTGCGCTCTCAAGGCCCACCAGACCAACCTTCAGGTAACCCGCGGCACGCAGGTTATCCATCACGCTCATCAGGTCACCGTAATCCACGCCTTTGTCGGCCTGGAAGAAGATGGTGGTGTCTTTCTTGCCGTGAGTCTTGGCGTCGAGGATGGCGCCGAGTGTTTCCGGCTTCACTTCGTCTTCGCCAATGAACAGGCGCTGGTCAGCCTTGACGCTGAGGAACACCGGTTTCTCTGGCCGCGGCGCCGGTTTGGCGGTCGAGGCAGGCAGGTCGACTTTGATGTCCACGGTGGCCAATGGAGCGGCCACCATAAAGATGATCAGCAGTACCAGCATCACGTCGATGAATGGCGTGACGTTGATTTCGTGGTTCTCGGCCAGATCGTCGTCTGCGCCTTCTTTCAAATGCAGGCCCATGGCCGATTACCCCACTTTGACCATGTGCGGCTGCGAGCTGCGCTCAGGCTGGTGGTCGAGGTCACGGCTGACCAGCAGCAGGACTTCTGCCGACGCATCGGACACCTGCGCCTTGTAACCGGCGATGGAGCGGGCGAATACGTTGTAGATAACCACCGCCGGAATCGCTGCAACCAGACCCAGGGCCGTTGCCAGCAGCGCTTCAGCGATACCCGGCGCCACGACAGCAAGGTTGGTGGTCTGGGTTTTGGCGATGCCGATGAAGGAGTTCATGATGCCCCACACGGTACCGAACAGACCGACGAACGGCGCGGTGGAACCGATGGTGGCGAGGACGCCGGTGCCGCTGCTCATGTTGCGGCCACAGGCGGCCACCAGGCGTTCAAGGCGGAAGCTGACGCGCTCCTTGATGCCTTCCTTCTCGCGGCTGTTGACCGACAGGCGCATCTCTTCGAGGGCGTCGTGCACCAGCAGGTTGGCGAGGGTGCCTTCTTTGGCTGCAGTCGCGCTGGCTTCCTTGAGGGTGGCGGCTTTTTTCAGGGCGGCGATTTCGCCACGCAGACGACGCTTGGCGCCCATCAGCTCGAAGCCTTTGGCGATCCAGATGGTCCAGGTGATGATGGAGGCAATGGCCAGACCGATCATCACGATTTTCACGATGATGTCGGCGTTCTGGTACATGCCCCATGGCGACAGATCGTGGGCCATGCCCAGGGTGTTATCCGGCTCGAGGACTTCAGGTACGTTCACTTCGCTGGCGTCCACAGCCTGAACCGGGTCGGTGGCGGCTGGAGCGGCGGCAGCAGGTGCGTGCTGTTCGGCGGCTGCCGGAGCGGCTGGCGCCTGGGCGTCAGCGAAAGCGGCGGTCGGCGCCAGCATCAGGCTGAGCAGCAGGGCCGCCACCGCGCTCCAGGCGCGAGGTCGTGTGGTTGGCGAAGCGGGGAATTGATTACGTGTCATGCTGGCCGGACCTGAGATAGAAAAACGGTAATGCTCTTCCAGGCCTCGTGAGGCCGAGAACAAAAGTGACGTGCATTATTGCAAGTAATTCTTGTTAACAAAAGTAATAGAGTTTCTTTTTTTCCTTGATTGCTAGCCACTCGTCCAATGGCGGGGCTAGTCTTTCCCTTTATGACGGGAGATTTTTGATGTCTGCGCCCTCTGTTCTGATCGCCGGTTGCGGTGATGTCGGTAGCCGTCTGGCCAAGCAATTGCTGGCTGGCGACTGGGAGGTCCACGGTCTGCGCCGTGATGTTTCACGCTTGCCTGAGGGGGTCATTGGCGTGGCCGGTGATCTGTTCAATGAAGACTGCCCAGAGACCTGGCCGTTCGGCGCGGTGGATTACCTGGTGTATTGCGCGGCAGCCACCGATCACGACGAGGCCGGTTATCGCGCCGCGTATGTGCAGGGTCTGCAGAATGTGCTGAGCTGGCTGGGCGACTATGGCCAGGTGCCCGAGCGGCTGATCTTCGTGTCCAGCAGCAGCGTGTATGGCCAGCAGGAAGGGGAGTGGGTCGACGAGCATTCAGAGACGGTAGCCAGTGGCTATTCCGGACGACTGATGCTTGAGGCTGAGCAAGTCGCGCTCAACAGCGGTATCCCGGCGAGCATCGTGCGTCTGACCGGTATCTATGGCCCGGGACGTGAGTGGCTGTTGACCCAGGTGCGTCGCGGTTATCGGGTCGCGGTCGAGCCGCCGTTGTACGGCAATCGCATTCATGCCGATGATGCTGCCGGCTTGATGGCCTTTTTGCTGGAAGCGGACCGTCGGGGCGAGTCGTTGCAAGACATCTATATCGGTGTGGACGACGCGCCGGCGCCGCTAGCCGAGGTGGTCGCGTGGCTGCGTGACTATCTGGGAGTTACCGAATGGGCGGACGACGCCAGCGTGCGCCGCACCGGCAGCAAGCGCTGCAGCAATGCCCGGGCGAAGGCATTGGGCTGGACGCCGACGTATCCGAGTTACCGCGAAGGTTACGCGGCAATTCTGGAAGGTAAGTGCTGACTCTCTGACCCCGCAAAACACTGTGGGAGCGGGCTTGCTCGCGAAGAAGGCGTGCCAGGCAACATGGATGTCGACTGACACACCGCTTTCGCGAGCAAGCCCGCTCCCACAGGTTTATGTGTGGCTCTCGGTGAGGCTTACTGCTTCTCGAGCAACCACTTGCGTTCGCCGGGGCTGAACTGCGGTTGTTCATCCGCCAGCGCCGTGTTCACCGCCTGCAGGATTTCCAGTTCCTTGCCCTTGCGCACAAAGATCCAGTTGTTGCCCTGGCCGTTCTGCTGCAGCCACATGCTGTCGTGGTCGCTGTTCATCGAGGCACAGTCGCCTGCCAGGCACAGGGCATAGCGATCCGCGCCGGGCAGGCCGGAGACCTGGCCATCGGCCTGGAACTGCACGGTGTTGCCTTCGCCATCGCCGCTGGCAATCTTCCAGCTGCCGCCCAGGTACGCCGAATACAGCGCCCGTTCGAAGCTCGCACCGATCGGTGCGCCTTCCGGCACGGGGATTTGCGCGCGATCGAACAACTGGTCGGGTTCGTTCTCGGTGGCGGCCTGTTTCATCTGGCCTCCGGCACGTTTCAGTTCGCTGCCGGAGCTGCCATAGAAGTCGACTTTCCAGGCGCCGGACTGTTCGCCTTGCAGCCGTCCTTCGACGTTCTCGAAACCGTTGGTGTAGCGGGCCTGACCGGCCTTGGTGTTGACGTCCCACTCCAGGTTCGGGCCATAGGCCTGAAGCGCTTCGCGCAGGGGGCCGCCCTTGGCAGCAGCATCGATCGCCACCTGGTTGATCCAGGTGCCGCTGATGTCACGGTCGGCGGGGTCGCTGGCACAGCCGCCGAGGAAAACGGCGAGTAGCGAGAGAGCAAGCGCTTTGCGCATGGTGGAATCCTTTCAAAACCTTTTCTTTACCGCAGAGCAGTCGGCGCAGCGGTTGAAGGCTGCGCCGTGTGCATTACTCGATGACCAGGATGGCATCCATTTCGACTTGCGAGCCCTTCGGCAGGGCAGCAACGCCGATGGCGGCGCGGGCCGGGTACGGCTGGTCGAAGTATTTGCCCATGATCTCGTTGACCTTGGCGAAGTGGCTCAGGTCGGTGAGGAAGATGTTCAGCTTGACGATGTCCTTGAACGAACCACCGGCTGCTTCGGCGACGGCTTTCAGGTTCTCGAACACCTGGACGGTCTGGGCTTCGAAGCCTTCAACCAGTTCCATGGTCTTCGGGTCCAGAGGAATCTGACCCGACATGTAGACGGTATTGCCGGCCTTGATCGCCTGGGAGTAAGTGCCGATGGCGGCTGGGGCCTTGTCGCTGGTGATAACAGTCTTGGTCATGTATGACTCCTTGTAATGGTTGAGTTATGCACGCATGCGGGTGATGCGGATGACCCCGGTCAGGGCGCGCAGTTTCTTGATCACGCGGGCCAGGTGCACACGGTCGTGGACGCTGACCACCAGTTGGACGACGCTGATGCGGCCATCGCGCTCGTCCATGCTGATTTTCTCGATATTGCCGTCGGCGGCGTTGACGCTGCTGGCCAGCAGGGCGATCAGGCCGCGCTGGTGCTCCAGCTCGACGCGCAGTTCGACGTTGAATTCGCCGGTGACATCCTTGGCCCACGAGAGCTGGATGCATTTTTCCGGGTTGTGGCGGATTTCGCTGATATTGCGGCAGTTGTCCAGGTGCACGACCATGCCTTTGCCCGCCGACAGGTGACCGACAATCGGGTCGCCCGGGATCGGCGTGCAGCACTTGGCGTAGCTCAGGACCAGGCCTTCGGTGCCGCGAATCGCCAGCGGACCTTCCGGACTCGGTAGCTGTTCGCCTTCACCGAGCAGTCGACGTGCCACGACGTAGGCCATGCGGTTGCCCAGGCCAATGTCCTCGAGCAGGTCTTCGATCAGTTCCAGGCGGTACTCGGTGAGCATTGCCTTGACGCGCTCGGCCGGGATCTTCTCCAGCGAGCTGTCGAAACCGTTGAGGACCTTGTTCAGCAGGCGTTCGCCCAGGCTGATGGATTCCGAACGACGTTGCAGTTTCAACGCATGGCGGATGTGCGTACGGGCCTTGCCGGTGACCACGAAGTTGAGCCACGCCGGGTTCGGCCGGGCCCCGGGTGCGCTGACGATCTCGACCGTGGAGCCGCTTTGCAGCGGTTCGGACAGCGGTGCGAGGCGACGGTTGATCCGGCAGGCGATGCAGCTGTTGCCAACGTCGGTGTGCACCGCGTAGGCAAAATCGACCGCCGTGGAGCCTTTGGGCAGCTCCATGATCCGGCCTTTGGGCGTGAACACGTAGACCTCGTCCGGGAACAGGTCGATCTTCACGCTCTCGATGAATTCCAGCGAGTTGCCGGCACGTTGCTGCATTTCCAGCACGCCCTTGACCCACTGGCGGGCGCGGGCATGGGTGCCTTTGGGCTGCTCGTCACCGCTGGATTTGTAAAGCCAATGGGCGGCAATGCCGTTGTTGGCCATTTCTTCCATTTCGCGGGTGCGGATCTGGATCTCGATCGGTACGCCGTGCATGCCGAACAGCGTGGTGTGCAGCGACTGATAGCCGTTGGCCTTGGGGATCGCGATGTAATCCTTGAAGCGCCCCGGCAGCGGTTTGTACAAATTATGTACAGCGCCTAGCACGCGGTAGCAGGTATCGACCTTGTCGACGATGATCCGGAACGCATAGACGTCCATGATCTCGTTGAAGGCCCGACGCTTGCCGCGCATTTTCTTGTAGATGCCGTAGAGGTGTTTCTGACGACCGCTGACTTCGCCCTGAATACCGTCGATGGCGAGACAGTGGCCGAGGGACTCTTCGATCTTGTTGACGATTTCCTTGCGATTGCCCCGGGCGCGCTTGACCGCCTGGTAGATCCGCGCGGAACGCATCGGGTGCATCGCCTTGAAACCGAGGTCTTCGAATTCGATACGAATCGCGTGCATGCCCAAGCGGTTGGCGATGGGCGCATAGATCTCGAGGGTTTCCTTGGCGATCCGGCGGCGTTTTTCCCCGGACAGCACTTCCAGCGTGCGCATGTTGTGCAGGCGGTCGGCGAGTTTGACCAGGATCACGCGAATGTCGCGCGCCATGGCCATGGCCATTTTCTGGAAGTTCTCGGCCTGGGCTTCGGCCTTGGTCTCGAAGTTCATCTGGGTCAGTTTGCTGACCCCGTCGACCAGTTCGGCCACGGTTTCACCGAACTGCGCCTGCAGCGCTTCCTTGGCGATACCGGTGTCTTCGATCACGTCATGCAGCATCGCGGCCATCAGGCTCTGATGGTCCATGTGCATGTCGGCAAGAATATTGGCCACGGCAAGAGGATGCGTGACGTACGCCTCGCCGCTGCGACGGCGCTGACCGTCATGGGCTTGTTCGGCGTAGAAATACGCTCGGCGGACCAGGTTGACCTGGTCGTTGCCGAGGTAGGTCGATAAGCGATCGGCGAGGGCGTCTATGCTCGGCATGATGACTCCTGCCGTAGGCTGTGTTCCCGCGCCGTGCTACGTCGACCAGGCATAGGCTTAGACGGCCTCGTTGGACTCGTCCTCGAATGCAGCGAAGAGCGGTTCATCCTGGACGATTTCCTGCTCGGCGATGAACTCGTAGCTCATCAGGCCTTCAGCGATTTCACGCAGGGCGACAACGGTAGGCTTGTCGTTTTCCCACTGGACCAGTGGCTCTTTGCCGCCGGTGGCCAGTTGACGGGCACGCTTGGTAGAGAGCATGACCAGCTCAAAGCGGTTTTCCACGTGTTCTAGGCAGTCTTCAACGGTTACGCGGGCCATGGTATTCCTCGGAGCGAATGCAATATGCGCGCTGCCCGGTTGGGCGAGCGGACTCAACAGTTTAAAAAATCACCAGCGATTAGGGAAGCGCTGATTTTTTGACCAGACCCTTCAACGCGCTGCAAGCACCAATGTAAAGCGCTTGCAGCGGTTTTGGGAAGTGCTGATTAACCGAGCAATTCGGCCAGCAATTTGCCGAAACGCACTTGCTGGCGTTTCTGTTGCAGCTGATTGGCGCGGAAAATCGCCTTCAGATCGTCCAGCGCGTGGGCGAAATCGTCGTTGATGATCAGGTAGTCGTACTCGACATAGTGACTCATCTCGCTGACCGCTTCGCGCATCCGACCGTCGATGATCTCGTCGCTGTCCTGACCGCGGTTGGTCAGGCGCTGGTGCAGGGCCTGCAACGACGGCGGCAGAATGAAGATCGAACGGGCCTGCGGCATCAGCTTGCGCACTTGCTCGGCGCCTTGCCAATCGATTTCCAGAATCAGGTCGTGACCTTCGTCCAGGGTTTGCTGCAGGCGGCTTTGCGAGGTGCCGTAGAAGTTGCCGAAGACTTCGGCGCGCTCAAGGAAGTCACCGTGCTCGCCCATCTTCACGAATTCTTCGCGGGATACGAAGTGATAGTTCACGCCGTCCACTTCACCCGGGCGCATGGCGCGGGTGGTGTGGGAGATCGAGACGCGGATCTCCGGGTTGGCATCGGTCAAAGCCTTGACCAGGCTGCTCTTGCCTGCGCCCGATGGGGCGGAAATGATGTACAGGGTGCCGGTGCTGTGGGTCATGTCTGTTGCCTTACTCAATATTCTGCACTTGTTCGCGCATCTGCTCGATCAACACCTTGAGGTTGACGGCGGCCTGGGTGCTGCGCGGGTCGAAGGCCTTGGAGCCCAGTGTGTTGGCTTCGCGGTTGAGTTCCTGCATCAGGAAGTCCAGGCGCCGCCCGGCTGCGCCGCCGGACTTGAGCACCCGGCGAACTTCGATGATGTGGGTGCTCAGGCGATCCAGTTCTTCGGCCACATCGCTCTTTTGCGCGAGCATGACCATTTCCTGTTCCAGGCGCTGCGGGTCCAGCTCGGCCTTCATGTCGGCGAAGCGGTCGAGGACTTTCTGGCGCTGGGTGGCGAGCATCTGCGGAACCAGCTCGCGCAGGGTCACGACGTCTTCTTCAATCGAGGTCAGGCGCTCGTTGATCAGGCGAGCCAGCTCCGCGCCTTCGCGCTCGCGGCCGGCCTTGAGTTCCTTGAGGCCTTGATTGAACAGTGCCAGGGCCTCGGCGTTCAGCGCCTGTGGATCGGTCGCGTCGGCCACCAGTACGCCGGGCCAGGCCAGCACTTCCAGTGGATTCAGCGCCGCCGGGTTCTTGATCAGGCCAGCAACGGTTTCGGCAGCGGCGACCAGTTGCGCGGCGCGCTCGCGATCAACTTGCAGTGGTTTGCCGGTGCTTTCTTCGGTAAAGCGCAGGGTGCATTCCAGTTTGCCTCGCGACAGCCCCTGGCGCAGTGCTTCGCGCACGGCGCCTTCGAGGTCGCGGAACGACTCCGGCAGGCGCAGGTGCGGTTCCAGGTAGCGGCTGTTGACCGAGCGCAGTTCCCAGCTCAGGGTGCCCTGGACGCCGGCTTTCTCGACGCGGGCGAAGGCGGTCATGCTGTGCACCATGGCGGTGACCTCGCAATGCAGATCGGCTCGCCAAGAACATCCCGCAAGCTCGATATCAATGAATTTAAGCCGACTGGCAGCAAAGGCGCAGGATTGTAGCGCAGTGCAGCGGATGCGCCCAAACACACGGTGTGACAAAGGGCTGCAGGCCGTCGGTTATGCGCGTTTCAGGGCCCTGGGTCGACGACCGGAATTTTTAACCCGTGCCCAGGCACGGTGCAGCGCTCTATAATGCTCGGCAGTTTTCCGTCCCCAGTACAGGTATTCCCTATGAAACGTCCAAGTGGTCGCGTTGCCGATCAGCTCCGCTCGATCCGCATTACCCGCAACTACACCAAACACGCCGAGGGATCCGTACTGGTCGAATTCGGTGATACCAAAGTCATCTGCACCGTCAGCGTCGAAAACGGCGTGCCGCGTTTCCTCAAAGGCCAGGGCCAGGGCTGGTTGACTGCCGAATACGGCATGCTGCCGCGCGCCACCGGCGAGCGTAACCAGCGTGAAGCCAGCCGTGGCAAGCAGGGCGGCCGCACCCTGGAAATTCAGCGCCTGATCGGTCGTTCCCTGCGCGCTGCGCTGGACATGTCCAAGCTGGGCGACGTGACCCTGTACGTCGACTGCGACGTGATCCAGGCTGACGGCGGCACCCGTACCGCGTCGATCACCGGCGCCATGGTGGCACTGGTCGATGCACTGAAAGTGATCAAGAAGCGCGGCGGCCTGAAAGGCGGCGACCCGCTCAAGCAAATGATCGGCGCGGTGTCGGTTGGCATGTATCAGGGCGAGCCGGTGCTGGATCTGGACTATCTTGAAGACTCTGCCGCCGAGACCGACCTCAACGTGGTGATGACCAGCACCGGTGGTTTCATCGAAGTGCAGGGCACCGCCGAAGGCGCACCGTTCCAGCCTGAAGAGCTGAACGCCATGCTGGAACTGGCCAAGAAAGGCATGAACGAAATCTTCGAACTGCAACAGGCTGCACTGGCCGACTGAGCAGGTTCGTAACCCGCAAGGAGGACGCGATGAGTGATGAGCAAGAGTTACTGCCCAAACCGAGCCAGGAAGTTCGTCAGTGGGCGATGTTTTGTCACTTGTCCGCCTTGCTGGGGATCTGGATTCCGTTCGGCAACCTGATCGGGCCGCTGATCCTTTGGCAGATGAAGCGCGAGACCGATCCGTTCATCGATGCCCAAGGCAAGGAGGCGCTGAATTTTCAGATCACCGTGGCGATTGCGGCAGCGATCTGTCTGCTGCTGATGGTGTTGATCATCGGCTTCTTCCTGCTGGGTCTGCTGGCCATCGGCGCGCTGGTGCTGACGATCATTGCCGGGGTGAAGGCCAATGACGGCTTCCCCTACCGTTACCCGTTCACCTGGCGCCTGATCAAATAACAACCAGCGACGTTTTCCCCTTGTGGGAGCGGGCTTGCTCGCGAATGCGATGGGTCATTCAGCATTAATATCGACTGACACGAAGCCTTCGCGAGCCAGCCCGCTCACACAGAAAAATCAGCGCGCACAAAAAAGCCGACAGCGATGTCGGCTTTTTTGCATCCACGAATCGACGCTTAGATGGTCAGCGTCCAGTCGTAGTCGACGATCAGCGGCGCGTGTTGCGAGAACCTTGGCTGACGCGGCAGGCGTGCACTGCGCACGAAGCGCCGCAGGCCCGGGGTCAGGATCTGGTAGTCGAAACGCCAGCCGAGGTTAAGCATCTCGGCCTGTTCGTTGTCCGGCCACCAGCTGTACTGGTCGCCTTCGCGGCTGACTTCGCGCAACGCATCGACATAGCCCATGTTGCCGACAATCTCGTCCATCCAGGCGCGTTCTGGCGCCAAGAAGCCCGGAGATTGCTGGCTGTCGCGCCAGTTCTTGATGTCGAGCTTCTGCTGCGCAACGTACAGCGAGCCACAATAAATGTACTCGCGACGTTTGCGCCGCTGTTTGTCCAGGTACTTGCCGAAGTCGTCCATGAGCTTGAACTTCTGGTTCAAGTCCTCATCGCCGTTCATCCCCGAAGGGAGCAGCAAGGTGGCAATACTGACTTTGTCGAAATCTGCTTGCAGGTAGCGCCCGTAGCGGTCGGCCGTCTCGAAACCGAGACCGCTGATGACAGCCTTCGGTTGCAACCGCGAATACAAAGCCACGCCGCCTTGGGCAGGGACTTCAGCATCGCAGGCATAAAGGAAGTAGCCGTCCAGTTGGAAGGCTGGGTCATCCAGTTCAAAGGCGGAGGCACGGGTGTCCTGCAGGCAGATGACGTCGGCATTCTGAGCCTGCAGCCAACTGAGCAAACCACGCTCGACTGCAGCCTGAATACCATTGACGTTCACACTGATGATCCGCATAAATGGCCCCAAAAATCGCGTGCGTGTATGATACACGGCGTCAAGCTAATTAGCTAAATCCGTGGTATTTGGGGTTTTTTTCATGCAAGCGTATCAGCGCGATTTCATTCGTTTTGCCATCGATCGCGGCGTTTTGCGCTTCGGTGAGTTCACCCTGAAGTCCGGGCGCACCAGTCCTTACTTCTTCAACGCCGGCCTGTTCAACTCGGGTTCCGCGCTGGCGCAGCTGGGTCGTTTCTACGCCGCAGCCATCGCCGAGAGCGGTATTCCCTTCGACGTGCTGTTCGGCCCGGCCTACAAAGGCATCCCGCTGGCGGCGACCACCGCCGTGGCGCTGGCCGAGCACCATAACCGTGACCTGCCATGGTGTTTCAACCGCAAGGAAGCCAAGGCTCACGGCGAGGGCGGCAGCCTGGTCGGCGCGCCGCTGACCGGTGACGTGCTGATCATTGACGACGTGATCACCGCCGGCACCGCGATCCGCGAAGTGATGCAGATCATCGCTTCCCAGGACGGCGCCAAGGCTGCCGGCGTGCTGATCGCCCTGAACCGTCAGGAGCGTGGCAACGGTGAATTGTCGGCGATTCAGGAAGTCGAGCGTGATTTCGGTATCCCGGTGATCAGCATCGTTTCGCTGAATCAGGTACTGGAATTCCTGGCAGACGACCCGCAGCTCAAGCAGCACCTGCCAGCCGTTGAAGCCTATCGCGCCCAGTTCGGCGTATAACTGCAAAATATTGTAGTAGCGAGCCTGCTCGCGAAGAGGGCCTCACATTCAACATAGATGTGAGGCAAAGACCCCTTTCGCGAGCAAGCTCGCTCCCACAAAATTTGCGGTGATAAAAAAGACCCCGCTCAGCCAGGCTGAGCGGGGTCTTTTTGTTTGCGCTACCGCTTACGGACGCTTGCGATTGCTGATCAGCGTGCCCACACCGGTATCGGTGAAGATTTCCAGCAGGATCGCGTTCGGCACGCGACCGTCGATGATCAGCGAGCTGCCCACACCGCCCTGAACCGCTTCCAGTGCGCAGCGGATCTTCGGCAGCATGCCGCCGTAGATGGTGCCGTCGGCGATCAGGTCATCGACCTGCTGGGTGCTCAGGCCGGTCAGGACCGTGCCCGACTTGTCCATCAGGCCGGCGATGTTGGTCAGCAGCATCAGCTTTTCGGCTTTCAGCGCTTCGGCAACCTTGCCGGCCACCAGGTCAGCGTTGATGTTGTACGACTCGCCGTTCTCACCGACGCCGATTGGCGCGATCACCGGGATGAAGTTGCCCTTGACCAGCAGGTTCAGCAGTTCGGTGTTGATCCCGACTACTTCGCCCACCTGACCGATGTCGATGATTTCCGGCTGGGTCATCTCCGGGGTCTGGCGGGTGACGGTCAGTTTCTTCGCGCGAATCAGCCCGGCGTCTTTACCGGTCAGACCGATGGCGCTGCCGCCGTGGCGGTTGATCAGGTTGACGATGCTTTTGTTGACCTGGCCGCCGAGGACCATTTCCACCACGTCCATGGTCGCGGCGTCGGTGACGCGCATGCCGTCGACAAAGTGGCTTTCGATCGACAGACGCTTGAGCAGATCACCGATCTGCGGGCCGCCGCCGTGAACCACCACCGGGTTGATGCCCACGGCTTTCATCAAGACGATGTCGCGGGCGAAGCCGGTTTTCAGCTCCTCGCTTTCCATCGCGTTGCCGCCGTATTTGATCACCAGGGTCTTGCCGACATAACGTCGGATGTAAGGCAACGCTTCGGACAGGACCTGGGCGGTGTGGGCGGCGGCTTCGCGTTCAAGGGTCATTCAGGGCTCCGGGTGAATCAGAACGGTAGTTGGAGATCAGGTGCAACGCGTTTCAGTTGGGCGTGGAACACATCCTTGATGCGCTGCAATTGCGCCTCGTCATCGGCCTCGAAGCGCAGCACCAGCACCGGCGTGGTGTTGGATGCGCGCACCAGGCCCCAGCCTTCGGCGTAATCGACCCGCACGCCGTCAATGGTGGTCAGGTCAGCGCCTGGGCCCCACTGTGCGTCGTGCAGTGCATCAATGATGCTGAATTTGCTCTCTTCGGTCACATGGATATTGATTTCCGGCGTAGAAATATCGTTCGGGAAGGTCGCAAACAGCTCCTCGGCGGTGGATTTTTCCTTGCTGAGGATCTCCAGCAGGCGCGCGGCGCTGTAGATGCCATCGTCGAAACCGAACCAGCGCTCCTTGAAGAAGATGTGCCCGCTCATCTCGCCGGCCAATAGAGCACCGGATTGTTTCATTTTCTTTTTGATCAACGAATGACCGGTTTTCCACATTAGCGGGCGACCGCCGTATTCCTTGATCAGCGGCACCAGACGGCGGGTGCATTTGACGTCGAAGATGATTTCCGCGTCCGGGTTGCGCGCGACCACGTCACGGGCAAACAGCATCAGCAGGCGATCCGGGTAGACGATGCTGCCGGTGTTGGTCACCACGCCGACACGGTCACCGTCGCCATCGAAAGCCAGGCCGATATCGGCGTTGGTTTCCTTGACCTTGGCGATCAGGTCGACGAGGTTTTCAGGCTTGCCAGGGTCCGGGTGATGGTTGGGGAAGTTGCCATCGACTTCGCAGAACAGCGGGATGACTTCGCAGTTCAATGCTTCGATCAGTTGCGGGGCGATCACGCCGGCTGCGCCGTTACCGCAGTCGACTACGACTTTCATGCGTCGGGCCAGCTTGACGTCCTGGACGATTTCGGTGGTGTAGCGGTCGAGGATCTCGACCTGGGTCACGCTGCCCTGACCGCTGGTCAGGTCATTGGTCTTGATGCGCTCGTGCAACACCTGGATCTGTTCGTTGGCGAGAGTGTCACCTGCGATCACGATCTTGAAACCGTTGTAATTCGACGGGTTATGGCTGCCGGTGAGCATCACCCCCGACTTGCCGGCCAGTACGTTGGCCGCGTAATACAGTGCCGGGGTCGGCACCAGGCCGACATCGCTGACATGGCAGCCGCTTTCGGCGATACCGCGGATCAGCTCGGCCACCAGTTCCGGGCCGGACAGTCGGCCGTCGCGGCCGACCGACACGTTCGGTTCGCCCTGGGCCAGGCTCTGCGAGCCGATGGCGCGGCCGATCCAGTAAGCGGTTTCGGCATTGAGGAATTCCGGCACGGTGCCACGAATGTCATAGGCGCGGAAGATGCTGTCGGGAAGCTTCGGGGCGATCTTGGCTGGGGTGCTCATCTGCACAAATGCTCCATCTCGAAAGTGGCGGGACACACCGGCGATTCATTCGACGGCAGGCTCAAACTGAAGGGTATGACGGCGTTTTCCACGCAGAGTTCGTGGTATGAAAGGGCCATGACGCCTTGTCGGGCGTGGCTTTGGTCCGCCAAAACCTTGATTTTCGGTGCTAAACCGCGCAGATGACAATTTCAATTTGTGGTGAGGAAGAGCCTCCCTCACCACGCCCGCTGTCTACCTGATTATTTAGTGCCGGTATGGCCGAAACCGCCGGTACCGCGTTCGGTTTCAACGAACTCTTCGACCATTTCGAAATGCGCCTGCACCACCGGCACCAGCACCAATTGCGCCAGGCGTTCGCCGACGGTCATGGTGAAGTCGGTCTGACCACGGTTCCAGCAGGACACCATCAGCGGGCCTTGATAATCGGAGTCGATCAGGCCGACGAGGTTGCCCAGCACGATGCCGTGCTTATGGCCCATGCCCGAGCGCGGCAGGATCAGCGCGGCGAGATTCGGGTCGCCGATGTACACCGACAGTCCGGTCGGGATCAGCACGGTTTCACCCGGCTTGATGACGATGTCCTGTTCCAGCATGGCGCGCAGGTCGAGGCCGGCGGAGCCTGGCGTTGCGTATTGCGGCAGCGGGAATTCGGTACCGATGCGTGGGTCGAGGATCTTGGCTTGCAAAGCGTGCATGTAAATTAAACCTGGTTCAGACGTTCGGCGATAAAAGTGACCAGTTGGCGAGCGATCTTGCTCTTGCTGGTCTGGGCGAAAACCGTGGCGTGCAGCTCACGGTCAATCACGCTGCAGGCGTTTTCTTCGCTGTTGAAACCGATGCTCGGGTTGGCGACGTCGTTGGCGACGATCAAATCGAGATTCTTGTCTTTCAGCTTGCGTGCAGCGTAGTCGAGCAGGTGTTCGGTCTCGGCAGCGAAGCCGACACTGAACGGACGGTCGGGGCGGGTTGCGATGGTGGCCAGGATGTCCGGGTTGCGCACCATTTGCAGGACGAAGCCGTCGCCGCTTGTAGGGTCTTTCTTGAGTTTTTGCGGGGCAACGACTTCCGGACGGTAGTCCGCCACCGCTGCCGAGGCGATGAACACGTCACACGGGATGGCCGATTCGCACGCCGCGAGCATGTCGCGGGCGCTGACCACGTCGATGCGCGTAACGCGATCCGGAGTCGGCAGGTGCACCGGGCCGCTGATCAGCGTCACGCGGGCACCGGCTTCCACGGCGGCTTCGGCCAGGGCAAAGCCCATTTTGCCGGAGCTGTGGTTGGTGATGTAGCGCACCGGGTCGATGTTTTCCTGGGTCGGGCCGGCAGTGATCACCACGTGCTTGCCGGTCAGCGCCTGACGCTGGAAGCAATCCGCCGCGCATTGGGCCAGGTCGGTGGCCTCCATCATCCGGCCCATGCCGACGTCGCCGCAGGCCTGGCTGCCGGAGGCCGGGCCGAAGGTCTTCAGGCCACGGCTTTCCAGGAGTTGCAGGTTGGCCTGGGTCGCCGGGTCGCGCCACATCGCCTGGTTCATCGCCGGAGCGACGGCCACTACAGCGTCGGTGGCCAGCACCAGGGTGGTCAGCAAATCGTTGGCGATGCCTTGGGCCAGGCGGGCGATCAGGTCGGCAGTGGCCGGGGCAATCAGCACCAGATCGGCCCATTTGGCCAGCTCGATGTGGCCCATCGCCGCTTCGGCGGCCGGGTCGAGCAAATCCAGGTGAACCGGGTGCCCGGAGAGGGCCTGCATGGTCAGCGGGGTGATGAACTCGGCGCCGCCATGGGTCATGACCACGCGCACTTCGGCGCCCTGGTCGATCAGGCGACGAACCAGATCGGCGCTCTTGTAGGCCGCGATGCCGCCGCCGACGCCCAGAACGATGCGTTTCCGATACAGCCGCTGCATAGGTCTGCCTTTCATTTCGTGGGTGACATACGTGGCGAAACCCCCTCCCCAGGGTGACTTCGCCCGCAAAAAAGATGGGCTACGATATCACAGCGACCGCTACGGAACAGCGGCGCTCACAGACAAGGAACGTGTATGAGTATTCGCGATTGGCCTGCGGCGGAACGGCCGCGGGAAAGGTTACTTGAACAGGGTTCTGCGAGCCTCTCGGACGCCGAGTTACTGGCGATTTTTTTGCGCACGGGAGTTGTTGGAAAAAGCGCAGTGGACTTGGCGCGACACTTGTTGAATCAGTTCGGCAGCCTGCGTTTGTTGCTTGAGGCCGATCAGGAAGCATTCAGCAAACAGTTAGGTTTGGGGCCCGCAAAGTTTGCACAGTTGCAGGCTGCTCAAGAAATGAACCGGCGGTATCTGGCTGAGCGCACACGCAGAGAGCCGGCGCTGGAGAATCCGCAGGCGGTTCGGGATTACCTGAAATCGATGCTACGCCACGAGCCGCACGAGGTGTTTGGTTGCCTGTTTCTGGACTCCAAGCATCAAGTATTGACGTTCGAGGCGCTGTTTCGTGGCTCGATCGACAACACCAGTGTGCATCCACGTGAAGTGGTGAAACGTGCCTTGGCGAACAATGCCGCGGCCGTGATCCTCTGCCACAACCATCCGTCGGGCAATACCGATCCCAGTCAGGCGGACAGGCAACTGACCAAGCGTTTGCAGAAGGCGCTGGAGCTGATTGATGTGCGGGTGCTCGATCACTTCATCGTCGGCGATGGCGAGCCGCTGTCGATGGCGGAGTGTGGCTGGATGTAACTTTCAAGAACAAACGCCACCCCCTGTGGGAGCGGGCTTGCTCGCGAAGGCGGTGGGTCAGTCACTAAAAATGTTGGCTGATCCGACGCATTCGCGAGCAAGCCCGCTCCCACTGGGGGCTGTGTTGTGGCGGGTTATTTCAGGGTGACCCTGGAATAGTCCTGACGGCCAAACGGGCTGACGGAGTAACCCTGCACGTCCTTGCGCGTCAGCGCATACGCCGTCGGATGCGCCAGCGGCAGCCACAGCGCCTGCTGCTGAATCTGCGCCTGCGCCTGCTCGTACAGCTTGGTGCGCACACCTTGTTCGCTGGTGGTCTTGCCGGCGCTGATCAGCTTGTCCAGGTCGGCGTTGCAGTAGCGGGCGAAGTTGGTGCCGGACTTGACCGCCGCACAGGAAAACTGCGGTGTAAGGAAGTTGTCCGGGTCGCCGTTGTCGCCGGCCCAGCCCATGAACAACAGGTCATGCTCGCCGGCCTTGGCGCGGCGAATCAGTTCGCCCCATTCGATCACGCGGATTTCCGCCTGGATGCCGATTTCTGCCAGGTCCGATTGCAGCAGCTGGGCGCCCAGGCTCGGGTTCGGGTTGAGCAGGCTGCCGGACGGTCGGGTCCAGATGGTGGTCTGAAAACCGTCCTTGAGTCCGGCCTTGGCCATCAGTGCCTTGGCCTTGGCCACGTCGTGAGGATAGCCCGGCAGGTTCTTCGCGTAGCTCCAGGTGTTTGGCGGGTAAGGGCCGCTGGCCGGTTCTGCGGTGTCTTCGAACACGGCTTTGACGTAGTTGGCCTTGTCGAAGGCAAGATTGATCGCCTGGCGGACTTCCGGCTTGTCCAGCGGAGGGTGCTGGCTGTTGATGCCGACGAAGGCGGTCATGAAGGCGTCAGTCTTTTCCACTTTCAGCGTCGGCTCTTGCTGCGCCGCCTTCACGTCCAGCGGTTTTGGCGAAAGCGCGATCTGGCACTCGTTGCGTCGCAGCTTTTGCAGGCGCACGTTGGCGTCCGGGGTGATGGCGAAGATCAGCGGGTCGACCGCAGGCTTGCCGCCGAAGTAGTCCGGGTTGGCCTTGTAGCGTACCGAGGCGTCTTTCTGGAAGCGCGTGAACACGAACGGGCCGGTGCCGACCGGCTGGCTGTTGAGCTTGTCGGTCGCGTCGGCCTTGAGCAATTTGTCGGCGTATTCGGCGGAATAAATGGAGGCGAAGCCCATGCTCAGGGTTGCGAGGAACGTCGAGTCCGGGTGGTCGAGGGTGAAGCGCACGGTCAACGGGTCGAGTGCGTCGATCTTCTTGATCAGCGCCGGCAACTGCATGGACTGGGCGTGCGGGAAGCCGCTTTGCGCCACTTTGTGCCATGGGTTGGCCGGATCAAGCATGCGGTCGAAGCTGAACTTGACGTCTTCGGCGCTCAGGGTGCGGGTCGGCTTGAAATAGTCAGTGCTGTGAAACTTCACCTGCGGGTGCAGTTTGAACACGTAGCTCAGGCCATCGGTGCTGACTTCCCAGCTGTCGGCCAGGCTGGGCACGACTTTGCCGCTGGCAGTGTCGAAGTCCACGAGGCGGTTCATCAGTACATCGGCCGAAGCATTGGTGGTGGTCAGCGAGTTGTATTGCACCACGTCGAACCCTTCAGGGCTGGCCTCGGTGCAGACGCTCAGGGCGGCAGCCTGGGCCAGAGGGCTCAGCAGAAGCGGGGCGAGCAACAGGGGTAGGGCAGCGAGGCGCATGGTCGGCTTCCTTTACAGATCGAAGGCCATCTGCAGGTGCAGTCTGGAAAAGGGTTACCCTAGAGGGCTGGATTGCAAATGACTATCCCCTTTTTGCATTTTTGGGGCAGCGCAGTGGCGTTTTTCAGACCGCGGCGCGTGGCGAAAAGTCGGAAACGCCCTGGAGAGCGGTTTTCTGCGACGAGTGGTCAAAACTCGCGGCAGCCTTTATCCAAAGCGTCCGCAGCCGGAAAAAGCGCCTTTTTGCCGGTTGATTGCACATCCATTGTTGTTGCACCCCGGTCTTTCTGGTATAAAGCAGCGCTCTTTTCTAGGGGCCCGGTTCCTTCACTGTAGGTGTAGCCGGTAAGACCTCTAAAGAAACGCGGCGCCTGGCGCCAAATGACTGAGAGATTAAGCGGCCAACCCATGCCGGGTTGGGCATGTGGTTTTAGAGGGCTGAGGCATGTCGAGAGTATGTCAAGTTACCGGTAAGGGTCCGGTAACCGGGAATAACATTTCCCACGCAAACAACAAAACCCGTCGTCGTTTCCTGCCGAACCTGCAGCATCACCGCTTCTGGGTTGAAGAAGAGAAACGTTTTGTGCGTCTGCGCGTATCTGCCAAAGGCATGCGCATCATCGACAAGCGTGGCATCAGTGTCGTGCTCGCCGAACTTCGCCGCGATGGCAAGATTTAAGGGAGCTAATCATGCGTGAATTGATTCGTTTGATCTCGAGCGCCGGTACTGGTCACTTCTACACTACCGACAAGAACAAGCGTACTACTCCGGACAAAATCGAGATCAAGAAATATGATCCGGTTGTTCGCAAGCACGTGATCTACAAGGAAGGCAAAATCAAGTAATTGATTTTTCCCGACTTACAAAAAAGGCCCGTATCTCACGATACGGGCCTTTTTTGTTGCCTGGAGTTTTGTGCTGACTGTTGCGACGCTTTCGCGAGCAGGCTCGCTCCCACATTCGACCGCATTCCATTGTGGGAGCGAGCCTGCTCGCGAAGGGGCCGGTAATATCAGCGAAAATCCTCAGGCCTTCTGTTCAAAGATCACATAGACCTTGCGGCAAGCCTCCAGCACTTCCCAAGTGCCGCGGAACCCTGCCGGAATCACAAAGCGATCACCAACACGCAACGTCTTGGCATTGCCATCGCTGTCACGCAGCACCGAAACCCCCTGCAGGATTTCGCAATATTCATGTTCGGTGTAATTCACCGTCCATTGGCCAACCGCACCTTCCCACACGCCAACGCCCATTTGCCCACAAGGGCTTTCGTATTGATGGAACACCGCTTGTTCAGGGTCACCTTTGAGCACTTTGGCCGGGTCCGGGCGATAGCGTTCGGCTTCGCTGCTGGTCAGGCTGATGTCGACGACGTTCTGGATGTTCATTGTTGTTTTCTCCCGTGATGACGGCGCGTTGGCTTGAAAGGGCCAAAGTCTATGTTTATTAAAATGAACACCGCAAGGCCGTATAGCGCGCTTATGTCAAATATATTGAAACAACCCCGGCCGCTGGTTTAGGGTGGCGGGTGCCTTGGGCCGAAAAGCAGGCTGGCCGGGCAGCATTCCTGAAGACGACCGCGAAGAACGCGGCGCTCTATTCAACAAGAGGAGGACACTCGAATGACCACCCTGACTCGTGCCGATTGGGAACAACGCGCCCGCGACCTGAAGATCGAAGGCCGCGCCTACCTCAATGGCGAATACACCGACGCCGTCTCCGGCGAGACCTTCGAGTGCATCAGCCCGGTCGATGGCCGTCTGCTGGGCAAGATTGCCAGCTGTGATGCCGCCGACGCCCAGCGCGCTGTGGAAAATGCCCGCGCCACGTTCAATTCCGGCGTCTGGTCGCGCCTGGCGCCGACCAAACGCAAAGCCACCATGATTCGTTTCGCCGGCCTGCTCAAGCAGCACGCCGAGGAGCTGGCGCTGCTCGAAACCCTCGACATGGGCAAGCCGATCAGTGACTCGCTGTACATCGACGTGCCAGGTGCGGCGCAAGCGCTGAGCTGGAGCGGTGAGGCGATCGACAAGATCTACGACGAAGTCGCCGCCACGCCGCACGATCAACTGGGTCTGGTCACCCGCGAGCCAGTGGGCGTGGTCGGCGCCATCGTGCCGTGGAACTTCCCGTTGATGATGGCCTGCTGGAAACTGGGACCTGCGCTTTCGACCGGTAACTCGGTGATCCTCAAGCCGTCGGAAAAGTCCCCGCTGACCGCCATCCGTATCGCTGCGCTGGCCGTTGAAGCCGGTATTCCAAAAGGCGTGCTCAACGTGCTGCCGGGCTACGGTCACACCGTTGGCAAGGCGCTGGCCCTGCATAACGACGTCGACACTCTGGTGTTCACCGGTTCGACCAAGATCGCCAAGCAGCTAATGATTTACTCAGGCGAATCGAACATGAAGCGCGTGTGGCTGGAAGCCGGTGGCAAGAGCCCGAACATCGTGTTTGCCGATGCGCCGGACTTGCAGGCCGCTGCCGAATCCGCCGCCAGCGCTATCGCCTTCAATCAGGGCGAAGTCTGCACCGCCGGTTCGCGTCTGCTGGTCGAGCGTTCGATCAAGGACACATTCCTGCCGATGGTGATCGAGGCGTTGAAAACCTGGAAGCCGGGCAACCCGCTGGATCCGGCGACCAACGTCGGTGCGCTGGTCGATACCCAGCAGATGAACACCGTGCTGTCGTACATCGAATCCGGCCACACCGATGGCGCCAAACTGGTGGCTGGCGGCAAGCGCATCCTGCAGGAAACCGGTGGCACTTACGTTGAGCCGACGATCTTTGACGGCGTAAGCAACGCGATGAAGATCGCTCAGGAAGAGATCTTCGGCCCTGTGCTGTCGGTCATCGCGTTCGACACTGCCGAAGAAGCGATCCAGATCGCCAACGACACGCCGTATGGCCTGGCCGCTGCGGTATGGACCCAGGACATCTCCAAGGCGCACCTCACCGCCAAGGCCCTGCGTGCCGGCAGCGTGTGGGTCAACCAATACGACGGCGGCGATATGACTGCGCCGTTCGGTGGCTTCAAGCAGTCGGGCAACGGTCGTGACAAGTCGCTGCACGCGTTCGACAAGTACACCGAGCTGAAGGCGACGTGGATCAAGCTGTAAGCCTTTAGCGGGAGCCTGGGTCGTTCAGGCTCCCGAACATACAGAGATCCCCTGTGGGAGCGGGCTTGCTCGCGAAAGCGGCGTATCAGTCAGCACATTTGCTGAATGTGAAACCGTATTCGCGAGCAAGCCCGCTCCCACAGTGGTTTTGTGCTGCATACAAGAATATCCACAGGAGCGTGGACCATGCGTTGGGCGACGTATTTCGCCGTGTTGGCGTCTGTCTTGAGTGTCGGTCTGGCCCTGGGGGTCAGCATGCCGCTGGTGTCATTGCGCCTCGAGGGCTGGGGTTACGGCGCCTTCGCCATTGGTGTGATGGCGGCGATGCCGGCAATTGGCGTGTTGCTGGGGGCGAAGATTTCCAGCCATCTGGCGGCGCGTTTCGGCACGGCGAACCTGATGCGCCTGTGCCTGTGGGCCGGGGCGTTGTCGATCGGGTTGCTGGCGCTGTTGCCGAGTTATCCGATCTGGCTGGTCCTGCGTCTGATGATCGGGGTGATCCTGACCATCGTGTTTATCCTTGGCGAGAGCTGGATCAACCAACTGGTGGTGGAGAACTGGCGCGGGCGTCTGGTGGCGCTGTATGGCAGCAGCTATGCGTTGAGCCAACTGTCTGGTCCGCTGCTACTGGGCGCGCTCGGCACTGAGCACGATTACGGGTTTTGGGTGGGCGTCGGGCTGTTGCTGGTTTCGCCCTTGTTGTTGCTGGGGCGCAGCGGTGCGCCGAGCAGTGAAGCCAGCAGCGTGACCTTCCGCGATCTGTGGGGCTTTGCCCGCGAGTTGCCGGCGATTGCCTGGGCGGTATCGTTGTTTGCAGCATTCGAGGCGATGATCCTGACCCTGCTGCCGGTGTATTGCCTGCAGCAGGGCTTCACCGCCGAGATCGCGCTGGCGATGGTCAGCACCGTGGTGGTCGGTGACGCCCTGCTGCAATTGCCGATTGGCGCCTTGGCGGATTATCTCTCGCGGCGCACATTGTTCACCGGCTGCGCGGTGATCCTGATGTTGTCGAGCCTGGCGATCCCGCTGTTGATCGATACGCTGCTGATCTGGCCGTTGTGGGTATTGTTCGGTGCCAGCGCTGGCGGCTTGTTCACCTTGTCACTGATCCTGATCGGCGAGCGCTATCGCGACGATGCGCTGGTGCGGGCCAATGCGCACATTGCGCAGCTGTGGGGTGTTGGCTGTCTGATCGGGCCTTTGATGGCGGGGGCGGGCAGCCAATGGATCAGCGGGCATGCGTTGCCGTTGTTGATGGCGGTCGGCGCATTTGGGCTGGTGATACTGCTGATGCGCCAAGGTGCATTCGGCACCGAAGCACAGCCTGCTTGAATGCTTCCCTGTGGGAGCGGGCTTGCTCGCGAAAGCGGTGTGTCAGTCAGTACATTGACTGAATGTAAAACCGCATTCGCGAGCAAGCCCGCTCCCACAAGGGACAACCGTGATTACAGCATCCGCTCAAGGCCTACGGCGGTGCTGAACCACGCATTGAACCGCCGCCACCAGCTCCCCGGTTCCTTGGTCAGCGTGTGGGTCTGGCCGTTGTCCTCGGTCACCCAGACGATCTTCCCATCCTGCAGTTTCGCCTCGTAACTCAGCGCTGGCGCCATGCCTTGCAGGGCCAGTTCGCGCACGTGTTCGGCCAGTTCCGGGCTGTCGACCAGAACCCCGACTTCGGTGTTCCACAGCACCGAGCGCGGGTCGAAGTTGAACGAGCCGATAAACGCCTTCTGCCGGTCGAATATCATCGCCTTGCTGTGCAGGCTGGAATCCGAGCCACGAAACGACTTGCTGTAAAACAGATGCGGGCCGCTGCCGTAGTTATCCCCAGGCTGACGGCGCAGTTCATACAGCTTCACCCCGTGTTCCAGCAGCGCCTTGCGGTATGGCGCATAACCGCCGTGCACCGCCGGCACGTCGGTGGCTTCCAGTGAGTTGGTCAGCAGGCTCACCGACACCCCGGCGTCGGCGCGCCCGGTCAGGTACACCAGCCCCGGCTGACCGGGCACGAAGTACGCCGAGATCATGATCAGCTCTTTGTTGACGCCTTTGAGCTCCGGCGCCAGTTGCGTGGTCAGCAGCAGTTGCGGGTCCGGTTCGTCCTTGGCCAGCACCTTGCTCGGCGCATCCCACAGCGCCTGGTTCCAGGCCCAGATCAGTTCCTTGCGCCAGACATCCATGCGCGGTGCGGTCTTGAACGTCATCAGCTGTTGATACAGCGCGTGATTCTGTTTGCGGGTTTCATCCAGCGATTCTTCCAGGCGCGTGCGAGTGTTCTGCAAGTCCTTGGCGGTCGGTTTGCTGGAGAGGAACTCGTTGATCGGCTTGCTCAGCGCACTGTTCCAGTACTGGTCGAAACTGTGCCCGAGTTGCTCGGCCACAGGTCCCACACTGAGCATGTCGATGTCGGTGAAGTTCAGGTTCGGCTCGGCATCGAAATACTCGTCACCCAGATTGCGCCCGCCGACGATGGCCACGCTGTTGTCCGCCAGGAACAATTTGTTGTGCATGCGCCGGTGCTGCAGCGACAGGTTGAACAAGCGTCCGGCGGCGCGGGTCACGCCGGTGCTGCGGCCCAGGTGCAGAGGGTTGAACAGGCGGATCTGGATCTGTGGATGCGCCGCCAGCGTGGCGATGATCGTGTCGAGGCCGTCGCTGGTGGTGTCGTCGAGCAGGATGCGTACGCGCACGCCACGGTCGGCCGCTTTGAGCAGTTCCTCCACAAGCATCCGTGTGCTGACGCCGTCATGGACGATGTAGTACTGCAAGTCGAGGCTGGTCTGCGCGTTGCGGATCAGCTCGGCGCGGGCGGTGAATGCTTCGGTGCTGTTGGACAGCAGGCGGAAACCTGAGCGGCCCTGATAGGGCGCGGCCTGGGCCTGAATCGAGCGGCCGAAGCTGGAGTCTGACGCCGGCAGGGCCTGGCTTGGCTCACGCGGGACGTCGAGGCTGGCGCAGCCGCTCAGGAGCGAGGCGAACATCAGCAAAGCGAGTAGGGGCTGTCTGAAGCTCACGTAGGAACGTTCCGGTCGGCGGCAAAGGTCGGCATATGGACGCTGATCACTCGAAAAAGGTCAGTCGGCTTCGGCCAGCAATTTGATCGCGGCTGCACCGACCTTGCGCACCGCGTCTTCGATTTGCGGTGTCGGTTTGGCAGCGTAGTTCATCCGCAAGCAGTTGCGGTACTTGCCCGAGGCGGAAAAGATGCTGCCGACAGCAATCTGTACACCTTGGTCATGCAGCGCGCGATTGAGCTTCAGCGTATCGAAACCTTCGGGCAATTCGACCCACAACATGAAACTGCCCTGCGGGCGGCTGGCGCGGGTGCCGGCCGGGAAATAACGCGTGACCCAGTCGATCATTACGTCGCGATTGCGCTGGTATTGAGTGCGCATCCGCCGCAAATGCGGTTCGAAGTACCCACCTTTGAGGAATTCGGCAATGGCGATCTGCGGCTGTGGCGCGGTGGAGCCGGTGCTGATGTATTTCATGTGCAGCACTCGCTCCAGATAACGTCCCGGCGCGACCCAGCCGATGCGCAGCCCCGGCGCCAGGGTTTTGGAAAACGAACTGCAGAGCAATACCCGACCGTCCTCGTCGAAGGACTTGATCGTGCGTGGACGTGGGTAGGTGTAGGCGAGTTCGCCATACACATCGTCCTCGATGATCGCCACGTCGAAGCGCTGCGCAAGGTTGAGCAGAGCGCGCTTGCGCGACTCCGGCATGATGTAGCCCAGCGGGTTGTTGCAGTTGGGGGTGATCTGGATGACCTTGATCGGCCATTGTTCCAGCGCCAGTTCCAGCGCTTCGAGGCTGATACCGGTCAGCGGGTCGGTGGGGATTTCCAGCGCTTTCATGCCCAGCCCTTTGAGCGTTTGCATGGCGCCGTGAAAGCTCGGCGAATCCACCGCGACGATGTCACCCGGCTCGCAGATCGCGTGGATGCTGGTGGACAAGGCTTCGTGGCAACCGGTGGTGATCACCAGATCGCTGGCGCTTAACTGGCAGCCGGAATCGAGCATCAGTCGGGCGATCTGTTCGCGCAGTTCGAGGGTGCCGTGGATGTTGTCGTAATACAGGCCGGGCATGTCCTGGCGACGGCTGATTCGCGCCAGTCCGCGCAGCAGCGGTTTCATGGTTGGGGTGGTCACATCGGGCATGCCGCGACCCAGTTGCACCACGTCCTTGCGCGGCACCGCGCGAATCAGTTCCAGCACCTGATCCCACTGCGAAATCTCCACCGGCCTTTGCGCCGGGCGCCCGACCGCAGGCAGTTCCGGCAGCTCGCGCCCCACCGGCACGAAGTAGCCGGACTTGGGTTTCGGTGTGGCCAGACCGCTGTCTTCAAGCATGCGATAGGCCTGCTGCACCGTGCTGAGGCTAACCCCGTGTTCTACGCTCAAGGCGCGCACCGAAGGCAGGCGATCGCCAGGACGGTAGAAGCCTTGTTCGATGCGGGTGCCGAGCAGCTCGGCGAGGTTCACATACAGGGTCATGGCACTGCCTCGATGCAGGTGATTCGTTAAACCAGTACAGATGCGGCAAAAATCGGTGATTCAGTCTCAGGTACGGCAAATCTGTATGGGATTAATACAGATGTGTTGAATCTGTAATGCTTTTCCCGACCCGCGCATCATGGAATCTCTGGCTACCCAAGTAAACAGGAGCGACAAAAATGAACGGCTTGAGCGATGTGCGGCTGACGTTACACAGTCAGGAACTGGAGGCGGGGCAGAGGGACAGTGCGCGCAATGAGATGTTGCGCAACGCACCGTCCGGCCTGAGTCGCTGGGGCCTGTTCTGGCATCGTCTGCACACACGCAAGGCGTTGCTGAACCTGACGCCGGAGCAACTCAAGGATGTCGGGTTGACCCGCGAGCAGGCGCTGGAGGAGGGGTTGAAACCGTTCTGGCGGATCTGAATCTTCGGAGCTCATGAGGCCCATTCGCGAGCAGGCTCGCTCCCACAGGAAAATGCATTCCAATGTGGGAGCGAGCCTGCTCGCGAAGGCGTCTTAAATCGCGCCATCTATTTATCAGGCCAGCTCTTTGAGCCGATGCCACAGCATCCCCAACGCCAGCAACGGCGAGCGCAAATGCTTGCCGCCCGGGAAGGTGAGGTGCGGCACCCTGGCGAACAGATCGAACCCGCCGCTGTGCTGGCCGCTGATTGCCTCGGCCAGCAACTTGCCCGCCAGGTGTGTGGCATTCACCCCGTGCCCGGAATAGGCCTGGGCGTAATACACGTTCGGCTGATCATTGAGCCGGCCGATCTGCGGCAGACGATTGGCGCCGATGCCGATCATGCCACCCCATTGATAGTCGATCTTCACTGAAGCCAATTGCGGAAACACTTCGAGCATCTTCGGCTGCATGTACGCACCGATGTCCTTCGGATCGCGCCCCGAATAATGGCAGGCGCCGCCGAACAGCAGGCGCCGGTCCGCCGAGAGCCGGTAGTAATCCAGCGCCACCCGCTGATCGCAGACCGCCATGTTTTGCGGCAGCAGGGCGTGGGCCTGGGCTTCGCTCAGTGGCTCGGTAGCGATGA
Source organism: Pseudomonas sp. AK-TSAG1-1 (assembly GCF_056821665.1). Taxonomy (NCBI): domain Bacteria; kingdom Pseudomonadati; phylum Pseudomonadota; class Gammaproteobacteria; order Pseudomonadales; family Pseudomonadaceae; genus Pseudomonas; species Pseudomonas sp. AK-TSAG1-1. The sequence continues at coordinate 6,066,279 of NZ_CM165965.1, read as the reverse complement.
TGTAACTGCCGGCGGGCAGGACTTTGCCGCTCAGTTGCGGGTTGAGGTCATTGAGGTAGGCGTTGCAGCCGAGCACCAGCGTCTTGGCGCGCACCGAGCCTTGCGCGGTGTGCACGCGAACTTCAGGGCCGTAATCGATGCGGGTGACTGCTGACTGCTCAAACAGTTTGACCCCCAGCTGCTGCGCGGCAGCGGCTTCGCCCAGCGCCAGGTTAAGCGGATGCAGATGCCCGGATCCCATGTCGATCAGGCCGCCGACATAGCGTTTGGAGCCGACCACGGTGTGCATCTCGTCGGCTTGCAGCAGGCGGGTCTCGTAGCGATAGCCGAGGCCGCGCAGTTCTTCGGCGTCTTCGGCAAAGCCTTCGAGGTCGCCGGGCTTGTTGGCGAGATCGCAGTAGCCCCAGGTCAGGTCGCACTGGATCTGGAAACGGTCGACCCGCTGACGGACGATTTCCACCGCTTCCAGGCCCATGAGTTTCATCTGGCGAACACCGTCGGCCCCGATGACGTTGGCGAACTGATCGAGACCGTGGCCGACCCCGCGAATCAACTGCCCACCGTTGCGGCCACTGGCGCCCCAGCCGATGCGGTGCGCTTCCAGCAACACCACGCTGAGGCCACGCTCGGCCAGTTCCAGTGCGGTGTTGAGCCCGGAAAACCCGCCGCCGACCACGCACACGTCTGCGATCACTTCACCCCGCAACTGCGAATGATCCGGCTGCGGCAGGCTGCTGGCGGCGTAGTAAGAGGCAACGTGGGGTTGGCTCGCGAAGGTTCGGGCGCGGGCATTCATGGGCATCGTCCAACGGCTGAGTGTCGAGAAAATTTGACGGAGCATAAGCCGCACGCCCGAAGCGGGGCAACACTGGTCGGCCGTTGCTGTCTGGATCACGGCTTTTGCGGCACAATCGCCGCCTATTTCATGTGGGTTACCGTTTCGATGAGCTGCAACCGCCAGACAATCCGCGACCTGCGTCAGCAGATCCCCACGTTCGACTGCGTGCCGGGCTGCCATGACTGCTGTGGGCCGGTGACGACCTCGCCGGAAGAAATGTCGCGCCTGCCGCGCAAGACCCGCGCCGAGCAGGATGCGGCAATGGACGAGTTGAATTGTGTGCACCTGGGGCCGGAAGGCTGCACGGTGTATGAAGAGCGGCCGTTGATCTGCCGGTTGTTTGGTACGACCAAGACGTTGCCTTGCCCGAACGGGCGAGGGCCGGTGGAGCTGATTCATCCGCGGGTTGAAAAGCAGATCTTCGAGTACATGGCTTCGAATCGGCAGGTGCTGGTTTAGCGGGTTCACTCGGCACCGTGGCGACGCATTCGCGAGCAAGCCCGCTCCCACAGGGAAATACATTTCAAATGTGGGAGCGAGCTTGCTCGCGAAGGGGGCGCCACAAACCTCAATCCGGAATCGGCAGGCTCAGGCTCTCTTTCACTTCTTCCATCACGATATAGCTTTTTGATTCGCGCACATGCGGCAACTTCAACAGAATGTCGCCCAGCAGCTTGCGGTAGGAGGCCATCTCGGAAATCCGCGCCTTTACCAGGTAGTCGAAATCCCCGGACACCAGGTGACACTCAAGCACATGCGGCAATTTCAGCACCGCGCGCCGGAACTCCTCGAAAGTATCGCCGGATTTGTAGTCGAGGCTGATCTCGACGAACACCAGCAGGCTACCTTTCAAGTGCTGCGGATTGAGCCGGGCGTTATAGCCCATGATGATCCCCTCGCGCTCCAGTCGCCGCACCCGCTCCGTACACGGCGTGGTGGACAGGCCGACCTTCTCCCCGAGTTCGGTAAACGATATCCGCCCGTCCGCCTGCAGGATCCGCAAGATATTGCGGTCGATCTTGTCCAGCTCACGTTTGGTCTGAGTGTTGGTACGCATAGGGGATGCGCCTCCGTGAAAAGGGTTTTTGCCGAGAATTGTCGCCAAATATAGGCGCTTATACAGTGAAAAGCACTGGCCATTCTTTTTTACACTGCGCGCATCATTGCTCTAACAACAGACGTACGCGGCCCTGCCGCGATGAGGGATACAAAAATGCGCGTAATGGTCTTGGGTAGCGGCGTCATCGGGACCGCCAGTGCTTACTATCTGGCCCGTGCCGGGTTTGAAGTGGTGGTGGTCGACCGGCAGCCAGCCGTGGCCATGGAGACCAGCTTCGCCAACGCCGGCCAGGTGTCGCCGGGTTATGCCTCGCCGTGGGCCGCCCCGGGCGTGCCGCTCAAGGCCATCAAGTGGTTGCTGCAACGCCACGCGCCGCTGGCGATCAAGGCCACCGCCGACATCGACCAGTACCTGTGGATGGCGCAAATGCTGCGCAACTGCACCGCCAGCCGTTACGCGGTGAACAAGGAGCGCATGGTGCGTCTGTCCGAGTACAGCCGCGACTGCCTCGACGAACTGCGTGCGGAAACCGGCATCGCCTACGAAGGCCGCAGCCTCGGTACCACCCAACTGTTCCGCACTCAGGCGCAGCTCGATGGCGCCGCCAAAGACATCGCCGTGCTGAAAGAGTCCGGTGTGCCGTTTGAAGTCCTCGACCGCGCCGGCATCGCCCGCGTCGAACCGGCCCTGGCCAATGTCACCGACATCCTCGCCGGTGCCCTGCGTCTGCCGAACGACCAGACCGGCGACTGCCAGATGTTCACCACGCGCCTGGCTGAAATGGCTGTGAAACTCGGTGTGGAATTCCGCTTCGGTCAGGACATCCAGCGCCTTGACTACGCGGGTGATCGCATCAACGGCGTGTGGATCGACGGCAAGCTGGAAACCGCCGACCGCTACGTGCTGGCCCTCGGCAGTTATTCGCCGCAACTGCTCAAGCCGCTGGGCATCAAGGCCCCGGTGTATCCGCTCAAGGGTTACTCGCTGACCGTGCCGATCACCAACCCGGACATGGCCCCGACCTCGACCATTCTCGATGAGACCTACAAGGTCGCGATCACCCGTTTCGATAACCGTATCCGCGTTGGCGGCATGGCGGAGATTGCCGGTTTTGACCTGTCGCTGAACCCGCGCCGGCGCGAAACCCTGGAGATGATCGTCAACGACCTTTATCCTCAGGGCGGCAATCTGGCCGAGGCAAGCTTCTGGACCGGTCTGCGTCCGACGACCCCGGACGGCACGCCGATCGTGGGCGCCACGCCGTTCAAGAACCTGTTCCTCAACACCGGTCACGGCACCCTGGGTTGGACCATGGCGTGCGGTTCCGGTCGTTTGCTGGCCGATCTGATGGCGAAGAAAAAACCACAGATCAGCGCCGAAGGCCTCGATATTTCCCGTTACGGCAACAAACCTCAGGAGTCTGCAAAACATGGCAATCCAGCGCCAGCTCACCAATGAGCGCATGAGTCAGATCGTCAGCCACAACGGCACCGTGTATCTGGCCGGCCAGGTCGGCGACGACTTCAACGCCGGGGTTGAGCAGCAGACCCGCGACGTGCTCGCCAACATCGAGCGTTTGCTGGATCTGGCCGGGACTGACAAGCAGCATCTGCTGTCGGCGACGATTTATCTGAACGACATCGAGGCGCACTTTGCCGGGATGAACTCGGTGTGGGACGAGTGGCTGCCCAAAGGTGCTGCACCGGCCCGTGCCACCGTCGAAGCGAAGATGGCCAAGCCGAGCATTCTGGTAGAAATCTCTATCGTCGCCGCGCTGCCGTAACCGTTTAAAGATCCCTCTCCCGGCGCTGTTGGCGGTTCACGTCGTCAGCCAGCGCCGGTTTTTCTTCCCATGACCGCCTAGAAGTCTGCCGCCATGCGTCCTGCCCGTGCCCTGATCGACCTAGAAGCCCTGCGCCACAACTACCGAATTGCCCGCGAAGTCACCGGCGCCAAGGCGCTGGCGGTGATCAAGGCTGATGCCTACGGTCACGGCGCAGTGCGTTGCGCCCAGGCGCTGGAAGCCGAAGCCGACGGATTTGCCGTCGCCTGCATCGAAGAGGCGCTGGAGCTGCGCGCCGCCGGGATCAAGGCACCGGTGTTGTTGCTCGAAGGCATCTTCGAAGCCGATGAGCTGGCGCTGATCGTCGAGCATGATTTCTGGTGTGTGGTGCATTCGCTGTGGCAGCTCGAAGCGATTGAGCAGGCGGCCTTGAGCAAACCGATCACCGTGTGGCTCAAGCTCGATTCGGGCATGCACCGTGTTGGTCTGCATCCGAAGGATTACGCGGCGGCCTACCAGCGTCTGCTGGCCAGCGGCAAAGTGGCGAAGATCGTGCTGATGAGCCATTTCGCCCGCGCCGATGAGCTGCACGAACAGAGCAGCGCCGATCAGGTCGCGGTGTTCGAGGCTGCGCGCCAGGGCCTGGCTGCCGAAGTCAGCCTGCGCAACTCGCCCGCCGTGCTCGGCTGGCCGCAGATCCACAGCGACTGGGTGCGCCCGGGCATCATGCTCTACGGCGCGACCCCGTTCGAAGAAGCCAACGCCGTGGCCGAGCGCCTGCAACCGGTGATGACCCTCGAATCGAAAGTCATCTGCGTACGTGAACTGCCCGCCGGCGAGCCGATTGGTTATGGCGCCAGGTTCATCACCGACAAACCGATGCGCATCGGCGTGGTCGCCATGGGGTATGCCGATGGCTACCCGCGTCAGGCACCGACCGGCACGCCGGTGCTGGTGGCCGGCAAGCGCAGCCGGATTCTCGGTCGCGTATCGATGGACATGCTCTGCGTCGACCTTACCGATGTGCCGGACGCCGACCTGGGTTCGACCGTTGAGCTGTGGGGCAAAAACATCCTCGCCAGCGAAGTGGCGCAGTGGGCCGACACCATTCCGTACCAGATCTTCTGCAACCTGCGTCGAGTGCCAAGGCTCTATTCCGAGGGTTGAGGCCGCTGCGGGGGCCAAGTGTTGTAAATACTGAACGCTGTCGCCATGATAACGCTCAATATTCTTACAACATCAGGAGGCTCCCGCCTTGGACGTCGGTGAACGACTGCAATCGATCCGCAAGCTCAAAGGGCTTTCCCAGCGTGAACTCGCCAAACGCGCGGGCGTCACCAACAGCACCATTTCGATGATCGAAAAGAATAGCGTCAGCCCTTCGATCAGTTCGCTGAGAAAGGTGCTGGGCGGCATCCCCATGTCCATGGTCGAGTTCTTTTCCGAAGAAATCCTGCAGGAAATTCCGACCCAGATCGTCTACAAGGCCAACGAGCTGATCGACATTTCCGACGGCGCCGTGACCATGAAACTGGTCGGTCGCGCGCACCCGAGCCGGGCTATCGCGTTCCTCAACGAAATCTACCCGCCGGGCGCAGATACCGGCGAAGAAATGCTCACCCATGAAGGCGAGGAAACCGGGATTCTGGTTGAAGGGCGTCTGGAATTGGTGGTGGGGCTGGAAACTTTTATTCTCGAAGCCGGCGACAGCTACTACTTTGAAAGTACCAAGCCGCATCGTTTCCGTAATCCGTTCGACTTGCCTGCGCGACTAATCAGCGCAGCCACGCCGGCGAATTTTTGAAAAGAGAGGTGCCAAGCCATGACGGCGAAGGCATCCGAAGAGTTTTTCCACTGCGCGGTATAACCCCTTCGACTATGGGGTTGTTTCAGTGTGGCGGGCTACCCGCTATACTTGCGCCCGCCTGCGAACCGTGGCCGCAGGCGTGAATAGCCACCATTGAGGGTGAACGCGTGAACCTAATTATGAAAATGCTGGCCGCACCAGCAACCGTACTGGCCCTCTGGGCTGTCAGCGCTCAAGCTGCGACGAATGACGACATTGCCAAGCGCCTCGAGCCGGTCGGCCAGGTGTGCGTTCAGGGGCAGGAATGCAAGGGTATGGAAGTGGCAGCCTCCGCTGGCGGCGGTGGCGGGGCGAAGACGCCTGATGAAGTGATTGCAAAACATTGCAACGCTTGCCACGGTACGGGCCTGTTGGGCGCACCGAAAATCGGTGACGCGGCGGCCTGGAAAGACCGCGCCGATCACCAGGGTGGCCTCGACGGCCTGCTGGCCAAAGCCATCACCGGCCTGAACTCGATGCCGCCGAAAGGCACCTGCGCCGACTGCTCGGATGACGAGTTGAAGGGCGCTATCCAGAAGATGTCCGGCCTGAAATAAGCCACGCTTCTGACGAAAAAAGCCGTCTTCGGACGGTTTTTTTGTGCCCGCGATTCACGGCGCGGGCTGTCCTTTGCAGCAAACTCAGGGCAATCTCGGTCGTACCTCTATTCACGGAACGGGCAGGAGGCTTCAGATGGTGCAGTTGTGTTCGATCGAACAGGCAGTGGACGAGGTGCTCGCACGCTTGCCGGCGCATATCCACATGGGCATGCCGCTGGGGCTGGGCAAACCCAATCATTTCGTCAACGCGCTGTACCGGCGCATCAAGGACCTGCCCGAACGGCAACTGACGATCTACACCGCGCTGTGTCTGGGGCGGCCGACGCTGGGCGACGGTTTGCAGAAGCGCTTCATCGAACCCTTTGTCGAGCGGGTATTCGGTGACTACCCCGAATTCGATTTCCTCGCCGACCTGCAGCGTGACAGCCTCCCCACCAACATCCGCATCGAACAGTTCTTCATGCAGCCCGGCAGCCTGCTCAATAGCGCGCCGGCCCAGCAGGATTACGTCAGCAGCAACTACAGCCACGCCGCCCGCGACATCAACGCTGCCGGCCTGAACCTGGTGGCGCAGTTGCTCGCCAGCAGCAGCGAACACCCCGACCGGTTGAGCCTGAGCTGCAACCCGGACATCACTCTCGACCTGTTGCCGATGATCGCCAAGCGCCGCGATGCGGGGGAGACCATTCTGCTGGTCGGTCAGGTACACACCGAGCTGCCGTACATGCCCGGCGATGCCGAAGTCGATATCGACACCTTCGACCTGCTGATCGACGCGAAGGACAGCAGCACGCTGTTTTCCACGCCGAACATGCCGGTGGGATTTCAGGATCATTTCATCGGCCTGCACGCCAGCACCCTGGTGCGTGACGGCGGCACCTTGCAGATCGGCATCGGCTCGATGGGCGATGCGCTGACCGCGGCGCTGCTCGCGCGGCAAGCGGATAACGCCGGTTATCAGGCCCTGCTCAACGACCTCAACCTCAGCCAGTGGGCGCAGTTGATCGAGCGCGAAGGCGGCACCGCACCCTTCGCCAAAGGCCTGTATGGCTGCAGTGAAATGTTCGTCAACGGTCTGCTGGTGCTGGCGGACGCCGGGATCATCCGGCGCAAGGTTTACCCCGACGTACAGACTCAGGAACAGGCCAACGCCGGCACCCTCGATGAAGCGGCGCAAACCGATGGCATCTCGGTGCACGGCGGTTTCTTCCTCGGCCCGCGCAGTTTCTACGAGCGCCTGCGCGAGTTACCGCAGAGCAAGCGCCTCGAATTCAACATGACCCGCATCAGCTACATCAACGAGCTGTACGGGCAGGAGGAACTCAAGCGATTGCAGCGCCTCGATGCACGGTTCATCAACACCGTGTTCACCATGACGCTGATGGGCGCGGGTGTAGCCGATCAGCTGGAAGACGGGCGGGTGCTCAGCGGCGTTGGCGGGCAGTACAACTTCGTTGCCCAGGGCCACGCGCTGCACGATGCGCGCTCGATTCTGATCCTGCGCAGCTGGCGCGAATCCGGTGGCGAAGTCAGTTCGAATATTGTCTGGGAATACGGCCACTGCACGATCCCGCGGCATCTGCGTGACATCGTGGTTACCGAGTACGGCATCGCCGATCTGCGCGGCAAATCCGATGCGGTGGTGATCGAGGCGTTGCTCAATATCAGCGATTCACGCTTTCAACCGGGGCTGATCGAACAGGCGCAGAAGGTCGGCAAGCTGCCGAAGGATTTCCATCTCGATCCACGCTTTGCCGAGAACACGCCGCAGCGTTTACAGGCGATTGCCGCGAGGCATCCGAACCTGTTTCCGGAGTATCCGTTGGGCTGTGATTTCACGGCGATCGAGCGGGATCTGCTGCGGGCGCTGAACTGGCTGAAGAGCAAGTTCAAGCTGACCGAGATTCTGGAACTTGGCAAAGCAGCCCTCGACGCACCCGATGCCTCGACATTCCCCGACCACCTGGAACGCATGCAACTGACACACCCGGAAGGCCTGAAAGAAGACCTCTTCCAGCGCCTGCTCCTCACCGGCCTCAAAGCCACCGCCCAATAACCACCCACCGCAAAACCAACTGTGGGAGCGGGCTTGCTCGCGAAAGCGCCCGATCAGTCAAAGAATTTGTCGACTGGCACGACGCCTTCGCGAGCAAGCCTGCTCCCACAGGGGGAATGCGATGTTGCGGGTTAACGGTGACGGTATCGAAGCCATCCACCCCGAACACCACCGCGAACTAACGGCCTGACCCAAACCAACTGTGGGAGCGGGCTTGCTCGCGAAAGCGCCCGATCAGTCAAAGAATTTGTCGACTGACACGACGCCTTCGCGAGCAAGCCCGCTCCCACAGGGGGAATGCGCTGTTGCGGGTTAACGGTGACGGTATCGAAGCCATCCGCCCCGAACACCACCGCGAACTAACGGCCTGACCCAAAACAACTGTGGGAGCGGGCTTGCTCGCGAAAGCGCCCGATCAGTCAAAGAATTTGTCGACTGGCACGACGCCTTCGCGAGCAAGCCCGCTCCCACAGGGGGAATGCGATGTTGCGGGTTAACGGTGACGGTATCGAAGCTATCCGCCCCGAAGACCCGCGCGAACTAACGGCCTGACCCAAAAACAACTGTGGGAGCGGGCTTGCTCGCGAAAGCGCCCGATCAGTCAAAGAATATGTCGACTGACACGACGCCTTCGCGAGCAAGCCCGCTCCCACAAGGGGAATGCGATGTTGCGGGTTAACGGTGACGGTATCGAAGCCATCCGCCCCGAACACCACCGCGAACTAACGGCCTGACCCAAACCAACTGTGGGAGCGGGCTTGCTCGCGAAAGCGCCTGATCAGTCAAAGAATTTGTCGACTGGCACGACGCCTTCGCGAGCAAGCCCGCTCCCACAGGGGGAATGCGCTGTTGCGGGTTAACGGTGACGGTATCGAAGCCATCCGCCCCGAACACCACCGCGAACTAACGGCCTGACCCAAAACAACTGTAGGAGCGGGCTTGCTCGCGAAAGCGCCCGATCAGTCAAAGAATTTGTCGACTGGCACGACGCCTTCGCGAGCAAGCCTGCTCCCACAGGGGGAATGCGCTGTGGCGTTATTCGATGAAGGTGACAACGCCATCCTTCAGCGATTTGACGCGAGCCAGCGATTCAACGCGATAGCCCTGCGAATCCAGCTCGGCACGGCCGCCCTGGAACGACTTCTCGATCACGATGCCCAGGCCGGCCACGGTGGCGCCAGCCTGCTTGATGATCGAGATCAGCGCCTGCGATGCCTTACCGTTGGCCAGGAAGTCGTCGATGATCAGCACGCGATCGCTGCTGGTCAGGTGACGCGGGGAGATGGCCACGGTGCTTTCGGTCTGCTTGGTGAACGAGTAAACGGTCGCCGACAGCAGGTTTTCCGTCAGGGTCAGGGACTGGTGTTTGCGGGCGAAGATCACCGGCACGCCGAGGTTCAGACCGGTCATGATCGCCGGAGCAATGCCCGAGGCCTCGATGGTAACGATCTTGGTGATGCCGGAGTCCTTGAACAGCGTGGCGAATTCGTCGCCGATCAGCTTCATCAGGGCCGGGTCGATCTGGTGGTTCAGAAAGGCGTCGACTTTCAGGACCTGATCGGAAAGCACGATGCCTTGTTCGCGGATTTTCTGGTGCAATGCTTCCATGAAGCTGTCCTCGTTCAGCGCTTGTGCGCCCTAAGCTTTAAAAAAGTGGTCAATTCTAGCGCTTTAACATCGCGCGTATATCAGCCAGTGCGCTATTGCCTCGCACGGCTTTGACTTCGGTCGGTGTGTCGTCGTTGCCTTCCCACGCCAGATCGTCCGGCGGCAGCTCATCGAGGAAGCGGCTTGGCGCGCAATCGATGATCTCGCCGTACTGTTTGCGCTTGGCGGCGAAGGTGAACGCCAGGGTCTGACGCGCGCGGGTGATGCCCACGTAGGCCAGGCGGCGCTCCTCTTCGATGGTGTCGGCTTCGATGCTGGAGCGGTGCGGGAGAATTTCCTCTTCCATGCCCATGATGAACACGTAGGGGAATTCCAGGCCCTTGGACGCATGCAGGGTCATCATCTGCACGCCTTCGGCGCCGTCTTCCTCTTCCTGCTGACGTTCCAGCATGTCGCGCAGGACCAGTTTGCCGATGGCGTCCTCGACGGTCATCTCGCCGTCTTCGTCTTTTTCCAGGGTGTTCTTCAAGGCTTCGATGAGGAACCAGACGTTGCTCATCCGGTAGTCCGCAGCCTTGTCGCTGGAGCTGTTGGTGCGCAGCCAGTTCTCGTAGTCGATGTCCATGACCATGCTGCGCAGCGCCGAGATCGGGTCTTCGCCGGCGCACTGCTCACGGACCTTGTCCATGAAGCGCTTGAAGCGCGACAGGCGATCGGTGAAGCGGCTGTCCAGATGCTCGCCCAGACCGATTTCGTCGGTGGCGGCGTACATCGAGATCTTGCGCTCGGTGGCGTAGTTGCCGAGCTTTTCCAGAGTCGTGGAGCCGATTTCCCGGCGCGGCACGTTGATCACCCGCAGGAAGGCGTTGTCGTCGTCCGGGTTCACGATCAGGCGGAAGTAGGCCATCAAGTCCTTCACTTCCTGACGGCCGAAGAAGCTGTTACCGCCGCTCAGACGGTACGGCACCTGATGGTGCTGCAGTTTCAGCTCGATCAGCTTGGCCTGGTAGTTGCCGCGATAGAGGATCGCGAAATCGCTGTACGGGCGATCGGTGCGCAAGTGCAGGCTGAGGATTTCCATGGCCACGCGCTCGGCTTCGGCGTCCTCGTTGCGGCAGCGGATCACGCGGATCTCGTCACCGTGGCCCATCTCACTCCACAGCTGTTTTTCGAATTCGTGCGGGTTGTTCGAGATCAGCACGTTGGCGCAACGCAGGATGCGGCTGGTGGAGCGGTAGTTCTGCTCCAGCATCACCACTTTCAGGGACGGATAATCGTCCTTGAGCAGCATCAGGTTTTCCGGCCGCGCGCCGCGCCAGGCGTAGATCGACTGGTCGTCGTCGCCCACCACGGTGAACTGGTTGCGTTTGCCGATGAGCATTTTCACCAGCAGGTACTGGCTGGCGTTGGTGTCCTGGTATTCGTCGACCAGCAGGTAACGCACCTTGTTCTGCCACTTTTCAAGAATGTCGGCATGCTCTTCGAAGAGCTTTACCGGCAGCAGGATCAGGTCGTCGAAGTCCACTGCGTTGAACGCCTTGAGCGTGCGCTGGTAGTGGGTGTAGACGATGGCGGCGGTCTGCTCTTTCGGATTACGCGCGTTCTCCAGCGCCTGCGGCGGCAGGATCAGGTCGTTTTTCCAGGCGCCGATCATGTTCTTGATCTCGTCGACACCGTCGTCGCCCGCGTATTCCTTCTGCATGATGTCGGTCATCAGCGCTTTGACGTCGGTCTCGTCAAAGATCGAGAAACCGGGTTTGTAGCCCAGCCGCACGTGTTCCTTGCGGATGATGTTCAGGCCCAGGTTGTGGAAGGTGCAGACTGTCAGGCCGCGACCTTCGCCGGCGCGCAGCAGCGTCCCGACCCGCTCCTTCATCTCGCGCGCGGCCTTGTTGGTAAAGGTCATGGCGACGATGTACTGGGCGCGGATGCCGCAGTTCTGGATCAGATGCGCGATTTTGCGCGTGATCACGCTGGTCTTGCCGGAGCCAGCGCCGGCGAGCACCAATAGAGGGCCGCCGACGTAGTTCACGGCTTCTTGCTGCCGGGGATTGAGTCGGGACATACGAAAATTCGGGAGTCGTTGACGAAATGGGCCGGCATTTTAACAGGCTCAGCGATTTGTGCTGCTCTCTCCGACTTGTGACGCACCGCGCGATTCAAATTTGCCGGTTTTGTTACTTTCGCGGAGGATGCACGGTGATTTTGCGGCTAATGTTCTCATTCGTGACACAAAATAACGTTCTGATAATCGTTGTCATTGAACATCGCAACGGCATAATGCCCCGCCCACATCATTGCAGAGTCTAGGGAGCTAGCTTGTCTACGCCTGTCGAACCCTTGCGTTTGCTGCTACTGGCCGAAGAGCCAGCGTGGACAGCGTTATTGCGCGAGTGTCTGGCTCCGATGGGGAGCGCGGCGGTGCTGATCAGCGCGCCGAGCTGGGAGTCGGTCAGCAGTCTGTTCGAAGACAACCGCCATGCGGTGTTGTTGACCGTTGCCGCGTTGCAGCCGGCCCCGGGCCGTTGCAGCCTGCCGACAGTGTTGCTGCTGGATCACGAACCGGCCACCGCGCCCGATGGCGTCAGCGACTGGCTGGTGTTCGACGCCCTCGACGCCGGCATGCTGCGTCGTTGCCTGCGCCATGTGCGTGAGCGCGGCGTGCTGGAAAACACCCTGCAACGCCTCGCTGAACAGGATCCGCTGACCGGCATCGCCAATCGCCAGGGGTTCCAGACCTTGCTCACAGCGCGCCTCGCAGAGAATGACGGACGTGGCCTGGCCCTCGGGCATCTCGATCTCGACAACTTTCGGCATGCCAACGATGCCCTTGGCCATCAGGCCGGCGATCGCCTGATCCTGCAGGTCGTTGCGCGGCTGAAAAGCCAGCTGGAGGCCGGTGATCAACTGGCGCGCCTGGGCAGCGACGAGTTTGCCCTGCTGATCGACACCCGGCGTGCGCCGCAACGCGCCGAGTGGATGGCCGAACGCATCACTGAAGCCTTGTCCGAACCGTATTGGGTCGATGGCGAAAGCCTGTTGATCGGCTCCAGCCTTGGCATCGCCCACGCCCGCGCACAAGGTGGCGCCGACCCGCTGATGTGGCATGCGCACATCGCCATGCAGCAGGCCAAGAGCACCCAGGGCTGCACCTTCCACATCTTCAACGAACGCATCAACCGCAATGCGCGGAGCATGGCCGACCTCGAAAGCGAGCTGCGCAGGGCTTTGCGTCGCGATGAGCTGGAGTTGCATTACCAGCCACGGCTTAATCTTGAGGACGGCCAGATTGTCGGCCTCGAAGCGCTGGTGCGCTGGCGTCATGGCGAGCGGGGTCTGCTGCCGCCGAGCGAATTCGTGCCGCTGGCCGAACAGAGCGGGTTGATCGTGCCACTGGGTTACTGGGTGATTTCCCGGGCCCTGCGTGACATGCAGGCCTTGCGCGAGCGAGGCCTGCCAGCGCTGCACATGGCGATCAACCTGTCGTTCCGCCAGTTTCAGGACAGTCAGCTGTTACCGACATTGAGCCGGTTGATCGCTGAGCGAGGGGTCGAGGCGCAGTGGCTGGAGTTCGAGCTGACCGAGACCGCCGTGATGCGCCGCAGCGATCTGGTCAAGCAGACCATGGACGCCCTCGGCCGCCTCGGCGTGCGTTTCTCGCTGGACGACTTCGGCACCGGGTTTTCATCGTTCGTGCACCTCAACAGCCTGCCGATCACCTTGCTGAAGATCGACAAGAGCTTCGTTGGTGGCATGGAACAGCGCGAAGAGAACCGCAAACTGGTGCACGCGATGATCAACCTCGCGCACAACCTGCACCTGGAAGTGGTGGCGGAAGGGGTCGAGACGCCGGAGCAACTGGAACTACTGCGCGGCTTTGGCTGTGATCAGGTGCAGGGCTATCTGATCAGCCGGCCGTTGCCGTTGGCGGAGTTGGTGGAGTACCTGACGTTCGGCTCAAGCCAGCAACCAGCCCTGGAAATCGTCAGCTAAACACCTATCCCTTGTAGGAGTGAGCCTGCTCGCGATGGCGGTGTGTCAGGCAATGATGATTGGTCTGATACACCGCCATCGCGAGCAGGCTCACTCCTACAAGGGTACTCAGTCAGGCTGGGCGACGGTGTATTGATTTGATGGCGCCGGCTCCAGCCGAATCATCCGCTTCATCTTCCATTCAAACGCCAGCGTCAGGCTCACCGCCGCACACGCCAGGCCCAGCGCCAGCCCCCACCACACGCCGGTCGGCCCCCAGTTCAAGTGGAACGCCATCCACCACGCCGCTGGCGCGCCGATCAGCCAATAGCAACCAAGGCCGACCAGGAACGTGGTCTTGGCATCCTTGAGCCCGCGAATGCAACCCATGGCGATGGTCTGCGTGCCGTCAAACAACTCGAACCACGCCGCCACGGCCAGCAGGCTCACGGCCAGACGAATCACCTCGGCAAACGCCGGGTCGTCATGGTCCAGAAACAGGCCGACCAACTGGTTCGGCAGCAACCAGAACACCATTGCAAAACCCAACATCACTACCGCGCCGAATACGATGCCGACCCGCCCGGACATCCGCGCATCGCCCAGTTGCCCGGCGCCGTAATGCTGGCCAACGCGCATGGTGATCGCGTAGGACATCCCCGCCGGCACCATGAACGCCACCGAAACGATCTGCAGGGCGATCTGGTGTGCGCCCAGTTGCGTGCTGCCCATGGTGCCCATGCACAGCGCGGCGAAGGCGAACAAGCCGACTTCTACTGCATAGGTGCCGCCGATTGGCAGACCGAGACGCCACAGCTCTTTGAGGTACTGGCGATTCGGCCGCGACAGGCCCGCGCGCAACGGATAAGCGTCGTAGGCCGGATGCCGACGGATGTGCCAGGCCAGCGCCAGCGCCATGCAGTTGGCGACAATCGCCGTGACCAGGCCGATGCCCGTCAGGCCCAATTTCGGCAGGCCGAACATGCCGGTGATCAGCGCGTAATTCAGCAGGAAGTTGGCGACGGTGCCGCCAAGGCTGATGACCATCACCGGCGTCGCCCGACCAATCGCGCTGGTGAAGCCGCGCAGGGCCATGAAGCTCAGGTAGCCGGGCAGGGCGAACGGCAGGGCAATCAGGAACTGCCCGGCGGCGTTGACGTTGGTTTCGGTCTGGCCGAACAGCAGCAACACCGGTTTGAGGTTCCACAGCAGCAGCGCAGCGCCGAGCGCCATCAGCCACGCCAGCCACAACCCGGCCTGAGTCAGGCGTGCGGCGCCGATAATGTCGCCGGCCCCCTTGCGAATCGCCACCAGGGTGCCGACCGCCGCGATCACGCCGATGCAGAAAATCGACACGAACGAATAGCTCGCAGCCCCTAGCCCGCCACCGGCCAACGCTTCAGGGCTCAATCGCGCCATCATCAAGGTGTCGGTCAGCACCATCAGCATGTGCGCCAACTGTGAAGCAATCAACGGCCCCGCCAGCCGCAGGATGGCCCAGAGTTCGGTACGCACAGGATGCTGCATGGTCATCACCACTCATTGAAAGAGGGAACAGGGGACCGTCGATTCTCGGCGCTTGGCAGCGTTTGCACAAAGGGATAAAAAGGATGGGTGGCATGATTAAAACTCATCATGAACGGATTCTGCCAGGTTGGCTGCATCCCGCTACTGGAGCTTGGTATATGTCTCGTCGTCTTCCTCCCTTGTATGCCCTGCGCGCATTCGAAGCGGCAGCGCGGCACAGTTCGTTCACCCGCGCCGCTGAGGAACTGTCGATCACCCAGAGCGCGGTGAGTCGGCACATTCGTACGCTTGAAGAGCATTTTGCCTGCAAGCTGTTTCATCGCAGCGGACGCAACCTGCAACTCACCGAGTCCGCCCGGATGCTGTTGCCGGGGATTCGCGACGGCTTTGCTGCGCTTGAGCGCGCCTGCAACACCTTGCGCGCCGAAGACGACATCCTGCGCATGAAAGCACCGTCGACCCTGACCATGCGCTGGCTGCTGGCGCGGCTCAGCCGCTTCCGTCATCTGCAACCGGGCAACGAGGTGCAACTGACCAGTGCCTGGATGGACGTGGACTCGGTCGACTTCAACAACGAGCCTTTCGACTGCGCGGTGCTGCTCAGTGACGGGCATTTCCCGCCGGATTGGGAGGCCAGCCTGCTGTTTCCCGAAGAGCTGATTCCGGTCGGTGCACCGAACCTGCTGAACGATCAACCCTGGGATGTCGCGCGCCTGGCCGCCACCGAGTTGCTGCACCCGACCCCGGATCGGCGTGACTGGCGCAGTTGGCTGGAGCACATGGGGCTGTCCGATCAGGTCTCGCTCAAGGGCGGACAGGTGTTCGATACCCTTGAACTGGGGATGATCGCGGCGGCGCGCGGTTACGGTGTGTCGATGGGCGATCTGCTGATGGTTGCCGAGGATGTGGCGCAAGGGCGCTTGAGCCTGCCGTGGCCGACCGCCGTCGCCAGCGGGCTGAATTATTACCTGGTGTGGCCGAAGACCCGGCCGGGAGGTGAGCGTTTGCGCCGCCTCAGCGACTTCCTGCAAGGCGAAGTGCGCGCGATGGCGCTGCCGGTGGTCGAGCGCTTGAGCTGAAACGTTCGAGCCGCCACAATGCCGGCCTTGCGCCATAACCCCGCTGTTTACTCAAGTATTCGCTTTTACCGCCGAAAATGAGCAGGTGGGACCGTCGTGCCGGTTTCCACGATTTCACCCCCCATATTAGAAAATTTCCGAGCAGATGCTGCGATCAGGGAGGATCCGGTGGCTCGGCCAGGAGCTGTCCATGTCTCAACCTCGCGCCCGGATCGCCTCGCAGCTGGGCCTCGCGCTCGCTGTGATCCTTGCGATCGTCATCAGTGGCAGTACGGTGTTCGCCCTGCGTTCGCTGGATACCGCCAACCTCGCCACCCGTGAAGAACACCTCGCCAGTGAGGCGCGGCTGCTGGCCGATCAGTTGAGTACCTTCCACGGCACGCTGCGCGAAAGTACGCAGCGCCTGAGCGGATTGTTCGAGAAACGCTTCAGCGCGGGCCTGAGCATTCACGCGGATGAGCCGGTGACGGTTGCCGGTACCCAGACGCCGGGCCTGCATCTGGGCAGCGAAGTGCTGAACAACAACTTCAAGGAAGTCGACGAGTTCAAGCAAATGACCGCCGGTGTCGCCACGCTGTTTGTGCGCAGCGGCGAAGACTTCGTGCGGGTCAGCACCTCGCTGACCAAACAGGATGGCACGCGCGCCATCGGCACCTTGCTCGACCATGCGCACCCGGCCTATGCGAAGTTGATGGCGGGACAGGGCTATGTCGGTCGCGCCTTGCTGTTCGATCGTTCCTACATGACCCAATACACCCCGGTGCGCGACGGCAGCGGCAAGGTGATTGCGGTGTTGTTCGTCGGTTTCGACTACACCGATGCGCAGAACGCCCAGTTCGACAACCTCAAGCGTTTCCGCATCGGTCAGAGCGGCTCGCTGGCGCTGTTGGATGAGCAAAACAAATGGCTGGTTGCGCCAGCGGGTGTGCAGGCACCGGATCAGGCAGTGCCGGTGATCAACGGTCTGGCCAGGAAACCGGGTAAAGGCGAGTTCTGGAGCGACACCGCCGAAGACTTCTACAGCATCGCCGTACCGTTCGACGGCGGGCCGTGGTCGGTGGTGGCTAGCATGCCGAAATCCGAGATTCGCGCCGTGACCTGGAGTGTCGGCACGCAACTGGCCATCGGCAGTCTGCTGGCGATGCTGATCGCGGTGGGCGCGGCGATGTGGCTGCTGCGTAGCAAGCTGCAACCGCTGGGCGATCTGGTACGTCAGGCCGAAGCCTTGGGCGCCGGCGAACTGAGCGTGCGCCTGAATGTGTCGAGCAACGACGAAATCGGCCAGTTGTCCCGCGCGTTCAACCAGATGAGCCAGGCGCTGTCGACCATGGTCGAGCATATTCGCCGCTCCTCGGAAGAGGTCAACAGCCGTGCCCAGGCGCTGTCCGGGTTGTCCGGTGGCGCGTACGAGGGCATGGAGCAGCAGTCGGGCGAGATCACCAGCATGGCCGGTGCGGTGGAAGAGTTCAGCGCCACCTCGCTGAACATCGCCGACAACATGGGCAACACCCAGCGTCTGGCGCAGGAAAATGCCCAGCAGACCCAGATCGGGCGCACCTCGATGGAAGAAGCCTCTTCCTCGCTGGAGCAAATCGCTGGTGCGCTGAACACCACCGCTAGCGTGATCAACACCCTCGGTCAGCGTTCCCAGGAAATCGGCGGCATCGTCAGTGTGATCACCTCGATTGCCGAACAGACCAACCTGCTGGCCCTCAATGCGGCCATTGAAGCGGCCCGCGCCGGTGAGCAGGGCCGTGGTTTTGCCGTGGTGGCTGACGAGGTGCGCAACCTGGCGTCGCGTACCCGTCAGGCGACCGACGAAATCTCCGGGATGATCCACAGCATCCAGCAGGAAACCGGCAACGCCATCAGCACCATGGAGCAGGGCAATCTGCTGATGCAGGAAGGCCTGTCGCGCAATGCCAACGTGGCCTCGGCGCTGGCGCGGATTGATGAGCAGAGCCGTTCGGCAGGGCAGCAGTTTGCGGCGATCACTACGGCGACGCAGGAGCAGAGCAGCACGGCGACGTTGCTCAGCAGTAATTTGCAGAGCATCGCACTGGCCAACAGTGAGCAGCGCGAAGTGGTTTCCAATCTGGCGGTCACCGCCAAGGAACTGGAGAAGCTGGCCGCCGATCTGCGCTCCGAGGTTGATCGTTTCCGCTGATGCGGCGTGCCGGTTACTGGTACGCGGAGAGGTCTTCGCTGGAGTCGACCTCTCCCCATTCTCCTGAATAGGCAACGGCCTCGATCGCGACTCGACCGGCGTCGATGACACGCTGCAGGGTATTGGTCATGTGCATCTTGTCGCACTGGTCCGAGGTTAATTCGCCCCGCAGCCGCACGACCTCTGCCCAACCTGCGGGCGTGAAGCGCAGCAGCCCCATGTACTGGCCTTCGACTTCCTCCACCGAATGCGGTTTGTTGCCGATTTCGGCCAGCGTGTTGTCGCTATTGAGCCGGAACGTCTCGGCATCCAGCAGTGGATCGCCAAAACGCTGAGTCCACAACGCCAGCCAATGGGGGTCGTAGGTGACGGCCAGCGACGCTTCGCTGGCCATCAGCGACCGGACGGCGTCCGGGCTGTAAAAAATGTCCGAATAACTGACGATGCATGGCTGGCCCTCAAGCCAGGACTCGGCGCAGGCCAGCGACGACACCATGTTGGTGTCGGCCCAGCGAGGGTTGTGAAATTCGCTCAGGCCCCGGTCGGCCAACAATTCGCGCTTGTAGCCGGTTACCACGGCGATTTCACTGATGCCCGCTGCGCGCAACGATTGCAGTTGCCATTCGAGCAAGGGTTTGCCGCGCAATTCGACCAGACACTTTGGTCGTTCATCGGTGAGGCTTTTCATGCGGCTGCCACGTCCGGCAGCCAGAATAATGGCTTTCACAGCAGTGCTATCCCAACGGTTGTTGAATGGTGTCGGCCTCGCCGAACAACAGCTTTATTCGCTGAACGTCGTGCGATGCAAATTGTGCCTCGCGCTCCGGGTGCCACATCCAGCCCTCCCAAGGCAGAAACAGATGCCGGATCGCTTCGATTTCGCCGTCATCACTGCGCGCCAGGACTTCAAAGCCTTGCGGGCAACCGGCGAGAGACTGGCTGTGATAACTGTTTACGTCAGCGACGATCCGGCCAGACAGCCGATGCCGGGTACGCACATGCCCGCTGACCGCTTTCAGTTCGCTGCCAGACCAATGCCCCAACATCTGCATGCCGCGGCAGATACCCAGCACTGGCAGGTTGCGTGCGCGGGCGTGATCGAGCAGGCACGCCTCCGTGTGATCGCGAGCCGGGCACTGGCCGATGTCGTTGCCGCCGGACAACACCAACGCCTGGGGTGCTATGGCTGCCAGCCAATGATCGAGGCTGGCGCCGACCAATCCGTTCGGTACCGGCACGGGAGTGAAGCCCGCCGCCAGCAGGAAACCGACCAGACGCTGATCCAGGGCATCGCGCGTTTCGCCTCGCTCAGGGTGCAGGTCCACGCGCTGACTGACAGCGACAAGCGTCATGTCATCATCTCCACCCGGCGTCCCGGGCAATCCAGGTGCAGGATATCCGCCGTCGACCAGCGCCGGTAAAGCACTTCTCCTGCGCCAATGACTGCCGGCAGGCCAAGTTCACCGGCACGAATCGCCATGTGCGAATTGGCTCCGCCCCACGCGGTGATCAGCCCGGCAATCGGGTACGCGAACAACCAGTCGAACCCGGGATCCGCGTTGGGGATGCAGACAATCGCCCCGGCCAGTTTTTCCCGGTCATCGCATTGCACCACGGGCGCGGTCACACGTTTTTGCGTGATGAAGTTGGGGGCCGTTTCCGGCCACTCGAAGCTCCAGACATCTTCCGGGCGGGTGATCACGGGCGGCAGCGAAACCTTCAGCGTTTCGGCGTAGCGCGCCTTGCCCTGTTCGATACTGCGCAGCAGCACGTCTTGCGGATCGGCGGCGGCAACGTGCAGCTCCTGGAAGGCGCTGATATCGCAATAGGCCAGCTCTTCACGGTCGATGCCGTACTCGGCGCCGACCTGCGCGATCAGCGCCAGGGCGTCCGAGAGGTTGCGGGTGAAATGAAACTTGGCCAGCTCACGCAGCTCGATGCCGTTTTGCAGGAAGTCCAGCAGTCCCACCGGGTCCGGTTGCAGGCCATGGGTCTCGAGCAGTTTCACGATCTCGCGCATCTGCGGCAGCGTCAGCGAAAACGGCTGCAGAGGTTCGGGGGCGGCTGGCCGCTGGTCCCAATCGAAATAGAGCTCCGGTGCTTCATCGTAGCGCGGCGACAGAATGTCGTAGGTGCCCGGACGCAAATGTCCATAGCGCGCCAGGAAAGCGGACTTGTCGAGCGTCGCCCGATCACGGGCCAACTGACCGCTGACGGTCGAGACCCCAGCCATGAACGCATCGTAATCGGCCTGCGAGAAGACCCCGACGCTGACCAGCGATCTGAGCATCTGCACCGCAACGAAGCCCGCACGGGCGAGCCCGGCGAAGGGCAGGGTGCCGTAGCGTTTTGCGTCTTCCAGCAGCCAGTAGATGCGTTCGAGCGGGTCGGCGTTGGAGGCCAGCAGCTCCTCGCGGCGGGCATTGAGCACGTCGAGTTTGTTGGCGTCACTGCGCCACAAACCATCCTTGGGATGCACGATGCGGTTGGTCAGCTTGCGCAGACTGGAGCTGATGGCTTCCAGTTCGAGGTCGCTAAAGCCCGCATCGGCCAGACGCTCGAGCTGTTGCGACAGGTCCAGTGTGTAGCAGGAGAAAACGATCTCGAACTCCACCTTGTCGTGCAGGGTCGGCTCCGCCAGCAGGCGATCGATGTAGTAATCGACCAGCCGTCCGGCCAGCCCTTCATCAAGGTCGGCCGGGATGAAGGAGTTGAATGACAGACGCACATCGATATACGGCAAACCGAAAAAATGCGGCATCAGCGGGAAGCTGCGCAAGTTGCGGTAGCCATAGTTGTGACGCTGGTAAGCCCAGATGGAGTCGGTCACCAGATCGCGATACAGCGACAGCGCCAGCGGTTTGGGACGGATACCGATGATCTCTGCCGGGTTCCAGTCGGGCATTACGCCGTAGACGGTGCGCTGGCCGATCAGGAACGGATGCGGGCGCATACCACGCGCGACTTTGCGCTCGATGCTTTGCAGGCGTGCAGCCTGCGTTGCGTCGGACTCTGCCGGTGCCGGCAGAATCAACGGCCGCGCCTGCAATAGCCACAAGATCTCGCCGTCGGCTTCACGCGTCACCGCGAACTCGCAATCGACGGGACCACTGCCGAACAGGTCCAGCAGATCCTCGAGCAAGGCAATGATCGGTGAGAGGGACGCAGGCGCTGAAGCCGGACTGTGCGCCGCCTGCTGCCAGAGCCGTCCGCCCATGCCGCCGGTGACCGATGCGGTGTCGTCACCTTCCGACCAGTTAATCACTCGATAAGGCGCGCAGGTATTCGGGTCGTGGGAAAATGCCACGCCGGAGCGAATCACGTTACCGAGCATGGGCTGAATCAGCACCTCGTCGCTCAGGTGCGCCTCGCCATAACTGGCGATAACCTGTTCAACCGCCGACTCAAGCCCTGCTTCCTCGACATTCGGCACCGAGAGAAACGCACCGGCGAAAGAAGCCTGGGCGCTGTCTTCGCGGCCACAGCTGGAGCGCACGATCCAGGAGGTGGCGGGCAGCCGTCCCTGGAGATCCTGAATGCAGGCGCGCCGGTCCGCTTGCCACTGCGCCACGGTGAACGCGAGCAGTGGCGCAATACGTGCCGACGCGAGCCGCCCTTGCAGGCGCGACAGGGTGCCGGCCTTGGTAGAGAAATGCAGGGCCATCAGGCGTTATCTCAGCTGAGCGACCCAGATATTTGTCGAGTACGGAATCTGGATCGACGGCGTCTGCAGGCTTTGCAGGTAATCGTCGATGGCGCTGATGACTTCGTGAAACTTCGCGCCCGCCTGACGCTCCAGCGTGGCGTGGGAGCGCCAGGCTTCCAGGCACTCTGCGATGGATTGCTCGTGGATGACCCGCGCATCCAGATGCACGACCGGGCCAAACAGCTCACTGGCGTCGATCACGGCGGTCTGGTCTTCACGGCGGGTACCGTAGCCATAATCGGCTACGCGTTCTTTGATGATGGCTTCGATGCGCGCCTGAATCGGATCTTCCAGGTTGCGGTGGTTCCACATGCAGGCAAACCAGCCACGTGGCTTGAGAATGCGCGCGGTTTCCTTGAGCGCCTGCTGACGGTCGCAGACATTGAAGGAGCTGCCGAAAGTGACCATGTCGAATGCTTGCGCTGCTTGCCCGGTCACTTCACCGGTGCCTTCGTGCCATTTGACATTGGCCAGCTCGGCGGTGCGCTTGATGCCATTGGCACGCATCGCATCGTTGGGTTCCACTGCCGTGACGTCCAGACCGCGGGCGGCCAGCATCAGGGTCAAGTGCGCAACACCGGCGCCGACATCACAGAACTTGTCGCCTTGCTCGGCACCCGCGATCGACAGCATGGCGTCAATGGCAGCATCGGCGTAGTCAGGGCGTTTCAGGTAAGCATCAGCCAGGGTGGTGTAGTCCCATTCGGTTTTCATACTCAGTTCCTTCTATAAATTTTGTTGATCAAATCTTCTGCCAGGCTTTGCCTGGAGCGCTGAGGGTCGAACTCCACAAGCCAGTCTGCCGCTTGCGGCTCGTCGATGGTCAGATCAAGCCCGGCAACGTTGTGCAGTTCGCCCGCATCGAATCGACGGTAGATTCCTTTCGGATCGCGGCGCCGCAACTCCTCGACCGGGACCTTCAAATAAACTTCGAAATAGCCGGGCAGGTGAGCGCGATTCCATGCATGGACTTCGCGAAACAGCGAAATCGTTGCGATCACCACGGTCTGGCCTTGCGCGGCGATCATCCGGCACAAGTGGGCATATTGCATTGCCAGTGCCAGTCGCCCTTCACGGCCATGGTTTTGCGAGTTGGCGGCGGCTGCGCCGAATACCTCGCGCAATTCATCGCCATCGAGCATGACCACCGATTGTCCTGCTGTGCGCAGTCTGGCGACGAACTCACGGGCCAGCGTTGACTTGCCTGCTCCCGAAAGGCCCGTAATCCAGATTACCTGTCCACCAGCTTCACATTTCATAGCGTTCTGACTTGTGTTCGATTCGAGTGTATCGGCAGGCTGTTTCCTCGCATGAGGTCAGGCGTGCGTTATTTTAATGTTTGTCGCGCTGGTTAATGTCCCCGAAAGAGTCAATCGAGAACGAACAGAACTTCGACTCGTGCCGGTACTCAATCAAGTCATGGAACACTTCCTGAGACTGGGGCAAGTCACTGTACTGTGCCTGGTAGAATTTATTGTATATGTAGTGGCTCTCTTCTTTTCCTAGCAGGCTGAACCCGAGTGCCATATCTCTTAGTTCCTCGCTGCTTCTGGCGATGGGCAACATGTTTTCCATTTGCGCTAACCAGGCGTCGACCGTGAGGTTGCTTTCGTCGGTAAAAGGCACGTAGTAAATCGGCAACTTGCAGGTATTAAGCATGAACGAGACACCGCCGGTGGATGCATCGGTAATGATGGTGTCGCATTGTTTGTAGAACACCGTGCTGCTGGTGCCGGCCACGTCGACGGTTATCCATTCATAGGCGGCGAGTTCCTGGCACAGCGCTTTCACTGTGGGATGGGAAAGCTCGGCCATGTACGGGCGCAAGATGAATTTTGCGTAGGGGATCTGCGACTTGACCGCATTGATCACCGTTTGCAGGTTTTCATACAGTGTCGCTCCGTTCGGGCAGATACCCAGCTGGGTCGGCAGAAGCCCGACAACATAATCGTCCGAGGTTTTGTGCGATGGCGGTGCGGATTCGAAGATGCCGGGAATTTTCACCGGCAGCGTAGCCACTGGGCTGGTGTTACGCATATCCGAACGCAAGGCCAACCCATCGGTCAGCATCGTTTTCAGGGCCTTTCGGTCGCGACGGTATGCCTGCAATCCCGCCGTAAGCAAATCAAAGCCCGACCGGGATGAAGAGATGATCGCATCCCAGTACGAGGTCAGTTCTGCATAGTAATACTTGTCTTTGGTCGGCATTCCGACATTGCCGTGACTGATGAAGATGGCAAAGTTTGAATCATCCAGCAAGCGTCCGGCATAGGCATCATTTGAGATGACAATCTGCGATTTCAGGCCAGCAATGTAATCATTGCCCACCTGCTTGACCGGGAAGTCGAGGATGGCTTCGACGTCCTCTTTGCTTAAACCGGTACGGTCAGTATTCAGCACGACACAGTTATACTTGCCCCGAAGCGAGTTGAGCGCCGGAATCAGATACTCAAGATAGGTTTTGCCGCCATCAGCCACGTTACTGATCAAAAAAACATTTTTCATGATGAGGTTGTGCTTTTAAAATTTGTTTAATTGAAGTCAATATCAAGCTGACCAATAACGCCGGACAAGGACTTTGTAGTTATATATATTAAAGTTAACGACCAGGCATACGCATGCAAGCCAGAGATGGCTTGAGTCGTGACTACACTGGTTTATTTAACGGTTTTGCCCGGTGAGCAATAGAAATCTTGTCCATGATGTCCCGCCTCCATTTCCACGCTGCAAAATGCTCTATGTCTTGTCGATAGACGGATAACTAGTAAAAAAGAGCGCCGCCGTTATATCACATCTCGGCTAATGGCCATCAGTGCCCGGAGGTTTATTTTTCGGCGCGAATCTGTTTGCGACAAGCCCTGCCGTCCTTATTGTGTTGCCGGTCGGTATTGCAACGCCTCTGCCAGATGTTCGCGCCTGATGTCTTGTTCCTGGCCCAGATCCGCCAACGTCCTGGCGACCTTGAGCAGCCGATGCGCCGAGCGCAGTGACAAGGTCAGCCGTTCACAGGCTGATTCCAGCCAGGTCTCATCGGCTGTGGATAACTTGCAGTGTCGGCGCAGCCCCGGCAGATCAAGAAACGCATTGGCACATCCTTGGCGTTTCTGTTGACGTTCGCGGGCCTCGGCCACCAACGCGGCGGCGCTGGCGCTGTCCTCCCCAGGCTTTACCGCAGGGTTCAACGCCGTCGCCTCTCGCGCTACCGTCAGGTGCAAATCGATCCGGTCCAATAGAGGGCCCGACAGCTTGTTGCGATAGCGCTGGACCATGTCCGGCGTACATGAACACTTGCCACTGGGTTCGCCAAGATATCCACAGGGGCAAGGATTCATTGCCGCCACCAACTGAAACCGTGCCGGAAAGCGTACACGCTCCTTGGCCCGGGCAATCACGATGTTCCCGGACTCCAGTGGCTCGCGCAGCACCTCAAGCACCTTGCGATCAAACTCTGGCAATTCATCAAGGAACAACACTCCGTGATGGGCGAGGGTGATTTCTCCAGGTTGCGGTTTTGAGCTGCCGCCGACCAGCGCCGGACCGGATGCCGAGTGGTGCGGCTGACGAAACGGGCGTTGTGGCCAATGCGTCAGCGGCACGCCACTGGCGACCGATTGAATCGCCGCCACCTCCAGGGCCTCGCATTCGGACAGCGGCGGCAGCAGCCCCGGCAAGCGACTCGCCAACAAGGTCTTGCCGGTCCCCGGTGGCCCACTGAACAACAGGTTATGCGCGCCCGCCGCAGCAATCAGCAGCGCCCGTTTCGCTGCCATCTGACCTTGCACTTCATTCAGGTCGGGGTAGGGTTTCGCCGCATGGATCAGCCCGTTCGACACATAGGGTTCCACCGGCGTATGCCCGTTGAAATGCGCCACCGCCTCCAGCAAGTGATCCACTGCAAACACCTTCAATCCCGAGGCCAGGCAAGCCTCCTCAGCATTCGCCCGCGGCACCACCAGTGCACGACCGGCCTTGCGCGCCGCCAGTGCTGCCGGCAACACCCCGCGCACCGGCCGCACTGCGCCGGACAACGCCAACTCACCCAGACACTCCACATCATCCAATGTCAGGCACGGCACCTGCACACTCGCCGACAGAATCCCGAGGGCGATCGCCAGATCAAACCGCCCGCCATCCTTGGGCAGATCCGCCGGCGCCAGATTCAAAGTGATCCGCCGCGCCGGAAACTGCAGCCCGGAATTGATGATCGCGCTGCGCACCCGATCCTTGCTCTCCTTCACTGCGGCTTCGGGCAGGCCGACCATGGTCAGTGACGGCAGACCATTGGCCAGATGAACTTCGACAGTAACAGCGGGAGCATCCACGCCAATCTGGGCGCGACTGTGGACGATGGAGAGGGACATGGTCGTTCCTTGAGCTGAATCGGGGGCCGCTTCCTGCGGGTTTTTTAAGGGTAGTTGGGGAAGGGGGATCTGGCGGAGGCGAACTTTCACTGGATGTTGCGGGTAGTCGCCAACCCATTTCGAGGCGAAAAAAAACCGCCTCGAGGAGGCGGTTTTTACTGTGCAGGCTTTGGTGAGGCCAAGGCCTGTGCATCGTTGGTGGACGCAATCACGTCCGCTGAGACTATGGATGTTTGCCTCGTTGAGGCAAACATCCGAGCCAGCTCTCACCCGTCATTGCCGGTCTGGAGTGGCGGCCGGCGGCGTCAGCTTGGCTTCCAGCTCTGCGACTTTGGCTTCAAGGCTTTCAAGGCGAGCGCGAGTCCGCGCCAGGACGACCATCTGGCTATCGAATTCTTCGCGGCTCACCAGGTCCAGTTTGCTGAAGGCGCTTTGCAGCAGCATCTTGAACTGGCTTTCGATTTCGGCTTTCGGCAGCGGGGTGTCGCCGCTGAAAAGGCGGGAGGCGGTGCCGCTCAGGGCGTCGAGGAAGTCTTTGGGCGCGAGCATGGAATGTGTCCTGTAAACAGTGGCGGGCAGTGTATCACGCAGTGTCTATAGTCATTGGCGCAGGCACGGATGCACGCTTTTCGCGCAAGCGGACGGACGGCAGCGCACCGTTGTTGTGCGTAACCGTCGGGGCTTTTTTGCGCAAGCGCCTGCGGCAGCGGCCAAGGGATTGAAATCAGAGGAATTTGGCGAGATGGCAAGCTTTCTGCTTAGTCGGTAGTGACCCATGCACTGATGCAGTCGCTGTGACGAATGCAGTGCGGCAGGCGGAGCGGGGAGTTTCGTCAGCAGCGGTTAGCTGGCGTCAGTCGGGCAGGTAAGGCCGACGATGCGTTACAAAGCCAGGCACTGCGCTTAGACTTGAGTCGGGTTTGTTTTCCTGGGGCAAGTCCACCAATTCGGGAGAGAGTTTCATGAAGCTAGTCACTGCCATCATCAAGCCGTTCAAGTTGGACGACGTGCGCGAGTCGCTGTCCGAAATCGGCGTGCAGGGCATTACCGTTACTGAAGTCAAAGGCTTCGGCCGGCAGAAGGGTCACACCGAGCTGTATCGCGGCGCGGAGTATGTGGTCGATTTTCTGCCCAAGGTGAAAATCGACGTTGCTATCGACGACAAGGATCTGGATCGGGTTATCGAGGCGATAACCAAGGCTGCCAACACCGGCAAGATCGGTGACGGCAAGATCTTCGTGGTCAATCTGGAACAGGCGATTCGCATCCGTACCGGCGAAACCGATACCGACGCGATCTAAACGCCGCCACAAACCCAACGCCCCAGGAGAAAACAATATGACTCTGCGTAAATTCGCAGGGCTAGGCGCCCTGTTGTCCATCGTAATGCCCGGCCTGGCTATGGCGGCAGATCCGGTGGCACCTCCAGTCCTCAATTCCGGCGATACCGCCTGGATGCTGACCTCCACAGCCCTCGTGCTGTTCATGACCATTCCTGGCCTCGCGCTGTTCTACGGCGGCATGGTGCGGTCGAAAAACATTCTTTCGGTGATGATGCAGTGCTTCGCCATTACCGGCCTGGTCACCATCCTGTGGTTCCTTTATGGCTACAGCATGGCGTTCGACACCACCGGGATGGAAGCCAACGTCGTCAACCTGAACTCCTTCGTCGGCAGCTTTGCCAAGGCCTTCCTCGCGGGTGTCACGCCTGCCAGCATCACCGGCCCGGCAGCGCTGTTCCCTGAAGCGGTGTTCGTCACTTATCAAATGACCTTCGCCATTATCACTCCGGCGCTGATCGTCGGTGCCTTCGCCGAGCGTATGAAGTTCTCCGCGATGCTGGTGTTCATGGGCGTCTGGTTCACCCTGGTCTATGCGCCGATTGCGCACATGGTCTGGAGCGGTCCGGGTTCGTTGCTGGGCGACTGGGGCGTGCTCGATTTCGCGGGCGGCACCGTGGTTCACATCAACGCCGGTATCGCCGGTCTGGTGGCGTGCCTGGTATTGGGCAAGCGCAAAGGCTTCCCGACCACACCGATGGCTCCGCACAATCTCGGTTACACCCTGATGGGCGCAGCGATGCTGTGGGTCGGCTGGTTCGGCTTCAACGCAGGCTCCGCCGCAGCGGCCAACGGCACCGCCGGCATGGCGATGCTGGTCACCCAGATCGCTACCGCTGCCGCGGCACTGGGCTGGATGTTCGCCGAGTGGATCACCCACGGCAAACCTAGCGCACTGGGCATCGCCTCGGGCGTGGTTGCAGGTCTGGTGGCAATCACTCCGGCAGCCGGTACCGTGGGCCCGATGGGTTCGCTGATCATCGGTCTGGCGGCCGGTGTGGTGTGCTTCTTCTGCGCCACCACGCTCAAACGCAAACTCGGTTACGACGATTCCCTGGATGCCTTCGGCGTGCACGGTATCGGCGGTATCCTCGGCGCGATCCTCACTGGTGTGTTCGCCGCACCGGCCATGGGCGGCTTTGGCACCGTGACCGACATCGCTTCACAAGTGTGGATTCAGTGCAAAGGTGTCGGCTTCACGGTGATCTACACCGCGATCGTCACCTTCATCATCCTCAAGGTACTGGACGTGGTCATGGGCCTGCGTGCCACCGAGGAAGAAGAAGCCGTGGGTCTGGACCTGGCACAACACAACGAACGCGGCTACAACCTGTAAGTACGCGCATCGAAAAAACTTGCCCGGCTTGCCGGGCATTTTTTTGTCTGGAATTTGTCATTGAAGGGAAGGCTGAAAGGATTTTTCGTACGGCTTTGGTCGTGTTTACGACGGACGTTTTTCTGCGGTCAATCGCTTACATCATTGCAGGAATATTAGGGCCTTTGTTTTTTCCCAGAGCGCGCTAGAATGCGCCCCGAACGTGCGGAGAACTGTATGTGGCAACAGACTCTGATAACCCTGCGGGCACGGCCCCGGGGCTTTCATCTGGTAACGGACGAGTTACTCGCCGGCCTGCCTGAACTCAAGGCGTGCCGGGTCGGTCTGTTGCATTTGTGGCTGCAGCATACCTCGGCGTCGTTGACCATCAACGAGAACGCCGATCCGGCGGTCCGTCGCGACTTCGAACGATTTTTCAATCGTCTGATCCCACAAGGAACAGACGGCTATGAGCATAACGACGAAGGCCTGGACGACCTCCCGGCGCACTTCAAGGCCAGCGTGCTTGGTTGCCAGATCAGTCTGCCGGTTTCGGCAGGTCGCCTGGCACTGGGAACCTGGCAAGGCGTTTATCTGGGCGAGCACCGTGATCATGGCGGTGCCCGAAAAGTCCTCGCCACCTTGCACGGTGAAGGGGCATAACCGCTGGTCAGCAGCGGTTAACGATTTTTTAACGGCGACTTTCGACAGTTGCCAAAGCTGGTCTATAACTAATCTGCTTTTCGCAAGTCATGAGGTAGAACATGAGCGACGATGATCTGGAAAACGACGACCTCGAAGTAGGCGACGAAGACGAGGCCGAGGAAGGCCTGGAAGCAGCAGCGGAAGACGTTGCTGACGACGATGGCGGTGACGATACGCCGGCCCCGGCTGCCAAAGGCAAGGCCAAGGCTGCGGTGTCGGTTGATGAGTTGCCGAGCATCGAAGCCAAGAACAAGGAGCGCGACGCCCTGGCCAAGGCCATGGAAGAGTTCCTGTCGCGTGGCGGCAAGGTTCAGGAAGTGGAGGCCAATGTGGTCGCCGATCCGCCGAAGAAGCCGGACAACAAGTACGGTAGCCGCCCTATCTGAGGCGTGCCACTTGCTTGCTGAAAAAGCCCGCCGTCGCTGCGGGCTTTTTCATGCCTGAAATAAAGAACTGAAGCGAACGCAGGTCCCTTGTGGGAGCGAGCCTGCTCGCGAAAGCGGTGGGTCGGTCAACATCAGTATTGAATGAGAGATTGCCTTCGCGAGCAGGCTCGCTCCCACGGGGGGAGTCGATCAGTTCGAGCTGGCATTCCAGCGCGCCAGCAGCGCCGGCAAATCGGTCAGGCTGCGGATTTCGGCATCCGGCAAGCGCTCTGCCTCCCAGACCTTGCCGGCCGGGTTGAACCAGATCGCGCGCATGCCCGCCTGCTGCGCACCGGCAATGTCATCGCCCGGATGATCGCCAATGTGCACCGCCACATCAGCGCTCACGCCACCGCGTTGCAACGCTTCGTGAAACAGTCGTGCGTCCGGTTTGGCGATGCCGATGTCTTCAGCACACAACGCAAACTTGAAGTAATCCGCCAGCCCCAGCCGACGCACATCGGCATTGCCATTGGTGACCACGCCGAGGGCGTAGTGGTTGGCGAGGGTTTCCAGCACCGGCTCGACTTCAGGGAACACTTGGATCTGATGCCGCGCATGCAAGAACACTTCAAAGCTCTTGTCGGCCAGATCCGAGGCTTCGCCGTGGGCGTACCCGGCTTCCTCCAGTGCGTGAAACAACACGCGCCGGCGCAATGCGCTGATGCGGTGCTTGAGGCCCGGCTCGCTGGCCAGCACCCGCTCGCGAATCGCCCACAAATGCTCCACTGGCACTGCCCCGAGGTTCGGTGCATGTTCGCTGAGCCATTCGCGCAATACCGCTTCGGCGCTGACGATCACCGGGGCGGTATCCCACAGGGTGTCGTCGAGGTCGAAGGTAATCAACTGGATGTTCATGAATCGTCGCCTTTGCTGCGTTTGGCCCTTGGGTGGGCACTGTCGTAGACCGCCGCCAGGTGCTGGAAGTCCAGG
Organism: Pseudomonas sp. AK-TSAG1-1; assembly: GCF_056821665.1. Classification (NCBI taxonomy): domain Bacteria; kingdom Pseudomonadati; phylum Pseudomonadota; class Gammaproteobacteria; order Pseudomonadales; family Pseudomonadaceae; genus Pseudomonas; species Pseudomonas sp. AK-TSAG1-1. The sequence continues at coordinate 6,034,998 of NZ_CM165965.1, read as the reverse complement.
TGGGTGTAGATCTGCGTGGTCTTGATGTCCGAGTGGCCGAGCAACTCTTGCACCGCGCGCAGGTCTTGCGAGGATTCCAGCAAGTGGCTGGCGAAGGAGTGCCGCAGCATGTGCGGGTGCAGGTTCTGCCCCAGCTCGCGCTCGCCGGCCAGTTTGACCCGGACCTGAATCGCTCGTGGACCGAGGCGCCGGCCTTGCTGGCTGACGAACACCGCGTCGTCCGCCGGATTGGTCATGGCCCGCAGCGGCAGCCATTGCTCGATCGCTTCGCGGGCCTTTTTGCCCACCGGCAGCAAGCGGGTTTTGCTGCCCTTGCCCAATACCTGAACCATGCCATCGGCAAGGTCGAGTTGATCAAGATTGAGCCCGGTCAGTTCGGAAAGGCGCAGGCCGGAGGAATAGAACAACTCCAGAATCGCCTGATCGCGCCGCGCTAGAAAATCATCCTCGACCGCACCTTCAAGCAGTTGCAATGCGCGGTCGGTGTCGAGGGTTTTCGGCAAGCGCCGTTCGCCTTTTGGCGGCGCCAGGCCCGTGGCCGGGTCATGGTCGCAAAGGCCTTCGCGATTGAGATAGTGGTAGAGCCCGCGCACTGCCGAGAGCAATCGGGCAAGGCTGCGCGAAGACTGACCCTGCGCATGCAGGCGGGCGATCAGGCTGCGCAGGCGCTGGATGTCCAGCGCGGCCCAACTACCGATGTTCTGTTTGACGCACCAGCCGAGGACTTTATCAAGGTCGCGGCGGTAGGCCGACAGGGTGTGCGGCGACACCTGTCGCTCACTGCGCAAATGTTCGCAGTAAGCGTCCAGTTGTCGTTCCATGCTCAGCGTACCGAGCGCAGGGAGCTGTTGACCCGTGGCAGCACACGGCCCATGACTTCGGCGATGTAGCTCAGGAACAGCGTGCCGACCGAGCTCTTGTAGTGCTGCGGATCACGGCTGGCGATCGCCAGAATGCCGTGAATGCCTTGATGGCTGACGGCGACCACCGCGGTTGAGCCGATCTGCTTGCGCTGTTCTTCGCCGAACAGGAAGTCCAGTTCATGTTCACGCAGGCTGCCGCTGACGCTCTTGCCTTCGGTGAGCAGGCCGCCGATCGCGGTTTGCGCGTCGGCGTGAGTCACCCAGCGGCCGACCGGGGCCGGGTTGTCGCCGAGCAGGATCAGACTGACGAAAGGCACCTGGAAGTCCTGGCGCAGACTGTCTTCAACGCTGATCACCACGTCTTCGAGGCTTGCAGCGTCCATCAGGGACAGGATCAGGCGGCGGGTCTTGTCGAACAGACGATCGTTATCGCGGGCCACGTCCATCAACTGCGAGAGGCGGTGGCGCATCTCGATATTGCGGTCGCGCAGGATGGTCATCTGTCGTTCGACCAGCGACACGGTGTCACCGCGCTGATGGGGAATGCGCAGGGCGGGCAGCAGTTCTTCGTGTTCGACGAAGAAGTCCGGGTGAGCCTCCAGGTACGCGGCAACCGCTGCCGCCTCCAGGCTCTCGGACGCTGATTCGTCGGACTGTCGGGCGGGTACCTGAGGCTTATCGGTCATGGTTTCTGCTCACTCAAAGACGCACTTGTCCTTCGTATACACGCACTGCCGGACCGGTCATCAGCACCGGTTGGCCTGGCCCCGCCCACTCAATGGACAGACGCCCGCCGGGCAGGTCGATCAACAGCGGCGAATCCATCCACCCCTGGCTGATTGCCGCGACAGCCGCAGCGCAGGCGCCGGTGCCGCAGGCCTGGGTTTCCCCGGCGCCGCGTTCCCAGACGCGCAGTTGCGCGCGGTTACGATCAATGACCTGGATGAAACCGACATTGACCCGTGCCGGGAAGCGCGGATGGTGTTCGATTTTCGGCCCCAGTTCATGCACCGGTGCGTTATTGATGTCTTGCACGCGCAACACGGCGTGCGGGTTACCCATCGACACGGCGGCCAGTTCGACTGTGGTGCCGTCGACTTCCAGCTGGTAGCTGGAAGCCTGCGCCGGCGCGTCGAACGGAATGTCCGCCGGCACCAGACGCGGCGCGCCCATGTTGACGCCGATCTGGCCGTCGTTACGCACGTCCAGCTCAATGATGCCGCCTTTGGTCTCGACGCGAATCTGCCGTTTGGCAGTCAGGCGCTTGTCGAGCACGAAGCGGGCAAAGCAGCGCGCACCGTTGCCGCACTGTTCTACTTCCGAGCCATCGGAGTTGAAGATCCGGTAACGGAAATCCACGTCCGGATTACTTGGCGCTTCGACGATCAGCAACTGATCGAAACCGATACCGGTGTGCCGGTCGCCCCATTGCTTGGCGTGCTTGGGCTGAATATGCGCGTGCTGGCTGACCAGGTCGAGAACCATGAAGTCATTGCCCAGGCCGTGCATTTTGGTAAAACGCAGCAGCATGGGTTACTCCGGCAGCAGGCTTTCGCCGGCAAACAGCTCGGCCACGGTTTCGCGGCGGCGCACTTCAAATACCTGATCACCGTCTACCAACACTTCAGCGGCACGGCCACGGGTGTTGTAGTTGGAGCTCATCACGAAGCCGTAGGCACCAGCCGAATGCACGGCCAACAGATCGCCTTCTTCCAGGGCCAGTTCACGGTCCTTGGCCAGGAAATCACCGGTTTCGCAGATCGGGCCGACCACGTCGTACGGGCGTGCAGCGGTGTCACGCGGTTTGACCGCGGTGACGTCCATCCAGGCCTGATACAGCGCCGGGCGGATCAGGTCGTTCATCGCCGCGTCGACGATGGCGAAATCCTTGTGCTCGGTGTGCTTGAGGTACTCGACCTGGGTCAACAGCACGCCGGCGTTGGCGACGATGAAACGGCCCGGCTCGAACACCAGTGCCAGATCACGACCGTCCAGACGCTCGCGCACAGCCTTGATGTAGTCGCCGGCCAATGGCGGCTCTTCATCGCGATAACGCACGCCCAGCCCGCCACCGAGATCGATGTGGCGCAGATGGATGCCGCAATCGCCGAGGCGATCGACCAGATCCAGCAGGCGGTCGAGCGCATCGAGGAACGGTGGCAGGGTGGTCAGTTGCGAGCCGATGTGGCAGTCGACGCCGACCACTTCCAGGTTCGGCAGGTGTGCGGCACGCACGTACACGTCTTCGGCGTCGGCAATGGCGATGCCGAACTTGTTCTCTTTGAGACCGGTGGAAATGTACGGGTGGGTGCCGGCATCGACGTCCGGGTTCACGCGCAGCGAAATCGGTGCGCGAACACCCAGCTCGGCGGCGACGACTTGCAGGCGCTCCAGCTCGTCGGTGGATTCAACGTTGAAGCAGTGCACGCCGACTTCCAGGGCGCGACGCATGTCGTCACGGGTCTTGCCGACACCGGAGAACACGATCTTGTCGGCGCTGCCGCCAGCGGCCAGCACGCGTTCCAGCTCGCCACGGGACACGATGTCGAAACCGGCACCGAGACGGGCCAGGACATTCAACACGCCGAGGTTGGAGTTGGCCTTGACCGCGTAGCAGACCAGGTGCGGCATGCCGGCCAGGGCATCGGCGTAAGCCAGATACTGGGCTTCGATGTGTGCGCGCGAGTAAACGTAGGTGGGCGTGCCGAAGCGGTCGGCGATGGCGGACAACGCCACACCTTCCGCGAACAGTTCCCCGCCACGGTAGTTAAAAGCGTCCATGGCGATCCCTTATTGGTAAACGTCGTGCTTGTGAGCTTTGGACGGCTGCTTTTGCGAAGACTGGGCTTGCTCGGCCGGGTCCTGATCGTCATCCGGCAGGTACAGCGGGCCTTTTTGACCACAGGCCGAAACGAGGCAGGCAACCGCGACGAGCGCAGCAAGGGAAGAGATCAGGCGCTTCATGGCGAAATCCTTGAAAATGCGTTAATTGCGCCGGAGTATACCGGCCACCCGACAGCTTGCCTATGCGAGGGAGTTCCCGTCCGGCGGGGCTTGTCCGGATGCACACCAAACCCTGTGGGGGCGGGCTTGCTCGCGAAAGCGGTGGTTCAGCAGTCAAAAAAGTTGGATGTGCCGGCCCCTTCGCGAGCAAGCCCGCTCCCACAGGTACGGTGTTTACAGTGCCCATTGAGGCCCTTGGTCGTTATCCTTTGCAATCGGCCGACAGCGTCCGTATCTTGCGGCGCTTGAGCCTGAGCAGACATTTTTTGAGGTTGCCACAATGAGTTTGTCCGAAGCGCGTTTCCACGATCTGGTCGATGCCACCCAGCAGGCGTTGGAAGAGTTGCTGGAGGATCATGCCGACGATATCGAGATCACGGCCGGCATGATGACCATCAAGTTCGATAACGGCAGCCAGCTGATCATCAGCCGCCAGGAGCCGCTGCGTCAGCTGTGGCTGGCGGCGCGTTCCGGTGGTTTCCATTTTGACTACGACGAAGAGTCGGGCAAGTGGAGCTGCGAGAAGTCCGAAGAACTGCTCGGCGAAGTGTTGGCCCGCTGTGTTCAGGACCAGGCCGGTCTTGAGCTGGATTTCGAAGAGATCTGATCGTGACCGAGGTTGCCCCGCGCCCACCCAAGCCGCTTTACAGCAACGTCAGCCCGGCGGTGCCCTCGCCGTGCAGCGGCGTGTGTCGTCTGGATGAACAGAAGGTGTGCCTCGGCTGCTTCCGCCATGTCGAGGACATTCGCGAATGGCGCTCGGCGGACGATCAGCGCCGCCGGGTAATCTGCGCACAAGCGCTGCAACGCCGCACTCAAGCCTGATACGAACCTGTGGCGAGGAGCAAGCGCCCTCGCCGCAGGGGTACTTGCCCGATCAAAAGTGCGTGGCTTGTATATTTTTTGAGCTGTGATAGTGTCCGAACACGCCTCAACCCATCGAGGCCTGGTGAAAACCCCGTCTTTTTTGGCGGGGTTTTGCTTTTTTTGTGTGCAGAAGAAAGGAGTCTGCCCGGATCATGACCGCACCTTCCATCACCCTTACCCGTCTGGACGTGCAACGTCTGGAGCGCCTGATCGACAACCTGAACGAGAAAGACCAGGCTGCGCCGGGCGTGATCGCGCTGCAAACTGAACTGGATCGCGCCGACACCGTGGTCGGCCACGATGAAGTACCCGCCGATGTCGTGACGATGAATTCCCGTGTGCATTGCCGCGAAGAGGGCAGTGGCAAGGACTATCACCTGACGCTGGTCTATCCCAAGGACGCCAACGCCGATGAAGGCAAGATCTCGATTCTGGCCCCGGTCGGCAGCGCGCTGCTGGGCCTGAAGGTCGGTCAGCATATCGACTGGCCGGCACCGGGTGGCAAGACCCTGAAACTGACCTTGCTGGAAGTCGAATCGCAGCCGGCCAACGGCGGAGAGTTCCGCGAGTAACCCCGCCTCAGACCTGTTCGAGCGCCTCGTTCAGGGCGCGCTCCAGGTCGGCCTTGTAGCGTAGATACAAATTGCTGGAACTCTGAGCATCACCGAGCAGGCCCGACAGATCCAGGTCGGTGATGTAGCAGCGATAGCGCTCGGTCTCGCGGCGCTGCTCGACGATCTCCCGGGCGACCACATGAAACAACTGGTCGCCATGTTCCAGCTCGCTGAATTCCCGTTGATTGCAATACAGGGTGACCTGCACCTCTGCCGGTGCCGCTTTGCCGATGATTGCCTGTACGTCGTAGAACGGTTTGTTGACCGGGGTCTGCGGCGCCGGCCGTGCTTCGACCCGCCGCGCGCGTCCCGGGCCCGAAGGCAATAACTGGTAATACAAAGTCTCGAGACTGATCGCCGGACTGCCGTCCATCGGCAGCAGCGCTTCACGCCGGTACTGGATCGATTGCAGGAAGCGTTGCAGCGGCACCAGCAGACTCTGCTCATCGTGATACGGCAAACGTTGCTGCCACAGTGCGTTGAACTCATCCAGCACGTACAACTCGGCCTGTTGCTCGGTGATCCGGTAGAACACCTGGATCGATTCCGGCTGCCCCATCGGCAGGATCAGCGCCAGGTCGTGTTCTTCCAGCGCCATCGGGTCCAGGTGCAGCGGGCTGTAACGTGCCTGTTCTTCGCCGAGGTAATCCAGCAGCGCCGGCAATGTCGCGAGGGCGACATGATTGACCTGTCCCGGTACCAGCTCCAGCACGTGATAGTGCTGTTGCACCTGAATGAGGTAGCGATGGTTCAGCTCGCTGAGCAGCAGGTTTTGCGCGGTATCAACGATCTCTTCAACACGGCGGGCAATGAACTGTGCGCGGTTGTGGCAGAAGCAGCGCACTTTCAATGAGGGTTGCTGCGGGCCGCGTGGCAGGTTGTTGAGGTAATCGCGCAGGCAGTCGAGCAGCGCGTGGGGGCCGTCAAAGCGGTTGACCAGCACTTCGTTCCAGCTGTTGAGCGTGACCTGATCCAGCGTCAGCACGAGGTTTTCACGGACCCCGGCGTAGCTCAGCGAGTCGGTGCGCTCGGTGGTCATCAGAATGTTCAGATCGCGGTGATGCTTGAGCGGGTCGACGCCGACGTTGACCAGCATCAGTACTTCGCTCGGTACGGCCGCACGCAACAGCGGCTCTTCGGCGACGGTGGGCAAGGGCAGGGCGATGCACTGCTGCAGGCTGCCAAGCAGGTTGAACAGTTCGAACTCGCTCAGGTCGCTGGTGCCCGGGTGCAGAGCCAGGCGGGTGCTACTGTCGATCACGCCGTTGCGGTGGCACCAGGTCAGTAGCTCCAGCAGATGACGGCTGCGCTTGATCGGCGCGAAGTGCTCCCACTCCAGCGCCGTGAGGCTGCCGTTATACAGGCCCCAGTGAGTTTGCCCCGGTTCCTTTTTGTTCGGCGACTGCACCAGCGTCAGGGTGTCTTCGGCCAGATCCGGGGCGATCCCGGGGTTGATGAACTCGACCTTGTCGGCCTTGCGCTCGAACGCGGCATACAGCCGTCGGCCGAGCACATTCAGATCGCGCTTGTTGATCAGGCTGACGGTCTGTTCGGTGCGGGCGAACTGGGTCAGGAAGCGATAGCTGTAGTTGAGCTCGTTGACCAGCGCGCGGCGTTCGGCGCTGACCTGGCGGACTTTCCACTGGCTGCGGCTGTCGAGCAGTGCCAGTTGGCGCTGATCCCAATGCCATTCGCTGGCCAGACGCTCAAGCAGCGAGCGCTGCCAGCCCTGGCTGCGGCTGTTGCCGGTGAGCTTGCGGTTGACCTTCAGGTACAGCGCGCGGCGCACCAGCTCCAGACGCTCCGGTTCGTTACGGGCGGTGAGGTATTCCTCGATGCGCCGGTACACGACCATGTACGGATCCAGCTCATCCAGATCCAGCTGATTGGCGAATACCGCTTTTTTGAAGCGCAGGCTCAGGCACTGTACCTGCGGGTGTTCGCTGGCGTAGACCTCGGTCAGCAACAGCTTGAGCACCGACTTGTAGGGCGACTCGATGCCTTTGAACAGCTGCCACAGCCCGGCGCCAACGAACTCTCCCGGTGGAATCGTCGCCAGATGCCCGAGGTCGAGGGTCTCGTCGGCGCGAATGAAACGCTTGGACAGCAAGGTGTGGGTGTACAGGTCGTAAGCGGTTTCTTCGTAGACCGGCACCAGCCACCAGATCGGCGTGCGCCCGGCCAGCCAGATCGCCGTGCGGTAAAACTCGTCGAGCAACAGGTAATGCTGGGTGGTGCCGCAGTCTTCGGAACTGAGCTGGGTGTCGCGCTCGCCTTTGACAAAGCGTACCGGATCGATCAGGAAGAAATGTGCCTCGGCGCCCTGGCTGGCGGCCCAGGTTTCGAGCAGCTGGCATTTCTTGCGCAGCTCGGCCAGTTCGCTATCGCTCAGGTCCGGCGCATGGCAGACCCACACGTCCATGTCGCTCTGATCGGCCTGGGCCAGAGTGCCGAGGCTGCCCATCAGGAACAGCCCGTGAATCGGTCGTGGCGGATTGCTGCCGTGGCGCGGTTTGTAGGAGAACGAGCGAGTCAGGCGTTGGGCTTCGGCGAGCGCGTTGGCATCCGGCTCGTAGTTGGACAGTCCGGCTGGCGTGCTGCCCGAGACATAACCTGGCAGCAGCGGGTGATTGACGTGGAAGAACAGCGGCAGCAGGGTCAGCACGCCTTGCTGGCGGGTCGACAAGCCTTCAAGTGCGCGGCCGAGCCGGCCTTCATTGAGTTTGAGAAAACGCGCACGCAACTGGCTGAGTACCTTTCGGTCGATGCCTTCGTCCAGGTCGGGGCGGATTTCATGGGTGCGCGTCATGTCAGCTCAAACCGGCTCGCAGGCTCGGACGAAGAGGGTCTCGGAATGGGAGGCAGTTTAGCCTCTGCGCAGCGGGACTTTTAAGCTGAATTTGTTTTTGACGTCAGATTTTTAACGCGAGGCGATCAAGTGGGCCCGCGGAAATCCCGTGGCAGGAGTTCCCGTGGGCAAAGACGGGGGGAATCAGGCGGTTTCCTGCTCTCTCAGAATGGTCAGCACGGTTTGCACATTTTGCGCGGCATCACGACCCAGACTGGTCAGATACCCGCCATCGGGCTGGTCGGTGAGTTCTTTTTCGAAGAGGCGTTTGGCGGCGGCGATGTGTTTCGGGGCAGCGGTCTGATGAATTTTCAAACCTTCCTGGGAACTGTCCAGGTTGAAGAGTGCGAGGACTTCCAGTTCGGCAACCAGCTCAGGGGTAAGCGACATAAGGACTCCAGACTTTCTAGGAATTGGACGACAGCGCCCCTAAGGTGAACCCGCTTTTGCGGCATGTCCAGTGCTCAGATCAGGGTTTTTGTCTTGAGGCGAATTCCAGTGTAGTCGGGGCTCGTGAGATGGCTGGACGGATACGTAACAAACATTGTGGGAGCGGGCTTGCTCGCGAAAGCGGTGGGGCCATCGACGAAAACATTGGATGTGCCGGCCCCTTCGCGAGCAAGCCCGCTCCCACAGGGATATAGGGGTTTACTGCTTTTCCGGTGGCAGCTCTGGCAGTGCACGCAGTGCCGCTTCGTACCATTGGGTGTCGAACGCGCGGTCTTCATCGAGCATCGCGTCAATTTCATAGGCCAGCACGTGCGCCATCAGATTGAGGATCTCTTCGCGCTCGACGCCCACCAGCGTCAGCTTGTTGAAAGTCGCCTTGGCCGCTGGCGGGTTGTCGCTTTCGATCTGGTTCTCGATGGCTTCGATCAACGTCGCCTCGGTGAACTCTTCTTCGTCGTTGTCGATGTCTGTCGGCTCGCTCATGGCAGGCTCCTCAAGGAAAGGCGCCAGTTTACCCGCATTCAGCGGCGTGATGCTGCTGGCAGGATCGAGTCCGGCGATCTATAAACAGTGACTGCCCACCCCGCACGGCCTGGAGGCTATGTGATGTTCAAGCTTTATGGATTCGCTGTCAGCAACTACTACAACATGGTCAAACTGGCGCTGCTGGAAAAAGGCCTGGCGTACGAAGAGGTGACGTTCTACCCGACGCCGACCCCGGAGTCACTGGCCATCAGTCCGCGCGGCAAAGTCCCGGTGCTGGGTGTCGAGGCGGGTTTCATCAATGAAACCGCGGTCATCCTCGAATACCTCGAACAGACCCAAAAAGGTACGCCACTGCTGCCGAGCGATCCGTTCGAGCGCGCGCAGGTGTTGGCGATAGCCAAGGAAATCGAGCTGTACATCGAGCTGCCGGGCCGCGCCTGTTATGGCGAAGCATTCTTTGGCGCATCGGTGCCGGAGGCGATCAAGGAAAAAACCAAAGCCGAGCTGTTGCTGGGTTTTGCTGCGCTGGGACGTCACGGCAAGTTCGCCCCTTACGTGGCGGGCGACAGCCTGAGCATTGCGGATTTGTATTTCCTTTACAGCGTGCCGCCGGCGTGTGCGGTCGGGAAAAAGCTGTTCGATCTGGATTTGCTGGCTGAGATGCCGAAGGCCAAGGCGCTGCTGGAGCGGCTTGAGCAGAATCCGCATGTGCAGAAGATTGCGGCGGACAAAGAGGCGGCGATGCCGACGTTTTTGGCGATGATCGCGGCGAAAAAATGAGATTTGTAGCGTTCTGAAGTCAGCATTCGCGAGCAAGCCCGCTCCCACATTGGATCTGTGCTGAACACAAAATCTGTGAACATCACCAATCCCCTGTGGGAGCGGGCTTGCTCGCGAAGCTTCTGGCTTTTTAGCGGCTGGCGATCAGCGCCTGGCCGCGCACCACCGCAGCCTTGACCTGCGCCGGCGCGGTCCCGCCGATGTGGTCACGGGCATTCACCGAGCCTTCCAGAGTCAGCACGGCGAACACGTCCTGCTCGATCTGATCGCTGAACTGACGCAGTTCTTCCAGGCTCATTTCCGCCAGATCCTTGCCGGTGTCCACGCCGTACTTCACGGCGTGACCGACGATTTCGTGGCAGTCACGGAACGGCAGGCCACGGCGTACCAGGTAGTCCGCCAGGTCGGTCGCGGTGGAGAAACCGCGCAGGGCCGCCTCACGCATGATCGCGTGTTTCGGCTTGATCGCCGGGATCATGTCGGCAAAGGCCCGCAGCGAGTCGCGCAGCGTGTCGGCGGCGTCGAACAGCGGTTCCTTGTCTTCCTGGTTGTCCTTGTTGTAGGCCAGCGGCTGGCCTTTCATCAGGGTCAGCAGACCCATCAGTGCACCGAACACCCGGCCGGTCTTGCCACGCACCAGCTCCGGTACGTCGGGGTTTTTCTTTTGCGGCATGATCGAGCTGCCAGTGCAGAAGCGGTCCGGCAGATCGATGAACTGGAACTGCGCGCTGGTCCACAGCACCAGCTCTTCGGAAAAGCGCGACAGGTGCATCATCGCGATGCTTGCCGCCGAGCAGAACTCGATGGCGAAGTCGCGATCGGAAACGTTGTCCAGCGAGTTGCCGCCCACGGCGTCGAAGCCCAGCAGTTGCGCGGTGTATTCGCGGTCGATCGGGTAGGTGGTGCCGGCCAGTGCAGCGCTGCCCAGTGGCATGCGGTTGGTGCGCTTGCGGCAGTCGACCAGGCGTTCGTAGTCGCGGCTGAGCATTTCGAACCAGGCCAGCATGTGGTGCCCGAAGGTCACTGGCTGCGCAGTCTGCAGGTGGGTGAAGCCCGGCATGATGGTCGCGGCTTCGCGCTCGGCTTGCTCCAGCAGGCCTTTTTGCAGGCGGGTGATCTCGGCCAGGATCAGGTCGATCTCGTCACGCAACCACAGGCGGATGTCGGTGGCGACCTGGTCATTGCGGCTGCGCCCGGTGTGCAGTTTCTTGCCGGTGATGCCGATGCGGTCGGTCAGGCGCGCTTCGATGTTCATGTGCACGTCTTCGAGGTCGACGCGCCAGTCGAACTGGCCAGCCTCGATTTCGGTCTGGATGGTCTTCAGGCCATCGATGATGCTGTCGCGCTCGGCATCCGTCAGCACGCCGACCTTGGCCAGCATGGTGGCGTGGGCGATCGAGCCCATGATGTCGTGGCGATACAGGCGCTGGTCGAAAGTGACGGAGGCGGTGAAGCGGGCGACGAAGGCGTCGACGGGTTCACTGAAGCGGCCGCCCCAGGACTGATTGGTCTTGTCAGTGCTCATGAATTCGCTCGTATCGGCTTGGAGAAAGAAGGCGTGAAACGCTGGCGCGGATAATAACAGGGTTGCCAATCCTGTCGCTGACACCGGTCGATACGTTTTTTTCTCATCTGCTGGTTCATAGTCGGCGCTCTAACCGGGGGATTTGCGCAAGGATATTTTTCGATTGAGCAATATCAGCCCGGCAAGCGTCTACAGTAGGACATAAGGGTCGGCGCGACTGCGGATCGCGCAAACGTCCGGACGCCGACTATAAGAAGAGGGGGTGGGTGGATTTGTCCTTTGGCAAACCCCGTGAGAAACGCAGGAAACAGCGGGCTTTGAGCAGTACGACCCGGGCACTGGCAAATATTGCTGGCCGACGTACGGCACTTTTTGGCGCTCGGGCTAGTCTTAGCGTGGATCGCGGTGACGGACGTCACTTCACCTGTCTACGCTATCCTTGTGCGAGACTCACGCAGGAATCCAGCGCAATATGAATGTCCTGATCGTTGATGACGAACCACTGGCTCGCGAGCGCCTAAGCCGTATGGTAAGCGAGCTCGAGGGTTACACAGTCCTGGAGCCCAGCGCCACGAATGGCGAAGAGGCGTTGGCGCTGATCGACAGCCACAAGCCGGATATCGTGCTGCTCGATATCCGCATGCCGGGCCTCGATGGCCTGCAAGTGGCTGCCCGTCTGTGCGAACGCGAAACGCCGCCCGCCGTGGTGTTTTGCACCGGCCCCGATGAATTTGCCGTGGAAGCCCTGCAGGCCAGCGCCGTGGGCTATGTGGTGAAACCCGTGCGAACCGAACATCTGCATGACGCCCTGAAACGGGCTGAACGTCCCAACCGGGCCCAACTCTCGGCCCTGACCCGCCCTGCTGCCGAAAGCGGCAACGGCCCGCGCAGTCATATCAGCGCCCGCACCCGCAAAGGCATCGAGCTGATCCCGCTGGATCAGGTGGTCTACTTCATTGCCGATCACAAGTACGTGACGTTGCGCCATGAGAGCGGCGAAGTGCTGCTGGACGAACCCCTCAAGGCCCTCGAAGACGAATTTGGTGAACGCTTCGTGCGTATCCACCGCAACGCGCTGGTCGCCCGTGACCGCATCGAGCGTCTGCAACGCACGCCACTGGGGCATTTCCAGTTGTTCCTCAAGGGTCTGAACGGCGATGCATTGATCGTCAGCCGCCGGCATGTGGCCGGTGTGCGCAAAATGATGCAGGGCCTGTAACCCGGTCATTCCGGGCGGTTCCGGAGTCTTTTTACCAGGCATTGCCGGCCAGGGAGGCCACGCCGTATCTGATTCAAGTCAAAGTGGATTTGGCTGAGCTGTTATTATCCGCCGTATCTATTCAGTACGGATTGATCCATGTCCTCTCGCGAAATCCGCATCGCCACCCGTAAAAGTGCGCTGGCCCTCTGGCAGGCCGAATACGTCAAAGCCCGTCTGGAAGCGGCCCATCCGGGTCTGCTGGTGACGCTGGTGCCCATGGTCAGTCGCGGCGACAAGCTGCTCGACTCACCGCTGTCGAAAATCGGCGGCAAGGGCCTGTTCGTCAAGGAACTGGAAACCGCGCTGCTGGAGAATGAAGCCGACATCGCCGTGCACTCGATGAAAGACGTGCCGATGGACTTCCCCGAAGGTTTGGGTCTGTTCTGCATCTGCGAACGCGAAGACCCGCGTGATGCCTTCGTTTCCAATACTTACGCCAGCCTCGACGCGTTGCCTGCCGGTGCCATCGTCGGTACCTCCAGCCTGCGTCGTCAGGCACAGCTGCTGACCCGCCGCCCCGATCTCGAGATCCGCTTCCTGCGCGGTAACGTCAACACTCGCCTGGCCAAGCTCGATGCCGGCGAGTACGACGCGATCATCCTCGCGGCGGCCGGTCTGATCCGTCTCGGTTTCGAAGACCGGATTACCTGCGCGATCAGTGTCGACGACAGCCTGCCCGCCGGTGGCCAAGGCGCCGTTGGTATCGAATGCCGCAGCGCCGACAGGCAAATCCATGCCTTGCTCGCGCCACTGCATCACGCCGATACCTCTTCGCGTGTGACCGCCGAACGGGCCCTCAACAAACATCTGAATGGCGGCTGCCAGGTGCCGATCGCCTGCTACGCCGTGCTCGAAGGTGAGCAGTTGTGGTTGCGTGGCCTGGTGGGCGAGCCGAGCGGTGGCAAGCTGCTCAGCGCCGAAGCGCGCGCACCGCGTACCGATGCCGAAGCGCTGGGTGTGAAGGTCGCTGAAGACCTGCTCAGCCAGGGTGCCGACGACATTCTCAAAGCGGTCTATGGCGAGGCAGGTCACGAGTGACCGGCTGGCGCCTGCTGCTGACGCGCCCTGCGGACGACTGCACGGCGCTGGCCGAGGTGTTGGCCCAAGCCGGTTTTTTCAGCAGTTGCCTGCCGCTTCTGGACATCGCACCGCTGCCGGTCTCTGAGAAAATACGTCAGGCGATGAGCCAGTTGCCGAACTGCAGCGCAGTCATCGTGGTCAGCAAACCGGCGGCGCGAATTGCTGTCGACCTGCTCGATACTTTTGACCTGAACCCGGTATCGATGCCGTGGTTCAGCGTCGGTGCGGCGACGGCGCAGATTCTTCGCGATCGTGGCCTGGACGTGCACTTCCCGGCCACCGGCGATGACAGCGAAGCCTTGCTGCAATTGCCGCGTCTGCGCGAAGCCGTTGCGCAGCCTGATGCGCAGGTGTTGATCCTGCGCGGGGAGGGTGGTCGTGAGCTGCTCGCCGAGCGTCTGCGCGCGCTAGGTGCTAGTGTCGAGTATCTGGAGTTGTATCGGCGCGACCTGCCGGCCTATCCGCCGCACGAACTGACGCGGCGGATTGCAGCGGAACGCTTGAACGGGCTGGTGGTCAGCAGTGGACAGGGTTTCGAGCACTTGCGCCGCATGGCCGGCGCTGCCTGGCCTGCGATTGCGCAGTTGCCGTTGTTTGTTCCAAGCCCAAGGGTCGCCGAGCTGGCACGTGCCGCCGGGGCTCAAACAGTTGTGGATTGCCGCGGCGCGAGTGCCGCGGCTTTGCTGACGGCGTTACGGGAGCATCCCGTGCCCGTTCTCTAATGCAAAGGATGGATACGTGAGCGAAACAGCCTTGCCCAAAGATGACGTCCAACCTGTGATCGATGCCCAGGTTGAAACTCCACCGCCGGCCAAAGAGCCGCGCCGAGGCAACGGACTGGCCATTGTCGCCCTGTTGCTCGGCGCTGCCGGCGTGGCGATCGGTGGCTGGGGTGTCTGGCAGGTGCGTCACCTGCAGACCAACACCGCACAGCAGTCGGGCCAGGTGCAGGCGCTGAACGATCAGGCGCAGAGCCTCAAGCTCAATGAGCAGCGCCTGACCGAGCGCCTCGCGCAGTTGCCGGGTGCCGACGAGCTTGCTGATCGCCAGCGTCTGGTGACGCAATTGCAGGGTGATCAGCAGCGCCTCAACCAGCGTCTGGAAACCGTCCTCGGCGCCAGCCGCAAGGACTGGCGTCTGGCCGAGGCCGAGCACCTGCTGCGCCTGGCCAGCTTGCGTCTGTCAGCCTTGCAGGACATCAGCAGCGCCCAGGCGCTGGTGCAGGGCGCCGACGA
The DNA here is from genome assembly GCF_056821665.1 of Pseudomonas sp. AK-TSAG1-1. Taxonomy (NCBI): domain Bacteria; kingdom Pseudomonadati; phylum Pseudomonadota; class Gammaproteobacteria; order Pseudomonadales; family Pseudomonadaceae; genus Pseudomonas; species Pseudomonas sp. AK-TSAG1-1. Next base: position 6,019,986 of record NZ_CM165965.1, on the reverse strand, counting down.
AATCCTCCGTGAACAGAACGACCCGGGCTCGTTCGCTGCTCGCGAGCAAGTGGCAAAAACCCTTGTTGCCCTGCGCAGCACCGAGCAGCCGGATCGCACCGGCTTGTTCCTGCGCATTGGCGCCTTGCGTGATCAGGTCATCGAGCTGACCGAGCTGGCGCCGGAGTACAAGGATCGCGGCGAATCGCTGCTGGGCCTGACCGCCGACGGCGATGGTGCCAGTCGCTGGGCACAGTGGTGGGATCAGGTTTCGCGTTACATCCGCATCGACTTCAACGCTGACAAGAATGTGAAGCCACTGCTGGCCGGGCAAAGTCTGAGCCAGGTGCGCCTGGCCCTGAGCCTGGCGCTGGAGCAGGCGCAGTGGGCCGCGCTCAATGGTCAGGCGCCGGTTTACACCCAGGCGCTGACTGAAGCACGAGACGTGCTCAAGGGCAATTTCAATCCGGATAATCCGCAGAGCAAAATCATGCTCGAACAGGTCGCCGAGCTGAGCCAGCAACCGGTCACGGTCAAGACGCCCGACCTGACCGGCACGCTGAGCGCGGTGCAGGGTTATCTGGAGCGACGTAACGTCAACGCTGAAGAATCGGTCAAACCGTTCGCCAAACCTGCCGCCAACACTGCGCAGGAGACCACGCCATGAAACGCCTGTACGTGATCGTGTTTCTGGTGATTGCCTCGACGGCAGCGCTGGGCCTGGCGATTGCCGAACACTCCGGGTACGTGCTGGTTGCCTACAAGAGCTTCCGTTACGAGGCGAGCCTATGGGCCACGCTGGGGCTGATCGCGGTGCTGTGGCTGCTGATCTGGGGCATCAAGGCGCTGGTCGAACTGGTCATGGCTTCCAGCGGCGTGGTCAATCCGTGGTCGCGGCGTAACCGCAGCCGTCGGGTTCAGGTGGCGATCGAACACGGTCAGCTGGATCTGGCAGAAGGACGTTGGGCCAGTGCGCAACGGCATCTTTCTCGCGCTGCAGAAGCCGAGCGCCAGCCGCTGCTGTATTACCTCGGCGCCGCACGCGCGGCCAACGAACAGGGCAAGTACGAGGAGTGCGATCACTTGCTCGAGCGTGCGCTGGAGCGCCAGCCGCAGGCCGAACTGGCAATTGCCTTGAGTCACGCGCAACTGCAGACCGATCGCGGTGACACCGACGGCGCACTGGTGACCCTGCAGGCGATGCACGAGCGGCATCCGCACAACGTGCAGACCTTGCGTCAGTTGCAGCGTTTGCATCAACAGCGCGGCGACTGGTCGGCTGTCATCCGTCTGTTGCCGGAGCTGCGCAAGGACAAGGCGCTGCCACCGGCTGAGCTGGCAGAGCTCGAACGTCGTGCCTGGGGTAACAACCTTTCGCTGGCGGCGCACCGCGACGAGGACGGCAAAGTCGGTCTGCAGTCACTCAATCGTGCCTGGGAGCAACTGAGTTCGGCCCAGCGCCAGGAGCCGGCGCTGGTGCTGGCGTATGCCGAGCAACTGCGTCAGCTGGGCGCTCAGGTCGAAGCCGAGGAAGTGCTGCGTGGCGCCCTCAAGCGCAAGTACGACAGCCATCTGGCGCGACTGTATGGCTTGGTGCGCGGTAGCGATCCGGCGCGTCAGTTGCAGACCGCCGAAGGCTGGCTCAAGGATCATCCGGCCGATCCGAGCCTGTTGCTGACCTTGGGACGGCTCTGTCTGCAAGCCAGTTTGTGGGGCAAGGCACGGGATTATCTGGAGAGCAGCCTGCGGGTGCAGCGCAATCCGGAAGCCTGCGCAGAATTGGCGCGCCTGCTCGCGCAGCTGGGTGACACCGAGCGCAGCAATCAGTTGTTCCAGGAAGGTCTCGGACTGCTGGATGAGCGCCTCCTGGCCGCGCCATTGCCGGTGCCGGTTCACGCTTGAAATCACGAGGGAGGATGCTCCCTCGTTAACGTTCTGCGAACGAATAATTACCTCTGACCGACGTCTTAGGCAAAGTCCTACAGTCGGCTACGCCTATTCCTCTCGCCCCTGTCGGGTTTTCCCTACACTCCTGTTGAACTGTCGGCAGGGACCCGCCTTGAAAGGCTGACAAGCTTTCCTCTACCGTAACTGCCTGTCTCTACTGTTACGGAAAAGCCATGTCGTTGGCCTGTTCACGCTCCTTGTTTTTCACGGCTTTCACTGCAGGGGCTCTGGCCCTGGGAGCTTCCTATTACCTCGAATACGCGGTCGGGCTGACGCCCTGCAGCCTGTGCCTGGCGCAACGATTCTTCATGGCATTGCTGACGGTCTGTTGCGGGCTGGCGGCGGTCCATGGCCCGCGGCGTGTCGGCTTGTCGCTGTACTGGATGATCATGTTTTGCGTCAGTCTGGGCGGGACGACCGCCGCCTGGCGGCAGGTGTTGTTGCAGAGCGATCCGCTGGTGCAAATGACGAGCTGCGCGCCCGATTCCGAAGCGCTGTTCAGCAACCTGCCGTGGTTGTGCGCAACGGTGCGGATGTTTAAAGGCGGTGTCGATTGCGCAGATATTTCCTGGACGCTGTTCGATTTGAGTATCCCGGAATGGAGCCTGCTGTTCTTTGTGGCAATGTCGATCCTGGCGGTGTACCAATTGCTGCGGCTGGTCTGGAGCGCTCTGCAACGACCGCTCAGCGGCGAAGCGTCGCACCGTATGCTGATCAGGGATTAAACACTTGTATGAACTTTATCTCCTGCGTACCTTGAAGCCATAGGCGTGCGGGCATAATCTGGCCCGCACGTGTCATTGGATTTATGTTGCTCGATGACGCTCTGCCCGGTCGGCCTCCAAGCGATAAAAGCCAGAAGAGGGGCGCGGGTGTAGAGCAGCATGACCCACAAGGGAAGAGAGATCGCCATGCTCGAAAGTTGTCAGAATGCTCAGGAACGCTGGGGTGGAGTTCATCTGCTGATCGACCGCTGGTTGCAAGAGCGTGAAGAACTGATCGGTGCCTACGACAAGCTCGGTGCGCAACCTGAGGCGCTGTCCGAGAACCGCAAGCCCTTGCAGGAATTCTGCGGTGTGCTGGTCGATTATGTCTCGGCCGGGCATTTCGAGATCTACGAACAGCTGACGGGCGAAGCCAAGGCGTTCGGTGACACGCGCGGCCTGGAACTGGCCGAAACAATCTATCCACGCATCGACGTCATCACTGAGAAGCTGCTGGCGTTCAACGATCTGTGCGATGAGGGCAAATGCGTCGCCGAGAAGTTCAAGGAGCTGGGCGGCCTGCTTCACGAGCGCTTCGAGCTGGAAGACTGTCTGATTGAGGTGCTGCACACGGCACACAAGGAAGTAGACACAGCTCAAGCCTGACTGGTTTTTTGCAGGCACAAAAAACGCGGTACGCCGAGCGCGCACCGCGTTTTTTTATGCCTGTGCATCGGGGGCGGTCAGCTTGTTGCGCCGCGCAACTCGACTTCAAACACCAGCGGCGTAAACGGCGCAATCAGATCGCCCGCACCGTCGGCGCCATAGGCTTGATCAGATGGAATCACCAGTCGCCACTTGGCGCCCACCGGCATGTTCTGCAACGCGGTACGCCAGCCGGCAATCACGCTGTCGAGGCTGAACCATTGCGGCTGAGTGTTCTGATCGAACACCGTGCCATCGGGCAGTCGACCAACGTAAAGCACCTGCACTTTTCCATCCGGCCCGGCCTTGGCGCCATTGCCCGGTGTCAGCTCGGTCAGCAGGATGCCGTCGGCCAGTTCCTTGACACTTGGTTTGGCTTTTTCTGCGGTGAGAAAACGTTGCTCGTTTTCCATCGCGGCATCGCTTGAAGGCAGCGCCGAATGTTCGGCGTTTTGCGCTTCATGATCGGCCAGGATCTGCTCGATCCGCGCTTCGCTCAGGGCCAGTGGCTTGCCTTGATAGGCCTGCTGCAAACCGTCGACCAGTGCCTGGATCTGCAATTGCGGCACCTCTTGGCGCAGCCGTTCACCGAGACTGGCGCCGAGACTGTAGGCCAGATCATGGGCGTCGCTCGTGGTGGTTTTTTCGTCGGCGTGGGCGGCGGAAAAAATCATGCAGAGGGATAAAAAAAAGTAGCGCGACATGGGCACTCTCCGTCCTGAGATGCGGGCGATTATGCCAGCGCGAACGTCTGCAACGGTGAACTGCTTTTGTCTTTGTGCAGAACATTTTCACTTCGTTGCAACGCAATGGTTTCGTTACTGTCAAGATGACCTAGCGGCGGTAACTGCAGAGGTCTAGTATGAGCCGCACTCACGTCAGCCAGGAGGTAAACCATGTCGGCCACCAAGAAGCCTGTAAACACTCCGTTGCACTTACTCCAACAACTCTCGGGCAGCCTGCTCGAGCATTTGGAAAACGCTTGCTCCCAAGCCTTGGCTGATGCTGAAAAACTGCTCGCCAAACTGGAAAAGCAACGCGGCAAGGCGCAAGAAAAACTGCACAAGTCCCGCACCAAATTGCAGGACGCAGCCACTGCCGGTAAAGCCAAGGCACAGAACAAGGCCAAGGCTGCCGTGAAGGAGCTTGAAGACCTGCTCGATGCGCTGAAGGATCGTCAGTCCGACACCCGCAGCTACATTCTGCAACTCAAGCGCGATGCCCAGGAAAGCCTGAAACTGGCCCAGGGTGTCGGTCGCGTGCAGGAAGCCGCCGGCAAGGCGCTGACCTCCCGCGCAGCCAAACCTGCAGCAGCACCTGCGAAGAAAGCGGCAGGCAAACCTGCTGCGGCGAAAGCCCCTGCGAAAACCGCTGCTGCCAAGCCCGCGGCCAAACCAGCGGCCAAGGCGCCAGCTAAAGCAGCGGCCAAGCCTGCTGCAAAAACCGCGGTGAAAAAACCTGCTGCGGCCAGCGCTGCAAAACCTGCCGCACGCACTGCCGCCGCCAAGCCGGCTGCTGCAAAACCAGCTGCAAAACCAGCTGCTCGCAAAGCGACTCCGGCAAAAACCGCCGCGGCTAAACCAGCGGCCAAACCCGCTGCCAAAGTTGCAGTAAAACCGGCTGCCAAGCCAGCCGCCAAAACTGCAGCGGCCAAGCCTGCGACCAAACCGGTCGCTGCAAAACCAGCTGCCAAAGCCGTTGCCAAGCCTGCCGCGAAAACCGCTGCCAAACCTGCTGCGGCCAAACCGGCAACCGCTGCTGCCAAGCCAGTAGCCAAGCCTGCTGCCAAACCAGCAGTTGCCAAGCCAGCAGCAAAACCAGCCGCCAAACCTGCCGCGAAAAAACCGGCCGCCGCCAAACCAGCCGCCGCGAAACCGGCGACCGCACCTGCCGCCAAGCCAGCCGCTCCAGCGCCGGCCGCTGCACCTGCCGCCGCTTCTACCTCGACCACCACGACTGCGCCAACGCCGGCCGCTGCGTCGAGCGCCACCAGCAACCCGACCAGCGCTTCCTAAGTGCCGGTTGCCGCGATGCGCAGCACTTGCAGCGCGTCGCGGTTCGGGCTGGCGGCCATTGCCGCCAGACGCTCAAGCCATTCTTCCGACGCGGATGCAGCCTGCAACGGCCAGTCCTGAGCGACCTGTTCCAGTTGCCACAGCAGATGCCGTTCGGCTTCCAGTTCCAGCGCCTTCATCTGTTCACGCAGGGCCTTGAGCACCGGGTCTTCCTCGGCCAGGGTTTTCCATTGAGTGCGTAATGCACGCAGCGGCTGCACCACCTCCACATCCCAAGGCCCCACCAGCATTTTCAGCTGTTGTACGCGCTGTTCGTCGCAGGCCACGCCACGTTGTTCCAGCCACAGACCGCACAGCAACAGGCACACATTGGCCCCCGCCGTTTGCAGTTGCAGGCAGGCATGTTCCACGCCCGGTCGGGCGTAGGTGGCAAGGGAAAAGCTCCACAGGTCAGAGGACATCGTGCTACTCGCGCCAGTTGTGAGCGAAGCTGGTAGACTCCGCCGCCATTATGATCCGACTTCAGAACCTGACTTTACAGCGTGGCCCGCAACGTCTGCTAGAAGACGCCGAGCTGACCCTGCACGCCGGCCACAAAGCCGGCCTCATCGGTGCCAACGGCGCCGGCAAATCGAGCCTGTTCGCCCTGTTACGCGGCGAGTTGCATCCGGACTCGGGCGATTGCCTGTTGCCGGCCGACTGGCGCATCGCGCACATGCGCCAGGAGGTCGACACCCTCGAGCGCCTGGCGGTCGACTATGTGCTCGATGGCGACCTGCGTCTACGCGAAGTGCAGCGTGACCTCGCCGCCGCCGAAGCGGCCCACGATGGCACGGCACTGGCCCGTTTGCACGCCGAACTCGACAGCGCTGACGGCTATACCGCCGATGCACGTGCGCGCAAATTGCTGGCCGGTCTTGGTTTCACCAACGAGCAGATGGATCGTCAGGTAGGAGATTTCTCCGGTGGCTGGCGGATGCGTCTGAACCTGGCGCAGGCCTTGATGTGTCCATCGGACCTGTTGCTGCTCGACGAACCGACCAACCACCTGGACCTCGACGCAATCATCTGGCTCGAAGAGTGGCTGAAAAGCTACCCGGGCACTTTGCTGCTGATTTCCCACGACCGCGACTTCCTCGATGAAGTGGTCGATCACGTGGCCCATGTCGATCAGCGCAAACTGACCCTGTACCGGGGCGGCTATACCGCGTTTGAACGTGCCCGTGCCGAACGTCTGGCCCAGCAACAGCAGGCTTACGAGAAGCAGCAGGCGCAACGTGCGCACATGGAAAGCTACATCGCTCGCTTCAAGGCCCAGGCCACCAAGGCCCGTCAGGCGCAGAGCCGAATCAAGGCCCTGGAGCGCATGGAAGAGCTGTCGGCGGCCCACGTCGATTCGCCGTTCGATTTCGTGTTCCGCGAGTCGACCAAGATCTCCAGCCCGCTGATCGACCTGTCCGATGCACGTCTGGGTTATGGCGATAAAACCATCCTGGAGAAGGTCAAGCTGCAACTGACCCCAGGGGCGCGGATCGGCCTTCTCGGGCCGAACGGTGCCGGTAAATCGACCCTGATCAAGAACCTCGCCGGTGAGCTCGAGCCGCTGGGCGGGCGTCTGACCCGTGGCGAAAACACCGTCGTCGGCTACTTTGCCCAGCATCAGCTCGACTCGCTGGATGCCAAGGCCAGCCCGTTGCTGCACTTGCAGCGACTGGCGCCGACCGAGCGCGAGCAGACCCTGCGTGACTTCCTCGGCGGTTTCGACTTCCGTGGCGCGCGCATCGACGAACCGGTGCTGAATTTCTCCGGTGGCGAAAAGGCGCGTCTGGCCCTGGCGTTGATCGCCTGGGAACGGCCGAACCTGCTGCTGCTCGACGAACCGACCAACCACCTCGATCTGGAAATGCGCCTGGCGCTGACCATGGCGCTGCAGGAATTCAGCGGCGCGGTGTTGGTGGTGTCTCACGATCGTCACTTGCTCAAGAGCACCACCGACAACTTCTACCTGGTCGCTGATGGCAAGGTCGAAGAGTTCGATGGCGATCTCGAAGACTACGCGCGCTGGCTGGTGGAATACCGTCAGCGCAACGCCCCGGTCAGCAACACGCCGGTCAATCCGGACAAGACCGACAAGAAAGCTCAGCGTCAGGCTGCCGCTGCGTTGCGTCAGCAATTGGCGCCGCACAAGCGTGAAGCCGACAAGCTCGAAGCTGAGCTGGGCAAGCTCCACGAGAAACTCGCCAAGGTCGATGCCAGTCTCGGTGACAGCGACATTTACGAGCCTGCGCGCAAGAATGAGCTGCGTGATCTGCTGGCCGAACAGGCCAGACTGAAGGTTCGCGAAGGCGAGCTGGAAGAAGCCTGGATGGCAGCGCTCGAAACCCTGGAAAGCATGCAGGCGGAGCTGGAGGCGCTGTCCTGATGGACGCGTTCAAGCTTCCTTTGCCGGCAGTGTGGGTCGAGCCGATCTGGCTCGGCGTGCAGATTCTGCTGATCCTGCTGGCCGGTTATCTGGCTCAGCGTTTCGTTGCCAAAGGCCTGACTCGTCTGGGGGAGCGCTACCCGTTCCCGCCGCAGTTGCTGATGCCGCTGCGCGGCGGGCTGCGCTGGCTGATCATGGGCAGTGCGCTGATCTTTGTGCTGGAACGCCTCGGCGTGTCGGCCACGGTGCTGTGGACGGCGCTGTCGGGTTTCGTCGCGGTGGCGGCGGTGGCGTTCTTCGCCATGTGGAGTGTGCTGTCGAACCTGCTCTGCGCGATCCTGATCTTCACCGTCGGCCCGTTCCGTCTGGGTGATGTGGTCGAACTGGTCGACACCACCGACAAGCCGGGTGTCAAAGGCCGGGTGGTGGCGATCAATCTGCTCTACACCACGTTGATCGAGGCTGAGGAACTGGGCACCGGCAGCGCCATGGTGCAAGTGCCGAACAGTCTGTTCTTCCAGCGCTCGGTGCGGCGCTGGCGCGGCAGCGATGTGTTTCCTTCCGGCGGTTTCGAAAAGTAGATTGCCCGGGCGTCTGATCTGACGCCTTCGCGAGCAGGCCCGCTCCCACAGTGTCCTGAGTGGAACACACAATGTGTGAACACCAAAGATCCTTGTGGGAGCGGGCTTGCTCGCGAAGGTGCCCCCGGTAGCCCCACAACATTCAGCAAAAAATCGGTAGTCATCCATTCAAACCCGGATTAGCTTAGGCATTTGTCACGAACATGAGCCGAGGTGTGCGATGGAGCTACAAACATGGCTGGCGTTTTTCGCCGCCTGCTGGGTGATCAGTCTGTCCCCGGGCGCCGGCGCCATTGCGTCGATGTCCAGCGGTCTGCAATACGGTTTCTGGCGTGGTTACTGGAACGCCCTCGGTCTGCAGATCGGCCTCGCGGTACAGATTGCGATCGTCGGCGCCGGTGTGGGCGCGATCCTCACCGCTTCGGCCACCGCGTTCTATGCGATCAAATGGTTCGGTGTGGCCTATCTGGTCTATCTGGCGGTCAAGCAATGGCGTGCGCTGCCCATGGACATGAGCGATGACGCGGCGGTACGGCCGATCGGCAAACCGTTGGCGCTGGTGTTCCGCGGTTTTCTGGTGAACATCAGCAACCCCAAGGCGCTGGTGTTCATGCTGGCGGTGCTGCCGCAGTTCATCAATCCGCATGCTCCGCTGCTGATGCAGTACCTGGTGATCGGCGTGACCATGATCTGCGTTGATCTGATCGTCATGGCCGGCTACACCGGGCTGGCATCGAAGGTGCTGCGCCTGTTGCGCACGCCGAAACAGCAGAAGCGCATGAACCGCACGTTTGCCGGGCTGTTCATCGGCGCGGCGGCGTTTATGGCGACGTTGCGCAAAGCCGTCGCGTGAAGCAACAGGCACAAAAAAGGCGACCCTCTCAGGTCGCCTTTTTCGTTTACGGCTGTCGAATCAGTGAAGAATCACCGGCGCCGTATCGCGCGGCAGGTTGTTGCGTTGCTGCGGCTCACGCGGCTGCTCGTAACCGCCGCCACCGAGCTGTTGGCTCAATTGCCCGGCGACGTCCTCGCCCAGTGCCTTGGACACCTCACGCACCACCCGAGGGCGGTTCAGCGAGATCTTGATGTCGCGCCCGTTCACCAGTTTGGTGTCCTGCGCTTCACCCATCGCCGTGAAGGCTGAAGTGATCTCGTAGGTCTTGGTGTTGATCAGACTGAAATCCGCCACCAGCGTCAGGCCCAGTACCGCCGAATAGCTGTCGGTGTGCGCCAGCTCGTTCATGTCCTGGGTGAAGTCGATGTCGGACACCGTGCCGAACAGCACATAGTCGGCGCCTTTGAAGCTGCCGGCCTTGATGCGTTTGATAACGTCATAGACGTCACCCTTGGACGACGCGGTGTACGGCGTGCCCTGCACCAGCTGGAACATGCCGGTACGCAGGATTTCACCCTTGATGTCGCCGGTGAATTTACGCAGCTCACCCTGCTCGATATAGCTGGTGGTCGCTTCCAGCTCGTTATAGCTCGATGAGCCACTGGAGCTGTAGTAACCCTCGCGGTAATTGTTCTGCGCCGAAACGATGTGGATGTATTGCTCCACACGCTCCTGATACGCCAGATCCGTCACCGCGACTTTGGGGGCCGCTTGCACGCTGAACGCGCAAGCCAGGGCCATCATGCCAATCCATGCGCGCATTGCTTAACGCTCCGTGGTTTTGCGGATCTCTTTTTCGTCCATCCACTCGGCCAGACCGCTTTCAACGTCGATCAGTTGCAGGCTGAATTTGTAGAAGACGTCCTTGTAGTCGCTGCTGCGCTTGACGATCGAGCTGATCGAACCTTCCAGGCGGTACTTGGCGGCGATCATGTTGCCGGTCTTGGCCACGCTGCTCTTCTTGTACAGGCCGCTCTGGTTTTGCAGCTTGAGCTGATCAACCTGGCTCTGCATCGCGGTGTTGTCGCTGGCGAAGCGGGCGGTGCCGGACTTCATCAGTTGGGTCTTGATGCTGGTGGTGATTTCGCGGGTATCGATGTACTCGCTGGTCTTGTTCTTCACGTCGTAGACCTGCACCACCGGACGGCCCTGCAGAATGCCGGACTGGGCCAGCGAGCGGGTCATCGACTCGGCGATCATTTGCAGATCGGTCGAACCGAATTCATTGGTCACGGTTTCAACCGCTTTGGTGTCGCCGTAGCTGATGTTCTTGCTGCCCAGGGTCGGCGAAGTGTTGGCGCAACCGGAAGCCAGCAGGGCGAGGACAGCGATCAAGGAAAAGCGTGCAAACATGGGAGTGCTCTCTAAAACAGGAATAGGGTGGCGGACTTAAGGCGTCTTGAGTTCCAGACGGAAATCCACGGCTTTGGGGGTCGGGGCGATGCCCTGAATGATGCTGGTCTGGGCGCCGTACATCATTTGGCTTTTCCAGACTTCTTCCTCGGCAATCGGGAAACCTTCCGGGCCGAGCCAGGCGAAGCGGTAGTAGAACGTCTTGTTGCTGTTGAGGGTGTTGGTCAACTGCACATTGACGGTCATGAAGCCGTTCTCGCGTGCCACGCGCATGGCGCCGACTGCGATGTGTTTCTGCGGGCCCATGGCCACGACCTTGCTCGCGGCGCTGCCCGGCTCAGGTGGTGGCGGGGTGGCGCAGCCGCTCGCCAGGACGGCGAGGGCGGCAACGGCGATGAGTTTGAAGCGCATGCAAAGACTCCGTTCTTAAGGTTGTTTGAGGCTGGCGACGTTGGTCGCACCGGCGCTCGGAATGACGTGGGCGGCGAGGCCCGCAGCGAACACCTGATTGCCCACGGCGCGCAGGCTGATCACCTGATAACGCTGATCGACGGTGACCTTGACCACCGAGCCACCGATGGCGCTCGGCAAACTGACTTGGTGCTCGCCTTTCTTCAAGCGCAGACGTACCACCTGGGTGTTGTCCGGCAGGGTGCGCCACGTACGGGTATCGGCACCTTCGAGCACAGCTGAAGAGATACCGACGGCCAGACCGGCCAGCGGATTGGTTTCGTTGATCTTCTTCTGCGCCACGCCTTTGGTGATTGCGCGCACGGTGGTGCGCACGATAATCCCCGGCATGTCATCGCGCAGGGCGCGGCGCGACATGGCAGTGGTGCTGTTGAGGGCAGTCAGGTTGACCTGCTGGCCATCGACGCCAATCTGCGCAAACGGCGCGGTGGAGGTGTCAGGCTTGATGATCGGGAACGACAGCGGGGTGATCACCACGTTGTTGGAGATCGGCAATGGCAGCGGTACGCGGATCGAGTCGCGTGATGGCGCCAGACCGCTTTGCACCACGATCAGGATGTCGCTGTCGTCGGATTTGCTTGGCTTGTCGAGATTGACCAGCGCCTGTTCCAGCAGTGGGGTGTTCGGACGCAGTTCGGCAGCCTTGCGGTAGCCCGGTGCAGCCAGGTCTTTCTCGCCCAGGGCTTCGTAGACGAAACCGGCCAGGTAATGGCTGAACGCACTCTGGTAGCTGTTTTTCAGGCTGACCACTTCCGGCGCATCAAGGCTGGCGACCGGGTAACCCTGCAGATCCTTGTATTGGGTCTTGATCCCTTCTTTCTCGGCCTCTTCCTCGCTCTTGAGGTATTCCTTGTCACGCAGGTCGGCGATCACGGCTTCACGTTCGTGAGTCTTCTTGATCGCGGTGCGGGCGCCGTCGAAGTCATTGACCGCCAGCAGGTTGAGGGCCATCTGCGTGGTCAGCATGACTTTTTCGTAGTCGTAGCCTTCGTAGCGACGAACCTTGTCGTTGACGATGAAGCTACCGAACTGAGCCAGGTATTTGCCGGAATCAAGCTTGACCGCGTCTTCCCACTGACCGACCACCTGATCGGCGCTGGTCCAGGCGTTCTGGCTGCCGGACAGGTCGCCCTTGGCGCGCAGCAACTCCCCCTTCTCGAAGTAATAGAGCAGGTCTTTGTCCGGGCCGGTGTTGTTCTTTTCCAGCAGGGTCAATGCGGCGTCGACGTTGCCGGTGGCCAGTTGCTGGTTGGTCTGGGCCAGTTCCGAATCGTAGTTGCGAAACGCCGAACAGCCGGACAGCAGAGTGACAGCGCTGAGCGCGATCAAGGTGGGAGCGCGGAATGCCATGGGGGTACTTCTTCCCTGAGCTTGAAACTGCAGCAGCCACCTGTGCTGGTCGGGCTGATGTGACCCATCGACAGTGGCGCTGGCCTCCTGCCAATTCCTCATAACCAGAGGAGCTTTTATGCCGCATCGCGATAGCGCGGGCGCGGCATTATAAGCAGGCGATGCTGGCCATGTAATAGCTTTTTAATCGCACTTGTTAGTTTGGTGCCATTACTTATTTCAGGCCGGATACGCGGGTTTCCAGCGCAGGGATGGCCTGAAAAGCGCTGCCATTCGCGTAAATCCGCTCGCCCAGCACACGCAGACCGATCATCTGACGGTTCTGGTCGATACGGATTTTCAGCGGTGCACCCGCATTCGGCAGGCTAATCAGATGTTCGCCCTTTTTCAGGCGCAGGCGCACAACCTGCGTCAGGTTGGGCAGGGTGCGCCACGTGCGGGTGTCCGCCTGCTCGAAACCGTCCCAGTGGGTCACGTAGGACGCTTTGCTCGGGTTACGTCGGTTGTCCGTGCCTTGCACGTCCGCTGCAAGAAATGCCCGGTAGGTCGTGCGCTGGATAATCCCGGGCATGTCGTCGCGCAGCGTGCGCAAGGACATGTCGGTGATGCTGTTGACCGCGATCAGCTGTTTTTGTCGACCATCGATACTGACCTGACTGATCGGCGGGGTTGAGGTGTCCGGCACCATCACCGGAAACGAGATGTTGGCGACGATGACTTGCCCGTCCGCCAGTTTCACCGGGTAAGGCACGCGTACCGAACTGCGGGCGGGCGCCAGGCCACTTTGCACAATGATCAGCACATCGCTTTCGTCGGCCTTGAGCCCGGGGCTGTCGAGGTCACGCAATGCCTGTTGGAAAAACGCCATGTCCGGGCGCAATTCAATGGCTTGCCGATAGCCGGGCGCGGCGAGGTCCTTTTCACCCAGTGCTTCATACGTGAAGCCGGCGAGATAGTGACTGAACGCACTTTGGTAACCGTTTTTCAGGGCAATCACCGCAGGCGATTCGAGCATCACCACCGGATAACCCTGCAAATCCTTGTAATGCACGCGTGCGCCCTGGGCCTTGGCGGTTTCCTCGATTTTTTCGTATTCCAGCTCCCGTTGCCGCGCTATCAGCGCTTCGCGTTCATGGGTTTTCCTGATGTCGGCGCGGGCGCCATCGAAGTCATTTTGCGCTAACTGATTGAGGGCCATTTGCGTGGTCAGCATGACCTTTTCATAGTCGTAGCCATCGTAGCGGCGCAGCTTGTCGTTGATGATGCTGCCCCAGTGATCGCCCATCGCGGCGAGCAACTTGTCGCCAGTGGTTTCGATCGTGTCCTGACGCTCGATGATCATCTGCTCGGCGCTGCGCCAGGTTGTCTGACTCTGCGCGAACTCGCCGCCGGCACTGAGGACGGCGCCCTTTTCGAAATAGTAGAGCAGGTCTTTTTCCGGGTCCGGGTTGTGCGCTTCGATCACGGACAGAGCGCCGTCGATGTTGCCGGCCTTGAACTGATCGGTGGTCTGTTGCAGTTCCAGATCGTAATTGCGATACGCCGCGCAGCCGCTCAGTTGGACAACGGCGGTGATCAACAGGGGCAGGAGCAAGCGATGGCGCATGAGGAGGGGTCATCCTTGGACGGGAAATGCAACGAAGTGGCGCATTATAGGGGGCGATAGTGGCTAAGTGATCCGTCGTTTTTGGTGGCCCATTGCACCGCTCATGTGTGGCGCTCAGCGGACTTTCCGGTGGGATGGCGCACGGGATTGAGCTAGCCTTGCTGGCCTGACGCATAAACGAATTGCGGGACTTTAATGAATCAACTGCAAGCCATGCGCGCATTTCGTTGCATCGTCGAATGTCGCGGCTTCAGCGCCGCCGCCGAGCGGCTCGACACCACGCACTCGACCATTTCCCGGCAGTTGCAGCAGCTGGAAAATGAACTCGGCACGCGCCTGATCAACCGCAACACCCGGCGTTTCAACCTGACCACGGCGGGGCAGCAGTATTACGCCGCGTGCGTGGACATCCTCGAACGCCTCGATCAAGCCGCGCTGGCGGTGGGGCAGGCCCATGAAAGCCCCAGCGGTGTGTTGCGCATCAGCGCGCCGATGGTGATCGGTACGCTGGAACTGGCGAGCTGGCTGCCAGCGTTTCAACAGCGCTATCCCGACATCGACGTGGAGCTGTCCTGCGATGATCGTTTCGTCGATCTGATTGCCGAGGGCTTCGACGTGACGCTGCGCATCTGCGGGCCATTGGCCGACTCGTCACTGGTGGCGCGCCTGCTGACCGTCTCGGACATGCTGCTGGTGGCGTCGCCGGCCTACGTTGCCCGCCACGGTCTGGTGCGTCAGGTGCGCGAGCTCGCCGGGCAGCAGTTGCTGGCGTTCGCCGGTGCCAGCGACTGGGTGCTGACTGACGCGCGCGGGGTTACCAGCGGCGTGCGTGCGCAAGGCCGGTTCAAGGCCGACTCGATCAGCTCGTTGCACGCCGCAGCGCTGGCCGGGGTCGGCATTGCCGCGTTCACCCGCGCCACGGTGCAGGACGATCTGCTCAGTGGCCGGCTGGTGCACATCCTGCCCCATTGCAGCCTCGGTCAGCGCCACTATTACGCGCTCTATCCGCATGCCCGGCATGTCGCGCTGAAGGTGCAGGTTTTCGTCGAGTTCATGCGCGAGCATTACCGCAACACCCCCGCAGCGCTGCGCTAAAACGCCACGAGTCGTCGACAAAGCTTGAGGGAAAGGCCTTCGAAGTGAACAATATGTAACTTCGCATTTCCATTTGAGACTCATTCATGACTGCCTCGTCCCGATTCCTGGCCTGGCTGGTGTTCCCTTTGTTTGCCCTGAGCAGTTTCAACCTGCTGGCCGACACCGTGGAAGGCGCCCCGCAGGCGCTGCACCTGCTCGATTACATCAGCGCCGACTACCCGCCGACGGTCGCGGCGGGCAAGGTCGTCGACGACGGCGAGTACCGCGAACAACTGGAATTCACCCAGGTGCTGCAAGGTTTGATCGCCGGCATGCCGGCCAAGCCAGAGAAGGCCGCACTGGAGCAGGGCGTCGAGGCTTTGCGCGTCGCCATCAGCGCGAAGCAGGACGGCGCTGAAGTCGCCCGGCAGGCCCGGCAACTGGGCGCGAAGCTGGCGGTGGCGTATGAAGTCAGCCAGGCACCGATCATCACGCCGGATCCGACCCGGGGCGCGCCGCTCTATGCGCAGAACTGCTCGGTCTGTCATGGCGACACAGGTGTTGGCGATGGTCCGGCGGGCCTCGGCATGAACCCGGCGCCGGCCAACCTGCGCGCTGCCGCACGGATGGACCACCTGAGTCTGTACGCGATCTACAGCACCCTCGGCCAGGGTGTCGAAGGCACCGACATGCCGGCGTTTGCCGATCAATTGGATGACCGTCAGCGCTGGGACCTGGCGACCTACATCGCCGGCTTCAGTGCCGACCCGGCAGCGGCCAGGTCCGACAAGGTCTACAACATTGCCGATCTGGCCCGCCAGACCCCGGCCGAAGTGCAGGCCGCCGAAGGTCCACAAGCCGCCGCGACCTTCCGCGCCCAGCGCGCGCAGCCGCCGCAGGTCAAGCGTGGCCCGGCGCAGTTGCTCGATTACACCGCTGCCACGCTGGACAAGAGCCTGGCCGCGTACCGCGCCGGTGATCGTGATCAGGCCTATGACCTGTCGGTGGCGGCTTATCTGGAAGGCTTTGAACTGGTCGAAAGCTCGCTGGACAACGTTGACGCCAACGTGCGCAAGGACACTGAAAAATCGCTGATGGCCTACCGTCAATCGCTGCAGGACGGTCTGCCAGTGGCGCAGGCCGAGCAGCGTCTGGATGCGGCAAAGGAAAAACTGAAAGCGTCTGCCGAACTGCTCGGCAGCGATGGCCTGAGCTGGTCGCTGAGCTTCATTTCCGGGCTGCTGATCCTGTTGCGCGAAGGTCTGGAAGCGATTCTGGTGTTGGCGGCGATCCTCGCCTTTCTGCGTAACACCGGTCAGCAGTCGGCGGTGCGCAGCGTCAACATCGGTTGGGGTCTTGCGCTATTGGCCGGTCTCGGCACCTGGGCGCTGGCGGCGTACGTGATCGACGTCAGCGGCTCGCAGCGTGAATTGCTCGAAGGCGCGACGGCGCTGTTCGCCAGTGTCATGGTGCTGTGGCTCGGGGTGTGGATGCACGACCGGCGTCACGCGGCGGCCTGGCAAGACTACATCAAGCAAAGTCTGGTGGGCGGTGGCGGGCGTTTCGGTTTCGCGATCCTCGCGTTTTTCTCGGTGTATCGCGAGCTGTTCGAAGTGATCCTGTTCTACGAAACCCTGTGGCTGCAGGCAGGTCCGGCCGGGCATGACGCGGTGCTGGCCGGTGGCGCCACGGCGCTGGTGCTGCTGGTCGGTCTGGCCTGGGTGATCCTGCGCGGCTCGGCGAAGTTGCCGCTGGCGCTGTTCTTCAGTATCAACGCCGGGCTGCTGTGTGCGTTGTCGGTGGTGTTCGCCGGCCATGGCGTGAAAGCGTTGCAGGAAGCCGGGATCTTCGGCACGCGGCCGGTGGCGTTCTTTGACTTCGACTGGCTGGGGATTCATGCCGATGCCTATTCGCTGACGGCGCAGGCGGTGGCGATTGTGGCGATTGTCGTGTTGTACGGGCGTAGTCGGATGGCCGAGAAAAAGCGCGTGACTGCTTAAGAGCATTCGGCGCGCTCACATTCGCGAGCGGGCTCGCTCCCACAGGAGTTGCGCGTAACCTGTGGGAGCGAGCCCGCTCGCGAATTGTTTTTTGGAGGCAAGAAAAAATGCGTGTATGGATCGATGCCGACGCCTGCCCCCGGGCAGCGAAGGATCTGGTGGTGAAGTTCGCCCTCAAGCGCAAGTTCGAAGTGGTGCTGGTGGCGGGGCAGCCGCAGATCAAACCGGGGCTGGCGATCGTCAAACTGATCGTGGTGCCGAGCGGCCCGGATGCGGCGGACGATTATCTGGTGGAGCACGCAGTGCCCGGTGAACTGGTGATCTGCAGCGATATTCCGCTGGCCGATCGTCTGGTGAAGAAAGGCGTGGCGGCGCTGGACCCGCGCGGCAAGGAGTTCGACGCACAGAACATGGGCGAGCGGCTGGCGGTGCGCAATCTGTTCACCGACCTGCGCGAACAGGGCCAGATCAGTGGCGGCCCGGCGCCTTTCGGCGAGCGCGAGAAGCAGGCCTTTGCCAATGCGCTGGATCGCATCCTCACCCGGCTCACCCGCAAACCCTGAACATTACACAGATCCCTTGTGGGAGCGGGCTTGCTCGCGAAGGCGTCGTATCAGCCAACATTGATTTGCATGACGCACCGTTTTCGCGAGCAAGCCCGCTCCCACATTTGTTCTGCATGCCGTCAGAGATCAGGCATCTTTTTCGTGGGTCAATTCCAGAACGCGGTCGACCAGTTTGTTGATCCCCGAAGCCGCCTCACTGATGTTCTGCGCCAGCATGTAAGCCGGGGTGGTCACCAGTTTGCGTGCCTTGTCTTCGATGATGTCGCTCACCGCGCAGTCTTCGTGGGTGGCACCCATCTTGTTCATCGCCGTCGCGGTGTCGGCATCGTTGCCGATGGTGCAGGTCACGCCCGGGCCGTAGATCTTCGCCGCCAGCGCCGGCGAGATGCACATCAGGCCTACCGGTTTACCCGCTTCGGCAAACGCTTCGGCCAGTTCCAGCACCTGCGGCTGCACGCTGCAACCGGCGCCTTCGACGGCGAAGTTCGAGAGGTTTTTCGCCGCACCGAAACCGCCCGGCACGATCAGCGCGTCGAAGTCGTCGACGTTGGCTTCGCGGATGTCCTTGATATTGCCGCGGGCAATGCGCGCCGATTCCACCAGGACGTTGCGCGTCTCGGGCATTTCTTCGCCGGTCAGGTGATTGATCACATGCAATTGCGCAATGTTCGGGGCGAAGCACTGCACCTGCGCGCCGCGTTGATCCAGGCGCAGCAGGGTGATGACGCTCTCGTGGATCTCGGCGCCGTCGTACACGCCGCTGCCGGACAGGATCACTGCAACTTTTTTGCTCATGGGTTTCTCTCCAGATTCATGGCGCTAAATGTCCACTAATTTGTCGCGCGTTGCCATAGGGTGATTGGGCGGCTACACCTAGGATCTGTCCATAGAATCCGACCGGGGCGCGCCATGGACTTCATTCTGTATGCAGTGCCGTTTTTCTTCGTGCTGATCGCCGCCGAACTGCTCGCCGACCGCTGGCGCGGAGTGCGCCACTATCGCCTCGCCGACTCGGTGAACAGCCTCAGCGCCGGGGTGTTGTCGACGACCACCGGGCTGCTGACCAAGGGTCTGGGGCTGGTGACCTATGCGTTTGCTCTGGAACACCTGGCGCTGCTCAGGCTGCCGGCGGACAGTGTCTGGGTCTGGGTGTTTGCCTTTGTGTTCTATGACTTCTGCTATTACTGGCTGCACCGCCTGGGTCATGAGCGCAACATCCTCTGGGCGGCACACTCGGTGCATCACCAGAGCGAGGAGTACAACCTCTCCACGGCGTTGCGCCAGACCAGTACCGGGTTCCTGCTGGGCTGGATCTTCTACTTGCCGATGGCGGTGCTCGGCGTGCCGCTGCTGGTGTTCGTCAGCGTCGCGGCGATGAATCTGCTGTATCAGTTCTGGGTCCACACCCGGCACATTCCCAAGCTCGGCTGGTTCGAGTGGTTCTTCGTCACGCCATCCAATCATCGGGCCCACCATGCACAGAACGCTCTCTACATGGATCGCAACTACGGCGGGGTGTTCATTCTTTGGGATCGGCTGTTCGGCACGTTTCAGGAAGAGGACGACAATGAACCGGTGATTTTCGGCGTGACCACGCCGCTGGCGAGCTGGAATCCGCTGTGGGCCAATGTGCAGTTCTATGCGCAGTTGTGGGACGACGCGCGCCGCGCCGAAAGCCGCTGGGACACACTGCGGATCTGGTTCATGCGCACCGGCTGGCGTCCGGCGGATGTCGCGTTGAAGTATCCGCTGAACAAGCCGGATCTGCGCCGCTTTCGCAAGTTCGAGGTGCCGCTCGACAGCCGTCGAAAGGGCTACGTGGCGCTGCAGTTCTGCGTCTATATCGCGTTGGGCAGTTACCTGATGGGGCAGGCGCCGCAGCTGCCGATCGCCGCGCTGGTGCTCGGCTGGGTCGCGGTCGCATCGGGTCTGTTTGCGCTGGGCGTGGCTCTTGAGAATCGCCCGTGGGCGTTGAAGGTGGAGCTGCTGCGGCTGGGGTCAAACGTACCGCTGGTGTGGCTGGCGCCATTGCTCGGATTATGGCCGGCCAGCCCGTTGGCCTGGGCTGGCTTGCTCGGTTACAGCTTGCTCAGCGGCCTCGGGCTGTATGGCTGTCGCCAGCGCGTTACTCGGCTGGCGTCTTAGGTTCGGCGGGTTTGGCTGCTTCTGCCTGATGCAGACGCGCGGCGTGTGCGGCTTGCTCGTCGGCGTAAACCTGCTTGGCCAGGCGCGCATTCTTGAACCGGCGACGCAGCCACAGGCCGACACCCAGTACCAGCAGCGCGCCGAGTACCCACAGTTCGTACTTCTTGATGCTGCCGAGCATGCCTTCAAGCACTGCGCCGAAGTGGTAGGCGGCGGCTGCCAGGGCAGTGGCCCAGATCGCCGCACCGATGCCGTTGAGCAGCAGATAACGTCCCGGCGGATAACCCGACAGGCCGATCGCCACCGGCATCACCGTGCGTAGACCATAAACGAAGCGGAAGCTCAGGACCCAGATGTCCGGATGCTTGCGAATGTGTTCCAGCGCGCGGTCGCCCATCATCTGCCAGCGCGGTTTGCGCGCCAGCAATTTGCGCCCGTGCTTGCGCCCCAGGAAGTACCACAGCTGATCGCCGGCATAACTGCCGAAGAACGCCACGACCACCACCAGGTTGATGTCCATGTATCCACGGAACGCGAGGAAGCCTGCGAGCACCAAGATGGTTTCGCCTTCGAAGAACGTGCCGAGGAACAAGGCAAAGTAGCCAAAGTCATGCAGAAATTGTTGGAGCATTGTCTGGGTGCTGGCGAAATGAACGCGCAGCCTAACCCTTCGGACACATTCATGAAAGTGTCCAAATGTGTCTCGACGTGAACAATTCCTACACTAACAATGGAATGCGGCTACGTGTCACGGGGTACGCACAACTGTAATCTGTTCGTCATAATGGCCGTCTATAACTGTCACGCTCGCCCGTTTGCGCGGGCTCAGGAGTCTGCCGTGAGCTTTACCCCTGCCAACCGTTTGTTCCCCGCCACCCGTTTGCGCCGCAATCGTCGTGATGATTTTTCGCGTCGGCTGGTACGGGAAAACGTGCTGACGGTCGATGACCTGATCCTGCCGGTGTTCGTGCTCGACGGTGAAAACCGTCGCGAAGCCGTGGCCTCGATGCCCGGTGTCGAGCGCCTGACCATCGATCTGCTGCTCGAAGAAGCGGCGAAATGGGTCGATCTGGGTATCCCGGCGCTGGCGCTGTTCCCGGTCACTCCTCCTGAATTGAAAACCCTCGACGCCGCCCAGGCGTGGAACCCTGAAGGCATCGCCCAGCGCGCCACCCGTGCCCTGCGTGAGCGCTTCCCTGAACTCGGCGTGATCACCGACGTTGCGCTCGACCCGTTCACCACCCACGGTCAGGACGGCATTCTCGACGAAGAAGGCTACGTGCAGAACGACATCACCGTCGATGCACTGGTCAAACAGGCACTGTCCCATGCCGAAGCCGGCGCTCAGGTCGTGGCACCGTCGGACATGATGGACGGTCGCATTCAGGCGATTCGCGAAGCGCTGGAAATCGCCGGTCACGTCAATGTGCGGATCATGGCCTACTCGGCCAAGTACGCCAGCGCCTACTACGGTCCATTCCGCGATGCGGTCGGTTCGGCGTCGAACCTGGGCAAAGCCAACAAAGCCTCTTATCAGATGGACCCGGCCAACAGCGACGAAGCGCTGCACGAAGTCGGCGCGGACTTGTCTGAAGGCGCGGACATGGTCATGGTCAAACCCGGCATGCCGTACTTGGACATTCTTTTGCGGGTAAAAGATGCCTTCAAAGTGCCGACCTTCGTCTATCAGGTTAGCGGCGAATACGCCATGCACATGGCGGCGATCCAGAATGGCTGGTTGAGCGAGGCGGTGATTGTCGAATCACTGACCGCCTTTAAACGTGCCGGTGCTGATGGCATCCTGACTTACTTTGCTGTCCGTGCCGCTCAATTGTTACGAGAGCAGAAATAGCCCTCCCAGGAACATTCGATGAATACCGAAGGACTCACAGAAGTTGCAGTAAAAGAAGCTCAGCCGGTGGTGGAACAAATCACCGAAACCCCGCCGGAACTGGAGCCTGCGCCACCCGCGCCGGTTGCCGAGGCCGCAGCGGCGGCACCGGTGATCGCGATTCCCGGCCTGGATGACAGCAGCCTGTACATCCACCGCGAGCTCTCGCAACTGCAATTCAACATCCGCGTGCTGGAACAGGCGCTGGACGAGTCCTATCCGTTGCTGGAGCGGTTGAAGTTCCTGCTGATCTTCTCCAGCAACCTCGACGAATTCTTCGAGATTCGCGTCGCCGGCCTGAAGAAACAGATCACCTTCGCCCGTGAACAGGCCGGTGCCGACGGCCTGCAGCCGCATCAGGCGCTGGCGCGGATCAGCGAGCTGGTGCACGGTCACGTTGACCGCCAGTACGCGATCCTCAACGACATCCTGTTGCCGGAGCTGGAAAAGCACCAGGTGCGCTTCATTCGTCGCCGCAACTGGACGACCAAACTCAAGACTTGGGTGCGCCGTTATTTCCGCGATGAGATCGCACCGATCATCACCCCGATCGGCCTCGACCCGACGCACCCGTTCCCGTTGCTGGTGAACAAGAGCCTGAACTTCATCGTCGAGCTGGAGGGCATCGACGCCTTCGGCCGCGATTCCGGTCTGGCGATCATCCCCGCACCGCGCCTGCTGCCACGGATCATCAAGGTTCCGGAAGAAGTCGGCGGCCCGGGCGACAACTATGTGTTCCTGTCGTCGATGATTCACGCCCACGCCGATGACCTGTTCCAGGGCATGAAGGTGAAGGGCTGCTACCAGTTCCGCCTGACCCGAAACGCTGACCTGGCGCTCGACTCCGAAGACGTCGAAGACCTTGCGCGCGCCCTGCGTGGCGAGCTGTTCTCGCGGCGCTACGGTGATGCCGTGCGTCTGGAAGTTGCCGACACCTGCCCGAAACACCTGTCGGACTACCTGCTCAAGCAGTTCAACCTGAGCGAGACCGAGCTGTATCAGGTCAACGGTCCGGTCAACCTGACGCGTCTGTTCAGCATCACCGGTCTGGACAGCCACCCGGAGCTGCAATACACGCCGTTCACCCCACAGATCCCGAAACTGCTGCAGAACAGCGAGAACATATTCAGCGTCGTCAGCAAGCAGGACATCCTGCTGCTGCACCCGTTCGAGTCGTTCACGCCAGTGGTCGACCTGCTGCGTCAGGCGGCGAAAGACCCGCATGTATTGGCCGTGCGCCAGACGCTGTACCGCTCTGGCGCCAACTCGGAAATCGTCGACGCGCTGGTGGACGCCGCACGTAACGGCAAGGAAGTGACGGCGGTCATCGAGTTGCGCGCACGTTTCGACGAAGAGTCCAACCTGCAACTGGCTAGTCGTCTGCAAGCGGCCGGTGCGGTGGTGATCTACGGCGTGGTCGGCTTCAAGACCCACGCCAAGATGATGTTGATCCTGCGTCGCGAGGCCGGCGAGATTGTGCGTTACGCGCACCTCGGTACCGGTAACTACCACGCCGGCAACGCCCGTCTGTACACCGACTACAGCCTGCTGACCTCCGACGACGCGTTGTGCGAAGACGTCGGCAAGCTGTTCAGTCAGTTGATCGGCATGGGTAAAACCCTGCGCATGAAGAAGCTGCTGCATGCGCCGTTCACCCTGAAGAAGGGCATGCTCGACATGATTGCCCGCGAGACCCAGTTCGCCCTCGACGGCAAACCGGCGCACATCATCGCCAAGTTCAACTCGCTGACCGATCCGAAGATCATCCGCGCGCTGTACAAGGCCAGCCAGTCGGGCGTGCGCATCGATCTGGTGGTGCGTGGCATGTGCTGCCTGCGTCCTGGGATTGCCGGGGTTTCGCACAACATCCATGTGCGCTCGATCATTGGTCGCTTCCTCGAGCACACCCGGGTGTTCTACTTCCTCAACGGTGGCGAGGAGCAGATGTTCCTTTCCAGTGCCGACTGGATGGAGCGCAACCTCGACAAACGCGTCGAGACTTGCTTCCCGGTCGAAGGCAAAAAGCTGCTGACCCGCGTGAAGAAAGAGCTGGAGTTGTACCTGACCGACAACACCCACAGCTGGAGCCTGCAGTCGGATGGCCGTTACATTCGCAACACGCCTACCGGCAACCAGAACCCGCGTAGTGCGCAGGCGACGTTGCTGGAGCGGTTGGGTAGCCCGATTTTGCCGGTGAGCAGCTGAGGTCTTAAAAGCCAAAAGCCCCTCACCCTCTCCCATTGGGAGAGGGCTGGGATGGATTCAAGAAACACCACAGGCTTGTAGCCGAACGCTCAAGCCCAATAAAAAAGGCGATCCCTGCGGATCGCCTTTTTTGTGCCTGAGATTTAACTCAGTGAACAGTGAGGACAATCCCCACCCGCGTCAGCCACTCGGCTTCAAGCCCGAAATCCGCTTGGGTCAGCTGATTCTCATCCAGCCAGTTCTCCGGGAATTCCACGTCAAGGTTGTTGCCCTTGGCATGCAGCACCACCTGCGGCATCGCCTGGGTGCCACGGATGTGGTGGAACAGGATCGCAAAGCGCAGCAGCACGCACAGGCGGATCAGCTTGTCGCCGTCGTCACCGAACTCGGCGAACTTGTCCTTGGGAATGTTGCGGCGGTGGCCACGCACCAGGAGCGCGAGCATCTGCTGGTCTTCACGGGAGAACCCGGCGAGGTCCGAGTGCTCGATCAGATAGGCGCCGTGCTTGTGGTAGTGATAGTGCGCGATATCGAGGCCGACTTCGTGGACTTTCGCCGCCCATCCCAGCAGTTCGCGCCAGATACCGTCGTCCAGCTCCCAGTCGGCCGCGACCTGATCGAACGCGTGCAGCGCCTTGCGCTCGACCCGTGCAGCTTGTTCCAGGTCGACGTGATAACGCTCCATCAGCGAAGTCAGGGTGCGTTCACGCACGTCTTCGTGATGATGGCGACCGAGCAGGTCGTAGAGCACGCCTTCACGCAGCGCGCCTTCGCAGTGATCCATGCGTTGCAGTTCGAGGGCGTCGAAGATCGCTTCGAGAATTGCCAGGCCTGCGGGGAAAATCGCCCGACGATCTGGCTTGATGCCTTCGAAATCGATCTTGTCGACATCGCCAAGCTTGAACAGGCGACGCTTGAGCCACGCCAGGCCTTCGGCGTTGACTTCGCCGGTGCCATGGCCACCGGCCTTCAGCGCCAGGCCGATGGCGCGGATGGTACCCGAGGAGCCGATGGCTTCATCCCAGGTCAGGCGGTGCAGGGCGTGTTCGATGCTCATGATCTCCAGCCGCGCTGCGGTGTAAGCCTGGGCGTAGCGCGCCGGGGTGATCTTGCCGTCCTTGAAGTAACGCTGGGTGAAGCTGACGCAGCCCATTTGCAGGCTTTCGCGCAGCAGCGGTTCAAAACGCTGCCCGATGATGAACTCGGTACTGCCGCCGCCGATGTCAGCCACCAGGCGCTTGCCCGGGGTGTCGGCCAGGGTGTGCGAGACACCCAGATAGATCAGGCGCGCCTCTTCACGGCCGGAGATGACCTCCACCGGGTGACCGAGGATTTCTTCGGCGCGGTGGATGAACTCCAGACGGTTGCGCGCTTCACGCAGGGCGTTGGTGCCAACGATGCGCACGGCGCCCAGTGGCATGCCGTTGATCAGTTGGGCAAAGCGCTTGAGGCAATCGAGCCCGCGCTGCATGGATTCTTCGTTGAGATGGCGCTCATCGTCGATGCCAGCGGCGAGCTGAACCTTCTCTCCGAGGCGCTCCAGAATACGGATTTCACCGTTCTGGGCCTTGGCCACGACCATGTGAAAGCTGTTGGAGCCCAGGTCGATTGCGGCGATCAGGGACAGATTCTTGGCTTTGGATTGCGGCATGGTCTGGGGGTCTCGGTCGATAACCCCGACATCGTGCCACGATCAAACGCTGGCGCCAACGCGCATGGTTCAAACCCTTGATCCTGCGCATAAAAGCTGGAGACCGCGGCGCGGCCATTCGCGAGCAAGCCCGCTCCCACAGGTGACCGCATTCCCATGTGGGAGCGGGCTTGCTCGCGAAGAGGCCTCTACAGTCTCTGCAAACTCATCAGGCTGTCGCTTCGACGGTACCAATGAAATTCGCCAGCTCCGGCGTCTGCGGATGGGCAAACAACACCTTCGGATCCCCCACCTCATGCACTTTGCCATGGTGCATGAACACCAGTTTGTCGCCGACCTCCCGGGCGAAGCGCATTTCGTGGGTGACCATGATCAGCGTCATGCCTTCCCGGGCCAGTTGGCGCACCACGGCCAGCACTTCATTGACCAGCTCCGGGTCCAGCGCCGAGGTGATCTCGTCGCACAGCAGCACTTTCGGCGACATCGCCAAGGCTCGGGCAATCGCTACACGCTGCTGCTGACCGCCGGAAAGGCGATCCGGAAATGCATCGAATTTTTCCCCCAGGCCCACGCGCTCGAGCATCTTGCGCGCCAGTTCGGCAGCCTTGGCCTTAGGGACTTTCTGTACCACTTGCGGGGCGAGCATCACGTTTTCGCCCACGGTCAGGTGTGGGAACAAGTTGAACTGCTGGAACACCATGCCGACTTTCTGCCGCAGGCTGCGCAGGTCGGCGCGGGCGGCGTCGAGGTATTCGCCGTCGACTTCGATCACTCCGTCGTTGATCGATTCCAGACCGTTGAGGGTGCGCAGCAGGGTCGATTTGCCCGAGCCGCTGCGGCCGATGATGGCCACCACCTGGCCTTCCTCGACACTCAGGTCGATGCCTTTGAGCACGTGGTGATCGCCGTAGTATTTATGCAGGGCGGAAATTCTAAGCAGAGGCATGCAGTCTCCTTTCCAGGTAGCGCGCACTGAGCGACAAGGGGTAGCAGAGCAGGAAGTAGCCGAGGGCGACGAGGCCGTAGACCATGAACGGTTCGAAAGTGGCATTGGCGAGCATGCCGCCGGTTTTGGTCAGCTCGGTGAAGCCGATGATTGAGGTCACCGCTGTGCCTTTGACCACTTGCACCGAGAAACCCACGGTCGGCGCCACGGCGATGCGCAGCGCCTGCGGCAGAATCACGTAGCGCAATTGCTCCAGAGGGTTCAGCGCCAGGCTTGAAGAGGCTTCCCATTGGCCATGGGGAATTGCTTCGACGCAACCGCGCCAGATCTCCGCCAGATAGGCGCTGGTAAACAGCGTCAGGGCAATCGCCGCGGCCATCCACGGCGAGATTTCGATCCCGGCCAGCGCCACACCGAAGAACACCAGAAACAGCTGCATCAGCAGCGGCGTGCCCTGGAACAGCTCGATCCAGGTGCGGGCGATGCTGCTCGGCAAGGGATTCTTCGAGATGCGCATGATCAGAATCAGCAACCCGACGATCCCGCCGCCGATGAAGGCCACCAGCGACAGTGCCAGCGTCCACTGCAGACCGGTGAGCAGGTTGCGCAGGATGTCCCAGAAGGTGAAGTCGCTCATCGGCTGCTCCTCGCGATATAACGGCGGCCGACCCAGTTCAGCAATTGGCGGATCAGCAGCGCCATGCACAGATAGATCAGGGTGGTCAGCGCATAGGTTTCAAAGGCGCGGAAGTTGCGCGACTGAATGAAGTTGGCGGCGAAGCTCAACTCCTCGGTGGCGATCTGCGAGCACACCGCCGAACCGAGCATGACGATGATGATCTGGCTGCTCAGGGCCGGCCAGACCTTGCCCAGTGCCGGCAGCAGGACCACGTGGCGGAACGCTTCGAAACGGCTCATCGCCAGTGCGGCAGCGGCCTCCAATTGCCCACGCGGGATCGCCTGAATGCCGGCGCGAATGATCTCGGTCGAATACGCGCCGAGGTTGATCACCATCGCCAGCACTGCCGCCTGCCACTCGGAAATCTGCACCCCGAGTGAGGGCAGGCCGAAGAAGATGAAGAACAACTGCACCAGAAATGGCGTGTTGCGGATCAACTCGACGTAGACGCCGAAGATCGCCGAGAACGGGCGGATGTTCCACGCCCGCACCAGCGCGCCGACAATCCCCACGCCAACGCCGAGCAGCGCACCGATGGCCGTCAGCTCAAGGGTAAACAGCGCCCCACGCAGCAGCAGGTCGGTGTTTTCCAGCACCGGCAAGAAATCGAACTGGTAAGCCATGAAAATCTCCCGCGCAGTCGATCAGAGATCGGCCGGCAGCGGCTCTTTGAGCCAGGTCTGCGAGTTCTTTTCCAGCGCGCCGTCAGCCTTGGCGGTGGTCAGGATGTCATTGACCTTGGCCAGCAGCGCCGGCTCGTTTTTGTTCACGCCGACGTAGACGGGAGAGTCCTTGAGCTTCACTTTCAGCGCCGGCACGCGTTTCGGGTTTTTCTCGCTGATCGCGACCATCACCACGTTGCCGCTGGCGATCAGGTCGACCTGGCCTGCGAGGTAGGCGGCGATGGTCGAGTTGTTGTCTTCGAAGCGCTTGATGGTCACGCCTTCCGGGGCGACCTTGGTCAGCTCGATGTCTTCGATGGCGCCACGGGTGACGCTGATGGTTTTGCCCTTGAGGTCGTCGAGCGTGGAGATTGCGGCATCAGGCGGGCCAAACACCGCGAGGTAGAACGGCGCGTAGGCGTGGGAGAAGTCGATGACTTTCTCGCGCTCGGGGTTCTTGCCCAAGCTTGAGATCACCAGGTCGACCTTGCCGGTGGTGAGGAACGGGATGCGGTTGGTGCTGTTGACCGGGGTCAGTTCGAGTTTGACCTTCAACTGGTCGGCCAGCAGTTTTGCCGTGTCGATGTCCAGGCCGCGAGGCTTCATGTCCGGGCCGACCGAGCCGAACGGCGGGAAGTCCTGGGGCACGGCAACTTTCAGCGTGCCGCGTTTGACCACGTCGTCCAGACCGTCGGCGTGGGCGGGCACCTGGCTCAGCATCAGGCTGGCAAACAGGGCGGCGAGGAGGGCACTGTAACGCTTGGTCATGGACAATCTCCGGATCGGCGGGAAGTGATTTCTGCGATCGGACAGAGCACGGGCCATGCCAACAGCCCGGTCTGTTCCCGGCAGGCCGCGGTTTCCTTGGGTTTGTTCGGTCTTACTGGTCTGAACAGTCAGGGTGTTTTTCGCACCCCGATAGCGCATCGCGCCAAGGCGCCGAACCCCGCTGGGGCACGACTTGCCGGATCCGGCGAATAGCTTTACAACTAGCCGCACCTTGGCCTGGCTCGTCTGAACAACCATGAACTCGATCTCTCGCGCCGTACCTGAAGTGGCGCTGCAAGCGATTCGCAAACTGATCACTGAACAGGGTTTCGGCCCGGGCGAGGCGTTGCCCTCGCAACGGGATCTGGCGGTGCAACTGGGGGTCAGTCGGGCGTCATTGCGTGAGGCGCTGTCGTCGCTCAGCGCACTGGGCGTGGTCAGCATCCAGCCGGGCAAAGGCGTGTTCGTGCAGGTGCCGGTGGAGTTGGCGCGCAGTGATAGCGCTCCGGGCTGGCCGTTTGCGGCGCAGGCCTCGCCGCTCGATATTTTTCAGCTGCGCTATGCCCTGGAAGGGTTTGCGGCAGGGCTGGCGGCGGTGACCTTGAGCACGTTCGATCTGGATGCGCTGGAGGACAACGTCGCGGCGATGCGTGAGCAGTTGAAGGCGGGTGACTTCGAGGCGGCAGCCAGGCTCGACTTCGAATTCCACCAGCGGATTCTGCTGGCCAGCGGCAATCAGGCGATGCTGAGCATCCTCACCGCCAGTGCCGAGATTTTTCTGGAAAGCCAGAAGCTACCGTTCATCCGCGCCGAACGGGCGATGGAAACCTGGCAGGAGCACCGCAAGATTCTCCGCGCACTGGCCCGCCGGTCGTCCGCCGCTGCCCAGAAAGCCATGCAGGAGCACGTGCGCAACGCAGCACTGCGCACCGGCATCGCCTTTATCGCCCCCGCCAGCGCGTGAGTTGAGCTATACCCAGACTCATGGGGCGCCATAGCAAGACTCAATCATCTGCGGCTTCCTGAACAAGGGAAGGGCGGATATGATGGGCCACGTTTTTTTGCTTACAACCTGGAGAATTCCATGAGCAGCGATCTTATCAAACACGTTAGCGACGCCAGCTTCGAAGCCGACGTACTCAAGGCCGAAGGCGCTGTACTGGTCGACTACTGGGCTGAATGGTGCGGCCCTTGCAAAATGATCGCTCCGGTTCTGGACGAGATTGCCGAGACCTACAAAGGCAAGCTGACCGTTGCCAAACTGAACATCGACGAAAACCAGGAAACTCCGGCCAAGCACGGCGTGCGTGGTATCCCGACGTTGATGCTGTTCAAGAACGGTAACGTTGAAGCGACCAAAGTCGGCGCCCTGTCCAAGTCGCAACTGGCCGCTTTCCTCGACGCCAACATCTAAGCGTCGCCGTAAAGTGCCCTGAAAAAGCCCCGCAAATTGCAGGGCTTTTTGCGTATTCAGGGCTAGACGCTCCGAAACTCAGGTGGTACATTCGGCCCCGCACTGGTTTCTCCACTGCCCCCTGCTAGCCGTCGCCGACGCACTCCTTTTCGAACAAGTTCGCGATCCTGTCGCCTTCTCCGCGGCGCGGCCTCATTAAGCCAAAAGCTTAATTTCCCCCCCTCCATAAATGATTACGTCATTCCTATATGAATCTGACTGAACTCAAGCAAAAGCCGATTACCGAACTGCTCGAATTGGCCGAACAGATGGGCATAGAAAATATGGCCCGTTCGCGCAAGCAGGACGTGATTTTCTCCCTGCTGAAAAAGCACGCGAAAAGCGGCGAGGAAATCTCCGGTGATGGCGTGCTGGAGATTCTCCAGGACGGCTTCGGCTTCCTGCGCTCCGCTGACGCTTCCTACCTGGCCGGCCCGGACGATATCTACGTCTCGCCGAGCCAGATCCGTCGTTTCAACTTGCGCACCGGTGACACCATCGTTGGCAAGATCCGCCCTCCAAAGGAAGGCGAGCGTTACTTCGCCCTGCTCAAGGTCGACACGATCAACTTCGATCGTCCCGAGAACGCGAAAAACAAGATTCTCTTCGAGAACCTGACCCCGCTGTTCCCGACCGTGCGCATGAAGATGGAAGCCGGTAACGGTTCCACTGAAGACTTGACCGGTCGTGTGATCGACCTGTGCGCCCCGATCGGCAAAGGCCAGCGTGGTCTGATCGTTGCACCGCCCAAAGCCGGTAAAACGATCATGCTGCAGAACATCGCCGCGAACATCGCCCGTAACAACCCTGAAGTGCACCTGATCGTGCTGCTGATCGACGAGCGTCCGGAAGAAGTTACCGAAATGCAGCGCACCGTGCGCGGCGAAGTGGTTGCCTCGACCTTCGACGAGCCGCCGACCCGTCACGTGCAGGTTGCCGAAATGGTGATCGAGAAGGCCAAGCGCCTGGTCGAACACAAGAAGGACGTGGTGATCCTGCTCGACTCCATCACCCGTCTGGCCCGTGCCTACAACACCGTGATCCCGAGCTCCGGCAAGGTCCTGACCGGTGGTGTCGATGCTCACGCCCTGGAGAAACCGAAGCGTTTCTTCGGCGCTGCGCGCAACATCGAAGAAGGCGGCTCGCTGACCATTATCGCCACCGCACTGGTTGAAACCGGTTCGAAGATGGACGAAGTGATCTACGAAGAGTTCAAGGGTACCGGCAACATGGAACTGCCTCTGGATCGCAAGATCGCCGAGAAGCGCGTGTTCCCGGCCATCAACATCAACCGTTCCGGCACCCGCCGCGAAGAGTTGCTGACCGCCGACGACGAACTGCAGCGCATGTGGATTCTGCGCAAGCTGCTGCACCCGATGGACGAAGTTGCCGCCATCGAGTTCCTGGTCGACAAGCTGAAAACGACCAAGACCAACGACGAGTTCTTCCTGTCGATGAAGCGTAAGTAACATCGCAGGCAGTGCCCGAAAATGGCATCCCGCACGGGGTGCCATTTTTTTTGCCTGAATTATGGGAGGTTCGTGATCTGTTAAGGTCTGTGACTGGGCAAAATAACCAGCAGCATTTGTGAGCCTTTTCGAGTCATAGGCTCAAGCTGTACAAAAAACAACCATCTGATTGGCATTAAAGATTTATGAGCACACTCGCTTATCGAAGGGATATCGACGGCCTGCGCGCAGTCGCAGTGATCGCCGTGGTGCTGTTCCACTTTGGCGTCCCGGGGTTTACCGGCGGATTTGTCGGCGTGGACGTGTTCTTCGTGATTTCCGGCTACCTCATCACGTCGATCATCTGGAACCAGCGTCAGGCGGGTCGTTTCAGCTTCGTCGAGTTCTGGGCGCGGCGTGCGCGGCGAATTCTGCCGGCGCTGTTCGCGATGATCATCGCGGTGCTGGCGGTAGGCTGGTTCCTGCTCGCACCCAAGGATTACGAGGAACTGGGGCGCTCGGTGCGTTATCAGGTGACGTTCGTCTCGAACCTTCTGTTCATGCGCCAGGACGGCTACTTCGATGTCGCCTCTGACCTGAAACCGCTGCTGCACACCTGGTCGCTGGCGGTGGAAGAACAGTTCTACATTGTCTTCCCGCTGTTGCTGACGCTGCTCTCGAGTCGGCTGAAACACTGGCGGCTGGCGCTGTTCGGCGTACTGCTGGTGTCGTTCGGGTTGAGTGTGTGGGCGATCAATCATCACCCGGAAAAAGCCTTCTTCCTGCTGCCGATGCGGGCCTGGGAGTTGCTGGCCGGGGCGATGCTGGCGATTGCGCCGAAACACGCCTGGCGCTTGAAGCCGCTGGCTGCACAAGCGTTGAGCATCCTGGGCATGGGGCTGATCCTGCTGGCGGTGTTCGTCTATGACAAGTCGACGCCGTTCCCGGGGGCCACGGCCTTGTTGCCGGTGCTGGGCGTAGTGCTGCTGATTCTGGCCAACGGTCATCGCGAGACCCTGGTGGGTCAATTATTGAGCAGCCGAGTGATGGTCGGCCTCGGCCTGATTTCCTATTCCTGGTATCTGTGGCACTGGCCGGTGTTCGTGTTTTCCAGCTACGCCAGTGTCGATGAGCCGGGTGCGCTCGACACCGCCGGTTTGATCCTGCTGACGCTGGTGCTCGGTTATCTGTCGTGGAAATTCGTCGAAACCCCGTTCCGCGAGCGGCGTTTGCTCGCTGGGCGTCGCCAGGTGCTGCTGGCCGGTTTCTGCGGCATTCTGGTGCTTGGTCTGGCCGGGCAAGCCTTGCGCTGGACCGATGGCCTGCCATGGCGCCTTTCCGAGCAGGCACTGCAATACGCCAAGGGCCGCGAGTGGCGGCCGGAGTTGATGGCGTGCCTGGCGGACGACAAGACCCCGGACGACAAGCTGTTCTGCCATTACGGCGTGACGGATCTGCCGACTCGCGCGCTGGTCTGGGGCGACAGTCACGCCACCGCGCTGATCCCGGTGTTCGATGACGGTGCCAAGGCCCACGGCGTCAGCGTGATCCTGGCCAGTTCCCCGGGATGCATTCCGGTCGATGGGCTGGAGCATGACGGTGTGTGTGCGCGGTTCAATAAGCGGGTCGAGCAGGGGCTGAAGGCGCAGTCGGTCAGCGATGTGGTGCTGGTCGCGCGGTGGAGCCTGTATCTGTACGGCGATGCCAAAGGCGATCTGGGTCATGTGCTGAGAACGACCGACGGCCGCTATGATCGCGCCGACGCCGAACGGCGGCTGGCCGAAGGTCTGCGGGCACGGGTGGCGCAATTACGCGCCGCCGGGCATCGCGTATGGCTGGTGAAAGAGGCGCCGCTGCAAGCCTTCAGCCCGCCGTATCGCCTGACGCGTCTGGCGATGCTCGATCGTCCGGTCGATGAAGTCGGGCTGGACGTCGAGGCGCACCACAAGCGCCAGGTATTCATCAGTCAGCTGTTCGCCCAGCTCGCGCAGGATGATCCGGCGGTGCGGGTGGTCGATCCGGCGCCGCGCCTGTGTGATGACAAGGGCCTGTGCCACGCCGAACTGGGCGGTTATTCGCTGTACACCGATGACAATCACCTGTCCGAAGTCGGTGCACGCTTTGTGGCACCGATCCTCGAGCCGCTGTTTATCGGCCTGCAAGCCCGGGAAAACCTTGGCAAAGCGCAGACGAATGCAGCCAAGTAAGCAGCGACAGGCTGCCACAGGCCGGCATAGCAGGTAGGATGTACGCCTATTTTGAGGGTGCCATCGTCAATGAAATTCAAGGATCTTCGGGATTTCGTGCAGCAGCTTGAGCAGCGCGGAGAGTTGAAACGCATCCAGATTCCCGTCTCGCCGGTGCTGGAGATGACCGAGGTGTGCGACCGCACACTGCGGGCCAAGGGCCCGGCGCTGTTGTTCGAAAAGCCGACCGGCTACGACATTCCGGTGCTCGGCAACCTGTTCGGCACCCCCGAGCGGGTCGCGATGGGCATGGGCGCCGAGTCGGTCAGCGAGCTGCGCGAAATCGGCAAGCTGCTGGCCTTCCTCAAGGAGCCGGAGCCGCCGAAGGGCTTGAAGGATGCGTGGTCGAAACTGCCGATCTTCCGCAAGATCATCTCGATGGCACCCAAAGTCGTCAAAGATGCGGTGTGCCAGGAAGTGGTCATCGAAGGCGACGACGTCGACCTGGCGATGCTGCCTGTGCAGACCTGCTGGCCCGGCGACGTCGGCCCGCTGATCACCTGGGGGCTGACCGTCACCAAAGGTCCGAACAAGGATCGCCAGAACCTCGGCATCTACCGTCAGCAAGTGATCGGCCGTAACAAGGTGATCATGCGCTGGCTCAGCCACCGTGGCGGTGCGCTGGACTATCGCGAGTGGTGCGAGAAGCATCCGGGCCAGCCGTTCCCGGTGTCTGTCGCGTTGGGCGCTGACCCGGCGACCATCCTTGGCGCCGTGACGCCAGTGCCGGACAGCCTCTCCGAGTACGCCTTCGCCGGCCTGCTGCGCGGTAACCGCACCGAACTGGTCAAATGCCGCGGCAACGACCTGCAAGTGCCGGCCACTGCCGAGATCATCCTCGAAGGCGTGATCCATCCGGGCGAGATGGCCGACGAAGGCCCGTACGGCGACCACACCGGTTACTACAACGAAGTCGACAGCTTCCCGGTGTTCACTGTCGAGCGCATCACCCACCGGATCAAACCGATCTACCACAGCACCTACACCGGCCGTCCGCCGGATGAGCCGGCAATCCTCGGCGTGGCGCTGAACGAAGTGTTCGTGCCGATCCTGCAGAAGCAATTCCCGGAAATCACCGACTTCTACCTGCCGCCCGAAGGCTGCTCGTACCGCATGGCCATCGTGACGATGAAGAAGTCGTATCCGGGGCATGCCAAGCGCGTGATGCTCGGTGTCTGGTCGTTTTTGCGACAGTTCATGTACACCAAGTTCGTTATCGTCACCGACGACGATATCAACGCCCGCGACTGGAACGACGTGATCTGGGCCATTACCACGCGCATGGACCCCAAGCGCGACACGGTGATGATCGACAACACGCCAATCGACTACCTCGACTTTGCCTCGCCGGTCTCCGGCCTGGGGTCGAAAATGGGCCTGGATGCCACCCACAAGTGGCCAGGCGAAACCACTCGCGAATGGGGTCGCGTGATCGTCAAGGACGACGCCGTTACCCAGCGGATCGATGCCATCTGGAATCAGTTAGGAATAGATTGATGCGTGTAACCCTGCAGCCCTCCGGAGCGGTGCTTGAGATACGGCCCGGCGAGCGGATTCTCGATGGTGCGCGGCGCCTGGGCTACGAATGCCCGCAAAGCTGTCGCAACGGCAATTGTCACGTGTGTGCCGCGCTGCTGGTGGAAGGTCGGGTCGAGCAGGCCGGCAAGGTGCACGACCACGGCGAGTTCTACACTTGCATAGCCGAGCCGCTGGAAGACTGCATCCTGCTGTGGGATGGCGTGCTCGCGCTGGGAGAACTGCCGGTGCGCAGCCTGTCGTGTCAGGTCATCGAATGCCGGGACGTCGGCGGCGACACCTGGCGCGTGCGCCTGCGGGCGCCGGCCGGCAAGCC
Organism: Pseudomonas sp. AK-TSAG1-1; assembly: GCF_056821665.1. NCBI lineage: Bacteria > Pseudomonadati > Pseudomonadota > Gammaproteobacteria > Pseudomonadales > Pseudomonadaceae > Pseudomonas > Pseudomonas sp. AK-TSAG1-1. The sequence goes on along the minus strand of NZ_CM165965.1, from coordinate 5,984,369 downwards.
GCCGCGCTATCACGCCGGGCAGTACCTGATGATCGAGCGCGAGAGCGGCGAGAAGTCGGCGTTCTCCATGGCCTCGGCGCCGCATGGCGGACGTGATCTGGAAATCCACGTACTGGCGCGTGAGCCCAGTGCGCTAAGCCTGATCGAGCAACTGCAACGCAACCCGCTGGTGCGCGTCGAACTGCCGTTCGGCGACACGCACCTCGCCGAATTGCCCGACGGGCCGCTGGTGCTGATTGCCGCCGGCACCGGCATGGGCCAGATCCACAGCCTGATCGAACACTGCCGCGCCAACGGCTTCAAACACCCGGTGCATTTGTATTGGGGGGTGCGTCGTCCGGAAGATTTCTACGAAATCGAACACTGGGATGAATGGCTGAAGCTGCCTAACCTGTTCCTGCACAAAGTGGTCAGCGACCAGTGCGGTTGGGAAGGACGCTGCGGGATGTTGCATCAGGCGGTATGTGAGGACTTCGCGGATCTGAAGTCCCTGCACGTCTACGCCAGCGGCTCGCCGGCGATGGTCTACGGTACGCTGGATGCGCTAGTGGAAGCCGGCATGGATGCGCACCAGATGCGCGCCGACGTGTTTGCCTATGCGCCGCGCTCTTGAGCCGCGCTCTTGAGCCGCGCGAATTGAGCCGCGCGAATTGAGCCATGTGAATTGAGCCGAGCCTGAGTCCCCGTCCCTAGAAACGCACCCCGGTTGTCACCATCGCCGCATTGGCGCCGAGAAACACCAGCTCGGCGGCCAATGGGCCATAGTGAGTGCCGACGGACGGAATGATCACCGGCGCAACGCCGTAGCGATTCAACGGGATCTTGTCTTTGTAATCACCGCGATAGCCCTGCAACAGCCCACCGGTAACTTTCAGATACAGCGGATATTCGCTGCTGTCATAGCGTTTGCCGAGATAGGCATAGTTCGAGCGCTGGCGGAACGAATTGCGGAAAGTTGCCCCGCCAAATACCCAGCCGGAAGCCTGATTGCGTTCGATGCCGATCAAGTCCTGATGATTATTGTGCTCGGGGTCGGGCGAATAATGGCGGGTATAGACACTGGTCTGTGCGTACCAGAACCCCTTGTCCTTCTGTGAGTCCTCCTCGGCCAAAGCCTGGCCGGTCTGGATCAATAACAGTGCGGCCAAAAGCCTTGGTTTTTTCATGATGCAGCCTCGGTTAAACGGATGGCTTGCGCCAGAGGAAGGCCGTTATACGTAGGCGTTCAGCGACGGGAAAGACAGAAAGTCCGACATTTTAGTAGGAAGATTCCTGCATTTTCTTGAACCGATCCTGAACAAGCGAAGGCTTATGCATATTTCATTCGGGTATTTAAGATATTTTGGCAAGGGTATTAGGCTATATAAAAGCCGTTGGCCGAAGCTGATAATCGCGCTTTAGCGCTATTGAACAGGTCATACATCCTTTAGCACTTTTCGTTTTACAGTTACTGCTATATGTTCTATCAAGCGAATTGTGCTTACATCTTGTAATACTTGCGGGGCCGAACACTTCCGTCATGACAGCCATTGAATCTGCTTTTGTGAATCTGGCTTACCCTCCGCGGCTCGATCTGGGGCCGCAGCTGACCCACGAACAACTTCTCGTCTCGATGCAATCGACCATGGCGCGCCACAAGGGCGGCCCGGTATGGCTGTTCGCCTACGGTTCGCTGATCTGGCGTCCGGAGTGTTCGGCTGTGGAGCGGGTGCGCGGACGCGTCCACGGCTACCACCGCGGCCTGTATCTGTGGTCGCATGAACATCGCGGGACGCCGGAGATGCCCGGGCTGGTGTTCGGTCTGGATCGCGGCGGTTCATGCAGCGGCTTCGCCTATCGGCTGCCGGAAGAGAACCTTGACGGCGCGTTGTACGCGCTGTGGAAACGCGAGATGCCGTTCCCGTCCTATCGCCCACACTGGCTCAACTGCCGGCTTGAAGATGGCAGTCAGGTACAGGCGTTGGGATTTGTTCTGGAGCGACACCTGCCCAGCTATGCCGGCAACTTGCCGGATCATGTGCTGAGCCAGGTGTTCGAAAGCGCTTGCGGGCGCTACGGCACGACTCGCGATTATGTCGAGCAGACCGTCCACGCCCTGCGCAGCCACGCCATGCCAGACCGGAATCTGGAGGCGCGGCTCAAGCGCTGCAAGTCAAAGGTCGATCAGGCGAGCGATTCTCGGCCCTGACTGGCGACTTTCTTGTGCCACAACGTGGGAGCCAGGCAAACCATCGCCATGATGCAGCCGCCCACCAACAGCACGAAGCCGCCGTCCCAGCCGAAATGGTCCACGGTGTAGCCCATTGCTGCACTGGCCGCGACCGACCCACCCAGATAACCAAACAGACCGGTGAAGCCTGCTGCAGTGCCGGCGGCTTTCTTCGGTGCCAGTTCCAGCGCCTGCAAACCGGTCAACATCACCGGGCCATAGATCAGGAAACCAATGGAGAACAGCGCGATCATGTCGATGGTCGGGTTGCCCGGCGGGTTGAGCCAGTAGACCAGCGTCGCCACGGTGACCAGCGCCATGAATACCATGCCGGTCAGGCCACGATTGCCACGGAAGATCTTGTCTGACATCCAGCCACAGAGCAGCGTGCCTGGAATACCGGCCCACTCGTAGAAGAAGTACGCCCACGAGGTGGTGTCCACGGTGAAGTGCTTGGCTTCCTTCAGATACGTCGGGGCCCAGTCCAGTACGCCGTAGCGCAGCAGGTAGACGAAGACGTTGGCCATGGCCACGTACCAGAGCATTTTGTTGCGCAGCACATACTTGACGAAGATTTCCTTGGTGCTGAATTCGTCTTCGTGGCTGGCATCGTAGCCTTCGGGGTAATCGTTCTTGTACTGCTCGATCGGCGGCAGGCCAACCGACTGCGGGGTGTCGCGCATGGTCATGAACGCGAACGCCGCCACGCCCAGGGCCACTGCAGCCGGCACGTAGAATGCCGCATGCCAGTCATTGAACAGGCCCATGCCGAGCAGGAACAACGGACCGATCAGGCCGCCCCCCACGTTGTGCGCCACGTTCCACACCGAAACTACGCCGCCGCGCTCTTTCTGCGACCACCAGTGCACCATGGTCCGACCGCTCGGCGGCCAGCCCATGCCCTGAGCCCAGCCGTTGATGAACAACAGAATGAACATCATGGTCACGCTGGACGTCGCCCACGGTGCAAAACCGAAGACGAACATCACGCCTGCCGAGATCAGCAAGCCGAACGGCAAGAAGAAACGCGGGTTGGAACGATCGGACACCAGGCCCATCAAGAATTTCGACAGGCCGTAAGCGATCGCGATGGCCGACATTGCCACGCCCAGTTGACCCCGGGTGTAGCCCTCGTCGATCAGGTACGGCATGGCCAGCGAGAAGTTTTTGCGCAGCAGGTAGTAACCCGCATAACCAAAGAAGATACCGGCGAAGATCTGCCAGCGCAGGCGTCGGTAAGTACTGTCTATTTTTTCTTCAGGCAATGGAGCCTGATGTGCGGCAGGACGAAAGAAAGCAAACATTCAAGAGCTCCAGATTTCTTGTTTTGACTGCGGATGCGAATGTTACAGTTTCGTTACCGAAAATAGCACCGGTTCGCATCAGCAAAACAGTGGAAAATGTTGGAAGTCGCATGTTCCTTTACGAACCTGTCGCTCAGCTGTAAGAACAGGGCGTTTTCACCACCTGTGAACATGTGGGGGCTTAGACTCGCGGTCAGTTCAGCCTATTGATCAGCAGAGATAAGAAATGCCAGTGAAGGTTCGCATGTTGGTGCCGAGATTCTTGGTGGCGGCGGGACTCGCCGTTGTGATGCTGGCCTTGATTTTCACCGACCATCCTGCCCATTCCGGTCTGCGCAACACGACCGTGTTGATCATTCGCCATGCGGAAAAGCCCGACGTGGGCTCGGTGCTCAATGCCCGAGGCGAACAGCGTGCGGCCGCCTACGTCGACTATTTCAGTTTGCTGAAACTCGACGGCCAGACGCTCACCCCCCAGCGTTTGATTGCTGCCGGCGACACCCCGGAGAGCGCTCGCTCGCGCCTGACTCTGACCCCGTTGGCCCAGCGGCTTGGCCTGCCGATTGAGCAGCCCTACGTCAATGGCGATCTGCATCAACTGGTCAAACTGTTGCGCAAGAGCAATCAGGCGCCAACGGTGCTGATCGCCTGGCACCATGGGCACATCAATAAACTGCTCAAAGCCTTTGGCGGTGATGCCAGCGCATTGATGGGCCAGGAAAAATGGCCGGATGATGTCTTCGACTGGTTGATTGTCCTGCGCTTCGATGACAAAGGCCGGCTCATTCCGTCTCGCAGCCTGAAGGTGCAAGAGCATCTGTTGCCGGGCGATATTGCAGGATCAAACAGCGGCTAAACGTCTGTCAGAAAACTTACCTGACGCCACTTACTCAGCGGTTTCGTCAGGTTTCCGCTCGGGATCAGGAAATATCCTGCGTCCAACAGCGACGTTGCGCCATTCAGTTTAAAGGCCGCGCTCCGTAACCTTTGTGCTGTTGCCGGATAAGGCATCTCACTAGGGACGGGGCACGATCATGCGGTGGTTTTTTGCTGGGCTTCTGTTGACGATCTTCAGCTTGGCGCTGGCGGCAGAAGGGCTGCTCATCCCTGAACACAATCCCAGGCCGATTTACCCCAGAGCGTTGTACAGGGCCGGGATCGATGGCGAGGTCAGGGTCAGCTTCATCGTTAAAGCGGATGGTTCGGTCAGCGCGATCAGCATCGTGCACAGTGACCATCCCGATCTGGCGGGGGCGGTCAAGGAGGCGGTTACGCAGTGGCGATTCAAGCCTTGGTCGGTCGATGAAGGTCGGCTTGCGCAGCAGTCAGTGCTCGCGCCAATGCTCTTTCGACTTGATCTGCATCAGCCGATCCACATCAACCAGTGGCTGAAGACCGTGAAGTGTCGCGTCATCAATGACGGCCTCACGCACACGCCCGAGTACGCGTGGGTCGATGCACAGGTATTCGATTACACCCGTGCGTACGTGTCGAACGTGATCCACAAGAGTCAACTGGCCGATGAGCAGCGTCTGGCGATCATCGCAAAGATGAACCGGCGCGTACCCTTGATCGTCAGAGGTTGCCGGGAAAACCCTATGCGCAGATACATGAGCTTTCTGCCGGCGGAGGTTCGTGAGTTGCTATGAACGGCAGCAACGCCACGCCGCTATAGGTGACGCCGGGTTGCTGCCTTTCGGGCTCAAGCCGGACTTCGGGGAAAAGTCCGGCCTGAACAACAAGTCAGCGTACCTGCACCACCACCTTGCCCACCGCTTTGCGCTGGCCCAGGTCATTGATCGCCTGCGCCGCATTGCTCAGCGGATACACCTGCGACACCAAAGGGTGGAGCTTGCCTTCGGCAAACCAGCCGAACAGTTGCTGGAAGTTCGCCGCGTTGTCCTGTGGCTGGCGCTGGGCGAAAGAGCCCCAGAACACGCCGAGTACCGCTGCGCCCTTGAGCAGGGCGAGGTTGACCGGGAGTTCGGGGATGCGCCCGCTGGCAAAACCCACCACCAGCAGGCGGCCGTTCCAGGCGATGGCGCGGATGGCCTGGTCAAACAGGTCGCCACCCACCGGGTCGTAGATCACGTCGGCGCCCTGGCCGTCGGTGAGGCGTTTGATTTCGTCCTTGAGGCTGGTTTCGCTGTAGTTGATCAGTTCGTCGGCGCCGGCAGACTTGGCCACTGCGAGTTTTTCTGCGCTGCTGGCGGCGGCGATGACGCGGGCGCCCATGGCTTTGCCGATTTCCACCGCTGCCAGGCCGACACCGCCGGAGGCGCCGAGCACCAGCAGGGTTTCGCCCGGTTGCAGGTTGGCCCGTTGTTTAAGGGCGTGCATCGAGGTGCCGTAGGTCATGCTGAACGCAGCGGCGGTATTGAAGTCCATCGACGGCGGGATCGGCAGGACGTTATAGCCCGGCACCGCGACCTGTTCGGCAAAGCTGCCCCAACCGGTCAGGGCCATGACCCGGTCGCCGACCTTCAAGTGGCCAACCTTTTCGCCCACGGCGCTGACCACGCCGGACGCCTCGCCACCGGGGGAAAACGGGAAGGGCGGCTTGAACTGGTATTTGCCCTCGATGATCAGCGTGTCCGGAAAGTTGACCCCGGCGGCGTGCACGTCCAGCAGGATCTCGTTCTTCTTCGCGACAGGACTGGCGACGTCTTCCAGCACCAGCGATTCGGCAGGGCCGAAGGCTTTGCACAGCACGGCTTTCATCAGGGCTATTCCTTTGGGAGTGATGGCCGATAAGTGTAGGTGTGTCAGTCAACGGGTCAACGAGCATGCCCGGCCCTGATAGTCAGCCATAAGCTTGTGCTTGTGCGGCGGGTCGTTATGCTAGGCCGCAAACCGGATAAGGAGCGAATTGTGAAAGCGTGGATCATGTTGTTGCTGGCCCTGTCTCTGCCTGTGGCAGCGCTGGCCGAAGAAGCCAAAGAAGGCGAGGCGCCGAAGGTCAACTACATCACTCTTAGCCCGCCGTTCGTGGGCAACTACGGGCTGGACGGCACGCCCAAGCTCAAGGTTTACAAGGCCGACGTGGCGCTGCGTGTGACCGGTGACGAGGCGACCAAGCTGGTCAAGGCCAACGAGCCGCTGATCCGCAATCAGCTGGTGGCGCTGTTCACCCAGCAGACTGCCGAGGCGATGAGCAGCATCGAAGGCAAGGAAAAGCTGCGTCAGGAAGCCCTGAAGCAGACTCAGCAAGTCATGAATGACGAAACCGGCAAGCCGGTGGTTGAGGATCTGTTGTTCAACAACCTGATCATTCAGTAAGCCCTTTGTTGTCCGGGCTGTCCTTTTCGCGAGCAAGCCCGCGCCCACAGTGTTTTGCGGTGGCACATAAATATGTGATCACCGCGTCACCCTGTAGGAGCGGGCTTGCTCGCGAAAGCAATTGATCAGTCGCCCAATGAATCAGGGTTTGAGCGCGATCACTGCCGCCCACTGCTCTGCCGTTACCGGCATCACCGACAGCCGCGAACCCTTCTGCACCAATGGCATTTCCGCCAGCGCCGTCTGCTGCTTCAGATAATCCAGCTTCAACACCCGCACAAACGTCTCGACGTGCTCGACATCAATCGCGCTCCAGGCGTTTTTCTCCGGGGTAGCCTTCGGATCGAAGTAATGACTCTCCGGCTCCAGTGCGGTGGGATCCGGGTACGCCGCCTCGATAATTCTGCCGATTCCGGCAATTCCCGGCTCCGGGCAGCTGGAATGGTAGAAAAAGAACTCATCCCCCACCGCCATCGCCCGCAGGAAATTGCGTGCCTGATAGTTGCGAACCCCGTCCCAGCGCGCTGTGCCAAGTTTCTCCAGACCTTTGATCGAGAGTTCGTCGGGCTCGGATTTCATCAGCCAGTAGGCCATGTCTTTTGCTCCTCAAGCGGTCATTGGGCAGGTTGTCGGGCAATTTTATGACAAACCGACGGTCGGTTGACGTCAGCGTTTGCGCCCGGGTTCACGTTGTCGCAAAATGCCGGCCTTTAAAGCTTGACGCTGCTGCACGGCCTACGAACGGAAACCGCTGCTGTCATCGTGATGATGTGCCTTGAGGGGGGCAATCGATGAAACGCAAACCGGATTTGCTATGGACTTTGGTTATTTTGTTCGGCCTGGGCGTCGTGACCACCGGTTATGCGCAAAGTCTGTGGACAAGCAAGACCGATGCTCCAGTTGAAGTCGCGCAACAGGTTCAGCAGTCGACCGCCTTCAAGCGCTGAAACGGCCTCCCCGACGCCGCTGATCTGCGCGGCGTCTAGTCTGCGAAATACCACGCCTTGTCCGTCACCGTGCCCTGCAACGGTACATCCCAGCTTGCCTGCGCCAGGCGTCCGACCTTCTGACATTCATGGGCCAGTCCCAACAGTGTCGGCTTGCGCCAGTTTTTGCGCCGGGCCAGGTACGCCAGGCTGCGGTCGTAGAAACCACCGCCCATCCCCAGGCGTCCGCCGACATCGTCAAACCCCACCAGTGGCAGCAACACCAGATCCAGCGTCCAGATCTTGCGTTGGCGGGCCAGGTTGGCGCGCGGTTCGAGAATGCGGAAGCGATTGGGCTTGAGCTTGTCGGCGGGGCGAATGCGCTGGAAGACCATTTTGGTTCGCGGCCAGGCGCTGAGCACCGGCAGGTAGGTCGCCTTGCCGCGACGCTGGGCTTCGCGCAGCAGCAGGCGCGGGTCGATTTCACCGTCGGTGGGCAGATACAGAGAAATGTGTTTTGCCCGGCGGAAGTGCGGGTCTTGTGCCAGTTGGCGGAACAGGCCTTTGGCGGCCTGACGTTGCTCGCTCGGCGTCAGCGCGCGGCGCGCCTTGCGTAGCAGGCGACGGAGTTGCGGGCGGGGCAGCAGCGCAGGTTCGGTCATGGTTCGGCTTCGGCAGGTGAGGGCGAAAACGCACGCATAAAAAATCCGATGCCGGCAAAAACCGGCATCGGATTCGAATCAGGCTCCCCGGATGAACCGCTGTCAACTTAGCCCTTGAACCCGAAAGTTCAAGGTGGAGGATGCAGTAGACTTTAAGGCTTTCCGTCTGGCGGACATGCACACCAGCCCAACGTGCAACCTCCAGGGTAGTGCGAATCGGCTCAGGGACATCGTCAACTGGCAAGCACCCCAGGGAGTGCCGCGAGTATACCTCAAGCGGCCTGGCGAATCAGCCCTTGGTGACGTCCGGATCGGTGGCCAGCACCAGATCGACACGATCGAGCAAGTCGCGCACCTGTTCACGGGTCGAGCCGCTGGCCTGGATGTCCGGGCGCTCTTCTTTGTGCAAGAGGTCATGGGTGATGTTCAGCGCGGCCATCACGGCGATACGGTCGGCACCGATGACTTTGCCGCTGCTGCGAATCTCGCGCATCTTGCCGTCCAGATAGCGTGCGGCACTGACCAGATTGCTGCGTTCTTCCTGCGGGCAGATGATCGAATATTCTTTGTCGAGGATCTGCACGGTAACGCTATTGCTTGAACTCATGAGTCTTGCTCCAGGGCCTTGAGGCGCGAAATCATCGATTCGACCTTACGCCGGGCGATTTCGTTTTTTTCAATGAGGTGAGCGCGTTCCTCGCGCCAGGTCTTTTCCTGAGCTAGTAAGAGTGCGTTTTGACTCTTAAGTTGCTCCACTCGACTAATCAGCAGTTCGAGTCTGGCCATCAGCGCTTGCAGGTCGGTGTCTTCCATTGTGTCCACTGAGTCGGAGTCTGTCTGATGGGATAGCGGGCGGACAGCCTTTAATAGTCTTGGCGAGTCTGTCGATGTAGGATACAAGGCCTTCATTCTAGACATAGCGCCGTCTGGCGCCTAGCTGCCCATGACCATTGCGAATTCCCCGTACCAAGCCTTTGCCACCCTGCTGACTGCCAGCGGCCACAACGTCTCGCCTGCCGAACTGCATGGCCTGCTGCTCGGCCGCAGTTGCGCCGGCGCCGGCTTCGATAACGAAGGCTGGTTGATCGACGCCGCCGAACTGCTCGAAGGCGACATCCAGGACAATGTCCGTAACGCCCTGATCGGCCTGCAAGAGATGGTCAAGGGCGAGCTGACCGGTGACGACGTCACTGTCGTTCTGCTGCTGCCGACCGATGACGCGCCGCTGGCTGACCGCGCCGCTGCGCTGGGCCAATGGTGCCAGGGCTTCCTCAGCGGTTTCGGCCTGAACTGCCGCGACAGCAGTATGCTCAGCACTGAAGCCACCGAAGTGTTGCAAGACCTTGCGGCCATCTCTCAGGTGCAAGATGCCCTGGAAGAATCCGAAGACGGCGAATCCGACTACATGGAAGTCATGGAGTACCTGCGCGTCGCGCCGCTGCTGCTGTTCTCGGAAACCAAGAAAGCCGACGTGCCGCCAGCCGCCAAGCCGTCGCTGCATTAATCGCGTGCCAGGGAAAGCCATCTGCCCATGACCCATATCCCCAAAGCGGAATACAGCCGTCGCCGCAAGGCCCTGATGGCGCAGATGGAACCCAACAGCATCGCGATCCTGCCCGCCGCCGCGGTAGCGATCCGCAACCGCGACGTCGAGCACGTCTACCGTCAGGACAGCGACTTCCAGTACCTCAGCGGATTCCCCGAGCCACAAGCCGTCATCGTGTTGATGCCGGGGCGCGAGCATGGTGAGTACGTGCTGTTCTGCCGTGAACGTAATGCCGAACGCGAATTGTGGGACGGCCTGCGTGCAGGGCAGGAAGGTGCGATCCGTGATTACGGCGCCGATGACGCGTTCCCCATTACCGATATCGACGACATCCTGCCAGGCCTGATCGAAGGCCGCGACCGGGTGTATTCGGCGATGGGCAGCAACCCGGAATTCGATCGGCACCTGATGGACTGGATCAACGTGATCCGCTCCAAGGCGCACCTCGGCGCTCAGCCACCGAACGAATTCGTTGCCCTGGATCACCTGTTGCACGATATGCGTCTGTATAAATCGGCGGCAGAAGTGAAGGTGATGCGCGAAGCCGCACGGATTTCTGCTCAGGCTCATATCCGCGCGATGCAGGCCAGTCGGGCCGGGCTCCACGAGTACAGCCTCGAAGCCGAGCTCGATTACGAATTCCGCAAGGGCGGGGCGAAGATGCCGGCCTATGGTTCGATCGTCGCGGCGGGGCGCAACAGCTGCATCCTGCATTACCAGCAGAATGACGCGCTGCTCAAGGACGGCGACCTGGTGTTGATCGACGCCGGTTGCGAGATCGATTGCTACGCCAGCGACATCACCCGCACCTGGCCGGTCAACGGCAAGTTTTCCGCCGAGCAGAAAGCGATTTACGAGTTGGTGCTGGCCTCGCAGGAAGCCGCCTTTGCCGAAATCGCCCCGAACAAAAACTGGAATCAGGCGCACGAAGCCACGGTCAGGGTTATTACCACCGGTCTGGTCAAGCTCGGGATCCTGCAAGGCGAGGTCGACGAGCTGATCGCGACCGAAGCCTATAAAGCGTTTTACATGCACCGTGCCGGCCACTGGCTGGGCATGGATGTACACGACGTCGGCGAATACAAGGTCGGCGGCGAATGGCGCGTACTGGAGGTCGGCATGGCGCTGACCGTGGAGCCGGGCATCTACATCGCCCCGGACAACCAGAACGTAGCGAAGAAATGGCGCGGCATTGGCGTGCGCATCGAGGATGACGTGGTAGTGACCAAGAGCGGTTGTGAAATCCTGACCAGCGGCGTACCGAAAACCGTCGCCGAGATCGAAGCGCTGATGGCGCAAGCACGGACACACGCGGCATGAGTCGAGTCAATCTGGCAATCATCGGTGGCGGCCTGGTCGGCGCCAGTCTGGCGTTGGCCCTGCAGGCCGGGGCCAAGGCTTGCGGCTGGAAAATCGTGCTGATCGAGCCGTTCGCCCCCGGTGACAGCTGGCAGCCGAGCTACGACGCCCGCTCGTCGGCGCTGTCCTTCGGTTCGCGGCAGATTTATCAACGGCTGGGTGTGTGGCAGGAGATTTCCCGCCGCGCCGAGCCGATCAAACAGATTCACGTGTCCGACCGTGGCCGCTTCTCCACCGCCCGTCTTTCGGCGATGGAAGAGGGCGTACCGGCCCTGGGTTACGTGGTGGAAAACGCCTGGCTTGGCCAGTGCCTGTGGCAGCACCTCGATAAAGAGGTGATCAGCTGGCGCTGCCCCGCGGAAGTCACGCGCATGGAGCCGCTGCCCGATGGCTACCGCCTGACCCTCAATGATGAAACCACCATCGAGTGTGATCTGGCGGTACTCGCCGATGGCGGCCGCTCCGGTCTGCGCGAGCAGTTGGGCATCAACGTGCGCAAGCGTCCGTACAACCAGAGTGCGCTGATCGCCAACATCACCCCGAGCGAAGCGCACAACGGCATGGCCTTCGAGCGCTTCACCGACGAAGGGCCGATGGCGCTGCTGCCGCTGCCGGACAACCGCTGCGCGCTGGTCTGGACCCGCCTGGGGATGGACGCGCAACGCCTGGCCGACCTCAGCGAACGCGATTTCCTCAGCGAACTGCAAGGCGTGTTCGGCTACCGTCTCGGCACCTTGAAACAGGTTGGGGCGCGGCATCTGTATCCGCTGACGCTGGTCGAGGCCGAGGAGCAAGTGCGCTCGCATCTGGCCGTGCTCGGCAACGCCGCGCACAGCCTGCACCCGATTGCCGGGCAGGGTTTCAACCTGTCGCTGCGCGACGCCGATGCCTTGGCCGCGGCGTTGCTCGCCAGTGACAAACCGCTGGGCGACTTCGCTACCTTGCAAGCGTATCGCGAGCGTCAGCGTCTGGATCAGGACCTTACCGTGGGCTTCTCCGATCAGGTCACACGGCTGTTCGGCAGCACCCAGCCGCTGGTCTCGCTGGGCCGCAACATCGGCTTGCTCGGCCTCGATCTGCTGCCACCGGCCAAGCGCTGGTTCGCCCGTCAGGCCATGGGGCTGGGAACACGCCCGGATGCTTAAGTGGTTGACCGCGAAATTCGGCAAGGCGCGACTGATGCGCTGGGTGATGACGTTCTACCCGCCATACCTGGGTGCCGGCGTGCGGGTACGACACATCAGCGATGACTTTCGCGACGTGCAGGTGTCGATGGGCCTGGGTTGGTACAACCGCAACTATGTCGGTACCCAGTTCGGCGGCAGTCTGTATTCGATGGTCGATCCGTTCTTCATGCTGATGCTCATGGAAAACCTCGGTTCGCGGTACATCGTCTGGGACAAGGCGGCCGATATCGATTTCATTGCGCCGGGCAAAGGTCCGGTGTTCGCCCGGTTCAACATCGACGACACCCTGCTCGACGAGATCCGTCGGCAGACCGCCAACGGCGAGAAATACCTGCCGCAGCTGCAGGTCGACATTCATGACGGCGCCGGAAACCTCGTGGCGCGGGTCGGAAAAACCCTTTACGTGCGGCTCAAGCCGCAAGCGAGACAGGCTTAAAGCATGGAAATGCGCGCAGATCTGCTGATTGTCGGAGCCGGAATGGTCGGCAGCGCCCTCGCGTTGGCGTTGCAGGACAGCGGGCTCGAAGTCCTGCTGCTCGACGGCAGCCCGCTGAGCGTCAAACCGTTCGATGCCGCCGCGCCGTTCGAGCCACGGGTGAGCGCCTTGTCGGCGGCCAGCCAGCGGATTCTCGAACGCCTCGGCGTGTGGGACGGCATCGCCAAGCGCCGCAGCAGCCCGTACACCGACATGCATGTGTGGGACGGCAGCGGCACCGGACAGATTCATTTCTCGGCGAGCAGTGTGCACGCCGAGGTGCTGGGGCATATCGTCGAAAACCGTGTCGTGCAGGACGCCTTACTCGATCGTTTGCACGACTGCGATCTGGGCATGCTGGCCAATGCGCGGCTTGAGCAGATGCGTCGCTCCGGTGACGACTGGCTGCTGACCCTGGCGGATGGTCGTCAGTTGCGCGCGCCGCTGGTGATCGCTGCGGACGGTGCGAACTCGGCGGTGCGTCGCCTGACCGGTGTCGCCACCCGCGAGTGGGATTACCTGCACCACGCCATCGTCACCAGCGTGCGCAGCAGCAAGCCGCATCGGATGACCGCGTGGCAGCGTTTCACCGATCACGGGCCGCTGGCGTTTTTGCCGCTGGAGCGTGACGGGCAGCAGGACTGGTGCTCGATCGTCTGGTCGACCACGCCGAGTGAAGCCGAACGCCTGATGGCGCTGGATGAAACCGCGTTCTGCCGTGAGCTGGAGCGTGCGTTCGAAGGCTGTCTTGGCGACGTCATCAGTGCCGACCCGCGACTGTGCGTGCCGCTGCGTCAACGGCATGCCAAACGCTACGTGGCCGAGGGCCTGGCGTTGATCGGCGATGCGGCACACACCATTCACCCGTTGGCCGGGCAGGGCGTGAACCTGGGGTTCCTCGATGCGGCGGTGCTGGCTGAAGTGCTGTTGCAGGCAGCCGAGCGCGGCGAGCGACTGGCGGACGTGAAGGTGCTGAGCCGCTATGAACGTCGGCGCATGCCGCACAACCTGGCGCTGATGGCGGCGATGGAGGGCTTCGAGCGTTTGTTCCAGGCGGACCCATTGCCGGTGCGCTGGCTGCGCAATGCCGGGTTGAAGCTGGTGGAGCAGATGCCGGAGGCCAAGGCTCTCTTTGTTCGTGAAGCACTTGGCCTTACAGGCGACCTTCCGACGCTCGCCAAACCCTGACATCTTCATTGAGGCTGATGACCTCCTCGCGAGCAGGCTCACTCCTGCATGGGAACGCATTCCGACTGTAGGGGTGAGCCTGCTCACGATGGCGTCAGTCCATTCACCGCAGTTTCGGAGCTGTGCAACATCTGGTAACTCCTTGGAAAAGAGTTCGATTGAGGTGGTAAATGTGAGTCCTTATCATTTGGCCCACATTTTCCGACCCAGAGATCACTCCCATGTTGGCACCCAAGCGTCTCCTGACCGCACTGGCCCTGACCCTGATCGGCAGCACCACCGCCCAGGCCGCCGACGAGGTGGTGGTCTACTCCTCGCGTATCGATGAACTGATCAAGCCGGTGTTCGACGCCTACACCGCGAAAACCGGGGTGAAGATCAAGTTCATCACCGACAAGGAAGCGCCGCTGATGCAGCGCATCAAGGCCGAAGGTGAAAACGCCACCGCCGACCTGCTGCTCACCGTCGATGCCGGCAACCTCTGGCAAGCCGAGCAGATGGGCATCCTGCAGCCGTTCACCTCGAAGACCATCGACGCCAACATTCCTCTTCAATATCGCTCCTCGACCCACGCCTGGACTGGCCTGAGCCTGCGCGCGCGGACCATCGCCTATTCCACCGAGCGCGTGAAACCGGGCGAGTTGACCACCTACGAAGCGCTGGCCGACAAGAACTGGGAAGGGCGCCTGTGCCTGCGCACGGCGAAGAAGGTCTACAACCAGTCGCTGACCGCGACCATGATCGAGGTGCACGGCGCCGAGAAGACCGAGAAGATCCTCAAGGGCTGGGTCAACAACCTGTCTACCGACGTGTTCTCCGACGACGTTGCGGTGCTGGAGGCGATCAACGCCGGTCAGTGTGATGTCGGCATCGTCAACACCTACTACTACGGTCGCCTGCACAAGCAGAAACCGGAGCTGCCGGTGAAACTGTTCTGGCCGAATCAGGCCGATCGCGGCGTGCACGTGAACCTGTCGGGCATCGGCCTGACCAAACATGCGCCGCACCCGGAAGCGGCCAAGGCGCTGGTGGAGTGGATGACCACGCCGGAGGCGCAGAAGATCTTCGCCGACGTGAACCAGGAATTCCCGGCCAACCCGGCGGTGAAACCTTCCGAGGAAGTGGCAGCGTGGGGCAAGTTCATTGCCGACACCTTGCCGGTGGAAGTGGCGGGCAAACGCCAGGCTGAGGCGATCCGGATGATGGATCGGGCGGGCTGGAACTGAGTCTCTTCCGATAGGTTCGTCTGCTTCAAGATCCAGCCCTCTCCTCATGGAGAGGGCCAGGGAGAGGGCAACAATCCCAACCTGAAATACTCAATCCAAGATCACCCCAATCCCTCCAGAGATTCAAAAGTGGCCCACCCCGCTCAACGCCGCTGGTACCCCATCGTCTGCGCCATCGCTGCGCTGGTGCTGTTGCCTCTGAGTGTTCTGCTGTTGTCGTGGCAAACCATCGATCAGCAGATCTGGTCGCACCTGTGGGAAACCCAGATGCCGCGCCTGCTGGGCAACACTCTGACGCTGGTGCTTGGCGTGGGCGTCGGCGTGACGCTGCTCGGTGTCAGTCTGGCGTGGCTTACCAGCCTCTGCGAGTTTCCCGGCCGTCGCTGGCTCGACTGGGCGCTGATGCTGCCATTTGCCATTCCTGCCTATGTGCTGGCGTTCGTCTTCGTCGGTCTGCTGGACTTCGCCGGTCCCGTGCAAACCCTGCTGCGTGAGTGGTTCGGCAGCGGTTTGCGCCTGCCGCGAGTGCGCTCCACAGGCGGGGTGATTGTGGTGCTGGTGCTGGTGTTTTATCCCTACGTCTATCTGCTGGCGCGCACCGCATTTCTTGCGCAAGGCAAAGGCCTGATGGAAGCTGCGCGGGTGCTCGGCCAATCGCCCTGGCAGGCTTTCTGGCGAGTGGCGTTGCCAATGGCGCGTCCGGCGATTGGCGCCGGTGTGGCGCTGGCGCTGATGGAAACCCTGGCCGATTTCGGGGCGGTATCGGTGTTCAACTTCGACACCTTCACCACCGCGATCTACAAGACCTGGTACGGCTTCTTCAGTCTGTCCAGCGCGGCACAACTGGCGAGCCTGTTGTTGCTGGTGGTGATGCTGGTGCTCTACGGCGAGAGGCGTGCGCGCGGCGCCAACCGGGCGAGCAACGAGCGGCCACGGGTGAAAGCGCTGTATCACTTGCGTGGACTCAAGGCCTTCGCGGCGACGAGCTGGTGTGGATTGGTGTTCGCCTGCGCCTTCGTCATTCCGCTGCTGCAACTGATCGTCTGGTTCTGGCAGCGCGGCCGTTTCGATCTGGATGAACGCTACACCGGGCTGATCCTGCACACCTTGTATCTGGGCGGCATGGCGGCGCTGATTACCGTCAGCGTCGCGCTGCTGCTGGCGTTTGCCCGACGACTGGCGCCGACCCGGGCGATCCGTTCCGGCGTCAGCCTGGCCAATCTCGGTTATGCGCTGCCGGGTTCCGTCTTGGCGGTGTCGATCATGCTCGCCTTCAGCTACCTCGACCGCGAACTGGTGATTCCGCTTTCGGGCTGGCTCGGGGGCGCCGGCAAGCCGCTGCTGCTGGGCAGTCTGGCGGCGTTGTTGATGGCCTATCTGGTGCGCTTCATTGCCGTGGCCTACGGGCCGCTGGAAAACAGTCTGGCGCGTATACGGCCATCTTTGCCTGAAGCGGCACGGAGCCTGGGTGTCAGTGGGCCGCGACTGTTTTTCAAAGTGTATCTGCCGTTGTTGTTGCCCGGCACGCTGAGCGCCGCGTTGCTGGTGTTCGTCGATGTGCTCAAGGAAATGCCCGCGACCCTGTTGATGCGCCCGTTTGGCTGGGACACGCTGGCGGTGCGGATCTTTGAAATGACCAGCGAGGGCGAGTGGGCGCGTGCGTCGTTGCCGGCGTTGACCCTGGTGTTGGTCGGTTTATTGCCGGTCATCGGCCTGATCCGCCGCTCGGCGCATCGAAACACTTAGTAGTGAGTCCTGAATCATGCGGCTACAATGCGCGGCATTCGGTGCGGTTCGTCTGACAGACCCGTTCGCTGAAATCGGCTGAAAGCCTTCTATTTCGCGGCTTTCACCCCGTACAGCGGCTGCCCGCACCTTCGCCACGCCCGGAAGGAGAAACCCATGGGACAGCGTACGCCTCTGTATGACCTGCATCTCGCCCTCGGCGCGAAAATGGTCGATTTTGGCGGTTGGGACATGCCACTGCATTACGGCTCGCAGGTCGAGGAGCACCACGAGGTGCGCCGCGATTGCGGGGTATTCGATGTTTCCCACATGACCGTGATCGATGTCACCGGTGCCCAGGCCAAGGCCTGGCTGCAGCATTTGCTGGCCAATGACGTCGAGCGCCTGCACCGCCCCGGCCGCGCGCTCTACAGCACCATGCTCAACGAGCGCGGCGGCATCGTCGACGACATGATCGTCTATCGCCTCGAAGACCGTTATCGGCTGGTGTTCAACGCCTCCACCCGCGATCAGGATCTGGCGTGGATGCAGGCGCAACTGGCCGGGTTCGACGTGCAATTGCACGAGCGCTCCGAGCTGGCGATGCTCGCCATCCAAGGCCCGCAGGCCCGGCACAAGATTGCCGAACTGGTGACCCAGTCCCGCGCTGCACTGATCCAGCACCTCAAACCGTTCGAAGCCGAAGTCGATGGCGACTGGTTCATTGCGCGCACCGGTTACACCGGAGAGGACGGTCTGGAAATCGCTCTGCCGGCCGATCAGGCCCCGGGGTTCTTCAACGATCTGGTGGGCGCCGGCATTTCGCCGATCGGCCTCGGCGCCCGTGACACGTTGCGGGTGGAAGCCGGGATGAACCTCTACGGCCAGGACATTCATCAGGATGTCTCGCCGCTGGCGTCCAATATGGCCTGGAGCATTGCCTGGGAACCGGCCTCGCGGCAGTTTATCGGTCGTGCAGCGCTGGAAGCGGAAAAAGCCGCCGGTGTTGCGCACAAACTGGTGGGCCTGGTGCTTGAGGAGCGCGGTGTTTTACGTGCTCATCAGGTGGTTCGTATCGCCGATGTTGGCGAAGGGGAGATCACCAGTGGTAGTTTCTCTCCTACGCTAAGCAAATCGATTGCCCTGGCGCGTGTACCGATGGCCACAGCCGACCGCGCCGAAGTGGAAATCCGTGGCAAGTGGTATCCGGTACGAGTGGTCAAGCCGACCTTCGTGCGCCATGGCAAAACCTTGATCTAACCTTTTCCGGCGGGCATGACCGCTGACAATTTTCTTGAGGACACCGAGCATGAGCAATATCCCCGCTGAACTGCGTTTTGCCGAAAGTCATGAGTGGGCACGTCTGGAAGCTGACGGCACCGTTACCGTGGGCATCAGCGATCACGCGCAGGAAGCGCTGGGCGATGTGGTGTTCGTTGAGTTGACTGAAGTGGGCAAGGTGTTCGAAGCCGGTGAAGCGGCCGGTGTGGTCGAGTCCGTGAAAGCGGCGTCCGACATCTACTCGCCGATCAGCGGTGAAGTGATCGCAATCAACGAAGCGCTGGCCGATGCGCCGGAAGACCTGAACAACGACCCGTACGGCGCATGGATCTTCAAGCTCAAGCCAAGCGACAAGGCCGAGCTGGACAATCTGCTCGACGCCGCCGCCTACAAGGCTGCCATCGGCGAGTAAGTGCCCGCTACACCGCAAAGCCCCGACCTGTCGGGGCTTTTTTGTGGACGCCGATCAGGCGTCGCGCAACACCGCTTTCACCGCCGCCACCGAACGCTCGACGTCATCCTTGGTCATGGTAGTGAACATCGGCAACGACACAATCAGTCGCCCGACGCGCTCGGCCACCGGCAGCATGCCTTCCTGGAAACCGCGCTCGCGGTACAGGCTGAGCAAGTGGATCGGCGGGTAGTGGTAACCGATGCCGATGCCCTTGGCCTGCATCTGCTCCATGAACGTGGCCCGTGCCGGCAAGCCGTCCTTGCGCTCTGGCAGCACCAGCTGGAACAGGTGCCAGTTGCTGTGGGTGAAATCCGCTGGTGGCAGCTGGGCGCCATAGGTCGCTTCAAAGTCATCGCCAAAACATGTGAAGTAGTGACGGGCCAGTTCTTGGCGATGGGCGGTCAGCGTCTCGATGTGGGCAAACTGTCCCAGGCCGATGGTCGCGGCGACGTCGGTCATGTTGAATTTGCCGCCGAGCACATCGACGTCGAGGCCGTCGAAGCCGTTGCGGGTCACGCCTTGCAGACGATACTTCTCCGCCAGCCGCGCTTCTTCCGGGGTGTTCAGCACCAGGCAGCCGCCCTCGGAGCAGGTCACGTTCTTGTTGGCCTGAAAGCTGAACGACACGAAATCGCCGGTGGCGCCGATGCGCTGACCCTTCCAGCTCGAACCCAGCGCCTGGGCGGCGTCTTCGACAATGCGCAGATTATGTTGGCGGGCAATGGCGTACAGCCGATCCATGTCTACTGGCAAGCCGGCGAGGTACACCGGAATCACCGCTTTGGTGCGCGGGGTGATCGCCGCTTCCAGCTGGTCCAGGTCGATGTTGCGGGTCACCGGGTCGATGTCAGCAAACACCGGCGTGGCGCCGACTTCCAGAATCACGTTGGCAGTGGCGACCCAGGAGATCGGCGTGGTGATCACTTCATCACCCGGCCCGATGCCGGCGATGCGCAGGGCGATTTCCATGGTGCAGGTGCCGGAGTTGAACGTGCGCACCGGGCGCCCGCCGAAGTATTCCGACAGCTGTGCTTCGAAGGCCTGGACCTTCGGCCCGCTGGTGATCCAGCCGGAGCGCAGCACATCGCCGACGGCGGCAATCGTGGCTTCATCAATGACAGGTTTGGAAAACGGCAGGAACGGCAGTTGGCTCATGAGGATTCGATCATCCGAAAGTTGGACGCCTGATGCAGGCGCTACAGCATGCCCCGGAACGCCCTGTGCCGCCAAGCCGTGCGCGTCGGTATCGGCTGCTATGCTGGTTTGACCGTGTTGACGCCGAGCGCCAGTCAAGAGAGAGCCCGTCATGTCCCAGTTGCCATCCTTGAGCCAGTTACGCGACCCTGAAGCCTTCCTGCGCCGCCATTTGGGGCCCGACGCTGCCGAACAGCAGGCGATGCTCGACAGCCTCGGTCTCGGCAGCCGGGTCGAACTGATCGAGCAGACGGTGCCGCCGGGCATTCGCCTGAACCGGGCGCTGGATTTGCCGCCGGCCCTCGACGAACAGGCGGCGCTGGCCAGGCTGCGCGGTTATGCCGAGCAGAACCAGGTGTGGACCAGTCTGATCGGCATGGGCTACCACGGCACGCTGACGCCGACGGTCATCCTGCGCAACGTGCTGGAAAATCCCGGCTGGTACACCGCGTACACCCCGTACCAACCGGAGATCGCCCAGGGCCGTCTTGAAGCGTTGCTGAATTTTCAGCAACTGACCATCGACCTCACCGGGCTTGAACTGGCCAACGCCTCGTTGCTCGACGAAGCCACCGCTGCGGCGGAAGCCATGGCGTTGGCCAAGCGTGTGGCGAAGTCCAGGAGCAATCTGTTTTTCGTCGACGAGAACTGTCATCCGCAGACCATCTCCGTGGTGCAGACCCGCGCCGAAGGTTTCGGCTTTGAACTGATCATCGACGCTGTGGATAACCTGAAACAGCACCAGGTGTTTGGCGCACTGCTGCAGTATCCCGACACCCACGGCGAGATCCGCGATCTGCGCCCGGTCATCGATCAACTGCACGCGCAGCAGGCGCTGGCCTGTGTGGCGGCGGACCTGCTGAGCCTGTTGCTGCTGACGCCGCCGGGTGAACTGGGCGCGGACGTGGTGTTCGGTTCGTCCCAGCGCTTTGGTGTGCCGATGGGTTACGGCGGCCCGCATGCGGCGTTTTTTGCCAGCCGCGACGAATACAAACGGGCGATCCCGGGGCGGATCATCGGCGTCTCGAAGGACGCTCGCGGCAACGTCGCGTTGCGCATGGCCCTGCAAACCCGCGAGCAACACATTCGCCGGGAGAAGGCCAATTCGAACATCTGTACCGCGCAGGTGCTGCTGGCCAACATCGCCAGTTTCTACGCGGTGTATCACGGGCCTGAAGGCTTGAAACGGATCGCCCAGCGGGTACATCGGCTGACCTGCATTCTGGCTACGGGCCTGGAGCGCCATGGCCTCCAGCGGGTCAACGGGCAGTTTTTCGACACCCTGACCCTCGACGTGGGTGGCGCGCAGAGCGCGATCATCGACAGCGCCAAGGCTGCGCAGATCAACCTGCGGATTCTTGGCCGGGGCCGAGTGGGCTTGAGCCTCGACGAGACTTGCGATGAAAACACGGTAGCGAAACTGTTCGATGTGCTGCTCGGCGCCGATCATGGGTTGAACGTCGACGAAATGGATGCAGAAACGCTGGTTTCAGGCATCCCCGACTCCCTCCAGCGCAAGACGCCTTACCTGCGTCATCCGGTGTTCAACGCGCATCACAGCGAAACCGAGATGCTGCGCTACCTCAAGCAACTGGAGAACAAGGACCTGGCGCTCAACCAGTCGATGATCCCGCTGGGCTCCTGCACCATGAAACTCAATGCCACCAGCGAAATGATCCCGATCACCTGGCCGCAGTTCGCCAACCTGCACCCGTTTGCGCCTCGGGAGCAGGCGGTCGGTTACACCTTGATGATCGAAGAGCTGGAGCGCTGGTTGTGCGCGATCACCGGGTTTGATGCGATCTGCATGCAGCCCAACTCCGGCGCTCAGGGCGAGTACGCCGGGCTGCTGGCGATTCGCAAATATCACGAGAGCCGGCATCAGGGCGCACGGGACATCTGCCTGATTCCGTCTTCGGCCCATGGCACCAACCCGGCTTCGGCACAGATGGCGGGGATGCGCGTGGTGATCGTCGAGTGCGACGAGGCCGGCAACGTCGATCTGGATGACCTGAAAACCAAGGCTGCCGAGGCGGGGGACAAGTTGTCGTGCCTGATGGCGACCTATCCTTCGACCCACGGCGTGTACGAGGAAGGCATCAGCGAAATCTGCGAAGTTATCCACAAGCACGGCGGGCAGGTGTACATGGACGGCGCCAACCTCAATGCGCAGGTCGGGCTGGCGCGGCCGGCGGACATCGGCGCCGACGTGTCACACATGAATCTGCACAAGACCTTTTGCATTCCGCATGGCGGCGGCGGGCCTGGCATGGGGCCGATCGGCATTCGTGCGCATCTGGCGCCGTTCGTCGCCAATCACCCGGTGGTGCCGATCGACGGCCCGCTGCCGCAGAACGGCGCGGTCAGCGCGGCGCCGTGGGGCAGCGCGAGCATTTTGCCGATCAGCTGGATGTACATCGCGATGATGGGGCCGCAATTGGCGGACGCCAGCGAAGTGGCGATCCTGGCGGCGAATTATCTGGCGCAACACTTATCCGGCGCTTTCCCGGTGCTGTACACCGGGCGCAACGGACGGGTGGCCCATGAGTGCATTCTCGATCTACGGCCGTTGAAGGCGCAGACCGGGATCAGCGAAGAGGACGTCGCCAAGCGTCTGATGGACTACGGCTTCCATGCGCCAACCATGTCATTCCCGGTGCCGGGGACGCTGATGGTCGAGCCGACCGAGAGCGAGTCCAAGGCTGAGCTGGACCGGTTTATCGGCGCCATGTTGAGTATTCGTGCGGAAATCACCGAGGTGCAGAACGGCAACTGGCCGGCGGAAGACAATCCGCTCAAGCGTGCTCCGCATACGCTGGCGGATGTTACCGGGGTCTGGGAGCGGCCTTACAGCATCGAGCAGGGCGTTACCCCGGATGCGCACACCAAGGCGCATAAATACTGGCCGGCGGTGAACCGGGTCGACAATGTCTATGGGGATCGCAATCTGTTTTGCGCGTGTGTTCCGGTGGATGATTACCGCTGATTTCCAGGTTGAGTGGGAGCGAGCCTGCTCGCGAAGGCGTCGTGTCAGAAGACATACCTGTATCTGACCCGCCGTGTTCGCGAGCAGGCTCGCTCCCACAGGGTGATGTGGTGAATTCGACATTCCGGGCAAAAAAATGCCGCTCATCTGAGCGGCATTTTTATCGACGCCAGGCTTACTCGGTTTCCACCGCGTTCTTCGCCAGAATCGCATTCGCCAGTTCCATGTCCGTGGCCTGCAGGCCCGGGTTGTCGGCGCGGACTTTCTGCATCGCTGCTTCCAGGTACGGCCCACGGATGCCGCCGTCGCTGGCGACGAAGCTGCCGGCATCGTCCTGCGCGGCAACGATCAGCTTGTGATCCTTGAAGGTCAGGTAGGTCGAACCGGTGGTGGCGCCGGACGAAATGACGTTACGCCAAAAGCTGTCGGCCATCGCTGAACCAACGGGAAGGGACAGCAAGGCAAGGGTGGCGACAGCAAGTTTCAGACGCATGATTGAGTGACTCCTGGGGGGTTAACTACGGCGTTGGATTGCGATTTCCCCGATCCGGTTCCGTCGTGGCCTATTTCTGCTCGCTCTGCGGTGTGACCCGCAGCACTTCTTCAAGGGTAGTCAGCCCCGCCGCGACCTTCTGTGCACCCGACAGGCGCAGGCTGCGCATGCCTTCCTTGAAGGCTTGCCGGCGGATGGCGGTGAGGTCGGTGTCCGGGGTGATGAGTGCTTTGAGGCTGTCGCTCAGTTGCATGATTTCGTAGACCCCGGCGCGCCCGCGATAACCGGTGTCGCGGCACTCCAGGCAACCGATCGCGCGTTGCGCATTGCCCGGCAAGGGAGCTTGCCACGGGCGGGTCAGGGTTTGCCAGCCTTCCTCTTCCAGCGTCAGCGGCGCCTTGCAGTGCGGGCACAAAGTGCGCACCAGCCGCTGGGCCATGACCCCGAGCACCGTGGCCTTGATCAGATAATGCGGCACGCCTAGTTCGAGCAGGCGGCTGATCGCGCTGGGCGCATCGTTGGTGTGCAGGGTCGACAACACCAGGTGTCCGGTGAGCGCGGCCTGAATCGCCATTTCGGCAGTCTCCAGATCGCGGATCTCGCCGATCATGATGATGTCCGGGTCCTGTCGCATCAACGCGCGTACCCCGGCGGCGAAGCTCAGGTCGATGTTGTGCTGCACCTGCATCTGGTTGAACGCCGGCTCGACCATTTCGATCGGGTCTTCGATGGTGCAGAGGTTGATCTCCGGCGTCGCCAGCTTCTTCAGCGTGGTGTAGAGCGTGGTGGTCTTGCCTGAACCGGTCGGCCCGGTGACCAGAATGATGCCGTTGGGCTGACGGGTCATGTCCTGCCAGCGGCGCAGGTCGTCGGCGGAGAAGCCCAACTGATCGAAGTCCTTGAGCAGCACTTCCGGGTCAAAAATCCGCATGACCATTTTTTCGCCGAACGCGGTGGGCAGGGTCGACAGACGCAACTCGACCTCGCCACCGTCCGGAGTCTTGGTCTTGACCCGGCCGTCCTGGGGTTTGCGCTTCTCGGCGACATTCATCCGCCCGAGGCTTTTCAGGCGGCTGACGATCGCCATCGTCACCTGCGGCGGGAATTGATAGACGTTGTGCAGCACGCCGTCGATGCGAAAACGCACCGTGCCCTGTTCGCGGCGCGGTTCGATGTGGATATCGCTGGCGCGCTGCTGGAAGGCGTACTGGAACAGCCAGTCGACGATGTTGACGATGTGCGCATCGTTGGCGTCCGGCTCCTGATCGCTGGCACCGAGGTTGAGCAGTTGCTCGAAGTTGCCGAGGTTGCCGCTGTGCTGGTCGGCACTGTTGGCGCCGCTGACCGATTTGGCGAGGCGGAAGAACTCGACGCTGAAGCGCTGGATGTCCACCGGGTTGGCGACCACCCGTTTGATCGGCAGCTTCAGCACGTGGGTCAGGTCGGCCTCCCAGCCGGTGACGTAGGGCTGGGCGCTGGCGACGACCACGGCATCGCGGTCGACCGCCACGGCAAGGATCTTGTGCCGCTGGGCAAACGCGTAAGACATCAGCGGAGTGATCGCGGCAACGTTGATCTTCAACGGGTCGATGCGCAGATACGGCTGGCCGGCCTGTTGGGCCAGCCACAGGGTCAGGCTTTCCAGGTCCAGGTGTTTGCCCGGACGGCTGAGGTCGTCCAGCTGCTGGCTGGCGATGAACTCCAGCGGATGTGGCTGGCCGTGGGTCGCGTGGCGGCGGCGGGCGTTGAGCGCCTGCTCCGCCGAGTCCTGGCTGATGAAACCCTGGGCGACCAGTTCACGCAGTACATCGTTGAGATCCAGCCAGCGGTCCTGAGTGGCAAGTTGAACGGACATGCGGGCTCCTTTTGAACGACAGTTCGCAAAGGATAGTCGTGGCCTCGCAGACCGTTGGGCCACTACCCGACAAAGCCGTTGCCGGATTTGTCAGCCCGCCGCTTGCGCGGGCGTATTCCACGCCGCGTCGGCGTTTTGCAGGTTCACCGAGCAGACGCTGATCAGGTTACGAAGTTTTTCCGCAATCACTTCGGCGCGATGCCAGCTCAGTCCGTCGATAGTCATATCGATCGACAGCAGATCGTCCAGGCGCTCGGCGTTGACCTGGACGGGCGTCAGAAATTGCAGCGCAAACAGATTCAGCACCCGCACCAAAAGATCCGGTTCAGCCTCGGCAAGAATCTGATATTGCGCCAGGCAATGGGCATTGCTCACGTTCCAGACGTCGGCGCGGGTCGGGGTGCTGTTCACGGCTTCAAGGTGCGGCATGGCAAGTCTCCAAAATCACTGGAGAAATTTTTACATTCGGTGTCGGGTATTTCTTGGCTAAAATCGGTGTTATTGGCGAGCGATCGAAAAGATCAATTCGTAATATCTGGCATTTGAGGTTTTTCTATGCACAGCGAGCTGGACAGTTACGACCGCAGGATACTCGCTCTGCTGCAAGAGGACGCTTCGCTGTCCAGCGCACAGATCGCCGAACAGGTGGGCCTGTCGCAGTCGCCGTGCTGGCGGCGGATTCAGCGGATGAAGGAGGAGGGGATCATTCGCGGTCAGGTGACTTTGCTTGATCGCAAGAAGATCGGCCTGAACACGCAGATCTTCGCCGAGATCAAACTCAACGCCCACGGGCGTTCGAACTTCACCGAATTCACCGAGGCGATTCGTGGCTTTCCGGAGGTTTTGGAGTGTTATGTGCTGATGGGGGCGGTGGATTTTCTGTTGCGCATTGTCGCGGCGGACATCGAGGCGTATGAGCGGTTCTTCTTCGAGAAGCTGTCGCTGGTGCCGGGGATACAGGAAGTGAACTCGATTGTGGCGCTGTCGGAGATCAAGTCGACAACCAGCCTGCCAGTCATGCGTTGATTGTGCAGGCCGCTTCGTCGGATCGCCGCCCGGAGCCGGCGCGCTCCCACCGTTGGAATGCAATCCCCTGTGGGCGCGAGCCTGCTCGCGAAAGCTGTGTTACATGCGCAGCAGCATTTTCCAGGCACGATTCTGGTAAACCGCAATCGCCTGCTGCTTGCGCGCATCGAGCAGTTCGTCAGTGATCGTCGGCTCGTTGGCCAGTTGCGCCAGTTTGTTCAGCTCGCCGTACAGGCGATCCATTTCCGGGATCTCCAGCACGTTGCGCGCGTGGTGCAGCCAGACCTGGATGCGCTCGATGCGCGGCAGTTGCTCGGCCAGATCTTCCGGTTGCTGCTGATAACGCTGCAATTGCAGGGACGTAGCCTCTTCGCCCAACAGACGTGGCAACCAGCTGTGCAGTTGCGCGGCGCCCTGACGATTGCCACGGGTGTTGCGCTCGGCGGTCCAGGTGCGGGCCAGCAGCCAGCGCGACGCAGTCAGCGAGAACAGGCCCCAGCGCGGGTCTTCCAGTTCTTCGAGGAACTGCTCCGGCGCCGCCTTGCGCACGTCTTCGTCTTCGATGCCGACCTGAACCAGCGGGCGCCAGTCTTCGAGCAATGCATCGAGTGCCACACGCAAGTCGTGCGTCGCAGGACGCGGTGCAGCCTGACCGAGGCTGCTGAGCAGGGCGCGCATTTCCGCGAGGTTCTCGACCCAGTCCAGCAGCAGGCGCCAGTGGCCGTTGAAACGGTATTGTTCAGCCAGACGCTGGCTGCTGCCGAGCAGGTGCCAGCAGAGCGCGGCGAAGGCGTCGTCCAGTTGGGTTTCCGGCGTCAGCTGCGGCGCTGGCAGGCTCAGCGAATAGCTGTTGGCGTCGTACAGACGGTAGCCGCGTTCGGCCTTACTGATGTCGCACGGCATCAGGGCCAGGGTTTCGGCCAGTTCAGCGGCCAGTTCCAGCAGTGCCGCCGGCTCACCCTCACGCAGTTCCAGTTCCAGCTCGCAGATTTCTTCTTTCTGTTTGCCGACCACTACGTGGCCGAGGTCCAGTGCGGCTTCGATGACCACCTTGGCCTTGCCGCGGCCCCAGGCGATTTCGGCGCGCTCGCGGACGAAGTCGGTGGTGAAGATCGGCTTCAGGGTTTTCTTGTCGAGCTCGGCCAGCGACTCGGGCCAGCATTCGCCGTCGAGTTTCTTCACGTCGAGCTTGGCTTTGGGCAACTTCCAGTCGTACTCGTTACGCTCGGACAGGCCGGCAACGCTCTGGCCGCGGGTCTTGAGGGTCTGAATCACTTCGTCACCGTCCTTGCGCAGACGCAGGGCGACTTTGGCCTGGGCCAGATCGCGCTCGGGGGTGTCGAAGTACTGGTTCATCAACTCACGGCGTTCCCAGCCATTTTTGTTGCGTTTTTTCAGTAACGGGTGCTCGCGCAGGGCGGCGAGGGTTTCGCGGCTGACGCGGAGTTTGATTTCGGTTTCTTTCTGCATGGCCGGAAAATCCAGGATCGGGAGCGCAGCCGGGGGAATGTGTGGCTGCCAAGGCCGTGCAGTGTACAGGACTGATACGTCCTACGCCCTGCGGCGGTTTATTCCTGGCGCCGGATGGCTCTATGATGGACTTCAAATCGGGAGTTGGAGTCAGCGATGCCTTTGCCATCCATGCAAGACCAGTTCGCTGCACTGATCGCCTCACCGTCGGTCAGTTGCACCCAACCGAGCCTGGATCAGTCCAACCGGGCGGTGATCGATTTGCTCGCCGGTTGGCTGGGTGATCTGGGCTTCAGCTGCGATATCCAGCAGGTCAGCCCCGGTAAATTCAACCTCCTCGCCAGTTTCGGCAGCGGCCCCGGCGGCCTGGTCCTGGCCGGGCACAGCGATACCGTTCCTTATGACGATGCGCTGTGGCAGACCGATCCGCTGAAGCTCACCGAAGTCGACGGCCGCTGGGTCGGGCTGGGCAGTTGCGACATGAAGGGCTTTTTTGCCCTGATCATCGAAGCCGTGCGGCCACTGCTTGACCAGCCATTCAAGCAACCGCTGCTGATCCTCGCCACCTGTGATGAAGAAAGCTCGATGTCCGGTGCCCGGGCGCTGGCCGAGGCCGGTCGTCCGATTGGGCGCGCGGCGGTGATCGGCGAGCCGACCGGGCTCAAGCCGATCCGCATGCACAAAGGCATCATGATGGAGCGCATCGACATTCTCGGGCAGAGCGGCCATTCGTCGGATCCGCGCCTGGGCCACAGCGCCCTCGAAGCGATGCACGACGCCATCGGCGAACTGCGCGGCCTGCGCCTGTTGTGGCAGCGCGAGTTCAACAACCCGCAATTCAGCGTGCCGCAACCGACCATGAACTTCGGCTGCATCCATGGCGGTGACAACCCCAACCGCATTTGCGGCCAGTGTTCGCTGGAGTTTGACCTGCGCCCGTTGCCGGGCATGGACCCCAAAGTCCTGCGTGCGGAGATTCTGCGCAAGCTCAATCCGGTGGCCGAGCGGCATCAGGTGAAGATCGATTACAAACCGTTGTTCCCGGAAGTGCCGTCGTTTGAGCAGGCCGAAGACGCCGAATTGGTGCGCATCGCTGAAAAGCTCACCGGTCACCGCGCCGAAGCAGTAGCGTTTGGCACCGAAGCGCCTTATCTTCAGCGCCTTGGCTGCGAAACCATCGTGCTCGGCCCCGGCGACATCGCCTGTGCACATCAGCCCGGCGAGTACCTTGAAATGTCACGTTTGCAGCCTACCGTGCAGCTATTGCGGCAGTTGATTGAACATTACTGCCTCACGACTGACGAACGATGATGCCCCCTGTGGGAGCGGGCTTGCTCGCGAAGACGGAGTGTCAGGTCCATCCATGTCGATTGACACGACGCCTTCGCGAGCAAGCCCGCTCCCACAGGAGGACTGTGTTTTGCCTGACCAAACGCTGTAAATTGCCAGCACCCCAACCCGTATTCATGAGGAGAGCGCGCGTGTCGCCAAGCCTGTTCCGACGATAACCATCAGCCCGCTGTGCGTTTTCCGTTTCGCCCTTTTTCCGGCTGCTATTTATTACAGGCCCAGGTTCATGCCCGAATACGTCAATTGGCTTCGTCACGCGTCCCCTTACATCAATGCCCACCGCGATTGCACCTTCGTCGTCATGCTGCCCGGCGACGGCGTGGAGCACCCGAACTTCGGCAACATCGTCCACGACCTCGTGCTGTTGCACAGCCTTGGCGTGCGTCTGGTGCTGGTCCATGGTTCGCGCCCGCAGATTGAAACCCGCCTCGCCGCCCGTGGCCTGACCCCGCACTACCACCACGGCATGCGCATCACCGATGCGGCGACGCTGGAGTGCGTGATCGACGCGGTTGGCCAGTTGCGCATCGCCATCGAAGCGCGGCTGTCGATGGACATGGCCTCGTCGCCAATGCAGGGCTCGCGCCTGCGGGTAGCCAGCGGCAACCTGGTCACGGCGCGGCCGATCGGCGTGCTGGAAGGTGTCGACTATCACCACACCGGCGAGGTGCGCCGGGTCGACCGCAAAGGCATCAATCGTCTGCTCGACGAGCGCTCGATCGTGCTGCTCTCGCCGTTGGGCTATTCGCCGACCGGTGAAATCTTCAACCTGGCCTGCGAAGACGTCGCCACCCGCGCCGCCATCGACCTGGGCGCTGACAAATTGCTGCTGTTTGGTGCCGACCTCGGTCTGATCGACGAGAACGGCAAACTGGTGCGCGAACTGCGTCCGCAACAGGTGCCGGCGCATCTGCAGCGTCTGGGCAGCAGCAACTATCAGGCAGAACTGTTGGATGCTGCCGCCGAGGCCTGTCGTGGCGGTGTCGCGCGCAGCCATATCGTCAGCTATGCCGAAGACGGCGCGCTGCTGACCGAACTGTTTACCCGTGACGGTGGCGGTACGCTGGTTGCGCAAGAGCAATTCGAACGGGTGCGCGAGGCGGCGATTGAAGACGTCGGCGGTTTGCTCGACTTGATCAGCCCGCTGGAAGAGCAGGGGATTCTGGTGCGTCGCTCGCGTGAGGTGCTGGAGCGTGAGATCGAGCAGTTCAGCGTGGTCGAGCGTGAAGGCATGATCATCGCCTGTGCGGCGCTGTATCAGATTGCCGATTCGGATGCCGGCGAGCTGGCGTGCCTGGCGGTAAACCCTGAGTACCGGCATGGCGGTCGCGGTGATGAGTTGCTGGAACGCATCGAAACCCGGGCCCGGGCACAAGGCCTGAAAACCCTGTTCGTCCTCACCACTCGCACCGCGCACTGGTTCCGCGAACGCGGTTTCGAGCCGAGCAGCGTCGAGCGCCTGCCAGCGGCGCGGGCGTCGCTTTACAACTATCAGCGCAACTCGAAAATCTTCGAAAAGACCCTCTGACAGCATGTGAGGACTTTTGTGGCGAGGGGATGAATCCCCTCACCACATATTCAATCGTTTTCGGTTACAAACTTTGCACTCACGTAAGGCGAGTAATCCGGCAGCACCGTCTCAACCTTGCCCTGTTCCTTCAAAAACTTCGCCGTTTCACCAATCGCCTTCGCCGTGCCGCCATCCAGCAGCGCGTCAGTTTGCTGCGCCTTGGCATCCGGGAAGGCCGAACCGGCCAGCAACTCCGGCACGTCTGCGGCATTGGCGCCGGTCAGTTTGGCGATTTTCTGCACCGGTTCCGAGTCTGCCGTCCAGCTGTCTTTATGGCTGGCGTAATCGGCAAACGCGTCTAGAGTGACCTTGGCAAATTTGGCCACCACCTCAGGATGTTTCTCGGCGTAGTCCTTGCGTGCGACCCAGACTTCAAAGGTCGGCGCGCCCCATTGGCCGACTTGTGCAGCATCGGTCAGGGTCTTGCCGGTCTTGCGGATTTCTCCCAATGCCGGCGACCAGACAAACGCGCCGTCAATGTCGCCGCGCTTCCACGCCGCGGCGATTTCCGCGGGCTGCAGGTTCACCACTTTGACTTTGCTGGTGTCCAGGCCCCAGTGCTTGAGTGCGCCGAGCAGGCTGTAGTGGGAGGTGGAGACAAAGGGTGTGGCGATGGTCTTGCCGACCAGATCCTGCGGGGTGTTGATCCCGCTGCCATTGCGTACCACCAAGGCTTCGGCGGCATTGATCTGCGCTGAAACAATGAACGCGACGATCGGCAGATTGCGCGAAGCAGCCGCTGCCAAAGGGCTGGAGCCAAGATTGCCGATCTGCACATCGCCCGATGCAATGGCTGTCACAACTTCCGGGCCACTATTGAAGCGTCGCCAGTCGATCTGCTGGCCGATGGTTTTCTCGTAGGTGCCATCAGCCTGAGGAACTTTGCTCGGGTCGATACCGGTTTGATAGCCAACAGTGAGGTTGGCGGCTTGGGCGGAGAAAGAAATTATTACCGACACACAAACTGTAACAAATTGACTAGATAGTGCCCGTTTGGCCATGATGGCGTCGCCTTTTGGATAGGGTTTGACGTGATTTGGAAACGTCAACGCTAATCGATCTAAAAATAGGCGAACAAATACCATTTAGTAATTAGCTTAGTAGCCGATATCCTGTGTTGCGCTGCAGGTGGCCACTACTGGGCCATATACTCAGATGATATAAAAAAGAATGAAATAATTCTTTTTGGGGTTATCAGGAAAGTCAGTACTGTGCAGGGACCCAAATACTGCGATTAGACCTTGGTCGTAGACACACAAGGTTACGATTGACTTGTCAGTCACGCTCTGGCGCTAATCGCGAACCTACGGATCCGGGCATTCGACCAGGACCAGGAACACAAGAATTAGAAACGAGAGGAGCTTTACATGAACAAGTCCACCTTGGCCCTGGCTGTGGCCGTAGGGGTTTTGGCGCAGCAGGCAGGCGCCGCCGGTTTCATCGAAGACAGCAAGGCCACTCTGGGCCTGCGCAACTTCTACATCAACACCGACAACCGTGACGGCACTGGCCCGAACAAGAACGAAGAGTGGGGCCAAGGCTTCGATCTGCGTTTCATCTCGGGTTACACCCAAGGCACCGTGCAGTTCGGTGTTGACGCGATCGGCCTGTACGGCGTGCGTCTGGATTCCAGCCCGGACAAGAGCGGCAACGCTGCTGGTACGTCGTCGGGTGGCACTGTGTTCCCAAGCAACGGCAACAGAGCTGTGAATGACTTCGCCAGCCTGGGCGTGACCGGCAAGGTCAAGATCTCCCAGACCGAGCTGAAGGTCGGTACGCTGATGCCGAACAACCCGGTCATCAAGTACAACGACGGTCGTCTGCTGCCGCAAACTTTCCAGGGCGAAGCGATCACCTCGAACGAATTCAAGGACCTGACTCTGACTGCCGGTCAGGTTGAGGCCGTGAAAGGTCGTAACTCCAGCAACAACGAGAACATGTCGATTGCCGGCGCGAACGCTGGTTCGAACTACGACAAGGGCGTGTTCAGCAACAAGTTCTACTACGGTGGTGCTGACTACAAGATCAACAAAGATCTGACCGCTTCTTACTACTACGGCGAGCTGAAAGACTTCTACTCGCAGAACTTCCTGGGTCTGGTACACAACTGGGGCATCGGCCCGGGCGTACTGAAAAGCGACCTGCGTTACTACCGCAGCCGTGACAACGGTGCCAACGGCGATACTTCTGCCTACTACACCAGCGGTTACTACGGTGGCAAAACCGTCAAGGGCAAGGTCGACAACGACCTGTACAGCTACCTGGCACTGTACTCGGTTGAAGGTCACACCTTCGGTGCCGGCTACCAGTACACCAAGGGCGACAGCGACTTCCCTTGGCTGAACCAGGGTGACGGCTCGTCCAACAGCACCATCACCGACATGCAGATCCAGAAGTTCGCCCGTGCTGGCGAGCGTACCTGGCAGGCTCGCTACGGCTACGATTTCGCCAAGATCGGCGTTCCTGGTCTGACCGCCAACCTGATCTACCTGCGTGGCAACAACATCGACACCCCGCTGGGCGAAAAAACCGAGTGGGAACGTGACCTGACCGTTGGTTACGTGATCCCTGAAGGCCCGCTGAAAAACCTCGGCGTAGCCTGGAAAAACGCTATGTGGCGTACCGACCTGGCGAACACCCGTTCCCAGGACGAAAACCGCCTGATCGTCAGCTACTCGATCCCGCTGCTGTAATAGCGCGTTCAAGCTGCTGATGTAAAAAAGCCCCGTCCGGCACCGTGCCGGGCGGGGCTTTTGCATTTTCGAGTCAGACTCACCCCCGTAAGCCCTTCCCGAAATTCCCCTCTTTGCAGCTACTCAAGGCCTTCTCGAACCTTGAGAGCGATGTTCGTCGCGATGCCGGCGAGCGTCCAGTGAACGATGTTTAATATTCCTTTGGGTTCTAGATATCTAGTTATTTATTCTTTTTCATGATGGCGAATCCCGAGCTACAGTTGAGTTCTCCAACAACTCATCAGGAGCAGCACCATGAGCCTCAGACTCGGCGACATCGCCCCCGACTTCGAACAGGATTCCAGCGCCGGCAAGATTCGTTTCCACGAGTGGCTGGGCGATAGCTGGGGCGTGCTGTTCTCCCACCCGGCCGACTTCACCCCGGTGTGCACCACCGAGCTGGGTTTCACCGCCAAGCTCAAGGATGAGTTCAGCAAGCGCGGCGTCAAAGCCATTGCGCTGTCGGTCGATCCGGTGGACTCGCACCACAAGTGGATCGAGGACATCAACGAAACCCAGAATACGATCGTCAACTTCCCGATCCTGGCCGATGCCGACCGCAAGGTCTCCGATCTCTATGACCTGATCCACCCGAACGCCAGCGACACGCTGACCGTGCGTTCGCTGTTCGTGATTGATCCGAACAAGAAGATCCGCCTGACCATCACCTACCCGGCGAGCACCGGGCGCAACTTCCACGAGATCTTGCGGGTAATCGATTCGTTGCAGCTCACCGACAACTACAAGGTGGCTACACCCGCCAACTGGCAGGACGGTGAAGAGGTGGTGATCGTGCCGTCGCTCAAGGATGAAGACGAGATCAAGCGACGCTTCCCGAAAGGCTATCGTGCGGTGAAACCGTATCTGCGCCTGACGCCACAGCCGAACAAGTAAGGCAGTGAGATTTGCGGTGTAGCCGCCAGCGCTTTCGCGAGCAGGCTCGCTCCCACAGGGGGTTGCATTTCAAATGTGGGAGCGAGCCTGCTCGCGAAGACGTCAGTCCAGGCAATCCAGAATTCAGAACTACAAAGCAGGGGATTTCAGGCCGTTTCCACGGCCTGTTTTTTTGCCCGCTGAAAAGCAAATCCTATATCGCTTAAATGCATAACCAAATGAATAAATATGATTTATGGATATATAAATCAGCTGGTAAGGTCACCCCATCGAAGCGAGATCGCAACCTGCGAATCGCCTGTAACGCGCAAGGAATCGTCTGAATGCTGGTCGTCTCGCTCGGTGGCAGTCCCAGCCAACGCTCCCGCTCTGGAGTGTTGCTGGAGCGCTCGCAACGCTGGTTGCAGGAGCAGGGGGTGGAAGTGGTGAGTTATCAGGTCAGGGACTTCCCGGCCGAAGACCTGCTCCACGCCCGCTTCGACAGCCCGAAGGTGCTCGACCTGCTGGCCCAGATTGAAAGCGCCGACGGTCTGCTGATTGCCACCCCGGTCTACAAAGCGTCGTTTTCCGGCGCGCTGAAGACCGTGCTGGACCTGCTGCCCGAGCGCGCCCTGAACCACAAGATTGTTTTGCCGATGGCCACCGGCGGCAGCATCGCCCACATGCTGGTGGTCGATTACGCCCTCAAACCGGTGCTGTCGGCGTTGAAAGCGCAGGAAATGCTGCAAGGCATTTTCGCCGAGGACAGCCAGATCGCGTACGGCGAAGGCAGTGCCCAGGCGCAACTGGCGCCGGCGCTGGAGCAGCGTCTGCATGAAGCGCTGGACCAGTTTGTCAGTGCCATGGCCCGCCGGCCGAAACCGCTGGAGCCGGGCTTGTTGAATGAACGTTTGTTGAGTGCTCGCTGGAGCATTTAAGCCTCATCGAAATTGAAGTACTGGCCTTACTCGCCCGCCAACGGGCAAGCAGGTGCAGCCACAACCCAACAGCAAAAAGGAGAGCGCTATGCGCACTGTACTTTTGCGTCGTGGTCTGGTCGCTCTGTTTGCTGCGGCTGTCACCTTCGGCGCCATCACTCAAGCTCAAGCGCTTTCTACCCATGAAGGCGTGCTGCGGATCGGTTATCAGAAATACGGCACGCTGGTGCTGCTCAAAGCCAAAGGCACCCTGGAAAAGCGTCTGGCCGCTCAAGGCGTCGACGTGCAATGGACCGAATTCCCCGGTGGCCCGCAACTGCTTGAAGGCCTGAATGTCGGCTCGATCGACTTCGGTGTCACTGGCGAAACCCCGCCAGTGTTCGCCCAGGCCGCTGGCGCCGATCTGCTGTACGTCGCTTACGAGCCACCCGCGCCGAACAGCGAAGCGATCCTCGTGCCGAAAGACTCGCCGATCAAATCGGTGGCGGATCTGAAAGGCAAGAAAGTCGCCCTGAACAAAGGCTCCAACGTCCACTACCTGCTGGTGCGCGCGCTGGAAGATGCCGGCCTCAAATACACCGACATCCAGACCGTGTTCCTGCCGCCGGCCGATGCCCGCGCCGCATTCGAACGTGGCAGCGTCGACGCCTGGGTGATCTGGGACCCGTACCAGGCCGCCGCCGAGCAACAGCTGCAAGCGCGCACCCTGCGCGACGGCAAAGGCATCGTCGACAACCACCAGTTCTATCTCGCGACCAAACCTTACGCAGAGAAAAATCCTCAGGTGATCAAGACCCTCGTGGAGGAAGTGCGCGCGGTCGGCGAGTGGTCCAAAGCCAACCCTGAAGACGTGACTCAACAGGTCGCGCCGCTGCTCGGCCTGCCGGCGGATATCACCCTGACCTCGGTGAAACGCCAAGGCTACGGTGCGCTGTTCCTGACCCCGGAAGTGGTCGCCGCGCAACAGAAAATCGCTGACACGTTCTTCCAGCTCAAGCTGATCCCCAAGCCGCTGAGCATCAAGGATGTGATCTGGACACCACCAGCCGCTGTGGCCCAAAGCTCGGTTACCCAAGCCCAGTAATTCGAATTCCCAAGGAGACCACTCCATGAGCCTCAACATCTTCTGGTTCCTGCCTACACACGGCGATGGCCATTACCTTGGCACCGCCGAAGGCGCTCGCGCCGTCGACCACGGTTATCTGCAACAGGTCGCGCAAGCGGCGGATCGTCTGGGTTTCGGCGGTGTGCTGATTCCCACCGGGCGTTCCTGCGAAGACTCGTGGCTGGTGGCCGCGTCGTTGATCCCGGTGACTCAGCGTCTGAAGTTCCTCGTTGCCCTGCGCCCCGGGATCATTTCCCCGACGGTCGCGGCGCGGCAGGCGGCCACGCTGGATCGCCTGTCCGGCGGCCGTGCGCTGTTCAATCTGGTGACCGGCGGTGACCCGGAAGAGTTGGCCGGCGACGGTCTGTTCCTCAGTCACGAGGAGCGCTATCAGGCCTCGGTGGAATTCACCCGCATCTGGCGTCGGGTGCTGGAAGGTGAAACCGTTGATTACGACGGCCAACACATCAGCGTGAAAGGCGCCAAGCTGCTCTATCCGCCGATCCAGCAACCGCGTCCGCCGCTGTACTTCGGTGGCTCGTCGGAAGCGGCGCAGGACCTGGCCGCAGAACAGGTCGAGATGGTCCTGACCTGGGGCGAGCCGCCCGCAGCGGTGGCCGAGAAGATTGAGCAGGTTCGCGCCAAAGCCGCCAAGCTCGGACGCACCGTACGCTTCGGCATTCGTCTGCATGTGATCGTCCGCGAAACCAACGCTGAAGCCTGGCAGGCGGCAGATCGGCTGATCTCGCACCTGGATGACGACACCATCGCTCGTGCTCAAGCGTCGCTGGCGCGTTTCGATTCGGTTGGTCAGCAACGCATGGCCGCGCTGCACGGCGGCAGTCGCGACAATCTCGAAGTCAGCCCGAACCTGTGGGCTGGCGTCGGTCTGGTGCGCGGTGGTGCCGGCACGGCGCTGGTCGGCGATGGCCCGACTGTGGCGGCGCGCGTGAAGGAATACGCGGATCTCGGTATCGATACCTTCATCTTCTCCGGTTATCCACACCTCGAAGAGTCGTATCGGGTCGCCGAATTGTTGTTTCCGCACCTTGATGTCGAGCGCCCGGAACTGCCGAAAAGCGCCGGCTACGTCAGCCCGTTTGGCGAGATGGTCGCCAACGACATTCTTCCCAAAGCCGCGTCGCAGAGCTGAGGCGCGCCATGAAGAAAATCATCCACAGCCTCGCGCCCTGGGCGTTGCCGGTGTTGTTGCTGGCGGTGTGGCAGTTGTCGGTGTCGGCCGGTTGGTTGTCGACGCGGATCCTGCCGGCACCGGTGGCGGTGATCGAGGCCGGTGTCAGTCTGGTGCGCAGTGGCGAGATCTGGACGCACCTGGCAATCAGCGGCTGGCGCGCGGCGCTGGGCTTCACCATCGGCGGCAGCATCGGTCTGGCGCTGGGCTTCATCACCGGCCTGTCGAAGTGGGGCGAACGCTTGCTCGACAGCTCGGTGCAGATGATCCGCAACGTGCCGCACCTGGCGCTGATTCCACTGGTGATCCTGTGGTTCGGCATCGACGAGTCGGCGAAGATTTTCCTGGTGGCGTTGGGCACCTTGTTCCCGATCTACCTCAACACGTACCACGGCATCCGCAACGTCGACCCGGCGCTGGTAGAGATGGCGCGCAGTTATGGCTTGAGTGGTTTCAGCCTGTTCTGGCAGGTGATTCTGCCGGGCGCGCTGCCTTCGATTCTGGTCGGTGTGCGCTTCGCGCTGGGCTTCATGTGGCTGACGCTGATCGTTGCCGAAACCATTTCCGCCAGCTCCGGCATTGGCTACCTGGCAATGAATGCCCGCGAGTTTTTGCAGACCGACGTGGTGGTGCTGGCGATCCTGCTTTACGCGGTGCTCGGCAAACTCGCTGACCTCGCTGCCCGTGGCCTTGAGCGCGTCTGGCTGCGCTGGCATCCGGCCTATCAGGTTGCCAAGGGAGGTGCGGCATGACTGCTCAACAACCTCCACGCCTGCTGCGCGGAATTCCGCTGGTGGTGCGCAACCTGCAGAAAACCTTCGGTGCGCGGCAGGTGCTGCGCAACATCGACCTGCACATTCCGGCGGGGCAATTCGTTGCGGTGGTCGGGCGCAGCGGTTGCGGCAAGAGCACCTTGCTGCGTTTGCTCGCCGGCCTCGACCAACCGACTGGCGGCGACCTGCTGGCCGGCGCCGCAGCGCTGAGT
The DNA here is from genome assembly GCF_056821665.1 of Pseudomonas sp. AK-TSAG1-1. Classification (NCBI taxonomy): domain Bacteria; kingdom Pseudomonadati; phylum Pseudomonadota; class Gammaproteobacteria; order Pseudomonadales; family Pseudomonadaceae; genus Pseudomonas; species Pseudomonas sp. AK-TSAG1-1. The sequence goes on along the minus strand of NZ_CM165965.1, from coordinate 5,945,779 downwards.
GATGCGCGGGAAGACACCCGGCTGATGTTTCAGGAAGCACGGCTGCTGCCGTGGAAAAAGATCATCGACAACGTCGGTCTCGGCCTCAAGGGCAACTGGCGTCCGCAGGCCCTGCAAGCGCTGGAATCGGTCGGTCTGGCCGATCGCGCCAACGAGTGGCCGGCCGCCTTGTCCGGTGGGCAGAAGCAGCGCGTGGCCTTGGCCCGGGCGCTGATCCACCAACCGCGCCTGCTGCTGCTCGACGAGCCGCTGGGTGCGCTGGACGCCCTGACCCGGATCGAGATGCAGCAACTGATTGAGCGTTTGTGGCAGCAGCACGGCTTCACGGTGCTGCTGGTGACCCACGATGTCAGCGAAGCGGTGGCGATTGCCGACCGAGTGATTCTGATCGAGGACGGCGAAGTCGGTCTCGATCTGCACGTGGAGCTGGCGCGCCCTCGGGTGCGTGGTTCGCACCGACTGGCGGCGCTGGAAACCGAAGTGCTCAACCGTGTTCTGTCCCTGCCCGGTGAACCGCCCGAGCCGGAACCTGTTTCACCCCTGCCTACGCAATTGCGTTGGGCGCAATGAAGCAGCTTCGAGCGTCAAGCGACAAGCCTCAAGTAAAAGCGCTGTGCTTTTGCTTGCCGCTTGAAACTTGCAACTTGCAGCTTATTTCGACCCCAGGAGAAATATCATGACTATCAAAGCCATCAACGTGCGCAACCAGTTCAAAGGCTCGATCAAAGAGATCGTTCTCGGCGACGTGCTGTCGGAAATCGACGTGCAGACCGCCTCCGGTATCGTCACTTCGGTGATCACCACCCGTTCGGTCAAGGAGCTGGAACTGGTGGTGGGCAGCGAGGTGATCGCCTTTGTGAAATCCACCGAGGTGTCGATCGCCAAGTTGTAAGCCTGTGGAAAAAAACAAACCCCGGAGGGCGTGAGCCCTTCGGGGTTTTTTGTGCCTGACTGGACATCGGCGGCGCGGCCTTCGCGAGCAAGCCCGCTCCCACAGGGAACCGCATTCCAAATGGGGGAGCGGGCTTGCTCGCGAAGAGGCCGGTCAGGACGCTAAAGAATTCTCTTGGGTAAATATGGCGGCAGATACAGGCCGATATAAGCATCAAACACCCGCATCCCTTCCTCCGCCATGCGCGGCGTGATCTGGCCATGCTGCTGCACCGAGCGCGCATACACGCGGTCACCCAGTTCCATCGCCAGCGCAAACACATCGACATCGTTCGGCAGTCGCGGCAATTCGAAGTGGTGGTCGAACAGCTTGTGCATCAGGTCGCCCAGTTCGATGTCGTGCTGCCGGTCGGCCTGGGTCACTTCGGTCAGGCCATGCTGGGCGAGGATCAACTGGCGGGCGGCGGCGTCTTCGTCATAGATCTCCAGCATCCGCTCCTCGACCAGCCGCGACAGGTCGCGCCAGTCGCGCAGGGCATCGTGGTCGATCGGCGCTTGCAGGCAGGCGCGAAACGCCGCATGCACGTCGGCGGTCAGTGCTTCGAGCAGCGCCGGCACACTGGCGAAGAAGTGGTACACGGAGGAGGGCGGAATCTGCGCGCGTTCGGCCACGCTGTAGATCGACAGGCTGGCCACGCCCTCGGCGGCCAGCAGCGTGCGTGCGGCGTCGAGTATCGAATCGATTCGCGCCTGACTGCGGGCACGGGGTTTGCGGACGGGGGCGGGACGCGTCATGGAAGTCTCCTGCGGGGCAGCGGGCATTGTACGAGCCGAGCCGTGTGTTGTCTGCCAGGACGCCTTCGGGAGCAAGCCCCCTTCCACAGTTGATCTCTATCTACAAAAAATCCCTGTTCGCTGTAGACCCCTGTGGGAGGGGGCTTGCTCCCAAACCGCCGAAAGCGGCCATTCAGATCAGAATTGCGCCATAAAAAAACGCCGCGGGCTGCAATAGCCAACGGCGTTGTTTCTGGCACGACAACCGCTTACACGGTATGCAGATACCAGTTGTACTCGAGGTCGGAGATGGAGTGTTCGAACTCCTCCAGCTCGCTCTCTTTACAGGCGACGAAGATATCGATGTATTTCGGATCGATGTACTTGGCCATCACCTCGCTGTCGTCCAGCTCACGCAGGGCGTCGCGCAAGTTGTTCGGCAGGCTTTGTTCGTTCTGCTCGTAGCTGTTGCCTTCGACCGGAGCGCCCGGTTCGATCTTGTTCACCAGGCCGTGATGCACACCTGCCAGGACCGAAGCCATCAGCAGGTACGGGTTGGCGTCGGCGCCGGCTACGCGGTGTTCGATTCGCACGGCATCGGCAGAGCCGGTCGGTACGCGGATCGCCACGGTGCGGTTGTCCAGGCCCCAGCACGGCGAGTTCGGCACATAGAACTGCGCGCCGAAACGACGGTAAGAGTTGACGTTCGGGCAGAGGAAAGCCATCTGCGCCGGCAGGGTCTCGAGCACACCGCCGATCGCGTGACGCAGCGCGGCGTTCTGCTCGGGATCCTCGCTTGCAAAGATGTTCTTGCCATCTTTGTCGAGCACCGAGATGTGGACATGCAGACCGTTACCTGCCTGACCCGGGTACGGCTTGGCCATGAAGGTGGTGTCCATTTCATGGTCGTAGGCGATGTTCTTGATCAGACGCTTGAGCAGTACCGCGTAGTCGCAGGCCTTGATCGGGTCGGCGACGTGGTGCAGGTTCACTTCGAACTGCGCCGGGGCACTTTCCTTGACGATGGCGTCGGCCGGGATGCCTTGCTCTTTGGCACCTTCCAGAATGTCCTGGAGGCAGTCGACGTATTCGTCGAGGTCGTCGATCAGGTAAACCTGAGTCGAGTGCGGACGTTTGCCGGAGATCGGCGAGCGTGGTGGCTGCGGACGGCCGTTCACGTTTTCCTGGTCGATCAGGTAGAACTCGAGTTCGAATGCGGCGCAGATGGTCAAGCCCAGCTCGTCAAACTTTGCAACAACTTGACGGAGCACTTCGCGCGGATCGGCGAAGAACGGGTCACCTTCGAGTTCGTGCATGGTCATCAACAGTTGCGCGGTAGGGCGCTTCTGCCATGGCTCGTTGCACAGGGTGTCGGGGATTGGATAGCAGATCCGGTCGGCGTCGCCGATGTCCAGACCCAGGCCGGTGCTTTCCACCGTAGAGCCATTGATATCCAGAGCAAATAGAGAGGCCGGCAGGTTGATGCCTTTCTCGTAAACCTTGTGGAGGCTGGTGCGTTCGATGCGCTTGCCGCGCACCACACCATTCATATCCGCAATCAGAAGGTCAACGTACAGAACCTCAGGATGTTCCTTAAGGAACGCGTTCGCTTCGTTAAGCTGAACGGCACGCGGGGGTACCGACATGATGCAACACCTTTGTTGTTAAAAATATCAATCATTGATCTTTTCTGGTTTCAGTCAACCCGAACGGCATGCCGAAGTCAAGCGAGGCCTTTTTTGCCCTAAAAAAGCGCTGCAAGGGCATTTATGGGGCACTTTGGGGCAGTTTTGGTCCCTTTGGACGCTTGGCACCCGCGGGCTTGAGCAGGCCGTGTTGTATTTTTTACGGGGGTGTTGTGTAAAAAAATGAACAAGGCTAAGCTCGGATCAAACCCATAACAGCAATAATACCGGGGTGCTTCATGTCTCGCCTGCCGTTAATCGGCATCACCGACTGCTCGCAACAGTCCGGTCTGCATGCTCAACACATCAGTGGCGACAAATCCGTCCGTAGCGCAGCCAGCAAGGCTCGCGGTCTGTCGACGATGTTCTCGTCGGCAGCAGCCAGAACGGCAGCGTCCGTTATTCTGGACGTACGGCCAAGCATCCTGTTTATGGCGTCTCCTTCCAATATAGATCTCTTTGAGTCCCAAAGCCTGTGCCGCTTGACAAGCCGTGCTCGTGATTCTGCACGCCTTGAATGTGCACAGGAAATGCAACGCCAGCGTAAAGGGCAGGTAAGCTCCTCTTTCATTGTCTATGCGCGGTGCCAGGCGTAAGCCGGCACTGCGCGCAAGCAAGCCCCCTTTAACGCGACGCCACGGCGTCAAACTTTGCCTGACACGATGTCAGGAGACTCAGCCCAGAGGCATTTATGAGTAACAACCTCGACCAGCTCACCGATTGGTTGAAAGACCACAAGATCACAGAAGTCGAATGCATGATCGGCGACCTGACCGGTATCACCCGGGGCAAGATCTCGCCGACCAACAAGTTCATCGCCGAAAAAGGCATGCGCCTTCCGGAAAGCGTGCTGTTACAGACCGTGACCGGCGACTACGTCGAAGACGACATCTATTACGAACTGCTCGACCCGGCCGACATCGACATGATCTGCCGCCCCGACCAGAACGCCGTGTATCTGGTGCCATGGGCCATCGAGCCGACCGCGCAGGTGATCCACGACACCTACGACAAGCAAGGCAACCCGATCGAGCTGTCGCCGCGCAACGTCCTCAAGAAAGTCCTGAAACTCTATGCCGACAAGGGCTGGCAGCCGATCGTGGCGCCGGAAATGGAGTTCTACCTGACCAAGCGCAGTGACGACCCTGACTATCCGTTGCAGCCGCCGATTGGCCGTTCGGGCCGTCCGGAAATCGGTCGTCAGTCGTTCTCCATCGAAGCGGCGAACGAATTCGACCCGCTGTTCGAAGACGTCTACGACTGGTGCGAACTGCAGGAGCTGGACCTCGACACGCTGATCCACGAGGACGGCACGGCGCAGATGGAAATCAACTTCCGTCACGGTGACGCCCTGTCGCTGGCCGACCAGATCCTGGTGTTCAAGCGCACCATGCGTGAAGCCGCGCTCAAGCACGACGTGGCCGCAACCTTCATGGCCAAGCCGATGACCGGTGAGCCGGGCAGTGCGATGCACTTGCACCAGAGCATCATCGACATCGAGACCGGCAAGAACGTCTTCTCCAATGAAGACGGGACCATGAGCCAGCTGTTCCTGCACCACATCGGTGGCCTGCAGAAACTGATCCCGGAGTTGCTGCCGCTGTTCGCGCCGAACGTCAACTCGTTCCGCCGCTTCCTGCCGGATACCTCGGCGCCGGTGAACGTGGAATGGGGCGAAGAGAACCGCACTGTGGGCCTGCGCGTACCGGATGCCGGCCCGCAGAACCGCCGCGTGGAAAACCGCCTGCCGGGCGCCGACGCCAACCCGTACCTGGCGATCGCCGCGAGCCTGCTCTGCGGTTACATCGGCATGGTCGAGGGGCTCAACCCGAGCGCACCGGTGGTCGGTCGTGGCTATGAACGCCGCAACCTGCGCCTGCCGCTGACCATCGAGGACGCACTGGAGCGCATGGAAAACAGCACCACCGTCGAGAAATACCTCGGCAAGACTTTCATCACAGGCTACGTCGCGGTCAAGCGGGCCGAGCATGAAAACTTCAAGCGCGTGATCAGTTCCTGGGAGCGTGAGTACCTGCTCTTCGCCGTCTGATACGCCGGGCGCGGCTGTCAGCAGCCGCGCCTTCACCGATAACAAGGAGAATTGGCATGACCAGCAACAACCCGCAAACCCGTGAGTGGCAAGCCCTGAGCAGCGATCACCACCTGGCCCCGTTCAGCGACTTCAAGCAGCTGAAAGAGAAGGGTCCACGGATCATCACCAACGCCAAGGGCGTGTACCTGTGGGACAGCGAGGGCAACAAGATCCTCGATGGCATGGCGGGTCTGTGGTGCGTGGCGATCGGTTATGGCCGCGATGAGCTGGCTGACGCAGCCGCGAAGCAAATGCGCGAACTGCCTTACTACAACCTGTTCTTCCAGACCGCGCACCCGCCGGCACTGGAACTGGCCAAGGCCATTGCCGACGTCGCGCCGCAAGGCATGAATCACGTGTTCTTCACCGGCTCCGGCTCCGAAGGCAACGACACCATGCTGCGTATGGTTCGTCACTACTGGGCGATCAAGGGCCAGCCGAACAAGAAAGTCATCATCAGCCGCAAGAACGGTTATCACGGTTCCACCGTGGCCGGCGCGAGCCTGGGTGGCATGACTTATATGCACGAACAGGGCGACTTGCCGATTCCGGGTATCGTCCACATCGCGCAGCCGTACTGGTTCGCCGAGGGCGGTGACATGTCGCCGGAAGAGTTCGGCATCTGGGCGGCCAATCAGCTGGAAGAGAAGATTCTCGAAGTCGGCGTGGACAACGTCGGTGCCTTTATTGCCGAGCCGATCCAGGGTGCCGGCGGCGTGATCATTCCGCCAGACAGCTACTGGCCGCGCATCAAGGAAATCCTCGCCAAGTACGACATCCTGTTCGTGGCGGACGAAGTGATCTGCGGTTTCGGCCGCACCGGTCAGTGGTTCGGTTCCGATTTCTACGACCTGAAGCCAGACATGATGACCATCGCCAAAGGCCTGACGTCCGGTTACATCCCGATGGGTGGCCTGATCGTGCGCGACGAAGTGGTGAAGGTGCTCAACGAAGGCGGCGATTTCAACCACGGCTTCACCTACTCCGGGCACCCGGTGGCGGCAGCGGTGGGTCTGGAAAACATCCGGATTCTGCGCGATGAGAAAATTATCGAGAACGCGCACAACGAAACGGCACCGTATTTGCAGAAACGTCTGCGCGAACTCAACGACCACCCGTTGGTGGGTGAAGTGCGCGGCGTCGGTTTGCTGGGGGCGATCGAGCTGGTGCAGGACAAGGCCACTCGCAAGCGTTACGAGGGCAAGGGTGTGGGCATGATCTGCCGGCAGTTCTGCTTCGATAACGGCCTGATCATGCGCGCCGTGGGCGACACCATGATCATTGCGCCGCCGCTGGTGATCAGCAAGGCGGAGATCGATGAGCTGGTTACAAAGGCACGCAAGTGCCTGGACCTGACCCTCAGTGCATTGCAGGCCTAAGTGCTAGGCTTCGAGCGGGGGAGCTGCGGCGCTCTCGCTCGAAGGTGTCAGAAAGGTTGGCCTTTTCTTGAAAGACCGCCTCCGATCTTGCCAGACTAGCCGCGGTTCCAGTTGTCGGGGTTCGGCCGCTGAACAAAGTGGTTCAAAAAAGAAAAATTTGGAGCATGACGCATGAAGGCATTAGGTAAAAAGCTTGCTGGCAAGACTCTTCTCGCTTTGTCCGTCGCGGGCATGATGGCGGGCGCGGTTCACGCGGACGACAAAGTACTGCACGTCTACAACTGGTCCGACTACATCGCTCCGGACACCATCGCCAACTTCGAGAAAGAGTCCGGGATCAAAGTCGTCTACGACGTATTCGACAGCAACGAAACCCTGGAAGCCAAGCTGCTGGCAGGCAAGTCCGGTTATGACGTGGTTGTGCCGTCGAACAACTTCCTGGCCAAGCAGATCAAGGCTGGCGTTTACCAGGAACTGGACCAGTCCAAGCTGCCTAACTGGAAAAACCTCAACCAGGACCTGCTCAAGGCCGTGTCGGTCAGCGACCCGGGCAACAAGCACGCCTTCCCGTACATGTGGGGCTCGATCGGCATCGGTTACAACCCGGAGAAGGTCAAGGCTGCACTGGGCGTCGACACCATCGACTCGTGGGACGTGCTGCTCAAGCCGGAAAACATCGCCAAGCTCAAGGGCTGCGGTGTGAGCTTCCTCGATTCGCCGACTGAAATGCTCCCGGTCGCGCTGCACTACCTGGGCCTGCCTACCGACACCCAGAAGAAAGAAGACATCAAGAAAGCCGAGGACCTGTTCCTCAAGATTCGTCCTTCGATCACCTACTTCCACTCCTCCAAGTACATCTCGGACCTGGCCAACGGCAACATCTGCGTAGCGGTCGGCTACTCGGGTGACGTGCAGCAGGCCAAGTCCCGTGCCGCCGAGGCCGGTGACAAGGTCAAAGTCAGCTACGCCATTCCGAAGGAAGGCGCTGGCAGCTTCTTCGACATGGTCGCCATCCCCAAGGATGCCGAAAACGTTGAAGGCGCCTACAAATTCATGACCTTCCTGCAGAAGCCTGAAGTCATGGCCGGCATCACCAACGCCGTACGTTTCCCGAACGGTAACGCCGCTGCAACGCCACTGGTGAATAAAGACATCACCAGCGATCCAGGCATCTACCCGCCAGCCGACGTGCAGGCCAAGCTGTATGCGATCGCCGATTTGCCAGCGGCTACCCAGCGTGAAATGACTCGCAGCTGGACCAAGATCAAATCCGGCAAATAAGCCGGTTTGACGCAGCAACCGCTGGCCGTCGTCCCCGCGAAGGCGGCCAGCGGATCAATTAAATGACAGGAAGTTTTGCAGGAACGGTTTTTCGAGGGTAAGTTGCGCGCCGGTTTGGTTGCCGGGCAGCGATGGCTGTCATGTAACGCGGGGCAACTTGGGCCCAACTAATTTAGAGGACCTCCACTTGCCTATTTTTTCTTCTTTGCGCAAAGCCCTGCTGGCCACTGCCGGCCTGACGATCGCTGTCGGAGCCCAGGCCGCCGGTACGGTGCATATTTATAACTGGTCGGATTACATCGGCGAGACCACCCTGGCCGACTTCGAGAAAGCCACCGGGATCAAACCGGTCTACGACGTGTTCGACTCCAACGAAACCCTGGAAGGCAAGTTGCTGGCCGGGCGGACCGGTTACGACGTGGTCGTGCCGTCGAACCACTTCCTCGGCAAGCAGATCAAGGCGGGCGCGTTCCAGAAGCTCGACAAGGCGCAGCTGCCGAACTATTCGAACCTCGATCCAGTGCTGCTCAAGCGTCTGGAGCAGAACGATCCGGGCAACCTCTACGCCGTACCGTACCTGTGGGGCACCAACGGCATCGGCTACAACGTCGAGAAAGTCAAAGCCGTGCTCGGTATCGACAAGATCGATTCCTGGAGCGTGCTGTTCGAGCCGGAGAACATCAAGAAGCTGCACAGCTGCGGCGTAGCGTTCCTCGATTCTGCGGATGAAATGATGCCGACCGTGCTCAACTACATGGGCCTGAACGCCAACAGCACCAATCCCAAGGATTACGAAAAGGCCACGGCCAAGTTGCTCGCCGTGCGTCCTTACGTGACCTACTTCCACTCTTCGAAATACATCGGTGATCTGGCCAACGGCGACATCTGCGTGGCCATCGGCTTCTCCGGCGACATCTTCCAGGCCAAGCACCGTGCCGAAGAAGCCAAGAAGGGCGTGAACATCGCCTACTCGATCCCCAAAGAAGGCGGCGCGCTGTGGTTCGACATGCTGGCGATTCCCAAGGACTCGTCCAACGTCAAGGAAGCGCACGCCTTCATCAACTATTTGCTGAAACCTGAGGTGATCGCCCAGGTCAGTGATTACGTCGGTTACGCCAACCCCAACCCGGGTTCGGACAAGCTGATGGAACAGTCCATCCGCACCGATGAAGCGGTTTATCCACCGCAAGCAGTCCTCGACAAGACCTACGTGTCGACCGAGTTGCCACCCAATATTCAGCGTTTGATGACCCGCAGCTGGACCAAGGTCAAGTCGGGCAAATAAGGCACAAACTATCCTGGGTTCGTCCGCATAGGGCGAACTGCACTGTTTTTTTCTGGGAGTTTCGTAAATGGCAGTTGCCTCCGGCGCCTATAAGAAAGCCCTCGAGGGCGACCAGACACCTAAACAGGTGTTGGTCAAAATCGACCGGGTCACGAAGAAGTTCGACGAGACGATTGCCGTGGACGATGTGTCCCTGGAAATCAAGAAAGGCGAGATCTTCGCCCTGCTCGGCGGTTCGGGATCGGGCAAATCCACTCTGCTGCGGATGCTGGCAGGGTTCGAACGGCCCACGGAGGGGCGCATTTTCCTCGACGGCGTCGACATCACCGACATGCCGCCGTACGAGCGACCGATCAACATGATGTTCCAGTCGTACGCCTTGTTCCCGCACATGACCGTGGCGCAGAACATCGCCTTCGGCCTCAAGCAGGACAAGATCCCGACGGCTGAAGTCGATGCCCGCGTGGCCGAAATGCTCAAGCTGGTGCAGATGAGCCAGTACGCCAAGCGCAAGCCGCATCAACTGTCTGGCGGTCAGCGTCAGCGGGTGGCCCTGGCGCGTTCGCTGGCCAAGCGGCCGAAGCTGCTGCTGCTCGACGAACCGATGGGCGCACTGGACAAGAAACTGCGTTCGCAGATGCAGCTGGAGTTGGTGGAGATCATCGAGCGCGTGGGTGTGACCTGCGTGATGGTGACCCACGACCAGGAAGAGGCCATGACCATGGCCGAGCGCATCGCGATCATGCACCTGGGCTGGATCGCCCAGATCGGCAGCCCGATCGACATCTATGAAACCCCGACCAGCCGTCTGGTCTGCGAATTCATCGGCAACGTGAACATCTTCGAAGGCGAAGTGATCGACGACGCCGAAGGCCACGCGACCATCACCTGCAAGGACCTCGACCGGCAGATCTACGTCGGCCATGGCATCAGCACTTCGGTGCAGGACAAATCGGTCACCTACGCGATCCGTCCGGAGAAGCTGCTGGTCACCGCCGAAATGCCGACCTGCGAGTACAACTGGTCGAGCGGCAAGGTGCATGACATCGCCTACCTGGGCGGTCACTCGGTGTTCTACGTCGAACTGCCGAGCGGCAAACTGGTGCAGTCGTTCGTTGCCAACGCCGAACGTCGCGGCGCGCGTCCGACCTGGGGCGATCAGGTTTACGTGTGGTGGGAAGACGACAGCGGCGTGGTACTTCGCTCATGAACATGCGCAAATTCAAACGCCGCCTCAATCGAATAATTCCCGGTGGCCGCCAGCTGGTCATCGGGGTTCCCTTCATCTGGCTGTTCCTGTTCTTCATGCTGCCGTTCTTCATCGTCCTGAAGATCAGCTTCGCCGAAGCCGACGTGGCCATCCCGCCGTACACCGAGATCTACACCTTCGCCGAGCAGAAGCTGCAACTGCTGCTGAACCTGGGCAACTACGCGATGCTCGGCGACGACGAGTTGTACATCGCCGCCTACCTCGGCTCGCTGAAGATGGCGTTTTTCAGCACGCTGCTGTGCCTGCTGATCGGCTACCCGATGGCCTACGCCATTGCCAGTGCGCGTAAAGAGCTGCAGACGGTGCTGGTGCTGCTGATCATGATGCCGACCTGGACCGCCATCCTGATCCGCGTTTACGCGTGGATGGGCATCCTCAGCAACAACGGCCTGCTCAACGGGTTCCTGATGAGCATGGGTTTCATCGACGAGCCGCTGCAGATCCTCAACACCAACCTTGCGGTGTACATCGGCGTGGTTTATTCGTACCTGCCGTTCATGATCCTGCCGCTGTACGCCAACCTGGTGAAGCACGATCACAGCTTGCTGGAAGCCGCTTCCGACCTCGGTTCGAGCACCTTCAACAGCTTCTGGAAAATCACCATTCCGCTGTCCAAGAACGGGATCATTGCCGGCTGCATGCTGGTGTTCATCCCGGTGGTGGGCGAGTTCGTGATCCCGGAACTGCTCGGTGGTCCGGAAACCCTGATGATCGGTAAAGTGCTCTGGCAAGAGTTCTTCAACAACCGTGACTGGCCGGTGGCGTCCGCGCTGGCGGTAGTGATGCTGGCGATCCTGATTGTGCCGATCATTCTGTTCAACCGCAGTCAGGCCAAGGAAATGGAGGGTAAAGAATGAAGCGCTTCCGTTTCTCCAGCCTGATGCTGGTCCTGGGTTTGTTGTTCATCTACCTGCCGATGCTGATCCTGGTGATCTACTCGTTCAACGCCTCCAAGCTGGTGACGGTGTGGGGTGGCTGGTCGATCAAGTGGTACGTCGGCCTGCTCGACAACACCCAGCTGATGGGTTCGGTGGTGCGCTCGCTGGAAATCGCCTGTTACACCGCGGTTGCCGCGGTGGCGTTGGGTACGCTGGCGGCATTCGTGCTGACCCGGATCACCCGCTTCAAGGGCCGCACGCTGTTCGGCGGGCTGGTGACGGCGCCGTTGGTGATGCCGGAAGTGATCACCGGTCTGTCGCTGTTGCTGCTGTTCGTGGCCATGGCGCAAATGATCGGCTGGCCGCAGGAGCGTGGCATCGTCACTATCTGGATTGCCCACACGACGTTCTGTGCGGCGTACGTGGCGGTGGTGGTGTCGGCGCGCTTGCGTGAGCTGGACCTGTCGATCGAAGAGGCGGCCATGGACCTCGGTGCTCGGCCGTGGAAAGTGTTCTTCCTGATCACCATCCCGATGATTGCGCCTTCGCTGGCGGCGGGCGGCATGATGTCTTTCGCCCTGTCGCTGGACGACCTGGTATTGGCGAGCTTCGTCTCCGGCCCGGGTTCGACCACCCTGCCGATGGAAGTGTTTTCGGCGGTACGTCTGGGCGTGAAGCCGGAGATCAACGCCGTGGCCAGTCTGATTCTGCTGGCAGTGTCGATCGTCACCTTCATGGTCTGGTTCTTCAGTCGCCGTGCCGAAGAAGCGCGCAAGAAAGCCATCCAGCAAGCCATCGAAGAAGGCGCAGCCGACTCGTGGAAGCAACCGGACGTGCGCCGCGCACCTGCGCCGGAAGCGGCTTAAAGCAACACCGGGTTGGCCTCTTGCTGGCCAACCCGATTCCAAACTTGTGGGAGCGAGCCTGCTCGCGAATGAGGATTGTCAGTCGATATCAATTTGACTGACATACCGCTTTCGCGAGCAGGTTCGCTCCCACAGTTTTTGCGCTGCTCAGGCGCTCCAGGGCGATTTGCGGATGACTTCAACGAAGTTCATCGGCTTGAACCCCGGCTCCTGATCCATCAGCACATCGGTCTTCACATTGCCGAAGGTCGTCTGCGGACGATGGCGCAAGCCGTCGGCAAATGCGCAGATGATGCATTCCTTGAAACCTTCCCCACGTGGATGCGCATGCACTACGGCCTCGCGCTGGGTGCTGCTGAACGCCGCGTAGTCCATGCCCAGCACGTCCATCTCGACGCCTGCGGTCACCAGCGCCACGGTCGGCCGCAAATGCTTGGGCACACCGGGTGTGGTGTGCAGGGCAATCGACAGCCACACTTGTTCGATGTCGTCATCGCTCAGCCCGTATGGCTTGAGAAACGCCGCTGCCGCATTGGCGCCATCCACTTCAAAACGTTCGTCGTCACTGCGATAGCCTTGTACCAGCCCGAGGTCGTGGAACATCGCGCCGACGTACAGCAACTCCGGGTTGTAGGCCAGTTGCTGGCGCTCACCGCTCAGTGCGCCGAACAGGAACACCCGACGCGAGTGGTGGTAGAGCAGATCGGATTCGATGTCGCGAATGTACTCGGTGGTGGCCCGGGCCAACGCGCTGTCAGGGATTTTGATGCCGGCAATGGTGCTGCTCATCTGCTAGTCCTCGTCGAAAACGCCGTCGTGGCGCCGATGGACAAAGTCTGTTCCTCAAGGCACTAAACGGACAATCAACGCATGGCTGCGATCCTTGCCAATCGACCTGCAAATCGTGCCAAACCTCGCTTGTTGGGCGTGGATTGGCTAGGGTTGGCCCGATCAACAAGACAGGCACGGTCCATGTGGGAGCGGGCTTGCTCGCGAAAGGGCCATGACATTCAACTGATCTGTTGAATGACACACCGCTTTCGCGAGCAAGCCCGCTCCCGCAGGGTTTTTGTTTGCCGCAGGCATTGAGGACGTTTGAGTCATGAACAAAACCGTCGCCATCGTGGTGTTCCCCGGCGTGCAGGCGCTGGATGTCAGCGGGCCGATGGATGTGTTCGCCGAGGCCAACCGGTTTCTGCCGACCGAGGATCACTATCGGCTGGAAGTGATCGGTGTCGAGCAGGGCCAGATGGCTTGTTCCAATGGTTTGAACCTCACTGCTCATCGGCATTTCAGCGACGCGCTCGACGCTTATGACTTGCTGTTGGTAGCCGGCGGCCCGCAGTTGCCGTTCATGGATTTTGGCCGGGTCTTCGACGCCTGGCTGCGTGAGGCCAGCGCTCGCGCACGGCGTTTCGGATCGATCTGCAACGGCGCGTTCATGCTGGCGCGCGCGGGGCTGCTGGAAGGGCGCACCGTGACCACCCACTGGAACGACGCTCAGGCCCTGGCGCAGTTGTGTCCATCGACCCGGGTCGAGGCCGATCGCTTGTATGTCGAAGATGGCGTGCTCTACACCTCGGCCGGGGTTACGGCAGGGATCGATCTGTCGCTGTACCTGCTGGCTCGCGATCACGGCGCTGAAGTGGCACTGAGCGTGGCCAAGCGGCTGGTGGTGTTCACGCAGCGCTCGGGCGGGCAGTCGCAGTTCAGCCCGTTCCTCACGCCGCATGCGGAGCCGACCTCGGCGGTGGCGATGGTGCAGCTGTATGTGCTGGCCAATCTCACCGGCGACCTGACGATTGCCGATCTGGCGAATGCGGCGAACATGAGCGCGCGTAACTTCTCCCGGGTGTTCGCTCGCGAGGCCCGGGTCACCCCGGCCGAGTTCGTCGAGCGGGCGCGGGTAGATGCGGCGCGGGTGATGCTCGAAAGCACTGCGGCGCCGCTGAAGACGGTGGCGTATCAGTGCGGGTTTCGCGATGCGCAGCACATGCGCAGTGTGTTCAATCGAAGGTTGGGCGTGACGCCGCAGCAGTTTCGGCTGAATTTTTCTGTGCTGCTCTGAAGGTTTCCGTGTTGCTGATGGCCCTTTCGCGAGCAAGCCCGCTCCCACCGGTGGCACGCGGTCTTGTGTGGGAGCGGGCTTGCTCGCGAAGGCGTCCGCCTGAACAACAGCGGATTATTGAGCAGCCCGCGCCGGCAACAGTTTCAAGGTGCTGCGGGTATTGGCCGTCACTTCTTCCTCGCTGAAGTGCGCCTGCACATACATCCCCTCGACGTACTCCTCGGCCTGATCGTCATAGTGGCTGTCGAACGGCACGCCGCTCTGGCCGACCGGGTTGATGGTCAGGCTGTGCGCCGGGTCGGCGAAGTCGATCAGTCGCCGCGTTGACGGGCCGTACGTCACCGGCCAAGGCGCCGGACCGAGTTTGGCCGAGAGGTTGTTCGGCACTTCATGACTGCCCGGCGCTGCAAACGGGCCGACGTTGAAAATCTTGTCCAGTGGTTTCTGTTGCCCCAGCGGATGGCCGTGGGTCAGGGTGTGCGCGGTGCCCCATTGCCAGTCGGACGGGTTGTCGCCGAGGGTCTGTTTGAGGTGCGCCATGCTCGCCTGCCACGCCACTTTCACGATGTCGGCGCGGGTTTCCTTGTTCGGTGTGTTGCGGTTGTCCCACCACGGTGAATCTGCGTTCGCCGCGAGGCGCGGCAGGGCGGCGTCGATCACCCGGGTCGACAGCAGCGTTTCAAAGAAATCGTTGCCCAGTTCATCACGCATGGCCGCATCGGCGAGGTCGTAGAGGAACTGGTTGAATACCGTCGCGCTGACCGAATCCAGCGGATAGTCGCCTGGCCACTGCGCCAGTTGCTCGACCAGTTTCAGTTGTGCCGGATCGCTCACCACCTCCCGCAATACTGGCAGCAATGGCGCCAGGGTGCGCGGGCCGTAGGCGGTGGTGGTGCCCAGTTGCAGCTTCTGGTTGGCTTCGTTGCTCCACTTCACGTTTTTGTCGCTGAGCTGGCGGTTGAGCTGCTGGCCGCGATCAGCCAGGTTGTAGTAACCGGGGATTTCCATTCCGGTCGGCGACAGCGGCTGGAAGTTGGCCGAGACGATGTAGCCGCGCGCCGGGTTTTCTTCCTGCGGGTTGGCGCTGAACGGGTAGTAGCCGTCCTTGTCCGCCTGATTGCTGCTGCCGTCGAGAATGAAGTCCGGCTTCACCCCGACAGGGCGTTTGGGCAGCAGCGCCGAAGCCCACCAGGCGATGTCGCCCTTGGCGTTTGCATAGACGATGTTCAGCCCCGGCGCCTGGACCTTGGCCGCTGCGGCGCGGGCCTTGGCCAGGGTGTCGGCGCGGTTGAGCTGGTAGAAGCCTTCAAGGATCGGGTTCGGCGTTTCGAGGAACGCCCACCACATGGCGATCGGGGTCTTGCCGGCAGCCGTGCCGAGGGCGTCGTTGACGATCGGACCGTGGGGCGACTGGCGCAGAGTGAGTGTCACCGGCGCCTGGCCCTTCACCGCAATCTGCTGCTCGGTGCTGACCAGATCGGTCCACTGGCCGTGGTACCAGACCTGATTCGGGTTGTCCGGGTTGACCTTCTCGGCAATCAGATCCAGATCGTCATTCTGGAACATGGTCAGGCTCCAGCCGAAATCCAGGTTGTGGCCGAGGAAGGCGAACGGCACCAGCGCCTGATGGTGACCGTAGAGTTCAAAGCCCGGCGCTGACAGTTGCGCCTCGTACCACACCGACGGCACCGAGAAGCGAATGTGCGGATCGCCGGCCAGCAGCGGTTTGCCGCTCTGGCTGCGGCTGCCGGCGATCACCCAGGCGTTGCTGCCTTCGAATTGCGGCAGGCCGTTTTCGATCAGCGCCTGTTCGCTGAGACGGGCAAGGGCGTTGAGGTCTTTCCAGTCGCCGGCGGCGAGGGCGGGCACCGGGTTGGCGCGACCTTTGGCAAGCACGCCTTTGGGTTGCCAGTCGAGGTCGAAGACGTTGAGGTAATCGGCGCCAAGTTGATCGCGCACGTAGGTCAGCAGCGGTTCGGTGCGAAACGCGGCGGCGAAACTGTAGGCCATGTAACCGGCGACGCTGATGCTGTCCTCCGCCGTGAACGGCCGCTTGGGGATGCCCAGCACGTCGAACTCGACCGGTGCGGCGTGGCTGTCCTGATATTGGTTGATGCCGTCCAGATAGGCTTGCAGGGCCTTCCACGCCGGTGACTGCTTGTCGAGACTGGCGACATAACTGGCGGCGCGTTCGCGGATGCGCAGGCTGCGAAACAGCTTGTCGGTGTCGAGCAGCTTCGGCCCGAGCACTTCGGCCAGCTCGCCACGCGCGAGGCGGCGCATGGCTTCCATCTGGAACAAGCGGTCCTGGGCATGCACGTAGCCAAGGGCGCGATAGAGGTCGGTTTCGT
This sequence comes from Pseudomonas sp. AK-TSAG1-1, assembly GCF_056821665.1. NCBI lineage: Bacteria > Pseudomonadati > Pseudomonadota > Gammaproteobacteria > Pseudomonadales > Pseudomonadaceae > Pseudomonas > Pseudomonas sp. AK-TSAG1-1. The sequence goes on along the minus strand of NZ_CM165965.1, from coordinate 5,928,959 downwards.
TTTCGGCGCGGATGTGCGGCACCCCGCGTTCGTCGTAGCGCACGGTCACCGAACCCTGCAGGTTGCGCAGCTCCACCTGGCCCTGACGCGTCGGCTGTTTGCTGTAGACGTACCAGCCGACGCCGGCGAGCAGAACAACGATGAGCAAGGCAAGAACGGTGAAAACGCGTTTCATGGTGACTCCTTGTGCATGCGGGATTGCCGCCCGTCGGGCTGCAAACAATTAGCACAGACCTTCCGTGCCGTGCATCGCTGTCCTCGAAAAGTCCGGAATGCCTTACTGCGCCACCACCGGCCACGGGCAATAACAGCCGACCGCCAGGGTGTGCGTGGCGTTGACCGGGCGATCTTCCGTCAGGGCATTGAGGATCGGTTCGATAAAACTGTTGCTGGAGTTGCAGGTCAGCCCTTCGCTGTAAGGCCCGAAGTACGCCAGCTTGCCGCTGCGGTCCCAGATCGCCACGGCGGGGCTTGCGGGAATCTGCTCGGAGCCGGGCAGTACGGCGATGGTTTTCAGGTTGCTCAGGGTCGCGGGTAATTGACCGTGGGAGCCGGCGCGCTGCACGGCGAAGAATTCCACACCGCGCGCGCCGTACTGCTCGACCATCTCGGTCAGGTGCTGCTGATTACCGACGTTGCACGGGCAGGCCGGGTCCCAGAAGTGCACCAGGCGAATGTTGCCGGGGCCGGCGAGATCATCCGGCAGGCGCAGCGGATCACCGGAAAACACTGCCGTGTGCTGGCTGAAGGCCCGCAGGTAGCGGCCCTGAAACCAGTCGTACGCCGCCCACAGCACCCCGGCACACACAAGCGCGAGCAGGCTGGCAAACAGTGCGGTGCGGTAGGGCGAACGCATGGTTTTTCGATCCTCGAAGGGCCGCTAGCTTGCCATGCTTGCCGCAACAGATGAATATCGCAGGCCGATAAAGTCTGTTTACCGCTTTGGAATACCCGCATGCCTGACACTTTCGATGCCGATCATTTACGCGCCAGCCTCAAGCCTTTGGCCCAATGGCAGCCGTTGTCGGACGAGGCCAAGGCATATCAGCGGTTCTACCAGACCGACTTCCCCGAGCGTGATGTCTGGCGCGGCATGGGGCGCTTCGAAGTGGATGGCTATGAGCTGGTCAGCCACTGCTGGTGGCCGGAGAAGGTCAAGGGCACGCTGTTTCTGCTGCACGGTTTTTACGACCACACAGGGCTGTATCGGCATGTGATCGAGTGGGCGCTGGATCAGGATTTCGCGGTGATCGCCTGCGATTTGCCGGGGCATGGTCTGTCGAGCGGCCCCCGGGCCAGTATCCGCGATTTCTCTGAATATCAGGACGCCTTGCAAGCCTTGTTCGCCGAAGCCAATTCGATCGCCCTGCCGCAGCCCTGGCACCTGTGCGGGCAAAGCACGGGCGGCGCGATCGTCGTCGACCATGTGCTCAACCATGGCGAACACAGTCCGGCGCAAGGCCAGTTGATCCTGTTGGCGCCGCTGGTGCGTCCGCGCGCGTGGGGCTGGTCGCAGCTCAGTTATTACCTGCTCAGGCCTTTCGTGCGGGGCGTTACCCGGCGCTTCAGCGAGAATTCCAATGACCCGGCATTCCTGCCGTTCCTGCAGGCCGACCCGTTACAACCCAAACGCTTGCCGACCGCGTGGGTCGGTGCCCTGTCGCGCTGGATCATCCGTGTGGAACACGCGAAAAAAAGTCCGCGACGGCCACTGATCATTCAGGGGCAGGCGGACATGACCGTGGACTGGCAGCACAATTTGCAGGTGATGAAATGGAAGTTCGACCGGCCGCAGATTCTGTTGCTGCCAGAGGCGCGGCACCATCTGGCGAATGAGACGCTGGAAATGCGCGAGGAGTATTTCGAGTTTCTGAACAAGCGGATCAGAGGGCGGAATCTCTAGGGCCTTTTGAGGGCCTCTTCGCGAGCAGGCTCGCTCCCACAGGGGGAATGCATTCCAGCATGTGGGAGCGGGCTTGCTCGTGAAGGCGGCCTGTCAGGCGATAAAGATCACTGGCCAAGGCTTGAAGCGCTTTGCCCCACCGCCAGCCCCGCGCGAATCGCCGCGAGTGCCGCCTGGTAATACGCCTTGCCCTCGGTAGATTCGGCAAACGTCGCGAACTGCTCCAGTTCGTCATCCGACAGATCACGGTAAACGTAGAGCAGGGTGTTGTTCATGTCGGCGCCGATCTGATCCATCAGGCGCTGGCGCTGGCCGTTCAACATGCCTTGCGCCTGACCGCCGCCGAGCAGGCCCGGAATCATCGAACTCAAGCTGTCTGCCGCCACGCCGGCAATCGCCAGGCTGACTTCGGCGCCGGCCTCGCGTGCCGGCAGCGCTTGCGCCAGATGGCCGATGATCAGCAGGCGGCTGTCGCTGGCCTGCATCTTCGGCAGGCCCTTGGCGTTCTTCGCCAACTGATCGCGGCGGGTCGCCAGCAACTCGGCGGCGACGATCTTGCGGCCCAGTGGCGACTGGAAAAAGGTCAGCGCCGGTTGTGGATCGGCAAGGTGCTGGCGCAGTTGCGCTTCGGCACGCTGATCCATGGCCTGGGGGGCGAAGCGCTGGTTGCTGTTGTTGACCAGGGCTTGAAACACCGCAGGCGGCAGGTTGTTCTGATAGCGCTGCTGCGCGGCACTCAGGGCGTCATTGAAATGCGCACGTTGATCTGGCCAGCCGGCGATCTTGTACAGCTGATCGTGGCCGTCCGCCCAGGCGGGCAAAACGCAGAACATCAACAGTGAAAAAAGCAAACGGCGCATAGGGACTCCTGTCAGCAGCGGACTATTCTCCGTGCGGTGCCGGTACTTGTCGAGAATTCGTGGCAAGCCGCTGCGTGGCTCTGTCGGATTTCTTGCCGCAGGCATACTATGCGCGCCATGCAAATATCCTCTGAACACCCGCTGCTGTTACGCATCGTCGACGACCTGGCCGAACATGGCTGGTCGCAGCAGAACATTTTCCTGCCCGCGGGTTTGACCCGTGAGCTGGCGGCCGAGTGCCGCAAACGTGAGGCCGAGGGTGAGCTGGCGCCGGCGGCGGTGGGCCGTGGGCCATTTTCGGAGATTCGCGAGGGCATTCGCGGCGACCACATCCAGTGGATCGACCCGGGGCAGGCCGAGGCCAGCGACCGTTATCTGAACCTGATGGACAGCCTGCGCGAGGCGCTCAATCGCGGGTTGTTCCTGGGGCTGGAAGATTTCGAGTGTCACTTCGCCCTCTATCCGCCGGGCGCGTTTTACCGCAAGCACGTCGACCGCTTCCGCGATGATGACCGGCGCATGGTTTCGGCGGTGGTCTACCTCAATGACGCGTGGCTGCCGGAAGACGGCGGTCAGTTGCGCATGTACCTGGGGGAAGACCGGGTTCATGACGTGCAGCCCACTGGCGGCTGTCTGGTGGTATTCCTCTCCGGTGAAGTGCCGCACGAAGTGCTGCCGGCAAACCGCGAGCGCCTGTCGCTGACCGGCTGGTTCCGCCGCCGTGGCAACGAGCCGTTCTGATATGCAGAAGATTCTGGTCAGCCGCTGCTTGCTGGGCCACCGTGTGCGTTACGACGGCGGAGCCAGCGGGCCATTCGATCTGCTGGAACAGTGGATCGCTGCAGGGCGGGTGGTGCCGTTGTGTCCGGAAGTCGCCGGAGGCTTGCCGACCCCACGTGCCGCGGCGGAAATTCCGGGTGGGCAGGGCGTCGAAGTGCTTGATGGCACGGCGGCGGTGATCACCAGCGAAGGCGAGGACGTCAGCGCGCAGTTTCTCGATGGCGCGCGGCAGGCGCTGGCACTGGTGCAGAAACATGGCATCCGTGTGGCGGTGCTCAAGGCCAACAGTCCTTCCTGCGGGAACTTGCTGACCTATGACGGGACGTTCAGTGGGGTGAAGGTCACCGGCGAAGGCGTGACGGCCGCGTTGCTCAAACGGCATGGGGTGCAAGTGTTCAGTGAGCTCGAACTACCGCAGGCCGCAATGGCCCTGACTCAACCCGACTAAAAGCCACCCACAAACCCATGTGGGAGCGGGCTTGCTCGCGAAAGCGGCAGGTCATCCAGCATGTGCATTGCCTGACACGACGCCTTCGGGAGCAAGCCCCCTCCCACAAGGGGTGTGTGTTCATTTGGGGTCGGTGAGCCACTTTTGCGACAACGCCGCCAACCGCCCATCCGCCTTGATCCGCTGCAGCGCACCCGCAAGGCTGGCCTGAAACGCCGGATTACCCTTCTGAAACGGAATCGCCAACTCCACCGGTGTCGCCGCTTTCGGCTTCTCTTCAGTCAACGCCTGCACCAGCACCATCGGCCGTGGCTGTTCGTCCTTCTTCGCCCACAGCTGCGAATCGACCTTGCCGTAGGACTCGCTGAAATCGAAACGATCCTTGAGTTCAGGTGTCAGTGCTATGTGATTGAGCGCAACGTCGTACTTGCCGCTTTCCACGCCCTGGAGCAAGTCTGCTTCGTCAGTGACGATGAAGTCGGCGCGTACATCCAGCTCGTTGGCCAGTTGTTGCCCCAGCTCAACCTCGAACCCCGTGAGTGTGTCGCCGTCCTTGAAATTGAAGGGCGGAGTATTAGCCTCAAGGGCGATGCGCAATTCGCCACGGTCGTTGACGTCATCAATCAGTTCGGCGTGAGCCAATGGGCTCAAAAGGGGTAGCAGGCAGATCAGGCCAGGCAGAAAACGCATGGTCACTCCTTTGAAATCATTATGGCGACGCTCTGAGTCAGGCTCGCTTTGCTATGGTTGTCGAGTGCCTTCGACAACGAATGGTCATGAAGTTGTCATGACCGCGCGGATTTTACGGAAAAACTGGAGAAGAAAATGAAAAGCTTTATGTCACGTGCAGCGTTGGCCGGTGTGCTGATGGGTGTTTCGGTGTTGGCCAGTGCGGCCACCCCGGCCCCGAAAGGCGCCGAAGTGTTCATCGTTTCTCCCGAGGACGGGGCCACGGTTTCGCAAACCTTCACCGTCAAGTTCGGAACCAAGGACGTCGCACTGGCACCCGCCGGTGATGCCACTCCGAATACCGGCCACCATCATCTGCTGATCGACGCCAAGGACATTGTTCCGGCAGGCGCCGTGGTACCGACCGACGCCAATCACATGCATTTTGGCAAGGCTCAGACCTTCGCGGAAATCAAACTGGCCCCGGGCAAGCACACCTTGCAGCTGGAACTGGGTGACAAAAATCACATGGCATTCGATCCACCTGTCGTCTCGAAGAAAATCACCGTCAACGTCGAATAAACGTTTCGGCGTGCATGAAAAAGGGAGCCCGAAGGCTCCCTTTTTTGTCGCTCAACGCAGGATCAGAACAGCACGCGGCTACGGATGGTGCCGTTGACGTGTTGCAGCTTCTCTTGCGCCAGCTCCGAGTACTCGGCGTCGACGTCGATCACCACGTAACCGACTTTCTCGTTGGTCTGCAGGAACTGACCGGAGATGTTGATGCCGTTTTCGGCGAAGACCTTGTTGATCTCGCTCATCACACCCGGGATGTTCTCGTGGATGTGCAGCAGGCGGTGCTTGCCAGGGTGAGCCGGCAGGGCTACTTCCGGGAAGTTCACCGACGAAACGGACGTGCCGTTGTCGCTGTACTTGACCAGTTTTTCCGCCACTTCCAGACCGATGTTGGCCTGCGCTTCAGCGGTGGAGCCGCCGATGTGCGGGGTCAGGATCACGTTGTCCAGGCCACGCAGCGGGCTTTCGAACTCTTCGTCGTTGGAGCGTGGCTCCACCGGGAATACGTCGATCGCTGCGCCGATCAGGTGCTTGTCCTTGATCGCGTCCGCCAGGGCGTCCAGTTCGACCACGGTGCCGCGCGCGGCGTTGATCAGGATGCCGCCCTTCTTGATGGCGCGGATTTCCTTCTCGCCGATCATCCACTGGGTCGCAGCGGTTTCCGGAACGTGCAGGGTGACGATGTCGGACATGCCCAGCAGTTCGTGCAGGTTGCCGACCTGAGTGGCGTTGCCCAGCGGCAGCTTGGTCACGGTGTCGTAGAAGAACACCTGCATGCCCAGACCTTCAGCCAGAACCGACAGCTGCGTACCGATCGAGCCGTAACCGACGATGCCCAGTTTCTTGCCACGGATCTCGAAGGAGTTGGCTGCGGACTTGATCCAGCCGCCACGGTGGCAGGAAGCGTTTTTCTCAGGGATGCCACGCAGCAGCAGGATCGCTTCGGCCAGCACCAGTTCCGCTACGGAACGGGTGTTGGAGTACGGCGCGTTGAACACGGCAATACCGCGCTCACGGGCAGCACTCAGGTCAACCTGGTTGGTGCCGATGCAGAAACAGCCGACTGCCACCAGCTTCTTCGCGTGATCGAAGATCTCTTCGGTCAGTTGGGTGCGCGAACGAATGCCGATGAAGTGAGCGTCAGCGATCTTTTCCTTGAGCTGGGCTTCCGGCAAGGAACCTGTCAGGTATTCGATGCTGGTGTAGCCCGCCGCCTTGAGGACGTCGACAGCCGATTGGTGGACGCCTTCGAGAAGAAGGAACTTGATCTTGCTCTTATCGAGAGAAGTCTTGCTCATCTGCGTAAACCTGTATCCCGGAGAAAAATGGCAGGGAGGGGAGCAGCCTGGAGCTGACCCAAACGGCAGGAAAGCCGTCACCGCAGAACTGGCCTTGGGCACTGGCCTGCGGGGTCGGTATGCTAGCATAGCCTCCCCGCTAAACACTCATTCCTGCGACGTGAAGCGTTCTCAGGATGACCATGAATTGTTCGAGAGTTCTGTCGATGACCAATCCTGCCCTGATTGATGAACTGAAGACCCTGGTCGAGCCTGGCAAGGTCCTGACCGACGCCGACTCCCTGAACGCGTACGGCAAGGATTGGACCAAGCACTTCGCCCCGGCGCCGAGCGCTATTGTATTTCCCAAGACCATCGAGCAGGTGCAGGCGATTGTCCGTTGGGCCAACGCCCACAAAGTGGCGCTGGTGCCATCCGGCGGGCGAACCGGTCTTTCTGCGGCCGCCGTGGCCGCCCATGGCGAAGTGGTCGTCTCGTTCGACTACATGAACCAGATCCTCGACGTGAACCTCACCGATCGCACGGCTGTTTGTCAGCCGGGCGTGGTCACCGAACATTTGCAGAACGTCGCTGAAGAGAAGGGCCTGTACTACCCGGTAGACTTCGCTTCTGCCGGTTCCAGTCAGATTGGCGGCAATATCGGCACCAATGCCGGCGGAATCAAGGTGATTCGCTACGGCATGACCCGCAACTGGGTGGCGGGCATGAAAGTCGTCACCGGCAAGGGCGACGTGCTGGAACTGAACAAAGACCTGATCAAGAACGCCACCGGTTACGACCTGCGCCAGCTGTTCATCGGCGCTGAAGGCACCCTCGGTTTCGTCGTCGAAGCGACCATGCGCCTCGATCGCGCACCGAAAAACCTCACCGCGATGGTCCTTGGCACCGCCGATTTCGACTCGATCATGCCGGTGCTGCACGCCTTCCAGGGCAAGCTCGACCTGACTGCGTTCGAATTCTTTTCCGACAAAGCCCTGGCCAAAGTCATGGGCCGTGGCGACGTGCCGGCGCCGTTCGAAACCGACTGCCCGTTCTACGCGCTGCTGGAATTCGAAGCGACCACCGAAGAAGTGGCCAACAGCGCCCTGGAAACCTTCGAACACTGCGTCGAACAGGGTTGGGTGCTGGATGGCGTGATGAGCCAGAGCGAAACCCAGCTGCAGAATTTGTGGAAGCTGCGCGAGTACATCTCCGAAACCATCTCGCACTGGACGCCGTACAAGAACGACATCTCGGTAACCGTCTCGAAAGTGCCGGCATTTCTGCAGGAAATCGACGCGATCGTCGGCGAATACTATCCAGACTTCGAAATTGTCTGGTTCGGTCATATCGGTGACGGCAACCTTCACCTGAACATCCTCAAGCCGGATAACCTGAGCAAGGACGAGTTTTTTGCCAAGTGCGCGACCGTCAACAAGTGGGTGTTCGAAACCGTCGAGAAATACAACGGCTCGATTTCCGCCGAGCACGGCGTGGGCATGACAAAGCGCGACTACTTGACGTACAGCCGTTCGCCGGTCGAAATCGAATACATGAAAGCGGTCAAAGCGGTGTTCGACCCGAACGGCATCATGAACCCGGGCAAGATCTTCGCGTTTTGATTGGCAATCCCTTGAATCAATGAAGGCAGGAGTCGGTAAATGAGCTATCAGCACCAGTATGTCGACGGCACGCGCATCCACTTTCCGATCGGGAAAGTCGTGTGCATTGGCCGTAATTACGCCGAACACGCCAAGGAACTGGACAATCCGGTCCCTACCGAGCCATTGCTGTTCATCAAGCCGGGCAGTTGCGTGGTGCCGCTGGACGGCGGTTTCAGCATTCCGACCGAGCGCGGTTCGGTGCACTACGAAGCGGAAATCGCTGTGCTGATCGGCAAGCCGCTGTCGACCAGGCCGAGCCGCGAAGAAGTGCTGGACGCGATCTCCGGTTTCGCCCCGGCGCTGGACCTGACCTTGCGCGACAAACAGGCCGAGCTGAAATCCAAGGGCCTGCCGTGGGAAATCGCCAAGTCGTTCGACGGTGCGGCCGTGATCGCCCCGTTCGTGGTTGGTAGCACCTTCGCTGACCTGACTGACATCGGCATCCGCCTGACCATCAATGGTGAAGTGCGTCAGGACGGCAACAGCAGCGCGATGCTCAATCCGATCGTGCCGATGATCCAGCACATGGCCGGCTGCTTCTCGCTGCAGGCCGGCGACGTGATCCTCACCGGCACGCCAGTGGGTGTCGGCCCGCTGAATGTCGGCGACGACATCGTCCTGGAACTGCCGGGTGCGAGCAGCTTCACCAGCAGCGTACGCTGACCCGCTGCAATGCCTCTGTAGGAGTGAGCCTGCTCGCGATAGCGGTCTGTCCGTTAACGAAAGTGTTGACTGAGCCGACGCTATCGCGAGCAGGCTCGCTCCTGCAGTTGTTCTGTGTAGTGGCCCGCAAAGCCGAAGGGCAATCCCGCCATTTGCCGTTTTTTTCACATTCTGTCCGGATAATTCCTCTCATTCTGGCGTCTGAGCCGGCCTCTTTGTGCTATTACCCATAGCCTGAATTTTCGGAACGCGTCCCTGATGTCAGCTCAAACTCAGCTCAATCCTCCTCGTCGCTCACGTTTTGCCCTGCGTTGGTATGTCTGGCTGTTGCTGGTGCTCGCCGCCGCTTATGGTCTGGCGTTTGCCATGCATTGGGATGACCGTGGCCTGCTTTGGGTGCGCGAGCGTTTCGAGAGCCAGACCGAACAGAAGGCCAGCGTCTGGCTGCCGGACTATCGGGCGGTCATTGACGGCAAGCTGCTGCCGGGCATGGAAAAGGACGAGGCTTCGGACCTGTCCTATAACCCGCAGACCAAAACCCTGTTTTCGGTAATGGGCAAGAACCCGTTCCTGGTCGAACTGACCTTGCAAGGTGATGTGCTGCGCAAGATGCCGCTGGTGGGCTGGATCAATCCGGAAGGCGTGACCGTGATGGAAAACGGCCTGATGGCGATCGTCGATGAACGCGAACACCTGCTGACCATCGTCAAGGTCGATGCCAGCACCCGCGAACTGAATATCGCCGACTTCCCGAAATACGACCTCGGCCCGTCGAAAAATCAGAACAAGGCGTTTGAAGCCATTACCTGGGATCCGCGCAACCAACAGTTGCTGCTGGGCGAAGAGCGCCCGCCGGCGTTGTTCACCTGGAAAAGCGACGGCAGCCAGATCCTCAAGGGCGACAAGCAGAAGCTGGCCAGTAACGAGCTGGATATCCGCAACCTCTCGGCGCTGGCGATTGACCCGCGTACCGGCCACACCCTGGTGCTGTCCGCCGACTCGCACCTGCTGCTGGAGCTGGACGAGAAGGGCGAGCAGGTCAGCTTCATGACCCTGCTCGGCGGCTTCAACGGTTTGAAGAACACCATTCCCCGCGCCGAAGGCGTGACCATGGACGAGGCTGGCACGCTGTACATGGTCAGCGAGCCGAACCTGTTCTACCGCTTCGAAAAGCAGAAGTAAGCCCATCGGCCCCGGCTTGTGGTCACGGGCAAGTGGCCATTAAGCTTCAGTTCAGACAGGCGTGATATTTCATCCGCCTGTTTTGATCCAGAGCCTGCCCGAATGCGTCGACTTGCCCGTCCCAAGCCCCTGTTTGTCATCCTGTCGGTGATGGCCCTGATCGCGTTGCTCGTGATCGGCCAATACTTGCGCCTGTTCGAGCGCGCCTGGTTCAACCTGCACACCCTGTGGCAGCCGTTGAGCAGCGAAGCCATCGGCCTGGATCAGTACCGGGTCGAGGTCGAAGCCAGGGTCATCGACGGGCTGAACGATGATGTGTCGGCGCTGACCTACGATCCGGTGCGTAACAGCCTGTTCACCGTGACCAACAAAAATGCCGAACTGGTCGAGTTGTCGCTCGAAGGCAAAATCCTGCGGCGCATTGCACTGATCGGCTTTGGTGATGCGGAAGCCGTCGAGTTCATCAGCGCCGACACGTATGTGATCACCGACGAGCGTCAGCAACGCCTGATCAAGGTCCATCTGCAGCAGGACACCACGTTCCTCGATGCGGCAGATGCCGAACAAATGACCCTCGGCGTACACATGAGCGGCAACAAGGGCTTCGAAGGTCTGGCGTATGACTCGGTGGGCAAGCGCCTGTTCGTGGCCAAGGAGCGTGATCCGATGCTGATTTATGAGGTGCATGGTTTCCCGCACTTCAATCCGGAAAAGTCCTACGCCGTGCACGTGATCAACAACCCCAAGCGCGATGCCGGAATGTTCGTGCGCGATCTGTCGAGCCTGCAATACGACGAGCGCAGCGGCCATTTACTGGCGCTGTCCGACGAGTCGGGGCTGATTCTGGAGCTGGATGTGGATGGGCGCCCATTGAGCACCTTGTCGTTGAACAAGGGTCGGCAAGGCTTGCAGAAGAGGGTGCCGCAAGCCGAAGGCATTGCGATGGATGATGACGGGACGTTGTATCTGGTGAGCGAGCCGAACCTGTTTTACGTCTTCAAGAAACCAGCGCAAAACTGACTGACACCGCAAAAAACCGAATGTGGGAGCGGGCTTGCTCGCGAAAGTGGTGGAACAGTCGACATCTGCATTGACTGAACCACCGCTTTCGCGAGCAAGCCCGCTCCCACAGGGAGTGCACTTGCCTACAAGAATGTGGGCAGGCTGGCTTACTCAGCCTTGAGGGTTTTCACGCCTTCGCTTGTACCCAGCAGCAACAGGTCCGCCGGACGCGCCGCGAACAGGCCGTTGGTGACCACGCCGACGATTGCGTTGATCTGCGCTTCCAGCTCCACCGGGTGGGTGATCTGCAGGTTGTACACATCAAGAATGATATTGCCGTTGTCGGTCAGCACGCCTTCGCGGTACACCGGGTCGCCGCCCAGCTTCACCAACTGGCGGGCAACGTGGCTGCGGGCCATCGGAATCACTTCGACCGGCAGCGGGAATTCGCCCAGCACCGGCACCAGTTTGCTGGCGTCGGCGATGCAGATGAAGGTCTTGGCCACGGCCGCGACGATCTTCTCGCGGGTCAGGGCTGCGCCGCCGCCCTTGATCAGGTTCAGGTGGGCGTCGCTTTCATCGGCGCCATCGACGTAGAACTCCAGGTCGCTGACGGTGTTCAGCTCATACACCGGAATCCCGTGGCCCTTGAGGCGTGCAGCGGTGGCTTCGGAGCTGGCGACGGCGCCATCGAACGCGCCCTTGTGCTGGGCCAGTGCGTCGATGAAGCAGTTGGCGGTGGAGCCGGTGCCGACCCCGACGATGCTCTTGTCGTCGAGTTTCGGAAGGATGAAGTCGACGGCGGCCTGAGCCACTGCCTGTTTGAGTTGATCCTGGGTCATGCGGGCTCCGGAAGCGGGCAAGGTAAGTACGGAAAGGCCGGCATTATAGCCTCAAGCCGGGCTAAAACCTCTGGATTCGTGTGGTCGCCCGGGCAAAAGCCGGGTTAGACTCGTTGGTCCCGCCCAATCGCCAGTGATGCTTTCCGATGCTCGAACAGTACGTCAAAAAGATCCTCACCTCGCGCGTTTATGACGTTGCCGTAGAAACCCCGCTGCAGAACGCTCGCCAGCTCTCCGAGCGGCTGGGCAATGACATTTGGCTCAAGCGTGAAGACTTGCAGCCGGTGTTCTCGTTCAAGATTCGCGGCGCCTACAACAAGTTGACCCAGCTGACCGACGAAGAGCGCGCCCGTGGCGTGGTCACCGCGTCGGCGGGCAACCATGCGCAAGGTCTGGCGTTGGCGGCGAAAGTGCTCGGCGTGAAAGCGACCATCGTGATGCCCAAGACCACCCCCGAGATCAAAGTCGAAGGCGTGCGTTCGCGCGGCGGCAAAGTGGTGCTGCACGGTGACTCGTTCCCGGAGGCGCTGGCCTACTCGCTGAAACTGGTCGATGAAAAGGGTTACGTCTACATCCACCCGTACGACGATCCGCACACCATTGCCGGGCAGGGCACCGTGGCGATGGAGATTCTGCGTCAGCACCCGCAACCGCTGGACGCGATCTTCGTCCCGGTCGGTGGCGGCGGCCTGATTGCCGGCATCGCCGCGTACGTGAAATACCTGCGCCCGGACATCAAGGTCATCGGCGTCGAGCCGGACGACTCCAACTGCCTGCAAGCGGCCATGGCTGCCGGTGAGCGCGTGGTGCTGCCGACCGTGGGCATCTTCGCCGATGGCGTAGCGGTGGCGCAGATCGGCCAGCACACCTTCGATATCTGCAAGGACTACGTCGACGAAGTGATCACCGTCAGCACTGACGAGATCTGCGCGGCAATCAAGGATATCTACGACGATACCCGCTCGATCACCGAACCTGCCGGCGCCTTGGGCGTGGCCGGGATCAAGAAGTACGTCGAGTTGCGCGGTGTCAGCGGCCAGACCTTCGTGGCCATCGACTCCGGGGCCAACGTCAACTTCGACCGCTTGCGCCACGTCGCCGAGCGCGCCGAACTGGGCGAGGGCCGCGAAGCGATCATCGCCGTGACCATCCCTGAGCAGGCCGGCAGCTTCAAGGCGTTCTGCGAAGCGATCGGCAAGCGCCAGATCACTGAATTCAACTACCGCTACAACACCGGCAGTGAAGCGCACATCTTCGTTGGCGTGCAGACTCATCCGGAAAACGATCCGCGCAGTGCACTGCTGGCGAGCCTGACCGAGCAAGGGTTCCCGGTTATCGACCTGACCGACAACGAACTGGCCAAGCTGCACATCCGTCACATGGTCGGTGGGCGCGCGGCGCAAGTGGTCGATGAAGTGGTGCTGCGCTTCGAATTCCCGGAGCGTCCGGGCGCGCTATTCAACTTCCTCAACAAGCTCGGCGGGCGCTGGAACATCTCGATGTTCCATTACCGCAACCATGGTGCGGCGGATGGTCGTGTCGTCGCGGGCCTGCAAGTGCCTCATGACGAGCGTCATCTGGTGCCGGCGGCGCTGGCGGAAATCGGTTACCCGTACTGGGATGAAAGCGACAACCCGGCCTATAAGCTGTTTCTTGGCTGAGCGGCTACGCTGATGGGCAGGCCATAAGGAAATCGAACAATGGAAACGTTAACCGCCCTGAAAACGGCGCACATGGTGGCGACGGTGGTGTTGCTGGCCAGTGCGCTGGGTCTGGGAGTCTGGGTTTTACTGGCAAGACGCAAAGGTGACACAACGGCCGCCAGCCGCACCTTGCAACGGCCTCGAGTGTTCATCTGGCTGTTGATGGGGCTGGCGCTGTTGAGCATGCCGTTCACCGGCTGGGGGATGGTGCATCTGGTCGGCTGGCCGTTGGGGCAGACCTGGCTGCTGGCCTCAAGCGTGCTGTACACCGTGGCGGCGTTGACGTGGTTCTGGCTGCTGGTGCGCTTGAATCGCTTGCGCAAGACGCCGGGTGGTGTCGGCAAGTTCAGTTTTGCCTTGGCGTTGTTCAGTTTTGTCTGCTTTATCGCCATTGCCGGGTTGATGGGCGCCAAGCCTGTTTAAGGCTTCACCCCGAGTCGACCCCATTCGGGAGCAAGCCCCCTCCCACATTGGATTTGTGTTGTAAACACGATCCCCTGTGGGAGCGGGCTTGCTCGCGAAGGCGATATCAGTCGCGCAACGAAATCACCGGCCAGCCACGTTTCTCGGCCTCGGCGCGCAGATTCGGATCCGGGTCAACCGCCACCGGGTTCGCCACCTGCTCCAGCAGCGGCAAATCATTCATCGAATCGCTGTAGAAATAGCTGTCATCCAGCGAATGTCCGGTCTCTGCCAGCCAGCGATTCAGGCGCGTCACCTTGCCCTCACGGAAGCACGGAATATCGGTGCTGCGCCCGGTGTAGCGGCCATCGACCATCTCGCATTCGGTGGCGATCAGGGTTTCAACGCCCAGGCGCACGGCAATCGGTGCGGTGACGAAGCGGTTGGTGGCGGTGATGATCACCAGTTTGTCACCGGCGTCGCGGTGCTTTTTCAGCAGTTCCAGCGCCTTGGGCAGTACGATCGGTTCGATGCAGTCGCGCATGTAATCGTTGTGCCACTGATCGAGCACGGCCATTTCGGTGCGGCCGAGGATTTCCAGGCAGAAGTTCAGGTACGCGGCGTTATCCAGTTTTCCGGCCAGGTAGTCCTGATAGAACTCGTCGTTGCGCGCCTTGTACGCGATCGGGTCGAGGAAACCGCGTTCGCACAGATAGTCGCCCCAGGCGTGATCGCTGTCGCCGCCCAGAAGGGTGTTGTCCAAATCGAATAGAGCCAGGCGCATTGCAGTTACCCGCTGAAAAGTCAGTAAAAAGGCGACAAGAATACGGTCTTTTCACAAGAGTGCACATAAGGTAGGAACCTTCGTTGCCGCCTTATCAACCTTTGTGGAACAATGCGGCGACATGCGTTTGCGAGGTTGTTGCCGTGATCGACCCCGATGGTTTCCGCCCCAATGTCGGGATCATTCTGACGAATGACGCCGGCCAGGTGCTGTGGGCTCGCCGTATCAATCAAGATGCCTGGCAGTTTCCGCAAGGGGGAATCAACCCCGAGGAGACGCCGGAAGACGCCTTGTACCGCGAGCTGAACGAAGAAGTTGGCCTGGAACGTGAAGATGTTGAAATACTGGCCTGTACTCGGGGCTGGTTGCGCTATCGTTTGCCGCAACGTCTGGTGCGTACCCACAGCCAACCGCTGTGCATCGGCCAGAAACAGAAATGGTTTCTCCTGCGCCTGATCTCCAACGAGCAGCGGGTGCGGATGGATTTGACCGGTAAACCGGAGTTCGATGGCTGGCGCTGGGTCAGCTATTGGTATCCGTTGGGCCAGGTGGTGACATTCAAGCGCGAGGTGTATCGCCGCGCCCTCAAAGAGCTTGCCCCGCGCCTTTTAGCGCGCGACTGACGACGGAGTTCGACCCCGAGCCATGCTCAATACGCTGCGCAAGATCGTCCAGGAAGTTAACTCCGCCAAGGATCTCAAGGCGGCGTTGGGGATTATTGTGTTGCGCGTCAAAGAGGCCATGGGCAGCCAGGTCTGCTCGGTCTACCTGCTTGATCCCGAGACCAACCGCTTCGTCCTGATGGCCACCGAGGGCTTGAACAAGCGCTCGATCGGCAAGGTCAGCATGGCACCCAACGAAGGTCTGGTGGGTCTGGTCGGCACGCGTGAAGAACCCCTGAACCTCGAAAACGCCGCGGATCACCCGCGCTACCGTTACTTCGCCGAGACCGGCGAGGAGCGCTACGCCTCCTTCCTCGGGGCACCGATCATTCACCACCGCCGCGTCGTCGGCGTGTTGGTCATCCAGCAGAAAGAACGCCGCCAGTTCGATGAGGGTGAAGAAGCCTTCCTCGTGACCATGAGCGCGCAGCTCGCCGGGGTAATCGCCCACGCCGAGGCCACCGGTTCGATCCGTGGCCTGGGCCGTCAGGGCAAGGGCATTCAGGAAGCCAAGTTCGTCGGCGTGCCGGGTTCGCCGGGCGCGGCGGTCGGTACGGCGGTGGTCATGTTGCCGCCGGCAGACCTGGACGTCGTCCCGGACAAGCACATCACCGACATCGACGCCGAACTGGCGCTGTTCAAGACCGCCATCGAAGGCGTGCGCGCCGACATGCGTGCGTTGTCGGCCAAACTGGCGACCCAGTTGCGTCCGGAAGAACGCGCACTCTTCGACGTCTACCTGATGATGCTCGACGATGCCTCGCTGGGCAGCGAAATCACCAATGTGATCAAGACCGGCCAATGGGCCCAGGGCGCGCTGCGCCAGGTCGTGACCGATCACGTCAATCGTTTCGATTTGATGGACGACGAGTACCTGCGTGAGCGGGCGTCGGACGTCAAGGATCTGGGCCGCCGCCTGCTCGCCTACTTGCAGGAAGAGCGTCAGCAGAACCTGGTCTACCCCGAAAAAACCATTCTGGTCAGCGAAGAGCTGACGCCGGCCATGCTCGGCGAGGTGCCGGAAGGCACGCTGGTCGGTCTGGTGTCGGTACTCGGTTCGGGTAACTCCCACGTCGCGATCCTGGCCCGGGCCATGGGCATTCCGACGGTGATGGGCCTGGTCGACCTGCCGTACGCCAAGGTCGACGGCATCGAAGTGATCGTCGATGGCACCCGCGGTGAGGTCTACACCAACCCCAGCGACGTACTGCGCAAGCAGTTCGCCGAGGTGGTCGAAGAAGAGAAACAACTGGCGCTGGGCCTCGACACCCTGCGCGATCTGCCGTGCGTGACCCTCGATGGCCACCGCATGCCGCTGTGGGTCAACACCGGCTTGCTGGCCGATGTGGCGCGGGCACAGAAGCGTGGCGCTGAAGGTGTCGGCCTGTACCGCACCGAAGTGCCGTTCATGATCAACCAGCGCTTCCCGAGCGAAAAGGAGCAGTTGGCGATCTATCGCGAGCAGCTCGCCGCGTTCCATCCGCAACCGGTGACCATGCGCAGCCTGGACATCGGCGGTGACAAGTCGCTGTCGTATTTCCCGATCAAGGAAGACAACCCGTTTCTCGGCTGGCGCGGGATTCGCGTCACCCTCGACCACCCGGAAATCTTCCTGGTACAGACCCGCGCGATGCTCAAGGCCAGTGAAGGCCTGAACAATCTGCGGATCCTGCTGCCGATGATCTCCGGTACTCACGAACTCGAAGAAGCCCTGCACCTGATCCACCGTGCCTGGGGTGAAGTGCGCGATGAAGGCACCGACGTGCCGATGCCGCCGATCGGGGTGATGATCGAAATTCCGGCAGCGGTGTATCAGACCAAGGAACTGGCGCGGCAGGTGGACTTCCTGTCGGTCGGCTCCAACGACCTGACCCAATACCTGCTGGCGGTAGATCGCAACAACCCGCGAGTGGCCGATCTCTACGACTACCTGCACCCGGCCGTGCTGCAAGCCCTGCAAACCGTGGTGCGCGACGCGCATGCCGAGGGCAAGCCAGTGAGCATCTGCGGCGAAATGGCCGGTGATCCGGCGGCGGCGGTGCTGTTGATGGCGATGGGCTTCGACAGCCTGTCGATGAACGCCACCAACCTGCCGAAGGTCAAGTGGATGCTGCGCCAGATCAACCTGAGCAAGGCCAAGGATCTGCTGGCGGAGCTGATGACCATCGACAACCCGCAAGTTATCCACAGCTCGCTGCAACTGGCGCTGAAGAATCTTGGGTTGTCGAAGATCAATCCCGCCGGCGGTCAACAAAGCCCTCTAAAACCTTGAGGGCCTCTTCGCGAGCAAGCCCGCTCGCACATTTGACCGAGTTCTACCTTTGGAATGTGGTCGAATGTGCGAGCGGGCTTGCTCGCGAAGGCGTCAGTTCAAACGCTGCTAAACAGCAATCTCCACCTCACCCAAATGCCCGCCATACGGCCCAAAGCTGCGTTCCACCATCCGCCGCGTCCCGTCGGCCTGCACAATCAACGCGGTACTCGCCCGCGTGCCGTAACTCTGGCTGGCAATAAACACACTCGACAACAATGATTCGGTCGCCAGCCCGACCCCGGTGTCCGGCAGCTCGGCAAACGGTGCGGTCTGCGCATCGCCCAGCAGCGCCAGCAACCGCGCAGGCTGTGGATCATCCAGCACCGCGCTCAACGCTGCCTTGGCCTTGAGCAGTTTCGGCCACGGCGTATCCAGACCGGCATTCGATAGCCCGTAAACCCCGGGTTCGAGCATCACCGGCTCGCACGTCCGCGCATTGAAGTGCCACAGCTCATGGCTATTGCCCAGCAGCAAGTTGAACCCCGCGTACTCCGGTGATCGGCCAACGACATCGCTCAAATAATCATCAAGCGACGCATCGCCCGTGAGAAACCGCGCCACCAGTTCTCCCCGCGACTTGCGCGCCGGCGGCTGGTGCGGGTCGCGGATATTGGTCAGCGCGGCAAAGCGCCCGTTGGCGCCGATCCCCAGCCACGTGCCGCCCGCTTCCAGATCGCGACCGGCATGTACGTGCGGCGCGTGCGGCCATTGCGCCAGCGGCAGGCTCGGCCGGGCGTAGAACTCGTCACGGTTGGCCGCGACGATCAGCGGCTGGGCATGGCCCGGGCGCCAGGCGAAAACAATCAGGCACATAAGGTGGTCCTTGTGTGTTTTTTGCTCACTCTACGCAGTCGTCGTCCGTGCATCCATCGTAAGTGGAGCCAAAGGGCATGCATCCGTTACCATGCCGCTCCGGTTTTGGGGATGCGTCTGGGAGACGGTCATGGAATTTCTGCTCTATCTGGCGTTGGGCGCCTGTGCGGGCGTGCTGGCCGGGCTGTTCGGGGTTGGCGGCGGGATCATTATTGTCCCGGTGCTGGTGTTCAGTTTTACCTTGCAGGGATTCGATCAGTCGATCCTCACGCACCTGGCGGTAGGGACATCGCTGGCGACCATCATCTTTACCTCGGTCAATGCCGTGCGCGAGCACCATCGACGCGGTGCGGTGCGCTGGCCGATCTTCATGTGGATGACCGTGGGCATTCTCCTCGGCGCCGGTTTCGGTGCGCTGACGGCTGAGGCGATCTCCGGGCCGAATTTGCAGAAGATCATCGGCGTGTTCGCGCTGGTGATTGCCGTGCAGCTGGCGCTGGAGGTCAAACCCAAGGCCAGTCGAACGGTGCCGGGCAAACTTGGTCTGACCGTGGCCGGCGGTGTGATTGGCTGGGCCTCGGCGATTTTCGGGATTGGTGGCGGGTCGCTGACCGTGCCGTTCCTGACCTGGCGCAGCGTGCCGATGCAGCAAGCGGTGGCGACGTCGTCGGCCTGCGGTTTGCCGATCGCCGTGGCCAGTGCATCAAGTTTCATGATTCTGGGCTGGCATGATCCGTTGTTGCCGCCGCATAGTCTCGGTTTTGTCTATTTGCCGGCGCTGCTGGGCATTGCCCTGACCAGCATGGTCTTCGCCCGCATCGGCGCGCGTCTGGCGCACAAGTTGTCGCCGCGCTTGCTGAAAAGGCTGTTCGCCGCTTTGCTGTTCTGCGTGGGCCTGAATTTCCTGCTCTGACCTTCTGGTTCAGAACAGGCCGCAATCCTGGCTTAATCCTGAGGTGGCAGCGTCGCCCGGGAATTTTGGTTTCAACTCTAACGAGGAGTCGCAATGCTGCCTTACCCGCAGATCGACCCGGTGGCCCTGGCCATCGGTCCGCTGAAAATCCACTGGTACGGCCTGATGTACCTCGTCGGCATCGGCGGCGCATGGCTGCTGGCGTCGAGCCGGCTCAACCGATTCGACCCGACCTGGACCAAGGAGAAACTCTCCGATCTGGTGTTCTGGCTGTCGATGGGGGTGATTGTCGGTGGACGTCTGGGCTACGTGCTGTTCTATGACCTGAGCGCCTACATCGCCAACCCGACGCTGATTTTCGAAGTGTGGAAAGGCGGCATGTCGTTCCACGGCGGGTTCATTGGCGTGATGCTCGCAGCGGTGTGGTTCGGCAAGCGTAACGGCAAGAGCTTCTTCCAGCTGATGGACTTTGTCGCGCCAATGGTGCCGATCGGCTTGGGCGCCGGACGGATCGGCAACTTCATCAATGCCGAGCTGTGGGGCAAGCCGACCGATGTGCCGTGGGCGATGATCTTCCCGCCGTTCAGCGATCCGGCGCAGCTGCCGCGTCACCCGTCACAGCTGTATCAGTTCGCGCTCGAAGGCGTCGCGCTGTTCCTGATCCTGTGGTTGTTCTCGCGCAAGCCGCGTCCGACCATGGCGGTATCGGGCATGTTCGCGCTGTTCTACGGCATCTTCCGTTTCATCGTCGAGTTCGTCCGCGTACCGGACGCGCAACTGGGCTATCTGGCCTGGAACTGGCTGACCATGGGGCAGGTTCTCTGCGTGCCGATGATCGTCGGCGGATTGTTCCTGATCTGGCTGGCCTATCGTCGTGCGCCGGCAGCGCCGGTTGCGCCGACGGCTTAAACTACGAACCCCGGCGCGCGACGCCGGGGCTCAAAGGACACAGGTAACTCATGAAGCAATATCTCGAACTGGTCTCGCACGTCATTCAGAACGGCACCAAACAGGCCAACCGTACCGGCATCAACACCATCAGCTTCCCGGGTGCGATGCTGCGTTTCGATCTGCAGGAAGGTTTCCCGGCGATCACCACCCGCAAGATGGCCTTCAAATCGGCCATCGGCGAGATGTGCGGCTTTTTGCGTGGCGTGAACAACGCCGCTGAATTCCGTGCGCTGGGCTGCAAGGTCTGGGACCAGAACGCCAACGAAAACGCCCAATGGCTGGCCAACCCGTTCCGTCAGGGCGAGGACGACCTCGGCGAAATCTACGGTGTGCAATGGCGCAAATGGCCTGCGTACAAGCAGATCCCGGTGAGCAACACTGCCGCTATCGAACAAACGCTGAGCAACGGCTACAAGCAGATCGCCCAGGGCGAGGAAGACGGCCAGGCCTACGTGGTGCTGTACAAAGCCATCGATCAGGTGCGCCAGTGCGTCGACACGATCATCAAGGATCCGGGCAGCCGCCGCATTCTGTTCCACGGCTGGAACTGCGCCCAGCTTGATGAAATGGCCCTGCCGCCATGCCATCTGTTGTACCAGTTCCACCCGAACGTCGAGACCAGGGAAATCTCCCTGACCCTCTACATCCGTTCCAACGACCTGGGCCTGGGCACGCCGTTCAACCTCACCGAAGGCGCCGCGCTGCTGAGCCTGATCGGTCGCCTGACCGGCTACACGCCGCGCTGGTTCACCTATTTCATCGGCGATGCGCACGTCTACGAGAACCACCTGGACATGCTCAACGAACAGCTCAAGCGCGAGCCGTTCGCCATGCCGAAGCTGAAAATCTCCGACCGCGTGCCGGAGTTTGCCAAGACGGGTGTGTATCAGCCGGAGTGGCTGGAGCTGGTGGAGCCGAGCGATTTCTCGCTGGAAGGTTATGAGCACCATGCGCCGATGACCGCGCCAATGGCGGTCTAAAGGTTTCACGCAATACCCTGTGGGAGCGGGCTTGCTCGCGAAGAGGGTGTGTCAGCCAACACATAATTGACTGACACACCCTCTTCGCGAGCAAGCCCGCTCCCACATTGGTAATCGGGTGTTCTTAATGGCCGTGGCTGCGGCCCACATGCGAATGCTCGACTTCCGTCGCGACAACCCCGCCGCTCACTTCCAATCGCTGCAAAATTCCGCATTGATCCGCCCCCGGCCCTTCGCCACAGCGTTGGCGCAGGTCGAGCAGTTGTGTCTGCAACGCCAATAACCCATCGATCCGCGCCTTCACATGCTGGATATGTTCGTCGATCAGCGCATTGACGCTTTCGCACTGGTCCTGCGGACTGTCACGCAACGCGAGCAGGCTGCGGATTTCTTCGAGGGTCATGTCGAGGGTGCGGCAGTTGCGGATGAACGTCAGGCGTTCGGCATGGGCCTGGGTGTAGACGCGGTAGTTGCCGTCGCTGCGGGCCGGTTCCGGCAGCAGGTTTTCGCGCTCGTAGTAGCGGATGGTTTCCACGGCGCAGTCGGTGAGTTTGGCCAGTTCTCCGATCTTCATGACGGCAATCTCCAAAAGGGTGCTTGACCCTATAGTGGCTACAGGGTCTTTACTTGGCAACAGGCACCTTCATGGACGCGACCAATGAGCGATTCCCAGCACACCCACAAACCCGGCGACGGGCATGATCACAGCCATAGTCACAAGCTGCAGCCTGTGCATAAACATGACCACGGCGGTGATTCCTGCTGTTCATCAAAAGCCGCGGCGCCGGCATTGGTGCAACTGAGCGAAAAGACCAGCGCTGACGCCCGACTGAGCAGTTTCCGCATCGAAGCGATGGACTGCCCGACCGAGCAGACGCTGATCCAGAACAAGCTCGGCAAACTGGCCGGCGTGCAGCAACTGGAATTCAACCTGATCAACCGTGTGCTCGGCGTGACGCATAACCTGCCGGGTACCGAGCCAATCACTGAGGCGATCAAATCCCTCGGCATGCACGCCGAGCCGCTGGAGGCAGGCGTCGAGGCGCCGGCCCCTGCGCCGGTGAAAAAGCACTGGTGGCCATTGGCGCTGTCCGGTGTTGGTGCGCTCGCTGCCGAAGTTATCCACTTCACCAATGCCGCGCCGACCTGGGTGGTGGCGATCATTGCGCTGGTATCGATCCTCAGCGGTGGCCTGACCACCTATAAAAAGGGCTGGATCGCCCTGAAGAACCGCAACCTCAACATCAACGCGCTGATGAGCATCGCGGTGACGGGGGCGGTGCTGATCGGGCAGTGGCCGGAAGCGGCGATGGTGATGTTCCTGTTCACCGTGGCTGAGCTGATTGAAGCGCGTTCGCTGGATCGCGCCCGTAATGCCATCAGCGGTCTGATGCAGATGACCCCGGAACAGGCCACGGTGCAGCAAGCCGACGGCAACTGGATCGAACAAGAGGTTAAAAGCGTCGAAATCGGCGCCCGGGTGCGGGTAAAACCCGGCGAGCGTATCGCGCTGGACGGTGAAGTTGTCAGCGGCAGCTCGACCATCGACCAGGCACCGATCACCGGTGAAAGCCTGCCGGTGGAGAAAACCGTTGGCGACAAAGTCTTCGCGGGCACCATCAACCAGGCCGGTTCGCTGGAATATACGGTGACCGCTGCGGCGAACAACTCGACCCTGGCGCGGATCATCCATGCCGTGGAACAAGCGCAGGGCGCGCGCGCGCCGACCCAACGCTTCGTCGATCAGTTCTCGAAAATCTACACCCCGGTGGTGTTCGTCCTGGCGCTGGCCGTGGCAATCATCCCGCCGCTGTTCATGGGCGCGGTGTGGTTCGACTGGATCTACCGCGCATTGGTGCTGCTGGTGGTGGCATGCCCGTGCGCACTGGTGATTTCCACCCCGGTGACCATCGTCAGCGGCCTCGCGGCTGCGGCGCGCAAAGGCATTCTGGTCAAGGGCGGCGTGTACCTGGAGGGCGGTTTCAAGCTCGATTATCTGGCGCTGGATAAAACCGGGACGATTACCCACGGCAAACCGGTGCAGACCGATTACCTGTCGCTGGACCCGACCGCCGACGCCACGGCCCCGGCGATTGCCGCTGCGCTGGCCGGGCGTTCCGACCACCCGGTGTCGTTGGCGATTGCCAACGCGGCTGTGGATAAAAACCTTGCCGTGCTGACGGTGGATAACTTCGAAGCGCTGGCCGGTCGTGGTGTGAAAGGGCAGGTCAACGGCCAGACCTATCACTTGGGTAACCACCGTCTGGTTGAAGAGCTGGGCCTGTGCTCGCCGCAACTGGAAGAAAAACTGTTCGCGCTGGAGAAGCAGGGCAAGTCTGTGGTGCTGCTGCTCGACAGCTCCGGCCCGCTGGCGCTGTTCGCCGTGGCCGACACCGTCAAGGAAACCAGCCGCGAAGCGATCCGCCAACTCCATGAACTCGGGGTGAAAACCCTGATGCTCACCGGCGACAACGTTCACACCGCGCAAGCGATTGCCGCACAGGTTGGCATTGACGAGGCCCGTGGCGACTTGCTGCCGACCGACAAACTGCAAGCCATCGAAGACCTTTATGCACAAGGTCGTCGGGTCGGCATGGTCGGCGACGGCATCAACGACGCCCCGGCACTGGCCCGCGCCGAGATCGGTTTCGCCATGGCGGCGGCCGGTACCGACACCGCGATTGAAACCGCCGATGTCGCCTTGATGGACGACGATCTGCGCAAGATCCCGGCGTTCATCAGCCTGTCGCGCAATACCGCCAGCATCCTGAAACAGAACATCGCGTTGGCACTGGTGATCAAGGCTATCTTTCTTGGGGTAACCTTCGCCGGACTCGCCACCATGTGGATGGCGGTGTTCGCCGACATGGGCGTAAGCCTGCTGGTGGTGTTCAACGGCTTGCGCCTGTTGCGTAAATAAACGATGAGGGATGGTTGTGCTGAGTGCCGAGCTGAAAGCGTTTTACATGGTCGCCCGCCTGGGCAGCATCACGCTGGCAGCGAAGAAACTCGGCCTCAGCCAACCCACCGTGACCACACAGATCCGCAACCTGGAAAGCCAGTATTCGGTGGAGCTGTTCTATCGCGGCGGTCGGCGCCTGAGCGTCAGCGACGAAGGCGCGCGGTTGCTGCCGATGGTCAAGGCGCTGTTGCAGCAGGAGTCCGATATCGAGTTCTTCCTGCGCAACAGCGGTCAGGTGCAGGGCACGTTGCGCATCGCCGCCACTGCGCCGTATTACATCCTCGATCTGGTGAAGACTTTTCGCGAGCGCTTGCCGCAGGTGGAAGTGTCGGTGGAAATCGGCAATTCGCAGCAGGTGCTCGAAGCGCTGGAGGACTACCGGGTGGACGTCGCGGCGTCGTCGCAGTTGCTTGAGGATGCACGGTTGATTCGCCGGGTGCTCGGCACTGATCCGCTGGTGCTGGCGGTGCATCGCAACCATCCGCTGGCGGCGCAGGAGCATGTGGCGTTGAGCGCACTGGCCGGGCACACGCTGTTGATGCGCGAGCCGGGTTCTACCACGCGGCGGTTGACCGAAGAGTTGCTGGCCAGCGCCGGAGTGAGTTTCGGCCCGTTGCTGGAGATCGGCAGCCGCGAGTCGATCCGCGAAGCGGTGCTGCGCAATATCGGCATCAGCATCATTGCCCGCCAGGAAGTGCC
Organism: Pseudomonas sp. AK-TSAG1-1; assembly: GCF_056821665.1. Taxonomy (NCBI): domain Bacteria; kingdom Pseudomonadati; phylum Pseudomonadota; class Gammaproteobacteria; order Pseudomonadales; family Pseudomonadaceae; genus Pseudomonas; species Pseudomonas sp. AK-TSAG1-1. Next base: position 5,903,910 of record NZ_CM165965.1, on the reverse strand, counting down.
GCACGATCCGCAGTTGCGGGTGCTGACCATCGAGAACGCGCCGCAGATTCCCGAGTACCTGTATTGCCTCAAGGAGCGCAAGGGCGCGCGGCTGCCGGCGGCGTTTCTAGGGTTGGCGCAAGAGATGTCTCCGGCCTGACTTCTCCATAAACCTTGCTGGCCCCTTCGCGAGCAGGCTCGCTCCCATATTGGACCGTATTCACAACACAACTTCCTGTGGGAGCGGGCTTGCTCGCGAAGGCGTCAGCACAGGCAACACCTGCCCTGAGAACTGAACCAAAATCCCCGAATACCACTATCGGCCGTTTTTGCCTCACTGCCACATGACGGACGCATTACAACTCTAGGATTGGCCTCATCTGCTTGATGAGGTCTGTCCATGAATCCTGCCATCGCAACTGCCCTGACCAACCCCGGTGCGCCGATGAAAGTGCGCGGCGTGCAGAAACGCTTCGGCGCGTTCACCGCCCTGGATAACGTCTCCCTTGATGTCGCCGCCGGTGAACTGGTGTGCCTGCTCGGCCCGTCGGGCTGCGGCAAGACCACGTTGCTGCGCTGCATCGCCGGGCTGGAAAAGCAGGACAGCGGCGAACTGTACCTCGGCGACCGCGACGTTTCGCACCTCGCCCCGCAGGCCCGCGATTACGGCATTCTGTTCCAGTCCTACGCGCTGTTCCCCAACCTGACGGTCGAAGCCAACATTGCCTACGGCCTCGCCGGCAGTGGTCGTGACGAAGTGCGCCGCCGCGTCGGTCAGATGCTGGAACTGGTCGGCCTCAGTGGCAGTGAGAAAAAGTACCCGGGCCAGTTGTCTGGCGGCCAGCAGCAACGTGTGGCGCTGGCCCGCGCTCTGGCCCCGGCGCCATCGTTGTTGCTGCTCGATGAACCGATGTCGGCCCTCGACGCCCGGGTCCGCGAGCATCTGTGCACCGAACTGCGCCAACTGCAGCGCAACCTCGGCATCACCACCCTGATGGTTACCCACAATCAGGACGAAGCCATGCTGATGGCCGACCGCATCGCCGTGATGAACAACGGCCGCGTCGAGCAATACGCCACCCCCCAGGAAATCTACAACCGCCCGGCCACGCCGTTCGTGGCCGAGTTCGTCGGGCAGGGCAACTGGCTGCCGTTCCAGCGCAGCAGCGACAGCCATGCGCAGGTCGGCGGGATGAACCTGCGCCTGGCCGACGGCAGTGTGCACAGCGCCTCGGGCCGTTTGTTCTGCCGCCCGGAAGCGATCAACATCAATCCGCTGGTGCACGAAGAAAACCTGTTCCCGGCCAAGGTCCGCGAGATCACCTTCCTCGGCAACCGCTGCCGCATGAGCTTCGAGCTCGATCAACTGCCGGGCCACGCACTGCTCGCCGAACTGGCGCCGGAAGCCATGCCGCGTCTTGGCGCCCAGCAGATCATGGTCGCCTTGCCACCGCGCAGCCTGCAGGTGTTCGCCTGATGAGCGCGAACATCGCACTGCCGCTACCGCACAAGCAGGCGCGGCAGGTGTCTGGTGCCGAGGTCGGTGACCGGATCTTCGTCCTCGGCGGCAAACTCCTGCTGCTGTTGCTGCTCGGTGTTGCGGTATTGCTGCCGTTGCTGGCGATCTTCTGGCGCGGTTTCAGCAGCGAAGCCGGGCAGGGCGGTGGCTGGCTCGCCGCCAAGGAGTTGGTAACCAGCGACAATTTCCACTGGCTGCTCGGCAACAGCCTGAAAGTTTCCCTCAGCGTCGCGGCCATTGTCGTACCGCTGGCCTACCTGTTTGCCTACGCCCTGCAACGCACGTTGATTCCGGCGAAAGGTATCTGGCGCGGGATTTCCCTGCTGCCACTGATGGCGCCGTCGATGTTGCCGGGCATTGCGCTCGTCTATCTGTTCGGCAATCAGGGCATGTTGCGCGGGCTGCTTTCGGACAACATCTACGGCTTCTGGGGGATTGTGCTGGGCGAGGTGATCTACACCTTCCCCCATGCGTTGATGATTTTGCTCTCGGCGCTGTCGCTGGCCGATGCGCGCCTGTTTGATGCCGCGTCGAGCATGGGTGCCAGCCCGGCCAAGGCTTTTCGCAGCATTACCTGGCCGGCAACGCGTCAGGCGGTGTTCGCCGCGTTCTGTCTGGTGTTTACCCTGACCATCACCGATTTCGGTGTGCCGGTGGTGGTCGGTGGCGACTATCAAGTGCTGGCGCTGGAAGCCTACAAAGCCGTGGTCGGCCAGCAGCAATTCGGTCGCGGTGCGCTGATCGGCATGGTGCTGTTGCTGCCGGCACTGTTCAGCTTCGGCGTCGATGCCTGGTTGCGTCGACGTCACGGTGATTCCATGAGCGGGCGTGCGCAGGTGTTCAAACCAGCGCCATCGAGGCTACGCGACGGCTGCTATCTGGCGATTGTTTTACTGATCAGCGCCGCGTTGATTCTGGTGTTCGGCATGGCGGTGTTCTCCTCGCTGGTGAAGTTCTGGCCTTACAACCTGTCGCTGTCGCTCAACCACTACCAGTTCAACGAAACCGCCGGCGGTGGCTGGCTGGCCTACAGCAACAGCCTGAAGATGGCGCTGGGCACGGCACTGATCGGCAGTTTGCTGATCTTCACCGGCGCATACCTGATGGAGAAAACCCGCAGCCAACGCGGCCTCAACCTGACCCTGCGCATGCTCAGTTTTGTGCCGATGGCGGTGCCGGGGCTGGTGCTCGGTCTCGGTTACGTCTTCTTCTTCAACCTCAGCGGCAACCCGTTGCACGTGCTCTACGGCACGATGACGCTGCTGATCGTCTGCACCATTGCGCACTATCTGACCACCGCACAAATGACCGCGACCACCGCGCTGCGCCAGCTCGACGCCGAGTTCGAAGCCGCCGCGCTGTCGCTCAAGGCGCCGCTGTACCGGCATTACCTGCGCGTCACCGTGCCGATCTGCCTGCCGGCGCTGCTGGACATCGTGCGCTACCTGTTCGTCTCGGCCATGACCACGGTGTCGGCGGCGATCTTCCTCTACAGCCCCGACACCATCCTCGCGGCGGTGGCGGTGCTGAACATGGACGACGCCGGCAACGTTGGCGGCGCGGCGGCGATGTCGACCCTGATTCTGTTCACCTCGGCGGGCGTGTCCTTGCTGCTGGCGTGGGCTTCGCGCGGCTTGCTGCGCCGTTCCCAGGCCTGGCGGCAAACCGCGCCCGGTCACTGATTCAAACCTGCCAACCTCAACTCACCTACAGGAAAACGATCATGTTCAAGCCTATGGCCCTGGCCGCTGCTGTGCTCGCTACTTTCAGCCTGAATGCCTTCGCGGCAAAAACCGAGTTGACGGTGTACACCGCCCTCGAAGCCGAGCAACTGACCGCTTACAAGGCCGCTTTCGAGAAGGCCAACCCGGACGTCGAGATCAAGTGGGTGCGCGATTCCACCGGGATCATCACCGCCAAACTGCTGGCCGAAAAGGCCCGTCCGCAGGCTGACGCGGTGTGGGGCCTGGCCGCTTCGAGCCTGGCGATCCTCGACCAGCAAGGCATGCTGCAAAGCTATGCGCCGAAGGATCTGGGCAAGATCGGCGCGAACTACCGCGACGCCGCCAACCCGCCAGCCTGGGTCGGCATGGACGTCTGGGCTGCGACTATTTGCTTCAACACCGTCGAAGCCCAAAAGCAGGGCCTGAGCAAGCCCGTGAGCTGGCAGGACCTGACCAAGCCTGAGTACAAGGGCAAGATCGTGATGCCCAACCCGGCGTCGTCCGGCACCGGTTTCCTCGACGTCAGCGCCTGGCTGCAAACCTTCGGCGAGAAGCAGGGCTGGGCCTACATGGACGGTCTGCACCAGAACATCGGCCAGTACGTTCACTCCGGTTCCAAGCCATGCAAACTGGCGGCGGCGGGTGAATTCCCGATCGGTATTTCCTTTGAATACCCGGCCGTACAGTTGAAACGCCAAGGCGCGCCGCTGGACATCATCCTGCCGAAGGAAGGCCTGGGTTGGGAGATTGAAGCGACTGCCGTGATCAAAGGCACCCCGCATGAAGACGCGGCGAAGAAACTCGCTGACTTCTCCGCCAGCGCCGAGGCGATGGATCTGTACAAGGAGAACTTCGCTGTTCTTGCGCAGCCGGGGATCGCCAAGCCGCAGACCGAACTGCCGGCCGACTACGAGCAGCGTCTGATCAAGAACGACTTTGCCTGGGCCTCGAAGAACCGTGACGAGATCCTCACCGAGTGGCGCAAGCGTTACGACGGCAAGTCCGAGAAAGTCGTTGCCAAGTAAGACCTTTATCGACTGACAGGGCCTCTTCGCGAGCAAGCCCGCTCCCACATTGGATCTTCAGTGAACGCAAATTCTGTGTGCACCAAAAATCCCCTGTGGGAGCGGGCTTGCTCGCGAAAGCGGTCTCGCATTCAGGGAAAATTTCCATGACACATCACCAAGACCTGCTCATCGTAGGCGCCGGCATCCTTGGCCTGTCCCACGCCTATGCCGCCGCCAAACGCGGCCTCAAGGTCAGCGTTTTCGAGCGCACCGCCACGCCCATTGGTGCCTCGGTGCGCAACTTCGGCCAAGTGCTGGTCACCGGTCAGCCGCCGGGCCCGATGCTCGAACTGGCCAAGGCCAGCCGCGACATCTGGGGCGACTGGGCGCAACTCGCCGGTTTGCAGATCAAGCGCAACGGCTCTTACCTGTTCGCCCGCACTGAAGCCGAAGAACACCTGCTGGAAGCCTTCTGCAACGGTCGCGCCGTTGAGCACGGTTACAACATCCAGCTCCTGCGCGGCGCCGCATTGCGCGACGTGTACCACGGCCAGTTCAGCCACCATCGCGCCGCGTTGCACGGCATGGACGATCAACAGCTGTACTCGCGGGAAGCGATTCCGGCACTGATCGAGTACCTGCGCCGCGACCTCGGCGTCGAGTTTCACTTCAGCACGCTGGTGCGCGACGTCGAGCCGGGGCGCCTGCAAAGCACTGCCGGCAGCTTTACGGCAAAGCAGATCATCGTCTGCTCCGGTCACGACTATCAGACCCTGCTGGCCGAGCCGATTGCCGCGCTCGACCCGCAGATCTGCCGCTTGCAGATGCTGCGCGGCAAACCGCAGGTCGAACTGAATCTGCAACACGCCTTGCTCACCGGTTTGAGCTGCGTGCACTACGGCGCTTTCGCCGATTTGCCGGAAGCAGCGGCGGTGCAGGCGCAAATCCTGCGCGAGCAACCGCACCTGCATGACAACGGCATTCACCTGCTGATCAGCCCGACGCCGTATGGCGAATTGATCATTGGCGATTCGCACCATTACGGCAGCGACCCGTCGCCCTTCAACGCCGAGCAGGTCGACAACTGGATGCTGGAACTGGCCGAGCAGACGCTGGGCTGCAAGGTGCAAGTGGTCGAGCGCTGGCAGGGCGTCTATGGTTCCCGAGGGCCGGGGCCGTTTTCGTTCCTGCGCCCGGCAGCGGGGCTGAGTGTGGCGTTGATGCACACCGGCGTCGGCATGAGCGTCGGCCCGGCGCTGGCCGAGCGCAACGTCGCGCAGTTGCTGGAGGAAGTCTGATGGCCGATCACCAACAAGTCGTCGCCCGGGTGTTCGGGTTGTACGAGCGCTTTGGCAGCAGCGATTACATCGGTGAACCGGTGTCGCAGATCGAACACATGTCCCAGGCCGCTGAACTGGCGATCGCCGAAGGCTTCGACGATGAAGTAGTGCTGGCGGCGTTCTTCCATGACATCGGGCATTTGTGTGCCGAGGGTGCCGAGAACATGGGCGGTTATGGTGTGGTCAGCCATGAGCGGCTGGGCGCCAATTACTTGCGTGAGGCCGGTTTCAGCGAGCGTCTGGCGCGGCTGGTGGAATACCACGTGCAGGCCAAGCGTTATCTGACGCTGCGCGAGCCGGGGTACTTTGAGCGATTGAGTGAAGCCAGTCGCAAGACGCTGGCGTATCAGGGCGGGGTGATGAGTGAGGCCGAGGCGGATGCGTTTGAGTGCGATCCGTTGTGTGCGCTGAGTTTGCGCATGCGCCAGTGGGATGAGTTGGCCAAGGAGACGGCGGTGCCGGTGATGGATCTGGGAGTCTTGAAGGCGAAAGCGGTGCGGCTGCTGGCGGCGTAACCTGTGTCAGCGAGTCGCGCCATTCGCGGGCAAGCCCGCTCCCACATTCGACCGAGTGCCAGCAGAAGGAATGCGATCCAACTGTGGGAGCGGGCTTGCTCGCGAAGAGGCCGGTTCAAGCGCTACAAATCTGCAGCCAGCCAATCAATCTGCTCCTGCCGCTCAGCCTGATTCAGCTTTGGATGCGGATTGAGCGAAGACCACTGCGGATGCGCCCGCGCCTTGCTCAGCGCATCTGGCAGCTTGCCCTCGCGCCAGGTCTTGTCCTGCGGGGTGGCGACCTGAACCGCGTCCATCGCCGCATGGCCTCGGGCATTCAGTGCCTGCAGCAACTGCCGTTGACGCAACGCCAACAAGCGCAATACGCCGTCATCCACCGTCAATTCCCGCTGGCCCTTGATCTTGCCCAGTAGGCGACTGCCATAACTGCGCGCGGTCTGTAGCGCGCCGCCAGCGATTGCACCGGCCAAAGCTGCGGCACCGAGAGTCATCCCGCCCACCAGCAAATCCACACCAGCCCCGGCAGCGGCGCCTGCCGCAATCCCGCCGCCGACGCGAACCCCCAGTTGCTTCAACGTTTCGGGGTTGAACAAATCATCGCCCCAACGCCCATCGAGCAACGGCAGATCACTGGCGGCCGCGTCCTGTGGGCGGAAGGCGTAGAGCTTGAGCAGCGCTTCGACGCATTTTTGCTCGCGCTGGCGCACAGCTTTGCGCAGTTCGCTGATCGCTTGCTGCTCCTGCTCGGCGTCGCTGACCACACTGCGCCGGCACGCGGCGCAGTCGATCAGCAATTCGGCAATCAAGCGCGCAGCACTTTGCTGGCGCGCCAGGCGTTGGGCCTGTTGATCGGCGATCAGGCGCTCCAGTTGCGGACGGGCATTTTCCAGCAGCAACGCGAGGCTTTCGTACAGCCGCCGCTCACCATCCTCCGGCGGCGCGACGCTGTCGAAGCGCACCAGCGCATGCAGGCCGAGCCGCGCCAACGCTTCGCGCCAGTCCGGCTCGCGATGGTTGGCACTGCTGACGAAATTCAATACCGGCAGCAGTGGCTTGCCACAACTGGCGAGCACTTCGAGTTCATCGCGGTACTTGGCCAGCACCGGTTCGCGGGCGTCGATCACATAGAGGCCGGCGTCGGAGGCGAGCAGTTGTCGCAGCACTTTCGCCTCCTGTTCGAAACGCTGGCGTGCCTCGCTGCCGTCGAGAAAGCGCGCCACTCGTGCCGGACCATCGAGGCGTTCGCCGGGGCGTTCCAGGCGCTCGAGGAAATCCAGCAGAGCAATCGCGTCTTCCAATCCCGGTGTGTCGTAGAGATCAAGCAGCGGCTCACCGTCCACCGACAACCGCGCACCCTCGACATGCCGGGTGGTGCTCGGCCGGTGCGAGACTTCGCCGAAGCCGACATCGCGGGTCAGGGTGCGCAGCAGCGAGGTCTTGCCGACGTTGGTGTGGCCGACCACCGCAAGTTTCAGCGGCGCTTTCCGGGCATCAGTCATGACCGTTCTCCAGCCAGTTCAACGGGGCGCAATCGGCGAACGGCAGCTCCAGTTGCTGCAGCGCCACGTGCCAATCGCCGAGGCGGGCGCTGTCCAGCGCTTCACCGGGCGGCGCTTGCAGCAGCCAGACGCGGGTGGCGCTGGCATTGCGCGCCAGTTCGGCGATCAGCGCGAGGCTGCCGCGATCCGGCGAGCGCCGTGGATCGCAGGCGATCAGCAGGCGCGCCGGGGGGAAGCGACTGAGTTGTTCGAGCAGTTTGTGTCGCGACTCGCGGCTGTCGAGGATGCCGGCGTTGCTCACGGTTTTCGGCAGGGCCGGTGGCCAGGGACGCTGGTCGTCGAGTTCGATGGCGACCAGCAGGGCACCGTCGCTCGCATGTTCGCTGACGCTGCTTTCGACCCGATGCAACTGCTGCGGCGCGGCGTCATTGATGCCGAGGCGTTCGCTGGTGGGCATCAGGCGTTCGCGCAACTGGGCGTAGCCGGGCAGGTTCAAGTCCAGGCTCAGTGCGGCTTTGCCACTGCTCCAGCGCCAGAAGCAAAACAGTGCCAGCAGCAGGCGCGGCAGCACGCCGTAGACCACCAGTACACCGACCAGCCAGGTCGCCCAGGCCTGCCGCGCGCTTTCGATGTCCAGCGCGGCGGCGCCGCTGGCGCGGATCATTTCCACGCTCGGCACGTTGAAGCCGAGCAGCGCCGGCAGCGCGCCGAGGGCCTGGGTCATGTGGATGAAGGTGTCGGCGCTGAGGATCGTGGTTTCCCAGACGAAGCCGTAGCGCCGGGTCGCCATCAGCGTCAGCAGCAACACCAGCGCGCTGAGCATCGCCAGCAGCCACAATCCGTTGACCAATGTGCCGAGCGCCCAGCGGTTGAGCTTCTTGCGTTGCAGCATCAATAGCAGGGCTGGAGCCAGTTGTGCGGCTTTGGCGTCACGGGCGAACTTTTCGCTGAGCCACAGCCACAAGCGTCCAAGGGTGGCGCCGTGTTCGCCGGCAAAAATCAGCCCCAACGCCCAGCTCGACAGCAGAATCAGGTTCAGTCCGAGCAGGCTGCCCAAGGCCCAGAACACATTGACCGGTGTCTGGCTCAGCGCGGCGAAAGCCAGGCCGGCACCACTCAACACCGCGAAAATCATCAGCAGCACCAACGCCAGACGTGCGCCTTGCAGCCAGTGAGTGAGAGCGGCACGCAGCCCGTCGCGTTCGGCCAGCCATGCTGCCCGGCGTTGAATGCGGCTCGGCAGATCGCCACCGGCCGCGCGGGCCAGACGATTGGCTTCCAGATCCTCCAGGGGGCCTGCGTGTTCTTCACGCAGGCGGACGGTTTCGGTCAGCCAGAGGTTTTGCAGTGGAGTGAGTTCAGTCACGCGCCATTCCGTTGCTCAATTGAGCAGTGAGCATAACCGCTGTGGCGCTTATCGGGTCAAGCGAGGCTCTGGTATCCTCGCCGGCATGACTAAATCACTCCCCCTCAGCCTGATCGCAGCCCTCGGTGAAAACCGTGTGATCGGCGTCGACAACAGCATGCCCTGGCACCTGCCGGGGGACTTCAAATACTTCAAGGCCATGACCCTCGGCAAGCCGATCATCATGGGCCGCAAGACCTGGGATTCTCTCGGTCGTCCGCTGCCGGGCCGCTTGAACATCGTGGTCAGCCGTCAGGCCGATCTGGTGCTGGAAGGGGCGCAGGTGTATCCGTCGCTGGAAGCTGCCGTGGTTCGCGCCGAGGAATGGGCGACAGAGCAGGGTGTTGGTGAGCTGATGCTGATTGGCGGCGCGCAGTTGTATGCGCAAGGGCTGGCGCAGGCTGATCGTCTGTATCTGACCCGCGTGGCGCTGAGCCCGGAAGGGGATGCGTGGTTTCCGGAATTCGATCTGAATCAGTGGAAACTGGTGTCGAATGTGGCCAATCCGGCTGAGGGCGACAAGCCCGCGTACAACTTCGAAGTTTGGGAAAGGGCCTAAGCGCTTCGCGAGCAAGCCCGCTCCCACAGGGGACTTGTGTCGATCACAGATCCAATGTGGGAGCGGGCTTGCTCGCGAAGAGGCCCGCTCAATCACTGAAAAGCTTAAGCCTGAGCCAGCTCCGCATGCTCATCCGCATCCAGCAGTTCTTTATCCGTCTGCTGCATCACCTGGCTGGTAATCGCACCCGCCGTGATCGAACCACTCACGTTCAACGCCGTACGCCCCATGTCGATCAGCGGCTCAACCGAAATCAGCAGCGCCACCAGTGACACCGGCAAGCCCATCGCCGGCAGCACGATCAGCGCCGCAAACGTCGCGCCGCCACCGACACCGGCCACACCGGCCGAGCTCAGGGTCACAATCGCCACCAGCGTCGCGATCCACAGCGGATCCAGCGGGTTGATGCCCACGGTTGGCGCTACCATCACCGCCAACATCGCCGGGTACAGGCCGGCGCAGCCGTTCTGGCCGATGGTCGCACCGAACGAAGCAGCGAAACTCGCCACCGATTGTGGAATCCCCAGACGACGGGTCTGCGCTTCGATGCTCAGCGGAATGCTCGCCGCGCTGGAGCGGCTGGTGAACGCAAACGTCAGCACCGGCCAGATCTTGCGGAAGAAGCGCAGCGGGTTGATCCCGGCCGCCGACACCAGCAGGCCATGCACCACGAACATCAGGCCCAGACCGAGGTACGAGACCACGACGAAACTGCCGAGCTTGATGATGTCCTGCAGGTTGGAACCGGCGACCACTTTGGTCATCAGCGCCAGCACGCCGTACGGGGTCAGCTTCATCACCAGACGCACCAGACGCATCACCCAGGCTTGCAGGGTGTCGATGGCGTTGATCACTTTCTGACCTTTCTCGACGTCATCCTTGAGCAGTTGCAGCGCAGCAACCCCCAGGAATGCAGCGAAGATCACCACGCTGATGATCGAAGTCGGCTTGGCCCGGGCCAGGTCGGCGAACGGGTTCTGCGGAATGAACGACAGCAGCAGCTGCGGCACATTCAGGTCGGCGACCTTGCCGGCATAGTCGGTCTGAATGGTTTGCAGGCGGGCCATTTCCTGAGTGCCGGCGACCAGACCTTCGGCGGTCAGGCCGAACAGGTTGGTCAGGCCGATGCCGATCAGCGCCGCAATCGCGGTGGTGAACAGCAGGGTGCCGATGGTCAGGAAGCTGATCTTGCCCAGCGATGAGGCGTTGTGCAGACGCGCCACCGCACTGAGGATCGAGGCGAACACCAGCGGGATCACGATCATTTGCAGCAACTGCACGTAACCGTTGCCCACCAGATCGAACCAGCCGATCGAGGCTTTCAGCACCGGGTTGCCAGCACCGTAGACGGTATGCAGGGCGACGCCGAACGCCACGCCCAGACCCAGCGCAAGCAGGACTTTTTTCGCTAGGCTCCAGGTGGTGTGGCGGGTTTGCGCCAGGCCAAAGAGCAGGGCGAGGAACACCAGCAGATTGAGGATCAGCGGCAGATTCATGAAGACTCCGATAAGACTTGTGCCAGTCGCCTTCTTGGGCAACTGCGAACCGGCAAGCCTAACAGTTTGATTTCCAATGAATTAATACCGAAATCGCAGGTCGTCCGTCGTTTTTGGAATAAGCGCTTGTCGCTCTCGGCAATGCAGCTGGCGTTGAGGAGACGTAAGCGGTCGCTGACAGACGAGGACTGTCACACTTATTTGTTAGCGTCGATGTCTTTACATCAGGGAGAAAGCGCCAATGAAGTTCGCACCGAAGTTTCTGGCTGTCGCACTGACGTTAGGGTTGGGTCTGGCAGGTCAGGCATTCGCCACCGACCTGAAACACTGGCCGGCGGATCAGGCCAAGGCACTGGACGCGATGATCGCGGCCAACGCCAACAAGGGTAACTACGCGGTGTTCGACATGGACAACACCAGTTACCGCTACGATCTCGAAGAGTCGTTGCTGCCGTTCATGGAAAACAAGGGCCTGATCACTCGCGACAAACTCGATCCCTCCCTGAAACTGATGCCGTTCAAGGACACCGCCGACCACAAGGAAAGCCTGTTCAGTTACTACTATCGCCTGTGCGAAGTCGATGACATGGTCTGCTACCCGTGGGTGGCGCAGGTGTTCTCCGGCTTCACCCTCAAGGAGCTCAAGGGGTATGTCGATGAGCTGATGGCTTCGGGCAAGCCGGTACCAACCACCTATTACGATGGCGACGTGGTGAAGAACCTCGACGTGCAGCCGCCGAAAGTCTTTACCGGTCAGGCCGAGCTGTACAACAAGCTGATGGAGAACGGCATCGAGGTCTACGTGATGACTGCCGCCTCTGAAGAGCTGGTGCGGATGGTCGCGGCTGATCCGAAGTACGGTTACAACGTCAAACCGCAAAACGTGATCGGCGTGACCACGTTGCTGAAGAACCGCGAAACCGGCGAGCTGACCACTGCGCGCAAGCAGATCACGGCTGGCAAGTATGACGAGAAGGCCAACCTTGGCCTCGAACTGACCCCGTACCTGTGGACCCCGGCAACCTGGATGGCCGGCAAGCACGCGGCGATCCTGACGTACATCGATGAGTGGAAAAAACCGGTGCTGGTGGGCGGCGACACCCCGAGCAGCGACGGCTACATGCTGTTCCACGATGTGGATGTGGCCAAGGGCGGTATCCACCTGTGGGTCAACCGCAAGGACAAATACATGACTCAGCTCAACGGCATGATGGCCAAGCATGCGGCAGCGCAGGCCAAGGAAGGCTTGCCGGTGACAGCGGACAAGAACTGGGTGATCGTCAAGCCAGAAGAAATTCAGTAAGCCCCGGTCCTCTGTGGGAGCACAGACTCCGGGATCACTGACAGTCCCTGTGGGAGCGGGCTTGCTCGCGAAGAAGGAGTGTCAGGCGACAGTTTTTTTGACCGGTAGACCGCTTTCGCGAGCAAGCCCGCTCCCACAGTTTTGATCTTCAGGGTCTGGGATATTTTCATCAGGCAAAAAAATGCCCCGCACTTTGGCGGGGCATTTTTGTTTCTGCGATTGGACGCTTACAGCCCGTCGAGCATCGCCTTGTTACGTACGGCACCCTTGTCGGCGCTGGTCGCCAGCAGGGCGTAGGCCTTGAGCGCGGTGGTCACTTTGCGAGGGCGCTGTTCCACCGGTTTCCAGCCTTTCTTGTCCTGCTCGATCCGGCGTGCAGCCAGTTCTTCATCACTGACCAACAGGTTGATCGAACGGTTCGGAATGTCGATCAGCACTTTGTCGCCGTCCTGCACCAGACCGATCGCACCACCGGCGGCGGCCTCTGGCGAAGCGTGACCGATGGACAGGCCCGACGTACCGCCGGAGAAACGACCGTCGGTGAGCAGCGCACAGGCTTTGCCCAGGCCTTTGGATTTGAGGTACGAAGTCGGGTAGAGCATTTCCTGCATGCCCGGGCCGCCTTTCGGGCCTTCGTAGCGAATGATGACGATGTCGCCTTCCTTCACTTCGTCAGCGAGGATGCCGCGCACCGCACTGTCCTGGCTTTCGAAGATCTTCGCGTTGCCTTCGAAGACGTGGATCGACTCGTCGACGCCGGCAGTTTTCACCACGCAGCCGTCGAGGGCGATGTTGCCGTACAGCACGGCCAGGCCGCCTTCTTTCGAATAGGCGTGCTCGAAGCTGCGGATGCAGCCGTTTTCACGGTCGTCGTCGAGGGTTTCCCAACGGGTCGACTGGCTGAACGCCGTCTGCGTCGGGATACCGGCAGGACCTGCCTTGAAGAAGTGATGCACGGCTTCATCGGTCGTCTGGGTGATGTCCCACTTGGCGATGGCTTCTTCCATGCTGCGGCTGTGCACAGTCGGCAGGTCGGTGTGCAGCAGGCCGCCACGGGCCAGCGAACCGAGGATGCTGAAGATGCCGCCGGCGCGGTGCACGTCTTCCATGTGGTACTTCTGGATGTTCGGCGCGACCTTGCACAGTTGCGGCACGCTGCGCGAGAGGCGGTCGATGTCGCGCAGATCGAAATCGATCTCGGCTTCCTGGGCGGCAGCCAGCAAGTGCAGGATGGTGTTGGTCGAACCGCCCATGGCGATGTCGAGCATCATCGCGTTCTCGAACGCCTTGAAGTTGGCGATGTTGCGCGGCAGCACGGATTCGTCGTTCTCGCCGTAGTAACGCTTGCACAGCTCGACGATGGTGCGGCCGGCCTGCAGGAACAGCTGTTCGCGGTCGCTGTGGGTGGCCAGGGTCGAACCGTTGCCTGGCAGGGCGAGGCCCAGTGCTTCGGTCAGGCAGTTCATCGAGTTGGCGGTGAACATGCCGGAGCACGAACCGCAGGTCGGGCAGGCGCTGCGCTCGTACTCGGCGACTTTCTCGTCAGAAGCGCTGGAGTCGGCGGCGATGACCATGGCGTCGACGAGGTCGAGGCCGTGGGAAGCGAGTTTGGTCTTGCCGGCTTCCATCGGGCCGCCGGACACGAAGATCACCGGAATGTTCAGGCGCAGAGCGGCCATCAGCATGCCCGGGGTGATCTTGTCGCAGTTGGAAATGCAGACAATGGCGTCGGCGCAGTGGGCGTTGACCATGTACTCGACGGAGTCGGCGATGATCTCGCGGCTCGGCAGCGAATAGAGCATGCCGTCGTGGCCCATGGCGATGCCGTCGTCCACGGCGATGGTGTTGAATTCTTTCGCTACGCCACCGGCGCGTTCGATTTCACGGGCAACCAGTTGACCGAGGTCTTTGAGGTGCACGTGGCCCGGAACGAACTGGGTGAAGGAGTTGGCAATGGCGATGATCGGCTTCTTGAAGTCGTCATCTTTCATCCCGGTGGCGCGCCACAGTGCGCGGGCGCCGGCCATGTTGCGGCCGTGGGTGGATGTTTTCGAACGGTAATCAGGCATTGGAGCACTCCGGGCGGCTAATCAGGTATCAAAAGGGAGTGAGCTTCTATTGACGTCTGGAACACTCAGAAATGGCCGTGTGTCCTGGATGTTGCCGATGACTTTGCGGGATCGCCGCTTGCCTCAGCCTGAGCTCATAAACCCGCCGGGGGATGAATGGCGATGAATCAGCCGATTCTACACCGCTGGCGTCCGGAGGGAATGGCGCAAAGCATTGTTCCAGTGCCGACGGTGCGTGTGGCATGACGACCGGCAGGCTCAATCGCCGCCCGTGGGGGCGATGGCACTGCTTTCGATGACTCTGGCGCGACGATTGATCCGCTTGTTCAACGCCAGTGCGATGCAACTGAGCAGGACAAAACAGTAACCGAGGGTTGCTTGCAGGTTGCTCGGGCTCAGGCTGATCAGGGCGCTGATCAAACCGCCACAGATGAAGATGATCGTACTGCCGGCCGATGCCGCAGTGCCGGCGTTCTCCGGGAACAGGCCCATGGCTCGCGAGGTGGCGGCCGGGCGCGCAATGGTGGTGCCCGCAGTGCAGATCAGCATAGGGATCAGTACCGTGACGGGTGAGAGCGCGAAGTGCTGCGACAGGAACAGCATCACCAGCCCCGCCAGCAGGATCATGCTCAAACCCGCGACGATCTGGTGCGCTGCGCTGATGCGCAGGCTCAGCAGCGCAGCGGCAATCCCGCCAACGATATAGGCCGCACCGTAGACCAGCAGGATCAGCGAATACTCATAGGCCGACAGCTGCAGTTGATCCATGAAGATCAGTGGCGAGATGACGATGAACGAGAAATGGCAGGCAAACGCAAATGCGGATATGAGCCAGTAACCGACGAACTCGAAATCGCCCAGCACTCGGCGATAGGCATTGAGGAAGTTGAGCGGCGTGTTGCGAACGACGCGATGACTGTTCTCCAGAAAAAACCAGGCCTTGACCAGTACAGCCGCCGCCAGCGCGGTGAATACCCAGAAGCTGCCACGCCAGCCGAGAGTGGCTTGCAGAAAGGTGCCGGCCAGCGGCGACACTGAAATGAAAATTCCGGTCGCGGTCACCATCAGGATGCGCAAGCGGTCGCGCTCCTCACCCTCGAACAGATCCTGAACCAGCGCCTGGGACAGCACGAAGCAGCCACACCCCAATGCCTGCAGCAACCGGAACGCCAGAAAGAGGGTGTAGTCGCGGGTCATGGCGCAGCCGAGCGCCCCCAGCATCGACACACCCATGCCTGCGAGCAGCAATCCTTTACGGCCGATCACATCGGAGAGTGGCCCGATCAACAGTTGCGCGAACGCAATCCCTACGGCGAACAGGCTGATCGACAGCGCAATGTCCGCCGGGGAACTGCGAAAGTGTTCGGCCAATGCGGGGAACGAGGGCAGCAGCACGTCCAGAGGAAACACCCCAAGCAGGACCATGGCCAGCAGAAGACTGACGGCGCCGCGTTTTTGTCGGGCAGTAGCGGTGTTTACTAGGTCATTCATCGATCAGGCCTGCCTTGGCAAAAAGTTTGCGGTTATGCGGCAGCGCAAAGAACCCTGCCTGCTCCAGTGCATGCAGCGTCGCGCCGGCGCCTGAGCGCGCTCGTTGCCGGTTGGCCTGTGCGGTCGCCAGGCCGCTGACAATCTGCGCCACATCGGTTTCTGCAATGCCGACGCCCCGCAGACTCTGTCGCAGCCAGCGTTCGTCGACTTCGAAGAAGATCCCGATGGCGTCCAGCAGGGTTCTGGCGGTGAAGGTGCGCTGGCGGCTGTTCAGGGTCAGCCACAAATAATGGAACACTTCGCTGAAGTAACGACTGTGGCGGGCCTCGTCGCTCAGGTGATCACGCAACATGCTGTTCACGCTGCTGACCAGAGTTTCGCGGCAAACCTCCAGCAACTCCCGGGCAATGATGGTTTCGGAGACGAAGCCGAGCAGAAACCACGCCAGCGGACGTTGGCTCTCGGTTGTGCGGGCAATCAGGGCGTTCATTCGGGTGATTCGCAAGGGCATCACCGGACGTTCGACGAAACCATGCAAGTCGGCAATCTGGCTGGCCAGTCGATCAGAGAACAGCGCGTGGTAGCCCTCATCCGTGTAGAGCTGCAGTGCAGCAGTTTTCATCCGTGGCGGAATGTAGGCCGGCAACTCGCCGTGGACGATGGTTTCCACAGCCCGGTTGACGATGCGGTGTTCGAGCAGGGTGGTGTAGTCAAGAAAATGCACCAGATGGTTGGCAGTCAGGCGATGCATGACGGTTGTACCTGCGGCCTGAATGGCGGGGTGCGCCAGATACGGCAGGAAGGCCGGCGGGAACCAGAAACGGGTTTGCAGTTGTTGCTGTACGTCTTGCGGTAGCTGGTAGTCGTTTTGGCTGGTGCGTACCGAGGCACTGGTGTTCCAGTCGCCGAGGGTAAACCGGAGCGCCCAGGAAACCGGCGCCGAAGTCGAATCTGCCACGGGGGCCGTCATGCTTGCGTCTCCTGGAGCAGATCCTGCATTTCCTGGCACATCGCCTGACCGTCACTCGCGCCGCAACCGACAAAGAACAGCGGCTGCTCGGCACTGCCTTCGATGCCCAGCAGGGTTTCGACCTGCTGATCGTTGAATGCCCCTGTCAGCCAGGTGTTAAGGCCCAGGGCCGTAGCCACCAACTGGAAAGACTGTGAGAGGTGGCCGGCTTCGACGAAGGCCATGCGGTAGGCCCGGGAATGTTGATACTTCCACCAGAGCTTGTCGAAACGCGCGGTGATGAACAGCCCCAACGGCAAGTTGTTGATGAAATGTTGCCCAGCCAGAAGCTGGCCCAACGCCGACTCGGGCAATGGACCGACCGGACTCAAGGCGTGCTCGGCCGGGTGATAGGCGTAAATGCCCGGTGCCAGGCCGCTGACGTTCTGCACCAGTACAAAACCTTCGCAGGCGTTCAATCCGCCACCCGACGGGCTACTGCGTCGGGCGCCGAGGCCTTGGGCGATGCTGGCGTCGCGATCGTTTTCACGTTCGTCTAGATAACCCAGCGAGAGATACAGCAGCGTGGCAACGGTTTCGAGGGTGATTGCTTCGCCGGTAAACGCGCGACAGGTCTTTCGCTGCAGCAGCGCATTGCCCAGGCTGCTTTCAGTCAATGTGGCGGGGGACGGCAGCATGATGCGTCGTTCGACGCCCGGAACCGGGCGCTCCCTGTCAGGAGCGTCTGAGGCCAGCACTTCATTGCAGTGATCCAGGTATTGTCGGGACCATTCATGGATATTCTGCGGCACGTTTTCACAGGGAATGTTCTGTGTGCCGATATGGTAAATCTTCGACAACTCGTCCCAGCCCCATTCGGGACTGTTTATCTTTGTAATGGTTAATATTTTTGCATTTGATAGTTGTGTGTCTATGGTGTTGCAGTGATCAAACAAGCTTGGGTTGTGAATAAGTTCTGCAAGTCTCGATGAATAATCGATATCGAGTTCATGTTGGGTGTGTTCTTTGTAGTTCCAGACAATAAGTCCGGGTGTGCGCGGCAGTATGAATAAATAAGGATTTATGTGCATGTTGGCTCTTCGCTCTGGACAAAGTCGAAAGGACGCTGGGGTGCCGGCACTCCCCAGCGTCCACCTTACTTAGCGGGTTTTAGGGGCGACCAGAAAAGCCAGGTTTGCGATTTTGTTAGCTTCCAGAGTAATTGCTTTCATAGTATGAACTCCATGTTCAGTGATATTGGGTGTCACCTCGTGGTGACAACTTAATCATAGTTTGTAATGAGTTATTGGCAAGTGATTATTAAGTAGGAAAATTCCAGTAATTTTGTCAGAGTGGTCGCGTAGTCAAAGCATATTTGTAAGTTATAGAGTGTTAAATCGAATGCGCAGGGAAATTTCCTTCAATTGTTCGAGAAGTTATGTGTAGGACGATAGAGAGAGAACAGGCATTCGGCGACGTTGCATCGCCAGACAACAAGCGGGGAGCCCTTGGGCTCCCCGTTTTTGTGCCAATCAGCTGTTAGGCAGCAGGCGGCAGGTGATGCTCTTGATGTAGCGGGTTTCGGCGATGGCCGGGTGGATCGGGTGATCCGGGCCTTGACCGCCGCGTTCGAGCAGCTGGATGTTACGGTCCAGATGACGGGCGCTGGTCAGCAGGATGTTCTGCAGATCATCTTCCGGCAGGTGCATCGAGCACGAAGCGCTGACGAGGATGCCGTCCTTGGTGAGCAGGCGCATGGCTTGCTCGTTCAGGCGACGGTAGGCGCCTTCACCGTTTTTCATGTCTTTCTTGCGTTTGATGAACGCTGGCGGGTCGGCAACGATCACGTCGAAACGCTCTTCGCTGGCCTTGAGCTCTTTCAAGGCTTCGAACACGTCGCCTTCGATGCAGGTCATCTTGTCGGCGAAGCCGTTCAGCGCAGCGTTGCGTTCAACGCCGTCGAGGGCGAAGCCCGACGCGTCGACGCAGAACACTTCACTGGCGCCGAACGCCGCCGCCTGCACGCCCCAGCCACCGATGTAGCTATAGAGGTCGAGGACGCGTTTGCCTTTGGCGTAGGGAGCCAGGCGGGCGCGGTTCATGCGGTGGTCGTAGAACCAGCCGGTTTTCTGGCCTTCGATGACCGGCGCTTCGAACTTCACGCCGTTCTCTTCCAGTGCCACCCACTCCGGCACCAGGCCGAACACGGTTTCGACGTAACGGTTGAGGCCTTCGGCATCACGGGCGGCAGAATCGTTCTTGAACAGAATGCCGCTTGGCTTGAGCACTTGGGTCAGTGCGGCGATCACGTCGTCTTTATGCGCTTCCATGGTCGCCGAGGCGATCTGGACCACCAGAATGTCACCGAAACGGTCGACCACCAGACCTGGCAGCAGGTCGGAGTCGCCGTAGACCAGGCGGTAGAACGGCTTGTCGAACAGGCGCTCGCGCAACGACAGGGCCACGTTCAGGCGGTGCACCAGCAACGATTTGTCCAGCGGCAGTTTGATGTCGCGCGACAGCAGACGCGCGCAGATCAGGTTGTTCGGGCTCATGGCGACGATGCCCAGCGGCTTGCCGCCGGCGGCTTCGAGAATCGCCTGATCGCCGGCCTTGAAGCCGTGCAGTGGCGTGGCAGCCACATCGATTTCGTTGCTGTAGACCCACAAGTGGCCGTTGCGCAGGCGACGGTCGGCGTTGGCTTTGAGGCGCAGGCTAGGCAGGGACATGACGTCGCTCCGGAAAAAAGAGCGGGAGTATACCGTGTTGGGACTGGTGCCGGGATTGGAGAGCGATGAAACGCTGATGACGCCTTCGCGAGCAAGCCTGCCCCCACATTTGCACGCATTCCAATGTGGGAACGAGCCTGCTCGCGAAAGCGATTTTGAATGCTACGCCGACAGCGCGCTGATCAGTTCCTTGCTGAACGCCGGAATATCGTCGGGCTGGCGGCTGCTGATCAGATTGCCGTCCTTGACCACTTCTTTGTCGACCCAATTGGCCCCGGCATTCACCAGATCATCCTTGACCGTCTTGTAGCTGGTCATGGTCTTGCCGTTGACCAGCCCGGCGGAAATCAGCAACCAGCTGCCGTGGCAGATCACCGCAATCGGTTTGCCGGCGGAGGCTCCGGTCTTGACCAGGTGCTGGGCATCCTGGTCGATGCGGATGGTGTCGGAGTTCTGTACGCCGCCCGGCAGGACGATCGCGTCGTACTGCTCGCTGCTGGCGCCTTGGAACGTCTGGTCGACCTTGAAGTCGTCCGCCGGCTTGTCGTGGTTCCAGCCTTTGACCTTGCCGGCCTCGGCGGAAAGGATGTCGACCCGGGCGCCGGCTTGCTCCAGTGCCTGCTTGGGACCGGTCAATTCGACCTGTTCGAAACCGTCTGTTACCAAAATGGCGATGCGTTTGCCGTTGAGGGAAGTGGCCATCGATAAGCTCCTGAGTCTGCGGGAATTTGCCGCCGCACGGGATCGGGGTGATCCCTTGGGCATTACAGATTCCGAAGCCGTGGCCTGAATGAAAGTTCCTGACAATTGCCCACTGGTGTGTCGTCGCGCGGTTTTTAGAGGTTAGAATCGCCGCCTGTCCCAGAGTGTGTACTTATGTCCCAAGAGCTGACCACCGAACAGATTCAACAATCCCTGCAAGGCATCAGCGTGCCCGCGCAGCCGCAGATCATGGTGGATCTGCAAATGGAGCAGTACATGCCCGACCCGGACCTGGAGGTGATCGCCAAGCTGATCTCCCAGGATCCTGGCTTGTCCGGCTCGCTGCTGAAAATCGTCAATTCGCCTTATTACGGCCTGAGCAACAAGATCACTTCGATCCAGCGCGCGGTGAATCTGTTGGGCAGCCGCTCGATCATCAACCTGATCAACGCGCAGTCGATCAAGGGCGAGATGAACGACGACACCATCGTCACCCTCAACCGTTTCTGGGACACCGCCCAGGACGTGGCGATGACCTGCCTGACCCTGGCCAAGCGCATCGGCACTCAGGCCGGCGATGAGGCCTATGCCCTGGGCCTGTTTCACGATTGCGGGGTGCCGTTGATGCTGCAACGGTTCCCCAACTACATGTCGGTGCTGGAAAAGGCCTACGCCAATGCCAGCGCCGAGTGCCGGGTGGTGGACACTGAAAACGCCGAGTTCAACACCAACCATGCAGTGGTCGGCTACTACACCGCCAAGTCCTGGCGCCTGCCGGAGCACGTCAGCGCGGCCATCGCCAATCACCACAATGCACTGGCGATTTTCAGCGATGAGTCCTCGCGCAACAGCCAGCTGAAAAACCTGTTGGCGATCCTCAAGATGGCCGAGCACATTTGCGCCTCCTATCGGGTACTGGGTAACCAGACCGAGGATTTCGAATGGAACGCTGTCGGCCCGCTGGTACTCGATTACGTGGGGCTGTCGGACTACGATTTCGAAACGCTCAAGCAAACGATCCGCGACCTCGGCGCGCATTGATTCGAGGACACCATGCCTGAACTGCCGGAAGTCGAAACCACCCGCCGGGGCATTGCCCCGCACCTGGAAGGCCAGCGCGTCAGCCGGGTGATTGTGCGTGATCGCCGGCTGCGCTGGCCAATCCCCGAAGACCTTGATGTGCGCCTGTCCGGGCAGCGCATCGTGTTGGTCGAGCGGCGGGCCAAGTACCTGTTGATCAATGCCGAGGTCGGCACCTTGATCAGTCACCTGGGGATGTCGGGCAACCTGCGTCTGGTAGAGGTCGGGCTGCCGGCGTTGAAGCATGAGCACGTCGATATCGAGCTGGAGTCCGGGCTGGCCCTGCGCTACACCGATCCGCGGCGCTTCGGCGCGATGCTGTGGAGCACCGATCCGCTCAATCACGAACTGCTGATTCGCCTCGGGCCGGAACCGTTGACCGATCTGTTCGACGGCGAGCGCCTGTTCCAGCTGTCGCGCGGGCGTTCGATGGCGGTCAAACCGTTCATCATGGACAACGCGGTAGTGGTCGGTGTCGGCAACATTTACGCGACCGAAGCCCTGTTCGCTGCCGGGATCGACCCGCGCCGCGAGGCCAAGAGCATCTCCCGGGCGCGTTATCTGAAGCTGGCCATCGAGATCAAACGCATCCTCGCCGCTGCCATCGAGCGTGGCGGCACCACGTTGCGTGATTTCATCGGTGGCGACGGGCAGCCGGGGTATTTCCAGCAGGAGCTGTTCGTTTATGGCCGTGGCGGTGAGCACTGCAAGGTCTGCGGCACCGGCCTGCGCGAAGTGAAGCTCGGTCAGCGGGCCAGTGTGTTCTGCCCGCGCTGCCAGACCTGAAGCAAAAAGCTGAAAAGGTCCTACGGTCTATAGTGAGTTGTCTCACTGTTCAGCCCGAAGGATCGTGCCATGAAGCCCCTGCAAGTCCTGCTCATTGCGCTGCTGTTGTGTTCCAGTCTGCCGACCCGGGCGACGGAGGGCGGCAGCGGTGACCCACGCTACGCGATTCAGAACCCTCCGGCCTACGCCATGATTGGCGATTTGCTGATCGCCCGACCGTTGCTAGTGGTGGCGACGGTACTGGGTGCGGGGGTGTTTGTGGTGTCGTTGCCGTTTACCGCGCTGGGTGGCGGGGTGAGCGATGCGGGGCAGGCGTTGGTGGTCGACCCGGCGAAAGCAGCGTTCGTGCGCTGTCTGGGGTGTACGGGGGAGGGGTTCGAGCAGCGGGAGTGAGCTGATCCCGTTGTGCGGTGTTGTTGGCGGCCCCTTCGCGAGCAAGCCCGCTCCCACAGTTTGAAATGCATTCCAGTGTGGGAGCGGGCTTGCTCGCGAAGAGGCCCGGAAGCGCGCTACAAAACGGCCAGATCAGGCCTTGCCAGTAATCTTGCGGTACTTCTCCATCAACTGTTCTTCAGTCTCCGGATGCGCTTCGTCCAGCGGAATGCAATCCACCGGGCAGACCTGCTGGCACTGCGGCTCGTCGTAGTGGCCGACGCACTGGGTGCACAGGTTAGGGTCGATCACATAGATCTCTTCGCCTTGGGAAATGGCGGCGTTCGGGCACTCGGGTTCGCAGACGTCGCAGTTGATGCAATCGTCGGTGATGATCAGGGACATGCTAACTCCAGCCGGGGCGGCAGGCCCGGGCGCTATAAATCAATGCGCGTAATTGTGCCGCATTGGCGCCCGCAGTGCACGCGGGCGCCGTTTGAACGGTCGTTACTTCTTAAAGCGCAGGGTCAGGGCATCGGCCACGGCCGGGTGCACGAACTTGCTGATGTCGCCGCCCAGCGCCGCAATTTCCCGCACCAGGGTCGAGGAAATGAACGAATAGCGTTCGGACGGGGTGAGAAACAGGCTCTCTACGTCCGGGGCCAACTGGCGGTTCATGTTGGCCAGCTGGAATTCGTATTCGAAGTCCGACACCGCGCGCAGACCACGCAGGAACACATTGGCGTTCTGCTCTTTGGCGAAATGCGCCAGCAGCGTCGAGAAGCCGACCACTTCCACGTTTGGCAGGTGTTTGGTGACCTCGCGAGCCAGTTCGACCCGTTGTTCCAGCGGGAACAGCGGGTTTTTCTTGGGGCTGGCGGCGACCGCAATGATCACGTGATCGAACAGGCGCGAGGCGCGTTCGACCAGATCGCCATGGCCCTTGGTAATAGGGTCGAAGGTACCTGGGTACAACACTCGGTTCATCGCGTCGTCCTGGCGGGAGTCCGTTGGGGAGTCGGATGGTATCGCAGCCGTCCCGGTCGGCCAAGTCGCCTGTTGGGTAAGAAAGCACTATAGACGACGCGATAAACCGGTTTTTTCACGGATTTCTCAGCCGATCGGCGAGGGCCGTCGCCAGTTGTGCGGTCAGCCCGTACACCGACAATTGCGGGTTGGCGCCAATGCTGGTGGGGAACAGCGAGCCGTCGTGAATCGACAGATTGCTCAGTTGGTGATGCCGGCCGAGGCTGTCGGTGACCGCGCTTTTCGGGTCTTCGCCCATTGCACAACCGCCCATCACGTGGGCACTGCCAAGGCGTGTGCGGTACAGCTCAAGGCTCAAACTGTCGATCAAGGTGCGGGCCTCGGCCAGGGTTTTCACGTAGCGCGCATCGGCGTGCATCGGCATCACCGCTTTGGCGCCGCCGGCAAACTGGATTTCGGCCATGCTGTGAAAGGCGCGGCGCAAGCCTTCCCAGGCGTAAGGCGAGACCTGGTAGTCGAGCACCGGCGAGCCGTCGCCACGCAACTCGACGCTGCCGCCGGGGCTGTCCGGGTGGAAACCGTCGCGCAGCAGCGCGAGCATCGCGTGGGTGCGCGGCAGGTCAGCCATGTGTTCGGCGTTCTGCTGGCCAAAGCCGCCCAGCAGTGTTGCTGCCAGAGCCGGCTGCAGCGGTGGTACTTCGAGTTTGTAGCCCATTGGGCCGCTGGTGCCGTCCTTCCATTGGAAATGATCCGAGTAGATCGACTGCGGCGCGCCGTAGAACGGATTGATCACTTCGTCGAAACGCCCGGCGGACATGTTTACCAAGTGCAGGAAGGTGCGTTTGCCGAGGCGCTGATGCGGGTCCGGCGCGTCCGAACGCAAAAGCAGGGCCGGGCTGTTGATGCCGCCACCGGCCAGCACGTAATGCCGCGCCTTGACCGTGATTTTGTACCCGGTCGGTGAGACGCAGCGCTCGTCCATTGCCACGCACTGCAGGCCGGTGATTTTGTCGCCGTTGATCAGCAGTTTTTCCGCACGGGCCAGGTACAGTAGCTCGCCGCCCTTTTCCAGTGTCGCGGGGATGGTGGTGACCATCATCGATTGCTTGGCGTTGGTCGGGCAGCCCATGCCGCAATAGCCGAGGTTCCAGCAACCGCGCACGTTGCGCGGGATCACGTGCCAGCTATAGCCGAGTTGCTCGCAGCCCTTGCGGATCACGTCGTTGTTGGCATTGGGCGGAACCCTCCACGGTGCGACGCCCAGACGCTGCTCCATTTTCTCGAACCACGGCGCCATCTCGGCCGGGCTGTGGCCTTTGACGTTGTGCTCTCTGGCCCAGTGTTCGAGGGTCGGCTCCGGGGTGCGAAAGCTCGATGTCCAGTTGATCAGCGTGGTGCCGCCCACCGCGCGGCCCTGGAGGATGGTGATCGCGCCGTCCTTGCTCATGCGGCCGATGCCTTCCTGGTAAAGGCTGCTGTAAGCCTTGTCTTCGAGCATCTTGAAGTCGGAACTGGTCTTGAGCGGGCCTTCTTCGATCAGCAGCACTTTGTAGCCGGCGGCGCTGAGGATTTCTGCCGTGGTGCCGCCACCGGCACCGCTGCCGATGATGGCCACGTCGGCTTGCAGCGTCAGGTCGTCGGTCAGTTGTGCGCCGTTGTAGGTTTTCCAGCCACGGGCGAGGCCTTCGCGGAACGGGTCGGGTACAGGCATCGATCAGGTTCTCTTGTTCTTGTTGTTCTTGTGGGCCCCTTCGCGAGCAAGCCCGCTGCCACAGGGGAATGCATTTCAAAATGTGGGAGCGGGCTTGCTCGCGAAAGGCGCGGCGCCGATTTCAGACGGTAGGCGGTCCCGGGTAGCCGCAATGCCCCCAAGAATCTGCGCGGGTGTACCAGGCCATCATCACCATTTGCTGCAGGGAACTGTGGCCCATGCGCAGCAGGCTCAATGAGCTGTTCTGCCAGCGTTCGAGGAAGTGGCGCATCGCCTCGGGACTGGCGTTTTCCCAACTGCCCCAAATGCCCGTGAGCGGCCCGCGGGTGACCGCCATGCCGAGCACGTCGAACAACTGCCGAGTGAGTTTGAGCATCTCCGGCGACAGGTGATCGAGGCTGTAGTCGAGCGACTTGAGGGTGCCATCGATGGCAGCGGGCATTTTTTCGCTCGCCACGGCGCCGTCGAGCATCACCGGAATCAGGGCGCGCAGGAACAACAGGTCGCCGTCGCGCAAAGCGACGAAGCCGCTGGCTGCGACACTCGATGAGCAGCCACTGAGGCTGGCGCCAAGGCCGGCGGTAGCGAGAAACGCAGTGGCGCCGAGGCTGAATTTCAGCAGTCCACGGCGCGACAGGGCAGGTGTTTCGGTCAGGCTTGGGTGCATTGTTGTTATTACCCGGCGGTGACGACGATTAGCGGATGAACAGCTTCTGGATCAGTTTCTGAATCGATTTGCCGTACGGCGGGTAGATCAGTTTCGCCGCGTTGAAGCGCTGTTTGATCAGCACACCCTTGGCCTTGCTGAAGGTCAGGAAGCCTTCGTGGCCGTGATAGTGGCCCATGCCCGACGGGCCGATGCCGCCGAACGGCATGTCGTCCTGCGCCACATGCAGCAGGGTGTCGTTCAGGCACACGCCGCCGGAGTGGGTTTCGTGCAGCACGCGGTTCTGTTCGCGCTTGTCGTAGCCGAAGTAGTAAAGCGCCAGCGGACGAGGCCGCTGATTGATGTAGGCAAATGCCTGGTCCAGATCCTGGTACGGCACGATCGGCAGCAGTGGGCCGAAGATTTCATCCTGCATCACGATCATTTCGTCAGTGACGTTCAGCAACAGGCTGTGCGGCATGCGCCGGCCCTGACCCTGGTCGAACAGCGGGATCAGCAGCGCGCCCTTGCTGGTGGCGTCGCTGACATAACTGTTGAGCCGGGCCAGTTGGCGCTCGTTGATGATCGCGGTGTAGTCCGGGTTGTCGGCGAGGGTCGGGTAGAAGCTGTTGACCACCTGACGATAGGCTTCGACGAACGCGCCGACGCGGTCTTGCGGCACCAGCACGTAATCGGGGGCGACGCAGGTTTGTCCGGCGTTGAGGGTTTTACCGAAGGCGATGCGTTCGGCGGCGTCCTTGAGCGGTACGTCGCGGGAGACGATGGCCGGGGATTTGCCGCCCAGTTCGAGGGTTACCGGGGTCAGGTTTTGCGCCGCGGCGCGCATCACGTGTTTGCCGATGCTGGTGGCCCCGGTGAACAGCAGGTGGTCAAAGCGCAGACAGGAAAACGCCACGCCGATGTCCGACTCGCCGAGCACCACGCACACCAGGTCTTCGGGGAAAATCCGCGCGAGCAGGGCCTTGAGCAGCAGGCCGGTGGCGGGCGTCGATTCGCTGAGCTTGAGCATCACCCGGTTGCCCGCCGCCAGTGCGCCGACCAGCGGGCCGATGGCCAGATACAACGGGTAGTTCCACGGGACGATGATGCCGACCACGCCGAGTGGTTGATACACCACTTTCGCTGACGCCGGCTGAAAGGCCATGCCGACTTTGCGCCGCGAGGACTTCATCCAGCCCTTGAGGTGCCGACTGGCGTAATGAATGCCGTGCAGGCTGGGCATCAGCTCGGCGAGCAGGGTTTCATCGGCGCTGCGATGGCTGAAATCCGCGCTGATAGCGTCGATCAGGGCCTGACGCTCATCGCTGAGCAAGTCGCGCAATGCCTTGAGCCATTGCTGACGCTGGGCCGCTGGTGGCATCGGGTTGGCGGCATAGGCGGTGCGCTGTGCCGCGAACAACCGGTCAAGCTCTTCCAGCGGCTGTTGCAGCGTTTGCAGGTAAGCAATGTCGGCAGTCATCGTCTGCTCCGGATTTATTGTAGTGAGGACTTTTTAGAGTCTATGCTCTACAAAGTCAAATGACTTCCCGACACAGCTTTGTTTTATCCATTTCCGGTTAGGTCGTAAGATGCCCCTCACCGCACTCTGAATTAAAGCTCAAGCCATGGCCCCACGAATAAAAACCAGCGAGCGCATCGTGCAGAACAGCCTCGAACTGTTCAATCAGCAGGGCGAGCGCAGCATCAGTACCAACCACATTGCGGCCCACATGGAGATTTCTCCGGGCAACCTGTACTACCACTTCCCCAACAAGCAGGCGATCATCGCTGTACTGTTCAGTGAGTACGAAAGCCTTGTGGACAGCTTTCTGCGCCCGCCGCAGGGGCGTGCCGCCACGGTCGAAGACAAGCGCTATTACCTCAAGGAACTGCTGTCGGCGATGTGGGGCTATCGTTTTTTGCATCGCGATCTGGAACACCTGCTCGACAGCGACCCGGACCTGGCGGCGCGCTACCGGCGTTTCTCCCAACGCTGCGTGATCCAGGGCATGGCGATCTACGAGGGATTTGTGGCGGCCGGCATTCTCAAGATGGATCGGGTGCAAATCGAATCCCTGACGATCAATGCCTGGATCATCCTCACCTCCTGGGTGCGCTTTCTGTGCACCACCCGGGAAAACTCCAACCACCTCAGCGAGCAGGCCATCAAGCGTGGCGTGTATCAGGTGTTGGTGCTGGAAGCCGGGTTCGTCACCGATCAGGCCCGTGAAGAGGTGAATGCCTTGTTCGACGAGTTTTACGTGCCGCTGGCCCAGGCCCTCGAGGAAGGGCAGTAACCCATTTCGAAGTCGCTCACAGGAGTCCGTTATGCCGATTGCGCAACTGATCAGCCCGAACGCACTGGATGCCCGCAAGGAGCAGCCGGGGCTGGTGATTCTCGATTGTCGTTTTGCCCTCGAAGACCCGGACTACGGGCAGCGCAGCTATGCCGAAGGGCACATTGCCGGCGCCCGTTTCGCCGACCTTGAGCGCGACCTCAGTGGCACGGTCATCAAAGGCGTGACCGGACGCCATCCGCTGCCTGAGCCGGCGGCGTTGATCGAACGCCTGCAAGCCTGGGGCATCGATGCCGACAGCGATGTGGTGCTTTACGACGACGGCCCCGGCGCCTACGCGGCCCGGGCCTGGTGGTTGCTGGCGTGGCTGGGCAAGCGCGACGGCGTGTTCATTCTCGACGGCGGTCTCAAAGCCTGGCACGCAGCCGGTCTGCCGCTGAGCCTGGATGCGCCAGCGGTCAGCCGGGGCAACTTCAGCGGTCAGCCGGACCTGAAACTGCTGCTGAGCGCCGAGCAATTGCAGCAACGCCTCGCTCAGGCGTCGCTGACGTTGCTCGACGCCCGCGCCTTGCCGCGCTTCAAGGGTGAGGTGGAGCCTATCGACCCGATTGCCGGGCACATTCCCGGTGCGCAATGCGCGGCGTTTACCGAGAACCTGGGTAGCGACGGGCGCTTCCTGCCGGCGGATCAGCTCAAGCAGCGGTTTGCCGCGAAACTCGGTGATCGCTCGCCTGCGGAACTGGTGGCTTATTGCGGTTCCGGGGTGACGGCGTGTCACAACCTGTTTGCGCTGTGCCTGGCGGGTTATCCGTTGGGTACGTTGTATGCCGGGTCGTGGAGTGAGTGGATCAACGAGCCTTCCCGCGGAATCGCCACGGGCGAATAACCACTGCCAATCCCCCCTGTGGGAGCGGGCTTGCTCGCGAAGGCGGCGCGTCAGGCATCAGTGATGTTTGCTGATACACCGCTTTCGCGAGCAAGCCCGCTCCCACAAGGGTTAATCGTCACCGATAGATTGTCGGGCGCTGCGATACGCCGCCGGCCCCACGCCATACACCTGCTTGAACTGCCGGCTCAGATGACTCTGATCGGCGAAGCCCAACTGCATGGCGACCTCCACCGGCAGGCAACCGTGCTGCAATAAACCCCGTGCAGTGGCGATGCGCTGCTGCATCAGCCAAGTGTGCGGCGGCATGCCGGTGGCGCGGCGAAATACCCGGGCGAAGTGGAAGGGCGACAGGTTCACCGCCGCGGCCAGTTCTTCCAGCGACGGCGGTGCGGCCAGTTGCGCATGCAACAACTCCTTGGCCAGCACCACCGCGCGGTGTTCCTTGCCCGGCTTGCCGTTGATTTGCACTGCCGCATGGCGCTGCAACAGCAGCATCATCATCTCGCGCCACACCGTCTGCTGTTGCAGCGCGCTGGCCGGACTTTCCAGCAGGCGATGCAACTGACAGAAACCGTTGACCAGATCCGGGTCGCGGTACAGCGTCGCGCCAAATGCCGGCAGTGGTGCGGTGGGCAGTTCCAGTTCCTCGAGCAAGGACACGATCTGCCCGGTATCGGGGTAAAACGCCCGGTACAGCCAGCCGTCCTCGGTGCCTTTGTGGCCGGTGTGCAATTCGTCCGGGTTGATCAGCACCAGGGTGCCGCTGCCAGCCAGGTGTTCGGCGCCGCGATAGCGATAACGCTGGGCGCCGGCCATGATCATGCCGATCACGTAGCCGTCGTGGACGTGCGGGGCGAAGCGATGATCGATGTAGCGTGCCGACAGCAACTCGACCCCGGCCAGTGGCGCGGTTTGCCAGAAACGGATCGACTCGCCCTGATCGCTCATGGCGTCACGCCGGCCAGCCATTGCGGGATGCGCCGTTCCAGGTAGTAACCAGGCTGGCGGAAGGTGCCATCGACAAACCCGACATGCCCACCCTTGGCCTGCAGCTCGAACTGCGTAGTGGCGGACAACTCCTCGGCCGTCGGCAGACTGTGGGGGAATACGAAGGGGTCGTCGGCGGCCTGAATGATTAGCGTCGGCGTGCGGATCTCACCGAGAAAGTAGCGACTCGATGCCCGGCGATAGTAGTCCTCGGCATCGGTGAAACCGTGCAGCGGCGCGGTGACCCGGCCATCGAAGTCCCAGAAGGTGCGCATGTTCTCCAGCGAGCCGAGCGCCGCCAGTGCCGCCAGGCCATCCGCACGGCCGTCGTGTTGGAACTGGCGTTGCTTGTTCTTGATGTAAGCGACCATCTCACGCATGAAGTGCGCCTGATAGACCTTGGAGAAACCCTGGCCGATGCGGTCGGCACATTGATCGAGGCGAAACGGCACCGACACGGCGACCGCACCGAGCACGCCGCTGTCGCTGCCGGTTTCTCCCAGATGCTTGAGCAGTACGTTGCCACCCAATGAATAGCCGACCGCATACAGTGGTGCTAGCGGCCGTTGGGCGCGCAGATGTTTGATGGCTTCGGCGAGGTCTTCGCTGGCGCCGGAGTGGTAACTGCGCGGTAGCAGATTGGGTTCGCCGGAGCAGCCGCGCCAGTTCAGCGCGACACTGGCCCAGCCCTGCGCGGCGAGTGCAGCCTGGATCCCGGCAACATAAGGCGAATTGGACGAGCCGGTCAGCCCGTGCAACACCAGCACCAGAGGCGCCTCGGCGCTGTGCGGGCCATGCCAGTCGAGATCGAGGAAGTCACCGTCGTCCAGCCATAGGCGTTCGCGCTGGCGGTCAAGGTGTACGGTGTTGCGCCACAGCGGCCCCCACAAGGTTTGCAGGTGCGGATTGCCGAGGCCGAAGGCGGGGCTGAAGCGTTCTGAAGAAGCGGGCACGATGGTTCTCGATGCAGCGTGGCGAGCCTCGGTTGAGGCGCGCCACTTGTTCAGGCCGGTCGGTTAACCGGCGATCTCTGCCATACGTTGCCACAACGCGTAGTACACCCGCCCGGATTTCTGCTCGCGGTGCAGGCGCCAGTTGCCCGGCAGGCCCAGCGTCGAAGGCGCGGTCTCGCTTTCAGTGTAGATCCACGAATCGGGCGCGAGCCATTGGCGTTCTTCCAGCAGGGTGCAGACGGCTGGCAGCAGGTTCTGGTTGAACGGCGGATCGAGAAACACCAGGTCGAACGGCGTGGCGACCTGGGTTTCCAGATAGCGCAGAGCGTCGGCGGTCTGCACCTGACCGTTGGTGCAGCGCAGGGTGCCGAGGTGTTCCTTCAGACTCGACACGGCGATGTGGCTGGCATCCAGCGCCTGCCCCATGGCCGCGCCACGGGACAGAGCCTCAAGAAACAGCGCGCCACTGCCGGCGAACGGATCCAGCACTTTGGCGCCGGCTACATACGGCGCGAGCCAGTTGAACAGGGTTTCACGCACGCGGTCCGGCGTCGGGCGCAGGCCCGGTGCATCGGGGAAGCTCAGTTTGCGGCTGCGCCATTCGCCGCCGATGATGCGCAGTTGGTTCACACCGTTGTGGACGTTCTGCGCAGGTTTTTTAGGACGAGTAGCCATTAATGCTCCGGAACCCCGAGCGGTTGCTCGGCAGGTTTATCAGATGGGGCCGGTAACGGCTTTTGCGGCACGGTCGGGCCAGCGCTGACGATGACCATTTTGTCCGTGCTCAGGTGTTTGTTCATCGCGTCTTTGACCTGCTCGACAGTCAGGCTCTGGGACTGACGCATGAAGTCATCCAGATAGCTCAACGGCAGATTATAGAAGCCCATGGCGCCCAGTTGGCCGACGATATCGGCATTGCTCGCGGTGGACAGCGGGAAGCTGCCGGCCAGTTCGCGCTTGGCGTCGTCGAGTTCTTTCTGGGTCGGGCCGGTCTTCAGGTAATCGGCAAGCACGTCCTGCACCAGTTTCAGCGTGCCTTCGCTCATTTGCGCGCGGGTCTGCAGGTTGATCATGAACGGACCACGGGCCTGCATCGGGCTGAACCCGGAGTAAACGCCGTAAGTCAGGCCGCGCTTCTCGCGCACTTCGCTCATCAGACGGGTGCCGAAGCCGCCGCCACCGAGGATCTGGTTGCCCATCGACAGCGCTGCGTAGTCCGGGTCGTCACGGTCGATGCCCAGTTGCGCGAGCAACAGGTTGGTCTGCTTGGACGGGAACTCGATGTGGCCGATGCTCGCCTTGGGTTCCTGCGGCTGAGCGATCTTCGCCAGCGCCGGGCCTTTGGGCAGGGCGCCGGAGACCTGATTGGCAATCACCTCGGCCTCGGCGCGAGACAGGTCGCCGACCAGCGCGATCACCACGTTGCCGGCCGCATAGGCCTTGGCGTGGAAATCACGCAGTTGCGCCAGGGTGATCTTCGGTACGCTCTGCGCATTGCCGTCGCTGGAATGCGCGTACGGGTGGTCGCCGTACAAACGCGACATCAGCTCGAGGCTGGCGAGTTTGCCGGGGTTCTGTTTCTGGTATTCGAAACCGGCGAGCATCTGGTTCTTGATGCGCGCAAAGGAATCGGCCGGGAACGTCGGTTTGCCCACGACTTCGGAAAACAGCTTGAGTGCCGGCTCGCGTTGTTCGGCGGCACTCAGGCTGCGCAGCGAGGCCAGCGCCATGTCTTTATAAGCGCCGTTGCCGAAATCCGCGCCCAGGCTTTCGAAACCCTGGGCGATGGCGCCAACGTCCTTGCCGGCCACGCCTTCGTTGAGCATGGCATTGGTCAGGATTGCCAGGCCCGGTGCGTTGCCGTCCTGGCTGCTGCCCGCGGCGAAGATCAGGCGCATGTCGAACATCGGCAGTTCGTGGGCTTCGACGAACAGCACTTTGGCGCCTTCGGCAGTATTCCAGGTCTGCACATCGAGCTTGCGACTGGCCGGAGCCTTGCCGTCGAGTTCGGCCAGCGATTGCAGCTTCTGGCTGGTCTTGGCGTTATCCAGCGCTTCGCTGGCGTCGGTTTTGGCGCCGGGCATCAGGTAAAACGCGGCGGAGCCGATCACCGCAACGGCGATCAGGCCGAGCAGCAGGCGTGGGGATTTGCGCTCACTCATGAGTCGTCTCCAGTGGCAGGACGTGGGCGACGCTGAGACGTTCGCGGGTGAAATACAGCTTGGCGGCGTTCTGGATGTCTTGCGGGGTCACGCTTTCCAGATCGGCCAGTTCGGTGTCCATCAGTTTCCACGACAGGCCTACGGTCTCCAACTGGCCGATGGCGGTGGCCTGGCTGGTGATCGAATCACGTTCGAAAACCAGACCGGCGATCACTTGTGCACGCACGCGCTCCAGTTCTTCGGCGGACGGCGCGGTGGATTTCAGCTGTTCCAGCAGTTTCCACAAACCGGCCTCGGCTTGCGCCATGGTCTTTTTCTTCTGGGTGTTCGGTGTCGCCGACAGGGTGAACAGGCTGTCACCCCGGGTGTAGGCGTCGTAGCTCGACGAACCGCCGGACACCAGCTCTTCGCCGCGCTCCAGTTGCGTCGGGATGCGTCCGCTGTAGCCGCCGTCGAGCAGCGCCGAGATCAGACGCAGGGCGTTGACCGAGCGCTTGTCTTCAGCGGTGGCGATGCTTGGCACGTTGAAACCGAGCATCAGGCTGGGCAGTTGGGTCTGCACATGCAGGGTGATCTGGCGTTCGCCAGGTTCGGCCAGCTCCAGCGGTTTCTTCGCTGGCGGCACGTCACGCTTGGCGATCGGTCCGAAGTAGCGCTGGGCGAGGGTCTTCACTTCGTCCGGGGTGACGTCGCCGACGACCACCAGCGTGGCATTGTTCGGCACATACCAGGACTGATACCAATGACGCAGCTCTTCGACCTTCATCCGGTCCAGGTCAGCCATCCAGCCAATGGTCGGCGTGTGGTAGCCGCTGGCCGGGTAAGCCATCGCCTTGTAGCGCTCGTAGGCCTTGGACATCGGCTTGTCGTCGGTGCGCAGGCGGCGCTCTTCCTTGATGACTTCGATTTCCTTGGCGAACTCGTCAGCCGGCAGGCGCAGATTGGCCATGCGGTCGGCTTCCAGTTCAAACGCCACGCCCAGCCGGTCGCGGGCCAGTACCTGGTAATAAGCGGTGAAGTCGTCGCTGGTGAAGGCGTTCTCTTCAGCGCCCAGATCACGCAGGATCAGCGAGGCTTCGCCGGGGCCGACTTTTTCGCTGCCCTTGAACATCATGTGCTCAAGCGCGTGGGACAGACCGGTCTGGCCCGGGGTTTCGTAGCTGGAACCGACCTTGTACCAGACCTGCGACACCACCACCGGCGCGCGATGGTCTTCGCGCACGACGACCTTGAGGCCGTTGTCGAGGGTGAATTCGTGAGTCGGTTGCGGGTCGGCCGCCAGGGCCGAAAGGGGCAGGCAGACTGTACTGAGCAGCAGGCCTGCAGCGCGGCGGGCTAGAGCATTCATTCGTTTTTTAACCTGTTGGGCTGCCCGCTTGGTCTTAGCCTAGGCGGGCGAGGAGGTGCTAGGATACTGATCCGTTTTACTGGCGGCCACGCCTATCAGGCCACTGATCGGTCTATAGGTTGTATGGGTTTCCGGCAGAAGCTTTGAGTTTGTCAGCTAAACTCTGCGTTTTCGCCGACGATGCCGTTCCAGTCCTTCGTATTAATCGACCTTTGAGGTGCCTGTGGCGCCTCGACAAAATGTTGCGCGTGAACAAGCTGGATGAAACACAGTCTGTTCTGCATCGAATATTTATTTGCCGGGGCGCCCTTATGGCGCGTCGCTACCGTGAGATAGCCGTCCTCCATGTTTGGTTCCAACGACGACAAGAAGACCCCAGCTGCGGCTGGCGAGAAGAAAAGCCTGTTCGGATGGCTGCGTAAGAAACCGCAGGAACCCGTCGTCGAACAGCCGCCTGCGATTCCTGAGCCAGCCCCGGCGCCAGTAATAGAAGAAGAGCCGGCGCCGATCGTTCTACCGATTGCCGAGCCGGTGCTGCAGCCGGCTGAACCTGCACCAGAGCCTGAAGCGCCGGTGGCGGCTGAATTGCCGTCGATTCCGGCGGCTGAGCCGTGGCTGACCTTGCCGGTAGCGGAAGAGCCGGTGGCATTGGTCGAAGAGGCCGCGCCGCACATCACGCCAGTGATTCCTGCGCCTGCCGCGTTGGTGCCTGAAATTGCTCCAGCGCCGGTGGTTGAGCCGGTTGTCGAGCCTGCGCCGATTGTTGCCGAACCTGTTGCTCCGGTGTTTGTTGCCCCGGTTGCCCCGGTCGTCCAACCCGCCGAGCCTGCACCTGCACCTGCACCTGCACCTGCACCTGCACCTGCACCGGTTATCGCTGCGCCAGCCGCGCCGGTTGAGTTGGTGGCTGAAACTCCGGTCGACGCCCCGCGCACCGAAGCAACCAAAGCCGGTTTCTTCGCCCGCCTCAAACAAGGCTTGTCCAAGACCAGCGCCAGCATCGGCGAGGGCATGGCCAGCCTGTTCCTCGGCCGCAAAACCATCGACGACGATCTGCTCGATGACCTCGAAACCCGTCTGCTGACCGCTGACGTCGGTGTCGAAGCCACCACGCAGATCATCCAGCGCCTGACCCAGAAGGTTGCCCGCAAGGAACTGGCCGACGCCGAAGCGCTGTACAAATCCCTGCAGGCCGAGCTGGCCGCGATGCTCAAACCGGTCGAACAACCGCTGAAAATCGCCTCGCAGAACAAGCCATTCGTGATTCTGGTGGTTGGCGTCAACGGCGCCGGCAAGACCACCACCATCGGCAAACTGGCGAAAAAGCTGCAACTGGAAGGCAAGAAAGTCATGCTCGCCGCCGGTGACACGTTCCGCGCCGCTGCCGTTGAGCAACTGCAGGTCTGGGGCGAGCGCAACAAGATTCCGGTGATCGCCCAGCACACCGGTGCTGATTCGGCTTCGGTGATCTTTGACGCCGTGCAGGCCGCCAAGGCCCGTGGCATCGACGTGCTGATCGCTGACACCGCCGGTCGTCTGCACACCAAAGACAACCTGATGGAAGAACTGAAGAAGGTGCGCCGGGTGATCGGCAAGCTCGACGCCGACGCGCCGCACGAAGTGCTGCTGGTGCTCGACGCCGGTACCGGCCAGAACGCCATCAACCAGGCCAAGCAATTCAACCAGACCGTCGAACTGACCGGCCTGGCGCTGACCAAGCTCGACGGCACCGCCAAGGGCGGGGTGATTTTCGCCCTGGCCAAGCAGTTTGGCCTGCCGATCCGCTACATCGGCGTCGGTGAAGGCATCGACGACCTGCGTACCTTTGAGGCCGAACCCTTTGTCCAGGCACTGTTTGCCGAGCGGGAGCGTTCATGATTCGTTTCGAACAGGTCGGTAAACGCTACCCGAACGGTCACGTCGGCTTGCATGAGCTGAGCTTTCGAGTCCGTCGTGGCGAGTTTCTGTTTGTCACCGGCCACTCCGGTGCCGGTAAGTCCACGCTATTGCGCCTGTTGCTGGCGATGGAGCGACCGACCAGCGGCAAGCTGCTGCTGGCCGGGCAAGACCTGAGCACCATCAGCAACGCACAGATTCCGTTTCTGCGCCGGCAGATCGGCGTGGTGTTCCAGAACCACCAGTTGCTGTTCGATCGCACGGTGTTCAACAACGTCGCGCTGCCGTTGCAGATTCTCGGGCTGTCCAAGGCCGAGATCGCCAAGCGTGTCGATTCGGCACTGGAGCGCGTGGCGCTGTCGGATAAAACCGATCTGTACCCGGGCGACCTGTCCACCGGTCAGCAACAGCGCGTCGGCATCGCCCGCGCCATCGTTCACCGCCCGGCTCTGCTGTTGGCGGACGAACCGACCGGTAACCTCGACCCGCGTCTGGCGGCCGAGATCATGGGCGTGTTCGAAGACATCAACCGCCTGGGCACCAGCGTGCTGATCGCCAGTCACGACCTGGCCCTGATTGCGCGCATGCGGCACCGCATGCTGACCCTGCAGCGCGGCCGATTGATCGGCGACGGGGAGGCCGGCGTATGAGTGCGACACGCAGTCCGAAGGTTTCCGAGCGCGTGGCCCCGAAGGCCGCTGACCCGCAACCGCCGAAGAAGAAAAAACACGACGATGACGACGGCCCGGACTTCTCCACGCTGTTGCGTTCGTGGATCGAAAGTCACCGCGCCAGCCTGCTCGACAGCCTGCGTCGCCTCGGCAAGCAGCCAATCGGCAGCTTCTTCACCTGCATGGTGATGGCCGTGGCGTTGAGCTTGCCGATGGGCCTGTCGCTGCTGATCAACAACGTCGAGCGTCTCGGCGGCTCTTGGCAGCGTGCGGCGCAGATTTCGCTGTATCTGCAACTGGACGCCACGCCGGATCAGGGTGAGTCGTTGCGCGAACAGATCAAAGGCATGCCCGGTGTGGCTGATGCTGAATATGTCGGCCGCGATCAGGCGCTGGAGGAGTTTCAGCAGCAGTCCGGTCTGGGCGAAGCCCTGCGCGAACTCCCGGAAAACCCGCTGCCGGGCGTGGTGCTGGTAACCCCGAAGGAGGTCGACAAGCCGACTCTGGAAGCATTAAGACAAAAACTTTCCGAGCTGCCCAAGGTACAACAGGCGCAACTTGATCTAGTCTGGGTCGAGCGTCTGGCCGCCATCCTCAAGCTCGGCGACCGGTTTGTCTTCGGTCTGACGGTGTTGCTGGTTTCTGCATTACTTTTGGTGATAGGCAATACCATTCGTCTTCATATTGAAAACCGCCGCACAGAGATAGAAGTGATTAAACTCGTCGGCGGCACCGACAGCTACGTGCGTCGTCCTTTCCTTTATATGGGCGCGTTGTATGGCTTCGGTGCGGGGGTTCTGTCCTGGGGGGTGCTGGCGTTCGGCCTTAACTGGCTGAATGACGCGGTAGTTGGACTGGCCGGCTTGTACGGCAGTGATTTCGCGCTGGCCGGAGTGCCAGTTGCCGACGGTCTGTCGCTCTTGCTTGGCGCGGTGCTGTTGGGTTATATCGGTGCATGGATTGCAGTCGCACGTCATCTCAGGGAGCTGGCGCCGAAGTAGAATCTTTTTTGCGCGTGATTGACCTTGCGGTTTTTTTGGGAACTTGTACTTGAATTCCCGGTCAATTTTTCGCAGTGCCGAGAGGCACGAGTATGTAAGTGGGAGGTTTTTTCGCATGACCAATTCTTTGCAACCTGCGTACGCGTTGGTTCCGGGTGCGAACCTGGAAGCTTATGTGCACACCGTCAACAGCATTCCTTTGCTGACGCCGGAGCAGGAGCGTGAACTGGCCGAGAGTCTCTACTATGAGCAGGATTTGGGGGCGGCTCGGCAGATGGTGCTCGCCCACCTGCGTTTTGTTGTACACATTGCCCGTAGCTATTCCGGCTACGGCCTGGCTCAGGCTGACCTGATCCAGGAAGGTAACGTCGGCCTGATGAAGGCTGTGAAGCGCTTCAACCCGGAAATGGGTGTGCGTCTGGTGTCGTTCGCCGTGCACTGGATCAAGGCGGAAATTCACGAGTTCATCCTGCGCAACTGGCGCATTGTGAAAGTCGCGACCACCAAGGCCCAGCGCAAGCTGTTCTTCAACCTGCGCAGCCAGAAGAAGCGTCTGGCGTGGCTGAACAACGAGGAGGTCCACCGTGTGGCGGAAAGCCTCGGCGTCGAGCCGCGGGAAGTGCGCGAGATGGAAAGTCGCCTGACCGGCCATGACATGGCCTTCGACCCGGCCGCAGAAGCGGACGACGACAGCGCTTTCCAGTCGCCGGCCAATTACCTGGAAGACCACCGGTACGATCCGGCGCGTCAACTGGAAGATGCCGACTGGAGCGACAACTCCAACCACAACCTGCACGAAGCGCTGGAAGTGCTGGACGAACGCAGCCGCGATATCCTCTACCAGCGCTGGCTGGCAGAAGAGAAAGCCACGCTGCACGACCTGGCGCAGAAGTACAACGTGTCGGCCGAGCGGATCCGTCAGCTTGAGAAGAGCGCGATGAACAAGCTCAAGTTGTCGATCGCCGCATAACCGGCGAGCTGGCCATAACAAAACGCCCCGATCAGCGATGATCGGGGCGTTTTTTATGGCTTGGCGCAAAAACAATGTGGGAGCGGGCTTGCTTGCGAAGGCGCCGTGTCAGACAACATCAATGTTGAATGATCTACCGCCCTCGCGAGCAAGCCCGCTCCCACTGGGGATCTTCAGCGTTATTCGGCCCAGGGCGCCCGACGCGAATCATTGAGTCCCAGTAAATAACTGGTCCCGCCCAACTGGCTCATCTGCTGCCGAATCCAGCCGGCCCGGCGCGACACGTACGCGGTTGGATGGCTGGCGCTCCACACTCGCGGATTAGGTAATACCGCCGCCAGGTAACTCGCCTGCTGACGCGACAGTGACTTGGCGCTTACACCGAAATGATGGCGGGCTGCGGCTTCGGCGCCAAACACACCGTCATCCCATTCGACGCTGTTCAGGTACACCTCAAGAATTCGCTGCTTGGGCCAGAGCACCTCGATCAGCGCGGTAAACCAGGCTTCCAGGCCTTTGCGCAGATAGCTGCGACCCGACCACAGGAACAGGTTCTTCGACACTTGCTGGCTCAAGGTGCTGGCGCCGCGAATCGAGCCGCCGAGTTCGTTGTGGGCCAACGCCGCCTGGATCGCACCGAAGTCAAAACCCCAGTGCTCGGGAAACTTCTGGTCTTCGCCGGCCATGACCGCGACTTTGAGGTCATCGGAAATCTCGTCCCACGGTTTCCAGGTGCGCTGCAGGTCGATCGGTTCGCCGTCGACCCAGGATTCGACCTTGCGCTCGACCATCAGCGCGGTCCCCGGTGGCGGCACGAAGCGAAACAGCAAAACCAGCAATACGCTGCCGCCCGCGAACCAGAGCAGGGCCTTCGTGAGACGACGCAAAAGTGAACGCAACATAGAGATGGCTTGGCCGAACCGATAGAGCGGGCCATTATACAGACCCTGCCGAACGAGTCTGACTGGAGTTCCACATGCTGCGTGGCTTTCTGATGCTGGCCGCTTTCTTTGGTTTTACCGGTGTCGCCCTCGGCGCATTCGCCGCCCATGGTCTGAAAAACCGCCTGACCCCCGAGTACCTGGCGATCTTCCACACTGGCGTAACCTATCAACTGGTGCACACCCTGGCGCTGTTCGGCGTGGCGCTACTCGCTTCGCAAATTCAGGGGCGGCTGGTGACCTGGGCGGGGGCTTCGTTCACCGTCGGCATCCTGTTGTTCTCCGGCAGTCTGTATCTGCTGACCACCACCGGCATCAGCAAGCTCGGCATCATCACCCCGTTCGGCGGCCTGGCGTTTCTGGTGGGCTGGCTGTGCCTGGGCCTCGCCGCCTGGCGGTTGAGCTGACCGGGCAGTCCATTTCACGATGAATGGCTTGGGTCGCCCAGTCTGATCGGGCTAGAATGCCAGCCCCTAAAAATGATGGCGGCCTAGCGCATGCGCATTCAGTTGAACGGCGAATCCCTTGAACTGCCCGACGGTGAAACCGTTGCGGCCCTGCTGACCCGTCTGGAACTGACCGGACGCCGGGTAGCAGTCGAGCTCAATCTGGATATCGTCCCGCGCAGCCAGCATGCCGAGACCACGCTCAACGACGGCGACAACGTCGAAGTGGTGCACGCCATCGGCGGCGGCTAGTCGCCCGGCTCGCAAGGGCACAGAATTCTGCAAGACCCTCACCCCTAAAGAGGACTCCCCATGAGCATCGTTCGTAGCGACAAGCCTTTCGTCCTGGCCGGTCGTACTTACCAGTCGCGTTTGCTGGTTGGTACCGGCAAGTACCGTGACATGGAAGAAACCCGTCAGGCCATCGAAGCCTCGGGTGCCGAGATCGTCACCTTCGCCGTGCGCCGCACCAACCTCGGTCAGATCGAAGGCGAGCCGAACCTGCTCGACGTGCTGTCGCCGGAGCGCTACACCTTCCTGCCAAACACCGCCGGTTGCTACGACGCCATCGAAGCTGTGCGCACCTGCCGTCTGGCCCGTGAGCTGCTCGACGGCCACAACCTGGTGAAGCTGGAAGTGCTGGCCGACCAGAAAACCCTGTTCCCCAACGTGATTGAAACCCTCAAAGCCGCGGAAACGCTGGTCAAGGAAGGCTTCGACGTGATGGTGTACACCAGCGATGATCCGATTATCGCTCGCCAACTGGCGGACATCGGCTGCATCGCGGTCATGCCGCTGGCCGGTCTGATCGGTTCGGGCCTGGGGATCTGCAACCCGTACAACCTGCAGATCATCCTTGAAGAAGCCAGGATTCCTGTGTTGGTCGATGCCGGTGTCGGCACGGCGTCCGACGCAACCATCGCTATGGAGCTGGGTTGCGATGCGGTGCTTATGAACTCGGCCATCGCCCACGCCCAGCAACCGGTGATGATGGCCGAAGCCATGAAACACGCCATCGTTGCAGGCCGTCTGGCCCACCTCGCTGGTCGTATGCCGAAAAAACTCTATGCCAGCGCCTCTTCGCCGCTGGATGGTCTGATCAAGTAAGAGCCATTGATGACTGAATCGAACGACACGCCTATCCAGACGGAAGAGGGCGACGAGCGCCAACACCGCCGCATCAAGAGTTTCGTGATGCGCGCCGGGCGCATGACCGAAGGCCAGCAACGTGGTCTGGATCAGGGCGCGCCGCTGTACGTGCTGCCACTGGCCGACGCGCCGGTGGATTACGATCAAGTGTTCGGCCGTTCGGCACCGCGCTCGTTGGAGATCGGTTTCGGCATGGGCCACTCGCTGCTGGAGATGGCCGCGGCCGCGCCGGATCAGGACTTCATCGGTGTTGAAGTGCACCGGCCGGGTGTTGGCGCGCTGCTCAATGGCGTGCTGACCCAGGGCCTGACCAACCTGCGGGTCTACGATTGCGATGCGATCGAAGTGCTCAACCGCTGCATCGCCGATAACAGCCTCGATCGCCTGATGCTGTTCTTCCCGGACCCATGGCACAAGAGCCGTCACCACAAGCGTCGCATCGTTCAGGCGTCCTTCGCCGAGCTGGTGCGCAGCAAGCTGAAGGTTGGCGGCATCCTGCACATGGCCACCGACTGGGAACCGTACGCCGAATACATGCTGGAAGTGATGAACGTTGCTCCGGGCTATCGCAACCTCGCCGAAGACGGCAAATGCGTACCACGCCCGGCCGAACGCCCGATCACCAAGTTCGAACGTCGCGGCGAACGTCTTGGGCACGGTGTGTGGGATCTGAAGTTCGAGAAACAGTCCTGAGCATCACGCAAAACCCAATGTGGGAGCGGGCTTGCTCGCGAAGGCATCGGATCAGTCAACATCAACGTTGAATGATCGATAGCTTTCGCGAGCAAGCCCGCTCCCACAGTTGTTTTTGGGTCGGCTGAAAAGATCAGCGGCGGTCAGCGACGACGCCGATCAGCACCAGCACCACCAACAACACCGGCGCCAGGCTGTAGTTGTTGAACTGGCTCAAGCCCTTGACCACCCACGGCGTGGCGTAGATCAGCGCTGCGCCACTGCCGATCACGCACAGCAGGGCCATCAGCGGTACGCGCAGGGCGCCGGCGATGCTGCCCAGGCGTTGTTCGACCCAGCCTTTGAAGTCGGCGCCAAACAGCACCAGCAGGCAGCCCACGAGGGCCAGGGCGATTTCCGAGAGATTGCTGCGGCTCCAGCGGGACACGGTGGCGAGCAGGTCGAGTAT
This sequence comes from Pseudomonas sp. AK-TSAG1-1, assembly GCF_056821665.1. Lineage (NCBI taxonomy): Bacteria > Pseudomonadati > Pseudomonadota > Gammaproteobacteria > Pseudomonadales > Pseudomonadaceae > Pseudomonas > Pseudomonas sp. AK-TSAG1-1. The sequence goes on along the minus strand of NZ_CM165965.1, from coordinate 5,861,191 downwards.
CAAATCCATGCGTTTTTCCTTGGGGCTGCCGTTGGGGCGTGGGCTCAGCTCAGAAATTTCTGCAGCAAGTCGTTGAGAAAGAGTTGTCCGCGCTCGGTGGCCGCCAGACGTGACGGTTCGACCTGCATCAGGCCGCTTTGTTCGGCCTCCTTGCGGTGTTCGGCGAGACTTTCCAGGGGCAGGCCGGTGCGCTCCGGGTACAGGTGCGATTCCACGCCAGCCGTCAGGCGCAGCGCGTTCATCAGGAACTCGAACGGCATCTCGTCGTTGCCCAGGGCTTTCTCGCCGGCCTGGAAGCTCTTGGCCGGGTTCAGATAGTCCTTCGGCAGGCGCGTTTTCCAGGTGCGCACAATGCGTCCGTCCGGATGGCTGAGCTTGCCGTGGGCGCCGGCACCGATGCCGATGAAGTCGCCGAAACTCCAGTAATTGAGGTTATGCCGCGCCGGGCGTCCGGGCTGGGCGTAGGCCGACACTTCGTATTGCGCGTAACCGTGTTCCGCCAGCAGCGCTTGCCCGGCCTCTTGAATGTCCCACAGCGTGTCGTCTTCCGGCAGCACCGGCGGCTGGTTCCAGAACACCGTGTTCGGCTCCAGTGTCAGCTGATACCAGGAGATGTGCGTCGGTTTCAGCTCGATCGCCTGGCGCAGGTCGCTCAAGGCATCGTCCAGCGATTGATCGGGCAGGCCATGCATCAAGTCGAGGTTGAAGTTATCGAACCCGGCCAGCCGCGCCATGCCAGCCGCGCGCACGGCTTCGTCGCCGTTGTGGATGCGTCCAAGGGCTTCAAGCTTCTGCTGCTGGAAGCTCTGGATGCCGATCGACAGGCGATTGATCCCCAGTTTTCGGTACGCGACGAACTTCTCTTGTTCGAAGGTGCCGGGGTTGGCTTCCAGCGTAATTTCGATATCAGGGGCGAACGGAATGCGCTCCTCGACGCCTTTGAGCAAACGCCCAAGCGCTTCGGCACTGAACAGGCTCGGCGTGCCGCCGCCAAAGAAGATCGAACTGATTTCGCGCCCGTACACCGCGTGCAGGTCCTGATCGAGATCGGCCAGCAGCGCGTCGACGTATTCCTGCTCTGGCAGCACCGGGCTGGCGGTGTGCGAGTTGAAATCGCAATACGGGCATTTGCGTACACACCACGGGATGTGGATGTACAGCGCCAGGGGCGGCAGCGTCGGCAGCGGTGCCCGAGGCGAAGCGGCGGCGCCGCCGATGATCAGCGACGACGCAGAGGGGCTGGCGGTCATTTCAGGCCCAGACGCTGGCGCAGCAGATCCATTGCACGGGCGCGGTGGCTGATCTGGTTCTTGTCGGCCGGGCTCAGTTCGGCGCTGGACACGTCACGTTCCGGCACCCAGAACAGCGGGTCGTAGCCGAAACCGTGTTCGCCGCTGGCGGCGGTCAGGATGCGCCCGTGCCACAGGCCTTCGCAGAGGATCGGCAACGGATCGTCGGCGTGGCGCACCAGCGCCAACACGCAGACGAATTGCGCGCCGCGCTCGGCTTCAGGCACGTCTTTCAGGGCTTCGAGCAGTTTGGCATTGTTCGCCGCATCGCCCTTGCCGTCGGCGTAGCGCGCCGAGTAGATACCCGGCGCGCCGCCGAGGAAGTCCACCGCCAGACCGGAATCATCGGCCAGCGCCGGCAGACCGGAAAGGCGCGCGGCATTGCGGGCCTTGAGGATCGCGTTCTCGACGAACGACAGACCGGTTTCTTCCGGCTCGACCTTGCTCCATTCGCCGATCGAGCGCAGTTGCACCGAGTCGCCGAGCATGGCCTGGAGTTCTTTGAGTTTGCCGGCGTTATGGCTGGCCAGTACGAGTTGCTTGAGGTTCATCATTCGCCGGGAAAGAGTTCTTGGTTGAAATTGATGGTGTTGATCTTGTCGCCGTTCTGCACCTTGATTTCAAAGGTGCGGGTTTCCTGTTGGTCCACCGGGTATTGGGCGATGTAGTAGATCGCGCCCTGTTCGGTGATCTGACGGAAATTCAGCGGCACGCTCTGGCTGGTCAGGTCTTTGACCGTGCCGGTGACGCTGGCGATCAACGGTTTGCCGTCCTTGATCACCGAGACATTGATCACACCCTGGTTCTTGCTGCGGATCAGCTCGGCAGCCTTGGCGATGTCTGGCTGCAAATACGTGGAGTTGAAGGTGTTGTAGTGCACCGTCACGTCGCCGAAGGTTTCCTGGCGTTCGCTTTTGATGACGTCGGCTGCCATGGCCGTGACGCTCAGGCAGGCGGTTAATAACAACAACGCTAGACGACCCATGATCGTGCTCCTCGAAATGTCGTGGTTCAGACCGCGACCCGATGATCTGCAAGCACCGGGCTGCTGACGCGGTAGATACCTATCTCACCTAACAGATTAGGCCATAGCTTACTGGCCCACCCGTGACGGTGCTGTTGATCCACGGCAAGCCGATCAATGACCTTCGCATCACGTTCGCGACAAAGTTCTTCAAAGTCTTCGAAGGTGCAGAAGTGGATGTTCGGCGTGTTGTACCAGGTGTACGGCAAGAACTCGGACACCGGCATGCGGCCCTTGCTCGCCAGGTACCAGCGGCAGCGCCAGTGGCCGAAGTTGGGGAAAGTGATGATGCACTGGCGACCGACCCGGAGCATTTCGTCGAGGATCTTGTCCGGGTAATGCACGGCCTGCAGAGCCTGGGTCATGACCACGATGTCGAAGCTATTGCTGGCGAAGTTGCCCAGGCCCTTGTCCAAGTCCTGCTCGATGACGTTGATGCCCTTGGCCACACACTCGGCGATGTTGTCCGCGTCGTTTTCCAGGCCATAACCGGTGACCTGCTTGTGGTCGCGCAGCCAGGTCAGCAGTTCGCCGTCACCGCAACCGAGGTCGAGGACGCGGCTGCCGGCGGGGATCCATTCCTGGATGATTTCCAGATCAGCTCTCATGGCTTTCTCACAACGTGATTCGGTTCATGTAATTGCCGAACGCCTGCAAATAACGCGGGATCGGAATCAGGAAGGCGTCGTGGCCCTGTGGTGCGTCGATCTCCAGATAGCTGACGTCTTTGCGCGCCGCCATCAACGCGTCTACCAGCTCCCGCGAGCGGGCCGGGGAGAAGCGCCAGTCAGTGGTGAACGACATCACACAGAATTTGGCCGTGGCGTTCTCGAAGGTTTTCGCCAGGTTATCGTCGAAGTTCGCCGCCGGATCGAAGTAGTCCAGTGCCTTGGTCATCAACAGATAGGTGTTGGCATCGAAACGGCCGGAGAACTCTTCGCCCTGATAACGCAGGTAGCTTTCGACCTGGAACTCGACGCTGTGGAAGTCGTAGTTGAGCTTCTCGCTCTTCAGGCCACGGCCGAATTTCTCGCCCATCGAGTCGTCGGACAGGTACGTGATGTGCCCGACCATTCGCGCCAGCATCAGCCCGCGCTTGGGGATCACGCCTTGTTCCTGGAACGAACCACCGTGGAACTCGGGGTCGGTGAGGATGGCCTGACGCGCCACTTCGTTGAAGGCGATGTTCTGCGCCGACAGTTTTGGCGCCGAGGCGATGGCCAGACAGTGACGCACGCGATCCGGGTAGGTGATGGTCCACTGCAGGGCCTGCATGCCGCCGAGGCTGCCGCCGATCACTGCCGCGAACTGACGGATGCCAAGCAGGTCAGCCAGACGCGCCTGGCTGTGCACCCAGTCTTCCACGGTGAGCACCGGGAAGTCGGCGCCGAACGGCTTGCCGGTGTCCGGATTGATACTGCTCGGCCCGGTGGAGCCGTTGCAGCCGCCGAGGTTGTTGAGACTGACCACGAAGAACTTGTTGGTATCGATCGGCTTGCCCGGGCCGATACAGCTGTCCCACCAACCGGGCTTGCGGTCGTCGACGCTGTGATAGCCGGCGGCATGGTGATGCCCGGACAAGGCGTGGCAGATCAGCACGGCGTTGCTCGCCTGCGCGTTCAGCGTGCCGTAGGTTTCGTAGATCAGGTCATAGGCCGGCAGCGAACGTCCACAGGCCAATGCCAGGGGTTCACTGAAGTGCGCCGTTTGCGGCGTCACCAGACCAACAGAATCGGGGGGAAAGGCAGCTGGCATCGACCCTGCTCTCGTTGAAATGAGGCGTAAGTCTAAAGACCGGTGGGGTTAGCGGCAAGCAACGATCGGGCCCTGATGTGTTCGCTCTGGACCGAGGTGCAGCCATTCGCGAGCAGGCTCGCTCCCACAGGGGAATGCGATCCCCTGTGGGAGGGCATTTAGAAGTCAGATCCCTGGAATGCATTCCCCTGTGGGAGCGGGCTTGCTCGCGAATGGGGCGACTCGGTACATCAGATTGGTCGCATCAGATCAGGCAAATCCGGCAACTTCTTCGGCGAGCAAATCTTCACCCGTTTCTGCCGGTTCAACTCACCGCTGAGCAAACTGACCTGGCTCTTCGAGACCCCGAAAGCCTTGGCCAGAAAGCCCATCAGATAAGCATTGGCCTTGCCCTCGACCGGCGGCGCGGTGAGGCGAATCTTCAAGCGATCACCGTGCAGCCCGCAGAAATCATCGCTGCGGGCTGCCGGTTGCAGATGACATTCGAGGATCAGGTCGTCCCCGTCCCAGCGAAACCAGCTCACATCAGCAGGCGCAGGATTTCCGGCATCATCGTCATCGCCGCCAGATTGTTGATCACCAGCATGTCGATCAACTTCAGCGCGAGGAAGGCGAAGATCGGCGACAGGTCCAGACCGCCGAGGTTCGGCAGGATCTTGCGGAACGGTGCCAGCGCCGGTTCGCAGATCTGGTTCACCAGTTCAGCGCCCGGGTTGTGACTGCCCGGGGCGACCCACGACAGGATCACACTGATGATCAGGGCGAAGAAGAAAATCTTCAGGAACAGCGCGGTCACGCCGATGATCGACCAGATGAACAGCTGCAGCGGGTTGCCGGTGGTGCCGTAGGTCAGCAGCAGGGTCAGGGCCATCAGGGCCAGTTGCACCAGAATCGCCAGGACCAGCGACGACATGTCGAGGCCGAATACGCTAGGGATAACCCGACGCAGAGGCTTGAGCAGCGGCTGGGTGGCCTTGACCACGAACTGGCACAACGGGTTGTAGAAGTTCGCCCGCACCAGTTGCAGGACGAAGCGCAGCAGCACGATCAACAGGTACAGGCTGCCAAGGGTTTGCAGCACGTAAACCGCTGCGGTGTTCAATCCAATCATGTAAGGCTCCTTATTTGCCCAGTTGTTCGGCCATTTCGGCCGAGCGGTGCGCGGCGGCGCCGAGTGCTTTTTCCACCAGGGCTTCGAAGCCGCCGGCCTGGAACGATTTGATTGCAGCTTCCGTGGTGCCATTTGGCGAGGTCACGCGGCGACGCAATTCGGCAGCGTCGACGTCATTGGAGACTGCCATGTGCGCGGCGCCCAGCGCCGTCTGCAGAGTCAGTTGCTCAGCGACTTCCTGCGGCAGGCCGAGTTTGACGCCGGCGGCGGTCATCGCTTCGATCAGCAGGAAGAAGTACGCCGGGCCGGAGCCGGAGACGGCGGTTACCGCGTCCAGTTGTTGCTCTTCGTTCAGCCACAGGGCGATGCCCACGGCGGACAGCAGTTCTTCGGCCTGCTGACGCTGCTCGGCGGTCACTTCGCTGGTGGCGTACAGGCCGCTGACGCCCTGACGCAGCAGCGCCGGGGTGTTGGGCATGCAGCGCACGATTGGCTGCTCGCCGAGCCACGCGGTCATGCTCGCGCAAGTGATGCCAGCAGCGATCGAGACCACCAACTGCTGTGGTTTCAGGCTCGGGCGGAGAGCTTCACACACGGCTTTCATCGCCTGTGGCTTGACCGCCAGCACGATCACGTCGACGCCATCGATGGCCTGAGCGTTATCGGCAAAGGTTTCGATGCCGTGTTCGGCGCTGACGCGATTGCGCGTCTCTTCACCCGGATCGCTGGCGCGGATGTGACTGGCTTGCAGACCCTTGGCGCGCAGGCCGCCGATCAGACTGGCGGCCATGTTGCCGGCACCGATAAAGGCAATACGTGTGTTGCTCATGTCAGGTCCTTATTCAGAGATTTGTCAGCCATTTCATGGCTGGCCGTAGTCGCGGGCACCAAACAGGGCGGTACCGATCCGCACCCAGGTGGCGCCTTGGGCGATGGCCGACTCGAGGTCGTGGCTCATGCCCATGGAAAGTGTGTCGAGCGGCAGATTCAGACTGGCCTGCAGGCGTTGCACGGCAGCAAACGCGGCGTCCTGTTCGGCGCGATCTTCGGTCGGCTCGGGAATCGCCATCAACCCGCGCAACTTCAGGCGCGGCAGGGCGCTGATGGCCTCGGCCAACGCCGGCAGATCGGCCGGGGTGCAGCCGGATTTGCTGGCTTCGCCGCTGACATTGACCTGAATGCAGATGTTCAGCGGCGGCAGGTCGGCCGGGCGCTGTTCGGACAGGCGTTGGGCAATTTTCAGGCGATCCACGGAGTGCACCCAGTCGAAATTCTCGGCAATGGCGCGAGTCTTGTTCGATTGAATGGGGCCGATGAAGTGCCAGATCAAGGGCAGGTCGGCCAGCTCGAGCTGTTTGCCCAGGGCTTCCTGCAGATAGTTCTCGCCGAAATCACGCAGGCCGGCGGCGTGGGCTTCACGTAGGTCCCCGGCGGGCTTGGTCTTGCTCACGGCGAGCAACTGAACGCTGTTTTCAGCGCGCCCGGCAGCGGCGGTGGCGGCCTGGATGCGCGAACTAACCTGAAGGATGTTGTCTGCTATCGTGGACATCAAGAGGCGCCGGCGGTCTGAAGGTTCGCGGCATTCTACTGGAATTGAGGGACGCTATGGATATCACTGAACTGCTGGCGTTCAGCGCCAAACAGGGCGCTTCCGACCTGCATCTGTCGGCCGGTCTGCCGCCGATGATCCGCGTCGATGGTGATGTGCGGCGGATCAATCTGCCGGCGCTGGATCACAAGCAAGTGCATGAATTGATCTACGACATCATGAACGACACCCAGCGGGTCGACTTCGAGAAACACCTGGAAACGGATTTTTCGTTCGAAGTCCCCGGTGTGGCGCGCTTTCGGGTCAATGCCTTCAACCAGAACCGGGGCGCCGGCGCGGTGTTTCGCACCATTCCGTCGAAAGTGCTGAGCATGGAAGACCTCGGCATGGGCGACGTGTTTCGCAAGATCACTGATGCGCCGCGCGGGCTGGTGCTGGTGACCGGGCCGACCGGCTCCGGCAAATCGACCACGCTGGCGGCGATGATCGATTACCTCAACACCCATCGCCATCACCACATCCTCACCATCGAAGACCCGATCGAGTTCGTCCACGAATCGCGCAAATGCCTGATCAACCAGCGCGAGGTGCACCGCGACACTCGCAGCTTCGCCACCGCCCTGCGTTCGGCGTTGCGCGAAGACCCGGACGTGATTCTGGTGGGCGAGATGCGCGACCTGGAAACCATTCGCCTGGCCCTGACCGCCGCCGAAACCGGCCATCTGGTGTTCGGCACGCTGCACACCACCTCGGCGGCGAAAACCATCGACCGGGTGGTGGATGTGTTCCCGGGGGACGAGAAGTCGATGGTGCGTTCGATGCTGTCGGAATCGCTGCTGGCAGTGGTCTCGCAGACGTTGATCAAGAAGATCGGCGGCGGACGGGTGGCGGCGCACGAGATCATGCTGGGAACGTCGGCGATCCGTAACCTGATCCGCGAGGACAAGGTGGCGCAGATGTATTCGGCGATTCAGACCGGTGGGGCGTTGGGGATGCAGACACTCGACATGTGCCTGAAGGAGCTGGTGACCAAGGGCTTGATCAGCCGCGAGCATGCGCGGGAGAAGGCGCGTACGCCGGATAATTTCTGAAGGAGGCTTGCGGTGCTTTCACCGGCCTCTTCGCGAGCAGGCCCGCTCCCACATTGGAATGCATTTCCATGTGGGAGCGAGCCTGCTCGCGAAGGCGTCAGTCGTTGCGATACAGGCTGCGGATCAGTCAGCTCAGCGCTGAACCACACGCATCTGCTTGCCGGCAGGCTCTTTGGGCAGCACACGCTTGGCAACCACGTAATGCTGTTCCCAGTACGGCTTGTTCAGCGTGTCGATGCTCACCGCTTTGCCACGGCGCGGTGCGTGGATGAAGCGGTCGTTGCCCAGGTAGATGGCAACGTGGTTGACCCGACGGCTCTTGATGTTGAAGAAAATCAGGTCGCCCGGTTTCAGATCCTTGCGCTCGACTTTCTCGCCATGACCGCTGGCCATGGCGTTGGAGGTGCGTGGCAGGTCGAACGTGGCGTCGTTGAACGCATATTTCACCAGCCCGCTGCAGTCGAAGCCTTTACTTGGGCTGCTGCCGCCCCAACGATAAGGAGTACCGAGGACATTGACCGCACGGCTCAGGACGTTGCTGCTTTCCTTGTTGGCCATCGGCGGAACCAGCTTGCCGTGATTCTTGCTGGCGAGCGTGGTGTGTTTCGTTTGTTTGCTGCTTTTGCTCGAAGGAGCCGAAGCATGGGATTTAGGGGTGAAACCGTTAACGTTGGGAAGACGTTGCTCACGATTGGTGGCGTGGGCGGCCAGTGGCATTAATAGGCAGATGGTTAGCCATGTCTTGAAAAATGGTCGCATTAGGCGTGGCTCTTAAAGGTTTGCGCGCAACTTTATAACAGCTTTTTTGTCCCTTCCGAGGCCGTTGGTCGATTCAACCCGGGGGTCAATTTCGCCCAACAAGCGGCAATCTGGCGCAATTGTCGGACAGAACCCAAGCCCTGCAAGGCTTTGAGCAAGGTGTAACGCCCACGAACCACTTGTCGGCTCGACACAAAAAAGTCACAGAGATGCAGAAAAAATTTATCTATCGACGCAAAAGAGGCCATTCATGAACCGCTATCAGCAGGTTGCTCAACCCCAGGATACGCACAGCAAAGTGATCGGTTATCTGCTGTGGATTTTCGGCTTTACCGGTGCTCACCGTTTTTATTACGGCAAGCCCGTCACCGGGACGATCTGGTTTTTCACCTTCGGTCTGCTGGGTATCGGCTGGCTGATCGACGTGTTCCTGATCCCGGCGATGGATCGCGAGGCCGATCTGCGTTTTACCGCAGGGCCGATCGAATACAACGTGGCGTGGATTCTACTGACGTTTCTGGGGGTGTTCGGCGTGCACCGGATGTACCAGGGCAAGTGGATCAGCGGTTTGCTGTACCTGCTGACGGGCGGTTTGTTCTTTGTCGGAGTGCTGTATGACTTCTGGACGCTGAATGATCAGGTCTCGGTGCGTAACGCGCAGAACAGAGGCGCCTTCCAGTAAGTGATAGCGAGGGGGCAGACCGCCGACGCCAGTTCGCACGCTGGCAGGCAAGCCCCCTCGACACCCGGTCTTGCATTTGTGCTATTTCAATTGCGCGAAGGTTTGCATTTGGAAAACGACAAACGTAATGGCCGTGACACCATAAAGTATTGCAATGATGGCGTGATTGGGTTCGAACCAGTAGACAATCCTGTCAACCAAAATTACCAGCGATACTGTTGCAATCAAATAGGCTGACATTTTCAGTAACAGACCTGCGAACGAGTGGGTGTAGGCCCAGCGTAATAAGAGAATCTGCAGCAGGTGCGTGAGTGTCAGTGTCAGGAAAATAATCAGCGTTGCACCAATGGGAAGGCCGATTGAGTCCTGATTTACATCATATATTTCTGCTCTGAGGTTTTTTATGAGTATGAGTACCCCTGCGCCAGATGTCAGTGCGAGAACGATAGGGTATATATAAATTAACAGTTTGCAGGCTCTGTTCATTCGCTCTCCATTGTGCAGATGTCTGTGGGAATACTGATGCTCATGGAGCAGGGTGAAATCCTGTTCCGCTCAGCCTTATTTTATGGTCGCCGAAAATATCGATCTCATAATGTGTTCCGGAAAATACTCTACCTGCTGTCGTTAATAACTCAAGGGCAGTTGATCTGTTGCTTGCATCAAAGTCGTAAGTGTAAGTATAGGCTCGAATAACGCCGTCGAAAACCCAAGACCCTGTTTTGTCCCGGGTAAAGTTTCCCTCCATCTTTAACGTTATTCTTCCCAGATAAGCTCCGGTGACGTTGCTGTCATTAATAGTCGTGTAAGGGATCTTCGGGTCAGATAAGTAATAAGTTCCAGCTTCTCGAGTGCTTGCGATAGAGCTTGCCAATAGTGGCAATTCATTGGCGCTGACATTCAGCCCAATATTGTTGATGTTCACCCTCATCCTCTCACCCTTTCCCCAAAGATAATGAGCGAAAGCTTTGATCGGGCTAAAGGTGCCTCCGGAAAGTTCGGTTGTGAGTGTTTCGTAATTCAGAGTGTAGGGAGCAGTCGCGGAGACTTTGATGAGGGCTTCTATGGCGCTTAGTTTTTGCTGCGCCGCAAATGAATCTGCCAGGCTGAAATTGATGACTTTGTTCTTGAAGTAGCCGTGGCTGATAATGGCGGAGTTGCTTAGTAAATAATTGTCGCTTTCCGTTATTCTCCAGAGATCACGAATTCCACTCAGGGCGTCATTATTAATGGCCTTGCTCACCATTTGCAGTTCGTAGGTGAAGGCTTTGATTCCGGATTTCATTTCAAGCCAGGCATGGAACATATCCATTTCTGCTGAGGTTATTACCGGGCCATTGCTCAGAGGCAGTGAATAGGTTTTACCGTCATTGGTGATGATGGCCTCTCCTGCGCCCTGCCAGTCTGCTGTTGCGTAGGTTCCCCATTTGAAGCCCGAGTCGACTGTAAAGCCGCCAGAACTACTTGTTGTGCCTCTGGTGACAATAGGGGGAAGCGTAAGTCCATTTTTCATATGCTCATCCTTGTGGGTGTTGGTTATCCTTCTGACGGTTTTATATTAATAGCTGTGTGTAAACGTCACCTACGAGAACTTTGTAGGCTGTTTCTGATTGTGTCGAAGCTGTTTTTACAGGGCTGTAAAGCGTCGGAGATTTCTTTATGGCGAGTGGCCGGGTTCCTACGCCGCTTGGTGAAGATAGCGGTGGGAGTGGCGCGAGGGAAAGGGGTGTTGCGAGCAATGAAATTAAGCGGAATTTTTCCAGTAATGATGTTTATCGCTATCAAGCGATAGCAGGCCACTGCAGCCTGCTATCGCTTGTCTTCAGGCCTGGTGGCTGATTCGCCCATCCACCAGCGTGTAACGCACCACACCCGGCAGGGTGTGACCGAGGAACGGGCAGTTCTCGCCCTTCGACAACCAGCCTTCGCCGGCCACGGTGGACGCTTTCGGATCGAACAGCACGATATCCGCCGCGCCGCCCACCGCCAGTTTGCCTGCCGGCAGGCGCAGTGCATCCGCCGGGCCAGCGCTCAGGCGCGCGAGCAGGGTCGGCAGATCCAGCAGACCATCCTCGACCAGTGTCATCGCCAGCGGCAGCAACAGCTCGACGCTACTGATGCCCGGCTCGGTCGCACCGAACGGGGCCAGTTTGGCGTCGCGTTCGTGCGGCTGGTGATGGCTGGAGATCGCTGACACCACTCCGGACTTCACCGCCTCACGCAGACCATCGCGGTCAGCGCGGGTGCGCAGCGGCGGTTGCACGTGATACAGGCTGCTGAAGTCGATCAGCGCTTCATCGGTCAGAATCAACTGGTACAGCGCGACATCCGCGGTGACCTTCAAGCCGCGGGCCTGGGCCTGGGCGATCAGGGCCACACCGCGAGCGCTGGTCAGTTGACTGAAATGCGCGCGCACGCCGGTCTGCTCGACCAGCAGCAGGTCTCGGGCCAGGGCCACGGTTTCTGCGGTTTCCGGGATGCCCGGCAAGCCGAGGAAGCTGGCGACAGCGCCTTCGTGGGCCAGACCGCCATCGGCCAGATCGTGATCCTGTGAATTGAAAATCACCGTCAGGTCGAAGGTGGCCGCGTAGTCCAGCGCCCGGCACAGGGTGCGGGTGTTGCGGAAGCTCTCAAGACCGTTGCCGAATGCCACACAGCCGGCGTCACGCAAAGCAACGAGCTCTGCAAGCTGTTCGCCGTCCAGGCCTTTGCTCAGTGCGCCAATCGGGAACACCTTGGTGTTGCCGGCTTCGCGGGCGCGGTCGAGGATCAGCTCGGCCACCGCCGAGGTGTCGAGCACCGGTTTGGTCTTCGGTGGGCAGCACAGGCTGGTCACGCCACCGGCCGCTGCGGCGCGGGTTTCGCTGGCGATGGTGCCTTTGCGGCTGTAGCCCGGCTCGCGCAGGGCGACGTTCAGGTCGACCAGCCCGGGGGCGGCCACAAGGCCTTGGGCATCAATGGTTTCGACAGCGCTGAAACCGGCCGGCGCGGCGCCGAGGGCGACGATCTTGCAGGCTTCGACGTGGATATCGGTGACTTGATCCAGGCCGCTGCTTGGATCGATGACGCGGGCGCCGAGAATGCTGAGCTTCACTGGGCGTTCTCCTGCTCGAATTGACGTTGCGCCGTCTGCCCGCTCATGGCCATCGACAGCACGGCCATACGGATTGCGATGCCGTAGGTGACTTGATTGAGGATCACCGAGTGCGGGCCGTCGGCCACTGCCGACTCGATCTCCACGCCACGGTTGATCGGCCCCGGGTGCATGACGATGCAATCGGGCTTGGCCCCGGCCAGGCGCGCCGTGGTCAGGCCGAACAGGCGGTAGAACTCGCCTTCGCTCGGCAGCAGGCCGCCGGTCATGCGCTCACGCTGCAGGCGCAGCATGATCACCACGTCGACGTCCTTCAGGCCTTCGGTCATGTCGGTGTAGACCTTGACGCCGTACTGCTCGATGCCGATCGGCAGCAGGGTTTTCGGCGCGATCACGCGGATGTCCTGGCAGCCGAGGGTCTTCAGGGCGAGCATGTTCGAGCGCGCCACCCGTGAGTGCAGGATGTCGCCGACGATCGCTACCGAGAGGTTTTCGAAACTGCCCTTGTGCCGACGGATGGTCAGCATGTCGAGCATGCCCTGGGTCGGGTGCGCATGACGGCCGTCGCCACCGTTGATGATCGCTACTTGCGGACAGACATGCTCGGCGATGAAGTGCGCAGCGCCGGAGTCTCCGTGGCGCACGACGAACATGTCGGCGGCCATCGCTTCAAGGTTGCGCAGGGTGTCGAGCAGGGTTTCACCTTTACTCGCCGACGAGGTCGACACGTTGAGGGTGATCACGTCCGCCGACAGCCGCTGGGCCGCCAGTTCGAAGGTGGTGCGGGTGCGGGTGGAGTTCTCGAAGAACACGTTGCACACGGTCTTGCCGCGCAGCAACGGGACCTTCTTCACCGCCCGGGCACCGACTTCGAGGAACGAGTCGGCAGTGTCGAGGATTTCCGTCAGCAACTCGCGGCGCAGGCCGTCGAGCGAGAGGAAGTGGCGCAGCTGGCCCTGATCATTGAGCTGCAGCGGGCGCTTGGTGTCTAGAGGCGTCATCGCGAGGGGGACTCTCAATAGGGCGGATTAAGGGTTCAGGTCTTGCAGTTCGAGCGTCAGCGGCTCAGGGCCGGACAGCTTTACCCGCTCGTGCGGGGCGAGCGACAGGGTCGCGCCGACCACGTTCGGGCGAATCGGCAGTTCGCCAGCGTCCAGGTCCAGCAGGCACACCAGGGTCACGCTGGCCGGGCGGCCGTAGTCGAACAGTTCGTTCATGGCGGCGCGGATGGTGCGGCCGCTCATCAGTACGTCGTCGATCAGCACCAGATGCTGGCCTTCGATCTCGAAGGGCAGGGCCGACGGGCGCACTTGCGGGTGCAGGCCGTTCTGGCTGAAGTCGTCGCGGTAGAAGGAAACATCCAGCGTGCCCAGCGGCGCATCACTGCCCAGCTCCTTGAGCAGGGCCTGCGCGACCCAGATTCCGCCAGTGCGGATGCCGATGTAGCGCGGTTCACTGATATCACGCTGGGCAAGGTGCGCCTTGAGGCGGGTCGCCATCTGGCTGATCAGATCGGCGGGATTTGGCAGGCTCATGGTTGCTCCTTCTTGGGGCCGAGCCAGGTCCTTGGACAAGGCTTGGGTTATAACGCAAAAGAAAAGCGCCGAAGCGCTTGTCAGGATTCAAACAATGCAGTGTTTTCATCGAGCCAGCCCTGCAACAGCAGGGCGGCGGCGATGGCGTCCACCGGGTTGTCGCGGTAACTGCCTTTCTGTCCGCCGCGCACCAGTCGCTCACCCTTGGCTTCAAAGGTGGTCAGGCGTTCGTCGTGGGTATAGAACGGCACATTGAAGCGGCCATTGAGGCGACGGGCGAACTTCTCGGCGCGCAGGCACATTTCGCTGGGCGTGCCGTCCATGTTCAGCGGCAGGCCGACCACCACGGCGTCGGGCTTCCATTCCTTGAACAGGGCTTCGACCTGATTCCAGTCCGGAACGCCGTTCTGCGCTTTCAGGGTGCACAGCTCTCGGGCCTGGCCGGTAATCACCTGGCCGACCGCGACGCCGATCTGTTTGGTGCCGTAGTCGAAGCCGAGAATCAGGCGCAGGGCCATCAGGCGTGCCCCGCCTGGCTGGTCAGCAGGCTGAGGTTGATCCCCAGATGCCGTGCCGCCGCTTCCAGACGCAGTTCGCTGCTGGTGTTGAACAGGATGTCTGCGTCGTACGGGCAGGTCAGCCAGGCGTTGTCGGCGAGCTCCGCTTCCAGTTGCCCGGCTTCCCAGCCGGCGTAACCGAGGGCGATCACGCTTTTCGCCGGGCCCACGCCGTCGGCGATGGCGAACAGCACGTCCTGCGAGGTCGACAGCGCCAGATCACCGTCCAGCTCGACAGTGGCCTGAAAGGTCTTGCCCGCCGGGTGCAGAACGAAACCGCGATCAGTCTGCACCGGGCCGCCGATGAAGATAGGCACATGCTGGCACAGCGCTGGTGGATCGATGTCCGGACGCAGTTGCTCGAGAATGTCGGCCAGATTCAGCTCTTGCGGTCGATTGACCACCAGCCCCATGGCGCCATTGACCGTGTGCTCGACGATGTAGGTCAAGGTGTGGGCAAAGTTCGGGTCGGCCATGTGAGGCATGGCGATCAGGAAGTGATGCTTGAGGTAGCTGGGGCTGACGTTTTTCATGAGCGATAGTGTGGCGTCGTAGGGGCAAACTGACAAGCTGAGGATCAGGCAGCAACGCGGATCAAATGTGGGGCGGGCTTTGCGATGTTCTTAATTGCTGGAGAGCTTGTCGCCCCGGGCGAACTTCCAGGTGCGGATGATTTCCAGTCGGTCGATATCCGACAGATCGCCGGTAAACGGGGCAAACGGTGCCGCCAGTCGAACAATGCGCTGCGCTGCCTGATCCAGCAGCGGCTGGCCGGACGACTCGAGCACCAGCACTTCATACAGCGAACCGTCGCGATTGATCGAGACCATCAGGCGCAGGTTGCCGTAGATCTGCTTGCGTCGGGCCTCTTCCGGGTAATTGAGGTTGCCGATCCGCTCGACCTTCTTGCGCCAGTCGTCCTTGTACCAGGCGCCCTTGTCGCGCATGGTCGAGGCGGCGCTCAAGCGGTGAATGCGCGGGCGCTTGGCGTACAGCTGTTGTTCGTTGGCCAGTTCCGCTTCGAGGCTGGCGATGTCGCTGGACAGCTGCGAGCTGTCGAACGTCGGCGCGTCAACTGCAGGTTTGGTCTCGGTTTTGGTTTCTTCTTTCTTGGTCGGCGCCTTTTGCTGTTTCGGCGCCACCGTGGTCACCGCAGCCTTGGGCGCCGCTTCGCGGACTTCTGGCTTGGCGGCCGGTGGCGGGGTGACTTTCTTGACCAGGTTGTCCTGGAACGGCGCGACCTCGGTGGTCTTGGGGATCGCCTTCTTGTCCAGGGTGCCGCTGCCTTGCTGGTTTTCCTGAGCGAGGAAGTCGGCCTTCTCGGGCTTCTTTTCACTCTTGAAGGTGGCGAGGGTGATTTCCAGGGTTTTGCTGATCTGCTTGGGCTCGACCATGGTGAAGCCGACACCCAGCAGCAGCGCCAAATGAATCAGCGCTGCGAGAAACAGGGTAAATCCGAGGCGATCGGCCGGGCGCACGCCACGATGGGCGAGTTCTGCGGGCAGATCGGACGGGAGGGTCATGACAGAAAAACCAACATCGCGTTTTTACGGGCTCGGCATGATAACGCAATGTTGGTTTTTAGCTGCAAGCTTCAAGCGACAAGCAGCACAGGAGCAGCAGCGAGTTTCGAGCTTCGAGCTGCATGTTTAAGGCTTGAGGCTTGCAGCTGGCCGTCAGGCTTGCAGCTTCTTCTCGATCGCGTCCATCAGCAGGCCGCCGATGTCGGTGCCGAACGCATTGTCGATCTCGCGGATGCAGGTCGGGCTGGTGACATTGATTTCGGTGAGGCTTTCGCCAATCACGTCCAGACCGACGAACAGCAGGCCTTTCTCGCGCAGGGTCGGGCCGACTTGTGCGGCGATCCAGCGATCCTTGTCGGTCAGCGGACGGGCTTCCCCACGGCCACCGGCGGCGAGGTTGCCACGGGTTTCGCCCTGAGCCGGAATCCGCGCCAGGCAGTAATCCACCGGCTCGCCGTCGATCATCAGGATGCGCTTGTCGCCGTCCTTGATCGCTGGCAGATAAGCCTGGCCCATGATCTGCTGGGTGCCGAGGGCGGTCAGGGTTTCGAGGATCACCGACAGGTTCGGATCGCCCGCGCGGTGGCGGAAAATCGAAGTGCCGCCCATGCCGTCCAGCGGCTTGAGGATCACGTCGCCGTGTTTGGCTGCGAATTCACGCAGCACATCGGCGCTACGGCTGACTACGGTCGGTGGCGTGCACTGCGGGAACAGCGTGGCGAACAGCTTTTCATTGCAGTCGCGCAGGCTCTGCGGCTTGTTGACCACCAGCACGCCGGCGGTTTCGGCCTGTTCCAGCAGGTAGGTGGAGTACACGAACTCCATGTCGAACGGCGGATCCTTGCGCATCAGGATCACGTCCAGGTCGCTCAGCAGGTTGTCCTGCTCGGCGTCCAGTTCGAACCATTTTTCCGGGTTGGCGAAGACTTTCAGCGGCTTCATGCGTGCCCGGGCCTGACCTTCGCCCTGATACAGGTCGCGCTGTTCCATGTAGAACAGTTCCCAGCCACGCTTCTGCGCGGCCAGCAGCATGGCCAGCGAGCTATCCTTTTTATAGGAAATGCTGGCGATAGGGTCCATGACAATCCCGACGCGAACGCTCATTGGGTTTTCCTCGAAAATTGGCTACCGGATCGGTATTGAAAAAGTGCCGCCAGAGTGGCGCTGGCAGGGTTTTCGGTCAAGGAAAAACCCGTCGATAGATTGCATCTGGAGACTGTGCTAAAAAGGCTGGCATAGCGTGCTGGCCCTTGAGCATCAAGGGTTTCCAGCCATTACTCATCGCAAAACGGACAATTTGATTCGCAAAGGCGACGGTAGAGCCCCCTTATGGAACAGCAGTCCAGCGCCTTGAAGGTCATGGTGATCGATGACTCGAAAACGATTCGTCGCACCGCCGAAACGCTGTTGAAGAATGTGGGCTGCGAGGTCATCACGGCCATCGACGGTTTCGACGCGTTGGCCAAGATCGCCGACAACCATCCCGGAATCATTTTTGTCGACATCATGATGCCGCGTCTGGATGGTTATCAGACCTGCGCTTTAATCAAGAACAACAGTGCGTTCAAGTCCACGCCGGTGATCATGCTGTCGTCGCGTGACGGGCTGTTCGACAAGGCCAAGGGGCGGATTGTCGGCTCTGATCAATTTTTGACCAAGCCTTTCAGCAAGGAAGAACTGCTCAACGCGATCCAGGCCCACGTTCCGGGCTTCGCCGCCGTTTTGCCGCAGTAAGACACGTACAGAGACGCTCGGCCAGCGGGCCGGATGTCGACAAGAAAAATGGGGAAGACCATGGCACGTATCCTGATCGTCGATGATTCGCCGACTGAAATGTACAAACTCACCGGCATGCTGGAAAAGCACGGCCATGAAGTGCTCAAGGCCGAAAACGGCGCCGACGGCGTAGCGCTGGCCCGTCAGGAAAAACCCGACGCCGTGCTGATGGACATCGTCATGCCGGGCCTCAACGGTTTTCAGGCGACCCGCCAGTTGACCAAGGATGCCGAGACCAGCCACATCCCGGTGATCATTATCACCACCAAGGATCAGGAAACCGACAAGGTCTGGGGCACCCGTCAGGGCGCAAAGGATTACCTGACCAAACCGGTCGAGGAAGACATGCTGATCAAGACCCTGAACAACGTGCTGGCCGGTTGATCGCGCCGCCATGAGCGAATCGCTGACCGCGTTCGAGTTGCTGTGGCAGATCGACCAGCGCTGCCGCCTGCTGGCGGCGGACCTGCCGTCGCAGCCCGGTCGCCAGGATCGCTGGAGCGGCATCGGTTTTCGCCTCGGCGAGCACTGGTACGTGGCGCCGATGGGCGAAGTCAGCGAAGTGCTGCACGAGCCGCGCTTCACTCAGTTGCCCGGGGTCAAGCCATGGGTCAAAGGGGTGGCTAACCTGCGTGGGCGCTTGCTGCCGATCATGGACCTGTGCGGGTTTTTCGGTCACGAACTGTCGCCACTGCGCAAACAGCGGCGGGTGTTGGTGGTGGAGCATCAGGACGTATTCGCCGGGCTGCTGGTCGATGAGGTGTTCGGCCTGCAGCACTTCGAACAGGGCAGCTTCGAGCCGATCTCGATCAGCAAGCGCCAGGGCTCCAAGGCCGAGTTCGTCAAAGGCTATTTCCGGCGCGAGCAGAACTGGCGGGTGTTCAGCCTGTTTGCGCTGGCCAAATCGCCGGTGTTCATGAGCGTCGCAATTTAGTCGAAACACCACAAACCCCACATTGGACCGTGGCAGGTTTCATAGGCGAGGACCGATGACAAAAGCAAAAACAGGCAAGTCGGCGGAAGGATCGCGCAGTCGCTCGCAGATCATCGTGCTGTTCATCGCACTGATCGTGTTCATCATGCTGCTGTTCGCCAACTTCGCGTACCTCAACACCCAGGCCAACTACGACAAACAGTACATCGGCCACGCCGGTGAGCTGCGCGTGCTGTCGCAACGCATCGCCAAGAACGCCACCGAAGCCGCCGCCGGCAAGGCTGCCGCGTTCAAGTTGCTCAGCGATGCGCGCAACGATTTCGCCCAGCGCTGGGGTTATCTGAAGAAGGGCGACCCGGCCACCGGCCTGCCACCCGCCCCGGCCACCGTGCGCCCTGAAATGCGCGCCGTGCAGCTGGATTGGGAGCGCTTGCTGAAAAACACCGATGCCATTCTCTCCAGCGAGCAGACCGTGCTGTCGCTGCATCAGGTCGCCGCAACGCTGGCCGAAACTGTGCCGCAGTTGCAGATCGAATACGAAAAAGTCGTCGAAATCCTCCTGCAACGCGGCGCGCCGGCCGCGCAAGTGGCGATGGCCCAGCGCCAATCACTGCTGGCCGAACGTATCCTCGGCGCGGTCAACACCGTGCTGGCCGGCGACGAGAATTCGCAGCAGGCCGCCGACGCCTTTGGGCGCGACGCCACCCGTTTCGGCCAGGTGCTCAATGGCATGCTGCAGGGCAACCCGACCCTGAAAATCAGCCAGGTCGAGGACCGCGATGCCCGTGCGCGCCTGAGTGATATTTCCGAGTTGTTCCAGTTTGTTTCCGGCTCCGTGGATGAAATCCTCGAAACCTCGCCAGAGCTGTTCAAGGTCCGTGAGTCGGCCGGCAACATCTTCAGCCTGTCGCAGACCCTGCTCGATGAAGCTTCACATCTGGCCACCGGCTTCGAAAACCTCGCCGGCGGGCGCAGCACCGATACCATCGGCGGCTACGTGTTGGGGTTGCTGGCGCTGGCCTCGATCATCCTGATCGGCATGGTCATGGTCCGTGAAACCAATCGCCAGTTGCGCGAGACCGCCGAGAAGAACGAGCGCAACCAGAACGCGATCATGCGCCTGCTCGACGAAATCGAAGACCTCGCCGACGGCGACCTCACGGTCACCGCGTCGGTGACCGAAGACTTCACCGGGACCATCGCCGACTCGATCAACTACTCGGTCGACCAACTGCGCGATCTGGTCGCTACCATCAACCTCACCGCCGGCCAGGTGGCCGCCGCTGTGCAGGAAACCCAGGCCACCGCGATGCACCTGGCCCAGGCCTCGGAGCATCAGGCGCAGCAGATTTCCGAAGCCTCGACAGCGATCAGCGACATGGCCCAATCCATCGACCAGGTGTCGGCCAACGCCGCTGAGTCCTCGGCGGTGGCCGAGCGTTCGGTGGAGATCGCCAACAAAGGCAACGAGGTGGTGCACAACACCATCCACGGCATGGACAACATTCGCGAACAGATTCAGGACACCGCCAAGCGGATCAAACGCCTGGGCGAATCCTCGCAGGAGATTGGCGACATCGTCAGCCTGATCGACGACATTGCCGATCAGACCAACATCCTCGCCCTCAACGCGGCGATTCAGGCGTCGATGGCCGGGGATGCCGGGCGCGGTTTCGCCGTGGTAGCCGATGAAGTGCAGCGTCTGGCCGAGCGTTCGTCCGCCGCCACCCGGCAGATCGAGACCCTGGTGCGGGCGATCCAGACCGACACCAACGAAGCGGTGATTTCCATGGAGCAGACCACCACCGAGGTGGTGCGCGGCGCGCGGCTGGCGCAGGATGCCGGGGTGGCCCTGGAAGAAATCGAAGGCGTGTCGAAGACCCTCGCGGCGCTGATCCAGAGCATTTCCAACGCGGCGCAGCAGCAGACCTCGTCGGCCGGACAGATTTCCCTGACGATGAACGTGATCCAGCAGATCACCACGCAGACCTCGTCCGGTTCCACCGCCACCGCCGAGAGCATCGGCAACCTGGCGAAGATGGCCAGTCAGCTGCGCCGTTCGGTATCCGGTTTCACCTTGCCGTCGGCGTCCGCGACGGACAAGGCGTGAGTGGAGTGGTTATGGGTGACCGGCATGATTACGTGGCCCTCGAATGGGTCAAGGGCGAAATTGCCGAAACGCTGAAACAGGCGCATCAGGCGATTGAAGCCGTGCTTGATGATCCGCAGGCCTTTCCTGGGCTGGACGAGTGCCTCGATTACATTCATCAGGTGCACGGCAGCTTGCAGATGGTCGAGTTCTACGGCGCCGCCTTGCTCGCCGAAGAGATGGAACACTTGGTCGAGGCCTTGCAGCACGAGCGTGTCAGCCATCGTGAAGAAGCCCTGCACCTGCTGCTGCAAGCTCTTGGACAGTTGCCGATCTACCTCGACCGCGTGCAGAGCGCCCGCCGTGATCTGCCACTGGTGGTGCTGCCGCTGATCAACGATCTGCGCAGTGCGCGGGGCGAAAGCCTGCTCTCGGAAACCAGCCTGTTCAGCCCGCAATTGCTCCAGTTGTCGCCGCTCAGCGATGCAGCGCTGGCGCTGCTGGAGCCTGCGGAACTGCCGAACGTGCTGCGCAAGTTGCGCCAGATGCTGCAAATGGCGCTGGTCGGTCTGTTGCGCGAGCAGGATGACCAGACGCATCTGGATTACCTGGCGAAAGTCTTCAGCCGACTTGAAGCCTTGAGCGGCGACGCGCCGTTGAGCCCCTTGTGGCAAGTGGCATCGGCGCTGGTCGAAGGCATGCGCGAAGGCGCGATTGCCAACAGTCCCGCGCTGCGCAGCCTGTTCAAGGATGCCGACAAGGAGCTCAAGCGCCTGCTCGAACAGGGCATGCACGGACTCAATCAACCGCCGCCGGCGGAGCTGCTCAAAAGCCTGCTGTTCTATATTGCCAAAGCCGAACATCCCACCGGGCAGATGCTGACCATGAAAGATCGCTACTCCCTGGACGACGCGTTGCCCGACAGCGCGATGCTCGACGAAGAACGCGCGCGCCTGGCCGGCCCCGACCGCGATGCGATGCGCTCGGTGCTCACGGCATTGTGTGAAGAACTGGTGCGGGTCAAGGAGCGGCTTGATCTGTTCGTGCGCAGCGACCGCCAGCATGCCTCGGACCTGGACAGCCTGCTGGCACCGCTGCGGCAAATCGCCGACACCCTGGCAGTGCTCGGTTTCGGCCAGCCGCGCAAGGTCATCATCGATCAACTGGCGGTGGTGCTCAGCCTCGCTCAGGGCCAACGCGAGCCGAGTGACGCCACGCTGATGGACGTCGCTGGCGCCTTGCTCTACGTCGAAGCGAACCTGGCCGGGATGGTCGGCAAGGTGGAGCCGGAAAGCCCCGAAGACGCGCGCTTGCCGACCACCGACCTGACGCAGATCCACCAGATCGTGATCAAGGAAGCGCGCATCTGCCTGCAACAGGCCAAGGAGATGATCGTCGACTACATCGACGCCGACTGGGATCGCCAGCAATTGCAACCGTTGCCGGAGCTGCTGACCCAGGTGCGCGGCGCGCTGGCGATGATTCCGCTGAGCCGGGCGGCGAGCCTGGTCGAAGCCTGCAACCGTTTCATCCGCGAGCATCTGCTGCTCGATCCCCATGAGCCGGGCTGGCAACAGCTGGATAATCTGGCCGACGTCATTACCAGCCTTGAGTATTACCTCGAGCGTCTGAGCGACGATCCGCAGGCGCCGAACGAGCCCCTGCTGGACGTCGCACAGAAGAGCCTCGCCAGCCTCGGTTTCTTTCCCAAGGACCCGCTCGACGAGCAGCCCGGCGAACCGCATGTGCCGCTGCTCGACGATGTGCTCAGCCCCGGCGAAGCGTTGGTGATGCAGGACCTGCAAGCGCTGGATGACCCCGAGACCGTGCAGTCGCTGGCCGATGTGCTGGCAAGCCCGGTGTCGGCGGTCAACCCGCCAGCCTTGATCACCCCCGGCAGCCTGATGCCGCCGCCCGCCGATGAAGAACCGGTGGACGATGAACTGCGCGAAGTGTTCCTCGAAGAGACCGATGAGGTGCTCGAGGTTCTGCACGAATACCTGCCGCGCTGGACGGCCGACACCCATGACCGCGCCGCGCTGACGGAACTGCGCCGGGCCTTTCACACCTTGAAGGGCAGTGGGCGGATGGTTCGTGCGTTGATTCTCGGCGAGCTGGCGTGGGCAGTGGAAAACCTGCTCAACCGCGTACTGGAACATAGCGTCGAGCCCGGCCCGCAGGTTAAACAGTTGCTCCAGGACAGCGTGCTGTTGCTGCCGGAGCTGATCAGCGAATTCGCCACTCAGCGCCAGCGTCAGCGCAGCGACGTCGATCAACTCGCGGCCCGCGCTCACGCCTTGGCCAAAGGCGCTGCGGCGCCGGCCGAGGAAGACGGCGCCGACGTTGCCGCGTTGGATCCGCTGTTGCTGGAGATCTTCCGCAACGAAGCCGAAACCCACCTCGCCAGCCTCAACCGTTTTCTCGATCAGGCCGCCGAGCATGTGCCGCTGCAGGCCAGCGACGAGTTGCAGCGCGCCTTGCACACGCTCAAGGGCAGTGCGTCGATGGCCGGCGTGCTGCCGATTGCCGAACTGGCGGCACCACTGGATCAGTTGGCCCGTGAATTCAAGGCACATCAGTTGCCACTCGACCTGGACGAAGTGGAATTGCTGCTCGAAGCCGAAGGCCTGTTGCGCGTTGGCCTGCGTCAGCTCAAGCACGATCCGCTGGCGCCGATTGTCGGTGCACAGTCGCTGATCAAACGCACGGGCACACTGCTCGCCGAACGTCTGGAAGCCATCCTCAATGCGCCGAATACCGGTTTGCGGGTCAAGCGCGACCCGCAACTGATCAATAACTTCCTCGCTCAGGGCATGGACATTCTGCTCGACGCTGAGAGCCTGCTGCAGCGTTGGCAGCAACACCCCGGCGAGCGCCAGGAACTCAGCGCGCTGCTGGATGAACTGACCACTTTGGGCGAGGGCGCACACCTCGCCGATCTGCTGCCGGTGGACGTGCTGTGCGAAGCCTTGCTCGACCTTTATGGCGCGGTGGAAGAAAGCAGCCTGGCGGTCAGCGAAAGGTTTTTCCAGGAAGCGCAGAACGCCCACGAAGCGTTGATCAACATGCTCGACGAACTGGCCGCCGGCCAGGAAGTCACGCCGCAGCCGCAGCGTATCCGCGCCTTGCACGAACTGCTGGATGAAAGCCTCGACCCGACGTCCATGGGGCTGATCCGCAGCGACGGCAGTCGCACCTTGAGCATCCATGAGCTGGGTGCAGCGACTGCCGAACTCGCCCAAGCCAATGCCGAGACCGCCCCGGACGACGAGATCGTCGAGATCTTCCTTGAAGAGGCGGTGGACATTCTCGACAGCGCCGGCCAGGCCTTGCAGCGCTGGTTGGGCGACCCGGACAACGGCGCGCCGCTGTCATCGTTGCAGCGTGACTTGCACACGCTCAAGGGCGGCGCGCGGATGGCCGAAGTCGATGCCATCGGTGATCTGGCCCATGAGCTGGAAGGTCTTTACGAAGGGCTGGTGGATCGTCGCTACAGTCACAGCGAGAGGCTGGGGCGTTTGCTGCACAAGAGTCATGACCGCCTGGCCTTGTTGCTGGAGCAGTTGCAGGACCATCAGCCACTGCGCCCGGCGCAGGAGCTGATCGAGGCGATCCGCCAGTTCCGTCAGGGCGCATCCGGCAGTGCCGAAGCCGCGCAACCGGCCGCCGATCACGACAGCGCCGCGCATGACCCGGAGCTGCTGGAGATCTTCCTCGAAGAAGGTTTCGACATCATCGAAAACTCCGGCGCGGCGTTGCTGCGCTGGCAGGCCGAGCCGGGCAATCGCCAGGAAGTGGAAACCCTGCTGCGCGACCTGCACACGCTCAAGGGCGGCGCGCGGATGGTCGAGATCGGCCCGATCGGCGACCTCGCCCATGAGCTGGAATACCTCTACGAAAGCCTCGTCAGCGGTGTGCTGCAACCGTCCGCCGAACTGTTCGCGCTGGTGCAGCGCGGGCACGATCGACTGGCGCAAATGCTCGATGGCGTGCGTGCCGGACAGCCGTGCCCGCCAGCGGATCGGCTGATCAGCGCGATCCAGAATTTCAGCCACCCGGCGACGCCCGACACGCCGCCGCTGCTGCCGATTCCGACCAAGACCGAGCCTGCGGCACCAGCCGCTGATGCCGCTGCGGACATGGTCAAGGTGTCCGCCGAGCTGCTCGATGAGCTGGTCAATCTGGCCGGTGAAACCTCGATTTTCCGTGGGCGTATCGAGCAACAGGTCAGCGATGCACAAACCGCGCTGAACGAGATGGAAACCACTATCGAGCGTATGCGCGATCAGTTGCGTCGGCTCGACACCGAAACCCAGGGGCGGATTCTCAGCCGTCAGCAGGTCGATGCCGAACGCCTCGGTTATGAAGAATTCGATCCGCTGGAAATGGACCGTCATTCGCAGTTGCAGCAACTGTCGCGGGCGCTGTTCGAGTCCGCCTCCGACTTGCTCGATCTCAAGGAAACCCTCGACCGTCGCAACCACGACGCCGAGAACCTGTTGCAGCAACAAGGGCGGATCAACACCGAATTGCAGGAAGGCCTGATGCGCACGCGCATGGTGCCGTTCGAACGGATGCTGCCACGGCTCAAGCGCATCGTGCGGCAGGTCGCCGAAGAGCTGAACAAGGACGTCGCGTTCATCATCGACAACGCCGAAGGCGAGATGGATCGCAACGTGCTGGAACGCATGGCGGCGCCGCTGGAACACATGTTGCGCAACGCCGTCGATCACGGCCTGGAGTCCGCCGAAGTACGACTGGCGGCGGGCAAACCGGCGCAGGGCACGATCAGCCTGGACCTGTCGCGCGAGGGCAGCGACATCGTTTTCGATATCCGCGACGACGGCGCCGGCGTGCCGCTGGACGCGGTGCGGCGCAAGGCGATCAAGCGTGGCTTGCTGGCGCCGGATGCCGAGATCAGTGACCGCGACGTGCTGCAGTTCATCCTCCAGCCGGGCTTTTCCACCGCTGAAAAGATCACCCAGATTTCCGGGCGCGG
Source organism: Pseudomonas sp. AK-TSAG1-1 (assembly GCF_056821665.1). Lineage (NCBI taxonomy): Bacteria > Pseudomonadati > Pseudomonadota > Gammaproteobacteria > Pseudomonadales > Pseudomonadaceae > Pseudomonas > Pseudomonas sp. AK-TSAG1-1. Next base: position 5,835,424 of record NZ_CM165965.1, on the reverse strand, counting down.
CGTCGGTATGGATGTGGTCCACGAAGAAGTCCGTCAGCTCGGCGGCACCATGAGTATCGATTCGGTGCGGGGGCAGGGCGTGCATTTCCGCATTCGCTTGCCGTTCACCGTGTCGGTCAACCGGGCGCTGATGGTGCAGTGCGGCGAGGATCAGTATGCGATTCCGCTGAACACCATCGAAGGCATCGTCCGCGTCTTGCCGAACGATCTGGAGGGGCATTTCCGCAATGATCCGCCGAGCTATCACTACGGCGGTCAGCGCCATGAACTGTGTTACCTGGGCGAGCTGCTGAAAACCGCGCCCCGGCCGAAACTGCTCGGCCAGAGCCTGCCATTGCCGGTGCTGCTGGTGCAGTGCAATGACCGGCGCATCGCGGTGCAGGTCGATGCGATGGCCGGCACCCGCGAGATCGTGGTCAAGAGCCTCGGCCCGCAGTTCGGCGCGGTGCAGGGAGTGTCCGGGGCGACGATTCTCGGCGATGGCCGGGTGGTGCTGATTCTCGACCTGCTGGCGCCGATCCGCGCGATGCAGGCGCGGGTAGCGCAGCGTCCGGCGCATGCGGAAATCGACAGCGAGCCGCAGAAACCACTGCTGGTGCTGGTGGTCGACGACTCGGTCACCGTGCGCAAGGTCACCAGCCGTTTGCTCGAACGTCATGGCATGAACGTGCTGACCGCCAAGGACGGGGTCGATGCGATGCTGCTGCTCGAAGAGCACATGCCCGACCTGATGCTGCTCGACATCGAAATGCCGCGCATGGACGGCTTCGAAGTCGCCACCCAGGTGCGCAACGACGAACGCCTACAACACCTGCCGATCATCATGATCACCTCGCGCACCGGGCAGAAACACCGCGACCGTGCAATGGTCATCGGCGTCAACGACTACCTCGGCAAGCCGTACCAGGAATCGGTGCTGCTCGAAAGCATTGCCCACTGGAGCAAGAAACATGCATGAGCGCCGCCACAACGCGCGCACCAGCCAACTCACCGGTTTGCTGCTGCCGCTGGCCGACCGCAATCTGATCCTGCCCAACGTCGCCGTGGCCGAGCTGATCGACTATCAGGCCAGCGCTTTCGACCTGGACACACCGCCGTGGTACCTGGGGCGGGTGAGCTGGCGTGAACGGCAGATTCCGTTGCTGAGTTTCGAGTCGGCCTGCGGGCAGAAAATCGTCATCGGCGAGCGCGCGCGGATCGTCATCCTCAACGCCCTCGGTGGCTTGCCGCAGCTCAAATTCATTGCGCTGCTGGTGCAGGGGATTCCGCGTTCGTACAAGCTCGACAGCCAGTTGAGCTATGTTGATGTCCCGTTGTGTGCGCTGGAGCAGGCGGCGGTGCAGGTCGGGGAGCAAGTGGCGAAGGTGCCGGATTTGTTGGGGTTGGAGCAGTTGTTGGTGGATGCGGGACTGGTTCACTGATCCAGCCTTTATGGGGGGCTGGCTGGCCTCTTCGCGAGCAAGCCCGCTCCCACAGTAGATTTGTGCACAAAATTTGCGCTCACCGAAGATCCCCTGTGGGAGCGGGCTTGCTCGCGAAGACGTCAGTCGCCACACCCCAATCCGACAGGCAAACCCTCAATCTCTACAGCGCCATAAACTTCCTTCAGCCCAACTGTTTAAAGACAGACTGATCCAGAATTTGCGATGCGTCGGCTGGCCTCTTCGCGAGCAAGCCCGCTCCCACATTGGATCTTCAGTGAATACAGATTATGCGTACGCCACCGATCCCCTGTGGGAGCGGGCTTGCTCGCGAATGCGGCAGTGAACGTTACGCTCAGCGTAATGATTCATCGCCGCACTTGATTGATGCCCACCCTTCACGCGCCTAACGTAGCTCCACGACAGCGAACCCCGTGGAGTGAGCATGACAACAACAATTTCCTCCGACTCGCGCTGGACGCGGCGGCGTGACGAGAAGCAGCGGCGCCTCGACAAGGTACGCGGGCTGGCCGATGGTGTGGTGTTGCCCACCGACAAGATCGTTGCCGCACTCGAAGCGCTGATCCATCCCGGCGACCGCGTGGTGCTGGAGGGCAACAACCAGAAGCAGGCGGATTTTCTTTCCCGCTCGCTGGCCAAAGCCGATCCGCAAAAGCTCCACGATCTGCACATGATCATGCCCAGTGTCGGTCGCTCGGAGCACCTCGACCTGTTCGAGCGCGGCATCGCCCGCAAGCTCGATTTCTCCTTTGCCGGCACCCAGAGCCTGCGCATCAGCCAGCTGCTTGAAGACGGTCTGCTGGAAGTCGGCGCGATTCATACCTACATCGAACTCTACGCACGGCTGGTGGTGGACCTGATCCCCAACGTCGTGCTCTCGGCCGGGTTCATGGCTGACCGCGCCGGCAACATCTACACCGGCCCGAGCACCGAAGACACCCCGGCGCTGATCGAACCGGCCGCCTTCAGCGATGGCATCGTCATCGTCCAGGTCAACCAATTGGTCGACGATGTCAGCGAACTGCCCCGCGTGGATATCCCGGCATCGTGGGTCGATTTCGTGGTGGTGGCCGACAAGCCGTTCTACATCGAGCCGCTGTTCACCCGCGACCCAAGGCACATCAAACCGGTGCACGTGTTGATGGCGATGATGGCGATCCGTGGCATCTACGAAAAACACAACGTGCAGTCGCTCAACCACGGCATCGGTTTCAACACCGCCGCCATCGAATTGATTCTGCCGACCTACGGCGAATCCCTCGGCCTCAAGGGCAAGATCTGCCGCAACTGGACGCTCAACCCGCACCCGACACTGATCCCGGCGATTGAAAGTGGCTGGGTCGAAAGCGTGCATTGCTTCGGCACCGAACTGGGCATGGAAAACTACATCGCCGCGCGCCCGGACGTGTTCTTCACCGGCCGTGACGGCTCGCTGCGTTCCAACCGGATGTTCTGCCAACTGGCCGGGCAGTACGCGGTGGACCTGTTTATCGGCGCGACGTTGCAGGTCGATGGCGACGGCCATTCCTCGACCGTGACCCGTGGTCGTCTCGCCGGTTTCGGCGGTGCGCCAAACATGGGCCATGACCCGCGTGGCCGCCGTCACGGCACCCCGGCGTGGCTCGATATGCGTCACGATGACTCGCAGCAACCGATGCTCGAACGCGGCAAGAAACTCGTGGTGCAAATGGTCGAGACCTTCCAGGAGGGCGGCAAACCGACCTTCGTCGAAACCCTCGACGCGGTGGAAGTGGCGAAGAAAAGCGGCATGCCGCTGGCGCCGATCATGATCTACGGCGATGACGTCACCCACCTGCTCACCGAAGAGGGCATCGCCTACCTGTACAAGGCGCGCTCGCTGGAAGAGCGCCAGGCGATGATCGCCGCGGTGGCGGGCGTGACCGCTATCGGCCTGCGCCACAACCCCAAAGACACCGAACGCATGCGCCGCGAAGGCCTGATCGCCTTACCCGAAGACCTCGGCATCCGCCGCACCGACGCCACCCGCGAACTGTTGGCGGCGAAAAGTGTGGCCGATCTGGTCGAGTGGTCCGGCGGCCTGTACAACCCGCCCGCCAAATTCAGGAGCTGGTAATGCACGCACTCAACCTGCAAGCGAAACCCCTCAGCCTGAGCGAACGCCTGGCGGATCTGGCGGTGGATGCGCTGATCGACGAAGCCGATCTGTCGCCGAAACCGGCGCTGGTCGACCGTCGTGGCAACGGCGCGCACACCGATCTGCACCTGGGCCTGATGCACGCGTCGGCGTTGTCGTTGTGGCCCGCGTTCAAGGAAATGGCCGAAGCTGCCAGCACGACAGGCGAGGTCGGTTTGCCATTGCGCGAAGCGATTGGCCGCATCGGTCGCGAAGGCGAGCAAGCGATGCTCGCGACCACTAACGGTGTAAACACCCATCGCGGGGCAATCTGGGCCTTGGGGCTTTTGATCACTGCCGCTGCACTGGAGCCGCAATCGTCCAGCGCCAATGCAGTCTCCCTGCGCGCCGCACGTCTGGCCTTGCTGGATGATCGTCATGCACCAAAACCCTTGAGCCACGGCGCCCAGGTCGCCCTCCGATATGGCGCACGCGGTGCCCGCGAGGAAGCGCAACTCGGCTTCCCGTCCGTACTGCAACGTGGCCTGCCACAACTCAAACGCAGCCGCGCCAACGGCCACGGCGAACAGAATGCCCGGCTCGACGCCTTGCTCGCGATCATGACTGACCTCGCCGACACCTGCGTACTTTACCGCGCAGGTGAACAAGGCCTGCACGCCATGCAAAGCGGCGCGCAAGCGGTGCTCGATGCCGGCGGCAGCGCCAGCCTCAGCGGGCGTCGGCGCCTGCACGAACTCGATCAACAACTCATCGCATTGAATGCCTCGCCCGGTGGCGCCGCCGACTTGCTCGCCGCCACGCTGCTGCTCGACCGAATCGAGCGCGACGGCATCCTTCAAGGAGCGTTTTGATGGAAACCTTATCCTTTGAATTCCCCGCCGGGCAGCCGCCACGCGGTCGCGCGCTGGTCGGTTGTGTCGGCTCGGGTGATCTGGAAGTGCTGATCGAACCGGGGCTGGCCGGCAAGCTGACGATCAATGTGCAGACCTCGGTCAACGGCGCACAGCTGCGCTGGCAGCATCTGTTTGCGCGGATGTTCGACGGCACCACGCCGCCGGCGATGGCCATCGATATTCACGATTTCGGTGCGACGCCGGGTGTGGTGCGGCTGCGGCTGGAACAAGGTTTCGAGGAGATCGGCCATGACTGACAGCGCGGCGCTTTTGCACAAACACAGCTTCGTCGAACTCGGTGCGCGGCAACGGGCGAAAGCCTTGCTCGATGCCGGGACCTTCCGTGAATTGCTCGACCCGTTTCAGCGCGTCATGTCGCCCTGGCTTGAACGCCAGGGCGTGGTGCCGCAAGCCGATGATGGTGTGGTGATCGCCAAGGGCAGCCTCGATGGTTTGCCGGTGGTGATCGCGGCGATTGAAGGCGCGTTTCAAGGTGGCAGCCTCGGCGAAGTCGGCGGGGCGAAGATTGCCGGTGCGCTGGAACTGGCCGCTGAAGACAACCGCAAGGGCATCCCGACCCGCGCCGTGTTGCTGCTGGAAACCGGTGGCGTGCGCTTGCAGGAAGCCAACCTCGGGCTGGCGGCGATTGCCGATATCCATGCGGCGATTGTCGATTTGCAGCAGTACCAGCCGGTGGTGGGCGTGGTGGCGGGCAGCGTCGGCTGTTTCGGCGGCATGTCGATTGCCGCCGCGCTGTGCAGCTATTTGCTGGTGACCCGGGAAGCGCGCCTCGGCTTGAACGGCCCGCAGGTGATCGAGCAGGAAGCCGGGATCGAGGAATACGACTCGCGCGACCGGCCCTTCATCTGGAGCCTGACCGGTGGCGAGCAGCGTTTCGCTAGCGGCTTGGTGGATCGTTATGTCGCCGATGATGTGGAGAAGATTCGGCAGCAGGTTGGCGAGTTGCTGCAACAAGGTTTACCGGCGCAACCACGCAGTCAGCGTGCCGAGTGGTTCCTTCAACGCCTCGGCAGTCTGAACACTGACCAGCAAATCGAACCGGCGGTGGTTCGCGATCTGTATCAAGGAGAGCGCTCATGAGCGGTTATTCATTGCGCGGTTTGAACTGGTTCAATGCCCTGAGCGCGGGGGCTGTTGCGGTGAAAGGGTTGCCGCCATCGTTGAAGGTGGCCGACGGTGAATTGGGGCGTTTTATCGCCGTGGTCGCTGACCCGGACAACCGCTTTCCACGCGCTCGTAACGGTGAAGTCGGCCTGCTCGAAGGCTGGGGCTTGGCCAAGGCTGTGGATGACGCGATCAGCGCTGATCGCGACAAAGCGCAGAAGCGTCCGATCATCGCCATCGTCGATGTACCGAGCCAGGCTTATGGCCGCCGCGAAGAAGCGCTCGGCATTCATCAGGCTTTGGCCGGTGCGGCGGACAGTTATGCCCGCGCCCGCTTGGCCGGCCACCCGGTGATTGCGCTGTTGGTGGGCAAGGCGATGTCCGGGGCGTTTCTCGCTCACGGTTATCAGGCCAACCGCTTGATTGCCCTGCGCGATCCCGGCGTGATGGTGCACGCGATGGGCAAGGCGTCGGCGGCGCGAGTGACCTTGCGCAGCGTTGAGGAACTGGAAGCGCTGGCGGCCAGCGTGCCGCCGATGGCTTATGACATCGACAGCTACGCCAGCCTCGGATTGCTCTGGGAAACCCTCTCGGTGCAGCAGATCGAGCAGCCGTCAGCGGAGGATCTGGCGCGAGTGAGCGAGTGCCTGAAACAAGCCATCGACGATATCTCCAGCACTGACTTGAGCAACCGTCTCGGCGCGAAAAATCGCCAAGCATCCAGCCGCGTGTGCGAACTGCTGAGGGCGCAGTGGTGAACATGCCACTGGCCCACGACCTGCTCTGGGGCATGACGCCGGCGCAGTTGCCGGCGGATGCGCCGCTGTGGGCCGTCGAGTCGCTGGCAGCCGGGCAACCGGTGGTGGTGCGGCGCGCCGTGAGCGCTGCAGGCCGGGTGGCGGTGGGCGTGCGCGGAGTGTTGCGCGAGCAGCGGCTGGCGGCGTTTATGCCGGTCGATTCGATTGCCTGTCGGGTCAGTCCCGAGGCGCTTTGTCGGGTCGATTGCGAGCGTGATTTACCGGTGATGCAGGCGCTTGGACAACTGCGGCCGTGGCTCGATGATTGCGGTTGGGTCTGGGGCGTCAGCGGCAGTGTCGGGTTTGAATTGGCCAGTGGTTTTGCAGCGATGCACGAGCGCAGCGATCTCGATCTGATCCTGCGCACGCCGCAAGTGCTGACGCGCAATCAGGCACGCAAACTGGTCAAGCGTTTCGATCAGGCGGTGTGCCGGGTCGACATGCAATTGCAGACGCCGTTCGGTGCGGTGGCTTTGCGCGAATGGGCCAGCGATTCGGCGCGCGTGCTGCTGAAGAATGCTCATCAGGCTTGTCTGGTGGCTGACCCGTGGAACCCGCAGGAGCAGGCAGCGTGAGCAGTCTGTTGGTGTTCCCTGGCCAGGGCGCGCAGCAAGCGGGCATGCTCCAGCGCTTGTCTGGAGCAACGCTGACCGAGGCCAGTGATGTGCTCGGTGAAGATGTCTCGTTGCTCGATTCGCCCGAAGCGTTGCGCAGCACCCGGGCCGTTCAGCTGTGCCTGCTGATCGCCGGCGTCGCTGCGTCGCGGCAGTTGTTGCAGGACGGACTGACGGCGGACTACGTCGCTGGCCTGTCCATCGGCGCTTATCCGGCAGCGGTGGTCGCCGGGGCCTTGAATTTCAGCGATGCACTGCATCTGGTGAGCCTGCGCGGTGAGTTGATGCAGCAGGCTTATCCACAAGGCTACGGCATGACCGCGATCATCGGCCTGCAATTGTCCACCGTCGAAACGCTGCTGGCGCAGGTGCACAGCGAGGATGCGCCGGTGTACCTGGCCAACATCAACGCCGATAACCAAGTGGTGATTGCTGGCAGTGACGAGGCCATGCAAACCGTCGCCGAACTGGCACGCAGCCGTGGCGCCGGTCTGGCGAAACGGTTGGCGGTGAGTGTGCCGTCGCACTGTCCGCTGCTGGAAAAGCCGGCGCAAACCCTTGCCAAAGCCTTCGCCAACGTCGAATTGAAAATGCCGCAGATGGCTTATCTGAGCGGCAGTCGCGCGCGCCCTGTGACCAAAGTAGAAGCGTTGCGCGACGATCTCGCCTTCAACATGTGCCGCGTGGTCGATTGGCGCGGCACCGTGCAAAGCGCCTACGAGCGCGGCGTGCGTCTACACATCGAATTGCCACCCGGTGCCGTACTGACCGGGCTGGCGCGCCGGGTGTTCGAACAGGGCACGGTCACTGCCTTCGACAGTGCGCGGCTCGACACCTTGCAGGCGCTGCTGCGCGAGGAGGGTGGCCGCCGACCATAAACCGCCGCGACTCAGGCTTCGAACAACAAAAACAACATTCGACGATGCACTTTGAGGACTACAACAATGATTATTTACGGTGTGGCGTTTCTCGCCTTTTGTACGCTGGTGGGTATTTGGGTCGGTGAGCTGCTCGGCAAGTTGATCGGCGTGCCGGCCAACGTCGGCGGCGTCGGTATTGCGATGCTGCTGCTGATCGGGTTGGGCAGTTACCTGAACAAAAGCGGCTGGCTCAAAGGCAAGACCGAGCAGGGCGTCGAGTTCTGGAGTGCGATCTACATTCCGATTGTGGTCGCCATGGCGGCGCAACAAAACGTTTTCGGTGCGCTGAAGGGCGGGCCGATGGCGATCCTCGCGGGAACGCTTGCCGTGGTCATCGCCTTTGCCTTGGTGCCGGTGCTGGTGCGCCTGGGTAACAAGGAACCGGCGCCGATCACACCTGCCAAGACTGCGGGGTGAGCGCCATGTACGAATCAATGATGAAAGTCATCACCGGCTACGGTTTGATCAGCGGTTTCCTGATTGTCGGCCTGACCATGTGGGTGTCCTACTGGATGTCCAACACCTTCACCAAGGGCCGTCTGCACGGCTCGGCCATCGCCATTTTGCTGGGACTGGTGCTGTCGTATGTCGGCGGTGCACTGACCGGCGGGCAGAAAGGCGTGGTGGATATTCCGCTGCTGTCAGGCATCGGTTTGCTCGGCGGCGCGATGCTGCGGGACTTCGCGATTGTTGCGACGGCGTTTGGCGTCAGCGTCGATGAGCTGAAGCGCGCCGGGTTTGTCGGGGTGCTGGCATTGTTTATCGGCGTGGGCACATCGTTCGTTGCCGGGGTCGGTGTGGCGATGGCGTTCGGTTACACCGATGCAGTGAGCCTGACCACCATTGGCGCAGGGGCGGTGACTTACATCGTCGGGCCGGTGACAGGCGCGGCGATTGGGGCGAGTTCCGAGGTGATGGCGCTGTCGATTGCGGCGGGGTTGATCAAAGCGATTCTGGTGATGGTGATGACGCCGTTCGTGGCGCCGATGATCGGCCTGAACAACCCGCGCAGTGCGGTGATCTTTGGCGGTTTGATGGGCACCTCCAGTGGCGTGGCCGGCGGGTTGGCGGCGACCGATCCGAAACTGGTGCCCTATGGCTGCCTGACGGCGGCGTTCTATACGGCGTTGGGTTGTTTGCTCGGGCCTTCGCTGTTGTTTCTACTGATGCGCGGGTTGATGGGCTAAGCCATCTGCTGTCTGGACTGACGCCTTCGCGAGCAGGCTCGCTCCCACACTTGGAATGCATTTCCCTGTGGGAGCGAGCCTGCTCGCGATTGGGACGACGCGGTCTCAGGCCTGGCGATTGGCATACATCCGACATTCCGCCAGCAACGCCAGCAGGTTCGGATCGCGCTCCTTGGCCTTCAGAAACACCACGCCGATGTGCTGCTGCAACCGGTACTTCTCCTGCAACGGGATCAGCTTCACCCGATTCTCGTACACCGCCGCAATCCGCCCCGGCAGTAACGCGTAACCGACGCCCGAACTGACCATGCTCAGCAGGGTGAAGATGTCGTTCACCTGCATCGCCACTTTCGGCTCGAACCCTGCCTGCTTGAACACCCGCACACCGTCCTGATGCGTTGCAAAGCCCTGGGTCAAGGTGATGAACGTTTCATCGCGTACCTGCGCCAGATCGACTTCGGTGCGTTGGGCAAACGTGGAATCCGCCGGCGTGGCGAGGAAGATGTCATCGGAGAACAGCGGGATCTGCTCGCAGTCCGGGTCGTTGATGCTGTCGTCCAGCGACACCAGAATCGCGTCGACTTCCATGTTTTTCAGCTTGTAGAGCAGGTCGATGTTCGAGCCGAGGATCAGGTCGATGTTGAGTTCGCTGCGGCGTATCTTCAGGCCCATGATCAGTTGCGGCACGGTCTTCACCGTCAGCGAATACAGCGAGCCGAGCTTGAAGCGTTCGGCAGAGAATCCGGCGGCTTCGCGGGTCAGGCGTACGCTTTCGACGACATCATTGATCAGCTTCTGTGCGCGCTCTTCCAGCACATAAGCGCTTTCCAGCGGCGTCAGGTTGCGGCCTTCGTGCTTGAACAGCGGGCAGCGCAGGGCGCTTTCCAGTGAATGAATGGCGCGATGCACGCTGACGTTGCTGGTCTGTAACTCGGCAGCGGCGCGCGCCAGATTGCCGGTGCGCATGAAGGCGAGGAACACCTCGAGTTTTTTCAGGGTCAATTCTTCGTCGATCAGCATGGCGCGGACTCTTTTTGGTATCGGCCGATTGTGCCCAATTACCACGACATGTGCAGACCCGCGTTGAACAGAAACATTGCGCTTTTACGCTCAAGGCCCGAGCCTTGCGCGTTGCGGTAACGAATCATGAGGTGAGCGACACATGTATCACGGGGAAAGACTCAACGCCTGGACGCATCTGGTCGGGGCGGTGGCAGCGTTTATCGGCGGTGTGTGGATGTTGGTGATTGCCAGTCTCGACGGCAGTCCGTGGAAGATTGTCAGCGTGGCGATTTACGCATTCACTCTGTTGGTGCTCTACAGCGCCTCGACCGTGTACCACAGCGTGCGCGGGCGTAAAAAAGCAATCATGAAAAAGGTTGATCACTTTTCGATCTACCTGTTGATTGCCGGCAGTTACACGCCGTTCTGTCTGGTGACGCTGCGCGGGCCGTGGGGCTGGACGCTGTTCGGCATTGTCTGGGGGCTGGCGTTGATCGGCATCCTGCAAGAGATCAAGCCACGCTCGGAGGCGCGAATTCTGTCGATCGTGATTTACGCGGTGATGGGCTGGATCGTGCTGGTGGCGGTCAAGCCGTTGATCGCGGCGCTGGGCACGACCGGGTTTGCCTGGCTGGCGTCGGGCGGTGTGTTGTACACCGTGGGGATCATCTTTTTTGCCCTTGATCACCGGTTGCGGCATGCGCACGGGATCTGGCACCTGTTTGTGATTGCCGGGAGTTTGCTGCACTTTGTGGCGATTCTGTTTTATGTCCTGTGAATGCAATGCTGGTGGGAGGGGGCTTGCTGCTGACATCTTTGTTGAATGACATACCGCATTCGGGAGCAAGCCCCCTCCCACAGTGAATCTTCTGTGTTCACAAAATGTGTGTTCACTGGAGATCTATTGTGGGAGCGGGCTTGCTCGCGAAGAGGCCCTAGAAATCACCCCAAAGTTGCTGGGCCACCGCCAATGCAAGCCCCCTCCCACAGTGAATTTTCTGTGTTCACAAAATGTGTGTTCACTGGAGATCTGTTGTGGGAGCGGGCTTGCTTGCGAAGAGGCCCTAGAAATCACCCCAAAGTTGCTGGGCCACCGCCAATGCGACCACCGGTGCCGTCTCGGTACGCAATACACGTGGGCCAAGGCGCGCCGCGTGGAAACCGCTGCCCTTGGCCTGCTCGACTTCGGCGTCGGACAACCCGCCTTCCGGGCCGATGAGGAAGGCCAGGCTCGAAGGCTTGGCGTGACTCACCAACGGCTCCGCCACCGGATGCAGCACCAGTTTCAACTCAGCTTCGGTCTGCTTGATCCAGTCAGCCAACAACACTGGCGGATGAATCACCGGCACTCGCGAGCGCCCGCACTGCTCACAGGCACTGATCGCCACCTGACGCCAGTGCAGCAGGCGTTTGTCGGCGCGCTCATCCTTGAGCCGGACTTCGCAGCGGTCGCTGAAGATCGGGGTGATTTCATTCACGCCCAGCTCGGTGGCTTTCTGAATCGCCCAGTCCATGCGCTCGCCCCGGGACAGTCCCTGGCCGAGGTGGATATGCAGCGGCGATTCGACCTGACCGGCGAATTGCTCGTCGATCTGTACGGTCACGCGCTTCTTGCCAACTTCCAGCAGGGCGCCCCGAAACTCATGGCCGGAGCCGTCAAACAACTGCACCGCATCGCCCTCGGCCATGCGCAGCACGCGGCTGATGTAATGCGCCTGGGCTTCCGGCAGTTCGTGTTCGCCGGTGCTCAGGGGCGCGTCGATAAAGAAGCGGGACAGTCTCATTTCGGGGTCTCTGGAAAGATGTGAATCAATTGGATTGGTGTCGACTTCATTCGCGAGCAGGCTCGCTCCCACATTTGAAATGCATTCCCCTGTGGGAGCGAGCCTGCTCGCGAAGGCGCCAGTCCAGACACCGCAAATCTCAAGTAAGCCGAATCAGCCCGGATCGCGGAAACCGGGATGGAAATCCTTCGGCACTACCACGCTCACGCTGTCACGCGTAGCGATGTCGATGCCTTCGCTGGCCACTTCGGCGAGGAAGTCGATTTGCTCCGGGGTGATCACGTACGGCGGCAGGAAATACACCACGCTGCCCAGCGGCCGCAGCAACGCGCCGCGCTCCAGCGCATGCTGGAACACCTTCAGGCCGCGCCGTTCCTGCCAGGGGTAGGCCTCTTTGGTGGCCTTATCCTTGACCATCTCGATCGCCAGGACCATGCCGGTCTGGCGCACTTCCGACACGTTCGGGTGATCGATCAGATGCGCGGTGGCCGAGGCCATGCGCTGGGCCAGGGCCTTGTTGTTCTCGATGACGTTGTCCTGCTCGAAGATATCCAGCGTCGCCAGTGCCGCCGCGCACGCCAGCGGGTTGCCGGTGTAGCTGTGCGAATGCAGGAAGGCGCGCAGGGTCGGGTAGTCGTCGTAGAACGCGCTGTAGACCTCGTCGGTCGTCAGGCACGCCGCCAGCGGCAGGTAGCCGCCGGTCAACGCTTTCGACAGGCAGAGGAAGTCCGGGCGGATGCCGGCCTGTTCGCAGGCGAACATCGTCCCGGTGCGGCCGAAGCCGACGGCGATTTCGTCGAGGATCAGGTGCACGCCATAACGGTCGCAGGATTCGCGCAGCAGCTTGAGGTACACCGGGTGGTACATGCGCATACCGCCGGCGCCCTGAATCAACGGCTCGACGATGACTGCCGCGACGCTGTCATGATTTTCGGCCAGAGTCTGCTCCATGGCCGCGAACATGTTGCGCGAATGTTCTTCCCAGCTCATGCCTTCGGGACGCCCGTAGCAATCGGGGCTCGGCACCTTGATGGTGTCCATCAGCAGGGCTTTGTAGGTTTCGGTGAACAGCGGCACATCGCCGACGGCCATCGCTGCCATGGTTTCGCCGTGGTAGCTGTTGGTCAGGGTGACAAAGCGCTTTTTGTTCGGCTGGCCGCGATTGAGCCAGTAGTGAAAGCTCATTTTCAGCGCGACTTCGATGCAGGACGAACCGTTATCGGCGTAGAACACCCGGTTCAGGCCTTGCGGCGTCATCTTCACCAGACGTTCGGACAGTTCGATCACCGGCTGATGGCTGAATCCGGCCAGAATCACGTGCTCCAGTTGATCGACCTGATCCTTGATGCGCTGGTTGATGCGCGGGTTGGCGTGGCCGAACACGTTGACCCACCAGGAGCTGACGGCGTCGAGGTAGCGTTTGCCTTCGAAGTCTTCGAGCCACACGCCTTCACCGCGTTTGATCGGGATCAGCGGCAGCTGTTCGTGGTCTTTCATCTGGGTGCAGGGATGCCACAGCACGGCGAGGTCGCGTTGCATCCACTGGTTATTCAGGCCCATTTACAGTCTCCTCGAGGCGGCTCGCGTCAGGCGCGGGCAAACAATCGCGCAAGCCTATGCAATGCATCGCGCCGGGACAACCCATTGCGTCGATTGAGCTACTTTGTATGGGGCGATAGACGTCGCTGGCGGCGTTTTGATGGCTGACGTATTCTTCGCGGTTCTTTGGGTCGTCTGGCCCGCAAAACTGCTTTTTCCTACGTGTATTTCCGGAGTTCGCTGAATGTCTGTCGGTTGGCTGCGCGCCTGTGCGCTGGTGATGTTGGGGCTGTTCAGCGTTACGGCGCTGGCCAAGGATAAAACCGCAATCGTGATCGGCGGCGGCCTGTCGGGCCTGACCGCGGCTTACGAACTGCAGAACAAGGGCTGGCAGGTCACGCTGCTGGAAGCCAAACCGAGCCTGGGTGGTCGTTCCGGCATGGCCACCAGCGAGTGGATCGGCAACGACAAGACCCAGCCGGTGCTGAACAAGTACGTCTCGACCTTCAAGCTGAGCACCACGCCGGCCCCTGAGTTCGTGCGCACACCGGGTTATCTGATCGACGGCGAGTATTTCTCTGCAGCCGATCTGGCGACGAAGCAGCCGGCCACCGCCGATGCGTTGAAGCGCTACCAGAAAACCCTCGACGATCTGGCGCGCTCGATCGACGATCCGCAAAACCCGGCCGCGACCAACACCCTGCATGCGCTGGATCAGATCAACGTGTCGAGCTGGCTCGACAAGCAGAACCTGCCGGCCACTGCACGTCAGCTGATCAACCAGGACATCCGCACTCACTACGACGAGCCTTCGCGCCTGTCGCTGCTGTATTTCGCCCAGCAGAACCGCGTGTATCGCGGCGTCGCTGACCGTGATCTGCGTGCCTCGCGTCTGGTGGGCGGCAGCCAGGTGCTGGCCCAGGCCTTCGTCAAGCAGATCAAGACCATCAAGACCAACTCGCCGGTTTCGGCCATCACTCAGGACAAGGACGGCGTGACCGTCAAGGTCGGCAGTGTGGGTTATCAGGCTGATTACGTGGTGCTGGCGGTGCCGTTGCGTGCACTGAACAAGATTGCGCTGACGCCAGCGCTGGACGCTCAGCATCTGGCCGCGATCAAGGGCACCAACTACGGCTGGCGTGACCAGATCATGCTCAAGTTCAAGACGCCAGTGTGGGAAAGCAAGGCGCGCATGTCCGGCGAGATCTACAGCAACGCAGGTTTAGGCATGCTCTGGATCGAACCAGCCCTCAAGGGCGGCGCCAACGTCGTCATCAACCTGTCCGGCGACAACGCTCGGGTGATGCAGGCGTTCGGCGACAAGCAGATGGTCGATCAGGTGCTGATCCGTCTGCACGCGTTTTATCCACAGGCCCGTGGCTCGTTCACCGGTTATGAAATCCGCCGCTACAGCACCGACCCGTCGATGGGCGGCGCTTACCTGGCTTACGGCCCTGGCCAGATCAGCAAGTTCTGGCGTCTGTGGGAGCGTCCGCTGCAACGCGTGACCTTCGCTGGCGAACACACCGACACCTTGTACCCGGGCACACTGGAAGGCGCACTGCGCACCGGCCAGCGTGCGGCCAGTCAGGTAGAAGACCTGGCAGCCGGCAAGTCGTTTGAACCGGTCAAAGTGGTTCCGGCTGCAGCAGCGGCAGGCGCGGCGGGTGCCGTGGCGGCGAAGAAGGGCAACTTCTTCAGCAACCTGTTCGGTGGCTCGGATGATGAGAAAAAACCAGAGCCAGTAAAGGCACCTGAGCCCGCTCCAGCGCCAGTGGCACCAGCGCCTGCACCGGCTCCAGCCCCTGCGCCAGCTCCGGTGGAAGCACCGAAGCCAGCGGCCCCGGTGAAAGCCGAGCCGGCGAAGAAAGCGGCGGCCAAGCCTGCGGCGAAGAAGCCTGCGGCCAAAACCGAGGCGAAAAAAGCCCCGGCCAAGCCTGCGGCGAAAAAAGCCGAACCGGCGAAGAAGCCAGCGGCTAAACCGGCAGCAACTCCGGCACCGGCGGCAAGCACCGACAGCAAAGCGCAGTAAGTCTTTGCGGTGAACGAAAAAGCGCGGCTTTCATGCCGCGCTTTTTTATTGCCTGCCAAACCAGGCTCGCACAGTTGGAATGCGTACCCCCTGTGGGAGCGGGCTTGCTCGCGAAGAGGCCGGTTCCGGCAATACAAACTCCGGATCTGTACGCAGCATTCTGCACCGCACTTTCCCCGTTAATCTTTCCTTAACCACTATGCTCAAGACTCTTGATCGTATTTCTCGATATTTCAAAGCAAAATTTTCCGCTTTAATTCGATAGATAACTCGCTAGTCTTGGTTCGCAGTTCTCACAGGATTTGGGCAATGCAGCTACGTAACTCTTCTTCACGCTATGGTTGGGTCAGCATCTTCATGCACTGGGGCGTGGCGCTGGCAGTCTTCGGGCTGTTTGCACTGGGTCTGTGGATGGTGGGGCTGGATTACTACAGCAGCTGGCGCAAAGACGCGCCGGATCTGCACAAGAGCATCGGTCTGGTGTTGTTGGGTGTGATGGTGTTGCGGGTGCTCTGGCGCTTTATCAGCCCACCGCCGCCAACACTGCAAAGCTACAGCCGGATGACCCGTATCGGCGCGAAGTTCGGCCACGGGTTTCTGTATCTCGCGCTGTTCGCTGTGATGATTGCCGGTTACCTGATTTCCACCGCAGACGGTGTCGGGATCCCGGTGTTTGGCCTGTTTGAAGTTCCTGCACTGGTCTCCGGGCTACCGGATCAGGCAGATACCGCTGGGGTGATTCATCTCTGGCTGGCGTGGGCGCTGGTAATTTTTTCCGGTCTCCATGCGTTGGCAGCATTGAAGCACCACTTTATCGATCGTGATGCGACCCTGACGCGAATGCTCGGTCGCAAAGCCTGAAATTCAACCTCGACTCAAAGGAAAAGAAAGCATGTTGAAAAAGACTCTGGCCGCTCTGGCAATCGGTTCGGCCGTACTGTCCGCGAACGTAATGGCTGCTGATTACACCGTCGACAAGGAAGGCCAGCACGCTTTCGTCGACTTCAAGATCAGCCACTTGGGCTACAGCTACATCACCGGTACCTTCAAGGACATCGACGGCAAGTTCAGCTTTGACGCTGCCAAGCCTGAAGACAGCAAAATCGAATTCAACGTGAAAACCGCCAGCGTGTTCACCAACCACGCCGAGCGCGACAAGCACATCGCCAGCAAAGACTTCCTGGACGTGGGCAAATACGCTGACGCCAAGTTCGTCTCGACCAGCGTCAAATCCACCGGCAAGAACGCTGCTGGCAAAGACACTGCTGACGTGACCGGTGACCTGACCCTGCACGGCGTGACCAAGCCGATCGTGGTCAAGGCTGTGTTCCTGGGTGAAGGCAAGGATCCATGGGGCGGCTACCGTGCCGGCTTCGAAGGCACCACCAGCATCAATCGCCAGGATTTCGGCAAGATGATGGATCTGGGCCCGGCATCCAACAACGTCGACCTGTACATCTCGTTTGAAGGTGTGAAAGCGAAGTAATTTTCGCCGTCATGCAAAAACGCCCCCGGTCGCAAGGCCGGGGGCGTTTTTTTTGTGTACTCAAAGCCCACATCACCACAAAACCCCTGTGGGAGCGGGCTTGCTCGCGAATACGGTGTGTCATTGAAAGGGATGTTGGCTGATCTGGCGCATTCGCGAGCAAGCCCGCTCCCACAGGGGAAGGTGTGTGTTGTGCATAAAAAATGCCCCGGCTCTTTCGAGTCGGGGCATTTTTCATGGCTGCGATAACTCAGCGATTGCGGGTCAGCAAGGCTGGTTTTTCGCCGCGCGGGCGGGTCGGCAGTTGATCGAGCTGCTCAGGTGTCGGGAAGCGGTCAGCCTTGGACTCCTTGTGCATGATCTTTGGCCCACTGCTGCGCGGATTCTGCACGGCCGGTTCGGCGCGTGGCTGATCGTCGCGAGCCGGGCGGCGGTTGCGCGAGGACTCGTCGCGACGGCCCTGGCCGTCACGCGGAGCACCATTGCGTGGGCCGTTGCGTTTGGCCGGCGGGGTGCCGGTGCTCGAACCGTTGCTGTTGCGCGGACCGTTCTGGCGACCCTGCGGCTGACCGCCACGGGGTGCGCCCGAACCTGCGCCCTGAGCTGGCGCGCCTGGACGGCGACCACGGCCACCGGCCGGGGCAGCTTTCGGCACGTAGTCAACGCGGTTACCGAAGTTATCGATATCGTCGTCGAGGAACTCGTCCGGGGCGCGATCAGCGGCGGCGCGTGGCGGCTGCGACGGCTGACGCTGTTCGCGGGCCGGGGTGCCTTCACGTGGTTTCTGCTGACGGGCAGGGCGCTCGCCGCGTTCACCGGCCGGTTTTTCCTTGCCCTTGTCTTTGCCTTTGTCTTTACGACCGCCGCCACCGCCGCCGCCATTCGGGCCGTCACCACGCGGGCCACGGGAGTTGCGCGGGTTGCGCATGTCCGGACGCTCACGCACTTCAGGCTTCTCGGCCTCGATGGTGCTGGCATCGAAGCCCATCAGGTCGCCGTCGGCGATTTTCTGCTTGGTCATGCGTTCGATGCTTTTCAGCAGTTTTTCTTCGTCCGGGGCAACCAGCGAGATTGCCTCGCCCGAACGACCGGCGCGGCCTGTACGGCCGATACGGTGCACGTAGTCTTCATCGACGTTCGGCAGTTCGAAGTTGACCACGTGTGGCAACTGGTCGATGTCCAGACCACGGGCGGCGATATCGGTTGCTACCAGGATGCGCACTTCACCGGCCTTGAAGTCGGCCAAGGCTTTGGTGCGCGCGTTCTGGCTCTTGTTACCGTGGATCGCCACAGCCGGCAGGCCGTGTTTGTCCAGGTACTCGGCCAGACGGTTGGCGCCGTGCTTGGTGCGGGTAAACACCAGCACCTGTTCCCAGGCGCCTGCGGTGATCAAGTGCGCCAGCAGGGCGCGCTTGTGGCTGGCCGGCAGACGGAACACGCGTTGCTCGATGCGCTCGACCGTGGTGTTCGGCGGCGTCACTTCGATACGTTCCGGGTTGTGCAGCAGTTTGCCGGCAAGATCAGTGATGTCTTTGGAGAAGGTCGCCGAGAACAGCAGGTTCTGACGCTTGGCCGGCAGACGCGCGAGGACTTTCTTCACGTCGTGCACGAAACCCATGTCGAGCATGCGGTCGGCTTCGTCGAGGACGAGGATTTCGACGTGGGACAGGTCAACGCTGCCCTGGCCGCAGAGGTCGAGCAAACGACCCGGGCAGGCAACGAGCACGTCAACACCACGGGACATGGCCTGAACCTGTGGGTTCATGCCGACGCCGCCGAAGATGCAGGCGCTGACGAATTTCAGGTCACGGGCGTAGATCTTGAAGCTCTCGTGAACCTGGGCCGCGAGTTCGCGGGTCGGGGTCAGGACCAGTACGCGCGGTTGGCGCGGGCCATGACGCTGGGATTTGTCCGGGTGACCGTTGGGGAACAACCGCTCCAGGATCGGAAGGGCGAAACCGCCGGTTTTACCGGTACCTGTCTGTGCCGCAACCATCAGGTCGCGACCTTGCAACACGGCGGGAATGGCCCGCTGTTGCACCGGAGTAGGCTCGGTATAGCCCGCATCTTCGATGGCACGGACTAAAGCCTCGGAGAGACCGAGGGAAGCAAAGGACATGAGTAATCCTGTTTTAGTTAGGGCTTGGCCCAATGGGAGTCTTGCCTGGCGCGAATCGCGTTTAAGAGGACGCGACCCCGTCCGGTCCTGCTGCGGTCTCGAAGGCACGTCAGGAGCGCTCGCGCGGGCTGAAAAGCTGCGCTGTAGCGGGTCTAGAGGCCTGTTACGGTTCCGGGCGTCCGGGCGTGAGCCTGGCGGGAACGCCGGAGTATAACAGAGCAATCACTGCGCGCTGCTTTCCTGCTGCTCAACGGTTTTGCTGTCGGCCGAGGCATTGCCCAGCGGCGCGGTGCCAGCCGGCGCTGCGCCGTAACGTGCGCTGAGCTCGGCGTAGGCCGGTTCGCGCTTGAAACGCTTGAGTTCGGCGCCGAAACGCTGCACCAGCAGATCCATCCCGGCATTGCGGCGAACCGCCAGATATTGGCTCTGGCGGCTAATGATGGTGGGGTTTTCGGTGATCTGGTCGCGGATATTCAACTGATCGAGCAAGTGCTGACCGACGCGGCGATCGGTGATCAGCAAGTCGATGCGTCCGCGCAGCAGTTTGCCGAAATTGGCTTCGTGCGTCGGCGCCGGTTCACGGGTGAACAACGTCGATTCCCTGAAATCCGGACTGTACAGATACCCCGGCGAGGTGCCGATGGTCAGGCCTTTGAGGTCTTCGAGCTGGCGGAACGGGTGTGGCCGGTCGTTGGCGTAGAACATCACGAACTCGACGTCCGACAACGGTTCGATGGGGTAGAGCAGAGTGGCGTCGCGCTCGTCGCTGTGAAAGATGTCCAGAGCGCCGTCAGCCTGGCCGGTGTCGAGCATCGACAGGCAGCGCTTCCACGGCAGGAACTGCCATTCGACCTCGATTCCCAGGCGCTTGAACACGATGGCCGTGGTTTCGTAGTCCAGCCCGAGGTTTTTACCGCCCTCTTCGTAGACATAAGGCGCCCACGGCTCGGTGACAATACGCAACTTCTCGCCCCGAGCAGCAAAGCTCAGGCAAGCAAAAACCAGCACCGTGAATAACTGCGCGATCAAAGGCATGGCTTGAGATTACGACGAGAAACGCGAAAGAGCCAGAAAGTGGCTGTACAAGCTCTGTTTCGGGCGTTAAAAGCAAAAGATCGCAGCCTCTGACAGACTCCGCAGAGCCGGAAAACTGTCAAAAGTTGCGATCTTCAGGTCTTGCCCGGGTGTTGCTTAGCGCGGCAGCTTCAGGTTGTTCCAGATCGCCAGGCTCGGTTCGGCCTGGTTCATGGAATAGAAGTGCAGCCCCGGTGCGCCACCCTGCAGCAGGCGTTCGCACATTTCGCTGACGACCTGCTCGCCAAAGCGCTGAATGCTTTGGCTGTCGTCGCCGTAGGCTTCCAGTTGCTTGCGGATCCAGCGCGGAATTTCCGCACCGCAGGCATCGGAGAAACGCGCCAGCTTGCTGTAGTTGGTGATCGGCATGATCCCCGGCACGACCGGAATATCCACGCCCAGCGCCTGCAAACGTTCGACGAAGTAGAAGTAGCTGTCGGCGTTGAAGAAGTACTGGGTGATTGCGCTGTCGGCGCCGGCGCGAGCCTTGCGCACGAAGTTGGCGAGATCGTCTTCGTAGTTGCGCGCTTGCGGATGCATCTCCGGGTAAGCGGCGACTTCGATGTGGAAATGATCACCGGTTTCTTCACGAATGAATTCCACCAGTTCATTGGCGTGACGCAGCTCGCCGCTGGTCATGCCCATGCCGGACGGCAGGTCGCCGCGCAGCGCAACGATGCGCTTGATACCGGCTGCCTTGTATTCGTTCAGCAGGCCGCGCAGGTCGTCCTTGCTGTCGCCGACGCACGACAGGTGCGGTGCGGCCGGTACTTTGACTTCGCTTTCCAGTTGCAGAACGGTGTTGAGGGTGCGATCACGGGTCGAACCACCAGCGCCATAGGTGCAGGAAAAGAAGTCGGGGTTGTAAGTGGCCAGCTGACGGGCAGTGGCGAGCAGTTTTTCATGCCCAGCATCGGTCTTGGTCGGGAAGAACTCGAAGCTGTAGCGACGGTCTTGGGACATGGTCATACCCTTGGAAACAAGAACCTTCGAGGCGCTGCAATCCCATGTGGGAGCGAGCCTGCTCGCGAAAGCGCTGGGACAGACAACACGGATGTTGAATGTTAAGCCGCCTTCGCGAGCAGGCTCGCTCCCACAGGGATAGCGAGCAGTCAGCGCCTGTTAGTAGCGGTAAGCGTGCGGCTTGAACGGGCCTTCGACGGTCACGCCGATGTAGTCAGCCTGTTGCTTGGTCAGTTGAGTGACCACGCCGCCGAAGCCGCGAACCATTTCCAGGGCCACTTCTTCGTCGAGTTTCTTCGGCAGTACTTCAACGGTCAGGCGCTCGGCTTTCTGGGCTGGCGACAGGTCGGCGTACTTCTGGCCGAACAGGAAGATCTGTGCCAGAACCTGGTTGGCGAACGAACCGTCCATGATGCGGCTCGGGTGACCGGTGGCGTTGCCCAGGTTCACCAGACGGCCTTCGGCCAGCAGGATCAGGTAGTCGTCGTTCTGCGCGTCGAATGCGCCCGGGCCGGTACGGTGGATCTTGTGTACCTGTGGCTTCACTTCTTCCCATGCCCAGTTCTTGCGCATGAATGCGGTGTCGATTTCGTTGTCGAAGTGACCAATGTTGCAGACAACAGCACGCTTCTTCAGCGCTTTGAGCATGTTGGCGTCGCAAACGTTGACGTTACCGGTGGTGGTCACGATCAGGTCGATCTTGCCCAGCAGCGCTTTGTCGATGCTGGCTTCGGTGCCGTCGTTGATGCCGTCGATGAACGGCGAAACCAGTTCGAAACCGTCCATGCAGGCTTGCATGGCGCAGATCGGGTCGACTTCGGAGACTTTGACGATCATGCCTTCCTGACGCAGGGACTGGGCCGAACCCTTGCCCACGTCACCGTAACCGATGACCAGCGCTTGCTTGCCGGACAGCAGGTGGTCGGTACCGCGCTTGATCGCATCGTTCAGGCTGTGACGGCAGCCGTACTTGTTGTCGTTCTTGGACTTGGTTACCGAGTCGTTGACGTTGATGGCCGGGATCTTCAGCTCGCCCTTGGCCAGCATGTCCAGCAGGCGGTGTACGCCGGTGGTGGTTTCTTCGGTCACGCCGTGAACGCGATCCAGCACCTGAGGGTACTTGTCGTGCAGCAGCTGAGTCAGGTCGCCGCCGTCGTCGAGGATCATGTTGGCGTCCCATGGCTGGCCATCTTTCAGGATGGTCTGCTCCAGGCACCACTCGTACTCTTCTTCAGTCTCGCCTTTCCAGGCGAAAACCGGGATGCCGGCAGCGGCGATGGACGCAGCAGCCTGATCCTGGGTGGAGAAAATGTTGCAGGACGACCAGCGTACTTCGGCACCCAGGGCAACCAGGGTTTCGATCAGCACGGCAGTCTGAATGGTCATGTGGATGCAGCCGAGGATTTTCGCGCCCTTGAGCGGCTGCTCGGAAGCGTACTTGCGGCGCAGACCCATCA
Source organism: Pseudomonas sp. AK-TSAG1-1 (assembly GCF_056821665.1). Classification (NCBI taxonomy): domain Bacteria; kingdom Pseudomonadati; phylum Pseudomonadota; class Gammaproteobacteria; order Pseudomonadales; family Pseudomonadaceae; genus Pseudomonas; species Pseudomonas sp. AK-TSAG1-1. The sequence continues at coordinate 5,812,874 of NZ_CM165965.1, read as the reverse complement.
GGGCCGGCATTTCCGATTCGGCGATGATGGTTTCGCGACGGCCCCAGGCAGCCAGGGACATGTCGGCAACTTTGTAATCGTTAAAATCGGCAGGCGTGATAACAGCGCTCATGAAGAGCCTCCATTCGTAATGTATGCGAATGGGCGCCGTTGTGCGTTTAGTGTCTGGCCTGAGCCAGTCAACGCCCCATCCGAGCCTGACAGGTTGAACCTGCTGCAGCGCCCCTCGGACAGGTGGCGGGAAAACGGTAGCAATTGAACGTTACCGTTTTGAAACGGGGGCGATTATAGCCGTCTAGACTGATCTTCCAAAGGGTTTCTGTCGGCCAAATGAAGATCGCTAATAGCGACCATAGTAGAAGGCTCATGGAGCCTGACCGCTCAGTCTGCCAAGATGGCCCCATCATTGGGCAAGACACTCAGGAGTGAAGATGAATTTCCACACCCGCAAATGGGTAAAACCCGAAGACCTCAACCCCAACGGCACCCTGTTCGGCGGCAGCCTGCTGCGCTGGATCGACGAGGAAGCGGCGATCTACGCCATCGTCCAGTTGGGCAATCAGCGCGTGGTGACCAAGTACATTTCCGAGATCAACTTCGTCAGCGCCTCGCGTCAGGGCGACATCATCGAACTGGGCATCACCGCCACCGAGTTCGGCCGTACCTCGATCACCCTGACTTGCGAGGTGCGCAACAAGATCACCCGCAAGAGCATCCTCACGGTCGAGAAGATGGTCTTCGTCAATCTCGGCGAAGACGGCCTGCCGGCGCCGCACGGGCGCACTGAAATCAAATATGTGAAAGATCAGTTTCAGGAAGATGAATTAGTCACCAAGTGACATCGGCGGTGCGCCCTTCGCGAGCAAGCCCGCTCCCACATCAGACCGCGTGCTGCCCCGCAACTCGGTCAACTGTGGGAGCGGGCTTGCTCGCGAATGCGGTTTTGTATTCACCGAAGATTCATCTGCTCAGTGAACAGCTGTGAACGGCGGGGGTCGTAGCTGAAAGCCCCCCACTGGTTGCCACGCCATGACCACCCCCACCGACGGCAAGACCCCCGACCTCTCGGCCAAGGAGCAACACGAAGTCGAAAAAAACCAGCCGCCCCGCGCGGCGGTTCTGCATGAAATCATCCGCACCCAGGGCGATCAGGAGCTGGAGCGCAGCATTGCCGCGTTGTGGTGGTCGGCGCTGGCCGCCGGGCTGACGATGGGCCTGTCGCTGATGGGCATGGGCCTGCTCAACTCTCGCCTGCCCGAGGGCGACGAATTCAAGGTGATCGCCAGTTTCGGCTATTGCGCGGGTTTCCTCGCGGTGATCCTTGCACGCCAGCAGCTGTTCACCGAAAACACCCTGACCGCGGTCCTGCCGGTCATGACCAAACCGACGATACGCAACTTCGGCCGGCTGATCCGGCTATGGGGCGTCGTCCTGTTTGGCAATTTGTGCGGCACGATTCTGGTGGCGTACGTGATGCTCGAGTTGCCGATTTTCGACAGCAAGACCGACGACGCCTTCCTCGAAATCGGCCGCAAGGTCATGGAGAACCACGCCAGCCAGATGTTCGCCAAGGGCATCGTCTCCGGCTGGATGATCGCCACCATGGTCTGGATGATCCCGTCCATGGAGAGCGCGAAAATGTGGATCATCATCCTCATCACCTACCTGATGGCGCTGGGCGACTTCACCCACATCGTGGTCGGTTCGGCGGAAGTGTCGTATCTGGTGTTTGCCGGCGAGCTGCCGTGGAGTGATTTCTGGATGGTGTTCGCCGGGCCGACGTTGGCGGGGAACATCATCGGCGGCAGTTTCATCTTCGCCCTGATCAGCCATGCGCAGATACGCAGCGAGAGCGGTGCGCCGAAAGACCCGGAAAAGCCGAAAGGGTCTGCGGACCAGGTTGAACAGCCTGATCCGCAGCAGATCAGAAAATGATCAGTGGTGCGCGGGCTCAGCCGCTGTGGCTGGCTCGTCACGGGTGGCGTGCTTGACCAGTTTGCCGATGGTCAGCCCCTGCAACAGGATCGACGACAGCACCACGATGTAGGTGATGCTCAGCAGCAGATCGCGCTCCGGGCCCAATGGCAGGGCCAGCGCCAGTGCCACCGAGACACCGCCGCGCAAGCCGCCCCAGGTCAGGATGCGGATGGTGCCGCGCGGCACCGTGCGCCAGCGACGCAGCAGGACGATGGCCGGGGCCACGGTGAGCAGGCGCGAGAGCAGAATCGCCACCGCCAGCAGGCTTGCCGCCGCCACGTGCAGCCAGTTGAACGGCAGCAGTAACAGCTCCAGACCGATCAGCGCGAACAGCAGGGCGTTGAGCATGTCGTCAAGCAACTCCCAGAAGCCGTCGAGGTACTTGCGGGTCATGTCGTTCATCGCCAGGTTGCGCCCCAGGTTACCGATGATCAGACCGGCCACCACCATCGCAATCGGTGCCGAGACGTGCACCTCGCTGGCCATCGCCGAACCGCCGATCACCAGCGCCAGGGTCAGCATCACCGTGATCTGATGCTGCTGGACGCTCTTGATCATCCGGTACACCAGATAGCCGATCAGCCCGCCGAACAGCACGCCGCCTATCGCCTCGTGAACGAACAGCATGGCCGTGGCGCTGATGGTCGGCGTTTCGCCCAGTTGGGCGATGCCCAGCAGCACGGTGAACACCACCACTGCCGTGCCATCGTTGAACAGTGATTCACCGACGATGGTGGTTTTCAGCGGCTTGGAAGCATTGGCCGTACGCAATACGCCGAGCACCGCGATCGGGTCGGTCGGCGAAATCAGCGCGCCGAACAGCAGGCAGTACAGGAAGCTCACGTGCCAGCCGAACAGGGCAAAAATGTAATAGGCGAGGCTGCCGATCACGGCGGTGGCGATCAGCACGCCGAAGGTCGCCAGCAGGCCGATGGGCCAGCGGTAGCTGCGCAGGTCATTCAAGTTGACGTGCAGGGCGCCGGCGAACAGCAGGAACGACAGCATCCAGTTCATCAACAGATCGCCGAAGTCGATCTGGCCGATCAGTTGCTGCACGCGTTCTTCGAGGCCGGGGTAGCCGAGCACGCTCAGGCCTTGCAGCAACAGAGAGAACATCAGCGCGGTGACCATCACACCGATGGTCGGTGGCAGGCCGATGAAGCGGTAATTGACGAAAGTGAGGAGGGTGGTGAGGCAGATAAAAGCGGCTACGAGTTCAAGCATCCGGGGTCCTTTGGATGGGGGTGGAAAGACAGCGCCCCGATTCTTCGGCGCACAGATTGGATGGGCTGACTCGGGGTGGGGACACAATCACGTCCCCTCGGTTGGTCAGCTGCACACATTGGTGTAGGGTCAACAACAAAAAATCAAGGAGTGAAACGTGGCGGCGACAGTTCTGGTGTTGATAGCGGCGCTGTTGCATGCGGCGTGGAATACCTTGATCAAGTTCAGCGCCGAACGGTTGTTGGTGGTGGCCTGCATGGACACGGTGGCGCTGTTGTTCGTGGCGCTGGCGTCGCCCTTCATCAGCCTGCCGCCACTGGACATCTGGCCGTGGATTCTGGCTTCGGCGGCGTTCGAGCTTCTGTATCGCTATCTGTTGATTCAGGCTTATCGGGTCGGCGACCTCGGGCTGGTCTATCCGCTGATGCGCGGATTGTCGCCGCTGGTGGTGCTGGCGCTGACCCTGATCTTCGCCGGCGAAGTGCTCACTGCGCAGCAGATCTTCGGGATCATGCTGATTCCGTTGGGCATGGCCTGCCTGCTCTGGCAGGGCGGCGGCGGGAAGCATCTCCCCTGGTCGATGCTGCCGGTGGTGGCACTGATCGGGCTGTGCATCGGTTGCTACACCTATATCGACGGTCAGGCCTTGCGGCGCTGGTCGCATCCGCTGGATTACCTGGTCTGGGTCACGCTGCTCAGCGCCTGGCCGTTTCCGTTGCTGGCATGGGTCGCCAAACGCCCGGCGTTCCTGGTGTTCTGGCGCGAGCAATGGAAGCTGGGGCTGGCGGTCGGGTTCTGCGTGTTGTTCAGCTACGCTCTGGTGCTGTGGGCGATGCAGTTGGGGTCGATTGCCGAGGCGGCAGCATTGCGCGAGATCAGCGTGATCCTGGTGGTGCTGTTTGGCATGCGTTACCTCAAAGAACCTTTCGGCAGGCCGCGGCTCTTAGCCTGTGGGTTGGTATTGATCGGCATGCTGGTGATGAAGTTCTGACCGCCCGCCATTTTCCATCAATCAAAGAAGGACGGCTTTATGACGGTAGCTCTGTGGTGCGTGTTGATCGCGATTTTCCTGCCCTATATCTGCACCGGCGTGGCCAAGGCAGTGGGTGGCTACCGGCTGAGCGACAACCATGATCCTCGGGACTTTCTGGAAAGTCTGAACGGTGTGGCCCGCCGTGCGCATGCGGCGCAGTTGAACAGTTTCGAGGTGATGCCGGCATTCGCCATCGCGGTGATCGTCGCGCATCTGGTGGGCACCGCGCAGCTGGTGACGGTGAATGTGCTGGCGGTGATGTTTATCACCAGTCGCCTGCTGTACATCATCTGCTACCTGGCGGACTGGGCGATTCTGCGGTCGCTGGTGTGGTTTGTCGGGATGGGGCTGATTGCTTCGTTCTTCTTTGTGTCTGTCTGATTCTCGGGTGTTGCTGCCTGCCTCTTCGCGAGCAAGCCCGCTCCCACAGTAGTACACATGCTAACTGTGGGAGCGGGCTTGCTCGCGAAGGCGCTGAGGAACTTAAGGTTTGTCCTTCACCGTGTCGGCGACTTGCGGCACTTGCGGCAACGCCGCGCCTTTAGGCCAGAGCATCCAGATCTGTCCCTGCTGTTTCATGTCGCCGGCCAGTTGCCCGGCCGCATCGCCGGTGCCCCAGAACAGGTCCGCGCGAACCTCGCCGGCAATCGCGCCACCGGTGTCCTGCGCCGCCACCGGGCGCACCAGTGCCGTGCCGTCAGGGCGGGTGGTCGACAGCCACAGCAGACTGCCCAACGGAATCACCTTGCGGTCCACCGCTGCGCTATAACCGGCCGTCAGTGGTACGTTCAGCGAGCCGCGCGGGCCTTCGTTGCTGTCCGGGTTGCGGGTGAAAAACACATAGCTCGGGTTGCTGCCGAGCAGTTCCGGAATGCGCGACGGGTTGGCCTTGGCCCAGTTGCTGATCGTGCTCATGGTCACGTCTTCTTTCTTCAGCTCACCCTGTTCCACCAGCCAGCGGCCGATCGGTCGGTACGGGTGGCCGTTCTGGTCGGCGTAGGCGATGCGCAGTTGTTTGCCGTCCGCCGTCTGAATTCGCCCGGAGCCCTGAATCTGCAGGAATTGCAGGTTCATCGGATCGGTCAGGTACGCCACCACGGGGGCTTTGACGCCTTTGGACTCGATGGTCGCGGCGTCGTCATACGGCTTGAGCACGCGACCTTCGAGACGACCGCGCAGGCGCTTGCCCTTGAGCTCCGGATAAATGCTGTCCAGCGACACGATGATCATGTCTTCAGGCACGCCATACACCGGCACGTTGGCGGCGTCGGTGGGCGTCAGGCTGCCGGGGTAGACCGGTTCGTAGTAACCGGTGATCAGACCGTTGGGGTTGTCATGCTCGGCGCGCAGGCCGAACACGTCGAGGTTCTGCTTGAGGAAGCTGCGGATTTCGCTGGCGCTCTGCGGCACGTTGGCCGCGGCGGCGCAGGTGCCGCCCCAGACCGGGTCGGCCTTGAGTCGGGTGCAGGCGCTGCGCCATGAGCCGAAGCCGGCGACCAGATCGCTGTCGGACACGGCTGGCAAAGCTTCCCAGGTGGCGCTGGAGTAAGTGGCCAAGGCGTGGGTTTTCGGTTTGGCGGTGTCGCCGCCCGTGCAGCCGGCGAGGATTGCCAGCAGCGGAAGGGTTGCGATCAGAGGGTGACGCCAGGCCTTGAAGCGGCTGTTCATGGAGTGATTCCTGTGCCGGTTGCCCGAGTGCTCCATGCGCTCAGGCAACCCGTATTTTTAATAGGGCTATTGGTGTTTGTCGGCGACGCGAGGATACTGGCCGCCGAATTCCGTGACCTGAAGCCACCATGACTCTTAAAAGAATTTCTGTTGTATTGCTGGCCTGTCTGACCTTGTCCGCCTGTGGCGGTGTCGACCCGAATTCGCCGCTGGGACAACGCAAGGCGATCTTCAAGCAGATGCTCAAGACCGGCGAAGAGCTGGGCGGCATGTTGCGTGGACGCATTCCGTTCGACGGACCGAAATTCGCCGACGGTGCGGTGAAACTCGATGCGTTGTCCCATGAGCCGTGGAAGCATTTCCCGCAGGTGCGCGAAGAAGATCACACCAGTGCCAAGGATGATGTCTGGCTGCGTCAGGCACGCTTTCAGGAACTGGCCCGCAACCTTGAGGCAACCACCGGTGAATTGGTGAGCGTCAGCAAGATCCAGCCGTACAAGGCCAGCAACCTGGGGCCTGCCGTGCAGAAAGTTGAAGATGCCTGCAGCGCTTGCCATAAAGAGTTTCGGGATCATTGATCTCTGTTGTTTGAGATGAAGCCTTCGCGAGCGAGCCCGCTCCCACATTGGATTTGTGAGGTTCACACAATCCCTGTGGGAGCGGGCTCGCTCGCGAAGAGAGCATCAAATTCACCGCATGCCGGTTACTTGTCCAATTGGTCCAGCGCGTCCTGCAGCTCCTTGCGCGACTCGGCGAGCTTGTTCTTGCGCTTGTCGATCTTCTCCGGATCGCCTTTCTTCATCGCCTTGTCGAGATCAGCCTGACGCTTGCTGACTTCGTGCTTGGCATCCAGCACCTTGTTCTCGCGTTCTTTCTTCAGGCCGGCATCGGTGCAGTTCTTCGTCACTTCATCCAGTGCCGTTTGCAAGCCGGCCTGCTGATCGGCGTTGCCGCGAGACTTGGCCTGTTCGATCTGGTTGATGATGCCCTGCTTCTTGGCGGCGCAACCGGTCAGCCCCGGGGCGTCTTCGTCGGCCATCACGGGGGCGGCCATCACGGCGCAGAGGGTCAGCAGGGCGAGCGGTGAAAGAAGTTTCATAAAAGCTCCATGTGCAAAGGCAATCGGGTCAGTCGGGCGCTGCGCAGTTGGAGCGCCTCGGCGGCCCTTGGGTTCCCGGCGTGCGGGGATTGCATGTTCAGAAACCGTCGATTCCGGCGGCATGTAATTGTTCGCTGATGGCCAGCACCTGCGGGTCGCGAAAGAATGCGCTCAATTGCGCTGCGCGTCCGGGGCCGATACCGGCTTCAGCCTGCCATTGTTCGGTATTTCGTTGTGCCAGCGCTTGCCATGAATCAGCCAGTTGAACCCCGCCTGTCGGCGGCAGCCCCAACGCTTTGAGCCACTGCGCGAAAGGCCTTTGTCGGGCGCTGTGAAAGCTGTGTATCAGGCGTGCGCTGCTGCGCTCGCCGAAGCCAGCAATGTTAGCAAGCTCTGGCTCATCGAGGGTCAACCAATCCAGCAGGTTATTCAGACGGCCTGTTTCCAGAAGTTTCTCCCAGGTGCCTTTGCCCACATGGGGCATTGCCAGCCCTTGTTTGCCGCTGAGCCAGGTCAGGCGCGCGAGAAACTGGCTTTCGCAGCCGGGTATTGGTTGCCAGCAACTCAAAGTGTGAAAATCACTGGCGTCGGGTATGTCGATGGCGGCCCGCTCTGTTGTGCGCAGCACCACGCTGTCGAGCCGGGGAATCGTCAGCCCGGCCAGACTGATTGCCACCTGATCGCCGGGACGGATGTCGAGTGCCTGCCAGCGCTTGAGCGTACTGGCGCTGACACGTTTTATCTCCCGGTCATCGAGCATGACCGGCGTCAGTTCCAGCACCGGGGTGATGCGGCCGGTGCGGCCGATTTTGAAATCAACCTTGCGCACTTCGGCCAGCGCTCGTGCAAACGGGTATTTCCAGGCCACGGCCCAGTAGGGTGCGCTTGCCTGCCAGCGCTCCGCCGCTGGCCGCTGGCTCTGACGCAGGACAATACCGTCGCTGGCGAATGGCAGTGGCGATCGATACCAGTGCTCGCGCCATTTTTGCGCATCCCCAAGATGGTCGATTGACTGACTGAACGGCGCCGTGGTGGCGAAACCCAATGTCGCCAGCGTCGCTGTTCTTTCGGGCAGGCTCGCCGGCCCTTGTGGCCAATCCCAGACGAACAGACTGATTCCGGCCGCCTGCTCCTCGCTCAGGGTTTTACGGTTCATCAGTCCGGCAACGGTGGCGCGCGCGTTGACGCTGCCGGCGCGGGCTTGCACATGTTGAGTCAGGCGCCAGTAGAGTTCGCCCTGCACCAGCAGATCGCGGGGCTGTGTCAGTTGTTGAGGAATGGCTGCGATCTTGTGCGCCGACGCTGTCCAGTCCTGGCCGCTGATACCGTCTCCGCGACTGATCGCTTGCTGCAGCAGGCCGCGCCGATAGATCAGCGTCACTGCAACGCCATCGACCTTGGGTTGGACCCAGACATCCTGGCGATCCTTCAGCCACGCTTGTACGGCCGCCGCTTCGTGCAGTTTATCCAGGCCAGTGTGGGCAACGGGATGCGCAATTGAGCCAGATGCGCTGCGTACGGGGTCGGGCGCTGCGGGCTGCTGGAAACACTGTCGCCATTCATTGATCCGCAGGCGGGCCTGGTCGTAGAGGTCGTCGGCAATCAGCGAGCGGCCTTCGCGGTGATAGGCGTCGTCCCATTGGTCGAGCTGTTTTTGCAGGGCGCTGATTTCGTTGGTTGCTTTGGCGGCAGACCAGTCGGGGCAGGCGGCGTAAGCGATCAGGTGGGTGAAACTCAGCAGAACAACTGAAAACAGGCGCAGCGTGGCAAGCATGGTGAGCGTCCTTGCTCAGGGGGAATGCTTGAAGGCTAGTCAGGATTTGGAGCAGCACCGGGTGGGTGTTTTGCATCGTGTTTCAGGGCTGAAACTCAGGTCGCCAGAGCTGGCCTCTTCGCGGGCAAGCCCGCTCCCACAGGGTTCCTTGTTTGTGTTCAAGGTGGTATTGCAGGCATGAAAAAGCCCCGCACGGCGCGAACCGTGCGGGGCTTTTTGTGCAGCCGAGGAAGTCTTACAGACCAGCAGCGGAACGCAGGGCGTCGGCGCGGTCGGTTTTTTCCCAGGTGAAGGTGGTGAAGGTGTCTTCGCCAACAGTCTTGGTCTGCGGTGCGCGACCGAAGTGGCCGTAGGCTGCAGTTTCCTGGTACATCGGGTGCAGCAGATCGAGCATGGTGGTGATTGCGTATGGACGCAGGTCGAACACTTCACGTACCAGCTTGATGATCTTGTCATCGCTGATCTTGCCGGTGCCGAAGGTGTTCAGCGAGATCGAAGTCGGCTGAGCGACACCGATGGCGTAGGACACCTGGATCTCGCAACGCTCGGCCAGGCCGGCCGCGACGATGTTCTTGGCAACATAACGGCCAGCGTAGGCAGCCGAGCGGTCAACCTTCGATGGATCTTTACCGGAGAACGCGCCACCGCCGTGACGGGCCATGCCGCCGTAGCTGTCGACGATGATCTTGCGGCCGGTCAGACCGCAGTCACCTACCGGGCCGCCAATGATGAACTGGCCGGTCGGGTTGATGTGGAACTGGGTGTCCTTGCTCAGCAGTTCGGCAGGCAGCACGTGCTTGACGATCAGCTCCATCACGCCTTCGCGCAGGTCTTTGTACGACACTTCAGGGTTGTGCTGGGTCGACAGAACCACGGCGTCGATACCGACAACCTTGCCGCCTTCGTAACGGCAAGTCACTTGCGACTTGGCGTCTGGACGCAGCCAAGGCAGCAGACCCGATTTACGGGCTTCGGCCTGGCGCTGCACCAGTTGGTGCGAGAAGGTGATCGGCGCAGGCATCAGCACTTCGGTTTCGTTGCTGGCGTAGCCGAACATCAGGCCCTGGTCGCCGGCGCCCTGATCTTCAGGCTTGGCGCGGTCAACACCCTGGTTGATGTCAGGGGACTGCTTGCCGATGATGTTCATCACGCCGCAGGTGGCGCCGTCGAAGCCGACTTCGGAGCTGGTGTAGCCGATGTCGCAGATGACGTCACGAACGATCTGCTCCAGGTCGACCCAGGCGCTGGTGGTCACTTCACCGGCAACGATGGCCACGCCGGTCTTGACCAGGGTTTCCACGGCAACGCGTGCGTGTTTGTCCTGGGCAATAATGGCGTCCAGCACCGCATCGGAAATCTGGTCGGCGATTTTGTCCGGATGTCCTTCAGACACGGACTCGGAGGTGAAGAGGGAGTATTCGCTCATCTCGATGTTTTCCTGAATTTACCGATGGTGAGTGTCGCCAGCCGGTCGCTGAAAGTGGCGAACCTGGATCTGGAAACCATTACGTAAGCCTACATAGAGGCTGTCCCCGGGAACGAGTCCCGCAGCGGTGGCCCAACGGGCCAAATCGTCCTGTTCAAACCCCAACCACAGATCACCGCAGGCCTCCCTGGCCCAACTCTGGTTGTGGCTACATAACTCTGTCACGAGCAGGCTACCGCCCGGTTGCAGCAGGCCGGCCATGTGCTTGAGCGCTTCGGCCGGCGCGGCGAAATGGTGCAACACCATGTTCAGTACTACGCAATCGGCCTGAAGGCTTGTGCCATTCAATGCATCGGCCAATTGCAGGCTGACGTTAGCCAGCTGTTCACGTTCACATACCTGACGCGCCAGTTCGAGCATCGCCGGGCTGTTGTCCAGCGCGGTTACGGTGCCGAAGCGACGGGCCAGTTCCGGCAGAAAAGCACCATCGCCGGGGCCGACTTCAATGGCCGTGGCAGCACCATTGAAGTTCAGTTTGTCGAGCAGGGCCAGCACGCTGTCACGGTATTGCGGCAGGCCTGCGATCAAGTCTTGCTGGGCGCGAAATTTCTCCGCTACCCGGGCGAAAAAGTCCTGGCTGGCCGCCTCGCGTTGCCCGTGTACCTGGGCGATGCGTACCTGCACGTCGTCCGGCAGCGCCAGATTGTCGACTTCTTCTAACAGTGCCGCGTGCAACTTGCCACCCAGCAGCTCGGTGTGGGGCAGGGCGCGGCGATAGAAAATCGCGTTGCCTTCGCGGCGCGTCGCCACCAGATCGGCCTGGGCCAGCACCTTGAGGTGGTGGCTCATGCCGGACTGACCGATGCCGAAAATCTGCGCCAGCTCCAGTACACCGAACGAATCGTTGGCCAGCGCGCGCAATACATTCAGGCGCAGCGGGTCGCCACCGGCCTTGCACAGGGCCGCCAGCTCGTCGCAATCGTCATGGCGAATGGAAGGCACGCGTAAGTTCATGGGGCAGCAGTCTAGTGACGGTGGGAAATCGCCGCAAGGGCAATATCAAAAAGTTTTGATATTGCTCGATAGATGGCACTTCTCACTGGCTGGTTAACTCTACAAACGAACAGCGGAAAGGTTTCACCAACAGAATCCACTGTTAACCACGGGAAAAACGTCTCCGTATGACTATCTGTCATTGCCCCGAGGCGCTCCGGTGAGGGAAAATGCCCTCCTTTTTTCCGTTTCAATTATTCACACCCAGGAGATCAGCGATGCCTAGCCGTCGTGAGCGTGCCAACGCCATTCGTGCCCTCAGCATGGATGCCGTGCAAAAAGCCAACAGCGGCCATCCCGGTGCCCCTATGGGTATGGCAGATATCGCCGAAGTGCTTTGGCGCGACTACCTCAAGCACAACCCGAGCAATCCATCGTTCGCCGACCGTGACCGCTTCGTGCTGTCCAACGGCCACGGCTCGATGTTGATCTACTCGCTGCTGCACCTGACCGGTTACGACCTGTCGATCGAAGACCTCAAGCAATTCCGTCAACTGCACAGCCGTACCCCCGGTCACCCGGAATTCGGTTACACCCCGGGCGTTGAAACCACCACTGGCCCGTTGGGTCAGGGTCTGGCCAACGCTGTGGGCTTCGCCCTGGCAGAAAAGGTTCTGGGCGCGCAATTCAACCGTCCTGGCCACGACATCGTCGACCACCACACCTATGTGTTCCTGGGTGATGGCTGCATGATGGAAGGCATTTCCCACGAAGTCGCTTCCCTGGCCGGTACTCTGGGCCTGGGCAAGCTGATCGCTTTCTATGATGACAACGGCATCTCCATCGACGGCGAAGTCGAAGGCTGGTTCACCGATGACACCCCGAAGCGTTTCGAAGCCTACAACTGGCAAGTGATCCGCAACGTCGACGGCCATGATCCGGAAGAGATCAAGACCGCCATTGAAACCGCGCGCAAGAGCCCGCTGCCGACCCTGATCTGCTGCAAGACCACCATCGGTTTCGGCTCGCCGAACAAGCAGGGCAAGGAAGACTGCCACGGCGCTCCACTGGGCGACGCGGAAATCGCACTGACCCGCAAGGCGTTGAACTGGAACTACGGCCCGTTCGAAATCCCGGCCGACATTTATGCCGAGTGGGATGCCAAGGAAAAAGGTCGCGCTGTCGAGGCCGAGTGGGATCAGCGTTTCGCTGCTTACTCCGCTGCATTCCCGACTGAGGCCAACGAACTGGTGCGTCGCCTGAGCGGCGAGCTGCCGGCTGACTTCTCCGAAAAAGCCAGCGCCTACATCGCTGAAGTCGCGGCCAAAGGCGAAACCATCGCCAGCCGTAAAGCCAGCCAGAACACCCTGAACGCGTTCGGCCCGCTGCTGCCGGAACTGCTCGGCGGTTCGGCTGACCTGGCCGGTTCCAACCTGACCCTGTGGAAAGGTTGCAAAGGTGTCAGCGCTGAAGATGCCAGCGGTAACTACATGTACTACGGCGTGCGCGAATTCGGCATGACCGCAATCATGAACGGCGTGACTCTGCACGGCGGTCTGGTGCCTTACGGCGCGACCTTCCTGATGTTCATGGAATACGCCCGCAACGCCGTGCGCATGTCCGCGCTGATGAAGAAGCAGGTCATTCACGTCTACACCCACGACTCCATCGGTCTGGGCGAAGACGGCCCGACGCACCAGCCGATCGAGCAACTGACCAGCCTGCGCACCACACCGAACCTCGACACCTGGCGTCCAGCCGATGCCGTTGAATCGGCCGTGGCCTGGAAAAACGCACTGGAGCGTAAAGACGGCCCGTCGGCGCTGATCTTCTCGCGTCAGAACCTGCAGCACCAAACCCGCGATGCCGGCCAGATCGCCGACATCAGCCGCGGTGGTTACGTGCTGAAGGACTGCGCAGGCGAGCCTGAGCTGATCCTGATTTCGACCGGTTCGGAAGTGGGTCTGGCGGTTCAGGCCTACGACAAACTGACCGAGCAGGGCCGCAAGGTGCGTGTGGTTTCCATGCCTTGCACCAGCGTGTTCGATGCTCAGGACGCAGGCTACAAGCAAGCGGTGCTGCCGTTGCAGGTCAGCGCACGTATCGCGATCGAAGCGGCCCATGCCGACTTCTGGTTCAAGTATGTGGGCCTGGAAGGTCGCGTGATCGGCATGACCACCTACGGTGAGTCGGCGCCGGCTTCGGCACTGTTCGAAGAGTTCGGCTTCACCCTGGAAAACATCCTGGGTCAGGCTGAAGAGCTGCTGGAAGACTGATTCAGAAGTCGCGTCGTCCGGACTGACGCCTTCGCGAGCAAGCCCGCTCCCACAGGGGGACTTGTTGTGTGACACAGACAGTGTCCATGACACAGATCCAGGGTGGGAGCGGGCTTGCTCGCGAAAGCGACGGTCTGGACACACAGCAATAACGGATTCAAACGGTAATCGAGAACCCCATGCCTCAACCGCGTCCCTACAAAGTTGCACTCAACGGCTACGGCCGGATTGGTCGTTGCGTCTTGCGTGCGTTGTTTGAGCGAGGCGAAAAAGCCGGGTTTGAAATTGTCGCGATCAACGATCTGGCCGACATGGCCAGCATCGAATACCTGACACGCTTTGACTCCACCCATGGCCGTTTCCCGGGCGAGGTGCGAGTAGACGGCGATTGTCTGCATATTAATGGCAACTGCGTGAAAGTCCTGCGCAGTGCCACTCCCGAAGGCATCGATTGGGCGTCGCTGGGCGTCGATCTGGTGCTTGAGTGCTCCGGTGCTTATCACACCCGTGAAGACGGCCAGCGTTTCCTCGACGCCGGCGCACCACGCGTGTTGTTCTCGCAGCCGATGGCCAGCGAGGCGGATGTCGACGCCACCATCGTTTACGGCGTCAATCAGGACTGCCTGACCGGCGCCGAACTGCTGGTGTCCAACGCCTCCTGCACCACCAACTGCGGCGTGCCACTGCTGCGTTTGCTGGACAAGGCGATCGGCCTGGATTACGTGTCGATCACCACGATTCATTCGGCGATGAACGATCAGCCGGTGATCGACGCCTATCACCACGAAGACCTGCGCCGCACCCGTTCGGCGTTCCAGTCGGTGATCCCGGTGTCCACTGGTCTGGCGCGTGGCATCGAGCGCCTGCTGCCGGAACTTGCCGGGCGAATTCAGGCCAAAGCCGTACGCGTGCCGACGGTCAACGTGTCCTGCCTCGACATCACGATGCAGACCGCCACCGCGACCGACGCGGGCGAGGTCAACCGGATCCTGCGCGAGGCCGCCACTAACGGTCCGCTCAAAGGCCTGCTGGCCTACACCGAGCTGCCGCACGCCAGTTGTGATTTCAACCATGACCCACATTCGGCCATCGTCGATGCCAGTCAGACCCGTGTTTCCGGCCCCAGGCTGGTGAACATCCTGGCCTGGTTCGACAACGAATGGGGTTTTGCCAACCGAATGCTGGACGTTGCAGAACACTATCTGCAAACAGCGATTTCAAAAAAACCTGCTCTCTAAGAACAGTTACTCAGGAAGTGCGACCCATGACCGTGTTGAAGATGTCCGACCTCGATCTGCAAGGTAAGCGCGTATTGATCCGCGAAGACCTCAACGTCCCAGTCAAGGACGGTGTTGTCACCAGCGATGCGCGTATCCTGGCTTCGCTGCCGACCATCAAGCTGGCCCTGGAAAAAGGTGCAGCCGTGATGGTCTGCTCGCACCTGGGCCGTCCGACCGAAGGCGAGTTCTCCGCCGAGAACAGCCTCAAGCCAGTCGCCGACTACCTGAGCAAGGCCCTGGGCCGCGAAGTTCCGCTGGTGGCCGACTACCTGGGCGGCGTTGACGTCAAGGCCGGCGATATCGTGCTGTTCGAAAACGTGCGCTTCAACAAGGGCGAGAAAAAGAACGCTGACGAACTGGCCCAGCAATACGCTGCCCTGTGCGACGTGTTCGTGATGGACGCTTTCGGCACCGCTCACCGCGCCGAAGGTTCGACGCATGGTGTCGCCAAGTTCGCCAAAGTCGCGGCTGCTGGCCCGCTGCTGGCCGCTGAACTGGACGCATTGGGCAAAGCCCTGGGTGCTCCGGCGCAACCAATGGCGGCCATCGTTGCCGGTTCCAAGGTCTCGACCAAACTCGACGTGCTGAACAGCCTGAGCCAGATCTGCGATCAACTGATCGTCGGCGGCGGCATCGCCAACACCTTCCTCGCCGCTGCCGGTCACCCGGTCGGCAAGTCGCTGTACGAGCCGGACCTGCTCGACACTGCACGCGCCATCGCCGCCAAAGTCAGCGTGCCGCTGCCGGTCGACGTGGTCGTTGCCAAAGAGTTCGCGGAAAGCGCCGAAGCCACCGTCAAGCTGATTGCTGACGTCGCTGCCGATGACATGATTCTGGACATAGGCCCGCAAACTGCCGCCCACTTCGCCGAACTGCTGAAATCGTCGAAAACCATTCTGTGGAATGGCCCGGTCGGCGTGTTCGAGTTCGATCAGTTCGGCAACGGCACCAAAGTGCTGGCCCAGGCCATCGCTGACAGCGCTGCGTTCTCCATCGCTGGCGGTGGCGACACCCTGGCTGCCATCGATAAATATGGCGTGGCTGAGCAGATCTCCTACATTTCCACCGGCGGTGGTGCGTTCCTCGAATTCGTCGAAGGCAAGGTGCTGCCGGCCGTTGAAGTCCTGGAAAGCCGGGCCAAGGCCTGAGGCCGCCCGTTTGGCCAGGCAAAGGAGTGTTCAGATGGTCAAGTCGTTAGCGCTGTTGTTGCTGACCGGTACGCTGGCGGCCTGCGGGAGTAACCCGAAGGCCGAGGCGACGCCTGCGCCGGGTGCGGCGCAGAAAGGCTGCTACCAGGCCGACTGGCAGGCTGAAACCAACCCGGTGCTGAACAAGCGCTCGGGGCCGGACGGCCTGGACAAATACGAGACGCAAACCCCGGCCAAGGAACATGGTTGTCCTTGACCGGTCTGACTCTTTAACTCAGGGCTGGCGGCGGTGGTTGTCAGTCGAGGAACACGGATGAAAGGCTTGATCGCCATTGCGGCGTTGGCATTGTTGGGCGGTTGCGCGCAGATGAACCTGTTTCAGTCTTCCGCTCCGGCGGATAACTGGACCACCTGGACCTGCGACAGCCAGGCCAAAGTGTTGTGGCGCTACGCCGATGCCGGCCAGAAGGAAGTCGATGTTCGACTCGGCGGCGGTGATCAGGTCTATCGCCTGAAAGAAGAGCCGGGCGCTTCGGGCGCGCTGTACAGCGACGGCATGCTGGCGTTTCACGTCAAGGGTGACGAAGGCCTGGTGTACTGGGTCGCCACCAATGACCTGATCGGCCGCGGTTGCAAGGCGCAGTAATTGACACACCGCAAGCCCATTGTAGGAGTGAGCCTGCTCGCGATAGCGGCCTGACAGTCGCTGCAATATTGACTGCAAGATTGCTATCGCGAGCAGGCTCACTCCTACAGGGGTTCTGCGCTGTTCTGAAGAATTTGCTTTATCGAATCACCAGACCGGGCTTCAACCCCCGATCTGCAATCACTTGAATAGCCGCCGCCGCTCCGGCAGGCTGGCACGATTAACGACCCTCAACCGGGAGAGACACACACAATGGCACTTATCAGCATGCGCCAGATGCTGGACCACGCAGCCGAGTTCGGCTACGGCGTTCCAGCCTTCAACGTCAACAACCTTGAGCAGATGCGCGCCATCATGGAAGCCGCTGACAAGACTGACTCCCCGGTGATCGTCCAGGCTTCGGCCGGCGCCCGTAAATACGCTGGCGCGCCGTTCCTGCGTCACCTGATCCTGGCCGCGATCGAAGAATTCCCGCACATCCCGGTGTGCATGCACCAGGACCACGGCACCAGCCCTGACGTCTGCCAGCGCTCCATTCAACTGGGCTTCAGCTCGGTGATGATGGACGGCTCGCTGGGCGAAGACGGCAAGACCCCGACCGACTACGAATACAACGTTCGTGTGACTCAACAGACCGTGGCCATGGCTCACGCCTGCGGCGTTTCGGTTGAAGGCGAGCTGGGCTGCCTGGGTTCGCTGGAAACCGGCATGGCCGGCGAAGAAGACGGCATCGGCGCTGAAGGCGTTCTGGATCACAGCCAGATGCTGACCGACCCGGAAGAAGCCGCTGACTTCGTCAAGAAGACTCAGGTCGATGCCCTGGCCATCGCCATCGGCACCAGCCACGGTGCCTACAAGTTCACCAAGCCACCTACCGGTGACGTGTTGGCGATCGACCGCATCAAGGAAATCCACAAGCGCATCCCGAACACCCACCTGGTGATGCACGGTTCTTCCTCGGTGCCACAAGAGTGGCTGGCGATCATCAACCAGTACGGCGGCGACATCAAAGAAACCTACGGCGTACCGGTTGAAGAAATCGTCGAAGGCATCAAGTACGGCGTGCGCAAGGTCAACATCGACACCGACCTGCGCCTGGCATCCACCGGCGCAATGCGTCGCCTGATGGCCACCAACCCGAGCGAATTCGACCCGCGTAAATTCTTCGGCGCGACTGTTACTGCGATGCGTGACGTGTGTATCGCCCGTTACGAGGCTTTCGGCACTGCCGGCAACGCTTCGAAGATCAAGCCGATCTCGCTGGAAGCGATGTTCCAGCGCTATCTGAAAGGTGAGTTGAACGCTAAGGTCAACTAAGTCTGAGCGTTAAGCTGCGTTGATGAAAAACCCGCCGAGAGGCGGGTTTTTTATTACCTTATACCTGAATAACTCAACGTTTCTTTCAGCTATTTTTAATGTGATTTTTGGGCCAATCAGACCAACGTCGCCACCCTTTGTACACACATAGGCAGCCCATTGTTTACCCTGCGACGGTTCGTAAACTGCTTTTTTATGAAGTTCTATTCCCCCGTCTCTACAAACGAGTTCCAAGTCCGAATTACTGGCTTCGGTCATATCATTTAAAGTGACTACTTTGCCATTTCTCTTAAAACTGAAGGCGTTTGATTCGGAGCGTGGGCGGTAAGCAAAGATATAGCTATTGTCGGTTATGCCTAAATAGCATCCAGTGTAAAAATTGGGATCCCTGCTAGTGATGATATATTCGCCGTAATTATTTGTTTGTTCGAAGTGGAACAGTGCTTCTGAGCTTCCTGGGGCAGTGTTTGCGCACAAATAATCAGTTTTTGGTAGTAGTAATTCTATTCCTGTTGCATTAGCGACATGTGTACTATATGTATTGTTTGACTCTAAATATTGGAAGCCTAGTTTGCAAGTTAGTGAGTAGCCGGAAATGTATAAGCTGCCTGTGAATGAGCCTTCCTTGTTCATGATGGACCTCGGGAGTCTATTTTTGGGGATAAGTAAAGGGGGGCGATTTTTTATGTTTCGTAAACGATTTTAGGGGGTGTTGGTCGAACATTCACCTGTCATAGTTGACAGGTTTTAAGGCGGCTTTGTCATAGCATATATAATAAATAGCCAGGATTTTTATAATAAATAGAGCGCGGATTTGTTTTGTCAAAATACTGTCCGGTTTTTTGTGTTTTACATTTCTCCAGCGCACTGCAACGGTCGACCTCTCAGCCGATGCAGTATCCGTAGTCTCGCAATGACCTAAATTTCATCGGTAAACTGTATACTGCCTGTCAGTTGACCAAGCTGAAACGCGTTTCTTGTCAACTTCAGATCCTGTGACGAACTAGCCTGGCCCATCAATTCAATGTGATGATCACCGCGTGTGGCCGGCGTCGGGCCGACAGGTGTGCATTTATATCATTTGGAGTTGAATAGATCCGTCACCTTTATTTTTTGAATCACGTTGGTATATGCCGAATTTTTTCCCAGTGAGTAGCCGAGAATAAAGTTTATTAGTTAGTTTGGTTTGTGTTCAAGCCTGATGCTGGTGGCGAGGTGTTGCCGCGGCTTTGTTCGTCATTGAAAGGTAACTCTGCGCTATTCTTTATTGAGTAAAGCTCACCATTACAAGCCATGTTTTGCAAGGCTTGTAATGGAAGATTTTAGATTGGGTGTTTTATAGCATCTCGGTTTAAAAAATAGGAGTGCCACCTTTCTGTATCCGTGCCGCCTCCTCCTTGACCTTGGCTGCAAGTTTGGGGTTGTCGATATAAGAGGGCTCACTTGATAGATCTAATCATTATCAAAGTCGAAGTGATGTACGCCCTAATGATGCGTTGAGAAGATCTGTATCGTAGGCGGCTTCCTGTGCTTCCTGTGCTTCCTGTGCTTTCTGTGCTTTCTGTGCTTCCTGAGCTTCCCTGTTCGCCGTGGCGATCGCCAGTTCTTTAGTATACTCCGTCGGGTTTAAAGGTCCTGCGAAGTAACCGCCGTTGCCGTAGCAGCCGCAAAAAACATAGTTAGGATCTTTATTGCATTGGCAGTTTTTAGGGTGCCAAATCGAATCGCTTTTCCAAGTGTATGAGCCAGGCATCTCGTTATTCCTTCTGATAATCGTGAAAGGGGACGGATTTGCTTATTGGAACTGTCCCGTTGTTTGGGTTTTCGTGATTGATATTGGGCTAGAGATGTTGGCTCGTCACCTGTAAAAGTTGACAGGTGTTGATGCCGTGTTGCGATATTGAAAGATCATAAAAGGAATAAGGGGCAGTTAAAAAATGGCGGCTGATCGAGTCGAAAATGGAACAAAGACGGGGGGTATTGATCTATCGCATTTTTTATTAAGTTTCACTTCGCAGGTCTATCTCTTGCCCCGATTCAATATCTTCAATCCGGTATCTCCTGGGTTTCACCTGAAGGGCTAATTGAACAACAAGGTCAATTAGCCTGGGCGTAAAGCTTCGTTGATGAAAAACCCGCCGAGAGACGGGTTTTTATTCGGCGCAACGATCATTTTCAGAACACCTATGAACCCCTGTAGGAGTGAGCCTGCTCGCGATGGCAGTTTGGCATTCAACATCATGGGCGCCTGACACACCGCAATCGCGAGCAGGCTCACTCCTACAATCAGATCGTATACAGCTGCATGTCATCGGGTGGCGGTGAGGACGCTTTCGCTGGCAGGCTGAACTGGCCTAATGATTTTGGACACTTCAATCGGGCGCTATGATGGCGCCCAAATCTGAGGTGTTTGGATATGCGTAAATCTTATTCGAGTGAGTTCAAACTCAAGGCCGCCAGCATGGTGCTGGATGAGGGGCAGTCGGTTCCCGACGTCTGTGCCAGTCTGGATATTGGCCCGACTGCGTTGCGCCGCTGGGTCGATCAGGTTCGCAAAGAGCGTTTGGGCTCGACGCCGATTGGCGCCAAGGTTATTACCGCCGATCAACGAGAGATTCAGCAGCTCAAAGCGTTACTCAGGCAAAAAGACCTGGACATCGAAATCTTAAAAAAGGCCAGTGCTCTCCTGCTGTTGGACGCCAAAGATCATTTACGTTGATCTGTGAGCTGGACGAGCAGTACGGCGTTAACAATTGCTGTCGGGCGTTCGGTATCAACCGCAGCAGCTTTTACGCCTGGCGTCAGCGCCAAGGCAAGGTGAAACCTGAGCGGGAAAAACTCAAAGCCATCCTGGTCGAGCAGCATAAGGAGTCCAGAGCATCTGCTGGGTCGCGCACTTTAGCCAAGGAACTGCAAGCCAGGGGGCATCGCGTCGGGCGGCACATGACGCGTAGCCTGATGCGTGAAGCGGGAGTCATCAGCCGTCAACGCCGGCGGCACAGGTACAAATCATCCGGCGTGGAAGCGCTGGTAGCGCCGCACATGCTCAAGCGTCAGTTTGATGTCACGGCGATCAATCAGGTGTGGTGTGGCGATGTGACGTACATCAAAGTCGGCAAGCGCTGGATGTATTTCGCGGCAGTTCTGGATCTGTTCGCTCGCCGGGTTGTGGGGTGGTCGTTTTCGATGATTTCCGATGCCACGCTGACCTGCGAAGCGTTGCGAATGGCGGTCGAGTTGCGAGGCCGTCCAAAAGAGGTGCTGTTTCACTCCGACCAAGGCTGTCAGTACACCAGCCACAAATTCAGGAATGAGATGCGCAAGCATGGACTCCTGCAGAGCATGAGTCGCAAAGGTGAATGCTGGGACAACGCCCCGATGGAGCGTTTCTTTGGGAGCCTGAAATCAGAGTGGGTACCAGAAGATGGCTACAGCTCAGAGCATGAAGCCCGTGTGGATATGCAGCGTTATTTGATGCGCTACAACAACGTCCGGCTCCACAGCTACAACGGCTATCGGTCGCCGGTAGCTATGGAGAAACTGGCGGCGTGAAACCTTAACTGGTGTCCAAAATTAGTTGACCAGTTCAGGCCAGCTCCCACAGGGTTCTGCCTATGTCACTTGTCGTGATCAATATCCAGCTTGCTGAACGTCACCTGCCCACTTTCGCTGGTATACCCGGTGTTGTCCTGCACATACACGCCTGCCTTGAAATACAGCAGCTTTTCGCGCCAGGTGGCGTTGATTTGTGAATCCTGTTGATAACCTGCCGGGTTCACGCCGAGTGCGCCGCCGGGGTTGAGGTGGATCAGGTAGTTGAATCCGCGCTCAAGGTGGCGAGGTGTTGCCGCGGTTTTATTCGTCTTTGAAAGTAAATCTGCGCTATTTTTTATTGAGTAAGACTCACCATTACAAACCATGTTTTGCAAGGCTTGTAATGGAAGGTTTTAGATTGGGTGTTTTATAGCATCTCGGTTTAAAAAGTAAGAGTGCCACCTTTCCGCATCCGTGCGGCCTCCTCTTTGACCCAGTCTGCATATTTGGGATCATCGATGTAGCTGGGTGCACTTGATGGAGGTTTGCTGGATGGTGGACTTGATTGTGGTTTTGATGGTTTATTGAGAAGAGCTTTATCGTCGATGTATTGTTGTGACGATTTATAGTTCTCAAGGGCTTCTTTTTCGTCGGCTTCCTGTGCTTCCCTGTTCGCCGTGGCGATCGCAAGTTCTTTAGTATACTCCGTGGGGTTTAAAGGTCCTGCGAAGTAACCGCCGTTGCCGTAGCAGCCGCAAAAAACATAGTTAGGATCTTTATTGCATTGGCAATTTTTAGGGTGCCAAATCGATTCACTTTTCCAAGTGTATGAGCCAGGCATCTCGTTATTCCTTCTGATAATCGTGAAAGGGGACGGATTTTCTTATTGGAAATGTCCCGTTGTTTGGGTTTTCGTGATTGATATTGGGCTAGAGATGTTGGCTCGTCACCTGTAAAAGTTGACAGGTGTTGATGCCGTGTTGCGATATTGAAAGATCATAAAAGGAATAAGGGGCAGTTAAAAAATGGCGGCTGATCGAGTCGAAAATGGAACAAAGACGGGGGTATTGATCTATCGCTTTTTTTATTAAGTTTCACTTCGCAGGTCTATCTCTTGCCCCGATTCAATATCTTCAATCCGGTATCTCCTGGGTTTCACCTGAAGGGCTAATTGAACAACAAGGTCAATTAGCCTGGGCGTAAAGCTTCATTGATGAAAAACCCGCCGAGAGACGGGTTTTTTATTCGGCGCAACGATCATTTTCAGAACACCTCTGAACCCCTGTAGGAGTGAGCCTGCTCGCGATGGCGGAGTGTCAGGCGTCCATGGTGCTGAATGTCAGAGTGCAATCGCGAGCAGGCTCACTCCTACAATCAGATCGTATACAGCTGCATGTCATCGGGTGGCGGTGAGGACGCTTTCGCTGGCAGGCCAGCTCCCACAGGGTTCTGCCTATGTCACTTGTCGTGATCAATATCCAGCTTGCTGAACGTCACCTGCCCACCTTCGCTGGTGTACCCGGTGTTGTCCTGCACATACACGCCTGCCTTGAAATACAGCGGCTTGTTGCGCCAGGTGGCGCTGATCTGTGAATCCCACTGATAGCCCGCCGCGCTCACGCCCAGCGCGCCGCCGGGGCTCAGGTGGATGAGGTAGTTGAATTCGTTGTCCAGTCTGATTCCGGTGGCGAGGGTGATGACGCGGCTTTCCTTGTCGTCGGGGTGCATGCGGACTTTGATCACCAGGTTGCCGTTCCGGGTTTTTTCCTTGTACTGGTATTCAAGCTTGACCAACGGGCGCTGGCTTTCATAGGCGTGGATCTGGCCGATGACGATCTTGCCGGAGCTGGGCACCTTGTTCACTGCGAGGGTCGCACGCAGCAGGTTGTCGGCATCCGGGTAGTACCAGTTACGCAACGTACCGTTGCTGTAGGTTTCGCGCAGTTCGGTGCGCGGGTAGATGGCGTTTTCGGTTTTTGATCCGGTAACCGGCGACCAGAAAAACAAGGTGCCGGTGTCGGAATGGAAGTACTGATCCTTGAAGCCATCCACCAGTTTGGAGGTTTCGACGGTGTACGGCGGACTGCCGACGGGAACGCTGAGGTTCCAGGTTGCGAGATCGATCATGTCGGTTCTTCCACTCAATTCATCCTGAACGCGAGTGCCAGAAGCTCTAGCCCGCGCCTTTTCGGGCGGCCTTTATAAGCGTAGAGGACTTTTTTGTTAACGCCCGTTTGGCAGATGATTGGCGTCAACATCCTGTCGAAATGCCATCTGTCCCGGTTTTCGCGGGCTACAGGGGTTACCGTTAGTCGGTAAATCGCGGCTTTGGCCAAATGATGGCGGCGTGACAGCTTCTGCTTTTACAGATCCGGTACTAGAGTGATGACTCAGTAACTGTACGGTTTTCACGAGAAACCGGCCGATATCCCGAAAAGAGATGTCCCGACAAGAGAAGCAGCATGGAATGCGCGCAACCCCAGCCAGGTGAAGGCAGCTCTGTCCTTTTGATCGTTGATGATTACCCTGAAAACCTGATCAGCATGCGCGCGTTGTTGCAGCGTCAGGATTGGCTCGTCATGACTGCCGCCTCCGGTTTCGAGGCGCTCAATCTTTTGCTCGAACACGATGTCGACCTGGTGCTGCTGGACGTGCAGATGCCGGGCATGGACGGCTTCGAAGTCGCGCGGCTGATGCGCGGCAGCCAGCGTACGCGGCTCACTCCAATCATTTTCCTCACCGCCAACGAGCAGTCCCAGGATGCAGTGATCAAGGGCTATGCCAGCGGCGCGGTGGATTACCTGTTCAAGCCGTTCGACCCGCAGATTCTCAAGCCCAAGGTGCAGGCGCTGCTCGAACATCAGCGCAACCGCCGCGCCTTGCAACGCCTGACCCATGACCTGGAAGTCGCTCGCGCCTTCAACGCCTCGGTGCTGGATAACGCGGCGGAGGGGATTCTGGTGCTCGGCGAGGACGGTTTGATCCGATTCGCCAATCCGGCGATTTCGCGCTTGCTCAATGCCCCGGTGAAGGAGCTTGAGGGCAAGGAGTTTCTCGATTTCCTGCAGAAACCGCACATTCCCCTCTGGGCCGATTCCGAGTTGTTTGCCGGTTATCGGCGCGGCGAAACCCTGCGTCTGCACGACGCGCTGCTGCGTACCGCGCCAGGGCAACAGGTGCCGGTGGCGTTGTCATGCGCGCCGCTGCCGACCGAGCAGCACGCGATGGTGGTGACGGTGCTGGATATGTCGGTGGTGCGCCACCTGCATCAGCAACTGGAGTTTCAGGCGGTGACCGATCCGCTGACCGGCCTGCTCAATCGGCGTGGTTTCTATCAGACGGTAGAGAATCTGCTGCTGCGCGGTGAACGCAGCGACAGTAGTTGGGTGCTGCTGTATCTCGACCTCGATGGTTTCAAGCGGGTCAACGATTCCCTCGGCCACGATGCCGGTGATCGGGTGCTGCGCTGGGTCTCCGAGCAGTTGAAGGCCTGCTTGCGGCCGTTCGACATTCTGGCGCGCATGGGCGGTGACGAGTTCACCGCGTTGCTCGATCTGGAGTTTCCCGAGCAAGCGGCCAAGATTGCCGAGAAGCTCATCGAGCGGGTGTCGATCTGTCAGCAGATCGAAGGGCTGGACATTGCATTGGGCGCGAGTATCGGCATCGCCACCTACCCGGACTGTGGTTCGAACCTCGACGGATTGCTGCGTGCGTCCGACATCGCCATGTACGAAGCCAAGCGTGCCGGGCGGCAGCAGTATCGTTTTTATGATCACGACATGAACGGTCGGGCACGCTCGCGCCTGATGCTCGAAGAAAGCGTGCGCGCAGCGATTGAAAACCGTGATTTCAATCTGGTGTATCAGCCACAGGTAGCGATCGACAGTGGGCAGATTCGTGGCTTCGAGGCCCTGTTGCGCTGGCAGCATCCGAGTGTCGGCGATGTACCGCCGGGGTTGTTTTTGCCGTTGCTGGAAGAGGCGCGGCTGATCAGTCGACTCGGCAGCTGGATCTATCATCGCGGTGCCGGTCAGCGCAAAGCCTGGGAAACCCTGTTTGCCGAAGATCTGGTACTCGGCGTGAGCCTGAGCAACACCCAGTTCGGCCTGCCGAATCTTGCCACTGAATTGCGTCAGGTGCTGGAGCGGCATGCCTTGCAGCCGCGGCAACTGGAAGTCGAAATTACCGAAGAGGCGCTGATGCACAACCCGGATGAAACCCGTAAGCAGTTGCGTCTGCTGCGCAATCTGGGGGTGCGGGTGGCGCTGGATGATTTCGGTTCGGGGCCATGTTCGCTGGCACATCTGCGTGATCTTGAGCTCGATACGCTCAAGCTTGATCGGCACCTGATCGCCCGACTGCCGGATTCGGCCCGGGACGCCTCGCTGGTGAGCACAGTGATCAGTTTGTGCAAACAATATGGTTTGCTGGTGATCGCCGAAGGTGTGGAAACCATTGAGCAGTACCAATGGCTGCAGGCCCATGGTTGCGAATACGTGCAAGGCTTCCTGGTAGCGCGGCCGATGATGGCCGATGCCGTCGCAAGCTTTGCCGAGCCGTTTGACTGGAGCGCGCTGCCCGGTTGAATTCGCTACACTGGCGCTCTTTTCGAACCGTGTTGCCGTGTCCATGACTGCGTTGAAATACCTCCAGGCCTATCCTGCGCAATTGCAGGATCAGGTGCGCCAACTGATCGCCGAACAGCGTCTGGGTGACTACCTGAGCCAACGCTATCCCGGGCGCCACGATGTGCAGAGCGACAAGGCGTTGTACAGCTACGCGCTGGACCTGAAGCAGGAATACCTGCGTAACGCCCCGGCCATCGACAAGGTGCTGTTCGACAACCGCCTCGACCTGACTCATCGCGCTCTGGGCCTGCACACCACGGTGTCGCGGGTACAGGGCGGCAAGCTCAAGGCCAAGAAGGAGATTCGCATTGCTTCGCTGTTCAAGGACGCGGCGCCCGAGTTTCTGAAGATGATCGTTGTGCACGAGCTGGCGCACTTCAAAGAGTCGGACCACAACAAGGCTTTCTATAAATTGTGTGAACACATGCTGCCGGGGTATCACCAGGTCGAGTTCGACTTGCGGGTGTACCTGACGTGGCGGGATCTGCAATAGCCGCATCAAGGAGCGGGTGGATGGACGTCAGCAAGACCAAAAGCAGTTTCTACCGTCGCCTGTACGTGGCCTACCTGATCGACAGCGGCCTGGCCGCCAGCGTGCCGGCGCTGACCGAGGTCACCGGCATGCCCCGGCGCACGGCGCAGGACATCATCGCCGCATTGGTGGATCTGGATATCGTCTGTGAATTCGAGCA
The DNA here is from genome assembly GCF_056821665.1 of Pseudomonas sp. AK-TSAG1-1. NCBI lineage: Bacteria > Pseudomonadati > Pseudomonadota > Gammaproteobacteria > Pseudomonadales > Pseudomonadaceae > Pseudomonas > Pseudomonas sp. AK-TSAG1-1. The sequence continues at coordinate 5,786,159 of NZ_CM165965.1, read as the reverse complement.
GGAAGAGGGCGCACGCAACCATGCCGGGCGCTATCGGATTCGCGAGTGGGGGGCGATTGATCGTGGGTGGATCGAGCGCAATTTGCGGCAGATCAAGGCTGTGCTGGAATATCCCTGAGTCCTGCGTTGTCTGAGTTGACGCCTTCGCGAGCAAGCCCGCTCCCACAGGGCATTGCATTCCAGATGTGGGAGCGAGCCTGCTCGCGAAGGAGCCTTCAGGAACGACGCATCCCTATGTGCGGAATGTCATCCTCGAGGTATTCCTCACCCGCCACGACAAAGCCGTACCGGCCGTAATACCCCTGCAAATGCGCCTGCGCCGACAGATAGATCGGTACCTGCGGCCAATGCTTCTCGGCCTGTTTCAGCGCGTGTTCCATCATCGTGTGCCCCAGGCCTTTGCCCCGGCCCTGCGGTGCGATGATCACGCGGCCGATCACCACGTCACCGCCCTGGGACTCGGGGTCAAGCAGGCGCAGATAGGCGATCAACTGCTCATCTTCCCAGCCCATCAAGTGATGGGTGTCGCCATCCAGATCCTGACCGTCAAGGTCCGGGTAGGCGCATTTCTGTTCGACCACGAACACCTCCGAGCGCAGCTTCAGCAGTGCGTACAACTGCTCTTTGCCCAGATCGCTGTGATGCTTGCAGATCCACTCTATTGTCATCTTGCGGCTCCTTGAACTCCGTCGCCCGATACTAAGCGCACAGGCTTCAGATGTCTGTATGGCGTAAGAGTCTGTGATAAAGGTCAAAATGCCATCATTCCTTTCTCGCGATGGCGGCTGCTTTGTGTAATCTGCTGGTAAGCGCTGTGCACGGGCTTCAATGAGCTACTGTTAGGGCCTGGGTTTCGCCGGTAAGGGGCCTTGGGGTTTTGACTGGAAAACACGCCGGGCAGCCTGCCCGCTAAGGATTTTCAAGCATGCCGCGACTGCATCGAGCCTTTGCTTTGATCGGATTGCTCTTGCTGGCCCAAACCGCCGCAGCGGACAAGTTGCGACTGGTGTTTGATATCTGGCCGCCTTTTACCGACGACACGCTGGTCAACGGCGGTCTGGCCACTGACATCGTCAGCACCGCATTGGCCCGGGCCGGCTACGCCAGCGACTATGAGCAGGTGCCGTGGGCGCGGGCGCTGCTGGGGGTTGGCGAAGGGCGTTACGACGTGCTGGTCAACGCCTGGTACAACGACGAACGCACCAAACTCGGCCAGTTCTCTGGTGAATACCTGCTCAATCGCATCCGCTTTCTCAAGCGCAAGGACACACCGCTGGACTACAGCAGCCTGGAGCAACTGCACACCTATCCGATCGCGGTGGTGCGCGGCTATGCCTATTCACAGGCGTTCGACGCCGACACCGCGCTGCAGAAAGTCCCGGTGCACAACTTCGCCATGGCAGTGCGCATGCTGGCGGCGGATCGGGTCAAGTTGACACTGGAAGATGAATACGTGGCGCGGTATTACCTGGCGCGCGAATCACCCAAGGTGCGCAACGCCGTGGAGTTCCTGCCCAAGCCGCTGAGCGAGAACAGCCTGCACATTCTGGTGAGTCTGAAGAATCCTGAGCATGAGCAGATCGTGGCGGGGTTTGATAAGGCGATTGCGGCGATGAAGGCGGATGGCAGTTATGACCGGTTGATGCGGCAGCATGGGATGTAGGGGCTGATCCGCAAACTGCTGTGTGGCTGATGGCCCCTTCGCGAGCAAGCCCGCTCCCACCTTGGAGTGCGTTGCCCTGTGGGGGGCATGGGCTGTTGGGGGTGATCTGAAAATTGTTGTGTGGCTGATGGCCCTTCGCGAGCAAGCCCGCTCCCACCTTTGGAGTGCGTTCCCCTGTGGGAGCGGGCTTGCTCGCGAAGGCGCCCTTTCAGCCAGCGCCAACCTCGCTGGTGTCCTTGATCAAGTGTGCCGCCAACGTACGCAACGGCCCCAGCTGCCGGCAGATCAGCGCCAGTTGTGTCTGCACCAGACGCTGTCCCTCATCGATCTCGTCGGCCATCTGCTCCAGCTCATTGGCCAGTGCTTCCTCTTCATCGCTCTGAATCGCTATCGGCTGCTTGTTCGCCAGGCCTTGGGCGATTTCGTCGATGCTGGCGGCCAGTTTCACCCCGGCGCCGTCGATCAGCTGTTCACGGACTTCCGCCGGCAGCTGGGTCTCGCGGTGCGCGCCCAGCCCGGACAAGTAACTGAGCAGAGTGTGTGAGAGCACCAGGAAGCGGAAACCGACATCCGCTTCCTTACGGAAATGCCCCGGCTCCATCAGCATGTTCGCCAGCGTCGTCGACAGTGCCGCGTCGGCGTTGTGCGCGTTGCGCCGGGCCAGGCGGTAAGCGAGGTCGTCGCTCTTGCCGGCGGCGTATTGCTGCATGATCTGGCGCAGGTAGATGCTGTTGCAGGTCAGGGTGTTGGCCAGCACCTTGTTCAGGCGCCGACCCTGCCAGTCGGGCAGGAACAAGATCACCGTAAGGCCGGCGATCAGGCTGCCGAGCAAGGTATCGAACAGGCGCGGCAGGAACAGCCCATAGCCATCGCCGATCTGGTTGAAGCAGAACAGCACCATGATCGTGATGGCTGCCGTCGCCACGGTGTAACGCGTAGTACGGTTGGTAAAGAACACCACCCCGGCGGCGATGGCGAAGCACGACTGCACCAGCGGGCTGGGAAACAGATCGAACAGCGCCCACGCCACGGTCAGGCCGATGGCGGTGCCGAGAATCCGCTGGCCGAGCTTGCGCCGGGTCGCGCCGTAGTTCGGTTGGCAGACGAACAGCGTGGTGAGGATGATCCAGTAACCTTGCGAGGGGTGAATCAAGTGCACCATGCCGTAGCCGATACTCAACGCCAACGGCAGGCGCAGGGCATGGCGGAACAGCAGGGAGGTCGGTGTCAGTTGGGTGCGCAGGCGAATCCACACGTCCTTGAGGTTGCGCGGCGAGCGGTCGAGCAGGCTGCTGTCGGTGGCGTCCGCCAGGGCATCCGGGTTGCTCGCGTCGCTGAGCAAGCGGTCGAGGGTACCGAGGTTGGCCGCCAGTGCGCGCAGCGAGCGCAGCAGGCCGCGCCACGCCGGGTTGCTCTGGATGCGCAGGTGTTCGAGGGAGGCGTCGAGGTCAGTCAGCGCTTCGGCAAAACTGGCGTCGTAGATGAACGGCTGGCGCATCTGGATCGATTCGGCCAGTGCCCGGCAGGCCTTGCCCTGCTGGCGCAGCAAGCGCTGGCAGCGAAAGAGCACGTCGCTGTGGAAGAACGCATCAGCCAGCGCGTTGTACGGATAGTGTGACGAGCTGGCGCGTTCGTGGATGTCCTGAGCGAGGAAGTACAGCTTCAGATAGCGGCTGACTTTCGAGCCCGGACGCCCGTTGCCGACCCGGTGCAGAATGATTTCCTTGGCGCTGTTCAGCGCCGCTACCACCCGACCGTTCTGCTGCGCCAGCTCCAGCCGCCGCGCTTCGACATCCAGTTGGCGGATCGGCTCGAACAGCGATGCCTTGAGCTTCAGATAGAAACCCAGTTCGCGGAACAACCGGGCCAGACTCTGCTGCACCGGCTGGTTGGAAAACATCGCCTGCCACAACACCGAGAGCAAGCCGTACCACGCGGCGCCGGCCACCAGCAGCATCGGTTCGTGCCAGAAATCGGTGACGGCGCCACCGCGCTGATCAACACCGATCATGGTGTACACCGACAGAATCAACGTCGCCGACGCGATCGCGCCATAGCGCTCGCCGAGCGCACCGAGCATGGTCAGGCCGAAGCTGGCCAATGCCAGGGCGATGGCAAACACGATGGGGTAGGGGAAGAGCAGTTCCACCGACAGCGCGGCGATACTGAAACACACCAGTGTTACCGCCAGTGCGTTGAGACGGCCCTGCCAACTGTCGTCGGTCTCGGCCAGGGCGCTGGCGATAATTCCCAGGAACAACGGGATCAACAGGCCCATTTCATCCTGATACCAACACAGTGCCATGCTGCCGGTCAGGGCGATGAACACCCGCACGCTGTAGCTGAATTTATCCAGCGCCCACAGGCGCCGCAAAGACTGACGAAACGAGGTCGAGGACATGAAGTGCGAAGGCCTTCCGAGGCGATGCCGCTAAATTGAGCCAGTAATGACGCCGACGCAATGGCGCCGATCACATCTGACAGCAAAAAGTGTTCCTTACTGCATCACGCATAACCACTGTGTGAGGGGGCTGGCTCCCGAAAGCGGGGCGTCTTCAACATTGATGTCGACTGACCCAGCGCATTCGCGAGCAAGCCCGCTCCCACCGTTTTGATTTGCGTGGTATCAGACGTACTGCGCGGCGGCGTAACCCGAGGCCCAGGCCCACTGGAAGTTGAAACCGCCGAGGTGACCAGTGACATCGAGCACTTCGCCAACGAAATACAGCCCCGGACTTTTCAGCGACTCCATGGTCTTGGACGACACTTCGCGGGTATCGACGCCACCCAGGGTGACCTCGGCGGTGCGATAGCCTTCGGTGCCGGCCGGGACGACTTTCCAGCTGCCCAGCTTGTCGGCGATCTGCGCCAGTTCGGCGTGGGTGTACTGCTTCATCGGTTTGGAAACGAACCAGCTGTCCGCCAGCAGGTTGGCCATCTTCTTGGTAAAGATTTCGCCGAGCAGGGTTTTCAGCTCGCTGTTCGGGCGTTCGGCCACTTGCTGTTGCAGCCATGTCGCCGTGTCGTGGTCTGGCAGCAGGTTGATCTCCACGGTGTCGCCCGGTTCCCAGAACGACGATATCTGCAAAATCGCCGGGCCGCTGAGGCCACGGTGAGTGAACAGGATGTTTTCGCGGAAGCTCTGCTCGTTGCAGCTGACCAGGCAATCCACCGACGTCCCGGACAGCTCGGTGCACAGTTCCTTGAGTTGATCGGTGATGGTGAACGGCACCAGGCCGGCGCGGGTTGGCAGCAGTTCATGGCCGAACTGCTTGGCCACCTGATAACCGAAACCGGTGGCGCCCAGCGTCGGGATCGACAGCCCGCCGGTGGCGATCACCAGCGACTGGCACTGGAGCTGGCCGAGGGTGGTGTCGAGCAGGTAACCGTTTTCGACCTTCTCGATGGTCTGGATCGAGGTGTCCAGGTGCAGCTCGACGCCGACCTGATCGCACTCCTCGAGCAGCATGCCGAGGATGTCGCTGGATTTGTTATCGCAGAACAGCTGGCCGAGTTTCTTCTCGTGGTACGGCACGCCATGCTTGGCGACCATGCCGATGAAATCCCACTGGGTGTAGCGCGCCAGTGCGGATTTGCAGAAATGCGGGTTATGCGAGAGAAAATTGCCCGGCTCGGTGTACATGTTGGTGAAATTGCAGCGGCCACCGCCGGACATCAGGATTTTCTTGCCGGCCTTGTTCGCATGATCAAGCAGCAACACTTCACGCCCACGCCCGGCGGCGGTCAGTGCACACATCAACCCTGCGGCGCCAGCGCCAATGATCACGACTTCGGTAGAGCGCAAAACGGTGTCCTCTTGGTGGATCGCTACAAAACAAACTGTGGGAGCGGGCTTGCTCGCGAAGACGGTGTGTCAGTTGACACAAAAGTCGCCTGAAACACCGCTTTCGCGAGCAAGCCCGCTCCCACAGGGGATCTCCTTTGAATGGAGGATCAGTTACAAAACACGCACGCGCAACGAACGGCCCTTGATCTTGCCGTTGTTCAAACGCTGCAGCGCCTGCATGACCACGGTGCGTTCAACCGCCACATAGGACTGGAAGTCGAAGATCGCGATCTTGCCCACCTGGGCGCCCGGGATGCCGGCGTCGCCAGTCAGTGCGCCGAGGATATCGCCCGGACGCACCTTGTCTTTACGCCCGCCGGCGATGCACAGCGTGCTCATCGGTGGTTGCAGCGGGGCGCCGCCCTGGGACTTGAGGTTGTCCACCTGATCCCAGTTCAGCGGGGCTTTTTGCAGTTGTTCGATGGCTTGCGCGCGATGGGCTTCGGACGGTGCAACGAGGCTGACCGCGATGCCTTTCTCGCCAGCGCGACCGGTACGGCCAACGCGGTGAATGTGAATTTCCGAATCGCGAGCCAGTTCGACGTTGATCACCATGTCCAGCGCATCGATGTCCAGGCCACGGGCGGCGACGTCGGTGGCGACCAGTACCGAAGTACTGCGGTTGGCGAACATCGCCAGCACCTGATCGCGGTCACGCTGTTCCAGATCGCCGTGCAGGCCGACGGCGGAAATGCCTTTGGAGGTCAGGTGATCGACGGTTTCCTGCACTTGCTGCTTGGTGAAGCAGAACGCCACGGTGGAGGCCGGACGGAAGTGGTGCAGGACCTTGGTCACGGCGCTCATGCGCTCTTCCGGGGAGATCTCGTAGAAGCGCTGTTCGATCTGCGTGTCGTCGTGGAACGCTTCGGCTTTCACCGTTTGCGGGTCACGCATGAATTTCGAGGCCAGTTGCTTGATGCCCACCGGGTAAGTGGCAGAGAACAGCAAGGTCTGACGGCGCGCCGGGGTCTGCTCGATGATGTCTTCGATGGCATCGTAGAAACCCATGTCGAGCATGCGGTCGGCTTCGTCGAGGATCAGCGTGTTCAAGCCGTCGAGCACCAGCGAACCCTTGCGCAGGTGTTGCTGGATGCGCCCGGGAGTGCCGACGATGATGTGTGCGCCGTGCTCCAGCGAAGCGATCTGCGGGCCGAACGACACGCCGCCGCACAGGGTCAGGACCTTGATGTTGTCTTCGGCGCGGGCCAGACGACGGACTTCCTTGGCGACCTGGTCGGCCAGCTCACGGGTCGGACAGATCACCAGCGCCTGGCAACCGAAGTAGCGCGGGTTGATCGGGTTCAGCAGGCCGATGCCGAATGCGGCGGTCTTGCCGCTGCCGGTCTTGGCCTGGGCGATCAGGTCCATCCCCTTGAGGATCACCGGCAAGCTCTGCGCCTGGATCGGCGTCATCTGGGCATAACCGAGGGATTCGAGGTTAGCCAGCATGGCGGCGGACAGCGGCAGAGTATTAAAAGCGGTGGCGATGGTGGTCACGGGACTGGCCTGCAAAACAAAATGTCGCGCAGTGTAGCAGCCCCGTGCCACTTTCCTCGAAAGTTCTGGACGAACAGTGATTAATGTTCGATGTGTTCTTCCGGGCGCTTGGCCCGACGGCCGTCCTCTTTCGACAGTTGCGAGAAGATCGTCGCGGCCAGCATCGCCATGATCCCGACGGTGACGAAGGTCAGCTGGAACGCGCCCAGCACGGTTTCCACCCCATCATTGCCGATCTGCGCCGTGAAGCCGCCGAGCAAGGCACCGGCGCAGGCCACCCCCAGACTTAGCGACAATTGCGCCACCACCGACAGCAGGCTGTTGCCGCTGCTGGCGCTGGCGTCATCGAGGTCGATCAGGGTCACGGTGTTCATTGCGGTGAATTGCAGCGAGTTGATCGCGCCGAGAATCGCCAGCAGGCACAGCAACAGCCAGTACGGGGTCTGCTCGCTGACCAGGCCCATGCTCGCCAGCATGATCCCCAGCGCGAGGGTGTTGCCGGTGAGCACGATGCGATAACCGAGGCGTTCGATGAGCGGACGCGCCATCCACTTGGCAAACATCGCCGCAGCGGCCAGCGGCAGCATGCTCATCCCCGCTTGCGACGGCGAATAACCCAGCGCCACTTGCAGCAACAACGGCACCAGGAACGGCAGAGCGCCGCTGCCCAGACGGGCGAACAGGTTGCCGAGAATGCCGACGGCAAAGGTCCGGGTCTTGAACAGCGACGGGGCGAACAGCGGATTTTCGACGTGCCCGGCGCGCAGCCAGTACGCCGCCAGACAGGCCAGGCCGCCGAACAGCAGCAACATCACCCGCAGGTGCGGCAGGTGCAGTTCGCCAAGGCCTTCCATGGCGATGGTGATCAGGATCATCGCCGCGCCAAACAACAGGAAACCGAGGCTGTCGAAACGCGTGCGTTCAGTGCCGCGCAGGTCGGGAATGAATTTCCACACTGCGTAGCAGCCGAGCACGCCAACCGGCAGGTTGATCAGGAAAATCCAGTGCCACGTCAGGTATTGCACCATCCAGCCGCCCATGGTCGGGCCGATCAACGGACCGAGCAGGCCGGGAATGGTGATGAAACCCATAATCCGCACCAGTTCCGAGCGCGGGTAGGCGCGCAGCACCACCAAGCGTCCGACCGGCAGCATCAGCGCACCGCCCAGGCCTTGAATCACCCGCGCGCCGACCAGCATGGTCAGGCTGCTGGACAAGGCGCAGAGCAGCGAGCCGAAACTGAACAGCAGGATCGCGCCGAAGAAGATCTTCTTGGTGCCGAAGCGGTCGGCGATCCAGCCCGAGGCCGGAATCAGCAGCGCCACGGTGAGCATGTAGGCGATGACTACGCCTTGCATGCGCAACGGGTTTTCGGCCAGATCCCGGGCCATGGCCGGCAGGGCGGTGTTGAGGATGGTCCCGTCGAGGGACTGCATGAAGAAAGCGATGGCGACGACCCACGGCAACCAGCGGGCGGTGATGGCGTCGAGAGGCGGGCGAGTGGGCATGGAACCTCTTGTGTTTGGGGTTAATGCACAGGCTTTTGGTGGGAGCGGGCTTGCTCGCGAATGCGGTGAATCAGTCGATGTTGTTGGTGACTGACACGACGCCTTCGCGAGCAAGCCCGCTCCCACAGTAGATCTCCAGTGTTCTGGAGATCCTGGTCTTACAGGGTCAAGGTCAAACGGCTCACCAGCGCCCCCGGCAACAATGCCGACGAGGTATTGCGCTGGCTGTACGTGCTCGCCGACAACAGCAACTCGCGTTCGGCGGTCAGTGCTTCCAGCTGCGAACCCAGCAGGCTGTAGGCGCTGTCGTCAAAACGCATGGTGCTGACCGGCGCCTGAATCTCGCCGTTCTCGACCCAGAACGTTGCAAACCGGGTCATGCCGGTCAGGCGTGCTGCCGGCTGATCGGAGAAGTTCAGGTACCACAGGTTGCTGATGTACAGCCCGGTGCCCAGCTGCTTGAGAATATCGGCCTGCGACAGACTCCCGGCCGCCATGCTCAGCGCGCTCGGCGATTCGCCACCGCTGGCGCCGTTGGCGGTCAGGCCGTATTCGGCGGCACTGCGTGAGCCGACCAGTTGATCGCCGGCTTTGCCTTCGATGACCAGGCGCAGATCGCTGCGCGGATACCCTTCGCCGGAAAACGCCGGGCTCAGCGAGCCGCTGACTTGCTCATCCAGCGAAACCAGCGGACTGAACGCCTGATCGCCGACATACAGTTTCTGCAGCGGGCTGCTCTTGCTGGCGATCGACTGCGCGGAGAACCCGCCCCAGCTCAGCATGCCCATGATTTCTTCCAGCGCGGCCGGGGCCAGATACGCCCGGTATTGCCCCGGTGCCAGCGTGCGCAGTGGACGACCGAGAAACGCCAGTTGCTCGCGCGCCTGCTGGAAGCGGCGGGCGAAGCCTTCGCTGCTCCATTCGTGGCCGGCATAGCTGGCTTTTACTGCTTCGCCGTTCTCGTGGAACAGGCTGAAGTCGAAGTTGAAGCTGTTGGCCTGATGCCAGCCAAACGCCCCCGAAGAGCTGGCGAATCCACGGCTGATCGGGCCAGCGGCATAGAAGCCGACCAGATCCAGACCTTCAGCGGCGGCGCAGATCTCCTCGACCACCTGTTCGGTGTCCGGCAGCGGATGTTCCTGCACGTTGTTGCTCTGCCAGCCGTTGTGGTTGAGCAGCAGGTACGGATCCTGCGGCAACAGCGGCAAGGTTTCGCGCAGTTGTTGCAGGCCTTCGGCGAGGCGTTGCAGGTCGGCTTCCTGATCACCGGAGAGGGTGATGTGCAGGTCGGCGTGGCGGCCGTCATTGATCAGCTTCAGCCCGACATCGGCCTGTTGCACCTGACCGGCCTGACGCACCTTGGCGTGGTTGAACCGCACGAATGCCGAGGATTCGGCGGCATAGCTGAGGGTGAATTGTTCCGGCTCGCGCACACTGTCGCGCAGCCAATTGACCATGACCTTGAAGGCGTCGGACTGACTCTTCGAAATGCTCATCAGGCGTCTCCCCCAAACACATCAACGTTGCTGAATACGCAGGCCGGCGAAGCGTGGCCGACGCGGATCACCTGGTTCGGCTCGCCCTTGCCGCAGTTTGGCGTGCCCAGCACCATACGGGTGCCGGCATCGCCGACCGCGCGCAGACTCTTCCAGAAGTGCGCGGAAATGCCCCGGTAGTTCGGATTTTTCACCACACCTTTAAGTTCACCGTTCTCGATCAACTGACCCCACTCGCAACCGAACTGGAATTTGTTGCGTGCATCGTCAATCGACCACGAGCGGTTGGTGCTCATCAGAATGCCGTGCTCGATGCCGCTGATCAGTTGCGTCAGCGACTGATCGCCCGGCTCGATGTTGAGGTTGGCCATGCGGTCGATCGGCGGCCGGTTCCAGCCACAGGCGCGACTGTTGGCAACACCGTCGAGACCGGCGCGGAACTGCGACAGCGCGCCGCCCAATGGCCGCAGCAGCAAGCCTTCGCGAATCAGGAACTGCTTGCTGGCTTTTGTACCGTCGTCATCGTGGCCGTAACTCGCCAGCTCTTCGGGAATGTCTGGATCGAAGGTCACGTTGAGCAGCTTCGAGCCGTATTGCAGGCTGCCGAAGTCGCTGGTTTTGACGAAGCTGGTGCCGGCGTAATTACGCTCGTCACCGAGGATGCGGTCGAGCTCCAGCGGGTGCCCGATGGACTCGTGGATCTGCAGCATCATCTGGTCAGGCATCAGCAACAGGTCGCGCGGACCTTGCGGGGTGTTCGGTGCGAGCAGCAGTTGCAGAGCCTGATCGGCCACCTGCGGGCCGGCGCCGACCAGGCCGCAACGGCTGATCACGTCCGCGCCACCCTGCTGGCCGAAGTTCTCGCGGCCGAGGCTGCGGGTCTGGCTGTCGTTGCCGTCGTAGGCAGTGACGTCGAGACCCGGGTAGACGAAGCGCTGGGCCTGGCGCAATTCGGCGCCGGCGCTGCTCAGGTAGATCTGCTCGACGTGAGTGATGCCGATGCTCGCTTCCCAATTCACCAGGCGCTCATCCTTTGGCACCGAGGCGGACTCCGCGCCGAGCAGCTCGAAGCATTCGCTCAGGGACGGGAAGGGTTGCGCAAAATTGGGCGAAAAGTAATCAGCGCGGTCGCTCGACACCGGCTGATCACGCAGGTCGAGCAAGGCGTGTGGCTTGAGTCGCCGGGCCTGCTGTTCGGCGCGTTCAAGGGCGGTTTGCAGGCCTTGCTGCGACAGGTCGTTGGTGGCGGCGTAAGCCTCGACACCGTTGACCCGCACGGTGAGCATCGCGCCTTCGTCACGGCTCAGGCTCGGCGGCTCGGCGACGTTCTTGCGCACCGACAGGTACTGGCCGGACTCGCGTACATACCGCAGGGAAAAAAACTCGGCGCCCGTGCGCAAGGCAGCGAAGCGCTGCTTGAGCTGGGGGTGGAAATCGAACATTCGGGAACCTCCTTGTTATGGAGTTGCGGGGTGAGGCGATTCGGCGGGGAGGGGTGAAACGATTGCGCGAGGACTAGAGTAGGCCTGCGTGGGGGTAGGATCAAGTGAAGAGGGGGTGTAGGAGGATTTACTTGAAGCAGAGGGATTTGTGCTGAATGTGAGGCCCCTTCGCGAGCAGGCTCGCTCCCACAATGGATCTCCAGTGAACACAAAATCTGTGAGCACCCAAAAACCAATGTGGGAGCGAGCCTGCTCGCGAAGGCCGCGCCTCGGTATTACTCAAGGGCCTGCTCGCGAGCAGCCTTGACGCGGTGTTGCTGAATTACTGAGCAACAGGCGTGATATCACGCATTGGCTTGCCCTTCACCGGCGCACCGCCAGCGACGTAATAGGCAGCGTTGCTACGCGGCAGTGGCTTGCGGCCACGGATCTTGTCGGCGATTTTCTCGGCGATCATGATCGTTGGCGCGTTGAGGTTGCCGGTGGTGATGATCGGCATGATAGAGGCATCGACCACACGCAGGCTTTGCATGCCGTGCACGCGGCCTTCGCCATCCACTACCGCCATGTCGTCGGTGCCCATCTTGCACGAGCAGGACGGGTGGAACGCGGTTTCGGCGTGCTCGCGGATGAACTTGTCCAGCTGTTCATCGGTTTGCACTTCGATGCCCGGGCTGATTTCGCGGCCACGGAAGGCGTCCAGTGCCGGCTGTTGCATGATTTCGCGAGTCAGGCGGATGCCGTCACGGAATTCCTGCCAGTCCTGCTCGGTGGCCATGTAGTTGAACAGGATGCTCGGGTGCTGGCGCGGGTCTTTCGACTTGGCCTGGATGCGACCACGGCTTGGCGAACGCATGGAACCCATGTGCGCCTGGAAACCGTGCTCTTTCACACCGTTGCTGCCGTTGTAGTTAATCGCGACCGGCAGGAAGTGGTACTGGATGTTCGGCCATTCGAACTCTTCACGCGTACGGATGAAACCGCCGGCTTCGAACTGGTTGCTGGCGCCGATGCCGGTGCCGTTGAACAGCCACTCGGCACCGATGGCCGGCTGGTTGTACCAGAGCAGCGACGGGTACAGCGAAACGGGCTGGGTGCACGCGTATTGCAGGTACAGCTCAAGGTGGTCCTGCAGGTTTTCACCAACGCCTGGCAGGTCGTGAACCACCGGGATGTCGAGGCTTTCCAGCAGTTTCGCCGGGCCTACGCCGGAGCGTTGCAGAATTTGCGGCGAAGCGATGGCGCCGGAGCACAGCAGCACTTCTTTGCGCGCTTTGACTTCAACGCGCTCTTCCGCCGAGCCGACCAGGTAACGCACGCCGACGGCACGCTTGCCTTCGAACAAAATCTTGTCGGTCAGGGCGTGAGTGACGATGGTCAGGGTCGAACGCTTCTTGGCGGTGTCGAGGTAGCCACGGGCGGTGGAAGCACGACGGCCTTTGGGCGTCACGGTGCGGTCCATCGGGCCGAAACCTTCCTGCTGGTAGCCGTTCAAGTCTTCGGTACGCGGGTAACCGGCCTGCACGCCGGCTTCAACCATGGCGTGGAACAGCGGGTTGTTGCCAGCCTTCGGCGTGGTCACGCTGACCGGACCGTCGCCACCGTGGTAGTCGTTCGGGCCGATGTCGCGGGTTTCCGCTTTGCGGAAGTACGGCAGGCAGTCGAGGTACGACCAGTCTTCCAGACCTGGCAGTTTTGCCCAGCCGTCGTAGTCCATCGCGTTGCCGCGGATGTAGCACATGCCGTTGATCAGCGAGGAACCGCCGAGGCCTTTGCCGCGACCGCATTCCATCCGGCGACCGTCCATGTGCGGCTCCGGATCGGTTTCGTACGCCCAGTTGTAGCGACGACCCTGCAGCGGGAACGCCAATGCGGCCGGCATTTGTGTGCGGAAGTCGAAGCGGTAGTCCGGGCCGCCTGCTTCGAGCAGCAGAACGGTGACGCCTTCATCTTCAGTCAGACGGGTCGCCAGGGTGTTACCGGCCGAGCCGGCACCGATGATGATGTAATCGAATTCTTGGGACATTGAATGCACCCTCTTTAGATGTGGTCAGGTCAGGCCTGCCGAGTGCTTTGCACTCGATTCGCGAGCAGGCTCGCTCCCACAGGAGACATTATTTCAATGTGGGAGCGGGCTTGCTCGCGAAGGCGGCCTCGCGAGCAATACAAAACCCGGGTCTTAGAACACCGAGACGTAATCGCCCAGCTCGACCTGTACCGATTTGATGCGGGTGAAGTTGTTCAGCGAGCTGATGCCGTTCTCACGGCCCACGCCCGACTGTTTGTAACCGCCCACCGGCATTTTTGCGTCGGACTCGCCCCAGGCGTTGATCCAGCAGATACCGGCTTCCAGTTGATGAATCACGCGGTGCGCGCGGTTCAGGTCTTTGGTGACGATACCGGCGGCCAGGCCGAAGTCGGTGTCGTTGGCACGACGGATCACTTCTTCTTCGGTCTCGTAGGAGAGGATCGCCATGACCGGGCCAAAGATTTCTTCACGGACGATAGTCATGTCGTCGGTGCAGTCGGTGAACACGGTCGGAGCCACAAATGCGCCTTTGGCGAATTCGCCGTCGGTCAGACGCTCGCCGCCGCACAGCACGCGAGCACCTTCTTCTTTACCCTTGGCGATGTAACCCAGCACGCTTTCCATGTGCGGGAAGCTGACCAGCGGGCCGAAGTTGGTGTTTTCGTCTTCCGGGTTGCCGATGCGGATGCGCGCTACGCGCTCGACGATCTTGGCTTCGAAAGCGGCTTTCAGGTGGCTCGGTACGAACACGCGAGTACCGTTGGTGCAGACCTGACCGGAGCTGTAGAAGTTGGCCATCATCGCGGTGTCGGCGGCGCGATCCAGATCGGCGTCGTCGCAGATGATCAGCGGGGACTTGCCGCCCAGTTCCATGGTCACGTCTTTGAGCGACGAGGCCGAAGCGCTGGCCATGACCTTCTTGCCGGTGTCGGTGCCGCCGGTGAAGGAGATTTTTTCGATGCGCGGGTGCTCGGTCAGCCAAGTGCCGACTTCACGGCCGCTGCCGGTCAGCACGTTGAACACGCCGTTTGGCACGCCGGCTTCGGTGTAGATCTCGGCCAGTTTCAGGGTGGTCAGCGAGGTGACTTCGCTTGGCTTGAAGATCATCGCGTTACCGGCGGCCAGGGCTGGCGCGGATTTCCACAGCGCGATCTGGATCGGGTAGTTCCATGCGCCGATACCGGCAACCACGCCCAGCGGCTCGCGACGGGTGTAGACGAAAGCGGTATCACGCAGCGGGATCTGCTCGCCTTCGATCGCTGGCACCAGGCCTGCGTAGTATTCCAGCACGTCGGCGCCGGTAACGATGTCGACGTATTTGGTTTCGGAGAAGGCTTTACCGGTGTCCAGGGTTTCCAGAGCAGCCAGTTCATCGTTGCGCTCGCGCAGGATATCGACGGCGCGACGCAGGATGCGCGAACGCTCCATGGCGGTCATCGCAGCCCAGATTTTCTGGCCTTTTTCAGCGCTGACCACAGCACGCTCGACGTCTTCCTTGGTCGCACGTTGCACTTGGGCGAGGACTTCACCGTTCGCCGGGTTGATGGCTTCGAAGGTGGCATCGCTGCCAGCGTCGGAGTACGCGCCATCGATGTAAAGTTTTTGCAGTTCGAAACGGGCCATAGTGTCCTCGCAAGTGCATTAGTGGTTGGCGTTGACCACCGCGGTGGTGCTGCGGTGGCGGTTCAGGGGCCGAGCGTTTTCTGTGTGCTCTAGCTCACCTGCTTGGCCAATTGGAAATCCATGTATTCGTAAGCGATCTGTTGCGCCTGCGCGGTGTCGAAAGCGTCTCCCGACAGCGCGCCGCGCAACCACAAGCCGTCAATCAACGCTGCCAGTCCACGCGCTGCGCTGCGCGCATCTTCGAGCGGCAACACACGGCGGAACTCGCAGCACAGGTTGGAATACAGACGGTGATCGTTGATCCGCTGCAACCTGTGCAAAGACGGCTGGTGCATGCTGGTGGCCCAGAAGGCCAGCCAGGTTTTCATTGCCGGGCCATTGACCTGGCTGGCGTCGAAGTTGCCTTCGATGATCACCTGCAGATGCGCCCGTGGGCTGCTGTCTGCCAGCGCCTGACGGCGCGCGGTGACGTTCTCGCTGAGGACGTTCATCAGATACCGCATCGTGGCGGCAATCAGGCCGTTCTTGTCCTGAAAGTAATGACTGATGATGCCATTCGAGACACCGGCCAAACGGGCGATCAGCGCAATGCTGGCGTCCCCCATACCGACCTGATCGACCGCTTGCAGCGTGGCTTCGATCAATTGTTGGCGGCGGATGGGTTGCATACCGACCTTGGGCATCTTGCACATCTCCTTAGGCCTTCCGGCAGACGAAAAACGGCTGTCGGATTGAGGGCCAGTCTATTTTGTTTTGATTGAACGTTCAATCAACAAAGAATAAGATCTGCGACAAATCGTCGCTGCTTACAGATATTTCCTACATGTAAATGGCGATAAACCGACATCCGAAAATGCTTGAAACCTGCGTGGGGCATGGCGCGGTTCGCGGTTCGATGGACGTGTTGAATGGGCAAGACGCTCAGGGCCAGGTTTCGGATGAACGTCCGGACCTCGGCCACGAATGCGATTCGTAGCGCCATTTCGGCAGGTTCGGGCTTTTTTCGGGGTGTCTTTATATCACCCGCCGGTCGGCTGCCAACTAACCGATTGGTCGGGTTCCGTGTTGCCTTGTGTTCTTCTCTCGCACTGCCTGGAGCATTTGTGCCATGAGTTCTGCCTCGCTTATAAAGACCCCGCCCGAGAAGGTGACGGTCAACGGTTGGGTGTTTTACACCTCTACCGCGCTGATTCTGTTGTTGACCGCCATTCTGATTATCGCCCCGCAAGAGGCCGGCAGACTGTTGGGTATCGCTCAGGCCTGGTTGTCGCGCAGCTTCGGCTGGTACTACATGGTGGTGATTGCCGCCTACCTGGTATTTGTCGTCGGCCTGGCGTTTTCCTCGTACGGCAAACTCAAACTGGGCAGCAAGGATGACACCCCGGATTTCAGTTACGGTGCCTGGGCGGGGATGCTGTTCTCGTCGGGTATCGGTATTTCGCTGCTGTACTTCGGTGCCTCCGAGCCACTGGACCACTACTTCAATCCGCCGGAAGGCGCATCGGCCACCAACATGGCCGCGCGTCAGGCGGTGCAGCTGACATTCCTGCACTGGGGCCTGCACGGCTGGGCGATCTACGCGCTGGTCGGCCTGGCTGTTGCGTACTTTGCCTATCGTCACAACCAACCGCTGGCACTGCGTTCGGCGCTGTATCCGCTGGTTGGCGAGCGTTGGGTCAAAGGCGCTGCCGGTCACGCAGTGGACGGCTTCGGCATGTTCGTGACCCTGCTGGGTCTGGTGACCAACCTGGGGATCGGCTCGCTGCAAGTGTCCTCGGGCCTGGAAAACCTGTTCGGCATGGAACACAGCAACACCAACCTGCTGATCGTGATCATCGTGATGAGCACTGTAGCGACCATCGCTGCGGTGTCCGGTGTGGAAAACGGCATCCGTCGTCTGTCCAACCTGAACATCGTACTCTTCAGCGGTCTGTTGATTTTCGTGCTGCTGTTCGGTCCGACCCTGCACCTGCTCAACGGCTTCGTGCAGAACATCGGCGACTACCTCAATGGCGTGGTACTGAAGACATTCGATCTGTACGTCTATGAAGGCGACAGCGCCAAGTCGGATCGCTGGCTGGGCCTGTGGACTCTGTTCTACTGGGCGTGGTGGATTTCCTGGGCACCATTCGTAGGCATGTTCATCGCGCGTATTTCCCGTGGTCGTACCGTGCGTGAACTGGTCGCTGGCGTGCTGCTGATTCCGCTGGGCTTCACGTTGGCCTGGCTGTCGATCTTCGGTAACTCGGCACTGGATCTGGTGATGAACCAGGGGGCGGTGGAGCTTGGCAAGACGGCGCTGGAACAGCCGTCGATGGCGATTTATCAATTGCTTGAACACTACCCGGCGTCGAAAGTCGTCATCGGTGTGTCGATCTTTGTTGGCTTCGTGCTGTTCCTGACCCCGGCCGACTCCGGCGCGGTGATGATGGCGAATCTGTCCTGCAAGGGCGGCAACGTTGACGAAGATGCGCCGCACTGGCTGCGGATCTTCTGGTCGGTGGTGATCACGCTGGTGACCATCGGTCTGCTGTTTGCCGGTAACTTCGAAGCCATGCAAACCATGGTGGTGCTGGCCGGTCTGCCGTTCTCGGTGGTGTTGGTGTTCTTCATGTTCGGCCTGCACAAGGCGATGCGCCAGGACGTGCAGATCGAACAGGAGCAGGCGCAACTGGCTGAACGCGGTCGTCGTGGCTTCAGTGAGCGCCTGACTCAGCTGGATCTGCAACCGAGCCAATCGGTGGTGCAGCGTTTCATGGACAAGCAAGTCAGCCCGGCGCTGGAAGATGCGACGGCGCAGATGCGTGCGCAGGGTCTGGAAGTGCAAACGTTGCTGGGTAAATCCAAACGCTGCATGGGCGTGCGCGTCGAGATGGAAGAGGGCAACCCTTTCGTCTACGAAGTCAGCCTGGACGGCTACCTGGCGACCCCGACCGAATCGGCCCAGTCCGATGAAGCGCGTCAGCGTTACTACCGCGCCGAGGTGTACCTGCACAACGGCAGCCAGGATTACGACCTGATGGGCTTCACGCAGGATCAGATCACTCGCGATGTGCTCGATCAGTTTGAAAGCCATCGGCAGCTCCTTGGCCGGGTTTACAGCTGAGTTGTAGGTGGTGCGGTGTTTCTGTCTGAAGCACCGCGCCGCCTTCTTCGCGAGCAAGCCCGCTCCCACAGTTGAAATGCATTCCAAGGTGGGAGCGGGCTTGCTCGCGAAGGGGGCCTCAGCCGCAAAGCTGCTTGCCCCGATATCCCGATAAACAAAAACGCCGCGATCCTCTCGCGGCGTTTTTGTATCTGGGGTTCTTACCCCAGGTTCTTGCCCAGCAACGCGTGATACAGCTCGCTGTCGCCCAAGATCCCCACCACATGATTGTTGTCGTGCAGCACCAGTTTGTTGCCGGTCTGGTAGCGAATCTGCAACGCGTCACGCATGCCGATGTTCGAGTCCACCAGAGTCGGTTTACGCTCCAGCCCTTCCACCGCTTGCCCCGGTGCCCAGTTCTGCAGGTTCAGCACCGAACCGTTCTGCCGTGCACCCTTGATGGTGTTGCCTTCAGCCAGGTCCAGCCACGAGTCGCCACCCGGATCCAGACACACCGAACCGTTGATGCGTTTGCAGTTGTCCAGTGTGCGCATCAGGCTGCGGCCGCAGAGTACGTTGAGCGGGTTGGTGTGGGCGACGAAGGTGCGCACATAGTCGTCCGCCGGGTTCAGCACGATCTCTTCCGGCACGCTGTACTGGATGATCCGGCCGTCCTTCATGATCGCGATGCGGCTACCCAATTTGAGCGCCTCGTCGAGGTCGTGACTGACGAACACGATGGTCTTGCTCAGCTTGCGTTGCAGCTCCAGCAGTTCGTCCTGCAGGCCCTGGCGGATCAGCGGGTCGAGGGCCGAGAACGGTTCGTCCATCAACAGAATGTCGGCGTCCATCGCCAGCGCCCGGGCCAGGCCCACACGCTGCTGCATGCCGCCGGAGAGTTCATCGGGCTTCTTGTTGCGCCATTGGGTCAGGCCGACCAGTTCGAGCTTGTCGTCGACCAGCTTGCGGCGTTCTTTCTCAGGGCGGCCCTGCATTTCCAGACCGAAACTGATGTTTTCGCGCACCGTCAGCCACGGCATCAGGGCGAACTTCTGAAACACCATGGCGATGCGTTTGGTGCGCATCATCTTCAGTTCGGCCGGGGTGCAGGAGGCGATGTCGATCTGCTTGCCTTCATGCTCGACGAACAGCTTGCCGCGACTCACGGTGTTGAGGCCGTTGATGCAGCGCAGCAGGCTCGACTTGCCGGAGCCGGACAGGCCCATCAGCACGCAGATCTCGCCTTTGTTGATATCCAGGCTGGCCTTTTCCACGCCGACGATCTGCCCGGTCTTTTTCAGGATCTCGTTGCGGGTCATGCCCTGATCCAGCAGCTTGAGTGCCTCGCGTGGATCCTTGGAGAAGATTACGTCGACGTCTTCGAAGCGAATTATGCTCATGCGTCACCCCCTACTTTGGCGTCGGGTTGTTTGCAGATACGGTCGAGCATGATCGCCAGCAGTACGATCGCCAGGCCCGCTTCGAAGCCCAGGGCGATATCAGCAGTGTTCAGTGCGTTGACCACCGGTTTGCCGAGTCCGTCGGCGCCCACCAGTGCCGCGATCACCACCATCGACAGCGACAGCATGATGCACTGGGTGATGCCGGCAGCGATGCTCGGCATGGCGTGAGGCAGTTCGATCCGTGAGAGCAATTGGCGACGCGAGCAGCCGAAGGCCTTGCCGGCGTCCATCAGTTCTTGCGGGACATCGCGGATGCCCAGGTAGGTCAGGCGGATCGGCGCAGCGATGGCGAACACCACCGTGGAGATCAGGCCCGGCACCACACCCAGCCCGAAGAGGGTCAGGGTAGGAATGAGGTAAACGAAGGTCGGTACGGTCTGCATCAGATCGAGTACCGGACGCATTAAAGTGTAGAACATCGGCTTGTGCGCGGCGACGATGCCCAACGGCACGCCGATGACCACGCAGACCAGGGTCGCGAACATGACCTGGGCGAGGGTTTCCATGGTTTCCTGCCAGTACCCCAGGTTGAGGATCAGCAGAAACGAGGCAATCACAAAAACAGTCAGCCCCCATTTGCGCTGGATGAAATGCGCGAGCAGGGCAATGAGGCCGATCAAGACGAAAGGGTTGAACCAGGTGAGCGCAAACGTCACGCCGTGGATCATCGTTTCCAGTGTCACGGCGATTGCGTCGAAGGTGCTGGCGCCGTGTTGCGTCAACCATTCAACGAAGCCCGCGATGTACTGGCCTAAAGGGATTTTCTGATCAATCAGCATGGTAGTGAACGTCCGCATGCAAGGAATAAACAGCCCGGGCGAGCGAACTCGCCCGGCGTAAGGCAATTACTGTGCGAGCTTGGCTTTCACGGCCTCCAGGCCAGGTTTACCGTCAATGGTGGTCACGCCAGCGAGCCAGGTATCCAGCACCTGTGGATTCTTTTTCAGCCAGGCCTTGGCCGCCGCTTCAGGCTTCATCTTGTCGTCCAGGATGTTGCCCATCAGGGTGCTTTCCATGTCGACGGTGAACTCCAGGTTCTTCAGCAACTGACCGACGTTGCTGCATTCGGCGACGTAACCCTTGCGAGTGTTGGTCGCCACGGTCGCAGCACCGAAATCGGGGCCGAAGAAGTCATCGCCGCCGGTCAGGTATTGAATCTTGAAGCGCTTGTTCATCGGGTGCGGCGCCCAGCCGAGGAAGACCACGGCGGTGTCGCGTTTCTGCGCACGGTCGACCTGCGAGAGCATCCCCGCCTCGGACGATTCGACGACTTTGAAGCCGGCGGTTTTCAGACCGAAGGCGTCCTTGTCGATCATGCTCTGGATCAGACGGTTGCCGTCGTTGCCAGGCTCGATGCCGTAGATCTTGCCGTCGAGCTCTTTCTTGAATTTGGCGATGTCGGCGAAGTCATGCAGCCCCTTGTCGTACAGGGCTTGCGGTACGGCGAGGGTGTACTTGGCACCCTTGAGGTTGGTGCGCACCACTTCGACGGTGCCGGCATCGCGGTAAGCCTTGATGTCGTTTTCCATGGTCGGCATCCAGTTACCGAGGAACACGTCCATGTTCTTGCCGTCGGCCAGCGACTTGTAGGTCACGGGCACGGAAATCATGGTGGTCTTGGTCTTGTAGCCGAGGGCGTCGAGTACCACCGAGGTGGTGGCGGTGGTAGCAGTGATGTCGGTCCAGCCGACATCGGAGAAGTTCACGGTACTGCACTGAGCGGGTTCTGCAGCTTGAGCCAGTAACGGCAGACTCAGCATGGCGGCCAACAACAACGACGGGGAACCTTTCATGGATGGACTCCTTGGTGTTTTTTTTGGCAGTGTTCCGACTGGACCACCGCACTTATAGGTTGCGGTTGGATGGCGTTCTGGAGACAGCTCTACCACGGCGCCTTGCAATCGAGTCATAACGATCATGTACCAGTGAAAATCTGACGCCTACAGGGTGCGTCGTATCCAGTACAGGGATGGTCGTATCTAGTGTCAGTGACGTCGTTTACAGCTTTTTTCTGCCCCGATCGGCCATCTGGACTGCATAAAAACGGCGAAAAACCGGGGCGAAAACGGCGCGGCGCTGGTGGGCATGAGTGCGTCGGTGTCAGACGCCGGGCGACCTGACAAAAGCCTGATGATGCGGGCATTCCGGCGGATCGCAGCTTGAGCGTAGCAGCTCCGCCAGCGGGCGCTTAAAGCCCGGGAACGGCATCCTCAGGAGCTCTGCAGCAATGGCTATCAGCGTTTTCGACCTGTTCAAAATCGGCATCGGCCCGTCCAGTTCCCACACCGTCGGCCCGATGCGCGCCGCCGCTCTGTTTGTCGAATCGCTGCGCGACAGGCACCTGCTCGAACAGGTGCGTCGCATAGAAGTGCAATTGTTCGGCTCGCTGTCGGCTACCGGTATCGGTCACGGCAGCGACAATGCGGTGATCATGGGCCTGATGGGCGAGTGGCCGGACGCAATCGACCCGTCGCAGATCGGCCCGCGGATTCAGGCCTTGCGTGAAACCCACACCCTGCTGTTGGACGGCCGCCTGTCTGTGCCGTTTGTCTGGGCGCGCGACATGCGCCTGATCGACGAAAACCTGCCGTTCCATCCCAACGCCATGACCCTGATTGCCGAAGGCGATCACGGCGACATTCATCACGACACCTACTATTCGGTCGGTGGCGGTTTTGTGGTGGATCAGGCGCAGGCGTCCAGTGGCGTGGTCGATCTCGATCGCACCGAATTGCCTTATGACTTTTCCAGTGCGGTGGAACTGCTGGAGCTGTGTAAACGGAACAACCTGCGCGTCGCCGAATTGATGATGGCCAATGAAAAGGTCTGGCGCAGTGAAGAGGAAATCCGTGCCGGGCTGATGAAGCTGTGGCGGGCGATGCAGGATTGCGTCGAGCAGGGCCTCAAGCACGAAGGCATCCTTCCCGGCGGCCTGAACGTGCGCCGGCGTGCGGCCAGGTTGCATCGCAGTCTGCAGGAGTTGAACAAACCCAACGTGATCGGCTCGACCCTCAGTGCGATGGAGTGGGTCAACCTGTTTGCCCTCGCGGTGAATGAAGAGAACGCGGCGGGCGGGCGCATGGTCACGGCACCGACCAACGGTGCGGCAGGGATCATCCCGGCGGTGTTGCACTACTTCATGAAGTTCAGCGAAGCGGTCACCGACGCCAACGTGGTCGACTACTTTCTGGGCGCGGCAGCGGTGGGCATTCTGTGCAAGAAGAATGCTTCGATCTCCGGTGCTGAAGTGGGCTGCCAGGGTGAGGTCGGTTCGGCCTGCGCGATGGCGGCCGCAGGGTTGGCGGAGATTCTCGGCGCGTCGCCGGAGCAACTGTGCAACGCGGCGGAAATCGGCCTGGAACATAACCTCGGCCTGACCTGCGATCCGGTCGGCGGCCTGGTGCAGGTGCCGTGCATCGAGCGCAACGCGATTGCCGCGGTGAAGGCGATCAACGCGGCGCAGATGGCCTTGCGTGGCGATGGTCAGCACTTCATTTCGCTGGACCGGGTGATCCGCACCATGCGCGATACCGGTGCCGATATGCACGACAAATATAAAGAGACTTCGCGCGGTGGCTTGGCGGTCAGTGCGGTTGAGTGTTGAAACCGAGTCGTCTCCATCGCGAGCAGGCTCACTCCTACATTTGGAATGCGTTCCCCTGTAGGAGTGAGCCTGCTCGCGATAGCGCAAGACCAGTCAAAACTGCTCACCAAGTGAACACGGTAATCAAATCACGCCACCTTTTAGCGCGTCGCAATCAGGTAAGAGTCTTTCCCACCCGCAGTGCGCCATTCTCACCACCTACCGTCCGTCACCCGTGCCTGCGGTGACACTCTGAAACAACCGTGCGCAAGCCCGTTCCCACAAGTGCTACCGATCTGCTCACAGGCAACGGGGCAGGGCTTTCAGCGCCGCTGATGGCACTTCTGACTACCTTTCGTCGGACGGCTCGTATAGACGCGTCGCGACGTCGTTTTCAGGAGTTATTGAACAGCCATTCAATTTTAGGCATGGCAATTGCTCTGTCATAACAAAGCCCGTCTCCCACGCGAGAACGCGGCAATAACAAGAGCCTCCGCCTGAGGCCATCACCCGCTTTGTGTGAGGAGATACCGCGATGACGTCGTTCAACTCCGGGGCCCAACCCCAGAACCGTGCGCCTCAATCCATCGGCTTTCTGCTGCTGGACAATTTCACGCTTATTTCTCTGGCCTCCGCAGTAGAACCTCTACGCATGGCCAACCAATTGTCCGGTCGTGAGCTGTATCGCTGGAGCACCCTCACCGTCGATGGCGGCCAGGTGTGGGCCAGTGACGGTCTGCAAATCACTCCCGATGCCTCCATGCACAAAGCCCCGCCCCTGGACACCGTGATCGTCTGCGGCGGCATTGGTATTCAACGCACCGTGACCCGTGAGCACGTTTCATGGCTGCAAAGCCAGGCGCGTCAGTCCAAGCGTCTCGGCGCCGTGTGCACCGGCAGTTGGGCACTGGCCTGCGCCGGCCTGCTCGACGGTTTTGATTGCAGCGTGCACTGGGAATGTCTGGCGGCGATGCAGGAAGCTTTCCCGCGTGTGGCGATGAGTACGCGCCTGTTCACCCTCGACCGTAACCGTTTCACCAGCTCCGGCGGCACCGCGCCACTGGACATGATGCTGCACCTGATCAGCCGCGATCATGGCCGCGAACTGTCCGCCGCGATCTCGGAAATGTTTGTCTACGAACGCATCCGCAACGAGCAGGATCACCAGCGCGTGCCGCTCAAGCACATGCTCGGCACCAATCAGCCGAAGCTGCAGGAAATCGTTGCGCTGATGGAAGCCAACCTCGAAGAGCCGATCGACCTCGACGAACTGGCGGTGTACGTCGCCGTGTCGCGTCGACAGCTGGAGCGGCTGTTCCAGAAATACCTGCACTGCTCGCCGTCGCGCTACTACCTGAAGCTGCGCTTGATTCGTGCGCGGCAACTGCTCAAGCAGACGCCGATGTCGATCATCGAAGTCGCATCGGTGTGTGGTTTCGTGTCGACGCCGCACTTCTCCAAGTGCTACCGCGAATACTTCGGCATTCCGCCGCGTGACGAGCGCGTAGGCTCCAACACCACGCAGCAAGTGGCGATGCTGCCGCTGCCGCAGGCGATCGTGATGTCGCCGCTGTCGGGGCCGATGTCGGCGTTGAGTCAGGCGCGTAATGAGTCGACGTTTGCCAGCGTAAGGCTGTAGGTCGCGTCATCGTTCTTCGCGAGCAGGCTCGCTCCCACATACGAATGCATTCCAATGTGGGAGCGAGCCTGCTCGCGAATGGATTTTTCAGGCGCTGTGGCTTTGCTGGTAATCCGCCAACGCCGGCAGCAACTGTTTGTCGATCGCCTGACGAACCGCAGGCTGAATACTGGCGCCGCTGGTGTACATGTCCTTGACCATTTTGCGCAGTTCAAACGCACGAACATTATCCAGACCGCGCACCGCACACTCACAGGCCTGCTCGGCGGTTGAACCGCTCGGCACTTGAAAACCCAATGCCTTGAGCTGGCCCAACAGGTCTTCCTGATCTATCAAATCGGCGTACATCATGGCGCGAATCCTTCTTCGGTAACGGAGGTCGTGGCTCGATTCTGGTAGGCATGCGCAGTGACGGCAAGGGCGATTTGTCGCAGTGGCCGCGACGGCTATGAACAGGTCGTTTTCGGCTAACTCGGTGCAAAGGGGAGTGGGCACACTGGGCTCAGCTCGCTACACGACGGTTTGGTCACCCTCGACTGGCAGCTCCTCAACAGTACCCTCTGCCCCGATCCTGTCACGGCTTGTATCGGGGCTTTTTTTGATTGTGAATCCGAAAGAGCCGGGTTGTTGGATCTGGCGCTTTCGCGAGCAGGCTCGCTCCCACAGGTGACCGCGTTCATTCATGTGGGAGCGAGCCTGCTCGCGATGAACGATGACGCGGTTTACCTTTGCAACACCAGAATCCGCGACAACAACTCATCCCGGTCGATGTAGCAGCCCTGGAAATGCCGCGCCCCGGTGGCCGGGTCAAACGCATTGCGCGCATGCAATGTGCGGCGATTATCGAAGCACCACAGCTCGCCCGGATTGAGCCGCTGCATCAGGCGAAAGCGTGGTTCGCGGGTCATCGCGATCAAGCGTCGATAGGCGCGATACAGCAGCGGCATCTGCTCCACGGAGGTATCGAACGCCCCGCGCAGAAAGTTCGCCATGCGAATCTCTGCCACTCGCCCTGACGCATCCAGCGCAATGATCGGCGCCAGGCAGCGATAGTCGCTGTGGCGATCCTTGTTGCGGAATTCCACGGGGATTTCGCACAGCGCCTGAAACAGCTCCGGGTCTTCCTGACGCAACGCATCGGCAATCGCGAAGCCATCGACAAAAATACTCTCGCCACCTTCGGCGTCATTCACCAGGCAATGCAGAAATTGCAGCCCCGGTTGCAACTCGCGGGTCGGCAGATCCGTGTGCAGCGGCAGGTTGAAAGCGGTGTAGGCGTTGCTGTCGGCATCGGCCTTGGACTGTACGTTGAACAGCACGCCGAAGTTGCTCTCGCGGATGAACGAAATGCGCTGGGCGATCAGCTTCAGCGAACCCGGTTCGGCAGGTACGCCGCGCACCTGGGTCAGGCCGATGTCGCGCACCGCGATCAGCCATTGCAACAGGGCGCCGTTGTCATCCATCAGCGCGGCGTAGTCGAACACTGGCAACTGCAAATCGCTGCGCCACAAATACGCCTTGGGCTTGGCGCTCAGGCGCTCGGCCCGGGAGGCGTCGTCGTAGGCGTGGGCACGTAACCAGCCGGGGTCGAAGCGGCTGCGGTGGCCGTCCTGCCAGTCGACGCGCAGGCAGCCGTCGCTGTCGATCTGGGCACTGGCGGGGGCGAGATCCGGTACGGCATCGACGATCTCGAACACCTGCTCGCGAGTGACGTTGTAGACGCACTGTTGGCACGGGCAGTTATCCCGCAGCCAGACGTGGTGGAACGGGCTGGTGCGGCCATCGGCCCAGGCAATCGAAACGCGATCCGCCAGACTCTGCACGCCGCTCAGCGCGCTGATCAACGGATAAGTACGGAAATCGGCAACAGCGGCAGCGGTGTTCATGGCGGTTCCTTGCGTTGGAGGGATTACCGGGCGGGTGGCAGGGCAATGACGCGGCCGATGTGAACCGGGGCGGGCAAGTCGACTTGTTCGGCGACGATGGCTTGCAGACGGCTCAGGGTGTCCGGAGTGAATGGCGCCGAACGTGGGCCGGCGAGGTCGACGTGCAGCAACATCTGTTCGTTGCCGGCCAGTTCCTTGTAGTCATCGAGCAAGTGCAGGCTGTGATAGAGGTGCAGGCGTTTACTGTCGTGGCCGATGATCTGCGTGCGCACTTCGACCTCGGCGTCGAGCTTCACTTCGTGCAGGTAATTGAGGTGCAGTTCAAGGGTGAACAGCGAATGGCCGCTGGCTTCGCGGTTGTTGCTGTCCATGCCGAGGCGATCCATCAGGGCGTCGGTGGCGTAGCTGAAAATCAGCAGGTAGAAGGCGTCGCGCAGATGGCCGTTGTAGTCGACCCAGTCGGGGATGATGCGGGTCTGGTAGGTGGTGAGGCTGGGCATGGTTTCAGATCCAACATTGATGGTGGCTGGGCTGCCGTCTTCGCGAGCAGGCTCGCTCCCACATTGGAATGCATTTCAACTGTGGGAGCGGGCTTGCTCGCGAAGGGGCCGGAGCTGCTGAGCAAGGATTACTCGCTGAAACTCATCCCGTGCTTTTCCTTGGTGGTTTTCACCGCCTCCAGCACCGCCAGCAGGCAATCATCACGATAGCGCTCCAGCGCCGAAATGCTGTGGCGGCCGAGCTGGTCGCTGGTGCCATCGACCACATCGTCAATCAGCTTCTCGGTCAGTTCCGGCGCCGGCAGATACGTCCATGGCAACTGCAATGCCGGGCCGAACTGCGACATGAAGTGACGCATCCCGGCATCGCCACCGGCCAGCGTATACGTCAGGAAAGTGCCCATGAACGACCAGCGCAGACCGGCGCCAAAACGGATCGCATCATCAATCTCGCCAGTAGTCGCCACGCCGTCGTTGACCAGGTGCAGCGCCTCACGCCACAGCGCTTCGAGCAAGCGGTCAGCGATGAACCCCGGCACTTCCTTGCGCACGTGCAGCGGGCGCATGCCGAGGGATTCGTAGACTTTCATCGCCGCTTGCACAGCTTCGGGTGCGGTGTTCTTGCCACCCACCACTTCCACCAGCGGCAACAGGTAAACCGGATTGAACGGGTGGCCGACCACGCACCGCTCAGGATGCGTCGAGCTCTCGTAGAACTCGCTCGGCAACAGGCCGGAAGTACTCGAACCGATCAGCGCATCGGGTTTGGCCGCCGCGCTGATCTTGCTGTGCAGATCGAGTTTCAGCTCAAGGCGTTCCGGGGCGCTTTCCTGGATGAAGTCGGCATCGCGCACGCATTCCTCGATGGTCGCGACAAAGCGCAGACGATCCTGCGAGGCGCCGGGCGCCAGACCGTTTTTCTCCAGCGCGCCCCAGGCATTCGCCACGCGTTTGCGCAGCGCGGCTTCAGCGCCAGGCGCCGGGTCCCAGGCCACCACGTCGAGGCCATGGGCGAGGGCACGCGCGACCCAGCCGCTGCCGATGACACCGCTGCCGAGGGCGGCGAAAGTTTTGATGTCGGTGATAAAGCTCATGGTCATGTCCTGAAAAGTTCGCAGAACCCTGTGGGGCGGGCTTGCTCGCGAAGAGGCCGGAACATCCGACGCATCTTTATGAGCAGAGCCAGCGCCTTCGCGAGCAAGCCCGCTCCCACAGGGGCAAATGAGTGATTGTTCAGCCGCGCGGGGTCAGGCCCATCTTCTTGCGGCCCTCGGCCGGGGTCAGCACGCGGGCGCCGAGGCGGCTGAGGATCTCGGTAGCGCGCTCGACCAACTGGCCGTTGGTTGCCAGCACGCCCTTGTCCAGCCACAGGTTGTCTTCCAGCCCGACCCGCACGTTGCCGCCGAGCAGCACCGCTTGCGCGGCCATCGGCATCTGCATGCGGCCGATGCCAAATCCGGCCCACACCGCGTCGGCGGGCAGGTTATCGACCATGGCTTTCATGGTGGTCGTATCGGCCGGCGCGCCCCACGGGATGCCCAGGCACAGCTGGAACAGCGGGTTGTCGAGCAAGCCTTCCTTGATCATCTGCTTGGCGAACCACAGATGACCGGTGTCGAAAATTTCCAGCTCGGCCTTCACGCCCAGCTCGGTGATGCGCTTGGCGCCGGCGCGCAGCTGCGCCGGAGTGGAGACGTAAATCGTGTCGCCGTCGCCGAAGTTCAGGGTGCCGCAATCGAGGGTGCAGATTTCCGGCAGCAGTTGTTCAACGTGAGCCAGGCGGGTCAGCGGGCCGACCAGGTCGGTGTTCGGGCCGAATTCCATCGGGTTCTCGCCGGCGCCGATTTCCAGGTCGCCGCCCATGCCGGCGGTGAGGTTGACGATGATGTCGACGTCGGCCTCGCGGATGCGCTCCATCACTTCGCGGTACAGCGCCACGTCACGGCTGAACTTGCCGGTCTGCGGGTCGCGTACATGGCAGTGCACGACGGTGGCGCCGGCCTTGGCTGCTTCTACTGCAGCCGCTGCGATCTGTTTCGGGGTGACCGGCACGTGCGGGCTCTTGGCGGTCGTGTCGCCAGCACCGGTGAGTGCGCAGGTGATGATGACGTCGTGGTTCATGGTGCGGTTTCCTTCAGGCGTGAGGGGTCTGTTCGCAGCCCTGTTGCGGGCTGCGAAGGGTTGATTCGGGGTGGGTTATTTACTGGTCAGTTGCAGGTTTTCAGCGGCCGGTTTGCCGTCGAAGGTGGTCACACCGTCGAGCCAGCGCTGCTTGTCTTCGGGGTGATCCTTGAGCCATTGCCTGGCCGATTCGAAGGCGTCCTTGTGATCGAGCAGCGGTTGCATCATGCGGCTCTCGTCTTCGGCGGTGAACGTCAGGTTGCTCAGCAGGCGGCCGACGTTCGGGCACTGGTCGGCATATTTCGGCGCGGTGACGGTCCATACGGTGGCCATGCCTTCGTTCGGGCCGAGGGCGTCGTCGCTGCCGGTGAGGTACGTCATTTTCACGTTGACGTTCATCGGGTGCGGCGCCCAGCCGAAGAACACCACGGCCTCCTTGCGGCGCACCGCGCGGTCGACGGCGGCGAGCATCCCGGCTTCGCTGGACTCGACCAGCTGGAATTTGCCGAGGCCGAACTGGTTCTTGGCGATCATTGCCTTGATCTGCGTATTGGCGCCCGAACCCGGCTCGATGCCGTAAATCTTGCCGCCCAGTTCCTTGTCGAATTTGGCGATGTCGGCGAAAGTCTTCAGGCCCTTGTCGGCCAGATAGGTCGGCACGGCGAGGGTCGCGCGGGCGTCCTTCAGGCTCGGGGCCGGCAGAACCTTGACCTGGTTGGCGTCGACGAACGGGGTGATGGTCTGGGTCATCAGCGGGTTCCAGTAACCGAGGAACAGGTCCAGCCGCTGATCACGGATCCCGGCGAAGATGATTTGCTGGGAGGCGCTGGTTTGTTTGGTGTTGTAGCCGAGGCCGTCGAGCAGGACCTGGGTCATGGCACTGGTGGCGATCACGTCGGTCCAGTTCACGACGCCCATGCGTACGTTCTGGCACGATGCGGGTTCGGCCGCCATGACGCTGGCGCTCAAGAAAGCGGTACCGCTGAGTGCAAGAACACAGCTGCTGATCAGTCGTTTCATGTCGGGTTCCTCGGCAGGTCGTTTATTGTGGTTCCCGGCGTCTGACGCGCCGGTGATGCCAAGTTACGCAGCTGCAGGCCCTTGAAAGCGCACTGCGGCGACCGGCTCTTGCACTGTAGCGACCTGTGCGCTTGAACGCTGACGACAATCGGCGTATCAACGATCCACGCTCCCCTCCCTCTCGTTACCCGCGAATCGAGTGCGCACATGTCCCAGGATTTCTACTTTCTGCTGATGCCGGGGTTCTCCGCCATCGGCTTTATCTCTGCGATCGAACCGCTGCGGGTGGCCAACCGCTTTCGTGGCGAACTGTATCGCTGGCACGTGCTTAGCGCCGATGGCGGGGCGGTGCTGGCGAGCAATGGCATGTCGGTCAACGCCGACGCGGCGCTTGAGCCGCTGAAGAAAGGCGCGACGCTGCTGGTGGTGGCGGGGTTCGAGCCGCTGAAATTCGCCACGCCAACCCTGGAGCACTGGCTGCGGCGGCTGGACAACGAAGGCGTGACCCTCGGCGCCATCGATACCGGCAGCTTCGTGCTCGCTGAAGCGGGCCTGCTCGACGGCCATCGCCTGACCCTGCACTGGGAAGCCATCGATGCGTTCAAGGAGTCTTATCCACAGCTCAGCGTGACCCAGGAACTGTTCGAGATCGACCGCCGGCGCATCACCTCGGCGGGCGGCACAGCGTCCATCGATTTGATGCTCGATCTGATCGCCCAGGCCCACGGCCCGCAACTGGCGATTCAGGTCAGCGAGCAGTTTGTATTGGGACGGATCCGCCCGCGCAAGGACCACCAGCGCATGGAGGTCGCCACGCGCTACGGCATCAGCAACAAGAAGCTGGTGCAGGTGATTGGCGAGATGGAACAACACAGCGAGCCACCGCTGACCACGTTACAACTGGCGGAGTCGATCAAGGTGACGCGGCGACAGCTGGAGCGCCTGTTTCGGTTGCACCTGAACGATACACCGAGCAATTTTTATCTGCGGTTAAGGTTGGAAAAGGCGCGGCAACTCTTGCGCCAGACCGACATGAGCGTGCTCGAAGTCAGCATCGCCTGCGGGTTTGAATCGCCGTCGTACTTCACCCGTAGTTATCGAGCGAAGTTCGCCCGCTGCCCCCGCGAAGACCGGCGTACCGCCCAAGCCTGATGGGGGTACGCAAAACCAAATGTGGGAGCGGGCTTGCTCGCGAATGCGGGGTGTCAGTCGAAACATGAGTTGACTGATCCACCGCATTCGCGAGCAAGCCCGCTCCCACATTTTGATCTTCTGTGTCTGGACGATCGGCTTACTTCTTCACCAGCGCCGAACACGCCGCCTTGTACGCCTCATGCTGATATTTGTTCAGCGTCCCCGGCAGTTCGAAATTGTGCTTCTTGGCTTGCGCATTGATCGTCTGCGGCGACAACAGCGTCACCTCACACCCGTCCAGCAACTGAAACACACCTTCGATCTTGAACGTCGTCGGCCCACCGGCAAACTCACCCTTCTTGCTGCGCTTCTTGATCGCAATCCGGTCAATCGAATGCTCGCGCACAAACGAAGCGATCTGCGCCGCAAAGCGTTTGACGTTGGCCGCCTCATCGTCATCGTCGAGGGCGATTTTCTTTGTACTGAGCGCCACATGGCTCAGGGCCGAACCGTCGAGAGCGGCCACGGCGATGATCGCTTCGCTGCCTTTGATTTCGATGCCGCAGATGTTCATGGGAATTCCTTTGAATGGAAGAGGGCAGCCTACAACTCAAGCTGATTGGCCGTGATGCCGAACGCTGCTGCAATTTTCTCGCGGGTTGCCTTGCGTGGCTTGGCAACCGATTCCTGTTGAGCAAACGCAGGTTGTGATATGCCCATGCGCTTCGCCACTTCTTCCTGAGTCAGGTTCAAGTGCTCGCGCCAGGCACGGATCGGTGTCGCCCCGTCGACCATTCGACTGACCACCTCATGCGGGATCAGATCGGGCTGCATTTTCTGTGCGAGGTATTGAGCGTAGGGAATGACTACGAAGGCGGGGTTGCCCTCGGCATCGTTGATGATTTGGATGTCGGCAGATTGATTCATGGCGTTGGAAATATAAGTCTTTTATAAGATTTTCCAATTTTTATTTATATTTTCCAGTCGGCCAATCAACAACGTTTGTCGGCATGTTGCCGAACTTCCAAAATCACTCCTGCCCAATTGACTCCAAAAACTCCGACCGTTCGTCACTCATCCGGGCAACACAGTCATTCTGCGCGATCTTGAACGCCTTGCTGCCTTCGGTGGCGGGGAACGCTTCCACCGCGCAATCGGCGTCGCGGGTTTTCAGCCATTGTTGCTGGGCGGTTTTGAGTTTGGCGGTGATGTCGGCCAGTTGCGTCGCGTTCTTGCCGTAGGTGGCCTGCATGCGCTCGTTGAGGCTGGCGTAGTTGTCCTTGAGCAGGTCTTCGGCGGTGGTGCGGCTGTAGGTCGAACATTCCAGGGTCTGGACGTCGTTTTCGACTGCGTCGCACGGGTTGTTGTCGGACTCTTCGGCGGCGTGTACGCCGGTCGCAATCAGTGCCAAAGCCAGGAAGATCGATTTCATTGATGTCGCCGCTCTAATCCAGTGGTGTATCCAAGATGCGCAAGATTCTGGCTCAAGCGCGCGGGCTTGAACAGGTAGCTGATCGGAGCGTCTGGCGACCCTTTGTCGCGGATTGACGCTTTCGGCAATTCCCCTGTCGTTTTTGCACCCGGTCGCCCCGGCACCGAGGCATATGCTGGCCCCAAAGCGCCGGCAGACGATTCGGCGCATGAATCGCCAATAAGGGGACGCCTGATGAGCCCAGCCGAATTACACGCCGACAGCATCGTTATCGACGGTCTGATCATTGCCAAATGGAACCGCGAGCTGTTCGAAGACATGCGCAAGGGCGGTCTGACGGCAGCCAACTGCACTGTCTCGGTTTGGGAAGGCTTTCAGGCGACCGTGAACAATATTGCCGCCAGCCAGAAGCTGATCCGCGAAAACAGCGACCTGGTGATGCCCGTACGCACCACCGCCGACATCCGTCGCGCCAAGGAGCAGGGCAAGACCGGCATCCTCTTCGGCTTCCAGAACGCCCACGCGTTTGAAGACCAGATCGGCTATGTCGAGGTGTTCAAACAGCTCGGCGTCGGCATCGTGCAGATGTGCTACAACACCCAGAACCTCGTCGGCACCGGTTGCTACGAGCGAGACGGCGGGCTGTCGGGCTTCGGTCGCGAAATCGTTGCCGAGATGAACCGCGTCGGCGTCATGTGCGACCTGTCCCACGTCGGCTCCAAGACTTCCGAGGAAGTCATCCTCGAATCGAAAAAACCGGTCTGCTATTCCCACTGCCTGCCGTCGGGCCTGAAAGAACACCCGCGCAACAAGTCCGATGCAGAACTGAAGTTCATTGCCGACCACGGCGGTTTCGTCGGCGTGACCATGTTCGCGCCGTTCCTCGCCAAGGGTATTGATTCGACCATCGACGACTACGCCGAAGCCATCGAATACACCATGAACATTGTCGGCGAAGACGCCATCGGCATCGGCACCGACTTCACCCAGGGGCACGGCCAGGACTTCTTCGAATACCTGACCCACGACAAGGGCTACGCCCGTCGTCTGACCAGCTTCGGCAAGATCATCAACCCGCTGGGCATCCGCACCGTCGGCGAATTCCCGAACCTGACCGAAACCCTGCTCAAGCGCGGCCATTGCGAGCGCGTAGTGCGCAAGATCATGGGCGAAAACTGGGTGAACGTTCTCAAAGACGTCTGGGGCGAGTAACGCTTTCTCAAGACCGCCGCCGATCTGCTCCCTCTCCCTCTGGCAGAGGGCTGGGGTGAGGGCCGCGGCCAACACTGAATCTAAAATTTTCTGGAGTTAAGTTTCCATGGCCAAGATCGCCCCGCAATTGCCAATCGAAGTCGACAGCGAGACCGGTGTCTGGACCTCCGACGCCCTGCCGATGCTGTACGTGCCACGGCATTTCTTCGTCAACAACCACATGGGCATCGAGGAAGTGCTGGGCGCTGAAGCCTACGCCGAGATCCTCTACAAGGCCGGCTACAAATCCGCCTGGCACTGGTGCGAAAAAGAAGCTGAATGCCACGGCCTGGAAGGCGTCGCGGTATTCGAGCACTACATGAAGCGCCTGTCGCAACGCGGTTGGGGCCTGTTCAAGATCCAGGACATCGACCTCGACAAAGGCACCGCCAGCGTCAAGCTCGAACACTCGGCGTTCGTCTACGTCTACGGCAAGGTCGGGCGCAAGGTCGACTACATGTTCACCGGCTGGTTTGCCGGTGCGATGGATCAGATTCTTGAGGCGCGCGGCAGCAAGATTCGCACAGTTGCCGAGCAAGTTTACGGTGGCTCTGAAGAAGGCCACGACGACGGCTTGTTCACCGTCAAGCCGTTGTAAGTCGAGGAACCCGCCATGGCTTTCGAAGCAATGTTCCAGCCGATCCAGATCGGCAAACTGACCATCCGCAACCGCGTGCTCAGCACCGCGCACGCCGAGGTCTACGCGACTGACGGCGGCATGACCACCGACCGCTACGTCAAATATTACGAAGAGAAAGCCAAGGGCGGTATCGGCCTGGCGATTTGCGGCGGTTCTTCCAGCGTGGCCATCGACAGTCCGCAAGGCTGGTGGAAATCGGTGAACCTGGCGGACGACCGGATCATTCCGCACTTCCAGAATCTGGCTGACGCCATGCACAAGCATGGCGCCAAGATCATGATCCAGATTACCCACATGGGCCGCCGCTCGCGCTGGGATGGCGAGCACTGGCCGACCCTGTTGTCGCCTTCGGGCATCCGCGAGCCGGTGCACCGCGCAACCTGCAAAACCATCGAGCCGGAAGAGATCTGGCGGGTGATCGGCAACTACGCCACTGCGGCCGCGCGGGCCAAGGCCGGCGGACTGGACGGTGTCGAACTGTCCGCCGTGCACCAGCACATGATCGACCAGTTCTGGAGCCCTCGGGTCAACAAGCGTACCGACGAGTGGGGTGGCAGCTTCGAGAACCGCATGCGTTTCGGCCTCGAAGTGCTCAAGGCGGTGCGCAAGGAAGTCGGCGACGATTTCTGCGTCGGCATCCGTCTGTGCGGTGACGAATTCCACCCGGACGGCCTGTCCCACGAGGACATGAAGCAGATCGCCAAGTATTACGACGACACCGGCATGCTCGATTTCATCGGCGTGGTCGGTTCGGGTTGCGACACCCACAACACCTTGGCCAACGTTATCCCCAACATGAGTTATCCACCGGAGCCGTTTCTGCACTTGGCGGCCGGTATCAAAGAGGTCGTGAAGGCACCGGTTCTGCACGCGCAGAACATCAAGGATCCGAATCAGGCCACGCGCATTCTCGAAGGCGGTTACGTCGACATGGTCGGCATGACCCGCGCGCACATTGCCGACCCGCACTTGATCGCCAAGATCAAGATGGGCCAGGTCGATCAGATCAAGCAGTGCGTCGGCGCCAACTATTGCATCGACCGGCAGTACCAGGGGCTGG
The DNA here is from genome assembly GCF_056821665.1 of Pseudomonas sp. AK-TSAG1-1. NCBI lineage: Bacteria > Pseudomonadati > Pseudomonadota > Gammaproteobacteria > Pseudomonadales > Pseudomonadaceae > Pseudomonas > Pseudomonas sp. AK-TSAG1-1. The sequence continues at coordinate 5,750,240 of NZ_CM165965.1, read as the reverse complement.
ATGTGCTGTGCATCCAGAACGCCGCGACCTCCCGTGAATACATGGGCGTACCGCACATCATCGAGAAATCCACCGGGCCGAAACGCAAGGTCGTGGTGGTCGGTGCCGGCCCGGCCGGGATGGAAGCCGCACGCGTGGCAGCCGAACGTGGCCACGACGTGACCCTGTTCGAGAAGAAGGAATTCATCGGCGGGCAGATCACCACCGCATCGAAAGCGCCGCAACGTGACCAGATCGCCGGTATCACCCGCTGGTTCCAGCTGGAGCTGGCGCGGCTGAAAGTCGACCTGCGTCTGGGGACTGCCGCCGATGCGGCGACCATTCTCGATCTGCGTCCGGACGTGGTCGTGCTGGCGGTGGGCGGTCATCCGTTCCTTGAGCAGAACGAACACTGGGGCGCCGCCGAAGGGCTGGTGGTCAGCAGCTGGGACGTGCTCGACGGCAAGGTCGCGCCGGGCAAGAACGTGCTGGTCTACGACACCATCTGCGAGTTCACCGGGATGTCGGTCGCCGACTTCCTCGCCGATAAGGGCAGCCAGGTCGAGATCGTCACCGACGACATCAAGCCGGGCGTGGCCATTGGCGGCACGTCGTTCCCGACCTACTACCGCAGCATGTACCCGAAAGAAGTGATCATGACCGGCGACATGATGCTGGAGAAGGTTTACCGCGAAGGCGACAAACTGGTGGCGGTGCTGGAGAACGAATACACCGGCGCCAAAGAGGAGCGGGTGGTCGATCAGGTGGTGGTGGAAAACGGCGTGCGTCCGGACGAAGAACTGTATTACGGGCTCAAGGACGGTTCGCGCAACAAGGGCCAGATCGACATCGATGCCTTGTTCGCGATCAAACCGCAGCCTTCGTTGAGCACCACCGGTGACGGCTACTTGCTGTTCCGCATCGGCGATTGCGTGGCGCAGCGTAATACCCATGCGGCGATCTATGACGCGTTGCGGTTGTGCAAGGATTTCTAAGGACTTGCACATGACCCCTGTGGGAGCGGGCTTGCCCGCGAATGCATTCTGTCAGCTCTGCATGAGCTGACTGATCCAGCGCTTTCGCGAGCAAGCCCGCTCCCACAGTAATGCAGACCGTGTTTCTCCAGGCTGTACTGGTGGGAGCTTCACCATGTTGAACACCCTTCTTCCAATCCTGTTGTTCGCCGCCCTGGCCCTTGCGGTGCTGGGCGCGTTGCGGCGGGTGGCCATGTGGCGTCGGGGCCGGGCCTCGAAGGTCGACCTGATCGGCGGCCTGTTCGCCATGCCCAAGCGTTATATGGTCGATCTGCACCACGTGGTGGCGCGCGACAAATACATTGCCAACACCCACGTCGCCACGGCGGGCGGTGCGGTGGCGTCGATTGTGCTGGCGATTCTGGTGCACGGGTTCGGCCTGCATAACCGTGTCCTCGGTTATGCGTTGCTTCTGATGACGGCAGTGATGTTCGTCGGCGCGATCTTCGTGTATCGGCGCCGGCTCAACCCGCCAGCGCGCCTGTCGAAAGGCCCTTGGATGCGCCTGCCGAAAAGCCTGCTGGCGTTCTCTGCCTCGTTCTTTCTGGTGACCCTGCCGGTGGCCGGGATCCTCCCGGAGAACTTCGGCGGCTGGCTGCTCGCGGTCATTCTTGGCATCGGTGTGTTGTGGGGCGTGTCGGAACTGTTTTTCGGCATGACCTGGGGCGGGCCGATGAAGCACGCCTTCGCCGGTGCCCTGCACCTGGCCTGGCACCGTCGCGCCGAGCGCTTTGGCGGCGGCCGTTCGACCGGTTTGAAACCGCTGGATCTGAATGATCCAAGTGCACCGCTGGGCGTTGAGAAACCCAAGGATTTCACCTGGAACCAACTGCTCGGTTTCGACGCCTGCGTGCAGTGCGGTAAATGCGAGGCCGCGTGCCCGGCCTTCGCCGCCGGTCAGCCACTGAACCCGAAAAAGCTGATTCAGGACATGGTTGTCGGCCTCGCTGGCGGCACCGATGCCAAGTTTGCGGGTAGCCCTTATCCGGGCAAACCTGTGGGCGAGCACAGCGGCAACCCGCACCAACCGATCGTTAACGGTCTGGTCGATGCCGAGACCCTGTGGTCGTGCACCACCTGCCGCGCCTGCGTTGAGGAATGCCCGATGATGATCGAGCACGTCGACGCCATCGTCGACATGCGCCGCCATCTGACTCTGGAAAAAGGCGCGACCCCGAACAAGGGCGCCGAGGTTCTGGAAAACCTGATCGCCACCGACAACCCTGGCGGTTTCGCCCCGGGTGGGCGGATGAACTGGGCAGCGGATCTGAACCTCACTCTGCTGAGTGAGAAGAAGTCCACCGACGTGCTGTTCTGGGTCGGCGACGGGGCGTTCGACATGCGCAACCAGCGCACCTTGCGCGCGTTCGTCAAAGTGCTGAAAGCGGCCAAAGTCGACTTCGCCGTACTCGGCCTGGAAGAACGCGACAGCGGTGATGTAGCCCGTCGTCTGGGCGACGAAGCGACCTTCCAGGTACTCGCCAAACGCAATATTCAGACCCTGGCCAAATACAGCTTCAACCGCATCGTCACCTGCGATCCGCACAGCTTCCATGTGCTGAAAAACGAGTACGGCGCTTTCGACGGTAACTACCTGGTGCAGCACCACAGCACCTACATGGCGGAAATCATTCAGGCAGGCGCGCTGAACCTCGGTCAGCACAAAGGCAACAGCGTGACCTATCACGACCCGTGCTACCTCGGCCGTTACAACGGCGAGTACGAGGCGCCGCGTGAAGTGCTGCGTGCCCTCGGCATCGAGGTCAAGGAGATGCAGCGTTCCGGCTTCCGTTCGCGCTGCTGCGGCGGCGGTGGCGGTGCGCCGATCACCGACATTCCGGGCAAGCAGCGGATACCCGATATGCGCATGGAGGACATCCGCGAGACCGGTGCCGAGCTGGTGGCCGTGGGTTGTCCACAGTGCACGGCGATGCTTGAAGGTGTGGTCGAACCACGCCCGCTGATCAAGGACATCGCCGAACTGGTGGCCGACGCGCTGCTCGAAGACGCCGCGCCGAACAAGCCTGCCGCCCCGGCCAAACGTGAACCTGCGGAGGCCCACTGATGAGCGACATTATCCGCCGCGATCCACGCGCCGAATGGATTGCCCGTAACCGTCTGCACCCGCTGCACGCGGCCATGCAACCGGCGCAGCACAGCTGGATGGGCCCCAACGGCATCATCCGCAAGAACCTGCACGGCATCGGTTTCATCGGCCCCAACGGCATCAAACGGATCGACCGCAGCGGCGCACAACAGGGCGGGGCGGTCAAACGCTCGGCCACGGTTGAGGTGCAATTGCCGTTGCATCAGGTGCCCGCCCCGGCGTTCTACATCAGCGTGGTGCCGGACATGGTCGGTGGCCGCCTGAGCAGCCATGACCGCGACCTGCTGGGCCTCGCTCATCAACTGGCTGGCCGGGACGGCGCAGTGCTGGCCGTGGTATTCGGCGAGCACAAGGAGACCGCTTTTGCCACGGCTGGCGTTGATCGTTTGCTGGTGCTGGAAGGCGATGAGTTCAGCGGTTATGCACCGGAGCAACGGGTGCAGGGCCTGCGGGCTGTGGATAACCAATTCAATCCGCGCCACTGGTTGCTGCCGGACAGCCGCAGCGGTGGCGGCGAACTGGGTCGACGCTTTGCTGCTGCATTGGGCGAACGCCCGGCGACGCGGGTCTGGCAGGTCAAGGATCAGGAATGCATCGGCCGCGCCGGTGCGGGCCTGCAAGACCTGGCACGCCCGGTCGCGCGCTTGATTCTGGCCTCGGCCGAATGCGCAGAACCGGTCAGCGAAACCCGTCACGAAGCCCTCTCGGTGGAGTTATCCACAACGGTGGCGCGCAGCTTGTCGCGGATTGAGGATCTCGGTGCGGTGGCGGTGGACCCGGCGGCGATTCCAATGGCCGAAGCCGAATTCATTTTCTCCGGCGGCAACGGGGTCAAGGACTGGCCGTTGTTTCATGAAACGGCTGCGGCGCTTGGCGCCACCGAAGGCGCCTCGCGGGTGGCGGTGGACGATGGCTTCATGGCCCGTGATCGCCAGGTCGGCGCGTCCGGCACCTGGGTTACTGCGCGGGTCTACGTGGCTGTGGGTATCTCCGGGGCGATCCAGCACCTGCAGGGCATCGGTGCCTGCGACAAGGTGGTGGCGATCAACCTCGACCCGGGTTGCGACATGATCAAACGCGCCGACCTGTCGGTGATCGGCGAGAGCGCGGAGATTCTTCAAGCCTTGATCGCGGCGGTGGCGGCTTACCGCAACGACGCCAAGCGCGATGCGGCTTAAGGGAAGGACACAGTTATGAACACCAATGTCATCAGCCTGGTTTCCATCGGCGCCCACCCGACCTCGGGCCGGCCACGCCGCGCCGAACAGGACGCGCGTGCCGTTGAGCTGGGCCTGCAGCTGGCGGGGGATAACCTGCAAGTGCTGCATGCCGGCGATGTCGCCGAGCCGGCGCTGCGTGCCTATCTGGGCATGGGCCTGGAACAGATGCATGTGCTGGAGCAACCGGCTGGCGCCGATGCCTTGCCGGCGCTGACTGCCTATCTGCGTGAGGCCGGTGCACAGGTGGTGCTGACCGGCAGTCAGGCGGAAACCGGCGAAGGCTCGGGCATGCTGCCGTTTCTGCTCGCCGAAGGGCTGGGCTGGCCGCTGGTGGTGGGGCTGGCGCAGGTCGAGTCGATCAACGACGGTTCGGCGCTGGTGCTGCAAGCCTTGCCGCGCGGGCAGCGGCGGCGGTTGAAGGTGAAGCTGCCTTTCCTGGCGACGGTGGATAACGCCGCACCCAAGCCCCGGCAGAGTGCCTATGGCCCGGCGCGTCGTGCGGTGCTGGAGGCGGATGACGTTGAGGTTGTTGACGATGAACTTCTCGCTGTCGCCAACCTGCAACCGGCCAAGCCACGGCCTAAACGGTTGAAAGTGATCAAAGCCAAGAGCGGTGCGGACCGGATGAAGGCCGCTACGGCTAAAGCGAGTGGTGGCGGTGGACAAGTATTGAAGGGCTTGACTGCGCAGGCGGGTGCCGAGGCCATTCTTAAACTGTTGATCGAGGAAGGTGTGATTCGTTGATTAACCACGTTTTACGATTCGACTTTATTTAAGGAATGTAAAAGTCATAAGCAGATTTAGCTATTAAAATTTACTCAAGCATATCTATTCTGTTTTATTTCCTGTCAGATCTGACAGTAGGAATGAGCAGAGGAAAATGGTGCTATCTGGTTGATGGCGCGGCAATAGTTGCCGAGCGACCCAGAGAGCATGGATATGATTAATTTGAATGCTGAATCATTGTCAAAAAACAGCTCGCAGGCGGTAGATATCCCTTTAGAGGGGAATCCTCAGGATATTGTCGTCAATAAAAGCGGGTCTATTGCTTACGTTGCTAATTGGTCCTACAAGAGTCTGGATGTTGTCGATCTTGAATCAAAGTCGCTCATCAGGTCTGTTGAAGTGGGAGACTTTCCTGAAAGTCTGGTTCTGAATAAAGACGAGTCTCGCCTCTACGGATGCACTGAAACGTCGGTTTTCCATGTGGATACCGCTGACTACAGCGTTCAACACATTAATGGGCTTCCAGGTCCGCGTGGTTTGGCTTTCAGCCCGGACGAGACATTTTTTTATGTCGGTGTTGCGGACTATTCGAAGGACTCTGCCGCCCGGGGAGAACCATTTGAAAGCTTGTACGTTATAAACACTCTCACGGATGAGATTGAAAAGAAGGTTGTTGGGCCAGGTGTTACAGATCTAGTGGTCCGCCCGGGCGGATCAAGGGTATTTGTTGCGACTTACAATGAGAGTAGCGTTACAGCGGTTGATCTCAATACCTCTGTTGTCACTCCTGTTTTGGAAACTCGATGGCCTGCGGTAATTGCCATGGACTCGGCTAGAGCATTGGTATATGTAGGTGGGGGTGAGGAGATTTCCGTCTTTGACGCATTGACTCAAAATGTGGTGGTTCGACACCCTGTTGCGAATTCAAGATCCATCGTATTCAACGAGTCAGGCACATTGTTCTATGCTTCAATAGTTTTTCCCTCGGGAATATCAATCGTCAACGCGAAGACCGGAATTGTTGTAGAAAACATCAACATTTCATCCAAAGCACTTGCTACCAACTATACGAAGCAATTTCTTTATTCTGTGGAATTTGGCGGTATTTCGATTTTTCCGTTAAGGCTGCGGACGTAGTTGTCATGATGGTTTCAAACGCGGATTAAAACAATGCTCAAGCCATAAGGAGTCAAGTGAATGACCGTTGAGTTTCGACCGGCCCGGCGCACGGATGCGCGCGATATTGCGCGTTTGTTTCAGATTTCCTCGGAGGGGGCCTCGGATTACATCTGGAGTCAGTTGGCGGAGCCGGGCGAGGCGCTGCTCGATGTCGGTGAGCGGCGCTATGCCCGCGAAGATGTCGATTTTTCCTGGCAGAATTGCCTGATCGCCGAAGCCGAGGGCCGCGTCGTCGGCATGATGCACAGCTACGTCATGCGCGAAGATCCGGACCCGACACCGCCTACCGACCCCGTGCTGGCACCTTACGCCGACATGGAAGTGGCGGACACGCTGTACATCTCCAGCCTCGCGCTGCACGAAGGCTGGCGCAATCAAGGGTTGGGCGTGCAGTTCCTCCAGCATGCCCAGGCCCGCGCAGATCAGCTCGCGCTCAAAGGCTTGAGCCTGATCGACTACGCCGCTAATACCGGTGCGCGGCGCTTCTATGAGCGACATGGCTTCGGCATCATCAAGACCTGTCAGGTGATACCGCATCCGATGATCCGGGTGACGGGTGAGGCCTATTTGATGCATCGCGCCTGAGTCCGGTTATCCACTGACGACGGTTTACGCACAATCCCTGTTGGTCAGTCTGTGGATAAGGTGTTCGCGCCTCACTGCAAGTCACGTTAATCGTGGCTTACAGCCCGCAGATCAAAAAACAATCAGCCTAAGTTGCGGTTTTTCCGAGGTTTTTCCTCAGGATAACGGCATAAGTTGCCCCCAATCTCTGTTGGCGCTTCTGTGGATAAGATGTTCGCTATCCGCTGCGAGCCATATAAAACGTGGCTTACAGAGTGTTGGTCAATAATTGCTCAATCTGCGCTTTTGTTCGACGAGTTGTCTTGGGAACCCTGATTTTTCACAGCCTTGAGGGTTTTTCCACAGACAAGGCAAAGTTACCCCCGATCTCTGTTGGCGCTTCTGTGGATAACGTGTTCGCCATCCGCTACAGGTCATGTAAACCGTGGCTTACAAACAAATGATCAAAAAACAGCCAATGCGCCTCGCAAACCGTCCTTCTGGATAAGTCACGATTTTTCTTCACAAATCAGCGAGTTATTTTTGCAGTCATGCACAGTTACCCCCATTTGCTGTGGGTGGCTATGTGGATAACTTGTTCGTCGAACCCCGCAGGCCCCGCCAGTCATAGTCCAAACGGCAATTGATCAGATTTCATACAGTTCTAAACCGTTGCCTTGACTTCGATTCCTGCGCTGTCTTCACTGCAATGGCACAAGGACAGCCGTTACTTATCCACATCAGGTTCTGGGAGAACGCATGATGGATAGCCGCCCACACCGCCATCCCCCCTCGCCACGCAAGCGCACGTTACGTCGTGCCGCCAATCAACACGCTCGTCTGTAGCGACCTCTGCTGCAACCGCTGTGCTGTCGCCGGGCTCGTCCCGGAGGCCAGGTGCCCGTTCGTCCATTGATTGCAGGCAACCGCAGAGTTGCCCCATCTGCCTGAGAGAGGAACACCTTCATGACACGCATCGCAACGCCCATCAGCGAGATCAAGGAACACTATGACGTGATCGTCATCGGCTCCGGTTATGGCGGCGGCATTGCTGCGTCGCGCCTGTCCCGAGCCGGCAAGCAGGTGTGCCTGCTTGAACGCGGGCGGGAAATCCAGCCCGGTGAATACCCCAACACCATGATTGCCGCGACCGAAGAGCTACAGGTTCACGACCCGGACGGCCATATCGGCTCGCGCACCGGGCTGTTCGATCTGCACGTCAACGCCCAGCAGAACGTGGTGGTCGGTTGCGGCCTCGGCGGCACCTCGCTGATCAATGCCAACGTTGCCCTGGAGCCGGAACCCGGGGTGTTCGATGACCCGCGCTGGCCGCAGGCGGTGCGTGAACACCGCGATACGCTGCTCAAGGACGGTTACGCCCGCGCCCGGGAAATGCTCAAACCCAATCCCTATCCGAACAACGCGCCGAACCTGCCCAAGCTCGACGCCAACAAAAAGTCCGCGGACTACCTCAAGCAGGGCGCGCATTTCTACAAGCCGCCGATCAACGTGACCTTCGACAGGCTGCCGAACAACCTCAACCATGTCGGCGTCGAGCAGCTGCCGTGCAACCAGTGCGGCGACTGCGTCTCGGGCTGTAACAACAAGGCCAAGAACACCACGTTGATGAACTATCTGCCGGACGCCTGGAACCACGGCGCGGAGATTTTCTGCCAGGCCGAGGTGCGTTACCTGGAGCGTGATGGTGATGGCTGGATCGTGCACTTCCAGTATCTGGACAGTGGGCGTGAGATGTTCTCGGCGCCGACGCTGTTTGTGAAGGCCGACATCGTCGTGGTCTCCGCCGGCACCCTCGGCTCTACCGAAATTCTCCTGCGCTCGCGGGACAAGGGCCTGGTGATGTCTGGCCAGCTAGGCGAGAACATGAGCGGCAACGGGGACATCCTCGGCTTCGGCCACAACTGCGAGCAGACCATCAACGGCATCGGCTTCGGCGCGCATTCGGCCAAGGAACTGCAACCGGTCGGCCCGTGCATCACCTCGGTCATCGACATGCGCACCGAAGGTGACTGGCGCAGCCGCATGGTCATCGAGGAAGGTTCGATTCCTGGCGCTCTCGGCCGGCCGATGGTGCCGGCCATGGCCGGGTTCGCCGAGATGATCGGCAAGGCCACCGATGACAGTTTCAGCGGCAAGCTCGGCTACAAGGAGCGCGAAGCCGAAAGCTTCCTGCGCGGCCCGTATCACGGCGCGCTGCACAACATGCAGACCTACCTGATCATGAGCCACGACAGCGGCCAGGGCCGGATGATTCTCGACAACAAAGACCAGTTGCGCATCGACTGGCCGGGTGTCGGCGAGCAGGAAAACTTCAAGCTCGGCAACGAACGCCTGTATCAGAGCACCAAGGCATTGGGCGGGGTCTGGGTGGAGAATCCGATCTGGACCCAATTGCTCAAGCACAGCATTGTTTCGGTGCATCCGCTGGGCGGTTGCGTGATGGGCGAAGACGCTGCGCAAGGCGTGGTCAATCACAAGGGCCAGGTGTTCAGCGGCGCTGCCGGCACGGATGTCTACGCCAGCCTGTACGTGACCGACGGCGCGGTGATCCCGACGTCGCTGGCGGTCAATCCGTTGCTGACCATCTCCGCTGTGAGCGAGCGCAACATGGGCCTGCTGGCCGCCGACCGCGGTTGGCACATCGACTACACGCTGCCCTCGGCACCGCGCAAACAAGTGGCGCCGCCGACCCTCGGGGTGCAGTTCACCGAAACCATGAAGGGCTATTTCTCCCGGGCGTTCACTGCCGCGCAAAGCACCGACCTGAAAGTCTACGAAGCGGCAGCCAAACGCGGCGAGGCGGACAATTCGCCGATCGACTTCACCCTGACCATTACCGCCAACGACCTCAACCGGATGATCAAGGAGCCGGAACACGCCGCGACCATCGTCGGCACAGTGATCGCCCCGGCGCTGTCACCACAGCCACTGACGGCCAGCAATGGCGTGTTCAACCTGTTCGAGCAATTCGAGCAGCAGGTCGATACGCGGCACATGAAGTACGACATGAAACTGACCGCCGAGGACGGCAACGACTATTTCTTCAGCGCCTTCAAAACCGTGCCGGAAGACAACGGCGTGCTGAACATCTGGCACGACACCAGCACCCTCTATGTGACGCTGTATCGCGGGCCGGACAAGTCGGGCGAGGTGATCGGCTCCGGGGTGATGCACATTCATCCGACCGATTTCGCCAAGCAGATGACCACCATGAAAGTGCTCAATGCGCGTAACGAGCGTGAGCGCATCGAAGGGCTGGCGCGGTTCGGCAAGTTCTTCGCCGGGATTCTCTGGGAAAGTTACGGCGGGGTCTTCGCTGGCGATATCTACTTCAACCCCGATGCGCCGCCACGGCTGAAACGGCCGCTGGATGCGCCCACCCCAGTGGTGCATTTCTTCCCCACCGAGGATGGCGTCGAGCTGCGCCTGACCCGTTATCAGGCCGGCAGCAAAGGCCCGGTGATGCTGGTGCATGGCCTGGGTGTGGGTTCGAACATCTTTTCTACCGACACCATCCAGACCAACCTGCTGGAGTACCTGTGCAAGCACGATTACGACGTGTGGTTGCTGGATTTCCGTGTGAGCATTCTGTTGCCGGCGAGCAAGAAGGAATGGAACGGCGACCAGATCGCCCAGTACGACTTCAAGGCTGCCATCGCGCAAATTCAGCAAGCGACTCACGCCAAAGATGTGCAGTGCGTGGTGCACTGCTACGGCGCGACGACGTTCTTCATGTCGATGCTGGCGGGGCTGCAAGGTGTGCGTTCGGTGGTCTGCTCGCAGATTGCCGCTGACACCGTGGTCGCCACTGCGACGGGACTTAAGGCCGGTCTGCACCTGCCGGGGATGCTCGATGCAATCGGTATCAAGTCGATGACCGCCTATGCCGACAGCAAGGAGAACTGGTTCAACCGGCTCTACGACAAGGCCCTCAACGGCTACGCACGGATCGAGGCGCAGGGTTATTGCACCAATCCGGTGTGCCACCGCATTACCTTCATGTACGCCTCGCTGTATCGCCACGACACCCTCAACGAAACCCTGCACGACAACCTGCATGAGTTGTTCGGCGAGTCGAACATCGAGACCTTCGAGCACCTGGCACTGATCGTGCGCAAAGGGCATCTGGTGGATTTCAAAGGCAACGATGTGTACATGCCGCACTTCGATCGGCTGAGCATGCCGATCTGTTTCATCAGCGGCGCGGAGAACCAGTGTTATCTGCCTGAAAGTACGCTGAAAACCTACCAGCGAGTGTGCGAAGTCCACGGGCCGGAGCGCTACAGCCGGCATGTGGTGCCAGGCTATGGCCACATCGACTGCATGTTCGGCAAGAATGCGGTGGTGGATGTGTATCCGATCATCCTTGAGCACCTGGAGAAAACTGCCCTCGGTTGACGTCGGACCGAGTCGACCGCTTCGCGAGCAAGCTCGCTCCCACAGGTTTTTTGTGTCAGTCGGTGGGAGATCCCCAATCCAGTCTGGGAGCGGGCTTGCTCGCGAAAGCGCTGTGTCTGGCGATGTATCTCTTGGGTCTGCACAAGGAAATGGATGACATGGATACCTGTATTCGCTGGTTTCAACGCTTCATCTGGATCGGCATTGCGATGAACATGGTGTTCGCGATCCCTGCGCTGTTTGCGCCGGGGTTGCTGACATCGGTGGTCGGTCTGCCGCCGCAACTTTCCGATCCATGGCTGGAAAACGCCGGGATGCTGCTGGTGGGCATCAGCGTGTTTTACATGCCGTCGGGCTTCAACGCGCCGCGCTATGTGGTGCATTCCTGGCTGTGCGTACTGACACGGCTGATTGCTGTGGTGTTCTGGATCTACCTGATCAATACCAGCATCCAGGGCTCGGTGTTCGTACCGATGCTGATGGGCGATCTGAGCTTCTTTCTGATCCTCGGCATTTTGCTGTACCTCGGCACCACGCCGCAGAACCGGCCATGGGCGCTGCTGTGCGATGGCTGGCGTGAATGGCGCGCGGCGTGGAAGCGGCAATGGCAGAGCCACGGCTTCAAGGTCGGAACACTGGTGGTGCTGGCAGTGCTCGGTTTCATCGGTTACGAGACCTGGTACCAGATGCTGCGGGTGGTGCCGGAGCAGGAATACGCCTCGGACGAGGATCACTACAAATACGCCGCCATCGGCCTGGGCATCGAAGCGCGAATCCCGTATTACCTGTTTGCCGTGCTGCCGCAGATGTGCCCGGAAAAAATGCCCAAGCCCGGCGGCTGGGAAGTCTTCGGCTTCCTCTATGAGAACGGCAAGGACCTGCCGATCGGCATGGCCAAGCGGCAGATCGGCTACCCGACGGTAGAGCCGAACTGCGCGCTGTGCCACACCGGTTCCTACCGCGCCAGTGCCAGCGACGTCGCGGTCAACGTGCCGAGCGCGCCGGCCAACACCCTGCAACTGCAGGCCTTCCAGTGGTACGCCTACGATTGCGCCAGCGATCCGAAATTCACCACCGACGCGGTGATGGCGGCGATCAACAGCAAATTCCAGCTGGGCTTCTTCGAGAAACTCTACAACCGTTACCTGATCATCCCGATGGCGAAAAGCGCCTTGCTCAAGCAGAAGCAGGCCTACGCCTGGCAGAAGCTGCGGCCGCAACAGGGGCCGGGGCGCACCGACACCTTCAACCCGACGAAAATGGTGGTGTTCGGCTTCCCGGATGACTCGACCATCGGCACTGTCGACCTGCCGCAAGTGTGGAACCAGAAACCGCGGGAATCGATGTACCTGCACTGGGACGGCAATAACAACAAAATCCATGAACGCAACTACGCCGCCGCCATGGCCGTGGGCGCAACACCGGAATCGGTGCTCCCGCCCAGTTTCAACCGCGTGACCAACTGGCTGCTCGGGCACAAGGCACCGGCGTGGCCGTGGGCACTGGATCAGGCCAAAGTCGCCCAGGGCAAACCGATCTGGGAGGCCAATTGCGCCGCTTGTCACGACTTCGGGCGTGCCGATACCGGGCAGGTCACCACCCACATCGATCAACTGGGCACTGATCCACATCGGTTGGACTCGTTCACCACCGGTCTGGTGGCGGCGTTCCATACCTTCAAGAAACCGCCGTTCGACTTCGGTGCGTATCGCAAGACCCAGAGCTACAGCAACACGCCGACTGACGGCGTCTGGTTGCGTGCGCCTTACCTGCACAACGGTTCGGTGCCGACTTTGTGGGACCTGCTGCAACCGCCGGAAAAACGTCCGGTCGTGTTCATCACCGGCTCCGACGTGTACGACCCGGTCAACGTCGGGTTCGTCACCACGGGTGCCCAGGCCAAGGCCTCGGCGGACTTCAACTACGACACCCGGCTGGAGGGCAACCACAACACCGGTCACTTGTATGGCACGCAGCTGTCGGACGACGACAAGCGTGCGCTGATCGAATTCATGAAAACCCTGTGAGCCCTTACGGATAGAGGATTTCGTCATGTCAGCAGTCGCTCATCTCAAGCATGAAATCGACAAGGTCAAAGTACGTCTGCACGGTCTGTTCACGCGTGTGGAAATGGCCTGGATGAAGCTCATCAGCGAACTGGAACCCGAGGAGTTTCAGGCCATCATCAAGTTGCTCCAGCGCGGTCACGATCAGGCGCAGTACGTGCTCAAGTACGGCGAGTTGCCGGACGACGAGCCGGCCGTGCCGTGGGAGTTGTCCCACGGTTTGTCGATCCTGCGGATCGGCAACGCGACCCCCTTGCCGCAATCACCCGACCAACTGCAAACCAAAGTGCTCAAGGACGGCACGCTGTTGGGATGTCGCAAGTGGGAACTGCTGGATCTGCTGTGGAGCGAAGCACTGCTCAAGTGGATCGAAAACCTGCGTCATCACGCGACCTTCGGTACTGACCCGGCGCTGGTGCAAATGGATCGCGACGTGACGCTGGCGATTGCCGGGGACTGGGGCACGGGGCCGTTCAACAGCCATGCGCCGGCGGTGTCGGTGGCCAACCAGATGCAGCTGGCCAACGCCGATTTCACCATTCACCTGGGGGATGTCTATTACGCCGGTACGCATTCTCAGGAAGACACCGACATGGCCGGCTGGCCGATGGGCACCCACGGTTCGTTCACCCTCAATTCCAATCACGAGATGTACAGCGGCGCCCACGGTTATTTCAAGGAGCTGGCCGCGCGTTTTCCGGGGCAGCAGGGCACCAGCTACTTTGCCCTGATCAACGACGACTGGCTGATTGTCGGACTGGACACGGCGTACGCCTCGGATGTCATGAATCTGTACATGGACGGTACGCTGAACAAGCCGCAGATCGAGTGGATGAAAGGCTTGCCGAAACGCAAGAAACTCATGGTGCTGAGCCACCATCAGGGCTTCGATATCACCGGACACAACAAGACCGCGCTGTACCAACCGGTGTGCGATGCATTGGGGCGCGAGCCGGATTACTGGTACTGGGGACATCTGCACAACGGCATCGTCTACGCGACCCAGGGCGGTTTGCACGCGCGCTGCGCCGGGCACGGAGCGATTCCCTATGGCACCACCAGCGAGCTGAACGGGCATTCGCGGGTGCTGTTTTCGGAGACTCAGGATGCAAAAGACCCAGACTATCCGCTGCGGGTGTTGAACGGGTACGCGAAAATCAGGTTGGTGGGGGAGGAGATTTTTGAGGAGTTTATTGGCGAGGATGGCAGTGTGAGGTGGTCATCCAAATAATTGGGTGAATGTGAGGACGCCATCGCGAGCAGGCTCACTCCTACAGTTGGAATGCGTTCCCCTGTAGGAGCGAGCCTGCTCGCGAAGCTTTTTGCCTTTGCTTTTAGCCCTGGACCGGCACGCCTTTGAGGTACGGCGCAGGCTCGGCCCCAAGGTTGCTCAACAGACGCTCGCTGTACCAGTCGACGAAGTTGACCACGCCAAACTCATAGGTCTTGGAGTACGGCCCCGGCTGGTAAGCCGTCGAGTTGATCCCACGCTGGTTCTCTTCAGCCAGACGACGGTCCTGATCGTTGGTCGCATCCCACACCTGACGCATGCGCTCGACGTCGTAGTCCACGCCTTCGACCGCGTCCTTGTGCACCAGCCATTTGGTGGTGACCATGGTTTCCTGGGCGCTGATCGGCCACACGGTGAAGACAATGATGTGGTCGCCCATGCAGTGGTTCCACGAGTGTGGCAGGTGCAGGATGCGCATCGAGCCGAGGTCCGGATTCTTGATGCGGCCCATCAGTTTCGCGCAGCCCTGTTTGCCATCGAGGGTCATCGACACGGTGCCCTTGAGCAGCGGCATGCGCACGATGCGGTTACGCAGGCCGAAACTGGCGTGGGCGTAAGGGATCTTCTCGGCTTCCCAGGCGGCAGCAGAGGCGGCGACGTGATCCTTGAATGCCTGATCGGCGCGCGGGTCGGTGACGTCGTCCCACTCCAGCAGGGTTTTCAGCAGTTCCGGGTGCGACGCGTTGCAGTGGTAGCACTCGCGGTTGTTTTCCAGCACCAGTTTCCAGTTGGCCTTTTCCATCAAGGTGGTGGTGATCGCCACCTTGGTGTTCTCCATATCGTACGGTTCCATGTAGTGGTTCAGCGTCGACAGGAAGTCATCGATGGCCGGCGGATTTTCCGCCAGGCTGATGAAGATGTAGCCGCCGGCGGTCTTCACGTTCACTGGTTTGAGGCCGTACTGCTTCATGTCGAAGTCGGCGCCCATTTCGGTGCCGGCGAACAGCAGGCGACCGTCCAGCTCGTACGTCCACTGGTGGTAGTGGCAGACCAGTTTGGCGACCTTGCCCTTGTCGCTGGTGCACAGGCGCGAACCGCGGTGCCGGCAGACGTTGTGAAACGCATGCACCACGCCTTCGGCACCACGGATCACGATGATCGGGTTCTTGCCGATCTGCAGCGTCAGGTAGTTGCCTTTGGCCGGGATCTCGCAGGTCATGCCGGCGATCAGCCATTCTTTCTGGAAGATCTCCTGCATGTCGATATCGAACAGCCGCTCGTCGCTGTAGAACGGTTGCGGCAGCGAAAAGGTGCGCTCGCGCTCCTGGAGCATTTGTGCGGTGGCCTTGCGTGCGGGTTCCAGCGGATCGCCCAGGCTGATTTTTGCGGTGACGTCCATCGATGTGATCCTCATGGCCATCTGCGTGGCCGGCGAAAGTGGCTAATACGGTTGTGCTACGCAAGGTGTAAAGAATCTGTCTTGGTGTGGGGCGAGTGTGGGGCCGGCGCTGCCCGGAACCTTATCCATGGGCGACATGGTGCAATCTGTTCCCGACGCGCAACCCCCGGTGGTTGGGGGCTGGTCGCGATAAGTATGCCGATGTCGCGGATAGGTAAACGGGCGGTCTGCGCTATACGCAGAATCGCCACATGAAGGCCGACAGTCGGCCGTGGAGAACAGCATGTCCAACAGCTTCCTGAATCCGGTCACCACCCAGACCTGGGCCAATGGCCGACACATCGTCCGTTGCGTCAAAGTCATCCAGGAAACCTGGGACGTGCGCACCTTCTGCTTCATGGCGGATCAGCCGATCCTGTTCTTCTTCAAGCCCGGCCAGTTCGTGACCCTGGAGCTGGAAATCGAAGGCCAGCCGATCATGCGCTCGTACACGATTTCCAGTTCGCCGTCGGTGCCGTACAGCTTTTCGGTGACCATCAAGCGTGTGCCGGGCGGCAAGGTGTCCAACTGGCTGCACGACACCCTTCATGAAGGGCAGGAACTGGCGGTGCACGGGCCGGTAGGACTGTTCAACGCCATCGACTTCCCGAGCCCGAAAGTGCTTTATCTGAGCGGCGGCGTGGGGATCACCCCGTGCATGTCGATGGCGCGCTGGTTCTACGACACCAACGCCAACGTCGACATGACCTTTATCCACAGCGCGCGCTCGCCGAAAGACATCATTTACCACCGCGAGCTGGAACACATGGCGTCGCGGATCGACAACTTCAGCCTGCACCTGATCTGCGAGAAACACGGGCTGGGTGAGCCGTGGGCCGGCTATCGTGGCTACCTCAATCACAAGATGCTCGAACTGATGGTGCCCGACTTCCTTGAGCGCGAAGTGTTCTGCTGCGGCCCGACGCCGTACATGAACGCGGTCAAGCGCCTGCTGGAAGTCGCCGGTTACGACATGAGCCGTTACCACGAGGAATCTTTCGGTGCTACGCCACCGGAAGCCCGTGCCGATGCGGTGGAGCAGGCCGAGCAGGCAGCCGATGCCCCGGAAATCGATGCGGCGGATCTGCATCAGGTCGAATTCACCGCGTCCGGCAAGAGCATCCGCGTAGCCCCGGGCGAGACCGTGCATGCGGCGGCTGCCAAGCTCGGCCTGATGATTCCGAAAGCCTGCGGCATGGGGATTTGCGGGACGTGCAAGGTACTGAAGCTGGGCGGCGAAGTGGAGATGGAGCACAACGGCGGGATTACCGAGGACGACGAGGCTGAAGGGTTTATCTTGTCGTGCTGCAGTGTGCCGAAGGGGGATGTGCGGATTGAGTTTTAATAAAGAAATGTAAAGGTTCACTATCTGCCATGACTGACAAGTCATGGCAATTGTTTATCGCTGTTGCATTTGTATGAAGGCTCTTCCGGTTATAAGCACCCGCGCTACCGGACGGGGTGTCCAAAAAAAGACGCGCCGAAATAAAGCAGTGGAGTTGTGATAGAGCTGTAAATCAACACCCTGTCAAATGGCTTTGAATTGAAACGTTTACCTTGGTCTCCAATAACGATTGAAAAGGTCATCATTAAAATCGCTAGCATAAACATTGCTGACAAGGGAGCGGCTATTTCCAGTCCATTGAATTCGTACCACTGGGTTTTTCTCTGAATTCTGTAAGGGAATTGAATGCTTTGTTTGTAAATCGCCCGAGCGGCAATAATGAATAAGCCCAGTGTCGTAATGTCACATATTAGAAGTCCCCGCCTTCTTGGTGTAAGCGCAAACCATCTTCTCCGCTTCGGCGCATGCTTTTCAAACCGGCAGCCACAGGTATGGCATGTGGAGATTGTTTTTTTGTTTTTTGCGCTGCATTTTTTGCATATCTTTGTTCGTGGTTTCATAAGGAAAGCGCTATTTGGCGTTGCTTGAAGTTTTAGCTGTTTCTGTTCCAGGCAAATGTCTAATCAGGCGACTCACCTAGTGTCTTGAAAATTATCTCGGCAGCATCTTCACCCAATGTTTCACCTATTATTGCCCCTGCAAGGGATCCGACGCCCACCGCTACTGCACCGCAGACGAGAGTGCCAACTCCTCCTGTCGGAACACCTATTCCCACACAGATTTTCGCTGCTACCGATGCAGTCAGAATGCGACTGCTGATTGCTCCCCCAGCCATCCCACCCATAAAGCTTCCGGTCTCAGTGAATTTCACCTTTTCACACGGCTCGGTATTCCCATGCAGGCAAACATCCTGCACCTTCAAGGCCGAGGCGCCGCCGCCCACTGCTGTACCGATCCAGCCGCCATATTTGACGTATTGCGATGCTTGGGTGACTGCTCGAATGTGAGTGGCATAACCCGGGTTTTGACCGATACCGCCGGCTTTTATCCAGCGGTGCACAAGGTGAGGGTGATCAATGCCAAGGGCTTTTTTGAGGTTCGGGTGATCTGGGAGGCCGATGGTTTTGTTGGTGATGTTAGTGAGTTGGCGATCCAGTTTTTTAAGCAGCTCTGCACGTTGTTTTTTAAACTCCTTTGAGTTCAGGCTGCCATTGGCATCGAGGGTGTGGGTATGCAGGTTTTCAATGCCCTCAAGAACAGTTTTTATGTCATCCAGATGATTGGCCGCCATGGCCGTGACGACGCCTATCACTTTCGATTCAACTGAGAGCGCGCCCTGAATAACGCCATAGTGCTGCGCCATGAAGTCCGCTTCCTCCGCCGTCAACGGTTCCAGCGCCGTTCTGACGATTTGTGCGGTTTCCATCAGCAGTGATTCTTCATATGTACATTGCTGATTGTTCGGGTCACTCAGAACGATCATCGACCCGGCTTTCACTTGATCCAGATTTGGATTCAGGCTTCTGAATCGGGCGATGACGTCTGGTTGGGGCGACGGGAACAGTCGGACTTCCAGTTGTTCCGCAGAAATACTTTTCGGCACGATGTAGAAGCCCGGCTCTTGCGGGGCTGCGCGCATTTGCGGCCAGTGTTCGCTGGGGAAAAACTTCAGGTCGTTGACGGGCTGGGGAGAGGGGGCATGAGGCGTGTTCGCGCTGGTGAGCTTCGACACTTGCCCATTCTGTTGATGAACAGCCCGCAGCAGGCGATCCGGATCGGAGTGTGAGGCAGATTGGCTCAGCATCGACAACGGACGCCGTTTGACCGTTTCGGTCATGACGTTACGGGCGCTCAGGTTAAGAGTTCTGGATTGGTTGAGGAGGCTGTTCTGCTCCTGCGCGAGCGCGTGCAGGCCTTGCTCCGGGGGCAATCGGCCGCTGGCGACCTCATCGACGATGCGTTTGGCAAAGCGCGCGACCTCCTGATTGAACTGTACGCGCGCGATGCCGAACGTCAGATAGCGAGCGCTCATGGTCAATGCTTGTCCGAGCAGGTTACCGGCGGCGTGCTGAACGTCGCCAAGGCCATGACGTGGATCGATCAACCTTGATCGCCCCACGAGGAATACCCGGTGGTGCCGGCGCTGTGATGCACCCAGCTGATGCCGCGGTAACGGATGGAAACGTGTTCCTGAGGCTCAGCGTCGTTGTGCAGGATCACGTGCGGCATATCCTGTGACAGATCGGCCAACACGGCGCCATCAAGGGCGACGGAATAGTATTTTTCCTGCTGACCTTGCGGTGAAGTTCGATAGAAGTTGATCGTGCAGCTTATTTCTTCCCGGTTGGAGAGCGCCTGCGCCAACAGTGGCGAAGACTTGTCGATACTTTTGGTAATGATGATCGGGGCATGTGTCGACCTGCTGCTGTTCTCGGTGTTGTTCATGTTGTGGCTGTACGACAGCACCATGATTTCATCGGTATGGGCAGCTTGAAACTTGTTGCCGATGGACTCCGCAGTTGAGCATCCCGCTGAAATCAGTCCCTGAGTCTTGCCGGTAATGGTCATGTAACCGGGGTTCGCCATAGCTGCGTTCCTTGGAAGGGGAACCGGCAGTCTATGGCGGGGTTTGCGGGTTTTATGTAGGCCGGTGCGTAGTCCGATTCTGAAAATTTCAGTCGATAAACAAGTCGGGCATCAGGGTTGCAGTGCTGCCCGGTTCAAAGCGGTAGTGATCGAATTCAGTCACGCCGTGCTCGCGCAAAATTTCTTCGTCGATAAGCAACCGCCCGGTGATCCGCCGTTGGCGGCTAGTCAAAATCACATGCGCCGCGTCCGCCATGATCGAAGGCGAACGTGCATGCTTGAATGAATCGCGATTGCCCAGCTGAAACTCGATCGCCGCCGTGGCAATCATCGTCTGCGGCCACAGTGAGTTGACGCTGATCCCGTAACTGGCGAATTCCTCGCTCATGCCCACCGTCAGCATGCTCATGCCGTACTTGGTCACCGTATACGGGCTGTACTGCGCGAACCACTTGCTCGCCAGATTCAGCGGCGGCGACAGGTTGAGGATGTGCCCGGCGGATTTCTTCAGATAGGGCAGGGCGGCCTGGCTGCACAGCAGCACCGCGCGGGTGTTGATCTGGTGCATCAGGTCGAAACGCTTGAGTTCGATGTGTTGCACGCCGGTGAGCTTGATCGCTCCGGCGTTGTTCACCAATGCGTCGATACCGCCGAAGTGTTCGTTGGCTTGCGCGAGTGCCTGGCGCACGGCGTCTTCATCACGCACATCCAGTTGCAATGCCAACGCTGTGCCGCCCGCCGCTTCGACTTCGGCGGCGACGCTGTGGATGGTGCCGGGTAATTTGGCGTGGGGTTCGGCGCTCTTGGCGGCGATGACGATATTGGCCCCGTCCTTTGCGGCCCGCAGCGCAATCTCACGGCCAATGCCACGGCTGGCGCCGGTGATGAACAGGGTTTTGCCTTGTAACGACATGCCGATGCTCCTGCTTATTGTTATGTGAGCGGAGGGCTCGACAGACAATGTAGACGAAGTCTTCAGGTGCGAACGAGGAGGGGCGATTGGATTGGGCGAGCTTTTGTGGGAGCGAGCCTGCTCGCGAAAGCGGTCTGTCAGCCGAGTTCTATGTCGGATGCGCCGGCCTCTTCGCGAGCAGGCTCGCTCCCGCAGGGGAGGGGAGCTATCAGGCGGACATGACTTCGCGGATGTCGCGGGCCAGTTCGCGCACGCGTTCTTCTTCGGTGTCCCACGAGCACATGAAGCGTGCGCCGCCCTTGCCGATGAAGGTGTAGAAGCGCCACTGCTTCGCGGTCAGGGCGGCGATGGCCGGCTCCGACAGTTGCAGGAACACGCCGTTGGCCTGCACCGGGAACATCAGTTCGACGCCCGGAATGTCGCTGACCAGCTCGGCCAGCAGTTGCGCGCAGTGGTTGGCGTGACGGGCGTATTTGAGCCAGGCGTCGTTTTCGAGAATGCCGACCCATGGCGCCGACAGGAAGCGCATTTTCGACGCCAGTTGTCCGGCCTGCTTGCAGCGGTAGTCGAAGTCTTCAGCCAGTTTGTGGTTGAAGAACAGAATGGCCTCACCCACCGCCATGCCGTTTTTCGTGCCGCCGAAGCACAGCACATCGACGCCGGCCTTCCAGGTCAGGTCGGCCGGCGAGCAGCCGAGGAAGGCGCAGGCGTTGGAGAAACGCGCGCCGTCCATGTGCAGGTGCAGGCCCAGTTCCTTGCAGGTGGCGCTGATGGCGCGGACTTCTTCCGGGGTGTAGACGCTGCCGACTTCAGTGGCCTGGGTCAGCGTTACAACGCGTGGTTTGGGATAGTGGATGTCCTGGCGCTTGAGCGCGACTTCACGGATCGACTGCGGGGTGATCTTGCCGTTTTCAGTGCCGGCGATCAGCAGTTTAGAGCCGTTGGAGAAGAATTCCGGCGCGCCGCATTCGTCGGTTTCGACGTGGGCGGTTTCCGAGCAGATCACGCTGTGGTAACTCTGGCACAGCGACGACAGCGCCAGCGAGTTGGCGGCGGTGCCGTTGAAGGCGAAGAACACCTCGCAGTCGGTTTCGAACAGTTTGCGGAAATGATCGGACGCGCGTGCGGTCCACTCATCGTCACCATAGGCGCGCTGGTGGCCGTGGTTGGCCTGTTCCATGGCAGCCCAGGCTTCAGGGCAGATACCGGAGTAGTTGTCGCTGGCGAATTGTTGGCTCTTGTCGGTCATGGCCGGCTTCCGTGGTCGAGACTCTTGTGAAGGCTCGTGGTCAATGATGGTGCGCACTTTACCGAAGATCTTCCGGGGAGCACACGGGATGTCGCTGTCAGAAAATTACCAGTAGGCGACCCGATTATGCACGTGACTAAACGCGACGGCGCGCTGGATTTGCTCAAGTGGCTGGCGTTGTTGAGCATGCTGCTCGATCACCTGCGATATGTCGGGATCAGCGCCGATTGGCTGTATGTTCCGGGGCGGATGGCCTTCCCGTGGTTCTGTCTGGCGATGGCGGCGAATCTCTCGCGTGCCGGCGCGCAGAAAACGCAATGGCGCTATCTGGTCTGGCTGCTGCTGTTCAGTGCAGTCAGCGAGATTCCCTACCGCTGGTACATTCCTGATCCCGACACCTTGAACGTGATGCCCACGCTGGCGCTGGGGTTGCTGGTGGCGCGGGGCTGGCAGGATCGCACGCTGCTGTCGCGACTGTTGGGCGTCGGTGCCTTGGTGCTGGCGGCGCTGTTTTCGCAGTGGCTGATGTTCGGCGTGTCGGGTGTGCTGTTGCCGCTGGCGTTGCTGCTGGTGATTGGTCGGCGCTGGTATTTCAGTCTGCTGCCGGGGCTGGTGTGTCTGGCGGGCAATCAGTGGCAGGTGCTGTATGAGGCGGCGCAGTTCGGCAACTACGTGGCGGTGTTCGGCATCGCGGCATGTCTGATTGCGCCAATGCTCGGGCTGTTCTTGTTGCGACACGCCAGGTCTCTCCATCCGCCGCCCATGCGCCGTTGGGCCTACGCACTCTATCCCGTGCATTTCCTCTTGCTGCTCGCCCTCCGCCAGCTCTTCACATAACCCCTGTGGGAGCGGGCTTGCTCGCGAAAGCGGTGGTTCAGTCAACGGAGAGGGTGAATGACAATCCGCCTTCGCGAGCAAGCCCGCTCCCACAGGGGATCTGCGCCGATTCGATGAATGTGTCGGGCAAGCCATTTCGAACCATGTCGTAAACGCACCTTTGCGTGGCGTCCGTAGGCATTTGAGCTGTCTGCGCCGGTCATACCATCGCATCAAAGGGCACTGTCGCAAGACCGCGGCCTGACCAAGACAAAATGGCGCACCGACGCCGCCGGGAGAGACGCGATGTTCAGCAAGCAAGACCAGATCCAGGGTTACGACGATGCACTGCTGGCGGCGATGAATGCCGAGGAGCAACGTCAGGAAGATCACATCGAGCTGATCGCGTCGGAAAACTACACCAGCAAACGCGTCATGGAAGCGCAAGGCAGCGGCCTGACCAACAAATACGCCGAAGGTTATCCGGGCAAGCGCTACTACGGCGGCTGCGAGCATGTGGATAAAGTCGAAGCGCTGGCCATCGAACGCGCCAAGCAGCTGTTCGGCGCCGATTACGCCAACGTCCAGCCGCACTCCGGTTCGTCGGCCAACAGTGCCGTGTACCTGGCGCTGATCCAGCCGGGCGACACCATCCTCGGCATGAGCCTGGCCCACGGCGGTCACCTGACCCACGGCGCCAAAGTGTCGTCCTCGGGCAAGCTGTACAACGCGGTGCAGTACGGCATCAACACCGACACCGGTTTGATCGATTACGACGAAGTCGAGCGTCTGGCCGTCGAGTGCAAGCCGAAGATGATCGTCGCCGGTTTCTCCGCCTACTCCAAGACCCTGGACTTCCCGCGCTTCCGGCAGATCGCCGACAAGGTTGGCGCATTGCTGTTCGTCGACATGGCCCACGTGGCCGGTCTGGTGGCCGCCGGTCTGTACCCGAACCCGCTGCCGTACGCCGACGTGGTCACCACCACGACTCACAAGACCCTGCGCGGTCCGCGTGGCGGGCTGATCCTGGCCAAGTCCAACGAAGAGATCGAGAAGAAGCTCAATGCGGCGGTATTCCCCGGCGCTCAGGGCGGCCCGCTGATGCACGTCATCGCCGGTAAAGCGGTGTGCTTCAAGGAAGCGCTGGAGCCAGGCTTCAAGGCTTATCAGCAACAAGTGATCGACAACGCCCAGGCCATGGCCAGCGTGTTTATCAAACGTGGCTACGATGTAGTGTCCGGCGGTACCGACAACCACCTGTTCCTGGTCAGCCTGATCCGTCAGGGCCTGACCGGTAAAGATGCAGACGCCGCCCTTGGCCGTGCGCACATCACCGTCAACAAGAACGCTGTGCCGAACGACCCGCAGTCGCCGTTCGTGACCTCGGGCCTGCGCATCGGCACCCCGGCAGTCACCACGCGTGGCTTCAAGGTTGCCCAGTGCGAAGTGCTGGCCGGCTGGATCTGCGACATCCTCGACAACCTCGGTGACGCCGACGTTGAAGCGAATGTGGCCAAGAACGTCGCGGCACTGTGCGCCGACTACCCGGTTTATCGCTGAGCGGTTTGGAGTAAATGACTATGCAACGCTATTCGGGCTTCGGCCTCTTCAAACACTCCCTCAGCCACCACGAAAACTGGCAGCGCATGTGGCGCACGCCCACGCCGAAGAAGGTCTACGACGTGGTCATCGTCGGCGGTGGCGGGCACGGTCTGGCGACCGCCTACTACCTGGCCAAGGAACACGGCATCACCAACGTGGCCGTGGTCGAGAAAGGCTGGCTGGGCGGCGGCAACACCGCGCGCAATACCACCATCGTGCGTTCCAACTACCTGTGGGACGAGTCGGCGCACCTCTACGAACACGCGATGAAACTGTGGGAAGGCCTGTCCCAGGACCTGAACTACAACGTGATGTTCTCCCAGCGCGGCGTCTACAACCTGTGCCACACCCTGCAGGACATCCGTGATTCCGAGCGTCGGGTCAGCGCCAACCGCCTCAACGGCGTCGACGGCGAGCTGCTCAATGCCAAGCAAGTGGCTGACGAAATTCCGTACCTCGACTGCTCGAAAAACACCCGTTACCCGGTGATGGGCGCAACCGTTCAGCGTCGCGGCGGGGTCGCTCGTCACGATGCCGTGGCCTGGGGCTTTGCCCGTGCCGCCGACGCCTTGGGCGTGGACTTGATCCAGCAGACCGAAGTGATCGGTTTCCGTAAGGAAAACGGTGTGTGCATCGGTGTTGAGACCAACAAGGGTTTCATCGGCGCCAAGCGCGTCGGCGTGGTCACCGCCGGTAACTCCGGGCACATGGCCAAACTCGCCGGTTTCCGTCTGCCGATCGAATCCCACCCGCTGCAGGCGCTGGTGTCCGAGCCGATCAAACCGATTATCGACAGCGTGATCATGTCCAACGCCGTGCACGGTTACATCAGCCAGTCCGACAAGGGCGACCTGGTGATCGGCGCCGGTATCGACGGCTACAACGGCTACGGCCAGCGCGGTTCGTACCCGGTGATCGAGCACACCATCCAGGCCATCGTCGAGATGTTCCCGGTGCTGTCGCGCGTACGCATGAACCGCCAGTGGGGCGGCATCGTCGACACCACCCCGGACGCTTGCCCGATCATTTCGAAAACCCCGGTACCGAACATGTTCTTCAACTGCGGTTGGGGCACCGGTGGCTTCAAGGCCACACCTGGCTCGGGCAACGTGTTTGCCGCAAGCCTGGCCAAGGGTGAAATGCACCCATTGGCTGCACCGTTCTCCATCGACCGTTTCCACAACGGCGCACTCATCGACGAACACGGCGCTGCTGCCGTCGCCCACTAACAGGAGAAATCCCCATGTTGCATATCTTCTGTCCTCACTGCGGCGAACTGCGCTCCGAAGAGGAATTCCACGCATCCGGTCAGGCGCACATTCCGCGCCCGCTCGATCCTGGCGCCTGCACTGATGAAGAGTGGGGCGACTACATGTTTTTCCGCGACAACCCGCGCGGTCTGCACCACGAGCTGTGGGATCACGTCGCCGGTTGCCGCCAGTACTTCAACGTCACCCGCGACACCGTGACCTACGAGATTCTCGAAACCTACAAGATCGGCACCAAGCCGCAATTCACCGACAAGGCTGACACTGCGAAAACAGCCACGCCGGCGCTGGGAGAGAAGGTATGAGCCAGACCAATCGCCTGTCCAACGGTGGACGGATCGACCGCAACAAAGTGCTGAGCTTCACCTTCAACGGTCAGAACTACAAAGGCTTCGAGGGCGATTCGTTGGCCTCGGCGCTGATCGCCAACGGCGTCGACATCATTGGCCGCAGCTTCAAGTATTCGCGTCCTCGCGGGATCTTCGCCGCCGGTGCCGAAGAGCCGAACGCGGTGCTGCAGATCGGTGCGACCGAAGCCACGCAGATTCCCAACGTGCGCGCCACGCAACAGGCGCTGTATCAAGGCCTGGTCGCCACCAGCACCAACGGCTGGCCGAGCGTCAACAACGACATGATGGGCATTCTCGGCAAGGTCGGCGGCAAGCTGATGCCACCGGGTTTCTACTACAAAACCTTCATGTACCCGCAATCGTTCTGGATGACTTACGAGAAGTACATTCGTAAAGCTGCCGGCCTGGGCCGCTCGCCGACCGAAGTCGATCCGGACACCTACGACTACATGAACCAGCACTGCGACGTGCTGATCGTCGGCGCCGGCCCTGCCGGTCTGGCGGCTGCCTTGGCCGCTGCGCGCAGCGGTGCCCGGGTGATTCTTGCCGATGAGCAAGAGGAGTTCGGCGGCAGTCTGCTTGATTCCCGCGAAAGCCTCGACGGCAAGCCGGCGGTGGAGTGGGTTGCCAGCGTCATCGCTGAATTGAAGAACACCCCGGACGTGCTGCTGTTGCCGCGCGCCACGGTCAACGGCTACCACGACCATAACTTCCTGACCATTCACGAACGCCTCACCGATCACCTCGGTGACCGCGCGCCAATCGGCCAGGTGCGTCAGCGCATCCACCGCGTTCGCGCCAAGCGTGTGGTGTTGGCGACCGGTGCGCACGAACGTCCGCTGGTCTACGGCAACAACGACGTGCCGGGCAACATGCTCGCCGGTGCGGTCTCGACTTACGTACGCCGCTACGGCGTGGCACCGGGCAAGAAACTGGTGCTGACCACCAACAACGATCACGCCTACCGCGTGGCACTCGATTGGCTCGACGCCAGTCTGCAAGTGGTGGCCATCGCTGATGCGCGCAGCAACCCGCGTGGTGCGCTGGTGGAAGAAGCCCGCGCCAAAGGTATCCGCATCCTCACCGGCAGCGCCGTGATCGAAGCCCGTGGCAGCAAACGCGTTACCGCTGCCCGCGTCGCCGCAATTGATGTCAAAGCACATGCCGTGACCAGTCCGGGCGAGTGGCTCGACTGCGACGTGATCGCCAGTTCCGGTGGTTACAGCCCGGTCGTTCACTTGGCATCGCACCTCGGCGGCAAGCCGACCTGGCGTGAAGACATCCTCGGTTTCGTACCGGGCGAAGCACCGCAGAAGCGCGTGTGTGTCGGCGGCATCAATGGCGTTTACGGCCTCGGTGATTCGCTGGCCGATGGTTTCGAAGGTGGCGCACGCGCTGCCAGTGAAGCCGGTTTCGGTGTGGTTGAAGGTACGCTGCCCAAAGCGCTGAGCCGTCTCGAAGAAGCGACCCTGGCGCTGTTCCAGGTACCGCATGAGAAGGGCACCTCGCGTGCGCCGAAACAATTCGTCGACCTGCAGAACGACGTCACCGCCGCCGCCATCGAACTGGCGACCCGCGAAGGTTTCGAGTCGGTCGAACACGTCAAACGTTACACCGCGCTGGGCTTCGGCACCGATCAGGGCAAGCTCGGCAACGTCAACGGCCTGGCGATTGCCGCCCGTTCGCTGAACGTGACCATCCCGCAGATGGGCACCACAATGTTCCGCCCGAACTACACGCCGGTGACCTTCGGCGCTGTGGCCGGGCGTCATTGCGGGCACATCTTCGAACCGGTGCGTCACACCGCGCTGCATGCCTGGCATGTGAAGAACGGCGCCGAATTCGAAGACGTCGGTCAGTGGAAGCGTCCTTGGTACTTCCCGAAAAACGGCGAAGACCTGCATGCAGCAGTCAAGCGCGAATGCAAGGCTGTGCGCGACAGCGTCGGCCTGCTCGACGCCTCGACCCTGGGCAAGATCGACATTCAAGGCCCGGATGCCCGCGAGTTCCTTAACCGCGTGTACACCAACGCCTGGACCAAGCTCGACGTGGGCAAGGCCCGCTATGGCCTGATGTGCAAAGAAGACGGCATGGTCTTCGATGACGGTGTGACGGCGTGCCTGGCCGACAACCATTTCGTCATGACCACCACCACCGGCGGCGCGGCCCGCGTACTGCAATGGCTGGAGCTGTACCACCAGACCGAATGGCCGGACATGAAGGTGTACTTCACCTCTGTCACCGACCACTGGGCAACCATGACCCTGTCCGGCCCGAACAGCCGCAAGCTGCTCAGCGCTGTGACGGATATCGACCTGAGCAACGAAGCCTTCCCGTTCATGACCTGGAAAGAAGGTCTGGTCGGCGGTGTGCCGGCGCGGGTGTTCCGCATCTCGTTCACCGGTGAGCTGTCGTACGAAGTCAACGTGCAGGCCGACTACGCGATGGGTGTGTTGGAGAAGATTGTTGAGGCAGGGAAGGCCTTCAACCTGACGCCATATGGCACCGAAACCATGCACGTGCTGCGCGCCGAGAAGGGTTTCATCATCGTCGGTCAGGACACTGACGGCTCGATGACCCCGGACGATCTGAACATGGGCTGGTGTGTGGGGCGCACCAAACCGTTCTCGTGGATCGGCCAGCGCGGCATGAACCGTGAAGACTGTGTGCGTGATCAGCGTAAACAACTGGTGGGCTTGAAGCCGATCGATCCGAACGTGTGGCTGCCGGAAGGTGCGCAACTGGTGTTCAACACCAAGCAGGCGATCCCGATGACCATGGTCGGCCACGTCACCTCCAGTTACGCGCACAACTCCCTCGGTTATTCGTTTGCCATGGGGGTGGTCAAGGGCGGTCTGAAGCGCATGGGCGAGCGGGTGTTTGCACCGCTGGCCGATGGCAGCGTGATCGAGGCGGAGATTGTTTCTTCGGTGTTCTTCGATCCGAAGGGTGATCGGCAGAACATTTGATGGCCTCAAGAACTGTGGGCGGGCGGCTATTCGCGAGCAGGCTCGCTCCCACATTCGACCGCGTTCCCCTGTGGGAGCGAGCCTGCTCGCGAAAGCGGTAGAGCCGCCACCGCAGGAACCAACAGAATTCAGCAAAGGTGCTTTATGACCACAGCCAACGTGTACCAACAACGCCCGACCACCGGTGCCCGTGCCGAATCGTCGCTGCACCATGCCGACCTCGCCAGCCTGGTCGGCAAGGGACGCAAGAACGCCGGCGTGATCGTGCGTGAAAAGAAACTCCTCGGTCACCTGACCATTCGTGGCGATGGCCACGATGCCGCCTTCGCCGCTGGCGTGCACAAGGCCCTGGGCATTGAGTTGCCCGGCGCGCTGAGCGTGATCGTCAAAGGCGAAACCAGCCTGCAATGGATGGGCCCGGACGAGTGGCTGCTGATCGTGCCGAGCGGTGAAGAGTTCGCCGCCGAGCAGAAACTGCGTGAAGCGCTGGGCGATCTGCACATCGCGATCGTCAACGTCAGCGGCGGCCAGCAAGTGCTCGAACTGAGCGGGCCGAACGTGCGTCAGGTGCTGATGAAATCCACCAGCTACGACGTGCACCCGAATAACTTCCCGGTTGGCAAAGCGGTCGGCACGGTGTTCGCCAAGTCGCAGCTGATGATTCGCCATACGGCGGAAGACACCTGGGAATTGCTGATTCGTCGCAGCTTCTCGGATTACTGGTGGCTGTGGCTGCAGGATGCGTCCGCCGAATACGGGCTTAGCGTCCAGGCTTGAGGTGAATTGCGTCGAGCTAGCTTGCGTGTAGGGCCTGAGAATTTTGCCCCCTCACCCCAACCCTCTCCCCCAAGGGGGCTAGGGTGAGGGGAAAAAATCCCCCTGACACCCCGAACACAGAACAGGAGTCACCGCACCATGAGCCGCGCCCCAGACACATGGATTCTGACCGCCGACTGCCCCAGCGTCCTCGGCACCGTGGACGCGGTGACGCGTTTTCTGTTCGAGCAGGGTTGCTACGTCACCGAGCACCACTCGTTCGATGACCGGCTCTCGGGCCGCTTCTTCATTCGCGTGGAGTTCCGTCAGCCTGACGGCTTCGACGAACAATCCTTCCGTGCAGGCTTGGCCGAACGCGGACAGGCCTTCGGCATGATCTTCGAACTGACCGCGCCGAACTATCGGCCGAAAGTGGTGATCATGGTCTCCAAGGCCGATCACTGCCTCAACGATTTGCTCTATCGCCAGCGCATCGGCCAGTTGTCGATGGACGTGGCGGCGGTGGTGTCCAATCACCCGGACCTCAAGCCGCTGGCCGACTGGCACCAGATTCCCTACTACCACTTCCCCCTCGACCCCAACGACAAGCCGTCGCAGGAGCGTCAGGTGTGGCAGGTGATCGAGGACTCCGGCGCTGAGCTGGTGATTCTTGCCCGCTACATGCAGGTGCTGTCGCCGGAGTTGTGCCGCAAGCTCGACGGCAAGGCGATCAACATTCACCACTCGTTGCTGCCGGGGTTCAAGGGGGCCAAGCCGTATCACCAGGCCTACAACAAAGGCGTGAAACTGGTGGGCGCCACGGCGCATTACATCAACAACGATCTCGATGAAGGGCCGATTATTGCCCAGGGCGTCGAGGCGGTGGATCACAGTCATTACCCCGAGGATCTGATTGCCAAGGGGCGCGATATTGAAGGCCTGACCCTGGCCCGGGCCGTTGGGTATCACATTGAGCGGAGGGTGTTTCTCAACGCCAATCGCACGGTCGTTCTTTAGATCGCTTTCGCGAGCAGGCTCGCTCCCACAGTTTGATCTCAGGTATGACAGAGATCTTTGTTTCAACACAAATCCCCTGTGGGAGCGGGCTTGCTCGCGAAGGGGCCATAATTGACAACGCAAAACCAACAAGCAAAACCCGAGCACTTAACGCGCTGCCTGCCTGGGCAACGCGGTTCCATAAAAACAACAGCGAGGTGAAAGCATGTCTGGCAATCGTGGTGTGGTGTATCTCGGCGCTGGCAAGGTCGAAGTACAGAAAATCGACTATCCGAAAATGCAGGACCCGCGCGGCAGGAAGATCGAGCACGGTGTCATCCTGCGTGTGGTGTCCACCAACATTTGTGGCTCCGACCAGCACATGGTGCGTGGCCGTACCACGGCGCAGACCGGTCTGGTGCTGGGCCATGAAATCACCGGCGAAGTGATCGAAAAGGGTTCCGACGTCGAGAACCTGAAAATCGGCGACCTGGTCTCCGTACCGTTCAACGTGGCTTGCGGGCGCTGCCGTTCCTGCAAGGAGCAGCACACCGGTGTCTGCCTGACCGTCAACCCGGCCCGTGCCGGCGGTGCCTACGGTTACGTCGACATGGGCGACTGGACCGGCGGCCAGGCCGAATACGTGCTGGTGCCGTACGCTGACTTCAACCTGCTGAAACTGCCGGACCGCGACAAGGCCATGGAGAAAATCCGTGACCTGACCTGCCTCTCCGACATCCTGCCGACCGGTTATCACGGCGCGGTCACTGCGGGCGTTGGCCCGGGCAGCACCGTTTACATTGCGGGCGCCGGCCCGGTCGGTCTGGCCGCTGCTGCTTCGGCGCGTCTGCTGGGCGCTGCGGTGGTGATCATCGGTGACGTCAACACCATCCGCCTGGCGCACGCCAAGGCTCAGGGTTTTGAAGTGGTCGACCTGTCCAAGGACACGCCGTTGCATGAACAGATCGCCGCCCTGCTGGGCGAGCCGGAAGTTGATTGCGCGGTGGATTGCGTGGGCTTCGAAGCCCGTGGCCATGGTCATGACGGAGTGAAATCAGAAGCCCCGGCCACCGTGCTCAACTCGCTGATGGGCGTGGTGCGTGTGGCGGGCAAGATCGGTATCCCGGGGCTGTACGTGACCGAGGACCCGGGCGCCGTGGACGCCGCCGCAAAAATGGGCAGCCTGAGCATTCGCTTCGGCCTCGGTTGGGCTAAATCCCACAGCTTCCACACCGGCCAGACCCCGGTGATGAAGTACAACCGCCAGCTGATGCAGGCCATCATGTGGGACCGCATCAACATTGCCGAAGTGGTGGGCGTGCAGGTCATCAGCCTTGATCAGGCGCCGGAAGGTTACGGCGAGTTCGATGCTGGCGTGCCGAAGAAGTTTGTGATTGATCCGCATCGGTTGTTCAGTGCGGCGTAAGTAAAAAAGGGCGACCCACGGGTCGCCCTTTTTATGTGATGCCTGCCGCTGAAAGCGTCAAATTCAATTGGATTTGAGTTTCAGATATGGAGTGGAATTCTCGCCGTTTTCAACGATCTTTTTCCCACCATAACTACAGATCGAGCCGTCTAGGCTTTCTGCTTTCAGTTCGTATTTCGGTGCCAAGAAGTCGTCTCGGGTTGACAGAGTTTCGCCGGTCCATGTTTTGCCTTCGAAACTGGCGGTGTATTTGAAACCGGTGTTGTTCGGCTTTGGAACGCTGCTGTCCGTATAGGCCGATGATTTGATGGTATTGACCGGAGGACAGCTTTCGACACCGGCTGCGTAAGCGTTCGTAGTAGCTGCGCCAATGATAAAAAGCGCCATTGCGATCGACTTGTTCATTTCCACACTCCTGTATGTTTGTTTGGAGTGCCCAGCATGGGAAGTTAACCCTATTCGCACTACTGTCAGGTTTGACAGGTTGTTATATCTCCTCGCGATAAAAAGACTTTGTACTCATAACTTGATCACAGTGCAGCCAAAGCACCCTGATAAAGGACTGGGCCCGTCGGCTGTCCGGTCGGCGAACCACCCTTCGGCTCCAGACTGACCGCCAGCGCAATCGGCTTGCCGATCAACACTTTCTGCGCCTCGCTCAGCTCAACCTTGCCTTTGCCGCCTGCCGGGATCACACCGAGCGAGATCGGTTTGCCATCGGCCGGGATTGCCCACAGTTCCAGGCTGCGATCAGGTCCAACCGCCGCCAATGTCAGCGGCTCCACTTGCAGATAGTCCGCATGCGCCTCGACCTTCAGCGCCGGTTGCGCGTCGGCGGTCAGCAGGGTGGCGCGATAGCGGGCGTCGTCGCGGTTGTACAGCGAGCCGAGGAACACCAGCACGACGATCGAACAGGCCGCGACGCTGACCCGCAGCCAGTTCCAGAACGGGCGTTTTTGCGGGACGTGCAGCACTTGCGGCTCGATCCGCGCGGTAATGCGTTGCCACACGCGATCGGGTACCGGCTGTTCCGGCACCACGTCGGTCAGGCTGGCGAGGCTTTCCTGCCATTGCGCCAGCTCGGTTCGCAGGGCCGCGTCGTCCAGCAGCAATTGTTCGAAGCGCCGCCGCGCCGCCGAAGACATCAGGCCGATGGCGTAATCGGCAGCGAGGGCGCGGCGCAGGGCCGGGGTCTGGTAGTTCATGATTCAAGGCACCTGCGCAGACGCTCCATGCCCCGACGAATCCATGACTTCACCGAACCCAGTGGTGCGGCCAGGTGTTCGGCCAGTTCCGAGCACGACAGGCCCTGAAAGTAGGCGACGGTGATCGACTGGCGCTGCTGGCCCTCGAGGGTGTCCAGGCAGCGGTGCAGGGCGCTGGCTTCACGGCTGCTGTTCAACAGTTCATGCGCCGAAGGGCTTTCGTCCGCGAGGGCGTCCTGTTCGACATCGGTCAGCGGCCGCTCGCGAAGTTTGCGCAATTGATCGATGGCTTGATGGCGGGTGATGTTGATCATCCAGGTCAGCGGCGCCGACAAATGGGCTTCGTAGCGCGAAGCGTTGTTCCAGATGCGCACGAAGCTTTCCTGCAAGACCTCTTCGGCCAGATCCGCACGGCCCATGAAGCGTAAGGCTACGCCGTGCAGGCGCGGGCCGACGCTGCGGTACAGCGTTTCGAAGGCGCGACGATCACCCAGTGAGCACTGGGCCAACAGCTGTCGCAACTGATCGGTGTCGGCGATGGAAATGACGTCTCTCCAGGCAAAGGGCGGTCGACGAGGACTGATCTCGGACTGTTCACAGGCTAGTTCAGCAAAAGCGCTTGTGCCATTCATCGCGGCCATTCCAGGGTTTCACGATTTATATACGTGGCTATGCTGAAAATGGATGCGCGGGCGAGGAACATGCCGCCGCATAACCGGTCAAACCGGCAGTTTCGCCGCCCATTGAAGGGTGGTTTCACAGCGCAAGAGGATGTCTGAATGAAGATTTCACGCGGTATTGCAATGGCTTCGCTGATGACCCTTGCGGCCAGCCCGGTGTTCGCCGGTTTCAGCCTGGACGATGTGACCAAGGCTGCTGCAAGCATGCAGGGCGGCAACGCCGCCACTGCCGCCGCGCCGACCTCGGAAACCGCCGGTCTGCTGCAAGCTGTCACCGGTCTGGGGGTTACGCCTCAGCAAGCCGTCGGGGGCACCAGCGCCATGCTTGGCCTGGCCAAGAACCAATTGAGCAGCACCGATTATTCGCAGTTGGCCAAAGAAGTGCCGGGCATCGACAAACTGTCGGGCGGTAGCGGCAACATGGCGGCATTGAGCGGCTTGCTGGGCTCGTCGGGCAAGTCAGCCGGTCTGGAAAACGCACTGGGCAACGTCAAGAACACCAGTGACCTGAACAATGCCTTTGGCGCATTGGGCATGGACAGCGGCATGGTTGGCCAGTTTGCTCCGGTGCTCCTCAAGTATCTGGGTGATCAAGGCGTCGGCGGCCCGCTGCTGCAAAGCCTGGGCAGCATCTGGGGCGCCGGCACCGGTAGCTGATTCAGGCGCGCTCGCCGCGTAATTCGGCGATGCGCTGATCCTTCTCGGTCCAGAGTTGGTTGACCCAGCTCTGGACCTTCTCGCGAAACACCGGATCATTCTCGTAGTCGCCCTGCGCCAGCGCCGGGTCGAGTTCGCGGGTCTTGATGTCGATGATCACCCGCGGCACGTTGCCGCTGATCAAATCCCAGAATCCTGGAATCTTCTGCTGTGGATAAACCACGGTGACATCGAGAATTGCATCCAGTTGTTCACCCATCGCCGCGAGGACAAACGCCACGCCGCCTGCCTTGGGCTTGAGCAGGTGCTTGAACGGCGACTGCTGCTGCGCGCTTTTCGCTGCGGTGTAGCGGGTGCCTTCCAGATAATTGACCACGGTCACCGGCTGACGCTTGAACAACTCGCAGGCCTGTCTGGTGATTTCCAGATCCTTGCCCGCCAACTCCGGATGTTTGGCCAGGAACGCCTTGGTGTAACGCTTCATGAACGGATAATCCAGCGCCCACCACGCCAGCCCCAGGAATGGCACCCAGATCAGCTCTTTCTTGAGGAAGAACTTGAAGAACGGCGTGCGCCGGTTGAGGGCCTGGATCAGCGCCGGAATGTCGACCCACGACTGGTGGTTGCTGACTACCAGATACGAGGTGTCACCGCGCAGGTCTTCGCCGCCGCGAATGTCCCATTGAGTGGGGATGCACAGGCGAAAGATCAGCTTGTCGATCTCGGCCCAGGTCTCGGCGATCCACATCACCGCCCACGACGCATAATCACGCCAGCGCCCGGGCGCGACCAGCTTGAGCAGAGCAAAGACCATCAACGGCCCGATCAGGATCAGGGTGTTGAGCAACAGCAGCAGGGTGACGAAACAGCCGGTGAGCAGGCGGCGCATAAGCAACTCTATGAAGGCGGATGGGCGCGCCATGATAAGTGGCTTCGGGCGACAGGCCAAATCGGGGGTGACGAATGTTTCACTTTCGGGCCGGTATGCTTTGCTCGGAAGTTGTGTTGAATGTGCTGGCCTCTTCGCGAGCAAGCCCGCTCCCACAGGGGATTGGTGGTGTGCTGAAGACAGCATGTACACAGTAGATCCAATGTGGGAGCGGGCTTGCTCGCGAAGGCGGACTTGAGGCGAACCAATTGCCCGCCTGCTGTCTAAAATCTCGCGTCTGACGCCCTCATTTTTCAAGGAAGCCCTCTACGTGAAATCCCTCCTTGCACTGTTTGCCCTCGTTGCCCTGCCGGTCATGGCCGCCGAGCCGACCCTGTACGGGCGTTATGAATACATCGCGCTGCCGGAAATCGGCGGCGAGGTGCTCAAGGCCAAGATGGACACCGGCGCGCTGACCGCCTCGCTGTCGGCCAAGGACATCGAGACCTTCACCCGCGACGGCGAGAACTGGGTGCGCTTTCGCCTCGGCACCAAGGACGCCAGCAACAAGGTCTATGAACACAAGGTCGCGCGGATCAGCAAGATCAAGAGCCGCGCAGATGAGGAGGACGACAGCGATGCCACTGAAGTCGCCAAGCGCCCGGTAGTCGATCTGGAACTGTGCCTGGGCAACGTCAAGCGTACCGTCGAGGTCAACCTGACCGACCGCAGCAACTTCAACTACCCGTTGCTGATCGGTGCCAAGGCCCTGCGCGAGTTCGGCGCGGCCGTGAACCCGGCGCGGCGCTTTACCGCCGACAAGCCGGACTGCTAAGTGGTCTCATTGACGTAACGTCGGGCTTGGGGCACCGTTCCCGCACTTTACCCATGGGCTCGGATGCCATGCCTCATATCCTGATTGTCGAAGACGAAGCGGCGATTGCCGACACGCTGATTTTTGCCCTGCAGGGCGAGGGGTTCACTACCACGTGGCTGAGCCTCGGCGCGGCGGCGCTGGAGCATCAACGGCAGACGCCGGCCGATCTGATCATTCTCGATATCGGTCTGCCGGACATCAGCGGTTTCGAAACCTGCAAACAGCTGCGGCGCTTCAGCGAAGTGCCGGTGCTGTTCCTCAGTGCCCGGGACGCCGAGATCGACCGCGTGGTGGGGCTGGAGATCGGTGCCGACGACTACGTGGTCAAGCCGTTCAGCCCGCGGGAAGTCGCGGCGCGGGTCCGGGCGATTCTCAAGCGCATGGCGCCGCGTCCTGCGGTGGAGGCCACTTCGGCGGTGTTTCGCATCGATCCCGAGCGTGTGCTGATCAGCTATCGGGGGCAGCCACTGAGCCTGACCCGCCACGAATTCCGTCTGTTGCAGTGCCTGCTCGAACAACCGCAGCGAGTGTTCAGCCGCGAGCAGTTGCTCGATGCGCTGGGCGTGGCGGCGGACGCCGGTTACGAGCGCAGCATCGACAGCCATATCAAAAGCGTGCGCGCCAAACTGCGTCTGGTGCGTGCCGACGCCGAGCCGATCCAGACCCATCGCGGCCTCGGTTACAGCTACAGCCCGGGGCACAGCTGATGTCGCTGGGGCTGCGGATTTTTCTGGTGTATGTGCTGTTTGTCGGCCTGACCGGTTACTTCGTGCTCAATACGGTGATGGAGGAAATCCGCCCCGGTGTGCGCCAGTCCACCGAAGAAACCCTGGTCGACACGGCCAATCTGATGGCGGAAATCCTGCGTGATGATTTCAAGGCCGGAACGCTCAGCGAGAACCGCTGGCCCGAATTGCTGCGTGCCTATGGCGAGCGTCAGCCGCAGGCGACGATCTGGGGCTTGCCGAAAAACCAGGTCAACCACCGCATCTACGTCACCGATGCCAACGGTATTGTGGTGCTGGATTCCAGCGGGGTGGCGGTCGGTCAGGATTATTCGCGCTGGAACGACGTCTACCTGACCTTGCGTGGCGAGTACGGTGCGCGGTCGAGCCGCAGCGATCCCAACGATGCAAACTCTTCGGTAATGCACGTCGGCGCGCCGATTCGCGATAACGGCAAAATCATCGGCGTGGTCACCGTGGCCAAGCCCAACAGCTCATTGCAGCCTTATGTCGATCGTACCGAGCGGCGCTTGCTGTTCTATGGCGCCGGGCTGATCGGCCTGGGTTTGCTGTTCGGCGCCTTGTTGTCATGGTGGCTGAGTCGCGCGCTGCACCGCTTGACCGGGTACGCCCAGGCCGTGAGTGAGGGGCGGCGGGTCGAGGTGCCGCATTACCGTGGCGGTGAGCTGGAACAACTGGCCACGGCGGTGGAGCAGATGCGCACCCAGCTGGAGGGCAAGGCTTACGTGGAACGCTACGTGCACACCCTGACCCACGAATTGAAAAGTCCGCTGGCGGCGATTCGCGGTGCGGCAGAGTTGTTGCAGGGTGACATGCCCCCCATCCAGCGCCTGCGCTTTGTCGGCAACATCGACAGTGAAAGCGCGCGGATGCAACAGTTGATCGAGCGGCTGCTGAACCTGGCGCAGGTGGAGCAGCGTCAGGGGCTGGAGGAGCGGGTAGCGGTGCCGCTGGCAGCGTTGCTCGACGAATTGTTGCGGGCGCAGGCAGCGCGAATCGAAGGTCGACGGCTCAAGATCGAGCAGACGATTGCACCGGATCTGTTGCTGATCGGCGAGCAGTTTCTGCTGCGTCAGGCGCTGGGCAATCTGCTGGAGAATGCGCTCGATTTCACCCCGATTTCAGGGAGGCTGCGCTTGAGTGCCGAACGTGTCGGGGAGCAGGTCGAGTTCCACCTGTTCAATGAGGCTGCGCCGATTCCCGAGTACGCTTTACCGCGTTTGTGTGAGCGCTTCTACTCGTTGCCGCGCCCGGACAGCGGCCGCAAAAGCACCGGGCTGGGGCTGAACTTTGTCGCAGAAGTCGCCCAATTACATGGCGGTCAGCTGTCGATCAGCAACGTTTCGGGCGGAGTACTGGTGGTGCTGAGCCTGCCCTGATGCGTCGCGGGCAGGCTCACGCACAAGCTCAGGGTTGAGACGATACCGACTCAGTACGCGGGCGCTTCGCCCGATGGGCAAAACGCAATGCCGGTTGCTCGACCAGGCGCCAGGAGACGATAGCCAGAGCGATCACGATCAGCGCAGATACGAGCATGGACGGTACGAAGGTCAGGGATGTCTTGTTGATGACCAGTTGCTGTACCGGGAATGCATAAAGATAAATCCCGTAAGAAATATCAAAGCGACCCCGGATACTTTTGTCGACGTAAAGCAGGCCCAGGCTCAGGGTGGCGAGGCAACATCCCAACGTGGCAAGCACTGCGGCCAATGGGGTGCCGACGCTGAGGTAAATCAATCCGAGGCTCACCGCCAGCGTGATCGCCAGGATGCGGCGATCGCTGAAATGCTGTTTGTGAAAGGCAATCACCGAGCCGGCAAAAAAGGCGATGCCGGCACTGCTGTATGTCGCCAGTTTTTGTGCCTGCGCGCCGGATACTTCATTGCCCAGGATATAGGTTGCCAAGGCAAACACCGCCAGCAGAATCCACGGCACCAGCGCTTTTCGATACAGGCCGAGAGCGGCCGCCAGCAGCAGGTAAAAGCCGAATTCGATCTTCAATGTCCAGAGACTGCCGTTGAAGGACTCGCTGAAAATAAAACCATTGGTAATGGGTTCGATATTGGCCCGACCGAAAACCGAGATACGCAGAAAGTCGATCGCGGCATTTGAGCCGGTGACATAACCCTCGGCAAACAGGGCGCCGGCGATGTAAGTCATCGCGAACGCGCAGAGGATCAATGCCGGAAATATGCGGGCCACGCGTTTGGTCAGATAGTCGGTAAAGCTTGCGCAGTTGACGAAGCTGCGGGTAATCAGCAGGCCGGAGATCGCAAAGAACGCAGTCACGGCGATTCCCCCCAGTGAGCTGAAGCCGGCAATGCCTGGCTCCGGCAGTCCCCAGAGCGCAAAGTGATGACTTACCAGCACCATTAGTGCTGCAAAGTGCCTGATCAAATCAAAAGAGTTGTTACGCAACGTACTGTCCTTATCTTCAACATTGCCGGATTTGTGAGGAAGCGTTGTACAGGTATTTCCACACAAAACCCACACGACCTCCATATCAGGAACACACAACGCTCTCAGACTCGCTCCATTCCAACAAGGGAGCGTTCTCATGAATCGAAGTCTGACCATAAAACTGGGGGCCATTGCCCTGCTGATCCTGCTGTTGCTGATACCACTGCTGATGATCGACGGCATCATCGACGACCGCCAGCAATTGCGCGACGGCGTGCTGGAAGACATCGCCCGCAGTTCCAGCTACAGCCAGCAACTGAGCGGGCCGGTCATGGTGGTGCCGTATCGCAAGGTAGTGCGCACCTGGAAGACCAACGAGAAAACCAATCAGCGCTATCAAGAACTCGGCGAAGAGCGTGGGCGGTTGTACTTCTTGCCGGAGCGCTTCGAGCTCGACGGCCAGGTGCAGACCGAGCTGCGCAATCGCGGTATTTACGAGGCGCGGTTGTTCCATGCCGACAATCGCATCACCGGGCATTTCTCGTTGCCGGCGCAGTTGGGCATCAAGGAAGACTTTGCCGATTACCAG
Organism: Pseudomonas sp. AK-TSAG1-1; assembly: GCF_056821665.1. Lineage (NCBI taxonomy): Bacteria > Pseudomonadati > Pseudomonadota > Gammaproteobacteria > Pseudomonadales > Pseudomonadaceae > Pseudomonas > Pseudomonas sp. AK-TSAG1-1. Next base: position 5,709,979 of record NZ_CM165965.1, on the reverse strand, counting down.
TTTGATGCGCCGTTTCTGGCGGTGGGCATCAGCGACATTCGCGGCATCGAAAATGCGCTGAAACTGGAGCTCGACGGCCAGCGCCTGGACTTTGTGCCCGGCACCCAGGTGGGATGGCTCGGCGAAGGTGTGCGAGTCACGCTGCCGATACTGGACACCAGCAAAACCACGGAGTTGGGCTTCGGTTTCGATTTGCGTCTGCAAGGCACCGGTACGTTGCAAGTATTGCCGGTGGGCAAGACCAGCCACGTCAGTCTTGCCGCCAACTGGCCGCACCCCAGTTTCATCGGCAACTTCCTGCCAGCCAAGCGCGAGATCAGTGATCAGGGTTTCAGCGCCGATTGGCAGACCTCGTTTTTCTCCACCAACCTGCAAGAGGCGATGAACCGCTGCGTCGTGGGCAAGGACTGTGAGGCGTTCAGCGGGCGTAGCTTTGGTGTGAGCTTCATCGACCCGGTGGATCAGTACCTGAAGAGTGATCGGGCGATCAAATATGCGCTGCTGTTCATCGTCCTGACGTTCGCCGGTTTCTTCCTGTTCGAAGTGCTCAAGAGCCTTGCGGTGCACCCGGTGCAATACGCGCTGGTCGGTGTTGCGTTGGCGTTTTTCTACCTGTTGTTGCTGTCGTTGTCGGAACACATCGGCTTTGCCCTGGCGTATCTGCTGTCAGCCAGTGGCTGTGTGTTGCTGATCGGGTTTTACGTGTGCCACGTGCTGCACAGCGTGCGCCACGGTTTGAGTTTTTCTGCCGGGTTGGCGGCGTTGTATGGCCTGCTGTATGGGCTACTGAGCGCTGAGGATTACGCGCTGCTGATGGGTTCGTTGCTGCTGTTCGGTTTGCTCGGGGTGTTCATGGTGCTGACGCGCAAACTGGATTGGTACGGGATCGGGCAGAAATCGGCCAAACCACTGGAGTTTGATGTGGGGGCGATGCAATGAGCGGGTCGTTGGGTCTGCGCGAGGATCAGCGCTGGAAGGATGAGTTGGTGACGCGGATTATCGGGTTTCTGCCTGTAGAAGCGAGTGAGTGCATTCGCGAGCAAGCCCGCTCCCACAGGAATTGTGCTGGGTCAGATTTCTCTGTCATACATAAAAATGTGGGAACGGGATTGCTCGTGAAGGGGCCAGAACTGGCGCCGCCGATTTAAGGCTTGGGCATTGTGGCGACCATGGACGGCCGCTGGCTCACTTCGAAATACCAGTTGGCCAATTGCGGATTGGCGGTGCGCCAGTCCAGGTCCGGATGGCGCAGATCGATGTATCCCAACGCGCAGGCCACGCTGATCGCCGCCACATCGAAATGGCTGGTCAGCTCGGCGATGGCGTCGCTTTCCAGAAAGGCCAGGGCGCGACGGATCTTGTCGCGCTGGGCATCGAGCCATTCGTCCCAGTGTTTTTCCGGGGCGCGCAGCACCAGTTCGTAGCGCACCGCTACCGAGGCGTCCATGATCCCGTCGGCCATCGAGGCCAGGGTCAGGCGCCGCCAGCGGGCCGAGCCTTCGCGGGGGATCAGCGGATTGCCGACGTGCTGCTGGTCGAGGTATTCGAGGATCACGCGGCTGTCATGGATGACGCTGCCATCGGCCAGGCGCAGGGCCGGGATCTTGCCCAGCGGGTTGTCGGCGTTGAGCGCCGGATCCGGACTGACCGGGCTGAGCACGCAGTCTTGCAGGGCGACGCGATCCTGCTGGCCGGTCTCGTGTAACAGCACCATCACTTTGCGCACGAACGGGGAGAGCGTGTTGTGAAACAGGGTCATGCTGGGGGCGGACATTGGCAAACCTCGGTGGTCATCGAAGAGCAGGAGGTTAGCCTAGTCAGATACAGGGCGGCTGGCGAGGGATTTGGTGGTGTTCATCAGGCCGCCTTCGCGAGCAGGCTCGCTTCCACAGGGATTTGTGAACGAACCCAATCCAATGTGGGTGCGAGCCTGTCAGGCAAAACAGAAATCACCCGCGCCGCAACAAGCCTCTTATGGCCAGAAATGCCGGGACACCCAACCCGACCCAGCTCAACGCGTCCCAGATTCCGTCCCCCAGCAGCGCCGAAAACAAACCCGCTGCACTCAACAGCGCAATCACCAGCGGCGTACTGAAGACCTTCCAGAAATTCGACTGACGCGGCTTCATGCAGCAGCCTCCACCGGCAGCGGTTTTGCCGCTTTGCGCCGTACGACCCAGAGGTACACGCCACTGCCGAGCACGATGATGGTCAGCACATCGAGGGCCGCCCAGAGGATTTTCATCGGCATGCCACCGTAGTCACCGAAGTGCAACGGCTGCGACATGCCCATGGCGTCCATGTACCACGGCCGCTCGGCCACAGCGGTGACGTGCAGAGTGCTGGCGTCAATCAATACCGGCGTCAGCAGGTGCGAGGTCAGGTGCGTGCCGCCTTTCATGAACACGGCGTAATGGTGCTCGCTGGAGAACCGTGTGCCGGGAAACGCGATGAAGTCCGGGTTCATCCCCGGTGCCACGTCCCGGGCGATGTCCAGCAGGCGGGTGGCCGGGGCCAGTTGGGTGAGCGCTGGCGCGTCGCGGTAGGGCGCGACCATGGCGGTCAGCGAATCATTGCGCCACGCGGCGATGATCAGATCGGCGCAGGCGCTGATCACCCCGGTCACACCGACCACCAGCGCCCAGGTCAGCGTGACGACGCCAATCAGGTTATGCAGGTCGAGCCAGCGCAGGCGGGTGGACTTGTCCTGGCGCACGGTGCCGAACGGCAAGCGGCGCATGAACGGCAGGTACAACACCGTCCCCGAAATAATCGCGACCACAAACAGCAAGCCCATGAAGGCCAGCAGCAATTTGCCCGGCAGCCCGGCAAACATGTCCACGTGCAGGCGCAGGATGAATAGCATCAGGCCGCCGTTGGCCGAAGGCGTTTCCAGTGCTTCACCGGTACGCGCGTCGAGCATGAAGGTGTGTGAGGAGTTCGGTTCGGTGCCGGCGGTTTTTGCCATGATCGTCAGTACGGCGTCGGGTTCGTCGTCTTCGAAACCGAAGTACTGCACCACTTCGCCGGGACGATGTTTTTCTGCCGCCTCCACCAGTTGCGCCAGGTTCAGGTGCGGCGTGTCAGCTGGCATCTCGCGCAGTACCGGCGCATCGCCGAGCAGGTGCTCGATCTCGTGATGGAAGATCAGCGGCAGGCCGGTCAATGCCAACAGCAGCAAAAACACGGTGCAGATCAGGCTGGTCCAGGTGTGGATGAACGACCAGCGGCGAATTGTTTTACTTTTCATTTCATGACCTTCAAAAACACCGAAGCCGTCCACGGAGGACGGCTTGGTGACAGGACCGGTTTCAGCTCACGCCCTTACCACTTGTAAGTCGCGCTGGCGACGACGCTGCGCTGGTCGCCGTAGTAGCAGTAGTAGCCGTCGCAGGTGGAGATGTAATCCTTGTCGAACAGGTTGGTGGCGTTGATCGCGACCGAGGCACCTTTCATGCTGTTGTCGAGGCGGCCGAGGTCGTAGTGCACGGAGGCGTCGAACACGGTGTAGGCATCGGCCTTGCCCAGCCAGGTGTTGGCCTTGTCGCCATAAGTGTTGCCGGTGTAACGCACGCCACCACCAACACCGAAACCGTCGAGCATGCCGCTGTGCCAGGTGTAGTCGGTCCACAGCGAAGCTTGCTGGTTGGGCATCAGTTGCAGGCGATTGCCCTTGTCCACGCCATTTTGTATTTCGGACTTGGCCAGGGTGTAGGCGGCGATGACTTTCAGGTTATCGGTAACGTCGGAGACCGCTTCCAGTTCCAGGCCTTTGACTTTCACTTCGCCGGCCTGGGTGGTGATGGTCACGTTGTTGACGATGTTGTTGACCGAGACGTTCTTCTGAGTCAGGTCATACACCGCTGCGCTGAGCAGGGTCTTGCTGCCCGGTGGCTGGTACTTGATGCCCAGCTCCCATTGTTTGCCTTCGGTCGGTTTGAGCGAACCGGTGGAGGTGGAATCGGCACCGCTGGTTGGCTGGAAGGATTCGGCGTACGACAGGTACGGAACGAAGCCCGAGTCGAACACATAGCTGAGTGCCGCGTTGCCGCTGAAGGCTTTGTCGCGCTGGGTGTTGGTGGCATCGCCCTTGTTGATGAACTTGGTGCTGGTGTGTACCCAGTCTTCACGACCGCCCAATGTCAGGCGCCATTGATCGAGGGCCATTTGGTCCTGCACGTACAGACCGGTCTGGTAGGTCTTCTGGTCGTAATCGTAAAACGCGCTGGAGCGTGGCGGCCGGGTGATCGGCTGGCCGTAGATCGGGTTGTTGACGTTGATGTCCGGCGCAGTACCGAAGATCGACGTGTATTGGGTGTTGCTGCGCTGATGATCCAGGCCGAGCAACAGCGTATGGCGGATGTCGCCGGTGGCGAAGTCGGCCTGGAAGTTGTTGTCCACGGCGAACTGGCTGATGTCCTCATCGACGTTGGTGGTGCCGCGACCGACGTTGCCCTGATCGTCAACCGTGTAGCCTGCGTACTGGGTGTTGTAGCTGTTCACGGTCACGGTCTGGAACGACAGGTCCGACTTGGTGTAACGCAGGTTCTGCTTGAACTGCCAGACGTCGTTGAGGCGATGCTCAAAGGCATAGCCGAGCGCGTAGTAGGTGCGGTCGTAGTAGTCGTAGTCAGGATCACCCAGATTCTTGTGATGGGAAATCTTGCCGAACGGCATGTCGATCTTGGTGCCCTGGATCGGGTAGAACTGGCTGGTAACGCCGGTATCGTCGCGGGTGAACTGACTCAGCAGGGTGAGCCTGGTGTCGTCGTCGATGTTCCAGGTCAGGCTCGGCGCAATGTTGTAGCGCTTGTTCTCGATGTGATCGATCTGTGTGTCGCTGTCACGCACCACACCGCTGAGGCCGTAGAGAAACTGGCCGGCGTCGTCGAGCTTGCCGGTGCTGGCGAAGTTGATCTGGCGATGGTTGTCGCTGCCGTACTGCAACTGGATTTCACTGCTGGCGTCGCTGCTCGGACGCCGGCTGACCATGTCCAGCAGGCCGCCCGGTGGGGTCTGGCCGTACACCGACGAGGCCGGACCGCGCAGCAGGGCGAGGCGGTCGAGGTTCCAGGTTTCCTGTTTCGGGTTGGCGTACACGCCTTTTGGCAGCGGCAGGCCATCGAGGAACTGAGTTGGCTCGAAGCCACGCACGCGCAGCCAGTCGGCGCGGGTGTCGCTGCCGTAGCTGCTGGCGGTGATGCCCGGCATGTAGCGCACGGCGTCATCGAGGCTGTGCACGCTGCGGTCGTCCATTTGCTGGCGGGTCGCGACGGAGATCGAGCGCGGTGCTTCGACCAGCGCGGTGTCGGTCTTGGTGCCGGCGGCGGTGCGGGTGGCGGTGTAGCCTTCGACCGGGCCCCAGGCGCTTTCAAGATTTTCCACGCCGATCACTGCAGTTTCCGGCAGCGCCAGTGTCCCTTCCGGCACGGCGACCAGGGTGTAGGTGCCGGTGCTGCTTTGTTCCAGTTGCAGGCCGGTGCCTTGCAGCGCCGCGCGCAGAGCTCCGGCGGCGTCGTACTGGCCGTTGACCGGCGCCGAGGTCTTGCCGGCTGCCAGCGACGGGCTCAGCGACAGCGCGAGGCCGCCCTGGCTGGCGATCTGGTTCAGCGTGGTCGACAGTGGCGCTGCCGGCAAGTTGTAGGCGCGCACGCTGGAAGCCTGCTCAGCGGCGAGCAACGGGCTGCTGATCAGCGGTGCGCCGAAAGCGATGGCCGCAGCCAGCAGACTGGGGCGCAACAAGGTGTCTAGCGAACGGGACATGCGAAGGCTCCTGAATGGAAATATTTCTCAATTGCCTGTGTGCCGGACGAGAATTGAAAAGTGATAGGGCTGGATGAAAATAATTTCGATTAACGGGGGAGTGGGACTGCGCAAGTATTCGGCAAACCCTTTTCCAAGGTGATGCCAATGGCCCATTCGCGAGCAAGCCCGCTCCCACAGTGGAGTGCATTCCAATGTGGGAGTGAGCCTGCTCGCGATAGCTGTTTCCCGGACAACGAATTTTTAAGGCTTGGTATCAGCCTTCGCCACCGTGACCCAATACGGCGTGTGCTGCTCGATCTGCACCGGCAAGGTCGGCAGCAGGGCGCTCAAGGCCTTGTCGGTGTCGTGCAGCGGGAAGCTGCCGGTGATGCGCAAGTCAGCCACTTCCGGCGTTACGCCCAGATACCCGCGGCGATAACGTCCGAGTTCATGCAGCAGGTCTTCCAGTCGCGCGTTATCCACCACCAGCATGCCGCGGGTCCAGGCATCGGCGCCGGGGGTGAGAGTGGCGACTGCATCGAGACCGTCGTCGCGAATCAACACTTGCTGGCCTTCGCGCAGGATCTGCTCTTCGGGGTGGCTTTGCGGATGCGCCGCCACGGCCGACTGCAACACGCTCAGGCGCGTACCTTGCTCCTCGCGCTTGACCAGAAACCGCGTGCCCAGCGCACGCATGCTGCCTTCGCGCGTTTGGACGATGAAGGGCCGCGCATCGCCATGGCCGGTCTCTACCAGAATCTCGCCTTCCTGCAGGACGATCAGCCGTTGCCTGGCATCGAAGCGCACATCCACCGCACTGTGGGTGTTGAGGTTGAGCAGGGTGCCGTCGGCCAGACGCACCGTGCGCTGCTCGCCGGTTGCCGTGCGTTGATCGGCGAGCCAGTAATCCAGCGGCACGTAACGATCACCGACCAGCAGTGCCAGACCGACCACCGCGACAATGCTCGCCAGACCACTGCCCAGCTTGCGCACCCGGCGGCGAATGCCTTCGCGTGATTGCAACAACGCGCTGCGAGCCGGACCGTTGGCCACGCTGAAACGCTGATCGAGCATGCCCAACTGGCGCCAGGCCCGAGCGTGCTCTTCATGGGCTGCATGCCACTTGGCGAACTCTTCACGCTCCAGGGGACTGCCGGAATCCAGCGATAACTGCCAGGCGATCGCCGCATCCAGCACCTGGGCCGAGACCGGTTTGGAGCTGGCCGGGCTCATGTCGGCTCACCGTACAGGGCGATGTAGCACTGGCGAATCCCCTGTGCGAGGTATTGCCGCACACGCGGCACCGAGACGCCGAGCTTCTCGGCGATCTCGGCATGGCCGAGGCCGTCGAGGCGGTTATAAAGGAAAGCGGCGCGGGCCTTGGTCGAGAGTTTGCCGAGCAGACGGTCGATAGCCTTGAGGTCTTCGAGGATCAGTTGCTGTTCTTCCACCGAAGGTTGTTCGCCTTCGGGGATCAGCATCAATTCGGCGAGGTAGGCCTGTTCCAGCGCGGCGCGGCGGAAGTAGTCGAACAACAGACCTTTGGCGATCGCCACCAGAAACGCCCGGGGTTCGCGTGGCGTCAGCAGTTCATCGCGGCCGAGCAGACGCACGAAGGTGTCCTGGCTGAGGTCTTCGGCTCGCTGCGGGCAAGCCACGTTGCGCCGCAACCAGCTCAGCAGCCAACCGCGATGGTCGCGATACAACGCACCGACGAGTTCACTGTGAGGGCTTGGGACTGACGACACCAGACGCACCGATTGGGAAATGTTAACCAACGAGAATTGTTCGCGATTCTCGCAGAGGTGGGAATGGTTAGCAATTGGCCACTGGTCGGGTGGTATCAGTAAAACCGCATCATCGTTCTTCGCGAGCAAGCCCGCTCCCACAGAGGGAATGCATTCCAGTGTGGGAGCGGGCTTGCTCGCGAAGAGGCCAGTACAGGCATGATGAACTAGAAGGACGGCGCCTGCTGTCGACGTTTCCACTGACTCAAACGCTGCAGCAGATTCAACGGGCTATGGATCTGCTGCTGCCGCGCCCGGCTGAACAGAATCAACGCCAGCTCTGCGGTGGCCAACGCGTCGGCACTCGCGTTGTGGCGCTCGAACACTTCAAGCTTGAACCAGTCGATCCACTCATCCAGCCCGGCCTCGCGGATATTCGCCTGCGGGCACAGCAGCGGCGCCATGTCCGCGACATCCAGAAACACATTTTGCCGCTTGTAGCCCAAGTGCTCCTTCAGCGCGCGCCCGAGCATGTGCTGATCGAAGGGGGCATGAAACGCCAGCACCGGGCTGTCGCCGATGAATTCCAGGAGCTCCAGCAACGCCTCGGCCGGGTCGCTGCCGGCGGCAATCGCATTCGGCCCCAGGCCATGAATCAACACGCTCGGGCCGAGCTTCAGCTCCCGACATTGCAGAGTGCGTTCGAACTGCTGGCTGAAGTCGATCGCGCCGTCTTCGATGACCACGGCGCCGATCGACAGCACGCGATCCTTGTTCAGGTTCAGACCGGTGGTTTCCAGATCGAGCACCACCCAACGCTGTTGGCGCAGGCTGCATTCGCGCAGTTCGCTGATCGCTGGCAGCTGTGCCAGACGCTGTTGCAGGTCTGCCGACAGCAGAGGACTGGCCGGTCGCAGCCACGAGAACAGGCTCATAGCTGATACCGCAAGGCCAGGCTGCTTTGCAGACGCTGGGCCTGGCGCAGGGATTCACGCAGGATGCGTCGGTCCAGATGATTGAGGCTGTCCGGATCGACCCGGTTCGACCAGGGCAGGTTCTCACGGGTCTGGATCTGGTGTTGCTGCATCCGCGTCTGCTGGATGAAGTGGTAAGCCTCTTCGTACGCCGCGCCGTCGAGCCGTTCGATGACGTCTTTTTCTACCAGCTGACGCAAACGCTCCAGAGTGTTGTTGGTTTCGATGCCATGCGCCAGGGCCAACAGGCGTGCGCCGTCAACGAACGGCGTCAGGCCTTGAACCTTGAGGTCGAGGGTGGCTTTCTCGCCGTTCTTGCGCGCCAGCACAAATTCGCGAAAGCGCCCCACGGGCGGCCGATTGCGCAGGGCGTTCTCGGCCATCATGCGCTGGAACAAACGGTTGTCGCCGACCTGATCGAGAATCCCCCGGCGCAGTTGCGCACAACCTTTCTCGTCGCCCCAGACCACCCGCAGGTCGAAGTAGATGCTCGAGCCGAGCAGGTTCTCCGGTGTGGCCTCGCGGATGAACGCCGCAAAGCGCCGCGCCCATTCCGCCCGAGACAGGCACAGCTCGGGGTTGCCGGCCATGATGTTGCCTTTGCACAGGCTGAAACCGCACTGCGCCAGACTGTGGTTGATCTGCTGGGCGATCGGCAACAGTTTGCCGCGAATCTCCGCCGCATGCGCCGCGTCCCGCGCTTCGAACAAAATGCCGTTGTCCTGATCGGTATGCAGGGTCTGCTCGCGTCGGCCCTCGCTGCCGAAGCACAACCAACTGAACGGCACGCCGGGGTCGCCTTTTTCGGCGAGGGTCAGTTCGATCACCCGACACACCGTGTGGTCGTTGAGCAGGGTGATGATGTGCGTGATCTGCGTCGAAGACGCACCGTGAGCCAGCATGCGCTCGACCAGTTGGCCGATCTCGCCGCGCAGGCTCACCAGTTGCTCCACGCGCTGGGCACTGCGGATGGTGCGGGCCAGATGCACCAGGTCGACCCGTTGCAGGGAAAACAGATCGCGCTCGGACACCACCCCGCACAGGCGTTGTTCTTTCACCAGGCAGACGTGGGCAATGTGCCGTTCAGTCATGGCAATCGCGGCATCGAAAGCGCTGTGATCCGGCGAGAGGAAAAACGGTGCGCGGGTCATGTGCCGGTCGATGGCTTCGCTGAAATCACCGTTGCCATTGGCAACCACTTCGCGCAGGTCGCGCAGGGTGAAAATCCCCAACGGCGCCTTGTGATCATCCACCGCGACGATGCTGCCGACCTGTTGCTCGTGCATCAGCTTCACCGCTTCACGCAGTGGCGTTTCGGGGCTGCAGGTCACCGGATGACGCATCGCCAATTCGCCAAGGCGAGTGTTGAGCGAATACTGGGTGCCGAGGGTTTCCACGGCTTTTTGCTGGACTTGCTGGTTGACCCGATCGAGCAGACTGCTGACCCCGCGCAAGGCGAAATCGCGAAAGCTGTTGGACAGGGCGAACAGTTTGATGAACGCCGGTTTGTTCAGTTGCAGGCAGAAGCTGTCTTCGCTCGCCAGATGCTCGGTACGGGTCGCCCGCTCGCCAATCAGCGCGGCCAACGGGAAGCATTCCCCGGTGGTGATCTCGAAGGTGGTTTCGGTGCCTGGCTTGGTGATGTGCTGACGTTCGCCAACCACGCGGCCCTGTTTGACGATATAGAAGTGTTCGACCGGCCCGTCGGCGGGCTTGATGATGCTTTCGCCCTGGCCGTAGAATCGCAGCTGACATTGTTCCACCAGATAAGCCAGGTGGGCGTGTTCCATCTGATTGAAGGGCGGGAAGCGCTGGAGGAATTGCAGGGTGCCCTGAATGTTCTGCAACACCGCGGTTTTCCCTGCCTGGGTGAAGGCGTCCGCTTTACTCATAACCATTACCGCAGTCTTTTTTGAATTGTTGTTGTCGGATCGTTGCAGCCATGGTCGGCCCCTGCGTGCGGGGTGCCCATTGGACGTAAGTCTAGGTTTGCGCTGCCGTTCGGCACATTTGGGAAGATCCCTACAAAAACAGTCGGAAATTCTGCCGTCAGCCTCTTGGAAAAAAATCCGACGAAGTGCACATTGAAGCTCTGCTTAGCGATGTCTGACGACTGTGCCAGGTGATTGATTTGAAAACGTAGAGAACGCCATGTCCGACCACGATATTTTGAGCGACGCCGAGCGTGAAGCGCTTAGCGCTGTCATGCTCGAACCCGATCTGCCGCCGCAGCGTGTATTGATCGTCGATGACGACAAGGACGCCCGGGAGCTTTTGTCGGAGATTCTCGCGTTGGATGGCATTCGTTGCATGACCGCGGCCAGCGGCGAAACTGCGTTGAAAATGCTCGACGACAAACCTTCGATCGGGCTGGTCATCACTGACCTGCGCATGGGCGAGGGTAAGGTCGATGGCCTCGACCTGATCCGCCAGGTACGTGAATCGGTGCGGGCGGCGATGCCGATCATCATTGTCTCGGGTGACGCGGATGTGAAAGACGCCATTGCGGCGATGCACCTGAGCGTGGTGGATTTTCTGCTCAAGCCAATTGATACGGCGAAGTTGCTTGGTCTGGTCAAACACGAACTGGGCATCGAACCCTGACGCTCAAGCAACACCGACCCCTCTGTGGGGGCGGGCTTGCTCGCGAATGCGCAGTAACATTCAACACCCATGGTGACTGTCCCACCGCCTTCGCGAGCAAGCCCGCTCCCACAATGGTTCACCAGTGGTAGCAAGATTTTAATCGGCCAACAAAAAGCCCTGATCGAAAGATCAGGGCTTTTTCATGTCCGGCTATCAGCGCAGGTTACAGGCCGTTGGCCTTCTTGAACTCGCGACGACGACGGTGCAGCACTGGCTCGGTGTAGCCGTTTGGCTGTTTGGTGCCTTCGATCACCAGTTCGACCGCCGCCTGGAAGGCGATGTTGCTGTCGAAGTTCGGTGCCAGCGGACGGTACAGCGGGTCGTTGGCGTTCTGACGGTCAACCACCGGCGCCATGCGCTTGAGGCTTTCCATCACTTGCGCTTCAGTCACGATACCGTGGCGCAGCCAGTTGGCGATGTGCTGGCTGGAGATACGCAGCGTTGCACGGTCTTCCATCAGGCCGACGTCGTTGATGTCCGGCACCTTCGAGCAACCCACGCCCTGGTCGATCCAGCGCACCACGTAACCGAGAATGCCCTGGGCGTTGTTGTCCAGTTCGTTCTTGATCTGCTCAGGTGTCCAGCTTGGGTTGACCGCCAGCGGGATGGTCAGGATGTCGTCCACCGAAGCGCGGGCACGTTTGGCCAGCTCGGCCTGACGGGCGAACACGTCGACCTTGTGGTAGTGCAGCGCGTGCAGCGCAGCGGCGGTTGGCGACGGAACCCAGGCGGTGTTGGCGCCGGCCAGTGGGTGAGCGATTTTCTGCTCAAGCATTGCCGCCATCAGGTCCGGCATCGCCCACATGCCTTTACCGATTTGCGCACGACCTTGCAGGCCGGTGCTCAGACCGATATCGACGTTCCAGTTTTCGTAGGCGCCGATCCACTTTTCGGCCTTCATGTCGGCCTTGCGCACCATCGGGCCGGCTTCCATGGAGGTGTGGATTTCGTCGCCGGTGCGGTCGAGGAAACCGGTGTTGATGAACACCACGCGCTCGCTGGCAGCCTTGATGCACGCCTTGAGGTTGACCGTGGTGCGGCGCTCCTCGTCCATGATCCCGACTTTCAGCGTGTTGCGCTTCAAGCCCAGCACGTCCTCGATGCGACCGAACAGCTCGTTGGTGAACGCGGCTTCTTCCGGGCCGTGCATCTTCGGTTTGACGATGTAGACCGAGCCGGTGCGAGTGTTGCGACGCGAGGTGTTGCCGTTGAGGTTGTGCATCGCCGCGAGGCAAGTCACCAGACCGTCGAGGATGCCTTCCGGCACTTCGTTACCGTCTTTGTCGAGAATCGCGTCGATGGTCATCAGGTGACCGACGTTACGCACGAACAACAGCGAACGGCCGTGCAGTGTCACTTCGCCGCCGTTCGGCGCGGTGTAAGTGCGATCCGGGTTCATGGTGCGGGTGAAGGTCTGGCCGCCCTTGGACACGGATTCCGCCAGGTCGCCCTTCATCAGGCCGAGCCAGTTGCGATAGATCACCACTTTGTCGTCGGCATCGACGGCGGCCACGGAGTCTTCGCAGTCCATGATGGTGGTCAGCGCCGCTTCCATCAGGATGTCTTTGACGCCGGCAGCGTCAGTCTGGCCAACCGGGGTGCTGGCGTCGACCTGGATTTCGAAGTGCAGACCGTTGTGTTTCAACAGGATCGCGATTGGCGCATTGGCGTCGCCCTGGAAGCCGATCAGTTGCGCGTCGTTGCGCAGGCCACTGTTGCTGCCGCCCTTGAGGGAGACCAGCAGTTTGCCGTCAACGATCTTGTAAGCGGTGGAATCGACGTGTGAGCCGGCGGCCAATGGCGCGGCCTCGTCGAGGAACGCACGGGCGAAGGCGATAACCTTGTCGCCACGCACCTTGTTGTAGCCTTTGCCTTTTTCCGCGCCACCGTCTTCGCTGATCGCGTCGGTGCCGTAGAGTGCGTCGTACAGCGAACCCCAGCGGGCGTTCGAGGCATTGAGGGCGAAGCGGGCGTTCATCACCGGCACCACGAGTTGCGGGCCGGCGGTACGGGCGATTTCGTCATCGACGTTTTGCGTCGTTGCCTGGAAATCAGCCGCTTCTGGCAGCAGATAACCGATTTCCTGCAGGAAAGCTTTGTAGGCCACAGCGTCGTGCGCCTGGCCGGCGTGCTCCTGATGCCAGGCGTCAAGGCGAGCCTGGAAGTCATCGCGTTTGGCGAGTAGGGCTTTGTTCTTCGGCGCCAGGTCATGAATGACCTTGTCGGCACCTTCCCAGAATTTTTCGGCGGTGAGGCCGGTACCGGGAATGGCTTCGTTGTTCACGAAGTCGAACAGGACTTTGGCGACCTGCAGGCCACCGACTTGAACGTGTTCAGTCATTGCTTGCCTCACTCTGCTCAGCTATTTCGCTTTTCAGCTCTTCAATTTAACAATGAAGCCTCTGGCCATTTAAACCACAAACCTTCCGACCAGTACATGCCATTGCTGGCGGCTGGGCTGGGACCAATCAACGGCTTGGGGGCCTTGCTGACGGGGCTTTCAAGGTTGCGAACGTGCCTTGGGCAGACATCGATCCAGCGTTATGTAGTGCGCGCTGCGGCATACTACATGATGAGTTGCGCTTGTGAAAATCAGACTAATTACGTCGTTCTGCGACCTCATGACGCATTGCGGTCACGTCGCGGAACGGGATGTTCTCAAAAAACCAGCGGATTGTTCCAGCTAAATATAAAAAGTTGTACACGATTTGTGTTTTCGAGCGTCTGAGGCACCCGCTCATCCCTTGCCTATACTTGCCTTTCTATAACAAAAGTCATGACAAGAGGGCTGCGCCATGGACCATCTCGTACTCACTGTCTTTGCGCCGGACAAGCCCGGGCAGGTCGAGCGCATCGCCCAATGCATTGCCGAGCACGGCGGCAACTGGCTGGAAAGTCGCATGTCACGGATGGCCGGGCAGTTCGCGGGGATTCTGCGGGTGGGCGTACCGGCGGAGGCTTACGACGAATTAGTCGATTCCCTACAGGCGCTGTCGGCGCAGGGCATTCGCGTACTGATTGCCGAGAGTGGCATCGAGCAATCCTGCACCTGGAAACCGATCGCCATGGAGCTGGTCGGTAATGATCGACCGGGAATCGTGCGCGACATCACTCGCTTGCTCAGCGAGCAAGGCGTAAACCTTGAACGACTGGTGACTGAAGTGCGTCCGGCGCCGATGAGCAGCGAGCCGTTGTTCCACGCCGAAGCGATTCTGGCGGTGCCACTGACCTTGTCGCTGGACGTGCTGCAATCGCGCCTGGAAACCCTGGCTGATGATCTGATGGTCGAACTGGTGTTGCGCACAGATGTTTAAGCGCCGCCCGGGTTATCCAGTTTTAACGTGCACCTGCCTGTGGATAACCTGTAGAGACCGGGCGCAACGCCAGGCTGGCCGTGGCTTGCCGGGAACTGATCAAAAAACCGCCAGCATTCAGTGACTTGCGCACAAACGGCGGGGATCACGCTGTGGATAACCTTGGGAAGGAACGTTGCAGGCCAGGAGAACCGTGGCCTGCGAAGCTTTGTGCGTTTTTTGATCAGCTGCGCCGACGCAAACTGATCACCGCATCGACGCTATAAACGGCCAGACCGGCCCAAATGAAGATGAATGCGATCAGGGTACTGGACGACATGTGCTCGCCGAACAGCAGTACTGCTTGCAACAAGACCAAGGTCGGAGCGAAGTACTGCAAGAAGCCGATCGTGGTGTAGGGCAAGTGTCGGGTGGCAGCGTTGAAGCACACCAGCGGCACCAGCGTCACCGGGCCGGCCGCCACCAGCCACCAGGCTTGGGAAGTGCTCCAGAACGCCGGTTGTGCACTGGTCGCAGTCGGGTTGAACAACAGCCAGGCCAGAGCAATCGGCACCAGCATCCAGGTTTCCACCACCAGTCCGGGCAAGGCTTTGACCGGCGCCTGTTTACGGATCAGCCCGTAAAAACCAAAGGTCAGCGCCAGCACCAGCGACACCCACGGCAGACTGCCGACCTGCCATACCTGCTGCGCCACGCCGATGGCTGCCAGCCCCACGGCGACCCACTGCATGCGTCGCAAACGCTCACCGAGAATCAACATCCCCAACAGCACGTTGACCAGCGGGTTGATGTAGTAACCGAGGCTCGCTTCGAGCATGCGCCCGTTGTTCACCGACCACACGTAGGTCAGCCAGTTGGCCGCGATCAGGGTGCCGCTCAGGGCCAGGATCGCCAGGCGCTTGGGGTTGTCGAGCAACTCGCGCAACCAGCCGGGGTGCTTCCACACCATCAACAGCAAGGCGCCGAACAGCGCCGACCACAGCACCCGATGAATGATGATCTCGACAGCCGGGACTTCGGCAATGGCTTTGAAGTAGATCGGGAACAGACCCCAGATGATGTAGGCACTCAGGCCCAGAATGTACCCGCGGCGCGGGTTGGCGGCTTGCATGCAGAATCCTTGCTCAGACAGCTGACAAAGCAGGGATTGTAAGGAGATTTGTTGGCAAATGAGTTTTGAATTTGTGAACACAGGACAAAATTGTGGGAGGGGGCTTGCTCCCGAAGGCGGTATGTCAGCCAACATTTATGTTGAATGTCAGTCCGTCTTCGGGAGCAAGCCCCCTCCCACATGGATTTGTGGGTCATCAGAAGAGTTTCAGGGGTTCTTCGTTGAGCGCCGACAGCTGTTCGCGCAACGCCAGTACCTGATCGCCCCAATAACGTTCCGTACCGAACCACGGGAAGCTGTGCGGGAACGCCGGGTCGTCCCAGCGCCTGGCCAGCCAGGCGCTGTAATGCATCAGGCGCAGGGCGCGCAGTGGCTCGATCAGCGCCAGTTCGCGTGGATCGAAGTCGTGGAATTCGTTGTAGCCGTCCATCAGTTCGGACAGCTGCCCCAGGCATTCCTGACGGTCGCCGGCCAGCATCATCCAGATGTCCTGCACCGCCGGGCCCATGCGGCAGTCGTCGAGGTCGACGATGTGAAACATCTCGTCGCGGCACATCATGTTGCCGGGGTGGCAGTCGCCGTGCATGCGGATGTTCTGGTGCGGCGTGTTGGCGTAGGCATCTTCCACGCGTTTAAGCAGATCGCGGGCGACGGATTCATATGCCGGCAGCAGGCTTTTGGGAATGAAGTTGCCTTCGAGCAAGGTGTTCAGCGAGGCATGGCCGAAGTTCTGCACGGCGAGGGCTTCGCGGTGTTCGAACGGTTTGGTCGCGCCGACCGCGTGAATGCGCCCCAGCAACTGGCCGAGTCGATACAGCTGATCGAGATTGCCCGGCTCCGGGGCACGGCCGCCGCGACGAGGAAACAGGGTGAAACGGAAACCAGCGTGTTCGTGCAGGGTCTGGCCGTTGTGGATCAGCGGCGCCACCACGGGAATCTCGACGTCGGCCAGCTCGAAAGTGAATTGGTGCTCTTCGAGGATCGCCTCGTTGGTCCAGCGCTGCGGGCGGTAGAACTTGGCGATCAGCGGTTCAGAGTCTTCAATGCCGACCTGATAGACGCGGTTTTCGTAGCTGTTGAGCGCGAGGATGCGCGCATCACTCAGGAAGCCGATGCTTTCGACGGCATCGAGCACGAGATCGGGTGTGAGGGTTTCAAACGGGTGGGCCATGCTGACTCCTGCGCGCGGCAGGCTGCCGCGTCCGGCCCAGCATGGTAGCGCAGACTGTAGGGGTTGAGGGTTTTGCCTTGGGCAGTGGATGGTCGGTAAGGGCCCCTTCGGGAGCAACCCCCTCCCACAGTAGATCTCTGGTGTGTGGAAGACTGTATCCACGCAGGAGTTTCACTGTGGGAGGGGCGGTGACGATTCGACGTGATCGCGAAGTCGATGGATCAGGCGCCGACTATTCCACCGTCCTCGCGGGTAATCGCCATCACCGAAGACCGCGGTTTGCCATTCGGCAGATGCTCAGGGAAGGTCGAACCACCGTTCTCCCCAGGATGCTGAATCCCGACAAACAGGGTTTTCTGGTCCGGCGAGAAGCTGATCCCGGTAACTTCACAGCCAATCGGCCCGACCATGAATCGGCGAATTTCACCGCTCTTGGGGTCAGCGCAGAGCATCTGGTTGTTGCCCATCCCGGCAAAATCCCCGGCGTTGCTTGAATCACCATCGGTAAGAATCCACAGGCGTCCGGCCTTGTCGAAGCCTAAACCATCCGGGCTGTTGAACATGTTTTGCGCGGTGATGTTCGACGAACCACCCTTCGGCGTGCCGGCATGCACCCCCGGATTGCCGGCCACCACGAACAGGTCCCAGGCGAAGGTTTTTGCGGCGTGATCGTCGCGGTCGGTGCGCCAGCGCAGGATCTGCCCGTAGACGTTCTTCGCGCGCGGATTCGGCCCGCCCACCGGTTGCCCGTCCTCGCCGCGTTTGGCGTTGTTGGTCAGGGTGCAATAAACCTGGCCGTCTTTCGGACTGACCACGATCCACTCCGGGCGATCCATGCGCGTGGCGCCGACCACACTGGCGGCGAGGCGCGCGTGGATCAGCACTTCGGCCTGATCGGCGAAACCGCTGCTGGCGTCGATGCCGTTCTTGCCGTGGGTCAGTTCGATCCACTGGCCCTGGCCTTTCGGGTGATCGGGGTTGCTGTCGCCGTTATCAAACTTCGCCACGTACAGGGTGCCGTGGTCGAGGATGTCGCGGTTGGCTTTCGGGTTGCGGTGGTTGATGCGGTCGCGGCTGACGAATTTGTAGATGAACTCGCCACGCTCGTCGTCGCCCATGTACACCACGGCGCGCCCGTCGTCGGTCTCGGCCAGCGCGGCGTTTTCGTGTTTGAAGCGGCCGAGCGCGGTGCGTTTGACCGGGGTCGATTGCGGGTCGAACGGGTCGATCTCGACCACCCAGCCGTGACGGTTGAGTTCGTTGGGGTTCTTCGCCATGTCGAAACGCGGGTCAAACGGGTGCCAGTTGATCTCGCGGCTGGCAGCCGACACGCCGTAGCGCTTCTGCGCCGGATCGAACTGCTGCTGGGCGTTGCTGCTGCCGAAGCAGTCGGTGAAGTTCTCTTCGCAGGTCAGATAAGTGCCCCACGGCGTCTTGCCGTTGGCGCAGTTCTGGAAGGTACCGAGGACTTTCTTGCCGTGTTTGTCGGCGGCAGTTTTCATCAGATCGTGGCCGGCGGCCGGGCCGCTGATGCGCAGCGGCGAGTTGCCGTGAATCCGCCGGTTGTAACGCGAGCCCTGGACGAACTGCCACTGGCCGTTCTTGCGCTGCACTTCGATCACCGACACGCCTTCGCAGGCCAGCGCCTTGCGCACGTCTTCGGCCGATTGCGGCATGCCGCCGTGCGGATAGAGGTAGCGGTAGTTGGTGTATTCGTTGTTGATCGCCATCAACGCGCGGTTTCTGTCGTCGGGGAAGGCGAACAGGCTCATGCCGTCGTTGTTGTCACCGAACTGCACTTCCTGGGCAGCGGCGGTGCCATTGCCGCTCGGGTCGAAGGCCGGGCCGTTCTTGTGCAGCGGTTGCCCCCAACTGATCAACACCGAGGACCGGTAGCCCTTCGGCAGGCTGATGACGTCGGTGGTCGCGGCTGGAATGCTCTCGAAACCCAGCAGACGACTGTTGCCGGCGCTGACGCTTGAGGCCAGTACGCTGCGGCTGAGCAGGTTGCCGCCGAGGAACATGGCCGCGCCGCAGAGCGCGCCGGCGCTGATGAAACCGCGACGGCTGAGGCCGACCATCTTTTCCAGATCAGTGGATTGGTTTTCTTCTAATAGGCTCACATCAGGCTCCCTGCTTGGTTTTGGCAGCAACCTTAATGGGGGGCGATGAAGCTTTTGTTGCAGAAAGTCCGTTACAGCGGTGCGCCGATCAGCACATTGGACGGCGAGAACTGTACCTGCACCGGTTGCTCGACACTCAGCCCGCGAGTGCGAAGCTGCAGCGGCTCTGCCAGAGCGCAGAGTGTCTGGCCGTTGGGCAGGGCGATGCGCACTTCGCTGGGGCCATCCTCGGCATCGAGAATAGCCTCGATGGTGCCGTTCAGAAGATTGTGTCCGGATGTTGCGGCTTGATCTGCAGCCAGTAATTCAAGCCAGCCGGCCTTGATCAGTGCCACTACTTCGGTGCCCGGTTGCAGCTCCAGGTGCACCGTGCTGTCGTGGGTGATCTGCGCATCGATGCACAGGCCTTCGGCCAGTTCGAGGCGGATCAAGTCATTGCGTCCCGCGCCTTCGATGGCCACGACCTTGCCGTGCAACTGGTTGCGGGCGCTGGTGCGCAGCATCAGCCGACCGAGCAGATCGAGATCGCTGGCGTCTTCGGCGGCCTCCAGGACCTGAGCCTGCAAGGCTTGCAGCTTTTGATACAGACGCAGCACCCGTTCGCCTTCGCTGGACAACCTGGCGCCACCACCGCCCTTGCCACCGACGGCGCGCTCCACCAGCGGTTTCTGCGCCAGGTTGTTCAGCTCATCGATCGCATCCCAGGCCGCCTTGTAACTCAGCCCGGCGCTTTTCGCGGCGCGGGTGATCGAGCCCTGCTCGGCAATATGCTGCAGCAACGCAATGCGCTGCGGACGACGGACGATGTGCTGGGACAACAGGGAGGGCAGGGACATGAATGGGCGCTTTTTCGCGGTGGCGGTGGAATAGGAAGTTGGCGGTTTGAACCCTAAGAGTCAAGCCACACGCTGTCTCCCCTGTGGGAGCGGTGTTGCCCACGAAGGCGGGGTGTCAGTCACCATAGGTTCTGGCTGTGCGGGCCTCTTCGCGAGCAAGCCCGTTCCCATAGGGGGGAATTGCGATGGTTTCAGATTATTGGGTATCTCCCGGTTTTGGCGTGCGGGCCAGGCAGTAAACGTCGACTCTCGCCGCCCCTGCGTCCCTCAACAGTCGCGCCAATGCCTGAGCCGTTGCACCGGTGGTCAGCACATCATCGATCAACGCGACATGCCGACCGTTGACATCAACGTCGGGCGCCAAGGCGAAGGCGTTACGTAAATTGCGTTTGCGCGCCTTGGCGTCGAGGTCCTGCTGGGCATCGGTGTCGTGTGTCCGCCGCAGGGCATGTTCATCAAAAGGCAGCTCGAGCTGTTGGCTCAGCCATCGCGCCAACATCGCCGCCTGATTGAACCCGCGCTGACGCAGGCGTTTGTTTGCCAGCGGCACCGGCAACAACACGTCGGGACGCGGCAATCCTTCTTCGAAGCGATGTTGCAGGTATTGTCCGGCAACGTCGGCGAGCAGGTGACCAAACGGCCATTTCGCGTTGTGTTTAAAGCGCGTAATCAGGCTGTCCACCGGGAAGTCATAACGCCACGGCGCAATGACCTGTTCGAACGCTGGCGGCTCTAGCAGGCACTCGCCGCAGGTCAGGCCAGTGCCGGGTAATGGCAGGGCGCAGGTCTGGCAGTGGTCGCCGAGCCAGGGCAATTCGGTTTCGCAGGCGACGCAGATTGGCATTTCTGCTTCTGCGGGCTCATCGCACAGCAAGCAGGATTGTGCGTTTTTTAAACAGATGTAAACCTCTTGTTCGTATCGTGGTTGACAGCGCATGGCTCTTCCTTAAATATGCCGAACATCCGTGTCGCGCCTGTGGGTATTCCATTCCCGCAGCCGCCAGCCAAGCATAACCAAGGAACTGCCCATGAGCGCCAGCACCTCTGCCACCCTGCGTCACGACTGGTCTTTAGCCGAAGTCAAAGCCCTCTTCGTACAGCCATTCAACGACTTGCTGTTCCAGGCACAGACGGTGCACCGCGCGCATTTCAACGCCAACCGTGTGCAGGTTTCGACCCTCCTGTCGATCAAGACCGGTGCTTGCCCGGAAGATTGCAAATACTGTCCGCAGTCCGGTCACTACAACACCGGCCTGGAAAAAGAAAAGCTGATGGAAGTGCAGAAGGTCCTCGAAGAGGCTGCCCGCGCCAAGGCCATCGGCTCGACGCGTTTCTGCATGGGCGCAGCGTGGAAACACCCGTCGGCCAAAGACATGCCGTACGTGCTGAAGATGGTTGAAGGCGTGAAGGCCATGGGCCTGGAAACCTGCATGACCCTTGGCCGTCTCGACCAGGAGCAGACGGCGGCGCTGGCCAAGGCCGGTCTGGATTACTACAACCACAACCTCGACACCTCGCCCGAGTTCTACGGCAGCATCATCACCACCCGCACCTACAGCGAGCGCCTGCAAACCCTGGCCTACGTACGTGAGTCGGGGATGAAAATCTGCTCCGGTGGCATCCTCGGCATGGGCGAATCGCTGGATGACCGCGCCAATCTGCTGATTCAACTGGCCAACCTGCCGGAGCATCCGGAATCGGTGCCGATCAACATGCTGGTGAAAGTCGCTGGCACGCCGCTGGAAAACGCTGATGACGTCGATCCGTTCGACTTCATCCGCATGCTGGCGGTGGCGCGCATCCTCATGCCGCAATCCCACGTGCGTCTGTCCGCTGGCCGCGAGGCGATGAATGAGCAGATGCAGGCGCTGGCATTCTTTGCTGGTGCCAACTCGATTTTCTACGGCGACAAACTGCTCACCACCGCCAACCCGCAGGCCGACAAGGACATGCAACTGTTCGCCCGCCTGGGCATTCAACCGGGAGCGCGTGAAGAGCATTCCGATGAAGTGCATCAGGCCGCGATCGAGCAGGCGCTGGTGGAGCAGAAGAGCAGCGAGCAGTTCTATAACGCTGCGGTCTGAAGCGCGCCCCGAGTTTTACTGAAGGAACACAACACCCTGTGGGAGCGGGCTTGCTCGCGAATGCGCTGGATCAGTCAGCCTTTTTGTTGAATGTCAGTACGTATTCGCGAGCATGCCCGCTCTCACATTAACTGTGCACCTTCTGCCCATGTGATCTGACTTTCGAGGCCTGCATGTCTTTCGATCTCGCCGCACGCCTTGCTGCCCGCCGTGCCGAAAACCTCTATCGCCAGCGCCCGCTGCTCGAATCCCCGCAGGGGCCTGAAGTGGTGGTCGACGGCCAGCCGCTGCTGGCGTTCTGCAACAACGACTATCTGGGCCTGGCCAATCACCCGCAGGTAATCGAAGCCTGGCGCGCCGGTGCCAGTCGCTGGGGCGTCGGTGGCGGGGCGTCGCATCTGGTGATCGGCCACAGCGGTCCGCACCATGCACTCGAAGAAGCACTGGCCGATCTCACGGGCCGACCGCGTGCGCTGTTGTTCACCACCGGTTACATGGCCAATCTCGGCGCGGTCACGGCGCTGGTCGGGCAGGGCGATACCGTGCTCGAAGACCGGCTCAACCACGCCTCGCTGCTCGATGCGGGCCTGTTGTCTGGCGCGCGTTTCAATCGGTATCTGCACAATGACGCCGACAGCCTGGCCAAGCGCCTGGAGAAAGCCACCGGCAACACGCTGGTGGTCACCGACGGGGTGTTCAGCATGGACGGCGACATTGCCGACCTACCGGCATTGGCTCGGGAAGCGAAAGCCAAGGGCGCGTGGTTGATGGTCGACGATGCTCATGGCTTCGGCCCGTTGGGCGCCAATGGCGGCGGAATCGTCGAGCATTTCGGCTTGAGCCAGGACGATGTGCCGGTGCTGGTCGGTACCCTCGGCAAGGCGTTCGGCACCGCGGGCGCATTTGTTGCCGGCAGCGAGGAACTGATCGAAAGCCTGATCCAGTTCGCCCGACCGTACATCTACACCACCAGCCAGCCACCGGCGCTGGCCTCTGCGACGCTGAAAAGTCTGGAGTTGCTGCGCACGGAACATTGGCGCCGAGAACATTTGCAGACGCTGATCCGTCAGTTCCGCCATGGCGCTGAGCAAATCGGTCTGCAGTTGATGGACAGCTTCACCCCGATCCAGCCCATCCTGATTGGCGATGCCGGTCGCGCCGTGCGCCTGTCGCAGATGCTGCGCGAACGCGGTTTGATGGTCACCGCAATCCGCCCGCCCACCGTGCCCGCCGGCAGCGCGCGTCTTCGCGTGACCCTGACCGCCGCCCACAGCGAAGCGCAGGTGCAGCTATTGTTAGAGGGGCTGGACGATTGCTTTGCCCAACTCTCGTCGGAGCCAAGCCATGCGTAATCGCCTGATTCTGCTGCCCGGCTGGGGGCTCGGTGTTTCGCCTCTGGAGCCTTTGGCGGCGGCGTTGCAGGGGCTCGACGAGCATCTGCATGTCGAGATCGAGCCGTTGCCGGAACTGGACTCCCGCGATCTGCAGGAATGGCTCGACGAACTCGATGAGCGTATTCCTCAGGATGCCTGGCTGGGTGGCTGGTCGCTGGGCGGCATGCTTGCTTGTGAATTGGCGGCGCGGCGTGGCGAGCGTTGTTGCGGTGTGCTGACGCTGGCGAGCAATCCATCCTTCGTTGCCCACGGGCAGTGGCCGAGTGCGATGCCGGGCGAGACGTTCGATGCGTTTCTCGCCGGCTGTACGGCCGATCCGAAAACTACCCTCAAGCGTTTCTCGCTGCTGTGTGCCCAGGGTGCGCAAGACCCGCGCGGTTTGTCGCGACTGATGCTCGGCGGTGCGCCGAACACGGCGCCGGCGGTATTGATGGCCGGGCTCCAGTTGCTCGCGCAAATGGACACGCGGGATGCGCTGCAGGCCTTTCGCGGCCCGCAGTTGCACCTGTTCGCCGGGCAGGACGGATTGGTGCCTGCGGAGGCAGCGGGTGAATTGTTCGCGCTGCTGCCGGACATCGAAATCGGCCTGATCGAACAGGCCAGTCATGCGTTTCTTCTGGAGGACCCCCACGGC
Source organism: Pseudomonas sp. AK-TSAG1-1 (assembly GCF_056821665.1). Classification (NCBI taxonomy): domain Bacteria; kingdom Pseudomonadati; phylum Pseudomonadota; class Gammaproteobacteria; order Pseudomonadales; family Pseudomonadaceae; genus Pseudomonas; species Pseudomonas sp. AK-TSAG1-1. Next base: position 5,686,220 of record NZ_CM165965.1, on the reverse strand, counting down.
GTGGCGGGTGCGATCCAGGCTTTTCTACATGAGTGCGGTGATGACTGATTTGTCTGTTGTTGCGCTGCCCGGCGGCTTGCCCGACAAGCGCCAGGTCGCGGCCTCTTTTTCCCGTGCAGCGGCCAGTTACGACAGCGTCGCCGAGTTGCAGCGTGATGTCGGTTCGCAGTTGTTGCAACGCTTGCCGACGGGTTGGGTGCCATCACGTTGGCTGGATCTGGGCTGCGGAACCGGGTATTTCACTCGTGCATTGGCTGAGCATTTTATCGCGGGGCAGGGGCTGGCGCTGGACATCGCCGAGGGCATGCTCGAACACGCGCGGCCGTTGGGTGGCGCCGAGCATTTCATCGCCGGTGATGCCGAGCGTCTGCCGCTGCGGGAGGCGACGTGTGATCTGATTTTCTCCAGCCTCGCGGTGCAGTGGTGTGCGGACTTCGAGTCGGTGCTCAGTGAGGCTTTTCGCGTGCTGAAACCCGGTGGGATTTTTGCGTTTGCTAGTCTTTGTGTAGGGACGTTGTACGAACTGCGTGATAGCTGGCGTCAGGTCGATGGCCTGGTGCACGTCAACCGCTTCCGCGAATTCGCCCGTTATCAGCAGTTGTGCTCGGACAGTGGTCTGCGCACGGTGAGTCTGCAGAATCAGGCGCATGTGCTGCATTACCCGGATGTGCGCAGCCTGACCCACGAACTCAAGGCACTGGGCGCGCACAATCTGAACCCCGGTCGGCCGGGTGGTTTGACCGGGCGGGCGCGGATTCTCGGTCTGGTCGAGGCTTATGAGCAGTACCGTCAGGCACAGGGATTGCCGGCGACCTATCAGGTGGTTTACGCCGTGTTGGAGAAGCCCTTATGAGCGCAGCCTATTTCATCACCGGGACTGACACTGATGTCGGCAAGACGACTGTGGCTGCCGGGTTGCTGCATGCGGCACGGACGGCAGGACTGAGTACGGCGGCGGGTAAACCGGTGGCCTCTGGCTGCGAAGTGACGCCCAAGGGGCTGCGCAATGCCGATGCGCTGGCGCTGCTGGCCGAATGTTCGGTGCCGCTGACGTATCAACAGGTCAATCCGGTGGCATTCGAGCCGGCTATCGCTCCGCATCTGGCAGCGCGCGAGGCGGGCGTGGCGCTGACGGTGCAATCGTTGCTGGCACCGATGCGCGAGATTCTCGCCATGAATGCCGACTTCACCCTTATTGAAGGCGCGGGTGGCTGGCGGGTACCGTTGGCGGATCAGGCCAATCTCTCGGACCTGGCGATTGCATTGAAGCTGCCAGTGATTCTGGTGGTGGGTGTGCGGTTGGGCTGCATCAGTCATGCCTTGCTGACGGCGGAGGCGGTCGCTCGCGATGGGCTGCAACTGGCCGGATGGGTGGCCAATATCATTGACCCGAAGACATCGCGGCTGGAGGAGAATCTGGCGACGCTGGCCGAACGGCTACCGGCACCGTGCCTGGGGCGCGTGCCGAAATTGAAGTCACCCAGCGCCGAGGCAGTGGCTGATCATTTGCAGCTGGATTTGCTCGATTAATGTTTTTGGCTATGACAAGGCACTGTGCCATCAGTATTTTTGACGAGTGTTTTTCTGGCGCGTCTGCTTCAATGGCAACCATTGATCCTTCCCAAGGATGAGAACTCCCATGGAAATCTCCGGTAACACAGCTTTTTATGCGGGTTTGAGCACCATTCAGACCGGGCAGAACCGCGTCGATCAGGCCGCCAGCCAGATTGCCAACAACACCATCGAGCGTTCGGTCACCAGCCAGTCTTCCGAGGCGCAAGTGGATCGTCTGCGCGGTATCGACCGCAGCCAGCAGATGGATCCGGGCAGCGCCATGGCCGAGATGGCCCAAGGCAAGTTCCAAGTGGAGCTGGGCACCAAAGTCGCCAAGGCTTCCGATGAAATGCTCGGGACGATCATCGATACGTTTGCCTGATTTTTCTCGCCTCCTGTTTGCTGAACGCCGCGCCTTGTCGCGGCGTTTTTCGTTGTAAGTCCTTCTCCCTCAACTAATCTTTTCTATCGCCCATGACGCATTGCCGTGCATGGCGGTTTGCTGTGTCCGGCGGTTTGAAAGCAGTGATGACGAACGGCAAAAGATCGATGCTTGACAAGATTTCGGCGTAAACGTATGTTTCAAACAACTGTTTGACCGTCACAACAAATCAACACGGTCGTTCATTCCCGGTTACATCAGCAGAGGTTTATCGCTATGCCTGACTACAAGGCCCCCTTGCGTGATATTCGCTTCGTTCGTGACGAACTGCTCGGCTACGAAGCGCACTATCAGAGCCTTCCGGCTTGCGCCGACGCAACGCCGGACATGGTTGACGCCATTCTCGAAGAAGGCGCCAAGTTTTGTGAGCAGGTACTGGCACCGCTGAACCGCGTGGGCGACCTCGAAGGCTGCACCTGGAGCGAGTCCGGCGTGAAAACCCCGACTGGCTTCAAAGAGGCGTACAAGCAATTTGTCGAAGGCGGCTGGCCAAGCCTGGCGCATGACGTAGAGCACGGCGGCCAAGGCCTGCCTGAGTCGCTGGGTCTGGCAGTCAGCGAAATGGTTGGCGAGGCCAACTGGTCGTGGGGCATGTACCCAGGCCTGTCGCACGGCGCGATGAACACCATCTCCGAGCACGGTACCCCTGAGCAGCAGGACGCTTACCTGACCAAGCTGGTTTCCGGCGAGTGGACCGGCACCATGTGCCTGACCGAGCCGCACTGCGGCACCGACCTGGGCATGCTGCGCACCAAAGCCGAACCTCAGGCTGATGGTTCCTACAAAGTCTCCGGCACCAAGATTTTCATCTCGGCCGGCGAACACGATATGGCCGACAACATCGTCCACATCGTACTGGCTCGCCTGCCGGATGCTCCGGCTGGCACCAAAGGCATTTCCCTGTTCATCGTTCCAAAGTTCCTGCCCAATGCTGATGGCACCCTCGGTGCACGCAACGCAGTGAGCTGCGGTTCGCTGGAACACAAGATGGGTATCCACGGCAACGCCACCTGCGTGATGAACTTCGACGGCGCCACCGGTTTCCTGATCGGCCCGGCGAACAAAGGCCTGAACTGCATGTTCACCTTTATGAACACCGCTCGTCTGGGCACCGCACTGCAAGGTCTGGCCCACGCCGAAATCGGTTTCCAAGGCGGCCTGAAATACGCTCGCGACCGTCTGCAAATGCGCTCCCTGACTGGCCCGAAAGCGCCGGACAAGGCCGCTGACCCGATCATCGTGCACCCTGACGTGCGCCGCATGCTGTTGACCATGAAGGCATTCGCCGAAGGCAACCGCGCGATGGTGTACTTCACCGCAAAGCAGGTCGACATCGTCAAATACGGCGTCGATGAAGAAGAGAAGAAGAAGGCCGACGCGCTGCTGGCGTTTATGACGCCAATCGCCAAGGCATTCATGACCGAAGTCGGTTTCGAATCCGCCAACCACGGCGTGCAGATCTACGGCGGCCACGGCTTCATCGCCGAGTGGGGCATGGAGCAGAACGTTCGCGACAGCCGCATTTCGATGCTGTACGAAGGCACCACCGGCATTCAGGCACTCGATCTGTTGGGCCGTAAAGTGCTGATGACTCAAGGCGAGGCTCTCAAAGGCTTCACCAAGATCGTCCACAAGTTCTGCCAGAACAACGAAGGCAACGAAGCCGTCAAAGAGTTCGTCGCACCGCTGGCGGCCTTGAACAAAGAGTGGGGCGAGCTGACCATGAAGGTCGGTATGGCTGCCATGAAAGATCGCGAAGAAGTCGGCGCGGCTTCCGTGGACTACCTGATGTACTCCGGTTACGCCTGCCTGGCCTACTTCTGGGCCGACATGGCGCGTCTGGCAGCCGAGAAGCTGGCAGAAGGCACCGGCGACGCAGCGTTCTACACTGCCAAGCTGCAAACCGCGCGCTTCTACTTCCAGCGCATCCTGCCACGTACCCGCACTCACGTGGCCACCATGCTGTCGGGCGCCAACAACCTGATGGACATGAAGGAAGAAGACTTCGCGCTGGGCTACTAAGCCTTAACGCGGTCTGACGAAAACCGCTGCTCCCTTGGGGGTAGCGGTTTTTTTGTTTCAAAATCGCTCAGAAACCCGGGTTTTCTGCCGTTAAAGAGACTGCGTGTGATCTGGATCACATTGTGTGTGCTTAACTGGCCACATTGCAGGCACAATGCCATCTCTTTGATATGACGGGTCGGAGCTTTACCCTTGCCGCGTTCTTCCGCTGTACGTTTCAGTCATTTTCTACCTTCACTGCTGTTGTTACTCGCGGGGTTGGCGGCTGCGTACGTCAAAGACCTCAATGTGTTCTTCACTTCGCTGTTCAACGTGCTGCCGACTCTGGTGTTGCTGTTGGGCGGCGCTTACTGCGCGGTTTACCGACGTCAACGTGAACTGTTTCTGATGCTCACGGTGTACATCGCCTACTTTTTGCTCGACACCCAGACCGACTATTACCGCGACAACGGCAAAGTGCGCGAAGACGCCGCCGTGGTGTTCCATCTGGTCTGCCTGCTGCTGCCGTTGCTGTTCGGGCTGTTCGCCGCGTGGCAGGAGCGTACCCATCTGTTTCAGGACATGGTCGCGCGCTTCGCCGTGCTGCTGGCCTTTGGCAGTGTTGCCCTCGGACTTGAGCAGAGTTATCCGCAGGCGCTGCTGATGTGGCTCTCGGAGATCCGCTGGCCTGCGCTGCACGGCGCCTGGATGAGCCTGATCCAGATGTCCTATCCGGTGTTCCTCTCGGCGTTCCTGCTGCTGGCCTGGCAATACTGGCGCAATCCGCGCCCGCTGCATGCGGCGCAACTGGTCGGGTTGCTCGGCGTGTTCTGGATGCTGCCGAAAACCTTCATCCTGCCGTTTACCCTGAACATCATGTGCAGCCAGGTGATGCTCATGATTGCCGCTGCCGTGGCGCACGAGGCTTATCAAATGGCCTTCCGCGACGAGCTCACCGGGTTGCCGGGACGTCGCGCGCTGAATGAGCGCATGCAGCGTCTGGGGCGCAACTATGTGCTGGCGATGAGCGATGTCGATCATTTCAAGAAATTCAACGATACCCACGGTCACGATGTGGGTGACCAGGTGCTGCGGCTGGTCGCCAGCAAGCTGTCGAAAATCAGCGGTGGCGGTAGGGCGTATCGCTATGGCGGTGAGGAGTTTGCCCTGGTGTTTGCAGGCAAAACCCTTGAGGAGTGCATGCCGCACCTGGAAGTGATTCGCGAGTCGATTGCCTCCTACAACATTCAGCTGCGCAATCAGGAAAACCGTCCACAGGATGATCAGCAAGGACGGCAGCGGCGATCAGGTTCCGGCGCGTCCAGTGTGTCGGTCACGGTCAGTATCGGCGTCGCTGAACGCCTTGAGCAGCGCACCCCCGAAGAAGTGCTCAAATCCGCCGACCAGGCCCTCTACAGCGCCAAGGGTGCGGGCCGAAACTGCGTGATGGCATTCGGTCAGAACCGTCGCGGTGCGGTACGCATGGACGCTGCGGCAGGCTGAACTGCGCTCTGCTCAATGGCCGCTCTTCACTAATAAGCCCGCTGATTGCGGGCTTTGTTTTTAGTTGAACTGTTGGTGACCAAAAATAACAAAACAGTCACTGCCTGACCCTATGTGTCACAAAAGTTGTTGAGGTACACTCGGCCTCAACGAAAACACTCTTCCACGAATCACCTGTTTAGATCTTGCGAGGTTTGCCATGGCTGACTACAAAGCGCCGCTGCGCGATATGCGCTTCGTCCTCAATGAAGTATTCGAAGTCGCCAAACTCTGGGCCGAACTGCCGGCATTGGCCGAGACCGTCGATGCCCAAACCGTAGAGGCCATTCTCGAAGAGGCCGGCAAGGTCACCAGCAAAAGCATCGCGCCGCTGAGCCGTGCAGCTGACGAAGAAGGTTGCCACTGGAAGGACGGCGCCGTCACCACGCCGGCCGGTTTCCCACAGGCTTATCAGACTTACGCCGAAGGCGGCTGGGTTGGCGTCGGTGGCGATCCGGCCTACGGCGGCATGGGCATGCCCAAAGCCGTTTCGGCGCAAGTCGAAGAGATGGTCAACTCCGCCAGCCTGTCCTTCGGTCTGTACCCGATGCTGACCGCCGGTGCCTGCCTGTCGATCAACGCCCACGCCAGCGAAGAGCTGAAAGCGGCGTACCTGCCGAATATGTACGCCGGGATCTGGGCCGGCTCCATGTGCCTGACCGAGCCGCACGCCGGCACCGACCTGGGCATCATCCGCACCAAGGCCGAACCTCAGGCCGACGGTTCCTACAAGGTCAGCGGCACCAAGATCTTCATCACCGGCGGTGAACACGATCTGACCGAAAACATCATTCACCTGGTGCTGGCGAAACTGCCGGACGCACCAGCCGGCCCGAAAGGCATTTCACTGTTTTTGGTGCCCAAGTTCATGGTCAATGCCGATGGCAGCCTGGGCGCGCGCAACCCGGCGACCTGCGGTTCGATCGAACACAAGATGGGCATCCAGGCGTCCGCGACCTGCGTGATGAACTTCGACGAAGCTGTGGGTTATCTGGTCGGCGAGTCGAACAAGGGCCTGGCGGCGATGTTCACCATGATGAACTACGAGCGTCTGGGCGTCGGCATTCAAGGCCTGGCGAGCGGCGAGCGTTCCTATCAGAACGCCGTTGAATACGCCCGCGATCGTCTGCAGAGCCGTTCGCCGACCGGCGCGCAGAACAAGGACAAGGTCGCTGACCCGATCATCGTCCACCCGGACGTGCGTCGCATGCTGCTGACCATGAAAGCGTCGAACGAAGGTGGCCGTGCATTCTCCACCTACGTGGCGATGCAGCTCGATACCGCCAAGTTCAGTGAAGACGCCACGACCCGCAAACGTGCGGAAGATCTGGTGGCCTTACTGACTCCGGTGGCCAAGGCGTTCCTCACCGACCTGGGCCTGGAAACCACCGTTCACGGCCAGCAGATTTTCGGCGGTCATGGTTACATCCGCGAGTGGGGCCAGGAGCAACTGGTGCGTGACGTGCGCATCACCCAGATCTACGAAGGCACCAACGGCATTCAGGCGCTGGACCTGGTCGGGCGCAAGATCGTGGGCAGTGGCGGCGCGTTCTACAAGCTGTTCGCTGACGAGATTCGCCACTTCACCGCGACGGCCAGCGCTGACCTGGGCGAATTCACCAAGCCGTTGAACGATGCCGTCGGCACGCTTGACGAGCTGACTGCGTGGCTGCTGGATCGGGCGAAGACCAATCCGAACGAAATCGGCGCGGCCTCGGTCGAATATCTGCAAGCGTTTGGCTACGTTTCCTACGCCTACATGTGGGCACTGATGGCCAAAGCTTCGCTGGGCAAGGAAGCGCAGGACGATTTTTACGCCAGCAAGCTGGGCACCGCACGGTTCTATTTCGCCCGTCTGCTGCCGCGTATTCACTCGTTGAGCGCGTCGGTGAAGGCTGGCAGCGAATCGCTGTTCCTGCTGAGCGCTGAGCAGTTCTGATGATGTAACGTCATGTAAGCATTTTCTTACATGACGTGCTGCTGTTCTCCCATAGGCGTAGATTGGATCCACAGCTAATCTACAACTCATGGACGTCGCGCAGGAAGCGCAAAGCAACAACACGGACACGTAGGATTCTGCCAGGGTGGCGGAGTGAAATGGATGTCAGGGAAACAGTCTGCAAAGCCCCGCTTCGGCGGGGTTTTCTTTTGCCTGAAGAAAAGTGTTCAGGCCAGGGGATCCAGCGCCGGTTTCACTTCACGTTCCATCACCTCCTCCAGCAATGTCCGTAGCAGCGCCAAAGAGGCCTGCTGGCGTTGCACGTCGCGACACACCAGGCCAACCTTCAGCGGCACTCGTGGCTCACTCAGTGGCTTCCACAGAAGATCCTGATCGTCGTATTCTTTTTGCGAGCGCCCTGGCAGCACCGTCGCCAGCTTGGTGTGCGGCAAACTGTCGAGAATCCCCACCATATTGTTCAGCTCGGCCTGCACCTGCGGACGACGGCCGAGGCTGCTCAGTTGCGCCTGCCAGATCTGCCGGATCTGGAACTCTTCACCCAGCAATAACATCGGCAACTCGGCGGCCTGACGCATCGAGACCTTCTTGAACTCACGCAATGGATGATCTGCCGGGATCACCAGCGTCAGCTCATCTTCGTACAGCATCACGCCATGCAGCCCGGGCTGTCGGGGTGGCAGATAGCTGATGCCGATGTCCAGCGAACCATTGAGCAATCGTCGTTCGATCTCAAGTCCGGTCAATTCATAAATCTGCACCACCAGATGTGGCTGCGCCTTGCGCACCCGCTCGAGCATTTGTGGCACGAGGCTGGTGTGTACGGTTTGCAGCACACCAATCGCCAAGGTGCGCACCGCCTGGCCCTTGAAGTTGCCCAGCGCCTCACGCGCCCGTTGCAGTCCATCGAGCAGCGGCAGGGCGTGGTTGTACAACGTGTGTGCAGCCAGGGTCGGCAGCAGGCGTTTGCTGCTGCGTTCGAACAGGGTGACATCGAGGTTCTGTTCGAGCTGGCGGATCTGCTGTGACAGCGCCGGTTGCGAGATCGACAGACGCTCGGCAGCCCGGCCGACATGACCTTCTTCGTAGACCGCGACGAAATAACGCAGTTGTTTGAAATCCATAAGTAATGCTTATCGAAAATGCTGGTAAATCGAAATGGCCCGAAGCCCTCTGTAAGCCTAGTCTAACCGCAATCACAAGGCTTACAGGGCCAGAGAGCGCGATGAATAGCGTTTGCTTCGAGAGTGTTTACATAGGCAGTTCAAAAAACCTTGAACGAGGTTTTTTTCAATGAATCTGTTCAGTTTGCGGCGTCAGACGCCAAGTCTTGATGACCTTGCGTTCGAGGCCAACCCACCCGATGCAGGCGAGAGCCTGAATGCCGAACGCCTGATGCCCAGCGTCGAACGCCCGCAGCAGGTATTCGTGCGCGGCCAGGGCTCGTGGCTGTGGGACAGCAATGACCGCGCCTATCTGGACTTCGCTCAGGCCGGCGGCGCCAACAGTCTGGGGCACAGTCCTTCGGCACTGGTCAAAGCCATTGCCAGCCAGGCTCAGGCGCTGATCAATCCCGGTTTCAATCTGCACAATCGCGGCATGCTCAGCCTCTCCGAGCGTTTGTGTGCCAGCACCTCAAGCGATCAGGCCTATTTGCTCAACAGCGGCAGTGAGGCCTGCGAGGCGGCGATCAAACTGGCACGCAAATGGGGCCAGCTGCATCGTGGCGGCGCGTCGCGGATCATCGTGGCGAAGCAAGGCTGTCACGGGCGCAGTCTGGCAACGATTTCGGCGTCGGACAGTTGCAACCTGCACAACCGCTTTGCTCCGCTGTTGCCGGGTTTCGATCGGGTGCCATTCAACGACTTGCCGGCGCTGCATGCGGCTGTCGATGCGCAAACCGTGGCAATCATGCTCGAACCGATCCAGAGCGATGCCGGGGTGATTGCGGCCACCGAGCATTACCTCAAAGGCGTTGAGCGGCTGTGCCACGAACTGGGCATTCTGCTGATTCTCGACGAAGTACAGACCGGTATCGGTCGCTGTGGCACCTTGCTCGCCGAACAGTCCTACGGCGTCCGCGCGGACATCGTCGTGCTCGGCAAGGGTCTCGGTGGTGGCGTGCCGCTGGCGGCGCTGCTGGCGCGGGGCAAGGCTTGCTGTTTCGAGGCAGGCGAACTGGGTGGCACCCATCACGGCAACGCCCTGATGACTGCGGCCGGTCTGGTGGTGCTCGACAGCGTGCAGGACCGGGCGTTTCTGCAGCAAGTCAACGACCATGGCCAGTACCTGCGCGAAGGCCTCGCGAGGTTGGCACACCGTTACGGCCATGGCGAGTTGCGTGGGCAAGGGTTGTTCTGGGGCCTGAGCCTGTCCGAAGATTCTGCCGATGCCGTGGTCCATGCAGCCTTGCATGAAGGCCTGCTGCTCAACGCGCCACAAGCCAATTGCCTGCGCTTCACGCCGGCGCTCACCGTCAGCAAGGCCAATATCGACGAGATGCTCCTGCGCCTGACCCGCGCCTTCTCGCGGGTGCGCACCGCGCAATTGCAGTGTCGCAAAGGGATTGCCGTCTGATCCGAAGTTTCCCACCTGATTTCAAGAACCGTCTCGCGGTATAACGCACGCCTCACGCCTGATTCTTTTGACGTGGGGCGTTTTTTTGTCCTGGGTAGTGGCGATCAAATAGCAACGGCACTGAACCCTGACGAACGGCACGGGTCGATTAGCTTGTATGGCTCAAGTGAGCCAACCCCCAATCAGGAGCTGACCCATGGACTTCATTCGTATCATCATCGCCATTCTGTTGCCGCCACTGGGTGTGTTTCTGCAGGTCGGGTTTGGCGGGGCGTTCTGGTTGAACATTCTGCTGACGCTGTGTGGCTACATTCCCGGGATCGTGCATGCGGTGTACATCATCGCCAAGCGTTGAGCATTGCGGCGTCTGATACAAAGCCATCGCGAGCAGGCTCACTCCTACAGAGGATCGGTGTCGTTCACAAATCCTGTAGGAGTGAGCCTGCTCGCGATTGGGACACCGCAATTCCGAATAGTAAATGCGGTGCTCAGTCCGCCAACCCCATCACCCGCCGATAAAACGTCCACTCCTGCTCCAGCGCATGCGCCTGATTCACTGCACGGCGAAAGCCGTGGCGCTCATCAGCGTAATAATGCGCCTCGACCGCAATGCCGTTGCGCTCCAGTGCCGTGACCATGTCGCGGGTCTGCTGCGGCACGACGACGGCGTCCAGTTCGCCCTGAAAGAAAATCACCGGCACACCAATCTTGCTCGCGTGCAGCAAAGGCGTGCGGACGGCGTAGCGCTCGGCGTCCTGCTCGGGATCGCCGATGAGCCAGTCGAGGTAATCGCCTTCGAACTTGTGTGTCGCGCGGGCCAGTGCCACCGGGTCGCTGACGCCATACAAGCTCGCGCCCGCGCGGAACACCTGCTGGAACGCCAACGCGCACAACGTGGTGTAACCCCCGGCGCTGCCGCCGCGGATGAAGGCGCGCTCGCCATCGATCAAGCCGTGTTCCGCCAGATACGCCACCACCGCGCAGGCGTCCTCGACATCCACGTCGCCCCAGCTCAGGTGCAGGGCCTGGCGATATTCGCGGCCATAACCGCTGCTGCCACGGTAGTTGAGGTCGGCGACGGCGAAACCGCGTTGCGTCCAGTATTGAATGCGCGGGTCGAGCATCGGATAGCAAGCCGAAGTCGGGCCGCCGTGGATGAACACCACCAGCGGTGGTCTGGCTTCGTCGTTCATCGCCGGATAGAAGAAGCCGTGGGCCTCGCCCGAGCCGCTCGGATAGCGCAGCGTTTGCGGACGGCTGATGCGTTCGGCGGGCAGTGGCGCCACGCCGCCGGCCAGTACGTTGACTTCGCGAGTAGCGCGATCAATCGCGATGACCGCCGAAGGGCTGATCGGCGAGGCGGCAATGCAGTAGATGAATTGCTGATCCAGCGCCAGATGGCGGAAGCGGCTGTAAGCGCCGGTGAAGTCTTCATTGCCGAGCAGCAGCCGGCCAAAACCGCCTTCGCTCCAGCTAGCCAAAAACAAATCCTCGACAGGCAGCCAGGTGCAGCCGCCCAGTTGCCACGGCGCGGGCGCATGATCGGCCTGCGCGGCTGGCAATGGTCTCAAACCGTCGGAGGTTTCAACCCATGGCTGCCAGAATCCACCGCGATCGGTCAGGCAATACAGGCGATTTTCGCCATCGAATCGCGGTTGCTGAATGGACTCTTCAATCTCGGCACCCGCCACGCATCGCGGGGAACTGAATGCACCGTCAGTCAGGCGCTCAGCCACCATCAGCCGCGTTGAGGTCCACGGCTGATGCGGCCGGCTCCACTCGATCCAGGCCAGTCGCGAACCGTCGGCGCTGATGATCGGCGCAGCGTAAAAATCCGCGCCTTCTGCCAGCAAATACCGGGTTCCCTCAGCCAGATCAATCGCTACGAGCCGGTGTTGGTCGCGCAGTTCCTCGACCGCCAGCACCTGCCCGTCGGCAACGTGCAGATCGCCATAACGGCACTCGCCGGATGTCAGCGCTTGAGGCGCGCCTTCCAGTGTTTGCCGATACAGCTGCTGGTCTGCCTCATTGACGAAAACCACCCCGTTCGGCGTCAGACCAAACGCGCCACCGCCATATTCGTACACCCGGCTACGCACGCTGAAACCCGCAGGCGTCAGACATTTCGCCACGCCGTCGCGCCACTGCCAGATCCTGCACGCGGCATCTTCCGGGCGATATTCATTCCAGAACAAACCCTTGGCACCGAGTTGCAGTTCGGCGAAATCCATTCCGGCGGCGACGGCTTGCGAGGCGCTGAAAGGCTCAGCCCTTGGCGATGAGGCGTGAGTTTCGTTCATTGCGGAAGGCCAGTTGTTCGATGGTTTGGGTGGCGTGCTCGGCTTCTTCGCGGGCCTTGAGAATCACGCCGTGATGTTCGGATTTGCTGCACACCGGGTCGGCATTGCTCGCGTCACCCGTGAGCATGAACGCCTGGCAGCGGCAGCCGCCGAAGTCTTTTTCTTTCTCGTCACAGGAACGGCACGGCTCGGGCATCCAGTCGTAACCGCGAAAGCGATTGAAGCCGAACGAGTCGTACCAGATGTGCTGCATGCTGTGATCGCGCACATTGGGAAATTGCACCGGCAATTGTCGGGCACCATGGCAGGGCAGGGCTGTGCCGTCCGGGGTGACCGTCAGAAAGATGCTGCCCCAGCCGTTCATGCAGGCTTTCGGGCGTTCTTCGTAGTAGTCCGGGGTGACGAAAATCAGCTTGCACGGATGCCCTTCGGCTTCCAGTTTGGCGCGGTATTCGTTGGTGATGCGTTCGGCGCGCACCAGTTGTTCCTTGGTCGGCAACAGGCCGACCCGGTTGAGCTGCGCCCAGCCGTAGAACTGGCAGGTGGCGAGTTCGACGAAGTCGGCCTCAAGCGCGATGCACAGCTCGATGATGCGGTCGATCTTGTCGATGTTGTGCCGATGGGTGACGAAGTTCAGCACCATCGGATAGCCGTGGGCCTTCACCGCCCGGGCCATTTCCAGCTTCTGTGCAAAAGCCTTTTTCGAGCCGGCGAGCAGGTTGTTCACTTGCTCGTCACTGGCCTGGAAGCTGATCTGGATGTGATCGAGCCCAGCCTTCTTGAAGTCGCTGATTTTCTGCTCGGTCAAGCCGATGCCAGAGGTGATCAGGTTGGTGTAGAAACCCAACTGCCGCGCTTCACGGATCAGATCGGCAAGGTCCTGGCGCACCAGCGGCTCGCCACCGGAAAAGCCCAGTTGCGCCGCGCCCATCTCCCGCGCTTCGCGGAAGACCTTGATCCACTGCTCGGTGCTCAGCTCTTTGCCCTGCTCGGCGAAATCCAGCGGATTGGAGCAGTACGGGCACTGCAGCGGGCAGCGGTAGGTCAGCTCGGCGAGCAGCCACAGCGGCAGGCCGACGTCAGGCTTGGGCGGCAGATCAGTCAAGGGTGATCCAGTGCTGTGCACGGGCAACCTCCATGAATTGCTCGATGTCGTCACCGAGCTCGGGCACGCCGGGGAACTGCTCATCGAGTTTGGCGATGATCGCTGCGACATCGCGTTCACCGTCGATCAATCCACCGATCAGCGCGGCGCTGTCGTTGAGCTTGATCATGCCCTCGGGGTAGAGCAGCACGTGACCTTTTTGCGCCGGTTCGTACTGGAAGCGGTAGCCGGGACGCCAGGTCGGTGTCTTGCTGCGATCGAAACTCATAGGGTGATTCCTTTGTGCCAGACCCGTTGTGCGGTGACGCTGTGATACGGCGGGCGGTTCAGTTCGTAGGCCATGCTCATGGCATCGAGCATGCTCCAAAGAATGTCCAGTTTGAACTGGAGAATTTCCAGCATGCGCTCCTGGCCTTCGCGGGTCTTGTAGTGCTCGAGCGTGATCGCCAGCCCATGCTCGACATCACGCCGTGCCTGACCGAGGCGGGTGCGGAAGTACTCGTAACCGGCCGGGTCGATCCACGGGTAATGCTGCGGCCAGCTGTCGAGACGCGACTGGTGGATCTGCGGCGCGAACAACTCGGTCAGCGAGCTGCTGGCGGCTTCCTGCCAACTGGCCCGGCGGGCGAAGTTGACGTAGGCATCGACGGCAAAACGCACGCCGGGCAATACCAGCTCCTGAGAGCGCAGTTGATCCGGGTCGAGGCCGACCGCTTGACCGAGGCGCAGCCAGGCTTCGATACCACCGTCTTCACCGGGGGCGCCGTCGTGATCGAGCAGGCGTTGAATCCACTCGCGACGGATCTCGCGATCCGGGCAATTGGCGAGAATCGCCGCGTCTTTCAGGGGGATGTTCACCTGATAGTAGAAGCGGTTGGCGACCCAGCCCTGAATCTGTTCGCGGGTGGCCCGGCCTTCATACATCGCCACATGATAGGGGTGGTAGATGTGGTAATAGGCGCCTTTGGCACGCAGGGCTGCTTCGAATTCGGTGGGGGACATTGGCGTGTCAGTCATGTCTGTTCTCCGGGAACAACCGTTGGATTCAGTGTTGTCTGGTCGGGCCTCATCGCGAGCCGGCTCACTCCTACAGGTGATCGCGTCCAATGTAGGAGTGAGCCTGCTCGCGATAGACCGCGCAGCGGTCTCAAAGGCTTACAACACAATGCTCATGCCGTCATACGCCACTTCAACATTACGCCGCGCCAGCTCCGCACGCTCCGCCGAATCTTCATCGAGAATCGGGTTGGTGTTGTTGATGTGGATAAGCACTTTGCGCTGCTTGGGTAATTGCTCCAGCACTTCGAGCATGCCGCCGGGGCCGTTCTGCGCCAGGTGGCCCATCTCGCGACCGGTGCGGGTGCCGACGCCACGGCGCTGCATTTCATCGTCGTCCCAGAGCGTGCCGTCCACCAGCAGGCAATCGCTGCCAGCCATGATCTCCAGCAGCGGCGCATCAACCTTGCCCAGACCCGGCGCATAAAACAGCTTGCCGCCCGTCTTCAGGTCTTCGACGATCAGGCCGATGTTGTCGCCCGGGTGCGGGTCGAAGCGGTGCGGCGAGTAGGGCGGCGCGGCGCTGCGCAGTGGCAGCGGAGTGAAGCGCAGGTTAGGGCAGGCGGCGACGGTGAAGCTTTGGTCGAGTTCGATGCGGTTCCAGTCCAGCCCGCCGTTCCAGTGGGTGAGCATCTTGAACAGCGGGAAACCGGTGCTCAGGTCTTCGTGAACCATGTCCGTGCACCAGACCTGATGCGGGCAGCCTTCGCGCAGGCTGAGCAGGCCAGTGGTGTGGTCGATCTGGCTGTCCATCAGAATGATCGCGCTGATACCGGTGTCACGCAGGGCGCGGCCCGGTTGCATCGGGGCGAAGCTCTGCAGTTGCGCGCGGATGTCCGGTGAAGCGTTGCACAGCACCCAGTTCACGCCGTCGTCGGAAATCGCGATGGACGACTGGGTGCGGGCCTTGGCATTCAGGCTGCCGTCGCGAAAGCCTGCGCAATTGACGCAGTTGCAGTTCCACTGCGGAAAACCGCCACCGGCGGCCGAACCCAGAATCTGGACGAACATGAACGCTCCCATCTTTCAACGCTGAAAATAAAACGCCCCGGCGAGCCGAGGCGTTGCACTGCAAGTCTGCGTAGGCAGAACTCAGCGGCTGGCGAAGTACATGGTGACTTCGAAGCCGATACGCAGGTCGGTGTAAGCCGGTTTGGTCCAAGCCATGAGGTGACTCCTTCAAGTGGGTGATGCGGTGGATGGGATAGCGCTGTCCATAGTTATAGTCCACGGCAGCGCAGGGATGTTCCAAATAGTTAGGCTGCTATGTTACTCAAAATTTCCAGGTGATTGCCCGTGAATCTTTGAGAAAGCTCCTTGCAGCCTGAGTAATGATCATTTTGCCGCTTGCCACGGTGCGCCCGGTGACGCGCTGCTGGCCAGACAGTGCCAGCCGCCCTCGGCGCCGATCAAGCGTTGTACTGCCGCCAGCAGTGCCGGACGTTCCAGTTGGGCGATGGCTGCGACCAGTTGCGCCAGATAATCCGACGAGTGGCCTGCGAGTCTGGCCTGCCACAGCAAATCGGCGGCATCCCTGGCGGACAGATTGTTCTCGTTGAATTGTTCTGCAAGTGACTGGCGCAGTTGCTTGAAACTGTGGTCATCCAGACGTTCGATCAGCCCCGTAATGCTGGCGAGAAACTGCTGGATAGCGTCGAGCAACACCACTGGCGCGACATCGGGCGATTGCACACCAAACAGCAATCCAGTCTGGCCGTGTATCTGCCGCAAGGCGCTGAACACCGCATAACCCAACTGCAATTCGACCCGCAGGCGCTGATAGAACGGGGTCTGGCACAGCTGCGAGAGCAATCGCCAGGCGGCCTCGTCGGCGATCTCGCGGCTCGCGGTCGGGCAGAACAGCAGCAACGCATGTTCGCTGGAGGCTGTGTCGATGTGGCTCCATACGTGTCGAGCATTGCTGGCGGGCGATACCGGGATTTGCTTGTCCGGGATGCCGGGAATGCGGCTCAGGGCCAGGCCCATGGCGGATTGCGTCTGTGCGCTAAGGCCCAGAGCCAGTCCGTCCCAGCGAGAAGTTGTCCACAGCTGTTGGGCGTCGTCCGATTGCACCGCCGCTGGCAGGCAATGTTCCGGCAAGGCCTTGAGCAACTGGCGGATCGGTATCAACGCTGCTTCTGGCTCTGCGCTCGGAGAATCGGCATCGACTTGCGCCAGACATTTCAGCGCATGTTCCAGGACGCTGGGCATCGGTTCTTGCAGCCCAGTCAGTTTCAGCAGCCATTGCGTGCCGCTGGCACTGAGCGACAACTCGACCCCGGCTTGGCGTGCGTCCTCCCGGATTTCCCGCAGACTGCGTTGCAGCTTGCCGTGCAGGTCGGTCGTTGCCGCCGCTTCCAACTGCCAGCGCAGGTAAATCGCCCCTTCATCAGCGGTATCCGCCGAGGTCTGGGTGAACTGCATCGGCGAGCGTTCGCGGCGGCTGCGTGAGCGATCCTGGGCAAATGTGCGCAGGCCTCGATGGGCGCTGGTTTGACCGCGAATCAGCCCGGCATTGGCCAGTGGTTCGCTCGATCCGAGGAAGGGATTGGCGGCAGGCAGATGCCAGTGCGCGCTGAAGTTATCCACAACACCCATGTCGCGCAGGATCTGCTTGAGGGCGACGACGCCGTTTTCCGACAAGCCGTGTTCGAGCTGTTCGCTGTCGAGGCGCGCCAGTTGCAGTGCGCCACTGACGTGCTGCTGACGCTCCAGCAGGTTGGCGTACTCCTCGCGCAGCGCTGCCCAGTCCTGCTGTGCGGCGAAGAAGCTCAGCCAATCCAGCACCTGTTGGCCAATAGCCTTCAGCGATTCGGCAGGGGCAGCGAATTGCAGATGCAGCAAGGCTTGCCCTGCAAACTGGTACAGCGGTGTAGCTTTCAGGCTGTCCGCGAGATGTTGTTGGCGCAGATAGGCGAGCAGGCCGCCGGGTTTGGCGCTGTTCAGCCAATGACAGAGAAACGCCAGCGCTTCGACGCAGGTGTCGGGCAGCGCTTCGAAGGCAAACAGCAGATTGCAGTGCTGCCCACCGACCTGTTGATAACTTGTTACTTGCAGTGGCTGGGTTGCGGCCTGCAAAACGTTATCCCCAACCGGCAGCGCCGCAGCGAACTGCTGCGCCAGTGTGCGCAGCGCTTCAAGGCTTTGCGGCCCGACCACACTCAAGGTCATTTGCCCGCTGCGATAGAAGCGCTGATGGAAATCCTTCAACGCCTGCTGAAACCCCGGTTGCTCAACCTTCAGGCTGTCGCGATTGCCCGCATGAAAGCCACGCAACGGGTGCGTCGCCGGCAAACCCTCGTACAAGGAAAGTGCCTGCTGCGCTGTGGGATCCTGCGACCACGCGACAAATTCTGCGTCCAGTACTTCGCGTTCACGCAACTGATCGTCCGGATTCATACGCGGGTGGGCGAGCATGTCTGACAGACGCTCAAGCCCGGCGCCGAAAGCCGAGGTCGGCAGTTCAAAGAAGAAATCCGTCGTGCGCTCGCGGGTGCTGGCATTCACCTGGCCGCCATGACTTTGCACGTAGGCCATCAGGGCCTGATCGGGCGGAAACCGCTCGGTACCGAGAAACAGTAAATGCTCGAGGAAATGCGCCAGTCCCGGCCACTCCAGTGGCACGTCATGACTACCGGCAGCCACCCGCAACGCGGCGGCACTGCGCTTCAAACCAGGCACATGACGCAGGGTGACGCGCAAGCCGTTGGCCAGGGTTTCAGTGTGAGGGCGGGGGTGAGTCGGCGCAGGCATGGGCACTTCCAGAACAGTGAAGTGCCAATGCTAGCGGATTGCGTGGGGTCAGCGCTTGTTCAGTGCGTTGTAAAGCTCCGGGCGGCGGTCACTGAGGTAGCGATTGGCGGCGCGAGAATCGACCATCAACTGACGATCCAGCTCGCCGACGATCAGCGCTTCATCAAGTCCGGCCTGGGCGATACGACTGCCGTCCGGCGCGGCGATGCTGCTTTGCCCGCAATAGTGGATCTCGCCTTCATGCCCGCAGTAGTTGGCGTAGGCCACGTAGCACTGGTTTTCGAAGGCACGGGAACGCACGGTGACGTCGGCGACAAAATCGAACGGAATCATGTTCGCCGTCGGCACCAGAATCAGCTCGGCGCCGGCCAGCGCCAGACGTCGCGCGTTCTCCGGAAACTCCAGGTCGTAGCAGATCAGGAAACCGAGCTTCCAGCCGTTGAGCTCGACCAGCGGAAAATCGTCTTCGCCCGGGCTGAACATTGAGCGATCCAGATCGCCGAACAGATGCGTCTTGCGGTAATTGCACAGGCGCTCACCGTGCGCATCGATCAACTGCACGGCGTTGTAGATCTGCCCGTCGGCGGTGCGCTCCGGATAACCGTAGGCAATCGCCAGTCCGGCGGCTTTGGCAATTCGACCGATCTGTTGCGCCCATTCGCCGTTGTAGACCTCGGCCAATGTGCTGACTGCCTCGGCGCCGATGTTGTAGCCGGTCAGAAACATCTCCGGCAGCACCAGCAGGTCGGCGCCCTTGGCCTCCATCGCCACTTGGTGCAGGCGTTGCAGGTTGGCGGCGGGGTCCAGAGGCAGCGGTGGACATTGGTAAAGGGCTACACGCATCGGGGATTCCTCTTACTCGGGCAGGGCGATAGGGCCGATGTCTTTGAACACATCACCCGGGCCCGGGTTCGCTTTATGTGTCGACCCGCCGAAGTGCTTCATGATGCCCCACACCGCGTTGAGCGAAGTCTGCACCGCGCCTTCGACCCACGCCGGCGTCCACGACACGTCGTCACCGGCGATGAAAATCCCGCGCTGCTCGGCTGGCATGTCGTCCTGCATGAAGTGCGCGTACATGCGCTGGTTGTAGCGATAGTGACCGGGCAGGGCGCCCTTGAACGCCCCGAGGAAGTACGGGTCGGCTTCCCACGACACGGTGATCGGATCGCCAATGATCCGTGCGGCGATGTCGACTTTCGGGTAGATCTTCTTCAGCGCATTCAACGCCAGCTCTACGCGTTTTTCCACCGGGTGCGGCAGCATCTTCAGCGCGTCGCTCATCCACGAGTACGACAGGCAGATCACGCCCGGCTTGTCGTCGCCGTTATCGAACAGATAGGTGCCACGGGTCAGGCGATCGGTGAGGGTCATGCTCATCAGGTCGCGGCCGGTTTCCGGGTCCTTGTCCTTCCAGAACGGGCGATCGACCATCACGAAGGTTTTCGACGACTGCATGTAGCGGGTGCGGTCCAGCGCCATCCACATCTTCTGCGAGAACAGGGTTTCATCGCATTCGATCTGGGTGGTCAGCAGCCAGCTCTGGCAGGTAGTCAGCACAGCGGCGTATTCGCGGGTGTCGCCGTTGTTGTCGGTGACGGCGAAACGGCCGTCCGGCGCGTGGGCGATTTTCTTCACGCCGGAACGCGGTGCGCCCCGGTGCAGGGATTTCAGGCTGGTGCCTTCAGGCCAGTGCACGCAGCGCTCCGGCACATGCCGCCAGATGCCTTGCGGCACTTGTTCCACACCGCCGACTACCAAGTGCTGGTGATCGTCGCAGTTGGTCATCACCACGCGGAAGATTTCCAGCATCGAGTTGGGGAAGTCCGAGTCCCAGCCGCCGGTGCCGAAACCGACCTGACCAAACACTTCGCGGTGATGGAACGACAGCTTGGCAAAGGCCTCGGACGTGGCAACGAAGTCGTAGAACGTGCGGTCATCCCACAGCGGCACGAGCTTGTTCCATAGTGCCTTGAGGCGTGGCACATCGCGGTCGCGGATTGCTTGCTGGATATCGGCGAACTGCGAGCCGGCCTCCAGCGCATCCGCCCAGGCGTCAGCCACTTCCTGGAACAGTGCAGGAAGATCCTTCAGGCTTTGTGCGTAATGGGTTTTGCCTTCCAGGTCGATCACGGTGCTGCCGGAGGCCGGCGTCAGCGGGTTCGGGAAAGGTTTGGTCTCGAGGCCGAGCTTGTCGACGTAGTGGTAGAAGGCGGTGGAGGACACCGGGAAACGCATGCCGCCCAGTTCCGCGACGATCCCGTCAGTGCCGTTGAATGCTTGCGAACGCAAACGCCCGCCGAGCTTCGACGCCTCGTAAACCACCGGTTTCAGGCCGAGCTTCATCAGTTCGTACGCGGCCACCAGGCCAGCGATACCGGCGCCGACAATCGCCACTTCAGCGCCGTGATGGTGTTCAGGGATACTGCCGAGACCGGCCGGGTGTTCGATCCAGTCGTCGAAAGCGAAAGGAAAGTCCGGACCGAAAATGGTGACTGGTTTCTTACCGTCTGCAGGATGGCGATTGTTCTTGTTCATGGCTGACCTTGCTGGCGACCCGACGCCGAATGCGCGTCTGAGTATAGGAAAAGATGCCAGCCATTCTAGGGAGCGTAGAACACGTTAATAAGACGCAAAGTGTCGTCGTTTTGCCAATTAACTGATCAATATGACGATTGATGACTGCACACCGACCAAAATGTAGGCGCGAGCCTGCTCCCACAGTGGATTTGTAGCTGGCGCAGATTCTGTGCACGACCTGGTCAAAAGTGGGAGCGGGCTTGCTCGCGAAAGCGTTCTGTCAGTCGCCATCAACAGTGACTGAACCACCGCCTTCGCGAGCAAGCCCGCTCCCACAGTGGATCTGTGGCTGGCGAAGATTCCGTGCACGACCTGGTCAAAGGTGGGAGTGGGCTTGCTCGCGAAAGCGTTCTGTCAGTCGCGATCAACAGTGACTGATCCACCGCCTTCGCGAGCAAGCCCGCTCCCACAGTGGATTTGTAGCTGGCGCAGATTCTGTGCGTGACCCGGTCAAAAGTGGGAGCGGGCTTGCTCGCGAAAGCTTCTCGTCAGTCGCGATCAACAGTGGCTGATCCACCGCCTTCGCGAGCAAGCCCGCTCCCACAGTGGATTTGTAGCTGGCGCAGATTCTGTGCGTGACTCGGTCAAAAGTGGGAGCGGGCTTGCTCGCGAAGAGGCCCTATCCGCCAACCGAAATGTCACGACCAACACTTAAACCGGCTGCCCGCGATCAATCTTGCTACTCAAAATAATCGAAGTAGTGGTCTTCTCCACCCCATCCACCCCGCCAATCTGATCCAGCAACTGATCCAGCTGTTCCGGCGAATCGGTGCGCAACCACGCCACGTAATCAAATTCGCCACTCACCGCACACAACTGCTGGACCTGCGCCATCGCACTCAAGCGGCGCAACACTTCCTTGCCGGAGCGCGGCTGCACCTTGATCCCGACATACGCCTGCAACCCGCCATCGACCACCCGCTGCCCCAGCCGCACGCCATAGCCGGTGATCACCTTGGCCTTTTCCAGTCGCGCCAGCCGCGATGTGACAGTGGTGCGCGCAATG
Source organism: Pseudomonas sp. AK-TSAG1-1 (assembly GCF_056821665.1). Lineage (NCBI taxonomy): Bacteria > Pseudomonadati > Pseudomonadota > Gammaproteobacteria > Pseudomonadales > Pseudomonadaceae > Pseudomonas > Pseudomonas sp. AK-TSAG1-1. Next base: position 5,664,347 of record NZ_CM165965.1, on the reverse strand, counting down.
CCCAACTGCCGGGCGAGCATTGCCACGCTCTCGCGGGCGTTGATTTGCAGGGCGGCGATCAATTGGCGGTCGATTTCATCGAGCACGGGCGGGCGGATGTCTGGCAAGGGCGGGGCTCCATGGGGCGCGGGTCTTTGGGCGAGCATGTTACAGCGTCAGCCAGCTGGATATGGAAGCCCCTTATCGTAGTCGGGATGAAACGCAGAAACGAAAAAGCCGCGCATTTGCGCGGCTTTCGAATTTGGTGGGCCCACACGGACTTGAACCGTGGACCAAAGGATTATGAGTCCTCTGCTCTAACCAACTGAGCTATAGGCCCTCAGTAGGTCGCGGATTATAGCGACGGTTTCTCGGCTGTGCTATCCGAATAATCCGATACGGTAATGCGCAGAAACGTTGCGGCGAATTCTTCTGGCGGCAGCGGCAGGCTGACGATGTAGCCCTGGATCTGTTCGCAGCCCTCGGCGGCGAGGAATTGCTGTTGGGCCTGGGTTTCCACACCTTCGGCAATCACAGTGAATTGCATGCTCCGGCCAAGGGCGATGATGGCCCGCACAATCGCTGCGTCGTGGGGGTCATCGGGCAGGCCGCGGACGAATGACTGGTCGATCTTGAGGATGTCCAGTGGCAGGCGTTTGAGGTAACTGAGCGAGGAATAGCCGGTACCGAAGTCGTCGATCGCCAGTTGTACACCCAGGTGTTTGAGCTGGTGCAGCACCGCCAGTGCTTCTTCGGCCTGGCTCATGATGAAGTTTTCGGTAATTTCCAGTTGCAGTAAATCCGGCTGCAAACGGTTTTCCCGGAGCAATTGTTCGATGCGCCCGAGCAGGTTCGGCTGGCGCAGCTGCGCGCCGGCGAGGTTGACTGACAACGGGCCGAGGCTTTCGTAGATCTGGTTCCATTCGAACATCTGCCGGCAGGCGGTTTCGAGCACCCAGTCGCCGATCTGCAGGATCATGCCGTTCTCTTCGGCCAGCGGGATGAAGTGCTCCGGCGGTACTTCGCCGAAGGTCGGGTGACGCCAGCGAATCAGCGCTTCGGCGCCCACCAGACGATGGTCGTCGAGGCTGATCTTCGGTTGGTAGTAGAGGAACAGTTCGTCGCGTTCGATGGCGCGGCGCAGTTCGTGTTCCAGCGCCACACGCTCGCTGGCCTGTGCGGTGAGGTCGCGGGTGTAGCTTTCGACGCGGTTGCGGCCCTTGGCCTTGGAGCGGTACATCGCCGCGTCGGCGTTTTTCACCAGCGTGGCGACGTCGCAGCCGTCCCGTGGATACAGGCTGGTGCCGATGCTGGCGCTGATGAAGAACTCGTGTTCGCCGGCCTGGAACGGTGCGCCGAAGCAATTGAGCAGTTTGGTGGCGATGTGGTCGGCGTCGCTGGCCTGTTGCAGGCCCGGCAACAGGATAATGAATTCATCGCCGCCCAGGCGTGCGACGGTATCGATGTCGCGCAATTGTTCTTTCAAGCGCACGGCAATGCCCTTGAGTAGCAGGTCGCCGACCGGGTGGCCGAGGCTGTCGTTGATGTGCTTGAAGCGGTCCAGATCAAGGAACAGCACAGCGCCCTGACTGCCATTTTCCTGCTGGCTGTTTAGCGCGGTGAGCAGACGACCTTCAAACAGGGTGCGATTCGGCAGGCCGGTGAGCGGGTCATGATGTGCCTGGTAATCGAGTTTGGCCTGCGCGTGTTTGAGGCTGGATATATCGGCAAACACCGCGACGAAGTGGGTGATGAACTTGTCGCGGTTGCGCACGGCGCTGATGGTCAGCCAGCTCGGGTACAACTCGCCGTTCTTGCGCCGGTTGGAAATCTCGCCCTGCCAGTGACCCTCGTCGGTTAACTGGTGCCACATCGCCGCATAAAACGCGCTGTCGTGCAGGCCCGAGGCGAGCAGGCGCGGGGTGTGGCCGAGGGCTTCGCTTTCGCTGTAGCCGGTGATTTCGGTGAAGGCGCGGTTGACCGCGCTGATGTGCTGCTGGGTGTCGGTGATCAGCACGCCCTCGGCGGTGCTCTCGAACACGGTGGCCGCCTGCTGCAGTTTTTCTTGCATCAGATGCCGCTCGGTGATGTCCCGGGCGATGGTCAGCATGCAGTCTTCTTCGCCGATCGGCAGCGGTCGGCTGGACACTTCACACAGGCGGATCTGCCCGTCGCTGCGGCGGATGTGGCAGCTGAAATCGCGCACGAAACCGTCGCGGTGCAGCAGGTCGAGCATCTGCTTGCGTTCATTGAGGTTGACCCAGATCCCCAGGTCCAGTGCCGAGCGGTCCACCGACATCGCGCTGTTGAAACCGGTGATGCGGCTGAAACCCTCATTGACCTCCAGCAGCAGGCCGTCGCTCTGGCGCGACAGCAGCAAGCCGTCCGGCGAGGCGTGGAAGGCCTTGGCGAATTTCTCTTCGGAGGTTTGCAGCTGCTGCTGGGTTTCCTTCAGCTGGGTGATGTCGCGCACCACCACCACCAGCGCCGGGGTGGTGTCGAGGTCGAACGGTTCGGCGGAGATCAGGCCAGTGAACACCTGGCCGTTGTTGCGGCGAAAGGGCATCTCCAGATTGCGGATGCTGCCGGCCTGCAAGCGCTGCAGCAGCCCCGGCCCGACCCCGGGAATTCCCCAGATGTTGAGTTCGGTGGCGGTCTGACCGACGACCTCTTCGGCTTTCAGGCCGATTTGTTCTTCAAAGGCTTCGTTGACCTCCAGCAGGCAGCCGTCGGACAGTCGCGCGATCACCAGAATGTCCGGGCATTGCTGGAATACCGAGGCGAATTTCTGCTCCGACAGCCGCAGCGCCTCCTCGGTACGCTTGGTCTCGCTGATGTCGATCATCAGTCCGCGCATCACCGGCTCATGCCCGTGTTCAATCAGGCTGACGATGTCACGCACCCACAGGCAGCGCCCGTCAGCGGTGATCACCCGATAGTCGAGGGTATGATCACGCCCTTCGCGCACCGCGTCATCGCAGATGGCCTGCGCGCGGGTGAGGTCGGCGGGGTGGATGATGTTGCGCCAGAAACCCGGGATCAACCAATGCGCCTGTGGATAACCGAGCAAATCCTCGGCATGGGGCGAAACATAGCTGTAGGTGAAGTCGCTCATGCGCGCTTCCCAGGCGATGGCCGACAGGCTCTCTACCAGGCCGCGGTAGTGGTATTCGCTGCTGCGCAATTCCTGTTCGAGGTCGACGCGTCGAGCGATTTCCGAACTGAGGCGGCGGTTGATACGAATGACCACCACAAGGATGATCACCAGCAACAAAAGACCTGGCAGGCCGTAAATCAGCAGGTCCGACCAGAATGTCCGATGGTCCAGGACATTGCCGACCCAATGTTCCTGAATGCTGCTGATTTCCTCCGGGCTCATGTCCGCCAGGACTTTGTCCAGAATGCCCACCAGCATTTTGTTGTCACGGGGCACGCCCATGGCCAACTGGTAGCGATACGGGGTTTCGCCGCTCACGTATAAACCGTCGAGTTTGAGCTGGCGCAGGCTCCAGACGCTGGACGCGAGGTCGCCGACCACAGCGTCTACCTCATCGGTGGCCAGCGCCTGGAGTGCCGAGCTGACATTGGGCATGGCCACCAGATTCAGGTCGGGATGGTGGGTGCGCAGGAGTTCGTGGGGGGCGTAGTTCTCCACTACGGCGATCTTCAGGCCGTACAGGTCTTCGATTTTGCGGGGTTGTGCGCCGCCGATGTGGGCGAGGATCACAATCGGGAAGTCGAGATAGGGGCGAGTGAACGACAGATAGTTCTGGCGCTCGGGTGTGGACATGATCCCCGGCAGCAGATCAATCTTGCCGGCTTTCACTTGCGCCAGCACTTCGGTCCAGCTCGACGGCTCGATCGGGGTGAGTTTGACTGCCAGACGCTGGCGGATCACGTCGATGTAATCAGCGGCCAGGCCTTGATAGCGGTTCTGTTCATCGCGGAACTCGAACGGCGGCCACGAGGCATCGACACCCAGGCGCAAGTCCGGGTGAGCCGCGAGCCAGCTACGTTCTTCATCGGTCAGAGTCAGCGCGTTAGCCGTTGCGGTCCAGATCATCAGTGACAGCAAGAAAAGCACGGGCGCCAGTCTGGGCATAACCGTCTCGTTAGGGCACGGGATTCATAGTTTCGAGTGTAGACGGGGTATGCGGAGGAGGGGCGGTGCGGGGGATTTAATCTGCCCTGTAAACAAAACCCCCGGCCTGGGCCGGGGGTTCTGGTATCACTCGTCGAGGAAGGAGCGCAGATGCTCGCTTCGCGTCGGGTGGCGCAGCTTGCGCAGCGCCTTGGCTTCGATCTGACGGATCCGCTCACGCGTTACGTCAAACTGTTTGCCCACTTCTTCGAGTGTGTGGTCGGTGTTCATGTCGATACCGAAACGCATGCGCAGTACCTTGGCTTCACGGGCAGTGAGGCCGGACAGCACTTCGCGAGTCGCTTCTTTAAGGCTCTCAACGGTCGCAACATCGATTGGCGACTGCATGGTCGAGTCTTCGATGAAGTCGCCCAGATGGGAGTCTTCGTCATCACCGATCGGGGTTTCCATGGAGATCGGCTCTTTAGCGATCTTCAACACCTTGCGGATCTTGTCCTCAGGCATTTCCATGCGTTCGCCCAGCTCTTCCGGGGTCGGTTCGCGACCCATTTCCTGCAGCATCTGGCGGGAAATGCGGTTGAGCTTGTTGATCGTCTCGATCATGTGCACCGGAATACGGATGGTGCGGGCCTGGTCGGCGATCGAGCGAGTGATCGCCTGACGGATCCACCAGGTGGCATAAGTCGAGAACTTGTAACCACGACGGTATTCGAACTTGTCCACCGCTTTCATCAGACCGATGTTGCCTTCCTGGATCAGATCGAGGAATTGCAGGCCGCGGTTGGTGTACTTCTTGGCGATCGAGATCACCAGACGCAAGTTGGCTTCAACCATCTCTTTCTTCGCGCGGCGGGCCTTGGCCTCACCGATCGACATGCGACGGTTGATGTCCTTGATTTCTGCGATGGTCAGACCGGTTTCGGTTTCCAGCGCGATCAGTTTCTGCTGGCAACGGATGATGTCCGGCTGCACGCGACCAATGGCTTCGGCGTATTTGCTCTTGCCTTTGGCCAAGGCGTCGGACCAGCTTTCGTCGACTTCGTTGCCCGGGAACTGACGCAGGAAATCGGCGCGTGGCATACGTGCATCACGTACGCATAGTTGCATGATCGCGCGCTCTTGCTGACGCAGACGATCCAGGGCGCTGCGAACACGCTCGACCAGGGCTTCGAATTGCTTCGGCACCAGTTTGATCGGCATGAACAGCTCGGCCAGGGCCAGCAACTCGGCAACCGTTGCCTTGTTGTGACGACCGTGCTTTTTCAGGGCCTTGCGGGTGATTTCCATCTGATCGGCCACAGCGCCAAAACGCTGGGCTGCGATGACCGGATCCGGACCGCTTTCGGCTTCTTCTTCGTCATCCGAAGATTCGGCGTCATCGTCTTCGGTCTCGTCGTCAGCCTTGGCGGCTTTCGCGTCGATCGGCGGCGGCACTTCGGCAGCCGGCGGCGCAATGCCGTCGTCCGGGTCGATGTAACCGCTCAGAACGTCGGACAGGCGACCACCCTCGGTGGTAACGCGAGTGTACTCGGAGAGAATGTGGTCAACCGTGCCAGGGAAGTGCGCGATAGCGCTCATCACTTCACGGATGCCCTCTTCGATACGCTTGGCGATTTCGATTTCGCCTTCACGAGTCAGAAGCTCAACCGTACCCATTTCACGCATGTACATGCGCACTGGGTCAGTGGTGCGACCGATATCGGTCTCCACCGCTGCCAACGCAGCGGCTGCTTCTTCCGCAGCGGCCTCGTCGGTATCGGCGTCGGCCAACATAAGGGCGTCCGCATCCGGAGCACTCTCGTGTACGGGGATCCCCATGTCGTTAATCATGCGGATGATGTCTTCCACCTGCTCCGGATCTGAAATATCCTCGGGCAGGTGGTCGTTGACCTCGGCGTAAGTCAGATACTTCTGCTCACGACCCAGTTTGATCAACTCAATAATACGAGACTGCTGTTGCGCTTTTCCGGACATAACACCCTATCCACTGAAGGTCTTGGCGGGCAAAAAACAAGCCGAGGATTATACCTGAGCTATGACCTCACGCGCCAGTTGAGGTCGGGTTTGATGCGGAAACATTGCGACTTAGAAGGTCGCGCAGTTGATTTTTCTCTTCGATGCTCAGTTCGCTTTGACGCGCTTTCCTGAGCAACTGTTCCAGATTTCGCTCGCGTTGGCGGGCTGACAAGCTAGTAATGGTGTCGAAAAACTGTTGTTCAAGGTTTTCTCCATCAATCAGCCACTCCTTTTCCGCGAGTGCTTTAAGCAAGCGACCCTGTTCAGTGCCGTGCCATCGCGCGATCAACTGAAATGAGTTTAGCTTGGGATTCTTCTGTACGGCTTCGAGCAGCGCCACAAGCAACTGGGCGTTGGTCTGATTTTCGTCCGCAATGTGCCCGGCGTCCTCGACGCGTTCGGCCAGTTGCGGGTGATGAAGCAGGGTGCGCAGGGCGGTCAGGGTCGGTGATTCGACGCCAATTGGCGTCCGCGGGCGTTGTTGATCGCGATCGCCGCCACGTTTGCCGTTCTTGTCCCAGGGTTTCTTGTCCCACTTCTTGCCGCCGGCGCCGAGTTTCTTCGGCGTCCACTCCTGCTGCGGCACATACATGTCCTGTGCCTGCGGCTGATGGTAGTCGCTGTAGTCCGGCATTGCGTCGTAATCGATGCCTGGATCGTACGCCGGCGGCGCTTCCTGCGGCGCACTTTGCGCGAGCTGACTGACGGTTTCGTTGCTCAGGCCGGTGATTTCGGTCAGGCGCTGACGCATCAGAATGCGCAAATTGGCCCCGGGCACTTTATCGATCAACGGTGCGGCGAGGGTGGCCATGTGAGCCTTGCCCTCAAGAGAGCGCGGATCGGCTTCTTCGGTCAGTTGCTGGAAGAAATAGTCCGCCAACGGCTGCGCATGCTGGTTGATTCGAGCCTTGAAGGCATCAGTGCCTTCGGCGCGCACCAAGGTGTCCGGGTCTTCGCCTTCGGGCAGAAACAGGAATCGCGCACGACGCCCGTCCTGCAAGCTCGACAGTGTGGCCTCCAGCGCGCGCCAGGCGGCGTTGCGGCCGGCCTGGTCGCCGTCGAAGCAGAACAGCACGTTCGGCACTACGCGAAACAGGCGTTTCAAATGTTCTTCGCTGGTCGCGGTACCCAGCGTTGCGACGGCATTTTTCAAGCCTTGCTGGGCGAGAGCGATGACGTCCATGTAGCCTTCGACGACGATGATTTCATCGAGGTTGCGGTTGTTCTTGCGTGCTTCATAGAGGCCGTAGAGCTCCTGGCCTTTATGGAAGACCGGGGTTTCCGGCGAGTTCAGGTATTTCGGCTTGTCGTCGCCGAGTACACGGCCACCGAAAGCGATGATCCGGCCGCGCGTGTCACGGATCGGAAACATCACGCGATCGCGGAAGCGGTCATAGCGTTTGCCGGTTTCGGCGTTCTCGATCAACAGGCCTGCGTCGATCATGGCCTTCTGTTGCAGGGTATCGCTGCTCAAGTGTTTGAACAGATTGTCCCAGCCCGGCGGCGCGAAACCGAGGCCGAAGTCCCGGGCGATCTCGCCGGTCAGGCCGCGGCCCTTGAGGTAATCCACGGCGGCCTTGCGCGCAGGATGGCTCTTGAGCGCCTGCCGGTAAAAGTCGGCGGCGGCGGTCAGTAGCGGGTACAGCGGCGAATCGGTCGGTTGCCGCGGTTTGTGCGGGCGGCCGCTTTCTTCGCGGGGGATTTCCATTCCGGCGGCTTTGGCCAGATCTTCGACGGCCTGGGGGAAGTCCAGGTTGTCGTGGTCCATGAGAAAGCCCAAGGCGTTGCCGCCGGCACCACAACCGAAGCAGTAATAGAACTGCTTGTCGGGGCTGACGCTGAACGACGGGGTTTTCTCTTTATGGAACGGGCAGCAGGCGGTGTAGTTTTTGCCGGCCTTTTTCAGTTGCACACGCGAGCTGACCACGTCGACGATGTCGGTGCGGTTCAGGAGGTCGTCAATAAAGCTCTGGGGAATCAGCCCGGCCATGGCGTTCTCGTCTGTGCTGTAATGAGTCCGATGCGAAGGGCGGCTGGACGCAGGTCTTGAGTGAGGCGCGCGCAATGGGCGGCTCGACCGGGGTCGGTTGCGTGATCGCTGTCGGGAAGTGTATCTGCCGAAAATCCACTGACGTTAGTGCTCATCAGTTTTCGACTATTTGAAAGTGTTGCGCTGAATCCGCTGACGGCCGGTCAAGGGCCTCGGATAGCTCAATAAAGCGGGCACGCATGCAGGTGCCTTGGGCTGATCGTCGTGAGAGGAATCAGTGGGTGTGCTCGTCAGTAGCCTTGAAAGGCTCGTCAGAAAGACGTGCACCGCTGGCAAAAAAGCCAGGCCTGACGCGGTGAAGCAGTTTTGTCTCGGTCGCATCTGCGGCTTCGACGGTGAAGCATCAAGCGTTTTACGCAAATGCCATTAGCCCGGCTGAGGGCCGGGCTTAGGCAAGAAGCTTGCTACGAACGTCTGCGTATTAGTACAGACGAACGGCGCGGCGCTGTTCGCGCTGAACTTTCTTGGCGTGACGCTTAACAGCGGCTGCTGCTTTGCGCTTACGCTCAGAAGTTGGCTTCTCGTAAAATTCGCGGCTACGAACTTCAGCCAGTACACCGGCTTTTTCGCAGGAGCGCTTGAAACGACGCAGAGCTACGTCGAAGGGTTCGTTCTCTTTAACTTTGACGGCTGGCATCCAGAGCTACCTTCATTCATTACCGGGGTCAACATCCTCGCGGCAAAAGAGCACTTGAAGACGTCGGTTTTTAAGGGTTGCGGATGTTAACCCCTCATCGCTCGGAATGCAAAGCCTCTGATCGAAAACCGCTGGTCGGGGCATCACGCGGCGACTATTATGCGCGCCTTCGAATTCAGCCTAAACAAGGCGCAAACCCATGCTAGTACTGGGATTAGAAACTTCCTGCGACGAAACCGGCGTCGCATTATATGACAGTGAACGCGGCCTGCTGGCCGACGCGCTGTTCAGTCAGATCGACCTGCACCGTGCCTATGGCGGTGTGGTACCGGAGCTGGCCTCGCGTGACCACGTCAAACGCATGCTGCCCTTGATTCGTCAGGTGTTGGCTGAAGCCGACTGCGTGACGACCGAGATCGATGCCATCGCCTATACCGCAGGTCCTGGACTGGTCGGGGCGCTGCTGGTCGGTGCTTCTTGCGCCCAGGCGCTGGCGTTTGCCTGGGGTATTCCGGCGCTCGGTGTGCACCACATGGAAGGTCATTTACTGGCGCCGATGCTGGAGCCAAAACCGCCAGAATTCCCGTTCGTCGCTTTGTTGGTTTCCGGTGGTCATACCCAGCTGGTTCAGGTCGATGGCATTGGCCAATACAGCCTGCTCGGCGAGACCCTCGACGATGCCGCCGGCGAAGCGTTCGACAAGACTGCAAAAATGATGGGTCTCAATTATCCGGGCGGACCGGAAATCGCCAAGTTGGCGGAGAAGGGCGTTGCAGGACGTTTTACTTTCCCGCGTCCGATGTGTGATCGCCCGGGTCTGGATTTCAGCTTCAGCGGTCTGAAGACCTTCGCTCTTAACACCTGGCAGCAATGCGTCAGCGCCGGGGACGACAGCGAGCAAGCCCGTTGCGACATCGCGCTGGCGTTCCAGCAGGCGGTGGTGGAGACTTTGACCATCAAGTGTAAACGCGCCCTGAAACAGGCCGGCATGAAGCGTCTGGTGATCGCTGGCGGCGTCAGCGCCAACAAGGCGTTGCGTGTTTCGCTGGAAAAGATGCTCGGCGATATGAAGGGCGATGTGTTCTACGCCCGTCCCGAGTTCTGCACCGACAATGGCGCGATGATCGCGTTTGCCGGTTGCCAGCGTCTGCAGGCTGGTCAGCAGGAAAGCCTGGCGATCAGCGTGCAGGCGCGCTGGCCGATGGAGCAGCTGTCGGCGTTGTGATGAGCGGCGCTCATGAGCGGTATTTAAAAATGCCGTTCGCGCCCGGCAAACAGGTCGCGTAGATTGCCGCGGTGGCGCCAGACGATCAGTAGCGTCAACGCGCTCATTGGCAGCAGTGCTTCGGGTTCCTGCCAAGCCAGCAATGGCAGGGTCAGGGGCGTGGCGATCAATGCCGCCAGCGAGCTGGTACGGGTCAGGTAGAACGTCAGCAGCCAGGCGCATACCGCCAGCAGCGCGGCGGGCGGATACAGGCCCAGCAGCATGCCGGCAGCCGTGGCGACGCCTTTGCCGCCGCGAAAACGGAAATACAGCGGGAACAGGTGACCGATCACGGCGCACACGCCGATCCAGGCCTGATCCTGCAGCGAAAGGCCCATGGCCGCTGCGATCAGCACCGGCAACAGGCCTTTGCACAGATCACCGAGCAGGGTCAGGATCGCAAGTTTGCGGCCGGCCAGGCGCAGCATGTTGGTGGCGCCGGCATTACCCGAGCCACTCATTCGCGGGTCCGGGTTTCCGGTCAGGCGGCTGAGCAAAATGGCGAAGGACAGCGAGCCGAGCAGGTAGGCGAGAGTCGCCAGTAACCAAAACATGCTAACTATTCCGGGCGAGGACGCCCTGATTCTAACGGCGCATTGCGCCCTTGTCGTGCAGCGGAGAAAAGTGCTTGGACAGAGTGTTTATCGAGGGCCTGGAAGTCGACACCGTGATCGGTGCCTACGACTGGGAGCGCGGCATCCGACAGTGTCTGCGTCTTGATCTGAGCTTCGCCTGGGACAATCGCCCGGCCGCGGCTGGTGACGACCTGACGCTGGCGCTCGATTACGCCAGCGTTTCCACGCGCATCCAGGCCTTTGCCGAGCAGGCGCAATTTCAGTTGGTCGAGACCTTCGCCGAGCGATTGGTCGAAGTGCTGATGGCCGAATTCAAGATCACCTGGGTTCGTCTGAAACTGACCAAGCCAGGCGCCGTGCCGGCAGCCAAGGGTGGTGTGGGTGTGGAGATCGAGCGCGGATGTCGCTGACTCAGGTTTACCTTGGGCTCGGTAGCAATATCGAGCGTGATACCCATTTGCGCGCCGGGCTCGACGCTTTGGCGACATTCCTCGTGGATATCCGCTGTTCGGCGGTGTTCGAGAGCCAGCCGGTGGGGATCAAGAGCGGGCCGTTCTTCAACTTCGTGGTCTCGGCGTTTACCGATCTGCCGTTGATGGAGCTGGATCGGCGCCTGAAATACATCGAGGCCGATAACGGTCGCTATGCACCGGACCGCAAGGGTTTGCCGCTGGATATCGACGTGCTGTTGTACGGCGAACTGACGGGTAACTTTGACGGTTTGATCCTGCCGCGTGCCGAAATTCTGAAAAACGCTTTTGTGCTGTGGCCGCTGTCGCTGATTGCGCCGGATCGGGTGCATCCGGGTGTAGGAAAAAGCTTCGCGACGTTGTGGGCCGAGGCGCAGATTGATCAGGTGTTGGCGCCGGTCGGGTTTGAATGGCGCGGGCAGCAACTCACGCCTTCGGATCTTCGTTGAGTTGACTGCCGCCTTCGCCAGCAAGCCCGCTCCCACATTTGGAATGTATTTCCCTTGTGGGAGCAGGCTTGCTCGCGAAGCTTTTCAGGCTGACGCTGTGTCTTTATAGGTCTTCAGCGCTTTCAGTCGCTCGCGCTTCAGCGCTTCGCCCAGTTCCGGCCCTTTGAATCCCTTCTCCAGCAACGGCTGTACCGCGACTTCCCGTGCTACTTTCGCCGCGCCGCGCAAATAATCTGCCTGTGGATAACTGCGCTGTTCCAGTCCCTTGCGGCCGCGAGCATCCATCTCGCACGCGACGATAAACTCCTCAAAGCGCTGCGGACGGCGATAAACGTCGAAGCTCTGCAGTAACTCCAGCAAGGTTGACGCCTTCAGTTCCAGGGCGCGGTGGCTGTGGGTGTGATATTGGCCGACCAGCAGTGCCAGTTCCTGACAATCTTTCGGTGCCTTGAAACGTTCGTTGACCGCTTTGATCAACTTCAGCCCTTTATGCTCATGTGCGATGTGCCGTGGCCACTCTTCTTCCGGAGTCAGGCCTTTGCCGAGGTCATGCAGCAGGCAGGCCCAGCGCACGGTCAGAGGCTGTTGGTGCTGCGCCGCTTGTTCGAGCACGCTCAGGGTGTGGATGCCGCTGTCGATTTCCGGGTGATGGGCCTCCGGCTGCGGCACGCCGAACAGTGCGTCCACCTCCGGCATCAAGACCTTCAAGGCGCCGCAGTCACGCAACACCTGGATGAACACCTGTGGCTGATCTTCCATCAGCGCGCGCGAGATCTCTTTCCAGCTGCGCTCGGCGGTCAGGGCTTGCAGCTCGCCGGACTCGCTGAGCTGAGTCATCAGTTCGAGAGTCTCTGGGGCGACGGTGAAACCCAGCCCGGCATAGCGAGCGGCAAAGCGCGCAACGCGCAATACACGGAGCGGATCTTCGGCAAACGCCGGGGAAACGTGGCGCAGGATTCGATTTTCGAGGTCGCGTTGGCCGTGATAAGGATCGGTCAGATTCTGCTGGCGGTCCTCGGCCATCGCGTTGATCGTCAGGTCACGGCGAATGAGGTCTTCTTCAAGGGTCACTTCGGGGCTGGCGTGAAAGGTGAAGCCGCCATAACCGCGGCCGCTTTTACGCTCGGTGCGGGCGAGGGCGTATTCCTCGCCGGTCTTGGGATGAAGAAACACCGGGAAATCCGCGCCGACCGGACGATAACCCTGGGCGAGCATCTCTTCTGTCGTGGCCCCGACCACCACCCAATCGATGTCGGTAACCGGTAACCCGAGCAGGCGATCACGTACTGCGCCGCCGACCTTGTAAATCTGCATAAAAAACCTCCGTTGGCCCGACAGGATAACCCTTGCGCCGGACTTTCGGAGGCCAAAACCGGATCAAAGATGAATCACGGCCAGATCAAGCCTGCCGTAATCCCCTTCGCTGTGTTCACTGCGTGGCGGTACGTGGTGGGTTTTCATGATCTGGTCGCCTTGCAGGGTTTCCAGGTGAATGTCGAAGCCCCACAACCGGTGCAGATGTTTCAGTACCTCGTCGGTGGAGTCGCCCAGTGGTTTGCGGTCGTGCTGCTGATGGCGCAGGGTCAGGGAACGGTCGCCGCGCCGGTCGATGCTGTAGATCTGCACGTTTGGTTCACGATTGCCGAGGTTGTACTGTGCGGCCAGGGTTTCCCGGATGATCCGGTAACCGGTTTCGTCGTGGATCGCCGGCACCAGCAGGTCGTCCTTCTGGTCGTCGTCGAGGATGCTGAACAACTTCAGATCGCGGATCACTTTCGGTGACAGGTACTGCAGGATGAAGCTCTCATCCTTGAAGCTGCTCATGGCGAACTTGATGGATGAGAGCCAGTCCGTGCCGGCAATGTCCGGGAACCAGCGGCGGTCTTCCTCGGTAGGTTCTTCGCACATGCGCCGGATATCGCGGTACATCGCAAAGCCCAGTGCGTAAGGGTTGATGCCGCTGTAGTAGGGGCTGTCGAAGCCTGGCTGAAACACCACGCTGGTGTGCGAGGTGAGGAATTCCATCATGAAGCCGTCAGTCACCAGGCCTTCGTCGTACAGATCGTTCATCAACGTGTAGTGCCAGAACGTTGCCCAGCCTTCGTTCATCACCTGGGTCTGGCGCTGTGGATAGAAATACTGGGCAATCTTGCGCACGATCCGCACGATTTCCCGCTGCCACGGCTCCAGCAGCGGGGCGTGCTTCTCGATGAAATACAGGATGTTCTCCTGCGGTTCGGCCGGGAAGCGTGCGTTGTCCTTGTCGCTGTATTTGTCCGCACCTTTGGGGATGGTGCGCCACAGATCGTTGATCTGTTTCTGCATGTGCTCTTCGCGGTCCTTTTGCCGCCGACGTTCTTCCTCGGCGGATATCGGATACGGGCGTTTGTAGCGGTCGACGCCGTAGTTCATCAGGGCGTGGCAGGAGTCGAGCAGGTCCTCCACTGCATCGATGCCGTGGCGTTCCTCGCACTGCATGATGTACTGCTTGGCGAACACCAGGTAATCGATGATCGAACTGGCATCGGTCCAGGTGCGGAACAGATAGTTGCCCTTGAAGAAGCTGTTGTGGCCGTAGCACGCGTGAGCCACCACCAGCGCCTGCATGCAGATGGTGTTTTCTTCCATCAGGTAGGCAATGCACGGGTCCGAATTGATCACGATCTCGTAGGCCAGCCCCATCTGCCCGCGACTGTAGGATTTCTCGGTGCTGAGGAAGTGTTTGCCGTAGGACCAGTGGTGATACCCCAGCGGCATGCCGACCGAAGCATAGGCATCCATCATCTGTTCGGCGGTGATCACTTCGATCTGGTTGGGATAGGTATCCAGGGCGTAGCGATCGGCGAGCCGGCTGATCTCGCGGTCGTAGGCCTGAATCAGCTCGAATGTCCATTCGGAGCCGGTGGAAATGGGTTGGCGTTTCTGCTCTTTGGCGGTCATGTCACTAACCTGCGCTGGAAGAGTTCACGGAAGACCGGATAAATATCCCCGGCCGAGACCAGCTGCTGCTGGGCAAACGTGTCGGAAAAGGCTTCGGCGATGCGTTCGTATTCGTACCAGAGGGCCTGGTGTTCGCGCGGGGTGATCTCCACATAAGTGTAGTACTGCACAAACGGCATGATCTGATTGATCAGGATGTCGCGGCAGATCGGCGAGTCATCGTTCCAGTTGTCGCCGTCGGAAGCCTGAGCGGCGTAGATGTTCCACTCGTTGCTCGGATAGCGCTCGGCCATGATCTCCTGCATCAGTTTCAACGCGCTGGAAACGATGGTGCCGCCGGTTTCCCGCGAATAGAAGAACTCCTCTTCGTCCACTTCCCGGGCGCTGGTGTGGTGACGGATGAAGACTACGTCGATCTTGTCGTAGTTACGCTTCAAGAACAGATACAACAGGATGAAAAAGCGCTTGGCAATGTCCTTGGTGGCCTGGGTCATGGAGCCGGAAACGTCCATCAGGCAGAACATCACTGCCTTGGAGCTGGGGTTGGGTTGCTTGATCAGCAGGTTGTACTTGAGGTCGAACGTGTCGAGGAACGGCACGCGATGGATGCGTGCGCTGAGTTTCTCGATTTCGGCTTCGAGTTCCTGAATATCGCCGAAGTTGTCCGGCTCTTCGCGTTTGAGTCGCGCCAGTTCCTCTTTGGCTTCGCGCAGCTTGGCGCGGCTGCTGCCGGACAGCGCAATGCGCCGGGCATGAGCCGAGCGCAGGGTGCGGATAATGTTTATCCGCGAGGGATTGCCTTCGTTGCTGATCCCGGCGCGCACGGTCTTGAAGGTGTCGGTGCCGCTGAGGTTACGTTTCACCAGATTAGGGAGTTCAAGGTCTTCGAACATGAATTCGAGGAATTCTTCCTGGGTGATCTGGAAGACGAATTCGTCCATGCCCTCGCCGGAGTTGCCAGCCTTGCCCGGCCCACGTCCGCCGCCACCCCCCGGTGGCCTGGCGATGTGCTCGCCGGCGGTGAATTCCTTGTTGCCGGGGTGAACCACGGTCTGCTTGCCGCCGCGCCCGTGGTGAAGCACCGGTTCGTCGATGTCGCGACCGGGAATGCTGATCTGTTCGCCGTGCTCCATGTCGGTGATGGAGCGCCGGCTGACCGCCTCTTCGACGGCCTTCTTGATGTGATCACGGTAACGCCGCAGGAAACGCTGGCGGTTCACCGTGCTCTTGTTCTTGCCATTGAGGCGTCGGTCGATCACATAGCTCATAGGAGGCCCTCCGGGCAGCTTCAAGTTGTGAGCTGCGAGCTGCAAGTAGAAGCACAGCGTTCACGCTTTTTCCCTGCAGCTCGTAGCTTGAGGCTTGTAGCTGTTTTACTGCGATTTCCGGACCCGTAGGTACCATTCGGACAGCAGTCGTACCTGTTTGTCGGTGTAGCCGCGTTCGACCATTCGAGTAACGAAGTCGTTGTGTTTCTGTTGATCCTCTTTGCTGGCCTTGGCATTGAAGCTGATGACTGGCAGCAGGTCTTCGGTGTTCGAGAACATTTTTTTCTCGATGACCACCCGCAGTTTTTCGTAGCTGAGCCAGGTCGGGTTCTTGCCGTTGTTGTTGGCCCGGGCACGCAGTACGAAGTTGACGATTTCGTTGCGGAAATCTTTCGGATTGCTGATGCCGGCCGGTTTTTCGATTTTTTCCAGTTCCTCGTTCAACGCGACGCGGTTGAGGATCTCGCCGGTTTCCGGATCGCGGTATTCCTGATCCTGAATCCAGAAGTCCGCGTACAGCACGTAGCGGTCGAAGATGTTTTGACCGTATTCGCTGTAAGACTCCAGGTACGCGGTCTGGATCTCCTTGCCAATGAATTCGATATAACGCGGTGCCAGGTACTCCTTGAGATAGCGCAGATAACGCTCGCGGGTCTCGGCCTGGAATTGTTCCTGTTCGATCTGCTGTTCCAGCACATAGAGCAGGTGCACCGGGTTGGCGGCGATTTCATGCGGATCGAAGTTGAACACTTTGGACAGGATCTTGAACGCAAAGCGGGTCGACAGGCCGTTCATGCCCTCGTCGACGCCGGCCGAGTCGCGGTATTCCTGAATCGATTTGGCTTTCGGATCGGTGTCCTTGAGGTTTTCCCCGTCGTAGACGCGCATCTTCGAATAGATGTTGGAGTTTTCCGGCTCCTTGAGGCGTGACAGCACAGTGAACTGCGCCAGCATCTTCAGGGTGTCGGGCGCGCAGTGGGCCTTGGCCAGGGAGCTGTTGAACAGCAGCTTGTCGTAAATCTTCACCTCGTCGCTGACCCGCAGGCAGTACGGTACTTTGACGATGTAGATCCGGTCGATGAAGGCTTCGTTGTTCTTGTTGTTGCGGAAGGTGTGCCACTCCGATTCGTTGGAGTGGGCGAGCAGGATCCCGGTGAACGGAATGGCGCCAAGACCTTCGGTACTGTTGTAGTTGCCTTCCTGAGTGGCGGTCAGCAACGGGTGCAGCACCTTGATCGGTGCCTTGAACATTTCGACGAATTCCATCAGGCCCTGGTTGGCCCGGCACAGCGCACCGGAGTAGCTGTAGGCGTCGGCGTCGTTCTGTGGGTATTCCTCGAGTTTGCGGATGTCGACCTTGCCGACCAGAGCGGAAATGTCCTGGTTGTTCTCGTCGCCCGGTTCGGTCTTGGCCACGGCGATCTGGTTGAGGATCGACGGGTACAGCTTGACCACGCGGAACTGGCTGATATCGCCGCCGAATTCGGCCAGGCGCTTGGTCGCCCAAGGCGACATGATGGTGTTCAGGTAGCGCCGTGGGATGCCGAAGTCTTCCTCGAGGATCGCGCCATCTTCGGTGGCGTTGAACAGACCCAGGGGTGATTCGAATACCGGTGAGCCCTTGATCGCGTAGAAGGGCACTTTTTCCATCAGCTGTTTCAGCTTCTCGGCCAGCGACGATTTACCGCCACCGACGGGGCCGAGCAGATAGAGGATCTGTTTCTTCTCTTCCAGACCTTGGGCGGCATGGCGGAAATACGAGACGATCTGGTCGATGCATTCTTCCATCCCGTGGAAGTCTTCAAAGGCCGGATAGCGACGGATCACCTTGTTGGAGAAGATCCGCGACAGCCGTGAGTTGGTCGACGTGTCGAGCAGCTCGGGTTCGCCAATTGCCATCAATAGACGCTCGGCGGCGGAAACGTAAGCGCTGCGGTCCTTTTTGCACAGCTCCAGGTACTCCTGCAGCGAGAGTTCTTCCTGGCGTGTGGACTCGAAGCGTTGTTGGAAGTGGCTAAAGATACTCATGACGTCACCTCGCTCGATACGTGGAGCCGACGCCGGATCACTCAGTCGATGCTGGCAAGCAGCCGCGGTGGCCGCTTGTTTACCCCCCAGAACACTTTCGCGGTCGACAACCTTGAAAGTCACTCCCGATGACCCGTGCGCCGGTGTACCGGCTCTCCCCTGTTTTGGATGGCCTGGGCTTAAGGATAGTTGGGAATTCGGGAGGTAAAGGCGAGATACGCAATTAGTTGTCGCAGACCGTTCGTCTGCCGCGCGCAGGCCCACGGCAGCCGGGGCCTGCACGTGACAAAAAAATTATTCGGCGGTGCCTTGCGCGGTTTCCGCAGGATAAGTCGTACGCCACAACTCGAAGCCGCCATCCATGCTGTAGACGTCGGAGAAGCCCTGACTGATCAGGTAGGCGGCCGCGTTCTGACTGGAATTGCCGTGATAGCAGACCACCACCAGTGGTGCGTCGAGATCGGCGTTGCGGATGAATTCCGAGATCGAATGGTTATCCAGATGGGTCGAGCCGGCGATGTGCAGCGCGGCGTAGGTTTGCGGGTCGCGGATATCGACCACCACCGCACCTTGCTCACGCAGGGCCTGGGCCTGTTCCGGGGGGATTCGTTTGAATTCGCTCATGGCGGGTTCCTGTAGCTCGGCAGAATGCGCAGTCTAACGCGGGACGTTGACTGGCGACGTTTCGGGGATAAGTGGTGCGACGGTTGGCGCAAGGTCACCGTGTTCATCGCATTTGCACGACACGCGTTCGCCACTGTCGACGTTCATCAGTGTCAGGCTGCCGCCCCAGACACACCCGGTGTCCAGTGCCGAGATGCCCGGTTCGTGGACATCGCCTTCGAGTGCAGCCCAGTGGCCGAAGATGATCCGTAAACCACGGGTCTTGCGCTCTTTGTGCTGGAACCACGGCTTGTAGCCTGGCGGTGCGGTGTCGAGGCCTTCCTTGCTCTTGAGATCGAGTTTGCCCTCGGCGGTGCAGAAGCGCATGCGGGTGAAATAGTTGGTGATGACGCGCAGGCGGGTGACGCCTTTGAGGTCGTTGTCCCATTTGGCGGGTTCATTGCCGTACATGCCGTCAAGAAACGCCGGGAGCAGATGGTCATCGTGCAAAGCCGTTTCCACTTCGCCAGCGCACTTCAAGGCACGACGAAGCGACCATTGCGGCGGAATGCCGGCGTGAACCATGACGACATCGCGCTGCTCATCGTAGTGCATCAGCTTTTGCTGGCGCAGCCACTCAAGCAGTACAGGGCCGTCGGGTGCTTCGAGGATCTCGCGCAGGGTGTCGGACTTTTTCAAGCGCTCGACGTGCCTGCTGACAGCCAGCAGGTGCAGGTCATGATTGCCGAGCACACACACCAGCGACTCGCGCATGCCATAGAGAAAACGCAGGGTTTCCAGCGATTGTGGCCCACGGTTGACCAGATCGCCGACCAGCCAGAGTCGATCGCGCGCCGGGTCGAACGCCACTTGCCTGAGCAGGCACTTGAGCGGTTCGAGACAGCCTTGCAGATCACCTACGGCATACGTCGTCATCAGTGCAGGGCTCCGGGGACGGCGAGGCGGAAGGGCTTGATGATTGCGTCGAAATGTTTGCCATCGGTGGCGACCATTTCGTAGGTGCCCTGCATGGTGCCGACCTTGGTGGTCATGACCGTGCCACTGCTGTAAGTGTGGCTTTTGCCAGCGTCGATCAGCGGTTGCTGGCCGACGACGCCTGCGCCGCGAACCTCTTCGACATGTCCGTCGCCATCGGTGATCACCCAGTGTCGCGACATCAGGCGAGCGGGCTTCTCTCCATTGTTCTGCACGGTGATGGTGTAGGCGAAGGCGAAGCGGTCGTGCTCGGGTTGCGATTGGTCTGCCAGATAGTGGGTGACGACACTGACATCGACCTGGTAACGAGGATCGGACATGCAAAAGGGCCTTAAGCAAAGCGGAACGCGAGGCGTAGCTGATGGGGAATCAGTCTAGGCAAGTATCGGGCAGTAAACCAGAGTGGCGTCCTGCCCGATAGCGTTCATCGCCAGTCAGTCGGCGGCGGGAGCGGGGGCTTGCTCGCTGAGCTTGTCGGCCAGGCGCACGAACGCGGCCAGGTCCAGTTGCTCGGGACGCAGGCTGCCATCGACACCGGCGGCTTCGATCTCGGCGGCGGTCATCAATTGCTTGAGGGTGTTGCGCAGGGTCTTGCGACGCTGGTTGAAGGCTTCCCGAACGACGCGCTCGAGCAGGCGATGATCCTTGGCCGGATGCGGCAGTACTGCGTGCGGCACCAGGCGGACGATGGCCGAGTCGACCTTCGGCGGCGGGTTGAACGCACCCGGGCCAACGTTGAACAGGTGCTCTACGCGGCAGTGGTACTGAACCATGATCGACAGGCGACCCCAGTCACCGCCACCCGGGCCGGCCGCCAGACGCTCGACCACTTCCTTCTGCAGCATGAAGTGCATGTCGCGAATGATGCCGGCGTTGTTCAGCAGGTGAAAAATCAGCGGCGTGGAGATGTTGTAAGGCAGGTTGCCGACCACACGCAGGCTGTTCGGTGCCGCGTTGAGCGTGTTGAAGTCGAACTTCAGCGCGTCGCCCTGGTGCAGGTTGAAGTTGCTCTTGCCGGCGAACTGCTGGTTGAGGATCGGGATCAGGTCCTTGTCCAGCTCCACCACGTCGAGTTGCGCGCCGGAGCTCAGCAGGCCGGCGGTCAGTGCGCCCTGGCCCGGGCCGATTTCCAGCATGCGGTCGTCAGGCTTGGCGCTGATGGAGCGCAGGATGCGGTCGATGACGCCGGCATCGTGCAGGAAGTTCTGGCCAAAGCGTTTGCGCGCCTTGTGTTGGTATTGCTCGGTCATAAACGGGTCTCGGCCATCTGGTAGGCGGTTTCCAGGGCGACCTGCAGGCTGCCGGTGTCGATCTTGCCGCTGCCGGCCAGATCCAGGGCGGTGCCGTGATCGACCGAAGTACGAATGATCGGCAGGCCAAGGGTAATGTTGACCGCAGCGCCGAAGCCTTTGTACTTCAGCACGGGCAGCCCCTGGTCGTGGTACATCGCCAGCACTGCGTCGCAGTGCTCCAGATATTTGGGGGTAAACAGAGTGTCGGCAGGCAGCGGGCCACGAAGGTCCATGCCCTCGCCGCGCAGGCGCTCTAAGGTAGGTTCGATGATGTCGATTTCTTCATGGCCCAGGTGTCCGCCTTCACCGGCGTGCGGGTTGAGTCCGCAGACCAAGATGCGTGGCTGGGCAATGCCGAATTTATCTTGCAGGTCGGCGTGCAGAATCCGCGTGACCCGCTCCAGCCGCTCCGGGGTGATCGCATCGGCAATCTCGCGCAGGGGCAGGTGCGTGGTGACCAGCGCCACGCGCAGGCCGCGAGTGGCGAGCATCATTACCACTTGGGCGGTGTGGGTCAGGTCTGCGAGAAACTCGGTGTGCCCGGAGAACGGGATGCCGGATTCGTTGATCACACCCTTGTGTACCGGGGCGGTGATCATTGCGGCGAAATCGCCGTTCAGGCAGCCATTACCGGCGCGGGTCAGGGTTTCGAGGACGAATGCAGCGTTGGCCTTGTCCAGTTGCCCGGCAACCACGGGGGCGCTGAGCGGGGTGTTCCAGACGTAAAGGCTGCCTGCAGGTGCGGGTGCGTCCGGCCAATGGCCGGGCGCCACCTCCAACAAGTTGACGGCCAGCCCCAACTGCGCGGCCCGCTCAAGGAGCAGGTCGCGGCTGGTGATGGCAATCAAGGGGTGTGGCTGGGCTTGCGAGGCGAGCAGCAGGCACAGGTCGGGACCAATGCCGGCTGGTTCGCCGGGTGTCAGCGCGAAACGCTTGGGTTTCACTGCGCTGCCTGGTCTGCGCCAGGGAGTTTGATTTCTACGTAGGCTTCTTCACGAATCTGACGCAGCCAGTTTTGCAGCTCTTCATCGTATTTTTTGTTACGCAGAACAGTCATCGCCTGTTGCTCGCGAGCCTGCTCGGTGCTGTCGGTGGCGCGACGGCCAAGGACTTCCAGTACATGCCAGCCGTACTGGGTCTGGAATGGCTTGGACAGCTGACCTTGCGGGGTCTTGGCCATCACTTCGCGGAATTCCGGTACCAGCACGCTTGGGTCGATCCAGTTCAGGTCGCCGCCGTTGAGCGCCGAGCCCGGGTCTTCGGAGTAGTTCTTCGCCAGTTCAGCGAAGTCTTCACCGGCCAGGATGCGATCGTACAGCGATTGCACCAGTGCTTTGGTTTTGGCTTCGTCACGGATCGGGCTTGGCTTGACCAGGATGTGGCGCACGTGCACCTCATCGCGCATCTGCGCTTCGCCACCGCGTTTGGCCAGCAACTTGAGGATGATGAAACCACCCGGGGTGCGCGCAGGCTGGGTGATGTCGCCAACGGCCATGCTGCTCAGCTCGCGGTCGAACGGCGGTGGCAGTTGCGCGGCTTTGCGCCAGCCCATGTCGCCGCCTTCCAGGGCGTTGTCGCTGCCGGACTTGGCAACGGCCAGTTGACCGAAGTCAGCGCCTTGCTTGAGTTGCTGGTAAACGTCCATGGCCTGACGGTAAGCGCTCTGAATGGCTTCAGAGCTGGCGCTTTCCGGCGTTGGAATCAGGATGTTGGCCAGGTGCAGTTCTTCGGACAGTTGCATCTTGCCCAGGTCCGAGGCGAGGAAGTTCTTCACTTCCTGCTCGGAGACCTGAATGCGTTCTGCCACGCGGCGCTGACGCACACGGCTGATGATCATTTCGCGCTTGATCTGGTCACGGGCGTCGTCATAGTTCAGACCGTCGTGAGCCAGGGCGGCGCGGAATTGATCCACGGTCATGTTGTTGCGCTGGGCGATAGTGCCGACAGCCTGGTTCAGTTCTTCATCGGTAATGCGGATGCCGGAACGTTCGCCGATCTGCAGTTGCAGGTTTTCGACGATCAGGCGCTCGAGCACCTGTTGATCCAGCACGCCCGGAGGCGGCATGCCGCCACCACGCTTGGCGATGGTCTGCTGAACTTCGTGGACACGCTGGTCCAGTTGGCTCTGCATGACCACGTCGTTATCAACGATCGCGACCACTTTATCGATGGACTGTACTGCGGCGTTGGCCGCAGTACCCAGGAACAGCGCGCCCAGCAGCAGCGGGCGCAGACAATCAGAAAGCTTGGTCTTCACGTTCACGATAACCTTGAATGCCTTTGTCGAGGAAGCTCTCTACCTTGGCGCCAGTCAGGCCGCCGAGTCCCTTCAGAACAATTTGGAGGAAGACGCCGTGGTCGCCTTTTTCGTTTTGCGGGGCATCTTGACTGAACTCGTCATAAGACACCCAGTAACGGTTGATCAGGCGCAGTTTCCAGCAGCAGTTGTCGTACTCGAAACCACCGAACGCTTCCAGCGTACGGTTGCGGTTGTAGTCGTACTGCCAGCGGCTGATGGCGTTCCATTGCGGCACGATCGGCCAGATGACCGAGAAGTCGTGCTGCTGGATCTTGTAGTAGTCCTTGATGAAGCCCGGTTTGCCCGCTTCGCCGTAGTCACCGCCGATACTCCACTTGCCGGTGCTCTGGTCGTAACGAACCTGGTCATTGCGATAGCGGTAACCCGCGTTGATGACCTTGTTCGGGTTGTCTTCAGGCTGATAGTGGAACATCGCACTGCCGGAGCGTGGGCTGCGGCTGTCCGGATCCCAGTTGTAGTCGGCAGTGGTGCGCCAGTCGCGGTTCCAGCGATATTCGTATTCCAGCGCGTATGGCGACACATTGGATTGCGCGTCATCGCGGGTCTTTGGATCAATGCCTGGCAGTTGTACTTCACGATTCTTGAAGTAGTAAGCCTGGCCGACGCTGATGCGTTGACGTTCGAAGCCATTGTCTTCGATCCAGCGGCTGGTTACGCCCAGCGACAGTTTGTTCTCGTCGCCGACACGGTCGGAGCCCGAGAAACGGTTGTCACGGAACAGCGAGGCGTAGTTGAAGGTGTATTCACTGGTGTCGAATACCGGAATGTCCTTCTGGTCTTCCTCAGGTACATAAAGGTAGAACAGACGAGGTTCCAGCGTCTGACGGTAGTTCTTGCCGAAGTACGAGGTATTGCGGTCGAAGTACAGGCCGCTGTCGATGCTGGCGATCGGTACGCCGCGGTTCTGCGAGCTGCTGAACGACTCGCCGAGAGCGGAGGAGCCGTTGCGGTTTGTTACCAGATCATTTTTGCCCTGGCCATCAAGGTCAAGATCGTACTGAGTGTATTGATACTTGAGCGATGGCTTCAGGAAACCATAGGTCCAGTTCATTGGCAGACTGACACCTGGCTTCAGGTTCAGGCGGGTGCCATTAGCTCGGGCCAACCCGGACACGTTTTTGTCCAGTCGATCCGACAGGTTGCCGTTTTCATCAGAGAACTGGCCTGTTTTCAGATCACGATCAAACCGCACAACCTCGGTCTCGTAATCGAAATTCAAGCCTTCCGGGTGATACGGCAGCTGACCATTGAAGGTGATCTGCGGCAGACGACCATAAGGCGTGATGTTCGAAACGGTAGCGAGCTGGTACTGCTGAGCATTCAAGGTGGCGGTGTACGAGTCGCCACGGTAGGAAACCAGACCCTGCTGGTTCACGTAGTCGGCGCTCTTCACCCCGATCTGATCGGTGGTCAGGTCCTGGAAGTAGTACGGGTCGCTGATCTTGGTGTAGTCAACCTGGGTGTACACGCGGGAGTCGAGACCACCCTTGTGCTGCCAGTTGTACATGTAGCGATTCTTTTCGTAGTCGGTCTGCTTGCTGCGATCGGTATCTTCGTCGTTCAGATACGCAGCACCGAACTGACCTTCGCTGGACTTGGTCAGGTAGCGGAACTCGCCTTCGACCAGCATGCCGCGCTTGCTCATGTAGCGCGGGTACAACGTGGCATCGTAGTTCGGCGCCAGGTTGAAGTAGTACGGGGTGACCAGCGTGAAGCCGGTATCGCTGCCGGTGCCGATGGTCGGCGGCAGGAAACCCGACTGGCGACGGTCGTCGATCGGGAAGTAGATGTACGGCGTGTACAGGATCGGAATGTCCTTGACCCGCAGCGTCACGTTGGTCGCGGTGCCGAAGCCGGTGGCAGGGTTCAGGGTGATGTTGTTGCCCTTGAGCTGCCAGGCGTTGCTGTTTGGTTCGCACGTGGTGTACGTGCCGTCCTTCAAGCGGATGATCGCGTTTTCGGCACGCTTGGCGTACAGCGCGTTACCGCGAATGCGCGATTTGTGCATCACGTATTCGGCGTTGTCGACCTTGGCTTCACCGGTGTCGAGCTGCACATCGGCGTGGTCGCCGACGATCAGCGCGCCGTTGTCGCGGATGCGTACGTCGCCGTTGAGTTCGGCGCGGCTCTCGGCCTGATACAGGCTGGCCTCGTCGGACTCGACCTGCATGCTGCCCTGACGCAGAACCACGTCGCCGGCCAGCGTACCCACCTGATCTTCGGTGTTGTAGCGCGAGGCCTTGGCGCCGATAAAGGTCGGTGCGTCACTTTTATTCGTCTTGTCATTCATGCCAGGACGAATCGGTTCGATATAGGAACCAGAGCAGTAAGGACCGGTCTCGGCCAATTGGGCGGCGGTGAGCTTCTCGCGCGGAACCCAGTCGAGGTGACTGTAGTCTTCGCTACGGGATTTCAGGCCGCGGCCCTTGGCTTCGGTGACCAGCGCAGGTTTGGCGCCGGTGTCGGAAGTGGAACCGTTCTGGGCCGGGGCTTCGCCAGCGGCGCTGACGGCGCTGCCGTCATGTACCGGACGCGGCGGCAATGCAGCGGCCGGCGCCTTTGGCGCACACGCCCAGCCACCCGTTGCCGAGACGGCGCAGTCATACTGCTCGGCGGCAACAACGAATTGGCTGGCCAGAGGTTGCATAGCCAGCAGACTGCCGGTTACCAACAACGGAAATTTTTTACGAAACGCGGGGGATTTCAATGCCATCTTATTAGTCCGGGCTTCCTGCGTGCCATCTGCCCGCGGTGTGGGCCGCACGCCTCTCGATGGTCTGAAAAAGATGCTGGATAATAAAGCATGACCCGCTTGACGGCTAGCGCCGTCGGAGACCCTTGCAATGCCTGACCAAGATGTACGCTTGCAACACCTGAAAGTTTGGCTCGATGAGCAGTTGGCAATCCTGTTTGCAGATCAGGGCTGGGGCGCCGTGCCCCCGGCCACGTTGACCGCGGCCAGCAGCGACGCGAGTTTCCGGCGTTATTTTCGCTGGGAAGGCGAGGGCCGCAGCTTCGTCGTGATGGACGCGCCGCCCCCTCAGGAAAACTGCAAACCGTTCGTGGATATCGCGTTTTTGCTGGCGAAATCCGGAATTAACGTGCCGAAAATTTATGCCGAAGACCTCGAACGCGGATTTCTTTTGCTCAATGACCTGGGCAACAAGACCTATCTGGACGTGATCGACAGCGAAAATGCCGACGCTTTGTTCAGCGATGCCCTGCAGGCACTGTTGGCTTTTCAGCAATTGCCGATGGTGGCGCCGCTGCCGAGTTACGACGTCGCACTGCTGCGTCGCGAGCTGGAACTGTTCCCCGAGTGGTACGTGAAGCGCGAACTCGGTATCGAGTTCGACGCGGCACAGCAACAGCAATGGCAAGCCGTCAGCGAACTGCTGATCGACAGCGCCCTGGCCCAGCCGAAAGTGCTGGTACATCGCGACTACATGCCGCGCAACCTGATGCTCAGTGAGCCGAATCCAGGCGTGCTCGATTTCCAGGATGCGGTGTATGGCCCGGTGACCTACGACGTGACCTGTCTGTTCAAGGACGCGTTCCTCAGCTGGCCTGAAGAGCGTGTGCGTGGCTGGCTGGAAACTTATTGGCAGCAAGCCGCCGCGCTGAACATCCCGGTGCAGGCGGATTTCGAAGACTTCCTGCGTGCCAGTGACCTGATGGGCGTGCAGCGCCACTTGAAAGTCATCGGCATCTTTGCCCGCATTTGCCATCGCGATGGCAAACCGCGTTATCTGGCCGACGTGCCGCGTTTCTTTGCTTATATAGAAGCGGTGCTCGTGCGCCGTCCTGAACTGGCGGATCTGCAGGCGCTGCTCGCCAGTCTGCGTGGCGGAGTGACTGCATGAAGGCAATGATTCTGGCGGCAGGCAAGGGCGAGCGCATGCGCCCGCTGACCCTGACCACCCCCAAGCCGCTGGTGCGCGCTGGCGGCGTGCCATTGATCGAGTATCACCTGCGCGCGCTGGCCGCGGCGGGTTTCAGCGAAATCGTGATCAACCATGCCTGGCTCGGCCAGCAGATCGAGGATTACCTGGGCGATGGTTCGCAGTTTGGCGTGAGCATTCAGTACTCGCCGGAAGGCGAGCCGCTGGAAACCGGCGGCGGGATTTTCCGGGCCTTGCCGTTGCTCGGTGACGATGCCTTTCTGGTGGTGAACGGTGACATCTGGACCGATTACGACTTCAGCGTGCTGCATCAACCGATCAACGGTCTGGCCCATCTGGTGCTGGCGGACAATCCGGCCCATCACCCGAGCGGCGATTTCACCTTGGCCAACGGTCAGGTGATCGATGGCCAGCCGGACGCGCCAACCCTGACCTACAGCGGCATCGCGGTCCTGCATCCGCAATTGTTCGATGGCTGCCCGGACGGCGCGTTCAAGCTTGCGCCACTGCTGCGCAACGCGATGGCAGAAGGACAGGTCACGGGCGAGCGCCTGAAAGGTCACTGGGTCGATGTCGGTACGCACGAGCGTCTGGCCGAAGCTGAAGCATTGATAAAAGCGAGTCGTTGATATGTTGTGGCCAGGGACTCTGATTGGAGCCGGAGCGGGTTTTGCAATTGCCAGCATTCCGGGGGCCATGCTTGGGGCTTTGCTGGGGCAGGCGCTGGATCGGCGCCTGCACTTGCAGAGCTGGGGACATCTGCGGGAAAAACTTGGTGGGCGGCCGATGTTGCGCAACGACGAACTGTTGTTCGTGTTGCTCGGGCGTCTGGCCAAGAGTGATGGACGGGTGACGGACGGCCATATCCAGCAGGCGCGCAATGAAATGAACGCGCTGGAGATGAGCGAGCCGGCACGGCGTCGGGCGATTGCCGCGTTCAATCGCGGCAAATCCGGCGGCGACCACCTGCGCGGTTATCTGCGGCGCCTGAGTGCTCAGCCCCATGCGGCCGAAGGCGTGTTGCGTGCCTGCTGGCGCATGGTCTGGGCCGACGGCCGCGCCGGCGTCAGCGAGCGTGAACTGTTGGCGCAGTGGGGCAAGTGGCTGGGTTGGACAACGCACCAGATACAGGCGCTGGCCAGCGACTACGAGCCGAACAAGCGCCCGATTGTCAGTGCGGCGGTGAGCTATCAGGAAGCGATGCGCCTGCTCGGCGTGTCGGCGACCAGCGAGCCGGCGCAGATCAAACGAGCCTACCGGCGCCTGCTCAGTCGGCATCATCCGGACAAGATTGCCGGCAGCGGTGCGACGCCGGAACAGGTGCGCGAGGCGACCGAGAAAACTCGCGAGCTGCACAACGCGTTTACCCTGATTCGGGCGAGGCGGGATTTTCGCTGATCGTTAGAATTGAGTTGTTGATGAGGGCCTCTTCGCGAGCAAGCCCGCTCCCAGCCTGATCGTATTCCAACGGGTGGAACGCGATCAGGCTGGGAGCGGGCTTGCTCGCGAATGGGGCGACCCGGTCTGTCAGTCGGTCTTCTGTGGATTCAACCAGCCACGCACCCGACGAAACAGCTGTTCCTGCTCGGCCTTGTTGTCCGGCAATGCCTTGAGCGCCACCTGGCTGAAGGCTGAAGTCTTCAAGCGCTTGCTGGCCTGCATGCGCTCCAGCGCCGCGTTGCGATCCAGCGCCTTGTCCATGTAGAAAATGTCGGCCGTCGGCAGCTTCAATGTCGGCGTCAGCTCGGCCAGTTGCGGTTTGGCCTTGGCCGGTGTCTGGGCGTCGACCATGACGAATTTTTCCACCTGGGCGGTCTGCCGCTCGCTGAGAAAACGCGCCGCCCAATAAGCGCCAGTGCCATGACCGAGCACCACGATGTGCCGGGCACTTTGCTGTTCGGCGTAGCCGATCGCGGCATCGATACGCGCAAAGATGCGGTCGGCGTCAGCCTTGGCTTGCTCTTCGCTGGTCTCGGCAACCACTTGGTCTGCGACCTCGGCTTCACCGCCAGCGGCCTGCTCGATCGGTTGGGCGGTCGTGGAATCCTTGCTGCCACTTTCCGCAGCTTTCGGCGCCGCCGGGGCTGCCATCACCCGCGGTGCGATGGCATCGCTTTGCAGGTCGGGCAGGGTGATACTCAGACTGCTCCACTCGACGTCGGGCAATTTATTTCGTAGCGGGCCGATGACTTGCGGCCAGTCAGCCGTTTCGCCGGCGCCTGGGACAATAATCACCGCGCCTTTTGGCTCGGCGGTATTGGCCGGTTTCCACAGCGCGAGGAAGGTGTCGGCGCCGGCCTGCAATTGCTGCTGTTCTTGTGCCGGGACTTTGCGTTCAAGTGCCGCGGCCTCTTCCTGACTACGCTCAAGCAGTGGCTGGCGTTCAGCCGGTTTTTCGGCGGCCGGTTGCTCGGCGGTGGAGGCGGGCGCCGGATCAGCGGCTTCGACGGAAAACGCACAAGGCAGGATCAGCGACAGGCACAATGCTGGCATTGCCAGGCGGTAGACAGAGGGCATCGGTTATTCCAGGCCAGAAAAGTATCCCGGCAGCCTAATGGGTTGGTCAGAATTTGTCAGTGTACGAGACTTCAATGATGCGTTTTTGCTGCCTGTGGGTTATCGGCTGGTTGTGTTTTCCCTTGATGGGCTGGGCAGCGTCTGCGCCGGCAGCGCATGCCGCGCCGTTGACGTTCAGTGAGCAGCAGTGGCTGGCGCAGCACCGTGAGTTGCGGGTAGGCCTGGTCCTGCAGACGCCGTACGCGCAATACGATCGGCGTCTGCAGCGATTGTCCGGGGCCAACGTCGAATTGATGAAGACACTGGCCAAGACGTTGAACGTCGAGCTGAGCTGGCGCAATTTCCAGGATCTGGCGCAACTGGAAGACGCAGCCCGCGAAGGCGAAATCGACATTGCCCCGGGCCTGACCCAGACCCCCGGGGCGCTGCGGCTGTGGCTGTTTTCCGATCCGTACATGCGCGTACCGCAACTGGTGGTCAGCGACCAGAAGAGCGGCGGCGTGGTGGAGCTGGAGAAAGTCGACAGCCTGGCCCGCGTCGCTGTGCGCATGCCCAGCGCCACCGCCGATTATTTGCGCAGCAATTATCCGCACCTGAATCTGCAAGGCGTGCCGCTGGAGCGTCAGGCGCTGCAACTGCTGTTGAGTCAGCAGGCGTCCTACGCCGTGGTGGATGAGGCGCAACTCGGGCGCTTGTCCGCCGAACCTGAGTTCGCCGGGTTGGTGGTGGTCGGTGATATCGGGCTGCCGCAACTGTTGCGGGTGGCTACGCGACGCGACTGGCCGCAGCTGGCCGCAATTGTCGAAAGCGCGTTGCGGGCGATCCCGGCCAAGGATCTGGAGCGCCTGCACACGCAATGGCTTCAACCCAAGTATCCACGTCTGTCGGAGTCGCCAGGGTTCTGGCAGAACCTCAGCCTGCTGTTCGCCGTGATGCTGCTCAGTTGTATCGCCATTGTCTGGTGGCAGCGGCGTCAGCAGCACAGCCTTGAACATCGGTTACTGGCAGCGCGAGAAGACATCGCCCTGCGCGCAGCCAGCGAAGAGGCCCTGCGCCTGACCCAGTTTTCCATCGACCAAAGCACCGTCGGCATTCTCTGGGTCAACTGGGACAGCCATGTGCGCTACGCCAACCGGGCGGCGGAAAGCATGCTCGGTTATCCACAGGGCGCGCTCATCGAACGGCCGCTGATCGACTTCGAGCCCGGTCTGCACATGGACCGCTGGCTCAACCTGTGGAAACGTGCGCGGGCCAGTGAAGAAGGGCCGTTGAGCTTTGAAACCAGTTGCGTGCGCGCCGATGGCAGCGTTCTGCCGGCGGACGTATCGCTGAGTTTTCTGCGGTTTCGCGACAGCGAGTACCTGGTGGTTTATCTCACCGACGTCACCGAGCGCCGCCGCGCGCTGGCCGCCTTGCAGGAGAGTGAAGCGCGCCTGCAGGGCATCGCCGCCAACGTGCCGGGGCTGGTGTTCCGCCTCGAGCGCGCACCGGTGACCGGGCAGATCGATTTCGCCTACATCAGTGAGGGCAGCGAAAGTCTGGTCGGTTACGCACCGGCCACCATCGCGCACCGTGACATGGGCCTGCGCAGTCTGGTGCATCCCGATGACAAGGCCAGTTATCACCAGACCCAGGATCAAGCGCTGGACACTGACAGCGACTGGTCGTGGCAGGGTCGCATCCTCACCCGGCAGGGCGAGCAACGCTGGGCCGAGATCAAGGCGATCACCCGGCAACTGGAGGACGGTGCCTATGTCTGGGACGGTATTGTCTGGGACATCAGCGAAAGCAAGCGCATCGAACTGGAACTGGCGGCGTCCCGCGAGCAACTGCGCGAGCTGTCGGCGCACCTTGAGAGCGTGCGTGAAGAAGAGAAGGCGCGCATTGCCCGGGAAGTGCACGATGAGCTGGGACAGATGCTCACGGTGCTGAAACTGGAAACCTCGATGTGCGAGCTGGCCTATGCGCAACTCGATCCGGGGCTGAATGAACGGTTGAACAGCATGAAACGCCTGATCGCCCAGTTGTTTCAGCTGGTGCGCGACGTGGCGACCGCGCTGCGGCCGCCGATTCTCGACGCCGGGATCGCCTCGGCGATTGAGTGGCAGGCGCGGCGGTTCGAGGCGCGCACGCAGATTCCGTGTCTGGTGCAGGTGCCGGACAATCTGCCGGCGCTCAGCGATGCCAAGGCGATCGGGCTGTTCCGGATTTTGCAGGAGGCGCTGACCAATGTGATGCGCCATGCCCAGGCGCATACTGTGGAGCTGACGCTGGCGCTGGAAGGCGACGAATTGTGTCTGACGGTCAGTGATGATGGCGTAGGCTTTGTCGCCGCCACCGGCCGCTCGACTTCCTTTGGTCTGGTGGGCATGCGCGAGCGCGTGCTGATCATGGGCGGGCGCTTGCTGCTTGAGAGTGAGCCGGGGGAGGGCACCAGTCTGGTGGTGTGGGTGCCGGTGACCGAGGTCTGATTTTTGTGGTGTTGATGCTGGCCTCTTCGCGAGCAGGCTCGCTCCCACATTGGAATGCATTTCCCTGTGGGAGCGAGCCTGCTCGCGAATGATCCTGACGCTGAAGAAGAACAATGGAGAAGAACGTGATCCGTGTACTGGTAGCCGAAGACCACACCATCGTCCGTGAAGGGATCAAGCAATTGATCGGCCTGGCCAAGGATCTGCAAGTCGTGGGCGAGGCGAGCAATGGCGAGCAGTTGCTTGAGACCCTGCGCAGTGTGCCGTGC
Source organism: Pseudomonas sp. AK-TSAG1-1 (assembly GCF_056821665.1). NCBI lineage: Bacteria > Pseudomonadati > Pseudomonadota > Gammaproteobacteria > Pseudomonadales > Pseudomonadaceae > Pseudomonas > Pseudomonas sp. AK-TSAG1-1. The sequence goes on along the minus strand of NZ_CM165965.1, from coordinate 5,632,199 downwards.
GAGGTGGTGCTGCTGGACATCTCGATGCCTGGGGTCAACGGGCTGGAGGCGATCCCGCGGATCCGCGCGCTGAACAATCCGCCGGCGATTCTGGTGCTGTCGATGCACGATGAAGCGCAAATGGCCGCCCGCGCGCTGAAGGTGGGCGCGGCGGGGTATGCGACCAAGGACAGCGATCCGGCGCTGTTGCTGACGGCCATTCGCAAAGTCGCGGCCGGCGGGCGCTATATCGACCCGGAGCTGGCTGACCGGATGGTCTTCGAAGTCGGCCTGACCGACACGCGCCCGTTGCATTCGCTGCTGTCCGAACGTGAGTTCTCGGTGTTCGAGCGCCTGGCCCAGGGCGCCAACGTCAACGATATCGCTCAGCAACTGGCCCTGAGCAGCAAGACCATCAGCACCCACAAGGCGCGGCTGATGCAGAAGCTCAACATCACCTCGCTGGCCGAGCTGGTGAAGTACGCGATGGAACACAAACTCCTCTGAGCCACACCGCAATCTAAAACTGTGGGAGGGGGCTTGCTCCCGAATGCGGTGGGCCATCCAACTTATTTAGCGACTGACACACCGCATTCGGGAGAAAGCCCCCTCCCACATAAGATCTTCACCGTGCTCAGGATTGAGCTCATATCCATTAACGACATGTGCTTTTGCCTGTTCTTGCGGCTCGCCGCTTGTTGCTTGCCGCTGCGGTTGCCAAAACGCGCCATCCTTGTAGGGCAATCCCTACCCCCAACCTTCCATCCGGCTGAGGCGATTCTCTCCTGCGCCCCGATTTGCGTGGCTGGCGCCAGCCACTAGGCTTAATCCACAGCAGTTACCAATAACAAAGGTGTGGGTATGAGCCAGGTCGATTCAAACGCAGGGGCCAGTGACGTGCTGGTCAGCTTTCGTGGAGTGCAGAAGAGCTACGACGGCGAGAACCTGATCGTCAAAGACCTCAACCTGGACATTCGCAAGGGCGAGTTCCTGACCCTGCTCGGGCCGTCCGGCTCCGGCAAGACCACCAGTCTGATGATGCTCGCCGGGTTCGAAACGCCGACCGCCGGCGAAATCCTCCTGGCTGGCCGCGCAATCAACAACGTGCCGCCGCACAAGCGCGACATCGGCATGGTGTTTCAGAACTACGCGCTGTTCCCGCACATGACCGTCGCCGAAAACCTCGCCTTCCCGCTGACCGTGCGTGGCCTGAACAAGAGCGACGTCAGCGACAAGGTCAAGAAAGTCCTGAGCATGGTCCAGCTCGACGCCTTCGCTGCGCGTTATCCGGCGCAACTGTCCGGTGGTCAGCAGCAGCGGGTGGCGCTGGCCCGGGCGCTGGTGTTCGAACCGCAGCTGGTATTGATGGACGAACCGCTGGGTGCCCTCGATAAACAGTTGCGTGAACACATGCAGATGGAGATCAAGCACCTGCACCAACGCCTCGGCGTGACCGTGGTCTACGTGACCCACGACCAGGGCGAGGCCCTGACCATGTCCGACCGCGTGGCCGTGTTTCACCAGGGCGAGATCCAGCAGATTGCCCCGCCGCGCACCCTCTACGAAGAACCGAAAAACACCTTCGTCGCCAACTTCATCGGCGAGAACAATCGCCTCAATGGCCGCCTGCTCAGCCAGAGCGGTGAGCGCTGCGTGGTCGAGCTGGGCCGTGGCGAAAAGGTCGAGGCGCTGGCGGTCAACGTCGGCCAGACCGGCGAACCGGTGACCCTGTCGATTCGTCCGGAACGCGTCAGTCTCAATGGCTCGAGCGATCAATGCGTCAACCGCTTCTCAGGGAGGGTGGCGGAATTCATCTATCTGGGCGACCACGTCCGGGTGCGCCTGGAAGTCTGCGGCAAGACCGACTTCTTCGTGAAACAGCCGATTGCCGAGCTCGATCCAGCGCTCGCGGTCGGGGACGTGGTACCGCTTGGCTGGCAGGTCGAGCACGTACGTGCACTTGACCCGCTGTTAGAGGCGAACTGATCGCCCCCGCAATACCAACACCAACCCTGCACGTGGAGAGAACAATAAATGTTGAGATCCCTGAAGTTCACCGCCCTGACCCTGGGCCTGATGGGGGCGGCCAGCGCAATGGCTGCTGGCCCGGATTTGACTGTGGTGTCGTTTGGCGGGGCGAACAAGGCTGCGCAGGTCAAAGCCTTCTATGCACCGTGGGAAGCAGCGGGTAACGGCAAGATCGTCGCCGGCGAATACAACGGCGAAATGGCCAAGGTCAAAGCCATGGTCGACACCAAGAGCGTGTCGTGGGACCTGGTGGAAGTCGAATCGCCAGAATTGGCCCGTGGTTGCGATGAAGACATGTTCGAGCCGCTGGACCCGGCGCTGTTCGGCAAGTCTGAAGATTACGTCAAGGGTGCGATCCAGCCTTGCGGCGTGGGCTTCTTCGTCTGGTCGACCGTGCTGGCCTACAACGCCGACAAGCTGAAAACCGCGCCGACCAGTTGGGCCGATTTCTGGGACACCAAGAAATTCCCGGGCAAGCGTGGCCTGCGTAAAGGCGCCAAGTACACCCTGGAATTCGCGTTGATGGCCGACGGTGTGGCGCCGAAAGACGTCTACAAAGTGCTGGCTGGCAAAGATGGCCAGGACCGTGCGTTCAAGAAGCTCGATGAACTCAAGCCAAGCATCCAGTGGTGGGAAGCCGGCGCGCAACCGCCGCAGTACCTTGCTTCCGGTGACGTGGTCATGAGCTCGGCCTACAACGGTCGTATCGCTGCGGTGCAGAAAGAATCCAACCTGAAAGTGGTGTGGAACGGCGGGATCTACGACTTCGACGCGTGGGCCATCCCCAAAGGCCTGGACAAGGCGCGTGCTGAAGCGGCGAAGAAATTCATTGCTTACTCGGTCCAGCCGCAGCAGCAGAAGACCTACTCGGAAAACATCGCCTACGGCCCGGCCAACACTCAAGCAGTCCCGCTGCTGAGCAAGGACGTGCTGAAGGACATGCCGACTACCCCGGAAAACATCGCCAATCAGGTGCAGATCGACGTCAGCTTCTGGGCTGACAACGGCGAGCAACTGGAGCAGCGCTTCAATTCCTGGGCAGCAAAGTAAGCGCACGACCCTGTGGAAGCGGGCTTGCTCGCGAAAGCGTCAGCACATTCAACATTGATGTCCACTGACACGCCGCCTTCGCGAGCAAGCCCGCTCCCACATTTAAAAGTTCGAGGCGGTTCACTGCCTCTGTAACGATCAAAGATTTGCGGAGTACGTCATGGCCATCGCCGTTCCCCTGAACGAGGGCGCCAGCCCCACCTTGAAGCAGAAGCTCAAGCGCGCCGAACGGGTCAACCGCTGGAAGGCCCAGGCGTTGATTGCGCCGTTGGTGCTGTTTCTGTTGCTGGTGTTCCTGGTGCCGATCGTGGTGCTGCTCTACAAAAGCGTCGGTAACCCGGAAGTGGTCGGCGGCATGCCGCGCACCGTGGCGGCCATCGCCAGTTGGGACGGTCGCGGCCTGCCCGCTGAACCGGTGTACAAAGCGGCGGGCGAAGACCTTGCCGAAGCCCGCAAAAACCAGACGCTGGGCGACTTGTCCAAGCGCTTGAACATGGAGTTGGCCGGCTATCGCAGCCTGCTGACCAAAACTGCCCGGGCGCTGCCGTTCACCAGCGAACCGGCCTCCTATAAAGAAGCACTCGAAGGCCTCGACGAGCGCTGGGGCGATCCGGCCTACTGGCAGGCGGTCAAACGCAACACCAGCAGCATCACCCCGTATTACCTGCTGGCAGCGGTCGATCACCGCATCGACGACCTCGGCGAACTGGCCCCGGCCACGCCGGATCAGGCGATCTACCTCGACATCTTTGCGCGCACGTTCTGGATGGGCCTGATCATCACCGTGATCTGCCTGTTCCTCGCGTATCCACTGGCCTACCTGCTGGCGAACCTGCCGTCGCGCCAAAGCAACCTGCTGATGATTCTGGTGCTGCTGCCATTTTGGACCTCGATTCTGGTACGGGTCGCAGCATGGATCGTGCTGCTGCAATCGGGCGGGTTGATCAACAGCGCGCTGATGGCGATGGGCATCATCGACAAGCCGCTGGAGTTGGTGTTCAACCGCACCGGTGTGTACATCTCGATGGTGCACATCCTGCTGCCGTTCATGATCCTGCCGATCTACAGCGTGATGAAAGGCATCTCGCCCACCTACATGCGCGCCGCCATCTCGCTGGGCTGCCATCCATTCGCCAGTTTCTGGCGGGTGTACTTCCCGCAGACCTATGCCGGCGTCGGCGCCGGTTGCCTGTTGGTGTTCATCCTCGCCATCGGCTACTACATCACCCCGGCGCTGCTCGGCAGCCCGAACGATCAGATGGTCAGTTACTTCGTCGCGTTCTACACCAACACCAGCATCAACTGGGGCATGGCCACTGCGCTGGGCGGCTTGTTGCTGCTGGCGACTGTGGTGCTTTATCTGATCTACAGCTGGCTGGTGGGCGCCAGTCGCCTGCGCCTGAGCTAAGGGGAATTTGAAATGCTGAGTCCTTACATGTCGCCCATCGAACGGGTGTGGTTCTACAGCTTGCGGATTCTCTGCGGCCTGATCCTGCTGTTCCTGATTCTGCCGGTGCTGGTGATCGTGCCGCTTTCGTTCAACTCGGGCAGTTTTCTGGTGTATCCGCTGCAAGGCTTTTCCCTGCACTGGTATCAGGACTTCTTCGCCTCAGCCGAATGGATGCGCTCGCTGAAGAACAGCATCATCGTCGCTCCCGCCGCGACCGTACTGGCGATGGTCTTCGGCACATTGGCCGCGATCGGTCTGACCCGTGGCGACTTCCCCGGCAAGTCGCTGGTGATGGCGCTGGTGATTTCGCCGATGGTGGTGCCGGTGGTGATCATCGGTGTGGCGAGTTATCTGTTCTTCGCGCCGCTGGGGCTGGGCAACAGCTTCTTCTCGCTGATCGTGGTGCACGCGGTGCTGGGTGTGCCGTTCGTGATCATCACCGTGTCGGCGACGTTGCAGGGGTTCAACCACAACCTGGTGCGGGCGGCGGCCAGCCTCGGTGCTTCGCCGCTGACCACGTTCCGCCGGGTGACCTTGCCGCTGATTGCACCGGGGGTGATTTCCGGGGCGCTGTTTGCCTTTGCGACATCGTTCGATGAGGTGGTCGTGACGCTGTTCCTCGCCGGCCCCGAGCAGGCGACCTTGCCACGGCAGATGTTCAGCGGGATCCGCGAGAACCTCAGCCCGACAATTGCAGCTGCCGCGACGTTACTCATCGCTTTCTCCGTCATCCTTCTTCTGACTCTGGAATGGCTGCGCGGTCGTAGCGAGAAACTGCGCACCGCTCAGGTCTGAGCCGTACTCGGTGAAAACTGTGGGAGGGGGCTTGCTCCCGAAAGCGGTGGAACAGTTGAAATAGATGTCGACTGACCCACCGCCTTCGGGAGCAAGCCCCCTCCCACAGGGGATTTTTGGTGTGTTCAGAGGTTTGGGTCATTCATGGAGTGAATGGCAGACAACCCCAAACCCTCAGCTACGCTTGTGCTCAGCTCCCACATTACTCATCGCTTTCTCCGTCATCCTTCTACTGACTCTGGAATGGTTGCGCGGTCGTAGCGAGAAACTGCGCACCGCTCAGGTCTGAAGCCGTACTCGGTGAAAACTGTGGGAGGGGGCTTGCTCCCGAAAGCGGTGGAACAGTTGAAATAGATGTCGACTGACCCACCACCTTCGGGAGCAAGCCCCCTCCCACAGGGGATTTTTGGTGTGTTCAGAGGTTTGGGTCATTCATGGAGTGAATGGCAGACAACCCCAAACCCTCAGCTACGCTTGTGCTCAGCTCCCACATTTATAAGAGGCTGCGCACGATGAGTCTGTCCCAGTTCAAAATCGCTCACAAACTGATCACCGGCGCTGCGGCTATCGAGCAACTGGCGGCGGAACTCACTCGCCTGGATATCGACAACCCGCTGATCGTTACCGACGCCGCGCTAGTCAAGTCCGGCACCGTGGAGCTGGCGCTGTGCCAATTGGGCGGGCGCGAGTACGAGATCTTCGACCGGGTGCTGCCCGACCCGGAAATCGCCATCGTCGAAGACTGCATGCGCGTGTACCGCGAAGGCGGGCATGACGGCTTGATCGGCCTCGGCGGCGGCAGTGCCATCGACATCGCCAAAAGTGTCGCGGCCTACGCCGGTTATCACGGCGCGCTGGAGGATCTGTTCGGCGTCGATCAGGTGCCACGCAAAGGCCCGCCGCTGATTGCCATCCCGACCACCGCCGGCACCGGTTCGGAAGTGACCAACGTGGCGATCCTTTCCGACAAGGTCGCGCAACTGAAAAAAGGCATCGTCAGCGACTATCTATTGCCGGACGTGGCGCTGGTCAGCCCGCAAATGACCCTGACTTGCCCGCGCAGCGTCACCGCCGCCAGTGGTGTGGATGCACTGGTGCATGCCATCGAATCCTATCTGTCGGTCAACGCCTCGCCCATCACCGACGCGCTGGCCCTCGGCGCGATCAAGCTGATCGCCAGGTCGCTGCCCAAGGCCTACGCCAACGGCGCGAACCTGCAGGCCCGGGAAGACATGGCCACCGCCAGCCTGATGGCCGGCATGGCGTTCGGCAACGCGGGGGTTGGCGCGGTGCATGCGCTGGCGTACCCGCTGGGCGGGCGTTTCAACATTGCCCATGGCGTGAGTAATGCGTTGCTGCTGCCGTATGTCATGACCTGGAACAAGATGGCCTGCGTCGAGCGCATGCAGGATATCGCCGAAGCCATGGGGGTGAAGACTGCGCATCTGAGTGCCATGGAGGCGGCGGACAAAGCCGTGCAGGCGATGAGCGAACTGTGTGCGGCGGTGGAGATTCCGGCCGGGCTGCGCAGTTTCGGTGTGCCGCAAGAGGCGATCCCGGCCATGGCCGTGGAGGCCGCGGGGATCGAGCGTTTGATGCGCAACAACCCGCGCAAGCTCAGCGCCGCAGACATCGAGAAAATCTACCGCGCGGCTTATTGAGCCGCGCTCGGTCAGTGCTCATGGCACAACCCAATCATCGCGGTTACGGTGCGCGCGTCAATGCATGAGGCTACAATGCGCGCCATCGTGATTTAGCTCAGAAAAGGTGCGTCATGCAGCCCTTCGTAATTGCTCCGTCGATTCTCTCCGCCGACTTCGCCCGCCTCGGCGAAGAAGTGGACAACGTTCTGGCCGCCGGTGCCGACTTCGTCCACTTCGATGTCATGGACAACCACTACGTGCCGAACCTGACCATCGGTCCGATGGTTTGCGCCGCACTGCGCAAGTACGGGATCACCGCGCCGATCGACGCGCACCTGATGGTCAGCCCGGTGGATCGCATCGTTGGCGACTTCATCGAGGCCGGCGCCACCTATATCACCTTCCACCCGGAAGCCACGCTGCACGTCGATCGTTCGCTGCAACTGATCCGTGAAGGCGGCTGCAAATCCGGCCTGGTGTTCAACCCGGCGACCCCGCTGGACGTGCTCAAGTATGTGATCGACAAGGTCGACATGGTCTTGCTGATGAGCGTCAACCCGGGCTTCGGTGGGCAGAAGTTCATCCCCGGCACCCTCGACAAACTGCGCGAAGCGCGGGCGATCATCGATGCCTCGGGCCGCGACATCCGTCTGGAAATCGACGGCGGCGTCAACGTCAACAACATCCGTGAAATCGCCGCGGCCGGTGCGGACACTTTCGTCGCCGGCTCGGCGATCTTCAATGCGCCGAACTATCAGGAAGTCATCGACAAGATGCGTTCCGAACTGGCGCTGGCGCGCCCATGAGCGGTTTTGAGCAGCTGTTCCCGGGGCAACTGCCACGGTTGGTGATGTTCGATCTGGATGGCACGCTGATCGACTCGGTTCCCGACCTGGCGGCGGCGGTGGACACCATGCTGCTCTCCCTCGGCCGCAAGCCTGCCGGTATCGAGTCGGTGCGCGAGTGGGTCGGCAACGGCGCACCGGTGCTGGTGCGCCGGGCGCTGGCCGGCGGCATCGATCATTCTGCGGTGGATGACGTTGAAGCCGAGCACGCACTGGAAGTGTTCATGGAAGCCTACGGCGCGAGCCATGAGCTGACCGTGGTCTATCCCGGCGTGCGCGACACCCTCAAGTGGTTGCACAAACAGGGCGTGGCGATGGCGCTGATCACCAACAAGCCGGAGCGTTTTGTCGCGCCGCTGCTGGATCAGATGAAGATCGGCCGCTACTTCAAGTGGATCATCGGCGGCGATACGCTGCCGCAGAAGAAGCCCGACCCGGCCGCGCTGTTCTTCGTGATGAAAATGGCCAACATCCCGGCCTCGCAATCGCTGTTCGTCGGTGACTCGCGCAGCGACGTGCTGGCGGCGAAAGCGGCGGGGGTCAAATGCGTGGCGCTGAGCTATGGCTACAACCACGGCCGACCAATTGCCGAGGAATCGCCGGCATTGGTGATCGACGACCTGCGCAAGCTAATTCCCGGTTGCCTCGGTACAGCCGCTGAGATAACGTTGGCCGACGCTTCTCAATCCCATTCTGGAAACGCCATCGTGGTGGTCACCCGCAAACTCTGGATGAAAGTCATCAAGGCCCTGGCCCGCTGGCGTTGGCGCGCCTGACTTGTTCCTGGCCGGCCTGCCGGCGCGTTTGCACACCTGACTGATTTGCACCTCACACCACGAGGCACCTTATGATCCGCGAAGAATTCCTGCGCTTGGCCGCTGACGGCTACAACCGCATTCCGTTGGCCTGCGAAACCCTGGCCGACTTCGACACGCCGCTGTCGATCTACCTGAAACTGGCCGACCAGCCCAACTCCTACCTGCTCGAATCGGTGCAGGGTGGTGAGAAATGGGGCCGTTACTCGATCATCGGCCTGCCGTGTCGCACCGTGCTGCGGGTTCACGACCACCACGTGAGCATCACCGTTGATGGCGTCGAGACCGAAAGCCACGACGTTGAAGATCCGTTGGCCTTCGTCGAAGCCTTCAAGGCTCGCTATAACGTGCCGACCGTTGCCGGTCTGCCGCGTTTCAACGGTGGTCTGGTCGGTTACTTCGGTTATGACTGCGTGCGCTATGTCGAAAAGCGTCTGGGCAAATGCCCGAACCCGGATCCGCTGGGTGTGCCGGACATTCTGCTGATGGTGTCCGATGCCGTCGTCGTTTTCGACAACCTCGCCGGCAAGATGCACGCCATCGTCCTGGCCGACCCGGCGCACGCCGATGCTTACGAACAGGGCCAGGCGCAATTGCAGGCGCTGCTGGAAAAACTGCGCCAGCCGATCACCCCGCGCCGTGGCCTGGACTTCAGCAAGCAGCAAGCGGCTGATCCGGTATTTCGCTCCAGTTTCACTCAGGACGACTACGAAAAAGCCGTCGACACCATCAAGGAGTACATCCTTGCCGGTGATTGCATGCAAGTCGTGCCGTCGCAGCGCATGTCGATCGACTTCAAGGCAGCGCCGATTGATCTCTACCGCGCTCTGCGTTGCTTCAACCCGACGCCGTACATGTACTTCTTCAACTTCGGCGACTTCCACGTCGTCGGCAGTTCCCCGGAAGTGCTGGTGCGGGTCGAAGACAACCTGATCACCGTGCGCCCGATTGCCGGTACGCGTCCGCGGGGTGCTACCGAAGAAGCGGATCTGGCGCTGGAAGAGGATCTGCTGTCGGACGACAAGGAGATCGCCGAGCACCTGATGCTGATCGACCTCGGTCGTAACGACACCGGGCGGGTTTCGGAAATCGGTTCGGTGAAGCTCACCGAGAAAATGGTCATCGAACGCTATTCCAACGTGATGCACATCGTCTCTAACGTCACCGGCCAGTTGAAGGCCGGGTTGACGGCAATGGACGCACTGCGGGCGATCCTGCCGGCGGGCACCTTGTCTGGCGCGCCGAAGATTCGCGCGATGGAAATCATCGACGAACTGGAGCCGGTCAAGCGTGGCGTGTATGGCGGCGCGGTCGGTTACTTCGCCTGGAACGGCAACATGGACACCGCGATTGCGATTCGTACCGCGGTGATCAAAAACGGCGAACTGCACGTGCAGGCCGGTGGCGGCATTGTTGCCGACTCGGTGCCGGCGCTGGAATGGGAAGAAACCCTGAACAAGCGCCGCGCGATGTTCCGCGCCGTTGCCCTGGCCGAGCAAACCCCGGAAAGCTGAGTGCACACAATCCTCCTCTGTGGGAGCGGGCTTGCTCGCGAATGCGGACTGACATTCAAGATTGATGTCGACTGATACACCGCTTTCGCGAGCAAGCCCGCTCCCACATTGTGTTGTGGTCAGGCATAAAAAAACGCGGCGCCTGTGAGGGCGCCGCGTTTTTTATGCCTACAGATCAGAAATCCAGACTGACTCCAAGGTTGACCCCCTGCTGGGTGAAGTCATCATCCTTGCGCACGTTGTAGCTGGCGCGCAGGGCCAGGTCCTGCGTGAGTTTGTGGCTCACGCCCAGGTTCAGGCGATTCAGATTGGTCTGCGGCTCGTAGCCTTCCAGGGTGAAACGGTTATTCGGCAGGCTGTTGAGGTTGATGGTCAGGTCCTGCCGATCATCGTTGTACTCACGTTCGTGAGCGAACTCGCCGAACACCTCGGTCTGCGCGGTGATCTGGTACTTGCCCTGGATACCCAGACCCAGGCGCCGCGAGTTGCGCGACTGGTCATCGAAGGTCAGCGCCGTCGAGTCCGCGCCTTTTTCCGAGTAACCATCCACTTCGGTCTTGCCGAAATCGGCGCTGACGAACGGCGACAGATGCCACGGACTGCTGGCCTGCTGTGCGATGTCGTAGCCGATGCGGCCGCTGATCGCCAGCACGTAGCCGTCGGTGTCGCCTTTTTCCCCGCGCTCGTTCACCCCCAGCTGGAATTTACGCTTGAGGCTGTCGTAGTCGAGTTTGCCGGCGGTCATTGCCAGGTCGCCCCACCAGCGGTTTTGCTGATACTGGGCGAAGGCGGTGCCCATGTAGGAGTTGAGCTTGTATTGCGAGTCAGCATCGCCAGCTTCGAGTTTCTGGTGATAGAGACCTGCCGCCACGCCCACACGCCAGGCTTCGTTGACGCGATAGCTGCCGCCGATGTTCAGGTTATAGCCATTGCCGTCGGCACTGGCTGCGCTGTGCTGGCCGTCGAAATCTTGATGTTGACCGCCACCGGCGACAATCGCCCGCCATTGGCCGATGCCTTGCCAGTTTTCCCAGTCGGCCAGCCATTGGTTGCGCAGTTCATCTTGATGCGCGCGCAACGAGCCCTGGGCCATTTCCGGCAGCAGGGTCAGTTCCCACGGTGCCGCCAGCAGCGAATAGGCGTAATCGGCAATCAGCCGCTGGCCAGCTTCGGTCGGGTGCACCGCGTCGTTGTAGATCAGCTTGGTCGGATCCGGGGTGGCGCTGTTGATGCCGTATTTGGCGTTCTCCGTGCAACTGTTGCCGCTGAAGCAGGTGGCCGTGAGGTTCTGGTCTGTCGCGAGACCGAATTGCGCCGGATTGGCGAAGGCCTCTTTGAGCAGCACCGGAATGTTCAGTGGAATGATTTCGGCGCTGATGCCTTGCAACTGGCTGACCAGCTCAGTGTTGAACTGGGCGCTGAGCTGCGAGGTGAAACCCTGCAGTGGCGAGCCGTTGATCGCCGGGGTCAGGCCGATGTCCGGCAGCAGCCAGACCATGATGTATTTGGCGCCGGCACCTTGCAGCGTACGCACGCTGTCGGCCAGGCGATCGGCTGCCGCGTTGGCCTGATCGAGACTGAGCACGCGGCCCTGAAGGAAGTCGTTACCGCCACCGGACAGGTAATACAGGGCATTCGGATCGGCGCGCAGGCCGTTCGAGGGCAGATAGCCGCTGCGGGTGCGCTCGCCGGTGGCCGATTGCGTGGTGATCGAGTCGAGAATCTGGTCAGTGCGGTAGCCACCCACTGCCCAGTTATTGCCATCCGCCAGACCCTCACCGGCACGCACGGCAGAGGACGAGGACGCTGTCTGATCCGGGCTGAACCCCAGTTTGCCGCCGATGATCTGGGTGGCGTTGAGGTCACGGTTTTCGCCGGTGCCATCCTTGTACAGCGGGCCAGTGCGGTTGGTGTAGCGCTGTGTGGCGCCGGCCGGGCCGCCGGTGTCCTTGAAAGTCCCGGCATCGTTCAGGCTGTCGCCGAAGACGATGAAGTTGGAGTAGGGAGCGGGTGCTGCGTACGCCTGGGCACATGCCATGGCGAGCAGGCATCCGGCGAGCGGTACAAACAACGTCTGTTTGATCATGAGCAAGTCCGTTTATTTATTGTTGTAGGTGAACGAAACGACAGTACCAAAAACTTCCGGCCTTTTGCCATCGGTCGTGAACCCTCCTAAAGTTTGACCCCCTGCCGGCCCCGCCATATTGCACGCTCTGCCCAGCTAAGTTACTGTGCTGGAACGTATGAACGAGACCTTCCCCGTGTTGATCACCAGCAAACTTCTGGATCAAGTCATCAAGGCACACGCCCGCTGGCGTTGGCGCGCCTGAATCTTTTCTGCCGGCCCCGCCGGATCTGTATCGCTTTGCCTTCCTTGCCCGTTTGATATCCCGCTGTGCCGACGCGCATTCCCGCGTCCGACATCGTGCAGCGCCCTGCGGGCAAGTCATCTGAAGGCTGTCTTCAAGTCAGAATTCAAGAGGTTCGAAACGCCATGTTGCTGATGATCGACAACTACGACTCCTTTACTTACAACGTTGTGCAATACCTTGGCGAGCTGGGTGCCGAAGTCAAAGTCGTGCGCAACGACGAGCTGACCATCGCTGAAATCGAAGCGCTCAACCCGGAGCGCATCGTGGTTTCCCCCGGTCCATGCACCCCGACCGAAGCCGGCATCTCCATCGAAGCCATCAAGCATTTCGCCGGCAAACTGCCGATTCTCGGTGTGTGCCTGGGTCACCAGTCCATCGGTCAGGCCTTCGGCGGCGATGTGGTGCGTGCCCGCCAAGTGATGCACGGTAAGACTAGCCCGGTATTCCACGAGGACAAGGGCGTTTTTGCCGGCCTGAATCATCCGCTGACGGTTACCCGTTACCACTCGCTGATCGTCAAGCACGATACTTTGCCTGATTGCCTGGAGCTGACCGCGTGGACCCAGCACGATGACGGCAGCGTCGACGAGATCATGGGCCTGCGTCACAAGACTCTGAACATTGAGGGCGTACAGTTCCACCCCGAGTCGATTCTGACCGAGCAGGGTCATGAACTGTTTGCGAACTTCCTCAAACAAACCGGCGGCACGCGCTAAGGACTTCCATGAATATCAAGACAGCCCTGAGCCGTATCGTCGAGCACCTCGATCTCAGCACCGAAGAAATGCGCGATGTGATGCGCGAAATCATGACCGGCCAATGCACCGACGCGCAGATCGGCGCGTTCATGATGGCCATGCGCATGAAGAGCGAGAGCATTGACGAAATCGTCGGTGCGGTGTCGGTGATGCGGGAACTGGCCGATCAAGTCGAACTCAAGACCCTCGACGGTGTGGTCGACGTGGTCGGGACCGGCGGTGACGGCGCGAACATCTTCAACGTGTCGACCGCTTCTTCCTTTGTTGTCGCAGCAGCCGGTTGCACCGTGGCCAAGCACGGCAACCGCGCGGTATCGGGCAAGAGCGGCAGCGCCGATTTGCTCGAAGCTGCCGGCATCTACCTGAACCTGACGCCGGTACAGGTCGCCCGTTGCATCGACAACGTCGGCATCGGTTTCATGTTTGCCCAGACCCATCACAAAGCCATGAAGTACGCCGCCGGCCCGCGCCGCGATCTCGGCCTGCGTACGCTGTTCAACATGCTCGGCCCGCTTACGAATCCGGCCGGTGTAAAACATCAGGTGGTGGGCGTGTTCACCCAGGCCTTGTGCCGGCCATTGGCCGAAGTCTTGCAGCGCCTGGGCAGCAAACACGTGCTGGTGGTGCACTCCAAGGACGGTCTGGACGAATTCAGCCTGGCCGCGCCGACTTATGTTGCCGAGCTGAAAAATAACGAGATCACTGAGTATTGGGTGGAGCCGGAAGATCTGGGCATGAAGAGCCAGAGCCTGCACGGCCTGTCGGTCGAAGGTCCGGAAGCGTCGCTGGCGCTGATCCGTGATGCACTGGGCAAGCGCAAAACCGAAAACGGCCAGAAAGCTGCTGAAATGATTGTGCTCAATGCCGGTGCCGCGTTGTACGCCGCCGACCTGGCCACGAGTCTGAAAGAAGGCGTGGCGCTTGCGCACGACGCTCTGCACACCGGTCTGGCTCGGGAAAAACTTGAGGAGCTGGGTGCCTTTACCGCGGTATTCAAAGTGGAGAATGAGGGATGAGTGTACCGACGGTTCTGGAAAACATTCTGGCGCGTAAAGTCCAGGAAGTCGCCGAGCGTAGCGCTCGCGTCAGCCTGAGCGAGCTGGAAAGTCTGGCCAAGGCGGCCGATGCACCCCGTGGTTTTGCCCAGGCATTGCTGGCGCAGGCCAAGAAGAAACAACCGGCGGTGATCGCTGAAATCAAGAAGGCTTCGCCGAGCAAAGGTGTGATCCGCGAGAACTTCGTGCCCGCCGACATCGCCAGGAGCTACGAGAAGGGCGGGGCGACCTGCCTGTCGGTGCTGACCGATATCGATTACTTCCAGGGCGCTGACATCTACCTGCAACAGGCCCGCGCTGCGTGCAAATTGCCGGTGATCCGCAAAGACTTCATGATCGATCCCTACCAGATCGTCGAAGCCCGTGCACTGGGCGCCGACTGCGTGCTGTTGATCGTCTCCGCGCTGGATGACGTGAAAATGGCCGAGCTGGCTTCGGTCGCCAAAGGCGTCGGTCTCGACGTGCTGGTGGAAGTGCACGACGGCGATGAGCTGGAGCGCGCGCTGAAAACCCTCGACACGCCACTGGTCGGGGTCAACAACCGTAACCTGCACACCTTCGACGTCAGCCTGGAAACCACCCTCGACCTGCTGCCGCGCATTCCACGCGATCGTCTGGTGATCACCGAGAGCGGCATCCTCAACCGCGCCGATGTCGAACTGATGGAAATCAGCGACGTTTACGCGTTCCTGGTGGGTGAGGCGTTCATGCGTGCCGAAAGCCCGGGCACCGAGTTGCAGCGCCTGTTCTTCCCGGAGCGTGGTGTGCCGGTCAGCGGTTCGACCCTCGACTGAATCAGTCAGACCGAGTCGACCCCTTCGCGAGCAGGCTCGCTCCCACAGTAGGAATGTATTCCCGATGTGGGAGCGGGCTTGCTCGCGAAGAGGCCATAAGATTCACCACAGACTGATCGTCTAACGGACTTCTTTATGACTCCAGCTTCCTTGACCATCGAAGCCGGCCTGCAAGCCGAACAGGATTTGCTGGCCTCGGTCTGCGCCGGCGACGCCGAATTCGGCCTGCTGTTCTGGCAACCCAGCGATCGCGCACTGGTCATGCCGCGCCGTCTCAATCGCCTGCCCGGTTTCGAGCATGCCTGCGACATCTCCGCCGCTGCCGGCTGGCCGGTGCTGCTGCGTGAAACTGGCGGTGAACCGGTCCCGCAATCGGCTTCAACCATCAACATCGCGTTGGTCTATGCCCCGCCACGTAGCGAAGGCGATCTGAACCGCATCGAAACCGGCTACCGGCGCCTGTGTGATCCGATCTGCGAATTGCTCGATGAGTTGGGCGGCACGTCGTCGCTGGGTGAAATCGACGGTGCGTTCTGCGACGGTCGTTTCAACGTCAATCTCGATGGGCGCAAGATCGTCGGCACGGCCCAGCGCTGGCGCCAGAGTCAGGGTGGTCAACGCCCGGTGGGGCTGGTGCATGGGGCGATGCTGATAGATAACGAGCGTGAGTCGATGGTCGCGGCGGTCAATCGCTTCAATCAGGCCTGTGGTCTGGCGCAACGAGTACGGGCTGAAAGCCACATTGCCCTGCACGAGAAGTTCGCCGCGCCAAATGCATTGGCGCGTCTTGATGAGCTGTTCCGTTTGATGCTGGCGCAGGTCTACAGCGCCTGACGTTACGCGCTTAGCGCGTACCGAAGACCACCATGGTCTTGCCTTTCACGTCGACCAGGTTGCGTTCTTCAAGATCCTTGAGCACGCGACCGACCATCTCCCGCGAACAACCGACAATCCGCCCTATCTCCTGACGGGTCACCTTGATCTGCATGCCGTCCGGGTGGGTCATCGCGTCGGGTTGTTTGCACAGTTCCAGCAGGCAGCGAGCCACGCGACCGGTAACGTCAAAAAATGCCAGGTCGCCGACCTTGCGCGTGGTATTGCGCAGGCGTTGTGCGATTTGTCCGCTGAGGACGTAAAGAATGTCAGGATCCTGCTGCGACAATTCGCGGAACTTCACGTAGCTGATTTCAGCGATTTCGCATTCGACCTTGGCCCGCACCCAGGCACTGCGTTCCTGCTCCTGGCCGGCTTGTTCGAACAGGCCCAGCTCACCGAAGAAGTCCCCGGCATTGAGATAGGCGATGATCATTTCGCGACCGTCGTCATCCTCGATCAGGATGGTTACCGAACCCTTGATGATGAAGTACAGCGTGTCCGAGCGATCGCCGGCACAGATGATGTTGCTCTTGGCCGCATGGCGACGGCGCTGGCAATGCATCAACAGCTTGTCGAGGTTCTTGATTTTGGGTGTGGGGGTAATAGCAACCATGGTTGTATCCCGAAAAGACTGCACGGTGATGTTTGATTTTTTTATGAGGCGCTGAAGGCGGTCGCTACACAGGCTGACAATTGGCGCCAGCGAATTGGCGCCAGCTTACCAGACACTTCGTCGAAAATTCGAGAAATTACCTACGTTGCAAAGGGCTCCGTCCTAAGAGCCGCGTGCGCTGTCAAAGCAAAGGCCTGTGCTAAGCTGGCGACCCTTTTTTCTACAGTGGAGTCTTGGCGATGAAGGCACGCATCCAATGGGCTGGCGAAGCCATGTTCCTCGGCGAATCCGGTAGCGGTCATGTCGTGGTCATGGACGGTCCGCCGGACGCCGGTGGTCGTAATCTGGGTGTTCGCCCGATGGAAATGCTCCTGCTGGGCGTTGGCGGTTGCAGCAACTTCGACGTGGTCAGCATCCTGAAGAAGTCGCGTCAGGCGGTTGAAAGCTGCGAAGCGTTCCTCGACGCCGAGCGTGCGACCGAAGATCCGAAGGTGTTTACCAAGATCCACATGCACTTTGTGGTCAAGGGCCGTGGCCTGAAAGAAGCCCAGGTCAAACGCGCCATCGAACTGTCTGCCGAGAAGTATTGCTCGGCCTCGATCATGCTCGGCGCGGCCGGTGTGGCGATCACTCACGATTATGAAATCGTCGAACTCGGTTGAACCGACATTCAACTATCATAAAAGCAGTGCAGACTCTGGCGATCCCTCGCTGACGTCTGCATAATGCGCCACTTTTTTCAGGGCAGTGATCGGTCAACCGACGGGTCATCCGCCTGAACAGATAACCAAAATCGCCATCGCGAAGAGGTGTTAACCGTCCTACGCAGGTGCGTTGTTCGCACTTGACGGGCATGCTTGATCACGCGGCTGCGCCGCATACATAGAGAGTTTTTAACGGTGAAAAGCAAACTCAAGCTCCACGGGTTCAATAACCTGACAAAGACCTTGAGCTTCAACATCTATGACATCTGCTACGCGGAAACCCCGCAAGACCAGCAGGCTTACGTCGAGTACATCAATCAAGAGTACAACGCCGAACGCCTGACGCAGATCCTCACGGAAGTTGTCGAAATCATTGGTGCCAACATTCTGAACATTGCCAGTCAGAATTATGAGCCTCAGGGTGCCAGCGTCACGATTCTGATCTCGGAAGAGCCGGTGACCCCGACTGACAGCCAGATCGAAGAGTCCCCGGGTCCATTGCCCGAAATCATCCTTGCCCACCTCGACAAGAGCCACATCACGGTGCATACCTACCCGGAAATCCATCCGGACGCCGGTATTGCGACTTTCCGTGTGGACATCGACGTGTCGACCTGTGGTGTCATTTCACCGCTTAAAGCGCTCAACTTCCTCATTCACCAGTTCGATTCGGACATCGTGACCGTGGATTACCGTGTGCGCGGCTTCACCCGTGACGTTGAAGGCAACAAGCACTTCATCGACCACGAGATCAACTCGATCCAGAACTACCTTTCCGAAGACACCCGCGACGCGTACCAGATGACCGACGTGAACGTGTACCAGGAAAACCTGTTTCACACCAAAATGCTGCTGAAGAACTTCGAACTGGATAACTACCTGTTCGGCGACGCCACCAGCAATCTGTCCCCTGAGCAACGCGCTCAGGTGACCGAGCGGGTGAAGCACGAAATGCTCGAAATCTTCTACGCACGCAATATGCCGGCGTAAGATTTCAAAGCACAAAAAAGGCGACTACTTTGCGGTAGTCGCCTTTTTTATTGCCGAAATGCAGAACCTGTAGGGGCTGCGCCAGACAGCGCCAAAGTCAGATCCTGTAGGTGCTCTTGGTCATGACCTTGGCCAACAGGCTCATCCCGAATTTCACCGGCGCCGGAAAACGGAAACCACCGGCATCCAGTGCACTCTCCGCATGATGTTCTTCATCGATGCGCATCTGCTGCAGAATCGCCCGGGACTTCTCGTCCTCGGCCGGCAATTGCTCAAGGTGTTCGTTCAAGTGCTTGCACACCTGATGCTCGGTGGCCGCGACGAAACCGAGGCTGACCTTGTCGCTGATCAAGCCGGCCACAGCGCCAATGCCGAACGACATGCCGTAGAACAGCGGATTGAGCACGCTGGTGTGGCTGCCTAGCTGATGAATGCGCTGCTCGCACCACACCAGATGATCGATTTCTTCTTCGGCAGCGTGCTCCATGGCTGCACGCACCTGCGGCAACTTGGCGGTCAGCGCCTGCCCTTGGTACAGCGCTTGGGCACAGACTTCACCGGTATGGTTGATGCGCATCAGGCCGGCAACGTGACGGGTGTTCTCGTCGCTCATCTGCACTTCAGGCTGCACGATAGCGGGCGACGGACGGTAAGGCTGGCCGCTGAAGGGCAGCAGGGTACGCATCGCGGCATCGGCTTGCAGCAGAAGACGGTCAATCGGCGAGTAGTGACGTTGGGTAGTCATGCTGACCTCCGGGAAAAATCTCGACCGCCAGTTTAACCGAATCGGCCGGGGAAGGTTTGCGCTGGGTCATTTGCCGCACGGTATAGGGGGCGTGCGTTCATGCTCTGGGTGGGAGCGGGCTTGCTCGCGAAGACGCCGGCACATTCAAAATCTCATTGCCAGACAATCCGCTTCGCGAGCAAGCCCGCTCCCACAGGATTTCCGCTGAATCAGCCCGGTGGCCAGTTCATCTGGCGCTGACCCAGTACGTGCATATGAATGTGATAGACGGTCTGCCCACCTTTTTCATTGCAGTTCATCACCACCCGGAAACCTTCCTCGCAGCCCAGTTCCAGCGCCAGGCGCTGGGCAGTGAACAGGATGTGCCCGGCCAGTGCCTTGTCGTCTTCTGTCAGGTCATTGAGGGTGCGCACCGGTTTCTTCGGGATCACCAGAAAATGCACGGGTGCCTGTGGGGCGATGTCGTGGAACGCCAGAACCTGGTCGTCCTCGTAGATGATCTTGGCCGGGATCTCCCGGTTGATGATCTTGGTGAACAGAGTATCCACTGCTGTTTTCTCCGTTGTGTGGGCTGGCCTGAGTGTACTCATGGGAAATGACCCCGCCCAGTGTTTTGCCGTAGGACAGTTCAGCGCGGGCAGTAAGCCTTGTTGACCATGCCGACGATGGTGCGGTTGAGCCAGCGCGATCCGAGGCGCGGCAGGAAGGCGAACCAGCGGTTGCGCCGTCCAGGAATGATGATTGCGCGGTTTTTCTCCAGCGCACGCACGGTGTAGAGCGCGACTTCCTCGGGACTCATCAATAGCTTGCTGTCCTTGAGTTTGTCGCTGTTGAGTTGCGCGGTGCGGAAAAACGCAGTGCGGGTCGGGCCGGGGCAGAGCACCGACACCTTGACCGCGCTCTGTTTGAGCTCAACTCGCAGGGCTTCGGAGAAGTGCAATACGTAAGCCTTGCTGGCGTAGTAGGTGCTCATCCACGGGCCGGGATTGAACGCCGCCACCGAGGCAACATTCAGAATCTGCCCGCCGCCCTGCAGTGCCATGCTGTTGCCAATGGCGTGGCACAGGCGGGTGAGGGCGAGGATGTTCACTTCGATCAGGTCCTGCTCGGTCATCCAGTCCTGAGCCAGAAACGGGCCGCAGGTGCCGATGCCGGCGCAGTTGACCAACAGATCGATCTGTCGATCGCCTTCTTCCAGTTCCAGCAGGAAGCCGGACAGGCGCAAAGGCTCGCCGAGGTCGCAGGCACGGAACAAGACCTCCACGCCAAAGCGCTGGGTCAGTTCGATTGCGATACTTTCCAGCTGATCACGCTGTCGGGCCACCAGAATCAGGCTGCGGCCGCGCCGGGCCAGGGCTTCGGCCATGGCCAGGCCGATGCCGCTGGAGGCACCAGTGATCAGAGCGTAACGGGTCATGCAATTCTCCATCGCAACAGCTCCGCGCCAGCGACGCAGGTGTCACGGCGGGGAGCGTTGTTCATTCTTTCGCAGAGTCTACAGGGGCCGGAGCCGCTTCGGCTGCATCATCCACCGAATTCGCCGCGGGTGCGGTCTCTACCTCGACTTCATCGGTGGTGACCGAACCGCTTTCATAGCTGCTCTCAAGGTTGGTCTCATATTCCTGCTGAATGGCCGAGATGCCGCCCAGCATGCCGCCGGCAAATACCAGTGCGAAGAACACGATCCACAGCGAGCACAGGACCTTGACCGCGGTGCTGTTGGGTGGCGGTGGCGGGCCATAGCGGTTGGCGCCGGTGTTGCCCGGCACGACCATGATTACCAGCGGGAAGAAGCTGCCCACGAAGGGCACCAGGTTCAGCAACCACAGCCAGCCGGACCAGCCGATGTCGTGCAGGCGCTGCACGCTGAACAGGATGCTGACAATGATGAAGCCGAGGAATAGGAAGAACGCAAAAATCCCGCCGATGATCAGGCCTGTGGTGGAGTCGCCGCTGACCAGGCCGAGACCGATCAGTGCGAACACGCCAACGATCGGCAGGGTCACCAGGCTCAACACCATCGTCCAGGCGAGGAAGCGCAGGCGACCGATACGTCCTTCGACACTGAATGGCTTGAGCGTAGCGAATGCCGGCAGGTGCTCGCCAACGTTGGCGCGCGGTGGTGCGTAGGGGGAGTCCGGTTCTGCAGAGGTGGTCGGGTGTTCGTGCACGTCCGCCAGGTTCAGCTCAATTGCGGTTTCGGCTTCGATCCGCGCCTCGATCCCGGTCTTGCTCAGTGCCTGTAGATAGGTCTGGGCGTCACTGTGGGACAGGTCGTGTTTGAGGGCGATGGTATTGCCGTTGAACAGACGCTCGACGCCGGCGACATCGCTTTTGAACAGGGCCGCCAGATTGAGCTTGGCAGTGGTGAGATCGACACCGGGCTGTAGAGCACCGTCGAAAACGATCTTGTAACGGGGTTCGCTCATGGCCGAGGCATCCTTGTCGCGAATGAATTGAAGGTCGGATTGTAAGGCCAGTCGGTTGGCGACTGGCCTGGTTTTTCTCAGCGCGGCCAGTGTTTCGGCAACTGCGCTGCGCGTTCCAGTGCCTGACGATATTCCGCATCGAGTCGGGCGATCAACTGATCCACACTCGGCAAGTCGTCGATTTGCCCCACGCCCTGGCCGGCGGACCACACGGTCTTCCAGGCCTTGGCTTCATCGTTGATCGGTTTGAGCTTGTCGCCGAAATTGACCTCGCCCTTGCCTTGCAGCGCGGCCATGTCGAAACCTGCCGCTTGCAGGCTTTGGCGCATGAAGCTGGCCGGCACCCCAGAGACCGCAGGAGTATGAATGATGTCCGCTGCCTTGGCTGTCAGCAGCATCTGCTTGTAAGCGTCAGGCGCATGGCTTTCGGTGGTGCCGATAAATCGCGTGCCGAAGTAGGCCAGATCCGCGCCGAGCAGCTGCGCGGCAAGAATCTCATGGCCGTGGTTAAGACATCCTGCAAGCAGCAGGGTTTTATCGAAGAACTCGCGGATCTCGGCGATCAGTGCAAACGGGCTCCAGGTGCCGGCATGGCCACCGGCGCCCGCCGCTACGGCGATCAAGCCATCGACCCCGGCCTCGGCCGCTTTCTCGGCATGGCGGCGGGTGGTTACGTCGTGGAACACCAGACCGCCATAGCTGTGAACGGCGTCGACCAATTCCTTCACCGCACCGAGGCTGGTGATGACAATCGGCACCTTGTGCTCGACGCAGATGTTCAGGTCCGCCTGCAGGCGCGGGTTGCTGTTGTGCACGATCAGGTTCACTGCATACGGCGCGGGGTTATCCAGCGTCGCCAGTCCCGCTTCGATCTGTTCCAGCCAGGCTTTGAAACCACTGCTTTCGCGCTGGTTCAGGGCCGGAAAGCTGCCGACCACGCCGTTACGGCAGCAGGCGAGCACCAGCTGCGGGTTGGAAATCAGGAACATCGGCGCCGCCACGACGGGCAGACGCAGACGTTGTTCGAGTAGAGCGGGCAGCGACATTGGAAATCCCCCGAAGTGTGGTGCCTGTTGAAGTTAGAACGGCTTGACCACGACCAGAATTACGATAGCCAGCAATATCAGAACCGGCACTTCATTGAACCAGCGATAAAAGACATGGCTGCGGGTGTTCTCGCCACGGGCGAAACGTTTTACCTGCGCGCCGCACATGTGGTGATAACCGATCAGCAACACCACCAGGGTCAGCTTGGCGTGAATCCAGCCGCCCATGCTGAAGATGCCTGGATTGAGGTAGATCAGCCAGCCGCCGAAAATCAGCGTGGCGATCATTGCCGGGCCCATGATGCCGCGATACAGCTTGCGCTCCATGGTACTGAAGCGTTCCTTGCTGATCGCGTCTTCGCTTTGCGCGTGATAAACGAACAGCCGCGGCAGGTAGAACAGCCCGGCAAACCAGCACACGATGCTGACGATATGAAACGCTTTGATCCATAGATAGAGCATTTTTGGTTATTCCCAGGTTCACGGTAGCCGGGATAGTAGAGGCTTGAGCGTCCGCACGTCACCTTGACGGTTGTCGCAGGCGCGCGCGGCCCCTATTATCGACGGCTTTCCAGTGGGTTCGTTGAGGGCAGGTTTATGGTCAAGGTCGGTATCGTCGGCGGCACGGGTTACACCGGTGTCGAACTGCTGCGTCTGTTGGCACAGCATCCGCAGGCAGAAGTGGTAGTGATCACTTCCCGATCCGAGGCCGGTCTGGCTGTGGCTGACATGTATCCGAACCTGCGCGGCCACTACGATGGCCTCGCGTTCAGCGTGCCGGACATCAAGACCCTTGGCGCCTGCGACGTGGTGTTCTTCGCTACCCCGCACGGTGTCGCCCATGCGTTGGCCGGTGAATTGCTGGCAGCGGGTACCAAGGTCATCGACCTGTCGGCCGACTTCCGTCTGCAGGACGCTGAAGAGTGGGCCAAGTGGTACGGCCAGCCGCACGGCGCGCCGGCGCTGCTGGACGAAGCGGTCTACGGGCTGCCGGAAGTCAATCGCGAGCAGATCAAGAAGGCGCGCCTGATCGCCGTTCCGGGTTGCTATCCAACCGCTACTCAGCTGGGTTTCCTGCCACTGCTTGAGGCGGGTCTGGCCGATACTTCGCGCCTGATCGCCGACTGCAAATCCGGTGTCAGCGGCGCCGGTCGTGGCGCGGCGGTAGGTTCGCTGTACTCCGAGACGTCGGAAAGCATGAAGGCTTACGCGGTGAAAGGTCACCGTCACCTGCCGGAAATTCGTCAGGGCCTGCGCCGCGCCGCCGGTAAAGACGTCGGTCTGACCTTCGTGCCGCACCTGACTCCGATGATCCGTGGCATTCACTCCACGCTCTACGCGACCGTGGTCGATCGTTCGGTGGATCTGCAGGCGCTGTTTGAAAAGCGTTATGCCAACGAGCCGTTCGTCGATGTGATGCCGGCCGGCAGCCATCCGGAAACCCGTAGCGTGCGTGGCGCCAACGTCTGCCGCATCGCGGTTCACCGTCCGCAGGATGGCGACCTGGTGGTGGTGCTGTCGGTGATCGACAACCTGGTCAAAGGTGCGTCGGGTCAGGCAGTGCAGAACATGAACATCCTGTTTGGCCTGGATGAGCGCTTCGGCCTTTCCCACGCCGGTATGCTGCCGTAACACTTTCGGCAACACAGCAAAAAGGCCCGTTAAACGGGCCTTTTTGCATTTTGGGCAGTTGGTCGGGTTTATTGATATACCGTAACAATAGTTGACCGATTTTCTAGGACAAGCGGATAATGCGCGTCATCACGCATTATGGCGGCGTAACGCCGGGAGATAGTCAGCATGAGCGTCGAATCCTTCACCCCCACGGCTTTGCAATTCACCCAAGGTGCTGCGCACAAGGTGAAGAGCCTGGTCGATGAAGAGGGGAATGATCGCTTGAAGCTGCGCGTATTCGTTACGGGCGGCGGTTGTTCAGGGTTTCAGTACGGTTTCACCTTCGATGAAGATGTGGCCGAGGACGACACCATCGTCGAGCGCGAAGGCGTGAGCCTGGTGGTCGATCCGATGAGCTTCCAGTACCTGGCCGGTGCCGAAGTCGACTACCAGGAAGGTCTGGAGGGTTCGCGCTTCGTGATCAAGAACCCGAACGCCACCACGACCTGTGGTTGCGGTTCTTCGTTCTCGATCTGATCGCACTGCGTTACACACAACAAAACGCCGCAGAGCCCTACGGTTCTGCGGCGTTTTTTGTTGTCTGCGTTTTGCTTAGTTAGGGTAGATCGCACCAAGTACGCGCAAGCCTCTTGCGCCGGTGACACTCGGGCGGTTGGCGGCTATGCCTTCGAGGCAGCAATGAGCCAGCCAGGCGAAGGCCATGGCCTCGACCCAGTCTGGATCGACGCCGTGGCTGGCAGTACTGGCAACGATTGCATTCGGCAGTAGATCCGCCAGGCGTTTCATCAGCGTGGCATTGTGCGCGCCACCACCGCAGACCAGCATTTCCCGGGTGTCGGCTTGAGCGCTTTGCAGCGACTCGACGATGGTCAGTGCCGTCAACTCCAGCAGCGTAGCCTGGACGTTTTGCGCCGCAAAGGTCGGCAGTTTTGAGAGATGTTGTTCCAGCCAAGGCAGGTTGAACACTTCGCGGCCAGTGCTTTTCGGGCCTTTGGTGACGAAGAACGGGTCGCTGAGCAGGGCTTCCAGCAGTGTGGGTTCGACAGTGCCGGTGGCTGCCCACTGGCCGTTGCGATCATAGTTCTCGCCGCGTTGCTGGTGAATCCAGGCATCCATCAGCACATTCCCCGGGCCGCAGTCGAAACCGGCTACAGGCCTGGTCGGTTCAATCAGACTGAGATTGCTGAAACCGCCGACATTCAAGACCGCACGGTTACCGGTACGCTCTTCGAACAAAGCCTCGTGGAACGCAGGCACTAAAGGGGCGCCCTGACCGCCGGCGGCGACATCGCGGCTACGGAAATCACTGACGACAGTGATACCGGTCAGCTCTGTGAGCAGCGCAGGATTGCCTATCTGTACCGTGAAGCCACGTGCCGGCTCATGACGAATGGTTTGGCCATGGCTGCCAATGGCGCGAATGGCTTCAGGCTTGAGCTGCTGCTGGTCGAGGAGGGTATGGATACCCTGTGCGGCGAGTGTCACCCAATGGTGCTGGGCAATCGCCGAGCGGGCTATTTCGTCAGGGCCGCTGGCGCACAAGCTCAAGAGCTCAGTGCGCAGGGTGTCAGGCATTGGGATGTAGTGTGTGGCGACCAGCTTGATCGCCTGGGTCTGCTCGATCAGCGCGATGTCCAGTCCATCGAGGCTGGTTCCGGACATCACACCGATATAAAGGGCCATGGCTTAACGCTTGCTCGAGGCCAGCATGGTGGCCTTCTCTTGGTCCATACGCGCCATCAGCGGCTGGCTCTGCGCAAGGAAGCGTGCACGTTCTGACTTGGCAATCGGATCGGCCATCGGCAACTTCTGGCCCAGTGGGTCGACGTGGACGCCATTGACCTGGAACTCATAGTGCAAGTGTGGGCCGGTGGACAGGCCGGTGGTGCCAATGTAGCCGATTACCTGGCCTTGCTTGACCGTGCCACCTGTCTTCACGCCTTTGGCGAAGCCCTGCATGTGGCCATACAAGGTGCGGTAGGTGTTGCCGTGTTGAATGATCACGGTGTTGCCGTAGCCGCCGCGACGCCCGGCCAGCAGCACTTTGCCGTCACCGGCAGCCTTGATTGGCGTGCCGCGTGGCGCTGCGTAATCGACGCCTTTGTGGGCGCGGATCTTGTTGAGGATCGGGTGTTTGCGACCCATGGAGAACTTCGAGCTGATGCGGGCGAAGTCCACCGGCGTGCGGATGAACGCCTTGCGCATGCTGTTGCCATCGGCGGTGTAATAGCTGCTGTTGCCTTGTTTGTTGGTGTAGCGCACGGCGGTGTAGGTCTTGCCGCGGTTGGTGAAGCGCGCAGACAGAATCGGACCGGTGCCGACGGCTTTGCCGTTGACCACTTTCTGCTCGTAGATCACGTCGAATTCGTCGCCCTGGCGGATGTCCTGCGCGAAGTCGACGTCGTAGCCGAAGACGCTGGCCATGTCCATGGTCAGGCTATGGGAGAGACCGGCGCGAGCGGCGGATTGTGACAGCGAGCTATTGATGACGCCGTGGACGTAAGCGGTGCGAACGGTAGGTTTGGCGGTGACCCGGTTGAACGCATATCCCTTGTCATTCTTGGTCAGGGTGATGGTTTCCACGTCACTGACCTTGCTGTGCAGGCTGGTCAGTTGGCCTTGCGGGTTCAATTCGAACTCGAGCTTCTGGCCGTGCTTGAGTTGGCTGAACTGTTTGGCTTGTTTATCGCTGGCCAGTACGTCATGGACGGCTGCAGCTGGCAGGCCCACCTTTTCAAACAGGGTGGACAGCGTGTCGCCCTTGGCAACGATCACTTCCCGATGGCCGGGAGCCTTTGGTTTTTCAGCAGCGGGAGCCGGCGCTGGTGCCGTTTCAGCGGTTTGCGGGGTGTTTTCGTCAGTGTTTTCGATCTGGGCAAATGGCGAGGCAACGGGCTCATTTGTGGCTTGAGCCGCATCAGCAGCGTCTTGATCTTGTGTCAGTTGTTCAGCAGGACTTTCCAGTTCAAGACTCAGGGTCGTCTTTTTCGCTTCAACATCACTGGAAGGGAATACCAGGAGCGCCAGGCTGAGAAGGGCGGCGATTCCACTTGCGGCGAGCAG
>NZ_CM165965.1:4260000-5600000 GCF_056821665.1 Pseudomonas sp. AK-TSAG1-1 | reverse complement strand
ACGGCGGGTGCTAACGTCCGTCGTGAAAAGGGAAACAACCCAGACCGTCAGCTAAGGTCCCAAAGTTATGGTTAAGTGGGAAACGATGTGGGAAGGCTTAGACAGCTAGGAGGTTGGCTTAGAAGCAGCCACCCTTTAAAGAAAGCGTAATAGCTCACTAGTCGAGTCGGCCTGCGCGGAAGATGTAACGGGGCTCAAACCATACACCGAAGCTACGGGTATCACGCAAGTGATGCGGTAGAGGAGCGTTCTGTAAGCCTGTGAAGGTGAGTTGAGAAGCTTGCTGGAGGTATCAGAAGTGCGAATGCTGACATGAGTAACGACAATGGGTGTGAAAAACACCCACGCCGAAAGACCAAGGTTTCCTGCGCAACGTTAATCGACGCAGGGTTAGTCGGTCCCTAAGGCGAGGCTGAAAAGCGTAGTCGATGGAAAACAGGTTAATATTCCTGTACTTCTGGTTATTGCGATGGAGGGACGGAGAAGGCTAGGCCAGCTTGGCGTTGGTTGTCCAAGTTTAAGGTGGTAGGCTGAGATCTTAGGTAAATCCGGGATCTTAAGGCCGAGAGCTGATGACGAGTTACCCTTTGGGTGACGAAGTGGTTGATGCCATGCTTCCAAGAAAAGCTTCTAAGCTTCAGGTAACCAGGAACCGTACCCCAAACCGACACAGGTGGTTGGGTAGAGAATACCAAGGCGCTTGAGAGAACTCGGGTGAAGGAACTAGGCAAAATGGCACCGTAACTTCGGGAGAAGGTGCGCCGGTGAGGGTGAAGGACTTGCTCCGTAAGCTCATGCCGGTCGAAGATACCAGGCCGCTGCGACTGTTTATTAAAAACACAGCACTCTGCAAACACGAAAGTGGACGTATAGGGTGTGACGCCTGCCCGGTGCCGGAAGGTTAATTGATGGGGTTAGCTAACGCGAAGCTCTTGATCGAAGCCCCGGTAAACGGCGGCCGTAACTATAACGGTCCTAAGGTAGCGAAATTCCTTGTCGGGTAAGTTCCGACCTGCACGAATGGCGTAACGATGGCGGCGCTGTCTCCACCCGAGACTCAGTGAAATTGAAATCGCTGTGAAGATGCAGTGTATCCGCGGCTAGACGGAAAGACCCCGTGAACCTTTACTATAGCTTTGCACTGGACTTTGAATTTGCTTGTGTAGGATAGGTGGGAGGCTTTGAAGCGTGGACGCCAGTTCGCGTGGAGCCATCCTTGAAATACCACCCTGGCAACTTTGAGGTTCTAACTCAGGTCCGTTATCCGGATCGAGGACAGTGTATGGTGGGTAGTTTGACTGGGGCGGTCTCCTCCTAAAGAGTAACGGAGGAGTACGAAGGTGCGCTCAGACCGGTCGGAAATCGGTCGTAGAGTATAAAGGCAAAAGCGCGCTTGACTGCGAGACAGACACGTCGAGCAGGTACGAAAGTAGGTCTTAGTGATCCGGTGGTTCTGTATGGAAGGGCCATCGCTCAACGGATAAAAGGTACTCCGGGGATAACAGGCTGATACCGCCCAAGAGTTCATATCGACGGCGGTGTTTGGCACCTCGATGTCGGCTCATCACATCCTGGGGCTGAAGCCGGTCCCAAGGGTATGGCTGTTCGCCATTTAAAGTGGTACGCGAGCTGGGTTTAGAACGTCGTGAGACAGTTCGGTCCCTATCTGCCGTGGACGTTTGAGATTTGAGAGGGGCTGCTCCTAGTACGAGAGGACCGGAGTGGACGAACCTCTGGTGTTCCGGTTGTCACGCCAGTGGCATTGCCGGGTAGCTATGTTCGGGAAAGATAACCGCTGAAAGCATCTAAGCGGGAAACTTGCCTCAAGATGAGATCTCACTGGAACCTTGAGTTCCCTGAAGGGCCGTCGAAGACTACGACGTTGATAGGTTGGGTGTGTAAGCGCTGTGAGGCGTTGAGCTAACCAATACTAATTGCCCGTGAGGCTTGACCATATAACACCCAAGCAATTTGCAGGCTTTGAGCTGAAAAGCGAAAGGTCACCAGATTGCGGTGTGTGAAGACGAAACGAACCGAAAGTTCGAGAGAAACACACAAACTATCGCATACCCAATTTGCTGAAGCGTCGAAAGACGAGTCGGCACACCGAATTTCTTGACGACCATAGAGCGTTGGAACCACCTGATCCCATCCCGAACTCAGAAGTGAAACGATGCATCGCCGATGGTAGTGTGGGGTTTCCCCATGTGAGAGTAGGTCATCGTCAAGATTAAATTCCGAAACCCCAATTGCGAAAGCAGTTGGGGTTTTGTTTTGCCCGCAGGAAAGTGGTTTGCTTGATTTCTATGCAATCGGCCGCCTCATGGCTATTATTCGGGCCTCATTGTGAGGCGAGACCTGCATGCTGACGTTGTTGAATCTTTTAAAGGATGGTCGATTCCATTCTGGTCAGGCTCTTGGGGTTGCCCTGGGCATCAGTCGAAGTGCTGTATGGAAGCAGCTTCAGCATCTTGAGGCTGAGCTAGGGTTGTCCATCAATAAGGTCCGGGGTCGAGGCTACCAACTGGCTGCTCCCCTGACGCTACTCGATCCTCTGAGTATTGGTGCCTTGGCCCCGGTTTGGCCTATGACAGTCTTTGACTCCATTGACTCCACCAATGGAGAAGCGTTACGCGCGATCAATCAAGGTCGCACGGCGCCGTTCCTGGTCTTGGCAGAGCGACAAATTTCCGGTCGAGGACGCAGGGGGCGCAAGTGGATAAGTCCCTTTGCTGAAAATCTCTATTACAGCTTGGTCCTGCGTATTGAAGGCGGCATGCGCCAGCTTGAGGGGCTGAGTCTTGTGGTCGGTCTGGCGGTCCTGCATTCCTTGCGAAAGCTGGGAGTGTCTGGCGCTGGATTGAAGTGGCCCAACGACGTATTGGTCGGAAACAAGAAAATTGCCGGTATTCTTCTGGAGCTCGTAGGGGATCCAGCAGATGTTTGTCACGTGGTGCTGGGGATAGGCATTAACGTGAATATGCAGGTTGCTGAGGAGGTCGATCAGCAATGGACGTCAATTCGACTCGAGACGGGCAAAAGCTGTGATCGTAATGTATTGGTGGCGGAGCTAAGCGAGCAACTGCGCAGCTATATCCATCGCCATCAGGTGGATGGCTTTTCAGCTCTCCAGGATGAGTGGCAAAAGGACCATATGTGGCAAGGTCGCTCGGTTTCGTTGATTGCCGGCGCTAATCATATAGAAGGCGTGGTGCTCGGTATTGATAGTCAAGGTGCGCTGCGCCTGAAGGTGGATGGCGTGGAAAAAGTATTTAGCGGTGGTGAGCTCAGTCTGAGGTTGCGTGATGATTCTTGAGCTCGACTGTGGAAACAGCTTCATCAAGTGGCGGGTATTGAATGCTGCCGCCGAAGGTCTTTTCGCAGAAGGAGTGGTCGACTCGGATCAGGCCCTGGTGGATAGTCTCTGTGCATTGGGCGGCCTGTCGCTACGTAACTGTCGCTTGGTCAGTGTCAGAACTAGTGAGGAGACTGCCGCTCTGACTCGGATTCTTGAGCAGACGTTCGCCCTCTCTGTAGTGTGTGCGAAGCCGGCCAATGAAATGTCCGGTGTCAAAAATGGCTATGACGACTATGAGCGTCTGGGGCTGGATCGCTGGCTGGCAATGCTCGGTGGTTTCCACCTGGCCGCAGGTGCTTGTCTGATTCTGGATTTCGGCACTGCTGTGACGGCAGACTTCATTAATGCCGACGGTGAGCACCAGGGGGGATTCATTTGTCCGGGGATGCCATTGATGCGAAATCAACTTCGCACACATACTCGGAATATCCGTTATGGAGATTTGGCTGCCGAGCGGGCTCTGACGAGTCATGCTCCTGGGCGGAGCACCGTTGAGGCGGTGGAGCGGGGGTGCTCGTTGATGTTGAGGGGGTTCGTGTTGACCCAAATGGAAATGGCTCGATCCTATTGGGGTGAGCGCTTTACCGTCTTTATTACAGGTGGCGACGCAGGTTTGGTTGCGGATGTCGTGCCTGATGCCCGAGTCGTCCCGGATCTGGTCTTTGTGGGGTTGGCGATGGCGTGTCCCTTATCTTGAGGTTTGTATGCGTTGGTTGTTCCTGCTGCTGGTTGTTCTCAATGTGTTCTATTACGTCTGGCATCAGCAGGAAGCGCCCTTGCGAGCAAAAGATGTCACGCCACTCAGCATGTACCGTGGATCCCAGCAAGACATTCGCTTGCTGAGTGAGGCTAGTGATGAATCCGGAGTGGGGCAGGGTGCACGACGCACAGGGCAGGATTGCCTGTTCTTGGGTGGCTTGGCTCGAGAGGAGGCTATTTCTGCGCTGCAGCAGCGGCTAGTAGCCATGAACGTAAGGGCTCAACCTTCGCAAAAGGATCTCACCGAGCCCGGTTACTGGCTGCGCATCGCGCCCGAAAGCCAGCGTTTGTTAGGGGATGCCCAGTTGCAAAACCTTTCCAAGGAATTCAATGAGTTAAAACATAAAATAATGCTGTGCGAGGGGGTTGCACCGTTGGAATAGTTTGCATAGAATGGCGCCCGCTCCACAGCGAACACCTAAACAGGTTGTCAAAGCGGAGCGATGTCAACGCAGCTAACCTCAGGTTTTTAATGAGAAAATGCTTGACAGAAGGTCGGCATAGTATAGAATGCCGGCTCGCTTAGGAGGGGTTCCCGAGCGGCCAAAGGGATCAGACTGTAAATCTGACGTCTACGACTTCGAAGGTTCGAATCCTTCCCCCTCCACCATTTTTAGCGTGAGCTGCAAGCTCCGCGGGTATAGTTTAGTGGTAGAACCTCAGCCTTCCAAGCTGATGATGCGGGTTCGATTCCCGCTACCCGCTCCAAGTTTGCAGGTTGTGCAAAGTGTTACGCTCTTGTAGCTCAGTTGGTAGAGCACACCCTTGGTAAGGGTGAGGTCAGCGGTTCAAATCCGCTCAAGAGCTCCATATAACAAGGCAGATATGAAAATATCTGCCTTTGTTTTAATGGCTGATATTGTTTGTCTAATTTCTTCTGTTGAGGGTGATATCGATGGCTAAGGAAAAATTTGATCGTTCCCTGCCCCACGTCAACGTTGGGACCATTGGTCACGTTGACCACGGTAAAACCACTCTGACCGCTGCTCTGACTCGCGTTTGCTCCGAAGTTTTCGGTTCGGCCGTAGTTGAATTCGACAAGATCGACAGCGCTCCAGAAGAAAAAGCTCGCGGTATCACCATCAACACCGCACACGTTGAGTACAACTCGCTGATCCGTCACTACGCTCACGTTGACTGCCCAGGTCACGCTGACTATGTGAAGAACATGATCACCGGTGCTGCTCAAATGGACGGCGCTATTCTGGTTTGTTCGGCCGCTGATGGTCCGATGCCGCAAACCCGTGAGCACATCCTGCTGTCCCGTCAGGTAGGCGTTCCGTACATCGTGGTTTTCCTGAACAAGGCTGACCTGGTAGACGACGCTGAGCTGCTGGAACTGGTTGAGATGGAAGTTCGCGACCTGCTGTCCACCTACGACTTCCCGGGCGATGACACTCCAATCATCATTGGTTCGGCTCGTATGGCGCTGGAAGGCAAAGACGACAACGAGATGGGCACCACTGCCGTCAAGAAGCTGGTTGAAACTCTGGACAGCTACATCCCAGAACCAGTTCGTATGATCGACAAGCCGTTCCTGATGCCAATCGAAGACGTGTTCTCGATCTCGGGTCGCGGTACTGTTGTGACTGGTCGTATCGAGCGCGGTATCGTTCGCGTTCAGGATCCGCTGGAAATCGTTGGTCTGCGTGACACTACCGTTTCCACCTGCACGGGTGTTGAAATGTTCCGCAAGCTGCTCGACGAAGGTCGTGCTGGCGAGAACTGCGGCGTTCTGCTGCGTGGTACCAAGCGTGACGACGTTGAGCGTGGTCAGGTTCTGGTCAAGCCGGGTTCGGTTAAGCCGCACACCAAGTTCACCGCAGAAGTTTACGTTCTGAGCAAGGAAGAAGGCGGCCGTCACACTCCGTTCTTCAAAGGCTACCGTCCACAGTTCTACTTCCGTACTACTGACGTGACTGGTAACTGCGAGCTGCCAGAAGGCGTTGAAATGGTAATGCCAGGTGACAACATTCAGATGACTGTTACCCTGATCAAAACCATCGCGATGGAAGACGGTCTGCGTTTCGCTATCCGTGAAGGCGGTCGTACCGTTGGCGCTGGCGTCGTAGCTAAAATCATCGAATAAGCGGTTGTAATGTATTTTTCGGGCCGGCATAATGGTCGGCCTGATTTTGTTTTAGGTCAGTAGCTCAATTGGCAGAGCGACGGTCTCCAAAACCGTAGGTTGGGGGTTCGATTCCCTCCTGACCTGCCAGATTCACTCGGTGTGTCTGGCTTTCTTTTCACAGGATCTTCATAGATGACTCCTAAAGCTGAAGCTCAAGGCTCTCGCTTCGATCTGCTCAAGTGGCTTGTAGTTGTCGCTTTGGTGGTTGTTGGCGTTGTTGGCAATCAGTATTACTCTGCTTCGCCGATCCTGTACCGTGTACTCGCATTGCTTGTCATTGCTGCTGTAGCTGCCTTTGTAGGCCTGCAGACTGCGAAGGGCAAGTCTTTCTTTGTGCTGGTTAAGGAAGCTCGTACCGAGATTCGTAAAGTCGTGTGGCCAACTCGCCAAGAAACCACGCAGACCACCCTGATTGTGGTGGCTGTTGTTCTGGTTATGGCGTTGCTGTTGTGGGGTCTTGATTCCCTGCTCGGTTGGCTTGTTTCCTTGATTGTCGGCTAAGGGTGTCCCGTGGCTAAGCGTTGGTATGTTGTGCATGCTTACTCGGGTTACGAGAAGCATGTGATGCGCTCGCTGATCGAGCGCGTAAAGCTGGCTGGCATGGAAGATGGCTTCGGCGAGATTCTGGTTCCCACTGAAGAAGTGGTTGAAATGCGTAATGGCCAGAAGCGCAAAAGCGAGCGTAAGTTCTTCCCAGGTTACGTGCTGGTTCAGATGGATATGAATGAGGGTACCTGGCACTTGGTCAAGGATACTCCTCGGGTGATGGGCTTTATTGGCGGTACCGCTGACAAGCCTGCGCCAATTACCGACAAAGAGGCGGAAGCCATCCTGCGTCGTGTGGCTGATGGTAGTGATAAGCCGAAGCCGAAGACTTTGTTTGAGCCAGGTGAAGTGGTTCGTGTTACTGACGGCCCATTCGCTGACTTTAACGGCACTGTTGAAGAAGTTAACTACGAAAAGAGCCGTGTCCAAGTGGCAGTGCTTATTTTCGGTCGCTCTACTCCGGTAGAGTTGGAGTTCAGTCAGGTCGAAAAGGTCTAACTGAACAAGCATCCCAACCCCGCAGCCCTAGGCTGTGGGGTTTTGTCGTCACTGGGATAAACGCGCAAGTAACCGGGGAGCCTTTCGAGGCGTTCGAACCCGTAATTGGAGTGCCTCATGGCCAAGAAGATTACCGCTTACATCAAGCTGCAAGTGAAGGCCGCTCAGGCTAACCCAAGCCCACCTGTTGGTCCTGCTCTGGGTCAGCACGGCGTGAACATCATGGAATTCTGCAAGGCTTTCAACGCCCGTACTCAGGGTCTTGAAGCAGGTCTGCCGACTCCAGTGATCATCACTGTCTACAGCGACCGTAGCTTCACTTTCGAAACCAAATCCACCCCTGCTTCGGTTCTGCTGAAGAAGGCGGCCGGTCTGACCAGCGGTTCCGCTCGTCCGAACACCGTTAAGGTTGGCACTGTTACCCGTGCTCAGCTGGAAGAAATCGCGAAAACCAAAAACGCGGATCTGACTGCAGCTGATATGGATGCAGCCGTGCGTACTATCGCCGGTTCTGCTCGTAGCATGGGCCTTAACGTGGAGGGTGTGTAATGGCTAAGCTGACCAAGCGTCAAAAGGCTATCGCCGGCAAAATCGAAGCAGGCAAGGCCTACAACATTGTAGATGCTGCTGCTCTGCTGGCTGAGCTGTCGACTGTCAAGTTCAGCGAGTCGTTTGACGTTGCTGTAAACCTGGGTGTAGATCCGCGTAAATCTGACCAGGTTGTTCGTAGCGCTACTGTGCTGCCACACGGCACTGGCAAGACCGTTCGCGTTGCTGTGTTCACCCAGGGTCCAGCTGCTGAGGCCGCTCTGGCTGCCGGCGCTGACCGTGTAGGTATGGACGACCTGGCTGCCGAAATGAAAGGCGGCGACTTGAACTATGACGTAGTGATCGCATCCCCGGATGCCATGCGCGTTGTAGGTCAACTGGGTCAGATCCTCGGTCCACGTGGCCTGATGCCTAACCCGAAAGTCGGCACCGTTACTCCAGACGTAGCCACCGCGGTTAAAAACGCCAAGGCTGGTCAGGTTCGTTATCGCACCGACAAAAACGGCATCATCCACACTTCCGTTGGCAAGATCGGCTTTGATGCCGTCAAGCTGAAGGAAAACGTTGAAGCTCTGATCGCTGATCTGAAGCGCATCAAACCAGCTTCTTCGAAAGGTATTTACGTCAAGCGCGTTACCCTGAGCACCACTATGGGCCCAGGTCTGGTTATCGACCAGAGCTCGCTGGACGCGTAAGACAAAGGTTGGCGCGACTGTTCGCGCCAATTGAAAGATTGGGGTCCCTGCCTGGCGGGGGCTATCCAAGACCGTAGGCGGCGCAAGCCTTAAACCATAAGCCTACGCAGATGGTGCTCCCGGTTCCTTACCGAATCAGACACCAAAACGACATTCGGTTTCGGCCGAGTGAAACGGTAACAAGCAGGAGTTAAACCCGTGGCAATTAATCTCGAAGACAAGAAGGCCATCGTCGCTGAAGTCAACGAGGCTGCCAAAGTCGCTCTGTCCGCTGTCGTGGTTGATGCCCGTGGCGTAACAGTAGGCGCAATGACCGGACTCCGTAAAGAGGCTCGTGAGGCTGGCGTTTACGTACGCGTTGTACGTAACACCCTGCTCAAGCGCGCTGTTGCTGACACTGAATTCAGTGTTCTCAACGACGTGTTCACCGGCCCGACCCTGATTGCATTCTCGAACGAACATCCGGGCGCTGCTGCCCGTATCTTCAAAGAGTTTGCCAAGGGTCAGGACAAGTTCGAGATCAAGGCAGCTGCGTTCGAGGGCAAGTTCCTCGCAGCTAATCAGATCGACGTACTGGCAACTCTGCCGACCCGTGACGAAGCAATTTCTCAGCTGATGAGCGTGATTCAAGGCGCTACCAGCAAGTTGGCTCGTACTCTGGCGGCAATTCGCGACCAGAAAGAAGCTGCCGCAGCCTAAGGCTCGTCAACTTCTCGCGTTTTTTGTTTATTTCGATGGTCGCGAAGGCCGTCCCCCAATTCAGGAATTGAGTCATGTCTCTGACTAACGAACAAATCATCGAAGCAATCGGCCAGAAATCCGTAGTGGAAATCGTTGAGCTGATCAAAGCGATGGAAGAAACCTTCGGTGTTACCGCTGCTGCTGCTTCGGCTGGTCCAGCTGCTGCTGCCGCTGTTGTTGAAGAGCAAACCGAGTTCAACGTTGTTCTGCTGGAAGCTGGCGAGAAGAAGGTTAACGTGATCAAGGCAGTTCGTGAACTGACCGGTCTGGGCCTGAAAGAAGCCAAAGAGAAAGTAGACGGCGCTCCTCAGGTTGTAGCTGAAGGCGTTTCGAAAGAAGCTGCTGAAGACGCCAAGAAGAAGCTGGAAGAAGCAGGCGCTAAAGTCGAGCTGAAATAAGTATCGACTTTGCTCCTCCAGCCCGAGCGTCAAGCGACAGGCTGATGGCTGGTGGCTCTTGCCACCGGCC
Organism: Pseudomonas sp. AK-TSAG1-1; assembly: GCF_056821665.1. Taxonomy (NCBI): domain Bacteria; kingdom Pseudomonadati; phylum Pseudomonadota; class Gammaproteobacteria; order Pseudomonadales; family Pseudomonadaceae; genus Pseudomonas; species Pseudomonas sp. AK-TSAG1-1. Next base: position 5,590,255 of record NZ_CM165965.1, on the reverse strand, counting down.
TTTTTCCGTTATTGGCAGCCGACTGGGTCGGTGCTGATAAAGGCGCTGTAACCACCCGATGCGGTGGCGCAAACCATGGGGTTTGCACGATTTTCTGGCTGCTCCCGTCGGGAGGGGCCAAACAAGCAGGTGACCAAGCTGGGGAACGCTGATGGCTTACTCATATACTGAGAAAAAACGTATCCGCAAGGACTTTAGCAAGTTGCCGGACGTCATGGATGTGCCGTACCTCCTGGCCATCCAGCTGGATTCGTATCGTGAATTCTTGCAAGCGGGAGCGACTAAAGATCAGTTCCGCGACGTGGGCCTGCATGCGGCCTTCAAATCCGTTTTCCCGATCATCAGCTACTCCGGCAATGCTGCGCTGGAGTACGTCGGTTATCGCCTGGGCGAACCGGCATTTGATGTCAAAGAATGCGTATTGCGCGGTGTAACTTTCGCCGTACCTTTGCGGGTAAAAGTGCGCCTGATCATTTTCGACAAAGAGTCGTCGAACAAAGCGATCAAGGACATCAAAGAGCAAGAAGTCTACATGGGTGAAATCCCATTGATGACTGAGAACGGTACCTTCGTAATCAACGGTACCGAGCGTGTTATCGTTTCCCAGCTGCACCGTTCCCCGGGCGTGTTCTTCGACCACGACCGTGGCAAGACGCACAGCTCCGGTAAACTGCTGTACTCGGCGCGTATCATTCCTTACCGCGGTTCGTGGCTGGACTTCGAGTTCGACCCGAAAGACTGCGTGTTCGTGCGTATCGACCGTCGTCGCAAGCTGCCGGCCTCGGTATTGCTGCGTGCGCTCGGTTACACCACTGAAGAAGTGCTCGACGCGTTCTACACCACCAACGTCTTCCACCTGAGCGGCGAAACCCTCAGCCTGGAACTGGTGCCATCGCGCCTGCGTGGTGAAATCGCGGTTCTGGATATTCAGGACGAGAAGGGCAAGGTCATCGTTGAAGCGGGCCGCCGTATTACCGCGCGCCACATCAACCAGATCGAAAAAGCCGGTATCAAGACGCTGGAAGTACCTCTGGACTACGTCCTGGGTCGCACCACCGCCAAGGTCATCGTGCACCCGGCTACCGGCGAAATCCTGGCAGAGTGCAACACTGAGCTGAACACCGAAGTCCTGGCAAAAATTGCCAAGGCCGGCGTTGTTCGCATCGAAACTCTGTACACCAACGACATCGACTGCGGTCCGTTTGTCTCTGACACTCTGAAGATCGACTCCACCAGCAACCAATTGGAAGCGCTGGTCGAGATCTATCGCATGATGCGTCCAGGCGAGCCGCCAACCAAAGACGCTGCCGAAACCCTGTTCAACAACCTGTTCTTCAGCCCTGAGCGCTACGATCTGTCTGCGGTCGGCCGGATGAAGTTCAACCGTCGTATCGGTCGTACCGAGATCGAAGGTTCGGGCGTGCTGTGCAAGGAAGATATCGTCGCGGTACTGAAGACTCTGGTCGACATCCGTAACGGTAAAGGCATCGTCGATGACATCGACCACCTGGGTAACCGTCGTGTTCGCTGCGTAGGCGAAATGGCCGAGAACCAGTTCCGCGTTGGCCTGGTGCGTGTTGAGCGTGCGGTCAAAGAGCGTCTGTCGATGGCTGAAAGCGAAGGCCTGATGCCGCAAGACCTGATCAACGCCAAGCCAGTGGCTGCGGCGGTGAAAGAGTTCTTCGGTTCCAGCCAGCTCTCGCAGTTCATGGACCAGAACAACCCGCTGTCCGAGATCACCCACAAGCGTCGTGTCTCTGCACTCGGCCCTGGTGGTCTGACTCGTGAGCGCGCAGGCTTTGAAGTCCGTGACGTACACCCGACTCACTACGGTCGTGTATGCCCGATTGAAACGCCGGAAGGTCCGAACATCGGTCTGATCAACTCCCTGGCTGCTTACGCTCGCACCAACCAGTACGGCTTCCTGGAAAGCCCGTACCGCGTGGTTAAAGAGGGTGTGGTCACCGACGAGATCGTGTTCCTGTCCGCTATTGAAGAAGCCGATCACGTGATCGCGCAGGCTTCGGCGACCATGAACGACCAGAAAGTCCTGATCGACGAACTGGTAGCCGTACGTCACCTGAACGAATTCACCGTCAAGGCGCCTGAAGAAGTCACCTTGATGGACGTTTCGCCGAAGCAGGTAGTTTCGGTTGCAGCGTCGCTGATTCCGTTCCTCGAGCACGACGACGCCAACCGTGCGTTGATGGGTTCGAACATGCAGCGTCAAGCTGTACCAACCCTGCGCGCTGACAAGCCGCTGGTAGGTACCGGCATGGAGCGTAACGTAGCCCGTGACTCCGGCGTTTGCGTCGTGGCTCGTCGTGGCGGCGTGATCGACTCCGTCGACGCCAGCCGTATCGTGGTTCGTGTTGCTGATGATGAAGTGGAAACCGGCGAAGCTGGTGTCGACATCTACAACCTGACCAAATACACCCGCTCGAACCAGAACACCTGCATCAACCAGCGTCCGCTGGTGAGCAAGGGTGATCGCGTTCAGCGTAGCGACATCATGGCCGACGGCCCGTCCACCGACATGGGTGAACTGGCGCTGGGCCAAAACATGCGCATCGCGTTCATGGCATGGAACGGCTTCAACTTCGAAGACTCCATCTGCCTGTCCGAGCGTGTGGTTCAGGAAGACCGTTTCACCACGATCCACATTCAGGAACTGACCTGTGTGGCCCGTGACACCAAGCTTGGCCCAGAGGAAATCACTGCGGACATCCCGAACGTGGGTGAGGCTGCACTGAACAAGCTGGACGAAGCCGGTATCGTTTACGTAGGTGCTGAAGTAGGCGCAGGCGACATCCTGGTTGGCAAGGTCACTCCGAAAGGCGAGACCCAACTGACTCCGGAAGAAAAACTGCTGCGTGCGATCTTCGGTGAAAAAGCCAGCGACGTTAAAGACACCTCCCTGCGCGTACCTACCGGTACCAAAGGTACTGTCATCGACGTACAGGTCTTCACCCGTGATGGCGTTGAGCGTGACGCTCGTGCACTGTCGATCGAGAAGTCCCAGCTGGACGAGATCCGCAAGGATCTGAACGAAGAGTTCCGTATCGTTGAAGGCGCAACCTTCGAACGTCTGCGCTCCGCTCTGGTAGGCCACAAGGCTGAAGGCGGTGCTGGTCTGAAGAAAGGTCAGGACATCACCGACGAAGTTCTCGACGGTCTTGAGCATGGTCAGTGGTTCAAACTGCGCATGGCTGAAGATGCTCTGAACGAGCAGCTCGAAAAGGCTCAGGCCTACATCGTTGATCGTCGCCGTCTGCTGGACGACAAGTTCGAAGACAAGAAGCGCAAACTGCAGCAGGGCGATGACCTGGCTCCAGGCGTGCTGAAAATCGTCAAGGTTTACCTGGCAATCCGTCGCCGCATCCAGCCGGGCGACAAGATGGCCGGTCGTCACGGTAACAAAGGTGTGGTCTCCGTGATCATGCCAGTTGAAGACATGCCGCACGATGCCAATGGCACCCCGGTCGATGTGGTCCTCAACCCGCTGGGCGTACCTTCGCGTATGAACGTCGGTCAGATCCTTGAAACCCACCTGGGCCTCGCGGCCAAAGGTCTGGGCGAGAAGATCAACCGGATGATCGAAGAGCAGCGTAAAGTCGCTGAGCTGCGTACTTTCCTGGACGAGATCTACAACCAGATCGGCGGTCGTAACGAAGATCTGGACAGCTTCTCCGATCAGGAAATCCTGGATCTGGCGAAGAACCTGCGTGGCGGTGTTCCAATGGCCACTCCAGTGTTCGACGGTGCCAAGGAAAGCGAAATCAAGGCCATGCTGAAACTGGCAGACCTGCCGGAAAGCGGCCAGATGCAGCTGACTGACGGCCGTACCGGCAACAAGTTCGAGCGTCCAGTTACCGTTGGCTACATGTACATGCTGAAGCTGAACCACTTGGTAGACGACAAGATGCACGCGCGTTCTACCGGTTCGTACAGCCTGGTTACCCAGCAGCCGCTGGGTGGTAAGGCGCAGTTCGGTGGTCAGCGTTTCGGGGAGATGGAGGTCTGGGCACTGGAAGCATACGGTGCCGCTTACACTCTGCAAGAAATGCTCACAGTGAAGTCGGACGATGTGAACGGCCGTACCAAGATGTACAAAAACATCGTGGATGGCGATCACCGTATGGAGCCGGGCATGCCCGAGTCCTTCAACGTGTTGATCAAGGAAATTCGTTCCCTCGGCATCGATATCGATCTGGAAACCGAATAACACGTGACGCGATCGAGAGCGGGGCAGGACTGCCCGCTCTCTGCTCCGCCAGGAGGAAAGGCCTTGAAAGACCTACTGAATTTGCTGAAAAACCAGGGTCAAGTCGAAGAGTTCGACGCCATCCGTATCGGATTGGCCTCGCCTGAGATGATCCGCTCGTGGTCGTTCGGTGAAGTTAAAAAGCCGGAAACCATCAACTATCGTACGTTCAAACCTGAGCGTGACGGTCTGTTCTGCGCCAAGATCTTTGGCCCGGTAAAGGATTACGAGTGCCTGTGCGGTAAGTACAAGCGCTTGAAGCACCGTGGTGTGATCTGCGAGAAGTGCGGCGTTGAAGTTGCACTGGCCAAGGTTCGTCGTGAGCGCATGGCGCACATCGAACTGGCTTCGCCGGTTGCTCACATCTGGTTCCTGAAATCGCTGCCGTCCCGTATCGGCTTGCTGATGGACATGACCCTGCGTGATATCGAGCGCGTTCTCTACTTCGAGAGCTATGTCGTTATCGATCCAGGCATGACCACCCTTGAAAAAGGTCAGTTGCTGAACGACGAGCAGTACTTCGAAGCGCTGGAAGAGTTCGGTGACGACTTCGATGCCCGCATGGGTGCTGAAGCTGTCCGTGAACTGCTGCACGCTATCGACCTGGAGCACGAGATTGGCCGTCTGCGTGAAGAAATTCCGCAAACCAACTCCGAAACCAAGATCAAGAAGCTGTCCAAGCGTCTGAAGTTGATGGAAGCCTTCCAGGGTTCCGGCAACCTGCCAGAGTGGATGGTGCTGACCGTTCTGCCGGTTCTGCCGCCAGATCTGCGTCCACTGGTTCCGCTCGATGGCGGTCGTTTCGCGACTTCCGACCTCAACGATCTGTATCGTCGAGTGATCAACCGTAACAACCGTTTGAAGCGCCTGCTGGATCTGTCCGCTCCGGACATCATCGTGCGCAACGAAAAGCGTATGTTGCAGGAAGCTGTCGATGCTCTGCTCGACAACGGTCGTCGTGGCCGCGCTATCACCGGCTCCAACAAGCGTCCTCTGAAATCCCTGGCTGACATGATCAAGGGTAAGCAGGGTCGTTTCCGTCAGAACTTGCTCGGTAAGCGTGTTGACTACTCCGGTCGTTCGGTAATTACCGTAGGCCCGACCCTGCGTCTGCATCAGTGCGGTCTGCCGAAGAAGATGGCTCTCGAGCTGTTCAAGCCGTTCATTTTCGGCAAGCTGGAAATGCGTGGTCTCGCGACCACCATCAAAGCCGCCAAGAAAATGGTCGAGCGCGAACTGCCAGAGGTCTGGGACGTTCTCGCTGAGGTGATTCGCGAACACCCGGTTCTGCTCAACCGTGCACCGACCCTTCACCGTCTGGGTATCCAGGCGTTTGAGCCGGTACTGATCGAAGGTAAGGCTATCCAGCTGCACCCGCTGGTCTGCGCCGCGTACAACGCCGACTTCGACGGCGACCAAATGGCCGTGCACGTACCGCTGACGCTGGAAGCCCAGCTCGAAGCGCGTGCGTTGATGATGTCGACCAACAACATTCTGTCGCCAGCCAACGGTGAGCCAATCATCGTTCCGTCGCAGGACGTTGTATTGGGTCTGTACTACATGACTCGTGAAGCGATCAACGCCAAAGGCGAAGGTCGTGTGTTCGCGGATCTGCAGGAAGTTGACCGTGTGTTCCGTGCCGGCGAAGCCGCACTGCACGCCAAGGTCAAAGTTCGTATCAACGAAACCGTCAACGACCGTGACGGCAACAGCGTGAGCGGTACCCGTATCGTCGACACCACTGTCGGCCGTGCGCTGCTGTTCCAGGTTGTGCCAAAAGGTCTGTCGTACGACGTCGTCAACCTGCCAATGAAGAAAAAGGCGATCTCCAAGCTGATCAACCAGTGCTACCGCGTGGTTGGTTTGAAAGAGACCGTGATCTTCGCTGACCAGTTGATGTACACCGGTTTCGCTTACTCGACCATCTCCGGCGTTTCCATCGGTGTTAACGACTTCGTTATCCCGGACGAGAAAGCCCGCATCATCGGTGCAGCCACCGATGAAGTGAAAGAGATCGAGAGCCAGTACGCCTCCGGCCTGGTAACCCAGGGCGAGAAGTACAACAAAGTGATCGACCTTTGGTCGAAAGCGAACGACGAAGTTTCCAAGGCAATGATGGCCAACCTCTCGAAAGAGAAGGTTATCGACCGTCATGGCGTTGAAGTCGATCAAGAGTCTTTCAACTCGATGTACATGATGGCCGACTCGGGTGCGCGGGGTTCCGCAGCACAGATTCGTCAGCTGGCCGGTATGCGTGGTCTGATGGCCAAGCCGGACGGTTCCATCATTGAAACGCCGATTACTGCGAACTTCCGTGAAGGTTTGAGCGTACTTCAGTACTTCATCTCGACTCACGGTGCTCGTAAAGGTCTGGCGGATACCGCGTTGAAAACTGCGAACTCCGGTTACCTGACTCGTCGTCTGGTAGACGTGGCGCAGGATCTGGTTGTAACCGAGATCGATTGCGGCACCGAGCACGGTCTGCTGATGACTCCGCACATTGAAGGCGGTGACGTTGTAGAGCCGTTGGGTGAGCGCGTATTGGGTCGTGTTATTGCTCGTGACGTGTTCAAGCCAGGCACCGAGGACGTCATCGTTCCTGCTGGTACTCTGGTAGACGAGAAGTGGGTCGAGTTCATCGAGCTGAACAGCATCGACGAAGTGATCGTGCGTTCGCCGATCAGCTGCGAAACCCGCTATGGCATTTGCGCCAAGTGCTACGGCCGTGATCTGGCTCGTGGTCACCAGGTGAACATCGGTGAAGCGGTCGGCGTTATCGCTGCCCAGTCCATCGGTGAACCGGGTACCCAGCTGACGATGCGTACGTTCCACATCGGTGGTGCGGCAAGCCGTACTTCCGCAGCCGACAGCGTTCAGGTGAAGAATGGCGGTACCGTCCGTCTGCACAACCTGAAGCACGTTGAGCGAGTGGATGGTCACCTGGTTGCTGTGTCCCGTTCCGGTGAGCTGGCCATCGCTGATGACTTCGGTCGTGAGCGCGAGCGCTACAAGCTGCCGTACGGTGCCGTGATTTCGGTTAAAGAAGGTGACAAGGTCGACGCTGGCGCAATCGTGGCCAAGTGGGATCCGCACACTCACCCAATCGTTACCGAAATGAAAGGTACCGTGACCTACGTGGGCATGGAAGAGGGCATCACGATCAAGCGTCAGACTGACGAATTGACCGGTATGACCAACATTGAAGTACTCGACGCGAAAGATCGTCCAGCTGCGGGCAAAGAAATCCGTCCGGCAGTTAAGATGGTCGACGACAACGGCAAGGATCTGTTGCTGCCAGGCACTGACGTTATCGCTCAGTACTTCCTGCCAGCCAACGCCCTGGTCGGTGTTGCGGACGGTGCGAAGATCGCGATCGGTGATGTTATCGCTCGTATCCCGCAAGAAACTTCGAAGACTCGTGACATCACCGGTGGTCTGCCGCGTGTTGCTGACCTGTTCGAAGCCCGTCGTCCGAAAGAAGCGTCGATTCTGGCTGAAGTCAGCGGCACCATCGCGTTCGGTAAAGAGACCAAAGGCAAGCGCCGTCTGGTTATTACCCCGAACGACGGTAGCGATCCGTACGAAGAGCTGATTCCGAAGTGGCGTCACCTGAACGTGTTCGAAGGCGAACAGGTAAACCGCGGCGAAGTTATCTCCGACGGTCCAAGCGATCCGCACGACATCCTGCGTCTGCTGGGTGTGAGCGCGCTGGCCAAGTACATCGTTAACGAGATCCAGGACGTTTACCGTCTGCAAGGCGTGAAGATCAACGACAAGCACATCGAGACCATTCTGCGTCAGATGCTGCGTAAAGTTGAGATCTCCGAATCCGGCGATTCCAGTTTCATCAAGGGCGACCAGATGGAACTGACTCACGTACTGGTAGAGAACGAGCGTCTGGGCGCGGAAGACAAGTTTGTCTCCAAGTTCACTCGCGTTCTGCTGGGTATCACCAAGGCGTCGTTGTCCACCGAATCGTTCATATCGGCGGCTTCCTTCCAGGAAACCACCCGCGTACTGACCGAAGCGGCAGTCACCGGCAAGCGCGATTACCTGCGCGGCCTGAAAGAAAACGTGGTCGTGGGTCGTCTGATCCCGGCCGGTACCGGTCTGGCTTATCACAGCGAGCGCAAGCGTCGCCGTGATGCTGACAAGCCGTTGCGCGTAAGCGCCAGTGAAGTGGAAGCTGCACTGACCGAAGCGCTGAACTCGAGCGGTAACTGAGTTCTGCGGTAAATGAGCTGAGGCCCTGATCGCTCCGTTCGTCGAATCGAGACATATTGTCAAGGTTCGACAGGCGGGGAGGTCGGGGCCTTGCCTTGACTGGGGGCAAGATCCTCTTTAGACTCTTGATCCCCTAAATTTGGCGGGAATCCGTTCCTGCCATTTTGCTTTTCTTGCAAGACAATAGCGTCGCAAGACAACAGTGGAGCTAGTAGATGGCAACTATCAACCAGCTGGTACGTCAGCCGCGTAAGCGTATCGTCGAGAAATCCGACGTACCTGCGCTGCAGAACTGCCCGCAACGTCGTGGCGTGTGCACCCGTGTGTACACCACTACGCCGAAAAAACCTAACTCGGCACTGCGTAAAGTATGCCGTGTGCGTCTGACCAACGGTTTCGAGGTTTCCTCGTACATCGGTGGTGAAGGCCACAACCTGCAAGAGCACAGCGTGGTACTGATCCGCGGCGGTCGTGTAAAAGACTTGCCAGGTGTTCGTTACCACACCGTTCGCGGCTCCTTGGATACTTCCGGCGTTAAAGGCCGTAACCAGGGTCGTTCGAAGTACGGTACCAAGCGTCCGAAGTAATCGGCCGTTTTGCAGATTTTCATTTTATTGAGTCGATAAGAGTAAGGTCGGGCACGCATCCATTGGATCTGTCCCGAGCTAACCTGAAGACCGCTTGAGGGCTTATCATGCCAAGACGTCGCGTAGCAGCAAAGCGTGAGATTCTGGACGATCCGAAATACGGAAGCCAGATCCTCGCCAAATTCATGAACCACGTTATGGAAAGCGGCAAGAAAGCCGTTGCCGAACGTATCGTTTATGGTGCCCTGGAAACCGTGAAGGCTCGTAAGGCCGGCACCGATCCCCTGGAACTCTTCGAAAAAGCACTCGACGCCATCGCTCCGCTGGTCGAAGTGAAGTCGCGCCGCGTTGGTGGTGCTACTTACCAGGTTCCGGTCGAGGTTCGTCCTTCCCGCCGTAACGCTCTGGCAATGCGCTGGTTGGTAGACTTCGCCCGTAAGCGTGGCGAGAAGTCTATGGCTCTGCGCTTGGCTGGCGAACTGCTGGATGCTGCTGAAGGTAAAGGTGCTGCTGTTAAGAAGCGTGAAGACGTGCACCGTATGGCCGAAGCTAACAAAGCTTTCTCGCACTACCGCTTCTAATTTTAGCTTCACTAATTTTGCGAGGGCTTTATGGCTCGTACTACTCCGATTAGTCGCTACCGTAACATCGGTATCGTCGCTCACGTGGATGCTGGTAAAACCACCACCACCGAGCGCGTCCTTTTTTACACCGGCAAAAGTCACAAAATGGGCGAGGTGCATGACGGCGCCGCGACCACAGACTGGATGGTGCAGGAGCAGGAGCGTGGTATTACCATTACTTCTGCTGCCATCACCGCCTTCTGGAAAGGTTCCGAGAAGCAGTATGCGCACGAGCATCGCTTCAACGTAATCGATACCCCGGGCCACGTAGACTTCACCATTGAAGTTGAGCGTTCCCTGCGTGTACTCGACGGCGCTGTCGTTGTGTTCTGCGGTACTTCGGGTGTTGAGCCTCAGTCGGAAACCGTATGGCGTCAAGCCAACAAATACGGCGTTCCACGTCTTGTTTACGTAAACAAGATGGACCGTGCTGGTGCCAACTTCCTGCGCGTGATCGGTCAGATCAAGCAGCGTCTGGGTCACACTCCGGTGCCGATTCAGCTGGCTATCGGTTCCGAAGACAACTTCCAGGGTCAGATCGATCTGATCAACATGCAAGCTGTCTACTGGAACGACTCTGACAAAGGTATGGTCCCTGTTCGCAAGGACATTCCTGCCGAGCTTCAAGAGTTGGCTGAAGAGTGGCGCAACAACATGGTTGAAGCTGCCGCCGAAGCCAACGAAGAGCTGATGAACAAGTACCTGGAAGGCGAAGAGCTGTCGATCGAAGAGATCAAGGCTGCTTTGCGTCAGCGTACTATCGCCGGCGAAATCGTTCTGGCCGTTTGCGGTTCGTCGTTCAAGAACAAGGGTGTTCCCCTGGTTCTCGACGCCGTTATCGACTTCCTGCCTGCTCCGACCGACATTCCTGCTATCAAGGGTTCCAACCCTGATAACGAGGAAGAGGAGATGGAGCGTCACGCAAGTGATGACGAGCCGTTTGCTGCTCTGGCGTTCAAAATCGCTACCGACCCATTCGTGGGTACCTTGACCTTCGTCCGTGTTTACTCGGGCGTGTTGAACTCCGGCGACGGCGTGATCAACTCGGTTAAAGGCAAGAAAGAGCGCGTGGGTCGTATGGTGCAAATGCACGCAAACGCCCGTGAAGAGATCAAGGAAGTACGCGCTGGTGACATCGCGGCCCTGATCGGCATGAAGGACGTCACCACTGGTGAAACCCTCTGCAACGCTGACAAGCCAATCATCCTGGTACGTATGGACTTCCCGGAGCCGGTTATTTCGGTTGCCGTAGAGCCTAAGACCAAGGATGACCAGGAAAAAATGGGTATCGCTCTGGGCAAACTTGCTCAGGAAGACCCGTCTTTCCGCGTCAAGACTGATGAAGAGACTGGTCAAACGATCATCTCCGGCATGGGCGAGCTGCACCTGGACATCCTGGTTGACCGGATGCGCCGTGAGTTCAACGTCGAAGCTAACATCGGTAAGCCTCAGGTTTCCTATCGTGAGCGCATCACGAAGAACTGCGAAATCGAAGGCAAGTTCGTTCGTCAGTCCGGCGGTCGTGGCCAGTTCGGTCACTGCTGGATCCGTTTTGCTCCTGCTGACGAAGGTCAGGAAGGTCTGCAATTCGTGAACGAAGTAGTAGGTGGTGTGGTTCCTAAGGAATACATCCCGGCTATCCAGAAGGGTATCGAAGAGCAGATGAAGAACGGCGTTGTAGCCGGCTATCCGCTGATCGGCCTGAAGGCTACCGTGTTCGATGGTTCTTACCACGACGTCGACTCCAACGAGATGGCGTTTAAAGTGGCTGCTTCCATGGCGACCAAGCAACTGGCCCAGAAGGGCGGTGGTGAGTTGCTCGAGCCGATCATGGCGGTAGAGGTTGTTACGCCTGAAGACTATATGGGTGATGTGATGGGCGACCTTAACCGTCGTCGCGGCATGATCCAGGGTATGGAAGACACAGTGTCCGGCAAGGTTATCCGTGCCGAAGTTCCACTGGGTGAGATGTTCGGTTATGCGACCGACGTTCGTTCCATGTCTCAGGGTCGCGCAAGCTACTCTATGGAATTCAAAAAATACGATACGGCTCCGTCGCACATCGTCGAATCCGTTACCAAAAAACAAGGCTGATTCAGCCCCTTTAGGCTAGGAGTTAATTGTCGTGGCTAAAGAAAAATTTGATCGTTCCCTACCGCACGTAAACGTTGGCACCATTGGTCACGTTGACCACGGTAAAACCACTCTGACCGCTGCTCTGACTCGCGTTTGCTCCGAAGTTTTCGGTTCGGCCGTAGTTGAATTCGACAAGATCGACAGCGCTCCAGAAGAAAAAGCTCGCGGTATCACCATCAACACCGCACACGTTGAGTACAACTCGCTGATCCGTCACTACGCTCACGTTGACTGCCCAGGTCACGCTGACTATGTGAAGAACATGATCACTGGTGCTGCTCAAATGGACGGCGCTATTCTGGTTTGTTCGGCCGCTGATGGTCCGATGCCACAAACCCGTGAGCACATCCTGCTGTCCCGTCAGGTAGGCGTTCCGTACATCGTGGTTTTCCTGAACAAGGCTGACCTGGTAGACGACGCTGAGCTGCTGGAACTGGTTGAGATGGAAGTTCGCGACCTGCTGTCCACCTACGACTTCCCGGGCGATGACACTCCAATCATCATCGGTTCGGCTCGTATGGCGCTGGAAGGCAAAGACGACAACGAGATGGGCACCACTGCCGTCAAGAAGCTGGTTGAAACTCTGGACAGCTACATCCCAGAACCAGTTCGTATGATCGACAAGCCGTTCCTGATGCCAATCGAAGACGTATTCTCGATCTCGGGTCGCGGTACTGTTGTGACTGGTCGTATCGAGCGCGGTATCGTTCGCGTTCAGGATCCGCTGGAAATCGTTGGTCTGCGTGACACTACCGTTTCCACCTGCACGGGTGTTGAAATGTTCCGCAAGCTGCTCGACGAAGGTCGTGCTGGCGAGAACTGCGGCGTTCTGCTGCGTGGTACCAAGCGTGACGACGTTGAGCGTGGTCAGGTTCTGGTCAAGCCGGGTTCGGTTAAGCCGCACACCAAGTTCACCGCAGAAGTTTACGTTCTGAGCAAGGAAGAAGGCGGCCGTCACACTCCGTTCTTCAAAGGCTACCGTCCACAGTTCTACTTCCGTACTACTGACGTGACTGGTAACTGCGAGCTGCCAGAAGGCGTTGAAATGGTAATGCCAGGTGACAACATTCAGATGACTGTTACCCTGATCAAAACCATCGCGATGGAAGACGGTCTGCGTTTCGCTATCCGTGAAGGCGGTCGTACCGTCGGCGCTGGCGTCGTAGCCAAAATCATCGAGTAATTCTCTTTTATAGAGTCTGCTTGATGAATTGAAAAAGCCCCCGCTCAGCGGGGGCTTTTTTATTGGGTTGACACCTATCTGGGGCGTCTATAGAATTGCGCCTCCTTTTAACGGGCGTATTGCGCCCGGTGGGAATAGCAGCCGGAGTCTGAAATCCAATGCAAAATCAGCAAATCCGTATCAGGTTGAAGGCTTTCGACCATCGCCTGATCGACCAATCAACCCAGGAAATCGTGGAAACCGCGAAACGTACTGGTGCTCAAGTGCGTGGTCCAATTCCACTGCCTACCCGTAAAGAGCGGTTCACCGTTCTGGTTTCCCCGCACGTCAACAAAGACGCGCGTGACCAGTACGAAATCCGCACTCATAAGCGCGTTCTGGACATCGTCCAGCCAACGGATAAAACCGTTGATGCTCTTATGAAGCTTGATCTTGCGGCCGGTGTGGAAGTGCAGATCAGCCTCGGCTAAGACTCGGTCTTAGTCGTGTAACGCTCTGAAATGGGCGGCCATAGCGGGTGAAAGCCCCGTACACTCATGAGGTTTACAACATGACTATTGGTGTAGTCGGTCGTAAATGCGGTATGACCCGTATTTTCACCGAAGAAGGTGTCTCCATTCCGGTCACGGTCATTGAGATCGAGCCGAATCGCGTCACCCAGTTCAAAACTGAAGAGACCGATGGCTATCGTGCAGTGCAAGTCACTGTCGGCGAGCGTCGCGCTTCGCGTGTAACAGCAGCTCAAGCTGGCCACTTCGCCAAGGCGAACGTTGCCGCTGGTCGCACTACCATGGAATTCCGTCTTGAAGAAGGCGAGTACCAGGCTGGCGATCTGATCAACGCTGAAATCTTCGCCGCTGGTCAACTGGTTGATGTAACCGGTCAGTCCAAGGGTAAAGGCTTCCAGGGTACGATCAAGCGTTGGAATTTCCGCGGGCAAGATAACACCCACGGTAACTCCGTATCCCACCGCGTCCCAGGCTCTATCGGCCAGTGCCAGACTCCTGGTCGTGTATTCAAGGGCAAAAAAATGTCCGGTCATATGGGCGCTGAGCGCGTGACCGTGCAGTCCCTGGAAGTAGTGCGCGTGGACGCTGAACGCAATCTGTTGTTGGTCAAGGGCGCTGTTCCTGGCGCTACTGGCGGCAACCTGGTTGTACGTCCAGCAGCCAAGGCTCGCGGTTAAGGGGAAGCTGACATGCAATTAAATGTAAATGACGCTCAAGCGATCGAAGTTTCCGAACTGACATTTGGCGGCGAGTTCAACGAGACGCTGGTTCACCAAGCAGTCGTGGCCTACATGGCCGGCGGCCGTCAAGGTAGCAAGCAGCAAAAGACCCGTTCCGACGTTCGTGGTGGCGGCAAGCGCCCATGGCGTCAGAAAGGTACTGGCCGTGCTCGTGCCGGTACTATCCGTAGCCCAATCTGGCGTGGCGGTGGTACCACTTTCGCAGCTCGTCCACAGGATCACTCCCAGAAGCTGAACAAGAAGATGTATCGCGCAGCAATGCGTTCCATCCTTGCTGAGCTGGTGCGTACTGATCGTCTGGTCGTGGTTCAGGATTTCGCTGTTGAAACTCCGAAAACCAAAGATCTGCTGGGCAAACTGAACAACATGAGCCTGACCGACGTTCTGATCGTGTCTGACGCTGTTGATCAGAACCTGTACCTGGCTGCTCGTAACCTGCCTCACGTAGATGTACGTGACGTGCAAGGTTCCGATCCAGTTAGTCTGATCGCATACGACAAGGTGTTGATCACCGTGTCGGCCGTGAAGAAATTCGAGGAGCTGCTGGGATGAACCAGGAACGCGTATTTAAAGTTCTGCTTGGCCCGCACGTTTCCGAGAAGGCTACGGTTCTGGCAGACAAGAAAGGCCAGTTCGTTTTCAAGGTTGCTACTGACGCAACCAAGCTGGAAATCAAGAAGGCCGTCGAAAGCCTGTTCAGCGTGAAAGTAGAGCGCGTCACTACCCTGAACGTTCTGGGTAAGAGCAAGCGCACTGCTCGCGGTCTGGGCAAGCGTAATGACTGGAAGAAGGCAGTTATCTCCCTTCAGCCAGGCCAAGATCTCGATTTCAGCAGCAGTGCTGAGTAAGGAAGGGGTGCATCATGGCAATCGTTAAATGCAAACCGACTTCCCCTGGCCGCCGTTTTGTGGTCAAGGTGGTCAACCAGGAGCTGCATAAAGGCGCTCCTCACGCACCGCTGCTCGAGAAAAAATCGAAGACTGGTGGTCGTAACAACAATGGCCGTATTACCACTCGTCACATCGGTGGTGGTCATAAGCAGCATTACCGTATGGTCGATTTCCGTCGCAACGACAAAGATGGCATCGTCGCCACTGTCGAGCGTATCGAATACGATCCAAACCGTACTGCTCACATCGCACTGCTCTGCTACGCAGACGGCGAGCGCCGCTACATCATCGCCCCTAAAGGCGTGAGTGCTGGCGACCAGCTGATCGCAGGCGCTCTGGCTCCAATCAAGCCAGGCAACGCTCTGCAACTGCGCAACATTCCAGTCGGTTCTACCGTACACGGCATCGAACTGAAGCCAGGTAAAGGCGCACAGATCGCTCGTTCCGCTGGTGCTTCGGCTCAGCTGATCGCTCGTGAAGGCGTTTACGTTACCCTGCGTCTGCGTTCCGGTGAAATGCGTAAAGTCCTGGCTGAATGCCGTGCGACCCTGGGCGAAGTCTCGAACTCCGAGCACAGCCTGCGTTCGCTGGGTAAAGCTGGTGCCAAACGCTGGCGTGGCGTTCGCCCAACCGTTCGTGGTGTTGCCATGAACCCGGTTGACCACCCACATGGTGGTGGTGAAGGTCGTACCTCTGGTGGTCGTCATCCGGTATCGCCATGGGGCTTCCCGACTAAGGGCGCGAAGACTCGTGGTAATAAGCGTACCGACAAAATGATCGTCCGTCGTCGCAAGTAAATAGAGGGATACGACAGTGCCACGTTCTCTGAAAAAAGGTCCTTTTATTGATCTTCACCTACTGAAGAAGATCGAAGTGGCGGCGGAAAAGAACGATCGCAAACCAATTAAGACTTGGTCGCGTCGTTCGATGATCCTGCCACAAATGGTCGGTCTGACCATTGCAGTACACAACGGCCGTCAGCACGTCCCAGTTCTCGTGAACGAAGACATGGTTGGCCATAAACTGGGCGAGTTCGCCGGTACCCGCACTTATCGTGGGCACGTGGCTGACAAGAAAGCCAAGCGTTAAGGGGTAAGGAAATGGAAGTAGCCGCTAAGTTGTCGGGCGCTCGAATCTCCGCCCAGAAAGCCCGCTTGGTCGCCGACCAGATCCGCGGGAAGAAGGTGGGCGAAGCGCTCAACCTGTTGGCTTTCAGCAGTAAGAAAGCCGCCGAGATCATGAAGAAAGTGCTGGAGTCGGCCGTAGCCAACGCCGAGCATAACGAAGGCGCAGACGTTGATGACCTGAAGGTCAGCACCGTTTTCGTCAACGAAGGGCGTTCGCTGAAGCGCATCATGCCACGTGCCAAAGGCCGTGCTGATCGCATCGTCAAGCGGTCTTGCCATATCACTGTCAAGGTTGCTGACAAGTAACGGAGTCGAAGAGATGGGTCAGAAAGTACATCCCATTGGCATTCGCCTGGGAATCGTCAAGGAGCACACCTCCGTCTGGTACGCAGACGGTCGGACTTATGCGGACTACTTGTTCGCAGATCTGAAAGTGCGTGAGTATCTCCAAGACAAACTAAAAAGCGCGTCCGTAAGCCGTATCGATATCCATCGTCCGGCCCAAACTGCACGCATCACCATCCACACCGCTCGTCCAGGTATCGTTATCGGGAAGAAGGGTGAAGATGTTGAGAAACTGCGTCAGGACCTGACCAAGCAAATGGGTGTGCCTGTGCACATCAATATCGAAGAGATCCGCAAGCCGGAGCTCGACGGTATGCTGGTTGCGCAGAGCGTAGCTCAGCAGCTGGAGCGTCGTGTAATGTTCCGTCGCGCTATGAAGCGCGCTGTACAGAACGCCATGCGCATTGGTGCCAAAGGCATCAAAATCCAAGTGAGCGGTCGTCTCGGCGGTGCTGAAATCGCACGTACTGAATGGTATCGCGAAGGTCGTGTGCCACTGCACACCCTGCGTGCCGACATCGACTATGCCAACTACGAAGCTCACACCACTTACGGTGTGATCGGTGTAAAGGTTTGGATCTTCAAAGGCGAAGTAATTGGTGGTCGCCAAGAAGAGCTGAAGCCACAAGCACCAGCGCCTCGTAAAAAAGCTGCTAAGTAAGGGGTACGCCAAATGTTGCAACCAAAGCGTACGAAGTTCCGCAAGCAGATGACCGGCCACAACCGTGGTCTGGCACTGCGCGGTAGCAAAGTCAGCTTCGGCGAGTTCGCGCTGAAGTCTGTTGCTCGTGGTCGTCTCACCGCTCGTCAGATCGAGTCAGCGCGTCGTGCTCTGACCCGTCACGTAAAACGTGGCGGCAAGATCTGGATCCGTGTATTCCCGGACAAGCCGATCTCCAAAAAACCTCTCGAGGTTCGTATGGGTAAAGGTAAGGGTAACGTGGAGTACTGGGTTGCCCAGATTCAGCCAGGCAAAGTCCTGTATGAAATCGAGGGTGTTTCTGAAGAGCTGGCGCGTGAGGCTTTCGCCCTGGCTGCTGCAAAGCTGCCGCTCGCCACCTCCTTTGTTAAACGGACGGTGATGTGATGAAAGCGAATGAACTTCGTGAAAAATCCGCACAGCAGCTGAACGAGCAACTGCTCGGCTTGCTGCGCGACCAGTTCAATCTGCGCATGCAGAAAGCAACTGGCCAGTTGGGGCAGTCTCATCTGCTCTCGCAAGTTAAGCGTGACATCGCTCGCGTGAAGACTGTGCTCAACCAGCAGGCAGGTAAGTGATCATGGCTGAAGCCGAAAAAACTGTCCGTACGCTGACTGGCCGTGTTGTCAGCGACAAGATGGACAAAACCATCACCGTTCTGATCGAGCGTCGCGTTAAGCACCCGATCTACGGTAAATACGTTAAGCGTTCGACTAAGCTGCACGCGCACGACGAAACCAATCAGTGCCACATCGGCGACAAAGTCACTATTCGTGAAACTCGTCCGATGGCCAAGACCAAGTCTTGGGCGCTGGTTGATGTTCTCGAACGCGCTGTGGAAGTCTAAGGGCTAGGGGTCGGAGAAATTATATGATTCAGACTCAATCCATGCTCGATGTGGCCGATAACAGCGGCGCTCGCCGCGTTATGTGCATCAAGGTGCTGGGTGGCTCCCATCGTCGTTACGCTGGTATCGGTGACATCATCAAAGTTACCGTGAAGGAAGCAATTCCTCGCGGTAAAGTGAAAAAAGGCCAAGTGATGACTGCTGTTGTAGTCCGCACTCGTCACGGCGTACGTCGTGCTGATGGCTCCATTATCCGCTTTGATGGCAACGCTGCTGTTCTTCTGAACAACAAGCAAGAGCCGATCGGCACCCGTATCTTTGGGCCAGTGACCCGTGAACTTCGTACTGAGAAGTTCATGAAGATCGTCTCGCTCGCCCCAGAAGTGCTGTAAGGAGATCCGACATGCAAAAGATTCGTCGTGACGACGAGATCATCGTGATCGCCGGCAAAGACAAAGGTAAGCGCGGTAAGGTGCTGAAGGTTCTTGCTGACAACCGTCTGGTTGTTGGTGGTCTGAACCTGGTCAAGCGTCATACCAAGCCTAACCCGATGTCGGGCGTACAGGGCGGTATCGTCGAGAAAGAAGCGCCACTGCACGCTTCCAACGTCGCCATCTTCAACGGCGAAACCAACAAGGCTGACCGCGTTGGTTTCAAAGTAGAAGACGGTAAGAAAATTCGTGTCTTCAAGTCGACCCAAAAAGCGGTTGATGCTTGAACACTGCTAGGTAGAAGACCATGGCACGACTAAAAGAGATTTACCGGAAGGAAATCGCTCCGAAACTTAAGGAAGAACTTAAGCTTTCGAACGTGATGGAAGTTCCGCGCGTTACCAAAATCACCCTGAACATGGGTCTGGGCGAAGCGATCGGCGACAAAAAAGTCATCGAGCACGCTGTTGCTGACCTGGAAAAGATCACCGGCCAAAAAGTCGTTGTGACCTACGCTCGTAAATCCATCGCTGGCTTTAAAGTCCGTGAAGGATGGCCGATCGGCGTCAAAGTGACTCTGCGCCGTGAGCGTATGTACGAGTTCCTGGATCGTCTGCTGTCGATCTCCCTGCCTCGGGTTCGCGACTTCCGCGGCCTGAATGCCAAGTCCTTCGATGGTCGTGGCAACTACAGCATGGGCGTGAAAGAGCAGATCATTTTCCCGGAAATCGACTACGACAAGATCGATGCTCTCCGCGGTCTGGACATTACCCTGACCACCACTGCCAAGAACGATGATGAAGGCCGCGCTCTGCTGCGTGCTTTCAAATTCCCGTTCCGCAACTGATTGGAGTAGGAAAATGGCCAAGAAGAGCATGAAAAACCGTGAGCTGAAGCGTCAGCTCACAGTTGCCAAGTACGCCACCAAGCGTGCAGCGCTGAAAGCTATCATCGTCGATCTGAACGCAAGTCCAGAAGCGCGTTGGGAAGCTACCGTAGCTCTGCAGAAGCAACCACGTGACGCAAGCGCTTCGCGCATGCGTAACCGTTGCCGCCTGACTGGTCGTCCGCATGGCGTTTACCGCAAGTTCGGCCTGGGCCGTAACAAACTGCGTGAAGCGGCAATGCGTGGTGACGTTCCAGGTCTGGTTAAAGCCAGCTGGTAATCGCTGTCAAAGTCTCGATGTTCGGGTTCGCAAGAACCTGACCATCGGTGGCCTTGAATCTGAATCAAGCCCCTTTTGGGGCTTGATTCATTTCTGGGGTGTGTCTAGAATGACCGGCTCGCCTGAGCCCGTGTTTTTCATGCCCGGAGTTTCTCGGCGACAAGTAGTAGCCGTAAGGCTAATTTTTCTGTATTAGGAGCGTCTAGCCCATGAGTATGCAGGACCCGTTAGCGGACATGCTAACTCGAATCCGTAATGCCCAGATGGCTGAAAAGTCTGTCGTAAGCATGCCGTCTTCCACGCTGAAGGTGGCTGTAGCAAAAGTCCTGAAGGACGAAGGTTACATCGCGGATTTTCAGATCACCACCGACGCTAAGCCGTCGTTGTCCATCGAGCTGAAGTACTTCGAAGGCCGTCCGGTTATCGAAGAAGTGAAGCGCGTTAGTCGTCCAGGCCTGCGTCAGTACAAGTCCGTTGAAGATCTGCCGAAAGTTCGTGGCGGTCTTGGCGTGTCTATCGTCTCCACCAACAAAGGTGTGATGACGGATCGTGCTGCGCGCGCTGCCGGTGTCGGCGGCGAAGTTCTTTGCACTGTGTTCTAAGGGGGGATAAGCATGTCTCGCGTCGCTAAGAACCCCGTTAAGCTGCCAGCCGGTGTCGAAGTAAAATTCGCAGGCCAACAGCTTTCGGTGAAGGGTGCCAAGGGTACTCTTGAACTGAACATCCATTCGTCCGTTGAGATCGTTGAAGAAGCTGGTGAGCTGCGTTTCGCTGCTCGCAATGGCGATCAACAGACTCGCGCAATGGCCGGTACCACGCGTGCGTTGGTAAACAACATGGTCCAAGGCGTAAGCCAAGGCTTCGAGCGCAAGCTCCAGCTGGTCGGTGTTGGTTACAAAGCGCAAGCAAAAGGCACGGTTTTGAACCTGGCCCTTGGCTTCTCGCACCCAGTGGATTACGAACTGCCGGAAGGCATCACCGCTGAGACTCCTAGCCAGACCGATATCCTGATCAAGGGCATCGACAAGCAGCTGGTAGGTCAAGTGGCCGCTGAGATCCGCGACTTCCGTCCACCAGAGCCGTACAAAGGCAAAGGTGTGCGCTACGCGGACGAAGTCGTCCGTCGTAAAGAAGCCAAGAAGAAGTAGGGCATAGCAAATGACCGACAAAAAAGTTACTCGACTGCGTCGCGCTCGCAAAGCACGCCTGAAAATGCACGAACTAGAAGTCGTGCGTCTCTGCGTGTTCCGCTCGTCGCAGCACATCTACGCCCAGGTCATCTCGGCCGACGGCAACAAAGTCCTGGCAAGCGCCTCGACTTTGGATAAAGAACTGCGTGATGGTGCCACTGGCAACATCGACGCGGCCACAAAGGTTGGCCAGCTGGTCGCTACGCGTGCTAAGGCCGCTGGCGTCTCGCAAGTGGCTTTCGACCGCTCTGGCTTCAAGTACCACGGCCGCGTTAAAGCGCTGGCTGATGCTGCTCGTGAAGCTGGGCTGGAGTTCTAAGTTATGTCAAATAACGACCAAAAGCGCGACGAAGGCTACATTGAGAAGCTGGTTCAAGTTAACCGCGTAGCCAAAACCGTTAAAGGCGGCCGTATCTTCACTTTCACCGCGTTGACCGTGGTGGGTGATGGTAAAGGGCGTGTTGGCTTCGGCCGTGGCAAGTCGCGTGAAGTGCCTGCTGCGATCCAGAAGGCAATGGAAGCTGCTCGCCGTAACATGATTCAAGTTGACCTGAACGGCACCACTCTGCAGTACGCAATGAAGTCCGCTCACGGCGCTTCGAAGGTGTACATGCAGCCTGCTTCTGAAGGTACCGGTATCATCGCTGGCGGCGCTATGCGTGCTGTCCTCGAAGTTGCTGGCGTTCAGAACGTTCTGGCCAAGTGCTACGGCTCGACTAACCCGGTAAACGTGGTTCACGCCACTTTCAAAGGTTTGAAAGCTATGCAGTCTCCTGAATCCATTGCCGCCAAGCGTGGCAAAAGCGTCAAGGAGATCTTCTGATCATGGCTACCGTTAAAGTAACGCTGATCAAAAGCATGACCGGCCGCATCCCTAACCACAAACTGTGTGTTAAGGGTCTGGGTCTGCGTCGCATCGGTCACACTGTAGAAGTCCAGGATACTCCCGAGAATCGCGGGATGATCAACAAGGCCTACTACATGCTGCGTGTCGAGGGTTAATCGATGAAACTCAATGATCTGAGTCCAGCGCCGGGTTCCCGTCGCGAAAAGCATCGTCCGGGCCGTGGTATCGGTAGCGGTTTGGGTAAGACTGGTGGCCGTGGCCACAAAGGTCAAACCTCCCGTTCCGGTGGCACCATTGCTCCAGGCTTTGAAGGCGGTCAACAGCCGCTGCACCGTCGCCTGCCGAAGTTCGGTTTCGTTTCCCTGAAAGCCATGGATCGCGCAGAAGTGCGTCTGTCCGAGCTGGCTAAAGTGGAAGGCGATATCGTCACTGTGCAGTCCCTGAAAGATGCCAACGTGATCAACGTCAACGTACAGCGTGTGAAAATCATGCTGTCCGGTGAAGTGACTCGCGCTGTCACTATCGGCAAGGGAATCGGCGCCACCAAAGGTGCGCGTGCGGCTATCGAAGCAGCTGGCGGCAAGTTCGAGGAATAAATGGCTAAGCAAGGTGCTCTCTCTGCGCTCGGCAAAGGCGGTATGTCTGAACTCTGGGCTCGTCTGCGTTTTCTGTTCCTGGCGATTATCGTCTACCGAATAGGCGCACACATCCCGGTTCCAGGTATCAACCCGGACCGACTCGCAGACCTGTTTCGACAGAATGAGGGGACCATTCTTAGCTTGTTCAACATGTTCTCCGGCGGCGCGCTGGAACGGATGAGCATCTTTGCACTGGGGATCATGCCGTACATTTCGGCATCGATCATCATGCAACTGATGACCGCCGTCAGCCCGCAGCTGGAGCAGTTGAAGAAGGAAGGTGAAGCTGGCCGTCGCAAGATCAGCCAGTACACCCGCTACGGCACCGTCGTTCTCGCTCTCGTTCAGGCCATTGGCATGTCCATTGGTCTGGCGGGGCAGGGCGTTGCGTTCACTGGTGACTTTGGCTTCCATTTCGTCGCGGTATCCACGTTTGTGGCTGGTGCGATGTTCATGATGTGGCTGGGTGAGCAGATTACTGAGCGTGGTGTAGGCAACGGTATCTCGATGTTGATTTTTTCGGGT
The DNA here is from genome assembly GCF_056821665.1 of Pseudomonas sp. AK-TSAG1-1. Taxonomy (NCBI): domain Bacteria; kingdom Pseudomonadati; phylum Pseudomonadota; class Gammaproteobacteria; order Pseudomonadales; family Pseudomonadaceae; genus Pseudomonas; species Pseudomonas sp. AK-TSAG1-1. Next base: position 5,567,283 of record NZ_CM165965.1, on the reverse strand, counting down.
ATCGTCGCCGGTCTTCCGAGAGCAATCGGGCAGTCTTTCGAGTCTGCGCGTCAGGGTGATATCAATATTTTCGCCCTGGTTGCCATCGGTTTGCTGGCAGTAGCGATTATCGGTTTTGTGGTGTTCATTGAGCGTGGTCAGCGTCGTATCGCCGTTCACTACGCCAAGCGTCAGCAGGGCCGCAAGGTTTTTGCTGCGCAGACAAGCCACTTGCCGCTGAAGGTGAACATGGCCGGTGTTATTCCGGCTATTTTCGCGAGCAGCATTTTGCTGTTCCCGGCTTCGTTGGGTGCCTGGTTTGGTCAGTCTGAAGGTATGGGCTGGTTGCAGGACATCTCGCAGTCGATCGCTCCTGGTCAGCCGTTGAATATTCTGCTGTTTAGTGCAGGGATTATTTTCTTCTGCTTCTTCTATACGGCGTTGATGTTCAATCCGAAAGACGTAGCGGAAAACCTGAAGAAGTCCGGTGCCTTTATTCCGGGCATCCGTCCAGGTGAGCAGTCTGCGCGCTACATTGATGGCGTTCTGACTCGCTTGACCATGTTCGGTGCTCTTTACATGACGGCCGTGTGCCTGTTGCCCCAGTTCCTGGTGGTTGCAGCAAACGTTCCGTTCTACCTTGGCGGGACCTCGTTGCTGATCGTGGTCGTGGTTGTGATGGACTTCATGTCCCAAGTACAATCGCACCTCGTTTCGCACCAGTACGAATCCCTGATGAAGAAAGCCAACCTGAAGGGTTACGGCAGCGGCATGTTGCGCTGAGTACCCATAAGGTTCGAGGAGTTGGTGATGAAAGTTCGTGCATCGGTGAAAAAGCTGTGCCGTAACTGCAAGATTATTCGCCGCGAAGGTGTTGTTCGAGTAATTTGCAGCGCGGAACCGCGTCACAAACAGCGCCAAGGCTGAGTGTGATTGTGCTTCAAGCCCGGCAGCTAGTGCGCTGCCGGGTTGATTATTTGTTATTACAGCGATATTATCTCGCGCCCTATTTCTTGGCTTCCGGGGCGTAGGTAGCTGTCAATTGGAGTCCCACTGAATGGCCCGTATTGCAGGCGTTAACATTCCAGATAACAAGCATACTGTTATCTCGCTGACCTACATCTATGGTGTCGGTCGCACTACTGCGCAGAAAATCTGTGCAGATACTGGGGTAAACCCAGCAGCAAAGATCAAAGATCTGAGCGACGAGCAAATTGAACAGCTGCGTGGCGAAGTGGCGAAGTTCACCACTGAAGGTGACCTGCGTCGCGAAATCAACATGAAAATCAAGCGCTTGATGGACCTCGGTTGCTATCGCGGTCTGCGTCATCGTCGCGGTCTTCCAGTACGCGGTCAGCGTACCAAGACCAACGCGCGTACCCGTAAAGGTCCGCGTAAGCCGATCCGCAAGTAATCGCCCCAGCGAATCGACAGGAATTTAATCATGGCAAAACCTGCTGCTCGTCCTCGTAAAAAAGTTAAAAAGACAGTGGTTGATGGCATCGCCCACATCCATGCTTCTTTTAACAACACCATCGTGACCATTACCGACCGTCAAGGTAACGCTCTTTCCTGGGCTACCTCCGGTGGTTCGGGTTTCCGCGGTTCCCGCAAGTCCACCCCGTTCGCTGCTCAAGTAGCTGCTGAACGTGCTGGTCAAGCTGCGCTGGAATACGGCCTGAAAAACCTCGACGTTAACGTCAAAGGTCCAGGTCCGGGTCGTGAATCCGCAGTCCGCGCTTTGAACGGCTGTGGCTACAAGATCGCCAGCATCACCGACGTGACGCCAATCCCGCACAACGGGTGCCGTCCGCCGAAGAAGCGCCGCGTGTAATCCAGGAGATTGTAAAGAATGGCTCGTTACATTGGTCCAAAATGCAAACTCGCTCGTCGCGAAGGCACCGATCTCTTCCTGAAGAGCGGCGTGCGCGCGATCGAATCGAAGTGCAACATTGAAGCAGCACCTGGTATCCACGGCCAACGCCGCGGTCGCCAGTCCGATTACGGCACCCAACTGCGTGAAAAGCAGAAGGTCCGTCGTATCTACGGCGTTCTCGAGCGTCAGTTCAGCGGCTACTACAAAGAAGCTGCTGGCAAGAAAGGTGCAACCGGTGAAAACCTGCTGCAACTGCTCGAATGCCGTCTGGACAACGTTGTATACCGTATGGGCTTTGGTTCGACTCGTGCCGAATCCCGTCAGCTGGTATCGCACAAGTCGATCAGCGTTAACGGTCAGACCGTAAACGTTCCGTCGTATCAGGTTCGTGCTGGTGACGTGGTTGCAGTTCGCGAGAAAGCAAAAAACCAACTTCGCATTGTCCAAGCTCTCGATCTGTGTGCCCAACGTGGCCGCGTAGAATGGGTAGAAGTAGACACTGAGAAGAAGTCGGGCGTTTTCAAGAACGTTCCTGCTCGCAGTGATCTGTCCGCCGACATCAACGAAAGCCTGATTGTCGAGCTCTACTCCAAGTAAGGGCTAGAAAATAGGTGCATCCATGCAGATTTCGGTAAATGAGTTCCTGACACCCCGCCATATTGATGTGCAGGTTGTCAGTCCAACCCGCGCCAAGATCACTCTCGAGCCTCTCGAGCGTGGTTTTGGCCACACCCTGGGCAACGCGCTGCGCCGCATCCTGTTGTCCTCAATGCCCGGCTGCGCAGTAGTCGAGGCCGAGATTGACGGTGTGCTCCACGAGTACAGCGCCATCGAAGGTGTACAGGAAGACGTAATTGAAATCCTGTTGAACCTTAAAGGTCTGGCCATCAAGCTGCACGGTCGTGACGAAGTTACGCTGACCTTGTCGAAGAAGGGTTCGGGGGTGGTTACCGCTGCCGATATTCAGCTGGATCATGATGTCGAGATCGTTAATCCCGATCACGTAATCGCTAACCTGGCGTCTAACGGCGCCCTGAACATGAAGCTCACCGTAGCTCGTGGTCGTGGTTATGAACCAGCCGACTCGCGTCAGAGCGATGAAGACGAAAGCCGCAGCATCGGTCGCTTGCAGCTCGATTCTTCGTTCAGCCCGGTTCGCCGTATCGCATACGTGGTGGAAAACGCCCGTGTCGAGCAGCGTACCAACCTGGACAAGCTGGTTATTGATCTGGAAACCAACGGTACCCTGGATCCTGAAGAGGCTATCCGCCGCGCTGCAACCATCCTGCAACAGCAGTTGGCTGCGTTCGTCGATCTCAAAGGTGACAGTGAGCCAGTGGTTGTCGAGCAGGAAGACGAGATCGATCCGATCCTGCTTCGCCCGGTTGACGATCTGGAACTGACTGTACGTTCGGCTAACTGCCTTAAGGCGGAAAACATCTACTACATCGGCGACCTGATTCAGCGCACCGAAGTAGAGCTGTTGAAGACTCCGAACCTGGGCAAGAAATCCTTGACTGAAATCAAGGACGTTCTGGCCTCCCGCGGTCTGTCCCTCGGCATGCGCCTCGACAACTGGCCGCCTGCAAGTCTTAAGAAGGACGACAAGGCGACTGCCTGATCGTCGTAATCACCGAACGTAGTGTTTGGTAAGGAATGAACCATGCGTCATCGTAAAAGTGGGCGTCACCTGAGCCGCACCAGCTCGCACCGCAAGGCCATGTTCCAGAACATGGCGGTGTCGCTGTTCGAGCACGAGCTGATCAAAACTACTCTGCCAAAAGCCAAAGAACTGCGCCGCGTTGCCGAGCCGCTGATCACTCTGGCCAAGACAGACAGCCTGGCTAACCGCCGTCTGGCTTTCGACCGTACTCGTTCGAAAGCTATCGTTGGTAAGCTCTTCAACGACCTGGGCAAGCGTTACGCTACCCGTGAGGGTGGCTACCTGCGCATCCTCAAGTGCGGTTTCCGCGCTGGCGACAACGCGCCTATGGCGTACGTCGAGTTGGTTGATCGTGCTACTGCTGGCGAAGCTGTATCCGCCGAGTAAGACGTCAGTCTGCAACGAAAAACCGGGCCTAGTGCCCGGTTTTTTGTGTCCGCAATAAATGCACGGTTCGTACAAGCTTCTGACATTGTTCTGTTGTCATTATGTGATGGGATTTGTTGTTAGTAATTTTCTATCGATGCTTGAAGGTTAATGAATTTGTGGCTGTCACATCGATGATCAATACTTCCCAGCAAGCCGATTAGCCGGCAGTTTCAAGACTGACAGAGGAAGAAGACCGTATGAGCCAGATCAAAACGCTTACGACCGCCAGTGGCGCACCTGTCGCTGATAACCAGAATTCTCGCTCCGCCGGCCCTCGTGGCCCGCTGCTGCTCGACGATTTCCATTTGATCGAGAAGCTTGCCCACTTCAACCGTGAAAATATTCCTGAGCGTCGCGTGCACGCCAAAGGCTCGGGTGCTTACGGCACGTTCACCGTGACTCGCGACATCACTGAATACACCAGCGCCAAGCTGTTCGAGGCTGTCGGCAAGCAAACCCCGACATTCCTGCGGTTCTCCACTGTAGGTGGCGAGCGTGGTTCGGCTGACACCGAGCGTGATCCGCGCGGTTTCGCCCTGAAGTTCTACACCGAGGAAGGTAATTGGGACATCGTTGGTAACAACACGCCAGTGTTCTTCATTCGAGACCCGCTGAAGTTTCCCGACTTTATCCATACTCAGAAACGTTTGCCGCAGAGCAACCTGAAAAGCGCCCAGATGATGTGGGACTTCTGGTCGCATTCGCCTGAAGCGCTGCACCAGGTGACCATTCTGTTTTCGGATCGCGGCATTCCTGATGGTTACCGTCACATGCACGGCTTCGGCAGCCACACCTACAGCCTGATCAGCGCCAAAGGCGAGCGTCACTGGGTGAAGTGGCATTACAAGACCCAACAAGGGATCAAGAACCTTGCGCCGGCTGATGCTGCGCGTCTGGCGGGCACCGACCCGGATTACGCTCAGCGTGACCTGTTCGAGGCCATCGAGCGTGGTGACTTCCCGAAATGGCGTGTGTGCATTCAGATCATGACCGAGGCGCAGGCTGCAGCTCACTACGAGAACCCGTTCGACGTGACCAAGACCTGGTCGCAGAAAGAGTTCCCGTTGATCGAAGTCGGTGAGTTGGAGTTGAACCGCAACCCGCTGAATTACTTCGCCGAAGTCGAGCAAGCAGCATTTGGCCCAAGCAACATGGTGCCGGGTGTTGGTCTGTCGCCGGACCGCATGCTCCAGGGTCGTGTGTTCGCCTACGCCGATGCGCACCGCTACCGTGTTGGCACCAATCACCAGCAACTGCCGGTGAATGCCCCGCGCAGCCCGGTGAACACCTACCAGCGCGACGGCTCGATGGCCTTTGGCAGCAACGGTGGCGCAGCACCCAACTATGAACCGAACAGCTACATCGAGTCGCCGAAGCAGGCGCCGCACTACGCCGAGCCTGCTTTGGCTTTGAGCGGACCGGCCGACCGGTACGATCATCGCGAAGACACTGACTACTACAGCCACGCGGGCGCGCTGTTCCGTTTGATGAGCGAGGAGCAGAAAGCCTTGCTGGTCAGTAATATCGCGGGCGCCATGAGCGGTGTTTCACCTGATGTGGTTGACCGTCAGTTACAGCATTTCTTCAAGGCCGATCCGGCGTATGGAGAAGCAATCGCAAAGCTGCTCAACGTACAGCTTAACGAAGTCTAAACGAGAAGCAGAACCGCCCTCATTAGGGCGGTTTTTGCGTTATTTAGGCCGATTTTCTCAGAATATCTTCGCTTTTATTGCGCGAAACGGGGTGACCTTCCGGTCGGCTTGGTTCAAACTACAGACTTTCAAGCAGGGAGATGTAGGGCGATGCAAGGCCACCCAGACGTTATCGATTACCTCAACACGTTGCTGACCGGCGAACTGGCCGCGCGTGACCAATATTTTGTGCACTCGCGGATGTATGAGGACTGGGGTTTCACCAAGCTCTACGAACGAATCAACCACGAGATGGAAGAAGAGGCCGGTCACGCAGACGCTCTGATGCGCCGGATCCTGATGCTCGAAGGCACCCCGCGCATGCGCCCGGATGATCTCGACGTCGGCACCACCGTGCCAGAGATGCTCGAGGCTGATCTGCGTCTTGAGTACAAAGTCCGCGCAGCGCTGTGCAAAGGCATTGAGTTGTGCGAGCAGCACAAAGACTACGTCAGTCGCGAAATCCTGCGTATTCAGCTCAACGACACCGAAGAAGATCACACTTATTGGCTTGAAAAGCAGTTGGGCCTGATCAAACTCATCGGTCTCGAAAATTACCTGCAATCTCACACCTGATTGCACAGACACAAAAAAGCCCCTGTCACCGCTGAGGTGACAGGGGCTTTTTCATGCCCGGCGGTTAAGCGCGGTCGCGAATCAACAGCGGCTTGAGGTAATGCCCGGTGTGAGACTGCTTCATCTCGGCCACTTCCTCCGGCGTACCGGTGGCGATGATCTGCCCACCTTTGGAGCCGCCTTCTGGTCCGAGATCCACCAGCCAGTCGGCAGTCTTGATCACGTCCAGGTTGTGTTCGATCACCACCACCGTGTTGCCATGGTCGCGAAGGCGGTGCAGCACGTCGAGCAATTGCTGGATATCCGCGAAGTGCAGGCCGGTGGTCGGCTCATCGAGGATGTACAGGGTCTTGCCGGTGTCGCGCTTGGACAACTCGCGTGACAGCTTGACCCGCTGCGCCTCGCCGCCGGACAGCGTGGTGGCTGACTGGCCGAGTTTGATGTATGACAGACCCACGTCCATCAATGTCTGCAGCTTGCGCGCCAGCGCGGGCACCGCATCGAAGAACTCCCGGGCTTCCTCGATGGTCATTTCGAGGGTTTCGTGGATGCTCTTGCCCTTGTACTTGATTTCAAGGGTCTCGCGGTTGTAGCGCTTGCTCTTGCACACGTCACACGGCACATAGATGTCCGGCAGGAAGTGCATTTCGACTTTGATCAGGCCGTCACCCTGACACGCCTCGCAGCGCCCGCCCTTGACGTTGAACGAGAAACGTCCCGGGCCGTAACCACGAGAGCGCGACTCGGGAACGCCGGCAAACAGTTCGCGGATAGGAGTGAACAGCCCGGTGTAAGTTGCCGGATTGGAGCGCGGCGTGCGGCCGATCGGGCTCTGGTCGATGTCGACGACTTTATCGAGATGCTCAAGGCCTTTGATGCTGTCGTGTGCAGCCGCTTCAAGCGTGGTCGCACCATTGAGGGCGGTAGCGCTCAAAGGGAACAGCGTGTTGTTGATCAGCGTCGATTTGCCCGAACCGGACACACCGGTCACGCAGGTCAGCAGCCCGATCGGAATTTCCAGATCGACATTGCGCAGGTTGTTGCCGCGCGCGCCCTTGAGCGACAAGGTCAGCTTTTTATTGCGCGGTGTGCGTTTGGCGGGCACCTCTATCTTCACGCGGCCCGACAGGTATTTGCCGGTCAGGGAATCCGGGTGTGCCATGACTTCGGCAGGGGTGCCCTCGGCAACGATCTGCCCGCCATGCACGCCAGCCCCCGGCCCGATATCCACCACATAATCAGCCAGACGAATCGCATCTTCGTCGTGCTCGACCACGATCACGGTGTTGCCGATATCGCGCAGGTGCTTGAGGGTGCCGAGCAGCCGGTCGTTATCGCGCTGGTGCAGGCCGATAGACGGTTCGTCAAGGATGTACAGAACTCCGACCAGGCCTGCGCCGATTTGACTGGCCAGACGAATCCGCTGCGCCTCGCCACCGGACAGAGTGTCAGCGCTGCGATCCAGGGACAGATAGTCGAGACCGACGTTGACCAGGAACTGCAGGCGTTCGCGGATTTCCTTGAGGATCTTGTCGGCGATCTCGCCGCGACGGCCGGTCATCTTCAGCTCGCCGAAGTACTCGCAGGCATCGCCGATAGGCAGGTTGGTCACCGCCGGCAGGGTTTTCTCGCCCACCCAAACGTGTCGCGCTTCACGGCGCAACCGGGTGCCACGGCAGTCCGGGCAAGCCTGGGTGCTGAGGAATTTGGCCAGTTCTTCACGCACGCTGGCCGATTCGGTTTCGCGGTAGCGGCGCTCAAGGTTTGGCACGATGCCTTCGAACGGGTGCGAGCGTTTGACGATATCGCCACGGTCGTTCAGGTACTTGAAGTCAACGTTCTGCGAGCCGCTGCCATGCAGAATGTACTTCTGCTGATCGGCCGGCAGTTCGTTGAACGGCTTCTCCAGGCTGAAGCCGTAATGCGCGGCCAGTGAGCCGAGCATCTGGAAGTAATAGACGTTGCGCCTGTCCCAGCCACGAATCGCGCCTTCGGCCAGGGTCAGTTCGCCGTTGACCAGGCGCTTGATATCGAAGAACTGCTTCACGCCCAGGCCATCGCAAGTCGGGCAGGCGCCGGCCGGGTTGTTGAAGGAGAACAGCTTCGGTTCCAGCTCGCTGATGGCGTGGCCGCAGATCGGGCAGGCGAAGCGCGCAGAGAAGATCATCTCTTCGCCCGGCTCATCGTCCATCGGTGCGACCAGCGCAATGCCATCCGCCAGTTTCAGTGCGGTCTCGAACGACTCGGCCAGGCGTTGCTGCAGGTCGGCGCGGACCTTGAAACGGTCGACGATGACATCGATCGAGTGCTTCTTCTGCTTGTCCAGTTTCGGCAGCTCGTCGAGCTCACAGATGCGGCCGTTGACCCGTGCACGGACGAAGCCTTGGGCGCGCAGTTCTTCGAACACCGACAAGTGCTCGCCCTTGCGCTCGCGGATCACCGGCGCCAGCAGCATCAGTTTGCTGCCCTCCGGCTGAGCCAGCACCAGGTCGACCATCTGGCTGACGGTCTGCGCCTCCAGCGGAATGTCGTGATCCGGGCAGCGTGGCGTACCGACGCGTGCGTAAAGCAGGCGCAGGTAGTCGTAGATTTCAGTGATGGTGCCAACCGTGGAGCGCGGGTTGTGCGAGGTTGACTTCTGTTCGATGGAAATCGCCGGCGACAAACCTTCGATGGTGTCGACGTCGGGTTTTTCCATCATCGACAGGAACTGTCGGGCGTAGGCCGACAGGGATTCGACATAGCGGCGCTGACCTTCGGCGTACAGCGTGTCGAAGGCCAGGGACGACTTGCCGGATCCGGACAGGCCGGTGATGACGATCAGTTTGTCCCGTGGCAGGGTCAGGTCGATGTTCTTCAGGTTGTGGGTACGGGCCCCACGTATCAGGATCTTGTCCAAAGTGGCCTCGCTTGGCGGGCGTCGAAAACGTAGGAGTATACGGCCAAATACTGGATGGATGCACACTATCAAACGAAGGGTTTTTACCTTACATGAAGAGAGTTTCATCTATACGCGTCATAGCGTCGCGATATACCCCGTCTTTCGATGGGACTGGTAGAATCGCCGCCGGTTCACACGAGGTTTTTCCATGCACGATCCCCACAGCGAACGCATGAGTGGCAGCGAGACCCGCGCGGCGAGCGGTCTGGCCCTGGTGTTCGCCTTCCGTATGCTTGGCATGTTCATGGTGTTGCCGGTATTGGCGACCTACGGCATGGATCTGGCGGGAGCGACTCCGGCCCTGATCGGCCTGGCCATCGGCGCCTACGGCCTGACCCAGGCGATTTTTCAGATTCCGTTCGGGATTATTTCCGACCGCATCGGCCGTCGTCCGGTGATCTATATCGGTCTGATCGTGTTCGCCCTCGGCAGTGTGCTGGCCTCTCAGGCCGATTCGATCTGGGGCGTGATCGCCGGCCGTATCCTGCAAGGCGCCGGGGCGATTTCCGCTGCGGTCATGGCATTGCTTTCCGACCTGACCCGCGAACAGCATCGCACCAAGGCCATGGCCATGATCGGCATGACCATCGGCCTGTCGTTCGCCGTGGCGATGGTCGTCGGTCCGCTGTTGACCCGTGCATTCGGTCTGTCCGGACTGTTTCTCGCCACAGGCGGCATGGCACTGGTCGGCATCCTGATCATCATGTTCATGGTGCCGAAATCAACCGGGCCATTGCAGCATCGTGAGTCCGGCGTGGCGCGTCAGGCCTTGATGCCGACGCTCAAGCACCCGGACCTGTTGCGTCTGGATCTGGGCATCTTTGTGTTACATGCCATGTTGATGTCGAGCTTCGTTGCCTTGCCGCTGGCATTGGTGGAAAAAGCCGGGTTGCCCAAAGAGCAGCACTGGTGGGTCTACCTGACCGCGCTACTGATTTCTTTCTTCGCCATGATCCCGTTCATCATCTACGGCGAGAAGAAACGCAAAATGAAACGAATTTTGCTCGGCGCCGTCCTGACGCTGATGCTCACTGAGCTATTCTTCTGGCAGTTCGGTGACAGCTTGCGGGCGCTGGTGATCGGCACGGTGGTGTTCTTCACCGCGTTCAATCTGCTGGAGGCTTCGTTGCCGTCGCTGATCAGCAAGGTTTCACCGGCAGGCGGGAAGGGCACGGCGATGGGCGTGTATTCCACCAGCCAGTTCCTCGGTTCGGCGCTCGGCGGGATACTCGGCGGCTGGCTGTTTCAGCATGGCGGTCTGTCGGTTGTGTTCCTCGGATGTGCCGGTCTGGCTGCCATCTGGCTGGCCTTTGCTGTTACCATGCGCGAACCTCCCTACGTGACGAGCCTGCGCTTGCCGTTGTCGCCCGAGGCGATCCGCGAAGCGGGTCTGGTCGAGCGCCTCAAGGCCCTCGTAGGGGTAACAGATGCAGTGATAGTTGCTGATGAAGCGGCTGTTTACATCAAACTGGACAAAGAATTAGTGGATCGCGACACCCTCGAACGCCTGGTGAACAACCCGGCCGAGGCTGCTTGCGAAGCCTAGGAGAACGTTATGGCCCGTGGGGTTAACAAAGTCATATTGGTCGGCACTTGCGGCCAGGATCCCGAAGTTCGCTACCTGCCTAACGGTAACGCCGTGACCAACCTGAGTCTGGCAACCAGCGAACAGTGGACCGACAAGCAAACCGGTCAGAAGGTCGAGAAGACCGAATGGCACCGTGTTTCGATGTTCGGCAAGGTTGCCGAAATCGCCGGCGAATACCTGCGTAAGGGTTCGCAGGTCTACATCGAAGGCAAGCTGCAGACCCGCGAGTGGGAAAAAGACGGTATCAAGCGTTACACCACCGAAATCGTGGTCGACATGCAAGGCACCATGCAACTGCTCGGCGGCCGTCCACAACAGGGCGACCAACAAGGCGGTGGCAACAACTACCAGCAGCAGGCACCGCGTCAGCAGGCTCCACGCCCGCAGCAGTCGGCTCCTCAGCAGCGTTCGGCCCCGGCTCCACAGCAGGCTGCGCCGCAACCAGCTCCGGATTTCGACAGTTTTGATGATGACATTCCGTTCTGATTCGATGCTGCATCCGCGCTGAATAAAAAAGGCCCGTCGTTCAAAACGACGGGCCTTTTTCATTGCGCAAGGTCCGTGATTACCACCGATCCCCTGTGGGAGCGGGCTTGCTCGCGAAGGCGTCGGGTCAGTCGCCGCACTGGTTGAATGGCAATCCCCTTTCGCGAGCAAGGCCGCTCCCCCAGGAGCCGATGTGTTCCTCAATCGAGGATCAGGTGCGGCAGAAACCGACTCGAATCCTTGGTGATCAGACTGTTGTCTTCGCGCACGCCAATCCCCGCCGCCTGATCGCCGATCACCCATGAGCCGATCAGCGTGTAGCTGTCGTCGAATTTCGGCAATGGCGCAAATTCCTGCAGGATGAACGGCGCATCGGTGTAAGGGCCGTCCTCTTTGACGATCAGGCCTTGCGCCGTTTGCAGTTCGATGTTGGCGCCTTCGCGGGAGAAGTACGGTTTGCGTACCCAGCCCCTAGGCACGGCGTTGGCCGGGTTCGGATCAAGATGCGCCGCGAGCAGATTTGGATGGCCCTTGTGCAGCTCCCACAGTAGCGGCAGTGCGCCTTTGTTCGACAGGATCGACTTCCACGCCGGTTCAAAAAACTGTGTATCGCACTCGGCAATCGCCGCGCCGAACGGTTCGTGGAAGATGAACTCCCAGGCGTGCAGCTTGAACAGGTGCGGAATCCAGCGATCCTCGAGGTCGACGAAACGACCATCGGCGGTCAGACCGATGTCTTCAATGTCGATGTGCCGGGATTCAATGCCGACTTTTTCCGCGATCAGCCGCAGGTAGTCGGTGGTGCCCTTGTCCTCGACCGAGTCTTTCATCGAGGCAAAGTAGAACGGCCGCTTGAGCTGCAATTCGGCGAACGCCTGATGCAGCTTGCTATCGATGCTGTTGAACTGGTCGGCATGGCGCGGCAGCATTCCGCGCTCGATGCATTGTTCCAGCCAGCCCCACTGAAACGCGGAGGCTTCATAAAGGCTGGTCGGCGTGTCGTAGTTGAGTTCCAGCAGCTTGGCAGGGCCGTTGCCGCTGTAGGAAAAGTCCATGCGTCCGTACAGATGCGGATGACCTTCCAGCCAGGACGTGCGAATCATGTCGTAGTACGAGGCCGGGATGCTCAGGCGATCCAGCAATTCTTCGCTGTTCACCACGCGGTCGACCAGGTCCATGCACATCTCGTGCAGTTCGGTGGTCGGGTCCTCCAGATCGTTTTCGATCTGCGCGAGCGTGAACTGGTAGTAGGCGCTTTCGTCCCAGTACGGCTCGTCGTCGATGGTGTGGAACAGAAAGCCGAGGCCTTCGGCAGTCTGTTTCCAGTCGGGGCGCTCGGCGCAGTGGATCTTCTTCATGGTCAGCTGCTCGAACGTCCGGAACTGCTGCCCCAGCCACCCCAACCGCTGCGGGCGGAGGACTGGCTGCCGAAGCCGCCACGGGAGGTCGACGAGGCGACGTTCACCGGTTTGCTTTTGCTGCTCTCGTAGTCCGGTTGACTGCGCGGTGCCGATTCGATTTTGCGGTACTGCGTCGAGGTGTTGTAGGTCTGACGCGTGTCGCGATCGCGGTAAACGGTGCGGTTGGCGTTGTTGCTCATCGCATTGCCGATCAGCCAGCCTGTGAGCCAGCCGTTGCCGCCACCGGATGAGTGGGAAGTGCTTTGCGCGTTCTGCGCGGCGGCCGCTTCCCCGGCAGGCATCTGCGCGTTGGCGATCGCATTCAGATCCTGCGGCGCCTCGCCGTTCTGCGGCACCTTGAAACCGCCGAGCTTGGGCACGAAGCGGCCGTCGGAGTTTTTCTGGCACCAGTCGGCGGCGAAGTCCGCGTCGCACTTGGCCTTGTCGTCGTAGGCCGGCGCAATGCGTCGGTGCTCGGTCAATGCCGCGACATAGGCGTTGGAGCAGACATCGGCGGCCACTTCGGCGCCGACGCACTGCTCGACCGTTTGAAATCGTTGCTGATCCTGCGCGGCAACCTCGCCGGAAATCGCCAGCGCCACCGAAGCGGCGAGGGACAGTTGAACGTACTTGCTGCGTTTCATCGAAGGCTTCCTGCCGATCAGTTGGACGGGGTCATGCACGCGGCGTTGAGCATGCCGACGCTGATGGCCACTGCGGCCACGTAGATACCCGAGGCGATTTCACCGTTGGCGATGCGTCTGGATGTGCCCTTGAGCACCAGGCCGGTGGCGAGGAACGCCAGCAGTTGCACGACGGCAGCGATTACCGCCCACAGCACGAAGTCGAGGACATTGACCGAAAACGCGATGACATTGCTGGCTGGAATCGCAAAACCGATGATCGCGCCGGACAGGGCGATGGCGGCGGCGATGTTGCCGGAGCGGATCAGCTCGAACTCTTTGTGTGGCGTGATACGGGTGTAGACGAACTGAAACAGCATGAACAGCAGCACGGCGCCGATCAGGTAGACGACGAAGCCGACCAGCGCGGTCTTGTTCAGGGAAACGGCCAGCACTTCCAGCATGGAAAACTTCCTTTTTAAATGGTGCTCAGATCAGTCGTGTACAGCGAAATGCCCAGCGAGGTGCTCAGGCTGACGGTGCCTTCCTCGTCCTGTTCGACGGAGAACAGCAGCAATTCGCGGCGATCGGTCAGGCCGGTCTCGCGCGCGTAAAGCATGGAGTGGTGTTCGATGGTGTAGCTTTCGTCCGGGTTGACCACGTGTTCGGTCAGCGGCACCAGTTCGGTCTGGCCCAGCTCGGTGCCCCATTCGCGGCTGTACTTGACGCCCTCGTGGGTGTAGGTCGGCAGGCCGATCGGGCTGTCGGGGCCGGCGAGGCGCTGCAGCTCGGCGTCACTGTTGACGGTCACGTAGCTGAGGTAATTGAACAGCGTGACCGACTCGATCTGGTCGTCACCGGTGACGTGGATCTGCAGCCAGAAGTCCTCGTTGTTGAGGTAGTAGCGATGCAGCTTGTTGGATTGGCCGAGGTCGATCCAGCCGGCGCTCCAGATCGCCTCAGCTGCCGGAACCTGCACCGAGGTGCTGCCATCGAGCAGCAAGGCCAGGGTCGAATCGAACCGCACGCCTTTGCCTTGTGCCATTCCGAGTGGGCCGCCGGCTACTGGAGCGGGCGCGGCAGTCTGCCAGTTGCTGGAGCCCAGCAAGTCTTTGAACCATCCCATGGGTACATTCCTTGAGGCGGGTGGAGGTGTTCGTCATAAAAAGCGCCGCTAGTGTACCGGGCCGGGCGACGAACTAGCAGAGTGATTTGCACAGCACAAACCCTGTGGGAGCGGGCTTGCTCGCGAATACAATGTGTCAGTCGGCAAATTATTCGCTGACACACCGTATTCGCGAGCAAGCCCGCTCCCACAGGTTTTTTATCGCGTTGTTACTGAGCGGATTTTTGTTTCAGGCGCTCAAGAATCGCATTGGCGCTGCCTTCGTTCGGCGTGATGCCGGCGTCGCGCAGTTTGCGTTCCAGGTCGTTGCCGGTCGAAGCGTCGGCCAGCTCATCGGCGGCGCTCAGCTCGGCGGCGCGTTGCTGCTGCTTGGCTTGCAGACGGTTCAGGGTACCGACGGCAGTTTCCAGTTTGCCGTTGGCGCCGCCGCTGGCGATGGACGCGCTGACTTGCGCCTTCTGCACGCTGTCGCGGGCCTTGGCCATGTCCACCTGCTGACGCAGGCTCTTGATCCGCGACTCGGCCTTGCTGATGTCTTTGCGCATGTTTTCGGCGTAGGTGCCGAACTCATCGCTCTGGGCCTTTTCAGCGGTCAGGTCGTTGGTCAGGGTCGAAATCGCTTCCGCCACTTCCATTGCCAGGTCTTCGCGGCCGGCGTTCAGTGCGGAAACAGCCTTGGCTTCCAGGTCCTTGATCTTGGCGTCGTACTCGCTCACGCGGTCAGCGGCCAGTTTGTGCTTGGCCATGATGGTGACCAGTTCGCGACGGGCGTTGGACAGCGCGGTGTCGGCGTCGCGGATTTCCTGATCGAGGATGCGCAGGGCCTGTTGGTCGACGATCGCTTCGCCGACTTCATTGGCTCCGCCGCGCAGTGCGGTGAACAACTTGCTCCAGATGGACTGAGTCATTGGATATTCCCTGTTGATTACTTGAAGAAGTGTTCGAAGGCTTCACTCGCGCGCTGCACGTTGTCGACCAGGGTTTTCACCTCGGTGACGACGTTGGTCAGGCTCGAGTCGGCGCTGAGGGCGCCAAACATGTTGTAGACGGTCTGCCCGTTCGGCATCGACTCGATACCGATCGACGACAGCGGGAACATTTCCCGGCTGCGCAGCACGGCGTCGTTGAAGGCGCGCACGTCAGTGATCGAGTCGATGTCCACCAGCACGGTGTCGACGATGATCTGTGCACCGGCCACGGCGATGTGAATCGGCAGACCGCCGAATTCGTTCATTTCCAGCTTGATGCTGGGTTCGGAGCTCTGGATCAGAGACAGTGTGATCTCGTGCGAAGCCACCTCGTCCAGTGCCTTGAGGGCGTTGAAGAGGCTATCGATGTTCCAGTTGTTGCCTGCGCTCATGTAATTCTCCGACATGAATGAGCCAGCCAGAATCGGTTGGCGTAGCTGTTGCTCCATTAGCTTGAGCAAGCTTCGGTTTTCCGGAAGCACCCAAGTTTCGTGTTTCACATAACCGGCGGCAGCCAGGCCCGCGCGCATCTGCTTCATATAGAAGCTCGACGGCTTTTTCGCGGACGGTTTCGAGCGCTCTCCCTTTGGGCTCTCTGACGCAACAGTGGGGGAGCGACTTTTCATGGCAATGACTCCGTTATGAACATCTCACGCGTGAGCCACACTACAACCAATTCAAAGTGCCATCAATGGCTCACGCGTGAGATTTTTTTCGATGCGTCGAAAGTGCCTCTGCCTAACCGTGGGCGTGAGTGTGCTTGCCATGAGGAATACGTCGCCTGGTTGTATCTGAAGTTTTGTATCAGATTGTCGACGTTTTTTTGATGTTTAGTATCAGCGCTTTCTTGTTTAAAGTTTAAGGGTGGTTCCTACACTGTATTTTCTTGTTTCTGTAAGAGCTAACTACTGAATGGTGTAGGAGTGTGGGTGTGTATTTTGTTTGAGTAACATTAAGAAATAACGCGGATTCGCAACTCTCGGAAACTTATTCTAGGTTTTGTGTGTGCACACCTTCACCCCGGTGGAGAGTTGGTTCGACCACTGGCCCTTTAACTTTTTTGAGGAAATCATTATGACTTTCGAAAAAGCATCTTCCGCTGGCGATTCTCAGATCGGCTGAACTAGCCAATAAGAGCTGGGGCCTTATGGCCCTGGTTCTTTATGACCTTGTTATTAATTGTCTTTGAGGCTGATATATGAAGCTTTGTCTGAAGCCGACCATTATTCCGTTCAAACTTGAAGGCCAGGTTGTTCTGCGGTTCAACGGGCAATACGCAAAAATTCCCGACCCCCACGGTGCTGTCTGGGAATTCGCTACTGCATTGGATGGCCGCGCGCCATTGGAAGCGTTGATCACTCTGGTGGCAGGCCGTTATCCCGCGGTGGATCAGGAGGATCTGCGCAGCGTTGCGCAGGATTTGATCAGATACCGACTGGTCGAGAGTCCTGATGCTTTCGAGACGACTTCTCTTTCGGACCACGATCGCAACAGATTTTCCCGCAACATCGATTTTTTCGGGTCGATGGCGGCGGTGGGGGAGAACAAGTTTTCCTCTCAGGAGAAACTGCGCGCGGCCAGGGTTTGCGTACTGGGTTGCGGCGGACTCGGCACCCATATCCTGTTCGATCTGGTAGCGCTGGGTGTGCATCACCTGACGATCCTTGATTTTGACAAGATCGAGTTGAGTAACCTGAATCGACAGATCCTTTACAAGGAGAGCGACATCGGGATGCCGAAGGTCGAGACCGCCAGGCGTCGGTTGCTCGAGTTCAACAGTCACCTCGACATCACCGCCCACGAGACTCGCCTCGAATCAGCTCAGGATGTCGCCAAAGTCGTAAGTGGCCACGATATTGTGATTTGCGTTGCCGACAAACCCGCGAACTATATGGCCGACTGGCTGAACGAGGCCTGTGTTCAGGAGGGCGTGCCCTTCATATCAGGCGGGCTCGATGTGCGACGGTCGGTTTTCTATTCGGTAGTACCTGGCAGCTCGGGCTGCGGTGCTTGCTGGCTGACGTCGGCACGCAACAAAAGCGCCCTTGTGAACAGTATCTCGACCATGGCCAAGCAGCACGACATAACCTACCAGTACCCAGGCCCGGCACTGGTGACCCTGGTGGCCGTCACCGCGGGCATGATGGTGAGCGAAACTGTAAAGATCCTCACCGGTTGCCAGTCGCCACAATTGACCAACAAGCTCAAGGAATTCACCTTCGACGATCTGGATGTCGGCATTGCGGAAGTCTGGCAGCAGAACCCGGAATGCATGGTGTGCGGGCATCTCGCGAATTCGCAGCGGCTACCCATGCAGACGGAGACCGTCTAGATGTTCAAGCTGCTGGCATCCTATGTCATCACGTCTGTTTGCTCATGGGCCATTGCATTTCTTGTCCCGCTTTACGTCTATGAGCAGACAGGCTCCCCTGTCTGGACATCGCTGGCCTTTTTCGCCGCGATGGCGCCCTACATACTGGTCACGCCGTTTGCGGGTGTATGGAGTGATCGCTACAGCAAGCGGCGATTTCTGATCGGTGGCGATCTGGTCAACATTGTCATCGGCTGCCTGATGTACGTCGCCGTGGGCACCTTGTCCGGGGACGCCTTGACCATCACGCTGTTGTTGCTGAGCTTTATGCTGGCAAGCGTTGGCGCAACCCATCACCCTGTATTCCAGAGCATCGCACCTGCGCTGGTCGAGGGGCGACAACTTCACCGGTTCAATGCGATCGTCAACGCCAGTGACAACATCATTCGCATCGTTGCGCCGATCAGCGTGGCTGCGGTGTTGGCCTTCAGCACCAAGGAGCAAATTCTCGTTGTCAGCATTGCCGGCTTTGCGTTCTCTCTGCCGCTTTGCTATTGGCTAAAGGAGCAGGGCAAACCTCAGCCCGCCACAACCCGTGTCTTCACTGAAATCAAAGCCGGCCTGCTCTATGTCCTTCGGCATCGAGAACTGTGTTCACTGGTTTTGCTGTTCTTTTTCTGCAACTTCGGTTTTGCTCTGATCGGTGCCAGTCTGATCTATGTCTTCACCACGCTCCTGGCTGTGCCGTTGAGCGATGTCGGCTATTACTACGGGCTCATTGGCGCAGGTGCCGTTGCCGGATCAGCTACAGGTGCAGTTCTTGTGAAGCGCTATCCGGCTGGCGTTCTCATCCGGCGCAGTTGCCTGTTGGCAGGGATATTCACGTTGACCGCAGCGTTGGCCAGCGACCCCTGGACACTCGCAGCACTCTGGGCGCTGTCTACCTGCTGCCAATCCGTGGTGGTCATCGCTTTTTTCACCTATCGCCAGCAAGTGGTTCCGCGAGCGATTCTGGGGCGAACCGTCGGGGTGACTCGGCTCATCGCCTACCTGGCGATTCCGCCCGCGAGTGTGCTCAGTGGATGGCTGTTACTCCATTTCTCCAGCAGTGCGCTCATTCTTGCCGCCGGTGGTCTGTGCATTATCTTCGCCTCTCTGTGTGCTTATTGTCTGGCCAGGTATGAGCGACAAGTTGTTTGCAGCGATGCGCAATGAGTAAAACGTTGCAGGCAGGACTTAAGTTCTTGGAGCTGCTCATTAATTAAAACGGTCTGGTCATTGGATGGCTGGGGACAGTTAAAAGGAATTTTATGGTGGAAAGAGATAACAGGTTATATGGCGATGATGTAGTGAGTGCTGTTCGAGCGGCCACTGGCGGTTCCAGATGGGATAAGTGGCTGGACGCTGATGTGTTAAATAGGTTAGTTCATCATGATCTGTTGGTGGCGATGGAGAGTGGCCAAGTTTCTCTGAGCGGCATGCGCTATTTTCTGGTGCAGCATCATTATTATTCTAGAAACTTCACCCGCTTTCTCTGCGCGATCATCAATCGCCTTGAGTCCCTCGACGATATCAAGCTTTTAATGGAAAACCTGCAGGAGGAAATGGGGATCGATGGTAACGATAAGCTCACCCATGCCGATCTGTTTCAACGATCACTAAGGATTCTTGGCACCCACCCCATGGCGGAGCCGCCTTTATCCCAGACCGTTGATTTTACCCATTCGATCATGACGTTCTGCCGCAGTGAAAATCCGGTTGAGGGCCTTTCGGCACTATGCCTGGGGGCTGAAGCCGTAGTGCCATTGATCTACAAACCGATTCTGGCGGCGCTGAAGAGACTGAATATCGGCGAGGAAGGTCTGGAGTTCTTTCGACTGCACATCGAAGAAGATGAGGGTCACGCAGTCACCATGCTGGAGATTCTGGGGCGAATGACTCGGCAGGTTCCTGAAGCAAAGGTGATTGCGATACAAACCGGGCGTCAAGCGATCAACAAGCGATGCGTCATGTTTGACGCCATCTGGAAGGAGGTCCGTGAGCAGCGCTAGGCCCGGCGATCATGCAAATTGCCGGGGATTGCCGGGCGGTCGTGCAGATTGAAACAGGCCCTGTGCCATCAGCGTTGGCGCAAGCGCTTGATTCATTGCGCATTCTCGTTACGCGGTGATTGGCCTGATCTCTGCAGTTCTAACGACTACATTCATCGAGTCGCTGAAGGGGGACGCATGACCCCGATGCCGAGCAAAAAAATGGTAGTCGCCCATTCGGTTCGTACCGGGGCGCCGCAACATGAGATGCAGACCAACAAGGCGCTGGCCCGCTGGCTGGCGCACATTCTCGGGCTCAATTTTGGGGGCAGCTACGACCCGGAAAAACACCGCGGTCGTGACCTTTACTGGCTGCCGACGCAAACCCTTGTCGGTGCCAGACAGGCACAGGCCTTGGGCATCAAAAGCGCGGACGACTTGTGGGGTGGATTCGTCGAACACGATTTCATCTGCACCAAAGCCATCAGCCATGGCTTGCGCAGCCATCTGGCCTGCGCGCCTCAAGGCTGGGCGCCGCTGTTCTCCGAACGCGTACGTGACGTGGTGCTCGATGGCCTGACCGTGTTCGCCCTGGAAGACGCGCGGCCTGCTGCCGAGCATTTGCTGTACAGCGGGCCGATCCGTCTGAAGCCGATTCACGCCTGTGCCGGTCGCGGCCAGGAAGTTATCAACAGCCTCGACGCGTTCGATGAAGTGCTCGCCCGTACGGAGGCAGCCCGGTTGTTTCGCGACGGTGTAGTGCTGGAGCAGGACCTGAGCAAGGTCTTCACCCACAGCGTCGGCCAGTCATTCATCGGCGGCAAGGTGTTGAGCTACTGCGGTGATCAATACTTGACCAAGGACGCTCACGGCGAAGACGTCTACGGCGGCTCGAATCTGCTGGTGGTGCAGGGCGGTTATGCAGAGCTGCTGGCGCTGGCGTTGCCGGACGAAGTCCGTCTGGCCATCAAGCAGGCGCAGATTTTCGACCGGGCGGCAGATGAGGCCTATCCGGATTTCTACGCCTCACGGCGCAACTACGACATAGCCCAGGGCCTGGACAGCAATGGCAAACCCCGCAGCGGTGTGCTCGAACAATCCTGGCGCATGGGCGGCGCCAGCAGCGCGGAACTCGCGGCGCTGCAAAGCTTCGTCAACGATCCGCAGATGCCGGCGATCCGTGTGTCGACGGTGGAAACCTACAGCGATCGAACCTTGCCGGCAGACGCCATCGAAATCTATCGCGGGCCGGCCGAGAACAGCGACTTTCTCCTCAAATACGTAACGGTCAAACCCTATGACGGCTAGAAGCGAAAGCATTCAAATCGACATTGATGACGAACAGATGAGCGGGACGTTTCTCAGTCCCAAATCGAAAGTGCCTGGCGTGTTGTTTGTGCACGGTTGGGGCGGTAGCCAGGAGCGCGACCTTGAGCGCGCCAAGGGCATCGCCGGTCTTGGCTGCGTATGCCTGACCTTCGACCTGCGTGGGCACACCGGTGGTACTGGCATCCCGCTGACCCGGGTGACCCGAGAAGACAACCTGCGCGACCTGCTTGCCGCTTACGATCGCTTGCTGGCGCACCCGGCGCTCGACACCTCGGCGATTGCGGTGGTCGGCACCAGTTATGGCGGTTATCTCGCCTCGATCCTCACTTCATTGCGCCCGGTGCGCTGGCTGGCGCTGCGGGTGCCGGCGCTGTATCGCGACGAGCAATGGCACACGCCCAAGCGTGATCTGGACAAGGCGGATTTGCGTGATTATCGGGCGACGTTGGTGCGTGCCGACAGTAACCGTGCGCTGCATGCCTGCTCGCAATTCACCGGGGATGTGTTGCTGGTGGAATCGGAAACCGATGATTACGTGCCCCACACGGCGATCATGAGCTATCGCGCGGCGTGTCAGCAGACGCATTCGTTGACGCACCGGATCATTGACGGCGCTGACCATGCCTTGAGCGAGCCGGTTTCGCAGCAGGCCTACACCTCGATTCTGGTGGACTGGATTACCGAGATGGTGGTCGGTGAGCGGTTGAGCATTATTCAGTCCTCATGATCGGCGGTGTCCTCTGGGGCGCCTTCGCGAGCAAGCCCGCTCCCACAGGTTGGAATGCGTTCCCCTGTAGGAGTGAGCCTGCTCGTGATAGCTTTTTCAGCTTCGACAACGCAATCAGGAAGGCTTCTTCTCGATCTGCAACGCCTTCGCCTTGGCCTCCACCAACAGATACATCACCACCGTGATCAACAGCGGCAACAGAAAATAAATCGCCCGATACGCCAGCAGCCCCGCCACCAGGCTCCCGCGTGAAGCCTCGTGTTGCAGCAGCGCGACGAACACCGCTTCCAGCACCCCGAGCCCCGCCGGAATGTGCGTGATGACCCCGGCAATTGCACTGATCAGCAATACTCCGAGCACCAGCGGGTAATCCAGTTTGCCCGGCAGCAAGGTGAAAATCACCGCCGCCATCAGCGACCAGTTCAGCGCACCGAGCAGCAATTGCAGGACGGCCATGCGCAGCGACGGCAGGTTGATTTCTACCCCGCGAATCGACCACTCGCGGCGCTTCGAGAACTGGCACGCGGCGAGGTAGCCGGCACTCGACAGCAACAACAGCACACCGATGCCCTGCAGCGCGTCGCTGCTGACTTTCCAGCCCGGCGGCATGCTCACCAGGCCACTGCTGAACACCGCGCCGGCAATCGTCATGTAGCCGAACCAGTTGGTCGCCAGGCTCAGGCCGAGGATTTTGGCGATGTTGCCTTTGCTCACACCCAGGCGCGAATACAGCCGATAACGCATGGCGATGCCGCCGACCCACGCGCTGAGATTGAGATTGAAGGCATAGCTAATGATGCCTACCGGGAGTATCTGCTTCCAGGTCAGGTCCTGGCGGATGTAGGTGCGCCCGATCAGATCGAAACTGGCGTACACCAGAAAGCTCAGCAAGGTCAGGCTGGCGGCGATGAGCAGCGTGCGCACCTTGAACTCGGTCAGGGTTTGCAGCACTTCTGCCCATTCGATGCGCGTGGCGAACAGCGTCAGCAACACGATCAGCGCAAGGAAGAACAGCAAGGTCAGTGGACGTTTCCAGCGATGCCATCGCGAGTGCGTGGCCGGCGCCGATTGCGCGTGGGAATGGCTCATGAGGCGTCACCTCGAAACGGCTTGAGCCGAGGTTTATGCGCCGGCAACCAACCAGCCATTGCCGGGAAATGGCGCAGGAAGTGGAACACCAGAAATCCCACGGTCATGTGCCAGATCCGCCCGCGTGGCGACTTGCTCGGGTCCATGGCCTTGCAGTGGTTCTGGCTCAGGTCTTCGAGGCGCTGGAACAAATGCTGATTGAACGCGCGATCGCGGATCAGCACGTTGGCTTCCAGGTTCAGTGACAGGCTCAACGGATCGAGATTGCTCGAACCGACCGTGCTCCATTCCTCATCCACCAGCGCGACTTTGCCGTGCAGCGGCCGCTGGCAATATTCGTGGATCTGCACGCCGGCCTTGAGCAGGTAGTCGTAAGTCATGCGCGCCGCCAGTTTCGCCACCAGCATGTCCGGCTGGCCTTGCAGGATCAGCCGGACATCGACGCCACGGCGCGCGGCATTGCGAATCTCGCGCAGCAGGCGATAGCCGGGAAAGAAGTAGGCATTGGCGATCACCACCCGGCGCTGGGCCCGGCGCAACACCTGCAAGTACACGTCTTCGATATCAGTGTGGTGCTGATCGTTGTCGCGAAACACCAGACGCACTTGGCCGTCGTGGTCGCTGAAAGCCATTTCCGCGCGACGCTGGCGCCGACGCTGCCACCAGAACCGTGCGCGTCCCGGCCGACCGCTTTGCAGCAGGGCAAAGTGATGGATGTCAGCGACCGCCGGCCCCTGAACCTGCACGGCGTAATCCTGTTTCGCCTCGGGGCCGAAGTCGGCCAGGTGATCGCCGGAAAAATTGATCCCGCCAATGAACGCGACCAACCCGTCGACCACCACGATCTTGCGGTGCAAACGGCGAAACCAGTTGGTGCGAAAACCCAGGTGTTTGGGCGCCGGATCAAACATCTGCAGGTGCACGCCCGCGTCGCTCAACGCCGCGAGATAACCGGTGGTCAACTCGCCACAGCCGAAGCCGTCGAGGCTGACGGTGGTGCGCACGCCGCGCCGGGCGGCGTCGATCAGGACCTGCTGCAATTGCGCGCCGACCTTGTCTTCGAAGACGATGAAGGTCTCCAGCAGGATTTCACTCTTCGCCGCACGCAGGGCGTCGAACACCCGGGGGAAATATTCCTCGCCGTTTTCCAGCAACTCGACACGGTTGTTGCCCTGCCAACTGTACTCGACGTCGACATGGCCGGGCTCGCGTACTGGCGGGTTGATGCTGATCGGTTCCACGGTGGATTTCTCCAGCGGCGCACTGCTCATAATTCGATCTCCACCGACAGCGGGGCGTGGTCGGACAGATGGGACCAGGGGCTGTTCGCCAGGACTTTCGGCTGGCGGGTCTTGAGGTTACGCACGTAGATGCGGTCCAGGCGCAGGGTTGGCAGCCGCGCTGGAAAGCTGCGCGCCG
This sequence comes from Pseudomonas sp. AK-TSAG1-1, assembly GCF_056821665.1. Lineage (NCBI taxonomy): Bacteria > Pseudomonadati > Pseudomonadota > Gammaproteobacteria > Pseudomonadales > Pseudomonadaceae > Pseudomonas > Pseudomonas sp. AK-TSAG1-1. Next base: position 5,543,032 of record NZ_CM165965.1, on the reverse strand, counting down.
GTTTGCCGTGATGCTCGGCGAACACCTCGCGCAGACCGCAGGGTTTGAGCAACGCATCGGCGCGCTGGCGCCAGTCGTTGAAGTCACCGGCAACGATCACCGGCGCTTCAGCCGGCAGCTCCGCCAGATGCTGCCCGAGCAGCTTCAGTTGTGCATGGCGATGGCTTTCGCGCAGGCCCAGATGCACACAGATTGCATGCACCTCAACGCCATCGCCAGGCAGGCGCAGTACGCAATGCAGCAGGCCACGATTCTCATGGCCATTGATCGAGACGTCGAGGTTGTCGTGGCGGATGATCTGGAACTTCGACAGCAGCGCATTGCCGTGATCGCCCTCCGGGTATACCGCGTTGCGCCCGTAGGCGAATTGCGGCCAGAGGCTGTCGGCGAGGAACTCGTACTGCGGCATCGTCGGCCAGTTGCTGTAGCGCTTGGGATGGTGTTCGTGGGTACCGTGGACTTCCTGCAGAAACACCACGTCGGCGGCCACACTGCGCACCGCTTCGCGCAATTCGGGGAGGATGAACCGTCGATTGAGCGCGGTAAAACCCTTGTGTGTGTTGACCGTCAGCACGGTGAAACTGCGCACTGATGGCGCGACGATCGAGCCTTCATCGGTGAAGCCCACCGGCTCTGGAATACTCATGCCAGCACCCCTTCGTCAGCGGGCTCGCCAGGGGTGGTCGCGAGGTGTTTGTCGAGGGCGAAACGCTGCAGAAGATTGCGCGCGTCGTAAGGGGCGCGGACTTTGATGTCGTTGTCGAAATAGCAAAACACTTCACGGGATTTGCGCGCCCGTGGTTTGAGGCGCGGCGCGATCAGGTGCGCATCACCGGGCTGTCGACCGTGATGCCAGGCGTCGATGCGTTCAGCCCAGCGCTTCAGTGCGGAGTCGGTGTAGCCGCTGGCGTAAAGCGCTTCGGCGCCGTGCAGGCGCAGGTAGACGAAGTCACTGGTGAGGTCTTCGCGGTACGGCCATTTGCCGGCGGTGTCGGCGATCACCAGAGCGGTGTTGTAGCGTTTCAACAAACGAATGAAGTCGGGATCGATGAAGGTGTCGTTGCGCACTTCCACAGCATGGCGCAGCGGTTTTTTGCGCCAGGCTTTGAGGCTGGCATGGCCGTGCAGGTGGGCGTCGTGCTGACGGGCGAGGGCGGCTGCGGCCTCAGTGTCGTGGGGCAGCAATGACAGGAAGTGTTCGAAACGCTCGGGGTCGAATTTGAAGTTTGGCGGAAACTGCCAGAGGATCGGCCCGAGCTTTTCCTTGAGCTCCAGCACCCCCGAGGCGAAGAAATTCGCCAGCGGCTTTTCGATCTCGCGCAAGCGGCGGATGTGCGTGATGAAACGCGGCGCCTTGACGCTGAACACGAAGTCGTCGGGCGTTTCGCTGTACCACTGGGCGTAGCGTTTGGGCCGTTGCAGGGCGTAGAACGATCCATTGATTTCGATGCTGTTGACCGCCCGTGAAGCGAATTGCAATTCACGCTTCTGGGTCAGTCCCTTGGGGTAGAAATCCCCGCGCCACGGGGCATAGCGCCAGCCGGAAATACCGATGTGAATCGTTGCCATGTCGCCCTCCCGTTGTCAGTCCTCGTACAGCCTGTGTCTGTTGATGACTGTGGGCGGTTCGGGAAAGTTTCGGTGGCGTTACGGACGGTACACATTCTACAAAAAGCACGGATCGCAATGTGGGAGGGGGCTTGCTCCCGAAAGCGGTGGTTCAGTCGCTATCGATGCTGACTGACCCTCCGCCTTCGGGAGCAAGCCCCCTCCCACAGGGTTACTCAGTGCCCCGTGAATAATCGGCCTTGAGCCGGTTCGGCATAGGTCGGACCGAGGCGATCAAGGCGTCCGCTCCACGCTGTGAGCGCCAACGCCACCAACACCACCAGACCACCGATCCACGCCGTGTGAATCAGGCCAAGGTGCTCGACGATCAGTCCGCCGCCCCACGCACCGCCGGCAATCCCGAGGTTGAACGCAGCAATGTTCAGCCCCGATGCCACGTCCACGGCCTGCGGTGTGTGATGCTCGGCCTGACGCACCACATACACCTGCAGGCCCGGTACGTTGCCGAACGCCACCGCGCCCCACACCAGCACCGTGGCCAGCGCCAGCCATGGATTGCCAGCGGTGAAGGTCAGCACCAACAGCACCGCCGCCAGCAGGGAGAAAATGATTTTCAGGGCGCTGATCGGCCCGCGTTTGTCGGCCAGTTTGCCGCCCCAGATGTTGCCGACCGCCACCGATACGCCGTACACCAGCAGCACCAGGCTGACGGTGCCGGCGCTGAAGCCGGAGAGGTCCTGCAGGATCGGCGCGAGGAAGGTGAAGGCGATGAACGAGCCGCCGTAACCGATGGCGGTCATGGCGTACACCAGCAGCAGGCGCGGTTGTTTCAACACTTGCAGTTGCTGCAGCAACGATGCCGGTTTGCTGTGGGCGATGTTGTTCGGCACATACAACAGGCTGCCGATGAAGGCGATCACACCCAGTGCCGAGACGGCGAGGAAGGTTTCCCGCCAGCCGAAATGCTGACCAATGAACGTGCCCAGCGGCACGCCGGTGACCAGGGCCACGGTGAGGCCGGTGAACATGATCGCAATCGCACTGGCGGCTTTTTCCTTGGGCACCAGGCTGGTGGCGATGGTCGAGCCGATGGAGAAGAACACCCCATGCGCCAGGCCGGTGACGATCCGCGCCAGCACCAGCGATTCATAACTCGGCGCCAGCCACGCCAGCAGGTTGCCGAGGGTGAACAGCACCATCAGCGACAGCAGCAACAGTTTGCGCGGGACTTTGCCGGTGAGGGCGGTCAGCACCGGCGCGCCGATGGCAACGCCCAGCGCATAGAGACTGACCAACAACCCGGCGGACGGCAGGCTGACGCCCAGATCGGCGCCGATGGTAGGTAGCAGGCCAACGATGACGAACTCGGTCGTCCCGATGGCGAATGCGCTGAGGGTCAGCGCGAGCAAGGCAATGGGCATGACAGCACTCCGGTAGAGGTTTGAATGGAGCGCAGTGTCGGGGTTTGGGTTGTGCGGAAAAATACGGGGGTGAGCATTTGATATTTGCCTTGGGCGCAAAGATCAAAAGCGCTCCCCCTCACCCCATACCTCGCGAAACGTCGTACCGCTGCCAATGGGGTAAGGAGGCTCTTGAACTTGCCGTGCAATTACTGATCAGTTCCTTACAGGTTCAGCCAACGGAGAATGGAGTTTTGATCAAGTTCAGGATCGCCATTGTGCTGGGAGCACTGCTGTTTCTCGGCGCCAGTGAACTGGAAGCCGCGGCATTGCCCGGCGTGCCGGCCACCGCCACCAAGGCCGCCGAGCCCGAGCCGATAGTGCAGGGTGGTCTGCTCGGCGCGATCAGTTCGAGCATCGACGACGTGCAGGACAAACTCGACCTCAACGAGCACCTGGTCGACGCCTGGCGCCTGCGTGCCGACCGCGCGGCGGACGAAGTCGACAAGTTGGTCAACCAGCCATCGGATCGCTCGGGCTGGAGCGTCGCCGGGGATTTCCTGATGTTGTCCGGGGTGTGGCTTGGCGCCTTCGCACTGCTCACGGTACTGGGCAGCCTGCTGGCCAAACGTCTGCGCGAAGGTCGTTGGCTGCGCACCCGCCAGCGCAGTCAGGACCTGCTCGGTTATCTGCTGCCGTACACACTGCCGGCGCTGGTCTGCCTGCCGCTGACGCTGTACTTCAGCCACTTTCTGCAAGCCTCGGTTGGGCGGGCGCTGGCGCTGTGTCTGGCGTATGCCACCAGCAGCGGTATTTTTTCCACCTCGATGTTGCTGTGTGTGGTGGTGCTGTTCAACGTCGGCCACAAACGGCCCGCCGCGCGGATCATCCGCGATTACTGCCCGAAACCACTGTTCCTGATCGGCTTCCTCGCCGCCCTCAGTGACGCGTTGACCAGCCCGCAGATCGCCCGCCAGCTGGGCGGCAACATCACCAGCAGCATCGCTGTGTTCACCGGATTGATCGCTTCAATCATTTTCGGTCTGCTGGTGATTCGTCTGCGCCGGCCGGTGGCGCACCTGATCCGCAACCGGCCGCTGGCGCAGCGCTTGAAACAACCTTCGTTGCAGGAGTCACTGCGGATTTTTTCCGGGCTCTGGTACTGGCCGATCGTGCTGATGGTGCTGGTCTCGGCGGTCAATCTGATCGGCATCGGCGAGGACAACCAGAAAGCCCTGCGCTGTGCGTTGTTCACCACGGTGCTGCTGATCGGCACGGTGTTCCTCAGCACCATTCTTCAGCACCTGTTCAAGTCGCGAAAGGCCGAAGCGATCCAGCGCAGCAGTGCTTACAAGGAGCGGTTTCTCAGGCTGTTGCACGCCTTGTTGCGGATCGTCATCGCCGTTGCCTTTATCGATATTCTCGGGCGTATCTGGGGCGTCTCTCTGCTCGATTTCGCCCAGAGCAGCACCGTCGGCCGCGCGATCAGCAACGCGTTGAGCAGCATCGGCCTGATCTTCCTCGTCACCTGGCTGTTGTGGGTGGTGCTCGACACGGCGATTCAGGAAGCGCTGAAACCACCAGTCAGCAAACGCTCGTCGCGCCAGCCCAGCACCCGGGTCAAAACCATCCTGCCGCTGCTGCGCAACGCGATCAAAATCATCCTGGTGGTGATCTGCGCGATCACCACCATGGCCAATCTGGGGATCAACGTTGCGCCACTGCTGGCCGGTGCCGGGGTGGTCGGGCTGGCGATCGGTTTCGGTTCGCAGCAACTGGTGCAGGACGTGATCACCGGGCTGTTCATCATCATCGAAGACACGCTGTCGATCGGCGACTGGGTGGTGCTCGATTCCGGGCACGCCGGCACGGTCGAGGGCCTGACCATTCGGACCCTGCGCCTGCGCGACGGCAAGGGTTTCGTGCATTCGGTGCCGTTCGGCCAGATCAAGGCGGTCACCAACCAGTCGCGGCAGTTTGCCTATGCGTTTTTCTCGGTGCAGTTCACTTACGACACTGATGTCGACAAGGCCATCGAACTGATTCGCGAGACCGGCGATTCGATCCGCGAAGACCCGTTCCTCAAGTACAACCTGCAAGGGCCGCTGGATGTGTTTGGTGTGGACAAGATGGATTTGAACGGGGTCGTGCTGACCGCGCAGTTCCGTACCGTGTCGGGCGGGCAGTATGCGGTGAGCCGGGCGTTCAACCAGCGTTTGAAAAAGCTTGTGGATAACAGTCCGGTGGTGCATTTCGCGCAGACTTATCCACAGCAGGTTTTGTTGCCCAGGCGTCAGGGTGAGGGGGAGCTGATGGCGAGCAAGATGCCGCAGGAATCGCGGACCTAGCGCAAATTTCTGGAGTGGGATTGCTGGCCCTTTCGCGAGCAGGCTCGCTCCCACAGGGGGAACGCGATCAAACTGTGGGAGCGAGCCTGCTCGCGAAGACGTCCGTCCAGCTCACATCAATGCCGTATCAGCTTGCTGCGCACCTGTTCCATGGCGATCTGATCCAGCGCTGTCCAGAAAACCTGCTGGCCGGCAATTTCGGCAGCGACAGGCAGACCGTCCCGATACACCAGCCGATTACTCGCCAACGCTGGCACCTTCGCCCCCGGCAACAACGTCCCGGCCAGATTTAGCGGATCCACCCCGCACACGGCGATCAAGCTGCCGTCATGGGGCCGTCGCCGTACCTCGCGCAGCAGCGCAATCGCCTCCGGCAAGGCAAATTGCTCCCCCGCCAGACCACTGACAAATCGTCCGCCGCGAATCTCGCCACGGGCCTCTAGCCGATGAAATGTGCGCAGCAACTCGCGCCAGCTCGGCAGCCAATCCGCCTCGCGTTCCAGCAGGCGCCAGAACACCACGCCGTAGCGCCGCAGCAAGGTCATGGCGATGTGTTCCAGGGTTTGCGGCGAAGGCGTCTGGCTGTTCTCCACCAACGGCCCTCGGCGCAGCAATGCCCAGCGTCCGGCATCGTCCATGCCACCGACAAACGCGCCGCGTCCGCGTCGACTGCTGCGCTGCTGGCGCTTGCTCGCCGGGGTGATCAGCGCACGCAGGCCGGCGAAGCTGTCGGCGTTTACCAGACCGGCGCCAACCAGCTCCTGCAAGGCGATTTCCAGCTCGGTGCGCAGCAGGTGCGCTTCATGAATCAGTTCATCAAAAAACAGTGCCCCGTGCTGACTGAGCGCCGCGTGGACCTTTTGGGTTTTCGGCGACAGCTCGCTGACCGGCGTCTGCTCGGTCAGTGCACTCCACAACCCGACCTGACTGCGTGGCAGCAGCACAATCGGCGTACTGCGCAGGGCCGTGCCGCTGACTTTCTGCCGGGCACTGAGCCGCGTCCACACCCGTTTGCCGTTGCGGCACAGGTCATCCAGCCAGCTCGGCGAATAGTCCCTGAGCCGTGCCGGGAGAATGTCGCTGTCCCACGCCGAGGCCGCCGCCGGGTAGCCTTCGAACTGGCCGACAATTGCCGGCAACACCGCGCTGCCCTGACCGCGCGTGGTACTGGACAGGTGCTGCCAGTCGAACAGGAAACGCATGAAGTCCTGCAACGCCACCGGTTCGATTTCCCGGCGCAAACGCTTGACCGTGTAACGATGGATACGCGCCAGCAGATGCCGTTCGCACCATTCTTCGACCGCCACGTCCGGGGTGAAACGACCGCGCAGCACATAACCTTCGCGCTCCAGTTGCGCGAGGGCTTGCGAGGCTTGCGCTGTGGGCAGCGCCAGCGGTCCGGCAATCGCCGCGACCGGCAGCGGACCAAACGCGCCGAGCCGTGCGCGGATCACTTCGACCTGTGCGTCATCGAAACTCCAGGGTTCGTCGAAACCGGGCAAGGCCTCCTGCTGCGGTTGCAGCGTAGCCTGTGGATAAAGCGCCAGCAGGCAGGTCAGGCGTTCTCGCGCCAGCCACAACCAGCACTGTGGCGCGATCATCAGGCGGCAGGCGCGGCCACTGTCTGTCAACGTGTTCAACCATTCGCGCCAGGATTCGTTGGCCTGCACTTCGGCCTCGCTGACGCACGCCAGGCTCATCAGCGCCTCGTGCATTTCATCGATGTTGGCCGGCGTCGGCCACGCTTCTTCACGCACCGCGCTGATGGCGTCGGCATCCAGTGCACCGAGATCATCGGTGGATTGCGGATCGCTCCAGCGCCGATTGATGACCGCCTGGGTCCGGCGCTCCTCCAGCGGTGCGTCGTCGAGAAAGGTGTATGGCCGCGCGCTGAGAATCTCTGCCGCCAGCGGTGACGGCGCCGGCAGATCACGGCTGAACAAACGCACTTCGCCACGCTCCATGCGCCGCAGCAGCGCCAGCCAGCCTTTGCTGTCCATGGCCTCGTGCAGGCAGTCGTCGAGGGTTTGCTCCACCAGCGGATGCTCGGGAATTTCCCGCTCGCCCGCGAGGTTTTCCAGACAGGCGATCTGATCGGGAAATACGCTGGCGATCAGGTCTTCGCTTTTCATCCGCTGCAACTGCGGCGCGACTTTGCGCCCGCCGGTAAAACGCGGCAACGCCAGTGCCACCCCGGCATTCCAGCGCCAGCGCACGCCGAACAACGGCGCGTCCAGAACCGCTTGAATCAGGATGTGCTCGGCGCTGTTGCTGTGCAGGTAACGCCAGACGTCATCGAGTTCGAAACTGTGGCTTGTGGACAGCGACAGGACAATCGCGTCTTCGCTGGCGGCAGCCTGTAATTCGAAGTTGAAGGTGCGACAGAAACGCTTGCGCAAGGCCAGGCCCCAGGCGCGGTTGATGCGGCTGCCGAACGGTGAATGGATGATCAACTGGGTGCCGCCGGACTCGTCGAAAAACCGCTCCATCAGCAGCGTGTCTTGTGAGGGCAGGGCGCCGAGGGTCAGGCGAGCGCGGGCGAGGTATTCCACCAGTTGCTCGGCGCTGGCGGCATTCAGGCCGAGGATCTCGGTCAGCCAGTCGAGCGCCGGTTGCAGGTCGCCGGGGCTGGCGCCGAGCAGGTTGTCGAGGGTGGCCTGCAGGCGCGCCACCGCCGAGGACAATTCGTCGCTGCGTCCCGGGGCTTCGCCGAGCCAGAATGGAATGGTCGGCGGCTGACCCTGGGCATCCTCGACCCGCACCTTGCCGGTTTCCACCCGCAGGATGCGATAGGACGTATTGCCGAGCTGGAACACGTCGCCGGCAATGCTCTCCACGGCGAAGTCTTCGTTGACGCTGCCGATGTTCAGGCCTTGCGGCTCCAGCAGCACGCTGTAGTCAGCGTTGTCCGGGATGGTGCCGCCGCTGGTCACGGCGGTCAGTTGCGAGCCACGGCGGCCACGCAGAGTGCCGCTGACGGCGTCGCGATGCAGGTAGGCGCTGCGGATGCCCTGACGACCGTTGTAGCCTTCGGCGAGCATCGTCAGCAGCGCCTGATAGTGTTTTTCGTCGAGATCGCGATACGGCGAGGCTTGGCGAAATAGCGCCAGTAGCGCGTCTTCCGACCATTCCTGGCAGCTGACTTCGGCAATGATCTGCTGCGCCAGTACATCCAGCGGCGCTTCGGGAATGTGCAAGGTGTCGAGTTCGCCACGGCGCACGCAGTCGAGCAGGGCGGCGCATTCGATCAGGTCGTCGCGGGTGGTGGCAAACAACCGGCCTTTGGGCGTGCCGCCGACCTGGTGCCCGGAGCGCCCGACTCGTTGCAGAAATCCGGCAATCGAACGCGGCGAGGCGATCTGACAAACCAGATCGACTTCACCGATATCAATGCCCAATTCCAGCGAGGCGGTGGCGATCAGCACTTGCAGCTCGCCGCGCTTGAGCCGCTGTTCGGCGTCGAGGCGAAACTCCTTGGCCAGACTGCCGTGGTGCGCCGCTACCGCGTGTTTGCCCAGACGCTCGCTGAGGTGACGGCTCAAGCGTTCAGCCAGACGCCGGGTATTGACGAAAATCAGCGTGGTGCGGTGTTCGCGGGCCAACTCGGCGAGGCGGTCGTAGACCCGTTCCCAGACATCGTTGGGCATCACCGCCGACAACGGCACTGGCGGTACTTCGATGCCCAGATCCCGCGGACGGGCGTGGCCGATGTCGATGATTTCGCAGGGGCGATCATGGCCGACGAGAAATTGCGCCACGGCTTCGACCGGTTTCTGTGTGGCGGACAGGCCGATGCGGGTCAGTGGTTCGGCGCACAGCGCTTGCAGTCGCTCAAGGCTCAGGGCCAGGTGACTGCCGCGCTTGCCGGCGGCCATGGCGTGGATTTCGTCGACGATTACCGTGCGCGTGGTGCCGAGCATTTTGCGCCCGGATTCGGAGCCGAGCAGCACGTACAGCGATTCCGGGGTGGTCACCAGAATGTGCGGCGCACTTTTGCGCATGGCGGCGCGTTCTTTTTGCGGGGTGTCGCCGGTGCGCACGGCCGTGGTGATCTGCAATTGCGGCAGGCCCATCTGGCGCAACTGCTCGGTGATCCCCGTCAGCGGATTCTGCAGGTTGATGCGGATGTCGTTGGACAGCGCCTTGAGCGGCGAAACGTAGACCACCAGAGTTTCGTCGGGCAGGCCGTCGGGGTTTTCCAGGCCACGGTGGACGAGATCGTCGAGTACGGCGAGAAACGCGGTGAGGGTTTTACCGGAGCCGGTGGGCGCGGCGATCAGCGTCGAGCGGCGCAGTCGGATCAACGGCCATGCGCGGGCCTGGGCGGCGGTGACCGTCGGGAAGGTGCTGCTGAACCAGGCGCTGACGGCGGGGTGAAAGCCTGCCAGGGCCGCGTCCTTGGAGATGGGCAGATTCATGCTTAAGTTATGCGGGTGGGGGCGGCAAGATGCAAGTACCGCTGGGGATCTCCAGTGGTTGACAGGGCTTCATCGCGAGCAGGCCAGTTGATTCAGCACAATTCCCGGCGATCTACACTTTACGGGTGACGGTTGCGCACTAAACCCGCAAAATGCAACGATTCCGGCAATTATCGACGGCGGTGTCACAAACACTGTCGTTAAAGCCATCGTTCCAATCAGACTGGGCCTGCTGACTCTATGCGAATGCGCCTTATGTTACTGGGCGGCGGAAATGCCCTTGGGCAGGCGCTGATTCGCCTCGGTGCAGAGGAAGACATCGGTTTCCTCGCCCCCCGCCCGCCAGAAGACGGCTGGGATGCCGCGAGCCTGACGCAACTGCTCGACGACACCCGTCCGGATGCGTTGATCAACCTCGCCTACTATTTCGACTGGTTCCAGGCCGAAACCGTCAGCGAAAGCCGTCTGGCCGGGCAGGAGCGCGCCATCGAGCGGCTGGCCGAGCTGTGCCAGCACCACAACATCATCCTCGTGCAGCCTTCCAGTTACCGGGTGTTCGACGGTTCGCGGGCGACTGCCTACAGCGAAAAAGACGAGCCGGTGCCCTTGGGCCTGCGCGGTCAGGCGCTGTGGCGCATCGAACAAAGCGTCCGTGCGACGTGCCCGCAACACGTGCTGTTGCGCTTCGGCTGGCTGCTCGATGACAGCCCTGAAGGCACCCTCGGGCGCTTCCTCGCCCGCGCCGAACAACCGGACGAATTGCTCATGGCCGACGACCGTCGGGGCAATCCGACGCCGGTGGATGACGCGGCGCGGGTGATCATTTCGGTGCTCAAGCAACTCGATTGCGCGGCGCCGCTGTGGGGCACTTACCATTACGCCGGCCATGAGGCGACCACGCCGCTGGCGCTCGGTCAGGCGATTTTGACCGAAGCTCGCAATTTGCATCAGCTGGCGATCGAAGCCCCGACCGCCCAGGCACATGCCGCGCGACCGGACGCCGCCGAAGAACCGCAGCACGCGGTACTCGCCTGCAAGAAAATTCTGCACACTTTCGGGATCAAGCCACGCGCCTGGCGCGCGGCACTCCCGGCTTTACTGGATAGGTTTTATCGTCATGGCTGAAGGCCCTGTTTTAATCACCGGTGGCGCCGGTTTCATCGGCTCGCACCTGACGGATGCGCTGCTCGCCAAGGGCCACTCGGTGCGGATTCTCGATGATCTGTCGACCGGCAAACGCGCCAACCTGCCGCTGGACAATCCGCAGGTCGAGCTGATCGTCGGTGACGTCGCCGATGCCGCGCTGGTCGCACAGGCGATGCTAGGTTGCAGCGCGGTGGCGCATCTGGCAGCGGTGGCCTCGGTCCAGGCTTCGGTGGACGATCCGGTGAAGACTCACCAGAGCAATTTCATCGGCACCCTGAATGTTTGTGAAGCCATGCGCAAAGCCGGTGTGAAGCGTGTGCTATTCGCTTCCAGCGCTGCCGTCTACGGCAACAACGGTGAAGGCGAGTCGATCGACGAGGAGACGCCAAAGGCTCCGCTGACCCCGTACGCTTCGGACAAACTGGCCGGCGAGCACTACTTCGATTTCTACCGCCGCCAGCATGGCCTGGAACCGGTGATCTTCCGCTTCTTCAACATCTTCGGGCCACGCCAGGATCCGTCCTCGCCGTACTCCGGAGTCATCAGCATTTTCAGCGAACGGGCGCAGAAAGGCCTGCCGATCACCGTGTTCGGCGATGGCGAGCAGACCCGCGATTTCCTCTATGTCGAGGATCTGGTTGATGTGCTGGTGCAGGCGATCGACAAGCCTGAAGTGGAAGTGGGCGCGATGAACGTCGGCTGGAATCAGGCAATGAACCTCAAGCAGATGCTGCAAGCGCTGCAGGAAGTGGTCGGCGATTTGCCCCCGGTCAGCTACGGCCCGGCGCGCTCCGGTGACATCCGTCATTCGCGGGCGAACAACGCGCGTTTGCTGGAGCGTTTCAAGCTGCCAGAGCCGACGCCGATGCGTGTGGGGCTGGCGCGGTTGCTCGACAAGTAGGTTTATCGCAGACATGAAAAAGGCGCCTTTTTACAGGCGCCTTTTTCACGGCCGGAATATGTCGCTATTCCTGTGGCGAGGGGATTTATCCCCGATCGATCACACGTGATCGTCGTCAGTTCCAAGCCTGCTCACCCAAAGCCTCATTCACCACCACGTGAACGTTCCTGGTTGAATCTGCCTTAGAACTTGTAGCCCAGACCCACCATGTACACAAATGGATCGACATCAACATTCACCTTGGCACGGGTGCCCGGCGCCACGGCGTTGTTCTCGACGGTGGCGCGGGTATCGATGTCGATGTAGCGCACCTGGGCGTTGAGCATGATGTTGTCGGTCAGCATGTAGTCGGCGCCGACCTGCCAGGCCAGACCCCAGGAATTTTTCGCCTTGAAGTTGCTGAAGCCGTTGGATTGGGCTTCGCTGCCGACGTGCTCGTCGTAGATCCAGGTGTAGTTGATGCCGCCGCCGATGTACGGCTGGAACGGCGACTTGGCATCCAGCGGGTAGTACACGACGCTGAGGGTTGGCGGCAGGTGTTTCAGGGTACCGAGTTTGCCGTTGGCAGCTGGCAGCGCGGTGCCTTTGATTTTTACGTCATGCTCGAACGGCGAGGCGGCCAGCAACTCGATACCGATGTTGTTGGTCAGCATGTAGGCGAAGTTCAGACCCAGTTGGGTGTCGCTGCTCATGGTCGCCTTGCCGCCCAGATTGGTGCCGCTCAACGGACCCTGATCGACCTTGACGCTGGAGCTGTCGGCCTTCGGGTTGACGGTGATCGCACCGGCGCGAACGATGATGTCGCCGGCTTCGTGGGCGTGGGCGAGCGGGGCTGCGAGCGCGAATGCAAACAGCGAAGCGCTGAGCAAGGACTTGTTCATGGGAGCTCCAAAAGGACGTTAAAAATGTCTGATGCCCTATGGTATGAAGCCAACTGATACGGTCTTTTGACTCAGCTCAATGAAACAGTGAAGGGGTGGTTTTTTGTGGAACCTTTGCCGCCCCTTCGCGAACAAGCCCGCTCCCACAGGTGAATGCTTTTCAAATGTGGGAGCGGGCTTGTTCACGAAGGCGATTGATCAACCGGTACAAAACTCTCGGGATTCACTCCGGCAGTTCATACACATAAATCTTGTCGGCATCCATCTGATACCCGGCATCGGCCAGTTCGCTGGTGGACGCCTTGACCTGCAGCGGCCCCTCGACCCAGTACGGCTGATACAGCTCGTCGAGCTTTACGCCGACTTCGCTTTTCACATGCACGATCTGGTTCGACGGCGGTGGCGGCACGTGGATGCAGGCGCCGAAGTACGGCACCAGCAGGAAGTCCGTGGTGCGCCCCTCTTCGTTGACTTCTAGCGGCACGATGTAGCCCGGCAGGCGGATGTTCTGCCCGTCGAGGCTCGGCACCACCGGCGCGTTGGGCAGGTCCTGCCTGGCGGCTGGCGCGGACTCGGCGGAGAGTGCATCACTCATCTTCGACATGTCGTGCAGAGGCGTCATGTTCGGCACTTCCGGCGCGGCGTCCGGCGGGATCATTTCCGACCAGGTCAGGTCTTTCGGCGCCGCTGCCCACACGGGCAGGGCAACCAGCAACAGCAGCGCAAGTACAGCGCGGGGCATGGTGAGCATCCTCATAAACGGATCGACAGGCCATCAGCCAGGGATTGGCGATATGCACGCCAGGCCGGCACGCTGCCCATCAGCAGCGCGGCTGCCAGAATGCCACCGAGCAGCGTCCATTCATACTCGCTCGGCCACGCCAGCGGCAGGTACAGCCCGTAATTGGCCTGCACGTAACCCTGCGCGGCGGCGATGCCGATGTACAGCAACGCCAGCCCGGCGATCACCCCGGTCAGCGCCAACGCAAAGGCTTCCAGCACCAGCAGGCTTGCGATGTGCCACGGCCGCGCACCGACCGAACGCAGAATCGCCATCTCCCGGCGACGCTCGTTGAGGCTGGTGAGAATCGCCGTGAGCATGCCGATCAACCCGGTCAGCACCACGAACAACGAGACCACGAACAGCGCTTTTTCAGCGGTGCTCATCAGGCTCCACAACTCCTGCAAGGCCACGCCCGGAAGGATCGCCAGCATCGGCTCGCCACGGTATTCGTTGATCTCGCGTTGCAGGGCGAAGGTGGAAATCTTGCTGTTGAGGCCGAGCATGAACGCGGTGATCGCTTGTGGCGTCAGGTCCATGTTGCGCGCCTGATCCGCGGTGATCCTGCCGTTACCTCGCGCCGGCACGCCATTGTGCCAGTCGATGTGGATCGCCTCCATGCCGCCGAGGCTGATGTGCAACGTGCGATCCACCGGGGTGCCGGTGCGCTTGAGAATGCCGACCACGGTGAACGGTTTGTCGTCGTGCTTGACCAGACTGATCGCCGCCACACCGTGGGCCAGCACCAGTTGGTCGCCGAGCTTGTAATGCAGCGCCTCGGCCACTTCGGCGCCGAGCACCACTTCGAACGGGTCGGTGGCAAACGCCCGGCCATCAGCCAGTTCCAGATGTTGCTGGCGGCCGTACTGGTAATGCTCGAAATACGCCTCGGTGGTGCCCATCACCCGGTAGCCGCGATGCGAGTCGCCGAGGGACATCGGGATCGCCCACTTCACTTTCGGGTTGCTGGCGAAGTGTTCGAAGCTCTCCCAGCGAATGTTGTTGGTCGCATTGCCGATACGGAACACCGAGTACAGCAACAGGTTCACCGAACCGGAGCGGGCGCCGACGATCAGGTCGGTGCCGCTGATGGTGCTGGCGAAACTGGCTTTGGCTTCGGTGCGCACGCGCTCGACGGCGAGCAGCAGACACACCGACAAGGCGATCGCGAAAGCGGTGAGCAGGGCGGTGAAGCGGCGGTTGGCCAGGCTGGCCATGGCCAGACGAAACAGATACATCTCAGACCTCGGCAGACGTGGCGGCGCGATTGAGTTCGGCCAGGGACAGGTGACGGTCGAACAGCGGCGCAAGGCTCTGATCGTGGCTGACGAACAACAGGCTCGATCCGGCTTCGCGGCATTCGGCGAACAACAGGCGAATGAAGTTCTCCCGGGCGTCGTAATCCAGCGCCGAGGTCGGTTCGTCGGCGATCACCAGTTCCGGTTGGCCGATCAAGGCACGCGCGGCGGCGACCCGTTGCTGCTGACCGATCGACAGCGAGTCGGCGCGTCGACCGAGGATGCTTTCATCCTTCAAGCCCAAGTGGGCGAGCAGGGTGGCGGCGGCCTGATCGACACTGCCGTGACGTTGTTTCGCCCGTTCGGCACGCAGTTTCGAGAAGTGGCAGGGCAGCTCGACGTTCTCGCGCACCGAGAGAAACGGCAGCAGGTTGAACTGCTGGAAAATGTAGCCAGTGTGATCGACACGAAAGCGGTCGCGGGCGCCGGCACCCAGTTCGGTCAGCTCCTGGCCAAGCAGGCGAATGCTGCCGCGCCCGGGTTTTTGCACCCCGCCGAGCAGGCCGAGCAGGGTGGTCTTGCCACTGCCGCTGGGGCCTTTGAGGAACAAGGTTTCGCCCGGTTCCAGGCGAAATGCCGGGATGTCCAGCAGCGGCGGGTGACCGGGCCAGTTGAAGCCCAGGTCGGACAGTTCGATGAGTGCTTGGGTCATGGCACCAGTTTCATGAAGTGAACACATAACCCCTTGTGGGAGCGGGCTTGCTCGCGAATGCAATGGATCAGCCAAATCTTTGTTGACTGATCCACCGCATTCGCGAGCAAGCCCGCTCACACAGGGGATCGTCGGTGTGATCAGAATTTCAGGGCAGCCGCCTTGGCCGTCACTTCCGTCCCTTGCTGGCCGCTCGGACCGATCAGTTGTACCTGAATTTTCTGGGTCGCCGGGAAGGTATTGAAGATGTTCGCCAGATCCAGCGTCTTCAGAGCACCCGGGGTCGCGCAGCTGAATTGATAATGGGCGTGGATCTCGCTGTGATCGTGGTGATGCGCTTCACCGCCCTTGGCATCTTCGTCGTGGTCATCATCGTCATGGTCGTCGGCATCCGGCTTGTCGCCGAACAGCGGGCTTTGCAGTTCCTGACTGGTGACTTTGCAACCGGCGGCGGCTGGCAGGTTGAACAGCGCCAGCGGGTTTTCCAGTTTGGTGCGCGCGGCCACGACCTTGGCTTTGTCGACGTCGGTGGTGGCAGCGTGTTCGAAGCCGACCAGGTTCATTGCCGGGCTTTCCAGTTCCAGCTCCAGGGTCTGGCCGTCGAGCGCAGCGTTCAGCCGGCCGACGCCATGTTCATGGGCGCCGAGGCTGCCGTGCTCGTGGTCATGATCGTGCTCATCGGCGGCGTGGGCGATGGCCAGCGGCAACAGGGCAAACGGCAAAGCGAGCAGCAGACGGCGCATGGCGATCTCCGGAAAGTAAAGTGAAGAGTTTGTTATGTAATCTTATAACGAAAGTGCGCAGAGTTTGCCCGCCTGCTTGGCGTTGCACAAGTCCCGTGGGAGCATGCAGGTCAGAAATGTGCAGGAGCGAAGCAGATGTTGCGGATACGTGGAACCGTCGGCGCGATGCCGGTGGATTTGACGGTGGAGCTGGATGACAGCGATTGGGCGAAGCTGGGCGCGGCGCTTGGGGCGCACACGCAGAGCGAGCAGCCGCAGGCGGCAGTACTGACCCCGGCAGCCAAACCGCAGAACCAGGACGATGCGTTGTGGCAAGTCGCGCAGGACCTGTTGCGCAAGGCCGGTCAGCTCAGCGGCCCGGACTTGCTGGATCAGCTTGAGGGCCTGACCGGCAGCGCGGCGGCGGGCAAACGCCTGCTGGTGCGCTTGCGCCATAGTGCACGGGTGAAAGTGGCGAGCGGCGGGGATACGCCGCTCTACAGCTGGATCGAGTGAGCGCTTAATAAAGCGCCGCAAACACCTTGCGCCGGTAAGCGGTCACCAGCGGGTGATCGTTGCCCAGCAGTTCGAACACTTGCAGCAGGGTCTTGTGCGGCAACCCTTCGCCGTAGCTGCGGTTGCGGATGAACAACTTGAGCAAGGCTTCCAGCGCCGCCTCGTATTGCTGGCGCGCCAGCTGCTGGATCGCCAGTTGATACACCGCTTCGTCGTCCTGCGGATTCTGCGCAAGACGCGCCTTGAGGTCAGCGGCATCCGGCAGGTCGCGAGCCAGGCCGAGGAACTTGATCTGCGCCTTGGCCCCGGCCAGTGCAGCCTTGTGCTCATCGCTCTTGACCGCGTCGAGCACGGTTTGCGCTTCGCCCAGTTCGCCGCGTTCGGTCAGGCAGCGGGCGTAGAGGATCAGCGCCTTGGCGTTGCTGTTGTCTTCGGTGAGCATCACCACCAGCGCCGCTTCGGCATCGGCGTAACGCCCTTCATCGAACAGCGCCTGAGCCTGCTCGAACGGATCGGCAGCGGTTGGCGCCGGCATCTGCACATGCGGTTCGAGCAGGGCGCGCACCGCGGATTCCGGTTGCGCACCGGCAAAACCGTCCACCGGTTGGCCGTCCTTGAACAGCACCACGGTCGGCAGGCTGCGGATACCGAAGCGGGCGACGATGTCCTGCTCGATGTCGCAGTTGACCTTGGCCAGCAGCAGTTCGCCCTGATAGCTCTCGGCGATGCCTTGCAGCATCGGCATCAGCGCCTTGCACGGCGCACACCATTCGGCCCAGAAATCCACCAGCACCGGTTTGTTGAAGGAAGCTTCGATCACCGACTGGTCGAAATCGGCAGTCGTGGCGTCGAAGATGTACGGCGTTTGCTGACTCATGGGGGATCTCGTAAAAGCGTGGATGGGGCAACTATACGGCTTGGCGGGGTGTGGCCGGAAGCGGTGCAGATTTGAGCGTTGTGCCGCCTGGCAGGACGCTTTCGCGAGCAAGCTCCCACATCGGATCTATGACGTTCACCCACCCCTTGTGGGAGCGAGCCTGCTCGCGAAGCTTCTAGTCACGCCGCGCATGGTAAAGGCTGACATGTCTGAATTCTTCCGGCTCGGCCAGATCCGGCAGGGTCATGGCTTCGAGCATTTCGATGCGCCGGTACAACGGATGGCGAAAATCGCGCACCCGCGAATCCGCCACCAGCGCCTCACGCCCGCGGCTGAGAAACGCATCGAGCAATGGCAGGTTCTCGCGGTCGTACAGCACGTCTGCCACGAGGATCAGGTCGAAACGATCGGCCTCGGCGAAGAAATCCGTCGAGTAACTCATTTGCACCTCATTGAGTGCGGCGTTGGCCCGGCAGGCAGCAATCGCCAGCGGATCGAGGTCACACGCCACCACTTCCAGCGCCCCGGCCTTCACGGCGGCAATCCCGGCAATCCCGGAACCAGCGCCGAAATCCAGTACCCGCTTGCCGCGTACCCACTCGGGAAACGCCGCCAGATAACGCGCCACCGCCAGGCCACTGGCCCAGCAGAAGCTCCAATACGGTGGCTCGTGGAGGATACGGCGGGTTTCGTCGGGGCTGAATTCGCGGTGCATGTTGTCGCCGTCGATCAGCCATAGCTGCAAGTCAGTGCCCGGCAATGCACAGGCTTTGAGCCTGGCATCGCCGAGCAATTCACCTAACGCCTGTTGCAGGTCGAGCGGTGCCGTCATGGTGCTTTGACAAATTGCAGTTGGCCCAGCGCCTGAGTGGTCGGCTGGGTGATGGTTTGCGACGGCAGATGCAGGATCAACTGGCCGGACTGCGTGGCCCGACCGCGCAGCTCAACCCTGGCGCCGGCTGGAAAGGCTTCCGGATTGAAACGCAGGCGGAACGGCAGGATCTGGTTGTTACCGATCAGGCTGGAACTGGCGAGCAATTGCTGCGGGCGCGACTTCTCGTCGATCACCAGCAGCGCCAGTTCGACTTCGGCACCGGCCGGCACGCCTTGTAAAGTGCCGCTCAGTTCACGTTGATAGGCCGGCAGCGGACCCAGATCGGCAGCCTCTTTGGCTTTTTTCTGCGCCTGTTGCGGCGCAGGGCCTGGTGTCGGCGGCTGCGGCTTGGGCTTGTCGCTGCCGCAGGCCACCAGCAGGGCGAAAAGACTGAGCAAAACGAGCGGTCGTAGCGGCATTGGCAGCTCCAGCAAAATGAAATCCATGGATCAAACGATCATGGCAGTCTGTATACCGCAAACCCTATGGCTTGTCTTGCCACCGGGATGCGCTACCATGGCCCTCCCTTTTTTTGTTGCCAGCCACCATGCACTGTCCCTTCTGCGGTGCCAACGACACCAAGGTCATCGACTCGCGTCTGGTCGCCGAGGGCGAACAGGTGCGCCGCCGGCGTGAATGCCTGGCCTGCGGCGAACGTTTCACGACGTTCGAGACGGCCGAACTGGTGTTGCCGCGCCTGATCAAAACCGACGGCAGCCGCCAACCGTTCGACGAAGAAAAACTCCGCGCGGGCATGCAACGCGCCCTGGAGAAGCGTCCGGTGAGCGTCGAGCGCCTCGAATCCTCTCTGGTCCACATCAAGCACAAGCTGCGCGCCACTGGCGAGCGCGAGGTCAAGTCCCTCGTGGTCGGCGAACTGGTGATGGCCGAGCTGCAAAAGCTCGATGAAGTGGCCTATATCCGTTTCGCGTCGGTGTACAAGCGCTTTCAGGACCTCAACGAGTTCCGCGAAGAGATCGACCGCCTTGCCCGCGAGCCGGTGAAAGAATGACCAGCGCCGCCGAGCAGGCCATCCTCGACGCTCACTTCATGGCGCGCGCGCTGGAACTGGCGCGCAAGGGCCACTACACCACGCACCCCAATCCTCGGGTTGGCTGCGTGGTTGTGCGCGACGGGCAGATTGTCGGCGAAGGCTTTCACGAGCGCGCCGGCGAACCCCACGCCGAAGTCCACGCCCTGCGCGCTGCCGGTGAACTGGCCCGGGGCGCGACGGCTTACGTCACCCTTGAGCCGTGCAGCCACCATGGCCGCACGCCGCCGTGTGCCGATGCGTTGGTCAATGCCGGTGTCGGCCGGGTGGTCGCGGCGATGCGTGATCCGAACCCGCAGGTTGCCGGGCGTGGCTTGCAGCGTCTGGCTGATGCCGGCATCGCCACCGAAAGCGGGGTGCTCGAAGCTGAAGCGCGCCAGCTCAATCAAGGTTTTCTGAAGCGCATGGAACACGGCTTGCCGTTTGTGCGGGTCAAACTGGCCATGAGCCTGGACGGTCGCACAGCGATGGAAAGCGGCGAGAGCCAGTGGATCACCGGCCCGGCCGCGCGTTCCGCCGTGCAGCGTTTGCGCGCACAGGCCAGCGTGGTGCTGACCGGCGCCGACACTGTACTGGCTGACGGTGCTCGCCTGACCGTACGCGCCGACGAACTGGGTCTGGATGCCGAACAAACCGCTTTGGCCATGAGTCGCCCGCCGCTGCGAGTGCTGATCGACGGGCGTCTGCGGGTGCCGCTGGATGCGCCGTTCTTCAAGGCCGGCCCGGCATTGGTCGCCACCTGCATGGCGGTCGAGGAACAATATGCCAACGGCCCGGAATGCCTGATCGTGCCGGGTGACGACGGTCAGGTCGATCTGCATCAATTGCTCATCGAACTGGCCAGCCGTGGCGTCAACGAAGTGCTGGTCGAGGCCGGCCCGCGACTGGCTGGTGCGTTTGCCCAACTTGGTCTGGTCGACGAATTCGTGATCTTCATCGCCGGCAAGTTCCTCGGTTCCACGGCGCGTCCGCTGCTGGACTGGCCGCTGGCCTATATGAAAGACGCTCCCGAGCTGAAAATCACTGAAATCCGCGCGGTTGGCGATGACTGGCGAGTCACTGCGACGCCGGTCCTTTCGGCGAGCGTATAATTCCCGGCCATCGCCTTAGCGCTGGCTTCGTTCTCAAGGAGAACCCCATGTTTACCGGCATCATCGAATCCATCGGCAGTATCCGTGCACTGACCCCCAAGGGCGGTGATGTGCGGGTGCACGTCGCAACCGGCAAGCTCGACCTGAGCGACGTCAAACTCGGCGACAGCATCGCGGTCAACGGCGTGTGCCTGACGGCGGTTGAGCTGCCGGGCGACGGTTTCGCCGCCGATGTCAGTCGTGAAACCCTCGACTGCACTGCCATGAATGACCTGAAAAGCGGCAGTCCGGTCAATCTGGAAAAAGCCCTGACCCCGACCACCCGTCTCGGCGGGCACCTGGTCAGCGGTCACGTCGACGGTGTCGGCGAAATCGTCTCGCGCAGCGACAACGCCCGCGCCGTGGAATTTCGCATTCGCGCGCCGAAGGAGCTGGCCAAGTACATCGCCCATAAAGGCTCGATCACTGTCGACGGCACCAGCCTCACCGTGAACGCGGTCGATGGCGCCGAATTCATGCTGACGATCATTCCGCACACCTTGAGCGAAACCATCATGGCGTCCTACAAGCCAGGTCGCCGGGTGAACCTGGAAGTCGACTTGCTGGCGCGTTATCTGGAGCGCCTGCTGTTGGGCGACAAGGCTGCAGAGCCAACGTCCGGTGGCATCACTGAAAGCTTTCTGGCCCAAAACGGCTACCTCAAATCCTGAAGCTCTAAATTCGAAAGAAGGGGGGTGCCTTGTGGCGCTCAATAGCATCGAAGAACTGGTTGAAGACATCCGCCAAGGCAAGATGGTCATCCTCATGGATGACGAAGACCGCGAGAACGAAGGCGACCTGATCATGGCCGCCGAATGCTGCAAGGCCGAGCACATCAACTTCATGGCCAAGCACGCTCGTGGCCTGATCTGCATGCCGATGAGCCGTGAGCGCTGCGAACTGTTGAAGCTGCCGCTGATGGCGCCGCGCAACGGCTCCGGTTTCGGCACCAAGTTCACCGTGTCGATCGAAGCCGCCGAAGGCGTGACCACCGGTATCTCCGCCGCCGATCGTGCGCGCACCGTGCAAGCGGCTGCCGCGAAAGACGCGAAAGCTGAAGACATCGTCAGCCCGGGCCACATCTTCCCGCTGATGGCCCAGGCCGGTGGCACCCTGGCCCGTGCCGGTCATACCGAAGCGGCTTGCGACCTGGCGCGCATGGCCGGTTTCGAGCCGAGCGGCGTAATCTGCGAAGTGATGAACGACGACGGCACCATGTCCCGTCGCGCTGAACTGGAAGCCTTCGCCGCCGAGCACAACATCAAGATCGGCACCATCGCCGACCTGATTCACTACCGGATGATCCACGAACGTACCGTTCAGCGGATTGCCGAGCAGCCACTGGACAGCGAACTGGGCCAATTCAACCTGGTGACCTATCGTGATTCGGTGGAAGGCGACGTGCACATGGCCCTCACTCTGGGCACCGTTTGCGCCGAAGAGCCGACCCTGGTTCGCGTGCACAACATGGACCCGCTGCGCGACCTGCTGATGGTCAAGCAACCGGGCCGCTGGAGCCTGCGCGCCGCGATGGCCGCGGTCGCCGAGGCCGGCAGCGGCGTGGTGCTGTTGCTCGGTCACCCGCTGGACGGTGACGTGTTGCTGGCGCACATCCGCGAAACCGGTGATCAGGCGGCGGTGAAAAAACCGACCACCTACAGCATCGTCGGTGCCGGTTCGCAGATCCTGCGTGACCTCGGTGTGCGCAAAATGCGCCTGATGTCGGCACCGATGAAATTTAATGCGATATCCGGTTTCGATCTGGAAGTTGTAGAATACGTGCCCTCCGAATAATGACCGGTTGTTTCCGGCCCCGAATTCGCGGCAAATAAATCACTGAGGGACGCGAAACAGACGCGTCCCGGCTCTTTAAGAGATCTGACGAATGACCCTGAAGACCATCGAAGGTACCTTCATCGCCCCTAAAGGCCGCTACGCTCTGGTAGTGGGCCGCTTCAACAGCTTCGTAGTTGAAAGCCTGGTCAGCGGTGCAGTGGATGCCCTGGTTCGCCACGGCGTGAGCGAAAGCGACATCACCATCATCCGCGCACCTGGCGCCTTCGAAATCCCGCTGGTTGCGCAGAAAGTCGCCCAGAAAGGCGAGTTCGCAGCCATCATCGCCCTCGGCGCGGTCATTCGTGGTGGCACTCCGCACTTCGAATACGTGGCAGGCGAGTGCACCAAGGGCCTGGCCCAGGTGTCCATGGAGTTCGGCGTACCGGTCGCTTTCGGCGTCCTGACCGTTGATTCCATCGAGCAAGCCATCGAACGTTCCGGCACCAAGGCCGGCAACAAAGGTGCTGAAGCTGCCCTGTCCGCTCTGGAAATGGTCAGCCTGCTGGCGCAGTTGGAGGCCAAGTGATTAGCGACGATAGCGATCGTTTCAACCCGCGCGATCCAAAACCTGCGGCCGCCGGCAAGCCATCGAAGAGCGTCAAGCGCCGCGAAGCCCGTCAGCTCGCGACGCAGGCCCTGTATCAATGGCACATGGCCAAGCAGTCGCTGAACGAGATCGAAGCGCAGTTCCGGGTCGATAACGATTTCACCGATGTCGATGGCGCTTACTTTCGCGAAATCCTGCACGGGGTTCCGCAGTTCAAGAGCGAAATCGACACCGCGCTCAAGCCTTGCCTGGACATCGAAATCGAAGAGCTGGACCCGGTTGAACTGGCGGTTCTGCGCCTGTCCACCTGGGAGCTGCTCAAGCGCGTCGACGTGCCGTATCGCGTTGTGATCAACGAAGGTATCGAGCTGGCGAAAGTCTTCGGTTCGACCGACGGCCACAAGTTCGTCAACGGCGTACTCGACAAGCTGGCTCCGCGCCTGCGTGAAGCTGAAGTCAAGGCGTTCAAGCGCTGATCAGCGCTTGATATCGCAATGGGCGAGTTTGAGCTGATCCGCAACTTCTTCGCCGCCGCGCCTTGTGCGCAGGGCGGCGAGGGCGTTGCACTGGGGATCGGTGACGACTGCGCCTTGCTGGCGGTTCCCCCCGGGGAACAGCTGGCGATTTCCACCGATACGCTGGTGGCCGGCGTGCATTTCGCCGATCCCTGCGATCCGTTTCTGCTCGGTCAGCGCTCGCTGGCCGTCGCGGTCAGCGATCTGGCCGCCATGGGCGCCACGCCCGTTGCCTTTACCCTTGCCCTGACTGTACCGACGGTGACTGCCGATTGGCTGCAAGCCTATGCCCGCGGTTTGAACCGCATGGCGCAGAGCTGCGGCGTGGCACTGGTCGGCGGCGACACCACGCGTGGGCCGTTGAGCCTGACGGTCACGGTGTTCGGTCGCGTTCCGTCCGGCCAGGCCTTGACCCGCAGCGGTGCGCAACCGGGGGATCTGCTGTGTGTCGGCGGTGAGTTGGGCAATGCCGCTGGTGCCTTGCCACTGGTACTCGGTCAGCGTGAAGCGGATGCTGAGATAGCCGAGCCGCTGCTCAGTCATTACTGGTCACCGCAGCCACAACTGGCGCTCGGTCAGGCGTTGCGCGGCAAGGCCACTTCAGCCCTCGACATTTCCGATGGCCTGCTCGCCGACTGCGGGCATATCGCCCTGGCCTCGCAAGTGCGGCTTGAGGTTGAACGTGAGCGCGTCCCGTTGTCGAACGCCTTAGTGGCGTTTCTTGGTCAGCGCGGCGCGGAACGGGCGGCGTTGAGCGGCGGCGATGACTACGTACTGGCCTTCACCCTGCCGTCCGTCGAGTTGTCGGCGTTGCTGGCCGATGGCTGGCCGATTCATGTGATCGGGCGGGTGGCGCAGGGCCAGGGTGTGGTGCTGCTGGATCGCGAAGGACACGACATCACCCCGCAAATCCGGGGTTATCAACATTTTCAGGAGACACCGTGACAGATCACCCGAAACAGGTTCCGGCCGAATTCGTTCCGCCGTCGGTCTGGCGCAATCCCTGGCATTTTCTCGCGTTCGGCTTCGGTTCCGGCACCTTGCCGAAAGCGCCGGGCACGTGGGGCTCGTTAGTTGCGCTACCCTTTATCCCGTTGTGGCAGATGCTGCCCGACTGGGGTTACTGGCTGATGCTCGGGATCACCATGCTGTTCGGCTTCTGGCTGTGCGGCAAGGTCGCCGACGATCTGCGGGTACACGACCACGAAGGCATCGTCTGGGACGAGATGGTCGGGATGTGGATCACCCTGTGGCTGGTGCCGGAAGGCTGGTACTGGTTGCTTGCCGGTTTCCTGATGTTCCGTTTCTTCGACATTCTCAAGCCATGGCCGATCCGCTGGATCGACCGGCATGTCCACGGTGGCGTCGGCATCATGCTCGATGACGTGCTGGCCGGCGTGTTCGCCTGGCTGGCAATGCAGGGACTGGTGTGGATTTTCGCCTGATCCGGATCGTCAGGGTTAAGTGAGGAGAGTAGGGATGGCTCGACGCTGGCTGGCGCTGGTGTTTCTGATCTTGCTGGGCACTGTTGCCAGTGCGCAGGAAGCTGCGCCGACGCCTGCGGTCATCCACCTGGCCAGTGAAGAATGGGAAGATTACACCGCCGCCGACGGTCATGGCCTGGGCTGGGACGTGCTGCGCAAGGTGTTCGAACCGGCCGGGGTGAAGCTCGACATTCGCAGCGAACCGTATACCCGCTCGGTCGGTCTGGCCGAGCGCGGTGAAGTCGACGCCTGCGTCGGCTCCTATCATGACGAGGCCAGTGATCTGCTGTATCCGCGCTGGAATTTTGATACCGATCACATCTACGCCCTGGGCCTGGCGAGCAATCCGCCGCCGAGCCAGGACACCCTCGGCAGCTATCGGCTGGCCTGGGTTCGTGGTTATGACTATCAGAAATACCTGCCCAATGTGCGCAACTACAATGAGGTCATCCGGCGTACCGGGATCCTGTCGATGCTCACCCACAACCGCGCCGACTATTACATCGATGCGCAGACCGAAATCGATTACGTGGTCGGCCGGGCCAAGGATCCGACGCAGTTTCGCAAGACCCACATCGCCGAGTTGCCGTTGTACCTGTGCTTCGCCGACACGCCGCAGGCTCGCACGTTGATGGCGCTGTTCGACAAGCGCATGGAGCAGTTGGTGAAGAGCGGCGAACTGAAACCGGTGTTCGAGAAGTGGCAGCAGCCGTATCCGTTCGACGCGAACTGAGCGCAGGTCTTGTGTCCAGCACTGCCCCCCCCCCTGTGGGAGCGCGCCTGCTCGCGAAAGCGCTGGGTCAGGCAACACAGAGATTGAATCTGCCGACGCCTTCGCGAGCAGGCTCGCTCCCACGGGGATCTGCACTGGCCGGGTGTTATCAAACTTTTTGATCGTTATGCCCGATAATTCAGCCTAAGCGTCTGCAGGCACCTGCTGTTACAATGCCGGCCTGCGAATCTTCAGACTTTTTAGATCAGGAGCACACCGGTGCCTGTCGTTTTTGTCGCCGCTTCCAAGCTGCCAACGCCTTTTGCGCAATTCACCATGCACGGTTTTCTCGATGAAGCCACCGGCCGCGAGCACGTCGTGCTGAGCCTGGGTGAAATTGACGACGGTGCCCCGGTCCTCGGTCGGTTGCACTCCGAGTGCCTGACCGGTGACGCCCTGTTCAGCCAGCGCTGCGACTGCGGCTCGCAACTCGAAGCGGCGCTCAAGGCCATCGCCCGTGAAGGCCGGGGTGTGCTGCTGTACCTGCGCCAGGAAGGGCGTGGTATCGGTCTGTTGAACAAGATCCGCGCCTACGAGTTGCAGGATGGCGGTGCCGACACCGTTGAAGCCAACGAGCGTCTGGGCTTTGCCGCCGACCAGCGCGACTACGCCATGTGCCTGCCGATGCTTGAGCATCTGGGCGTGAAGTCCTTGCGCCTGATGACCAACAACCCGCGCAAGGTCAAAGCCCTGACCGACATGAACATCGTCGTCGCCGAGCGCGTACCGCTGCACACCGGCCACAACCCGCACAACAAACTGTACCTGGCGACCAAGGCCAGCAAGCTCGACCACATGATGGGTAACGAGCACCAGGGCGAGGTAGACCGGGCGTGACCCGCGGGCAGGTGCGACGCCGTCTGGCGGTCGACTGGTGGAAATATCTGGCGCTGGCGCTGGTGCCGTTGTTCGTGCTCAATGCACTGTTCGGCCAATATGAGGCGTTGCTGCCGGTGCTGACCATGCCGATGTTCATCGCCGGTGTGGCCTCGATGTTTGTCAGCCTGAAATTTTTCGGTGGCTACAAACATGCATTGATCGCCACCCAGAAAGCCCTCGATACGCCTGGCGAACCGTCGGCCTGGATTACCCTCGCGGCACGCCGCCGCACCGCGTTTCTGGCGGCAGCGCTGCCGGCGTGGATCGGCGCCTTGGCGGTATTCGTCGGCCTCGAAGCGGTGCCATTGATGCTGCTGGCGTTGTCCACTGCCGTGCTGTTCTACCTCTATCGCATCCCGCGTCAACTCGGCTGATGCGTCGTCTGTGGCTGGCGGTTCTGCTGCTGGCCTGCGCCGGCCCGGTGCTGGGGAGCCTGCGGGTGGTCAGCCTCGCCCCCTCTCTCTCTGAAATCGTTGTTGAACTGGATTCGGCTGATTTGCTGGTCGGCGTGCTCGACGCTGGTGAGCGTCCTGTTGCGCTCAAGGATCTACCGTCAGTGGGGCGCTACGGCCAGTTGGACATTGAGCGCCTGCTCAGTCTCAAACCTGATTTATTGCTGCTGTGGCCCGGCAGTGTCGGCCCGGCGCAACGCGATCAACTCAAGCGCCTGAACATTGCGACTTACGTTGCCGAACCGCATGATCTTGAACAGCTGTCGGCGCAGATCGAGGCCATTGCCGCTCGACTGGGGCGACCTGAGCAGGGGGTGACACTGGCGTCGGAGCTGCGCAGAAAACTCGACGATTTGCGTCAGCGCTATCGCCGGGATACGCCGCTGAAAGTGTTCTATCAAGTCTGGGACAAGCCGTTGTACACCGTCGGCGGCGGGCAGATCATCAGCGATGCGCTTGAGGTGTGCGGCGCGCGCAATGTATTCGCGGACCTGAGCTTACCGGCACCGCAGGTCAGTATCGAGGCGGTATTGCAGCGCAATCCCGAGGTGATTCTGGCCACTGATCAGGCCCAGCTTGATGCATGGAAGGCCTGGCCGCAGGTGGCTGCGGTGGCGCATGGGCAGTTGCTGTTGGTCAGCGACAAAGGCCTGGAGCGCCCGAGCGGGCAGATGATCGAGGCCACCGCCAAGCTCTGCCATTCGATCGCGCCAGACCGCTGAGACCGAGGTGAATTGTTCGCGAGCAAGCCCGCTCCCACATGGGATCTGTGTTTTGCCAGAGTTTCAGGGCAGGCCCCGATCTACTGTGGGAGCGGGCTTGCTCGCGAAGAGGCCAGTCAAAGCAGCGTGAATTCTGGATCAGAGCTCCGGTGTCCAGGTCACCCCAAACACCCACGCCCGACCTTCCTCGCGATAGCCATATTGGCTGCCTCCATAGCTGTACAACGCGCGGCTGTAACCCTTGTCCAGCAGGTTATCCAGCTTCAGATCCAGTTTGATCTCACGGTTCAGCGCCCAGCTGCTGCGCAACCCGATTGTGCCGTAGCCACCCAGCGACTGGGTGTTGTTCAGGTCGTCGTAGCTGCCGCTGACCAGTTGCCAACTGGCGCCCAGTCCCAACCGGTCGAACTGGCGATCCAGATCCCAACTCGCGGTACGCCGTGCACGACGCGCCAGGGTGTGCCCGGTATCGCGATCGCGCGGGTCGATGATCGTCACGCCGAGGTTGCTCTGCCAGCCAAACAGTTCCTGTTTCAGCGCCGCTTCAAAACCATTGATCCGCGCCGAGGCAACGTTCTCCGGGCGTGAGTTGCTGCCGAAGATGATCGCGTCTTGCAGGTCAGTACGGTAAATCGACGCTTCCAGACGGCTGCTATCGCTCAATTGGCTGCGCCATTGCAGCTCGTAGCTTTTCGAGGTTTCCGGTTTCAGGCCAGGGTTGCTGAAGTCCGGGTAGTACAGGTCGTTGAAGGTCGGTGCACGGAAACCTTCGCTGTAGCTGAGCAACAGGTCGTTGTCCGGGTTCAGCGGCAGGGTAAAGGTGCCGCTCCAGGTGTTCTGGCTGCCGAACTGCTGGTTGTCATCGTGACGCAGGCCCAGTTCAGTCGAGAAGCTGTCGGCCTGATAGCGATGCTGGATGAAGACGGCGCGGTTCCAGCGGCTGTCCTCGTTGAACGCGGTGCTGCTGTTGATCCGGTCTTCGTACCAGTCGCCGCCAAGGATCAGGCTGTTGCGCGCATCCAGGGCCAGGTCGTTCTGCCAGGTCAGCGAGTCGCGGTAGGTATTGAACACCGTGCGCTCGTCGCTGAGCTTGTCGAGGGTCTTCTCGCGGTTCTCGGTGTGGCCGAACTCGACGCGGGTTTTCCAGGTTTCGTTGACCCGCGCATCGACGTAGCTGCTGACACTGCTGACGTTGAAGTCGCTGTAGGGCTGCTGCTGCACCGATTCGAAGGTGCTCGTGTCGAAGCGGCCGAACGGATTGTCGAACTCGCTCTTGCCACGGTTATCCAGCAGATTGGCGCCGACTTCAATGTCATCGGTCAGCGCATGGCTGAGGCTCAGGCTGATGGATTTGTTGCGGTAGGCGTCATGATCGCTGTCGCTGGGGTAGGACTCGTGAGTGCGATTGAGACCGGCGGTGTCATCGAGGCTGGCGCCAAGGTTGAAGCGGGTTTTGTCATCGCCCCCTGACAGGCCGAGGCTGCGCTCCCAGGTCTGATGGCTGCCGAAACCGACGTGCAGGCGCGGCTGCAGGCCTTGGCCGTTGCCGCGCCGGGTGAAGATCTGAATCACCCCGCCAATCGCATCGCTGCCGTAAATCACCGAGCGCGAACCGCGCAGCACTTCGACGCGCTCGATCTGATCGATGTTCAGGTGCTGCAGGTTGCTGTCGCCGGAGGTCGAACTGCCAATGCGCTGCCCATCGACCAGCACCAGGCTCTGCGCCGACTGCGTGCCGCGAATGTAGATTCCCGGCAGACTGCCGCGTCCGCCGGTCTGCGCCACTTGCACGCCCGGCACCCGTTGCAGCAGGTCGGTAACGCTGCTCGGCTGCAGGCGATCGATGTCTTCGCGGGTGAACACGGTGTTGGCAGCGCTGCTGTCGTTGCGCGCTTCAACCTGGCGGTTGGCGCTGATCAGCGTGTCCGGCAGCTTCAGGGCTTCGTCGCGTTCGAAGGTGTCGGCGAGGGCGCTGGTGGCTGGCAGCAGGAGCAAGGGCAGGGCGAGGCGCGAGAGGTTCATCGGTGATCCATTGGGTATTTCTGATGTACACAAATCAAATGTGGGAGCGGGCTTGCTCGCGAAGGCGGTGAACCAGTCAACACTGAGTTGATTGACAGTCCGCATTCGCGAGCAAGCCCGCTCCCACATGGGTATTGCGTGTTACTTGTTGAGCAGTTCCAGGCGCTCGCGAATCGAGGCCTCGATTCCGGCCTCGTCCAGCCCGCATTCGGCCAGCATCTGCGCCGGTTTTGCGTGTTCGACGTAAACATCCGGCAAGCCCAGGTGCAGCATCGACTTGAGGATGTTCTCGCGTGCGAGAAATTCGCTGACCGCCCCACCGGCGCCGCCCATGATCGCGTTTTCTTCGATGGTCACCAGCAGCTCGTGGCTAGCGGCAATCTCGCGCACCAGTTGTTCATCGAGCGGTTTGACGAAGCGCATGTCGACCACAGTGGCGTCGAGCTTCTCGGCGACTTTCAGCGCTTCGGTCAGTTGCACGCCGAACACCAGCAAGGCGACGTTGCGGCCCTGACGACGGACGATGCCCTTGCCGATTTCGATCGGCTCCAGATCTTTGTCGATGCTCGCGTTCGGGCCGGTGCCGCGTGGGTAACGCACCGCCGCGGGGCCGTTGTACAGATGGCCGGTGGTGAGCATCTTGCGCAGTTCGTTTTCGTCGCTCGGGGTCATGATGACCATGCCCGGGATGCAGCGCAGGTACGACAGATCGAAACTGCCGGCGTGGGTCGGGCCGTCTTCGCCCACCAGCCCGGCGCGGTCGATGGCGAACAGCACGTCGAGGTTCTGCACCGCGACGTCGTGCACCAGTTGGTCGTAGCCGCGTTGCAGGAACGTCGAGTAGATCGCCACCACCGGTTTGGCACCTTCGCAGGCCATACCGGCAGCGAACGTCACGGCGTGCTGTTCGGCAATCGCCACGTCGAAGTAGCGCAGCGGGAAGCGCTCGCTGAACGCCACCAGGTCCGAGCCTTCCTTCATCGCCGGGGTGATCCCGACCAGGCGTGGGTCAGCCGCTGCCATGTCGCACAGCCATTCGCCAAACACTGCCGAATACTTCGGCCCGCCGGCCTTTTTCGGCGCAGCGGCCGGGGCGTCGACCGGTTCGAGCTTGGTGATCGCGTGATAACCGATCGGGTCGACTTCCGCCGGGGCGAAGCCTTTGCCTTTCTTGGTGACGATGTGCAGGAACTGCGGGCCTTTCAGATCGCGCATGTTGCGCAACGTGGCGATCAGGGTCGGCAGGTCGTGGCCGTCGATCGGGCCGATGTAGTTCCAGCCCAGCTCTTCGAACAGGGTGCCGGGCACCAGCATGCCCTTGGCGTATTCTTCAGTGCGACGGGCGATTTCCCAGGCGCCGGGCAGGCGCGACAGGACTTTCTTGCTGCCCTCGCGCATGCTTGCGTAAGTGCGGCTGGAAAGGATCTTCGCCAGATAGTTCGACAGGCCGCCGACGTTGCGCGAGATCGACATGTCGTTGTCGTTGAGGATCACCAGCATGTTGGCGTCGACTTCCGGCGCGTGGTTCAGCGCCTCGAAAGCCATGCCGGCGGTCAGCGCGCCGTCACCGATCACGGCAATCGCCTTGCGATCGCTGTTTTGCAGGCGGGCGGCAATCGCCATGCCCAGCGCTGCACTGATCGAGGTGCTGGAGTGGCCGACGCCAAAGGTGTCGTATTCGCTCTCGGCGCGACGCGGGAAGGCGGCAATGCCGTCCTTCTGGCGCAGGGTTTCCATGCGCTGGCGGCGACCGGTGAGGATCTTGTGCGGATACGCCTGATGACCGACGTCCCACACCAGCCGGTCATCCGGGGTGTCGAAGACGTAATGCAACGCGATGGTCAGCTCGATGACGCCCAGGCCGGCACCGAAATGCCCACCGGTCTGACCGACCGTATAGAGCAATTCCAGGCGCAACTCATCGGCCAGGGTTTCCAGCTCGGCTTCGCCTAACCGGCGCAGGCCGTCCGGCGTGTTCGCGCGGTCGAGCAGGGGCGTGGTCGGGCGCTTGCGGGGAATCTCATGAAACGTCGTGGGCATCAGGCGAATCGTTATAGGTATAAAAGATGCGGCAGTTTACCTGATGCATCGCCCCCTGCCCACGCGTTGGTCTTTTTTGGCAGGTTGGCGTTCAGTTACGCCGCTCGACGATATACCGGGCCAGGTCGCGCAAAGGCTCTGCCGCCGCGTCAAACGGTCGCAGTGCGTGCAGCGCCTGATCGCGCAGTTCCAGAGCGTAGGCCTTGGCCGCGTCCAGACCCAGCAGGGCCGGGTAGGTCGGCTTGTCGCGGGCGATGTCGGCGCCCTGGCGTTTGCCGAGGGTTTCGGTATCGCTTTCGACGTCGAGAATGTCGTCCTGGACCTGGAAAGCCAAGCCAATGGCCTGTGCATAAGTCTGCAGGGCCTTGAGTTCGTCCTTTTCGGCACGACCACTGGCCAAGGCGCCAAGCTGGACGCTGACTTCGATCAGCGCGCCGGTCTTGTGCCGGTGCATCAATTCCAGTGCTTGCTGATCGAGCTTCAGGCCGACCGAACCGAGGTCGATGGCCTGCCCGCCGACCATGCCCGCCGGGCCTGCCGCGTGCGCCAGCGCCGTGACCTGTTGCAGGCGGATGTCGGCGTCGAGGGTGCTCAGGCGTGGGTCAAGCAGGGCGCTGAACGCCAGGCTCTGCAAACCGTCACCGGCGAGGATCGCGCAGGCTTCGTCGAATTTTTTATGAGTGGTGGGCTGGCCGCGACGCAGATCGTCGTCGTCCATCGCCGGCAAATCGTCGTGCACCAGCGAATAGGCGTGGATCAACTCCACCGCGCAGGCCGCGCCGTTGGCTTGCTCGACCTTGCCGCCGAGCGCTTCGCAGGCGGCGTAGGCCAGCAGCGGACGCACGCGTTTGCCACCGATCATCACGCTGTAGTGCATCGCCTCATACAGACGCGACAGCTCTGGCAGCGGTGCCTTGAAGAGAATTTCCAGTGCCGCATTGACCCGCGCCTGGCTGGTCGCCGAATACGCTGCAATCATTCTGGCTGTTCCGCGTCGAAGGGTTCCTCGGCAAGTTCGCCATCGCGCTCCAGCAGCACTTGCACCTTCTGCTCGGCCTGGGCCAGCGCTGCCTGGCAGTCACGGGTCAGGCCGATGCCCTGCTCGAAAGCGGTCAGCGAGTCTTCCAGCGACAATTCTCCGTTCTCCAGACGCTCGACCAGTGTTTGCAGGTCGGCGAGGGACTGTTCGAAATCCAGTGCAGCTTTTTTGCGGGCCATGGCGGCGATTTCCGGTTGACGTTAAACCGGCGCGACACTAGCAGATAGGGGGGGTATGGGCAAATGAGCGGCGGTTTCACGGCCATCGCGGGCGGATGGGAAACGGGTTTTGGACGTGGTGAAAGTTATTCGGCTCATTTTGTGAGCCGAATAAGTCCGCTATTCGACTCACGCCTCGTAAATGTGCGTGATTCCCACCGCATTTCAAGATGTATCCGATTGTTAAAAAACTGCCGAATCGCTAATCTTCGCGCCTTCTACGACCCGGTAGTCACGGGTCTTTCAGACGAAACGCAGTTTTCACCGCTGTGAAGTACCGAGGATCGGGTGCAAGGTTTCGTCCAGGCATGGCAGGAGGCATTACATGCGTTCATTTCTTTTGCTGCTGATCGGCCTGGCTTGCGCGCCTGCGCTCTCGGCGGCGCCGAGCGCTGAACTGTCGGAACCGGCGGGCGGCTGGCGTTACCACGGCCTGCTTGATCGCAGTGAAAACCCGCAGGTCGCTTACCCCACGCCGCCGATCGATCGCGGTATCCAGCGCAATCGCACGATGATCCAGGGCCAGCTCAAGGCCATTGGCAATCAGCGCGGGCCGCACACGCTGGCGGTCAACGGCAATCCATTGAATCTGTACACCGACGATGACGGGCGTTTCGCCCGGCCGTATGCGTTCGGCGCCGGCTCCAACAGTGTCGAGGTGCGCAGCGCCGCGGGCCAGTCGCTCAAGCGCGTGCAGTTTTACGAAGCGAATAACCTGCGCACGCCGGCGAAGATCCGTGTGGTGCTCGGCTGGGACGACCCCAAGGCCGAGCTCGACCTGCACATCATTACCCCCGACGGCCAACACGCGTTCTTCGCCCACACGGCGCTGACCAACGGCGGCGGTCTGGACCCGGATGGCGTCGATGGCCCCGGCCCGGAAATGTTCACCATGACCGCGCCGCTGCATGGCACCTATCTGGTTTACGTCAACTATTGGGGCAACTTCGGTGACGGCGGCTATAACTTCGAGGAGGCCAGCAATCAGAACGAGGTCATCACCTCGCAAATCACGCTGGTGCTCAACGAAAACACGGTCGACGAAAAACGCGAAACATTCATCGTGCCCCTGCGGGCGATCGGTGATCTGCTGCTGGTCAAGACTTTCAACTATTAAGCATCCCGCACCACGGATGAACTTCGGGTTTTGTGAACATGAGTGATAACGCTGCTTCTCCGGCCGTCCCGACACCTGCCGGCCAACCTTCCCGGCGCTGGCCGGCGCTGCTGATCGGCCTGGTCCTGGTGGGCGGGGTAGCCGGTGGTCTTGGCTGGCTGCTGCACAAACCCAAGCTGCCGGCGGCGGCACTTGCCAGCGACAAGCTCGGCCTGAGCCGTCCGGACGCGCTGCTGGAAACCCGCTCCTTGAGCCAGTTGCCCAAAGACCTGCTGACGGTGCCGTTCCTCAAGGCCACGCTCACCGAAGATTTCGTCTTCTATTACGAAACCCACGCCGACCGCCTGGGGCTGATCGGCAGCCTGCGGCGGATCATCTACGAGCATGACCTGAAGCTGCAGGACAGCCTGATCGAGCAGCTTTTCGATCAGCCGGCCGATGTCGCGCTGTGGCGCGGTGCCGATGGCCGGCTCAAGGATTTCCTGCTGGTGATGGATCGCGGCGGGTTGGCGAAGCTGCTTGAACCACTGGCGAAAGTGGCGCTGGACGATTCGCAGCTCAGCGTCTTCGGCAGCCTCAAGGTCGGCAGTGACGAGGTGCCGCTGTACCAGCTCAGCTACAACGCCAGCAAATCGCTGCTGTTCGCTTCGCGCGGCGACAAACTGGTGGTGCTGTCCAATCCGAACAAGTACTACGACCCGGCCACCGGTGAATCCGAGGAGTCGGGGCACGTCTCGCCACAAGCGCTGGCGGCCCTGCTCAACGGCGACAAACTGTTCCCCGAGGCCTTCGGCTTGCCGGCCAAGGCGCCGGAGATCAAGCAGCGTCTGTCGGTCAATTCCAGCGTCCTCGCCATGGGCTATCAACGCTTCATCCCGAACTTCGCCGGGCTGCGCTTCGACATGGACGACAAGGGCTGGCACAGCTTCCTTGCCATGGACGAGCTGGATAACCAGCCGGACTTCGATTTCAAACCGGTGTGGCAAGCCATGCCGCTGGGTGCCAGTGCCTGCGTGACCTTGCCGGTGGCGGCCGAACCGCAGAAACCGCTGCTGGTGAAACTCGGCGCCGACGAAGCGGTGGCGCAGAAACTCACCGAGCACGTCGCCGGTGCGGCGGGTCTGTGCTGGTACGCCGACTCGCGGTTGTACACACCGTTGCTGGTTGCCAGCCTGAAGGACGAGGACAGCAGCAAACTCGACGGTGACCTGGGCACGTTGTTCGGTTCGATGGTTGGCGCCTACGAGTCGAATGTCGACGAACACGCGTTTCCGGTGGTCGAGAAACAGCAAGGCCAGAGCCACGTCTGGCAGCGTCAGGTCAGCTCCAACTTCGGCCCGTACGCGGCGAAGACGGCCGAGAACCCGGACGCGATCAGCGGCCGCGCCTTCATGAAAGTCAGCCTCGCGCGTCATGGTTCGACGCTGTTGTTTTCCCTCGACGACAAACTGGTCGACAAGGCCCTTGGCACCCTCGACAAACGCTTCCCGCCGATGGCTGACGTGTTGCCCAAAGACGTGCTGATGCCGATCTATTTCGGCCCGGATTCGATGGCGCAACTGATGCAGCAGGAAACCCTCGACAGCCTGCCGCAGGACATGGAGCCGGTGTTCTACAACGCGGCACAGACTTACCTGATCCCGAAACTGCGCACCCTCGGTGGCTACGGCAAATACGCGCTGACCCTGCCGCAAGGCAGCGAGCCCGACGGGCACTGGCAATGGCTGCCGCTGGAATGGAAAGCGCTGTGACGGCACTGATCCGCAGCCTCGGCCTGCTCGCGCTGCTGCTCAGTGCGGGTGCTCGAGCCGTTGAAGCGCCAGCACTTGATCCGGCGCAGTCCCAGGTATTCCGCGCCTGGTTCGTGCGTATCGCTCAGGAGCAATTGAGCCAGGGGCCGAGCCCGCGCTGGTATCAGCAGGACTGCGCCGGGCTGGTGCGTTTTGCCGCCAACGAAGCGCTGAAAGTCCACGACGACAAGTGGCTGCGCAGCAATGGTCTGTCCAATCGCTACCTGCCGCCGGAACTGTCGCTGAGCGATGAGCAGCGCAAGCTCGCCCAGCAATGGCAGCAGGGCGGCGGCAAGGTCGGGCCATACGTCAACGCGATCAAACTGATTCAGTTCAACAGCCATCTGGTCAGCCGCGACGTGTCCCAGGCACGCCCCGGCGACCTGATGTTTTTCGATCAGGGCGACGACCAGCACCTGATGATCTGGGTGGGCCGCTACATCGCCTATCACACCGGCACGACCACCCCCACTGACAACGGCATGCGTTCGGCAAGCCTGCAGCAACTCATGACATGGAAGGACACCCGATGGATACCCGACGCAGCCAACCCCAACTTCATCGGCGTCTATCGACTGAACTTTCTCTCCCAATGACCGGTGCCCGCATGCTGCGACTCTGCGCTCGAATTCCCCTGCTGCTGGCGCTGTTGCTGCCATTGGCAACCGTCAACGCTGAAGATTCGGTGGAGCCGAGCGGCTACACGCCGGTCGCCGGTGAAAGCTTCTTCCTGCTCGCCGACAGCAGTTTCGCTGCCGACGAACAGGCGATGGTGCGCCTCGAAGCACCGGGCCGCGACTATCGTCGTTTCCGCATGGAGCCTTACGGCGGCGCCGACATTCGCGTGTACCGCATCGACAAGCCGCTGGATTTCCTCAAGCGTCAGAAGAACCTGCACCGCGTGGTCAGCGACGGCCAATTCAAGGGCGAAGGGCTGTCCAACACCCTCGCGTACCTGTGGGACAACTGGTACCGCAAATCGCGGCGGGTGATGCAGCGCGCGTTCTCCTATGAGTCACGCAAGCAGGTCACCGAGGAAGTGCCGGAACTGAAGATGGGCACCGCCATCGCCGCGCCGACCCCGTACGACGCACAGCCGCAATTCGCGCTGATTCCGGGTCTGCCGGTGGTCAGCCAGTTCCGCTATCCGTTGTGGCAGGCCAAGCCGATCCAGCCGCCGGCCGGGGTCAATCTGGCCGGCTCTTCCAGTGAGTTCGTCAGCGTTGCACCGGGTAACGTGTACATCCCGTTGGGCAACCTGAAACCGGGCCTGTACCTGGTCGAAGCGCTGATCGGCAAGTACCGCGCGACCACCATGGTTTTCGTCTCCAATACCGTGGCGGTGAGCAAGATTGCCGGTGATGAACTGCTGGTGTGGGCGGCGCGCAAACACGAAGGCAGTTCGGTGCCGAAGGTCAATGTGCTATGGACCGACGGCCTCGGCGTGATGAGCAGCGGTGCTACCGATGCCGATGGTTTGCTGCGTCTGAAACACGTCAGTCCCGAGCGTTCGTTCGTGATCGGTGAGGACGAAGAGGGCGGGGTGTTCGTCTCCGAAAACTTCTATTACGACAGCGAAATCTACGACACCAAGCTCTATGCGTTCACTGATCGACCGCTGTATCGCCCGGGTGATTGGGTGTCGCTGAAAATCGTTGGCCGTGAGTTCAAGAACGCGCGGGATTCGGTATTGCCAGGCGCGGCGGATGTCACGGTCAGCGTACTCGACGCCACCGGCACCGAGCTGCAACACCTCGACCTGAAACTCGATTCGAAGGCCGGTACTCAGGGCCGTTTCCAGTTGCCGGACAACGCCGTGGCCGGTGGTTACGAGATCCGTTTCAACTACAAGGATCAGGCCTACAGCAGTGCCTTCCGCGTGGCCGAGTACATCAAGCCGCACTTCGAGATTTCGCTGAATCTGGCCAAGCAGGATTACCGCACCGGTGAACCGGTAAAGGGCAGTCTGGTGCTGCTCTACCCGGACGGCAAACCGGTGGCCAACGCCAAGTTGACCCTGAGCCTGCGCGCCCAGCAACTGTCGATGGTCGATAACGAACTGCAATACCTCGGGCAATTCCCGGTGGAGCTGACCAGCACCGAACTGACCACCGACAGCAAAGGTAACGCGACCCTCGACCTGCCGGCCGCCGACAAGCCGAGCCGTTACATGCTCACCGTGTTCGCCAGCGACGGCGCGGCGTATCGGGTCAAGACCACCAAGGAAATCCTCATCGACCGTGGCGCCGCCAGCTTCCGTTTGAGCGCGCCGCAACGCTTCAGCGCGGTCAACGATAAAGTCGCGTTCAGCTATGCCAACGAGGGAGGCAGCGAGCAGAGCAAAGCGGTCACCCCGAGCAGCTACAGTTGGGTGCGTCTGGAAGACCAGAGCACGGGCGAAGGCAAACTTGCGGCGACGGACAAGGGCTTCAGCATTGCCTTCGAACGTCCCGGTACTTACAACCTGACGCTGAAAGATCAACACGGTCGCGTCCTCGGCGCCACCGGCCATTCGGTCACCGGTGAGGGCGTCAAAGCGGTGCCGGGCACCGTGGAAATCGTCCTCGACAAGCCCGAGTACAAGGCCGGCGATGAAGCGCTGGCGCTGATCACGTTCCCTGAGCCGGTCAGCGATGCACTGCTGTCGCTGGAGCGCGACAAGGTCGAAGCCACCGCGCTGCTGGGCAAGGGCGGCGACTGGCTGAAACTGGAAAAACTCAGCGACACCCAATACCGCGCACGCATTCCGGTGAAGGACAACTTCGCGCCGAACCTGACCTTCTCGGTGCTGTACACCAAGGGTGGTCAGTACAGCTTCCAGAACGCCGGGATCAAGGTGGTTGCGCCGCAAATCGACGTGGCGATCAGCACCGACAAAGCGGTGT
This sequence comes from Pseudomonas sp. AK-TSAG1-1, assembly GCF_056821665.1. NCBI lineage: Bacteria > Pseudomonadati > Pseudomonadota > Gammaproteobacteria > Pseudomonadales > Pseudomonadaceae > Pseudomonas > Pseudomonas sp. AK-TSAG1-1. The sequence continues at coordinate 5,504,150 of NZ_CM165965.1, read as the reverse complement.
ATCAACCGGGCGATACCGTCACCGTCGACCTGACTACCCAGTTCGCCGGCAAAGCGGTGCCGGCGCACCTGACCGTCAGCGTGGTCGATGAAATGGTCTACGCGCTGCAACCGGAAGTCGCGCCGACCATCGACCAGTTCTTCTACCACCCGCGTCGCAACAACGTGCGCACCAGCGCCAGCCTGTCGTTCATCAGTTACGACGTGGCGTTGCCGGGCAGCCCCGGTGCACCGGGCAAGGCCAACCGCAGCGAGCGTGGGGTGAAAGTGCTGGAGCGTCCGCGTCGCGAAGACGTCGATACCGCGGCATGGCAGCCGGAACTGCTCACAGGTGCCGACGGCAAAACCCGCTTCACCTTCAAGATGCCGGACTCGCTGACCCGCTGGCGCATCACCGCACGGGCCATCGCCGATGACGGTCAGGTCGGGCAGAAGAAGCAGTTCGTGCGTTCGGAAAAACCGCTGTACCTGAAGTGGAGCGGGCCAAGCAAATTCCGCAAGGGCGATCAGCCGCAACTCGGCGTGTTCGCTTTCAGCCAGGCCGAGAAACCGGTCAAGGCGGAACTGGTTACGCATTACGCGGGCGCCGAACAGCGCCTGCCGGTGACCCTGAACAACGGCATCAATTACGTGCCGCTGCCCGCGTTCGCCCTGGCCTCGGGTGAGTGGACTGCCGAACTGGTGCAGGACGGCAAAACCGCTGACGCCCTAGCCGTACGCCTGAGCGCGACCGGTGACGGCTGGCAAGTGACGCAAACCCAGAGCCTCGATGTGGCTAGCGGCGACACACCGTTGAGCCTGCCGGCGGACGCCACCGACATTCGCCTGCGTCTGGATGACAGTCCGCAAGCGCTGTTCCGTTCGGCCCTCGATGATCTGCTGAGCTACCCGTACGGCGGCGTCGAGCAGACTGCCAGCCGTTTGCTGCCGCTGAGCATCGCTTATCCGTCGCTGGCGTCGAACCCGCAGATCCGCGATCGCCTGCGTCTGATCATGCAGAACAGCCGCTTGCGTCTGGTGCAAATGGCCGGGCCGTCGGCGAGCTTCACCTGGTGGGGCTTCGACGGTGAGCCGGATGCCTTCCTTACCGCTTACGCCTATTACGCCGACTGGAACGCCAGCCAGGTGCTGGAACTGACCCTGCCGCCAGAGCACTGGCAGCGAGTGCTGGAGGTCTACGCCAAGCAAGCGCCGAACACGCCGTTGCTGCAGCGGGCGCTGATCCTGTCGTTCGCCAAGCAGATGCACCTGCCAGTGAACACTTTGCTCAGCGGCTTGATGGACGATCTGGCCAAGGCCGGTGAAGGCAACGCCGAGACCTTGATGGACGACGGCGAAGACAGCCTGGTGATGAGCGACCCGGATTCGGCGCTCGGTCTGGCGGCGGCGCGGGTGTTGACCGCATCGTTGGCCACCCAGTCGAAAGTGGCGTTGCCGGAGGCGTTCAATCGTCAGGTCGGCGCGGCGCAACAGCGTCTGGCGGTCAGTTCGCAGCCGTTTGCCGAGGCGCTGAACCTGTCGCTGCAAGCGTTCGATCAGGCCCGCGCGAGCGCATTGCTGCAACGTCTGCTGCCACAACAATCGACTCTCGAACGCGCACTGGCGCTGAGCTGGCTGCAACGCAGCATCGCTCAGGCCTCGCCGACCATCGCGCTGATGCCGGGTGAAGGCTGGAAGAAAAACTACGGCGCAACCGGTGAGATGTTCTGGACGTGGCAGGGCGCGACGCCGGTGCCGAGCGTGTTGTCGGTGTCCGGTACTCAGGAGCGTCCGCTGCGTGCGGCGCTGAGCTTCCAGACCCAGCAACCGGCGGTCGATCCAATGGCCGTGACCATCACCCGTCGCCTGTCGCGACTGGTGCCGGGCGATGAAGCGTTCACCTTCAAACTGGAGCCGGTCGGCACCAGGCCGCTGTCCAGCGACAGCCTGTACCTGGACGAAGTGATCCTCACCAGCAAGGCGCCAAAACCGCTGCGCTACGGCATGCTCGAAGTGCCGCTGCCACCGGGCGCCGATGTCGAGCGCACCACCTGGGGCATCAAGTTGCAGGGCAAGGACGGCACCGAACCGACCGCGCTGGAGAAGGCGCGCTTCGAGCCGGGGCAACTGGCCTACGCGGTGCCGGTGGATGCACTGAGCGGCGAATTGCGTCTGCGCCATCTGGTGCGTTTCTCGCAGAAGGGCCAGTTCAACCTGCCGCCGGTGCGTTTCACGCAGGTGTACGCGCCGCAGCATCAGGCCCAGGAAGCGAAAGCCGCCCTCGGCCAGGTCACGGTCAACTGACATGAACCGGCCGCTGCTGTGGCTGCTGATGTGTGTGATTCCTGCGCTGGCGACGGCGCAGGATGAGCCACTGCGGCTGGCGTACAAGGGCGAGCTGCTGTCGTTGAATCACACGCAACTGATCGCTCGCGAGCCCTTGCCGTCGACGCTGGATACGCCGCTGGGCAGCCTGTGGAAATTGTTCGTGTACGCGTGGCTGGTCGATACCGATGCGCGTGAGCCGGCTTATGAATGTCGCGGGCAGTCCAAGGAAGAGGTTTATTGCTGCTCGGCGGGCGGCAAGATCGAGCGTGATCAGGCGTTGGTGAAATCCTGCGGGTTGTACTTTGATCCGTCACGGTTGGGCATTGCTTCTGCCGATTGGCGCACGTATTGGCAGGCGCGGCAGGCGCCGTCGTGGTTGCTGGATTTGCCAACCGTGCAACCGGCAACAAGGGTTTCGGTGGCTGAGTTATTGGGCGTTTTGGCTTTGCTGCCGGCGCAGGATCAGATGCGCCGCGTGTTGCTCGACGTCGTGCTGAACGCGGCGGACGGCAACGTCGTCGGTGAACTGGGTGGGCGTTTGCGGGTGAAGACCTGGAGCTGGCTCGGTGATCAGGATCCGCTATCGCGCCAGGGTGGTTTTGCCGGCTGGACGGCGGACGGTTCGCCGATCTGGGCCGGTGGGCGTGGCACCAGTCAGATGGTTTTGCGCCATTACGGGCAGGCGTTGGCGACGGTGTTGCCTTCTTCCTGGCCGGCTGACGCAGGGCGTTGTGTCGAGGTCGGACTGTTCTCGCGTTATCCGGTTTCGCGAGTCCTGTCGGGTGAGCGCGTTGCCGGCGCCGGGCCTTTGCAGGGCGACTACCGCGTCGAATTCGCCAACGGTAACGCGCTGGATATCCACAGCGCCGGCGAACTGTTTCTGCTCAACGACAAACTCGTCGCACGGCTTGACCGTGAGGAATACGTCGCCCGTGTCCTTGAGCGCGAAGCCAGACCCGAACCCGCCGAAGCAGCCAAGGCACTGGCTGTGGCGATCCGCACCTATCTGCTGCAAAACGCCACGCGCAACGGCGATTGCCTGAGCATCGACGACAGCAGCAACCGTCAGCGCGTCGCCCCACGCCCGGCTTCCGCCGAGTCGCGCAACATCGCGGCGTGGACAGCGGATCTGGTGCTGGCCGGCAGCACCGTCACCTATCATTCCGACCAACCAGGCCCGGACAAACTCGCCTGGCAACAAGCCGTCGAACAGGCCAACGCCGGCCAGCGTTACGACGCGATTCTGCTGCACGCCTATCCGCGCGCCAGCCTCAGCCGTTGGGACAACCCGGTCGCCTCCTGCGAAGCGCTGCCGGCCGCCCAGGACTGGCTGCAAAAGCAGCGTCGCGGCTGGCGTCCGACGCTGGAAAGCGAAACCGGCTACAACGAAGTCAGTACCTTCGCCGTGTGCAAACTGGCTTTCGGCCGCCCGTTTGTCGACCGCGAGCGTCAGCGAATCTACGTGCGCGGCGTGCTGACGCTGCAGGATCGCCTCGACCTGACTCACGAATATCTGCACCTGGCTTTTGAAGCACATCCCAACGGCCAGGATGAAACTTACATCGAAGGGCTTGCCCGTCACCTCTTGCTGGAATAGACCATGACACTCCGTTATCCACAGGTCTTGCTGTTGCTCTGCGCGTTCAATGCGTTGCCGATGGCAATGGCCGCTGACAGCGTCAAACTCGACACCCCGGTCGGCGGCTGGCGCACCGGCGCGCCTGAGGGCGAAGGCGAAAACTTCCGCCAGACCGTCAACTACCCGGCCTCCTCGGTGAACACCCCGGTCGGCCAGGCCAACACCGCGCGCATCAGCGGCGAAATCAAAGCCACCCCCAAAAGCAAAGATCCCGGCCGACTGATCGTCAACGGCGTCAGCATGCCGCTGAAAATCGACGACAGCGGCCGCTTCGACCGCCCGTTCTCCTTCCCCAACGGCAGCAACAGCGTCGAAGTGCGCAGCCCCGACGGCCAGCAACGCCACCGCACCCAGTTCCTCAACGCCAGCGGCGGCGCCACCCCGGCCAAGCTGCGCGTGCTGCTGTCGTGGGACAGCGACGGCACCGACCTCGACCTGCACCTGATCACCCCCGACGGCGCGCACATCTGGTACGGCGACCGCGTCGCCCCCAACGGTGCAGCGCTCGACGTCGACGTCACCACCGGTTATGGCCCGGAAATCTTCGCCATGCCGGCGCCGATCAAGGGCCAGTATCTGGTGTATGTGAACTACTTCGGCGGCGGTTATCGCGGGGATGACGAGGGCGGCGAAGAGGCGGTGCAGCCGCTGACGACGGCGCAGGTGACGGTGATTACCGAGGAAGGCACGCCGAGCGAGAAGATGGAGACGTTTGTCGTGCCGATGCGGGCGGTGGGGGAGTTGACGTTGGTGAAGTCGTTTAGTTATCCGTGAGGCTGAGGTACAGCGAGCGCAGCGTCTGTACACGATTGCGTCCCTGATCCTTGGCGCCGTATAGCGCCTGATCCGCTTCCGAGAGCAGGCGCGACAAGTCATAGCCGGATTCGCGAGTGGTCACCACGCCGATGCTGACGCTGAGCAGGCCCGGCTCAAGAATCGACAGTTGGGAGAATGAGCGGCGGATCCGCTCGGCAATCTCCAATGCAGTCTGCTCATCGCAATCGTTGAGCAAGCAAGCAAACTCCTCACCACCGATCCGCCCGCAAACATCTTCCTTGCGCAGGCTCTCGACCACGATCCGGCCGAACGCAATCAACGCCTGATCCCCAACGGGATGACCATAGGTGTCATTCAGACGCTTGAAGTTATCCAGATCGCAAAGCAGCAACGCCGCTGGTTCCGTGTGTTGCTTGCTGTCGGATAGCAATCGCCCCGCGTGCAACATGAACGCCCGACGGTTGCCGATGCCGGTCAGCGGATCGCTGAACGCCGCAGCCTTGAGCTTGAGTTCGGCGCGTTCCTTGACCATCGCCAGCGTCACGTAAGCGATGCCGATCACATACAGCATCGACTCGAACAGCATGAACGAGAAAAACGGTACGCCTTCGCCGCTGCCCAGCAAAGCCTTGGTGACCGGCAAACCCTCATCCATAAGGCTGCGTACGGCATAGAAAACCGTATGCAGCACGTTCAACACCAATGCCGGTATGAACGCGACATCCAGCGTGTGACGGCTGCGCCAGAACTCCAGCGTGGTGATCACACAATACCCGAACGCCAGTAGCGAATAAGCCAGCACTCGATACGACATCGTTTGATAAAACGGCGGAATCAGACACAGCAACAACCAGATGACCGACCCGGCGAGAATCCCCGGAACGAAAGGCTTGCGACCGACCAGCGTGCGCATCGCTGTCCAGCCCAATGCTGCACTGAGTAGCAAAGCCACATTACCAAACAGGATCGGAATGAAATCGACGCCGCGATCACGCCAACTGATCAGCACCACCCCCAGCGCGGCGAATAGCATCATGCTGGCAAGGTAAGCTAATGGCCGTTCGCGGGATTCACGATACCAGGCGTGCAGGGTCAACAACCCCATCAAAGAAAAGACGAAGACCGCGACGACCAGTAGGGTCGGGATATGCAGGGCCATTCCATGGATTCCCGTGAGGCTCAATACCGGAATCCGACCGGACGGGGATGCGGGTAAAAACAGAGGGTGGTTATAAGGCGGGATTTAGCACTGTGGGGGTTGGGTTTGGCAAGTTTCGCTATGTGAACGAGAGGATGCCTTAGCGATTGAGACAGACAGCAGGGCAATTGCGCATCACCAATGGCCCTATTTTGCGGCTGCTTCAGGCCGCCATGTTTGGACTGAAGCTGCTGAAGGTCAGGCGTTCAAGCACAATCCTCAAAGCTTGATCGTCAAATAGCTTGTTTTTTCGCGCCGCAGCGCTGGAGCCACCCTCCCATTTCATCAGCGCTTCGCGTAAAGCCGGAACGGTTGGCGCAACACCATCACTATTTGCTCTCGAACCTCGGGCCACTTCAGTCCACCATTACCCGCACCTAGCGGCGGAACAGCGACAGACTTCACATCGTTCTCAATCAAGAAACGACGCAGATCATGCAAACCCTCGGTTATCCACGCCATTTGCGACGGAGAGCGCCAGTGGCGCTTGGTAGGGAAGTTCACGATCCAGCGTGGGCCATCAAGCTCATTGGTGGCCGTCATGTGCATCTTGCCGGTTTCTACCTCACCGGCTTTGCACGCTGCTGCATACAGACGGTAATTCTGCGCAAAGCGTTCTTTGAACATCAACGCGATACCTTTGCCCATCACGCCCACGGTGTTCACCGTGTTAACGAGGGCTTCGGTTTTGGCTTCAAGAAGGTTGCCTTGGGTGAATCTGATCATTGGAAATATCATTTGGGACGCGCATGGACAGGTAAAGTCAAGCCTCTGGCGGCGGCGTCTTGTTCTATGCGTGCTCTGAGGGCGATATCGGGTGTCGTTTAGAAACGTCAGAGCGGATCCGGGTTACGGTGAACTGAAACCTGTGACACAGTCAGAATCCAGGAAAGTGGTACGGAGCGACACGGTATCTGACACACACAGAACTTAACCAGCTCTATAGAGCATTTTAAAAGGAAGTTAACGTATGAAAACTGAAAGCCTTCGCTACTATTTGACTCTGATTTTTTTGGTTCTTGGGTGCTCAATTCCTGTCGCGGGAATCGCAGTTTGGGTTGTGACTGAGATACTGCAAATTGCAGTCAGTTATCTAAATGTATTGTATATTGCTGCGTACATTATCGTGGCTTGTATCGGGTTTTGCGTATATGGCAAAAGGCTTCGGAATATAATATAGAGCTAGTTCTGGTTGTTATCTTGAGTCTTTTTTAAGTATTCGGAATGTAGTGAGTCAATTGTTAGTGAGTCAATAAGCCCTTCAAAAAACATCGCCAGGCTATTCGTTTGTCTGTATGCTTTTTCATGGTTGATTGAGTCGTGCACAAATAGCTGTGTGGTCTCGGGTTTTTTCACTGAGCGCAACAAGCCGAAACCGGATAAAAGAAAGTCTGTAGAGTAGTAGGCCATATTGCCTCTATGCTCACCTCTAAAAATTGCTTGGTAGGCGGCCCTAGTTGGCCCTGTTATACTTTCGTCCTCAAGCCCGTTGTGTATGTTCCCTATGCCTTCATATATATTGTTTACACCATGCCCCGCTAGAAGCACGCTAGGTATCACGGCTAGACCGCCAGAAGAGGCCGAGATAACCACTCCAACCTCAACCTGCATAACACCTGCCGCCACTCCGATCCCGTTTTTTGCATAAAACCATGTCGTCTGTAATTAGCACGTCATATTCTGCTCTCAACTCCTGAACCCCATCCCATGCAGTAATTACGCCCTCGTTAACATTCTGGATTATTTCATTTACGTAGTTTGCTATAAATGAGCTGAATTGCGCCTGAGCCACGCTATCAGACAGGTACGTACCGCTCGCCATACAGCCTAAGGACATCAGATCCGAGGCTGCTTTCGTAACGTCGTGCATATCGCACTGTTGGTCACTCATATTTCGTTATTCCACGTACTGTGTGCACTGGTGCCAGCCTGAACATGCGCCCAGGAATATCGCGCAATGAGTGGCGAAAATTTATCAATATTTTTTGTGATAACAATGGGCATGTGCTGCCCGCGACCGCCTGTTACCGTTCCATCGCTACCGGCAACCATGTTATGGGAGTAAGCCAGTACCATGATTTCATCAAAGTGGCCAAGCTGACATTTGTTTCCGATAGAGTCCGGGCTAGAACAGCCCGACGAGATCAAACCTTGCTTTTTTCCAGTAATCGACATGTATCCGTGATTAGCCATGTGCAACCCTCCTTTGATTGGCTAATCACTGTATTACTAAAGCAAGCAGGTTGGCTGTAGGTCGTTTCCGAAACTTGCTCGATCAATAATCCTGCAGCTCATGTATTCCCTTCATACTCAGTCGCGGCGCCCCGTAGCCACGTTTGGCACTGCTCGAAAGTCCGGCACGTTTGAGTCGATCGTGCGCCCAGCCTGCCCGGTTCTTGTAGGTGGCCTGACCACTGGCGATCAGCTCTTCACGCTGCGCTTCTCTTAACTGCAGCGTTTTAGCTGCCGCTTCGTGAGCGTCCCGAGCAACCGCACCCTCGGGTTTTGTAGCGAGAAAACGAAGGATCGGCTCGATGAACTGATCGTAGGTTGGAACGGACATAGGCGCATCCCTGTGCTGAAGGTTCTTTAACTAACCGGCGGGCGAGCATAAATTAACGCTCGCCTAGGACACCTTGGAGAGTAAGCGCTGTTTCCGTGAAAACGTAAGTCGCTATGTCTCGGTTCGCACATATGTCGAATATCTGGCTGGTTCACTTTCTCACAGGCATTAAAAAGCCGGCTTGTGGCCGGCTTCTCGGGGACTGGCTTGGCCTATTTTTGGTAAGCCTTGCCAGCCTTCAAAACGTACACCCGGATCTGCGTCCGGCTGTGGGACTTGGTCAGACGTTGGTCTGCCGCGTCGGGCGTCATCTGGGCCGCGGGAGCGGGTCGATGCGCAAATGTGGGGCGCAGGATACTGAGTTTTGTTGGGGATTCCCAGTCTCAACTGCGGAATAGAGCCACTGCGGTGATCGAAATTCGTAATTTGTACTGACTTTTGGGGCCTCTTCGCGAGCAAGCCCGCTCCCACAGGGTTTGGTGCAGGGTCGAAGATTCGTATCCGGTCATAGAAACGGCACCACCGGGCGACGTTTGCCCAGGGTCGACCACCAGAAGACCCAGCCCAGAATGTGTATCCGCTGCTCATCGATCTGCGCCGCGCGAAAGATTTCGTCCGGGTGTTCGGCGCTGTTGTGGCTGCGCAGGCGCAGGGCGTTGCCGGGCATGCGGTGCAGGTACTTGATGCGTAGCATGCCGTCGTGTTCGATGGCGTAGATTTCGCCGTCGACCACCTGGGTCAGGCCACGATCGATGCCGACGATGGAGCCGTCTTCTATGCGCTCGCCCATGCTGTTGCCGATCATGTGCGCGCAGATAGCGTCGGTGTGACGGATCTCCAATTGGTCGAGGTGGGCACGGGGCAGGCGGATGGTTTGCTCGGGGTCGAGGATGACGTGGGTCTTGCCGGCGCCGGTGGTGAGTGGCGTTTCCTTGAAAAACGGCAGTTCGATGTCGTTGGGGTCGATGACTGTGTAGACACCGCGGATGGCCTGGGCGTCGAAGGTGTCGCCATTGCTGGCAGGGGTTTGCAGGCGGGGAGACTCCTTGCTGCCTTCGCCGGTTTTCAGCCAATCGCTGTTGACAGACAGCAGGCGTGAGACTTCCTCCATGCGATACGCCGGGACGCCCCGGGTGTACCAGTTATGAATATTTTGGGCTTCCGTGCCCCAGAACTTTGCGAATCCCGTGGTGGTGATGTTCGCTGCTTCCAGGAGTGCCTTGAATCTTGGACCGCTAGTGTTCTTTCTCATAAACACCGAGTCTACGGCCGTGCCAGAGCGGTTTGAATAAACCGGGCGTTCAAAAAAGGGCTGTATTTTGCGACTGGATGTAAGGCGTGCTTGTGGGAAATCACTCACTTCGAAACTTTTCTGTAGTCCGCCATAAACGCAACGTTTAAGACAGCTTCTCTCAGGCACAAAAAACCCCGGATCAACCGGGGTTTTCTTCAGACTTCACGCAGCAAGCAAGTGCTTAGCCCTTGTAGGCAGCAACCGACTTGGTGATCGCGTCGCGAGCGGCGTCAGCGCCAGCCCAGCCTTCGATCTTGACCCATTTGCCTTTTTCGAGATCTTTGTAGTTAGCAAAGAAGTGCTCGATCTGCTGGATCAGCAGTGGCGGCAGGTCGGTGTATTCCTTCACATCGACGTACAGCTGGGACAGCTTGTCGTGTGGGACTGCGATGACTTTGGCATCGCCGCCGCCGTCGTCGGTCATGTTCAGGATGCCGACCGGACGCGCGCGGATCACCGAGCCTGGAGCAACCGGGTAAGGGGTCACAACCAGCACGTCGAGGGGATCACCGTCGTCAGCCAGGGTGTTCGGGATGTAACCGTAGTTGGCCGGGTAGAACATTGGGGTGGCCATGAAACGGTCAACGAACAGGCAATCGCTGTCTTTGTCGATTTCGTATTTGATCGGCGCGTGGTTGGCCGGGATCTCGATCGCGACGTAGATGTCGTTCGGCAGGTCTTTGCCAGCCGGAATCTTGCTGTAGCTCATTGGGCGTTGCCCCCGTAGTTGACCAAAAACACTTGGCCGGATTGACCAAAAAGTGGCGGCGATTATAGGCACATTCCTACGCCGACGCCACGTACCAGAAGTCGTGCAGCGCTTACTCGTGCGCCTGATAGACCGGGTCTGTGGCCTGAAGTTGCCGCAACCTGCCCAACGGATCCTGCCGGTAGAAAAGCTTCAGTTGCAAGTAGACCTGTGGATAAGCCTCGTGCAGCAGATCCGGGGCGCTGAAGAAGTATTCGCTGGTGACTGCGAAGAACTCGGCAGGGTTTTCGGCGGCGTATGGGTCGATGGCGGTTTCGGCATCGGGATGGCGGTCGAGCTGGCGGTTGAGGTCATCGTAGGCGTGCTGCATGACCTCGGCCCAGTCGCTGACGCGCATGTCGGCGTGCAGTGGCGGCAGGCCGTTGGCGTCGCCGTTGAGCATGTCGAGTTTGTGCGCCAGTTCGTGGATCACCAGGTTGTAGCCTTCCCAGCCACCGCTGGCCATTACGCCCGGCCAGGCGAGGATGATCGGCCCCTGTTGCCAGGCTTCGCCGCTGTGTTCGCCGTCCCACTCGTGCTCGACCCCGCTGGCATCGCGATGGCGTTGCGGGCTGAGGAAGTCATCGGGGTAGAGGATGATTTCGTGAAAGCCCTGATACCAGTTCAAGTCGCCCAGATTGAGCAGCGGCAACTGGGCCTGTGCGGCGAGCAGCAGGCGTTGCTCCTGATGCAGTTCGACGCCGGGCAGGGCGGTCAGGTGTTTGTCTTCGAGAAACAGCACGCAGGCTTCACGCAGCCACTGGTCCTCGGCGGCGCTGATGCCATCGAGGAAGCTCAGGTGGTGGCGCACCCGTTGCCACAGGTCGTCGGCAATCGGGTGTCTGGCCAGAATGCGCCGGCGACGCCAGGCGCTCAGTGACCACATCGGCTCAGCGGGTTTCGGCTTTGGCGCCGCCGAAACGGCTGCGCACCACACCGATGATCATCGGCACCAGCGACAGCAGGATGATACCGACGACCAGCAGCGACAGGTTCTTCTTGATAAATGGCACGTTGCCGAAGAAGTAACCCAGGGTTACCAGGCCGCCGACCCACAGAACGGTGCCGAATACGCTGAAGCCGAAGAAACGCGGGTAGGGCATCCGCGCGACGCCTGCGACGAACGGTGCAAATGTACGGATGATTGGCAGGAAACGCGCGAGGGTCACGGTTTTGCCGCCGTGCTTGTCGTAGAAGTCGTGGGTCTGTTGCAGATAGTCGCGGCGGAAGATTTTCGAGTTCGGGTTGCTGAAGAGTTTTTCGCCCGCCGTTCGTCCGATCACGTAGTTGGTGCTGTCGCCGAGGATGGCCGCGAGCATCAGCAAACCACCCAACAGAACCGGGTCCATGCCACCACCCGCCGCCACGGCACCGGCGATGAACAGCAGCGAATCGCCCGGCAGGAACGGCATCACCACCAGACCGGTTTCACAGAAGATTACAGCGAACAGAATCGCGTAGATCCACGGCCCGTAGTTGGTTACCAGCAAATCGAGGTACACGTCGAGATGCAGGATAAGGTCGAGCGGGTTGAAATCCATGGGGGCACCTGTGGTGGCGGCCCGACTCGGCAGGCCTGTGCGGATGATTCGGGTGTAAGCCTACAGCGGGGTGTAGTTTTTCTTACAAGCCGGAAAGCTCGGGATTATACGGTCTGGGAGGTGAAAAACGCGTTGGTTTTGTAGCGAGGAATGTCGGGGTGTGAATATTTGTCAGGCAGGGTTAATGGTGATGAGGGAGCTTGCTCCCTCATCACTGAGGCTTGGGCGATTACAGCTCGTCGCTGATCGGCAGTACGTAGTTCTTGAACTCGGTGTCTTCCTTGAAACCGATCGATTCGTAGGTTTTCTGCGCCACTTCGTTATCGGCACTGGTGGAGACGCGCATGCGCACGGCCTGGGTTTCCTTGGCCATTTTCTTCGCGGTGCGGATCAGGTTGTCGGCCACCAGTTGGCGGCGGGCGTCTTCGGCGACATAGATGTCGTTGAGGATCCACACGCGTTTGAGCGACAGCGAGGAAAAGCTTGGATACAACTGGCAGAAGCCCATCAGCTTCTTGTCGTCATCGTCGGCCAGGGCCAGGTAAATCACCGATTCCTTGCGCCGCAGGCGTTTTTCGAGAAACGCGCGGGAGGAGTCCGGGTAAGGCAGTGAGCCGTAGAACTCGCGATATTTGACGAACAACGGGGTCAGCAAATCCAGGTGTTCGAGGGTCGCTTGAATAATCCGCATGATAGGTCTCATCCTCAAGGGGCTGTCTTCAACTGCTCTGACGGCGATGGGAAACCCTGGCGGCCGTGCACCGATCCTGCCTGAAAGCAGCGCAGAAACGCAATGCGGAAACGGTTCAGGTTGTCGACGGGCCCAGTAGGAAGTTTCCTTTCATATCGGCGCCGGCGTCCGACTCCAGCGTCTGCACCTGTGCTTCGTCCTTCAGATTGACCCCTGACAACTGCCGTCGGCAGGCTTCGCGCATCAGGTACAGCAAGCGATGCGCCGCCATGCCGTAACTCAAGCCCTCAAGCCGCACGTTGGAGATGCAATTGCGATACGCATCGGTCAGCCCGATCTTTGGATTGTAGGTGAAATATAAACCGAGGCTATCTGGCGAGCTGAGTCCAGGGCGCTCACCGATCAGCATCACGAGCATTTTCGCGCCGAGCAACTGGCCGATTTCGTCACCGACGGCGACCCGACCCTGTTCCACCAGCACGACCGGGGCAATCGACCAGCCGTCGGCGCTCATCTGCTCCTCGAGGCGAGTCAGAAACGGCAAGGTATGCCGATGCACCGCCAGCGCTGACAGACCGTCCGCGACCACAATCGCCAGATCTACCCCACCCGGATGCGCCGCAGCGTAATCGCGCAGGTTCTGCGCCGAGTCTTCGCTGAGCTTGCGTCCCAGATCCGGCCGTTGCAGGTAGCTGTTGCGATCGACCGCCGCGCTGTGCAGCAACAGGCTCTCGCGCCCGCGTTCGCTCAGTTGCGCGCTGAGCCCGGCATGATCGAACGGCAGATGCACCGCATCCCGCGCCTGGGCGTGGGCGAACTGGAAATCCAGCTGAGCGCTGGTCGGCAGGCTGGTGCCGGTGCGGCCGAGGGCAATGCGCGCCGGGGTCAGGCGGCGCAGCGCCAGCCACGGGTTTTGCGGGTCGACAGGCGGTTTTTCCATAACACTCATCCCAGTTGCGCCAGCGCCTGGCGGAAGGCCGGCGGCAGGTTGTTGCCAAAGCGAACCTTGCCGTCCGCCTGGGTGAAGATGCCCATGTTCGCCAGCCATTGCTCGAATTCCGGCGCCGGTTTCAGGCCGAGGGTCTGGCGCGCGTAGAGCGCGTCGTGGAACGAGGTGGTCTGGTAGTTGAGCATGATGTCGTCGGAGCCAGGGATACCCATGATGAAATTGATTCCGGCGACACCCAAGAGGGTCAGCAGGGTGTCCATGTCATCCTGGTCGGCTTCGGCGTGGTTGGTGTAGCAGATGTCGCAGCCCATCGGTACGCCGAGCAACTTGCCGCAAAAATGGTCTTCGAGGCCAGCGCGGATGATCTGTTTGCCGTTGTACAGGTATTCCGGGCCGATGAAGCCGACCACGGTGTTCACCAGAAACGGCTTGAAATGCCGCGCCACGGCGTAGGCCCGGGTTTCGCAGGTCTGCTGGTCGACACCGTGATGGGCGTTGGCCGACAGCGCGCTGCCCTGACCGGTCTCGAAATACATCAGGTTCTGCCCGAGGGTGCCGCGTTTGAGGCTCAGTCCCGCGTCATAACCTTCCTGCAATACGTTGAGGTTGATGCCGAAACTGGCGTTGGCCGCTTCGGTACCGGCAATCGACTGAAACACCAGGTCCAGCGGCACACCACGGTTGATCGCTTCGATCGAGGTGGTGACGTGGGTCAGCACGCAGGCCTGGGTCGGGATGTCGTAGCGCTGGATGATCGCGTCGAGCATCTCCAGCATCGCGCAGATCGAGGCGATGCTGTCGGTGGCCGGGTTGATGCCGATCATTGCGTCGCCGTTGCCGTACAGCAGGCCGTCGAGAATGCTCGCGGCGATACCGGAGGGTTCGTCGGTCGGATGGTTGGGTTGCAGTCGGGTCGACAGGCGCCCGCGCAGGCCTAGGGTGCCACGGAATTGGGTGACCACGCGGATCTTCTGCGCCACCAGCACCAGATCCTGCACGCGCATGATCTTCGACACGGCGGCGGCCATTTCCGGGGTCAGCCCGGGGGCGAGGTTGCGCAGGCTGGTTTCGTCGGCTGCATCGCTGAGCAGCCAGTCGCGCAAACCACCGACGGTGAGGTGGCTGACCACGGCAAAGGCTTGCATGTCGTGGGTGTCGATGATCAATCGGGTGACTTCATCGGCTTCGTAGGGAATCAGCGCTTCCTGCAAAAAATGCGTGAGCGGAATGTCGGCCAGCGCCATTTGCGCGGCCACGCGTTCGCCGTCATTGAGCGCGGCGACGCCGGCCAGGAAGTCCCCGGAGCGCGCCGGGCTGGCCTTGGCCATGACGTCCTTGAGACTGTCGAAGCGATAGGTCTGGGCGCCGACGGAATGGGCAAATGTGGCCATGGGGCGGTGTCCTCCTGATTCTGTGGATAACTCGATCCCCTGTGGGAGCGGGCTTGCTCGCGAAGGCGTCGTGTCAGACGACATGGTTGCTGGATGACACACCGCAATTCGCGAGCAAGCCCGCTCCCACACTGGATCTTCATGCACTTCTATATGGCGGGCACCGGGCGTCGGGCCCGGTGCCGGTGCAACTAGATACCTTCGAGCATAGCGTCTGCCGGGGCTTCGGCGCGTTGCTTGGCGGTCAGCTGGAAGTACAGGTAGCCAGCGGCCATGAAGCCAAGGAACACACAACCGATCAGCGTGTTGAACCACGCCATCGCCACCAGGCACACCACCGCCAGGAACAGCGCAATCGCCGGCACCACCGGGTAGCCCGGGGCGCGGAAGGTGCGCTCCAGGTTCGGTTCGGTTTTGCGAAGTTTGAACAGGCTTAGCATGCTGATGATGTACATCACGATCGCGCCGAACACCGACATAGTGATCATCGCAGCGGTCAGGGTCATGCCCTGCAGATTGACCAGGCCATCGCTGTAGATCGCCGCGATGCCGATCACGCCGCCGGCCAGAATCGCCCGGTGCGGGGTCTGGAAACGTGACAGCTTGGCCAGGCTTTTCGGCAGATAACCGGCGCGGGCGAGGGCGAAGAACTGTCGCGAGTAGCCGAGGATGATCCCGTGGAAACTCGCCACCAGGCCAAACAGGCCGATCCACACCAGCATGTGCATCCACGAGGAGTTGTTGCCGACCACCGCTTTCATCGCCTGCGGCAGTGGATCGTTGATGTTCGACAGTTGGCGCCAGTCGCCGACGCCACCGGCCATCACCATCACGCCGATGGCGAGGAACACCAGGGTCAGGATGCCGCTGACGTACGCCTTGGGGATCGTGCGTTTCGGGTCCTTGGCTTCTTCGGCCGCCATGGCGGCGCCTTCGATGGCAAGGAAGAACCAGATCGCGAACGGGATCGCCGCGAAGATCCCGGGGATCGAGCCCATGGTGAACTCGTTGGAGCCCGACCAGCCGTTGAGCACGAAGTTGCTGAAGCTGAAGCCCGGTGCGACCACGCCCATGAACACCAGCAATTCAGCGACCGCCAGCACGGTGACCACCAGTTCGAAGGTCGCGGCGATGCTGACGCCGAGGATGTTCAGGGTCATGAACACGAAGTACGCGCCGACCGCCGCGACCTTCGGATCAAGCTCCGGGTACTGCACGTTGAGGTAGGCGCCGATCGCCATGGCGATCGCCGGTGGTGCAAAAACGAATTCGATCAGGGTGGCAATGCCGGCGATCAACCCGCCTTTCTCGCCGAAGGCCCGACGGCTGTAGGCAAACGGCCCACCCGCGTGGGGAATCGCGGTGGTCAGTTCGGTGAAGCTGAAGATGAAGCAGGTGTACATGGTCGCGACCATCAGCGCCGTGACCAGAAACCCGAGGGTGCCCGCAGTGCCCCAGCCGTAACTCCAGCCGAAGTACTCGCCGGAAATCACCAGGCCGACGGCAATGCCCCAGAGGTGCAGGGTGCCGAGTGTGGGTTTGAGCTGTGTGGTGGAAGTCATAAGTCCTCTCTGTTTTTTATTGTTCGATCTGTTGGACTTTCGGGTGCAGCGGTTGGGTGGAGGGATGCTGTTCACGCAGCGGCAGTTTTCGGCAAAAACCTGAATGACGGGTACGCAAGGGCCGTGCCAGAGCGGCCAGGCCTTGTGTGATGTGTCATTGAGGACGCCTTCGCGAGCAAGCCCGCTCCCACATTGGATGTCCAACAATGTGGCCCGAAGCAAGTCCCCTGGGGGAGCGGGCTTGCTCGCGAAGGCGATTGAACAGGCAACACAGAGTCATCTGTGTTGCCCAGGTTTTTAGAAGAAGCCCAACGGATTGATGTCGTAGCTCACCAGCAGGTTTTTGGTCTGCTGATAGTGATCGAGCATCATCTTGTGGGTTTCACGGCCGACGCCGGACTTCTTGTACCCGCCGAACGCGGCATGCGCCGGGTACAGGTGGTAGCAGTTGGTCCACACGCGACCGGCCTTGATCGCACGGCCCATGCGGTAGGCGCGGTTGATGTCCCGGGTCCACAGGCCGGCGCCAAGGCCGAACTCGGTATCGTTGGCAATCGCCAGGGCTTCGGCTTCGTCCTTGAAGGTGGTGATGCTCACCACCGGGCCAAAGATTTCTTCCTGGAACACGCGCATCTTGTTGGTGCCCTTGAGCAGGGTCGGCTGGATGTAATACCCGGTCGCCAGATTGCCCTCGAGTTTTTCCACCTTGCCGCCGGTCAGCAGCTCGGCGCCTTCGCCCTTGGCAATTTCCAGGTACGACAGGATCTTGTCGAATTGCTGCTCGGACGCCTGCGCGCCGACCATGGTGTCGGTGTCCAGCGGGTCGCCGCGTTTGATCTGCAGGACTTTCTTCATCACCACCTGCATGAATTCGTCGTAGATCGATTCCTGCACCAGTGCGCGGGACGGGCAGGTGCACACTTCGCCCTGGTTGAAGAACGCCAGCACCAGCCCTTCGGCGGCCTTCTCGATGAAGGTCGGTTCGGCCTGCATGATGTCTTCAAAGAAGATGTTCGGCGATTTGCCGCCCAGCTCCACGGTCGATGGAATGATGTTCTCGGCGGCGCATTTCATGATGTGCGAGCCGACCGGGGTCGAGCCGGTGAAAGCGATCTTGGCGATGCGTTTGCTGGTGGCCAGCGCTTCGCCGGCTTCTTTGCCAAAGCCTTGCACCACGTTGAGCACGCCCGGTGGCAGCAGATCACCGATCAGCTCCATCAGCACGCAGATGCCCAGCGGGGTTTGCTCGGCAGGTTTGAGCACCACGCAGTTGCCGGCAGCCAGCGCCGGGGCGAGTTTCCATGCGGCCATCAGCAGCGGGAAGTTCCACGGGATGATCTGGCCGACCACGCCCAGCGGTTCATGGATGTGATAGGCCACGGTGTTGCCGTCGATTTCGGCAGCGCTGCCTTCCTGGGCACGCAGGCAGCCAGCGAAGTAGCGGAAATGGTCGGCAGCCAGCGGGATGTCGGCGTTGAGGGTTTCGCGGATGGCTTTGCCGTTGTCCCAGGTTTCGGTGATTGCCAGCAATTCGAGGTTCTGTTCGATGCGGTCGGCGATTTTCAGCAGGATCAACGAGCGCGCCTGCACCGAGGTCGCGCCCCACGCGTCAGCAGCGGCGTGGGCGGCGTCCAGTGCCTTGTCGATGTCTTCGGCAGTGGAACGGGGGAATTCGGCAATCGGCTGGCCATTCACTGGCGAGGTATTGGTGAAGTATTGACCTTTGACAGGCGCGACGAACTCGCCGCCGATGTAGTTACCGTACTTGCTCTTGAACGAGACTTTGGCGCCTTCAGTACCGGGGTGAGCGTAACGCATGATGATGTTCTCCTTGGCTTTGTACTTATTAGAGAAACGCGCAAGTGCGCTTGCTATAAGCGTAGAGCAAAGGTCGGGCCACTGCCGTACAGGGCAGGCAGATCAAGGCCTTGCGTGGTTTTTGTCGGACAGGCGGATTCGCGGCGTGACGGTTTCGGTACAGGTTGGGTGACAGTTTGTACCGCTTCTGGCACAGCCTGTGACCGAGTGGTCTCGCCAGCATTGCAATGCCGGGGCGGCTGGAGGATGCTGGGCGTCACCTCAGCATTGGGCCATCGAGCCTCGGGGAGAATAATAAGAAATGCACGACAACCATTTGAGTCGCCATGCCCAACAGGTTCTCACCGTTACTCAGGGCAAACCGCACCTGCACGGGCCCGGTGCCGACCCGTCGATTGCGCGTTCGTGGCTGCGCTGTCTTGAGGACTATCACCTCGACCCGGCCCTGACCATGGCGCCCACCGTGCTTGAACACGGGCGCGTGCTCGAAAGCCGCGAGCGCCTGCAACAAGTGTTGCAGATTGCCGGCAATGAAATGAGCAGCCTGCATCAACAACTGTCCGGCGCCGGCCATGCGGTGTTGCTGACCGACGCGCGCGGGGTGATCCTCAACTGCGTCACCGCGCCGGCCGAACGCAAGATTTTCGAACGTGCCGGGCTCTGGCTTGGCGCCGACTGGAGCGAAGCCTGCGAAGGTACCAACGGCATCGGCACCTGTCTGGTCGAGCGCCAGGCGCTGACCATTCATCAGGACGAACACTTTCGCGGCCGTCACACCGGGCTGACCTGCTCGGCGAGCCCGGTGTTCGACCCGCACGGCGAATTGCTCGCGGTGCTCGATGTGTCCTCGGCGCGCCACGATGTCTCGCGCCAGAGCCAGTTCCACACCATGGCGCTGGTCAACCTGTCGGCGAAGATGATCGAGAGCTGTTATTTCCTGCGTTGCTTCGATAACCAGTGGCTGCTGCGTTTTCACTTGCAGGCCGAGTCCGTCGGGTTGTTCAGCGAAGGGTTGCTGGCATTTGATGGCGACGGGCGGATCAGTGCGGTCAACCAGAGTGCGCTGAATCTGCTGGGGCATATTCGTGGTGGCTTGCTCGGCAAACCGGTGGAAGCGTTTTTCGATTGCTCGCTGGACGAACTGCTCGGTCGTGCCAGCGCCAATGCCAGCGCCAGTTGGCCGCTGCGCACCCGTGATGGCCGGCATCTGTTTGCCTTGCTGCGCGGCGAATCGCGCAAACCGCAGCCGATCACGCCGGTTCCGGTGTTGGCCAAGGCTCAGCCACTGGCGGGCATTTGTCTCGGCGACGCGGCGTTGCAAGCCGATTTTCGCAAGGCGCTGCGCGTGTTCGAGCGCGACGTGCCGCTGTTGGTCAATGGCGAAACCGGCTCCGGCAAGGAGGCCTTCGCCAAGGCTGTGCATCACGCCAGCCAGCGCGCCAACAAAGCCTTCGTCGCCCTTAACTGCGCGGCGATTCCCGAGAGCCTGATCGAGAGCGAATTGTTCGGTTATCGCGGCGGCAGTTTCACCGGTGCGCGCAAGGACGGCATGCGCGGCAAGTTGCAGCAGGCCGATGGCGGCACGCTGTTTCTCGATGAAATCGGTGACATGCCGCTGGCGCTGCAGACCCGTTTGTTGCGGGTGCTGGAGGACCGCCAGGTGGTGCCGATCGGTGGCGAGCCAGAAGCGGTCAACGTGCGGATCATCAGCGCCACGCACCGCAATCTGCTGGAACGGGTCGAGGACGGCAGCTTCCGCGAAGATCTGTATTACCGGCTCAACGGTCTCGAAGTTGCACTACCGGCGTTGCGCGAGCGCAGCGACAAGTCGCAATTGCTGGATTTCCTGCTGGCCGAGGAGGCGGGTGGGGAGGTGATCGTGATCGATGAACCGGCACGCCAGGCGTTGCTGGCCTTCAACTGGCCGGGCAACGTGCGCCAGTTGCGCAATGTCCTGCGTACGCTGGCGGCGTTGTGCGATGACGGACGGATCAGGCTGGGGGATTTGCCGGCAATGATTCGCCAGGTGCGGCCGCCACTGGAGCTGAAAACCCCTGAATCCGAGCATCCGCTGGAGGATGCCGAACGTCTGGCGTTGCTCAACGCGCTGCAGCAGACACACTGGCACATGACTCAGACCGCGCAGCAGCTCGGCGTCAGTCGCAACACCCTCTATAGAAAGCTGCGTAAACACGCGATCACCCGCTGAACCGAGTCGCGCCATTCGCGAGCAGGCTCGCTCCCACAGGGTTGGCGCCGACCTTGTGAGGGCGGGCTTGCTCGCGAAGGCGTCGGCGCAGGCGAAACACAAGGTGCGATTTTCCCCACCCTACGCTAACCTGCGGCCATGTTTTACGAGGTCGACTATGCACATTCATATTCTGGGTATCTGCGGGACTTTCATGGGCTCGATGGCGGTTCTGGCCAAAGAGCTGGGCCATCACGTGACGGGCTCCGACGCCAACGTCTATCCGCCGATGAGCACGCAGCTTGAGGCCCAGGGCATTCAACTGACCCAAGGCTACGATCCGGCTCAGCTCGATCCGGCACCGGATCTGGTGGTGATCGGCAACGCCATGTCCCGCGGCAACCCGGCGGTGGAATATGTGCTGAACAAAGGCCTGCCGTACGTCTCCGGCCCGCAGTGGCTGGCTGATCACGTGCTGCAAGGTCGCTGGGTGCTGGCGGTCGCCGGTACGCACGGCAAGACCACCACCAGCAGCATGCTCGCCTGGGTGCTGGAGCACGCCGGCATGAGCCCGGGGTTCCTGATCGGCGGTGTGCCGCAGAACTTCTCGGTGTCCGCGCGTCTGGGCGGCACGCCGTTCTTCGTGATCGAGGCGGACGAATACGACAGCGCGTTCTTCGACAAACGTTCGAAGTTCGTCCACTACCGCCCGCGCACTGCGATCCTCAACAACCTTGAGTTCGATCACGCTGATATCTTCCCCGATCTGCCGGCGATCGAGCGGCAGTTCCACCATTTGGTGCGGACCATCCCGAGCGAAGGTCTGGTGATTCACCCGACGACCGAGCCTGCCTTGCAGCGCGTGATCGAAATGGGCTGCTGGACCCCGGTGCAAACCACCGGTGCCGGTGGTCAGTGGCAGGTCAAGTTGCTCAAGGATGACGGTTCGGCGTTCGAAGTGATGTTCGAAGGCGTGTCCCAAGGCACCGTCGAATGGGAGCTGACCGGTCAGCACAACGTCGCCAACGCCCTGGCTGCTCTGGCGGCCGCGCGGCATGTCGGTGTGGTGCCATCGATGGGCATCGCCGGATTGAGCGCATTCAAGAACGTCAAGCGCCGGATGGAGAAAGTCGCCGAAGTGCGCGGCATCACCATCTATGACGACTTCGCCCACCACCCGACGGCCATTGCCACCACGCTGGATGGTCTGCGCAAACGCATCGGCGACGCACCGCTGATCGCGATCATCGAACCACGCTCCAATTCGATGAAGCTCGGCGCGCACCGCGACGGTTTGCCGGAAAGTGTGAATGATGCCGATCAGGTGATCTGGTACGCCCCGGCCAACCTCGGCTGGGATCTGGCCGGCACCGCCGCGCTGTGCACGGTGCCGTCGATCGTCAGCGATTCGCTCGAAGGCATCATCGAGCGCGTGAAGAGCCAGGCCCAGCCCGGCACCCACGTGGTGATCATGAGCAACGGCGGCTTCGGCGGCCTGCACGGCAAACTCGCCGAGGCGCTGCAATGAACACGCATTCCCGGGACGGTGGCCCGGAACGCATCACGCTGGCCATGACCGGCGCGTCTGGCGCGCAGTACGGTTTGCGCCTGCTCGATTGCCTGGTGCGCGAAGATCGCGAAGTGCACTTCCTGATCTCCAAGGCTGCGCAATTGGTGATGGCCACCGAGACCGACGTCTCGCTGCCGCCCAAGCCGCAGATGATGCAGGCCTTCCTTACCGAGTACACCGGGGCGGCTGCCGGGCAGATCCGCGTGTACGGCAAGGAAGACTGGATGTCGCCGGTGGCCTCGGGCTCCGGCGCGCCAGCGGCGATGGTCGTGGTGCCGTGTTCCACCGGCACCTTGTCGGCAATTGCCACCGGTGCCTGCAACAACCTGATCGAACGGGCTGCGGACGTGACACTCAAGGAACGCCGCCAGCTGATTCTGGTACCACGCGAGGCGCCGTATTCGAGCATTCATCTGGAGCACATGCTCAAGCTGTCGAACATGGGCGTGACCATCCTGCCGGCCTCGCCGGGTTTCTATCACCAGCCACAGACCATCGATGACCTGATCGATTTTGTCGTGGCACGGATCCTCAATCTGCTGGGCATTCCTCAGGACATGCTGCCGCGTTGGGGCGAGCATCATCTGAGCAGCGATGAATAAGCTGCTGACGATTGTGCTGGCGTTGCAACTGACTGGCTGCGCCACGGCGCGAACGCTGGATGCAGCCAAACCCGGCGCGCCGGTGGTGTACTCCGGGACGCGGCTGGATTTGTACGCGATGAATGGCGGGTGCTGTGCGATGGACCGGTTCGGGGCTGAGGCGCCGGGCTATCCGGGAGTGGACCTGCCGGCCAGTGCGTTGCTCGATACGCTGTTGCTGCCGTTGTCCTTGCTCACGGTGATTGGCGTGGGGTTTCAGGCGACTGGCGGATTGTAGGGGAGTGCTTTGCACTCCATTCGCGAGCAGGCTCGCTCCCACAGCGGTACGCGGTGCAAATGTGGGAGCGAGCCTGCTCGCGAAAGCTTTCTTCCAGGCGCTATAGCTTACTTGCCGAGCTTGCGCAGCTCATCCGACTCGACCACCCGCACTCCATCCTGTTCTTCCAGCGCAAGCCGCCACATCGCCCGGGCCAGTTGGCAGGCTTCGATGCCGCGGTACTTGCCGGGAATCAGCTTGGAAAACGGCGCGGCCAGTTGTTCGCCCAGGCGCGGTTCGGTTCGATCGCCCAGGAGCAGCGACGGCCGGCAGATGGTCAGTTGCGGCCAGTCCTGGGCGCGCAACGCCTCTTCCATTTCGCCCTTGACGCGGTTGTAGAACACCGATGATTTCGGATCGGCGCCCAGCGCACTGATCACGATCAGGTGCCGTGCACCCATCTCCCGGGCGCGTTTGGCGAACGCCACCACCATGTCCAGGTCGACCGCGCGAAACGCCGCTTCCGAGCCTGCCTGCTTGATGGTGGTGCCGAGGCAGCAGTAGGCGATATCGACGCGACCACTGAGTTGCGGCAGAAACGCCTGTGGGTCGCCAACCGGGTTTTCCAGGTGCGGATGCTCAGCCAGTGGCCGGCGGGAAGGGGCGAGCACGCGGGTGATCGTTGGCTCGTTGAGCAAGCGGTCGAGCAGGTGTTCACCGGTCAAACCGGTGGCTCCGGCAAGCAATACGTGCTGAGGCGTCAAGTACATAGTGTCTCTCCCTTGATACTGTTCAGCTTAGTTGCTGTTTGTCGCTCCGTCGTTCAATGCAGCACTTTGCAAAGCTTTTCTTGCCTGCTGTTTGCGCAGCAGTTGCCAGTGTGCCAGCACGGTTTTCGGTGCCCAGATCTGCGGCTCCGAGGCTTCGAAGTTGTCTGCCAGTTCACGTTCGGCAACCGTGGCCTTGGCCAGTTTGAAGGCTTGTTCGAGGTCGTCGGTCTGGTTCAGCGCCTGGGCGAACAGGGCGTCGCCGAAGTAAGTGAAGTTGGCTTCTTCCGAGCAGCCGAACGACACGCGATCGGCACGCGAGGCGGTCATGATCAGTGTGCGCTCATCTTTCAGCGCGGGGATGAAACCGCCGGAGTAGCACGATGAAATCACGATCACCTTGTCGCGATTCTTCAGCGGCGCGAGCACTGCAGCGAGTTCGTCGGCGGGCAGGTCGGCCAGTTCCATGCGCGGCTGGTCGAGCACCAACTCGTGTTCGGCGGTGCCGTGGCTGGTCAGGTAGATGAAGATCAGGTCTTCCGGGCCGCTGCGCTCGGCCAGGGTCTGGGCGGCACGGCGCAGGTTTTCGCGGGTGGCCATCGGCCGATCGGCGAGATGGTCGCGGTGGTTGACCAGGCGAATCTGACCATAGGCACCGAAGCGCGTGGTGAGCATGTTGGCGACGTAATCGGACTCGCGCAGGAACACGCTTTGCTTGCCGTCGCCGCCGAGGGTCAGGGTGTACAGCTCCACCGCTGGTGTCGAGGCGGGCACGGCGGCCAGCGCATTATCAAGCAGGCGACCCTGGGCCAGCAGACCGAGTTCGAGGGTGTCGGGCAACAGTTTGCCGTCGGCGTCGCGTACCCGTTGGCCGTTGATCCAGGTGCCGCTGAGCACGGTGCCATCGGTCAGCACCAGGGTGCCGCGCCCGGCGTAGCTGTCGCTGTCGAACTCGCCAATGTAGAAACTGCCGTCAGACAGGTTCAAGCGGCCCTGACCGCTGAAGCGCCAGTCGTTGAAGTAGCCGATGTAATGGCTGCCGTCGGCGCCGATCAATTCGCCCTTGCCGGTCAGCGCGCCTTCCTTGAACTGGCCGAGCCAGACGTCGCCATCGGCGTTTTCATAGCGGCCCTTGCCGTGCAACTGGCTGTTCTTGAAACCGCCGACATAGATGTCGCCGTCGGCACTGTTGAAGGTGCCATTGCCTTCAAGCTGGCCGTTGACGAAATGGCCGCTGAACGAATTGCCGCTGGCGTCGCCGCGCTGGCCTTCGCCGTTGGGTTTGCCGTGGGTGAACTGGCCCTGATAGGAACTGCCGTCGTCCATTTCCAGACGGCCCAGCCCGGAATACTGGTCGGCCTTGAACTCGCCACGGTAGGTCATGGCGTTTTCCTTGAGGGTGCCTTCGCCGTCGCGCCGCCCCTGTTTGAAGCCGCCGGTGTAACTGCTGGCGTTGGTGGTCAGGCTGCCCTGGCCATCGAACAGGCCCTGCTGGAACTGGCCGCGATAGACCTCGCCATTGCTGCCGTGCCACTCACCCTGGCCATGCCATTGGCCCTTGTCGAACTGCCCGGCGTACCAACTGCCGTTGGGGTAGTCGACGCGACCCTGGCCTTGCAACAAGCCGTTGACCAGTTCGCCGCGATAGCGTCCGCCGTCCGGCAGACGCGCATCCGGAGGCAGCAGCGATTCGCCGTCGCCGCACGCGGTGAGCATCAGGGTCAGGGCAAGGGGTGCAAGGGAAGCAAGTGGGCGCATAGCGGGATCCGGGCAATTAGGCGACCGAGTATGCCGCAGCTATGTGACCTTATACAGCCGGTAAAAACAGCGCTGATGCGAAACAGCGTGCGCTGTTTCGCATCCAGAGGCTTAAACGAAGCAGAGCGACAACGGCTCGGCGATATAGGCCGGTTTGTCCGAGCCCTCTATCTCCAGCGTGGCAGTGGCCTTGAGCAGCCATTGTCCGGGTTTCTTCTCGCTCACTTCGGCCAGATCGACCTTCAGGCGAACTTTTGAATTGACCTTCACCGGCTGGATGAAGCGCACGCTGTCCAGGCCATAGTTGACCACCATCTTCAGGCCTTGCGGCAGCACGAGGATGTCTTCCATCAGTTTGGGGATCAGCGACAACGACAGGAAACCGTGGGCAATGGTGCTGCCAAATGGCGTTTGCGCGGCTTTGACCGGGTCAACATGGATGAACTGATAATCCCCGGTGGCTTCGGCGAACAGGTTGATACGCTCCTGATCGATGGTGAGCCATTCGGAACGTCCGAGTTCCTTGCCGACATAATCTTTGAGCTCTGCAACTGGAACATAGGGCATTGAGACTCTCCTTGGGTTCATCGGTTTTATAGTTTTTCAGGTGGGGGATTTGACCGCCCTGCGAACCACTGTAGATCAACATGGCGATTTGCTCCGGTCAACCTGCCATGCTTTTGGCGAATGCCGATCCATAGCGCAGGCGTGCTTATAATGCCGGCGACTTGCGGTGGGAGATGTCTGATGTTGTTACGTGGCCTGACCATGCTGGTGCTGTTCCAACTGCTCGGCACGGCGCTCAACCATTTGCTGTTGCCGGTGCTGCCGGGGCCAATCATCGGCCTGCTGCTGTTGCTGGTGTTTCTGATCATTCGCGGTGAAGTCGGCGAGCCACTGAACCTGGCGGCCGGCAGCCTGTTGCGCTATCTGCCATTGCTGCTGGTGCCACCGGCAGTGGGTGTGATGGTGTATGCGAGCGACATTGCCGCCGATTTCTGGGCGATTGTCGGCGCGCTGGTGCTGTCGTTGATCCTGTCGATGGCCTTCGCCGGGGTGCTGATGCAGCGCATGGTCAAGCGTCACGCGCCGCACTCGGAGGACACCTGATGCTCTTTGACTGGCAAGGCGCGTGGGCCTCGGTGATCCATCATCCGTTGTTCGGTATCGGCATCACGCTGGGGGCCTATCAACTGGTGCTGGCGGCGTTCGAGAAAACCCGCTGGATCTTTCTGCAACCGGTGCTGGTCTCCATGCTGTTGGTGATCGGCGTGCTGGTCGGCTGCGGCCTGACCTACGCCGAGTACCGCAAGAGCACCGAGATCCTCAGCATTCTGCTGGGCCCGGCGACCGTGGCGCTGGCGGTGCCGCTGTATCTCAACCTCAAGCGTATCCGCCAATTGTTCTGGCCGATTTTTACTACGCTGGTGATAGGTGGCGTAGTCGCCACCGGCATGGGCGTGTTGCTGGGCTGGTGGTTCGGTGCCGAGCACATGATTCTGATGACCATGGCGCCGAAGTCGGTGACCTCGCCGATTGCCATGCTGGTGGCCGAGCAGATCGGTGGTGTC
Organism: Pseudomonas sp. AK-TSAG1-1; assembly: GCF_056821665.1. Lineage (NCBI taxonomy): Bacteria > Pseudomonadati > Pseudomonadota > Gammaproteobacteria > Pseudomonadales > Pseudomonadaceae > Pseudomonas > Pseudomonas sp. AK-TSAG1-1. The sequence goes on along the minus strand of NZ_CM165965.1, from coordinate 5,476,961 downwards.
GCGGCGCTGGCGGCGGTGTTCGTGCTGATCACCGGGGTGATCGGCGCGATCTTCGGGCCGGCGCTGCTGACCCGCCTCGGGGTGCACAGCCCCGAGGCGCGCGGCATGGCGCTGGGCATGACCGCGCACGCAGTCGGCACCTCGGTGGCGCTGCAGGAAAGTGATGAGTGCGGCGCCTTCGCGGCGCTGGCGATGAGTTTGATGGGCGTGGCCACGGCGGTGTTCCTGCCGTTGGCGGTGTCGATGGTGGTCTAAGGAAATGTCTATGAGTCTGCCGCTTTTCCCGCTGAACACGGTGCTGTTTCCCGGCTGCAATCTCGACTTGCAGATCTTCGAGGCGCGCTATCTGGACATGATCGGCCGCTGCATGAAACAAGGCGGCGGTTTCGGCGTGGTGTGCATCCTTGAGGGCCACGAGGTGGGCGTTGCGCCAGAGGGTTTTGCCCTGGTCGGCTGCGAAGCGCGGATCACCGATTTCCAGCAGCAGGACAATGGCCTGCTGGGGATTCGCGTACAGGGCGGGCGCCGGTTCAATGTGTTGCGCACCGAAGTGCAGCGCGATCAGTTGATTCTCGCCGATGTCGAATGGCTGGACGATGAACCGGAGCAGCCGTTGCAGGATGAAGACGCCGATCTGGTGGCGCTGCTCAAGGCTTTGGCCGAGCACCCGATGGTCGAGGCGTTGAACATGGGCAGCGAGGCGTTGGGTCAGCAGTCGCTGGCCAATCAGCTGGCGTACCTGCTGCCGTTCGCCGAGGAGGACAAGATCGACCTGCTGCAACTCGACGATCCGCAGCAGCGGCTGGATGCGATCCAGGCGCTGCTTGATGAGTTGCAGGGCGAGCTGTTTGCCTGAGTGTCAGTAGGCGTAACGCAGCATCGTTTGCGGCAGATGCCGGAAGACGAACAGGCTGAACAGCACCAGCAACGCCGGCAGAATCAGCCACCAGACCTTGAACGGCAGTGGCTTGAGCGGCGTCTGGCGCTGACTCAGCCACAAGCCTGCCGCACACACGCATGCTGCGAGCATTGCACCGGCCAGGATGTCCGTCGGCCAGTGCGCGCCCAGATACACCCGCGACAAGGCAATCGACAGCGCCGGAATACAGCCGAGCAGCAGCCAGGTCAGGCGCATGCGCGGTGGCTGGCCGCGGCCGGCGAGAACCGCGAGCACCAGAAACAGCGCGAACGAACCCGAGGCATGGCCGCTGGGCATGCTGTAACTGGTCAACGGATCGGTCAGCACTTCCGGGCGTACCCGGGCGAAAAACTGTTTGGTGACGGTATTGAGCAACGCCGTGCACAGCAAAGTGCCGCCGGCAAAGAGTGCCTGGCGCCATTGCCGGCACAGCAATAACAGGCCGGTTAGCAGGGCGCTGAACATCAGCATGTTGCGGAATTCACCGATCAGGGTGAACGTCACCGCGATTTCATCCAGCAACGGCTGACGGTGTTCCTGCACCAATGTCATCACGCCCTGATCGAGGGCGCTCAGGTACGGATAGCCCACGAACAGTCCGAGCAGGATCAACAGGCTCATGCTGCTGATCCAGATCGTCGCACGGCGATGCTGGCGCAAGCTGCTGTTGACGCTCAGGCCGACCATCACCGCGATGCTGGCGGCGACGATGCCGGCCTGCAGCCAGAAACCTTCCGGCAGCGGCAGGCGGATCGCCGCGCCGGTGGCCCAACCCGGCAGCAGGTAGGCGACGCTCCAGCCGGCGGCGGCCAGCAGACTGACCGCGGCAAAGCGCGGGAAGGGCATGTCGCACATCCCGGCGACCATCGGCAGCATTGGCCGCAACGGGCCGATGAAGCGCCCGACCAGCAGGCTGGCGATACCGTAGCGCTGGAAGTAGGTTTCGGCGCCGGCCATCCATTCCGGATGGTGACGCAGCCCTGGCAAACGGCGGATGTTCTGGTGGAAATGCCGGCCGAGGAAGTACGAAATCACGTCGCCCAGAATCCCGCCGAGAAAGCCCAGCAGCAAGGTTTCGCTCAACGACAGCGCGCCGCTGCCAGCCAGTACGGCGACGGCAAACAGCAACACCGTGCCCGGCACGATCAGCCCGGCAATCGCCAGGCACTCCACGCAGGCGACGATAAACACCGCAGCGGCCAGCCACTGCGGATTGGCGGCCAGCCAACCGGTCACGCTATCGAGCCATGGGCCCATAAAACCACTCCATCAAATCTTCAATTGATCCTTGTAGGAGTGAGCCTGCTCGCGATGGCGCCTGGTCAGTCGAGTTCTTCGTTGACTGATACACCGCTATCGCGAGCAGGCTCACTCCTACAGTGAATTCCTTTTACTTCAGACCTGCCTCTAACCCCGGCAGCAAAAAATAATCGCGACCTTCGACCTGACCCCGGCGCAGCGGGTTCCGTGTGCACCATTGCGCGTAGGTGGCGTCGACAAACCGGTACATCAGGTGTTCGTCACGCCCATGAGGGATGCCCAGGCGGGTGGTCTGAATAATCTGTGCAGGCGCCGGGCCGGTGTCTTCCACCAGCAGCAGATCATGGTCGAAACGCTTGGCGTCCCACACCGGCACCTTCAATCCCAGCGCCTTGCACAGCAAGGTCTGGCCGGCGCAGAGCTTTTGCGAAGGGCGAGGGCGGCCCTGAGCATCGGGGTTGTTCAGCAGCATCTGCGCCAGACTCGCCGGCCCGCTGAGCTCATCGACCCACGGATAAGCCGATTTGATCAACACGGCGTTGCCCGGCCCTTGAGCGCTGAAGTTCAGCGAATCGCCGCCGCGGGCGTAATACATATAGATGTGCCCGCCATCCAGAAACAAAGCCTTACGCTTTTCCGTGTAGCCGAGGGACGCATGACTGCCTTTTTCCGCGCAGTAGTAAGCTTCGGTTTCGATGATCCGGGCGCTGAGCCACAGATCGCCGACCCTGTGGCGGATGACTTTGCCGAGCAGGTCGCGGGCCAGCATTTGCGCATCACGGTCGAAAAAAGCGTCCGGAAGGCCCAGTGGCAGGCGCTCGGCGGTCGCGCGAACGGTCAGGTTGGACATGGCAAACGGTGTTTATCCAGGCGAAAGAGGTCGTGATGATAACAATCCGAGGCTTAATTACGGCTGAACGTCGGCAAATTGCAGTCCATTTCGACCATCCGCCTGTCACCGCTGTTAGTCCCGGGACGCGACAGCTATAATCTGCCGCTTTCCTCTTTGCCAAGACCCCAGCAGACCATGACTGAGTCCGTTCTTGACTACATGACCCGATTGGGTCGCGCCGCCCGCGAAGCTTCCCGGGTCATCGGCCGTGCCAGCACCGCGCAGAAAAACCGCGCCCTGCAGGCTGCAGCCAATGCCCTGGACGCCGCGCGCGCCGAGTTGGCCGCCGCCAATGAACAGGACTTGGCCGCCGGCCGCGCCAATGGCCTGGAGCCGGCCCTGCTGGAACGTCTGGAACTGACCCCGGCGCGCATCGACGGCATGATCGTCGGTTTGCGCCAGGTTGCTGCACTGCCGGATCCGGTCGGTGCGATCCGTGACATGAGCTTTCGTCCGTCTGGTATTCAGGTCGGCAAGATGCGTGTGCCATTGGGTGTGATCGGGATCATCTACGAATCCCGTCCCAATGTGACCATCGATGCCGCCAGCCTGTGCCTGAAGTCGGGCAACGCGACCATCCTGCGCGGTGGCTCCGAGGCGATTCATTCCAACCGGGCGATTGCCGCGTGCATTCAGCGCGGTCTGGCCGAGGCCGAGTTGCCGGCAGCCGTGGTGCAGGTGGTCGAAACCACCGACCGTGCCGCCGTTGGCGCGATGATCACCATGCCCGAGTACGTCGATGTGATCGTGCCGCGCGGTGGCCGTGGCCTGATCGAGCGCATCAGTCGCGATGCCCGCGTGCCGGTGATCAAGCACCTGGACGGCATTTGCCACGTTTATGTCAGTGCCCACGCTGACCTGGCGAAAGCCCAGCGCATCGCCTTCAATGCCAAGACCTACCGTTATGGCATCTGTGGCGCAATGGAGACCTTGCTCGTCGATCAAAGTGTTGCGAAGGATTTCCTGCCTTCGATGGCTGCCCAGTTCCGCGAAAAAGGCGTCGAGCTGCGTGGCTGCGAGCGCACCCGGGCGATCATTGATGCCGTGGCGGCCAGCGAAGATGACTGGAGCACCGAGTATCTGGCGCCGATTCTGTCGATTCGCGTGGTCGACGGGCTGGACCAGGCCATCGAACACATCAATCATTACGGCTCGCATCACACCGACTCGATCGTCAGCGAAAACCTCGCGGACACCCGTCGTTTCGTGGCGGAAGTCGACTCGGCGTCGGTGATGATCAACACCCCGACCTGCTTCGCCGATGGGTTCGAATACGGATTGGGTGCCGAGATTGGCATTTCTACTGATAAGCTGCACGCCCGTGGCCCGGTGGGCCTCGAAGGACTGACCTGCGAGAAGTACATCGTGGTCGGTGATGGCCAGTTGCGCGGCCAGGCGACGGTCTGACTTGACCGACCTCGACCTGACAGCGTCGCTGCCTGGCAGCGAGCTCCAGCCCCGGCGCATCGGCGTATTGGGCGGCACGTTCGATCCGGTGCACATCGGCCATTTGCGCGGTGCGCTGGAAGTGGCCGAAGCGCTGCTGCTCGACGAGCTGCGCATGATGCCCAGCGCGCGGCCGCCGCATCGCGATATGCCGCAGGTGTCGGCGCAGGATCGGCTGGCGATGGTCGAGTGCGCGGTGGCCGGAGTGCCGCCGCTGGTGGTGGACGCCCGCGAACTGCAGCGGGACAAACCGTCCTACACCATCGATACCCTGGAGTTGATGCGCGCCGAAATGGCCGCAGAAACCCAGGTTTTTCTGCTTTTGGGCTGGGACGCATTTTGCGGCCTGCCCACTTGGCACCGCTGGGAAGAGTTGCTCCAGCATTGCCACATCCTGGTGCTACAGCGCCCGGACGCCGACAGCGAACCGCCGGATGCCTTGCGCAACCTGCTGGCAGCGCGTTCGGTGAGCGACCCGCTGGCTCTGAAAGGGCCGAGCGGACAGATTGCATTCGTCTGGCAGACACCGCTCGCGGTTTCCGCCACCCAGATCCGTCAACTGCTGGCCAGCGGTAAGTCGGTACGTTTCCTGGTGCCCGACGCGGTCCTGGCCTACATCGATGCGCACGGTCTGTATCGTGCGTCGAACTGAACAAGGCGTGCTTCACTGATACGAATCCACGTATCGCCAAGCCGCCGAATATACGAGCAAAACGAGTTTTATATGACTGACAAAGACGTAAGCAAAGTTAAGCGCAAAGGCACGTTCAAGAGCGCTCCGCTGCCGGAAGTCGCCAACACCAACGAGCCGCTCAAGGGCGACGAACTGGTCAAGGTTGCCGTGGCGGCCCTGGAAGACGTCAAGGCACAAGACATCCAGATCATCGATGTTCGCGACAAGCAGAGCATCACTGACTACATGATCATCGCCACCGGTACTTCCAATCGCCAGATCAACGCGATGCTGGACAAGGTCCGCGAAGAAGTCAAAAAGCAGGGCGCCAAGCCACTGGGCGAAGAAGGCAAGGGCGACAGCGACTGGGTACTGCTGGACCTGGACCTGGTGATCGTACACATGATGACCGCCTCGGCACGTCAGTTCTACGACCTGGAGCGCCTGTGGGCCGGTGCCGAGCAAAGCCGTGCGGCAGACGCCAAGCACCACAGCCCGGAAAACACCCACGAGCATTTCACCAAGCTCAACAAAGACCAGCTGTAAGGGATTGCTGTGCGACTGCGACTGATCGCCGTCGGTTCACGCATGCCCAAGTGGGTGGAAGAAGGCTGGCATGAATATGCCAAGCGTCTTCCGTCCGAGCTGGCGCTGGAACTGGTGGAAATTCCGCTCAATACCCGTGGCAAGAACGCCGACGTGGCCCGTTTCATCCGCCAGGAAGGCGAAGCCATGCTGGCCAAGGTCGGGCCGAACGAGCGGATCGTCACGCTGGAAGTCCACGGCAAGCCCTGGAGCACCGAGCAACTGGCGGTCGAGCTTGACCGTTGGCGGCTGGATTCGCGCACGGTCAACTTCATGGTCGGTGGCCCCGAAGGGCTGGCGCCGGAGGTCTGTGCCCGCGCCGATCAGCGCTGGTCGCTGTCGCCGCTGACCTTGCCGCACCCGCTGGTGCGGATCCTGATCGGCGAACAGCTGTACCGTGCCTGGACCGTGCTGTCCGGTCACCCTTACCACAAGTAGTCCTGCCCTCATGTCTCAGCCGATCCGCATCAAGGACCACGAAAAGGACGCCCGCCTGGTGCGTAGCCGCGTCGTGTTCGGGGCCATTGCGGTCATGCTGTTGATCTGCGTACTGATTGCGCGGCTGTACTACTTGCAGGTGATCCAGTACGAGTACCACTCGACGCTCTCGGAAAACAACCGCGTCCATGTGCAGCCGATTCCGCCGACCCGCGGGCTGATCTTCGACCGCAACGGCGTGGTGGTGGCGGACAACCGCCCCAGCTTCAGCCTGAGCATGACCCGCGAGCGCTCCGGCGACTGGCAACAAGTGCTCGACGCGATCGTCGAAGTGCTGCAACTGACGCCCGAGGATCGGGTGATCTTCGAGAAACGCATGCGTCAGGGGCGCCGGCCGTTCGAGCCGGTGCCGATCCTGTTCGAGCTGACCGAAGAGCAGATCGCCCGGATCGCGGTGAATCAGTTCCGCCTGCCCGGGGTGGAAGTGGTCGCGCAATTGGTCCGCCACTACCCGCAGGGCGCGCATTTTGCGCATTCGGTGGGTTACATGGGGCGGATCAACGAGAAAGAGCTCAAGACCCTCGACCCGGTCAACTACAGCGGCACCCATCACATCGGCAAGACCGGCATCGAGCGCTTTTACGAGCCGGAACTGCACGGGCAGGTGGGTTACGAGGAAGTCGAGACCAACGCTCGAGGCCGCGTATTGCGCGTGCTCAAGCGTACCGATCCGATTCCCGGCAAGGACATCGTCCTTAGTCTGGACATCAAATTGCAGGAAGCGGCTGAAGCCGCTTTGGGCGGGCGGCGCGGCGCGGTGGTGGCGCTCGATCCGAAGACTGGCGAAGTGCTGGCGATGGTCAGCCAGCCGAGCTTCGACCCCAACCTGTTCGTCACCGGCATCAGCTTCAAGGCGTACGCCGAGCTGCGCGACTCCATCGATCGGCCGCTGTTCAACCGGGTGCTGCGTGGCCTGTATCCGCCAGGTTCGACAATCAAACCGGCGGTGGCGATTGCCGGTCTCGATTCGGGCGTGGTGACAGCGTCGAGCCGGGTGTTCGACCCCGGTTACTACATGCTGCCCAACTACGATCATAAATACCGCAACTGGAACCGCACCGGTGACGGCTTCGTCGACCTCGACACGGCGATCATGCGTTCCAACGACACCTACTTCTATGACCTGGCGCACAAGCTGGGCATTGATCGGCTGTCGGCCTACATGAACAAGTTCGGCATCGGCCAGAAGGTCTCGCTGGACATGTTCGAAGAATCTCCCGGCCTGATGCCGTCGCGCGAGTGGAAGCGCGCGACTCGCAAGCAGGCGTGGTTCCCGGGCGAAACCCTGATTCTGGGGATCGGCCAGGGCTACATGCAGTCCACGCCGTTGCAATTGGCGCAAGCCACGGCGCTGGTGGCCAACAAAGGCATCTGGAACCGCCCGCACCTGGCCAAGACCATCGAAGGTGCAAAACCGGTGGACGAGAACCCGATACCGGACATCGTCCTGCGCGATCCGTCGGACTGGACCAAGGTCAACCACGGCATGCAGCAGGTGATGCACGGCGCCCGGGGGACCGCGCGCAAGGCGGCGGTCGGTGCGCAATACCGGATCGCCGGCAAGTCGGGTACGGCCCAGGTGGTGGCGATCAAGCAAGGTGAGAAATACGACCGTTCCAAGGTTCAGGAGCGCCACCGCGACCACGCCTTGTTCGTTGGATTTGCCCCGGCCGACAACCCGAAAATCGTCGTCTCGGTGATGGTCGAGAACGGTGAGTCCGGGTCGGGTGTCGCCGCGCCGGTAGTGCGTCAGGTCATGGATGCCTGGCTTCTGGACCAGGATGGTCGGTTGAAGGCCGAATACGCCGGTCCTATCAGTGCGGAGGCTACGGCCCGTGATGAATAATTTTGATCGCATGCTCTCCAGCGAGGATGTGATGCGTCGCCGTGCGACGCTGCTGCAACGTCTGCATATCGATGGTCCTTTGTTGATCCTGCTGCTGATCCTCGCCGCAGGCAGTCTGTTCGTGCTGTATTCGGCCAGCGGCAAGAGCTGGGACCTGCTAGGCAAACAGGCCACTTCGTTCGGCATCGGCCTGGTGTCGATGATCGTCATCGCCCAGTTCGAGCCGCGGTTCATGGCCCGTTGGGTGCCGCTCGGTTACGTGGTCGGCGTGGTGTTGCTGATGGTGGTGGACATCATGGGCCACAACGCCATGGGCGCCACGCGCTGGATCAACATCCCCGGGGTGATCCGCTTCCAGCCCTCGGAGTTCATGAAGATCCTGATGCCGGCGACGATCGCCTGGTACCTGTCCAAGCGCACGCTGCCGCCGCAGCTCAAGCACGTGGGCATCAGCCTGCTGCTGATCGGCGTGCCGTTCATTCTCATCGTGCGTCAGCCCGACCTCGGTACGTCGCTGCTGATTCTGGCCGGTGGCGCGTTCGTGCTGTTCATGGGCGGGCTGCGCTGGCGCTGGATCCTCAGCGTGCTGGCGGCCGCCGTACCCGTGGCGATCGCCATGTGGTTCTTCATCATGCACGACTACCAGAAGCAGCGGATCCTGACCTTCCTCGACCCGGAAAGCGATCCGTTGGGCACGGGCTGGAACATCATTCAGTCGAAAGCCGCCATCGGTTCCGGTGGTGTATTTGGCAAGGGCTGGCTGCTGGGCACCCAGTCGCACCTGGACTTTTTGCCGGAAAGCCACACCGACTTCATCATCGCCGTACTGGGCGAAGAGTTCGGCCTGGTGGGCATCTGTGCACTGTTGCTGATCTATTTGCTGTTGATCGGTCGCGGCCTGGTGATTACTGCCCAGGCGCAGACGCTGTTCGGCAAATTGCTCGCCGGTGCGTTGACCATGACGTTTTTTGTTTATGTTTTCGTCAACATCGGTATGGTCAGTGGCCTGTTGCCGGTGGTGGGGGTGCCGTTGCCCTTCATTAGCTACGGAGGAACTTCGCTGGTGACACTGCTGTCAGCGTTTGGGGTTTTGATGTCGATCCATACCCATCGCAAGTGGATCGCACAGGTTTGAATAAGGTGAAGAGTTCAATGCAAGTCATGCGCAGCTGGGCGACTCGTTACGCGCCGTGGGTCGGTCTGGTCGGCATCCTTGGCAGCGCGCAGGAAGCGCTGGCCGGCGATTACGAAGGCTCGCCGCAGGTGGCCGAATTCGTCGGTGAAATGACCCGCGACTACGGTTTTGCCGGCGAGCAACTGATGGCGGTGTTTCGCGAGGCCCAGCGCAAGCAGGCGATTCTTGACGCTATCTCCAAACCGGCCGAGCGGGTCAAGCAGTGGAAAGAATATCGCCCGATGTTCCTTACCGACGCGCGCATTGCCCGGGGTGTGGACTTCTGGCGTCAGCACGAGGCGGTACTGGCCCGTGCCGAGCAGGAATACGGCGTACCGGCACAAGTCATCGTGTCGATCATCGGCGTCGAGACCTTTTTCGGACGTAATACCGGTAATTATCGGGTGATCGATGCCTTGTCCACGCTCGGTTTCGACTATCCTCCCCGTGCCGAATTTTTCCGCAAGGAATTGCGTGAGTTCCTGCTGCTGGCCCGCGAAGAACAGGTCGATCCGTTGACCCTCAAGGGCTCGTACGCCGGGGCAATGGGCTTGCCGCAGTTCATGCCGAGCAGTTTTCGCGCCTATGCGGTGGACTTCGACGGTGATGGCCACATCAACATCTGGACCAATCCGGATGATGCGATCGGCAGCGTTGCCAGCTATTTCAAGCGTCACGGCTGGGTTGCTGGCGAGCCGGTGGTCAGTCGGGCCGATGCCCGTGGCGATCAGGTCGACGAGGGGCTGACCACCGGGATCGAGCCGACAAAGACGGTGGGAGAGTTGCGGGCGCTGGGCTGGTCAAGTCATGATGCGCTGCGCGATGATATGCCGGTTACTGCATTTCGCCTCGAAGGCGACAACGGCCCTGAATACTGGATGGGCCTGAAGAATTTCTACGCGATCACGCGTTATAACCGCAGCGTGATGTACGCCATGGCCGTATATCAACTGTCTGAAGAGCTGGTAAAAGCACGGGGCGTCAAGTAATGCGGGCATTGCCTATCAATAAACCCCTGAAGCTGGTGGCTTTCGCTGCGTTGGCGGTGCTGGTCGCCAGTTGTTCGACCAGTCGCGCGCCAAGTCAGAAAACGTCCTCCACCGCGGTGCGTGCGCAGCCGGGGCTGGACATCAACCGTGCGCATAAAGATGGCGCGCCGTGGTGGGATGTGGATGTTTCGCGGATCCCGGATGCCACGCCGACCCTGCACACCGGCCCGTACAAGGCCAACCCGTACACCGTGCTGGGCAAGACCTATTTCCCGTTGCAGGAATCCAAGACCTACGTCGCCTCGGGCACGGCGTCCTGGTACGGCACCAAGTTTCATGGTCAGAACACCGCCAACGGCGAGGTGTATGACCTGTACGGCATGAGTGCCGCTCACAAGACTTTGCCACTGCCAAGTTACGTTCGGGTGACCAACCTGGACAACAACAAGAGCGTGATCCTGCGGGTCAACGATCGCGGGCCGTTCTACTCGGACCGGATCATCGACTTGTCCTACGCCGCTGCCAAGAAGCTCGGTTATGCCGAAATCGGCACGGCGCGGGTCAAGGTCGAAGGCATTGATCCGCAACAATGGTGGGCCGCGAAGGGCCGTCCGGCGCCCTTGATGCTCAACGAGCCGCAAGTCGCGCAGAATAGCGCCCCGGTGATCACGGCTTCGGCCGGCACTGTCGAGCAATGGACTCCGCCACCGCAGCAGCACGCCTCGGACACGGTTCCCGTACCGATCAGTGCAAAAAAAAACGCTTCTGCACCAGCGTCTGGCCAGTATCTGCAGGTGGGCGCGTTCGCCAACCCGGACGCTGCAGAACTCCTGAGGTCGAAGCTCAGCGGGATGGTGAGCGCTCCGGTGTTCATCAGCTCGATCGTGCGCAATCAGCAGACTCTGCACCGGGTACGCCTGGGGCCGATCGGTTCGCCGGGTGAAATCGCCCAGGTGCAGAACAGCGTGCGCCTGGCCAACCTCGGCTCGCCGAGCGTGGTCACTGAGTAATAAACGTAGTACTTGATTGACGGTTCACTTGCGGTTTTGGGGGGTGGACCTGGTTGTTGGCTCGTCGAAGAACAAAAGCCCGGCAAGGGTGACTGGAGTGAGCAACTGAACACGCGATGGCCCGTTAGAAGGCTGTCTGAATAGTTTTGCCCTCGGGCAAGTTTCCATTAGCGATTTCGAGAGACGGATGAACATCACCACCTTTGCCAAACGCCTGTGTCTGCTAGTCCCGCTGCTCCTCTCGCCAGCCGCCTTCGCGGCCGAGATGATGCCGTCGCCACCTCAACTGGCTGCAAAAGCCTACGTGCTCATGGACGCCAGCAGCGGCAACGTGCTGGTCGAGAACAATGGTGATCAGCGTCTGCCGCCAGCCAGTCTGACCAAACTGATGACCGCGTACATCGCTACGCTGGAAATCCGTCGCGGCCAGATCGGTGAGAACGACCCGGTGACCGTCAGCGAAAACGCCTGGCGTACCGGCGGTTCGCGGATGTTCATCAAGGTCGGCTCGCAAGTGACCGTCAGCGACCTGCTGCACGGCATCATCATTCAATCTGGCAACGACGCCAGCGTCGCACTGTCCGAGCACATCGCCGGCAGCGAAGACGCTTTCGCCGACCTGATGAACAAGACCGTTACCGATCTGGGCATGACCAATTCCCACTTCATGAACCCGACCGGCCTGCCGAATCCTGAGCACTACTCGTCGGCTCACGACATGGCGATCCTGGCCCGTGCGATCATTCACGAAGACCCGGCTCACTATGCGATCTACTCGCAGAAAGAGTTCTTCTGGAACGGCATCAAGCAGCCTAACCGCAACCTGCTGCTGTGGCGCGACAAGACCGTCGACGGTCTGAAAACCGGTCACACCGACGAAGCCGGCTACTGCATGGTGTCCTCGGCTGTACGTGACGGCCAGCGTCTGATCGCGGTGGTGTTCGGCACCAACAGCGAAGTGGCTCGCGCCGCTGAAACCCAGAAACTGCTGACCTACGGCTTCCGTTTCTTCGAAACCCAGACCTTCTACCAGAAGGGCACCGAACTGGCTCAGGCCCCGGTGTGGAAAGGCACCACCAGTCAAGTCAAGGCCGGCCTGGCTGAAGACCTGACCATGACTCTGCCAAAAGGCCAGCTGAAAAAGCTCGCTGCCAGCATGACCATGAACCCGCAACTGACCGCGCCAATCGCCAAGGGCGACGTGATCGGTAAAGTCGAAGTGAAACTGGACGACAAGGTGGTGCACAGCGCCGACCTGATCGCTCTGGACGCTGTCGAGGAGGGTGGTATCTTCCGTCGCATGTGGGATAGCATCCGTCTATTCTTCTACGGCTTGTTCAACTGATTGAGTGTTGACCTGCATGGCCCCGTTCCCATCCGGATCGGGGCCATGTGCGTTACCACGGCTTACGCTTACGAGGCCGTTACGCCATGACCGATACCGAAGTAAAGGCGCCAAAGATCGAATTTCCCCAGGTTGATTATCCGGTTAAGGTAATCAGCGACACGGGTGTGGGCCACAAGGACAAGATCATCGAGATCGTGAAGAAATTCGCGACCATCAACGATGAGCGTGTTGACGAGCGCCAGAGCACCAACGGCAAGTACACCACCATCCAGTTGCACATCGTCGCAACCGACCAGGATCAGCTGTACAACATCAACAGCGAACTGCGGGCGACCGGTTTCGTACACATGGTGTTGTGATGCCGGGCACGCTGGGCTTTCGCGAACTTGGCCAGATGGCTTACGAGCCGGTCTGGCATGCCATGCAACGCTTCACCAACGAACGCGGCAGCAATGCCGCCGACGAAATCTGGCTGGTCGAGCACCCTCCGGTGTTCACCCAAGGCCAGGCCGGCAAGGCCGAACACCTGCTGCTGCCGGGGGATATCCCGGTGGTACAGGTCGATCGCGGCGGGCAAGTGACCTATCATGGCCCCGGCCAACTGGTGGCCTACCTGTTGCTGGACGTACGCAAGCTGGGTTTCGGCGTACGAGACCTGGTCACGCGCATGGAACAGTGCCTGATCGAACTGCTGGCCAGCTACGGCGTGACCGCCGCCGCCAAGCCAGATGCTCCCGGCGTCTACGTCGACGGAGCGAAAATCGCTTCTCTGGGTTTGCGGATTCGCCACGGTTGTTCCTTTCATGGCCTGGCCCTGAACGTGGATATGAACCTGGAACCGTTTCGACGGATTAATCCCTGCGGCTATGCCGGGCTGGCGATGACCCAGCTGAGCGATCACGCAGGATCGATTGAATTTGCCGAGGTAAGTGCCCGGCTGCGCGCGCAGCTCGTCAAACACCTCGACTATGCTGAGCAGACGACCCTGACGGGCGGAATCGACTGATATGACTACTGATGCAGTGCAAACCATGATCCCGACGCTCGACGTGACCGAGCGCCCGGCCCCGCGTCCCAAGGTTGAAGCCGGCGTCAAGCTGCGCGGCGCCGAGAAGGTTGCACGCATCCCGGTAAAGATCATTCCGACCACCGAACTGCCGAAGAAGCCTGACTGGATTCGCGTACGGATCCCGGTTTCACCGGAAGTCGACCGGATCAAGAGCCTGCTGCGCAAACACAAGCTGCACAGCGTCTGCGAAGAAGCGTCCTGCCCGAACCTCGGCGAGTGCTTCTCCGGCGGCACCGCGACCTTCATGATCATGGGTGACATCTGCACCCGTCGCTGCCCGTTCTGCGACGTCGGCCACGGTCGTCCGAAACCACTGGACGTCAACGAGCCGGAAAGCCTGGCCATCGCCATCGCTGACCTGAAGCTCAAGTACGTGGTGATCACCTCGGTTGACCGCGATGACCTGCGTGACGGTGGTGCCCAGCACTTTGCCGACTGCATCCGCGAAATCCGCAAACTGTCGCCGAACGTGCAACTCGAGACTCTGGTCCCGGACTACCGTGGCCGCATGGACATCGCCCTGGAAATCACCGCAGCCGAGCCGCCGGATGTGTTCAACCACAACCTGGAAACCGTGCCGCGTCTGTACAAGGCTGCGCGTCCGGGTTCGGACTACCAGTGGTCGCTGACCCTGCTGCAGCGCTTCAAGCAGATGATGCCGCACATCCCGACCAAATCCGGCCTGATGCTGGGCCTGGGCGAGACCGACGAAGAAGTCATCGAAGTCATGAAACGCATGCGCGAACACGATATCGACATGCTGACTCTCGGCCAGTACCTGCAACCGTCGCGCAGCCACTTGCCGGTGCAGCGTTTCGTGCATCCGGACACCTTCGCCTGGTTCGCCGAGGAAGGTTACAAGATGGGCTTCAAGAACGTCGCTTCCGGCCCGCTGGTACGTTCCTCGTACCACGCCGATGAGCAGGCGAAACTGGTCAAGGCCGAGCTGCTCGGTTCCTGATTAAGCGCTGAGTGCTTCCGAAAATACCCGCCCTGGCGGGTATTTTTGTTTGCGCCTGCCGAGCACCGAATCTCTTTTGTTTATCGCTGTTCCTGACTACTGTGTCTGCAAGACTTCACACAGGGAGACCCATGGATGACCGTTCGACCGACTCACACCCTTTTTGCACACAAGCCGGTGCCGGCGCTGCCGTCAGAAGGGCGGATCGGCGTGATCGCGCCCGCCGGCCCCGGTGCACTGGACACCGACAAGGCTGTGCAGTGGATGCGCGCCCGTGGTTACGGATTGAAGGTGTTTCCCGGTGTCTACGAAAAGGACGGCTATCTGGCCGGCAGCGACGACGTACGCCTCAATGACCTGCATGCCGCGTTCGCCGACCCCGAGGTTGATGCGATCATCTGCCTGCGCGGCGGCTACGGTACGCCGCGTCTGTTGGACCGGATCGACTTTGACCTCCTGAGTCGTCATGCCAAGCCGTTTGTCGGCTACAGCGACATCACCGCCCTGCATCTGGCTATCAGTCGCTACGCAGGGTTTGTGACCTTTCACGGCCCGCTGCTCAATGCTGATCTGCTGGGCGACAAGGAGCCGCCGACCGTTACCTCATTCTTCGCCATGCTGCGTGGTCAATTGAAAGCGGGGAGTGTGCTGAGCCATCCGGTGGCTTATCCGTTGACTACCGTCGAGCCCGGTATTGCCCATGGGCGGCTGCTGGGTGGCAATCTGGCGATGATTGCCTCGACACTGGGGACGCCTTATGAAATCGACGTGGAAGGCGTGATTCTGCTGATCGAGGACGTCAACGAGCCGCTGTATCGCATCGACCGCTTGCTCACCCAGATGCGCTTGGCCGGCAAGCTGGCCAGGTTGCGCGGGGTGCTGGTCGGTGATGTCGCGGGGGTGGATGTCGAGGCGTTGAACCGCTTGCTCAAGCAGACGTTCGAGCCATTGCGGATTCCGGTGTTGTCGGGATGGCGCAGCGGGCATTGCGACCCGAACCTGACGCTGCCAATGGGCGCGTTGGTGCGGCTGGATGCGGGGAAGCAGGAGTTGATGCTGGAGCAGGATGTAGTGATCAAACTCTAGAGTTTTGTTGCCTGTGTGTCAGTCTTCGGGAGCAAGCCCGCCCCCACATTTGATTTGTGTCGTACACAGAACCAATGTGGGAGCGGGCTTGCTCGCGAAGGCACCATCAGCCATACAACCTGCCCACTATTGAGTGCGCAGGCTCTCAAGCAGCTTATGCGTCGGATACCCGTCCGCTGGCCAGCCAAACGACTGCTGTGCGCTGCGAATCGCTTTACGCGTGTTGGCGCCGATGATCCCGTCCGCCGTGCCTGCATCGTAATTACGCGCACTCAACAGGGTCTGCAATTCGATACGCTCGGAGCGGCTCAATGGCAGATCATCTTTTGGCCAGCTGCCATTGATCAGCCCACCACCGTTGAAGCGCTCGGACAACAGGCTCACCGCCAGTGCATAGGACGAGGAGTTGTTGTACTTGAGGATCGCCCGGAAGTTGTCGAGGATCAGGAACGCCGGGCCACGGTAACCGGCCGGCAGCAGCAAAGCCGCAGACAGCTGTTCCGAACCGGCCGGGGCCTGAGCGCCATTGGGCAGGATCACCCCCAGTTGACGCCATTCGGCAACGCTCTTGCGAATCGCGCCGTCGGCCAGGGTGTAATTGAAGCCGCTCGGCAGTTGCACTTCGAAGCCCCACGGCTGACCGCGCTGCCAGCCGGAGCTTTGCAGGTAATGCGCGGTGGACGCCAGCGCATCCGCCGGGCTGCCCCAGATGTCGCGGCGACCGTCACCGTCGAAATCCACGGCATGGGTGTTGTAGGTGGTCGGAATGAACTGGGTCTGGCCCATCGCACCGGCCCACGAGCCCAACATCTTCTCCGGAGTGATATCACCCTGTTGCAGGATTTGCAGGGCAGCGATCAGTTGCGCATGGGCAAAGCCCGGACGCCGGCCTTCGTAGGCCAGAGTCGCCAGTGAGTTGATCACCGACTTGGTGCCCTGGAACTGGCCGAAATTGCTTTCCATGCCCCACACAGACACCAGCGCCTGACGATCCACACCATAACGCTGCTCGATGCTTTGCAGGATGTCGGCGTACTGACTGATCAGCGCCTGACCCTTGCGCACGCGCAGCGGCGACAACGCGCCGTCGAGGTATTCCCACACCGGGCGGGAGAATTCCGGCTGGCTGCGGTCGGCGCGGATCACGCTGGCGTCGAAGCTGACATTGGCAAAGGCGCGGTCGAATACATCCGCGCGAATACCGGCGGCGAGGGCATCCTTGCGGAAACCTGCCTGCCATTCGGCAAACGTCTGGGTCGGTTGAATATCGAGATTGTCGCCGGACGGCACTACCGGCGGGATGATCGCTGGGGCCGTGACTGCGGGGACGGTCTGTAACGGTTGCGCATCGGCGGCGGTCGGTTTTTCCGCACAGGCGACAAGCAGAATGAAGCTGGAGGCAGCGATCAGTTGGCGAACGGGCCAACGACGGGAAAGACGAAAGGGCATGCACAGTTCCAGGGAATACTATTCAGGTACAGACCTTAACATGCCGGCCCTGAAAATCGGGATTCGGTACGGGAATTTGATCAGCGACAGGCCCGTATGCGGGTCACCTTATTCCTTTCCTTGCACGCTGTTCAACTGTCATATCTGACAGTTGTCGAGGGATCACTATTGGAGGTTCACTCACATCTTGTGGCTGATTGCTTCGGCTTGATACCCACCGAGAGTATTGAGATGAAAAAGCTGCTGTTGGCCATTTTTCAGGCAGCCAGAAAGCAAGAAGCCTCCCAGCTATTAGACTGGAAGGCTTCGCGGCGGTAGCTGCCCTTGCCCTTGGTTGGTCGTTCCTGGCGGCTGCGGAACAAGGGTTGGGCGATGATGGATTTGGCTTTGTTGGATCGTTTTTTACTCATGGCGGATCTCCTGTATGGCGCGCAAGAGTATACGCCTCTGCCTGCCCCCCGCAATCCGAGCAACAACACTCGAATTTGAAGACAAGGCGTGGCTTGGTAAGGAGCCGTTTCCAAGTGACGCCGCTGACTGTCGTGCGAAGCGCCCGACATATTCCATTGTTTTATTGCGAAGGATATTGGAGATCGCCATGGGAAAAATAATTTTGGCTTTAGCAGTTTCGTTGTTATTCGGTTGTGTTCAACATGAAACAGCGCCTCCTCCCACGACAGCAAGTAGTGAGCCGGTGGGCCTTATGGGGCTTGCCACGAATGATGGGGCTGCGGTCGCCGCAACACTCAACACTCGTTATGCACAAACCACGCGCAACTGTTTTAACAGTGAGACGGCACCGACATTTTTATGTTCGGGGATCATTATCCGAGCAACGACGTATGGTGATGGGTATAACGTTTGGGATCCCAGTCCGAGCAGTGTAAGTAAAGGCTTTGTCGCGTTTTCCTATATGCGCAATGATGCAAGGTTTCCCGCACTTTATAGTCATGCGAATAACGGCTACATCGTCCGTCCTGTTTCTGATGCGCTCCCAGGCCAGATAAAGCTTCAATACACGTGCTTCTTTCCAATCGACGGTGCCACGGAGTGGCGAGCAGACAAAGGATGCGGACAACACAGTCTTCATGGAGCCATCAGCCGGTCTTGTTCTCAGCAGGGCATTACGACGGCCAATCAGTTTGTCGCTCATTACATGGCAAACACGCCTACGAGAGAGCAGAAACAGTGCAGCTTCGATGTCCGTGACTCATCGCCCTACCAGACAGCTGCGTTGTTTCGAGAGGCGCTAGCGGCGATGCCCCGTATACCGAAGAATGGAGTGAACGATGAGAACGAACTGGTCGCGACTGTATGGGCCAGGCAGCCGGCCGTTAATATGCCAATCGAAGCGTTCTTTTATACAAATGCCGATGGCTTGGCGCAGGCAAAGAAAAACCAGAGTTCATACTTTGATAAGGCTGCGGGGAAAATCGTACCGATCGTCAAACTTACGATAGGCGCAGGGCAGGCTGCTTCTTTCAGCTTTGCCCTTGGTGACCAGGTGAAGCAGTGAATTGCTGCGGCAAAAAATGCGCCTCTCAGCGCCTGACGTCACTCAGCGGGTAATGTCAGGCGCTGACCCGCCATCAACAACGCCAATCGGCTCAGGCTCATCCACGGCGAACCGGCAGCCTGGCCCTTGATCTGCGCATCGATGCGCTGGGCTTCGAGCAACAACTGCGCCCAGCGTGGCGCCGAGTAGCGTTGCAGGGCTTTGCTCATCAGCGGTTTACGCTTGTCCCAGACTGGCGGTTTCGCCTGGCTGAAACACTTGTCCAGCGGCGTGCCCTGGCTGTACTGCAACGAGATATTGGCCAACAGGCGCAACTCACGCGCCAGCGCCCAGAGAATCACTGGTGGTTCGACGCCTTCACCGCGCAGGCCTTCGAGCATGCGCAGTGCATGGGCCGGTTCGCCGTTGAGCACGGCGTCAGTCAGGCCGAACACGTCGAAACGGGCACTGTCAGCCACCGCGGCCTGCACGGTTTCGACGGTGATCTGCCCGCCTTCGGCCATCAGCTTGAGCTTCTCGATTTCCTGCGCGGCGGCGAGCAGGTTGCCCTCGACGCGTGCGGCAATCAGTTCGACCGCGTCCTGACTGGCCGATAAACCGGCCTGCGACAGACGCTGACGAATCCAGCTCGGTAGCTGATTGGCATCCACTGGCCAGATCTGGATGAACTGGGTCTGCTGACCTTCGACCAGCGCCTTGCCCCACTTGGTCTTCTGCGCACTGCCGTCGAGCTTGGGCAGGCTGATCAGCAGCACCGTGTCTTCAGCGGGGCGCGAGCAGTATTCGATCAGCGCCGCCGCACCCTTGTCACCAGGCTTGCCTGACGGCAAACGCAGTTCCAGCAGGCGTTTTTCGGCGAACAACGACATGCTGGCGCCGGCCTGCAGCAACGTACCCCAATCGAAATTGGCGTCGGCGGCGAACACCTGGCGTTCGTCGAAACCTTGCTGGCGGGCGGCACTGCGGATGGCGTCGGCGGCTTCCTGGCACAACAGCGGGTCATCGCCACTGATGATATAGACGGGCGCAAGCGCGCCTTGCAGGTGTTTGCCGAGTTGAGCGGGAGCGAGCTTCATAAGAGAGGGCGAACGGGGCGCCTGAGCGCCCCGTGCGTCTTACTGCTGCGGCAGTTCGAGCGGCGACTGACGCGGGGTTTCCGCTTCAGCCTTCTGTGCCGCCTTCAGCGCGTCGGCTTCAGCCCGGGCACGGTCGTTGGCCGCTTGCTGCAATTGCTGCAGTTGGCCCGGAGTCAGCTGTTGCAGGCGCAGAATCATGCGCTGAACCAGCTCGCGACGGGTTTCGTTGCGGGCGTCGTTGGCTTCCTGGTCGGAGCCGACAAGGTTGTTGCCGTCGTGGATGAACACCTTCTGCACTTCAAGCTTGTCGCTCAGCAGGTTCAGATTGTGTTCACCAACGATGTCGTAATTCAGCACGGTGGTCACTTGGTACTCACCCGTACGACCGGCGCCGGCGTAGCTGAGAATGCGCTGGTTTTCCTGCTCGTCAGACAGATACAGCTTGTACGGCGCACCGTTGTAGACCTTGACGCCGCTGGACTCCAGTACCTGACGCAGTTGAGTGACAGTCGGACCATAGGTGTTGCGGGCGCTCAGGTCGAGTTCCTTGATCGCCAGTTCGGTGGTGCCAGTGCCGCGCAGCTGGAAACCGCAGGCGCTCAGCAGAACGGCGAGGCCCATCACCAGCAGATTGCGTTTGATCATTGTGTTGCTCCCCTTGAAACCATGTGGGCCGACCCTGCGGCCCGAAAGGTTTTACAGAGCGCCGGGCAGACCCGGCACCCAATCCAATTTAGCTGGCGACGATATTGACCAGTTTGCCCGGCACGACGATCACTTTGCGAATGGTCAGACCGTCGACGAAACGCAGCACGTTTTCGTTGATGCGGGCCGCCGCTTCGACTTCTTCGCGGGTCGCGCTGGCCGGCATTTCGATCTGGCCACGCAGCTTGCCGTTGACCTGGATAACCAGTGTCAGGCTGTCCTGCACCAAGGCACTTTCGTCGACTGCCGGCCAGCCGGCGTCGATGACCGCGTCAGCGTGGCCCAACTGGTTCCACAGCTCGTGGCTGATGTGCGGCGTGATTGGCGCCAGTAGCAAGGTCACGGCTTCGAGGCCTTCGTGAATCAGGGCACGATCCTGTTCGGTGCCTTGTGCGGCTTTCTCCAGCACGTTCATCAGCGTCATCACTTGAGCGATGGCGGTATTGAATTTGTGGTTCTGGCCGACGTCGTGGCTGGCCTGCTTGATGGCCAGGTGGATCGCGCGGCGAACGGCTTTCTGCTCGTCGTTGAGGCTGGCGATGTCCAGTTTGCCCGGCAGGCCCTGGGTGACGTGGGCCTGAGCCAGACGCCAGACGCGCTTGAGGAAGCGGTGCGAGCCTTCGACGCCGGAGTCAGACCATTCGGCGCTCATGTCAGGCGGCGAAGCGAACATCATGAACAGGCGGCAGGTGTCGGCGCCGAACTGATCGATCATCGACTGTGGGTCGACGCCGTTGTTCTTCGACTTGGCCATTTTCTCGGTGCCACCGATTTCCACCGGCAAACCGTCGGATTTCAGTTTGGCGCTGATGACCTTGGCTTTGCTGTCACGCTCAAGTTCCACGTCCGCCGGGTTGAACCAGGTGTAGGCACCATTGGCCTCGCGACGATAGTAGGTCTCGGCGATCACCATGCCCTGGGTCAGCAGGTTCTTGAACGGCTCGTTGGAGCTCACCAGGCCTTCGTCGCGCATCAGCTTGTGGAAGAAGCGCGCGTACAGCAGGTGGAGAATGGCGTGTTCGATACCACCGATGTACTGATCCACCGGCAGCCAGTGGTCAGCCGCGGATTTTTCCACCAGGCCACCTTCGAAGTGCGGCGAGGCGTAACGGGCGTAGTACCACGAGGACTCGACGAAGGTGTCCATGGTGTCGGTTTCACGCTTGGCAGGCTGACCGCATTTCGGGCAGCTGCACTCGTAGAATTCCGGCATGCGCGCCAGCGGCGAACCGGCGCCGTCCGGCACCACGTCTTCCGGCAGCACCACCGGCAACTGGTCTTCCGGCACCGGCACGTCACCGCAAGTGTTGCAGTGGATGATCGGGATCGGGCAGCCCCAGTAGCGCTGACGGCTGATGCCCCAGTCGCGCAGGCGGAACTGGGTGCGCGAGGCTCCGAGGTTTTTCTTGATCAGGGCGACTTCCATGGCGTCGAACGCACCGGTGAAGTCCAGGCCGTCGAACTCGCCGGAGTTGATCAGCGTGCCGTGCTCGCCGTAGGCGTCTTGCCACGGGGCCGGGTTGCTGTCACCGGAGCTGGTACGCACCACTGATTTGACCAGCAGGTTGTACTTGTGGGCGAATTCGAAATCGCGCTCATCGTGCGCCGGAACTGCCATCACGGCGCCGTCGCCGTAATGCATCAGCACGTAGTTGGCGACCCACACCGGCAGTTTCTCACCGGTCAGCGGGTGCTCGACGAACAGGCCGGTCGGCAGGCCTTTCTTCTCTTGCGTGGCGACGTCGGCTTCGGCAACGCTGCCGCCCTTGCATTCAGCGATGAACGCTTGCAGCTCTGGGTTGTTCTTTGCGGCCAGAGCAGCCAGGTGGTGCTCGGCGGCCACGGCGACGTAGGTCGCGCCCATCAGGGTGTCCGGACGGGTGGTGAAGACTTTGAGTGTGCCTTCTTCGCCGATCGATTCGACGTTGTACGGGAACTGCACTTCCATGCCGCGGGATTTGCCGATCCAGTTGCGCTGCATGGTCTTGACCTGTTCAGGCCAGCCAGTGAGTTCGTCGAGGCTCTCGAGCAGCTCATCCGCGTAAGCGGTGATCTTGAAGTAGTACATCGGGATTTCGCGCTTTTCGATCAGCGCGCCGGAACGCCAGCCGCGACCGTCGATCACCTGTTCGTTGGCCAGAACAGTCTGGTCGATGGGGTCCCAGTTCACGGTGCCGTTTTTACGGTAGATCACGCCTTTTTCGAACAGGCGAGTGAACAGCCATTGTTCCCAGCGATAGTAATCGGGCTTGCAGGTGGTCACTTCACGGGACCAGTCCACCGCCAGACCCAGGCTGCGCAGCTGGGACTTCATGTAGGCGATGTTTTCGTAGGTCCACTTGGCAGGCGCCACGTTGTTCTTCATCGCGGCGTTTTCCGCCGGCATGCCGAAAGCGTCCCAACCCATGGGTTGCAGGACGTTCTTGCCTTGCATGCGCTGGTAGCGGGAGATCACGTCGCCGATGGTGTAGTTGCGCACGTGCCCCATGTGTAGCTTGCCGCTGGGGTAAGGGAACATCGACAGGCAGTAGTAGGTCTCCTTGCCTGGCTGTTCACTGACTTCAAAGGACTTTTGCTCGTCCCAGAACGATTGGGCGGCGGCTTCGATTTCACGGGGCTGATATTGTTCGTGCATGGCTACTTTTGTACTGGATAGGGGTGGCCTAATCCTCTTCAACGAGCGATCCGGAGATGGTCCGGATGAGCTGGAAGTGGAATTACAGGAAGCGCCGTAGCATACATGACCGCGCTTGGCCTAGGGAAACCCTGATTACAGCTGTTTGGCCGGCAAAAAACCTGGCCAGGGCCGTTGGTCGCGGCGTGCAGCCGGTTTGTGCAGCGAAGCTAAGCTCTAATTGGGGAGTGAGTCTTATCTTCAATGAGGTGAGGGATGGTGGAGCAACGGCAAAAAAACGTGACGAAACCCGAGTTGTACGAGCGGTTGATGGATCGTCTGGGCATGGCGCTCGACGCGGCAAAAACCGCTGGCCGGCTGCGCGATGAGCGCCCCCTGGAACTGGAATTGCGTGGCTTGAGCCCCGCCGAGTTCAAATTGGTCAAGGCCTATCTGGATCGCAGTGAACGTGAAACGCATGGATACCTGTCGCAGGCAGTGAAGCAGCTCGATGCAGCACATTCGGCCAAGGTCATCTGGCTCAAGGACAAGGCGCCCGGCAAAGACACCGTCAAGGTTCGCTCTTTGCAGGCCAAGTAAGCGCAAGACGGCAAAAAACGGATCTTTTTCAACGGGATCCCACCCTATCGGTTGTAACGCTTTATTAACACTCTTAGGCTTCGGGCATCTCTGGAGATGCCCCGATGCCATTTCGTTATTTCATCAAACAACTTCTATTGCCGCCCGGCATTCTTTTACTGCTGTTGCTGGTTGCCTGGTGGCTGCGCCGCTCCCGACCGCGACTGGCCGGTGTGTGTTTTGCCATTGGCCTGGGCGGTTTCTGGCTGATGAGCCTGCCGGTGGTCGTGCAGTGGGGCGCCAAAGCACTTGAGCGTGAACCGCCGCTGCCCCGTGACGCATGGACGGCGCTGGCGCAACGGGCTGATGCCATCGTGGTGCTGGGTTCAGGGCGTGAGCGCGGGGACCTGGCCTGGGGCGAGGATCAGCCGACCGGAGTGGGGCTGGAGCGTCAGCGCTACGCCGCGCGGCTGGCCAAGGCGTCCGGTTTGCCGATCCTGACCAGCGGCGGCTTGCATTACGGCACGCCGCCGACCGAAGCCAAGCTGATGGCTGATTCGCTGCTCGACGATTTCGGCGTGACAACACGCTGGCAGGAAGGTGAAAGCCGCACCACCTGGGAGAACGCCAGACTCAGCGCCGATATCCTGCTGCCCCAAGGCATCAGACGCGTCGTCGTGGTAACGCAGGCCTGGCACATGCTGCGCGCAGTCTGGTGTTTCGAGCAGGCTGGATTTGAAGTGGTACCAGCGCCTGTCGGCTTTCTAGGCACCGATAACGCCCGGCCATTTGGTGGCTGGCTGCCGGAGTTCAAGTCGATCTGGCAGAGCGGGCAATTGCTGAATGAGGCGGTGGGGCAGGTGGGGTATTCGCTGTTTTACCGAGGTGATGCGATCCCTGATTGATTGGCTGCTGCTCATGCCCCCTTCGCGAGCAAGCCCGCTCCAACAGTAGATCTGCAGGGCTTGCTCGCGAAGTTTTTAAAGGGTTTTTGACATCCGGCTCGCCATCAGCGCCCAGCCAAACAGCAGCACACACACGATGATCAGTGGCCACGAACGCCATTGCAGGTACGGCGTCAGGTTGTGCATCGGCACCACTTCGCCGTACAGGATGCCCTGCTCGAACTGCGGAATCTGCTCGGTGATCTGCCCGAAAGGGTTGATCAGCCCGGTTACGCCGTTGTTGGTGGCGCGGATCATCCAGCGGCCCGCTTCAAGTGCACGCATTTGCGCCATCTGCAGGTGTTGCAGCGGGCCGATCGAGGTGCCGAACCAGGTGTCGTTGCTGATCGTCAGCAGCAGATCACTGCGTGCCGACAGGCCTGCGGCGAATTCCGGGTACACCACTTCGTAGCAGATGAACGGCGCAATCTGATAACCCTTGGCTTGCAGCAACGGCTGGTCCGCCGGGCCGCGAGCGAAGTCGGACATCGGCAAGTCAAAGAACGCGATCAAGCCGCGCAACAGTTCCTGCAACGGCACGTATTCACCGAAAGGCACCAGTTTCTGCTTGAGGTAGGTGCCGTCGCCTTCGCCGACCACGGTGATGCCATTGAAGAAGCGTTTTTCGTGACGGACCATCTCGCGGATCGGCACGCCGGTGATCAGCGCCGATTTACGCTCGGCGGCGAAGGTGCCCATCATGCTCAGGTAGCCTTCGGCGGACTCTTTGAGTACCGGCACAGCGGTTTCCGGCCAGATCAGCAGGTCCACACGCTTCGAGCGAAAACTCAGGTCGCGGTACAGCGCCAGTTGTGCGTTGAGCTCGGCCGGGTCCCATTTCATGCTCTGCGCGACGTTGCCCTGAATCGCGGCAACCGTCAGCGGCGCGCCGGACGGGCTGGTCCAGGCATGGCCCTTGAGGGCAATGCCAGCGACCCACGGCCCGACCAGCAACAGCAGACCGGCGGCGATAAAGCCTTTGCGTCCGCCGCTCAACAGACGTGGTGCGTTGTAGATCAGCGCTGCGGTCAGCGCCAGCACGAACGAAACCAGCCACATGCCGCCGACCGGGGCGAGCCCGGACAGCGGGCCGTCGAGCTGGCTGTAGCCGGAATAGAGCCACGGGAAGCCAGTGAGGAACCAGCCGCGAAAGGCTTCCTGGCCGACCCACAGCGCAGCAAACGCCAGCGCGTCGGCCAGCGGTGCTTCGTTGCGGCGCAACCAGCGCGCCCAGACCCACGCGGGCAGGGCGAAGAACAACGCGATCGCTGCGGTGAACAGCAGCATCAGGAACCCGGCCAGCAGCACGGATGCGCCGCCGAAGTGGTGGATGCTATAGTAGATCCAGCTGGTCCCGGCGCCGAACAGGCCGAAACCGAAGCACCAGCCACGGCCCAGCGCCTGGCGCGGTTTCAGCTCGCGCAGGCCGGCGTAGAACAGGCCGACCGCCAGCAGGGCCAGCGGCCAGATGTTGAACGGAGCCAGCGCGAAGGTGGTGATTGCACCGGCCGCCACGGCCAGCAGGTTACCGGGCCAGCCGGGGCGGGTTGTCCAGCGCATTTCTATCCTTAATGATTACCGAGCGATTGGCGTCAGTCGCAGCAAATGAATCCGACGGCTGTCGGCGTTCAGGATGCGGAAACGATAGGCGCCGATTTCAGTGATTTCGTTGCGTTTTGGCAAGTGCCCGAACGCGCTCATCACCAAGCCACCGACGGTGTCGAATTCGTCGTCGGAGAATTCGCTGTCGAAGAACTCGTTGAAGTTCTCGATCGGCGTCAGCGCCTTGATCAGGAAGTCACCGCTGGGCAGCGGTTTGATGTAGCTGTCTTCTTCGACGTCGTGCTCGTCTTCGATGTCGCCGACGATCTGTTCCAGCACGTCTTCGATCGTCACCAGGCCGGCCACGCCGCCGTACTCGTCGATGACGATGGCCATGTGGTTGTGGTTGGCGCGAAACTCACGCAG
Source organism: Pseudomonas sp. AK-TSAG1-1 (assembly GCF_056821665.1). NCBI lineage: Bacteria > Pseudomonadati > Pseudomonadota > Gammaproteobacteria > Pseudomonadales > Pseudomonadaceae > Pseudomonas > Pseudomonas sp. AK-TSAG1-1. The sequence goes on along the minus strand of NZ_CM165965.1, from coordinate 5,450,354 downwards.
CAACACGTTCAGACGCTTGGACTCCGGTACAAACGTGGCCGGGCGCAGCAGGTCCTTGATGTTGAAGGTGTCACCGTTCTCCTTGAGGATCAGCGGCAGCAGATCCTTGGCCAGCAGCACGCCCATCACGTCGTCGTGGCTTTCACCAATGACCGGGTAGCGCGAGTGGGCCGAGTCGAGCACGGCGGGCAGGAATTCACGAGGGGTCTGGGTCGCCTTGATGCTGATCATCTGCGAGCGCGGGACCATGATGTCACGCACTTGCAGGTCAGCCACCTGGATGGCGCCTTCGACGATGGCCAGCGCTTCGCTGTCCAGCAGTTTGTTCTGATGTGCATCACGCAGCAGCTCAAGCAGCTCCTGACGGTTCTTCGGCTCGTGGGCAAAAGCCTGGGTCAGTTTACCCAGCCATGACTTCTGCCCGTTGCTCGATCGATCTTCGCTCATAGCGATTACTCTGAATCCTTTGTTGTAACGATAGGGGATGTTTCGGTTTCGTCGTCCGCGTACGGATCGGGATAACCCAATTCGGCAAGCAACTCGCGTTCCAGTGCTTCCATTTCTTCGGCTTCGTCGTCATCTATATGGTCGTAACCGAGCAGATGCAAGCAGCCGTGAATGACCAGATGTGCCCAGTGCGCTTTAAGTTCCTTGCCCTGTTCGGCGGCTTCACGCTCGACCACGGCCACGCAGATCACCAGATCGCCTAGCAGCGGGATGTCGAGAAACTCGTCGGGTACTTCGGCAGGAAACGACAGGACGTTGGTCGCGTAATCCTTGTGGCGCCAGGTGTGATTGAGCTCACGACCTTCTTCCTCGTCAACCAGGCGAATGGTCATTTCCGAGTCGGCGGTGCGCTGGCGCAGGGCCAGTTCGCACCATTGGCGGAACTCGGCTTCGCTCGGGGCGTTCGCTTCGGTTGCGATTTGCAGGTCCAGCTCAAGCATCGCGCGAGGTGTCCTTGGGGGCATCGGCGCGGCTTTCGAAGCGCTCGTAGGCTTCGACGATCCGCTGCACCAATGGGTGGCGCACGACGTCTTTGGGCTGGAAGTGCGTGAAGCTGATGCCCGGAACGTCCTTGAGCACTTCGATCACATGATGCAGGCCGGACTTGGTGCCGCGCGGCAGGTCGACCTGGGTGATGTCGCCGGTGATGACCGCGGTGGAGCCGAAGCCGATCCGGGTCAGGAACATCTTCATTTGCTCGACGGTGGTGTTCTGGCTTTCGTCGAGAATGATGAAGCTGTTGTTCAGCGTCCGACCACGCATGTAGGCCAGCGGCGCGACTTCGATCACTTGACGCTCGATCAGCTTGGCCACGTATTCGAAGCCGAGCATCTCGTAGAGTGCGTCGTAGAGCGGGCGCAGGTACGGGTCGATTTTCTGGCTCAGGTCACCGGGCAGGAAGCCGAGTTTCTCCCCGGCTTCGACCGCTGGGCGCACCAGCAGGATACGGCGGATCTGCTCGCGCTCCAGTGCATCGACGGCACACGCTACGGCCAGATAAGTCTTGCCGGTACCGGCTGGACCGATGCCGAAGTTGATGTCGTTGCCGAGGATTTCCTTCACGTAGCGCAGTTGATTCAAGCCGCGTGGGCGAATCATGCCTTTCTTGGTGCGCAGGGCGACGGACGCTTCGGCGGGGGCGTGATTGTCCAGCTCGACGACGGCCGATTCCTGGAGGAACAGGTGCACCAGGTCCGGCGACAGCTCGGTACCCTTGGTTTCCCGGTACAGGCGGCGCAGCAGGTTTTCCGCAGACGTGGTGTGCTTGGGTTCGCCGATCAGTTCGAACTGGTTTCCGCGGTTGCGGATCTCGATGGCCAGGCGTTGTTCGATCAAGCGCAGGTGCTCGTCGAATTGCCCGCACAGATTGGCGAAGCGGCGAGCTTCAAAAGGCTCGAGGATAAAACGATGTGGTTCTATGGGTGCGTTCAAGGTCGTATTTAGCCGCCCTGGGGCAATTAAGATGAAATCAAGGATAACGCCAGTGGCGTGGGTGCGAAAGCTCTTAAATAAATGCAGTTCCTATGGGAGCGAGCCTGCTCGCGATGGGCGTGATGCGGTTCATCTGACAAACCACGTCATCGTTCATCGCGAGCAGGCTCGCTCCCACAGTTGAACATTAGTGTTACTGGACCAGCGAGCCGCGCAACGAGTGCGGTTGTGCCGCGTCGATGTGCACGTCGGCGAACTGGCCGATCAGGGTCGGATTATCGCAGCGGAAGTTGACGATACGATTATTCTCGGTACGCCCTTGCAGCTCGCCCGGGTCTTTTTTCGAGTAGTCGGTGACCAGAATGCGCTGGATCGAACCGACCATTTGTCGGCTGATCTCGAACCCTTGCTGGTTCAGGCGGTGCTGCAAGGCGTTCAGGCGTTCCTTCTTAAGTTCTTCCGGGGTGTCATCGGCCAGATCGGCCGCCGGGGTGCCCGGGCGCTGGCTATAGACGAACGAGTAGGAGAAGTCGAAGCCGACGTCGGCAATCAGCTTCATCGTCTGTTCGAAGTCTTTCTCGGTTTCGCCGGGGAAGCCGACGATGAAGTCCGAGCTGATGCAGATGCCCGGCACGGCGGCGCGCAGTTTGCGCAGCTTGGACTTGTATTCCAGCGCCGTGTGGTTGCGCTTCATTGCCGCCAGAATCCGGTCTGAACCCGACTGCACCGGCAAGTGCAGGTGTTTCACCAGCTCCGGCACGTCGGCATGGGCCTGAATCAGGCTGTCGGAGAACTCCAGCGGGTGCGAGGTGGTGTAGCGGATGCGGTCGATGCCATCAACGGCGGCCACTACGCGGATCAACTCCGCCAGATCGGCCAGGCGACCGTCATGGGTGGTGCCGCGATAACCGTTGACATTCTGCCCCAGCAAAGTCACTTCACGCACGCCGTTTTCGGCGAGGTGGATGATTTCGGCGATCACGTCGTCGAACGGCCGGCTGACTTCTTCGCCTCGGGTGTAGGGCACCACGCAGAACGTGCAGTACTTGCTGCAGCCTTCCATCACCGACACGTACGCGCTCGGGCCATCGATGCGCGGCTCGGGCAGGTGGTCGAATTTTTCGATTTCCGGGAACGAGACGTCGACTTGCGGCAGCTTGCTGCTGCGCGCGGCGTCGATCATTTCCGGCAGGCGGTGCAGGGTCTGCGGGCCGAAGACCACGTCGACGTACGGTGCGCGATCACGGATCGCCGCGCCTTCCTGGCTGGCCACGCAACCGCCGACGGCGATCACCATGTCCGGGTTGGCCAGTTTCAGTTCGCGCCAGCGGCCGAGCTGCGAGTACACCCGATCCTGGGCGCGTTCGCGGATCGAACAGGTGTTGAGCAGAATCACGTCGGCGTCTTCGGCGCGGGCGGTGACTTCCAGGGCCTGATGTTCGCCCAGCAGATCGACCATGCGCGAGCTGTCGTACTCGTTCATCTGGCAACCGTGGGTTTCGATGTAAAGCTTCTTGGCCATGGAGTAGGGTCGTCACGTGATTCAAAGAACCGCGCATTATAGGGAACAAGCCCTCAGGTTCCTACCGCTGTGCGTCCAGTGGCTATGCTATAGTTTGCGCCCTCATTTTTATCCCCGATGTTATCCCCCCGCCATGACCAAACGCGAAGCTCCAATCTATAAGGTGATTTTCCTCAATCAGGGCCAGGTGTTCGAAATGTACGCCAAGCAGATCTATCAAAGTGATCTGTGGGGTTTCCTGGAAGTGGAAGAGTTCGTCTTTGGCGAGCGCACGCAAGTGGTGGTCGATCCGAGCGAAGAGAAGCTCAAGGCGCAGTTTGAAGGCGTGGTGCGCAGCTTTGTGCCGATGCATTCGATTGTGCGCATCGACGAGGTGGAGCGTCTGGGCACCCCGAAAATCAGCGAAGCCCGTGGCGCAGTCGGCAATGTGATGCCGTTTCCGATGCCGATGCCTGAGAAGTAAGTCGCCAACCCGGGTCGCTGCCATCGCGAGCAGGCTCACTCCTGCAGGTGATCTTCAGTGTGCAGGAGATCCCCTGCTTGCGAGGGGCCAGAAAGGTCGGCGCAGAAATTAAGGCAGTGGCGAAAACGGCGTACGCCCATCGGCGCTCTGCAGTTCCATCAGGTATTTACGGAAAATTTGCCCGAGCACCTGAGTCGCGGTTTCGAGGTCTTCGCGGGACATTTTTTCGGAGACTTCGTCGGCGGTGTCCAGTGCATCTTCAGCGCCGTTGACCGCGGCCATCTTCAGCACGATGTAAGCCTGAATGTTGTTGGCCTGCACGCCTTCACCGTGGAAGAACATGGTGCCGAGTTTGAACTGCGCCTGAGCGTGGCCTTGCAACGAGGCTTTTTCGAAGTAGCTCAGGGCTTGATTGAGGTCACGCGGCGCATTCTTTCCGTCGTAGTAGAACTCACCCAACTCGTATTGCGCTTGCGCATCCCCTTCGTCCGCCGCTTTCTGGCAGGCGGCCAGTGCCTGCGTGACGTCTTGCGGCTGAGTGTTGAGGGTGCAACGACCCAGCGCCGGGATCAACAACGAGTTGCCGCCTGCTTGTGCATGCGCGAGCAGGGGCTGAAGGAGCAACAGGCAGCCCAAGGCAAGGGTGCGGCCGGTGCGGTTCATGGGAATCGACTTACCTCTGAAGGGCACGCGGACCCATCGAGGGATCCAATAAGCGCGCATTATGAAATAAGCAGGGCCAACCTTACAAAGTCTTTACTCGTTTTTCTGCTGCGCGGGGAATATATCGGCCACTTTCTGGCGGATTTTTAGCAGAGGCGTGGGAAAAACGGCGCAGGTGTAGGTGAAAGCTGACGCTGGCAATGGCCAACGTCAGCGGTGCGGCGATTACTTCAGTGCAGCGAAGGCGCGTTCGGCAGCGTCCAGAGTGATTTTCAGCTCGGCTTCGCCGTGGGCGATCGAAGTGAAACCAGCTTCGAATGCGCTTGGTGCCAGGTACACCCCGCCTTCCAGCATCAGGTGGAAGAAGCGACCGAACAGTGCTGCGTCGCTGGCCATCACGTCTTCAAAGGTGACGATATCGTCGGCGCCGCTGAAGTACAGGCCGAACATGCCACCAGCCTGCGTGGTCACGAACGGGATGCCCGCGGCATCGGCGCGCTGTTGCAGGCCGTCGAGCAGGCGCGTGGTGTAGTCGGTCAGCTCGGCGTGGAAGCCTGGACGACTGATCAAACGCAACGTGGTCAAACCGGCGGCCATCGCCAGCGGGTTACCCGACAAGGTGCCGGCCTGATACACCGGACCCAGCGGCGCGATGCGCTCCATGATTTCACGCTTGCCGCCGAAGCAGCCGACCGGCATGCCGCCGCCGATGATCTTGCCGAAAGTGGTCAGGTCAGGGTTGACGCCGTAGTAGGCCTGGGCACCGCCGAGGGCGACGCGGAAACCGGTCATCACTTCGTCGAAAATCAGCACCACGCCATGCTTGTCGCACAGCGCGCGCAGGCCTTCGAGGAAGCCCGGTGCCGGCGGTACGCAGTTCATGTTGCCTGCTACTGGCTCGACGATGATGCACGCCACGTCCTGGCCGACTTCAGCGAGCATCTTTTCAACCGCGTCGATGTCATTGAACGGCAGAGTCAGGGTGTGTTTGGCGAATGCAGCCGGCACACCGGCGGAGCTTGGCACGCCCTGAGTCAGTGCGCCGGAGCCGGCCTTGACCAGCAGGCTGTCGGAGTGACCGTGGTAGCAGCCTTCGAACTTGATGATGCTGTCACGACCGGTGTAACCACGGGCCAGACGGATCGCGCTCATGGTCGCTTCGGTACCGGAGCTGACCATGCGCACCATGTCCATCGATGGCACCAGCGAGCAGACCAGATCGGCCATCTCGGTTTCCATCGCGGTCGGCGCGCCGTACGACAAGCCGTGTTGCAATTGATTGCGTACCGCGTCGAGCACGTCCGGATGGCTGTGGCCGAGGATCATCGGACCCCACGAACCTACGTAGTCCACATAGCGCTTGTCATCTTCGTCAGTGACGTAGGCGCCTTCGGCGTGCTTGAAGAACAGCGGCGTGCCGCCCACGCTCTTGAACGCGCGAACCGGCGAATTCACGCCACCGGGAATGTGTTTCTGGGCATTGGCAAACAGGGTTTCGGAACGAGACATGATCGGGCTCTCAAATCAGATTTCTAAGCGACTTAAATAGAAAGCAGTTGGTTGAACGCGCGAGCGCGGCGGGTCACTTCGGCGGTGCTGTCGGCACCGAACAGGCCATGCACCACGGCGAGCAGGTCGACCCCGTGGGCCACCAGCGGTGCGGCGTTGTCGAGGGTGATGCCGCCAATCGCGCAGATCGGCAGATGCAGTGTGCGTTTGGCTTCGTCGAGCAGATCGAGGCCGCAACTTGGCGCGCCGGGCTTGGTGCTGGAGTTGAAGAAGCGGCCGAAGGCGACATAGCTCGCGCCTTCCTTGGCGGCTTGCTCGGCCAGTTCGAGTTGCGCGTGGCAGGTCGAACCGATGATGGCTTTGGAGCCGAGCAGGGCGCGGGTCGGTGACAGCGGGCCGTCGGTCTGGCCCAGGTGCACGCCGACGTTCAGGCGCGCGGCCAGTTCGGCGTCATCGTTGATGATCAACTGCGTCTTGTAGCGCTCGCACAGGTCGCGCAGCGCTTCGGCCTCGCGCAGACGGCGGGCCTCGTCGCTGCTTTTGTCGCGGTATTGCAGCAGGGTGACACCGCCTTCCAGCGCTGCCTCCACGTACGACAGAAACTTGCCCGCCAGCAGTGTGCTGTCGGTGATGGCATACAGGCCACGTAGTTTCATCAGGCAAACCTCACGACGTTACGAGCAAAAATCCAGCGGCAGGCGACGCGGCACGAACTGGCCTTTGCCCAGTTGTTCGGCATCGCGCAGGGTGCGCCAGGTGTAATCCAGCGCGGTGCGTACGGCGCTGGCGAGGTTTTCACCTTGGGCCAGACGACCGGCGAGGGCGCTGGCCAGAGTGCAACCGGAACCGTGATAACTGCCTGGCAAACGCTGGCAATAGAAGGTTTCACGCAGGCCATCACGGCTGTACAGGCGATTGTGGATTTCAGTTTCGTCGCCATGACCGCCAGTGATCAGCAGGTTTTTGACGAACGGCAGGAGTTTTTCAGCGCACTCGTCCGCCGTGCCTTCGGGCAGTTCGGCGAGGATCCGCGCTTCAGGGAGGTTAGGGGTGGCAATGATCGACAGCGGCAGCAGGCGCTCGCGCATTGCATAACCGACTTCGTCCTTGCCCAGGCGTCCGCCGCCGCCGGCACGCAGCACCGGGTCGCAGACCACTGGCAGGTGCGGGTGCGCCGAAAGCAGTTCGACAACGGTGTCGACCATTTCCAGCGAACCGAGCATGCCCAGTTTGACCGCAGCGACTTCGGAGTCGTTGAGCACGGCATTGGCCTGGGCCAGTACCCACTCACGGTCGAGGACGCGGAAGTCAGTGACGTTGACGGTGTCTTGCACGGTCAGGGCGGTGACGGCCGGAGCCGCATGGCAACCCTGCGCGAGCAGGGCTTCGATATCTGCCTGCAAGCCGGCGCCACCACTGGGGTCGTGGCCGGAGAGACAGAGGACAACGGGGCGGGAACTGTAGATATTCATGGTGCGCGAGCTTACCACCAAACCTGATTTTGGGGTTCAGTCCCGATCAGGCTCGTCGCCACAAAAGGTATTCACATATCGGATGTTGTCGTGAGCTGACCGACTCAACAGCTCTAGCCCGCTGCTTTGCTCTGAAACGCCCGTTCTAGAGCCTTTGTCGTAAATATTTTAATGGTGCTCAATGGCCATCAACGGCTATGCTAGTCTGGATCCAAACCAATAACAGGTAATACCGGTTTTACGTCTACTCAAAGGGAATGGGGGGCTTCCTGACACAACCGGACGAGCCACGCTGGGGCTTCAATGCGCTATTTGCTGATGTTGCTGTTCTGCTTGCCCCTCTTCGCAAGCGCCGTCGAGTTCGACGAAAATACCCAGAGCCTTCCCCTGGGGCGCTCCTTGCAGGTGTTCGAAGACCCGAGCGGTCAGGCGAGCATCGCCGACGTCCGCGCCCAAGCGGCGGCGGGCAATTTCAAACCCCACGATAAAGCCACGCTCAATGCCGGTTACTCACGTTCGGCGTTCTGGCTGAAGATCGACCTGCATTACCGTCCGAACAACCCGGCCGCACAGCGCACCTGGCTGCTGGAGCTGGCGTACCCGCCGCTCGATCATCTTGATTTGTACAGGGCCGACGCCAACGGTGACTATCGCCTGATCCGGCAGACCGGCGACGCCTTGCCGTTCGCCAGTCGCGAGATCCGTCAGAACAACTACCTGTTCGACCTCAGCTTCACCCCCGATCAGCAACAGACCCTGTACCTGCGGCTGGCCAGCGAAGGCTCGATTCAGGCGCCGGTGACGTTGTGGTCGAGCACCGCGTACCTCGAAGACCAGCCGGTGCGCCTGTATGTGCTGGGGATCATTTATGGCGTGCTGCTGGGGATGCTGGTCTACAACCTGTTCATCTACCTGAGCGTGCGCGATACCAGCTACCTCTATTACATTTTCTACATCGCCTCGTTCGGCCTCTATCAACTGTCGGTGAACGGCGCGGCGGTCGAGTATTTCTGGCCGGACAATCCGTGGTGGGCCAACGCCGCCACACCGTTTTTCATCGGTTGTGCCGGCCTGTTCGGCAGCCAGTTCGCCCGCAGTTTCCTGCAGACCAAAACCCACAGCCGTTGGCTCGACCGCTTGCTGATTGCGCTGATTGCGTTCGGCGCGCTGGTGGTTGGTCTGTCGCTGATGACCAGCTACGCGTTGTCGCTGCGTCTGGCGACAATACTGGCGCTGACCTTCACCGTGGTGATCTTCGCCGCCGGGATCCTCGCCTGGTGGCGTGGCCTGCGCGTGGCGCGTTATTTCATCATTGCCTGGTCGGCGTTTTTGCTCGGCGGCATCGTCAACACGCTGATGGTGCTGGGCTTGCTGCCGAACGTGTTCCTGACCATGTACGCCAGCCAGATCGGCTCGGCGATTGAAGTGGCATTGCTGTCGCTGGCGCTGGCCGATCGCATCAACGCGATGCGCGAGCAGCAGGCACAAACGCTGTTCGACGCCGGGCAGAAACTCGAAGTGCTCAACCAGCAACTGGCCCACAGCAACAAGCTCAAGGACGAATTCCTCGCGACCCTGACGCACGAATTGCGCACGCCGATGAACGGCGTGATCGGTTCGCTGGAGTTGATGCAGACCGTCGAGCTGGAACCTGAGCTGGAGCAATATCAGCAAACCGCCGCCGGTTCCGCCCGGGACATGATGCGCATGGTCAACGGCATCCTGACCCTCACCGAACTGCAGGCCGGCAAGCTTAAGGCGACACCGGGCAGCTTCAGCCTGCGTGCGGTGGTCGAGGCCTTGCGCGTGCAGTTCGACGGCAACGCCGCGAGCAAGTCGCTGGATTTCAAGGTCGAGGTGCTGCCGACCTTGCCCGATCGCCTGCATGGCGACAGTGCCAAGCTGGCGCAGTGCCTGGAGTGCCTGTTGGACAATGCGATCAAGTTCACCCGGGTTGGCGGCCTGGCCCTGCGGGTGACCGGCAAACCGGGGGCGGACAACCGCTTGGCGCTGTCATTTGCGGTGATCGACACCGGCATCGGTTTCACCGATCTGGGCGAGGCGACGATGTATCAGCGTTTCTTCCAGCTCGACGGCTCGATGACTCGCGAATACGGTGGCCTGGGCGTGGGGCTGGCGATCTGTCGGCAACTGGTCGAGCTGCTCGGCGGCAAGCTCACCCATCGCTCCGAGCCCGGGCGCGGCAGCCGCTTTCAGCTGGATGTCGAATTCGAACTGCCGATGGTCGAGGCGGCGCCGAGCCCGCTGCATGACCGCATTCGTGCGCCGCAGGACTGCACGGTGTTGCTGGTGGATGACAACAGCGTCAATCAACTGGTGATGCGCGGCATGCTGCTCAAGCTCGGTTTCCGCGTGCGCACGGCCGACAATGGCGCGGCGGCAGTCGATTGCCTGCAACGGGAAACCTTCGACGCGGTGCTGATCGATTGCCAGCTGCCCAGCCATGAAGGGGCGTCGTTGTGCTGCCAGATTCATGCGTTGCCCGGCTGCGCCAATCTGCCGGTGTTCATGCTGGCGCTGGGCACGGATCGCGAGCAATGCGCGCCCGGTACGCGCATCGATTACCTGAACAAACCGGTGAAATTCGAAGACCTGCAGACCGCACTGGAGCGTCGAGTGCTCAGCGCCTGATAGGGTGAAAGCGCCGACAGTTCGGCGCATATGACACTTTGATCAGCCACGGGGCGGTGCTTAACTGGATTCCTTGGCTGACCAAAGGAGCCCCGTCATGAACCTGCATCAGTTCGCCGAAACCCACGAAGTCACCAACCAGCCACCGTCGCTGGACGGTGCCAACCTGTACCGCATCGACCTGCCGCTGCAGGAGTGGTCGCGGCGTTTCGGCGCCGGTTGGGCCGAGTCGCGGATCGATGCCTACGGTGCGCTGGCCGGCGGGCCACTGATGGAAGCCGGGTTCCTCGCCAATCAGAACAAACCAGTGTTCGTCAGCCATGATCGCTATGGTCATCGCATTGATCTGGTGGAATTTCATCCGGCCTATCACGAGCTGATGCGCACAGCGATCGAACATGGCCTGACCTCATCGCCATGGACCCGGCCGCAGGACGGCGCGCATGTTGCCCGCGCCTCCATGAGCTATCTGCACAGCCAGGCCGAAGCCGGCAGCGGTTGCCCGTTGACCATGACCTTTGCCAGTGTCCCGGCGATGCGCTTGCAGCCGGATCTGGCCGAACAGTGGCTGCCGAAAATCCTCGCCACCGAATATGACCCGCGCAACGTCGCCATGGCGCACAAGGCCGGCGTGACCATCGGCATGGCGATGACCGAGAAGCAGGGCGGCACCGATGTGCGGGCCAACACCACCAGGGCTTATCCGGTCGGCGCCAGTGGGCCGGGCCAGGCCTATGAACTGGTCGGGCACAAGTGGTTCTGCTCGGCGCCGATGTGCGATGCGTTCCTGACACTGGCGCAGACCGACAAGGGCCTGACCTGCTTCCTGCTGCCACGTCATCGTCCGGACGACACACGCAATCAGTTCTACATCCAGCGTCTGAAAAACAAGCTCGGCAACCAGTCCAACGCCTCCAGCGAAGTGGAGTTCCGTGGCGCCCTGGCGTGGATGATCGGTGAAGAGGGGCGTGGCGTGCCGACGATCATCGAGATGGTGGCGATGACCCGTTTCGATTGCATGGTCGGCTCCAGCTCGCTGATGCGTCAGGCGCTGACCCAGGCCAGCCACCACTGCGCGCACCGCAAGGTCGGTGGCAAACTGCTCAGCGAGCAACCGTTGATGCAGAACGTGCTGGCCGATCTGGCGCTGGAAAGCGAAGCCGCGCTGGCCCTGAGCCTGCGCATGGGCCAGGCGCTGGATCATCTGGATGATCGTCACGAAGCGCAATTCGCCCGACTGGTGACGGCGGTGGGCAAGTACTGGATCTGCAAGCGTGCGCCGGCAATGATCAACGAGGCTGCCGAATGCATGGGCGGTGCCGGGTATGTCGAGGAGAGCATCCTGCCGCGCCTGTATCGCGAGGCGCCGGTCAATTCGACATGGGAAGGCTCGGGCAACGTGCAGTGCCTGGACGTGTTGCGCGCACTCTCGAAGGAGCCGGGTGTACTCGATGTGTTGTTCAGCGAATTGGGTGACGGTCATGGCGACAAGCGTCTGGCCGCGCATATCCAGCAGTTGCAGGCGCAGTTCAAGGACACCAGCGATATTCAGTACCGCGCGCGGCAGTTGACCGAGGATATTGCGTTGGGGCTGCAGGCCAAACTGCTGCTGGAGGCGGGGAATTCGGCGGTCAGTGATGCATTTATTGCCAGTCGCCTGAGCGGCGGCGGCCGGGTCTATGGCGCATTGCCGCGGGGGCTGGATGTCGAAGCCATTGTCGCGCGCTCGACGCCGCAAGGTTTCTGACCCGCCACAAATCCCCTTGTGGGAGCGGGCTTGCTCGCGCAAGCGGTGTATCAGTCAAATGGTTGGTGGCTGACACTACGCTTTCGCGAGCAGGCTCGCTCCCACAGGGATCTTCTTTATTCTGAAGATTAAGGTACAGCCACAACGCCACTGTTCCCGTGAGACCGCGATGCAGGCAAGATGAAGCTCTGCAAGTCAGAACACAGGAAGCTGATCGTGACCGAAGCGTTTATTGTCGTTCAAACCGCCGAACAAGCCGTGGACCGTCTGGCCGAGCTGCACGAGCGGGCCACCACTGCGCTGAACTCGGCGCTCAAGCGTTACCTCAAGGATCGCGTCGAGCCTGACGCTGCGCAGCGCGCTCTGTTTCGTTATCCCGAACTGCGTCTGACCTACCTGTGCCAGGGCGAAGTCCCGCAGACCACCCGCGCCTACGCCAAGGTGCAACTGCCGGGCACCTACAGCGTCACCGTCACCCACCCCAAGGCGTTCCGCAAATACCTGCTGGAACAACTGGTGCCGTTGATGCACGACTTCACCGTGACCGTGGAAGTCGGCGTCAGCCAGCAGAACATTCCGTACCCGTATGTGGTCGAGCAGGGCGATGAGCTGGCCGGCTCCGGCGTCACCGCTGCCGTGCTGGCGCGGGTGTTTCCGAGTACCGACCTGTCTGCTGCCACCGATGGCATCGCTGACGGCCTCTACGACTGGGAAAACACCGATCCGCTGCCGCTGGCGCTGTTCGACGCCGCGCGGGTCGATTTTTCCCTGCGCCGCCTGGTGCACTACACCGGCAGCGACTGGCGCCATGTGCAGCCGTGGATCCTGTTGACCAACTACCACCGCTACGTCGACCAGTTCATCGTCCATGGCCTGGAACAACTGCGCAAAGACCCGCGTTTCGTGCGCATGGTCCTGCCGGGCAACGTGATCATCGAGAAGGGCATGGATCACGGCGAAGCCTCGGCGATTGCCGCCGGCGTGGTCTGGCACCGCTACCAGATGCCGGCCTATCACCTGATCGCCAGCGATGGCCATGGCGTGACCCTGGTCAACATCGGCGTCGGCCCGTCCAACGCCAAGAACATCACTGACCACCTGGCGGTGCTGCGTCCGCATTGCTGGTTGATGATCGGCCACTGCGGCGGCCTGCGTCAGTCGCAGACCATCGGCGACTATGTACTGGCTCACGCCTACATGCGTCGTGACGGGATCCTCGACCGCGTTGTGCCGCCGAACATTCCGATTCCGGCACTGGCCGAAGTGCAGCTGGCGCTGCAACAAGCTGCGGCCAACATCACCGGCGAAAAAGGTGAAGAGCTGAAGAAACGCCTGCGCACCGGCACCGTGCTGACCTACGACGATCGCAACTGGGAGCTGCGCTGGGCCCAGGAGCGTCCGCTGATCAACCTGTCTCGCGCCGTGGCCGTTGACATGGAAAGCGGCACCATCGCCGCCCAGGGTTATCGCCTGCGAGTGCCATACGGCACGTTGCTGTGTGTCTCGGACAAACCGCTGCACAGTGAGATCAAGCTGCCGGGCTCGGCCAACGCGTTCTACGAACGTGCGGTCAGCCAGCACTTGAAGATCGGCATTGAAGCGGTGGATCTGCTGCGCACCGAACTCAACTCGCTGCACTCGCGCAAACTGCGCAGCTTCGACGAGCCGCCGTTCCGTTAACGGTTAGTCGTGGTCATTTGGCGGTCGGGGCACTAGCATTGTCAGCCCCGACCGTTAGATGTTCTTTTCGCCATGTCCCGTCCCCAACGTCCACCTTCCCGCCGCCCCGGCGCGAAGCCGTCCCCTTCAGCCCCGCGTCGTGTCGCCAAGGCGCCGCCGGCCGAGCCGAAGCTGATCCTGTTCAACAAACCGTTCGATGTGCTGACGCAATTCAGCGATGGCGAAGGGCGAGCGACGCTCAAGGATTACATCGACGTTCCGGGCATCTACCCGGCCGGACGGCTGGACCGCGACAGCGAAGGTTTGCTGCTGCTGACCAATGACGGCCAGTTGCAGGCGCGGATTGCCGATCCGAAGCACAAGCTGGCGAAAACCTATTGGGTGCAGGTCGAAGGCGTGCCGACGGCTGAGCAGTTGCAGCGTCTGCGTGACGGTGTCGAACTGAATGACGGCATGACCTTGCCCGCCGAAGCGCGGCAACTGGATGAGCCCGAGCTGTGGCCGCGTAATCCGCCGGTACGCTTTCGCGCGACGATTCCGACAACCTGGCTGGAGCTGGTGATTCGCGAAGGGCGTAACCGTCAGGTTCGGCGGATGACCGCAGCGGTCGGGCTGCCGACGTTGCGGCTGGTGCGGGTCAGGATTGGCGACTGGACAATCGAAGGGCTCGATCAGGGCCAATGGAAAGAAGTGCCGGCGCGTCTATAGCGCGCCGGATTCGATCAGGCCGATCACCACGCTCTTGATGATGAACGCGGCCACGCCCAGGCCCAGTACGAAGAACAGAATGAACGAGCCGAAACGCCCGGCCTTGGACTTCTTCGCCAGATCCCAGACGATGAAACCCATGAAAATGATCAGGATGCTGACCAGGCCAGTCATCATCCACTCTTCGAATACTGCAGGATCCATCGGGCATCTCCGGCGCAGGCGCGGCTGAAAGGGCTCGGCGATTATACGCCGAGGGTGGCAATAGCCGCATTGACCTGCGTCGGTGTGCCGCAGTTATGGGGTGCCTGTACCGGCCCCTTCGCGAGCAAGCCCGCTCCCACAGGTGATCTCGGTGGTACACAAATTGTGTGCTCGACGAAGATCAATTGTGGGAGCGGGCTTGCTCGCGAAGGCGGTTTCAGCTGCGCAAATGCGTCAGTGGCAATTCAGTGCTGTTAAGCACCTGATTCAGCACAAAGCTCGAGCGCACGCTGGTCACGCCCTCAATCCGGGTCAGGTGCCCCAGCAGCAGCTTCTGATAGTGATCCATGTCCGGCACCACTACTTTCAACTGATAGTCGGCATCGACGCCCGTCACCAGGCTGCATTCCAGCACCTGCGGCAGGGTGCGGATTGCCGCTTCGAAGTTCTCGAAACGCTCCGGCGTGTGCCGGTCCATGCCGATCAGCACGTAGGCGGTCAGGCTCAGGCCGAGCATCTTGCGATCGAGCAGGGCGACCTGGCGCGAGATGTAGCCGTCGTCCTCCAGTTGTTTGACCCGGCGTGAGCAAGGGGAGGGCGACAAACCGATGCGCTCGGCCAGTTCCTGGTTGGAGATGCGGGCGTCGCGCTGCAATTCCGCCAAAATGCTCAGGTCGTAACGGTCGAGTTTGCTCATGAATCTGTCCTTGGTTGTAACTATTGCGGAGGATTATCTATCCAGGGTTAAAAATTGCGCAAGTGATGTTTATTTGAGCAATCTTCGCAATCCTCTGTCGCGGCTCGCGGCCTATTCTTATCACCAGAATCACTGCTCGGTAACACAGTCCACTGCGGCCCGCCCAATCAGGCCCGCCGCGGCCGCCACCCCCACCGGGGATGTGCCGGCCCCCGAGCTGCACACTGTCCAGAAGACGGCGTGAGGTGAGCCGACGTCAAAAGCGTCGAGCCAGGACGAAGTTCTCTAGAAGGGAGGCCGACGGGTCTCCCTTTTTTCTTGCCTGCGATTTTTGTGCCTTGCAGCGCCGCCATCCTCAATAAATAAGTTTCGTGACTGATAACCTGTCGCAGAACCCGGTGTGTGTATTCCCGGTCTTAGTTACAAGCCCCCTTATTACCCGCAGTGAGGAAAAGCATGAAGTCGCGCATCTGGCGTCTGGCCGGTGTTGGTTTGCTGTGTGTGAGTGTCAGTGCGCAAGCGCTTGCCGACGAGCCACAGAACCGTGGCCCCGAGAATAACGGGCACGGTGGTGAACATCAGGGCAATCAGGGGCATGGCGGCGAACATCAGCCCCACGGGCAGAACAACCCGCCGCCGCAAAATCAGCCGCGGCCGCAGAACAACGAAATCATTCGAGGCGACAACAGTCGCCAGTTCGAGCACAACGGCCAGCAGCACAATAATAACGGTCAATGGCAGAACCAGAACCGCGCGCCCGCCCCGCCTGCTCCGGTTCATCAGGCGCCACCGCCCCCGGCGAACAATCTGCCGATCCAGCCTCGGCCCGACGCCGTGCGTCAGACCCAGGAACCGCGCCAGGGTTACTACCGCGACGAGCGTCCGCAGAATGGTTACCACAACCAGCAATGGCAAACCGGCAACCGGCCCAATGACAATCGCTGGCCGGGCCGCCCGGACGGGCATGGCAACGGCTGGGGCCCAGGCCCGCAGTATCGCCCGGGGCATGTGATCGATCGTTTCCCGGATCGCGAATACCGTGTGCCGTATCGTGGTCAGGATTACTTCTATTCCGGCGGCTACTGGTATCGCCCGCAAGGCCCGCGCTACATCGTCGTGCAACCGCCTCGAGGGATTCGGACCCAGTATCTGCCGGACTATGCGCGTGAAGTGTGGATCGGCGGTGCGCTGCTGTTCCTCGCTGCCGGTTCCTACTATGCGTATGAGCAATCCACCCAGGATTACGTAGTGGTCGAGCCGCCGGTGCAACAACCGCCGCAGCCGCAGCCGCAATCCCAGGGTTATGACGTCGAGGCTTATCCCGCTAACGGTCAGTCGCCGGAACAGGTCCAGCAGGACGGTTACCAGTGCTACCAATACGCGGTGCAGCAAAGCGGTTTCGATCCGCGTACCGCGACCTATCAACCGGCGCCAGAAGTGGTGCAGGCGTACCGTCAGGCTCAGGGCAATTGCCTGAGCAGTCGCGGTTATCAGGTGTCTTACTGAAGCCGGGTTTGCGCCCGTTCGGTCTTGACCACTTCCTGCGGGTCGGCGTGCACCAGCACCTCGGCTCGCGGGTAGGCGGCGTGAATCGCATCCGCCGCCTGATCGCTGATGCCGTGAGCGACTGACAGCGTCAGTTCTCCCGGCAACTCCAGATGCAACTGCACGAACCAGTGATTGCCCGAAATCCGCGTGCGCAGATCATGCGCGCCCAGCACGCCGGGGACGCCGCAGGCCAGTTCGAGCATGTGCTGACTGACGTCCGTCGGCAGCTCTTCATCCATCAGCACCGAAAAACTTTCCCGGGCGATCTGGATCGCACTCCACAAAATGTACCCGGCAATTCCCAAACCGAACCATGCATCGAGCTGATGAAAGCCCATCCCGGCGAGGATCAGCGCGATCAGAATGCTGCCGTTGAGCAGCATGTCCGAGCGGTAGTGCAGCGAGTCGGCGCGCACCGCGTTGGAGCCGGTCTGCTTGATCACGCGATGTTGCAGTGTCAGCAACGCGGCGGTCAGCAGCAGGGAAAACACGATCACGCCGATGCTCAGCCACGGTGCGCCCAGCGGCTCCGGTTGCTGGATGCGTTCGTAAGCCTGAAAGGCAATCAACACCGCACTGCCACCGATGAACAGCGCCTGCGCCATGCCCGCCAGCGACTCGGCCTTGCCGTGGCCGTAACGGTGATCGTCATCGGCCGGGCGCAGCGCGTAATGCACTGCCAGCAGATTGAGCAGCGAGGTGACGCCATCCAGCGCCGAGTCGGTGAGGCCGGCGAGCATGCTCACCGAACCGCTGAGCCACCAGGCGATGGCTTTGGCGATAATCAGCGTGCAGGCCACCGCGACCGAGGCGCGGGTCGCCAGCCTCAGCAGGCGGGCGTGTTCGGGGCTGGTGGTCATGTGAGTGCGATTTCCTTATGCGGCAGGTTGCAGGCCAAACATCGCCAGTTGTTGAGTACTGCCCTTGTGCTGGATCAGACGTGGATCGTCCAGTGGCAGGTTGCGGCCCAGTTCAGTTTCGAGAATAGCCTGCAACTTGAGGTTATCGACCTGACCGTCCGGGCCGATGGCTTGTTTCAGTTTGGCCGGATCGACCTGGGCGGTGTGGCCCGGTTCGAAATAGATCGCGCCGGTGGTGAAGTCGACCGCGAATGCGATCAGGCCGGGGATGACGTAGAACAGCAGGCCCACGGCGTCGAGCACGGCAATTGCCGGGTCGATCTTGCCGTCAATCTGACCGCGCCGGTCCGGGTAGAAAATCGAACCGCAGGCGGTGAGTTGAGTGAGCAGGGTGGCGACCAGTACACCGCCGATCAGGCGAGAAGGTAAGCGCATGGAAAATCTCCTGAGTCATTTGAAAACGAAGCGTCGTCATTTGAAATTAAGACCCTGACAAACGCCCGGCAGTTCGCCGTTATACTCGCGGCTGGCAGGGCATGCCCACAGTAAATTGCGGCCTCGTCTCACCCCTACCGAAATATGTTGAGGATTGAAGTTGTTTTCTCCAGATCGACACCGCGTGAAGGCTGATGAATCCTGTCGGGGTTCGGCCCTCCGGGCTAAAGCTGTGAGCACGCCATGCTGCGTTGCGGGACTTGGCAAGGAAACGACCCTTACCTGCGTCCCGCGCCTTGCCTGGCACGCTCACAGCTTTAACGCGACTCGCAATTTACGGTGGACACGCCCTGGGGAGCCAGCATGATTTCTTTGCCGATCGATGAAGTTTTACCCGTCCTGCGTGAAGCGTTGGCGACACGCCACGAAGCCGTGCTCGAAGCACCGCCCGGCGCCGGTAAAACCACCCGCGTGCCCTTGGCCTTGCTCGATGAAGCCTGGCTGGCCGGGCAGACCATCCTCATGCTCGAACCGCGCCGTCTGGCGGCGCGTGCGGCGGCTGAACGACTGGCCAGCGAACTGGGCGAGAAGGTTGGTGAAACCGTCGGCTATCGCATCCGCCTCGACAGCAAGGTCGGCCCCAACACCCGTATCGAGGTGGTCACCGAAGGTATTCTTACCCGGCGCCTGCAGGACGATCCGGCGCTGGAAGGCGTGGGCCTGCTGATTTTCGACGAATTCCACGAGCGCAGCCTCGATGCCGATCTGGCATTGGCGCTCAGTTTGAACGGTCGTGAACTGTTCCGAGCTGAACAGCCGCTGAAGATTCTGCTGATGTCGGCCACGCTGGAAGGCGAGCGTCTGGCCGGGTTGCTGGATGACGCGCCGATCCTGCGCAGCGAAGGGCGCATGTACCCGGTGGCGATGCGTTGGGGCCGGCCATTCCAGCCCGGCGAATACATCGATCAGCGCGTGACCCAGACCGTCCTCGAAGCCCTGCACGATGAAACCGGCAGCCTGCTGGTGTTCCTTCCGGGGCAGGCGGAAATCCGTCGCGTGCATCAGCAATTGAGCGATGCCATTGGCGAGCGCAGCGATGTGTTGCTCTGCCCGCTGCACGGCGAACTGGATCTGAATGCCCAGCGCGCCGCGATCGATCCGGCTCCCGCCGGCCAGCGCAAAGTGGTGCTGGCGACCAACATCGCCGAGACCAGTTTGACCATTGACGGCGTGCGCGTGGTGATCGACGCCGGGTTGGCGCGGGTGCCGCGTTTTGACCCTGGCAGCGGCATGACCCGACTCGACACCCAGCGCATTTCCAAGGCCAGCGCCACCCAGCGCGCGGGCCGGGCGGGGCGTCTGGAACCGGGTGTGTGTTATCGCTTGTGGTCGCAGGATCAGCACGAACAACTCGCCGCTTACGGCAGTGCGGAAATTCTTTCAGCGGATCTGGCGAGCCTGGCCCTCCAGCTCGGACGCTGGGGCGTGACCCCGGGCGAACTGGTCTGGCTCGATGTGCCACCGGCGGCGGCTTATGCCCAGGCGCAGGATCTGTTGCAGCGCCTCGGCGCGCTTGAAGGCGAAACGCTGACCGCGCACGGTCAGGCCATGGCTGAACTGCCGGCGCATCCGCGCATCGCCCATCTGTTGTTGCGCGGTCAGGCGCTGGGGCTGGCGAACATGGCGTGCGACGTTGCGGCGCTGCTCGGCGAGCGCGATATCCTGCGCGGTGCCGGTGCGGATTTGCACAGCCGATTGGTCC
The DNA here is from genome assembly GCF_056821665.1 of Pseudomonas sp. AK-TSAG1-1. Taxonomy (NCBI): domain Bacteria; kingdom Pseudomonadati; phylum Pseudomonadota; class Gammaproteobacteria; order Pseudomonadales; family Pseudomonadaceae; genus Pseudomonas; species Pseudomonas sp. AK-TSAG1-1. The sequence goes on along the minus strand of NZ_CM165965.1, from coordinate 5,430,494 downwards.
TGCTCTCTGGCGAGGAGCGCGCATCGCGCGGTGCTCAGGGGGGCGTGCAGCGAGCGCGGCAACTGGCGCGACAATATCGGGGTTATCTGCGCGGCAAGGCGAGCGCGCCGGTCAGCGATCCCGATCACCCGCGCTGGCTCGGTGCGCTGCTGGCGCTGGCCTATCCGGATCGCGTCGCTCAGCAGCGCCGCGCCGGTGGTGCGGAATATCGTCTGGCCAATGGTCGCGCGGCACTGTTCGCCGAAGCCGACAGCCTGATGAAGGAGCCGTGGATTGTCATTGCCGACCTCGGCAGCCGTCAGGGTCAGCGCGAGGAACGGATTTATCTGGCGGCGGATTTCGATCCGGCGCTGTTCGATTCAGTGTTGGCCGAGCAGGTCAGTGGCGTCGATCAACTGGATTGGGACGAGCGCGAAGGCGTGCTGCGCGCCGAGCGCCAGCGCAAGGTTGGCGAACTGATCCTCAGCCGCGAGCCGTTGACCGGTCTCGACGAAGCGGCGCGCAGTCAGGCGCTGGTCAATCTGGTGCGGCGCAAAGGTCTGGAGTTGCTGCCGTGGACGCCGGAGCTGCGCCAGTGGCAGGCGCGGGTCGCGCTGCTGCGGCAACTGGATCTGGCGACACAGACCGACAGCCAGTGGCCGGATGTCAGCGACGCGACGTTGCTGAACACCCTCGAGCATTGGTTAATGCCTTATTTGGGCAAAGTCTCGCGGCTCAGCCATTTCGCCAATCTGGACCTGTCGAGCATCGTCCGCAATCTGCTGCCGTGGCCGTTGCCGCAACGGCTGGACGAGCTGGCGCCGCATCACATCAGTGTGCCGTCGGGCTCGTCTATTCGTCTGGACTATAGCGAGCAACCGCCGATTCTCGCGGTGCGCCTGCAGGAGTTGTTCGGCCTGGCCGAGACGCCACGTATTGCCGGCGGCCGGCAAGTGGTCAAGCTGCACCTGCTGTCCCCGGCGCGGCGGCCGGTGCAGGTGACGCAGGATCTGGCCAACTTCTGGCGCAGCACCTATGCCGAGGTGAAGAAGGATTTGAAGGGACGGTATCCGAAGCACTATTGGCCGGATGATCCGTTGGTGGCCGAGGCCACGGCGCGGGCCAAACCGCGCGGCACGTGAAGGTCAAAACATCACAACCTGCCATCCATTGACGGTGCGACATCGATCTACTGTGGGAGCAAACCCGCTCCCACAATGAGTCTGAGCGTGTTCGCTGTTAAATACGCGCCTTGCCCGTCAGTTGTTCCCGGCAGTAATCGGCGAACAATTGCGCCGGCTTGGTCAGTTGCCCACGCTTGAGCCAAGCCGCCACCAGCCCTGAGCCGGTGACATCCTCGGCAATCTCCACGCACACCACTTTCTTGCCGTCATAGGTGCATTCCGAATGCGGTCGGGTGACCAGCACCGAGAAGCCAAAGCCCTGGCCGACCATGCCGCGGACCATCTCGATCGACGGCGAGCTGAACTCGATGCGCGGGGTCAGGCCCAGTTCTTCGAACAGGCTGACGAAGTAGGTCCGGCTCGGTTGTACGTCCAGCAGAATCATTGGCTCCAGACACAGGTCACGCAGCGACACTTGCTTGTACTGGGCGAAACGGTGGTCGGCCGGCAGCAACGCGTACGGCCGTTGCGCCGGCATCAGTGGCTCGGTCTGAATGGTGGCGTCGAGTTCGTGCTCATAGAGGATGACCAGGTCGAACGTGCCCGAGGTCAGGCCCAGCACCAGTTCCTGTTGTTCGCCGTCGCGGATGCGGATTTTCACCCCGGGGTAGAGCGCGGAAAACCCGGCGATCAATTGCGGCAAGTACAACGGGGCGACGGTTTCGAAGCAGCCGATGTCGATCTGCCCGGCGACGATGTCATTGTCGGCCAGGGCGTTCTGCTCGAACTCCCGGGCCATGCGCAACAGCTCCTGCGCCTTGCGGAAAAACCGTGCACCGCTGGGCGTCAGGGATACGCCTTGGGCGTGATGGCGGATCAGCAGTTGCACGGCGAAGCTGTCTTCCAGCCCCTTGATTGCCGTGGAGATCGCCGGTTGCGCGATGTACAGCTTGCGTGAAGCTTCGGCAACGCTGCCGCATTCGACGGTGGTGATGAAGTATTTGAGCTGACGCAAATTGTAGGCGGCCACGGCAAACCTCAGGACGAGCGGACTCGACTTCCAAGCAATTTGTGCGCCGCCGCGTCCGCTGCGCGACGTTGTTTTTGTCCTTGAACCTTAGTCATCCGTGCAGGTTTTGGGGAAACCGATTGAGCAGTTTTTTCATTGCCTGCGAAGACATTTTTACTGGTTTTAGCCCGCCGGGGCCTGAGCGACCATCGACTGCACAATAACGTCCAAGGAGCATCCGACGTGTTCGAGCTTGCAGAGTGGCAGCGCCAGGCCGTTGCATTGAAGTTTCCCGATCAAGCCGTGATCAACGGTCAACACTGCGCCGCGCAATCAGGGCAGACCTTCGTTGCGATCAATCCCGCCACCGGCCAGTTACTGGCCAATGTCGCCGCGTGTGGCGAGGAGGATGTGGACGCGGCGGTGTGCAATGCGCGACAAGTGTTCGAGGCCGGTACCTGGGCGCAGCGCCCGCCCGCCGAGCGCAAGCAAGTGCTGCTGCGCCTGGCTGATCTGCTGATGGAGCATCGAGAAGAATTGGCCCTGCTCGATTCGCTGAACATGGGCAAACCGGTGATGGACGCTTACAACATTGATGTGCCGGGCGCCGCCGGGGTGTTTCGCTGGTACGCCGAAAGCATCGACAAACTCTACGACCAGATCGCCCCGGGTGCCGCCAATGTGCTGGCGACCATCACCCGCGAGGCGCTGGGCGTGGTGGCGGCGGTGGTGCCGTGGAATTTCCCGTTGGACATGGCGGCGTGGAAGCTCGCGCCGGCGCTAGCGGCGGGTAATTCGGTGATCCTCAAACCGGCCGAGCAATCACCGTTTTCCGCGTTGCGTCTGGCCGAGCTGGCGCTGGAAGCCGGCCTGCCGCCGGGCGTGCTCAACGTGCTACCGGGGCTTGGCGAACAGACCGGCAAAGCCTTGGGCCTGCACCCGGATGTCGATTGTCTGGTGTTCACCGGCTCGACGCAGGTTGGCAAATATTTCATGCAGTACTCGGCGCAATCCAACCTCAAACAAGTGTGGCTGGAGTGCGGCGGCAAAAGCGCCAATCTGGTGTTCGCCGATTGCCGCGATCTGGATTTGGCGGCGGAAAAAGCCGCGTTCGCGATCTTCTTCAATCAGGGCGAAGTGTGTTCGGCCAACTCGCGGCTGTTGGTCGAACGCTCGATTCACGACGAGTTTGTCGAGCGTCTGAAATCTCAGGCTGAGCGCTGGCTGCCGGGTGATCCGCTCGACCCGCAAAGCCGTGCCGGTGCCATCGTCGATCACCGGCAGACGGCGAGCATCATGCGCGCCATTCGCGGCGCCGAGCAGTCGGGGGCGGCCCGGGTGTGTGGCGGTCAGCAGCGGCGTTTCAATGGTTCGGACAACTTCATCGAGCCGACGATTTTTACCGGCGTCAGCGCCGACATGCCGTTGTTTCGCGAAGAGGTGTTCGGGCCGGTGCTGGCGGTGGTGCCGTTCGACGATGAAGATGAAGCGGTGCGGCTGGCCAATGACAGTGTGTATGGGCTGGCGGCGTCGCTGTGGACCGATGATCTGCATCGCGCGCACCGCGTGGCCCGACGGCTGCGGGCGGGCACGGTGTCGGTCAATACCGTCGATGCGCTGGACGTGACCGTGCCGTTCGGCGGCGGCAAGCAATCGGGGTTTGGCCGCGACCTGTCACTGCACTCATTCGACAAATACACTCAGCTGAAAACCACCTGGTTTCAGTTGCGCTGATACCGCGTCGCCCCTTTTCGCGAGCAGGCTCACTCCTACAGTTGACCGCGTTCCACTGTGGCAGCGGGCTTGCTCGCGAACGCGGTGGGGCAGTCACAGAAAATCCCTGATCTGCCCCCCCTTTGAGCGCCCCCGCAAACCGCGCCCTTTAGCAGTGCGCACTACCCAGTTTTTTCATCATTTGCTGCCAACTATTTCCTGATTTTCCTCGGCCCGCACATGGGCCACCATCGATCTCGCCAGCCCGATGTTTCACGCCAGAGTCCAGCAGAGACCGCAGCGTGGATTACATCATCGGTGCCGGCCGTACTGCCCATGACAAAACTAAATCAACAGCGTCGGGAGTGCTCCATGATCAAGTCCTTGTGTATCCGTCTCACCCATCCTCTGGCGATCACCGCCCTGGCGGCCACGGTTGCGACCAGCGCCCAGGCCGGCACCCTGTCCATCGGCCATACCACCTGGGTCGGCTATGGCACGCTCTATCTGGCTCAGGACCTTGGCTACTTCAAGGAAAACGGGTTGACCGTCGAACTGCCGGTAGTTGAAGAAGCTTCGATGTACATGGCAGCCCAAGCCTCCGGTCAACTGTCCGGCTCGGCCTCGACCATCGACGAGGTGCTCAAATACCGCCCGCAGTTCTGCTTCAAGGCAGTTGCGGCGCTGGATGACAGCCATGGCGGCGACGGTGTGCTGGTCGGCAAGGACGTGAAGTCATTGCAGGAGCTCAAGGGCCAGGCCGTGGCGGTCAACGAAGGCTCGACGTCGCAGTTCTGGCTGTCGTACCTGCTGAAAAAGAACGGCATGAAAATGAGCGACATCACCGTGCAGAACATGACCGCCGACGATGCCGCCACCGCGTTCATCGCCGGGCGTGTACCGGCCGCCGTGACCTGGGAACCGCACCTGTCGATGGTGCGTGACAAGCAGCAGGGCAAGGTGCTGATCGACAGCAGCAGTACCCCGGGGGTGATCGTTGATGTGGTGGCGCTCAACTGCAGCGTCATCGAAAAACAGCCGCAGGACGTCAAGGCGTTGGTCAGCGGTTTGTACAAGGCGGTCAAGTACACTCAGGAGCACCCGGACGAGGCCTACGCGATCATGGCCAAAGGTGTCGGCGGCTACCTCTCCGATCCGAAGGAACTGGCCGCTGCCGCCAAGGGCGTGCGCTTCTACGATCAGGCCATGAGCGAAAAACTCCTCGGTTCGCCGGGCAAACCGGGTGACAGCGCAGCGCTGATCAAACTGGCCAACGAAACCGCCAGCGAACTGCAAGGCAAGCCCTACAACGTCAGCCATGACGATCTGGTCGACAACCGTTTCGTCAGCCCGCTTTAGGAGGTCTGCATGTTCAAGCGCAAATCATGGCTGAGCCGCTGCCTCACGCCCAAGACCGGGTTGCCGGTGCAAGTGGTGTGGAGCGCCAGCGGTCTGGCCTGGGTGTTGCTGGTCGGCCTGTGGGCCGGGTTGTCCTACGGCGGCATCGTGCCGGGGATGTTTCTGCCAACCCCCGGCGCGGTGCTCGAGGCGGCCGTGCGCCTGAGCCGCGACGGTACGCTTGGCACCCACGTGTGGGCCAGCGTCGAAGTGGTGATGGTCGGCTTCATTGTCTCGTCGCTGGTGGCGGTGCCGCTGGGCTTGCTGATGGGCAGCTTTCGCATCGTCCAGGCGTTCCTCGAACCGCTGGTCAACTTCATTCGCTACCTGCCGGTGACCTCGTTCGTGCCGCTGTTCATCCTGTGGATTGGTATCGGTCTGGAGCAGCGCGTATCGGTGATTATCTTCGGTGTGTTCTTCCAGCAACTGGTGATGATCGCGGACGTGTCCAAAGGGATTTCCAAGGACCTGATCAACGCGTCCTACACCTTGGGCTCCAGCCGCCGTGACGCGGTGCTGCATGTGATCGCTCCGGCCTCGGTGCCCGGTGTGCTCGACACCCTGCGCGTGACCATGGGCTGGGCCTGGACGTATCTGGTGGTGGCCGAGCTGGTCGCGGCCTCCAGTGGCCTCGGTTACCTGAGCCTCAAAGCCATGCGCGGCTTTCAGGTCGACGTGATTTTCCTCGCCATCGCGATCATCGGCCTGCTGGGTCTGGTCACCGATCAACTGTTCCGTTTTCTCCGCTTGAGGGTTGCCGCATGGGCTCAGTAACCGCTGCCAATCACCGTTTCCTCGAACCGCGAGCCGCCGCGCCGCAAGCCGCCGCGCGCCTGCAAGTGGACAAGGTCAGCCTGCGCTACAAGAAGCCCGATGGCGGCACATTCACCGCGCTGGAACAGGTGTCGTTCGAGGTGCCGGATCAGCAGTTCGCGGTACTCGTCGGGCCGTCGGGGTGCGGCAAGTCGAGCCTGTTGTACCTGACTGCCGGCCTGGCCGAGCCGACGTCCGGCGAGATCTACGTCGGCGGTCAGCAAGTGCAAGGCCCCGGTGCCGATCGCGGGATGGTGTTTCAGAGCTACACGCTGTTTCCGTGGCTGACCGTGCGCCAGAACGTCGAATTCGGCCTCAAGCGGCGCGGCATGCCGGCGGCGCGGCGCAAGGAAATCGTCGACTACTACGTCAACGAAGTGGGCCTTGCCGGGTTTGCTGACAACTACGCCAAGCAGCTCTCGGGCGGCATGATGCAGCGCGTGGCGATTGCCCGGGCGCTGGCCAATGATCCGCAGATCCTGCTGATGGACGAGCCGTTTGGCGCACTGGACAGCCAGACTCGCTTGCAGATGCAGCAGCTGTTGCTGCGGGTCTGGGGCAACAGCAAGAAGACTGTGCTGTTCGTGACTCATGATATTGACGAGGCGATCCTGCTCGGCGACCGGGTCTACGTGATGGGCGCCAAACCGGGGCGGATCAAGCAGATCCTCGACGTGCCGATCGAACGCCCGCGCTCACTGGACATGGTCATGGAGCGCTCGTTCATCGACATGAAACGGGAGATCTTCGGGCTGCTGCATGACGACCTCGAAGAAGTGCACTGACTTGGAGTCATGCATATTTCCCTGTGTGTGGGCTTGCTCGCGAAGGCGTAGTGTCAGCCGCCATCAACTTTGCAGACACACCGCTTTCGCGAGCAAGCCCGCTCCCACAGGAGGTCTTGTGTTTGCTGGCTATGGGGTAGCCGGCAGCAGGAACCGGGCGATGACCGGCAAGTGATCGGAAATGCGCAACGTATCGTCCTGCCGCACCCTCGCTTCGACCCGTTTGATTTTCGGGCTGTAGAACAGGTAGTCGACCGTGCGATCCGGGCCATTGAGGCCTGGGTCGTTGGGGTAGTGGGTCATCCAGTGGGCGCGGTCGATGCCGCTGGCTTCGTTGTTGGTCGGGATCATCGGGTATTTGTCCCACAACAGGTGCAGCGCGCTGTCGATCGAGTAGGGCGTGCGCTGCTCGGCGGGCAGGCGCTGATACTGGCCCAGCGGCAACAGGTTGAAGTCGCCCCCGATCAGCCACGGCAGGCCCTGGCTTTCGTATTTGTCGAGCACTTTGGCCACCGCGGTCACTTGCGCCTGCAAGGTGTCATCGGGTTGTCTGGCGCGATCCAGGTGTGTGTTGAACACCGTCAGCTGCCCGCCGTCACTCAGCGGCAGTTTGGTGACAAGCAGGGCGTCCTTCGGTTGGAACTGGCGGCTGATGAGGTTCGCCGGGGGCACCGGCAATTGCAGGCGTTCGGCGTGTTCGATGCGGTAGCGGCTCAGGGTCGCCAGTTGTCGGCCAACGCTGCCGAAGATATGCGGCTCGGGGACGAAATCGGCCTTCCAGTCGAAAGCGTGGGCGCTGCACGGGTAGAGGTCGGTGACCCGCTCCTGCAGCAGTTTGAGCTGATTCTGGTAATCACTGGCCTTGGCGCCGTCATCCAGTTCCTGCAGCAACACCACGTCGGGCTGCTCGTCGCGAATCACCCGCGCCACTTCGTCGAGGCTGAAGGCCATGTCTTCCGGCGTCGGCGCTTCATCGTCGCCTTGGGCCAGGTCGTTCCAGAACACGTAGCGCTTGCCGGCGAGGTATTGCACGTTCCAGGTCATGACTTTCAGCGCCTGCCCAGGCATCAGGTTCGGCGGCGTACCGGTGCAGGTGACTGGCAGGGTTTCGCGGGCATCGGGGCGCCAGGTCAAGCTGTAGATCAGCCCGCCGATCAGGACGATGGCGAGCAAACACGGCAACAGGGTGTAGCGCAGCAGACGGGGCATGGCTCGGCTTATCGCGTTACAAAAGTGACCCCGAGCATACCCGACCGCAGACGCTTGGCCCAAGGCCCCTGAAGTCAGACCGCTCCGTTACGTTTGTCAGGCAATTCGCTGATCAGCATGAACAGACGGAACAGCACTACGCTGGTGAACAGTTGCAGGAAGCTGTGCGCACTGTCGATCAGTACCGCGATCAGCGGATTCTGCGGGTCGGGGTACACCGCCAGCGTCGCGCCCTTGAGCAGCCACAACGGCCCCATCACGCACAGAATGCACAGCAGGATGCGCCAGAAATGCCCACGGGTCAGGCGCAGGCTTTCCTTCATCGCCTGCAACGGCCCCATGCCGCGCAGCACCAGCAGGTATTCAGCGAACGCCAACATCACCATCAACATCAGCCCTGGCAGGAAATACAGGGACAACCCGAGCAGAATCAGCAGCGTATTGAGCGCCGTGAGCAGGGCGAAGCGCGGCCACAGGCGGGCGGACATCGCCAGCAGGTCAAGGGTGCGCGGGGCTTCGCCGCGGGTGCGGGCGTCGAGGAACAGGATCAGCGCGGCGGTGTACAGCGGGTACACCAGCAGACCGACCACGACGCTGGCGGCGGAGAAGCTGTCCGGGTCGGTGACATGGTCCACCACTTGCTGCAGCGCCGCTTCGAAGATCACCAGTGGCAGGCACAACTGCACGATGCTGGCCAGATGGCGTTTGAAAAAATACAGAGAGTCACGCAGTACATCGAAGGCATTCATCAGTCGGTATCGCAGGTCGAAAACAGTGGCTCACTTTAACCGATGATGCGCGGGCCGACACAAACGTAAACATTCGGTAAAGGTCGTTGAAACATCCTGTCACTGCCTCCATTACAGAGGAGCGCCTTGTCCACAGTGGACACGGGCAACGTTATCCCCGGCAATCTACGAGGTCGCCATGAACAGCGAAGAGCAAACCCTGATCGATGGACTGTTTTCCCGGCTGCAACAGGCCGAAACGGAGGCAGCCCCGCGCGACGCCCAGGCTGAGGCGCGGATCAAGGAACACCTGACCCGCCAGCCGGCGGCAGGTTATTTCATGACCCAGGCGATTCTGGTGCAAGAGGCGGCCATCAAGAGCCTCGACGAACAGAACAAGCAGCTGACCCAGCAAGTCCAGCAATTGCAGGCCGAACTGCAAGCGGCCAAGGCCCAGACTGCGGCCCCGGCGCCAAGCGGCGGCGGTGGTTTCCTGTCCAGCATCTTCGGTGGCAGCTCGCGTCCGGCGCCGATCCAGAGCGCTCCGGCTTCTACTGGCGGCTGGCGTGAACCGGCACCGCAGCAGAACTACGCTGCGCCACCGCCACAACCGAACTATGCCGCGCCACCGCCCAACTACGCGCAACAAGCAGCCCCGGCAGCGGGCAGCAGCTTCCTCGGCGGCGCCCTGAAAACTGCCGCTGGCGTGGCCGGTGGCGTGATGCTGGCACAAGGCATCAGCAGCTTGTTCCATCACAACCAGCAGCCTGAAGAAATCGTTGAGGTGATCAAGGAAGAGCCGGCGCAAGTGGCTGACCAGAGCAACAATGACTGGGGCAACGACCAGCGTATGGCCGGCAACGACAGCTTCGGTAACGATCAGGGTGGTCTCGCCGACACCGATTACAGCGACGACAACTCGTCGTTCTTCGATGACGACGATTCCTTCGTCTGACTGATCAGCCGCCCGTACCAACCTGTGGCGAGGTGATAAATTCCCTCGCCACAATCCACCATCCGTCCGGAGTGGTGGGTTGATTATTCGCGCCACCTTCCTGTGGACTGGCATACTGGGCGCCTTTTTCGGGCCTGGCGCCTGATCCCGCTTCGTGCGCTATGCGCTCACAGGAATCCCGGTGAAAAAAATCGCAGTGTTCGCCGACGTGCAGAACCTCTACTACACCGTGCGTCAGGCCTATGGTTGTCACTTCAACTACGCCGCATTGTGGGCAGACATCAGCAAGGACGGGCAGATCGTCGAGGCCTACGCCTATGCGATCGACCGTGGCGACAGCAAACAGCAGCAGTTCCAGCAGATCCTGCGCAACCTCGGCTTCACCGTGAAGCTCAAGCCCTATATCCAGCGCAGCGACGGCTCCGCGAAGGGTGACTGGGACGTGGGCATCACCCTCGACATCATGGACGCGGCCGACCATGTCGACGAAATCGTCCTGGCCTCCGGTGACGGTGACTTCGACATGCTGCTCGAACGCATCATCAGCAAACACGGCGTACAGGCAGTGGCCTACGGCGTACCCGGCCTGACCGCCAATTCGCTGATCCGCGCCGCCAGCCGTTACGTGCCGATCGAAGGCGCGTTGTTGTTGAAGAATTAAGCTGTTACTGAAGAATTGATTTGTACGGAGTTGAACCCGGTTTGGAACGCATTGCAGTCATCGACTTTGAAACCACCGGCCTGTCGCCGAACAGCAGCTGCCGCGCCACGGAAATCGCCGTGGTCATGCTGGAAAACGGGCGCATCGTCGAGCGTTACCAGAGCCTGATGAACGCGGGTGTACGCGTCCCGGCCTTCATCGAACAACTGACCGGTATCAGCAACGCCATGCTGCGCACCGCACCCTCGGCCGAGCGGGTAATGGAGGAGGTCAACGAATTCGTCGGCTGCACGCCGCTGGTCGCGCATAACGCATCGTTCGACCAGAAGTTCTGGGACTTCGAGCTTGGGCGGATCAAACGTACCCGTCTGCAGAATTTTGCCTGCTCGCTGTTGTTGGCGCGCCGCCTGATGCCAGCGGCGCCGAATCACAAGCTCGGTACTCTCACTGCATTCGCCAGCCTGCCGCACACCGGTCAGGCGCACAGGGCGATGGCGGATGCGGAGATGGCGGCCAATCTGATGGCGCATCTGGCGCAAGAGTTGCGGCACAAGCATGGGGTGCGTGAGCTGAACCACGACCTGCTGTGCAAACTGCAGAAAGTCCCGGCAGCCAAAGTCAGCGAGCACCTGCAGCGCTACCGCTGATCCCGAACCCAACACAAAATCCCCTGTGGGAGCGGGCTTGCTCGCGAAAGCGGTGTGTCATTCGGCAAATATGTTGTCTGACACGCCCTCTTCGCGAGCAAGCCCGCTCCCACATTTGGATCGTCTGAGTGCCTGATTACTTGCCGTTGTTTTCGATGAGCCCCAGCGGCACGCGTTTCTCGATCGCGCTCGACAGCACAATCGAAGTCTTGCTGAAGCCGAACTTCGCCACGCGGTTGATCAGCTCTTCCAGCTCCGGCATCGAGCCCACCGCGCCCTTCATCATCACGCACGGATCGCCCGTCACTCGAAAGCACTCGGTCAGTTGCGGAATTTTCACCAGTTCGTCGTAGACCTTCTGACTGCCGTTCTGGTGCAGGCGCAATTCGATCATGCACTGGATCGGCAAGCCGATTTTCGACAGGTCGATGTTCGCCTGATACCCGGTTATCACCCCGCACGCCTCAAGCTTGGCCACGCGCTCGGCCACAGCCGGAGCCGAAAGGTTCACCTTGCGCGCGAGGTCGGCGTAGGACGCGCGACCGTTTTCCAACAGGGCGCTGAGCAGCATGCGGTCGTATTTGTCCAAGACCAGACTCCTGAAATTGCCAGACTTTCGAAATCACGGTTTATCCCGATGATCTCCGTTATTTCAAAAGTGTACCGGCGCTATAAACAGGTTTTGTAACTTATTTTTGCTCGCAGGCCTTTCTAGAATAATCCACACCCTGCCTCTGACCGTCGAGCTGCCCATGCCTGCCTTGCGCCGTTTTTCCTTGCCGTTGATCGCCGCGTTTTTCGCGCTGTACGTGATATGGGGGTCGACCTACCTGGTGATTCGCATTGGCGTCGAATACTGGCCGCCGCTGATGCTCGGCGGGGTACGCTTTGTGATTGCTGGCAGCCTGATGTACGCCTTCCTGCGCTGGCGCGGGGCACCGGCGCCGACGTGGGCGCAGTGGAAAGCGGCGGGGATCATCGGGATTTTGCTGCTCAGCTTCGGTAACGGCGCGGTCAGCGTGGCCGAGCACACGGGCGTGGCTTCCGGCGTGGCGGCACTGGCGGTGGCGACGGTGCCGTTGTTCACCTTGCTGTGCGGGTATTTCTGGGGTGCGCGCAACACTCGACTGGAATGGGCCGGGGTAGCGTTGGGGATTATCGGCATCGCCATGCTCAACATGGGCTCCAACCTGCAATCGAGCCCGATGGGCGCGGCGCTGCTGATTTTTGCGGCGGCGACCTGGGCGTTCGGCTCGGTGTGGAGTAAACACCTGCCGCTGCCGCAAGGGGCGATGGCCAGTGCCGTGGAGATGCTGGTGGGCGGCGTGGTGCTGCTGATCGGCAGCGCGGTGAGCGGCGAACACCTGCAAGCCGTGCCGCCGGTGGAAGGCTGGCTGGCGCTGGCGTACCTGATTTTCTTCGGCTCGATCATCGCCTTCAATTCCTACATGTACCTGCTCAAGCATGTGCGTCCGGCGGCGGCCACCAGTTATGCCTACGTCAACCCGGCGGTGGCCGTGTTGCTGGGGATCGTGTTTGTCGGCGAGACCATCGGCCTGGAAGAAGCGCTGGCGATGCTGGTGATCATCAGTGCCGTGGTGCTGATCGGTCTGCCGCAATGGCGGCGCCCCGCGCAGCCACCCGTCGTGGAGGCGCCGAAGACAGCCATTCCAGCAGAGCAACGTGTGAATTAGGGTAAACTGCGCGCAATTGCACTCTTGTTTTGCGCAACCGCGCTGATTTTTCCTACGGTATTCCCATGACTTTCGCCACCCTTGGCCTGATCGAACCCTTGCTGCGCTCCCTCGAGACGCTCGGCTACCAGACTCCAACGCCGGTCCAGGCGCAAGCCATCCCGGCCGTTCTGGCCGGTCGCGACCTGATGGCTGCGGCCCAGACCGGCACCGGCAAGACCGCCGGTTTCGCCTTGCCGCTGCTGCAGTTGCTGGCCATGGAAGGGCCGAAAGTCACCGCCAACTCGGTGCGCGCACTGATTCTGGTGCCGACCCGCGAGCTGGCCGAGCAGGTTCACGAATCCGTGCGCCAGTACGCTGAAAACCTGCCGCTGCGCACCTATGCGGTGTACGGCGGCGTGAGCATCAACCCGCAGATGATGAAGCTGCGCGGCGGCGTCGATCTGCTGGTGGCGACGCCGGGCCGTCTGCTCGACCTGTTCCGCCAGAACGCGCTGAAATTCAATCAGCTGCAAACCCTGGTGCTGGACGAAGCCGACCGCATGCTCGACCTCGGTTTCTCCGAAGAGCTGGCGAACATCTATCGCGCGCTGCCGAAGAAGCGCCAGACCCTGCTGTTTTCCGCGACGTTCTCCGATGACATCCGCCTGCTGGCCGGGCAGATGCTCAACGATCCGCTGAGCGTCGAAGTCAGCCCGCGTAACGTCGCGGCCAACACCGTCAAGCAATGGGTGGTGACGGTGGACAAGAAGCGCAAGCCTGAACTGTTCGTGCACCTGATGCGCAAGAACAAGTGGAAGCAGGTGCTGGTGTTCGCCAAGACCCGCAACGGCGTTGACGCGCTGGTGGAAAAACTCCAGGGCCTGGGCGTGAATGCCGACGGCATCCATGGCGACAAACCGCAGGCGACCCGCCAGCGTGCGCTGGATCGTTTCAAACTCAGTGAAGTGCAGATTCTGGTGGCCACCGATGTGGCTGCCCGGGGTCTGGACATCGAAGACCTGCCGCTGGTGGTCAACTTCGACCTGCCGATCGTGGCGGAGGATTACATTCACCGCATCGGTCGTACCGGGCGCGCTGGCGCTACGGGCGAGGCGATTTCGCTGGTGTGCGCCGATGAAGTGAACATGCTCTCGGCGATCGAGATGCTCACGCGTCAGACCTTGAAGCGCCAGAACGAGCCGGACTTCGAACCTGAGCACCGCGTGCCGGATACCGATGCCAGCGGTCAGGTGATCAAAAAGCCGAAGAAACCGAAAAAGCCGAAGACCTCCGGCGGCGGTGGCGGCAAGCGTAATCTCGGCAAGTGGGTCGACAGTGGCGATACCCAGGCGCCGGAGCCTTCGATCAAGCCTGTGCGTAAAGTGCCGGTGTTCAATACCGGGCCGCGTAAGCGCAAACCTTGATTTGATGCGGCGTCTGTAAGGACGCCTTCGCGAGCAAGCCCGCTCCCACATGGGTCTTCAGTGAAATGGAGATATCCTGTGGGAGCGGGCTTGCTCGCAAAGGGCGCACCGCAGTCTTCAGCCCTTGCGCTGCAACCACTCCAGCAGCCCAAACCCCGCAGCCCGCCCACTGGCAAAGCACCCCGTGAGCAAATAGCCGCCCGTCGGCGCTTCCCAGTCCAGCATCTCCCCCGCGCAGAACACCCCCGGCAACGCCTTGAGCATCAAGCACTCATCCATCGCCTCGAACATCACGCCACCGGCGCTGCTGATCGCTTCGTCCAGCGGACGGGTTTTCACCAGGGTCAACGGCAATGCCTTGATCGCCCGGGCCAACAGCGCCGGGTCGGCAAAGGTTGTCGCGTCAGTCAATTCACGCAGCAGCGCCGCTTTCACCCCATCGATTCCGACCTGACTGTGCAGATGCTTGGCCATCGAGCGCGAACCTCGCGGTTTGCTCAACGCAGCCTGCAATTTATCCACAGGCCGGCCCGGCAGCAGATCGATGTGCACCGTGGCTGAGCCATGCGCGTTGATCGCCTCGCGAATCGGCGCCGACAGCGCGTAGATCAGGCTGCCTTCAACGCCCGTTGCGGTGATCACGCATTCGCCCAAGCGCGGCACATCGTCGTTCAAACCGATAGCGACGTTTTTCAGCGGTGCGCCAGCGAATTTGCTGACAAGCAACTCGCTCCAGGCCTGCACCTCGAAGCCGCAATTACTCGGCTGCAACGGCGCCAGTCCTACGCCTTTTTGCTCCAGCGGCAGCATCCACGCGCCGTCCGAGCCAAGGCGCGACCAACTGCCGCCGCCGAGGGCGAGCAGGGTGGCATCGGGTTTGACGGTGATGTCGCCGTCGGGGCCGGCGATGCGCAGTGCGCCGTGTTCATCCCAACCAAGCCAGCGATGGCGGGTGTGGATAACCACGCCGCAGTCGCGCAGGCGCTTGAGCCAGGCACGCAGCAACGGGGCGGCTTTCATGTCGGTGGGGAACACCCGACCGGAGCTGCCAATGAAGGTCTCGATACCGAGGTCGTGAATCCAGCGGCACAACGCATCGGCGTCGAAGGCGCGCAGCCAGGGTGCGATTTGCGGTGCGCGTTCGGCATAGCGCGCGAGGAACGCCGGGTAGGCTTCGGAATGGGTGATGTTCATGCCGCCGACTCCGGCCAGCAGGAACTTGCGCCCCACCGACGGCATGCCGTCGTACAGATCGACGCGCACGCCGGCCTGGCTCAGCACCTCGGCGGCCATCAGGCCAGCGGGGCCACCGCCGATGATGGCGACGTGAGCGGGGAGGGGGGCGGATGTCTGGGTCATGGCGTGCGCTGTGGTATGGCGGGATAAGGCGCGCATTCTAACAGCGCAGATCGATGTGGGAGATCCCTGTGGGAGCGAGCCTGCTCGCGAAAGCGATGGGTCAGTCACTTTTATGTCGACTGTGCCGACGTCTTCGCGAGCAGGCTCGCTCCTCACAGGGAAATCATGGTGGGTTCGGTATCTGGTTAAAAAACAACCATCAAGCTGTACGCCATGTTCGCTGTGGCCTGTAGTCCCTTTCGCTCAGGTTATCCACAGGCCGTTCCACAGCCATTGTGGGTAACGCAGCACAACTTAATGACAGCCCAGTGACTGCCAGACTCGTTGCGCGCTGTGGTGCAGGATGCCGTGGCGGCGGGCGAGGGCGTGGCGATCCTTGCTGTAGCCGCCACCGATGACCCCGACCACCGGGATGTCACGGCCCAGACAATGGCGCATCACGCTTTCATCGCGGGCGGCGACACCGGCGTCGGTCAGTTGCAGATAACCGAGGGCGTCGTCCTTGTGCACGTCAACGCCGGCGTCATACAGCACCAGATCCGGTTGATACAGCGGCAGCAGGTAGTTGAGTGTGTCATCCACCACTTTCAGGTAATCGGCATCGCCCATGCCTTTAGGCAGCGGAATGTCCCAGTCGCTTTCGGCCTTGCGTGCAGGAAAATTCTTTTCACAGTGCAGGGAAACGGTGATCGCCTCTGGCGTGTCCTGCAGGATTCGCGCGGTGCCGTCGCCCTGATGCACGTCGCAATCGAAGATCAGCACCCGGTTCACCCGACCGCTTTGCAGCAGGTAATGGCTGATGATCGCCAGGTCGTTGAAAATGCAGAACCCGGCCGGGTAATCGTAATGGGCGTGGTGTGTACCGCCGGCCAGGTGACAGGCCAGGCCGTGCGCCAAGGCTTTTTCGGCCGCCAGAATCGAACCGCCGACAGCCCGCACGGTGCGTCGGGCCAGTGCTTCGTTCCACGGCAGGCCGAGGCGCCGCTGGTCTTCGCGGGACAACTCGCCGCTCATGTAGCGTTCGATATAGCTACGGTCATGGGCGAGGGCGAGGATGTCGTTGGGGCAGATCTCTGGACGCAGCAGATCAGCGTCGCGGGTCAGGCCGCTGTCGACCAGGTGATCGCGCAGCAAACGGAACTTGTCCATCGGAAAGCGGTGATCCGCCGGAAAGTCGGGGCTGTAGTCTTCGTGGTAGATCAGCGGCACTGGCATGGCGATTTCTTATCAGTACTTGGGGTCAGGAATGTAGGAAAGCGTGAAGGATCCTACCAGCGATGTAGACTTGCGGCATGGAAACGGAGGGGCACGATGGAGCCGATACAGGAACTCGAAAGCGCACGCCTGTTGATGCGCCAGTGGCGCGACGAGGATTTGCCGGCATTTGCGGCGATGTGCGCCGATCCTCAGGTGATGCGCTATTTTCCGGCGCCGATGAGCCGCCTGGAAAGCGCGTCGATGATCGGCCGCGTGCGCGGGCATTTTGCCGAGCACGGTTATGGCTTGTGGGCGCTGGAGCGCAAGGACAGCGGCGAGTTCATCGGTTTTACCGGCCTCGGCGTGGTCGGCTTCGATGCGCCATTCACCCCAGCCGTGGAAATCGGCTGGCGTCTGGCCAAGGAACATTGGGGCCTGGGTTACGCCAGTGAGGCAGCCTGGACGGCATTGCGCGCAGGCTTTGATCGGCTGGCGCTGAAGGAGATCGTGTCCTTCACCGCACAGAGCAATCTGCCGTCGGAGAAAGTCATGCAGGCGATTGGCATGCATCACGACCCGGCCGATGATTTCGATCACCCCAAACTGGCTGTCGACCACCCGCTGCGTCGACATCTGTTGTACCGCATCACCCGGGAGCAATGGCTGCAGACCTTGCATGGCTAAGCCGACACGGACGTTTACAATGGCGCGACAGTGGCTCGCGCCAGAACCTGAATGGGCCGCCGCAGCCAAGACTGCGCGGCATAGCGTTGTGTGAGGAGAGTCTGAATGAGCCAAGTGTTGGATGATCTGGTCGACCTGCTGACCCTGGAGCCGATCGAGGAAAACCTGTTCCGTGGCCGTAGCCAGGACTTGGGTTTCCGTCAGTTGTTCGGTGGTCAGGTGCTCGGTCAGTCGCTGTCGGCGGCCAGTCAGACGGTTGAAGAGGCGCGTCATGTGCATTCGATGCACGGCTATTTTTTGCGCCCCGGCGACGCCAAGTTGCCGGTGGTGTATTCGGTGGATCGCGTGCGTGATGGCGGCAGTTTCAGCACTCGCCGGGTGACGGCGATCCAGAAAGGGCACCCGATCTTTACCTGCAGCGCGTCGTTTCAGTACGACGAGGAAGGCTTCGAACATCAGAGCCAGATGCCGGTGGTGGTCGGCCCGGAAAACCTGCCGTCGGAGCTGGAACTGACCCAGCAACGCGCGCACCTGATCCCCGAGCACATGCGCGAAAAGCTGCTGTGCCCGAAACCGATCGAAGTTCGCCCGGTCACCGAAAAAGACCCGTACAACCCGCAGCCGGCCGATCCGGTGAAGTACGTGTGGTTCCGCGCTGACGGTGCGCTGGCCGACATTCCGGCGTTGCATAAATACCTGCTGGCCTACGCCTCGGACTTCGGTCTGCTGACCACCTCGATGCTGCCCCACGGCAAGTCGGTCTGGCAGAAGGACATGCAGGTCGCCAGCCTCGATCACGCGTTGTGGTTCCACAACGATCTGCGCGCCGATGACTGGTTGCTCTACGCGATGGACAGCCCATGGGCCGGCAATTCCCGTGGCTTCTCCCGTGGCAGCGTGTACAACCGCGCCGGGCAACTGGTGGCGTCGGTGACCCAGGAAGGCTTGATTCGTCACCGCAAGGACTGGGCATGAGCCTGAGCGATGTGAAGCACTGGGTGTTCGACATGGACGGCACCCTGACCGTCGCGGTGCATGACTTTGCGGCGATCCGCGTGGCGCTGGCGATTCCGCCCGAGGATGACATCCTTACCCATCTCGCAGCGCTGCCAGCCGATGAAGCGGCAGCGAAGCATGCGTGGCTGTTGGAGCATGAGCGTGATCTGGCGCTGGGTTCAAAACCGGCGGTGGGTGCGGTGGAGCTGGTGCGTGACCTGCACGGGCGCGGTTATCGCCTTGGCATCCTGACGCGCAATGCACGGGAACTGGCGCATGTGACGCTCGAAGCTATTGGCCTGGCCGACTGCTTCGCGGTGGAAGATGTACTGGGCCGCGATGAAGCTCCGCCCAAGCCGCATCCTGGCGGGTTGCTGAAACTGGCCGAGGCCTGGAACGTGCCGGCCAGCGAGATGGTGATGGTCGGTGATTACCGCTTCGATCTGGATTGCGGGCGAGCGGCCGGGGCGCGGACGGTGCTGGTGAATTTGCCGGATAACCCGTGGCCGGAGTTGACCGACTGGCATGCGCAGGATTGTGTGGTGTTGCGGCAGATGCTTTCGGCCTGAGATCCTCGGCGCCTGCCAGATTGCCTTCGCGAGCAAGCCCGCTCCCACATATGGAATGCATTCCCCTGTGGGAGCGGGCTTGCTCGCGAAGAGGCCAGAGCGGCCGCCGCAGGGATTACTGATCGAACAGGGCTTTCTGCCCCTGCGGCGATGTCAGCATCCCATCGCCGTTATGCCCCACCCCCGGCACTTCAACCAGCCGCTGATTGACCCCTTCCGGATGGCGGCGCAGCAGGTAGCCGAAAAACAGTTTGCCGCGCTCCAGGCGATAAGCGCCCTGGGCTTCGGCGGCGCAACGCTTGTCCAGCGCCGGATGCTGCGGGTCGATGTCCTGTTGGCCGAGCAGATAAATCACCTCGCGCTTGATGTAACTGCTTTCAAGCTGCAACGGCGTTTGCCCACCGGCGTACACTGGCATGTCGCTCAGACCGTACTTCCAGCGATTGAAACCCGGGCACTGCGCGTGATCGAACGCCACGGGCCGCTGTTCGTTGAAATAAGCATACGAAGACGGATTGGCCACGACATACCGCAGACGAATGCCGTTGGCCTTCAGTGCCGGCTGATCCTTGGCGAGCAGGGCATAGCGCTGCACCACTTGTCCGCCACCGGAATGGCCGAAAATCACGATCTGCTGCACATCCGGGAACTGCTTGCGATCGCTGACCCGCGCGACGATTTCGTCCAGTGCAGCGTAGGAACTCAGCGAGTTGGGTCCTGTGGATAACCCGCCACCCATCCACTCGTTGCCTTTCCAGCGCAACAATGTGTTGGGCAGGGAGTACAGGGCGACGTCACTTTCGTTGAGAAACTGCGGGGCGATCACCAGCGTGTGCGCGGTTTGCCCGGCCAGTTCGGCGGCGCTCTCGGCGCTTTTGCGGTAGGTCTCGGCGTTGCGCAGACGACCGTGAATGACGATCAGCACCCGTTCGATCTTCTCCGGCGCCGGGCCGAGGCCGACAGCCATTTCCCCGGCCTTCAGTTGCAGGCGCCCGGGACTGATCGCGTCGACACCGGCGGCCTGGGCACTGCCGCCGATGATCAGTAAAGCCAAAAGCCATTTACGCATTTAGAGGTTTTTCGCGGCGAAGGTATCGCACTGGCCGACCTGGCCCTGGGCGAATCCGGTTTTGAACCAGCGCACTCGTTGCTCCGACGTGCCATGGGTAAACGAGTCCGGCACCACACGGCCCTGACCCTGTTGTTGCAGTCGATCATCACCGATGGCGTTGGCCGCGTTCAAGGCCTCTTCGACGTCACCGGGTTCCAGCCAGTTCAGGCGCTTCTGCGCATGGTAGGCCCAGACGCCGGCGAGGCAGTCGGCCTGCAATTCCTGACGCACGAGCAAACCGCCATCGCCTTGCATCTGCCGGCCCTGCTGGCGGGCGGCCTGGATTTTTGCCGAGACGCCGAGCAGCGTCTGCACATGGTGGCCGACTTCATGCGCGATCACGTAGGCCTGGGCGAAGTCGCCGGCGGCCTTGAAGCGCTGGGCCATTTCCTGGAAGAACGCCATGTCCAGATAGACTTTCTGATCCGCCGGGCAATAGAACGGGCCAGTGGCCGAGGTGGCGAGACCGCAGGCGGAATTCACCCGGTTGCTGAACAGCACCAGGGTCGGATCCTTATATTGGCGCCCGGCCTGCTGGAAAATCGCGCCCCAGGTGTCTTCGGTGTCGCCAAGAATCGAGCGGACGAATTCGGCCTGCTGGTCATTGGCCGGTGGCGCTTGACGGGTTTGCGTTGTAGCGGGTGCCGATTGCTCGGTCATTTGCCCGGTGAGCTGGCCGAGGATCTGCAAAGGATCCTGCCCGGTGATCCAGCCGATGCCGACGATCAGCAGGATCGCCCCGAGGCTCAGGCCCTTGCCGCCACCGAAACGCATGCCACCGCCACCGCTGTCGCCCTCATCACCCCGGGCGTCGACGACGTTGTCACTGCGTCGGCCTTTTTTCCATAGCATGTGGGAATCCTCTATCTGTACCGGGTGAAAGTTGCGTGGTGATGAGTGTTGCTGGTGCGCAGGAGCGGCGCCAGTCCGGTCGTCAGACAGCCGGGCGGCGCGACGGTTCTGTCGCCGCCAGATTAGCGTTTTAGCCGCGTGCCCGGGAAGGTATCGTGTGCAGTGCGGTGGTTTCTACTCTGTGTGGAAACGCGGTGCGGGTGAAGTCGTGCGTTGTTCGCCCAGTATTTGGTTTGTCGTGTGTGAGAGTCTGACGCCTGGCTCTAGATTGTTGCGCAGTATTTACAAGGAGAGCTCATGACCGTCAGCACACCGTTATCCGGCGTCAACCAACCCTTCAAAGGGATCTTGCTGATTGTCCTGGCGACCTTTCTGTTTTCCAGCCATGACGCGCTGTCGAAATACCTCTCGGGTTTCTATCCGATCGTGATGGTGGTGTGGGCTCGGTATCTGGTGCACACCTTGCTGATGGCGGGGATCTTTCTGCCGCAGTCTGGGTTGCGGGTGCTGCGCACCAAGCGACCGTTGTGGCAGTTGGCGCGGGCCTTGTGCCTGTTGGGCACCAGTCTGTTTTTCACCACCGCGCTGCTGTACATCCCGCTGGCCGAAGCCACGGCAGTCAACTTTCTCGCGCCGGTGCTGGTGACCGCGTTGTCGGTGCCGTTGCTCAAGGAGCGGGTGACGCGCGGGCAGTGGATCGCGGTGATCTGCGGATTCATCGGCGTGCTGATCATCGTCCACCCGGGAGGCGAATTGTTCACCCCGGCAGTGCTGTTGCCCTTCTGCTCGGCGCTGTTCTTCTGTTTCTATCAACTGCTCACGCGCAAGCTCAGCGAATTCGACAGCCCGACCACCAGCAACTTTTTCGCCGGCCTGTGCAACACGTTGGTGATGAGCGCGCTGGTGCCGTTCTTCTGGCAGGTGCCGAGCCTGGGGCATGGGGTGTTGATGCTGGCGCTGGGCACCTGCGGGATGACTGCGCACCTGTTTCTGACCCAGGCGTTCCGCCACGCCGCGCCGGCCTTGCTGGCGCCGTTTGGCTACTGCCAGATCGTGTTTGCGGGGTTGTTGGGCTGGGTGGTGTTCAAGCACACGCCGAGTCTATTGACGGTGATCGGGATCGCGGTGATCTGCTGCAGTGGATTGGCGGCAGCGTGGCAGCAAAGCCGTCGCTGAAGAAACGCAAATCCCTGTGGGAGCGGGCTTGCTCGCGAAGTCGGTGTTTCAGTCGGCATCTTCAGTGACTGAGAGGACGCTTTCGCGAGCAAGCCCGCTCCCACAGGGGCGGGGTTACTCGGTGATCGTCGGAATCTTGCGCGGCGCCAGGAAGTACATCCACGCCAGTGCGATGAAGTACATCGCCGGAATCAGCGTGAACAGCACCGTGTAGTTGTTGTGGGTGACGGTCAGGATGTGGCCGACGATCTGGGTCATGAACATCCCGCCGATCGCTGCGCACATGCCGCCGAAACCGAACACCGTGCTCATCATGTGCTTGGGCGTGTAGTCCATCACCAGGCTCCAGATGTTCGCGGTCCAGGCCTGATGCGCGCCGATCGCCAGGGAAATTGCCGCCACCGCGACCCACAGATTGCTTGAGCCGGCCGCCATCACCACGCCGATGATGCAGCAGGCAAACAGGAACATCGACAGCAGCCGTGCCTTGATCGGGTTCATCCCGCGGCCAATCATGAAGGACGACAGGATGCCGCCGCCGACACTGCCGAAGTCGGCCGTGACGTAGATGATGATCAGCGGAATGCCCATCTGGGTCACGTTGATGCCCAGGTTGTATTGCTGATTGAGAAACGGCGGCAGCCAGTACAGGTAGAACCAGAACACCGGCGCGGTCATCGAGTAGGCGAGGGCGAAGGCCCAGGTGCCACGCATGCGCAGGATGCGCGAGAACGGTACGCGGGCCTGCTCCGGTTCGACTTCCTGCTGGATGTAGTCGAGTTCGGATTTTTTCACGCTCGGATGGTCTTCCGGGTTGAAGTACTTCAGCCCCCAGAGCAGCAGCCAGATCCCGCCCAGTGCCGACATGCACAGGAACGCCGCCTGCCAGCCCCACACATGGAGGATCAGCGGCAGCAGCATCGGTGTGAACATCGCGCCAACGTTGGTGCCGGCGTTGAAGATGCCGGTGGCAACCGCACGTTCACCGGCCGGGAACCACAGCCGCGTGGTTTTCACGCAGGCCGGGTAGTTGGCCGCCTCGGTCAGGCCGAGGATGAACCGGCAGACCATGAAGCCGACGGCCGAGGTCGCCAGGCCGTGAGCGCCGGTGGCCAGGCTCCAGAGCAGCACCGCGCAGAAGAACACGCGCTTGACCCCGACCCGGTCGATCAGTCGCCCCTGCAGGACGAAGCCGATCGCGTAGCCCACCTGAAACCAGAAGTTGATGTTGGCGTAATCCATCGCCGTCCAGCTCATTTCCTTGGCGAGGATCGGCTGCATGACGCCCAGGGCGGCGCGGTCGATGTAGTTCAGGGTGGTGGCAAAAAACACCAGCGCCAGCATGCCCCAACGGGTCTTGCCGACGGCCATGGCGCCGCGGATCTTGTCGCCGATGCCACCCGTGGCAGTGCTCATGGCCGGAGCCATGTGGGAAGTCTGTGAAGGAATCATTGTTCCACCCGTTTTTGAATTTGTTATGTGGTGTTGTTTGCAAGGCACTGCGACCGAGCGTTCACGTCCGGACTCAATGTGCAGTCGATGTTGGGCAGTGGACGAAAAATCGTCAATTCGTCGAAACGCCTTAGTGTTCGATAATCGCACGCAAAACTAACCGGGTAGTACACTTTAAATTGCTGTGCGCAGTCATGCAGCCAATAATTTGCAGACGATAAAAACATCCCTGAATCAGAGCAGTGCAGACCGGGAGTTCAAGCATGCAGCGTTCCATTGCCACCGTTTCCCTGAGCGGCACCCTGCCGGAAAAGCTCGAAGCCATTGCCGCCGCCGGATTCGACGGCGTCGAGATCTTTGAAAACGATCTGCTGTATTACGACGGCAGCCCTCGGGAAATCAGGCAGATGTGTGCTGACCTGGGCATCGCGATCACTCTGTTCCAGCCGTTTCGTGACTTCGAAGGCTGCCGGCGCGAGCGTCTGGCGCGTAATCTGGAGCGGGCCGAGCGCAAGTTCGACTTGATGCAGGAACTGGGCACCGATCTGATTCTGGTGTGCAGCAACGCCTCTGCGGACTGCGTTGGCGACCGGCAGATCCTCGTCGATGACCTGCGCCTGCTGGCCGAGCATGCGGGCGCCCGCGGGCTGCGCATCGGCTATGAAGCGCTGGCCTGGGGCCGGCACGTCAATACCTATCAACAGGTCTGGGACATCGTGCGCCAGGCCGATCACCCGGCCCTCGGCGTGCTGCTCGACAGCTTTCACACCTTGTCGTTGAAAGGCGATCCGAGCGCGATTGCCGACATCCCCGGCGACAAGATCTTCTTCGTGCAAATGGCCGACGCGCCGATCCTCGCCATGGATGTGCTGGAGTGGAGCCGGCATTTTCGTTGCTTCCCCGGGCAGGGCGAATTCGATCTGCCGGGGTTCCTCGCGCCGATCATTCAGAGTGGTTACACCGGGCCGTTGTCGCTGGAGATCTTCAACGATGGTTTCCGCGCCGCGCCGCCACGGGCCAACGCCGCCGATGGTCTGCGTTCGCTGCTGTATCTGGAGGAGAAAACCCGCCAGCGCCTGGAGCAGCAGACAGCACCGGTGAGCAACCGCGAAATCCTCTTCCAAACACCGAAGGCCAGTGAGTACAACGGGATCGAGTTTCTCGAGTTCGCCGTCGATGAAAGCCTGGGCGCCAAATTGACGAACTGGCTGGAACGCCTGGGTTTCGTCAAGGCCGGGCAGCACCGCTCCAAGAACGTGAGCCTGCTGCGTCAGGGCGATATCAACCTGATCCTCAACGCCGAACCGTATTCGTTCGGCCACAGTTTTTTCGAGGCCCATGGCCCGTCACTGTGCGCCACCGCCGTGCGGGTCAAGGACAGCGCCAGCGCGCTGGCCCGCGCGGTCGCTTACAAGGGCCAGCCCTATCGCGGACTGGTCGGCCCCAACGAACTGGAACTGGCCGCCGTACGCGCGCCGGACGGCAGTCTGATTTATCTGGTGGATGAGGCCGCGGACGTCTATGGCACGGACTTCAATCTGTTGCCGAGCGCTCAGGCTCGTGGCGGCCTCAAACGCATCGACCACATGGCCATGGCGTTGCCGGCCGACAGCCTCGACAGTTGGGTACTGTTCTACAAGAGCCTGCTGGATTTCGAGGCCGACGATGAAGTGGTGCTGCCCGATCCTTACGGTCTGGTGAAGAGCCGTGCGTTGCGTAGCCGCGACAGTTCGATCCGTCTGCCGCTGAACATCTCGGAGAATCGCAATACCGCGATCTCTCATGCCCTGTCGAGTTATCGCGGCTCGGGTGTGCATCACATCGCCTTCGATTGTGAAGACATCTTCGCCGAAGTCAGTCGCGCCAAAGAAGCTGGTGTGCCGTTGTTGGATATCCCGCTCAACTATTATGACGACCTCGCTGCACGCTTCGATTTCGATGACGAGTTCCTCAGCGAACTGGCCTATTACAACGTGCTCTACGACCGTGATGCACAGGGCGGCGAGCTGTTCCATGTGTACACCGAGCCGTTCGAGGGACGTTTCTTCTTCGAGATCATCCAGCGCAAGAACGGTTACGCCGGTTACGGTGCGGCGAACGTCGCTGTGCGTCTGGCGGCAATGGCCAAATCACGCAGCGGTGCGGTGCGCCAGGCGAAGTTGTAGGAAATTCGTAAACGCGGGATTAAACACGGGCCACGTGGCTTCCTTCACTGTGCGACGCGGCCCATAATCGCCCACCTGTGCAGTGATGGCCGTGAGCCCGCAATGACAATGACATCAGAACTCCCCGCCGCTCCCGTCGTATCAGGCATCGAGCCGCGCAAGAGTCGCAAGAACAACCCGGAAAAGACCCGCGAGAACATCCTCCAGGAGGCGATCGTCGAGTTCGTCCAGCAGGGGTTGTCCGGCGCCCGCGTCGACGCGATCGCCGAGCGCATCCACACCTCCAAACGCATGATCTATTACTACTTCGGCAGTAAGGAGCAGTTGTACGTCGAGGTGCTGGAGAAACTCTACGGCGACATCCGCAGCACCGAAAACCGCCTGCACCTGGCGGAGTTGCCGCCGGTGGTGGCGATCCGGCGACTGGTGGAATTCACCTTCGATCACCACGACCGCAACGTCGATTTCGTGCGCATCGTCTGCATCGAAAATATCCACAACGCCGAGTTCGTGAAGCGTTCCGACGCGATCAAGGCGATGAACAACACCATCCTCGATTCGCTGGGCGAGATTTTGCGCCGTGGCGCCGAGGAGGGCGTCTTCCGTGCTGGCCTCGACGCGCTGGACGTGCACTTGCTGATCAGCTCGTTCTGCTTCTATCGCGTCTCGAACCGCCATACGTTCGGTGAGATCTTTCAGATCGACCTGCCGGACGAGACCATCAAGCAGCGCCATCGCGAGATGATCTGCGAGTCGGTGCTGCGCTACTTGCAGCCGTAACACTATCCAATGCGGGAGCGGGCTTGCTCGCGAAGGCGGCGTGTCCGCCGAAACATCTGGCGCCTGACACACCGCTTTCGCGAGCAAGCCCGCTCCCACAGGTTTTATATTGTTCTTCAGCCATTCATGCTTTGAAAATGCGCGAGCATCCGCTGCGTATCAGGCACCACGCCGCTGAACAGTTCAAACGCCTTCACCGCTTGAAACACCGCCATGTTGCCGCCGTCCAGCGTGCGGCAACCGAGGGCGCGGGCGTTGCGCAGCAGTTCGGTTTCCAGCGGAAAGTAAACAATCTCCGCGACCCACAATTCTTTGCGCAACAGTTCGATAGGCACCGGCATGCCCGGTAGTTTGGCCATGCCCATCGGCGTGGTGTTCACCAGGCCATCAGCCTTGTTCAGTGTGCCCGGCAGGTCTTGCCCGGCGACAGCGCGACCGAAGCCGAAATGCTGGTTGAGGTTGTTCGCCAGACTTTCGGCGCGCTCGCGGTCGACGTCGAAAATGCTCAGTTGCCGCACGCCCTCACTCAGCAGCGCGTGGGCAACTGCCGCACCTGCACCGCCGGCGCCCATCTGGACCACACGCTCTCGGGCAGCATCCTTCAAGCCGCGACGAAAGCCTTCGGCAAAGCCCAGGCAATCGGTGTTGTGGCCGATGCGTTTGCCGTCCTTGAGCACCACGGTATTGACCGCGCCGATGCCCCGGGCTTCCGGCGACAGTTCATCGAGCAGCGCAATGACTGCCTGCTTGCACGGAAAGGTGATGTTCAGGCCCGTGTAGTTCATCCGCTCCGCCGCCAGCAGCAAGTCGGGCAGGGCGTTGCTGTCCAGTTGCAACTGATCGAGGTCGATCAGGCGATACAGGTAGCGCAGGCCTTGGGCGTCACCTTCATGCTCATGCAGTGACGGCGTGCGCGAAGCCTGAATGCCGGCGCCGATCAGTCCGGCCAATATCACGTGCTTGCGGATCATGCTGCGCGCCCCTTCAGCCGTTGACTGAAATGTTCCAGGGCCAGGCGATATCCATGGCTGCCGAAGCCACACATCACCGCTGTGGCGATGGCCGAAACGAACGAGTGATGCCGGAACGGCTCGCGTGCATGGACGTTGGACAGGTGCACTTCGATCACCGGCAACTCACAGGCAACTAGCGCATCGCGGATCGCCACCGAGGTGTGCGTCCAGGCCGCCGGGTTGATCACGATGCCGGCACAGCGCCCGCGTGCCGCATGAATCCAGTCGAGCAATTCGCCTTCGTGATTGGTCTGGCGAAACTCCACCGCCAGGCCGAACTCCTCGGCCGCACGACCGCACAGGGCAGAGATATCGGCCAGGGTTTCGTGACCGTAGGTCGCCGGTTCACGGGTGCCGAGCAGGTTCAGGTTCGGGCCGTTGAGCACCAGAACGATAGGGGGCATGGGGGGCAAACTCCACTTATTGTTGTTGGCTTGGGCCGAGGGTTTCAGCCTGCGGAGATAAAATGTACCAGATGGTTACCGTGGTCAAATGAAGTGCTTGAGCCTGGGAGTTTTGTGTTCGGTGATCGCACGCAAGCCATTTTTGTGGGCAGGGTTGTTCTAATTGTAACGACAGCTTTGCTTACGTTTTCCTTCGAATGTTTACCGACTCCTGACCCTCGCCAACGCTAGCCTGAGAGTGGTGAGAAGCAGCGCTTGTTGTGCAGCTCCGGTCGTCGGATTTGCTGTTTCGGTGAGCTTTGAAAAACCATCGCTGGTCATCCGTTTTGAAGACGGTAGCGGTGTGTTACTGCCGGTGAATCAGTATCCGGAGTTCGACGGGTTTGAGGCAGGCGACTATGAGGGACTGACAATCGGTTTCGCAGGCACCGCGCTTTGCCACGAGGGCAAAGACCTCGATGTTTCCATTGCTGGGATGATTTCGGCGAACCCGTCACTCATGAGGATGGCGGCTTCTGTGGTTGCTTCGCGCAACGGTCGTCAAAGCAGTGCGGCAAAATCCGAAGCTGCACGAGCGAATGGCAAAAAGGGCGGGCGCCCCCGTAAAACCGATATCGCACCGTGACACCCACAAAAAAGCCGTCAATCACGACGGCTTTTTTGCATCCGGGAACCGGCAATCAACGCCGGGTCAGCAACACGCCTGACTCCATGTGATGCGTCCACGGGAACTGGTCGAACAGCGCGCAGCGGGTGATGCGGTGCGTGTCGTGCAGTTGGGCGATGTTGGCCGCCAGGGTTTCCGGGTTGCAGGAGATGTACAGGATGTTGTCGAAGCGCCGGGTCAGCTCGCAGGTGTCCGGGTCCATGCCGGCGCGCGGCGGGTCGACGAAGACGCTGCCGAACTCGTAGCTTTTCAGGTCGATGCCTTGCAGGCGACGGAACGGGCGCACTTCGTTCAGGGCTTCGGTCAGCTCTTCGGCGGAAAGGCGTACCAGCGTGACGTTATCCACAGCGTTTTCACTGAGGTTGCTCAGTGCTGCGTTGACCGAGGTCTTGCTGATCTCGGTGGCCAGCACTTTACGCACGCGAGTGGCGAGCGGCAGGGTGAAGTTGCCGTTGCCGCAGTACAACTCCAGCAGATCGTCAGTGCGATCGCCCAATGCTTCGTACGCCCAGTTCAACATCTTCTGGTTCACGGTGCCGTTAGGCTGGGTGAACGCACCTTCAGGCTGACGGTAGCTGAAAGTACGACCGCCAACTTCGAGCTCCTCGACCACGTAATCGAGGCCGAGCACTTCGCGTTTGCCCTTTGAGCGACCAATGACGCTGACATTGAGATCAGCGGCCAACTGGGTAGCGGCGGCATGCCAGTGCTCGTCCAGCGGACGGTGGTAGCACAGGGTGATCATCGCATCGCCGGCCAAAGTGGTCAGGAACTCCACCTGGAACAGCTTGTGGCTGAGCGCCGAACTGGCTTGCCACGCGGCCTTGAGTTGCGGCATCAATTGGTTGATGCGCAGGCTGGCAATCGGGAACTCTTCGATCAGGATCGGCGTGCGTTTGTCGTCCTGGGAGAACATCGCGTAGTGCCGTTCGCCGGCCTCGCGCCACAGGCGGAATTCGGCGCGCAGACGGAAGTTCTGCAGCGGCGAATCGAACACGCTTGGCTCGGGGGCATCGAACGGCGCCAACAGGTCACGCAAACGCGTGACCTTGGCTTCAAGTTGCTCGGCGTAAGCCTGGGAATCGAAAGTCATGCGTTGAACCAACCCAACTTGATCACGAACAGAATCGACAGAATCACCAGCGCCGGGTTCAGCTCACGGGCGCGGCCCGACAGCAGCTTGATCACGGTCCAGGAAATGAAGCCGAACGCGATGCCGTTGGCGATCGAGTAGGTGAACGGCATGGCCAGCGCGGTGACCACGACCGGCGCAGCGACGGTGATGTCTTCCCAGTCTATTTCCGCCAGGCCCGACGTCATCAGCACGGCGACGAACAGCAGGGCCGGTGCGGTGGCGAAGGCCGGAACGCTGGCCGCCAGTGGCGAGAAGAACAGCGCCAGCAGGAACAGCAACGCCACGACCACGGCCGTCAGACCGGTACGCCCGCCCGCGCTCACGCCGGCAGCGGATTCGATGTAGCTGGTGGTGGTCGAGGTGCCCAGCAGCGAACCGGCCATGGCCGCGGTGCTGTCAGCGATCAGTGCGCGACCCATTTTCGGCATGTGGCCGTCCTTGCCCATCAGGCCGGCGCGCTTGGCAACGCCGATCAGGGTGCCGGAGTTGTCGAAGAGGTCGACGAACAGAAAGGCGAAGATCACGCTGACCAGACCGATGTCCAGTGCGCCCTTGATGTCCAGTTGCATGAAGGTCGGGGCCAGCGAAGGTGGCATCGAGGTCACGCCGCCGAACGGAGTGAAGCCCATCGCGATGGACACGATGGTTACCGCGAGAATGCCGATCAGCACCGCACCGCGCACTTTCAGGGCTTCGAGGGCAACAATCAGGGCGAAACCGAGGGTGGCGAGGATCGGAGCCGGGGCTTTCAGGTCACCGAGGCCGACCATGGTGGCCGGGTTGCTGACCACGATACCGGCGTTGTGCAGGGCGATCAGTGCCAGGAACAGGCCGATACCGGCGGCGATCGCCGAGCGCAGCGGCAGCGGGATGCTGTTGATGATCCATTCGCGGATGCGGAAGATCGACAGCAGGAAGAAGCACACCGCCGAGATGAACACCGCGCCCAGCGCCACTTGCCAGGTATGGCCCATGTGCAGGACCACGGTATAGGTAAAGAAGGCGTTCAGGCCCATGCCCGGTGCGAGGGCGATCGGGTAGTTGGCGATCAGGCCCATGATGGTCGAGCCGATGGCGGCTGCCAGACAGGTGGCGACGAACACCGCGCCCTTGTCCATGCCGGTCTCGCCGAGAATGCTCGGGTTGACGAACAGAATGTAGGCCATGGCCAGGAAAGTCGTGATACCCGCAAGAATCTCGGTACGCACGTTGGTGTTGTGTGCCTTGAGTTGAAACAGCCTTTCCAGCATGTCTGCTCCCCGTGGCGCGCGTGGCGCCGTGAATGTATCGACCTCAACAGCAAAGCACAGACCGTCGCAAGCGCCTGGAAAATTGTGGTGGGCCGGAAAAAGCCGCGCATCATACCAGTAGCGTGAGGAATATGGCGGTTGTTGGTGCCGAACGTCGTCGAAGTTTTGCCACAGGGGTAACTGCGCCATACTGCGCGCTGATTTTTTCGGGATGGACAACGCATGAGCAAGCGCGCGATGAAGGCTTTGGGTTTGATGGCGGTGCTGATGGCCGGGGCTCCTGCGGCGCAGGCCGCCTCGGCGGCGCCGTTGACGCAAGTGAAAGTCATCAAGGTCCAGTCGCCGGCCTGTGGCCTTGAAGACATTGGCGATGGACAGTCGCAGACTCAATGCAATCACGCCGGACCAAGCATCAAGGTGTACGTACTGGAAGTCGGCTATGGCCAGAACCAGCCGCACGCCACGCTGGACGGTTTCGAAGTGAATGGCACCCGGGCCCCGGTGTGTGCCTTCGATAACGGCAATCTGACCGAGTGCACGCCAGGCCGTAGCACCGTCGGTTCGCTGTATACCTTCGATCTGGCGGGCAAGCAGGAAGGCACTTTCACCTTCAGCAACACCTCGCTCAACGCCCCGCGCAACACGCTGTCGACCCAGCTTTACATCAAGTAACGGCTGTCACCGAACAGGGCAGGGCAAAGCTGACTACGCTTGAAAGATCACCCAGCGGATGGCGGCCATGACCTTTAGAGCCCTGATTACCCTCGCCGAGGGCATCGATGATCTGCAATGCGTGACCCTGATCGATGTGCTGCGCCGCGCCGGCGTCGAGGTGGTAGCGGCCAGCATCGAAGGCCGGCGCATGTTGACCTGCGCGCGCGGCACGCGCCTGACAGCAGACGGCATGCTGATCGATGTGCTGGCGCAGGCCTTCGACCTGATCGTCCTGCCCGGTGGCGCCATCGGCGCCCAACATCTGGCGGCGCATCAACCGCTGCAACAATTGCTCAAGGACCAGGCCAGCGCCGGACGCCTGTTCGCCGCCATCGCCGAGTCCCCGGCCATCGCCCTGCAAGCCTCAGGTGTATTACGCCAACGGCGCATGACCTGCCTGCCGGGTGCCAGCCATCAACTGTCAGGTTGTACGTTTGTTGATCAACCAGTGGTGGTCGACGGCAATTGCATCACCGCCCAGGGTTCGGGCGACGCATTGGCGTTTGCCCTGACGTTGGTTGAGCAGCTTGGCGGCAAGGCGTTGCGGGCCAAGGTGGCGGGGGAGATGTTGGTTTGAAGGGATCAGGCGTGGGCGACAATAGGCGGGTTGTGCATGGGCATGAGCCCGCCTCCTGTCGGTGGTCGTCCAGATAATTTGATTTCGCTGATGTGACTCAGACCTTCGCTTCTTCCACCGGCACATGCATCCGGTCGCGTTTGGCCAAGGTGGGGAACAGTTTGATCCACGTCCCGGTGACCACCAGTGTGCCGATCCCGCCCATCACCACCGCTGGCACGGTGCCGAACCAATGTGCGGTGAGGCCGGATTCGAATTCTCCCAACTGGTTCGAGGCGCCGATGAACAGGCCGTTCACCGCGCTGACCCGGCCACGCATTTCGTCCGGGGTTTCCAGTTGGACGAAGGAGGCGCGGATCACCATGCTGATCATGTCCGCCGCACCCAGCACCACCAGCACCGCCAGCGAGAACCAGAACGAGGTCGAGAGGCCGAAGGCGATGGTTGCAACGCCGAACACGCCGACGGCGGTGAACATCACTCGGCCGACATTGCGCTCTACCGCAAATCGCGCCAGAAACAGCGACATCCCCAGCGCGCCGACCGCCGGTGCCGAACGCAGCAGGCCCAGACCCCATGGGCCGGTGAGCAGGATGTCCTTGGCGAACACCGGCAGCAGCGCGGTGGCACCACCGAGCAGCACGGCGAACAGATCCAGCGAGATCGCCCCGAGGATATCCGGGCGACTGCGGATGAAGCGAATCCCCGCCAACAGCGAGTCCAGTGTGGCTTTACCTTTGTTCAGCGGGGTTTGCCGGGCGGGCAGGTTGAGCATCAATGTGCAAGCGATGACGTAGAGCAACACGGTCGGGCCATAGACCCAGACACTGCCGAACGCATAGAGCAAACCGCCCATCGCCGGGGCGACGATGGTGGCCGACTGTTGCGCCGACTGCGCGGCGGCGACAGCCCGCGGGAACAACGCCGTTGGCACGATGCTCGGCAACAGTGCCTGAGTGGTGGGCAACTCAAAGGAGCGCGCGCCGCCGAGCAGGAAGGCGAGGATGAAGATCATTTCCCGGGTGATGTGATCGGTGGCGCTGCCAATTGCCAGTGCCAGGGCGATCAACGCCTGCAACGACTGGCAGATGGCCGCGACCCGGCGCCGATCATAGCGGTCGGCGACATGCCCGGTGTGCAGCATGAACAGTACCCGTGGCGCGAACTCGACCAGACCGACCAGACCCAGGTCGAGTACGTTGCCGGTCAACTGATACAGATTCCAGCCGATCGCCACAGTGAGCATCTGAAAACCGCTGGCAGTAAAGATTCGTGCAAACCAGAACGCGAGAAACGGACGGTGGTGACGTAACAGCAGGGGCTCTTGGCTGGGCATCTGAAGGCAGGTCTGGCTCGAGGGGAATGGCGAGGTTATCACCAGTCTGTAACAGGAAGTTGCTATGACAAAAAATTTAGTTAGCCAAACATCTATCGTGCCCGGCACGCCTCATTTCGCTGTGGCGGGGGGATTTATCCCCGATCGGCTGCGCAGCAGTCGTAAAAAATCGACGAAGCGACCAGAAGACGCAGCCTGGAGGGATGCATCCAAGGACTGCTCCACAGCCCATCGGGGATAAATCCCCTCACCACAAGGGATCGCGCTGTCTCAGGGAATGTATTTCAGATCATTTCCCCAATCCTGAGGCAACTTGTCACGCGGCAAACGACCACGCGGTTCTTCGTCGGAAATGGGACTACTCTTTCAACGTTGCTTGATCCAGATCAAGACCCTCCCGGGCCATGGTCTGGTGGCCCGTTGGCCAGACTCCCTGCGTTGCGATGGCTGTTAAAAAAGAACGAATCAGAATTCGCCGCACTCCATATCCGTGGGGGCAGTAGGTACAGGGGCCACGAGCCCCAACGCCGGTATTACCTGACAGAGGAAGCCATATGTTCGGTTTAGAGGCACTCGATCTCGCCCGAATTCAGTTCGCGTTCACCATCTCGTTCCACATCCTGTTCCCGGCCATCACCATTGGTCTGGCGAGTTACCTGGCGGTGCTCGAAGGCTTGTGGCTGAAAACCCATAACGACACCTACCGAGACCTCTACCACTTCTGGTCGAAGATCTTCGCCGTCAATTTCGGCATGGGTGTGGTGTCAGGGTTGGTCATGGCCTACCAGTTCGGCACCAACTGGAGCCGCTTCTCGGACTTCGCCGGTTCCGTCACCGGGCCGTTGCTGACCTACGAGGTGCTCACGGCCTTCTTCCTTGAGGCCGGTTTCCTCGGAGTGATGCTGTTCGGCTGGAACAAGGTCGGGCGCGGCCTGCACTTCTTCGCCACGGTAATGGTGGCCATTGGCACGCTGATCTCGACGTTCTGGATTCTCGCCTCCAACAGCTGGATGCAGACGCCGCAAGGCTTCGAAATCATCAATGGCCAGGTGATCCCGACCGATTGGCTGGCAATCATCTTCAACCCGTCGTTCCCGTATCGACTGATGCACATGGCGACCGCTGCGTTCGTTGCCACGGCCTTCTTCGTCGGCTCGTCGGCGGCCTGGCACCTGCTGCGCGGCAAGGACAACCCGGCGATCCGCACCATGCTGTCGATGGCGATGTGGATGGCGCTGATCGTCGCGCCGATCCAGGCGGTGATCGGTGACTTCCATGGCCTCAACACCCTCAAGCATCAGCCGGCGAAAATCGCTGCGATCGAAGGCCACTGGGAAAACGTCGGCAACGAAGCGACGCCGTTGATCCTGTTCGGCTGGCCGGACATGAAAGAGGAGAAAACCAAGTTCGCCGTGGAGATCCCGTATCTCGGCAGCCTGATCCTGACTCACTCGCTGGACAAGCAGGTGCCGGCGCTCAAGGAGTTCCCGCCTGAAGACCGGCCGAATTCGACCATTGTGTTCTGGTCGTTCCGGATCATGGTCGGCCTCGGTTTCCTGATGATCTTCACCGGTCTGTGGAGCCTGTGGCTGCGCAAGCGCGATTCGCTCTACACCTCACGGCCGTTCCTGTACCTGGCGCTGTGGATGGGGCCGTCCGGCCTGATCGCGATCCTCGCCGGCTGGTTCACCACCGAGATCGGTCGTCAGCCGTGGGTGGTCTACGGGCTGATGCGCACGGCGGATGCGTCCTCCAACCACAGCTTCATGCAGATGAGCATCACCCTGATCATGTTCGTCGTGGTGTATTTCGCGCTATTCGGTGCAGGTCTGGGCTACATGATGCGTCTGGTGCGCAAAGGGCCGAAAACCGATGAGGGCAAGGAAACCAACGACGGTGGTCCCGGCCAGAAACGCACTCCGGCCCGGCCGATGTCCGCTGCCGACGACGACGGTGCCGACGCAGACCATCGCCCCAGCCTGACCAAGGAGATTTGAATCATGGGTATTGATCTTCCGCTGATCTGGGCCGTGATCATCATCTTCGGCATCATGATGTACGTGGTCATGGACGGCTTCGACCTGGGGATCGGGATTCTCTTCCCGTTCATCCCGGGCAAGACCGACCGAGACGTGATGATGAACACCGTCGCCCCCGTGTGGGACGGCAATGAAACCTGGCTGGTACTGGGCGGCGCGGCGTTGTTCGGCGCGTTCCCGCTGGCCTATTCGGTGGTGCTCTCGGCGCTGTACCTGCCGCTGATCTTCATGCTGATCGGCCTGATTTTCCGTGGTGTGGCGTTCGAGTTTCGCTTCAAGGCCAAGGACGACAAGCGTCACCTGTGGGACAAGGCGTTCATCGGTGGTTCGGTGGCGGCGACGTTCTTCCAGGGCGTGGCACTGGGGGCGTTCATTGACGGCTTGCCGGTGGTCAATCGGCAATACGCCGGCGGCTCACTGGACTGGCTGACGCCGTTCACGATGTTCTGCGGGGCTGCGTTGGTAGTGGCTTACGCCTTGCTCGGCTGCACCTGGCTGATCATGAAGACCGAAGGCAAGCTGCAAGAGCAGATGCACAATCTGGCGCGACCGCTGGCGTTCGTGCTGTTGGCAGTGATCGGCATCGTCAGTCTGTGGACGCCGCTGGCGCACCCGGAAATCGCCACGCGCTGGTTCAGCACACCGAATCTGTTCTGGTTCATGCCGGTGCCGATTCTGGTGCTGGTCACGATGTATGGCTTGATCCGCGCGGTGGCGCGCAATGCCAACTACATGCCGTTCCTGTTGACCCTGGTGCTGATTTTCCTCGGCTACAGCGGTCTGGGCATCAGCCTGTGGCCAAACATCGTGCCGCCGTCGATCTCGATCTGGGACGCCGCCGCACCACCGCAGAGCCAGGGCTTCATGCTGGTGGGTACGCTGTTCATCATCCCGTTTATCCTGGGTTACACCTTCTGGAGCTATTACGTGTTCCGCGGCAAGGTCACTCATGAAGACGGTTACCACTGATCTGCGCTCTGCTCACCCAGTGTGAGCGAGCCTGCCCGCGATGGTGTCGCCAGTGACGCCATCGCCTGACGGAGGAACGATGCAATGAGCGGCAAACATTCCCTGCACGAGATTGAAGAGGCCGAAAAAAAGCCGCTGTGGCAGCGGCTCGGCTGGTTGGCCCTGATCTGGATCGGTAGCGTCGGTGCGCTGTTCATTGCAGCGAGCCTGATGCGCATGTTCATGAACGCGGCCGGACTGACCACGCACTGATACATCCCGTCCCGTTGCCCTTGGGCACGGATTTATGACCCTCTGTACCGCGGAGGGTTTTTTTTTGCCTGGCGTTTACTTGCGCGCCTTGAGAATCACGAATTTAGGGGTTGCCGCCACTTGCTCGACGCCACGGAACAGCCGAGCCAGTTTGCTGTGATAACCCAGGTGACGGTTGCCGACAATGTAGAGCGCACCGCCCACCACCAGCGCCTCACGCGCCTGCTGGAACATGCGCCAGGCGAGGAAGTCGCCGACCACCTGCTGTTGATGGAACGGCGGGTTGCACAGCACCACGTCCAGCGATTGCGGCTCTTGCCCGGCCAGACCATCACCGGCACGCACGATCACCTCGCGTTCGCCGAGCGCAGCGTGCCAGTTTTCAGCGGCCGATTGCACGGCCATGAACGATTCGTCGACCAGCGTGTATTGCGCATCAGGGTTCTGCAGGGCACTGGCGATGGCCAACACGCCGTTGCCACAACCGAGGTCGGCGACGCGAGCGCTGCCAAGGTTCTTCGGCAGATGCGGGATAAAGGCTCGGGTGCCGATATCCAGCCCTTCGCGGCAGAATACGTTGGCGTGGTTGAGCAACTCGATGGCTGGCTCGTCGAGCCGGTAGCGTGAAGGATAGGGCGAGGTCGCCGCGGCTTTGGCCTCGGGCGTGGCGATCAGCAGGCGAGCCTTCTTGACTGCCAGCGAAGCCTGTACCGGGCCAATGTAACGCTCCAGCAGGTCGCCGGCTGCACGTGGCAGATGCTTGACCATGGCTGCCGCCACCACTTCGGCACCGGGCGCCAGTTGCCCTTGCAGGCGAATCAGTTGTTCTTCCAGCAACGCGAGGGTCTTGGGCACTCGAATAAGCACTCGGTCAAACGGACCGACCAACGGTTCACTGGCTGCAATGCCGCGCACCGCATCGAATGCCAGGCCATTGCGCACCAGATTCTTTTCCAGTGCCTGGAACGCCAGAAACGAATCGCCACTGCTGCTGACCTGAACCTTGCCTGCCAGACTTGCTGCCAACGCCCCAAAGCTGTCGTTGAGTACCAACACCCGGGTGTCTGCCGCCGGTTGCTGCGTGGCCAGGTGATTGAGCAGGTATTCGTCAGCCGCATCGAATGCTTGCAGCGGTTCATTCTGCTGTTCGGGCTGGCGGATCAGGTCGAGTTGGGCGAAGGGCGTGTCGAGCAAAGGCATGATGCGGGAACTCTGGTTAATCAACGGGTGGCCCGCAGCCCGGAGTGTTGCGCAGCGGAACCGTCCGAGTGGAATACGACGTTTGACGTCATCACTCAGGAAGGTCGCAAATGGTACGTTTTTTTACGTCGAAATACTTGCAGCTTTTACGGGGTGGGCGCGTCGAGAAGACCGCAGCGGCTGGCGGCAATGACGGCGGAAATCTTGTTGCAGACGTTTAATTTGAGGATCACGTTTTGCACGTGGTAATTCACGGTCCGCTCGCTCAGACAGAGGATCCTGGCAATTTCATAGGCCGTTTTGCCGAGTGCCGAGAGCTTCAGCACTTCCAGTTCGCGCGGTGAGAGG
The DNA here is from genome assembly GCF_056821665.1 of Pseudomonas sp. AK-TSAG1-1. Taxonomy (NCBI): domain Bacteria; kingdom Pseudomonadati; phylum Pseudomonadota; class Gammaproteobacteria; order Pseudomonadales; family Pseudomonadaceae; genus Pseudomonas; species Pseudomonas sp. AK-TSAG1-1. Next base: position 5,392,128 of record NZ_CM165965.1, on the reverse strand, counting down.
TGCGGGTGTTCGGGTTTTTTGGGCGGTTTGGGCAGGGTTTTGGCGAATAGATCACTCAGATGGCTGGTGGCGTAGAACATGTAGCCAAAATGCTCGTACAACTCGAGCGGGGTCAGTGCGCCATTTTTTCTGGCGAGACTGAGTATGCTGCACAATCCGGTGGCTTCATGGTGGAAAGACTGGGACCAGCCATGTCTCAATCCATGCACCTGTTGAGCGTCCCACAGCAGTGGGGTTGGCGAAAACAGTTCTTCGGTCCAGACAATGGGCAGCATGGAGCGATTGCAATGGGTGACTACCGGATCAACTTTTCTGTAGCTTTCATTTTCGTAGAGTTGGTTCCACTCTTTGGGGTAGTTGTTGATTTGCAAGATTTTAAAGTCGGCGTTCCGATTGTTTGATGTCAATGAGATAGCACAAAAATTGAAGCCAATGTTTTGGGCAAATCGCAACAATATCGGATAAGCAGTCTCTATTTCTCTTGCGAAAGTCAGTTGCTTTAATTGCGACTCCTTCCACATTTCCATCACAAACGCTCCATGAGTCGTTACGGGGTGCAGGTTTGGATCCAAAGGATCCTGCACGGAGCCGAGTGTAGGACATGTCTTACAATGGGCGTTGAATTTTTTTGCTATTTTGAGTGAGATTTAGTTGTAAGAAAGTAATTAGCCCGGAATAGAGCATTGTATTCGAGGTGACATGTAAATCTGGTTGAAAATATGAATGTTTTTTCATTAGTTGTATCTGGTGTTGTTTCTCATTTGTTTCGATAAATGAAAAGACATTAAAAAAGTAGTGGTTTTTTAGGGTGTCGGTTTGCGCGAAACTGGCAGGGTCCTTTCAGTGGAGTGGCCCATGACTGTCAGCGCAGAGAAATTTACCGCCCAGACCTTGCTCGACGTGCAGCCCTTGACCTCCAGCCTGTTTACCCTGCGTACCACCCGTGACGCCGGTTTTCGATTCCGCGCGGGTCAGTTCGCCCGCCTGGGTGTCACCAAAACCGATGGAAGCACGGTGTGGCGTGCCTATTCGATGGTCTCGTCACCGTTTGACGAATTTCTGGAATTCTTCTCTATCGTGGTGCCCGGGGGCGAATTCACCAGTGAACTAAGCCGTTTGCAGACGGGCGATACTTTGCTGGTGGATCGCCAGGCCTTTGGCTACCTGACGCTGGATCGTTTTGTCGATGGCCGGGATCTGTGGCTGTTATCCACAGGGACCGGAGTCGCACCGTTTCTGTCGATCCTGCAGGACTTCGAAGTGTGGGAAAAGTTTGAGCGAATCATCCTGGTGTACAGCGTGCGTGAAGCGCGGGAGCTGGCCTATCAATCGCTGATCGCCGAACTGGCCCAGCGTGATTACCTGGCAGAGCACGCCCATAAACTGCAATTCATCCCCACGGTTACCCGCGAACATGCTCCTGGCGCGTTGCACGGGCGTATCACCGACCTGATCGAAAGCGGCGAACTGGAACGCGTCGCGGGCGTGGAACTGACCGCAGAGCATTCGCGCGTCATGCTCTGCGGCAATCCACAGATGATCGATGACACCCGGGCATTGTTGAAAAAACGCCACATGAGCCTGAGCCTCACGCGGCGGCCGGGGCAGGTGGCGGTGGAAAACTACTGGTAGAAAAACGGCGCCATCAGGCGCCGTTTTCATTTATGCAGCCGTCAAGGCCGGTTGTTCTGGGCTTTGAGCAGATCGCGGATCTCGCCGAGCAACTCTTCTTCCTTGGTCGGAACCGGTGGCAGGGAAGGGGCCACGGCTTCTTCGCGTTTCAGGCGGTTGATGGCTTTGACACCCATGAAAATCGCGAAAGCGACGATCACGAAGTCCAGAATGCTCTGGATGAATTTGCCGTAAGCCATGACCACTGCGGGGGCGCTGCCCTCGGCGGCTTTTAGCGTGATGGCCAGATCACTGAAGTCCACCCCACCGATCAGCAGGCCGATTGGCGGCATGATCACGTCACCGACAAACGACGAAACGATTTTGCCGAAGGCGGCACCGATGATGATACCGACGGCCATGTCGACCACATTGCCTTTGACCGCGAAGGCCTTGAACTCACTTAGCACGCCCATAGGTTATTTCCTTGTTACAGATGAGGTTGGTGTACGCAGTGTAAATCAGCAAAACGCGTCCTGCGCGAAACACCTTCTTACAATGCCCGTTTTTATCGACACATGAATCGACGATTAGTTTGCAAAGTGCCACTAATCGCGCGCGAAATACGCCGTAACTCGCTGATCGGGAAGCCAAAATTTTCAATCGTCGAGTTACGAACTTTCTATTTATGTTCGCGGACATAGCGCTCTAGCCTCTGTTTGGCGCACCTGGATGCGCCCAAAAGAACCAGAGGAACCTGATATGAATTCCACTCTTGGACTGGGGGCTTTTCCCCATCGCCGCACCCTTGGCGTACTGACCGCCAGCCTGCTGACCTTCTCCGTGCATGCCGCGCCCCTGACCCGGGACAACGGCGCAACGGTCGGCGACAACCAGAACTCGCAAACGGCTGGCGCCAATGGCCCGGTGCTGCTGCAGGACGTGCAACTGATCCAGAAGCTGCAACGTTTCGACCGTGAGCGCATTCCCGAGCGCGTGGTACATGCACGCGGCACTGGTGCCCACGGTACTTTCACGGTGACCAACGACCTCAGTGACCTGAGCAAGGCCAAGGTGTTTGCCGCAGGCCAGGTGACGCCGGTGTTCGTGCGTTTCTCCGCAGTGGTGCACGGCAACCACTCCCCGGAAACCCTGCGTGATCCGCGGGGTTTCGCCACCAAGTTCTACACCGCCGATGGCAACTGGGATCTGGTTGGCAACAACTTCCCGACGTTTTTCATTCGCGATGCGATCAAGTTCCCGGACATGGTGCATGCGTTCAAGCCCGATCCACGGACCAACCTTGATGATGACTCGCGCCGTTTCGACTTTTTCTCACATGTACCGGAGGCCACTCGAACGCTGACCGAGCTCTACTCGAACTCGGGCACGCCGGCCAGTTATCGGGAGATGGATGGCAATGGTGTACACGCCTACAAGTTGGTCAATGCCAAAGGTGAAGTTCACTACGTGAAGTTTCACTGGAAGAGTTTGCAGGGCATTAAAAACCTTTCGCCAAAACAAGTCGCAACGGTTCAGGGTCAAGACTACAGTCATATGACCAATGACCTGGTAACCAACATTAATAAAGGCAATTTCCCTAAGTGGGACTTGTACATCCAGGTGCTGAATCCGCAAGATCTGTCCAAGTTTGATTTCGATCCATTGGACGCGACCAAGATCTGGCCCAATGTTCCGGAACGGAAAGTTGGACAAATGGTGTTGAACCGTAACCCGGCGAATGTGTTCCAGGAAACTGAACAAGTGGCCATGGCTCCGGCCAATGTTGTACCGGGTATCGAACCTTCCGAAGATCGTCTGTTGCAAGGCCGAGTGTTCTCTTATGCCGATACGCAGATGTATCGTCTGGGCGCCAATGCTCTGCAACTGCCAATCAATGCGCCGAAAGTTGCCGTCAACAATGGCAATCAGGACGGTGCGATGAACGTCGGTGGCACCCAGTCTGGTGTGAACTATCAGCCGAGCCGTCTGCAACCGCGCGAAGAGCCGCAAAGTGCGCGTTACAGCGAGCTGGCGCTATCGGGCAGCACGCAACAGGCGAAGATCCAGCGTGAGCAGAACTTCAAGCAGGCCGGTGATCTGTATCGCTCGTTGAGCAAGCAGGAGCGTCAGGACCTGATCGACAGCTTCGGCGGCTCGCTGGCGACCACCGATGACGAGAGCAAGCACATCATCCTGTCCTTTCTTTATAAGGCCGATCCGGAATACGGGACCGGCGTGACCAACGTGGCCAAGGGCGACCTGAGCCGGGTCAAGGCACTGGCAGCGAAACTGGTCGACTGATCTCGACGCCCTGCAAAGCGGGGCCTGATTCAGGCCCCGCTTTGCCCAAGGAGAGTACATATGCGTCCTTGTCTTTTACTGTTGCTCGGCTGTCTGTCCCTTACTGCACAGGCCGGGCAAAGCCCTGAGGCGATCAAGGTTCAGTTGCAGGATTACTACTTTGATGCCGCCCGGCGCGGTGACGTGCCAATGCTCGAGACCTTTATCGAATCCGGTTACGCCCTCGATACCCGTGACAGCAAGGGCTACACCGCGCTGATTCTGGCGGCGTATCACGGCCAGGGCGCCGCCGTGGACCACTTGCTGGCGGCGGGTGCTGATGCCTGCGCGCAGGATCAACGTGGCAACACGGCGTTGATGGGGGCGATTTTCAAGGGTGAGATCCAGATCGCTCGGCGGCTGATGGCTACCGATTGCAGCCCCGATCAGCGCAACGGCGCGGGACAAACTGCCGCGATGTATGCCGGCTTGTTCAAGCGGCTCGAACTGCTTGATGCGCTCAAGGCCAAGGGTGCCGACCTCAATGCCGAAGATCCGCTGGGCAACAGCGCCGTGCGTCTGGCCAACGGCGAAATCCATACCGCCGCGCCGCGCTGAGCGGCGGCTGCGTTATCATCGCGGTTTTTGCCGGGGGATCCAGATGGCCAAGGCCAAGCGCATGTACGGCTGCACCGAGTGCGGCGCAACCTTTCCCAAGTGGGCGGGCCAGTGCGGCGAGTGCGGCGCCTGGAACACCCTGACCGAAACCATGATCGAGAGCGGCGGTGCCACGGCGCCCACCGGTCGTACCGGCTGGGCCGGGCAGCAGGCGCAGATCAAGACGCTGGCCGAAGTCAGCATCGAGGAAATTCCGCGCTTCTCGACCGCGTCCGGTGAGCTGGACCGGGTGCTCGGTGGTGGTCTGGTCGATGGTTCGGTGGTGCTGATCGGGGGGGACCCGGGCATCGGCAAATCGACGATTCTATTGCAGACCCTGTGCAATCTCGCCAAGAGCATGCCGGCGCTGTACGTCACCGGTGAAGAATCGCAGCAGCAAGTGGCCATGCGCGCCCGACGCCTGGGGCTGCCGCAGGACCAACTGCGGGTGATGACCGAAACCTGTATCGAAACGATCATCGCCACTGCCCGTCAGGAAAAACCCAAGGTGATGGTGATCGACTCGATCCAGACCATCTTCACCGAACAATTGCAGTCAGCCCCCGGTGGCGTCTCGCAAGTGCGCGAAAGTGCGGCGCTGCTGGTGCGCTATGCCAAACAGAGCGGTACGGCGATTTTCCTCGTGGGTCACGTCACCAAGGAAGGTGCGCTCGCCGGCCCACGGGTGCTGGAGCACATGGTCGATACCGTGCTGTATTTCGAAGGCGAATCGGACGGGCGTCTGCGTTTGCTGCGTGCGGTGAAGAATCGTTTCGGCGCGGTCAACGAACTCGGTGTGTTCGGCATGACCGACAAGGGTTTGAAAGAAGTCTCCAACCCGTCGGCGATTTTTCTCACCCGTGCGCAGGAAGAAGTTCCGGGCAGCGTGGTCATGGCGACATGGGAAGGCACCCGGCCGATGCTGGTGGAAGTGCAGGCGCTGGTCGATGACAGCCATCTGGCGAACCCGCGTCGGGTGACCCTGGGCCTGGATCAGAACCGCCTGGCGATGCTGCTCGCGGTCCTGCACCGCCACGGCGGCATTCCGACCCACGACCAGGACGTGTTCCTCAACGTGGTGGGCGGGGTGAAGGTGCTGGAAACGGCGTCTGATCTGGCGCTGATGGCGGCGGTGATGTCGAGCCTGCGCAACCGGCCGTTGCCGCATGATCTGCTGGTGTTTGGTGAAGTGGGCTTGTCCGGCGAAGTACGTCCGGTGCCGAGTGGCCAGGAGCGCTTGAAGGAAGCGGCCAAGCATGGCTTCAAACGGGCAATCGTGCCCAAGGGCAACGCACCGAAAGAGGCGCCGCCGGGGTTGCAGATCATCGCGGTGACCCGCCTCGAACAGGCCCTCGACGCACTCTTCGAGTAACACAGTGCCGTTGTAAGAGTGAGCCTGCATTTGATCTGGCGGGTTCTAGATTTCGATCAGGGCGCCCAATTCGCGCTCCAGCTCGGCCTCATCTGCCAGATTCAGCTCGATCAAGCGCCGCAGGCACTGGATCGATTCCAGGCTGATATGCCGGCAGACAAATCCCAGTTGCCCGTGATCTTCATGGGCCAGGTGCACATCCATCTGAATATCCACGTCATCGCTCAGATGAATGTCGACATGAAAATCATGCTCCTTATCCCCAAGCCAAGGCTCCGGTCGTTCGATCAACAGCCCCTTGAGTGACAGATCGATCAGCTTCACCGGCCAGATGTATTGCCCCTGACTCAGTTCGGTTCTGGCATCGAACGCAATACGTTTGAAGCGACGACGGTTGGCTGGGTGCTCGCTCATGGCGCAATCCTCCAAAGGTTCGCTGACTATAGACCCGCATTCTTCAACCGTGCCAGTGCATACGGGCGTCTAGACCAATGTCGGGGTATGGTCTTTGCCGCCAGTAGCGCTAAACTCGGGGTGGCTGTCTTTCTTGTCCACCCTGGCTGGAATAATAAAATGAAAAATAATAATAGCCTGCTGCGCCACTTACCCTGGCTAGTGCTGGCAATCGTAGGAGCGTGCGCCCTGGGCGTAGTGGCATTGCGCCGAGGAGAGGCGATCAACGCCTTGTGGATCGTGGTCGCGGCAGTGGCCATTTATCTGGTTGCGTACCGTTACTACAGCCTGTTCATCGCAAACAATGTGATGCAACTCGATCCGCGTCGGGCCACCCCCGCCGTGCTCAACAACGACGGTCTGGACTACGTTCCAACCAACAAACACATTCTTTTCGGTCACCACTTTGCGGCGATCGCCGGCGCAGGACCTCTGGTCGGGCCGGTGCTGGCGGCGCAGATGGGCTATCTGCCCGGCACGCTGTGGCTGATTGCCGGGGTGGTGCTGGCGGGTGCAGTGCAGGACTTCATGGTCCTGTTCATGTCTACCCGTCGCAACGGCCGTTCCCTGGGCGACATGGTGCGTGAAGAAATGGGCCGCGTGCCTGGCACCATTGCGCTGTTCGGCTGTTTCCTGATCATGATCATCATCCTCGCTGTGCTGGCGTTGATCGTGGTCAAGGCGCTGGCGGAGAGCCCGTGGGGCATCTTTACCGTGATGGCGACCATCCCGATCGCGATGTTCATGGGCATCTACATGCGCTACATCCGCCCGGGCCGCATCGGTGAAATCTCGGTAATCGGCGTGTTGCTGCTGCTCGGTTCGATCTGGCTGGGCGGGCAGATTGCGGCTGATCCGGTATGGGCCAAGGCGTTCAGCTTCACCGGTATTCAAATCACCTGGATGCTGATCGGCTACGGTTTTGTCGCGGCAGTATTGCCGGTGTGGCTGATCCTCGCGCCACGTGACTACCTCTCCACATTCCTCAAGATCGGCACCATCATCGCTCTGGCGATTGGCATTCTGGTGACCATGCCCGAGCTGAAAATGCCGGCGCTGACCCAGTTCGTCGACGGCACCGGCCCGGTATGGAAAGGCGGTCTGTTCCCGTTCCTGTTCATCACCATTGCTTGCGGTGCGGTGTCCGGCTTCCACGCGTTGATCGCTTCCGGCACCACGCCGAAGCTGCTGGATAACGAAACCAATGCCCGTTACATCGGTTACGGCGGCATGCTGATGGAATCGTTCGTGGCGATCATGGCGATGGTTGCCGCTTCGGTAATCGAGCCAGGCGTGTACTTCGCCATGAACAGCCCGGCCGCCGTGGTCGGTGGTGACGTGGCATCGGTCGCGCAGATGGTCAGCAGCTGGGGTTTTGCGATCACGCCTGAGGCGCTGCAAGCAGTGGCTCACGACATCGGCGAAACCACTATCCTGGCCCGTGCCGGCGGTGCGCCGACGCTGGCGGTCGGGATTGCGCAGATCCTGCACAGTGTCCTGCCGGGTGAAAACACCATGGCGTTCTGGTACCACTTTGCGATCCTGTTCGAAGCGCTGTTCATCCTCACAGCTGTGGACGCCGGCACCCGTGCCGGACGTTTCATGCTGCAGGACCTGCTCGGCTCCTTCGTTCCAGCGCTGAAACGCACCGAATCGTGGACCGCCAACCTGATCGCCACCGCCGGTTGTGTGGCGATGTGGGGCTGGTTGCTGTACCAGGGCGTGATCGATCCACTGGGCGGCATCAACACCCTGTGGCCGCTGTTCGGTATCTCCAACCAGATGCTGGCCGGTATCTCGCTGATGCTCGGCACCGTTGTGCTGATCAAAATGAAGCGTCAACGCTATATCTGGGTGACCCTGCTGCCAGCGGCCTGGCTGCTGATCTGCACCACCACCGCAGGCTTCATCAAGCTGTTCGACGCCAACCCGGCGATCGGCTTCCTGTCGCTGGCCAAGAAATACAGCGATGCCCTGGCCAATGGTCAGATCCTCGCGCCGGCCAAGAGCATCGACCAGATGCAGCACGTGATCTTCAACGCCTACACCAACGCAACGCTTACCGCGCTGTTCCTGTTCGTGGTCTTCAGCATCCTGTTCTATGCGCTCAAGGTCGGCATCGCCGCCTGGGGCAAAAAAGAGCGTACGGATAAAGAATCGCCATTCCAGGCTCTGCCGGACGCGTAACCAGAGGATTGCACCATGTTCAATGACCTGAGTCGCCTCGGTAAATACCTCGGTCAGGCCGCGCGTCTGATGGTCGGCATGCCCGACTACGACACCTATGTCGAGCATATGCAAACCAAACACCCGGACAAACCGGTGATGAGCTACGAGATGTTCTTTCGCGAACGTCAGGAAGCGCGTTACGGCGGCAAGGGTGGGCCAAAGTGCTGTTGAGCTGACAGCGCACGGTTGAGGTAATCCCCTGTGGGAGCGGGCTTGCTCGCGAACGCGGTATGTCATCGAGCAATGATGTCGACTGACACGACCCCTTCGCGAGCAAGCCCGCTCCCACATTTGTTTTGTGTTTCTTTCAGGAGATCGTGTTTTGTCCTCTCCCATACCCGTAACGGTACTCAGCGGTTTCCTCGGTGCCGGCAAGACCACCTTGCTGCGCCATTTGCTCAAGGCCGAGCACGGCCTGAAAATCGCCGTGATCGAAAACGAATTCAGCGACGCGGGCATCGACACCCAGTTGCTGGGTGACGAACCGGTGCAAGTCATGACCCTGGCCAACGGCTGCGTCTGCTGCACCATTCACACCGATCTGACCAAGGCCCTGTACCTGCTGCTCGAACGTCTGGACAGCGGTGAAATCGCTTTCGATCGCCTGGTGATCGAGTGCACCGGGCTGGCCGATCCGGCCCCGGTGGCGCAGACCTTTTTCATCGATGAAGAACTGCGCGAGCGCTATCTGCTCGACGGCATCATCACTCTGGTCGACGCCGCCCATGCCGATCTGCACCTGACCCAGACCATCGCCCAGGCGCAGATCGGTTTCGCCGACCGCTTGCTGGTGAGCAAGACCGATCTGGTGGACGAGGCGACACTCACCGCGCTGAGCGAACGTCTGACGCGAATCAACCGACGCGCGCCGATTCGCGTGGTCGAGCATGGCAACATCGATCTGGCGGAATTGCTCGATGTGCGTGGCTTCAACCTCAACGCCGATCTTGGTGGCGGGGTCAGCCTGCGACCGGTGAGCAAGGCGCCCTCGATCGACCGTATTTCCAGCCTGGTGCTGCGCACTGAACAGCCGCTGGATATCGATCAACTCAGCGAGTTCATGAATGAGCTGCTCGAAGAGCATGGCAAGCAATTGCTGCGTTACAAGGGTGTGCTGAGCATTGCCGGTGAGGATCGGCGGCTGGTGTTTCAGGGTGTGTTGAAACTTTACGGTTTCGACTGGGATACCGAATGGGCCGAGGGTGAAGCGCGGGAAAGTGTGATTGTGTTTATTGCCGATGATCTGCCGGAAGAGAAGATTCGGGCGGGGTTTGCCCGAGTGGCTGCACAGCAAAACTGAATTTGTGGCGGCTGGAAGGGCCTCTTCGCGAGCAAGCCCGCTCCCACAGTGGACCGCATTCTGTCAGGAGGAATGCAGTCTACTGTGGGAGCGGGCTTGCTCGCGAAGGCGACCTAACCAACAACACAATATCCAGGCTCTGAACCCAGCAGTGCCTGCTCAAGATGATCCAGATGCCGATTCATCAGCATCCCGGCCCTGGAAGCATCGCCTCGTTCCACCGCCTCTACCAGCGCCAAATGCTCGTGCCATGCGCAACAGCTGTGCGTCTGACACTCGCTTCGCGCAATTGCCAATGAGGTCAGCGGTACCAGGCTGCCAAGAAAATGCGCCAACGGAGCATTTCCGGCCATCTTCGCCAACTGCAGATGAAACTCCCCGGACAGGCGAATAGCCGCAGCGCGTCGATCTTTATCCACGGCCTGGCGCTCGCGTTCGATCAATGTGCGCAGGCGTTTCAAGTCATCAGGTTGCGCGTGCTGACACGCCAGTCGCACTAACGTGTTCTCGGTCAAGCGTCGTGCGTGCAGGGTCTGCCGCGTCTGCTCTGTATCGGGCGCAGCCACCCGCGGCCGGTGATTGGAACGCAGCACAATCACTTGCTCATGGGACAACTGCGTCAACACCCGACGCACGTCCGCGCGGCTGACGCCGAACATTTGCTTGAGGCTGTCTTCGGTGAAGCGGCTGGCAGCATCGAGACGTTGTTCGAGAATCGCATCGAACAGCCGGGGATACAGATCATCCACCGGCGCGTGCAGGCGGGAGAAGGGCAGGGCCGTCGACATCTGGCGATTGTGCGACGACGTGGCGAGGCTGTTCATGGCCGGTCTCCAGAGTGAGTAAATTCAGTGGCTCAAGTTGTCTTCCGGAATATTCAATTCGATACCCATCCGCTGGCCTTCGCGCAGGATGTGCCGACGCATTTCGGCACTGGCCTGCGCGCTGTTCTTGCTGCGGATTGCGCGCACCACGGCTTCGTTTTCCTCAAGGCGTTCGGCCAGGTGCTCAGGCGAGTTGCGCAGCACTTCGGCGCTTTGCTTGAGGGCATTGCTGGTTTGCTGCACCACGCTCTGGAAGATCGGGTTCGAGGTCAGAGTGAACAGCTCTTCGTGGAAGGCGATGTAGGCGCTGACCCCGGCTTCGCTGTCGCCCGCTTCAAGCGCTTCGCGCATGTCCATCAGGGTCAGGCGCAGTTGCCCGACCTCCTTGCTGCTGATTGACTGCGCAACCAGACCGACAATGAACGGCTCAAGGGTGTAGCGCAGTTGCAGCACGTCTTCGAGGCTGGCGCCGGCCACAGCGCTGTCGTGGCTCTGGCTGTCACTGAGCTGGGCGTCGAGCACCACCACGCCCTTGCCCGGCATCGAGCGGACGAGGCCGAGGGTTTCCAGCACGATCACCGCTTCGCGCAGGCTCGGGCGGCTGATGCCCAGTTGCTCGGCCAGTTCGCGCTGGCCCGGCAGCATGTCGCCGGAGCGCCACTGACCACGGGCCAGTGCGGCGCGCAGTTTCTCTACCACTGAGTTGACGACGGTTGATGTAGTAATCACGTATTGGCTCCATGCGCCGTGCCTGCGGTGGTGCAGGCACGGCGGTCATTCAGAATTCTTTGGCCGCCGCCTGGGCGAGCGGTTTTCTCGGCTGAAAGGTATAGCCCTGCTCGCCGTTGAGCACCTTGTTCGCGCGCTGCACATCGATGTCCTTTTCCCAGCGGGCAATGGCGACGGTGGCGACGCAGTTGCCGATCAGGTTGGTCAACGCCCGGCCGATGCCCATGAACCAGTCCACCGCCAGCACCAGCACCAGCCCGACCACCGGGATCGCCGGAATCGCGGTCAGCGTCGCGGCGAGAATCACCAATGCCGAACCGGGAATGCCGTGGGCGCCCTTGGAGGTGATCAGCGACACCAGCAATATCGTCAACAGATCGGTCATCGCCAATGGCGTACCGGTGGCATTGGCGATGAACACAATGGCCAGGGTCAGGTAGATCGAAAAACCGTCGAGGTTGAACGAGTAGCCGGTGGGAATCACCAGCCCGACTGTCGAGCTGCCGATGCCCAGGTGTTCGAGTTTGCGCATGATCTGCGGCAGCACGGCGTCGGAGGAGGCGGTGCCCATGACGATCAGCAGCTCTTCGCGCAGATACTTGAGCAACGGCCACAGGCGCAGGCCGGAGGCACGCATCACCAGACCGAGGATCACACTGACGAAGGCCATGCAGGTCAGGTAGAACAAGCCGACCAGACTGCCCAGGTGTTGCAGCGAGTCTAGGCCGTACTTGCTGGTGGTGAAAGCGATGGCGCCGAACACGCCGATCGGCGCCAGACGCACGATCATGCCCATGATCCGGAAGATCACGTGGCTCAGTTCGTTGATCAGGCGCGAGATCCCTGAAGCCGCTTCACCGACCAGATTCAATGCACTGCCGAACAGCACCGAGAACAGCAGCACTTGCAGGATGTTGTTGTCGGCAAAGGCGCCGATCACCGAGGTCGGGATCAGGTCCATCAGGAATTGCGTGGTGGTGTGCATGTGCTGGCCGCGCTCGGCGATGTCGCCCATGTCTGCGGCGGAAAGCTGCTCCAGATGGATATTCGCGCCGCTGCCGATCCCGGTGCTGAAGGCGAAGACCAGACCGATCACCAGCGCGATGGTGGTCAGCACTTCAAAGTAGATCACCGACTTGAGGCCGATGCGCCCGACCTTCTTCAGGTCGCCGGCACCGCTGATACCGCTGACCACCACGCAGAACACGATCAGGCCGATAAGCATCTTGATCAGTTTGATGAAGCCGTCGCCGAGCGGTTTGAGCTGGGCCGAGTATTCAGGAAGGGTCAGCCCGCAGACGATGCCGAGCACCAGTCCGAGAACCACTTGGAGGAAGATTGAACGCGAGCACCATCTGAGCATGGGAGGAATCCTGGTCGGTGTCCTGGCTGCCGTGTGCGGGGCACATCAGATTCAGGACTTAATTATTGTGGTCTTACCGGTATGTCCAGTGCAGGCGCAGTCTACGCTGGGGTTTTTCTGGAATACAAGGGGAAAACACAAAAATGGCATGACCGGTCTGACCAGTGGTGCTCCGCTCAGTGATTGCGGGAAAGACGTTCGAAAGGACGGAAGCCCGGCCATGCTCGCCGGGCTGTTTGGTGCTGAGACTACTGGTTTTGAACCTGCTCAGTAGGGCACGTTGCGTTGCAGGATATTCAGTTTGAAGTCCAGAACACCTGCACTGCGATTGAAATCGGTGCGAACGAAAGTGCCCACTTTGGGATCGTGTTTATTGCGACTTTGCCCTGCGCACAGCAGAGCGCCGCCTCGGGTTTGTATTCTGACGCTGGGGGTATCCGTGTCGATCTGATCGAGGGTGATGATGTTGCCTTTGGCGTTCAGCAAGTTGAACGTGGTTTGATCTCCATCTTCGGTTGAATAAGCATTCAAGAAGTCTTTTTCTTCACGGCTGATGGTTCTGTAGTAATACGCGCCCGGTGTGAAAATGTAGAGGGTGTAATAATCGTCGAGGCACCTGAAATAAAAGGTCAAGGCGTCGGGCGCTACATCGGGCTTGAGAAACAAATAGTGTGAAACATCTAAATGGTGGGAGAAGGCAAAGGCCTCGTAATCCGGGCGCGGAGTACTGATTGCCCTGCCATAGGTCAACTTCGGAAAGTGAGGGTAACCAAAACGAGTGCTAAGGGTTGCAGTAAAAGAATTTTCCTGGTCGGTGCTCATAAGTGTTTTCTTTTTTAAGGCGAATAGATAAGTCGCTTGGACGCAAGTGCGCGCAAGCATTCGAATGCTTGTGTTGTCAGATTTCGTCTGGATCACTGAGGAACGATGCGCTGCGTTCCATGATTCGCAGCGTGAACGGAATTCCGTCGTTATTGGTCCCGGCCAGGTAGCTGTAGGGTGCGCCTCGGCGACGAACGGCGCTGATCTGTTCGCCATTGCGTGCCTTGAGCCGAACCCGCTGGATATCATGGCCCATGTCCTCAAGAGTGATGGTCCGATTGTCCAGACTCAGCAGGCTGAAAGAGCTGGTGTCGGCGCCTGCCGGCAAGAAGGCACCCAGCACGCCGGCGGCATCCTTGCTGATGCAATGGCCGGTATGAGTGGCGTGGGATCGGATGTAGAGGTGGTAATAGTCATCGGTGCAGCGGAAGTAAATGGTCATGGGCGGAGCATTTTTTACTTCCCCGTGCGGACGGCGACCCAGTAGATGAGCGTCATTGGATTTTCTGGATGCTCCGGTATAAAAGCCACCCGAAAAGGATGTGTCGGCGCGCAGGATTGATGTTTCATATAACGCCCCGAGGATATCCAGATCATGATGGTCAAGTTCCAGTGTTGCTATAAAGGATTTCTGCCTGTTTGTGGTCATGAGCTCTTCCTTGAGTTCTGAGTGTTATGGTTTTAGTAATTGTTAAGAGGCTGGTTTATGAGTTTTCCAGTTGTTACTGGGCTATTCGTTTGTCTCGGGCAAACACTAACAACTAAGTTGGTTGATGGTCGTGTTTTTACTTGAGTTTTTGTTTCAAGTTCCAGTTGCAGAAAGTAATGAGCCCGGAAGAGAGGGGGGGATCGTATTCCTGCAGGCGAAAAAAAACCGGCCATCACTGGCCGGTTTTTCATGCTGCGGGTTTAGCGTCGCAATTAAGCGCCGTAGACCGGCAGTTTCTTGCAGATGGCTTTGACTTTCTCACGAACGGCGTCGATCACCGCTTCGTTGTTCAGGTCAGCCAGGATGTCGCAGATCCAGCCAGCCAGCTCTTTGCACTCTGCTTGCTTGAAGCCGCGAGTGGTTACAGCCGGGGTACCGAAGCGCAGGCCGGAGGTGACGAACGGCGAGCGTGGATCGTTAGGTACGGAGTTCTTGTTCACGGTGATGAACGCTTTGCCCAGCGCGGCGTCGGCGTCTTTACCGGAGATGTCCTGCTTGATCAGCGACAGCAGGAACAGGTGGTTCTTGGTACCACCGGACACCACGTCGAAACCGCGCTCGATGAACACTTCGGCCATGGCCTGGGCATTCTTCACCACTTGTTCCTGGTAGGCCTTGAATTCAGGCTGCAGCGCTTCCTTGAAGCAGATCGCTTTAGCGGCGATCACGTGCTCCAGCGGGCCACCCTGGGCGCCCGGGAATACGGCGGAGTTCAGCTTCTTCTCGATTTCGGCGTTGGCGCGAGCCAGGATCAGGCCGCCACGTGGACCGCGCAGGGTTTTGTGAGTGGTGGTGGTGACCACGTCAGCGAAAGGCACCGGGTTCGGGTAGACGCCAGCGGCGACCAGACCGGCCACGTGGGCCATGTCGACGAACAGGTAGGCGCCAACCTTGTCAGCGATTGCGCGAAAGCGCGGGAAGTCGAGGATCTGCGAGTAGGCAGAGAAACCGGCCACGATCATTTTCGGCTTGTGTTCAACCGCCAGACGCTCGACTTCGTCGTAGTCGATCAGGCCGTTGGCGTCGATGCCGTACTGCACGGCGTTGTACAGCTTGCCGGAGGACGAAACGCTGGCGCCGTGGGTCAGGTGACCACCGTGGGCCAGGCTCATGCCCAGAATGGTGTCGCCACCTTGCAGCAGAGCCAGGTAAACCGCGGCGTTGGCCTGCGAACCGGCGTGTGGCTGAACGTTGGCGTAATCGGCGCCGAACAGCTCTTTGGCGCGGTCGATGGCCAGTTGCTCAACAACGTCGACGTACTCGCAACCACCGTAGTAGCGCTTGCCCGGGTAACCTTCGGCGTATTTGTTGGTCAGGACCGAGCCTTGAGCTTCCATCACCGCTGGGCTGGTGTAGTTTTCCGAAGCGATCAGCTCAATGTGTTCTTCCTGGCGCTGAGCTTCTTGCTCCATGGCGGCAAAAAGGTCGGCGTCGTACTTGGCAATAGTCAAATCACGGCTGAACATGGCGGTCCTCAAGGATCGGGGGCAGAAAAGGGGGGCATTCTAACCCAATGGGTTTTGGATGGCATATGAAACGACATCATGTCGCAGACAAGTGGCGTTCATGACAGATGTGCGGTGCTTTTGCCGGCCCAATCGCCAGCAGGCTGGCTCCCACATTAATCGCGACAGCCTGCAAATTCCCTGACCGGCATCAATCCTTGTGGGAGCCAGCCTGCTGGCGATGGCAGCGCCGCAGATTCTTCAGGCGTCGGTGCCGGCCCTTTCGCGAGCAAGCCCGCTCCCACACTCAACCCGGTTTCTTCAGCAGAGATGCGGTCAACTGTGCAAGCAGGCCACTCCCATGATTACCTGGGTTCTTCAGGGCGATGCGGGCAACGGTGGGAGCGGGCTTGCTCGCGAAGGCGTCATGGGCAGCACCGCAAAAACTCAGTCGAACATGAACAGCGCATCATTGCTGAACTGCGCCTCGAACCGGCTCGCCGGCATCGGCCGGCCGAACAGATAGCCCTGCACCTCATCGCAACCGTGCTCGCGCAGGAAGTCCAGTTGTTCATGGGTTTCCACGCCCTCGGCGATCACCGCCAGGTTCAGGCTGTGGGCCATGGCGATGATCGCGCGTGCGATCTGCGCGTCCTGCTCGCCGGACGGCAGGCCGTCGACGAAGGTGCGGTCGATTTTCAGCACGTCGATCGGGAACTGCTTGAGGTAGTTCAGCGACGAGTAACCGGTGCCGAAGTCATCAACCGCGATGCTCAGGCCAAGGTTCTTCAGCCCGGCGAGAATCTGCATCGCCTCGCTGACTTCGCGCATCAGGATACTTTCGGTCAGTTCCAGCTCCAGGCATGCCGGCGGCAGGCCGGTTTCCTTGAGGATCGTGGCGATGCGCGTACCGAGCTGACCGTCGGAGAACTGCCGCGCCGAAATGTTCACCGACACCTTGGGAACGCGCACCCGGTTCTGATGCCAGGTCTTGAGCTGGCGGCAGGCTTCACTGATCACCCAGTCGCCGACATCCACCACCAGGCCGAGTTCTTCCAGCACCGGAATGAAATCCCCTGGCGGCACCAAACCGCGACGCGGATGACGCCAGCGCAGCAGCGCTTCGGCGCCGGTCAGGCGTTTGCCGTCACCGCTGAATTGCGGCTGGTAGTACAGGACGAATTCGTTCTGCTCCAGCGCGTGGCGCAAGTCGCTTTCCAGCTCCAGACGCTCCAGCGCACTGGCGTTCATGTCGGCCTGATAGAACTGGAAGTTGTTCTTGCCACGCTCCTTGGCGTGGTACATCGCGGTGTCGGCGTTCTTCATCAACTGGCTGAGTTCGTTGCCGTCCTGAGGGCTCAAGGCGATGCCGATACTGGCGGTAACGAAGAACTCGCGGCCTTCGAGCACGAACGGTTTGACCAGGCTGGCGAGAATCTGCTCGGCCACATGAATCGCCCGGTTCAGCGCCAGTTCGCGGCTGGAGCGGTGTTGCAGGAGCAGCGTGAACTCGTCGCCGCCCATGCGCGCCACGGTGTCGTCATCGTCGACGCAGGCCAGCAGGCGCGTGGCCATGTCCTTGAGCATGCGGTCGCCGGCGGCGTGGCCGAGGGAGTCGTTGATCGGTTTGAAACGGTCCAGATCGAGGAACATCAGTACCACCCACGACTTCTGCCGCTCGGCCGATTGCAGCGCAGTGTGCAGGCGATCCTGGAACAGCGTGCGGTTCGGCAGGTGGGTCAGGGCGTCGTAGTAGGCGAGGCGGTGGATGCGTTGCTCACTGGCCTTGCGCTCGCTGATGTCGCTGAAGAAGCACACGTAACTGGCCAGATCGCCTTCATCGTCGAGCACCGCGGTGATGCCGACCCACGCCGGATAGTGCTCGCCGTTGCGCCGCTTGAGCCAGACTTCGCCTTCCCAGGTGCTGTGCTGATGCAGTTGCTTGAGCACGTAGCGCAGGTGCGCGTCCTGTTGCTCGTCGACGGTGAGCATGTTCGGTAACTGGTCGAGGACTTCGCTCACCGCGTAACCGCTGACCCGACTGAACGCCTCGTTGGCCTGGACGATGTAACCGGCCGGGTCGGTGATCAGAATCGCCGAGGTCGAGTGCTCGAAAACCGTGGCGGCCATGCGCAGGTCTTTCTCGGCACGGCGCTGCTGGCTGATATCGCGACCGACGCCAAGCACGCCTTCGAACGCACCGTGCTCGTCCCACACCAGCACCAGACGCAGCTCGATCGGGATCTTGCGGCCATCGGCGCGCAGGCAGTCGAACAGGAACAGTTGTGTCTGTACCTGACTGCGCAACAAGGCCAGTTGCTCGGGTTTGTCCAGTGCCTTGCTGACCCGGTCCATCAGGGTGTAGATGCCGGATAGCTGCTGCGGGTTGGCGATGGTCGACTGCCAGCCATTCTGGAAAATCCACTCGGCGTCGTAACCCAGCACCGCTTGCACCGACGGGCTGACGTAGTTCAGCGACAGTTTGCTGTCGGTGGAGAAAATCACGTCGCTGATGCTTTCGGCGAGCATCCGGTAGCGCTGTTCACTGTCGCGCAGCGATTCGCTGGCTTCGATCTGCTCGGTGATGTCCTTGGCCACGCCGATGATCCGCGTGACCTGATCGTGCTTGTCCCGGGCCAGCGCCTGCTCACGGATGTCGAAGCGCCGCCACTTGCCGTCGCGATGGCGGAAGCGCAGCTGGCATTGCAGCAACTGGCTGTAACCGGCGTGACGCTGCATCTGCCGCGAGCGGTGGTAATAGTCGGCGTCTTCCGGGTGCAGGAGGATTTCCCAGAAATACTCGCCCATCTGGTGCAGTTCGGTGCGGTTGTAACCGAGGGTCTGGCCGAGGTGGTGGTTGCTGAAAATCATCCGCTGGCTGATCACGTCCTGCACGTACAGATGATCCGGCACGGTACGCACCACGTCCGACCAGAAGCCTTCGCGCTCCAGCAACGACAGCTCGATCAGCTTGCGGCTGGTGATGTCGTTGATGCTGAGGATCACAGCCTTGTAGTCGTGCTGCTCCTGCGGCAGGCGCAGCACCAGCCACAGGTGCTGGTCGCGACCGTTGATGTCTGGCAGCCTGATTTCCAGTTCCAGCTGCTTTTGCTGCTGCAGAACGGCGTCGAGCACCTGGTTGCCGATAGCGCATTGGTGGTGCGGTTGACCGTCGATCAGCAGTTGCCAGGCGTGCTCGCAGGAATTGACGTTGAGCAGTTGCAGCGCCACCTGGTTGACCTCGGTGACGCGCAGCTCTTGCAGCAGTTGCTGGCGCTGGGCCGATTGGTCGAGCCAGGCCTTGAGCTGGTCGCTGGTCTGGATCTGCGCCTTGTCGAACACCTGCTTGAGGCCGGACAGGTCGAGCACGCACAACGCCACGCCGGTGCCTTCGAAAATATCCTGATAGCGCCGGCGGCCTTCGTGCAACTGACGCTGACGGCGGCGCATGTTGAGCAGGGCGATCACCGGCAGCAACGAGAACGCCAGGCCCAGCAAACATTTGCCGATGAACGCCGGCAGCAGTTCTTCGAGTACGCGCTGGCGGTCGAACAACCCGCGCAACTGCCAGTCGCTGCTGCTCAGGGGCACGGTCAGCACGGTGTTGGCCATGTCGTCCGGGCTCAGCACGCCAGGCCTGGCCGCAGGCAGTGCTTCGTCGCGACTGATGATCTGATGATTGAGGCGGTTTTCCACCAGCCACAACGGGCGGATGCCGGTTTCGCCCTGTTTGGTCAGTGAGTCGAAGAAGGTCGGGGTCAGGCGCAACGCCCAGTAGCCGCGCGTGTTGCCACTGGCCTGATGCAATAACAGATGCACCACCGAACCGTCGTCGGCGTTGCTGAAGTAATGCGCCTGGGCGCGGCTGCGGCGAACCAGTTCGCTGAGGTAGTCGGCGTCGTGGCTGTCACCGGCACTGTCGCTGATGATTTTCCCGGAGGGGCTGAGCAGGGCCAGGCTGCGCAGGTCCGGCAGCGATTGCTGGAGCTTGCGCAGCAGTGCCTGCTGTTCGTCGGACGACTGTGGCTGTTCGACGATCGGTAGCAGGTTGAGGGCGATTTGCGCATTCAGCGACATGTTCAGGCTGACCTGCGAGGCGAGGTCGGCGGTGTAGTCGATGGTGTACTGGCGCTGGTTTTTCTGGGTTTCGCGCAGTTGATCGAGCAGTTGCCAGAACAGCAGTGCCAGCAACAACAGCACGAGGGTCGCCAGTGCGCCTTTCAATGTTCCGCGCAGGGGCGAGCCGGGCGCCGGTTGGGTGCTGCTCACAGAGGCTGGCGGAGTGACATTGGACAAGCTGTAATCCTGCGGTTTGGCTGGACTGGCGCGACGTGCACTATAAGCCGGACGCCCGAAGGGCGGCTAGCATGCCTTGAGTTGTGGCGAAGTGCCAGCCCCACTCGGCTGGACTGCCACCGGTCATTCAGGTAGCTTTGCCGGTTACGCGGGAGCGTTCCAGCTCCTAGAATCAGACTTTTTTCAGCGCGCACGCATTGATCACCATTAAGTGAACGACGCGCATGGTCTGGCCGGGCATCGCCTGCGCTCCAATCATTCATCTGTCACTGACCCAAGGTTCTCCATGGCTCAATACGTATTCACCATGCATCGGCTGGGCAAAGTTGTTCCGCCGAAGCGGGAAATCCTGAAAAACATTTCGCTGTCGTTCTTCCCCGGCGCCAAGATCGGCGTACTCGGCCTCAACGGTTCGGGTAAGTCCACGCTGCTGAAAATCATGGCCGGCGTCGACACCGAGTTCGAGGGCGAAGCCCGTCCGATGCCGGACCTGAACATCGGTTATCTGCCGCAAGAGCCACAACTTGATCCGACCAAGACCGTGCGTGAAGTGGTCGAGGAAGCAGTCAGCGTGATCAAGGATGCGCAAGCGCGTCTGGACGAGGTCTACGCCGCTTACGCCGACCCGGATGCCGACTTCGACAAGCTGGCTGCCGAACAGGCCAAGCTCGAAGCGATCCTGCAGGCCAGCGATGGTCACAACCTGGAGCGTCAACTGGAAGTCGCGGCCGACGCCCTGCGTCTGCCGGCCTGGGACGCCAAGGTCGAACACCTGTCCGGTGGTGAGAAACGTCGTGTGGCCCTGTGCCGTCTGCTGCTGTCCGCCCCGGACATGCTGCTGCTCGATGAGCCGACCAACCACCTGGATGCCGACTCCGTTGCATGGCTTGAGCACTTCCTGCATGACTTCCCGGGCACTGTGGTCGCGATCACGCACGACCGTTACTTCCTGGACAACGTTGCAGGCTGGATTCTGGAACTCGACCGCGGCGCGGGCATTCCTTATGAAGGCAACTACTCGGGTTGGCTGGAAGCCAAATCCGACCGTCTGGCTGCTGAATCCAAGCAGCAGTCGGCTCACGAAAAAGCCATGAAGGAAGAGCTGGAGTGGGTGCGCAAAGGCGCCAAGGCCCGCCAGTCGAAATCCAAGGCACGTCTGCAACGCTTCGAAGAAATGCAGTCGCAGGAATTCCAGAAGCGCAGCGAAACCAACGAGATCTACATCCCGGCCGGTCCTCGCCTGGGCGACAAGGTCATCGAGTTCAAGAACGTCACCAAGGGCTACGGCGATCGCGTGCTGATCGACAACCTGTCGTTCTCCATGCCTAAAGGCGCCATCGTTGGCGTGATCGGTGGTAACGGTGCCGGTAAGTCGACCCTGTTCCGCATGCTGATGGGCAAGGAAACGCCGGATTCGGGCAGCATCGAAGTCGGCGAAACCGTGCAACTGGCCTGCGTTGACCAGAGCCGCGAAGACCTCGACGGCAGCAAGACGGTGTTCCAGCAGATATCCGACGGTTCGGACCAGATCCGCATTGGCAACTACGAGATTCCGTCGCGTACCTACGTCGGTCGCTTCAACTTCAAGGGCGGCGATCAGCAGAAGTTCGTCAAGGACCTGTCCGGTGGTGAGCGCGGTCGTCTGCACCTGGCGCTGACCTTGAAGGAGGGCGGTAACGTCCTGCTGCTCGACGAACCGTCCAACGACCTCGACGTTGAAACCCTGCGTTCCCTGGAAGAAGCCCTGCTGGACTTCCCGGGCGCTGCCATTGTGATCTCTCACGATCGCTGGTTCCTGGACCGCGTCGCGACTCACATCCTGGCGTACGAAGACGACTCGCAAGCCGTGTTCTTCGAAGGCAACTACACCGAGTACGAAGCCGACCGCAAAAAACGCCTTGGCGAAGCGGCTGCCCAGCCACACCGGGTACGCCACAAGAAACTGGCCTGATTCGGGCTGGTGGCATGAAAAAACGGAGCCTTCGGGCTCCGTTTTTTTTTGCGTTTTTTTCAGGAAGACCGAGGTGCGGCCTTCGCGAGCAAGCCCGCTCCCACGTTTGAAATGCTCCCCTGTGTAGGCGTGAGCCTGCTCGCGATAGTGGTGTAACTGTTGGTGCAAGCCTTGGATCTGCACTCCCTGTTCAGGTGCAAAAAATCCCGAAAAAGGGTCGGGATTTATATCCTGTGCACCATTTAATTTCATAACTGCGACATTTTGCGCTGTTCCTGTGCGCAATTCGTTTGTTACAGTCCGGCTCAATCTCTTCCAACGACAATAAATTTGCCGAGACTTTTCCCATGATCGAATCCGTCGAATCCTTCCTCGCCCGGCTGAAAAAACGCGACCCGGATCAACCCGAATTCCACCAGGCCGTCGAAGAAGTTCTGCGCAGTCTGTGGCCGTTTCTCGAAGCCAATCCGCATTACCTGACTTCAGGGATTCTGGAGCGCATCTGCGAGCCGGAGCGGGCGGTGGTGTTCCGCGTGTCGTGGGTCGACGATCAGGGCAAGGTTCAGGTCAATCGCGGGTTCCGCATCCAGATGAACAGCGCCATCGGTCCGTACAAGGGCGGCTTGCGCTTCCATCCTTCGGTGAACCTGGGCGTGCTGAAGTTTCTGGCTTTCGAGCAGACCTTCAAAAACTCCCTGACCTCGCTGCCCATGGGCGGCGGCAAGGGTGGCTCGGACTTCGATCCGAAGGGCAAGAGCGACGCCGAAGTCATGCGTTTCTGCCAGGCCTTCATGAGCGAGCTGTACCGGCACATCGGTGCCGACGTCGACGTGCCGGCCGGTGATATCGGTGTCGGTGCGCGGGAGATCGGTTTCCTGTTCGGCCAGTACAAACGCCTGAGCAACCAGTTCACCAGCGTCCTGACCGGCAAGGGCATGACCTATGGCGGCAGCCTGATTCGTCCGGAAGCTACCGGTTTTGGCTGCGTGTATTTCGCTGAAGAAATGCTCAAGCGCCGCGAACAGACCGTCGAAGGCAAGCGTGTGGCGATTTCCGGGTCCGGTAACGTCGCTCAGTACGCGGCGCGCAAGGTCATGGACCTCGGCGGCAAGGTGATTTCGCTGTCCGACTCCGAAGGCACGCTGTACTGCGAGTCTGGCCTGAGCGAAGAGCAATGGCTGGCGTTGCTGGAGTTGAAGAACGTCAAGCGTGGACGCATCAGCGAGTTGGCCGCGGCGTTCGGTCTGGAGTTCCGCGCCGGGCAGTTGCCGTGGTCGCTGCCGTGCGACATCGCGCTGCCATGCGCCACTCAGAACGAACTCGACGCCGACGCCGCGCGCACCCTGCTGCGCAACGGCTGCGTGTGCGTCGCCGAAGGCGCGAACATGCCAACCACGCTGGAGGCTGTGGATATCTTCATCGACGCTGGCATTCTGTTCGCCCCGGGCAAGGCATCGAATGCCGGCGGGGTGGCGGTGAGCTGTCTGGAGATGTCGCAGAACGCCATGCGCCTGCTGTGGACGGCGGGGGAGGTGGACAGCAAGCTGCACGCGATCATGCAGTCGATCCACCACGCCTGCGTGCATTACGGCGAAGAGAACGGGCGGATCAACTACGTCAAAGGTGCGAACATCGCCGGCTTCGTCAAAGTGGCCGATGCGATGCTCGCTCAGGGTGTGGTCTAGGCCGGTTCGATGCGAATCACTTCAATCACCTGATCGCCGGCGGGGCGTTGCCACAACACTTCGTCATTGAGCCGGGCCCCCAGCAGCGCCCGGCCCAGCGGCGAGCCCCAGTTGATCAGGCCTTGGCTGGCGTCGGCCTGATCTTCGCCGACCAGTTGCACCCGACGCTCGGTGCTGTGTTCGTCGGCGTAGGTCACCCAGCTGCCGATCTGCACCTTGTCGGTGGATGACGCAGGCGCGGCGACCTGTGCGCTACTGAGGCGCTGATTGAAATAGCGCAGATCCCGTTCCAGATCTGCCAGCCGTTGCTTGTCGGCCTGTTCGCCGTTGGCCGACTGCTCGGCGTGCAGGCTTTGCAGTTCGGCGACCTTGGCCTGCAGCTGCGCCAATCCTTGCGGTGTGACGTAATTGGGCTGCGCGCTGACCTGCCGTTCGACGGGCTGATCGGCTTGCGCAGCGGCGTTGTCTTCGTTGACGAAAGCGCGGCTCATGGTGTCCTCCTGTTATAGGAATTGGTCCATGGTCGCCGACGTTTGGTTTCACTGGATGTCTGGAAGCGACCTATTGCGAGCGATAAGCCCGCCCGGCGTCCTGATCTTTCTGCTGCTGCCAGGCGCGCTCGCGTTCGTCCCAGTGTTCGTTGCGATACGCTTCACGATCCTTGTTCTCCAGCATCGCCTGACACTGGCGGAAGCCGTCGGTCCAGCCTTCGGCGTATTGCTTGTCCTTGAGATAGCGCGGCACGTTCTTGCGAAACTCGCCACTGATCGAGCCGGCAGCCTGTCGTCCGCTGATGCAGCCATCGTCAAAGCCGTCGGCGAAGGCCGGTGGATAACCTTTGGCGATCAAGTCTTCGTGGGTGGTCTGGCAACCCCCGAGAAACAGCAAAACACCCAACAGCCCCGCACACCGCCACATCGCACTCTCCCGCGCCGACTCTCGGCTGATAGGGAAAGTCTAGAAGCGGATTCGTCGGGCGTTGGTGAAAGACATGTGAGTAATTCGTTGAACACCGGAGCCCCCTGTGGGAGCGGGCTTGCTCGCGAAAGCGGTGTGTCAGGCAACATTTGAATCGCCTGACACGACGCCTTCGCGAGCAAGCCCGCTCCCACAAGGGTTACTGATTGGGCTTCAGATCAGTAGTGATACCACTTCACTTCGAGCATTACCTCGGTTTCCGGGGTCGCCACATGACTGAATTCACGCTGCGCACTCAGGCGCAAACCCAGGTTGCGCGACAACGCCCATTGCTGGTTCAGGCTCAGGCTGCGGCGCACTTCGCCGTTGGTGAAGTAATCGCCCTTGGCCTCGACGCTGAGATTGCCCAGCGGGTTTTTCCACAGCACGCCGGTGTTGAAACCACTGGCCGGCGCGACGAACCCGGCGAAATCATTGTTGTGCTCGATGCGCACGGTGCCGAGGGCAAAGCCGAGCGTGTCTTCGCCCAGTTGCCAGGTGCCGCCACCGCCACCGTTGACGTGGCTGACCAGGGTTTCGTCATCGTGCTTGCCCGGCACGCGCTCAAGACCACCGGTGACTTGCCATGACAGTGGCTGCAGCAACTCATTGCGTGGGGTCAGCGAACGGATGGTCGCCAGGTCCAGTTGCTGGAACTGCCACTGGTTGCCTTCGTACTGACGCAGCTTCATCTGCAGGATTTCAATCTGTGCGCCGAGGGGGAAACTTTCGGCGTTGTCGTTGAGGTCGTGATAGGCCATGCGCAAGCCGTACTCGCCAAAGGCGCGATCGCCCCGGGTGCCGACGCCGGCCTGCCAGGTGCGCGATTCGTGGCCGTCTTCCGGCAGGCCCGGTTGGGGAATCTGCAACTCCGGTGCCGGGTTCTTGTTGATCGCCCGCAGCAGTTCGAAGCTGCGCTGCGCCCGTTGCGCATCACGTTCCTGACCGTTGGCGCGGTAGCGCTCCAGGCGATACGCGGCATCGATGATCAGCGCTTGGCGATCCCGAGGCAGGGCCTTGAAGGTCGGCTCCTGCAGCACCTGCTGATCGGCGCTGACCTTCAGCACCCATTGCTGTTCGTCGCTGCTCAACGGCTCGGCGCGGCTGAGCAGTTCACGCTCGCGGGACGGGCGGTATTCGATACTTTCCACCAGCCCGGCTTCTTTCACCGCTTTGACCGTGTCGGTGGGAATGGCGGTCAGCGGGAATTGCTCGGTCAGGCGCAGGCTCGGGCGCGCCACTTGCAGCAGTTCGAGCAGACGATACGAACAGTTTTCGTCGAAGAAGAAATAGTCGAACTGGATCTGCTTCAACTCCCATACATGCTCGACCATGCGCGCGGTTTCTGCTTGCGTCAGGTTCAGCCGGTATTCCCACAGGTCGCGGTTCTCCAGGCTGCGGTACTCGGAGAGCTTTTCCTGATACGGCACCAGAGCGAACAGCCCCGGGTAGCCGCCCATCAAGCCTTTCCAGGCGTAAAGGATGCTGTTGTCGGAGCCTTCGATGTAGGCGCCGAAGTTGATCGCGTAGCTGAGCAGCGAGGTCTTGTCGGCCTGCACGTCAGCCTGATCGATACGCAGCAGGGTGTGGCCGAACATCGACGACGGGCTGTTGAGGTAAGCCGCCGGGAAGATCATCACCGCGCTGTGCGGCGAGACGTCCTTGAACCATTTGTTGAATTCGGCGCAATCGGGCGTCGGCAGATCACTGAGGTTGAGCTGAGCTTTCAGCCAGCGCGTGCGCGCCGGATAGACGCATTGTGCGTGTCGTTCGCCGAGGCTGGCCGGGGCGTACAGCGCTTGCACGGTGGCGGCCAGTTCATGGTCGGGGTGTTCATTGCCGTCGGGGGCGAGGAAGAACTTCTTGTCGCTGACATAGCTGCGCCAGCCACCGAGCTTGGCGGTTTCGTAGTGGCCGAGGGAAATCCAGAAGCGATCGTTGGCCAGTTGCTGCAAACGTTGAGGGTCGACGTGAGGCGCGGCGGACAGCGGGGCGCAGACACAGAGCGCCAGCCAGGCAAGGCGTTTGAGCATAGTCGGCAACTTGAACAGGACAGAAATAAAGACCCAGGGAGGGACGGGCCGAAAAAATAAAACCCGCTTCCCGAAAGAAGCGGGCGGGGGTCGAGCTTAAGCCTGAGTCGCGTACTTGGCCAGACGAGGATCTGCTTTCAGTACAGCCAGGGTGTTGGTATGCACGTCTTCGGCGGTCACGTCAGCCTTGCTGAAGATCTGCTGGAAGTGCTCGTGAGTGACGGCAGCGAAATGCGCACGGTCTTCCGGCGCCACGCCCAGTACCACGGCATAAGTCGTCAGCGCTTCGCCGTTGCCTTTTGCCATGTCTTCGGACAGCTCGTTCATCATGCCATTCATGGCGAACCAGGATTTACCGCCGTAAGTCAGCGACGCGTTGGTCGAGCAACCGTTGGTGCCGGAAGTCATACCGAACGTGGCGTTACCGGAAGTGCCGTTGGTGGTGGATGCCAGGAAGTGTGCCGGGGTGCCACGCTGACCTTCGAACAGCATGTTGCCCCAACCGCAATCCGGACCGCCTGGCGCTTGAGCCATGGCATTGAGGGAAACAACGGTGAAGAGAGTACCGAGAAGAATCCGTTTCATAGCTTTGTTCTCTTTGTGTGCATACCAATGGACAGGGTTCTGGCCCCCAAGTGCTGCCTAGACAGACCCTTTCGAAGCCAGTGGGCCGGTTATTAGTTCCAGCCGCGCAGTTTGGAGTTTAGGCACGTTCCCGTGGTTCCGTGATTTTTTGCTGATTATTCGTTGAGACTCCCGGTTTCACGGGGGCGGCCGTGCGACAGGGCGCTTGTCTATGCTTTGTCGCATGGCGCGCCTTGCCAGTGGGGCACGGGCAGCGCCAGAATGCCGCTATCTGCCCCGCCTGATTGTTAAGGAAGCCCGATGCCTGATCCTGTTGCTGCCAGCTTGCGTCTTGCGCCCGAAGCGCTGACCCGTCCGTTTTCCGCTGAACAGTTCAGCTTCACTACCACCAATGATCTGGAGCCCTTTCGCGGTGTGCTTGGCCAGGAACGTGCGGTCGAAGCCTTGCAGTTCGGTGTGGCCATGCCACGCCCCGGTTACAACGTCTTTGTCATGGGCGAACCCGGCACCGGTCGCTTCTCGTTCGTCAAACGCTATCTGAAGGCCGAAGGCAAACGCCTGCAGACCCCGGCGGACTGGGTCTACGTCAACAACTTCGATGAACCGCGCGAACCCCGCGCACTGGAACTGCCTTCGGGCACGGCCGGCGCGTTCATCGGCGACATCAACGGCTTGATCGACAACCTGCTGGCGACTTTTCCGGCGGTGTTCGAGCACCCGTCCTACCAGCAGAAAAAAAGCGCCATCGACCGCGCCTTCAACCAGCGCTACGACAAGGCACTGGACGTCATCGAACGTCTGGCGCTGGAAAAAGACGTCGCCCTGTACCGCGACAGCAGCAACATCGCCTTTACCCCGATGCTCGAAGGCAAGGCGCTGGATGAAGCCGAGTTTTCGCAATTGCCTGAAGCCGAACGCGAGCGTTTTCACGAGGACATTTCCGGTCTCGAAGAACGGCTGAACGAAGAACTCGCAAGCCTGCCGCAGTGGAAGCGCGAGTCGAACAATCAGTTGCGTCAGCTCAACGAAGAAACCATCACCCTGGCCTTGCAGCCGCTGCTGTCGCCGCTGTCCGAGAAGTACGCGGAGAACGCCGCCGTCTGCGGTTACCTGCAAGCGATGCAGGTGTACCTGTTGAAAACCGTGGTCGAGCAACTGGTCGACGACAGCAAGACCGACGCCGTAGCGCGCAAGCTGCTGGAAGAGCAATACGCGCCGAGCCTGGTGGTCGGTCATCCGGCCAGCGGTGGCGCGCCGGTGGTGTTCGAGCCGCACCCGACCTACGAAAACCTGTTCGGCCGCATCGAATACACCACCGATCAGGGTGCGCTCTACACGACCTATCGGCAGTTGCGCCCGGGTGCGCTGCATCGCGCCAACGGCGGGTTCCTGATTCTTGAAGCGGAAAAAATGCTCAGCGAACCGTTCGTGTGGGACGCGCTTAAGCGCGCCCTGCAATCGCGCAAGCTGAAAATGGAATCGCCGCTGGGCGAAATGGGCCGTTTCGCCACGGTGACCCTCAACCCGCAGCACATTCCGCTGCAGGTCAAAGTGGTGATCATCGGTGCGCGGCAGTTGTATTACACGCTGCAGGACCTGGATCCGGACTTCCAGGAAATGTTCCGGGTGCTGGTCGACTTCGACGAAGACATTCCGATGGTCGACGAAAGCCTGGAGCAGTTCGCCCAGTTGCTGAAGACTCGCACTTCGGAAGAAGGCATGGCGCCGCTGACCGCCGATGCGGTGGCGCGCCTGGCGACCTACAGCGCACGGCTGGCCGAGCATCAGGGGCGTTTGTCGGCGCGTATCGGTGATTTGTTTCAACTGGTCAGCGAAGCGGATTTCATCCGGCATCTGGCCGGCGATGATATGACCGACGCCGGGCACATCGAACGCGCGCTGAAAGCCAAGGCCACTCGCACTGGCCGTGTATCGGCGCGGATTCTCGACGACATGCTCGCCGGGATCATCCTGATCGACACCGACGGCGCAGCGGTCGGCAAGTGCAACGGCCTGACCGTACTCGAAGTCGGTGATTCGGCGTTCGGTGTACCGGCGCGGATTTCCGCTACGGTGTACCCGGGCGGCAGCGGCATCGTCGACATCGAGCGTGAGGTCAACCTCGGTCAGCCGATCCACTCCAAGGGCGTGATGATCCTCACCGGGTATCTGGGCAGCCGATACGCCCAGGAATTCCCGCTGGCGATTTCCGCGAGCATCGCGCTGGAGCAATCCTACGGTTACGTCGATGGCGACAGTGCTTCGCTGGGCGAGGCTTGCACGCTGATTTCGGCGCTGTCGAAAACTCCGCTCAAGCAGTGCTTCGCGATCACGGGTTCGATCAACCAGTTCGGTGAAGTGCAGGCGGTCGGCGGGGTCAACGAGAAGATCGAAGGTTTCTTCCGCCTCTGCGAAGCACGCGGGCTGACCGGCGAGCAGGGTGCGATCATTCCGCAGGCCAACGTCGCCACGCTGATGCTCGACGAGAAGGTGCTGGCGGCGGTGCGTGCCGGGCAGTTCCACGTGTACGCCGTGCGTCAGGCCGATGAAGCGCTGAGCCTGTTGGTGGGCGAGCCGGCCGGTGAGCCGGATGCCGAAGGCCAGTTCCCGGAGGGCAGCGTCAACGCGCGGGTGGTCGAGCGCCTGCGGGTGATTGCCGAAATGATCAGCGAAGAAGACCTCAAAGAGGCCGAGAAGGAAGCAGCCCAGGAAGCCTTGGCCGAAGCCAAACCGGCGTAAGCCTTAACCCGGGCAAACTGTAGGAGTGAGCCTGCTCGCGATGGCAATTCATCAGTCACTGTTGCTTTGTCTGATACACCGCTATCGCGAGCAGGCTCACTCCTACATGTGTTTTTGCGGTGATCTTCAGGAAAAGTGCCACTACTCTGACGCCAATATTCACACAGTGACCATTCGGCGCCTTCTGGTTCTATCCGGCTTGCGCGGCAGACTTTTCTTCTATTCTCAGCTCAAGGACATCGACAGTATCACTGGATCGAAACAGCCTTCGCGTGAAGGCTGAATACAGGCTTTACCGAGGGTCGCCGCCATGTCGCGCAACCTCTGCCTCACCCGTCAATGCCTGGGTCTTGTGACCCGCATCGAATGCGCCATCAAGCCGTTGGCCGGCGATAACGGCATGTGGACCTTGCTCTTCGCCGCCGGCATGGCCGGTGAACAACCTTCCGCCATCAAGGCCCAAGGCCCGTTTCACGGGCCGGTCGCCGCCGAGTCCATTCTGGACACCATTGTTGAAAGCCTGACGATGCACGGCTATGAACTGGCCGACGACCCGCAGATCTGGAGCCTGCACCTGCAGGCACAACTGCGCCAGATCAACGGTGGGCGTGGGCGTACGGTCGGCGTGTTCGACCATTAGGCGTGATCACGGCGCCGTGTCGGTCTGCTGCGCCTTGTCGAGCTTGACCTCAAAGCCGTATTGCACGGTATTGAGGTCGGTTCGCTGATAGGTCTCCACGTGCGTTGGACGGCCATAGAAGTAATGCACGCCGAACAGCGCCGGGCCTTCTGCACTCGCGTCGTGGCTGACCGAGAGAATCTGTTTCAGGTAGTTGCCACTGTCGTCCTTGACGAAGAATCGCCAGGCGTTGGCCGAAAACAGTTTCAGGTCCACAACAAGCGTGTTGTTCTTGATCTCCAGGCCTTTGGGCAGTGACTTGGCGTCGTAGGTTTTCTTGTCCACGGTGGCGAGAAACAACGGCATCGAGCCCACGGCTATCGCCGGGGTTTCCGGGAACAGATTCAAATCGTAAGTGATGGTCGCCTGCAGCGGATCGACCTGATACGCCTCGGGCGGCAGTTCGATCGGCTCATCGAGTTTGCCACTGCGTTTTTCGGTGAAAAACGTCACCGGGCTGTCGCCGGGGCTGAAGTCATCGCCGAGCAATTCATCGTTGAAGGTGCGTCGGTGGGAGAACTCGATACGCGCAGCGCTGGGCTCCTCCACGGATTGATGGATGCGGATGCCGGCCTTCAGCTCTTCTTCAGTGAGGCTCGCACCCTTGAGCCAGTTCGGTGCCAGATCGTCATAGACCACCACCGCCGGGTCCAGCGGCTGGATGGCTTTGTCCGTGGTGTGCTGACTGAAGGTGCGCACTGGCAGATCCAGCGCCTTGCGGGTCACGGTCGCCGAGGAGAAGTCGAGCACGCTGACTTCCAGGGTATCGATAGGGCCGCTGAAATAGACCTTGTTGTACCGGCGCGGATGCTGCTGCTCGAAGGCGTGCTGTTCGTCCTCCAGCTGCTTTTCCAGGGTATCGCTCCAGGTTTTCTGCTGTTGCAGATACGCCAGTTGTTTTTCATAGAAGGTCACTTGTGCCGGGCTCTCGTTGATCGAACCGGCACGCACCAGGTATTGCCCGGTGGTGTCACGGGCCTGAACGATCAGCGGGTTGAGCTGAGCCCCCTCGACCTCGGGGGCCAGTGGCTGATTATTGCTGAATTCGACTTCGGCGTAGTTCTTTGCAAGCTTCAGCAGGGTGACGCTGAGGTTGTCATCGGTGCGGGTCTGGCCGACGTCCTTCTGACTCAGGTCGAAGCTGACCAGGCGGCGCGGCGCGATGACTTCAACTTTGCCTTGCAGGCTCACCGGTTGCGGCTGGCTCTTCCTGTCCACGTCCAGGCCCTCGATGAATGGGTAGGTCACGGTCAGGTCATCGGGGTTGTTGACGTTGGAGCTGGATGGGCTCAACTGGATGCCTGGATCGGTTTCCGACCACTCCGGTTGATAGGCAATCACGCGTTTGTTGCTCAGCGTCACCGACTGCCATTCCACGCCATGGGGAAACAGAAAGCCACCGGGAATATTGAGATTGAAGGGGAACACCGGTTGCAGGTCGGTGAGGTAGTCGGAACTGGCGTCCTTGTGCAGTACGAACAGACCGTTGATGAAGGTGTCGACCAGCGCCTGTGGGGAAGGGTAGTGCTTGAGGATGCCGAGGGTGTCTTCGCCGTAGATGGTTTTCAGCGGTGTGCTGTCGAGTTTGAGCTGTGCGCGTTCGAGCAGCAGCAGCGAACCGCCGAGCTCTGTCACGGCATCCTTGAGTTTCGGATCGGTGATGGCGTCCAGTGAATGTTCGAACGTCG
Source organism: Pseudomonas sp. AK-TSAG1-1 (assembly GCF_056821665.1). Classification (NCBI taxonomy): domain Bacteria; kingdom Pseudomonadati; phylum Pseudomonadota; class Gammaproteobacteria; order Pseudomonadales; family Pseudomonadaceae; genus Pseudomonas; species Pseudomonas sp. AK-TSAG1-1. The sequence continues at coordinate 5,359,718 of NZ_CM165965.1, read as the reverse complement.
CTGTCTTGGCTTCGAGGCTGACCGCAGGCTTTTTCTCCTCGCCGGGAGAGCAGCCACCCAGCATCAGAACGAGGCAAATTCCGGCAGTCGTCAACGGCAATCGCACATCCATTTCCAGTCGTCCTGTCCACTTTCGCTAGGCGGTCAATGGTTTGGACAGTAGCAGAAAAAAAATCACATACACACACGCAGGTTGCGGTGATTGGAGGTGCAAGCCGGGCGGTTTCTGGCTGTCACAGGTGACTGTTATACTCGCCCCTGATTACAACCCCCCTTGTGTGAGATTCAATGGAACGCTTTTTCGAAAACGCAATGTACGCCTCGCGCTGGCTGTTGGCGCCGATCTACTTCGGCCTGTCCCTCGGGTTGCTGGCGCTGGCACTGAAATTTTTCCAGGAAGTCTTCCACGTCATCCCCAACGTGTTCTCGATGGCCGAGTCGGACCTGATTCTGGTGCTGCTGTCGCTGATCGACATGGCGCTGGTCGGTGGCCTGCTGGTGATGGTGATGATTTCCGGCTACGAAAACTTCGTCTCGCAGTTGGACATCGACGACAGCAAGGAAAAGCTCAACTGGCTGGGCACCATGGACTCTTCGTCGCTGAAGATGAAAGTGGCGGCCTCGATCGTGGCAATTTCCTCGATCCACCTGCTGCGGATTTTCATGGACGCCAAAAACGTCGATCCCGAACACCTGATGTGGTACGTGATCATCCACATGACCTTCGTGATCTCGGCGTTCGCCATGGGTTACCTGGACAAGGTCACCAAGCACTGATCAACGATTGATCGCTGCAAAAATACCGCCCGTCTGTTGTGAAACAGACGGGCGGTGTCGTTTGTGGCTTGTGCTTTGGTGCGCGCGGGCATATCCCTGTAAAGGTCTTGGCTCGCCACCGCACGAGGTGCGTTCATGAACCTGCAAGAGTTGAATGCGTTTGCCATCGCCAGAAAGGTCGATGAGCTGAACCTGATCTCCATGGAGGGCGGGATTTATCTGCTCGAGGCGCGAATGCATGGGGCGGCGTATCCGCTGAGTGATCTCAAGGGCGAGATGCTGAAGTTGCGTTCGGTGGAGCATGCGCGGGATGTGCTGCATAACTTTCCGGTGCTGCCGTTCAACCTTGTACACACCTCGGTACACGATGAAATGTGCGGTCTGGGCGGCAGCGTTGATGAAAGCCTGAAAGTGCCGCTTGCCTGGCGCTCTGCCCTGTAGGCCTTGCGCCCCATCACCGGGCATCTGTGCTAGTCTGCTCGCCCTTTTGGTTCCGGGCGCGCCGGGACGCGCTGTGCACGCACGGCAAGTCCTGTGGCCGTCCGCACAGCGGAGCAGTGTCATGTCCGAAGTAAATCTGTCCACCGACGAAACCCGCGTCAGCTACGGCATCGGCCGTCAGCTGGGTGACCAGTTGCGCGACAACCCGCCACCGGGCGTTAGCCTGGACGCCATCCTGGCAGGCCTGACCGACGCGTTCGCCGGCAAGGAAAGCCGTGTGGGTCAGGAAGAGATGTCCGCCAGCTTCAAAGTGATCCGCGAGATCATGCAAGCCGAAGCCGCTGCCAAAGCTGAAGCCGCAGCAGGCGAAGGCCGTGCTTTCCTGGCTGAAAACGCCAAGAAAGAAGGCATCACCACCCTGGCTTCCGGTCTGCAATTCGAAGTGCTGACCCAGGGCGAAGGTGCCAAGCCATCCCGTGAAGACACCGTGCGTACTCACTACCACGGCATGCTGATCGACGGCACTGTATTCGACAGCTCCTACGATCGTGGCCAGCCTGCAGAGTTCCCGGTTGGCGGCGTGATCGCCGGCTGGACCGAGGCCCTGCAACTGATGAATGCCGGCAGCAAATGGCGCCTGTACGTGCCGAGCGAGCTGGCTTACGGCGCTCAAGGCGTTGGCAGCATCCCGCCGCACAGCGTTCTGGTATTCGACGTCGAGCTGCTGGACGTTCTGTAATCCCGGGCCTGCCTTGATGGCGGGCTAATGCAGGCGTGAGCCTGCTCGCGATGGCGTGTTGTCAGTCGACTGCTCAGCTGGCTGACACACTGCTCTCATGAGCAGGCTCACTCCTACAGTTTTTACCGTATTTCATACTTCGATCTTGTGATGCAGCTCACTGGTCGGGCGCAACGCCCGGGCATAGCAGAACAGGAACAGATTGCGCACCAGCTCCTTGAGCACCAGCGGTTCGCTGGAATTCAGGCTGCTGACGTCCAGATCGCCTTGATCCTGCAACTCATGCAGGGCTTCTTCTTCCAGTACCGCACAGACCTCTCCGGTTTCCCGATGCAGGATTCTGAGGTACGGGTGTGGGCGATCCAGCCAGGCGTCGATCAAATAAGTCATGGGTATCTTCTCCTTGAAAGGTTTCAATGAGAATAATTCTTATTCATCAAATAGCAAGTGCCTATTGGCGGATTGCGATTTTTTCCGGGTAAAGATTGCGTAAGGTCAAAACGGCTGGCTTCTGGCTATTACGCGTATATGCGGGGGCAAAGCGAGGAGGGCGAAACACCATCCCGCGCCGGGCGCGGGATGGCTGACAGCAGAATCAGACTTTTCTGACGAACTCGGACTTGAGCTTCATCGGGCCGATGCCGTCGATCTTGCAGTCGATGTCGTGGTCGCCATCGCACAGGCGGATGTTCTTGACCTTGGTGCCGACCTTGACCACCAGCGAGGTGCCCTTGACCTTCAGGTCCTTGATCACGGTGATGGTGTCGCCATCCTGCAGGACGTTGCCGACCGAATCTTTCTTCACGGCATCATCTGACGCCACTTCGGCTTCGCCGCTGGCCGACCATTCGTGGGCGCATTCAGGGCAGATCAGTTGGGCGCCGTCTTCGTAGGTGTATTCGGAATTGCATTTCGGGCAGGGTGGCAACGTGCTCACTAAGACTCCTTGAGGGATGTGGTTCGCTAAAAGTCGCACATTGTATAAGGTTTTTGCGGCGGGAGGGCGTATCGCAGAAACAACTGTGGGAGCGGGCTTGCTCGCGAAGGCGGTGTGTCAGTCAACATTGATGTTGAATGACAGGTTGCTTTCGCGAGCAAGCCCGCTCCCACAGAAGGCAGATCAGTGCGTGCGGGCGACCGCAAACTCGCTCAGTTCCACCAGTGCATCGCGGTATTCGCTGGCCGGCAGCGCGTCGAGGCACTTGATCGCACGGGCCACGTAATCGCGGGCCAGTTGTGCGGTGTACTCCAGCGAACCCGAGGCTTCCACGGCGATGCGGATGCTTTCGAGGTCTTCGATCCCGCCTTTCTGGATCGCCTGGCGCACCAGGGCAGCCTGTTCAGGGGTGCCTTCGCGCATGGTGTAGATCAGCGGCAGGGTCGGCTTGCCTTCGGCCAGGTCGTCACCGACGTTCTTGCCCAGGGTTTCGGCGTCGCCCTTGTAGTCGAGCAGGTCGTCGACCAGTTGGAACGCGACGCCCAGGTGGTCACCGAAAGTACGCAGGGCTTCGCTCTGCTCGGCGGTGGCACCGGCCAGCGCCGCAGCGCTGTGGGTCGAGGCTTCGAAGAGCATCGCGGTCTTGCCGCGGATGACCTCCATGTAGGTTTCTTCGGTGGTGCTGGCGTCGCGCACCTTGGACAGTTGCAACACTTCGCCTTCGGCGATGATGCGCGTGGCCTGGGACAGGATCTTCATCACCGGCATCGAACCCAGTTCGACCATCATTTCGAACGAGCGCGAGTACAGGAAGTCGCCGACCAGTACGCTTGGGGCATTGCCCCACATGGCGTTGGCGGTCGAACGGCCGCGGCGCATGCCGGACATGTCGACCACGTCGTCATGCAGCAGGGTCGCGGTGTGCAGGAACTCGATGGTGGCGGCCAGCAGACGCAGGTCGTCGCCTTCGCGGCCCAGCGCCTTGCCACACAGCAGCACCAATAAAGGACGCAGGCGTTTGCCACCGGCCGAGGTGATGTAATCGCCGATTTTCGATACCAGCGGCACTCGGGAAGTCAGCTGCTTCTTGATGATGCCGTCGACGGCGCTAAAATCGTCCGCCACCGCGCGGTAGAAAGCTTGGGGTTGCATCAGCGACAGTTGCTCCAGAAGGGTTGCGCGGCATGCTAGGACCCCCACCCGGGCCTGTCAAGGCGCGATGGACGGCCACTTGCATGGCTGCGGCAGCTTGCGTACAATCGCGCACCCTGAACTTCCTGGGCAGCACCTGCCTTACGCAATTGCACTTGGGCCGTTCCAGCCCCATGCAGCCATGCCAGCCAATACCTCTTCTTATAAAGAGCTGGGTGAGCAGGATTATCGGAGAAATACCATGTACGCAGTAATCGTTACCGGCGGTAAGCAATACAAGGTCGCTGAAGGTGAATACCTGAAGATCGAAAAACTGGAAGTCGCTACTGGCGAATCCGTGACTTTTGACCGCGTTCTGCTGGTCGCCAATGGCGACGACGTGAACATCGGCGCACCTGTTGTTGCTGGCGCAACCGTCAAGGCTGAAGTGATCTCCCAAGGTCGTCACGATAAAGTCCGCATCATCAAGTTCCGTCGCCGTAAGCACCACATGAAGCGTATGGGCCACCGCCAGTGGTTCACCGAGATCAAAATCACCGGTATTCAGGCTTAATTACAGCCTAATTCCTCACTAGGAGAATTGAACTCATGGCACACAAAAAAGCTGGTGGTAGTACCCGTAACGGTCGCGACTCAGAAGCCAAACGCCTTGGCGTGAAGATGTATGGCGGCCAGGTCATCAAGGCCGGCAACATCATCGTGCGTCAGCGCGGCACCCAATTCCACGCTGGCTACGGCGTTGGCATGGGTAAAGATCACACCCTCTTCGCGAAAATCGAAGGCGTGATCAAGTTTGAAGTAAAAGGCGCCTTCGGTCGTCGTTACGTGAGCGTTGTCGCGGCTTAATCGCGAGATCGCTGGAAGAGCCCTGTCTTGCGACGGGGCTTTTTCGTTTGTGGGGTGAGTCTCTTGCAAAACTGTTTGTATGGGCTGTCGGCGTGCGATGCAGGTCGTGTTTGGGGTCGCTGCGCTCATTTTTGCAAGAGTCTTATGTCTTGATTGTTTTTCGGCTCGTCCGTATGGCGAGAGGCGTTGGTTATGAAGTTTGTTGATGAAGTATCGATTCGCGTAAAGGCTGGTGACGGCGGCAATGGCGCCATGAGTTTCCGTCGGGAAAAATTCATCGAAAACGGTGGTCCGAACGGCGGTGATGGCGGTGACGGCGGTTCCATCTACATGATGGCTGACGAAAACCTCAACACCCTGGTCGACTACCGTTACACCCGGCACTTCGATGCTGAGCGTGGCTCCAACGGTGGCAGCACCGACTGCACCGGCAAGAAGGGTGAAGATCTGATCCTGCGTGTACCGGTCGGTACCACGGTGATCGACTCTGCCACTCAGGAAGTGATCGGCGACCTGACCAAGGCCGGCCAGAAACTGATGGTGGTGCAGGGCGGTTGGCACGGTCTGGGCAACACCCGCTTCAAATCCAGTACCAACCGTGCGCCGCGTCAGACCACGCCGGGCAAGCCGGGTGAGCAGCGCGACCTGAAACTGGAAATGAAAGTGCTGGCTGACGTCGGTCTGTTGGGTTTGCCGAACGCCGGTAAAAGTACCTTTATTCGTTCGGTGTCGGCGGCCAAGCCGAAAGTTGCCGACTACCCGTTCACCACGCTGGTGCCGAACCTGGGTGTGGTCAGCGTCGATCGCTGGAAAAGCTTCGTCATCGCCGACATTCCGGGTCTGATCGAAGGCGCTTCTGATGGTGCCGGCCTGGGTATTCGCTTCCTCAAGCACTTGGCGCGTACGCGTCTGCTGCTGCACCTTGTCGACATGGCGCCGCTGGATGACAGCAGTGCGCCAGACGCTGCAGAAGTGATCGTCAACGAGCTGATCAAGTTCAGCCCGTCCCTGGCTGAGCGTGATCGCTGGCTGGTGCTGAACAAGTGCGACCAGATCCTTGAAGAAGAGCACGATGCTCGTGTCAAGGAGATCGTTGATCGCCTGGAGTGGACTGGCCCGGTCTACGTGATTTCGGCGATCGCCAAGATCGGTACCGAGCGTCTGTGTCACGACATCATGCGTTACATGGAAGACCGTGCTGATCGTCTGGCGGCAGATCCTGCCTACAAAGAAGAGCTGGCCGATCTCGATCAACGCATCGAAGACGAAGCCCGTGCGCAGTTGCAGGCGCTGGATGATAAGCGTGCGCTGCGTCGCAGTGGCGTGAAGTCGGTCCATGACATCGGCGACGATGACTGGGACGAAGAGGATGTGGATGATGAAGACGGTCCGGAAATCATTTACGTGCGCGACTGATTCGTTGCAGTAAACTTAAGCGCCGCTCAATCGAGCGGCGTTTTGGTATCTGGAAATCGATCGTTGGTCACCAATAGCCACGATTAACGTCACGGGCAGCGCTGGGTCGCGCTGTCCTCAAGCTAAGGTTGAAGATGATGCGGAGCAAAGTGACAGGTGCGCAGCGTTGGGTCGTGAAGATCGGCAGCGCTTTGCTGACGGCGGACGGCAAGGGGCTGGATCGCAAGGCAATGGGTGTCTGGGTCGAGCAGATGGTGGCCCTGCATGAGGCGGGCGTTGAGCTGGTGCTGGTGTCTTCCGGTGCAGTGGCTGCCGGCATGAGCCGTCTGGGCTGGACCGCACGACCCAGTGCGATGCACGAGCTCCAGGCCGCTGCTGCAATCGGCCAGATGGGGCTGGTGCAGGCCTGGGAATCGAGCTTTGCCGAGCATGGCCGGCACACTGCGCAGATTCTCCTGACCCACGACGACCTGTCCGATCGCAAGCGCTACCTGAATGCTCGCAGTACGCTGCGCGCCCTGGTTGAGCTGAAAGTCATCCCGGTGATCAACGAAAACGATACCGTGGTCACTGATGAAATTCGTTTCGGTGACAACGACACGCTGGCGGCGCTGGTGGCTAACCTGGTCGAGGCGGATCTGTTGGTGATTCTCACGGATCGCGACGGCATGTTCGATGCCGATCCGCGCAATAACCCCGACGCGCAGCTGATTTATGAGGCGCGTGCCGATGATCCGGCTCTGGATGCGGTGGCGGGCGGTACCGGTGGTGCGCTGGGGCGTGGCGGCATGCAGACCAAGTTGCGTGCGGCGCGTCTGGCGGCGCGTTCCGGGGCGCATACGATCATCGTCGGTGGTCGCCTGGAGCGAGTGCTCGATCGCCTGAAGGCTGGCGAGCGCATCGGCACTCTGCTGTCGCCTGAGCGCGGCATGCTGGCGGCGCGCAAGCAATGGCTGGCTGGTCATCTGCAAACCCGCGGCACGCTGGTGCTCGATGAGGGGGCGGTGTCGGCGTTATCGCAGGGCAACAAGAGTCTGCTGCCGGTCGGCGTGAAGCTGGTGCAAGGCAGTTTCCGCCGTGGCGAAATGGTGGTCTGTGTGGCGCCGGATGGTCGTGAGATCGCCCGTGGCCTGGCCAACTACAGCGCCTTGGAAGCGCAAAAGATCATCGGTCAGTCGTCGGATGTGATTGTCGGCGTGCTGGGCTACATGGCTGAACCGGAGCTGGTTCATCGTGACAACCTGATTCTGGTCTAGGGAAAAAAAGCGATGCGCATGGCAAAAGGATTGTTGGGTCTGCTGATGGCGTTGCCATTGCTGGCCTCGGCCGAGGAAATCGGTCAGGTGTCAACGGTGTTCAAGTTTGTCGGTCCGAATGACCGGATCGTGGTCGAGGCCTTTGATGATCCAAAGGTTGATGGCGTGACGTGCTATCTGTCGCGCGCCAAGACGGGCGGGGTGAAAGGTGGTCTGGGGTTGGCGGAAGATCGTGCCGAGGCTTCCATTGCTTGTCGTCAGGTTGGTCCGATCAAGTTCAAGGGCGAACTGAAAGACGGTGACGAGGTGTTCAAGGAGCGCACGTCGCTGGTGTTCAAGACCATGCAGGTGGTGCGTTTCCTCGACAAGAAGCGCAATACGCTGGTGTACCTGGTCTATAGCGATCGCGTGATCGAGGGTAGTCCGCAGAACGCGGTGACCGCAATCCCGATTCTGCCGTGGGTGCCGGTCCAGCAATAACACCGCAAAAACCAACTGTAGGAGTGAGCCTGCTCGCGATAGCGGTGTGTCAGTCAGCAAATATTTGTCTGTCTAACCGCTATCGCGAGCAGGCTCACTCCTACATTTTTTTGCGCTGGATTTGTTAAATCACAGGCAATAAAAAACCGACCCTAAGGTCGGTTTTTTAATGACTACGTCGATTAAGCAGCTTCTTTCAGTGCCTTGACGTGGCCATTCAGACGGCTCTTATGACGAGCAGCCTTGTTCTTGTGGATGATGCCTTTATCGGCCATACGGTCGATAACTGGCACAGCCAGAACGTATGCAGCTTGAGCTTTTTCAGCGTCTTTTGCGTCGATGGCTTTAACTACATTCTTGATGTAGGTACGAACCATGGAACGCAGGCTGGCGTTGTGGCTGCGACGCTTCTCAGCCTGTTTTGCACGTTTTTTGGCGGAAGGTGAGTTGGCCACCGTCGAGCTCCTCGAAAGACTTTTTAGGAAATAGCAAACAAAATAGGCCGCGAATCATGCCGATGAAGAGAAGTCTTGTCAAGGGCGCTTGAAACGTTCCGCTAAGTGGTAGGTGTAAAGAGGCGGGATATTTATTTCCGGCGCTTGACCTGTAAACTCGCGAGCTTTGGCTCTGTGCTGTTGCGGCGCAGAGTATCGCACAAGTAGGCGCATTGTTCGCCTGCTGTTTATCGACAGGCACACATTCCCTCAATGAATCTGCTCAAATCGTTGGCCGCCGTCAGCTCTATCACGATGCTTTCCCGGATTCTCGGGTTCGTCCGTGACACGCTCATTGCCCGTACATTCGGCGCCGGAATGGCGACGGACGCCTTCTTTATTGCCTTCAAGCTGCCTAACCTGCTGCGGCGAATCTTCGCCGAAGGGGCGTTCTCGCAGGCATTTGTGCCAATTCTGGCGGAATACAAAAATCAGCAGGGCGAAGAGGCCACTCGTACCTTTATCGCCTACGTTTCCGGTCTGCTGACCCTGGTGCTGGCGCTGGTCACGGCGCTGGGCATGATCGCCGCGCCGTGGGTGATCTGGGCCACGGCCCCCGGTTTTACCGATACGCCGGAAAAATTCCAGCTCACCTCCGATCTGTTGCGGGTGACGTTCCCTTATATATTGCTGATCTCCCTGTCCTCGCTGGCCGGGGCGATTCTCAACACCTGGAACCGCTTTTCGGTGCCGGCCTTTGTGCCGACCCTGCTCAACGTCAGCATGATTGTGTTTTCACTGTTCCTGACGCCGTATTTCGATCCGCCGGTCATGGCTCTGGGCTGGGCGGTACTGGTCGGCGGTCTGGCGCAGTTGCTCTATCAACTGCCGCACCTGAAAAAGATCGGCATGCTGGTGCTGCCACGCCTGAACCTGCGCGATACCGGCGTCTGGCGGGTGATGAAGCAGATGCTGCCGGCGATCATCGGCGTCTCGGTCAGCCAGATTTCGTTGATCATCAACACCATCTTCGCCTCGTTCCTGGTGGCCGGTTCGGTGTCGTGGATGTATTACGCCGACCGTTTGATGGAGCTGCCGTCCGGCGTACTCGGCGTGGCGCTGGGCACGATCCTGCTGCCGACATTGGCAAAGACTTACGCCAGCAAGGATCGCCACGAGTACTCGCGGATCCTCGACTGGGGCCTGCGCCTGTGCTTCGTGCTGGTGCTGCCGTGTGCGCTGGCACTGGGGATTCTCGCCGAACCGCTGACTGTGTCGCTGTTCCAGTACGGCCAGTTCAGCGCCTTTGATGCTTCCATGACCCAGCGTGCACTGATTGCCTATTCTGTCGGTCTGCTGGGGATTATCGTGATCAAGGTCCTGGCGCCGGGCTTTTATGCGCAACAGAACATCCGCACACCGGTAAAAATCGCAATTTTCACCCTGATCGTCACCCAGCTGTTCAACCTGGTGTTGATCGGCCCGCTGGCCCACGCCGGTCTGGCGCTGGCGATCAGTGCTGGCGCCTGCCTCAATGCGGGGTTGCTGTTCTATCAACTGCGCAAGCAACAGATGTATCAGCCGCAACCGGGCTGGTACATGTTCGGATTCAAGTTGGTCGTAGCCGTGGCGGTGATGTCGGCGGTACTGTTGCTCGGCATGCATTTCATGCCGGCCTGGGATCAGGGGCACATGCTTGAGCGCTTCCTGCGTCTGGGTGCGCTGGTGGTTGCCGGCGTCGTGGCTTACTTCGGTATGTTGCTGCTGCTCGGTTTCCGCCTGCGGGACTTCAATCGCAAGGCCTTGAGCTGAGGTTTCACCCTTTATAAACGGGCATGGGCCGGCAGTTTTGTCGGCTCGATCACTTTGCGTTACGGTGTTGCCTGTCGTCGACCGCCGGGTGTGGTTATAATCGACCACTTTATGAGCAAGAAGCGCGTTATGCAGCTGGTTCGAGGCCTCCACAACTTGCGCCCCCAGCATCGGGGCTGCGTCGCCACTATTGGCAACTTTGACGGTGTTCACCGTGGTCACCAGGCTATCCTGGCCCGGCTGCGTGAGCGTGCGCTCGAGTTGGGCGTACCCAGCTGCGTGGTGATTTTCGAGCCGCAGCCACGGGAATTCTTTGCCCCCGAGACTGCGCCGGCACGTCTGGCCCGGTTGCGCGACAAGCTGCAGCTGCTGGCCGCCGAAGGCGTGGACCGGGTCCTGTGCCTGGCGTTCAACCAGCGCTTGAGCAAGCTCAGCGCCAGCGAGTTCGTCGATACCATCCTGGTGGACGGTCTCGGCGTTCAGCATCTGGAAGTCGGCGACGACTTCCGTTTTGGCTGCGACCGCCTCGGTGATTTCGATTTCCTGCTGCAGGCCGGACAAGTCCATGGTTTCACCGTGGAAGCCGCGCAAACCGTCGAGCTGGACGGCATTCGCGTCAGCAGCACCCAGGTGCGCAACGCGTTGGCCGCTGCTGACTTTGCCTTGGCCGAACGCCTGCTTGGCCGCCCTTACCGGATCGCCGGTCGCGTGCTGCATGGCCAGAAACTGGCCCGGCAACTGGGTACGCCCACTGCCAACATTCAACTCAAGCGTCGTCGCGTGCCGTTCACCGGGGTGTATCTGGTGGATGTCGACATCGACGGCAAGACCTGGCCCGGCGTCGCCAATATCGGCGTACGGCCTACGGTACAAGGTGATGGCAAAGCCCACCTTGAGGTCCATCTTTTAGATTTTGCCGGCGATCTGTATGACCGGCGTTTGACGGTGGTTTTCCACCAAAAGCTGCGTGAAGAGCAGCGCTTCGCCTCTCTGGAGGCACTGAAAACGGCGATCAACGCGGATGTCGCCGCCGCCCGTGCACTAGCCGCACCTAGCGCCTATCGCTAATGAAGAGCCTTAAATGACCGACTATAAAGCCACGCTAAACCTTCCGGACACCGCCTTCCCAATGAAGGCCGGCCTGCCACAGCGCGAACCGCAGATCCTGCAGCGCTGGGACAGTATTGGCCTGTACGGAAAGTTGCGCGAGATTGGCAAGGATCGTCCGAAGTTCGTCCTGCACGACGGCCCTCCGTACGCCAACGGCACGATCCACATCGGTCACGCACTGAACAAGATTCTCAAGGACATGATCATCCGCTCGAAGACCCTGTCGGGCTTCGACGCGCCGTACGTTCCGGGTTGGGACTGCCACGGCCTGCCGATCGAGCACAAAGTTGAAGTGACCCACGGCAAGAACCTGGGCGCGGACAAGACCCGCGAGCTGTGCCGTGCCTACGCTACCGAGCAGATCGAAGGGCAGAAGTCCGAATTCATCCGTCTGGGTGTGCTGGGCGACTGGGCCAACCCGTACAAGACCATGGACTTCAAGAACGAAGCCGGTGAAATCCGCGCCTTGGCTGAAATCGTCAAGGGCGGTTTCGTGTTCAAGGGCCTCAAGCCTGTGAACTGGTGCTTCGACTGCGGTTCGGCCCTGGCCGAAGCAGAAGTCGAGTACGAGAACAAGAAGTCCTCGACCATCGACGTTGCCTTTCCGATCGCTGACGAGGCCAAACTGGCTGCCGCGTTCGGTCTGCCGTCGCTGGACAAGCCTGCCTCGATCGTGATCTGGACCACCACCCCGTGGACCATCCCGGCCAACCAGGCGCTGAACGTACACCCGGAATTCAACTACGCGCTGGTCGACATCGGTGACAAGCTGCTGGTGCTGGCTGAAGAGCTGGTTGAAGCCTGCCTGGCGCGCTATGGCGTTGAAGGCTCGGTCATCGCGACCACGACCGGTAAAGAACTGGAACTGATCAACTTCCGTCACCCGTTCTACGACCGCCTGTCGCCGGTGTACCTGGCTGACTACGTCGAACTGGGCGCCGGCACCGGTGTGGTTCACTCTGCCCCGGCCTACGGCGTGGACGACTTCGTGACCTGCAAGAAGTACGGCATGGTCAACGACGATATCCTCAATCCGGTGCAGAGCAACGGCGTGTACGTGCCGTCGCTGGAATTCTTCGGCGGCCAGTTCATCTGGAAGGCCAACCCAGCCATCGTCGACAAGCTGACCGAAGTCGGTGCGTTGATGCACACCACCGTCATCGAACACAGCTACATGCACTGCTGGCGTCACAAGACCCCGCTGATCTACCGCGCCACCGCGCAGTGGTTCATCGGCATGGACAAAGAGCCAACCAGCGGCGACACCCTGCGTGTGCGCTCGCTCAAAGCCATCGAAGACACCAAGTTCGTTCCGGCCTGGGGCCAGGCGCGCCTGCACTCGATGATCGCCAACCGTCCGGACTGGTGCATCTCGCGTCAGCGCAACTGGGGCGTGCCAATCCCGTTCTTCCTCAACAAGGAAAGCGGCGAGCTGCACCCACGCACCGTCGAACTGATGGAAGAAGTTGCCAAGCGCGTTGAAGTCGAAGGCATCGAAGCCTGGTTCAAGATGGACGCTGCCGAGCTGCTCGGCGACGAAGCGCCGCTGTACGACAAGATCAGCGACACCCTCGACGTCTGGTTCGACTCGGGCACCACGCACTGGCACGTGCTGCGCGGTTCGCACCCGATGGGTCACGAGACCGGTCCACGCGCCGACCTGTACCTGGAAGGTTCCGACCAACACCGCGGCTGGTTCCATTCGTCGCTGCTGACCGGTTGCGCCATCGACAACCACGCGCCATACCGCGAACTGCTGACCCACGGTTTCACCGTCGACGAAGCGGGCCGCAAGATGTCCAAATCGCTGGGCAACGTGATCGCACCGCAGAAAGTCAACGACACCCTGGGCGCCGACATCATGCGTCTGTGGGTCGCTTCGACTGACTACTCCGGTGAAATGGCCGTTTCCGACCAGATCCTGCAACGCAGTGCGGACGCTTATCGTCGTATCCGCAACACCGCACGCTTCCTGCTCTCGAACCTGAGCGGTTTCAACCCGGCCACCGACATCCTGCCGGCTGAAGAAATGCTCGCACTGGATCGCTGGGCGGTAGACCGCACCTTGCTGCTGCAACGTGAGCTGCAAGAGCACTACGGCGAATACCGTTTCTGGAACGTCTACTCCAAGATCCACAACTTCTGCGTGCAGGAGCTGGGTGGTTTCTACCTCGACATCATCAAGGACCGTCAGTACACCACTGGCGCCAACAGCAAGGCTCGCCGTTCGGCCCAAACCGCGCTGTTCCACATCTCCGAAGCGCTGGTGCGCTGGATCGCGCCGATCCTCGCCTTCACCGCCGATGAGCTGTGGGAGTACCTGCCAGGCGAGCGTAACGAATCGGTCATGCTCAACACCTGGTACGAAGGTTTGACTGAACTGCCGGCCGACGTTGAACTGGGCCGCGACTACTGGGAGCGCGTGATGGCGGTCAAGGTAGCGGTCAACAAAGAGATGGAAATCCAGCGTGCGGCCAAAGCCGTCGGTGGCAACCTGCAAGCCGAAGTGACGCTGTACGCCGAAGACGCGCTGAGCGCCGATCTGGCCAAGCTGAGCAACGAGCTGCGCTTTGTTCTGATCACGTCGACCGCCAGTGTTGCGCCTTTTGTCAGCGCGCCTGAAGACGCGGTGGCCACTGAAGTCAGCGGCCTGAAGCTGAAGATCGTCAAGTCGGCCTTCCCGAAGTGCGCCCGTTGCTGGCACTGCCGCGAAGACGTCGGCGTGAACCCGGAGCATCCGGAAATCTGCGGTCGTTGCGTCGACAACATCAGCGGCGCTGGCGAGGTTCGTCACTATGCCTAATGCCGTTGGCCGTTTCGGACGGTTGAGCTGGCTGTGGTTGAGCTTGCTGGTTCTGGTCATCGACCAGGCCAGCAAGTTCTACTTCGAAAACAAGCTCGAAATGTTCCAGCAGATCGTGATCATTCCTGATTACTTCAGCTGGACCCTGGCTTACAACACCGGCGCTGCCTTCAGCTTCCTGGCTGACAGCTCCGGCTGGCAGCGCTGGCTGTTCGCCCTGATTGCGATCGTGGTCAGTGCGGTGCTGGTGGTCTGGCTCAAGCGCCTGGGGCGCAACGATACCTGGCTGGCCGTCGCCTTGGCGCTGGTGCTGGGCGGTGCGCTGGGCAATCTGTACGACCGCATTGCCCTGGGCCATGTGATCGACTTCATTCTGGTGCACTGGCAGAACCGCTGGTACTTCCCGGCGTTCAACTTCGCCGACAGCGCCATCAGCGTAGGCGCAGTGATGCTGGCACTGGACATGTTCAAAAGTAAAAAAACCGGAGAAGCCGTTCATGACTGAACAGGTATTGGCTGAGCAACGCATCGGCCAGAACACGGAAGTCACCTTGCACTTTGCATTGCGCCTGGAGAACGGCGACACGGTCGACAGCACCTTCGACAAGGCCCCGGCGACCTTCAAGGTCGGCGACGGTAATCTGCTGCCGGGCTTCGAAGCCGCGCTGTTCGGCTTCAAGGCCGGCGACAAGCGCACGCTGACCGTCGAGCCGGAAAACGCTTTCGGCCAGCCGAACCCGCAGAACGTGCAGATCATTCCGCGTTCGCAGTTCGTCGACATGGAGCTGTCGCCGGGTTTGCTGGTGATCTTCAACGATGCGGCCAATACTGAGCTGCCGGGTGTGGTGAAAGAGTTCGACGACACGCAAGTGACCATCGACTTCAACCACCCGCTGGCCGGCAAGACGCTGACCTTTGACGTCGAGATCATCAACGTCAAAGCGCTGTAACTGACCATACGTGGTCAAAAATGTGGGAGCGGGCTTGCTCGCGAATGCTGACTGACATTCAACATCGATGTTGTCTGACTTATCGCTTTCGCGAGCAAGCCCGCTCCCACAGTCGTTATTCACTGTTTTTTCGCGCGCAAGACACGAGGCACAGCATGCAAATCAAACTCGCCAACCCCCGTGGCTTCTGCGCCGGCGTGGACCGGGCGATCGAAATCGTCAACCGTGCCCTGGAAGTCTTCGGGCCGCCGATCTACGTGCGTCATGAAGTGGTGCACAACAAGTTTGTTGTCGAAGACCTGCGCAGTCGCGGGGCGATCTTTGTCGAAGAACTGGATCAGGTGCCGGACGACGTCATCGTCATCTTCAGTGCGCATGGCGTATCCCAGGCCGTGCGTACCGAGGCTGCAGGCCGTGGCCTGAAAGTCTTCGACGCCACTTGCCCACTGGTCACCAAAGTGCACATCGAAGTCGCGAAATACAGCCGCGACGGCCGCGAATGCATCCTGATCGGCCACGCCGGTCACCCGGAAGTCGAAGGCACCATGGGCCAGTACGACGCCAGCAATGGCGGCGCGATCTACCTCGTCGAAGACGAGAAAGACGTCGCCGAGTTGCAGGTACACAACCCGGAGAAACTGGCGTTTGTTACCCAGACGACCCTGTCGATGGACGACACCAGCCGAGTCATCGATGCCCTGCGCTCGCGCTTCCCGGCCATCGGAGGTCCGCGCAAGGACGACATCTGCTATGCCACGCAAAACCGTCAGGACGCGGTCAAGCAACTGGCCGACGAATGCGATGTAGTGTTGGTGGTGGGCAGCCCGAACAGCTCCAACTCCAATCGCTTGCGAGAGCTGGCCGAGCGCATGGCGACGCCTGCCTACCTGATCGACGGTGCCGAAGACCTGCAGAAGAGCTGGTTCGATGGTGTCGAGCGTATAGGGATCACCGCCGGTGCTTCCGCGCCGGAAGTGCTGGTGCGCGGCGTGATCCAGCAATTGCAGGCGTGGGGCGCGACCGGTGCCGATGAACTGGCCGGACGCGAAGAGAACATCACGTTCTCGATGCCGAAAGAACTGCGCGTTCGCTCGATTTGACGCTTTTCGCTTTCTCGCACAGCGCCTGTCCGGTTTTTTCCCGGGTCAGGCGCACCCGACCGGTCGCCGCCAGCACCACCTGGAGTTGGCTGACCGGCTCGTGTGCCGAGCAGAGATGTAACGTTCCTGCCTGAAATGCCCGCCCGGGCATCAGCGGTTGCCCCAGACCGCTGAACCGCACGTAACGACTCACCGCCCAATTGCCGACAATCGGTATTCGCGCATCACTTGCCTGTTCCTGTAGCAGGGGATTGTCGCGGTCCTGCGGCCCTTTGCCGCTGATGTCCAGAATGATTCGCCAGCCCTGACTCCAGTCGCCGTCGATGCCGTGGATCACCACGTTCTGATTGCGTGTGATGGCTTGCGTGCGGGCATTGCGAATGCCGTCGAGCAACGACTGGGCCGCCTGGTCACGATGAGTCGATTCGGTGAAGGCGGCAAACGCCGGACTGACCAGTGCCAGAACAATCGCGCCAATCGCCAGTCCCATAAGCAATTCAATCAGACTGAAACCCTGTTGCGGCATGAGCACTTCCTCCCTGAAGCATGAGGCCAGACGCAATCCTTGCGCCGGGCAGGGCAAATCAACCGGCGCAGGCCGGTTGAATGTTCTAGTTTGTAGAGGCAGGTATAGCCGACGGCAACGGAGGGCATCGATGAATCATCGTACAAAAGGTTTCACGCTGCCCGAACTGCTGGCCGCGGTCGCCGTGTTGGTGATCCTCATCACCCTGGCGGTGCCGGGGTTCACCCGTTCGATCCAGAGCAGCAAGGCCGACACCGAAATGGGCGACCTGCAACGCGCCATCAACTATGCGCGGCTGGAGGCGATCGATCGCGGCGTGGTCACGCGGCTGCGGCCGAGCGCCGGTGGCAGCGTGTGGACCGGCGAGTTGTCGGTCTACGACAGTACTGGCACACCGGCCAATGTATTGCGGGTTGTTCCAGCGATGAGCAGCGGCGCCACTCTGACGCTACCCTCAGGAGTGACCGCGCTGGATTTCAACAATCTGGGCGGTCTGGCGGCACCGTCGACGGCGGTGGTCATCAGTTACGTGCTGGGAACGCAAAGCAGGACGCTGAACGTGTGTCTGAACGGACGAATTCAACTGGGTGGAAGTTGCGGATGAGGGCAGGGAGTACGCAAGCACAGGAGGGCATGTCGCTGATCGAAGTACTGGTCGCGTTGCTGATTCTGACCGTCGGAATATTGGGCGCGGCAGCCGTTCAACTGAATGCGCTGAAGTACACCGACAGCTCGCGGATGACCAGCCAGGCGAGCTTCATCGCCTACGACATGATGGACCGCATCCGCGCCAACGCTGCCGCCGATTACACGGTCACGCCGCCGACTTCGGGCAACCTTAGTGTCGCCCGCGATCAGGACCTCTACGACTTCACCACAAACATCGTCAATTTCGGCGGGCCGACCGCCACCGGCACCATCACCCTCAATCAGCGCGTGTACACCATCACCATCAACTGGAATGACTCACGGGCCGCGAATGCCACGGGCACCACGCGCAGTTTCGTCCTGAGCAGTCGTGCCACGGTCGATCCGGTGGCCACGCCATGAAGCATTCCAACCGTGGTTTCGGCCTGATCGAAATGCTCATCGCCCTGGCGCTCGGGCTGATCGTGGTGCTGGGTGTGGTGCAGACGTTTCTTGCCGCGAAAAACACCTACGTCAGCCAGAACACGGCGGCAGCGATGCAGGAAGACGCACGCTTTGTGCTGAGCAAGATGATTCAGGAACTGCGCATGGTCGGCATGTTCGGCTGCCTTGGCACCATTACCGACGCGAGTTCTGCGGGGGATTTCAATGCGGCGCAGATCACCCCGATCAGTTGGGACAACAGCAACCTCAAGCTGACCCTGGTCACCGCCGATGTTGGCGGCAATGGCGGCACACCAACGTGGACGGTGGTCTCCGATTGCCGTAACAGCGCCACGGCCTATACCGGGCTGCGAGCCGCAGCGAGCGGGCAGGTCGCCTTTCCAATCCGCCGTTTGATCTACAGCTTCAGCAACAACCAGATCCTCATGGGCACCGGCAGCGGCACCCCGGCCCAACAAGTGTTGGTGAACAACGTCAGTACGTTCACCGTCATGTTCGGTCTGGCCACGTCCGCCACCGATGTCGCGGCGTCCTCTTACAGCAGCAACCCCAGCGATCCGGCGCGTATCCGCAGTGTGCGTTTGAGCCTGACCCTCACCGACCCGAACAACCGGGTGGCCAATCAAACCTTCAACGTGGTTGCCGCTTTGCGCAACCGCTTGCAGTGAGGGCCGAGACGATGAGGATTTCTTTGCACCAGAGGCAAGCGCAACGCGGCATGGTGCTGCTGGTCAGTCTGGTGTTCCTGTTATTGCTGACACTGGTCGGGCTGTCGTCGATGCAGAGCGCCAACCTGCAGGAAAAAATGGCCGGCAGTGTCAGTTTGCGCAATCAGTCATTCCAGACCGCCGAGGCCGCGCTGCGTATCGGGGAAAGTGCGGTGCAGCTCGACAGTTATTCGCTGGCGGTTTGCGCCAACGCCACACAATGTGCGCCGCCGGCCGAGTCTTCGCTGGTCAGCGCAGCAGGGCTCAACTCGACCTCGGGGGTGACGTGGATCGCCGCCGGCAACGGCTTCTATGGTGTTCAGAACATCGGCACCACCCTGACGGCGGTGAACGTGCCGAGCAACACCTCGGCCACGCTGTATCGGGTCACCGCGGTCGGTATCGCCGGCACTTCGCGCAGTGTGGTGGAGAGTGTCTATGCGAAGTATTGAGCGCTGCTGGACTCTGTTGACGGGCCTGCTGCTGGGGTTGTATCTGGCGGCGCCGGCGTATGCGTTCACGCCGTCTGATTCGCCACTCCTGAGTGCGGCGGCGGTTCCGCCCAACGTGATGTTGTTGATCGATGATTCCGGCAGTATGAACAGCATCATTTACGCGACGGGATTCGATCCGAACGTCACTCGCACACCAGCCCGGCAATGTAACGCCTTGCTCGGGCTGTGCCTGAGTTCGACGGCCATCACCGGGGACCCGGTGTTTCTCTCGAATCTGCCGACCGCTGGTTGCTCCGGCGGCGCCTTTGCCTTCTACAACAACAGCCTGGTGCCGCAGTGCCTGAAGCTGCCGGACCCGGTCGGCAGCGGCAACACGCGCTACACCGGGGACTACATCGCCTATCTGGTCGGGTTGGCGAATGGCAGCAACCGCGACTTCACCACGGGCTCGATCCCCAATGACTACCGGATCAACGTCGCGCGCAATGTGTCCAACGCGCTGGTCGCCAGTAACCGTACCTTGCGCATCGGCCTGTCGACCTTCAATCCGGTGACCAGCAACAACCCCGGCAATGGCGGTTATATCGCCCGTGCTATCAGCGACCTGTCGCCGGTCTCCGGCAGCGTGACCCAGGCGCAGGCCGACGCCAACTACAACGCACTGATTTCTTCGATCAACGCGCTGGGTGCCGTGGCCAACACGCCGCTGGCGGAAACCTATTATGAAATCACCCGCTACATGCGCGGCATGGCGCCCTACTACAACAGCACACCAACCACTTACACCAGTCCGATCCAGTACCGCTGCCAGAAAAACTACGGCGTGGTGATCACCGACGGCCTGCCGACCTACGACCGCACCTTTCCGAGTAACGACCCGCTGGGCGGCAGTCGTCTGCCGAACTGGGATGGCATCAACAATGACGGCAACAACCTCAATGGCGACAACGAAGGGGACACGTTGTACCTGGATGACATCGCCAAGTTCGCGTTCGACATCGACATGCGTTCGACAGGCACTGACCTCGCCGGCAAGAGCTGGAGCTCGGCGGATTTTCCCAAACAGAACATGAACACCTACACCGTCGGGTTCACGGCCGACAACGACATGCTCTCGGATGCCGCCAGCTATGGGCAAGGCAAGTATTACCAGGCGACCGACAGCACTGGCCTCAATACCGCACTGTCCTCGGCGCTGAGCGACATCACCTCCAAGGCCGGCTCAGGTGGTAGTGGCGTTACCAGCGGCACCACGCTGGCCAGTGGCACCAGTTATTTCCAGACCAGCTACGACCCCAAGGACTGGCGTGGCACGATCAAATCCTTCGGTTTCACCGCGGCCGGCGTGGTGAATACTTCGGTAGCCTTGTGGACCACCGACACCACCATCGTTCCGGGCGCCACTGCGCCGATCTATCAAGCGTGGAACACCACCAGCAACACCGCCATAACCCTGGCCTACGGCAATTTTTCTGCTGCCCAGCAGACCTCGCTCAGTCAGAGCCTGCCCTCCGGCATCAGCGGCAGTGATCTGGTGGAGTGGAGCAAGGGCACCAACAAGAGCGGCCTGAGGGTGCGCAGCGTATTGCTCGGCGACATCATCAACTCGCCGCTGGTGCTGGCTTCGCCCAGCGACAAAACCGCTTCCGACCTGTCGGGTGACACCACCTACACCACTTACCTGACCACCAAAGCGGCAAACATGAACCCCAGCCTGGTGGTGAATGCCAATGACGGCTTCGTCAACGTGATCAACTCGGCCAACGGCACCCGGCGCTATGCCTACATGCCTTCCAGTGTGCTGCCGTCGCTGCGGCTGATTGCCGACCCGGCATACATCAACGGCGTCAGCCACAAGTTTCTGGTGGACGGTCAGGTCGCTGTGTATGACGCGCAACTCAATAACGCCTGGAAAACCCTGGCCATTGGTGGCTCCGGTGCCGGCGGCAAGACCTTCTATGCACTGCAGCTTTTCGACGCCTCGGCCGGCAATGTGCTCAGTGCCCTGTGGGAGGTCAGCGCACCCGCCACCGCCAACATTGCCAATGCCTTTAATGATCTGGGTTACGCCTATGCACGGCCGGAAGTGGCACGCTTGGCCGACGGACGCTGGGCAGCGTTCATCGCCAATGGTTATGGCAGCAACTCGGGCGTGGCGGCGTTGTATGTGCTGGATGTGCGTGACGGTTCGCTGATCAAGAAAATCGTGATCGACAGCACCGAAACCACCAATGGCCTGTCGTCGGTCAAGCTCAAGGTCAACTCCTCAAACGTGGTGCAGGCTGCCTACGGTGGAGATTTGAAAGGGCGCTTGTGGAAATTCGACCTCAGCGCGACCACGACCGACAGCTGGGGTGTGGCATTTTCCGGCAAGCCGTTGTTCACCACGGCCGGCGGGGCGACTCAGCCGATCACGGCGCAGCCGCTGTTGGCGGACAATGCGCTGGGGGGCAAACAGGTATTCGTCGGCACCGGAAAATTCAACGAAACAGCCGACAAGACCAACAAGGATCTGCAGGCGTTTTATTCGGTGTGGGACGCCGACGGCGGTTCCGGGCAACTGACCGTCAGCAGTCTGCAGGCGCAGGCGGTGACCGGGGTGTTCACCGGTAGTTCAGGACAATATGCCACGACCACTCAGAACGACACGACCTATCCGGCAGAGAAGGGGTGGTATCTGCCGCTCGTGTATAACAACGCGTTGGTCGGTGAGCGGGTGATCAATCAGGCCAGCCTGGTGCTCGGACGCATTTTGTTCACCACCGCGGGAGTTGACACCACCGACCCGTGTGCCAGTTTCGGTACGGGCAAACTGGTCGAACTCGATGCGTTCGGCGGTAAGATGCTCAACTACGCGGTGCTCGATACTAACGGGGATGGTGTGGTCGACAGTAACGACACGATTTCCAGTGGTGTGATATTTACGGGCGGCATTCCAACCCTGAATGCCATCGTCAATGGCGCGACGCGCAAGATAGTCAACGATTCCAGCGGCAACATCACCACTCTGGTAGAAAAGGGTGGCGGTGGCAGCCGTCGTATCATGTGGCGACAAATACAGTAAGTGAGAGTTTGAGGCATGCGCAGATTCAACCGAGGCTTCACCTTGATCGAAATCATGATCGTGATTGCGATCATCGGGATCATCATCACCATCGCTGCACCGAGCTACACCGAGTACCTGAAAAAGGGCCGTCGCGCCGAGGTGGTCTCGCTGCTCTCGGAGCAGGCGCAGATCCTTGAACGCTTCTATACCAAGAGCAACGTCTACACCGGCATTACCGGTTTGAGCACGGGCAATGACTTCTACACCATCACTCCGACGATCGCTGACCAGACCTTCCTGCTGACCGCCACCCGCAAGGCTGGCACGACCATGGCGACCGACAAGTGTGGGGACTTCACCCTGACCAACACCGGCGTCAGAAGCATGAACAACGCTACCACCGGGCTGACCACCAAGGATTGCTGGGGCCGCTGAGGTACTTTCTTTCAGGCGCCTTTTGCGCCCACTGTCTTTTTTACGGTTGGATCAAACATGACCAGGCAACAGCAAGTGGTGATTGTCGGTGGCGGGGTGATTGGCCTGCTGACCGCCTACAACCTCGCCTCCGAAGTGCGCAGCGTGGTGCTGCTGGATCGCTCGAGCGTCGGCCAGGAATCGTCCTGGGCCGGAGGTGGCATCGTTTCCCCGCTGTACCCGTGGCGCTACAGCCCGGCGGTCACCGCGCTGGCGCATTGGTCTCAGGACTTTTATCCACAGCTCGGCGAGCGATTGTTTGCTGATACCGGCGTTGATCCTGAAGTGCACACCACGGGCCTGTACTGGCTGGACCTGGACGATGAAGCCGACGCACTGGCCTGGGCCGAACGGGAGCACCGTCCGCTGCGGGCTGTGGATATCTCGGCGGCACATGACGCCGTCCCGGTGCTGGGCGGCGGGTTCTCACGGGCGATCTACATGGCTGATGTGGCCAACGTCAGAAACCCACGGCTGGTGAAGTCGCTGAAAGCGGCATTGCAGGCACTGCCTAACGTGACCCTTCACGAGCAATGCGAGGTCAGCGGGTTTGTCCGTGAAGGCGGGCGCGTGGTTGGCGTTGAGACGTCCAAAGGCCTGATCAACGGCGATCAGGTTGTACTGACTGCTGGTGCGTGGAGCGGCGATCTGCTCAAGACGCTCGGCCTGACGCTGCCGGTCGAACCGGTCAAAGGCCAGATGATTCTCTACAAATGTGCGGCGGATTTTCTGCCGAGCATGGTTCTGGCCAAGGGGCGTTATGCAATTCCGCGCCGAGACGGGCACATCCTGATCGGCAGTACGCTTGAGCATGAAGGCTTCGACAAGACGCCGACCGATGTGGCACTGGAGAGTCTCAAGGCTTCGGCGGTCGAGTTGCTGCCAGCGCTGGCGGATGCCGAGGTGGTAGGGCATTGGGCCGGTTTGCGCCCTGGTTCACCGGAGGGGATTCCTTACATCGGGCGAGTGCCGGGCTTTGATGGCCTGTGGCTGAACTGCGGGCATTACCGCAACGGGCTGGTGCTGGCGCCGGCGTCATGCCAGTTGTTCGCCGATGTGATGCTGGGGCGCGCGCCGATTATTGATCCTGCGCCGTATGCGCCAGAGGGCCGCATGTAGTCAGGTATTTCTGTTGAGCCTGGCAGACCGCTTTCGCGAGCAGGCTCGCTCCCACAGTGGATCTTTGTCGTTCACAAAATTCAATGTGGGAGCGGGCTTGCTCGCGAACTGGCCCTCAATCCAGACCGAGTTTCTTCAGCCGATAACGCATCGACCGAAATGAAAGACTCAGCCGCTGCGCCGCCGCCGTGCGGTTCCAGCGAGTCTCCTCCAGCGCCTGCAGAATCAGCTTGCGCTCGACGTTCTCCAGATAATCCTCAAGGTTGTCGATCTGTGTCAGGTCGGCAATGCCGCCCTCTACCGCGCAACTGCCTTCGCTCAGGCGCAAGTCTTCGGCCTCGATTATTTGGTTTTCGCACAGCGTGTGCGCACGTTCGAGGACGTTCTCCAGTTCCCGCACATTCCCCGGAAAGCGGTAACTCTTTAGCGCTTCAAGTGCTTGTGGGTGCAGGCGGGCTGCCAGTTGGCCGCTACCGCTGGCCAGACGCTGGAGCATGTGCGCGGCCAGTACCTCAATGTCGTCGCGCCGTTCGCGCAAGGAAGGCACGCGCAGTTCGATCACGTTCAACCGGTAATACAGGTCCTGGCGAAAGCGTTCGGCGGCGACTTCCGCGTCCAGATCCTTGTGGGTTGCGCAAAGAATGCGCACATCGACCACGGTTTCCTGCTGGCCGCCAACGCTGCGAACGGCTTTTTCCTGAATCGCCCGCAGCAGTTTGACTTGCATCGACAGCGGCAGATCCGCCACTTCGTCGAGAAACAGGGTGCCGCCCTGTGCGGCTTGAAACAGGCCCGGTTTGTCTTCCATGGCGCCGGTGAAGCTGCCTTTGCGATGGCCGAAAAACTCGCTTTCCATCAGCTCCGACGGAATCGCCCCACAGTTGACCGGCACGAACGGCTGATTGTTGCGCGGTCCCTGTTCGTGGATCAGCCGCGCGACCAGCTCTTTGCCGCTGCCGGATTCGCCGCTGATGTACACCGGTGCCTGGCTACGGGCGAGCTTGTCGATCTGTTTACGCAGGTTGCGCATCGGTTGCGAGTCACCCAGCAGCCGTCGGTCGATCGAGGTGACGTTGCCGCCGGCGACAGGCATGCGCAGCGCGGTGTTGACCAGCTCGCGCAGGCGGGTGAGATCAACCGGTTTGGTGAGGAAGTCGAAGGCTCCGGCCTTCAAGGCGTTGATCGCGGTTTCCAGACTGCCGTATGCAGTGATCATCGCCACCGGCACTTGCGGATAGCGTTGCTGGATGTGCTGCACCAGTTCCAGTCCCGTGCCGTCCGGCAGGCGCATGTCGGTCAGGCACAGGTCAAACGCATTGCGCTGCAACAGCGCCTGGGCTTCGCCGAGATTGCGTGCACTGAAGGTGTCGAGTTTCATCCGTCCCAGGGTGATTTCCAGGAGTTCGCGGATATCCGGCTCGTCGTCGACGATAAGGATTTTTTGCCGTGGGCTCGTGTTCAACTTTGTTTCCGTCCGTGAGCAAAGGTGATGCGAAAGCAGCCGCCGCCTTGGCGTGGTTTGAAGTCTAGGCGCGCCTGGTTGCTTTCGCACAGCTCACGGGACAGATAAAGCCCAAGGCCGGTGCCTTGGCTGCTGGTGGTGAAGAACGGTTCGAACAGATGCGGTTGCTGATCCAATGGTACGCCGGGGCCATTGTCCTGGACTTCGAGCACTGCCAGCTGGCTGTCAGGATCGATGAACAGCGCCAGCCAGACTTCGGCCGGATCGTGCAGCAGGGCGCTGTGGCGCCAGCCATTGCGTAACAGGTTGTCGAGAATTTGCGTGAGTTGGCCAGGGTCCATCAGCGTGACGAAGTCCCCGGAATTGATCCGCAAATGAATCAACTGCCGATCAGTCGCCTGTTCGTGGCTCTCGGCGACGAACTGTTCCAGCCACGGCTTGAGATCCAGCCGTTGCGGGGCACTCTGCTGGCGACGTGACAGTTGCAGAACGTTTTCGATGACTCGGTTCATGCGCTTGGAGTGGTCTTGAATGATCTGCGTCAGACGCCGATCCGCGCTGTCGAGTTCCTCGGATTCAGCCAATAGCTGCGCGGCGTGGCTGATAGCGCCCAGCGGATTGCGGATTTCATGGGAGATGCCGGCGGTCAGGCGCCCGAGGGCGGCCAGCTTGAGCTGCTGGGCTTGCTGCGCGACCTGCGCCAGATCTTCGAGGAACACCAAGGTTTGCTGGCTGGTGCTCTGGTCGAGGGCGATGAAGTTCGGTTGCAGCTCCAGGCCGTTGCCGGGAATCTTCAGACTCTGCGGGCGCAGGGTCGGATTGTTCATCCACAACTGCAGGCGATCGACCAGCGCGCTGGAGTAGTCGTCGATCAGATGGCCTTCAAGGTGCGACTGGGACAGCAGGCTTTTGGCGCTGTGGTTGGCCAGTTGCACCCGGCGTTGTTCGTCGAGCACCAGAATGCCGGTGCGCATGCGTTGCAGGATCAGGGCATTGAGGGCTTCGAGGCTGATGACTTCACTGGCGCGCTGTTCGGCGAGGTGCTCGCTGACTTCCAGGCGCCGAACCAGGCCCTGGACCAGCAACGACGCCGCAAAGCACAAGGCACCAAGAGTGCCGGCTTGCAGGTAGTCATTGGCGCTCAGGGGATGGCTGAAACTCAGCAGGAAGCTTGAGCCGACAATTCCGAGCGCGCCGATGGCGGCAATCAACAGGCCGATACGCCGGCGTAGCAGGGTGTTGGCAATCGCTACCGAAACAATCAGCAGGTTGCCGATCGCGCTGGCCACCCCGCCCGCCGCGTAGAACAAGCCGCACAGCAGCAGGACATCCACCAGCGCCAGGCTGAACAGTTGCGCCGGACGCCGGGTGTTCTCCAGAAACACTACCAGCAGGATGTTCAACACCAGATACAACCAGCTGCCGCTGCGCAGCAGATCGTCGTCGGCCGACGTCAACAGGCGGTTGTCCATATTGCTGGAGATCAGCAGCACCAGTGTGATGCCGACGCTTAAACGGTAGAGATGATAAAGGCGCAGCAGGCGCTGGGCCTGTTTGCTGTCGGCGTTGGCGGCCTCAGCGATCACTGGCACCCGGGCCTTGCTCAAGGTGAGCCTGGCTGCAATACCACTGTTGCTGAAGGTTCAGGGCGCGGTCGCGGGGCAGGTGCACGCCGCAATGAGCGCAACGCACCATCGGCGCCGCGTCTTGCTCGCGCGGCGGTTGTGCAGACGAGGCGGGCGCCTTGAATTTGCGCCACAGCCAGACCGCAGCGAAAATCAGGACAATCCAGAACAGTAAACGAAGCATGATGAGCGGCTTTTCGGCTAATGATTCGGCAGTTTAGCCAAGGAGCCGGCAGGCGCACAGACTATTAACGCGCAGCCATAAAAAAGGGAGATCCGCAGATCTCCCTTTTTGTGTTGCCGGTGTGATCAGTCGAACACGCCGAAGGTCATGTAGCTGAACCACGAACGGTCGTCGTTGTTGCCGGCCGCTTGGTGTTCTTCTTCGATCACTTCGCCATTGTCGTCTTTAGGCTTGAGCTCGTTCGGGATCGCGTCTTTGGCGTCCTGGAATTGCTTCTGCACGTCCTGGTTGGCGCGGGTTTCTCCCGGCGGCAGCGGTGGACGCGATTCGATCAGGCCCAGAGTGGCCTTGCTCAGCCACGAGCGGTTGTCGGCTTCGGCAACCGAAGGCACGAACTGACCGTCTTTCAGGCTTGGATGGTTCGGGTAGTTGAGCTTCAGGGTTTCCAGACTGGTGGCAGCCAGTTCGTCCAGGTGCAGACGCTGGTAAGCCTCGGTCATTACTGCCAGGCCGTCGCCGACCGATGGCGTTTCCTGGAAGTTTTCTACTACGTAACGGCCACGGTTGGCGGCAGCCACGTACGCCTGACGGGTCAGGTAGTAGTCCGCTACGTGGATTTCGTAGGCCGCCAGCAGGTTGCGCAGGTAAATCATGCGCTGCTTGGCGTCCGGCGCGTAGCGGCTGTTCGGGTAGCGGCTGGTCAACTGGGCGAACTCGTTGTACGAGTCGCGAGCGGCGCCCGGGTCACGCTTGGTCATGTCCAGCGGCAGGAAGCGCGCCAGCAGGCCGACGTCCTGGTCGAACGAGGTCAGGCCCTTGAGGTAGTAGGCGTAGTCCACGTTCGGGTGCTGTGGGTGCAAACGGATAAAACGCTCGGCGGCGGACTTGGCAGCTTCCGGCTCGGAGTTTTTATAGTTGGCATAAATCAGTTCAAGCTGTGCCTGATCCGCGTAGCGACCGAACGGATAGCGCGACTCCAGAGCCTTCAGCTTGGCTGTGGCGCTGGTATAGCTGTTGTTGTCCAGATCGGTCTGAGCCTGCTGGTACAGCTCGGCTTCGCTCAGGTTTTCGTCTACGACTTCCTTCGATGAGCAAGCAGCGGTCAATGCGAGGATGGCGATCAGCAGCAGGTGTTTCACTTGCATGGCGGCTTGCGTCCCTATGACGGCCGCTGTCTTGGGCGGGGCCGTCCTGTTATGATGAGCGCCCCGTTGAAAAGCCTCGGGGCAAAAGACGCCGTATTTAACCACAAGCGCGCAGCCGAAACCAAAGGCTGTGCCGACGCCCAGTCAGAGCATGTCCGATAAAATTGAACTTCGCGCAGAGGTGCCGTCCGATTTGGGCGGCCAACGCCTCGATCAAGTCGCCGCCCAACTCTTCGCTGAGCACTCACGCTCGCGCCTTTCCGCCTGGATCAAAGAAGGTCGCCTGACTGTGGACGGGGCGGTCATCCGCCCGCGCGACATCGTGCATGGCGGTGCCATCCTTGAGCTGACTGCCGAGCAGGAAGCCCAGGGCGAGTGGATCGCCCAGGACATCGAGCTCGACATCGTCTATGAAGACGACGACATCCTGGTCATCAACAAGCCTGCGGGCCTGGTGGTGCACCCGGCTGCTGGCCACGCTGATGGCACCTTGCTCAACGCCTTGTTGCACCACGTGCCGGACATTATCAATGTCCCGCGCGCCGGTATCGTGCATCGTCTGGACAAGGACACCACCGGGCTGATGGTGGTGGCCAAGACCATTCAGGCGCAGACCAAGCTGGTTACTCAATTGCAGAGTCGCAGCGTGAGCCGGATCTACGAGTGCATCGTGATCGGTGTGGTGACGGCCGGTGGCAAGATCAACGCCCCGATCGGTCGTCACGGACAGCAGCGCCAGCGCATGGCGGTGATGGAAGGCGGCAAGCCTGCCGTCAGCCACTACCGCGTGCTGGAGCGTTTCCGTTCGCACACCCATGTGCGGGTGAAACTGGAAACCGGTCGCACCCACCAGATCCGTGTGCACATGTCGCACATCAACTTCCCGTTGGTCGGCGATCCGGCGTACGGCGGTCGTTTCCGCATTCCGCCGGCGGCGAACCCGACGATGGTCGAATCGCTCAAGCATTTCCCGCGTCAGGCCCTGCACGCGCGCTTCCTCGAACTGGATCATCCGACGACCGGTGAGCGCATGAGCTGGGAATCGCCGCTGCCAGAAGACTTCGTCTGGCTGCTGACCCTGCTCAAGCAGGATCGCGAGGCATTCATCGGATGAACTGGCTGACGCCGGACTGGCCCGCGCCGGCCAGCGTCAAGGCCTGTGTCACCACCCGCGAGGGCGGTGTCAGCGAGGCGCCGTTCGACAGCCTCAATCTGGGCGATCATGTTGATGATCGTCCAGAGGCTGTGGCCGAGAATCGCCGGCGTCTGACCGATTACTTCTCTATACAGCCTGCCTGGTTGCAGCAAGTGCACGGGATTGCCGTGGCCCATGCTGATCCGGGCGTGGTTGCCACCGCCGACGCCAGTTGGACGGACACCCCGGGCGTTGCCTGCGCTGCGATGACGGCAGATTGCTTGCCGGCATTGTTCTGCGATCGTGCAGGCACTCGCGTGGCGGCGGCTCATGCCGGTTGGCGCGGGTTGGCGGCCGGCGTGCTCGAAGCCACGCTCGACACATTGGATGTTCCCGCTGCAGAAGTACTGGTCTGGCTCGGTCCGGCCATCGGCCCGAAAGCCTTTGAAGTCGGCCCGGAGGTAAGGGAAGTCTTCGTCAATCAACTCGCTGAAGCGGCATCCGCCTTCGTCCCAAGCCACAATGCTGGCAAGTTCATGGCCGACATTTACCTGCTGGCGCGCCTGCGTCTGGCTGCACGGGGTGTCACTGCTGTTTATGGCGGTGGTTTCTGCACCGTGACCGATCCACGCTTCTTCTCTTATCGCCGTGCGTCGCGCACCGGCCGTTTCGCCTCCCTGATCTGGCTCACCCGCTAGACTTGCCTGACCTGAATCAACTCTCCGACGCTTGAATCTTCCAGAATCGACCGCATCTATAGCGGTATCTGGCAGGTTTCTTTATTCAGGATGGTTTTTTAGGTCCGGCCTGCTCAAAAGGAAGGTGACCCATGCGTATAGACCGTTTAACCAGTAAATTACAGTTAGCCTTGTCCGACGCCCAATCCCTGGCCGTCGGCCACGATCATCCGGCCATCGAGCCGGCGCATTTGATGCAAGCCATGCTTGAACAGCAGGGTGGTTCGATCAAGCCTCTGCTGATGCAGGTGGGTTTCGACGTCAACAGCCTGCGCAAAGAGCTGACCAAAGAACTCGACCAATTACCGAAAATCCAGAACCCGACCGGCGACGTCAACATGTCGCAGGATCTGGCGCGCCTGCTCAATCAGGCCGACCGACTGGCCCAGCAGAAGGGCGACCAGTTCATTTCCAGTGAGCTGGTGTTGCTCGCGGCGATGGACGAGAACAGCAAACTCGGCAAGTTGCTGCTCGGTCAGGGTGTGAGCAAAAAGGCCCTGGAGAACGCGATCAACAATCTGCGTGGCGGCGAAGCGGTTAATGACGCCAACCACGAAGAGTCGCGTCAGGCGCTGGATAAATACACCGTTGACCTGACCAAGCGTGCCGAAGACGGCAAGCTCGATCCGGTGATCGGTCGTGACGACGAAATCCGTCGCACCATTCAGGTTCTGCAACGTCGCACCAAGAACAACCCGGTGCTGATCGGCGAGCCAGGTGTGGGTAAAACCGCGATTGCCGAGGGGCTGGCTCAGCGCATCATCAACGGCGAAGTGCCGGACGGCCTCAAGGGCAAGCGTCTGCTGTCGCTGGACATGGGCGCGTTGATTGCCGGTGCCAAGTATCGCGGTGAGTTCGAAGAACGCCTCAAGGCGCTGCTCAACGAGCTGTCGAAGCAGGAAGGGCAGATCATTCTGTTCATCGACGAACTGCACACCATGGTCGGCGCCGGTAAAGGCGAAGGCTCGATGGATGCCGGCAACATGCTCAAACCGGCACTGGCGCGCGGTGAGCTGCACTGTGTCGGCGCGACCACGCTCAACGAGTACCGCCAATATATAGAGAAGGACGCGGCCCTCGAGCGACGCTTCCAGAAAGTCCTGGTGGACGAGCCGAGCGAAGAAGACACCATCGCCATCCTGCGTGGCCTCAAAGAGCGTTACGAGGTTCACCACAAGGTGGCGATCACTGACGGCGCGATCATCGCAGCGGCCAAGCTCAGCCATCGCTACATCACTGACCGGCAGTTGCCGGACAAGGCCATCGACCTGATCGACGAGGCCGCCAGCCGTATCCGCATGGAGATCGACTCCAAGCCGGAAGTGCTGGATCGTCTGGAGCGCCGCCTGATTCAGTTGAAGGTGGAATCCCAGGCGCTGAAGAAAGAAAGCGATGAAGCGGCAATGAAGCGCCTGGAAAAACTTCAGGAAGAAATTGTTCGCCTCGAGCGTGAATACTCGGATCTGGAAGAAATCTGGAACTCGGAAAAAGCCGAGGTGCAGGGTTCTGCACAGATTCAGCAGAAGATCGAACAGTCGCGTCAGGAATTGGAAGCCGCACGCCGTAAAGGTGACCTCAACCGCATGGCTGAATTGCAGTACGGGGTGATCCCGGACCTGGAGCGCAGCCTGCAAATGGTCGACCAGCACGGCAAGAGCGAAAACCAGTTGTTGCGCAGCAAGGTGACCGAAGAGGAAATCGCCGAAGTCGTTTCGAAGTGGACCGGCATTCCGGTATCGAAAATGCTCGAAGGCGAGCGCGACAAGCTGATGAAGATGGAAAGCCTGTTGCACCAGCGCGTGATCGGCCAGGACGAAGCGGTAGTGGCCGTGGCCAACGCCGTACGGCGTTCCCGTGCCGGGCTGGCGGACCCGAATCGTCCGAGCGGTTCGTTCATGTTCCTCGGCCCGACCGGTGTCGGTAAAACCGAGTTGTGCAAGGCGCTGGCCGAATTCCTCTTTGATACTGAAGAGGCGATGGTGCGGATCGACATGTCCGAGTTCATGGAGAAACATTCCGTGGCGCGGCTGATCGGTGCACCACCAGGCTACGTGGGCTACGAGGAGGGGGGGTACCTGACCGAAGCGGTACGCCGCAAGCCGTACTCGGTGATCCTGCTGGACGAGGTCGAGAAGGCGCACCCGGATGTATTCAACATTCTGCTGCAAGTGCTCGAGGATGGTCGACTGACTGACAGTCACGGACGTACGGTGGACTTCCGCAACACCGTGATCGTCATGACCTCGAACCTCGGATCGTCGCAGATCCAGGAATTGGTCGGTGACCGTGAGGCGCAGCGTGCAGCGGTGATGGATGCGCTGACCAGTCACTTCCGCCCCGAGTTCATCAACCGGGTCGACGAAGTGGTGATCTTCGAGCCTTTGGCGCGGGATCAGATCGCAGGCATTACCGAGATCCAGCTGGGCCGTCTGCGCAGCCGTCTGGCCGAGCGCGAGCTGAAGCTGGAGCTGAGCCCGGAAGCGATGGACAAGTTGATTGCTGTGGGTTACGACCCGGTTTATGGCGCACGTCCACTCAAGCGTGCGATCCAGCGCTGGATCGAAAACCCGTTGGCGCAGTTGATCCTGTCAGGGCATTTCATGCCTGGCGACACGGCAACCGGCAAAGTGGTGAACGACGAAATCGTTTTCGGCTGAGCGGCAAAGCCAATGAAATAAGGAAGGCCTCGCTTTGCGAGGCCTTTTTTTCGTTAGGCTGTTGAACTCTAAGGAAAAGGCTTGTAAAGTGCGCCCCGCAGTCAGTCACCGGCAGCGTTTCAACTCACTGGGTTGAAAACTGAAATAAGTTGCAAATCATTAACTTGAAAGCAATTTAGGGGGTTGACAGAGGTGTTCTAGGTTGTAGAATAGCGCGCCTCAGACACACGAACGCAGCGATGCGAACGAGTGACTAGATGCAGTAAGTTTCACCGTTGTAAATTGAAATATGTAGTTCCGTGATAGCTCAGTCGGTAGAGCAAATGACTGTTAATCATTGGGTCCCAGGTTCGAGTCCTGGTCACGGAGCCAATTTCAAGCCGGGGTATAGCGCAGTCCGGTAGCGCGCCTGCTTTGGGAGCAGGATGTCAGGAGTTCGAATCCCCTTACCCCGACCATTTTTGGGTCGTTAGCTCAGTTGGTAGAGCAGTTGGCTTTTAACCAATTGGTCGTAGGTTCGAATCCCACACGACCCACCATTTTTGAAACCAGTTAGCGCTGGGATCGAATCTTAAGATCAGAGGCCAAAAGCGCTGATCGAAGAAGGCGATCTTTGAAAGGTCGCCTTTTTTTTACCGGGGTATAGCGCAGTCCGGTAGCGCGCCTGCTTTGGGAGCAGGATGTCAGGAGTTCGAATCCCCTTACCCCGACCATATTAAAAATCCTCGTATCGAAAGATACGGGGATTTTTTTTGCCTGCGAAATATTGAACTGCACCGCAGAAACAAATGTGGGAACGGGCTTGCTCGTGAAAGCGGTGTATCAGTCATGAATGAATTGACTGACCCACCGCAATCGCGAGCAGGCTCACTCCTACAGGGTTTACGCCAATCAGTGCAGCTTCAGGCGTGGCTCGGTCCCGCGACCGATCTTGCTGCCCAGCATCAGCATCGCCGTGCGGAATGGCCCGTACAGCGCCATCTGGTGCATGCGGTACAGCGACACATAGAACATCCGCGCCAGCCAGCCCTCAAGCATCACGCTGCCGGTCAGGTTGCCCATCAAGTTACCCACAGCTGAAAAACGTGACAGCGAAATCAGCGATCCGTAGTCGGTGTACTTGTACTCCGGCAGGGATTTGCCCTCGATGCGCAGTTTCAGCGATTTGGCGAGCAGAGAAGCCTGTTGATGCGCGGCTTGCGCACGTGGCGGGACGTTTCGGTCCGAACCCGGTTGCGGGCACGCGGCGCAGTCGCCGAAGGCGAAGATGTTTTCGTCGCGGGTGGTCTGCAGCGTCGGCAGCACCTGCAACTGATTGATACGGTTGGTTTCCAGGCCGTCGATGTCCTTGAGGAAACCTGGCGCACGAATACCCGCTGCCCAGACTTTCAGACTGGCCTTGATCTCGTTGCCATCGGCGGTGATCAGGCTGTCGGCGGTCACTTCGCTGACCGACGCGTTGGTCATCACATTGACCCCGAGTTTCTCCAGCGTCTTGTGCACCGGGCCGCTGATGCGCTCCGGCAGGGCTGGCAGCACCCGTGGACCGGCTTCGATCAGGGTGATGTGCATGTTTTCCGGTTTGATTCGGTCCAGACCGTAGGCCGCCAGCTCGTGCGCGGCGTTGTGCAGTTCTGCCGCCAGCTCGACGCCAGTGGCGCCGGCACCGACGATGGCCACGCTGATCTGCTCGACCACATCGGTCTGCCCGGCGTGGGCGCGCAGGTAGTGGTTGAGCAGTTGCTGGTGGAAACGCTCGGCCTGTTTGCGGGTGTCGAGGAACAGGCAGTGTTGCGCTGCACCCTGGGTGCCAAAGTCGTTGGTGGTGCTGCCGACGCTGATGACCAGCGTGTCGTACGGCACTTCACGGGCCGGGACCAGTTCTATGCCGTTCTCGTCGTAGGTGGCCGCCAACTGGATTTTTTTCTGCGCGCGATCAAGCCCGCTCATGCGCCCCAACTGGAACTCGAAGTGGTTCCATTTCGCCTGGGCAACATAGTTGAGTTCGTCTTCGGAAGAGTTCAGCGATCCGGCGGCCACTTCGTGCAGCAGTGGTTTCCAGATGTGCGTCAGGTTCGCGTCAACCAGCATCACACTGGCGGTGCCGCGTTTGCCCAGGGTCTTACCCAGACGGGTAGCCAACTCCAGACCGCCGGCGCCGCCGCCGACAATAACAATACGATGAGACATGGGGATAACTCGCAAGGTTTTTAAAGGAAATCGGTGCGGTTACCCGAGCGAGCGCGAGGCAGCTCATAGCGTCAGGTAACTGATAAGTCGGCTCAGCAGGCCCAGACCAATGGTCACTGCCAGCACCAGCACCAGGAGCATCCACGGCCGGAAAGGCCGGCGCTCGACACGGTGTTGGGACAACTGCAGGTACTCTTCGACATGTTTCTGGTCTTCGGGGTTCAGGCGGCTGGTCATAAAGGCCTCGTCAGGTAGACGTTGCTGAAGGTTGGGAAGCTACAGCGGTTTTTATCCCGGGTTGAACGCAGCATAGCCACTGGTCGGAACCGGTTCGACAGAAACACCGTCGTCGAGGCGAATGATCCCGCTTTGTAACACTCGCGCGGTAATTCCGCCATGCCCGCGCACCGCTTGAAAGGTGCCGGGGCCGAGGTTGTTTTGCAGGCGCGCGCAGGGCTGACACCAGCCGGTAGTCTCGAAAATCGCCTGGCCAATGCGAAAGCGTCGACCCTTGAGACTAAACAGATTGATACCGCTGATGACGAGATTGCGACGCAGATCTTCAGGCCTCACGGGTTGATCTTCAGACCGGCCCAGCAGCGCATTGATGACCGCCAGGTGTTCGAACTGAATCAGTGTCACTTGCCGCGCGTTACGCACCCCCGGGCGGGCGTGATCGCCAGTCAGTCCGGCTTCGAGCCGCGCCTCGACGGCATCGAGTTCGAGCATCGGGCCACGGGACTCCGGGCGTACGCCGATCCAGCGCACACGGCCGGTCTGCGGTACGTCGGCAATCAACTGCTGCAGCGGCGTCACAGGCTGATCCCGACATCGAAGACGATGCTGCGCCCCAGGTTGCTGCGCAGGAAGTCCGGCGCATCAGGATGGGCAAACAGCACCCGGGCGAAGGTCGGGCCGACCAGCGACAGCGAACGCCAGCCCTGGCGCAGATATTCGGTTGGCGGCGGGAAATGGCTGTTGAGGTCCAGCACTTCACGCTTGAGGCTGGCGAAGGCAATGATGTCCAGCTCACCCAGGTCCATGCCACGCTCTTTGTAGTTATGCGCCTTTTTGCGCAAGGTCGGGGCCAGTCGCAACAGAAACTCGTTGGCCGGGATCCGCCGTGGCTTGGCTTCACGACGCACCAACTGGCTGAGAGAAAACGCGCTGCGCCGCCGCTGCAGTTCGTCGCGCCATTCGTCGTTGAGCCGCCGCCCCTCATCGAGGACGAAGAACACCTCGAAGTTGGCGTCGCGAAACAGCACGTCCGGCGGCTCGCCAGCGGGCGCGAACTCATCGACGCGGTAGGGAATGTTCAAGCCTTGCAGCAGGCGTTGGCAGACCCAACGCTCACGCTCCCACTTGCGGGCATTGGACAGGAACGCGTTGGCTTGCTCGGCCGCGATGGTCAGCAGGCGTAAATAATCTGAGTCATCCATAAGCCCAAGCTTAGCGTTCAAATGCGACAAACAGTAAGCGTTGCATCGGCTGATGCTCTCAGGGCGGCGGTGTAGACTGCGACGAAGGATATAAACCCACGGAAAAAATGAGGGAAAGATGATCGGTGCCGAACTGTTGTCATCCACGAGCCTGACGCTCGGTTGGCTGATTTACCTGCCAGTGCTGGTCTGGGCGATCTGGCGCGCGCCGTGGGTCGAGTTGTTCAGTGACAGTCGTCGGCAACATTTGCTGTTCGGCACCGTGTTCGCGTTGTTCCTGCTGTGGATGGTGCGCAGGGATTTCGACACCGGGGTTTCTTACCACTTCATCGGCATGACTGCGGTGACGCTGCTGCTGGACTGGCCGCTGGCGATTGTCGGTGGCCTGGTGGCGCAGCTCGGGCTGGTATTGCTCGGTCGTCAGGATCTGGTGGCGCTCGGGGTCAACGGTACGCTGCTGGTCCTGTTGCCGGTGTTGATCACCGAATGCGTGGCGATCGTAGTCGAACGCGCCCAGCCGCGTAATCCGTTTGTGTATATCTTCTGTTCCGGATTCTTTGCGGCGGCGTTGTCGGCATTGTTGTGTCTGGTGCTGAGCCTCGGCCTGCTCTGGTACGACGGCTTGTTCGCGATGCCGGAATGGCTGGAAGACTTCATTGGCTATCTGTGGCTGCTGATCTTTCCCGAGGCGTTTATCAACGGCATGGTGATCAGCGCGCTGGTGGTGTTCAGCCCCGAGTGGCTGGAAACGTTCAACCGCACCCGCTACCTTTCGGCGCCCTGGAAGGACGACGATCCCAAGTCTTGATCCACATCAAATCCGCCCCCCTCGTGGCATTTCATGCTCGGCCAAATCCCTTCAGGAGCAGTGGCATGAGTGTGTATGAGTGGGCGAGGCAGGAAACGCGGCAGAGTCTGGACATGGCACAGGAGGTGGGCTTCGATCCGGGCCTGAGCCTGCGCGCCTTGCTCAGTGCGGTGGTGCAACAGAGCAAGGCCGTGCGCAACGCCGAAGACCTGGCCGACGAGTTGCGTTTTCTCGCGGAAAACCTCGACGACGATCAGGACTACGGCTTCATGCGGCCCTGATTGTGATCAGTGGCGCGGGTCGAAATCGCCGGAGAACATTTCGTCTTCGGCATCCGGGGCCACCGGAATCTTGTGCTCTTCGGACGCCCAGGCGCCGAGGTCGATCAGTTTGCAGCGGTCGGAGCAGAACGGGCGAAACGTGTTCTCGGGGATAAATTCCACGGGAGCGCCACAGGTTGGGCATTCTACGGTCGGGATCGGGCTCATGACTGGCCTCCGGATAAAGTCAGGTAAAAGTGATGCAGACGTTCGACTTCGCTGTGCAGCCAGGCGAGGTCGCGGTCGTTGACCACCACATCGTCGGCACGGCTCACGCGGTCTTCGCGGCTTGACTGGGCCTTGAGGATCGCCTGGACCTGCTGTTCGCTGGTCTGGTCACGCTGCAAGGTGCGTTCGATCTGCAGTTGTTGCGGGGCGTCTATCACCAGGATGCGTTGGGTCATCGCGTATTGCCCGGATTCGATCAACAGTGGCGAAACCAGGATCGCGTAAGGCGATTTTGCCAGCGCCAGGTGATGGGCGATTTCCTCGGCGATCAACGGATGCAGCAAGGCTTCGAGCCAGCGACGTTGCTCCGGTACTTCAAAGATCAGTTGGCGCAGGGCGGCGCGGTTCAGCGTGCCGTCAGCCTGCAACACGTCCTGGCCGAAGTGCTCGGCAATCTTCGCCAGCGCCGGACGCCCCGGCTCGACCACCCAGCGCGCCGCATGGTCGGCATCGACCACATGGATTCCGAGGTCGATGAAGTGCTGGGCCGCAGCGCTTTTGCCGCTGCCGATGCCGCCGGTCAGGCCGAGGATCCAGGGTTTTTCCACAGGGGTATTCATTTCAAACCGACAAACTGCCAATAGAAGTCGGTTATTTGACCACCCCAGAGCAAGGCAATCCAGCCGGCAATTGCCAGATAGGGGCCGAAGGGGATCGGCGTCGAGGTTTTCTGCTCGCGCAGACGTAGCAGAATCACCCCGACAACCGCGCCCACGAGCGATGACAGCAGGATTGTCAGCGGCAGGATCTGCCAGCCGCCCCAGGCTCCAAGCAGCGCCAGCAGCTTGAAATCACCATGGCCGATGCCGTCCTTGCCGGTCAGCAATTTGAACAGCCAGAACACCGACCACAACGCCATATAACCGGCCACTGCGCCCCACAGTGCTGCGTGCAACGAGACGAACAGTCCGAAACTGTTGACGATCAAACCCAGCCATAGCAACGGCAGCACCAGCACATCGGGCAGCAGTTGATGTTCGGTGTCGATCAGGCTCATCGCCAGCAGCCCCCAGGTGAGGACGATCAACAGACCGGCCGGCCAGCCGAAACCCAGATGCCAGGCGACGAATGCCGAGAGCAGGCCGCAGGCCAGTTCGGTCAGGGGATAACGTTTGCTGATGGGAGCGCTGCACGCCGAACAGCGCCCGCGCAGGAGCAGATAGCTGAGCAGCGGAATGTTCTCCCACGCACGAATCCGGTGGCCGCAGTGTGGGCATTCGGAGTGCGGCAGCATCAGGTTGTAGGTCGGCAGCGGCGTATCGCCTGGTAGGCCGAGGACGTCCTGTGCCTGCTGGCGCCAATCGCGTTCGAGCATTTTCGGCAGACGCCAGACCAGCACGTTGAGAAAACTGCCGACCACCAGACCCAGCAACAGTGCGGTGAATACAAAGGCCAGCGGATACAGACTGAAAAGTTCGTCGATAGGCATGTCAGATCGCTGAGCCGAGTTGGAAGATCGGCAGATACATGGCCACGACCAGACCGCCGACGATGACACCGAGCACCACCATGATGAAAGGCTCCATCAGGCTGGTGAGGTTGTCGACCATGTTATCCACTTCACCCTCATAAAAACCGGCAACCTTGTCGAGCATGTCATCCAGCGCACCGGACTCCTCGCCGATGGCGGTCATCTGCACCGCCATGTTGGGAAACACCCCGGTGCTGCGCATCGAAAAATTCAGTTGCATGCCGGTGGCGACGTCCTGCCGGATGCGCAGCACCGCGCGCTTGAACACCACGTTGCCGGTGGCCCCGGCCACCGAATCCAGCGCCTCCACCAGTGGCACGCCAGCGGCGAAGGTGGTCGACAGGGTGCGGGCGAATCGCGCCACCGCCGACTTGTACATCAGTGTGCCCACCAGCGGCAGTTTCAGTAGCCAGGTGTCTTTGCGGTCGCGCAATGCCTGGGATTTTTTCAGCGCGTGACGTGTACCGAAAAATACGCCAACCAGTGCGCCAAGCACCGCCCACCACCATTGCTGCATGAATTCGGAGATGCTGATCACCATCAGCGTGAAGGCGGGCAGCTCCGCGCCGAAGCCGGAAAACACCGCCTGAAACTGCGGCACCACCTTCACCAGCAAAATCCCGGTGACCACCATCGCCACCAGCACCACGGCGGTGGGGTAGGTCATGGCTTTCTTGATCTTGGCCTTCAGCGCTTCGCTTTTTTCTTTATAGGTCGCGACCCGCTCCAGCAACGTGTCGAGCGCGCCGGACTGCTCGCCGGCATCCACCAGGTTGCAATACAGCTCATCGAAATACTGCGGTTTCTTGCGCAGGGCGGTGGCGAAGCTGTTGCCGGCGGCGACTTCCTGCTTCACCTCGTCCACCAGTTTGCGCATCGCCGGGTTGTCGAAGCCTTCGCCAATGATGTCGAACGACTGCAGTAGCGGCACACCGGCCTTCATCATGGTCGCCATCTGGCGGGTGAACAGCGCGATGTCCTGGGCCTTGATGCGTTTGCCAAAACTCAGCAAGGAGGCAGATTTTTTGCGCACCTTGCCGGGGTTGATCCCTTGCTTGCGTAGCTGGGCCTTGATCAGCGCGGGGTTCTGCCCGCTCAATTCGCCAGTGACCTTGCTGCCTTTGCGGTCTGTGCCTTCCCAGGCGTAGATGCTGATTTTCGCTGCCTTGACCGCCATGTTCAGTCCTTGGTGACCCGGTTGATTTCTTCCAGGCTGGTGATGCCTTGCATGGCCTTGTGCAGGCCTGAGGTGCGCAGATCGTCGAAACCGTCGCGACGCATCTGGCTGTCGATTTCCAGCGAGTTGCCTTCGGCCATGATCAGCCGTTGCAGCTCGGGGGTGTTTTTCACCACTTCATAAATTCCCACGCGTCCCTTGTAGCCGCCGTTGCAGAGGTCGCAACCGACCGGCTCATAGATCGTGAAACTGCCGATCTGTTCCTCGGGAAAACCTTCCTTGATCAGTGTTTCGCGGGGGATCTCGATCGGTTTCTTGCAGTGACTGCACAGCTTGCGCGCCAGGCGCTGGGCGATGATCAGACTTACCGAGGTGGCGATGTTGAACCCGGGGATGCCCATGTTGTGCAGGCGGGTCAGGGTTTCGGCGGCGCTGTTGGTGTGCAGCGTGGACAACACGAGGTGGCCGGTCTGCGCGGCCTTGATCGCGATCTCGGCGGTTTCCAGGTCGCGGATTTCGCCGACCATGATCACGTCCGGGTCCTGCCGCAGGAACGAACGCAGGGCCTGGGCGAAATCCAGCCCCTGTCGGGGATTGACGTTGACCTGGTTGATGCCTTCCATGTTGATCTCCACCGGGTCTTCGGCGGTGGAAATGTTGATGTCCACGGTATTGAGAATATTGAGCCCGGTGTACAGCGACACGGTTTTCCCCGACCCGGTCGGGCCGGTCACCAGAATCATCCCCTGCGGCTGCTTGAGCGCGGCCATGTACAGGTCTTTCTGTGCCGGCTCGTAACCCAGGGCATCAATGCCGATCTGTGCGCTGGACGGGTCGAGAATCCGGATTACCACTTTTTCGCCCCACAGGGTGGGCAGGGTGTTGACCCGGAAGTCGATCGACTTGCTCTTCGACAGGCGCATCTTGATTCGCCCGTCCTGAGGTTTGCGTCGTTCCGAGATGTCGAGGCTGGCCATGACCTTCAGACGTGCAGCGATACGGCCGGCCAGCTGGATCGGCGGTTTTGCGACTTCGCGCAGGATGCCGTCGGTGCGCACCCGCACCCGGTAGTTTTTTTCGTAGGGTTCGA
Organism: Pseudomonas sp. AK-TSAG1-1; assembly: GCF_056821665.1. Lineage (NCBI taxonomy): Bacteria > Pseudomonadati > Pseudomonadota > Gammaproteobacteria > Pseudomonadales > Pseudomonadaceae > Pseudomonas > Pseudomonas sp. AK-TSAG1-1. The sequence continues at coordinate 5,318,378 of NZ_CM165965.1, read as the reverse complement.
AGTGCAGGTCGGATGAGCCACTCTTGATCGCGTCCAGCAGCATCTTGTGCACGAAACGCACTACCGGGGCGTCATCGGCATCGAGTCCGCCGATCGGATCCTGTCGGTTGTCGTCCATCGACTCGACATCCACGCCGTCGAGGTCGACGTCGGCCATCTCTTCCAGGCCGCTGGTGTGGGTGTCGAAAAATTTCTCGATGGCGTCGGTGAGCTTGTCGTCTTCTACCAGGATGGCTTCGGTGCTCAACCCGGTGCTGAACTGGATGTCATTGATCGCCTGGTGATTGCTCGGGTCGGAAATGCCCACGAACAGCTTGTTGCCGCGCCGCCACAAGGGCAGGGCGTGGTGCTGACGTACCAGCTTCTCACTGACCAGGCCTTTGGGCTGGGTCTCCTTGTCCAGGCCATTGAGGTCCATGAACGCCATGCCGAAATGCTCGGAGGCAATCTCGGCCACCTGTGAGCTCTTCACCAGTTTGTTCTGTACCAGGTAGCTGACCAGCGACAGGCGATTGCGCTGCGCCTGTTGCCAGGCCTGCTGGGCGCTTTTTTCCGTAAGCAGTTCGGCCTGGACCAGTTGCTTGGCCAGACCGCTCAGAGCGATGTCATTCATGGGGATTCCGCACGCTTGCTGTTCATGACTTATAGCCTAGTCAAGTGACAGCGCCACACACGTCGGGCACAGGTGACAAAAAGTGTCAGATAGTGCGGTTGTCGGTTGTAGGAAAGGCCTTCACATCGTGGGCATGCCGAGTATTCGGGGTCGCACACGGTTGGCATGGGCTATGCTGAGCCCTTCTCAGATCATGAGATTCCGACTCATGCATGGAGCGTGTCTATGAAAAAACAACAGGGCTTTACTCTGATCGAGCTGCTGATCGTCGTGGCGATCATCGGCATTCTGGCGACCATCGCCTTGCCGCAATACTCCAAGTACCAGGCACGTTCGAAAGTGACTGCGGGTCTGGCGGAGATCAGTGCACTGAAGGTGCCGTTCGAGGACACCATCAATCAAGGCACTGATCCAACGCTGTTACTGGTGGCCGGTAGCGCTTCAGCGACCACCTCCAACTGCACACTGGCGGCGTCGGGAACCGCCACGACCGGTGCCGGCACTATCACCTGCACACTGGTGAATGCCCCAGGTCCGGTGCTTGGTAAAACCATTACGTTGACCCGTACCGGCGCTGCCACTGGCAACACCTCCGGCGTCTGGAGCTGTGCGTCGACCGTCAACCCGGACTACGCGCCTAAGGGTTGCGCAGGCACCGGTGCCTGATTGAGTCAGCAAGCGTCCTGAGATGCCCCGCCATGCGGGGCATTTTTTGTTTTCGGCCTTCAAAAAAAGCTTGAGGAATTTCAGCGTGTTAGGAACTTTCCGAAAAGCCGCAACTTGCATGTCGATAATTCACATGTCATGCAAATTGCATGATTCCGGAAATTTGTGTAATTCATAACTTATTGATTTATAAAGATTTTATGTCTTTCGAAAAGTTGGCACAGCCTTCGCAATATCTCCGGTAACCCTGCTGACACGACAACCAGCAGACTTTCCAGAAAAACAGGAGTTACTCGTATGAAGAAGTTCGCTATCACTGCCGCTGCTGCTACCGCGCTGACCCTGACCATGGCTTCCGGTGCATTTGCACAATCCACTCAGGCTACCCAGGCTCCAATGACTCTGGCTGCCGGTGAAATGACCAAGGCTAAAGAAGCTACTTCCGATACCTGGATCACTACCAAAGTGAAAAGCGACCTGGTAACCGAGAAGGGCATCCCAGGTACTGACATCAAAGTTGAAACCAACAAAGGCGTTGTGTCCCTGTCCTCCACTGTTGCAGTGACCGAGGCTCAGAAAACCACCGCAGTGGCTATTGCCAAGAAAATCAAAGGCGTCAAAGCAGTCTCCGCTGACGGCCTGAAAGCCGAGTAAGGCATGACTTCTCGCCTGGACCGGGAGAAGGCGCGACAGACGGGCCGAGCAATACGTCTGCCGCAACTTTAGAGTTCATGCGAACGGTCACACGGATGTGACCATTACAGGCCCCGGCACTTGTGTCGGGGCCTGTTCTATTTCAGGGACCACACAAAACATCTGTGGGACAGATGTTGTGCTTCAGTTACCGCGCTTGCTGTTGATCTGCCGCAGGCGATTGCCTTCAAAGCGCAGGTACTGGTACATGCCGTTGCTCGGGCCGTAGGTCCATTCCTCGACCTGAAACTCTTCACGGCGGTTGGCACTGCGCTTGTAGCCAAGGACATCGCGGCTGACCGGTTCGCCACACTTTTGCAGCACTTCACTGGAGCGGTCACCGAGACTGACCAGTTGGCTGCCACAGCGCAGCGTATCGGAGGCGAGGGCAGGGCTGGCAGCGAGCATCAGTGTCAGCGCAACCAGCCACTTATTGTTCATTACTCGGCGTCCAGGTGCATTTGCGTCACGACCCGGCCATCGCTCTCGGCCTCGCCAAGGTTGGCGTCGATGAAGTACACCCGGTCATCGGCCAGTTGCCCCTTGTCGACCAGATAGTCCTTGATGCTGCTGGCGCGTTCCTGACCCAGTTGCCGCAGCAGCACATCGCTGGAACTCCAGAACTTGATCACGCCGTCACGCATTTTCGCCGTGCGTTCTTCCTTGCCCAGATCCTTCCATTCGGCCGGTGGCTGGGTTTTCAGACGGGTGCGGTAGATGCCTTCGAGCAGCGGGCCTTTCTCGTTTTCCGGCACTTGCAGCAGGGACGCCTGAGCCGGCACCTTGTCGCCACGGCGCTGCAGCATCTTGTAGTAGTTGTACTGGTATTCGCGCTCCAGACGCTGTTCGGCAATCAACGGGCCGTCGCTGCTTTGCGCAGCAGTGCCTTCGATTTCCAGACGCAGGGCCGGACGTTCCTTCAGGGCTTGGGACAGTTTGTCGAGGGCCGACTCGGCATCCTTGCTCAGGTCACTCGAGCCTGCTGCGAAGGACACGGTCCCGAGGTCTTCGGATCCGCCACCGTTGATCAGCCCGCCGATCATCTTGAACGGCGCCGCAGCGGCCTTGACGATCAGGTTGCGCAGGGTCTGCCAGACAATCGGCATCACGCTGAACTGCGGGTTGTTCAGGTCACCGGTGACCGGCAGTTCGATGGAAATCTTGCCGTCGACGTCCTTGAGCAGCGCAATCGCCAGTTTCAGTGGCAGGCTCACGGCGTCCGGGCTGTCGACCTTCTCGCCAAGTTGCAGCTGCTCGACTACCACTTTGTTTTCGGCCTTTAGCTGGCCCTTGGTGATCAGATAATGCAGGTCGAGGTTGAGCCGGCCCTTGCGGATGCGGTAACCGGCGAATTTGCCGGAATACGGCGTCAGGGTGGTCAATTCGACCCGTTTGAAACTGGTGGCGATGTCGAGGCTGGCCATCGGGTCGAACGGGTTGACCGCCCCTTTGATCGTCACCGGTGCATAACGGTCGACCTTGCCCTTGATGTCGACGCTGGCCGGTTTCGCCTGACGGCTGTCGATGGTACCAATCTGCCCGTTGAGCTGTTGGATCGCGGTGGCGAAGTTCGGGGTCAGGCTGAAGTCGGCGAAGTTGGCCGAGCCATCGTTGATCGCAATCGCGCCGATGTGAATACCCAGCGGCTTGTCCTTGCTGGCGGGTTTGGCCGCTGCGGTTTTTGCACCGCTGTCGGCGGGCTGCGGGATCAGCAAGTCGTCGATGTTGGTGGTGCGGTCATCGTTGATCATGAACCGCGCGTACGGCTGGAACAGGTTGACCTTGTCGATCGACAGGCTGTCACCGTGCTGGTAGTTCAGGCCTTCGACCACCACTTGTTGCCACTTGAGGAAGTCGCGGGTTTTCAGGGTGTCGAGGGTGTGCAGTTGATCGATCTGCGCCCGCCCGGTCACGCTGAGTGCCAGTGGTTCGGTACTCTTGAGGTTGACCTTCAAGTCACTGCCGAGCATGCCGCTGCGCAGTTCCAGGCGAATGAACGGATTGATGTAGGACTGCGCGACCCGCAGGTCGATGTCCTGGGTTTTCACATTGAGCTGAGCCGTGACCGGGGCGAGGTTGACCACGCCGTCGGCGCTGACCTTGCCTTGTTTGCCCAGGCCGGTGTCGAGCCTGACCTTGAAGGGCGAACCGTTGAGGCTGTCGAAATCCTGCAGATCGATGTTCAGCGGTGTGACATCCAGTGCCACCGCGGGTTTTGCCGAACGGTCGGCCAGATGCACCGTGTAATTGCGCAACTGCACGTCCTTGAGCAGCACTTGCCATGGTTTGCTCGGCGCGGGCGGTGCTTTCGGCGAGTCGGCGGCTGCCGGGGCATTGGCAGGTTCCGCTGCAGCCTTGGCGGCCGGTTTGGACGGCTGGCTGGCGAACAGCTTTTGCCAGTCCAGCTGGCCGTCGGCTTCGAGTGCGGCCCAGGTTTCCAGTTTGTTGCTGCGGATCTTGCCCACCACCACTTGCTGCTTGGCCAGGTCCAGTGAAGTCTCGCTCACGTCCAGGCGTTCGAGTTTTGCCAGAGGGCGTCCGTCCGGAGCCTTGATCGCAAACGGCGCAATGCTCACTGCGATGTTGTTCAGCAGCAGTTCGGTTTCTTTCGACAGATTGAGTTTGTACTCGGTGCTGAGGTTGATCACACCGTCTTCGAGAACCAGTGGCACCGCGTCGCGCACGTAGGGCCAGAAGGCTTTCATCTTGCCATCGGTGATTTTCAGCGTGCCTTCGGAGGTGAACGGGATCAGGCTGAAATTGCCCTTCCAGTCGATCTGGCCACCGGCCGGGCCGATGGCCACCAGCGTCATGTCGGCATTGTCTTCGGGCAGGGTGCTGAGGTTTTTCAGCTCGAAGTCGAGTTTGTCGTAGAGGAACTCGATCGGCTCGCTTGGCCGGGCGTCCTCGAAATGCACATTGCCACCGGCCAGTTGGATGCGGTCGATGCGCAGCGGGAACGGCTTGGCATTCGGGTCGGCCGGGGTCGGCTCGCTCGCGGGGAGTTTGAACAGGCCCAGCAGATTGAGCTGGCCGTCCTTGGCGAAGAGGATTTCGGTTTTCGGCTTGTCCAGTTCGATATCGGCCAGGTGCAGCGCTTTGGTCCACAAGCTATCGATTTGCAGGTTGGCGTACAGCCGCTCGAAACCGACCTGCTCCTTGCCCGGCTCGCCAATCACCAGACCCCACAGGGTGACTTCGAGGCTGAACGGATTGAGTTCGATGCGCTGGATATGCGCAGGCACTGTGGCGTAGTTGGCCAACTGCTGGTTGGCAATGCGCAGGGCGATGCCCGGCAAAATCAGAAACCCCAGCAGGCTGTAAAGGGCCAGAGCAGTCAACAAGGCGCCAATCGCGCGAATCAATCCTTTGGTCATGTGCGGCTTCATCTGTCTGAATCGGAGTGCCTTGGAGTATGGCACGCGATTCTGGTTCCGAAGTACATCGCTTGGTGCAGGATTGTTCAGATTGTTCTGCAGGATCGCAAACCTTGTGGGAGCGGGCTTGCTCGCGAAGGCGGTTTGTCAGTCAACCTCTTTGTTAGCTGATGCACCGCATTCGCGAGCAAGCCCGCTCCCACATTGGACAGTTGTCAGCCGCAGAGGAGGGTTACAGCTGCAGGATCAGGGTTTTCAGTGGCGGCTGTTGGTCCATCGACGGGAAGTCGGCGCCCGGGGTCATCACGCTCCATTCGCGTACGGGGCGCCCGGCCTTCTCGGCGCAGCGCAGTACCTGCTCGCGCCAGTCATCCATGCTGACTTTCGCCAGGTTGTTGCAGCAGATCAGCACGCCATTGTCGGCGGTGGTCAGCAGGGCGGGCTTGAGCAGGCTCTGATAGTCGCGCAGCAGGTCAACGGTGCCAAACGCGCTCTTGGCCCAGGCCGGCGGATCGAGCAGCACCAGATCGTACTGGCGCTGTTCGAGGCGCTGATAACTCGGCAGTTTCTGCCCGCGCCGCTGGCTGATGGGCAGGCCGGCGAGTTGGCGGATGGCCGGGAAATAATCGGACTGGATGAACTGCATCTCGGGCAACTGCGGGTTGAGCAGACCGTTTTCGCGGCCAACCGCCAGGTTGCCTTCGGCGAAGTCCAGATTGCACACCTCACGCGCACCACCGGCGGCGGCACTCAGGCCAACGCCACAGGTGTAGGCGAACAGGTTGAGCACACTTTTGCCCTTGGCGTGCTCCTTGACCCAGCCGCGGGTATTGCGCAGGTCGAGGAACAGCAGCGGATCCTGCCCGGCATGACGCCCACGCACGCGGTAGTTCAGGCCCCATTCGTGGCCGATCAGGTCGGCCAAGGCGGCGTCATCGGCCTTGTAGACGCTGTCTTCGCGATCGATGCGCGAGTTGCCGCGAGAGCGGTCGTTGTAGACCAGCAAGGTTTCCAGGCCCAGCGTTTGATTGACCATGGCGTGCAGTTGCAGCAGGTCTTCACGCTCGAGCGTCTGGTGGAAACTCTGCACCAGCAACTGCGGACCGTAGCGATCGATGGTCAGGCCACCGGCGCCTTCCTGGCTGCCATGGAACAGCCGGTAGCAATCGGTGCCCTGGCTGTGCAGTGCAGCGAGCAGGTCCTGGCGTTGATCGAGGGCGGCGCGCAGCGCCTGATTCAAGGAAGACATGCGGGCGCCTTGCTGGTGAGAATTGGGGCGCGGGAGTTTAGCAGTTTGGCGGGCAACCGAGTTAAGCCCTTCGCGAGCAAGCCCGCTCCCACAAGGGGACTGATTTACACCATGGATTCCCTGTGGGCTTGATCGCGAAGCTTTTCAGGTCAGCAGTCCCATCCGGCGTTTGGCGCGCTGCACCGAACCGTTACGCATCGCCCAGCGCAGCATCGGCGCACTGCGCTTGACGCTGGCGCGGATCAGCTGGCGTTGCAGCGAACTCTGTCGAACATCGAGCATTTCGCTGGCCCAGTCCGGCAGCAGGTCGATGCCGGCCTTCATCATCAGATCACCAAATGGCCGCGCCAGCACACTGGGTGCCGGTGCGTCGAGCAGCAGGCGCAGGACTTCGCGGCTGCGTTCGTCGCACAACAACTGCGGGCGCATGCGTTGCAGATAATCGGCCACCGCTTGCCGTGATTTCGGTACGTCCCGCGCGCCCAGTTGCTCCGCGACCACGGCGATTTCCGTGTAGTAACGATCCTGATCCGCCAGCGACAGCTGTGGATTGCGGTAACGCAAATGCGCAGCGAGGAAGTTACTGACCTCCGCCACATGCACCCAGGTCAGCAGGTCCGGATCGCTGGCCGCATAGGGTCGGCCATCCGGCGCGGTGCCGACCACTTGCAGGTGAATGGTGCGCACCTTTTCGATCAACCATTCGGCGTCGCGACGCGAGCCGAAGGTAGTGCCGGAGACAAACTGGCTGGTGCGGCGCAAGCGTCCGAGCATGTCCTGACGAAAGTTCGAATGGTCCCAGACCCCGGCCAGCGCCAGCGGATGCAGGGCTTGCAGCAACAAGGCGCTGATGCCGCCGATCAGCATGCTGCTGAAGTCGCCATGTACCTGCCAACTGATCGAGTCGGGGCCGAACAGGCCCGGATCGCCTTTGGGGTTTTCCAGATCGAGTTGACCGAGGGACAGACCGGTCAGGCTCATGAGTTGGTTTTCGATACGGCTGCGGATGAATTCCATGACAACTCATTGGGGATGGATGGGCGCGGCCGAGTGACCGCGCCGGAGACATTACTGATTGAGGCGCTTGTCGATCAAACCCTGCACCACGCTCGGGTCGGCCAGGGTCGAGGTGTCGCCCAGGCTGTCGAGTTCGTTGCAGGCGATCTTGCGCAGAATGCGCCGCATGATCTTGCCTGAACGGGTTTTCGGCAAGGCCGGCGCCCATTGGATCAGGTCTGGCTTTGCGAAGCTGCCGATCTCCTTGCTGACGTGGGCCAGCAGTTCTTTCTTCAGCTCATCACTTGGCTCGGCGCCGTTCATGGGCGTGACGAAGGCGTAGATGCCCTGGCCTTTGACGTCGTGCGGATAACCCACCACGGCAGCCTCGGCGATGCTGTCGTGCAGCACCAGCGCGCTTTCCACTTCGGCGGTGCCGATGCGGTGGCCGGAGACGTTGATCACGTCGTCGATGCGCCCGGTGATCCAGTAATCGCCGTCCTCATCGCGGCGTGCGCCGTCGCCGGTGAAGTAGTAACCGGGGTAGGGTTTGAAGTAGGTATCGACCATGCGCTGCGGGTCGCCGTAAACGCTGCGGATCTGTGCCGGCCAGCTGGATTTGATCGCCAGCACGCCGCTGCCGGCGCCTTTGATTTCCTTGCCGTGCTCGTCGAGCAGCACCGGTTGAACGCCGAACATCGGCTGCGTGGCGCAGCCCGGCTTGATCCGTTGCGCGCTGACCAGTGGGCTGAGCATGATGCCGCCGGTTTCGGTCTGCCACCACGTATCGACAATCGGGCAGCGTTGTTCGCCGACCACGTTGAAATACCATTCCCACGCTTCCGGGTTGATCGGCTCACCGACACTGCCGAGCAGTCTGAGGCTTTGCCGCGAAGTTTCCTGCAGCGGCCCGGAGCCTTCACGCATCAACGCGCGCAGGGCCGTCGGTGCGGTGTAGAAAATGTTGACGTGGTGTTTGTCGATCACCTGCCAGAAGCGCGAAGTGCTCGGGTAGCTCGGCACGCCTTCGAAAATCAGTGTGGTCGCACCATTGGCCAGCGGACCATAGACGATGTAGCTGTGCCCCGTGACCCAGCCGACGTCAGCGGTGCACCAGAACACTTCGCCATCGCGGTAGTCGAGCACGTATTTGAAGGTCATCGCCGCTTGCAGCAGGTAGCCGCCGGTGGTGTGCAACACGCCTTTGGGTTTGCCGGTGCTGCCGGAGGTGTAGAGGATGAACAGTGGATCTTCGGCGTCCATCGGCTCCGGTGGGCAGTCATCGCTGACATCTCGCACAGCCTGGTGATACCAGAGGTCGCGACCTTCAACCCAGTCGACCTTGCCTTGCGTGCGCTCGACCACCACCACCGTGCTGACGTCCGGGCAACTCTGCAGGGCCTTGTCGACGTTCTGCTTGAGCGGCACGAATTTGCCGCCGCGCACCCCTTCATCGGCGGTGATCACCGTGCGGCAATCGGCGTCGAGTATGCGGTCGCGCAACGAGTCAGGGGAGAAGCCGCCGAACACCACCGAATGAATCGCGCCGATCCGCGCGCAGGCGAGCATGGCGTAAGCGGCTTCGGGGATCATCGGCATGTAGATGCACACCCGGTCGCCCTTTTTAACACCACGGCTTTTCAGCACGTTGGCCAGGCGACAGACATGATGATGGAGTTTTTTGTAGGTGATCTGCGCCGATTCGGCCGGGTCGTCACCTTCCCACAGAATGGCCGTCTGCTCGCCGCGCTGCGCCAGGTGGCGGTCGATGCAGTTGTAGCTGACGTTGAGTTGCGCTCCGGCAAACCAGGAGGCTTCACCGGTTTTCAGGTCGTAGCGCTGGACGGTCTGCCAGGGTGTGCTCCAGTCGAGAAAGCGTGTGGCTTGCTCGGCCCAGAAGGCGCTGGGGTGTTCAATGGATTCGCGGTACAGGCGTTTGTAATCGTCCTGACTCAACTGGGCAGCCCGGCGGACGGCATCGGCTTTGGGGAACGTGCTGATATCGAACATGACGGTTCCTTATTCTTGTTGTGCGACAAGGATAAAGATGCGCCGAGAGCACCACAGGTTCAAGTCATCCCCAAAACAACTGTGGGAGCGAGCCTGCTCGCGAATGCGCAGTGTCAGTCAACAAAGATGCTGAATGACAAACCGCATTCGCGAGCAGGCTCGCTCCCACAGTGGAGAAGTGTTGCCCGCAGGATCTGTGGGCAACCCAGTCAAATCAACCGCGGTGACGACCGCGGAAGTAGTTGATCAGGCCTTGGGTGGAGGCATCGTCAGCGATGGTTTCATCGCTGCCGACCAGACGGTTGTAAACGCCTTTGCCCAGTTCCTTGCCCAGTTCCACGCCCCACTGGTCAAAGGCGTTGATGCCCCAGACCACGCTCTGTACGAAGACTTTGTGTTCGTACATGGCAACCAGTGCGCCGAGACGACGCGGGCTGATGCGTTCGACCACAATGGTGTTGCTCGGACGGTTGCCCGGGATCACCTTGTGCGGTGCGAGTTTGTGCACCTGTTCTTCGCTCATGCCCTTGTCACGCAGTTCAGCCTCGGCTTCCGGCAGCGTCTTGCCGAGCATCAGCGCCTGGCTCTGCGACAGGCAGTTGGCGTACAGCCACTGATGGTGGTCGGATACCGGGTTGAAGCTGACGATTGGCACGATGAAGTCGGCCGGAATCAGTTGGGTGCCCTGGTGCAGCAACTGGTGGTAGGCGTGCTGACCGTTGCAGCCGACGCCACCCCAGATCACCGGGCCGGTATCGGTCGACACCGAGGTGCCGTCCTGACGCACGCTCTTGCCGTTGGATTCCATGTCCAGCTGTTGCAAGTGCTTGGTGATGTTGCGCAGGTAGTGGTCGTACGGCAGGATCGCGTGGCTTTGCGCGCCCCAGAAGTTGCCGTACCAGACGCCGAGCAGGGCCAGCAGCACCGGCATGTTCTGTTCGAACGGCGCGCTCTGGAAGTGCTGGTCCATGGTGTAGGCACCGGACAGCAGTTCCTTGAAGTTGGACATGCCGATGGCCAGGGCAATCGGCAGGCCAATGGCCGACCACAGCGAGTAACGACCGCCGACCCAGTCCCACATCGGGAAGATGTTTTCTTCACGGATGCCGAACGCTACTGCAGCAGCGTTGTTGCTCGATACCGCGATGAAGTGGCGGTACAGCTCGGCTTCCGAGCCACCCTGAGCCAGGTACCAGGCGCGTGCGGCCTGGGCGTTTTTCAGGGTTTCGAGGGTGTTGAAGGACTTCGACGAAACGATGAACAGCGTGGTCTCGGCGCGCAGCTTTTGCGTCAGTTCATGGAACTCACTGCCGTCGATGTTCGCCAGGTAGTGGCAGCGCACGCCTTTCTGCGCGTAGGACAGCAGCGCTTCGGAGACCAGTTCCGGGCCGAGGAACGAGCCACCGATGCCGATGTTCACCACGTCGGTGATCGGCTTCTCGGTGTAACCGCGCCACAGGCCATCGTGGATGCGGCCAACCAGATCAGTGATCTGGTTCAGCACCTTGTGCACTTCGGGCATCACGTTGACGCCGTTGACCGACAGCTTGTCGCCCACCGGGCGGCGCAGGGCGGTGTGCAGGGCCGGACGGCCTTCGGAAGCGTTGACGATCTCGCCGTCGAACAGTGCTTTGATCGCGCCTTTCAAATCGACTTCATTGGCCAGACTCACCAGCAGATTGCGGGTCTGGGCGTTGATCAGATTCTTCGAATAATCGAGAAACAGTCCGCAGCTGCTGAGCGTGAATTGATTGAAGCGCTGCGGATCGGCGTTGAAGGCTTCGCGCATGCTGAAATCCTGCATGGCTTGGCGGTGATCTTTCAACGCTTGCCAGGCAGGCAGAGCGGTAACGTCGTGAGGAGTGCGGTAGTACGCCATCGCTGCGGTTTTCCTTTTTACTTGAACGGCCTTTTGAACACAGAACAGACCGATACGCCATGTTTGGGCGAGGGTCAAATGCGTCGACACGATTTTTCGACGCAGGGCGAATACAGTAAACCTCGCGCTGCGATCTGTCTTGACTTCTTCTGACCTGTTCCCTGTACTTTTTTAACATCGATACCGGGAACAAGCCGACCAACGGAGGGGGAGTGACGCGTCGAAGCGGCTCAGGCCACCTGAACCGGAATGGCGTTGCTGGTGTGGCTCAGCTCATTGCCAGGGGCCATGTACAGCATGCGCGGCTTGAAATTCAGCAGTTGCTCTTCGCTGTAATGGGCGTATGCGCAAATGATCACCCGGTCGCCGACCTTGGCCTTGTGCGCGGCTGCGCCGTTGACCGAAATCATCCGCGAACCTTCTTCACCACGAATGGCGTAGGTCGTGAAACGCTCGCCGTTGTCGATGTTGTAAATCTGGATCTGCTCGTATTCACGGATACCGGACAAGTCCAGCCACTCGCCATCGATGGCGCAGGAACCTTCGTAATCGAGTACCGCATGGGTGACTTCGGCGCGGTGCAGCTTGGCCTTGAGCATGATGGCGTGCATGAGGGATTTCCCGGGTTGGAATCGAACGGCGGGCAGTGTGCCCGAAGGCTTTGGGGGCGGCAATATGGTCTGTGTGGACACCAGAAACCAATGTGGGAGCGGGCTTGCTCGCGAAGGCGGTGTGTCAGTCAACGTATCTGCTGAATGACACACCGCCTTCGCGAGCAAGCCCGCTCCCACAGGGGGATCGCGGTGTTTTTAAACCGGGGTGTCGAGATTCAGGTGCAGGTTGTCGATCAATCGCGTGGTGCCCAGGAACGCTGCCACCAGAATCACCAGATCGCGGTCTTCAGCCGTCGCCGGACGCAAGCTCAGGGCGTGGCGGATTTCCAGATAATCCGGGCGCAGGCCAGCAGCTTCCAGCTGTTGCACCTGGGCTGCGATCAGCGCCGGGTAATCGCGCTCACCTTGCTTGATCGACTCGGCAATTGTGCTCAGGGTGCGATAGACCACCGGGGCCACGGCACGTTGCTGCTCGCTGAGGAAACCGTTGCGCGACGACAGCGCCAGGCCGTCGGCGGCACGTACGGTCGGCTCACCGATGATCTGGATCGGCATGTTCAGGTCATGCACCAGCGCACGGATGACGGCCAGTTGCTGGAAGTCTTTCTGGCCGAAAATCGCCAGGTCCGGCTGAACCATGTTGAACAGCTTGCTGACCACCGTCGCCACACCCTCGAAGTGCCCCGGACGGCTGGCACCGCACAGGCCTTCGGACAGTTGCGGGACGCTGACTCGGGTCTGCCCGGCCATGCCGTCGGGGTACATCTCTTCAACAGTCGGGGCGAACAGCAAATGGCAGCCGGCCTGCAGCAGCTTTTCCTGATCTGCCGCCAGGGTGCGCGGGTATTTGTCGAGGTCCTCGCCAGCGCCGAACTGCAGCGGGTTGACGAAGATGCTCGCCACCACGAAGTCCACCCGTTGTGTGGCTTTGGTGATCAACGCAATGTGGCCGCTGTGCAGGTTGCCCATGGTCGGCACGAAGCCGATGCGCTTGCCTTCGCTGCGGGCGCGCGCCACGGCGGCACGCAGTTCGCGTACGGTCTTTACGGTGTTCATGCAGAGAATCCGTGTTCGATGCCAGGGAAAGTAACGCCTTTGACTTCGTTGACGTAAGCCTTCAATGCGGACTGGATGCTGTCCTGATCTTGCATGAAGTTCTTGACGAATTTCGGCACGCGGCCAGTGATCGACAGGCCGAGCATGTCGTGCAATACCAATACCTGGCCGTCGGTATCGCTACCGGCGCCAATACCAATGACCGGAATTTTCACGGCCTGGCTGATTTCGGCGGCGAGTTCGCTCGGCACGCATTCGAGCAGCAACATGGAGGCGCCGGCCTGCTCCAGCGAGATTGCGTCGGCACGCATCTGCCGCGCCTGGTTCTCGTTGCGGCCCTGCACCTTATAGCCACCGAGAATGTTCACCGCTTGCGGAGTCAGGCCCATGTGCGCACAGACCGGCACACCGCGCTCGGCCAGCAGGCGGATCGACTCCGCCAGCCACAACTGACCTTCGACCTTGATCATGTGTGCGCCGGCCTGCATCAGCATGGCGCTGTTGGTCATGGTTTGTTCGAGGGTGGCGTTGGCCATGAATGGCAGGTCGGCCAGGATCAGGGCATCGGTGTTGCCGCGTTTGACGCAGGCGGTGTGGTAGGCCATTTCTGCGATGGTGACCGGCAGGGTGCTGTCGTGACCTTGCAGAACCATGCCGAGGGAGTCGCCCACCAGCAGCACTTCGACACCGGCCTCGTTGCAGGCGTGGGCGAAGGTCGCGTCATAGCAGGTCAGCATGGTGATCTTTTCACCTTTCTGCTTGAGGCTCTGGAGCGTGGTCAGGGTGATGGCTGGCATGTAAAAAATCCTCGTTCAGGCGCTCTGGAAACTACTGCGAGTAACGCGCGTGATTCTTCGTCTACTCAGGCGCACGCTCTTTTGTCGTGCTTATAAGGCCTGGATTGCGCCCGTATGTGCCGGGTTGGCGGCAGCGGGACGCCTATAGTCGTGAGGAGACCTCAGGAAGTCAATTGTGTGTTACCGCATTGTTACGAGGAGAGTGTTACCGGCGTTACTGATGCGATTCAGCGGAGCCGCGGGCCTGATTTGGCGATTTTTTGTCCGACAATATTCTGAATGTGGAGCGGCCCCCTGCAGGAGTGAGCCTGCAGGGGGCGGATTTGCGTCAGGCGTCAGCGAGGCGTTCGAGGCCAACGAACGGGCAGGCGGCGAGCAGGTCAGCGAGGGCGCGGCCATCGGCCAGGCGCAGGTCCTCGGGAGCCAGTTCAGCCAGCGGATAGAGCACGAACGCGCGTTCCTGAATCTGATAGTGCGGGACTTTCAGCCTCGGCACATCGATCAGCTGATCACCGAACAGCAGGATATCCAGATCCAGTGTGCGCGGGCCCCAGCGCTCCAGGCGCTCGCGACCCTGATCGTTTTCGATGGCTTGCAGCGCATCGAGCAGGTCCAGCGGCGCGAGGCCGCTGTCGAGGGCCGCGACCGCGTTGGTGTAACGCGGTTGTCCCGGCAGCAGTGAATCGCTCTGATAGAACGCCGAGACTCCGGCGAGGGTGGTCTGCGGCAATTGCCCCAGCGCGTTGAGCGCGCTGCGCAACTGTTCGGCCGGGTCAGCGAGATTGCTGCCCAGGCCGATATAGATGCGTTCCATGCCTTATTCGCCCGATGCGCTCGGAGCCCCGGCGCGTTTGCGCTTGGAGCCGCTGCTGCGGCGACGTTTGCGCGGCGCACCGCTGGCGTCATCACCTTTGCCGCTGAGGTCGCGGATCATGTCGCGCCGTTCGCTGTCGTTGGCATCCTGATAGTCGGTCCACCATTCACCCAGGCCATCGGTCTGCTCGCCGGCACTTTCACGCAACAGCAGGAAATCGTAGCCGGCGCGGAAGCGCGGGTTGTCCAGCAGCAGGTCGGCACGTTTGCCGCTGCGCCGTGGCAGGCGCTCCTGCATGTCCCAGATTTCGCGAATCGGCATGGTGAAACGTTTCGGAATCGCGATGCGCTGGCATTGTTCGGCGATCAACTCGTGGGCGCCTTCCTGCATCGCCGGAATCGGCGGCATGCCGCGCTCTTGCAGACGCAACACACGGGCCGGCAGGGCAGGCCACAGCAGTGCGGCAAACAGGAACGCCGGGGTTACCGGTTTGTTCTGCTTGATCCGCAGGTCGGTGTTGGTCAGCGCTTCGCTGATCAATGTGTGGGTGTATTCCGGGTTGTGTTCCAGCGCATCGGCACTGGCCGGGAACAGCGGGGCGAACAGTTGCAGATCGACCAGCATCTCGAAGGTGATCGCGCCGTGGCCGGAGAGGAACAGCTTGAGTACTTCTTCGAACAGACGGGCCGACGGGATCTCGCGCAGCATCGGCGCCAGTTCGCGGATCGGCTGCACGGTGTGCTTCTCGATGCCGAAATTGAGCTTGGCGGCGAAACGCACGGCACGCAGCATCCGTACCGGGTCTTCCTGGTAACGCTGCTTCGGATCGCCAATCAGGCGGATCAGGTGATTGCGGATGTCGTGTACGCCGTTGGCGTAGTCGAGAATGCGCTCACTGACCGGATCGTAATACAGGGCGTTGATGGTGAAGTCGCGGCGTTGCGCGTCTTCTTCCAGCGTGCCGTAGACGTTGTCGCGCAGAATCCGTCCGCTCTCGTTGCGTGAAGACTGGTTGCTGTCTTCGTCGTCTTCGTTTTGCGGATGATTGGCGCGGAAGGTCGCGACCTCGATGATTTCGCGACCAAAATGGATGTGCACCAGTTTGAAGCGGCGACCGATGATCCGCGCATTGCGGAATTCGGCCCGGACTTGCTCGGGGGTGGCACTGGTGGCGACGTCGAAATCCTTGGGCGTGATGCCCAGGAGCATGTCTCGCACGCAACCGCCGACCAGATAAGCCTGGTAACCGGCACCTTGCAGGCGTTCGACGATATTCACCGCGTAGCGGCTGAATTGCGTTTTCTGCAGCGAATGTTGACCGCTGTTGAGCACTTCAGGGGTGCTGCGGATGTGTTGCGTACGACGCACGGGAGTTCGGAATGACTGGAACAGCTTCTTCAGCATGGGATGCACTGTTTGAAGGAATGTTCGGCCATACCAAAGAATGACCGCATGATGGGCGCAGATTCTAGCATTTAGTCGGGGGATGGTGTAGGACACAGCCGTTTTACGCTGGAAGCCGCAGGCTACAGGCTTCGAACTCGATAAACGCGGGGGATTTTGCC
This sequence comes from Pseudomonas sp. AK-TSAG1-1, assembly GCF_056821665.1. Lineage (NCBI taxonomy): Bacteria > Pseudomonadati > Pseudomonadota > Gammaproteobacteria > Pseudomonadales > Pseudomonadaceae > Pseudomonas > Pseudomonas sp. AK-TSAG1-1. The sequence continues at coordinate 5,302,049 of NZ_CM165965.1, read as the reverse complement.
GGTAGGGAGAAACTACAAGGGGAGCCGAAGCTCCCCAAGAAGTAGTTGCGTGCTCTTTTTATTATTGATTCGGGCTTCTTGTTTTTGTTGAGTGCCCTCGCCACGAAGCTTTTCCTTCGTGACCCTCCCAATCGGGAGCCAAGAGCAAACGGATTGCTTTGGTCGCTGAATTGCAGTGATCTTTCGATCCAACCAGTACAGGCTCTGTCTTAGGACAGTTTTTGTTGTTCTCGGCCTGGTCGTGGGGCTAGCCCCAAATACAACGCCTCTCCAAAAGAATCAGTTAGCTGCGCCTCTCGCCGTCTTGTTTTTATTGTGCGTGAGTCGATTCGTCTTATTTTTATTGTCTTGTGCATTGCTTGTTATTGTTCTTGTACCAAACATATAGCAGGTGCCGTGCCAACTTTTGTGAAGCCCAATAAAACAAGGGGTTAGGTCGGTATAACCGTTTTCCAGGGACGAAAAAAAGCCGGGGTTTCGTTACCGATAACCCCGGCTTTTGTTACGTGAAAGGACTGAGGTAACAGTTTTTTCACATCTTCAAGCGTTACCCGCACACTCGACAGGTAACGTTCAGCTCTCGCTGGTGACTCCGGTCTTGCGCCGCGGAATGCCCAGCCGCTGCCGGCGTTCCCACAGGCATTTACGGCTGACGCCCAGTTTGCGCGCCAGTTCGGTCTCGGTCATGTGGTCCTGGTGCTCAAGGACGAAATGCTGGAAGTAATCCTCCAGCGACAGGTCTTCGGTCGGCTCATGGCTGCTGTTGCTGGTGTTACCTGCGGTTTGCGCCGGCAAGCCGATGAACTCGTCGTCTTCCAGGTCGCTCAGCTCAATATCGATGCCCAGCAGGTCGGCGGAGATTTCCGGGCTTTCGCTCAGGATCACCGCGCGCTCGACCGCGTTTTCCAGCTCGCGCACGTTACCCGGCCAGGAATAGTGCCGGATGGCCTGTTCGGCATCGGCGGCAAATTTCAGGTCGGTACGGTTGATGCGCGCACTCTGTCGGGCGAGGAATGCATTGGCGATTTCGTTGACGTCGGTGCCACGCTCGCGCAGGGCCGGCAGTTTCAGGGCGATCACGTGCAGACGGTAATAAAGGTCTTCACGGAACTGGCCGATTTTCGCCAGACTCTTGAGGTCGCGGTGGGTCGCGGCGATCAAGCGCACATCGACCTTTTGCGACTGCACCGAGCCCACGCGGCGAATTTCGCCTTCCTGCAACACCCGCAGCAGGCGCGCCTGAGCTTCCAGCGGCAGTTCGCCGATCTCGTCGAGGAACAGCGTGCCGCCGTCCGCCGCTTCCACCAGACCGGCACGACCGGCGCTGGCGCCCGTGAACGCGCCTTTTTCGTGGCCGAACAGTTCGGACTCGATCAGGCTTTCCGGGATGGCCGCGCAGTTCACCGAAATCATCGGTGCCTTGGCGCGCTTGGACAGGTTGTGCAGGGCGCGGGCGACCAGCTCTTTACCGGTGCCGGATTCACCCTGGATCAGGACATTGGAGTCGGTGGGCGCGACTTTGCGGATCTTGCTGTACAGATCCTGCATCGGTGGGCACGAGCCAATGATGCCAATCTCGCCGTTGCTGTTGTCGACAGACGATTTGCCGCTGCCATTGGTCGATTTGCCGGCAACCACTTCGCCGGCGGCAGGCGCCGACTGGTGATCACGCAGGATCCGTGCGACGGCCTGAAGCATTTCATCGTGATCGAAAGGCTTGGCGATGTAATCCACCGCGCCCATCTTCATCGAGTCGACCGCCGAACGCAGGCTGGCGTAACTGGTCATGATCAGCACCGGCTTGCCCTGGCCAAGCTTGATCAGCTCGGTACCGGGGGCGCCAGGCAGGCGCAGGTCGCTGACGATCAGATCGAATGTGGGAATACTGAAGCGTTCTTGTGCTTCCTGCACTGAACCGGCTTCGCTGACCTGGTACTGGTTGCGTTCCAGCAGGCGGCGCAAGGCGGAGCGGATAATGGTTTCGTCTTCGACGATCAAAATGTGCGGCATTGATTCGATACTCTCGACGGTCTCAGTTCACAGCGGACGTCGCTTCGACATGGCGCGGTAAGGTCACCCGGATACGGGTGCCGCGCTGGCTTTGTACATCAGCCGGGCTGTCGATGGTGATTTGTCCATAATGCTCTTCAACGATGGAATAGACCAGTGCAAGGCCCAGACCGGTGCCTTCGCCAGGATCCTTGGTGGTGAAGAAAGGTTCGAACAATCGGTCCATGATGTTCTGCGGAATACCACTGCCTTCGTCCTCCACGATCAGATCGACCGTGTGTTCGCCGGCTTCACTCTTGACCCGCACCGCACTGCCCGCAGGCGATGCGTCACGGGCGTTGGAAAGCAGGTTGATCAGTACCTGGGCGAGCCGCTGCGGATCTCCTTCGACCCAGTGATCCGGATCGCACAGGTTATAGAACTGCACTTCGAAGTTGCGTCGGTTCAGGGCCAGCAAGCCAATCGCATCCTGCGCGACCTCGGCCAGACAGACGGGCTCGTCGCTGTGCTGATGACTGCCGGCATGGGCGAAGCTCATCAACGACTGCACGATGCGTGACACCCGCTTGGTCTGTTCGAGGATCTGTCCGCTGATTTCCGTGAGCTCGCCGTCTTCTTCGCGCTCTTCGCGCAGGTTCTGCGCCAGACAGGCGATACCGGTGATCGGGTTGCCGATTTCATGGGCCACGCCGGCTGCCAGGCGACCGATGCTGGCCAGGCGCTCGGAGTGCACCAGTTTGTCTTCGAGCATCTGGGTTTCGGTCAAATCTTCCACCAACAGCACCAGGCCGCTGTTGCCCGGTGCCAACGGTTCGTCGATCGCCGCTTTGTGCAGGTTCAGCCAACGGGTCTGGCCGTCGAGTGCCAGGTGCTGTTTGTGCAGGTGTTCGTCGGGCAGGTTGATGAAACCTTGCAGCAGTTGCTTCCACGGATCGGCGATGGTGCTCAGTCGCGAACCGACCACCCGCTGCGCGGCGATCCCGGTGAGTTCTTCCATCGCCTTGTTCCACATCAGGATCTCTTGATCCTTGGCCAGCGAGCAGACGCCCATCGGTAGCTCTTGCAGGGTCTGGCGGTGGTAGCGACGCAATGCGTCGAGTTCGGCGGCCAGCCCGGTGAGGCGTGAGTGGTAATCCTCAAGGCGGCTTTCGATGAAGTGGATGTCTTCAGTGACGTAGTTTTCGCCGCCGGCCTTGTACGGCAGGAAGGTTTCGACCATGTCCTGGGCCACGCTCGGACCCATCAGGCCGGAGAGGTTGGCTTCGATGCGGTCGCGCAGTCGGCGCAACGCATAGGGGCGGCGTTCGTCGAACGGCAGATAGAGATCGCGCAGGGCCTGCTCGACTTCCTTCTGTGCGGCCTTGGCGCCCAGGGGTTTGGCCAGTTGTGTGGCGAATTCCTGGGGGGAGGCGGCGTGCAGCTCGCGGCGTTGCGGACGACGCACGTTATCCACCGCGCAGGCTTCGGCGGCGCTGGCTTCTTCGGGGCTGGCGTTGGTGAACAGCGAGATCAGGGTGAACATCAATACGTTGGCCGCCAGCGAGGCGATGGCCGCCATGTGCCAACTGGTGTCGTCCAGCACGTAAATCATGTTCAGCAAGGGGATGTAGAAACCCTGCAGATTGCCGACCAGCGGCAGCAGCATGGTCACCACCCACACCAGAATCCCCGCCAGCAGACCGGCGATAAAGCCGCGACGGTTAGCGGTCGGCCAGTACAGCACCGAGAGTACGCCGGGCAGGAATTGCAGGGTGGCGACGAACGCGACGATGCCGAGGTTGGCCAGGTCTTGTCCGGCACCGAGCATCAGATAGAAGCCGAAGCCGGCCATGATGATCGCGACGATCAAGGCCCGGCGGGTCCACTTCAGCCAGCGATAGATGTTGCCTTCGGCGGGTGGCTGGTAGAGCGGCAGCACCAGGTGGTTCAGCGCCATGCCCGACAGCGCCAGGGTGGTGACGATGATCAGGCCACTGGCGGCCGACAGTCCGCCGACGTAGGCCAGCAACGCCAGCGGCTTGCTGTTGGCGGCGATGCCGATGCCGAGGGTGAAGTATTCCGGGTCGGTGGTGGCACCGAGCTTCAGGCCGGCCCAGAGAATCAGCGGCACCGCCAGGCTCATCAACAGCAGGAACAGCGGCAGGCCCCAGCTGGCGCTGACCAGCGAGCGCGGATTGAGGTTTTCGGTGAAGGTCATGTGATACATGTGCGGCATCACGATCGCCGAGGCGAAGAACACCAGCAACAGCGTGCGCCAAGGGCCTTCCTGCAGTGGCGTGTGCAGGGCGGCGAGGGCGGTCTGGTTCTGCAGCAGCCACAACTCGAGTTGTTGTGGACCGTCGAACACGCCATACAGCGCATAGAGGCCGACGCCGCCGAGGGCGATCAACTTGATCACCGACTCGAAAGCGATCGCGAACACCAGCCCTTCGTGTTTCTCGCGTGTGGCGATATGCCGGGAGCCGAAGAAGATCGTGAACAGAATGATCAGCGCACAGAATGCCAGGGCGACGCGGCTCTGGATCGGCTCGCCGGTGAGAATGCCAATGGAGTCGGCCACCGCCTGAATCTGCAACGCCAGCAGCGGCAGCACGCCGATCAGCATGAAGATCGTGGTCAGTGCGCCGGCCCAGGTGCTGCGAAAACGGAACGCAAACAGGTCTGCCAGCGACGACAGTTGATAGGTGCGGGTGATTTTCAGGATCGGATAGAGCAACACCGGCGCCAGCAGAAACGCGCCGGAGACCCCGAGATAGCTCGACAGAAAGCCGTAGCCGTACTGATAGGCCAGGCCGACCGTGCCATAAAACGCCCACGCACTGGCGTAAACCCCCAGCGACAGGGTGTAGGTCAGCGGGTGGCGAATGATCGCCCGCGGGATCATGCCCCGTTCACTGATCCAGGCAACTCCGAACAGCACCGCCAGGTATGCGGCGCTGATCAGGATCATCTGGGTCAGGCTAAAGCTCATCGGCATCTTTTTGGCTCTGCAGGATGAAGGTCACGACAATCAGGATCAACCAGAGCAGATACGGCCGATACCAGGCGCCCGTGGCGTCGATCCACCAATCCATGATGGCTGGAGAAAACAGATAGATTCCCACGACCAGAAGCAGGACCAAGCGATAGATGTACATCCCGGCCTCTCTTTTTTATGCGCGTGCCCGAAAACGTGCGGCGATGGTAACGGATGGGCGCGCCACTGCAAGTACCGTCATTGCAGTTGCGCTTCGGGCAGGGTCAGTGTGCGCGGGATCCGGGTCGCATCCCAGTGGTTTGCGCCCCATTTCAGCAGCTCCTGCGGGGTGGCGTGAGCCAACTCGGGGCCGGGGTTCTGCCCCAGCGCGCGCAATGCCCGCAGCAGCAAAGGGGTGGCTTGATCGGCCTCCAGTGGCGGCGAGCGGTAGGATTTGCCGAGCTTGTTGCCGTCCGGTTGCGTGATCAATGGCAGGTGCAGGTAGCGTGGCTGACGAAAACCCAGCAGTTCTTGCAGGTAGAGCTGGCGCGGGGTGGAGTCGAGCAGATCGGCGCCGCGCACGATGTCGGTGATGCCTTGCCAGGCGTCATCCAGCGCGACTGCCAGTTGATAGGCGTACAAGCCATCGCGGCGGCGAATCACGAAATCGCCGACTTCGCGCCCCAGATGCTGGCGAAACTCGCCCTGCACCCGGTCGATGAAGTGATATTCCAGTTCCGGCACGCGCAGGCGGATCGCCGCGTCTTGCTGCTCATGCCCGGCATTGCGGCACAGCCCCGGATAAATGCCGTGATACGGCTCCAGTTGTTTGCGCGAACAGGTGCAGGCGTAGGCAAGGCCATGGTTGAACAGGCTGTTGAGGATTTGCGCGTAGGCCTCGTGCCGGTCACTCTGGCGCACCATTTCGCCGTCCCATTCGAAACCGTAGCTTTCCAGCGCCTTGAGAATCGCTGCCTGCGCGCCGGGCTCTTCCCGGGGCGGATCCAGATCTTCCATGCGCACCAGCCAGCGCCCGCCCACTGCGCGTGCGTCGAGGTAAGAGGCGAGGGCGGCGACCAGCGAGCCGAAGTGCAGATGGCCACTGGGTGTCGGGGCGAAGCGGCCAATGTAGGCGGGGGAGGTTTTGGCAGTCATGAGGACAATATAATTTTCAGGGTTCGCGCACATTACCCCCTGTGGGAGCGGGCTTGCTCGCGAATGCGTCGGATCAGACACGTTTATGTTGAATGACACATTGCATTCGGGAGCAAGCCCCCTTCCACAAAGGCAAAAGGCAGAAACAAAAACGGAGCGTTCGCACGCTCCGTTTTTCGTTCAAGTCGAGATTACTTGCCGACCTGCTTTTCCTTGATTTCCGCCAGGGTCTTGCAGTCGATGCACAGATCCGCGGTAGGACGGGCTTCGAGACGCTTGACGCCGATCTCGATGCCGCAGGACTCGCACCAGCCGTATTCTTCGTCCTGAATCAGTTCGAGGGTCTTGTCGATCTTCTTGATCAACTTGCGCTCGCGGTCGCGGGCGCGCAGCTCGAGGGCGAATTCTTCTTCCTGGCTGGCACGGTCGGCCGGGTCAGGGAAGTTGGCTGCTTCGTCTTTCATGTGATCAACAGTGCGATCGACTTCCTGCATCAAGTCCTGTTTCCACTTGTTCAGGATCTTGGTGAAGTGCGCGCGCATCGGGGCGCCCATGTACTCTTCGCCGGCCTTCGGAACGTAAGGTTCGAAGCCGCTGATCGTCGCTTGCTGCTGTTGCTTTGCTTGGGTGGGCATGAAATGGACCGCCTCTACTCTTGTAATCCATTGCGCAGGATTGCTCCATCACCGACACCTGCCGGCCCTGCGGCTGCAAGCGGGCGAACTTACCAGATCAATTCGGCCTGCGCTACTCCCGGATGTCGAGGCCCCGGCGGGTGGCGCTTGCAAATGTTTGGCAAGCCGTGTCTGGTGGTGTTGAAGACCTGTTCAATCACTGATTTTAGTCAATCCTGGAGCGTACGCTCATATCGTTACAGTCCAGCGTTCTTGAGGCTGTGACCGCGATGGGTTCTCGCTCGTTCCGGCAGATGAGTAGAATCGTTTCTTTTTCCCGTAGAAGGAAGGCCAATGGCTCAGCCCTACAGTGCGCGCAGTCGTGCGATCGAACCGTTCCATGTGATGGCGCTGCTGGCGCGGGCCAACGAATTGCAGGCTGAAGGCCACGACGTTATCCATCTGGAAATCGGCGAACCAGACTTCACCACGGCTGAGCCGATCATCCGCGCAGGCCAAGCGGCGCTGACGGCGGGCAAGACCCGCTACACCGCCGCGCGCGGCATTCCCGAGCTGCGCGAGGCGATTTCCGGTTTCTATCAACAACGTTATGGCCTGAACATCGACCCGCGACGGATTCTGATCACCCCCGGTGGCTCCGGCGCCCTGTTACTGGCCAGTGCCTTGCTGGTGGACCCTGGCAAACACTGGCTTTTGGCGGACCCCGGTTACCCGTGCAACCGGCACTTCCTGCGTCTGGTCGAAGGTGCGGCGCAGCTGGTTCCGGTCGGGCCGGACGTACGTTATCAACTGACCCCGGATCTGGTGGCGCGGCACTGGGATCACGACAGTGTCGGTGCGTTGGTGGCCTCGCCGGCCAACCCTACCGGGACGATCCTGACCCGTGATGAGCTGGCCGGGTTATCCACAGCGATCAAGGCGCGGCACGGGCATTTGGTGGTGGATGAGATTTATCACGGCCTGACCTATGGCACCGACGCGGCGAGCGTGCTGGAAGTCGATGACAGCGCCTTTGTGCTCAACAGTTTCTCCAAATATTTTGGCATGACCGGTTGGCGTCTCGGCTGGCTGGTGGCGCCTGACGCGGCAGTCGGCGAACTGGAAAAACTCGCGCAGAACCTCTACATCAGCGCGCCGAGCGTGGCGCAGTACGCCGCACTGGCGTGCTTCGAACCAGACACCATCGCCATTCTCGAAGAGCGCCGCGCTGAATTCGGTCGCCGCCGGGACTTCCTGCTGCCGGCGTTGCGCGAGTTGGGTTTCAATATCGCCGTCGAGCCGGAAGGGGCGTTCTACTTGTACGCCGATATCAGCCGGTTCGGCGGTGATGCCTTCGCGTTCTGCCGTCATTTCCTCGAAACCGAGCATGTTGCCTTTACCCCGGGACTGGATTTCGGCCGTTATCAAGCCGGCCACCATGTGCGTTTTGCCTACACGCAAAACCTCCCTCGCTTACAGGAAGCGGTGGAACGAATCGCCCGTGGCCTGAAGAGCTGGCAAGGCTGATGCGTTTTTATCCTGCTCTGGAAGAGGCGCGACTGATTCGCCGCTACAAACGGTTTCTCGCCGATGTTGAAACGATCAACGGTGAACTGTTGACCCTGCACTGCCCGAACACCGGTTCGATGCTCAATTGCCAGGTTGAGGGCGGCCAGGTGTGGTTCAGCCGTTCCAACGATCCCAAACGCAAGCTGCCCGGAACCTGGGAAATCGGCGAAACCCCGCAGGGCCGGCTGTTTTGCGTGAACACCGGCCGCGCCAACGCCTTGGTCGAAGAAGCCTTGCAGGCTGGGGTCATCAGCGAGTTGAACGGTTTTACCGCGCTGAAACGCGAAGTGGCGTACGGGCAGGAAAACAGCCGCATCGACTTTCGCCTCGAATACCCAAGCGGCCCAGCCTATGTGGAGGTGAAGAGCGTCACCCTGGGTTTCGACGGGACGAATGTGGCGGCGTTTCCCGATGCGGTCACCCAGCGCGGCGCCAAGCACCTGCGCGAGCTGGCGCATCTGGCCCGGGACGGTATTCGTGCGGTGCAGTTGTATTGCGTCAATCTCAGCGGGATCGAGGCGGTGCGCCCGGCGCAGGAAATCGATTCGGCCTACGCTGACGCACTGCGTGAAGCGGTGGCGTGCGGGGTCGAGGTACTGGCCTACGGCGTGCGCTTAAGCCACGAAGAGATGGTGATCGACCGGCGGCTGAACGTCCTGCTTAACGGTTAAACATCGATCCACAGCCCTTGTGCATCCTCGCGGCAAGGGATGGCGGTCAGGGATTGCCCGGCGCAGGGGCCGGCGACGCATTGGCCGTCCTCGATCAAAAACAGTGCGCCGTGAGTTGCGCACTGAATCAGGCTGTTGCTCGGGTCGAGAAACTGGTCTGGGTGCCATTCCAGCCCGACGCCGCGGTGCGGGCAACGGTTCAGATAGACATACGCCTGACCCTCGCGGCGCACGGCAAACAGTCTGTTTCCGTCGATGTCGAACCCTCGGCTGCCGGCCTCGGCCAGATCGGCGCCCGCGCACAAAAACTTCATGGCTATCCTCAAGTGTCGGCTCGTCACGGGAGATGTCCGAGCTTGACGTATAAATGCAAACAATTATCAAATGGCCGCCTTCATCCGCCGTGCGGTGACCGATGCCTAGGATACTTGGCCCGTTGTCCCGATGCGCGGAAAAACCTGTTCAAGGAAGCTGTGTATGCGCCTGAAAACCCGCGTTGCTGTGCTGTGTGTCGGACTTTTCGTCAGCCACCAGGCTGCAGCGGCTGATTTGCCGCAACGCTGGGTGAGCGCCGGGGGCGGATTGTCGGAGTGGGTCAGTGCGCTGGGCGGCGAGACGAAACTGGTCGGCGTCGACACCACCAGTCAGCACCCGCAATCGCTGAAGGCACTGCCGAGCATCGGCTATCAGCGCAGTCTGTCTTCGGAAGGCATTCTCAGCCTGCGTCCGGACATTCTGATCGGCACCGAAGAAATGGGCCCGCCGCCGGTTCTGGCGCAAGTGAGGAATGCCAAAGTACAGGTGGAGCTGTTTTCCGCGCAGCCGGATCTGCCAACCCTGCAAAAGAACGTCACGCACCTGGGGCAGTTGCTCGGCGCCGAGGCGCAAGCGGCTCAACTGCTGCAAAGCTATCAACAGCAACTCGATGCGCTGAAACAGCGAGTCAGTCAATTGCAGGCCAATCACAAGGCGCCGGGCGCTCTGGTGCTGATCGGACATGCAGGTGGCAAGCTGTTGATTGCTGGCAAGGACACGGCTGCCGACTGGATGTTGCAACAGGCCGGCGGGCATAACCTGGCGACGCATACCGGTTACAAACCGTTCTCAGTGGAATCGTTGGCGGGGCTCGATCCTGAAGTCTTGGTGTTCGCTGATCGCGCGTTGAGCGGTGAGGCGGCGAAAACGGCGCTGTTCAAGGAAAACCCTATTCTCGACTCAAGCCGCGCTGTCAAGGCCGGACGGGTGCTGGAGCTGGACCCGACGTTGCTGGTTGGCGGCCTCGGGCCGCGTGTGCCAGCGGCGTTGAAGACCTTTTCTGACGGTTTCTACCCGACCAAGGGCAACCCATGACCACATTGGTCAAACCCCGCAGCCTGTTTGTTGGCCTGACGCTGTTGTGTCTGCTGGCCATCTGGCTGTCGCTGGCGCTGGGACCGGTCAGCCTGCCGCTGTTCGATACCCTGCGCGCAGCGTTGCGCATGCTCGGTGTGCCGCTGGCGCCGGACGGTCTGGAGCAGGCTGAGCTGATTCTCGGGCAGATTCGCTTGCCGCGCACCTTGCTCGGGCTGGCCGTCGGCGGTGTGCTGGCGTTGTCCGGTGTGGCGATGCAGGGCTTGTTTCGCAATCCGTTGGCCGATCCGGGATTGGTCGGGGTGTCCAGCGGTGCTGCGTTGGGCGCGGCGATTGCGATTGTCGGCGGTGCGTTTTTTGGCGGCTTGCCGGAGTGGTTCGGGCCGTATTTGCTGTCGGCGTGTGCGTTTCTCGGTGGGCTGGGGGTGACGGCGCTGGTCTATCGACTCGGCCGCCGCAACGGTCAGACCAACGTGGCGACCATGCTGCTGGCGGGGATTGCCCTGACTGCGCTGGCAAGCTCGGCGGTGGGGCTGTTCACTTATCTGGCGGATGACGCGACCCTGCGTACGCTGACGTTCTGGAATCTGGGCAGCCTCAACGGCGCCAGTTACGCACGGCTCTGGCCGCTGCTGATCATCAGCGCCGGCGTTGCGCTGTGGTTGCCGCGCCGCGCCAAGGCCCTGAATGCGTTGTTGCTCGGTGAGTCCGAGGCAGGGCATCTGGGTATCGATGTCGAGCGGCTCAAGCGCGAATTGGTGTTTTGCACCGCGCTGGGTGTCGGTGCGGCAGTGGCGGCGGCGGGGATGATCGGTTTCGTCGGGTTGGTGGTGCCGCATCTGGTGCGCTTGCTGGCCGGGCCGGATCATCGGGTGCTGTTGCCAGCCTCGGTGTTGGCCGGGGCCAGTCTGTTGTTGCTGGCAGATCTGGTGGCGCGGCTGGCGCTGGCGCCGGCGGAGTTGCCGATCGGCATTGTCACCGCGTTTATCGGCGCGCCGTTCTTCCTTTATCTGCTGTTGCGAGGGCGTGCCTGATGCTGCGTGCGCACAATCTGCATATCCGCCGCGGCCGCAAGACGGTGCTCAGCGAGGTCAGCCTGCAGCTTGAACCGGGCGAAGTGCTGGGGGTGTTGGGGCCGAATGGCGCGGGTAAAAGCACATTGCTCGGCGCCCTCTGCGGTGAACTGGCGGTCAGCGAGGGCGAGGTTTCGCTGGATGGTCAAGCCTTGAGCTGCTGGACGGGTGCGCAACGCGCGCAACGTCTGGCGGTGTTGCCGCAGGTGTCGACGCTGGACTTTGCCTTTCGCGTTGAGGAGGTGGTTGGCATGGGCCGCTTGCCTTATCAGAGCGGTCGGGTGCGCGATGAGGAGATCGTTGCGGCAGCGCTGGACGCTGCGGATGCCGGGCATCTGAGCGGGCGCAGTTATCTGGCGCTGTCGGGTGGCGAACGTCAGCGTGTGCATCTGGCGCGGGTGCTGGCGCAACTGTGGCCGGGGCAGGCCGGGCAAAGCTTGTTGCTCGACGAGCCAACGTCGATGCTTGATCCGCTGCATCAACATACGACGCTGCAAGCGGTGCGCGAATTTGCCGATCGTGGCGCAGCAGTGCTGGTCATCCTGCATGATCTGAATCTGGCGGCGCGCTATTGTGATCGTGTGTTGTTGCTCGAAGGCGGGCGCCCGGTGGCGCTGGATACGCCGCAACAGGTCTTGCGACCGGATACGCTCAAAGCCGTGTTCGGTCTTGAAGTGTTGGTGCAGCCGCACCCGGAGCGTGGGCATCCGCTGATCATCGCCCGCTGATTTCTCATCGAGGTGATGGCATGCGCGGGATGTGGTTTTTGGCGGTGTTGTTGCTTGCAGGGTGTCAGCATGTTGCCGCGCCGCCGGTCAGTGGCGAGATTCGCGATCTGCACAGCGGCCAGGTGCTGACGGCAGAGGCGTTGCTGAAGCGTTTGGCCAGGCCGCAACACCTGATCATCGGCGAGCAACACGACAATGCCGATCATCACGCTGTGCAGTTGTGGTTGTTGCAGGCGCTCGGTGAGCAGCGTCTCCAAGGCAGTTTGCTGCTGGAAATGCTCACGCCTGATCAACAGCCGAAAGTGGATCAAGTCCGTCACGCAGCAGCGCCGCCCACTGATCTTCCCGGCGCATTGGCCTGGCAGGACGGTTGGGACTGGAATCTCTATGGTCCGATCGTGCGGTTCGCCCTCACGCAGCCCTATCCGTTATTGGCAGCCAATCTGGATAGCGATGAAATCCGCGCCTTTTATCGACAGCCGTCAGGTTTGAGCGGAGTTCGCAGCGATGCGCCCGCGGTGAAGGCCACGTTGCTTGAGCAGATCAGCGATTCACACTGCGGCTTGCTGCCCAAATCGCAAATGCCGGCGATGCTCGCGGTTCAGCAGCAACGCGATCGACGCATGGCCGAGCGTTTGCTGGCGGCGCCAACGCCAGCCTTGTTGTTGGCCGGTGCCTGGCACGCGCGCAAGGATGTTGGTGTGCCGCTGCATGTTCTGGATCTGGGCGCAGCCCAAGCACCGACGGTGCTGATGATGGCCGAGCAGGGGGCTGAGGTTACCGCAGCGATGGCCGATTATGTCTGGTACACCCAGGCGAAGCCGAAGCAGGATTACTGCGCACAGATGCGCAAACAGTTTGGCCAATGACTTTTCCACAGGCAAAAAAAGACCCGGTAGAACCGGGTCAAATAACCGTGATTAGCCTGATGAGGAGATAATCTGAGAGTCCGAACCAAGGGCTTTTCAGAATATCGACTGATCTCGCGACCAGTTGTGATAATCATAGCGATTCTCATTACCGAGTCAACCACTGTTTTTCCATTTACTTGATTTAGTCGTGAAAATGGCCGTAATGCCCCGGAAATACAGGACTTAACGCGGGCCTTTGCTGGCGATCAGTTGGGTGATCTGCTGGTTGAGCTGGCCGATACGTCGGGCCATGCTCTCAATGAGGCTGTGAGCAATTTTTGGATTGTTGCGGGTCATGTTCAGAAATTGATCGCCGGGAATCAGCATGACGGTGCTCGGCTCGCGAGCAATGACCGTAGCGTTGCGCGGCTCTCCCGTGAACACCGCCATGGCGCCGAAAATTTCGTCCTTGGGTACTTCGCCCACTTTGTGCCCATCAACAAACGCTTCGGCATGCCCATCGATGATCACGAAAACGTGATCGGCCACATCGCCCTGCTGGATCAGCACTTCACCGCTTTCGACCCGTTTGAAGCCGTTGGTGCTGCGAAACTCGCGTGGTTTCAATTCGGCTACAGCGTGGGCCAGCATTGCCATCTGACCCAGCAGATACTCCAGCAATTGCTCGGCCCTGCCAGGTTCGGCAAACAAGTGGTGAAGAAGATCAGTTCGCCGATATGGCAGCAATCGTAAGGCCCCGTCACTGCACAAACGGCAATCAGCCCAGGCCTGGCCCTGCTGCAGACCGATCAAGTCGCCTTCCTGCCAGTAAAAAACCGCCCGACCGCCAATGCAGCCGTTGATCACGCCTTCTGTCAGCAGAAACAACTGATCGTCGGGTAGCTGTCGCAGCAGATCGTCAGAGATTTCTGCCTCCAGCGCTGGCCCGCACGGCGCAAGCCCTTCGAGCCAGCGTACAGGCAAGCTCTGCAAGCGATTGATCAGTGCATCGACAGGTGCCGATTGTTCCCCGAGCAGATACATGGCGTCAGCGCCTATTTCAATTCTTGTGGCGAGAGGAAATAGCTTCGAGCTGCTTGTTCAAGGCGTCTTTGCGTTCGGCAGGGATGTCGTTCCAATGCACATCCATCAGCGCCCCTTCGATCGCATACAGCAACACCTTCGATGCGCGAAACCCGCGGGTACGCACGGCCCGGTAGGCGTCCACCGCCCCCAGGCGACGCAAGTCCGAAGCGCTGTGGATGCCCACGGCATGCAGCCACTGCGCCGACGTCTTGCCAAGATTCTTCAGGTGTTGCAGTTCATCATTCATCAAGCCTCCTTGCGACGGCCGAATGGTGCGTGGTCGAGCTTCTCAGGAGTGTAGCCATCAGTAGGAAAAGCGTGGTTGTTTGGTCGGATTCAACGCAAACGCTTCTAAGAAAGGGGCGCTTCAACGGTCTGCGAACGCAGATAAGGAGGGGGGAACAAAAAACAATGCAGGAGTGAGCCTGCTCGCGATAGCGGACTGGCAGGTACACATGTGTTGAATATCAAACCGCTATCGCGAGCAGGCTCACTCCTACAGGGAAGGCGTTGTGTCAGGGAATAATGAGGCTATCAGCGTGTGCGATAACGCAAACGCGTGCCGAAATTCATCGACATCAGAATCTCGTCGGCACTCAGCTCAACCGGGAAGTACGCGCCGGAAATCTGAGCATGAGCGAGGCTCGCTCCTTCAAGCGAAGCGTTACGGAAGTCGATGCCACGCAAATCGGCGGAACGGAAGTAGGCGTCCCTGAAATCCACGCCATCAGCATTCAGTTCACGCAGATCAAGACCGCGAAAGTCGCCACCGACCATATCGATCGGGCCGTCTTGCGGGCGCTCTTTGTTGAAACCTGTGATGTCGTCTTTGTGCAGCAAGGCATACAGCGGGGTGTCGAGAAGTTTCGGCTGGCTCATGTCAGATCACCTGTTGGTTTTATGACGCCAGTATAGTGCCACTATTTGGCGGCCGTGAAGCAAGCGAGGACTCCACGGCCGAAATAGTTTCTTACAGGCCCGGCAGGCGTTGACGGATCTGCGCGACCACGGTGTCCAGCGTGCCGGATTCATTGGTCTGTACGCGCTTGCTGCGCAGGATTTCTTCAGGCGTCAGTGCTTCGCGATTAGCCTGTTGCGCTTCGATCACTGCCAGTGTGGCATCGGACGGATCCTGTTTGTCCGCCTGACGAATTGCCAACCAGCTCTCGATCACCGCTTGTGGTGCGTTGCAGTCGAGGATCAGGAATGGCGTGCCGGTGGCTTCGGCGATTTTTGCGGCGCTGTCGCGTTGCTCACGCTTCAGGTAAGTCGCATCGATGACCACCGGGAACCCGGCGTGCAGGATCACTTCAGCGATTTCATGCAGGCGTGCGTAAGTCTTGGTGCTGGCGTCGGCGCTATAAATGCCGGCCTGCACATCATTGGCCACAGTTTGCTCGCCGAACAGGCGCTTGCGCTCAACGTCGGAGCGTAGGCGAATCGCCCCCAGTGCTTCGACCAGGCGCATGGCCACATGGCTTTTCCCGACTGCCGATACACCGTGGGTGATGGCCATGAAGCGCGAAGGAATGGTGCTGTAGCTTTCCGCCAGGTTGGCGTAGTTGCGGTACTGGCGCAGGGTGGTGGCGCGCTGCACTGGGGTGGCGTCCGCCGGCATGCTGAACAGGGCAACCTTGGCGCGAACCAGGGCGCGGTAGGCTTTGTAGAAGTTCAGCACTTCCAGGCCTTGATAGTCGCCGGTCAGCTCCAGGTACTGGCTGATGAAGCGACGGGCCAGGGATTTCAGGCCGCGGTCTTCCAGGTCCATGGCCAGGAAGCCGGTGTCGGCCCAGACGTCAGTGAAGCGGAACGGCTCGTTGAACTCGATGCAGTCGAAGATCACCACTTTGCCATCGATGACGGTGGCGTTGCCCAGGTGGATATCACCGTGGCATTCGCGGGTGAAACCCTCGGCTTTACGCTGAGCGAAAAGCGGCTTGAGGCGTTCGAAGCTGCTTTCGGCCCAGGCTTTCAGTGCTTCGAGTTGCAGCAAGTCGTTCTTGTCGCTGAGGAACGGCAGGATCTGTTCGAAGTTTTGCGAGACCGGGGCCATCACGCTGTCCGGTGTGCCGGCGTCATGCTCGGCCGGGACTTTCGGCGCGCTGAGGTGGAATTTGGCGATCTGTTCGGCCATTTCGTCGACGTGCCGAGTGGTCAACTCGCCGTTGGCTTGCAAGGTGCTGAGCAAACCGGTCTGCGGGAACTGACGCATTTTCAGCACATATTCGATTGCCGGGCCATCGCCGCCGAGTTGCGGCGCTTCGACGCTGCCGGTCACCGGCAACACTTCCAGATACAAATCATCGGTCAGGCGCTGGTTCAGGCGCAGTTCTTCGCCGCAGAAGTGCTCGCGCGATTCGAGGCTGGTGAAGTCGAGGAAGCCGAAATTCACCGGCTTCTTCACTTTATAGGCAAAGGGGCCAGTGAGGATCACCCACGAGATGTGGGTTTCGATGACCTGGAACCCTTCGACGGGGTGCGGGTAGAGGGCCGGGTTTTGCAGGGCAGCGATCAGGGACTGGCTCACGGGCGATCCTTCAGAGACTGGGAAATTCGAGGTCGCCATTATGGCCGCTCGCCAGCCCGACGCAAACCTCGGAGCGCTCCTGTTGAGTATGAATAAAGTGCGTATAATCCGCCGCCATGACTCGAACTCGATCCCCTCGTACCAAGAAAAAACCACCTGCCAGGGGCCTGAGCCCGTGGTTGGGTTGGGCCATTAAACTCAGCCTGGTCGGCCTTGTGGTGCTGGCCGGCTTCGCCGTTTACCTCGATGCCGTGGTGCAGGAGAAGTTCTCCGGCAAGCGCTGGACCATCCCGGCCAAGGTCTACGCGCGTCCGCTCGAGCTGTTCGTCGGACAAAAGCTCAGCAAGGATGATTTCCTGACCGAGCTCGACGCGCTCGGCTATCGTCGCGAAGCCGTGAGCAATGGTCCCGGCGCTGCCGCAGTCAACGGCAATACCGTCGATCTGAACACTCGCGGCTTCCAGTTCTATGAAGGTCTGGAAAAAGCCCAGCCGGTGCGCGTGCGCTTCTCCGGCGATTATGTGGCCGAGCTTTCGGGGCTCAATGGTTCGAAGCTGTCCGTGGTGCGGCTTGAGCCGCTGATGATCGGCGGCATTTACCCGAAAAATCTTGAAGACCGAATCCTGATCAAGCTCGATCAGGTGCCGCCGTACCTGCTGGAAACCCTGGTTGCGGTTGAAGACCGCGACTATTACAGCCACTGGGGCGTATCGCCGAAATCGATTGCCCGGGCCATTTGGGTCAACACCTCTGGCGGCAAGATGACCCAGGGTGGCAGTACGCTGACCCAGCAGTTGGTCAAGAACTTCTACCTCACCAACGAACGCAGCCTGAGCCGCAAGCTCACCGAAGCGATGATGGCGATGCTGCTGGAACTGCATTACGACAAGAAGGAGATTCTTGAGGCCTACCTCAACGAGGTCTTCGTCGGGCAGGACGGTCAGCGTGCGGTGCACGGTTTCGGTCTGGCCAGCCAGTTCTTCTTCGGCCAGCCATTGTCCGAGCTGAAACTGCACCAGGTAGCGCTGTTGGTCGGCATGGTCAAAGGCCCGTCCTATTACAACCCGCGTCGCAATCCTGAGCGCGCGCTCGAGCGTCGCAACCTGGTGCTCGACGTGCTTGAGCAGCAAGGCGTGGCGACTGCCGAACAGGTCGAAGCTGCGAAGAAAATGCCACTGGGTGTCACGACTCGCGGCAAGCTCGCTGATAGCTCATTCCCGGGTTTCATCGATCTGGTCAAACGCCAGTTGCGTGAAGACTATCGCGACGAGGACTTGACCGAAGAGGGCCTGCGGATCTTCACCAGTTTCGACCCGATTCTGCAGATGAAAGCCGAGGCCTCGGTCAACGACACCTTCAAGCGCCTGGCTGGACGCAAGGGCTCCGATGATGTGGAAGCGGCGATGGTCGTGACCAATCCGGAAACCGGCGAAGTCCAGGCAATGATTGGTAGCCGTCAGGCCAGCTACGCCGGATTCAACCGGGCGCTGGATGCCGTGCGGCCGATCGGTTCCCTGGTGAAGCCCGCGGTGTATCTGACTGCACTGGAGAAACCGAGCCACTACACGCTGACCAGTTGGCTGTCGGATGATCCGTTGTCGGTCAAAGGCGCGGACGGCCAGGTGTGGAAGCCGCAGAACTATGATCGCCGCTCACACGGCACGGTCTTCCTCTATCAAGGGCTGGCGCACTCCTACAACCTGTCGACCTCGCGTCTGGGCCTGGAAGTCGGTGTGCCGAATGTGCTCAAGACCCTTGCGCGTCTGGGCGTGACCCGGGAATTCCCGGCGTTCCCGTCGATGCTGCTGGGGGCTGGCGGCATGACCCCGATCGAAGTGGCGACCATGTACCAGACCCTCGCCAACGGTGGTTTCAATACGCCGATGCGCGGGATTCGCAGCGTACTGACCGCCGAGGGCGAGCCGCTCAAGCGTTATCCGTTCCAGATCGAGCAGCGTTTCGATCCGGCGTCCATCTACCTGATCCAGAACGCCATGCAGCGGGTGATGCGTGAAGGTACCGGCAGCTCGGTTTATAACGTGCTGCCCAAGACCCTGACGCTGGCCGGCAAGACCGGTACCAGTAACGATTCGCGTGACAGCTGGTTCGCCGGTTTCAGTCAGGACCTGCTGGCAGTGGTCTGGCTCGGTCGTGACGACAACGGCAAGACCCCGTTTACCGGGGCAACCGGTGCATTGCAGGTCTGGACCAGTTTCATGCGCAAGGCCGATCCGCTGCCGCTGGACATGCCGCAGCCGGACAACATCGTCCAGGCGTGGGTCGATTCGCGTACCGGACAAGGCTCTGACGCCAACTGTCCGGGGGCGGTGCAGATGCCGTATATTCGCGGCAGCGAACCGCCACCCGGCGCCGCGTGTGCAAGCGAAACGCCTGCTTCGCCGGAGTCGGTGATGGATTGGGTCAAGGGCTGGATGAATTAAGCAAAGAGGGTTTCAAGTGAACAAGTGGTTGATTCCAGCGGTGACCGCCGTGGCTTTGCTCAGCGGCTGCTCTACCGTACAGCGTGGTTCGATCCCGGTGGTGGATTCCGGCACGACCGTGTCCAACAGCGAACGCCTGTCGGCCAGCGGCGGTTTCCGCAAGACGACGGTCAAGCGCCCAGTACAAGGCCAGGCGCAATCCCAGGCCATCCCCCAGGGTGATACTGGCGTAGTGGTGATGGTGCCGGGTGGCGGCGCCACGACTTCGGCTCCGATCAGCACCTCGCCGATCGTTCCGGGCCCGGCGTCCGGCGGTATCACGCCGGGGCCGTACACCCCGTCGCCGGTCGAGTCGGCGCCGATCAACACGGGCAGCTACAGCATGCCCTCGACGCCAAGCGGGATTCCTTCGGCCAGCAGTGCTGGTGGTCTGTCGGCGGATGAGCAACTGGATGGCCCGGTGCTCGCCTTGCTGACGACTGCACAGCAGCAACAGGCCGGTGGTGACCTCAATGGCGCGTCCTCCAGTCTGGAGCGCGCCCAGCGCGTAGCCCCGCGTGAGCCGCAAGTGCTTTATCGTCTGGCGCAAGTGCGCATGGCTCAAGGTGATGCGCCACAGGCCGAGCAGTTCGCCCGTCGTGCGCTGACCATGGCCAACGGTCGTCCGGACTTGCAAGCCAACCTGTGGGAAATCATCGCGCAGTCCCGTGAGAAGCAGGGCGACTCCGCCGGCGCGGCTCTGGCTCGTCAGAAGGCCAAGGTTTCGCTCTGATGGATACTCGTTTCCCGAAAATCGCTGATCAGTTGCTGCTGATCGAGCGTGAGTTGCGTACTCAAGGCTGGTGGGATGAGGTTCAGCCATCGGTAGAAGCCTTGAGCAGTGTCGAGCCGTTTTCGGTCGACACGCTGGATTTCGAGCAATGGCTGCAATGGATCTTCCTGCCGCGGATGAAGATGATCCTCGAGCAGGATCTGCCGCTGCCCAATGCCTCGGGCATTCAGGAAATGGCCGAAATGGTCTTTGCCCAGCGCAATCTGCAGGGCAAGGATCGACAGCTGCAGGTGCTGCTCAAAGAGTTCGACCTGCTGATCACTGCTTCGCGCTGAACCGCAAGCTGCCAGTACCTACTGGCAGTTCTGCGCAATCTGTTTCTGCGTTTCGCCGATGCGCTCCTGCCGTTGTGCATCGTCGAGGCGCCGCATTTCTCCCTCCACTTCCTCTCTCAAGCGTGGATTGTTCTGCAATTGCGCCAGGTTCGTCCGTGCCTGTTCGCAAAACGCCCTGAGCTGCGCCTGCTGCTCTGCCACCTGTTTCTTGACCTTGTCGTCGATGGTTTTCTGATCGCCCAGCGCGCCGCTACCAGGCATTGCTGCAGGTTTCGGCGGGGGCGAGGAGGGCGTTTGCACGGTGGTGGCCGGCTGCCCTTGCGGAGGCTGCGCATCGAAGTGAGTGACGCCTTGGGCATCGACCCATTTGTAGATCTGAGCGGCCGAGCACCAGGGGCTGAGGCCGATCAGCAGAGTTAACAGAAGCGTTCGCATGCTGATTCCTTGGCAAAATTGCGCAATTGACGCTAACAGAGTAGCGGTTTTCAGGTTTTTTCTTGCGTTCTCATGTGCTTACCCACAATTAAGCACATTGACGGCTTGACTTGGAGAGGGCGAAACAGAAGAATCCAAAGTCCGCTGTAGAGGGACTGCCAGAAGCAGACCCACTCGGTAGATCATGAGGCGCATATCCGCGTCGACCTGTTACACCCGCAACGCGTTACCTCGCGCTGGGTGGGAAAGGCCCGCAACACTTGGGACGATCCCAATACTTGCTCAGTCAGTGCTGACGTAGTCGGCGACCACCGTCGCTCATGCTCTGCCGAGAAGTAAACCTATTAAGACCCGCCCCTTTTTGTGGACGGTATTCTGGCGTTTTAGAGGTGAACAACGTGGAGCTTTTATCTGGCGGTGAGATGCTCGTCCGCTTCTTGCGTGACGAAGGCGTCAAATATATCTACGGGTACCCGGGTGGTGCTCTCCTTCATGTTTACGATGCCCTGTTCAAAGAACCGGAAGTGACCCACATCCTGGTTCGTCACGAACAAGCGGCTACCCATATGGCTGACGGCTACGCCCGTGCCACCGGTAAAGCCGGCGTGGTATTGGTGACTTCCGGTCCAGGCGCCACAAACGCCATCACCGGTATCGCCACCGCCTATATGGACTCGATTCCCATGGTGATCATTTCCGGTCAGGTGCCAAGCACCATGGTCGGCACCGACGCGTTCCAGGAAACCGACATGATCGGTATCTCCCGGCCGATCGTGAAGCACAGCTTCATGATCAAGCACGCCTCGGAAATCCCGGAAGTCATGAAGAAGGCGTTCTACCTGGCGCAATCCGGTCGTCCGGGCCCGGTCGTGGTCGATATCCCGAAAGACATGACCAACCCGGCCGAGAAGTTCGAATACGTCTTCCCGAAAAAAGCCAAGCTGCGCTCCTACAGCCCGGCCGTTCGCGGTCACTCCGGGCAAATCCGCAAGGCGGCAGAAATGCTACTGGCGGCCAAGCGTCCGGTCATGTACTCCGGTGGTGGCGTGATCCTCGGCAACGGTTCCGCCCCGCTGACCGAACTGGCAAAAATGCTCAACCTGCCAGTGACCAACACCTTGATGGGCCTGGGCGGTTTCCCTGGCACCGACCGTCAGTTCATCGGCATGCTCGGCATGCACGGCAGCTACACCGCCAACCTGGCGATGCACCATGCCGACGTGATCCTGGCTGTCGGCGCGCGTTTCGATGACCGTGTGATCAACGGCGCGGCAAAATTCTGCCCGAACGCCAAGATCATCCACATTGACATCGACCCTGCTTCGATCTCCAAGACCATCAAGGCTGACGTGCCAATCGTTGGCCCGGTGGAGAGCGTCCTGACCGAAATGGTCGCGATCCTCAAGGAAATCGGCGAGACCCCGAACAAGGAGTCCGTTGCCAGTTGGTGGAAGCAAGTCGATGAATGGCGCGGTGATCGCGGCCTGTTCCCTTATGAAAAGGGCGACGGCAGCCTGATCAAGCCGCAGACCGTGATCGAGACCCTGTGCGAAGTGACCAAGGGCGATGCCTTCATCACTTCCGACGTGGGCCAGCACCAGATGTTCGCTGCGCAGTACTACACGTTCAACAAGCCGAATCGCTGGATCAACTCCGGCGGTCTGGGCACCATGGGCTTCGGTTTTCCGGCGGCCATGGGCATCAAGTTGAGCTTTCCGGATGACGACGTTGCCTGCGTCACCGGCGAAGGCAGCATCCAGATGAACATCCAGGAGCTGTCGACCTGCCTGCAATACGGCTTGCCAGTGAAAATCGTCATCCTGAACAACGGCGTTTTGGGGATGGTTCGTCAGTGGCAGGACATGAGCTACGGCAGTCGTCACTCGCACTCTTATATGGAGTCGCTGCCTGACTTCGTCAAACTGGCTGAAGCCTACGGTCACGTCGGCGTGCGCATCACCGATTCGAAAGATTTGAAGTCGAAGATGGAAGAAGCGTTCGCCATGAAAGATCGTCTGGTGGTGATCGATATTTCGGTCGATACCAGCGAGCACGTCTATCCGATGCAGATCAAAGACGGCTCCATGCGCGATATGTGGCTGAGCAAGACGGAGCGTACTTAATCATGCGGCACATTATTTCCCTGCTTCTGGAAAACGAACCCGGCGCTCTGTCTCGCGTAGTCGGCCTGTTCTCGCAGCGCAACTACAACATCGAAAGCCTGACCGTGGCCCCGACCGAAGACCCGACCCTGTCGCGTCTGACGCTGACCACCGTTGGCCACGATGAAATCATCGAGCAGATCACCAAAAACCTGAACAAGCTGATCGAAGTGGTCAAGCTGGTGGACCTGTCGGAAAGCGCTCACATCGAGCGCGAGCTGATGCTGGTCAAGGTCAAGGCCACTGGCGCCCAGCGCGCCGAGATCAAACGCACCACCGATATTTACCGTGGACAGATCGTCGATGTCAGTGCCAGCGTGTATACCGTTCAATTGACCGGTACCAGCGACAAGCTCGACAGCTTCATTCAGTCCATCGGCACCGCATCGATTCTGGAAACCGTCCGCAGCGGCGTGACCGGCATTGCCCGCGGCGACAAAGTACTCAGCATCTAAACCAAATTAGCGAATGGCCTGAACGGCCTGGATATATAGGGGAAATTCATGAAAGTTTTCTACGATAAAGACTGCGACCTGTCGATCATCCAGGGCAAGAAAGTTGCCATCATCGGTTACGGCTCCCAGGGCCACGCCCAAGCGTGCAACCTGAAAGACTCCGGTGTCGACGTTACCGTCGGTCTGCGTAAAGGTTCGGCGACCGTTGCCAAAGCTGAAGCTCATGGCCTGAAAGTAACTGACGTTGCTTCCGCTGTTGCTGCTGCCGACCTGGTCATGATCCTGACCCCGGACGAGTTCCAGTCTTCCCTGTACAAGAACGAAATCGAGCCGAACATCAAGAAAGGCGCCACTCTGGCCTTCTCCCACGGCTTCGCGATCCACTACAACCAGGTTGTGCCGCGTGCCGACCTCGACGTGATCATGATCGCGCCGAAAGCCCCGGGCCACACCGTTCGTTCCGAGTTCGTGAAAGGCGGCGGTATTCCTGATCTGATCGCGATCTACCAGGACGCTTCGGGCAACGCCAAAAACGTAGCCCTGTCCTACGCAGCTGGCGTGGGTGGCGGTCGTACCGGCATCATCGAAACCACCTTCAAGGACGAGACTGAAACTGACCTGTTCGGCGAGCAAGCCGTACTGTGCGGCGGTACCGTTGAGCTGGTCAAAGCCGGTTTCGAAACCCTGGTTGAAGCTGGCTACGCGCCGGAAATGGCTTACTTCGAGTGCCTGCACGAACTGAAACTGATCGTTGACCTCATGTACGAAGGCGGTATCGCCAACATGAACTACTCGATCTCCAACAACGCCGAATACGGCGAGTACGTGACCGGTCCGGAAGTGATCAACGCCGAATCGCGTCAGGCCATGCGCAATGCCCTGAAACGTATTCAGGACGGCGAATACGCCAAAATGTTCATCAGCGAAGGCGCAACCGGCTACCCTTCGATGACCGCCAAGCGTCGTAACAACGCCGCTCACGGTATCGAGATCATCGGCGAGCAACTGCGCTCCATGATGCCGTGGATCGGTGCCAACAAGATCGTCGACAAAGCCAAAAACTAAGTCGTCGTTCCTTGTATGAAAAAACGCGGCCTCGGCCGCGTTTTTTCGTTTGAGCCGGCGCTTCTGGTATAAAGCTGCAGCGTTTGTGGCCGAACCGTCGTCCCAGACACCTGTCGAAACTTTCCAAATACGTTGCAAGGTAATGTCCATGAGCGAACGTCCCGAAGAGCCGAACCAGGCTTCTGACGCCGAAAGCCTGCTGCCCATCGATGAACACGTCGAGGAAGGGCACGACGCAGAAGGTCGTAAAGTCCGGCATCGTGGTATCTATCTGCTGCCGAACCTGTTCACCACTGCGAACCTGTTTGCAGGGTTTTATTCCATCATCAACTCGATGAGTGCCCAGGCTGCCTTGAGCGCCGGGGACGCTACCAACGCGAGCAAGTATTTCGCCTTCGCCGCGATCGCGATTTTCGTCGCCATGGTGCTCGACGGTCTCGATGGCCGTGTCGCGCGCATGACTAATACGCAAAGCGCATTCGGTGCCGAGTATGACTCGCTCTCCGACATGGTTGCCTTTGGTGTGGCGCCGGCGCTGCTGGCCTTCGGCTGGGCGCTGGGCGACATGGGTAAGGTCGGCTGGATGGTCGCCTTCATCTATGTGGCCGGTGCGGCGTTGCGTCTGGCGCGTTTCAACACTCAGGTCGGTACAGCTGACAAGCGCTACTTCATCGGTCTGGCCAGCCCGGCGGCTGCAGGCGTGGTGGCGGGGATTGTCTGGGCGTTCAGCGACTACGGAATCCAGGGTTCTAAGATGTCGTTCCTGGTCGCCTTGATGGTGGCGGCTGCCGGCATGCTGATGGTCAGCAACATCAAGTACAACAGCTTCAAGGAGCTGGATTTGAAGGGCCGTGTGCCTTTCGTGGCGATCCTTGCAGTGGTGCTGGTGTTCGCTGTGGTCTTCAGTGATCCACCTCGAATTCTGCTGCTCGTGTTCCTCGCTTACGCCGCTTCCGGCCCGGTGCAATACCTGTTGCGTCTTCGTCGTCACAAAAACGCCGAGTGATGTAATTTCCCGCATACTCCGCAGTCTATGGGTGCATCTGTCCTCCAAAGCTGCGGAGTTGCCATGCTGATCAAAATCCCCAAAGCGTCCGACTGCCATGAGTCGGATGTCACGCCTGAATCCATTTATCTTTCTCGTCGACAGTTGCTCGGAGCTACTGCGACCGGTATCGCCGTGAGCAGCATGCCGCGTTGGGCTGTCGCAGAAGATACGGCGCGCTACGCCGACGTCGAGTCGGGCAAGGCGCCTGCCTGGTTTAAAGAAAAGCTGCCTTCCACCAAGTGGGGTGCAGTCAACGTCAAGGATGAGGCGATCACGCCTTACAAAGACGCGACCCACTACAACAACTTCTATGAGTTCGGTACCGACAAGGGCGATCCGGCAGCCAATGCCGGTTCGCTGAAAACCGAGCCGTGGAGCGTGGTGGTGGACGGAGAGGTGGGGAAGCCCGGACGCTATGCGCTGGAAGACTTCATGAAACCGTACCAGTTGGAGGAGCGTATCTATCGCCTTCGCTGCGTTGAGGCCTGGTCGATGGTTATTCCGTGGATCGGTTTTCCGATCTCTGCGCTGCTCAAGCAGGTCGAACCGACCTCTAACGCCAAGTACATTCGTTTTGAGACCCTGCAGGATCCCAAGAGCATGCCCGGTCAGCGGTCTGGTTTTGCCTTGATTGACTGGCCATATGTAGAAGGCTTGCGCCTGGACGAGGCGATGAATCCCTTGGCGATTCTGGCCGTTGGCATGTATGGCCGCGAATTGCCAAATCAGAACGGAGCGCCGTTACGCTTGGTAGTGCCGTGGAAGTACGGGTTCAAAAGTGTCAAATCCATTGTGCGTATCAGTCTGGTCAGCGAGCAACCGAAGACGACCTGGCAGAGCATCGCGGCGGATGAGTATGGCTTCTATGCCAACGTTAACCCTACTGTGGATCATCCGCGCTGGACTCAGGCGCGGGAGCGTCGGCTGCCCAACAGCTTGTTTAAACCGAATGTGCGCGATACCCGGATGTTCAATGGTTATTCCGATGAAGTGGCTTCTTTATATACAGGGCTCGATCTGCGGAAGAACTACTGATGCGATATCCATACTGGCGTGCAGGTGTTTTCATCGTGGCGGCGATCTGGCCATTGCTTTGGTTCTATCAGGCGTTCGCGGATTTGCTCGGTCCCGATCCTGGCAAAGTGCTGGTCGATCGGCTGGGGTTGGGGACATTGGTGCTGCTGTTGATTACATTGGCCATGACGCCTCTGCAGAAGTTGACGGGGTGGGCGGGGTGGATTGCTGTTCGCCGTCAGTTGGGATTGTGGTGTTTTGCTTATGTGGTTTTGCACTTGTGCAGCTATATGGCATTTATTCTGGGCTTCGACTGGTCTCAGTTGGGCGTGGAGCTGCGTAAGCGTCCGTACATTATTGTTGGCACGCTGGGTTTTCTCGGCTTGTTGGCGTTGGCGGTAACGTCCAATCGCTACAGTCAGCGTCGTTTGGGTGTGCGCTGGAAGAAGTTGCATCGGTTGGCTTACGTGATTCTGGGCCTGGGATTACTGCACATGCTGTGGATCGTGCGGGCAGACCTTAAGGAGTGGACGATCTATGCCTTTATAGGTGCAGTGCTTTTACTGCTGCGTGTACCTATGGTTGCAAGGCGAATCCGGCGATTGCCGGCTAAAAAGCAGGTTTTGCAATAAAACTGAAATTAACGGTTGACGGCAGATTCTGGAGGTCTATAATTCGCCCCACTTCCGGCGCAGTCGAAACGGAAAACTCCTTGAGATTCAATGAGTTACGCAGTTTTCGACAGCGGCTTGCTTCAGAACATCGAAGCCTGGAGGGAGTTGAAAATGCCGGCATGTCTGGCGCTTTTAACGGTTCGATCTTCTCGGTCGAAAGCGGTGAAAAAAAGGGTGTTGACAACAGCGAGTAACGCTGTAGAATTCGCCTCCCGCTAACGAGAGATCGGAAGCGCAAGTGGTTGAAGTTGTTGAAGAAATCTTCGAAAACTTCTGAAAATAATCACTTGACAGCAAATGAGGCTGCTGTAGAATGCGCGCCTCGGTTGAGACGAAAGATCTTAACCAACCGCTCTTTAACAACTGAATCAAGCAATTCGTGTGGGTGCTTGTGGAGTCAGACTGATAGTCAACAAGATTATCAGCATCACAAGTTACTCCGCGAGAAATCAAAGATGTAACCAACGATTGCTGAGCCAAGTTTAGGGTTTCTTAAAAACCCAAAGATGTTTGAACTGAAGAGTTTGATCATGGCTCAGATTGAACGCTGGCGGCAGGCCTAACACATGCAAGTCGAGCGGATGACAGGAGCTTGCTCCTGAATTCAGCGGCGGACGGGTGAGTAATGCCTAGGAATCTGCCTGGTAGTGGGGGACAACGTTTCGAAAGGAACGCTAATACCGCATACGTCCTACGGGAGAAAGCAGGGGACCTTCGGGCCTTGCGCTATCAGATGAGCCTAGGTCGGATTAGCTAGTTGGTGAGGTAATGGCTCACCAAGGCGACGATCCGTAACTGGTCTGAGAGGATGATCAGTCACACTGGAACTGAGACACGGTCCAGACTCCTACGGGAGGCAGCAGTGGGGAATATTGGACAATGGGCGAAAGCCTGATCCAGCCATGCCGCGTGTGTGAAGAAGGTCTTCGGATTGTAAAGCACTTTAAGTTGGGAGGAAGGGCATTAACCTAATACGTTAGTGTTTTGACGTTACCGACAGAATAAGCACCGGCTAACTCTGTGCCAGCAGCCGCGGTAATACAGAGGGTGCAAGCGTTAATCGGAATTACTGGGCGTAAAGCGCGCGTAGGTGGTTCGTTAAGTTGAATGTGAAATCCCCGGGCTCAACCTGGGAACTGCATCCAAAACTGGCGAGCTAGAGTATGGTAGAGGGTGGTGGAATTTCCTGTGTAGCGGTGAAATGCGTAGATATAGGAAGGAACACCAGTGGCGAAGGCGACCACCTGGACTGATACTGACACTGAGGTGCGAAAGCGTGGGGAGCAAACAGGATTAGATACCCTGGTAGTCCACGCCGTAAACGATGTCAACTAGCCGTTGGGAGCCTTGAGCTCTTAGTGGCGCAGCTAACGCATTAAGTTGACCGCCTGGGGAGTACGGCCGCAAGGTTAAAACTCAAATGAATTGACGGGGGCCCGCACAAGCGGTGGAGCATGTGGTTTAATTCGAAGCAACGCGAAGAACCTTACCAGGCCTTGACATCCAATGAACTTTCCAGAGATGGATTGGTGCCTTCGGGAACATTGAGACAGGTGCTGCATGGCTGTCGTCAGCTCGTGTCGTGAGATGTTGGGTTAAGTCCCGTAACGAGCGCAACCCTTGTCCTTAGTTACCAGCACGTTATGGTGGGCACTCTAAGGAGACTGCCGGTGACAAACCGGAGGAAGGTGGGGATGACGTCAAGTCATCATGGCCCTTACGGCCTGGGCTACACACGTGCTACAATGGTCGGTACAGAGGGTTGCCAAGCCGCGAGGTGGAGCTAATCCCATAAAACCGATCGTAGTCCGGATCGCAGTCTGCAACTCGACTGCGTGAAGTCGGAATCGCTAGTAATCGCGAATCAGAATGTCGCGGTGAATACGTTCCCGGGCCTTGTACACACCGCCCGTCACACCATGGGAGTGGGTTGCACCAGAAGTAGCTAGTCTAACCTTCGGGAGGACGGTTACCACGGTGTGATTCATGACTGGGGTGAAGTCGTAACAAGGTAGCCGTAGGGGAACCTGCGGCTGGATCACCTCCTTAATCGACGACATCAGCTGCTCCATAAGTTCCCACACGAATTGCTTGATTCATTGAAGAAGACGATAGAAGCAGCCCGAAATTGGGTCTGTAGCTCAGTTGGTTAGAGCGCACCCCTGATAAGGGTGAGGTCGGCAGTTCGAATCTGCCCAGACCCACCAATTTTGTGTGGGAAACCTGTAGAGATACGGGGCCATAGCTCAGCTGGGAGAGCGCCTGCCTTGCACGCAGGAGGTCAGCGGTTCGATCCCGCTTGGCTCCACCACCACTGCTTCTGAAGTTTGAAAGCTTAGAAATGAGCATTCCATTGTGATGATGGTGAATGTTGATTTCTAGTCTTTGACTGGATCGTTCTTTAAAAATTTGGGTATGTGATAGAAAGATAGACTGGATAGCACTTTCACTGGTGTTTATTCAGGCTAAGGTAAAATTTGTGAGTTTAATCGCGAATTTTCGGCGAATGTCGTCTTCACAGTATAACCAGATTGCTTGGGGTTATATGGTCAAGTGAAGAAGCGCATACGGTGGATGCCTTGGCAGTCAGAGGCGATGAAAGACGTGGTAGCCTGCGAAAAGCTTCGGGGAGTCGGCAAACAGACTTTGATCCGGAGATGTCTGAATGGGGGAACCCAGCCATCATAAGATGGTTATCTTGTACTGAATACATAGGTGCAAGAGGCGAACCAGGGGAACTGAAACATCTAAGTACCCTGAGGAAAAGAAATCAACCGAGATTCCCTTAGTAGTGGCGAGCGAACGGGGACTAGCCCTTAAGTGGCTTTGAGATTAGCGGAACGCTCTGGAAAGTGCGGCCATAGTGGGTGATAGCCCTGTACGCGAAAATCTCTTAGTCATGAAATCGAGTAGGACGGAGCACGAGAAACTTTGTCTGAATATGGGGGGACCATCCTCCAAGGCTAAATACTACTGACTGACCGATAGTGAACTAGTACCGTGAGGGAAAGGCGAAAAGAACCCCGGAGAGGGGAGTGAAATAGATCCTGAAACCGTATGCGTACAAGCAGTGGGAGCAGACTTTGTTCTGTGACTGCGTACCTTTTGTATAATGGGTCAGCGACTTATTTTCAGTGGCGAGCTTAACCGAATAGGGGAGGCGTAGCGAAAGCGAGTCTTAATAGGGCGTCTAGTCGCTGGGAATAGACCCGAAACCGGGCGATCTATCCATGGGCAGGTTGAAGGTTAGGTAACACTGACTGGAGGACCGAACCGACTACCGTTGAAAAGTTAGCGGATGACCTGTGGATCGGAGTGAAAGGCTAATCAAGCTCGGAGATAGCTGGTTCTCCTCGAAAGCTATTTAGGTAGCGCCTCATGTATCACTGTAGGGGGTAGAGCACTGTTTCGGCTAGGGGGTCATCCCGACTTACCAAACCGATGCAAACTCCGAATACCTACAAGTGCCGAGCATGGGAGACACACGGCGGGTGCTAACGTCCGTCGTGAAAAGGGAAACAACCCAGACCGTCAGCTAAGGTCCCAAAGTTATGGTTAAGTGGGAAACGATGTGGGAAGGCTTAGACAGCTAGGAGGTTGGCTTAGAAGCAGCCACCCTTTAAAGAAAGCGTAATAGCTCACTAGTCGAGTCGGCCTGCGCGGAAGATGTAACGGGGCTCAAACCATACACCGAAGCTACGGGTATCACGCAAGTGATGCGGTAGAGGAGCGTTCTGTAAGCCTGTGAAGGTGAGTTGAGAAGCTTGCTGGAGGTATCAGAAGTGCGAATGCTGACATGAGTAACGACAATGGGTGTGAAAAACACCCACGCCGAAAGACCAAGGTTTCCTGCGCAACGTTAATCGACGCAGGGTTAGTCGGTCCCTAAGGCGAGGCTGAAAAGCGTAGTCGATGGAAAACAGGTTAATATTCCTGTACTTCTGGTTATTGCGATGGAGGGACGGAGAAGGCTAGGCCAGCTTGGCGTTGGTTGTCCAAGTTTAAGGTGGTAGGCTGAGATCTTAGGTAAATCCGGGATCTTAAGGCCGAGAGCTGATGACGAGTTACCCTTTGGGTGACGAAGTGGTTGATGCCATGCTTCCAAGAAAAGCTTCTAAGCTTCAGGTAACCAGGAACCGTACCCCAAACCGACACAGGTGGTTGGGTAGAGAATACCAAGGCGCTTGAGAGAACTCGGGTGAAGGAACTAGGCAAAATGGCACCGTAACTTCGGGAGAAGGTGCGCCGGTGAGGGTGAAGGACTTGCTCCGTAAGCTCATGCCGGTCGAAGATACCAGGCCGCTGCGACTGTTTATTAAAAACACAGCACTCTGCAAACACGAAAGTGGACGTATAGGGTGTGACGCCTGCCCGGTGCCGGAAGGTTAATTGATGGGGTTAGCTAACGCGAAGCTCTTGATCGAAGCCCCGGTAAACGGCGGCCGTAACTATAACGGTCCTAAGGTAGCGAAATTCCTTGTCGGGTAAGTTCCGACCTGCACGAATGGCGTAACGATGGCGGCGCTGTCTCCACCCGAGACTCAGTGAAATTGAAATCGCTGTGAAGATGCAGTGTATCCGCGGCTAGACGGAAAGACCCCGTGAACCTTTACTATAGCTTTGCACTGGACTTTGAATTTGCTTGTGTAGGATAGGTGGGAGGCTTTGAAGCGTGGACGCCAGTTCGCGTGGAGCCATCCTTGAAATACCACCCTGGCAACTTTGAGGTTCTAACTCAGGTCCGTTATCCGGATCGAGGACAGTGTATGGTGGGTAGTTTGACTGGGGCGGTCTCCTCCTAAAGAGTAACGGAGGAGTACGAAGGTGCGCTCAGACCGGTCGGAAATCGGTCGTAGAGTATAAAGGCAAAAGCGCGCTTGACTGCGAGACAGACACGTCGAGCAGGTACGAAAGTAGGTCTTAGTGATCCGGTGGTTCTGTATGGAAGGGCCATCGCTCAACGGATAAAAGGTACTCCGGGGATAACAGGCTGATACCGCCCAAGAGTTCATATCGACGGCGGTGTTTGGCACCTCGATGTCGGCTCATCACATCCTGGGGCTGAAGCCGGTCCCAAGGGTATGGCTGTTCGCCATTTAAAGTGGTACGCGAGCTGGGTTTAGAACGTCGTGAGACAGTTCGGTCCCTATCTGCCGTGGACGTTTGAGATTTGAGAGGGGCTGCTCCTAGTACGAGAGGACCGGAGTGGACGAACCTCTGGTGTTCCGGTTGTCACGCCAGTGGCATTGCCGGGTAGCTATGTTCGGGAAAGATAACCGCTGAAAGCATCTAAGCGGGAAACTTGCCTCAAGATGAGATCTCACTGGAACCTTGAGTTCCCTGAAGGGCCGTCGAAGACTACGACGTTGATAGGTTGGGTGTGTAAGCGCTGTGAGGCGTTGAGCTAACCAATACTAATTGCCCGTGAGGCTTGACCATATAACACCCAAGCAATTTGCAGGCTTTGAGCTGAAAAGCGAAAGGTCACCAGATTGCGGTGTGTGAAGACGAAACAAACCGAAAGTTCGAGAGAAACACACAAACTATCGCATACCCAATTTGCTGAAGCGTCGAAAGACGAGTCGGCACACCGAATTTCTTGACGACCATAGAGCGTTGGAACCACCTGATCCCATCCCGAACTCAGAAGTGAAACGATGCATCGCCGATGGTAGTGTGGGGTTTCCCCATGTGAGAGTAGGTCATCGTCAAGATTAAATTCCGAAACCCCAATTGCGAAAGCAGTTGGGGTTTTGTTTTGCCCGTAGGAAAGTTTTTTACTTAGCCTGCGAACAAATTTGCACAGTTATTTTCGAATCAGAACACTAGAATAGCCCCTTCTTTTTCGGAGCCAGAGCCTTTATGTCAGAGTCGGTTGACGCCCCCGGGCTGTCAGATTTACCGCTGGAAGACCTGGTGGCCTGTCACGAGTGCGACCTGCTGATGCGCAAGCCCAAGCTTGCCCACGGCGAGAAAGCCCTGTGTCCACGCTGCGGTTACGAGTTGTATGCCCACCGCCATAACGTGGTGCAGCGCAGCTTGGCACTGGTCATCGCGGCATTGCTGTTGTTCGTGCCCGCGAACTTTTTACCCATCATGCAGCTCAATGTACTCGGACAGTCGTCGCAGGACACCGTCTGGAGCGGTGTGGTCGGGCTGTTCAATACCGACATGCGCGGCGTTTCCGTCGTTGTGTTTCTCTGCAGCATGGCGATTCCGTTACTCAAGTTGCTCTGCCAGTTATTCGTATTGCTGACGATCCGTTTCAACGTCGGGCGTAGCTATGGTTTGCTCCTGTATCGCATTTATCACCACCTCAAAGACTGGGGAATGCTTGAGGTTTATCTCATGGGCGTATTGGTGGCGATCGTAAAACTGGCAGACATGGCGGCCATCACTGTCGGCCTTGGCCTTGCGTGTTTCGTCGGTTTGTTGTTGGTTCAGGTCTGGCTGGAAGTGGTGATGTCACCGCATCAGATCTGGCAGGCGCTCTCAGGAGAAGACCCACATGCGGGCGATTGATGCGGGCATTCTGATTTGTGCTGAATGTCACGAGTTGAACAGGCAGGAAAAAGGCTCAGAAGAGCAAACCTGCACCCGCTGCGGGGCGATGGTTCATGCCCGGCGTCCGAATAGCCTGGCTCGAACCTGGGCATTGCTGATCACCGCGGCGATTATCTATATTCCGGCCAATGTGCTGCCGATCATGACCGTCAGTTCTCTGGGGCAGGGTGATCCGAGCACGATCATGTCCGGTGTCATCCAGTTGGTGCAGCACGGCATGATTCCAATCGCCGCCGTGGTGTTTATCGCGAGCATCCTGGTGCCGACCTTTAAACTGGTAGGTATCGCGCTGCTGTTGTTTTCGGTGCAGCGACGCCAGCCATTGTCTGCACGACAGCGGATCTGGATGTACCGCTTCATCGAGTTCATCGGTCGCTGGTCGATGCTCGATATCTTTGTGATCGCCATTCTGGTGGCGGTCGTCAACTTCGGCCGGCTTGCCAGTGTCGAAGCCAACCTTGGCGCCATCGCCTTCGCCAGTGTGGTGATTCTGACGATGCTTGCCGCAGTAACTTTCGATCCCCGACTGATTTGGGATAACACGGAGTCGGACGACGACCATGACTGATTTGCCTGTAGCGAAAACCCGACCGGCCTCCAACTGGTCTGCGATTTGGGTACTGCCCTTGATTGCCCTGATCATCGGCGGCTGGCTGGGCTGGCGTGCCTATAACGAAACCGGCATCGAGATTCAGGTGCGTTTCGAAAGCGGTGAAGGCATCCAGGCCAACAAAACCGAGGTCATGTACAAAGGCATGTCGGTCGGTAAGGTGAAGACGCTGAAGCTCGATGACGAAGGCAACTCCAAAGGCGTGATCGCCACGGTGGAGATGAATAAGGACGTCGAGCAATACCTCAAGACCAGCACCCGTTTCTGGCTGGTGAAACCGAGCGTGACACTGGCCGGTATCACTGGCCTGGAAACCTTGGTCTCGGGCAACTATGTCGCCATCAGCCCGGGTGAAGGCGAGCCGACCCGCAAGTTCAAGGCACTGGCCGAAGAGCCGCCGCTGTCGGATTCCAAGCCTGGTCTGCACCTGACCATCAAGGCAGATCGCCTCGGCTCGCTGAACCGTGGCAGTCCAGTGTTCTACAAGCAGATCAAAGTCGGGCAGATCAAAAGCTACGTGCTCTCCGAAGACCAGAGCACCGTTGAACTCAAAGTGTTCATCGAGCCGACCTACGCCAAACTGGTGCGCAAACACACGCGTTTCTGGAATGCCAGCGGCATCAGCATCGACGCCAATCTGTCTGGGGTAAAAGTACGCAGCGAGTCCCTGGCGAGCATCGTCGCCGGCGGTATCGCTTTCGCTACGCCGGAGAACCGCAAGGACAGTCCGCCTACCGATCCAAGCCTGCCGTTCCGTCTCTATGAAGACTTCGACGCCGCCGCTGCCGGCATTCGGGTGAAGGTCAAACTCAGCGACTTCGAGGGCCTGCAGGCTGGCCGTACGCCGGTCATGTACAAAGGCATTCAGGTCGGTAACCTGAAAGCGTTGAAAATCGATCCGGATCTGAACAGCGCCACGGCTGAGCTTACTCTTGACCCTCTGGCTGAAGACTATCTGGTCGATGGCACGCAATTCTGGGTGGTCAAACCGTCGATTTCTCTGGCCGGGATCACTGGTCTCGAAGCACTGGTGAAAGGCAACTACATTGCCGTACGCCCCGGCGACAAGGGTGGCGCGCCGAAACGCGAATTCGAGGCCCGGCCAAAGGCGCCGCCACTGGATCTGCGCGCGCCGGGCCTGCATCTGGTGTTGTTCACCGACGTTCTGGGTTCGATCGAAGTCGGCAGCCCGATTCTGTACAAGCAGGTCAAGGTCGGCTCGGTACAGAGCTATCAGTTCTCCAAAACCAAAAAACAACTGGTGATTGGCGTCCACATCGAGAAGGAGTACGAAAATCTGGTCAACGCGTCGACCCGTTTCTGGAATGTCAGCGGCATCACCCTCACCGGTGGCCTGACCGGTGGGATTCAAGTGAAGAGCGAATCACTGCAGACACTGATGGCCGGCGGGATTGCGTTCGAGACACCGCAAGCCAAGGCGCCGTTGCAAAAGCGTATTCCGCGTTTCCGTCTGTTCGCCAACCATGACGAGGCCAATCAGAAAGGCACCGTGGTGACGATCAAGGTCGACCGCGCCGATGGGTTGCGTCCGGGCACGCCGATTCGTTTCAAAGGGCTGGATGTCGGCAAGATTGAAGACGTCGATCTGACCGATGATCTGCAATCGGTCATGATCACCGCGCGAATCACTGAAGTGCCGGAGCGCATTGCGCGGGTTGGCAGTCAGTTCTGGGTGGTCAAGCCTGAGTTGGGTCTGATCAAAACCCAGAATCTGGAAACCCTGGTCACCGGGCAATACCTGGAAGTGCAACCCGCGGCGAAGAACCTCGGCCCGCAGAAGAACTTCATCGCGCTGGCCAATCCACCGGAGGTGTCCAGGCAGGAGGCCGGTTTGAGTCTGGTGTTGAGTGCGGCCCGTCGTGGTTCGCTCAAGCCTGGCGTGCCGGTGACCTACCGTGAAATCACCGTAGGCAAGGTCACTGGTTATGAACTGGGGCAGACTGCCGACCGGGTATTGGTGCACGTTTTGATCGAGCCGAAATACGCGCCGCTGGTGCGCAGCGGTACGCGGTTCTGGAACACCAGCGGTGTCGGTTTTGACATCGGTCTGTTCAAAGGTGTGACGGTACGCACGGAGTCACTGGAGACGGCGATTCAAGGGGGTATCGCCTTCGCCACGCCGGATGGCGAACGCATGGGCAACCCGGCGCGGCCTGAGCAGACGTTCCCGTTGTTCGACAAGTTCGAGGATGAGTGGCTGAGCTGGGCGCCGAAGATTCCACTCGGTAAATAATCCGGCAAATATGAGGCGTCGTTGAGGGCGCCTTCGCGAGCAAGCTCGCTCCCACAGTGGATGAGTGGTGCACACAACATTTGTGTTCGGCCCGAAATCCTGTGGGAGCGAGCCTGCTCGCGAAAGGCATCAACACAAATCCCAGCCATGAAAAAGGGCCGCGATCCAATTGGATCGCGGCCCTTTTTTTGCCTTCAGCTAACGCCGATCAAACCGCATCCAGCTCCGGTTCATCCGCTTCAACATTGACGCTGGCTTTCACCGCGTCATGGCGACGGATGTACTTCCAGTCCGCCTCGTCAATGTAGATGCCCGCCGGGCCGCTGCCGCCTTCCAGGTCGATGGCGACACTGGCGCAGACCTGCGGCTTCACACTCGCCAGAATCGGCACGAAGCCCAGTTGCAGGCTGGTTTCCAGCAGTGCCGCCTGGTTCTTCTCGTCGATGTCTGCCGCCTCGTCGAGGTAGTACGGCAGACGCACGCGACCGGCCAGGTCACGATCCATCAAGTGCAACAACAGGTACATGTTGGTCAGCGCCTTGATGGTCATGGTCGTACCGTTGGACGCCGCGCCGTCGATGTCGGTGTGGATCACCGGCTGACCGTTGACCTTGGTGATCTCGAACGCCAGTTCGAACAAGTCCTTGAGACCGAGCTGGTTGTGGTTCGCCGCCACCAGCCGTGCCAGGTACTCCTTGGCCTCTTCGTTCTTGTTGTCTTGCTCGGCACTCTGGCTCAGATCGAACACCGACAGGGTTTCGCCTTCTTCGTACTGACCGGCGCTGTGGATGATCTGATCGATGTGCTTGAGCGCTTCCTTGTTCGGCGCGAGCACGATGCGGAAACTCTGCAGGTTGGACACCTGACGCTTGTTGATCTCGCGGTTGAACAACGCCAGTTGATGCTCGAGGCTGTCGTAGTCGCTGCGGATGTTGCGCAGGGTCCGCGCGATGTCGGTGACCGCCGCACGACGGGCCTTGCCCAGGGTCAGCGCTTCATCAGTGCGGTGCGCGTACGCGTTGATCAGCAGTGTCAGACGGCGCTCCATATCGTCTTCGCTGTCAAACTTGGCCACACCTTTGAGGCGCACTTGCGCGTACAGCGCTTCAATCTGACCGTCGGCGCGCAGCAGGCCCTGCCAGCTGTCCTGATAGTCGTTGAGCAGCGGCAGCAGGTTGTCCATCGAGTCGTCGACCGGATCCATGAACGGCGTGCCGAACGGCAGATCCGCCGGCAGCAACTGACGGCGGCGCAAGGCGTCGTCGAGGGTGCGTTGCTTGGCTTCCATGTCGGCGATCTGCCGGCCGACCAGTTGCAGCTTGGCCGACAGTTGCTGGACGCGCTCAGTGAACGCATCGCTGGAGCGCTTGAGTTCATCCTGCGCGCCTTCCATCTGCGCCAGTTGTTCGAGCTTGTCGCCTTCCTCGGCGCTCAGGGTCTGAGTGCGACGGAAGTCTTCCAGCGCTTTCTGCGCGTCCAGCACTTGCTGGTACAGCGCTTCGGTCTGGGTCTTGCTCGCAGCGCGGTCGGCGGCTACAGCCTGTTGGGTTTTCAGCTGCTTGAGTTCTTTTTCCAGACGCTCTTTCTGATCGCGCAATGCCGCGCGGTCGGCCAACGCCTGCAGAGCCGGCGGCTCGATGTGCGAGATGTCGATCGACAGGCCCGGTACTTCGAAACGTTCACCCTTGAAGCCATCAAGGATCAGCTCGACCGATTTCACCCACTCGCCATCATCGTCGAGGGTGATGCCGTGTTCGCCCAGCGGCAGGCTGAACAGCGCGCTGTTGAACAGACGCATCAGACGCTCGACGTCTTGCTGCGAGAACTCTTCGCGCAGACGAGCGTAGCTGTTGTTGTCGGCGTGATCGAGTTGCTGCTTCACCGACTTCAGGCGTTTTTCCAGATCGCGCACGCGCTCTTCCAGATCCTCGGCGCTGAACTGCCGCGATTGCGCCAGGGCACCCGCCAGTTCGTCGTGGGCGTCCTTGGCCGCGAGCAATTGTTGCTCCAGCACTTTGACGTCATCGACCAGCGCGAAGCGGTTCTTCAGTACCGACAACTCACCGAGCCAGCGCTGGATACCGGAAATTTCCCGCTCAAGGCGCATCAATTCCTGGGTGCCGCCGCGCTGATCGTTTTGCAGGCTGTCCTGCTCGCCACGGTAATGGTCAGCCTGAATCGTCAGCTCTTCCTTGCGCGCACTGGCGTAGTCCGACCAAGTGCCAAGCAGCGAATCGAGCAGCGGCGACAGGCGATGCAGTTTGCCACGCAGCACGTCGCGCTGTTTCACGCCGTTGGCCAAGGCTTCAACCAAGGGGCCGGCCGCGACCAGCGAGTTGTAGTCCTGCTCCATCCGGCGCACGTCGCGGAAGGCTTCTTCGCATGCCGCAATGTAATCGACGCTGCCGGAACGCAGGCTGTGTTCGAAGGCATCGAGGAACAACTGTTTCAGTTTGGCTGCGGTGATTTCGCGCATGTGCAACAGGTTGATGAACAGCGCGCGGAAGGTCTTCAGGCTTTGCTCGCTGGTGGAGCGCAGCGGGATCAGGGTCAGGTCGAGCGGGATCGACGTGTGACCGCCAACCAGCAAACGACGCAGTTCATCCGGCTTGAGTTCGTAGGCTTTCAGGCCTTCTTTCTCAAGGTTGCTGAACAGCTCTTTCTGACGCAGGCAGGTGTCGTTCTTCTGGTAGTGCGCCAAGTCGAGCTTGCCGGCGTAGGCGAAGAACTGGTGACCGAAACCACCGCCCGGGCCGCGGCCGACCACGCCGATCACGTGCGGGCCGTGCGGCAGATTCACTTCGACGAGGATGTAACTGGTGTCGGACGCAAAGTAGAAGCGCCGCGATTGTTCCAGGCTGTACTTGCCGAAACTCATGTCCGACATGCGCGCCAGAATCGGAAACTGCAAGGCGTTGATCGACGCCGATTTACCGAGGTTGTTCGCGCCATAGACCGACAGCGGTTCTTCCAGCGGGAACAGGCCGAGGCTGTAACCGGCGGTGTTCAAAAGGGCAAAGCGGCGGATGCCGTAGCGTTCCTGGCTCATGCGTCGGACTCCTGTTCTTCGGCAATGGCGCGGGCCAGTGCGTCTTCTTCGCTTTCTTCTGCAAATTCGGACAAATCAAGCGGATCGTCGGTTTCGAGGAATTTGGCTTCGGCTTCTTCGTCGATCAGCACCGGCGCCGGCAGCGGCAGAACGCTGTGCACGCTGGCCGCCAGGTCGCGGTCTTGCTGCACCGACAGGCAGACGTCGAGGAAACGGTGCATCGGCGGCAGGAAGCGGTACACGCCGTTTTCTTCGCTGGCAAAACCGAGCTGAGTCATGCGGCGCATGATCTTTTCTTCGAGTTCTTCAACGGTCTGCACTTCGGCCTGGATGAACAGGTCGCGGTATTTCTCCAGCAACGATGGCAATTCTTCCCGACCGAGGCTGCCGCCGTCGAGCACGGCGATCGGGTCGCGGCCCTGGTCGGCCAGATGCTCGACGAGAATGAACGTGAACAGCGCCAGACGCTGGGCAGTCTTGTTCACCGCCGCAGCGGCCATGTCCGGTACGAAGTAGTAGAAACCACGGGTGTCGCAGACCAGTTCAAACCCCAACGCCTTGAACAGCGTGCGGTACTGATCCTGGAAGTTCGACAGTTGTGCGTACAGCTCCGGGTCGCGGCGGCTGACGTGGTAGCCCTTGAACAACTCGCGAAAGATCGGTGCGAGTTGCGACAGTTCGGAAAGATCAAGATGCATTGGGGATGCTCGCAGAATCCTCGGCGGCAGAGTCGCTGGCCGAGAGCAGGGCGAAGGAGCGCAGGCTGACCTGGTGCTCGTGAGTGTGGTATTCGCGGCGTTCCAGACGCTCGCGCTTGAAGCGTTTTTCCCGCGACAGGCGCGAGAACCAGTAGAGCAATTCGTCAGTGGCGCCGTCCGGTTCCTGCTCCAGCAGCCAGGTCATCAGATCCGGCATTGGCAAGGACTCTTCGCAACGCTCGACCATCTCGCGCACGGTGCGTGGCGCACGTGGGGCATCACCGGTTTTTTGCGTCTTGTGCGCCTTGGGGAAGCGTGCCGGTTTCGGCTCGAAGCGCGCCAGGGCGTAGACGTAGGCTTCGACCTGACTGGCGCTGCCGAGGAAAGTGCTTTGCGGCCGGGTGAACAGTGGCATCGCCGCTTGCGGCACGGCATCGATGCCTTTACGGCGAATCGCCGCCAGCGCCAGCGCGGCACCACGGGTCACGGCGTTGTGTCGGCGCGCTTCTTCACGCAGCGGCAGCAGCAGTTCGCGGGCATGACGCAGAGTCAACTGGGCGCTGGTCTGCATTTCGAGGATGCGCGCGTGGGTGCGCAGCAGCATGTCGTCATCGACCAGATGGCCGAGACGCTGCTGTTCGCTGAGCATCTTCAGCAGCACGGTTTCAACCTTGCGCACGCCTTGTTCGAAGGCGCCGTCGGCGTTCACCAGATCGATCATCGGCTCGACGTATTCGTCCCACGTCGCCAACACTTCGGCGTAACGCTGACGCAGCGGAATCTGTCGATCGCTGGTCTTCGCGCGTTCGGCCACGGCCACCAGTGCCTGCTCGTCGTTATCGAGCTTTTTCAGCACGTCACGCACGCGCATGTCGAGCAAGCGCAGCTGGCGGGCGAGGTCATGGCCGTCGCGAATGTCAAACGCGTCCTGAATGTAACCGGCCAGACGTTCGAGGTGGCGCAGGTAGGCTTCAATCTCCAGGCACAGGCCCAGGCGGTGCTCACGGCGCAGGTAGGCGAGGAAGTCGTGAATCTGTGCGTTGAGCTCGAAACGGTTCGGGCTTTTCGCGACAGGAATCAGAATATCGAGGCGAATCCACACGTCGAGCAGGCTGGTGATGTCCTGCGGCGTGCTGTCCAGTTGTTGGGCGGCCAGTTGCGTGCGCAGTTCGTTGAGGCTCAGGGTGCCTTGGTCGAAGTGCTCGCACAGTGGCTCCAGAAGTGCCCAGTGTTCAGCGAGGGCGCGCAAGACGCGCTTGGGTTCGATCATCGGAATGGCCGGCTGGTTGGCGATTAAAAGCCGCGATTGTACTGCATCACGAAGGATGCGATTCACTCTCGGGGACGGGCTGTCGCTTTCTTTAGGTCAAGTCTATCGATCAACAACGGGCGATCTTGAGCGAAGGGCGGTAGAATCAGCGCACTTTCAGTTATCCACAAGTGGCCGACCTTTGCTTATCGAGTCCCGCCGCCGCGCCTATTTGAACGCCATGCAGGTGGTCAACTGGCTGCCGCGCACCGAATTGCCTTTCGCCGCACCGTCGCGGCCCGAGCTGCTGGACATGCCCGAGCCTGAGCCAGAGGTCGCGGTGATGCCGGTTGTGCAGGCCGAAGCGGCGGTACAACCTGCCGCCCGTCCGGTAGAACGGCCGAAAATCGAAGTGCCGCGCCCCTCGCTCGCCAGTACCCGCAATGGCGCCAAGCCAGTGGAGGAGGTCGAAGAAGCGCCGGTCGTCGTCAAGCCCGCGCCGGTGCCACCACCGCGTTTCGCCCTGCAATTGCTGCGGGCCGGGGCTTGCCTGCTGCTGGTGGAGTTACCCACAGGCGAAGCGTTCCAGAGCCGCGATCCGGCCTATCTGCTGCTTAAAGACATGCTGCGTGCCGCCGGTCTGCCGGAC
This sequence comes from Pseudomonas sp. AK-TSAG1-1, assembly GCF_056821665.1. Taxonomy (NCBI): domain Bacteria; kingdom Pseudomonadati; phylum Pseudomonadota; class Gammaproteobacteria; order Pseudomonadales; family Pseudomonadaceae; genus Pseudomonas; species Pseudomonas sp. AK-TSAG1-1. Next base: position 5,259,985 of record NZ_CM165965.1, on the reverse strand, counting down.
GCGCCACAAATCGTCGGCGAGCCGGTGCGCTGGCCGTGGCTGAACCGCGGCACCATGGATCAAGGCCCGGAAGCCGCGCGCGACTTCGTGCAGGGTTTCCTCTCGGTACAAATGGAAGCGGCGCCTTGCGCCTGCCTGTGGCTGATCGGCCTGCCGGCAGTGCGCTTTGCCGGTGAAGCGGACGCCGAAGCGTTCAACAGTGAATTGCAGATTGAAGGCCTGGGCCTGGCCTGGGCCATTCCGGGTCTGGAATTGTTAATGGAAGAGCCACAGCGCAAGGCCGCTGTGTGGCAAGCCATGCGTCGGCTGATGGCGCGCTGGAAACCATCGAATGAGTGAAGCTGTATCGTTCCGCCCGATGACCGAGGCGGACCTGGACGCGGTATTGAAGATTGAATACGCGGCGTACAGCCACCCCTGGACCCGCGGAATTTTTCTCGACGGGCTGGGCAAGTACCAGATCTGGCTGATGTTCGAAGGCCAGCAGCAGGTCGGCCACGGGGTGGTGCAGATCATTCTGGATGAGGCGCACCTGCTGAACATTACGGTCAAACCGGAGAATCAAGGACGCGGGCTGGGCCTGACATTGCTCGAACACTTGATGTCGCGGGCCTATGCGGCGCAGGCGCGAGAGTGCTTTCTGGAAGTGCGTGACAGCAATACGGCGGCGTTCAAGCTGTATGAGCGCTATGGCTTCAACGAGATTGGCCGGCGTCGGGATTATTATCCGGCAGTGGGCGGGCGTGAAGATGCCGTGGTCATGGCCTGCACCTTGGTTGATTAAGCGTTAAAAGCTTCGCGAGCAAGCCCGCTCCCACAGGGATTTGAGTTGTGCCTCAAATCCCTGTGGGAGCGGGCTTGCTCGCGAAGGCGGCCTCTCAGGCCGCGAAGATCAGCGGTTGCCGTCCAGCGGATCACGCCGCGCCAGCTCCGCTTCATCCAGACCATTGCCGCCGCCGATGTCATCCTCGTCGACAATGCTCAAATCCCAATCTGCCTGATTGCCTTCTCCGGCCTCTTCGGCATCGCGGGCGCCGTCTTCATGAATCAGCGTTTCCGGGCTCATATCATCGTCGGTGGGTTCATGGTCAGCGGTCGATGCGCCGGTAAACCCGGCCTCGCGCACTCGCTCGTCGGGCATCAGTTGCTCGCGTTCGCGCTCCGGAATCTCGTCGCCGATTTTCGCGCTGGGTTCGTCCTCATCGAAATCCAGCTCATGCACCGAGCCCATGCGGTCTTCGTTATCATCGATGGGTTCCGGTTGCACCGCATCGTACGGACGTCGTGAATCAGTCATGGCAATTCCTCATACTGTGGGCCTTACTGAGTGGACTCACCGGGCACACGAGAATTCCAAAGAAAAACACCTGCGGTTCTTGCGTGACCCCGACGTGCGGTCGTCTGTCATACCAGCGCATCTTTCTTGAGGCCTTACACCATGCACGACTTACAAGACCTGATTGATAACAACGAGCGTTGGGCTGACGCGATCACCAAGGAAGACCCGGATTTCTTCGCCAAGCTGGCGCGCCAGCAAACCCCTGAGTACCTGTGGATCGGCTGCTCCGACGCGCGGGTGCCGGCCAACGAAATTGTCGGCATGCTGCCGGGCGATCTGTTCGTACACCGCAACGTCGCCAACGTGGTGCTGCACACCGACCTCAACTGCCTGTCGGTGATCCAGTACGCGGTCGACGTACTCAAGGTCAAACACATCCTCGTCACCGGCCACTACGGTTGCGGCGGTGTGCGCGCGTCGATGCAGGATCGCCAGTTCGGCCTGATCGACGGCTGGCTGCGCTCGATCCGCGATCTGTACTACGAAAAACGTGAAGAGCTGGCGAAGCTGCCAACCGAAGAAGAACAGGTCGACCGGTTGTGCGAACTCAACGTCGTCCAGCAAGTGGCCAACGTTGCCCACACCAGCATCATCCAGAACGCCTGGCATCGTGGGCAGAGTCTGTCGATTCACGGCTGCATCTATGGCATCAAGGACGGTCGCTGGAAAAGCCTGAACACCACGATCAGCGGTTTCGAGCAACTGCCGCCGCAATACCGTCTACGCCCCGTCGGAGCGTTGTAAGACCGATCAGTGCGCACGCCGCCAGCGCTGCAGGAAGTGCTGGCCCTCGATACTGGGTGGGTCATCGTAACCGGTGACCCACCCTCGACAGCGTGGCCCGCCGCAGGTACAGGCAAACTGCTGCAGCAGGCGATCTTCGGTGGCGGCGAAGTCGATGGTCAGGTGCTCTCCCGGGTGAATATCGCGCAGTGCCCAGAGCCACAGTTCGCTCATGTCGAGGAACACATTCGGGTCGCAGGCGTGTTCGAGCAGCCCGCAAAAGCGCGGGTCATAGATATGGATCCCGGTCAGTAGCTGACGGGTCTGGCGACAGCGATAGGGCAACAGTTGCCCGGAAATACGGCACATTCGGGTGATGCGCAAGAACTCCCGGCGTGCCACCACTGCGGCGTGCCCCTGTTGATCCTGAACGATTTCGAAATCGAGCGTAGAAGGGAAGCCGAGGCGCACGGGCAACCTGGCGAACGGGTAGATGCCTGGCGTATCGGGAGGTAGGTGGTGCCGATGTGCGTGATTGCCCATAACGTTCCCTGTCATCAAGTGTTGTGACTTGCGTGGCCTGACGTCCTGTCAGTGCCGCAACCCGGTTGTTTGGATCCAATCATTTCTCGAATGCCGCATAGCGTCTACTGTCAGATCTGACAGGCGAAAAGAGCTGCTTCCCGCGTCAGCATTGACTGACACGAGAAGCCTTTTCAGCAGATCAGAGGTGGGGGGCAGGCACCGCAGTGGCCGGCAACTCGCCCTTGAGCTGTTGCAGCTGCGCCTTGATCGGCGTGGTCGAGCATTTCGCGGCCGCTTGTTCCGGGGTCAGGTTGCGGATCGAGGTGTAGAACAGCTCGCAGGTCTTGACCTTCTGCGTCACTTGCCAGGTCTGCGTGCAGCTGTTGAGCAGGGTTTTCGGGTCGGTGCTCGGTTTGCTGCCCATCCCGGCCTGCCAGCAGGCCGCGCTCAAGTCCTGGCCCATGACCTTCAGCCCGGCGGCGTCAGCCTTGGCTTCATCGCCGTTGTAGCTGGCCGGGTCAGCGGCGTACCAGATGTAGCTCGGATGGTTCGAGCCCAGCACCGGCACATTCACCCCGGTGCTCGGGCTGATGGTTGCCAGCCCCAAAACGCCGACAGTCGGCCCGTATTGCTGCTTGATCCAGTTACGCACCGGTGCGCCGAATGCGACCATCGGCAGGGTGGTGCCGGCGCTGGTCTGGCTGAACTGCTTGACCAGTGTGGTCTGGTAATCCTTGAAGTAGTCGTAGACCCCCTCCAGATCACTGCCGGCATTGGACGGCGCCGCGATCGGCGCGATGTCGATGATGGTTTGATAGGCCGGGGTCTGATCAGCCGGGATGCCGTTGTCGGTCAGCAGCGTGGCCCAGCGGTCGGTGGTGTTCGAGCGCAGGTAATCCTGAGCCTGGGTCAGCGAATAGTCCGGCGGGAAGTGCAGCAGCTCGACGCTCTTGCGATTTTCCAGGGCCATGCCCAGCGGCAGGAACAGGTACCAGCTGTAAGCCCACTTGCCATCGGCGTTGAGCTTGCTGGCGCCGTTGTAGGCCAGATCGCCGGCGTCGAGCAGTGCCGACAGCGGCTTGTCGTAGCCTTTCGGTACGCCGCTGATTTCGACATGGATCTGCCCGTTATCGTTCTTCACCAACACCTTGGCATTGGCGTAACCGTCGCGTTGCACGCTCTGGCTCAGGTAGTGGGCGACGGTTTGCTCCAGCGACCAGTTGCGATAGCAGATCACGCTGCAATTGTTGGGGTAGGCGAAGAGACGGGTGACGCGCTCGGTGCTGCCCAGTTTCAGGTCGACATCGGCGTGGGCCGCCGCGCTCAGCGTGAACGCGGCGAGCGCCAGTGCGGTGGGGGTAAGTCCTGCGAGTTTGAACATGCTCAGATCCTTTTCAGCGTGGGTTCCCCGTGATGTCGGGGCGCTTCATATTGGATCAGCCGTGGTGCACAGAGAAGCCGTCATTCACGGTTTTTTGCGTCAGCCCGCAGGGCTTGGTTTCAGGCCTGGAAATGCAGAGCGTTGGTCAAGTCGCCCATGGGTTTCTGGCCGCGGGCGATCATCGCCTCGTCACGCTGCTTGAGACCATCCAGGGTTTCGAGCTGGAACACTCGAGTGATCAGGCGCAGGATCGACGCCGTGTCGTAGACCGTGTGATCCACCGTGCCTTTGCGGGCAAACGGCGACACCACCAGCGCCGGCACCCGCGACCCTGGCCCCCAGCGATCGCCTTTGGGCGGTGCAACGTGATCCCACCAGCCGCCGTTTTCATCGACGGTGACGACCACCACCATGTTTTTCCATTGCGGGCTTTCGCGCAGCACCTTAAGGGCACGGACGATGTGCCGGTCGCCGGAAGCCACGTCGGCATAACCGGCGTGCATGTTCAGGTTGCCTTGGGGTTTGTAGAAACTCACCGCCGGCAGCTTGCCGGCCTCGGCATCGGCGAAGAATTTGTTGGTGCTCGACTCGTCCCCCAGGCCGGCATCGCGCAAGCGTTTACTGCGCTCCTGCGGGTTCTCCGGGCCTTGCTGCTTGAAGTAGTTGAACGGCTGGTGGTGATATTGAAAGTTGGGAATCTTCGGAATGCCGCCCGAGTCCTTGTATTGCTCCAGCGTCGCTTGCCACGCACCGGCGTACCACGCCCAGTCGATGCTCTTCTTCGACAGCTTGTCGCCGATGTGCTCGTGGGTTTGCGGCACCATCACATTGGGCAGATCGGCTTTTGAGTATTCCGGACGCTCCGGATCACGAATCCACGTCGGCCAGTACGGTGGCGCGAGGGTGTTCACACCAAAACCGTCCGGGGTCAGCGCGCTCGGGCCGAACTGCGGCGGACCGGTCATGGCGCTGGCCGGCGATTGCTCCAGCGGTTTCAGGCGCGGATCGGCCGGGTCGGCACTTTGCAGGGCGGCGATCTGACTCTTGGCCACCGAATTGGCTGCGTCCGGATAGAACGGTGCGGTGGCGCTGATCAGGTATTGGTGGTTGAGGAACGAGCCACCGAAAGCACCCTGGAAAAAGTTGTCGCACAGCACGAACTCCCGGGCCACGTCCCACAGACGCAGGGAATAACGGCTCTGGGCGTAGTGGCCCATGGTCAGGCCGCCGGAGTCGGCCCACGCGACGAAGCCGTCGTTCTTGCCGCCGTTGATCTGCATCTGGTTCTGATAGAACACGTGCCACAAATCGCGGGTGACCAGACCGAACGGCAAGTCTTCGGCATTCGGGCCTTTGAGGGCGAACGGCGCGTTGGGCAGATTCTCCTGAAACTGGGTGGCGCTGGGGTAGGTCACGCCATCGAGGGTTTGCGGACCGATCTGCAACACCCCGCCCCAGACAGGCGGCAAAGCCTGCAGCAGGCTGCCGTCGCGGTCACGTTGTTGATAATCGGCAGGCTTGAGGGCAGACAGCGGCTTTTCGACACCGGGAAAATCACCGAACAGGTTGTTGAAGCTGCGGTTCTCGGCGTAGATCACCACCACGGTTTTCACCTGGTCACGCAGGGCCTTGTCCAGCTCGGTCGGCGTCAGCGGGCGTTCGGCCGGTTTGCCCGGCTGATCGCTGGCGTTACCGCAGCCAGCCAGCGTGGCGCCCACACCCAGAACAGCGACTCCGCCGAGGAAGCGGCGGCGACTGGTGTCGGTGGGGTTGTCGGATTCAGGTGCGTCAGTGCCGTCTGTTTCGTCTCTCATCTGTCAGCCCGTTTTGCTTAATTGTTTCAGTTTGTTTCGGGCGGACGCTAGCAAGCGAATGTGACGTTTGGGTGACAATTTGAAGCGGGCGGTGCACCAGTGTGCGAACGAGCTTGCTCGCGAATGCGCTCTATCAGTCATATCACTGGTGAATGACACCGCGTATTCGCGAGCAAGCCCGCTCCCACAGGTTTTATGGTGTTGGTTTTTAAACTGGTTTACGGCATCACCGGCGGCGTATACGCCAATGTCGTCCCCAGCACCCACAACAAGAACAGCACCAGCGGCGTGTGCACCAGCAGTTGCACAAACGAGAAGCCGATCAGGTCCCGCGCCTTCAGGCCGAGCACGCCCAGCAGCGGCAGCATGTAGAACGGGTTGATCAGGTTTGGCAGCGCTTCGGCGGCGTTGTAGATCTGCACCGCCCAGCCGAGGTGGTATTGCAAGTCGTTGGCGACCTGCATCACGTACGGCGCCTCAATGATCCACTTGCCGCCCCCGGACGGAATGAAGAAGCCGAGAATCGCCGAGTACACGCCCATCAACAGCGCATAGGTGTCGTGGGACGCGATGCTGACGAAGAAGGTCGAGATGTGATGCGCCAGGGTTTGCGCATCGGCGCCTTTGACCGTAGTCAGCAGCGCGGCGATCGAGCCGTACAGCGGGAACTGGATCAGCACGCCGGTGGTGGTCGGCACCGCACGGGCCACCGCATCGAGGAAGCTGCGCGGGCGCCAGTGCAGCAGGGCGCCGAGCATGATGAACAGGAAGTTATAAGTGTTGAGCCCGGAAATCGCGGTGATCGCCGGTTTGGTCGAGAACTCGTGGAACAGCCAGCCGGCCGCCAGCAGCACCAGCAAAATGATCAGCAGTGGGCTGTGTTCCAGCCATTCGCCGGGCCGGGTACGCGGTTGCAGTGGCGGCAGATTGAACGCCGGGTCGATGCCGCACTCCTTGGCATCGCGTGCGGAGTTCGGGCCGGGGGCGGTGGCGTAGGCGACGATGATCGAAATCACGATCAGCGCCAGCAGCATGGCGCCGGACTGCCAGAGGAAGATGGTCTGGGTGAACGGAATCACCCCGGTGATCGACAGGATCGACGGCGGCAGGCTGGCCGGGTTGGCCTGCAATTGCGCGGCCGATGATGACAGCCCCAGCGCCCAGACCGCGCCCAGGCCCAGATACGCCGCAGCACCGGCCGCGCGGTAATCCATTTTCAGATCGGTGCGGCGGGCGAGGGCGCGCACCAGCAAACCGCCGAACACCAGCGACAGGCCCCAATTCAGCAGCGAAGCGACCATCGAGATCAGCGCGACCCAGGCCACGGCGGAGCGGCCGTTCTTCGGGATGCGTGCCAGTCTGTCGATCAGTTTGACCGCCGGCGGCGAGCTGGCGACCACGTAACCGCCAATCACCACGAAGGCCATTTGCATGGTAAACGGGATCAGGCTCCAGAACCCGTCGCCGAATGCCATCGCCGCATCGGTGGGTTTGGCGCCCATGGCCATAGTGGCCAACGCAACAATGATTACCGCCAATGCAGCGAATACCCAAGAGTCGGGGAACCAGCGTTCGGCAAAGCTGGAGCAGCGCAGGGCAAAGCGCGCGGAGCGGCTATCTTCGATCTCAACGGCCACAGGAAGTACCTCGGATTTTTATGGTTATTTTGGGTCTGCAGATCACTGAGTGCTTTGGGTGGGAGCGGGCTTGCTCGCGAATGCGGTGTTTCAGACCAATCAGTGTCGACTGACACACTGCATTCGCGAGCAAGCCCGCTCCCACAGGTTTTCACTGGACCGTGGCTGCAGACAGGCCTCAACAGTAAATCAAGCCAAGCGCTTTTGTGAGCAGGTTTTGCAAAACCATGACTATGGTCTAACGGGTTGTCCCCAGGCGGATTTGCGTAGACCATGAGCGCCTTGGTTTTTTGCCTGCCAGAGTTCTTTGCCATGACTGCCCAATCCACAGCCCGACCTGCGTCGTTCAGCCGTTCCGACTACAAGACCCTCGGCCTTGCAGCCCTTGGCGGGGCGCTGGAAATCTACGATTTCATCATTTTCGTGTTCTTCGCCCTGACCCTCAGCCAGTTGTTCTTCCCGCCGGAAATGCCTGAGTGGCTGCGTCTGCTGCAAAGCTTCGGGATCTTCGTCACCGGTTATCTGGCGAGGCCGCTGGGCGGGATCCTGATGGCGCATTTCGCCGATCGGCTGGGGCGCAAGAAGGTCTTCAGCCTGAGCATCCTGATGATGGCGCTGCCGTGCCTGCTGATCGGGATCATGCCGACGTATGCGCAGATCGGTTACTTCGCGCCGCTGCTGTTGCTGGCGCTGCGCATCCTGCAGGGCGCGGCGGTCGGTGGTGAGGTGCCGAGCGCCTGGGTGTTCGTCGCCGAGCATGCGCCCACCGGGCATCGCGGTTATGCCCTGGGCTTTTTGCAGGCCGGGCTGACCTTCGGTTATCTGATCGGCGCGTTGACTGCAACGTTTCTCACGCAGGCGTTTACCCCGGCGGAAATCCTCGATTACGCCTGGCGTTATCCGTTCCTGCTCGGCGGAGTGTTCGGCGTGATTGGCGTGTACCTGCGCCGCTGGCTGAGCGAAACGCCGGTGTTCATGGCCATGGAAGCGCAAAGCGAGGCGCGGGTCGAACTGCCGTTGCGCACGGTGCTGCGTGAGCATCGGCTGGCGATGCTGCCGGCGATGCTGCTGACATGTGTGCTGACCTCGGCGGTGGTGGTGTTCGTGGTGATCACCCCGACCATGATGCAGAAAACCTTCGGCATGACCGCCAGCCACACCTTTGCCCTGAGTGCATTGGGCATCGTCTTTCTCAACATTGGCTGCGTGATTGCCGGACTGCTGGTCGATCGCCTTGGTGCCTGGCGCACGGTCATGCTTTATAGCCTGCTGCTGCCATTGGGCATCGGCGTGCTTTACAGCTGTCTGATCATGGGCGGCAACTGGGTGGGGCTGGCGTACGCCATCGCCGGCCTGGCCTGCGGTGTGGTCGGCGCGGTGCCGTCAGTGATGGTCGGTCTGTTCCCGGCGCGTATCCGGGTGTCCGGCATTTCCTTCACCTACAACATTGCCTACGCCGCGTGGGCAAGCATCACACCGCTGCTGCTGATCGGTCTGATGCCATGGAGCCCATGGATCTGTGTGATGTTCTGCGCGGTGATGGGCGCGGTCGGCATCGTCAGCGCGGCGTACTTCGGTGTACGCATGCCCGGGGTCGGGCGCCGTTCGGTAGCGCGCTGTTCCTGAAGGCCGTTACGTCAACCAGTGCCACCACAGCAAGGTCCCCACCAGGCCTACCACCGAGACGATGGTTTGCAGGATCGACCAGACCCAGATCGTCTGTTTCAGTTGCAGGCCAAAGTACTCGCGAACCATCCAGAAGCCGGCGTCGTTGACGTGGCAGAAGAACACTGAGCCGGCGCCAATCGCCAGCGCCACTAACGAGCTTTGCGTCGCGGCGAGGCCCGCCATCATCGGCGCCAGAATCCCCGCCGTCGTTGTGGTGGCCACCGTCGCCGAGCCTGTGGCCTGACGCAGTGCCACGGCAATCAGCCAGGCCAGCAGCAGATACGGCATGTGCGCGCCTTCGGCGACTTTGCTGATGGTCTGGCTGACGCCGGCATCCAGCAAGGTCTGCTTCAAGCCGCCACCGGCACCAATGGTCAGCAACAGTACGGCAATCGGCGCGAGGCTTTTGCGCAGGGTGCCGCCGACGTGTTCACGCGGCATGCCGTTGGCCCAGCCGAGGCAGATCACTGCCGCCATGACGGCAATGCCCAGCGCCACCAACGGTTCGCCGAGAAACTTCAGGGTCAGGGCGACACTGCTTTGCGGGCTCATCGCGACTTTCGCCAGGGTGCTGCCGAGCATCAGCAGCACCGGCAACAGAATGATCAGCAGCGACATGCCGAAACTCGGTTGGCGCGGCGCTTTTGGCGGGGCGCTGAACAGCGCGCCGAGTTCTGCCGGCTCATCGACGTGCATGCGTTTCGACAGCCAGTTGCCGTAGATCGGTCCGGCCAGGATCACCGCCGGGATGGCGATGCTGAAGCCCAGCAACATGGTCAGCCCAAGGTCGGCGTGCAACGCGCTGACCGCGATCAACGGCCCGGGATGCGGCGGCATCAGGGCATGCAGCGTGGTCATCCCGGCCAGCGCCGGAATGGCGATTTTCAACAGCGGCTGACCGGAGCGGCGGGCCATGACGAAGATGATCGGTACCATCATCACCAGCCCCACTTCGAAGAACAGCGGCAGGCCGATCACCATCGCCACCAGCGCCATGACCCACGGCAGGGACTTGCCTTTGCCCAGCCCGAGCAAGGTCGACGCAATGCGGTCGGCTGCGCCGGATTCGGCCATCAGCGCGCCGAGCATCGAGCCCAGCGCGATGATGATCCCCGCCTCACCGAGAATCGCCCCGGCGCCTTTACTGAACGCCTTGGCCACGTCCTCAGGCGGTAAACCCGCGCCGACGCCGGCAATGAACGTGCCGATCAGGATCGATAGAAAGGGCGGAAGCCTGGTGACGCTGATCAACACGATAATCGTCGCGATCGCCAGCAGGCAGCAGAGAATCAGGCGGGTGTCGTGAACCATCCAGGCAGCGGTCGATAAATCCAAAACGGAACTCCTTATCGGGCGGATACCGGCAACATATTGTTGCAATTTGCCCTGAGAATACCTGATATGGCCGGGCCAGAGCGCCGGGTTTTGTATCCGTTCTGCGGGGGCGAATAAGACCAATGGCCCATTGAGATTATTTTTGACTGACCGGTCTCAATTGCTCTTCAGAAAAGTTTTCCAAGGCCGATGGTTAGGCTGCATCCCGCTTTCTACCCAGCCATCGGTACTTTCCCATGTTCAACAAACGCCTCAAGCAAGAGCTGGCGGCTCTTCGTGAAGAACTCTCCAGCCTGCTGCAAGTGAAGGAAAGCCTGGAAAGCGAGATGCTGGTGCTGACCCTGGAGGCCGATGGGCGGATCCAGTCGGTCAATCAGAACTTCCTCGCCGAGATGCTCTACAAGAGCCAGGACCTGGTGGGGCGCGCCATTGAAGACATCGTTCCGGCGCATGTAAAGGCCGATGAGTTTCACCATCGCTTCAAGGCCGCGCTGACCCGTGGCGAGCATTTCGCCGGGGCCGTGCGCCTGCTGCGCGGTAATGGCGAAGAGGCGTGGCTGCGCTCCATCGTGCAGCCGGTGCGCTCGTCGGATGGCCGGATCAAGCATTTCTCGATTTTTTCCAGCGACCTGACCCGTACCATCGAAGCCTCCCGCGAGCACGAAAACCTGATTGGCGCGCTGGTGCGTTCCACTGCGGTGATCGAGTTCGATCTCAACGGCAACGTGTTGAATGCCAACGAGCGCTTCCTCAGCGGCATGGGTTACAGCCTGGCGCAGATCAAGGGCAAGCATCACCGGATGTTCTGCACGCCGGAGGAGTACAACAGCACCGAGTACCAGAACTTCTGGCGTCGTCTGAACAATGGCGAGTTTGTGGCCGAGCGCTTCAAGCGTGTCGACAGCCATGGTCGTACCGTGTGGCTGGAGGCGTCCTACAACCCGGTGGTTGATGCCAACAACAAACTCTACAAAGTGGTGAAGTTCGCCACGGTGATCACCGATCAGGTCAATCGCGAACAAGCGGTAGCCGACGCGGCCAGCATTGCCTACAGCACTTCGCAGCAAACCGACAGCACCGCGCAACGTGGCACCACGGTGGTCACCGAGGCGGTGAATGTGATGCGTGATCTGTCGCGACACATGCAGTCTGCCGGCGAGGGCATCGAGGCGCTGAACGAGCAGTCGCAGGTGATCGGTACCATCGTCAAAACCATCAGCGGCATTGCCGAGCAAACCAACCTGCTGGCGCTCAACGCTGCCATCGAAGCGGCCCGTGCCGGCGAACAGGGCCGGGGCTTTGCGGTGGTGGCCGACGAAGTGCGGCAATTGGCTTCGCGCACCAGTCAGGCGACCGAAGAGATCGTCACCGTGGTGCGGCAGAACCAGGAGATGGCGCGCAACGCCGTGGCCCTGATGACCGACGGCAAGCTTCAGGCCGAACAAGGCCTGGCGCTGGCAGCAGAGGCGGGCACGGTGATCGTCGAGATTCAGGACGGCGCGCAGAAAGTGGTGGATGCGGTCGGGCAGTTTGCCAATCAACTTTCCCACTGACCTGCACGCCTCTCTCCTGTGGGAGCGAGCCAGCTCGCGAAAGCGGCGTGTCATTCAACATTGATGTGATTGACCTTACGCCTTCGCGAGCAGGCTCGCTCCCACAGATTCAGTGTTTCCTCAGCGGTGGCGCTACAATCGGCTCCTTTTCTCCGGAGCAGATCCCCATGAGCGCTTCCCACCGCCGCCCGGTGCCCTTGAACAAAGCCTACCGTCTGCTCAATCACGGGCCGACCGTGCTGGTCAGCGCTGCCCATGACGGCCAACGCAACATCATGGCCGCCGCCTGGGCGATGCCGCTGGATTTCGAACCGCCGAAAGTCGCGGTCGTCCTTGATAAATCCACCTGGACCCGCCAGTTGCTCGAAGCCTGCGGCACGTTTGTGCTCAACGTGCCGTGCGTCAATCAGGCCGACATCGTGCAAACCGTCGGCAATACCTCGGGTCTGCAGATCAAGCAGGATCAGGGGCAGGACAAGTTTCAGGCTTACGGGCTGCAGACCTTCGCTGGCGAAACCGTCGACGCCCCGCTGCTCGAAGGCTGCGTCGCCTGGCTCGAATGCCGCTTGCTGCCCGAACCGCGCAATCACGAGCAGTACGACCTGTTCCTCGCCGAGGTCATCGCCGCCCAGGCCGATGAGCGCGTGTTCAGCGACGGGCGTTGGCATTTCGACGGGCATGATGGTTTGCGTACGCTGCACCACGTGGCTGGCGGGCACTTCCTGACGATTGGCGATGCGGTGGACGGCAAAACCTTGCCACAGTGACATTCGCCTGATGGAAAACCTGCGCCGAATGGAGCAAGGTGTGGGGCATTGTCGAACCGATCAGGCGCGTGCCCCATGGACCTTTCCCTTTCGAGTTATCTCGCCCCGCTGCTGTCACTGGCATTGTTGTGGACAGTCGCGGTGGTCACACCCGGTCCGAACTTCTTCAACATCGCCCAACTGGCGGTCAGCCGCTCGCGCCGCCATGGAGTGGTCGCGGCACTCGGTGTCGCCAGCGGGACGGTGTTGTGGGGCCTGGCTGGCGGCTTGGGCATCCAGTCGCTGTTCAGTGCAGCGCCGACGCTGTACCTGAGCTTCAAGATCGCCGGCGGCTGCTACCTGATCTATCTCGGGCTCAAGCAGTTCAAGCGCAAGGCGCCGATCATGCACGGGACGCTGGACACCTCGCAGCAGACCTTGCTCGGCGCCTACGGACGGGGCTTTCTGGGCAACATGACCAACCCCAAGTCGGCACTGTTCGTCGCCACCATCTTCGCCACCGCGATGCCGGCCCATGTGCCGCCGTTGTTGCTGGCGCTGGCGGTGCTGACCATGGCGACGTTGTCGTTCAGCTGGTATTGCAGCGTGGCGCTGTTCTTTGCCAGCCGGCGAATTGCGAGCGTTTACGAGCGGTCGCGGCAATGGCTGGATCGCTTGGCCGGTGGCTGCTATCTGTTGTTTGGGGCGCATCTGGTGGCTAATCGCTGAGCCGGGTGATCTTGCGAGTCAAACCCCTTGCACTAAAAAGGCTTACCCTGCGGTAAGCCTTTTCTCTTTACGTCGTAACCTCAATCCCCCAACGCTTCCCCTTCACGCCGTGGGTCCGCGCCACCCTCCAGCGTCGCTTTGCCCTGTGCATCCTTGACCCGCACGATGGCTTGCGTGCCGCTGGTCATGTCGATTTCGTTGACCGTGTGGCCCTTGTCTTTCAGCGCCTGAATCAGCGCCGGGCTGAACTGGCCTTGCTCCAGTTCGGTCGGGCCGTTGCGGCTGCCGAAGTTGGGCAGGCTGATGGCGCTTTGCGGGTCGAGGTTCCAGTCGAGCAGGCCGACGGTGGTCTTGGCCACGTACTCGATGATCTGCGAGCCGCCCGGCGAGCCGACGCTGGCGAGGAATTCGCCGCTGTTGCGATCGAAGATCAGCGTCGGCGCCATCGATGAGCGTGGGCGTTTACCGGGTTCGACGCGGTTGGCGACTTTCTGCCCGTTCTCTTCGGGGATGAACGAGAAGTCGGTCATCTGGTTGTTCAGCAGAAAGCCCTGAACCATCAGGTGCGAGCCGAACGCCGCTTCTATGGTTGTGGTCATCGATACGGCGCCGCCGAGGTCATCCACGGCGACGACCTGCGAGGTGGAGATGCGCAGTGGCGAGCGATCCGGCGCGTAGGCCACCTGCACGCCCGGCGGTGTGCCCGGCTTGGCGCTGCCCATGCTGCGTTCGCCGATCAGGCTGGCGCGACTGGCGAGGTAACCCGGGTCGACCAGACCTTTGACTGGCACCGGGACGAAATCGGTGTCGGCGACGTATTGCGCACGGTCGGCGTAGGCCAGGCGTTCGGCTTCGGCGATCAGGTGCACGGCTTGTGGTGCCGGCTCGATGCCGGCGGGTTTGTCGGTTTTCACCGGTTTGAGCGGTGTCAGCGATAGGCGTGGGTCGCGGGTTTCCAGTGCTTGCAGGGTGCCGAGGATCTGCGCCACAGCGATCCCGCCCGACGACGGTGGCGGCATGCCGCAGACCTGCCAGCGTTTGTAGTCAGTGCACAGCGGTGCGCGCTCTTTGGCCTTGTAGCCTTGCAGATCCTTCAGCGACAGGCTGCCGGGGTTGGCGTGGCCTTGCACCTTGGCGACGATCTCTTCGGCGATCGGGCCTTTGTACAGCGCATCCGGGCCTTCGTGGGCGATGCGCTTGAGCACAGCGGCCAACGCCGGGTTCTGCAGGCGCGTGCCCACGGCTTTGACGCTGCCGTCGCTGTTGAGGAAGTACGCGGCCATGTCCGGCGATTGGCGAATCACCGGGTCGGATTCCAGCAGCGAATGCAGTCGCGCAGAAATCGCAAAGCCCTGCTCGGCAAGTTTGATTGCAGGCTCGAACAACGTGGCCCATGGCAGGCGACCGTGTTGTTGGTGCGCCATTTCCAGTGCACGCAGCACGCCCGGTGTGCCAACCGAGCGCCCGCCAATCTGCGCCTGCGGGAACGGCATCGGTTTGCCGTCGGCTTGCAGGAACAGCTGCTCGGTGGCGCCGGCCGGTGCGGTTTCGCGACCGTCATAAGTGCGCACCTGTTTGCCGTCCCACAGCACGATCATCGCGCCGCCACCGATCCCGGAGGATTGCGGTTCGACCAGCGTCAGCACCGCTTGCATGGCAATTGCCGCGTCGATGGCCGAGCCACCCTTGCGCAGCATCTCCCGACCGGCCTCGGCGGCCAGCGGGTTGGCGGCAGCGGCCATGTGTTGGCTGGCGTGGCGGGTCTGCAGATCGGTGCGGTAGCCCGAAGCGGCTTCCGGGGCCAGGGGCAACGTCGAGGAGGGCGGTGCGTTGCACGCGGTGAGGGTCAGGGCGCTGACAAGCAGGGTCAGTGCAGGCAGGCGAAAGCGGCTCAGGGGCAGGGCTGGAAACACGTGGTGCTCTCCGTCCGAGGGGTGAAAGGTCTGACGGACTTTATCGACCGGGTGGTCGCGACGCAAACCGGTGGGCATTTTTGTCTTTCTTTTCAGGGCGGATGTTCGCTAGGGTCAGCGTCAAATCCACAGACTTGAAATACGCCCCTGTGGGAGCGGGCTTGCTCGCGAAAGCGGTGTGTCAGCCAACCTGACTATTGAATGCGAAACCGCTTCGCGAGCAGGCTCGCTCCCACCAATACAAGATCAACAAGAGGCCGACATGCACAGCGAGTTTCCCACCGAATCCAGTTACCGCGATCAACGCGAACAGTTTCTTGCCGCGGCCAATGCTGTCGGAGCCACGCTCACCTCCTACGCACATCCACGTTGCGGGCCCTTCGGTGAACCCTTGAGCACCGACGTCGCCGTGCTCGGTGATCCGCAGGCCAAGCGGCGGCTGGTCGCAATCAGCGGCACCCACGGGGTCGAGGGGTATTACGGGTCGGAGTGTCAGATCGATTGGCAGAAGACTTTTGTGCCCGGCTCGCTGCCCAAGGACGTCGCGGTGGTGATGGTGCACCTGATCAACCCGTGGGGTACCGCGTGGTTGCGGCGGGTCAACGAGGACAACATCGACCTCAACCGCAATCACCTCGATTTCACCGGGCCGTTGCCGGATAACCGTGCTTACGCGGCATTGCACGAGATCTACGCCTGCACCGATCTGAACGGCCTCGAGCGCGCGCGGGCCGATGCCCTGCTCGATACGCAGATTGCCGAACACGGCTGGCCGGCGGTGATGTCGATTGTCGAGGGCGGTCAGCACAGTCATCCCGATGGGCTGTTCTATGGCGGCCGCGCACCGAGCTGGTCGAATCGCACGCTGCATCAAATCATCGAAACGCATCTGGCTGGCGCTGAAACCGTGATGTGTTTCGACCTGCACACCGGCGCTGGCGAGTACGGCCATCCGATGTTGCTGACCATCACCCAGGCGCCTTATCCGGCACTCGCACAGGCTCAGGCGATTTATGGCCCATGGCTTTACACGCTGCACACCGGCGCCGACACCTTGAGCGAAACCGGTGTGGCAGCGACGGCTACCGGGTACACCTCGCAGGCGTTGCTCAATGCTTTACCGGACGTGCAGTTGATGCCGTTCGTGATTGAGTGCGGGACGTATCCAGGGCCGGATGTGCATCGTTATTTGCGCGATGACCACTGGCTGCATCTGCATGGCGATCCGCTGGATGCGACGGGGAGGAGGATCAAGTTGAATCTGCTGGAGCAGTTTTATCCGGCTGATCCGGATTGGCGGGCGATGGTGGGGCAGCGCACTCGGCAGATTTGGGTGAAGGGGTTGGAAGCCCTATCGGCAGAGAAGCCTGAGTAGGTCAGGCATAGCCTTGTGGTGAGGAGGTTTATCCCCGATGGACTGCGCAGCAGTCCCATTCATTTGCACTGAAGAGGGGGGGGGGCTTCGCACCCCATCGGGGATAAATCCCCTCGCCACGGGTTCGGTGTTGTCTCAAGGTATAAATGCGCTTATCGCTTGAAACCGGGCAGTCCATTCGCGGCATGCCATTCCTTTACAGTCTTCGTAACGCTCTCGGCAGAGTTGTCTTCTCCTTGCTCGGGATAAAAAATCAGGTCGGTTCCATCCGGGTGGCCAGTAAGCATCCTGAGGTGTGCCAGCAGTTCACCAAGCTTCGAATCCGATCCACTTTTGTTTGTTGCCCGTATTCTTTCGACGAAGCGGATAAATTCGGTTTCTGTGTCGCCGGATATTTTTACCAAGGCGTACTCACTGCTTTTTAAATTGATTGGGACTTATTGCTTGAACCCAGGCAGCCCGTTGGCTGCACGCCATGCTGCTACTGTACGAGCTATACCAGCGGACGACGTGTCAGCTCCAGGTTCTGGATAGTAAATAAGGTCCATCCCGCTTGGATGTCCAACAATCGAGTTGAAGTGCCGCACTAAAACATCTGCACGCTCATCAGTGGGCGCCTTATCTTCTTTTCTAATCTCGTCCACGAATTCAACGAAGTCTTGTTCGGTGTAGTCCGAAAAGCTGCGCTTGATGAATGGATCGTTCATGCTGTTCCCTATTCTTGGTGTATTTCGACGTGATTTTTTGGCGTGTGGATCCGCAGGTTATCAACGTTATAGACCTCGCCGCCTTCGGATATTAATTCCACGTGGTGAATCTCGTGAGAGATCCTCTTGCCCGCAGCATCCATCAAGCGAGCTCGCGGTGCCTTCCCGTTGCGCATACGTTCCATGCTGTCATCGCTAAACTGCCCAGCTACCGCACCATCTCTCGAGACAGCGGTCCAGAAGGCTCGTCTGAATGAATCAAAAGTAGAGTATTCGCGCCCTCTCAGTGAATCGGCGATAGTGGTTGGGATCGGTGCGCCAGATCCAGCCCGGGCATGTTCCAACCAGATCCCGGATACATCCTCACCAACCCCCGTCACTGTGCCCGGCGTCAGTCTGGCCGGTTTCGAAAACACCACATACAGCGACTTCAACCCAGTGTCCGCCGGGAACACCAGAATACAATCCTCGGCAGTAATGTCCTCGCCGGGCAGGCCTTCTATCTGGGTATCCGTGTTCTCGGGAATCGGATGAACAAGGATCGTGTTCAGTTGCTCGCCGTGTTCTGGATACACCAGCGGCGGCATTGATCCTAGGGGGCCGCGTTGTGGCGTCCACAAAATGGTAATGCCGTCGAGCTTGGCCTCCATCGCAGTCTTGTCGCTGTTCCACTCGACGTTGACTGTACGCACCGAGTCATCGCCCGAAGCGCCGGAGTGGATGCCGTAAACCTGCATGACCCCTTCGGCATCACGCCGAAACTGGAAGCGCACACGAGTGGGCGCGCGGCTCATGCGGCGCAGTTGTTGGTCGGTGTGCAGCGTGCCGTCGCCCATGCGGGTCGGCAGCATCCCGAGGACGAACACGCTGGCCGGCCCAGCAGCGCCGCGAATTGCCCAGTTGAGGCGTTGTTGCAAAATGCCGCCGCCCGCCAAACGCCCCAAGGCCAGATCGGCACCTATTGCCGTCGCGACAGCGGTGCTGGCAGAGGGCAAGAGCATGGCGCCGGCGACCATGATCTTGCCGAAATTGGCGGCGGATTCGAGTGCCGTGCCGGCGTCCGTTCGGCACCAGTTCTCCACAGTGCAGGACTTGGCGAACACCTGATCTTCGCGGGGCCTGGGCGTTGGCCATTCATCCTTTTCGATGTACACCGGCTCCGGTGCTTTAGGCACATACCACGAACCCCAAGAAGCGCCACCGTTGTAGCGTTTCCAAAGCCAGTCATCGTCGAAAAGGGATTTGAATCGAGCCATGACAACTCCCTGTATGGCTTTTGAATCGAGCCAGGGGAGCTTGTCGGTCAATGGGGAATTCGGGCAAACCGATGGGGTGAGTTACAGGCGTATGGTTTTACGAAAAATCTCTTTCGTACACCGTTAGCACCTTTTTCCTGCCGTGCTTTCTCGGGTCATTGACTAGGGAAGGGTGCCAGCACTTTTCTACGGGCATAAAAAAACGGCCTACCTTTCGGTAAGCCGTTTTTAGTACTTGGTGGCTACACAGGGACTTGAACCCCGGACCCCAGCATTATGAATGCTATGCTCTAACCAACTGAGCTATGTAGCCAAGTGGCGCGCATTATTCCCCTGAAATGGAAAAGCGTCAAGCGTAAATTTAAAAATTTTTTCTACGCTTTCAACCGTTTATCAAAATCATGGGCCGAGCAGGGGCGAAGGACAGCGTTGGAACCAGCGACTGGCCTGTTCATACGCGTGCGCCAGTTGCAGAACCGCGAAGTCTGCCTGATGCCGGCCGATGATCTGCAGCCCCATCGGCAACCCCTGCGCATTGAACCCGGCCTGGACGTTCGCCACCGGGCAACCGGACAACGTGCCGGGAATCACCACCTCCATCCAGCGATGATAAGTGTCCATGCTCACGCCCTCGATAGCGGTCGGCCATGGCTGTGACTTGTCGAACGGGAACACCTGCGCGCTGGGCAACAACAGGTAGTCGTATTGTTCGAACAAGCGAGAGATCGCCCGATACCAGTCGCTGCGCACCACCGAGGCGGCGAACACTTCGCTGGCCGAAAGCTTCAGACCGTTTTCCACCTCCCAGATCGCTTCCGGTTTCAACAGCGCACGCTTCTGCGGATCGGCATACGTCGTGCCCAAAGACCCCGCGACCATCCAATGCCGCAACGTCCGCCAACTGCTCCAAAGTCGCTCAGGCGCGAAACCAGGCTCAACCGATTCAACATGGCAACCAAGGCTCTCAAAATCAGCAAAGGCCTTCTCACACAACGACAGAACGCCTTGCTCCATCGGCAGATAACCGTTGAAGTTGCCGAGCCAACCCAACCGCGTACCTTTGAAATCACGCCCCAGCGGCGCCGCAAAGGCCTCACCAGATTCAGCGATGGACAACGGCGCCCGCGCATCACCGCCAGCCTGCACCGACAACAGCAACGCCGCATCCTTCACGCTACGCGCCATCGGCCCTTCGTAACCGAGCTGATCAAAAAACAGATCGGCACTGTCATCAAACGGCACACGACCCTGTGACGGACGAAAACCAAAGATGTTGTTGAACGCCGCCGGGTTGCGCAGCGAGCCCATCATGTCGCTGCCATCCGCGACAGGCACCAGATGCATCGCCAGCGCCGCCGCTGCGCCACCGCTACTGCCACCCGCCGTTTTACTCGGGTCGTAGGCGCAACCTGTCGCGCCGAACAGCGGGTTGTAACTCTGCGAACCGAGGCCGAATTCCGGGGTGTTGGTCTTGCCGATGATGATCGCGCCGGCGGCTTTGATCCGCTCGACCATGATGCCGTCGCGTTCGGGAATGAAGTCCTTGAACAACGGTGAGCCGAGCGTGGTGCGGATGCCACGGGTCAGCGACAGATCCTTGATCGCGTGGGGCAGGCCGTGCATCCAGCCGCGGTACTCGCCACGGGCCAGTTCGGCATCGCGTTCATCGGCCTGAGCCAGCAGTTTTTCAGGTGATTGCAGGCTGATCAGCGCATTCACCAACGGGTTGAAATGGTCGATGTGGGCAAGGTAAGTCTGCATCACTTCCCGGCAGGACACCTGGCGCAGGCGGATGCGTTCGGCGAGTTCATTGGCCTGCAGCAGGACCAGTTCGCTGATGTTATTGGAATTCATGACAACGGCGCCTTTCAGACGGCTGGAAAAACGCCCCGGCCCAACGCCGGGGCGGCAGGGATCAACGCATCAGATTGGTCCAGAGACGATCGGCCAGGCGGATCGCGCCTTCACCGCAGGTCTTGCTGAACACCACATTCGTGCCTTCGGGAATGTGCAACTCAGGCGCGTCCTTGAGGCTCGCATCGAGGAACGGTTCGACGCCTTTGATCGGGCTCTGGTGCTTGAGGAAGTTCTGCGTCATCGCCGAGTTTTCCGGCTGGCTGAGGAAGGCGATGAACGCCTTGGCGTTCGCTGGATTCTTGCTGCCGGTGGGGATGACCATGTTGTCGACCCAGGCCAGCACGCCTTCTTTCGGGTACAGGTATTTCAGCGTCGGCTTCATCTCGCGGGCACGCATCGACGAACCACCCCAGAACATCGACATGTCGATTTCACCCGAGGCGAGGTTCTCGCGGATCGAGCCGGCCTTGGAGCTGTACGTCTTGACGAACGGCTTCTGGGCCTTGAGCAGCGTGAGGATCTGCTGCATCTGCTTGGGGTCTTCGCTGCACAGCGGAATATTCAGGTACAGGCTGGCCATGTCGACCATGTCGCTGACCGAGTCGAACATGTTGATCCGCCCTTGCAGCTCGGCTGGTGGTTCGTACAGGACCTTGTAGCTGTCAGCCGGGCCTTGGTAGCGAGCGCTGTCGAGAACCACGCTGGTGGTGCCCCAGATGAAGGGTACCGAGTACGCGCCTTCGGGGTCCCAGCTCGGCTTTTTCAGGTTATCCACAACGCTGGCGTAGTAGGGCTCTTTGACCGGATCAAAGCGCTCCAACAGGTTTTCCTTGATCAGGATCGGGATGAACTGGTGCGATGGAATCGCCACGTCATACCCCGCGCCGCCCTGTTTCAGTTTGGCCAGCAGGGTTTCATTGGAGTCGTACGAGTCGACCGTGACTTCAATGCCGGTCTGCTTCTGGAACTTGGCGAGAATCTGCGGCGAGAAGTAACCGCTCCAGCTCACCACGTTGAGTTTTTCGGCGGCCTGAAGACTGCCGGCCATGGCCAGCGGCACAGTCAGGAACAACGAAGTGCCGACGCTTTTTATCCACTTGCTCATGCTATTTCCCCACAGTTCTTGGAAGGTTCAGGCGTTCTTTTTGCCCAGCAGGTAAGAGAGGCTGACGAACAGCACCGAGACGCCGAGGATCAGCGTCGACACGGCGTTGACATCGGGTGTGACGCCCATGCGCAACAGGCCGAAGATGAAGATCGGCAGGGTCGTGGTGCCGGCCTGCGAGACCATCATCGAGATCACGAAGTTATCCAGCGAGACGATGAAGGCCAGCATCAGCCCGGAGAAAATCCCCGGCATCAGCAGCGGCAGAGTGACCTTGCGAAAGGTTCGCCACGGGCCGGCATAGAGGTCGGCCGAGGCTTGCTCCAGCGACAGGTCCATGTCGTTCAGGCGAGCGCGGATCGGCAGGTAGGCGAACGGAATGCAGAACACCGTATGGGCGATGATCAGGTTGCCGTAACCCAGCGACAGGCCAATGGTCGAGAACAGCGCCAGCGTCGCCACACCGACGACGATTTCCGGCAACACCAGCGGCAACATGATCGCGCCCATCGACAATTGCAGGCCCTTGAACTTGGCGCCTCGCGAAGTGCCGAGGGCGGCGAGGGTGGCAATCGCCGTGGCGATCATGCTCGCGCAGACCGCGATCAACAGGCTGTTGCCGGCGGCCTGACGCAAGGCCTGATTGGCGAACGCGGCGCGATACCAGTCGAGGCTGAACCCTGTCCACACCGTCGCCGATTGATTGGCATTGAACGAGAACACCACCAGCACCACGATCGGCGCATACAGGTACAGATAGAACAGGAAACTGAAGCCGCCGAAGCCGGGGAAGTCCTGCACGCCCACCCCTTTGCGTTTGAATAGAGCGAGCATTACGCACCTCCCTTGGCGATGCGCTGGCGCTCGGCGCGCAGGGCATAGACCGTCAGCACCAACATCACCGCGGCCATCAGCACCAGCGACAACGCCGCACCGAATGGCCAGTTACGCGCATCGCTGAACTGCCGGAAGATCAGGTTGCCAAGCATCATCCGCGTGCCGCCACCGAGCAGTTCCGGGGCGATCATCGCGCCCAGGCACGGCACGAAAGTGAGGATGGCGCCGGCGAGAATCCCCGGCTTGGCAATCGGCAGCACCACTTTGCGCAAGGTGCGCACACGCCCGGCATACAGATCCTGAGCCGCTTCGAGCAGACGAATATCCATCTTTTCCAACGTCGCGTAGATCGGCAGCACCACAAACGGTGCGTAGGTATAAACCAGCCCCAGCAACACCGCGCCATCGGTATACAACAGTTGCAGCGGCTCATGGATGACGCCCAGGCCCATCAGGCTGTTGTTGATCACTCCGGTGTTGCGCAGCAGCAGAATCCAGGCGTAAGTGCGAATCAGCAGGTTGGCCCAGAACGGCACAGTGATCAGAAAGATCAGCAGGCCACGGCGATGCGCCGGCTGCATGGCCAGCCACACCGCCACCGGAAAACCGATCAGCAGCGTGATGATGGTGGTCAGGCCGGCGATGCCGACCGAGCGCAAGGCGATGATCAGGTACGAGTCGGCGAAGGCCAGGCTGTCGTCCATTTGCCGTTCGAACAGCAGCGAGGTGTAGGCGTCGCTGCTGAAGACTTTGTTGACCCCGCCGTAGGGGTTGGCTTCCATCAGTGAATAGCCGATGACGATCAGGATCGGCACTACCAGAAACAGGCCGATGGCGACCAGCGCCGGGCTGACCCCGAGGAAACTCTGGAAGGCCTTGCGGCGCTCCAGTGTGTTGGCAATCGGTAAGGCGTGCATGGCAACTCCTCGGGCTCAATCGTGCAGGACGCTGGCGCTTCCACGGTCGAACAACAGACCGGCCTGGCTGCCGACGGCGAAGCGCAGGCTCTGATCGACGCAGTTGGGTGTGCGCACGGTGAGACGCGACCCGTCGCCGAGGCTGACCTGATATTGCAGGTCGGTGCCCAGATAAATCTGCGCGTCGATCCGGCACGGCAGCGCGGCTTCGGTTGTGGCAGGCACCAGGTGCAGGCGCTCGGGGCGCACCGACAAGGTCACGTTGGCGCCGACGGCCACGTCGCTGCACGGTTGTGCCGGCAGCGGATGGCCGGCCGGTCCGGCGAACCAGGCCATGCCATCCTCGATCTTCGTGACGGTGCCCTGAATGAAGTTGGTTTCGCCGATGAAGTCGGCAACGAAGCGATTGCGCGGGCGTTCGTAGATGTCCTCCGGGCGGCCGACCTGCTGCACTTCGCCTTCGGACAACACGGCGATACGGTCGGACATGGTCAGCGCTTCTTCCTGGTCGTGGGTGACAAAGATGAAGGTGATGCCGGTCTTGGCCTGAATGCTTTTCAGCTCTTCGCGCATGGCCTGGCGCAGCTTGAGATCGAGCGCTGACAGCGGCTCATCCAGCAGCAGGACTTTTGGATGCGGTGCCAACGCACGGGCTAGCGCCACACGTTGTTGCTGGCCGCCGGACAGCTGCGCCGGCTTGCGAATGGCGAAGCGTTCCATCTGCACCAGCGCGAGCATTTCGCGAACCCGCTCGGCTATTTGCGCTTTGTTCAGGACTTTGCCCATCGGGTGCGATTCAAGGCCGAAGGCCAGGTTTTCGGCGATGGTCATGTGCGGGAACAGCGCGTAATGCTGGAACACCGTGTTGACCGGGCGCTGGAAGGGCGGGCGGTCGGCGATGTTTTCGCCGTAGAGCAGGATTTCACCCTGAGTGGGAAATTCGAACCCGGCAATCATCCGCAGCAGCGTGGTCTTGCCACAGCCGGACGGGCCGAGAAGGGTGAAGAATTCGTTGTCGCGAATGTCCAGGTCGATGTTTTTCAACGCCACCGGACCGGTGTTTGGATCACCGTAAACCTTGCGCACCGAGCGGATGGACACCGCTAGTGTTTGCAGCGAATGCAGGGCATTCATGCGTTACCTCCGATTCCCCCATCGCCTGCGATTGCGCTGCACATCAGCGTGTCGTCGGGCCATGGATATTATTTTTCTGGGCAGGATCGAGATTGCGTACGGGGTGAAACCAGCTGTTTTTTTGTTCTGCTGTGGCTCGATTATCAGCCAGGGGTTGCACGGGACGACACTTCAATTTAAACATGGCAGGTGTTAGTTAATTTAATAGCCAAAGGGGCCAGCAATCATGCCCGACCACCGTTTGCCGCCGCTCAACGCGGTGCGTGCCTTTGATGCCGCCGCCCGGCTGGGCAGCTATGTCGAGGCCTCGAAAGCCCTGCACGTGACCCAGCCGGCGATTGGCCGGCACGTGAAGTTGCTCGAGGACTGGCTGGGCATTCAACTGTTCGAACGCACCTCGCGCGGGGTCAACTTGACGCCGGCGGGGGAGAAGTACCACCGCAAGATCAGCGCCGCGTTGCAACTGATCATCGAGGCGGGCAAGGAAGCTCGGCCGAAAGATGCCGAGCGTTGGCTGCGAATCATGGTGGTGCCGGGATTTGCCAAGCGCTGGCTGATGCCAAGGATCGAAGCATTGCGGCATCTGCGGCCGGGATTGAAACTGGCGATCGAGCCGAATTCCACCTTCACCGAAGTGGACGGCAAGAGTGCCGATCTGGGGATCGTCTACGGCCTCGACGGGCAGTATGCCGACTCACGGCAAGCGCTGATTTGCCCGCGGGTGTTTCCGATCTGTACGCCGGCGTATCTGGCCAGCATCGCACCGATCGACGGCCCGGCCGATCTGGTCCGTCACGAGTTGATCCACGTCGATGACGGCGAATGGTGGAATCTGTGGTTCGCCGCTCACGACCTCGATATTCATCTGAACTCGGACATGCTCTACGTCAACAATGACCACGCGCTGTCTGTCGCCGAGAGCGGGCAGGGTATCGCACTGGCCAACGAGGTGCTGGTGCGCCATGAGCTCGCCAGCGGCAAACTGGTGCGTGCGGTCGATGCTCAAGTGAAGCTGGAAAGCTACCGGGTGCTGACGCCGTCCGCCGAACTTTCGGCGGATGTCGCGTGGTTTATTCAATGGCTCAAGACTGAGCTGGAAGCGGACTTCCCCGAAGCAGTGATCAACTGAGGCGGAAACGCGCGGTGTTGTCGCTCAGCGCCTTGCTGCCCTTGCTCAGGGTGTCCGCCGCCAGGTTTACCGCCCTGGCGCCTTCGAGCAAGCGTACGGCCGCCTGATCGACCTGCTGGATATTGCCGCTGACTTCATCGGCGGTACTGGCCTGTTCCTCAACCGCCGTGGCGATCTGCGCCAACGTGTCAGTGACGCTTTGCACGGCGCTGGCGATTTCTCCCAAACGTTCACCGAGGCCGGTGACCGACTCGGCATCGGTTTGCGCCTGGCCGCAGGCGGCTTCCATCAAGCTTACGGCTTCGTTGACCGTAGCGCGCAGGCTGTCGACTGTGCCGGCAATCTGCGCAGTGGACGATTGCGTGCGCTGCGACAGGCTGCGTACTTCATCGGCGACCACGGCAAACCCGCGCCCCTGTTCGCCGGCGCGTGCCGCTTCGATCGCGGCGTTGAGCGCCAGCAGATTGGTCTGTTCGGCCACGCCGCGAATGGTGTCGACCACCAGTTGAATTTGCTGGCCTTGCTCGCTGACTCGGCCGAGTGCCGCTGCGGTGTCGTTCAAGCGCTGATTAAGCTGCTGGATACTTGCCGTGGTGCGCTGGCTGTCACGGCTGCTGTCGGCCGCGATGCGCCGGGTGTGCTGGGCGCTGCCGGAGGCTTGTTCGCAACTCTGTGCCACGCCTTGCGAGGTCGCGGCCAGTTGCGTGGCGGCGGCGGCGATCTGGCTGATCTGCAACTGCTGCGCCTCGACTTCGCTCAGTGCGCCGCTGGAATGCTCGTTGAGGCTGCGCACCGCGTTGCTCAGTTGCGAGGTCTCGTGATCGACCCCGAGCATACTGCTGCGCAGTTGCACCACGGCAACGTTGAGCGCAGTGCTGATCGCCGCCAGCTCATCGCGGCCCACCACCGGCACTTGCAAGCTCAGGTTGCCGTCACGCAAGGCCTCGGCGAGCAGAGTGATGCCGCTGGCGCTGCGCCGGATCGAGGCTTGCAGGCACACGAACAGATACAGCGCCGCCAGCAACAGGCAACCGAACACGGCGGCGACCACGATGAACTGGCGAATCGCCGAAGCATGGTACGCATCCAGGCGCTGATCCAGCGACAGCAGCGATTGCTGGCGCAACGAGGCGAGATCGCCCAGCAGTGCATCGAGGCTGCGCTCGAAGTCTTCGGGCTTGAGCGTGATGCTGCCACCGAACACGCCGTCATCCAGCACCTTGAGACCGGCATCGAGGCGCTTGAGGCTGTCGTGGTATTGGCCGGCCCAGGTCTGCAGATCGCTCGGCAAACGCGCTTCGAGCAGGCCAGCGGTTTTCACCAGTTGCTCGCGGGCATCACCGATGCGGCTGCGCAGGTCGCGCAGTTGCAGACGGCTTTGCAGGGTGAACTGGCCCGAGACCACTGAAGCCTGACCGACGGCGGCGAGGCGGCCAACGCGCTCGATCAGGTTCGGTGCGTGCTGCGTGGAGATCTGTGTCAGCAGATAGGTTTCCAGCCATGGCGCGAGGGTCAGGCGGTTGTCCATGACGATCTGCTCGCGCAAGGCTTGCAGGGCGCTGAGGGCGTTGGTGAAGCGGTCATAGCCGTCCGGCCACCAGCCGACGCTGCTGAGGTTTTTCGAATCCAGGCCACCGAGTGCGGTTTGCAGCGCTTGATAGCGGGCGAGGGTTTCGCCCTCGGCGCCTTCCTTGCTCAGCGCATTGCCCAGATCACGGGTGGCTTGCACGAGGGCGGGTTGTACGGCGTCGAACGCCGCCATGGCGGCGAGGGTGGCCGGGGTCGGCTGGCGATTGGTTTCAGTGGCGCGCCAGCGGGCTGCGCGATCGCGCTGGGCGGCGAGCAGATTGTCCAGCGCATCGAGGCTGAGCAACTGCCGCACGCCGGCACGTTCGCCGGAAATCAGGTTGAGCTTGTCGCGATAGTCCTGGCCGATCATCAGCAGGCTGCCGGCCAACGGCAGAATGAACAACAGAAACAACAGCTGAAATTTACGTGCGAAGCCAAACCGCCCCAGCAATTTGATCCCCGGTGAAAGGAAAGCCTGCATGCCCTATGACTCCTCTGGACACCACGCACCATCGGCGTGCATCGCGGTCGTGCGACCTTGATGTTGTGCCCTGCTAAAAGGCCTCGAAAGTTCACTCTCGCCCGCTCTGTAGGCCGGCTCTGTAGCGAAACTTCCCATTCTCGGCCGCCTTTGTAAGGCCACCGCGTTCGAGGAGAGAAGCAAGGCAAGATTCAGACCATGGCGTTGCGCTATCACGTAACGCTCGACGACCAGGCAGTTAGTTAGCTGGCTAAGGGGATGGCGCTGGCGCACCGAAAAATGGCACATTGGCGCACCTGCCTGCGTGCACCCATCAGCTGTCCGGAAACTTCCATGGCTATCAGCAACGCTCAGACCGCCGCTGCCTCGGCGCCCGCTGCTCCGCAAAGCAGCCCACTGGTGATGCGTATCATCGGCGCCGTGGCGCTGGCGCATTTGATCAACGACCTGATCCAGTCGGTGCTGCCGTCGATCTACCCGATGCTCAAGGCCAACTACGGCCTGAGCTTCACCCAGGTCGGCCTGATCACCCTGACTTTCCAGTTGACCGCTTCGCTGTTGCAGCCGTGGGTCGGTTATCACACTGACCGGCATCCGAAACCGTGGCTGTTGCCGGCCGGTTCGATTTGCACGCTGATTGGCATCGTGATGATGTCGGTGGTCGGTAGTTTTCCGTTGATTCTGCTGGCGGCGGCGCTGATCGGTATCGGTTCTTCGACCTTTCACCCCGAGGCATCACGGATTGCGCGGCTGGCCTCGGGCGGACGCTTTGGTCTGGCGCAATCGACCTTCCAGGTCGGCGGTAACGCCGGTTCCGCGTTCGGCCCGTTGCTGGCGGCGGCGATCATCATTCCGTTTGGTCAGGGCAACGTGGCGTGGTTCGGTCTGTTCGCGGTGTTTGCGCTGTTTGTGCTGTACCGCATCAGCCGCTGGTACGCCCATCACTTGAACCTGTTCAAGCTCAAGGCCGGCCAGGCGGCGACTCACGGGTTGTCGAAGGGCAGGGTGACCAGTGCGCTGGTGGTGCTGGGGTTGCTGGTGTTCTCCAAGTATTTCTACATGGCCAGCCTCACCAGTTACTTCACGTTTTACCTGATCGAGAAGTTCGACCTGTCGGTGGCCAGTTCGCAGCTGCACCTGTTCCTGTTTCTCGGCGC
Organism: Pseudomonas sp. AK-TSAG1-1; assembly: GCF_056821665.1. NCBI lineage: Bacteria > Pseudomonadati > Pseudomonadota > Gammaproteobacteria > Pseudomonadales > Pseudomonadaceae > Pseudomonas > Pseudomonas sp. AK-TSAG1-1. Next base: position 5,231,098 of record NZ_CM165965.1, on the reverse strand, counting down.
GGTGGCAGCGGGGACGTTCTTTGGTGGGCCGATCGGCGACAAGATCGGGCGTAAGGCGGTGATCTGGTTCTCGATCCTCGGCGTGGCGCCGTTCACGCTGCTGATGCCGCATGTCGATCTGTTCTGGACCACCCTCCTCAGCGTGGTAATCGGCTTCATCCTCGCCTCGGCGTTTTCGGCGATTGTGGTCTACGCGCAAGAACTGGTGCCGGGCAATGTCGGGATGATTGCCGGGGTGTTCTTCGGTTTGATGTTTGGGTTTGGCGGGATTGGCGCTGCGTTGCTGGGGCATCTGGCGGATATTCACGGGATTGAGTACGTGTATTTCCTGTGCTCGTTCCTGCCGTTGTTTGGCGTGTTGGCGATCTTCTTGCCGCGCACCAAAAAGGCCTGACTCCACGCCCTTCCAACTGTGGGAGCGGGCTTGCTCGCGAATGCGGTGTATCAGTCGATAGTAATGTGGCTGACGCACCGTCTTCGCGAGCAAGCCCGCTCCCACAGGGGATTGTGGTGTTGCAAATTAAACTCTCAGGCACAAAAAAGCCGCGTATCAAACGCGGCTTTTTCTTGGGCGTGTTGCTTAGACGTTGAAGCGGAAGTGCATCACGTCGCCGTCTTTGACGATGTAATCCTTGCCTTCCAGACGCCATTTACCGGCTTCCTTGGTGCCGGCTTCGCCCTTGTACTGGATGAAGTCGTTGTAGGCGATCACTTCGGCGCGGATGAAGCCTTTCTCGAAGTCGGTGTGGATCACGCCAGCGGCCTGAGGTGCGGTGGCACCGACCTTGACGGTCCAGGCGCGGACTTCTTCGACACCGGCGGTGAAGTAGGTCTGCAGGTGCAGCATTTCGTAACCGGCGCGGATCACGCGGTTCAGGCCAGGCTCTTCCAGGCCCAGGGCCTCAAGGAACATGTCCTTCTCTTCGCCGTCATCCAGCTCGGCGATTTCCGCTTCGATCTTGTTGCAGACCGGAACCACCATCGCGCCTTCTTCTTCGGCGATGGCCTTGACCACGTCCAGGTGCGGGTTGTTCTCGAAACCGTCTTCAGCGACGTTGGCGATGTACATGACCGGCTTGGTGGTCAGCAGGTGGAAGCCCTTGATCACTGCTTTTTCGTCAGCGCTCATGTTCTTCATCAGGCTGCGCGCAGGCTTGGCTTCGGTGAAGTGGGCGATCAACTGCTCCAGCAGGCCTTTCTGAACCACGGCGTCCTTGTCACCGCCCTTGGCGTTGCGCGCGACTTTCTGCAGTTGCTTCTCGCAGCTGTCGAGGTCGGCGAAGATCAGTTCCAGGTCGATGATTTCGATGTCGCGCTTTGGATCGACGCTGTTGGAAACGTGGATCACGTTGTCGTCTTCGAAGCAGCGAACCACGTGAGCGATCGCGTCGGTCTCACGGATGTTGGCGAGGAACTTGTTGCCCAGGCCTTCACCTTTCGAGGCACCGGCCACCAGGCCTGCGATGTCGACGAATTCCATGGTGGTCGGCAGGATGCGCTTCGGATTGACGATGGCCGCCAGTGCTTCCAGACGCGGATCCGGCATTGGCACGATGCCGCTGTTCGGCTCGATGGTGCAGAAGGGGAAGTTCTCGGCCGCAATACCGGATTTGGTCAGGGCGTTGAACAGGGTGGACTTGCCGACGTTAGGCAGGCCGACGATGCCGCAATTGAATCCCATGGTGTTTCCCCTCGGATAAGAGTCAGGCCTTCTGGCTGTGCAGGTTTTTCATCGCGCGGTTCCATTCACCGGCGAGGATATCCGGCAGCACGCCGAGGGCAAAGTCGATGCTGGCATCGAGTTTTTCCTGTTCGGCGCGTGGCGCACGACCCAGGACGAAATTTGAAACCATACTGGCGACGCCCGGGTGGCCGATGCCAAGCCGCAGACGGTAGAACGTATTCTGATTACCCAGTTGCGCGATGATGTCGCGCAACCCGTTGTGACCGCCATGGCCGCCGCCCTGCTTGAGCTTGGCGACGCCCGGAGGCAAGTCGAGTTCGTCGTGCGCCACCAGGATTTCTTCAGGCTTGATGCGGAAGAAACCGGCGAGTGCCGCCACGGCCTGGCCGCTGCGGTTCATGTAGGTGGTGGGAATCAGCAGGCGAACATCCTGACCCTGATGCGAATAGCGCCCGGTCAGGCCGAAATACTTGCGATCGGCCACAAGGTTCACACCTTGCGCGGCTGCGATGCGCTCAACAAAAAGGGCCCCTGCGTTATGCCGGGTCTGGTCGTATTCGGGGCCTGGATTTCCCAGGCCAACGATCAGTTTGATGGCAGTCACGATAGGGGCCCTTCCTTTGAGTGGTGAGTAACATCGCCGCGATCAGGGAAGGCGGCGAAAGTGGACGAAAATTGCTCATTTACCATGAATGTAAACTCCGCGTTCTCGCCCGCTTTCTCGCTACGTTCCAGTCCGCGATGTTACTGATCACTCAGGCGTTACAGAGTGAATTACTCTGCTGCGCCTTCTTCGGTAGCTTCTGGAGCAACACGTGGAGCGTGGACGTTGGCAACAGCCTTGTCATCGCCGTGTGCCAGAGCAACGAACTCAACGCCTTTAGGAGCTTTGAGGTCCGACAGGTGAATGATCGAACCGATTTCAGCGTTAGCCAGGTCGACTTCGATGAACTCAGGCAGATCTTTCGGCAGGCAGGTCACTTCGATTTCAGCAACAACGTGCGAAATCTCGCCGCCTTTCTTCACTGGAGCAGCTTCGTTGATGAAGTGCACAGGAACGATAGCGGTCAGTTTCTGGCCAGCTACAACGCGTACGAAGTCAGCGTGCATCACGTGGCCTTTGGCCGGGTGACGCTGCAGAGCTTTGATGATTACGTTTTGCTTGGTGCCACCAACGTTCAGCTCGATGATGTGGCTGTAAGCCGCTTCGTTTTCGAGCAGTTTGGCAACTTCCTTGGCCAGCATGCTGATGGATTCAGGGGCTTTTTCGCCACCGTAAACAACAGCTGGAACCAGGGCGGCGAGACGACGCAGGCGGCGGCTCGCACCTTTCCCCAGGTCGGAACGCACTTCAGCATTCAGAGTAAAATCGTTCATTTTGTATCTCCAAAATAGCCATGACCGGAGTGACGTTTGCGACCAGCGCCAAACACGGTATGGGCAAAAAAGCCCCGCCCCGGCAGGAATGCCGGGGCGGGGCGCTTTTCGTCAACGAGACATTTCGAGAAGGGCAGGGCCCTTAACGGAACATCGCGCTGATCGATTCTTCATTGCTGATGCGGCGAACCGCTTCGGCAACAACCGGTGCGATATCCAGTTGACGGATACGTGCACAGGCTTGTGCTGCAGCGGACAGCGGGATGGTGTTGGTCACCACCAGCTCGTCCAGCACGGAATTTTCGATATTCTCGATGGCCCGACCCGACAGCACAGGGTGTGTGCAGTAGGCAAAGACCTTGGCTGCGCCATGCTCTTTCAGGGCCTTGGCCGCGTGGCACAGAGTGCCGGCGGTATCGACCATGTCATCGACCAGAATGCAGGTACGCCCTTCGACATCACCGATGATATGCATCACTTCAGAGTGATTGGCTTTCTCACGGCGTTTGTCGATGATCCCGAGATCCACGCCCAGGGATTTGGCAACAGCCCGTGCACGCACGACGCCACCAATGTCCGGGGACACGATCATCAGGTTTTCGAAGCGCTGATCTTCAATGTCATCCACCAGAACCGGGGAGCCGTAGATGTTATCTACCGGAATATCGAAGAACCCCTGAATCTGGTCAGCATGCAGATCAACCGTGAGAACACGGTCGATGCCGACTACGGTAAGCATGTCAGCGACGACTTTCGCGCTGATAGCCACACGTGCGGAACGCGGGCGGCGATCCTGACGGGCATAACCAAAATAAGGAATAACAGCAGTGATACGAGTAGCTGAGGAGCGGCGGAAGGCATCAGCCATCACTACCAGTTCCATCAGGTTATCGTTGGTCGGAGCGCAAGTCGGCTGAATAATGAAAACGTCTTTACCGCGAACGTTTTCATTGATCTCGGCAGTAATTTCGCCGTCGGAGAACTTACCGACAGAGATGTCACCGAGAGGGATATGCAGCTGACGTACAACACGCCGAGCCAGATCGGGGTTAGCGTTCCCCGTAAAGACCATCATCTTGGACACGCGCAGTACCTAGAGGCTGAGGGTAACCTGGATGAGTATAGAAAATGGCAGGGGCGGCTGGATTCGAACCAACGCATGGCAGGATCAAAACCTGCTGCCTTACCGCTTGGCGACGCCCCTGTATCTGTTGCTTCAAGTGCCTGGCACCTGGTTCCTTTAGAGCAGACTTTGCAGCTTGCGATGCAACATCGAAACGTTGCTTCCTTTTGCTACAAACCCTGTAAGGGTCTCTGTCAGAAGGGCCGAGACTTTATCAGCTTCAGCTTTGCTTGGGAAGCCCCCAAACACACAACTTCCAGTTCCGGTGAGTTTTGCTTCGGTAAATTTACCTAACAAATCCAATGCGTTACGTACCTCTGGATAACGCCTTGCTACCACCGGCAAGCAGTCATTTCGACTGTTTCCCTCGGGAACGGGGCGCACTTTAATGGGCGGCGTGTTACGTGTCAACAAAGGATCGGAAAAAATTTCTGCCGTACTTACAGAGACTTGCGGCACGAGCACCAGATACCACGGTTCTTCGGGGTCGACCGGGGTCAGTTTTTCACCCACGCCTTCGGCAAATGCCGCGTGACCACGGACGAAAACCGGGACGTCGGCACCCAGCGCCAGGCCCAGTGCAGCGAGGCGATCTTCATCCCAGCCCAGTTGCCACAAGTGATTGAGGCCGAGCAGGGTGGTGGCCGCGTTGGAACTGCCGCCACCGATGCCGCCGCCCATAGGCAGAACTTTATCAATCCAGATATCGATACCGAGGGAGCAACCGGATTGTTGCTGCAGCATTTTCGCTGCGCGCACGATCAGGTTGCTGTCATGCGGCACACCGGCGAACTCGGTGTGCAGCTGAATCACGCCGTCATCGCGTACGGCGAAAGTGATTTCATCGCCGTAATCAACGAACTGAAACAGCGTCTGCAACTCGTGATAGCCGTCTTCACGGCGACCGAGAATGTGCAGCATCAGATTGAGCTTGGCCGGCGACGGCAGCGTCAGGCGTGGAGCGCTCATGCTTATTGCCCCAGCTTGCGCGGTTGCCAGGTCTTGATCACCAGCGTCACGTCCAGGTCGGTGCCGTGCAGTTTGATCCGCTCGGGCAGCCAGTAACCGTTTTGCTCGGCGTAGCTCAAGTACTCGACCTTCCAGCCATCCTGTTCGAGATTGGCCAGGCGACTGTCGTTATCGAGGGTCAGGCGGCTTTTGCTTTCCGGTGCCGGCAGGCCACGGACCCACCAGGCCAGATTCGATACCGGCAACTTCCACCCGAGCTGTTCTTCAAGCAACGCTTCTGGCGACTGCGCGTCGTAGCGGCCCTGATTGGCAACTTCCAGCGAGACCTTGCCCGGGCGCCCGGTCAGTCGCGCTGCGCCACGACCCAGCGGGCCGGACAGGCGAATGTCGTAATAGTCCTGACGTTGCAGCCAGAACAGTGTGCCGCTACCGGAGTCTTTCGGTGCACGAATACCGATCTTGCCGTCGATCTGCCAACCATCGAGGGCGGTCAGTTGCTGTTTGTTCGCGGCCCATTGAGCCGGGCTGCCGTGGCCCTCGACCGATTCGCGAACGCCGAAGCCCGCGCAACCGGCGAGCAGGGCAATGAAGCTGAAAACAATAACGTGGCGCAAAAACATGAGTTAGAGAGTCTCGGATCCGGTCAGGCGCTTGATGGTGCTGCGCAGAATGGTGCTGTCGGGCTGATCCTTGAGGAACTTGCCCCAGATTTGTTTGGCTTCGCGTTGATTGCCCTTGGTCCACAGGACTTCGCCCAGGTGCGCGGCGACTTCGTGATCCGGGAAACGCTCCAGCGCCTGGCGCAGGTATTTCTCGGCGTCATCCAGATTGCCCATGCGGAAATTCACCCAGCCGAGGCTGTCGAGCACGGCAGGGTCTTCCGGGTTGATCCGGTGCGCCTGTTCGATCAGGTCCTTGGCTTCAGCGTAGCGAGTGGTGCGATCGGACAAGGTGTAGCCCAAGGCGTTGAGTGCCATGGCGTTGTCCGGATCGCGCTTGATGATCAGGCGCAGGTCTTTTTCCATCTGGGCCAGGTCATTGCGCTTTTCCGCGAGCATGGCCCGGGTGTAGAGCAGGTTCAGATCATCCGGGTATTGCAGCAGGGCTTGCTGCAATACTTTCCAGGCCTTGTCGTCGTGTTTGTTGGCCGACAGGGTTTCGGATTCGATCAGGTACAGCTGGATCGCATAATCCGGTTGCGCGTCGCGCTCGGCCGCCAGTTTGCTTTGTGCTTCGGCGGTCTTGCCGTTGTTCATCAGGATATCGGCCTGGCGCAGCTGTGCCGGCAGATAGTCATTGCCCGGGCCGACCTGGGCGTATTCGATCAGTGCGCCCTGCGGATCGTTGCGCTCTTCCGCGATACGGCCGAGGTTCAGGTGCGCCGAGTCGACGTGGCTTTCCCGCGCGATCAGGTCTTCCAGGTAACCCATGGCCTCGTCCCAGGCCTTGGCTTCCAGGCACACCAGCGCCAGCGAGTACCGCAGCTCATCGTCTTCCGGGTATTGCTGAACGAGGGTCGAGAACTCGACTTTGGCGTCGTCCATCCGGTCCTGTTCGACCAGCGTGCGGGCATAGGTCAGGCGCAGGCGCTTGTCGTCCGGGTATTTCTTGATGCTTTTCTGGAGCAGCGGCACGGCTTCGTCGCCACGATTCATGCTTTGCAGCAGGCGCGCGCGCAGCAGGATCGGCGCGATTTCGCCTTCTTCCGGCGGGTTGTCTTCCAGCAGGGTCAGTGCGGCTTTGTTGTCGCCGTCCTGTTGCAGCAGCAGGGCCTTGCCGAAAATCAGCTGGCTGTTCTTCGGGTGACGCTGCAGCAGGCGGTCAAAACTTTTCATCAGACCGTTGCGGGTTTCCTGGTCGGTGTCGGCTGCCGACAGCGCGAGGAAGTCAAAATGGGTATCACCTTTGCCCTGCAGGACTTTCTCCATATAGACCATGGAGTCGTCATAACGCCCGGCGCGGGCCAGTTGCACGGCGGCGGCGCGCTGCGCTTCGAGATCGTCCGGGGCGTTTTTCGCCCAGATCAGCGCAGTATCCAGCGCAGGCTGGTCGGCGCCCAGGTATTCGGCGATGCGGAACGCGCGCTCGGAAACCCCCGGATCCTGGGTGTTGATGGCCTGGGTCACGTAGTTGTCCAGGGCAATGTCGAAACGATTGCGCTGGCCGGCGAGTTCGGCGCTCAGCAGGCTGAAAACGGTTTCCTCGCTGAACGAGCTGTAAACCTTGGGCTTTTCAGGCGTGGGCGTGGTGTCTTCGACCGGCGGCGTGCCGTCCGGCGAAACGGGGGCCAAGGCCTGGCAGCCGCTGAGGAAGACAAAAGCAAGGAGCAACGCGGAAGATCTATTCATATAGGAAGAGGACGACTAACCTGCGGTCGGATCATCATGACACAAGCCTTCGGTCAAACATAACCGAGTCTCAGTTGTGGCCATTATAGGCACCAACGATTGGGACAATAGTCAGCGGTAGTTGTTCTGGATCTGACGAAGTAGGACAATTGCCGGCTTCACGTCACCATCAGCGACCTTGAATGGCCTTCCTTGCACTCGGTATTAACCACAAGACTGCTTCAGTAGACGTCCGCGAGCGCGTGGCCTTTACCCCTGAGCAGTTGGTGGAAGCCTTGCAGCAGCTCTGCCGACTGACCGACAGCCGCGAAGCTGCGATCCTTTCCACCTGCAATCGCAGTGAGCTTTATATAGAACAGGATCAGCTGTCGGCGGATACCGTGCTGCGCTGGCTGGCCGATTATCACCATTTAAGCCTCGATGAGCTGCGTGCGAGTGCTTATGTGCATGAAGATGATGCGGCAGTTCGTCACATGATGCGTGTCGCCTCCGGGCTCGATTCGCTGGTATTGGGCGAACCGCAGATTCTCGGCCAGATGAAATCGGCCTACGCTGTGGCCCGCGAGGCTGGCACCATCGGCCCGCTGCTGGGGCGCCTGTTTCAAGCGACGTTCAATGCCGCCAAGCAGGTGCGCACCGACACCGCCATCGGCGAAAACCCGGTGTCCGTGGCGTTTGCCGCCGTCAGCCTGGCCAAACAGATTTTCAGCGACCTGCAACGCAGTCAGGCCTTGTTGATCGGCGCCGGCGAGACCATCACCCTGGTCGCCCGCCATTTGCATGAGCTTGGGGTCAAGCGCATCGTGGTTGCCAACCGTACGCTGGAGCGCGCCAGCCTGCTGGCCGAGCAGTTCGGCGCGCATGCGGTGCTGCTCTCGGACATCCCGGCGGAACTGGTGCGCAGCGATATCGTGATCAGCTCGACCGCCAGCCAATTACCGATCCTCGGCAAGGGCGCGGTCGAAAGCGCGCTGAAGCAGCGCAAGCACAAGCCGATCTTCATGGTCGACATCGCCGTGCCCCGGGACATCGAGCCGGAAGTCGGCGAACTGGACGACGTTTACCTTTATAGCGTCGACGATCTGCACGAAGTGGTCGCCGAAAACCTCAAGAGCCGGCAGGGCGCAGCCCAGGCGGCGGAAGAGATGGTTTCGGTGGGTGCCGACGACTTCATGGTGCGCCTGCGCGAGCTGGCGGCGGTCGATGTGCTCAAGGCCTATCGTCAACAGAGCGAACGCCTGCGCGACGAAGAGCTGCAAAAAGCCCTGCGTCTGCTGGCCAACGGCGGCAACGCTGAAGAGGTGCTCGGGCAACTGGCCCGTGGCCTGACCAATAAACTGCTGCATGCGCCTAGCGTGCAACTGAAAAAGCTTTCTGCCGAAGGCCGCCTCGATGCGCTGGCCATGGCCCAGGAACTCTTTGCCCTCGAGGGCTCACCGGATAGTTTTTCGGATAAAAAACCGCAATGAAAGCGTCACTGCTCAATAAGCTGGACATCCTCCAGGACCGTTTCGAGGAACTGACCGCGCTGCTTGGCGACGCCGAAGTCATTTCCGATCAAGCCAAATTCCGCGCCTACTCCAAGGAATACGCCGAACTCGAGCCGGTCGTGCAAGGCTATAAAAAGCTGCTCGGCGTACAAGGCGATCTTGAAGGCGCGCAGGCGCTGCTCAAGGACAGCGACCCGGACATGCGTGAAATGGCCGTGGAAGAAGTCCGCGAAGCCAAAGAATTGCTGGTGACGCTGGAAGCCGATCTGCAGCGCATGTTACTGCCCAAGGATCCCAATGACGGTCGTAACGTCTTTCTCGAAATTCGCGCCGGCACCGGTGGAGACGAGGCGGCGATCTTCTCCGGCGACCTGTTCCGCATGTACTCGCGTTACGCCGAACGACGTGGCTGGCGTGTGGAGATCCTTTCGGAAAACGAAGGCGAACACGGTGGCTATAAAGAAGTCATCGCCCGCATTGAAGGCGACAACGTTTACGGCAAGCTGAAATTCGAATCCGGCGCGCACCGCGTACAGCGTGTACCCGCCACCGAATCTCAGGGCCGCATCCACACCTCGGCCTGCACCGTCGCCGTGTTGCCCGAGCCGGACGAGCGCGAAGCCATCGAGATCAACCCGGCGGATCTGCGCGTCGACACGTTCCGCTCCTCCGGGGCCGGTGGTCAGCACGTCAACACCACCGACTCGGCGATCCGTATCACGCACATACCGACCGGCACCGTCGTCGAGTGTCAGGAAGAGCGTTCCCAGCACAAGAACCGTGCGCGGGCGATGGCCTGGTTGTCGGCCAAACTCAACGATCAGCAAACCGCAGCGGCGGCCAATGCCATCGCCAGCGAGCGTAAATTGCTGGTGGGTTCGGGCGACCGTTCCGAGCGTATCCGCACGTACAACTTTGCCCAGGGCCGGGTCACTGACCATCGTGTCAACCTGACCCTGTACTCCCTCGATGAAATTCTCGCCGGTGGCGTTGAAGCGGTGATCGAGCCTTTGCTGGCCGAATACCAGGCTGACCAACTCGCAGCGATAGGTGAATAAATGACCATCATTGCCAGTCTGTTGCGCGCCGCCGAACTGCCGGACTCGCCCACGGCGCGTCTGGATGCCGAATTGCTCCTCGCGGCGGCACTGGGCAAACCGCGCAGCTTTCTGCACACCTGGCCCGAGCGCATCGTGCCGAGCGAAGCGGCGCTGCTTTTTGCCGAGTACCTGCAACGACGCCGTGGCGGTGAGCCGGTGGCCTACATTCTCGGTCAGCAGGGTTTCTGGAAGCTGGATCTGGAAGTGGCGCCGCACACGCTGATCCCGCGTCCGGACACCGAATTGCTGGTAGAGGCCGCGCTGGAATTGCTGCCGGCAACGCCGGCGAAAGTTCTCGACCTGGGCACCGGCAGCGGCGCGATTGCCCTGGCCCTGGCCAGCGAACGTCCGGCGTGGAAGGTCACGGCGGTGGATCGCGTGCTGGAAGCCGTGGCCCTGGCCGAACGCAATCGTCAGCGCCTGAACCTGAACAACGCCACGGTGCTGAGCAGCCACTGGTTCAGCGCCCTCGAAAGCCAGCGATTCAACCTGATCATCAGCAATCCGCCGTACATTGCCGCCGCCGACCCGCATCTGGTCGAGGGCGACGTGCGTTTCGAGCCAGCCAGTGCGCTAGTGGCCGGTATTGACGGGCTCTACGATCTGCGCCTGATCGTCGCCCAGGCCCCGGGCCATTTGGAGGCTGGTGGCTGGCTGATGCTCGAACACGGCTATGATCAAGCCGAGGCCGTGCGTGACCTGTTGCTGACCAGCGGTTTCGAAGAAGTCCACAGCCGCACCGATCTGGGCGGCCATCAACGGATCAGCCTGGGGCGCCTGCCGTGCTGAATGATCAGGAGTTGCTGCGCTACAGCCGGCAGATTCTGCTGCAACACATCGATATCGATGGGCAACTGAAGCTCAAGGACAGCCGTGTGCTGATCGTCGGTCTCGGCGGTCTCGGCGCGCCGGTCGCGCTGTATCTGGCGGCGGCCGGTATCGGTGAGCTGCATCTGGCGGATTTTGACACGGTCGACCTGACCAACCTGCAACGCCAGATCATCCATGACACCGACAGCGTCGGCATGAGCAAGGTCGACTCGGCGCTCAAGCGCCTGGGCGCGATCAATCCCGAGATTCAACTGGTTGCCCATCGTCAGGCGCTGGACGAAGACTCGCTTGCCGCCGCCGTGGCTGCGGTGGACCTGGTGCTCGATTGCTCCGATAATTTTTCCACGCGCGAAGCGGTCAATGCCGCCTGCGTAGCGGCGCGCAAACCGCTGGTCAGCGGCGCAGCGATTCGTCTTGAAGGGCAGTTGTCGGTGTTCGACCCGCGCCGCCCGGAAAGTCCGTGCTACCACTGCCTGTACGGGCACGGCAGCGAGGCCGAGCTGACTTGCAGCGAGGCCGGTGTGGTCGGGCCGCTGGTGGGGCTGGTCGGCAGTCTGCAAGCGCTCGAAGCGTTGAAGGTACTGGTCGGTTTTGGCGAGCCACTGGTGGGCCGTTTGCTGCTGATTGACGCACTGGGTTCACGCTTCCGAGAGCTGCGCGTCAAGCGCGACCCGGGTTGCAGCGTCTGTGGTTCGCAGCATGCGTGAAGCACCGATCGCGGTGTTCGACTCCGGTGTCGGCGGCTTGTCGGTATTGGCCGAGATCCAGCGCTTGCTGCCTCAGGAGTCACTGCTGTATTTCGCCGATTGCGGACACATTCCCTACGGCGAGAAGACCCCGGAATTCATTCGCCAGCGCTGCAACGTGATGGCCGGATTTTTCCGCGAGCAGGGCGCCAAGGCCCTGGTGATCGCCTGCAATACTGCCACGGTGGCCGCGGTTGCCGATTTGCGCCGGGACTTTCCCCAATGGCCGATCGTCGGCATGGAGCCGGCGGTCAAACCTGCCGCCGCCGCGACCCGTAGCGGTGTGGTCGGCGTACTCGCCACCACCGGCACATTGCAGAGCGCCAAGTTCGCCGCGTTGCTCGACCGTTTTGCCACGGATGTTCGGGTTGTCACCCAGCCGTGCCCGGGGCTGGTCGAGCTGATTGAAAGCGGCGATCTGCACAGCAGCGAGTTGCGCGCATTGCTCAAGCACTATGTCGATCCGCTGCTGGCCAATGGTTGCGACACGATCATTCTGGGCTGCACCCACTATCCCTTTCTCAAGCCGATGCTCAAGACGATGATCCCCGAGAGCATCAGCCTGATCGACACTGGCGCGGCCGTAGCACGGCAGCTGCAACGGTTGCTGGCCGAGCGCGAGTTGCTCGCCGAAGGGCCGAACCGCCCGGTCAGATTCTGGACCAGTGCCGATCCCGAGTCCTTTCGCAAGACCCTGCCCCTGCTGGGCCAAGTCGCCGGTGTCGTTGAAAAATTCACCTTGTAAAAAAAGTGTGAAATATCTAAAAAGTCAGCTGAACTTCTGATCAAGCGCCGATTTCTATACGGCTGAGTTACCTAGAAAACCAAACGATCGTTCCGGAAAAGGAAGTTTCAACGTGAAGCGACTATTCTGCTTGGCCGCGATTGCGGCTGCACTGATGGGGCAAAGTTTTACTGCACAAGCGGCAAACGTTGAGTTTGCAGTGGGGGCGACCAGCGATTCGACGATGACGTATCGCCTGGGAATGAATTTCGATTGGGACAAGAGCTGGCTGCAAAGCGACGTCGGGCGTCTGACCGGCTACTGGAGCGGCGCTTACACTTACTGGGAAGGTGACAAGACCTCCAGCAACAACAGCCTGTCGTTCTCGCCGGTGTTCGTTTACGAGTTTGCCGGTCAGTCGGTCAAACCGTATGTGGAAGCGGGGATTGGTGTGGCACTGTTCTCCGATACGCGCTACGAAGACAACAATATCGGCCAGGCCTTCCAGTTCGAAGACCGCCTCGGTTTCGGTTTGCGTTTCAACGGCGGGCATGAAGTGGGGATTCGCGCGACTCACTATTCCAACGCCGGTCTGAACAGCAACAACGACGGTGTGGAAAGTTACTCGCTGCATTATTCGATGCCGCTGTAACGGCTTGCAGATAACCCTGTGGGAACGGGCTTGCTCGCGAATGCGGTGTATCAGTCGACAGCTGAGTTGATTGACCCACGGCTTTCGCGAGCAAGCCCGCTCCCACATTTGGTTTTGGGGTGTTCTCGGGATCAGCGGTAGGCCGTGGCAATACCTTTGCGTTCTTCAATGCATTCCGGCGCGCCCATCTCGAACTCGCGGCAGATCAGCGGGCGTTTCTCGTAGATCGTGCACATCATGCTGTCGCGATCCAGCGCGGCGCACCAGCCGTCGTCCAGACGCAACATCACCTCACCGCCCCACTCATCGGTATCGATAAAGCGCTCAGGCACGCCGGTGTCGGTAATCAACATCACTTCGAGCTGACAGCAACAGGCTGCGCAGGTCGAACACGTGACCGCTGGTTCGGCAATTTGCCGATGGGGAATGGTTTTCATGGTCGGCAGTGTAAGGCAGTGGCCGGTGACTGTGTGAAAGGCCTGACAGACGCTCAATGCATCGGGCTCAATGGCTCAGACGTCGCGCCATGGCATGCAGCAACGGAAACAGCAGTGACCACAGCAGAGCGATGCCGATCAGGGTCGGCAGTTCACCATAGGGAAATTGCACCCCGGCCAAATGTCCGCCGCCGTAATAGGACACGGCGCCACCCACTGCGCCGAGTACGCTGGCCAGCCACCATGGCCGGGCGCTCCATTGCAGGCAGTGGCGCAACGTGGTGGCGAGCAAGGCCCAGAGCAGCATCAGCCACAGCGGAATCAGCGGTGCCGGATCCTGAAAATCGAACACCCCCGCTGCGCGCAATACGCTGTCCACCGCGGTGCCGACAATCACCACGCTGAGGATCAGGCGACCTTCCGCCGCCCAACTGCTGATCCAGCCCAGATGGATCACCAACACCGCCAGGGCCAGCAGCAACCACAGGCTATTGCCGCCGAGCACGCAGGCCAGCCAGCCGATCTGGAACAGCGCTGCGTTGCATAGCCGCTCAAGCATCGAAGCGCCCGAGCAGTGGCGCCGGCATCGCCGCAGGTTTAGCCAGAAGCAGTTGCGCCGTGCCGATGGTGCGTTCCAGGAATCCGCCCTCGCAGTAACACAGATAAAACTCCCAGAGCCTGAGGAAGTAATCGTCGTAGCCCAGCTCGCTCAACCGCCCGTGGGCGCGGCGAAAGTTCTCGTGCCACAGGCGCAGGGTGCGGGCGTAATGCAGGCCGAAGTCTTCCATGTGCAGCAGGTTCATGTCGGTGTCGCGACTGACGATCTCGAGCATCTTCTGCACACAGGGCAGGGCGCCGCCGGGGAAGATGTAGCGCTGGATGAAGTCGACACCGCGCCGGGCCTGTTCATAGCGCTGCTCGCGGATGGTGATCGCCTGCAACAGCATCAGGCCGTTGCTCTTGAGCAGGTGCGCGCATTGCTTGAAGTAGGTCGGCAGGAAGCGGTGGCCGACCGCTTCGATCATTTCGATCGACACCAGTTTGTCGTATTCGCCGGTGAGGTCGCGGTAATCCTTGAGCAGCAGCGTTACCCGATCCTGTAGTCCCAATGCCTCTATACGCTGGGCGGTAAACGCGTACTGCTCTTTCGACAGTGTCGTGGTGGTGACATGGCAACCGTAATGCTGCGCGGCGTAGAGCGCCATGCTGCCCCAACCTGTGCCGATCTCCAGCAAGTGGTCGGTGGGCTTGAGCGCGAGTTTCTGGCAGATCCGTTCCAGCTTGTTCAGTTGGGCCTGTTCCAGACTGTCCTCGGGGGTGAGGAACTGCGCTGCCGAATACATCATGGTCGGGTCGAGAAACTGCTCGAACAGATCGTTGCCCAGGTCGTAGTGCGCGGCGATGTTTTTCTGCGAACCCTTGCGCGTGTTGCGGTTGAGCCAGTGCAGGCCTTGCACGAAGGGGCGACCGAGGCGGGCCAGTCCACCCTCCATCGCGTCCAGCACGTCAAGATTGCTGACGAACACTCGCACCACGGCGGTCAGGTCAGGCGAACTCCAATAGCCATGAATAAACGCCTCGCCTGCACCGATCGAACCGTTGCTGGCGACCATGCCCCAGGCGGCCGGGTCCTGTATGTGGATTTCGCCCAGCAACGCACTGCCCGGGGTGCCGAACAGTGTTTGCTCACCGTCCTCGATCAGCAGCAATTGGCCGTGTTTGAGCTGGCCCAACTGGCGCAACACGCCGCGACGCAGCAGCGAGCCGGTCAAACCATTGGTATTGAGGCGACTGACTGACAGGCTAGAGGATTTCATGGCGTTGCTCCTTGGGAGGCGCAGTGGCGATCTGAAAGCTGCCGTCGGCAGCCTGATGAGCAAAAATCGGGGCACGCTTGAGCAGCAGGCGCAGGGCTTGCCAATAAATCGCCAGGCAGGTTTTCGCGGTCATCCACGGAAAGCGCCACAAGTAGCGGTGCAGGCTGCGGCGGTCGAGGGGCTCGCGCTGCAAGTTCAGCGTGGCGTCGAACAGTTTCTGTTCGCGCTGCCAGTCGGCCATGTGCACACCCAAGGTTTGTGCTGCCGGGCTGAAACTCATGCGGTACTCAAGATCACGCGGCAGGAACGGCGAGACATGAAAGGCCTTGGCCACGGCGAAGTGCTGGTGAAAGTCCTGCAGATCGACCGGAGTACGGGCCGGCAGCACGTAGTGATAACGCTCGCGCCACGGCGTGTTGGTCACTTCACAGAGAATCGCTGCCAGTTGGCCGTCGGCCTCGTGGCAATAAAAGAAACTCACCGGGTTGAACGCCAGACCCCAACTGCGTGGTTGGGTCAGCAGGCAGACCGATCCTTGCGGTTCATGGCCGAGGGCGGCGCCGACCTGCTGGCGCACCGCATCGATCAGGCGCATGCCGCTGCCGGTGAAGGTTTTCAGGTAGTCGGTTTCACGGAATGAAAACGCTGCAAAACGGCTGCGACTGGCGAGTGCCGAGAGCTCGAACACCGCGTCCTGTTCGGCCAGATCGAGGTACAGCAGACCGATCCGGTAACGGAACTCATGGCGTCTGGGCGCAAAGCGTCGGTGGCCGATCCAGCCGCTGTACAGGGCGCTGTTCATAAGCTTTCCCCGAACGCAGCGGCCACACGCAAGGCGCTGACCACGCCGTCTTCATGAAAGCCGTTGGCCCAGTAGGCGCCGCAGTAATGGGTGTGTTGCTGGCCGTCCAGTTCGGCCCAGCGGTTTTGCGCTGCCACCGCCGCGAGGCTGAATTGTGGATGGGCGTAAGTGTATTTGGCGAGCACCTTGAACGGACTGATGCCGGCGCTCTGATTGAGGCTGACGCAGAACGTGGTGTCGCTCGCCATTCCCTGCAGGATGTTCATGTCGTAGGTGACAGCGGCATGCGTATGGCCGGCACCGCTCAAGCGGTAGTTCCAACTGGCCCAGGCCAGTTTGCGTGAGGGCAACAGGCGGGTATCGGTATGCAATACCACTTCATTGTCGGCATAGGGCAGGGCGCCGAGGATCGTCCGTTCTTCGTGGCTGGGAGTGGCCAGCAGTTGCAGGGCCTGGTCGCTGTGGCAGGCGAGCACGACTTTGTCGAAGCGTTCGATGCCGGCCGGGCTGTGGATCACCACGCCGTGTTCGTCGCGATCGATACGGGTCACTGGGCAACTGAGGCGGATCCTGTCGTTGAATGCTGCAGTCAGTGGCGCGACATAGGCACTTGAACCGCCCTCGATCACCTGCCATTGCGGGCGATCACTGACCGACAACAACCCATGATTCTTGAAAAAACGCACGAAGAACTGCAGCGGAAAATTGAGCATCTCGGCCATCGGCATCGACCAGATCGCCGACCCCATCGGCACGATGTAATGCAGGATGAAGCGTTCGCCGTAACCGCCGGCCTTGAGGTAATCGTCGAGCGTGGTGTCGGCGGCGATCCGTTGTTCAGCAAGATCGCGCTGGGCTTCCTTATTGAAACGCAAGATGTCGCGCAACATGCCCCAGAATCCCGGCGACAGCAGGTTGCGGCGCTGGGCAAACAGGCTGTTGAGGTTGTTGCCGTTGTATTCCAGCCCCGTGTCCGGGTCGGTCACCGAGAAGCTCATTTCGGTCGGTTTGAACGACACCCCGAGCTGGCCAAGCAAACGAATGAAGTTCGGGTAAGTCCAGTCGTTGAACACGATGAAACCGGTGTCCACGTTGTATTCGCGGCCATCGACGGTCACCTGCACGGTGTGCGTGTGGCCGCCGACCCAGTCGCTGGCCTCGAACACCGTGACGTCATGTCGGCGATTGAGCAGGTAGGCGCAGGTCAGGCCCGCGATCCCGCTGCCGACGATGGCGATTCTCATGTTGGGTCCCGCAACGGTGGGCTGCTGCGCACCATGCGCTTGCCGATTGCCAGTTGCAGGCGCGCCGGCAGCTTCGACAGTGGCCACAGTGCTGCCATGAACAGTGCCGGAAAGGCGATTTCCAGAGGACGATCCTTGAGCTTGGCGAAGATGTGTCGTGCTGCTTTATCCACAGGCCAACTGAGGGGCATCGGAAAATCGTTCTTTGCCGTCAGCGGTGTTTCGACAAAGCCTGGGCTGATGATGGTGACTTCTATGCCTTCGTCCGCCAGATCGATACGCAGCGATTCAAACAGGTAGCGCAGCCCGGCTTTCGACGCGCCGTAGGCTTCGGCCCGAGGCAGCGGCAGATAGGTGACGGAGCTGGCCATGCCGATCAGATAGGGCGCGGTGCCTTTGCGCAGCAATGGCAGGGCGGCTTCAATGCAGTAGCTGCTGGCGAGCAGGTTGGTGCGCACCACATGTTCGATGATCGAGGCGTCGAACTGCCGCGCATCAACATACTCACAGGTGCCCGCATTGAGGATCACGCTATCGAGCGAGCCCCAGGCGTGTTCGATCTGCTGGCCGATCTCGCGCACGACCTGACTGTTGGTCAAGTCGCCTGCCACAATCAGCACTTGCCCCGGATAGCGTTGCGCCAACACCTTGAGTGGTGGCAACTGGCGCGAGCTGACGGCCAGATGCGCGCCGCTTTTCAGAATCTCTTCGGCCAGCGCTGCGCCGATGCCACTGCTGGCACCGGTCAGCCAATACCGCCGTGGAGGTGTACGACTCATCCCATTCTCCTTTTCAGCCAGGCAATCACCCGGCCCAATACGGGTAAATGTTCATACAGCATCGCCCCGGCATCGAAATAATCCCGGTGGCGATAGACCTTGTCGCGCCACAGCAGGTGCGAACACCCGGCGACGCGAATCAATCGGCCACCCGCCAGGCGCGGGTGGCGGTAACTCATGACCCAGCGCAGGTAGCCTTCACAGTCACCGATCTGGTCGAAGCCGTGGAAGTCAAAGCGCAGCTCGTTGACGTTGGCGTACAGCTCGCTGAAGTAATGCTGCAGTTGCGCCAGCCCCTGGACTTCGTGCAACGGGTCGGTGAAGTGAATGTCATCGCTGTACAGCTCGCCCAGACGTTGCAGGTTGCCTTTGTTCAATTCGGCAAACTGGCGAGCGAAGCGGCGCAGAAATTCACTCATGGCCCTCTCCCATAGACGAGCGCGACGGCAGGTTCTTGAAGGCCGCCAGCGCCCGTTCGCGCGACGCCCCGAGATTGACGATCGGCAACGGATAATCCGCGACGCCGAACAGCCCGCCAGCACTGGCCGGGTTGTGCACTTGCTTTTTGTTCAAATCGGCCAGCTCAGGCAGCCAGTGCTTGATGAACAGGCCTTCGCTGTCGAATTTTTCCGATTGGCTCAGCGGGTTGAAAATGCGGAAGTACGGCGCCGAATCGGTGCCGGTCGATGCGCTCCACTGCCATCCGCCGTTGTTCGCCGCCAGGTCGCCGTCGATCAGGTGCTGCATGAAAAACCGTTCGCCTTCGCGCCAGTCGATCAGCAGGTTTTTGGTCAGGAACATCGCCACTACCATCCGCAGGCGGTTGTGCATCCAGCCGGTTTCCAGCAGTTGGCGCATGGCCGCATCGATGATCGGCAACCCGGTGCGTGCTTCTTGCCAGGCAGCGAGTTCGTCCGGTGCATCGCGCCAGGCCAGGGCCTCGGTTTCCGGGCGAAACGCACGGTTGCGCGAGACGCGGGGATAGCCGACCAGAATGTGTTTATAGAACTCGCGCCACAGCAGCTCGTTGATCCAGGTCACCGCGCCGACCTTGCCGCTGTCGAACTCGCCTTGATTGCTTTGCAGGGCGGCGTGCAGGCATTGGCGCGGCGAGATCACCCCGGCGGCCAGATAAGCCGAAAGTTGACTGGTGCCGGGCTTGGCCGGGAAGTCGCGCTCGCTCTGGTAGTAGTCGATTTGCGCGTCGGCGAAGGTATCGAGACGGCGCCGGGCTTCCTGTTCGCCGGCCGGCCACAGGGCGCGCAATGACCCACTTGGTGTTGCAAAACCTTCGATCGAATCAGGCACCGGATCGCTGGCGATGTTGAGCTGCGCCTGTTTGCCGGGTGCTTTTACCAGCGCAGGCATCGAGCGATGCAGGCGCTCGTAGCACACCTTGCGGAACTGGCTGAACACCTGAAAGTAGGTCTCGGTCTTGGTCAGTACCGTGCCGGGTTTGAACAACAGTTGGTCAAGATAACTGTGAAAAGCGATGCCTTTGGTGTTCAGGGCCTGGGCCACCGCCGCATCACGACGGCTTTCGTGGACGCCGTATTCTTCGTTGGCGTGCACGGCCTCGATGTTCAGTTGCCGGCATAGTTCGAGCAGCACGGCCGGGGCCTGATCCCAATGAGCAGCTGTGCGCAGCAGCAACGCAATGTTCAGTTCACCGAGGCGTGCGCTCAGTTCACGCAGATTACGCAGCCAGAAGTCGACCTTGCACGCGGCGTCGTCATGCTCGCGCCACTGCTGCGGGCTCAACAGATACACGGCAACCGTCGGGCCGCGCGCTGCGGCGGCGGCGAGGGCGGTGTTGTCATGTTGGCGCAAGTCGCTGCGCAGCCAGATCAATTGCATCGCGGTTTCCATTAAATCAGCCCACGCTGAACGAGTGCCTGATGTGCCGAGAGCGGATCTTCGGCCAGGGACAAATCAGCGATCTCACGGGTTATTACGGACAACTCGGTCTGGTGGATGCATACCGTTGGTCCGACCAGCATTTTCGGAGCACTGACGCCATTCAGCAGTTTTGGCAACTGCGCCAAGTTCATCGCCTTGCTCGAATACAGCAGTACGCCACGCGCTTGCAGATGCTCGACCGCCAGCGCCAGTTCTCCGGCCGGTAGCGGCCAGTCGAACACTTGCACCGGGCAATCGGCACTGCTGATCAGCCACGCGCATAGCCACAGGTGCGGTTCCAGTGGCAGGTCGGAGTGATTGATCAACAGCAGCGGCGCAGCGTGTAGTTGCCGATTGTTATGGTAGATGCGTGCGCCGAATTTGCTGCGTAACCACGAATAAAAGAACACCCGCTCCATCTGCGCCCCGAACTGGCCTTGCCAGCGCTGTTCAAGTTCGGCCAGCAGCGGCAGCAGCAATTGCTCGCACAGGGTGCGCGGTGGATACAGGGCCATGGCCTGGTTGATGCTGTCGTCGAGGTTACGTTCGTTGAGCTGGGTGACGGCGTTGAGCAGGGCGTGATGCAGGCGTTGCCAGTCGTTCTCCACCGTTTCGGTGAAGGCTTGCGGCGTGTCGAGCAGCGGTTTGACCTGACTGACCGCCACGCCCCGGTTGAGCCAGGTGAGAATGGTCAGGATCCGTTGCACATGCTCGCTGGAGTACAGGCGATGGCCCTTGGGCGTGCGTTGCGGCACGATCAGCCCATAACGGCGCTCCCAGGCGCGCAGGGTGATTGCGTTGACGCCGGTCTGCCGCGCGACCTCGCGGATCGGCAGCCAACCCTCGTCGAGGGCTTTCTTGAAGTCGGCGCCGAGGTCTTCCTGGGCGCTGGTGTCGAGTGTGTCGTTCATCAAATGGCGTTTCGCAGGCTGAGGTTTTCCGGATGCGGCTGCAGGTAGACCTGTTGCGCAATGTACGGATCCGGGTGTTGGCGAAAGTGGTGTTTGAGCAACGTCAGCGGCACCACCAGCGGCACGATGCCGTGACGGTACTGGCCGATGACATGCTGCATTTCCTGTTTGTCGGCGGCGCTGATCGCCCGCTTCAGATAACCGCTGATGTGCTGCAGGACATTGCTGTGGGTGCGGCGGGTGGCGCATTTCTTCAGCGCACTCATCAATTCGCTGAAGTAGCGCGGGCCGAGTTCGACCGGATCGGTCAGGCCCATGTTGCCCAACAGTTTGCCCAGGGCCTTGTACTGCTCCGGGTTGTGGGCCATCAGCAGGTATTTGTAGCGCGAGTGGAATTCGGTCAGTGCGCGGCGGCTCAAACCCTGTTTCAGCACTTGCTGCCATTCGCTGTAGGCGAGTACGCGGGTGATGAAGTTTTCCCGCAGCACCGGATCGTTGAGGCGCCCGGCTTCTTCCACCGGCAGGTCCGGATGCTGCGCGCAGAACGCCTGGGCATAAATGCCACGGCCGCCGCCGTTCACCGGTGCGCCGTTGGCGTGATAGACCTTGACCCGTTCCAGACCGCACGAGGGCGATTGCTGCATGAAAATGTAGCCGCAGATGCCATCAAGTTCGCCAGCCATTCGCTTGCCGTAGGCGGCCAGCGGTTCGGTGACATTGATGTGCGGGTTGACGGTGCCGATGGCTTCGGGGGTGTCCGGATTCCCCACCAGCCTGATCGGCTCGCGAGGAATGCCCAGGCCAATGGCGACTTCGGGGCACACCGGGACGAACTCGAAATACTCGACAAGGGTGCGGCTGCACAGCCGCGATTCCTTGTGCCCACCGTTGTAGCGCACTTCGGCGCCCATCAGGCAGGCGCTGATGGCGATTTTTGGCCGGGAGACAGTAAGGTCGGACATGCACACCTCGAATCTATTCCTGTACAGGTTGTTATTTCTGTACAACTTTCAATCAGCATAGATTCGTACGTGTACAAGTCAACTCATTTGTATAAGTTTTTCCGGGTTTACATTATTGGCCGTGGGAGCGGGCTTGCTCGCGAAGGCGTCAGGTCGGCTGGATTGATGTGACTGACTCACCGCTTTCGCCAGCAAGCCCGCTCCCATGAGGGATGGGGGGGCTATTTCCAGCCCAGTAGCCAGTGATCGTTGTTCTTCAGCGTCTGCCAATCGAGGCGCTCGGCGCGCTGCGTGAGCACCGCCTGCAATTCGATCTCCAGCACCGTACCGTCCTCGTCGCGGATCAGTTCGGTCACCAGAAAGTGCTTCTCACGATTTTGCGGGTGGGCTGCTGTCCACTTCGACAGCAGCAGTTTTTGCGGATTGATGCGGTTCACTGCAGGTTCTCGTGCAAGCGGCGCGCGGCTTCCTGACCGCTGAGCCAGGCCCCTTCGACGCGCCCTGACAGACACCAGTCGCCGCAGGCATACAGGCCCAGATCGGCATCGGCCAATGTGCCCCATTCGTGGCCGGTGGCAGGCCGTGCATAGAGCCAGCGGTGGGCGAGGCTGAAGGTCGGGGCGGGCATGGCGCTGTGCAGCAGTTCGGCAAAAGCACCGTGCAGTTGCTCGATCACCGCTTCCTTGGGCAGGTCGATATGCTGCCGGCTCCAGGCACTGCTGGCGTGCAGCACCCAAGTGTCGCAGGTGGTATCGCGTCCCGGTTTGCTGCGGTTGCGTGCCAGCCAGTCGAGGGGGCTGTCCTGCACAAAGCAACCTTCGATCGGGGTATCCAGCGGCGTATCGAAGGCGAGGGCGACGGCCCAGGTCGGGTCCATCTTCACCCCGGCTGCGGCGCCGGCGAGTTTCGGTGCGGCGGCCAGCAAGGCGGTGGCTTGCGGTGCCGGGGTGGCGATCACGACATGGCTGAAGGGGCCGTGAGTGAAACCTTCCGCGTCCTGCAGATGCCAATGTTCTTCACCGCGAAAGACTTCAGTGATGCGGCAGGCGAAATGCACTTCCAGGCCGTTGAGCAAACCACGGGTAATGGCGCTCATGCGCGGCGTGCCGACCCAGCGGGTCTGCTCGTCCGGCGACAGGTTCAGTTGCCCGCCCTGATAGGTGTAGAGCTGCGGTTGCCATTCGGCGACCCAACCCAGGCTTTGCCAGCGTTGCACCTCGGTGACGAAGCGTCGGTCGCGGGCCGTGAAATATTGCGCGCCCATGTCCAGAGAACCGGCGTCGCTGCGTTTGCTCGACATGCGTCCGCCGCTGCCGCGGCTTTTGTCGAAGAGCTGGACGGTATGTCCGGTCTCTGTCAGCGCCTGCGCGGCGGAGAGTCCGGCGATGCCGGTGCCGATGATTGCGATAGGTACAGTCATAGGGGCCTCGTTTACCTTTCTGTACAGACTACGCCGTGATTGAAACCTGTACAATTTT
This sequence comes from Pseudomonas sp. AK-TSAG1-1, assembly GCF_056821665.1. Taxonomy (NCBI): domain Bacteria; kingdom Pseudomonadati; phylum Pseudomonadota; class Gammaproteobacteria; order Pseudomonadales; family Pseudomonadaceae; genus Pseudomonas; species Pseudomonas sp. AK-TSAG1-1. The sequence goes on along the minus strand of NZ_CM165965.1, from coordinate 5,207,725 downwards.
GTTTTTTGGTATAACTTCTAGCGTTCTCGTTCTGACAGCTTGGCCTATTGTTAAACAATAGAGCCTGCCCGATAGAAAAGATCCCTGCTTATAAAAATAGACTAGTGATCCGGGTAAAACGCCACGCGAGGAAGATGTCATGCGCATATTGCTGACCGGCGGTACTGGTTTGATAGGTCGTCAGCTCTGTCGCTATTGGTCAGGGCAGGGGCACCAGTTGACGGTGTGGAGTCGGCGCCCGGAAACAGTCGCGAAAATCTGTGGTGCTCAGGTCCGTGGAGTTGCGCGTCTGGAAGATCTCGGTAACGAGCCGCTGGACGCGATCATCAACCTGGCCGGCGCGCCGATTGCTGATCGGCCATGGACCCACCGGCGCAAGGCGTTGTTGTGGAGCAGCCGCATCACCCTGACCGAAACGCTGCTGGCCTGGCTGGAAACACGCGAGCAGAAACCGCAGCTGCTGATCTCTGGCTCGGCAGTCGGCTGGTACGGCGACGGCGGTGAACGTGAGCTGACAGAAGATTCGCCGCCGGTGATCGACGATTTCGCCAGCCAGTTGTGCATCGCCTGGGAGGAGACCGCGCAACGTGCCGAAGCACAGGGCATTCGTGTGGTGCTGGTGCGAACCGGGCTGGTGCTGTCGGCCGAGGGCGGCTTTTTGTCGCGGCTGTTGCTGCCGTACAAACTTGGGCTGGGCGGGCCGCTGGGCAATGGCCGGCAGTGGATGCCGTGGATACACATCGAAGACCAAATCGGCCTGATTGATTTTCTTCTGCACCGCAATCAGGCGAGCGGTCCTTATAATGCCTGCGCACCGAAACCGGTGCGCAATCGCGAGTTTGCCAAGACATTGGGCAGTGTGTTGCACCGCCCGGCATTCATGCCGATGCCGGCACTGGCGCTGAAAGTCGGGCTTGGCGAAATGTCATTGTTGTTGCTGGGTGGCCAACGGGCCATGCCGGCACGCTTGCTGGAAGCGGGTTTCACTTTCCAGTTCACGGATTTGCGCGCGGCCCTGGATGAGCTCTCCGGCCGCCTTTGAAATAGGACGATGCATGACCGATCACGCCTTGCTTCTGGTCAACCTGGGTTCTCCGGCCTCTACCTCGGTGGCCGATGTACGCAGCTACCTCAATCAATTTCTGATGGACCCGTATGTGATCGACCTGCCGTGGCCGGTGCGGCGTCTGTTGGTGTCGCTGATCCTGATCAAGCGTCCCGAGCAATCGGCCCACGCCTACGCCTCGATCTGGTGGGAGGAGGGCTCGCCACTGGTGGTGCTCAGCCGTCGCCTGCAACAACAGATGACCTCGCAGTGGTCCCATGGTCCGGTGGAACTGGCGATGCGTTATGGCGAACCGTCGATTGCAACGAAGTTGCTGCAGTTGGTGGCTGCGGGGCACAAGCGCATTACCCTGGCGCCGCTTTATCCACAGTTCGCCGACAGCACCACCACCACGGTGATCGAAGAGGCCAAGCGGGTGATCCGCGAGCATAAACTCGATGTGAAACTCTCGATCCTGCAACCGTTTTACGATCAGCCGGAATACCTCGACGCCTTGGTTGCCAGTGCGAAACCGCATTTGCAGCAGGACTACGATCATTTGCTGCTGAGCTTCCACGGTTTGCCCGAGCGGCACCTGACCAAGCTCGATCCGACCGGCAAGCACTGCTTCAAAAACGCGGACTGCTGCAAGAATGCTTCGCCGGCAGTCCTCGCCACCTGCTACCGCGCCCAGTGTTTGCGTACGGCAGCCGAGTTCGCCAAGCGCGCGGGCGTTGCCGATGGCAAATGGTCGGTGTCGTTTCAGTCGCGGCTGGGGCGAGCCAAGTGGATCGAACCCTACACCGAAGCGCGGCTCGATGAGCTGGCAAAAAACGGGGTGAAGAAGATTCTGGTGATGTGCCCGGCGTTTGTCGCCGATTGCATCGAGACACTGGAAGAGATCGGTGATCGCGGCAAGGAACAGTTTCGCGAAGCAGGGGGCGAGGAGTTGGTGCTGGTGCCGTGCCTGAATGACGACCCGCAATGGGCGAAGGCGTTGGCCACCTTGTGTGAACGAGCGCCGTTGGCCCTTTAAAAGTCAAAAGCTTCGCGAGCAAGCCCGCTCCCACCGGTACAGCGTGATCCAGGTGGGAGCGGGCTTGCTCGCGAATGCTATCGGTCAGACAACAAGGATCTAAAACCTTAGATCAGCGGTTCATCCGCCTTCTTGTTCTTCCAGCCATCATTACCCGGCAGAATCAGGTTCAGCGCAATCGCCACCACCGCGCACAGCGCGATGCCTTTGAGGCCGAAGTCGTCCGGGCCAGTGCCGGTGCCGACCAGCACACCGCCGATACCGAATACCAGCGTCACCGAAACGATCACCAGATTGCGCGCCTCGCCCAGGTCGATCTTGTGACGGATCAGGGTGTTCATCCCCACCGCCGCGATCGAGCCGAACAACAGGCACAGAATCCCGCCCATCACCGGCACTGGAATGCTTTGCAGCAGCGCGCCGAACTTGCCGATGAACGCCAGGGTGATGGCGAAGATCGCCGCCCAGGTCATGATTTTCGGGTTGTAGTTCTTGGTCAGCATCACCGCGCCAGTCACTTCGGCGTAGGTGGTGTTTGGCGGTCCGCCGAACAGGCCGGCTGCGGTGGTGGCGATACCGTCACCGAGCAGGGTGCGGTGCAGGCCTGGCTTCTTCAGGTAATCGCGACCGGTCACGCTGCCCACGGCGATCACGCCGCCGATGTGCTCGATGGCCGGAGCCAACGCCACCGGAACAATGAACAGAATCGCCTGCCAGTTGAACTCCGGCGCGGTGAAGTGCGGAATCGCAAACCATGGCGCAGCGGCAATCTTCGCGGTATCGACCACGCCGAAATAGAACGACATGGCGAAACCGACCAGCACGCCGGAAATGATCGGCACCAGACGGAAGATGCCTTTGCCGAACACTGCCACGATCAACGTGGTCAGCAGCGCCGGCATCGAGATCATCATCGCGGTCTGGTAGTGGATCAGTTCGGAACCGTCGCCAGCCTTGCCCATCGCCATGTTCGCGGCAATCGGCGCCATGGCCAGGCCGATGGAAATGATCACCGGGCCAATCACCACGGGCGGCAACAGACGGTCAATGAAGCCTGTGCCCTTGATCTTCACGGCCAGGCCCAGGAAGGTGTAGACGAAACCGGCTGCCATCACGCCGCCCATGGTCGCGGCGAGGCCGAACTGGCCCTTGGCGAGAATGATCGGGGTGATGAAAGCGAAGCTCGACGCGAGGAACACCGGCACCTGACGCCCGGTGACGATCTGGAACAGGATCGTTCCCAGACCTGCGGTGAACAGTGCCACGTTCGGGTCCAGGCCCGTGATCAGCGGCATCAGCACCAGAGCGCCGAAAGCCACGAACAGCATCTGGGCGCCGGACAACACCGTACGCCAGAGCGGATCGTTGAACTCTTGCTGCATGGTTACGCGTCCTTCTGCTTGGTGCCGAAGATCTTGTCACCCGCATCGCCAAGCCCAGGAATGATGTAGCCGTGCTCGTTCAAGCGCTCATCGATGGACGCGGTATAGATGGTCACGTCCGGGTGAGCTTTTTCTACTGCAGCAATACCTTCCGGCGCGGCAACCAGCACCATCGCGCGGATATCCTTGCAGCCAGCCTTTTTCAGCAGGTCGATGGTCGCAACCATCGAGCTGCCGGTGGCGAGCATCGGGTCGATGATCATCGCCAGCCGTTCGTCGATTTCTGGAACCAGTTTCTCCAGATAGGTGTGCGCTTGCAGGGTCTCTTCGTTGCGGGCAACGCCCACAGCGGAAACCTTGGCCCCCGGGATCAGGCTCAGCACGCCTTCGAGCATGCCGATACCGGCGCGCAGGATCGGCACGACGGTGATCTTCTTGCCGGCGATTTTCTCGACCGACACGGTGCCGCACCAGCCTGCAATATCGTAGGACTCCAGCGGCAAATCTTTTGTAGCTTCATAGGTCAACAGGGCGCCGACTTCCTGAGCAAGCTCACGGAAATTCTTGGTGCTGATGTCAGCGCGGCGCATCAGGCCGAGTTTATGGCGGATCAGCGGATGGCGGATCTCGAGGATGGGCATGGAAAAACTCCGGCGGCAGGCAAAAAAACCGGCCTAGATTAATCTATCCGAGGGTGATGTCCTATAGGACATACAGTACGTTAGTCCATAAAGGCTTGATTCGGCCTCGATGGATGCGTACCTTTGCCCGCTTTTCCAATTCCGCCACCCCCTGGAGAGCGCCATGTCCGCTGATCTCGAGCATATCCGTCAAATCATGCGAGAGGCTGACTGCCTGTACACCGAATCTGAAGTCGAGGCGGCCATCGCCCGTGTCGGTGCACAAATCAACGAACAACTGGCTGACAGCAACCCGGTGGTGTTCTGCGTGATGAACGGCGGCCTGATCTTCTCCGGCAAGCTGCTGACTCACCTGCAGTTCCCGCTGGAAGCGTCCTACCTGCACGCCACGCGTTATCGCAATGAAACCAGCGGTGGCGACCTGTTCTGGAAGGCCAAGCCGGAAGTTTCGTTCATCGACCGTGACGTGCTGATCATCGATGACATCCTCGACGAAGGTCACACCCTGGGCGCAATCATCGACTTCTGCAAACACGCTGGCGCGCGCAAGGTGCACACCGCTGTGCTGATCGACAAGGATCACGACCGCAAGGCGCGTCCTGATCTGAAAGCAGACTTCGTCGGCCTGCCGTGCATTGACCGTTACATCTTCGGTTACGGCATGGACTACAAAGGCTACTGGCGCAACGCCAACGGGATCTTTGCCGTTAAAGGCATGTAAGAACCCTGCAGCATCCCCCTGTGGGAGCGGGCTTGCTCGCGAAGGCGTCGTGTCAGTCAGCATCATTGAAAGCTGACACACCGCTTTCGCGAGCAGGCTCGCTCCCACTGTTGTTTTGTGTGTGCTGATCCATCCGCGATACCCATGCTAGAGTGCTCGGCCCCGCCCTCCGGAGCCAGTCATGCGCCTTCTGACCCGCAGCTTTGCCGCCCTCTTGCTGACCCTCAGCCTGCCGCTGGCCGCCGCGCCGATGCATAGCCAATTCCTGCCGCCGGACGACCTGACCCTGCGCGATGCTGAACCGGAACAGCAACAATTGCTGCAAGTCACCGATTATTCCGTGGTGGTCGGCGCACAGCGCCAGTCCAATCAGCAACCGATCCCGGTCACTTCGCCGCTGATGATCCGCCTCAAGGGCAAGTCCCTGAACAAGGGCGCGACCATCACGCAGGTCCTGCTCAACTTCGATGGCGAAAGCAAAAGCCTGAAAAAACCGGTGTACGACGACAAGCGCAAAACCCTGACGCTGTATTACCCGCTGGCCCAGTACCGGGTGGTGATCGATCTGCTGCGCAACGACACGGTGTATGTGCAGTTCCTCGGTTACGCCAACGGCCATATCTGGGCCGATTTGCACACCGGGGCCGTTCGATCGCGTTGAGCCGGGCGCCCGGGCAGGGGTAAACTGCCCGCCCCGTGTAATGTCTGCGAGCTGGAGTCGGCAATGCGTAAAGATAAGAAACAGGTGATTGGTGACGAGATCGGCGATGAGCAGATCAAGCTGTTCCTCGATTTTGAGCCGGTCGACGCCACTTCGCCGTCGCTGCACAAACTGATCAAGGCTTACCGTGGCCTGCGCATCGACGACTTCGAGCGCTTTCTGGGCTTCTTCGTCGAGGCCGGTTATGACGTTGATGGCAAAGACGAGCAGGGCAAGACCTTCGTTGACCTGATCGCGGATCAGCGCAATGCGCCGGACTACATCGAGCTGATCGAAAAGTCCCGCACCTGACCGTTGGCTCAACAGATTTTTGCCGGATAGGCTGGTATTGGTTCTGAGCCCTTCGCGAGCAAGCCCGCTCCCACGGTGGATCTCCTGTGTACACAAGATGTGTGGCAACAGAGATCAAAATGTGGGAGCGGGCTTGCTCGCGAAAGCGATGTAACTCACACCATGGATTTTGTGGCTGACTAAAAAAAACGCCCCGCACTCACTGAGTACGGGGCGTTTTTCATGCGGCGTGATCAAGCGAAGCTTGGGGTCTCGCTGCTTTCTTCAACCAGTTCCAGCGCGATGTTGTTCTGCGTGTTGATCTTGCGATACAGCGCAGCATCGGTCTCCAGGACTTTCTCGCGGGCCGGGAAGATCTCGGCCAGTTTGGCAGCCCATTCACCCTTGGCCTTGGCCGGGAAGCATTTCTCGATCAGTTCCAGCATGATTGAAACGGTTACCGAAGCACCTGGCGAAGCGCCGAGCAGGGCGGCGAGGGAGCCGTCCTTGGCCGCGACCAGTTCGGTACCGAATTGCAGGATGCCGCCCTTTTTCGGGTCTTTCTTGATGATCTGCACCCGCTGACCGGCCACTTCCAGGCGCCAGTCTTCGGCTTTCGCCTCGGGGTAGAAGCGGCGCAGCGAATCCAGGCGCTGCTCCATCGATTGCATCACTTCGCTGACCAAGTACTTGGTCAGGTCCATGTTGTTTTTCGCCACGGCCAGCATCGGCCCGATGTTGCCGGCGCGCACCGACATCGGCAGGTCCATGAAGGAGCCGTGCTTGAGGAACTTGGTGGTGAAACCGGCGTATGGTCCGAACAGCAGGGATTTCTTGCCGTCGACCACGCGGGTGTCCAGGTGTGGCACCGACATCGGTGGCGAACCCACTGCGGCCTGGCTGTAAACCTTGGCCTGGTGCTGTTTGACCACTTCCGGGTTGTCGCAACGCAGCCACTGGCCGCTGATCGGGAAGCCGCCGAAGCCTTTGCTTTCTTCGATGCCCGAAGCCTGCAGCAACGGCAGCGCCGCACCGCCAGCGCCGAGGAAAACAAACTTGGCATCGACTTCACGGCTGCTGCCGCTGTTGACGTCCTTGATGCTGACGGTCCAGCCGGCGCCGTTACGCTTGAGGCCGGTCACGCGCTTGCAGTATTTGACCTGGGTGTCGGGAGCGCTGGTCAGGTGCTTGAGCAACTGATTGGTCAGGGCGCCGAAGTTGACGTCGGTGCCGTTCATCACGCGGGTGGCGGCCAGCACTTCATCCGGCGAGCGGCCCGGCATCATCAGCGGCATCCACTCGGCCATTTTGGCCTTGTCTTCGGTGTACTCCATATCGGAGAACGCGTGATGCTTGTGCAGCACGTCAAAACGTTCCTTGAGGAAGGAAACGCCTTTGTCACCCTGCACGAAGCTCAGGTGCGGCACCGGGCTGATGAAGGATTTGCACGAGCCAAAGGTGCCTTTCTTCGTCAGGTATGACCAGAACTGCTTGGACACTTCGAACTGGGTGTTGATGTGCACGGCTTTCTTGATGTCGACGCTGCCGTCGGCCGCTTGCGGCGTGTAGTTCAGCTCGCACAGGCCGGCGTGGCCGGTACCGGCGTTGTTCCACGGGTTGGAACTCTCCGCCGCACCGGAATCCATCAACTCGACGACTTCCAGCTTGATCGCCGGGTCGAGCTCTTTGAGCAGTACTGCCAGGGTGGCACTCATGATGCCGGCCCCAACCAGAACTACGTCGACTGCTTCGTTATGCGCCATTTAACGCGTCTCCAAAATCTGCAGCACCAAATTGTCGGCATGGCTGCCAGGGAGTGACGGGGCAGGTCAGTTGCGCCCCAGATACCCATGGCCAGGTTCGCCATGTCCGAATCTTCGCAATTTTTCGCAACTTCGACGGATGCGTGCGGCCTGGCTTCAAGAGCTCCATGAACTCATTTCAGCACGCGGCTGGCAATTCGACTTATGGTCGAGACATCCGTTTTTGTGCAACCAAATCCGTAGCGGACAGGCTTCAGGCTCCGATATTCGAGGTATACCCGGTCCCGTGTCGTTGGGCTGTTTCAGACGCTAATGGTGCATGTTCAGACGCAAAACTTTTCATTTGCTCGCCACACTCTTGTGAAGTTGTGAAAACCCGTTTTTTTCACGCTCTTTTGAAGACGTGAACCTCAAAAAAGGGCTGTCCAGGCCTGGCACCTTGCCCGCAAGGGCAAAACAACGCGGTGGCCGAGCGTCATGACAGCTCTGCAGATTCGCGAAAAGCGGGGTTTTTGCCGGAAGAACAGGCAAGCGCGCCAACTTCACTCGATCTGTGTGGGCGGCTCTCTGTGGGCGATTTTGATGTCGATGCAAGCGCATTGACGCTGTTGCGGGGCCCGATCAGGAGACGTCCTTATAATCGGGGGGAGATTGTATCGAAGAAATGCGGGCAGTTGCTCGTGTTTAATGACTTTTATTAGGCATCCGGTCAGATGCTCAACATCGCCTGCACCCGTGCGCGGGGCTGCGACGCCATGACGCGGGCGCTGGCGGGCAATGGCTGATGCAACCAGTTGAGGCGGATTTCTTCGATTTCCACCCAGCCGTCGCCCATTGGCTGCAGGCTGCACTGCTTGAATGCCTGGCAGTGGCCGTTGCGGTCGAGCAGGGCGAAGCTGCGGTGCAACGGACGCGGGGCGAACAACGAGATCAGATAACGCATGGTCGAGTACCTTGTTGGAGGACTCCTTTGAAGGTTGTCAAAGGGCCGTGACGTCAAGGTGTATGGGCGGTGAATAATCTGTGACAGGAACCGCTTTCCCAAGGCTGTGTCAGACATTTGAGTATTCACTGTCGAGTGCTGGTGACCCACAGTGGCCCACCGCTATACTGCCGGCCTGTTTGTGCCTGATTCTGGAGAAAAGAGCATGTTGCAACGCCTGTTGTTCGGTTTGATCACTGTGACCAGTTTGACGCTGGTTGGCTGCGCCCACAGCCCGCAACAACTGAGCCCGGAACCGAAGCTGACCACGCAGCTGGCGCCGGTCGGTCATGGCCAGCAAGTGGTGGTGCGCGTGGTTGACGGTCGTCCGTCGCCAACCCTCGGCACCCGTGGCGGCCTGTACCCGGAAACCAGCGCCATCACCGTGCAGCGCGAGCAGATCCTGCCCAAGTTGCAGGCTCAGGCTGAAGCCGCCGTGCGTCTGCTCGGCTTCACCCCGACCAGCAACGCGATGAACGCGCCGCAGCTGACCGTGACCCTGACCGAGCTGAAGTACCAGTCGCCCAAAGAAGGCATGTACGTGACCGAGGCTACCATCGGCGCGACCTTCCGTTCGGACGTGCAGAGCGGCAACCGTCGTTACAGCGGCCGTTACGGTGCTTCGCTGGACCAGCGTTTCGGCATGGCGCCGAACCAGGAAACCAACACCAAGCTGGTCAGCGACGTGTTGAGCGACGCCTTGACCCGTCTGTTCAAGGATCCGACCGTGGGTCAGATCCTCGCCGAATAAGCTTTTCGGCAGCTGTAAAAAAGCCCGGTGCCAGCAATGGCCCCGGGCTTTTTTGCGGCCACAGAGTTCGAGTCTGCACAATTCCTCTGTGGGAGTGGGCTTGCTCGCGAAGGCGGTGGGCCAGTCGAAATCAGTGTTGAATAACACGACGCCTTCGCGAGCAAGCCCGCTCCCACAAGGGGATTTGGGTTGTTCAGGCGGCTTGTGAATAGAAGTCGAGAACACTCACACCCGTCAGCAGATCAGCCTCCGGCAAATCCGCATGTTGATGCCCGCCGAGGGCGCAATACACCAGCCAATGACGATCCTGAACATTGAAGGCGAGGCTGCCGACGAGGCTCTGTTGTTCGTCGGTCGGGGTGATGAGGTACAGGCGATCCTGGTTTTCTGCGTGAAGCATGTCGCGTTCCATGTGTGTTTCGAGGCGCGCATGGTGGCCGATCCAAATGACGAAGCAGTGACACAGGACAGCCATCGGTCGATTGTCAGGTTATTTGTCGCAAAGGCTAGGGCAGTGCAGGAGGGTTTCGGTAGAATCCGCGCCGCAGTCGTCGAACGGGCGTCTGCCACACCGATTCAGTTCCGAGGTCTGTGATGTCGCTGCACTTGATGACGCTGTTTACCGCCCATCCCGCCAAATTGATCAACCTGCTGGCGCTGGCACTGGCCTTCCCGGGCAGTTGGCTGCTGCACGCGACCCGCCGCCGGGAACAACGCGCCATGGCCAGCATCGCCGCTCAACGTCAGGCCCAACCGAACGCCGAGCCGATTCTGGACTGGGCGACGTTGCGCATGAACCGGTTCTTCTACCGTTTTGGTTTTGCCTGCCTCGGCCTGGCCCTGATCGTCTCCTGGATCAGCACGCGTTTCTGACGCGAATGCAAAACCCTGTGGCGAGGGGATAAATCGCCTCGCCACAAAGGCTCCGCTATGCGTGCTTACAGCGGCAATCCAGCCTTGACCCGGTACTGATTGCGCACCGGCGTCGCATATTGCAGCACCAGATACGGACGGTGCTCTTCAGGGCAGGCGTCCAGTCGGCTCTGCCATTCTTCCTGTGCCTTGGCCAGTTCATCTGCCGGGAACACCTCGGCCGCTTTCGGCACGTTCAGTTGCGGATCGGCATCGGCCCACTGCGCGTACGCCAGGTAATGCACCGGGAACAGGCGGTAACCGCCGAGAATCTGCTTGTCCATCTCGACCGCCAATTGCTTGGTGTCTTCGAACAGCTCGCTGATCGGCGCGGCGAAGTTCACGTGCACCCGGCCCTTGTAGCCGGTGATGCCCTTGGCAATGCTCACGTCATCCTCGCCCGGCGCCTTGGCGTAGGTGCCTGTGGTGGCGCGGATGTACAGCTCGCGGGCCTTGGCCTGATCGCACGGGTCGTATTCGTAGCTGATCGACACCGGGGTCAGGTTCAGCGACTGGATGACTTCGCCGAACGGCTCGTCCTTGCGGCTCATGTGGAACATCTTGAGGATCGCCGACTCGGTACGGTCATCGCCGTCCTTGGCCCGGCCTTCGGCCTGAGCGATCCAGATCGAGGCGCAATCGTTGCGGATCGAGTGGTTGATGTACGCCGACAGCAGCTGGTACGCGGCCATTTTTTCGCGACGGCCGGTGATCGAACGGTGCACGATGAAGCTCTTGTTCAGGCGCATCAGGTCGCTGACAAACGGCTTCTGCAGCAGGTTGTCGCCAATCGCGATGCGCGGCGTCGGCAGGCCGGCGTGGTACACGGCGTAGTTGACGAAGGCCGGGTCCATCACGATGTCGCGGTGGTTGGCGATGAACAGATAAGCGCTGCCGGACTTGAATTGCTCGACCCCGGTGTAGGTCACGCCATCGGTGGCGCGCTCGATGGTGTGGTCGACGTAGGACTCGACCTTGTCCTGCAAAGTCGCCACCGAAGTCACGCCGGCGAACTCACGACGCAGCCGATGGGCTATAAGTGGTTTGAGCATCCAGCCGAAGGCACCGGCAAAACGCGGGAAGCGGAAGTGGGTGAGGATATCTAGAAACGCCTTGTCGCCGAGCAGTCTTGCCAGTACCACAGGTACTTCGCTGTCGTCGTAAGGTCGGATGGCATCGAATTCGCCCATCATGCTCTCTTGTTGGAAACGGCTAGGGTAAGTAAAGGTTTTGATCGAAAAGCCGCGGGGCACGGTCTGAAAAAGTAGCCAGACAAAAATAGCCCTGCAAATAGACCGGCGATTATACGCACAAGTCACTTGGGAGACCGCGATGCTGGAGAGCGCACTGTACGAATGTCCGTATTGTGGTGAGGAAGTCGAAACGACTGTCGATCTGTCCGGCGGCGATCAGACCTACATCGAGGACTGTCAGGTGTGTTGTCGACCGATCACGTTTGTGTTGCAGGTTCACGGCGAGGACTGGTTTCTGGAAGTCTTCAGCGAAAACGAGTGAGGGGCGCCCATGCAGCGAATCTACGAGCCGGAAAACCTGATGGAAGGCGAAATGCTCAAGGGCATGCTTGCCAGCGAAGGCATCGAGGCGCATCTGGTCGGCCGCGATCTGCTCGGTGGTACGGGCGAGTTGCCGATCTTCGGATTGCTGGGATTGTCTGTCGATAACGATCAGGCCGAGTACGCCCGCGAGCTGATCACCGCGTACAATGCCGCGCTGCCGCTGCCCGGCGATGAACCGGAGAGCTTCCCCGGCACGTTGGTCTGTTAGGCTGGCGTTCGTTTTACTTCTGAGTCGTGTTGCCCCATGTGTGGACGTTATGCCCTGTTTCGCTGGAACCGTGACTTCGCGGCCCTGCCTGGTTTTCCCGCCGATCAGCAGGCGCAGTGGAACATTTCCCCCAATGATTCGGTGTTGATGCTGCGTGCCGAGGTCGACGGCCAGCGCACGCTGGCCCGCGCCCGTTGGGGCCTGACGCCGCCGTGGCTGACCGATCTGTCGAAAACCCCCGCACATGCCCGCGCCGAGACGGTGGCCGAACAACCGATGTTTCGCGAAGCGCTGCGCCTGCGTCGCTGCCTGCTGCCGGCCAATGGTTTCTACGAATGGCGCGGCACCGTGCGCAAGCGCCCGTACTGGTTGACGCCGGGGGAGGGCTCTTCGCTGTTTTTCGCGGCGATCTGGGAGGCGTATCCGGTGCAGGAGCAGGTGTGGCTGAGCGCGGCAGTGATCACTCAGCCGGCGGCCAGTCAGCGTCGACCGCTGATTCTCGATGAGGCGGGGCAAGCGGCCTGGCTCGATCCCGAGACGCCGCTGCATGTGTTGCAGGGCTTGCTGGCCAGTGAACCTGCCGCATTGCGCGAGCGGGTGTTGGCGAACCTGGTGAATGATCCGAAACTCAACGGGCCGGAGTGTCTGACCCCGGGTTGATGCATTGTCCGTGCGGGCCCCTTCGCGAGCAGGCTCGCTCCCACATTGGAATGCATTTCAACTGTGGGAGCGAGCCTGCTCGCGAAGGCGATTTCGGATCAGACCTTGAACTGGTTGATCAACCGCCGCTGCTGTTCCGCCAGCTTGGTCAGATCGGCACTCGCCGAACTCGACTCATCCGCACCCCCCGCCACTTCATTCGCCACCTGGCCGATATTGATCACATTGCGGTTGATGTCATCCGCCACCGCGCTCTGCTCTTCTGCCGCGCTGGCGATCTGCGTGTTCATGTCGTTGATCACCGACACCGCCTGGGTAATCGTCTCCAGCGCTTGCGCGGCTTTCGCCGCGTGCTGCACGCTTTCGTCGGTGCGGCTCTGACTGTCTTCCATGACCCGCACCACGTCGCGGGTACCCTGTTGCAGTTGCTGGATCATGGTCTGGATTTCTTCGGTGGCCTTCTGCGTCTTCTGCGCCAGATTGCGCACCTCGTCCGCCACCACCGCAAAGCCGCGCCCCTGTTCGCCGGCACGCGCCGCTTCGATCGCCGCGTTCAGCGCCAACAGGTTGGTCTGTTCGGCGATCCCGCGAATGGCAGTGAGGATCGCGTTGATGTTCTCGCTGTCCTTGGCCAGGGTCTGCACCACGTCCACGGCCTTGCCGATTTCCACCGCCAGCACGCCAATCGAATTCGAGGTGTCACGGACAATCTGCATGCCTTGTCCGGCCGCCTGATCCGCGTGGCTGGCGGCTTGCGCGGCCTGGGTGGCGTTGCGCGCGACGTCTTGCGCAGTCGCGGTCATTTCCTGCACGGCGGTGGCGACCTGATCGATCTCGGCCATTTGTTTCTGAATGCCGATGTTGGTGCGAATGGCGATGTCGGCGGTGTGTTCGGAGGAATCGCTGACGCTCTGCACCGACGTCACCACCTGCGTGATCATCGCCTGCAGCTTGGCGAGGAAGGTGTTGAAACCCTTGGCAATCGAACCCAGTTCGTCGCTGCGATCACTGCTCAAGCGACGGGTCAGATCGCCTTCACCCTTGGCAATGTCATCCAGCATGGCGACCATTTGCTTGAGCGGTCGGGCGATACCGTGGCCCACCAGCCAGATCACCAATAGGCCGACGCCTGCGATGATCAGACCGACCATGGCCATGCCGAACGTATCGGATTTGCGCTGGGCATCAAGGTCGGCCTGGAGTTTCTGCAGATCCGCCATCACTGCGTTCAGCGGCAATTGCAGCATCAAGGTCCAGCGGGCGTCGGTCTGGCCGATGCCGAACGGCAGGTACAACTCGATGCGGCCCTTGTCCTTGTTGACCGAGTAGGTGACTTCGCCGCGCTTGAGATTGGCCATGTTGGCGATCTGCTCGGCGTCGAGAATGTCGCTGACCTTCTCGCCGAATTTGCTCGGGTCCTTGGTGTAGGCGACGATCCGGCCGTTGCCGCCGATCAGGGCCATCTGCCCGGCGCCGCTGTACAGTTTCTGGTTGGCAGCGAGGAGCATTTCCTGGATGAAGTTCACCGACAGGTCGGCGCCGACAATGCCCTGGAACGCACCGTTGAGCATGATCGGTTCAATAAACGAGGCGAGCATGACGATCTTGTCGCCGACCTTGTAGGGCGCCGGATCGATCACGCAGGCTTTCTTGCTCTCTTTCGAGCACAGGTAATACTCGCTGGCGCGCACGCCGGTGGAGAGGACTTTCTGGTCGTCGACGTCCACCAGTTTGTCCAGGCCGAGGGTGCCGTCGTCATTGCGGAACCACCATGGCAGGAAGCGCCCGTTCGCCGCATCGATGCCGACCACGCTGGTGCCGACGTAGGCCGCATCATTGTGGTCCAGTGCGTTCTTTTCCCAGCCGATGTAGGTGCCGAGAATCTTCGGGTTCTTCTCGACGTTCTCCTTGATCAGACTGATCAACTGCTCGCGGCTGACGGTCAGGCGCGGCTGACCATCGGCGCCCGGTGTGCCGAGCAGCGCGTTGACGCGCACCAGTCCGCCAGCAATCAGCAGCGGCGCCTCGAGTTCGCGCTGGATCTGGCTGACCTGGGTCTGGGCCAGCGAGGTCAGGCGTTGTTCGATGACTTGTTCGAACTGTGCCTGAGTGCGCTGTTGCACCATGTCCTGGGTGCGGGCGCCGGAAAACAGCGCGTACAGCACCAGCGCGGCAACCACGCTGAGGACGATGGCGCCGGCCAGGGCGGCGACGGAAAACTGGATCGACTTGAACTTCATGGGAGCTCCGCACGCAAGAGGACGTCTGCGCTGTTGTATCGGCAGCAGGCATTGCGCCATGAGTGCTGAGCGGAACTATGGATAGAGGATGTCGCAAATGGATCAGTGCGCGACGCAGTTGCAGAGGGCGCTGCGCGGCCCTGTGAATTTTTTCCTACAGGGTCAGCCGGCGACTTCTGAAAGTGCATGCAACACGTCTGTTGTATCTGGCGTCGATACAATTACCCGCCTAGGATACGCGGCATGTTTTCAGGGAGCTTTTGAATGAACAAGACATTGGTTGTAAGTGCACTGAGCGCAGCGCTGTTGCTGGCCGGTTGTCAGTCGGTCAACACCACCAGCGGCGGAGCCGTGGGCGTGGAGCGCAAGCAGTACATGTTCAGCATGCTGTCCTCGCAAGAGGTCGACCAGATGTATGCCCAGTCCTATCAGAAGACCGTTGGCGAGGCGTCGAGCAAAGGCGTGCTGGACAAGACCAGCCCCGAGGCCAAGCGGGTTCAGGCGATTGCCAACCGGCTGATTGCCCAGGCGCCGAACTTCCGCCCCGATGCCGCGCAATGGCAGTGGGAAGTCAACCTGATCAAGAGTGATGAACTCAACGCCAACTGCGGCCCTGGCGGCAAGATCATTTTCTACACCGGGCTGATCGACAGCCTGAAACTCACTGACGATGAAATCGCTGCGGTGATGGGCCATGAAATCGCCCACGCCCTGCGCGAGCACGGTCGTGAAGCGATGTCCAAGGCTTACGGGATCGAGATGGCCAAGCAGGGTGCGGGGGCGTTGTTCGGTCTGGGTCAGGACAGCCTGGCGCTGGCTGACACCGTTGCCAACTACGGCATGACCTTGCCCAACAGTCGCGCCAACGAAAACGAAGCCGACCTGATCGGCCTCGAGCTGGCAGCACGCGCCGGGTACAACCCAAATGCGGCGATCACCTTGTGGAACAAGATGAGCAAGGCGTCGGAAGGCGCACCGCCGGAATTCATGAGCACACACCCGGCCTCGTCCAGCCGGATCGCTTCGTTGCAGGCGGCGATTCCGAAGGTGATGCCGCTGTACGAAAAAGCTCCGAAATCCTGACGGTTTTGCAGCGAGGCTGATGGCCCCTTCGCGAGCAAGCCCGCTCCCACCTTTGGAATGCATTCCACTGTGGGAGCAGGCTTGTCTGCGGGCGGCGTTCCGACGAAGAACGATGACGCGGTCTATCGACTGACGCCGTTAAACCCAGCCACTGCTCTGCATCGCCTTGTACACCGCAACGATCGCCAGAATGAAGAACGCCGAAGCCGCCAGGCGCCGGATCAAGGTCAGCGGTAATTTGTCAGCGGCAAAATTACCCGCCAATACCACCGGCACGTTGGCAATCAACATGCCCGCCGTCGTACCGATAATCACCAGCCACAGCTCCGGATATTGCGCCGCCAGCATCACCGTGGCGATCTGCGTCTTGTCACCGATTTCGGCCAGGAAGAACGCGATCAGCGTGGTCAGGAAGGGGCCGAACTTGCGCGCGGTGCTGGCTTCATCGTCGTCCATCTTGTCCGGGACCAAAGTCCACAGGGCAGTGGCGGTGAAGCTTGCAGCGAGAATCCAGTGCAGCACCGCGTCTGAGAAGAAACTGCCGAACCAGGCGCCTACCGCACCGGCTGCCGCGTGGTTGGCCAGGGTCGCGGCGACGATACCGGCAATGATCGGCCAGGGTTTGCGAAAGCGAGCGGCGAGAATCAGCGCGAGCAGTTGCGTCTTGTCGCCGATTTCGGCCAAGGCAACGATTGCGGTGGGAACGAGTAACGAGTCCAGCATCAGGATTTTCCTAAGGGGCGGGTCGACACGGCTATGACACGTACAGCCTTCCCGCCCCGGGTAAGGTGTGCGTGTCATAGGTCTTGTCAAACCCTGCGATCCGTCTGGTGCGGACGCTTGGGTCGCATACGCCATGATCTGAGGATCAAGTATGTTGACGTATGCCGGACGAGCTTGGCGCTCGTGGGAGACTACTCCCCTAGGACGGAGCGGATTCTGCCTAGGCAGAATCCATTCGGCAAGTGCTAATTTTCAGCCACGCTTGGCGCGGTAGATGCGGAAACCATTGCCCTCGGCCTTGATCGCGCACACGCCCAGATGCTCTTCGATCAGTGGCTGATATTTCAGGAAGCTGTTTGCGACCAGCCGCAGTTCGCCGCCGTTTTTCAGATGTTTAGCTGCTTTTCGCAGCAAGTTCTCGGTGGCGAAATAATCGGTGTGCACCCCGACGTGGAACGGCGGATTGCTCAGAATCGCGTTCAAACCCATCGGCGCGGCATCGATGCCGTCACCGGTCAGCACCTCGGCTTCCAGACCGTTGGCGGCCAAGGTGAGGCGGCTGCTGGCGGCGGCGAAGGCATCGACGTCGAGCAAGGTCACCTGATTGTGCGGGTAGCGACGCTTGACCGCCGCGCCCAGCACACCGGCACCGCAGCCGAAATCGAGCAAGTGTCCGCTCGGCAGTTTGTCCAGATGCTCCAGCAGCAGGGCGCTGCCGCGATCCAGTCGGCCATGGCTGAACACGCCCGGCAGGCTGATGACTTTCAACGGGCCTTCGGCCAGGGGCAGCTCATAAGTCTGCGCCAGGCTTTCCAGCGATTTGGCTTCAGGCGCATTGGCCACGGTGACTTGCCATAGTTGGCAGTGACGGGCGCTGTCGAGTTTGCGTGGCTTGCCGAACGGGTTGAGCTGTTTCGATGCGCCTTCGATACCGCTGCGCTTTTCCCCCACCAGAAACACCTCGCGCCCGGCCAGACGCGCGGCCACGGCGTTGAGGATGTAATCGGTCAAATCCTTGGACTTGGGCAAAAACACCACCGCGCTGTCGAACTCGCGCTCCGGCACGCTCACGCCGAAATGGCTGCGGCCTTCGAAGCGCGCGTCGAGTGCGGCCTGATCGCCGGCATGCCAGCACCAGCCGAACGCATTGGGCAGGCGCCCGAGCAAATCGTCAGCGGGCAGACCGGCCAACAACAGCGAACCCTGGAATAACTCGGCCTGACGAAGCAGTACTTCACTGCGCGGATCCATAACTGCTCCTTGGAAAAAAAGTGCCGCAGTTTATCAACTGACGACCCGCAGCGCTTTACCGCTGAAGAACGCCTGCGCGTTTTCGGTCAATTGGCCGACGATGCGCTGCCGCGCCTCGCGACTGCCCCAGGCGTTGTGCGGGGTGACGATCAGCCGCGGGATATCGGCGGCCAGCAATGGATTGCCATTGACCGGTGGTTCGACGCTCAGCACATCGGTGGCCGCACCGCCGAGGTGACCGTTGCGCAAGGCGTCCGCCAAGGCTTGCTCGTCGATCAAACCGCCACGGGCGGTGTTGACCACAAATGCGCCGGGCTTCATCGCCGCCAGTTCGCGGGCGCCGATGAAGTGGCGGGTGTGTTCGTTGAGCGGGCAATGCAGGGTCAGGGCGTCGATCTGCGGCAGCAATTCGTTCAGCGGCAGGCGATCCGGTCGGGCAGGGCGGCCCGGAATCTGCCCGAGCAGGATCCGCATGCCAAACGCTTCGGCCAGTCGTGCGACGGCGCCGCCGAGTTCGCCATGGCCGAGCAGGCCGAGGGTTTTGCCTTCCAGTTCGACGATCGGGTAGTCGAGCAGGCAGAACTGTTTCGCCTGCTGCCAGCGACCTTCGCCCACCGCGTTCTGGTAATCAGCCAGGCGCGTGGCAAGGTTGAGCAGCAACATGATCGTGTGTTGTGCCACCGACGGCGTGCCGTAACCCTGACAGTTGCACACGCTGATGCCGTGGCTGCGGGCCGCGTCCAGATCGACGTTGTTGGTGCCGGTCGCGGTGATCAGGATCAGCTTCAGCTCGGGGTTGGCGACCATCGCGGCGGCGTCAATGCGGATCTTGTTGGTGATCGCCACAGTGGCACCCTGCAGGCGCTCACTGACCTGTTCGGGCAAGGTCTGGGCGAACAGTTGCAGGTCGCTGAAGCAGGCGCGCAACGGGCTGAGGTCGAGATCGCCGAGATCCAGGGACGGGTGATCAAGGAATACGGCGCGGCGCGGGTTCGTCATCAACTGTACCTTTTGTGCGGTGAACGGAAGGCGTAATCTGCCGAGCCTACCAGATGAAACAATTGGTTACTCAGTGCCCGAGGCGCTCACAAGTCCTGTGGGAGCGGGCTTGCTCGCGAAGAGGACGTGTCAGGTCAATAAAGGTTGTCTGACACAACGCCGTTCGCGAGCAAGCCCGCTCCCACAGGGAAATGCAGTCGGGTGATGTGTCCAAACTGATGATCGACCCCAGAGGAGCCCCCATGTACTGGACCGAATTCTTGACCGTTGCACTGATCCATCTGCTGGCCGTGGCCAGTCCCGGCCCGGACTTCGCCGTGGTGGTGCGTGAGAGCGTGACCCATGGCCGACGTGCCGGTACCTGGACGGCACTGGGTGTCGGCACGGCGATTTTCCTGCATGTCGGTTATTCGCTGCTGGGCATCGGCCTGATCGTGTCGCAATCGATCGTGCTGTTCAACGCCTTGAAATGGGCCGCCGCCGCTTACCTGCTGTACATCGGCTTCAAGGCCTTGCGTGCGCAACCGGCGAAAACCGTCACCGACGATCTGCACAAGGAAGCCGGTGTGCGTACCGCGCGCGGCGCTTTCACGTCGGGCTTCGTCACCAACGGTCTGAACCCGAAAGCCACGCTGTTCTTCCTCTCGCTGTTCACCGTGGTGATCAACCCGCACACCCCGCTGGCAGTCCAGGCCGGTTACGGGGTTTACCTCGCGGTGGCGACAGCAGTCTGGTTCTGCCTGGTGGCCATGCTGTTCAGCCAGCAACGTGTACGCGCCGGTTTCGCCCGCATGGGTCACTGGTTCGACCGCACCATGGGTGCGGTGCTGATCGCCATCGGCGTGAAACTCGCGTTCACCGAGATGCATTAAGGACTGGCTGCGATCAAAATGTGGGAGCGGGCTTGCTCGCGAATGCGTCGGATCAGTCGACTTCATAGGTGACTGGAAGACCACTTTCGCGAGCAAGCCCGCTCCCAGAGGGGAGCGAGGCGATTCCTACACAAGTTCGCTGAGTTTGCTCAGGGTGTTGAGGTATTCGCGCGGATTCTCCCCGAGCAAACGGCGAAACATCGCGCTGAACGCCCGCGCGCTGCCGTAACCCAGGTCTCGCGCCACGCTCTGCACGCTGTCCCCGGCGAGCAGGCGCGGCAGGGCTTCCATCAGGCGCAGTTGCTGGCGCCAGGCGTTGAAACTCATCTTCAGTTGTCGCTGGAACAGCCGCGCCAGGGTGCGTGAGCTGGCGCCGACCTGCTGCGCCCAGTCTTCCAAGGTGTTGGGGTGATCCGGTGTGTGCAGCAACGCCATGCAGATGTTTTGCAGGCGCCGGTCAGTGGGCATCGGAATGTGCAGCGGCAGGTACTCCAGGCTGGCGAGTTCTTCCAGCATCAATTGCTGGATCAGCGGATTGTCCGCATGCGGCGGGCCCTGCACGGCGCGCAGGATCAGCTCGCGCAGCAGCGGCGTCACCGCCAGCACGCAGCACTGTTGCAGGCCGGGTGGTGACAATTCGGGGGCGATGAACAGCGAGCGCATCTGCACATCGCCGGACATGAATATCTCGTGCGCGACATGCGGTGCAATCCACACCGCGCGGCTCGGCGGAATCACCCAGGCACCGAGGTCGGTGACCACCCGCATGACCCCTCGCACGGCATACAACAACTGCGCCTCGCGGTGCAGGTGCAGCGGCTGGTGTGCGCCGTCCAGATAATCCCGGGGATAGGCGCTCACCGGGCCGTGTTCGAAATGGGTGATTAACATGTCTGATTCAATGATCTGGTTGGCAGGTATGCGCTTTTTCGCCAACTTAGCATAGGGCCGCTGACAACAATCCGCCCATCACAAACACAAGCGTGCCGCCATGAATCAATCTCGAAACGTCATACGCTACGTCAACGCCGCCCATGTGATCGACCACATGTTCATGCTGATTTTTCCCGCTGCCGTGCTCGGCATGACCCAGGCCTTCGGCCTCGACTACGCCGCGCTGATCGGGCTGTCGCTGGGCGGCTTCATTGCCTTTGGCGCGTGTTCGCTACCGGCCGGCTGGCTGGGCGATCGCTGGAGCCGACGGCAGATGATGCTGGTATTTTTCTTCGGCATCGGCGCCTCGGCGATCTTCACCGGGCTGAGCAACGGCCCGACGATGCTGGTGGCGGGGCTGACCCTGATTGGCATTTTTGCCGCGATCTACCACCCGGTGGGCACCGCGATGCTGGTGGCCTACGCGCAGAACCGCGGGCGGGAAATTGGCATCAACGGCATGTGGGGCAACCTCGGCGTGGCGTTTTCGGCGCTGATCACCGGGTTGCTGGTGGCGCAGTTCGGCTGGCGTTCGGCCTTCGTGTTGCCGGGTGTGGTGGCGATTGTGCTGGGAGTCGGCTTTGCCTGGCAGGTGCGTGAGGAGCCGATCCCGCACCGTGCGCACACCGCCCTGAAAGGCGCTGCGGGGCAACGGATTTCGATGGTCACGGTGTTCACCGTGCTGGCGCTGGCCACTGCCACCGGTGGCGTGGTGTTCAATGCCACGACCATGACTTACCCGAAGCTGTTTCAGGAGCGTCTGCATGATCTGTTCGCCTCGCCGCAAACCCTTGGCGTGGTGGTCAGCCTGGCGTATGCCTTCGGGGCAGTGGCGCAATTGAGCATCGGCCAGGTGCTGCACCGGGTCAGTTTGAAATGGCCGTTTCTTGTCTTGACGCTGTGTCAGGCGCCGCTGTTGTACGCCATGGCGTATGTCGATGGCTGGGCGGTGATCGTGCTCGGTGCGGCGTTCATGTTCGTGGTGTTCGGCCAGGTGACGGTGAACGACTCGATGGTCGCCAATTTCGTTGCGCCGCAGTGGCAGTCACGGGTATTCGCCCTGCGTTACTGCCTGTCGTTCGGTGCCAGTGCGACGGCGATTCCGCTGATTGCCTATGTCGAACCGCGCCATGGTTTTGTCGGGCTTTACTTGATTCTGGCGGGCTTTGGCGTATTGACCTTCCTCGCGGCCGTGGTTTTCCCACGCACACCCTCCGAAGCGGCTGTAGGGCAAACGGCCTGATCGACGCTGAATACCGGCAAATGCTGGCGCAAAGCTAGCATTTGTACGGCTCTGCAAATCATTCCTTTGGCTGATTTGGCTGGGGTATAACGGCTCTAGAGTAATGCTCTCTACGCCAACACCGTGCAGCCAGAAAAGGGATTCATATGTTGCAGACTCGCGTCATTCCCCCGGCCGATGGGGCCTACCAGTATCCATTGCTGATCAAACGGCTGCTGATGTCCGGCGCCCGTTACGAGAAAACCCGCGAGATCATCTACCGAGACCAGTTGCGTTATAGCTATCCGACCCTGATCGAGCGTGTGGCGCGACTGGCCAACGTGTTGACGGCGGCCGGTGTGAAGGCGGGTGACACCGTGGCGGTGATGGACTGGGACAGCCATCGCTACCTGGAATGTATGTTCGCCATTCCAATGATCGGCGCCGTGATTCATACCATCAACGTGCGCCTGTCGCCGGAGCAGATCCTCTACACCATGAACCACGCCGAGGACCGCTTTGTGCTGGTCAACAGCGAGTTCGTCGGGCTGTACCAGGCCATCGCACCGCACCTGACCACGGTGGAGAACACCCTGCTGCTGACCGATCTGCCGGAAAAGACTGCCGAGTTGCCGAACCTGGTCGGCGAATACGAGCAACTGCTGGCCGCCGCGAGTCCGCGGTACGACTTTCAGGATTTCGACGAAAACTCGGTCGCCACCACGTTCTACACCACGGGCACCACCGGCAATCCGAAGGGCGTGTATTTCACCCATCGGCAACTGGTACTGCACACCATGGGCGTGTCGACCATCATGGGGGCGATCGACAGCGTACGCCTGCTCGGCACCAACGACGTGTACATGCCGATCACCCCGATGTTCCACGTGCATGCCTGGGGCCTGCCCTACGTGGCGACCATGCTCGGGCTCAAGCAGGTTTATCCGGGGCGTTACGACCCCGAATTCCTCGTCGAGCTGTGGCGCAAGGAGAAGGTCACGTTCTCCCACTGCGTGCCGACCATCCTGCAGATGCTGCTCAATGCCAAAGGCGCGCAAGGCACCGATTTCGCTGGCTGGAAAATCGTCATCGGCGGCAGTGCGCTCAACCGTACGCTGTATGAAACCGCCAAGTCCCGGGGCATTCAGCTGACGGCAGCGTACGGCATGTCGGAGACCGGGCCGCTGGTGTCGTGTGCGCACCTGAACGACGAACTGATGGCCGGCACCGAAGACGAGCGCACCACTTACCGGATCAAGGCCGGTGTGCCGGGGCCGCTGGTGGAAGCGGCGATCGTCGACAGCGAAGGCAACTTCCTGCCCGCCGATGGCGAAACCCAGGGCGAACTGGTGCTGCGTGCGCCGTGGCTCACCGAAGGCTATTTCAACGAGCCGCAGAAGGGCGCCGAGCTGTGGGCCGGCGGCTGGTTGCACACCGGTGATGTGGCGACGCTCGACAGCATGGGCGTGATCGACATTCGCGACCGGATCAAGGACGTGATCAAGACCGGCGGCGAATGGATCTCCTCGCTGGACCTCGAAGACCTGATCAGCCGTCACGCGGCGGTACGTGAAGTAGCAGTGGTGGGGATTGCCGATCCGCAGTGGGGCGAGCGCCCGTTTGCGCTGCTGGTGATCCGTGAAGGGCACGAGATCGGCGCACGCGAGCTCAAGGAACACCTCAAGCCGTTCGTGGAATTGGGGCACCTGAGCAAGTGGGCGATTCCGAGCCAGATCGCCCTTGTTACTGAAATTCCCAAGACCAGTGTCGGCAAACTCGACAAGAAGCGCATCCGCCTCGACATCACCGAATGGCAGGCCAACAACAGCACCTTCCTCTCGACGCTCTGAGCGTCTGCTGGCGCGCCGAAAACGGCGCGCCAGCCCCACCAAGCAAGCGCTTGGCTTGTTAAATCCGAATTTTCAGCCATCCTTGCGGGGCCGACATGTGTCGGACTGGCGAAAGGACTGTTCCAGAGTGGCCGGCAGCTGCAAATCACACTTTAGAGGGATCAAGCAGTACCACCTGCTGGCTATAGTCCGCTCAAGGATTTTTAAGAACGGGGCACACGCACAACACGGGGCGATGCAACTTTGGAGTGACGTCGGGCGGCTACTGGCTCCCGGTCTTCCAGGCGTTTTTAAAAGTACTCACTGCCATAACAATAATGCACATGGAGTAGCGTCGATGACATCAGTAAACCAGTTCTGGCGCCGGGCTAAACTGCCTCTGGCCGTCAGTCTTGCCTCTACGCTCGCCGGGCCCGCATTCGGCGTCAGTTTCAACGTCGGTGAAATCGAAGGTCAGTTCGACTCCTCGCTCTCCCTGGGCATGAGTATCTCGACTCAGCAGCCGAACAAGGATCTTATTGGTGTCAACAACGGCGGCAAGGGCCTGTCCCAGACCTCCGACAACGGTCACCTGAACTTCAAGAGCGGCCAGGCCTTCTCGAAGATCTTCAAGGGCATCCATGATCTCGAACTGAAATACGGTGACACCGGGGTCTTCGTCCGGGGCAAATACTGGTACGACTTCGCGCTGCAGAACCAGGACCTGGAATACAAGGACGTCAGCAACCACAACCGTGATGTCGCGGCGCGTTCTTCCGGCGGGCAGATCCTCGACGCCTTCGTTTACCACAACTACTCGATTGCCGATGAGCCGGGTTCGGTGCGTCTGGGCAAGCAGGTCGTGAACTGGGGTGAAAGTACCTTCATCGGCGGCGGCATCAACTCGATCAACCCGATCGACGTTTCCGCGTTCCGCCGTCCGGGTGCCGAGATCAAGGAAGGCCTGATCCCGGTCAACATGTTCTACGTGTCCCAGAGCATCACTGAAAACCTCTCGGCCGAAGGCTTCTATCAGATCGACTGGCAGAAGACCGTGACCGACAACTGCGGCACATTCTTCTCGCAGCCGGACATCGTGACCACCGGTTGCGATGACAACCTGCGGGTGCTGAACAAACGCTCGACGATTCCGGGCATTGCGCTCGGCCCGTTGGCGAACGCTGGTGTCGATGTCAACGAAGAAGGTGTGCTGGTGCGCCGTTCGCCAAACCGCAACGCGCGTGACAGCGGGCAGTGGGGCGTTTCCGCCAAGTACATGTTCGATCCGCTGGCCACCGAGTTCGGCGCCTACTTCATGAACTATCACAGCCGTGCGCCGATCTTCAGCGCCACCGGTGCGCCTCAGTCGATCTATAACGGCGTCAAGGCGTTGCCAGGTCCATTCCAGGCACTGGGGCCGCTGGTGGTCGCGGGCAACTCGGAATACTTCATCGAATACCCTGAGGACATTCGCCTCTACGGCCTGAGCTTCTCCACCACCCTGCCTACCGGTACGGCGTGGAGCGGCGAGGTCAGCTACCGGCCGAATGCCCCGGTGCAGTTGAACTCCACCGACATTCTGTTTGCCGGCGTACGTCCATTGGGCGGGGCGTTGACCAACGCGTCGATTCTCAACGGTGTGCCGGGGCAGGACCTGCACGGTTACAACCGCAAGGAAATCACCCAGCTGCAAACCACCCTGACGCACTTCTTCGATCAGGTGATGGGCGCCAACCGGTTGACCCTGGTGGGTGAAGTCGGCGTGACCCACGTCGGTGGGCTGGAAAGCAAATCCGAAGCCCGCTACGGCCGCGACCCAGTGTTCGGCCCGGGTGAGCTGCCATCGACCGGTGGCCTCAACACCTGCTCGCAGATCCTTAACACCTCCACCATCAACGGTGCCGGCCCAGGGGCTTCGCGCGACAACGTTTCCAGCAACTGCAACAACGACGGTTTCACCACGGCCACTTCTTGGGGCTACCGCGCTCGTGCAATCTGGGATTACAGCGACGTGTTCGCCGGTGTGAACCTCAAGCCGAACGTGGCCTGGTCCCATGACGTGAAAGGTTACTCGCCAGGCCCTGGCGGCAACTTCGAGGAAGGTCGCAAGGCCATCAGCCTCGGTCTGGATGCCGAATACCAGAACACCTACACCGCGAGTCTGGCCTACACCAACTTCTTTGGTGGCGACTACAGCACAGTGGATGATCGTGACTTCGTTGCCCTCAGCGTTGGCGTGAACTTCTAAGCAGAGTTTTTTCAGGACGAACATACATATGAAAATAACAAAGAGTCTGTTCCACGTCGGTGTTCTGGGATTGTCGTTGCTGGCGACCAGCGTCATGGCGGCCGTTCCCGCCGCCGAAGCCGACAAGCTGGGCAAGAGCCTGACCCCGATGGGCGCCGAAATGGCCGGTAACGCCGACGGTTCGATCCCGGCCTGGAAACCGCTGCCGAAAAATGCCGGCACGGTCGACAGCAAGGGCTTCCTGTCCGATCCGTTCGGCAGTGAAAAACCGCTGTTCACCATCACTGCGCAGAACGTCGACCAGTACAAGGACAAGCTCGCCCCGGGCCAATACGCGATGTTCAAGCGCTACCCGGACACCTTCAAAATGCCGGTCTACCCGTCCCATCGCGGCTCGACCGTGCCGGATGACGTGTTCGCCGCCATCAAGAAAAACGCCACCACCACCAATCTGGTCGCTGGCGGCAACGGTCTGGAAAACTTCGATACCGCCGTGCCGTTCCCGATTCCGAAAAGTGGCCTGGAAGTGATCTGGAACCACATCACCCGTTATCGCGGTGGCAGCGTGACCCGTCTGGTGACCCAGGCGACGCCGCAAACCAACGGCTCGTTCAGCCTGGTGTATTTCCAGGACCAGTTCGTGTTCCGCGACAAGATGAAGGACTACGATCCGGCCAACCCGGGCAACATCCTGTTCTACTTCAAGCAGAAAGTGACCGCACCGGCGCGTCTGGCCGGTACCGTGCTGCTGGTGCACGAAACCCTCGACCAGGTGAAGGAGCCGCGCAAGGCGTGGGTCTACGCCACCGGTCAGCGCCGCGTGCGTCAGGCACCGCAAGTGTCCTATGACGGCCCGGGTACTGCCGCGGACGGTCTGCGTACCTCCGACAACCTGGACATGTACAACGGTGCACCGGATCGCTACGACTGGAAGCTTGAAGGCAAGAAAGAAATCTACATTGCCTCCAACAGCTACAAGATCGACTCGCCGACCCTCAAGTACACCGACATCATCAAGGCTGGTCATATCAACCAGGACCTGACTCGCTACGAGCTGCGTCGTGTCTGGCACGTGGTGGCAACCCTGAAACCGGGTCAGCGTCACATCTATGCCAAACGTGACTTCTACATCGACGAAGACACCTGGCAGGCAGCCGTCATCGACCACTACGACGGTCGCGGTCAGCTGTGGCGTGTGGCCGAGGCGCATGCCGAGGATTACTACGACAAGCAAGTGCCGTGGTACGCGCTGGAAGCCTTGTACGACCTGCAATCGGGCCGCTACCTGGCACTGGGCATGAAGAACGAAGAGAAATCGGCGTATGACTTCGGCTTCTCTGCCACCAAGAGCGAATTCCAGCCGGGCAACCTGGGCCAGGACGGTATCCGCTAAGTTGTCACCAGAGGCCGCATCCTCGAAAAAACGCCCCGACTGGTTCGGGGCGTTTTTTTTGCGTTGCGATTTTGTAGCCATTTGTAGCAACAACTTCATATGCACGCCGTTTAAGGCTAGTCTGCGGACATCTGCTACGCCGCCAACAGCCATTCAAACAAGAGCCGGCCATGACTGATCTGTCCCCGCTACCGGGTCCTGCAAGCGTTGCCGTCGCGACACTGGACGGGCGTTTCTTTCGCCCGCCGTTGCCTGACGGCTACGTATTGCGACCGCGTCTGTGTGAACGCCTGAGCGCCGGACTCGGTGGACGTCTGTTGCTGGTCTGCGCACCTGCAGGTTTCGGCAAGAGTTCGCTGGCGGTGGAGTTTTGTCAGAGCCTGCCAGCGCACTGGCAGAGTCTGTGGTTAGGTCTCAGCCCGCGGGATAACGACCCGGGACGGTTTCTCGAACGGTTGCTGGAAGGGCTGCAGGACTACTTTCCAGACCTGGGCAGTCGCGCGCTCGGGCTGTTGAAAATGCGCCAGCGCCATCAGCCGTTTGCCTTCGAAGAATGGCTCGACGGTTTGCTCGATGAGCTGGCGCTGCAGTTGCAACCGACCGCGCCGCTGTTGCTGGTGCTCGACGATTACCATCTCGCCCAAGGGCCGGTACTCGACCGTTGCCTGCAGTTTTTCCTCAATCATTTGCCCGACGGCTTGCTGGTCATGGTCACCAGTCGCCAGCGCCCGGACTGGCATCTGGCGCGCCTGCGCCTGTCACGCCAGTTGCTCGAACTGCATGAGCAGGATCTGCGCCTGACCCATGATGAAGCCCTGACGCTGCTCGATCGGCACAGCAGTTCATTGCGCGGCGAGGCGTTGGAGAACCTGATCCAGCGCAGTGAGGGCTGGGTGGCCGGGTTGCGCTTCTGGTTGCTCGCGGTCTCCGAGGCCGGCAGCGAGGCGGCGTTGCCACCGGCACTGAACGGCGGGGAAGGGCTGATCCGCGATTACCTGCTGGAAGAAGTCATCGATTGCCTGCCGGCCGAGGTACAGTCATTTCTTTATGACACCGCGCCTCAAGAGCGTTTCTGCAGCGAACTGTGCGATGCAGTGCGCGAAGCCCATGACAGCGCCGAGATCCTGCGGTTTCTGTTGGCGCATCAGGTGTTTCTGGTGCCACTGGACGAGCACGGTCACTGGTATCGCTACCACCATCTGTTTTCCGATCTGCTACGCAGCCGACCCGTGGCCCAGACTCTGGTGCCCGCCGCGACATTACATCTGCGTGCCTGCCGCTGGTTCAACGCCCAAGGCTTGCTGGATGAAGCGGTGGAGCAGGCCTTGCGCGCGGGGCATCTGGATGTGGCGGCGAATCTGGTGCAGAACCTGTCCGAGGAACAACTGCTCGCCGAGCAGAACGTCGGCATGTTGTTACGCTGGAAAATGGACTTGCCCGACAGCCTGCTGATCAGCACGCCTCGGTTGATCGTGCTGTACAGCTGGGCGCTGGGGCTGGCCTGTCAGCTCGATGCTGCCGAAGAGTTGTCGAGTCATCTGAGCCGCTTCCTGCCGGCACCCTCGGCCTCCGCGCAGAAGTCGATGCTCGCGCAGTGGCTGGCGCTCAGCGGAATCATCGCCCGTGGGCGCGGGCATCGCGAGCTGACCCAGCGCTATTGCAGCGAGGCGCTGGAAAGCCTGCCGGTCAAGCGTTATGGGCAACGGCTGATGTGCCTGTCCACGTTATCCAATCTGGCGATTGCCGACGGCGACCTGTGGCGGGCCCGGGGCTTGAATCGAGAATCCCTCGAGCTGGCGCAACGCGTCGGCAACCCGTTGTTCGAGGCGCTGGCGCATTACGACCGGGCGCGGGTGTTGCAGGCGCGCGGGGAAATTCTGCGTGCGCTGGATGAAGTGCATCAGGGCCTGGAACGGTTGCGTGGGCTGTCCCCGCAACGTTTGTACGCGGTACGTGCGCGACTGACGCTGTATGAAGGTTTTCTGTTGTCCATGCGCTTGCAACCCCAGCAGGCGCGGGCTCGATTGCTGACTGGCCTGGCAGAAGCGCGGGCTTGCCGCGATATCAGCGTATTGATCGGCCACTGCGTGATCGCCCGTCTGGACGGTAGCGCCGGTGAGTTTGCCAAGGCCTTCGCCGAACTCGCCGAAGCCGAACGCCTGATGCACATCTGGGACGTGCCGCCGATCTACTATCTGGCGATGATCACCCTGGTCAAATGCGAACTGTGGCTGGCACAAGGGCGCACCGATCTGGCTGAAGCCTGGCTGGCGCGACTGGGCCAGACCTACACCGGCGAACGCGCAGCGGCACCCCCCGAGTTTCATCCACAACTGCCATTGCACGTCGAGTTGCAACAGGCGTTGCTCGATGTGATTCAGGGACAGCCGATGCTCGCGGAAGGGCGGTTGAACGTGTTGCTGGAAAACGGTCAGCAAACCGGTCGGCAGTTGCTGTGTGTGATGGCGCTGGCGCAGAAGGTGATGTTGCTGCTGGGCAATGGCCGCGAACCCGAGGCGCGCAGGGCGTTGGGCCAGACGCTGGAAGCGGCGGCTGGCGGCGTGATGCAGCCGTTTGACGCCCTGCTCAGAGAGCATTCGGACTGGTTGCGCAGCCAATTGCACAACTCACCGGCGCTTGCGGGACAGCAGTTGCTGGCGCATTTTCCGCAGGTGCCAGCACGGCCGGTCATTGAGTCCGCGGCGGCCGAACAACTCAGCAGTCGCGAACTGGCAGTGCTGCGTTTGATTGCCCAGGGCTGTTCGAATCAGGAAATCAGCGAGCAGTTGTTTATCTCGCTGCACACGGTGAAAACCCATGCCAGCCATATCAACAGCAAACTGGGGGTTGAGCGACGCACGCAGGCGGTGGCGCGCGCCAAGGAAATGGGGATGTTGACCTGAGCCTTGAAGCGCTACACCGAAGCAAACAAAAACGCCCCGAATAAATCGGGGCGTTTTGTTTGTTGCCTGACCTGCAAGCAGGTGCGGCGGGGAGGAATCAGGCCATCAGGTCATTGGCGCTGAAGCTGTTCACACCCACTAACTGGATCTCGAAGTCCGCACCGGCGTGCCCGGTGACGTTGCCCGACAGCACATGATCGACGAAACGCAGTTGGCCGGCGCCGGTGAAGTCGGCAGAGCCGATGAAGGAGAACGCATTGAGGCCGTCTTGCAACAGGTTGGCGTCAAACATTCTCAGGTCGATCTTGTCGCCCTCCAGACTGTTGAAGTCATTGATGACGTCACTCAGGCTTCCGGTTCCCACTTCGTTCAAGTTGCTGAAGACAAACTGATCGCTGCCGGCACCACCGATCAGGGTGTCCTTGCCGCCGCCGCCGAGCAGAATATCATTGCCGGCCCCGCCATCGAGCTGGTCATTGCCTGCACCGCCACTCAGGTAGTTGGCATCGGCGTTGCCGAACAATTTGTTGTCCTGGCCGTTGCCGAGCACACTGAAACCGCCAGTGCCGTTGATCCGTACGCTTTCCACGTTCAGCAGATTGCTCAGGTTCAGATCGACCACACTGTTCTGTTTCGCGTTGTACTGAATGCTCAACAAGTCGCGGCCAGGATCATTACCTTCCTGGATCAAGGCGAGCTCGGCAGCCTGATCCAGAATGTAGGTGTCATTACCCGCGCCGCCGATCATGGTGTCGATGCCGGTGCCACCATCCAGCACGTTGTTGCCGCTGTTGCCGGTCAACACGTTGTCCAGATCGTTGCCGGTCAGATTGAGCGCGTCACTTCCCAACAACAGGCCGTCTTCGACACTGTAGGACAGTGTGTAACTCACGGAGGTCTTGATCAGATCGTGACCATCCCACGGGGTTTCCTGAATGGTGTCGTTGACGTTGTCGACAATGTAAATGTCATCGCCAGCGCCACCGTTCATTCTGTCGGCACCGGCACCGCCGTCCAGTACATCGTTGCCGGCCCCGCCGTCCAGGGTGTTGTCGTAGGCATTGCCGAACAGTTTGTTGTCCAGGGCGTTACCCATCACCCAGAATGCCCCGGCACCCAGGACCCGCACACTTTCCACATTTTGCAGATTGGACGCGTTGAGGTTGATCACGCTGCTGTTTCTGTCAGTCGAATATTCGATTGTCAGCAGGTCTCGCCCGCCATCGGCATTTTCCTGGATTCGCGACAGCTCCGAGGAGTCATCAAGGAAGTAGGAGTCATTGCCCGCACCACCGATCATGGTGTCGATGCCGGCCCCACCATTGAGGATGTTGTCGCCGTCGTTGCCGATCAGCACGTTATCCAGTGCGTTGCCCGTCAGGTTGAGCGCTGCACTGCCGAGCAGTTGCGCGTCTTCGAGGTTGGCCCCCAAGGTGTAGCTGATCCACGATTTGACCTGGTCTCGACCTTCGTCCGCCAGCTCGACGATGGTGTCACCGATGTTGTCGATCACGTAGATGTCATCACCGGCGCCCCCCGTCAGGGTATCGACGCCTGCGCCGCCGTCCAGAACGTTGGCATCGGCGTTGCCGAACAGTTTGTTGTCCAGGGCATTGCCGGTCACGGTAAACGCGCCCGCACCGGTAAGGCGCACGCTCTCGACGTATTGCAGGTTGCTCTGGGACAGATTGACCACGGCGTTCTGGGCCGCGTTGTACTGGATGTCCAGCAGGTCCCGACCGATCTCGTCCGCTTCCTGGATCAGTGCCAGTTCTTCTGCTTGATCGAGGATATAGGTGTCATTGCCGCTGCCACCGATCATGGTGTCGATGCCGGCTCCGCCATTGAGCGTGTCATTGCCTGCACCACCGATGAGGGTGTTGTTGCCGTCGTTACCGGTCAGCACGTTGTTCAGCTCGTTGCCGGTCAAGTTGATTGCGGCGCTGCCCAGCAGTTGACCTTCCTCGAGGTTGGCACCCAGCGTGTAGCTGATTGAGGATTTGACCTTGTCATAGCCTTCGCCCGCCAGCTCGACGACGACATCTGCGATGTTGTCGACCACGTAAGTGTCATCGCCTGCGCCACCAGTGAGGGTGTCGCTCCCGGCACCGCCATCCAGATAGTTGGCCTGGGCATTGCCGAACAATTTGTTGTCCAGTGCGTTGCCCAACAGGGTAAAGGCGCCCGAGCTATTGATGCGAACGCTTTCGAAGTTCTGCAGGTTGCTCTGGTTCAGGTCAATGACGCTGTTTTGTGTTGCATCGTAGTAGATGTTCAGCAGGTCGCGGCCCGAGTCGGCATCTTCTTGCACGAGCGCCAGCTCGGCAGCCTGATCCAGGTTGTAGGTGTCGTTGCCGGCCCCGCCGATCATGGTGTCGACGCCGGCACCACCATTGAGAATGTTGTTGCCGGCGTTGCCGATCAGCACGTTATTGAGATCATTACCGGTCAGGTTGAGGGCGGCATCACCCAGCAGTTGGCCGTCTTCAATGTTGGCGCCCAGGGTGTAGTTGATCGAGGCCATGACTTTGTCGCGACCTTCACCAGCAAGCTCGACAACGATGTCGCCGTAGTTGTCCACCACATAGGTGTCATCACCGGCACCGCCAGTGAGGGTGTCGACGCCGCCACCTCCGTCGATCCAGTCATTGCCGGCATTGCCGAACAGTTTGTTGTCGAGAGCGTTGCCCAGCATGGAGAACGCACCCTCACCGTTGATCCTCACGCTTTCCACGTTGATCAGGTTTGCCTGATTCAGATCGACGACGTTGGTCGAAGGGCCAGCGGCGTAGTTGATCAGCAGCAGATCGCGGCCGGGATCATTACCTTCTTGCACGAGAGCGAGTTCAGCCGCCTGATCCAGGTTGTAAGTGTCATTGCCGGCGCCGCCGATCATGGTGTCGACACCGGCGCCACCATTGAGGATGTTATTGCCGGCGTTGCCGATCAGCACGTTGTCGAGTTCGTTGCCGCTCAGGTTGAGGGCGGCGTTGCCCATCAACTGGCCGTCTTCGATATTGGCGCCCAGACCATAGGTGAGCGTGGTCATGACCTTGTCGCGGCCTTCGCCGGCGAGTTCGACGACGACATCGCCATAGTTATCGACCACGTATGTGTCGTCACCAGCACCGCCGGTGAGGGTGTCGGCACCCGCGCCACCGTCAAGCCAGTCATTGCCGGTATTGCCGAACAGCTTGTTGTCCAGTGCGTTGCCCTGCAGGGCGAAGGCGCCGGCGCCAGTGATCCGAACGCTTTCTACGTTGACAAGGTTTGCCTGGTTCAGATCGACGACGTTGGTAAGGGGCCCGGCAGCGTAGGTAATTGTCAGCAGGTCGCGACCCGGATCGGTATCCTCGTAAATCAACGCCAGCTCAGCGGCATTGTCGAGGATGTAAGTGTCGTTGCCTGCACCACCGGCCATGGTGTCAATGCCGCCGGCGCCGTTGAGTACGTTATTCAGGGCATTGCCGATCAGCACATCATTGAAGTTCGAACCGATGGCATTTTCTATCTTGGCGCCATAAGCGATGGCCAGCCCATCGTTGATCGCGGTTTGGGATGTGAGATCGACGAAGGCTTTGCCAATGTTGCTGTAAGCGCCTTCGTTGAGATTGATGCTGACGGAGGCGAGCTGGTTGCTGGCATCGATCGTGTCGTTCCCGCCGGCATCCCAGATCGTTTCGAAAATTGACTGATCCGGCGCCCACTTGTAGACGTTGTCCCCGGTCTGCCAGGCAGTATTGGCGCCATAAAGGCTCTGGATCGCGAGGATGTCCAGCACCATCGGCGTCGTCGGCTGATAGGAATAGTTGCTGTTGTAACTCATCACCGTGAAGTGAACGTCATCCAGAGCAGGCGTCAACAGCGTCTTGTTGGCTGCACTGGTATCGAACGGGTGCTTGAGACCCAGCGCATGACCGATTTCATGAACGAACGTCAGGTAGTCGTAAGTGCCGTTGACCGGGTTCGGGTCGTTGGTTTCAGTGCCGACCCAGACATCACCGGCAGCAGGAAGGTTGTCAGGAAAGTAGGCCCAGGCTGCGGTTTTATTGTCCATCAACCGATAGCCGCCAAAGCGCAGATCGCCAACGTTATTGATGTCGTCGCTGGTCAGCGTGAACGTGATGTTGGCAACGGCACTCCATGCACCCAGGGCATTGGTGATTGCAGTCTTCTGTGCAGCCGTCAGCTCATACAGCGCGTTGTATTCGTTTTTCGGACTGTAGCTTGTGGGGAAATACGAAGTCCCCGGTGCCATGAAACTGTAGCTGAGCGTTGTTTCCCCGCCGAAAGGCCAGTTCGGTCCTGTCCAGTATTTGCCGGCGATAAGGCTGTCGACGATAGCGACGCCAGTCAGCTTGGCAGGTAACGCGAGGGTATAAGTCGTGGGCGTAGGCATGCGGGGATTTCCTGAGTGCGCTGCGGCCCTTCCTGAATGCGACCGCTACAAAAAAATGCGATTTTGCACCAGAAGCAGATGCTTTGACATCATTGGGCCACTATTTTTCTGATTAGTGGCGTCAAATTACTGACCGGGCGATCTGTATCGGCTTGTGAAGTAGAATTCTGAAACAAGCCCCACTACCGTTCGTCCAGGACTCTCCATGACTGCATCCAGCCCAACGCTGATTCGCGAGACTTTCCCCGTCGGCCCGCTCCAGTGCAACTGCACGATCATCGGCGACCCGATCAGCAAAAAAGCCATCGTCGTCGACCCGGGCGGCAACCCCGACCTGATCATGGCGCGCCTCGATGCCCTGGGCCTGAAAGTGGTCAGCATCATCCACACCCATGCGCATCTCGATCACTTTCTCGCCTCCGGGCAGATGAAAGAAAAAACCGGCGCGACCCTGCATCTGCATAAAGAAGATCAGTTCCTGTGGGACAACCTCGAGATGCAATGCCAAATGTTCGGTGTGCCCTACACCCCGGTGCCGCCGCCGGATCGCTGGCTCAGTGACGATGAAGAGCTGGCCTGCGGCTGCGGCGTGGCGCTGCATACACCGGGTCATACACCCGGTTCCATGAGCTTTTGGTTTTCCGAGGCTAAGCTGTTGATTGCCGGCGACACGCTGTTTCGTCGCGGCGTAGGACGCACGGATTTGTGGGGCGGCGATCAGGCGACCATCGTGCGATCGATCAAGCAACGGCTGTACACCCTGGACGAAGACGCAACAGTGATTACCGGACATGGCCCGGACACGCGTCTTGGGGATGAAATGCGGGAAAACCCGTTCGTGCGCGCCTAAACATTTTGTCACGAGTGTGCGGCGGAATTTTTCGGCATTGTCATGATCCAACGCCCGCAAAGGTCTATTGCCTAGGGCCGCTGCCACACAGAATGCGAAACCAGGAGCTCTTCATGTTCACCACGCCTCGTTTGATTATTGTTGCTACCGCTGTGGCCATGTTGGCCGGCTGCGCCTCGCCCAACCCGTATGACAATCAGGGGCAGGCCGATGGGGGCTCGCAAGGCATGAGCAAAACCGCCAAGTACGGTGGTCTCGGCGCTCTGGCCGGTGCCCTGGCGGGTGCTGCCATCGACCACAACAACCGCGGCAAGGGTGCCTTGATCGGCGCGGCGGTGGTCGGTGCTTCGGCGGCCGGTTACGGTTACTACGCCGACCAGCAAGAGAAAAAACTGCGCGCCAGCATGGCCAACACCGGGGTTGAAGTGCAGCGTCAGGGCGATCAGATCAAGCTGATCATGCCGGGCAACATCACCTTCGCCACCGATTCGGCGAACATCGCACCCAGCTTCTATCAGCCGCTGAACAACCTGGCGGGCTCGTTGAAGGAGTTCAGCCAGAACCAGATCGAAATCGTCGGCTACACCGACAGCACCGGCAGCCGCCAGCACAACATGGACCTGTCCCAGCGTCGTGCGCAGAGCGTGGCCACCTACCTGACGTCGCAAGGTGTCAGCGGTGCCAACCTGTCGGCCCGTGGCGCTGGTCCGGATAACCCGATTGCCAGCAACGGTGACGTCAATGGCCGTGCGCAGAACCGCCGCGTTGAGGTCAACCTGAAGGCGATTCCGGGTCAGCAGTATGGTGGTCAGCAGCAACAGCCGGGTACGGTTCAGCAGTATCCGTAACTCAATGCTTGAGTGAAAAAATGCCCGGTCCTGTGATCGGGCATTTTTTTGTGTGGCCTGTGCCGGCCCCTTCGCGAGCAAGCCCGCTTCCACGGGGGAACGCATTTCAAAATGTGGGAGCGAGCCTGCTCGCGAAGGCGCCCGACCCCACCCTAAAATCATCAGATACAAAAAAGCCCCCGGACAAGCGAGTTGT
This sequence comes from Pseudomonas sp. AK-TSAG1-1, assembly GCF_056821665.1. NCBI lineage: Bacteria > Pseudomonadati > Pseudomonadota > Gammaproteobacteria > Pseudomonadales > Pseudomonadaceae > Pseudomonas > Pseudomonas sp. AK-TSAG1-1. The sequence continues at coordinate 5,171,067 of NZ_CM165965.1, read as the reverse complement.
CCGGGGGCTTTTTGTTTGCAGCGAAGACTGAATTACTTCTTCAAGCCATAGTGCTCATCAAGCATGCCTGGCGAGTTCGGGGCCTTCGGTGCGTAGTCGCGTGGCGGCTCCTGATCGCGCGGCGGCGTCAGGCGTTCGCGCGGTGCCTGCGCGGCATCGGCGTGCAAAGCGGCGATCAGGCGTTGACGGGTCTGCTCGTCCAGGGCCAGGCGGTTGGCACCCTCGGCGAGATGATCCTGCACCTCCTGATAGCTCTGGGTCAGCTTCTTGACCAGCATCGCGGTGCTGTTGAAGTGGGTGACCACCTCGTTTTGATAGCTGTCGAAACGCTCCTGGATATCATCCAGTTGACGCTGCGTACGGCTCGGCGCGGCATTCGGTGCGACGCGAGCGATCAGGAATCCAATGGCGACACCCACAACCAGGGCAAGAGTCGGTAACAACCAAACTAAGAGCGAGTGTTCCACGAGTCCTTCCTCTATAAACGGCTTTGCTTTACGTTAACGGCTCGAACCTGCGCTGTATACCGCGATTCACTCGCAATAGATTGGCACAGACAATTTGCTAGACGAGTCGACCCGATTCGAGGTCACGGAGTTCCTTCCTTGCTGATGCGTGAAACCCCTGTAGTGATTGCCGGCCCAGTCGGCCAGATTGAAGCACTGTACCTGGATAATGAGCAGCCACGCGGCATCGCGTTGATCTGCCACCCGAACCCGGTGCAGGGCGGCACCATGCTCAACAAGGTCGTCTCGACCCTGCAGCGCACCGCGCGTGACGCAGGGCTGATCACCCTGCGTTTCAATTACCGTGGCGTGGGTGCCAGCGAAGGCGCACACGACATGGGCAGCGGTGAAGTCGACGATGCTCAGGCCGCCGCCGCGTGGCTGCGCGAGAAACATCCTGATCTGCCGCTGACCCTGTTCGGTTTCTCTTTCGGTGGATTTGTTGCGGCAAGTCTCGGCGGTCGTCTCGAAGCGCAGGGCGTGCTGCTCAAGCACCTGTTCATGGTGGCGCCGGCGGTGATGCGCCTGGGCGATCAGGATCAGCTGCCGCAGCACGGCGAGCTGACCGTGATCCAGCCGGAAACCGACGAAGTGATCGATCCGCAGTTGGTCTACGACTGGTCGGAACGACTCCAGCGCCCCCATGAGCTGCTGAAAGTGGCAGAATGCGGACACTTTTTTCATGGCAAGCTGACCGATCTCAAGGATCTGATCCTGCCGCGTCTCTCGAATTGATTGCAGTCTGACAAGCGATTACCCATGACGAACCGTACCCGAATCCTTACCGGCATCACCACCACCGGCACGCCGCACCTGGGCAACTACGCCGGGGCCATTCGCCCGGCGATTCTCGCCAGCCGCGACAGCAATGCCGATTCGTTCTACTTCCTGGCCGACTACCACGCCCTGATCAAATGCGATGACCCGCTGCGCATCCAGCGCTCGCGTCTGGAAATCGCCGCGACCTGGCTGGCCGGTGGCCTGGATGTCGACCGCGTGACGTTCTATCGTCAGTCCGACATCCCGGAAATCCCCGAGCTGACCTGGCTGCTGACCTGCGTCGCGGCCAAGGGCCTGCTCAACCGCGCGCATGCCTACAAGGCTTCGGTGGACAAGAACGTCGAGACCGGTGAAGACCCGGATGCCGGCATCACCATGGGTCTCTACAGCTACCCGGTGCTGATGGCGGCGGACATCCTCATGTTCAACGCGCACAAGGTGCCGGTCGGTCGTGACCAGATCCAGCACGTGGAAATGGCCCGTGACATCGGCCAGCGCTTCAACCATCTGTTCGGCCAGGGCAAAGAGTTCTTCACCATGCCCGAAGCGCTGATCGAGGAAAGCGTGGCGACATTGCCAGGCCTCGACGGGCGCAAGATGTCGAAGAGCTACGACAACACCATCCCGCTGTTCTCCAGCGCCAAAGAGATGAAGGACGCGATCTCCCGTATCGTTACCGACTCCCGCGCGCCAGGCGAAGCGAAAGATCCGGACAACTCGCACCTGTTCACTCTGTTCCAGGCGTTCGCCACGCCGGCACAGGCTGACGAGTTCCGCAGCGAACTGCTCGGCGGCCTGGGTTGGGGCGAGGCGAAGAATCGTCTGTTCCAGTTGCTGGATAACGAACTGGGCGAGTCCCGTGAGCGTTATCACCAACTGATCGAGCGCCCGGCTGATCTGGAAGACATCCTGCAACACGGCGCGAAAAAGGCCCGTGCCGTGGCGACGCCGTTCCTCAACGAACTGCGTGAAGCGGTCGGCCTGCGTTCGTTCGTCAATCAGGTGCAAGTGGCGGCGACCACCAAGAAGAAAGCCGCGAAAGCTGCACGCTTCGTCAGCTTCCGTGAAGATGATGGCAGCTTCCGTTTCCGTCTGCTGGCGGCCGATGGCGAGCAACTGCTGCTGTCGCGCAACTTCGCCGACGGCAAAACCGCAGGTCAGGTGACCAAGCAACTGCAATCCGGCCAGCCTCTGGATGTGCGCAATGAAGACCTGAGCTTCAGCGTATGGCTGGAAGGCGAGTGCGTCGGCGACAGCCCGGCCTTCGCTGATGCGGCTGCGCGGGACGCGGCCATCGAGGCCCTGCGCGTTGCGCTGACCCCGGTTCAGGACTAATCCGCGGCGCGGCCCGACCAAGGGCTGATTGCCATTCCTACGGGCCGTCGCTACAGTGACGGCCCGTTTTTGTTGCCTTGCTAACGAATTATGACGCCCCTAGAACGATACCAAGCTGATCTGAAACGCCCGGACTTCTTCCATGACGCCGCGCAGGAAACTGCTGTTCGTCATTTGCAGCGCCTGTACGAAGATCTGATCGCCGCTGACCAGAACAAGCCGGGCCTGCTGAGCAAGCTGTTCGGCAAGAAGGATCAGACGCCGGTCAAGGGTCTGTATTTCTGGGGCGGCGTGGGCCGCGGCAAGACTTACCTGGTCGACACCTTCTTCGAAGCGCTGCCGTTCAAGGAAAAGACCCGCACCCACTTCCACCGCTTCATGAAGCGTGTGCACGAAGAGATGAAAACCCTCGGTGGCGAGAAAAACCCGCTGACCATCATCGCCAAGCGCTTTGCGACCGAGTCGCGAGTGATCTGCTTCGATGAATTCTTCGTCTCCGACATCACCGATGCGATGATCCTCGGTACGCTGATGGAAGAGCTGTTCAAGAACGGCGTGACTCTGGTCGCGACCTCGAACATCGTTCCGGACGGCCTGTACAAGGACGGTCTGCAACGTGCGCGCTTCCTGCCGGCGATCGCGCTGATCAAGCAGAACACCGAAATCGTCAACGTCGACAGCGGTGTCGACTACCGACTGCGCCACCTCGAACAAGCGGAGCTGTTCCACTATCCGCTGGACGAAGCCGCTCATGAAAGCCTGCGCAAGAGCTTCCGCGCGCTGACGCCAGAGTGCACCGCAGCGGTCGAAAACGATGTGCTGATCATCGAGAATCGCGAAATCCGTGCCCTGCGCACCTGCGATGACGTGGCCTGGTTCGACTTCCGCGAACTGTGCGACGGCCCTCGCAGCCAGAACGACTACATCGAACTGGGCAAGATCTTCCACGCCGTGCTGCTCAGCGGTGTCGAGCAGATGAGCGTCACCACCGACGACATCGCCCGGCGCTTCATCAACATGGTGGACGAGTTCTACGACCGTAACGTCAAGCTGATCATTTCTGCCGAAGTCGAGTTGAAAGACCTGTACACCGGCGGACGCCTGACGTTCGAGTTCCAGCGTACGCTCAGCCGTCTGCTGGAGATGCAATCGCACGAATTCCTGTCGCGGGCACACAAGCCTTAAACAGATTTCGAATATGAAAAAGGCCTGCTGATGCAGGCCTTTTTTATGTGCTGAAGATCCCTCGGATTCACCACAAACCCCTCTGTGGGAGCGGGCTTGCTCGCGAAAACGGTGTGTCATTCAACATGAATGTCGACTGATGCGCCGTCTTCGCGAGCAAGCCTGCTCCCACAGGAGATCTTCGTATAGCCGAAGGTTAAGCTGCCTGCTGGAACTGCTGCCGGTACTGGTTCGGCGACAGTTCGGTGTGCTGACGGAACAGCCGCGCAAAGAAACTTGCATCGTCGTAGCCGACCTCATAACTGATGGTCTTGATGCTCTTGCGGCTGCCGGACAACAGGCCCTTGGCGGTCTCGATGCGCAGGCGCTGCAGATAGTGCAGCGGCTTGTCGCCGGTGGCGGTCTGGAAGCGACGCATGAAGTTGCGGATGCTCATGCCATGCTCGCGCGCCACGTCTTCGAAGCGGAACTTGTCGGCGAAGTGCTCTTCGAGCCAGTGCTGGATCTGCAGGATGATCACGTCCTGATGCAGCTTCTGGCCGCCGAAACCGATGCGCCCCGGCGAGTAGCTGCGTTGCACTTCATAAAGGATGTCGCGAGCCACGGCCTGCGCCACGTTGGCGCCGCAGAAGCGTTCGATCAGGTAGATATAGAGGTCGCACGCTGACGTTGTGCCGCCGGCGCAATACAGATTGTCGGCGTCGGTCAGGTGCTTGTCCTGATTCAGGTACACCTTGGGGAAACGCTCGGCGAAGGCATTGAAGAAGCGCCAGTAGGTGGTCGCTTCCTTGCCATTTAGCAGCCCGGCCTCGGCCAGCCAGAAGACGCCGGTGGCTTCACCGCACAGGACGGCGCCGCGGGCATGCTGTTCGCGCAGCCATGGCAGGATCTGTGGATAACGCCCGCACAGCGTTTCGAAATCGTCCCAGAAGGCCGGGAGGATGATGACATCGGCGTTTTCCAGGCCGCCGTCCACCGGCATCACCACGTCACTGAAGCTGTTCACCGGTTTGCCGTCGGGGCTGACCAGGCGGGTTTCGAACGCCGGTGTCAGGCCGTGGCCCAGCTGTTTGCCATAACGCAGGCTGGCCAGATGGAAGAAATCCTTGGCTTGCATGAGAGTGGATGCGAAAACCCGGTCGATTGCCAGGATGCTGACGCGCCGCAAGGGCGTGGAGACTTGCTTGGACATAATTCAACTTTTGTTTTGTTTTTATAAGGGAAAGTGGTCACCAGACGGCTGGATCGTCTTATTTTTTGTCGGATGTGTCCAGTGTCCTGTATCGGAAGTGGGGCTTAGTCTCTGAGGAACACATCCCTCCAACAAGAAAGAAAGGTGCCGCATGATCCCCAGAACCTTGTTCAGCTCCGAGCACGAATTGTTCCGTGACAGCGTACGAACCTTCCTCGAAAAAGAGGCCGTGCCGTTCCATGCGCAATGGGAGAAACAAGGCCATATCGACCGCAAGCTGTGGAACAAGGCAGGGGAGGCGGGGATGCTCTGCTCGCATCTGCCGGAAGAGTACGGCGGCCTGGGTGCGGACTTTCTGTACAGCGCAGTGGTGATCGAAGAAGTCGGTCGTCTTGGTCTGACCGGCATCGGTTTTTCGCTGCACTCGGACATTGTGGCGCCGTACATCCTGCATTACGGAAGCGAGGCACTGAAGCACAAGTACCTGCCGAAACTGGTCTCGGGCGAGATGGTCAGTGCCATCGCCATGACCGAGCCGGGCGCCGGCTCCGATCTGCAAGGGGTCAAGACCACCGCAGTGCTGGACGGCGACGAGTACGTGATCAACGGTTCCAAGACCTTCATCACCAACGGTTTCCTGGCTGACCTGGTCATCGTCGTCGCCAAGACCGATCCGAAGGCCGGCGCCAAGGGCACCAGCTTGTTTGTGGTAGAGGCAAATACGCCGGGCTTCGAGAAGGGCAAGCGCCTGGAAAAGGTCGGAATGAAGGCCCAGGACACGTCGGAATTGTTCTTCCAGGACGTACGCGTGCCGAAGGAAAACCTCTTGGGGCAGGCCGGGGCAGGGTTTGCCTACCTGATGCAGGAACTGCCGCAGGAGCGCCTGACCGTGGCGATCGGTGGTCTGGCTTCAGCCGAGGCTGCGCTGAAGTGGACGCTCGATTACACCCGTGATCGCAAGGCATTCGGCAAGGCGATCGCCGACTTCCAGAACACGCGCTTCAAGTTGGCGGAGATGGCTACCGAAATTCAGATCGGCCGGGTCTTCGTCGATAAATGCCTGGAGCTGCACCTGCAAGGCAAGCTCGATGTGCCGACGGCGGCGATGGCCAAATACTGGGGCACCGACCTGCAATGCAAGGTGCTCGACGAGTGCGTGCAGTTGCATGGCGGCTACGGCTTCATGTGGGAATACCCGGTCGCCCGGGCGTGGGCGGATGCGCGGGTGCAGCGGATTTACGCCGGCACCAATGAAATCATGAAGGAGATCATTGCGCGGTCGCTCTGATCTTCGTTGTCTTGGCGGGCCTCTTCGCGAGCAGGCTCGCTCCCACAATGGATCACTGTACCTGTGGGAGCGAGCCTGCTCGCGAAGCTTTTAGCGGTCGATCAAGGCGCCGGATTCGGATGATCCTGGTGAATCGCCTCAATCCCGGCCAGCACTTCGTCGGAAAGCTTCAGATCGAAACTGGCAATGTTGCTGTTCAGTTGCTCAAGCGTCGTCGCGCCAATGATGTTGCTGGTGACGAACGGTTGTTGAGTGACGAACGCCAGGGCCATTTGCGCCGGGTCCAGCCCATGCTCGCGGGCCAGGGCCACATAACGGCTGCAAGCGGCTTCCGATTGTGCGTTGAAATAGCGGCTGAAGCGGCTGTAGAGGCTCAGGCGGCCTTTCGGTGGGCGGGCGCCACCTTCGTACTTGCCTGACAGGAAACCGAACGCCAGCGGCGAATAGGCGAGCAGGCCGCACTGTTCGCGGATGGCGATTTCCGCCAGGCCGATCTCGAAGCTGCGATTGAGCAGGTTGTACGGGTTCTGGATCGACACCGCACGCGGCCAGCCCCGGGCCTCAGCCAGGGCGAGGAAACGCATGGTGCCCCATGGCGTCTCGTTGGACAGGCCGATGTGGCGGATCTTGCCGGCCTTGACCTGCTCGTCGAGAGCTTCAAGGGTGTCTTCGAGCGGCGTCAGGTTGGCTTCGATCTTGTGTTTGTAACCCAGTTGGCCGAAGAAGTTGGTGCTGCGCTCCGGCCAGTGCAATTGATAGAGGTCGATGTAATCGGTCTGCAGGCGCTTGAGGCTGGCGTCCACCGCTGCGGTGATGTGCTGGCGATTGTGGCGCAGGTTTTTGTCACGGATGTAGTCGATGGTGTTGCCGGGGCCGGCGATCTTGCTGGCGAGGATCCAGTCGGCGCGGTCGCCACGGCTCTTGAAGTAATTGCCGATGTAGCGCTCGGTGGTGGCATAGGTTTCGGCTTTCGGCGGCACCGGGTACATCTCGGCGGTGTCGATGAAATTGATCCCGGCCTCTTTGGCCCGCTCGATCTGCGCGAAGGCTTCAGCTTCAGTGTTTTGCTCGCCCCAGGTCATGGTGCCGAGGCAGATTGCACTCACGTTCAGGTCGGTACGGCCTAGCTGGCGATAGTCCATCGGGTGCTCCTTGGGCAAAACAATCATAAAAGCAGGTTGAAAATTTTTTCGCAATCTGCATAATTGCCGACCTCTTTCTGCAGTGGAAGTGATGCGCCGCCGCCGAAGAATCTTGCCGTTGAACGGACGCGCCGACCCGAGCCCCCGAAAGCGTCTGTATCCGGCTGCCTTTGACTTGTCAAAGTACGCACTATTCAGTAAGATCCGCCGTCTAATTTACAGGGCGGCCCCTGAGGCTATAAAGAATGAAAACTTTTACTGCTAAACCAGAAACAGTAAAGCGCGACTGGTTTGTCGTCGACGCTGCTGGTCAGACCCTGGGTCGTCTGGCCACCGAAATCGCGAGCCGTCTGCGTGGCAAGCACAAGCCTGAGTACACTCCTCACGTTGACACCGGCGACTACATCGTCGTAATCAACGCCGAGCAGATCCGTGTAACCGGTGCTAAAACCACTGACAAAATGTACTACTCCCACTCCGGTTTCCCGGGCGGCATCAAGTCGATCAACTTTGAAAAGCTGATCGCTAAAGCCCCTGAGCGCGTGATCGAGACCGCGGTTAAAGGCATGCTGCCTAAAAACCCGCTGGGTCGTGACATGTACCGTAAGCTGAAAGTCTATGCGGGCGCTGCACACCCTCATACTGCTCAGCAGCCCCAAGAACTGAAGATTTAACGGAATAGTTCATTATGTCGGCGACTCAAAATTACGGCACTGGCCGTCGCAAGACCGCAACCGCACGCGTTTTCCTGCGTCCGGGTACTGGTAACATCTCCATCAACAACCGTTCGCTGGATAACTTCTTCGGCCGCGAAACTGCCCGCATGGTAGTTCGTCAGCCGCTGGAGCTGACCGAGACTGTCGAGAAATTCGACATCTACGTCACCGTGATCGGCGGTGGTGTAAGTGGTCAAGCTGGCGCAATCCGCCACGGCATCACTCGCGCTCTGATGGACTACGACGAAACCCTGCGTAGCGCTCTGCGCAAAGCTGGCTTCGTTACCCGCGACGCCCGTGAAGTTGAACGTAAGAAAGTTGGTCTGCGTAAAGCGCGTAAGCGTCCGCAGTACTCGAAGCGTTAATTCGTTTCCACGTTCAAAAAAGAACGCCCGATTCCTCACGGAACCGGGCGTTTTTTTATGCCTGCGATTTATTAAAGAATTGCGCTGTGACAACTTGCCACATTCGTAGACCCCCTATACTACAAGGCTTGAGGGTGGGAGCCCCGGGTAATTCCCTTGTCAGAATTGGGGCTTTTCATTACCATCTCGGCAAAATTTTTATAAGTAACATTGATTTATTTAGTAGATGCCTGATTTAACAGGCCACAAAGCTGATGGGAGAGGACTGAATGAGCAATGACGGCGTGAATGCAGGCCGGCGTCGCTTCTTGGTAGCAGCCACATCCGTGGTGGGTGCTGCAGGAGCGGTGGGGGCTGCGGTCCCGTTCGTGGGGTCATGGTTTCCCAGTGCCAAGGCGAAAGCCGCCGGTGCACCGGTGAAAGTGAATGTCAGCAAGATCGAGCCAGGACAGCAGATGATTGCCGAGTGGCGCGGCCAGCCGGTGTTCATTGTCCGCCGTACTGCGGAAATCCTGGGGAATCTCAAGAAGATCGAGGGCCAACTCTCCGATCCGACTTCCAAAAACTCCACGCAACCTACCTATGTCGACCCCGAAGTGCGTTCGATCAAGCCGGAAATTCTGCTGCTGATCGGGATCTGCACTCACCTGGGTTGCTCACCAACCTTCCGTCCCGAAGTGGCGCCTGCGGATCTGGGTAAAGACTGGGTCGGTGGCTATTTCTGCCCTTGCCACGGTTCCCACTACGATCTGGCTGGCCGTGTCTACAAGTCGCAACCTGCGCCTTTGAACCTGCCAGTTCCCCCGCATTCCTATGAGACCGATGACCTGATTGTCATTGGCGTCGATACGGAGAAAGCGTGATGAGCAAGTTCATGGATTGGGTTGATGCACGCTTCCCCGCCACCAAAATGTGGGAAGACCATCTCAGCAAGTATTACGCTCCAAAAAACTTCAACTTCTTCTATTTCTTCGGTTCGTTGGCGCTGCTGGTGCTGGTCAACCAGATTGTCACCGGTGTCTGGCTGACGATGAGCTACACCCCGTCGGCAGAAGAGGCATTTGCTTCCGTTGAATACATCATGCGCGATGTCGAGTACGGCTCGATCCTGCGTCTGTTGCACTCCACCGGCGCTTCGGCGTTCTTCATCGTGGTTTATCTGCACATGTTCCGTGGTCTGCTCTACGGTTCGTACCAGAAGCCTCGTGAGCTGGTGTGGGTCTTCGGCATGCTGATCTACCTCGCGCTGATGGCTGAAGCGTTCATGGGTTATCTGCTGCCGTGGGGCCAGATGTCCTACTGGGGTGCCCAGGTGATCATCTCGCTGTTCGGTGCGATTCCGGTCATCGGCAACGACCTGACCCAGTGGATTCGTGGTGACTACCTGATCTCCGGGATCACCCTCAACCGCTTCTTTGCCCTGCACGTGGTAGCCCTGCCGATCGTGATTCTCGGTCTGGTGGTGCTGCACATTCTGGCGCTGCACGAAGTCGGTTCGAACAACCCTGACGGCGTCGATATCAAGAAGCATAAAGACGAAAACGGTATTCCGCTGGACGGCATTGCCTTCCACCCGTACTACACCGTGAAAGACATCGTCGGCGTGGTGGTCTTCCTGTTCATCTTCTGCTTCATCGTGTTCTTCTTCCCGGAAATGGGCGGCTACTTCCTCGAAAAACCGAACTTCGAGCAAGCCAACCCGTTCAAGACGCCTGAGCACATTGCGCCGGTCTGGTACTTCACGCCGTTCTACGCGATCTTGCGTGCGATCCCGGACAAACTCATGGGCGTTATCGCCATGGGAGCCTCGATTGCTCTGCTGTTCGTGCTGCCATGGCTTGATCGCAGTCCGGTCAAATCGATGCGCTACAAGGGCTGGATGAGCAAAATCTGGCTGGTGGTGTTCTGCATCGCGTTCGTGATCCTCGGCATTCTGGGCGTACTGGCCCCGACTCCGGAGCGTACGTTGGTGTCGCAGATCTGCACCTTCCTGTACTTCGCCTACTTCATTCTGATGCCGTTCTACACCAGGCTCGAGAAGACCAAACCGGTTCCGGAAAGGGTGACTGGCTGATGAAAAAGTTATTTTTTGCTCTGATTTTTGCTGCTTTGCCTGTGCTGTCTTTCGCCGCCGAACATGGTGGTCCGGAGCTGGAAAAAGTCGATATCGACGTGTCCGACAAGGCTGCCCTGCAAGATGGTGCGCGTACCTTTGCCAACTATTGCATGGGTTGCCACAGTGCCAAGTTCCAGCGTTACGAGCGGGTTGCCGATGACCTCGGCGTCCCCCACGAAATGATGCTCGATAAACTGGTGTTCACCGGTGCCAAGATTGGCGACCACATGAACATCGGCATGCAGCCGGCGGATGCCAAGACCTGGTTCGGTGCTGCGCCGCCGGACCTGACCCTGGTGGCGCGTGTGCGCGGCACTGACTGGCTCTACGGTTACCTGCGCTCGTTCTACGAAGATCCTGCACGTCCTTGGGGCGTGAACAACAAGGTCTTCCCGAACGTCGGCATGCCTAACGTGCTGGTCGGCCTGCAAGGTCGCCAGGTGGTTGGCTGCAAGCAGGTACAGATCGTCGAAGACGGCAAGAAGCAATATGATCCGCTGACCGGTACGCCGCTGACCCATGAAGCGTGCGATCAGTTGACCATCGTGCCGAAAACCGGTGCTCTGAACGAAGAGCAGTTCGATGAGAAGGTCAAGAATCTGGTAACCTTCCTGGCTTACTCGGCTAACCCGGTTAAGCTGCAACATCAGCGCATCGGTACTTACGTCTTGCTGTACCTGGCGTTCTTCTTTGTGTTCGCCTACCTGCTCAAGCGTGAATACTGGAAAGACGTGCACTGATACGCTTCAAGCATTGCTGTTAATCGCGCGCGCCCAAGGGCGCCTCCGATAACGCAACGTCTGGTCAGCCAGGTGTTGCGGGAGGCGCCCTCTGGGCGCGCGCGTTTTTCCGGTTCCGATAATTTCAACAAGCGAGGAGGATCGCCATGGGCGTGACCAATCGGTTGGCCTGTTACTCCGACCCCGCCGACCACTATTCCCACCGAGTGCGCATCGTGCTTGCAGAGAAGGGTGTCAGCGCCGAAATCATTTACGTGGAAGCTGGTCGCCAGCCGCCTAAACTGATTGAGGTGAACCCTTACGGCAGTCTCCCGACGCTGGTCGATCGCGACCTGGCGTTGTGGGAGTCGACCGTGGTGATGGAATATCTGGATGAGCGTTACCCGCATCCGCCACTGATGCCGGTTTACCCGGTGGCGCGTGCCAACAGCCGTCTGCTGATTCACCGTATTCAGCGCGACTGGTGTGGTCTTGTGGATCTGATTCTGGATCCGAAAAGCAAGGAGGCCGCGCGTGTCGTGGCGCGCAAGGAATTGCGTGAAAGCCTGACGGGCGTGTCGCCGCTGTTTGCCGACAAGCCGTTTTTCCTCAGTGAGGAACAAAGTCTGGTGGATTGCTGCCTATTGCCAATACTCTGGCGTTTGCCGATTCTGGGTATTGAACTGCCGCGGCCGGCCAAGCCGCTGCTTGATTATATGGAGCGCTCGTTTGCGCGTGAGGCTTTCCAGGCGAGTCTGTCTGGTGTCGAACGCGATATGCGCTAAGGCTTAAGGAGCCGCTATGAACTCCAGTCGACCTTATCTGGTCCGCGCGCTCTACGAGTGGATTGTGGATAACGATTGCACCCCGCACATGCTGGTCAATTCTGAATACCCGGCGGTGCAAGTGCCGCAGGGTTTCGCCAGTGACGGGCAGATTGTCCTGAACATCTCGCCCAGCGCCGTGCGGCATCTGCACATGGACAACGACGTGGTGACCTTTGAAGGTCGCTTCGGTGGTGTCCCGCACAGCCTGTACGTGCCGATCAGTGCGATCCTGGGTATCTACGCCCGGGAGAACGGTCAGGGCATGGTGTTCGATCTCGAGTCGCCGATGGATGACGAAGACGATATCGAGCCGGATGACGATTTGCCGCCGCCGGACAGCGAGCCGCCGCGCCCGAGTGGCCGGCCAAGCCTGAAAGTGGTGAAGTAATAAAAAAGGCGATCCGGATGGATCGCCTTTTTTGTGTCTGCGTATTGGGCGTCAGTCGATGTATTCGAACAGCTTGACGATCTTTTGCACGCCGGAAACGCCTTGCACCAGGTTGGTTGCTTGCGTGGCTTCCTGTTTGGTCAGCAGGCCCAGCAGATAGACGATGCCGTTCTCGGTCACGACTTTGATGCGCGAGCCAGGGATGTTTGGATCGGTGAGCATCTGGGTCTTGATCTTGGAGGTCAGCCAAGTGTCGTTCTGGCGAGCCAGAAAGCCGGACGGTGGTATGACCTGCAACTCGTTGTGAACGGTTTTCACACGCTGGACGGCGGCAGCGGCTTGTTCAGCCTTGGCCTTCAAGTCTGCGCTGGGTGTTTGTCCGGCCAGCAATACGACGCCGTTGAAGCTGGTGACGACGATGTGCGAGTCCTTGTCCAGTGCGGGGTCGGCTTTGTTCACGTTGACGCCGACCTTGGTCTCGATCAGCGAGTCATCGATCTTGCTGCCGAAGGTGCGGGTGCCGCGATCATCGTCAATCGGCGCTTCACGGCTGGCGCTCACCACCGAGGTGCAGCCGCTGATGGCCAGGCACAGGGTCACGGCCAGCAGGCCAAGGCGATTAGGGGTCATTCTTCACTCCCGAACAATTGGCTGTCGATCAAATCGCATAGGCAATGGATCGCCAGCAGATGGACTTCTTGAATTCGTGCGGTGACATGAGCCGGTACACGGATTTCGACGTCTTCAGGCAACAGCAGTGATGCCATGCCGCCGCCGTCGCGGCCAGTCAATGCTACGACAACCATTTCGCGATCATGTGCGGCCTGAATCGCTTGAATAATGTTTGCCGAGTTACCGCTGGTCGAAATAGCCAGCAATACATCGCCGGGCTGACCGAGTGCGCGGATCTGCTTGGAGAACACTTCGTTGTAGCTGTAGTCGTTGGCGATCGAGGTGATCGTCGAGCTGTCGGTGGTCAGGGCGATCGCCGGCAGGCTCGGGCGTTCACGCTCGAAGCGGTTGAGCAGTTCGGAGGAGAAATGCTGGGCGTCGCCGGCCGAGCCGCCGTTGCCGCACGAAAGCATTTTGCCTTCGTTGAGCAGGGCGTTGACCATGATCTGGCTGGCTTGCTCGATGTGCGGTGCAAGTACGTCCATCGCCTGTTGCTTGGTGTCGATACTGGCCTGGAAAAGCTGGCGAATTCGGGATTGCATGTCCATCTGTGTGACCTTAAGTGGCGCGGCTGTTCGGCACGTGAATGTGCAGCCCGCAAAGCAAAGAGCAAAAATTGTCGGTGAAAGTGTCCGGGGTGGTGTGCAGAGAATCAACCATCGAACGCATTCTGCAACCAGTTCAACTGATCCGGGTGCCTGTCGATGGCCACCACGTCGAAGCGGCAAGGGGAATCGGCCCAGCGTGACTCGCGCTGAAGAAAATACTGCGCGGCAAAAATCAGTTTCTGCCGTTTGCGCTCATCGATACTAGCGAGCGCGCCACCCCATTGAGTATTTTTTCTGTAGCGGACTTCAACGAATACTACTGTATCGCCATCAAGCATGACCAGATCAAGCTCGCCGCGTTTGCATGACCAGTTCTGCGCCAGCAGGCGCAGACCCTGGTGTTGCAGATGCTCGAGCGCTTGGCGCTCGGCATCTTTACCGCTTTGCAGGTGCGAGCTGTCGGGCATCAGCGCGGGGTGTCCGGCAGGCGCTGAACCTGACCGCTGACGAACTGCGCCCAAGGCAGCTGGCGCACAACGCGCTGAGTCTGGGTCATGCCGAGGCTGCCCGATTCGCCTTCGATACGGCTGTCCGGCAGGGCTTTGAGTTGACCCAGGCGCGGTGCCAGGCGATAGGCATCCACACCCATCGCGTACAGGCGGCCGAGGCTGCCGGCAGCTTGCGGCCACTGTGCGACCACTTGCTGACGCAGCGGATCGCTGGTCTCCAGCAGCCACGGAGTTTCGCAGAAGCGAATGCCGTTCATGTCGTTGTACTGATTCACGTCGCCGCTGGCGCTGTAGACGTGGGAGGTGGCGTAGACCGGAACGTCACCGGCGTACTGGAAGTTCAGGGTCGGCTTGATCTGCTGCGCCTGTTGCGGGGTGGCGGCGAGGAAGATGAATTCGATGTCCTGACGACGCGAAGGCTGTGCAGCGACGTTGGTGCCGGCAGCGTTCTGCAGGCTCTTGGCGCGGGCTTCGCTTTGACGCAGCTGGAACATGTCGGCGATCTGCTGAGCCAGTTGCACTGGCTGATCAACGCGTTCGGTGGCGACGATGCTGCCGCCGTTGGCCTGCCAGTCCTGGCTGAACGCTCGCAGTACGCGCTCGCCCCATTCGCCTTTCGGCACCATGATTGCGGCGCGGTGCAGGCCGTCGGCACGGGCACGGCGCGAGACTTCGCGGGCTTCGTCTTCAGCGGCCAGACCGAACTGGAACAGTTGCGCCGGGCCTTGATCGCCTTCGCTGTAGTTTAGCGCGAGGGTGGTGATCGGCAGTTGCGGGCGAGTGCTCAGTTGTTTGACCAGTGGCTTCTCCAGCGGACCGACCACCAGTTGCACGCCGTCGGCCTGGGCCTTGCGGTAGAACTCGTCCATCGAAGTCAGTTTCGAGCTGTCATAGAACTCGATGGCTGGTGGCTTCTGTCCGGCTTGTTGGGCCTGGTAGTGCGCCGCCATGAAACCTTCACGCAGTGCCTTGCCGACGGCAGCCAGAGGGCCGTCCTGCGGCAGCAGCAGCGCGATCTTGCTCAGGGGCTGGCTGGCCAGTTCCTTGAGTTTGGTCAGCGGCAACGGCAGGTTGATCGCGGCCGGGTGCTTTGGATTCTGCGCGCGCCAGGCATCGATCGCGGCTTGCTGCTGCTCCAGGGTACCGGCGGTTTTGACTGCCAGAGCCAGGCCCATCCAGCCCCCGAGATCGTCGGAGGTATTGGGTTGCAGTTGATCAGTCGGCAGCGAGGCGATCAGGGTCCAGATTGCTTCGTGGTTCTTGCTGGCAGCTTCACCTTTGAGCATCGGTGCAATGAAGATGCGTTCGCGAGCGGCAGCCAGTGTCTGACCGTCGGCTTCCAGGGCGCGGGCGTGCACGGTGCCGGTACGCACCTGCTGGTCTTCTGGCATCTCGCTCAGATGTTGCAGGCTAGGATGGCTCAGAGCGGTCAGCGCAGCTTTTGGCTGGTTGCGGGTCATGGCCAGTTCGGCGGACAGGGTGCTGGCAAAGATCTGCTGGCCCGGCTTCAGTTGCTCCATTGGCACTTGTTGCAGGATCTGCGCGGACTGGCCGGCGTTGCCCTGGCGATAAGCCAGGTCTGCCGCGCTCAGGCGCAGCAGGGCCGCTTTTTCCGGGGTCTTGGCCTGGGTAGCCTGTTCGAGCAGTTGCTCGATGCTGGCATCCGGGGTCCGTGGAAGTTCGCCAAGGCTGGAAGAGGGAGAGCTGGCGCAGGCCGCCAGCAAGGCAGCGAGGCAGAGGGCAGTGAACAGCCGCAGGCAAGCGATCATGTAAGTGTTCCTGATACTCGATCAAATTAGCGTGGAATTGTACCCAAGCGCTGGCCGGGGCGCGATGTTACTGGCGTGAAACCGTCAATTTAGCTGAAGCAAATGTTGCGGCGTTGCACAAAGACGCGCAAAACCGGCGTTGTCCGGAAAGCATCGCAAGCCTCGTGACGCGTTACAATGCCGACTTTTACCGATCATGAGGTGTGCGCTTTGACTGCTCCAGGTCCTTTGAATTCCGCTGCTGGCTCGCTTTATGTGGTGGCGACGCCCATCGGCAACCTGGACGACATCAGCGCCCGGGCCCTGAAAATCCTGCGTGAAGTGGCACTGATCGCCGCTGAGGACACGCGCCACTCGGCGCGGTTGATGCAGCACTTCGGCATTGCCACGCCATTGGCAGCGTGCCATGAACACAACGAACGAGATGAAGGTAGCCGCTTTATTACCCGTTTGCTGGCGGGTGATAACGTCGCGCTGATTTCCGATGCCGGTACGCCGCTGATTTCCGATCCGGGGTATCACCTGGTGCGTCAGGCGCGGGCGGCGGGGATCAATGTGGTGCCGGTGCCAGGTGCCTGCGCGTTGATCGCGGCGCTGTCGGCGGCGGGGCTGCCATCGGATCGCTTCATTTTTGAAGGGTTTCTGCCGGCCAAGTCGGTGGGGCGCAAGGCGCGCCTGGAAGCGGTTAAAGAAGAGCCGCGCACGTTGATTTTCTACGAGGCTCCGCATCGCATTCTCGAATGCCTGCAGGATATGGAAGCGGTGTTCGGTGGCGAGCGTCAGGCCTTGCTGGCCCGGGAAATCACCAAGACCTTCGAAACGCTTAAGGGGTTGCCGTTGGCCGAGCTGCGGGCATTTGTGGAGTCCGACAGTAATCAGCAGCGTGGCGAGTGTGTGGTGCTGGTGGCGGGATGGTCGGCGCCGGAGTCCGAAGACGCCGTCAGCAGCGAGGCGATGCGCATCCTCAATCTGTTGCTGGAAGAGATGCCGCTCAAGCGTGCAGCAGCGCTGGCCGCGCAAATCACCGGTGAGCGCAAAAACGTGCTGTATCAGGTTGCGCTGGACCAGCAGAAGGGCGAGTAACCCGTCGCGCAGACAGGTTTCGCGGCTATTAGCGCTTGTTCTTCGGGCGCTCTGCCGTTAACCTGCGCGGCGGAGAGTCGATCGGACAGTCGCTGCCCTCTATGAAAATTAGGGGGGGGAGGAAAGTCCGGGCTCCATAGGGCGAAGTGCCAGGTAATGCCTGGGAGGCGTGAGCCTACGGAAAGTGCCACAGAAAATAACCGCCTAAGCGCTTCGGCGCCGGTAAGGGTGAAAAGGTGCGGTAAGAGCGCACCGCACGTCTGGCAACAGTTCGTGGCTAGGTAAACCCCACTTGGAGCAAGACCAAATAGGGTCCCAAGGCGTGGCCCGCGCTGGGACCGGGTAGGTTGCTAAAGATGTCCAGTGATGGCCATCGTAGACGAATGACTGTTCAAGACAGAACCCGGCTTACAGATCGACTCTCCACCTTTTTCTTTCCCTGCTTGAATCAAAGGCATCAGGGCTGTGTATTATCGGCAGGCCTGCGCTAAAGTTCGGCAGCGGCAAATGCAGTAATAGCCATTTCCCACCTTGCTTCAATCAACAGCAGAAGCGCTTTTGTAATACCGAAAAAATCTTACTCTTAACAAATTACTTTAACTTCCGAGCGCAGCTATCCGTGCTGCATCAGGTTATTGGTCGAAAGTATCCGTCAGATTCTCGTTACCCCTCCTTTTAAGCTCCTAAATCTCCGTTCTGTAAGGGTTTTCCTTTAATCCGCGCCTTGACGGTGTGGTGGGCGCATTCCTATAGTGTGCGCAAGTGGCGGAAAGTGGCATGAAGTGGGTTTTTTGAGCTCAAAACGATAAAAATTGGAGAAACGCTGACGTGTTTCGCGGAGCTAACGCTATCAGTCTCGATGCAAAGGGCCGTCTCGCCATGCCGAGCCGGTACCGTGACGAGCTCGTTTCGCGTAGTTCCGGCCAGTTGATCGTGACCATTGATGCCGTTGATCCGTGCCTGTGTGTCTACCCGCTCGACGAGTGGGAAATTATTGAAACCAAGTTGCGCGCACTCCCTTCGCTTCGCGAAGAGAACCGTCGCCTGCAACGGTTATTGATTGGTAATGCCGTCGACCTCGAACTCGATGGCAGTGGTCGTTTTCTGGTTCCACCGCGTCTGCGCGAATACGCCAAGCTTGATAAGCGCGCGATGCTGGTAGGCCAACTGAACAAGTTCCAACTGTGGGACGAGGATGCATGGAACGCGGTATCTGCCGCTGACCTTGCTGCTATTCAACAACCGGGCGCCATGCCTGACGAACTGCGTGATTTGATCCTGTGACTATTGATAGCGGCTTTAACCACATCACCGTACTGCTTGACGAAGCCGTCGAGGCTCTCGCCGTACGTCCTGATGGCTGCTATCTGGACGGTACGTTCGGTCGCGGCGGACACAGCCGCTTGATCCTCAGTCGACTGGGGACGGACGGTCGACTCATCGGGTTCGACAAAGATCCACAAGCGATTGCCACCGGGCAAACGCTAGCGGCCGAAGACGGCCGCTTTGTCGTTGTGCAGCGCAGCTTTGCCGAGCTGGGGTCGGAAGTCGCCGAGCGCGGTCTGGCCGGCAAGGTCAGCGGTATCCTGCTCGACCTCGGCGTGTCTTCACCGCAGCTTGACGACGCCGAACGTGGCTTCAGCTTCCTCAACGACGGCCCGCTGGACATGCGCATGGACCCGTCCCGTGGCATCAGCGCCGCCGAATTCGTCAACACTGCGCCGGTGGAAGAAATCGCCCGGGTGTTCAAGGAATACGGCGAAGAACGTTTCTCCGGTCGCATGGCCCGTGCCGTGGCCGAGCGCCGCGACATCAAGCCGTTCGAACGCACCGCCGATCTGGCCGAAGTGTTGAAAGTCGCCAACCCGGCGTGGGAGAAGGGCAAGAACCCGGCTACCCGTGCGTTCCAGGGGTTGCGCATTCACGTCAACAACGAACTGGGCGATCTGGAAACCGGCCTCGAAGCCGCGCTGGATGCGCTGGAAGTGGGCGGCCGCCTGGTCGTCATCAGCTTCCACTCGCTGGAAGACCGCATCGTCAAACTGTTCATGCGCAAGCTGGTGAAAGGCGAAGCCGACAACCTGCCGCGCAACCTGCCGGTTCGCCATGTCGCGTTCGAACCGAAAATCAAAATCCATGGCAAAGCGCAGACGGCCTCCGACGCCGAACTCAAAGCCAACCCACGTTCCCGTAGCGCTGTCATGCGTGTCGCGGAGAAGTTGCGGTGAGCAAGCTTTTCGCCAAGCCCCTGCCGGGCGGCAGCTTTTTCATGCTGCTGCTGTTTATCGGCGTGCTCGTGTCGGCCATCGGCGTGTCTTACAGCGCGCACTGGAACCGGCAGTTGCTCAACACCCTTTACAACGAACTCAGCGTGCGCGACAAGGCGCAGGCCGAGTGGGGGCGCCTGATTCTCGAACAAAGTACCTGGACCGCGCACAGCCGTATCGAAGTACTGGCCACCGAACAACTGAAAATGCACATTCCTGGCGCGGCTGACGTGAAGATGGTGGCGCCATGATGAAACTCGAAGGGGCACTCTTCCCGTGGCGCTTCCGTCTGGTCGTCGGCTTGCTCGGCGTCATGGTGGCCGCGATCTGCTGGCGCATCATTGACCTGCAAGTGATCGATCGTGACTTCCTCAAGGGGCAGGGTGACGCGCGCAGTGTTCGTCATATTCCGATTCCGGCACACCGTGGCCTGATCACCGACCGTAACGGCGAACCCTTGGCCGTGAGTACGCCGGTGACCACGCTGTGGGCCAACGCCAAGGAAATGCAACTGGCCAAGGAAAAGTGGCCGGCGCTTGCCGCTGCCTTGGGGCAGGACCCGAAAGCCCTGGCCGAACGCCTCGAAGCCCAGGCCAACAAAGAATTCATTTATCTGGTGCGCGGGCTGACTCCCGAGCAGGGTCAGGCCGTGCTCGACCTGAAAGTGCCGGGTGTCTACGGCATCGAAGAATTCCGCCGCTTCTATCCGGCCGGTGAAGTCACCGCGCACATGGTTGGCTTTACCGACATCGACGATCACGGGCGCGAAGGCGTCGAACTGGCCTACGACGAGTGGCTGGCCGGGGTGCCGGGCAAACGGCAGGTCATCAAGGATCGGCGCGGTCGGCTGATCAAGGATGTCCAGGTCACCAAGAACGCCAAGGCCGGCAAGCCCTTGGCGTTGTCGATTGACTTGCGCCTGCAATACCTGGCCAACCGCGAACTGCGCAACGCGATCATCGAGAACGGCGCCAAGGCCGGCAGCCTGGTGATCATGGACGTGAAGACCGGCGAGATTCTCGCCATGGTCAACCAGCCGACTTACAACCCGAACAACCGTCGCAACCTGCAACCGGCGATGATGCGTAACCGCGCGATGATCGACGTGTTCGAACCGGGTTCGACCATGAAAGCGATCTCGATGAGCGCGGCCATCGAGTCCGGCCGCTGGAAACCGACCGACACCGTCGAGGTGTACCCGGGCTCCCTGCAGATCGGTAAATACACGATCAAGGACGTTTCGAAGACCGAAGGTCCGGTGCTGGACATGACCGGCATTCTGATCAATTCCAGTAACGTCGGCATGAGTAAGGTCGCGTTCGATATCGGCGGTGAAACCATTTACCGTCTCGCGCAGAAAGTCGGCCTTGGTCAGGATACCGGCCTCGGCTTCCCGGGCGAGCGCGTCGGCAACCTGCCGAACTATCGCGACTGGCGCAAGGCTGAAACCGCGACGCTGTCGTACGGCTACGGTATTTCCGTGACCGCGATTCAACTGGTGCACGCGTTCTCGGCGCTGGCAAACAACGGTCGTCTCGCGCCGCTGACCCTGATCAAAACCGACAAGCCGCCGCAGACCACTCAGGTGTTGCCGGAAGCCGTCGCAAAAACCATGCAGGGCATGCTCACCCAAGTGATCGAAGCGCCGCGCGGTGTGTTCCGTGCGCAGGTGCCGGCGTATCACGTGGCCGGCAAGTCCGGTACTGCACGCAAGACCTCGGTGGGTACCAAGGGCTACGCCGAAAACTCCTACCGCTCGCTGTTCGCCGGTTTCGGCCCGATGAGCGATCCGCGTTACGCCATCGTTGTGGTGATCGATGAACCGTCCAAGGCCGGTTACTTCGGTGGTCTGGTATCGGCGCCGGTATTCAGCCGTGTGATGTCCGGCACCCTGCGTCTGATGAACGTGACGCCGGACAACCTGCCGACCACCCAACAGGCCAACGCTACCCCGGCCGTTCCGCTGAAAGCCAATGGAGGGCGCGGCTGATGTCTCTGAGTCTGAACAAGATATTTCCTCATGCCGGCCACGATCTGTTGATCCGCGAGTTGGCGCTGGACAGTCGCAACGTACGTGCGGGTGATTTGTTCCTCGCCGTGCCGGGCGGCAAGTTCGATGGCCGTGCGCACATCGCCGATGCCTTGCAGCGCGGCGCGGCGGCGGTTGCTTATGAAGTGGAAGGCGCCACCGTGCTGCCAATCACCGAAGTGCCGTTGATTCCGGTCAAAGGCCTGGCTGCACAGCTGTCCGATATCGCCGGGCGTTTTTATGGCGAGCCGAGTCGTCACGTGAATCTGGTTGGCGTCACGGGCACCAACGGCAAAACCAGCGTGACCCAACTGGTCGCGCAGGCACTTGATCTGCTTGGGCAACATTGCGGCATCGTCGGTACTCTGGGCTCCGGCTTCTATGGCGCGCTGGAAAGCGGCCTGCACACCACGCCGAACCCGATTGCCATGCAAGCGACACTGGCCGACCTGAAAAAGGCCGGGGCCAAAGCCGTGGCCATGGAAGTCTCGTCCCACGGTCTGGATCAGGGCCGGGTCACCGCGTTGGCGTTCGACGTGGCGGTGATGACCAACCTGTCCCGCGATCACCTGGATTATCACGGCACCATGGAGGCGTACGCCGAGGCCAAGGCCAAGCTGTTCGCCTGGAATGATTTGAAGTGCCGTGTGGTCAACCTCGACGACGATTTCGGCCGGCAACTGGCCGCTGAAAAACGTGAGTCGCGTTTGATCAGCTATAGCCTGCTCGACAGCAGCGCCTATCTGTATTGCCGTGAAGCGCAGTTCGATGACCACGGCGTGCGCGCCACGCTGGTGACGCCGCAGGGCGAGCACCATCTGCGCAGCACGCTGCTGGGGCGTTTCAATTTGAGCAACGTGCTGGCAGCCGTTGGCGCCTTGCTCGGCTTGGACTACGCCCTCGATGAAATTCTCAAGGTGCTGCCGAAACTCGAAGGCCCGGCCGGACGCATGCAGCGTCTGGGTGGCGGTACTCAGCCGCTGGTGGTGGTCGATTACGCTCACACTCCGGATGCCTTGGAAAAGGTTTTGACCGCGCTGCGCCCACACGTCAAAGGCCAGTTGCTGTGCCTGTTCGGTTGCGGCGGTGATCGCGATCGCGGCAAGCGTCCGCTGATGGCCGAAGTGGTCGAGCGTCTGGCTGACCGCGTGCTGGTCACCGACGACAATCCGCGCACCGAAGACCCTGCGGTGATTTTTGATGACATCCGCGCAGGCTTCACCGCTGTGGATAAAGTCACTTTCGTTGCCGGCCGTGGAAAGGCGATTGCCCAACTGATCGCCGCTGCTTCGGCGGATGACGTGATTGTCCTGGCCGGCAAAGGTCACGAGGACTATCAGGAAATCAACGGCGAGCGCCACGCTTTCTCCGATCTGGTCGAAGCCGATCATGCCCTTACTGCATGGGAGGTGGCCCATGCTTAAGGCCCTGAAATTGAGCGAGCTGACCAACGTGCTCGACGCACGCCTGATCAGCAGCGATGCCAGTTTCGACGGTGTCAGCATCGACAGCCGTGCGATCAAGCCAGGTCAACTGTTTATTGCTCTGACCGGTCCGCGTTTCGACGGTCATGACTACCTCAACGACGTTGCCGCCAAAGGCGCCGTTGCTGCACTGGTCGAGCGCGAAGTGCCCGACAGCACCTTGCCGCAACTGCTGGTCAAGGACACCCGTCAGGCCCTCGGCCAGTTGGGTGCGCTGAACCGTGCTGCGTTCGCTCAGCCGGTCGCCGCCATCACCGGCTCCAGCGGCAAGACCACGGTCAAGGAGATGCTCGCCAGCATCCTGCGCACTCGTGGTGCCGTGCTCGCCACTCGCGGCAACCTGAACAACGATCTGGGCGCACCGCTGACCCTGCTCGAACTGGCCCCGGAGCATACGGCGGCCGTGATCGAACTGGGCGCCTCGCGCCTGGGTGAAATCGCCTACACCGTCGGGCTGACCAAGCCGCATGTGGCGATTCTGAACAATGCCGGCACCGCACACGTCGGTGAGTTCGGCGGCCCGGAGAAAATCGTCGAAGCCAAAGGCGAGATCATCGACGGTCTGGCGGCGGATGGCGTGGCCGTGCTCAACCTCGACGACAAGGCCTTCGGTATCTGGAAGACCCGCGCCGGTGCTCGCAAGGTACTGACCTTCTCTCTGAGCAACCCTCAGGCAGACTTCTACGCCAGCGAGCTGAGCACCGACGTCCGTGGTTGCCCGAGCTTCAATATGCATTCACCTGAGGGTATCGAGCACGTTCAATTGAACCTGCTTGGCACTCACAACGTCGCCAACGCCATGGCTGCCGCCGCTGCCGCTCACGCCTTGGGCGTGTCGTTGTTCGGCATTGCCACCGGGCTGGGCGCCGTGCAACCGGTCAAGGGGCGCACTGTCGCGCAACTGGCGAAGAACGGCATGCGCGTGATCGATGACACTTACAACGCAAACCCCACCTCCATGTGCGCGGCCGTTGATATACTCGCCGGCTTTTCCGGCCGCACCGTCCTGGTGCTCGGAGATATCGGCGAGTTGGGCGACTGGGCGGAGCAGGGGCACCGCGACGTGGGCGAGTACGCCCGGGGCAAGGTTTCCGCGCTTTACGCGGTTGGGCCAAACATGGTTCACGCCGTAAACGCATTCGGCAAAGAGGCGCATCACTTCGGCACGCAAGCCGAGCTGATCCAGGCCCTCGACGCCGAGCAGGACACAAACACCACCATTTTGATCAAGGGTTCGCGCAGTGCAGCGATGGAAAACATCGTTGCGGCTCTGTGCGGGTCCAGTCTGGAGAAACATTAATGCTGCTGCTGCTAGCGGAGTATCTGCAACAGTTCTACAAAGGCTTCGCGGTCTTCCAGTACCTGACCCTGCGCGGGATCCTCGGTGTGCTGACCGCGCTGGTTTTGTCGCTGTGCTATGGCCCGTGGATGATCCGCACTCTGCAGAACCGTCAGATCGGCCAGTCCGTTCGTAATGACGGCCCGCAATCGCACCTGTCCAAGTCGGGTACACCGACCATGGGCGGCGCACTGATTCTGTCCTCCATCGGTGTCAGCACCCTGCTGTGGGCTGACCTGAGCAACCGCTACGTGTGGGTCGTGCTGCTGGTGACCCTGCTGTTCGGTGCCATCGGCTGGGTCGACGATTACCGCAAGGTCATCGAGAAGAACTCCCGTGGCTTGCCAAGCCGCTGGAAGTATTTCTGGCAGTCGGTGTTCGGCCTGGGCGCAGCGATCTTCCTTTATATGACCGCGACCACGCCGGTCGAAACCACGCTGATCCTGCCAATGCTCAAGGACTACAGCATTCCGCTGGGCGCCGGCTTCATCGTGCTGACCTACTTTGTCATCGTCGGTTCGAGCAACGCGGTCAACCTGACCGACGGCCTCGACGGTCTGGCGATCATGCCGACGGTCATGGTCGGCGGCGGTCTGGGCATCTTCTGCTATCTGTCGGGTAACGTGAAATTCGCTGAATACCTGCTGATCCCTTACGTGCCGGGCGCAGGCGAACTGATCGTGTTCTGCGGCGCGCTGATCGGCGCCGGCCTGGGCTTCCTGTGGTTCAACACTTACCCGGCGCAAGTGTTCATGGGCGACGTCGGCGCACTGGCGCTGGGCGCGGCACTGGGCACCATCGCGGTGATCGTCCGTCAGGAAATCGTCCTGTTCATCATGGGCGGTGTGTTCGTGATGGAAACCCTGTCCGTGGTTATCCAGGTTGCTTCCTTCAAGTTGACCGGGCGCCGTGTGTTCCGCATGGCACCGATTCACCACCACTTTGAACTCAAGGGCTGGCCCGAGCCGCGCGTGATCGTCCGTTTCTGGATCATCACCGTGATTCTCGTGCTGATCGGCCTTGC
Organism: Pseudomonas sp. AK-TSAG1-1; assembly: GCF_056821665.1. NCBI lineage: Bacteria > Pseudomonadati > Pseudomonadota > Gammaproteobacteria > Pseudomonadales > Pseudomonadaceae > Pseudomonas > Pseudomonas sp. AK-TSAG1-1. The sequence goes on along the minus strand of NZ_CM165965.1, from coordinate 5,145,784 downwards.
CACCCTGAAGCTGAGGTAGAACGAGTGTCTCTGATCGCTTCTGACCACTTCCGCATCGTTGTCGGCCTCGGCAAGAGCGGCATGTCCCTGGTTCGCTTCCTGGCGAACCGGGGCGTGTCGTTTGCCGTCGCCGATACGCGGGACAATCCACCGGAACTGGCCACGCTCACGCGTGACTATCCGCACGTGGAAGTGCGTTGTGGCGAGCTGGACGTCGAATTCCTGTGTCGTGCCGACGAGCTCTACGTGAGCCCCGGCCTGGCGCTGGCGACCCCGGCCCTGCAAGCCGCTGCCGCCCGTGGCGTGAAAATGTCCGGCGACATCGAGCTGTTCGCGCGTAACGCGCAGGCGCCGATCGTGGCCATCACCGGCTCCAACGCGAAAAGCACCGTCACCACCCTGGTCGGCGAGATGGCGGCCGCGGCCGGCAAACGCGCTGCGGTGGGCGGTAACCTCGGCACACCGGCGCTGGACTTGCTGAGCGACGATATCGAGCTGTACGTGATGGAGCTGTCGAGCTTCCAGCTGGAAACCACCGACCAGCTCAACGCCGAAGTGGCCACCGTGCTGAACATCAGCGAAGACCACATGGACCGCTACAGCGGCCTGCCGGCCTACCACCTGGCCAAGCACCGGATCTTCCGTGGGGCGAAGCAGTTCGTGGTCAATCGTCAGGACGCGCTCAGCCGTCCGTTGATCGGCGAAGGTCAGCCATGCTGGACCTTCGGCCTGAACAAACCCGATTTCAAGGCGTTCGGTCTGCGTGAAGAGAATGGCGAGAAATACCTGGCCTTCGAATTCCAGAACCTGATGCCGGTGCGCGAACTGAAAGTTCGCGGCGCGCATAACCAGTCCAATGCCCTGGCGGCACTGGCGCTCGGTCATGCGGTCGGCCTGCCGTTCGACGCCATGCTTGAGGCACTGCGCAACTTCACCGGTCTCGAACATCGTTGCCAGTGGCTGCGTGATCTGGACGGCGTCGGCTACTACAACGATTCCAAGGCCACCAACGTCGGTGCAGCGCTCGCGGCTATCGAAGGCCTGGGGGCGGACATCGACGGCAAGGTCGTGCTGATCGCCGGTGGCGACGGCAAGGGCGCCGAGTTCAACGATTTGCGTGCTCCGGTGGCGGCCAACTGCCGCGCCGTGGTCCTGATGGGCCGCGACTCCGACAAGATCGGCGAAGCCATCGGCGACGCCGTGCCGCTGATTCGCGCCACATCGCTGGTCGACGCCGTCGAGCAATGCCGCGCGATCGCTCAACCGGGTGACGTGGTGCTGCTGTCGCCGGCCTGCGCCAGTTTCGACATGTTCAAGAATTACGAAGACCGTGGTCACCAGTTCGTCCGCGCCGTGGAGGATCTGGCATGAGCCTGCGCAATATCATCAAGCCGTACCCGTCGCCGATCATCACCGGCCGTGGCATCGACCTCGACTTCCCGATGCTCGCCGGCTGCCTGGCACTGCTGGGCCTGGGTCTGATCATGATTGCCTCGGCGTCCACCGAAGTGGCGGCGGCGCAATCGGGCAGCGCGCTGTACTACATGATTCGCCACCTGATCTACGTGGGGCTGGGCCTGGGTGCCTGCATCATCACCATGATGATTCCGATCGCCACCTGGCAGCGTCTGGGCTGGATGATGCTGATCGGCGCATTCGGTCTGCTGGTCATGGTGATCGTCCCCGGGATCGGTCGTGAAGTGAACGGTTCGATGCGCTGGATCGGTTTCAGCTTCTTCAACGTGCAGCCGTCGGAAATCGCCAAGGTGTTCGTGGTGATCTACCTCGCCGGTTACCTGGTGCGTCGCCAGAAGGAAGTGCGCGAGAGCTGGATGGGCTTCTTCAAGCCGTTCATCGTGCTGCTGCCGATGGCGGGCCTGTTGCTGATGGAACCGGACTTCGGTGCCACCGTCGTGATGATGGGGGCCGCAGCGGCGATGCTGTTCCTTGGCGGGGTCGGGTTGTTCCGCTTCTCGCTGATGGTGGTGTTGGCGGTCGGGGCCGTGGTCTTGCTGATTCAGATGCAGCCATACCGGATGGCGCGTCTGACCAACTTCGCCGACCCGTGGGCCGACCAGTTCGGCGCCGGCTATCAGTTGTCGCAGGCGTTGATCGCCTTCGGTCGCGGTGAGTGGCTGGGCGTTGGCCTGGGCAACAGCGTGCAGAAACAGTTCTACCTGCCTGAAGCGCACACCGACTTCGTGTTCTCGGTGCTGGCCGAAGAGCTGGGCGCTGTCGGTTCGCTGTGCACCGTCGCGCTGTTCGTCTTCGTGTGTATCCGTGGCATGTACATCGGGCTGTGGGCCGAGAAGGCCAAGCAGTTCTTCGCCGCTTATGTAGCGTACGGTCTGTCGTTCCTGTGGATCGGTCAGTTCCTGATCAACATCGGGGTGAACGTCGGCCTGCTGCCGACCAAGGGCCTGACCCTGCCGTTCCTCAGTTATGGCGGCAGTTCCCTGGTGATCTGCTGCGCCTGCCTCGGCTTGTTGCTGAGGATCGAGTGGGAGAGTCGAACCCACCTGGGCAGTGAAGAGATGGAGTTCCATGAGAGCGACTTCGCCGAGGAGCCGAACCATGGGCGCTAACGTATTGATCATGGCCGGCGGCACCGGCGGCCACGTGTTCCCGGCGCTGTCCTGTGCCCGCGAATTTCAGGCGCGCGGCTACACCGTGCACTGGCTCGGCACGCCACGCGGGATTGAAAACGATCTGGTACCGGCCGCAGGCCTTGAACTGCACCGCATCAATGCCACGGGGTTACGTGGCAAGGGCAAGCTGTCGCTGCTCAAGGCACCGTTCATGTTGCTCAAGTCGGTGTGGCAGGCGCGGGCGGTGATTCGCAAGCTGCGTCCAGTCTGCGTGGTCGGCTTCGGTGGTTATGTGACCGGCCCTGGCGGGATCGCCGCCAAACTGGCCGGTGTGCCGGTGATCGTTCACGAGCAGAACGCTGTGGCCGGCACCGCCAATCGGTTGCTGGTGCCGTTCGCCGCCCGGGTGTGTGAAGCGTTCCCCGACACCTTTACTCTGTCGGACACCCGCCGTACCACCGGAAACCCGGTGCGCAGCGAGCTGTTCCTCGAAACATCGCGACCAGCCCTGGCCGGTCGCAAAGCGCGTTTGCTGATCCTTGGCGGAAGCCTGGGCGCAGAACCGTTGAACAAGTTGCTGCCTGAGGCCCTGGCGCAAGTCGCTGCCGATTTGCGCCCGGAAGTGTTTCATCAGGCCGGCAAAAACCACGATGAAGTGACTGCAGAGCGCTATCGCGCCGCCGGCGTGGATGCGCAGGTGCAGCCGTTCATCAAAGACATGGCCCATGCCTATGGCTGGGCTGACCTGGTGGTGTGCCGCGCTGGCGCGCTGACCATCAGTGAGCTGGCTGCCGTCGGTCTGCCCTCGATGCTGGTGCCTTTGCCCCACGCGATCGACGATCACCAGACCCGCAACGCCGATTATTTGGCCCGTGAAGGCGCTGCCTTCGTGATGCCGCAAAGAACGACTGGTGCCGCGGACCTTGCCGCGCGCCTGACAGAGGTCTTGATGCAACCGCAACGACTCGAAGAAATGGCCCAAGCGGCCCGCCGTCTGGCCAAACCCGATGCCACCCGTAGCGTGGTCGATACCTGTCTGGAGGTGGCCCATGGTTGAGAATCAGAAAGCCATGCCACAGCCGGAAATGCGCCGCATCCGTCGCATCCACTTCGTCGGCATCGGCGGCGTGGGCATGTGCGGCATCGCTGAAGTGTTGTTGAACCTGGGCTATGAAGTGTCCGGTTCCGACCTGAAAGCGTCGCCGGTGACCGAGCGTCTGGAGTCGTTCGGTGCGCACATCTATATCGGCCACCGTGCCGAGAATGCCGCGACCGCCGATGTGCTGGTGGTTTCGAGCGCCGTCAACACCTCCAACCCGGAAGTGGCGACCGCACTGGAGCGCCGCATTCCGGTGGTGCCGCGTGCCGAAATGCTCGCTGAGCTGATGCGCTATCGCCACGGCATCGCCGTTGCCGGTACCCACGGCAAAACCACCACCACCAGCCTGATCGCTTCGGTGTTCGCTGCCGGTGGCCTGGATCCGACCTTCGTCATCGGTGGCCGTCTGAACGCTGCGGGCACCAATGCCCAGCTCGGCACCAGCCGCTACCTGATTGCCGAAGCCGACGAAAGCGATGCCAGTTTCCTGCACCTGCAACCGCTGGTGGCGGTGGTGACCAACATCGACGCCGACCACATGGCGACCTACGACGGTGACTTCAACAAACTGAAGAAAACCTTCGTCGAGTTCCTGCATAACCTGCCGTTCTACGGTTTGGCGGTGATGTGCCTGGACGACCCGGTGGTGCGTGAAATCCTGCCGCTGGTCAAGCGTCCGACCGTGACCTACGGCTTCAGCGAAGACGCTGACGTGCGTGCAATCAATGTACGCCAGCAAGGCATGCAGACCTTCTTCACCGTGCTGCGCCCGGATCGCGAGCCGCTGGATGTTTCGGTAAACATGCCAGGCAATCACAACGTGCTCAACTCGCTGGCGACCATCTGCATCGCCAGCGATGAAGGCGTCAGCGATGAAGCCATTGTCCAGGGCCTGTCCGGGTTCCAGGGTGTTGGCCGACGCTTCCAGGTCTACGGCGAACTGCCGGTGGACGGCGGCAACGTGATGCTGGTCGATGACTACGGTCACCACCCGACCGAAGTCGCCGCGGTGATCAAAGCCGTACGCGGTGGCTGGCCGGAGCGCCGTCTGGTGATGGTCTACCAGCCGCACCGTTACAGCCGCACCCGTGACCTGTACGACGATTTCGTGAATGTACTGGCCGACGCCAACGTGCTGCTGCTGATGGAAGTCTATCCGGCCGGCGAAGAGCCGATCCCGGGCGCGGACAGCCGCAAGCTGTGCAACAGCATCCGTCAGCGCGGTCAGCTCGACCCGATCTACATCGAGCGTGGTGTCGACCTCGCGCCGCTGGTCAAGCCACTGCTGCGTGCAGGCGACATCCTGCTGTGCCAGGGCGCCGGTGATATCGGCGGTCTCGCGCCGAAGCTGTTGAAAAGTGAATTGTTCGCTGGCGCCGTTGCGGCGTCGGTCGAGGGGAAGTTGAAATGACTGCTGCCTACGCCAACCTGTTCTCCACCATCGCGCCGAAAGACTTCGGCCGTGTCGCCGTGCTGTTCGGTGGCATGAGTGCCGAACGTGAGGTTTCGCTGAAATCCGGTAACGCGGTGCTCGACGCGCTGCAAAGCGCCGGCGTGGACGCGTTCGGGATCGACGTCGGCGAAGATTTTCTGCAGCGTCTGCTGAATGAAAAGATCGACCGCGCGTTCATCATTCTCCACGGTCGTGGCGGTGAAGACGGCTCCATGCAGGGCCTGCTCGAATGTGCCGGTATTCCGTACACCGGCAGCGGCATTCTCGCCTCGGCACTGGCGATGGACAAACTGCGCACCAAGCAGGTCTGGCACAGCCTCGGGATTCCGACGCCGCGTCACGCCGTACTGTGCAGCGAGGCCGATTGTATTTCGGCAGCGACGGAACTGGGCTTCCCTTTGATCGTCAAACCGGCGCATGAAGGTTCAAGTATCGGGATGGCCAAAGTGAGTTCTGCGTCCGAGTTGATCGACGCATGGAAAGCGGCCAGTACCTACGATTCGCAAGTCTTGGTCGAGCAATGGATCCACGGTCCGGAGTTCACCATCGCCACCCTGCGTGACCAGGTGTTGCCTCCTATCGCCCTGGGCACGCCGCACACGTTCTACGACTACGACGCCAAGTACATCGCCAACGATACCCAGTATCGGATTCCGTGCGGGCTGGATGCCGCCAAGGAAAAAGAACTCATGGACCTCACGGCGCAAGCCTGCGAGGCACTGGGTATTGGTGGGTGGGGCCGGGCGGACGTGATGCAGGACGCCGATGGCAAATTCTGGTTCCTGGAAGTCAACACAGCTCCCGGCATGACCGATCACAGCCTGGTACCGATGGCGGCGAAAGCGGCCGGTCTGGATTTCCAGCAACTGGTCCTGGCCATTCTGGCCGCCAGTGTCGATGCCGACGGCAAAAAAGAGGCGCGAGGTTAAGACCATGCAAGGCGCTCAGCTCAGACATCAGCCCCCCGCACCCGGCCGCAAGCCGGTGCCGCGGGGTGCCAGCCGAATGGTGGCCAAAGAGCCGATGTCCGTGCGCCTGCCGAAAGCCAATTTCGGCTTTCTGAAAAGTCTGTTCTGGCCGGTGCTGCTGGTGGTGCTGGGTTTTGGTACGTACGAAGGCGCGCAGCGTTTGTTGCCTTACGCCGACCGCCCGATCACCAAGATCGCGGTGCAGGGCGACCTGAGCTACATCAGCCAGCAAGCGGTGCAGCAGCGGATCGCCCCGTACGTGGCGTCGAGCTTCTTCACCATCGACCTGGCCGGTATGCGCACCGAGCTTGAGCAGATGCCATGGATCGCCCACGCCGAAGTACGTCGGGTGTGGCCGGACCAGGTGGTGATCCGCCTCGAAGAGCAACTGCCCGTGGCCCGCTGGGGTGACGAGTCGCTGCTGAACAACCAGGGGCAGGCGTTTACGCCAAAGGAACTGGCGAACTACGAACACCTGCCTCAGCTGTTCGGCCCACAACGGGCCCAGCAGCAAGTGATGCAGCAATACCAGGTGCTGAGCCAGATGCTCAGGCCGCTGGGCTTCTCGATTGCACGCCTGGAATTGCGTGAACGCGGTAGCTGGTTCCTGACCACCGGTGCCGGCAGTTCCGGCCCCGGCATCGAGTTGCTGCTGGGACGCGGCAACCTGGTGGAAAAGATGCGCCGCTTCATTGCCATCTATGACAAGACGCTTAAAGACCAGATTACGAACATTGCGCGCATCGATCTGCGCTACGCCAACGGCCTCGCTGTTGGCTGGCGGGAACCTGTAGCGCCGACGACAGACAAACCCGCTGTCGCAAAGAATTAAGAAGAGGCAGGACCCATGGCAAACGTGCAAAGCGGCAAAATGATCGTCGGTCTGGATATCGGCACCTCCAAGGTGGTGGCGCTGGTAGGCGAGGTCGCGGACGACGGCACGCTGGAAATCGTCGGTATCGGTACTCACCCCTCCCGCGGCCTGAAGAAGGGCGTGGTGGTGAACATCGAGTCCACCGTGCAATCGATCCAGCGCGCGATCGAAGAAGCCCAGCTGATGGCGGGCTGCCGCATTCACTCGGCGTTCGTCGGCGTGGCGGGCAATCACATTCGCAGCCTGAACTCCCACGGCATCGTGGCGATTCGTGATCGTGAAGTCAGCTCGGCTGACCTTGAGCGTGTACTCGACGCCGCCCAGGCCGTGGCGATTCCGGCTGACCAGCGCGTGCTGCACACCCTGCCGCAGGATTACGTGATCGATAACCAGGAAGGCGTGCGCGAGCCTCTGGGCATGTCCGGCGTACGTCTGGAAGCCAAGGTTCACGTGGTCACCTGCGCCGTCAACGCCGCACAGAACATTGAAAAATGCGTGCGCCGCTGCGGTCTGGAAATCGACGACATCATCCTCGAGCAACTGGCGTCGGCCTACTCGGTGCTGACCGACGACGAAAAAGAGCTGGGCGTGTGCCTGGTCGACATCGGCGGCGGTACCACCGACATCGCGATTTTCACCGAAGGCGCGATCCGTCACACCGCGGTGATCCCGATTGCCGGCGACCAGGTGACCAACGACATCGCCATGGCGTTGCGCACCCCGACCCAGTACGCCGAAGAGATCAAGATTCGCTACGCCTGCGCCCTGGCCAAACTGGCCGGTGCCGGTGAAACCATCAAGGTGCCAAGCGTCGGCGACCGTCCACCGCGCGAGCTGTCGCGTCAGGCCCTGGCCGAAGTGGTCGAGCCGCGCTACGACGAACTGTTCACCCTGATCCAGGCCGAATTGCGTCGCAGCGGCTACGAAGACCTGATCCCGGCGGGCATTGTCCTGACCGGCGGTACGTCGAAGATGGAAGGCGCCACTGAGCTTGCCGAGGAAATCTTCCACATGCCGGTCCGTCTGGGCGTGCCGCATGGCGTGAAGGGCCTGGATGACGTGGTGCGCAACCCGATTTACTCCACTGGCGTTGGCTTGTTGATGTACGGCCTGCAGAAGCAGTCCGACGGGATTTCGTTCTCGGGCATCGGCAGCCGCGACAGCTACAGCAACGATGAGCCGCAGGCGCCGTTGCTGGACCGATTGAAGAAGTGGGTTCAAGGCAACTTTTAACAGCAGCTGGAAGCGTCAAGCTTCAAGCGGCAAGCAGTAGCAGTAGATGCACCGCGACAAAAATGCAGTAGGCGAAAAAACTAGAGAATGTAAGGAGAGGGAAAATGTTCGAACTCGTAGACAACATCCCCGCAAGCCCGGTAATCAAAGTTATCGGTGTTGGCGGTGGCGGCGGCAACGCTGTCAACCACATGGTCAAGAGCAACATCGAAGGCGTTGAGTTCATCTGCGCCAACACTGATGCTCAAGCGCTGAAAAACATCGGCGCGCGCACCATCCTGCAACTGGGCACCGGTGTGACCAAGGGCCTGGGCGCTGGCGCCAACCCGGAAGTCGGCCGTCAGGCTGCGCTGGAAGATCGCGAGCGCATCGCTGAAGTGCTGGCCGGCACCAACATGGTGTTCATCACCACTGGCATGGGCGGTGGTACCGGTACCGGTGCTGCGCCGATCATTGCCGAAGTGGCCAAGGAAATGGGCATCCTGACCGTTGCGGTCGTGACCCGTCCGTTCCCGTTCGAAGGCCGCAAGCGTATGCAGATTGCCGACGAAGGCATCCGCATGCTCTCCGAAAGCGTCGACTCGTTGATCACCATTCCTAACGAGAAGCTGCTGACCATCCTCGGTAAAGACGCAAGCCTGCTGTCGGCTTTCGCCAAGGCGGACGATGTACTGGCCGGTGCCGTGCGCGGTATCTCCGACATCATCAAGCGTCCGGGCATGATCAACGTCGACTTCGCCGACGTGCGTACCGTGATGAGCGAAATGGGCATGGCGATGATGGGCACTGGCTGCGCCAGCGGTCCGAACCGTGCACGTGAAGCCACTGAAGCGGCGATCCGCAACCCGCTGCTGGAAGACGTGAACCTGCAAGGTGCACGCGGCATCCTGGTGAACATCACTGCCGGTCCTGACCTGTCTCTGGGTGAGTACTCCGACGTGGGTTCGATCATCGAAGCCTTCGCTTCCGAGCACGCGATGGTCAAGGTCGGTACCGTTATCGATCCGGACATGCGCGATGAGTTGCACGTGACTGTGGTTGCCACCGGTCTGGGCGCGAAAATCGAGAAGCCTGTGAAGGTCATCGACAACACCGTTCACACCTCCATGGCCGCTGCTCAGGTTCAACAACCGGCCCCTGCGCGTCAGGAAGCACCGGCGGTGAACTATCGCGATCTGGACCGTCCGACCGTCATGCGCAACCAGGCTCAGGCCGGTGCTGCGACTGCCGCGAAGATGAATCCGCAAGACGATCTGGACTACCTGGACATCCCGGCATTCCTGCGTCGTCAGGCCGATTGATGGAATGTATCAGGGCTATGACGGTGATTGGTGTTCAGCAAAGGCTCGGTCTGCTATTATCGCCAGCCTTTGTTGATACCAGTTCGCAATTTGCGCTGAAGCGGCCCAAGCCATGATTAAACAACGCACACTGAAAAATATTATCCGTGCCACAGGTGTAGGCCTGCATTCCGGGGAGAAGGTCTACCTGACCCTCAAGCCTGCGCCTGTCGACACTGGCATTGTGTTTTGTCGCGCTGACCTCGACCCTGTGGTGCAGATCCCTGCCCGCGCGGAAAACGTCGGTGAAACCACTATGTCGACGACGCTGATCAACGGCGACGTCAAAGTGGACACGGTAGAGCACTTGCTCTCGGCCATGGCTGGCCTGGGCATCGATAACGCCTACGTCGAGCTCTCCGCGTCCGAAGTCCCGATCATGGATGGCAGCGCTGGACCGTTCGTATTCCTGATTCAATCGGCAGGCCTGGAAGAGCAGGACGCCGCCAAGAAATTCATCCGCATCCTGCGTGAAGTGACAGTGGAAGACGGCGACAAGCGCGCCACTTTCGTCCCTTTCGAAGGGTTCAAGGTGAGCTTCGAGATCGACTTCGATCACCCGGTTTTCCGGGACCGCACCCAAAGTGCAAGCGTGGATTTTTCCAGCACTTCGTTCGTAAAAGAAGTCAGCCGCGCCCGTACCTTTGGTTTCATGAGTGACATCGAGTACCTGCGCAAGCACAACCTCGCACTCGGCGGCAGCGTTGAAAACGCGATCGTGGTGGATTCCGATGGCGTACTGAACGAAGACGGCCTTCGCTATGAAGACGAATTCGTGAAGCACAAGATTCTTGATGCGATTGGCGACCTGTACCTGCTGGGCAACAGCCTGATTGGTGAGTTCAAAGGCTTCAAGTCCGGTCATGCACTGAACAACCAGCTGCTGCGCAAGTTGATTGAGCAGACAGATGCGTGGGAAGTCGTGACGTTCGAAGACGCCAGCACTGCACCGATCTCTTACATGCGCCCGGTTGCGGCGGTGTAAGTAAAAAACCTCTCTAGTTTTTTGAAGGCCATCCTCGGATGGCCTTTTTTTATGCCCTGAATTTGATGTTGTCTGTTCTGGCCTCTTCGCGAGCAAGCCCGCTCCCACAGGGGGAACGCATTCCAAAATGTGGGAGCGGGCTTGCTCGCGAAGAGGCCATTGCAACCACCGCAATACTTCAGCCAGCCACCACCACCCGATTGCGCCCACCTTCCTTGGCCTGATACAGAGCCTTGTCCGCCGCAAACAACAGTTGCTCCAGCGACATCTCGACCGCCGCCGTCCAGGTGCTGATGCCGATACTGACGGTCATCGCCACATCCGCTCCCTCGACCCTCGGCATCTGCTCGACTGCCTGGCGGATATGTTCGGCAATCTGCCGTGCGCCGGTGCTGTCGGTTTCGGCGAGGATCACCGAAAACTCTTCGCCACCATAGCGGGCGACCAGATCCGCCGGACGTCGCACGTTCGCGCTGATCACCTTGGCCAGCTCGCGCAGTGCCTGATCGCCGGCCTGATGCCCATGGCGATCGTTGAAGGCCTTGAAGTGGTCAGCGTCGATCATCATCACCGACAGCGGCTGGCCCGAGCGCTGGGCGCGGAACCATTCGTGGCGCAGCGACAGATCGAGCATTCGCCTGTTGGCTACCCCGGTCAACGCATCGGTGGCGGCCAGTTGCGCCAGTTCGCGCTCGGCGCGTTGGCGCAAACGCAACTCACGGGCGAGCAGCCAGGTCAGCCACAGCAGACCGGCACAGAGCACGCCGGTGGCACCACTGATCAACATCGCGGTGCGGCGCCAGGTGCCGAACACTTCATCGCTGGACAGCGCGACCATCACCGTCAGCGGCAAGTTGCCGACCCGCGAATAGGTGTAGAGGCGCTGCTGGTGATCCATGCTTGAGGTGCTGGTGAAACTGCCATTGCCATCCTTGTCGGCCAGGATCCGTACCACGTTGGGCCGGTTGCCGAAGCTCTTGCCGATGGAGTCGCTTTGCAGATACGGCTTCTGCGCCAGCAGGATGCCGTCGCTGTCGATGATGTTCAGCGTGCTGTCTTTGCCGATGTCGAGGCTGTTGAACAACTGATCGAAGTAGTCGAGCTTCATCGAGGCCACGGCCACGCCGGCGAACTCACCGGTGCCCGAGGAGATTCGCCGGCTGAAGCTGATGCGCCACTGGTTGGCTTCGTCGCAGTCGCAACGGGTCTTGAACGGGCGGCTGATGAACATGCCGGTGTCGCGGTTGAAAGCGTGGGCGAGAAAGTAATCGCGGTCGGCGAAGTTGCCCGGCTTGGGCTCGACCCGCGATGAGTCGGCGACCACATCGCCATGTTTGTCGAGCAGCAGGATGTCGCCTTTGAAGCGCGCGGTGGTCGAGCGGTCGAACAGCGCCAGGTGGCGGATCTGCGGAGTGACGTCGCGCAAGTCATCGCGCTGCGCGGCGGCGATCAGGCCTTGCAGGGTCAGGTCGTACAGCTCGACGGTGCGCAGGACGTCAGCGTCGATCAGTTGTGCGATGGTGGTGGCACTGCGGGTGGCTGATTCCTGAGCGTTGGCGTGCTCGCGGATCAGCAGAAACGTGACGATGCACAGAATCGCGATCACGGTCAGCGAACTGCCGCAGATCAGCAGCAATTCGGGACGTCCGGTCTTGCCCGCCACAGGTGGGGTACGGCTCGCGATCATGATGGGGCTGTCGGTTGGGGAGTCTTATAAGCGTAGTTGCATGAAGTCAGTGACGGTATTCCAATGTGGGAGCGGGCTTGCTTGCGAAAGCGGTGTGCCATTCAACAGGAATGTTGACTGATACACCGCTTTCGCAAGCAAGCCCGCTCTCACAGGTAAATCAAAAAATTCAAGACGGGTGCAGTAGCACCGATCTTAGAAGACGTTGATCGGGTAGTCGACAATTACACGGTATTCATCGGTGTCCGTATCAATCGCGCCGTAACCGTTGCCGCCACGGTTGGTCGCCCACTGCAGGCGTACCGCGAGATCTTTCGCCTGGCCGCTCTGGACCACGTATTTCAAGTCGATGTCGCGCTCCCAGTGCTTGGCGTTGCGGCCGTCGGCGCTGTACCACGAAGCGTAGCCCTTGCTGTCCGGATCGACCTTGGTCAGGTCTACGGTGCCGCGCGAGTACGACACTGCGGAGGTCAGCCCAGGAACGCCCACACCGGCGAAGTCATAGGCATATTTGAGCTTCCACGAGCGCTCGTTCGGGCCGTTGAAGTCCGAGTACTGCTGCGAGTTGTCGAGGTAAACGCTGTCGCCCTGGCTGATGTAGTCGAACGGCGTGTTGCCGTTCACGCGCTGGTACGCAGCAGTGACGCTGTGACTGCCGATGCCGACGGTGAAATGCAGGCTGTAGGTGTTGTTGTCAATGTTGCCCAGCAGTGCGTCGCCGGTGTCTTGCGTGTGATAGAAGTGCAGGCCCGGGTTGAGGCTGACCAGATCGTTCAGCGCCCAGGTGTAGTCGAGGTCGTAGTAGTACTGGTTCCAGATGTCCTTGAGCTCGGCGGCATACAGGTTGCTGGTCAGCCCCTCGACGCCGCTCCAGGACACCCCGGCCCAGTTCAGGTGACGGCTTTCGTCGCCATCGGCCAGTTTGCCGTAGGACGTGCCGATGCGCTGGCGCCCGCTCTGGTTGTAAGGCTTGGTGAAACTCGCCTGGCCGCCTTCGAACATCCAGCCGTCGAAGCTGTGGTTGGTCAGGCTGACGCCACGGAAGGTCTGCGGCAGCATGCGGCTTTCACCGCCTGCAATCACCGGGTTGGTGAGGAACAGGTCGCCGGCCTTCAGTTCGGTGTCGAACGCGCGCATTTTCAGGGTGCCGCCTGCAGTCGAGAACGAGCCCGGCGCTTTGCCGTTACCGTTGCTGACCGGCAGGATGCTCGAGCCATCGGTACCGCCGCCGCCGTCGAGCTTCAGCCCGAGCATGGCATGGGCGTCGATGCCGAAGCCGACCGTGCCTTCGGTGTAACCCGACTGGAAGATCCCGAGAAAACCCTGGCCCCATTCGATGTTGTCGTCCGTCTGCTGCAGACGGTTGCGATTCATGTAGTAGTTGCGAGCGTTGAGGTTGAGGCTCGAACCTTCGACGAAGCCTTCCTTGGCGGCTTCGTCGGCATGGGCGGCGGGTGCAATCGTTGCGGCAATTGCAATGAACAGCGGGGTGAAGCTGACTGGGTAACGCACTTGCGATGGAGCTCCTTGGGTCAACTGACACTTCAATGTCTTGAGGTGCGGGATGTTTCTTGTTGTTACAGACGAACCAAACAGCTTTCAGACCACAACGAAAAAAGGCCGCTGAAAGGCAGCGGCCTGGAATGACGACGGTTGAACGGGAAGAGCCAAACAACCGCGTCGAGGGAAAATTTTTCGCGGTGCGCGACTCAGCTGTCTTTCTCGGACGCTTGAGCTTGGGAAGTGGCGGCCTGAGGGGCTTGCGAGGCGTCTTGCGACTTGGCCATCACTTCTGCCTGAGACTGTTCGAATGCGTGAGCGCGAGCGGCATTCTGCGCTACGAACGACTGCGATTCTTCAGCCATCGCCATGGGCGACAGGATCAATGAGGACAAAACGAACGCGCTGGCAATACCCATACTGTTGGACATCTTGAAAACCTTCTTGCTTGGCAAGTGCTGTTTGGTGCGGGCAAAGATAAAGTTGCCGGGCGTTGGGAAACAGCATGATTTTCATAAATGACTGTTACAGCAACAGCAACGATCGCCCCCTCTCCCAACAGGAGAGGGGCAGGGGGAGGGCTTTCAAACCGGCAAATGAATCCCGAAGGTATTCATCCCCCGATCACTGCGCACAAACACATCGCCACCATGCATCAGCGCAATTGCCTTGACGATCGCCAGCCCCAGTCCATGGTTATTGCCGCTGTTGCTGCGTGACGCATCGACCCGATAGAAGCGCTCGAACAACCGCGGCAAATGCTCGCTGGCAATCGGCGATCCCGGGTTGGCCACGCCGATGCTGACCTGATGTTCTGCAACCTCGATGCGCACTTCGATCACCTTGCCAGGCTCGGTGTGCTGCACGGCGTTACTCAGCAGATTGATCAACGCCCGACGCAAATGCGCGATCTCGATGCGCACTTGGGCATCACCACTCACGTGCACCTGCACTTGCGCGTCTTCGAGGATGAAGTCGAGGTACTCCAGCGTGGTCGCGACTTCATCGGCCAATGAAGTTTCGGTGAGTTTGGTCGCCTTGCTGCCCTGATCGGCGCTGGCGAGGAACAGCATGTCGTTGATGATCGAACGCAGGCGTTCCAGCTCTTCGAGGTTGGATTGCAGCACTTCGAAGTAGTGTTCGGCGGAGCGTCCGCGCGTCAGTGCGACCTGGGTTTGGCCGATCAGGTTGGTCAGTGGCGAGCGCAGTTCATGGGCCACGTCGGCATTGAACGATTCCAGTCGCGAATAGGCCTGTTCGACCCGTTCCAAGGTTGAGTTGAACGATTCGACAAACTGCTCGAGCTCCGGCGGCAACGGTGACATCCGCAAGCGTCCGGCGCGCAGTGGAGGCGCCAGGCGCTGGGCTTCGTGGGACAGTTTGATCAGCGGTTTGAGGCCGATCCGTGCCACCCAGTAACCCAGTGCCGACGCCATCAGCACACCGATGATCGCCAGGCTGACCAAGGCGATCAGCAAGTTGTGCTGAGTCTCGTGGAAGGTCTCGGTGTCGATGCCGATCATGAACCGCAGCGGCGGGCGCTGATCCTTGGCCGGCAGTTCGGTCAGCAGCACTTTCAGCGGATAGGGGTGGTCGGGCAACTGCAGGTCATGCATGCCCGTCGGGCCTTTGGCGAAGGCGCGGATCGGGGCGTCCGGCTCGCCATACTCGTAACCGGGATCACCGCTGACCACCCAAAAATGGATGCGCTTGTCTTCCTCACCGAGCAGCTTGAGTTTGGCGTTGATCTTCATCCAATGCTCGGGTGTGCCGTAACGGTTGAGGGCCGATTCAAGCACGCTATAACGCGCATCCAACTCGGCCTCCGGCAGCAGGCCCAGGCCCTTGTCGACCTGCTGATACAGCGCGCCGCCGATCAACAGAAACACCAGCAGCGCCACCAGCGTGAACATGCCGCTGAGGCGCAGGGCGATCGAATTACTGGACACCGCGGCTCTCCAGCACATAACCCATGCCGCGAATGGTGTGCAGCAGTTTTTCGTCGAACGGCCCGTCGAGCTTGGCGCGCAGGCGTTTTATCGCGACTTCGACAACGTTGGCATCGCTGTCGAAATTGATGTCCCAGACCATCTCGGCAATCGCGGTTTTCGAGAGGATTTCCCCCTGACGCCGTGCCAATACGCTGAGCAGCGAAAACTCTTTCGCTGTCAGGTCCAGCCGCGTGCCGGCGCGAGTGGCCTTGCGGCTGATCAAATCTATCCACAGGTCGGCGATGCTCACCTGCACCGGTTCATGGCCGCCGCTGCGCCGGGTCAGCGCCTGCAGGCGCGCCACCAGTTCGAGGAAGGAAAACGGTTTGCCGAGGTAATCGTCGGCGCCGTCGCGCAGGCCTTTGATCCGGTCTTCGACCCGTTCGCGGGCGGTGAGCATGATCACGGGAGTCTGCTTGCGTGCACGCAGCGCACGCAGCACGCCGAAGCCGTCCAGGCCCGGCAACATCACGTCGAGGACGATCACCGCATAGTCGCCTTCCAGCGCCAGGTGCAGGCCTTCGACGCCGTCGCGGGCCAGGTCCACGGTGTAACCCTGTTCCGTCAGACCGCGGTGCAGATAGTCCGCGGTTTTTTCCTCGTCTTCGATAATCAGAACGCGCATGACCCTGCCTCAGTCTGTGGTCGCCAGTGCCGGTGGGGGCGATGATGCTTCTGGGTGTGAGCGTCGGTGAAACAGCCGCTCAAGCCACAAGTATATGACTGGTGTGGTAAACAGCGTCAGCATCTGGCTGACCAGCAAACCGCCCACCACCGCGATCCCCAGCGGCTGGCGCAGTTCGGCGCCGGTGCCATAGCCGAGCATCAGCGGCAGGGCGCCGAGCAGGGCGGCGAGGGTGGTCATGATGATCGGCCGGAACCGCGTAATGCACGCCTCGTAAATCGCGTCCTGCGGTGGCAACCCACGATTGCGCTGCGCTTCGAGGGCAAAGTCGATCATCAGGATGCCGTTTTTCTTGACGATACCGATCAGCAGCACCAGCCCGATCAACGCCATGATCGAAAAGTCCTGACCGCAGATCCACAGCATGATCACCGCCCCTAGACCGGCCGCCGGCAGCGTCGAAATGATCGTCAGCGGATGCACGAAGCTCTCATAAAGCACGCCGAGAATGATGTACACCGCCACCAGCGCCGCGAGAATCAGCCACGGCTGACTGGCCAGCGAACTCTGGAACGCCTGTGCCGCGCCCTGGAAGTTGCCGCTGATCGCGGTCGGCATGCCGATTTCGGCCTTGGCCTGATTGAGCAGAATCACCGCGTCACCCAACGCCACGCCGGGCGCGAGGTTGAACGACAGGTTGGCGGCCGGGAACATGCCGTCATGGGCAATCGACAGCGGGCCGATGGTGGGTGCATCGAATTTTGCCAGTGCCGACAGCGGCACCATTTCCCCGCTCAGCGGTGAACGCAGGTAGAAATAGTTGAGGCTTTCGGCCTTGCCGCGTTGCTGGGTGTCCAGTTCCAGGATCACGTTGTACTGGTTGACCTGGGTCTGGAATTCATTGATCTGCCGCTGACCAAAGGCGTCGTAAAGCGCCTCGTCGACATCGCTCGCGGTCAGGCCGAAACGCGCCGCTGCACTTCGATCAATGCTGATGTGGGTGATGCTGCCGCCCAGTTGCAGGTCGTTGGAAATATCGCGGAACGCCGGGTTGCTGCGCAGCTTTTCCGTCAGGCGCTGGGTCCAGGTGGCGAGGGTCGCGCCGTCATTGCTCTTGAGCACATATTGGTACTGCGCACGGCTCGGGCCGGAGCTTAAATTGATGTCTTGCCCTGCGCGCAGGTACAGCACGATCCCCGGGACTTTCATCAGCTGCGGACGAATCCGGTCGATGAACTGACTGGCCGAGACATCGCGGTCGCCGCGTTTTTTCAGGGCGATCCAGAAGCGGCCGTTGGCGATGGTCTGGTTACTGCCGGACACACCCACCGAGTGGGAAAACGCCTGCACGGCGGGATCGGCGGCGACGATTTCGGCCATCGCCAGGTGTTTTTTCACCATGTCGCCGTAGGAGATATCCGCAGCGGCTTCGGTGGTGCCGAGGACGAAGCCGGTGTCCTGCACCGGGAAGAAGCCCTTGGGGATAAAGATGTAACCGGCAATCGCCATCGCCAGCGACAGGCCGAACACGCCGATCATCAACTTTTGATGGGCAAGGGCGCGGCGCAGGCCTTTTTCGTACCAGCCGAGCAGGCGTTCGCTGAAACCCGGTTTGTCGTGAGCGTGATGCACCGGTTTGCGCATGAACAGCGCCGCCAGTGTCGGCGCCAGGGTCAGCGACACCACCACGGAAATCATGATGGTCGACGTCGCGGTCAGGGCGAATTCCTTGAACAGCCGCCCGACCACGCCGCCCATGAACAGCAGCGGAATGAACGCCGCCACCAGCGAGAAGCTGATCGAGACCACGGTGAAGCCGATCTCGCCGGCGCCCTTGATGGCGGCCTCGCGCATGCCGTCGCCGGCTTCCAGATGCCGATGAATGTTCTCCACCACCACAATCGCATCGTCCACGACAAACCCGACCGCAACGACAATCGCCACCAGCGTCAGGTTGTTCAGGCTGAACCCGAGCAGGTACATCAGGGCGAAACTGGCGGTCAGCGACACGCCGAGTACGGCCGACACGATCATCGTCGCCGACAACTGGCGCAGGAACAGCGCCATCACCGCCACCACCAGCAGGATCGCGATCAACAGGGTGATCTCGACCTCGTGCAGCGAGGCACGGATGGTCTGGGTGCGGTCGATCAGGGTTTTTACCTGCACCGAGGCCGGCAGCATGGCTTCGAGGCCGGGCAGGGCGGCTTGAATACGGTCCACGGTTTCGACGATGTTCGCCCCCGGCTGGCGCGAGATGACCAGGTTCACCCCCGGTTGATCGCCGGCCCAGGCCTGCACGTAGGCATCTTCCGAACCGTTGACCACTTTGGCGACATCGCGCAGGTGAACCGGTGCGCCATCCTTGTAGGAAACGATGAGTTGGCTGTAGTCCTCGGGGTGGAACAACTGGTCATTGGTCGACAGCGTGGAGATGCTCGATTCGCCGTACAGCGCACCTTTGGCCAGGTTGAGGCTGGTCTGCTGGATCGCCAGACGGATGTCGGCCAGGGTCAGGCCGATTGCTGCCAGTTTGTCGGCCGAGGCTTGCACGCGGATCGCCGGACGTTGCTGACCGGTGATGTTGATCTGGCCTACACCGTCGATCTGACTGATCTGACGTGAGAGCAGGGTTTCCACCAGATCGCTGAGTTCGGTGCCGGGCATTTGTGTGGAGCTGACGCTGAGAATCAGCACCGGGCTGTCGGCCGGGTTGACCTTCTTCCAGGTCGGCAGCGTCGGCATGTCTTTGGGCAGTTTGCCGGCGGCGGTATTGATCGCCGCTTGTACTTCCTGGGCGGCGGTGTCGATGCTTTTATCGAGGGTGAATTGCAGGGTCAGCAGGCTTGAGCCGAGCGCACTGCTGGAGGTCATCTGGGTCATGCCGGGGATGGCGCTGAATTGCACCTCCAGCGGCGTGGCCACGGATGAGGCCATGGTGTCGGGGCTGGCGCCGGGCAGCTGTGCCGAAACCTGAATCGTCGGAAATTCCGCTTCCGGCAGCGGCGCAATCGGCAAGCGCGGGAAGGCAATCGCACCGACCAGCACCAGCGCGATCGTCAGCAGAATCGTCGCGACCGGGTGATCGATGCACCAGGTGGAGACGCCTTTGTGTTCCTTCATGGTTTCGGCTCCGCTTGCACCACCTGCGCCGGCTCGGTCATGACTTGCACCGTGGAGCCGGGTTTGAGCCGCGACTGGCCGTCGGTGACCAGCACGTCACCGGCCTTCACACCTTTGATGATGTCCTGGCCGCTTCCCTGATAAACCATCTGCACTTGTACGGCTTCGACCTTGTCGCCATTCACCCGATAAACGAAGTGTTGGTCGAGGCCGCGTTGTACGACGGTGGGTGGTACCACCAACGCATCCTTGTCCAGCGCCGTCTGAATTTTTACCGTCACCAGCAAGCCCGGCCAGAGCTTCTGGCTGGCGTTGTCGAACTCGGCCTTGGCGCGGATGGTGCCGGTGTTGGCGTTGATCTGGTTGTCGATGAGGGTCAGGTGGCCTTCGCCGAGCAGGTTGCCGGTTTCGCCGTCGGTGTCGGCGCCGATGTAGGCCTTGACCTGTGCTCGCTGCGGGTCGTTGATCAGGCCTTGCAGGGTCGGCAGCATTTGCTGGGGCAGGGAGAACTCGACGGCGATCGGGTCGATCTGGGTCACGGTGAACAAGCCTGCGGCGTCGGTCATGCGCAGGAAGTTGCCTTCGTCGACGGTACGAATACCGACACGGCCGGTGACCGGAGAGCGAATCTGCGTGTAGGACAGCTGAACTTGTGCGGCGTCGATGGAGGCCTGGTTGCCTTGGGCGGTGGCTTTCAATTGATTGACCAAGGCTTGTTGCTGATCGTAGGTCTGCTTGGAGACGCCGTCGTCGACGCTGAGCAGTTTGTAGCGTTTGAGGTTGACCAGGGCGACTTGCAGTTGCGCCTGGCTTTCGCCCAGTTGCGCGCGGGCCTGGTCGAGGCTGGCGCGGATCGAGCGGTCGTCGATGGTGGCGAGCAGGTCGCCTGCTTTGACGAGTTGGCCTTCTTTGACGAGAATTCTGGTGAGGATGCCGTCTATCTGTGGGCGTACGACGACGCTGTGCAGTGAGAGTACGGAGCCGATGCCGCTGGTGTAGCGGGGGACGTCTTTTACGCTGACGGCGACGACGCGGACCGGGATGGCGGTCGGGGTTGCCAGTTTGCTCGGGGCGGGTTTGCTTGCCCACCATATGCCTGCGGCGGCCAGGGCGATCACTAGGGCTAGCAGGGTTTTGTTTTTCTGGATTCGCATGCGATGGGGCGCCAGGGGCTGGAGTTTGGGCAGGTTGGGTCTTTATAAACTTGTTTGGGGGTCAGGAGGGTGACGGCTAGCTGTCAGCGCTGTCAGTTTCGTCGGGTGTCGATATCCGTTGCTGCGTGGGTATAGCCTTCGCCTGCTCGCGATGGCAGCCTGTGAGCCGACCATCTCCAACTGAATACGCCCAATCCAGACTGTGGGAGCGAGCCTGCTCGCGAAGGCGGCCTGCCAGCCGACCCATCTCCAACTGAATGCACCCAATCCAAACCCCGGCCAGCACTGCCTTGGCGATCCAGCAGATCGTCATGCGCGCCGAGCTGGCGGTAAACCGGGCGTTGGATCGGGTTGACTCGCACACGTAATCCGTCCGAACACCGCGTCATCGTTCATCGCGAGCAGGCTCACTCCTACAGAGAAACGGATTCCACCTGTGGGAGGGAGCTGGCTCGGGATGGCGGCGTAACCGTCCCCAAAAAAAGGACCGATCATTCCCCATTCGGGACTTATTTGCCGACTACGCTTCTCAAGATCCAGCCCCGTGCGCGGATAAACAGTGTGTAGCCCGGGTTTCGCTGGGCCTCACATCGGGAGTGTCTGGTTATGAAGCTGAAAATCGCAATGCCGTGTGTGCTTCTCCTGCTTCCACTCACTGCGTTCGCCGCGCCTGGCAGTCAATCCGGCGAGATCCGTTTCACCGGGCAAATTGTCGATTCCGGCTGTGCAGTTGAGCGAGCCGGGGCATTGTCTTCCACTGAATCGCGTCGGGTTGAAATCAAGCCCGGTGTGAACGTCGATGTAGACACGTATCTCAATGCTTGCAGCCATCAGGCGCTGCCGGTTTCCATGTCGTATGAGCCGTTGAAGACCTCAACCGACAAAGGCATCGTCACCATCACCTACCTGTAAACCGTTCGGCGTGCGCTGCAAATCTTCAGGTGCCGAGGCCGGGCGCGCAGGTATACTGCGCGCCTTCGCGGCTCACTGTTCGGGCCCGACTTTTTGCTTTGCGGAGCTTCTATGACTTCCCCGATCCAACCGCCGGTTGACGACGCCGAGAGCGATGTCCCGGCCGAGCTTGCCGACGCCAGCGAAACCAAACCCGAGATCCCGGCCTTCAAGTTCCCGTTCAAACCGGGTGAGCTGGCGGCTGCCAAGGGTTCCAACCAGCCGTGGTACAAGAACGGCGCCAAGAACGGCCACACCAAAACCCCGGGCATGGCGCCGCCGGGGACCCGTCGTTCGATGGGCAAGCGCTGAGTCAAATCCCGCCTTTGGCCATCGACTGCGATTTTCGGTCGCAGTGATGGCTAAGTGCTCAGATCCTGAGCCAGATCAATAGTTAACCAATTGGTGCGCTTAGAGTCAGCAGCCCTGCCGACTCTTCCAATAAAACGAGCGCGCTTTCCATGAAGATCAATCTCCCGGTAACCGGCCGTAACGTCGATGTGGCGCTGGACGCGAACATTCTTTCGACCACCGATCTGACCAGCGCGATCAC
Organism: Pseudomonas sp. AK-TSAG1-1; assembly: GCF_056821665.1. Classification (NCBI taxonomy): domain Bacteria; kingdom Pseudomonadati; phylum Pseudomonadota; class Gammaproteobacteria; order Pseudomonadales; family Pseudomonadaceae; genus Pseudomonas; species Pseudomonas sp. AK-TSAG1-1. Next base: position 5,123,660 of record NZ_CM165965.1, on the reverse strand, counting down.
CTACGCCAACGACGATTTCATCAGGATCAGCGGTTACAGCCGTGAGGAATTGCTCGGCACGCCACACAACCTGTTGCGTCACCCGGACATGCCGGCGCAGGCGTTTGCGCACATGTGGCAGACGCTCAAGCGTGGACGCTCGTGGATGGGGCTGGTGAAGAATCGCTGCAAGAACGGCGATCACTACTGGGTCAGCGCTTATGTCACGCCGGTCACGCAAAATGGCGTGGCGGTGGAGTATCAGTCGGTGCGTACCCGGCCTGACACGCGGCAAGTGGCGGCGGCGGAGCGGGCGTATGCGCAGTTGCGCGGTGAATTGAAGGGGCGGCGGCCACTGCCGCGTCTCGGTTTGCGCGGCAGGATCACGGCGTTGGCCAGTGCGTTGCTGGGGCTGGTGCTGGGGATCGAGGCCTGGTTGCGTCCGGAGTCTGTGTGGATCGATGCGCTGGCGTTTGTCGCCGGTAGCAGTCTCTGCGCGTTGGGCGTGCGCTGGATCCTGCGGCCACTGGAGCGTCTGACCGAGCGAGCGCGCCAGATCGCGGACAATCCGTTGAGCCAGAACATCTACACCGGGCGTGGCGATGAAATTGGCCAGATCGAGTTCGCCCTGCAGATGCTCGAAGCCCAGGTCGGCGCGGTGGTCGGACGCATTGGTGATGCGTCGCAACAGTTGGCCGGGCACGCGGCGCAATTGGTTGATCACCTGCAAAGCAGCCACAGCAGCTCGTTGGCCCAGCAGGCCGAAACCGATCAGGTGGCGGCGGCGATTCATCAGATGGCCGCCAGTGTGGCGCAGGTCGCCAGCCATGCGCAGCAGGCCTCGGTGGCGGCTGACATGGCCGGGACGGAAACCCGTGAGGGACATTTGCTGGTCGGTGAAAGCCGCAGCGCGGTACTGCGCCTGGCCGAAGAATTGGCGCGAGCGACCGAAGTGATCCATCAGCTCGAAGGCCACAGCACTGAGATTTCCGGGGTGCTGGAGGTGATCCGCAGCATCGCCGAACAGACCAATCTGCTGGCGCTCAATGCCGCGATCGAAGCGGCGCGGGCCGGAGATGCCGGGCGCGGGTTTGCGGTGGTGGCCGATGAGGTGCGTGGGTTGGCGCAACGCACGCAGCAGTCGACCAACGAGATTCAACGGATGATCAGCACCTTGCAGAACGGCGCGCGGGACGCGGTGCTGGTGATGCAACAAAGCAGCGAGCATGTGGATAACAGTGTCGAACAGGCGCAACGCGCGGCGCGGGCGCTGGACGGGATCAGCGAGCGGGTCGAGCAGATCACTGAGATGAGCCTGCAGATTGCCGCCGCCGTGGAGCAGCAGAGCGCGGTGAGCGAAGACATCAACCGTAATATCGTCAGCATCCGCACGGCGTCCGAATTGACGGTGGATGAGGGGCGGCAGAGTCAGCGCAATTCTGAGGATGTGGCGGGGCTGGCGGGGGATTTGAGGTTGCTGGCGCGGGAATTCTGGGGGCAGCGGCAGGTTCGGGATTGAGGTTGCCTGGGCCGGCCTGTTCGCGAGCAGGCTCGCTCCCACAGGTCTGTCGGTTGCTCACTTATTCTGTGTACAACTCAGATCCTTGTGGGAGGGGGCTTGCTCCCGAAGGGGCCATTGCGGCCACTCCAAATTCCGGATCAAGCCGCGCGCAGAGAAATAAACGCATACGTCTGCGCCGGCTCCGTCACCACCTGCGCCCCGGCCGCCACCAACTGCCCGGCGACATCATCACCGGACAAATGAAACAGCCATTCGCTGCACGCTTCACTCAGCGGTTGCGCAGAAACCTGATCGATCACCGCCGCAAACGCGCTCATGTTCGGCAAGTACGCGGTAAACCCATCGCCCTTGAGCGCCGTGGTGCGAATACCCAGCGCGGCGCAGATCGCATCCTTGGTGCGGATGTCATCCCGATCGGCCTGGCGTGAACGCTGGATCAGTTCCAGCAGTTCCTGATCGACCAACTCGCCACCGACAATCAGCAGTGGCCCCTGTTGCCACGACTCCGGTGGGCAATCCTTGGCGGCCGGGTTGAGCGGGATGTGCGGGTTGATCTCTGCGGGGTAAATCCTGCACACCAGCGGCCGGCGTTCGTAGATGCGGCACAGGTTGTCTTCGTCAAGATTCCGGCAGCGACCGACGTTGTAGGCGGCGAAGGTGATGGCCACGTGAGCATCCGTCGAGCCGCTGCGCACCACCACCGAACGTCGTTCGGCGTGTTCACGCTGCTGCGCCGGCAAACCCAGGCCGTTGCCGAGAAAAGCCTCCACCAGCACGATCACCTGCCCGCCATCCGCTGCCCACATGCGGGCTTCGGCGAGGGTCAGAGGCACATGGTGGTCGGTGCAGCATTTGCCGCAACCGACGCAGGAAAACGTCGTATTCATCGAACGATCAATCTTCAATCAAGGTGTGAAACGGCGACGTAAAGCCGCCATGCAGGACCGGATCGAAGCAAGTTATGCGCCATTCACTGCGCCTTGGCGCTTGGGCGGATCGAGTCCCATTCGGTGACGAACGCGGTTTTCGACTTTTTGTTGTACAGGCACAGCTCGGTGCCTTGCTGGCCTTTCATGTGTTTTTGCGGGTATTGGCCTTGCAGCAATACGGCGGTGTAGCCAACGCGGTCATCGAATTGCGCGGGTGTGCCGACGGGTTTGGCGTCTTTGAGGCCGCTGGCCTTGGTGCAACTGGCGAGCACGGTTTTGTCGTAGGCGGCCCAGGCGTCGGGGCTGGAGGCGTGAGCCTGGGAGGCGAGGGCGGTGAGGCAGAGCAGGCTTAGGGTGAGGGCTTTCATGGCGGGGCATCCTTGGGGTTTGGCCAAGGTTGGAGTATGCCTGATGGTTGGAAGTTGCCTGAGCCGGCCTCTTCGCGAGCAAGCCCGCTCCCACAATTTGGAATGCGTTTCCCCTGTGGGAGCGGGCTTGCTCGCGAAGGCGGTAGATCAGATGGGCACCATTTCCCGGCGAACCACATACATCCCGGCACTTTCATACAAACGCTGCGCCCGCAGGTTGTCCTCCAGCACCTTCAGATCGACAAAGCCTTCACGGCGTTGCTGAAACACCTTGAACGCATTGAGCAGCAACGCCCGCCCCAGGCCGCGACCCTGCATGCGCGGATGCACGACCAGATTCTTGATGTACGAACTGGTCCAGCACTGCGCCACGCCGACCACGCCTTCGGCATCGCGGGCGATAAAGCACAGTTCGGGATCGTATTCGGGATCGCTTTCAAACCGTTGTTGCCACTCGTCCAGTGCGGGCACGCGACCGCCGCCTTCGCGGTAGCCGAGTTGCATCAGTAGATGCACGGCCGACGCCAGTTGCGGGCGGTAGGTGCTCAGTTCAACACCATCCGGCCAATGAGTCGGCGGCACGGCTTGGCGCAGGTCGCGCCGCATCAGGAAACAGTAGCTGTTGGTCAAGACTCAGTGACCGTTGGCCGCGACGTGTTTGGCCGCTTCGATCAGACGCTGGGTCAGCTCTGGCGAAGAGAACTTGGTCAGCACCGCATTGGCGCCGGCCAGGCGGGCTTTTTCGCTGTTCATCGCACTGTCGAGCGAGGTGTGCAGCAACACGTAGAGGTGAGCGAAGTCCGGGGTCTCGCGCAGGGTGCGGGTGAAGGCGTAGCCGTCCATCTCGGACATTTCGATGTCGGAGACGATCAGGTTGATCTGCTGCGCGGTGCCTTGCAGATCGAGCAGGCAATCGATGGCTTCCTTGGCACTGCGCGCGGTGTGGCACTGCAGGCCGAGATTGCGCAGGGTGTGCACTGATTGCTGCAACGCCACCTGGCTGTCGTCGACCACCAGAATCCGCGCATTGCCCAGTACTTCGGCGTCTTCCATGCTCAGATCGGTCGGGGCCATTTCGATCTGCGCCGGGGCGATGCTGTGGATGACTTTCTCGATGTCGAGCACTTGCACCAGCGTGCCGTCAACCGAGGTCACGCCGGTGATGTAGGCGCGTGAACCGCCGGAGCCGAACGGCGGTGGTTTGATGTCGGTGGTCAGGCAATGGACGATTTTGCTCACTGCCTGCACGTGCAGACCCTGCTTCGAACGGCTGACGTCGGTGACGATCAGGCAGCCGCCGTTCGGGTCTTCCAGCGGCCGTTCGCCGATGGCGCGACTGAGGTCGATCACCGACAGCGACGCGCCGCGCAGGGTGGCGATGCCTTTGACGTGCGGGTGCGACTCTGGCAGCTTGGTCAGCGGCGGGCAGGGGATGATTTCACTGACTTTCAGCAGGTTGATCGCCATCAGCTTGCCGCTGCGCAAGGTAAACAGCAGAAGCGAAAGTGAATCTGCGCGGGCTTTGGTGGAAGACATATAAACCTTCTGTGGAAAAAGGTGATGGGCGAGGGTGCAAATCGCCAGAAACTATTGATGCCGGGTTATCGGCGTCAAAAGGTTGGGCTTTAGGTCCGTTGTCGGGTGGCGTCAGATCCAAAGCCCCTCATCGGAGCTCCGCCCAGCCCTCTCCTTCCGGGAGAGGGTGCTTTTAGCTTTTTATGCCCAGCCGTTTCGCCATCCGCCCAAGATTCGCCCGATCCAGCCCCAACTCCCGCGCCGCACTTGCCCAGTTATCCTGATGGCGCGCCAGGGCTGCACTGATCAACTGCCGCTGATATTGCTCGGTCGCACTGCGCAGGTCGCCGATCGGCAATGGCGCGGTATTCAAGTCAGTGAAAGGCGCGGGCGAGTTATCCACAACCTCACGTGGCAAATCGAGATCGGCGGCACTCAAACTGAGGATCTTCGGCCGTACCTTGCAGTTGCCCAGCGCCTTCAACGCACTGCGCCCGATCAAATGTTCCAGTTCACGCACGTTGCCCGGCCAAGTGTAGGCGAGCAGCGCCTCCTGAGCGTCGCTGCTCAGGCGCAGGCTGTTGAGGCCCATGCGTGAGCGGTTCTGTTCCAGAAAGAAGCCGCTGAGCAGCAACACGTCGCGCCCGCGATCGCGCAGCGCCGGGACTCGCAGCGGGTACACGCTCAAACGGTGATAGAAGTCGGCGCGGTAGCGGCCGCTGCGCACTTCTTCGGCCAGATCGCGGTTGGTCGCGGCGATCAGACGAACGTCGACCTGATGCTCCTTGTCCGAACCGAGCCGTTGCAACTGGCCACTCTGCAGCACCCGCAGCAACTTGGCTTGCACAGTCAGCGACAGTTCGCCGACTTCATCGAGAAACAGCGTGCCGCCATTGGCCAGTTCGAACTTGCCGCGCCGGTCGCTGGTGGCGCCGGTAAAGGCGCCGCGCACATGGCCGAACAGTTCGCTCTCGACCAAGGTGTCGGGCAGCGCGGCGCAGTTGAGGCTGATGATCGGTTTGTCAGCACGCGGGGAGGCGGCGTGGATCGCCTGCGCCACCAGCTCCTTGCCGACTCCGGTTTCGCCGGTGATCAGCACGGTCAGGTCGCTGCCGCCGACCAGGTTGATTTCTTCCACCAGACGTTTGTGCGCTTTGCTCTGGCCGATCATTTCGCGTTGCTGCTGGCCGCTGGCCTGACGGTAGACCTCGGCGCGCTGATGCTCGTCCTCGGCGCGCAATGCCAGGCGTTCGATGCGCTCGGCAGCGTTGACCGTGGCCGAGGCGAGGCTGGCGAAAGCTTGCAGGGCATCAAGCTCGATCGGCTCGAAACGCTCCGGGTCGAGGGCGTCAAGGGTGATCAGGCCCCAGAGTTTTTCATCGACGAACAGCGGGCAACCGAGGCAGTCGTGCACTTCAAGATGATCGCCCTGGCCGTCAACCAATCCATCGTAAGGGTCAGGCAAGTCACTGTCGGCAGCGAACCGGGTCGGCCCGGCGCCCTCCAGCAGGATCTCGAAACGTGGGTGGTCACTGACCTTGAAGCGCCGGCCGAGGGTGTCGGTGCTCAAGCCGTCCACTGCCAGCGGCACCAGCCATTCGCCGTCCAGACGCAGCAACGCGGCGGCGTCGCACGGCAGCAGGGCGCGCATGGCGTCGAGCAGGCGGCGGTAGCGCTCGCCTTCGGGCAGTTCGCGGGACAGGTCGGCGACCAGCGGCAGTAGAGCGGTCAGCAGGGATTTGGCGGTCATGGTTTTGTAGTCAAAGAGACAAGATGTAGTCGAGATGACTATAAGGCTGCTTGCGTCATTATGACTACATTAATTTCATCTCATTGATTTATAAGGATAAATTACTTGGCACGAAAACTGATAAGCCTAAGGCAACTTTTCAAAGAAGCTCAGGAGTCAACCTTATGCTTAGCGTCCAGGATCGTGCCATCGTCAAATCCACCGTTCCCCTGCTGGAAAGCGGCGGTGAAGCGCTGATCACCCACTTCTATCGCATGATGCTCTCTGAATACCCTGAAGTTCGTCCGCTGTTCAATCAGGCGCACCAGGCCAGTGGCGACCAGCCGCGCGCCCTGGCCAATGGCGTGTTGATGTACGCCCGGCACATTGATCAGCTCGACCAGTTGGGCGATCTGGTGGCGAAGATCATCAACAAGCACGTGGCCCTGCAGATCCTGCCGGAGCATTACCCGATTGTCGGTTCGTGCCTGCTGCGTGCCATCTCCGAAGTGCTCGGCGACGAGATCGCCACACCGCAAGTGATGAGCGCGTGGGGCGCCGCTTACGGGCAACTGGCCGAGATCCTGATCGGCGCTGAAACCGCGATCTATGACCAGAAAGAGCAGGCGGTCGGCGGCTGGCGCGGGGCGCGGGAGTTTATCGTTGCGGACAAGGTCGAAGAGAGCGCCGAGATCATCTCGTTCTACTTCGAGCCGGCGGATAAAGGTCCGATCCTGGCCGCAGAGCCGGGTCAGTACATCGGCATGAAACTGGTCCTCGACGGCGAAGAAGTCCGTCGCAACTACTCGCTGTCGGCGTTGGCCAATAACGGTCAGTACCGCGTCAGCGTCAAACGCGAACCGGGTGGCCGTGCGTCCAACCACTTGCATGATCAACTGCATGTCGGGGCGAGCATTCTGCTGTTCCCGCCATCGGGCGAGTTCACCCTGACCGTCAGCGACAAACCGCTGGTGCTGATCAGCGGTGGTGTTGGCATCACCCCGACCCTGGCGATGCTCGAAGCGGCACTGGAAACCGAGCGCCCGGTGCACTTTATCCACTGCGCGCGTAACGGCAGCGTGCATGCGTTCCGCGACTGGATCGATGGCTTGGCCGAGCGTCATCCGCAACTCAAGCGCTTCTATTGCTACGCCGAAGACGACGGCGTAAGCCCGGCGGCGGACAAGGTCGGGATGTTGAGTCAGGAGTTGCTCGGCGAGTGGTTGCCGGCGCAGCGTGATGTCGACGCTTACTTCTTAGGGCCGAAGGGCTTCATGGGCGCGATCAAGCGCCATTTGAAAGCACTGGGCGTGCCGGAGAAGCAGAGTCGTTATGAGTTCTTTGGGCCGGCTTCTGCCCTGGAATAATCCAGCACCGAGTTGCCTTCATTCGCGAGCAGGCTCGCTCCCGCATTGGATTGGCGTCGAACGCAGATCCTGTGGGAGCGAGCCTGCTCGCGAAGGCCGTTATACGGTGCTGATTCTTAAATTCTGTTTAAAGGTTAATCGTTTCTTAACCGGTTTATCGTTTATTCCCCGATGCTGATGATAGGCGCTCGTTCGTTCAACTGATCAGGATCGCCCCCATGTCGCACATCATCTTCTCTTCTCGTTTGAGCCTGGTAACGCTGGGTCTGTCGGCTGCGTTGCTGGCCAGTCCTGTTGCCTTCGCCGAATCAGCCTTGATCACACCGCAGAGCCTGATCGTCGATCAAAGCCTGCCCAAGGTACAACGTGAAGCCATGGAACTGGCGGCGCGGCGTTATGGCAGTTTCTGGAACAGTGGAGAAGAGGCCTTGGCCACGGCAGCCTTGTCGCCGCAGTTTGTCGACAAGACACCGCCCGAAGGTCGGGTGCAGGGGCCGACCGGGCCGTTGCTGGCGTCGAAGTTCTTTCGCACGGCGGTGCCGGACCTGAGTTGCGAGATCGAGCAAATGATCGTCGCCGGTGATCGCGTGGTGGTGCATCTGCACTTTCGCGGGCACTTCAGCGGTACGTTCAAGGCTCTCAAAGGGCAGGACCAGCGTGTAGACTTCCGGGCAACCGATATTTATCAGATCGACAACGGTCGCATCGCGGCCAATTGGCATATCGAAGACAACATCAGCCTGATGGCGCAACTGCAAGCGCAGCCGCCGGCCAGCTGAACCATGGACATACAAGGGAAACGCGATGAGCGAGGAAACGATTCGACTGGGACGTGAGCGGCGCTTTCTGGTGCTGCTGGGCATCATCTGCCTGGCGTTGATTGGCGGCGCGCTGTACATGCAGATCGTGCTGGGCGAGGCGCCATGCCCGCTGTGCATCCTGCAGCGTTATGCATTGCTGCTGATCGCGCTGTTCGCCTTTATTGGCGCGGCCATGCGCACTCGACGCAGCATCACGGTGTTCGAAGTGCTGGTGGTGATCTGTGCGATCGCCGGCGCCAGTGTCGCCGGGCATCATGTGTACACCCAGTTCTATCCGGCGGTGAGCTGCGGCATCGATGTGTTGCAGCCAATTGTCGACGACCTGCCGCTGGCGAAGATTTTCCCGCTGGGCTTTCAGGTCGACGGTTTCTGCTCGACGCCGTACCCGCCGATTCTCGGTCTGTCGCTGGCGCAATGGGCACTGGTGGCCTTCGTGCTGGTGGTGATCCTGGTGCCGCTATTGACCTCGCGTAACCGAAAAGCACTGCGCTGAATCAACTCTTCGGCTGATTGGCCGATACAGAAAACGCCCCGATTTGCGGATCAGCCGATCGGGGCGTTTTGCATTTCAGAGTGTGTGTGAAATCACCGTGACGAACGGCAACGGAGAGTGCGACAGGTGTGCGACATGTTGTCACACGCGCCCTGTCGCAGGGCATTTCGCCGACACGGATCGCTGCGTTGTTACAAAAAAGGATTGGTCTGTTTTGGCATTTTTCTGGTTTTGCACGCGTGTGCCAGATCAGGCAGTTTTAACAAGCTCTGGCAGATGGCCAGAGGCCTTGGAATATCGGGGTTTGCGCCGATTCGGCGCTGGGAAAAATCGCTCAGAGCTGTCTGAACTGAGGTGGATAGACCTACATTTTTTGGTGTTTTTGTTGAGAATTGATTTCGATAACATGCGGAACTTTTGCAAAAACGGTGATGGATTGTTGCTCTGGGCGATAAAAATTATTTCGGGATAAGACATGGTGTATAGGGCGCTACCTATCTACAATCGCCCGCACTGAATTCCCGGCACTGTTCAGCCTTTATTAAGGAGGCGAGCAGGAAGTCGGGTGTCGAGTGAGTCGAAAGGCTCTCAAGACACCCAGGTGTCGGTGCCTTCCAACTTTCCGCACCAAATGGAATTGGTCTGTAACAAGGCCTTTGACCACGAATTCGAATAAGAACTGACCGCTGTCCCAGGTTTTGTCGAGCGTCTGACGCGCGACGGGCGGCCCTTATTCAATCCAAAGAAAATGCCAACCCTTGGCAGGGTGAAGTGTTGGCGATCAAAACCCAACTGCATTGCGCAAGCTGCTTTAGAGGTCGTGAGATGAGTAAAAACAGGTACCCCAGATTACTAGGCCTAGTGCCGCTGCTCGGCACGTTGTTGCTGGGAGGCTGCAACATGACCCTGCTCAATCCAACGGGCCAGGTCGGCCTGGAACAGCGCAACCTGATCATCACCGCCACGCTGCTGATGCTGTTGGTCGTTGTGCCGGTTATCGTCATGACCTTCCTGTTCGCCTGGAAGTACCGCGCGTCCAACAAGGATGCCGTCTACACCCCGAAATGGTCGCACTCGACCAAAATCGAAGTGGCAGTCTGGACCATCCCGGTTCTGATCATCATTGCCCTGGGTTACATCACCTACATTTCGACCCACAAGCTGGACCCGTATCGTCCGATCGAGTCTGACGTCAAGCCGGTGACCATCGAAGTGGTCGCGCTGGACTGGAAGTGGCTGTTCATCTACCCGGAACAAGGCATTGCCACGGTCAACAAGATCGTGTTCCCGGCGCACACGCCAATCAACTTCAAGATCACCTCCGACGCCGTGATGAACTCGTTCTTCATCCCGGGCCTGGGCGGCCAGATCTACGCGATGGCGGGCATGCAGACCAAACTGCACCTGATCGCTGACCGCAACGCTGAAATGGACGGTATCTCCGCCAACTACAGCGGTGCCGGTTTCACCGGTATGAAATTCAAAGCGATCGCAACTTCCCAGGAAGATTTCGACGCCTGGGTAAGTGAAGTCAAGAAGTCACCTAAACAGCTTGATCAAGCTGAATACGCAGCCCTTGCCAAGCCGAGCCAGAACAACCCAGTCGAGCTCTACTCCTCGGTCACGCCGAACCAGTTCCAGATCATCGTCGACAAGTACGAAGGTATGAAGCCGGGCAAGCCGCTGAAGCACGAGAAGAAAGAGAAAGAAGTGGCGGCCACGGAAGTGGACTCGAGTTCGCATTCAGCTGCCGGTGCAGAGGAGTAAACGATGTTTGGTAAATTAAGTTGGGAAGCGATCCCGTTCCACGAACCGATTGTGATGATTACCATCTCCATGATCGCGCTCGGTGGTCTGGCGTTGTTCGCTGCAATCACCTACTTCAAGAAGTGGACCTATTTGTGGACCGAGTGGCTGACGTCGGTCGACCACAAGAAAATCGGCGTGATGTACATCATCGTCGCCATGGTCATGCTGCTGCGCGGTTTTGCCGACGCCATCATGATGCGTACCCAGTTGGCCATGGCCACCGAAGGTTCGCCTGGCTACCTGCCACCTGAACACTATGACCAGATCTTCACCGCTCACGGTGTGATCATGATCATCTTCATGGCGATGCCATTCTTCACCGGCCTGATGAACCTTGCAGTGCCGCTGCAGATCGGCGCGCGTGACGTTGCGTTCCCGTTCCTGAACTCCCTGAGCTTCTGGCTGCTGGTATCCGGCGTTGTGCTGATCAACCTGTCCCTGGGCGTCGGCGAATTCGCCAAGACAGGTTGGGTTGCCTATCCGCCGCTGTCGGGTCTGCAATACAGTCCTGGCGTGGGTATGGACTACTATATCTGGGCGCTACAGCTATCCGGGTTAGGTACGACGCTGACGGGGGTTAACTTCCTCGCGACCGTGCTGAAAATGCGTACCCCTGGCATGAAACTGATGGACATGCCGATCTTCACCTGGACCTGCACCTGGGCAAACGTTCTGATCGTGGCTTCGTTCCCGATCCTGACCGCTACCCTGGCACTGCTGACCCTTGACCGTTACATGGATTTCCACATTTTCACCAATGAACTTGGTGGCAATCCAATGATGTACGTCAACCTGTTCTGGGCGTGGGGCCACCCTGAGGTTTACATCCTGATCCTGCCGGCATTCGGCATCTTCTCGGAAGTGATCTCGGCGTTCACCGGCAAGAAACTGTTCGGCCATCACTCGATGATCTACGCCTCGGGCGCGATCTCGGTACTGGGCTTCATGGTTTGGCTGCACCACTTCTTCACCATGGGTTCGGGTGCCAGCGTCAACGCCTTCTTCGGTCTGGCGACGATGCTGATTTCCATCCCGACGGGTGTGAAGCTATTCAACTGGCTGTTCACCATCTACCAAGGCCGTCTGCGCTTCACCAGCCAGGTTCTGTGGACCCTGGGCTTCATGGTGACCTTCGCCATCGGCGGCATGACCGGCGTACTGCTGGCCATCCCGGGTGCTGACTTCGTTCTGCACAACAGCCTGTTCGTGATCGCGCACTTCCACAACGTGATCATCGGCGGCGCAGTATTCGGCTACATCGCAGGTTTCGGCTTCTACTTCCCGAAAGCGTTCGGCTTCAAGCTGCACGAAGGCTGGGGTAAAGCAGCGTTCTGGTTCTGGATCTCGGGCTTCTTCGTTGCGTTCATGCCGCTCTATGCACTGGGCTTCATGGGCATGACCCGTCGTCTGAACGCCACCACCAACCCTGAGTGGGTACCGTACCTGTACGTTGCCATGTTCGGTGCGGTGATGATCGCTGCCGGTATCGCCTGCCAACTGATCCAGCTGTACGTCAGTGTGCGTGACCGCAAGAAGCCAGAGAACGTTTGCGATCACGGTGACCCGTGGAATGCGCACACTCTGGAATGGTCGACCTCGTCGCCACCTCCGTTCTACAACTTCGCTGTGCTGCCTAAGGCTGACTGCATCGACCCGTTCACCGAAGCCAAGGAAAACGGTACTGCGTACCAGACTCCGGCCAAGTACGAGCCGATCCACATGCCGAACAACACCGCTACCGGTGTGGTCATGGGCGCACTGCTGACCGTCTTCGGTTTCGCGATGATCTGGCACATCTGGTGGTTGGCGATCGCCAGCCTGGCCGGCACTGTCATCTACTTCGTGATCCACGCCGCACGTGACGACCAGGGCTATATGGTTCCGGTTGAAACGATCGAGCGCATCGAAGCCGAGCAGCACAAGCGTCTGGTCGCGGCAGGGAAAATCCCGGCTGATGCCACCCGTGTAACCTCGTTGGAACAGGCTTAAACCATGTCGAACTTAGTGACCAATGTTGGACACGCCCATGGTGACCATGGGCACGATGACCATCACCACGACTCGGGCGAGATGACCGTATACGGTTTCTGGCTCTACCTGATGACCGACTGCATTCTGTTTGCGTCGATCTTCGCGGTGTACGCAGTACTGGTAAACAACGTTGCCGGTGGCCCATCGGGCCACGACATCTTCGAACTGCCATACGTGCTGGGCGAAACCGCTCTGCTGTTGTTCAGCTCGATCACCTACGGCTTCGCCATGCTGGCGTTGTACAAAGGTAAAAAGCAGCAGGTCCTGGGCTGGTTGTTCATGACCTTCCTGCTCGGCGCAGGCTTCATCGCTATGGAGATCAACGAGTTCCACCTGCTGATCTCCGAGGGCTTCGGTCCTAGCCGTTCGGGCTTCCTGTCGGCGTTCTTCACCCTGGTCGGTACCCACGGTCTGCACGTGTCCGCAGGTCTGATCTGGATGGGCATCATGATGTACCAGGTCAACAAGCACGGCCTGACGGCGACCAACAAGACCCGTCTGAGCTGCCTGAGCCTGTTCTGGCACTTCCTGGACGTGGTGTGGATCTGCGTATTCACCGTTGTTTACCTGATGGGGACTCTGTAATGGCTAATGCACACTCCCATGACAGCCATGATGCTGGCCACGGCAGCGTAAAGTCGTACGCCATTGGCTTCATCCTGTCGGTGATCCTGACCGTCATCCCGTTCGGCCTGGTGATGTTCCCGACCTTGCCGAAGTCGACCACGCTGGCAATCGTCCTGCTGTTCGCGGTAATCCAGGTGATCGTTCACCTGTACTACTTCCTGCACCTGGACCGCTCCGTGGCGCAGCGTAACAACGTGATCGCGTTTGTCTTTACGGCCATCGTGATCCTGCTGCTGGTTGGCCTGTCGCTGTGGATCATGTTCAGCATCCACACGTACATGATGGCGAAGTGAGGTAGACCCGATGTCGCTCAAGCACTTTATCCAAATCACCAAACCGGGGATCATTTTCGGTAACGTGCTTTCTGTGGCAGGCGGGTTCTTCCTGGCCTCGAAAGGGCATGTAGATCTGGCGGTGTTCCTGGCCGCCATGATCGGCACTTCCCTGGTCGTGGCCTCCGGTTGCGTGTTCAACAACTGCATCGACCGCGACATCGACCTGAAGATGGAACGCACCAAGAACCGGGTGCTGGTGCAGGGCTTGATCTCCCTGAAACTGGCCCTGGTCTACGCGACCATCCTTGGTGTTCTCGGCGTTGCACTGTTGTACAAGGTGGCCAACCCGTTGGCCGCCCTGTTCGCGGTAATCGGCTTCATCATCTACGTCGGCTTCTACAGCCTGTACCTCAAGCGCAAGTCGGTTCACGGCACGCTGGTGGGCAGTCTGTCGGGCGCCATGCCGCCAGTGATCGGTTACGTTGCCGTAACCAACAGCTTCGACATGGCCGCACTGACCCTGCTGGTGATGTTCAGCCTGTGGCAGATGCCGCATTCCTATGCCATCGCGATCTTCCGCTTCAACGACTACCTGGCCGCATCGATTCCGGTGCTGCCAGTCAAGCGCGGAATCAAAGTGGCCAAGAAGCACATCCTGCTCTACATCCTGGCGTTCCTCGTGGCGACCTTGATGCTGACTTTCAGCGGTTACGCCGGCATGAGCTACCTCGCCGTTGCCGCGGCCATGGGCATGTACTGGTTGTACATGGCCTGGACCGGCTACAAGGCGGTGGATGACACGGTCTGGGCACGCAAGCTGTTCGTGTTCTCGATCTTCACCATCACCGCACTGAGCGTCATGATGTCCCTGGACTTCAAGGTGCCGGCCGAGCTGCTGCTGACGTACGCGCCGTAAGGCTTGATGGCTACAAGAAAAACCCCGCACATTGAGAGATGTGCGGGGTTTTTTGTTCTGCCCAATTCGTATTAATCAGATCGAGTTCAGCACTTTGAACTACAGGATTTGTTTCCAGTGGGTCGCATTTCTTCTTGCCAGTCTGATGGGTTGCAGTGTCTGCCAGGTGTGTAGCGTTCTTGAACGAAACGGACGAAGCGTTCAGCCAGTTCAACAGGTGAGCGGTATCCATACGGTGCCTGGCCATTAGGTAACCGAGGTCGGTATTCGGCGGGAATAGTCAGTGCGCATGAACCGAAGTAGTAAAACGTATCCGCGATCAAAACGTACTGACCGCCAACATCTTGCATGAGATGAGAGTCGCTTTGCCCGCAAGAATCCCAGTGGTATGGGTTTTTGAGTTGTTCAAAGTGGGAGGGCTCAATAGCTCCTGGTACTAAGGGGCGATAGATATTGTCTCCGACTTGGCTGATAGGATCATTGCGATGGGTAACTGGAATCTTGTCTTGAAAGCGCGGATCGGTGAAGTAGTCACTCAAAGGAAGTTTCTCTCCAATCCGCATTAGATACACCAGGCGCTCGCTGCCTGCCGGATCTCCCGTCAGCGCTCTTGAAGTAAATCCAGCTATCCATTGACCTGGGAATCGGTATCGACGAATTTTTGGTTTGCAGGTTGCCAGTGTGAGCGTTTGGCCGAAAGGATTGGGCGCAAAGCCTGTGTCATGGGTCATCTTGTAGCTGAACAGTTCCATCACTTCCCTCTCCATTGTTCAGAATAGGCCGTCGCCATTGCCAAACAGGAAAGTACTGACTGATGTTTGGGAGAATTCCTAGTTTCGGCAACAGTTTCCGCAGATACGATCTACTTGGCTCACAATTGTAGGCCAGTGTTTGTGCCCATTTTTTGGAGCTGGGGATAAATGAAGAAGCGCGATCTGTTTAAAGAGTTGATGCTAGGGGTTCGTGAGATGGCAGTTCAGCGTAGAGCGGAATCTGCTTCAGGTTGCAGCAGAGAGCTAAAAGACCTAGATTTGGATCCAACCTTCAGTGATAGCGCCATGCCATTCCCCCGGCGCTCAACTGTTCTACTCCGCGATACTTCATGCATCGATCAAAAGGCTGGGCGAAATGACTGAGAGGATGACCTGTGATGAACGCTTCATTGCCCTGGCACAAGAGCTGAACTACGACATCTATGGCGAGAACACCGCCGGCGGCAATTACGCGCCGCTGATCCGCCATCGCGATGAGTTGTACGTCAGCGGCATGGTGCCGAGGGTCAATGGCAGGATTGTGTATCCGGGTCGTGTAGGGCTGGAACTGACGCTCAAGGATGCCCAGGCCGCTGCGAGCATCAGCGCCATGCGCTGCCTGGCGCTGATCGTCGATGCGGTGGGTTCGCTGGACAAGATCCGGGCGTTATTGCGGGTCACGGTGTATGTGAAGTCCACCCCGGACTTTGTCGACCTGAGTGAAGTGGCCAACGGCGCATCGGACGTCTTCAGTCATGTGCTTGGCGATGCCGGCCGGCATACTCGCACCACGGTTGGCGTGTATCAGCTGCCGAAGAACGCGGCAATTGAGGTCGACATGATCGCCGCAGTGCACGCGGAGGCCTGACCCCCTGCGTTGCCCAACAAAAAGCCCCGCCTGAATCTCAGAGCGGGGCTTTTTCGTCTGCGCGGGGCTTACTGCGCGGCGATGCTGTAGCCATCGAACGCGGTCTGCTGTTGCAGGGCGGTGATGATGTTCTTGCGATTTACAGCCTGCTCGGTGCCGGCGTTGTCGACGAAGGTATCGCTTTCCAGCTCGGCTTCTTCGCCCTCACCGACGAAGGTGAAACCGAGGAACTCCAGCGCTTCACGGTCAACGCTCAAACGCGAACGAGGAGTGCGCAGGGGCAGGGTCACGCTGCTGCCGTCCTTGCTGATGGTGAAGATTTCGACTTCTTTCTTGGCGCGGGCCGCTTTGCTCTTGCCGCCGCTCGGGTTGCTGATCGCCTGGTGGGTCTGGTTCAGCACTTTGAGGGCCAGGCCGTAGACGATTTCCTGGAACGCCGGATCGTCCTTGAAGCTGGACAGGATGCGGCCGATCGAGAACTTGCTGCTCAGGTCTTCCAGCGCGGCGATGTCGGCAGCTTCGGCGTCTTTCAGAGCCTTGAGTTCGCCCATCAGCTCGTAGGCCTTGTCGTCATCGAAGCGGTCGTGCGCTTGACGGATCGCGGCGCGCAGCTCACGGATCTGGTCGCTTTCGCGGGTCGACTGGAAGGCGTCCAGCACCATCTCGCTGATGATTTTGGCTTGTGGAAGGTGTTGTGAAAGATTGATGGAGTTTTCGTATTCCGCTTTGGACGATTCGGTGACTACGGATTCAGCGGTGTTGAAATCGGACATTGAAATTTCACTACTTTTTAACTTGAGTGGAGATGAGAAAGCGCGAGGTCTTTTTCAGGCCGGTTAATTTAGGGGAGCGCGGCGGTGTTGTCACGGAGCAACAGGCCGGCGGTGCGGATTATTTGCCCGGCGTGTCCGAATTCATCGAGCGCATCATCCACTGTTCGGCGGTTTGCGGATCGGTCGGCAGCGAGAAGCGAAAAGTCGCGCCGCGCCCCGGAACATCCAGCAACTGAATCTCGCGTCCGTGCAGTTGCAGGATGCGGTGCACGATGCGCAGCCCCAGGCCACCATCGCGCCGCGCTCCGCCGATATTGAACGGACGCAGGAACAGACCTTCGCGTAACTCGGGTGCGATGCCGGGGCCGGTGTCACTGACCGTGACCTCAACCAATGCGCCATGGGGTTTCAAATCAAGTTCGATTTCGCCGCCCTGGGGCGTATGGCGCAGGGCGTTGTCCACCAGATTAGTCAGCACCCGTTCGATCAGGCCGAGGTCGGCGCAGACCGTCGGCAGATTCGGCACGAAGCCAGCCTTGAGTTCAACGTGGCGGGCTTCGGCGGCCAGTTCGAATTTCTGGAAGATGTCCTGTAGCAGATCGATCAGGGAGAAACGCTCCAGCACCGGCTGCACAAAACCGTGTTCAAGGCGTACCAGCTCCAGCAGCGATTGCGCCAACCCGCCGACCTTGCGGCTTTGATCCAGTGCGATGCCCAGATAGCGGCGGCGTTCTTCGGGTGTGAGCGTGGCGTCCTTGAGCGACAGGGTTTCCAGGTATCCGTGCAGCGAGGCCAGTGGCGTGCGCAGGTCATGGGAGATGTTCGCCACCAGTTCGCGGCGTTCCTGATCCTGGCGGGTCAGCGAGCGCCACTGTTCACCGAGGCGGTTTTGCATCTGCCGGAAGGCGGCGTCGAGCACGGCAATTTCATCCGGGTCAGCGCTTTTATCCACAGCCGTTGGTGCAACAGGCGCAGATTGCGGCGCGCCGTCGATGTCGAAACGGCTGACGGTGTCGGTCAGTCGGCGTAATGGCCGGGTGATCAGGTTGAATGCCGTGAGGCCGGCGATCAGGCACAGCAGCGCGACCAGACCGATCGACAACAATGCCGTGTTGAGCGCGGCACTGGTCGCACCGCGTTCGGCGAAACGATCGTGTTCTTCACTGAGCAGCACCACGTACAGATAGCCGGCCGGTTTGCCATTGACCTTCAATGGCGCGGCGCTGAATACCTTGCGGCCGTCGATGCTGCGTGGGTCATCACCGAGGATCGGCAACGGCTGATCGGCGAGCAGGCGCTGAACCGGAGCGAGGTCTACCTTCTCGCGCCGCAACCGGCCTTCGGGGGCGGCATTGCCGACAATCCGCCCTTCGGTGTCGAGCAGATACACCTCGACGCTCGGGTTGACCAGCATCAACTTGCCGAACAACTCGCGCACGGCACCGGGCATCAGGCCGTTGCTGTCCATCAGCACCGTGTCATGGGCGATGTGCTGTGCCAGATCCCGCGACAGGCCTTGCACGACTTCCAGTTCATGCATCTGGCTGGAGCGCACCTGCAGCCATGCCGAGGTGCCGCAGCACACCAGCAGCAACACGGCGAACACCAGCGACAGGCGCTGCGACAGGGTCAGTTTCATGGTTGTTCCGTGCCGAATTTGTAGCCACGACCCCACACGGTGAGGATGCGGGTCGGTTGAGCCGGATCGCTTTCGATTTTCGCCCGCAGGCGATTGATGTGGGTGTTCACCGTGTGCTCGTAACCTTCATGGCTGTAACCCCACACCGCATTGAGCAGGTCCATGCGCGAGAACACCTTGCCCGGCTGCCGGGCGAAGAAATACAGCAGGTCGAACTCCCTCGGCGTGAGGTCCAGACGGGTGCCATTGAGGGTGACGTCGCGGGTGATCGGGTCGATGGTCAGACCCTCGAGGCTCAGGCTGCCGGCGTCCATTTTCAGGTTGCGCGCCATGGCGTCGACGCGGCGCAACAGGGCTTTGACCCGGGCTACCAGTTCCAGCATCGAAAACGGTTTGGCCAGGTAGTCGTCGGCACCCAGCTCCAGCCCGAGGATGCGGTGCAGTTCGCTGGAGCGTGCGCTGGTGATGATGATCGGCGTGTAGCGCGCCATCGCCCGGGCGCGGCGACAGATTTCCAGGCCGTCGACCCCCGGCAGCATGAGGTCGAGGATCAGCGCATCCCATTGTCCCTGTTGCAACAGGCGCATGCCTTCGTCGCCGTCGGCGCAGTGCACGACGTCGTAATGCTCATCGCGCAGGTGCAGGCAAATCAGGTCGGCGATGTGTTGGTCATCCTCGACCACGAGGATGCGTCTGGTCGGTTCCATCAAGCTCAATCCTTCGGCGCAGTGAGCGCATTGTGCGGCTTTTCCTCGGGGTGAGTTATCACGAATTCGTTAACTTCCCGTGAGGATTTGGCGATCAACCCAAGCCTAGGCTGTGTTCCATGACAGGCACCTGGAATTTTAGGAGACGGCCATGTTTTCACGGCGACAGATTCTCGTAGCGAGCGGCGGGCTGGGGGTTGCAGCCCTGGTGGCGGGTGTATTGCCAAAATTTTCCTCTGGCACCGCGCTGATTGATCAAGCCCATGCCGATGAGGTGTTTGAGGTCACCCACAGCGACAACGAATGGCATGCACTGCTTTCTGACGAGCAATACGCAATCCTGCGTGAAGAAGGCACCGAGCGGGCCTACACCAGCGCGCTCAACGATGAGCATCGCGGTGGCACATTCGCCTGCGCGGGCTGTGAGCTGGCGCTGTTTTCATCGGCGACCAAGTTCGACAGCCACACCGGCTGGCCGAGTTTCTGGGCGCCGCTGGAACACGCGGTGGCCACGCGTCAGGACCGTTCCTTCGGCATGTCGCGCAATGAAGTCCACTGTCGGCGTTGCGGCGGGCATCTGGGGCATGTCTTCGACGACGGTCCGAAGCCCACCGGCCTGCGCTATTGCATGAATGGCCTGGCGATGACGTTCAAGCCCGTGGCGGCATGAGCCATGGCACGTATTCGATTTTCACTTTCTACAGGACGACACCATGTGGCTCTTGATTCTCGCTTATCTGGGCGGTGTGCTGACGATCGTCAGTCCGTGCATCCTGCCTGTTCTGCCTTTTGTCTTCGCTCGCACCGGGCAGCCGTTTATCAAGAGTGGCTTGCCGCTATTGGCCGGGATGGCGCTGACCTTCGCCATCGTCGCCACGTTGGCGGCGGTGGGCGGCGGTTGGGTGGTGCAAGTCAATCAGTACGGTCGCTGGCTCGCGTTGCTGTTCGTTGCACTGTTCGGGCTGACGCTGCTGCTGCCGCGCCTCGCCGAGCGCCTGACCCGGCCGCTGGTGTCGGCCGGCAGCCGCTTATCCGAGGCCGCCGGGCAGGACAACCGTCCGCGTCCCGGCGCGTCGTTTCTGATCGGCGTCGCCACGGGGCTGCTCTGGGCACCGTGCGCCGGGCCTGTTCTCGGCTTGATTCTGACCGGCGCCGCGTTGCAAGGGGCAAGCATCGCCACCACGCTGTTGTTGCTCGCCTACGCGGCGGGCGCCGCGACTTCACTGGCCGCGGCGCTTTTACTGGGCGGTAAGGTGTTTGCGCTGATGAAGCGCTCGATCGGCACCGGGGAGTGGATCCGGCGTGGTTTGGGCGCGGCAATGCTCGCGGGTGTCGCGGCGATTGCGCTGGGCCTGGATACCGGTCTGCTGGCACGGCTGTCGACGGCTTCCACTGGCGGGATTGAACAAGCGCTGGTCGGCAAGCTCTCTGGCAAATCTGCCGCGGGCAACGGGACAATGATGGCGCAGATTCCTGCAACGGATGACGCGGCTAACGGCAGCATGAAGGCCACGGGCGCGCTGATGAAAATCGCCGACAAGGCGCCGGGAACGCTGCCGGTCGAAGGCCAGTTGCCGCCGCTCAATGGCGCCGTGCAATGGCTCAACTCGCCACCGCTGGACGCTCAGGCACTCCAGGGCAAAGTGGTGCTGGTGGATTTCTGGACCTACTCCTGCATCAACTGCCTGCGCACGCTGCCATATGTCAAAGCCTGGGCCGAAAAGTACCGCGATCAGGGCCTCGTGGTGATTGGCGTGCACGCCCCGGAATTCGCTTTCGAGCGTGACGTGGGCAACGTCACCAAAGCCATGAAAGAGTTGGGTATCAACTACCCGGTGGCGATCGATAACGACTACAAGATCTGGCGCGCCTTCAACAACGAGTACTGGCCGGCGCACTATTTTGCCGACGCCCAGGGGCGCATTCGTTACCACCATTTTGGCGAAGGCGACTACGCCGAATCGGAACGGGTCATCCAGCAGTTGTTGCGTGAGGCCGGGGCGAAAAGCGTCGCTGACGGCTTGATCAACGCCGACGCCCAAGGGGTGCAGCTGGCGCCGGACATGCATCAGGTGTTGTCGCCGGAAACCTATGTCGGCTACCAGCGTGCGGAGCATTTCGTACCGCAAACCAGCCTGGTGCCTGACAAGGTCGCCACCTATAACCCACCGGCCAACCTGACCCTGAATGACTGGAGCCTCGGCGGCCAATGGGCCGTCGGTGCCGAGCGCGCCACCGCAAGCGCGCCGGCCAGTCGCATCGTCTACCGCTTCCACGCCCGCGATCTGCACCTGGTGCTGGGGCCGGGCGCGGATGGCAAACCGGTGCGTTTCAAAGTGTCGATTGACGGACAGGCGCCGGGTGATGCCCACGGTGTCGATGTCGCTGCGGATGGCAGCGGCCGCGTGACTGAACAGCGCCTGTACCAACTGGTGCGGCAAACCGATGCGGTGAAGGATCGTACCTTCACCATCGAATTTCTTGACCCGGGCGTATCGGCCTACGCCTTCACCTTCGGCTGATCGGGAGTGCGCAACATGAAAACTCAAAACAAATGGCGGCGTGGGTTGCTGGGTGTCGCGCTGGCCGGGGTGATCGGTCAGTGTTCGGCGTTTTCCTTCGGGGCTGAGGACGCGGTAGTCATTCCGCCGCCGACCCTCGACGAAACCTCTCAGGCGCACAGTGAAACCGCGGTGTTCGCCGGTGGTTGCTTCTGGGGCGTGCAAGGGGTTTTCCAACACGTAAAAGGTGTGCAGAAAGCCGTCTCCGGTTACGCCGGCGGGGCAGCGAACACGGCGCAATACGAGCGGGTCAGCGAAGGCGGCACCGGGCATGCCGAGTCGGTGCAGGTGACCTTCGACCCGACGCAAGTCAGCTACGGCAGCCTGCTGCAGATCTACTTCTCGGTGGCCCACAACCCGACCGAACTCAACCGCCAAGGCCCCGACAGCGGCACGCAATACCGCTCGGCACTGTTCCCGGTCAACGCCGACCAGCAACGCGTGGCGCAGGCCTACATCACCCAGCTCGATGCGGCACATGCCTACAGCCAACCGATCGTCACGAAACTGGAAAGCTACAACGGCTTCTACCCGGCCGAGGACTACCACCAGGACTTCCTGACCGAGCATCCAACCTATCCGTATATCGTGATCAACGATATGCCGAAGGTCGCGCAGTTGAAGCAGTTGTTTGCGCAGCGTTATCAGGAGAAGCCGGTGTTGGTGAAAAGCGGGGGGTGATCCAGGCGCGTTACTTGAGCCTTGGTCGTTCCATGGCAATCACCGATGTTTCAAACCCCAAACTGGCAAAAAACGCCTGCGCGCCTTCGCGTCCGGCGCGCAGCACCCAGGTGATGTCGGGGTTGTCGCCCATGACCTGCTCGACCAGCGCGCGGCCGACGCCTGCGCGCCGATGCTGGTCGTCGACCACAACCATCGACAGATAGCCGTTGGACAAACCATCGGTGATGCCTCGGGCGAAGCCGATGATCTGCTTGCCGCTCAGCGCGACGGCAGTGCGTTGCGAGTTTTCGATGAGTTGGGCGAAGTGGTCGCTGGAACCTGTTCGGTGGCCCCAGCCGTGTTGCCCAAGAAACTGCCGCACTGGCTCCACTTCTACGGGCAACAGATTACGTACGGTGATGTTGTTCATTGGCTGGCAGCGTCCCTGGTGGCAGTTATTCGAGCGTAGTTGATCGCGACCAGCGTCAGGACCGGCCCCACGTCTGCATCGCAAACTCCACGAAGCGCCGAAGCTTGGGCAAGCGATAACGATCCGGGGCGTACAGCAGATGCAACGGGCGGCTCGGGGGCTGGTAATCGGGGATCACCGTCACCAGTTTGCCGTCGCGCAGATCCTGTTCCACCAGCGCATCCGGCAACATCACGATGCCCATGCCGGTGCGTGCCGCCTGATGCAGGCCGGCGGAGGTATTCATCAGCATCGGCCCGCTGACATCGACCAGAATCTCACCGTCCGGGCCGCTGAGGCGCCAGCGTTTTTCCACCGATTGCCAGTCGTCGCCAGCGGGGTAGGCGAACGACAGGCAATCGTGTTGTTGCAGGTCTTGCGGGGTGATCGGCATGCCGCGTCGGGCGACGTAGGCCGGCGAGGCGCATACGGTCAGGGTGTAGTCGATCAGCGGCCGGGCGATCAGGTTCGACTGCTCGAAATGCCCCAACCGAAACGCCACGTCGAGGCCACTTTCCAGCAGATCCGGGCGGCGGTTGGTCAGCACCACATCCATTTTCACCTGCGGGTATTGCAGGGAAAACTCGCTGAGCGCCGGTGCCAGGCGTTCGACACCAAAGGTCAGCGGCGCAGTAATGCGCAGCAGGCCGCGCGGCTCGTCGAGGGCTTGTTCGGCCAAACGCTCGGAGTCGGCCACCAGACCCAAAACGTCCAGGCAACGCTGGTAGTAAACGCTACCGAACTCGGTCAACCGCTGCCGGCGGGTGGTGCGCTGCAGCAGCTGTACGCCGAGCCGTTGCTCCAATGCGCGCAGGTGATTGCCGACCATGGTCGTGGACATTTCGCACTGCAGCGCGGCCGCCGTCATGCTTCCGGTTTCCACCACCTTCACGTACACGCTCATCGCCTGCAACAGGTCCATTATCAAGCTCTGCTTTTAAATGATTGAAGTTCTGCCGAGTTTATCCAGTTCTGGTGGCTAACCATACTGCAAACACACCGACCTTCACTGGAGTTTGAAGTCATGACCGCCGCCCTGATGAACACCTACCAACCGTTGGCCCTGAGCTTCACCAGAGGCCTGGGTACGCGCCTGTGGGATCAGGCCGGTCGCGAGTACCTGGATGCCGTCGCTGGAGTGGCGGTGACCAATGTCGGCCATTCGCATCCGCGCATTGTCGCGGCCATCAGCGAGCAGGCCGGAATGCTGCTGCATACCTCCAATCTGTACAGCATCGACTGGCAGCAACAGCTGGCGCAGAAACTCACGCAGCTGTCGGGAATGGATCGTGCTTTTTTCAACAACTCCGGTGCCGAAGCCAATGAAACCGCATTGAAGCTGGCGCGTTTGTACGGCTGGAGCAAAGGCATCGAACAGCCGCTGGTGGTGGTCATGGCCAACGCGTTTCATGGCCGCACGCTGGGGACGTTGTCGGCCAGTGATGGCCCGGCGGTGCGCCTGGGTTTCAACGACCTTCCGGGGGATTTCGTCAAGGTGCCCTTCGGTGATCTGGCGGCGCTGGATCAGGTGCAGCAACAGCATGGCGAGCGGATCGTGGCGATTCTGGTCGAGCCGATTCAGGGCGAAAGCGGCGTGCAACTGGCACCGCCCGGCTACCTGAAAGCCCTGCGCGAACTGTGTAATCGGCACGCCTGGCTGCTGATGCTCGACGAAATCCAGACCGGCATTGGCCGCACCGGCCAGTGGTTCGCGTTCCAGCCTGAAGGCATCGTTCCGGATGTCATGACCCTGGCCAAAGGACTCGGCAACGGCGTGCCGATTGGCGCTTGCCTGGCGCGGGGCAGGGCGGCGAATCTGTTTACCCCCGGCAGTCATGGCAGTACGTTCGGCGGCAATCCGCTGGCCTGCCGAGTCGGCTGCACGGTGCTGGAAATCATCGAGGAACAGGGGTTGCTGGAGAACGTCCGGGTGCAGGGCGAACGCCTACTGACCCGCCTGCACGCCGAGCTGGCGGACAATCCTGACGTGTTGGCAATTCGTGGGCAGGGCTTGATGATCGGCATCGAGTTGAAGCAACCGATCCGCGATCTGACGTTGATTGCAGCGCGGGATCATGGGTTGCTGATCAATGTGACGCGCGGCAAGACGATACGGCTGCTGCCGCCGCTGACGATTGATGAGCGGGAGGTGGAGATGATTGTCAGAGGTGTGGCTCGCGCCTTGGCCGCGCACTGACAAGCAACCGATACGCCCTTGTGTGAGCGGGCTTGCTCGCGAATGCAATTGATCATTCAACAACCATGTCGACTGACAAGACGCTTTCGCGAGCAAGCCCGCTCACACACTCAAAAAGGCGTCGTGTCAGTCCGGATAATCCGCCAACTGCGGCGCCAGCATCCGCGTCTTCACCGCCCCGTTCGAATTGTGCTGAATGATCTCGCTCGGCTGTCCTTGCGTATTGAAAAACACCTGCCCGATCCCCGCTGAATTCCACAACCGCTCACCGGCTTCGGCATGCTCCGGGGTGTACGGCACGATGCGCATGCGCCGGCGTTTGGTAAACCAGTTCAACGGCGAGCGCGGCGAATAGAGCCAGCGGTTGAGGCGGTCGAACCATTCCAGCAGGGTTTTCGGAAACTCGTTCTTGATCCCGCTGCTGGTGATTTGCCAGATCCGTGGCCCCGCCTTGCGGTGTCGGATCAGCACTTCGTAGACGAAGGAATAATGCACATCGCCGGACAGCACCACGTAGTTTCCGGGTGTGCGGGTGTGTCGGAAGATGTTCAGGATCACCTGCGCTGCGCCACGGTGGGCCATCCAGTTTTCGGCGTCGACCAGCAGCGGATAACCGCACCAGCTGAAAACTTTCTGCACGGTTTCGATCAGCTTCACGCCGAAGATCGGCGCCGGTGAAACGATGATCGCCGATGGGTGATCGAGCAGTTCCTGCTGCAGTTCGCTCAACGCCTCCCAATCCAGAAGCCCTGACGGTTGCTTGAGCGCCATCTCGCTGCGCCAGCGCCGAGTGCGGGTGTCGAGCACCACCAGCGCGGGGCTGCTCGGCAACACGAAATGCCAGTTTTGAAAGCGCAGCAAGTCATCGATCAGCGCGTCCTGCACCGGGCTGTCGAGATAGCGATCATCACCGCTGGCGCTCAGGCGTCGGGTGTCCTCCAGCAGATCCTTGAACGCATCCGGATTGTTGCCCCAGCCCTGGCACAGCATGTAGGCGATCAAGGCATTGCCGATGATGCGTTTGGAGAACGGATGGCCGTAGGCGGTTTCCTCCCATTGCGCGGACAGATTCCAGTCATCAGTGATGTCGTGGTCGTCGAAAATCATCAGGCTCGGCAGGTGCGCCAGCGCCCGGGCGACCTTGCCCAAACCGGCCTTGAAACCATCGATGCGGGTTTGTTCGAGGGTGTAGCGCTTCAAGCGTTCAGGCGTCAGCGATGGCACTGTCGGACTGATCAACGTCCACGCAACCGGCGACCACACCAACAAGTACATCGCCATGACTTCGGCGAAGGTCACCAGGTGATTGTCGGCGCTGCTGCTGGTGAAAATCGGCTTGCGCGCGCCGCCGAAAAATCGCTCGCGCAATGTCTCGTTGCTCTCCAGCGCCGGTAACAAATCCGCGCGGTGGTAGTAGCTGGCCGGGTGTTCGTAGAGTCTGGCGCTGTCGCTGACCACGGCACCGTCGAGGTGTTCGTCGAACAGGCCGAGGCGTTCGATCAAACTATGAATGGCTCGCAGCATCGGCCCGGCGACGTCATCGGCGTAGATCTGGTCGCCGCTCATCATCAGCAGTGCCGGGCGTTGCTGCGGATCGGCTTCTGCCGCCAGCAACTGATCGACGCAGAGCAAGCCATCCGCTGCCGGATGATGGGGCTTGCGGCAGGAACCGTGGAGCAATTGGTCGATTCGCGAGCGCACGACAAGGTTCGGGCAGTGGGCATTGCCGTACAGCAGATGCGGCGCCCATTCGGCGATGGGCGTCTGGCCGTCGATCAGCAGGTCGTAGTCGATGCGAGTGTCGCAGGGCAGGGCGCTGTCGAGCCCAACGTCAATCAAATGGACGAACGCATGACGGCCTACAGGAATGACCGAGCATTTCCCGGCATCGAGAGGAATGTCTCCTACACCCTGCAAGCGCAGGGTCAGCGCCAGTTCGCGGGTACCGACCAGCCACAGCACCACTCGCGTCGGTTCCAGCCGGCGCAGCAGCGGGCCGGCCAAAACGGGAGGCAGCGGGTTCAGGTCAGCAGGTATCGGGGACATTCGGCGGCAAAGCTCAAGGCGCACAGGCTGGCGATGATAGCGCAGCCGGCGCCTTGAACCCTTAAGCGAGGCTTAAGAATCGGCCTTCTGCAGCTTTAGCGCCAACAGCCGCCATTCGGCAGACGCGGGTTGCTCCTGCACCGAGCAGTCGAAGCGATAAGTGACGTCATCGCCGTTCATGTTACGTGCGGTGATCTTGTTGCTGAGGGTGTAGACCTGACCCTTGAAGCGCTGGGTGACAATGGCAGAGCTGTCGGCGAAGCGCGCCGACGCCGGGAAGCGCAGCGTGCTGGTGACCAGTGGGCTGCACATGACATACGCGAGCATCGATTTATCGCTGTCGGCATTTTGCCCAAGCTTGTCGCGCAGCGCAGTGAAGGCTTTGCGCCCCTGCGCGTCGCTCTGATCCAGAACGGTTTTTTCCGACATCGATTTCGGTGCCCGGCTGGCGTAGTTCGGCAGCAGTGCGGAATCCGGCAGAGAAGGTTGGTTATCCGGCTCGATCGCGGCAAAGCCCGGCGCGTTTTCCAGCACGGCAGGCGTCGAATCCGACTCGGCTTCCGGCAGCAGACTGGTGGTTACATCGCTCTGTGTGATCACGTCTTCGATCGGCGCCTTTTCGGTTTTATGCGCCGACGGGAACAACGACAGCAAGATCGACAGCACCACCAGGCCCACGATAAAGCCACCCGCCGCGCCAACGATGTTGCCGTAAAACAGATTCCAGCTACCGCGGTTCTTCACCACCCAGCGCCACATGAAACCCCAGGCGGCGATAAATGCCAGAAAACTCAGAAACTCCATTCGATCCTTTCCTTAAAACTTCGAAACCTGAAATCAACGTCCCCCCGAAGTGAGCGCTGACGATGGCGGCAAGATAACAAAACAGTCACGCCGGTCGATCATGTGTTGGGGAAATAATTCACAGCCAGCACCAGCAGGGTCGCCATGCCGGCGGCAAAGCCACACACCGCGCCCAGCAACTGGCGTGCAATCGGATGTTCGGGTTGACGGCGATTGGCAATCCACAACCATACCCCCGCCAGAACGCCCGCGCTTGTGGTGAACACCACCAGACTGCGATCCAGGTTGGGTGTCGCCATCGACGTACCAATGACTGCGCCGTAAATCAGCGTGAACACAATGCCGGTTACCACGCTACTTCCGGCGCCAGCAAGGTTGCCAAGCAGCAAGTTCCACTCACCCCGTTGCTTCACCACCCAAAACCAGGTTCCGGCCATCACTAGCAAGCACAACAAAGCATCCATTGGTTTATTCCCGAGTGCGCGATAACAGAGGCGGTTGACAGACCTCCAGCGAGAGTGGACGGCAAGATATCAAAATAGTAGCTTCGCGCCACTTTCTTCAACTGCGTAACGGACTACACATGCCTGCCGTTTCTTCTGTCCCGCGCCTGCTCAGCGCTTTCCTCCTCTCTACCGTAATGACCCCGGCACTTGCCGGCTGGGATGAAACCCCGGAGGTCGCCTGGAAAGAATACCTCTCCGATTGTCAGAGTTTTCAGCAAGTGGTGAACAACGTTCAAAACGGGGTCATGACGACCAGGCAAGCGATGGACCGCGTCGACAGCTTGAATCGCACTGTTTACGTCCATCGCGATCACCTCGCCCAGGAAAGCCTTACCTCTCCCGAATATGCCCGTTGCGAAAACGTCATTGCTCAAGCGTTCGTGATCCGTAACAAGGAAGAGGAGGTCCTGGTCGCGGAGCTTCAACAGCAATACTTCAAGGCTCAGGCCGAGCACGAGAAGTCACCGGAATACAAGCGCGCCCTCGATCTAGGCTTCAGCGACGTCGGCGGAATTGGCAAGCTCAATGAACTCGCCGAGGAATCGGAAACGGATGGCGAAGCGTATCTGAAGACCTTGATGATCACGGTCGATTGGGGCTGCGGCCGACATTTCCGCGCCGTGCGATACGTCAAACCCTATGTGATCTACACCGCCCATCCCGATGAGGGCAGTTGCGCCGTCTATAAGGAAGTTGCGGTGCTGGGCGGAGAATTGGTGGAGAGGGGCGAAACCATCGATCGGGAGGCGATTTTCCAATACGTGGGATGGAAGAAGCTGGAAGGGCCGGGTGGGTTTCCCATCGACATTCGAGTGGTAAAAGTGCGGCAGTAATCCGAAGGGCTGTTTCTACAGATTGCGCGTCTGATTACAGAATGTCTTTCAAATAACCCTTGAGCGCGAGGAGCGGCTGATCAAGCTGCTCCAGCGACTGAGCCTGCCTGAAGTCGGCTGACAACTTGTGCAGTTCCCGCCCCAACGGTTTCTCGACGCCGCCCAAGGCGTCCATCGCCAACCTCAGGCACTCGTTCATTTTGAACTGGATGGTCTCGACATCCCCGCGCCGCACCAGCAATTCGAACACGTCTTTCTGATAGTCACCCATGACCATGTCATCCCGCAGAATCGGGCTCAGGCCTTCTTCCTCGTAAGCGAGTTTGAGAGAGAAAAGGGCGACTGTTTCCAGTGACGTTTCCATGGGTGAACCTTTGTAGGAACTCGCCGGCGGCCAGCAGCACTTTCCGGCAGACGAAAAAAAAGGCCTTGCTAAGCAAGACCTTTCTTGATTTTGGTGCCCCGAGGGAGACTCGAACTCCCACTCCTTTCGAAAACGGATTTTGAATCCGCCGCGTCTACCAATTCCGCCATCAGGGCTCAATGGCGGCGAAGTATAGAGAGGTGATTACCGTTGGTCAATCACGTTTCATGGTCAATTTTCGATATTTCCGCTAGACTTTCCGGCCCTGCTAGACGAACCCCATCATGCGCGTTGCTGACTTTACCTTCGAGCTTCCTGATTCGCTGATCGCCCGCCACCCCCTGGCCGAGCGTCGCGGTAGTCGCCTGCTGACCCTTGATGGGCCGAGCGGCGCCCTTGCACACCGTCAATTCACTGATTTGCTTGAGCATTTGCGCCCGGGCGATTTGATGGTGTTCAACAATACCCGGGTGATTCCGGCGCGGCTGTTCGGGCAGAAAGCCTCGGGCGGCAAGCTGGAAATCCTCATTGAACGGGTGCTCGATTCGCACCGCGTGCTGGCCCATGTGCGCTCCAGCAAATCGCCGAAGCCGGGGTCGAAGATCCTTATCGACGGCGGAGGCGAAGCCGAGATGCTCGCGCGTCACGATGCGCTGTTCGAGTTGGGCTTCGATGAAGAAGTGCTGCCGTTGCTCGATCGCGTCGGGCACATGCCGTTGCCTCCTTATATAGACCGCCCGGACGAGGGCTCGGATCGCGAGCGCTATCAGACCGTGTACGCCCAGCGCCTTGGCGCGGTGGCGGCGCCGACGGCGGGGCTGCATTTCGATCAGCCGCTGATGGAGGCGATTGCCGCCAAAGGCGTCGAGACTGCGTTCGTGACCCTGCACGTCGGTGCCGGCACGTTCCAGCCGGTGCGCGTCGACAAGATTGAAGATCACCACATGCACAGCGAGTGGCTGGAAGTCGGCCAGGATGTGGTCGACGCCGTTGCCGCGTGCCGTGAGCGTGGCGGTCGGGTGATTGCCGTGGGCACCACCAGCGTACGTTCGCTGGAAAGTGCTGCGCGCGATGGCGTGCTCAAGCCGTTCAGTGGCGACACCGACATCTTTATCTACCCGGGCCGGCCGTTCCATGTGGTCGACGCCCTGGTCACCAACTTTCATTTGCCCGAATCCACGCTGTTGATGCTGGTTTCGGCGTTCGCCGGTTATCCCGAAACCATGGCCGCCTATAAAGCCGCCGTCGATAACGGGTACCGCTTTTTCAGCTACGGTGATGCGATGTTCATCACCCGTAATCCCGCCCCGACTGCCCCTGAACAAACAGGCCCAGAGGAAACAGAATGAGTCGCGAATGTCGCATGTCCTTTGAACTCCTGGCCACTGATGGCAAGGCCCGTCGTGGTCGTCTGACCTTTCCGCGTGGCACCGTCGAGACCCCGGCCTTCATGCCGGTCGGCACCTACGGCACAGTCAAGGGCATGTTGCCGCGTGACATCGTCGCCACTGGCGCAGAAATCATTCTGGGCAACACCTTCCACCTGTGGCTGCGCCCGGGCACCGAGGTGATCAAGGAACACGGCGACCTGCACGACTTCATGCAGTGGAAAGGCCCGATCCTCACCGACTCCGGCGGCTTCCAGGTGTTCAGCCTGGGCGCGATGCGCAAGATCAAGGAGGAGGGCGTGACTTTCGCCTCTCCGGTCGACGGCTCGAAAGTGTTCATGGGCCCGGAAGAGTCGATGCAGGTGCAGCGCGATCTGGGCTCCGACATCGTGATGATCTTCGACGAATGCACGCCGTACCCGGCTGACGAAGACGTCGCTCGCGTGTCGATGGAGTTGTCGCTGCGCTGGGCCCAGCGTTCGAAAAATGCTCACGGTGACAACACCGCGGCGTTGTTCGGCATCGTTCAGGGCGGTATGCACCAGGACCTGCGCATGCGCTCGCTGGAAGGCCTCGACAAGATCGGCTTCGACGGCCTGGCCATCGGCGGTCTGTCGGTAGGCGAACCCAAGCACGAGATGATCAAGGTGCTGGATTACCTGCCAGGCATGATGCCGGCTGACAAACCTCGTTACCTTATGGGCGTTGGCAAACCGGAAGATCTGGTTGAGGGTGTGCGCCGCGGTGTGGACATGTTCGATTGCGTGATGCCAACCCGTAATGCCCGCAATGGGCATCTGTTCATTGATACAGGCGTGCTGAAGATCCGTAACGCGTTCCATCGCCATGATGATTCGCCGCTCGATCCGACCTGCGATTGCTATACCTGCCAGAACTTCTCCCGCGCTTATCTGCATCACCTGGACAAGTGCGGCGAAATGCTGGGAAGCATGCTCAATACCATCCACAACTTGCGCCATTATCAGGTGCTGATGGCTGGTTTGCGCGAGGCTATTCAACAGGGTACATTGGCCGCCTTTGTCGATGCCTTCTACGCCAAACGCGGGCTCCCCGTTCCGCCTTTGGACTGAGTTTTCTGACCCCAAGATTCAACATTTGCAACTGGAGTGCTAAATGAGCTTTTTTATCTCTAACGCCATGGCTGACGCAGCTGCACCGGCTGCTGCCGGCCCAATGGGCGGCGGCTTCGAGTGGATTTTCCTGGTCGGCTTCCTGGTCATCTTCTACCTGATGATCTGGCGTCCACAGGCCAAGCGCGCCAAAGAGCAGAAGAACCTGCTGAGCAGCCTTGCCAAGGGCGACGAAGTGGTCACCACCGGCGGCATCGCCGGCAAGATCACCAAAGTGGCCGATGACTTCGTGGTTCTGGAAGTTTCCGACACCGTGGAAATGAAGTTCCAGAAGGGCGCCATCGCCGCCACGCTGCCAAAAGGCACGCTGAAAGCGATCTAAGGGCAACAACTTCTACTCAATCGACGGGGCGCGCAAGGCGCCCCGCGTCATAACGGGCGGCGTGATGCTGAACAAATATCCTCTGTGGAAATACATTCTGATCCTGGCGGTGCTGGCGATCGGTCTGATTTATTCCGCTCCGAATCTATACCCCGATGACCCGGCCATTCAGATCAGCGGCGCCAGCACGGCTCTGCAGGTGAATCAGGCCGATCTGGATCGCGTCAGCACGGCGCTGCGTGAGTCCGGAATCAACGTCAAGGCTTCGAGCCTGGCGGCCAACGGCAAGGGCGGCCTGATCCGTCTGACCAAGGCTGAAGACCAGTTGCCGGCCAAAGACGTTGTACGCAAGGCATTGGGTGATGACTACGTCGTCGCATTGAACCTGGCACAAACCACCCCGCAATGGCTGCGCAATCTGGGCGCGCACCCGATGAAGCTGGGCCTGGACTTGTCCGGTGGTGTGCACTTCCTGCTCGAAGTGGACATGGACAAAGCCCTCGATGCACGCCTGAAAGTCTACGAAGGCGACGTCAAGAGCCTGCTGCGCAAAGAGAAGCTGCGCTATCGCAGCCTGCCGCAACTGGGCGGTGCCATTCAGTTGGGCTTCAGCGATGCTGATTCCCGCGAACAGGCCCGTGCGCTGATCCGCAAGAACTTCAACGATTTCGACATTGTTCCGGCCGACCTCAACGGTCAACCGGTGCTGCGTCTGGCGATGACCCCGGCCAAGCTGGCGGAAATCCGTGAATACTCCATCAAGCAGAACTTGACCACGGTACGTAACCGCGTCAACGAGCTGGGTGTTGCCGAGCCGATCGTCCAGCGTCAGGGCGCCAACCGCATCGTGGTTGAGCTGCCGGGCGTGCAGGACACTGCCGAAGCCAAGCGTATCCTCGGCAAGACGGCCAACCTTGAATTCCGTCTGGCTGCAGAGCCGGGTGCTTCGAAAGCCACCTCCGAAACTTTCGAGTTCCGTGAAGGCAAGCGTCCACCGGCGCAGATCGAGCGTGGCCTGATCATCACCGGTGACCAGGTGACCGACGCCAAGGCCGGTTTCGATTCGCAGCACGGTACACCTGAAGTGAACATCCGTCTGGATGGTCACGGTGGCGAGCTGATGAGCCGCGCGACCCGTTCGAACGTGGGTCGCAGCATGGCGGTGATCTTCATCGAACAGCGTCCGGTGACCACCTACGTCAAGCAGGTTGTGGACGGCGTCGAGAAAGACGTCGCGGTACAGACGTTCAAGGAAGAGAAGAAGATCATCAGCCTGGCGACCATTCAGTCGCCGCTGGGTGCGCAGTTCCGCATCACCGGCCTGAACGGCCAGGGCGAATCGTCCGAGCTGGCGCTGCTGCTGCGTGCCGGTGGTCTGGCGGCTCCGATGTACTTCGCTGAAGAGCGCACAATCGGTCCGAGCCTGGGTGCTGACAACATCACCAAGGGTATCGATGCATCGCTGTGGGGCATGCTGTTCGTCTCGCTGTTCATCATCGCCATCTACCGCTTCTTCGGCCTGATCGCCACCGTCGCGCTGGCGGTGAACATGGTGCTGCTGCTGGCGCTGATGTCGTTGCTGGGTGCAACGCTGACCTTGCCGGGTATCGCCGGTATCGTGTTGACCATGGGCATGGCGGTCGACGCCAACGTGCTGATCTTCTCGCGGATCCGTGAAGAGATCGCCGCGGGCATGACCGTGCAGCGTGCAATCAACGAAGGCTTCGGCCGGGCATTCACCGCGATTCTCGACGCCAACCTGACCACTCTGCTGGTCGGCGGCATCCTCTTCGCCATGGGCACCGGCCCGGTGAAGGGTTTCGCAGTGACCATGTCCCTCGGGATCTTTACCTCGATGTTCACGGCCATCATGGTGACCCGCGCGATGGTCAACCTGATCTTCGGCGGACGTGACTTCAAGAAGTTGTGGATTTAAGGGGCTGCCATGTTACGTACAATCAACTTCATGGGCGTTCGCAACTTCGCGTTCGGCGTCACAGTGTTTCTCACGTTGCTGGCTATTTTCAGCGTCGTCCACAAGGGCATGAACTGGGGCCTGGACTTCACCGGCGGTACGCTCATCGAGCTGACCTACGAGCGTCCGGCTGACGTTACCAAGGTGCGCGAGCAACTGGTGACTTCCGGTTATCACGAAGCCATCGTGCAGAACTTCGGTGCGACCACCGACCTGCTGGTGCGCATGCCGGGTGAAGATCCGCAGCTGGGTCATCAGGTCGCAGCAGCGCTGCAGAAAGTCGGCGGCGACAACCCGGCTACCGTCAAGCGCGTCGAATTCGTCGGCCCGCAGGTCGGTGAAGAGCTGCGCGACCAGGGCGGCCTCGGCATGCTGCTGGCGCTCGGTGGCATCCTGATCTACCTGGCTTTCCGCTTTCAGTGGAAATTTGCGGTCGGCGCCATCGTTTCGCTGATTCACGACGTGATCGTGACCGTCGGTATCCTGTCGTTCTTCCAGATCACCTTCGACCTGACGGTGCTGGCGGCGGTGCTGGCGATCATTGGTTACTCGCTGAACGACACCATCGTGGTATTCGACCGGGTTCGTGAGAACTTCCGAGTGCTGCGCAAGGCTTCGCTGATCGAGAACATCAACATCTCGACCACCCAGACCCTGCTGCGCACCATGGCGACGTCGATCTCCACCTTGCTGGCGATCGCGGCGCTGCTGTTCTTTGGTGGCGACAACCTGTTCGGTTTCTCCATCGCGCTGTTCATCGGTGTTCTGGCGGGTACCTACTCGTCGATCTACATCGCTAACGTGGTGCTGATCTGGCTGAACCTGAGCACCGAGGACCTGATTCCTCCGGCCAACACCGAGAAGGAAATCGACGACCGTCCATAACGGCCATCGTTTCCCCGGTTGTCAGCCCGAAAAAGGCGCGAGTTGAACTCGCGCCTTTTTTTATGCTCCAAGGCTGGGAGAAGCGCGGGCGCGTCCCGCATGTGATGGTCAGGAGGTTCATGTGAACAAGTCGTTGCTGGTTGGTGCGGTATTGGGTGCTGTCGGTGTAACTGCCGGGGGTGCTGTTGCCACCTACAGCCTGGTTAAAAGCGGCCCTGAGTATGCGCAAGTGTTGGCCGTTGAACCGGTTAAAACACAGATCAAGACTCCACGTGAAGTGTGCAAGGATGTGGCTGTAACCCGTCAGGCGCCGGTCAAGGACCAGCACCAGATCGTGGGTACGGTGCTCGGTGCGGTAGGCGGTGGTCTGCTGGGTAATATGGTCGGCGGCGGTAACGGCAAGAAGATTGCTACCGTTGCTGGTGCGGTCGGTGGCGGTTACGCCGGTAACAAGGTGCAGGAAGGCATGCAGAACCGCGACACCTACACCACCACTCAGACTCGCTGCAATACAGTGAATGACATCAGTGACAAGGTTGTAGGTTACGACGTGCGTTATTCGCTGGATGGCAAGGAAGGCAAGGTGCGGATGGATCGTGATCCGGGCAACCAGATTCCGGTCGACAAGGAAGGCAAGTTGATTCTGTCGCAGAATCAGCCGGGTCAATAACGAACGACTGTTTAAACAAGAAGCACCCTGCGGGGTGCTTTTTTGTGCCTGCGATTTCAGTCTTCACCCCAATCCACGGTGGGAGCGGGCTTGCTCGCGAAGGCGGCGCGTGAGTCAACATCAATTCTGGATGGTAGACCGCATTCGCGAGCAAGCCGGCTCCCACAGGGTCTTTGTGGAGGGGCTGAAATCGCGGGCATAAAAAAAGCACCCCGAAGGGTGCTTTTTTGCGTTTCGCGGGAAGCTTAGCGCTTCAGCGAAGCCGGCAGGTGCGGCTGGATCGCCGTCAGTACTGCTTTGAAGCATTTGGTGTTGCCGGCAACGATGTGGCCTTTTTCAAGGAAATCGTGACCGCCGGTGAAGTCGCTCACCAGACCGCCTGCTTCCTGGATCAGCAGGGCACCTGCAGCCATGTCCCACTCGGACAGGCCCGACTCCCAGAACGCGTCGAAACGGCCGGCAGCCACGTAGGCCAGGTCCAGGCTGGCGGAACCGGCGCGGCGGATGCCGGCAGTCTGGCCAACCAGGGCGCGGAACATGCCCAGGTAGTTATCGAGGTTGTCCATCTGGTCATCGCGGAACGGGAAGCCAGTGCCGAGCAGGGCGCCGTCGAGGCTGGTGCGGCCGCTGACGCGCAGGCGACGACCGTTCAGCTGGGCGCCGCGACCACGGCTGGCAGTGAATTCTTCCTGGCGAACCGGGTCCAGAACCACTGCGTGTTCCAGGCGACCACGGTATTTGCAGGCAATGCTGACAGCAAAGTGAGGAATGCCACGCAGGAAGTTGGTGGTGCCGTCCAGCGGATCGATGATCCACAGGTACTCTTCGCCTTCGATGCCGTTACCGACGTGCATGCCGGTCTCTTCACCCTGGATCGAGTGATTCGGGTAAGCCTTGCGCAGGGCGTCGATGATTTTCTGTTCGGCGGCGCGATCCACCTCGGATACATAATCCTTGGCGTCTTTTTCGTCGACCTTGATGGTATCCAGGCGCTCGATGGAGCGGAAGATCAGTTCACTGGCGCTGCGGGCGGCGCGCAGCGCGATATTCAGCATGGGCTGCATGGATGTGTCACCTAAGGTTGTTAAAGAAAGCCGCGCATTCTATCAGAACTTTTCTTCAGGTGAAGGACGCTGTTCGCTTTCATAGCTTAACGGTAGGCTGTTCTGTAAGATTTGCACCCCTTTCCTGTGTCCGAGAGCGCCTCCCTTGCTGCAGAACATTCGTGTTGTCCTGGTCAATACCAGCCACCCCGGCAACATCGGCGGGGCCGCGCGCGCCATGAAAAACATGGGTCTGTCGCGGCTGGTGCTGGTCGAACCGCGGTTGTTTCCGCATCACGAAGCCGATGCGCGCGCTTCCGGTGCCGGGGACATCCTTGAAAACGCGCAGGTCGTTGCCACCCTGGAGGACGCTCTGGTTGGCTGCAATCTGGTGCTGGGCACCAGCGCCCGTGACCGTCGCATTCCCTGGCCACTGCTCGATCCTCGCGAATGCGGCAGCAAAGTGGTTGAGGAGGCGGGGCAGGGGGCGGAGATCGCTCTGGTATTCGGTCGTGAAGACTCCGGCCTGACCAATGACGAGCTGCAGCGATGTCACTTTCACGTGCACATCCCCTCCGATCCTGAGTTCAGCTCGCTGAACCTCGGGGCGGCGGTGCAGGTGTTGAGCTATGAAGTGCGCATGGCCTGGCTGGCCGCTCAAGGGCAGCCGACCAAGATCGAGAAAGAAGAAGTGGCCTCGGTGAAAAGCGCCGAGCTTGCGACCATGGATGAGCTGGAGCGCTTCTATGAGCATCTGGAGCAGACGCTGGTCGCCATCGAGTTTCTCGATCCGGAAAAACCACGGCACCTGATGGCGCGCCTGCGCCGGTTGTACGGACGCAGCTCGGTCAGCCGAGCGGAAATGAATATTTTGCGTGGCATTCTCACGGAAACCCAGAAAGCGGCCCGTGGTGAGCTTCTTAAGCGGAAGGACTGAATGATGTTTGAACGTTTGCGTGAAGATATCCAAAGCGTATTCCATCGAGACCCGGCGGCGCGTAACGCTTTTGAAGTCCTGACCTGCTACCCCGGCATGCATGCGATCTGGATTCATCGATTGGCTGGCATGTTGTGGCGTAACGAGCTGAAATGGCTGGCGCGACTGGTGTCCAACTTCGGTCGCTGGTTGACCGGGATCGAGATTCATCCGGGCGCCAAGGTCGGCCGGCGCTTCTTCATTGATCACGGCATGGGCATCGTCATTGGCGAAACCGCCGAGATTGGTGATGACGTGACCATTTATCAGGGTGTGACCCTCGGCGGCACCAGCTGGAACAAAGGCAAGCGCCATCCGACATTGGGTGACGGTGTGGTGGTCGGTGCCGGCGCCAAGGTGCTCGGGCCGTTCACTGTTGGAGCTGGCGCCAAAGTCGGTTCGAATGCCGTGGTGACCAAAGAAGTGCCGCCGGGTGCCACGGTGGTGGGTATTCCAGGCCGGATCATCGTCAAGTCCGATGAAGAGCAGGATGCCAAGCGCAAGGCGATGGCCGAGAAGATCGGTTTCGATGCCTATGGTGTCAGCGAAGACATGCCCGATCCGGTGGCTCGCGCCATTGGTCAGCTGCTCGATCACCTGCAGGCGGTGGACGGGCGGCTGGAAGGGATGTGCGGTGCGCTGAAGGATCTGGGCAGTAACTATTGTGCGAAAGATCTGCCTGAGCTGCGTGAAGAAGATTTCGCCTGTGTGAAAGGCAAGGATCAGAGCCAGGCCAGCTAAACCGGGTCGCCCCCGCAATTGAAATGCATTCCCTTGTGGGGGCGAGCCTGCTCGCGAAGAACGATGGCGCGGTACTGCTGGCTGTACGCCGCCAGCCTTTGCTATGATGCGCGCGCTCTTTTGCGGGTAAACCCGACTAAAGCACTAGGTCTTATAGTTGACTTAAATGCTCGGGAATTGCATACTCCCGCCCATTCCGAACTCCGTGGTAATTGTCCATGCGACTGACTACAAAAGGCCGATACGCCGTGACCGCCATGCTTGACCTGGCGTTGCACGCGCAGCACGGGCCGGTGTCCCTGGCCGATATCTCCGAGCGCCAAGGCATCTCCCTGTCCTATCTCGAACAGCTTTTCGCCAAGCTGCGCCGCAGTAACCTGGTTTCCAGTGTTCGCGGTCCAGGCGGTGGTTATCAGCTGTCCCGCGACATGCAGGGCATTCAGGTGGCTCAGGTGATCGATGCGGTCAACGAATCGGTCGATGCGACCAAATGCCAGGGCCAGGGCGATTGCCATTCCGGTGATACCTGCCTGACTCACCACTTGTGGTGCGACCTGAGCCTGCAGATTCACGAATTTCTAAGTGGTATCAGCTTGGCTGATCTTGTGACTCGCCGTGAGGTGCAAGAAGTAGCCCAGCGTCAGGACCAGCGCCGTTGCAACAGCAAGGCGCCACGCCTGGACAAGATTGAAGCGTCCGCCGTCGAATGACAGCCGAAGAGCTAGCGGAACGCCAGCCCTGATTTAGGAGATAGTCCATGAAATTGCCGATTTACCTTGATTACTCTGCGACCACCCCGGTCGATCCGCGCGTTGCGCAAAAGATGAGTGAATGCCTGCTGGTCGACGGAAACTTCGGTAACCCGGCGTCCCGCTCCCACGTGTTCGGCTGGAAGGCTGAAGAGTCCGTCGAAAACGCTCGTCGTCAGGTGGCCGATCTGGTCAACGCCGACCCGCGTGAAATCGTCTGGACCTCCGGTGCCACCGAATCCGACAACCTGGCAATCAAGGGTGCTGCGCATTTCTATGGCTCCAAGGGCAAGCACCTGATCACCAGCAAGATCGAACACAAGGCCGTCCTCGACACCATGCGCCAACTGGAGCGCGAAGGTTTCGAAGTGACTTACCTTGAGCCGACCGAAGACGGCCTGATCACTCCAGCCATGATCGAAGCGGCACTGCGCGAAGACACCATCCTGGTGTCGGTCATGCACGTGAACAACGAAATCGGCACCATCAACGACATCGCTGCCATCGGCGAGCTGACCCGCTCCAAGGGCGTTCTGCTCCATGTCGATGCGGCTCAGTCCACCGGCAAGGTCGAGATCGACCTGCAGAAGCTGAAAGTCGACATGATGTCGTTCTCCGCCCACAAGACTTATGGCCCTAAAGGTATCGGCGCGCTGTACGTCAGCCGCAAGCCGCGTGTACGCATCGAAGCGACCATGCACGGCGGCGGTCACGAGCGTGGCATGCGCTCCGGCACCCTGGCGACCCACCAGATCGTCGGCATGGGCGAAGCGTTCCGTGTAGCCAAGGAAGACATGGCTGCAGAAAACGTGCGCATCAAGGCCCTGAGCGACCGTTTCTTCAAGCAGGTCGAGCACCTGGAAGAGCTGTACGTCAACGGCAGCCTGACCGCCCGCGTTCCGCACAACCTGAACCTGAGCTTCAACTACGTTGAAGGCGAGTCGCTGATCATGGCCCTCAAGGATCTGGCGGTATCGTCCGGTTCGGCGTGCACTTCGGCTTCCCTGGAGCCTTCGTACGTACTGCGTGCCCTGGGCCGCAACGACGAACTGGCACACAGCTCGATCCGTTTCACCTTCGGCCGTTTCACTACCGAAGAAGAAATCGACTACGCCGCGCAGAAAGTCTGCGAGGCCGTTACCAAGCTGCGCGCTCTGTCGCCGCTGTGGGATATGTACAAAGACGGTGTCGACATTTCGAAAATCGAGTGGGCGGCACACTGATTTCAAGTCGCCGCGAACCAGCCCTGTGAACTTCCGGTTCCGGGGCTTAAAGAGCGACTCTCTGATGAGTGAGGATTAAGCACCATGGCTTACAGTGAAAAGGTCATCGACCACTACGAAAACCCGCGCAACGTCGGCAAGATGAACGCGGAAGACCCGGATGTCGGCACCGGCATGGTCGGCGCTCCGGCGTGCGGCGACGTGATGCGTCTGCAGATCAAGGTCAACGACCAGGGCGTTATCGAAGACGCCAAGTTCAAGACCTACGGCTGCGGTTCGGCCATCGCTTCCAGCTCCCTCGCCACCGAGTGGATGAAGGGCAAGACCCTGGACGAAGCCGAGACCATCAAGAACACTCAGCTGGCCGAAGAACTGGCCCTGCCGCCAGTGAAAATCCATTGCTCGGTACTCGCTGAAGACGCCATCAAGGCGGCTGTTCGCGACTACAAGCAGAAGAAAGGCTTGATCTAAGCATTGCGCGACGAGTAAGGAGTCAACGATGGCTATCAGCATGACAGAAGCGGCTGCTCGACACGTGCGACGCTCCCTCGACGGGCGCGGCAAAGGTGAAGGGATTCGTCTGGGTGTTCGCACCACGGGCTGTTCCGGCCTTGCCTACGTGCTGGAGTTTGTCGACGAGGTGGTTGCAGAGGATCAGGTGTTCGAAAGTCACGGCGAGAAAGTGATCATCGACCCGAAAAGCCTGGCGTACCTGGACGGCACCGAACTCGATTTCGTCAAGGAAGGGTTGAACGAAGGCTTCAAGTTCAACAATCCCAACGTACGCGGTGAATGTGGCTGCGGCGAAAGCTTCAACATCTGAGGCTTGTCGTGGGTATTCCTTGTCATTTCGCTTTATTCGAGCTGCAACCGAGTTTCCGTCTGGATCTCGAGCAGTTGGCCACGCGCTATCGTGAGTTGGCGCGCGGTGTTCATCCTGACCGCTTTGCCGACGCTCCCGAGCGTGAGCAGCGGGCGGCACTCGAGCAGTCTGCGCGGCTTAACGACGCCTACCAGACGCTCAAGAGCCCGGCCCAGCGTGCACGCTACCTGCTGAACATCAGCGGGCATGAAGTGCCGATGGAAGTCACGGTCCATGACCCCGAGTTC
Organism: Pseudomonas sp. AK-TSAG1-1; assembly: GCF_056821665.1. Lineage (NCBI taxonomy): Bacteria > Pseudomonadati > Pseudomonadota > Gammaproteobacteria > Pseudomonadales > Pseudomonadaceae > Pseudomonas > Pseudomonas sp. AK-TSAG1-1. Next base: position 5,081,864 of record NZ_CM165965.1, on the reverse strand, counting down.
CTTCTGCAGCAGATGCAGTGGCGCGAAGAGCTCGAAGACCTCCAGGACAGCGCCGATCTCGACGGTGTCGCGGTGTTCAAGCGTCGCTTGAAAGTCGCTCAGGAACAATTGAACGAAAGCTTCGCAGCCTGTTGGGATGATGCAGCGCAACGCGAACAGGCCGAACGCCTGATGCGGCGCATGCAGTTCCTCGACAAGCTCACCTACGAAGTGCGCCAGTTAGAAGAGCGCCTCGACGATTAACCCAGTGCCGCTCCGGTCGCACGCCTGATATACAGATAAGTCCTGATCACGATGGCCCTACTGCAGATCGCCGAACCCGGCCAAAGTCCTCAACCGCACCAGCGTCGTCTGGCTGTGGGGATCGACTTGGGCACTACCAATTCGCTGGTCGCTGCGTTGCGCAGTGGTCTTTCCGAGCCGCTGGCCGACGCTGACGGGCAGGTCATCCTGCCGTCCGCCGTGCGTTATCACGCCGATCGCGTCGAGGTTGGCGAGTCGGCCAAGCTGGCTGCGTCCTCCGATCCCTTGAACACTGTGCTGTCGGTCAAACGCCTGATGGGCCGTGGTCTGTCCGACGTCAAGCAGTTGGGCGAGCAACTGCCGTACCGCTTTGTCGGCGGCGAATCGCACATGCCGTTCATCGACACCGTGCAGGGTCCGAAAAGTCCGGTCGAAGTCTCCGCCGATATCCTCAAGGTGCTGCGTCAGCGTGCTGAAGCAACGTTGGGTGGCGAGCTGGTTGGCGCGGTGATCACTGTTCCAGCCTATTTCGATGACGCTCAGCGTCAGGCCACCAAGGATGCGGCAAAGCTCGCGGGTCTGAACGTGCTGCGTCTGCTCAACGAGCCAACCGCCGCCGCCGTGGCTTATGGTCTGGATCAACATGCCGAAGGCCTGGTCGCGATTTACGATCTGGGCGGCGGTACGTTCGATATTTCGATTCTGCGTCTGACGGGTGGTGTTTTCGAAGTCCTGGCCACTGGCGGCGATAGTGCGCTGGGCGGCGACGACTTCGATCACGCGATTGCCAGCTGGATCATCGACAGCGCGGGTCTGTCTGCCGACCTCGACCCGGGCGCACAACGCAATTTGCTGCAAACCGCCTGCGCGGCCAAAGAAGCCCTGACCGACGCGGACAGCGTGGAAGTCGCCTACGGTGACTGGAAAGCGCAGCTGACCCGCGAAGCCTTCGATGCACTGATCGAGCCGATGGTCGCGCGCAGCCTGAAAGCCTGTCGCCGCGCCGTACGTGATTCCGGTGTTGAGCTGGAAGACGTGCATGCGGTGGTCATGGTGGGTGGTTCGACCCGCGTACCACGTGTTCGCGAAGCAGTCGCCGAAGCCTTCGGTCGTCAGCCATTGACTGAAATCGACCCGGATCAAGTGGTGGCCATCGGGGCCGCGATCCAGGCCGATACGCTGGCTGGCAACAAGCGCGATGGCGGCGAACTGCTGCTGCTCGACGTGATTCCGTTGTCCCTGGGGCTGGAAACCATGGGCGGGCTGATGGAAAAGGTAATTCCACGCAACACCACCATCCCGGTCGCCCGCGCTCAGGACTTCACTACTTATAAAGACGGCCAGTCGGCCATGGCGATCCACGTGTTGCAGGGCGAGCGCGAGCTGATCAGCGATTGCCGCTCTCTGGCACGCTTCGAACTGCGCGGCATTCCAGCGATGGTGGCCGGCGCGGCGAAGATTCGCGTGACCTTCCAGGTCGATGCCGACGGTCTGCTCAGCGTGTCTGCCCGTGAATTGGGTTCGGGCGTTGAGGCGAGCATTCAGGTCAAGCCGTCTTATGGTCTGACCGACGGCGAAATCGCTAGGATGCTGAAAGATTCGTTCCAGCACGCCAACGACGACAAGGTCGCTCGTGTTCTGCGTGAACAACAAGTCGATGCCCAGCGCCTGATCGAAGCGGTGCAGGGCGCTCTGGAGGCTGATGGCGAGCGTTTGCTCGACGCCGAAGAGCGCATGGTCATCGACCTGCAGGTGCAGGAACTCACTGAACTGATGAAGGGCACTGATGGTTTTGCCATCGAGCAGCAGACCAAGCGTCTGTCGCAAGTGACCGATGCTTTTGCTGCCCGCCGCATGGATCTGACGGTGAAAGCCGCTCTGTCGGGGCGCAACCTGAATGAAATCGAGGATATTTGATGCCGCAGGTTATTTTTCTGCCCCACGAGAAGTTCTGCCCTGAAGGCATGGTGGTCGAGGCTGATCCCGGCATTTCGATTCTCGAACTGGCTCACGAACACCACATCGAAATGGAAAGTGCCTGTGGCGGCGTTTGCGCCTGCACCACTTGCCACTGCATCATTCGCGAGGGTTTCGACTCGCTGGAAGAGGCTGACGAGCTGGAAGAAGACTTCCTCGACCGTGCCTGGGGCCTGGAAGCGCAATCGCGCCTAGCCTGTCAGGCGATCGTCGGTGAAGAAGACATTACCGTCGAGATTCCGAAATATTCGCTTAACCATGCGGCTGAAGCGCCGCACTGACTGGTAAGACTGTCATGAGCTACGGTTGGAATGATGTTCAACGCATTGCAGAAGAGTTGGCCGAAGCCAAGCCGGGTGTAGATCCGTTTTCTGTCAATTTCGTCGATCTGCAGCAATGGATCAAAGAGCTGCCGGATTTCGACAATACCTCTGGTCGTGTTGGCGAGAAGGTGTTGGAGGCGGTTCAGACACTTTGGGCCGAAGAATTGGACTGATCGTCCCCGCAGGTTAGGCAATACCCAAGAACCCGCGTATAATTCGCGGGTTTAATTTTTCGCAAATTACCGTTTCTGGAGTTACACCATGGCTGTTCAACGTACTTTCTCCATCATCAAGCCTGACGCTGTTGCAAAAAACGTCATCGGCGAGATCACCACTCGTTTCGAAAAAGCAGGCCTGCGCGTTGTAGCTTCGAAACTGAAGCAACTGTCCAAAGCCGAAGCTGAAGGCTTCTACGCTGAGCACAGCGCTCGTGGTTTCTTCGGCGACCTGGTTGCTTTCATGATCTCCGGTCCTGTTGTTGTTCAGGTTCTGGAAGGCGAAAACGCTATCGCTCTGAACCGTGAGCTGATGGGCGCTACCAACCCTAAAGAAGCTGCTGCCGGCACCATCCGCGCTGACTTCGCTGATTCCATCGACGCCAACGCTGTTCACGGTTCGGACTCCGAAGCCGCAGCTGCTCGTGAAATCTCGTACTTCTTCGCAGCTACTGAAGTAACCACTCGCTAAGCATTGGCTTAAGAGTGAAGGTGAATCCATGACTACATCGACTGTAAAAACCAACCTGCTGGGTCTGACTCAACAGGAAATGGAAAAATTCTTCGACTCGATCGGGGAGAAGCGTTTCCGTGCCGGTCAGGTAATGAAATGGATTCACCACTTTGGCGTCGATGATTTCGACGCCATGACGAACGTCAGCAAGGCCTTGCGCGACAAGCTCAAGGCTATTGCCGAGGTCCGTGGTCCCGAAGTCGTCAGCGAGGACATCTCCAGCGACGGCACCCGTAAGTGGGTGGTGCGCGTGGCGTCCGGCAGCTGCGTCGAGACCGTGTACATTCCCCAGGGCAAGCGCGGCACTCTGTGCGTTTCGTCCCAGGCAGGCTGTGCCCTGGATTGCAGTTTCTGCTCCACCGGCAAGCAAGGCTTCAATAGCAACCTCACCGCCGCCGAAGTCATCGGTCAGGTGTGGATTGCCAACAAATCTTTCGGCAGCGTCCCGGCAACCGTCGACCGTGCCATCACCAACGTGGTGATGATGGGCATGGGTGAGCCGCTGCTGAACTTCGACAACGTCGTCGCCGCGATGCATCTGATGATGGATGACCTCGGCTACGGGATCTCCAAGCGCCGCGTGACCCTGTCCACGTCGGGTGTGGTGCCGATGATCGATGAGCTGGCCAAGCACATCGACGTGTCCCTGGCGTTGTCCCTGCACGCACCCAATGACGCATTGCGTAACCAATTGGTGCCGATCAACAAGAAGTATCCGCTTAAGATGCTGCTCGAGTCGTGCCAGCGCTACATGTCCGCCCTTGGCGAGAAGCGTGTGCTGACCATCGAGTACACCTTGCTCAAGGACATCAACGACAAGGTTGAGCACGCGGTGGAAATGATCGCGCTGCTGAAAGACATTCCGTGCAAGATCAACCTGATTCCGTTCAACCCGTTCCCGCATTCCGGGTACGAGCGGCCGAGCAACAACGCCATTCGTCGGTTCCAGGATCAGTTGCATCAGGCCGGTTTCAACGTCACTGTCCGCACCACCCGTGGCGAAGACATCGACGCTGCATGTGGTCAATTGGTAGGGCAGGTGCTGGATCGCACCCGTCGCAGCGAACGTTACATCGCCGTGCGCGAGTTGAGCGCCGATAGCGATCTGGCACAGAACGCCGCGAACACTAACTAAGAGAGGATCTCTATGTCCCTGCGCTTTGCGCTGCTGTTGCTGATGGCCAGCCTGTGTGCTGGTTGTGTCCTGTCGGGTGACTACAACCCGATGAAGACCAGCAAGGGCCGCGATGAAGCGCGGGCTGCCTACGTGCAGTTGGGGCTGGGATACCTGCAGCAGGGGATGACCGAGCGGGCCAAGGTGCCACTGAAGAAGGCGCTGGAGCTGGACGGTTCCGATCCTGATGCCAACGCGGCCCTCGGATTGGTGTTCCAGGCCGAAATGGAACCCAAACTGGCCGACGAACACTTTCGCAAAGCCTTGTCCTCCCGTCCCGCCGATGCGCGCATCCTCAACAATTACGGCAGTTTTCTCTACGAAGAGCAGCGTTACAAGGAAGCCTACGAGCGTTTTGAACAGGCCGCCGCCGATACGCTGTATCCTGAGCGTTCGCGGGTGTTCGAGAACCTCGGCATGACCGCGGCAAAGCTCGGGCAGCGAGAACTGGCGCAGCAGCAACTGGAAAAAGCCCTGCGGCTGAACCGTCAACAACCGCGCGCTTTGCTGGAAATGGCTGAGTTGTCCTTCGAAGACAGGCATTATGTGCCCGCGCGTGACTATTACGACCGTTTCAGCCTGCTAACCGAGCAAAATGCACGTAGTCTATTGCTCGGCGTTCGGCTGGCAAAAGTGTTTGAAGATCGCGACAAGGCCGCCAGTTACGGCCTGCAATTAAAACGACTCTATCCCGGTACGCCGGAATATCAGCAATACCTGTCGGAGCAATGATGAAAGCGGCGCATCCCGAAGTTGTAGCAGCGACTCGCGTTAATCCCGGTGAGACCTTGCGCCAGGCCCGCGAAAGCAATGGCTGGTCGCTGGCCGAAGTGGCCCTCAAGCTCAACCTCACCGTGACTTCCCTGAGCAATCTTGAAGCTGGCGCTTTCGACAAGTTGCCAGGGCATACCTTCGCTCGCGGTTACATTCGCGCTTATGCCAAATTGCTTGGCATGGACCAGACGGTTCTGGTTCAGCAGTTCGACCAATCCACCGGCACCGACTCGCAGGGCAGCAACGTGCATGCGCTGGGTCGTATCGAAGAGCCTGTGCGGGTTTCCCACACCATTTTGCGGATCGTCAGCCTGTTGTTGCTGATTGCGGTCATCGGCGGTGGTTTCGTCTGGTGGCAGGATCAGACCTCGCTGCGCACCAAGGACGTGACCAGCCTCGCCCCGGAACACGTTGAAGTCGAAGGCGCCGACGGCACCACGCAGATTCACCCGATCGACGAGCCGGAAGACCAGGCCGTTGCCGAAGGCCAGACCGAGGGCGCGACCGCTCTGGCGCTGCCACAGTCGGAAACTACCGCTGAAGCGACCGGCGCCGAGCCAGCCGTTCCGGCCACTGCTCCGGCCGCGACGCCCGCTGCACCGGTTCACACCCCGGCCCCGGCTGTCGCCACTCCGGCCACCCCGGCCCCGAACGTTCCGGCCACTCCTGCACCGACCGTGACTGCGCCAGTGGCTGCGGCCACCGCTGCGCCAACCGCAGAAGCAGCTGCTCCAGCTGCCGGCGACGGTCAGGTGCAACTGCAGTTCACCGCCGATTGCTGGGCACAGGTCACCGACGGTCGCGGCAAGGTGTTGTTCAGCGGTCTGAAACATAAAGGCGACAGCGTCTCGGTTTCCGGCAAGCCGCCACTGGCGGTACGCCTGGGTGTGGCTCGCGCCGCACAGGTCAGCTACAACGGCCAGCCGGTCGATATCGCTCCGTTCACCAGTGGCGAGACTGCTCGCCTGAAGTTGGGTCAATAAGTCATGCACGGCGAATCTCCAATCAAACGTCGCGTTTCGCGCAAGATCTGGGTCGGTAACGTGCCTGTCGGCGGCGATGCGCCTATCGCTGTGCAGAGCATGACCAACAGCGACACCAATGATGTTGCTGCCACCGTCGCCCAGATCAATCGTCTGGAAGCGGCCGGTGTCGACATCGTCCGCGTTTCGGTACCGGACATGGACGCCGCCGAGGCGTTCGGCAAGATCAAGCAACTGGTCAAGGTGCCGCTGGTTGCCGACATCCACTTCGACTACAAGATCGCTTTGCGCGTCGCCGAACTGGGTGTGGACTGCCTGCGCATCAACCCGGGCAACATCGGTCGCGAAGACCGTGTGCGCGCCGTGGTCGATGCGGCCCGTGACCGCGGGATCCCGATCCGCATCGGCGTCAACGCCGGTTCCCTGGAAAAGGATCTGCAGAAGAAGTACGGCGAGCCGACGCCGGCTGCGCTGGTCGAGTCCGCGCTGCGTCACGTCGAGCACCTTGAGCGCCTGAATTTCCAGGACTTCAAGGTCAGCGTGAAAGCCTCCGACGTGTTCATGGCCGTCGAAGCCTACCGCTTGCTGGCCAAGGAAATCGTCCAGCCGCTGCACCTGGGCATCACTGAAGCTGGTGGTTTGCGTTCGGGCACAGTGAAATCCGCCGTGGGCCTAGGTATGCTGCTCGCCGAGGGGATTGGCGATACTATCCGCATCTCGCTGGCGGCCGACCCGGTCGAGGAAGTGAAGGTCGGTTACGACATTCTCAAGTCTTTGCATCTGCGTTCCCGTGGCATCAACTTCATCGCCTGCCCGAGCTGCTCGCGGCAGAACTTCGATGTGGTCAAGACCATGAACGAGCTGGAAGGGCGCCTTGAAGACCTGCTGGTGCCGCTGGATGTCGCGGTGATCGGTTGTGTGGTCAACGGCCCCGGCGAAGCCAAGGAAGCCCATATCGGCTTGACCGGCGGCACGCCAAACCTGATTTACATCGACGGCAAGCCGTCGCAGAAACTGACGAATGACAATCTGGTGGACGAGCTGGAAAAGCTGATCCGCGAGAAAGCGGCCGAGAAGGTCGAAGCTGACGCAGCGGTTATCGCACGCGGCTGACCTGACTGAAGCGCCGAACGAATTTAAGGATTTAAAGTGAGCAAGTCTCTGCAAGCCATTCGTGGCATGAACGACATCCTGCCCGAACAGACCCCGCTGTGGCGTTATTTCGAGGGTACTGTCGCACGTCTGCTGGATAACTACGGTTACAAGCAGATCCGCATGCCGATCGTCGAGTTCACCGAGCTGTTCAAGCGCTCCATCGGTGAAGTGACCGACATCGTCGAAAAAGAGATGTACACCTTCGAAGACCGCAACGGCGACTCCCTGACCCTGCGTCCGGAAGGCACTGCGGCGTGCGTGCGTGCGGTGCTGGAACACGGCATCACCGGCGGTGGTCAGGTTCAGAAGCTCTGGTACATCGGCCCGATGTTCCGTCACGAGCGTCCGCAGAAAGGCCGTTATCGCCAGTTCCACCAGATCGGTCTGGAAGTATTCAATCTCGACGGTCCGGACATCGACGCCGAGCTGATCATCATGACCTGGCGCCTGTGGGGCGAGCTGGGCATCCGTGATGCGGTCAAGCTCGAACTCAACAGCCTGGGCACCAGCGAGTCCCGGGGTCGCTATCGTGAAGCGCTGGTCGAGTACCTCTCGGCGCACCACGACAAGCTCGACGAGGACAGCCAGCGTCGCCTGAAAACCAACCCGTTGCGTGTACTCGACACCAAAAATGCCGACACTCAAGCGGTGCTGGTCGATGCGCCGAAAATGGCCGACTACCTGGATGACGAATCCCGTGCGCACTTCGAAGGTCTGAAGGCGCGCCTGGACGCGGTCGGTATTCCGTACGTGCTCAACCCGAAACTGGTGCGCGGCCTCGATTACTACAGTAAAACCGTATTCGAATGGGTCACCGACAAGCTCGGTGCCCAGGGCACTGTCTGCGCGGGTGGTCGTTACGACGGTCTGGTCGAGCAGATGGGCGGCAAGCCGACCACTGGCGTTGGTTTCGCCATGGGCATCGAGCGTCTGGTGTTGATGCTCGAAACCCTGGAGCAGATCCCGGAAGAAATCTCCCGTCAGGTCGACGTCTACCTCTGCGCTTTCGGCGAACAGGCCGAACTGGCCGGTCTGGCCCTGGCCGAGCGTGTGCGTGACCAGCTTCCAAACCTGCGTCTGCAAGTCAATGCCGGCGCCGGCAGCTTCAAAAGCCAGTTCAAGAAAGCCGACAAGAGCGGTGCACTGTACGCACTGATCCTGGGTGACGACGAAATGGCCCAGCAAGTGGTAGGTTTCAAACCCCTGCGTGGCCAGGGCGAACAACAAAGCATTGCCTGGGATGCGCTTGCCGCTCACCTGGCCACCTGCGTCGTGCAGGGTTGAAGCTGTCTAAACAGCCGATTTAGCGATTAAGGAGTATTGGGGTGTCGAGTACCGAAGACGAACAGTTGGCGGATTTGAAGGACTGGTGGACACGCAACGGCAAACCTCTGGTCACCGGCGGCCTGTTGGCGCTGGTCATCGTGTTCGGCTGGCAGGCTTTTCACAAGTATCAGAGCAACCAGTCGCAAGGCGCCTCGGTGCTCTATCAGCAACTGCTGGAAACCACGCTGACCCCGGACGGCAAGCCTGACGCTGCACGCGTTGCGGATCTGGCCGGCAAGCTCAACAGCGAATTCGGCGGCACCGCGTACGCACAGTACGGCAGCCTGTTCGTGGCCAAAGTAGCGGTCGACAGCGGCAAGCTGGACGACGCAGCGACCGAACTCAAAGCCATTGTTGCCAAACCGGCGAACCCGGCGCTGGGCGAAATCGCCCGTCAGCGTCTGGCGCAGGTGCTGGGTGCGCAGAACAAGGCCGATGAAGCTCTGAAGCTGCTCGACGGCGATGCCGACAAGGCGTTCCTGGCCGCTCGCGAAGAACTCAAGGGCGACCTGCTGGTACAGCTGGGCCGTACTGACGAAGCGAACGCGGCGTATCAAAAAGCCAAGGCGGCACTGTCGGATGAAGCGGCAGTCGGCGGCCTTCAAATCAAGCTCGACGACCTGGCCAAAGGGGATGCGTGACGTGATCCGTTGGAAGCATGCAGCATTGCTGGCTCTGGCCATTCTGGCCGCGGGTTGCAGCAGCAACAGCAAAAAAGAATTGCCACCGGCCGAGCTGACCGACTTCAAAGAAGAAGTAGTCCTGCAGAAGCAGTGGAGTCGTTCGATCGGTGACGGTCAGGGCGAAACCTACAACATGCTGGTGCCGGCGATCGACGGTGACACCATCTACGCGGCCGATGTAACCGGCGTGCTGATGGCCATGGATCGCAGCAATGGCGACGTGAAGTGGAAAAAGGATCTTGACCTGCCTGTCTCCGGCGCCGTTGGCGTGGGTTACGGTCTGGTCACGATCGGTACCCTGAAGGGTGAAATCGTTGCTCTCGACGCCATCAACGGCGAAGAGAAGTGGCGCGCCCGGGTGTCCAGCGAAGTCCTCGCGCCGCCGGCCAACAACGGTGACGTGGTGGTGGTGCAGACTCAGGACGATCGTCTGATCGGCCTGGACGCGGCTACCGGCAACCGTCGCTGGACCTACGACAGCACCCCTGCGGTACTGACCCTGCGCGGCACCAGTGCGCCAGTCGTGACCAACCGCCTCGCGGTGGCTGGGCTGTCGACCGGTAAAGTGGTCGCCCTGGACATTTCCAACGGTGTGCCGGTCTGGGAGCAACGCGTCGCGATTCCAACCGGTCGTTCGGAACTGGAACGCGTGGTCGACATCGACGGTGGTCTGCTGCTGTCCGGTGAAACCCTGTACGTCGCCAGCTATCAGGGTCGCGTCGCGGCACTCGATCTGCAAAGCGGCCGTCAACTCTGGCAGCGCGATGCGTCGAGCTATGCCGGTGTTGCCCAAGGTTTCGGCAGCGTCTACGTGAGCCTGTCTTCGGGCACCGTTGAAGGCGTCGACGAGCGTTCCACCACAGCACTGTGGAGCAACGACTCGCTGGCTCGCCGTCAACTGTCGGCTCCGGAAGTGTTCTCCAGCTACGTAGCCGTCGGTGACCTGGAAGGTTACCTGCACCTGTTGAGTCAGGTGGACGGTCGTTTTGTGGGTCGTGAGCGTATCGACAGCGACGGCCTGCGTGCCCGTCCGCTGGTGGTGGGCAACACGATCTATGTGTATGGCAACAGCGGCAAACTGGAAGCCCTGACCATCAAGTAACAACTATGCTTGGGGTTAACACCCCCAGGCAGCCTCACTTGTGGGAGCGGGCTTGCTCGCGAAGGGCGTCAACGATGACGCGTACAGGCTGAATAAACGCGGTGCTGCTACGGTTTTTCGCAAGCGGCCCGTTCCCACAGTGTTGCCCCGAGCACCAGCCGCTGCCTCGCAGCGGCTTTTGTATTTTCTGAAATAACGAAGTGGAGAGCCGCATGGTTCCCGTAATCGCCCTGGTGGGCCGACCGAACGTCGGCAAATCCACCTTGTTCAACCGCCTGACCAGGACGCGTGACGCCATCGTCGGCGACTTGTCCGGTCTGACCCGTGATCGCCAGTACGGTGAGGCCAAGTGGCAAGGGCGTTCCTACATTCTGATCGACACCGGTGGTATCTCCGGTGACGAGCACGGTATGGACGAAAAAATGGCCGAGCAGTCGCTGCTGGCCATTGAAGAAGCGGATGTTGTGCTGTTCCTGGTAGATGCCAAGGCCGGTTTCACCGCCGCCGACCAGATGATCGCCGAACATTTGCGCAAGCGTAACAAGCGCTCCCACGTGGTTGCCAACAAGGTCGACAACATCGATCCGGAAATGGCCCGCGCTGAATTTGCCCCGCTGGGCATGGGCCACGCGATCCCGATCGCCGGTGCTCACGGCCGTGGTATCACTCAGTTGCTGGAAGCGGCACTGAGCGATTTCCCGCGTGACGAAGACGAGCCGCAGGAAGGCGAAGAGGAAGAGATCGTCGCCGAAGGCGAGGAAGCCAAGCGTATTCCTGGCCCGAGCGAAAAAGACGGGATCAAGATTGCCATCATTGGCCGTCCGAACGTCGGCAAGTCGACCCTGGTCAACCGCATGCTCGGTGAAGACCGGGTTATCGTCTATGACCAGCCCGGCACCACCCGCGACAGTATCTACATCCCGTTCGAGCGCAATGACGAGAAGTACACGCTGATCGACACCGCCGGTGTGCGCAAGCGCGGCAAGATCCACGAAGAAGTCGAAAAATTCTCCGTGGTCAAAACCCTGCAGGCGATCAAAGACGCCAACGTGGTGATCTTCGTGATGGACGCCCGCGAAGGCGTGGTCGATCACGACCTCAACCTGTTGGGCTTCGCGATCGAATCCGGTCGTGCGCTGGTCATCGCGATCAACAAGTGGGACGGCATGACGCCAAGCGAGCGCGACTTCGTGAAAGTCGAGCTGCAACGTCGCCTGTTCTTCGTTGATTACGCCGACATCCACTTCATCTCGGCGCTGCACGGTACTGGCGTGGGCAACCTCTATGCCTCGGTACAGAACTCGTTCAAGTCCGCGGTAACCCGCTGGCCGACCAGCCGTCTGACCCAGATCCTCGAAGACGCGGTCAGCGAGCACCAGCCGCCGATGGTCAACAGCCGCCGGATCAAGCTGCGTTACGCTCACCTGGGTGGTGCTAACCCGCCGATCATCGTGATCCACGGTAACCAGATCGAGAAAGTGCCGAAGTCGTATGTGCGCTATCTGGAAAACACTTACCGTCGTGTTCTGAAGCTGGTTGGTACGCCGATCCGCATCGAGTTCAAGGGCGGCGAGAACCCGTATGAAGGCAACAAGAACACGCTGACCGACCGCCAGGTCAACAAGAAGCGTCGTTTGATGTCGCACAACAAGAAAGCCAGCAAGAAGCGCCGCGACAAGAAGTAATTCGCCGCTTTGAGTCGGGTTTGACAGAAGAAAGGGTGCTCACCAGAGCGCCCTTTTTTTATGAGCGCCGGATGGGCTATTCTCGGGCTCTCCCGCGCCGTTGACAGAGCCGGGTGTTGAGCAGGGAACCCCGATGATTACCAGTAAGCTGCCGAATGTCGGCATCACTATTTTCACGCAGATGTCTCAGCTCGCGGCGCAGACCGGAGCGATCAATCTTTCCCAGGGTTTTCCTGATTTCGATGGTCCGCAGTCGCTGCGCGATGCGGTAGGTCGACATATTGCCAGTGGGCATAACCAGTATTCACCCATGACCGGTTTGCCGGCACTGCGCCAGCAGATTGCGGCAAAGATCGCCCGTAGCTACGGTGCACGAGTGGATGCGGACACCGAAGTGACCGTGACGCCCGGCGCGACCCAGGCGATCTTCTGTGCGATTCAGGCGGTTATCCATAGCGGTGACGAAGTGATCGTGTTCGACCCGTGCTACGACAGCTACGAACCGGCGACGGAGTTGGCGGGCGGTCGTTGCGTGCACGTACAACTGAGTCCGGACGATTTCTCCATCGACTTCGACAGGCTCGCCGCGGCCCTGAGCCCGCGCACGAAAATGATCGTCATCAACACCCCGCACAATCCGAGCGGCGCACTGATCAGCCGTGCCGAACTGGATCAACTGGCAGAGTTGATCCGTGGTCGCGACATCTACCTGATCAGCGACGAAGTCTATGAGCACCTGGTGTTCGACGGCGTGCCGCACGTCAGCGTGCTGGCCCATGAAGAATTGTATCAGCGTGCCTTCGTGGTCAGCTCGTTCGGCAAGACCTATCACGTCACTGGCTGGAAAACCGGCTATGTCGTTGCTCCGCCGGCGCTGACGGCAGAACTGCGCAAGGTGCACCAGTACGTCAGTTTCTGCGGTGTCACGCCGCTGCAATATGCTTTGGCCGACTACATGGCCGAGCATCCGGAACACGTCGAAGAGCTGCCGGGTTTCTATCAGGCCAAGCGTGATCTGTTCTGTGATTTGCTGGCGCCGTCGCGATTCACCTTCACCCGTGTCACCGGCACCTATTTCCAACTTGTCGATTACTCGCAGATTCGTCCCGACTTGAATGACGTCGACATGGCGATGTGGATGACCCGAGAACACGGCGTGGCGAGCATTCCGGTGTCGGTGTTCTACCAGAATCCACCCGCAGGCCAGCGCCTGGTGCGCTTGTGCTTCGCCAAACGCGAGGAGACGCTGCGCGAGGCAGCGGCAAAACTATGCGTGATCTGAGTGCATTGCCCGATCTCAATCTGGCGCTGATCCAGACCAGCCTGGCCTGGCACGATCGTCAGGCCAACCTTGAACACTTCGACATGCTGTTGGAGCAGGCCCAAGGGGCAGACCTGATTATTCTGCCGGAGATGTTCACCACCGGCTTCTCGATGGAGTCCGAGACCCTGGCTGAAGCCGAGCATGGCCCGACCAGCAAGTGGATGAAGGCGCAGGCGGCGAAGCTCAATGCAGTGATTACCGGCAGCGTGATCATTCAGGCGGCGGACGGCAGCCATCGTAATCGCCTGTTGTGGGCGCGGCCGGATGGTGAAGTCTGGCACTACGACAAACGCCATCTGTTCCGCATGGCCGGCGAGCACAACCATTACACCCCCGGTGAACGTCAGGTGCAGTTCGAGCTCAAGGGCTGGCGGATTCGGCCGCTGATTTGCTACGACCTGCGCTTCCCGGTGTGGAGTCGCGACGCTCAGGACACGGACCTGCTGCTGTACACCGCCAACTGGCCGGGTGCGCGGCGTCTGCACTGGAACCGCCTGTTGCCGGCACGGGCGATTGAAAACCTGTGCTACGTGGCCGCCGTGAATCGCGTCGGCACTGACGGCAAGGGTTTTGCCTATACCGGCGACAGTCAGGTGCTGGATTTCCAGGGTGAGACGTTGCTGGCGGCGGGGGAGGCGGACGGAGTGTTCAAGGCCGTGCTGGAAGCGGCGCCATTGGCGGCTTACCGCGAGCGCTTTCCGGCGAATCTGGATGCGGACACGTTCGAGTTCACCTGATATTCGCGTCGCCTGAGCGACCACTTTCGCGAGCAAGCCCGCTCCCACAGGGGAATGCATTCCAAATGTGGGAGCGGGCTTGCTCGCGAAGAGGCCCGATCAGGCAACACAAACCTGCCGGCATAAAAAAGGCCCCGGAGTTCGCACTCCGGGGCCTTGTGCATTTCAGCGATCGCTTACGCCGCTTTCGCTTCCGGCTGGCTCAACGAGCGGTTCAGTGCACTGAACAGCGCCTTGAAGCTGGCGGTGGTGATGTTTTCATCGATACCCACGCCGTGCACCGCACGCTCACCGTTCACCCGCAGCTCGATGTAAGCCGCTGCCTTGGCGTTGGTGCCCGCGCCGATGGCGTGCTCGTTGTAATCCATGATTTCCACCGGGATCGGCAGGCCGGCCACCAGGGCTTCCAGCGCACCGTTGCCCTTGCCGCGCCAGTGCAGGTTGGTTTCGCCCTGACCCTTGCTCGCCACTTCCACTTCGACGGCGCTGTTGCCGTTTTCTTCCTGCAGGCGATGGCTGACCAGCGCGTACGGGGTGTTGGCTTGCAGGTATTCGCTGATCAACAGCGAGTGGATCTGCTTGGCGGTCATCTCCAGACCCAGACGGTCGGTTTCACGCTGCACAACCTGGCTGAACTCGATCTGCATGCGACGCGGCAAGCTGATGCCGTATTCCTGCTCCAGCAGGTAAGCGATACCGCCCTTGCCCGACTGGCTGTTGACGCGGATCACCGCCTCGTAGCTGCGGCCGATGTCGGCCGGGTCGATCGGCAAGTACGGCACTTCCCACAGGGTGTCCGGTTTCTGCTGGGCGAAGCCCTTGCGGATGGCGTCCTGGTGCGAGCCGGAGAATGCGGTATGGACCAGGTCGCCGACGTACGGATGACGTGGGTGTACCTGAATCTGGTTGCACTCTTCGACGACTTTGCGCACGCCGTCGATGTCGGAGAAGTCCAGCTCAGGGTCGACACCCTGGGTGTACATGTTCAGTGCCACGGTGACCAGGTCGACGTTACCGGTGCGCTCGCCGTTGCCGAACAGGCAGCCTTCGACGCGATCCGCGCCCGCCATCAGGCCCAGCTCGGTGGCGGCGACGCCAGTGCCACGGTCGTTGTGGGTGTGCAGGCTGATGATCACGCTGTCACGACGGTTGATGTTGCGGCCGAACCATTCGATCTGGTCGGCGTAGATATTCGGCGTTGCGCATTCGACCGTCGCGGGCAGGTTGAGGATCATCTTGTGCTCAGGCGTCGGGTTCCAGACCTCGATCACCGCATCACAGACTTCCTTGGCGAATTCCAGCTCGGTGGCGCTGAAGGTTTCCGGCGAGTATTCGAAGGTCCACTCGGTGTCCGGCTGCATCGCTGCGTATTTGACGAACAGCTTGGCCGCGTTGACCGCGATGGCCTTGATACCGTCCTTGTCCTGGTTGAACACGATGCGACGGAAAGAAGGCGAGGTGGCGTTGTACAGGTGAACGATGGCTTTCTTCGCTCCGCGCAGGGACTCGAAGGTACGCTCGATCAGGTCTTCACGGCCCTGGGTCAGCACCTGAATGGTGGTGTCGTCCGGGATGTGGCCTTCTTCGATGAGGGTCCGCACGAAGTCGAAGTCGGTTTGCGAAGCGGCCGGGAACGAGGCTTCGATTTCCTTCACACCCACTTGAACGAGGGTTTTCCAGAAGCGCAGCTTCTTCACCGCGTCCATCGGCTCGATCAACGACTGGTTGCCGTCACGCAGGTCGGAACTGCACCAGATCGGCGCGGCGTCGATGGTTTTCGACGGCCAGGTGCGATCCGGCAGATTGATGACGGGGAACGCGCGGTATTTCGAAGACGGGTCTTTGAGCATGCTCATCGGGAAAATCCTTATTGTCTGGGCCGAAAAGAGGCGGCCTGCCGGTGGAACGAATGTTCGGGGAAACGCTTGGGACGAGGCGCAGCGATTCAGCCCGGCAGTCGTGCGCTGACGAGGCACAGACTGCGGTGCTGGCGAAGCTGAATAAGGGTGTGAGAGGTTTTCATGTCTTCAACCCTAACCGCGAGGGGAGAGGATGGCAAGCAGTCGAAAAAAATTGAGAGGAATACTCGAAAAGCGGGGATTTGCGCGATTTTATTGTGCGCCAGGCTGCAGATCGTTTTGATGTTTGCGCGGGGTTTGATTGGGGCGCAATTGAAGCAGGTGGGGTGTCAGCGGTATTTTGCGGTGTGGGATCGGGCGCCTTCGCGAGCAAGCCCGCTCCCACAGTTGATCGTGTTCACGACACAAACTCTTTGTAGGAGTGAGCCCGCTCGCGATGAGGCTGGTCAGCTCAATCAACAATCACGGTTGAAACGCACCAATGAAAATCGCCGGATCCACCCGCGCATCGTTCAGGCTGATGTTCCAGTGCATGTGCGGCCCGGTCGCGCGACCGGTGGAGCCGACCTTGCCGACCACTGCGCCACGGGCCAGTTGATCGCCGACTTTCACATCGATTTTCGACATGTGGCAGAACATGCTGATAAAGCCCTGCCCGTGATCGACAAACACCGTGTTGCCATTGAAGAAGTAGTTGCCGGTGAGGATCACCTTGCCCGCCGCCGGGGTCTTGATTGGCGTGCCGGCCGGTACCGCAAAGTCGAGGCCGGCATGCGGGTTGCGCTCTTCACCGTTGAAGAAGCGGCGTACACCGAACTTGCTCGACAGCGGCCCGTTGACCGGTTTGTCCAGCAGCAGGTTGCTCGGGGTCGTCGGGCTGAAGCTGCGGTAGGCCTTGATCTGTTCGGCCAGTTCGCCCTCGATGCGCTTGAGGTTGGCCGGGTTCGGGTTGACCTGCTGGGTGTTCTTCAGGGTGATGTGCTGTTCCGGGTACTTCTTGTTGCCGACCGTGAACGGCAGATTACGCCCGCCGCTGCTGATCTGCTGACTGCCGGGTTTGACGCTCAGCGGCACGCCGACAATTGCCAGCCAGTTGTTCTGTTCCTTGACCACCAGCACCGGTTTGCCCTGATAGGTGGCTGTTGGCGCCTGCGCGGCGCTGCCCAGATCAACCACCGCCACGCCGCCCGGTACCGGCTTGTTCAGCAGGCGGGTGATGTAGCTGTCGGCATGCGCATTGAGGGTGGTCAGGCACAGCAGGAGTAGCGGAGCGAAAAAACGCGGCATGGATCAGTCCAGTAAAGAGAGGGTGACGGGCGTCAGGTGATTGTCCTCGACGCGCACTTGCAGCTCGCCTTCGCCGAGTCTGGCTTTCAGGCGTTGGCCGGTGTGAGTCTGCGCGGCGTTTCGGATCGCCTGGCCGCGTTCATCCAGCAGAATGCTGTAGCCACGACCGAGAGTCGCCAATGGGCTGACCACATGCAGTGTCTGCATCTGGCTGTGCAGTTGCAGGCGACGGCTTTTCAGGCCTTCACGCATGGCCCGGGGCAGGCGCTCGGCAAGGCTGTCGAGGCGTTGGCGCAACATCGCCAGTTGGCGTCCCGGGTGCTGTCCGGCGAGGCGGGTTTCCAGACGGATCAGCCGTTCGCGACGGGTATTGAGTTGACGCTCGAACGCCCGGCGCATGCGCATGTCCAGGTCATCCAGACGCTGAGCCTGCTGGCGCAGACGCTCGCCGGGGTGACGCAAACGGCGTGAGATGCCTTCCAGGCGCAGACGATCCCGCATCAGCCGGTCGCGCATGCGCATCACCAGCCGGCGATGCAGGCTTTCGACCCGGCGCACCAGGTCGCTGGAATCCGGAGCGAGCAATTCGGCGGCCGCGGAGGGCGTGGGGGCGCGGACGTCGGCGACAAAGTCGCTGATCGACACATCGGTTTCATGCCCGACGGCACTGACGATCGGCGTGACGCAGGCATCCACCGCGCGGGCCACGGCTTCTTCGTTGAAGCACCAGAGGTCCTCCAGCGAGCCGCCGCCCCGGGCAAGGATCAGCGCGTCGAAACCACGGGCATCGGCCAGTTTCAGTGCGCGGACGATCTGCGCCGTGGCTTCGCGGCCCTGCACGGCGGTGGGGATCAGTGTCAGTTGCACCTGCGGCGCCCGGCGGCGGAACACGCTGATGATGTCGCGAATCACCGCGCCGGTCGGCGAACTGATGATGCCAATGCGTTGCGGATGCGCTGGCAACGGCACTTTGCGTTCGGCACTGAACAGGCCTTCGGCGCTGAGCTTTTCCTTCAGCGCATCGAAGGCCAGGCGTAGCGCACCGTCACCGGCGGGCTCCACGGTGTCGAGAATCAGCTGATAGTCGCCGCGCCCTTCGAACAGTGAGACCTTGCCGCGTACTTTCACCGCCAGGCCGTCCTTCAGCGCCTGACGCACCCGCGCCGCATTATTGCGGAACAACGCGCAACGCACCTGCGCACCGCTGTCCTTGAGGGTGAAATACACATGGCCGGACGCCGGGCGAGCAAGGTTGGAGATTTCGCCTTCGACCCAGATGTTGCTGAACACGTCTTCGAGCAACACCCGCGCGCGGCCGTTGAGCTGGCTGACGGTCAGGACTTCACGGTCAAGGCCGAGCCTTGAAAAGGGATCTTTAATCATGGGGCGCAGTTTAAGGGCATTCGCCAGGCAATCACCACCAATCCAATGTTGGGGCGGGCTTGATCGCGAAGGCGGTTTAGCATTCAACGTCTCCAGTGACTGACACTGCGCCTTCGCGAGCAAGCCCGCTCCCACAGGATTTTTTGAAGGACTGGAGGAAGTTGTTGACCAGGGGGGTGGGGTTTTGCCGGTAGGCGAGGGCGACCGTACTTTGGCAGTCGGGATCGGCCAGCGGCAGAAATCGTACGCCGTCGGGCGCAATGTCCTGCATCGATTCGGGCAGCAGGGCGATGCCGAATCCAGCCTGGATCAGTTGCAGTTGGGTGGTCTTGCGCGACATCACCCGCGCCGCTTTGGGGAAGAAACCCTGGCGCATGCACAGGTCGGCACACAAATAGCTGAGTCCGCCGCGCTGTGGATGCGGAATAGAAATGAACGGCTCGTCCCTCAGTTGCGCCAGTTCGACCGAGGCTGAATCGGCCAAGCGATGACCGGCCGGCACCGCCAGCAGCAGGCGTTCGGTGAATAAAGGCAGCACCTGAACGCCTTCTCGCTGGCGCAATACCGGCAGGCGCAACAGGCCTATGTCGAGACGACCTTCAGCCAGCTCCTCAAGCTGCGCCTCGGAGGACAGCTTGCCGATGTCCAGCGACACGCCATTCTGCTGCTCAAGATACGTGCTGATCCGGCGTAATAAATGTCCGCTGAGCGACACGGTGCTGGAGTGGCTCAGGCGCAATGTGCCCCGTTGGCCGTTGCCGACTTCGGTTGCCATCGCGCTGGCTTTGCTCAGTTCGTTGAGCAGGTTTCTGGCTCGCGGTAAAAACGCCTCGCCTGCCGCCGTGAGCCGGGGCTGGCGTGCAGTGCGTTCGAACAGCGGCGTTTGCAGGCGGGTTTCCATGTCCTTGATCTGCCGGCTCAGGGCCGATTGCGCGATGAACAGGCGTTCGGCGGCAGCACTGAAGCTGCCGCACTCGGCAATTTCCACGAAGTAGCGCAATTGACGGGTCGATAGCACCTGATATGCCTTTTCGAGATGAGTAAGCGACATTGAGCATATTAGTCGCAACGCTCGGCGCTGGCTAAAGTCATCTCAGGCTAATAAAGGAAGTGGGTCGATGAGTGTGCTGGGGTTGTTGAGCGAGTGGTCGTGGGGTGCGGGTGGTTGGGTTGTGATTGGCTTGGGCATCGCGCTGGCCTATATCGTGTTCGGGATTGCCGGATTCGGTACGGCGCTGGTCGCGGGGCCGATTCTGATTCTGTTCATGCCCCTGTCGAAAATCGTGCCGTTGCTGGTGCTGCTGGATTTTGTCGCGGCGTTCGGCAATCTGCTGCCCTCGCGGCGGGATGTGGCCAAGCCCGAGTTGTTGCGGCTGCTGCCGTGCATGGCCGTGGGCTGCACGTTGGGGGTGATTTTTCTGCTTAACCTCAAATCCGATCTGTTGTTGCTGTTGATGGGGCTGTTTATCAGTGCCTATGCGGTTTACAGCCTGTGGGTGAAGGCCCGGCCGACGCAGTTGTCCGCCGGTTGGGCACTGCCGATGGGCACGGTGGGCGGGCTGTTTGGTGCGCTGTTTGGCAGCGGCGGCTTCTTATATGCAATCTATCTCAACAGCCGCTTGCCTAAAGACGCGGCCCGGGCCACGCAAAGTGCGCTGATCAGTTGCAGCACGGTGGTGCGCTTGAGCCTGTTCGCCATCGCCGGGGTCTATGCCGAGCTACCCTTGTTGATGCTGGCGCTGTGTCTGTTGCCGGCCATGGCGCTGGGTTTGTGGATCGGGCGGCGGTTGACCATGCGCTTGTCGCGCGAGGCGTTTGTGCGGCTGGTGACGTGGCTGGTACTGGCGAGCGGTCTGGCGTTGATCGGGCGCTATCTCAGCACTTGACCGGATTTTGTCAGGGATTAAGCTGCCGGCCGCACTGACGTCTTCGCGGGCAAGCCCGCTCCCACAGGTTTCTCTGGTGTACACAACATTTGTGATCGTCGAGATCCCTGTGGGAGCGGGCTTGCCCGCGAAGACGGCGGAGTGAGCACCGCAGAACTTCCATTTGACGTCGCAGGCTGCACCATGAATTCGCAAAGCATCATCGTCCCGAAAATCTCCACCCTGCCGGTCCACGAACCCCGGGCGCGGGCGATCGTGCGCTGGCTGGTGCGCAAGAACATCATCGAAGAAGAGTTGACCACCTGTGGTCGCACCGGCAATCGCATGGGCCATGCGATTGCCGATGGCGCGCGTGCGGTGGTGCTGCACCCCGAGGCGCTGCCTTTCGGTGAACCGATCAACGGGCTGGAGATCATCGTCAAGCGTTGCATCTACACCCCGGCCAAGGGTTTTCTCGAAGAGGCCGGTTGCGCCGAGTGCCGCCGCGAAGTCGGTGAAGCGCTGTTCGAGAGCCTGGAAGACTGGATGCCCGGGCGCACCGACAATTTCACCTGCCCTGAATGCGGGCATGAAGACGACATCAACGGCTTTCTGTATTTGCAGGAATGTGCGTTTTCCAACCTGGGTTTCATCTTCAACAACTGGCTGGAGGCCGGGTTCAAGCAAAGCTTTATCGATGAGTTTGCTGATTGGCTCGACCAACCTGTCTCTTGGGTCAAGGTGGAGCTGTAGACGCGGGGATCCCCGTACATCAGCAACATTGATATTAAGCTGAGTTTTACATTGAACAGCGGGGGGTGTCTGACTATAATGGCGCGCTTCCATTTTCCCGCTCGGGAGCCCCCGCGATGCTGCGTATCAGCCAAGAAGCTCTGACATTCGACGACATTCTCCTAGTGCCTGGTTATTCCGAGGTGCTTCCTAACGAAGTCAGTCTCAAGACCCGCCTTACCCGTGGCATCGAGCTGAATATTCCACTGGTTTCCGCTGCCATGGACACCGTCACTGAAGCCCGTCTGGCAATCGCCATGGCTCAGGAAGGTGGTATCGGTATCATCCACAAGAACATGACCATCGAGCAGCAAGCTGCCGAAGTGCGCAAGGTCAAGAAGTTCGAAGCCGGCGTCGTCAAGGACCCGATCACCATCGAGGCTGACGCCACGGTTCGTGATCTGTTCGACTTGACCCGCATGCACAACATCTCCGGCGTTCCGGTTCTGCACGATGGTGACCTGGTCGGCATCGTCACTTCCCGTGACGTGCGCTTCGAAACCCGTCTGGATGCCACCGTACGTGAAGTGATGACGCCTAAAGAGCGTCTGGTCACCGTACGTGAAGGCGCCAACAAGAACGAAGTCCGCGAGCTGCTGCACAAGCACCGTCTGGAAAAAGTCCTGATCGTCGACGACAAGTTTGCCCTCAAAGGCATGATGACCGTCAAAGACATCGAAAAAGCCAAAGCCTACCCGCTGGCCAGCAAGGACGACCAAGGTCGTCTGCGCGTTGGCGCTGCTGTCGGTACCGGTAAAGACACCGGTGACCGCGTAGCCGCTCTGGTCAACGCCGGTGTGGACGTGGTGGTGGTCGACACCGCGCACGGTCACTCCAAAGGCGTGATCGACCGCGTTCGCTGGGTCAAAGAGAACTTCCCTGAAGTACAGGTGATCGGCGGCAACATCGCCACCGGCGCAGCTGCCAAGGCCCTGGCCGAAGCCGGCGCCGATGCCGTCAAGGTCGGTATCGGCCCAGGCTCGATCTGCACCACCCGTATCGTCGCCGGTGTCGGCGTGCCGCAAATCAGTGCCATCGCCAACGTTGCTGCTGCCCTTGAAGGCACTGGCGTTCCGTTGATCGCCGACGGCGGCATCCGTTTCTCCGGTGACCTGTCCAAGGCCATCGTGGCCGGTGCTTCCTGCGTGATGATGGGCTCGATGTTCGCCGGTACTGAAGAAGCGCC
Source organism: Pseudomonas sp. AK-TSAG1-1 (assembly GCF_056821665.1). Classification (NCBI taxonomy): domain Bacteria; kingdom Pseudomonadati; phylum Pseudomonadota; class Gammaproteobacteria; order Pseudomonadales; family Pseudomonadaceae; genus Pseudomonas; species Pseudomonas sp. AK-TSAG1-1. The sequence goes on along the minus strand of NZ_CM165965.1, from coordinate 5,059,277 downwards.
GGGCGAAATCGAACTGTTCCAGGGCCGTTCGTACAAGGCTTATCGCGGCATGGGCTCGCTGGGCGCCATGTCCCAGGCTCAAGGCTCGTCCGATCGTTACTTCCAGGACTCCTCGGCAGGCGCCGAGAAACTTGTACCTGAAGGGATCGAAGGCCGTGTGCCGTACAAAGGCACCCTGAGCGCGATCATTCACCAGTTGATGGGCGGTCTGCGTTCCTCGATGGGCTACACCGGTAGCGCCAACATCGAAGAAATGCGTACCAAGCCTGAGTTCGTGCGGATCACCGGTGCCGGTATGGCCGAATCCCACGTTCACGACGTGCAGATCACCAAAGAAGCGCCAAACTACCGCGTAGGTTGAGGCTTCAAGCAAATCATCAAGCAACCGGGGCTGTTTTATTCAGCCCCGAGTTGTTTCTGAATCACGACTGTTTCTGAATTACTTAAGACGAGACTGAATCATGGCCCTCGACATTCACGCTCACCGCATCCTGATCCTCGACTTCGGTTCGCAATACACCCAACTGATCGCCCGCCGCGTGCGCGAGATCGGTGTGTACTGCGAACTGCACCCGTTCGACATGGACGAAGATGCGATCCGCGAATTCGCACCTAAAGGCGTCATCCTCGCCGGCGGCCCCGAGTCCGTGCACGAAGCCAACAGCCCGCGTTGCCCGCAAGCCGTGTTTGACCTGGGTGTACCGGTTTTCGGTATCTGCTACGGCATGCAGACCATGGCCGAGCAACTGGGCGGCAAGGTTGAAGGTTCCGAACTGCGTGAGTTCGGTTACGCCCGCGTTGACGTGGTCGGCAAGAGCCGCCTGCTCGACGGCATCGAAGACCACATCGACGCTGACGGCCTGTTCGGCCTCGACGTATGGATGAGCCACGGTGACAAGGTCACCAAGATGCCGGAAGACTTCCACATCCTGGCCAGCACCCCGAGCTGCCCGATCGCCGGCATGTTCAACGATGATCGCGCTTACTACGGCGTGCAGTTCCACCCGGAAGTGACCCACACCAAGCAGGGCGGCCGCATCCTGTCGCGCTTCGTTCTGGACATCTGTGGCTGTGAAGCGCTGTGGACCCCGTCGAAGATCGCTGAAGACGCCATTGCCAACATCCGCGCACAAGTCGGTACCGACAACGTGCTGCTGGGTCTGTCCGGCGGCGTTGACTCCTCGGTGGTTGCGGCGCTGCTGCACAAGGCCATCGGCGACCAACTGACCTGCGTCTTCGTCGACAACGGCCTGCTGCGCCTGCACGAAGGCGAGCAAGTGATGGCCATGTTCGCCGAGAACATGGGCGTCAAAGTGATCCGCGCCAATGCTGAAGAACAGTTCCTCGGCAATCTGGCCGGCGAAGCTGATCCAGAGAAGAAGCGCAAGATCATCGGCCGCACCTTCATCGACGTGTTCGATGCCGAATCCTGCAAACTGGACAACATCAAGTATCTGGCGCAAGGCACCATCTACCCGGACGTGATCGAGTCGGCTGGCGCGAAAAGCGGCAAGGCGCACGTGATCAAATCTCACCACAACGTGGGCGGTCTGCCGGAAGAGATGAACCTGAAACTGGTCGAGCCACTGCGCGAACTGTTCAAGGACGAAGTCCGTCGTCTGGGCCTGGAACTCGGCCTGCCTTACGACATGGTCTACCGTCACCCGTTCCCGGGTCCGGGCCTGGGCGTGCGGATCCTCGGTGAAGTGAAGAAGGAATACGCCGACCTGCTGCGTCGTGCCGACCACATCTTCATCGAAGAACTGCGCAAGGCCGACTGGTACCACAAGGTCAGCCAGGCGTTCGTGGTGTTCCAGCCAGTCAAATCGGTTGGCGTGGTCGGCGATGGCCGTCGTTACGCGTGGGTTGTAGCACTGCGTGCCGTAGAAACCATCGACTTCATGACCGCACGTTGGGCGCACCTGCCTTACGAACTGCTGGAAACCGTCTCCGGCCGTATCATCAATGAAATCGAAGGCATCTCCCGCGTCACGTACGACGTGTCGAGCAAGCCACCGGCGACGATCGAGTGGGAGTGATCCTGCGCAAGCCGTAAAGGCTTGATCGCTGCAACCGAAAAGCCGTGTGAAATCCGTTTCACACGGCTTTTCTGTTTTTGCATTACAGCGGTTGTGACCAGCCGCCCAGTTGCATGCCCATGTCATCCAGTGCCTGCAACAGCGTTTTCATGCTGGGGTAGCGTTTGCCGCTGACCGAAGGCCAGTTCGGGCGTTCGATGTAGTAGCGGCCGCTATCCGTTTCGATGCGCGTACGGACAAGCGCCCGGTTGCGGCTGCGGTGAACCAGATAAGTCGTCCCGGGTTCTTGTTTCAAGGTGTACATGCCGTGTCGGGACAACAGGGGGTCGATTTCTGCCATTGATCTGGTAGCCCAAGGCGTCTCGACTTGCAGTTGCAAGTCACCCTGGACCAATGCGGTTTCATCCCCCAACCCGCCAATCGGCAGGATTTTGCCCGGATCCACAGTGATGCCGGTGGATAGATTCTCGGCAACGTCTTCGATGCGGATTCCGATGGCTTCTTCCAGCTCACTGACCCCGGCGACGCCCTCGTAGGTGTTGGCGTGGGAGTTGCCCATGAGGGCGATCCATTTGTGAGCGCCGCGTAGCGACTGATCGGCGCGAATGATCGAGCGGGCGTAGTAGTTCATCATTTTCTGTCGTGCGGTTGTTTGAATGGCCGGCTCCAGCGATCCGATTTTTTCCATGCCGTTGAGTCGATAGCTCGCCATGCAGTCGATCGCCTGCACCCGAATCCTGTATTGGCGGGCTTGCTTGACCAGCTCCAGAAAGGTGTAGCGCTCAAGCGGATCAGTCATGTTCCCGACGTCGAGGGCTTTGAGGTAGTTCGCCAGGTCCGTGGCCATCACCCCAGTTTCGAAGAAGGCATCCAGGGCGGCTTGATGGAAGTCGGTCAGCAGGTGTTCCATGTACAGCGTCTTCACGTTTTTGCCGGTGAGCAACGCCATGTTCTCGATCAGCCATTGCTTGCTGCCGATGGAGCCGTGGCTTTCGCCGATGATCAGGCCTCGGGCATGCTCGAGGATCTTGTCGATAATCTCCTCGGCGCTGGCGTCGGGATTGAGTGTTGGAATGGGCGGGCGGCCGGGCAACTTCAGCTCGGCATAAAAGCGGATGGCATCCCGATACAGGTGCTTTCTAATCGCCTTGAAATCACGGTAGGCATCGAACTCGTTGAGGCTATCGTAGTAATCGCGCAGCGCCTCATCGTTTAACCCGGCCGCGCCATCCTCAAGTTCCGGTCTCAGTCGGGTGGGGACGTCATACTCCGAGGCGGGCAGGTGCGGCGCCGGTGTCTTGCCGCCACCCTTGAGGCCGAGGCGCGGCAGGGTCTCCCATTCACCTTCGGCGTTAAGGCGCACGGGGATCGAGTCAGCCAAGGCATGCGGATTTTCCGGGTCGATGATTGCCCAATGCCCACCGCCGTTGGCGTCGGCTTCATAGCGCACGTAGTACGCGGTGTCGTCCATCATGATGGCGGTGGCAGGGTTTGAGTCGAGTTGATAAATGCCCTGAAATTTTCCTGAATCGCTGATGGGCGTTTGCCCTTCGAGCAGTTCATTGGCTTGCCAGTTGGACGGTACGGTCGGGCGCTGGATTCCCGGACGCGCTGGCGCGAGGTCCCCCAGCAATGACGATGCGCCTTCAGCTTCACCGGCCAGCTCTGGCCAGCCCATTGGCCGCATGCCTCTGGCGATCAGTTGTTGTTTCAGCTCATCGAGATTGGCCACCGTCATGGTGTCGTAGGCTCGCCCGAGCGGGGTATCCAGATTGATCCTTCCACCCGGTGTCGGTCTGACGACACTGTCCGCCATGCGCAGGCTGGCGTTGCGATACACCACCAGGATGCTGCTTCTATAGCGTTGAAAGGTGAACATCCCCGGTTCCGGCAACAGCGCTCGCAGTTCTTGTGAGGTCCTGTATGCCCACGGGGTTTGCATCTGCACGCGCCAGTCGCCCTTGATCAGTGACTGGAGGCTGTCGGGGTCGCTCAAGCCCTCTACCTCAAAGGCAGGGGCATCGGGATAGTCCGCGTATTCCATCGTTACGCCGGGATCAGCCGTGATGGAGTGTGCCGATCCAGGTTGTGCATCCACGACACGTATGCACAACGCATCGGTCTGTTCGCTGATGCCCTGATAGCCTCTGAAGGCTGCCATGTTTTCCTGATCGACCAGCGCGACCCATTTGGCTGGGCCTTTCAATTCCTGATTGAAACGGATGACCTCGCTTGCAAAAAAACTGCGCGACATTTGAGTGTCGGGTACTGGATGGAGAGGGTCTTTATTGATGTTGTAGGTTGTCGACATGTCGATGGCCTGGACCCGGATACGCTGGGCATTGGCAGCTTTCACCAGTGACAGGAGATTGAATTTTCCTTCGGGGTCGTTTCCGGCCTTGATGTCGAGCCGGGTCAGATAATTTTCCAGCTCCTCGGACATTTCTCCGCTACGTGCGTAGGCGTCCAGATCGAGTTGGTTGACGTTGGCCAAGAGTTCCTGGAGGTACAGGGTTTTCACTCCGGTACGGGCCAGGTTTGGCATCTCCTCGATCAGAAGCGTCTTGCTGCCGATGCTGCCTCGACTTTCACCGATGACCAGCCTGGGCTTTTGCGCCAAGGCTGTCTCCAGCAGTTCGGTCGGTGTGGGCGCTGTGGCCGATACGGGCGGGCGAGGTGTTGGCGGGTGCAGTTCGTAAAAGGCGCGGGCATCGTTGATCAGGTTTGTGCGAGGTTCTTCCTGAGCCAGATCGAACTCACTCAACGTGATTATTTGTTCGTCTGCAGGGGCCATCAGCGCACTACGGGCACCGTCACTCTCGAGATCGGACTCGACCACACTGCGCACATCTATGCCACCCAGCGTCCATACCCGCCGGAATTGGCCCTGGACATCTGGCCCCCCCAATGCCCATGCCCTCATTTCGGGATCCTCAAGACCGGTCACATACACACCGGGTGATTGCGCCCATTCCTCGACAACGCGCCCCCCAGCCGTGCTTTCTACGGTGGAGGGCAAGACGTCCATGCCACCCTTCAACCCCAATCGCGGGATGACTTCCCACTTGCCTTCGGCGCCCATGCGGACAGGAATCGAACCCGAAAAAGCATCAGGGTTTGCCGGGTCGATGATTGCCCAGTGACCGCGACCATTGAGGCCGTTTTCATAGCGCACGTAATAAGCGTTGTCGTTGAGTTTGATCGCGGTCGACGGGTTCGATGCGAGCCGGTACGTGCCATGAAACTTGCCCGGTTCACGCACCAAGGCGTTTTCGCTGAGCGGTCCCTCAATCTTGAAGGACGCTGGTACTTCTGCGTCTGGCGCGATCACGGTCGGCTGTTCAATCGTGATGTCAGTTGCCGTTTTGGCCGGTTGCGTCGACTCAACCAGATCGGCCATTTCCTGCGCTTCGGCCGCATCAATCTCGGGGCCGATGTCCTGTAGCGATCCCGGGCCTTTGAGCATCAACAGATTGAAAAGCAGGTCGATGCTGCTCAGCACTGACCCCAGGATGCCGGCCTTGCGATCTTCCGGGGTTTTGCCGTTGGCGGCCTGATCGATATTCAGGCCCAGGCTCGCCAGGCTGGCGCCGACCACCGGCAAGGCGACCGGCCAGCCGACTACGGCCATCGGGCCGAACAAGCGCAGCCCGGCGCTGAGGTAGCCTTTCCAGAGTTTTTTGCGTAGATCGCCATTGGAGGTTAACGACAGCGCAGAGTCGGCAAACATCGTGTCTTTGGCCGCGTCTCGCAACCAACTGAAGGCATCACCTTCAATGACGTGGTTTTCCTGATTGATCAGGTGATGGTCATAGGTGCCCCACATCGCCACCAGCTGGTTCATGATGTCGCTGATGTTTTCGCCGATGACCTGGCGATTACGCAGAGAGTAGTGGCTCATGAACACCTTGCGCGCCGCGTCTGTGTTCAGTTGCTGGAGCATCCAGAAGTGCATGTCGGTGATGGTCTCAACGACTGCAAAAGGTTTGTGCTCGCCGGGAAGGTAAAGAATCTGCCGACCTTTGGGGAGCACGAAACGCAAAATGTTGGTGGCAACGTAACCGGCGAAATCCAGGGTACGAACTCCGTCGCAAGTGTGCTGCGCTTGCAGCAGTTGCAGGCTGACAGGCCAGGTGATGGGGCCGATCACGGCGTTGGTCACGTGCTGGAAGTCGTCGTCGCTTAACTGGCCTTTGTCCCGCGCTTGCACCGCGTCACTGAGGAAGGTGCACTTGGTCAGCGTGCGGAAGTCGCTGGCATTGTCGTTCCAGAACGCCGTCAACCTGTCGGTGTAGAGGGCGCTGAAGTCGATGTTCCAGAAGTCATTCAGCACCGCATTGCCATGCAGGTGGACTTCATTGGTTTCGTTGAAGGTGTCGACCTCCGGACCTGCCGTGTAGAAGCCTGCGTAGACATCGAGCAGGTCCGCGTTGTCCTGGTCGGAAACGCGAAAACGCTGGATCACCAATTGAGTGAGGGTCAGGGTGGTGGCGGGCTTTTCGTACAGGTGCTCCCAACCGGTGAATGTCCTGGTGCTGCTTTGCGCAGCATCGAAGCGATGGAAATAGACCTTGTCCGGGTCGAGGTGGGCGAGGCCGTATTTCTTCAGCAGACCGCCGGCGACTTCATAAGCGGTGTCGCGCAGGCCGGGGCAAGTCTTGACGATGGTGGTGGCGATGGCTTTGAGGGCAGCCTTGTCGGCGGCATTGGGCAACGGGCGGGCTTCGATGGCGTTCATACACTCTCTTTCCTTGAGAATCGGGCAGCGAGGATGACCCGTTGGCTCAAGGTTTGTGCACTACATAGTTATGCCTGTCGAAAATATCTGGGCGCAGCCCTTGTTGGCTGTGACCAGTCGCCGCGCTGCCCTTACTGTTTCGCAACCGCAGGTGTATCGTAATCGCCTTTTGCGGGTCTTGGGCCTGTTGCTGATAGTGAGGTAGTTGAGTTCATGTCCTTTACCCGTCGACAAATCCTCGGTGGTCTGGCCGGTCTTGTGGTGGTTGGCGTGGGGGCCGGTGGCGCGTCGCGCTACTGGCTGGGCAAGATGGCCGACGCTGACGCAGGCCACGACTACGAGTTGATCGCCGCGCCGCTGGACGTGGAGCTGGTGCCGGGGCACAAGACCGAGGCCTGGGCGTTCGGCCCTTCGGCACCTGGCACCGAATTGCGCGTGCGTCAGGGTGAATGGCTGCGAGTGCGCTTCATCAACCATCTGCCGGTGGCAACCACCATTCACTGGCACGGTATCCGTCTGCCGCTGGAGATGGACGGCGTGCCGTACGTGTCGCAATTGCCGGTATTGCCCGGTGAATATTTTGATTACAAATTCCGCGTGCCGGACGCCGGCAGCTACTGGTATCACCCGCACGTCAGCAGCAGCGAAGAATTGGGGCGCGGGCTGGTCGGGCCGTTGATCGTCGAAGAGCGCGAGCCGACCGGGTTCAAGTACGAAAAGACCCTGAGCCTGAAGAACTGGCACATCGACGATGAAGGCAATTTCGTCGAATTCAGCATCCCTCGGGAAGCGGCGCGTGGCGGCACGGCGGGACGTCTTTCGACCATCAACGGTGTGCCGGCGCCGGTGATCGAGTTGCCGGCCGGGCAGATCACCCGGGTGCGTCTGCTCAACCTCGACAACACCCTGACGTATCGCATCAACATCCCTGGCGTCGAAGCGCAGATCTATGCGCTGGACGGCAACCCGGTCGAGCCGCGGCCGCTGGGCAAGGAATATTGGCTGGGCCCGGGCATGCGCATTTGTCTGGCGATCAAGGCGCCGCCGGCCGGTGAAGAATTGTCGCTGCGCAACGGCCCGGTACGCCTGGGTACATTGCGCTCGGTGGCCAACAATGATGCGCCGACGGACTGGCCAAAAGCCCTGCCGGCCAACCCGGTGGCCGAGCCGGATCTGGCGAATGCCGAGAAACTCAACTTCAATTTCGAATGGGTCGGTTCGGTGTCGGTCAACGTCGACAACGGCAAGCCGCCGAGCCTGTGGCAGATCAACGGCAAGGCCTGGGACATCACCGACAAGACCTGCGCGGACCGGCCGATCGCCAGCCTGAAACTGGGCCAGAGCTACATTTTCGAATTGAAGAATATGACCCAGTATCAACACCCGATCCACCTGCACGGCATGAGCTTCAAGGTAATTGCGTCGAACCGGCACAAGATCGTTCCGTATTTCACCGACACCTATCTGCTGGGCAAGAACGAGCGTGCGCAAGTGGCGCTGGTGGCGGATAACCCGGGCGTGTGGATGTTCCATTGCCACGTGATCGACCACATGGAAACCGGCCTGATGGCCGCCATTGAGGTGAAGTGATGCGCCAGATTCGCCCCGCCGCGATCATCGACCGCAGCCGTGACCGGGATTTCATGCGCGAAGCTCTGGCCCTCGCTGCCCAAGGCGCAGCCCTTGGCGAAGTGCCGGTGGGTGCGGTGCTGGTGCAGGATGGCGAGATCATCGGTCGCGGCTTCAACTGCCCGATCAGTGGCAGCGACCCGAGTGCCCATGCGGAAATGGTCGCGATTCGTGCGGCCGCCCAAGCGGTAAACAATTATCGGCTGCCGGGCAGCACGCTCTACGTGACGCTGGAGCCGTGCAGCATGTGTGCAGGGCTGATCGTGCATTCGCGGATTGCCCGGGTGGTGTATGGCGCGCTGGAGCCGAAAGCGGGGATTGTGCAGAGTCAGGGGCAGTTTTTTACCCAGGGCTTTTTGAATCACCGGGTACTGTATGAAGGCGGGGTGCTGGCGGAGGAGTGTGGCGCCGTGCTGACCGAGTTCTTCAGGGCGCGCCGCGCAAAATCCACTGAATAAAAACAAAACAAATGTGGGAGCGGGCTTGCTCGCGAAGAGGGAGGGCCAGTCGACATTGATGTCCCTGACACACCGCTTTCGCGAGCAAGCCCGCTCCCACAGGGGGATCTCCTTTTAAGGGGAGGTCGGGTTATTTCTTGGCGACGATCACCGCGCGCATCGGCGCCGGCAAGCCTTCGATGGTCTTGCTGTGATCTTGCGGATCAAGAAAGTCGCTCAACGACTGATACTTCATCCACTCGGTGCCGCGCTGTTCTTCAACCGTCGTGGTGCTGACGTCTACGCAGCGAATGTCGGTGAAGCCCGCTCGGCGCAGCCACAACTCCAGCGCTGGAACCGAGGGCAGGAACCACACGTTGCGCATCTGCGCGTAGCGGTCTTCCGGCACCAGCACCTGGTGCTTGTCGCCTTCAACCACCAACGTTTCCAGCACCAGTTCGCCACCCTTGACCAGGCAATCCTTGAGCGCCAGCAAATGCTCGATCGGCGAGCGGCGGTGGTAGAACACGCCCATGGAAAACACCGTGTCGAAACCTTCGAGGTTCGGCGGCAGGTCTTCGAACGGGAACGGCAGATGCCAGGCGTTTGGCTCGGACAGGTAACGCTGCACCGCCTGGAACTGGCAGAAGAACAGCCAATTCGGATCGACGCCGATCACGCTATCAGCACCGGCGCCCAGCATACGCCACATGTAATAGCCGTTGCCGCAGCCGACGTCGAGGATGCGCTTGCCCTTCAGATCAAGGTGTGGAGACACCCGCGACCACTTCCAGTCCGAGCGCCATTCGGTGTCGACGTGCACGCCGAACAGGTCGAACGGGCCTTTGCGCCACGGTGACAGCCCCATCAGCGCGGTGCGCATTTGGGTGCGGGTTTCGTCGTCGCACTCGGTGTCGAGTTTCAGGCCATTGAGCAGATCGACTTCGCTCGGCTGGATCTTCGGCAGCGCGTCCAGCGCACTTTGCCAGCGCTCCAGATCGCCGTGGCCCTTCTCCATTTTCTTGTCGAGTTGCACTTGCAGGGTATTGGCCCAGTCGGCCAGCGGGGTACCGGCCAGACGGCGGGCGAGGGGGGACAGATCAATCATGGCAAGGCAATCAACGAGGCAAAGTTAAGACACTGGAACCACGGCACGACTTTCGAGAACCCGGCGGCCAGCAGGCGTTCGCGGTGTTCTTCGAGGCTGTCGGGCTTCATGACGTTTTCGATGGCGCTGCGCTTCTGGGCAATTTCCAGTTCGCTGTAGCCGTTGGCGCGTTTGAACGCGACGTGCAGATCGGTGAGCAGCGCGTGCTCTTCGGCATCGTTGAAGCGCAGCTTCTCCGACAGGATCAATGCGCCGCCGGGCAGCAATGACTGGCGGATACGCGACAGCAGTGCGGTGCGCTGCTCCGGAGCGATGAATTGCAGAGTGAAGTTCAGTGCCACCACCGAGGCTGGTTTGAAGTCGAGCGCGAGGATGTCGCCTTCGATCACATCGACCGGCAGCAACTCCTGAAACATCGAGTCCTGACCATTGAGGTATTCGCGGCAGCGCTCGACCATCGCTGCGGAGTTATCCACCGCGATCACCCGACAACCGTCGGTGCGCACGTGGCGACGCAGGGCCTGAGTCACTGCGCCGAGCGAAGCGCCAAGGTCATACAGCACGCTGTTCGGCTGAGCGAATTGCGCCGCTAGCACACCGAGGTTTTCGACAATGGTCGGGTAACCCGGCACCGAGCGCTTGATCATGTCCGGGAACACCCGCACCACGTCCTCGTTGAAGGCGAAGTCAGGCACCTGGGCCATCGGCTGGGCGAAAATGCGATCGGGTTCTTTGCTCACGGCGGTTCCGGCGGTGTCGGTGGAAAAGGCCGGCATTTTAGCCAAAAGGGCGCGGAGATGCTTGGGTTGTCTGATAAAGCGTGAAACAGCTGAGGAAAAATCAATGGACAAGCGCAAGGACGAGGCTTGGCCATTGATTATTTGACGTTGATTAATCGGAATCGATTAACACAGTGTAGTCGGATGTGCCCTTGATATTTAGTTCCCGATTACGTTTGTCCACGCCCTTGAAGTTGAAGTTGAGTTTGTATTTTAATTGTTCGGAATCTACGGCTGCGCTTTCAATAGTAATGGAGCCGCTTTTTGCATCATAGTTACGAGACTTGACATCACCCGGGCGGGTGCCGGTTTCAAAGTAGTAGGCGTTAAGGAAAGGGAAGTTCGGATCGGTCACAGTATAGGTGCCGGGTTTAATGTTTTTGTTGAATACCAGCACCAGACCTTTTTTACATCCGCGTGAGTAGTCTGAAGCGTTCGCACGAGTGACCAATGCAATAATGTCGCTACCGCAAGGGTCGGGTTCGTACGCAACAATCTGGCTCTCGAATTTTACTCGACCAGAGATTGTGGCAATTGTCTCAGCGCTAACAGTGATGTAAGAATCTACAGCGTTGGCAGAAATTGCATTATTGCTTTTGAAGAAGGTCATGAAGGTCTTCCTTGTATTGTCAGAATGGTTGTTGAAGCCATCTGCATACTAGTAAGGCCGGTTAAGGTTAACTACTGTCATTTCTGACAGTCTCTTATAATCTTTCGTTATGGTCGCAGACTTTTACGTTGTGAGTTTGGCAACTTTACTTGTTTTTGTTGAATGCCGAGGCGGTAATGCCCCACTGCCCGAGCCAGTAACTGAGGATGATCGCGTACGGCGCGGCATGGAATGGCGCCACAAAGCGGTCGATGCCAATGACACTGTCCGAGAACACGAATGCCACCGCGCCACCCGCTGCCAGCAACGCTGAACGCTGAGGCACGTTGCTGCCAAGGCGAGCGAGGGCGCGCCAGAGCATGGCGCTGATTGCGCTGCCATAGACGATCACCGGCACCAGCAACGGCCCCAGCCCACCGGATATCAGAATGCCCAGCAGAACGCCCCCGAGGCCGAGGGCAAGCACCAGCGGCAAGAGCGCCAGACGCTTGCAGTCGCTGAGATACGCCTTGAGATACGCCAGGTGCGCGAGCAGAAACGCGCCGAGGCCAAATACAAACAGATCCCCCGGCCACGCCAGCAACACATCGCCGAGCACAGAGAAAATCAGACCGAGGCTGATCCAGCGGCGATAGTCGCTGGGCGGCGCATCATGCAGCCAGCCAAGCAGCGCCAACACCGGTAACGGTTTGACCAACAGGCACAGCAGCGCCGCATGGGTGCTCACACCGTAGAGAAACGTCACCGCGCCCATCAGCGCCAGAATCAGCCAGCCCACGATCAGTTCACCGAGATGGCGCAGTCGAAGGTTTCCGCTGGCGTGACTTCAGGCTCCCATGGCTGTTGCGAAGTCAGGCGCAAACGGCCGGTTCCGGTGGCGAATGCCCGGAAGCGCCACGTGGAAAAGCCGCCCGCGCCAACCATGCCGGAATCTTTCGGGCTGCTGTAAACCTCGGGGCTCAGCGCACGCAGTACGCCACCGGCCGAATCCTGAATAGCCCAGCGATAACCGGTGGTAGGGTTGCTCGGAAGCATGACGATCAGGTTTTGCCCGTTGGTCAGTCGCACGGGGCATTCGCTCTGTTTTTCCACAGTCACGTTCTGTTTGGGCTGCGTGGCGCAGGCGGCCAGCAGAGAGAGGGCGAGGGGGACAAGCAGGCGAGTGGGGGACATAAGGTCAGCGGCTCCGACGTTGGCGACGAACGGCGAGCATAACTGAAGATGAGACAAAGTGTGACAGATGCGGCGCTACCCATCTCGGCTGAGTGTTCTGATACCTCGGGCTCCATTGGGGGGCTTGAAGTATTCAAGGTCCAGTAGCGTAGCCACCAGAGTTGTTAGCTCCGATGGTGTATGTTCCAGTAACGATTCTCGCGTCCATGCCAAAAAACTTCGCATGTTGGTAGTGCTAGCGCCATTTGCAGAGAAACTGATGTCCAGACGTTCGGAACACTGTAGTTTTAGATTGGAAAGTTTGTTGATGGAAAAAGTACCCGTTTTCAATACTGAAGTTGATGGTTCCGTTCATGACGGTTTCCATAGGCCTGCTCCTGGTATTAGCTATTCTTGAGGGCGCTGTATTGTTTGGCTGCTGAGTCGGAAGCGCTTTTTTATTCGTTCGTCAAATAAATTTTGAAATTGGATTCGATGATGAGCATAGATCCGCTGCTTGTCTGGATCTTGATGTTGAAATCGTTTGATGAGTAGCAGAGTCCGTCGCTCGAGATCTTTAAGTCGAGGGTTGCTTCGAGTGCGGTAGTTGAAATTAATTGGTGATTTTTAGTTATGTCCGAGTAACGTATTTCTGCATACTGGACGTCAAGGATACTGCCGGGAACATCCTGTTTGAATGTATGAGTGCCGGACGAAATATCTTTTTTCAACTTGAGCAGGAATTCGCGTCGATCACTGGCATAACGGGGTTGTAAGGCGGTGTCGCCTGCAATGGCACGGAATGAAAGATAGTCGTCATCTTCGAGTGCATGATTTTGAATTGATCGGGATGTATAAGGCGCCCTTGAATCCTGCCCATTTATATTCAGGAATCTGGCATTGAACTCGCCAGTTATGTTTTGAAGTCTGGCAGCCAGTGCGTTGATGTTGGGGAGCAGGGTATCCAGTGTGACATCACCCTGTGCGACGATGAGATTGCCAGCCAACACCTGGGTTTCTGCGTTACCTTGAACGGCTTTGACGGAAATGCTGAAAGTATTTATTTTGTAAATGCGCTGTCCGGTGCCTGAGTCCTCAACCGCGATAGTCAATGAGCCATTGATGCCTTCGGAGCTTAAACTCTGATATGTGTCGTCGTCTGTTTTTAATTGCTCAAGATAATGGGCGCCGATAAAGTTGCCAAGTCTGTCTAGTGGGTAGGTTCCTGACGTGATTTTATTTGAAAGTGTAATTGAGAACGTTTGTCTTTGAGTGTTAGTGATTGTATTGAGAGAAAAAGTGAACGTTGTGTTTGTCTTGTCTCTGCTAGCGTAAGTTTCAAGTTGCGATGATGTGATTTCGACTTGCCTTTCTGTCTTTAATTGAAGGGTTCCTTCAATGCGCTGGAGGTCACGAACTGCGGAGCTGTCGGTGTTGGCTGTCATGGCGATCTTCTTCCGTGTGAGAGGGGCACGGAAAATAGTGATCGCCAGGGTCGGACTTGGCTACTGTCATATATGACAGGTTTTTATATTGATTATGTTGGATAACATGTGTTTTATGGCGGATTGGCGCTAACAGCTCATGACTGAGAGCGCCATACCTCCAATCAGAACAACACCTTCGCTACATCCGCAAACTTCTTGGCAAAATGCACGGTGATGCCGTCCTTCAGGTAGTCAGGCAACTCCTCGAAATTGCCACGGTTCGGCTCCGGCAGAATCAACTCGAAGATCTTCTGCCGGCGCGCCGCAATCACTTTCTCACGTACCCCGCCAATCGGCAGTACATGCCCGGTCAGGGTCAGTTCGCCAGTCATTGCCACGCCCTTTTTCGGCGGCTGGTTGCGGGCGAGCGATAGCAGGGCGCTGGCCATGGTCACGCCGGCGCTCGGGCCGTCTTTCGGGGTCGCGCCCTCCGGCACGTGCAGGTGAACGAAGGCTTCGTCGAAGAACTTCGGATCACCGCCGAACGCCTTCAAGTGCGAGCTGACGTAGCTGTAGGCGATCTCGGCTGACTCTTTCATCACATCGCCCAGTTGCCCGGTGAGTTTGAACCCACGGTTGAGTGTATGAATCCGCGTGGCTTCGATCGGCAGGGTCGCGCCGCCCATGCTGGTCCAGGCCAGACCGGTGATGACGCCGGTACCGGACAGCACTTGCTCATTGCGAAACACCGGATGGCCCAGCGAGGCTTCCAGATCTTTCGGCCCGAGCTTGATCACCGCTTTCGGGTCTTCGATCAGTTTCATCACCGCTTTGCGCACCAGTTTGCCCATTTGCTTTTCGAGCTGGCGCACACCGGCTTCACGGGCGTAACCGTCAATCAAGGCCTTGAGCGCGCTGTCACTGATGCTCAGGCTGCCCTTGGACACGCCGGCCTTTTCCAACAGTTTCGGCCACAGGTGGCGCTTGGCGATGGCGACTTTTTCTTCGGTGATGTAGCCCGACAGGCGAATCACTTCCATCCGGTCCAGCAACGGGCCGGGAATCGAATCCAGGGTGTTGGCGGTGCACACGAACAGGACTTTTGACAGGTCCATGCGCAGGTCGAGGTAGTGGTCGAGGAATTCGACGTTCTGTTCCGGGTCGAGGGTTTCCAGCAGCGCCGAGGCCGGGTCGCCCTGGTAGCTCTGGCCCATCTTGTCGATCTCGTCGAGCATGATCACCGGGTTCATCACTTCGACGTCTTTCAACGCCTGCACCAGTTTGCCCGGCTGTGCGCCGATGTAGGTGCGACGGTGGCCCTTGATCTCGGCTTCGTCGCGCATGCCGCCGAGGCTGAAGCGATAGAACGGCCGGCCGAGCGATTCGGCGATGGATTTGCCGACGCTGGTTTTACCCACGCCCGGCGGGCCGACCAGCAGCACGATGGAGCCGCTGATTTCGCCTTTGTAGGCACCGACTGCAAGGAACTCGAGGATGCGGTCCTTGATGTCGTCCAGACCCGCGTGGTGTTTGTCGAGCACCTTGCGCGCGTGTTTGAGGTCGAGTTTGTCCTCGCCATACACGCCCCACGGCACTGAAGTCGCCCAGTCGAGGTAGTTGCGGGTGACCGCGTACTCCGGCGAGCCGGTTTCGAGGATCGACAGCTTGTTCATTTCCTCTTCGAGGCGTTTTTGCACTTGCGCCGGCAGGACTTTGCCTTCGAGGCGCTGTTCGAACTGTTCAAGGTCGGCGCTGCGGTCGTCCTTGGTCAGGCCGAGTTCCTGCTGGATGACCTTGAGTTGTTCCTTGAGGAAGAACTCGCGCTGATGCTCGCCGATCTTGCGGTTCACTTCAGCGGAGATTTCTTTTTGCAGGCGCGCGACTTCGACTTCCTTGCGCAGCATCGGCAGGACTTTTTCCATGCGCTTGAGCATCGGCACGCAGTCCAGCACTTCCTGCAGCTCGGGGCCGGTGGCGGAGGTCAGGGCGGCGGCAAAGTCGGTCAGCGGTGACGGGTCGTTGGGGCTGAAGCGGTTGAGGTAGTTTTTCAGTTCTTCGCTGTACAGCGGGTTGAGCGGCAGCAGTTCCTTGATCGCGTTGATCAGCGCCATACCGTAGGCCTTGACCTCGTCGGTCGGCTCGGTGGGCTGGTGCGGGTATTCGACTTCCACCAGGTACGGCGGGCGGTGGTGCTTGAGCCAGGTCTTGATGCGCACACGGCTCAGGCCCTGGGCGACAAACTGCAGTTTGCCGTTTTCGCGGCTGGCGTGGTGAACCTTGACCAGCGTGCCGTATTCGGGGAGGGCGCCGGTGTTGAAGTGGCGTGGATCTTCCTGGGGCGTGTCCATGAAGAACAGGGCCAGGGAGTGGTGGTCGGATTTGCTGACCAGATCGAGGGTTTCGGCCCAGGGTTCTTCGTTGACGATGACTGGCAGCACTTGGGCCGGGAAGAACGGGCGGTTGTGGATCGGGATGACGTAGACCTTGTCCGGCAGGTTCTGGCCGGGCAGGGCCAGGCCCTTGCCGGAGGAGGTGTGTTCGATGTGTTCGGCTTCGGTGTAGTCGTCTGGGTTGTCCGGGAATTCTTGCTGGTCGCTCATGGGGCACCTGCGCAATGGGGTATGGGTCTTAGATGGGGCGGGGGGTGGGTGGTTTCAATGGGGGTGGATGTTTCTGCTTGTGTGTTCAGGGTTTTGACAGGGTTTCTTTGGACTTGGCGGCCTCTGGGCCGACCATGTTCTTTTGGGGTTGGGGGGGTATATCCGTTGCTTCGGGTGGTGCGGCTGGCGGTTCCGCTCTTACAGCGGGTCACTTTTTCAGACGCCAAAAAGTAACCAAAAGGCTGGACCCCGGCGTTCGGCCCTCGCTTAGGCTCGGGTTCCTTCGTTGCGGGGTTCATCCGGGGGCATCGTCTACGGTTTGCTTCGCTGCACCTCCTCTCGATGTGTTTGGCTGCGCCAAACGGTCGCTGCGCTCCCACCCCCGGATAAACCCCTCCACTCAGCCTGCCGAAGGGGCCTTGCAGATCAAGATCAAGAGCTGCAGCCGAGCTTGCGCTCATCCTGTTGAGTGGGGCGGCTTTGCCGCGTGCGGTGCACACAAATCTAAACTGCAGACTTTCGCCTGCTCGCGATGGCGGCCTACGAGCCGACCAATTCCCACCTGAACACACCCAAATCCAATTATGGGAGCTGGCCTGCCAGCGATGGCGGCCTGACAGCCGACCAATCCCCACCTGAACACACCCAACTCAATTGTGGGAGCTGGCTTGCCAGCGAAGGCGGCCTGACAGCCGACCAATCCTCAACTGAACACACCCAATCCAATTGTGGGAGCGAGCCTGCTCGCGAAAGCGGTGTGTCAGTCACCGCAAGTGTTGGATGTGCTGACGCCTTCGCGAGCATGCCCTCCCACAAGGGTTCAGCTGTGTGCCGGGGTTCGGGTCCCTTCGACGTTATCCAACACCCGATTCACCGCCAGCTCGGCCAGCATGATGATCTGCTGTATCGCCAGAATCGTCTGTCGTTGCGGGCTGTCCACATAGGCCGCAATGTCGCTGGTCATGATGCTCGCCGAGGCCAGTGATTCGCAGGCGTGGACTAGCAGGCTTTCGTTGTCCATGCCCGGGGCGACCTGGAACATGGTGCTGGGTTTGTGGAATTTGAGGGTCGTGGCGGAGGGTTTCAGGTAGTGGTCGAGGGCGCGTTCGGCGGCGTCGTGGAGCCTTCTCGAATCGAGGGATTCGTAGGGAGATGTCCCATCGGTTTCAGGGGGATTGGGTGTTGGTTTGATCATGGTGAATACTCAGTTTTGTGAAGTGGAGCTACCTTCGATTGCCGCGACGCAATCTGGGGTGGCAGCTGTACGCGGGTTCGCGGACCGATAACTGAGAAATCGGCATACCCTCTACGAAGGTATCCCGCGCACAGCCGCCATGAAACAACCAACAGGCACCGGCAGGTGCTGTCAGGCTGGCGATTATGCATCAGTTATCAGGCCGCGACGCCCAGCCGCTGAATTTCCAGCGACCTTCAGAGCCTATCCACCCAATTTCCGAGGCACAACCGACGCGACCTGTCGGAAAACTCCCGCGCATAACGCGCTTCTGTAGGACGAACATCGTCCATTGTGGGAGCGGGCTTGCTCGCGAAGGCGGTGTGTCAGTCGGCAAATCAATTGACTGATACACCGCCTTCGCGAGCAAGCCCGCTCCCACAGGTTTTTCAGCGAATTCAGAGCAGTTGTATGCAAAAAAGGCGATGCCCCTCACGAGACATCGCCTTTCTATTACCGCCGCTAAAGCTTATTCCGGCAGTTTGTACGCAATCACATAGTCACCCATTTTGGTGCCCAGCGAGCCGTGACCGCCGACGACGAGCAGGACGTATTGCTTGCCGTCTTTGCCGGTGTAGGTCATTGGCGTGGCTTGGCCGCCTGCAGGCAGACGCGATTTCCACAGTTCTTTACCGGTGTTCACGTCGTAGGCGCGCAGGTACTGGTCGAGGGTGCCGCTGAGGAAGCCGACGCCGCCGGCGGTGACCATCGAGCCACCCATGCTTGGTACGCCCAGGGTGAAGCCGATCGGAATTGGCGAGCTGTCGCGGCTGGTGCCGTTCTTGCGTTTCCACACGACTTTGCCGGTGGTCAGGTCGATACCGGCGACGTAGCCCCAGGCCGGGGCCTGGCACGGTACGCCGAATGGCGACATGAACGGGTGCATGGTCACGGCGTATGGCGCGCCGGTGTTTGGCTGGATACCGGCAGTTTCGCTTTCGCGCTTGCTGTCGGCGGCCACTTCGGCGCGCGGGATCATCTTCGAGACGAAGGCCATGTAGTTCGGGCTGGTGAACAGCATCTGGCGAACCGGGTCGACCGATACGCCACCCCAGTTGAATACACCGACGTTACCCGGGTAGATCAGGCTGCCTTGTTCCGACGGAGGCGTGTACTGGCCTTCGTAGCGCAGTTCCTTGAACTGGATGCGGCACAGCATCTGGTCGAACGGGCTGGCACCCCACATGGCTTTTTCGGTCAGTTCCGGAGCCAGCAGGTTGAGGTCCGAACGGGCCTGGGTCGGTGCGGTGTGGTCGCCTTTCACGGCGCCTTGCGGTACCGGGATTTCGCGGATCGGAATGATCGGCGTGCCGTCACGACGGTCGAGGACGTACAGGCTGCCCTGTTTGGTCGGAGCGATCAGCGCAGGTTTCACGCCGTCGGCGGTTTTCATGTCGAGCAGGGTTGGCTGGCTGCCAACGTCCATGTCCCACAGGTCGTGGTGGGTGAACTGGTAGTTCCAGCGCACTTTACCGGTGGCCAGGTCGAGGGCGACGATGCCGGCGCTGAATTTCTCGGCGCCTGGGGTGCGGTCAGCGCCCCACTGGTCTGGGGTCTGGTTGCCCAGTGGCAGGAAGACCATGCCGAGTTTTTCGTCGACGCTGGCCAGCGACCACATGTTGGCCGAGTTGCGGCTGTAGATTTCGCCCGGGGCCAATGGCTCGGTGGCGTCCGGCTTGTCGCTGTCCCAGTTCCACACCAGGTGACCGTCGCGCACGTCGAAGGCGCGGATCACGCCTGATGGCTCGTTGGTCGACTCGTTGTCGGTAACGTGACCGCCCATGATCACCAGATCACGGGTAATCGCCGCTGGCGAGGTGGAGTAGTAACCACCGGCGGTGAACGGGCCGATGCCTTGGGTCAGGTCAACCACGCCGTTTTTGCCGAAGCCTTCGCAGATCTTGCCGGTGTCGGCGTTCAGTGCAATCAGGCGTGCATCAGCGGTTGGCAGGTACAGGCGACGCGGGCAGGCCTGGGCAACGGCTTTGCCGGCTTCGGAGATAACGGCCGACGCGGCGTTTTCAGATTTGGCGTAAGCGGCTTCGTCGTAGTACGACACGCCACGGCAAGTCATGTGGGCGAAGCCCTTGAAGCCCACCGGGCTCTTGATCTGCGGGTCGAAGCGCCACAGTTCCTTGCCGGTGTCCGGGTCCAGCGCCAGCACTTTGCTGTGCGCGGTGCAGGCATAGATCATGCCGTTGGCTTTGAGCGGGGTGTTTTCGTTGGTCAGCTCGACCGGGTCATCGGCGGTCGGCAGGTCGCCGGTCTGGATGCGCCAGGCTTCTTGCAGCTTGCCGACGTTGGCCGGGGTGATCTGCTTGAGCGGCGAGTAACGGTCACCGAATTCGCTGCGGCCGTAGGCCTGCCAGTCGCCATCGGGCATGGCTGGCGCGGTGCTGGTCATGTCCGCGGTGTCGCGGCCCAGTTCGCCGAACGTTTCGCCCGGGTGGGTGAACAGGCTGGCCAACGCGGTGATGCCGGCCAGAACCACGGCCACACTCAGACCACCAGTGCCCATCGGCGCCGGGCCTGCGAGCAGCAATGGACGACGGAACCACGGCAGCAACATCACGATGCCGAGAACGAACCACAGGGCCAGACGTGGCACCAGTTGCCACCAGTCCAGACCGACTTCCCACAAGGCCCAGACCGTGCTGGCGAACAGCACGATGGCGTACAGGCCCAGCGCTGCACGACGACGCAGCAGCAACAGAATGCCGGTCAGCGCAATGCCGATACCGGCCAGCAGGTAGTACAGCGAGCCGCCGAGCATGCTCAGCTTGACTCCCCCGGCCAACATGGCCAGGCCCATCAGTAGAAGCAGTATGCCGAGCAGGCTCGGTAGCAGACGGCCCCGACTCGAAGCACTTTCGGTGCTCATAGTGTGATTCTCCGTGACGTTTCAAGTAGTCCCGCGCAGTAGTCACTGTAGATGACGATTGGGCGCAGGCATGGTTCAGATAAAACTTGTGTAGCTAACGAAATTCTTTTGTGGGAGCGGGCTTGCTCGCGAAAGCGGTGTGTCAGAAGGCTGATGTGTTGACTGACACGACGCCTTCGCGAGCAAGCCCGCTCCCACAGTGGGTATTTGCCAGCTCTTAGAACGACGACTGGATCTTGATCCCCGCAATCAGGGCATCGTCGACGTCGTTCACGCCACCGGGATGGCGGATGTATTGCAGGTTCGGGCGCACGGTCAGCCAGTTGGCGAGGTGCACGCCGTAATACAATTCGGCGCTGTATTCGGTGTCCTGCGGCGGCAGGAACGACGGATCGTCATAGTCGTAGACGGCGTTGGCCTGATTGCTCGCCTCGGCGTTCTTGCGAAAGGCCGGATTGACGTGAACGCGGGCCAGGGCGAAACCGATGTCGTCCTTGGCGCGGGCATCGAACGGGCCTTTGTAGACGACGCCGGCCTGCACGTAGTTGTCGATCGCGTTGGTTTTCTTGTCGTGCATCGTGGCGTTGGCGAACACGCTCAAGCCGCGCGAGTGGTCGCTGGCGATGCTGGTGACTTGCTGCTGGGCACCGAACCACACGCCGTGCTTGCTCGACGCGCTGCGGTAGGCTTCGCCGCTCAGTGCAGCAGGCTGGCCGTTCTGGTCTTTATAGACGTCAGATGCCTTGGCGCTGCTGTAGTAGTAGCCGGCGCGGTATTCGCCCGGCAGACCATTGAGTTTCGGCGTCCACACCAGTTCGACTGGCAACACGGCGCCCTGGGTGCCGCTGCCGCTGAGTTTGAAGCCGTTGCCGCGATCGAGGTTCGACGGGTTTTGCTCGTAAGCGCCGACCTGGGCGTACAGCTCTGGTGTCAGGTGATATTTGACCCGCAGCGCCCACTGGCTGACCGGCCAGTTGTACCAGATGCCGCCGACCCAGTTGCCGACTTGCGAGCCGCAGAACGCCAGGTTCTGGAAGTCGCACGGGAAGCTGTTGAAGTCTTCGCCTTCACCGAAACGACCGACCTTGATGTCGAGCTTCTGGTCGAAGAATTTCTGCTGATACCACATCTGCGTCAGGCGCGTGGTCTGGCCACGGCCCCAGACTTCCTGCGCGGAGGTGAAGCCGCCGACGCGCGGATCGTTGATCCGGTCGTTGCTGATGTTGTTGCCGCTGCGCTTGGTGACGGTCAGTTGAAACTCGGCGTCGTCCCAGCCGAGGATCTTTTGCAGGTCCAGGTGCGTGCCCAGACCGAACTGGTCGCTGTAGCGCGCGGTGCGGTCGTGGTCGTAGCCGCCGTGCAGGTTGCTGCCCATTTCGCCGGTGTAATCGAGTTTGAAGTCGTAGCCTTTTTCCGAGAGTTCGGTACGGGTGCCGTTCCAGTCACCGAGCATCCACGGTGAGTCGCTGTCGAAGGCGGGGGCCGCCTGGGCGTAGGTGGCGAAGCCGAGCGCGGTGCAGCCGCCGAGCAGGCGCAGGGCTGAGATAGCGCTGTCTCGGGAGAAGGAAAAATCAGGCATGGATCAGTCTTTTTTTGATGTTTTCTGGGGGTAAACCGAGCGCTTCAATTTGCCGCAGGCAGTGAAGCGATTCAGCTGAAGGGCGGCAGGATAATGATCTGTAACAAAAAGACAAAGGGCTTTTGCAGACATGCAGCGTTTCGCATTCGGTAACAGTGCGTCAAACGGGCGCATTGTGGGCAGGTTCGCAGGCTGCGATCTTCTCGGGTTGGCCTACATTTGATGCAAGGCCTTCCACCTGACCGGCCCCTCGGCTAAGGTGCGCGGCTTGTGCATTTTCACTCCGTCCAAAGGCCTGGCATGAACGACCACACTCCCGATCCGCTGCATGGCGTAACCCTCGAACAGATCCTCAATGCGCTGGTGGCGCATTACGAGTGGTCGGGGTTGGCCGAGCGCATCGATATCCGCTGCTTCAAGAGCGACCCGAGCATCAAGTCGAGCCTGACGTTCCTGCGCAAAACTCCGTGGGCACGGGAGAAGGTCGAGCGCTTGTATGTGAAATTGATGCGTACCAAGCGTCCGCTCTGAGATGGACGCCGTTTTGCGGCGACGCCTGATCATGCTCATCGCCAGCCTCGGCTGGGCCGGGTTGAGCATTCAGCTGTACCTGATTTTCCTTGCGCGCCTGAGTGTCGACGCCAGTCTGCTGGGCGGGCTGGTGAGCTTCTTCAGTTACTTCACGGTACTGACCAATACCCTGGTGGCGAGCGTGCTGACGAGCGCGGTCACCCGGCGCGAATCCGCTGTGCAGCGCTGGTTTCTGCTGCCTTGGGTCAGTAGCGGGGTGGCGGTGAGCATCGCGGTGGTCGGCCTGGCCTACAGCATTTTACTGCGACATTTGTGGCACCCCGAGGGGTGGCAGTTTATCGCTGATGAATTGCTGCACGACGTGATGCCGCTGCTGTTTCTGGGCTATTGGTGGTGCTGCGTGCCCAAAGGTACGTTGCGCTTTTGGCACCTGCCGCTGTGGCTGATTTACCCGCTGGTGTATTTCGGTTATGCCTTGCTGCGCGGGCATCTGCTGGGCGCGTATGCGTACCCGTTCATTGATGTGGCCATGCTGGGTTATGCACAGGTGTTCATCAATGCCGGGGGGATATTGGTGGGGTTTGTGCTGATAGGTTTGCTGGTGATCGGCCTCGACCGCTGGCGGTCAGCACGGCATTGAAACCCATGTGGAAGCGGGCTTGCTCGCGAAAGCGTCGGGTCAGTCAACATCATTTTTGAATGAACCACCGCATTCGCGAGCAAACCCGCCCCACAGGGAGGCATCTCATTCCTCTTCGGGAGTACCTTCGGCACGCCAGTAGCCGACGGCCTTGATGAGCTGCTCGTCCAGCCCATGCTCATCAATCAATACCCGGCGAATCTGCCGCGAGACCTTGGTCTCGGTCGCTACCCACGCATACAGATTGCCCTTGGGCACTTGCAGCTGTTTGACGGTGGTCAGCAGGTTGTCCTTGCCACCTTCACGCAGCACCCAGATCACATTGACCTGCGCCGCACTTTGCAGCGCCTGTTGCTCGGCACCGTTCTCCACCTCGATCACCACCAGCGCCTTGCGATTGGCCGCCAGGCCTTCGAGGCGACGGGCGATGGCAGGCAGGGCGGTTTCGTCGCCGATCAGCAGGTAGCTGTCGAAGATATCCGGCACGATCATCGAGCCACGCGGCCCGCCGATGTGCAGCAATTGCCCAGGTCGGGCCTGTTCGGCCCAGGTCGAGGCAGGGCCGTCGCCGTGCAGGACGAAGTCGATGTCCAGCTCGAGTTTTTCCAGGTCGTAGCGACGCGGGGTGTAGTCGCGCATCTCGGGCAGCGGACCGTTGTCCTTGCCCGCACCGAGCACCATGGTCTCCAGCGCAGCAGTTTGTTCGGCGTTCTGCGGGAACAGCAGCTTGACGTGATCGTCGGTGCCCAGGCTGATGAACCCGGCCAGCTCCGGCCCGCCAAGGGTGATGCGGCGCATGCGCGGGGTCAGGTCGACCACGCGCAATACTTCGAGTTTGCGGCGTTTGATTTCGTGCATCACGCGGTGAATGGTTTGGGTATCGACTGCAGTCATTCGGCTTTCTCCGGAGCAAATTGAACGGCGGGGCCGTCGACAATGGCTTTGGCGGTGTCGTTGAGCAGATCACGCACGCGCAGAATTTCTTCGGGACTCCAGCGCCCGTGGTGCAGTTGCAACGCGTGGCGCAGGTTGTGTACGGCTTCGTGGATTTCCGGCGGCCGATCGTGGCCACGCAGCGAGCGTTTGCTGACCTCGATGCGCATGCGCACGCCGTCCAGTGCGATCGCTTGTTCGCTTAAAGACAAACGACCGGCATCGGTCACGCTGTAGCGCTTTTTGCCGGCATCGGCGTCGCCGCTGATCAAGTCGCTTTCTTCCAGAAAGGTCAGGGTCGGGTAGATCACGCCGGGGCTGGGGCTGTAGGCACCGTCGAACATGCCTTCGATCTGGCGGATCAGGTCATAGCCATGGCACGGCTGTTCGGCAATCAGTGCCAGCAGCAGCAATTTCAGGTCGCCGGGGGCGAACACCCGTGGGCCGCGACCGCCGCGTTCGCGTCCGGGGCGCTTCTCGAAGCCGTCGCGGCCGTCACCGTGCTCGCGGTGGGGGGAATGATGGTCTCTCATTTTTGCTTTCTCTCTCGTCGTATTTAGATACAACTTAAGATATATCTTTAGGTGTCTGCAAGGCCTCCTGACCGACGGTTGTCGTCCTTCAATCGAAATATCGGGCGCTGATTACGGCAAACGATCAAAAAAAAGCGGTATTAAATCGCCCGGCAAAGGCGCAGTTTAGTGCTAACTCTCTAATAGTCGGCGTCGGCCTTTATTATCGGCAGGGTGTGGTATGTGTCTTACGGAAGTTGCTGTGAAAGTTGGCGCGTTCAGACAGATTGCTGGCGCGTTGTAGCCTGTCTCTTACAGCAGGGCTGAAACTTTTATGGTTTTCGTGGTTTTTTCTCTCTTGGTTAGAGGTCACTGGGCTACACGCTTGTCGGAACTTGCCTGCTTACTTTCAAAGGGAATTGCTTGATCATCTTTCGGCGTTGAAAGTTCAGTTGGGTCAATAACTGCTCGTGACGGTTTTGCTCATCAATAACTTTTGACTCTCCTTCGATTATTTTAAATAACAGGTACTGAAAGATGTTCAAGAAAATCGCGTTTGCTGCTCCTGTGGCTGCTCTGGCACTGAGTGCTTCGATGGCGTTCGCCGCCACTGATGCCAGACACTCCATCAGTCTGGTCGCTACTGTTTCTTCCGATGAATTCTACGCGGTACCGGTTGACTACGACCTGGTCAACAAAGACCAGGACATGAGCTACAACCCGGGCACAGACTCCATGCGTACCATCGATGGGCACTTTGACGTGCTGCACACGGCGGGCAAGGTTCATGCACGACTGGAAGGTGTGCCCAAGCTGATTGCCGGCAACAAGACCATTGATTTGAAGGTTGAACTCAATGGCAAGACGTTGACCACCACGTCGCAAGAAGTGGTTAACGCCACTGATTCCAACACGCGCTATCGTGCGCCGTTCAAGATCAGTGCCGTCACCACCCAAAAGCCTGACGCGGGTGAATACACCGGTGTTGTCACGATGGTTGTGGAACCTTCCGTCTAAGTAATACAGATGACGGAAAACGTTTACTTGTCTCAAGTGGCGTTCCCGGTCGGCAAACTTTCCGGTTTGTCGGCCGAGCGTTGATTTCTTGGTAATCAGAGTATTAGTTCATGTTCCCGATGACGCCCATCGCGACAGCGCTTGCGCTGTTGTTATGTAGCAGTGCATTTGCGGCAACCTCTTCTATTGATAATACGCCACGAAGTTTGCTCGCTCAGGCCAAAGGCCTGCCGGCAGAGTTTGAAGAGCATTTTTTTGATGTTCCGCTGGCGGTACGAGTGGAACTCGACCAGCAACCTCTCGGCGAGGCCATGATCGTGTTGTCGCGCGATGACCGGGTGACCTTGCTCGAATTCACCGATACCAGCGAAAGCCGCTTCGAAGCCAGCGAGCGCGAGACCTGGGCGGACGTTCTCAAGCCCGGTGTGAGCCTGGGAGCCTGCACGGCTCAGTGCCCTGCGCAGATGCTGGCGGTTCACTACAACCTGGAAAACTCGTTGCTGTCGATCGTGACCGAAAATGCCGAGCGTGAGATTGGGGCCAAGCGTTTTCACGATCAGCCGCCAGGGGGTAGCCGTGGCCTGATCGTGCGCAACCAACTCAACCTCAACGGTGGTCAGGAGCAGGACCTGGGTGGTCGATTCGGCCTGGAGGCCAGCGGCAGTCTGGGCAACTGGAGCCAGAGCTTGAACCTGCAGCTGTCGCGACTGGGCAGCCCGGATGACAAGACTTATCACGCAGTACATGAGCTCTATACCCAGCGCGAAATGGAGGGCAATTTTTTTCGTCTGGGCTACTTCACCCCCAACTCCGAGGGCCTGATGCGTGAACCCCGAGCCTTCGGCAACAGCCCGGATACGGCGGTGGGGCTGATGTACGGAAGCTCCGACAGTCTGGCCATCGACAGCCCGAAACCCAGCGTTTATCCGGTGTATGTCACCGCCAATCGCCAGGCCTCGGTGGAGATCTACCGGGATGGGCTGCTGATTAACACCCAGGCAGTGCCGGCGGGGTTGCAGACGCTCGATACACGAGCGTTGCCCGGTGGCATCTACGAAGTGGAAGTGCGTCTGATCGAAGACGGCCAGACCACCTCGACCACCCAAGAGTTGATCTACAAACCCAACAATTGGCGCAACCATGACGAACGCTGGCGCTATAACCTGTTCGCCGGTCAGGAAAGCAAACTGCTCAGCAACTGGGAGCAGCAAAGCAGTGGTGATGCCACGGCCGGTGCGGCTCTCAACTACCTGCTGCACCCGCGGGTGATCCTCGGCCTTTCGGCGCGCCAAGTGCGCGAAAAGCTGCAGTACGGCAGTTCGATCGACTGGAGCCTTGGCGAGCGCACCAGCCTTTACGCCAACTTGTATCAGACCGAAGACCATGGCACCGGCGCCGACTTCCAGGGGTTGTACAACTATGGCGCCGGCAGTCTGGTGGTCAGTCACAACCGCAGTTGGCTCGACACGACCAACACCTACGACACGCTGCCTGATGGCACCCGCGTGCGCCAACGCAATGTGTTTACCGGGCAGACCAGCAATTCTTCGCTGGCGCTGAACCACCGGATCAGCCGCCAGAGTTCGCTCAATGGCAGGGTGTCGCACAGCGAGGGCAACGTCGAAGGGGTAGGCGTTGACCTCGGCTGGACGCAACGCACGGTGGTGTTTGGCAATGATGCCAACTGGCGGTTGTCGCTGTTCGACCGTCCGGGCAGTTACAGCAGTAGCGAGGCACGCAATCGCGGAGTCGACCTGAGTATCAACCTGGCGCTGGGCCGCCCGGGGCAGCAGATATCCGGCAGCATCGGTAGCCGTACGGCCCGCGATGGCCGTCGTGACAACAATGGCTCACTGGGCTTTCGCCAGGACTTGCAGGACCACGTGTTGCAAAGCGTCTCGGTGACCGCGCTCACCGACACCTATGGTGTGGGCCTGTCGAGCCTGGCGAACTTTCGCACTGATGTGGTCAACGGTGACGGATTCCTTCAGCGCTCATCGTTCAACGACAACTTCACCGGTGGCTTGAACCTCGACAGCACCCTGGTGATCGGCGGCCAGCACATGGTGTTGACCAGCCAGCATCAGGGCCGCGGTGCGGGAATGATCGTTGACGTCGAGTCGGACATCGATGGCATTGCGCTGCGTGCCGATGATCTCAGCGGCGGCAGTGCGGCGTTGCGCCCCGGGCGCAATTTCATCGCGCTCACGGCCTACAAAAACAGTTCGGTGAGTTTCGATTTCGAAGGCAACGACGTGCCCGCAGCCAGCATCGAACCGGCGCGAACCCGCTATCACCTGAACAAGGGCGGTGTGGAGTATCGCAAGGTGCGGGTCATGAAGACCCTTACCGTGCTCGGTCGACTGCTCGACCCGCAAGGCCGGCCGCTCAAGGGACATCACGTGATCAACCATGCCAGCCGCGGGGTCAGCGAAGTCGATGGCTTTTTCTCGATGGAAATGAACGCCGGCTCGCCAACGCTGGAAGTCCGCTATGCCGACCAGTTGCTGTGCCAGTTCCGCCTCGATATCGATCAGTACCGTCGTGAAAACAGTGTGCTGATGATCGGTGATCTGCGGTGTTCGCCGGACACCCTGGCGGATGCCACGTCCAACCGGAGCTCGGCCGGTTGAACCGTGCCAGGCCCGATGTTCTAGAGAGTGTGATCATGAATCTGACTTTGACCTGCTCCAGTCTGCTGCGTCGCAGTCGCTGGCTGGGGATGCTGGCGGTCATTGCCGCGCCTTGCGCGCAGGCTGTGAATCAGGAGATCCGGGCGTTGTTCACCCCCGACTCGGCCAATCCGCAACGTAACATGTTCATCAACAAGACCCCGGTCAGTGGCTATTGTGCAGACCAGCCGAGCGAGTGCCGGGACAACGAAACCTTCAGTATCCGTCTGCCCATCCGGTTCGATTCGGCGAGCCCCATGCAGCCCAATGCGTCGCCACGCAACAGTGCAATGTTCAGGGTTCCTTCTCTGTGGCGTCCGTTGACGGTGACCCATCGGGAAACCGGAGAAACGGAAACCGTCGAGGTACGCATTGCCGGCTTCGGCTCGCGCTACATCCTGAGCGATACCGCAGCCAACCTGACTGGGGCGCCGACGGCCCTCGAGGGGCATCGCGCTTTATGGGGGGGGGCGGGTAGCAGTTGGGTAAATTCGGCGCCCCCCTGCACCTACAGTGGTGTCGGAGTGTTTTCGCACGACTACTACCAATTCTTCTGGAAGACGCCAGTGCAAGGAACTTGCGTCAAGACGGCCAGTTTTCCCATCCCGGCCATGAAGTATGACGATCTGGATGTTTCGTATGAACTGAAAACCCCCAATCCGTTGAAAATGTCATCCGGGCTCTATACCGGGGATTTGAGTTATCGCATTGGTCCCGGAGGCGACTTTGACATGGGGGATGTGATGCTGCCGAGCGACCCGGACCTGACCCTGAATTTTGTGCTGGATGTTCAGCACACGCTCAAGGTCGACATCCCGCCCGGCGGCGAGAAAATTGCACTGGTGCCTGCCGGTGGCTGGCAAGGCTGGCTGCACGCAGGGCGCAAACCGGAGCGGCTGTTCCGCGATCAGCCCTTCCATATTTCGGTGTCGTCGCGTTTCAAGATGCAGCTGGAATGCGAGTTTCTTCAGATGTTCAACTGCTTGATTCGCGACCCCGTTTCCCAGCGCACGGCGGTAGTACAGGTCAGTGTCAGCCTGCCCAATGGCTTGACCGATTTTGCCGGGCGACCGGTTCAGCGGCGCCCGCTTCGGGTGAACTACGGGGAGGAAAGCATGAAGTTCCAACCCGGGGCTTATCTCGACCGCGCGCCCGGAATCCTGCACTTCGAAATGTCGCCGTTCTGGGTCAATGAAATCGTCAAGTCCGGTGAAGGGGGGCGTTTTTCAGGAAATATCACAGTGATCTGGGATTCGGAAGTCTGATGGCCCGCGTATCGATGGTGCGTGTTTGTGCTGTGTTCAATGTGATGAGGTTCAAGGGTATGAAACGTCTGTGGGCACTGGTGGGGTTGAGCGGTTTTTCTCTGGTCATTCAGGCCGGGCCGCAGATCAACGTCGGAACGGTTTACGACTATCTGGATGGCGACAAGAGTACATACCTCAAACGTGTGTTCAACAGCGGCGACAGCACGGCGTTCGTCAAGGTCAACATCCTTGAAATCGTCTACGACGCCGATGGCGGCCACGAGGAAGTGGCGGTGAAAACGCAGACCGATGGCAGCGGTCGTGACGGCTTGATGGCCAGCCCGGCACGGCTGATCGTGCCGGCCAAAGGCATGCAGGGCACACGTCTGTTGATGATGGGCGAACGTGACACCGAGCGTTACTTTCGCGTGCGTTTCATCCCGGTGGTGCCGGAGAAGGAAGACGAGTTCGCCGTCTCGGCTGAAGAACGGGACGTCTACAAGCAAAATCTCTCGGCCGGGGTCAATGTGATGACCGGGTTTGGCACGGTGTTCTTCGTGCGTCCGAAAAACGCCCGGTTCGACACTGCGATCGATGACAGTCCCGGTGTTTACCGGCTGCGCAACAACGGCAATACCGTGGTGCTGATCGATGAGTTTCGTAATTGCTCGCTGAAAAACGAGACCGAGTGTGAGCCAGTCACCAAGCACCATGTCCTGGCGGGTAAAACCTTCGAATTCGAGAAAAAGTCCGGTCGCGAGTACCGCTTCAACCTGGTCGAGGGCGCGTCGAAAAAAGCGCTGCGCATCGCCAGCCAATAACACCGCCGGGGCGGGCTATTGCGGTGGCTCGCGGTTTTCTGACGCAACAAGGTAACTGACATGATCAAGCAATCGGCCATCGCCCTGTGGGCGGGCGTCGTTGTGCTGGCAAGTGCCCAGGCGTTTGCCGCGCGCGAAGAACGCGTGTTCGAGGTATCGCTGGATATCCCGACTCTGGGGTTTTACGTGATACCCGCCGAGATGAACTGGATACATCTGCAGCAGACGTTAGTGTGGGATGCCCACACCAGGACGCTGGGCGGGCTGCGCAAGAATTTCGACGTCAGGCACGACACCAGTGCCATTGAAGCGCGACTGGAGTCCGAGCCCTACCTGTCCAATGGACGCGACGAGCAGAACATTTATCTGCGTGTCAGCTTCAATGGCAAGGAGTTGAGCCATGCCCCGCAGTCGCAGGTAGTGGTGAGTGCGGCCCAGGCAATGACCGGAGGCCGCTTCCCTTTGGAAATCCAGCCGAAGGCGCCGGTCGGCGGTTACAAGCCAGGTCAGTACTACGGCAATGTTCAACTGATCTTCACGGCCGCCGCGCCCTGAGACGCGACAGCGTAATGTTGTCGTTTCGTGATTACTGACCGGCCTCCAGCAGGGCTGCACGGGTCAGGCGTCGAGCCAGTTCTTTTTCTTCATCCCACAGGTCGGTCAGCAAACGGTCAAACGTGCTGTCGCTGATCGCCTCATCGGCGAAGACCACCGTGGCCGGGACGGGTAATTCGTTCATCAGTTGCCCGAGTCGGCTGTGCAGTTGAGCACGCTGGACATCGTCGAGTGAGCGGGTTGCCCATTCACGCTGAACCTCGCGCAGGGTTTCCAGGCGTTCATATTTATCCAGGTAGAGGCGTTTGTTGCTCTGCAGGCGTACCGGCCAGGTCTGTTCCATAAACTCCTTCCAGAAGTCCTGGTCCAGCATCCGGTTGACCAGACCATCGCCTTCGCTCAGCGCCTGCACGGTGGTGAAGGCCTGATCGATCATGGCATCACTGACACCGGCGACTCGCCGGTAGAGCATGGTCTGTGACTGCCATGGAAGGCTCAGGCGTTGCGCCAGGCCAGTCTGATAGGCCAGATAGACTTCCACCTCATCGGGGTTGCCACCGCGGGACTGGACATCCGCACGCGCCACTTCGTTGACCAGATCCAGGCGCGCCGCACCTTTGGCGAGGGTGACCAGTTGCTTCTCGATTTGCGTGGTATCGGTGTTGTAGAGGTAGACCTCGCTGGCCAGAACGTTGATACCCATGCTGTTGAACATCTGCGCGCCGGCGTCGGCACAATCCACCGGTGCCGACGCCATGGTGAAGAGTTTTTCCCGCAGGCGCGTATCGGTGTGCACGGCATCGAGCATGCGCCAGACCCGCTGCATCAACTGATCCTTGATGGCGCCGCCGGCGCGGTAATCGGAATACTCGCGTACCCCCAATAACACTTGCATGAACGGCTGGGCTGCGGGCTCCTCCACCAGCTCTGACCAAGGTGTTTCCCGATCAACGCCCCAGCCCGGTACATCGCTCCAGAAGTCGTCACCGTAGTTTGAGACGATGGCCCTGTTTTCCTCCTCGGGCGCAAAGACCGGTTCTGCTGGCAGCCCCACCGAACGGCGATAGGCCTGGTATTGAATCTGGTCGGTCTCTGACAGCGTGCCGACATCCAGCCGCGTCCGAGCGACCAGCCACTGCGCTGGCGAGCCCTCGTTGACCTCGGGAATCCGGTTGATCGGGTTGTTCCGCAGATCGAGAAGAAAACCGCGTGGTCGGGTCCTGGCCAGCGTGCCGTCGGGCCAGGTCTGCAGCCCGGTGTTTTTCAGGACGAGGACCTTCAACCGCGGCATGCGCGAAATGTCAGGTGGCAGCGTCAACGGGTTGTTTTCCAGTCTCAGGACTTCCAGGTACGTCAGGTCGCGCAACTGTTTGACCGCTGCCGAATCGAGCACTACGTGGTTGTCGCTCAGTCGCAGGCGTTCGAGCCGGTGCATTGTGGTAGCGATGTGTCGGGGCAATTGCGTTAATTCGCAATGTTTGACACTGAGTTCCAGCACATTTGGAAAGTCCTTGAGCAGGCCGTTCAAGTCAGCGGAGAAGCGCGTGTTGTCGAGCTTCAATACGGTGACTTTATCAAACAGTTTTTTCATGGCCGGGCGCTTGGACCACCAGGTTTGCAGATCCAGGGGGAGCAGCTCTCTGGATAGATCCAGGGCATAGGTGGAGGGATCGCTACGTTGCCCCAGCTCCGCGTTCTTGCGTTCGATACAGTCGAGCAGGCGCTCGAAGATGTGCAAGCCACCGCCATCGCGAAAGTTCTGACTGTCAGGGCCCCAACTGTCCGGCTGTTGATAGCGCCAGCGATGCACGATCTGACGATATTCGTCGAGCTCGTTCGCAAGTGTTTCGATGGCGCGGATGGGCTCGCCCTGTTCGGTCAGGGCATTGGCGAAGGTATCGATTTCGAGGCGGCTGAAGTGCGGATACACGTCCTCGATCCGCTCATGCAGGGTGACCGCGTATCTGCTCAGGCGCGGGCCATTCAATATCTGTTGGGTTTCGAAAGGTACCACCGGGCGCACAGGTGGCTGCCTGAGCACTGCACGGCGTTCACTCGGCGTGGTGGTCTTGGCGATCACCCATTGCTGAAACTGGTCGGCATCGCTCGGTCGATAGCCCAACACACTGCGCCCCTGATGGTCTGTGGCATGCAGGATCGCCTCATACAGGCCGCACGCTTCATGGATCGGCTGGTTCGCGCCATCGCGCACCCGGTAATGGTCCTGGCTTTCGTGCACCAGTACACGAATCCGGGTGGCCGTGTCGCTACCGGCACTGCTGCGCAGTTCTCCATCGAAGGCGGCCTCGCGGATTTCGATGCGCAAATCACCAAACGCATCGGTGTTTTGCCGCAGGGCGCCGAGGATCAGTCGTTCGCTGTCAATGTTGCTCAGGCGAGTCTGCTGCAACCCTTGAGCAGCCCTGACCGATTGCAGTTCGAATTGCAGCTCGCGGGCCGTGGTTTTCAGGCGTAATGGTACCCGCCGGTGCAAGGTGAGCTGCTGCAGTTCCAGCGGTGTGGCGTGAGCGACGACTCTGTCAGCGAGCACGGACGTCAATTGCGGGCACACTTGCAGAACCTCGTCGGTGGCAGGTGAGCTTGTTGGAGGCAGCGTCGCATCGGGCGCATTGCCCAGGCGTTGCAGGGTATCGATGAGCAGAGGCGGGGGCGCAGTGTTGTCCACATGCATGCGGCGCAACGCGCCCTCGTCAGTGCCACAGACCTGGCGTAGCAATTCCAGTTGCTCGTCGCTATAGGCGTCGGCAACGGGCCCGAGGCGACGCATCAGGATCGAGCCAGCCCACTCGCGCGGGTTTTCCGTTTCAATGACCCACGCGCCGTGACTGTTGTGACGCAAGGTGGGCGCGTAGGCCTCGGATCGTTGCGGGTGGCGGATGCGGTATTGGCCGGTGGCCGAGTCTTGCTTTACTTCGAACTGCTGACCTTGCAGGCGCAGCACCTGCTTGCCCTCAAGCAGGTGAATACCCTGTGCATCAGGTCTGGCGTTTGTCGGCAAGGCAAGGTCTGGCTGATGGTAGGGGGTAAGATCCGGATGCCACAAACGGCTCTGGCCGTTGGCCAATTGCACCGGTTTCAAACCTTCATAAAATGACGAGAGCTTCGCCCGCGCGATGCTTCCAATGGCACCCGCCGCCGCAAACGCGCCCAACTGGACCACGCTTTGCAGCACATTGAGGGTTTGCTCCAAGGCTTCGGCAAAGTGTCCTTCTGCCAGATCGACAATGCCTTCGACCACTTCATCGGTCAGTTGGTAAGCGGTGTACGCCATCATCAAGGGGCCGAGGCCTGGCACGAGCGGAATCGCCACCAGTAGCGCGACATTGAAAATATCCGCCAGCATTTTCTGCAGATTGTCCCACCAGGCCCAGCGGGCCATGCGGTCGACGTAGGCGGTGGAGATTGCGATTTGCTGTGCGTCGTTGAGTATCTGGTTGAGTTTCTGTTCGTGCAGGTAGGCCCACAAGTCGTTTTGGTAAACGGTGCTTCTGTCGCTCTTGATGTTCGATGCGCGAAACTGCAGATAGGGACGGTCTACCGGCGTTTCACGCCAGCTGGGCATGTTGGAACCCGGGGGCGCCGGTTGCCATTTCACCTGGCTCATGCGTTCGTTCAGCCTGGAAAAGAACATGCCGCGCTGCTGATGGGGCACGAACTGGCTGAAGAACCGCTGGTAGTTTCCAGGTGAGGTTTTATCGCGTAACTGGCGGGTCAGCTCCTCCATGAACTGGAGCGACGAGGAGTACTGTTTGAGCGGGTGCTGCGGATCATGGGGGACGTAGGCAAGTACCGGAACCGCACTGGAGGCGGTAGCGGCTTCAGGGGCGATCAGCACGATGCCGCTCAGTTGGGTGTCCATGATCGACAGGTTGTAGTAGCCGACCGATTGCCCGTTCCATTTCAATGGCCCGCGTTTGTTGAACATGCCCAGCACAACGTCGTAGGCACTCTGGTCGATGTCGTTGTGTAGCCGGGCAATGTGCGCCGCCACGTTGAGCGCAGCCTTGTCGCTGAGCGTCACCTTGTGACGCAGAATATTGGCGGCCACCGGGTTGGGCGAGCGCAAATAATTGTTGAGGTGTGCCAGGTATTGCGCGCCGATGTCCAGTTCCCGACACAGGGATTTGAACTGCTCGATACTCATCTTGTGCTTGATGCGTTTGACCTGGAAATGCTCGCGGGCGTCGGGGCGGGTAATGAACTCGCTGTCCTGGGAAAACTGCTCGTCTCGGGCAAAGTTGTGCAAGGCCGCATCGAGCAGAGAAACCGTTCGGCTGTTCGTCCCGCCTGAAAAGTCGTGCACCCACCACGCGGTTTTCACGGGCGAATACAAACGCAAGCAGGTCTGTTCGACATCGTCCTCGACGCCAAAACGGCTCTTCAATGCCTGTTGCAGCAGCGGTCTGGCGAAGCTGTAGACGTCCTGTAATTGATCAAGTGCGCGGTCAATATCGTTCTGCGCCGTCCAGTTGAGCTCGATGGCTTTCTTCAGGCGCTGTTCCAGGGTCTTGATGGCCTCTGACTGTGGGACTGGTGTCGATGACACGTCGTCTTTTGTTTCAGGAATTGCTGGCCCCGCAATCGTTTCTTTCATGCGTTGTCGGATGGCCCGCAAGGCTTCCCACTGAGGGTCGGAAACATCGATTCGGTCAGGTCTCAATCGGTTGATACGGGAGGGCAACGCATCGGTGAGCCAGGAGGGAAGTGCCTGGCTGACGTGTTCAAAGTGAACACTGTTGTTGCTCGAATCGCTGGCGGGCGGAATCTGCTTGGGGTTTGCATCATGCATTGACTGATCGTCCGTGGATCAACTGTGGAGCAATCAGACTAGGTAGGCGCACGCCTCAAAAAAAGCGTAAAGATCTGTTCGGTACACCCGTGGTTTTCGGCGCAAGGGCGCAAAATCAGGGAGTGAAAAGTAGCCGGCTACCACCACCGCCGGCGTATGAGGTGATCCACGCTCAACGGCTGGCGGTGGTTTGATTCGGCTGGCACAGGGTGTGCGTCCCCGGTTGCAGGTACGGCGACAGGATCGGCGCCATACCCTTGAGCACCTGCACCGGCAGTGCCGAGGTGAATTTGAAGTTTTCTGCCGAGCGCCCGGGCACAAATGCGGTGAGTGTGCCGAAATGGTTATTGCCGATGTAGAACACGAAGGTTGCGGTGCGGTTGATCGATTTGGAACTCAGGATGCGCCCGCCGGAGCCGATCGCTTCAATGCGGTTGTCGCCGGTACCGGTCTTGCCGCCCATCACCAAGGGTGTGCCGTCGGCGGTCTTGAAGCTGCCGGAAACGCGTTTCGCTGTCCCCGAGTCCACTACTTGCGACAGCGCCTCGCGCATGGCGGTGGCGACTTGCGATGGCATGACCCGTTT
The DNA here is from genome assembly GCF_056821665.1 of Pseudomonas sp. AK-TSAG1-1. Taxonomy (NCBI): domain Bacteria; kingdom Pseudomonadati; phylum Pseudomonadota; class Gammaproteobacteria; order Pseudomonadales; family Pseudomonadaceae; genus Pseudomonas; species Pseudomonas sp. AK-TSAG1-1. The sequence continues at coordinate 5,022,740 of NZ_CM165965.1, read as the reverse complement.
GCCCACGTGAGGGTCGTTGCTCAAGCGCGTTTCATACGGTGTGCCGGCGGCAAAGTGCAGGCTGTCGATACGCAGGGTCGGCATGCGCACGCCGTCGTTGAGGATGGTCCCAATCAGTTCGGCCAGTGCCGCAGGGCGGTCGCCGGAGCTGCCGATGGCAGTAGCCAGTGACGGCACCAGATGATCGAACGGATAGCCGACTTTCTGCCAGCGCTGGTGAATCTCGAGGAACGCTTCGATCTCGAGCATGGTGCGGATGCGGCTGTCGCGGGCACCCTTGTGCTTGCTCTTGAACAGCCAGCTGTAGACTTCCTGGCGCTCGAACTGGCTGGCCTTGACGATCTGGCTGAAGGTCGCGTCCGGGTTATGCAGCAGGTAACCCATCAGCCACAGATCCAGCGGGTGAACCTTGGCGATGAAGCCCTGATCCGGCAAGTCGTAGGTGCCCGGGCCATAGGCGTCGTACAGCCGGATGAGGCGGTCGTCGGTGAGTTTTTCGGTGAGCTTGGCGCCCTTGAGGTGCGCGCGCACAAAGGTGTTGAAGTCTTCCTGGCTGGCGTTGGGCAGCAAGTAACGGTGCACCGCGGCCATGCGGATCGGGGTCGGGCGCATGCTGTCGAGGAATGTGTCGAGGCGGGCCTGGGTGTCCTTGTTCTTGTACTTCTTCCAGAACTTGAGCAGGAACGAGGTGCCTTCGCGATCAGCAAAACTGGCCAGGTATTCCTGACGTCGCGGGTCGCGGTCATCCTTGAGCAACTCGGCGCTGCTGTTTGGGCCGGAGTAGGTGACGTAGCGCACCACATCGCGCATCAGGCGTATGAACGGCAGGTTGATCGACTCACGCAGGGCGTCGCGCAGGGTCGGCATGCGGCCGTTGTCTTCCTTGCGAAAGTTGTGGAACACGTGCAGGCCGCCACCGGTGAAGAACGCCTCACCGGGGCTGGCGGAGTACTTGCGGTCAAGCGCGGCGCCGAGCATTTTCGACAGGTCGTGATCCTTGTTCTGGATCAGGTAGTCGATCACCCATTGGCTGAGGCGGTCCTGATCCGGCACCTCGACTTTTTTCAGCTCCGGCACGCTCATGGCGCCGTACTTGTCGTGCAACTCGGAGATGATCTGCAGGTAGGTGGTCAGCACACGCATCTTCGCTGTCGAACCGAGTTCCAGCTTGCTGCCTTCGTTGATGTCGAACGGCTGGTCGGTGCTGTCAGTCTGCACGCGCACCCGCGAGCCGTCCGGGGTCAGTTCGAACAGGGTAAAGCTGTAACGCACCTGCGTGGTGCTGGTGGGGGTGAGCAGGCGTTCACCGATCAGGCCGATCTGCCCGGCAAACGCGGGGTCGGCGAGTTTTTTCAGGTACTCGGTGGCTTGGGTTTGCAAGTCGCCCTGCAGGGTGCTGGTGGCCGACAGGTCGAGGCGGTCGAGGTCGTACAGCGGGCGATTGAGCATGGTTGCCAGCCGGCTGCGGGCGACGCTGATGCCCTTGTTGGTTTCGATTGGCTGAATGGTCGGCTGCGTCTGCCAGTCGCGGTAGGTGACCTTGCTCGCCAGCGCGGCATCGGCCAGGGCATTGTCGATCACCCCCCCCTGTTTGAGCAGACGCAGGTGGCTGTCGGTGAGCTCGGCAAGTTCTTCACGGCCCTTGGTCAGGTAATGCGAAGGCCGGCGCTGGGCGATCATCAGCGAGAGCATTTCGCGCAGGGCCAGGCCTTTGTCGGCCATGGTTTTCGGATCGGTGGCCGGGCTGTTCAGTTGTTCATTGGCCTGATTGAAATCGCTGCCGTACCAGACCCGCAAACCTTCGGCCATGCCATGTACCTCACCGTGACCCGGTACGGCGGAGAGCGGCACGCTGTTGAGATAGTCGCGAATGATGTTCTGCCGTGCGCCAAGGGTTTGCGGCCCGGGCTGATAGGCGCGCACGCTGGCGGAAATCATCTGGCGGATCTTCTCGGCGCCGGACACCGTCAGGCCATCGGGCGAATGCCGGTACTTCTCCAATTGCGTGGCCAGCGTACTGCCGCCTGCCGATTGCCCCGGCAGGTGCAGCAACTTCGCCACTTGCGACCACGCTGCCATGCCGAAGCGCGGCCAGTCCACGGCCGGGTTGGCCAGCGGTTGCCTGGGGTCGAGCAGAAAGCGGTTTTCGATGAACAGCAAACTGCTGACGACCACTGGTGGAATCGCTGCAAAACTCGCATACAGCTGCTGTGGGTACTTGTACTGATACAACGGTGCGGCACGGCAATCGGTGATCGACAGCCCGGCCTGAATCTTTTCCGAGTAGGGCACGAACAGGCCTCTGTCGGTGTAGCTGAGCAGCGCCGGAGAAAAGCGTGTCTGCTCGGTGATCACGTAATCGCGCTTGAGCAGGCGCGGCAGGAATTCATCGAGGGAGCTGTAGCCAAGACGCAAATCGAACGGCCCGTTGCCCGGGTAGCGGATGGCTTCGCTGGGGCCGGGTTCGAGCTGATATTTGAGCGACGCTGCGTATTGGCTCAGCTCCCGGGACTGAAAGCGCGAGGTGCGCATTTCCTTGCTCGCAGCCAGGCCAACGACAATCGCGATAATCAGTAGCAACAACCAGAACGCCTTCCAGCCGTGCCGGTTGCGGCGTTTTTTGGGGGGGACAGGCGCTTCATCCACACGTTCAGTCGGAACCACGGCTTTACTCGAATCGGTTTGCCACAAAGCGCCCATAGTCGATTGATCCATTCACGCAGATTGATCGGACTTGACTGAAGCTTAGACGGTGGTTGGTGATGGGGGAAAAAATGTGCTGGGGCAATCGTCTGAACAAAACTGAAGTCGATGGCAGTTGTTTGAGGCTTCATCTGTGGGGAAGCAATTCATCTATGCCGAGGGGATAGATCCCCTCACCTCAGAGAGTCCCTTTAAAACAGGAAATATGAATCTGATCAGAGCAGGTTGGCGTAGATGGCCGGGCTAGAGCTATCCACCACGCAATACCACCCACGCAGGGGCATGACGGTGCACCATTGTCGTGCAATACTCGGCGGCCTTTTTTTGTGGTGAATATTCCTACGGGTATCAGGTAATATCTCTCCGCAAACCGGCTTATTGCCGAGACTTAACGCTGAATGTTGTGATTTATATAGTGAAAAGCCCTGTCATTGGCTTTTTATACTGCACGCCCCGCTGATCTTGCAGGTTGGGACCTGCGAGACGCGTTTGCCCACGAGGCTGGCGCGGTTTCGGGAAGCTCCGGCCTATCGGTCGAGGCTTCGACACTCGGTGGTCATATCCAATAACAAGACGAGGTTGTATCCCTATGCCAGTCGGCAATCACCTGCCCCATGGCGAGACCGCTCACGGCGGCCCGCTCAAACGCGAACTCGGTGAACGGCATATTCGCCTGATGGCGCTCGGTGCCTGTATCGGCGTCGGCCTGTTCCTGGGTTCGGCCAAGGCCATTGAAATGGCCGGTCCGGCCATCATGCTGTCCTACATTCTCGGCGGTCTGGCGATCCTGGTGATCATGCGCGCCCTGGGTGAAATGGCTGTGCACAACCCGGTGGCCGGCTCGTTCAGCCGCTACGCCCAGGACTACCTCGGCCCGCTGGCGGGCTTTCTCACCGGCTGGAACTACTGGTTCCTGTGGCTGGTGACCTGCGTCGCGGAAATCACCGCCGTCGCCGTGTACATGGGCATCTGGTTCCCCGACGTACCACGCTGGATCTGGGCGCTCGCGGCACTGATCAGCATGGGCTCGATCAACCTGATCGCGGTGAAAGCCTTCGGCGAATTCGAATTCTGGTTCGCCCTGATCAAGATCGTCACCATCATCGCAATGGTGATCGGTGGCGTCGGCATCATCGCGTTCGGTTTCGGCAACGACGGCGTCGCGCTGGGGATTTCCAACCTGTGGGCGCACGGCGGCTTCATGCCCAACGGTGTGACCGGTGTGCTGATGTCGCTGCAGATGGTGATGTTCGCCTACCTCGGTGTCGAGATGATCGGCTTGACGGCAGGTGAAGCGAAGAACCCGCAGAAGACCATTCCCGATGCAATCGGCTCGGTGTTCTGGCGCATTCTGCTGTTCTACGTTGGCGCACTGTTCGTGATCCTGTCGATCTACCCGTGGAACGAGATTGGCACCCAGGGCAGTCCGTTCGTGATGACCTTCGAGCGTCTGGGCATCAAGACTGCCGCCGGCATCATCAATTTCGTGGTGATCACCGCGGCCCTGTCGTCGTGCAACGGCGGCATCTTCAGCACCGGACGCATGCTCTACAGCCTGGCGCAGAACGGCCAGGCCCCGGCCGGTTTCGCCAAGACGTCCAATGGCGTGCCACGTCGCGCGCTGCTGCTGTCGATTTTCGCCTTGCTGATCGGCGTGCTGCTCAACTACCTGGTGCCTGAGAAAGTCTTCGTCTGGGTGACGTCGATTGCCACCTTCGGCGCGATCTGGACCTGGGTGATGATCCTGCTGGCGCAACTGAAATTCCGCAAAGGCCTGAGCGCCAGCGAACGTGCCGGCCTGAAGTACAAGATGTGGCTGTACCCGGTCAGCTCGTACTGTGCGCTGGCGTTCCTGGTGCTGGTGGTCGGCTTGATGGCCTACTTCCCGGACACCCGCGTGGCGTTGTATGTGGGGCCGGTGTTCCTGGTGCTGCTGACCGTGTTGTTCTACGTGTTCAAGCTGCAACCGACCGGTGAATCGCAGGGCGCGGTACGTTCGATGTCGTAAGTCGAGCGCGCGGCAACAACGAAGCCCCGGCCATTGGTTCGGGGCTTTTTCATGGGCGTCACCCGTGTATTAACCGCCGGTCTGAAAGCGCGATACAAAGCCCGCTGCAAGGCTCAAACCTGTATCACTTTGCAATCTCGCGCAGCCGTGAACAGAGGCGCAGACATGAGGACCAGCGCATTTCTTGAACGAGAGCTCAGCCAGCGGCAGGTCGTGCTGTTCTTCCTGTTCGCAACACTGCTGTACGTCTTGCCACTGATCCTCGCCGACTTCCCCTACATCGACGACAACTGGCGCACGCTGGCCGCCGGTAACGCTTGGGCCGGGCAGGGGCGATTGTTTGCCGACTGGTTCTATCAGGCGCTGACTTTCACCGGCGCCGCACCGAATATTTTTCCCTTGCCGCTGCTGCTGGCCACTGTGGGGATGAGTCTGGCGCTGAGCCGCCTGACTGTTCACTACTTCGCTGAACCGACGCTGGCCTGTTGTCTGGTGCCGTTGCCGCTTTGGTACAACCCGTTCCTGCTGCAAAACCTGTCCTATCAATACGACGGCCCGATCATGGCCCTGAGCATGGTCGCGGTGATCTACGCGATCACGTTCGATAGCGCGTCACGGATACAGCGCTGGCTGGTGCCATCGGCGCTGTTGGCGTTGGCGATCGGTCTTTATCAGATCAGCCTCAATGTATTTGTCGGCCTGTGTTGTGTGGAACTGCTCAGTGCCGTTCACCGGCCAACCCGATGGCCGGAGATCCTGCAGATGCTGGGCTGGAAATTCGCGCAATTGGGCCTGGGCATTCTGATCTACAGCGTCACGGCCTATCCGTTCATGGACACGTTGCGCAAAACCGAGCTGCTGACCCTCGACGGCCAGCCACTGCTGCAGATCGGCATCAACCTTGAGCGTATAGCGGGAAAAGTCGCGCTGTTGTTTCACGGCGGCTACCCGTGGGTGTTCGCCGTACTGGTGTTGTGCGCGCTCATGGGGTGCGTGCGGCTTGCACGATCTGGGCGGCAGCCGCTTTGGCAAACCCTGCTGGCGTGCTTGATCACGTTGCCGATGCTGATATTGCTGGTGCCCGGGATCACGCTGCTGTTTCGTGATTTCAATGAAGGTGCGCGGACCCTGATGGGGTTCGGCGTGTTGCTGGTCGGGTTGTTCTATCTGGCACACCTGGCGTTGGCACCGGGGCACCGTCGATTGCCGCTGCTGCTGATGATCCCGCTGCTGGCGGCACTCTCGCTGTCCTTTGCGTATGGCCGGGTGCTGACCCTGCAAAAAACCTTCACCGACAGCGCGCTGTACAGCCTGAGCCACGACATTGCCGAGCATCGCGAGCTGCGCGAGGCCAAGCGGATTTACCTGTCGGTGAGCTACTCCGATCGCTGGCTGGTCAGCGCGGCCGGTTCTTTCAAACGGTTGCCGGTCCTCCACTATCTGCTCAACGTCGATTACTTCGTCCTCGCGGAAAACCTGCCGTCAGCGGGCATCACCAACGTGGTCGTCGAGCGCGAACGACGCAATGCCACCCACGTTGGCTATCAGGGTTTCCCCGCATTGGTGGACAGCCTGTATTACCGGATTTATCTGATTGGCGATTACGCTTTCATCGTCATGAAAGAACCGCCGCACGGCAGGTTGCTGCAGTGGTAAGACTTACCACCCGTCGTAATCCACCCCCCCACCTGTAATTTCTGACAGTAGACCGCTCACGTGCCATGCCCTAGTTTCGAAAGTCAGCCGGACGAAGCCATGGCAAGGAACTGCAATGAAAGGATTTCCTGCGCTGACAGTGATTGGAATGGCCGATGCGCTTATCCACTGGCAGGTGTTTTTCGTCCTGTGCAGCGCTGTCGGACTGACCCAGGCCGCCAGTAACTTCGCCGCATTCTGTATGGCGGCGGCGTTCTCGTTTTACGTGAACATGCTCTACACCTTCGACAGCAAGATGTCGGTGTTCGGCTATTTGCTGTTTATCGGTTTGATGGCGGGAGCAAGCTTGGGCATCGGCTCGATTGCCGATATGCGTGGCTGGCATGGCTTGCTGACGGTGACGGTGTTCACTGCGCTGAACCTGACGTTGGGTTACTGCTTTTTCCGCTTTTTGCTGTTTCGTGGCCAACGATGAAACCCTTGTTGGCCGTTCCTTTGCTCAACGCAGCGCGTGCGTCAGCGAGCATCGATCGGCTCGCTCTGCTGGCCGTTCTGGTGATTGCGCTGGGCGTGCGGTTCTACTCAATCACCGTTCCGGTTATTTGGTATGACGAGGCCTACAGTCTGCTGCTGGCGCGAGAAACGCCGACACGCATCTGGGCAATGACTGCGCTGGATGTGCATCCGCCGCTCTACTATGTATTGCTGCATTACTGGGGGATCGTGTGGGGCGATTCTCCATTGGCGGCTCGTGCATTCAGTGTGCTGGCAGATGTCGGCACATTGTTGCTTTGCATCAAGCTGATGAGCCTGATTGCGACCCGCCGGGCCACCTGGATCGCCGCGTTGCTGTTGGCGCTGCTGCCGATTTCTGTGCGTTATAGCCAGGAAGTCAGGATGTACGCCCTGCTTGGTTTCTTGCTGATGAGCGCCACCGTGGCACTGGTGTGTTGGGCGAGGGCGCCAGAGCAAAAACGCTACGCGGTGGTTTATGTACTGCTCATGACTGCTGCGTTTTATACCCATTACTTTGCAGGGCTATGCGTACTGGTGCATTGGTTGTTCTGGTGGCAGAGCCGAGTGACCGGTAACGGAACCGCCATTGCGGCTGATCGCTGGTTGATTGTTAACAGCGCTGTTGTGTTCTGGTATTTGCCCTGGGTTCCTTCTTTGCTCAACCAGCTTGCGGATACGACCACTCTGGATTGGATCAAGCCTGCGACTCTTCAGGGGGCTTTGAGTCTCGTCTGGCAGTTCACCGTGATGGGCGATGACTCTTCGAAGCAGTCGATTTGGCACTTGTTGCCCTTTGCGTTAATGCTGCTGTGCGCTTGTATTGCCGTTGTGGGCAACTCGGGTGAGCGGCGATTCCGTGTATTGCTGGTCGGCTACTTCTTCGTTCCGGTGACAGTTCTTTATCTGATTGCCCTGTTTCTTCCGTTATTTGTACCGCGATATCTGGTGTTTACAGCACCTGCTTTGGCGATGATTACAGGTATGGCGCTGGATGTTTTATTCCGACGCTGGCCGCTGTGGGCCAGTGCGGCATTAGTGTTTTTCATCGTTGGGCAACTGTGTGGTCTGACCGAAATATATCGGCAAACCGATGGATTGAATGGAACGGATCCGCGTAGAGAGTCGGGGTTCTCCCAATTGATATTGCAGTTAAATCAAGTGGTTCGCCCGAAGGATGAGATCATCATGTCCAATCCTTTCTGGTTTCCGACATTTGCCTATTACAGCAACACTTCAATTAATCCAAAGTTTGAAATCCATTCTTCGATAGATGATTTTTTGCGCTTCACTCGCCGTGGCGTCTTTAGCCTGATCAATGATCCGGTCGCTAGCAGCTATTTGGATGGCGTGACAGTTCTGGACTGTCGCAGCCAAAGAATCTGGTGGATTACGGACAGTGACCTGTCTGCAGACAGACCGCTTTTCGCGAAAGATCGGGCGCCTTCGCTCACCTTGTATGGGGGGGATATTTCAGCGTACCTGTTTACTCCAGAATCAGTGCCGGCCCCAGCACGGGGCGGCACAAATTCCATGCTTAAGCTGCCGCTATCTCCTGCGGCTCAAAACTGTCCGCCCGCGCCATCTGCCACATCCGCGAATAGAACTCGCCGTTCACTTCCCCAGTGAGCAATTCCCCCGGTTTCAGAAACACATGCAGCTGCGAGAACAGTTTGATTTCAGTCGCCGACATGCGCCGTACCAGATGTTTGGCCGACAGTTGCGATGGATGCTCCAGGCCGGCGGCGGCGAGCATTTCGGCCAGTGCCTTGAGCGTGTTGCGGTGGAAGTTGTAGACGCGTTGGGCCTTGTCCGGGACGACGAGGGCGCGCTGGCGCAGGGCGTCCTGGGTGGCGACGCCGGTCGGGCATTTGTTGGTGTGGCAGCTTTGCGACTGGATGCAGCCGATGGCGAACATGAAGCCGCGCGCCGAGTTGGCCCAGTCGGCGCCGATGGCCAGCACGCTGGCGATGTCGAAGGCGCTGACGATCTTGCCGCTGGCGCCGAGCTTGATCTTGTCGCGCAGGTTCAGGCCGACCAGGGTGTTATGGACAAACAGCAGGCCCTCGCGCATCGGCACGCCGATGTGGTCGGTGAATTCCACGGGCGCAGCGCCGGTGCCACCTTCCTTGCCGTCGACCACGATGAAGTCCGGGAGGATGCCGGTTTCCAGCATGGCCTTGGCGATGCCCATGAACTCCCACGGATGACCGAGGCAGAACTTGAAGCCCACCGGCTTGCCGCCGGACAGTTCACGCAGTTGCTGGATGAAATGCATCATCTCGATCGGTGTGGAAAACGCGCTGTGGCGTGACGGCGAGATGCAGTCTTCGCCCATCTGGATGCCGCGGGTGTCGGCGATTTCCTGTGTCACCTTGTGCTTGGGCAGAATCCCGCCGTGGCCAGGTTTGGCGCCCTGGCTCATCTTGATTTCGATCATCCGCACCTGCGGGTTCTGCGCCTGGGTGGCGAAGCGCTCCGGGTCGAAACGGCCGTCGCTGGTGCGGCAGCCGAAGTAGCCGCTGCCCAGCTCCCAGGTCAGGTCGCCGCCGTTTTCGCGGTGATACGGACTGATGCTGCCTTCGCCGGTGTCATGGGCGAAGTTGCCGAGCTTGGCGCCCTGGTTCAACGCACGGATGGCATTGGCGCTGAGCGAGCCGAAGCTCATCGCCGAGATGTTGAACACCGACGCCGAATACGGCTGGGTGCACTGCGGGCCGCCGACGGTGACGCGAAAACTGTTCGGGTCGCTCAACGGCGCCGGGCGCATCGAGTGGCCGATGAATTCGAAGCCCGACTGATACACGTCGATCAGCGTGCCGAACGGTTTGTCGGCGCTTTCATTCTTCGCTCGCGAGTACACCAGTGAGCGTTGGGCACGGGAGAAGGGCAGGGCATCGCTGTCGGATTCGAGCAGGTACTGGCGGATTTCCGGGCGGATGCCTTCGACCAGATAGCGGATGTTGCCCAGGATCGGGTAGTTGCGGCGCACTGCGTGCGGGCTCTGCATCAGGTCGAACAGACCGAGCAGGCTCAGCACACCGGTGACGGCGGTGATCGGCCACAGCCAGTCGTGGTCGAGAAAGGGCAGGCTGGCGAGGGTGAAAATCACGCAGACGGCAAAGAAGGCGTAGCGGCTCAGGAGTGACAGGCTCATACGGTTTCCTTGGGTTCGGACTCAATAAATTCAGCAACGCAGGTCCCCTGTGGGAGCGGGCTTGCTCCGGGCGGCGATCCGACGAAAGCGCTGTGCCAGATGCATCAATGTTGGAAGTGATGGGCTCTTCGCGAGCAAGCCCGCTCCCACAAAAGCTGTTGCACGTTGCAGTCAGGCATTTTGTGCCTGGAGAAAAATCGAAAACAGCTCGGACTGGGATTTGATTCCCAGCTTGCTGTACATGTGTTTCTTATGGACTTTCACGGTTTCTACGGAGATTTCCAGCTTACGGGCGATTTCTTTACTGGAGCAACCGCTGAGCATCAAACGCCCGACATCCAGCTCCCGGGCGGTCAGTTGCGCGCCCTTGAGTTGCTGCACCGACGCTTCCAGTTGCACCCGCCAGTCGGCCGGTGCAGGCACGGCAGCGAGGGCTACGGTTTCGTTGATCTCGTACGGCAGGCGCTGGCGCAACAGGCCCAGCACCCACGGCTGGATCAAAGACAGCAAAGCGATCTGTTCGCCAGTGAAACGTTTTTCACTGCCCAGCGACAGACACAGCGTGCGTTCGCCTTCGAGCTGGCAATTGAACTGGATTTCGTCGGCGACCACATTCAGACGAAAGTATCGCTGGTAATACTCGGTCAGCTCGAAATGCTCCGGCGCCACCTCGGACAGGCGGTACAACCCGGTGCGCGACTGCTCGCGGCAGGCGATGTAGAACGGGTCGAGCAGATACAACCCGCGCAGATAATCCTGAAACAATTGGTCGGGACTGCCGTCCTCGCCAGGGCATTCGGCGAAGACCTGCGGGTGCTGATCGGCGCTGAACAGCAGCGCCACCCAGCTATCGAACGGCACGTACTGGTCGAGCAGGCGCACCAGTTGCGCCCAGAAATTGGGCTTGTCGAGCGCGTCGATCAGTTGGCCGACGGCGCGGTGCCAGGTGATGTCATCAAACGAAACGGTCATGGATCTACCCCTATCGGGTTACCCCGGCCGCGTGATTCCCTGACCGGTTGCTTGCTGCGCATACTGGCCCACAGACAGCCACCGGGCAATCTTTCAGCGCCCGATGCTCATCACAAGGAATCTTCATGAAAGTCGAACTCGCCCAACTGGCGGGCCGTGACAAAGACACGGCGTACAACCTCGAACGCGCCCTCGCGGCGATTGCGGCGTGTGCTGCCGACACGCAATTGATCGTGTTCCCGGAAACCCACCTGATGGGCTTCCCGACCGCCGACACTGTGGCGCAGATCGCCGAGCCGGTGGACGGCCCGACCGTCGGCGCCGTGCTGGCCGCCGCCCGCCAGCGCAACATCGGCGTGGTGATCGGCATGGCCGAGAACGACAACGGTCGTTTCTACAACACCACGCTGCTGATCACCCCCGAAGGCATTGCCCTGAAATACCGCAAGACCCACCTCTGGGCCTCGGATCGCGGCGTGTTCGAGGCCGGCGACCGCTATGCCACGTGCCTGTGGAACGGAGTACGGGTCGGGTTGTTGATCTGCTACGACATCGAATTCCCCGAGTCCGCCCGTGCGTTGGCGCAACTGGACGCCGAGTTGCTGATCGTGACCAACGGCAACATGGACCCGTACGCGCCGACCCACCGTACCGCGATCATGGCCCGCGCCCAGGAGAATCAGGCGTTTGCGCTGATGGTCAACCGCGTCGAGGCCGGGGATGACGGCTTGATGTTCGCCGGCGGCAGTGCGCTGGTCGATCCGCTGGGGACGTTGCTGTTCGAGGCCGGGCGTGAAGAAGGGCAGTTCAGCGTCGAGCTGGATTTCGCTCAACTGGAGATTGCGCGCAAGGATTACCGCTATCTGGATGACCAGCGCTTGAAGCTGCCGGGGGAGGTGCTGGCGCACGCCTGCGGTTTGCGTGAGTTGCTGATTCCTTCGCGCTGATCCGATTTTTTTCATCGACTGTACCGGCCCTGTCGCGAGCAGGCTCACTCCTGCATCGACCGCGTACACCCTGTAGGAGTGAGCCTGCTCGCGAAGAGGCCCGCCCAGACAACACACCTGTTTGATCCAAAAACAACAACACACGTACCCGAAACATTCGCCGAACTCGGCTCTGCCATAAATCCAATAAAATTCGGAGTAAGTCGCTCATGGCTCGTTTGCAACGCACCCTGTCATTAGGGTCGGTGGTGCTGTTCGGCATCGCCTACATGACGCCGATCATTGTTCTCGGCACCTTCGGCATCCTCGCTCAATCCACCGCCGGCATGGTCCCGGCCGCCTATCTGGCAGCACTGGTGGCGATGTTCTTCACCGCCATGAGCTACGGACGCATGGCCGCCGCGTTCCCGGTCGCCGGTTCCGCCTACAGCTACGTGCGCAAGGCGATCAGCCCTAAACTTGGCTTCATCGCCGGTTGGGCGGTGCTGCTCGATTACCTGTTTCTGCCGATGGCGATCTGGCTGATCGGCGCGGCGTACCTGGGGTCGGCGTTCCCCTCGATTGCGCAGTGGATCTGGGTGCTGGCCTTCATTGGAATCACCAGTGCGATCAACATCATTGGCCTGAAACTGGCCAACGGTATCAACGCCTTGCTGATGCTGGTGCAGTTTCTGGTGCTGATCGCTTTCGTCACCTTGTGCGTGCACTACGTGGGGGGCGATGCGAGTACGCCGCTGTGGTCGATCAAACCGTTCTTCAACGGCGACATGCAGATGCCGCTGATCATGAGCGGCGCGGCGATTGCCTGCTATTCGTTCCTCGGTTTCGACGCCGTGAGTACGTTGACCGAAGAAACCCGTGACCCGCGCCGCACCATCCCACTGGCGATCATGTTGATCACGCTGATCGGCGGTCTGATCTTCGTCGGTGTGTCGTACTTTGTGCAGATCGCGCACCCGTCGTTCCAGTTCGACAGCGTCGACTCGGCGGCCTATGAAATTGCGCGCAATATCGGCGGCGATCTGTTCGTCTCGATCTTCCTCATCGGCCTGATCGTCGGCCAGTTCGCCTCGGGGTTGTCCGCTCAGGCCAGCGGCTCACGCCTGCTATTTGCCATGGGCCGCGACGGCGTGTTGCCCAAGTCGTTTTTCGGCACCTTGCACGCGCGCTTCGGTACACCGGTCAACAGCATCCTGCTGTGTGCGGTGGTGGCGTTGCTGGCCCTGAAACTTGACGTGACCACGTCCACTTCGTTCATCAACTTCGGCGCATTCCTGGCGTTCAGCCTGGTCAACCTGTCGGTGATCTTCCATTACTGGATCGGTGGCGAGAAAAAAGGCCCGCGCGAACTGCTGCTGTTTCTGGTGTGTCCGTTTATCGGGCTGGTGGCGGACTTGTGGCTGATGGTCAGCCTGGATCACCTGGCGGTGTATCTGGGCCTGAGCTGGCTGGCGGTGGGCGTGGTGTATCTGGCGGTACTTACCGGCGGCTTTCGTCGTCAGCCGCCGGAGATGGATTTCCAGGAAGCGACCTGAGGCGTCTTCAGGCCGCGGGCCGGCTCTGGCGCATCGGCAATTCGACGCGAAAGGTCGTGCCCACGCCCGGTTCGCTGCGTACCGAAATGTCGCCACCGTGCTTTTTCACGATGCCGTAGGACAGGGACAGGCCAAGCCCGGTGCCCTGGCCGACCGGTTTGGTGGTGAAAAACGGATCGAAGATTTTTTGCAGGATGTCCGGCGCGATCCCCGCGCCGGTGTCGGCGACTTCCACCCAGGCCGTGTCCTGTTGTTGCCCGGTGCGCAAGGTAATGGTGCCGCGCTCGGGGCCCATGGCCTGAGCCGCGTTGACTACCAGGTTCATGATTACCTGATTGATTTGTGACGGCAGGCACTCGATGTCCGGCAGTGGCTGATACTCCTTGATCAGATCGGCCTTGTACTTGAGTTCGCTGGCGACGATGTTCAGGGTCGACTCTATGCCTTGTTGCAGATTGGCCCACTGCCATTGCTGATTGGTATCGACCCGGGAGAAGTCTTTCAGGTCCTTCACGATCTGTCCGACCCGGCCTATGCCTTCCTTGGATTCGCGGATCAGCACCGGGATGTCTTCGAGCAGAAAATCCAGATCAATGTCTCGGCGCAATTGCTCAAGCCGCGCCACGGACTCGTTGTCCAAAGCGTGCCCGAGTGTCTGGAACGCATCGAACAGGCTCAGCAATTGTTTGAAGTAGCCATCCAGCGTGCCGAGGTTGGAGGAGATGAAGCCAATCGGGTTGTTGATCTCATGGGCCACGCCCGCCGCCAGTTGGCCCAGTGAAGCGAGTTTTTCCGACTGCACCAGCTGACCTTCCAGTTGCTTGCGTTCATCGATTTCTCGCTGCAGCTCTTCGCTGGCCTGCTTGAACTGGGCGGTGCGCTGATCGACCAGATGTTCCAGGTGATGCATCTGCAACGAGGCCCGTTCCGTCATCTGCCATTTGGTCAGCAGGGTGTTGGCCATCTGCTGCACTTCGATGTTGTCGAACGGCTTTTTCAGAATCAGCAAGCGGTCATGCGCTTGCAGACGCTCCAGCAGTTCATCCCAGGAATAATCCGAGTAGGCGGTACAGACCACCACTTGCAACAGCGGGTCCTGCTGCCACAGATGCTCGATGGTTTTCGCGCCATCCCAGCCATCGGGCATGCGCATGTCGACGAAGGCCAGCGCGTAGGGGCGTTGTTCCTGCAAGGCCTGCACCAGCTTGCCCAGACCTTCTTCGCCGCCGTAGGCGGAATCGAGCTCGAATAGCGGGCGCTGGGGGCGTGCCGGTGCACCGAACAATGCGGCCTCCATTTCGTCCAGTTCCAGCGAATGCGCGGCATCCGGGGCGAGAATCTTGCGGAAGTCTTCATGAATCGACGGCATGTCGTCGATCAGCAGAATGCGGCGGTTCGAAAGCTCGCTCATGCGTTCTCCGTGACGCTGATCAGGGGAATCTGCAAGGTGAACAACGCACCTTTACCCGGACCATCACTGTGCGCGGTGAGGTGTCCGTTCATCTCGATGGCGGCCAGGGCGCAGCTGTGCAGACCGAAGCCGTGGCCTTCCTTGCGGGTGGTGAAACCGTGGGCAAAGATACGCGTCATGTTTTCCGGCGCGATGCCTTCGCCATCGTCCTTGACGCTGATTTCGAGAAAGCTGTCATCGGCGATTTTTACCGCCAGGGTCATGGTGCGGGGGCGGTTGCTGAGGTCGGACATCGCGTATTTGGCGTTGCTGATGAGGTTGATCAGGATCAGCAGCAAGCGGTGTTTGTCGCCCATCACCTGCGGCACGTCGGCGTACTCGCGGACCACTGTGACATGGTGCCGGGTCAGGGCCCCGGCGTTCATGCGCAACGCGTCTTCGAGCAATTCGTTGATGAACAGCGGTTCGGTCATGCTGTTGGCGCCGGCATAGGACTGCTGGGTGGCGACGATGTCCTTGATGTGATCGACGCTTTTGTTCATCTGGTTCAACTCGTCGACCACTTCCTGCTGTTCCTGGGCAATCGCGCCCACCAGTTGGTTGAGGTAGCCGGGGAGCAATTTGCCCTTGGCGTCTTCGCTGAGGAACGCACCGAGGTCATGCGGATGCTCGTTGATCAGTTGCATGGCTTTGCCCAGGCCCTGGGCCTTGCTGGTGCGTAGCTTGCGTGCGATCAGGTCGCTGGAGATGTTCACGCTGTTGAGTACGTTGCCGACGTTGTGCAGCACGTTGGTGGCGATTTCCGCCATGCCGGCCTGACGAGCTGCGCCGAGCAGTTCGCTCTGGGCATCCCTGAGTTCCCGGGTACGCTCCTCGACCCGTTGCTCCAAGGCATCGTTGGCGGTGTGCAGGGCGCTATTGACCCGGTTGATCTCGGCGAAACTGCCGATCAGGCGGATGCCCAGCCACACCAGCGACAGCATCAACAGGACCGAGAACAGCAGCAGATAGAAGTGGTATTGGCGGTCGACCAGATCGGCGCGCTGCTGATCGCGATCGAGCATGGTGGTGATGTTGTCGAGGCGGTCGGCCACGGGAATGTTTTCGATGCTTTCGAGCAACTGATTGACCAGTGGCTGCTCGCGAGCAATCAGGGTGATGTGGTTGCTCATGATCATGACCGGGGTCTGAAAGGCTGGCGGCAGGCGTTGTGCGTTCACCTTCAGTTTGTTCAGGCCGACCTCGATGTCGGCGGCCCTGTCGTCGGAGGTGACCTGGGCGAACTCCAGTGCGCTGAGCAGCAGGTCGTAGGTATCGGTGGTGATGTTTTGCAGCTGTAACTTATCCAGGTCCGACAGGTTGGCCAGTTGCTCCTGGATGTCGTCTTCAGCGGTGGGCAAAAAGGCCAGGGAATTGCGTAACAGTGCGTTGTGCGATTTGAACTGTTCGACCAGACGGGTCTTTTCCTGCATCGCCTGCAGGTAGCCCTCGTGCGCGTCGTTCCATTGCGCCGAGTCGTTGCGACCATGCCCGGACTCTATCGCGTCGAAGCGCTCCCAAAGCCGGTTCATCTCGTTCATCGGCGAGACCAGCGGGTCGTAGTTGTGGGTGAGTGCCACGCGGGCCTTGAGAATTTCGTTTTCCCACTGCGAATTCTGCTGTTTGATCTGCCGGATCAGATCCCGCGACTCGGTGTACGTCATGGTCTGGTCGGAGCTGGATTTGAAGTACAGAAACAACAGGATCGAGGCCAGCGCCAGGGCGACCAGGGTCAGTAACAACAGGCTGCGTCGCCGCGAGATGTTGATCATGGCTTGCCTGCCCATTGGCCGGTGAGAGTCGTGAGAAACAGAATGATCAGTCGTTTGTCCTCATCGCTCGGTACGCGTCCCAACTGATACTTGAACATTACATCCACGGCCTGTTCCAGAGTGGCCGCCGAACCGTCGTGCAAATACGGTGCGGTGATCGCGACATTGCGCAGGCTCGGCACCTTGAACACGGTCCGGTCCGCTTCGTCGGCGGTGACGTTGAAGCGGCCCTGATCGGCCACCGTCGGGTTGCCGCGGTCGGCAATGTAATCGCCGAACACACCGAACTTCTGGAACATGTTGCCGCCGATGTTCACCCCCTGATGGCAGGCGATGCAGCCGTATTCCTTGAAGCGCTGGTAACCGTACTTCTCCTCCAGGGTGAGGATGTCGGTGTTGCCCAGCAGGTATTGATCGAAGCGTGAGTTGGGCGTCAGCAAGGTGCGTTCGAAACTGGCCAGCGCCTGCTGGACATTGGCCTTGGTCACGCCGTCCGGGTAGGTGGCGGCGAAATCGCGATGGTAGTCGGGGTCGTTGGCGATCCGCTCGATAACGGTGCTCCAGTCGCTGCCCATTTCATGCGGACTGGTGATGACGACGTTGCTTTGCTCCTCCAGCGTCTCGACGCGGCCATCCCAGAACTGGCGGAAGTTGAGGGCGGCGTTGAACACGGTCGGCGTGTTGACGGCCACCGGTTTGCCGTCGAAGCCCAGCGACAAGGTACGGCTGTCGGCACCGTTCTTGTCCAGCTGGTGGCAACTGGCGCAGGACAGTGTGTTGTTGATCGATAACCGTGGCTCGTGGAATAACCGCTTCCCGAGTTCCACGCGCCGGGCATCCTGCTGCGGCACTCCGGGCAAGGGTTTGAGGGGCTCGTCCAGCGGATCGGCACTGGCCCCGGCGCAGAGTCCGCACAGCAGCAACGCCATGGCGTGGTGGAAAAGGCTCATCGGCAATCGTCTCCCTGACTCAAGGCCGGTTTAAGGTGTTGATCAAATCGTCCACGGCGCAGGCTCGGTGCCGGCCAGCAAGCGAGCAAACGCGTCTGCCGGCAGGGCTTTGCTGAAAAAGTAGCCCTGACCTTCCTCGCAGTGATGCGCCTGGAGAAAGGCCAGTTGTTCGGCGGTTTCAATGCCCTCGGCGATGACCTTCAACCCAAGATCCTTGCCCAGGTTGATGATGGCGCTCACGAGCGCGGCATCGTTGCGGTCGTCGCTCAGGCCGCGAATGAACGACTGGTCGATCTTCAGCACATCGATGGGAAACCGGCGCAGGTAGCTCAGGCTGGAATAGCCGGTGCCGAAGTCGTCGATGGCCAGATGGGTGCCCAGCGCCTTCAGGTGATTGAGCGCAGTCATCGTCGCGTCGACGTTTTGCATCAGAACGCCTTCGGTGATTTCCAGCTCCAGCCATTCGGGCGCCAGACCTGTCTGTTTGAGCACGCGCTCGACGCCTTCGACGAAGTCACGCTGGCGAAAATCGATGGGCGACATGTTGACCGACATACGAATCGAAGGCAGCCCGGCCGCTTGCCAGGCACAGGTCTGACGACAGGCCTCAGCCAGGACCCATTTGCTCAGCGGCACGATCAGGCCGCTGTCCTCGGCCACCGGGATGAAGTCCGAAGGGTAGACCCAGCCATGCCCCGGTTTTTGCCAGCGCACCAGCGCTTCGGCACCGACCACTGTGGCCGTGCGCAGCTCGATTTTCGGCTGATAGTGCAGGACGAATTCATGCTCGTGCAGGGCGCGGCGAATGCCCGATTCGATGCTGTGCTGTTCCCTGGCGTGCTGGTTCATGGCCTCGATAAAGAAGCCGATGTTGTCGGAGCCGTGCTCCTTGACGTTGCGCATCGCGGTCTCGGCCTTCTTGATCAGCTCGATCGCCTCCAGTCCGTCATCGGGATAGATGCTGATGCCCAGGCTGGCGCTGACGCTGACGTCATGGCCGGCAATCGTCTGCGGCAGACGAATGGCAGCGAGCAGCTTTTCGGCGATGCCATGGGTTTGCTGCGGGTGGTTGATGTCGCCGAGGATCACCACAAATTCGTCGGAGCCGTAGCGAAACACCGAGTCCGAGTCACGCACGCAGGACAACAGTTGCCGCGCGGTCCGCTTGAGCATCTCGTCGCCCGCCGGATGGCCCAGCGCATTGTTGATGCGTTTGAAGCGATCCAGGCCGAGAAACATCACCACCAGTTGTTTGTCATGGCGCCGGCACACGGCCAGGGCCTGGCTAAGGCGATCACCCAGCAGGGTGCTGTTGGGTAGCCCCGTGAGGCTGTCGTATTGCAGCAGGTGCGAGACTTTGAGCAATTCATGCACCCGCGCCTCGATGGTTCGCTCCAGGCTGAGCATCTTCAACGCCGCATCCTGTGCCAGTTGCCACTTCCAGGTCAGGGCGTTGGCCATCTGGCGGATTTCCAGACTGTCGAACGGCTTTTTCAGGATCAGCAACTGGTCGCCGAACTCCAGCCGTTCGGCCATCGCCTCCCAGCTGTAGTCGCTGTAGGCGGTGCACAAGGCAATTTGCAGGTTCGGATCGACCCGCCACAGTTGCTCGATGGTTTCCAGGCCGTCCCAGCCGGGCGGCATGCGCATGTCGATGAAGGCCAGCGCATAGGGGCTGCCACTGGCCAGCGCGTGTTTGACCAGGGCCAGGGCTTCCTGACCCTGATAGGCAGAGTCGAGCTGGAAGCTCAAGTGTGGCGCCTGGCGGGTACTGAACAGCGTCTGTTCCAGTTGATGCAGATCGGCCTGGTCCTCAGCCAGCGGGGCGAGGATTTTGCGAAAGTCATCGTGAATCGCTGGCGTGTCATCAATGATCAGGATGCGGCGGTTGGTCTGGGGAAAGGGGGCTTTCATGCCTCATCCTCCTTCGGGGAGGGAGTCGGACGGGGGCCGTCCTTGAGCAGTCGTCCAGCCTGCTCGGCGCTGACCGCCTCGCTGAAATACAGGCCTTGTGCGCTGGGCAGCGGAGCCCCGGCGTTGGGGGTATCCTGCCGACTCAGTGGCGTGTGACCTTCGGCAATGATGCCGATATTCAGATCCCGGGCGAAGTTGACGATGGCGCGCAGCGCGTTGGCACCGGTCACATCCTGAGTCGCACTGTCGATGAAACTCTGGGCCAGTTTGAGGTGATTGACCCGGTAGGTTTTCAGGTAATCGAACGAGGAGTACTCGGTGCCGAAATCATCGATGGCGATGGTCACGCCCAGTTCACGCAGGCGCGGCAATGCATCGTTGTGCGTCCACTTGGTCTGGGCCAGCGTGGCTTCAGTGACATCGAAGCGCAGATCCCAGGGGGCGAGTTCCCAGCGGGCGGTGGTGCGCAGCACGTTGTAGATGAGTTCCGGGCCGCTTTTGAGTTGCGCCAGGGAAATCTTGATCGCCATCACCGGCGGCGCCACCCCTTCATTACGCCACAGATGCATCTGGTGGCAGGCGTGATCCAGCACCCAGCGCCCGAGAGGAATGATCGCGCCGGTTTTCTCCGCTATCGGCACGAATTCGGATGCCGGCAGCAGGCCGAGACGGGGATGTTGCCAAAGGATTTGCGCTTCCATGCCCAGAATCCTGCCGCTGTGCAGATCAACTTCTGGCGCGTAATGCAGCCGCAGCTCATTGCCTTCAAGGGCGGTCATCAATTCGCTGACGAGGGTCATGCGCTCGGCCACTTCCCGAGAGATCTCCTCAGAGTGGAAGTGATACTGGTTGCGGCCCATTTCCTTGGCGCGGTACAGCGCCATATCGGCCTGCCCGAGCAGGCTGTCGGCATCGAGGCTGAGGTCGCTGTAACTGCTGATGCCGATGCTGACTGAAATGTGCAGCGCATTACCGGCCAGGTTGTAGGGCGCCAGCAGTGTGTCGCGGATGTTGGCGGCCATCGTGGCCGATTGGGTCGGGTCACTGACGTCCAGTTGCAGGATGGCGAACTCGTCGCCGCCCAGGCGCGCCACCACGTCGCTTTCGCGCACGCCGAACTTGATGCGCCGGGCGACTTCCTGCAGCAGCAGATCGCCAACCGGGTGTCCCAGGGTGTCGTTGATCCGCTTGAAGTGGTCCAGATCCAGATAAAACACTGCAAACGGCATGGCGCCCCGTCGCGCGGCGGCAAACGCCTGATGCAGGCGTTCGATCAGTGTGGCGCGATTGGCCAGGCCCGTCAGGCCATCGGAGCGGGCCAGCAACGCCAGTTTGTCCTCGGCCACGCGACGTTCGGTGATGTCGAGAATGATGCCTTCGACTTCCAGTAGTCGGCCATCATGATCGCGCACCGGGATGTAGCGGTTCTCCACCCAGCGCCAGGTTCCCTGGCCGGTGCGCATCCGGAATTCGATGGAAGCGCCCGACGCATGCCGATCCAGCACTCGGGCCATGGCGGCATCGACGCTTGCCTGATCGTCCGGATGAATCAGTTCCTGAGCCCAGTTGGGCGAGCGCACCAGGTCGGCGGCGACATGCCCGTAACGGGTGATGTTGTGAGAGATGTACATCAGGGCAAACGAGGGATCACCGCGCAACCGGTAAAGGATGGTCGGGCTGTTCTGCACAATGATGTTAGCGTCGGACAGCTCGCGGGTGCGCTCCTGCACGGCGTTTTCCAGCAGGTTCATCTTCAGTTCGGCGTCTTCGGTCATTTGCCATTTGACCGTGAGGGCGCTGGCCATCTGCCGGATCTCGATCGCGTCAAAGGGCTTTTTCAGGATCAGCAGCCTGTCGTTCAGGGCCAGACGCCGGTCGATGTCTTCCCAGGAATAGTCGGAATAGGCCGTGCACAGCGCGACTTGCAGCTTGGGGTCGACTTGCCACAGCCGTTCGATGGTCTCCAGGCCATCCCAGCCTGGTGGCATGCGCATGTCGATGAAGGCCATGGCGTACGGGCGGTTTTCAGCCAGCGCGGCTTCGAGTTTGTCCAGCGCTTCGCGGCCCTGAAAAGCCGAGTCCAGTTCGAAGTGTTGGGTTTGTTTGGCGGATGGGCTGCCGAACAACAGATTCTCGGTTTCGCCCAAGCCATCGTCGCCGGGGATGACCGGGCTGAGAATCTTGGCGAAATCGCCATGAATCGCCGGACTGTCGTCGACGATGAGCACGCGGCGATTGATCTGCGCGATTGGCAGGTTCATGTCGCACCCCCCACGAAGAGGCGTGCTGTGGTCATCCGGGGCATCCTTTTCCCTCGCCATTTGCCTGTTCGACAGCCGATGGAGTCCTGCGCCGTGTTCAGCATAGTCGGCCCCTCGTTACTGCGCGTTGGGCCCCGAGTGAAGATTTGCGTGAATGCACTGAAAATTCATCTAGCCTTTGACTCAGGTGCGGGCCAGTGCGGCGGTCGGTCGGTGCGTCGTTAACCTCTGTTTTCGCTTGAGGCCATGCCATGGAAGAGCAATCCGCCCCGTTGCCGACGCATCGACCGACGGTGCTGCTGGTCGATGACGAGGAATCGATCCTCAACAGCCTGCGCCGCCTGCTGCGCGGTCAGCCCTATGAAGTTCTGTTGGCCACCAGTGGTGCCCAGGCGCTCGACATGCTCGCGCAGCAGCCGGTGAACCTGGTGATGAGCGATGCGCGCATGCCGAGCATGGACGGGGCTTCGTTACTGGCCCATGTCCGTCAGCTATATCCTGCGACTGCGCGGATCATGCTCACCGGTTATGCCGACCCGGGGGCGATCATCAAAGCCATCAATGATGGGCAAATTCACCGTTACATCAGCAAACCGTGGAATGACGAGGAGCTGGTGCTGATCCTGCGTCAGTCCCTCGAGCACCAGCATTCCGAGCAGGAACGCCAGCGTCTGGAGCGCTTGACCCAGGTGCAGAACGATCAGCTCAAATTGCTCAACAGCACCCTGGAAAAGCATGTGGCGGCGCGCACGGCCGAACTGCAGCAAACCGCCGACATGCTCGATCTGGCTTACGAAGAGCTCAAACACAGCTATGTCACCGGCACTGAAGTGTTCTCGCTGCTGGCCAATCTGCGTTTACCACCTGCCAAGCAGACCAACCGGCAGATCATCGAACTGGTGCGCAGCTACTGCAAACAGCACGGCCTGGACGAGGCCACCAGCCGCGACCTGACCATGGCCGCGGCGTTGTACAACGTCGGCAAGCTGAGCTGGACCGACGGCATGATGGTCACGCCCTCGGATTTGCTGCGCCATACCGATCGCGAGCGTTATCGCAGTTACCCGAAGCAGAGCGAATCGTTGCTCATGACGCTGGACCCGATGAAGGATGCGGCTCGTCTGATCCTGCATCATCAGGAACGCTGGGACGGCAGCGGGTTTCCCGACCGGCTCAAGGGCGAGGGTATTCCGTTCGGTTCACGCCTGCTGAAACTGGCGGTGGATTTTGTCGAGTTGCAGCGTGGCTTGATCCTCGAACGGCAGATGAACAGCGACGAAGCGCTGCTGTACCTGCGTCAGTACGCCGGGCGTTTGTACGATCCTGATCTGGTCGAAGATTTCATTCAGGTGTGTGCTGCATTCCTCAGCGACGTCACGCTGGCCGATCCATCGGTCAAGGTGCTGACCACTCGGGATCTGGCCGCAGGGATGATTCTGGCGCGCAACCTGAATGCCGATAACGGCATGTTGCTGCTCAATGCCGGCAAGATCCTCAGCGCACTGTTGGTGGGAAAGCTGATTGCTTTCGAAGCCATGGAGGGTGGCAAGTACAAGATTTTCGTCAAAGTGCCGGAGGAGGTTGAAGCCGCGCTCAAGGCCCTGGGGGAGTGATCTGCGAGGTGACGTCCTTGGGCGGGCATGGGATCCTTGCGGTTTTTCCAGGCCGGTGGCTGACCCATGACCTCTGCATCCGTTGCACCTCCACGTCTTATCCGTATTGCCGCCGCCTTGTTGCTCAACACTGAAGGCCAGACCCTGCTGGTGCGCAAGCGCGGCACCACGGCGTTCATGCAACCGGGCGGCAAGATCGAAGCGCATGAGTTGCCGGTGCACGCGCTGGCCCGTGAGCTGGAGGAAGAGCTGGGCCTGCAGATCGATCCGGCGCAGGCGTCTTTTCTCGGCCAGTTCTCGGCGCCCGCCGCCAACGAGCCGGGGTTTGTTGTTCAGGCCCAGATCTTTCAACTGACTATCGACACCGATGTGACTCCGGCTGCCGAAATCGAGGAAGTGCTCTGGATCGATCCGGCCACTGACGGTGGTCTGGTGCTGGCGCCATTGACACGCGACCTGATCCTGCCGTTTTATCGAGCCTCGCTCAGCGAAACCGCCTGATCATCCACGCACAGGACGTCATCCATGATCCCGCTTCAAGACCTGCTGATTTTTGCTGCCGCCGCGCTGTTGATGGTACTGACGCCGGGGCCGAACATGATTTACCTGATCTCGCGCTCGATCTGTCAGGGGCGCAAGGCCGGGGTCACCTCGTTGCTCGGCGTGGTGAGTGGATTCTTCGTGCATATGTTCGCCGCGGCTGCCGGCTTGACCGCGGTGTTTCTGGCGGTGCCGATGGCCTATGAAGTACTGAAGTGGGCCGGCGCGCTGTACCTGCTGTGGCTGGCTTGGCAAGCGATCAAACCCGGTGCGCGCTCGCCATTCGAAGCGCAGCAATTGCCGCCGGACTCGTCGCGCAAACTGATCACCATGGGTTTTCTCACCAGCGCGTTGAACCCGAAAATCGCGGTGTTCTACCTCTCGGTGTTTCCGCAGTTCATCACCCCCGAACACGGCTCGGTGTTCACCCAGAGCATCATCCTCGGCCTGACCCAGATCAGCGTCAGTTTCAGCGTCAATCTGCTGATCGCGTTGTTTGCGGCAGGCATTGCCTCGTGGTTCGTGCGCAACCCGACGTGGCTGGCAATCCAGCGCTACTTCATGGGCTTTGTGCTCGGTGCCCTGGCTGTGCGCCTGATGCTGGAACAACGCAGGACGGCCTGAGCATGTGGATCGAACGGCTCGACGCCAGCCACGCGCTGGCCTACCGCGAATTGATGCTGGAGGCTTACGATCGCCATCCACAGGCGTTCACCTCAAGCGTGCGCGAGCGCGCGGTGATGCCGTTGAGCTGGTGGGAAGGGCGCCTGAGCAGCAAGCTCGATGTGGTACTGGGAGCATTCGAGGCCGGAGTGCTGGCCGGCATCGTTGGCCTGGCCTTCGAGCCCCGGGAAAAGGCACGCCACAAGGCCACCCTGTTCGGTATGTACGTGTCAGCCGATTTTCGTCAGCGCGGTCTGGGCCATGAACTGGTCCAGGCCGCCCTGGCCGAAGCGCAAAATCATCCTGCGCTGAAAGTCATCCAGCTCACCGTCACCGCCGGCAACGACGCCGCGTTCAACCTGTACCAGCGCTGCGGCTTCATCCAGTTCGGGCTTGAGCCGCTCGCGGTTCGGGTAGGCGAAGACTACTTCGACAAGATTCACATGTGGCGCGAACTTTGATTTCACACTGAACCCCTGTGGGAGCGGGCTTGCTCGCGAATGCGGTGTGTCAGATAGCTCATTTTTGCCTGACTTGACGCTTTCGCGAGCAAGCCCGCTCACACAGGTGAAGGTGGCGTTGCTGCAGGCTGCGATCTTTTGCTTTGCAGCATCAGCGTACGGCGCTGACCCCATCCAGCGTCGAGAACGACGTGTCCTTGGCCGTCAGCAGGAAATCGCGCATGTACGGCGCATCCAGCATGTCGGCGCGGATCGCTGCGTACAGCGTGGCAAACAGACCCTTCTCGCCCAGTCGTTTGGCCTTCACATAGCCGCGCGAGCTGTATTCGTGCAGCGCCCAGTGCGGCATGCCGCAGACGCCACGGCCGCTGGCGACCAGTTGCATCATCATCACCGACAGTTCCGAGGTGCGAACCTGCGCCGGTTCGATGTCGGCCGGCTCCAGGAAGCGGGTGAAAATGTCCAGCCGGTCGCGTTCCACCGGATAGGTGATCAGGGTTTCAGTCAGCAGGTCCTCGGGGACGATATAGGGTTTGCTCGCCAGCGGGTGCTGGTTGGCGACTGCGAGCATCGCTTCGTAGGTGAACAGCGGCACGTAGGTGATGCCGGCAATTTCCAAGGGGTCGGACGTCACGACCAGGTCCAGGTCGCCACGGGCCAGGGCTGGCAGCGGGGCGAAGGCGAAACCCGAGGCCAGGTCGAGCTCGACTTCCGGCCAGGCGTCGCGGAACTGGTCGATGGTCGGCATCAGCCACTGAAAACAGCTGTGGCACTCGATCGCCATGTGCAGGCGCCCGGCGGTGCCACCGGCCAGTCGGCTGATGTCACGTTCAGCGGCGCGCAGCAGCGGCAGGGTTGCGTCCGCCAGTTGCAGCAGGCGCAGGCCGGCACTGGTGAAGCGCACCGGTTTGGTCTTGCGCACAAACAGCGGCATGCCCATGCGCTCCTCCAGTTCCTTGAACTGGTGGGACAACGCCGATTGAGTCAGGTGCAGGCGGTCGGCGGCGTCGACCAGGCTGTCGGCTTCGCGCAGGGCATGCAGGGTTTTCAGATGACGGATTTCAAGCACCGCATGGCTCCATGAAGAAAATTTGTGATCGAGGCGAAGG
The DNA here is from genome assembly GCF_056821665.1 of Pseudomonas sp. AK-TSAG1-1. Taxonomy (NCBI): domain Bacteria; kingdom Pseudomonadati; phylum Pseudomonadota; class Gammaproteobacteria; order Pseudomonadales; family Pseudomonadaceae; genus Pseudomonas; species Pseudomonas sp. AK-TSAG1-1. Next base: position 4,996,516 of record NZ_CM165965.1, on the reverse strand, counting down.
CGGTGAGTTTGTCTCATGTTGGCGGGACTGTCGACCGCTGAAGGTGTGGCGGGGCACCTCGCGTGCCCCACCGTTTTTCTGTCTTAGAGGTTGGCGAAATGCTGGATGCCCAGCGGTTTTCCGATATCACCGCGCCAGATCGCCTCGACCTGAGCGCCGCTGGCGGCTTGGGCCTGCTGCCATTGCAGGCCTAGATTGCGCTGCGCTGGAAGTTTCAGATGAGCTTTGACGAAGTCGTGGAACGGGACGGTGTCCGAGGTGTAGTGAAAGTGTGCGTACCACAGCGTGTTTGGCGGGGTGGCGGTGAGGTCGCGCACCTCATATTCCTGGAGAAAGTCCTTGCGTCCGTCAGTGCGTTTGCCAAGCGGCCGAAGCGAACCTTCCTTGCGGATATCCACCACTTGCTCTTGCAGCAGATAGTCCAGATAGCCTTCACCGGGCGTCTTGCTGCGCAGTGACTGCTCGATGCGCAAGGTGCGTCCCGCTCGCCGCATATCGCGCGCCTTGTCGCGCAATTGCTGCACCACCGGCTCGGCCGGCGACAGCCGCTCGATAGCTTGCGCGCGGGTGCTCAACTCCGTGGCTTCGCTGCCAAGCATGTGCTCCAGATCTACCGGCAGCATGTTCTGGCGGGCGTAGCCCTGCACCTTGTTGCTGTAGGCCGTGACAGCGGTGAGCCGTTGCCTGGCTTCGACCAGCAAGGGACGAACATCGGTGGGTAGCGACGGTGTGGAAGGGGGCGATTGCACTTGCAGATGAAACTTGCCGCTGGAGCGCGGTAGCCAGGTTTCGCGAAAACCATCGAGGCCTTCCACGGTGAAGCGTCTCTGGCGAGTGCCGGCATCGATTATCTCTGTGCCGATCAGCAACTGGTTGTCCTCGGTTTCGAACAGTTGCCTGCCGCCAGGCTCTTTCGCCTTGATGGGTGGACGTTGTCTGATCGCATGGCGTGCCTGTTCTTCGACCTTGGTCAAACCATCGAGAAACAGGCCGATTTGCTCCTGGTCCAGATGCTGCGCATAGCCAAGCGTCCAGGCGTTGAGCTGGCGCCGGAAACCGGCGTAGATCTCAAGGCAATCTTCGATCACCCGATTGCGCTGGGCCAGACTGGCGTGAACCTCGGACAGGTGATGCAGGGTCAACAGCGCACGCCCGACCTTGACCCGCGCGCCTTTCATCTGGGTATGGAAATACACCCAGGACAGGTCGGCGACAGCGTCGTAACGGGTAATGATTTCCAGCAGGTGCGCGGTTCTGAGGTAATCGTGCGTGCTTTGGCCGAGGTCACGGTTGATGGCGGTCATGTCTTTTGCCATTTTGGCTTTCTGGGCGCGGAGGGTGATGCGGTTATTCCACAGGTTGGCCTGCTCGGTGAGCACATGCAGGTGATCGAACTCGCTGAGGAATTTCTTGCGTATCAGCTTGCGCCGAGCCATCAGCTGGATATGGGTGGCGATGTCGTCAAACCGTGTGGCGTCGGATTCGGCGACCAGATCGTCGATCCGGTTCAGGTGGTCGAGCAAGCGGTCGCGGGCGACGCTGATGCGCTGAATGGCGCGGTCTACCACGATCCAGGCGCAGCGGCTCCGGATGTCCTCGATTTGCAGACGTTTGCGGCCGTGGCTCAGGGGCAGAAGTTCGGTCAGGTTCTGGTACTGGGCGATGGCAATGTGGAGGTCATTGACGCACGCCGCGTCGACGGCTGCCTGCAAGGGCTTGCGCTCGCTGAAAGCGAGTTTCTGGTAGTGCTCCAGCAACTGATTGGTGGCGCGGGTCTGGGTATCGAGGCGCCGGATGTAGGCGTCGGCGGTATTGGTCAGGGTCAATTGTCTGCGCAGTTGTCGATCAGTCCACCAGCGCGGCAACCACTGGCGGATCGGGGCAGGCCAGAGCGGGTCCATGCCGTCGGCCAGATGCCCGAGTACGGCGCCACCGCCTGCACCGCCGCCCTCCATCACGGTGCCGAACACTGCGTAGTGAGTGTTCCACTGGCCGCTTTCGTCGAGGGCGATCGGCTGTTTGTAGCCGCGAATCCACGTGCCGTAGAGTCTCCAACCGCGTGGCGCATCGCTGAGCTGGACCCGATAGATACGGCCCTGACGGACGATGAAGTCGCCATCGGCATGGCGGTAGACGTTGCGGTACACGCCGTGGGTGTTGGCGCGCAGGCCGGCCAGGGAAATTTCGTGTTCGTACTCGTAGCCCTTGAAGCGGTCGAGTGACTGTCGGGACCATTGCCAGGAGGTCGGCAGTGCGGCTGTTTTACCCAGTGCTGCACGTTGCCGACTACGGGTTGCCAGACGTGCGGCTGCGGGGACCGAGACCGTCCCCGGAAGCACGTCCATTGCTGCATCGATCAGTGACAGCAGCACCGCCTCCACCTCGGCCAGACCCTGGCCGATCTCACCTCGCAAGAATGCCGCCACGGCCAGATTGGCGCTGTTCCAGGCGTCATACAGGGCCACTGCCGTGCCGATGAACGGCAGCATGCCGATGGCCATTTTCAGGTAATTGAACAGCGCGCCGGACTTCAAGGCGCAGCGCTCCAGATGCAACGCATCGTTGGAACGCGAACTGCTGCGATGGGCTTCCAGCAACCGGCCCATGTGCACGTTCAGCAGATGGTCAGCCAGCGATGTCGTTGCGGGCCACGCTGCCCCGACGCCGATCAGGGCATCGAAGTTGCGCAGTTGCGCCTGGTCGATCCGGCTGACGTGACTGGCAAAATCGCCGTTCAGGACGCGTCCGGCCAGATAGTTGACCATTTTGCTGTCCACGCAACGCTTGAACAGGTCCAGACGCGCCTGTTCCAGTGTTTCGTACTGGCGCAGGAAAATGGCGTCGCTGCTGTCAGGCAGATACAGCAGGGTCAGGCCGGCGGTCTGTTCGACAATGAACGTCACGCCGGTGAGCGTGCTCGGTCCCTGATGCAGGGTGTCCTCACCGCCGACCGTCAGGTGCGCCGGCAGCAGCGCGATGCGCTGGTCATCGACCGCATAAGCCTCAGGTGTTGCCGCGTCGATAGCGATCTTCAGCACGTCATGGCCGGCCGTGTCGATGTGCCCTTGCAGACAGGCGAACTCGCCTTGCAACTTGAGCATCAGGCGCCACGGTTCGCTCAGGCATTCGCGGCGCCAGGCCTGTTGGAATGCAGGTTCTGCCGGCGCGCCGAAAAACGTCTGGCGAATCAGCGTTTCGTAACGTCCGGCCAGATCCAGTTCCGTCACCAGTTTGCGCAAGTAGATCGGGTTGAGCCCGGCCTCGACGTTCCGCCGATCGGCGTCGTCCCCGGCGCTGACCTTGACCTGCATGAACGACAGGCGCCACCACATGTCCTGATCGATGTTGTCCTGGGCCAGTTGTTCGAGGCTGATGTCGCTGCGCCTGGCACTGGCCGTCAGGATATTGCGTTGCGGTGTGCCGGGTGCTGCACCCTCGATCACGGTTTTTTGCCAGGCCGTGGCGTCGGGCAGATCAAGGCTCACGGTCACACTTGTACCCAGCGAGAAGTCTGTGCGCAATCGGGCGTCGAGGCGTTTTTCGGCGAAGGCCTGGCGCGGTGGAAGTTCGCGCTCGAACAAGGCATGGGCGCGTCGCATGGCGACGAGGTAGCGGCTGATCAGCACTTTGATCCGTGTACGGTGCGCGCCGTCCACGTTGTTGAACCATGCGGGCAGGTTGCCGGCGAGCGCGGCGCTGTGGTCTTGCTCCTGGCGTTCGGCAAATGCCCGTTCACGGGCCTGCGCGAGCGGCAGCGTGAGGCGCGGCAAGTGTTGTTCGCGCAGCTTTTCGATTTCGCTGTTGCGCTCGCGGACATGCGCGGGCAGCGGGTTGTCGTGCAGGATCTGCGCGGCTTGTTGTTCGCACTGATAGAGCTGTTGATCAAGCGACCAGGCGAGCGGGTCGCCATTGAGTGGCGTCAGGTGCAGGGCCAGTTCGTGATCATTGGGCGAACGCTTGAACAGGTTCTGCTCCAGCGCCAGACGCGAATCGAAGCGCTGCAATCCGCCGAACTGACCCGGCCAGTAGAGCAGCAGGCTTTCGGTCGAGCCTGGCTGCAGCACCAAAGCCGTGGCGATGACCAGTACGCCAGGCAGGTCCTCGATGTGGGTAAGCTCCTGGTCTGCCGCCGACAACGACACCCGTGCGACCACCCCGTCGGCCAACTGAGGGTTGCGCTCGGGCGCATCCAGCAACGCGATGACTCGCCGGTGCTCCTCGACGGTCAGGTGATTGAGTAGCCGTTGCAGTTCGACCTCGATGCGCAGCCCCGCGATTCGAGCCTGCAGCAGGGCGTGGTAATGCACATTTGTGGCATGGCGCAGTTCGAGCATTTTCAGCGGGTCGCGGCTGTCGAGCAGTGCCGAGGCTGCATCATGACCGGCTTGGCGGGCTTCGCTCAGCGCGTCGAACTGCTGCGCCAGTTGCTGGCGTTGTGCGCTGTTTGGCTCGCTGTCACCCAACCAGCGGTCGAGCGCGTGCTGTTCAAGCGCCAGCGTTTGCCGGCGCAGATCCAGGGGAATGTCGGCAACCAGCAAGCCGAATGGCGCGACCTCATCGACGGTTTGTCCGGCACTCTGCGGCAGAGTGGGCGCGACAGGGAAAAATGTGTCGAGCACGGTCCAGTTGGCGCCGGTGATTGCCGACGTGGACATCAATGGTTCAACTCCCCGGTTGAGCGGATCGTTGCCGAATTCGATGAGGTCCAGCGAGGTGGTGCGTAGCGGATTTGGGTGCTGGTCAATCAGCCAGCGTTCAAGATCGGTCTGCTGCTCGAAACGGATCAGTGGTTGTGGGTGTGCGGGCAGGTACAGCAGCTGCACCGTTTCCTCCAGCTGGATCATCAACGTGCCGTACAAGCGCAGACGGCTGTTATCGACACGATTGAGTACCGGTTGTGCGACCCGCAGGCCCAGCGCGATTTTGTTCGAGGGTGTGAGGAGTTGCGCCAGCCTGTGTCGTTGTGCGGTGTCGAGCTTGCCGTCGGCCCCCGCCAATTGAATCGCGGCCTCGAAATGCAAGTGATAGAGGCTCAGGGCATGCTCGCGCCGCGACATTGCAGTGCCGGGCGCGCGGGCACCCCACCAGGCGCTTTCGGGCTGCTGGGGGTGATGGGCCATGAGTTCCAGCCATTGCTGGTGACAGTCGTTCAAGCGAGCCGTCGCCAACAGGTGAAGATTTTGATCGACGTTTGGCTGTAGCCGTTGATCAAGGCCGAAATCGACCGTTTCAGGGGGCAGTGCGTGGGACATGCGACAACGCTCCAAAAGGCATGCAGGCCGGAAATTCCGGGCATACATGCCATTAGAAGCGAGCCGTCACAGCGCCTTGCGGTACATAGTTATCGCTTGATCGCGCATTCGTTTCGGTGGGTGTCCACCTCAGGTCATGGGCGATCAGCAATGACCTCGGGTGATCAAGGCAAGTGGGACTCAGCGACGTCCTGATCTTGTTGTCGGAATTCAAACCGCGCCTTCTGGGTAGAGGTCGGCATCGTCAGTTTTATGATCGGGACGATTTTGCCTTTTGATTCGTTGTAGAAGTCGCGTTGGTTATGCTTCGCCACGGCCAGCCCGTTATCTACATAGAAGAACGCTTCGATGGGCAGTTTTGCCGGGATACCTGCCGGCCAGGTTTCGATGATGAGTTCGCTGAAATCATTGAACGCCGGCAGCCCGACGGGCTTCAGCGCGATCGCGCGGATGGCTTGATAAAACGAGTTGGCGGCGAGTTCATTCATTTGGTCGCGCACATCGAAGCTGCACTGATAGCGGAAATAATCGACGTTTGGGGTGAAGCTGTGGCGGACCCACTGTTCGGCCGTGGTGATGTTCTGGGACTGGCAGCGTCTACTGACGACGGGGTAAACATCGGATGCACCACAGCCCGGTTTATCCCGGCCCCATGTCGCGCCGTCGATGGGAAACACACACAGCACCATGGTTTGCAAAGTACCCACCGGGCGTTTCAATACCGGGTAAATGATGTAGCCGTTGTTCCGGTCCCAGGGCATTTTTTTGAAACTGGCGTCTGCGCGGAAAAAGGAGAACGACATTCCGCCCAGCTTGATGGCGCCGGGACTCGGGTCCCAGACATGGAAACCGTTCGGGATATCGGTGGCGCGTAACATCAGGCCGGAGCAGAGAAAGGCTGGCTGGCTGGGGGCTCCGTTACACATTCTGATGGTTTCGTCATAGCGCTTTTGCAGTTCGGCAGCGACCCCGACCCCGGCCCCGACCCCGAGGTCGCCCCCGCCCCCCGAGCGCGTCTGCACTACCTGAGTGACCTCCATCGGTGGGGTGCTGCAAGCAGAGAGCAACAGTGCGAGTGCAACTATCCAGATTCTCATCAACTTTCCTCCAGGACTGATTGTGGTGTCCTGGTCTCAGTTCAACGAAAAGCCGGTATGTGCACTACTGACAGAAATGACAGTTGCGACGGACGGTTGCGGCTGACGGAAAAAATGACCGCTCGGCAATCTTCATTAAACTGTCATGCAACTGTGGCAGCGCGCTTGAACAAACTTCATCAGACTCGCGCTCTACTGGGGTTCTGCGTTTCGGTGTTTTTCCATGCGTTTATTTTTTCTGTTGGCCGCGCTGCTGTTCGGCCTGCCGTCGATGGCGGCTTCGCGTTGCGACGTCAATGTACCGACCGAGCGGGTCGATCTGGCGCAGGTGAGCCTGGCGTACCAGAGCATTGGCCGTGCTTCGGATCCGGCACTGTTGCTGGTCATGGGGCTGGGCGGGCAGTTGATCCACTGGCCGGACGAAGTGGTGGTTGCGTTGTGTCAGCAGGGTTTCCGGGTGATCCGCTACGACAACCGTGACGTTGGCTTGTCGACCTGGCGTCAGGCGCCGGCCGAGGCCAACCTGACCTTTGAAGTGCTGCGCTACAAGCTCGGCCTGCCCGTGTCTGCGCCGTATTCGCTGACCGACATGGCCGATGATGCGCTGGGCTTGATGGACGCGCTGCACGTCGAGCAGTTCCACGTACTGGGCGCGAGCATGGGCGGGATGATCGCCCAGCATCTTGCAGCAATGGCACCGCAACGGGTGGAAAGCCTGACGCTGATCATGACCAGTTCTGGCGCCGAAGGCTTGCCGGCACCGAGTGCGGCGCTGGTGCAACTGCTGGCGCGACGCGGTGCGCCGAGTCGCGAGGTGGCGCTGGAGCAGCAGGCTGATCTATTGGCAGCACTCGGCAGTCCGGCGGTCACTGATGACCGACAGGCGTTGCTGCATCAGGCAGCGGTGGCCTATGACCGGGCGTTCAACCCTGAAGGTGTGAAGCGCCAGATCATGGCGATCCTCGCCGAGCCGAGTCGGGTGGCGTTGCTCAATCAGCTGCGGGTGCCGACCCTGGTGGTGCACGGCACGGCCGATCCGTTGCTGCCGGTGATGCACGGCGTGCATCTGGCGGCGCATATTCGCGGCAGTCAGTTGAAACTGATTCCGGGCTTGGCTCATCGTTTTCAGGAGGCGTTCAAGGCGCCATTGCTGGCGGCGGTGTTGCCGTATCTGCAGCAGCACCGTGAAGACACCTCGCACTGGGCGCAGATCGAACCGGTTGCAAGCGGTAACTTGCTGTAGGCGAGGTTTTGGTGGTGTCGATTCGGGCCTCTTCGCGAGCAAGCCCGCTCCCACAGGGGCACCGCATTCCAATGTGGGAGCGGGCTTGCTCGCGAAGGGGGCATGACTGTCAGTGCAATGCCGGGCAGGTGCATCGCCCAGACGTTTCCGCCCGATTTCCGTCCGAGCGGTAGCCTGCTGTAGGCGAGGTTTTGGCGGTGTTGATTCGGGCCTCTTCGCGAGCAAGCCCGCTCCCACAGCGGCACCGCATTTCAATGTGGGAGCGGGCTTGCTCGCGAAGGGGCCATCACTGTCAGCGCAATACCGGGCAGGTGCATCGCGCAGACGTTTCCGCCCGATTTCCCTTCCAGCGGTAGTCTGCTGTAGGCGAGGTTTTGGCGGTGTTGGTTCGGGCCTCTTCGCGAGCAAGCTCCCACAAGGGCACCGCATTCCAATGTGGGAGCGGGCTTGCTCGCGAAGGGGCCATCACTGTCAGCGCAATACCGGGCAGGTGCATCGCGCAGACGTTTCCGCCCGATTTCCGTCCGAGCGGTAGCCTGCTGTAGGCGAGGTTTTGGCGGTGTTGGTTCGGGCCTCTTCGCGAGCAAGCCCGCTCCCACAAGGGCACCGCATTTCAATGTGGGAGCGGGCTTGCTCGCGAAGGGGCCATCACTGTCAGTGCAATGCCGGGCAGGTGCATCGCGCAGACGTTTCCGCCCGATTTCCCTTCCAGCGGTAGTCTGCTGTAGGCGAGGTTTTGGCGGTGTTGGTTCGGGCCTCTTCGCGAGCAAGCCCGCTCCCACAAGGGCACCGCATTTCAATGTGGGAGCGGGCTTGCTCGCGAAGGGGGCATGACTGTCAGTGCAATACCGGGCAGGTGCATCGCCCAGACGTTTCCGCCCGATTTCCCTTCCAGCGGTAGTCTGCTGTAGGCGAGGTTTTGGCGGTGTTGATTCGGGCCTCTTCGCGAGCAAGCCCGCTCCCACAGCGGCACCGCATTTCAATGTGGGAGCGGGCTTGCTCGCGAAGGGGCCATCACTGTCAGCGCAATACCGGGCAGGTGCATCGCGCAGACGTTTCCGCCCGATTTCCCTTCCAGCGGTAGTCTGCTGTAGGCGAGGTCTTGGCGGTGTTGATTCGGGCCTCTTCGCGAGCAAGCCCGCTCCCACAGGGGCACCGCATTCCAATGTGGGAGCGGGCTTGCTCGCGAAGGGGCCATCACTGTCAGTGCAATGCTGGGCAGGTGTATCGTGCAGACTTTTCCGCACGTTTTCCGTCTGCGAGGTGTGTGATGAGTTCCGCTCTGAAAATCGATTTTGTCAGCGACGTGTCCTGCCCCTGGTGCGTTGTCGGTCTGTACGGGCTGCTGCAGGCGCTGGAGATCCTGCGCGATGAAGTGCAGGCCGAGATTCATTTCCAGCCGTTCGAACTGAACCCGAAGATGGGCCCCGAGGGGCAGAACATCACCGAGCACATTCAGCAGAAATATGGCTCGACCGCCGAGCAGTCGCAGAAGAACCGCGAAGCCATCCGTGCCCGTGGCGCCGACGTCGGTTTCGCTTTTCGCACCGACGGCAACAGCCGCATCTACAACACCTTCGATGCACACCGGCTGCTGCACTGGGCCGGGCTTGAAGGTTTGCAGTTGCCGTTGAAGGAGGCGCTGTTCAAGGCCTATTTCACCGATGGCGGCAATCCGTCTGATCACGCACAACTCACGCAGATTGCCGAAAGCGTCGGTCTGGATCGCCAGCGTGCGGCGGCGATACTGGCCTCCGACGAGTTTGCCGATGAGGTGCGCGAAGAAGAGCAACTCTGGCTGCAACGCGGCGTGAGTTCGGTGCCGACCGTGGTCTTCAACGGTCAGTACGCCGTAACGGGCGGGCAGCCGGTGGACACCTTTGTCGGGGCGATCCGGCAGATCATGAGTGAAGCCCGGGGCGGCACCGTCAGCTAAAGCCCCAGCCCTCAACGCACGATCTTGTCGACGTGGATCCCGAGCTTCTTCAGGCGATACCAGAAGCTGCGCTCGGAGATCCCGATCAACTGCGCAGCGGCGGCCTGGACGCCGTTGCTCTGTTGCAGGGCCGCGAGAATATAGGCTTTCTCGACTTCGGCCAGCGCCGCGTCCAGATCCGCCGGCACACCGTTGATTTCGCTCAGCGGGCCACTGCTGTCAGAGGCTTGTGCGGCGAACAGGTACGCCGGCAGATCCTGCTCTTCGATGATGTTGGCGGACGCGACGATGGTCGCGCGCTCCACGCAGTTCTGCAGTTCGCGAATGTTGCCCGGCCATGAATAACGGGTCATGGCCTGCAAGGCTTGCGCGCTGAAACCGCTGATGCGCTTGCCGGCGGCGGCGCCCAGCGTGAGGGCGAAATGCCGGGCCAGCGGCGCGATGTCCTCGACCCGTTCGCGCAGCGCCGGCAGGGGAATGGGAAAGACGTTGAGGCGGTAGTAGAGGTCCTCGCGAAACTCCTTGTTGGCCACCGCTTGCAGCAGGTCTTTATTGGTGGCGGCAATCACCCGTACATCGACTTTGCGTTCCTTGGTATCGCCCACCGGCTCGATCACCCGTTCCTGCAGGGCACGGAGGATTTTCGCCTGCAGCGCCAGCGGCATTTCGCCGATCTCATCAAGAAACAGTGTGCCTTTGTCGGCCTGCTGAAAACGCCCGATGCGATCAGCCACGGCGCCGGTGAATGCGCCTTTGCGGTGGCCGAACATTTCGCTTTCGAGCAGCCCCTCGGGAATCGCCGCGCAGTTCACTGCAACGAACGGTTTGTCGGCGCGATTGCCATGTTTGTGGATGGCCCGGGCGACCATTTCCTTGCCGGTGCCGCTTTCGCCGCTGAGCAGCACGGTCGCAGTGCTCTCACGCACCGAGTCCACCGCTTGCAGCACGCTGCGGAAACTCGGGCTGTCGCCGATCAGGCTGTCGATCTGCTGATGTTCGTCGAGTTCGGCGCGCATGCGCTGGTTGTCTTTGAGGATGTCGCGAAACTGCAGGGCCTTGCTGACGGTGATGTCCAGTTCGTCGATGTCGAACGGCTTGGCGATGTAGTCGAACGCGCCGTTGCGCATCGATTCCACGGCATTTTTCACCGTGCTGTAGGCGGTCATGACAATCACCGGCATCTGTGGATAGCGGGTTTTCACTTCCGCCAGCAACTGCGGGCCACCCATGCCGGGCATGCGCCAGTCGCTGATGAGCAGGTCGATGTCTTCGCTCTCCAGCACCTTGAGCGCATGCAGGCCATTGCCGGCGGTGAACACGCTGATGCCGTTCTGACCGAGGGCCGAGGCCAGCAGGTCACAGAGTTTCGGTTCGTCGTCCACCACCAGAATGTTATGCGTCATCGTCGGTCTCGTCGAAATCCTCGCCATTGGCCGGAATGTACAGGCTGAAGGTGGCGCCGGCATCTTTTTCGCTGACGCACTCGACGCGCCCGTTGTGGTTTTCCATGACCGAAAACACTTTCGCCAGCCCCAGGCCGGTGCCCGAAGCCTTGGTGGTGACGAACGGGGTGAAGATCCGTTCGAGCATGTCGGCCTCAATCCCCTGGCCGGTGTCCGCAACGCTGATGATGGTGTATTTGGCATCGCTGGCGATGCTCAGGGTCAGGCGCCCGCCGTCGGGCATCGCGTCGATGGCGTTGACGATCAGGTTCAGGCCGGCCTGTTTCAGCTGTTTGGCGTCGGCGTAGAGCGTGGCGCCGGGTGCCTGATCGTCGATGTGCAGGTCGATGTTGTGGCTAGCCAGTTCCGGCTCGCAGAACCCGGCCAGTTCATCCACCAGTGCACGGGCTGACTGGGTGGCACGGATCGGCGCGCTGGGTTTGGCGAAGTCGAGGAACTCGGTGATCAGGTCGTTGATGCGGCTGACTTCCTTGACCACGTATTCGAGATGACGCTTGTCGGTTTCCGGCAGGTCAGCACGTCGATGCAGCAGTTGCGTGGCGGTCTTGATGATGCCCAGCGGGTTGCGGATTTCATGGGCCAGGCCCATGGCGACTTCACCCAGTGCATGCAGGCGATCGCGGCGGCGCAGTTGCGACTCCAGATGCTGCAACTCTTCCAGACGCTCGCTCATGTGGTTGAACGTGCTGCTCAGTTCTGCCAGTTCGTCGCCGCCATTCACGCGCAGGCGCTGATGGTAATCGCCTGCGATCACTGCTTGTACGCCTCTGGCCAGCCCACGCAACGGTTTGGTCAGACGCTGCGAGACCAGCCAGCCGACCGCCAGTGACGCCGCCGAGCTGAGCAGGAAAATCAGGATGAACAGGTTGCTCTGGTTGACCAGGCCGACGAGGCTGGTGTGGCGCAGCAGACCGCTGAAGATCACCCCTTGCAACTGACCGTTTTCGTTGAAGATCGGGCGGTAGATACCGCTGTAGTTATTGGTGAATTGTTCGAACGGGCCTTTGGTCTCGCGCAGGGTCTGTTCGATTTTCTTCGGCACTTGCGAGGGGTGATCCTGGAAGCGCTGGGTCGAGAAAATCTCCGAAAAGTCATCGCCCTTGGCCAGGTACAGACGCAGATCCAGCGAGTGCACATCGGCCACGCTGGTCAGAAAACTGTTGTCCAGATAAGTGCCGATGATCAGCTTGTAGTCGACCCCGCCCTGGTCGGTTTCGAAGGTTGAAATCACCGTGCCGGTGGCCACGCCGGCGACTTGCAGGGTCTGCAGTACGGCCTTGGGCGCGGTGCTGATCTGACTGACGATGTTGTCGTCGGCGGTACTGAACACCACTTTGTTATCGCTGTTGCGGATCAGCGTCACCACATCGATGCCCATGGAGTCGGCGATGTCGGCGGTCAGTTTGTCGTGCCTGGCGGACTGGCGATCGGTAGGCGGGCGAGTGTGGCGCATGAACAACTTCGCGGCGCGGGCGTTTTCGCGCAGGATTTCACTGATTTCGTCCTCGACGATCTTCGAGGATTCCTGCAGCCAGATACGCACGTTGCTGTCGAAGATCTGCGACAGCGTGGTGGCCGCCAGCTCCGCGGCGATCATGGTCGGAATCACGCTCACCAGCCAGAACGCGAGCACCAGTTTGCGTTGCAGGCTCCAGCCTGAGAGGGCGAAAGGTCGGGGCGTGGCGCGTCGGTCATTGATCATTGGATTTCGCTTATTGCAGCAGCCATGGCAGGGTCGGAGCGATCCGGTCGAACAAACATTTTCACCAGTCTCAACAGTCGGTCGACCAATGGATTGCGGTGGCGGAAGAACACCGTGTTACCGACAAACGAGCAACCCAGGCGCAGCTTACTGGCATAGCCGGCCTGTCCGCATGCGTAGATCGCCAGTTTGTGTTCAATACAGTAGTCGACATTGAACAGCCAGCTACGGGTGTACAGGTTGTACTGGCGCGTGCGGGCCAGATCGTGGGCAAAGAACTTGTCGACCATCCGACGCCCGTCGAGCAGCACCAGATTGAACGCCACCAGTTCGTCACCGACCCAGTAGAGCACGCACGCTGCCCGCTCATCGAGGTGATTGAGCACTTCGCGAAAGTACGCCGCTGGCAGGCATTCGAAGGCCAGGTCACTGCGTGCGAGTGTGGCTTCGTAGAGTTCCATCATCCGTGGCAGCAAGTCGTGCACCGAACGTCGCCATTCGATGCGCGGGCCGTGGTTGCGCAAGGTTCGGCGCAGGTCCTTGCGCGTGGATTTACCGAGGCTGCCCAGGTACGCATCCACCGAGGCGAAACTGATCGGCAACTCGGCGCCGGGCAGGCCCGGCATGCTTTGCAAACCGGCCTGGCGGCACACCTTGAGCCACTGGGGATCGCGATGCGAGGCATCCTTGACCGCGAACAGGCCGATGCCGAGCTGATCGGCGTCCTGTTTCGCCAGCGCCAGCAATTGCGCGAGGAACGAGGGGCGCTGAGCCTGATCAACGTGCGACGCCGTACCCACATGGCATTGCTCGGCCACGGGCGAGCCGAGGGCATACAGGCGAATGTCGAACAGCCCGGGCAGGCGCCGACGCAGCCATTGGCTGACGCGTTTGCCCGTGCCCTGCAGCGTGGTGTCCAGCGAGTAGGCGGTGGTGAACGCCACGGCCGCCGCGATCAGCCGGCCGTCTTCGTGCAGGGTCAGATACCGCCAGTGAAAACCGTCAATCCCCGCCCGTTCGACCGCGCGGTAGTAATCCCAGTCTTCCAGCTCATCGGCGAAGCAGTCATTCCAGTCAGAGCGATCGATTGCTTCGATGGTTGAAAAGGCTTGAGCGGTGATCACGTCGGTTCCTTGTGTCGGCGAGTCGCATTGATACGGACGGCGGCGACTGCTCAAGCCAGTTGCCGGGTTTCCAGCGGCGAGACTCCGGGATCAGCGAGCGGCGGCATCACGCCACGCTGGATGAAATCGGCGCTCAATTCCACGACACGGCGGTACTGCAAATCCACGGTGATCATGTGATAGCAGTCGTCGAGCAACACTTTGGTCACCGGCCCGCCGAGTTTGCGTTCGACGTAATCGGCATTCCAGCGGCTGGTGATGTCGTCCTCGATGGAATGCAGCACCAGCGCCGGCGTGGTGATCGACGGCATGCTTTTTTTCACCACGGCGTTGAGCCGGTGCAGTTCGCGCACCGTGACGCCTTCCATGGTGAGCAATCCGGCCTGGCTGCTTTGGCCCTCCTTCATCTGGCGTTCGACGATGGCGCGCAGGCGCTCGTTCTTGATGCCATAAGGCGGTTTTTCCTCGAAGCTGCACAAGTGCACGCCGAACGGGATTTTCATCAGCAACGGGGTAAGGAATGCCAGTTTGTTGATGCTCCAGCCGTCGTAACGCAGGGTCGTCGAGTACAGCAGCAAGCCCTCGATCTGCCCCGGGTGTTCGGCCGCCAGGTACATCGACAGCACCGCGCCCATGGACAAACCACCGACGTAGACCTTGCGGTGCTTGCGGCGCACGCCAACGAAGGTGTTGCGCGCGCTTTCGTACCAGTCGCGCCAGCCAGTGGCCTGCAGGTCGGCATTGCCGCCGCAGTGCCCCGCCAGGGTCGGCACGTAGACCGTGTGCCCGGCTTTCGCCAGGCCCACGGCCACCCGACGCAGTTCCGTCGGGGTGCCGGTGAGGCCGTGGATCAACAACACCGCGACCTCGCCACTGCCGAGAACGAAACCGGCGTTGCCTTCGCCCATGTCGATCTCAGAGTCGATCATCGTTTCATCGCCCGATGCAGGAGGCGATCGAGCAGGGCCAGGCCCAGATCGATTTCCGGGTAGCTGATTTCCAGCGACGGCGCGAGGGTGATGACGTTCTTGTAGTAGCCACCCACATCGAGGATCAGGCCCAGACGGCGGCCGTCGATTTCGATGTCGCCCTTCATGCCTTCCTCGACCATGAAGTCGAGCGTGGCCTTGTCCGGAGTGAAACCGTCTTCGGTGCAGATCTCGCAGCGCAGCGCCAGGCCCAGACCGTCGACATCGCCAATGATCGGGTAGCGTTTTTTCAGGTCCTGCAGGCCGTCGAGGAAGTATTTGCCCTTGGCCATGACCATTGCGCCGTAATCGACTTCGCTGGTCATCTTGAACATTTCCAGGCCCACCGCCGTGCCCAACGGGTTGGAGGCGAAAGTGGAGTGGGTCGAGCCTGGCGGGAACACTTTCGGGTTGATCAGCTCTTCGCGGGCCCAGATGCCGCCCAGCGGGTTGAGGCCGTTGGTCAGCGCTTTGCCGAACACGATCACGTCGGGTTTGACGTCGAAGTGCTCGATCGACCACAGCTTGCCGGTGCGATAGAAACCCATCTGGATTTCATCAACGACCATCAGGATGCCGTGCTGGTCGAGCACGTGCTTGAGTTCGCTGTAGAAGTTCATCGGGGGAATCACGTAGCCGCCGGTGCCCTGGATCGGCTCGACGTAGAAGGCTGCGTATTCGCTCTGGCCGACTTTCGGGTCCCAGACGCCGTTGTATTCGGTCTCGAACAACCGTGCGAATTGCTGCACGCAGTGGCTGCCGTACTCTTCTTTGGTCATGCCTTTCGGGCCGCGGAAGTGATACGGGAACGGGATGAACTGTGCACGCTCGCCGAAGTGGCCGTAGCGGCGGCGATAGCGGTAGCTGGAGGTGATCGACGAAGCACCGAGGGTGCGCCCGTGGTAGCCGCCTTCAAAGGCGAACATCAGGCTCTTGCCGTTGGTGGCGTTGCGCACGACTTTCAGCGAGTCCTCGATCGACTGCGAGCCGCCGACGTTGAAGTGCACGCGGCCGTCGAGACCGAACTTGTTCTTGGCATCGACCGCGATCATTTCCGACAGCTCGATCTTGCCCTTGTGCAGGTACTGGCTGGCAATCTGCGGCAGGGTGTCGATCTGTTGTTTCAGCGCGTTGTTCAGGCGCGGGTTGGCGTAACCGAAGTTGACTGCCGAGTACCACATCTGCAGATCGAGGTAGGCCTGATCTTCGGTGTCCCAGACGTAGGAGCCCTCGCAGCGGCTGAAGATGCGCGGCGGTTCGATGTAGTGAACGGTGTCGCCGTAGGAGCAGTATTTGGCTTCTTTTTCCAGAAGGACTTGGTCTTCGGCTGTCGCAATGCGGATATCAGACATGGTGCAGGGTTTCCTGTGCTTCAGAAGTGGATTCGGTGCTGAAAGAAACGGCGTTGGCAGCCGGGGCCAGAGGCAGGCGGGCCAGCAGTTGGGGCAGTTCGGCGAAGCTGTCGAAGCGCGCGTAGGCAATGCCGTTGCGCTCGCAGTGCTCGGCCAGGCGATCCTTGGCGAATACGAAGTCGGCGGTGGAGGCCACGCACATGTCGGATTGGCCGTCACCGATCACCAGCACGCGTTTGCTGCTGGGGGTGGACTTGCATTTGCAGTTGCCGGACGCGGCGCGGCAGGCGTCGCTGGCATAAGGGAAGTCGATGCGCCACTTGTCGTGGTCGATCTGCCGCAGGCGGTTGGCGAGGATCGGCAGCAGGGTCACGTAGTTGCGCGCGAGGATCCGTGCGATGCCTTGCTCGATGCCGTCGCTGACCACTTCCAGCGAAGCGCCGAGGCCGATCACGTGGTCGACGAAATCAGGGAAGTCGGGATCGATCTCGATGCTGTCGAAAAATTCGAGCAATTGCGCAGGCGTGGCCTTGATCAGCGCCAACTGACGGCTGAGGCATTCACGGGAACCGATCCTGCCCTCCAGCCATTCGTTTTCGATGGCTTCCCAGCTCGGGTCAGCGAAGCGTTCAAGGATGCTGTCGATCACATCGGTACGGGTGATGGTCCCGTCGAAATCACACACGATATGCCAGTCAATCATCTGCAGTACCTGTAGGGTCGAGGCAGTTGTCAGGGTGCGCGGTCTGCGCCTGGCAAGGGTGGGAGCAGGGACTGTGCCAATTGGCCAAAGCCCCGTGCTGGCGGGGGCGATGCGCGGTTTTCGTAAAGTGGAGCTACAATTTTTGTAGCTTGCTACAAACAACATGAGTGCTTGCGCCAAGGGCTCTATCCGGGGATTGATGCGCGCAAGTTCAGAAAAGGAATGACCTCATGCAGAGGAAGACACTGGCGTTATTGAGCGCACTGGCCTGCTTTTCCGGGGCCGCACTGGCGGATGGCATTACAGGTGAAGCAGGAATCGGGGTGGGATATCAACCCCATGATCCGACCGGCAGCCGTTATGAAACCCGGCCGATCCCGTATCTGGATCTGGACTGGGGCGATGTCAGCCTCGGTACTGACGATGGCCTGACCTGGAGTGCCTTGAAAACCAATGGTTTCAGTGCCGGGCCGTATCTGAATTACTTGTCCGGGCGCACCGCCAACGGCGAGTTGCGCGGCCTGCGTGATGTGCCCGACATGGCCGAGGCTGGCGGCTTCGTGCAATACGCTCCGGCCGATTTCTGGCGCGTATTCGCCTTCGTTGGCCAGGCCGTCGGCGGTGGCAGCGGGCAGGGCGGCGTGTTTGGCAAAGTGGGCGGTGAAATTGGCTATCCACTGGGCGGCGGGGTGATCGGCAGCAGCAACCTGACCGCGCATTTTGCCGATGCGCAGGGCACCCAGACCTTCTTTGGTGTCAGTGATCGCGAGGCGCAGGCCTCGGGCATCCGCGCGTACAACGCCGGCGGCGGTTTGCAGAACGTGGCGCTGACCCAGAGTTTCGAATTTCCCCTGGCGCCACACTGGTCGCTGGTCACCAGCGCGAGCTGGATTCACCTGACCCGTTCGGCGGCGGACAGCAGCATCGTCAAAGCGGTGGGCGATACCAATCAGGGCGAAGTGCAGGCGGCCATCGCCTACAAGTTCGACTGATTACGCACGCGGGCGAATTGGTCTGCGGTTTGCAGACAGCCATGTCGAATCCATTCCTTCAGGATGTTCTTCATGGCTCGCCCTGCTTACCGTCTGCTGGCTCATTCGTTGTGGGATTTGATCCCCATCACTTTGGGCCTGGCCCATTTCGCTTTCGTCCTGTGGCTGGTTGCGGCCTTTCACGACCTGTCCTGGTGGGCGTTTGTGCCGCTGGCGCTGGGCTATGCGATCAGCCTGTCGTGGAGCATCAACAGCATTTCCCACAACCAGATCCACAACGCCTATTTCACTGCGGGGTGGATGAACCGGGCGTTCGACCTGCTGTTGTCGCTGACCATCGGTTTTTCGCAAACCCTCTATCGCGATATCCACAACCGGCACCATCGTGGCAATTCGGATCGGCCGGGGGCGGATGGCAAGACCATTGATCCGCTGTCGATTTATCTGCGCGGCAAGAACGGTCAGCCGGAGAATCCCTGGTCTTACACCTTTCTGAGTTTTTTTCGCGACGATCCCAAACCGATCTACGCCCAAATGCGCCGCAAACGCCCGAAGGATGCGCGCTGGGTTCAGGTCGAAATCTATATGACGGTGGCGTTTTATCTGCTGCTGGCGGTGTACGACTGGCAAGCGGTGCTGGTGCTGCTGCCGTTCTGGTATCTGGGCCAGGCGCTGTCGTCGCTCAACGGTTATTACGAGCATTTTGGCGGCAACCCGGACTTGCCGATCGCTTGGGGCGTGAGTGCCTACAGTCCGCTGTATAACCTGTTGTGGATGAACAACGGCTATCACGCCGAGCACCACTATCGGCCGAAAATGCACTGGACGCAGGTCAAGGCTTATCACCGGCAGATTGCGCGGCAGCAGCAGGAGGCGGGAGTGAAAGATATTGCGCTGGCGCACGGATTGGGTTTTCTGCTGGATCACCGCAAGGATTGATCCCGCCGGTAAACCGCTCTCGCCGGGAGCGGTTTACCGGTCATTGCGTTTAGTGCTCTTCGCCTTCGGCAAGCAGGGCAATCCCACCCATGATCACTGCCACGCCAACCCAGTGCAGCAGGCTGATCTGCTCGCCCAGCCCCAGCCACGACCCCAGCAGCACACCGACAAATACCAGCGAGCTCAAGGGGAACGCCAGTGACAGGCTGCTGCGTCGCAGGATCAGCATCCAGACGAAAAACGCGCCGATGTAGCAGGCAATCGCCACCCACACGCCGGGCGTCATGACGATGCCTTGCAGCCATTGCAGGGTGAAGTCGACCTGGCCCAACTGATCGCCGCCGACCTTGCTTGCGATCTGCCCGCCACTTTCCAGAATAATCAGCAGCGCCCAAAGCACAACGGTGCCCAGGCGCCCGTGCAGCCAATGCATCGCGTCGTTCCTTTGCAGTTCCAGGCGAACTTCAGACATGGCCGGCACACACGAGCATGACGCCCGCCGTAATCACCAGAGTGCCCATCCAGCGCCGCCGGCTGACGGTTTCACCGAGCACCAGTTTGCCTGCCAGCACCACACCGCAATAAGCCAGTGCCGCTGCCGGAAACAGCAGGCTCAGCGGTGCCCGCGACAGGGCTGCGAGCCAGACGAAAAACTCCACGGCGTAAGCACCGATCCCGGCCCACAGCAGCGGCGCGTTGAACACCTGCCCCCAGAAAAGCTGAAGGCGAAAACCACCTTCCAGCTCCGGTATCCGGTCCAGGCCCAGTTTGAAACAGAGCTGGCCAACCACGTCCAGAACGATGGACAGGGCCACCAGCACAATCACGGTGAACGTCATGGAAACAACTCCTCGAACAGCTCGATCAAGGCTTGATTGGTCGCCGAATTGCGCAGGATATCGGCGTCGCTCCAGCGTTCGGCCGGTGGCTGGTCGGTCTTCGCCTCCCAGCGTTTGAGCAGGTTGCTGAAGGCCGGTCGGGCGTACTCGCCGCAGATGTCGATGCCGATGATGCGCTTGCTCGCCGCCAGAGCGCGCAGGGCCTGGAGCATATGGCTCAAGCGCATGCCGCCCTGATCCCAATTGGTCGCGGCGTCTTCGCTGGCGAGCACGTCTTTGTCGATGGTGATCCACACCGCATCGGTCGGCAGGCTGGCAATCATGTTGTCGAGGAACAGGGGCCAGTCCACTTGCGACAGGTTGTGCCAGTGCAGCATGTTTTCCTGCTGTGCATGCCCGGCGCCGTCACCGATGCGTCCCCAGACTTTGGAGGGCGCGTGCTGCCACGGAAACAGTTGCAGAACCCCACGTCTGAGGGCCGCGAGGTTAGCGCCCTTCAACTGCGGGTTTTGCAGGTCATCGCTGCACGGCCCCAGGGTCACGATGCGGCGGATGTTCGGCAGTTTCAGCGCCTGATTGACCCATGAACCGCAATGCCGGCGCGGCGCGAAACGCACCCAGTCGGGGTGGTTGTCGAAGTGGATCAGGCTGACCGGCTCGGGCAGGTCGGTGAGAAACGCCGGGGTCAGGTGATGATAATCACCGGAGCCGACGAAGAAGATTTCCGGCGTCGGGCCGCTGTGCCGCGGTCGTTGCTGCAAGCGTTCGGCAAAACGCCGCCAGGTGCGTTCGCTGGACCAGAGCCTGAGTTTCGGGCCGAGGTCGAGCAGGTCCAGGCGTTTGGCACGGCCACTGTCGAGCAGTCGCGCAATGGGCGCCTGGGCAGTCAGGCTGTGGTCGAGATCTAAAATGTTCAAGGTCGCTATTCACCCTTGGCAGACCCTGCCAGACACCGGCCTCATCGATCATGAGCGCCAGCCGGGCAGGGCTTTGGGGGTAAATGCAAGGGACGGGCCAGCCGCTGCCTCAGGCGTGCAGGCGTACCCAGACCGAGACCAGCACGGTTGCCGCGATCAACCAAGCGACAACCGCCACCGCGAGTGAGGCCTCCAGCCGCATCCGGTCAACCATCACGTACAGCGTCGCCAGATAGATGAAGTACGGAATGATCGACCACATGCCAAACACGATGGTCGCCTTCAGATCGTCGATCGAGCGGCCCTTGCCGACGATGTAGTGGGCGATCAGGGCAAAGGTCGGAAACAGCGGCACCAGCCCGGCGATGTAATAGTTTCGGGTTTTCGACAGCGCGGCGAGAATCACCACCACTGCCGCGCCAAGGGCGGCTTTGAGAATCAGATCCATCAGTGGCTCAACCCGTACTTTTTCACTTTGTCGAACAGCGTGGTCTTGGCCATGCCCAGTTCCAGGCTGGCCTGGGTCAGGTTGCCGCCGCTGCGCTGCAGGGCGTCGTTGAGCAGATTGCGCTCAAACGCTTCCACCGCTTCGGCGAACGCCAGGCCCTGGCCGCCACTGCTGGCGCCGGATTTCTTGAACGCTGGCAGGCCAAGGGCGAAGCGCTCGGCGACGTTGCGCAGTTCACGCACGTTGCCCGGCCAATCGTGGCTCATCAGGTTCGACAGGGTCTGGTTGTCCAGATCCGGCAACACCCGGTCGAAACGCAGCGCCGACTGCTGGGTAAAGTGTTCGAACAGCTGCAGGATGTCTTCGCGACGCTCGCGCAGTGGCGGCAATTCCAGGGTTACCACGTTGAGGCGGTAGTACAAGTCGCTACGGAACTCACCGGCCTTGCTCGCCTCGTCGAGGTCGGACTTGGTCGCTGCAATCACTCGGCAATCCACCGCCACGCTCTGGTTCGAACCGAGGCGTTCGAGGGTGCGTTCCTGCAAGACGCGCAGCAATTTGATCTGCAACGGCAGCGGCATGCTTTCCACTTCGTCGAGGAACAGCGTGCCGCCGTCGGCGTGTTCGATCTTGCCGATGCGCCGCTTGCCAGCGCCAGTGAAGGCGTTGGCCTCGTGGCCGAAGATCTCGCTTTCGAACAGGTTTTCCGGCAGGCCGCCGCAGTTCAGCGCGACGAACTGCTTGGTGTGGCGGCGGCTGAAGTCGTGCAGGCAACGCGCGACCAGTTCCTTGCCGGTGCCGGTTTCGCCTTCGATCAGCACGTTGGCCGAGGTGTCGGCGACGTTGGCGATCAGTTCGCGCAGGTTCTGCATCGCTGGCGAACGGCCGATGATGCGGCCCTCAAGAGAATCGCGTTCGGCCAGTTGTCGCCGCAGCGAGGAGACTTCCCGGGCGAGGCTGCGTTGCTCCAGCGCACGCCGGGCGACGTCCACCAGACGCTCAGGCGAGAAGGGTTTTTCCATGAAGTCGTACGCGCCTTTCTGCATCGCGCCGACGGCCATGGAGATGTCGCCGTGGCCGGTGATCAACACCACCGGCAGGCTGCGGTCGCGTTGCTTGAGGCGGGTCAGCAGTTCCAGGCCATCGATGCCGGGCAGACGGATGTCGCTGATGACAATGCCGGCGAAGTTGTCGCCGACCCGCTCCAGCGCTTCTTCGGCACTGCCGACGCCGATGCAGGGGATGTCTTCCAGGGTCAGTGCCTGCTGACAGCCGAGCAGCACATGGGGGTCGTCTTCGACGATCAGCACACTAAGGTCGTGGTTCATATTGGCTCGGCAGGAATAGGGCTTACCAACGGTAAACTGAGGACGAAGGTGGTGCCACCGCTGGCCGGGTGTTCGACACCCAGGTGGCCGCCGGTGGCGGCAGCGAGGCTGGCGGAGAGGGTCAGGCCGAGGCCCAGACCCTGTTCGCCGGGTTTGGTGGTGAAGAACGGCTCGAACAGGTGCTTGCGCGCTTCGGCATCGACGCCGTGGCCGTTGTCACGCACTCGCAGGCGATATTTGCCGTTGAACTCTTCACCTTCCAGCCACAACTGCGGCGAGGGTTGCGCCTGCATGGCGTCGAGGGCGTTGCCGATCAGGTTGACCAGAATCTGCTCTAGGCGAGTCTGGTCGATCTGCACCTGCACGTCGATGAACTGCCGGTGCAACTGCAGCGCCATGCTGTCCACCCGCGCCCCGAGCAATTGCAGCGCCGCCTCCACCGCTTTGCCGAGACTGGCCTGGCCCTTGTCGTCACCGCGCCGGGCGAACGAGCGCAGGCTGGCGGTGATCCGGCCCATGCGGTCGATCAGGTCGTTGATGGTCTTGAGGTTGGTGCTGGCGATGTCGAGCTGACCGCGTTCGAGGAAACGAATGGTGTTGCCCGACAGCGTGCGCATCGCCGCCAGCGGCTGGTTCAATTCATGGGCAATGCTGGTCGACATCTGGCCGATCGCCGCGAGTTTGCCGGCCTGCACCAGTTCATCCTGGGCGCGGCGCAGGGTTTCCTCGGCCTGGCGCCGCTCGCGAATCTGACTCTTGAGGCGTTCGTTGCTGGCGCGCAGGTCGGTGGTGCGTTCGGTAATCCGACGCTCCAGTTGATTGTTGGCTTCCTGCAAGGCTTCGCGGGCGGCGAGGCGGGTGGCGATGACCTTGCGCCGCTCGTTCCAGGCGATCAGCAGAAACGCCACCAGGGCGAAGGCGACCGACACCAGAATGCCTTGGTTGATCGCCTCGCGTCGCAAGTCCTGCAACGGTGTGAGCAGGGTAAAGTTCCACGGTGTGTCACTCAGCGGCCGGGTCTGCGCCAGATAGCTGATGCTGTCGTCGTCGGCGCTCAGTTCGCTGTTGGCGGGGAAGGTCAGTTTCTCCACGCCTTCGGCCAGGGTCTCGCGGGCCAGCGGTTGCAGTTCGTTGAGCGGGAACCAGTAGTACTGCAGGCTGCGGGCGAGTTTTTCCTTGGTCTCGTCGCTCAGCGGCACGACGGATTTGAGGCGCCGCGCCGGATCACTGGAAAGAATGATGATGCCGTTCTCGTCGCTGACGAAGGCTTCCAGGCGCGCCCGTTGCCAGCGCTCCTCCAGCGCTTCGAGACGCACCTTGACCACGGCGACGCCGATGATCTTGCCGTGTTCTTCCAGGCCATGGGCCAGGTAGTAACCGGGTTCGCCGCTGGTGCTGCCGATCCCGTAGAAACGCCCGGGTTCGCCGCGCACCGCTTTCTGGAAATAGGCGCGAAAGGACAGGTCTTCACCCAGATAACTGTCGACGTCGCGCCAGTTGCTGGTGGCCATCACGCGGCCGGTGGTGTCCATCACGTAGATCGCCCGACTGCGGCTGCGCCGGTTCAGGCCTTCGAGGTAAGCGTTGACCGTTTGCCGGTGTTCCGGGGTCGGGTCGGCCAGCAGTTGCGGGACACTGGTTTCCAGTTCCAGCAGGCTGGGCAGGTAGGTGTATTTGCTGATCTCGCTTTCGACCGTGCGCGCATGCAGTTCCAGCTGGCGCTGGCCGCTTTCGCTGAGGCTGCGGATGCCGAAGTGTTCACTGGTCCAGAAGCCGGCGTAACCCAGTCCGATCATCAGCACGATGATCAGTGGCGGCAGGAACAGATGGCGAATCAGACGGGGCTTCACGGCAAGTGATGGCGGCGCTGCGCGATAGAGATTGGGGTCGCATTTCATCACAGTTGCCTTGGGTCAACCACAACACAAATCTCAGGATCATCATTGATCCAATGCGGGAACGGGCTTGCTCGCGATAGCGCTGGATCAGTCAACGCAGTTGAAAGTGCCGGCCTCTTCGCGAGCAAGCCCGCTCCCACAGTTGGGGAGCGGTGTGTCGCTTTTAGTGCTGCAGGATTTTCTCGAGGAAATGCTGCGCACGTTCGGAGCGGGCGCTGATGTCGCCGAAGAACTCCTCTTTCGGGCAGTCTTCGATGATCTTGCCGGCGTCCATGAAGATCACGCGGTCGGCCACTTTGCGCGCAAAGCCCATTTCGTGGGTCACGCACATCATGGTCATGCCTTCGTGGGCCAGTTGCACCATCACGTCGAGCACTTCGTTGACCATTTCCGGGTCCAGCGCCGAGGTCGGCTCGTCGAACAGCATGACGATCGGGTCCATGGCCAGTGCGCGGGCAATCGCCACACGCTGTTGCTGGCCACCGGACAGTTGCCCCGGATGCTTGTGGGCGTGCGCCGACAAACCTACGCGCTCCAGCAGTTGCAGGCCTTTCCTGGTCGCCTCTTCCTTGCTGCGGCCGAGTACCTTGATCTGCGCGATGGTCAGGTTTTCGGTGATGGTCAGGTGCGGGAACAGCTCGAAATGCTGGAACACCATGCCGACGCGCGAGCGCAGTTTCGGCAGGTTGGTCTTGGAATCGGCAATCGAGGTGCCATCGACGACGATGTCGCCTTTCTGGAACGGCTCCAGCGCGTTGACGCACTTGATCAGGGTCGACTTGCCCGAACCCGACGGGCCGCAGACCACGATCACCTCGCCTTTCTTGACCTCGGTGCTGCAATCAGTCAGCACCTGGAAGTCCCCATACCACTTGTTGATGTTTTTGATAGAGATCATACGGCGAACCTTTTTTGCAGACGCTTGACCAGCAGCGAGGCGGAAAAGCTGATGATGAAGTAGACGACACCGGCGAAGATCAGGAACTCGTTGGAACGACCGATGATGTCGCCGCTGGAGCGGGCGGAGTTGAGGAAGTCCACCAGGCCCACGGTGTAGACCAGCGAGGTGTCCTGGAACAGGATGATCGACTGTTGCAGCAGCAACGGGGTCATCTTGCGGAACGCCTGGGGCAGGATGATCAGACGCATGGTCTGGCCATAGGTCATGCCCATCGCTTGCGCCGCGGCCATCTGGCCTTTGGGGATCGACTGCACGCCGGCCCGGACGATTTCGCAGAAGTACGCGGCTTCGAACATCATGAAGGCCACGACGCAGGAGGTGAACGCGCCGATCGGAGTGTCTTCACCGGTGATCCAGCGCAGCACGAACGGTACCGCCAGGTAGAACCAGGTGATCACCAGCAGCAGCGGGATCGAACGGAAGTAGTTCACATAGGCGCCGGCCACGCGCGACAGCAGTTTGCTGGACGACAGGCGCATCAGGGCGAGGATGGTCCCCAGCACGATGCCGCCGACCACGCCCATGACCATCAACTGCAAGGTCATGACCATGCCGTTCCACAGGCCCGGGATCGCGGGGATGATGCCGCTGAAATCGAAGTCCATTATTTACCCCCCACGGAGATCAGGCCGGGCACCGCGACTTTCTTCTCGACCAGGCGCATCAGCAACATCAGGCTCATGTTCAGGGTGAAGTAGATCAGTGTGGCCAGGGTGAAGGCTTCAAACAGGTTGGCCGAGAATTCGGCGGTCTGTTTGGTTTGCGCCAGCAGTTCCATCAGGCCGATCAAGGACGCCACGGAGGAGTTCTTGAACACGTTGAGGAATTCGGAGGTGAGCGGCGGAATGATGATGCGGTAGGCCTGGGGCAGCAGCACGTTCCAGTAGATCTGTGGCAGCTTGAAGCCCATGGCGCGGGCGGCGGATTCCTGGCCACGCGGCAGCGCCTGAATGCCGGTGCGCACCTGCTCGCAGACACGGGCGGCGGTGAACAGGCCCAGGCACACGACAACGCTCAGGTAGGCCGAGGTGGTCGGGTTGAGGTCCTGCTTGTACCAGTCCTGCAAGTTCTGCGGCAGCAGGTCGGGCACCAGGAAGTACCAGATGAACAGCTGAACCAGCAGCGGCACGTTGCGAAACAGTTCGACGTAGCAGGTCGCGATGCCTGATACGAGGCGGTTCGGCACGGTGCGCATGACCCCCAGAATGGAGCCCAGCAGCAAGGCGATAATCCATGCCACGATGGCAATGGCAATGGTCCAGCCCAAACCGGTGACGTACCAGTCGAGATACGTCTCGCTGCCAACGCCGGTGGACTTGAAGAACACGCCCCAGTCCCAGTTGTAATTCATTAGGGTCTCCCCTCGAAATCGATCGATGTACAAGCACCCGCTTGGGGAAGATCCTTTCCCGTCCGACGTTGAACGTCGGGCACACGCGATCGGCTCGAAAACCGCCAGGTCGAGTGTTCCACAGTAAAGCCAGCAGGTAGTAACAGACGCCTGAGGGAAGGTCGCTCCCTCAGGCGATAAGGTTAGTCAGGAATCAGATTTTTACGTCAGGCGCCGGCTTGTCGCTCGGGTTGGCGATCAGATCCTTGACCTTGTCACTCATCGGGAATTTGAGGTTCAGGCCTTTTGGCGGGATCGCGCTTTCGAACCACTTGCTGTAGATCTTGTTGATCTCGCCAGACTTGTACAGGCTGACGATGGCGTCATCGACAGCTTTCTTGAAAGCCGGATCGTCTTTACGAACCATGCACGCGTAGGCTTCGAAGGATTGCGGCGTACCGGTGATGACCCAGTCGTCCGGCTGCTTGGCCTTGGCTTCTTCACCGGCCAGCAGGGCGTCGTCCATCATGAAGGCTACGGCGCGACCGCTTTCCAGCATGTTGAAGGATTCGCCGTGGTCTTTGGCGGAGATGATGTTCATGCCCATCTGCTTGTCGGCGTTCATCGCTTTGATGATGCGCTCGGACGTGGTGCCGGCGGTGGTCACGACGTTTTTGCCTTTCAGGTCAGCAAAGTCCTTGTAGGACGGGTTGCCTTCCTTGTCTTTCTTGACCAGCAGACGGGTGCCGATTTCGAAGATGTTGACGGTGAAGTCGACTTGCTGGGCGCGTTCGGCGTTGTTGGTGGTGGAGCCGCACTCGATATCCGCGGTGCCGTTCTGGATCAGCGGGATACGGGTTTGCGAGGTCACCAGGTTGTATTTGACCTGCAGGTCTGGCTTGTTCAGGTCTTTTTTCAGGGCTTCAACGATGGCCACTTGAATGTCGTGGGAGTAGCCCACGGGTTTACCGGAAGCATCCGCGATGTAGGAAAACGGGATGGAGCTGTCACGGTGAGCGAGCGTGATGGTGCCCGAATCGTTGATTTTCTTCAGGGTGCCGGTGAGTTCGGCGGCGAAAACTGGTGTGCTGATCAGAGCGGCAGCAATGGCTGCGCCCAGGATATGGGGAACGATGCGCATCAAATTTTCCTCGAATTGTTTTTTTTATGGAGCCAGTTCGTCGGCCCTTTTGTGCTTCGAATGCCTGACGGCTCCTGAAGTGTTGGCACGGCAGGCATTCGTCGGAGAGTGTAGAGCATGAGTCGTGCCAGACCAGTTGCTACCAGCTAATCGCTTGATTTTTAAGGTGATTAAAGTTTTGTGTCGGTGTTTTTGGCTGAAACTGATCCGGTTATCCGAATTGACCGGAAGGTCGCGTTCGGAAAACCGAACGCAGTTCAGTGATAACCGATGCCCTGCAGGAATGAGCCTGCTCGCGATCGCGGTGGGTCAGTCAAATGGATGGTGTCTGATGTATTGCAATCGCGAGCAGGCTCACGCCTGCAGGGGAGGGAGTACGACCTATAAAAAAGCCCCTGAATCGTGAGATTCAGGGGCCTCTTATCAATCGGCCAGTGGATCAGGCCGCTTCAATCTTGCGGTTCTGCTCGACCTTGCCCAGGTACGCTGCCAGCTTCTCTTGCTCAGCCGGGGTGGTGAACAGGCCCAGTTTGCTGCGACGCCACAGAATGTCGTGCGCAGTGGCCGCCCATTCTTCGCTGCACAGGTAGTCGACTTCACGGGTGTAGAGCCCGCCGCCGAGGTGTTCGCCCATGTCGGCCAGGGTTTCCACACCTTCGAGCATGCGCCAGGTGCGGCTGCCGTAGGTGGTGGCCCAGCGGCGGGCGATCTCGGTCGGCACGAAGTCGAACTTGTCGCGGATCTGCGCGCTCAAGGCTTGCGGGGTGGTCATGTCTTCACCGCCGGGCAGGGTGGCGGTGGCGGTCCAACTTGGACGCATCTGAGTGAAGTACGGCATCAGCTGGGCCATCGCCGATTCGGCGAGCTTGCGGTAGGTGGTCAGCTTGCCGCCGAACACCGACAACAGCGGCGCTTCTTCCGCGCTGCCGGACAGGGCCAGGGTGTAGTCGCGGGTCACGGCCGATGGATTGTCGGATTCGTCGTTGCACAGCGGGCGCACGCCGGAGTAGCTGTGCTGGATGTCGTCGCGGCTGATCTGCTTCTTGAAGTGGGCATTGACCACTTTGAGCAGGTAGTCGGTTTCGCCGTCGGTGATCGCCACTTTGGCCGGATCGCCAGTGTATTCGCGGTCGGTGGTGCCAATCAGGGTGAAGTGGTTCAGGTACGGAATGGTGAAGACGATGCGCTGATCTTCGTTTTGCAGGATGTGCGCGTGATCACCTTCGTACAGTTTTGGCACGATGATGTGGCTGCCCTGAATCAGACGGATGCCGTACGGTGATTCCATCTTCAGGTCGTCACGGATGAACTTGGCGACCCACGGGCCGGCGGCGTTCACCAGCGCTTTGGCGGTGATCGAAAACAGGCTGCCGTCGGCGCGCTCCAGGTTCAGGTGCCACAGGCCTTTGGCACGGCGGGCGCTGACGCAACGGGTCTGGGTGTGGACATGGGCGCCTTTTTCCCGGGCGGCCATGGCGTTCAGCACCACGAGGCGGGCGTCATCGACCCAGCAATCGGAGTATTCGAAACCCTTGGTGATTTCACTTTTCAGCGCGCTGTCAGCGCCGAACTTCAGGCTTTTCGAACCCGGCAGTTTTTCGCGCTTGCCGAGGTTGTCATAAAGGAACAGGCCAGCGCGGATCATCCATGCCGGACGCAGGTGCGGACGGTGCGGCAGCACGAAGCGCATCGGCTTGACGATGTGCGGCGCCTTGGCCAGCAGTACTTCGCGCTCGGCCAGTGCTTCACGCACCAGACGGAATTCGTAGTGTTCGAGGTAGCGCAGGCCACCGTGGATCAGCTTGCTGCTGGCCGACGAGGTGTGGCTGGCCAGGTCATCCTTTTCGCAAAGGAACACCGAAAGACCGCGACCGGCGGCATCCGCTGCGATCCCCACTCCATTGATCCCGCCGCCAATCACGGCAACATCGTAGATCTCGGCGATAGGGGGCGTACGCAAGGTAGATGTGGACATCGGCTGGCCTCGGGCTCTTTTGATTTTCTGTCTTGGAAATCGAACATAAATGTTCATTTGCGAAAATGGTAGCCCATAAAGACGCGCACAGCCAGTCGACTTCGATTGAAAAAACTCATCGAAGGACGGCTAAAAGAAAATTTTCGAACATGAGAGGCGCGCAAGAGCGCTAGAGATGTGCTGTTTGTAAGTACCTCTTCGCGAGCAAGCCCGCTCCCACAGGGATTTGAGCCAGCCACAAGATTTGTCAGCCCCTCTCATCCCACTGTGGGAGCGGGCTTGCTCGCGAAGAGGCCCTTGCAAACAGTGAAGCGTAAAAGGGTTAAACCACTTCCAGGCGAATCTTGTGCTGGCTCAGCAGCTGGGCCAGTGCCGGCACCGGCTGCTGATCGGTCACCAGGCAATCGATCAGGCTGATCGGGCCGAGGCGAATCATCGCATTACGCCCGAATTTGCTGGAGTCGGCCGCCAGGATCACCTGCCGTGCATTGGCGATGATCGCTTGAGAGACGCGCACTTCCTGATAATCGAAGTCGAGCAGGCTGCCGTCTTCGTCGATGCCGCTGATGCCCACCAGCGCAAAATCCACCTTGAACTGATTGATGAAGTCCACGCTCGCCTGGCCGACCACACCGCCGTCACGGCGCACGTTACCGCCGGTCAGCAGCACATCGAAATCATCCTTGGCACTGAGCATCGACGCCACGTGCAGGTTGTTGGTGATGATTTTCAGGTGGTTGTGATTGAGCAGGGCGCGGGCAATCGATTCGGTGGTGGTGCCGATGTTGATGAACAGCGAGGCGTGATCGGGGATCTGTGCCGCGATGGCTTCACCGATGCGTTGTTTTTCATCGCGCATCTGATCGGCGCGCATCGCATAGGCGGTGTTTTCGACGCTGGAATCGTACGCGGCGCCGCCATGGTAGCGACGCAGCAGATTGGCTTCCGCGAGCTGATTGATGTCACGGCGGATGGTTTGCGGGGTAACAACGAACAGCGTGGCCATTTCCTCGATGCTCACATAGCCGCGTTCGCGGACCAGCTCGAGGATTTGCTGCTGACGGGGAGGCAGATTCATGGGGCTTCCTTTGGGCTGCCGTGCAAAATTTGCCCATGATGCCGCAGGAATCCGCTCCCTACCAGTTAGATGCCTGTCTGGATCTGAAGGTTGGCTTATTCAGCGTCTTCGCGCGCCCAGTCACGGGTACGGCTGACGGCTTTTTTCCAGCCTTTGTACAGTTTCTCTTTCTCGACTTCGTCCAGGCTCGGTTCGAACTCGCGCTCGATCACTGCCTTGCCGCGCAGTTCTTCCAGGCTGCCCCAGAAGCCGCACGCCAGACCGGCCAGATACGCTGCACCGAGTGCCGTGGTTTCGCGCATTTGCGGGCGTTCAACTTGAGTGCCGAGGATGTCGGCCTGGAACTGCATGAGGAAGTTGTTCGCCACCGCACCACCGTCCACACGCAGGGCCTTGAGGCGTTCGCCAGAGTCCTGTTGCATGGCGTCGAGGACGTCACGGGTCTGGTAGGCGATCGATTCCAGCGCGGCGCGGATGATGTGATCAACGCGCACGCCGCGGGTCAGGCCGAACAGCGCGCCACGGGCATACGGGTCCCAGTACGGAGCGCCCAGACCGGTGAAGGCCGGCACCAGGTACACACCGTTGCTGTCCTTCACTTTATTGGCGAAGTATTCGGTGTCGTGGGCGTCGTTGATGATCTTCAGTTCATCACGCAGCCACTGCACGGTCGAACCGCCGTTGAACACCGCGCCTTCCAGCGCGTAGGCCACTTCGCCACGCGGGCCGCAAGCGATGGTGGTGAGCATGCCGTGCTGGGATTTAACCGCTTTGTCGCCGGTGTTCATCAGCAGGAAGCAGCCGGTACCATAGGTGTTTTTCGCCTGACCCGGCTCGACGCACATCTGGCCGAACAGCGCGGCTTGCTGGTCACCGGCAATACCGCCGATGGCGATGCCGCTCTTGGTGCGGCCGTAGATTTCCGAAGAGGCTTTGACTTGCGGAAGCATCTCGCGCGGGATGTCGAGGATTTCCAGCATCTTCGAATCCCATTCCAGCGAATGGATGTTGAAGAGCATGGTGCGCGAGGCGTTGGTGTAGTCGGTGACGTGCACTTTGCCGCCGGTGAATTTCCAGATCAGCCAGCTGTCGACGGTGCCGAACAGCAGTTCGCCGTTGCGCGCACGCTCGCGGCTGCCTTCGACGTTGTCGAGGATCCACTTCAGCTTGGTGCCGGAGAAGTACGGGTCGGTGACCAGACCGGTGTTGTCGCGGATGTATTCTTCGTGGCCGTCACGCTTGAGCTGCTGGCAGATCTCGGTGCTGCGACGGCACTGCCAGACGATGGCGTTGTACACCGGACGGCCGGTGGTCTTGTCCCAGACCACGGTGGTTTCACGCTGGTTGGTGATGCCGATGGCGGCCACCTGGTCGTGATGCAGACCGGCCTGGGCCAGCGCTTCAACCATCACCGCGCTCTGGGTGGCGAAAATTTCCATCGGGTCGTGTTCGACCCAACCGGCTTGCGGATAGTGCTGAGCGAATTCGCGCTGGGCGGTGCAGACCACGTTCGCATCGCGGTCGAAAATGATCGCGCGGGAGCTGGTCGTACCCTGATCGAGGGCAATGATGTAGTTCTTATTCTGAATGTCGGTCATGTCGATTGCCTTGGACGAAATAAGGGAGAGTGGGCCGTGGCGCGGGCTCGAAATGGGCAGGAACCCGCGCCGACTGTTTCAAGAAGTTCTTGGTTTGCCGTCAATGGCCGGTTCTGCATCCTTTGTAGCAGGTGTGGCGCCGGTCAGGTGACGGGCGATGAGCCCGCGATACCCGGCAGCGCCGAGGCAGGCACCGACAATCGGTGCAAAAATCGGAATCAGGAAGTACGGAATATCACGGCCGCCAGTGAAGGAAATTTCACCCCAGCCGGCGAAGAAAGTCATCAGTTTCGGACCGAAGTCACGCGCCGGGTTCATCGCAAAACCGGTCAGCGGGCCCATCGAGCTGCCGATCACCGCGATCAGCAAGCCGATCAGCAGCGGTGCCATCGGGCCTTTCGGCAGGCCGTTGTTGTCGTCGGTCAAGGCCATGATCACGCCCATCAGGATCGCGGTGATGATCATCTCGACCAGGAACGCCTGGGCGGTGGACAGCACTGGATTGGGGAACGTCGAGAACACCGAGGCCAGCTCAAGGCTGGCGGCTGATCCGCGAACCATGTGATGGGTTTGTTCGTAATCGAAGAACAGGTTGCTGTACAGCGTGTAAACCAACAGCGCGCCGCAGAAGGCGCCGGCGATCTGCGACAGGATGTAGAACGGCAGTTTGCGCTTTTCGAAGTCAGCGAAAATGCTCAGGGCAATGCTCACGGCAGGGTTCAGATGCGCGCCGGAAACCCCGGCGGTCAAGTAGATCGCCATGCTCACGCCGACGCCCCAGATGATGCTGATTTCCCACAGGCCAAAGCTGGCGCCCGCGACTTTGAGCGCGGCGACACAGCCGGTGCCAAAAAAGATCAGAAGTGCAGTACCCAGAAATTCGGCCAGGCATTGGCCGCGGAGCGATGGTTGCTGTAAAGCAGTTGTCATTGAAAACCTCGATTTTTGTTGTTGTCTGACGCGTTTGCCGACAAGGCAGAGCGCGATTTTCCCCGAGGCAGGATCCCCATCCTGTTCCCGGTTTACTGCTGGGTGCTGCGATGATGATAATTCTTACATTATTCAGATTCGAAAAAATATAGACAAGAAACAAACCTGTCAAAGGTCGAAAGTGAACCATCGGTCACAATTAAACTATCAGTCGCCTGAATGATCTCGCGGATGACTGCCGCGATAGCTCTGCGCTGTGCCTGCGAAGCCCGGGAATCGGGGCTTGTGGTAGAGCCTTTTACGGTGTGATGGCCTAGAATCCGGCACAGGTTTTTTCTGTTGATGCCGAGCCTGGAGCTGCCATGACCCCTGCGTTGGACTTGTTGAAAAAAGTTCGTGCCGAACATCGCGTGCACAGTTACGAACATGACCCCAAGGCTGCGTCCTATGGGCTGGAGGCCGCGGAAAAACTGGCATTGGAGCCTGCGCAGGTGTTCAAGACGCTGCTGGCCGCCAGTGAGAAAGGTGAATTGCTGGTGGCCGTCGTGCCGGTCGTCGGAAGTCTCGACCTCAAGGGCCTGGCACAGGCGGCAGGGGTGAAGAAAGTCGAGATGGCCGACCCTGCCGCTGCACAGCGTTCCACGGGTTATCTGTTGGGCGGCATCAGCCCGCTGGGACAGAAGAAACGCCTGCGCACCTTCATCGATAACTCGGCTCAGGGTTTTGCGACTATTTATGTCAGTGCCGGCCGGCGTGGGCTGGAAGTCGAACTCGCGCCAGCCGTGCTGGCCGAACACACTCAGGCCAAGTTCGCCGACATCGGTCGCGCCTAGTGCTCATTGCTGTATGAAGAAAATTGACCGGTTCTGTCACTGGCGCCGATCTGGCCCGGGCTGCATGCTCTGCCGACTGACTTAGGGAGAAGGTTATGCAGCTCGAGTTTTATCAGGTGGACGCGTTCAGTGACCAGCCGTTCAGTGGCAACCCGGCCATGGTCTATCGCCTCGATGCATGGCTCGCGGATGAGTTGATGCAGAAGATCGCCGCCGAACACAATCTGGCGGAAACCGCTTTCGTGGTGCGCGAAGGGGCGGTGTGGCATATCCGCTGGTTCACCCCGACCACCGAAGTGCCGTTGTGCGGGCATGCGACGCTGGCCAGCGCCTATGTGTTGTTTGAGGTCCATAAGGAGCAAGCCGAGCGTCTGGACTTCATCTGCAAGTCCGGGCCGTTGAGCGTCAGTCGCGAGGGTGATCGCCTGTGGCTGGACTTCCCGTCGATCGTGCCTTCGGAAATCGGCGTGACGCTGGATGTCGAGCGCGCGCTGGGGGTCGAGGCGGTGGATGTGCTCGGTTCCAACGAGTTGTTCGTGGTGCTGGAGTCGGAGCAGGCAGTGCTCGACTGCAAGCCGGACATGGTCGCGCTGGCCAAACTGCCTTGGCTCGGCGCGATCGTGACGGCGCGCGGTAATCAGCATGATTTCGTCTCGCGCTACTTCGCTCCGGCGATCGGCATCAATGAAGACCCGGTGACCGGCTCGACGCATTGCAGCCTGATTCCGTACTGGTCCAAACGCCTGGGCAAATCGAGCCTGACCGCATGCCAGCGTTCGGCGCGGGGCGGGGAGTTGTTTTGTCGGTTGGAGGGTGAGCGGGTGAAGATTGGCGGGAATGCGACGCTGGTGGCGAGCGGCACCCTGATCCTCGGTTAACGCAAACCCCCTGTAGGAGTGAGCCTGCTCGCGATCGCGGTACATCAGTCAAATCATCTGTGACGGATGTACCGCGATCGCGAGCAGGCTCACTCCTACAGGGGGATGGTGTTGGATCAGAGGGCTGCGCTGTAGCGGCGGACGCCGTTTTCCGCAGCAGGGATTTGTGCCGCAGTGCTGCCGCTGGCCTGGAACAACACCAGATGTTCAGCGGCAACGCGAATCCCGACCTCTGCACCCACCTGATGGTCGGCATGGCTGGGGAAAATCGACTCCAGTTGCGCACCGGTCGGCAGTTGCAGGCGGTACAGGGTCGAGGCGCCGAGGAAGGTCTTGCCGACGATCCGTGCTTTGAGTGCACTGTCGGGCGCATAAACGATGTCATCCGGACGCAGCAACACATCCACCGCACCGCCTACTGGCCAGGTGTAAGCCCGGTTGCCGCGCAGTTCGCCCAGTTCAGTCTGCACCGATTCCGGGCTGCCGAGCTGGCCGCGAATGAAGTAGCCCTGGCCGATGAAGCTTGCCACGAACGGTGTCGCCGGCTCGTGGTAGAGGTTGTAAGGCGTATCCCACTGCTCCAGCCGGCCTTCCTTGAACACGCCGACGTGATCGCTTACGGCGAAGGCTTCTTCCTGGTCGTGGGTGACCAGAATCGCACTGGTGCCACGGGCCTTGAGGATGTCGCGCACTTCGTGGCTGAGCTTGCGCCGCAACTCGCCGTCGAGATTGGAGAACGGCTCGTCGAGCAGCAGCAGTTGCGGTTCCGGCGCCAGGGCGCGGGCGAGGGCGACACGCTGTTGCTGGCCGCCGGACAGCTCGTGCGGGAAGCGCTTGCCGAGGTTTTTCAGGTTGACCAGTTCCAGCAGCTCTTCGGTAACGCGCTCCTTGTTCGGGTGCTTGCGGATACCGAAGGCGATGTTGTCCGCGACGCTCAGGTGCGGGAACAGCGCGTAGTCCTGGAACACCATGCCGATCCGGCGTTTCTCCGGGGCCAGGGTGAAACCGGCGCTGGAAATGGTCTCGCCACCCAGCTGGATTTCCCCTTCGTGCACCGGTTCAAAACCGGCGATGGCGCGCAGGGTAGTGGTCTTGCCGCAGCCGGACGAACCGAGCAGGCAGCCGATGTCGCCGGCGTTGAGGTGCAGATTGAGGTTCTGCACCACGCGTTGATCTTGATAGCCGCAAGCGAGGTTGCGCAGGTTCAGCAGTAATTCATGGCTCATGCGTGGTGATATGCCGGTTCGACGAGGAACTCGAGCAGGGCCTTCTGTGCGTGGAGACGGTTTTCTGCCTGATCCCAGGCGACGGAGCGCGGGTCATCGAGCAGGTCGAGGCTGATTTCTTCGCCGCGGTGGGCAGGCAGGCAATGCATGAACAGCACATCCTCCGCCGCGAGATCGAGCAGGGCGCGGTTCACCTGGAACGGTGCGAACAGCTTCAGGCGCTTGGCGGTTTCTTCTTCCTGGCCCATCGAGGTCCAGACGTCGGTGCTCACCAGATGTGCGCCGCGCACGGCGTCCTTTGGATCGCGGACGATGGTCACGCGATCGCCGGCCTTGGCCACGAATTCAGGGTTCGGCTCGTAGCCTTCGGGGCAGGCAACGCGCAACTGGAAGTCGAACTGGATCGCCGCTTCTATATAGCTGTTGCACATGTTGTTGCCGTCGCCGATCCAGGCCACCGTCTTGCCCTGGATCGAGCCACGGTGCTCAAGGAACGTCTGCATGTCGGCCAGCAACTGGCACGGGTGCAGGTCATCGGACAGGCCGTTGATCACTGGCACGCGCGAGTTGGCGGCGAATTCGGTCAGGGTGCTGTGGGCAAAGGTACGGATCATCACCGCATCGAGCATGCTCGACATGACGATGGCGCAGTCGCCGATCGGCTCGCCACGGCCCAGCTGGGTGTCACGCGGCGACAGGAAGATCGCCTGGCCACCGAGCTGGATCATGCCGGCCTCGAAAGAGATCCGGGTACGGGTCGAGGATTTCTCGAAGATCATCCCCAGGACGCGGTTTTTCAGAGGCTCGAACAGTACGCCGCGGTTACGCAGGTCCTTGAGCTCAACGCCTCGACGGATCACGCTGACCAGCTCTTCGGGCGTGCAATCCATCAGGGAGAGAAAGTGCCTTGCGCTCATCATTGACTACCTTTTGCTACAAACCGCAGATGCTCAAAGCCTTGTTTAAGTGAACAACGGGCGAGACCTGCGGCGTAAGCCGCACGGGGCGACGAAATAGGGGAAGGCGCGATATTGACACTAAATGTCGCGTTTTTCCAATAGGCTACGGTTTTTGCGGGATTCGGAGGGCGAACCGCCGTGGGCAGTCACGCGTTTGAAGCCGGGTTCAGGACAGCAGCGAGCCCCTTTGTACACTGGCCCCGGCGGGCTTGGCAATCCGGCGTGGCGGGGATGATGTCACTCGGGTCGGTTCAAGACTGCGCGGTTGCGGTTTCGCTTGGTCGGATGCTCAGGCTGAAACATTTGCTAAAGCAAAGTGCTGAGTTATAAATAAGTTTCGAGCGACGCAGGAAGCCTCCGCATGGAATCGAAAGAAAAACTGTTAATGGAATTGCTGGGCCACACGGCTCGCTCACTGACCCATCTCACCGCGTCGGTCACGTCGATGTCCTTCGAGCTGTTGCGCAGCGACGACGAAGTGGTCAAGACCGCTGGCCGTCACATGATCGATCGCATGGCGACCATCAGTGCCGGGCTCGACGAGCACTGGCGGCTGATCGGTGAACTCACTGGCGTGCACGTCGCTCACGAGCAGATTGAAACCATTCAGGAAATCCAGCTGCAGGCGCCGCCCCAACTGCCATCCAACTGATCCTGACGGGCTATCGGCTCGCCTGATAGCCGTCGATTCACAAGACGAACGTCGCTGGCGTCGCTTGCGCACTCGGGCCATAGTTTTGTTCCCGCAGGCTTCACCGTTGCCTGCCCAGAACAAGACAGAGACTGGCCATGACCAAGACTCTCCATCACCGTGCCTGCCACCTGTGCGAAGCCATCTGCGGTCTGACCATCGAGACCACAGAAACCGAAGGCCACATCGCGATCACCTCGATCAAGGGCGATGCCCTCGATACTTTCAGTCGTGGTCATATCTGCCCGAAGGCTGTGGCTTTGCAAGACATCCAGAATGATCCGGACCGCTTGCGCCAGCCGATGCGCCGGGTTGGCAGTCAATGGCTGCCAATCGAGTGGGACGAGGCCTTTGCGCTGGTGGCCGAGCGCCTGGCGGCGATTCAGGAGCGTCACGGGCAGAACGCGGTGGCGGTCTATCAGGGCAATCCGAGCGTGCACAACTACGGACTGATGACCCACAGCAACTACTTTCTCGGCCTGTTGAAAACCCGTAACCGCTTCTCCGCGACCTCGGTCGATCAACTGCCCCATCACCTGAGCAGTTACCTGATGTACGGACACGGCTTGCTGCTGCCGATCCCGGACATCGATCACACCGATTTCATGCTGATCCTGGGCGGCAACCCGCTGGCTTCCAACGGCAGCATCATGACCGTGCCCGATGTCGAGAAACGCCTGAAAGCGATTCAGGCTCGTGGCGGCAAAGTGGTGGTGGTCGATCCGCGTCGCAGCGAAACCGCCGCCATGGCAGATCAACACCTGTTCGTGCGCCCTGGCGGCGACGCGGCGCTGCTGTTCGGGGTGCTCAATACACTGTTCGGCGAAGGGCTGACGCGTGACAGTCATCTGCCGGTCGAAGGCCTTGATGAGGTGCGCGCGGCGGTGGCGACGTTCACCGCTGAGGCCATGAGTCCGCTGTGCGCCGTGCCGGCCGAGCAGATCCGCCAACTGGCGCGGGATTTCGCCGCCGCGCCGAGTGCGGTGTGTTACGGACGCATGGGGGTTTCGACCCAGGCATTCGGGACTTTGTGTCACTGGGTGGTGCAATTGATCAATCTGGTCACCGGCAACCTCGACCGGGTCGGCGGCGCGCTCTGCACTGAACCGGCGGTGGACCTGGTGGCGTCGACCTCGGGCGGGCATTTCAACAAGTGGCAGAGCCGGGTCTCCGGGCGGCCCGAGTACGGCGGCGAACTGCCGGTGTCGGCGCTGGCCGAAGAAATGCTCACCGACGGCGAGGGGCAGATTCGTGCGCTGATCACCGTGGCTGGCAATCCGGTGCTGTCGACACCGAACGGGCGGCAACTGGAGCAGGCGCTGGACGGGTTGGAGTTCATGGTCAGCATCGACCTGTACATCAATGAGACCACGCGCTACGCCGACCTGATCCTGCCGTCGACCTCGGCGCTGGAGAACGATCACTATGACACCACGTTCAACCTGTTCGCGGTGCGCAACGTCAGTCGCTTCAATCGGGCGATCCTCGCCAAGCCAGAGGGTGCATTGCACGACTGGGAAATCTTTGTCGGCCTGGCCAAGGCCTTTGCCGAAAAGACCGGCAAGGAACTGAAACCGACGATGCCGCCGGCGAAGATGATCGACATGGGCCTGCGCATGGGGATGTATGGCGATGCCTCGACGCACCAGCTGTCGCTGGCGACGCTGTTTGATCATCCGCATGGCATAGATCTGGGCGCGTTGAAGCCAAATCTGGCACCGCGTCTGAAAACGCCGAATCAGCGCGTGCAGGCCGCTCCGCCAGAGATCCTCGCTGACCTCGCACGCTTCGCCGCCTTGCAGGCGCCTGCCGCCGACGAGCTGCTGATGATTGGCCGTCGCCACGTGCGCAGCAATAACTCGTGGATGCACAACTATCACCGTCTGGTGAAGGGCAAGCCGCGCCACCAACTGCTGATGCACCCGGATGATCTGGCCAGCCGTGGGCTCAACGATGGTCAGTTGGTGCGCGTCAGTTCTCGGGTCGGACAGATCGAAGTGGAAGTACTTGGCAGTCTCGACATGATGAAGGGCGTGGTCAGCCTGCCGCACGGCTGGGGTCATGCAAGGCCGGGCGTGCAGATGGCGATTGCCAGCGGCCAGCCGGGCTCGAGTGCCAATGACCTGACCGATGAATGTCAGCTTGATGAATTGTCGGGCAACGCGGCGCTTAATGGCGTGCCAGTGACGGTGGCGGCGGCCTGAACGTGACTGTCGGGGAGACCGAGCATGGCGCTCGGGATTCCGTTACAATGCGTCACCGTGCCGACCCATGAGTCGGAAAGTTCAGCCGAGGTGCTCCATGGATATCATCGAAACGATTAAAGAGCAGATTGCCAACAACACCATTCTGCTTTACATGAAAGGCTCGCCGAATGCCCCACAGTGTGGCTTCTCCGCGAAAGCTGCGCAGGCTGTGATGGGCTGTGGCGAGAAGTTCGCCTACGTCGACATCCTGCAGAACCCGGAAATCCGCGCCAACCTGCCGAAGTACGCCAACTGGCCGACTTTCCCGCAGCTGTGGGTGGGTGGCGAGCTGGTCGGCGGTAGCGACATCATGGCTGAAATGTTCGCCAACGGTGAGCTGCAAAGCACCATCAAGGCGGCTGTTGAAGCGGCTGCAGCGAACAAGTCCGAAGCCTGATTGGGCTTTTGTGGGAGCGAGCCTGCACGCGAATGCTTTCTGCCGGTCACAATGTTGCCGGCTGACATGACGCTATCGCCAGCAGACTGACACCCACAGGGATTTCAGCATTGACTGAAGTCCCGGCAATAAAAAGCCCCGCCTCTCGAAAGAGGGCGGGGCTTTTTAGTGTATCGAGTTTAGCGCTCGCTAATTACTCGTCTTCGCCCATCTGCGATTGCAGATAGTTCTCAAGACCGACTTTATCGATCAGGCCCAGTTGGGTTTCCAGCCAGTCGATATGTTCTTCTTCGGATTCAAGAATATCTTCAAGCAGTTCGCGGCTGCCAAAGTCGCCTACCGATTCGCAATGCGCGATGGCGGCTTTCAGGTCGGCGTGGCCGGTCTTCTCGATCCGCAGGTCGCACTCCAGCATTTCCTTGGTGTGCTCGCCGATGTGCAGCTTGCCCAGGTCCTGCACGTTCGGCAGGCCTTCGAGGAACAGGATGCGCTTGATCAGCTTGTCCGCGTGCTTCATCTCGTCGATGGACTCGTGGTACTCGTGCTTGCCCAGCTTGTTCAGGCCCCAATCTTCATACATGCGTGCATGCAGGAAGTACTGATTGATCGCGACCAGCTCATTGGCAAGGATCTTGTTGAGATGCTGGATGACTGTAATGTCGCCTTTCATGATGGGAGTCCTGCCCTGTAATAGCTGTATATAAGGCGGAGTTTGAGCTTGGTATTTATAAGTGTCAAACCTAAGTTATTGAATAATAAATGAAATTAAATCTGAATAAGAATGTTTGTGTTCCGCGTCTAGCGCCTAACCGTTTGATTTGCGGGCATAAAAAAACCGGACATATGTCCGGTTCTTTGAAATGAGGGGTATTCAAGCAGCCGTAAATTCTACAGGGTAGGGGATCGCAGCCTGGGCGGTTTGCAGCTTGGTCAGGGTTTCGCGCACCACTTCCTTGGCAAGGCAGGCACATTTGCCGCATTGGCTGGCGACGCCAGTGGCCTGGCGGACTTCTTTGTAGCTGCAGCAACCTTCATAGATCGCTTCGCGGATCTGTCCGTCGGTGACGCCAGTGCAGAGGCAAACATACATAAGTGAGAACCGTCGCTGGTTGTGACTCAATTGCGATGGATCTTAATGTTAACGAGAATGATTGTCAAAGTGCTTTCTGAACGCTTCAGCTGATTGACAGCCGTGACCGACGAACGGCGATTGCTGGCTTTTTGCCTGGCCCCGCAAATGCAGCACCGTTATCCGCTTTGGGTAAAAAACCGTTAAGGACAGGCCAAAAACGCAGTGTATGATGGTCGGCCCTTGCGAAGAGGGTTCGTGTCACAGGGCT
The DNA here is from genome assembly GCF_056821665.1 of Pseudomonas sp. AK-TSAG1-1. Taxonomy (NCBI): domain Bacteria; kingdom Pseudomonadati; phylum Pseudomonadota; class Gammaproteobacteria; order Pseudomonadales; family Pseudomonadaceae; genus Pseudomonas; species Pseudomonas sp. AK-TSAG1-1. Next base: position 4,954,732 of record NZ_CM165965.1, on the reverse strand, counting down.
GTCGCCTGAGGGTGGCAGGCTGGCCCGGACCCTGAACTTCAAGTTATTCACCAGGAGATATCCATGAGCGTACTCGTAGGCAAACAAGCCCCTGACTTCACCGTCCCGGCCGTACTCGGCAATGGCGAGATCGTTGACAGCTTCACTCTGTCCTCGGCCATCAAAGGCAAATACGGTCTGGTGTTCTTCTACCCACTGGACTTTACCTTCGTCTGCCCGTCCGAGCTGATCGCTCTGGACAACCGCATGGCCGACTTCAAGGCACGCAACGTAGAAGTGATCGCCGTTTCGATCGACTCGCACTTCACCCACAACGCCTGGCGCAACACCCCGGTCAACAATGGCGGCATCGGCCAGGTGAAATACACCATGGCTGCCGACATGAAGCACGACATTGCCAAGGCTTACGACGTTGAGTCCGAAGGCGGCGTGGCTTTCCGTGGCGCGTTCCTGATCGACGACAAAGGCGTTGTCCGTTCGCAGATCATCAACGACCTGCCGCTGGGCCGTAACATGGAAGAGCTGATCCGTCTGGTCGACGCTCTGCAATTCCACGAAGAGCACGGCGAAGTCTGCCCTGCCAACTGGAAGAAAGGCGACAAAGGCATGAACGCTTCGCCAGAAGGCGTTGCGGCGTACCTGACCGAGAACGCTGCGGCCCTGTAAGGCGCAACGTCGAGGTACAAAAAAACCGGCCCAAGTGGCCGGTTTTTTTATGCGCGGGATTTGCCCGACGAGGATCAGTCGTCGAAGTCTTCCCAGCCGCCCATCTGTTTCCAGCGGTTGACGATGCCGCAGAACAGCTCGGCCGTCTTCTCGGTGTCGTAACGCGCCGAGTGCGCTTCACGGCCATCGAAGTCGATGTCGGCGGCCTGACAGGCCTTGGCCAGCACCGTTTGACCGTACGCCAGGCCAGCCAGCGTCGCGGTGTCGAAGCTGGAGAACGGATGAAACGGGTTGCGCTTCATGTCCAGTCGGGCCACGGCGGCATTCAGGAAGCCAAGGTCGAAGCTGCTGTTGTGGCCGACCAGGATCGCCCGTTTGCAGCCGTTGGCTTTCAGTGCCTTGCGAATACCACGGAAGATGTCGATCAGTGCGGTTTCTTCGCTGACCGCCATGCGCAGCGGATGATCAAGCTTGATCCCGGTGAACTCCAGCGCTGCTGCTTCGATGTTGGCGCCTTCAAACGGCTCAACGCGGAAGAAATAGGTGTGGTCCGGGTAAACGAAACCCTTTTCATCCATGGCGATGGTGGTCGCGGCAATCTCCAGCAGAGCGTCGGTGGCCGAATTGAAGCCCCCGGTCTCTACGTCAACGACAACTGGCAGGTAACCGCGAAAACGCGCTGCCATTGGATGACGGGAACCGCCGCCGCCACCTTGACCGTCCAGTTCGTCGTCGAAATGGTCATCACTCACGCGTGTTCCTCCAGCAGGCGCCAGCGCAGTTTTTCACCGGCGCGCAGCGGGATAACGTTCAGCTCGCCGAATGGCAGGCTGGTCGGGGCGGTCCATTCTTCACGGACCAGGGTGATGCGATCGGTATTGGTCGGCAGGCCGTAGAAGCGCGGGCCGTTGAGGCTGGCGAACGCTTCGAGCTTGTCCAGCGCGTTACGCTGTTCGAAGGCTTCGGCGTACATCTCGATAGCGGCGTAGGCGGTGTAGCAGCCGGCGCAACCGCAGGCGGCTTCCTTGGCGTGCTGGGCATGCGGCGCCGAGTCGGTGCCGAGGAAGAACTTCGCGCTGCCGCTGGTGGCGGCGTCGAGCAGGGCTTCCTGATGCGTATTACGCTTGAGGATCGGCAGGCAATAAAAGTGCGGCCGAATCCCGCCCACCAGCATGTGGTTGCGGTTGTACAGCAGGTGGTGCGCGGTGATGGTCGCGCCAACGTTGGCCGAAGCCTCGTTGACGAACTGCACGGCGTCGCCGGTAGTGATGTGTTCGAACACCACTTTGAGCGTTGGGAAACGCTCGACCACACGGCGCATGTGTTCATCGATGAAAATCTTTTCGCGATCGAAAACGTCGACATCGCCACGGGTGACTTCACCGTGGATCAGCAGCGGCATGCCGACTTCGGCCATGGCTTCCAGCGCCGGGAAGATCTTGTCGATGCTGGTCACCCCGGAATCGGAGTTGGTGGTGGCGCCGGCCGGGTACAGTTTGGCGGCGTGCACGAAACCGCTGGCCTTGGCCTCACGAATTTCTTCGGGCTGGGTGCGGTCGGTGAGGTACAGCACCATCAGCGGTTCGAAGCGACTGCCGGCCGGGCGGGCAGCGAGAATCCGCTGGCGATAGCCGTCGGCTTCGGCGGCATTGCGCACCGGTGGTACCAGGTTGGGCATGATGATGGCGCGGCCAAAGGTGCGCGCAACATCGGCAACGGTATTGGTCAACACGGCACCATCGCGAAGATGAATGTGCCAGTCGTCGGGACGCAGCAGGGTCAGGCGGTCGGACATGAGGGGATTCCAGGCGGGTCAAACTGAGGGGAATGCTACCGGAAAAGACTCTTGCAGGCACTCGCTATCAAGTTTTGCGGGAACCTTCCGATATCCCGTAGGTATGCCGTAAACATAGTGTGAATCGGTCTTTGTGTTACAGAAGCCAATGGAGCCTCCCGTGCGCCAGCGATATTTAGCCTTGCTCAGTGTGTTTGCCAGCCTTCCCGCGATGGCGCTCACCTACCAGACTCGTCTGGAGAACATTGAGTGGACGGTCGAGGGCGACAAGTTCGAGTGCCGCCTGACCCAGCCGATCACCGATTTCGGCTCGGGCCAGTTCGTGCGCAAGGCCGGTGAGCAGGCGATTTTTCGCCTGAATGCCTACAACGCCATGCTCGGCGGCGGTTCGGCGACCTTGCTCGCGGCCGCCGCGCCATGGCAGCCGGGGCGCAACGACATCTATCTGGGCAGTGTCAGGATCGGCACCGGCAACGTGCTGTTCAACAGTTCGCAATCTCAGGCCGGTGGCTTGATCAGCGGCTTGCTCGACGGTCGTAGCCCGGTGGTGCGCCGTGCTTCCGGCGATGGCCGGGTGTCTGAAGTACGCCTGCTGCCTGTCAAGTTCAGCAAGGCTTTCAACGACTACCAGATGTGTGTGGCGAAATTGCTGCCGCAGAATTTCGATCAGGTCAAACAGTCGCAGATCGGCTTCCCCGGCGAAGGCACCGACCTGGATGCCGATGCCAAGGCCAGGCTGCAAGTGATGCTCGAGTACATGAAGGCCGATCCGACGGTCAATCACATCGAACTCGACGGCCACTCCGACAACAGCGGCAACCGTCTGACCAACCGTGAACTGTCTCGCCGTCGCGCGCTGGCGGTGGTCGATTTCTTCAAGGCCAACGGCATCGCCGAATCGCAGATCACCGTGCGTTTCCACGGCGAGCAATACCCGCTGGTTCCGAACACCAACGCAGCCAACCGGGCGAAGAATCGCCGGGTCAGCGTGAAGCTCGCGCGGGTGGCGCCGACCGCCGCTCCAGCGCCGCAAGCCAGCACGCCAGGCAATACTGCGGCAACTTCCTGACCTGCCGGTCATCGTCGCGCTCTCGACAGATTCTGTCGCTTTGTCGTCTTAAGCTGTCGCGCCTCTGTAAATTATCGCATTTGAGCGGTAGACTCCTCGGCTTTCCGTAGAACCCCGTGGAGTGATGGCATGGCGGACGTAAACAAGGTCGTTCTGGCGTATTCCGGCGGCCTGGACACTTCGGTGATCCTCAAGTGGCTGCAGGATACTTATAACTGTGAAGTGGTGACCTTCACCGCTGACCTGGGTCAGGGCGAAGAGGTCGAGCCGGCTCGCGCCAAGGCTCAGGCCATGGGTGTCAAAGAAATCTACATCGATGACCTGCGCGAAGAGTTCGTGCGCGATTTCGTGTTCCCGATGTTCCGCGCCAACACCGTTTACGAAGGCGAGTACCTGCTGGGTACTTCCATCGCACGTCCGCTGATCGCCAAACGCCTGATCGAAATCGCCAACGAAACCGGTGCTGACGCCATTTCCCATGGTGCTACCGGCAAGGGCAACGACCAGGTGCGTTTCGAACTGGGCGCCTACGCGCTCAAGCCAGGCGTGAAAGTGATTGCTCCATGGCGTGAGTGGGACCTGCTGTCCCGCGAGAAGCTGATGGACTACGCCGAGAAGCACGCGATCCCGATCGAGCGTCATGGCAAGAAAAAATCCCCGTACTCGATGGATGCCAACTTGTTGCACATCTCCTATGAAGGCGGCGTGCTGGAAGACACCTGGACCGAGCACGAAGAAGACATGTGGCGCTGGACCGTCTCGCCAGAGAACGCTCCTGACAAGCCGCAGTATCTGGAACTGACTTACCGTAACGGCGACATCGTTGCGCTGGACGGCGTTGAAATGACCCCGGCCACCGTACTGGCGACGCTGAACCAGATCGGTGGTGCTCACGGTATCGGTCGTCTCGACATCGTTGAAAACCGTTATGTGGGCATGAAGTCCCGTGGCTGCTACGAAACCCCGGGCGGCACCATCATGCTGCGCGCGCACCGCGCCATCGAATCGATCACCCTGGACCGCGAAGTCGCTCACCTCAAAGACGAGTTGATGCCCAAGTACGCCAGCCTGATCTACACCGGCTACTGGTGGAGCCCGGAGCGTCTGATGCTGCAACAGATGATCGACGCTTCGCAGGTCAACGTGAACGGTGTGGTTCGCCTGAAGCTGTACAAGGGCAATGTGATCGTGACCGGCCGCAAGTCCGACGATTCGCTGTTCGATGCCAACATCGCGACCTTCGAAGAAGACGGCGGTGCTTACAACCAGGCCGACGCGGCGGGCTTTATCAAGCTCAACGCGCTGCGCATGCGCATTGCTGCCAACAAGGGCCGCAAGTTGTTCTAAGCCTCGCAGGCCTGTAGGGAAATGGCGGCTGGTCCCAGTGACACAGCCGCCATTTTTTTGTTCTGTACTTGCCTGACCTTCTTCCACTCGCGCTTGTGGCTACGTTCAATCCCGCCATTTTCTTGATTGTCCACATCTGTCCTCGACCCGGGGCATCACACCTCCCCCAGAATCGCAGTGCTCAGCGTATTCACGTTGTGAGCAATAATGGTTACTCCGCCTGTGCCTTTCTTCGATTGTTTGAGGAGGCTGAGCGTGATTTGCCTGAACAGAATGTCAGATGCAGGATCGGTCAGAAGTAACACTGCCTCGGCCGATTGTTTGTCGGGACGCGGAAAGTGTTCGGCCATATTTCTGAACGCCTGTGCGCTGCTCAGCGGGCGAATGTCTATGGTACGCAACGTGCCGATCCGCTTGGGCAGTCGAATGCTGTGCTCAATCCATGGCGGGTCTGGCGAATACGCTCTGCTCCTGATGCTCTTCAACTCGTCGGCGATCTTCAAGAAACTGTCGTCCTTGTTGAAGTCCGAAGGCGCATACAGTGAACGGTAGTTGAAGTTGAGAGTCACGAAAAACAGCAGTAGCAGGTAAAACGGAAAGCTGATTAGAAACCAGACATAGATTTCCCGTTCATTACTGCCAAGAAAGGGCAGGGAAATGGCCGCCGATGATTCGGAAATAAATGCAAATATCACAATTACAGTCATGGGATTGGTGATTTTCTTTTTGATTTTTATCATGGTGTTTGCTCATTAGTGTATTTTCCATTGTGGTTGTTGAATGGGTTGTGGGGAGTTTAAAGTTCTACGGATGGCGGTCTTTTTTATATTAAAAAAAGTCAGTTGGGTAGAAGTGTCTTGTTTCAGGTGTTTATTGTGAGGCGCGCGGTTCGTTGTTTTATTGTCTACCCAGTCGGGTGTTGTCTGGCGCTACGCTGATTCATCCATGAGGCCTCGCATCGACAATGCAATTTCCGGCGTCTTTCGATGATTAGCTGGCCCGAATGAATTGTGCAGGCAGGGCTGTCAGATCGTAGTATTTTTCACATCTAAATACCGCTCTGAGAAATACCAACGCCATGCCGATAACTCTGGTGTTGGTTTTTTTGTAGGAATAGTCTTTATTTGTTGTAGGGAATGTCTTTGGCGGGGCGTGTAATGGAACTCTCTTGTGCCATGTCGCAAGTGACTGGGCTATTGTGCCGGTTCTAAAAATTCGAACAGCGAAACTGGACTTGCCCATGAATAAAGTGTTGATCGTGGATGATCACCCCGTCATTCGTCTTGCTGTGCGTATGCTGATGGAACGTCATGGCTACGAAGTTATTGCAGAAACAGATAATGGTGTGGATGCGTTACAACTCGCACGCGACCAGATGCCGGATATTGTCATTCTGGATATTGGAATACCGAAACTTGATGGGCTGGAAGTTATTGCGCGCCTGAACTCGACGGCGATGCCATTGAAAGTTCTGGTGCTGACTTCACAGGCGCCGGGGCATTTTTCGATGCGCTGCATGCAGTCGGGGGCGGCGGGATATGTCTGTAAACAACAGGATCTGACAGAGTTGCTCAGTGCGATCAAAGCCGTTCTGTCCGGTTACAGCTACTTTCCAAACCAGGCCCTGCATACCGTGCGTACCAGTCTGGGGAATGCCAGTGAGTCCGATATGGTGGATCGTCTTTCGGGGCGCGAAATGATGGTCTTGCAACAATTGGCGCGTGGCAAGACCAACAAGGAAATTGCCGATGGCATGTTTCTCAGCAACAAGACAGTCAGTACCTACAAGACCCGTCTGTTATTGAAGCTCAATGCCCGGTCGCTGGTGGACCTGATCGAGCTGGCACAGCGCAACGGGCTTGTCTGATGGTCCGGACTGCCGAAGGATCATGGGACGCCGGTGACAGGTTCTTCAGACAGTAAAAAGCCTCCGGTTCGGGAGGCTTTCAAGTGTCAGAGATCAAAATCGTAATCGGCCAATTGCTTTTGCAGTCGGCGCTCCTCAAGCAGGTTATCGATGGTGCGGCGTTTGCTCAGGTTGGTCTTGGCGACTTCGACCACCGGTTCGGCGTCGTCGGTTTCCGCAGCGGTGAAATCCTCATCTACATCCAGTTGTTCTTTGCTGTCAGTCATAAGGTGAACTCCAGGCTAAGACTGCCTTTGGCGCTCCTTATATCGATATTCCTGCTGCGGGTAAAAAAGATTTTTTCAATCGACGAATCAATAATTCCAATAGCCACTCAATCGTCCGAGGTTTTGTGTTTGTACTCACACAAATCTTCGATCCGACAGCTGCCACAGCGCGGCTTGCGGGCAAGGCACACGTAGCGACCGTGCAGAATCAACCAGTGGTGAGAATCCAGCAGGTAGTCTTTAGGTACAAACTTCATCAACTTCTTTTCCACCTCGACCACATTTTTACCCGGGGCGATGCCGGTGCGGTTGCTCACGCGAAAAATGTGCGTGTCGACCGCCATGGTCAACTGGCGGAACGCGGTATTGAGCACCACGTTGGCGGTCTTGCGGCCCACGCCGGGCAGGGCCTCCAGCTCTTCACGGGTTTGCGGGACCTCACCATTGTGCAATTCGACCAGCATGCGGCAGGTCTCGATCACGTTCTTGGCTTTGCTGTTGTAGAGGCCGATGGTCTTGATGTATTCGGACAGTCCTTCGACGCCCAAGGAGTGAATCGCTGCGGGGGTATTGGCAACCGGGAACAGTTTGGCTGTGGCTTTGTTGACGCCGACGTCTGTCGACTGCGCCGATAGAATCACCGCAATCAGCAATTCGAAGGGCGAGGAGTAGGCAAGTTCGGTTTTCGGCTCGGGATTGTCTTCATGCAGTCGACGAAAAATCTCAAGGCGTTTTGCGGCATTCATGGGTGATGTGTTTCCTTGGAGAGAGCGTTCGAGCGAGTCCATGCCTGGCGGGCAGCCAGCAGCAGTCCCAGCAGTATGAGAGCGCCGGGGACCAGTGTGACCAGGTGCAACCCTTCGTTGAACAGGATCAGACCTTGCCAGTGTTCTGACAGACCACCACCGAGATGGCCCTGACCGAACAGCTCACGCAAGACTGCCAGCATCAGTAGCAGTCCACTCGACAGGCCAAAAAGCTTCAGGCGCTCGACCAGCGCCTGACGAAAGAATCCATTGTATTCCAGCACCACGCATTGCAAGGCGATCAGCCCGGCGTAGATCCCGAGTGTCTGGTGCCACTGCAACCCCCAGCGCTGCGCGAGAATATTGGCGCAACTGGTCAGGGTGGCGGCCAGCAGCAAGCTGGCCAGCAACGCAGCGCTGTCAGACAGTCGTGAACGCAGTGGAGCGATACACACCGCGTAAACCGTCACGACAACGCTCGACATCAACAGCATCCCCAGCGCGCCGGCCAGCGTGGTGCTGGTACCCAACAACAGTGCCAGCACCAAGGCGTTGCTCAGATTCGTCGGCCGGTTCATGGTGTGATCCCCAGCAAGGTTGACCGGTGCTCATCAAAGTAGCGCAGGGCGTCATGGATGGCATCGACGGTGGCACGGGAAGTGATGGTTGCGCCCGCCAGTTGGTCGAACTGTCCCTGATCCCTTTTCAATGCCCAGCCCGCATCTTCGGGTGCACTGCGAGATTTCCCGGAAAAACCGGCCAGCCAGTTGTTCGGCCAGTCGCCGACGTGCCCGCCGAGCGCTGGCGTTTCGTTTTGCCGCAGGGTTTTCACGCCCAGCAGTCTGCCATTGGCATCAATGGCGATCAGCAATTCGATGGTGCCGGCATACCCCTCGGTCTGCGTGCGCAACAACACCGCCACCGGCAGCCCGGCTTTGCTGGCGCGGTAACCACCCAGTAGCGTGCTGCGGCGCAACGTCGTGTCAACCAACGCCAGCGGTTGCTCCAGCGGCTGATTGTCGTAGGCATCAGTGGCGAGCACATCCAGCAGCTTGCGACTGTCGAGCAGGCGTTGTTCGATGGCAATCTGCGGGGCACTGGCGCGTTGCAACCCATAGACCAGGCCGAGACCGGCAGCGGCTATCAGCACCAGTGTGATGACAGAGGCCGCGCGGTTCATGAGTTCACCTGTGCCTGGCGGGCGGCGGCAAAACGTTCCAGTGCCGGTACACAGAGGTTCATCAGCAACACGGCAAACGCAACGCCGTCCGGGTAGCCGCCCCAGGTGCGGATCAGATAGGTCAGCAAGCCGGCACCGACGCCGAACAGCAGTCGGGCCAGCGGGCTTTTTGCCCCGGACACTGGTTCAGTAATGATGAAGAACGCGCCGAGCATGGTCGCGCCACTCAGTTGATGAAACAGCGGCGAGCCATGGGAGTCTGAGCCCGAGCCGTTCCAGAAGAGCAGGCTGACGACAAACAGGCTGGCCAGCATGCCGACTGGCGCCTGCCAGCCAATCACCCGACGTTGCAACAGCAACAGCCCCCCGGCGAGAAACGCCAGATTGACCCACTCCACGCCGAGCCCGCCGAAACGCCCGAATGCCGGATTGGTGGCGAACAGCTCATCCATGGTCAGGCTTTTATTGATGCGCAGGCTGTCCAGCGCCGTGGCCTGAACCCAGGCGTCCGGCGCCTGACCTGCGTTGAACACCTGATCAAACGCTGCCAGCAGATTCATCCCGTGCGCCGGCCAGTGCGTCATCGGTTGCGGGAACAGCACCATCACCAGCACAAAACCAAGCATGGCCGGATTGAACGGATTTTTGCCGATGCCGCCGTACAAGTGCTTGCCGAACAGCAGTCCCGAAGCGATCGCGATAACGGTCAACCACCACGGGCAATAAGGCGGCAGGGCAGCCGCCAGAAGGGTGGCACTGACCAGCGCGCTGCCGTCGCTCAGCGTTGGTTGCAGCGGTTGTCGGCGCAGGCGGGTGACGCCCGCCTCGACGAGTAACGCGGCGCTCACCGCCAGCATCAGATTGATCAACACGCCCCAGCCGTAGAGCCAGAACAACGCCAACAGCCCCGGCAGCGTGGCGAGCAACACCCATTTCATCGCCTGTTGCAGGCGCTCATCCGGTGCTTCACGGGGCAACATGGTCATGTACCTGACGCTCGGCGTCTTGCAGGCGAGCGCGGGCCTTGTCGAGGGCTTCGCTCGGCGTGTCGGCACGGCGTTCGAGTTTGCTCAGGTCGGCGCGGGCGTAGGCCAGTTCGGTTTTCAACTGGCGGAGCTGGCTGTCGATCGGACGTTTTTCCACGCGCACGAGCTCAGGCGCCGGCTGTTCACTGGATGCTTCGGCAGTGTGCAGGGCTTGCTCGGCGTCACGCAGAGCCTGTTCCAGCGTGGCGATCTGTTCCGCTGGCGCCTCGGCGGTCTGGGCTTTTTTCAGTTCGGCGCGACGCATGGCCAACTGGATTTTTGCTCGTTTCAGGTCCGCGTCTTTCGCCGGGGCTGTGGCCGTAGCCGTAGCCGCTGGAGCGCTGGGGGTGCTGCTTTCGAGTTTCGCCAGCGCCTGCTCGGCAGCTTCGAACTGCTGTTGCAACACGATCAGTTGCGACTGCTGCTCGAAAGTCGGTGGATGGCCGAAGGCTTTCAGCGATTTGTGCAATTGTGCGCGGCTCATGGCGACGTCGATCTTGGCTTTTTTCAGTGCCGCGTCGGCGGTCGCGGCTTTCTGCGCGCGGACGCGTTCCAAGGCTGCCTGCACCGGATCGAGGGTGGCCACAGCCGGTTGCGCCGCCCGTTGCGCCCGGGCTTCGCGCTCAGCCTGTTTCTGTTGTTCTTCGCGTTGCAGGCGGGCGTTGCGTCGCTCAAAGCGCTGGCGCGCGTGGTCACGTTTGGCGGTACGTGCGCGCTGTTCTTCAAGGCTGGACGCCAGACCGCCGACCACCGGCAAGGTGCCGAGCGGCAACGGATGCATCTCGATGCAATCCACCGGGCAAGGCGCCACGCACAGGTCGCAACCGGTGCATTCGTCGATCAGCACGGTGTGCATCAGTTTCGCGGCGCCGACGATGGCGTCGATCGGGCAAGCCTGAATGCACTTGGTGCAGCCGATGCACTCGGCCTCGCGGATGTATGCCACTTGTGGCGGTGCCGAACCTCGGCTGATGTCCAGTTCCAGCACTGGCACATTCAGCAGCTCAGCCAGGGCGGTAATGGTTTCGTCGCCGCCCGGTGGGCATTTGTTGATCGGTTCGCCATCGACGATGCCTTGCGCATAGGGCTTGCACCCGGGGTGGCCGCATTTGCCGCACTGGGTCTGCGGCAGGAGGGCATCGATGAGTTGAATCAGACTCATGTTTTGATCAGTCCACTGAAGCCGAGAAAAGTCACTGCGATCAGTCCGGCGCCGATCAGGTCGATCGGCAAGCCGCGAAAGGGCAGGGGAATGTCGTTGTCGGCCGTGCGCTCGCGCAAGTCGTTGAACAGGCTCAGTACCAGCCAGAAGCCCAGTCCGGCGCCGATGCTCAGTGCTGTTGCCTGCAGCAGGCCCCGATCATTTTGCGCATTGATCAAGGCCAGGCCCAGCACGCCGGCATTGCCCAGCAGCAGCGGCCACAGTCCGTCGAACGGCCAGTCGGGCAGCGCATGCGTCAGCAGTTTCAGGATCGGCGCGATCAGCAACACGCTGAGCGGCAAGAACACAAACAGGTGCAGCGCCTGCAGTTGCAACGGCACCAGCAGCCAGTGCCAGATCAAATAACCGATGACCCCCGTCACCAGCATCAGGCATGTCGTCGCCAGCCCCAGCGCATGCACCTGACGCCGGCTGCCGGCCAGCAACGGATCGACGCCCAGCGGCCAGTGCAACACGAAGTTGTTGAGCAGGGCGGCACTGATCAGCGTAAGCACAAGTTCAGTCATGGTTCTGCCAGCGAAACGGGCGAGTGTCTCTTAAGGTTAGGCATTATCCGGCCAGATATGAAAAATCCCACAGGCCTGCGGAACATGCCTGTGGGATCGTTTTACCGCTGGGCCTTACTTGATGCGTTGACCCGGCTTGGCGCCGCTGTCCGGGCTCAGCAGGTAGATTTCTTCACCGCCGGGACCTGCGGCCATCACCATGCCTTCGGAGATACCGAACTTCATTTTCCGGGGCTTGAGGTTGGCGATCATCATGGTCAGGCGACCGTCGAGTTTCGACGGGTCCGGGTACGCGCTCTTGATCCCGGAGAACACGTTGCGTTGCTCGTCACCGATGTCCAGCGTCAGGCGCAGCAGCTTGTCGGCGCCTTCCACGTGCTCGGCCTTGACGATCAGGGCGACGCGCAGGTCGATGGCGGCAAAAGCGTCGAAGTCGATTTCCGGCGACAGCGGATCCTTGGCCAGTTCGCCGTTGCCCGCAGGTGCGGCAGCGCCGGTGTCGGTCTGGCTGGCGGTCAGGTCTTCTTTCGAGGCGTCGGTCATGGCTTGTACTTTTACCGGGTCGATGCGGGTCATCAACGGTTTGAATTCGTTCAACTGATGGTTGGCCAGCAGCGTGGTGTGGTCGTTCCAGGTCAGCGGGGCGACGTTGAGGAACGCCTCGGCATCGGCGGCCAGCAATGGCAGTACCGGTTTGAGGAAGATCACCAGTTGGCGGAACAGGTTGATGCCGGTGGCACAGATCGCCTGGACTTCATCCTGCTTGCCTTCCTGCTTGTTCAACGACCACGGGGCCTTGTCGGCGATCCACGCGTTGGCGCGGTCGGCCAGGGCCATGGTTTCACGCATGGCGCGGGCGAAGTCACGGGCTTCATAGGCGTCGGCGATGCTTGGCGCCGCGGCCAGGAACGCTTCGGTCAGCTCTGGCGCGGCGTTGTTGTCCACCAGCAGGCCGGCGTTACCCTTCTGGATGAAACCGGCGCAACGGCTGGCGATGTTGACTACTTTGCCGACCAGGTCGGAGTTGACCTTCTGCACGAAGTCTTCGAGGTTCAGGTCGAGGTCATCGACGCCACGGCCCAGTTTGGCCGCGTAGTAGTAGCGCAGGTATTCCGGCGACAGGTGATCCAGGTAGGTACGCGCCTTGATGAAGGTGCCGCGGGATTTGGACATCTTCTGGCCATTGACCGTCAGGTAGCCGTGCACGTTGATCCCGGTCGGCTTGCGGAAGCCGGCGCCTTCGAGCATGGCTGGCCAGAACAAGGCATGGAAGTTGACGATGTCCTTGCCGATGAAGTGGTACAGCTCGGCAGTGGAGTCCTTGCCCCAGAACGCGTCGAAGTCCAGCTCCGGCGTGCGGTTGCAAAGGTTCTTGAAGCTCGCCATGTAGCCGATCGGCGCGTCCAGCCACACGTAGAAATATTTGCCTGGCTCGTCCGGGATCTCGAAACCGAAGTACGGTGCATCGCGGGAGATGTCCCACTGTTGCAGGCCGGCGTCCAGCCACTCGGCGATCTTGTTGGCAACGGCGTCCTGCAGGGTGCCGCTGCGGGTCCAGGTCTGCAGCATCTGCTGGAAGTCTGGCAGTTTGAAGAAGAAGTGCTGGGAATCCTTGAGCACCGGGGTGGCGCCGGAAATGGCCGACTTCGGATCCTTCAGATCGGTCGGCGCATAGGTTGCGCCGCATTTTTCGCAGTTATCGCCGTACTGGTCTTCGGTGCCGCATTTCGGGCAGGTGCCCTTGATGAAGCGGTCGGCCAGGAACATTTTCTTTTCCGGGTCGAAATACTGGGTGATCGAGCGTTGGGCGATGTGCCCGGCGTCACGCAGCTTCAGGTAGATCTGGCTCGACAGCTCACGGTTTTCTTCGGCGTGAGTGGAGTGGAAGTTGTCGAAGTCGACCAGGAACTCGGCAAAGTCGGCGCTGTGTTCAGCCTGTACGTTGGCGATCAGTTGTTCCGGGGTAATGCCTTCCTTTTCTGCACGCAGCATGATCGCCGAACCGTGGGCGTCGTCGGCGCAGACATAGATGCACTGGTTGCCACGATGCTTCTGGAAGCGCACCCACATATCGGTCTGGATGTATTCCAGCATATGGCCAAGGTGAATCGAACCGTTGGCGTAGGGCAGGGCGCTGGTGACGAGGATCTTGCGTGGTTCGGACATGTGGGGCTTCGCTACTTGATGAAACGGAGGTCGGCCACTATAAAGCGCTGGCGCATATTTTTCACCCTGTGCGCCTGTTTCATTGGATGAGCAGACAGAAAACATCGCCGCCTTCGGCAGCGCCTGCAAGAGATCGGCGTACATCTGCAGGCGCTGCCGAAGGCGGCGATGTTTTAAGGTACGATACCCGCCATCTATTCCCAGTCTTGTTATCGGAGTTGCCCATGAGTGCCGTCACTCGCGCAGCGGTGGAAGCCGTCCTCAGCCAATACACTGACCCTTACCTGAACCAGGACCCGGTCAGCGCCGGTTGCGTGAAGCACATCGAGATCGATGGCGACCGCGTCAAGGTTCAGCTGGAAATCGGCTACGCCGCCGGTCTGTTCAAGAGCGGCTGGGCGCAATTGCTGCAACTGGCGATCGAGAATATCGATGGCGTGGTCATTGCCAAGGTCGAGGTCAACAGCGTGATCGCCGCGCACAAGGCCCAGGCGCAGATTCCGGGGCTGGCCAACGTCAAGAACGTGGTCGCCGTGGCGTCCGGCAAGGGTGGTGTGGGCAAGTCGACCACTGCGGCCAACCTCGCGCTGGCCTTAGCCCGCGAAGGCGCCAAGGTGGGGATTCTCGATGCCGACATTTATGGCCCGAGCCAGGGCATCATGTTTGGCATCCCCGAGCGCACCCGTCCTGAAGTCAAGGACCAGAAGTGGTTCGTGCCGCTCAAGGCCCACGGTGTCGAAGTCATGTCGATGGCGTTCCTGACCGACGACAACACGCCGATGGTCTGGCGCGGGCCGATGGTCTCCGGCGCGCTGCTGCAACTGGTCACGCAAACCGCGTGGGGCGATCTGGATTATCTGGTGATCGACATGCCGCCAGGTACTGGCGATATCCAGCTGACCCTGGCGCAGAAAGTCCCGGTGGCCGGTGCCGTGATCGTCACCACCCCGCAGGATCTGGCGCTGCTGGACGCGCGCAAAGGCGTGGAAATGTTCCGCAAGGTCAACATTCCGGTGCTGGGCGTGGTGGAAAACATGGCAGTGCACATCTGCTCGAACTGCGGTCATGCCGAGCATCTGTTCGGTGAGGGCGGAGGTGAGAAGCTGGCGACTCAGTATGGCGTTGAGCTGTTGGCCTCGCTGCCGCTGTCGATGCTGATCCGTGAACAGGCCGATGGCGGCAAGCCGACGGTGATTGCCGAGCCGGACAGCCAGATTGCCATGGTTTACCAGGAACTGGCCCGCCACGTCGGCGCGCGCATTGTGCTGCAGGAAGCGGCGACGCCGGCGATGCCGAATATCACCATCAGCGACGATTGATTGGCTGACTGAATGCAATCCATTGTGGGAGCGGGCTTGCTCGCGAAGGCGGTGTGTCATTCAACTCATCAGTTGTTTGATCCGCCGCCTTCGCGAGCAAGCCCGCTCCCACAGTGGTTTTGTGGTGACGCTGCTGGATGCGCAACCCGCCATCCATCTCCAGAATCCGCCTGGTGTAGTGATCGATCACCATCAGCGACGATTGATTGGCTGACTGAATGCAATCCATTGTGGGAGCGGGCTTGCTCCCACAGTGGTTTTGTGGTGACGCTGCTGGATGCGCAACCGGCCATCCATTTCCAGAATCCGCCCGGTGTAGAGATCGATCACCATCAGCGACGATTGATTGGCTGACTGGATGCAATCCATTGTGGGAGCGGGCTTGCTCGCGAAGGCAATGTGTCATTCAACTCATCAGTTGTTTGATCCGCCGCCTTCGCGAGCAAGAGCGCTCCCACAGTTGTTTTGTGGTGACGCTGCTAGATGCGTAACCCGCCATCCATCTCCAGAATCCGCCCGGTGTAGTAGTCGTTTTCAAAGATGTATGCCGCCGAATGGGCGATCTCTTGCGGCTTGCCCATGCGCTTGAGCGGAATTCCCGACGTCATTTTCTCCAGCGCTTCCGGCTTCATGCCCAGGGTCATCTCGGTTTCGATGAAGCCCGGGGCGATGCCCGCAACGCGAATCCCGTAACGTGCCAGTTCCTTGGCCCAGGTCACGGTGGCTGCTGCCACGCCAGCCTTGGCGGCGGAATAGTTGGTCTGGCCAACGTTACCGGCACGCGAGATCGACGAGATGTTGATGATCGCGCCGCTGTTCTTCAGCTCGACCATTTTCGCCGCGACTTCACGGGTGCACAGGAACACGCCGGTCAGGTTGACGTCGATCACTGCCTGCCACTGGGCGAGGCTCATCTTAGTCATTTCGCCGTCCTTGACCTTGAGCAGCAGGCCATCACGGAGGATCCCGGCGTTGTTGATCAGGCCATGGATCGCGCCAAAGTCTTCGGCCACCTGAGCGACCATGTGCTCAACCTGTTCTTCATTGGCCACGTTGCACAGATAGCTGCGCGCCTCAACGCCCTTGGCCTTGCAGGCAGCTACCGCGTCGTCGAGTTTTTCCTGATTGAGGTCCACCAGGGCCAGCTTCGCGCCTTTGCCGGCGAAATACTCGGCCATGGAACGGCCCAAACCCTGGCAACCGCCGGTGATAATGATTACTTTGTCGTTGAGTTGCATTCGCATGCCCCGATAGCCGGTCTGAGTGGTTTTTGTTATTGGCGCCGCTCGATCTGCAGCGGGCGTGGCCCGAATGCACATACGCAGTGCCCGATGGCGTGACCGGTACCTATCCCCGGGCGCCTGTCCGTTTTTTCGACGGATTCTATATAAGGAGTCATAAATTGAGCGTTGAAGCGGCCAAGAATGCCCGAGAATTGCTTCTCAAGGAATACCGTGGCGTATTGTCCACCCACTCCAAATCGATGCCCGGTTTCCCGTTTGGCTCCGTGGTGCCCTATTGCCTGGACGAGGAGGGCCGCCCGCTGATCCTGATCAGTCGTATCGCCCAGCACACCCATAACCTGCAAAAGGACGCGAAATGTTCGCTGTTGGTCGGTGAGCGCGAGGCCGATGACGTTCAAGCCGTTGGTCGCCTGACCTATCTGGCCGAAGCGCAAAAGCTCGAAGATCCGCTCGCCATTGAAGCGGCTGCCGAGCGTTACTACCGTTATTTCCCCGATTCGCAGAACTATCACAAGGCCCATGACTTCGACTTCTGGGTGCTCAATCCGGTGCGTCATCGCTATATCGGCGGTTTCGGCGCGATCCACTGGGTCGATCAACTGACGTTGGCCAACCCGTTTGCCGGCAAGGCCGAGATCAGCATGGTCGAGCACATGAACAGCGACCACGCCAAGGCCATCGCGCATTACGTGGAACTGACTGGCCTGCCGCAAACCGTGCCGGCGCAACTGGCCGGGATCGACAGCGAAGGCATGCACCTGCGCATCGGCCAAGCGCTCTACTGGTTGCCGTTTCAAGCCCCTTGTCATACGCCGATACAAGTGCGCGAAGCCTTGGTTTCTCTGGCTCACGCCGAGGTCTGGCCAAAAAATGCGGTGGCCGACGCTTGAATTCACGAAAGGGCGACGTCATCTAATGCTTACTGCAAGGCATTTCTTGCGTTGAGGAATCTTTGATGCGCCCTTTTTTGTTGCTCTTTCTGCTGTTTCCGGTGCTGGAGCTGTTCGTATTCGTCAAAGTGGCAGGGGCTATCGGGTTCTTCCCGGCCCTGCTGCTGATCATTCTCGGCTCGATGTTCGGCGTGTTTGTGCTGCGCATCGCCGGTCTGGCCACGGCCCTGCGTGCCCGTGAAAGCCTGAACCGCGGTGAACTGCCCGCGCAGACCATGCTTGAAGGCCTGATGCTGGCATTGGCCGGCGGCCTGTTGATCCTGCCAGGCTTCGTCAGCGACGTGGTCGGTCTGGTGATGCTGTTGCCGTTCAGCCGTCGTCTGCTGGCGAACAAAATGCGCCAGCGCGCCGAAGAACAGGCCATGCGTCAGCGTGCCTTTGCCGACGACCTGCAACCCCGCGGCGGTCCTGCACCGCGTCAGCCTCTTGGCCGCGAGGGCGATGTGATCGAAGGTGAGTTCGAACACCGCGACAGCAAGTAACCCCTGCATCGACACGGCACCTTCGGGTGCCGTTTCTTTATGCGCGGCATTCAAGGGGCAAATCGATGAAAAATTTTCTGCCCCCGCCCTTGTAATAAGCTTATGCGCCCTTATGTATCGGTCACCGAAAGGTTTCCGACATTTGAGTCGGACAGACTTCCGCGGCTCGCTTGACGAACCGCAACCGGCGCAGGCCGGATTTGTTAAACCCGCCGGGACTACACCGGCCGATGAAAACCACAATTAGGAGAGATCGACAATGAAGCTTCGTCCTCTGCATGACCGCGTCGTCATCCGTCGCAGCGAAGAAGAAAAGAAAACCGCTGGCGGTATCGTCCTGCCAGGTTCGGCTGCTGAAAAAGCCAACCACGGTGTGATCGTCGCTGCTGGCCCAGGCAAGACTCTGGAAAACGGTGAAGTGCGTGCGCTGGCCGTTAAAGTCGGCGACAAGGTTGTGTTCGGTCCTTACTCCGGCAGCAACACTGTGAAAGTCGACGGCGAAGAACTGCTGGTAATGGCTGAGAACGAGATTCTCGCTGTACAGGAAGGCTGATTTCCCGCTCATTTTCCCGCTACTACAAAGTATTTAAGGAATATCGATCATGGCTGCTAAAGAAGTTAAGTTCGGCGATGCCGCCCGCTCCAAGATGCTCAAAGGCGTCAACGTCCTGGCTGACGCGGTAAAAGCGACCCTGGGCCCGAAAGGCCGTAACGTGATCCTCGAGAAGAGCTTCGGCGCTCCGACCATCACCAAGGACGGCGTTTCCGTCGCCAAAGAAATCGAACTCGAAGACCGTTTCGAAAACATGGGCGCGCAGCTGGTCAAAGACGTTGCCTCCCGTGCCAACGATGACGCTGGTGACGGTACTACCACCGCTACCGTTCTGGCTCAGTCGATCGTCAACGAAGGCCTGAAAGCCGTCGCTGCCGGCATGAACCCGATGGACCTGAAGCGCGGTATCGACAAAGCGACCATCGCGATCGTCAAAGAGCTGAAAGCCCTGTCCAAGCCATGCGCTGACACCAAGGCTATCGCTCAGGTAGGCACCATCTCCGCCAACTCCGACAACTCCATCGGCGACATCATTGCCGAAGCCATGGAAAAAGTCGGTAAAGAAGGCGTGATCACCGTTGAAGAAGGCTCGGGCCTGGAAAACGAACTGTCGGTTGTAGAAGGCATGCAGTTCGACCGTGGCTACCTGTCCCCGTACTTCGTCAACAAGCCGGACACCATGGTTGCCGAGCTCGACGGCCCGCTGATCCTGCTGGTCGACAAAAAGATCTCGAACATCCGCGAAATGCTGCCAGTGCTGGAAGCCGTTGCCAAAGCCGGCCGCCCACTGCTGATCGTTGCCGAAGACGTTGAAGGCGAAGCCCTGGCGACTCTGGTAGTGAACAACATGCGTGGCATCGTCAAGGTTGCAGCCGTCAAGGCTCCAGGCTTCGGCGACCGTCGCAAGGCCATGCTGCAGGACATCGCCGTTCTGACCGGCGGTACCGTCATCTCCGAAGAGATCGGCCTGAGCCTGGAAAGCACCACTCTGGAGCACCTGGGTAACGCCAAGCGCGTCACCCTGTCCAAGGAAAACACCATCATCGTTGACGGTGCTGGCGTTGAAGCCGACATCCAGGCGCGTATCGCTCAGATCCGTGCTCAGGTTGCCGAAACTTCCTCGGACTACGACCGTGAAAAACTGCAAGAGCGTCTGGCCAAGCTGTCCGGCGGCGTTGCAGTGATCAAGGTTGGCGCTGGTTCCGAAGTTGAAATGAAAGAGAAGAAAGCCCGCGTTGAAGACGCCCTGCACGCTACCCGTGCAGCCGTTGAAGAAGGCGTGGTACCTGGCGGCGGCGTTGCGCTGATCCGTGCTCTGGAAGCCCTGACCGAACTGACCGGCGACAACGCTGACCAGAACGTCGGTATCGCTGTGCTGCGTCGCGCTGTTGAAGCGCCGCTGCGTCAGATCGCTGCCAACTCCGGCGACGAGCCAAGCGTAGTCGTCAACGAAGTGAAGAACGGCAAAGGTAACTTCGGTTACAACGCTGCTTCCGGCGAATACGGCGACATGATCGAAATGGGTATCCTGGACCCAACCAAGGTAACCCGTTCTGCTCTGCAAGCTGCAGCCTCGATCGGCGGTCTGATCCTGACCACCGAAGCTGCTGTTGCTGATGCGCCGAAGAAAGACGGCGGTGCTGGCGGCGGTATGCCAGACATGGGCGGCATGGGTGGCATGGGCGGCATGATGTAAGCCAGCCTTACCCCGAAACGAAAAACCCCGCCTGCGATGAGCAGGCGGGGTTTTTTATTGCCCGGATATCAGGCTTCACACCGTCCCCTGTGGGAGCGAGCCTGCTCGCGAAAGCAATCCAGCGATCACTACAGCTGTGACGCATACACAGCATTCGCGAGCAGGCTCGCTCCCACATTGGGATCTGTATTTCCTGTGATAACCGGTTGCGCAAAAAAAAGCCCCGGTGCATCAGCCCGGGGCGTTTCTATTGACGGTTACTGTTCGCTGACCTGGACAGTGCTGTCCTTCGCCGGCTTCCAGCTCAACAGCTGCTGTTTGAAGCCATAACTGGCGGTCTGGTAATAGGTGATCGCCCGGCTGACCAGCGGGTCGTCGCTGGTGACACGCGATTCACGGCTTTCGGTCAGCGCATCGTCATGCCGACGCAAGCCCTGGCGCGGACTGAGGATCGCCAGATCCTTGCCATCGAACAAGCCCAGGTGCTGGTAGTTGCCGACGACCACGCGCGGTGGCAGCGGGTTGTCCTGCAACAGGTTGCGACCGAAGAACGTCGAGGTGTAGTCCAGATTCAGCAAGCCCAGCAGTGTCGGGGCGAGGTCGATCTGGCTGGCCAGTTGCGCGCTCTCGCGTGCTTCGATCATTTTCGGCGCGTAGATGAACAGCGGGATCTGATAGTTGGCGATCGGCAAGTCTTCTTTGCCGGCGCTGCCAGCGGTGTGGTCGGCGACGAAGATGAAGATCGTGTTGTCGAACCACGGTTTCTGCCGCGCCTGCTCAAGGAACTGACCAATCGCGTAGTCGGTGTACTTCACCGCACCATCACGGCCATTGCCGGATTTGATATCGATCCGGTTGTCCGGGTAGGTGTAAGGCCGGTGGTTGGAGGTGGTCATCAATTGCAACAGGAACGGTTGCTGTTTGGCGTAATCGGCATCCGCCAGCTTCAGGGTCTGGCGATACAGATCCTCGTCGGCCATGCCCCAGGCGTTCTTGAAGTGAATCTCGGCTTCATCGACGCTGCTCTGGTCGACGACGCGATAGCCGTTGCCGCTGAAGAACGCGTTCATGTTGTCGAAGTAACCGCGTCCGCCATAGACAAACACGCTGTCGTAACCCACGGCGCTCAATTGTTGGCCAAGGCTGGCGAAACCGCTTTCACGGCCGATGCGCTTGACGATCGAGCGACCCGGCGTCGGCGGGATGGCCAGGGTGATGGCTTCCAGGCCACGGTCGGTGCGGGTGCCGGTGGCGTAGAAGTTGTTGAAGTACAGACTCTGTTTGCGCAAGGCGTCGAGGTTCGGCGTCAGGTTGCGACCGTCACCGTTGCTGCCCAGGTACTTGGCGCTCAGGCTTTCGATGGTCACCAGCACGATGTTCGGTTTGCGCGCGGTGCCGGGGTTGTCGATCACCCGGCGGATGTCCTGCGGGTCCTGGCCGATGAAACGAGCATTGCTTTCACTCAGTTCGGCGCGGATCTGGCTGGCGACTTTTTCCGCTGGCAGGCTCTTGTAGAACTGGGCGTAGTCCAGTTCATTGTTACGGAACGCGGCGAAGAACTGATAGGGGCCGTTGCTGGCCAGTTCGTTCTGGTAAGCGTTGCCGCCCTGAGCGCGGGGTGCGTCCTGGCTGAGCAGTTGCAGGCTCAAACCGGCAACGATCAACAGGCCCAATGCATTGAGCAGACGCGCGCGCAGCGGTGGCAGCGGGGCATTCATGGCCGCATTGAACGGCTTGCGCAGCGCAACGCTGATCCCCACGGCCAGCACGGCGAGCAGGCTCAACAGTTTGCCGATCGGGTAGGACTCGAGGACGTTGTTCAGCACTTCGTCGGAATACACCAGGTAATCGACGGCGATGAAGTTGAAGCGCACGCCGAACTCGTCCCAGAACAGCCATTCGGCCACCGCCACGAACAACATCGCGAACAGGCTGATGGTCAGCAAGACCCGCAGGAACCCGCGATGCCCGCGACGCCGCCACAGGCCCGGTGGGCAGAGCAGCAGGTACAGGCCCATCGGCAGCGCCGCGTAAGCCAGGAACCCCAGGTCATAGAGCGCGCCGATGCCGAACACGGAGAGGGCGAAGCCACCGGCTTCATCCAGGTGAGTCAGCAGCAAGACCGCTCGGGTGAGGAGAAAAATGACCAGCCAGGCGCCGGTGATAAGCAGCAGAAAGCGCATGGGCGCTGTCTTGAAAGAGTCCATTGTCTCGTTTTCCTTATATCAATGGCGCGCGAGTGTCGCGGCGCCACTGTAATCAGGTTGTGAATCGATAGTGAAAACTTTGTTAAATATTTAATTTGCCTGGGCAAATGGAATTGCACGCTTGCCGGCCCTAGCCCTGAACCGGCGTTGGCCTTAAGCTGCGCGGGCCATGACGGCCGTTACTGTGTACGGAGGAAATGCCAATGCGAATTCTATTGGTCGAAGACAACCGCGATATCCTGGCCAACCTGGCCGATTACCTGGGGCTCAAAGGCTATACCGTCGATTGCGCCCAGGACGGCTTGTCGGGCCTGCATCTGGCCGCCACCGAGCATTACGACCTGATCGTGCTCGACATCATGCTGCCCGGGATCGACGGCTACACCCTGTGCAAGCGCCTGCGTGAAGATGCCCGGCGCGACACGCCAGTGATCATGCTCACCGCCCGCGATCAACTGGACGACCGCCTGCAGGGTTTCAAATCCGGGGCCGACGATTACCTGGTCAAGCCGTTTGCACTGTCCGAACTGGCAGCACGGGTCGAAGCCGTGATGCGTCGCACCCAGGGCGGTGGCCGTCGTGCGCTGCAGGTCGGCGACCTGACTTATGACCTCGACACGCTGGAAGTGACCCGCGAGGGCAAGCTGCTCAAGCTCAACCCGGTCGGCTTGAAACTGCTGGCGGTATTGATGCAGAAAAGTCCGCACGTCCTGCGCCGGGAAATTCTCGAAGAAGCACTGTGGGGCGATGACTGCCCGGACAGCGACAGCTTGCGCAGCCACGTCCACCAATTGCGCCAGGTGATCGACAAGCCATTCGCCAAACCGCTGCTGCAAACCGTGCACGGTGTGGGTTACCGCCTGGCCGAGGGGCGTGATGGAGTTTAAGCAAAGCCTTTCCCAGCGGATCATCATCGCCTTTGCGCTGATGAGTGCGCTGGTGGCCGGGGCCTTCGCCATGGGCATTGTGGCGACGGTGCACCTGGTGGAGGAAAAACTGATTTCGGCGGGGCTGGGCGGCGACCTGCAGCGCCTGTTGCTGATGGACAACGTGTCGGACTGGAGTCATCGCCCGGAACCGGATCAACTGTTCTACTTCAGCGGCGGCCCGGGTGATTTCGAGCTGCCCAAAGACCTGCGTCACCTCGATGCGGGTTTCCACGAAGTGTTCCGCGAACAGCTGTCGTATCACGCGATGGTCGAGATCGTCGACGGTCGCCGCTATGTGCTGCTGCAGGATCAAAGCGATTTCGAGGAGCGCGAACGCGTGCTGTTCGCCGTGGTGCTGGTGGGCTTCGTGCTCAGTCTGGCGCTGGCCGTGTTCCTCGGCTGGGTGTTGGCGCGCAAGGTCATGGCGCCGGTGGTGCGATTGGCCCGGCAAGTACGGCACCGCGATCAACTGCTCGGTCTGGCGCCACCGCTGGCACCGGATTATGCCGCTGACGAAGTCGGCGAGCTGGCGGTGGCATTCGATGCCACGCTCGGGCGTCTGCGCCAGGCGCTGACTCGCGAGCGACTGTTCACCAGCGACGTCAGTCATGAACTTCGAACACCGCTGATGGTGCTGGCCAGCTCCTGCGAGTTACTCCTCGAGAACCCGGGACTGGATCAACGCGGTCGGGCCCAGGTCGAACGCATCGCCCGGGCCAGCGAAGAAATGCGCGAGCTGGTGCAGACGTTCCTGATGCTCGCTCGCGCCCAGCGTGAAGATGCCGGTTCAGCGCCGCAGCAGAACCTCGGCCAAGTGGCTGACGGCCTGCTGAACGTCTGGCGTGAACCGATCGAGTCCAAAGGGCTGCAGCTGATGTTCGAGCCAGGCAATCCGCCGGACACCCGCTTCAATGCCACGCTACTCGGCGCCGTCATGGGCAATCTGCTGCGCAACGCCTGCCACTACACCGAACAGGGATTCATTCGCCTGACACTCAACGACAACGGGTTTGTCGTCGAAGACTCGGGAGTCGGTATTCCCGAAGAAAAACGTGAAGCCATGTTCCAGCCCTTTGTTCGCGGCAATGAAAAACGCGGCGAGGGCCTCGGACTGGGATTATCGCTGGTGCAGCGGATCTGTGAGAACCAGGGCTGGGAGGTGACCTTGAGCACCATGGAGCCCAATGGTTGCCGCTTTGAAGTCACGCTGGGGCTGCGTTGAACCACAGACCAAAGCGGCCGTGTCCTGAGTGCTGACCTTCGATGACGCCTTCGCGAGCTGGCTCGCTCCCACAGGGGTGGACGCTACACCGTGGGGCGCGAGCCTGCTCGCGAAGGGCATTGAACGGCGAAATTGAACCATCAGTGCCCCTCAGAATCAGTTAATGGCCCCGCGCTATTGCTTTCTCCGTGTAAAACCCTGTAATAGTTTGTTGGTTTACCTGACGTATTTTTCACAAAGGGACGACCTGACGCTGACATGCCACTACCTATGGTAGGGGTATCAGTAATTCAGGAGCCCTGATGATGAGCAGACCGATCAAGCTCGATTTTTCCGAAAAGTATGATGACCAGCATGCACAAAAATATTTGCGCAAGCATCAGGACGGCCTCGGTCGTCGGTTGTCTCACTGGCGGGACGAGCAGTTGGCCCGCAAGGCGCTGACGCTGGCCGGCGAGCCGGGGCTGGTCCTGGACCTGCCTTGCGGCGCCGGGCGCTTCTGGCCGTTGCTGGCAGAGAAGCCCAACCGGGTGATCATTGGTGCGGACAATTCCGAATCGATGATCAAGACCGCGATGCAGTCGCAACCGGCCGATGTGGTGAAACGGGTACAACCTTTGCACACATCTGCGTTCGACATTGCCTTGCCGGATAACGCCGTCGACAGCATTTTCTGCATGCGTTTGCTGCATCACATCGGTGAGGCCGAACATCGGCGGACGATTTTGCGCGAATTCGAGCGTGTCACCCGCGACAGTGTGATTATTTCGTTGTGGGTCGACGGTAATTTCAAAGCCTGGAAACGCAAGCGCGCCGAGCAGCGCCGTGGGCAGGAAGGTTACCAGAACCGGTTTGTGTTACCGGCTGTGACAGTGGAAAAAGAATTCGAAGAAGCAGGTTTTCGCATTCAGGAACAACTGGACTTTATTCCGCTCTATGCCATGTGGCGGGTTTACGTATTACGCAAGAGGTAACAGGATGGCGGTGCAAACAGCAGCAGAAACGGAAGTCGCTCCCCAGGATCGCTTCGACTACTTCTGGAACCAGCGCGGTGAATGGGTGGAAGAACCCAACGTACGCCGTGGTGGTGAAAGTGGTGTGCAACGAGTCATGGGTCGAGACGGCCAGTTACTGTATGCCAAGCGCCAGACCGGACATATCTACCGCAGTTGGCTGCATCCCTTCGGTCGCCCGACGGTGCTGCGCGAACTGGATGCCCTGACCGGCGTCAGCCGACTCGGTGTGCGCGTACCGCAAATCGTGTTCTGCGGCGCCCAGCCCGATCCGCAGCACAAGTGGCGTGCCTTGCTGGTGACCAAGTCGCTGGATGGTTTCGATGAACTGGAAAAGTGGGAAGCCGCAGGGGGGCGCGCGCAATACGGCGAAGCCGTTTATGAACGCGTCCTGAAGGACCTGGCACAAAACCTTGCGCGCATGCACAAGGGCCGTTGGCAGCACAGCTGTATCTACATCAAACACGTGTTTGTACGGGTGACCGGCGAGGGTGATTCGGCCCAGGTCGAGGTGGCATTGATCGATCTGGAGAAATGCCGTCAGCGTCTGACCGCTCATCGCGCGGCCGCCCATGACATGAAGCAATTGCGTCGCCATTCGTCGTTCAGCGACACGGACTGGAAAAAACTCGTCTATTTTTATGAGACGGCGTTTGGCAGCGCTATCAAAGGTTTATAGCGATGAAACTCGAAATTGCACGAGGTTTGTTCTTGGTTGGAGCCTTGGCAGTTGCGTCATTGGCGGTGGCGGCCTGGGAGCAGCCCCGCATGCAGGTGATCGGAGCCACCACCGGCGATGCTCACTGCGCAGTACCACGGGTGGCGAAAGCCTCCGTGGCGACTAAACCTGACCATGATTTGTTGTTGTTCATGTTTGGACTTTCTCAAGGGATGAGGCCACAGAGTTGAACCGATTGAAGCCCACGTAAAAGGCCTCGCAGTTGCGAGGCCTTTTTTATTGCGTGTTTCCAGGGATCACACCATTTCTCTGTGGGAGCGGGCTTGCTCGCGAAAGCGATGTATCAGTAAACAAATTCTTCAACTCACACACCGCCTTCGCGAGCAAGCCCGCAGGGTTATGTGGTTTGTTTGGGATCGGGTTTGGCCAGCAGCGTGTAGATGCACGGCAGCACGAACAGCGTAAACAACGTCCCGATCGACATGCCCGTGGCAATCACCATGCCGATATCAAACCGGCTGACTGCACCCGCACCGGTCGCCAGAATCAACGGCACCATGCCGAACACCATGGCCGCCGTGGTCATCAACACCGGCCGCAGCCGAATCGCCGCCGCTTCCTCGACCGCCTCGCGTGCGGTCAGTCCTTTGTCCTTGCGCAATTGGTTGGCGAATTCGACGATCAGGATCCCGTGCTTGCTGATCAGCCCGATCAGCGTCACCAGCCCGACCTGGGTGTAGATGTTCATGCTCGACCAGCCCAGGAACAGCGGAATCAACGCCCCGCAGATCGATAGCGGCACCGTCACCAGAATCACCAACGGATCGCGGAAGCTTTCGAACTGCGCTGCCAGCACCAGGAAAATGATTGCCAGCGCCAGGGCGAAGGTCACCCACAATGCGCTGCCTTCCTGCACGTATTGGCGTGAGGCGCCGCCATAGTCGAAGGCAAAACCGGCCGGCGCCTCTTCCCGGGCGATCTGCAATACGGTGTCGATCGCCTCGCCCATGCTGACCAGCGGGAATCCAGAGATCTTCGCGGCATTGAGTTGCTGGAACTGGTTGAGCTGACGCGGTCGCGCCCGGTCGGTGACCTTGATCAGGGTAGACAGTGGCAGCAGCTCGCCCTGAGTGTTTTTCACGTAGTAATTGTTCAACCAGCCAGGGTTCTCGCGAAACGGTCGCTCGACCTGGGCAATCACCTTGTAGCTGCGGCCTTCGATGCTGAAACGGTTGATTTCCGCCTCGCCCAGCAATGTCGCCAGGGTGCTGCCCAGATCCAGCATCGACACGCCCATCTGCGCGGCTTTGGCGCGATCGATATCGACCACCACTTCCGGCTTGTCGAACGCCAGGTCAAGGTCGACGAAGGCGAACTTTCCCGACTCCATGGCGCGCTTCTTGATTCGGTCCGCGACTTGTAGCAGCAATTCGTAGTCATTGGCCGTGTTGACCACGAACTCGAACGGCAAACCTTCACCGGTGCCGGGCAGGGAAGGCAGGTTGAAGCCGAAGATCTGCAGGCCCGGGATGGCGCCCAGTTTGCCTTGCACCTCGGGCAGGATCTGCATCTGCGTGCGGCTGCGTTCGTTCCACGGCTTGAGCAGGAAGCCGCCGATGCCCGATTGCACGCCGTTGTAGCCGTTGATCTGGAACGAGGAGTAGTACTCCGGAAACTCCTTGAAGATCTTGATGAACTCGTCGGTGTAGGTGCTCAGGTAATCGAGGTTGGTTGGCTGCGGCGCGTTGGCCATCATGAAAATGATGCCCTGGTCTTCATCAGGCGCCAGTTCCGACTTGGTGAACTTGAGGAACACCGGGATCAGGCACAGCACGATCACCGCAAACACCAGCACCACCGGGCGGGTGTTGAGCGTGCCGTGCAAGACGCTTTGATAGCGGCGCTTGAGGCCATCGAAGATGCGGTCGAGCCGGTGCGCCAGACCGCTGGGGTTTTGCTCGTGGCGCAACAGTAAGGCGCACATCATCGGCGACAGGGTCAGGGCGACGATCCCGGAAATCACCACGGCGCCGGCCAGGGTCAAGGCGAACTCCTTGAATAGCGCGCCGGTCAGTCCGGTGAGGAAGCCGATCGGCGCATACACCGCCGCCAGGGTGATGGTCATCGACACTACCGGCATGGCGATTTCCCGTGCGCCTTCCAGTGCGGCCTCCAGCGGCGTCTTGCCTTCCTCGATGTGGCGATGGATGTTCTCCACCACGACAATCGCATCGTCCACCACCAGCCCGATCGCCAGCACCATCGCCAGCAGGGTCAGCAGGTTGATCGAGTAACCCATCATCTGCATGAAGAACATCACGCCGATCATCGACAGCGGGATGGTCACCACCGGGATCACCACCGAGCGCAATGCGCCGAGGAACAGGAACACCACCACAATCACGATCAGCACCGCCTCGAACAGGGTTTTCACCACTTCGTCGATCGAGGCCTGAATGAACAGGGTGGCGTCGTAGGCAATCTCGCTCTTGAGGTTGGGCGGCAACTGGGCTTCCAGCTCCGGCATCAGCTTGCGCACTTCCCGGATCACGTCCAGCGGGTTGGCCCCGGGTGTGGCCTTGATGCCGATGTACACCGACGGCGTACCGCCGAAGGAACTGATCGAGTCGTAGTTTTCCGCGCCCATCTCGACCCGCGCCACATCGCTGAGCAGCACGCGGCTGTCGCCACTGACCTTGAGCGGAATCGCCGCGAAGGCTTCGGCGGACTTCAGCTCGGTGTTGGCGTTGATGCTGGTGACCACGTACTCGCCTTTCACTTCGCCGGCGGCGGAGAGGAAGTTGTACTGGCGCACCGCGTTGGTCACGTCGCTGGCGCTGAGGCCGAAACCGGCGAGCTTCACCGGGTCGAGCCACAGACGCATGGCGAACACCTGATTGCCGAGAATCTCCGCCTCGGCCATACCCGGCAGCGTCGCCAGTTTCGGCTGGATCACCCGCGACAGGTAGTCGGTGATCTGTGGGTTGCTCAAGTCCTTGCTGAAAAAACTGATGTACATGAGGGCCGAAGCGTCGGCCGATTCCTTGCTCAGCACCGGGTCTTCGGCGTCCTGCGGCAGCTTGTTTTTCACCTCGTTGGCCTTGGCCAGCAATTCGGTGAACAAACGGTCGGTGTTGGAACCGATGCGCGCGTAGATCGAGATCACCGAGAAGTTCTGACGACTGACCGAGGTCATGTAGTCGATGCCCTCGGCGCTCGCCAGGCTCTGCTGCATCGGCTGGGTGATGTAGCCCTGAATGGTCTCGGCGTTGGCCCCGGGGTAGGCGGTGGTCACCGTGATCAGGGCATTTTCCATTTGCGGGTATTGGCGCAGCGGCAGTTTGCTCCAGGCCTGGAAACCCAGCAGCACAATCAGCAGGCTGACCACGGTGGCGAGCACCGGGCGGCGGATGAACGGATCGGTAAAAGCCATGGGGATTCCTTGATCAGTCGGCGCGAGGCGGACTGTTCTGCTCGCCGAGGGTCTTGTCGTCGCTGATGGCAATGTGTGCGCCGTTGTCCAGTTTGATCTGGCCGGCGGTCACCACTTGTTCGCCGTTCTGCACGCCCTTGTTGATCATCACCAGGCCATCACGGCGTTCACCGGTCTCGATGAAGCGCCGCTCGGCGATCAACACCGGCTGGCCCTTGTCGTCTTTTACGACGCTGCCGTCCTCGGCTTTCTTTTGCCCGACCACGTACAGCGAGTTGCCGTAGAGGGTGTAGGTGATCGCGCTTTCCGGCACCACGATGTGTTTCTGCGGATCGGGGAGCAACACCTCAAGGCTGGTGAACATGCCGGGCAGCAACTTGCCGTCGGGGTTGGCCAGGGTGGCGCGAACCAGAATGTTGCGCGTGGTGCTCTCGACAATCGGGTTGATCGCGCTGATCGCACCGGGGAAATTCTGCCCGGGATAGGCCGCGACGCCGATCTGCACCGGTTGACCGATGGCCAGTTTCGGCACCGATTGTTCAGGTACGTAAAAGTCGGCGTAGAGGCTGCTCAGATCCTGCAGGGTGGCGATTCGGGTGCCGCTGGCGAGATAGTCGCCGACATCGACCTGGCGAATGCCGATGGTGCCGCTGAACGGCGCGACGATGCGTTTTTTTGCCAGTGCAGCATTGAGCTGATTGACCGTGGCCTTGTCCTTTTGCAGGACTGCCGAGAGCCGGTCGTATTCACCTTTGGAGATGGCGCGGCTGTCGATCAACTGGCTGCCACGCCCGAAGTCCAGTTGCGCCAGACCCAGGTCGGCCTTGGCGGTTTCCAGCAGGGCGGTTTCGACGGCGCTGTCGAGTTGCAGCAACGGTTGCCCGGCCTTGACCTTCTGCCCGGATTCGAACTTGATGTCGGTGACGGTGCCGGCGACTTCCAGGCTCAGCTCGACGCCTTGCAGCGCCTTGAGCGTGCCGACGGTCGGCAGGCGCATCTGCCACGGCCGTTCGCTGGCGCTGGCCACGGCGACACTGATCGGCGGTTTGGGTTTGGCAAAGCCCTGGATCATGGTGTAGATCGAAAAGGCTTTGTAACCGCCCAATACCAGGACGACCAGCAAGACAACACCCAACATGATCAGCATGCGGCGACGCAGCATATTCCAGTTCCTTGGATAAATCAGGTGAGACAGTCGGGCACATTACTCCGAGTCAGGTGGGGATTCCAACTGCCAGTTTTCACAGGCGAAGGCGACGACAAATCCGGTGGTGAGGGGCTTGCCCCCTCGCCACAGGTATGGCGTTCTCTTTGGTGGGTCAGGCCATCAAGTGCAGATGGTTGTCCCAGAGCCCCGCCGGCAGATCCAGCGGTTTGGCCAGCAGCTCATCCTGGCGGCAATCGTAGTAACGGCAACGACCCTGACCCGAGGTCACGACAAATCCGTCCTTCACCGCACCGACGCCGGCGCAATCGGGCAGCGGTGCGTCGAGGCGCACTTCGCCACTGTCCAGGTCCCAGATAAAGAACCGGTTGCCGCGTGGCGCGGTCAACGCCACCAGGCGCAGTTCGCTGTGCACGGCGACGCTGGCGGTGTAATGCCCCATCGACTGCAACTGATGATCCGGCACCGGGAACGCCACGAACGGCTGGCCCGGGCGCTTGATTGCGAGCAGCTCCGAGCGCTCGTGAGAAGCCCCCATGAACTGCTGACCGGCGACAATGGTGCCGTCGCTGGCGATCCCCAGATGACGCACGCTGTTCATCTGCTGGGCCAGGGTTTCCTTGCTCAGCAGGGTGCCGTCGCGCTGCATCAGCACCAGGCTCGGCTCCATGGCGTTGAGGTTCATGTCGACGCGGCTTTCCGCCTCGGTACGAATTCCGCCGTTGGCCACCACCAGGGTTTCGCCGTCGGGCATCCACGACACTTGGTGCGGACCGAGGCCATGGGTGGAGATCTCGCCGCTGTGCACCAGCCGCTCGCCTTCGAACCTGTACACCCCGAGCAGGCCGCGCCCCGGATCGCGGGTGTCATTCTCGGTGGCGTACAGGTATTCGCCGTCCTTGTGCACCACCGCGTGGCCGTAGAAATGCCGGTTCGGCTGCGACGTCACGGTTTGCAGCAACGCCCCGTCGCGCAGGTTGATCAGATAGCTTTCGGTGCCCGGGCGGCGGGCAACGAACAGCGCGATCGGCAGCGTCGGGTGGTTGATGATGTCGTGACAACGCTGGCCGACTTCGGTGGCGAACACTCGGGTGCCGTCCAGCCGATAACCGACGGCGTAATGCTTGCCATCGGTGTCATCGCGCGCCGAGAGCAACAGCGGGCTCTGATCCTTGCGCTTGAACAGCGTCCAGCCGCCCAGAGTCACTGCTCCCAGCAGCACACTACCTAAAGTCAGAGCCTGGCGTCGCAGCATGGCACTTGCCCTCATCAGTCACCGTCGTTGGCGTTGAAGCCCAGTTGAATGCCCAGCGCCTTGGCCAGCTCGCCTTCGTGCAGGCGATGGACGACGTTGAGGCTGTCGTAGAGATCATTGAGCTGCTGGCGACCGGCGTCGTCCTGGAGCATTTCGGTCAGCGAGCGCTGAGTGCTGCCGAACAGTTTCAACGAAGCGGCGTACGCGGCGTCGATCTTGTCTGCCAACGGTTTCTGCTCGGCCGGTAACAGACCACGCAGGCCTTTGTTATCGACGCCTTCCCACACGGTTTTGGCGGCGGCGAGGCTGGCTTCCAGCGCGGTCAGCGACGACTGGCTGCGCCATGCATCAGCCTGGAACGGTTGCGGCACACCCTTGCTCTGGCGGCCCATTGGCGTGCCGAGTTTTTTCTTCAGAGTGTCGAGGGCGGTGACCTGTACACGCAACAGATCGGCGATCGCTTCGTGGGAGTCGGCGTAGCGCTGGTTCGGGAACTTGCTCATTTGCGCAAGCATGCCGTCGGTGGTGTTCCAGCTTTGCAGAATCTCTTCGGCCAGTTGCTTCTGGCGCTCGCCGATGGCGATCAGCAACGGGCAGTATTTGGCTTTCTGTTCGTCATTGGCGACGTCAGGCTTGGCATCGAACAGGATGTATTCGTAAGCCGACAGGCCTTGCACCACCACGCTCGACTTGGCCAGGGCAGCGGCATCGATCTGCGGCTGGGCGACGACCAGTTGCTCGACCTGACGGCCGACGAGGTTTTTCTTGTCCGGCCAGAACTGCACCTGCCACGAACGGTTGCCTTCAGCCAGCGGGCCGATCAGCAACGGTTGCAGCTCGGCCCAGGCTTTCTGCGCGTGCAGGAAGTCGGCGCGGGCGGTCTCCAGGTTTTCCTTGCCCTGGCAGTAGGCGAGGGCGCTGACGGCCAGTTGCTTGTCGGCCTCGACCCAGCGGGTGTAGGTCGGCAGGATCACCGATTTGGCGATGGCCGCCGAGGTGACCGCTTGCGGGTCCTGTGGCGAGCAGGCGCCGAGTGCCAATGCGGCAAGGCTGGTGAACAGTAGCTTGGGACGGAACATGTCGGGCTCCCGATTCTTTATTAGTGTTTAAAGTGAGTTCAAAAACGCCAGCAGCGCGGCACGCTGTTCGGCGTTGAAAGACAAAACCTGTTGCTGCGCCTTCTGTGCTTCGCCGCCATGCCAGAGCACGGCTTCGAGCAGATTGCGGGCGCGGCCGTCATGCAGAAACTGAGTGTGGCCACTGACCGCCTGCGTCAGGCCGATCCCCCACAACGGCGGGGTGCGCCAGTCGCGGCCGGAGGCCTGGAATTCAGTGCGGTTGTCGGCCAGGCCATCGCCCATGTCATGCAGCAGCAGATCGCTGTACGGGCGAATCACTTGATTGGCCAGTTCAGGTTCGGCCGCGTTGGCGGCGGTGGTGTATCGGGGGGTGTGACAGGACTGGCAACCGGCCTGGAAGAACAGGTTCTTGCCGGCCAGCACTTGTTCGTCGTTGACGCCACGACGTGCCGGCACCGCGAGGTTGCGGGTGTAGAACAGCACCAGGCGCAGGATGTTATCGCTGACTTCCGGCTCGCCATCCGGACCATTGCCGTTCGGCGCCTGTTTGCAGGCGGTTTGCGCGTCGGTGCAGTCATCGAACGGTCTCAGGCTGGTGGTGAGGCCCATATCACCAGAAAACGCGTGAACATTCTGTTGATTGAGGTTCGGCTGCCCTGCTTTCCAGCCAAATCGACCCATGACGGTCTTCTGCAACGCGTCATCCCACACCCGGTTCGGGCGCCCATTGATACCTTCGTTGTCTTCGGCTTGGGCGGCTGCGTTGGCGAGAATCGCTTCTTCCGGGATCGCTTCGAGCAGGCCGAGACCGATCATCGGCGGCGCGACGCGGGCCGAGAAACGTGTGTCCGGGTGCATCGGGCCGT
Source organism: Pseudomonas sp. AK-TSAG1-1 (assembly GCF_056821665.1). Classification (NCBI taxonomy): domain Bacteria; kingdom Pseudomonadati; phylum Pseudomonadota; class Gammaproteobacteria; order Pseudomonadales; family Pseudomonadaceae; genus Pseudomonas; species Pseudomonas sp. AK-TSAG1-1. Next base: position 4,920,785 of record NZ_CM165965.1, on the reverse strand, counting down.
AGCCCAGCTGGCTGAATTGCAGAACCGGTTTACGCAGTTCCACTTCAGTGCCGTCCTTGAAGCGAATCGGCACCGGCGTGTACTCGACGCGCACCTTGCCTTCAGGTGTGACACCGGGCACGGCCATGTCCTGGAACTGCCCGCCGTAGACCGGCTCCGGCACCACGCCAACCTGTTCGATGACTTTGGCAAACTGCGCTGTATTGGGGATCGACAGTCTGACCAGCATCGACACGGCGTTGGGCGCGTCGGGCGGTGGTGGATGGCCGCGGCCATCCTTGATATGGCAGCCCTGACAGGCATTGGTATTGAACAGCGGGCCGAGGCCATCGCGGGCGGTGGTGGTCGACGGGGCGATCACCCACGGGCTGCGGAAAAAACTGTTGCCGACACTGAAGTCGACCCGGCGCGACGGCGGCAGGTTGGCCGAGGGCAGGGAAAACGCATTCTGATCAGTCTTGCGCACGGTCGCCGCACCACCCGAACGTGCTTCACCCGGCTCGGCCTTGGTAAAACGCGGGGCGTCATCGCAGGCACTCAGGCTCAGGGCCAGAAACAGTGCGGACAAGCGAAGAGGCAGCGAGGGCATCAGACATCCTGCGGACGGGCGAAAATAAAGGCGCAAAGTCTAACAGGGCGAGGGGGTTTGAATAAGAGGAATTATCGTTTGCTTGATACAGCGCAGTGATTTGGAGATACGCAGTCGCCTCTGTGGGAGCGGGCTTGCTCGCGAAAGCGGTGTGTCAGTCAGCTCATCTGTGTCTGACCCGGCGTTTTCGCGAGCAAGCCCGCGCCCACAGGGTTGTGTGTATGGCAGGCATGAAAAAGGCGACCCGAAGGTCGCCTTTTTTGACGCAGACGCTGTGATCAGAACTCGTGATCAGCGTTGTCCGGGTTCAGGTCACTGATGCCCAGTTTGCCGGCAGCGGCTTCGATCGAACCGGTCTGCTTGACCAGCGAAGCGATGGCGTCACGCACGATCTGGTTGCCCGCCGTGTTGCCCGCGGCGATCAACTGGTCGTAGTGCTCGCCCTTGTTGGCGTGATCGACCATGACCTGGATCTTGGCTTCAGTCGCGGCCAGATCGGCTTTCAGCGCGGTGTCGGCAGCCGGGTCGGCCTTGGCCACCAGCGACGACAGGCTGGCGCCGGTCATTTTGGTGCCGTCGACACGGGTGTACTCGCCCAGGTACACGTTACGAATGCCTTTGGCGTCGTAGAAGTGCGAGTTGTGGGTGTTGTCGCTGAAGCAATCCTGTTCGTCTTCCGGCGAGTTGGCTTCCAGGGAAACCTTCATGCGCTCGCCCGCCAGTTCACCCAGGGACAGGCTGCCCATGCCGAAGAGCATTTTGCGCAGACCGCTTTCGGCCGGTTCGGCTTCCAGGGTGGCGCGGTAGTTGTCGGCCACGTTCGGTTTCCAGTTGCCGACCATCTCTTCCAGGTCGCTGACCAGCAGTTGGGTCACGGCTTTGAGGTACGCACGGCGACGATCGTTGTGACCGCCGGTAGCGCCGGCGCCTTCCAGGTAGTCCGAAGCCGGACGGTTGCCAGCGCCCGGGCCGGTGCCGTTCAGGTCCTGGCCCCACAGCAGGAATTCGATGGCGTGGTAGCCGGTGGCGACGTTGGCCTCGGAACCGCCCAGCTCGTTGAGGCTGGCGAGTTTTTCCGGGGTGATGTCTTTCACGTCGACCTTGTCTTCGCCGACCTGGACTTCAGTGTTGGCGATGATGTTGGCGTTGGCGCCCGGGTTGCCCAGTGCATGCTCGTAGGATTTGTCGACGTAGTCGATCAGGCCTTCGTCCAGTGGCCAGGAGTTCACCTGACCTTCCCAGTCGTCGATGATGGTGTTGCCGAAGCGGAACACTTCGCTCTGCAGATACGGCACGCGAGCGGCAACCCAGGCAGCGCGAGCGGCTTTCAGCGTCTCGGCGTTCGGCTTGGCGAGGAACGCGTCGATAGCGGTTTGCAGGGTTTTCGCGGTGGATTCGGCATCGCTGTAGACGGCGAAGACCATGTCGGCGTAGTGCGCGACCACAGCCTTGGCGGCGGCTTCATCGACTTTACCGGCGGCGGCAGGTGCTGCTGCAGCGGCGGTGCTGGCGGCCGGAGTCGGCGCGGCCGGGGCGGCAGCCTTGTCTTTGCCTTCGCCGCAACCGGCGAGGGAAATAGCGATGGCCAGCAGACTGGCGGTAGCCAGAGGCATACGAATCATGGCGAACATCCTGCTTCGGTAATTGAATGGACAGGGCGCGGGGGTGCGCAAAGCTGCGACATAATGCAAATCTTTCGCATTATGTGTAAAGGGCTGTGGCTGGAAATATTTCTTGTTTAGCCGAGGGTTATGCGCTGCATCAAAGGATCGCTGCGTTGCTGCGCTGGGCTTGTTTGAGATAGGCGCTCAGTTCCCGGGCCGGCAGCGGCTTGCTGTAGTGATAACCCTGACCTTCGTGACAGCCTTCGGAGATGATGTAGGACTCTTGCTCGGCGGTTTCCACGCCCTCGGCGATGACCTGCATGCCCAGGCTCTTGCCCAGTTGAATGATCGCGCGAACGATGGTCGCATCGTCGTCGTCATCCAGCAGGTCCTGGACGAAGCTCTTGTCGATCTTGATTTTGTCCAGCGGCAGGCTTTTCAGATAGCTGAGCGATGAATAGCCGGTGCCGAAGTCGTCGATGGCGATCAGTGCCCCGGAGCGGCGCAGGCTCAGCAGATGCTGTGCGGCCGTGCTGATGTCTTCCATCAGGCCGGTCTCGGTGACTTCCAGTTCCAGGCTGCGCGGCGGCAGGCGGTATATCTGCAGCAGGTTGTTGACCACCCGTGGCAACTCTGCGTGGTGCAGTTGCACGGTGGACAGGTTGACCGCCATGCGCAGATCGACGAAACCCTGATCGTGCCATTCGCGCAATTGCTTGCAGGCCTGATCGAGTACCCACTCGCCGATCGCGATGATCGTGCCGTTCTGCTCGGCCAACGGGATGAACAGGTCCGGCGGCACCAGCCCGTGTTCCGGGTGCTGCCAGCGAATCAGCGCTTCGACCCCGACCACACGGTGATCGCGGTAGCTGATCTGTGGTTGATAGACCAGATAGAACTGATCGCGAATCAGCGCATCGCGCAGGTCTTTTTCCAGTTCGCGGCGGCGGCGCATTTCGCTGTCGACGCTGGCGATATAGAACTGATAGCGGTTGCGCGAACGGGTCTTGGCCAGCGTCATGGTCTGCTCGGCCTTCTGCAACAGCTTCTCGGTGCTGTCGCCGTCCTCGGGGAACAGGGTAATGCCGATGGTCGCGCGCAGGCGGATTTCCTGATGGTCGAGGGCAAACGCCGCTTCCAGATCATCGAGGATGCTCTGCGCCAGTTCCGCCGCCTCGTAAGGCTGTTCTATATCGGCCTGCACCAGGGCGAACTGGTCGCCACCCAGACGGGCGAGGGCGCCGAGGCGGCCACTGTGGGCGCGCAGGCGATCGGCCAGTGCCAGCAACAACTGATCGCCAGTCTGGTAGCTGAACTGCTCGTTGATCCCCTTGAAGTCATCCAGCCCCACACACAACACCGCGACCCGGCGTTGCAGCTTGCCGGCATCCACCAGAATCTTGTCCAGTTGCTGCTGCAATTGCTGGCGGTTGGGCAGGCCGGTGAGGAAGTCGTACTGGGCCATGCGCAGCAGGCTGTTTTCCGCTTCATGGCGCAGATGGGTGTTGCGTTCAATGGATTCGAGCAACTGGTTGGCCGTGTTGATCCAGATGCCGAGTTCGTTTTTCTCGTGGCCCTTGAGCTGCGGAATCTTGTGCTCGCTGGGGCGATCCGGATTGATTTCGGTCAGGTGCTCAATGATCCGCGACAGCGGTTTGGTCAGCAGCCAGTGATAGACCAGGTACAGGACCAGGCCCATGGCCAGGGCGCGCAATACGCCGGAAATGAAAATGATCACCGAACTGACGATGAAGCTCTCGCCGTAAGTGGCGGTATCGAGGGTGATGCTCAGGTCGCCGTAATACTCGCTATAGGGACCGCGCCCGACCAATTGTGTGGTGAAGGTGCGTTCCTGGCCGAGGATCAGGTCGGTCAGCCAGCGGCTGTTGGAATGCTGCAACTCACGGGATTTTTGCGCGAGCATCGCCTCGTTGGGATGGCCGATGGAGGCCTGACGCACGGCATCGTCCTGAAACAGGCCTTCGATCACCTGCATGCCCATCTCCCGGTCCAGGCTGTAGACGGCCTGGGTCGATGGGTCACGGAACATGTCGAGGATCCGTTGGGCGTCGCCGGCCACAGCCTGGCGGGTCTTGTAGGCGTCGAAGACGATCTGGGCACAGCTCAAGACAACGCCGACGATCAATGCCGAAAGGAGCACGACCCGGAGCAACTTCACCGACAAGCTGTTCTTGAGTTCCAGCTTCAAAGGGTTATTCCTTGTTCCGTGCGGGTAGCGTCAAGTTGCCATGAGTATTGGCAATCCCGTGTTGGCAGTCAAAGGGACAATCAAGCCCAGGGATATTTGCCTGTGGCGTTGGCCGAAATGCAGCTGCCTGGAGTTCTTACCCTGATCGTACTGTGTCGGTAGTTTGAGCCTGCAACTTGAGGGGAACGGGAGAAAATTTCCTCTGTTTGATGTTAGCCCGCCATGGCGTGGCGGCAAGGGGACGAAGGCTGCTTTCCTGGTAGGAAACACGCTACCCACTGATCAAGATCGCAGCCTGGGGCAGCGTCTGGAGAAACCAAAGGCATAAAAAAACCCGGCAATGCCGGGTTTTTTGACTCGCACGCAGCTTAAGCGGTGAAGGCTTTGCCTTCGAACTGCTCAGCAACGAACTTCCAGTTGACCAGGTTCCAGAACGCTTCAACGTACTTCGGACGCAGGTTACGGTAGTCGATGTAGTAAGCGTGTTCCCAGACGTCGCAGGTCAGCAGCGGGGTGTCGCCGCTGGTCAGCGGGTTGCCGGCGCCGATGGTGCTGGCCAGGGCCAGGGAACCGTCAGCCTTTTTCACCAGCCAGCCCCAGCCGGAACCGAAGGTGCCGATCGAGGTTTTGCTGAACTCTTCCTTGAACTTGTCGAACGAACCGAAAGCAGCGTTGATGGCATCAGCCAGTGCGCCGGTTGGTTGACCGCCGGCGTTTGGCGCCAGGCAGTTCCAGTAGAAGGTGTGGTTCCAGACCTGAGCGGCGTTGTTGAAGATACCGCCCGAGGAAGATTTGACGATTTCTTCCAGAGTCTTGCCTTCGAACTCGGTGCCTGGCACCAGGTTATTCAGGTTCACGACATAGGTGTTGTGGTGCTTGTCGTGGTGAAATTCCAGGGTTTCCTTGGAAATGTGCGGCTGCAGGGCATCGTGTGCGTAAGGCAGCGGCGGCAATTCGAAAGCCATGATGATTCTCCTAATCAGGTCTGTTGCGGTGAGCGCAAGGCCGATCACGGGCGGCCAGAAATGCACCGACGAGTTTTTACTCTTTGCGGCGCAGGGTTCGGATCATAGCACCGGGGTCAAGGCTTAACCACGCAACAACTGTGTGGGATAGAGGTTCCAGAGCTGTTTGGAATAAATCAGCTCGCCAATATCAATTGCCCCGCTACCGTGAACATCATCAGTGCGACCACCAGATCGAGAATCCGCCAGGTACTCGGCCGGGCCAGCCACGGTGCAAGCCATGCCGCGCCCAGCGCCAGGGTGAAAAACCACAACAGCGAGGCACTCGCCGCACCCACCACATAAGCCCCCGGCACCGATTGCTGCGCGCCGAGCGAGCCGATCAGCAACACGGTATCCAGATAAACGTGCGGGTTGAGCAGCGTCACCGCCAGCGCACTGAGCATCACCGCCCGCAGCGAACGCACGGTCTGATTTTCGCCCTGATCCAGACTCTGTTTCGAGCATGCACGTCGCAGCGCCTGGCTGCCGTACCAGATCAGAAAGACTGCACCGCCCCAGCGCGCCACTGCCAACAATGTCGGGTTCTGCGCAAGGATCGTCGCCAGACCAAACACTCCGGCGGCCACCAGCAGCGCATCGCAGGCCACGCACAGTGCCGCCACCGGCAGGTGGTGTTCGCGGCGCAGGCTCTGGGCAAGGACAAAGGCGTTCTGGGTGCCGATCGCCATGATCAGCCCGAACGCCACCAGCAAGCCGTTCACATAGCTTTGCCACATAAGGTTCACTCCGCGTTGGCTGCGAGATCGCGCAGAACGTGCATGGCACGTTCTGCGTCGGCCTGACCGACAAACAAATGATCGTGGTAGTAGCCGGCGATCACGTTGCAACTGATCCCGGCCTTGCCCAGTGCCGTGGCAAACGCGGCGGTAAGCCCGACTGCCTCCAGCGCCGAATGCACGTTCAGGGTGATCCACGCTGCCACGTAGTCGAAACTGAAGCCGGCGCGTTCAGCGTTGGCGCGGTCCAGGATCACGGTCAGGCCTTCCTGTTCGCGAAAGCTGCCGACAATCTCCAGGCCGTTCGGCAACTGGCCGTCGCGCAGGGTGCAGAACACGTATTCGCCGGCGTTGAGCTGCGGGCTCATGCTGCGCAGCAAGGTCGTGAGTGAGGTTTCGCCAGCCATTGGAGTTGATCCTTGATAAAGAGTGCTTGCTGGCTATTCTCCGGTTGAAAGCGGTATAAGAAAAACCAATAGTGCTGATCGCTCATTAGGAAAACTGATGTTCGACTACAAATTGCTTTCCGCTCTGGCCGCCGTGGTCGAGCAGGCCGGATTCGAACGTGCCGCGCAGGTGCTGGGCCTGTCGCAATCGGCGATCTCGCAGCGAATCAAACTGCTGGAGGCGCGGGTTGGCCAACCGGTGCTGGTACGTGGCACGCCACCGTCACCGACCGAGATCGGCCGGCGTTTGCTTAACCATGTGCAGCAGGTGCGCCTGCTTGAACGTGATTTGCAAACGCTGGTGCCGGCGCTGGATGAAGCAGGGGTGCCGGAACGCCTGCGCATTGCGCTTAATGCCGACAGCCTCGCCACCTGGTGGGCCGAGGCGGTGGGGGATTTCTGCGCCGCACAGCATCTGTTGCTTGATCTGGTGGTAGAAGACCAGACGGTTGGGCTCAAGCGCATGCGTGCCGGTGAAGTGGCCGCGTGCCTGTGCGCCAGTGAACGACCTGTCGCCGGTGCGCGCAGCGTGTTGCTCGGCGCAATGCGATACCGCGCGCTGGCCAGTCCGGCGTTCATCGAGCGGCATTTCCCCGACGGCGTGCGTGCCGAGCAACTGCCACGCACCCCGGCGCTGGTGTTCGGCCCGGACGACTTCCTCCAGCATCGTTACCTCGCATCGCTCGGCGTCGATGGCGGATTCGAGCACCATTTGTGCCCGTCCTCCGAAGGTTTCATCCGCCTGACCGAGGCCGGCCTTGGCTGGGGGCTGGTGCCGGAACTGCAAGTGCGCGAGCAACTGCAACGCGGGGTGTTGCGTGAACTGTTGCCAGATAAACCGATCGATGTGCCGTTGTACTGGCATCATTGGCGCAATGGCGGTCAGTTGCTGGGGTTGCTGACCGAGCAATTGGTACGTTCTTCACCACAATGGCTGGTGGCTTGAAAGCAGCTGCGAGCGTCAAGCTGCAAGCGGCAAGTAAAGCGCTGCGCACCGTTTTAGACTTGCAGCTAGAGGCTTGATGCTCGCAGCTGCTTTTTTGTTGGAGTTTTGCATGAAAATTCTGGTCACCGGCGCAAGCGGCTTCATTGGCGGACGCTTTGCGCGTTTCGCTCTGGAGCAGGGCCTGGACGTGCGGGTCAACGGTCGCCGGGCCGAAAGCGTCGAGCATCTGGTGCGCCGTGGTGCGGAGTTCGTCCCGGGCGACCTCACCGATGCGGATCTGGCGCGCGATCTCTGCGCCGACGTCGAAGCGGTGGTGCACTGCGCCGGTGCCGTCGGCTTGTGGGGGCGTTATCAGGACTTTCATCAGGGCAACGTGCAGGTCACCGAAAACGTCGTTGAAGCCTGCCTCAAGCAGCGCGTGCGCCGGCTGGTGCACCTGTCGTCGCCGTCGATCTATTTCGATGGCCGCGATCACCTTGGCCTGACCGAAGAGCAAGTGCCCAAGCGCTTCAAGCATCACTATGCCGCAACCAAGTATCTGGCTGAGCAGAAGGTCTTCGGCGCGCAGGAATTCGGTCTCGAAACCATTGCCCTGCGTCCGCGCTTCGTTACCGGCGCTGGCGACATGAGCATCTTTCCGCGTCTGCTCAATATGCAGCGCAAGGGGCGTCTGGCGATCATCGGCGACGGCCTGAACAAGGTCGATTTCACCAGCGTGCAGAACCTCAACGAAGCGCTGCTCGGCAGTCTGCTGGCGGCGGGTTCGGCGCTGGGCAAGGCCTACAACATCAGCAATGACGCACCGGTGCCGTTGTGGGACGTGGTCAATTATGTGATGCGCAAAATGGATGTGCCGCAGGTCACCAAGTACCGCTCGTACGGCCTGGCCTACAGCGTTGCTGCGCTCAACGAAGGCGCCTGTAAACTCTGGCCGGGGCGTCCGGAACCTACGCTGTCGCGATTGGGCATGCAGGTCATGAAGAAAAATTTCACCCTCGACATCAGCCGCGCCCGGCATTATCTGGACTACGATCCGAAAGTCAGCCTGTGGTCGGCCCTCGATGAGTTCTGCAGTTGGTGGAAAGCTCAGGACATCCGCTGATACAAGTCGGCCGGCCGGCAATGAACCGCTCTGCCGCTTGAGGGTCAATCCCTGCGGCTGCGGCAGTTATACTTCGCAGCATTTAGCCATCACTGCGTTCCACAAAGGTTGCCTCAATGTCCATGCGTAACGATGCCAACGACGATTTCGACGATGTACCGAGCCTGCGGGCCGACACCTTTGACGACGATGACATTGCGCCCACCGCCCGCACGGCCGTGCACTCGCGCACGCCACCGGTGGTCAAGGTCAAGGCCGCAAGTACCGGGCCGCTGTGGGCACTGGTCGGCGCGTTGTTCTTCGCCTTCATCGGTCTGGCCTGGTGGAGCTTCCAGCAGATTTCGCTGATGGAGCAGCAGTTGGTCGCCACCCAGGAAAGCTTTGCGCGCATCAGCGAGGAAGCAGCGGGGCGCCTGCAGGACATTTCCGGCAAGGTGGTGGCGAGTCAGAGCAACGTCACCAGCGACAGCGAAGCGTTGAAGCTGCAGATCAAACAGCTGGAAGACAAGCTGGTGGATCAGAGCAAGCAGCAACAGGGCGTGGTCGGCCAGGCCAGCGATCTGGACAAGCGCCTGGCGCAGATGACCGCGCAGACCACTGAGCAACAGAACGCCAACACCCAGTTGCAGGCTCAGGTCAAAGCCTTGAGCGCCGAACTGGCGGCCCTGAAAACTGCACCGGCCGACACTGGCAAGGTCGACGCGCAGCTCAAGAGCTATGACGCCCAGCTGAAAAGCCTGGGCGCTGATATCACCGCGCTGAAAAAGCAGGGCAATTCGAACGCGGCGATCGAGCGTCTGGAGCAGGAAATCGTGGTCCTCAAAAGCGAGCAGGACAACCGCCCGGCAACGCCACAGGGTGGCGGCAACACCGCTGAGTTCGATGCGTTCCGTGGCCAGATGACCCGTAATCTCAACACCCTGCAAGCGCAGATCCAGAACCTGCAGCAACAGATCAACGCCCGGCCATAGGGCCTGAGTCAGCCACACCTGAGGTGGAAATATCTTCGTGGTAAAGATACCTCTGTGGTGAAGCTGTTTCTGTGGTGAGCGGGCAAGCCCCCTCGCCACAGACATCTGCTGCAATCTTTCGACTTGCGCTGAATATCCATGCATCACCCCAAGCCGTCTACGCTCTTGAAACACCAACAAGAACGAGGGATGCGTTATGGGGTTTTTGCATAAAGTGGCGTGGCTCGGTGTGATGCTTCTGGTGGGGGTGGGACAGGTCAGCGCCGCCACTGCGCAAAAGGACGACAGCAAGGCGGCCATCGCTTTGCTGGAAAAGGCCCTGGCCTATTACCACGACAACGGCGACAAGGCCTTCGCCGCATTCAGCCGTCAGGGCGAGTTTGTGGACAAGGATCGCTACGTGTTCGTGCTCGACACCAAAGGCGTGATGCTTGCCAGTGGCGGGCCATCCTCTGCCTTGATCGGTCGCGATGTGAGCGAAGTGCTCGGGCCGGATCTGCAAAAGGCCTTCAAGGATGCGTTGCTGGTGCCCGAAGGCAATGGTATCCAGCAAGCCGAGTACCGCTGGCAGAATTGGGCGGACGGCAAGGTCGAGCGCAAGCACGTCTACTACCAGCGCATCGGCCAGCGGATCCTCGCGGTCGGCTATTACCTGCCGCGAGCTTCGGCGGAACAGGCCAAGGCGCTGCTTGATAAAGCCGCGACTGACCTGGGCAAGGACGAGAAGGGCACGTTGACGGCAATCAACTCGCTCAAGGGTGGTTATCTGCAGGATGACCTGTACGTGTTCGTGGTCGATCTGGATACCCGGCGCTACGTGGCCCACGGCACCAACCTGCGGCTGATCAACACTGATTTCAGCAAGATCAAGGACCCGGAAGGCAAACCGGTGGGCGAGCCGATTCTGGCGCTGATCGCCAAGCAGGATGACGGCGAATACGAATACCGCTGGAAAAACCCGGTGACCGGCAAGGTCGAGGACAAGCATGCCTACCTGAAGAAGGTCGGGCACTTTCTGGTGGCGGTGGGTTACTACAGCCCTTGAGTGAAACACTTTCCCCTGTGGGAGGGGGCTTGCTCCCGAATGCGGTGTGTCGTTCAACAGTCATGTCGACTGACACACCTTCATCGCGAGCAGGCTCACTCCTACAGGGGATCGCGGTGTTGCTGCTATTTGGCGCCGTGCTCCCGCCCGCGCAACAGCTTGTTCGGCATCGCGATCGCTGCCGCCAGCCCCAGCAACGACACTGCCGTGCTCACCCACAGCAAATGCCGGAACGTCACCGAAAGCTCTGCGCGCAAGGCGTTCTGCGCATCGCCCGGGGCCGCGTTCAAACCGTCGAGCAGTACGTTGCCCGAGTGCCCTTCGCTGATCAGTGAATTGCTCGCCAGATGGGCGAAACTCGAATCCTGCAACAAGGCCAGCAACAGCGCCGACATCAACGCCACCCCCACTGCGCCACCCAATGAGCGGAACAGGTTGGTGGTGCTGGTGGCGACGCCGATGTCGCGTTGTTCCACCGAGTTCTGCGTGCCTACCAGTGAAGTCGGGAACTGCATGCCGCCGGCAATACCGCTGAGCAACATGAACAGACTGCTGACCAGCGTTGCATCCGGTGGGGTGAACGCCATGCCGAGTATCGAGATCGGCATCAGCATCGCGCCCGTCAGAATCTGCGGTTTGTAGCGCCCGGTCACCGAGGTCCGACGCCCGGCGAAATAGGCGCCAATCGGCAGCCCCATCGCCAGCGGCAGCAAGTGCAACGCCGCCGCATCGGCGCCGGCACCGGTGACGCTCTGGAAGCGCAGCGGCATCAACACGATCAGTGATATCGCCTGGAAACTGGTGAAGAAAATCGTGCACCAGCACAGCAGCGCGTTGCGATTGGTGAACAGATGCATCGGCAGCAAAGGCTCACGCGCGCGGCGCTCATGCCAGACGAACACCGCCAGCACCAGCACGGCACAGGCGAACAATCCAAGCACTTCGCTGCTGCGCCACGAATGGCCCTGGCCGACCTGAGTGATGCCCAGCAGCAACGCAGTCAGGCCGATGATCATCAGCAGGGTGCCGAGATAGTCGATGATCGGCTTGCGTTGCGGTATCGGCAGCCCACGCAGGTTGCGCCGCGCGACCCAATAGGCGCCAAGCCCCAGCGGCAGGTTGATCAGAAACACCCAGCGCCACGACAGGTATTCGGTCATGTAGCCACCGAGCACCGGCCCGGCGACGCTGGCCACCGCGTACATGCTGCTGAAGTAACCCTGATAACGGCCACGTTCGCGGGGCGGAACAATGTCGCCGATGATCGCCTGGCTGACCGAAATCATCCCGCCGGCACCAATGCCCTGGAGAATCCGCGCCAGCACCAGTTGTTCCATGCTTTGCGCCATGCCGCAAAACAGTGAGGCCAGGGTAAACAGGCCCATGCCGAACAGCATCAGTTTGCGCCGCCCGTACAAATCGCCGAGCTTGCCGTAGATCGGCACGGCCACGGTCATCGCCACCATGTACCCGGAAATTACCCAGGCCAGCAGGCTGACGTCTTTGAATTGTGCCGAGATGGCGGGCATCGAGACGGCGACGATGGTCTGGTCCAGCGCGCCAAGAAAGATCGCCAGCATCAGCGCGACCAGCACGCTGCGAATGGCCGGTTTGGGTGTTTCAGGCTGGTGAAGATTGGTCACGGGCGGAACCTGCGTGCAGTGATGATCCCGCAGGTCGCAAGGCGAGCGGGAGATGCTCGCCAGTGTAAGTCGATAGCAGGCTATTCGATAGCCTCATACGGAAGTCCGACGTAATTTTCTGCAATGGTTTTTCGACCCGCTTCTGAACTGACAAAGTAGTCCAGTTCCGAGGCGCTGATCCGCTGGCTGAAATCGTCATGCTCGTCGAAGCGGTGCAGCATCGAGGTCATCCACCAGGAAAACCGCTCGGCTTTCCATACCCGGCGCAGGCAGATCTGCGAGTACTTCTCCAGCAGGTCGGTGCGGCCCTCGCGATAGACCTTCAGCAGAATATTGAACAGCGTACTGACATCACTGGCGGCCAGGTTCAGACCCTTGGCACCGGTGGGCGGAACAATGTGCGCGGCATCGCCGAGCAGAAACATCCGCCCGTACTGCATCGGCTCGACGACAAAACTGCGCAGCGGCGCGATGCTTTTTTCGATCGACGGGCCGGTGACCAGTTTTTCGGCGAGCTCCACGGGCAAGCGTGTTTTGAGTTCATCCCAGAAGCGTTGATCGGACCAGTCTGCGACGTTTTCTTCGGCCGGCACTTGCAGGTAGTAACGGGTGCGCGTGGCCGAGCGCATGCTACACAGGGCAAAGCCGCGTTCGTGGCGGGCGTAGACCAGTTCCTCGTGCACCGGCGGGGTGTCGGCAAGAATCCCCAGCCAGCCGAACGGATAGACCCGTTCGAAAATCTTCAGGCAGTCCTCGGGAATCGACTGCCGGGCTACACCGTGAAAACCGTCGCAGCCGGCGATGTAATCGCAATCGACGCGCCAGGTTTCACCATCCTTTTCGAAGGTGACAAACGCTTCGTCGCTTTTCATGCCGTGAGGAACGACATGGCTCGCCTCGTAAATCGTCGGCGCACCGGCCTCCCGACGAGCGGCCATCAGGTCGCGAGTGACCTCGGTCTGACCGTAAACCATGACGGTTTTTCCCCCGGTCAAACCCTGCAGATCGATGTGGGCCAGACGCCCGTCCAATGCCAGATCGAAGCCGGCGTGCACCAACCCTTCAGCATCCATGCGCGCGCCCACTCCGGCCTGACGCAACAGCTCTACCATGCCTTGTTCAAGCACGCCGGCGCGAATTCGCCCGAGTACATAGTCGGGTGTCTGGCGTTCAAGAATCAGGTTGTCGATGCCAGCGTTGTGCAGCAACTGGCCGAGGAGCAATCCGGAGGGGCCGGCGCCAATGATGGCGACTTGGGTTTTCAGCGTTTTCATTGTTTTTATGACTCGCAAGCTTCACGCGGTATGAACCGGAGAATGATTTTTATGGATCGAGTGCTTGCATTTTTCCCTTGCGGGTCTGTCAATTGAAGGTGAAAACTGAGCCGATACCTGTACATTCTGCCAATCGGTGCGATTATCGCCCGCAACCTCGAGGCCTGGATTGAAGTGATGAACAAGCCTGACCTGCCTTCGATTCCGGTGTTCAAGCTCTACGGTGAAAGCCTGGACTGGCCGACCCCTGACTTGCTGCACTGTGAAACCATTTCCAAACGCAGCCGCGAACATCAATGGGAAATCAAACCCCACCGCCACGCCGATTTGTGCCAGTTACTCTTCGTTTTCAAAGGTCAGGCAGAGCTTGAAATCGAAGGTCAACGCACGCAGCTCAACGAACCCGCCATTCAAGTCCTGCCACCGTTGTCGGTGCATGGCTTTCGTTTTTCCGAGGACGTCGAAGGTTTTGTCGTCACCCTCGCCAATCCGTTGATCCACCACCTGCAGGCGCAACTGGGCAATTCGGTGCACGCCCTGGCCCAGGCCGAGCACTACCCGGCGGGCAAGGATGCGCAGTACCTGAACAGTCTGTTTTCTGCGTTGCAGGCCGAGTACAACGGCCATCAACCTGCGCGGGAAATGCTCATGCATTCGCTGGTCAGCGTGATCATGGTCTGGGTCAGCCGTCAGGCGCTCGTGCGCCACAATGCCAGCCAGCGGCCGCAACGCCAGCGCGAATACCTCAACGGTTTCATTCAATTGGTGGAAGAGACGTACCGCCAGCATGTGAAGGTCGAAGACCTCGCTCATCGCCTCGGTATCTCGGTCTCGCACCTCAACGGTACTTGCCGGGAACTGGCAGGGCAGCCAGCGCTGCAGATAATGCACGAACGCCAGTTACTGGAAGCCAAACGTTTGCTGACGTACACCAGCATGACCATTTACGAGATGTCGGAGCTGTTGGGGTTTTCCGATCCGACCAACTTCACGCGCCTGTTCCGGCGCCGGGTGGGGATTTCGCCAAAGGCGTTTCGTGACCGGCTGAAGGCCGATCAGTGATCGTGTAAACGCTGCAAAGTCCTGTGGGAGCGAGCAGGCTCGCTCCCACAGGTTCGCATTCCAGCCAAGGTCGATCAGCGCAACGCATTGAGCGTCGCGTTGTGCGGAATGCAGCGCTCGAAATTGCAGCTCGCATACTCGCGGGGCAGCTGTCGCAGTTGCTCGACCCGCCAGGCCGCAGTGCCGTACAGCGCCAGTGTGGCGGCGCAGGTGATGAAAATCGCGAAGTACCTTCTTGTTCTGATGTTCATGGCGTGGACCTCTGAACGCATACCCTGCGGTATTACTTTCAGCATAGGTCAGCGGCACAGAGTTTCCAGCCACGGCGCCCGCGTAGGTGACATCCCATTCAGAATACGGATAACACCCTGGGGGAATCGGATTTACAGGCCCATATCCCATTCGGGATTTTCCGGGAATCGTTCGACGAGAAAATCCAGCATGCTGCGCAGCGCCGCTGGCATGTGCTTGCGCGAGGCGTACACCGCGTAGATGTTCATCTGCCGCGGCTCGGCGTCGGGCAACAGGCGCACCAGTTCACCGGCATGCACGTGCACCCCGGCCTGATAGGTCGGCAGCATCGCCACGCCTGCACCGGCCAGCGTGGCGCGCAACAGGGTGCTGGCCTCGTTGGCGCTGATGTTGCCTTGCACCGGCACCGACACCGGTTCGCCGTGCTCTTCGAAATGCCACAGGCTCTTGCCGAAATACGAGTGGGTCAGGCAATTGTGCCGGCTCAGGTCCTCGACCCGTTGTGGTGGCGGATTGTCCCGCAGGTAGGCGGGCGCGGCGCAGACCAGCGATCGGCACACCGTCAGGCGCCGGGCGATCAGGTTCGGGTCCAGGTCATTGCTGGTGCGGATCGCCAGATCGATGCGCTCATCCACCAGGTTCACCGTGCGGTCGAGCATCTGCATGTCGATGCTGACCCCGGGGTAGCGCTTGACGTACGCCGCCATGGCATCGGCCAGTTGCGCCTGGCCGAACGAGGTACTGACGCTGATGCGCAGCAGCCCGCGCGGTGCGTCGTGGGGTTCGCTGACCGCCGCCTGCATGTCGCTGGAGAGTTCGAGCATCTGCCGGCAGCGCGGCAGGATCTCGCTGCCAGCGGCCGTCAGGCTCAACTTGCGTGTGGTGCGGTGCATCAGGCGCGCGCCGACCCAGTCCTCCAGCTCCGCCAGATAGCGCGACACCACCGGTCGCGACAGGTCCAGATGATCGGCCGCGGCCGACTGGCTGCCGAGGTCGACTACCGTGACAAACACCCGCATTGCTTGAAGACGATCCATGATTTGCCCGCTTTCAGAAACAAACTATGTTCAAGCATCGCATTTTTTGTACCGAGTCAGGCAACTAAGCTCTGTCCCATCGCCAAACACGGCATTCAGACAACGGAGCAACAGATGATCGGCTTCACTACCCTCAAGCGCGTTTTGCTGGCCACCGCCACCCTCGGTTTCGCGGCCCACGCCGCTGCCGCCAACCTGAGCCTGGATGTCTACAACCCTGGCACTCAGGCGATTTTTCCGGTGACCTCGGTGTTGGTCAGCGGCGAGAAAGACGCGATTCTGGTCGATGCCCAATTCGGCAAGGCCCAGGCCGAGCAGGTGGTGGAAAAGATCCGCGCCAGCGGCAAACACCTGACCACCATTTACATCAGCCACGGTGATCCGGATTACTACTTCGGCCTCGACACCCTGACCAAAGCCTTCCCGGATGCCGAAGTGCTGGCCTCGCAACCGACCGTGGATCACATCAACAAAACCGTCGAAGGCAAGCTCGCTTTCTGGGGCCCGAAAATGGGCGCCGACGTGCCGGCCAAAACCATCGTGCCGGGCGTGCTCAAGGGCGACAGCCTGATGCTCGAAGGGCAGAAACTGCAGGTGGTGGGTCTTGAAGGCAAACAGCCGGATCGCAGCTTCGTGTGGATTCCGTCGCTCAAGGCCGTGGTCGGTGGCGTCGTGGTGGCCGAGAACATCCATGTGTGGATGGCTGATACCCAGACCGCGCAATCCCACGCCGACTGGCTGGAAACCCTGCACTCGATCGAAACCCTGAAGCCGAAAACCGTGGTGCCGGGTCACTACCTGGGCGAGAGCAGCCGCTCACTGGCCAGCGTGAAATTCACCGCCGACTACATTAAGGCTTTCGACGCCGAAACCGCCAAGGCCAAGGATTCCGCCGCACTGATCAAAGCCATGCACAAGCGCTACCCGAAACTCGGCGAAGAAAGCTCGCTGGAGCTGAGCGCCAAAGTCGCCAAGGGCGAAATGCAGTGGTAAGCCGATTCTGAAAACGCAGCACTCTCAAGCCAACTGGAGAATGTCATGAGCAAGATCGCAATCATTGGTGCCACCGGCCGTGCCGGTAGCCAACTGCTGGAAGAAGCCCTGCGTCGCGGCCATAGCGTGACCGCTATCGCCCGTGATACCTCGAAGATCGGCGCGCGTGCCGGTGTGGTCAGCAAGAATGTCGATGTGCTGGATTCGGCAGCGCTGCAAGCTGCAGTGGCCGGTCACGACGTGGTGATCAGCGCCGCGCATTTCGCCACCGTACCCGCCAGTGCTGTGGTCGGGCCGGTGAAGCAGGCGGGCGTGCAGCGTCTGTTGGTGGTCGGCGGTGCCGGTTCGCTGTTGCTGCCGGACGACACCCGCGTGATCGACAGCGCAGGATTCCCGGCCGAGTACAAAACCGAGGCCAGCGCTGGCGCGGCATTCCTCGATGCGTTGCGTCAGGAGAAGGATCTTGACTGGACCTTTCTGTCGCCGTCGGCAGAGTTTGTCGAAGGTGAGCGCACCGGCACCTTCCGTGTCGGCAAGGATCACTTGCTGGTGAGTGCCGCAGGGCGCAGCTGGATCACCTTTGCCGATTACGCGATTGCGCTGATCGACGAAGTGGAAACGCCGAAGCATTCGCGTCAGCGGTTTACTGTCGGGTATTAAGCAACGACGCAGAACAAATGTGGGAGCGGGCTTGCTCGCGAAGAGGGAGTGTCAGTCGACCTCAACGGTGAATGACACACCGTATTCGCGAGCAAGCCCGCTCCCACAGGTTTTTTGGGGTGTTTCAGCGGGTATGCGCCTGCTCCACCAGCCAGATCATCAGTTCCTCCAGCTGCGGCGAGGCTTCCACGCCCTGCGGCATCACCACGTAGTACCCCAGTCCTGTCTTCACCTTCAACTCAAACGGCATCACCAGCCGCCCGGCGCGCAGGTCATCGCCGATCAACGACCAGTCGCCAATCGCCACCCCCGTCCCGTGGGACGCCATCGACATCGCCTGATCCAGTGTTTCGAAATGCTGGCCCATGTTGACGTTGCTCAACTGCAATTCGGCGGCGGTCAGCCACACGGTCCAGTCCTGGGTATCGCGGGTCGGATGCAACAGCAGATGCTGTTGCAGATCAGCCGGCTCGGACAGCGCCGGAGGACCCTTCAATAGCGTTGGCGAACACACCGGGGTCAGTTGCTCATCAAACAGGTGCAGCGCAGTCGACGAGTTGGCCGGCGACGTGCCGTAGACCACGGCGGCATCGAATTGCTCGCGCTGAAAATCCACCCCGTGGGCCAGCGTGGTGGTCAGTTTGACCGGCACGTCCGGGCGTTCCTTCTGCCATTGCAGCAGGCGCGGCACCAGCCAGCGCATCACACAGCTGGGTGCCTTGAGCTGCAGGGTTTCGCGCTTGAGACCGATCTGCTCGGTCGCTTCGCTGATCAGGCCGAAGATTTTTTCCACCCGTGGCAGCCATTCACTCCCTTCGGCGGTCAGCTCCAGGCCTCGGGCCAGACGGATGAACAGCTCATACCCCAGATGATCCTCCAGCCCGGCGATCTGCCGGCTCACCGCACCCTGAGTGATGTGCAACTGCTCGGCTGCCCGAGTGAAGTTGCAGCACTGCGCGGTGATCAGAAACGTGTGCAGGGCGGGCAGGGGAGGCAGTCGTTTCATGTGGATCCAAGGTATGACGTGAGGACATGGCTAGTATGACTTTTAATCGATTGTTGCCGCTACCTGCCACCCGTTCAATGAGCCCATTCCACGGCCCCCTGTGGAAGCGGGCTTGCTCGCGAATGCGGTGTGTCATTGCCCATTGATGTTGGCTGACATACCGCCTTCGCGAGCAAGCCCGCTCCCACCAAGGGCTCTGTGTTTCAACCGAATATAAAGGGCAATCGACATGGCGACGTGTGGCGAAGTACTGGTCAAGTTACTCGAGGATTATGGGGTCGAGCAGGTGTTCGGCATTCCCGGCGTGCACACCGTGGAGCTGTATCGCGGGCTGGCCCGTTCGAGCATCAACCACGTCACTCCACGGCATGAACAGGGCGCCGGTTTCATGGCCGATGGCTATGCGCGCACCAGCGGCAAACCCGGTGTGTGCTTCATCATTACCGGCCCGGGCATGACCAACATCACCACCGCGATGGGCCAGGCGTATGCCGACTCGATCCCGATGCTGGTGATCTCCAGCGTACAGACGCGCAGCCAATTGGGCGGCGGTCGCGGCAAGCTCCACGAGCTGCCGAACCAGAGTGCGCTGGTCGGTGGCGTCGCTGCGTTTTCCCACACCCTGATGTCGGCGGCGGAATTGCCGGGCGTGCTGGCCCGGGCCTTCGCGCTGTTCCAGGCCGGGCGTCCGCGTCCGGTGCACATCGAAATTCCACTGGATGTTTTGGTGGAAGAAGCCGATGCGCTGCTCGCCAGTGTTGCGGTGAATATCGACCGCGCCGGGGCTGCGCCGGTGGCCGTACGGCGCATGACTGAACTGCTGGCCGGCGCCCAGCGTCCGCTGATCCTCGCCGGTGGCGGTGCCATCGATGCCGCCGCCGAACTCACCGAACTGGCCGAGCTGCTCGACGCTCCGGTGGCGCTGACCATCAACGCCAAAGGCATGCTGCCCTCCAGCCATCCGCTGCTGATCGGCTCGACGCAAAGCCTGGTCGCGACCCGCGCACTGGTGGCCGATGCCGACGTGGTGCTGGCGATCGGCACCGAGTTGGCCGAAACCGATTACGACGTGACCTTTGCCGGCGGTTTCGAGATTCCCGGCAAGTTGCTGCGCATCGACATCGACGCCGATCAGACCGTGCGCAACTATCCGCCGCACGTGGCGCTGGTCGCCGACTCGCGCAACGCCGCGCAGGCACTGCTCAGCGCGTTGTCGCATCAAGCGCTGGCCGAGCGTCGCAACGATTGGGGGCAGGTACGGGCGGCGCGTTTGCGTGATGATCTGGCCGCGACGTGGGATGCGCCAACACTGGCCCAGACGCGTTTCCTCGAAACCGTCCTGCACGAGTTGCCGGATGCAGTGTTCGTCGGCGACTCCACGCAACCGGTGTACACCGGCAATCTGACGTTCAATCCAGAACGTCCGCGCCGCTGGTTCAACTCGTCGACCGGTTACGGCACCCTCGGTTACGCCTTGCCGGCGGCAATCGGCGCATGGCTCGGCGGCAGCCTTGAGGGCGGCGTTCGCCCGCCCGTGGTGTGCCTGATCGGCGATGGCGGTCTGCAATTCACCTTGCCGGAACTGGCCAGCGCCGTCGAAGCGCGCACCCCGGTGATTATCCTGCTGTGGAATAACCAGGGTTACGAGGAGATCAAGAAGTACATGGTCAACCGTGCCATCGAGCCGGTCGGCGTCGACATCTACACCCCGGACTTCATTGGCGTCGCCAAGGCCCTGGGCTGCGCTGCCGAAGCGATCAGTTCGGTTGAGCAATTGCGCGGCGCACTGCGTGCCGCAACCGATCGTCAGGGCCCGACCCTGATCGAAATCGACCAGACCCAGTGGATGCAGGCGGTGGCCCAATGATCAATTTCCCAACCACACTCGACGGCCTGTACATCAACGGCCAATGGTCGGCCGGTCGCGAGCATCTGCGGGTGATCAACCCGGCCACCGAAGCGCTGCTGACCACGGTTAATGGCGGTGATGAGCACGCGGTCGACCAGGCGGTGAGCGCTGCCACTGCGGCGTTCAAGGAGTGGTCGCAAACCACCGGTGCCGAGCGCGGCGCAATCCTGCGCAACATTGCCAACGGCGTACGCAACGGTCGTGATCACTTGATGCAGTTGCAGTCGAGCAACAACGGCAAACCGCAATTCGAAGCGGCGATCGACGTCGACGACGTGATCGCTACCTTCGAGTACTACGCCGAGTTGGCCGAAGGTCTCGACGCCAGACAGGACAGCAACGTGGCGCTGCCCAGCGACGATTTCAGCGCACGTTTGCGCCGCGAACCGTGCGGTGTGGTCGGGCTGATCGTGCCGTGGAATTTCCCGATGGTCACCACCGCATGGAAACTTGCACCGGCGCTGGCTGCCGGCTGCTGCGTGGTGCTCAAACCGTCGGAAGTCACGCCGCTGCCGGAGCTGGAACTGGCGGCGATCATCGCTGAATCCGGCCTGCCCAAAGGCGTGTTCAACCTGGTCTGCGGCACCGGCCTGGCGGTCGGTGCACCGCTCTCGGCTGACCCGCGTATCGCCAGGATTTCCTTCACCGGCAGCAACGCCGTCGGCGTGCAGGTGATGCAGCGCGCCGCGGAAACCGTGAAAGGCGTGAGCCTGGAACTGGGCGGCAAATCTTCGCTGCTGGTGCTGGCCGATGCCGATCTGGAACTGGCGGTGGAGCTGGCTTGCGGCGGCGGTTTTTTCAACGCCGGGCAGATGTGCTCGGCCACCAGTCGGGTGCTGGTCGCCGATGAGCTGGCCGAAGAGTTTCTTGAACGCCTGAAAAAACGTGCGCAAGCGATTCGCGTGGCTGACCCGTTCGACCCGGAGGTGGAGATGGGCGCGCTGGTGAATCAGGCGCAATACCAGCGCGTGCTTGGCCACATCGACCGAGGCTTGAGTGCCGGGGCCAGGCTGCTGTGCGGCGGCAATCGTCCGGCGGATCTGCCGCGAGGATATTTTTTGCAGCCGACTGTGTTCACCGACGTGCCCCTCGACAGTGCGCTGTGGTGCGAAGAGATTTTCGGCCCGGTGCTGTGCGTGCGCAGTTTCAGCAGCGAAGCCGAGGCGATCGCCCTGGCCAACGACAGCCAGTTCGGGCTGGTCGCCAGTGTGGTGACGCGTAACGCCGAGACCGCCGACCGGGTCGCCAACGCCCTGCAGGCGGGGCTTGTGTGGCTCAACGCGCCGCAAGTGATCTTCCCGCAGACGGCGTGGGGCGGCTACAAGCAGAGCAGCATCGGCCGCGAATTGGGGCCGTGGGGCCTGGCTGCTTTTCAGGAAATCAAACACGTGATCCGGGCGCTCTGAATGCCCGAAAACGGTGAGCGCATGCCTCGCAACGAGGCATGCGTGGGTGTCATGGCTTCGATGAGTTTTTATCGATAGTCAGGTGTATTGCACGACCTCAGGATGAACCCGTCGGCAGCGCTGCAGGCCTTTGAAAACAAGGGCTGCAGCGGATCCGGCCGCGCGGATGCAACGGTTGCGACCAACCTCATACTTAAAAGAACAAAGGGAGTCCTTCATGGGCGAGCATGATCTGAACAGGCGTCAATTCATTAAAACCGTCGGCGTCGCCTCGGTAGCGGCGGCGGCCCTGAGCATGCCCTTCATCCGGGCCAGCGCCAGTGACACGCGTTTTGCCGGCAAGACCCTGCGTTTACTGACTTGGTCGGATGACACCGGCCTCGCCGCACTGCGCAACATTGCCGCCACGTTCGAAGCCAAGACCGGCGCCAAGGTCATCGCCGACCGCACCGGCAGCACTTCGGAAATGGTCGCCAAACTCAAGGCCGGCGGTGACCGTGCGCAGTACGACATCATCACTCTGGCCGGGGTCGGTGCCGAAGGCCTGGCCGCCGCCGGGCTGCTGGAAAAACCTGACCTCAACCGCATTCCCAACCTGATCGACGTACCGGAAAAGTACCGCACCGGCGCCAACGGCCACGGCATCGGTTACCTGCTGTGGTGCAACAGCCTGGTCTACAGCACCCGCACCCTCAAACAGGCGCCGGACAGTTACGCCGCGTTGTGGGACGCCGATCTGGCACCGAATATTTTCCTGCCGCCGCCGAACTGGACCGAGGCCATGGACTTGATCATCATCGCCGCGAAACTGGCGGGCGGTGACGAACACAACATCGAACCGGGCTTCAAGAAACTCGCCGAGCTGAAGGATCGTGTGGTCACCCTGGGCGAAAACCCGAACCAGATTGCCGAGCTGTTCCGCACCGGCTCGCTGGACATGGGCGGCTTGTACGCACCGGCATTCTTCCCCAAGCAGATCCGCGATCCGAACTACGGCCTCGGTGCCACGTTCGGCATGAAGGAAGGTTTCTACACCGACCTGATGCTCTCGGTGATGCCGAAGAACCGTCCGGGCGACACCGATCTGGCCTACGCCTTCATCGACCACTCTCTCGACCCGCTGGTGCAGGGCAAGATGGCCGAAGACATCTTCAACGGCCCGGTCAACGCCAAGGCGATCATCTCCGCCGAAGCACGCAAGAGCCCGTACATCCTCACGCCGGAGCAGATTGCCGAGAAGGCGATCATGCACGACAACGCCTTCCTGGCCACCGTGCATGACCAATGGATTCGTCGTTACACGGAAATTTTTTCTTCCTGACGCCGACCCTCCAGACACCACAGATCCCCTGTGGGAGCGGGCTTGCTCGCGAATGCAATCTGTCAGTCGCCAAAGTGTTTGACTGATCCACCGCTTTCGCGAGCAAGCCTGCTCCCACAGGAGACTGAGGTGTTTGGGAGATTCGCTTTCCATTGACGAGATCATTGCTATGGAACATCAATCCCTGACCCAACCGGTCGGCGCCGCTGACGTGCGCCCGGCGCGCGGTATTTCGCCGACCGCCCGGGCGTGGTTTTTCCTCACGCCGTCGATGCTGTTTCTCGGTGTGCTGATCGCCGCCAGTCTGCTGGTGCTGCGCATGAGTGTCGGCACCAAAGGCGCGGAGTGGAGCGGGTTCAGCCTCGCCAGCTACGCGCAATTGCTGGAACCCTATTACCTCAAGTCGCTGCTGCTGACCCTGCGCCTGGCGTTGATCAGTGCGGTGATCGCCGTGCTGCTGGCGATCCCGGTGGCGTACACCATGTCGCGGCTGACCTCGCCGTTCGTGCGGCGGATTTTCCTCGCGGCGGTGTTATTGCCGTTGCTGGTCAACCTGCTGCTGCAAAGCTATGGCTGGCTGGTGATTCTCGGCCCGGGCGGGATGCTCAACCAGACGCTGATGGGCCTGGGCCTGATCAAGCGTCCGATCATGTTGCTGTACAACCAGAACGGCGTGCTGATGGGCCTGGTGCAAACCGCATTTCCGCTGGCCGTGCTGCCGATTGCCAGCGCCATGCGCGGCGTCGCCCGCACTTACGAAGAGGCCGCCGCAACGCTGGGCGCCAGTCGTTTTCAGGTGTTCCGTCAGGTGGTGTTGCCGATGAGTCTGCCGGGGATCATTACCGGGGCGACGCTGGTGTTCGCCTACAACGCCAGCAGTTTTGTCGTGCCGTTGCTGCTCGGTGGCCGCCGTGTGCCGATGCTCGCGGTGATGGTGCATGACCAGATCGCGCCGCTGATGAACTGGCCCGCCGCGTCGGCGGCCGGGGTGGTGCTGATCGTCACCACGCTGGCGATCATGACCCTGTCCGAATACATCACCGGCCGTCGTCGGCGCCTGCTGGAGGCTTCGCAATGAGTACCCTGACCAAGAAGCGCATGGCGCTGTTGCCCGGCGACACCGGCAAGTTCGCCGGGATCCTTTCCGGGTTCATTCTGCTGCTGGCGGTGTTGCCGATCCTGACCATGATCGTGATGTCGTTCAGCGGTGCGTCGAACCTCGACTTCCCGCCGAGCAGCTACAGCCTGCAATGGTACAAAGCGGCCTGGCACACCTTCGTTTCGCCGGACGCCAGCGATGTGCTGAGCCTCGGTCAGGCGATGGCCACCAGCCTGCTGGTGTCGTGCCTGACCATGCTGTTTGCCACGCTGATCGCGGTGCCCGCCGCCTACGCACTGACCCGCTGCGAGTTCCGCGGCAAAGCCGTGGCGCTGCAACTGATGTCACTGCCGCTGGTGTTTCCGATGGTGGTGTTGGGCCTGGCGTTGTTGCTGGTGTTCGACAGTCTGCCGTTCCACCTGACCACATCGCGGCTGGTGATTGCCCACGTGATTCTGGCGCTGCCGTTCGTGGTGAAAAACTGCACCGCCGCGATGCTCTCCATTGGCAGTGAAGTCGAAGAGGCCGCGCGGATGCTCGGCGCCTCGCCGCTGCGGGCGATTGTCGACGTGGTGGTGCCGTTGATGAAGTCGGGGATTCTGGCGGGGATGCTGCTGGCATTCATCGTCTCGTTCAACGAATTCACCGTGACCTATTTCCTCTACACCATCGACGTCATGACCGTGCCGATCTGGATGTACAGCCGCACCGTGTCATCGCTCGACCCTACCGTGTTCTCGTTTGCCGTGCTGATCGTGCTGATCGACTTCGTCCTGATCTGGGCGCTGGAGAAGCTGGTGGGCGAGGGCGGCGTTTCCTTTTGATTTGAGGTGCAACATGACTGGTCTGATTCTGGAAAACGTCGAGAAATTCTACGGCTCGGCTTGCGCGGTACAAGACGTCAACCTGCATTTGCCGGAAGGCAAACTGGTGTGTTTTCTCGGCCCGTCGGGCTGTGGCAAAACCACCTTGCTGCGGATGATCGCCGGGCTGGAAACTCTCACTGGCGGCGAGATTCGCCTCGATGGCGAGAACATCGGCCACACCCCGGCGCACCTGCGTAACTTCGGCATGGTGTTTCAGTCGCTGGCGCTGTTCCCGCACATGACCGTCGGCGAAAACATTGCCTATCCGCTGAAACTGCGCGGTGTGAGCAAGGCCGAGCAGCAGGCGCGGGTGGTGGAACTGCTGGAGCTGATCCAGTTGCAAGCGATGATTGACCGGCCGGTGGCGAAGCTTTCCGGTGGGCAGCGGCAGCGGGTGGCGATTGCCCGGGCCATCGCCTCGCGGCCGAAAATTCTTCTGCTCGACGAACCGCTGTCGGCACTGGACGCCAAGCTGCGCGAGTCGATGCAGGTGGAAATCCGCCAACTGCAACAGCGCTTGAACATCACCACGATCATGGTTACCCACGACCAGCGCGAAGCCATGACCATGGCCGACATCGTCGTGGTGTTGGGTGAGCACAAGGTGCAGCAGGTGGGCACGCCGATCGAAATCTACCGGCATCCGGCCAACGAGTTCGTTGCCGACTTCATCGGCTCGGGCAACATTTTCCCGGCCACGGCGCTGGGCGATGGCAAGGTCAGCCTGCCGGGCGGTGACGCGCTGCAAGTGCCGATCTGCAGCAGCATCGTGGTGGGGCAGAAGGTGAAAATGCTGATTCGCCCCGAAGACCTGCAACTGTCCGCGCCACAGGCGACGGCGGGCAATCGCTTGCTGGGCAAGGTGACGTTCGTGCGCGACATCGGCGCGACCATCGAGACCACGGTGGAGTGTTCCGGGGTGACGTTCACGGCGTTGAGTACGCCGTGTCAGGGGATTGGATTGGGGATCGGGCATCCTGTGTCGGTGACGTTGCCGAGCGAGGCGTGTCGGGTGTTGGGGGCTTGATCCGGATTTTAGCTGATCATTCTGGCCTCTTCGCGAGCAGGCTCGCTCCCACAAGGGATTTGCGTCGGTCACAGATCCAATGTGGGAGCGGGCTTGCTCGCGAAAGCGTCAGTCGATACAGCGCAATATCCGGATCAGACAGAAAGCCGCAACCGTGCCAGATCCCTTAACGGCGGCGCACCAAACAAGCGGCTGTACTCGCGGCTGAACTGCGACGGGCTTTCATACCCCACTCGATACCCCGCGGCCGACGCTTCCAGCCCTTCGGTCAGCATCAGGCGTCGCGCTTCCTGCAGGCGCAACTGCTTCTGATATTGCAGCGGACTCATCGCGGTCATTGCCTTGAAACGGTGATGCAGGGTCGAGACGCTGAGGTTCACTTCCTTCGCCAGATCATCGATGCGCAGCGGTTGCTCGAAGTTGCCGTTGAGCCATTTGATCGCCTGGCTGATGCGGTGGCTCTGGCTGTTGGCAATCGCGATCTCATACAAACGATGGCCCTGCGGGCTGCGCAGCAGGCGGTAGAGAATCTCCCGGCGAATCAGCGGCGCGAGCATGGCGATGTCTTTCGGGGAGTCGAGCAGCCGCGCCAGGCGCAGCACCGCATCGAGCATCGCGTTGTCGATCTGCTCGACATACAGGCCACGCCCGGTCGGTCGGGTTGGCACTCCCATCGGGCCGGCATCGGCGATCAGCGCGGTGATTTCGGCCGGGTCGATGTCCAGGCGCACGGCGAGGATCGGATCCTCTGGCGAGACATTCACGACCCGTCCGCTGAGGGGCATCGAGACCGAGACCACCAGGTAATTCAGCGGGTCGTAATTGAAGTATTCATCCGCCAGCCGCACCTCTTTGCGGCCCTGAGCCATGATGCACAGCGCCGGTTGCGCCAGCACCGGGGCAAAGTCGTGGGACTGGGTGTGGCGCGACATGAACAGCGAGCCGATGGCGGTCTGGTAACTGCCGTCGTCCGTGGTGTTGCGGCGGATGATCGCCGCCAGTTCTGCACGCTGTTTCTCCATGTCGGCATCGGGCGGGGTTTGGAAACGATCGAATGACGTCATGCACGGCATCCTCGGCAAGGGAGGTGGAATGGAGCAGAGCTTAAGTTTGTGCAAGCGCAAGCGGTAGACACATCCTGTCAAATGCTTGCCTGATTCTGCATCGGCTTGCCGGCGTGTTCAGCCATAGCAGGACGCGGGCCATTAAACTTGCTTGAAACCGGTATGACAGCCGTGTGACAGGTTTTTACCCGGTGTAGCAGGGTGTGTCTGCAGTCTCGCAGGATTGTGCAACGCAGAGGCAGGAATCGACTAACGGCGCAGTGTGTTCGGCCCTTAACCTTGGATCCTGTCGCAGCCCGTCCCCCGGCTGCCACGCGACTCCCTGGGAGGGTTGAACATGTCCAAGCAGATTCCCGTCAGTCATATGGCCTTCGTTCGAGCGCGCGCCGGACGCTCCGCCGAACTGGGTGTACGCCTCAGTGCCTTGATCGAACCGTCGCGCACCGCCCCCGGTTGCCTGAACTTTGCCCTGCAGCATTCGCAATGTGATCCGGACTTGTGGCTGGTCTCCGGTTTCTGGAGCCATCAACAGGCGATGACGGCGTATTTCAACAGTCCGTCGATGCAGGTCTTTGCCGAACTGGTTCAGGACCTGGTGGTCAACAGCCTGGATTTCCACACGTTCAAAGAGGTGTCGGCGGCCCAGGCGTTGGGACAATGCCCTGCACCGATACACAAACTTGCCGGTTGAGGGTTTAATGTCCGGCTTATTCATCTGAGCCGGGATGTGTGCCATGGCACGTAAAGAGTTCGAACACTTCGAAGCAGTCTCCGCAGTCGTCCCCGTCGAGTTGGGTGGCAACAAGGGTTATCACGCGGCAATCGCGGTCAAGGCCCTGGTCGATGGCGGTGCGCCACGCTTTCACAAACTGCTGGGTGATCAGGTGTTCCCTGGCGCCATCGCTGCCGATGAGGCAGCTACCCAAGAGCTGGACCGTCTGCAGGGCGTCACTGATGACGCCGAGCTGATCTGGTAACTGCGCTTATTTGCCGGCGCCCGGGCGCCACATCTTGAACAAGGCCTCTGGCCCCAACTGGAAATAATCCGCCGGCCCGCCGCCGCGCAGAATCGGTTCTGCCGCGGCGGTGTCGTAGATCCCGTCCTTCAATAGCCACTTGGCGATATGCACGGCGACCACTTCGCCGAGTATCAGCCAGCTCGGCACGGTTTCGCCATTGGCGCGCTGCAACTGAATGATCTGCGTGACCTTGCACTCGAAGGACACCGGGCTTTCGGCCACCCGTGGCACCGCAATCACCTTCGACGCCACGGGCGTCAGTCCCGCCAATTCAAACTCGTTGACCTCAGGTGCGACCATTGCGCAGCTCTGGTTCATCTGCTCGGCCAGTGGCCGGGTGGCGAGGTTCCAGGCGAATTCACCGGTCTGCTCGATGTTGTTCAGGCTGTCTTTGCGCCCGACGCTGGAAAAACCAATGATCGGCGGAATGTAGTTGAACGCGTTGAAGAAGCTGTAAGGCGCCAGGTTCAACCGGCCATGGGCATCCTGCGAAGAGATCCAGCCGATGGGACGCGGGCCGACGATGGCGTTGAACGGATCGTGGGGCAGGCCGTGGCCGTGGGCGGGTTCGTAGAAGTGGATGTCATCGGACATGGCAGGGGTTCCTGGAGGGCGTTCGTAGACGGCTAATAGTGCAAGTCTGAAACAGCATTTTCCAGTCACGCAAAGATATTCCAGTTGATGCAATTTCCCTTGTTGGAGCGGGCTTGCTCGCGAATGCAATCTTTCAGTTGCCACAGTGGTTGACTGACCCACCGCTTTCGCGAGCAAGCCCGCTCCCACTGGGGGATATTTGTGATGCCCCAGAAATGACTAAGCCCGGCCGAAGCCGGGCTGTGGGGAGACTGCCGATGATCAGCTGATGGCTGCAGCAGTACCGGTTTTGTCGAAGCCGTCAGAGGCAATGGCGGCTGCGGTGCCAGTCTTGTCAAAGCCATCGGCAGCCACAGCTTTACCGATGTTGGTTTTGTCGAAACCGTCAGCGGCGTAAGTGCCCGAATGGCTGGTTTCAATGGCGGCGCTGGCGCCGGAAATGAAGTCGGCCGATTTGGTTTTGTCCGAGCCATCGGCGGCGAAGGTGTTGGCGGCCAGTACGGACAGGGTCAGGGCGAGGATCAGTTTGGTTTTCATGTTGGTTACTCCGGATTCGTTGGCGATGTGTTTTGCTTGGATTGAATGCTACGCCAAATAAATTGATTAAAAAGCGCAAATTAATGCTAAAAACAATCGATTAAATTGATATTAAGGGCGGCGCATTAATTGGCTTCCCATGCCGGGAGCGAACGTCGCGCAGGTAATCGATCAGGTGAATGCAGGATGCAAGGGCAGCATTAATGGGGGATTAATCGCTGATTTTCGCGATATGACAGATTTTTCATCTACTGCCGACCGGTTTTTCACCGGTGCAACGCCAGTCTGCCCACGGCCAGAAAACCAAGAACCGGCCGTCTCACACTGGAGCTTTGCTTGCGATGAATAAACTGCCTCAAATTACCCTGGCGTTCTGGGTCATGAAAATCTGCGCGACGACCCTGGGGGAAACCGCCGGGGATTTGCTGTCGATGACCCTCAACGTCGGGTACGCCCTCAGCTCACTGATCCTGATCAGCGTGTTCGTGCTGACGCTGATCACCCAATTGATGGCCAAGACCTACAAGCCGCTGCTGTACTGGATCGTGATTCTGTCGACCAGCACTGCCGGCACCACCATGTCCGACTTCATGGACCGCACTCTCGGGCTGGGTTACGCCACCGGGTCGATGATCCTGATTGCGATTCTGCTGGCGATCTTTGCGGCCTGGCGCCTGAGCGGCGATTCGCTGAACGTCAGCAAGGTGCAGACCTTCCGGGGCGAGATGTTCTACTGGATGGCGATTCTGTTTTCCAACACCCTGGGCACCGCGCTCGGCGACTACCTGGCGGATGATTCGGGCCTGGGCTTTGCCGGTGGCGCGCTGCTGATCGGCTCGACCATTGCGGTGGTGGTCGCGCTCAAGTACTTCACGAAGATTTCGTCGGTGCTGCTGTTCTGGGTGGCATTCGTGCTGACCCGGCCGTTCGGTGCGACCTTGGGCGACTTGATGACCAAGTCTCACGAGAAGGGTGGCCTGGACTTCGGAACCATCGGTTCGTCGGCGGTGCTGGCGGGGATTCTGCTGGTGATGATTGTCGGTGCGTCGTATGCGCAGAAGCGTTATGGCAAGCAGGGCGTGGCTGCCGAATTGTCCTGATGGATCTGAAACCGGATTGAGGCATTCGCGAGCAGGCTCGCTCCCACAGAGGATTTGTGTTGATCACAGATCCAATGTGGGAGCGAGCCTGCTCGCGATGGGCCATGACAGCCACCGTTGCAGTGGCTGCATAAACCCGATCAGTCAGTCACGATCCGCGAGTGTTTCTGCGTGTCCTTCATGGTCACATAAACCAGCAGCGACACCGCAATGCACGCGGTCACGTACCAGTAGTAACCGGTTTCCATGCCGATGCTCTTGAACCACAGCGCGATGTATTCGGCGGTACCGCCGAAGATCGACACGGTGAGTGCGTACGGCAGGCCGACGCCCAGGGCGCGGATTTCGGTCGGGAACAGCTCGGCCTTCACCACCGCGTTGATCGAGGTGTAGCCGCTGACGATGATCAGCGCCGCCATGATCAGGAAGAACGCACCCCACCAGGTCTGGATGGTGTGCAGGGTCATCAGGATCGGCACGGTGAAGATCGTCCCCAGCACGCCGAAGGCGATCAGGATCGGGCGACGACCGATTTTATCGGACAGGCCACCGATGATCGGTTGCAGGCACATGAACAGGAACAGTGTGGCGGCAGAAATGGTGGTCGAATCGGAGATGCTCATGCCGACGGTGTTCACCAGGTATTTCTGCATGTAGGTGGTGTAGGTGTAGAACGCCAGCGTACCGCCCATGGTCAGGCCGACCACGGTCAGCAGTTCCTTTGGATGGCGCATCAAGGTGCGCATTGCGCTTTCCCTGGACTTCTCTTTCTTGGTAAACGACTCGGTTTCTTCCATGCCGCGACGCAGGTACAGCGCGACGACTGCGCACAATGCACCGATGGCAAACGGAATACGCCAGCCCCACGCGTACAGCTGTTCAGTGGTCAGCAGGTTCTGCAGCACGATCAACACGCCCAGCGCGATGAGCTGGCCGGAGATCAGGGTCACGTACTGGAAGCTGGAGAAGAAGCCGCGACGCTCCTTGGTCGCCATCTCCGACAGATAGGTGGCCGAAGTGCCGTACTCGCCGCCGACCGACAGGCCTTGCAGCAGTCGCGCGAACACCAGCAGGATCGGCGCGCCGATGCCGATGGTTTCATAGTTGGGGCTGAGGGCGATCAGCAAGGAGCCGAAGCACATCAGGTACACCGAGGCCATCAAGGCTTTCTTGCGACCGACCTTGTCCGCGTACAGGCCCATCAGCCAGCCACCGATCGGGCGCATCAGGAAGCCCACGGCGAAGATCGCGGCGGTGTTCATCAGTTGGGCAGTGGTGGAACCGGCGGGGAAGAAGGTCTTGGCGAAGTACAGCGAGAAGGCGGCGTAGACGTACCAGTCGTACCACTCGACCATGTTGCCGACAGAGCCGCTGAAGATCGATTTGATCCGGCTGGCGGTGGTTCTTGTCTTGGCAGGCGCAGCAGCCGACCCAAGAGGCAGGGCGTTGGAGTTATCCATTGAAGGATCCTTCGTTTAATTGTTTTTGTGGAGCGCGTTAAAACGCAGCCTGCCGGGGCTATAGCAGGAGCTGTGCCAACGGGAAGAGGGCCGGTTTAGAGGGGGCGGGGAGATTGGATGAGCGGAAATCCGCTTATTGATTGTGATTGGTGAGCGGAAAACTGCTTATCTGGCACAGGGGGGTGTCAGTTCTGGCCTCTTCGCGAGCAAGTCCGCTCCCACAATGGTCGGTGGTGTTCACACATTCTGTGCTCAGCACAAAAACCTGTGGGAGCGGGCTTGCTCGCGAAGGGGGCGGGACCTGCGCAGTCAACATTAGCTGTCCGGAACAAACATCTCCCGGCTCAACCCATGCCGCTGCAGCTTTTCATTGAACGTGCGGCGCGGCAGTTGCAACTCTTCCAGCACCGCTTTCACATCGCCCTTGTGCCGGGTCAGCGCAGCGCGCAGGCACTGGGCTTCGAAGGCTTCCTGCTGCGCCGCGAGGGACTGGCCGGGGTCGATGCCTTGCACCGGTTCATCCAGCCCCAGCACCTGGCGCTCGGCGACGTTCGCCAACTCACGCACGTTACCCGGCCAGTCGTGGCTGAGCAGGTGGCTCAATTGCGTGCCGCTCAATGGCGGGAAGGTGCGCCCCAGGCGCTGGGCGGCGCTGAAGGCAAAGGACTCGAACAGCAGAGGAATGTCTTCCCGACGATCACGCAGCGGCGGCAGGCGCAGCTCGGCGACGTTCAGGCGATAGGCCAGGTCTTCACGAAAGCGTCCGGCCCGGGCTTCGTCGAGCAGGTCGGGCTTGGTCGCGGCAACGATCCGCAAGTCGACGCGAATACTCTGGTTCGAGCCCAGGCGCTCCAGCTTCTGCTCCTGCAATACCCGCAGCAGTTTCACCTGCTGGGCCAGCGGCATGCTTTCGATTTCATCGAGAAACAGCGTGCCGCCGTCGGCGTATTCCAGCTTGCCGATGCGCTTGCCAGAGGCGCCGGTGAACGCGCCGCTCTCGTGGCCGAACAACTCGGCCTCGAACAACTGCTCGGGAATTGCTGCACAGTTGAGCGCCACAAACGGCTTGTCCGCGCGCGGGCCGAAGTCGTGCAGGCAGCGCGCGATCAGTTCCTTGCCGCTGCCGGTTTCGCCGCGGATCAATACGTTGACCGGCAGAGCCGCCAGTTCCAGCACCTGCCGGCGCAAGGTCTGCATGCCCCGGGACACACCGAGCAGCGTGGCATCGAGTCTGGCGCGATGGTCGGCCTGCTCGTGCAGGGCGCGGTTTTCCAATACCAGACGACGCTTGTCGAGCGCCCGGCGCAGGCTGCCGAGCAGGGTTTGCGGGCTGAACGGTTTTTCCAGAAAGTCGTAGGCGCCGTCGCGCATGGCTTCTACCGCCATCGGCACATCGCCGTGACCAGTCAGCAGAATCACCGGCAGATCGGCATCACGCCGCTGCACTTCGGCCAATAACGCCAGACCACTGAGGCCGGGCATGCGCACATCGCTGAGGATCACCCCGGGGAAGTGCGCGGGCAGCGCTGCCAGGCAATCTTCGGCGCGGCTGAACAACTGCACCTCGAACCCCGACAGGCTCAGCCACTGTTCGACAGCGTTGCGGATGCTGCCTTCGTCATCGACCACTATCACTGAGTTGAGCATCAGATATGCGCCTCCAGATCGATCGGCAAGGTCAGGGTGAACACCGCGCCGGCCTCGCCATTTTCGACGCTCAGGCGCCCGCCGGATTCATGCACGATTGCGAAGGACACCGCCAGCCCGAGCCCCAGACCGTC
Organism: Pseudomonas sp. AK-TSAG1-1; assembly: GCF_056821665.1. Taxonomy (NCBI): domain Bacteria; kingdom Pseudomonadati; phylum Pseudomonadota; class Gammaproteobacteria; order Pseudomonadales; family Pseudomonadaceae; genus Pseudomonas; species Pseudomonas sp. AK-TSAG1-1. The sequence continues at coordinate 4,887,019 of NZ_CM165965.1, read as the reverse complement.
ACCCACAGGTTTTGTGGTGAAGAACGGATCGAACACCTGGTTCAGGTGTTCTTCGGCAATCCCGCCGCCATTGTCGATCACGCTCAGGCGCCACAGTTGTTCGTCCACCTCCAGGCGAATTTCCAGGCGCTTGCACGGTTTGCCCTGCATCGCGTCGAGGGCGTTACGCAACAGGTTGATCAGCACCTGTTCGAGGCGGATCGCATCGCCACGCACCCAGGCGGGACGCGTCAGATGCAGCACCAGACTGACCTGTTCATCACGCAGACGGGCGTCGAGCAATTGCAGCGACTGGTCGATCACGGTCGCCAGATCCAGCCGCTCGCGAAGGCCGCTGGGGCTCTTGCGGGCGAAGGTCTTCAGGTGACCGGTGAGCGACGCCATGCGCGTGAGCATCTCATCCACCGGTTTGAGCGCCTTGTAGGCGTCATCGACACGGCCATGGTCGAGCAGCAGGCGCAGCGTTGCCAGTTGCATGCGTTGCGCAGTCAGTGGCTGATTGATCTCGTGGGCCAGCGCCGCAGACATCTGCCCCAGCGCCGCGAGCTTGGCCGACTGCACCAGACCGTCCTGAGCCGTGCGCAGGTCGCGGGTGCGTTCTTCGACCAGTTGTTCGAGTTCTTCACGGTTGCGCTGGCGGACTTTCGACAGGCGCCAGCGCTGGTTGAGAAACAGCAGCAGAAACACCAGCGCCAGCCACACCCCGGCAGCGGCCAGCCCGGCGTTGCGTAAATCTTCGAAGGCTACTTGCGGGCGGCGCAACAAGTGCAGGGTCCAGCCTTCAGCGGCGAGCGGCAGCGATTCCCACAAATAGTCCGCCGTGCCTTGCGGGCCTTCGACACGGCGCAGGTCACTGTTGTCGTCGAAGTGGCGCAGCGACAGATGCGTCAGCGGGCTTAGCGACTGCTTGTCGTACTGACGCGTGCGCTTGATCTCGGCCATGTCGCGGCTGTCCAGCGGCCGCAGCGAGCGATAGCGCCAGCCGGGCTGGTTGGCGATGAAAACGATCCCGCGTGCATCGCTGACCAACAGCGTGTCGCTGCCTTGGCTCCATTCGCGCTCCAGCTCCGGAAACTCCAGCTTGACCACCATCGCCCCGAGGAACTCGTCGTTGTCACCCAGCACCGCGCTGGAGAGAAAATAGCCGGGGATGCCACTGGTCACGCCCACCGCATAAAACCGCCCGCTGCCCTGGGTGCGGGTCTGGCTGAAGTACGGACGAAAACCATAGTTGTGGCCGACATAACTGCTGGGCAGGCGCCAGTTGCTCGCCGCCACCGCGAGACCGGTGTGATCAAGCAGTTCGAGGGTCGAGGACTGCGCCGCGCCGTTGATCTTTTCCAGTTTCAGATTCAGCACGTTCTGCTGCTCGGCCCCGACCGGCCCGGCCAGCGCGCCGCGCAGTTGCGGGTCCAGCGCCAGCACGGCGGGGAGGGCGCGATAGCGGTCGATCAGGGTGTGCAACGAATTGGCGTACAGCGCCAATTGCTGGCTGGCGCGGGTGGCGTCTTCCTCCAGCGCCTGACGTTCGGCGTGGCGGATCGCGAGCGTGGCGGCGATGGCCGCACCGGCGATGATCAGCAGGGTGTACAACGACAGACGCAGGGTACGGGAAGTCGGCAGCATGCTGGGCTAATGGATAAAGGGACGGGCGGGCACGATAGCATGCGCCCGCCCGTCCTGTTTGCCTGACGCATCGGCTCATCAGACATGGCTGAACTTGTGCGAATTCGAGAGCAACAGGGTTCTGGCGTAGGTCAGTTCGGTGATCACGGCTTGCGTTGCCTGTGTAAGGCTTTCGACGCTGTCGCCGAGGCTGTCCTTGAACAGACCAAAGGTGTGAACGGCATTGATGCCGCTCGTGTTGAATTGATTGACGACGTCGGACAGATTGCCTTGCAGGGCGTCGATCAAGCCCGTCAGGTTGCGCTCGCCCTTGGCGATTTTTTCCGCTGACAGGTCTCCCATGGCACCGGTGATTTCATGGCTGATTTCCACGGCGCCCAACAGGGCGCTGGCGGTAGCACTGACTTCGCTGGCCATCGTCGGCGCGAGCTGTTTGCCCCCCAGACTGATGGCGGTGCTGGTGCCTTCTTTCAATCCCTTGAGGGCGCCTTTTTGTGTGCTGGGGAGCATTTTTGCGTACTTCTGCTCCATGTAGCTCAGGGGCGACATGGTCTTGTATTCGGCCTTCCTGATGATTTTTTCCGACGATACCCGGCTCGCCTTGAATTTGATCGAGGCACTGGCGCCGGTGCGTTCGGCTGCGTAGTCCCACAGCGTACTGATGGTTTTTTTAGCAGCGAATCCGATCGCAACCCCGGCTAAATTGCCTACGCCGGGGGCGGCAACGCCCAGCGCCTGGGCACCGATGCCCACTGCGATTGCGCCACCGTAGGCGATCACCTGTCCGGCGATATGCGTTGCACCGCGGCGCAGAGTCGAGCCGGCGAAGTCAGATGTCGAGCGGTGATTGAGAATCTGCTGTTGAGCATCCAGACCACGGCGTAACGACAGGGCCAGAATGTTCAAGTGTCGATCAACCTGATATGACAACTCCCGTCGTGCTCGGCGTCGTCCATTCTGCGCGGCACTTTGCGCCTTTCTCAGGCCACGTTCCTCGCGAGTTTCGGCCTGAAAGGCATCGCTCAGAGCCTGGCCATCGGTGTCGATGTAACCTGCCGGATTGTTACCGACAAAGGCATACAGATTCAGTCCATCGATATCCCCGGCCGGGTCGGCACTGACCCAGCGTTGCAGCCACGGTGCGTAATAGCGGGCGCCGTAATAATAGAGACCGCTGGCGTCCATCTCCTGACCCGAGTAACGGATGGTTTTGTAACTGGCTTCGAGCGCCGAACGGGCGGCCCACCATGCAGTGCCACCGAACGGGTAGTAATGCTCCAGACTGATGACGCCGGCGCGGTGGTCCAGCTCCAGCGCGCAGGAGCCGAGGTGATCGTCGAGGCTGTAACGCAGTTGGTCGTCTTCCAGTCCGGGTGGTCGGCCGTTGAGCCAGTGCAGACACCGAGCGCCGGACAGGACGATGACGTGCAGCTGCTGGCCGTCGCTGCGGGTGTGGATTTCCAGGCCGGGCAAGTAGCGTACTTCACGACGATGAGTGGCGGACAAGGTATGGCTCAGCCAGCACTTATAGACGCGCTCACCCTGGCTGTAGCGATAGCTTTCCTCATCGTCGGGCAGGCCATTGCTGTGTTGCAGCAAGGTCACGCGTGCCAGTTGATCGTGGCTGTCCCACACCAGTGGCAGGGTGCCGGGTTGTAGCCGCAATTGATTGCCGTGCAGGTCGAAGTGTTCGGCGAAGACCGGATCGGGATCACCGCTTTCGCAGCGAACGGCCCGGTTGCTGTGGGGATCGATGATCATGTGTTGGGTGAAATTATGGCCTGCACGCACGTGCTGCAACTCGACAAGATTGTTGCCCTCGTCGTACCGGTAATATTCGCTGTAGTTGAAGCGTCGCCCGGGATCGATGGGGGAAATCGGCTGTGGCAGCCCCGGCGATTGCTGGGGGATTTCACCCTCCAGGCCACGGCTTTCGATCAGCCGATACAACGAGTCGTAGACGAAGTGGCGATTGCCGTCGACCCGTTGATTGGCAAAGTACACCGTGGCCAGGCTGTGGTCTTCGATGCGCAGGATGTTGCCTGCGGGGTCGTAGACATAATGCAGATCCTGGAGCGGGGCTGCCTGATCCTTGCACGCCAGCGAATGGAGCAGCCGTCCATCGACCGGATCGTAATGCTGGCTGCGGCGAACACCGTTGCCGGCCAGTTGCCCGATCAGCCGACCCTCGGCGTTGTAGCGTGTTTCGCTGACCACCGTTTGCGCTGTACTGGCGCCCGCCAGCTGTAACGACAGTTGCAGCAATTGTCCGGCGACGTCGTATTGCGACTGTTGCCGGTGGCCGCCGGAGTCGGTGAGCTGCAACACATTGCCTTGCGGGTCGTAATGTCGATGGGTGGTGAAGGTGTCGGGTGCGTCGATGAAGGTGCGGGTTTCCCTCATTCCGTGGCCGAGCAGGCTATAGCTGCTGAAGACCACGTTGCCGGACGGATCTGTCTGTGTGGTCAATGCACCGCGCAGGTTAAACCCGGCGTTCGCGTTGTGGTCGGCATAGGTGTAGCGCTCGATCCCGATCTGCGAGTTTTCAGTGACGGCGATCACCCGCAGCAACAAGTCATGGTCATACCGCCAATGGTTGCCGCGCTGGTCCCAGCGTTGCCGTTCTTCACCCGCGAGGCCCGGCAACGAAAGTCGCCAGCCGGCGTCGACGCTGTCGATTTTCAACGCCTCGCCATTCAGCCGGCAAACCGTGGTCAGGCACGGCACATGAAGGCGTGGGTCCCATTGCTCGATCAGGCGTCCGCTCGTGTCGTGCCGTTGGCGGGTAATCTGGCATTCGACGTCGGCGCCCGCCACGGTGCGCAGGTAAGCCACCTTCCTGGCCGGCAATCCCCTGGGGTCGTGAGCCGACAGGGCAGGCGTTCGCCAGTGAACGGAATATGTCATGTCCGCACATCCGCGCAGTGGCTCATGTCAGGCAGCATTCTTCTGGGCTCGCCGCTGCGCGAGCAGGAACTGATTGTCGGTCGTGCCCATTTCTTTGTACCGCGTCATCATGGCTTGGGTGCGCTCGATATGGGACAGCGTGAAAAGGGTCTGGCGTCGCAGGGCAGTACGATTGATGGGCGCCAGGGTCTCTGCGGAGGTCATGTGGTTGATGTTTGGCAGCGAGTCAGCCGGGTAAACGGTGTCCGTGCCCAATGCATCGAACGCATTTTCAGCCCAGCCGGCACGCTGTTCGACTGCCGCTTTCCAGTCGACAAGCAGGGTCTCGATTTTCTGGATCTTCACGGGGGTGAGCCGGTTCTTGATGTCCTCGGCTTCGATCGCCCGGGCAAACATGTTGATGGCTCCGGGAATAATCGATATCCACGAGGCCATGAGCCGGCCCATCACGAAGGAAGGGTTGAACACCGCGTTCAGGCCTGGATGAATCAGCTCATCCTTCATGTCTCGCCAGGACTTGATCTCCTTGACGGAACCCTTGATTCCCAGCCCCTCATCAATCGCGCTGACGGATATCTGCGAGGTCTGCGGAATCAGGGGTCCCATGCCGATCCCCACGCCATTCGCCACCGGGTCCACCATGGCCGTGGCCACATCGCCGCCGATGTTGCCGCCAACCATTCCGCCACTGGTGGTGTAGGGCGTGGTGAAAGGCACATTGGGAAACGCGAGATCAACTTGACCGCTGCCCGCAACACCACCCTCGTAGCCGACGACCCCTCTGACGACTTCGCCTGCCAGGTTCAGTGCCAGATTCGTTGCCACGCCTTCATCATGGAGAATGTTGTGGATTTGCCCGATCACCTGCGTGGCGTGTCCCTGGACCGCTGAAATAAACGCCGCATACAGCATGATCACCCCCTCTGCCCGGGTGTTGCCGCCAGGGTCGACATAGCGCAACGGGTTGTTCCCGACAAAACCGTACGGATTGAGCCCGTCGGCATCCCCCGCCGGATCGGCGCTGACCCAGCGCTGCAACCAGGGCGCGTAATACCGGGCACCGTAGGCATAAAGTCCGCTGACATCCATTTCCTTGCCTGAATAGCGCACGGTCCTGTAACTGACTTCCTGCGCCGATCGGCCGACCATCCATGCGGTAGCGCCGAACGGGTAATACCCCTCGTGACTGATCAGGCGCGCCTGCTGATCGAGTTCCATCACGCAGGAGCCCAGGTGATCGCCGAGGGTATAGCGCAGTTGATCGGCCTCGACATCGGTTGGCTGGCCCGCCACCCAGTGCAGACAGCGGACACTGCTCGAGCCGCCCGCGATAGAGATGATGTGCAGTTCTTCACCATTGTCACGCCGGCGGATTTCCAGCCCCGGCAGGTAGCGTACTTCCTCGAAGTGGCTGACGGTCGCGGTGTGTCGCTCATGGCGTTTGTAGAGTCGGGCACCCTGGCTGTAACGGTAGTATTCCCGGTCATGGGCGCCGTCATCGCGCTGTACCAGCGTCACTTGCGCCAACTGGTCTCGGGCATTCCATTGCAGGGGCTGGCCGGGTTGCAGGGCGAGGAGGTTGCCGTGGCGATCGAACAGGCTGGCGAAGTCCGGAGGCGGGTCGCCTTGCTGCCAGCGCACGCCGCGATTGCTGAGCGGGTCGATGACCATCTGGCGGGTATGGCTGGCACCGTCACGTACATGGATGAGCTCGGTCAGGTTGTTGCCTGGATCGTAGGTGTAGGTCTGGCTGTAATTGAGCCGGTTGCGCGGATCGGTGAGTTGCGGCAAACCGGGAATGTCGGTCAGCGGGCCGTCGTCGTAACCGCTGGCACTGTGCAGCCGGTACAGCGAGTCGTAGCTGAACCGGCGCTCACCGTCGATCCGCTGATTGGCGAAATGGCTGACCCTGAACGCATGGTCAATGATGCGCGTGATGTTGCCGCTGGGGTCGAAGACGTATTCGAAATCCTGGAGGGCAGGTTGCGTGCCTGTGTCCGAGGATTGCCTGTGCAGGCGACCATCGGCCGGGTCGTAACCCCAGCGGCTGACGACGCGATTGTCGGTGCGCTGTTCAATGATCTGCCCGGCGGCGTTGTACTGGGCGTCCTGCAACAGCGGTTGCCAGTCGTGGTTGCTGCTCAGTCGAAGCTGGCTGAAACGCAGTTGTCCGGCGATGTCGTAGCGCAACTGTTGCCGGTGTCCGCCAGCATCGATCTGTTCCAGCAAGGTACCCAGCGGACTGTACGTGCGACGGGTGAGAAAGGTCTCGTGGTCGTCGAGTCGGCGCGTCTCCTGCAAAGGCTGGCCGGCCAGTGCGAAGCTGTCGAACTGCAGCAATCCCGTCGAGTCCTGCAGCGCGAGCAGTTGTCCGCGAAGGTTGAACGCCGCACTGGCCGTGGCGTCGGCGTAGAGCCAGGTTTCGTGTTCCGGCTGCGTGGTGTTCTCGCTCGTTGTTGGCCGCAACTGCTCGTCGAACCTGTTACGCCAATGGTTGCCGCGTGCGTCCCAGCGCTCGAGCGCTTCGCCGGCAAGGCCCGGCAAGGTCAAGCGCATGCCGGCGTCGATACTGTCGATTTTCAGCGGCTCGCCGCTCAAGCCATATAACGTCACCCGGTTGGCAACCGGCAAGCGCGGATCCCATTGCGCAACCCTGCGTCCGGCGACGTCATGCTGCTGTCGACTCAGCAGGGCCACCGGCGTGTCTGCAGCGAAGGTGCGCAGGTAAGCGACCTGACGTACCGCCAGGCCGCGGCTGTCATGCGCCGTCAGTGCCGGTGTGCGCCAATGGACGTTCATGGCTGTGGTTCCGATTCGTCGGTGTCGTTGAAGTCTTCGCTGATGTGGTACCAGGGGTGATACGTCTCTCGAGAAAAATAGCCTTTGGCATTGACCAGCCTGATCGGGCGGCCGAGCACGTCGTAGAACAATTGATCGAAATACCCGTGTTCACGCAGGGAGACGTCGTTGACGTAGTGATGACTGTCGGCAAAGAACGGACGGAATTGACGTACCGGCAGGCCTTTGTTGTTGTATTCGACCCGTTCGCTGATGCGCCAGCGCGGGTCGGCGTGTCGCACCAGCAGCTTGCCGCCCTCGACGACCAGCGCACCGTTTTCATCAACCACGTAAGCCTCTGCGGGTTCGACCAACTGCTGGGTTTGCAATGATCGTCCGAAGCCATCGAAGCAGTGCTTGATAATCTGAAACTGCGCAGCAATCGGGTCATCGGGATAGCGGTCGGCACTGAGCAAGACGCTGTGCACCGGCTCGCGCGTACTGCTGGCGATGGCCGCCTGCAGTGCCTGCTGCATCGTGCTCGGTGCGCTGTTCTGCGCCAGTTGCCGTCGGGCGCTGGCGCGGATATGGCCGCTGGGCAGGACCAGACCGGCATCGACCCATTCGCGAAAAAAGCCGCTGGCCTCGCGCAGCATCAGCGGCAATTGCCCCATCCAGCTGAACAAGTCCTTGCGCAGCGTGCTGGCGGCTTTCTGCACGGCCTGCGCCGGGTCCGCGATGGCCGGGTCCGGGCGATGATCTTCCTGTCGCCGGTATTCGCTCAGCGGTCTGAAACCTGCCGCCTGAGCATTTTCAGTGCCATGAAACGTGGTGGTCAGTGGTTGTCCGGAAGGCTCGTAGATCGCCTCTTGTACGTTGTCATTGGCATCGATGATGCGCAGCGGTTGCAGTGCGTGATAGTCGTATTCGACACGGGTGGTGCAGCCGTCCGGCAGTTCGACGCGGATGAGCGCCAGGCTGTAAGGATCGTATTGCGCCTTGGTCACGCCATGGCTGGGGGTCTGGTGGTATTCGAGCACCCTGTGGAAACCTTCGGCCCCGGCGTATTGCGCAAAGTTGTAAAACGATGACCAGAGGTTCTGTTCGGCGTTTGCGGCGGGCGTCGTTTCGAACAAAAACGACATCGGCGTATAACCGATATTTTTCAACTCCACCCGGATGTCGAACGGGGGTGGCAGGTTGGCGTAGGCCTCCAGTGCAGTCTCGTCCAGTTGCGCGATCTCCAGCGGCCCGGCCAGCGCTTCGAAAGCGGCCTCGCCGTCCGGCAGCGCCGACTGGTCGGCACTCTCGAGATAACGCTGCACCGATTGCAGGGTGAGCACACGCAGAGCATTCCACTGGGGTGAGTCCTGATGCTGCGTCAGTTGCTCGTGGCTGACCTGATCAGGGGTGAGGCCGTCCGGCAACGAACCGTTGGCAAGGTTCAGGGCATTGCCGCGCTGCTGCCAGGGAAGTCCCAGGCGCCAATGTTGCGGGTCCTGGTCCAGGTCAATGTAGCGGTTGCGAGTTTCGCTCAGATACCACGATTGCTGCGCCTCATCGTGGGCGTCGCGCCACCACTGTTGTTCGTCGGGATCGCTGTAGGGCGGCGCGTCCGAGACCTTGCGCCGACGTGGGTAGTTGAGGGTCATGGTGTGGGTCGGCATGCCGTAGGGGTTGGCACACAGCGTGATGTCATGGGCGCACATCGGATCGTCGGCCAGACGTTCGTAGGCGTAGCTGATGTTCTCCAGCGGCAGCGGCAGCAGCACCGTGTCGGAGTAGTCGCCGCGCGGTCGCACTTCGCGCACCCGATAACGGTGTTCGACTACCGCATAGGGACAGGCCGTGGCCGGGTCATCAGCGCCAGCCCAGGTTTCGCTGCGGGCGACGGAGCCGGCCAGCGCCCGGGCAATTTCGTATTCGGTGGCGGCGTCGGGTGGTGTCACCGGTTCATCACATTCGTCTGCCGGGTGATAGCGGCTGAACAGGGTGTTGCCCAACGCAACCGCATCGGCGTCGCGGTTGAAATAACCTTCGCGTGAGCGCTCCATGGCCTGCCCGGTATGGAACCAGGTGCACACCCGCACCGGCGCGGTGAAACCGCTGTCGTCGTCACCGGCGGCTGATTCACTGTCGTACTGCTGCAGTCGGCCGAAGCCGCGGAACTCGCGCTCCCGACCGTCGTAGTTGCCCTCACGGTATTCGAATCCCTGCGTCAGGCGGTTGCCGGTCACTTCGTCCAGTTGCAACTGCTGGCTGACCAGTTGCATGGGGAACGGCAAATGGCACGCCGGGATCCGGCCCGGGTCCTGGGCGAGCTGCTCGTATTTTTCGTCGAGCCACGCCTGTGCCGAGCTGCGATAGTGCACCTGTGAGCTACAGCCCATGTTGTTATTGCTGGCCGTCAGCAGATAGGGCTTGGCCGATACGAAGTCATAACGCCAGTGCCGCGGTGTCATGTGCGGTATGGTCAGAATCAGGCTGGCGCAACCCAGGCCTTGCAGGTCGGCGAAGGTGACCTGGCACAGGCGGTCGTAGCGCACGCCCGCAGGCCACGGGACGCGCACCGCCTCCGTCTGCAGGCCGTCGCCGCCGCGGTTCAGGTAAATGTCGAAAGCGTCCGAATTCAAATAGATCAACGCTGGTGCGCCGGATCCATCGAGGTCGGCGATCCGCACCCGTGCCGCATCGAAGGGTGTGTCAGGGAACACCGGGCCGCTGATTCGCCGGCTTTTGCCGAATCGGCCATGGCCCAGGTTCGGCCAGCAGCGGATCTCGTCGTGACGGATGCGGCACAGCTCGGTCATGTCGCTGCCCAGCAGGTTGCCGAGGAAAACCAGTTCGTGACGAGCGTTGCTCAACAGCGGCAAGCGGTCATCGACCGGCAGGTGGTCAACCTCGGTCGCCGCGCTGAACCCTGCTTCGCGACGGTTGGCATACAAACGCACGGCCTTTGGGCCGATCATCGCCAGAGAGTTGAGCCCGTCACCAGAGAAGTCGCCCAGTTGCGACAGGTTGTGAAAAAACTCGAGGGGGAATCCATCAAACTCAGTGAACGGTTCCCAGCTGCGATCCGCGTTCAGCGTACGAAAACCGCTCATGCCCGGCATCGCGATGATCCAGTCCAGGCGCCCGTCACCGGTCAGGTCGGCCAACAGTTGCTGCGCGGCTTTGTTGCGGTTGGCCACCGGCAACTGCTTCAGGGATGTCCATGCGTCGTAGGTGATTGCATCCGCCCCGGCGCTGGCACGTAACGGCTCGCGGTAATACCAGCATTGGTCATAGCGGCAGAGAAAACCCGGCAAGCCCTCGCCGAACAGATCGACGCAGTGGTAAGGCTGGTCATCGATGCCCGGTTGCGTCTCCAGTTCGAGCAAGCGACGCGGTGTCGGGTCAAGGGTGAAGGGCGAATGCTCGAACTCGATCGGCGGGGTGTCTTCCACGAAACCGTCGGCATCCCGCGCCTGATAGTGCGCAGCCGTGAGTTGACTGAATGGCGATTGCGGCGCGACCGGCGAATATTCAAACAACAGACGGCGCACCAGCACCGGGGTGGCGCCGGTGTGTTCGGCAAAATGATGGAACATCAACACCTGTCGGCACAGGCGTCGGGTGCCCAGTTCAAAGCCCTGGCCAAAGGTCGAAAAAGGGTCGGGTCGCGGCTTCCAGGGTTGCGAGGGATTCTCGGCGTACTCGGGCATTTCGGTCAGCGAAGTGCTGCGTTCGCCATAGTCGAACAACAAATGAAAATGCCAGTCGCCCTCGGCCGGACTTTCCTGCGTCCAGCCATACAGATCCGGGCTGGCGCTGGCATTGCCGTAGAACACTGCACGCAAGTAGCGCTGGGCGCGACAGTCGCGATCCGGGTCGCAGGCCTGTTCGTCGGCCTGATCGTCAGCCTTGTAATCGAAACCGATGTGTTCACCGTGGGTGTTCATGCTTTCGCACAGCAGCCAGTTGATCACTCGTAGCGGGTCATCGGGATCGGCCCGGCGTGCGGCAGCGGACTTGCCATACAGGTGCAGCGAACCATCGGCACCGTGGATCAGCCAGAATCCGGGCTGTACGCCGGTCTGCGGCTGCCAGTACTCGCGCAGGGCAAAATCGCTTTCCACACGTGGCCAGTAACGCACCACGTCATGTGGGCCGATGTCCACATTGTTGTAGCGATTCTCGCGGCGGGACAGGATCTGGCAGTTGTCGTCGAGTTCCGGCATCCACACCTGGCCGTCATGTCCGATGATCTCGTCATGGGCGGTGTAGTGCGGCACGCCTTTGTGGGTGCGACGGCTGATAGCGCCGAGGCCCAGGCTCCAGCCGACACCGAACGGGCCGTTGCCGGCCTGACTGCTGTAGGCCAGCGACAGTTGCGGATCCCAACCGCGACCGGCCGACAGCGGCAACGGCAGCTCGAAAGACGCCGCGCCCGTCTGCCCCACGGCCCCCCAGCTCTTGCCGATGGTGGCAATCGTCGAGCTCTTGGCAATGGACGGTGTTGTAATACTGAGGTCTTGATCAGCCATGGTCATATCCATTGCACACGTGAAGACGCGGGTGGATTGACGCTAGCAATAATCGCGAAAGCGGACACCTGTCAGATTTGACAGGTGCGATCGGGCCAAAGGTGTGAGTTTTTCTCTCAGGCAGAAAAAAGGCCGGCCCGTCGTGTGACGGGCCGGCCTTTTCTGCAGCTGCGGAACGCTTACTGCACTTCTACCGCCAGGCTTTCGGCGATCTTCTGTTGCCAGATCGCCGGGCCGGTGATGTGTACCGACTCACCGTTGCTGTCCACCGCGACGGTAACCGGCATGTCCTTGACCTCGAACTCGTAGATCGCTTCCATGCCCAGCTCGGCGAATGCCAGCACCTTGGACTTCTTGATGGCCTGGGCCACCAGGTAAGCGGCGCCGCCCACGGCCATCAGGTACACGGCCTTGTTGTCCTTGATCGCTTCGATCGCGGTCGGGCCGCGCTCGGACTTGCCGATCATGCCCAGCAGGCCGGTCTGCTCGAGGATCTGACGGGTGAACTTGTCCATCCGCGTGGCCGTGGTCGGGCCAGCCGGGCCAACCACTTCGTCACCGACCGGATCAACCGGGCCGACGTAGTAGATGAAGCGACCCTTGAGGTCTACCGGCAGGGTTTCGCCCTTGTTCAGCATCTCGACCATGCGCTTGTGCGCAGCGTCGCGACCGGTGAGCATCTTGCCGTTGAGCAGGACGGTTTCGCCCGGCTTCCAGCTCTGCACGTCTTCCGGGGTCAGGGTGTCGAGGTTGACGCGGCGGGCCGACGGACCGGCTTCCCAGACGATTTCCGGGTAGGCGTCCAGCGATGGTGCTTCCAGCGAGGCCGGGCCGGAACCGTCGAGCACGAAGTGCGCGTGACGGGTGGCGGCGCAGTTCGGGATCATGCACACCGGCAGGGAAGCGGCGTGGGTCGGGTAGTCCATGATCTTCACGTCGAGCACGGTGGTCAGGCCACCGAGGCCCTGGGCGCCGATGCCCAGCTGGTTGACCTTCTCGAACAGCTCCAGACGGATCTCTTCGATGCGGTTCTGCGGGCCACGGGCCTTGAGCTCGTGGATGTCGATGGATTCCATCAACACTTCTTTAGCCATGACCGCGGCTTTCTCGGCGGTGCCGCCGATACCGATGCCGAGCATGCCCGGTGGGCACCAGCCGGCGCCCATGGTCGGAACGGTCTTGAGCACCCAGTCAACGATCGAGTCGGACGGGTTGAGCATGGCCATTTTCGACTTGTTCTCGGAACCGCCGCCCTTGGCCGCCACGTCCACTTCCACGGTGTTGCCCGGGACGATGGAGTAGTGGATCACCGCCGGGGTGTTGTCCTTGGTGTTTTTACGAGCGCCCGCCGGGTCGGCGAGGATCGAGGCACGCAGCACGTTTTCCGGCAGGTTGTAGGCGCGGCGCACGCCTTCGTTGATCATGTCGTCCAGGCTCATGGTCGCGCCATCCCAACGCACGTCCATGCCCACGCGCACGAACACGGTCACGATGCCGGTGTCCTGGCAGATCGGCCGGTGGCCGGTGGCGCACATGCGCGAGTTGATCAGGATCTGCGCGATCGAATCACGGGCCGCTGGCGATTCTTCGCGCAGGTAGGCTTCGTGCATCGCCTGGATGAAATCCACGGGGTGGTAGTAGGAAATGAATTGCAGGGCGTCGGCAACGCTCTGAATCAGGTCATCTTGCTTGATCACGGTCATGAGTCGCGCTCCTCTAAAAGACGGGAACATTCAATAAGGTGCCTGCGGCTTGGGTGCATCGGTCGGTCGCAAGCACCTTTCAAGGCACGCCGGGGCTGCTGGCGCGACGCTAAAAAGGCGCGGCAGTATACCGCGCCTCTTCAGGGCATACACGCGCCGGCAGTCATTCGTTGGTCGCATGGTTGGGCGAATATCGAACATCGGGTGCGCACTTCAATACCCACCCCCTCACCCCAGCTCTCTCCCCCAAGGGGGCGAGGGGGGAAGGGAGCCGATTTGTGGCGAATTCAAAACCTGAGTCCGGCTTGATGTATCAGGTCGGCGTATCGCAAATAAACAATGCGGTCAGTTCCCTCTCCCTCGGGGAGAGGGCTAGGGTGGGCCTTTTGAGGCCACACTTTTGACGTCAATTTTCGAGCCCGAAAATCGGTGGTCATTTATCGACCGCCCCTCTAAAGTGGCATCCGGTCTGTAGAGTAGGACACTCGGTCAGCCTCCTATCGCACGGTGAGTCAACGATTGACCCATAACGCCATACAACGTCTTTTGCTCAAACGCTTTGCCCTCGCTGCAGCCACCTACGGATTGGCTTTGCTGCTGCTGTGGCTGGCGTTTTTCACTGGTCATTACCCGCAGTCATTGAACAGTGTGGCCATCGGCAGCGCCTTGGTGGTCATCAGTCAGGCGACGCTGTTCGCGCTGTTCTGGTCCGGGCGCAACCTGCGTTTTGCCGATCCCAGCCTGACCGAGGCGCAAGTGCTGCTCGGGCTCGGCTGGCAGACCTGGCTGATTGCCCATCTGGACGAGGCCCGCGGTGCGTTTCTGGTGTTCTACGTGCTGATCCTGCTGTTCGGCCTGTTTCATTTATCCCGGCGTGCGTTCATTCGCTGCGCGCTGCTGGTGTTCTTCAGTTTCTGTGCGATCACCCTCTGGGATGGCTACCACTTCCGCCTGCCGGATCCGGCGCTGGCAGCCTTGCAGGTATGCATTCTGGCGATGGTGCTGGCGTGGCTGGTGATCTACGCGCGGTTTGTCCAGGTATCGCGGCAGCGTCAGCGGCAGCGCCGGTTTGCCCTGCAGGCGCATCAGGACACCCTGCGCGGCATGATGCGTCAGCTCGAAGACCTGGTGGCCACCGATGAGCTGACCGGGTTGTTCAACCGTCGGCATTTTTTGCGCCTGGCTTCCCGCGAACTCAGTGCGATGGACCCCGGCGTGGTCCATGGCCTGGCGCTGATTGATCTCGATCACTTCAAACGCATCAACGATTTGCACGGCCATGCTGCCGGCGATCAGGTGTTGCAGGCGTTCGCTGGAGTGGCCGGCGCCTGCCTGCGTGACGGCGACGTGCTGGCGCGTTACGGTGGTGAGGAATTTGTGGTGTTGCTGCCCGACTGCGATGCCGAGCGCCTGACCGCCTGTTGCGAACGCCTGCGCATTGCCTTCACGGACGTCGAACTGATGGGCCTGAACGTGCGCAACCTCAGCCTTTCGGCGGGCATGACCCTGCTGGAGTTGGGCGACGATCTGGACGATGCCCTGCAGCGTGCCGATCAGGCGCTGTATCGGGCCAAGCGCGACGGGCGCAATCGCTGCGCAGCCGCGTGGGAGAATGTGGATGCCTGAACTTCGTGTGGGTGAACAGCAGTGGTCGGTGGCGGCGGGCAGCAACCTGCTCGATGCCCTGAATCAACACGGCGTTGCGGTGCCTTACAGCTGCCGCGCCGGCAGTTGCCATGCGTGTCTGGTGCAGTGCGTGAACGGCTTGCCTGTCGACAATCGGCCGGATGCCCTGAGCGCTGAACAGCGTCAGCAGGGCTGGCGCCTGGCCTGCCAGTGCCAAGTGACCGAAGACTTGCAGGTGCACACCTTCGACCCGGTTGCGGACGGTCGGCCGGCGGTGGTCGAGGCGCTGGACTGGCTCAGCGACAACGTGCTGCGCTTGCGCCTGACCCCGCAACGACCGCTGCGCTACAGTGCCGGGCAACATCTGGTGCTGTGGATCAACCATATCGCCAGGCCGTATTCGCTGGCGAGCCTGCCGCAGGAAGAGCGCTTTCTTGAGTTTCACCTCGACTGTCACCAGCCCGGTGAATTCAGCGATGCAGCGCGGCGCCTGCAGATCGGCGACCCGATCCGTCTCGGTGAGCTGCGCGGCGGCGCGCTGCATTACGACCCCGACTGGCACACGCGACCGCTGTGGCTGCTGGCGGCCGGCACCGGGTTGGGGCCATTGTTCGGCGTGCTGCGCGAAGCCTTGCGCCAGGATCATCAAGGGGCCATCCGTGTCATTCACCTGGCCCATGACGAGCGCGAGCACTATCTGGCCAAACCCCTTGCGGCGCTGGCTGCGCAGCGCGAAAACCTCAGTATCGAGCTGTGGACGGCGGCCGAGTCAGCCGCCGCTTTGGCGCAACTGCGCCTTGTTTCCCGGCAAACCCTGGCCTTAGTCTGCGGCTCACCGACCAGCGTCGATGCCTTTGCCAGGCGTCTGTACCTGGCCGGATTGCCGCGCAATCAACTGCTGGCGGACGTCTTTCTGAGCCGTGGTTGAGCGCTGACTTTTCAGACGCGAGACCTGCCATGACCGATGCTATCCAAGTAGAACGTGAACGCGGCCTGTTGACCCTGCGCCTGAATCGCCCGGACAAGAAAAACGCCCTGACCCGCGCGATGTACAGTCGTCTTGCCGAGGCCCTGAAGCAGGCCGACAGCGATCCTGAAATCAACGCCGTGCTGATCACCGGCAGCGCCGAAT
The DNA here is from genome assembly GCF_056821665.1 of Pseudomonas sp. AK-TSAG1-1. NCBI lineage: Bacteria > Pseudomonadati > Pseudomonadota > Gammaproteobacteria > Pseudomonadales > Pseudomonadaceae > Pseudomonas > Pseudomonas sp. AK-TSAG1-1. The sequence continues at coordinate 4,870,721 of NZ_CM165965.1, read as the reverse complement.
GCTTCACCGCCGGCAACGACATCGCCGATTTCGTCCAGCAACCGCCGAGCGACCTCGACAGCCCGGTGTTCCACTTCATGCTCAATCTGCTCGAATGCCGCAAACCGGTGATCGCCGCCGTGGCCGGTGCAGCGGTGGGCATCGGCACCACGTTGCTGCTGCACTGCGATCTGGTGTACGTCAGCCGCGATGCGCGGTTGCGCATGCCGTTCGTCAACCTGGGGCTGTGCCCGGAGTTTGGCTCCAGCCTGATCCTGCCGCGTCTGATTGGCCAGGCCAAGGCTGCCGAGTTGTTGCTGCTGGGTGAAGGGTTCAACGGTGAACAGGCGGCGGCCTGGGGCATTGCCACCCAGGCATTGCCCAGCGGCGAAGCGGCCTTTGCCAAGGCGCGGGAGATGGCGCTGCGCTTCGACAAACTGCCACCCGAAGCGGTGCGCATCAGCAAACAGCTGATGAAGGCGCCGGACAGGGAGTTATTGCGCAAGGTGGTCGAGGAGGAAGGCAAGCTGTTCGTCCAGCGCTTGCGCTCGCCGGAAGCAATTGCGGCACTGATGGGGTTTATCAACCGGGGGTGACCGGGGTCGGCCCCGGTCCCGCAATCATTGAGTTGGAAAGCAAAGAGCCCTGCCATTCACAGGGCAGGGCTTTTGTTTCTCGGCCGTCGCGCTCACTGAGCCGGGCCAGCGTCTGGTATCAACCCACGCATGACCCTGACGAAGTTGCTTTTTGTCCAGGTTATGAACAAAACCTTACCCTCCATAAAGGCAAGGGGCAGCACGGCGAGACCGGTAGTGTCGGCGAAACGCCAATATCCGGTACCGTTACCGAATGAAGTGTCCAGCGCGCCATTGTTCAGAAAACGCGCAACTACGACGTTACCGCTGATGAGTGGATCTAATTCGTCGCCCGCTCTTCCCGCCACTAGAAACGTGCCGTTTCCGAGGACCTTACCCGACAGCCAGTTTGTCTTTCCTTGATCCAGGATGGTATCAAGCGGCTCGCCTCCATTAAATTGAATGTTTGGTGTACCGTCCGGCTCTCGACTGATCAACAAACCTCTGACGCCGACACTGATGCCAATGCCCAGGATGCGTTCGTTGGGCTGAGTGACCAAGTCACGGATCTGATAGTCAGCATATTCCCCGCCGATAAGCACATAACCCCCGTCCCCAAATGAGGTATCGAGCTCGCCTTTATCATCCAGCTGAACGAACAGTGCCTTTTGGGTAGAGATGGGGAGCGTTTCGACGACCCCCGCGCCAACGAACTTGCCCTTCGCCGTTCGCATGAGGGACCACAGAAAGACATTTCTGGCATCTTTAGGTTTGGCTTCAAAAAAACCGCTTCCATTGAAGTTTGTGTCGGGTGAACCATCGCTGTTTAAAACATTGATGTAGTCGAAATTTTTCCCTTCTTGAATCAACAAAATGCGGTTGTCAGGCAAAATCGAAAGCTGTGTGCGACCGGTGTCTGCGCTGTGTGGAGTCTGAGCACTCGCAAGCGCTGAGATGCCTTGTGCATTGTCGGGCGGCAGATCAATGATTCTTATCCCTCCCTCCCCGAACGCCGTATCCATTTCTCCATTCAAATGAAGGCGTACCAGAGAACTTCTCCACCCAGCCCCCGGGGCTAAAAAAAAACCGACAAGTAAAATCCTCTTGCTCCCGTCGATATCCACCAGCAGGATCTGCTGCGAACTATTGCTTATAGAGCTTTCACTCCCGTCAAACGACCCCACGACGTAGCCATTTCCCCCGAAGTCTTCATCGAACTGACCATGTTCATTTAGATGAAAACATGCATACAGGCTCCGGTTTTCAAGGTCTTGTACGCTGCATAAAAAGTAAGCATCTCCGGAGGGGCCAAGCGTAAGGAACCGCGGAATAATGTTTTTGATGCCTTCAGAGGGAGGCGCAGTAAAAATCCCGTCCTCTGCAAAGGTCTTGTCCAGTTGTGCGAGGTTCGTGAGCTGAATTGCCATTGTGTCACTCCTTCTTCAGCGTATTCACTCATTGGTATCAGGGTGAGTGGATGCGCGAATGAACGGTGGTTCTACTGTCAGAGTTGACAGTTACGACGAGCGGTAATGGCATCAGTGACCGCTGAAAACGGCCATTTGGAAACGCAAAAGCCCCGCCATTCTCATGGCGGGGCTTTTGTTTTTCAGCGCGGGACGACTCAGACCATCTTGTCGCCAACGTGCAGGATTTTCATGCCGTTGGTGCCGCCAGTGGTGTGGTAGCTGTCGCCCTTGGTCAGGATGACCCAGTCGCCTTTTTCCACGACGCCGCGCTTGACCAGTTCGTCGATCGCTTTCTGGCTGACTTCGTTCGGTGCCAGCGACGCCGGGTCGAACGGCACGGTGTACACGCCACGGAACATCGCTGCGCGAGCCTGGGCTTCGCGGTGCGGGGTGAAGGCGTAGATCGGCACCGAGGAGCGGATACGCGACATGATCAGCGGGGTGTAGCCGCTTTCAGTCAGTGCGATGATCGCTTTCACGCCCGGGAAGTGGTTGGCGGTGTACATGGTCGCCAGGGCGATGCTTTCGTCGCAGCGCTCGAATTCCTTGCCGATACGGTGGCTGGAGGTCTTGCTGGTCGGGTGCTTTTCAGCGCCGACGCAGATACGCGCCATCGCCTGAACGGCTTCCAGCGGGTACAGACCGGCAGCGGATTCGGCCGAGAGCATCACGGCGTCGGTGTAGTCGAGCACGGCGTTGGCCACGTCGGACACTTCGGCGCGGGTCGGCATCGGGTTCTGGATCATCGACTCCATCATCTGGGTCGCGACGATCACTGCCTTGTTGTGGCGGCGTGCGTGCAGAATGATTTTCTTCTGAATGCCCACAAGCTCGGCGTCGCCGATTTCCACACCCAGGTCACCACGGGCAACCATCACTGCGTCGGACGCCTTGATCAGGCCGTCGAGGGTTTCATCATCGGCCACGGCTTCGGCGCGTTCGATCTTCGCCACCAGCCAGGCCGTGCCGCCGGCTTCGTCACGCAGTTGACGGGCGTAGTTCATGTCGGCAGCGTCACGCGGGAAGGACACCGCGAGGTAGTCGACTTCCATTTCAGCGGCGAGCTTGATGTCGGCCTTGTCTTTTTCAGTCAGGGCCGGTGCGGTCAGGCCGCCACCGCGACGGTTGATGCCTTTGTGGTCGGACAGCGGGCCGCCGATGGTCACGGTGCAGTGCAGTTCGGTGGCGGTAGCGGTGTCGACGCGCATCACCACACGGCCGTCGTCGAGCAGCAGCTCGTCGCCCACGCCGCAGTCTTTCACCAGATCCGGGTAGTCGATGCCGACCACTTGCTGGTTGCCTTCGGTCAGCGGATGGCTGGTGGAGAAGGTGAACTTGTCACCGATCTTCAGCTCGATGCGCTTGTTGGCAAATTTGGCGATACGGATTTTCGGGCCTTGCAGGTCACCCAGCAGGGCGACGAAGCGACCGTGCTTGGCAGCCAGGTCACGCACCAGCTTCGCGCGAGCCTTGTGCTCGTCGGGGGTGCCGTGGGAGAAGTTCAGACGGGCGACGTCCAGACCAGCCAGAATCAGCTGTTCGAGAACTTCCGGCGAGTTACTGGCCGGGCCAAGGGTAGCGACGATTTTGGTACGACGGACGGACATGCAAAGACTCCTGAGTTCAAGCGCTAGCAGAGGCTACTATGCTCTTGGGGTGTAGTCATTGTTCGTTTGCACTACTTTTTGTGAAGAGCTTCGTTATTGTTTTCTTTATTGAACGCGACAATCGGCGCAAACGCTTCTGAAGATTTTTGGCAGCGGGTCGATACACTGCTCAAGACAGGAGAACCCTCATGCGATTGTTGCCCATTGCCGCCCTTGCCCTCAGCGCCCTCGCTGCCACGGGATGTACCCGTTGGGCGATGAACCACCATCTGAACAACGCCTACAGCGCCTATGACCGAGGCAATTGCGAGCAGGTGATGCTCGAACTGTCCAAGGTCGAGCGCGACAGCCGGGCCCGCCCTTATGTGTGGCCGGAAGTGTCGATGATGCGCGGTCAGTGCCTGGAACGGCAAAAAATGTACATCGACGCGGCGCAGACCTACCAGTTCATCATCGCCTCGTACCCCAACAGCGAATATGCCTTCCGCGCCCGTGCGCGCCTGGAAACCCTGCAGAGCCTGGGCCACTACCCGACGCGCAGTGCAGCTGCAGTGCCGAGTCCGCAACGCTTCTGATGCTGGTTGTCATACAAACGCTGACTGACTGTATAAGGTGAGCTATAGTCCAGTGATCCGGTTCAGCGCCTCGCGTCTGAACCGGGGCAACACCTGCGACTGGTCGTTGTTGAGGTGATGGCGTATTGGCGACCATCCCACCGGAAGCGGGGAGAGCACGTCTGCGATACAGGCGTGTTCCGAAGCAAAGGTGCGGCTCTGTAATGGAGCCTTGCATGGCGTACTGCGCATGTTTACCGACCGTCGAATCGAACGGCACCAGTTGCCGTACTTCCTCCGGGTGTTCAACAGCGTCACCGACAAACCCATCGGTTTTCTGGGCAATGTGTCCGAAGACGGGCTGATGCTCATCAGCCAGTTGCCGATGATGATCGGTGTCGATTTCAGCCTGCGTCTCAAGCTCCCGTGCGGCGATGGCCTCCAGCAGGTGATCGACCTCACCGCGTGCTGCCTGTGGTGCCATGAAGACGCGACCCCGATGCATTACGACGCCGGCTTCAGCCTGCAGCGTCCGCCGCCGGAATATGCGCAACTGGTCGAGGCGTTGCGTCAGTACTTCAGTTTTCAGCCATTGCCGGCCTCGGCCTGACTTCATACCGCCAAAAGCTTCGCGGGCAAGCCCGCTCCCACAAGGATCGCTGGTGCACACAATTTTTGTGATCAGCACGGGCCACTGTGGGAGCGAGCCTGCTCGCGAAAGCGTCACACAGAGAACCCATCACTAACGCCTGGGCCGCCGCAAACGCCCGCTCACTGTCCAGCGCCTGCTCCGCCAGCAACAAACCCATCTCGCTCAATTGATAAATCGCCATCGCGAGGGTGGCGGCTGCAAGCAGGTCAGTCGACCGGGAGGCATACGAAATACCGGCGCGCCCGAGGGCGCCCTGCGAACAGCCACCATCAAGTGCGGGGATAGGGAGTACCCGACTTGATGACGCTTATGCACATACGTCTACCCCCCGGGCGACCAAACCCGACCACTGATTGGCAGCGGCACGGACCACGTTACGGGTCATCAGCAAAGCGCACAAGCCAGCGGATTCTGGCGGATCTGTAGGCAAAGGCGCATGGCGTTGTAGCCTCCCGGCGAGCTGGGGGAAACGCCGCGAAATACTCGTTACCGTTCGTCAGTACTGTCAGATTTTACAGGTAGGCAACCAGGTACCTCAGGCGTATCAACTCATTGTGCCGTATCAATCCTGGCATCACCCGAGAGATCTCTCATGGCAGACGATAATGAACAATCCGGCTCTGACAATAACCCCGAAATTACGCCTGGGGTTACTGCAGATGAACAATCGATAGCGCGGCCGGCGCCCCTTGTTCATAAGCCGTCCTCCATGAGTTACGCGCTGGTATCACCCGTGTATTTTCATATTGAGGCGGGTGAATTTGGCGTTCACGAATATCAGTTGGTAGACCAGTATGGAGGTCAGAGCTATACGGGAAATACCGATGGCCTTGGCGTGTTGTTCAGAAGTGTGCCCGCCACCGATCGTAACGGTCAGGGCCGTTTCGGTTTCCGGGCAAAATTGAGAGGTGAATGGCAGAGCTGGGGTTATGTGGATTTTATCCTCGCAGCCAAGCCGCTTATGACCTCCTTCCAGAGTGGTGCCCAATTGGGTGCCAGGCCGATTATCAGCGGTACTAAAGATGCCAGGGCGTCGGCGGTTGTTCGTGTACTTTTTGATAACGGTTCGAGTTACGGCGTAACCGTGCCAGCTCCAGATAAATGGAGTTATCAACGTGCGTCGGACCTCACCCCGGGGCCGCATATTTTCTCTGTCGAGTACTACATCCCTTGGGGGGAGCAGGACACGGGACGTACAGATTATCCCTTCACAGTTGTTTACGACCCGGCGCAGATCACTCTCCCTAAAGAAAATGATGTGATACGTGAACTTAGACCGGAAGTCTCTGGTACAGGGCCCAACGACGGTGTAACGGTCACGATATACAGAGAGGGCGGGAGCGGGGGATCCTACGGGCAAGCAACCGTCAGAAACGGCTTATGGAAGGTAAACCTTAGCCAGGATTTACCCGAGGGGCCCTTTGTTTTTCATGCTGATTCAAGTTTCCAGGGCACGCACATCGGGTATTCAAACAAGGTGCCCGTGACGGTTTACTTGCGGCCGGCCACACCTGCAATTACCTCGCCTGCAAATGCCTCGCAGCAGGCAATGACCTTTACGGTGTCAGGTAACGAGGGCGAAGCAGGGGCTATAGTTATTCTGTTAGAAGACTTGGGTTCTGCCCAAGTGGGCCAGAGCAATGTTTTGACTGGAGCGCAATGGAGCGCGTCCGTCACGCTGCCCCCCGGGCCTGCTTCTCTGGTTGCCAAGCAAATCAAAGGAGGTCTGGAGTCGGGACGGAGTGTGCCGCGGTTGTTTAAAATTCGCCCCCCAGCCTTGACCACAGTCAGTGTTGTCTACCCGACCCTCACCACAATCGAGTTTTCCGGCGCTGGCTTCACCGGCGCCACGGTCGAGATCACGATCGTGAAAGGCCCGGCCGGCGCAACACCGCCGTCTAGCGTGACCGTGCAGGGCGGGCGCTGGACCGCCAGCTCACAAAACTGGCCCATCGGCGATTACGATCTGAAGGCTGTCCAGAAAGTCTCCGATAACGCGGGTGGCTGGATTCCTTCGCAGGAATACCTGTTCAAGGCGTCATCAACACTGCCGCCGCCCACGGATGTGACCCACACCATTACCAGTTACACCCCGACATTCAGCGGTAGGGGCGTTACCGGCGCGTCGGTCGAGATTACGGACAAGGCGGACAACAGCGTGGTCGCCCCGTCGGCAACCGTCACGGCACAGGGCTGGTCGACCCGGGCGTCGCAGGCCTGGGCACCGGGTTCGACACGCACAGTGCGTGTGCTGCAGAAACTGGGTGATGCGGTGTCGCAAGCGGTTGAACGGATCGTCAACATCGACCGTTTTCCATCACCGACTGAGCTGGCTTATACCGTGGTCGATTACACGCCGATCCTGACGGGCAAAGGGGTGATCGGAGCCACGGTGCATGTGACGGACAGGACGACCGGCGCGCCGATTGCACCGATGGCACCGGTAACGGCCCAGGGCTGGCGGGCACAGGCTTCAGCACGTTGGGAGCCGAACACCACCAAGGTTGTGCTGTTGGTGCAAAAAGACGGTTCTGTGGCCTCCGACTCTGTGGAAATGACCATCAGCGTGCCGCTGCTGGCACCGCAGATCACTGCTGTCGAGAATGACGGCCTGTCACCAAAAATCTCCGGCACCTGCTGGCCCGGCGCGACGCTCAGCCTGAAATACAGCGACAGTACGAACGAACACACACCCAGTGGCAGCAGCGGCACCTGGACCTTCAAGCGCGAGGCTGGGTTTGCGCCGGACAGGGAACATACCGTCACGGTGATTCAGACCGTTGCAGGGCGCGCATCGCCCCCGGCATCGCGAGCATTTTCGGTCAGTCCGGAGAAACCGGTGATCACCGAACCGAATGAAAACGCAGATGCCCACTACGACCTGATCGTGCGCGGAACCAACGGGTTCAATGGTGCCACGCTGCAACTGCGCGACGCGCAATTCGGCCGGGTATTGGGCCAGCCGAAACGGCTGACGGCGCATGGTGCCTGGTTCATCGAACTGAAAAAACTCGAGATTCGCAAATACCAGATCGACGCCACGCAAACCATCGCCGGCAGGGAATCCCTGCGCAGTGATGTGCGCAGCTATTTTGTGGTGCTGTTGCCGCCGGTCATCGAGGTGCCGGCACACAATCAGTCACTGGCGCGAACCTCCAGGTTTTCCGGTACCGGAGAACCCTATGGTCAGGTGACGCTCTGGCGTGAAAATCCGAGCGAGATCCTGCTCGAAAAAGTACCGGTCAGTGCCGAGGGTAAATGGGCGGCCGAGGTGACGCTACCGATTGGCAACTACACCGTGAAGGCCAGGCAAATCTTTCAGACCCATGAATCGAAGGACACCCTGTCACGCATTTATAAAGTGGTGCCGGCAGCGCCGTTCATCGAAAGCCCCGGCCGGGGCGTGCATATCGGTCGATCGGTTGTCGTGTCCGGATTCGGCTACCCGGGGGACACCGTTACGGTCACGCTGACGGGCAGCAAGGGCGCGCTCTTCGGGCGCAGTCCGGTGCTTGGGGATCGTACCTGGTCATTGACGCTTGAAGCGGATCAGCCCGCCGGCGCCTGCGATGTGGTGGCGGTGTCCTCGCGCGACGGTTTCGAATCTGCCGCTTCAACTGCGCACCCGGTAGTGCTCGGCACTTACCTGCCCGGTATCGACGAGCCGGCGCCGGGACGCTGGGTCGAAAATCCGCTTCGTTTCGTCGGTAAAGGCCGCGTTGGCGTCGGGCGTGTGGTGACCTGGTACGACCCTGAGCAAGCCCTGAGCGCCAGCCTTGCCGTCACTGTTCAAGGCTGGCATGGCGAGGCGACGCAAGCCGTGCTTCCAGGCGGCCACTGGTGCCGCTTCCAACAGACCCTCACCGACGGGGCGGATGGCGCGAGCCTGTCCGATTGGGTTGAAAGCGAGCGCTTTGACATGACTTCGATCCCACCGGGAGCCCGACCATGACCGATCCTGTGACGCGCCCCGTGCTGCAGTTGCTGGCACAAGTGTTCAGCGATGATCAACGCCAGACCTATACCGAGTTTTGCGCTTATCTTGAAAACGGTGGCTCGATTTTTCCTCTGGTCGAGCACGGCGTGCAGGGACTGGTCAGGGCTTACCGGATGACCCCCGACGATGCGCGGGCCTTTCTGCGTGCTGCGAACAGCCTGGCGATTTGTATCCGGCGCCAGTTTATCGAGCACTCGTTGAGTGGCTCTGCGGCGCAGGTCACTCGCTGCAAAAGCGGTCTGCTGTCGTTCGTTCAAGGGCCGAGTTACGAGCAGTTATTCGAGCCGGATTTCGATACCCTGTGTCCTCCGCAAGCGCTGGAGTCGTTCACCTCGCCGGTGGCTTATCTGATTGAATTGTTACGCTGGATCGATGAGCGGATCTACAACGTTGGCAGCGCCAAGAAACTGGATTTGCACGACCGGCGCCAGGATCTGAAAAAGCTGCTGGTCGACTTCAACGCGGTGCATCAGGCGGTGTCGGCGGTGGACATTATCGTCCCGGTGCTCGAAACATTTATCGAAAAAAACAGCAGCGGCCCGCCGGATCTGGAAGAGGCGCTGATCCAGGCCCGCTATCCCAACGGCCTCCCTTACTATCAGCATTGGGTCACCCTCGATTTTGTTGCCCGTCAGCATGGCCTGTCGGTGGGCAATTTCGCCCACATGGTGGATTTGGCCTATCCCTATTTCCTGCAGCCCGAGGCGTGGGATAACGATGCGGGGCGTGCTTTTACCCATGCTTCGCGACTGGGGCCTTATCAGCGTGAGTTGTTGACCGAGGCGCCTACAGCTGCGAAAGACCGCGATGCCTATTACGAGCGCAATTTTGGTGCGCATGGATTGGAATGGCAGAACCTCAATCAGGTGCCGTTCTTTGGCGAGCGCACCCGGCTGGACGCCCGGGGCATCGAGGCGTTGTTGTCGATACGCGAGTTCGCCCCGACGCGTTCGGCCAACGTCACCGTGTATGAACCCGTGCAACCGGGCGCTGACGAGAGTCAGCGCTCCGGCTCGGTGTATCTCAATGCCGCCGCGAGTCCGGCACTCGATATTGATTACAAGAACGAGGGCGCAGCCTTCCTGCATCGTCTGACGCAGGACCCGAGCACCATTGACCGCTACGAGCGCATGAACCGCAAGCTACGTCTGGATCAATGGCTGGAATTGCCCACCGAGCAGGTGGATGCGTTGCTGACAGCAGCGATCAAGGCCCAGGCACGGGGTGCTGAGCCGCCAGCCCCGTGGTGGATTTCCTCCCATCAGGTGCATGCCCTGGGCTTGTTCCAGTCACTGCGTGAACGTTATGGCTGCGCGGCAGAAGACTTTGCGGCATTCATCGATGAAATGTCGATTTATGGTCGCGCCGAGGTGTTGTCACTGTTTGACCACACGTTCAACAGTTCGGGCAATTATCGCCAACCGCTGAAGCTCGACGGCGCAACGTTTGCGACGCTGCCGGCGCAGGGTGTCCCCGAGTTGACGGTCACTCAATTGTGCAGCGGTTTAAACATCGATCTACAGACTTACAGCTATCTGGCGACGGCGATCGAGCGCGCACATGGGCAAACGGGCACGCTTACGCGTACACCGGCGATCATTTCGAGTTTCTATCGGCTGGTGAAGCTGCCACGGTTGCTGGGTATTACCCCGGTCGAAGGCCTGCTGATGCTGACCCTGCTGGGCGGGGAAAGTTGGGTCGACGGGCTGGCCGGTCCTCCGCGCATTCAGGAACGCCGTAACAGTGAGACCACACCGGACGTACTCAACCTGATTTATGCGCTGCACTCCTGCGTGTCCTGGTGCAAGGACCGCGAGCTCCCCGTGCTGTGGATGTTGCAACAGGTATCACCGCCGCAGGCATTGGCGGTTGCCACGCAGGTCGAGCGTCGCTTGTTTGATCAGATCCGTAATTTGCTGCCTGCCACGCTGTTCAACAATGCCGGGTTGGCGATGGCCGGCGTGCCCTCGCTGGAAGGCCTGGACTGGCTGCAATTGTTGACCGAACTGGTGGATAGCACAGGGCTGGTCATCGACCTGCAGTTGCCTGAGCCGCAGTACCTGAATTTTGCCCGGGAAAAGCTCGATCAGGCTGTCAGGGAAGGGCTTGGCGAGAACGATGTCAGCGTACGGGGAATCATCGTCGAGCGAATGCTGGGCGTGCTGTTGGAGGCTCGTGAGGCGCAGGTCTCGGTCGTCAGGGAGTGTCTGGCGGTTTACACGGGCCTTGATGCCAAGCGCGGGTTACAGATGCTGACGTGGGCGCAGTTCACCGCCTATCAGTTGTTGTTACATGTTAGTGAAAGGGCCGAGCGCGATGCACTTGAAGACATCCGGCCCGGAGCGCACGCCTCTGAAAAACCAGACCCGTTGCTGAGCCTGTTAGCCGATGTCCGGCGGCGTAGTGCTGTAACCATCAAGCTGGACTTGAGCGCTTTGCTGCTCGAAGACTTTCTGCAATACGGTCACCAGGCATGGATGGATCAGGAGGATCGGCATCTGTTGTCGATACGCGTGCTGTATTACCTGAGTTCGCTGAGCCGGGCGTTTGAATTGAGTGAACAGCCCGCCGCCAACCTGCTGGACTACCTGCGTCAGGTCAATGCCTTGCCGAGCCCTCTGACAGGTGACGCACTACGGTTGGCGCAGCAGGCGGCATCGGTGCGGCTCGCAGCGTTTTTCGACTGGAGCGTGCATGAAGTGCGTGAATGCGTCAGCCGCATCGACCCGACCCTGAAGATTCTGAAGAACCTGTCCCAGCTCGACTTGCTGATGCGCATCCGCGTACTCGCCCGCCACAGCGGCATGGACGCCTTGACGATTTTTCTGGTGGGCAACCTGCCGGAAACCGTTGAGAAGGATGCTTATCGAATCGCCGCCGAGCGCGCTGTGCTCAGCCTTTCGGATGCGCATGCGCCGCTGGTTGCTTTCGCCGATGAAGTTGCGCAACCGCTTGTCACCATGACCTGTGTCGTGGACAAGACCGAGGTGGTGGCCAACAAGCCGAACGAGAAAATCATCTTTACCGTGACCCTCAAGGATGCCGACGGCAAGCCATTGAGCGGCGTCAATGTGTACTGGTCGGCCAGTCTGGGCACGATTCAGACAAAAGCCACCGAAGTCGACGGTACGGTAACGGTCGAGTACCTGCCGGGCAAGGTCATGGGGCGGGAAATTCCGCTGTTCTGGCTGGACCTGATCGACGCACAGCAGGCCCCGGCGATCAGCGTCACCGACGACGCGCTGTCGCTGTTCTTCCCGGGGCCGCTGATGGCCCAGGTCCCACTGGGGCCGGTTCCATTGGGACAGGAGGTCGAGCTGTACGCCACGTTGCGCGATAACTATCGAAACCCTGGGCGTCACCGTCTGGTGCGCTGGTTCGCCACGGCTGAGGGCGGCAACGATGATTCGGTAGTGATCCGCCCCGAGCAGAGTTACACCGATGGCGAGGGTATTACGCGGGTGTTCGTGTCCAGCCCGTCCGGCGGCACATTCACGATCAGCGTGCGCTCTGAGGCCAACGACGCTGAATCGCTTTTTGACCCCATTACGTTTGCCAATGCGTCGACGCCCCAGTGAAGGTCCTCGTTGATGGTGTGTGCGTTTCAGAATGCTGGAGAAGACCATGACTCAACGCAATCTGGCTCAATTGTTGGAAAAACGCCGTACAGCGTTGGTCGAGTACTGCATCGGCCAGGTTTCCAGCGAGAAATATCCTTTCGTGAAAACGGCACAGGATCTATTCGAATTGCTGCGCATGGACCCGCTGGATAACTACCCGGTGCAAAGTTCATGGGTGGCCGAAGCGACCAGCTGCGCTCAGCAATTCATTCATGCGGCCTATCGCAAGCTTGAGCCTGGTTACGAGACGGTAGAGTTTGACCAGGCGGATTTGAAACTCTGGGAGCTCTACAGCAATTATCCTGACTGGGCGGCGATCTCGTTGATCGCGGTCTATCCGGAAAACTTCATCAATCCCTTTGTGCGACAACGCAAGACCCGGCTGTTCAAAGCGCTTGAGAATGACTTGAACCAGACGCGTCTGAGTGGCGATTCGGTGCAGCGCGCCTTGCAAGGGTACCTCAAGGTGTTTGAGCAGACCTGCAACCTGGATGTCATCAGCGCCTGTCTGGACGGCGATTCGGCAACGCGCGCGACTTACTATTTTGTCGGGCGTGAGCGAGTACAGCCGTTCCAGTATTTCTGGCGCAAGGCCGAGATTGAACTCACATCTGCCGGTAACCCGGTCAACCCGGCGGCGTGGGGCGAATGGCAGCCGGTGGATATTCCAGTAGGGAACAGGGTCCTGGACTTGCGGCCGCTGTTCTGGGCTGGACGTTTATGCCTGGTGTGGGCCGAATGGCGTGACCAGATGGGCAGCACGCAAGACGAGGCTTACTTGCCGCACCGGCTGGATATCAATCTGGCGTTCATGAGTCAGAACTCGGAATGGTCGGCACCGCTGAGCCTGTATAGCGCCGACCAGGGCAGCGACACCAGCGCCGGTGCCCGGCTGGTCGCGACGACGTTGGCTGATGCCATTCACCCCAAGGGCCGTTTGGGCGTATTGCTCACCAACGACAAGACTGACGCCGCTGGCCTGAATGTTCTGGCAACCCGTGATGTGCTCTTTCGTCCGATGGCCGAAGACGACGGCAGCTGGCTTGAGCATCTGGCCAAGCGTCGCTTCACCGATGCGTTGGTCGTACAACATCCGCTGACGCCGAAGAATCAGCCGACGGTTGCGATCAAGGGTGAAACCTCGGGAGCGCTGACGGCTTACTACGCCTTGCAGGCGGTGTTCTCGGAAGTGGAGGGGCAGGACTTTCTGTGGGTCAGGGGGCTGTGCCGGGCGAGGCGCGAGGTCATCACCCAGACCACGGAGTTTGAGCTGAAAATCAACAATGGCGCGGCAGACGACCCGGACCCTCTCAAGGAATCAAAACCCCTTGCCGGAGGCTGGGCCACCGGTTGGATGGAGCTCAAACGCACGAAAGGAGGCTTTGTCAGCCCGGTCGAAATTTCCTTGAGCAACGCTACTGAAGGCAGCAAGACCTTTACTGTATCGCTGACCGATATCACCCGTTTCGTGCCGCCCGCGCTGGAAAAAAACGCGCTGGATGCCGCGCAGTTCATCGGGTTTCGGCAGGCCGGAATGTTGCCCCGTGCGCGCCTGAACTCATTGTTCGGCCCGGAGCTGGTGCAGCGTAGCAATATTTCCGTGGATGCCGTACTGGACTGGGACACCCAGTTCCTGGCGGAGCCGCCGCCAGCCTCAGGCCCGATCACAGAGCCGAACGGGGCATTCGACGGCGCCAACGGCTTGTATTTCTGGGAACTGTTTTTTCATCTGCCGCATCTGGTGGCGGCCCGCCTGCGGGCCGAGGATCGCTATCTGGAAGCGCAGAACTGGTGGCATTACCTGTTCGATCCGCAGGCTACTGAAACCTTCGTCGAGCCGAAGAAACCTCGCTATTGGCGCTGCCGCCCGCTGGCGGATGTGGGGAATATGGGGCACGAAGCAAAGATGCCGACCGATCCGGATGCGATCGCCTACGCCGCACCACGGCACTACAAGATTCTGGTGTTCACCGAATACGTGAAAAATCTGGTCGCCTGGGGTGACTGGTATTACCGCCAGCTCACCCGGGATGCACTGGTGGCGGCAAAACTGTGTTACGTACAAGCCGAGTTTCTGATGGGCAAGCCGCCTGCTGCTCGGGCGGTGACCCGCTGGCAAACGCAGACGGTAGAAGACTTGTTGAAACAGAGCAAAACACGGCCGGCGCTCGAGCAGTTTGAGCAGGAACTGGTGTTTTCCCTGGCCGACATTCCACCGGCCGCAGAAACCTCGCCGTTGATGGGCATGCTGGCGAATGAACCGTTCAAAATTTCCGCCAATCAACAGTTGCTCGATCTGTTCGACTGGCCGGGGCAACGCCTGAACAACTTGCGCAATAACCTGACGCTGGACGGTAAACCGCTGAACGTTCCATTGTTCAGCCCGCCGACCGATCCCGATCAATTGTTGCGCGACCTGGCCGCTGGCGGAGTCGGTACCCCGAGGCCGATGGGCGGGCGTCTGGTGGTGAGTGCGTTTCGTTGGCGTATTACCTACGAGGCTGCGTTGCGGGCGGTGCAGACTCTGCAGGAGTACGGCAGCCAAGTATTGCGCCTGATTGAACAGCGTGACCGGGCCGAGCAGGAAGAGTTGCAACAGGAGCATCTCAAGGAGCTGGGCCTTTACGCTCGTACCGTTCAAGAACAGTCGATTGCCCAACTGCAAGCGAATGTCACTGCGTTGAGCCAGAGTCGCGCCGTGGCTCAGCAACGGGCCGACCGGTTCAAGGCCTGGTACGACGAGAACGTGAGCGATGCCGAATATCAGGTCATGGAAAAGCTGCAGACAGCCAAATGGATGAATGTGGGAACGCACGCGATCAAGACGGGGGGGGCGGTGGTGGCCTCGCTACCGAACATTTTCGGTTTGGCCAACGGTGGGCATCGTGTGGACAAAATAGCCGATGCCGTGGTCTTCGGCATGGAAATCGGTGCGATGGTTTTGCAGATCGACGCGGATAAACAAGCCCTCACCGAAAGCTACCGTTTGCGTCGCCGAGAGTGGGAGTTGCAACGTGATCAGGCGTTGGCCGAAGTCGGCGCGATCGAGGAACAGATCACCGCGCAAACGTTCGCGCTCCAGGCTGCCAGAACCAGCCTTGAGCAAACCCTGCGCGCCAACAGTCAGGCGTTGGCACTCTATAACTACCTGAAAAAACGTGCCTCCGGCGCCGAGTTGTTCGGCTGGCTGCTGGGGCAACTCAAAGCCTTGCACTATCAGGCTTACGACGCAGTGGTCAGCCTGTGCCTCAGTGCCCGGGCGTCGTTGAGCGCAGAAACCGGTGATTACGAAAGCGCTGATTCGTTACCGCAGGTATGGCTGGACAACCGTCACGGGCTGACGGCGGGTGAACATCTGCGCGAATACCTGCTGCGCATGGATCGCCTGTACCTGCAAAGCCATGAACGTCGCCTGGAACGGATCAAGACCATTTCACTGCGACGCCTGTTCGATGACAAGGTTGATCCGCAGACGGGGTTCTCCGACTGGAGCCGGGCACTGGCAGACCTGATCGACAAGGGCACGCTGGAGTTCCAGCTGACGCAGTTGTCGTTCGATCGCGATCATCCGGGGGAATACTGTCGGCTGATCAATCTGGTGGAAGTCGATCTGCCGGCGCTGGTTGGCCCTTATCAGGATGTACAGGCGACGCTGCATCAGATCGGCAGCATGACCGCCACCCAGGCCACGGCACGGTCGGTCGAGTACCTGCATCAGCCGGCGGGCAAGGTGGCGCCTGCCGAGGTGCTGTTCAATCTGCGCAGTGGCCAGCAGATCGGTTTATCGGTTGGGATCGCCGACACCGGCATGAACGCCAGCAAACTGGATGAAGGCTTGCTCAACCCGTTCGAGAACACCGGGGCGGTATCGCGTTGGCAGTTGCACTTTCCCTGGCCCAAGAGTGAGCGGCAAACATCAATGCTCCAGTCGCTTACCGACGTCATCGTGCGCATCCGTTACACGGCCAAGGCCGGTGAGCCGACCTTCACCCTTGCCGTCAAAGACCTGGTCACCCGGTCAATGACTGCCCATCAGTCACGCGCTGTCAAAGGAGCCGGTAATCATGTTTGATCCAGTCGTTCAGGCCAATGACAGTCTGGTACTCAATGGCGATTTCAGCCAAGGCATAAGTGACTGGACGCGGGGGGCCAACCCGCGCGAGGTCACAGTCGTCGGCGAGGAGTATGACGGTATACAGGTCAGGCTGCTTTCTGCGGGAAACCTTGGCTCTGCCTGGCAGCAGGTCACTGTACCTGTAGAGCCGGGTGCCAGCGCCAGGTATGTGCTGAGCTTTCTCCATGAAACGCGGCATACCGACGCGGGCCGCATGCTCATCACGGCTGAAGATGGAACCCTGTTGAGCGAAATCCTGTTGCCGCCGGGCAGCCCTCGCGACCTTGCAGAGGACCAGGCACGGATCGCCAGCGGACAGCCGCTGGTATTCAAGCCGATTCAGTACGACGCTCCGTTCGATCTGCCGCTGCAGCGCCTGGACAAGATCCGCGTCACGGTGGTCGCTCCGGCCAATGCTGATCCCGAGGACTATCACCTGAAGGTCCTGATCACGCGCATTCATCTGGCGCTGCACCTTGAGCCAGTGGTGCTGCAGACGCTGAAGCTGGACGAGGAGCAATTGCCGGCCGGCGGCCCGCTCTACCTGTGCCTTGGCGCGGACGGTGGATTTCAGCATCGGCTTGAATGTGTTCCCGAACGCGACAGTCCCTGGCTCTATACCAAGGCTGCGTTGATCAGCGACGACAACCCGCTAGGCGCCGTTACCGCGACGCCTGACTGGGGCGTCGATCAACCACTGGATTCACCGTGGCTCCTGCAGTGCCCATTGATCGGTGATCAGGATCCGTATCTGTTCACGGTCAAACTGCTGAACCAGTACACCGCTGCGCCTTATCCGGTGCAGGTCTCGCTGGGCCATCACCGGCTGGTGTTTCGCGAGAAGCAGCAGGCTGCGTATTACCCGGTGCTGGAGTTGGCGCAATCAGTGCGGCTGGGCGTGCGAGTGGCCTCTTGGTACACCGGTCAGTTTCTGGCCGGGCGCACGGTGACCTGGGCGGTCGACGGGCAGGGGCTTTTGAGCACGACACCCACCGATCCTGAGGGGTGGGCGTATTTCGATTATCTGCCCACGGCGGCAGGCGATTTCAGCGTCGTCGCCTCGGTAACAAGTCCCTACTATGCCAGCGGGGTCGAGACTGCAACGCTGGATGTTCGGGTGCTCGCGACCGATCCCTGGAAGGACGTTCTGGCGGTGGTCGAGGGTAACGCCTTGCCCTGGGCGCAAAAGACCGGATACCCCAATCGTGGTTCGACCTATCAGGTGAGTGTTCGAGTGCCCGAGGTGTTGCGCGGCACTGAGTTGGCCATGCGCTGGGAAGGCGATTCTGCGGCACAGTTGGGCGTGCAGGTACGCCCGGAGCTGGAAGCGCCGGTACCCGCCGGCGTAGTGGATTCGACCTGGGAGTTGATCTGCCGGGACGAGCTCGATGGTCGCTTCCGGTTGCAATTGTCATGTTCGAAGCTACTGCTGCCCTCAGACAGGAAACCGATGTCATTGGCACGCAATCTGGTGCGCATCGGCGATGTTCAGGAGGCCAACAAGTTTCCGGTGGTGGATGAACGCGAAAGCGTCCTGCTGCGCGTGCAAGTGGTGCACGTGGTCACCAGTGGTGACGGCGATCCGGTCAACAACGCGTTGGTCGACTGGCTGACGCCCGAAGGCACGATCCCGACCCAATCGGGCAGCGGTGGCTGGGCCAGCGTGCTTTACCAGCCTTCTCGTGGTGGCGACCTGGTGGTGACTGCCCGCGTCAAGGCGCACGCTGATGCGGTGCCAATGGAGCGGCCGTTTGCGGTCAAGGCACTGCCGAGCAGTCCCTGGAAGAATCAGATCAGGATCTTGTTCGATAACACTGAAGTGGATCTGATCGAACTGGGGCTGCTGTGTTGGCGGGGGGATTCGCACACCTTGCGCATTGAAGCGACGCCAGGCAGTCCGTTGCTCGATCAGCTGGTAACGCTGCAATGGCGTGGTGAACCGCCAGAAATCGGGCTGACCGTCGCAGGTATTGGCGTGCCCATGAAGCTGGAATCGAAGGGGCTGGAATGGACGTTCAGTTCACAGGTCGCATCGAGTGCCAGCAGCCTGTTCAGTCTGGTGTTGAGCAGCCCGGTGCTGGCGTCACCCCGAGAGTTGTTCGGTCGGCTGATCGCTACGCAGCTGTTTGATGAGTTGACGGTGATGCTGGATCAGGTGACCGCGACACTCGCCAGCCAGAGATTGTTTCCATGCATTGGTGCCAGACACAACGTGCGCTATTTGCCCAATGCGTTGAGTCCGTTGGTGGGGTTGCAGGGAACGTTGATGTGGCTGGGAACACCAGCCGACGACCTGGATGCAAGCGTTGAGCCGCCGCTCGATATTTCCCAGACACTCAGCGACGGTGGCGTTGGATGGGGGCTGGACTTCACTGCGAGCAAGGTCTCCGGCAGCTTTACGCTCGGGCTTTTCTTGCCTGCATTGAATCTGTCCATGACCGCCAATCCGATGCAGCTCGCTCACAATAAATTGCGAATGGACGACTGGCGCGAGCCTGCGGTTGATGCCGTCATCGGCAAGGATAAGGGCTGGAGCTGGGTCAGGGTGGTTTCGGCATTTACCGGCCAGGCGGTGGCGCAGGTGGCGGTGCAGTGGAAGACGGCGGCCGGTCTCGAAACAGTTGCCAGCGATGACCTAGGCTGGTCGGGCTTTGGCTTGACGCCGAGCACCGCCGGTCAGCAAGAGGTGGTAGCCAATGTACGCAGCCCGTTCGACGGCTACGAAGAGCAGCGCGCCTTGTCTTTTATCGCTCTCGCCCGTGACCCTTGGGAGGGGGTGCGGGTGCGCTTCGATGGGCACGACGAACAGCCGTGGGGCAGTCAAACTTTCTTCCCGCGGCGCCGAGGCACACATGTCCTCGAAGTGCTGTTCGAGGACGACAGTCCATTGTTCGAGCAAAATCTGGCCTTGGGATTGACCGGTAGCGGTCCTGCGGAGCTGGGTCTGCGCTTCGAACCCGCGCTCGGCGCTGTGCGCCGGCCCTCGGCCCTCGGCCTGCGGTATTCCTTGCGCTGTGATGATGTGAAGGACGGCGGTTTCGCGCTACGCCTGGGCGCCGAGCGATTGGCGCGCCTGTCACCGGCTAACGCGATGTCGTTGGGCGTGGGCGCGCAAGTGTTGAAAGTCCTCGCCAGTGGCAGCGTTCAGCAGGTGCTGGAATACGAGCAGGAGCTCGTCGAGCAGGTGACCGTGGTGTCATCCATCACAGGTAAAGGCATCGCGGGAATTGCAGTGACCTGGCACAACGAGGATCTGGGCACGGTGACCAGCCTGACCGACTTTTATGGGGTGGCCCGTGTGCGGTTCAAACCGCAGACGCCAGGTGCGGCGGTAGTGGCGGCCACGTTAGAGGGTGCGGCGTATCTGGAGTCGATTGAGTTGCCGTATACACTTGAGGAACCGCGGGAAATCAGTGAACTGTACAAGCCTGAAGGATCTCGATTGCCTCCAGACGAGGAACGGACGCAAGCCCTTGCCAAGGTGGTTTCTGCACGTACCGGATTACCGTTGGTGGGGGTCCAGGTGTGGTGGGATTTTGCGGGCAGTGCCTTGCCGCCATCGGTCACGGATGAGGAGGGGATTGCTCGGTTAACCTTTGCCTCTTCCGCTGCTGGGGATGGCATCTTGTCAGCCACGGTCCGGGGGGGGATGGCTGGTTGGGATGTGGCGCAGTTGGTGTATGGCGGGCTGGTGCCGGTGATCGAGTCACTGACCAGTACCAATACGTACATCAATCTCGGAGAGGAGGTAACAGCGCTGCTTCGGGTTGTGTCGCACACTGATGGCCTTCCGCTTGAAGGTATCAAGGTTCAATTGGAATACCCTGGGTTGGCATTACCTTCAACGGTCACTTCGCAAGATGGCAGGTCCCGAATTGACTTCCGGCCTGCTGAATTAGGTAGGTACAGCCTGAGGGCGAGCGTGGGGCTGGGGGGCAGCAAACAACTGGAGTTTGAGGTATTTGATCCCGCTACCCGGCCGCAGTTGGTCGAGATTGGCAAACTTCACGGCTCGTCGATTATAGGTAAAGAAGCTCACATCAGGGTTCGCGTTACCAATAGCTCCTTTGAGCCAATTGTGGGGGAGGAGGTGATCTGGCGCTTCCCCAATATCGACATCGTGCCGACTCGTACAAATCCCGATGGTTATTCAGAGGTCAGGTTTGTCTTGCCTTCACGGGGAACAATTGAGGCCAATGTGAGAGGGGGATCGAGCCTGGGGTTGCCTTTATGAGCTGATCACAAGTGAGCTCGAATTCGAATCAGAATGTGCCGGAACGTTTCCATTTCAAATAGGAGCTCACCAACTCCGACTCCAGTTCCCTGGGGCGCGCATCCAGCACTGTCATTCCATGCACATTCAACCGCTCATGCAATTCAGCCCGGGCGTTGAGGTAGTCGACCGTGCCGCAATAGGCCAGTGCTTCAGGCAGGGTTTGCACCGGGGTCTGACGCAACTGGTCGAGCGTTGCTTCGCGCAGACTGACCACCAGCACTTGATGCTGACGGTTCAGGTGTTGGACTGCGTTGGTCAGTTCGCCTTGCTCTTCATCGCGCAGATTGGTCACCAGGATAACCAGCGCTCGGCGTTTCTGACGGGTCAGTAGCTGCTGCGCAGCTGTCTGGTAGTCAGCCGGACGTTGGCTGCTCGCCAGATCGTAGACGGCGTTAAGCAAAACGTTGAGTTGCCCGGCGCCTTTTGACGGCGCTAGATATCGCGGTTGATCGCCGGCAAAGGTGCTCAATCCCACCGCATCACCCTGACGCAGCGCGACGTAACTCAGCAGCAGACAGGCATTCAGCGCATGGTCGAAATGCGACAGCTCGCCATCCTGGCTGCGCATTTGCCGGCCGCAATCGAGCATGAAGATGATTTGCTGGTCGCGCTCGTCTTCGTATTCCCGGGCGATCGGCGTGCGCTGCCGGGCAGTCGCCTTCCAGTCGATCTGGCGCAAGCTGTCGCCTTCGCGAAATTCGCGCAGTTGATGAAATTCCAGGCCTTGCCCGCGACGCTGGCGCTGGCGCACACCGAGCTGGCTGAGCCAGTTGTCCACCGCCAGCAACTGCCCGCCGTAGAGCTTGGCGAAGTCCGGGTAGACGCGAATCTCGTCGCTCACCTCGAGCAGGCGTTTGCCTGACCACAGACCCAGCGGGCTGGGCAGGTTGATTTCGCAATGCCCGAAGGTGAAGTGACCGCGATTGAGCGGGCGCAGGCGATAACCGACCTCGCTGAACTGGCCGGGTTGCAGCTCGACCGTCAGCGGCAGGTTTTCGAAATTCAGCCCCGGTGGCACATGATCGAATATCTCCAGCGTTACCGGCTCATTGAAGTCGTGACTGACCTGCAGCCGAACTTCGCTCCAGCGGCCGAGTGCGAGGCTGCCGGGCATCTGCCGTCGTACGAGGGGCGAGGGCAGGCGCTGCAGGCGGATGGCGTCGAGCAGCGCCAGCACCAGCAGGGCCAGCAGCAACCCCCAACTGATCGCCGACAGGCTGGCAGGGGTCGGGATGTCGAGTGCCTGCACGGTGCCCAGCAGCGTGCCGATGGCCAGCAGCACTGCCAGCCAGATCAACAGCAGGCGTGACGGTTTCACAGGCGCGGCGCCGGTACTTGGTCGAGCAGTTGCTGCAGCACTTGATCGACCTGCAGACCTTCGATGTCCAGTTCGGGCGCCACCCGTACCCGATGGCGCAGCACCGAGAGCGCGCAGCCCTTGATGTCATCGGGGATCACGAACTCGCCGCCGCGCAGCAATGCACGGGCGCGGGCACAACGCACCAGCGCGATGGACGCTCGCGGCCCGGCGCCGAGGGCTAGGCCGGGCCAGGAGCGGGTGCTGCGCGCCAGCCTCACGGCGTAATCGAGCACCTGATCGTCCAGTGGCAGATCACTGGCAATGCGTTGCAGAGCCTGCACATCCTTGGCTTGCAGAACCGTGCGCAGCGGCTGCACGTCGAGCATGTCGGCGCGGGTCGAGCGGCTGACCTGACGCACCATGCTCAATTCCTGCTCGGCATCCGGGTAGTCCATGCGCACCTTGAGCATGAAGCGATCAAGCTCGGCTTCCGGCAGTGGGTAGGTGCCTTCCTGTTCGATCGGGTTTTGCGTGGCGAGCACCATGAACGGCTGGGCGATGGGCAGCGCCCGCCCTTCGAGGGTGACCTGACGCTCCTGCATGGCTTCGAGCAACGCCGCCTGGGTTTTCGCCGGTGCACGGTTGATCTCGTCGGCCAGTAGCAGGTTGGTGAACAGCGGCCCCTTGCGCAGTTTGAACTGCTCGGTGTGCAGGTCGTACACCGCGTGGCCGGTGACGTCGCTGGGCATCAGGTCCGGGGTGAACTGGATGCGCGCGAACTCACCGCCGAAGCACCGCGCCAGCGCCCGCACCAGCAAGGTTTTGCCCAGCCCGGGGACGCCTTCGAGCAGCACATGGCCGCCGGCAATCAGCGCCGTCAGAACGTCGTCGATCACCGCGTTCTGGCCGATCAGGGCCTTCTGCAATTCACCGCGCACCGCTTGCGCCAGCTGGCTGGCGCGCTGGCGTTGCTGGGCGGCGTGGCTGGCGCTGCCGGGCTCGATGTGTTCAGTCATAGCGTGTTCCTCAAGGTTTGCAGGTGGGCCACCTGGCGGCTGAAATCAGCGCTGCTCATGCGCTGTTTCGACACCGGGCTCAGGGCCTGGCTGATGGCGCGGGTCGGCTGGCGGGTCAGGCGCGACAGCACCAGCCATTGTTCGGCCACGTTCAACTGGTCGAAGCCTGGATGGCGGCGTCGGGCGCGGCGCAGCACGTCCTGTTGCAGTGCTTGCAACAGCGTGTGCTGGCCGTTGTGGCGCAGGATGAAATCGGCGCTGGCACGCAGGTGCTCCTGCAACTGCCGACGGCCACGCGGGGCGGGCGCGAGCAGTGGCCCGTGGCGCACAGCGACGTGCCACAAACCCAGGGCGATCAGTCCCAGCAGGGCAACGATGGCTTGCGGGAAATAGCGCCAGAGCAGGGTCGGCAGGCCGTCGTGGGCGGTGTTGAAAATCAGCGTGACGTCGGTGTCGGCGCTCAGGTACCAGAGCAGCCAGGCATTGTCGTGTTGGCTGATGGCCGAGGTCTTCCACAGCTCGGCATCGGTGACCACGGTGATCGAGCCGAGGCCGTAGGCCAGTTGCATCATGTGCGTGGCCTTGGCGCTGTTGGCCCAGGCTTGCGCGAGATTCTTCGGGTCTTCCAGATGAAACGCGGTGTCGAAACCGGCGTAGGCCGGGGCGTCCTCGTCTTCCAGGTAGAGTTTGGTCAGGTTCGGGTACGGATCATCGGCCAGCTCCGCCGGTGGTTCCTTGAGGTTCTTGCTCAGTGACTGGTGCAGTTGCACCCGGTCCAGCAACAGGTCATCGCTTTGTCTGGCCTGCTCATCCCACAGCGCTTCGGCGACGAACACCAGGCGTCCGCCGGCGCGGGCCCAGTTCAGCACCTGATCGACCTGGCGCGGGGTCATCCGTGAGCGCTCACCAAACAACAGCAGGGTGTGCCGGCGCGGGTCGATGTCGGGCAGCACCGCCAGCGTTTCAGCATGGCCGACGTTGAGGCCGCGCTCGCGCAGGAACATTTCCGCCGCCAGATACGGGTTTGCCTGGGCCTGGGGCGAAGGGCCGTGATCGATCACTTCCTGATAAGGCCTGGCCTTGAGGTACAGATAGACACTCAACGCCGCGAGCAGGGCGACGATCAGTCCGCCGATCAGCCACGCGTTGCGCCGGTTCAACTGCGCACTCCATGGCCGAACAGGGCGCGCCAGCCATCACACAGTTCCTGTTGCAGATGCGCCGCCGGCACGCGATGCCCGTAGGCCATGTTCTGCCAGTGCAGCGTCAGGGTACGGCTGAACGTCAGCAGTTCAGGACGCTGCAATTGTTCGACCCGCTGCAGCACCTGATGCTCGGTATCGGCGGGTTTCAACGTCAGGTCAAAGTCGTGCAGCAGGCGGCTGAGCAAGCCGCGATAGAGCAGCCCCAACGCGGCGCGTGGCTGGTCTTGCCAGAGTTGTTCGGCGCTGGCGGCGATGTCATCGGGCAGGGATTGCGGGTTCAGGTCCAGGCCGAATGCCTGCTGCGGCGCGGGTGGCTTGCTGCGTGCGGGCAGCTTCGTCCGGCGACTGACGAAGGTGCGCAGAAACTCGCGATAGCGCCAGATCAGCCAGCCGACAGCAGCGATCAACGCCGCCCACAGCAACACCTCAATCAAGGTGGCCAATGCATTGAAGCGTTGACCGTCGAGCCAGCCGAGCAGCGTTTTCAACCAGGGTGGCGCCTCACCGGGCGTGACCTCGGCCGGGGTGGCCGGGTCGTCGCCGAAGCGATAACGGGTCACGGTTTCCTTGTTCTTGAACGGTGGTTGTTCAAGCAACGCCTTGATGCTGTCGTGTGAAGCCTGACTGGTCAGTGGTTGGTGCAGCAGGCGTGGCGCCTGCGGGGCGCTGGCGGGATCGGTTGCGGCCCATACGGGTGGCACCGCCGGCAGCAAAAGGCAGACGGCCAGCAGCCAACCCAGAACGCTGCTGTTCAGACGCTGGCGCAAACGGCGGAACACCAGCTCGATGTCCCAGGCTTCGAGTGTGGTGCGCCGATTCAGATACAGGCTGAAACCGCAGGCGACATACACCGGTTCCCAGATCACCAGCACCAGCGCGTAAAAGGCATTGGTCAGGTGCTCCAGCCAGCGCCAGTGGTGATCGGCATCGAGGATCAAGGACTGCCAGTCCCAGTCGGTTTCGATCTGCTGTGGCAGCAGCATGTAGAACAGCACCATCAGGCCGATCCACAGTGCGGTTTCCAGATGCACGCCGATGATCGTCAGCCATTGCGCGGCGCCGGCATTGCGTTGCAGCAGCACCTGCAGGCGTTGCTGGCGGGCCGTGCCGTCCAGGCCTTCGAGCTGCAGCACCGGCAGCAGAAAGCTGCGGCTCAGGCTCAGACGACGCCAGGTCAGGCTGGCCAGCAGTTGCGGCTTGAGCAGCCGAGGAAATTCGCGCAAGGCCTGTTTCAGAGTCGGTGTTTCGCCGAACAGGGCCTTGGACAGGATGTACAGCGGCAGGCGTTCGCAGGCCGGTTTCAGCCACCAGAAAATGAACACGGCGAGTGACGGCGAATCCCACAGCAACAACGTGAGCAAGGCGAACAGCGGCAGGGTGACGATAGCCCAACTGGTCATCAGCAGGCGCCGATGCTGCTGAGTCATGAGTACGCCCAGGTCCATGGCTTCCCACGTGCTGCGCGGGCGGATCGCTACGCTGGCATCACTCAGGCGCATGGCGGGTCCTTCCGGCAAACAGCAGGTAGACCGCCACCGCAATCCATAAAGATGCACCGACCGCGTACTTGGTCCGCGGGGCGATCCCGGTCTTCGATGACCAGTACGCTTCAATGAACGCCGCGATCAGCAGGAACAGCATGACCCCGCAAACCAGCAGGACGCTTTTGCGCGCGGCGTGTTGCAGTGCTTCGCCGCGCGTCAGGCGGCCGGGAGCGATCAGTGCCCAGCCCAGTTTCAACCCTGCAGCTCCCGCCAGGGCAATGGCCGTCAGTTCGAAAGCACCGTGGCCGATCACGAACGACCAGAACGTCTGGCCAAAACCGATCTCGGTCAGATGCCCGGCCACCGCGCCGATGATCAGCCCGTTGTAGAGCAGGAAAAACGCACTGCCCAGGCCCAGCAGCAAGCCACTGGCGAAAGTCTGGAAGGCGATCCCGATGTTGTGCATCACGTAGTACCCGAACATCACCCAGTCTTCACTGGCAGCGCGTTCGGCCGAGC
The DNA here is from genome assembly GCF_056821665.1 of Pseudomonas sp. AK-TSAG1-1. NCBI lineage: Bacteria > Pseudomonadati > Pseudomonadota > Gammaproteobacteria > Pseudomonadales > Pseudomonadaceae > Pseudomonas > Pseudomonas sp. AK-TSAG1-1. The sequence continues at coordinate 4,844,354 of NZ_CM165965.1, read as the reverse complement.
GTCCGAGGTGGCCGGCCACCGGGTCGTACATGCTCTGCATCTCGCGCACCTGTTCGGCGGGAATCAGGTTGTAGACCAGCTCGGGATAGCCATACACCAGCAGCGCAAAACCGATCAGGCTGCCGAAAAACAACAGGCCGGCGGCCAGCACGAACGGCCATTCGGCGCGCACCAGCCGGGGGAAATCAGCGAGGATGAACCCCAGCAGGTTGGCGCCGAATCGACTGCGGTGCCGATACAACTGCTGGTGGCCGCGCAGCACCTGTTGCTGCAGCGAGTCGATCAGAAAGCTGCTGTAGCCGCGTTCCTGGGCCAACGCCAGATGCTGGCACAGACGTCGATAAGCCTTGGGAAAGCTCGCCGCCTGCGAGGTGTCCTTGCCGTGTTCGAGGCGTTCGAGGGCCAGCGTGAAGCGCTCCCATTCGGCCTTGTGGCGGGCTTCAAAAAGACTCTGCTTCATGTCGGCCCCAACAGGCCGCGGGCGATGCCGTTGAGTTCGCTGACCGCTTTGGGTGCCGAGAGGTGCAGCGGCTGGGCCAGCAGGGCGGCGAGTTCATTGACCCGCGCCGGCGACAGTTCGGCCTGGCGTTCGGCGAAGGCAAGCAGCGCGCGTTGCTCGCTGAGATTGAGCGGTACGGGCGAGCTGCGCGGTTGGGCGTCAGGTAGTTGCGGACGGAGCAGGGGACGCTCGCTGTAGACCACCAGGGTGCCGGCGGCGATGTCGCCCAGGCGCTTGAAGGTCGGGTGGTGCAGGCAACTGATGGCACCGAGGAAATAGCCGAACGGCAGCAGGTCGACAAATCGCAACAGGTTGCGCAGCAGTGAGGCCGACCAGCCGATCGGTGTGCCGTTATCGTGAATCACCCGCAGGCCCATCCATTGTTTGCCCGGCGAGCGGCCCTGACGCAGCACTTCGAACAGCACCATGTACCACCAGCTGATGACAAACAGCAGCAGCGACCCGAGGCCCATGCCGAGCTGGCCGAGAAATGCCAGTGCCACGAACAGCACACCGATGAGCGCGCCGCGAATGCCCAGGTCGATGCCAAAGGCGAGGGTACGTACCATCAGACCGGCCGGGCGCAACGGCAGGTCGATGCCCTCCGGGGTTTCCACTTGATAGCGGGTATCGAGTGGCGGGTTCAGCGGTGCTTTCCGTGGCGCTGCTGTGTTCTCGAGCATGGGCTACCTGATGGGGCCTGATCGGGATGCGAAGTCTGCCCGATGCTAGCAGCCTCTTGGGGGGAAACGACATAACTATGTATTGCACATCGTGTGATGCGCGATGGTTGGATGACAGAGCGCTGGCCGCGATGGCGGTTCAACGCCTAGACTTCGCCGATCTTCAGTTCAGGAACCGCCCGTGACTTCAATCTTCTGGTACGACTACGAAACCACCGGCATCAATCCCCGCAGCGACCGCCCGCTGCAGGTCGCGGGGATTCGCACCGACCACGACCTCAATGAAATCGACGAGCCGGTCAATCTCTACTGCCAGCCCAGCGAAGACATCTTGCCGCATCCCGCAGCGTGCGCGATCACCGGCATCACCCCGAGCCGTCTCGCCGAGCAGGGCCTGAGCGAAGCCGACTTCATGACCCGGGTGCACACGCAACTGGCGGCGCCCGGCACTTGCGGCGCGGGTTACAACACCTTGCGTTTCGACGACGAGATGACCCGCTACAGTTTGTACCGCAACTTTTTCGACCCGTACGCACGCGAGTGGCAAGGCGGCAACAGTCGCTGGGATCTGATCGATGTGGTGCGCGCCGCTTATGCGCTGCGCCCGGATGGTCTGGTCTGGCCGACCGATGATGAAGGCAAGGTCACCCTCAAGCTCGAACGCCTGACGGCCGCCAACCATATCGACCATGGGCATGCCCACGAAGCACTGTCGGACGTGCGCGCCACTATCGCTCTGGCGCGGTTGATCCGTGAGAAACAGCCGAAGTTGTATGACTGGCTGTTTCAACTGCGCAGCAAGCAGAAGGTCATGGACCAGATTCGCCTGTTGCAGCCGATGGTGCACATCTCCGGGCGCTTTTCGGCGGCTCGCCACTATGTCGGTGTGGTGCTGCCATTGGCCTGGCATCCGCGCAATCGCAATGCCCTGATCGTCTGTGACCTGCACCTTGATCCGCAAGGCTTGCTGGATCTGGACGCCGAGACCCTGCGCCAGCGCCTTTACACCCGTCGTGACGAGTTGGCCGAGGGCGAACTGCCGGTGCCACTCAAACTGATCCACATCAATCGTTGCCCGGTGGTGGCACCGTTGTCGGTGTTGCGCGCCGACGATCAGCAGCGCCTGGGCCTGGACATGGCGCTCTATCAGGCGCGCGCGCTGCGGCTAAGTGACGCACAACAAGTTTGGAAAGATAAAGTTGCGGCGATTTACGCCAGCGAAGACTTCACCCCGAGTGAAGACCCGGAACAGCAGTTGTACGATGGATTTATCGGTGATCGCGATCGGCGTCTATGCGAGCAAGTGAGGACGGCAGATCCGGCGCAATTAGCGCAAGAGCACTGGCCGTTCGATGATGAACGTTTGCCTGAATTACTCTTTCGATATCGCGCACGCAACTTTCCCGATACGTTGAATTCTGCAGAGCAAGAGCGCTGGAGAATATTCTGCCAGCAGCGTTTGTCCGACCCGCAAATGGGCGCACCTAATACCCTGAGCTCTTTTGCCGACGCCGCGCAGCAATGGGCGCTTAGTGCTACGCCGATACAGGGTCAAGTGCTCAATGAGTGGCAGAATTATGTCGAGGCATTGCGCAAACGTTTGAATCTTTGAAATCGAACATAGTGTGCCCATGAAAGGCCGCGCATAAAAAAACGCCAGCATATGCTGGCGTTTTTCATGGGCCGCCGAATCAATCGGCGACCGGCGTGGCGGCTTAGCCCAGCAGGGTAGCCCAGCCTTCAACCACGTCACCGCCCCACTTGGCTTTCCACTCTTTCAGAGTCTTGTGGTTGCCACCTTTGGTTTCGATGACTTCGCCGTTGTGCGGGTTTTTGTATTGTTTAACTTTGCGTGCGCGCTTGGTGCCAGTAGTTTTTACTGCGGCGCCACGGGTGCCCTTGGTTTTCGATTCTGGATCCAGCAGGGCGATGATGTCGCGCAGGGATTTGGAGTATTCGCCCATCAGGGTGCGCAGTTTGCCTTCGAATTCCAGCTCGGCTTGCAATTTGTCGTCTTGCGACAGGTTCTTCAAACGGGCTTGCAGCTCTTTGATTGCTTCTTCAGTGGCACGATATTCGTTGATCAAGGACATGGTAACTACCTTATGCGGATGTGTTGAATGGCAGGGGACAGTGCCGCAATAATAGTCAGGCTGTTTCATCAAGTAAACATTTAACCGGTTTTTTTATTTGAATTAGTTGCGTGAAATAACCGGTAAATTGAATGCGCATTTAAATAAATGTGATGCAGTCATCACGAATATTCACAATTATCTGTGCGGGCAGTGCCACCGAGCGTCGTGACCTTGGTGCGCGTGACGCCGAGAAGCGCTGAATCCCGCCTTCCAGGAGGGATATGGTCATCAATACTGCAGTTTGCGCGCGCAGTCGCTAGAATGGCCGCCTTTGCGAAGTTCTGGAGTTTTCCCCCCATGCGCACCTTTCGGTTGGTGATTTCCTGCCCTGACCGCGTTGGCATCGTTGCCAAAGTCAGTAACTTTCTGGCATCCCACAACGGCTGGATCACCGAAGCGAGCCACCATTCGGACAATCAGAATGGCTGGTTCTTCATGCGTCACGAAATTCGTGCCGATTCGCTGCCGTTCGGTATTGAAGTGCTGCGCGAGAAGTTTGCGCCGATCGCCGAAGAGTTCTCGATGGACTGGCGCATCACCGACACCGAGCAGAAAAAACGCGTGGTGTTGATGGCCAGCCGCGAATCGCACTGCCTGGCTGACCTGCTGCACCGCTGGCACAGTGATGAGCTCGACTGCGAAATCTCCTGCGTGATTTCCAACCACAATGACCTGCGCAGCATGGTCGAGTGGCACGGCATTCCTTATTACCATGTCCCGGTCAATCCGCAGGACAAGGAACCGGCATTCGCCGAAGTGTCGCGTCTGGTCAAACAGCACGACGCCGAAGTGGTGGTGCTGGCGCGCTACATGCAGATCCTGCCGCCGTCGCTGTGCCGCGAATACGCGCACAAGGTGATCAACATTCACCACAGCTTCCTGCCGTCGTTCGTTGGCGCCAAGCCGTACCATCAGGCGTCGCTGCGCGGCGTGAAGCTGATCGGCGCGACCTGCCACTACGTCACCGAAGAGCTGGACGCCGGTCCGATCATCGAGCAGGACGTGGTGCGTGTCAGCCACAGCGACAGCATTGAAGACATGGTGCGTTTCGGCCGTGACGTCGAGAAGATGGTGTTGGCCCGTGGCCTGCGTTATCACCTCGAAGATCGCGTGCTGGTGCACGGCAACAAGACCGTGGTGTTCTGATCGAACCCACGCATGCTTGAATAATGAAGGGCCTGGGCGTTCAATCGTCCCAGGCCCTTTTTTTGTTTCAACCCTTGAGGAACTGCCCGTGAGCGATCCACTGGACAAAGCCACTTCGCAAGCGCCTGCCACTGTGGGCGAGGGCTGCCTGAGCCGCTATGACCCGGATGACCTGAGCCCGGAAGACGGCACCGAGTTTCCCGGCGCGGCAGAACTGTGGGAACAGCTCAGGGAGGAACCGGATGAGCCTAAGAAACCTGCCTGATCTTCAGCAGCTTTTTGAGCAGCGGCCGTCCCAGCATCAATAGAAATACCGGGCCGCCCACCAGCAGATAGAAGTAGAACGTCACCACCCGCCAGATCAGGATCGCCGCTGCAGCGGTGGATTTGCCGACCATCGGCGCCAGCAGCGCCGCCGACGTCAGCTCTGCAGCGCCCGCGCCACCGGGCAACAGGCTCATCTGACCGGCGCCCAGCGAGAGCATCTGCACCAGGAAACTCCAGGCCCATTGCAGCTCCGCGCCCAGCCCGCGCAAGGCCAGGTACAACACGCTGTAACGCAGCAGCCAGTGCATGCAGGTCAGGGCGAACACCTTGACCAGGGTCTGCCAGGGCAGCTTGAGTGTGTCGATAAACGCATCGAGAAAGTGCAACAGCTTGCGCGCCCAGCGCCTGCGCGTCGCGGGCTGCACGTTCAGGCGGGCGAGCAGGCGCCCGCTCAGGCGGATCAGGCGACGGTGGTAGCGCGCCAGCAGCACACAACTGAACAATCCGCTGAACAGCGACACGGCGCTGACTGTCAGCAACCATTCCAGGCGGTCGCTGAGGTGCTGAAACAATGCATAAATCAGAATGCCGCTCAAAGCGCAGAGGAAGAACAGCAGGTCACTCAACTGATCCATGGCAAACACCGCGCTGCCCCGGGCCGGTCGCACGCCGCAGCGGGCCAGCAACGCCATGATCGTCAGTGGCCCGCCACTGCCACCGGGAGTGGCGCAGTAGGCAAACTCCGCCGCCATGACCACGCCGAGGCTTTTCAGCGGTGTTACCCGCTCGCGTTGATCGCCCAGTAAAAGACGCAGGCGCAGGGTGTTGATGCCCCAGCAGAGCAGGATCATGCCGAACATGATCAGCAGCCATTGCAGCGGAAAGTTCTGCAGCCGCGCGCCGATCTCACCGCCGCCGAGCAGCACCGGAATCAGCACGGCGGCGAGCAGGCCGATCAACAGCACAATGCCGCGATTCATGCCGCGCGCCCCATGCACTCGCGTTGATGGGTGAGCCAGTCGATTTTGCTCATGGGCTTGCGTCCTTCCGCCAGCAGTCGTTCAAGTGTGTGCAGCCAATAGTCGCGCGCGAACCGGTGGCGCATGTCCACCGGGTGCAAGCCTAGACGAATCACCGCGGCGCCGCGCCAGTGCTGTTCACGCTGCTCGCAGACGAGTTTCGACACGCCCCGGCGCCAGGCACTGCGTGCGCTCCAGACCAGGCCCGGAGCGTCGATGGGGGTGAAATCAGGCAATTGAAAAAGATGGTGCGGGTCGCTGGTGTAGCGCAATGGCAACTCGCGAAGGGCCAGGCGCGTCCCCTCGCTCATCAGCCAGGCCGGGGCGACAAAACCGTGCAACGGCCAGTTATTGCGCTGGAACAGCTCGATGCCGGCGCGCAGACGAGCCAGCGCGGCGTCGCGCGACAAACGATAAAACTCGCCTTCATGGGTGTAGATCCGGCGCATGAACCAGTCGCGGGGCGTGGTTGGCGTTGGCTCGCGGTCATCATGGTAGTAGCCGTGCAAGGCCAGTTCATCGCCACGGGCAAGCCGCTCGCCAAGCATTCGGCAAAACGCTGGATGATCCTCAAGTGCGTCGTGTCCATGGAAGTCCGGAACCACAAGCCAGGTCATCGGTACGCCGCCGATCGCGTCGACGGCTTCGACAAACGGCCGATAATCCGCCCACGTCGACGGCGCTACGTCGTGCAGCACCAGCAGCACGGCGTGGCAGTTGGTGGAATCAGCCATTGGCCACCCGTGGCAATGATTGGCCAAGGACCGCGTGGTAATGACCGAGCAGGCTGTCGACCACGCTGTCCCAGGCGTAATGCCGTTCGACATGTTGCCGCGCCTGCTGGCCGAGTTTCATGCAACCGCGACTGAACAGTTCGCGCACGGCGTTGGCCATGGCTTGCGGGTTATTCGGCAGACACAGCACGCCGCAGTCCTCGTGAATGATTTCCTTGAATGCCCCGGCGGCCACCGCAACAACCGGAGTGCCGCACGCCATGGCTTCAAGGATCACCAGGCCAAAGGTTTCCTGATCACCGGCATGCAGCAGGGCATCGGCACTGGCCATCAAGCGGGCGACGGTGGGCGCGGGGCAGAACGAATCGATGACGCTGACATTGTCCGGAACCACCGCTGGCATCGACGAGCCAACCAGCAGCAGGTGATAGCGCGGGCCGAGACGTTGCAGGCACTTGAGCAGGACGGGCAGGTTTTTCTCTTTGGAACCGCGCCCGGCAAAGATCAGCAGACGCGTGTCCTCGGCAAGGCCCAGTTCGGCGCGCAGGCCGCTGTCGCGGGCGTCAGGGTGGAAAGTTTGCAGGTCCACCCCCAGCGGCTGCACGAACACGTTGCGCACCCCAAGGCCCGTGAGCTTGTCGGCCATTACCTGGCTGGGCGCCAGCACCCGGTCGAAGTTGCCGTAGAGTTTGGTGACGTACGCCTCGACATTCGGCGTGAGCCAATGGCCCATGCGGTTGCCGACCAGCAACGGCAGGTCCGAGTGGTAAAAGCCGATCACCGGCACATCCAGTTGGCGCCGTGCGTCCAGCGCCGCCCACGCGGTGAGATACGGGTCGCCGACTTCAATCAGATCCGGCTGCAAATCCTGCAGAACGTTGCGCCACGGCGCGAGGCGCAGCGGGAAGCGATAGCCTTTGCCGAAGGGCAGGGCAGGCGCGGGCACCGTGTAGACACCGTCGTGTTCACCCAAATGCGCGCCGGGAATCAGCAGGCTGTGGCGAATTCCGGGTTTGACGCTCAAGCGGCGGTGCTTGGCGTCCAGATAGGTGCGTACGCCGCCGCTGGCCGGGGCGTAAAACATGGTGATGTCGGCGATGTGCACGGTGATCAACCCTCCGCTGCGTTGCACTCCCTTGGTTGACCTTTATCCAGAATAGATGTTCGGTCGGGAATACGCGGTGCAGCTGAAGTGCCCCTCACCCTGACCCTCTCCCGGAGGAGAGGGGACTGACCGAAGTGTTTTGGCTTGATACGTTGACCTGAGTCGAGCTCAGGCTTGAAAAGCTTGAAGATCGGCTCCCTTCCCCCTCGCCCCCCTGGGGGAGAGGGTTGGGGTGAGGGGGAAGGCTTTTGATCTTAGATGCGGAAACTGCCTACCAGCTGCTTCAGACGCGCAGCCTGTTGCTCCAGATCCGAACAGGCGCGCAACGTTGCCTGCAGGTTTTCCACGCCTTCCTGGTTCAGTGTGTTGATTTCGGTGATGTCGACGTTGATCGACTCGACCACCGCGGTCTGTTCCTCGGTCGCGGTCGCCACCGACTGGTTCATCCCGTCGATCTCACCGATGCGCAGGGTCACGCTGTTGAGGCGCTCGCCGGCGAGGTTGGCGATTTCCACGCTGTCCTGGCTGTGGCGCTGGCTGTCGCTCATGGTGCTCACCGACTCCCGGGCGCCGACTTGCAGCTCCTCGATCATGGTCTGTACCTGCTGCGCCGATTCCTGGGTGCGATGCGCCAGGTTGCGCACTTCGTCCGCCACCACCGCAAAACCACGGCCAGCCTCACCGGCACGCGCCGCTTCGATGGCGGCGTTGAGGGCCAGCAGGTTGGTTTGCTGGGAGATGCTGGTGATCACTTCCAGGATCTGCCCGATGTTCACGGTCTTGCTGTTCAGCGACTCGATGTTGCTGCTGGAAGCGCTGAGCATGCTCGACAGTTGATTCATCGCCTTGATGCTGCGATCCACCACTTGCTGGCCGTCTTCGGCGAGGCCACGGGCGTCGCTGGCCTGGTTCGAGGCTTGCGCGGCATTGCGCGCGATTTCCTGAGCGGCGGCGCCCAGCTGATTGATCGCGGCGGCGACGCTGCTGGTGCGCGAGGCTTGCTGATCGGAGTTGTACATCGACGAGTTGGACGCCGCGACCACGCGCAGGGCGACCTCGTTGACTTGCCCGGTGGCGGAAGACACTTCGCGGATCGAACCGTGAATGCGCTCCACGAAACGGTTGAATGCGGTACCCAGCACACCAAATTCATCGTTATTGACGATGGTCAGGCGTTTGGTCAGGTCGCCTTCGCCGTCGGCGATGTCTTCCATGGCGCGGGTCATGACGTGCAGCGGCTGGATCAGCAGGCGAATCAGCATGCCCAGCAGCGCAATGATGATGACCACCGCGATCACGGTGGCGATCACTGCCGAGGTGCGGAACTCGCTGAGCATCGAGAAAGCTTTGTCCTTGTCCACCGACAGACCGATGTACCAGTTCACCGATGGCAGGCCCTTGATCGGCGTGAAGCTGACGATGCGGGTCTTGCCGTCGACAGTGATTTCACTGAAATCGCTGCTGATGCGCGGGGTGTCCTGCGGGTAGGCCTCTTTCAGCGACTTCATCACCAGCGCCTTGTCCGGGTGCACCAGGATCTTGCCGTCGGCGCTGACCAGGAACGCGTAACCCATGCCGGAAAAGTCCCGGGCGGTGAGGGTATCGACCAGGGTTTGCAGACTCAGGTCGCCGCCGACCACGCCAACGCTCTGGCCGGCCTTTTTCGAAGCAGTGGCGATGGAGATGATCAACTGGCCGGTGGCGGCATCGATGTACGGTTCGGTCAGCGTCGAGGCGCTGCTGCTCTCGGCGCCTTTGTACCAAGGGCGAACCCGAGGGTCGAAACCGTCCGGCATCTTCACGTCCGGACGGATGGTGAAGTGGCCGGTGGCATCGCCCAGGTAAGTGGCCATGAACGTCGAGGTCAGGGATTTCTGTTCCAGCAGGCTGGCGACGTTGGCCGGTTCCGGATTGATGGCGATGTTCTGGGCGGCGTTCTCCACCAGCAGAATGCGCCCGTTGAGCCAGGTCTGAATGTTGTCGGCAGTGACTTCGCCCATCTCGTTGAGATAGTTGTTCAGGTCATCGCGGATCGCGTTGCGTTGCAGCCAGTCGTTGTACAGCGTGAACGAGGCGAAGGCGGCGATGACGATGAGGGCGGCGGCAAGCAAAATTTTATGGCTGAAGCGCAGATTTTTGTTCATGGCTTGGGGTTCCGCTAAGGTCTTAATGTCCTGGGCGTGCTTTTATAAAGACGCGCAATATGGGCAAGGGTGAAAACCAACTGATATTTCCGTCTCTCCTTAGGGAAATGTCCGACTCGACCTTTCGGTCGGGTACTCGCCTTGTTTATCGGCCATCGCGAATTAAAGATTAACCATAGGTGACAAAATGCCTGACACATCGCAACTCGTTATCGGTGCCGATCTGGCGGGGCAACCGATTGCTCAGGCCATGCGCCTGGCGAACCGGCACGGGCTGATCGCCGGCGCGACCGGAACCGGCAAGACAGTGACCTTGCAGCGCCTCGCCGAGGCGTTCAGTGACGCCGGGGTGGCAGTGTTCGCCGCTGACATCAAGGGTGACCTGTGCGGCCTCGGCGCTGCTGGCAATCCGCAGGGCAAGGTCGCCGAGCGCATCGCCGGGATGCCCTGGCTCGACTACAAACCGCAGGCTTATCCGGTGACGCTGTGGGACATTCACGGTGAGTCCGGTCATCCGTTGCGCACCACCTTGAGTGAAATGGGCCCGCTGCTGATCGGCAGCCTGCTGGAACTGACCGACAGTCAGCAGTCAGCGTTGTACGCGGCCTTTAAAGTGGCGGACCGCGAAGGCCTGCTGTTGCTGGACCTGAAAGACCTCAAGGCGTTGCTCAATCACCTCAAGGACAACCCGCAACTGCTCGGCGAAGACGCTGCATTGATGACCACCGGCTCCAGCCAGGCGCTGTTGCGACGGCTTGCGACCCTGGAACAGCAGGGCGCTGAAGCTTTGTTCGGCGAACCGGCGCTGCAACTGCAAGACATTCTGCAGCCGGCAGCTGACGGTCGTGGGCGCATTCATTTGCTTGATGCCAGTCGTCTGGTACACGAGGCGCCGAAGGTCTACGCGACGTTCCTGCTGTGGCTGTTGGCCGAATTGTTCGAGCAGTTGCCGGAGCGGGGCGATGCCGACAAGCCGCTGCTGGCGCTGTTTTTCGATGAGGCGCATTTGCTGTTCGGCGATACGCCCAAGGCGTTGCAGGACCGGCTGGAACAAGTGGTGCGGCTGATTCGCTCGAAAGGCGTCGGCGTGTATTTCGTCACCCAATCGCCGGGTGACCTGCCGGATAACGTGCTGGCGCAGCTTGGCCTGCGGGTCCAGCACGGCTTGCGCGCGTTTACCGCCAAGGAACAGAAATCCCTGCGGGCGGTGGCCGATGGCTTCCGGCCGAATCCGGCGTTCGACACGTTGTCGGTATTGACGGAACTGGGCATCGGCGAAGCGCTGGTCGGTACGTTGCAGGAAAAAGGCACACCGGAGATGGTCCAGCGCGTGCTGGTGGCGCCGCCGCAATCGCGGATCGGGCCATTGAGCGAAACCGAGCGCACGCTGCTGATCGCCGGCTCGCCGTTCAAGGGGCGTTATGACAAGCCGATCGATCGCGAGTCGGCGTATGAAATCCTGATGGGCCGTAAAGGCTTGGCGCCGGAGGCTGAAGCCCCCGTGGGCAAGCCGGCCGCCGAGGAGCCGAGCCTGGCCGACAGGGCAGGGGAATTCCTCGGCACCGCCGCCGGCCAAGCGCTGAAATCGGCCATGCGCCAGGCTGCCAATAATCTCGGCAAGCAATTGGTGCGCGGTTTGATGGGGTCGTTACTCGGTGGCAGCAAGCGCCGCTGATCCCTGCTTGCAGCAGATCCAATTGTGGGAGCGGGCTTGCTCGCGAAGAGGCCGTGTCAGACGCCATCTTGGTTGAATGACACACCGTTTTCGCGAGAAAGCCCGCTCCCACACTCAGAAAGCTGTCAGGTCTTGTCTTTGGCGTGCGCCGCCAGGCGCTCAAGCGCTGCACGCAAACCCGGATCGCTGATCCCTTCGGCCGTCGACTGAATGGTCGCTGCCGCATCACTCGACAGGTCCATCGTGTGCCCGGCAGCCCCGTGCTGCACGATCGGTGGTCGTACCGTGAATTTGATCCGCGTCAGGCTGGCGAACTCTTCGAACAGTTGCAGTTGCCGTTGCAGGCGTTTTTGCTGGTAGCGCAGGCGCGTGGCCCAATGGCCGTCAGTCACAACCAGTGACAGTTCGCCTTCACGCCACTTTGCCACATGGCAGTGCGCGCGAGCGGCAGGTTGCAGTTGGCTTTCGAGCAGGCGTTGCAGATGACCCAGGCGTTGGGCATGGCCGAGGATGGCTTTTAGCGGCCTGGCTTCGCGAAGCAGAGCGGCGGGAGCTCTGGCTGTAAGCGGGCGAAATGCCATGATCGAACACCTGAAGTAACAGAATCGCCATGGTAGCAGAAAGGCCGAAATCACTCGCCCATTGCTTTTGCCCCCGCTTTACCCATTAAATCAACGACTAACTTCTTCCTTGTATGACTTGAAGTTGAGCAAAACGCCCCTATTTTAAGTGAGCCCCGTCAAAGCGCAGTGCCAGCATCGTGGAATATCGCCACTTTCCTCACTTCCGTTTCCGGGTAGAATGCTCGTTCGCATGCGGCCATGAGGGCTGCACGGGCGACGCTCACGGGGCCGCCCTCCATCCCTTTAGTGTGGAAGATCCTGCCGATATGTTTGCGCCTTTGTTAAAGAAACTTTTTGGAAGCAAGAACGAGCGTGAAGTCAAACGCATGCTCAAGACGGTGCAGCTCGTCAATGCCTTCGAAGAGCAAATGGTGGCCCTTTCGGACGATCAATTGCGCGCCAAGACCAATGAGTTCAAGGCCCGCATCGCCAAAGGGGAAACCCTCGACAAGCTGCTGCCAGAAGCCTTTGCGGTCGCCCGTGAAGCCGGCAAGCGCATCATGGGCATGCGCCACTTCGACGTACAGCTCGTCGGTGGCATGACCTTGCACGAAGGCAAAATCGCCGAAATGCGCACCGGTGAGGGTAAAACCCTCGTAGCGACCCTGGGTGTTTACCTCAACGCGCTGTCCGGCAAGGGCGTGCACGTTGTGACGGTGAACGACTACCTGGCGCGTCGTGACGCCAACTGGATGCGTCCGCTGTATGAATTCCTCGGCCTGACCGTCGGCGTCGTGACGCCGTTCCAGCCGCCGGAAGAGAAGCGTCTGGCATACGCCGCCGACATCACCTACGGCACCAACAACGAATTCGGTTTCGACTACCTGCGCGACAACATGGCGTTCAGCATGGAAGAAAAATTCCAGCGCGAACTCAACTTTGCCGTGATCGACGAAGTCGACTCCATCCTCATCGACGAAGCGCGTACTCCGCTGATCATCTCCGGTCAGGCCGAGGACAGCTCCAAGCTGTACATGGAGATCAATAAACTGATCCCGCAGCTGCAATTGCACGTTGAAGAGGTCGAAGGCGAAGTCACCAAGGCTGGCCATTACACCGTTGACGAGAAGACCCGTCAGGTCGAGCTCAACGAAGCCGGTCACCAGTTCATCGAAGACATGCTCACCGGCGTCGGCCTGCTGGCTGAAGGCGAGAGCCTGTACTCGGCACATAACCTGGGCCTGCTGACCCACGTCTATGCCGGTCTGCGTGCGCACAAACTGTTCAATCGCAACATTGAATACATCGTGCAGGATGGCCAGGTCGTACTGGTCGACGAACACACCGGTCGTACCATGCCGGGCCGCCGTCTGTCCGAAGGCCTGCACCAGGCGATCGAAGCCAAAGAAGGCCTGAACATCCAGGCCGAGAGCCAGACCCTGGCGTCGACCACGTTCCAGAACTACTTCCGTCTGTACACCAAGCTGTCCGGCATGACCGGTACCGCCGACACCGAAGCGTTCGAATTCCACCAGATCTACGGTCTGGAAGTGATGGTCATTCCGCCGAACAAACCGTTGGCGCGTAAAGACTTCAACGACCTGGTGTTCCTGACCGCCGAAGAGAAGTACGCGGCCATCGTTGCGGACATCAAGGAAAGCATGGCGGCCGGTCGTCCGGTGCTGGTGGGTACTGCCACCATCGAAACCTCCGAGCACATGTCCGCATTGCTCGTGAAGGAAGGCATCGAACACAAGGTCCTGAACGCCAAGTTCCACGAAAAAGAAGCTGAAATCATCGCGCAGGCCGGTCGTCCGGGGGCTCTGACCATTGCCACCAACATGGCCGGTCGTGGTACTGACATCCTGTTGGGCGGTAACTGGGAAGTTGAAGTTGCGTCGCTGGAAGACCCGACCCCTGAGCAGATTGCCCAGATCAAGGCCGACTGGCAGAAGCGTCACCAGCAAGTGCTGGAATCCGGCGGTCTGCAGGTAATTGCCTCCGAGCGTCACGAATCGCGTCGTATCGACAACCAGTTGCGTGGCCGTGCCGGCCGTCAGGGTGATGCCGGTTCGAGCCGCTTCTACCTGTCGCTGGAAGACAGCCTGATGCGCATTTTCGCCTCTGACCGGGTGAAGAACTTCATGAAAGCCCTGGGCATGCAGCCGGGCGAAGCGATCGAGCACCGTATGGTGACCAACGCGATCGAGAAGGCGCAGCGCAAGGTTGAAGGCCGCAACTTCGATATTCGTAAGCAACTGCTCGAGTTCGATGACGTCAACAACGAACAGCGTAAAGTGATCTATCACATGCGTAACACGTTGCTGGCCGCCGACAATATCGGTGAAACCATCGCCGATTTCCGTCAGGACGTACTCAACGCCACCGTCAGCGCCCACATTCCGCCGCAATCGCTGCCAGAGCAGTGGGATGTGGCCGGTCTGGAAGCGTCGATTGCCAGCGACTTCGGGGTGAAACTGCCGATCCAGCAATGGCTCGACGAAGATGATCACCTGTACGAAGAGACCCTGCGCGAGAAGCTGATGGTCGAGCTGATGGCCGCGTACAACGAGAAAGAGGACCAGGCCGGTGCCGAAGCGCTGCGCTCCTTCGAGAAGCAAATCGTACTGCGCGTCCTGGACGACCTGTGGAAAGACCACCTGTCGACCATGGACCACCTGCGTCACGGCATCCACCTGCGTGGCTACGCTCAGAAGAACCCGAAGCAGGAATACAAGCGCGAGTCGTTCACGCTGTTCTCCGAGCTGCTGGATTCGATCAAGCGCGACTCGATCCGTGTGCTGTCGCATGTTCAGGTGCGCCGCGAAGATCCGGAAGCCGAAGAGCAACGCCTGCGTGAGGAAGCTGAAGCACTGGCCGCCCGCATGCAGTTCGAACACGCCGAGGCCCCTGGTCTGGACCAGCCGGAAATACTGGGTGAAGAGGTCGATGTGGCCCTCGCCACCGCGCCGGTTCGCAACGAGCAGAAGCTGGGCCGCAACGAACTGTGCTACTGCGGTTCGGGCAAGAAATTCAAGCATTGCCACGGGCAGATCCAGTAAACCCCGTTTCAATCGCTGAAATACCCGCGCCGCGACCGGCTCCTGCCGTCGCGGCGTTTTGCCATTTAAACCACCGCCATCACTGTGAGCGGTGCTGACATCATTGAGTAAGGAGCGCATTCATGGCTGTTGGTCTTGGTCCTTTGCCAACGTTGCACCCGGTTGCCGGTTTTGAACTCGGTATCGCCTCGGCCGGCATCAAGCGCCCCGGGCGCAAGGATGTGGTAGTGATGCGCTGCGCCGAAGGTTCGACCGTGGCCGGCGTGTTCACGTTGAACGCTTTTTGTGCCGCTCCGGTGATCCTGGCGAAAAAACGTGTACAGAACGCCGTGCGTTACCTGCTGACCAACACCGGCAACGCCAACGCCGGCACCGGTGAGCCAGGCCTGGCTGCCGCCGAGCGCACGACCGCGAAGCTGGCTGAACTGACGGGCGTCGATGCCAGCCAGATTCTGCCTTACTCCACCGGCGTGATCGGTGAGCCACTGCCCGTCGAGAAGATCGAAGGCGCACTGCAAGCGGCGCTGGACGACCTGTCGGAAAACAACTGGGAAGCCGCCGCCACCGGCATCATGACCACCGACACCCTGCCCAAGGGTGCCAGCCGCCAGTTCCAGCATGACGGTGTGACCATCACCGTCACTGGTATCAGCAAAGGTGCGGGCATGATCCGTCCGAACATGGCGACCATGCTCGGTTACATCGCCACTGACGCCAAGGTCTCCCGTGACGTGCTGCATAACCTAATGCTCGACGGCGCCAACAAGTCGTTCAACCGCATCACCATCGATGGCGACACCTCGACCAACGACTGCTGCATGCTGATCGCCACCGGCAAGGCAGCACTGCCTGAGATCACCCGCGCTGAAGGCGAGCTGTTCGCCAAGTTGAAGCAAGCGGTGTTCGAAGTGTGCATGGACGTTGCACAGGCCATCGTGCGTGACGGCGAAGGCGCGACCAAGTTCGTCACCGTTGAAGTGAATGGCGGCGGCAATCATCAGGAATGTCTGGACGTCGGCTACACCGTGGCGCACTCGCCGCTGATCAAGACCGCGCTGTTCGCTTCCGACCCGAACTGGGGCCGCATTCTGGCTGCCGTTGGTCGTGCCGGCGTGCCGGATCTGGATGTGAGCAAGATTGACGTGTTCCTCGGCGACGTGTGCATCGCCAGCCGTGGCGCTCGCGCAGCGACCTACACTGAAGCGCAGGGCTCGGCGGTGATGCAGCAGGAAGAGATCACCATCCGCATCGAACTGGGTCGTGGCGATTGCAGCGAAACCATCTGGACCACCGACCTGTCGCATGAATACGTGAAGATCAACGCCGAGTACCGCACCTGATCCAAGACCGAGTCGTGGCTTTCGCGAGCAGGCTCGCTCCCACACGGTTTTCTGCCGTACACACAGTTTGTGTGCACTGAAGATCCTATGTGGGAGCGAGCCTGCTCGCGAAGACGGTGGTCCAGACACCGCAAGTCCCAACGCTTTTCCACTGACGAAAAGGCGCCACACCATGTCCCTGCACCTGATCATCGGCGACAAACTGCTTTCCTCCTGGTCACTGCGTGCCGCACTGGCCGTTGAGCTGACCGGCGCACCCTACAGCGAAGAACTGATCAAGCTCGGCAAGCCCGATACCCGCGAACGGCTGCTCAAGCATTCGCCGACCGCCAAGGTACCGCTGCTGCAAACCGCACGCGGCACGATTGCCGACTCTCTGGCGATCGCCGAATACCTGGCCGAACAGTTCCCGTCCGAACAGCTCTGGCCGAGCGATCTTTTCGCTCGCGCCCAGGCCCGCTCTGCGTGCGCGCAGATGCACAGTGGTTTTTTCGCCATGCGCAATCAAATGCCGTTCAACCTGAGCCACGACGCGCCGCTCAACCCGGTGCCGCCGGAGGTCAAGGTCGATATCGAGCGCATGCTCGCGCTGTGGGCGGAATGCCGTGCCGTTGCCACTGAGCCGGGGCCATATCTGTTTGGTCGCGTGAGCCTGGCCGATGCGTTCTTCGCACCGATTGCCGTGCGTCTGCGTACCTATCAGGTGCAGTTGCCAGCCATCGATCAAGCTTATGTTGAAACCGTCTACCAATGGCCCGCCTTCAAGGCGTGGCAAAAGGCTGGACTGGAGGAGTTGAACCCGTGAGACGCGTACACGTCGCCGCCGCCGTCATTCGTGACGACAGTGGCAAGATCCTGATTGCCCGCCGTGCCGACACTCAGCATCAGGGTGGTCTGTGGGAATTTCCCGGCGGCAAGGTCGAGGCTGACGAATCCGTCGAGCGCGCGCTGGCTCGCGAGCTTCAGGAAGAGTTGGGCATCGTCGTCGGTGCTGCTCGTCCGCTGATCAAGGTTCGCCATGACTACCCGGACAAGCAGGTGTTGCTGGATGTCTGGGAGGTGTCGAGCTTCAGTGGCGAACCGCACGGTGCCGAAGGTCAGCCACTGGCCTGGGTGACTGCGAAGGAGCTGGTGGGCTACGAATTTCCGGCTGCCAACCAGCCAATCGTCGCCGCCGCGCGTCTGCCCGGCGAATACCTGATCACCCCGGACGATCTGGAGACACCGGCCTTGTTGCGCGGCATCCAGAAGGCGATTGCCGGTGGGATCAAGCTGATCCAGTTGCGTGCGCCGAACGGCTATGACCCCAAATACCGCGACCTGGCGGTGGATGCGGTCGGCCTGTGTGCCGGCAAGGCGCAGTTGATGATCAAGGGGCCGTTCGAATGGCTCGGCGATTTCCCGTCGGCCGGTTGGCACATCACCTCGGCTCAGTTGCGTAAATACGCAGCGGCGGGGCGGCCGTTGCCGGCGGAGCGCTGGCTCGCGGCTTCGTGCCATAACGCCGAAGAACTGGCGCTGGCCGAACAGATGGGCGTGGATTTCGTCACCCTGTCGCCGGTACAGCCAACCTTGACCCACCCGGATGCGCAGCCGTTGGGCTGGGAGCAGGCGTCGACGTTGATCGAGGGCTTCAGCAAGCCGGTGTTTCTGCTCGGCGGGGTAGGCCCGGCGGAGCGGGAGAAGGCCTGGGGTGTTGGGGCGCAGGGTGTTGCGGGGATTCGGGCGTTCTGGCCAGAAGCTTGATTGCGTAGTGAGGCTGACGGCCTCTTCGCGAGCAAGCCCGCTCCCACAGTTGATTGCAGTCCAACTGAAGGAATTCGATCAACTGTGGGAGCGAGCCTGCTCGCGAAGGCGTCTTGACCAGCGCTACACCTCTGAAGGTTTTGCCGCCGGCTGCCACAAAATCTCTGCAATCCCCTGCCGCCGCGCAATCAACCGCGCCGCCACAAACAACAAGTCCGACAACCGATTTATGTACGCCAGGCCAACCCCGGCCAATGGCTCTATCGCGTTCAGATGCTGACAACGCCGTTCGGCACTGCGCGCCAGGCTGCGGCACACATGGGCCTGGGCGATCAGCATTGAGCCGCCGGGCAGAATGAAATTCTCCAGCGGCCCCAACTCCTCGTTCCACACATCGATTGCCGCTTCCAGGCGTTCGATTTCCGCTGTGTTCAGCGCCTGATATTCCGGCATTGCCAGCTCACCGCCCAGATCGAACAAGCGATGCTGGCAGGGGGCGAGCACTTCAATCAGCTCATTCAACCCCGCAAACGCCTCACGCTCGGCGAGCAAACCGGCCAGCAGCACGCCGACCTGACTGTTCAGTGTATCGACTTCACCGATGGCTTCGATTCGCGGATGGTCCTTGGGTACGCGGCGGCCATCGCCCAGGCCGGTTTCGCCTTTGTCGCCGGTGCGGGTGTAAATCTTCGACAGGCGAAAGCCCATGGGTTACCTCGTCAGTTGATTGGTTTCGGCCGCGATGGCTGCAGGTTGCGACAGGGGCAGGCGTAAGGTGAAGCAGGTGCCTTGGCCCGGTGTGGACTGCACTTCCATCTGCCCTTTGTGATTGTTGGTGATGATGAAGTACGACACCGACAGCCCCAGCCCGGTGCCCTGGCCGATTTCCTTGGTGGTGAAGAATGGCTCGAAGGTGCGTTTGCGCACGTTCTCGCTCATGCCGATGCCGTTGTCCTCGACCTGAATCTCGGCCCACGGTGGATTCAGCCGGGTGCGCAGGGTGATCCGCCCCGGCTCGCTGTCGTCTTCGCGCTGGTGAATGGCTTGCGCAGCGTTTTTCAGCAGGTTGAGCAGCACTTGCTCCAGTTCGTTGGCGGTGCCTGGCACCGGGCCTAGCGCCGGGTCGAACTGACGGATGATCGCCTGGCCCTTGAAGTCGAAACCGATCGCCAGATCGAAGTCGTTGCCGGCAATCTCCACCGCCTGATCGATCAGCGCCGGCAAATCGCACGGTGCCATTTGCCGCGTACTGCGCCGGCTGAAACTGAGCATGTGGGTGACGATTTTTGCCGCCCGGGCGCCGGCCTGCTGGATGCCGTCGAGCAGTTTCGGCACTTCGCGGTTTTGCAGGTACAGGTTGACCGTGTCCAGTTCGATGCCGAGTTGTTCGGCGGTTTCGAGGTTTTTCGGCAGGTCCGGCGACAGCCGTCGGCGAATGTTCTGCACGTTGTGCAGGATCGCGCCGAGCGGGTTGTTGATCTCATGCGCCATGCCGGCGGCGAGACCACCCACCGAGAGCATCTTTTCCGACTGCACCATCATTTCTTCCAGCGACAGGCGCTGAGTGATGTCATCGATACGGATCACCACGCCACGCCCGGCGCCACCCATCAGCGGGTAAAAGGTCAGGGCGTAATGCTTGGGTTCATCATCCTTGAACCAGGTCACCCGCTCGATCTTCGCCACCGTGTGTTCTTCCACGGTCTGCTTGAGTTGCGGCAGAAACGGTTTGAGCGGCTCAAAGGCGAGGAAGATCGGCTGGTTCAACGCCTCATCCAGGCGCGTCCCGGAGAGCGCGCTGGCCTCCTGGTTCCACTGGGTCACGTAGAGCTGTTCGTCGAGGGCGATCAGCGCCGAGGGCATGGAGTCGATGATGCTGTTGAGGTAGTTCTGGAATCCGGTGAGTTTCTTCTCGATCTTGCTGCGCACCTGGACTTCCAGTTCCAGCTTGCGGTTGGTGTGGCGGGTTTCTTCGGCAAGGCCCTGAGCCTGATCGTAAGCGGCTTGCGAATCGTCACGGGCGCGTTTGAGTTGCTGTTCGCGGGCTTCGATGCGCGAGAGCATGGTGTTGAACGCTTCGGCAAGGCTGCCGATTTCATCATGGTTGCCGCGTGAGGCGCGCAGGGCGTAGTTCTCCTCGCGGGTGACCTGACGCGAGAGTTCTTCCAGTTGATGGATCGGGCGAGTGATCAGGCGTTTGATCTGCCGGGCAATCACCAGCCACAGCAGCACACTGAAAATCAGGATGCCGAGACTGGCGGTCAATGTGCCGGTGTAGAACGCCATCGGCAGTTCACTGCTGGCGACCAGCAGCAGATGCCCCGGCTCAGTCCCCGGGCGGGGCAGGGTAATCAGCTGATTGCTGCGAAATTCGGTGAGTTGCCAGGCTTCGACATGCCGATAGCGTTCCGGCAGATTGAGCTTGTCGCCGCGCTGAACCTGAGCGATCCGGTCGCCCTTGCCGTCGTACAGCGCCGCCGCGCGCAACGGCGAGTAGCTGTCGAGTTCCTTGAGCAGGCGTTCGGCGCTTTGCGGTGACTCCAGGGCCTGTGCAACCAGGCTGGGGTTGGATATCAGCCGGCCGATGGTCTGCAGAGCCTGCGGCGCCATGCTTTCCTGGGAGATGTAATAGGCGGCGCTGATAAAGGTCAGGTTGGCGACCAGCAGAACGGTGGTCAACAACACCAGCAGGGCGGCCAGCAGTTTCTGGCCGACCGGCAGGTTTTCAAGGCGCTGGCGCAATGGCATCAGGTTTATCGCAGCAAAGGAACAAGTGGCCAGCGTAGCCGCTGCTCAGTCGCTGGGCAATCCAAGGCTGTGCAGATGGCCGACCAGACGCTGCTGCAATTGCTTGAGGTGCGGCAGGTTCAGTTGATGGCGCGTGGCGACTTTGCAGGCGTGGCCCAGCAAGTAGCTGATTTCGGTACGGCGCTGGTTCGCTACGTCCTGATACATGGAGGAGTAATTGGCCGCCGTGGCGTGGATCACCCGCTCGACTTCCTGTTGCAGATTGACCGCCGCCGCCGGTTGGCCACAGCGCTCCAGCAACTCTGCCAGCTCATTGCACAGCGTGGCGACTTCGCACTGATGCTGCTCAAGCCCGCCGTTACGGCAGTTGTGGAGCACGGTCAACGGATTGATCGCGCAATTGAGCGCCAGTTTGCGCCACAGGCGGGTGAGGATGTCGGTGCTCCATTCGTGGGGGATTTTCGCTGCTTGCAGGTCGTCGAGCCAGATCGGTGCCACCGGGTGCCCGGCATCACCCAGCCAGGTGAAACCATGACCGGCGAACACCACGCGCCAGTCACCGTCGCGGAACGCGCCTTCGGTGCTGGAGGCGCTGATACAGCGCGCCTGCGGTACCAGTGCTGCGACGGCGTCCTGACTGCCGAGGCCGTTTTGCAGCAGGATCAGTTCGGCATCTGCCGTCAGGCGCGGGGCGAGGCGGGCGACGGCGCTTTCGGCGTCATAGGCCTTGCAGGCGACCAGCAGGCGGCGGATCGGTTCTGCATCGTCCGGCGTTTGCGCGGGGACGGCATAGGTGTTGGCCTCGCCGTGTTCGACCAGGGTCAGGCCATCCGCCGCCTGATAGTCGCGCAAACGCTGGGCATCACGCACGATCAGGCGCACCGGCAGACCGGCCCGGGCCAGGCGCGTGGCCCATAGCGTGCCGAGACTGCCGGCGCCGAGAACGTGCCAGGGGGTGGACATCAGTTTTTCACTCGGTAAGGTACTGGCATGCAAGGCTCGCCGTATCGGTGGGAAAAGACCCGTTATAATGAGCCGGATTTTAACCGCAAGCCAAGCGCGCTCCATCCTGATCGAGCGCGACTTTTTATTGGAGAGATTACATGCCGTCGTTCGACGTGGTATCCGAACTGGACAAACACGAACTCACCAACGCGGTCGAGAACGCCGTGAAGGAACTCGATCGTCGTTATGACCTGAAAGGCAAAGGCAGCTTCGAGTTCAAGGAAAAGGACCTGACCGTCAACCTGACCGCTGAAGCCGGGTTCCAGCTGGAAGCGATGATCGAGATCCTGAAGCTGGCCCTGACCAAGCGCAAGATCGACGTACAGTGCCTTGAAGTAAAAGACGCTTACGCCTCGGGCAAGCTGATGAAACAGGACGCGATCCTCAAGGAAGGCATCGACAAGGAGCTGGCGAAGAAGATCGTCGCTCACATCAAGGAGGCCAAGCTCAAGGTACAGGCCGCCATCCAGGGCGAGCAGGTACGTGTGACCGGCAAGAAACGCGATGATCTGCAGGAAGCCATTGCTGCCCTGCGTGCCAAAGAGTTCGGCATGCCACTGCAGTTCAACAACTTCCGCGACTAAGCTCGGTCAGATGACCTGTGGGAGCGGGCTTGCTCGCGAAAGCGGTGTGTTCGGCAACTCATTGCTGAATGACGCACGGCTTTCGCGAGCAAGCCCGCTCCCATTTTTAATTTGTAAACAGCCCGGGTAGCCGGAAATCAGGAGATGGAAGATGGATTTGAACGCTGAAGTAGACAACCTGGTCAAGGCATCCCAGGCGTGGATTCCGATGATCATGGAGTACGGCAGCCGCGTGCTGCTGGCGGTCATTACACTGGCGATCGGCTGGTGGCTGATCAACAAGGTCACGCAAAAGCTCGGCGGCCTGCTGGCTCTGCGCAACGCCGACCTGGCGCTGCAAGGCTTCATCAGCAGCCTGGCGAACATCATTCTCAAGGTGCTGCTGATCGTCAGCGTGGCCTCGATGATCGGTGTCGAAACCACCTCGTTCGTGGCGGCAATCGGTGCTGCAGGTCTGGCCATCGGCCTGGCGTTGCAGGGCAGTCTGGCGAACTTCGCCGGCGGCGTGCTGATTCTGTTGTTCCGTCCGTTCCGTATCGGTGACTGGATCGAAGCGCAGGGCGTGGCGGGTACTGTCGACAGCATCCAGATTTTCCATACCGTGCTGCGTACTGGCGACAACAAGACCATCATCGTGCCGAACGGTAACCTGTCCAACGGCATCATCACCAACACCAACCGTCAGCCAACCCGTAAAGTTGTGTTCGATGTGGGTGTGGATTACGAGGCTGATCTGCAGAAAGCGCGTCAGGTGCTGCTGGATCTGGCCAAGGATGACCGTGTCATGCAGGACCCAGCACCGCAGGCAGTGATTTCGACGCTCGGTGACAGTTCGATCACTGTTTCCCTGCGTGTCTGGGTTAAAACCGCGGACTACTGGGATGTGATGTTCATGTTTAACGAACAGTCGCGTGATCGTTTAAAGACTGCCGGTATTGATATCCCGTTTCCACAGCGTGTGATTCGTGTGGTGCAGGAGTCGGCAACACAATGATAGGTTGCTAATTAAATGCCTGACTTGTTGGTCAGGCATTTATTACAAGTGACAGGCAATAAAAAGGCCCATCCGAAGATGGGCCTTTTTTATGCTTCCAAACTAACCACTGACAATTACAGAATGTTCAGTGGGTATTCGGTGATCAGGCGGAACTCTTTAACGTCGCCTTCGCCTTCATCAGCGTTAGCAACGTGCCAGGCTTGACGAATACGGAAGGACAGATCTTTCGCAGGGCCAGACTGAACAACGTACTTGGCTTCGAAGTTGGTTTCGTGGTGTTTGCCATCTTCACCGTAAAGACCGGCGTAAGCGCTACCCGCTGGAGTGTGGGTACCGTCGATATCCCAACCTTTAACGTAGCGAACCATGAAGCTCAGACCAGGAACGCCATACTCGGCCATTTTCAGGTCGTAACGGGCTTGAAGGGATTTCTCGCCTGCACCGTTAAAGTCGGAGTACTGGATGGAGTTGGCGAGGAAGATCGAGTCGCCACCACGGTTGTTCTTGCCCACGCCGATGTAGTCGAACGGGGTGTCGCCGTTGACCTTCTGGAAGGCCAGGGTGAAGGTGTGTGCCTTCAGGAACGACAGGGCGGTTGCCAGCGAGAAGGCGGTGTTGCTGATGTCGCCCGCTTTGGCGCTGCCGGTGTCGGTGGTGCGGTAGATGTTGAAGTCGGTGTTCAGCGAAGTATCACCACCGAACGGGGTGGTGAGGTTCACGTTGGCGTAGTACTGGTTCCAGATGTCTTCCAGTTTGGCGCCGTACAGCGATGCAGTCAGGTTGTCAGTGATGCCGTATTTACCACCGAAGTAGTCGATATTCTTGGCTTCAACGCCGGCGTAGGTGGCGTAAAGGCCGCCATCACGGGCGTTTTTGTCCTGGCTGGTAGCCGAGTAGAAGTGACCCGCTTCGAGGTCCAGATCTTTGACTTCGCTGCTCTGCAACTGGAAGCCAGTAGCAGTTTGCGGAAGGATACGGGAGCCGCCAACAGCGAATACCGGGGCAGTGCTTGGCTGCATGTCACCGAATTTCAGTTCGGTTTTGGAGACGCGGAACTTGATGGCAGCGCCGGCTTTGCCTTGGCTTTCATCAACGTCGTGGGCATAACCGTTGGCCTTGACGGAGTCGCTACGGCTCATGTTGCCAGTACCGGAAGTACCATCACCGCCATCCAGTTTTACCGCCAGGTAACCGAATGCATCGATACCGACGCCTACGGTGCCTTGGGTGTAACCGGAAGTGAAGTTACCGAGAAAGCCCTGGGTCCAGTCTTTCTGGTCGTGGCCGCCGTTCTTGTTGTCGCGGTTGAAGTAGTAGTTCTTCAACGTCTCGGTGAGTTTCGCACCTTCAACAAAACCTTTGGCTTCTGCCTGGTCATCTACAAACGGTGCGGCCGTAGCCAACTGAGTACTGGCTGCTGCTGCAACGGCCAGTGCGATTGTGCTCCACTTCATCACGCGCATCGTGATTTGCTCCTTTGGTTTTAGAAGAGTACTGCCGTCCCACCTGTTTTATTATCTGGGCGGCTCTTTCTTTTTGTGTCGGCGCAAACTTATATCACGCCGACAATGTTGGCGATACTTGCACATACAACCTTTCACGTTCTTTACGACGACGTCGCAAATGGCTTGGTTGATGTCGCAAATTCACAGTACCAATGCAGCCGGACTGACAACTTTATCGCTGTTTCTGGGCCTTTTTGCATCGGTAAAAAAGAGTCCCTGGCAAAACACTTGAATCTCCATTGGGGCAACCCTGCCACCGTATTTGTTGGTCTCAAGCTCCCACTTCCCGTGGTGCGCTTATAGACCATGTGTGTCTCAATGCAACAAGCGTGCACAAATCGCCAAGTTGTCGCGTTTATTTTTCCGAACAGCTGCCTGTGCCTGTGAAAACCTTGTGAAAACGGGGGTTCAAGCCCTTTTGTATCAGGAGCTTGACGCACTCCCTTGCATGGTGTTGTCACGTTGGAATTGGGGCGTGACAACCAAAAACGTTACCGGTTCACCCCATCGGTGAGTATTCGGCGGATGCTCGACGCACTGAGCGTAGACGCACTGTGCGGTTTTGGTGCAAAAAAATTACACGCTGTACAGGATTCATACAGTTCAGCGTGAGCGTGCAGTCAGGTGCAGCAGGTGTTTTCAGGTATTTTTGGGTGTTCGATGGCAATCCTGGCTCTGTGATGGTGCGCGGTCTCTTCAGATGTCTCTTGTCGGGGCTGTGCCGGTATGGGCAGCACTGTCATCGTGAAGCCCGGCGCATTCGCAGGTATGCTGCCTGCCTGTCGCTTGGTGCGTTGTCCGTCGGGACGGCCGCTAAGCTCAATGATGTAGATCAGCCGGGAGTGCACCCAGTGTTTGCTTTAGATTCACGACTTCAACAGGACACCCTGACCATCGGCGACTTCCCGCTGTGCCGACTGTTGCTGTCCAATGATGCCAATTACCCGTGGTTCATCCTGGTGCCACGCCGCGACGATATCAGCGAGTTGTTTCAGTTGGATGTCGCTGATCAGCAGCAGTTGTGGCAGGAAACCACCGCGCTGGCTGAGCTGCTCAAGGATTTGTTCGACGCCGACAAGCTGAACGTCGCGACCCTGGGCAACGTCGTCAGCCAGCTACACATGCATGTGATTGTGCGTAAACGCGACGATGCGGCATGGCCGGCACCGGTCTGGGGCAAGCACCCGGCCAAACCCTACAGCGCAGAGCAGGTAGCCGCCATTCGTGAACGGCTGCGTCTGGTGCTGACCGAACATTTCACGTTTCTGGAGGGCTGAATCATGAGCCTTGAAGAGCGCGTTACCGATCTGGAAAGCCGTCTGGCCTTCCAGGATGACACCATTCAGGCGTTGAACGACGAGCTGGTGGCGCAGCAGCGTGTGATCGAGCGTCTGCAGCTGCAAATGGCGGCACTGCTCAAGCGTCAGGAGGAGATGGTCGGGCAGTTTGATTCTTTCGAGGAAGAGGCGCCGCCACCCCATTACTGATGTCGGTACGTTTGTGCGGGCGTAAAAAAACCGCGAACAGGCCTGGCTGTTCGCGGTTTTTTGTTGCCTTGGATCAGCGACGCGGCAGGGCGGCGATCACGTCCTCGGCTTGCAGACCTTTATCGCGGTTCATCACCGAGAACTCCACGCGCTGGCCTTCGACCAGAACACGGTGGCCTTCACCACGGATTGCACGAAAGTGCACGAAAATATCATCGCCGGAATCCCGGGAAATAAAGCCGAAGCCTTTAGAGGTGTTGAACCACTTGACGGTCCCGGTATCGCGGTTGCTCATGTCATAGCTGACAGGTGCAGCCGCCGGCGAAGACTTGTAAAAGCTCACGGCCAGGTGCAGGACCACGGCAACCAGGGCAATCACCAGGCTGAACAGCACGGCTGGTTGGCCGGCGATGACCGGCATCGGTGCGATCAGAGTCAGGGTTTGCAGGACGACAGTCAGCACGAGAAGAGCGCTGACGAGGTTTTGCAGATGCTGGCGCGGGCCTTTGTTCCAGTAAGGAATCACTGGAGCGATGACCAGGTTCAGCAGGCCGAAAAAGGCCAGGTAAAGTGCGTCGGGTTGTTGCAGGTAAGGAACGGCTTCGGATTTCAAGCTGGGTATGAACGACAGCAGCAAGGCCGCTGCGCCCATTAGCAGGTGGACGATTTTCAACATTTTGATTGGCTCACGTTATGACGGCTCACAAGGAAGAGCTGAAGGCGCACGGTTCGCTTCGGAACAATAAAGAGGCGTTGGACACGTGCCCGGCATCAGCCTATGCGCCACACCCCCGAAAAATGGGGCGTAGCGACACGCTGCCTATTTAACAGCAAAGCCTGCAGCTACTCAAATCACCCCGGCCAGCGGCACCTGCCCGGTCGATTTGTCGCACCGCGCGAGCCGATTGCTGGCTGCGAGGTAGCGGTTGCCTTGCTAGAGTGGGTCTGCACCTGCTGGATGAATTCAATCGCCTTAGGGGGTAAACATGGCAATCGATATCGGTATCAGTGAAGAAGATCGCAAGTCCATCGTCGAGGGGCTGTCGCGGCTGCTGTCGGACACCTACGTGCTGTATCTGAAAACCCATAACTTCCACTGGAACGTCACAGGTCCCATGTTCAGGACCCTGCATCTGATGTTCGAAGAGCAGTACAACGAACTGGCGCTGGCCGTGGACCTGATCGCCGAGCGCATTCGCGCCCTGGGCTTTCCGGCGCCGGGGGCTTACGCCACCTACGCGCGCCTTTCTTCCATCAAGGAGGAGGTGGGCGTGCCGAGTGCCGAGAACATGATCAAGCAACTGGTCGAGGGGCAGGAAGCGGTGACGCGCACCGCGCGCGGCATCTTCCCGCTGCTGGACAAGGTCAGTGATGAGCCCACGGCCGACCTGCTGACCCAGCGCATGCAAGTGCATGAGAAGACCGCCTGGATGCTGCGCGCGCTGCTGGAAGCCTGATCGCCCGGTGCGCGGACGTCCCGGGGTGGTGGATGTCCGCGTGCTGGTTCAAATCTTACTGATTATGTCGGCTTATCCTACGCAGATGGGCAACTAGTCATCTGGCGCTAACTTTGCGTCTGCGTTTTTATGAGGGCACAGGAAGTTGCCTTTATAAGCAGTGATGACAAAGGAGTGTCAGCGATATGGTAGGTGGAGACAGGCGAAGCGAACATACCGGTTCGCATCAGGAGATGAAGGTCGATCCGTTTGTCAGCGATTTCGACTTCGAGTTGATCCGGCCGCTGTCCAGGTCGGTGCGTTTGAATGGCTTTGCGACTTGCTTGAGGCTCGAGCAGGTTTACTGGAACATTCTTGGCGGTATGGCCGAAGACAACGGCTGTTCGGTCAGTACGCTGCTGTCCCATGTGGACCGCGAAGTGCACCTGCGCCATGGCGGGGTGAAAAACTTCAGCGGTCTGGTGCGGGTGGTGTGTGTGATGAACGGCCTGCGTGATACCCCGTCGGCCGTCATGCCCTGAACGGGCAATACTTGAAATGACGTGGCGGGCTGTGCAGTCTTACGGCTGCACAGCCCGCATTTAATGGATATAATCCCGCTCTTTCGCCGCAAAGCCCTGCGCGCGGTGGCAATCTGATCGCCGAGACACCCCCATGCCGATGTACGATTACCAATGTGCTTCCTGTGGTCATCAGTTGGAAGCCATTCAAAAGATCAGCGAGGCACCGCTGGTCGACTGCCCTGCCTGTCAGGCGCCAGAGCTCAGGAAACAGCTGTCCATGCCGGGTTTTCGCCTCAGCGGCAGCGGTTGGTACGAAACCGATTTCAAGACCGGAGCCAAGAAGAACCTGGCCGGTGGCGACAAATCTGACTAGGGTTCAGGCCCAGGTCGAACGACACGCGTGAGATTTCGCAATGCTTGATGGCGACGGGATCTCCACCGAATTTCGAATTACGAGAAGCGAAACCACTACCATGATGCGCAGCCATTATTGCGGCCAACTGAACGAAAGCCTGGAAGGCCAGGAAATTACCCTTTGCGGATGGGTTCACCGTCGTCGCGACCACGGCGGGGTGATTTTCCTCGATATCCGTGATCGTGATGGTCTGGCCCAGGTGGTATTCGATCCGGATCGCGCCGAGAGCTTCGCCGCTGCCGATCGCGTGCGCAGCGAGTACGTGGTGAAGATCACCGGCAAGGTGCGTCTGCGTCCGGCCGGCGCCACCAACGCCAACATGGCGTCGGGCATGATCGAAGTGCTGGGCTACGAGCTGGAAGTGCTGAACGAGTCGGAAACCCCGCCGTTCCCGCTGAACGAGTTCTCCGACGTCGGCGAGGAGACCCGCCTGCGCTATCGCTTCCTCGACCTGCGTCGTCCGGAAATGGCCGAGAAGCTGCGTCTGCGTTCGCGCATGACCACCAGCATCCGCCGCTTCCTCGACGAAAACGGCTTCCTCGACGTTGAAACCCCGATCCTGACCCGTGCCACCCCTGAAGGTGCACGTGACTATCTGGTGCCAAGCCGTACTCACGCCGGTTCGTTCTTTGCGCTGCCGCAATCGCCGCAGCTGTTCAAACAGCTGCTGATGGTGGCCGGTTTCGACCGTTACTACCAGATCGCCAAGTGCTTCCGCGACGAAGACCTGCGCGCTGATCGCCAGCCTGAATTCACCCAGATCGACATCGAGACCAGCTTCCTCGATGAAAAAGAGATCATGGGCCTGACCGAAGAAATGATCCGCAACCTGTTCAAGGAAGTGCTGGGTCTGGAATTCGGCGACTTCCCGCACATGACTTTCGAAGAAGCCATGCGCCGCTACGGTTCCGACAAACCAGACCTGCGTAACCCGCTGGAACTGGTCGACGTTGCCGATCAACTCAAAGAAGTCGATTTCAAAGTATTCAGCGGCCCGGCCAACGATCCGAAATGCCGTATCGCCGCACTGCGCGTTCCAGGCGGGGCGAGCATGCCGCGCAAGCAGATCGACGATTACACCAAGTTCGTCGGCATCTACGGTGCCAAGGGCCTGGCGTACATCAAGGTCAACGAGCGTGCTGCCGGTGTTGAAGGTCTGCAATCGCCGATCGTGAAAAACATCCCTGAAGACAAGCTGAACGTGATCCTTGACCGCGTTGGCGCAGTCGATGGCGACATCGTGTTCTTCGGTGCCGACAAGGCCAAGATCGTCAGCGAGGCCCTGGGTGCGCTGCGTATCAAGCTCGGTCACGACCTCAAGCTGCTGACCTGCGAGTGGGCGCCAATGTGGGTCGTCGACTTCCCGATGTTCGAAGAAAACGACGACGGCAGTTTCTCCGCGCTGCACCACCCGTTCACCGCGCCGAAGTGCTCCCCGGAAGAGCTGGAAGCCAACCCGGCCGGCGCTCTGTCCCGCGCCTACGACATGGTGCTGAACGGCACTGAGCTGGGTGGTGGTTCGATCCGTATTCACCGCAAGGAAATGCAGCAAGCAGTATTCCGTCTGTTGGGTATCAACGAAGCAGAACAGGAAGAGAAATTCGGCTTCCTGCTCGATGCGCTGAAGTACGGTGCACCGCCGCACGGTGGTCTGGCCTTCGGTCTGGACCGTCTGGTGATGCTGATGACCGGTGCCCAGTCGATCCGTGAAGTGATCGCCTTCCCGAAAACCCAGAGCGCTGCCGACGTGATGACGCAAGCACCGGGTGTGGTGGATGCCAAGGCACTGCGCGAGCTGCATATTCGTTTGCGCGAAACACCAAAGGCTGAGTAAGACGGGCCTGAAGGCGCATCTTCGGATGCGCCTTTTTTCTATCTGTAGAGAGCAGGTCGAGATTTTTTGTTTGCTGGCCGCTGCATGAGCAGGGCGGGCAACGTTTCAAAGAGAATTCGGAGCGAGTTATGGCAGGTCATTCCAAGTGGGCGAACATCAAGCACCGCAAAGAACGTCAGGATGCCAAGAGAGGCAAGATCTTCACCAAGTGGATCCGTGAGCTGACCGTTGCGGCCCGTCAGGGCGGTGGCGATCCGGGCTCCAACCCGCGTCTGCGTCTGGCGCTGGACAAGGCGCTGAGCGCGAACATGAGTCGCGACATCATCGACCGTGCCGTGGCGCGTGGCGCCGGTGCGACCGAGGCGGACAACGTTGAAGAGCTGACCTACGAAGGTTATGGCCCGGGTGGCGTGGCGGTAATGGTCGAGTGCATGACCGACAACCGCAACCGTACCGCTGCAGCTGTACGTCATGCATTCAGCAAATGTGGCGGCAACCTCGGCACCGACGGTTCGGTGGCGTATCTGTTCGAGCGCAAAGGCCAGATCAGCTTCGCGCCGGGCGTCGATGAAGACGCATTGACCGAAGCGGCGCTGGAAGCCGATGCCGATGACGTGGTCAGCCATGAAGACGGCTCGATTGACGTGTTCACCTCGTTCACCAGCTTCTACGCCGTGCGCAACGCGCTGGAAGCGGCCGGGTTCAAAGGTGATGACGCAGAAATCGTCATGCAGCCGACCACCAGCGCCGAGCTGGATCTGGAGGGCGCGGAGAAGGTGCTCAAGCTGATCGACATGCTTGAGGATCTGGACGACGTGCAGAACGTCTACTCCAACGCGGATATTCCCGAAGACGTGGCCGCTCAGCTCGGTTAAGAGCGACTAGGCTTGAATGTGGGAGCGGGCTTGCTCGCGAAGGCGGCTTATCAGCAGACATAATGCTGAATGACCCACCGCCTTCGCGAGCAAGCCCGCTCCCATATTGGTTATTCGCTGATTTGTTTTTTGTGTTTTTACCGACTCCGCAGGCGTTATGACTCTAATTCTTGGTATCGACCCCGGCTCGCGCATTACCGGTTACGGGATTGTTCGTGATACCGGACGCGGCGGCTGCATCTATGTCGCCTCGGGTTGCATCCGTACCGGCGCCGGTGAGCTGCATGAGCGGCTGCAAATCGTTTATCGCGGTGTGCGGGAAATCATTCAGACCTATGGCCCGGTGACCATGGGCATCGAAAAAGTGTTCATGGCGAAAAACGCCGACTCGGCGCTGAAGTTGGGGCAGGCGCGCGGGGCCGCGATTGTTGCTGGCGCTGAAGAGTGCCTGGAGATTGCCGAGTACACTGCAACCCAGGTCAAGCAAGCCGTGGTCGGCACCGGCGCTGCCAATAAGGAGCAGGTGCAGATGATGGTCATGCACATGCTCAAGCTGACCGCCAAGCCGCAAATCGATGCCTCGGACGCCCTCGCTATCGCCATTTGTCACGCGCACACCCGCTCCAGTCTGTTGCCGCATGGTCTGGGCGCCGCACGCAGTCGTGGCGGGCGCCTGCGTCTCTGATAGCATCAGCAATCAATTTTCCGGTATATGGGTTTTGTGCCTGGGTCGTCGGCCCGAATCCGTATTCCGTTTTGTCGCCAGCCCCCGGCTGGTCAACGCTCAAGGATCTGAAACGTGATTGGACGCTTGCGCGGCACCCTGGCTGAGAAACAGCCGCCGCACCTGATTCTGGATGTAAACGGCCTCGGGTATGAGCTGGAAGTGCCCATGACCACCCTTTATCGTCTGCCGTCGGTCGGTGAACCGCTGACGTTGCACACCCATTTGGTCGTACGCGAAGACGCGCAGTTACTCTATGGCTTCGCCGGCAAGCGTGAGCGAGACTTTTTTCGCGAGTTGATCCGTCTCAATGGTGTCGGGCCGAAACTGGCCCTGGCCTTGATGTCGAGCCTGGAAGTCGATGAGTTGATCCGCTGCGTGCAATCCCAGGACACTTCGGCGCTGACCAAGGTCCCGGGTGTTGGCAAGAAAACCGCCGAGCGTCTGCTGGTCGAACTCAAAGACCGCTTCAAGGCCTGGGAAACCGTGCCGGCGATGTTCGCCCTGGTGCCGAACCAGCCGGACGGTCCGGCGCCGGTCAATACTGCCGAAAACGATGCGGTCAGCGCGCTGATTTCCCTGGGCTACAAGCCGCAGGAAGCGAGCAAGGCGATTTCCGCCATCAAGGACAAGAACCTGAGCAGTGAAGACATGATCCGCCGCGCCCTGAAGGGAATGATTTAAGTGATTGAAGCTGATCGTCTGATCGCCGCCGCGCACAGCCCGCGCGAGCGCGAAGAAGTCCAGGACCGGGCGATTCGCCCCGTCAGCCTGGCCGACTACATTGGCCAGCCGACGGTCCGCGAGCAGATGGAACTGTTCATCCAGGCCGCCCGTGGCCGTAACGAATCCCTCGATCACACGCTGATCTTCGGCCCCCCAGGGCTGGGAAAAACCACGCTGGCCAACATCATCGCCCAGGAAATGGGCGTGTCGATCAAGAGCACTTCCGGCCCGGTGCTGGAGCGCCCGGGCGATCTGGCGGCGTTGCTGACCAATCTGGAACCGCACGACGTGTTGTTCATCGATGAAATCCATCGTCTGTCGCCGATCGTGGAAGAAGTGCTGTACCCGGCCATGGAAGACTTTCAGCTCGATATCATGATCGGCGAAGGGCCGGCGGCGCGCTCGATCAAGCTGGATCTGCCACCGTTCACCCTCGTCGGCGCCACCACCCGCGCCGGCATGCTGACCAATCCGTTGCGTGACCGCTTCGGCATCGTCCAGCGTCTTGAGTTCTACAACACCGCCGACCTGTCGACGATTGTCAGTCGTTCGGCGAGCATTCTCGGCTTGCCGCTGGACCCGGAAGGTGCCTTTGAAGTGGCCCGCCGCGCCCGTGGTACGCCGCGGATCGCTAACCGTCTGCTGCGTCGGGTGCGGGATTTCGCTGAAGTCCGGGCCAAGGGTCACATCACCAAGGCCGTGGCCGATCTGGCGCTCAACCTGCTGGATGTCGATGAACATGGCTTCGATCATCAGGACCGGCGCTTGCTGCTGACCATGATCGAGAAGTTCGATGGCGGTCCGGTGGGCATCGACAGCCTGGCGGCAGCGATCAGCGAAGAACGCCACACCATTGAAGATGTGCTGGAGCCGTACCTGATTCAGCAGGGTTACATCATGCGCACGCCACGGGGCAGGGTGGTGACACGGCATGCGTATCTGCATTTCGGTTTAAACATTCCGTCACGAATGGGCGAGATGCCCGTGGTAGACGAGTTTCTCGATGCGGTAGACGATTAGTACACATTTATTGTCGATTTATTCAGCGTTTGTACTGTCACAGGACGGTACTTTTGCGGTAAAGCCTTTGAACAATGAAAAACAGTTGCCTGGCTGGATTGGCAACCCGAGGAGTAAGCACTAGAGTATGCGCGCGCAAAACGGGCTTGAGCCGTTCGCACATCGTTGTCGCGTTTATTACGAGGACACCGATGCCGGCGGCATCGTGTATTACGTTAATTACCTCAAGTTTATGGAACGGGCTCGAACCGAGCGGCTCCGAACGCTTGGCTTTGCCCAGTCGGAACTGGCAGGGGAGGACCTGTTGTTTGTCGTGCACTCCAGCGAAGCGCGCTACCACGCGCCGGCGCGACTGGACGACGAACTGCTGGTAAGCGCTGATGTAATCGAATTGAACCGTGCCAGCCTGCGCTTCAAACAGCAGGTCAGGCGGGCCACGGATAATGTGCTGCTCTGTGAAGGGCAGTTTCTGGTGGCCTGTGTGCGCACCGAAAGTTTGAAACCCCGGGCCATGCCCGAATCCTTGCGTGCGGCCTTTGCCGACGCGGGCGGCACGGGTACACACTCAAAGCAGGAGATAAAGCGTGGAAGCTAACGTCGTCGACCATTCCTCCATGTGGAGCCTGGTCAGCAATGCCAGCATCGTGGTGCAGTTGGTAATGTTGACCCTGGTAGCCGCATCGGTGACCTCATGGATCATGATCTTTCAGCGCAGCAATCTGCTGCGCGCCGGTCGACGCGCCCTGGAGAGCTTCGAGGAGCGCTTCTGGTCGGGTATCGACCTGTCCAAGCTGTACCGTCAGGCCGGCAGCAACCCGGATCCGGATTCGGGTGTGGAGCAGATCTTCCGTGCCGGTTTCAAGGAGTTCTCCCGTCTGCGTCAGCAGCCAGGCGTCGATCCTGAAGCGGTTATGGAAGGTGTGGCGCGAGCCATGCGCGTTGCCATTTCCCGTGAAGAAGAGAAGCTGGAGCAGAGCCTGCCGTTTCTCGCCACCGTTGGTTCCGTCAGCCCGTACATCGGTCTGTTCGGTACCGTATGGGGCATCATGAACTCCTTCCGTGGTCTGGCTCAGGCCCAGCAAGCGACCCTGGCCACCGTGGCCCCGGGTATCGCCGAAGCCCTGATCGCCACGGCGATCGGTCTGTTCGCTGCGATCCCGGCCGTTATCGCTTACAACCGTTTCTCTGCCCGCAGCGAAACCTTGCTGAGCCGCTACTACACCTTCGCCGATGAGTTCCAGGCGATCCTGCACCGCAAAGTGCACACCAGCGAAGAATAAGCAGGTATTTCCCGATGGCTTTAATCGCTCGAGCCCGAAACAAGCGCAAGCCGGTCGCCGAGATGAACGTGGTGCCATACATCGACGTGATGCTGGTGCTGCTGGTTATCTTCATGGTGACCGCGCCTATGCTCAATCAGGGCGTGAAAGTGGATCTGCCCAAGGTTTCCAGTGAAGCCTTGCCGCAGGACAACAACACTCAGGTGCTGACCATTTCGATCAAGGCTGACAAGACCTACTACTGGAACCTTGGCAGCGAAGTCGACACTGAAAAGCAGCAGGACAGGGCCATGACGCTGCCGCAGATGACTGACGCGGTGACCAAGATCATTCGCGCCGGCAACGAAGGCGGCAAGCACACCCAGGTGTTCATTCGTGGCGACAAGTCGGTCGACTACGGCGCCGTCATGGGCGCGATGGGCGGGTTGCAGAAAGCCGGGGTCGGTAATGTTGGCTTGATTACCGAGGCGCCCTGATGCAGCAACAGCGAGAGCCGTCCGCCTCGGAAAGCTACTTCTGGCCTAGTGTCCTGGCAATTGGCTTGCACGTGCTGGTATTCGGCATGCTGTTCGTCAGTTTTGCCCTGACACCGGAGCTGCCGCCGGCCAAGCCGATTGTCCAGGCAACCTTGTACCAACTGAAATCGAAAAGTCAGGCAACCACCCAGACCAATCAGAAGATTGCGGGTGAGGCGAAGAAATCCGCCGCGCGCCAGACCGAAGTCGAGCAGATGGAGCAGAAAAAGGTCGAGCAGGAAGCGGTGAAGGCTGCGGAACAAAAGAAAGAAGAAGCGGCTCAAAAGGCCGAGGAAGCCAAGAAGGCCGACGAGGCGAAGAAAGCGGACGAGGCGAAAAAGGCGGATGACGCCAAGAAAGCCGACGACGCGAAGAAAGCCGAAGCCAAAAAGGCCGAAGAGAAACAATTGGCTGATATAGCCAAGAAGAAGGCTGAAGAAGAAGCTAAGGAAGAGGCCAAGAAAGAGGCCGCTGAAGAAGCCAAGAAGAAGATCGTCGAAGACGCGAAGAAGAAAGCCGCCGAAGACGCCAAGAAGAAAGCTGAAGCTGAAGAGGCGAAGAAGAAAGTCGCCGACGAAGCGAAGAAGAAAGCTGCTGCCGATGCTGCGAAGAAGAAAGCGCAGGACGCGGCACGTAAATCTACCGAAGACAAAAAGGCTCAGGCCCTGGCAGATTTGCTTTCCGACACGCCGCAGCGTCAGCAGGCCTTGGCCGATGAGCAGGGTGACGAAGTCGCGGGCAGTTTCGATGACCTGATTCGTGCGCGGGCAGCGGAAGGTTGGGCACGTCCACCTTCGGCACGCAAAGGCATGACGGTCGTGCTGCAAATCGGCATGTTGCCGGACGGTACGGTGACCTCGGTCAGCGTGGCCAAGTCCAGCGGCGACGGTCCGTTCGATGCTTCGGCAGTCGCGGCGGTCAAGAATATTGGACGTTTGACGGAAATGCAGGGAATGAAGCCGAGCGATTTCGCTCCGTATCGTTCATTCAAGATGACATTCACACCTGAGGATCTAGCCTTGTGAGAAACCTTCTTCGAGGAATGCTGGTCGTGATCTGCTGCATGGCAGGGATCGCGATGGCTGATGAAAAGAACATTCTGGTCACCAGCGGCAGCGATCGGGCAACGCCGATCGCCGTCGTACCATTCGGTTTCCAGGGCGGTGCAGTGCTGCCGGACGACATGGCAGAAATCATTGGTAATGACTTGCGGAACTCGGGCTACTACTCGCCGATTCCAAAGCAGAACATGATTGCCCAGCCAAGCCAGCCGAGTGAAATCATCTTCCGTGACTGGAAGGCGGTGGGTGCTCAATACATGATGGTCGGCAGCATTGTTCCAGCGGGCGGTCGCCTGCAGGTGCAATGGGCGCTGTTCAACGTGGCCACCGAACAGAAAGTGGCTGACGGCAGTGTTTCCGGTACCACCGAGCAACTGCGTGACATGGCGCACTACATCTCCGACCAGTCGTTCGAAAAACTTACCGGCATCAAAGGTGCGTTTTCGACCCGTCTGCTGTACGTGACAGCCGAGCGTTTCTCCGAGAAGAACACTCGCTACACCCTGCAGCGTTCGGACTACGACGGTGCCCGCGCCGTGACCCTGCTGCAATCGCGCGAGCCGATCCTGTCGCCGCGTTTCGCACCGGATGGCAAGCGTATCGCCTACGTGTCGTTCGAGCAGAAGCGTCCGCGCATCTTCATGCAGAACATCGACACCGGTCGCCGTGAGCAGATCACCAACTTCGAAGGCCTGAACGGCGCGCCTGCCTGGTCGCCGGATGGCAATCGCCTGGCCTTCGTGCTGTCCAAGGACGGCAACCCGGACATCTATGTGATGAACCTGGGTTCGCGTCAGATCACTCGCGTGACGGCAGGGCCTGGCATCAACACCGAACCGTACTGGGGCAAGGATGGTTCGACCATCTACTTCACCTCGGACCGTGGCGGCAAACCACAGATCTACAAAACCAGCGCCAGTGGCGGCGGTGCGGAGCGAGTGACCTTCATCGGTAACTACAACGCCAACCCGAAGCTTTCGGCTGATGAAAAGACCCTGGTGATGATCCATCGTCAGGACGGTTTCACCAATTTCAAGGTGGCGGCTCAGGATTTGCAGCGCGGAAGTGTAAAAATCCTAACTGATAGCACTCTGGACGAGTCGCCTACTGTTGCGCCCAACGGCACCATGGTAATCTACGCCACCCGCCAGCAGGGCCGGGGAGTCTTGATGCTCGTGTCCATTAATGGACGCGTGAGGCTCCCGCTTCCTACCGCTCAAGGCGAAGTCAGAGAACCGTCCTGGTCCCCTTACCTGAACTGACGCGGCGCTACACGTTTTACTTAACACACTGGGGTTCATTAGGAGTTTCACGATGGAAATGCTGAAGTTTGGTAAATTTGCTGCGCTGGCTCTGGCCATGGCTGTAGCTGTAGGTTGCTCGTCCAAAGGCGGCGACAACGCCGGTGAAGGCGCTGTTGATCCAAACGCTGGTTACGGCGCAAACACTGGTGCCGTTGACGGTTCCCTGAGCGAAGAAGCTGCTCTGCGCGCAATCACCACCTTCTACTTCGAATACGACAGCTCGGACCTGAAGCCAGAAGCCATGCGCGCTCTGGACGTTCACGCCAAAGACCTGAAAGCAAACGGCGCTCGCGTTGTTCTGGAAGGCAACACCGACGAACGTGGTACTCGTGAGTACAACATGGCACTGGGCGAGCGTCGTGCGAAAGCCGTTCAGCGCTACCTGGTACTGCAAGGTGTTTCCCCAGCTCAGCTGGAACTGGTTTCCTACGGCGAAGAGCGTCCAGTTGCTACCGGCAACGACGAGCAGTCCTGGGCTCAAAACCGTCGCGTCGAACTGCGTAAGTAATTCGATATGCGAACGTGCCGTCGTGCTGTAACTGTTCTGGCTCTCAGCCTCGCGCCGCTTGCGGCGTGGGCTGCGGTTCCTGTGGTCGATGACAACTCCGGTTATAACAATAGCGGGAGCAGTTATCCGCCTGCAGGTTACGGTACGAACGGCGCCTATGCCGGGGGAGCGGCTTCGGCCCCTGCCTC
Source organism: Pseudomonas sp. AK-TSAG1-1 (assembly GCF_056821665.1). NCBI lineage: Bacteria > Pseudomonadati > Pseudomonadota > Gammaproteobacteria > Pseudomonadales > Pseudomonadaceae > Pseudomonas > Pseudomonas sp. AK-TSAG1-1. The sequence continues at coordinate 4,805,500 of NZ_CM165965.1, read as the reverse complement.
GGCACAGGGCATGCTGTTCAACCAATTGCAACAAATGCAGGATCAGATATCGCGCCAGCAAGGTGTGATCGAAGAACTGCAGAATCAGGTTGCGCGCATGAAGCAAGAGTCCCTGGAGCGATACCAGGATCTTGATCGGCGCATTGGATCCGGTGCTGCACCTGCCGCGACTCCTGAGAATTCTTCTGCCGGTGGCGATGCAAGTGCTGCTGCCGGTGCTGCCGCTGGCGCCGGGGCTGCTGCCCAGGCACCTGCTGCGAGCAGTGAACCGGGTGATCCGGCCAAGGAAAAGCTGTATTACGATGCGGCTTTCGATCTGATCAAAGCCAAGGATTTCGACAAGGCCAGCCAGGCTTTCTCGGCATTCCTGCGCAAATACCCGAACAGCCAGTACGCGGGCAATGCCCAGTACTGGTTGGGCGAAGTCAATCTGGCCAAAGGCGATCTGCAAGGTGCGGGTCAAGCGTTTGCCAAGGTTTCGCAACTGTATCCCAAGCATGCCAAAGTGCCGGATTCGCTGTACAAGCTGGCTGACGTAGAGCGCCGCCTCGGTCACACCGACAAGGTTAAAGGCATTCTGCAGCAGGTGGTTTCCCAATACCCGGGGACCTCCGCAGCCCAGTTGGCCCAACGCGATCTGCAACGCATGTAATTGAGCTTCACCCCGTTTGGAAGAAACCCGCGCTTGTCGCGGGTTTTTTCGTTAGAATTCACGCCCTTTTTATGAAACACGCTTCTTATGGCCTGCGCGTTGGCGGGGTTATCTGAAGTGCCTGACGGAGGCGGACAGCCTGTTTAGCTGTTACGCCCGTGGCGACTATGCAAGACACATTGAGAATCACCGAAGTTTTCTACTCGTTGCAGGGGGAAACGCGGACTGCCGGGCTGCCCACGGTTTTTGTGCGCCTGACCGGTTGCCCATTGCGTTGCCAATACTGCGACAGCGCCTACGCGTTCACTGGCGGTACGATCCGCACCCTCGACGACATCCTTGAGCAAGTGGCCGGGTTCCGCCCGCGCTATGTGTGTGTCACTGGCGGTGAGCCGCTGGCACAGCCCAATGCCATTCCCTTGCTCAAGCGCTTGTGTGATGCCGGTTACGAGGTCTCGCTGGAAACCAGCGGTGCCCTCGACGTTTCGGCAGTCGACTCGCGAGTCAGTCGCGTTGTCGACCTGAAGACGCCCGGCTCGAAAGAGGCCCATCGCAACCGTTACGAGAATATCGAGCTGCTGACTCGCAACGACCAGGTGAAGTTTGTCATCTGTTCGCGGGAAGACTATGACTGGGCAGTTTCCAAACTGATCCAGTACGGGCTCGACCGACGTGCCGGCGAAGTTCTGTTTTCTCCAAGTCACCATGACCTCAACGCGAGGGATCTGGCGGACTGGGTGGTGGCAGATAACCTGCCAGTGCGGTTGCAACTGCAGCTGCATAAATATCTATGGAATGATGAGCCGGGGCGCTGAGATGACTGAACAACTGAACACGAGTGAAAAACGCGCAGTAATCCTGCTGTCCGGTGGCCTGGACTCAGCCACAGTCGTGGCGATGGCCCGGGCTGAAGGTTACGCCTGCTACACCATGAGCTTCGATTACGGTCAGCGTTCTCACGCTGAACTGCACGCCGCCGCCCGTGTTGCCCGTGATCTGGGTGTGGTCGAGCACAAGGTCATTGGCCTGAACCTGAACGGCATGGGTGGTTCGGCCCTGACCGACACCAGCATCGACATTCCTGAGGCGCTGGGTGAGGGCATTCCGGTGACTTACGTGCCGGCGCGCAACACGGTGTTCCTGTCGCTGGCATTGGGCTGGGCTGAAGTGCTCGGCGCCCGTGACATCTTCATCGGCGTCAATGCGGTGGATTACTCCGGTTACCCGGATTGCCGTCCCGAGTTCATCGAGTCGTTCGAGCGTATGGCCAACCTGGCGACCAAGGCGGGCGTGGAAGGCAATGGCTTCCGCATTCAGGCGCCGCTGCAGAACCTGAGCAAGGCGCAGATCGTCCAGGCCGGCGTGAAGCTGGGTGTGGATTATGGTCTTACTGTTTCCTGCTATCAGGCCGACGATGAAGGCCGCGCATGCGGTAAATGCGACAGCTGCCGCCTGCGTGCAGAGGGCTTTGCGGCCGCTGGTGTGGACGACCCAACACATTATTTTTGATTTTTTTCAAAAAGGTGTTGAATAGTCCTTAAAAATCAGTATTATACGCGCCACCACACAGCGGGTCGTTAGCTCAGTTGGTAGAGCAGTTGGCTTTTAACCAATTGGTCGTAGGTTCGAATCCCACACGACCCACCATATTTGGCGGTTTAGAAAATCCGGAAGGCCCACGAAAGTGAGGATTTCCGGGTTTTTTTTTGCCTGCGATTCGGGTGAGCATTTCCTCAGCGCCGTCGGTGCTGACACAGGTCAGAATCATCTTTTGTATCAACGGGATATTCTGTAGCCTTGCGCAGCTTCAATGCTGTCCGTGCCTGATAATACTCACTCTCCCGGCGGTACCCTCAAGCGGTCCGGAGCCGGGTGTATACTCGACTTTCGCGCGAAAGCGCCTGCAGGTCTTGCGAACATGACGCAGATTTCCGAACGCCTTCTGGTTCAAGCCCACCTCGATGCCAAACAGCCCAAACCGCTGAGTGCCGAGGAAGAGGCCTATTACCGTTCCGCCATCGCTGCCGAGCTCAAGGCTCAGGACGCGGTGCTGGTTGCCCACTTCTATTGCGATCCGGTGATTCAGGCCCTGGCCGAAGAGACCGGAGGCTGTGTATCCGATTCCCTGGAGATGGCCCGCTTCGGTAACGCCCATCCGGCCAAGACCGTGGTGGTCGCCGGCGTGAAGTTCATGGGTGAGACCGCGAAGATTCTCAACCCGGAAAAACGCGTGCTGATGCCGACCCTCGACGCGACGTGCTCGCTGGACCTGGGTTGCCCGGTAGATGAGTTCTCGGCGTTCTGTGATCAGCACCCGGAGCGCACGGTGGTGGTGTACGCCAACACCTCCGCAGCGGTCAAAGCCCGGGCTGACTGGGTCGTGACGTCGAGTTGCGCGCTGGAGATCGTCGAAAGCCTGATGGACAACGGCGAGACCATCATCTGGGGCCCGGACAAGCATCTGGGTACTTACATCCAGCGCAAGACCGGTGCCGACATGCTGCTGTGGGACGGCGCCTGCATCGTTCACGAGGAGTTCAAGTCCAAGCAGCTTGAAGACATGAAGGCGCTGTACCCGGACGCCGCCATTCTGGTGCACCCGGAGTCGCCGACCTCGGTGATCGAACTGGCGGATGCCGTCGGTTCGACCAGCCAGTTGATCGCTGCCGCGCAAAGCCTGCCGAACAAGACCCTGATTGTCGCTACCGATCGCGGTATCTTCTACAAGATGCAGCAGCTGTGCCCGGACAAGGTCTTCATCGAGGCGCCAACCGCCGGTAACGGCGCCGCATGCCGCAGTTGCGCACATTGCCCGTGGATGGCCATGAACACCCTTGAGCGAACGCTCAAGAGCCTCAAGGAAGGCACGAACGAGATCTTTGTTGATCCGGCGCTGATTCCTCAGGCGATCCGGCCTTTGAAGCGCATGCTGGACTTTACTCAGGCCGCGCGGATGAAGCTGGCGGGTAACGCCTAAGCTCTAAAGGCAGCATACAAAACCTGTGGGAGCGGGCTTGCTCGCGAAGGCGTCATATCAGTCAACATCTAACTCGACTGATACGGCGCCTTCGCGAGCAAGCCCGCTCCCACAGTTGTTTCTGCGTTTTGGAGGGTTATTTGGTTTTCTTCGGAATCCGTACCAGGCGGGTATCGGAGTAGATGTCGTGCCAGGTGCGCTTCTGCTTGTCGTACAGCGACCAGAAGAACCCGAGCCCTGCGCACAGCCACGAAGCGATCGACACCATGAAGCGCAACAGTGCCTGCCACAGGCTGATCGCGCTGCCATCGGCGTTCTGTACGCGAATCCCCCACACCTGCATGCCCAGTGTCTGGCCGCCATGGGTCCAGAACTTGGCGAAGAACGCAAACAGCACCAGCAGCAATACAGTGGAGTACAGCGGATCGCCATCCAGTTTGCCGGCATCGGTCATTGCGCGCAGACGCTCTTCGCCGATGATCGCTGCCTGGATCAGCTTGTAAACGAAGCCGGTCACGATCAGCAGGGCGGTGCACAGCAGAAAGTCATAAAACATCGCGGCCAAACGTCGACCGAGGCCTACGGCAGGAAAATCGCCCTGGGGAGTGAGCAGGTTTTTCGACATGGCAGCCTCTGGACGCAAAATGAAGCGCCATTTTACGGATTCGCGCGCACAAAAAAGCCCCTGATATCAATATCAGGGGCTTTTTCGTTACAGAAGATTAGCCTTCTGCTTGTACTTCGTCAGCCTGCATGCCTTTCTGGCCTTGCACAGCAACGAAGGTCACTTTCTGGCCTTCTTTCAGGCTTTTGAAGCCGTTGCCCTGAATAGCGCGGAAATGCACGAACAGATCCGGACCGCTTTCTGGAGTGATAAAACCAAAACCTTTCTCGTCGTTAAACCACTTGACGGTACCGCTCTGACGTTGGGACATTTCTTATTTCCTTTGACGCAAAAATTAATGACAGTCTCTTCCTCATGAAAGAGTACTGGGGCTGGTTGCAGGAGAGTAAGAAGACGTCGAACGGGATGTAGCTAACTTGTAGGCTACTGCCCAGGTCACGATTCCAAGCTGACCCATGCAAACACAGTGGACAAACTCTACGCCAACTACGGGAGAAAAAACAAGCCCCGCGAAGGCCCCGGTTTTCCTGCCCCTGCTGGCAGTTAGTCAGTTCACTAGTGCGGCTTGGACGATTAGCGGGTTCAATTGTTTTCGATCGTTATAAGCAAAGTTCATATTCGAATCGAATGTTAGAAAATGCACTTTTTTGTGGCGATTGCGTTACACATTAGTGCACGCATAACGCAATCGCGTTACTTATAGAAACAGTCAATCAACCGCGGTAGTAGCGTTGTGGAACAAATGGCATTTTGCTTACAAGCATTTGCACCTTTTTCCCACGGACGATGGCCCAGACTGGTGTGTCGAGGGTGACATAAGCGCTGTCGAGGTAACCCATCGCCAAAGGGCCGCCCAAGGTCGGCCCGAAGCCGCCGCTGCACACGCTGCCGATGATCTCGCCGGCTTCGTTGACGATTTCTGCGCCTTCACGCACGGGTGTGCGTTCTTGTGGCAGCAGGCCGACGCGTTTGCGGGCTACGCCGTTCTGTTGCTGAGCAAAAATGCTCTCTGCCCCCGGAAAACCGCCGGCCCGCGCGCCGTCGGCACGGCGAGGTTTGGACATCGCCCACAACAGGCTGGCTTCGATGGGTGTGGTGTCGGTGTTCATGTCGTGGCCGTACAGGCACAGGCCGGCTTCCAGGCGCAGCGAATCGCGGGCGCCGAGGCCGATGGCCTGGACTTCAGGCTCTGCGAGCAGAGCGCGGGCGAGTTTTTCCGCGTCAGCTGCGGGTACCGAGATCTCGAAACCGTCTTCACCGGTGTAACCGGAACGGCTGACGAAGCAATCCACGCCCAGCAGATTCACGCGGGCGAACTGCATGAAGGTCATCTTCGCGACTGCAGGCGCCAGGCGGGCCAGTACGGTGACGGCTGCCGGACCTTGCAGGGCGAGCAGGGCGCGCGCTTCGAACAGCTCCGTGATGGTGCACTGATCGCCGATGTGTTTTTGCAGATGCGCCAGGTCCTGATCCTTGCAGGCGGCATTGACCACCAGGAACAGTTCGTCGTTGCCGAGGTTGGCGACCATCAGGTCGTCGAGGATGCCACCGCTCTGGTTGGTGAACATCGCATAACGCTGCATGCCCACCGGCAAGTCGATGATGTCAACCGGTACCAGGGTTTCCAGGGCCTTGGCAGCGTTGGCACCGGTCAGACGGATCTGGCCCATGTGCGAGACGTCGAACAGTCCGGCTTGCTCACGGGTGTGCTGGTGTTCTTTCATCACGCCTAGCGGGTATTGCACCGGCATGTCGTAGCCAGCGAAGGGCACCATGCGGGCGCCAAGTTCGAGGTGCAGAGCGTGCAGCGGGGTTTTCGACAATGGTTCGGTGGACATGCGGAACTCCTTGATTCACTCCAACCCTCTCCCCAAGAGAGAGGGGGCTAATTAGCATTCGATAATGTTGACCGCCAGACCGCCACGGGCGGTCTCCTTGTATTTGCTTTTCATGTCGGCGCCGGTCTGGCGCATGGTGCGGATGACCTTGTCGAGCGAGACGAAGTGTTGTCCGTCGCCGCGCATCGCCATGCGCACCGCGTTGATCGCCTTCACCGAGCCCATCGCGTTGCGCTCGATGCACGGTACCTGCACCAGCCCGCCAATCGGGTCGCAGGTCAGGCCAAGGTTGTGTTCCATGCCGATTTCCGCAGCGTTCTCGACTTGCTGCACGCTGCCGCCGAGCACTTCACACAATGCGCCGGCCGCCATCGAACAGGCGACACCGACCTCGCCCTGACAGCCGACTTCGGCGCCGGAGATCGAGGCGTTTTCCTTGTACAAAATGCCGATAGCGGCGGCGGTCAGCAGAAAGCGCACCACGCCGTCGTCATTCGCACCCGGGATAAAGCGCATGTAGTAATGCAGCACCGCCGGGATGATCCCCGCCGCGCCGTTGGTGGGCGCAGTCACCACGCGCCCGCCGTTGGCGTTTTCTTCGTTGACTGCCAGCGCGTACAGGTTGACCCAGTCGAGCACCGACAGTGGATCGCGCAGCGCTGACTCCGGGTTCTTGCACAATTGCCGATGCAGCGCCGCCGCCCGGCGCTTGACCTTCAGCCCGCCCGGCAGGATGCCTTCGTTGCGGCATCCGGCAGCCACGCAGTCCTGCATCACTTGCCAGATCTTCAGCAGGCCGGCGCGGGTCTCCGCCTCCGGACGCCAGGCGCTTTCGTTGGTCAGCATCACCTGGCTGATCGACAGCCCATAAGTGGCGCAATGGCCAAGCAAGTCCTTGGCGCTTTTGAACGGGAAGGTCAGCGGCGTGGCGTCTTCGACGATGCGGTCGGCACCGGCGGCATCCTCGTCGACCACGAAACCACCGCCGACCGAGTAATACTCGCGGCTGCGGATCTGGATTCCCGCCGCGTCGAACGCACGGAAGATCATGCCGTTGGGGTGATAGGCCAGCGGCTTGCGGATCATTGCCAGGTGTTCTTTTTCGTTGAACGCGATGCTGTGTTCACCGAGCAGCTTCAGCCGGCCGTTGCCGCGAATCTCTTGCAGGCGCGTGGCGACGGTTTCGGTGTCGACAGTGTCGGGGTGTTCGCCCTCAAGGCCGAGCAACACGGCTTTGTCGCTGCCGTGCCCCTTGCCGGTGGCGCCGAGCGAGCCGTACAGCTCGACTTTGAGGGTGCTGGTTGCAGACAACAGGTCGTCCCGGCGCAGACCTTCGGCGAAGCGCGCAGCGGCACGCATCGGGCCGACGGTGTGGGAACTGGAGGGACCGATGCCAATCTTGAACAGGTCGAACACGCTTAACGACATGAGTGGTTCTCCGGTTTCTTGTTATAGGAATTGGCGCAAGCTCAAGGCTGGACACAAATCCCCTGTGGGAGCGGGCTTGCTCGCGAATGCGGTGTGTCAGGCAACATTGATGGCGACTGATACACCGCATTCGCGATCAAGCCCGCTCCCACTTTGGGATCTATGGTTTTGCTGAATTCGGGGCAGGTCAACCCGCCCCTCATCCGGTTAAGCGTAGCTTTCGATCGACGGACAGGCGCACACCAGGTTGCGATCGCCGAACACGTTGTCGACACGGCCGACCGGCGGCCAGTATTTGCCTTCGATCAACGACGCCACTGGATACACCGCTTGCTCGCGGCTGTACGGGTGGGTCCACTCGCCAACCAGTTCTGCTGCGGTGTGCGGGGCGTTCTTCAGCGGGTTGTCGTCCTTGTCCAGGGTGCCGTTTTCCACTGCGCGGATTTCTTCGCGGATGCGGATCATGGCGTCGCAGAAGCGGTCCAGTTCTTCCTTGGATTCACTTTCGGTCGGCTCGATCATCAGCGTGCCCGCTACCGGGAACGACATGGTCGGGGCGTGGAAGCCGAAGTCGATCAGGCGCTTGGCGACGTCATCAACGCTGATGCCGCTGCTGTCTTTCAGCGGACGCAGGTCGAGAATGCATTCGTGCGCCACCAGACCGTTGCTGCCGGTGTACAGCACCGGGTAGTGCTCTTCGAGGCGACGGGAAATGTAGTTGGCGTTGAGGATCGCCAGTTGCGAAGCACGCTTGAGACCCGCCCCACCCATCATGCGAATGTACATCCAGGTGATCGGCAGAATGCTCGCACTGCCGAACGGTGCTGCGCAGACCGCGCCTTCCTTGCGTTCCATCTGGCCGTGGCCTGGCAGGAACGGAGTCAGGTGCGACTTGACGCCAATCGGGCCGACGCCCGGGCCGCCACCGCCGTGTGGAATGCAGAAGGTTTTGTGCAGGTTCAGGTGCGAGACGTCGCCGCCGAACTTGCCTGGTGCACAGAGGCCGACCATCGCGTTCATGTTGGCGCCGTCGATGTACACCTGGCCGCCGTTGTCGTGAATGATCCCGCAGATTTCGCGGATGCCTTCTTCGAACACGCCGTGGGTCGACGGGTAGGTGATCATCAGCGCAGCGAGGTGCTCGCGGTGCTCGATGGCTTTGGCGCGCAGGTCTTCGATGTCGACGTTGCCGCGTGCATCGCACGCGGTCACGACTACGCGCATGCCGGCCATGTTGGCGGTGGCCGGGTTGGTGCCGTGGGCGGACGAGGGGATCAGGCAGATGTCGCGGCGCTCATCGCCACGGCTCTGGTGGTAGGCGCGGATCGCCAGGAGGCCTGCGTATTCACCTTGCGAACCGGCGTTCGGTTGCAACGAGATCGCGTCGTAACCGGTGGCGGCGCAGAGCATCGCTTCCAGTTCGTCGGTCAGTTGCTGGTAACCGGCACTTTGCGCGGCTGGGGCGAACGGGTGCAGGGCGCCGAATTCGGCCCAGGTCACCGGGATCATTTCGCTGGCGGCGTTGAGTTTCATGGTGCACGAGCCCAGCGGGATCATGGTGCGATCCAGGGCCAGGTCCTTGTCCGCCAGCTTGCGCAGGTAGCGCATCAGCTCGGTTTCGGAGTGATAACGGTTGAACACTGGATGGCTGAGGATTGGCGACTGACGTACCAGCGCGGCCGGGATGGTGCTTTGCACCGAGGCGGCCAGTGCGGCGAAGTCCGGCAGGGTCTTGCCGTCGGCGAACAGGCGCCACAGGGTTTCGATGTCAGCCTGAGTGGTGGTTTCGTCCACCGACAGGCCCAGACGCTGAGCGTCGATCACGCGCAGGTTGATCTGCGCAGCGTGCGCCTTGTCGTGCAACGCGGCGGTTTGTGCGCCGGTGGCCACGGTCAGGGTGTCGAAGAAACTGGCTTGTTCGACATTAGCGCCCAGTGCGCTCAGGCCCTTGGCCAGAATCGCGGTCAGGTGATGCACGCGGTTGGCGATCTGCGTCAGGCCTTTCGGGCCGTGGTAGACGGCGTACATGCTGGCGATGTTGGCCAACAGCACCTGTGCCGTGCAGATGTTCGACGTGGCCTTCTCGCGGCGGATGTGTTGCTCGCGGGTCTGCATCGCCAGACGCAGGGCCGGTTTGCCGAAACGGTCAACCGAGACGCCGACCAGACGGCCCGGCATGTCGCGCTTGAACGCATCCTTGGTGGAGAAGTACGCGGCGTGCGGGCCACCGAAGCCCAGCGGCACGCCAAAACGTTGCGCAGAACCGATAGCGACGTCGGCGCCAAACTCGCCCGGGGCGGTCAGCAGCGTCAGGGCCAGCAGGTCGGCAGCCACGGCCACCAGCGCGTTGGCGGCGTGGAAGCGTTCGGTCAGTTCGCGGTAGTCGAACACATCACCGTTGCTGGCCGGGTATTGCAGCAGCGCGCCGAAGAACGGCGTCACGTCGCTCAGTTCACGCTCGTCGCCCACGACCACATCGATACCCAGCGGCTCGGCACGGGTGCGCAGCACGTCGAGGGTTTGCGGATGGCTGTGGATCGAGGCGAAGAACTGGTGGCTGCCCTTGTTCTTGCTCAGGCGTTTGCAGAAGGTCATGGCTTCGGCAGCGGCGGTAGCTTCATCGAGCAGGGAAGCGTTGGCGATCGGCAGGCCGGTGAGGTCGATGATCAGGGTCTGGAAGTTCAGCAGCGCTTCGAGACGGCCCTGGGAAATTTCTGGTTGGTACGGCGTGTAAGCGGTGTACCAGGCCGGGTTTTCCAGCAGGTTGCGCAGGATCGGTGATGGCGTGTGGCAGTTGTAGTAGCCCTGGCCGATGTAGGTCTTGAACAGCTGGTTTTTGCCGGCGATCGATTTGATCATCGCCAGGGCGTCGGCTTCACTCAGGCCATCGTCCATGCCGAGCACGCTGGTGCCCTTGATGCTTTCCGGGATGACGCTGGCGCTCAGGGCTTCGAGCGAGTCGAAGCCGAGGCTGTTGAGCATGGCCTGCTCGTCACCGGCGCGCGGGCCGATATGACGGGCGATGAATTCGTTGGCGGTGCCGAGGTTTACTTGGGTCATGGCGCTACTCCTCAGGCTTCGGCTTGGGCTTTGATCAGACGGTCGTACGCATCCTGATCCAGCAGTTTCGCCACGGCCGATGCGTCGCTTGGTTTGAAACGGAAGAACCAGCCTTCGCCCAGCGGATCTTCGTTGACCAGTTCTGGAGCGTCTTCCAGCGCCGGGTTGACTTCCAGCACGTCGCCATCAAGGGGCATGTACACGCCGCTGGCGGCTTTCACCGATTCCACGGTGGCGGCTTCAGCGCCTTTTTCGTATGCCTGCAGCTCAGGCAGTTGCACGAACACCACGTCGCCCAGGGCGTTCTGCGCGAAAGCGGTGATGCCGACAGTAACGCTACCGTCAGCTTCGGTGCGCAGCCATTCGTGATCTTCAGTAAAACGCAACTCGCTCATGGAAACTCCTAAGGGGGCCAGACTCGTCTGGTGGACGCGGTGGAAGGCTGGGGCGGTAATGCCCTGATTTTATGAGCGGTTACTTAGCAAGAACGCGGCCATCTTAAATTTATCTTTATAAAACAATGAGTTATTGGATTTCGCTGAGAACGGAGGGACGAGGCGTGTAGCGAAATCGCTACAGATCAGGGCAGGTAAAAAAGCTGAAGCGGATCAAAGCCTTGCACAGCGGTCGCTGAAGGAGGGTGTATCGATATCGTTCCGCTGTAGCGCTTTCAGTACAGATGGAGGTCGTTTTTGAACGGATTTCGAATCCGCCACATACCCTGTGGGAGCGGGCTTGCTCGCGAATGCGGTGTGTCAGTCACCATAAATACTGGCTGACCCGACGCCTTCGCGAGCAAGCCCGCTCCCACATTTTTGACCGGTTCAGGGCTTGTTGGGGATGCCGTATTTGCGTAGCCGATGCGCAATCGCCGTGTGCGACGTCTGCAGGCGGCTCGCCAGTTGGCGGGTCGAGGGGTAGCTGACGTAGAGTTTTTCCAGCAGCGATCGCTCAAACGCTTCCACAGCTTGTTCGAGGCTGTCGACGTCGCTGTCGGTTTGCCTTGCGACCGAGGTGCCGGCGATGTCGAGATCGCCGATATCCACCAGGCTGCTTTCGCAAATCGCGGCGGCGCGGAAGATCACGTTCTGCAATTGCCGCACGTTGCCCGGCCAGCGGTTGCCAAGCAACGCCGGATAGGTGCCGGGGGCGAGGCGGCAAACCGGACGCTGAATCTGCGCACAGGCTTGCTGCATGAAGTAGCGCGCCAACAGCAGAATGTCCTGACCGCGTTCGCGCAGCGGCGGCACTTCAACGTTGAGCACGTTGAGGCGATAGAACAGGTCTTCGCGGAACAGGCCTTCGCTGACCATTTTTTCCAGATCGCGGTGGGTCGCGCTGAGAATGCGCACATTGACCTTGACCTCACGATCACCGCCAACGCGGCGGAAGCTGCCGTCGTTCAAGAAACGCAGCAATTTCGCCTGCAAGTACGGTGACATTTCGCCGATCTCATCGAGAAACACCGTGCCTTGGTTAGCCAGTTCCATCAGCCCCGGTTTACCACCGCGCGCCGCGCCGGTGAAGGCGCCTGGGGCGTAGCCGAACAGTTCGCTTTCGGCGAGGTTCTCCGGCAGCGCTGCGCAGTTCAATGCCAGAAAAGGCGCGCTGTGCCGCGCACTGATCGCGTGGCAGGCACGGGCGACCAGTTCTTTACCGGTGCCGGTTTCACCTTGAATCAACAGCGGCGCATCCAGGGCGGCAACGCGTTGAGCGCGCGCCTTGAGGGTGCGGATCGCCGGGGACTCGCCCAGTAACGCATCGAAACCTTCGGCATGGTCGTGGTGCAGTGCGGAAAGTTGTTCGCCGATGCGGTTCGGCTGATAGAGGGTCAGCAGCGCGCCGGCGTCGGTGATCGGTGTGGCGTCGAGCAACAGAGTCTGGCCGTTGACGGTGATTTCCCGCAGCGGCAGACGGAAACCTTGTTCGAGCAGGGTTTCCAGCAGGCCAGGATCGTTGAACAGTTCCGCGACACTCTCACCGGCCGGTTCGCGGCCGTACAACGCGATCAGCGCCGGGTTCGCCAGCAATACTTTCCCGGCGCTGTCGAGGGCGAGTACCGGGTCGGTCATCGCTGCCAGCAACGCATCAAGCTGCAAGTGCCGACGCTGGCCGGGGAGGATGTCGACCACGGTCACCGCCTCCACACCGAGCACCCGAAACAGCGCATCTTTGAGTTCTTCGAGCACTTGCGGGCTCAAGGTCGGCGCGTCGATGTAGACGTTGGGCGGAATCATCTCCACCGCATCCAGATTGAGATTACGCCCACCGAGGATAGCCAGGACTTCCTGGGTGATGCCGACGCGGTCGATGAAGCTGACGTGGATACGCATGGGGCGGTTCAGTGTTCTGCAGTGCGGAGGGTGGCAAGTATGCCTTGGGGCGGGGCAATGGTGAAATGTATGGCGCTTTTCAGCGCTACACAGATCTCTTGTGGGAGCGGGCTTGCTCGCGAAGGCGTCAGGTCAGACAGCATTTATGGTGACTGACCTGACGCCTTCGCGAGCAAGCCCGCTCCCACAGGGGGGGAGTGTGCTGTGTTCGGGTTATTCGAAGTGTTCGATGTTCACCGGGTCGCCGGATTTCATATTCAACTGCACACGGATGTCTTCAAACATCAGATCGTAATGCTTGTGCACCGAGCCGATCTGGCTGTGCGTCCTGGGAATCCCGTACTTCTCGGCGATTCGTGTCACGTTGTTGGCAAAGTTGTACGCCTCCTCCTTGGGCAGGAAGAAGGTCTCTTTCATGTCCTTGCCCTGGATGCTGCCGTGCAGGGTGAACTGGATGCCTTTGCCTTTTCCAGGATCGGTGAATAACTCATAGTCGAGGTGCACGTTGTAGCTGACGTCATCCGGCGTCAACGCATGCCGCTCAATATGCAAATGACCGGGTTCGAATTGGGCCATGGGTTTCTCCTTTCAAGGCATGGGAGAAGGGCAGACCCTGAGCCTGCCCCCGCAGTTTCTAATTATCGATAGCTGATGCCGGGCTTCGCGGTGGTCACGCGAGTACCGGCAGTGCCCTGGACAATCGCTTCGATGTCCGCCAGCGAGCCGATCACCGCGACCTTGCCAGTATGGCGCGCGAATTCGCAGGCTGCCTGCACCTTCGGTCCCATGGAGCCGGCGGCAAAGCCCAGGCGTTCGAGTTCGTCCGGATGCGCTTCGGCGATGGCTTTCTGCGTCGGTTTGCCGTAGTCGATGAACGCCGCGTTGACGTCAGTGGCGATCACCAGCAGGTCGGCTTCCAGTTGTTCGGCAAGCAGCGACGAGCACAGATCCTTGTCGATCACCGCCTCGATGCCCTTGAGGTTGCGGTGCTCGTCGTACAGGGTCGGAATCCCGCCGCCGCCGGCGCAGATTACGATGCTGCCCTTGTCCAGCAGCCACTTGATCGGGCGGATTTCGAAGATCCGTTTCGGCCGTGGGCTGGCGACCACACGGCGGAACTTGTCACCGTCCGGGGCGATGGCCCAGCCTTTTTCGGCGGCGAGTTTTTCCGCTTCGGCCTTGTCGTAGACCGGGCCGATCGGTTTGGTCGGGTTCTGGAACGCCGGGTCCTTGGCGTCGACTTCAACCTGGGTCAGCAGAGTGGCGAACGGCACCTCGAAGTCCAGCAGGTTGCCCAGTTCCTGTTCGATGATGTAGCCGATCATGCCTTCGGTTTCGGCACCGAGCACGTCCAGCGGGTAAGGGGTGACGGAGGTATACGCCGCCGCCTGCAGCGACAGCAGGCCGACTTGCGGGCCATTGCCGTGGGCGATGACCAGTTGGTTGCCGGGGTGGATCTTGGCGATTTGCTCGGTGGCGATGCGGATGTTGGCGCGCTGATTGTCAGCGGTCATCGGTTCGCCACGGCGGAGCAGGGCGTTGCCGCCCAGAGCTACGACGATACGCATGGTGCATGTCCTTCTAATCAGAGGAGAGGCAAACGACTCGGTCGTACTGCCAGAACCGGGGGCCTTGGTGGGAGGGGGCTTGCTCCCGAAGGCGGTGTGTCAGGCTCCATGAATGTTGCCTGATATGGCCTCTTCGCGAGCAAGCCCGCTCCCACATTTGGATCCGGTTCCTTCAGTGAGTTGTTACAGGTCAGCCAGGGTCGAGACCAGGATCGCCTTGATGGTGTGCATGCGGTTTTCCGCTTGCTCGAAGGCGATGCAGGCTGGCGACTCGAACACGTCGTCGGTCACTTCGATGCCGTTGGCCAGGTGCGGATACTGTTCGGCGATCTGTTTGCCGACCTTGGTATCGCTGTTGTGGAACGCCGGCAGGCAATGCATGAACTTGGTGCGTGGGTTGCCGGTGGCTTTCATCAGTTCTTTGTTGACCTGGTACGGCAGCAGTTGCTGGATACGCTCGGCCCACGCTTCAACCGGTTCGCCCATCGACACCCAGACGTCGGTGTGGATGAAGTCGACGCCTTTGACGGCAGCTTTCGGGTCTTCGGTGAGGGTGATGCGTGCGCCGGATTCTTCCGCGTATTTCTTGCAGCGATCGACCAGATCATCATGCGGCCACAGGGCTTTCGGCGCGCAGATGCGCACGTCCATGCCGAGTTTGGCGCCGACCAGCAGCAGCGAGTTGCCCATGTTGTTGCGCGCATCGCCAAGGTAGGCGTAGCTGATGTCATGGATGGGTTTGTCGGCGTGTTCACGCATGGTCAGCACGTCGGCGATCATTTGTGTCGGGTGATATTCGTCGGTCAGGCCGTTGAACACCGGTACACCGGCGAACTTCGCCAGCTCTTCGACGATTTCCTGTTTGAAGCCACGGTACTCAATGGCGTCGTACATGCGACCCAGCACGCGGGCCGTGTCTTTCATGCTTTCCTTGTGACCGATCTGCGAAGAGTTCGGGTCGATGTAGGTGACGTTGGCGCCTTGGTCATACGCGGCCACTTCGAACGCGCAGCGGGTGCGGGTCGAGGTTTTTTCGAAGATCAGGGCGATGTTGTTGCCCTTGAGGTGTTGCTGCTCGGTGCCGGTGTATTTGGCGCGTTTCAGGTCGCGGGACAGGTCGAGCAGGTAACGCAGCTCACGTGGGGTGTGGTGTTCCAGGCTGAGCAGGTTACGGTTGTGAATGTTGAACGCCATGATGATTCTCCTTGGATTCGGTAATCGGCCCGGCCGCTACGGGGTGGGTGCGGCCGGGGAGATGGTCGTTTAGTAATCGATTGGGTCACGCACGATCGGGCAGGTCATGCAGTGGCCGCCGCCGCGGCCGCGACCGAGCTCGCCGGCGCTGATGGTGATGACTTCCACGCCGGCCTTGCGCAGCAGGGTGTTGGTGTAAGTATTGCGGTCGTAGCCGATGACCACGCCCGGTTCCACGGCCACCACGTTGTTGCCGTCGTCCCATTGTTCGCGTTCGGCGGCGAAGCTGTTGCCACCGGTTTCCACCACGCGCAGCTTTGGCAGGTTGAGGGCTTTGGCCACGGTGTCGAGGAAGGTGCCTTCTTCGCGGCGGATGTCGATGCCGCCTTGTTTGCTTTCGTCAGGGCGCAGGGTGAACGCGACGATCTGGTTCACCACTTCCGGGAAGATCGTCACCAGGTCGCGGTCGCAGAAGCTGAACACGGTGTCCAGGTGCATCGCGGCGCGGGATTTGGGCAGGCCGGCCACGATGACTTTTTCCACGGCCTTGTTCTTGAACAGGTTCAGCGCCAGTTGGCCGATGGCCTGACGGGACGAGCGTTCGCCCATGCCGATCAACACCACGCCATTGCCGATCGGCATCACGTCGCCGCCTTCAAGCGTCGAGCTGCCGTGCTCCTTGTCCGGGTCGCCGTACCAGATCTCGAAATCGGCGTTGGTGAACTGCGGGTGGAATTTGTAGATCGCGGTCGCCAGCAGGGTTTCCTGGCGACGCGCCGGCCAGTACATCGGGTTCAGCGTCACGCCACCGTAGATCCAGCAAGTGGTGTCGCGGGTGAACTGGGTGTTGGGCAGTGGCGGCAGAATGAAGCTGGAGTGGCCGAGGAAGTCGCGGAACATCTGGATGGTCTTGCCACCGAAGCTGTCCGGCAGATCATCGGCGGACACGCCACCGATCAGGAATTCGGCGATGTGCCGTGGCTCAAGGCTTTTCAGCCAGGATTTTACTTCGCTGATCAGGCCCAGGCCCACCGAATCGGCGGTGACCTTGCGCTCAAGAATCCAGTCCAGCGCTTCAGGGATGGCGACGATGTCGGTCAGCAGGTTGTGCATTTCCAGCACGTCGATCCCGCGTTCACGCATCTTGGTGACGAAGTCGAAGTGGTCGCGCTTGGCCTGGGCAACCCACAGCACATCGTCGAACAGCAGTTCATCGCAGTTGTTCGGGGTCAGCCGCTGGTGGGCCAGACCTGGGGAGCAAACCATGACTTTGCGCAGTTTGCCGGCTTCGGAATGGACGCCGTACTTAACTTTTTCCGTGGTCATTGCAGTGATCCTCCAGAGATAAAACTTTGGGCAATTACAGGGTCAGGAAGCCGTCGTAGAGACCGTAGGCCGCCACCAGGGCACCCACGATCACCGCGGCGAAAATCAGCTTCTCGACGTTGGTGAAAACCGCTTGTTTGAGTTCGAGCTTGGCCTTGGCGAACAGGATCGCGCCGGGGGCATACAGCAGGGCCGAGAGCAGCAGGTACTTGACCCCGCCGGCATACAGCAGCCAGATCGCATAGATCAGCGCGATCCCGCCGATGATCAGGTCCTTGCGTCGCTCGGCCGCAAAGCCTTCGTAGGTTTCGCCGCGCACCGCCAGCAGCAGGGCATAGGCCGCCGACCACAGGTATGGCACCAGAATCATCGAGGTGGCGAGGTAGATCAGCGACAGGTAAGTGCTGGCCGAGAACAGGGTGATGATCAGGAAAATCTGCACCATCGCGTTGGTCAGCCACAGGGCGTTGACCGGTACGTGGTTGGCGTTTTCCTTGCGCAGGAACTCCGGCATGGTGTGGTCCTTGGCGGCGGCGAACATGATCTCCGCACACAGCAGCACCCACGACAGCAGCGCGCCCAGCAGCGAGATGATCAGACCGACGCTGATCAGCACGGCACCCCAGTGACCGACCACGTGCTCAAGCACGGCCGCCATCGACGGGTTCTGCAGTTTGGCCAGTTCTGGCTGGGTCATGATGCCCAGCGACAGCACGTTCACCAGCACCAGGAACAGCAGCACGGTGATGAAGCCGATCACAGTGGCCTTGCCGACGTCGGAACGTTTCTCTGCCCGTGCCGAGAAGATGCTCGCGCCTTCGATGCCGATGAACACCCACACGGTGACCAGCATCATGTTGCGCACCTGGTTCATCACGTTGCCCAGATCCGGGTTTTTCACGCCCCAGATGTCAGCGGTGAAGATGTCCAGTTTGAAAGCGAAGATTGCGATCAGCACGAACAGCAGCAGCGGCACGACCTTGGCGACAGTGGTCACAAGGTTGATGAATGCCGCTTCCTTGATCCCGCGCAGCACCAGGAAATGCACGGCCCACAGCAGCACGGAGGCGCCGATCACCGCCGCCACCGTGTTGCCTTCGCCGAACACCGGAAAGAAATAGCCGAGGGTGCTGAACAAGAGAACAAAGTAACCAACGTTGCCCAGCCAGGCACTGATCCAGTAACCCCAGGCGGACGAAAAACCCATGTAGTCGCCGAAACCGGCCTTGGCGTAGGCGTAGACACCGCCATCCAGGTCAGGCTTGCGATTGGCCAGGGTTTGAAAGACAAAAGCGAGGGTGAGCATGCCGACAGCGGTGATGGCCCAACCGATCAGCACCGCGCCGACGTCGGCGCTGGCGGCCATGTTTTGTGGCAAAGAAAATATCCCGCCACCGATCATTGAGCCGACTACCAATGCAACCAGTGCACCTAGTCGTAGTTTTCCGGGAGCTTCAGACATTGCATGACTCCATTGCAGGAGAGAAGAGATCACAGCGTAGTTCTGTTGTCTGTTCAAACAGCTGACTTAGATCAGTTCATGGTCACATTCCATTGTTAATGAATGACTTAGGAAATCACTGATGGCATAAAGCTTTCGTCTGAAAGGCCCGTCCCCAGAGGCTTTCTGGTGGAGTGGTTGGGAATGGCTATTATTACTTTCGAATTATCACGCTAGTTCTTTTTCAGCGTTTGGCAAATTTTCCCCATCTGTTTTCAGTACAGAATTGAATTATCAGGATCAGCGCACAAAACTGTCTTGACGTGCTAGGCGTTAGCGTTATCCGCTATATATAAATGGGCGTTTTTCGGTATTACCTGATAAACGTGATCAGGCTTTATCCGTTTAGTTAATAGTTGTTACAAATAACAACTCACGACGCACTTGAATGGAGACTCAGATGTCGCAACCGACGCAAAAGCTGCGATTAGGCGCGTTGATCGCCCTGGTGGTGGGTTCGATGATTGGCGGGGGGATTTTCTCGCTGCCGCAGAACATGGCGGCCCGTGCCGATGCCGGGGCGATCCTGATCGGTTGGGGCATCACGGCGATCGGCATGTTGACCCTGGCGTTCGTGTTCCAGACTCTCGCCAACCGCAAGCCCGAGCTGGATTCCGGCGTCTACGCCTACGCCAAGGCCGGATTCGGCGACTACATGGGTTTCTCGTCTGCCTGGGGTTACTGGATCAGCGCCTGGCTGGGCAACGTCGGTTACTTCGTTCTGCTGTTCAGCACCCTCGGCTATTTCTTTCCGGTGTTCGGTCAGGGCAACACGCCGATCGCCATCGGCTGCGCGTCGGTGCTGCTGTGGGCCGTGCACTTTCTGGTGATGCGCGGGATCAAGGAGGCGGCGTTCATCAATCAGGTGACCACGGTCGCCAAGATTGTGCCGTTGATCATGTTCATCGTCATCGCGGCAGTGGCGTTCAAGGCCGACATCTTCACCCGTGACATCTGGGGCCACAGCAACCCGAGCTTCGGCGGGGTGATGGATCAGGTGCGCAACATGATGCTGGTGACGGTGTTCGTGTTCATCGGCATCGAGGGCGCCAGTGTGTACTCGGCACGGGCGGAGAAACGCACCGATGTCGGCCGCGCCACGGTGATCGGTTTTATCGGCGTGCTGGCACTGCTGGTGCTGGTCAATGTGTTGTCGCTGGGGATCATGAGTCAGCCGGAACTTGCGAACCTGCAGAACCCGTCGCTGGCGGCGGTGCTGGAACACATCGTCGGGCCGTGGGGCGCATTGCTGATCAGCCTCGGTCTGGCGGTTTCCCTGCTCGGCGCATTGCTGTCGTGGGCGTTGCTGTGCGCCGAAATCCTCTTTGCCACGGCCCGGGACAAGACCATGCCGGCGTTCCTGAAAAAGGAAAACGCCAATCATGTGCCGGTCAATGCGCTGTGGCTGACCAACGTGATGATTCAGATTTTCCTGCTGATCACGCTGTTTTCCGCCGGCACCTACACCAGCCTGATCTACCTGGCCTCGTCGATGATTCTGGTGCCGTACCTGTGGTCGGCAGCGTACGCGGTGCTGCTCAGCGGACGCGGCGAAACCTACGAGCACGCCTCGGCCGAGCGCACCAAGGATCTGCTGATTGGCGGTATCGCCCTGTGTTACGCGGTGTGGCTGTTGTACGCCGGCGGGGTGAAATACCTGCTGCTGTCGGCGCTGCTGTATGCGCCGGGGGTGGTGTTGTTTGCCAAGGCCAAGCATGAGCAGGGCGAGCCGTTGTTCACGCATGTCGAGAAGGTGATCTTCACCTGCGTGATCATCGGCGCCGGGCTGGCGGCGTATGGCTTGTACAGTGGTGTGCTGTCGCTGTGAGGTTGGCGCTGGCGTATCAGCCGCCCTATGACTGGGACGCGATGTCGGGATTTCTCGCCGCGCGGGCGGTGGTCGGGATGGAGACCGTGGTTGATGGCGTTTATTCGCGCAGCATCGGCTTGCGCGGCGTGCACGGCACGGTGTCTGTGTGGGTGGGTGCTGGGGATGCGCTGGACGTCGAGCTGGATTTTGCTGAGCCGGCCGCGGTGCCCGAGATAGTCCTGCGCTTGCGCCGACTGTTTGATCTGGATGCCGACCTTGCGTTGATGCAACGGCATCTGGCCCACGATCCACTGTTGGCGCGGTTGCTCGCCGAGCGCCCGGGGCTGCGCGTGCCGGGTGCGTGGGACGGTCTGGAACTGGCCTTTCGCGCAGTGCTGGGGCAGCAGATTACCGTGGTCGCGGCGATTCGCCTGGCGGGAAAACTGCTCGCGCACCATGGCGCACCATTACGCTCGACAGTGCCGGGTGTGACTCACGTATTTCCCGAGGCGCAGGTGCTGGCTACGGCCGATCTGGCGGCGCTGGGCATGCCGAAAAGTCGTGGGCGGACGCTCTCGGGCGTGGCGCAGGCACTGCTGGAGGATCCGTTGTTGTTCGAGCCGAATCGCGAGGGCGGCATTGCGCGATTGCTCGCGTTGCACGGGATTGGCGAGTGGACGGCGCAGTACATCGCGCTACGCCAGTTGCGCGATATGGATGGGTTTCCCCATGGCGATGTCGGGTTGTTGCGGGCGCTGGAAGTGCTGGAAGGGACTCGACCCACGGCGCGGGCATTGGCTGATCGGGCTGAGGCTTGGCGGCCCTTTCGGGGGTATGCGGCGCAGGTGTTGTGGACGTCTTTGAGCCGGGCTGACTGATCCTGATTTCATGGTGTCAGTTCTGGCCTCTTCGCGAGCAAGCCCGCTCCCACAGGGGAACGCATTTCAAATGTGAGAGCAAGCCCGCTCCCACAGGGGAACGCATTTCAAATGTGGGAGCGAGCCTGCTCGCGAAAGCGGTCAGAAGGTCACCACTGGGCTCGATGCGAACCCAGTTCAGTGGCCGGCAACGCCCACTGCAGCGGCGTCCCGCTGATCTTCACTGGCGCCAGCAAGCGGTGCGCCGGCCCCCACGGTGTCTGTTCCAGCCGCGAGCTTTGATCCTGCGCGTCTTCAGCGCGCAACGCTTCGCTCGACCCCGGCCCCTGCTCGATCAGCAGCTTGGCGGTTCGCGCCAGTGACAAACGCGCCGAGCCACCCCGGCCGTTCTGCAAACGTTGTGTCAAAAGACAGATCGCACTCGCTGCCATCAGATAACCGGTTGCATGGTCTAGCGCCTGCACCGGCAGCGGAGTGGGTTTGTCGGCGTGCTTCCAGCGCTGTCCGGCCTCGGCGATGCCGCTGCTCATCTGCACCAGGCTGTCGAAGCCGCGGCGGTTCTGCCATGGGCCGCTCCAGCCGTAGGCGTTGAGGCAGACGTCGATCAGCCCCGGTGCCAGTTGCCGGCGGCGCTCGCTGCCGAAACCGAGGTGTGTCAGTGCATCGGCACGGTAGCCGTGCAGCAGTATGTCGGCGTCCTTCAACAAATCTTCAAACAGCGCACGATCGGCCGCTTGATGCAGGTCCAGCCGTGCGCAGCGTTTGCCGAGGGTGACTTCCGGCACCACGCCCGGTTCGTTCCAGGTCGGCGGATCGATGCGCAGCACGTCGGCCCCGAGGCCCGCGAGAAAACGGCTGGCGGTGGGGCCGGCGAGCACGCGGGTCAGGTCCAGCACCTTGAGTCCGGCCAGCGGTCGCGCCACCGACCCGGACCACGCTGGCGCAACTTCGTGCTGATCAGCGCTGAAGTGCACCAATGGTTCAGCATTTACCGCCAGCCCCTGCGGATGCTGCTGCCACTGCGCCCAACTGCGCATTTGCGCGGCACAGCCCTTGGCGTCGACCACCGCTTGCTCCAGCTCGGCGCTGCTCCATTGCGCGACTTTCGCTGCCATCGCGGCACGGTCGGCGCAGGCCCCCAGCACGCTTTCGGCGGCGGCGCGGTGATGCGGGGCGTTGGTGTGCAGGCGGATCCAGCCATCCTGGGTGGCGTAGTCGCCGGCGACGGGATCCCACAGCGGCGGCACTTCCCAGCCAATCGGACGCAATGAGGTGGCAAACCAGAACGAGGCCAGACGCCGGTCGACTTCGACGGCGGGCAGGTTCCCTGTCTGTTGCCGGAGCAGTTCGACGACGGCCTGACCGGCAGCGGCGATGCTGGCGCAGGCCAGGTCGGTGACCGCGAACGCCGAGGGCAGGGCGCCACTGGCGGTGAACGGAATCGGCGTGTGAGGCAAGCCGAGCGCGGCTTGAATGGACGTGAGTAAATCAGTCATCGAAGGCCCTCCGGAAGAGAGGACGATGATAGTGCAAAAGAATCCTGAGCCAGATGAAATTCCCGAACAACGAACACGGCCCCTGTGGGAGCGAGCCTGCTCGCGAATGCGCTGTATCAGTCACTGTTAATGGCGCTGACACACCGCGTTCGAGCAGGCTCGCTCCCACAATGGGACGGTGGTGAGGTTCAGACGCGGAACTGATCCATCAGCTTCATCTGCTGGCTCGCCAAGGCATTCAGTTGGCTGCTGATCGCCGCCGACTCGGTGGCTTGCTCGGTCAACGTTTCAGTCACGGTGCGAATCGCCGAGACGTTGCGGTTGACCTCTTCGGCCACGGCGCTCTGTTGCTCGGCGGCGCTGGCGATCTGCAGGTTCATGTCGCTGATCACCGTCACCGCATCGCTGATCTTGCCCAGTGCGTCCACCGCCTGACGGATCTGCCCGGCATTGTTGTGCGCCTGGGTCTGGCTCGAATGCATGGTCGCCACCACGCCACGGGTGCCGGTCTGGATGCGCTCGATCACGATGCGGATTTCTTCCACCGAATCCTGGGTGCGCTTGGCGAGGTTGCGCACTTCATCGGCCACCACCGCGAAACCACGTCCGCTCTCACCGGCCCGGGCCGCTTCGATGGCAGCGTTGAGCGCCAGCAGGTTGGTCTGTTCGGCGATGCTGCGGATCACTTCCAGCACCGAGCCGATCTGCTCGCTGTTGACCGCTAGCGCTTCGACTTCGGTCACGGCTTTGCTGACTTCATCAGCCAGTTGATTGATGTCGCGGGTGCTGCGCTCGATGATCGACATGCCGTCCCTGGCCGACTGATCGGCGCCCTTGGCAGCGTTGGCCGCGTTCGATGCGCTGTTGGCGACATCGTGGGCGGTGGCGCTCATTTCGTTGGAGGCGGTGGCAACCTGGTCGATCTCGCGGAACTGCACCTGCATGCCTTCACTGGTCTGGCGGGCGATTTCCGAAGACTGGTCGGCAGTGCCCCGTGCCTCGGTAATGCTCTGTTTGATCTGGGCGATGGTCGGTTGCAGCTTGTCGAGGAAGCGGTTGAACCAGTTCACCAGCTCGCCCAGTTCATCCTGCTTGCTGTAGTTCAGGCGTTGAGTCAGGTCACCTTCACCGCTGGCGATATTTTTCAACATGTCGGCGACGCTGTTGATCGGCCGGGTCACGCCCGACGCGGTGAGCCAGATCAGCAACAGACCGACCAGTCCCGCCACCACGGCCACCAGCAGCGCGGTGATCAAGCCGGTTTTCTGGGCGTCGTCGAGCACCGCTTGCAGTTTCACCGAGTCGGCCAGCAGCACCTGTTTCGGCAGGTCGATGACCACGCCCCAGGCCCGCGAGTTGCCAATCGGATCGACCGGGTACACGGCACGAATCAGGTCACCCTGTTCAAGGATTTTCGGTGTGCCGCTGCTGACCAGTTGCAGCAGGTCTTTGCCGTCGGCGCCGAGGGTGTCGCTGATCTTTTTGCCGACTTTGGTCGCGTCGGAACTGTCGGCCCCGAGCACACCGCTGCCGGAGACGATCAGCATGTGCCCGGCGTTGTTGAAGAGGTTGCGCTGGGAATCCACGGCCGCCGCTTGCAGGGCATCGAGGGCGATGTCGACGCCGACCACTCCGATGGCCTTGCCGTCGACGATCAGTGGCACCGAAATGGTGGTCATCAACATTTCCTTGGTGCCCACGGTGTCGGCGTACGGGTCGAGCAGGCAGGTGCGCTTGTTGTCGCGAGGGCAGGTGTACCAGCTGTTGTACGGCGTACCGCTGACGCTGAGGGTGGTCTTGGTCATGTCTTCTTCGACCATGATCGTGTTCAGCGCGGAACCGGCAGCGCGGCTCCAGTAGGTCGCAAAACGCCCGGCTTCGTTGGACTGGCGCGCAGCGTCGTTGACGAACTCGCTGTCCTTGCCATCCAGCCCGTTGGGTTCGAAGGCGAGCCAGATGCCGAGCACCTTGTCGTTGCGTTCGAACGCGGTTTTCAGGCTCTGGTTCAACTCCTCACGCAGGGCACCGGCGTCCAGCGAACGCTTGGTGGCCATCGCACGCATGTCCTTGATCTGGTCGGCCAGCGCGGTGATCACCGTCAGGCTTTCGCCAAAGGTCTTCTGCACCCGCACCGCTTGCTCGGCAGCCTTGGCCTGCAACAGGTTCTGCACACTGGCGGTGAGCATCTTGCTGCTGGAGTCGCTGACGAGTTCGTCGTTCTGGTTGGTCTGGTAAATGTTCATGCCGACGATCAGCGCGACCACACCGAGCAGGCACAGACCGGAGAGCAGGACGATTTTCAGGCGAATGGAGAGAGAGTCGAACATGGGGCGATCTCGTGAATGAATGAGCAGGTGGCCCGGGCGGAGTAACCGGTTCGCCAAATCCATTCAGCGCCATTCAATGCTCATCGGCGTCGGACGAGGGCGCATGAGGCGCTGGCCGACGAACGGTCAGCGCTAAACGTTTGCGCAGGGGATTGTGCTGAAAAGGCGATTAATTACAGGGAAGTTTCAGCCTGATGAAAGGCTGATGGTGTTCAGGAAGGGGGCGGCAAGGCTTCCGGGCGCGACCAGATCCACAGATTGCCCAGGGTCATGCCGGCAATCGCCAGGTACACCGGCCAGCCGTGATCGAGCATCACCAACATCAACGTCGCGCACAGCAACATGCTGATTGTGGCGCTGACCTTGGCCTTGCGCGCGATGATCTTGCCGTTGCGCCAGTTGCTCAGGATCGGCCCGAACAGCCGATGGTTTTCCAGCCAGGCACTCAGGCGCGGCGAGCTGCGGGTCGCGGCCCAGGCGGCGAGCAGGATGAACTCGGTGGTCGGCAGGCCGGGCACGACGATGGCAATCAGGCCGATGCCGAGGCTGACGTAGGCCAGGAGGCCGAACAGCAGACGGGCGAGTTTGGAGGAGGCTGGTTGCGGCATGGGTTCAGCGGTGGCTTCTGAAGCGGAATCGGGATCTTACAGGTTGTTGCAGTTCCCATGTGGGAGCGAGCCTGCTCGCGAAAGCGGTGGATCAGTCACATAGATGTTGAATGTGCTGCCGTCTTCGCGAGCAGGCTCGCTCCCACAAGGGATACGTGTTGCTTCAGGCAAGTTCGGCTTCGGTGGCGTAAGCCTGTTCCAGCAGCACGGTGAAGCGGTTGAATGCATCCAGCGCCCCTTGCTCGACTTCGGCTTCCTCTTCGGCCGTGAATGGCAGCGAGTCGAGGGTGCGCACGAAGCTTTTCCAGCCTTCGGCACGACCGCCCTCGGGCTCGCCCAGGTGCCGCGCACCGAAGGTTTCGCTCAGCTCCAGCGCCACGGCACGTTTGATCAGGAACGCTGCGCCGAGTTTCGAACCCTCGGAGACGAAGATCCAGCCCAAGGCACGGGCCTTGCTCGGGTTTTTCAGCGCACCGGCCACCGGTGCCGGGATGTCGGTGTGCAGATCCGCCAGGTCAGCCTTGGCCGCTTCAGCACGGCAACGGGCCGGCAGGTCAGGGACGATGGCGGTCAGTTCGGCGTTGTTGTAGAGATCAACCAGCTCCGATTGGAACAGATATTGCGCGACGACGAAGCGCGCAAAACTGGCACGGGTTTCGAACGGCGCGTGGGCCTTGACCAGTGCGTCGAGCTTGCTGTGCGGCTCGTGGGTGATCTGGTTCAGGCGTTGTGAACGCAGGGCTTTTTCCGAAGTGGTCATGAGATGTCCTTGATAAAAGAGGCGCTTGATAACGAGACGAACGGGCAAGTGCCGGACAGTAAAAAAAGCCCCGCGACACGCTGATCAATGCGCGCGTCGCAGGGCCGTCCGGATCAGATGTCCCAGACCAGATTGATCGCGAAATTGCGGCCCGGTTGGGTCAGGCGATCGAGGTTGGCCGGTTGCGTCACCGAGGCTTCGCCGACGCTGTCGTAACCGCGCACGTCATCCCATTGCCAGTACTTTTTGTCTGTCAGGTTGTAGATGCCGCCGCTGACGGTGACGTCGTCGGTGACCTTGTAATAGCCAGCCAGATCGAGAATGCCGAAGCCTGGGGTCTTGAACTGGCTGCTGACGCCATCCGGTGACTTGAAGTTGCTGTCGTCGACGCGGTCTTTTTTCTTCACCACGGTCCAGCTCAACAGGCCGCCGTAGTTGTCCTGGTCGTAACCCAGACCGAAGACGCCGGTCAGCGGATTGACGCTGTTGAGCGGCTCGCCGTTGTCGTTGTTGCGGCCGTAGGCGTAGGAGATCGAACCCTGTGTGTACAGGCCTTGCGGTGCGCCGAACGAATCCAGATTCAAGCGGCCTTTGACTTCGGCACCCTTGATGGTCGCGTGCTTGATGTTGCTCGACTGGAAGGTCAGCTCGTCGTAGCCCGGGGTGACCGCGTCCTCGTTGATGAAGTCGCGGTACTTGTTATAGAACACCGCCACGTCGAACGAGCCTTGCTCGAAGTTGCCGCGCAGGCCGGTTTCGTAGCTTTTGCTTTTCTCCGGTTCAAGGTTCGGGTTCGGCGCCACGTTGTAGCCGGTGGTGCTGTTTTCGAAGCGGCCATACAACGCTTTTGCGGTCGGGGTCCGGAAGCCTTCAGCGTACTGGCCGTACCAGGTGTAGTTGTCGGTCAGGGCGTAGGTCAGGCCAAACTTCGGCGAGACCTTATGCCAGGTCTTGTTCTCGTCGCTGACTGTACCTTTGCCATCAGCAGCCACGGTGTTGAGGAATTCCTGGGTGATGTGCGGCTTGAGCTGGGTGTAGTCATAGCGCAGGCCCGGCAGGAAGGTCCATTTGTTCCAACTGATCTGATCCTGGGCGAACAGGCTGTAGGTGTTGATGGTCGGGTCCGGGAAGTCGCTGGACTTCTTCAGTACATCCGCTGCGCTGGTGGCGCCGATGGCGGTGCAGCCACGACCGACTGCCAGGCACTTGCCGTCGCCGCTGCGCGAACCGGTGACTTTCTGCTGTTTGATGGTGGTGCCGTAGGTCAGCACGTGATCGGTGTCACCGAGGGCAAACGCCTTGTCCAGTTGCGCATCGAATACCCACTGCTTTTCCTCGTAGATCGTGTCGCGAGTACGCAAGACTTTGCGCGACATCGGGTAATAGAACTCTTCAGTGCTTTGGTCGGTCTTGGCGATCTGGTGGTTGAGGTTCCACTTCACGTTGTCGACCAGCAGGCTGTCGAGGGCGAAGCGATGTTCGATGCCGAAACGTTCACGAGTGATGGTGTCGTTGCCGGTGCGCCACTGGTACATGCCGCCGGGCAGCATGCTGTCGGGAATGGTCGGGGCGCCGTTGAAGTACGGGCCGCCGTAGGCGCTTTTCTGGTCGGTGTCGCGATCGTCCTTGTACTTTTCGTAGGTCAGGCCCAGGCGCGAATCTTCGTTGTAGTTCCAGCCGATCTTGGCCAATACGTTGCTGGCTTTGACGTCTTCCGGGTTGGCGGCGGTGCGCTCAAGGCCGGTGCCGTTGTTGCTGCCGTAGGAGTCGGTTTCATGACCGTCGCGCTGGCTGTAATGCAGCAAGCCGTCGAACTGCTCGGCGCGGCCGGCGACGGTGGCGGACTTCAACCAGCTCTCATCGGCGGAGCTGTAACCGGTTTTCAGGCGGGCGCCGACGTCTTTACCGGGCTTGATGATGTCGTCCGGGTCGAGGGTGTAGTAGCTGACGGCGCCGCCGATGGCGTTGCTGCCGTACAGTACCGAGGCCGGACCACGGAGGATTTCCACGCGTTTGACGATTTCCGGATCGACGTAGTTGCGCTGGGTCTTGGCGTACGGGCCGTTGAAGAAACCGTCTGGTACTTCGACGCCATCAACCTGGGTCAGGATGCGGTCGCCGTCGATGCCTCGGATGTTGTAGCCGCTGATCCCGCCGCGCTGGCCGGCGCCGCCGACGGAGACGCCCGGTTCATAGCGCACCAGATCCTTGATGGTGTTGACGTTGTTGCGATCCAGATCCTCGCGGGTCTGCACGGTGACGGTGGCCGGCACGCTGTTGACCGACTGTTCCTGACGGGTGGCGCTGATGGTCACTTGATCCAGATTGAGTGTGCCGCTGTTGTTGCGCTTTTCCAGCACCACGTTGTTGTTGCTCAGCTTGCGGACGCTCAGGTTCGTCCCCACCAACAGGCGCTCCAGGGCTTTTTCCGGCGGCAGTGAACCGCGCACACCCGGCGACGACACGCCCTGACCCAGTTCTGCTGGCAAGCCGATCTGCCAGCCAGTCACGGCGGTGAAGGCATTAAGCGCTGACACCAGCGGCTGCTGGCCGATAGAGAACGAATAATTGCCCATGCTGCGTGCCGGCTGTTCGGTGGCAGCCATCAGCGGTGCAGTGCCGGCCATCAGAATGGCGGCCGTCAGCAACGACAATACGCGGGAAGGGGAAGCAGTCTGGCGGGTAAGGCGAGAGGACATCGATAGCGCTCCGTGTCGCACGAATCTTTATAGGTGCTGATTCACGTCAGAAGATGCGAATCAATTGCATTGGCTATAACGAGACGAACGGGATTCGGCTATCGAGTAAAAATAATTCTCATTTAGTTCAGAATCACCAGTGCGGGGAATTCCTGCAAGCGCGCCGATGTGATGTGGGCGAGGGAGCGCACTACGTCCAGCGGCTGGTCGAGGCGGTAGTTGCCGGTGACGTTGACGTCGGCCAACTGCTCGTTGGTGTTGATGATCCAGCCCGGGTAGTAGCGGCGCAGTTCGGCCAGCACCTTGTCGAGCGGGCAGTTCTCGAAGATCAACCGACCTTGTACCCAGGCCAGATCCGTGGCGGTATCGAGTTTGACCGGACGATCGAAACCGTTGGGGCCGATGCGGATGCTCTCCCCGGCGGTCAAACGCACCCGCGCATCGTTGTGCGTGGCGCGCAGATCGACATCGCCGCGTTGCACGTTGACCTGCGCCACGCCGTCCAGATAACGCACGGCGAACGCAGTGTCGCGCACGCTGGCCTGTACCGGGCCTGCGT
This sequence comes from Pseudomonas sp. AK-TSAG1-1, assembly GCF_056821665.1. Classification (NCBI taxonomy): domain Bacteria; kingdom Pseudomonadati; phylum Pseudomonadota; class Gammaproteobacteria; order Pseudomonadales; family Pseudomonadaceae; genus Pseudomonas; species Pseudomonas sp. AK-TSAG1-1. The sequence goes on along the minus strand of NZ_CM165965.1, from coordinate 4,775,861 downwards.
CGATTTCCAGCGGTTGAGCCCGGTTGGCGGCAATCTCGAAAAACGCTTCGCCCTGATACAACCGTGCGACGCGCTGGCGTTCATTGATGGTGCTGGAGAACGCCGAGTTGGTGTTGAGCAACACCTTGGAACCGTCTTCCAGTTGCAGGCGTTGGCGCTCGCCGACCACGGTCAGGTGATCGGCCTGAATGCGCATCGGCAGGTTACTGAAACTGAACAGGCCGAGGATCAATACGGCGGCGGTCGCCAGCGGCTTCCAGTGCGGGCGCAGACGTTTGAGCAAGGTTACTTTCGCAGGCTTTGCGGCGAGATTCTGCGCACATTGCACCACTTGCGGGCCATCCCAGATCGCCTGCGCCTTGGCGAACGCCTCGGCATTCAACGGATCGGCCGCCAGCCACGCGTGAAACTGCCGGGTCTGCTCATCGTCCGGACTGCCAAGCACGATGAGCCAGTCCAGAGCCTGGTCCATTGCACTGGCGGCATCCTGCGCCGTGTCGGGCGAAAGCGAGCGGTGGGTGTCCGTCACGGTGGGTCCTCGAGCTTTTGCAAAGCAGTTTCAAGTTTCACGCTACAAGCTGCAAGCTAAAGCTCGTTCCCGCGTCGAGACTTCCATTCTTTGGCTTGCCGCTCGAAGCTCACAGCTTGCCGCTGCCGTCATGCCGTTCGGCGACACCGATGCAGATCGACATGATCAGTTTGAGTTCCTTCTGCACGGTACTGAGCGACACGTTCAGCTCGTCGGCGATTTCCTGGTAGCTGTGCCCGTGCAGGCGGCTGAGGATGAAAATCTGCTGCTGGCGTGGGCTGAGTTGACTGAGGCTCACGTTCAGGCGCTCCAGCAATTGTTCGGCGTGGGCGGCGTCTTCGGCGCTGCTGGTGGGGGCGGCGATGCTGTGCACCACGTCCTGCGGCACGTCATCGACCATGGTGCGCGAACGGATCTTGCGCGCACGCAAGTGATCCAGCGCCAGGTTGCGCGCGGTCTGGAACACAAAAGGTTCAAGGTGATCGATGGCGCGTTCGCTCAGCGCCCGCGTGACGCGCAGGTAGGTTTCCTGCAGCAGGTCTTCGGCGGTGCTGTGGTTGTTGACCATCCGCTCGATCGTGCGCAGCAGGGACGTGCGCTGAGAGAGGAAGACGTGATTGAAGCGCGATTGACTCACGGGGGAACCTGATCCATTTCGAGCGAATGATAATGCTTATCATCTATTCGAATGGTCAAGTGTTGATTTCAGATTGAAATCAAAAACCTGTGGGAGCGGGCTGGCTCGCGAAAGCGTCGTGTCAGGCAACAAATGTATTGACTGACCTACCGCATTCGCGAGCAGGCTCGCTCCCACATTGGGATTGGGGATTACTCCGCGTTGCACAGCGCCAGGCAGTTATCCAGCATGCGGTTGGAGAAGCCCCATTCGTTGTCGTACCAGGCCAGCACTTTCAGCAGTTTGCCGCTGGCTTTGGTGTGGTTGGCGTCGAAGATCGACGACAGCGGGTTGTGATTGAAGTCGCTGGAAACCAGCGGCAACGTGTTGTAACCCAAAATTTTCGAGTGCTGGCTGGCAGCCTTCAGCAGCGCGTTGACTTCGTCGGCCGAGGCTTCACGCTTGAGCTGCACGGTCAGGTCGACCAGCGACACATTGATCACCGGCACCCGCACGGCCATGCCGGTCAATTTGCCGGCCAGTTCCGGCAGCACCAGGCCCACTGCTTCGGCGGCACCGGTCTTGCTCGGGATCATGTTCTGCGTGGCCGAACGCGCGCGGTAAGGGTCGGTGTGGTAGACGTCGGTCAGGTTCTGGTCGTTGGTGTAGGCGTGAATGGTGGTCATCAGACCGCTTTCGATTCCCAGCTCGCGATGCAGCACCTGCGCCACGGGCGCTAGGCAGTTGGTGGTGCACGAAGCGTTGGAGATGATCTGGTGCGACTGGCGCAGAATGTCGTGGTTTACACCATAAACGACGGTGGCGTCCGCGCCTTTGGCCGGTGCCGAGATGATGACTTTGCGCGCGCCGGCAGTAATATGCGCGGCCGCCTTGGCGCGGTCGGTAAACAGACCGGTGCATTCGAACACCACATCAATCTTTTCCGCAGCCCATGGCAGTTCGGCCGGGTTGCGGATGGCGCTGACCGAAATGCGGTCGCCATTGACCGTCAGGCTTTCGTTGTCATGGGCCACTTCGGCGTCGAATGTGCCGTGAACGGTGTCGTATTTGAGCAGATGGGCGTTGATGGCGCTGTCGCCCAGGTCGTTGATGGCGACGATCTGCAAATCCTGTCGATAGCCTTGGGTATACAGTGCGCGCAGGACATTACGGCCGATGCGGCCAAAACCATTGATTGCGATTCGAAGAGTCATTGAACAGCGCCGTCGTCGTTTTGTTGTTGGAATTACAAGATTATTCGCATAAAAATAGAAAACAAGCCTTTTTAGTGGCAATATTTTGTTTTATCTACAACGAGTGACCTGAATCAACTGGTCCGAATGGTCAAAAAAGCCGTCTGTCATTCCAACAACAACGGCGTTTGATCAGCATAGACAATCAGGTCGCCACATCCGTTAGCCTGGAGTTCTACACATGCATCCCCGCGTTCTTGAGGTCACCGAACGGCTTACCGCCCGCAGCCGCGCCACGCGTCAGGCTTACCTTGCACTGATTCGCGGCGCCGCCACTGACGGGCCGATGCGCGGCAAGCTGCAATGCGCCAACTTCGCCCACGGCGTGGCCGGGTGTGGCAGCGAAGACAAGCACAGCCTGCGGATGATGAACTCGGCGAACATCGCCATTGTTTCTTCCTATAACGACATGCTCTCGGCGCACCAGCCGTACGAAGTGTTCCCTGAACAGATCAAGAACGCCCTGCGCGAAATCGGCTCGGTCGGCCAGTTCGCTGGTGGTACGCCAGCGATGTGCGATGGCGTGACCCAGGGCGAGCCGGGCATGGAGCTGAGCCTGCCAAGCCGTGAAGTGATCGCCATGTCCACGGCGGTGGCGCTGTCGCACAACATGTTCGACGGCGCGCTGATGCTCGGCATCTGCGACAAGATCGTGCCGGGCCTGATGATGGGCTCGCTGCGCTTCGGTCATCTGCCGACGATTTTCGTCCCGGGCGGGCCAATGGTCTCGGGGATTTCCAACAAGGAAAAAGCCGACGTGCGGCAGAAGTACGCCGAAGGCAAGGCGACCCGCGAAGAGCTGCTGGAATCGGAAATGAAGTCCTACCACAGCCCGGGCACCTGCACCTTCTACGGCACCGCCAACACCAACCAGTTGCTGATGGAAGTCATGGGCCTGCACTTGCCGGGCGCGTCTTTCGTCAACCCGAATACCCCGCTGCGTGAGGCCCTGACCCGCGAAGCCGCGCATCAGGTCACGCGCCTGACCAAGCAGAACGGCAATTTCATGCCGATCGGCGAAATCGTCGACGAGAAGGCGCTGGTCAACTCGATCGTTGCGTTGCACGCCACCGGCGGTTCGACCAACCACACCCTGCACATGCCGGCCATCGCCATGGCGGCGGGCATTCAATTGACCTGGCAGGACATGGCCGACCTCTCCGAAGTCGTGCCGACCCTGAGCCACGTCTACCCGAACGGCAAGGCCGACATCAACCACTTCCAGGCGGCGGGCGGCATGTCGTTCCTGATCCGTGAACTGCTCGAAGCGGGCCTGCTGCACGAAGACGTCAACACCGTGCTCGGCCATGGCCTGAGCCGTTACACCAAAGAACCGTTCCTCGATAACGGTGAGCTGGTGTGGCGCGAAGGCCCGATCGAAAGCCTCGACGAAAATATCCTGCGTCCGGTCGCCCGAGCGTTCTCGGCCGAGGGTGGTCTGCGGGTGATGGAAGGCAACCTCGGACGTGGCGTGATGAAAGTCTCCGCTGTCGCGCTGGAAAACCAGATCGTCGAAGCGCCGGCCATGGTGTTCCAGGACCAGCAGGATCTGGCCGATGCGTTCAAGGCTGGTCTGCTGGAGAAGGATTTCGTTGCGGTGATGCGCTTCCAGGGCCCGCGTTCCAACGGCATGCCCGAGCTGCACAAGATGACGCCGTTCCTCGGCGTGCTGCAGGATCGCGGCTTCAAAGTCGCGCTGGTCACCGACGGGCGCATGTCCGGCGCCTCGGGGAAAATCCCGGCGGCGATTCACGTCAGCCCTGAAGCTTATGTCGGCGGCGCTTTGGCGCGGGTGCAAGAGGGCGATATCATCCGCGTCGATGGCGTCAAAGGCACTTTGGAACTCAAGGTCGACGCCGCCGAATTTGCAGCGCGCGAACCCGCCAAAGGCCTGTTGGGCAACAACATCGGCAGCGGTCGCGAACTGTTTGGCTTCATGCGTTTGGCCTTCAGCTCGGCGGAGCAGGGCGCCAGCGCCTTCACTTCTGCCCTGGAGACGCTTAATTGAAACTGGCTTTGGTCGGTGATATCGGAGGCACCAACGCGCGGTTCGCGTTGTGGAAAAACCAGCAACTGGAATCGGTTCAAGTGCTGGCCACGGCCGACCACGCCAGCCCGGAAGAGGCGATCAGCCTGTACCTGAGCGGCCTCGGTCTGGCGCCGGGGGCGATCGGTTCGGTGTGCCTGTCGGTGGCGGGGCCGGTGAGTGGTGATGAATTCAAGTTCACCAACAATCACTGGCGCCTGAGCCGCACGGCGTTCTGCAAGACCTTGCAGGTCGAGCAACTGCTGCTGATCAACGACTTCTCGGCGATGGCGCTGGGCATGACCCGCTTGCAGCCCGGCGAATTTCGCGTGGTCTGCGAAGGCACGCCGGAGCCATTGCGTCCGGCGGTGGTGATCGGCCCGGGCACTGGCCTGGGCGTCGGCACGTTGCTCGATCTGGGCGAAGGCAGGTTTGCCGCATTGCCGGGGGAGGGCGGCCACGTCGATCTGCCGCTGAGCAGTCCGCGAGAAACCCAACTCTGGCAGCACATCCACAACGAAATCGGCCACGTCAGCGCGGAAACCGCGTTGAGCGGAGGTGGATTGCCACGGGTTTACCGGGCGATCTGTGCGGTGGATGGTCACGCGCCAACGCTTGATACACCGGAAGCGATCACCGCCGCCGGTCTGGCGGGTGATCCGATTGCGCTGGAAGTGCTGGAGCAGTTCTGCTGCTGGCTCGGCCGCGTGGCTGGCAACAACGTGCTGACCACCGGTGGGCGTGGCGGGGTGTACATCGTTGGCGGGGTGATTCCACGCTTTGCCGACTTCTTCCTCGAAAGCGGTTTTGCCCGCAGCTTCGCTGACAAGGGCTGCATGAGTGATTACTTCAAGGGCATTCCGGTGTGGCTGGTGACGGCGCCGTATTCCGGGCTTGTCGGTGCCGGTGTGGCGCTGGAGCAATCAATCCCTGCCTGAAACACGATCAAAATTGTGGGAGCGGGCTTGCTCGCGAATGCGGTGTATCAGAGACATTCAAGGTGACTGACTCAGCGCTTTCGCGAGCAAGCCCGCTCCCACAGTGGTTCTGTGGTGTTTGCAAGTTCGATGCTTAAGGCATAATCCGCCCCAATTCCAACAACAAGGATGCCTTCGAAGTGAGCTCAGTCAACAAGTCGATATTGTTGGTCGATGACGACCAGGAAATACGCGAGTTGCTGGAAACCTACCTGACCCGTGCCGGGTTTCAGGTACGGGCCACGGCCGATGGCGCCAGTTTCCGCCAGGCACTCAACGAGGCGCCCAGCGATCTGGTGATCCTCGATGTGATGCTGCCCGACGAGGACGGCTTCAGCCTGTGCCGCTGGGTGCGCCAGCATCCGCGTCAGGCGCAGGTGCCGATCATCATGCTCACCGCCAGTTCCGACGAGGCCGACCGGGTGATCGGTCTGGAGCTCGGCGCTGACGATTACCTCGGCAAACCTTTCAGCCCCCGCGAACTGCAGGCGCGGATCAAGGCGTTGCTGCGTCGTGCGCAGTTCGGTCAGGAGCGCAGCGGCAGTGAGGTGCTGGCCTTCGACGAGTGGCGGCTGGACATGGTCAGCCATCGGCTGTTTCACACCGACGGCGAGGAAGTGATTCTCTCCGGCGCCGACTTCGCCTTGCTCAAACTGTTTCTCGATCACCCGCAGGAAATCCTCGACCGCGACACCATCGGCAACGCCACCCGTGGCCGTGACCTGATGCCGTTGGATCGCATCGTCGACATGGCGGTCAGCCGCTTGCGCCAGCGCCTGCGCGACACGGAAAAACCGCCACGCCTGATCCGCACCGTGCGCGGCAGTGGCTACCAACTGGCAGCCAATGTGGTTGCCGGCAATGGTCACTGAGTCCCTGCGTCGGCTCGCCAGCAGGGTGCCGGTACCGCGTTCGCTGCTCGGGCGAATGCTGCTGCTGACCTTGTTGGCGGTGCTGTTTGCGCAGACGCTGTCGAGCGTGATCTGGGTTTCGCAACTGCGCGCGACCCAGCTCGAAGGCCTGGTCACCAGCGCCCGCAGCCTCGCTCATTCGATGACCGCCAGCGTCAGTTATTTCCGTTCGCTGCCGGTGGCGTACCGCCCGCTGGTGCTCGACCAGTTGCGCAGCATGGGCGGCACCCGTTTCGTGGTGACGCTCAACGACAAACCACTGGGCATGGACGTGTTGCCCGTCACACCGCGCAAGGCCGCTGTGATGCAAGCAGTGGACGAAGTGCTGCGCCAGTCGCTCGGCCATGACACCGACATCTCGGTCAGTTTCGTCAGCCCCGAGGATCTGCGGATCTTCAACGCCGGGCTGAAACTCGACGAACTGCCGCGCTCCTGGGCCCATTACGCGCTGACCCTGGAGCCGGTGAATCCGCCGGTGCTGGTCACGCAGATCCAGATGGCGCCGGGAGAATGGCTGTACATCGCGTCGCTGTTGCCTGAGCCCTACACCAGTCTTGAAGAACAAGGCCTGCCGGCGCAGCAGGTGTGGTTCATCGTGCTCACCAGCGGCTTTTTGCTGTTGTTCATCGGTCTGCTGGTGCACTGGCAGAGCCGACCGCTCAAGCGTCTGGCGCGGGCGGCGCGGGATCTGTCGCTGGGGGCCGATGTCGAGCCAGTGGCCGAGGGCGGCGGCAGTGAAGTGGTGGAAGTGGGCCGTGCCTTCAACACGATGCGCGAGCGCATCAGCCGTTACCTGACCGAACGCAGCCAGTTGTTCAGTGCGATTTCCCATGATCTGCGCACGCCGATCACCCGCCTGCGCTTGCGCGTCGAACTGCTGGAGGATGAGCAACTGCAAGCCAAGTTCGGCCGCGATCTGGATGAGCTTGAGTTGCTGGTCAAAGGTGCGCTGCAGTGCGTGAAAGACACCGACATCCACGAGAACATCGAGCCGGTGGACTTGAACCATGTGCTCGACTGTCTGGTGGAGCCGTATCTGGCACCCAACGGCAATGGCCGCGTGACCCAGCAAGGCAAGGCGCTGGCGGCGTATCCGGGCAAGCCTTTGGCGTTGAAGCGTTGCATCGGCAACCTGATCGACAACGCGTTGAAATACGGGCAGAACGCTCATCTGCACATCGACGACGATGAGCGCGCGTTTGTCCTGCACGTCGACGATGAAGGCCCGGGTGTGCCGGAGCAACGGCTGGAGCAGGTGTTCGAGCCGCACTTTCGGTTGGCGGGGCAGCAGCAGGGGTATGGTCTGGGGTTGGGGATTGCACGCAACATCGCTCACAGCCATGGCGGCGAGGTGACGCTGCAGAATCTGCGTGAAGGTGGGTTGCGGGTGACGTTGCAGTTGCCGCGCAGTGTTGATTAGTCAGACCGCGTTATCGTTCTTCGCGAGCAGGCTCGCTCCCACAGGTGGTGGCGCTCCATCTGGAGGAGCGCGGTCAACGTGGGAGCGAGCCTGCTCGCGAAGGCGCCAGCCGATACACCATAAATGTCACGGACTGGTGACAAAACCCGCCCCCTTCGTTACATGACCACCCCGGCCCGTTGTTTAGACTCCTCGCAGTCATAACAACAAAAAAGGCCACCCATGGATCTTTTTCACCCAGGCTTCAGCAGTTGGCTGAACGCCCCTGCCCACCAGCAATGGCTCGCCGACGAAGGTCTGCGCCTGCTGGCATTCGCCAGGAACTCCAGACTGCCCGAAGGTTTCGGCAACCTCGACGAGCGCGGCCGTTTGCCTGCGCACGCGCACGCCGAAACCATGAACACCGCGCGCATGACCCACAGCTTCGCCATGGCCCATATTCAGGGGCTGCCGGGGTTCGCCGAACTGGTCGATCACGGCATCGCGGCCCTGCGCGGCCCGTTGCGTGATGCGCTGCATGGCGGCTGGTTTGCGGTCGCCGAACACCGCGATGGCAACACCGGCAAGAATGCTTATCTGCATGCCTTCGTGGCGTTGGCAGCCAGCTCTGCGGTGGTCGCGCAACGTCCCGGCGCGCAAGCGTTGCTGGATGACGCCATCGACATCATCGACACTTATTTCTGGTGCGAAGAAGAGGGCGCCATGCGCGAATTCTTCAACCGCGACTGGCGCGAAGAAGAAGCCTATCGCGGCGCCAACAGCAACATGCACGCCACCGAAGCGTTCCTTGCGCTGGCGGACGTCACTGAAGATCCACGCTGGCTGGTGCGCGCGCAACGCATCGTCGAACGGGTGATTCACGGTCACGCCGCTGCCAACGGATTCATGGTCATCGAACACTTCGACCGTGACTGGCAACCGCTGCGCGAGTACAACCACGACAATCCGGCCGACGGCTTCCGTCCTTACGGCACCACGCCGGGCCACGGTTTCGAGTGGGCGCGGCTGTTGCTGCACCTTGAAGCGGCGCGGGTCCAGGCCGGCATGCTCACCCCCGGTTGGCTTGCAACCGATGCGCAGAAACTCTTCGAGCAGAACTGCCGCCACGGCTGGGACGTCGATGGCGCACCGGGGATCGTCTACACCCTGGACTGGGACAACAAAGCCGTGGTGCGCCATCGCCTGCACTGGACACATGCCGAGGCCAGCGCCGCTGCAAGTGCCTTGCTCAAGCGCACCGGCGATGCGCAATACGAAACCTGGTACCGGCTGTTCTGGGAATTCTGCGAAAGCCATTTCATCGACCGTTGCGACGGCAGCTGGCACCACGAACTCAACCCGCAAAACATGCCAAGCGCCGATATCTGGGCGGGCAAACCCGATCTCTACCACGCGTGGCAGGCGGTGCTGATTCCTCGTCTACCCTTGTCACCCAGTATGGCCACTGCGCTGGCGCAGTCGTCCCAGAGCGCTGCCCTGCACCGGCATGTGTAACCATGTGGTGACATTTGCGCGTCCCTTCGTTACCTGCGAAGGGAATCGCCCTGTTTAAACTCCTGTGCAGCGCAAGCACCAGACTTGCATGCATAACAACAAGAAAGGTACATCTCAGATGAATGCGATTTCTCGCCTCGCTACTGTCATTTCTGTCGCCTCCCTGTTCCCGCTCGCAATTCTGCCTCTCAGTGTTTCCGCTGCCGAATCCAAAGGTTCGGTCGAAGTCGTGCACTGGTGGACGTCCGGTGGCGAAAAAGCCGCCGTTGATGTGCTCAAGGCCCAAGTCGAAAAAGACGGTTTCACCTGGAAAGACGGCGCTGTCGCCGGCGGTGGCGGTGCAACTGCCATGACTGTGCTGAAAAGCCGCGCCGTGGCCGGTAACCCGCCAGGCGTCGCCCAGATCAAAGGCCCGGACATCCAGGAATGGGCGTCCACCGGTCTGCTCGACACCGACGTGCTGAAAGACGTCGCCAAGTCGGAAAAGTGGGACAGCCTGCTCGACAAGAAAGTCTCCGATACCGTGAAGTACGACGGTGATTACGTGGCCGTGCCGGTGAACATTCACCGCGTGAACTGGCTGTGGATCAACCCGGAAGTCTTCAAGAAAGCCGGTATCACCAAGAACCCGACCACCCTCGAAGAATTCTACGCCGCCGGCGACAAGCTCAAGGCTGCGGGCTTCATCCCGCTGGCCCACGGCGGTCAACCCTGGCAGGACAGCACCGTGTTCGAAGCCGTGGTGCTCTCGGTCATGGGAGTTGATGGCTACAAGAAAGCCCTGGTCGATCTGGACAACAAGGCGCTGACCGGCCCGGAAATGGTCAAGGCCCTGACCGAACTGAAGAAAGTCGCAACCTACATGGACCAGGACGGCAAAGGCCAGGACTGGAACCTGGAAGCGGCGAAAGTCATCAACGGCAAGGCCGGCATGCAGATCATGGGTGACTGGGCCAAGTCCGAATGGACCGCCGCCAAGAAAGTCGCCGGCAAGGACTACGAGTGCGTAGCGTTCCCGGGCACCGACAAGGCGTTCACCTACAACATCGACTCCCTTGCTGTGTTCAAGCAGAAGGACGCGGGCACCGCGGCCGGTCAGCAGGACATCGCCAAAGTGGTGCTGGGTGAAAACTTCCAGAAAGTCTTCAGCATCAACAAAGGCTCGATCCCGGTTCGCAACGACATGTTGAACAACATGGACAAGCTCGGCTTCGATTCCTGCGCCCAGACCGCTGCCAAGGACTTCCTGGCGGACGCCAAGTCCGGCGGCCTGCAGCCAAGCATGGCGCACAACATGGCGACCACGCTGGCCGTGCAGGGCGCGTTCTTTGATGTCGTGACCAACTACATCAACGACCCGAAAGCCGACCCGGCCGATGCTGCGAAGAAACTCGGCGCAGCGGTGCAGTCAGCCAAGTAACCGTCAGTAGCGCAGGCCCCTCCCTGTGGGAGCGGGCTTGCTCGCGAAGGCGTCGTGTCAGTTGCTCCATCCGTCGACTGACACACCGATTTCGCGAGCAAGCCCGCTCCCACAAGGGAACTCACCGTAGTTTTATTCCCTGTACTGGATTTTCCCATGAGTTCTGTTGCTGTGTTCAGCAAGGCCTCGCCGTTCGATGCGCTGCAGCGCTGGCTACCGAAACTGGTGCTGGCGCCGAGCATGTTCATCGTGCTGGTGGGCTTCTATGGCTACATCCTGTGGACGTTCGTGCTGTCGTTCACCACCTCGACCTTCCTGCCGAACTACAAGTGGGCGGGGCTGGCGCAATACGCACGGCTGTTCGACAACGACCGCTGGTGGGTGGCGAGCAAGAACCTCGCGGTGTTCGGTGGCATGTTCATCGGCATCACCCTGGTGATCGGCGTGCTGCTGGCGGTGTTCCTCGACCAGCGCATCCGTCGCGAAGGCTTTATCCGCACCATTTACCTGTACCCGATGGCGCTCTCGATGATCGTCACCGGTACCGCGTGGAAATGGCTGCTCAACCCGGGCATGGGCCTGGACAAATTATTGCGTGACTGGGGCTGGGAAGGTTTCCGTCTCGACTGGCTGATCGACCCTGATCGCGTGGTCTATTGCCTGGTGATCGCCGCTGTGTGGCAAGCCTCGGGCTTCATCATGGCGATGTTCCTTGCCGGCCTGCGTGGCGTTGATCAATCGATCATCCGTGCGGCGCAGATCGATGGCGCGAGCATGCCGACCATCTACTGGAAAGTGGTGCTGCCAAGCCTGCGTCCGGTGTTCTTCAGTGCGGTAATGATCCTGGCGCACATCGCGATCAAGAGCTTCGACCTGGTCGCGGCGATGACCGCCGGTGGTCCGGGTTATTCCTCCGACCTGCCAGCGATGTTCATGTATTCCTTTACCTTCAGTCGCGGCCAGATGGGCATGGGCTCGGCCAGTGCAATTCTGATGCTCGGTGCGATCCTCGCGATCATCGTGCCTTACCTGTATTCCGAGCTGAGGACCAAGCGCAATGACTAGTCTCGCTGCCAAACCTGCCTTCAGCCTGAGCCGCGTGGCGATCTACGCGGTGCTGATCCTCGCGGTATTGCTGTACCTGATCCCGCTGGTGGTGATGCTGCTGACCAGCTTCAAGACCCCGGAAGACATCAGCACCGGCAACCTGCTGAGCTGGCCGACCGTGGTCAGCGGCATCGGCTGGGTCAAGGCCTGGGCCACAGTCGACGGTTACTTCTGGAACTCGATCAAGATCACCGTTCCTGCGGTCATCATCTCCACCGCCATCGGTGCGTTGAACGGTTACGTGCTGTCGTTCTGGCGCTTCCGTGGTTCGCAGTTGTTCTTCGGTCTGCTGTTGTTCGGCTGCTTCCTGCCATTCCAGACCGTGTTGCTGCCGGCGTCGTTCACCCTCGGCAAGATGGGCCTGGCAAGCACCACCACTGGCCTGGTGTTTGTCCACGTGGTTTACGGTCTGGCGTTTACTACGCTGTTCTTCCGTAACTACTACGTGAGCATTCCTGATGCACTGGTCAAAGCTGCACGTCTGGATGGCGCGGGTTTCTTCACGATTTTCCGCCGCATCATTCTGCCGATGTCGACCCCGATCATCATGGTCTGCCTGATCTGGCAGTTCACCCAGATCTGGAACGACTTCCTGTTTGGTGTGGTGTTCTCCAGCGGTGATTCGCAGCCGATTACGGTCGCGCTGAACAACCTGGTCAACACCAGCACCGGCGCCAAGGAATACAACGTTGATATGGCAGCGGCGATGATCGCCGGGCTGCCGACCCTGCTGGTCTATGTGGTCGCAGGCAAGTATTTCGTGCGCGGGCTGACGGCCGGCGCAGTCAAGGGGTAATCATGGCAACGCTCGAACTTCGCAACGTAAACAAGACCTACGGTGCCGGCCTGCCGGACACCCTGAAGAACATCGAACTGTCGATCAAGGACGGTGAGTTCCTGATCCTGGTCGGTCCGTCGGGCTGCGGCAAGTCGACCCTGATGAACTGCATCGCCGGCCTCGAAACCATCACCGGTGGCGCGATCATGATCGGCGATCAGGACGTCAGCGGCATGAGCCCGAAGGATCGCGACATCGCCATGGTGTTCCAGTCCTACGCGCTGTACCCGACCATGAGCGTGCGCGAGAACATCGAGTTCGGTCTGAAGATCCGCAAGATGCCGCAGTCAGCGATCGATGAAGAAGTGGCACGCGTAGCCAAGCTGCTGCAGATCGAACACCTGCTCAATCGCAAGCCGGGCCAGCTCTCCGGTGGTCAGCAACAGCGTGTGGCGATGGGCCGTGCGCTGGCGCGGCGGCCGAAGATTTATCTGTTCGACGAACCGCTGTCCAACCTCGACGCCAAGCTGCGCGTCGAGATGCGCACCGAAATGAAGCTGATGCACCAGCGTCTGAAAACCACCACCGTTTACGTGACCCACGACCAGATCGAAGCGATGACCCTGGGCGACAAAGTGGCGGTGATGAAGGACGGGATCATCCAGCAGTTCGGCACGCCGAAAGAGATCTACAACGATCCGGCCAACCTGTTCGTGGCGAGCTTCATCGGTTCGCCGCCGATGAACTTCATCCCGCTGCGCCTGCAACGCAAGGACGGTCGCCTGCTGGCGCTGCTCGACAGCGGTCAGGCGCGTTGTGAGTTGCCGATGAGCATGCAGGACGCCGGGCTGGAAGATCGCGAAGTGATCCTCGGCCTGCGCCCGGAGCAGATCGTCCTGGCGAACGGCGAGGGCAATGGCCTGCCGAGCATCAAGGCCGAGGTGCAGGTCACCGAGCCGACCGGTCCGGACACCCTGGTGTTCGTCAACCTGAATGAAACCAAGGTCTGCTGTCGTCTGGCACCGGACGTGGCACCGCAGGTGGGCGAGACCCTGACACTGCAGTTCGATCCGTCGAAAGTGTTGTTGTTTGATGCCAAGACTGGCGAGCGTCTGGGCGTTGCGGGCCAGGCGCAAACCGAAGCGCGGTCGGCGAACGTGGCGCAATTCAAGGGCCGCTGAAGAACAAGGTGGGAGCAGGCTTGCTCGCGAAAGCGGAGTGTCAGGCAATACATATGTCGACTGACATGACGCCTTCGCGAGCAAGCCCGCTCCCACAGGGGAAAAGTGGTGTTCGGCCTGTCGTTCACCGCACTTTTATGTAAACCACGTTGGAAAAAAACAGTTAATAACAATAAAGACGAGGATGTAGGGATGAAAAAGAAACACGTCAATGCCCGGTTGATCTGCCAAGTGTCAGCTGCGGCGGCATTGGTGCTGGCCGGCAATGCAATGGCTGCCGATGCATTCAGCTCCGATTCGAAATGGATGACTGGCGACTGGGGTGGCGAGCGTACCAAGCTGATCGAGCAAGGTATCGACATCAAAGCTGATTACGTCGGGGAAATGGGCGCCAACCTGCATGGCGGCTATAACGACGACAAGACCGGCCGCTACAGCGACCAGTTCGGTCTGGGCGTGGCGCTGGACCTGCAAAAGCTCTGGGGCTGGGACAACACTCAGGCCAAGATCCAGCTGACCAACCGTAACGGTCAAAACATCTCCAACGACCGTGTTGGCGATCCCCGTGCCGGCACCTTGTCGTCGTCGCAGGAAGTCTACGGTCGTGGCCACATGGTGCGTCTGACCCAGTTGTGGATTCAGCACCAGTTCTTCGACAACAAGCTCGACGTCAAGGCCGGTTACTTCGGTGAAGGCGAAGACTTCAATACCTTCCCGTGCGAATTCCAGAACCTGGCGTTCTGCGGCTCGCAAGTGGGTAACTGGGCGACCAACATCTGGTACAACTGGCCTGTCAGCCAGGCCGCGATCCGCGTGAAGTACAACATCAACGACGAGCTCTACGCACAAATCGGCGCGTACAACCAGAACCCGTCGCAACTGGAACACGGCAACGGTTTCAAACTCAGCGGCAGCGGCACCGCCGGTACTGTGTTGCCGGTCGAGCTGGTCTGGTCGCCTAAGGTCAACAGCCTGCCGGGCGAATACCGTGTCGGTTACTACAAGAGCACCGCTGACGCCAATGACGTGCGTGAAGACGCCAACGGCAACGACGCAGCGACCACCGGTGATGCCTACCGCGTACACAACAGCAAGCACGGTTACTGGTTCGTCGCGCAGCAGCAACTCACCAGCCACAACGGTGATGTGACTCGCGGTCTGAACATTGCCGCCAACGCGACCTTCCACGACAAGGACACCAACTTCATCGACAACTACCAGTCGCTGATGTTTGTCTACAAAGGCCCGTTCGACGCGCGTCCGAAGGATGACGTTGGCATCGGTGCGGCGCGTATCCACGTCAACGATGATGTGAAGAAAAACGCCGAGCTGCTGAATGCTTCCAACGGTGTCTCGGATTACGACAATCCGGTGTTCTCGCCAATTCGTGATACTGAATACAACTACGAGATCAACTACGGCTTCCACGTCACCAACTGGCTGACGGTGCGTCCTAACCTGCAATACATCACCCATCCGGGCGGTGTTGATGCGGTGGACAACGCTTTGGTCGCTGGCCTGAAAATTCAGTCGGTGTTCTAACGCGTCTGCGATAAGCTCCTCTCTATGTGCGCATATTTGCGGACGGCCAAGGCTGTCCGCTTTTTTTTGGGGACAGGCGCCCCCCTGTGAAAGACGAGTTCAGGACCGTGGCCAATGCATGAGCATCCGCTGCAACGCTTCTTCAAATCCCTGCGTGAACAACCGGTGTTCGCCTGGGAGCGCTATCAGATGCGCGATGTGCTGGTGATTGATCATCCGCTGTGCCAGGCGGTGTTCAGTCGTCAGGGCGCGCAATTGCTGCACTTTCAGCCACGCGGACAGAAACCGTGGTTGTGGTGTGCGGCGAAGTGGCCGCATGTCGGTGCCATTCGCGGTGGCGTGCCGGTGTGCTGGCCGTGGTATGGCCGTCATCCGAGCGAAAACGCCTGGCCGTCCCATGGCTGGGCGCGGCTCCTCGACTGGAAACTGATCGACAGCAGCAGTGCCGACGATGGCGTGCGCCTGCATTGGCAGTTGCAGTTGTGCGACTGGCAGGCAGACCTGCACGCCCACCTGGGCGAACGCATGGACTTGCGCCTGAGCACCGAGCATCAGGACGACATGCCGTGCCAGTTGAGCCAGGCTTTGCATGCTTACTGGCGTATTGGCGATGTCGGTGAGATAGCGCTGTCTGGGCTCGAAGGCGCGCAAGGATATGACCAGTTGAGCCGCCAGTCTTGCCAGCAGGAAGGCGAATTGCGCGTCGATGGCGGTTGTCAGCGGGTGTTCCAGCATGACGGCGAATTGCAACTGAAAGATCACGCCTGGCAGCGCGAGCTGTGCATTGATACGGGCGACAGCGCCGACACGGTGGTCTGGCATCCGGGTTCGCGGCCGTTGCTGGGCGTGAGCTGGGATGAGGTGAGCGAGTTTGTCTGTGTCGAAGCGGCGGCGGGTGGGACGGACAGCCTGCATCTGGCGCCGGGAGAGAAGGCGCATTTGAGCTTGCAGGCGTGGGCGGCGGCCTAGATTTTCGGTGAGTCGGCTGACCCCTTCGCGAGCAAGCCCGCTCCCACAGGGGGCTGCATTCCATCTGGAGTAATACAGTCGAGTGTGGGAGTTTGTCTGTGTCGAAGCGGCGGCGGGTGGGACGGACAGCCTGCATCTGGCGCCGGGAGAGAAAGCGCATTTGAGCTTGCAGGCGTGGGCGGCGGCCTAGATTTTCGGTGAGTCGGCTGACCCCTTCGCGAGCAAGCCCGCTCCCACAGGTGACTGCATTCCATCTGGAGAAATACAGTCGAGTGTGGGAGCGGGCTTGCTCGCGAAGAGGCCGGATCAATCAGCCGAGATTCTGGATCAGTTGAACTCGTCACCCACCGGATACCGGCTGGCATTCAAACTCTCTTTGATCTTGCGCAGATGCGGCTGGAAATCCACGCCACGACGCAAGGTCATCCCGGTCGCCAGCACATCAAGCACGGTCAACTGAATGATCCGTGACGTCATCGGCATATAAATGTCGGTGTCTTCCGGCAGCGGAATATTCAGGCTCAAGGTACTCGCCTTGGCCAGCGGCGAATTCTCCGCCGTCAGACCCAGCACCGAAGCCCCGTTCTCCCGAGCAATGCGTGCCACTTCCACCAGTTCACGCGTACGCCCGGTGTAGGAAATGATCACGAACAGTTCGCCGGTGTGCGCCACCGACGCAATCATTCGCTGCATCAGCACATCGGCATGCGCGGTGACCGCCAGATTGAAACGGAAGAATTTGTGCTGCGCATCCAGCGCCACCGGCGCCGAAGCGCCGAGGCCGAAGAAGTGGATCTGCCGCGCCTGAATCAACAGGTCGACGGCGCGGCTGATCAGGTTCGGGTCCAGCGCCTGGCAAGCGCTGTCCAGCGAGGCGATGGCGCTGCCGAAGATCTTCTGCGTGTACGCCTCGGGATTGTCATCGGCCTCGACCGCACGGCTGACATACGCCGCGCCACTGGCCAGGCTCTGCGCCAGTTGCAGCTTGAGTTCAGGGTAGCCGCTGACACCGAACGAACGGCAGAAACGGTTGACCGTCGGCTCGCTCACCGACGCCGCCTGGGCGAGGGCGGCGATGCTGAAGCGGGTGGCCTGCTGCGGGTTGAGCAGGATCACCTCGGCGACTTTGCGTTCGGCCTTGTTCAGCTCTTCAAGGCGACTCTGGATCTGTTCCAGTAAATTTCGCACGCGGTCCATATGGAATTCCTAATTCACCTGCGCAAAGGTGCGCCGGGCTATGCAAATTGGGCCTTTGATGTGGCCCGTGACGGTGGCCTATCCTACTGATGGCTCCGACCGACCACCACTCGGAATCTGTATTTTGCGAAAATGTTGTGGTTATTACTACATTTTCCCTTGAGTGATGCCTTGAAAAAAGGTATTTGTAGCTTAACTTGATAAAAGAACAAACATCATGCCTTCGATTACGGTTGAACCGTGCACCTTTGCCTTGTTCGGCGCTCTCGGCGATCTGGCCCTGCGCAAGCTGTTTCCTGCCCTTTATCACCTTGATGGCGCCGACCTGCTGCATGAGGACACGCGCATCATCGCGCTGGCCCGTGAAGACGGCACCGAGCAGCAGCACCTGGCGTTCATCGCCGCCGAATTGCGCCGTTACGTTGGCAAAGAGCTGGACGAGGCCGTGGCCGAGCGCTTTCTGGCGCGCCTGAGCTACCTGCACGTCGACTTCCTCAAGGCTGAAGATTACGTGGCGCTGGCCGAACTGGCAGGCAGCGCCCAACGCATGATTGCCTACTTCGCCACCCCGGCGGCGGTGTACGGCGCGATCTGCGAGAACCTGGCGAAAGTCGGTCTGGCAGAAAATACCCGCGTGGTGCTGGAAAAGCCGATCGGCTCAGATCTGGAATCTTCGCGCAAAGTGAACGACGCCGTGGCGCAGTTCTTCCCGGAGAACCGCACCTACCGCATTGACCACTACCTGGGCAAAGAGACCGTCCAGAACCTGATCGCCCTGCGTTTCGCCAACAGTCTGTTCGAAACCCAGTGGAACCAGAATTACATCTCCCACGTGGAAATCACCGTGGCCGAGAAGGTCGGCATCGAAGGCCGTTGGGGCTACTTCGACAAGGCTGGCCAACTGCGCGACATGATCCAGAACCACCTGCTGCAGCTGCTGTGCCTGATCGCCATGGACCCGCCGGCCGATCTGTCCGCCGACAGTATCCGTGACGAGAAGGTGAAAGTGCTCAAGGCCCTGGCGCCGATCAGCCCGGAAGGCCTGACCACGCAAGTGGTTCGTGGTCAGTACATTGCCGGTCACAGCGAAGGCAAGTCCGTCCCGGGCTACCTGGAAGAACCGAACTCCAACACCCAGAGCGACACCGAAACCTTTGTTGCCCTGCGTGCCGATATCCGCAACTGGCGCTGGGCCGGTGTGCCGTTCTACCTGCGTACCGGTAAGCGCATGCCGCAGAAACTGTCGCAGATTGTCATCCACTTCAAGGAACCGTCGCACTACATCTTCGCGCCGGAACAACGCCTGCAGATCAGCAACAAATTGATCATCCGTCTGCAACCGGACGAAGGCATTTCCTTGCGCGTGATGACCAAGGAACAGGGCCTGGACAAGGGCATGCAACTGCGCAGCGGTCCGCTGCAACTGAATTTCTCCGACACCTGGCGCAGCGCGCGGATCCCCGACGCCTACGAGCGGTTGTTGCTGGAAGTGATGAACGGCAATCAGAACCTGTTTGTCCGTAAAGATGAAATCGAAGCCGCGTGGAAGTGGTGTGACCAGTTGATCGCCGGGTGGAAAAAATCCGGTGACGCGCCCAAGCCGTATGCGGCCGGGTCGTGGGGGCCGATGAGCTCGATTGCACTGATCACGCGGGACGGGAGGTCGTGGTATGGCGATATCTGATGTGAAACTGCCTGCGGGCGTGCACGCCCACCAGTTCAAGAACCCGGCGCTGTTGGCCGAAGGTCTGGCGTTGAACGTGGCCAAGCAACTGAATGAAGCCATCGGCGCTCGCGGCAATGCGGTGCTGGTGGTGTCCGGCGGTCGCAGCCCGGTAGCGTTTTTCCAGCACCTGGCCAAGCAGGAACTGGACTGGTCGAAGGTCGTCGTGACCCTCGCCGACGAGCGCTGGGTGCCGGTCGAGCACGCCGACAGCAACGCTGGTCTGCTCAAGCAGTATCTGCTCAAGGGGCCGGCCGCCAAGGCGCAGTTCCTCAGCCTTTACAGCGCGGCGGCCAACGTCGAGCAGGCTGCTGAACAAGCCGACCGCTTGCTCGCCGAACTGCCGCCGATCGATGTGCTGGTGCTGGGCATGGGCGATGACGGGCATACCGCGTCGCTGTTCCCGGACAGCCCGAACCTGACTGAAGCGCTACAGGCGGACGGTACCCGTCGCTGCTGGCCGATGCTGGCGCCAAGTGTGCCGCGTCAGCGCCTGACCATGAGCCGCGCGCTGCTGGCTTCGGCGAAGCACAGGATTCTGTCGATTTCCGGTCAATCGAAACTGACCACCCTGAATGCCGCACTGGCATCCGACGACGTCGCGGCCATGCCGGTTCGCGCGTTTCTGCAACCTACGTTAGAGATTTACTGGTGCCCATGAGCCAAGGAACAGCCGCTATGACAACCCCATCCCCGACCGTTTCCATGGCGGACAAAGTTGCCCTGATCGACAGCCTCTGCGCCAAGGCGCGGATCCTGCCGGTGATCACCATCGCCCGTGAACAGGACGTGCTGCCGTTGGCCGACGCCTTGGCGGCCGGTGGCCTGACGGCGCTGGAAGTGACCCTGCGTTCGCAGTTCGGTCTCAAGGCGATCCAGATCCTGCGCGAGCAGCGTCCGGAACTGATGACCGGCGCCGGCACCGTGCTCGATCGCAACATGCTCGCGGCTGCCGAAGCGGCGGGTTCGCAATTCATCGTCACCCCCGGCATCACCCGTGACCTGCTCGAAGCCAGCGTCGACAGCCCGATCCCGCTGTTGCCCGGCATCAGCAACGCCTCCGGCATCATGGAAGGCTATGGCCTGGGTTATCGCCGCTTCAAGCTGTTTCCGGCTGAAGTCAGCGGCGGTGTGGCGGCAATCAAGGCGCTTGGCGGCCCGTTCGGCGAAGTGAAATTCTGCCCGACTGGCGGCGTCGGCCCGGCCAACATCAAGAGCTATATGGCGCTGAAAAACGTCATGTGCGTGGGCGGTAGCTGGATGCTTGATCCTGAGTGGATCAAGAACGGCGACTGGGCGCGCATTCAGGAATGCACCGCCGAGGCCCTGGCGCTGCTGGACTGATGCTGCTGGATTGAAAGTTTTACCTGACACTTCGTTGTGTGTTCTACGGCTTTACGGTGCGCTTGGTCGGTGCACCGTTTTTTTTTGCCCGGAAAAAGTCATGAGACATGGCGCGATACATAGTTACCGCACCGAGAGCCTCGTGCGTCGTTAATCTGCGTTCATCTTATGGAAGAGAGAACGTGTCATGGAACGAGATACTTCAGCCTCATCGCCACAACCGATCTATCAGTTGGCCCCCGAGCAAATCGCCGGGCCGTACTTCCGCAATCCCAAGCTGCTGCGCCGCGACATCAGCGAAGGCGCCGAAGGGTTGCCATTGCTGCTGCGCCTGAGCATCGTCGACGCCATGACCGGCGAGCCGGTGAGTGGGGCGCTGGTCGATATCTGGCACTGCAACGCGCGGGGCGCCTACTCGGGGTGGAGTCGGATCAATCCGGATCTGGAAGTCGGCACCGATGCCATCGGTTCGATCCCGCGCACCGACGATGACACCTACCTGCGCGGCAGCCAGTTCTGCGATCACCTGGGACGGGCACGGTTCACCACGATCTATCCGGGGTTCTACGCTGGTCGCGCACTGCACATTCACGTCGCGGTGCGCATCGTGGCCGGCAGTGAATATCTCGAGGAGCGCAACGTCGCCTGGGTCGGGCAGCTGTATTTCCCCGAAGTGGTTTCCCGCTCGGTGCTCAATGCCCGGGATTATCGCGGGCGGGCTTCGTCACCCTTGAACAATGCCGAAGACAGCTATTACGCGAACGGCGGGGGCGAAGGCTCGACCCTGACCGTGTGGCCGATCGGCCGTGACTCTCACGAGGATGGATTTTTCGGACACTTGACCATCGGCATCGACACCTTTGCCGCCTCATCGCAGATCAAACCCGAAGACTTCGACAAGTACACCGTGTGAGCGGATCAGCGTAGCTCGTTAAGGGCGCGGGTCAGCGTCTGCATGTCGGCAGCGGTGGTGGTCAGCCCTGGTGTAATGCGGATGCTCGGCCCGCTCGCCGCACCGTTGCGCACCACGGTGAACAGGTTGTACTCGTTGAGCAGTCGCTCGACCATCGCCTGTTGGTCGGCGTGGCGGGTGAAGCGCATCGAGGTGATGCCGCAATACAGGCGGTGATCGTCCGGGGTCATGACTTCGATCCCCGGCAGGTGCCGCACCGCGCTGACCCACAGGTTGCGCAGGTAATTGAGTCGCGCGCCTTTGGCCGCCGCGCCGCCGAGCGAGCGGTGCTCCTCGAACACCAGTGGCAGGGTCATCAGCGCCGGAATGTTCGGCGTGCTGTACGGCGTACGGGCGCGGATATCGCTGGCCGGAAAGTGCATTTCGCCCATGTCCGGATCGATGTCGGCAAGGCGTTGTGGGGCGATGTACAGAAAACCCAGGGTCAGCGGCGCGCCAATCCACTTGTGCAGGTTGAACCCGGCAAACGAGATGCCCAGTGCTTCGAGGTTGAACTCGATCTGGCCGAGGGCGTGGGCGCCGTCGAGGATGATGTCCACCCCGTGTTGTTTCGCCAGCGCGGCGATCGCCTGTACCGGCATCACCAGTCCGGTGCGGTGGGTGACATGGGTCAGCGCCATCAGCTTGAGTTTCGGATAACGGATGAAGGTTTCGCGGTACGTGTCCAGCAGGCTGTCGAAACTGGCCGGGTGGGTGTGGCTGATTTCGATCACGTCCACGCCGCGATGCCGTGCCAGCCAGCGCATGGCCCCTTTGACCGTGTCGTATTCGAGGTCGCAGATCAGCACCTGGTCGCCGGGTTGCAGACGGTTGTAATTGCGGATCAGCGACTGCAGCGCATCACTGGCGTTGCGGGTGAAGGCCACGCTCTGCGCTCGCACGCCGATCATCTCCGCCAGTTGCGCACGGATGTCGAGGCTGTCGTGCTGTTCGAAACGCTGGCGCACATACACCGAGTTGCTGGTGTTGATCTGCTCGATATTGCGCTGGTAGTCCTCGATCACCGTGCGCGACATGCGTCCGAAATAACCGTTCTCCAGGTTCAGCGGGCCGGTTTGCGCTTCATAGCGGTCGGCGAAGGTCTGCCAGAACGCTTCGTCACGGGCACGGCGGGTGTTGTCAGGCATGATCGGCTCGGTTCCAGGGAGGGGGGCGCTTCAGTGGCGCGGGGCAGGTTTGCCATGTTTGGCGCGTAGTGGTTCGAGCAGGTCAGACAAACCGTTATGGTCGATTTCGTGCATCAGCGCCAGTAGCCCGCCGAGTTCACCGTGCGGGAAGCCTTCGCGGGCAAACCAGTTCAGATACGGCCCCGGCAGGTCGGCAATGATCCGGCCCTGGTACTTGCCGAAGGGCATTTCACGGGTGATCAGCAGTTCAAGCTTTTCAGGATTCATCAGCGACAATCATCGGGTTTCAAGACAGTCTGGAAAATACAGGCATTCTGCATGCAGGCCAAATGACAGTTCATGCAAATAACCGTGATACAGATGGTTCATTTATTTTTAAGTGATTGATAAATAAAGGAAAAAATCAATTTTAAAAACTGGCACGCACACTGCAATAACCCTTGCATCTTCCACCGATCGCAAGGAATTGAAAAATGACCGACATGAATAAAGAAGCCATCTCCGTACTCAACGACCTGATCGAAACCAGCAAGGACGGTCAGGAAGGGTTCAAGACTTGCGCTGAAGACATCAAGCATCCGGAACTCAAGGCGCTGTTCGCCAAGCGCTCAGCTGATTGCGCTACAGCAGCGGCTGAACTGCAGGCCACCGTGCGTTCGATGGGCGGTGATCCGGAAACCTCTACCAGTGTCAGCGGCGACCTGCACCGTCGTTGGGTCGACGTCAAAGCCATGTTCACCGGCAAAGACGAGGAGGCGGTACTCAACGAAGCCGAGCGCGGTGAAGACCACGCCCTGAAGGCTTATCGTGAAGCCATCGAGAAAATCAACAAGCACAACCTGGTCGGTATTCGTGATCTGGTCGAGCGCCAATACCATGGCGTGCAACGCAATCACGATCAGGTCAAAGCCCTGCGTAACCAGGCTCGCGCCCGTTCGTAAGCTTCACTGAAAAAACTGTGGGAGCGGGCTTGCTCGCGAATGCGGTGTGTCATGCAACGAGGTTGTTGCTGACCCGGCCCTTTCGCGAGCAGGCTCGCTCCCACTTTTTTGCGTAACTGCTTAACCGATGCTGATCGCCGGCAGAGTCGGCAGCGTCACGGTCTGTTGCTTGCGCGGCGCGAGAATCTCAGCCTCGCCATCCACTACCAGCTCATCACGCTGGTTGAACACGCGCGTGGCGATGCGCACGCGAAACTTCGGCAGCTTCTCGAGAATTTCCAGGCGCACGGTCAGGGTGTCGCCGATCTTTACCGGCTTCTGAAAGCTCATTTGCTGACCGATGTAGATGGTGCCCGGCCCAGGCAGCTCGCACGCAACGGCAGCGCTGATCAGTGCGCCGCTGAACATGCCGTGAGCGATGCGTTCCTTGAACATGCTGGCGGCGGCGAACTCGGCGTCCAGGTGCACCGGGTTGTGGTCGCCCGACATCGCGGCGAACAGCTGAATGTCGCGCTCTTCGACGGTTTTGCTGTAGCTGGCGGTCTGCCCGACTTCGAGGGCTTCGTAAGGGATGTTGGTAACCTGGGTCATCGGTCTTGATTCCTGTGACGGATTAAAGTGAATCCACAAAAATTATTCGCTGCGGTGAGGCCGACGATGGCTCAGCGCCTGGTCGATCCAGGTCAGCACATCGGCAATCACTTCGTCGCGATTGGTTTCATTGAACAATTCGTGCCGCGCCTGCGGGTAGATCTTCAGTTGCAGGTTCTGGCTGCCGGCTGTGCGCAACGCACCGGCCAGATCTGTCAGACGCTTGCCTTCGCTCACCGGATCACATTCACCGCCGATCACCAGCAGCGGCAGGCCCGGGTCGATCTGGGCGAGATTGGACGCTTTGCTGATTTGCTGCAAGCCACCGAGCAGATCGATCCACAATTGATTGGTGCAGCGAAAGCCGCACAACGGGTCATTGGCGTACAGGTCGACCTCGACCGGGTCGCGGCTCAGCCAGTCGAACGGCGTCTGCGCCGGTTTGAATTTTTTGTTGAACGAGCCGAACGATAACCACTCGATCAACGCACTGCGCCCTTTGGCGCCCTGACGCAGTTTCTCGAGACGGGCGATCTGCCGCGCCGCGCCATAGAGCGCCACCGGCTGAAAGTTCGAGCCACTGAGAATCGCCCCGTGCAGGCTGGCGCTGTGGTGCAGCAGATAGCCCTGGGCGAGGTAGCTGCCCATACTGTGCCCGAGCAGGATGATCGGCACGTCGGGATGTTGCTGGCCGATGTGCTGATTGAGGCTGGCCAGATCGCCGATCACCTTGCACCAGCCATCGTCATCGGCGAAATGCCCGAGTGTTCCGTGGTTGGCGGTCTTGCCATGGCCGCGCAGGTCCGGTGCGTAGACACCGTAACCTTGTGCGCAAAACGCTTCTGCCAGCCGCTCGTAGCGTGCGCTGTGTTCGGCCATGCCGTGGGCCAGCAGGATCACCGCCTTCAATGGCGCGGCCGGCAGCCACTGGTTGACGAACAGGCGGCTGCGGTCACTCGCGTCCAGCCAGAAGGCGTGGTGGATCATGGCAATTCCTTTTTATCGAGCGGTAACGGCCCGCAGTCGTTGCATTGTATAGCGCGTCCGATCAGCCCACGCCACGGCAGGAAGATTCATACGATCAATGTCGCCATCGCCCATATTTGCCTCAATGGCCATAACTGCTAGTGTCCGTGAAGCTCCGCTTTGTGCTTTTCGCTTTTAAGGAACAAGAGCAAAACGACAGAAAAGCGGCTCCCGGATCGATTCAGGTAAAGAGGACAAGAACAATGCAACCTGATTTCTGGAATGATAAACGCCCCGCTGGCGTACCGCTGAACATCGACATGGGCGAGTTCAAGTCGGTGATCGAGGTGTTTGAGCGTTCCTGCAAGAAGTTCGCGGACCGTCCGGCGTTCAGCAACATGGGCGTGACCCTGACTTACGCTGAGCTCGAACGCCAGAGCGCCGCCTTCGCCGGTTATCTGCAAGCGCATACCGATCTGGTGCCGGGCGATCGCATTGCGGTGCAGATGCCCAATGTCCTGCAATATCCGATTGCCGTGTTCGGTGCCTTGCGCGCCGGGCTGATCGTGGTCAACACCAACCCGCTGTACACCGCGCGTGAGATGCGTCACCAGTTCAAGGACTCCGGTGCCCGGGCGCTGGTGTACCTGAACATGTTCGGGCAGAAGGTCCAGGAAGTGCTGCCCGACACGGACATCCAATACCTGATCGAAGCGAAGATGGGCGACCTGATGCCCGCCGCCAAGGGCTGGCTGATCAACACCGTGGTCAGCAAAGTGAAGAAAATGGTTCCGGACTATTCGCTGCCGCAGGCGATCTCGTTCAAGAGTGCGCTGCGCCTGGGTCGTGGTCTGGGCATCAAGCCGCTGAAAGTCGGCCTCGACGACATCGCCGTGTTGCAATACACCGGCGGCACCACCGGCCTGGCCAAAGGCGCGATGCTGACCCACGGCAATCTCGTGGCGAACATGCAGCAGGTGCGTGCGTGTCTCGCGCAGTTGGGGCCTGACGGCCAGCCATTATTGCGCGAAGGGCAGGAAGTGATGGTGGCGCCGCTGCCGCTGTATCACATCTATGCCTTCACCGCGAACTGCATGTGCATGATGGTTTCCGGCAACCACAACGTGCTCATCACCAACCCGCGGGACATCGCAGGTTTCATCAAGGAACTGAAGAACTGGCGCTTCTCGGCGCTGCTGGGGCTCAACACACTGTTCGTTGCGCTGATGGATCACCCGGACTTCAAGACCCTGGATTTTTCCAGCCTCAAGCTGACCAACTCCGGCGGTACTGCGTTGGTCAAGGCCACCGCCGAGCGCTGGGAGCAGATCACCGGTTGCCGCATCACCGAAGGTTACGGCCTGACCGAAACCTCGCCGGTGGCCTGCACCAACCCGTATGGCGACAAGTCGCGTCTGGGCACGGTCGGTCTGCCGGTGCCGGGCACGCTGCTGAAAGTCATCGATGACGAAGGTGTCGAGCAGCCGATGGGCGAGCGCGGCGAACTGTGCATCAAAGGCCCGCAGATCATGAAAGGCTACTGGCACAAACCCGAAGCCACCGCCGAAGTGCTGGACGCCGAGGGCTGGTTCAAGTCCGGTGACATTGCGGTGATCGACCCGGACGGTTTCGTGCGCATCGTCGACCGCAAGAAGGACATGATCATCGTCTCCGGTTTCAACGTGTACCCCAACGAGATCGAAGACGTGGTGATGGCCCACCCGAAAGTCGCCAACTGCGCGGTGATCGGTGTGCCGGACGAGCGATCAGGGGAGGCGGTGAAGCTGTTTGTGGTGGCGCGGGAAGCCGGGATCAGCCTCGAAGAACTCAAGGCCTACTGCAAAGAGAATTTCACCGCTTACAAGGTGCCGAAACACATCGTGCTGCGCGAGTCGTTGCCGATGACGCCCGTCGGGAAGATTCTGCGGCGGGAGTTGCGCGATATCGCGTAGCCCTTGATGGCTGCGCTTCGCGCATTCGCGAGCAGACTCGCTCCCACAGGGATAGATGTAGTCCCTGTGGGAGCGAGCCTGCTCGCGAATTTTTGTTTGATGACCCCAAAAACCGGGGCTTTCAGGGGTTTATAGGATTTTTGCTCTAAAATGACTGTTAGAAAGTCTTGAGTCATCAAAGTGACCATGGAGGCCGCTTTTGGCTCTAGTCGGCCCTCGGCAAAGCTGCTACTCTCGGCGCGCTTTGTGACTTCTCGGCCTATCTAAAAGCCAGATTCACCAATACAAAACACACACCAATAATAATCGCATCAAATGCGGTGAAGAATTCGCGTTGCTGAGGAGTGGGCTTCCATGATCGAAGACTTTTGGAAGGATAAATACCCGGCTGGAATTGCTGCCGACATCAATCCAGACGAGTACCCGAATATTCAGGCAGTGTTGAAGCAATCTTGCCAACGCTTCGCCAACAAACCGGCTTTCAGCAACCTGGGCAAGACAATCACCTACGGTGAACTGTACGAATTGTCCGGTGCATTTGCCGCGTATCTGCAACAGCATACCGACTTGCAGCCCGGTGATCGAATCGCCGTGCAACTGCCCAACGTTCTGCAGTACCCGGTCGCCGTCTTCGGTGCGATCCGCGCCGGGCTGATCGTGGTCAACACCAACCCGCTGTACACCGCGCGGGAAATGGAACACCAATTCAACGACTCCGGTGCCAAAGCCCTTGTCTGCCTGGCAAACATGGCGCACCTGGCGGAAACCGTGGTGCCGAAAACCGGCGTCAAGCACGTCATCGTCACCGAAGTCGCCGACCTGCTGCCGCCGGTCAAACGCCTGTTGATCAACAGCGTGATCAAGTACGTGAAAAAGATGGTGCCGGCCTACCACCTGCCCAAGGCCGTCAAGTTCAACGACGTGCTGAGCAAGGGCCAGGGCCAGCCTGTGGCTGAAGCCAACCCGCACAGCAGTGATGTCGCGGTGCTGCAATATACCGGTGGCACCACCGGCGTGGCCAAGGGCGCGATGCTGACGCACCGCAACCTCGTCGCCAACATGCTGCAGTGCAAGGCGCTGATGGGCTCGAACCTCAACGAAGGCTGCGAGATCCTGATCACGCCGCTGCCGCTGTACCACATCTATGCGTTCACTTTTCATTGCATGGCGATGATGCTGATCGGCAACCACAACATCCTGATCAGCAACCCGCGCGACCTGCCGGCGATGGTCAAGGAACTGTCGAAGTGGAAGTTCAGCGGCTTTGTCGGCTTGAACACGCTGTTCGTGGCGCTGTGCAACAACGAAGGCTTCCGCAAGCTGGATTTCTCCAACCTGAAAGTCACCCTGTCCGGCGGCATGGCCCTGCAACTGGCCGCAGCCGAGCGTTGGAAAGCGGTGACCGGTTGCTCGATCTGCGAAGGTTACGGCATGACCGAAACCAGCCCGGTGGCCACGGTCAATCCGATCCAGAACATCCAGATCGGCACCATCGGCATTCCGGTGCCGTCGACCCTGTGCAAAGTCATCGACGATGCCGGTGTCGAGCAGCCGATGGGCGAAATCGGTGAACTGTGCGTCAAAGGCCCCCAAGTGATGAAGGGCTACTGGCAGCGTCAGGAAGCCACCGACGAGATCCTCGACAGCGAAGGCTGGCTGAAGACCGGTGACATCGCGCTGATCCAGCCCGATGGCTATATGCGCATTGTCGATCGCAAGAAAGACATGATTCTGGTCTCCGGTTTCAACGTCTATCCAAACGAACTGGAAGACGTGCTGGCGACGCTGCCGGGCGTGTTGCAGTGCGCTGCCATCGGTGTGCCGGACGAGAAGTCGGGCGAGGCGATCAAGATTTTCATCGTCGCCAAGCCGGGCGTGACCCTGACCAAGGAAACCGTGATGGAGCACATGCGCGCCAACGTCACCGGCTACAAGGTCCCGCGTTCGGTGGAGTTCCGCGATGCGCTGCCGACCACCAACGTCGGCAAGATCCTGCGCCGCGAATTGCGTGACGAAGAGCTGAAGAAGATCAAGGCGAAGTCCGCCGCCTGAATAAAAAGCCCCGCAGATGCGGGGCTTTTTGTTGGGGCTGGCGGTAGATTTGTAGTGACGGTGAGGCCGTCTTCGCGAGCAGGCTCGCTCCCACATGTCAGTTGGAATACCGTCAAATATGGGAGCGAGCGTGCTCGCGAAGCTTTGCTGTTACTGGCGGAACGGCGCGAAATTCACGTTGGTCCCCGCCGGACGCATGTCCTGCAGATACGAATCCTTGTCTGCACTCAGTTCCAGGCTCAATGCCGCCTTGCGCTTGCCTTCATTGCGAATCACCAGACCTTCGAGTTTTTCCCGCAGGAACACTGTTGGCACTTTCAGGTGCAGCAGTTCGTCGGTGGCCGGGGTGTGCATCAACAGGTGAATCCACTCGTACTGACCGATCGCCAGGCGCGACACCGGCAGGTCGAACCACCAGATGTTGCGGTTGCGGTTCAGTTCGGCGAAGTGGCAGTTGTTGGTGCCGAGCACAGCACCGCCCAGTTCCTGGTTGCGACGGGCAATGGCCTGCTTTTTATCGAGTTTCATAACATTCCTGCGGGATCTGATCGTTGGCGCACGGCGCCCATAGGTGCGCATTCTCGGGGCTTGCGGGGCAAACATAAAGCCCAACCTGTGTTGCACGACGAAATGAAGGGCAAAAATAAATGAAACTCGCGGCAAACCCGCCCGGTCAATCATTACGTACTGACTTTTCCCCTTCAATGCACCAAGGAGAAACACCATGAGTAGCACTGGCGATAAAGTAAAAGGCATGGCCAACGAAGCGGTCGGCAACATCAAGCAAGGTGTTGGTAAAGCCACTGACAACACCAAGCTGCAGGCCGAAGGCAAGGTTCAAGAGAAAAAAGGCGAAGCCCAGCAAGCCGTTGGCAAAGCCAAGGATGCAGTGAAGAAAACCATCGACAAGGCGTAATCCAGCCTTGAACGAAACACAGGAACGGCCATCCAAGGATGGCCGTTTTTGTGTCAAAACCCCACGGTCATCCACGAAGGTCGCCAAGTAGGCTACCGTGATGTAAAAAACGGCCCCTGAGTCGCCACGACTTCAACCTGTTTTGCGGCGAAAGGAGACGCGAATGATTTTTCCAGACATGAAAGGTCTGCCCTTGCACCGGGTGATGGTGCGCACGGTGACTGAATTCATCGACGACGAGATGTCGACCTACGCCTCGGCACTGGCCTACCAGATGCTGTTCTCGCTGTTCCCGTTCATTCTGTTCCTGATTGCCCTGATCGGTTTCCTGCACCTGCCGGACTTCTTCACCTGGCTGCGTCTGCAATCGGAACTGGTGCTGCCGCCGCAGGCGCTCGAACAGGTCAACCCGGTGATCGATCAGTTGCAGCAGTCCAAGGGTGGCTTGCTCTCGGTCGGTATTGTCATCGCCCTGTACACCGCCTCTGCCGGCGTACGCCTGATGATGAGCGCGATGAACGCGGCCTATGACGTGGTCGAAGGCCGGCCGATCTGGAAGCGCTTTCCGCTGTCGATTTTTTACACCGTCGGCATCGCCGGCATGCTGCTGGCCGCCGCTGCGCTGATGGTGCTCGGGCCGCAGGTGATGGGCTGGATTGCCGCGCAGGTTGGCCTGGAAGAAGTCATTGTCACGGTGTGGACGATCGCGCGCTGGCCGGTGATCGTGATTCTGATGATGGTCGCCGTGGCCCTGATCTACTACGTGATGCCCGACGTCAAACAGGAATTCCGCTTCATCACCCCAGGCTCGGTGCTGGCTGTGGTGGTGTGGATCGTCGCCTCGCTGGGCTTTGCGTTCTATGTCAAAACCTTCGCCAACTACAATGCAATGTATGGCAGCATCGGGGCGATCATCGTGCTGTTGCTGTATTTCTATATTTCCGCCGCCGTGCTGCTGCTTGGGGCCGAGATGAATGCGGTGATTGAACACATGTCCAGCGAGGGCAAGGATGAGGGCGAGAAAGTCCCCGGCGAACTCGATGAACACCCCAAACAACATGTCTCGGGCCTGGGACGCGACCACTCGCTCAAGCCGGACACTGACGAAGCCTGATCATGATTCGTGAAATCCTCAAAATGGGCGACGAACGCCTGCTGCGCATCGCCCCGCCGGTGCCGGCCGAGATGTTCGACAGCCCGCAGCTGTGGCAACTGATCGATGACATGTTCCAGACCATGGAAAGCGTCGGCGGCGTTGGGCTGGCTGCGCCGCAGATCGGCGTCGATCTGCAACTGGTGATCTTCGGTTTCGAGCACAGCGAACGCTATCCCGAGGCTGAAGCAGTGCCGCAGACAATCCTGATCAATCCGCTGATCACGCCGTTGAGTCCGCTGACAGAAGAGGGCTTCGAAGGTTGCTTGTCGGTGCCCGGTCTGCGTGGTGCGGTGGATCGTTATCAGCAGATTCGCTACGAAGGCTTCGATCCCAAGGGCGAGCCGATCGTGCGCGTGGCGTCTGGCTTTCATGCGCGGGTGGTGCAGCATGAGTGCGATCACCTGATCGGCCGCTTGTACCCGTCGCGCATTACCGACTTCAGCAAGTTCGGTTTTACCGAAGTGATGTTCCCGGATCTCGATCCCGCTGCGGACGACTGATTCTGAGAACCTTCATTCCAATGCCCCACATTTTGATCTTTATGGCTCCAGCCCCATTGCAATCATCGGCTTGCTCCGTGCATACCGGCTCAACCGTTCCGCCATCGCCTGGGGCAGGGCAGGGTCGAAGCTGAAGCCGCGGCGTTCATAAAACCCGCGCAAGTCCGGATGGCAGAACAGCCACACCGGCTCTGTCACACCCTGCACGGCCGCCGCGATCAACTCGGCGGCAATCCCCTGCTCACGACACGCGGGATCGACAAACAACCCCGTCAACCAGCGTCCACCCGCCACCGGGCGCAAGCACAGCGCGGCGACGATCTCTTCGCGGCGTGCCACCCACAATTGCGCATCGCGTACCGCCTTCATCGACGATTGGTGGCTGCGGTAAAACTTGTTCATCAACGGCCACAAAGGCTCGTCGAGCAGGACGTACTGGGTATCGGACATGGGATCGGACTGTCGGCGG
This sequence comes from Pseudomonas sp. AK-TSAG1-1, assembly GCF_056821665.1. Classification (NCBI taxonomy): domain Bacteria; kingdom Pseudomonadati; phylum Pseudomonadota; class Gammaproteobacteria; order Pseudomonadales; family Pseudomonadaceae; genus Pseudomonas; species Pseudomonas sp. AK-TSAG1-1. Next base: position 4,743,731 of record NZ_CM165965.1, on the reverse strand, counting down.
GCAAAGCGCCGATTATAAAAGAACGGGCGACGCAGGATAGGTGTATACCTGAGCCTACATCCCTGTGAGTGGAGTACGCATCATGTCCAAAGGTATGGATTCAAAGAAAGCCGCGAAGAAGAAACCGGCCAAGACCGCCATTGAAAAGCGTGCGGAGAAGAAGGCCAAGAAAGTCGATATTTTCGGTCATTGATCATGTCCCTCGGGGGCCCGGTTCTCGGGCTCCCGCTCAAGCGCAAAAATAATCTGCAAGATTCAGCGGCCTCGTTGCACAGAAGGGGAAGACTCCCGTTCCGAGCCACGCCATGTCCCATTACTTCGACGCCGATCACCGGCAACAGATCGAAACCCTGCGCCAACGCTTCACCGCCCGCACCGAATGGCCTACCTGGTTGCTGCTGATCGGCGTGTACGCCGGTTGGTTCGCCATCCTGCTCAACAGCCAGTGGCTCGGTCGAAGCGTGAGTACATTGCTGCTGATTCCGCTGCTGGTCCTGTGGCTGTCGGTGCAGCACGAGTTGCTGCACGGTCATCCGACGCGCTGGACAGGGCTCAACAAGCTACTCGGCTACGCACCCTTTGCCGTGTGGTATCCGTACACTTTGTACCGTGACAGCCATCTGTTGCATCACCGCGATGAAGACCTGACCGTGCCCGGTGTCGACCCGGAAAGCCGTTACCTGACAGCGGCGCGCTGGCAGGGCAGTTCGCTGTTCGAGCGCAGCTTGCACTGGTTGAACAAGACCGTGCTCGGGCGCTTTTTGCTCGGTGCGCCGCTGGCGTTACTGACGCTGGCCGGTGAAGAGCTGCAACGCCTGAAGAACCGCGAACGCCAGGCCTGGCTGATGTGGTTGACCCACGGCGCGTTCACCTTGTTGATGCTGTGGTTCATCGTCCGCTACAGCGTGTTGCCGGTCTGGCATTACTTGTTGCTGATCAGTGTGCCGGCGCTGTCGATTGCGCTGATCCGCTCCTACTATGAACACCGCCCGCACGCGCAACCGGAGCAGCGCACCGTGCTCAACGAGGCCGGTTGGCCGTGGCGCTGGCTGTTTCTGAATCTGAATTTTCATTTGGTGCATCATGACCTGCCGAAGCTGGCGTGGTACGACCTGCCCCAGGCTTACCGGATGCACCGCGAGCAATGGGTGGCGCGCAGTGGCGGGTTTCTGGTGCAGGGGTATGGGCAGTTGTGGCGGCAGAACGGGTTCAGGCCGATCGACAGTCCGCAGCATCCCTTCCACTGATCCGAAGAACACCACCGCCCCCCCCACAGGGTTATTGATTTGCAGGGACACTGTGTATGACCCAACACCTCGCCGAACTGCTGATGTACACCGCCCCCGAGCCCATTCGTGCGGCCAGCGAACGCTGGATCACCCGCATCCTCGAGCACCTCGGCCATGCCCGCCTGAATGCAGAAGGCCTGTCGCTCCCCGATATCTGGTTGTCACCCAACCTGTTGCTGACGCAAACCTGCGGCTATCCGCTGATGACTTTGCTGCGCAATCGGGTGCGCATCGTCGGGCGTCCACGTTACGAACTGCCGGACGCCAGTGCCGGCAGTCACTGCAGCCTGATCCTCAGCCGTGCTGACGATGCACGCAGCAGCCTGGTGGATTTTCACGGCAGTCGCGGGGTGATCAACAGTGACGACTCCAACAGCGGCATGAACCTGTTGCGCCAGCGTCTGGCGCCGTTGCACCGCGATGGGCAGTTCTTCGCCACGGTCGGCATCAGCGGGGCGCACCGCGAGAGCCTGCGCTGGGTGCGCGAGGATCGCGGCGATCTGGCGGCCATCGACAGCGTGACCTATGCGTACCTTGCGCAATATGCGCCGGATGAGGTCAGCGGTTTGCGGATCGTGGCGCGCAGTGCATTGAGCCCGACCCTGCCGTTCATTACCGCTGCCACCGCCACGGATGAGCAGATCGAGCAGTTGCTCCGGGTGATGAATCAGTCGCTGGATGAGCTGCCCGACGTCGCGCGCACCCTTGGACTGCCCCACGTATTACCGGCCAGCGAAAGCGATTATGAAGTCCTGCTCGGCTATCAACGCGAGGCCCAGGCACAGGGGTATGACCTACTTCGCTAATTTCTTTATGGAATATAAAGATTCTTTTTAAGTATTTTTAACGAATAAGGCGCCTTGCTACGATCGCGCCACCGGATCACCGGACATTCAGCGACCCCTTGCCAAGGAGCCCCTATGTCCGGCGCCGATCCATTCCATCGCCACACCGTTGACGGCCTGTTCCGCGCCCACTACCACTGGCTGCGCAACTACCTGAGCCGCCAACTGCAAGACCCGGCGAGTGCCGAAGACCTGACGTGCGAAACCTTCGTGCAACTGCTCGAAGCGCCCGCGCTGACCGCCATCCGCGAACCCCGCGCCTTGCTCACCACCATCGCCCAACGCCTGCTCTATCAGCATTGGCGGCGTGCCGATCTGGCGCGGCGCCATGCGCAGCACGTCGAGGCCGAGTGTGCCGCTTCGCCGGAAGAACTCACGCAACAGCGACAAACCCTGAGCCGCCTCGACCGCAGCCTGCAGCGCCTGCCCGGCAAGGTCCGCTCGACCTTTCTGCTGGCACGCGTCGATGGCCTGACCTACCCGCAAATCGCCGCCGAACTGGGCATCTCGCAACGTTCGGTCAGCGTGTACATGAACCGCTCCCAAGCCCTGTGCGACCGCCACAGCGCCAATCAAATCCTGACAGACAAGAGGTCCGCATGAGATCGATCAAAACCTTGCTCGGCAGCTCGCTGCTGGCGCTGAGCCTGAGCGTCGGCGCCGTTGCCGCCACGGAGAAGACCGCGCCGATCCACTTCGGTGACATCACTTGGGAGAGCGGCAGCTTCATCACCGAAGTGCTGCGGCTGATCGTCGAAAAAGGCTACGGCTACCCGACCGACACGCTGCCGGGCAGCACCGTCAGCCTGGAGGCGGCGCTGGCGAAAAACGACATTCAAGTGATCGGCGAGGAATGGGCCGGGCGCAGTCCGGCGTGGGTCAAGGCGGCAGCTGAAGGCAAGGTGTTCGGCCTGGGCGACACGGTCAAGGGTGCGACCGAGGGCTGGTGGGTGCCGGAATACGTGATCAAGGGTGACCCCGAGCGCGGGATCAAACCGTTGGCGCCGGAGCTGAAGTCGGTGGCCGACCTGCCGCGCTACAAGGAGGTGTTCCGCGATCCGGAAGACCCGAGCCGTGGGCGTTTCCTCAATAGCCCGACCGGCTGGACTTCGGAGATCGTCAACAGCCAGAAGCTCAAGGCCTATGCGCTGACCGACAGCTTCGTCAACTTCCGCACCGGCTCAGGTGCGGCGCTGGATGCCGAGGTGGCGTCGTCGATCAAACGGGGCAAACCGGTGCTGTTCTACTATTGGTCGCCGACGCCGTTGCTGGGCCGCTTCAAACTGGTGAAGCTCGATGAGCCGCCGTTCGATGCCGAAGCCTGGAAGACCCTGGCCGATGCCAATAACCCGAATCCCAAGGGCACCCGTTCGATGCCGGCGAGCCTGGCGATTGGCGTATCGGCGCCGTTCAAGGCGCAGTACCCGGAGCTGGTGACGTTCTTTGAAAAGGTCGATTTGCCGATTGATCTGCTGAACCGGACGCTGGCCGTAATGAGCGAGAACCGCCAGCCACCGCGTCAGGTCGCCGAAGCGTTTTTGCGCGATCAGCCGCAAGTGTGGAAGGGGTGGGTGCCGGGGGAGGTGGCGAGCAAGGTGAGTGGGAGTCTGTAAGGGGTTTTGTGTTGAATGACCGATAGCTTTCGCGAGCAAGCCCGCTCCCACAGGGGTTTGAGCACACCACAAATCCAGTGTGGGGGCGGGCTTGCTCGCGAATGATCCAAAGGCCTACGCCGCTTCCGCCGCCAACGCCGCCATCACGGTCGGCCGCCGCTCAATCCGTGCCTGAAACCGCGCCAGCGCAGGCCACTGCTCCAGCTCAAACCCGAACAACCCGGCCCAGCGCAGCACCACAAACAGCAGCGCATCGGCCACGCTGAAGCCGCCCGGCAGCAAATAATCCTGCTGCTCCAGCACCGCGACCAATACCGCAAAACGCTTGAACAACTTCTCCTTGATCACCTCGGCCGGCATGCGCTCGTCGAACAGGGCGCCAAGTCCGCCATGGATCTCGCTCGAGACGAAGTTCAGCCACTCCTGCAAGCGCACCCGCTCGAAACTGCCCGGCACCGGGGCCAGCCCCGATTGCGGTTGCAGATCCGCCAGATACTGCAGGATTGCCGGGCCTTCGGTCAGCACCGCGCCGTTGTCCAGTTGCAGGGCCGCAACATAACCCTTGGGATTGATCGTGAGGAAGTCTTCGCCACTGGCAGTGCGCTTGCTGCGGTTGTCGACACGGATCAACACGAAGGGCAGTTTCAGTTCACGCAACACAATGTGCGGCGCCAGCGAACAGGCTTGCGGGGCGTAATACAGCTTCATCGGCAGCTCTCTGGTGAGGATTTGGCGCCAGTGTCATAGTGCAGCGTTCGCTCGGTAAAATTAATCTTTCAGAAAGCAGCCATAAGGACAGCTACTGGCATGATGAACCTGATGCATTGGCGGCTGGTAGTCGCCGTGGCCGATCACGGCAACATCACTCGCGCTGCCGAACGGGTCGGCATGACGCAGTCCGGCGCCAGCCAGGCCCTGGCGTTGATGGAAGAAACCCTGGGTGTGCAACTGTTCAGCCGCGAAAGCCGCCAGACCCTGCCCACCGCCATCGGCCTGCCGGTGATCGAACAGGCGCGGCTGATGCTCGGTGCGCTGGAGACCATTCGCCAGACCGTCGACAGCGTGCGCCCGATGCTGCGCGGGACGATTCGTCTGGCGAGTTTTCCCATGGTCCTGGCGAGTTTTCTGCCGCCGCTGCTACGCCAGTTCAATCGCCTGTACCCGGGCATCGAAGTGGTAGCGCTGGAGGTCAGCGACGACGAGGTCGAAACCCTGTTGGCGGCCGGTCTGGTAGATGTCGGCGTGGTGCTCAACCCAACACCTGAGCGCAATGCCGGGCCGTTGGGGCGCGATGCCTGGGTCGCGGTGGTGCCGGCGGGGCACCCGCTCGCACTGCGAGGAACCGGGCAGGGCGTGAGCTTGCAAGAGCTGGCGGCGTTGCCGTTTGTGCTGGCCACCGGCGGTTGCTCGACCAATGCCCGCAGCCTCGCCGCCAGTGCCGGGTTGCAGTTGCAGGATGTGCGGGTCGAGGTGCGCGAATGGAACAGCGCTTTCACCCTGGTGCGGGAAAACCTCGGCGTGAGCCTGGTGCCGGAAATGACCTTGCCGGCTGACAGACAAGGGCTGCGAGTCATTGCTCTGGCGCCACCCATCGAACGGGTGTTTTCGTTGGTGCTGCCAGCGGGACAGACGCCCTCACCGGCGGTGCAGGCCTTGATGGACCTGCTGGCGGATACGGCTCGCGCAACCACGCGCTGAACCGATTCTTGTGCAAAAAGTGCCAGATACTGGCCGACTAGTGGCCTTGCGCAAGGCTTTGCGCTGGCTATGCTGAGCTGTAACTAACTATGTCGACCGTCATCTGTTAGCCGTGATTTCAACGCTGCCAGAGTGCGCAATCAAAGGCACCGGACACTGAACCAACAAGGAGCCTGTTTTACATGGAAGTTCTTCTGCACGTTAGGGCTGGCCCGCTCGCGGGCTATCAAGAGAAGGATGTCTTGATTAGAGCGTCGCTGCATGGACTCTCCGATTAAACGTCATTTATCACCTGACAACTTCCTCCTGTGGAGGAATGCGTGTGCCTGTTCTGTGGAACGTAGTGGTGGATTCTGAAAGACCCGAACTTTCATCAAATCAAAAGACCGCGCGGAAGGTGATACAACCATGTTCAACCTACATCACAAGGCTGACCTGCAGGAAATCGAGCGTTTCAGCTGCGCCTTGACCGAAGCCAACGCCAGACTCGAAGCGATCAGCCGCTCGATGGCGATGATCGAATTCACGCCCGAAGGCATTGTTCTGAATGCCAACGAAAACTTCTGCAAGACCATGGGCTACAGCGCCGAGGAAGTGCGTGGCAAACATCACCGGGTGTTTTGTGAGGAAGCGTTTTACCGCAGCGAGGAATACGCCAGGTTGTGGCGTGACCTGGCGCGGGGTGAACCGATCAGCGGGACGTTTCTGCGCTTGAACAAATCCGGCAAGGAGATCTGGCTCGAAGCCAGCTACATGCCGGTGTATGGCCCGGACAAACAAGTCAAAAGTGTGATCAAAGTGGCGGCGGACATCACTGCACGGATCAACAAAGAGCACGAAGAAGAAAGCATGCTGGCGGCGATCAGTCGTTCGATGGCGGTGATCGAGTTCACCCCGGATGGCAACGTGATTACCGCCAACGACAACTTTCTCAAAACGATGCAGTACTCGCTCAACGAAATCGTCGGCCATCACCACAGCATGTTTTGCCACCGTTCCGAAGCCGAATCTGCGCAATACAAGGCGTTCTGGGCATCGCTCAATCGCGGCGAATATCACTCGCACCGTTTCGAACGCAAGAACAAGTCCGGGCAGATGGTCTACCTCGAAGCCTCGTACAACCCGCTGTTCGACACCAAGGGCCGCTTGTACAAAGTGGTCAAGTTCGCCAGCGACATCACCAGCCAGATGACCACGTTGCAAAACGCCGCGGAATCGGCCCACAGCACCTCGGTACAGAACGACGCCTGCGCGCAAAAAGGCTCACAGGTGGTGCAGCAAACCGTGCAGATCATTCAGGACATTTCCCGCGACCTAAATGAAGCGGCGCTGAGCATCGATGCGGTGAGCAAGCAGTCAGACATCATTGGCACCATCGTCCAGACCATTCGCGGGATTGCCGACCAGACCAACCTGCTGGCACTCAACGCCGCCATCGAAGCGGCCAGGGCCGGTGAGCATGGGCGCGGGTTTGCCGTGGTCGCGGATGAGGTGCGCAGCCTTGCGGCACGCACCAGCCAGGCGACGCTGGAGATTGTCGAAGTGGTGCGCAAAAACCATGACCTGTCGCTGAGCGCGGTGTCGAGCATGCAATCGAGCCTGAGCCGCACCGGGTTGGGTGTGGAACTGGCGAATGAGGCGGGGGAGGTGATCCTGGAGATTCAGCAGGGATCACGGCACGTGGTGGATGCGATCGGGCAGTTCAATGCGACGCTGCAGTTGAACTAGCTGCAACGCATAAATGTGGGAGCGGGCTTGCTCGCGAATGCGGTGTATCAGTGACATTTGTACCGATTGACACACCGCATTCGCGAGCAAGCCCGCTCCCACATTGGTTACTGCGCAACCTTCAGATCAAAGCGCGGCGAGAAACTTGTCCGCCAGCTTGTCACTGTCCTTGACGTCATTGATGTTCTCTTTGTCCGACTGCGCCAGCTGCATCTTGTCCTGCAAGCGCTGGGCGATCTCTTTGCCGACGGCCAGCTGTTTCTCCGGCGGCATGGCCTGGATGTCTTCCTCGGTAATGCCCATGTCCTTGAGGATGCTGTCGCGCAGACGCTGTTCCGGCGACTTGCTCATGTAGTCCTTGAACGCGTCGGTAGCCGAGGTGCCGGTGGTGCTGCCGGCAGCCGTGGCGTCGGTGGTTTGCAAACCAACGCGGGTCTTGGCGAATGCCTCATCGACGTTGTCGCTGATGCGCGCGGCGGCGGCGACCTGTTGGGTGGCGATCTGCGTGGCCGAATCCTGCACCTTGGACGTTGCATCGGTGGCTTGTGACTGGGCCTGATTCTGCATCGACTGCAGCATGGCGCCGTGCAGGCCGCTTTGCAGACCGGCAGCGGCGGTCGTGGTCGCATCTTCCGCCAGTCGCTTGGGCAGGTGGATGAGTTGCTGCTGTTTTGCACTGACCAACATCATGATGAGGACCTATGAATAATTGCTGACGGGCGTATCAGAGCAATTACCGTGCCTTTCAGGAATATTCTTTTGTTTCAATGGGTTGGATGTTTTGCGCGTTAGGTGCAGCGGTCATCCCTTGCCGTCGGGCGGCAGAGGATGACCGCGCGGCCGTCAGCGATGGGCAATGTTTTCCAGCGCCAGGTTGCGCGTGCGCGGGCCAAAGTAGCCGATGGTCAGCATCACGATCAGCATGCTGCTGACGATGAACGCCAGCACCCCGGGCGTGCCAAAGTGGTCGAGGAACATCCCGATCAGTAGGCTGCTGAATACCGTCGACAAGCGGCTGAACGAATAGCAGAACCCCACCGCCCGCGCACGGATGTTGGTCGGGAACAATTCGCTCTGGTACGAGTGGTAACTGAAGCTCAGCCAGGCGTTGCAGAAGGTGATCATCACGCCGCAGAAGATCAGGCCGAAGGCACTGGTCTGCAACGCAAACAAAGTGCCGAAGGTCATGGCACCGAGAGCCGAGCCGACGATCTGCCACTTGTTCTCGAAACGATTGGCGAACTTCACGAACAGCAATGGCCCGAGCGGGTAGGCGAGGGTGATGATGAACGCGTACATCAGGCTGTGGGTGACGCTGACACCTTGCCCCGAGAGCAACGCCGGCAGCCAGTTGCCGAATCCGAAGAAACCGATGGCCTGGAACACGTGAAAGACGATCAGCATCAATGCCCGACGCCGATACGGTGGCTGCCAGATATCAGCGAAACGGCCTTTGCCCTCAACGTCGACGGGTACTGCTTCGGGGGCGTCCAGCGGTTGGCGGTGATCTTTCTCGCAGCGTGCTTCGATGTCGTCGAGAATGCGTTTTGCTTCATCGAACCGGCCATGTTGCGCCAGCCAGCGCGGTGACTCCGGCAGACGCTTGCGCAGCCACCAGATGAACAGCGCAAACACCGCGCTCGCCAGCACCACCCAACGCCAGCCCGAGACGCCGAACGGCGCCTGCGGCACCAGCCACCACGACATCAACGCCACCGCCGGCACTGACAGAAACTGCACAAAAAAGGCAAAGGCAAACGCCGAGCTGCGCATGCGTTTGGGGACCAGTTCCGAGAGGTAGGCGTCGATGGTCACCAGTTCGATACCGAGGCCGATGCCCACCAGAAACCGCATGCAGATGATCCCCGGCGCCGAGCTTTGAATGCCCATCAGCACTGTGGCGACCGTGTACCAGACCAGCGCAAAGGTGAAGATCGCGCGCCGGCCGAAACGATCGGCCAGCGGGCTGAGCAGGCTGGCGCCAAGGAACAGGCCAAGGAAGGTCGCCGAGGCAAACGCCGCCTGATCGGAGAAACCGAACACGCCCTGATTGCCGGTGGCGAAGATCCCGTCACGGATCAGCCCGGGACTGATGTAGGCGGTCTGGAACAGGTCATAGAGTTCGAAGAAACCGCCAATCGACAACAGCGCCACCAGCCGCCAGATCGTGGCGACGGCAGGGAGGCGGTCGATGCGGGCGGAAATCTCGGCGGCGCGTATCGGGTCGATGCCGTCGCGTTGCGCGGCGGCGGGGGCGTGAGCAGTCATGGCGCTGATCCATTTTTTATTGATGGAAAAGCTTAGCCTGCTACCGGAGTTCACGGATTGTGAATATCGGCGGTTTGCCGGGAAGAACCGCCGATTTCTTGCAAAAACCGTTTAGCCATTAACGATTTATGCCGCGGCGGCGGAATCGGGCAGCGCCGAAGCCGGCAAGCCGAAGACGCGATCGAACAGCCAGTTGAAGGCGAACGTGTAGCACGGGATGAAGATGATCAGCGCCAGGTCCAGCAGGAACGCCTGCACCAGACTGATGTTCATCCACCAGGCGATCAGCGGGATCAGGAACACGATCAGCGTCAGTTGAAAACCGACCGCATGGGCGATGCGCCGTTTGACTGTGCGCGTGCGCGACGGCTGGCGGCTTTCCCAATGCTCGAACAGCGAGGTGTAGATGAAATTCCAGGTCACGGCGATGGTGGTGATGATCACCGCCAGCGGCCCGGTGCTGCCGGGCGAGGTGCCGGACAACAGCGCCAGGCCGAGGGCGGAGAAGGTCATGCCGATCACTTCGTAGAGCGACACATAGACCAGTTTGCGTTTGACGCCTTGCATGCGGATTTGCCTCTGTCTTGAAATCGATGGCCAGCGGGACTGGCGGAGACGGCGAAAGATAGCTTCAATAGTGGTGACAGAAAAAGTCAGTAGCTTTCAGTTTTGGTGATAGGTGGTGGTGTGAATTTCAACAGTGACAGCATCGAATTGTTTCTCGCGGTGATCGAGCGCGGCTCGTTTTCCGCCGCTGCCCGAGCGCTGGGCCGGGTGCCGTCGGCCGTCAGCATGGGCATCGGCAATCTGGAGGCCGAACTCGGTTATCCGCTGTTCGACCGCAGCCATCGCGAACCGCAGCCGACCGCCATGGCGCTGTCACTGGTGCCCCATGCGCGGCTGATTGCCGAGCAGCTCAAGCAGCTGCAAGTGCACGCGGTGGAATTGTCGCTGGGGCTGGAGAGCAAGTTGTCGATCGGTGTGGTCGCAGACATCGACCGCCGCCGCTTGCTCGCCGCGATCAAGGTGATCTGCGAGCGCCATCCGCTGCTCGACATCGAAGTGCTGACCGCTCCGCAGGACGACGTGCTGGCGATGCTGCACAGTGGCCGCGTCAGCGTCTGCCTGGCGTTCGCCGGCTTGAGCATGAACGTGCTGGAGCGTTTTCAGTTTGTCGGCAGCGAACGGATGATCGCCACCCTGGCGGCGGACAGTCCGTTGTTGCAGGGGCAGGATCTGTTTCTTGAGGACCTGGTGCACGTGCGGCAGATCTTCGTCGCCAGCCGCGACCTGCCGATCAGCGAAACCCGGCCGCTGGTGGCCGAATCCCACTGGCGCACCGACACTCTGGAGGCGGCGCTGGAGATGGTCGAGGCGGGGCTGGGCTGGGGCAATTTCCCGCTGTCGGTGGTGCAGCCATGGCTGGACAGCGGGCGTTTGAAACGACTGAATTTCCGCAACATCGAGAACGGGCTGGTGCTACCGGTGCATGCGGTGTGGCTCAAGAGCCAGCCGCTGCAGAAAGGCGCTTTGGCCCTCGTCGACATGCTCAGCCACTGAACCCGACACAGATCCCCTGTGGGAGCGGGCTTGCTCGCGAATGCGGTGTGCCAGATAAGCAAATGCCAGCTGACACGACGCCTTCGCGAGCAAGCCCGCTCCCACAGGGGTTGGGTTTCAACCCGGCATTTGTGACTACCACGGGGACTTCAGAGGTCAGGTGCTTTCACGGACTTTCAGTTCAAAGCCCATGTCTTCCACCGGACGTGCAACATTGTTGCCCGCCATCAACGTCAGCATCTGCTCTGCCGCGCGCCGGCCGATCGCCTCTCGTGGGGTATTGATGCTGCTCAGGCGCGGCACCATGTGTTCGGACATCGGCAAGTCGTTGAAGCCGAGGATCGCCACCTGTTCGGGGATCTTGATCCCGTTGCGCAGCGCTTCGAGCAGGGCACCCTGCGCGAGGTCGTCGTTACCAAAGAAGATCGCATCGACGTCCGGATGCGCCGCCAGCAGTTGCAGGAACAGCTCACCGCCCAATCCCACCGACGATGAACGCGGGGTCAGCACTTCCAGGTCCGGGTCATAGCGACCGGCCTTCTGCAGGGCTTTGCGGAAACCCTCGCCGCGCAACAAAGTGCGCTGATCGAGTTGTGCGCCAATGTAGGCCAGACGCTTGCGCCCTCGGGAGAGCAAATGTTCGGCGGCCGTTTCACCGGCGCTGAGCTGGGAGAAACCCACGCAGTTCACTCCGGCGGCGCTGTCCAGTTCCATCATGTACACGCAGGGAATGTTGCTGGCCTCGATCATCCGCCGCGAACTTTCCGTGCGATCAAACCCGGTCAGCAGCAAACCACGGGGCTGATAAGCCATGTAGTTGCGCAGCAGGTTTTCTTCTTCATCACGCGAATAGTGGAAGTTGCCGATCAGCACTTCGAAGCCCTTGGGCGTGAGCACCCGATGAATGGCTTCCAGCGTATCGATAAACAACAGGTTGGACAGCGACGGCACCAACACCACCACCGAATGGCTCTGCGCCGAGGCGAGCGCGCGGGCGGCCGGGTTGACCACGTAGTTGAGTTCGAGTGCGGCTTTCTGGACTTTTTCCACCAGTTCGGTGGCCACGGTGCTGACCCCACGCAAGGCGCGGGAGGCGGTAATCGGACTGACACCGGCGAGGCGAGCAACTTCATTGAGGGTGGGACGGCCGGTGGTGCGGGTATTTTTATCGTTTTTAGGGGTGGTCATCGGGCGGCTTGCCAAACAAAAATCAAGGCACTAAGGTAGCGCTGTCCTGATGCAGCTGCAAATGCGTAAGCGAGGTCCTGCCTGATCCTCGCTTTTTGGCGTTGGGCGAAAACCTGCTGCAACCCAAAAAAACGACAAGAAGGCGTCGGCAACTTCTGCCTGTGCACTAGAGTCATAGCTAGCAAAGGTAGCGCTGTCTGCGCGCTGAGGTGTTATATGAGTCATCCCATCACCGCCCTGGTCATCATGGGCGTTGCCGGTTGCGGCAAGACGTGCGTCAGCGAGGCCTTGTGCCAATTGAGCGGCGCCACTGCCATTGAAGGCGATACTTTTCATCCGGCCGCCAACATCGAAAAGATGAGCGCGGGGATCCCCCTGAACGACGAAGACCGTGCCGGCTGGCTCGACAGCCTGTGCGTTGAATTGCGTCGTGTCGATGCACTGGGCGAGCGTCCGGTGCTGACCTGCTCGGCCCTCAAACACAGTTATCGTGAAGTGCTGCGCAGTGCCTTGCCGGGCCTGGGCTTCGTGTTTCTTGAGCTGACCCCGGAAGTGGCCGCTGACCGCGTGTCCCATCGTCCGGGCCACTTCATGCCGGCGACGTTGATCGAAAGCCAGTTCGCCACGCTTGAATCGCCAGTCGGCGAGCCGCTGACCCTGGCGCTGAATGCGTCGATCCACAGCGTCGATGAGCTGGCGTCCCAGGCGCACGTCTGGTGGCAGGCCCATGGTCTGAAACAGGCGGTATGAGTGTGTTGAAAGAGCTAGCGCTGTCCTCACGAATTCTGTTTAACCCGCTTTAATAACAACAACAAGCCAGGAGACACCCCCAATGTTTGGCATGTCCCACGACACGTTCCTGCTGCTCGATGCAGTGGTCACGGTAATCGGGCTGATTGTCCTGATTACCAAATTCAAGATTCACCCCTTCATCTCCCTGACCATTGCGGCCGCGTTCCTTGGCCTGACGTCCGGCATGCCGATCGGCACCATCATCAAGGCGTTCCAGGACGGCTTCGGTGGCGTGCTCGGTTTCGTCGGCATCATCCTCGCGCTGGGCACCATGCTCGGCAAAATGATGGCCGAATCCGGTGGTGCCGATCAGATCGCCCAGACCCTGATCCGCGCCTTCGGCAAGGACAAGGTGCAGTGGGCGATGATGTTCGCGGCGTTCCTGGTGGGCATTCCGCTGTTCTTCGAAATCGGCTTCGTGCTGCTGATTCCGCTGGTGTTCATCGTTGCCCGTCGCACCGGTGTGTCGATCATCAAGATCGGCATCCCGCTGCTCGCCGGCCTGTCCGCCGTACACGGTCTGGTGCCACCGCACCCGGGGCCGCTGCTGGCGATCGGCGTGTTCGGCGCCGACATCGGCAAGACCATCCTCTACGGTCTGATCGTTGCGCTGCCGACCGCCATCATTGCCGGTCCGATCTTCGGTACTTTCATCGCCAAGCACATCCCCGGTCACCCGAATCAGGAACTGGTCGATCAATTGGCCCGTGAAACCGATTCGACCAAACTGCCGAGCTTCAGCATCACCCTGATCACCGTGCTGCTGCCGGTGTTCCTGATGCTGCTGAAAACCTTCGCTGACGTGGCGCTACCGGACGGTCACTTCTTCCGCACGTGGATGGACATGATCGGTCACCCGATCTCGGCACTGCTGCTGGCGTTGCTGCTGTCGCTGTACACCTTCGGGCACAAGCAGGGCATTGGTTCGCAACAGATCCTCAAGTGGCTGGACGCAAGCCTGGCACCGACCGCCGCGATCATCCTGATCATCGGTGCCGGTGGTGGCTTCAAGCAGATGCTGGTGACCAGCGGTGTGGGTGACGTGATCGGCCACATGGCGGTCAGCGCACAGATCTCGCCAATCCTGCTGGCGTGGCTGGTGGCGGCGGTGATTCGTATCGCCACCGGTTCGGCGACGGTGGCGACCATCACGGGCGCAGGCATTGTGGTGCCGGTGGTGGGGATGATCCCGGGCGTCAACCGTGAGCTGCTGGTGCTGGCCACCGGTGCCGGTTCGCTGATTCTGTCGCACGTCAACGATGCCGGTTTCTGGCTGGTGAAGCAGTACTTCAACATGACCGTGGCCGAGACGTTCAAGACCTGGACGGCGATGGAAACCATCCTCTCGGTGGTTGCGTTGGGCTTTATCCTGCTGTTGTCGCTGTTCGTCTAAGCGACTTTTAACAGACACAAAAAAACCGCTGCGATGCGGTTTTTTTGTGGGCGGATTTCGTGGTTCACCCAAAACCAGTGTGGGAGCGAGCCTGCTCGCGAAGGCAGTGTGTCAGTTAATGATGATGCTGACGGGTGTACCGCTTTCGCGAGCAGGCTCGCTCCCACAGGGTAGGTGTCAGTTGCCGGATTTCGGGGCCAGGCCATCCGCCCGGAACATCCCGCGAATCCCGCGCACGGCCTGACGAATCCGGTCCTGGTTTTCGATCAGCGCGAAGCGCACATGGTCATCACCATACTCACCAAAACCAACCCCCGGCGAGACGCAGACCTTGGCTTCGGCCAGCAGTTTCTTGGCGAATTCCAGCGAACCGAGATGCGCGTAGGCCTCGGGAATCTTCGCCCAGACATACATCGAAGCCTTCGGGTTCTCGACCATCCAGCCCAGCTCATGCAGGCCTTTGACCAGCACGTTACGGCGCTGGCGATACTGCTCGGCGATGTCGCGCACGCATTGCTGATCGCCTTCCAGCGCGGCAATCGCCGCCACTTGCAGCGGGGTGAACGTGCCGTAGTCGTGGTAGCTCTTGATCCGCGCCAGGGCGTTGACCAGCTCCGGGTTACCGACCATGAAACCGATGCGCCAGCCGGCCATGTTGTAGCTCTTGGACAGGGTGAAAAACTCCACCGCGATGTCCTTGGCGCCCGGCACCTGCATGATCGACGGGGCTTTCCAGCCGTCGTAGACGATGTCGGCGTAAGCCAGATCGTGAATCACCAGTACGTCGTACTGCTTGGCGAGGGCGATCACCCGCTCGAAGAAATCCAGTTCCACGCACTGCGCAGTCGGGTTCGACGGGAAGCCGAGGATCATCATTTTCGGTTTCGGAATCGAGCCGCGGATCGCCCGTTCCAACTCATCGAAGAAGTCCACGCCTGGCACCAGCGGCACAGAACGCACCTGGGCGCCGGCAATCACCGCGCCGTAGATGTGAATCGGGTAGCTGGGGTTCGGCACCAATACGGTGTCGCCCTGATCCAGAGTCGCCAGCATCAAATGCGCCAGGCCTTCCTTGGAGCCGATGGTGACAATGGCTTCGCTTTCCGGGTCGATGTCGACCGCGTAGCGTTCCTTGTACCAGTTGGAAATTGCCCGGCGCAGGCGTGGAATGCCCTTGGACGTGGAGTAACCGTGAGTGTCTTCGCGCTGGGCGACCTGGACGAGTTTTTCGACAATGTGCGGCGGCGTGGCCCCGTCGGGGTTGCCCATGCTCAAGTCGATGATGTCTTCACCACGACGCCGCGCGGCCATCTTCAGCTCGGCGGTG
Source organism: Pseudomonas sp. AK-TSAG1-1 (assembly GCF_056821665.1). Lineage (NCBI taxonomy): Bacteria > Pseudomonadati > Pseudomonadota > Gammaproteobacteria > Pseudomonadales > Pseudomonadaceae > Pseudomonas > Pseudomonas sp. AK-TSAG1-1. The sequence goes on along the minus strand of NZ_CM165965.1, from coordinate 4,728,030 downwards.
ATGTTGAAAACGTAAGGGGGGAGTCGATCAATGCGCGCAAAGCGGCGCGGCGAACCTTGTTCAGCCATTGTTGCCTCGGATAACGTAAGCGCCCGGAACCGTCCGAGCGACGCTGGTCACTGCGGTGACCTGTGGCGGAAGATAAGGGCAGCGATGGCCGACTGTCCAGCGTGCATGACAATAATTTTTCCCAAGGAAATGCTTAATGGAATTCACCAGCGGCTTCTTGCTGAGCCTCTCGCTGTGCCTGGATATCGGCGTGGCCAACATCGCGATGATCACCCTGGCAATGCAGCGCGGTTACTTTCAGGGCTTTGCTCTGGGCCTCGGTACCTGCGTCGGTGACTTGATCTATGCAGTGCTGGCACTGGCCGGGATGACCGTGCTGCTGCAGTACGAAAGCGTGCGCTGGGTGCTGTGGATTGGTGGTTCGGCGCTGCTGGTCTACTTCGCGGCGAAGATGATTTACTCGGCGATCCATCACGAGGCGCAACTGGCCGCGACCGCTGAGGTGGGACAGAACTCGCATCGCAAGGAGTTCTTTCGCGGGATCTTCCTTGCCATGTCCTCGCCGAGCGCGATTCTGTGGTTTGCCGCGGTCGGCGGCACCTTGATCGCCCGTTCCGGTGGCGGTGGCCCGCTGAGTTCGGCGCTGTTTCTCGGTGGTTTTCTCTGCGCCGGGCTGCTGTGGTCAGCCGGTCTGTGCTTTGCCGCGAGCCATGGCGGCAAGTTGCTGGGCGACAAGCTTTTGCGCTATTCCTATATGGCATCTGCAGCGATCTTCTGCTATTTCGCGGTGTACGTGATCGTTTCTGGTTATAACGAGTTTATTGGCTCCGCTGCCGTCGAGCAGTTGCACGCGCTATAACAGTGCGAAACGGATGGGGCTTTCTATACTCACCAGCCGAGCCCCCATTTTTGTTCCAGGAGTCGAGTCATGGATGAGCAAAAACGCGTCGAAGTGGCTGAACCTCGCTTCGAACATGGACACTTCCTGCTGATTGCAGGATTTCGTGGTCGATTTACCCAGGACACTGCCAAGGACATCCCCGCGCTGTGGGAAAAGTTCTTGCCGCACCTGGGAAAGATACAGGGACAAAAAAACGAAGTGACCTACGGGGTGTGCAGTAATTTCGACGGCAAGGGCGGCTTCGATTACATCGCCGGGGTGGAAATCAGCAAGCTCGATGACCTGGACCAGAAGGTCTACCAGTGGGTTGAAGTGCTGCCGCGCCAGTACGCGGTGTTCGAGCACAAGGGCCCGCTCGAACAATTGCCGCAGACTCTGCAGTACATCTACAAGACCTGGCTGCCGGCTTCCCACTACGTGGAACTCAATGCCCCGGAGCTGGAACGCTACAGCGCCGATTTCAACCCGAAGCAGCGCACCGGCAAACTGGAAATCTGCGTACCCGTCGACAGTAAATCCTGAGCCGACAACGATGAGGCGGATCACTGATCCGCCTCATGTTGCTCAACCGCGTTTACCCTTGCCCACCCGTCGCGCCCGCAACAGGTCGATGCCCAAGGTGATAAAGCCGAACGTACTGATGCCCAATACCATCAACAGGCCGATTTCAACGCTGCTCATAAACGTTTTCCCCCAGGGTGATCAGAGACACACCGCAGAAATATCCCGCCGCCCGCGCGAAGAAAAGCGCTTATACGCAGGCTTTACGCTGTCCGCGCGGATCGATATGAACACCTTATTCCTTTATGCTTTCGGCACTTTCTTCTGCTGATTTTCGAGCCGCCATGAACACCGTCATCCGCAACGTCACCGCCGCCGACCTGGATCGCTGCTACGCCATCGAAACCGTTGCCTACGAAGGCGATGAGGCCGCCACCCGGGAAAAGATCGCCACGCGCATCGCCACCTGGCCGGACGGCTTCATCGTGGCCGAGGTGGACGGTGTGGTCGCCGGTTTCGTCAATTCGGGCGCGGCGTTTGACGTGCAGATGTCGGACGAGGCGTTCAAGGAATTGGTCGGCCATGATCCGAAAGGCCCCAATGTGGTGATCATGTCGGTGGTGGTGCACCCGGATTATCAGGGGCAGGGCCTGGCCAAACGCCTGATGGCCGAGTTCATCGAGCGCATGCGCGGGCTGGACAAGGCGACGATTCATCTGATGTGCAAGGAACAGCACATCCCGCTGTATGCCGGTTTCGGCTTTGCCTACATCAAACCCTCGGAGTCCGACCACGGCGGGATGGCGTGGCACGAGATGATCCTCACCCTCTGAACTTCCCCGCTCCCACAGGTGGATCGTCGTTGGTGAGCGGTTGTACTGGCAGAGGATTCCCCCGGATGACTCAGAAAAACAGGCCCATGCGCCGCTCGTAACCGATCCGCCCCTTGTACGCTTCGCCGCTGTCGACGAAACCGTGTTTGGCGTACAGCGCGATCGCCGCTTCGTTATCGGCGTCCACCGACAGCTCCAGGCCTTTGATCTGCGGCCACGCCTGACGCGCAGCTTCGGGCAGCGCCTGCAGGCAGGCCTTGCCGTAACCTTTGCCTTGTGCCCGGTGATCGACCTGCAAAGCGTGCAGGGTGGCGCTGTGTTCATCGGCCCAGGCCGGCAACACTGGTGGGCGCTTGAGCAGCAGGAATGCCACCGGCACCTGATCGGCCAGCAGCGCGAAACCCTTCACGCCGGGGCCGGGTTTGGACAGCAGCGTATGCAGCGCGCCGTGGATATCACCGGAAAACTTGATTTGCTCGGGATGGATCTCAATCGCCTCGACTTGCTGGCGCTGCAAGGCGTTCAGGCTGTCGTACGGCACGAGTTGGGCTGACACGGGAATTTCCTTTTTCCTACAAAGATGAGTCTGGATTCTATCGATTTTGTCTTTGCCGGAAATTTTTTGTTTTGCCTGTCGATCTGCTCGACAGCTGAACGACTAAGGGTGTCTTCACAACAAAAAAACGGAGAACACCATGAGCGCACAATCTGCAATCCAGACCCTGATCAACACCTACCGCGAAGCGGTCATGACCAAGAACGTCGAGAAAGTCATGGCGTTGTACGCCGACGACATCGTCTCTTTCGATGCGATCAAGGCCCTGCAATTCAAGGGCAAAGTGGCGTACCGCGCACACTGGGAAGCCTGCATGGAGATGTGTTCCGGCCCGCACATTTTCGAGTTCCACGAGATCGCCATCGAAACCGCCGACAACCTCGCCTTCGCTCATTGGGTGACGCATTGCGGCGGCACCAACGACAAGGGCGAAACCCAGAGCTGCTGGATGCGCGCCACTGCGTGCTATCGGCAGGTCGGCGGCACGTGGAAAATCGTCCACGAGCACTGGTCGGCCCCGTTCGATCCGATGAGCGGCGCGACGCTGTTCGATGTACAACCCTGATCTTCAGCCATAGTTGATCCGATCGAATCAGGAGAAAACCATGAAGTATCTATGCTTGGTCTACAGCGATGAGCGCCTGCTGCATAGCTCGCCCGACAGCCCGGAAGACGCCGAGTGCTGGGCCTACGCCGAGTCGATTCAGGGCAGCGGGCGGATGGTCGCGGCGCAGGCGCTGGAGTCGGTGCAGACCGCCACTACGGTGCGCATGCGCAACGGCAAGTTGTCGATCACCGATGGCCCGTTTGCTGAAACCAAGGAGCAGTTGGCCGGGTTCTACCTGATCGATGCCAAGGATCTCAACGAAGCGATTCAGGTCGCCGGCAACATTCCGGCGGCCCGGGTCGGCAGCGTTGAAGTGCGCCCGGTGCGGCAGCTGAATGTCTGAAGTTCGGGCGCGGGTCGAGCAGGTCTATCGCGAAGACTCGCGGCGGATCCTTGCGACGCTGATTCGCCTGCTCGGTGATTTCGACCTCGCCGAAGAGGCCTTGCACGAGGCGTTCTTCGTCGCGGTCGAGCGCTGGCAGCGCGACGGCGTGCCCGACAACCCGCGCACCTGGCTGGTGTCCACCGGGCGCTTCAAGGCGATTGATGTGTTGCGGCGGCGGGCACGCTTCAAGGCCTCGCAGCCGCTGTTGCTGGCGCAACTCGAAGAGTTGGAACAGGCCGACTGGAGTGGCGAAGACGTGGAAGACGACCGCTTGCGGCTGATCTTCACCTGCTGTCACCCGGCATTGGCGGCAGATGCGCAAGTACCGCTGACCCTGCGTGAAGTCTGCGACCTGACCACTGAGGAAATCGCCCGGGCTTTTCTTTCGGCACCGGCGGCGATTGCCCAGCGCATCGTGCGGGCGAAAGCGAAGATTCGTGACGCGAAAATCCCCTATCAAGTACCGAGCCTGAACGAATTGCCCGAACGCCTCGACAGTGTGTTGCGGGTGATTTATCTGGTGTTCAACGAGGGTTATTCGGCGTCGGTCGGCGCTGAGTTGACCCGCGAGGATCTGACGCGTGAAGCGATCCGGCTGGGGCGGTTGTTGATGGAGTTGCTGCCGGAACCGGAGGTAATCGGGTTGCTGGCGCTGATGCTGTTGCACGAATCGAGACGGCCAGCGCGGACTTCGCCCAGTGGTGAACTGGTGCTGCTGGACGATCAGGATCGTACGCAGTGGGATGTCGAGCTGATTGCCGAAGGCTGTACGCTGGTGGAGCGCGCGCTGACCACACGGCGGTTCGGGCCGTATTGCCTGCAAGCGGCGATTGCCGCGGTGCATGCCGAAGCGCCGTCAGCGGCGCAAACGGATTGGCAGCAGATCGTCGGGCTGTACGACGTGCTGTTGCGGGCGGTACCGTCGCCGGTGATTGAGTTGAATCGCGCGGTGGCGGTGGCCAAGCGCGATGGCGCGTTGGCCGGGTTGATACTGATCGAGGGGATTCTGGATCGCGGCGAGTTGCAGGATTACCACCTGGCGCATTCGGCGCGGGCGGAATTCTCTCGGCAGTTAGGGCGGGTGGAACAGGCGCGGGCGGCGTATCGGCGCGCGTTGGAGCTGACACGGCAGGAGCCGGAGCGGCGGTTTATCGAGGCGCGATTAGCGGCGTTGGGCTGACCGAGAGAATCGGTGGCAGTGTCGGCCTCTTCGCGAGCAAGCCTGCTCCCACAGTGACCGCTGCAGAACCTGTGGGAGCGGGCTTGCTCGCGAAGAGGCCAGTTCAGCCAACCTCAAATCATCAGGCCTGCTGCCGGGTCGCTGCCAAAACGATCTCTCGAATGCACACGCCCTGCGGCTGCTCATACGCATAAGCAATCGCCGTCGCCACGTCCTCGGCGCTCAACACCGTGCCGCCCATCTCCTGTTTCCACGCCTGATACCCGGTCTTGATCGCTTCATCGGTGGTGTGACTCAACAACTCGGTCTCCACCGCACCCGGGGCAATGGTGGTCACGCGCACGTTGTGCGGCGCCAGTTCTTCACGCAGATTTTCCGACAAGCCGTGCACCGCGAACTTGGTGCCGACGTACGCCACGTGGTTGGGAAAGGTCTTGCGTCCGGCCACCGAGCTGACGTTGATGATGGTGCCGTGCTTGCGCTCGACCATGCCGGCAACGACGGCGTGCACACCGTTGAGCAGGCCTTTGACGTTGACGTCGAGCATCTGCTCCCACTGCGCCGGATCCTGCTCGCTCATCGCGCCCAGCAGCATCACGCCGGCGTTATTGATCAGCGCATCGGCCGGGCCGAATCGGGCTTCGGCTTCGGCAACTGCCGCGAGCAACGCTGCACGATCAGTGATGTCGACCTGACGGCTGAGGCTGTTCGGCAGCTCCAGTGCTTGAAGGCGTTCAACCCGGCGTGCCAGCAGTAACAGTGGATGGCCGGCAGCGCTCAAACGGCGGGCGGCGGCTTCGCCAATGCCCGAACTGGCTCCGGTGATGATGATCAATGGCTTGCCCATGGTTGAACTCCTGAAATAAGAAAATCAAATGACTGAATGCTGGGCGCAGTATATTTAGCCTGTCAGCGGCTGAAAAATGCCTTATTCCTCTGTCTGTTATCGGAATCATCTATGGATATCCGTCATCTCAAAGCCTTCCTCGCGGTGTTCGAGGAACGCAACATCACTGCGGCAGCGCAACGCCTGTTCATCAGCCAACCGACGCTGTCGGTGACGATCAAACAGCTTGAAGAAACGCTGGGTGTGAGCCTGTTCGTGCGCCAGCCGCGCGGTGTCGAGGTCAGTCAAGAGGCGCGGCTGCTGTACCCGCAGGCGCGGCGCATGGTGGCTGAGTCCGAAGCGCTGAGCCGGATGTTTCGCGGCGGCGAAAACCGCGTGGCGCTGTCCTTGGGCATCGAAGGCGACATCGCCGCCAGCCATATCGAAGCCTTCGTGCGCATGGCTCATCAGGCCTTGCCCAATCTGCTGTTGACGCTGGAGGAGGGCTGTCACGGTGACGGTCGCCTGGCGGTTGAGGAAATGTGCTGCGAGGACGAACTGTTCCTGGCGCTGTGGGAGGAACCCTATGTGATGGCGCTGCCGCTGGCGCATCCGATGGCGGCAGCGCAGGCGGGCTGGGCGCCGATCGAAGACTGGATCACCTGCCCGCAACATCCGTCGCATCAGCGTTTGATGGCGTTGTATGGGCGTTCGCCGGCAGCGGTGGCGGGGTATGCCGGGTCGTTACAGCAGGCGTTGCATATGGTCGCGGCGGGCGTGGGGGTGGCGATGTTGCCGCAGTCGCTGGTGACCGGGCATGCACGAGTGGTGGTGCGCACGTTGCACTTGCCGGCACCGACTCGTCGGGTCGGATTGTGCTATGCGGCGCAGGCGCTGGAGTTGCCGGCGATGCGCGGGTTACAGGCGTATTTCCAGGAGAATCGGCCAGTGGAGATCGCGGCGGCCTGATTGGCCGCCTTCGCGAGCAGGCTCGCTCCCACAGGGTTTGGTGAACGACGCAGATCCAATGTGTGAGCGAGCCTGCTCGCGAAGAGGCGCACCGCTATTCCAGCATCTTGCTCAGCAACCAGCTCCCCGCCGGCCCTGGCGGGTAAATCCGCGACCACAACGCATCGACATACACCGGCCGCGGCCAGCCGCGCACCGTCAATTCCACCAGCGTATCGTTGCCGAAACGTCCCACCAGCCAGCGTGGCAGCGCCGCCCAGCCGAAACCCATTTCCGCCATTTCCATCAGCATCAGGTAACTCGGCGCCGACCACACGCGGCCCTTTGCACGACTGTCGTACGGATTGACGATGGTCGCCAGGCGCAATTCCCGATGCTGCTCCAGCACTGGCTGGTCGACATGTTCGACGCCGGTCAGCACATGATCACGTTTGACGAACAGCGCGATGTCGGTGCGTTCGGCGACCGTCGAAGTCACCAGATCCGGTGGATAGCTGTCGCGCATTTCGGCGAAGGCCAGGTGCGCGCGGCCACGCTGGACCAGTTCGATCAGGTCGTCGCACTCGGCGATCAGACATTCCAGTTCCAGGTCCGGATAACGCTGCTCGAAGTCGACCAGTGCCGCTTCGAAGCGCGCCGATTGGTAGGTATCGGAAATCGCCACGGTGAGCTTCGGTTCGACGCCTTGGCTCAGCTGCCGGGCGGTCATTTCCAGACGACTGGTGGCCGCCAGAATCGCCTCGGCCCGTTGCAGCATCACGTGGCCGGCCGGGGTCAGGGTCGGCTTGCGACTGCTGCGGTCGAACAGGATCAGGTCGAGGTCGATCTCCAGGCTGGCCACCGCCGCACTGATGGTTGACTGGCTGCGCCCCAGTTTGCGCGCCGCCGCCGAGAACGAACCCTGCGTCGCTGCTTGAACGAATGCCAGCAGCACTTCCTGCGAAGCCATGAACTATCGCCTTGATCGATGGTTATTGGTTATGAAGTATCGGTTCGAGAGTGGATCATGGCAACCATCTTCACTCAAGGAGTCAGGCGATGACTGCTAACAAATCCATTGTTGAACGTATTTTTCAGGCCATCGGTTTCGAGTTTCTGGCGATCCTTATTTGCACGCCGCTGCTGGCGTGGATCATGGACAAACCGCTGCTCGACATGGGCGCGGTGACGGTGTTGATCGCCATGCTGGCGCTGGCCTGGAACGTAGTGTTCAACGGTTTCTTCGACCGGACGCTCAAGCGCCTGAATATCGGCCATAACGCCTGGACGCGGGTGGTCCATGCGCTGCTGTTTGAAGGTGGGTTGATCGTGATGGGCGTACCACTGATTGCCTGGTGGCTGTCGGTCAGCCTGTGGCAGGCGTTCTTGCTCGACATCGGCGTACTGCTGTTTTTCCTGCCGTACACCTACGTGTATCACTGGGGGTATGACGTGGTGCGTGCGCGGTTCATGACCCGCCACACCTGCCCGAACTGACCCATCCCTGTGGAGCTGCCGGCGGCAGCTCCACAGGATCGTTCAGAGGAACATTCCGCCGGACGCTTCAACCCGTTGACCATTGATCCACTGCGCCCCCGGCGACAGCAGCAACGACAGGGCTCCACCAATGTCATCCGGCTTGCCGGCACGGCCCAGCGCGGTGTTTTCGGCAACCATCGCGTTCACAGCCGCATTGTCGCGCACGGTGCCGCCGCCGAAGTCGGTTTCGATCGCACCTGGCGCCAAGGTATTCACGGTGATCTGCCGTGCGCCCAACTCTTTGGCCTGATAACGGGTCAGGACTTCAATCGCACCTTTCATCGCCGCATAAGCACTGGCGCCCGGGATGCTGAAACGCGCGAGCCCGCTGGAGATGTTGATGATCCGCCCGCCGTCGTTCATCAGCGGCAGCAGTTGCTGAGTGAGGAAGAACGGCCCTTTGAAGTGTACGTTCATCAGCATGTCGAATTGCTCAACGGTGGTCTCGGTGAAACTGGCATGCAGACCGAACCCGGCGTTGTTGACCAGAAAATCGAAATGCTCGCGCTCGAAGGTGTGTTGCAGCGCCTGTTCGACCTGCGTGCCGAACGCGGCGAAGGTTTCACTGCGGCCAACATCCAGTTGCAGCATCACGGCTTTGGCGCCGAGTTGTTCCAGTTCAACCACCAGTGCCTGCGCTTCGTCGGCACGGCTGTTGTAAGTGCCGATGATGTCTACGCCCTGAGCGGCGAGGTGCAGGGCGGCGTTCTTGCCCAAGCCACGGCTGGCGCCGGTGATCAATGCGATTTTGCGGTTCATGTGATGTCCTCGATGGGTGGTGAGTGGTGATGGAACGAAGTTTATTTATCCGCCCTGAGGTGATAAACAGAGCAAAACCGGAATCACTGGTCGGATCAGTCGAACAATCAGCGAGTGGCTCATGAACAAACTGGAATTGCTGCGCACCTTCGTCCGGGTCAGCGAGTTATCGAGTTTCACCCTCGCCGGGGAAAACCTCGGCCTGCCGCGCTCCACGGTGTCCGAGCATGTGCAGGCGCTGGAAACTCTGCTCGGCACGCGCCTGCTGCAACGCACCACGCGCAAGGTGCAAGTGACGCAGGACGGCCTGGTGTTGTACGAACGCAGCAAGGATCTGCTTTCGCACATGGACGAAATAGAAGGCTTGTTTCGTCAGGATGAGGCCTCGCTGACCGGGCGCATTCGTGTCGACATGCCAAGCATTCTGTCGCGGCGGTTGATCATGCCGAGGATGCCCGAGTTCATGGATCGCCATCCCAACCTGGAGCTGGAGATCAGCAGCACCGACCGCCGCGTCGACCTGCTGAGCGAAGGCTTCGATTGCGTGGTGCGCATTGGCGCACAACCCGATCAAACGGTGGCGGCGCGACACTTGGGCGACCTGCCCATGATCAACTGCGCGAGTGCGGCTTATCTGGAGCGTTACGGTGTGCCGCAAACACTGGAAGACCTGGCGCAACATCGGCTGGTGCATTACGTCGGCGTACTGGGTTCGCGCTCGGAAGGGTTTGTGTATGAGCAGGACGGGCAGGTTCACCGATTGCCGATGGCCGGCAGCGTGACGGTCAACAGCACCGATGCTTACAAGTTGGCGTGCCTGGGCGGTTTTGGTCTGATTCAGGTGCCACGCACCGGGATGAATGCCGATCTGGACAGCGGCGAGATCGTCAGCGTGCTGCCGCAGTACACCGCGCCGGCGATGGGGATTTCGATCCTGTATGCGCGGCAACGGCACTTGCCACTGCGGGTGCGGGTGTTCATGGATTGGCTGGGCGATTTGATCCGTTCGGAGCTCTAAAATCCATGGAGATCCAGTGTGGGAGGTGGTGAAGTATTCGGGCTGGCCGCTATCCGGGGTGGGAGTGGGCTTGCTCACGAAGAGGGCGTGTCAGGCAATACTGAGCTGACTGGTTAGACGCCTTCGCGAGCAAGCCCGCTCCCACAGGGGATGGGTGGTGGATGAAATATCCGGAGCTGGCCGATATTCAGGGTGGGAGTGGGCTTGCTCACGAAGAGGGCGTGTCAGGCAACACTGAGCTGACTGGTTAGACGCCTTCGCGAGCAGGCTCGCTCCCACAGGGGATGGGGGGAGGTGAAGTATTCGGGCTGGCCGGTATCCAGGGTGGGAGTGGGCTTGCTCACGAAGAGGGCGTGTCAGGCAACACTGAGCTGACTGGTTAGACGCCTTCGCGAGCAAGCCCGCTCCCACAGGGGGGCGTGTTGTTCAAAAGATCTGGGTGAACAGCCAATACAGGCTGCCCGACAGTAGAATCGCCGCCGGCAATGTCAGCACCCACGCCATCAGCAGATTGCGGATGGTCTTCATCTGCAAGCCACCGCCATTGGCAACCATGGTCCCGGCCACGCCCGAGGACAGCACGTGGGTGGTCGACACTGGCAAGCCGAACATGTCCGCCGCGCCGATGGTCAGCATCGCTACGGTTTCTGCCGAGGCGCCTTGGGCGTAGGTCAGGTGGGTCTTGCCGATCTTCTCACCCACCGTCACCACAATCCGCTTCCAGCCGACCATGGTGCCCAGCCCCAGAGCGATGGCCACGGCGATCTTGACCCACAGCGGAATGAACCGCGTGGCGTTGTCGATCTGCTGCTTGAACAGTTGCAGCTTGCCGTTGGTGTCAGCGTCGAAGTTGCCGACCTTGTTCTTGTCCATCAGGCGAATGCTTTCGCTGGCCAGGTACATGTCGTTACGCACGTTGCCCATGGCTTGCGCCGGGACTTTGGCCAACGAGCCGTAGCCTTTGACTTCTTCGCCGATGTGCCCGGTGAGGGAGGCGAGGGCGGGGATCAACTGCGGCGTGGCTTCCTTGCTGCGTACGTAATCGGAGAGCACTGCGCGTGGGTCGGCGGGTGCCGGCATCGGCGCACTTTTCACCAGCGCTTGCTGGGTCACTTGCGCGACGGCGGCGAACTGCAGCGATTGTTCTTCGGGCATGGTGCGGTTCAAGGCGTACGCCATCGGCAGCGTACCGACCAGAATCAACATGATCAGGCCCATGCCTTTTTGGCCGTCATTGGAGCCGTGGGCGAAGGACACACCGGTGCAGGTGAGGATCAGCAAGCCGCGAATCCACCACGGTGGCGGGGTGTTGCCTTCCGGTGCCTTGTACAGCGAGCGATTCTTCACAAACGCACGCAGGGCCAGCAGCAACAGCGCCGCACAACCGAAACCTACCAGCGGCGACAGCAGTAAGGCGTAACCGATCTTGGTCGCTTGCGCCCAGTCCACGCCGCTGGTGCCGTCGCGCCCATGCATCAAGGCATTGGCGACGCCTACGCCGATGATCGAGCCGATCAACGTGTGCGATGACGACGCCGGCAGACCCAGCCACCAGGTGCCGAGGTTCCACAGGATCGCCGCGATCAGCAGGGCGAAGATCATCGCGAAACCGGCGGACGAACCGACCTGCAGAATCAACTCCACCGGCAGCAGGGCGATGATGCCGAACGCCACGGCGCCGCTGGACAGCAGCACCCCGAGGAAGTTGAAGAACCCCGACCAGACCACCGCGACATTCGGCGGCAACGAGTGGGTGTAGATCACCGTCGCCACGGCGTTGGCGGTGTCGTGGAAACCGTTGACGAACTCGAAGCCCAGCGCAATCAGCAACGCCACACCGAGCAGCAGGAACGGGGTCCAGGTGGTGACCACCGTGCCAAGTTCGTGCATGTCGTGCATCAGGCTGTAGGCGGTGAACAGCATCCCCATCGCGAGCACCGCGAAAAAGATCACGTAGGTAAACGGGCTGGTTTTCTTGTCGAGGGCCGGCCGGCCGCTGGGGGCGGACGCCTGGTGGGCGGTCAGGGAGGGAGTAGCCATGAGCGGACAATCCTGAGCGAGGGAAGGAGTGTCGGTCATGATCGTTGCTAAATATTACAGAGAGACTGCGGCAGGTCAGTGTTTGCGGTATTAGTCTGACCATTAATCTGAAGGGCAATGACCAACCCCTGTAGGAGTGAGCCTGCTCGCGATGACGTTGGCACATTCAAAACAGCTGTGTCTGACACACCGCTATCGCGAGCAGGCTCACTCCTACAGGGGAACTGTGCTGGGGCACAGTATTTTGCGGCTCAATAATCCCCGCGCTTGCGAAATGCCCAGCGCCCGGCAATCACGGTAAACGTCACCACCAGCGCCACCAGAATCCAGAACCCCTCCGGATCCGTCGCCAGCGGTACGCCGCCGACGTTCATGCCGAAGAAACCGGCAATGATGTTGATCGGCAGCGCCAGCACCGTCACCACCGTCAGGGTAAACAGCGTGCGGTTGCTCTGTTCGTTGAGGTTGGCGGCGATCTCTTCCTGAAGCAATTTGATCCGCTCACCGAGGGCAGTGAGGTCGTTGATGATCAGCGCGAACTCCTCGGTGGATTTGCGCAGCTCCTTGACGTCCTCCTTCTGCAGCCACGGGGGCGGGCGGTTGAGCAGGCGCAGCAACGACCCCGGCTCCAGCGCCAGCAGCCGTTGCAGGCGCACCAGCACCCGGCGATTGGCGCCGAGTTCGGCGCGGTTGGTCGACAGGCGCGAGGAGAGCAATTCATCTTCCACCTGGTCGACGCTCATGCTGGTCTTGCGCACGATTTGTGTCAGCACTTCGCCCTGATCGCGCAACAGGTGCACGAGCAGTTCCGACGGCGAGCGAAAGCATTCGCCGGCCTTCACCGACGAGCGCAGTTTGTCCACCGAGTGCAGCGGTTGCAGGCGCGCGCTGACGATCAACTTGCTGCGCACGCAGACCCACAGCGTCGACACGTCGGAGGAGACCATGCTGCTGAGGTTGAACACCACGTCGTTGACCACCGCCAGCAAGGCCGAGTCAACGTGTTCGATGCGCGTTGAACGCGAACCTTCGTGCAACGCTTCAAAAAATTCTTCGGGCAATTGCAGGTGGCTTTTCATCCAGCGTTCGCACGCTGCGTGGGCCAGGTTCAGGTGCAACCAGAGGAATTCATCACCGTCGCTGTCGTCTTGCAGGCAGCGCAGGGCGGTCGCCGAATCGACTTCGCGGCCACGTTCGCCCGGGCGGAAACGGAAACCGTAAAGCAGGCCGAACAAGTCAGGGTCGCGATGACTGATATCGAGGCTGTGGTTCATGGAGGCTCGCTGCGAGGAGGGCGCGTCGGTCGCGGAATGGCAGGTTCACTGAGCCGCATCATCGCAAGCGCATATGACACTTGTGTGACGACTAAATGACGCCAGATCAATGTCTTACCGGCGGTCGGATTTTCTTCAAGAAGCGCTCTGGTGCGCCGATCACGCTTAGGTTACGTTGCGCGCGCTTGGCCATGAGCCAAGGCTCGCCGACACGGATGTCCGGCAAAATTCCACGCCTCACCGGGCGTGCCTCATCCCTGTCCTGAGTATCTTGCGATGCTGCAAAAATCCCTGAGAGCGCAAATTCTCGCCCTGCTGAGCGGCAGCCTGCTGGCGATGTTGTTGATCGCGCTGGCCTGTTTTCATTTCCTGTCCAACGGCGTGCAGAACTACAGCCAGTTGATCGCAGGTCCCTTGCACACCTCGCAGTTGATCGACGAGGCCAACCTGCAATTCAAGGTGCAGGTACAGGAATGGAAGAACGTCCTGCTGCGCGGCAAGCAACCGGCGGAGCTGGCCAAATACTGGAGCCAGTTCGAAGATCGCCAGCGCGATGTGCAGAACATCCTCGGTGAACTGGCCGGCCAGAAAGGCATCGAGCCGGCGCTGAAAAGCCGCATCGAACGCCTGCGTGACGAGCACCGTCAACTGGGCAGCGCCTACCAGAAAGGCCGTGATGCCTACGTGGCGGCCGGTGGCGATCCAACCGCTGGCGACACCGCTGTCAAAGGCGTAGACCGTGCCACCAGCGATCAGATGAGCGAACTGGTGGCCGAGCTGCGCAAGCACGGCAACGAACAGTCGGCGCAGATCAGCGCCAGTGCCGACAGCACCGTATTGCTGGGCATTCTGGTGATGCTCGGCTCGGGGCTTCTGATCGGTCTCTTGAGCCTGTGGCTGGTCAACCGCAACCTGATCGAACCGATCCGCAAGCTGATCGATTACGTCACCCAGTTGAGTCGCGGGCGCCTCGCCGAACGTGTTGCCAACAACCGCCAGGACGAGTTGGGCAACCTTGCGGCCGCCGCCAATACCCTGCGTGATTTCCTTGCCGAAACATTCACCCACCTGCAACGCAGCGCCAGTGATCTGGACAGCGCCAGCGGCGAGCTGAACGCCATTGCCACGACCATGGCCGGCGGCACCAACGAGCAGTTCAACCGCACAGACCAGGTGGCGACGGCGATGAACGAAATGTCCGCTACCGCCCAGGAAGTCGCCCGTCACGCGGCGGACGCGGCGCGCGCAGCCGACGATGCCGACCAGTCCGCCCAGCAGGGTGAAACGGTCATGCAGAGCACCATCCATACCATCACCCAGATGCGCAGCGAAATCGCCAACACCGCCACGGTCATCCGTCGTCTGGAAGCTGACAGCGGGCGTATCGGCAAGGTGCTGGAAGTGATTCGCGGCATCGCCGAGCAGACCAACCTGCTGGCGCTCAATGCGGCGATTGAAGCGGCGCGGGCCGGTGAGGCCGGACGCGGTTTTGCCGTGGTTGCCGACGAGGTGCGCAACCTCGCGCAACGCACGGCGGAGTCGATCATCGAGATCAACCAGATCATTCAGAGCGTGCAGACCGGCGCGGTGGACGCTGCCCACGCGATTGAAAGCGGTCAGGCGCGCAGCGATGAAAGCGTCGAGCAAGTGACCCAGGCCGGCGCCATGCTTGAGCGCATCACCCATGCGGTGGAAGCGATCCGCGACATGAACCGCCAGATCGCCACCGCTGCCGAAGAGCAGACCTCGGTGGCCGAAGACATCTCGCGCAACCTGACCGAGATCACCTCGATTGCCAGCACCAACCTCAACAGCGTGCAGCGCACCGAAAGCGCCAGCCAGAACCTGCATGGCCTGTCCGGGCAACTCAATGAGGTCACCGCGCGCCTGAGCGCCTGATCGAGCCTGGGTGTACCGATTCGGTTACCGAGTCGGTACACAGTCGATCTCAAATCAGGGCGAGCGCCGCCGATGGCCGATTATTCATAACCGGCATCGGAGCCTTCCCATGGTCAGCATCACCTCTGTTTCAATCAACCAGACCCTCAGCACCACCACCAGCAAAACCAAAATCAGCGACGCTACCGAGGACGCCTCCAGCACCACCGCCACGGCCAGCAACGGCGTCAGCGCGGATACCGGCAAAGTCGCTGCCGGTGGGGGCGCTGCGCCGGCGGGCGACAGCAGTTCCGACAGCAGCGATGAATCGGATTCGGTGAAAGAACTGCGCAAGCAGATTGCCGAGCTGCAAAAGCAACTGCAGGAACAGCAACAGGCTTTGCAGGCGGCCCAGGCCAAGCAGGAAGACGCTGATGCCAAGGCAGCTGATGTGGCGTCCGCCGAGTCGCAGATATCCAGCACGTCGGCTTCGTTGCAGACGGCGACGGCGGCGTTGTTGCAGGCGTTGCAGCAGTCGGGTTCGAGCAGCTCGGGCTCACTGGTCAGCACTTCGGCCTGAACA
This sequence comes from Pseudomonas sp. AK-TSAG1-1, assembly GCF_056821665.1. Classification (NCBI taxonomy): domain Bacteria; kingdom Pseudomonadati; phylum Pseudomonadota; class Gammaproteobacteria; order Pseudomonadales; family Pseudomonadaceae; genus Pseudomonas; species Pseudomonas sp. AK-TSAG1-1. The sequence continues at coordinate 4,712,193 of NZ_CM165965.1, read as the reverse complement.
TCACGTTCCCCTTGTAGGAGTGAGCCTGCAGGGAACTGTGGTGTGTCTCAGGGGGTGGGCAGGCTGAAGGTGAACAGCGTGCCGCTTTGAGCGGTGGACGCGACATGCAGGCGCCCGCCGTGGGACTGGGCAATCTGGCTGGCGATATACAGACCTAGACCGAGGCCGGCCTGGGGCGTGCTGCCGACCGGGCGTGAATAGGGCTGGAACAGATGCGGCAGGATCGCTTCGGGAATATGCCCTTGGTTTTTCACCGCCAGCATCAACGCACCGTGCTCGACTTGAGCGATGACTTCGATGTCGCCCGCCGGGTCGCCATGGGCCACGGCATTGGCCAGCAAGTTCGACAGCAGTTGGGCAATCCGGGCACGGTCACAATGCACACCCTGCAAGTCGCCAATGGACGCGCTGATCGTGCGTTCCGGGTGCACGTTGCGGATCTCTGTCACCACCTGCTGCACCGCTTCGGTCAGGTCCGCGCAGCGCTGGATATCCACCGGAATGCCATTGCCCAACCGTCCGCGAGCGAAATCAAGCACGTCATCCACCAGCCGCGTCGCCCGTTGCGCACTGCCAAGAATGTTGCGCACGCGCACGTCGATGGCCGGGTCCGGGTGCTTGCGCAAGAGCATTTCGGCACCGGCGCTGATGGCAAATAGCGGGTTGCGCAAATCGTGGCCGAGCACGGCGATGAACTGTTCGCGCAGCTCACTGTTTTCCCGTTCGGCCTGCAACTCGGTTTCGGTGCGTTGCAGGTTTTCTTCGGCTTCGATCTGCAGCGCGAGCATCCGCGCGAAAGACTCCATGGTGCTTTGAATCGTGCTGGATTTCAGTTGCGCAGGAATCGGGTCGAGGGCGCAGATGGTGCCGAAGAAACGTCCGTCGGTGCGAAACACCGGGACCGAAATGTAGCTCTCGAATTTGTACAGGCGCGGGGTGTGATGCTCGCGGTAGAGCGGGTCTTCGCTGGCCTTGTCGATCACCACCGAGACATGCGACTGACGGATTTCGTGGCACAGCGTGGTGACCACGTCCAGTTCACCGCCGACCTGCAAGCCGAACGCCAATTGATCGAGCACCGCGCAGGTGGTCCACGAATCCTCGGTAACCCGCGCCACCGCGGCAAAACGCAGGCCCGTCAGTTCGCGGATCACCTGAAGGATCGCCGGAACCGCGCTGATCCGGCCGATTGTCGCGATGTCTGCTGCCGCTGTCTGCCCCATGCCCATCGCTCTCGTCTGCTGTCGTTGATCGATCTGCGCCCATACTAGCGGGCTGCCGGGGCCTTGGCGCGCATTGATTACGCGGCTGAAGCGATTAGCCTGAGGCCAGACGCAAAAAAGCCGCACGATCCTTTGATCGTGCGGCTTTTTCGGCGGTGTATCAGGTGTCTTGCTTGTTGCTCAGGACCTTGCCGGTGGTGGCATCGAAGTCCACGTCGAACTCTTTGCCATCGGCGGTTTTCAGCTCGACTTCGTACTCGTAACCGTTGAAGTGGTTGTCCAGATCGGTGTCGGTGATGGTCGCACCCGGGTGCAGTTTCAGCGCCTCGGCGTTCATCGACTCCAGCGACTTGATCTTGCCTTCCTTCACCAGTTGCGGGATCTGGTCGACGCGGACGTCAGCCTGGGCCAGGCCGGCGGTCAGTGTCAGGGCAGCGGCGGTAAACAGGGCAGTCAAAGTTTTCATCGGGTCATTCCTTGGGTTGTTCGTTGAAGTGGGCTCAGGTTAACCACTGCAACTTAATTCACCCTTAAAACCCCGCATCGCGTGCAGGGCTCTTGTAGGAGTGAGCCTGCTCGCGATGCGGACCACCCGCTTGACCGATCAGAACCCGTTGTTCTTCAACACCTGATCAACACTGGCACTGGCCGGGCGCTTGTAGAACTTCAACAATTCGCTGGCGCGGTTGGTGAAGATGCCATCGACACCCGCCGCCATGACTTTCTCGAAGTCCACCGGCTCATCGACGGTATACACGTGCACCAGCATGCCCTGATCGTGGGTGTACTGGTTCATCCACGGCTGTACCAGATCCGAATAGCTCTGGTCGCCGCCCTTGGTCAGCCTGGCCGAAGGGCCGGTGCCGATGGCGCCCTGAGCCTTGGCGAAATCAACCCACTGTTTGAACTCGGCTTCGGACTTCGGCTCCTGCTTGCCGTAGAACACGTTCTTGTCTTTTTCGCCGGACTCGGCAAAGGTCACTGCCGATTTCGGCTCGATGCTGCCTTCGCCGACCCACAGCAGCAGGATCTTCGGCACCTGCGGCATTTCCTTTTGCAGCAGTACGAGGCTGTTCTTCTCGAAGGTCTGCAGGATCACCTTGCCTTTGCCCTGGCCGACGCCCAGCTCACTCTTCGCCAGTTTCGAACCGGCCGGGCTCAGCCAGCCGCGATCCTGCAGCTTCTCTTTCAGGTCGTGCTCGATCCCGGGGAACAGCTGCGGTTCTTTGGTTTCGATGTACAGGCCCGGCTTGTGTTTCGGGTTGGCCTGGGCGATGTCGATGATTTCGTCCAGGGTCAGGATTTTCAGCCCGGCGTAGGTCGGACGCGCGCGATCCGGGTAAGTCTTGTTGTACCAGCTGCCGGCGTCGAGGGTTTTCAGCTCGGCCATGGTGAAGGCCGTGGCCGGGCTGTCCTTGCGCTCCGGGAATTTGGTCGCGACGTCGGTGGTGCGTTGCAGGTTGTTATCGTGCAGGGCGAACAGCACACCGTCCTTGCTGCGCTGCAAGTCCATTTCCAGGTAATCGGCGCCGAGGTCGCGGGCCAGTTTGTAGGAGGCGGCGGTGGATTCCGGTGCATCGAAGGACGCGCCACGGTGGGCGATCACCGCCGGATGCGGGATGCCGTGAGCGGCGGCCAGCGCATCGATGTTGGTCTGGGCGGCGGCGTGGGCCTGACCGAGACCGAGCATCAGGCTCAGCATGAGGGCGCTTTTGGTGAAATTGGCGGGCATGTTCGAGTTCCTTTCGCAGGGCATTTTCAAAGACGTACCTTTTAACAACTGAATCGATTGCGTGCTATCGCCAGACCGACATAAACGTATTAAAAGCGATTTTTCCTGCACTTTTGTGGCGCTGTTTGCAGTACGCTTGCCCCTGGCAGACGCCCCGGCAGAGGGCGCGCCGATTGTTTTGCCCTGCGTGTAAACCATCGATGATTTTTCGTGAGGTTTACCATGCGCATCACTTCCCAACTCATCTGCCAGGCGGCCGACGACCTCAAGGGCTTTGTCGGCCTCAACCGCAAGACCGGTCAGTACATCGTGCGTTTCAGCGAAGATTCGTTCGGCATGGACGTGGCCGATGACGGCATTATTCCCACCAGCGAGTTTGTCTGGGCTGCGGCCTCTGAGGCGACCATGACCTTGAAGCGTGAGCTGATTCAGTTGCTGCTGGATCAGAACATCGATGATCGGATCAACATCAGCGAGCCGCTGCGGGTGTACATGAGCAAGGTTGAGGTGCCGGAGATTGTGGCGGTGCGCAGTCTGGTGAAGGGCTGAAGTTATGTAGTGGCTGCTGCGGCCTCTTCGCGAGCAAGCCCGCTCCCACAAATTGTGCTCTACCTGTGCGAGCGAGCCAACTCGCGAGAGGCCAGTGCCAACCCCACCAGACTCACAGCCCAAACGCCGTACCTGTGGGAGCGAGCCTGCTCGCGAAGAGGCCAGTGCAAGTCCCACCAGACTCACAGCCCAAACGCCGTACCTGTGGGAGCGGGCTTGCTCGCGAAGAGGCCAGTGCAAGCCCCACCAGACTCACAGCCCAAACGCCGTACCTGTGGGAGCGAGCCTGCTCGCGAAGAGGCCAGTCGGTACGCCGCAGTCATCACTGCCCGAACCGATACTCCCGCTCCACCCGACACACCCGCGTCTGAAATTTCGAATACCACTCGGCCCGCCCACGCGCCTGAATCACCCGGTGCTCGGGATGCTCGCGCCAGGCCAGAATCGCCGCTTCACTCTCCCAATACGAAATGGTGATCCCGACTCCGTCTTCCCCGCGAATCGAATCAATTGCGAGAAATCCCGGTTGCTGGCTGACCAGCTCCATCATGCGCTCCGACGCCGCCGCGTAGCCGTTGTCACCCTCGGTGCGGGTCGAGGTGAAAATCACCGCAAAACAGGTCGGGTCCGGTCTCATTGGCGCGGCTCCACGCAGGCTTCGACGAACGCCCGCACCAGCGGCGGCACCTGACCCTTGAGCGCCGCACGTTCCGGCTGGAACAACGTGGCGACAAAAAATACATGGTCGGTCAATTCGATTGCGCGCAAGTCGCCCGCCGAGTCGTGGCCGACAGCGCGTAGCCGATGGGTCAGCAACGCTTGTTGAAACTGCGGATTCACGCCAAACCGGCAGTGATAGCCTTCATGAATCTCGGACGTTTCGTACGCTTTGGCGATCAACGAACCTGCGACCAGATGAATACTGTCCACCGCTTCCACCAGTGAACAGGTTAGCGGCGTGAGCACCGCTCGCTCCGAATCGGGTGACGTCTCGCCATGTTCGGCATCGGCCCAGCCCAGCACATTGCGCGAAAACTCCAGCACCGCATGCTGAAAGCCACCGCAGGTGCCGAGGAAAGGGCGCTGTTGTTCGCGGGCAAAACGAATCGCGCGCAAGGCGCCTGCTTCGCTTTTGTAGGGACTGGCCGGGACACACCAGAAACCGTCGAAGTGATCCAGCGCGGTGTCGGCGTGGATGTGTTCGGTGGGCAACCATTGGAATTGCACATCGCGGCCAGTCTGCTCGGCGATCATCCCGAGTGCGACGGGGATCGCCTGGTGGGCGGTGACTTGCGGGTCGTAATCGCCGATCAGGGCGATGGAAATGGCGTCCATGGGATTTCCTTTATTGAATAATACGGCGTGTTTTTGTGGCGAGGGAGGCAGCTCCCTCGCCACAGTGATTGCCTGTTGTTGATTGATGGGGCTCACTATAGATTGGCGTTCACGCACTCAATATTGGCGTTTCCCCAAGTGATCAATGCAGCGACGCACTATCGACTCGACTACCCGGATCTGACGTTGATTCTCGCTCTGGTGCGCGGCGGCTCTCTGGCCCGGGCTTCGCAGTTGCTCAGGGTAGACGTGTCGACGGTGTTTCGCGCGGTGCGGCGTCTGGAGTCGGCGCTGGGTCAGCAGTTGTTCGAAAAGAGCCGCACCGGTTACCTGCCGACCACGCTCGCGCAGTCGCTGGCCGAGCAGGCCGAGTGCGCCGAGCAGGCACTGGAAGCGGCGCGGATCGGTGTCGAGCAGGGTGGGGAAGTGGTCAGCGGCACGGTGCGCCTGACCTGTACCGATTCGGTGCTGCAAGGGCTGCTGTTACCGGCGCTGGCGCAGTTCATGCCGAACTACCCGGCGCTGACCATCGAACTCAGCACCTCCAACGATTTCGCCAACCTCAGCCGACGCGATGCCGACATCGCCCTGCGCCTGACGCGCACGCCGCCCGAGCATCTGGTCGGACGCCAACTGGCGAAGATTTCCTATCGGGTCTGTGCCAGTGCGCGTTATCTGCAAAGCGTTGATGCGACGGATCTGGCGGCGCTGACCTGGATCGCCCCGGACGAGTTTCTGCCGGATCACCCGACCGTCGCCTGGCGCCGGCAGCAGTTGCCCGGCGTGATCCCGGCTTATCGCTGCAACAGCATGCTCTCGGTTACCGAGCTGGTGCGCGGCGGACTCGGCGTGGCGGCGTTGCCGGACTTTCTGATCACCGAAGGGGTGCAGGCCCTCAGCGAACCGCTGCACGGCTATGACACCGCGCTGTGGTTGCTGACCCGCCCGGACTGCCGGGCGTTGCGCTCGGTGGTCACGCTGTTCGACGAGCTGGGGCGGGCGCTGCGTTTGCCCTGATCAGGGCTGTCGGGTCTGGCACATGTGCTCGTGCAACTCGCGCGTCAAACCCTCGATGCGTTCGGTCAGGCTCTTGGTCATTTCGGTGAGGCGGGTGTTCTGCTCCAACAGTTCAAGCAGTTGCGTGGTGTTCTTCGCCGCTTGCGCTTGGCGCTCGCTGTTGGCCGTCGCCAGCGCTTCACGGTGTTGCGCGTCGGCGTCCGCTTGCGCCTTGTCCCGCGCAGCCTGGCGAGTTTGTGCCAGCAGGATCAACGGCGCGGCGTAGGCCGATTGCAGGCTGAACGCGAGGTTCAGCAGAATGAACGGGTACACGTCGAACGTGGTGATGCCCGTCACGTTGAGTAAAACCCACAACAGTACGATCAGGGTTTGCGCGCCAAGAAACGTCGGCGTGCCGAAGAATCGCGCGAATGCCTCGGCGCGCAGGGCGAACTTGTCGTCGCCGAACGTGGTGTTCAGGTGAGCGTGGGGACGATGGAAGCGCAGGTGATCGACGGGGGCAGTGGCGGGTGTTTCGGGTTTTTCTGTGGTCATGATGGACTCGGCAGGCTTCAGGGCTATTGATCACTATAGCCCTGTGCCGAGGCTGGCGGCCCCTTCGCGAACAAGCCCGCGCCTACATTGGAGTGCGTTGCCCTGTTTGAGCGGGCTTGCTCGCGAAGGCCGCGACGCGGTCTAACACCCCGACACAGCGATCACCCAGGTGCACGCTCATTGGCAAACATGCTCACCGCCTGCACCGCTTCGCTGGCGCCATCGCGGATCTGCAGAATCACACTGCCGGCCTGATCCGCCAGTTCAACGCCTTGTGCCGCCCGGCCACGGGTGCCTTCCATGCTCTTGATCGCCTGGCGGGTTTCGCTCTGGATCAGACCGATCATGCTGGAAATCTCCGCCGTCGAGCCGCTGGTGCGCGCCGCCAGTTGCCGCACCTCGTCCGCCACCACCGCAAACCCGCGCCCCTGATCGCCGGCGCGCGCCGCCTCGATCGCCGCGTTGAGCGCCAACAGGTTGGTCTGGTCGGCAATTGCGCGGATCGTGTTGACGATCGCCGTGATCTGCTCCGAGCGTTCGCCGAGCTGCGCGATCAACGTAGAAGACTGGGCGATGTCGTCAGCGATTTCACGCATTTCGCTGGCCGCTTGCTGGATCACCTGGGTGCCTTGCTCGGCGACTTTCCGGGTCTCGACGGAGATGTGATAAGCCGCGCTGGCGCTGCGTGCATCCTGTTCGTGCTGCTCGACACGGGCGCTGACGTCCGTTGCGAATTTCACCACTTTGCACAGGCGTCCGGAGGCGTCGTACACCGGGTTGTAGTTGGCCTCCAGCCACACGGTCTGGCCGCGTTTGTCGACGCGTTCGAACTGGCCTTGAAACAGCTCCCCCTGATTCAGCCGCCGCCAGAAATCCTCGTAGGCGCTGCTGTTGACCAGTTCCGGGCGGCAGAACAACCGGTGATGTTTACCCTTCAATTCAGCAAGGGTGTAACCCATGCGCGTCAGAAAATTCTGGTTGGCCGTGAGAATACTGCCGTCGAGGTTGAATTCGATCACCGCCATCGCCCGATCGATCGCCTGAAGCTTGGCGTTGGCTTCGCTTTCCTGCTGCACCTTGATCGTCACGTCCATGGCGTACTTGACCACTTTGACCACCCGCCCCGATGCATCCTTGATCGGGTTATAGCTGGCTTCCAGCCAGATCGGCTGGCCTTGACTGTTGACCCGCTCGAAGGTCCCGGACTGGAACTGGCCGTTTTTCAGGCGCGACCACAGCTCGGTGTATTGCGCGCTGCGGCCAAATGCCGGGGTGCAGAAACACCGGTGAGGCTGGCCAATCACCTGTTCGGCGCGGTAGCCGGTGGTCCTGAGGAAATTGTCATTGGCACTTAGCACCACGCCGTCCAGATCGAACTCGATCACCGCCATGGAGCGGTTGATGGCTTCAAGCAAGCCGTTCTGTTGGGTGATGGTGTGTTGAAGGTCATTGAGGGCGGACTGGTGGCGATTGAAAAACATGTGAGCAGTACCTGGAAGTAGGGAAAGACGAGGTTTGTGTCCCTGTTTCCGCGCTGCCAGAGCCAATGCAGGGTAGGCATTGGCCGTTGACTTCAAAATGCCAGCATCCAGGCTGACGAGCAGATCTTATACAAACTAATTGTTCTTGTACAAGAAAGTGCGAGCCAACATGTTTACAGTTTTTTCAAAGGCTGAATTGGCTGGCGTCGTTTGAGCTCGGACGGCCCAGCGCCACGCTGATCGTGTTGCGCCCCGTGTGTTTGGCGGTATAGAGCGCCTTGTCGGCGTCATCCAGCCAGGCGACGGCATCGCTGTAGGCCGGCTGAAAACGCGCCAGGCCAATACTCAGGCTGACCCGCAGTTCCGGCACATCGGGATGACGGTACTGATGCAACGCCAGACGCAGTTGCTCCATCCGTGCCTCGGCCTTGTGCAGGGGCTGATCGGGCAGGATCACGCAGAACTCGTCCCCCCCATAGCGGCCCGCCGGTTCACCTTCGGCCAGTTGCTTGAGCGCGCGGGACAGATGCCGCAGCACCGCGTCGCCGATGATGTGTCCGTAGTTGTCGTTGATGGACTTGAAGTGATCAATGTCGATCAGCGCCAGAATATCCAGGGTGTGGCGCTGCTGGCAGTGCTCGAACTTGCTGTGCAGCAGATCTTTCCACGCGCCATGGTTGAGCAGGCCGGTGAGGCTGTCGGTACGGCTGAGGGCGCTCAACGCACGTTTGTGCTGGGCAAGTTTGATCGCCAGTTGATAAGAGACCAGACCCAGCGCCAGTGGATACAGGGTGAGCATCGGCAGGCAGGCCCAGACCTGGATCTGCGTCATGGTCAGGCTGAACTTGAACCCGAAGACTGCCCAGCCCAGCAGTACGCCGGCGAGTTGGGCGAGGGCGCCGAACAGGAACAGTCGACGTCCACCGGCGGCGACGTTGTTCATGGTCATCATCGACAGAATGGTCACGGTGGTCAGCGGGTTGAACTGAAAACACGCAGTCCAGAAGCCACCGCATAACGAGTCGTACAACAGGTTGCGACGTTCGGCGTGGTAGGGGAAGGTCGAGTGCGTTGACACCTGATAAGCCAGATGTGGCCAGACAAAACCGTTGAACACCAGCAGCGCCCAGAGCCAGGACGGCATGTGCAGCGGATACAGCGCTGCCGCGACGCTGAAAAAGCCGACGCCCAGACCGATGGCCCTTGGCAGATAGATGCGTCTGGCGAATGACAAGCCTTTGCCGCGTTGGTTTTCCATGATGTCCTGCGCCAGATTCATCCTGAAATACTTTGCAGTATTTATTTCAGGTCGACCGTCCGTCGGTCAATTGCGCACATTGTCATTTATTCCAGCGGGAATGATCAGTGTCCTTTCGAGCCATTTAATCGTGGCGGGCGCAGGAGAGAGGCGGTTTAGCGCTGGTATCGCGCCAGAAACATCTCCAGTGCCGACTCGGCCACGGCTTTCCGGGTTGCCGCATCCAGTGGTGGCTGGCCCATGGAAATCTGTGGCCAGAAACCGAACGACTTCAGCAGTCCTTGCAACTGCTGTGCGGCGAACTCCGCGTCAACGGCTTTCAGCCGGCCATCCGCCTGAGCAGCGCGAATCCACACTGTCAGGCCTTCTTCCCGTTCGCCCATGCGCGCCACCATGTCCTGCGCGCGCTCCGGGGAATGGATGGTGGCGGCAATCGCCACCCGGGCCAGACCGAGGAAATTGTCATCGGCCATCATCTGCAATTTAGCCAACAGCATCTGCTGCAGTTGCTCGCGCAGCGGCTGATCCGCGCGATAGGTCACGGCCTGCTCGGCGGTGATGCGTGCCCAGAGTTGGTTGAGAATTTCGGCGAACAGCTCTTCCTTGCTCGGGAAGTGGTTATACACCGTGCGCTTCGACACCCCGGCGGTGGCCGCGATCTTGTCCATGCTGGTGATCTCGAAACCGTTGGCACGGAATTCGGCAATCGCCGCCTGGATGATGGCTTCGCGTTTGCGGTCGGTAAGGCGCTTTGGAGCTGTCATAAGTACGCTTCGGCAGAAAAAAGGTGAAATTACACTTGGCAGTTTACTTGTCGCCGCGTTTGATGCAACCTAGAAACTACACCGACCAGTGTAATGTTGCGTTAATCCTCGCAACCTAAAAACCAGAAAGTTCGGCTGATGCGTGCGTGCCTTGGCCATTTATCGTCCCACCGTGAAAAACCGTGAATTGCGCGGTTTTTCTGGAGTCATTCAGTCATGGCCAATCCAGTGCTCTCTGCGGATCAAACTTCCACGCCTGAAGCCTCTCGCCAGGATCAAGGGCTATTCCGTAACCATGCCCCGGTGCAACGCGAAGGTTTTCGCAAGATGCTGCGGATCATGTGGAACATGATCTTCCACAAGCCGCGCAATACCCGACCGGCCGCCGCGATCCCGGTGCAACCGTTGACGCGTGAAGACCTGCTGGCAGCGCCGAACCACAGCGTCTACCGCCTCGGGCACTCGACCTTGCTGCTGAAGATGCGCGACAAGTTCTGGATCACCGATCCGGTCTTCGCCGAGCGCGCTTCACCGGTGCAATGGGCCGGCCCGAAACGCTTCCACCAGCCGCCGATCAGCATCGACCAGCTACCGCCGATTGAAGCGGTGATCCTGTCGCACAATCACTACGACCACCTCGATTATGAAGCGGTGCTTAAACTGGCCGCCAAGACCAACTACTTCCTGACCCCACTGGGCGTCGGCGACACCTTGATCAAATGGGGCATCGACGCCAGCAAAGTCCGCCAGTACGACTGGTGGCAAGGTACCGAAATCGCCGGCATCCGCTTCGTCGCCACGCCGTCGCAGCACTTCTCCGGTCGTGGCCTGTTCGACGGCAACAGCACCCTGTGGGCCTCGTGGGTGATGATCGACGGTGACACGCGGATCTTCTTCAGCGGCGACAGCGGTTACTTCGACGGCTTCAAGCGCATTGGCGAACAGTACGGCCCGTTCGACCTGACCCTGATGGAAACCGGCGCGTACAATGTCGAATGGCCACACGTGCACATGCAACCGGAAGAAACCCTGCAAGCCCACATCGACCTCAAGGGCCGCTGGCTATTCCCGATCCACAACGGCACCTTCGACCTGGCGATGCACGCCTGGCATGAACCGTTTGACCGGATTCTGTCGCTGGCGTGGGAGCGCAGTGTTTCGATTACTACGCCGCAGATGGGGGAGGCGTTCAACCTGATGCAGCCGCAACGTGGTGAAGCGTGGTGGTTGGCGGTTGAAGGGGAGAGTGAAGGGGTGGTGCAGAACGCTTAACGAATTTCAGGTTAAGCGAACACCACTTCAATTCGGCCCTCCTTCCGTGATCGGGGGGCCGCTTTCACAACGATCTGCACGTCTCGTCCAAGATGGGAGAGGCACTCCATCATCTTGGCTTCACTGATGCCCCAGTGGCTCCGACGCTGAGTTCATGGCACTCACCGATCGCCCCGGCGCAAACCCGGGAAAGAACACCAGCCCCTGCGCCTCAAACCGATAAGCCAGCGCCAGCCGCGCCGCATCCGAAACGTCCTGCTGCGCTTCAAACCGCTGAATGTTGTCCACGGCAACCTCCGCTTCGCGCGACAGCTGTTCCACGCTCCAGCCCAGCATCGCTCGGGCCTGGACGCAGTGCGTCGGGGTGAACTGGAAAAGGGCAATGCGTTCGAGGATGTGGTTCATCGCAAGAGAGGCCATGGTGTGCTCCGGGCTCAAGAGTGCTGATTGAAAATGTACTGTGTTTTTGTACAGTTGTTTTCGGCCGGGATCAAACGCATTTTTTGATTTGCCCTAGTTCGCCGCCTCCAACCAGACGGACGGTGCCTGCCCGAGGATGCGCCGAAACATCGTCGAGAACGCCGCCGGGCTTTCGTAGCCGAAGTCCAGGGCGATCCGCGTCACCGCTTCACCGGCTGCCAGACGTGCCAGTGCCAGCACCACGCAGGCCTGCTGCCGCCATTGGCTGAAGCTCAGCCCGGTCTGTTGCCGAAACAGTCTGTTGAAGGTGCGCAAGCTTATGTGCAACTGCTCGGCCCAGTGTTGCGGCGATTGATGGGCGTTCGGTTGATGCAGAAAGGTCTGACACAAAGACAGGAGCTTTCCGTCAGTCGGCAGCGGAATGTGCAAGGGCAGGGGCGCACTGCGCGCCAGTTCATGCAGCAGCAAGTCGATCAGCACGCCGTCGCGCCCGGCGAGTTCATAGGTCAGCGGCACTTCTACCGCTTCCATCAACAAGTGCCGCATCAACGGCGAAACGCTGATCACTTGGCAACGCTGCCCCAAATCCACCGTCCCCGGCTCGATGTACAAGCTGCGCGTGCTCACCCCCAGCATCAACACCTCATGCGCCACCCCCGGCGGAATCCATACCGCCCGCTGCGGCGGCACCACCCAATTACCGTCATGGGTGCGAACCTGCATCACCCCGGTCGCGCCGTATAGCAATTGCGCCCGTCGATGCGTATGAAATGGCAACAGATGGCCGTGGGAATAATCCGTACCGATCGCCACCACCGGGCGCGGCGTGTCATCCAGCAGATTGATTGAGACATTGCGCATCGAGCGTTTCCCGGTCGTTGGCGTGAACGCGAACATTATTGGCTGAGTTGCTGAAGCAGGCCAAGCCATGTCGCTCTATCGTCGATAGCTTCCCACCACCGGAAGACGCGCCATGCTCTACCTCCTGCTGACTCTCTTCGGCTGCCTGACCGGCATTACCGCCGTGCTCTTCGGTTTCGGCGGCGGCTTTGTCGTCGTGCCGCTGCTTTATCGCATGCTCACCGCCAGCCACGGCACCGACGACCCCATCAGCCAATCAGCGATGCACATCGCCGTCGCCACCTCGACGTGCGTGATGATCGTCAACGCCCTGATCGCCACCGACAAACACCGCCGTGCCGGCAACCTGATCCGCCATTATCTGTGGCCGTTAGGAGGCTTCATCGCCCTGGGCGCGATCATCGGCGCGATGGCAGCGGTGTGGGTCAGCGGTGACATCATTCGCTACGCCTTCATCGCCTACCTTGGCGTGACCATCATCGATTGCTTGATCAGACGCGGATTCCTCACACGCACGGAAGGCGTCATCCCACGTCGACTCGGAAATACAGAAACGTCCGGCGGCGGTGTAGGCATCGGCGCCATCGCCACGTTCCTCGGCGTAGGAGGCAGCGTCATGACCGTGCCGCTCCTGCGCCGTTGCGGGCTGAGCATGTCCCAGGCCACGTCCATGGCGAACCCGTTAAGCGTGCCGGTGGCAGTGGCCGGGACACTGACTTACATGGCGCTGGCCGGTTTCAGCGAGACGAATCTGGGGGCGTGGTTTGTCGGGTATGTGGATTTGCTAGCGTTTGCGGTGCTGACGTTGGGGTCGTTGGTCGGGATTCGATTGGCCACGCCGTGGATCGGGCGGATACCTGATCGGGTGCATGCTTGGGTCTATATTGGATTGCTGATTCTTGTTTTGCTGGGCATGTCTATAAGATGAGGCCTTCCCCGGCTCCACTCAAAATTGCTTCGCGGAGGAAATATGGCGATCTTGGAAAGTGACTGGAAGACATTCAAGGAGCTGCGCAAGTTGGCGCTGGATCGATTTTGCCAAGGCGTACTGGCGGAGACCCAGATCGTCGCTCAAAACAGTACGCTGTCAGCGCACGCCCGCTACCTGACGCTCTATCGCATGATTCGAAGTCGAGACAAGGATATGGCAGCGGTATTCGATGGTCGGATGAGTCGCTCAAACGTAATGCTGCCTCTGATGTTGATGGTCGCGCATGACTTGCTGACCGACGCGGAATTGTCAGCGCTCAGTGAAGATATGCGGGATCGTATTTCAGGCGCCGTTCGCCAGCCTTATGAAATTGAATGGGCCGAAGAACGCAAATATGACTTCTGAGTGTCATTGACCCGTATTTAGCTGAGAGCCCAGATGTTGATCTTCAATTGTACCGAGGCCGCCAGTAAGTTCTTTAGCCATGTGCATAAAGGCAAAAAGCTCACGCCGGTAGATCCTGAACCACCGTCATCAGTTATTGAGGATGATGAGCACGCCCCTTTCGTCGAGCAGTGGCTGGTACACGCCATAACCGTGCAGCGTAAGCATGTACTGTTCGTCATCCACGTGGAAACTCGTTATTGCATGATCTTTGCCGATGCCAAGAAGGCTGACACTGAAGGTTTTGTTGCCTGGTTTGCTGACCGTTGGCGTGAAGGATTAATGCGCGATGCGATCAATCACGACCTCATGAACTGGGTCGATGCTGGCATCATGCCGCAGCGAGTGGAGGAGGCCCGTCGCGAACACAGGTTTTATCGACGTAGCCATCGCAGTGCGCAAAAACACATCGATGAGATTGCCTGGTTTTTTCAGAATTGTGCAGCGGAGTGGGGGTGTTTACCGCAGGGCGAACGGGCCGCCATTGGCTTCGATGCGCAGATGAACGACACGCCCAGAAGTAAAGGCCAAAAAGAGTGTTTCTGGCCGGATAAAGAAATGATTGCTCACTGGTTGCGTCAGTATTGCTCAGTGGATGAAGCAGACATTCGCGCCGCTTTAAAACGGCGCAGAAAGGCGAAACAGGAGATTAGTGCTTTTGAAGAATCGCTGCAGCGCTGAAGTTTTTGGTGTCGCACTCGATTCCTGAGAAAGTCCCCGCCATAATCCGCCGCGAAACTGACCTGCGCCGATCTATACATAACGGCGCAACCTCCGACTCACTCAGGGATCGATCCATGCTCAAGGGACTGCTGCGCCTGGCGCCATACGCTGCGGCGCTGTTCACACTGATTTCCACCGCCCATGCCGAAGATGGCCGGCGTGTGTTCACCGGTACGTTGGGCAAGATGCCGATTGTGCTGGAGCTCAACACCACGCAGCAGGACGAAGTCACCGGCCGCTACTTCTATGAGAAGTATCACCGCGACCTGGAACTCAGCGGCTCGCAGCAAGACAGCACGTTGAACCTTGTTGAAGGTAACAACCGTTATGGCGATGACAAGCCGCTGCCGACTTTGAAACTTAAGTCCACCGCCAACGGTTGGCAGGGGGAATGGCAAAATCCCAAGGGCAAGAAGCTGCCGGTGCAACTGACCGAAGCCAAACTTCCCGCGCCAACTGCAACGACGTTGCCCTTTATTGCCACTTTGCCAAAGAGCGAACCCTACGAGTATTTGCGCTTACAGGGGCTCAAGCTCAAACCGGGGAAGAAAGAAAACTTCATGGGCTACGACCTGCAATGGTGGACGGAGCCTGAGTCGAAGATATTGTTGTTCAGTGTCGAGTCCGGCTACACGCAAGAAGAGCAGCAGCGCATCAACGACCACTTGCTCGGACGACTCTGGACGGAGGTTATCGACTATCACCGCTGCATGATGGATGGTGGGGAATACGCCGAGTTCGATCAAGGTGCCGCCCCTGAGTTTCTCTCGCCCGACGTGGTCAGCCTGGACATCTCCACCGGTTACAGCTGCGGCGGTGCCCATCCGGACTTCGGCAGCTCGCCGATCAACCTGGATGTCCACACTGGCGAGTTGTTGAAACTAAAAGATGTACTGTGGATTGGTGAACCCAATAGCGCGGCCACCGAATACGATCAGATGAAAGTCATGGCGCCTTGGCTGGTCAAACAGTTCACCACGCTGTACCCCGAAGAAATGAAGAAGCCCGCCGAAGACGACGGCAGCTGCGATTACACCGATGAAAGTGTCTGGGGTTATTCCAACTGGCACTTCACGCCGAAGGGCATTTACCTGGGGGCTTACTTCGCCCGTTACCAACGTAACTGCGACGACCCTGATTGGTCGGTGCTGCCGTACTCGCTGGTCAACCAGCACCGTGGTGAAGCGAAACTGCAATTGCCCAAAGGCTAAGCGTCACGCCAACCCCGGCGCTTCCCGCACAATGAAGTGATCCAGGTTCTCGATGTTGGCACTGAACACCCCGAACGTCTGTTCGGGGTTCTTCTTGCTCGGCACCTGCTTCAACTCCGGCGTCACGCCATAGAAGAAACAGAACAACTCCTTGTCACTGTCGATCGCGTGCTTGATCTCTTCCAGAAACGCCTTGCGCTTGCGGTAGTTGTCGATCAACTTCTTGCTCAAGTACACGTTCACCGAATACGGCTTCTTCTTCGCCTCATCCGCCTGCTTGAACCAGACCTTGTGCTCGAAATCGATGCGAAAACTCTGGGTGTAATCCTTGATCTCCTTGATCTTGCCCCAGTAAATCAGCCCCTTGTTGTCCGTCAGATACTCGATTTTCTTGAAGAACGACCCATAAGGCGCCGTGTGCTCGCCGATCTTCAGCGGCATACGCTTGAGCAACTCCTTGTCGGCGAAGTTCGACACAAAACACTCCACCGGATGCGCAAACACACTGGTCTTGTCCGGCGCCGTCTCACGCCCCGGCGACTCCTTGGAACTCACCTGCGCCACCCGCACCGGATCATCCCGCAACACATCCGCCGCCCCCGCAGGCGCAGCAGGCTTGCGCACATATTCACGCCGCGCCAGCAACAACTCCGACGGAAAATGCTCCTCCCGCCCGTCATCCACCTCACCATCCGCCGTCTCAATCCCCGACGCGGAAGTCTTCAAACTCACATATGGACAACCCGCCACATGCTGCGTCGTGGGCAGATTCTTGAAGTGCGGCGTTCGAACGTAGTTCACATTCTTGGCGTTGAACGTGCCCAACTCATTGGAAGCTTCGAACGCTGAGCGACAGGCATCGTTGGGGCACTGGAAGTGTTCCTTGGCCGAATCGAACGCCACCGTCTCATCGAAATTGAGATCGCGAACGTCATAGATCGACAGTTTGTCGTCGAGGCTGAGGCAGTAGGCGAGATCGAATTTCATGGTGGGGCTCGGATCCTTGAGTGGGGGAGGGGTATTAATAGCGGGGGGCGGGGCGAGTTGCACTGATTGTTTTCAGGATGATGCAAAACCTGTAGGAGCCAGCCTGCTGGCGATTGGTGGCGTCAACTCAATCGTTGATCCCGGCAGCAACCTCGCATGACGGTATAGATGACTACATTTCAATTTCCGTAGCTAGCCAGTTGGTAATCGTATTGAGGGTCGTAGAAGGATCTTCCGGTTAACGTTTCCAATTGTGCTAGCTGCTGATAATCAAGATCGTAACCGTAGAGTTCGTCTTCTGCGTCATTCCATTTCATGATGACTTGCAGCTGCTCGATATCCTCTGCCGAGATAGGCACCTCGAAAACCAGAGATTGGGTTGATCGATCAAACGCATAAATCACATGAGTCATGGTTCTATCCTTCTCTTTGGAGAGGCCGGTTTGTTCTGCTCACCGGTGTAAGAACCATCCTTTACACATTGCAGCTGAGCTGGAATTTATATGCAGGGTTATAAATTTCTTTCCCCAGTAGTTTTTCCAGGGCTCCAAGCTGTTCGTGTGAGAGATCGTATCCCTCCCAACCTTCCTGCTCCACCGTCCATCCCATGATGGTTTTTATAGCCTGATCTGAGGCACTTGGGAGTTCCTCTTCAAAAGCCAGGAAACCACTTTCTTTATCAAATGCCTCGATTAGATAGATCATGGTTCTACTGTCCTTGTGCCGTCCGCTGGTTTGGTTTGCGCGCCAGTTGCTGGGTCATACTCGCCGAGATGGCGACCTCGTTTGTCATACATCTCGACAGTCCCGTGTTGTGAGTCCCATTCAAAAATCACTCCTTTTCTGGTTTTCCACCGCTTTCTAAGCCCGCCACCTCCTTTAACGGAGGTCTTACGATCTGTCTTGAGCGCATCCGGGAACGCTGCAAGTCCGGTCGGTGCCGGATGATATTTGTGATCAGGAACACTCACCACAATATAAACCGGCCTTACCCCCGAACTCTCCGGAAACACCAGAATGAAATCCTTGTACTCCGGCGGATAAACTGGATTTACAAGGATGTCGTTCGCCGCTTTCGTTGGCGGATAAACCCAGATATGCGGGGCCTGTGGGGCGGCTTCGAGAGCAGGAATGCCGAGAATGTCGGCGCCGTCTACGGCGGGTGTCCAGATCAGCTCGACGCCTTCACCCAGATTCGCGACGTACTGGCTGTCCCGTGTTTCCAGTTTCACGACATCGACCATTTCCCAGTCGCGATTCTTGCCGGTGTAGAAGGCATAACCTTTGAGAGCACCGTCGGTTTGTTGCTCGATGCGCAGGCGAACACGGGTGCGGGCTTGCTTGAGGGCGCGCAATTGTTCCTCGGTGTAGAGAGCGCTGTCACCCAGGCTGGGCGTCCAGAGCAAAGCGACCATGCCGGTTATGAGTGCGGCACCGGTAGCGCCGATGGTGGCACCTAGACCTAGTGTTGGCGTGACGAGTGTCGGGCTTCGAAGAGCAAGGCGCCGGAGGCCGAGTGAAACGGTATTGCCGCTGATGGTTTGCAGGTTCCGCAGCCCGGCGTCATCGACCTCACGGGTACCGAGCAAAGCGAATTCGCCGTAATCCCTCAGGCTGTCGGTCGGCACCATCCCGGAGGGATTCGAGTAATCAATGATCGCGTCCGGCAGCTTGCAAGACTTCGCGAACACGCATCCGGCCCGAACCGCCTCGTCTTTTTTGACAACGATCTGCCGGCTGCGCTCAAACGCATCCTGCCGGGCCAGCATGGCCTCATAAGCGCTTTGCCTGGCGTCGCGCTCAGCCAGTTCGGTCGCGTTCATGAACCGGTAGGTGACGTGATGCCCATCGCCAGAAGGTGGGTTCCTGACCCGGGGAATATCCGTTTTGCCAGCCACTGATCATCCTTTCGTTCATTTGTCGGTCACACCGGAAAGAAGCCGGGCGACGTTAACGAAGGTGATGCATTGAGGCTGTAGGACGGGTCTTGGATTAGGTTAGGAGTTTTCGCTGTTTGATTTTTTGGGGGCTGCAGCAGCTTGCAGAATGGGAGGAGTCAACAATCCCAGATATACAAATTGCTCCAACACATCCTGATTGTGATGAGAGGACTTGTCCTCGATGGACTGCGAAGCTGTCCTCCAAGCATTCAGAACCACAAAGATCCGCTGCTTGAACCTAAAGCAGCGGATCTTGAAACCATCAGCAACCATGCAGTAATCGCGAAGCCCTGCGCCACCAGGATTCCTGGCGATTAAACGGATCATCCGCGAGAAAACAAGGCATATCCCGCAACCGAATCCACGGCTCATGCTGCCAGTGCAGAGTGCTCCGCGACATCTGCGGCTAACTCAAAACACTCAACGTCGGACGCTCAACCGAGCACGCAGGACGAGCATCACGCAGAGCTGGCACAACCTGATGTTTCAGGCATTCACGAAGCTGCCGATACTCAGAACAGTAGTGATAGAACACCGGACTCACTCACCGTCAGGTGTTCCTCAGCTTCGCCATAGGTCTCCACGCACATCATCTGCCACTGATCAGCGTCGAGTTTGCGCAGCTGGCGCTCATCAAGATGTTTGCCCATCAACCGGCCCAGCTCCTGGACGCAGAACCACGCCTGGTTCTCAACCAGAAGTGCATGCCATGCAGGTGGGTTTTGTTGCGGGTGAAACGAGTCGGGAGAAGTGGTTCAGACATGACATGCCTCCTGACCTGGAAGCACGGGATTTGAACGGCGGGTACAGCGATTCACCTCCATCATGAAGGTTGGATAGTCAGGCATTCCCGTACTGAAGTGGGTTGGATTTTTCCTATTGTGTTGACGACTCTGGTACTGACTGTTGACCTGCAGGTCTAGGGTAGATCTGGCGACCAACGCTGAGTGCTCGGTTTGAGCGCCCAACGTACCAAGCATTCATTCTGATATCCCAGCTTCGGACGGCGCAGAATTGTTGCCAGTCGAGCTCAATGATGCGCTCTAAGGTGAAGTCTTCTCGAATCATAACGATGAGGATGAACTCGAAGAGTTGCCGCTCATTATTTAATTGATCTGGGTAAATTGTTCCGGTTTTTTTCGCTCTCTGAAGTGTTTTGATAGAGTAGCGATTTCCTTCTCGGGAAATCGCGTCTATATTTTTTGTCCCTCGAGGAGCATGAACCAGGACAGGTAGATCAGGGCGTTCCTTAAATAAATCGATAGCTAGTTTTTCGCCGACTTCACCGACATTAAAACTCAAGCCGCGACTTCTTGCCTCTCGGTCGATTTCTGCCCGTAATGCTAGGAGTTTGAGGTCGTTAAGGGTTGCAAGATTTATCGAAGCTTCGTCGGGTGTGTTAGTTGTTTTTTTCATTTGCTCTTGCCGCTCCTGAAATATCGAGCAGAGTGACTTCGCCTGAGAGAATAAATTTCTGGCATCTTGTAATAACTTCTTCGGTAGTTAGTTTGTTTTTTCCTCTGATACTGCACTCCCATACATTCGCGACCCGCCATCCGAGGTTAAGCAGAGCTTGCATCGTTCGCTTATCTCTGGAACGATTGCTCGCAATTTTTGTGGTCCAAAATTCCTGACGTGTTACTGGAAGCTTAAATAATGAGCACTTATGCCCGTGCCAGAAACACCCATGGACAAAGATCACCGCATGATGACGTGGGAAAACAAGGTCTGGTCGGCCGGGTAGTTTTCGATCCTGTAATCGATATCGAAACCCTTGCGCATGGAGCCCTCTTCGAATGAGCATTTCAGGCTTAGTATCCCTGCCACGGATCCTGCTCATATTGAGCCTCCGCTGCTCTGGACTTAGTACATCAACCATCAGCTTTCACTTATTGCATCTGCTACGATGATTCTTAAGCTGTTCCGCAGATCGTTGATGCTCATTTCCGGGCGTAGTGTAATAGCGCCGAAGCGAAACTTTTCCCGGTACTGAGGATGGAAAAGCCTACCCGGTACAGGCGTATTCTTAAAGTCGGTGTTGAGTGTTGGAGCATGCGGTGTTAGCAAGTAGGCCGCTGTAACAATACCCTCAATATCTCCGCTGTTAGTCTCTTGCACCAGGGCGTCGCGATACATGTGAATTGAATTCAATGCGTCATTTAGACCGTCGTTAATACGGTACTTCGCGTCCAGGACAATGACCTGCTTGCCGGGTGAGCCAAAACCGCTCCCTGCCAGAACCACATCTGGCACCATGACCCGGCTGAAGCTACCGTTGCCGTTAGGGTCCACCCAATATTCGCGGTATTGACGCTGGAAACACAGTACCTTATCGGAACTGACTGAGACGATAACGGCACCTGCTGATATCGTTACGCCACCGGCAGCATCAGTTACAAACAGATTAGTCAGGTCCATACCGCTCGAGCCGTACTCTTCAATAGCTGCGCGAAGTAAGCGCAAAAAACACCAAAGTTCGTATAACTCGTATGTTCTCGCCAACGGCATTTGTAAGAAATCGCCAAATATAGCGGCGAGTCCCAGGTTCATATCTTGCCAGAGTCGGTAAAAACGGTGGTAAACGGGATCATTGCGAAATAGCGAAGACATCTGCAGTATTTGCGGACTGTCAGTGACCTCTCTCATGAAACCTGAGTCTGCTGCTTCGTTTAGCAGGCGTGCAATCCGCCGTGTGCGTATGGCCCAATTTCCAGTCTGAGAAACTGTATCTGAATCGCCGCTACGATTGGTCTTGGCAAGCACATCTGCAACGCCAGATAACCAAGCTGCCCAAGACTTCAGGCATGCTTTGATCTGCCGGTGCTCCGGAATATCAACACTATTGCGCCGTTGTCGCACCGTGATTTTTGCAGGCAAACGTCCACCAAGTGCAGTAGGCAATCGGGATGGCCTGTTAGTCTCGGTTCGGATAAGCCCGGCACGAAATGATTTTATGATTTCTGGTCCGGTGGCTCGCACAGCACGATGAAAGGGTAACGTTATCTGTTCCGCGCGAAGGAAATGCCTTGGAGAACGCTTGATCGCCTCAATCGTTTGCGTAATTTCTAAGGCCCGGGAGCGAAGGAACTCTAGGCGGGCTAACGGTGGCGGTTTACCGCCTGGCTGGTGAGCTATGCCCTTACGAAAAGCACTTAGTGAGAATAGGGCAAAGGTATCTTCCAAAACCTGTCGCACCATAGTGTCAAAATCATCACGGGTAAGTTTGCGAAGATCAGGGTCCGTGGTGATATCGAAGCGACGCACTCCCATGCCAGGGAGGTGCAGAGTTACCTCCACAGCACCGGCATGGAATCCAGGCATCCATCGCCAGCGTGCAACGCGTGGCTGGCGAGAGCGTAAAGCCTCGACGGGTATGCCGTCGATCAGAAGGTCCGCATCAAGGGCATTATCGCTATCTCGTAGTTCAAATAGATAAGAAGACGCCTCCTTGATTGAACCGCTAGGAATTACTTCCTGTGTTGGCCATACCTGCCAAGTAGGGCCTCCACTTTCGCTTTGAATGTGTAGCGTTGACATTGTCAGCGCATCGCCTGGAAAGAGCCGAATTCATCCAGATCACTCATCAGCCTACGTACATATTTCTGTGCGCTAGGGAGGCCATTGCAGGCTTTATCTAGAGCATTTAGTAGTGGGCGCTGGCGTTCAGAGCCTCGAAGTTTGACCAGAATTTTTTGTACCAATAAATGGTCTGTCACGCTATCGGTAGGGTTTTGCAAGTGTTCGGCGTCGAATGCGTGATACCGAACAAACTCTTCAATTATCCGGTAACCAAACCCTAGGCCGTAGTGCTCCAAGAGCTTGTGGATTTCCGTGAGTTTCTCTTCGGAGTTACTCTTCGCATTCTGCAGTTCGGGGTAACGCTCCGTAAGTGAAGTCATGAAGCCAGATACATCTACTGCAGACATATCGATCACTGATGCCCGATCAAGAACTTTATCGCTGACAGGGTTGGTTGTCTCATCAATGTTAATTGTGCCGATGATGAAGAGGTTAGAAGGTAAGGGGATTTCCGCGCGGACAGACGCGCCAGTGGTACCCTCCAACGGGACGCCGTTTGAGTGCAGTTGCAAAGCACCTTGGGTTTCAATTGCTGACAATATGTCGGAGAGATAGTACTCAATCCGAGCGAGATTCATTTCGTCAAGAATTACAAATACCGGAGATTCTCGGTGTGCTGTAGCGACGAGTACTGCCTCCAGAAAAGTCGGCACAACGTAGCGGTTCGTTAATACGTCGTAATAACCAGTGAGCCCTGTCGGGTCTGTCCATTCTGGACGTACCGGGCATTCGAAAAGCAGTGGATCAGCGGTTGTATTCGACGTCAGACCATGAACAGCTCGCGCGTATTTCAATGCTAGCTGCGTTTTTCCTGTGCCTGAAAGTCCAGAAAGAATCACAAAGTGCTTATGATCAAGAAAATTTAGTGCCGCATGAAACCGCCTAACCTCTCCGTTCGGATAATGGCCTCCCAAAGCCTTGATGGCTTCCTCGATTTTCGCAATGGGAAGGCTTGAGGGCATGCGCAGCATCTCTGGACTAAGCGTAGCCGTATCAGTCCAGACGGGAATCTCGTGAATTTTTTCCCTACCGACCAAGCTGCCTAGCCATCCGATGAATTCGCGAGCTAGCAAGCTTCGCCTTGCGGAAGCTGTTGGCGGATACAATGCAACAACTATCTTATCCGGTTCAGTAGAAGGTCCGAAAGGTGATAGGTCGAACGCAAGACTATCCCAGAATTTGGCGTTGCGTAGCCACAGCCGCCCGTCTCTAGCTAAATAGATCGGCACGAGATTATTCCTGGCGCTGTACTTGATTGTGGTTCCAGGGAGTTCCGATTGCCCATCGTTTTCGGCAGCAGCTTCCAGTGTAAATTCCGAATCCTCTCCGGCGATCTTTGCAGCAGCACCTAGACGCTTCATCTCCGCCAAGCGCTCGAGGAAATTGATTTTGTCTTTGCGAACTAGGACAGCGAAGTAAACTTCGTCTTCCGGCGGGAATCGGAGAACGCAGCCAAATATCAGAGCTTCGGTATCTTCTTTGACGTTGTCCAGATTCACTACACCAAGCTGAATCCCCCCCTCAACAATCTTGGCACTGTTTGAGACGCCAAACAGTTCTCGTGGGCGAACTGACTTTGAGGTCCCGAAGTTTTTTTGGGCGGCTTCAAGAAACTGCTGTTGCCGCTCGACGAGGCTCATCTGCCATATCCTTTTGTGTGATTGCCTGTTTGATTGTTTGCATCATGTGAGTGGCTAGAGCTTTGGCCAACAAAGGTGGAACGGCATTGCCGATCTGTTTGAATGCGGGATTCATAGTTCCACTGAAGCGAAAACCATCAGGGAAAGATTGCAAGCGTGCAGCCTCGCGCACCGAAATGGTCCTTGCCTGCTTGCTGTCGTAATGAATGTGGCTGTAGCCGTCCTTACCCAGATGGGCCAGAAGTGTACGTGCTGGTTGGTCACGCCACATTTTTCGCCATTTATTTGGAAATTTGCTTGCATCATATGGCGGAACGATCGAATCCTTCAGAGCTTTGTACTCTGAGGAGTCATCAGCGATAGTTTCTCCGCTGGCGCGAGCTACCGCTAAGCGCTCCTGGAACATATCCATGGCATGTGCATAAGCCTCCGGATATTGATCTCCGGGGTTCATGCGAGCAAACAGCTCATAGTCTCGCGGGAGATAGCGTATGACATGGTCTGTCAAACCGTTTTTTGGGGACTCGTGACCTAGCCAAGTACGCATCAGTTTTACATATGCAGTAGGTTTTCTTGCGCTGTAGCTGACAGGATTATCAAAGCGGCGTGCGCCACGAGTAATTTTTCCAGCAGCAAGCAACTCCCTAGCATTGATTGATGGTAGATCGCTTAGTGCGTCTTCCGCCGTGACCGCCGGGGGGAGATCGGGCGTTGCAACTGGAGGCTCTATATAGGAATGCGCATGATCGGCCAAACTACGCAATGACTTGAGTGCGACAGATCGAGTGCCTTCGTATCCAGGTGGCAATATCAGCCAATGACTGGGGGAGGGAAACGAAACCTCCACCTCTAGCTCTCGTCGATATGCAATCAGGAACATACGCTCCCGCATCTGAGGGACGCCATAAAAAGCGGCATTGAGCAGGGTATAACCGCAGACATAGCCCTTAGCCTCCAGGACCTCACATGTCTCCTCGGCGATGTTCTGACCGCCATGGTTCAGGATGTCGGGCACATTTTCCATAAGCACAGCAAGTGGCTGGAATGCGTCCACGTATTCCAAATATCTTTTGTAAAGCTGAGCACGCGGATCATGAATGAATGCTTCGGGATGCTCTTCGATCTCGCGGAGTTTGGATCTGCCCACTCGAGCAAATGCTTGGCACGGAGGGCCACCTACAACGATATCGAAAGCATCGGCAACGTTGCCCAAATCGAGCTTAAGACACAATTCGGCTGGAGAGGTCTTTGTGATGTCAATTGGCTGGCTATGAGCCTCTGCTCCGCCATGGAAGTTCAGTCCATGCGATCTAGCAGCATCAGGGTCAAACTCAACGGACCCTCGCATTTCGAAGCCTGCGGACTCGAAGCCTAGCGAAATTCCGCCACAGCCGGAAAAAAGATCCAGTACGCGTGGTTTCTCAGAGGTTTGCAGGCGAGCTAGTTTACGAAGAATGACATCTTTACTCATGAATCAGATCCTTGTCGCGAAGACAGGCGAAGAAGCAATTGCAGTGGTCCCTGGTACGCCGCGCCCAAGAAGCGTGGTATTGCCATGCCGTTGATCCTAACCAACCAAAAGTGATTTGTATCTGGAGCAACTGGTACTTGGTAGTGGAAGTCCTCAATCCGCCCGACCTGAATCCTGAAAGTTTCTCTAGTCGGGCCGATGGCGAAGCGAGTCATATGCTCGGGACCAGGGTAAAAATTGTGCCATTGTGCACCATAACGCATGCTCTTTCATCAATCCCCGGACAGCCTGTTTTAGGGGGGGCATCTTGCTCGACGCCGCCTAAATTGGTTATCTATGTGTAGGAACGCTACTTTTCAGAGACCAAAAGGCCCGGGGCGCATTACGCGTTCCGGGCCTTTTCTTTCGACTCAGTGGGTTTAGCGTTTAAAGATCAATCCCAGCTCAACGCCCCACCAGTCTGATACTCAATCACTCTCGTCTCAAAGAAATTCTTCTCTTTCTTCAAGTCCATAATCTCGCTCATCCAAGGGAACGGGTTAGTCGTCCCTGGATACTCTTCCTTCAAACCAATCTGCGACAGACGACGGTTAGCGATGAACTTCAGGTAGTCCTCCATCATCGCCGCGTTCATGCCCAATACCCCACGAGGCATGGTGTCACGCGCGTATTCAATCTCCAGCTGCGTACCCTGCAGAATCATCTGGGTCGCTTCTTCCTTCATCTCGGCATCCCACAAGTGTGGGTTTTCGATTTTGATCTGGTTGATCACGTCGATGCCGAAGTTCAGGTGCATGGATTCGTCGCGCAGGATGTACTGGAACTGCTCGGCGACGCCGGTCATTTTGTTGCGACGGCCCATGGAGAGGATCTGGGTGAAGCCGCAGTAGAAGAAGATGCCTTCCAGAACGCAGTAGTAGGCGATCAGGTTGCGCAGCAGTTCTTTGTCGGTTTCGACGGTGCCGGTTTCGAACTTCGGATCGGAGATCGAGCGGGTGTATTTCAGGCCCCAGGTGGCTTTTTTCGCGACCGATGGGATCTCGTGGTACATGTTGAAGATTTCGCCTTCATCCATGGCCAGCGATTCGATGCAGTACTGGTAGGCGTGGGTGTGGATCGCCTCTTCGAAAGCCTGGCGCAGGATGTACTGGCGGCACTCCGGGTTGGTGATCAGGCGGTACACGGCCAGGACCAGGTTGTTGGCAACCAGGGAGTCGGCGGTGGAGAAGAAGCCGAGGTTGCGCATGACGATGCGGCGCTCGTCGTCGGTCAGGCCTTCCGGGTCTTTCCAGAGGGCGATGTCGGCGGTCATGTTGACTTCTTGCGGCATCCAGTGGTTTGCGCAACCGTCCAGATACTTCTGCCAGGCCCAGTCGTACTTGAATGGCACGAGTTGGTTGAGGTCGGCGCGGCAGTTGATCATGCGCTTTTCGTCAACGGCGACACGGGCGGAGGCGCCTTCGAGTTCGGCGAGGCCTTCGGCGACGTCGAGAGTGTTCAGTGCAGCCTTGGCGCGGGCCACGGCGGCCGAGTCAGATGCGGTGACGGCGCGGGCTTCCAGCGCTGCGGCGCCGCCGGCGTTGTCCAGGCGGTCCATGTTGGCTTCAGTAGCGTGGCCGGCGTTGGCGCCTTTCACTGCTGCTACTTCACTGTCTTCTTTGTCGAATTCGTCCCAGCTCAGCATGACGTGTCGTCTCCTGCGTGAGGGCCTGTCGCCCCGTGTGAAACCTGATTGGATGGTTTTTCACACGGTCGTACAGACCGCGTTGGATCTTAAGGAATCGTTTTTTGCAGCAGCTAAGGCAGGCAATAAAACAGAATTTTGTACGGGTTTCCGAGAGCCTCTGACGGGCGCAGATCAGCGTTGACGCTGCTGCGGGGCTTCAGAATGGCTTTGATCCCTGTAAGGGAATATTGCTGACCCGATTAGGGCGGCATTATAGGGAAAAAAACACGGGCGTGGGGGAGGGCGAAACACCGCAGGGCGTTCGATCGGCCGGGTGATTTCGATCGGAGCGAGGGTTTACAGGGCTTTCGCTGGGGTTGGCCCGCGAGAATTTTTTTTCATTAATTTTTTTGCGAGGCTTTGGTTGCTCAAGAAATGAGCAAAAAACCGGGTTTTTCACTATATCTTGTGTTTTGCAACCCTTTTGAGCGACTCCAGACACAACTGAGCCCGACCGAAGCCGGGCTGGAATCGACCCTCAAATGAGGCGCTGAGTGATCCGATTCGGTGCAGTCTCAATCATCAATTGGTGCAGCCGTTACCCATGACGCTGTAACGCAGGATGTGGCGCTGACCCTTGGAATCGTCGTATTCCATTTTCATCGGAACAACTTCGCAGACGTTTGGAACTTCGCTCATGGAAACGACGTTGGCGATGTCCAGGTGGGTCGAGTAAGTGTATTCCTCGATAGCCGGTTGTTGCTGTGCGACATCAGTCGGGACCTCGTCTGCCATGGCGGTTGCGCACAGACTGCTGAGGGCCAGAACCAATAAAGCTTTCATTTCAGATTTACCTTTTTGAGGTCGAGTGGGGGCACGCAACCTTTTTAGGGTTGCGTGTGGAACTTCATCGTTTGCAGTTATTACTTGAGAGCTGGATTAACGGCCTTCGTGGGGGCTGTAACGTTGTTAATCGGTTTGCCTTGTCGGCGAGGTGGATTTTAGGGAGGTGGGGTGGGGGTAAACAGGTGGGGTTTTGATAAACACTTTTCGCAGTTTTGGTAACAATCCCTTGAGATGGAGATTGATAACCGGGTGTTTTGTCTGTGGGGCCGAGTTGTCTGAATCGCTTGCAGGCAAGCTCCCACAGGGGTTCTGTGGTGTTTGGGGGATCGGCTTAGGGCCTGGGTGCGGGGTAGGTGGATATTTTGTAGGGGCTTGTTACTACCATCGTCGAATGGTTCTATGGGGCCGGCCCGGCTACAACGGGGTCATACAAAAACAACTATTCCACCGAGGTAAGAAAGATGAGTGCGGCTTCTCTGTATCCCGTTCGTCCCGAGGTTCTGGCCAATACGCTGACTGACGAGGCGACCTACAAAGCCATGTACCAGCAGTCGGTTGTCAACCCTGACGGCTTCTGGCGCGAGCAAGCCAAGCGCCTCGACTGGATCAAGCCTTTCACCACGGTGAAGCAGACTTCCTTCGACGATCACCATGTCGATATCAAATGGTTCGCCGACGGCACTCTGAACGTTTCCTACAACTGCCTCGACCGTCATCTGGCCGAGCGCGGCGATCAAGTCGCGATCATCTGGGAAGGCGACGACCCGGCTGACAGCCGCAACATCACTTACCGCGAACTGCACGAACAAGTCTGCAAACTGGCCAACGCCCTGCGTGGTCAGGACGTGCACCGTGGCGATGTGGTGACTATCTATATGCCGATGATCCCCGAAGCCGTGGTCGCCATGCTGGCCTGCACCCGGATCGGCGCGATTCACTCGGTGGTGTTCGGCGGCTTCTCGCCGGAAGCCTTGGCGGGTCGGATCATCGACTGCAAATCGAAAGTGGTGATCACCGCTGACGAAGGCGTGCGCGCCGGCAAGAAGATCCCGCTGAAGGCCAACGTCGACGACGCGCTGACCAACCCGGAAACCAGCAGTATTCAGAAAGTCATCGTGTGCAAACGCACCGGCGGCGACATCAAGTGGAACCAGCATCGCGACATCTGGTACGAAGACCTGATGAAAGTGGCGGGCACCGTGTGTGCACCGAAAGAGATGGGCGCTGAAGAAGCGTTGTTCATCCTCTATACCTCCGGCTCGACCGGCAAGCCGAAGGGCGTGCAGCACACCACCGGCGGTTATCTGCTGTATGCGGCGATGACCCACGAGCGCGTGTTCGACTACCGCCCGGGCGAAATCTACTGGTGCACCGCCGACGTCGGCTGGGTCACCGGCCACAGCTACATCGTCTACGGCCCGCTGGCCAACGGTGCGACCACCGTGCTGTTCGAAGGCGTGCCGAACTATCCGGACATCACCCGGGTGGCGAAGATTGTCGACAAGCACAAGGTCAACATTCTCTACACCGCACCGACCGCAATCCGCGCGATGATGGCCTCGGGGCAAGCCGCCGTTGAAGGTGCCGATGGCAGCAGCCTGCGTCTGCTCGGTTCGGTGGGTGAGCCGATCAACCCGGAAGCCTGGGACTGGTACTACAAAAATGTCGGCAAATCGCGTTGCCCGATCGTCGATACCTGGTGGCAGACCGAGACCGGCGGCAACATGATGAGCCCGTTGCCGGGTGCTCACGCGCTCAAGCCCGGTTCGGCAGCGCGCCCGTTCTTTGGTGTGGTGCCGGCGCTGGTCGACAACCTCGGCAACATCATCGAGGGCGAGGCTGAAGGCAATCTGGTGATTCTCGATTCGTGGCCAGGTCAGGCGCGTACGCTGTACGGCGACCACGACCGCTTCGTCGATACCTACTTCAAGACCTTCCGCGGCATGTACTTCACCGGTGACGGTGCGCGTCGTGACGCTGATGGTTACTACTGGATCACCGGGCGCGTGGACGACGTGCTCAACGTCTCCGGCCACCGTATGGGGACAGCCGAGATCGAAAGCGCGATGGTCGCCCACCCGAAAGTCGCCGAAGCGGCGGTGGTCGGTGTGCCGCACGACATCAAGGGGCAGGGCATTTATGTCTACGTCACTCTGAAAAACGGCGAAGAGCCGAGCGAGCAACTGCGCCTGGAACTGAAGAACTGGGTGCGCAAAGAGATCGGCCCGATTGCTTCGCCGGACGTGATCCAGTGGGCGCCGGGGCTGCCGAAGACCCGTTCGGGCAAGATCATGCGCCGGATTCTGCGCAAGATTGCTACCGCTGAATATGAGGGGTTGGGCGATATCTCCACCCTGGCGGATCCGGGTGTGGTGCAGCATTTGATTGATACGCACAAGACGATGAATGTGGCGTAAGCGTTAGATTCGTAGAAGCCCCGTTCGGTGATTTGCCGGGTGGGGCTTTTTTGTGTCTGGTGGTTTGTGGTGGCTGTGCTGGCCTCTTCGCGAGCAAGCCCGCTCCCACAGTGGAGATCGCATTTTATCGGAAGGGCCGCGATCAAAACGGTGGGAGCGGGCTTGCTCGCGAAGGCGATCTGTCAGGCGCCGGTGCAGTCCGCTGTCGGAACCCAAACCGACCCAGCCAATAAATATCGATTTCTCGCGCAAGGCCTTTCCCGCTGTTACCCGCCCTCATCCGAGTAACCAAATGTGTAACCGCCCGCCCCGCGGCGGGGCGAAGGGAAACGCAACGCCCCGTTTTAGAGCCTCAAAACCCCCGGTGAAAAATAAGACACAACGCTGCGCTTGCCGGATTAGAAGGGTTTGCGAATAATAGGCCCGCAATTTGCAGCATAGATCGGTTCACTGTCTTTCGCTCTTGCATGAATTTGCAAGGCTGTCAATGTGCTCAAGCGGGTTTCTCTGTGCATCTGTAATTAGTTGTCGCATTGAAGAAATATCGGCTTCGGGCCTGTCGTTAGAATGCCGATCACTCGCTCATCGTGGCTGACGTTGAAACCCCTGGTGGTTTCAATGGGAAATTTCCCACCGATGCTGCGCCGCTTTCCCGATTCACCCATTCGCATATTGGGCTGTCGCTCACTCTGCCGTTTTTGCCCTTTACCGATGGAGTCCCAAGATGAAGAAACTTGTGCTGCTTGGCGCCCTGGCACTGTCCGTGCTGTCGCTGAATTCCTTCGCTGATGAAAAACCTCTGAAGATCGGTATCGAAGCGGCTTACCCTCCGTTCGCTTCCAAAGCGCCGGATGGCAGCATCGTCGGTTTCGACTACGACATCGGCAACGCCCTGTGCGAGCAGATGCAGGTCAAGTGCGTGTGGGTCGAGCAAGAGTTCGACGGTCTGATCCCGGCACTCAAAGTGCGCAAGATCGACGCGATCCTGTCGTCCATGTCGATCACTGAAGACCGCAAGAAGTCCGTGGACTTCACCAACAAGTACTACAACACTCCGGCCCGTCTGGTCATGAAGCAAGGCACTGTTGTCAGCGACAACCTGTCTGAGCTCAAGGGCAAGAACATCGGCGTGCAACGTGGTTCGATCCACGAGCGCTTCGCCCGCGAAGTCCTGGCCCCGCTGGGTGCCGAGATCAAGCCATACGGCTCGCAGAACGAAATCTACCTCGACGTGGCCGCCGGTCGCCTCGACGGTACCGTGGCTGACGCCACCCTGCTGCAGGACGGCTTCCTGAACACTGATTCCGGCAAAGGCTTCGCCTTCGTGGGTCCGCAGTTCACCGACGTCAAATACTTCGGCGACGGCGTAGGCATCGCTGTGCGCAAAGGCGACGCGCTGAAAGACAAGATCAACTCCGCCATCGCGGCCATCCGCGAAAACGGCAAATACAAAGCTATCCAGGACAAATACTTCGCCTTCGATATCTACGGCAAGTAACACGTCTCTGCGACAAGTCAGAAATGGCGCAAGCAACAGGATCTCTGCGGTTTGCGCCATTTTTTCATCCCAACTTTCGAGGACCTGAATCATGTTGAAAGGCTACGGGGCTGTCATCCTCGATGGCGCATGGCTGACTCTTCAGCTCGCCTTGTCGTCCATGGCCCTGGCCATCGTTCTCGGGCTGATCGGGGTCGCGTTGCGCCTGTCGCCGATTCGTTGGCTAGCGTGGCTGGGCGATCTGTACTCCACGGTGATCCGCGGGATTCCCGACCTGGTGTTGATCCTGCTGATCTTCTACGGCGGTCAGGACTTGCTCAACCTTGTGGCCCCGATGCTCGGCTATGACGACTACATCGACCTGAACCCGCTGGCCGCCGGTATCGGCACCCTCGGTTTCATCTTCGGTGCGTACCTGTCGGAAACCTTCCGTGGCGCCTTCATGGCGATTCCTAAAGGTCAGGCCGAAGCCGGCATGGCGTACGGCATGAGCAGTTTTCAGGTGTTCTTCCGGGTGATGGTGCCGCAGATGATTCGTCTGGCGATTCCCGGCTTCACCAACAACTGGCTGGTGCTGACCAAGGCCACCGCGCTGATTTCGGTGGTCGGTCTGCAAGACATGATGTTCAAGGCCAAGCAGGCGGCGGATGCCACTCGTGAGCCTTTCACCTTCTTCCTCGCAGTGGCGGCGATGTACCTGGTGATCACCAGCGTCTCATTGCTGGCGCTGCGTCACCTTGAGAAGCGCTACTCGGTAGGCGTAAGGGCGGCTGATCTATGATCTTCGACTACAACGTCATTTGGGAGGCCATGCCGCTGTACCTCGGCGGGCTGCTGACCACCCTCAAACTGCTCGCGCTGTCGCTGTTGTTCGGTCTGCTGGCGGCACTGCCGCTGGGCCTGATGCGCGTCTCCAAGAACCCGATCGTCAACGGCGCTGCCTGGCTCTACACCTACGTGATCCGCGGCACGCCAATGCTGGTGCAGCTGTTTTTGATCTACTACGGTCTGGCCCAGTTCGAAGCGGTACGTGAAAGCTTCTTGTGGCCGTGGCTGTCCAGCGCAACGTTCTGTGCGTGCCTGGCATTCGCGATCAACACCAGCGCCTACACCGCCGAAATCATCGCCGGTAGCCTCAAGGCCACGCCAAACGGCGAGATCGAAGCGGCCAAGGCCATGGGCATGTCGCGCTTCAAACTGTACAAGCGCATCCTGCTGCCATCGGCCCTGCGCCGTGCACTGCCGCAGTACAGCAACGAAGTGATCATGATGCTGCAGACCACCAGTCTGGCGTCCATCGTGACCCTGATCGACATTACCGGCGCGGCCCGCACCGTCAACGCGCAGTATTACCTGCCGTTCGAGGCGTACATCACCGCCGGCGTGTTCTACCTGTGCCTGACCTTCATTCTGGTGAAGCTGTTCAAGCTGGCCGAGCGTCGCTGGCTGAGCTACCTGGCCCCGCGGAAGCACTGATATGGAACGCATCGACCACGTATTGCCGTGGAGCCACTTGGGCAGCGAGCGCAAGATCTCGGTGTTTCGGTTCGGTAGCGGCGAGCGCAAGGCTTACATTCAAGCCAGCCTGCACGCTGACGAATTGCCCGGCATGCGCACCGCCTGGGAGCTGAAGAAGCGCCTTGGCGAAC
Source organism: Pseudomonas sp. AK-TSAG1-1 (assembly GCF_056821665.1). Taxonomy (NCBI): domain Bacteria; kingdom Pseudomonadati; phylum Pseudomonadota; class Gammaproteobacteria; order Pseudomonadales; family Pseudomonadaceae; genus Pseudomonas; species Pseudomonas sp. AK-TSAG1-1. Next base: position 4,678,745 of record NZ_CM165965.1, on the reverse strand, counting down.
TCGAAGCCCAAGGCCTGCTCAACGGTGTGATCGAGCTGGTGCCGGTTGCCAACCCGCTGGGCCTCGGCCAATTGCTGCAAGGCAATCATCAGGGGCGTTTCGAGGCGGGCAGCGGCAAGAATTTCAACCGCGATTTCGTCGAGCTGAGCGCGCCGGTTGCGACGGCATTGGCCGACAGCCTCGGTGACGATCCGCACGCCAATATTCGCCTGATCCGTCAGGCCATGACCGATCATCTGGCGGCATTGCCTGAGGCGAGCAGTCAGTTGCAAGGCATGCAGCGCGTGTTGCTGAGCCACGCCTGCACTGCTGACGTGGTGCTCGATCTGCATTGCGACGCTGAAGCCGCGCTGCACATGTACGCGCTGCCGCAGCACTGGCCGCAGTGGCGTTCGCTGGCCGCGCATCTGAATGTGAAGGTCGGCTTGCTGGCGGAAGACTCCGGCGGCAGCTCGTTCGATGAAGCGTGCTCGTTGCCGTGGCTGCGCCTGTCGCGGCAGTTCCCGGACGCGCAGATTCCGCTGGCGTGCCTGGCGACCACCATCGAGCTGGGCGGTCAGGCCAATACCGACCGCGCGGACGCGGTGGCGTGGGCCGAAGGCATTCTGGCGTTCCTTGCCGAGCAGGGCCTGATCACTGGCGAGTGGCCGAAACCGGCACATGAAGCCTGTGAAGGCATGCCGTTCGAGGGCACTCAATTGCTGTTGGCTCCGCACCCCGGTGTGGTGAGCTTTTTGCGTAAACCCGGCGAGTGGGTCGAAGCCGGTGATGAGATTTTCGAAGTGATCGATCCTGTGTCCGATCGGGTCAGCACGGTGTGTGCTGGTACCTCCGGGGTGCTGTTTGCCATTGAACGGCTGCGCTATGCCCAACCCGGTTTCTGGCTGGCCAAGGTGGCGGGGCGCGAAGCGCTGCGTCACGGGCGCTTGCTCAACGACTGACTGACTGTTTTTGTGAGAACCGACCGCATGTACAAACTTGAAGTCCAAGACCTGCATAAACGCTATGGCAGTCACGAAGTGCTCAAGGGCGTGTCCCTGAAAGCGGCAGCCGGTGATGTGATCAGCATCATCGGCTCCAGTGGCTCCGGCAAAAGTACTTTCCTGCGCTGCATCAACCTGCTCGAGCAGCCGCACGCGGGCAAGATCCTGCTCAACAACGAAGAGCTGAAACTGGTGGCAAACAAGGACGGCGCGCTGAAAGCTGCTGATCCGAAGCAGCTGCAACGCATGCGTTCGCGCCTGTCGATGGTGTTCCAGCACTTCAACCTGTGGTCGCACATGACTGCGCTGGAAAACATCATGGAAGCGCCGGTCCACGTACTCGGCGTGTCCAAGGCCGAAGCGCGCGAGAAGGCCGAGCACTACCTGAACAAGGTCGGCGTGGCGCATCGCAAAGACGCGTTCCCGGGGCACATGTCCGGTGGCGAGCAGCAGCGTGTGGCGATTGCCCGTGCGCTGGCGATGGAGCCGGAAGTGATGCTGTTCGATGAACCGACTTCGGCCCTCGACCCGGAACTGGTCGGCGACGTGCTTAAAGTGATGCAAGCGCTGGCTCAGGAAGGTCGCACCATGGTGGTGGTGACGCACGAAATGGGCTTCGCCCGTGAAGTGTCGAACCAGTTGGTGTTCCTGCACAAAGGTGTCGTGGAAGAAAGCGGCAACCCGCGCGAAGTGCTGGTCAATCCGCAATCGGAGCGTTTGCAGCAGTTCCTGTCGGGCAGCCTCAAGTAATCGCTGCCGTTATGCACCAAATTAGGTCATGCTTCGCGACCTGAAGACTGGCTCGATCCCCCCTTGTGGGAGCGGGCTTGCTCGCGAAAGCGGTGTATCAGTCGACATCATTGGTGTCTGATCTACCGCATTCGCGAGCAAGCCCGCTCCCACAATGGATCTGCGACAGCTTCGATTACGGGCTAGCATTGGCCCATGCCTTCATCACCGTTCTTCGTTTCGGATTGCCCGCCCATGACTGCCCATCGAATTGGTTTCCTGATTTGGCCCAGCACTAAAGCTCTGACGCTGGCGCTGGCGGAGGAGGCCTTGCGCGTTGCTCAGCGGGTACACCCGGAGGTGGTTTACGAACTGTCGTTCCTGCAGGCCGAAGCCGTGACAGAAACGGCGGCCGCAGGTGCCTGGCAACTGCCCGGCGAGGCCTGGGTCGGCAAGCTGGAAAACTTCCAGAAACTGTTCCTGCTCGCTGACGAGCCGCCGACCACCCTGGCCCCGGCGCTCAGCAGCGCGCTCAAGCAACTGGTACGTGCCGGTTGCGTGATCGGTGGTTTGTCGGCCGGTGTCTATCCGCTGGCGCAACTCGGTTTGCTCGACGGCTATCGCGCCGCCGTGCACTGGCGCTGGCAGGACGATTTCGCTGAACGTTTCCCGAAAGTCATCGCCACCAGCCATCTGTTCGACTGGGATCGCGATCGCCTGACCGCGTGTGGCGGCATGTCGGTCCTCGACCTGCTGCTGGCGGTGCTGGCCCGTGATCACGGCGCGGAACTGGCCGGTGCAGTCTCCGAAGAACTGGTGGTCGAGCGCATTCGCGAGGGGGGCGAGCGTCAGCGCATTCCGCTGCAGAACCGCCTCGGCTCCAGCCATCCGAAGCTCACCCAGGCGGTGTTGCTGATGGAAGCCAACATCGAAGAGCCGCTGACCACCGACGAAATCGCCCAGCACGTGTGCGTGTCCCGTCGCCAGCTGGAGCGGATCTTCAAGCAATACCTCAACCGTGTGCCGAGCCAGTACTACCTGGAACTGCGCCTGAACAAGGCCCGGCAGATGTTGATGCAAACCAGCAAGTCGATCATCCAGATCGGCCTGTCCTGCGGTTTCTCTTCGGGGCCGCATTTCTCCAGCGCCTACCGCAACTTCTTCGGCGCCACGCCGCGCGAAGATCGCAATCAGCGGCGCAGCAGCAGCCCGTTCGAGTTGTCCTCTGTCCCTCCCGAGCGCGGCTGAGCCTGACGCGAATCACTCGTCGACTTCAGAGTCCTCGGAAGTCGACACCTCCATTTCTGCACTATCGATCACCGCAATCACACCAAAGTCGATATTGGTCCGCCGGAAGTAGGCGATCAGCCGCTGCACGCTTTCCTCGTCAAGCGGATTGTCCCGCAGATTGATTTTTCCGGCGAACTCCAGAGGCAATTCCAGAATGTCGCTGGGGATATGGGCAATGGCATTGTCGTTCAGGTTAGCGACTCTCAGATTTTTGAGCTGTAGCAGGCCGTGGGGCAGTTCACTGATGTCGGTGCTGTCCAGCAGCAGCACGGTGAGATCGGTCATTTGGCTGATGTCAGGTGTTCGCCCCAGCGGGTTGTCGCTCAAATCCAGAAGGTCGAGGCGCTCCATTTGCGCGAGTTCGAGGGCGGTTTGCTCGGTCAGGGTGATGTGGCAGCCTGAAAGCGCCAGGTGTGTCAGGTCAGCCATTCGGAAAATCGCTTCGGGTATGTTGCCGAGCTGGTACTCGTAGATCGTCAGGTTCCTGAGGTTGGGGAAGCGCTCCAGAAATCTCGTGGCCCCCGAGGTCCGGCCCCGTCGGCTCCTCATGTACAGGTGCGTGACATGAGCAAAGTCGGCAGGCAATTCGGGCAACTCGCCTGTTATGCCTGCCGACAGATTCAACTCGTAGATGGGCGCCTGCGGCGGATCGATATCTTCGGGATCGCTTTCCCGGCGCCAGCACTGTTCCAGACGGTTTCTAAATTCATCCCGGATCAAATGTTCGTTCGACAGTTGGTGCGGGGTAAAGGGCTGGCCGCTAATCGGATGTATGGCGGGAACATCCGCGGTCCAGGCTGCAAGGCTGTCTCTGAGGGCGCTGTATTCGTTTTCCAGGCGGGTGATTTCAACCTTGCCGTCGGCCAATGTCCCGGGTAACAGATAAACGAACTCACTGGCCTGCTCTCGATCCATTTGTGTGTAGAGCGTTTGAACGCGAAGGAGGTCATCCTGGTCGGCCAGAACTCCAAAATCATGACGAGTCCGGGCGAAATGGCTTTTGATCCGTTCATGGTCTGACGCGGTAATCGGATTGCCCCCCAGATCAATGCCCTCGGTGATGCTGCCGGGAAGTTCGAACAGTGTGGTGGGGAGTACTTCGAGGCGGTTGTCATTGAGCAGCGCGGTTCGAATGCGAGGGTGATTCAGCAAGCCGGTCGGGAATTCGGAAATCCCCGTTGCCGAGACGTCGACGTAATGGAGCCGCGGCATGCGCTCGAGTCGCGGCATCAAACCGAGCGGATTCTTGTACAGGTCCAGCGTCGTCAGTTGATCTAGTGCAGACAGTTTCATCAGGCTTTCGGCGGTGAGGGTGATTGCGCAGTCGCTCAGAATCAGTTCGCTGAGTCGTGGTGACTGGTCGATGGCTTCGGGCAAGAAACCCAGGTTGAAGGTACGCAAATCGAGGTGGCGCAGACCAGAAAAGTGCTTCAAGAACTCATGCACGCCTCGCGTTTCGCTATGGCCACCCATCATCAGGGAGTCCACCCGGTTGAAGTTGATGCTCAGGCGGGGTAATTCGCCGAGTATCGGTCGCCAGAACCTGAACTCGATCGTGTTTTCAGAGTGGTCCGGATAGGTTGCTTGCTGCCTCCAGCAATCGTATATCTCTCGGCGCAGGTACCGACGATTTTGTCTCTGGATCGCGAACTGTTCGGTGGTAAGTCTGGTACGGGTATTGGGGTCGATCTCTGGAATATCGTCAGTCCAGGGATTCAAAATGCTGCTGAGCTGGTCGTGCTCGGCAAACAGTCGGCTCAGTTCTGCCCGTGGTCCGTCCGGATGGCGTTGCAGTTTTTCGACAAAGGCGAGCAGTTCTTCAGCGGACAGCTGGGGGAACAATCGTTGCGCATGAAACTGCAGGGGAGGCGTGTTCACGGGGATATGGCGATAGCCATCGGTGCCGCCCAGCAAGCGCATGAAGGTGGGGTCGTAAGCAGGTTTGATGTTTGGATGTTGCGCCAGCAACGAACGCAGGTCGTCGCGGTTCAAGGCGTGGTCGCGAATCCGCTGCTTGAGTATCTGTTCTTCGCCTATGCGAATATTCAAGGCCTGCCGCTCGGCGTCCGGCAGTGCCCGTAGAAGGCTGGGGTAAAGCCCGCCCGCACCGCTGAGCTCCTGCCCTGCATGGTCGAACGCCTGATATTCACCCAGCTCGGTCAGGACCAATACCTTGCAGGTCGGGGCATTTTTCGGGCCGATGCTGTCGAGAAGTGGCCCTTCATGGGCGTAATGCCGGATCTCCAGTCGCAGCTGCTCCGGCCAGCCGGGTAATCGTGGCAGTGAGTGCAGAGCCAGCCGTTCCGTGTCGCGGTTGCCGGCGCTCGACTGTAACTCCAGTCCTTCATAGGCGCGGGCCATGCGCACTTGCATTCTGGCTTCCTGGATCATTTCGGCCAGGCGTCTGGACGGCTTGGAGCGTTGCAGTTGTTGCCGTTCCTGGGCGCTGGTCGAGTCGAGGATCGCTTCGGCGACGCTGATCGGAAGGCTGCGATCGCCGCCCATGATTTCTCGTACCTGCGAGTCGGCGCCACGTTCGAATTTGCGATAGCGCTCATCGAATAATGACGCTCTCCTGCGCTCGGCAAGCTCTGCCAGTGTGCGACGCAGGGTGCGGGTTCGGGTTTCAAGCGCGAGAGAGGGATGGCCGAACGCTTCGCCGGACATCGCTCTGATTTCAGAGTCCGAGAGTGCCAGAAGAAAGGTTTTGAGCAGGTCGCCCTGGTGCAGTTGAGTGGTGTCGAGCCGTATGCCCGGTGCGTCGCGTAGATGACTTTGCCAAAGGATGTGCGCCTTGCCGTCGGTCAACTGCAGGTTTTTGTTTTCCGGCCAATAGCCGTTTTCCTTGAGTATCTGGAGTTGCAGGACCGGGTCGGCCTTCAGGTAGTCATCCGTCGTTTCGCTGCCGATCTGCTCAATGAAGGTTTGAATGTCGCGGTCGATCTTGAAGCGCTTGAGTGTGTCGGCCAGTAGCGGTGGTACCTGCTCGGCGTTCACATGCATTTTGCGCAGAGCGTTGGCGTCACAGCCGCTGATGGTGAGCATGCGCTCGCGTTCACTGGCCGAAAAACGCTCCATGTCCGGCCCCATACGGCGCAGCGCGGTGGCTTGATCCCAGCTCAGCGGCTGGTCGAGTTCGGTTAGCCAGGCCCCGGCGCCGTTGGTTTCGAGCAGTGGTTTGTACGCATCGGGTCGGCTGGGATGATCAATACGGTGCTGGCTGGTGACGGTATCTTTGCTGACGACATAGCACTTGTTGTCCAGTACCAGCAGGGTTTTGCCTTGGTGTGAGTGCAGGCCGAGTGTGTCGGGCTTTGACTCGCCGGGGCGTTCGAGAACGGAGTAGGTGCTCAGATCGGGTTTCCAGTAACGGGTTTTGCCACTCGGTCGTTTCACCCAATTGAAGCGGTCAATGAACTGAACGATTTCCCGAGGCAGCAGTGCGCGAAACTCACCCGCCGCAATGACCCCGCCTGCTGCGAAGGTGCCCAGTTGCACCGCCGATTGAACCACTTCCATGAAATGTCCGAAGGCCGTTTTGGCCTCCCCCTCCGCCCAATCAATGATGCCTTCGAAGGTTTCATCGAGCAGTTGGTAGGCCATGTAACCCAGCATCAATTCCCCCAGAAAGGGCACGAACGGCAGGGCGATGAACGCGGCGATGTTCAGGAGTGTGGAGGCGATTTCGCTGAACGAGTCCCAAAGTGCCCAACGGGCTCGCTGGTCGACCGTGGCGGTGGGCACAGCGATCACCCGCGCATCATTGAGGATCTTGTTGAGCTTGCTCTGATAGAGGTGTGTCCATAACTCGCCAGTGATGGCCGCCGACCTCAAATGCAGGCCGGGTCGCCGATTGGGTTGTTCTCGCCAGGTCGGACGGGGGTCACCTCGCTGCACGGGCTGCCAGGTGATGGGCGCGAGCTGATCATTCAACTGGGCAAAGAAGTGGCCGCGCTCCTGATGGTCAATGAATCGGCTGAAAAAAGCCTGATAGTCAGGATCGCGCAATCGTCGGCCAAGCTCCTCGGCGAAAGCGGCAGACGAGGGGTATTGTTTGATCGGGTGTGCCGGGTCGTCAGGCAGGTAGACCACCACACTGACGACCTCTCGGGCCTGCTCCGGCTCCGGTGCAAACATCAGGATGCCGGTCAGGCGGGCATTCATGAGGGTCAGCTCACGACACCCCCAGTTTTGCCCGCGCAAACGCAGATGCGGCAGATTGTCGAGCAGGCCGAGAATCAGTTGGTGGGCATCGCCGGCCAACAAGTTCTGCATGTGCGCCATGTGCAAGGCTGCCGTCAGCGCAGCTCGCTGGCTGTCTTTGAGGGCAGGCTGCAGGAGGGCTGCCGCCACCGGATTGCTGATGCCCAGATTGTCTTCCAGATACTCTTTATAGCGCTGGCCAATGTCCAGTTCCCGGCACAGGCGGGTAAATGTCGCAATGGGCATTTTCTGCAGGATCTGCGGCAGCGTATCGAACTGTCCGGTGGGGGAGGCGGGGGTGGTGTAGGTCGAGGCGGGTTCGAACGCATCCTGTTCGGTTTCGCTGTTTTCAAAGTTGTGCAGCGCTGCGTCCAGCAGCGAGAGGGTCCAGATGCGCGCCGCCCCCGATTTCATTCGCAACCAGGGGACATGATCAGGCAGATAGAGGCGCAGGCAGGTTTGGCGAACGTCCAGTTCCAGGCCGCAGCGCGTTTTTATCAAGGCTTGCAGCAGTGGCTCGGCGAAGTCGGCAGGATTGCGCAGGTTTGCCAGGAGTCGATCCGTTCGGTTCTGGCTCAAGGCATGCGCTGTGACAAGGGTGTTCAGCGCCGCGTGTTGATGGGGTGGGGCATGCCTGAGTGTCGCCGGCAACGTTGGCGTCACCTTGCTCAGTTCGGCGCGTCGGTGGGGAAGGGCTTGGCGAAGCCAGGGCGCAATCGCACTGTGCAAATGCTGATAATGGCTATCCGGCCGGAAAACGTCGGGGATGTCTGTGGTAGTCGGTTCGGTATTCATGCGTACAAATTTGTCGTCGTGTTTGAAAGGCCTCTAGCAGAACCCGGGATCAACGACGATGTGCGGTACATATATACCGCACCCCGTAAATCGACATGAGTTACAAAGGAACAGGTCTGCCGCAATCCCTTGCCGCCAGTTAAACTGCGCCTTTGCGACGCTATATGTCGCATTGCCGTAAACCCGGGAAAATCCGGGGTTTGCGCTATAAGAAGTTGTCGCTTGGCGGCAAGGCCGGGCTGAAAACTGTCCTTACAATCCCCCCATCGCTCGCCAGTTTCAGGCGGGTGGCCCTCATCAGGAGACTCCGATGTCCGTTGAGCACGCTGCGGTACAACGCGCCGATTTCGACCAGGTAATGGTTCCCAACTACGCGCCTGCCGCTTTCATTCCGGTGCGTGGCGCCGGTTCCCGCGTCTGGGACCAGGCCGGCCGCGAGCTGATCGACTTCGCCGGCGGCATCGCCGTCAACGTATTGGGCCACGCGCATCCGGCGCTGGTCGGTGCGCTGACCGAGCAAGCGAACAAGCTGTGGCACGTCTCCAACGTGTTCACCAACGAGCCGGCCCTGCGTCTGGCACACAAGCTGATCGACGCCACGTTCGCCGAGCGCGTGTTCTTCTGCAACTCCGGCGCCGAAGCCAACGAGGCCGCCTTCAAGCTGGCCCGTCGCGTGGCGTTCGATCGTTTCGGCAGCGAGAAGTACGAAATCATCGCCGCGCTCAACAGCTTCCACGGCCGGACCCTGTTCACCGTCAACGTCGGTGGCCAGTCGAAGTACTCCGACGGTTTCGGCCCGAAAATCACCGGCATCACCCACGTGCCTTACAACGACCTGGCTGCGCTGAAAGCTGCCGTTTCCGACAAGACCTGCGCGGTCGTGCTGGAACCGATCCAGGGTGAGGGCGGTGTGCTGCCGGCCGAACTGGCTTACCTGCAAGGTGCCCGTGAACTGTGCGACGCGCACAACGCGCTGCTGGTGTTCGACGAAGTGCAAACCGGCATGGGCCGTACCGGCAATCTGTTCGCCTACCAGCATTACGGTGTGACCCCGGACATCCTGACCAGCGCCAAGAGTCTGGGCGGTGGTTTCCCGATCGCTGCAATGCTGACCACCGAAGCGCTGGCCAAGCATCTGGTCGTCGGCACCCACGGCACCACTTACGGCGGCAACCCGCTGGCGTGCGCAGTAGCCGAAGCGGTGATCGACGTGATCAACACCCCTGAGGTGCTGAACGGCGTCAATGCCAAGCACGACAAGTTCAAGACCCGCCTGCAGCAGATTGGCGAGAAGTACGGCCTGTTCACTCAGGTGCGTGGCCTCGGTCTGTTGATCGGTTGCGTGCTGAGCGACGCCTGGAAAGGCAAGGCCAAGGACATCTTCAACGCCGCTGAAAAAGAAGGCCTGATGATTCTGCAGGCTGGCCCGGACGTGATCCGTTTCGCCCCGAGCCTGGTGGTGGAAGACGCCGATATCGATGCTGGTCTGGACCGCTTCGAACGCGCTGCAGCAAAACTGACGCAAGCCTGATAGACCTTTCGACGCCTGTGGATTTCGGGCGTCGATCAAAATTTTAATGCCGGGCTGGATTAAATGTGGGGGCGGGCTTGCTCGCGAAAGCGGTGGGTCAGACAACGGAAATGTTGACTGATACAGCGCTTACGCGAGCAAGCCCGCTCCCACACTGATCTCTGTTCAAGCAGCGCGAGCCCGGCTATTTCTTCAGTAAATTTTTATAAGAGAAAGGAGTGACACCATGCTGGTGATGCGCCCTGCGCAAATGGCTGATCTGGGCGAGGTACAGCGTCTGGCTGCGGACAGTCCGATTGGTGTCACTTCCTTGCCGGATGACGTGGAACGTCTGAGCGACAAGATCGCCGCGAGCGAAGCCTCGTTTGCCGCCGAAGTGAGCTTCAACGGTGAAGAGAGCTACTTCTTCGTCCTTGAAGACACTGCCACCGGCAAGCTGGTGGGCTGCTCGGCCATCGTCGCCTCGGCCGGCTACTCGGAGCCGTTTTACAGCTTCCGCAACGAGACCTTCGTTCACGCCTCCCGCGAGTTGAAGATTCACAACAAGATCCACGTGCTCTCGCAGTGCCACGACCTGACCGGCAACAGTTTGCTGACCAGTTTCTACGTGCAGCGCGAACTGGTGGGGTCGCCTTGGGCCGAGCTCAATTCCCGGGGGCGCTTGCTGTTCGTCGCCAGTCACCCGGAGCGTTTCGCTGATTCGGTGGTGACCGAGATCGTCGGCTACAGCGACGAGAACGGCGACTCGCCATTCTGGGATGCGATCGGCCGCAACTTCTTCGACCTCAACTACGCCGAGGCCGAGCGCCTGTGTGGCCTGAAGAGCCGCACGTTTCTCGCCGAACTGATGCCGCATTACCCGATCTACGTGCCGCTGCTGCCGGACTCCGCTCAGGAAGCGATGGGCCAGGTGCACCCGCGTGCGCAGATCACCTTCGACATCCTGATGCGCGAAGGCTTCGAGACCGATCACTACATCGACATTTTCGACGGTGGCCCGACCCTGCACGCACGCGTTTCGGGGATCCGTTCGATCGCCCAGAGCCGTGTGGTGCCGGTGAAGATCGGCGAGCCGGTCAAAGGCGCCGGGCGCCAGTACCTGGTGGCCAACGCGCAGTTGCAGGACTACCGCGCGGTGTTGCTGGAACTGGACTACGCGCCGGGTAAACCGGTGACCCTTGATCTGGAAGCAGCCGAAGCCCTGGGCGTCGGTGAAGGTGCCAGCGTGCGCCTGGTGGCGGTTTAACGCCTTAGCGAGTTTCACGGGTGGCGAAGGCGGCCCGTTTGAGGAGATAGCATGATTGTTCGTCCCGTACGCAGCAGCGATTTATCCGCGCTGATCGACCTGGCCCGCAGCACCGGCACCGGCCTGACCACTTTGCCGGCCAACGAAGAACGCCTGACCCATCGGGTCGGCTGGGCCGAGAAGACCTTTCGCGGCGAAGCCGGCCGTGGCGATGCGGACTACCTGTTCGTGCTCGAAGACGACAACGGCCGTGTGGTGGGGATTTCCGCCATCGCCGGTGCCGTCGGTCTGCGTGAGCCGTGGTACAACTTTCGCGTCGGTCTGACCGTCAGCGCCTCGCAGGAGCTGAACATCTATCGCGAGATCCCGACGCTGTTCCTCGCCAACGACCTGACTGGCAACTCCGAGCTGTGCTCGTTGTTCCTGCATGCCGATTACCGCACGGGGCTCAATGGCCGCATGCTGTCCAAGGCGCGCATGCTGTTCATCGCCGAGTTCCCTGAGCTGTTCGGCAACAAGATCATCGCCGAGATGCGCGGCGTGTCCGACGAAGCTGGCCGTTCGCCGTTCTGGGAAAGTCTGGGGCGGCATTTCTTCAAGATGGAATTCAGCCAGGCCGACTACCTGACCGGGGTTGGCAACAAGGCGTTCATCGCCGAACTGATGCCGAAATTCCCGCTGTACACCTGCTTCCTTTCGGAAGACGCGCGCAACGTGATCGGCCAGGTTCACCCGGACACCGAGCCGGCGCTGGCGATGCTCAAGAGCGAAGGTTTCAGCTATCAGGGCTACGTCGACATCTTCGACGCCGGTCCTGCCATTGAATGCGAAACCAGCAAGATCCGTGCGGTGCGTGACAGCGAAGCGCTGGTGCTGGCCATCGGTACGCCGGGCGATGACGCCACGCCGTTCATCATTCATAACCGCAAGCGCGAAGACTGCCGCATCACGGCTGCGCCGGCCCGTCTGGCCGCCGGCACACTGGTGGTCGATCCGCTGACCGCCAAACGTCTTCAACTCAACGCTGGCGATCAAGTGCGCGCCGTGGCGTTGTCTGCTGCTCGGGAGTCGAAATAATGAATTCGCTATACATCGCAGGTGAATGGCTGGCCGGTCAAGGCGAAGCCTTTCAGTCGCTGAACCCGGTAACCCAGCAAGTGCTGTGGTCGGGGGAGGGCGCTACCGCTGCTCAGGTCGAGTCCGCTGTGCAGGCTGCACGTCAGGCATTCCCGGGGTGGGCGCGGCGTTCGCTGGACGAGCGCATCAGCGTCCTTGAAGCCTTCGCCGCTGCGCTGAAAAACCACAGCGACGAACTGGCTCGCACCATCGGTGAGGAAACCGGCAAGCCACTGTGGGAGGCCGCGACCGAAGTCACCAGCATGGTCAACAAGATTGCGATCTCGGTGCAGAGCTACCGCGAACGTACCGGCGAGAAGAGCGGCCCATTGGGCGACGCCACCGCTGTGCTGCGCCACAAGCCACACGGCGTGGTCGCGGTGTTCGGCCCTTACAATTTCCCCGGTCACCTGCCGAACGGGCACATCGTCCCGGCGTTGCTGGCCGGTAACAGCGTGCTGTTCAAGCCAAGCGAACTGACCCCGAAAGTCGCCGAACTGACGGTCAAGTGCTGGATCGAAGCCGGTCTGCCGGCAGGCGTTCTGAGCTTGCTGCAAGGCGCTCGCGAAACCGGTATCGCACTGGCGGCGAACCCGGGCATCGACGGCCTGTTCTTCACCGGTTCGAGCCGTACTGGCAATCACCTGCATCAGCAGTTCGCCGGGCGTCCGGACAAGATTCTTGCGTTGGAAATGGGCGGCAACAACCCGCTGGTAGTCGATCAGGTCGCTGATCTGGACGCAGCGGTGTACACGATCATTCAGTCGGCCTTCATCTCCGCCGGCCAACGTTGCACCTGCGCCCGTCGTCTGTTGGTGCCGCAAGGCGCATGGGGCGACAGCCTGCTCAAACGACTGGTTGAAGTCTGTTCGACGATTGAAGTCGGTGCGTTCGATCAGCAGCCTGCACCGTTCATGGGGTCGGTGATTTCCCTCGGCGCGGCGAAAGCGTTGATGGAAGCTCAGGAACATCTGTTGGCCAACGGCGCTGTGTCGTTGCTGGAAATGACTCAGCCGCAAGCGCAATCGGCCTTGCTGACCCCAGGCATTGTCGATGTGACCGCAGTGGCCGAGCGTGCGGACGAAGAATTGTTCGGTCCATTGCTGCAAGTGATCCGCTACGCCGATTTTGCCGCAGCGATCAGTGAGGCCAACGACACGGCTTATGGCCTGGCGGCTGGTTTGCTGTCCGATTCCGAGGCGCGTTATCAGCAATTCTGGCTGGAAAGCCGTGCCGGGATCGTCAACTGGAACAAGCAGCTGACCGGTGCTGCGAGCAGCGCGCCGTTCGGCGGTGTCGGGGGTTCGGGCAACCATCGCGCCAGCGCCTACTACGCGGCGGATTACTGCGCGTACCCGGTGGCCTCGCTGGAAACGCCGAGCCTGGTGTTGCCAGCCGCTCTGACCCCAGGCGTGAAAATGGCGTAACGCCCATTCGCGAGCAGGCTCGCTCCCACACTGGAATGCATTTCCCTGTGGGAGCGAGCCTGCTCGCGAAGGCCGCGCCTCGGTCTGACTGAATTGTTACTTGAAGCCTATAACAACAGATTCTCGTGGAGCCTCGCTGATGAAATCCTATGAAGTCAATTTTGACGGTCTAGTGGGGCCGACCCATAACTACGGTGGTCTGTCCTACGGCAACGTTGCGTCCCAGAGCAACAGCCAGCAATCCTCGAACCCGAAGGAAGCGGCGCTGCAAGGCCTGGCGAAAATGAAAGCGCTGATGGACATGGGCTTTCAGCAAGGCGTACTGGCGCCGCAGGAACGTCCGGACGTAGCCGCGTTGCGCCGTCTGGGTTTCAGTGGCACCGACGCGCAAGTGATCGAGCGGGCTGCGAAAGAAGCCTTGCCGTTGTTGGTTGCCAGTTGCTCGGCGTCGAGCATGTGGGTGGCCAACGCCGCCACGGTCAGCCCGAGTGCCGACACCGCTGACGGTCGCGTGCATTTCACCGCCGCCAACCTCAACTGCAAATACCACCGCAGCATCGAGCATCCGACGACCAGTCGCGTGCTCGGCGCGATGTTCGCCAATCAACAGCACTTCGCCCATCACGCCGCATTGCCGGCGGTGGCGCAGTTCGGCGACGAAGGCGCGGCCAACCACACGCGTTTCTGCCGTGAATACGGCGAAGCCGGTGTCGAGTTCTTCGTGTTCGGTCGCAGCGCGTTCGACACCCGTTACCCGGCGCCGCAAAAGTACCCGGCACGCCAGACTCTGGAAGCGTCGCAAGCTGTTGCGCGTCTGCATGGTCTGCGTGACGACGGCGTGGTGTACGCCCAGCAGAATCCGAACGTGATCGATCAGGGCGTGTTCCACAATGACGTGATTGCCGTGGGTAACGGCGAGGCGCTGTTCTATCACGAGGACGCGTTCCTCGACACCGAACAGATGCTGGCAGAGCTGCAAGGCAAGCTCGCCAAGGTTGGCGGCAACTTCCAGTCGATCTGCGTGCCGCGTTCGGCGGTCACCGTGGATGACGCGGTGCGCTCCTACCTGTTCAACAGCCAGTTGCTGTCGCGCCCTGATGGCTCGATGTTGCTGATCGTGCCGCAAGAGTGCCAGGCCAACGAGCGCGTGTGGGCTTACCTGCAAAGCCTGACCAGCTCCGGCGGCCTGATCCGTGAAGTGAAAGTCTTCGACCTCAAGCAGAGCATGCAGAACGGCGGTGGCCCGGCATGCCTGCGACTGCGCGTCGCGCTCAACGAAACCGAGCTGGCGGCAGTCAACCCAGGGGTTATCATGACCGCACCGTTGTACGGTTCATTGACCGCATGGGTTGAAAAGCACTACCGCGACCGCCTGAGCGAAACCGATCTGGCGGACCCGCAATTGCTGCTTGAATGCCGGACGGCACTGGATGAACTGACGCAAATCCTTAAACTGGGCTCGGTTTATCCATTCCAGATCAATTGATGGCCAGCGCGTCGCCTGAACGCGACGCGCGGCTTTTCTCCCTGACAGAGCGTAAAAAAGACATGAGCGATTCCCTGCGGCTGATCCTTGAAGACACCGACGGCAAGCAACTGGAAACTTCCTGCACCCGCGTCGCGGTCATGTGGCAAGGCAAAGAACTGTGGATCCAGCAGGACGGTCGCGGCCAGTTGCTGATCGGCGTGGACGTCGAAGAGGGTGACGAAGAGTACGCCAACCTGCTGCTGCGCCCATTGGCAACTAATCTGGTAAGTCTGCAACTGGAAATGGAACCGGCTGACGTCGGCGACGACGAAGACCACGTGCACGGCCCGGATTGCAACCACGACCACTAAGGAAACCGCTCTATGCTCGCCCTCGGCAAACTGCTTGAACTGACCCTCGCCGGCCGCGAACCGGCGGAGAAGACTCAACTGACTGTCGAAGGCGTGCGCATGCGCTGGTTGAGCGAGGGTGCGCTGGAAGTCCGGCCACCCGAAGCGCGTGACAATGGCCTGGATCTGCTGCTCTCGGCAGGCATCCACGGCAATGAAACAGCGCCGATCGAATTGCTCGATCGACTGCTGCATGACATCGCTCGCGGCGATCTGAAACCGCGTGCACGCATTCTGTTCCTGTTCGGCAACCCGGAGGCGATTCGCAAGGGCGAACGCTTCGTCGAGCAGGACGTCAATCGGCTGTTCAACGGCCGTCATGAACAAACCAGCGGTTCCGAAGCCATACGTGCCTGTGAGCTGGAGCGCCTGGCAGCGAGCTTCTTCAACCTGCCGGATCGTCAGCGTCTGCACTACGACCTGCACACGGCGATTCGCGGCTCGAAGATCGAGCAGTTCGCTTTGTATCCGTGGAAGGAAGGTCGCCAGCATTCGCGCCGAGAACTGGCGCGCTTGCGTGCCGCCGGCATGGAGGCGGTGCTGCTGCAGAACAAACCTTCGATCGTGTTCAGCGCCTACACCTACGACAAGCTGGGGGCCGAGGCCTTCACACTGGAGCTGGGCAAGGCGCGGCCGTTCGGGCAGAACCAAGGGGTGGATGTGTCGCGGCTGGAAACCCGTCTGAAGCAGATCATCGAAGGCACTGAGCCTGATATGGCTGAAGAAGGCCTGGACGGCTTGCAGCTGTTCAGCGTCGCGCGGGAAATCATCAAGCACAGCGATGCCTTCCGCCTGAACCTGCCGCAGGACATCGAGAACTTTTCTGAATTGGATGTGGGTTATCTGCTGGCCGAAGATCTGGCCAATACCCGCTGGGTCATCGAGGAAGAGGGCGCGCGGATCATCTTCCCTAATCCGAAGGTCAAGAACGGCCTGCGCGCCGGCATCCTGATCGTGCCGAGCACTGACGAACACTTATCCTGAGAACGTCTCAGACCCGATGTGGGAGCGGGCTTGCTCGCGAAAGCGGTGTTTCAGTGACGAATCTGTGTACTGACACACGGCTTTCGCGAGCAAGCCCGCTCCCACATTTGGATTTGAGTGAGGTTTGGGGCCTCACTCGATCCGTATAGGGTCAGACCGCTACAGCCCGTGGCTCACTGCGACGCAGCGCGCGGACCTTGTGCAGCGTATCCGCGCAAGTGCGCGCCGCTTCCTGACCCTTGTGCACAAAGTGCTCGAAGAAGAACTTCTGATGCTCGTCACCGGCATGGAAGTGATGCGGGGTCAGGGATACCGAGAACACCGGCACTTCGGTTTCCAGTTGCACCTGCATCAGGCCACTGACCACTGACTGGGCGACGAACTCGTGACGGTAGATGCCGCCGTCCACGACCAGGGCTGCCGCGACAATACCGGCATAACGACCGGTCTTGGCCAGCAACTTGGCGTGCAGAGGCATTTCAAAGGCGCCGCCGACTTCGAAGATGTCGATGTCCGATTCCTGATAGCCCAAGGCAATCATTTCGGCGACGAAGCCTTTACGGCTCTGGTCGACGATTTCCTTGTGCCAGCAGGCCTGAATGAACGCGACGCGCTCGCCGTGAGGGTGTTTGGATTTGCTGTCGATAGCGGTGGGTTGCATGTTCTGACTCCTGTTTGTGTGAAAAACAGGGCGTTATGAATCGAAAGGGATTCAAGGGTGCGCGCGCGCACAACATCGCGCGGACGGCCCTTTGGCGTTAATCCCGTTCTCTCTTCATCCGGACTATGACCGTCGGCCCCGGAATCACACCGGGTCTGCTGACCTTGCCGCCGTGCACCGCAAATGCCGTGTCGTCGCCAAGCGCTCGCGGGCTATGCGCATTGCGCGCAATTACCGCCGGTGGGGAATTGCACCCCGCCCTGAGAACGTTTTGGCCGCCCTTTCTCGGGCGGCGCAGCGTTTTTATCACATATTTTCAGGGCTTGCACAGAACCTGTGGGAGCGAGCCTGCTCGCGAAAGCAATGTGTCAGTCAGCAGATGTGTCACTGACAAACCGCTTTCGCGAGCAGGCTCGCTCCCATATGGATGTCGCGTTCTCAAGAAGTAACCTGACCTTTTTGCGCTGAAGGGTTGATTAATCGGTGCGAGAACCGCAGTAATTGACCTTCGTAAAGGGATTTCCCCTGCTGACTCTGAGGCCAGGTTCATGAGCGTTATCGATCTTCGCAGCGACACCGTCACCCAACCGACTCCCGCCATGCTCGAGGCGATGACTGCCGCCGCCACCGGTGATGACGTGTACGGCGAAGATCCGACGGTCAATCGTCTGGAAGCGGAACTGGCGAAGCGCCTGGGTTTCGCCGACGCGCTGTTCGTGCCCACCGGCACCATGAGCAACCTGCTGGGCCTGATGGCCCATTGCGAGCGCGGTGACGAATACATCGTCGGCCAACAGGCGCACACCTATAAGTATGAGGGCGGTGGCGCGGCGGTGCTCGGTTCGATCCAGCCGCAGCCGCTGGAGTTGCAGGCCGATGGTTCGCTGGATCTGGAGCAGGTGGCCGCAGCGATCAAGCCGGACGACTTCCATTTCGCCCGCACGCGTCTGCTGGCGCTGGAAAACACCATGCAAGGCAAGGTGTTGCCGCTGGAGTATCTGGCCCGGGCGCGTCAGTTCACTCAGAATCGTGGCCTGACGCTGCACCTGGACGGCGCGCGGCTGTACAACGCGGCGGTCAAGCTGGGCGTGGATGCCCGGGAGATCACCCGGCATTTCGATTCGGTGTCGGTGTGCCTGTCCAAAGGCCTCGGTGCGCCGGTGGGCTCGGTGCTGTGCGGTTCAGCCGAGTTGATCGGCAAGGCTCGTCGTCTGCGCAAGATGGTCGGCGGTGGCATGCGGCAGGCCGGATTGCTGGCGGCGGCGGGGCTGTATGCGCTGGAGCACAACGTAAAGCGCCTGGCGGACGATCACGCCAATGCGCAATTGCTGGCCGAAGGCTTGCGCGAAGCCGGGTTCAGCGTTGAACCGGTGCAGACCAACATGGTTTACGTGCAAATGGGCGACCAGGCCGAAGCACTCAAGACGTTTGCCGCCGAGCGCGGGATCAAGTTGAGCGCTGCTGCGCGTCTGCGCATGGTTACGCACATGGACGTCAATCGCTCGCAAATCGAGCAGGTGATCGCGACATTCGTCGAGTTTTCGCGCAAGTGACAGCGTTAGCCGTCCAATTGACCGTTACTATCGTATAAACACGCTGTACCCCGCGCGAAGGGCCGATATAATGCGGCCCTTTGCCGTCGTTTCGTCTGTTGACGTTTCGTACAGGCCTTTGGCCGCAGCCTCCGTGGAAGAACCTAATGAAAAGCGCAGAAATCCGTGAAGCCTTCCTTCGCTTCTTCGAAGAGCAAGGCCACACCCGTGTAGCCTCCAGCTCTTTGATTCCGGGCAACGACCCAACCCTGCTGTTCACCAACGCGGGGATGAACCAGTTCAAGGACTGCTTCCTGGGCCAGGAAAAGCGCGCGTACACCCGCGCAACCAGCAGCCAGAAGTGCGTGCGTGCCGGTGGCAAGAACAGCGACCTGGAAAACGTCGGTTATACCGCTCGTCACCACACATTCTTCGAAATGCTCGGTAACTTCAGTTTCGGCGACTATTTCAAGCACGATGCGATTACCTTCGCCTGGACCTTCCTGACCGGCGTGTTGAAGCTGCCGAAGGAAAAACTCTGGGTCACCGTGTACGCCTCTGACGACGAAGCGTATGACATCTGGACCCAGCAAATCGGCGTGCCGGTCGAGCGCATGATCCGCATCGGCGACAACAAAGGCGCGCCTTACGCGTCCGACAACTTCTGGACCATGGGTGATACCGGCCCGTGCGGCCCATGCACCGAGATTTTCTACGATCACGGCGACCACATCTGGGGCGGCCCACCGGGTTCGCCGGAAGAAGACGGCGACCGTTACATCGAGATCTGGAACAACGTTTTCATGCAGTTCAACCGCACCGCCGATGGCGTGTTGCATCCGTTGCCAGCGCCGTCGGTCGACACCGGCATGGGCCTGGAGCGGATCAGTGCGGTGATGCAGCACGTCAATTCCAACTATGACATCGACCTGTTCAAGAACCTGCTGAAGGCATCGGCCGAAGCCATCGGTTGCGAAAATGGCGATCAGTCTTCGCTGAAAGTGGTTTCCGACCACATTCGTTCGTGCGGCTTCCTGATCGCCGACGGCGTACTGCCATCCAATGAAGGTCGCGGCTATGTGCTGCGCCGGATCATTCGTCGCGCCTGCCGTCATGGCAACAAACTGGGCGCCACCGGCAGCTTCTTCTACAAGATCGTTGCCGCGCTGGTCGCCGAGATGGGCGAAGCCTTCCCGGAACTGAAGAAGCAGCAGAGCAACATCGAGCGCGTACTCAAGGCCGAAGAAGAGCAGTTCTCCAAGACCCTGGAGCATGGCCTGAAGATTCTCGAGCAGGATCTGCTGGAACTCAAAGGCACCGTGGTGCCTGGCGACGTGGTGTTCAAACTCTACGACACCTACGGTTTCCCGATGGACCTGACCGCTGACATCGCTCGTGAGCGCGGCCTGACTGTCGATGAAGTCGGTTTCGAGCGTGAAATGGAAGCCCAGCGCGTTCGTGCGCGTTCGGCCAGTTCGTTCGGTCTGGACTACAACACCCTGGTCAAGGTGGATGTGGCCACCGAGTTCACCGGTTACACCGACACCAGCGGTTCGGCGAAAATTGTCGCTATCTATAAAGATGGCCAGTCGGTTGACGTCTTGAATGAAGGCGAAGAGGCGGTGATCGTTCTGAACCAGACGCCGTTCTACGCTGAATCCGGCGGCCAGATCGGCGACTGCGGTTTCCTTCAGGCAGGCAGCGCACGTTTCGACGTTCGCGACACCACCAAGACCGGCGGCGCATTCCTGCACCACGGTGTGCTGGACTCGGGCAGCCTGACCATCGGCGCTCCGGTGGAAACCCACGTCGATGCCGACGTGCGTCATGCGACTTCGTTGAACCACTCTGCTACTCACTTGCTGCACGCTGCCCTGCGTCAGGTCCTGGGTGAGCACGTTCAGCAGAAAGGTTCGTTGGTGGACAGCCAGCGTCTGCGATTCGACTTCAGCCACTTTGAAGCGATCAAGCCTGAGCAAATCAAGGCACTGGAAGACATCGTCAACGCCGAGATCCGCAAGAACTCGGCAGTTGAAACCGAAGAAACCGATATCGAGACCGCCAAGCAGAAAGGCGCGATGGCGCTGTTCGGCGAGAAGTACGGTGACAACGTGCGCGTGCTGAGCATGGGTGGCGATTTCTCCGTCGAGCTGTGTGGCGGTATCCACGCCAACCGTACCGGCGACATCGGCCTGCTGAAAATCATCAGCGAAGGCGGT
This sequence comes from Pseudomonas sp. AK-TSAG1-1, assembly GCF_056821665.1. Taxonomy (NCBI): domain Bacteria; kingdom Pseudomonadati; phylum Pseudomonadota; class Gammaproteobacteria; order Pseudomonadales; family Pseudomonadaceae; genus Pseudomonas; species Pseudomonas sp. AK-TSAG1-1. Next base: position 4,658,151 of record NZ_CM165965.1, on the reverse strand, counting down.
GTGGCATCGGGCGTGCGTCGTATCGAGGCAGTCACCGGTGCTGCGGCACTGGCCTACTTGAACGCCGCTGAAGAACAACTCAAGGAAGCGGCCAGCCTGGTCAAGGGCAGCCGCGACAACCTGATCGACAAGCTGTCGGCAGTGCTGGAGCGCAACCGCGCACTGGAAAAACAGCTCGAGCAGTTGCAAGCCAAGGCTGCCAGCGCCGCGGGCGACGATCTGTCGAACTCGGCAGTGGACGTCAAAGGCGTGAAGGTTCTGGCTGCACGTCTGGAGGGTCAGGACGGCAAGGCGCTGCTGGCGCTGGTCGATCAGCTGAAAAACAAACTCGGCCGCGCAGTGATCCTGCTCGGCAGTGTCCATGAGGAAAAGGTCGTACTGGTTGCAGGTGTAACCAAGGACCTGACTGGCCAACTCAAAGCCGGTGATTTGATGAAACAGGCTGCTGCGGCAGTGGGCGGGAAGGGCGGTGGTCGTCCGGACATGGCGCAGGGCGGCGGTGTCGACGCCGGCGCACTGGATGGCGCACTGGCGCTGACCGTTCCATTCGTCGAGCAGGGTTTATAAGACGGCCCGTCGGGCCCGCAGTCTAGTGGCGGGCCCGGCGGCTGTTCGAGTGATTATTGGGCGCCCTTCATGGGCAGAGGCGGCTTTGAAATGGCTTTGATCGTACAGAAATTTGGAGGCACCTCGGTCGGTACTGTCGAGAGAATCGAGCAGGTCGCCGACAAGGTTAAGAAATTCCGCGATGCCGGCGATGACCTGGTGGTTGTGCTGTCTGCAATGAGCGGCGAAACCAACCGTCTGATCGATCTGGCCAAGCAAATCAGTGGTGACGTGCAGCCGGTTCCGCGTGAACTGGACGTGATCGTTTCCACTGGTGAGCAGGTGACGATTGCCCTGTTGGCCATGGCGCTGATCAAGCGCGGTGTGCCAGCGGTGTCGTATACCGGTAATCAGGTGCGGATCCTGACGGACAGTGCGCACAATAAAGCGCGTATCTTGCAGATTGATGACCAGAAGATTCGCGGTGATCTGAAAGCAGGTCGCGTGGTGGTTGTCGCCGGTTTCCAGGGCGTCGACGAGCACGGCAACATCACCACCCTCGGCCGTGGCGGTTCCGACACCACGGGCGTGGCACTGGCTGCGGCGCTGAAGGCTGATGAGTGCCAGATCTACACCGACGTCGATGGTGTGTACACCACTGACCCGCGTGTGGTGCCGGTCGCTCAGCGTCTGGACAAGATCACCTTCGAAGAGATGCTGGAAATGGCCAGCCTCGGTTCCAAGGTGCTGCAGATCCGTGCGGTGGAATTCGCCGGCAAGTACAACGTTCCGCTGCGCGTACTGCACAGCTTCAAGGAGGGTCCGGGCACCCTCATTACTATTGATGAAGAGGAAACCATGGAACAGCCGATCATCTCCGGCATCGCTTTCAACCGCGATGAAGCCAAGCTGACCATCCGTGGCGTGCCAGACACCCCGGGCGTGGCGTTCAAGATTCTCGGCCCGATCAGTGCCGCGAACATCGAAGTCGACATGATCGTGCAGAACGTTGCGCACGATAACACCACTGACTTCACCTTCACCGTGCACCGCAACGACTACCAGGCCGCACAGACCGTGCTGGAAAACACCGCTCGCGAGATCGGTGCCCGTGAAGTCGTAGGCGATACCAAGATTGCCAAGGTCTCGATCGTCGGCGTCGGCATGCGTTCCCACGCAGGCGTGGCCAGCCGCATGTTCGAATCCCTGGCCAAGGAAAGCATCAACATCCAGATGATCTCGACTTCGGAAATCAAGGTTTCCGTGGTGATCGAAGAGAAGTACCTGGAACTGGCCGTGCGCGCCCTGCACACGGCTTTCGAACTGGACGCTCCCGCCCGTCAGGGCGAGTAATCCGGTCACCTGAAGGGCGCGGTCTGACCGCGCCCTTTATTTTTTGAATGGCGCGAGCCCTGAACTGTTCTTTTGCTCGCGCTGGTCAATACTCAGGCATGTAGGGCTACGATCGCTCCGGTTGTAGGTCGGGTGCCTTTTTTTTGCAGACTGTTGTCCCTGAAGAATTGCGTGAGGAGAAAGGTATGCTGATTCTGACTCGTCGGTGCGCAGAAAGCCTGATTATCGGTGATGGCGAAATCACCGTGACCGTGCTCGGCGTTAAAGGAAATCAAGTGCGTATCGGCGTCAACGCCCCGAAAGAGGTTGCCGTGCACCGTGAGGAAATTTACCTGCGTATAAAGAAAGAGAAGGACGAAGAACCAAGCCATTAATTTTTATCGATTTTTATGTTTGCAAACGGGGAAAAGGTTGGTTAAGATACGCCCCGTGTTGCGGAGAGCTGGCCGAGTGGCCGAAGGCGCTCCCCTGCTAAGGGAGTACACCTCAAAAGGGTGTCGGGGGTTCGAATCCCCCGTTCTCCGCCATTATTTGCTTAGTACGTTGTAATCTGGCTTTTTCTGTAAGTTATTGAATTTATTAGAAAAAGTGGTTGGAATAGAGATTAGACGGGCTATAATGCGGCGCAACAAATGCACTCGTAGCTCAGCTGGATAGAGTACTCGGCTACGAACCGAGCGGTCACAGGTTCGAATCCTGTCGAGTGCACCATTTAAGAGTTGTTTATAGCAATATAAAGAACTCGGCTTCAGCCAGTTGTGGTCTGGTTTAAAAACACAAATGCACTCGTAGCTCAGCTGGATAGAGTACTCGGCTACGAACCGAGCGGTCACAGGTTCGAATCCTGTCGAGTGCACCATTTTAGAGTTGTTTATAGCGATATAAAGAACTTGGCTTCAGCCAGTTGTGGTCTGGTCTAAAAACACAAAATGCACTCGTAGCTCAGCTGGATAGAGTACTCGGCTACGAACCGAGCGGTCACAGGTTCGAATCCTGTCGAGTGCACCATATACCAAAAAGCCCGCGTTTAACGCGGGCTTTTTGCTGTCTGCGATTTGGCTTTTCCTTTCACGCATCCCTTCTCGTCAAAATCGACTTGAGCACTGCGGCCTCGTTTCAGGTCGTATCGATAGCTCGTTGTCGATGTCCGAATGTTCACCTTGTCCGGTTTGCCGAGCGCGCTTTCGACATCCTGTTGGCTCATGCCGGCAATGACGCGTTGATTGATGATTGCTTCACGGCGTTGCCGGGCATCGATCAGGTTGCCGCATTTGTCCTGCATGCGACCAACGATGCCCGGCTCTCGGCCCCTGGTTTTCATACCGGATGTTTCTTCGTGGTTGTGCTCCGGCATGATCGCCACGACAGATCCGGGCAAGTAGGGGTGAACTTGCTGTACCGAAAGCTGTTCATCGCTCGCGCAACTCAGACTGGTGAAGGTGATGCGGCCACCGGGTGCCTCGCATCGATGCAGGGTGGTCGCGGCCCCGGCGGGCGGCAGGCAGAGCAGGGTGATGAGTAAAAAACCGGTTGTTGCAGAGTGCATTCGACGTCCTCCTTGACGGTCTACGCTCAAGGGTAGTCGCTACATTTTTCAGTGGCGGTGTGTTTTCTTTTCAGGATGAGTCGTCGCATTTGCAAGGATCAGGACAGCGCTCAGGTTTGTTTCGCAAGCGCTTGTTTCGGCCGCGATTTTTTAACGTTTAAAACCGTCAGGCGGTGTATCATTGCGCCCGTCAGCCCCGCCGGGGCTTGTGGAAAACCTCCATGGACTTACCCAGTAGTTATTCAGTAGCCCGTTTTACCAATCATGAATTGACTGATTGATCCTTCCGGCGTGCCCCGCTGCTGGGAGTGGAGTTCGCCTATGTCCGAAATCGAAGTAAAGAAAACACAGGAAAGCCTGCAGGATCGCCTGGCTCAGGTCGTTGAGCTGCTGCAGCGCCAGAAGGTCGTCGAAGACCTGACTCATCGCCAGGAAGGCGCGCACCAAGACCGGGTCGAGAACCTGGTTCACCGGCAGAACCTCGTCGAGCTGCAACGCAAACTCGATGATCTGCACTCCGCCGACGTTGCCTACATCCTTGAAGCCCTGCCGCTGGACGATCGTCTGACGCTCTGGCAACTGGTCAAGGCTGATCGCGACGGCGACATTCTTCTCGAAGTATCCGATTCCGTTCGTGAAACGCTGATCGCCGACATGGACGATCACGAGCTCCTGGCTGCCGCCAAGGACATGGACGCCGACGAACTTGCTGACCTGGCTTCCGAGCTGCCGCGAGACGTCGTCCATGAGCTGATGGAGACGCTCGACCAGCAGCAACGCGAGCGCGTGCGTTCGGCCCTGTCCTATGACGAGGAGCAGGTCGGTGCGCTGATGGACTTCGAGATGGTGACCATCCGTGAGGATGTCAGCCTCGAAGTGGTTCTGCGTTACCTGCGTCGTCTCAAAGAGCTGCCGGGCCATACCGACAAACTGTTCGTGGTCGATTATGACGGCGTGCTCAAGGGCGTGTTGCCGATCAAGCGTCTGCTGGTCAATGACCCGGAGAAGCAGGTGGCTGAAGTCATGGCCAGTGATCCAGTGAGTTTTCACCCGGACGAAGACGCCTATGACGCTGCTCAAGCGTTCGAACGTTACGACTTGATCTCGGCCCCGGTGGTCGACAAGAACGGCAAACTGATCGGTCGTCTGACCATCGACGAAATGGTCGACCTGATTCGTGAGGAGAGCGAAAGCGAAGTCCTCAACATGGCCGGTCTGCGCGAAGAGGAAGACATCTTCGCCTCGGTGTGGAAATCCCTGCGCAACCGTTGGGCGTGGCTGGCAATCAACCTGATTACCGCGTTTGTCGCGTCGCGGGTGATTGGCCTGTTCGAAGGTTCGATCGAGAAGCTGGTGGCGCTCGCGGCGCTGATGCCGATTGTGGCGGGTATCGGTGGTAACTCCGGTAATCAGACGATCACCATGATCGTGCGCGCCATGGCGCTCGACCAGGTCAGCACTGGCAACACTTCGCGCCTGATGCGCAAAGAGCTGGCGGTAGCGTTGATCAACGGTCTGGTTTGGGGTGGAGTGATCGGCGTGGTCGCCTATCTGCTTTACGGCAGTTGGTCACTGGGTGTGGTGATGACCGCGGCGATGACCCTCAATCTGTTGCTTGCAGCGCTGATGGGGGTGTTGATCCCGATGACGCTGGCCAAGATGGGGCGCGACCCGGCGATGGGCGCCAGTGTGATGATCACGGCCATGACCGACAGCGGCGGCTTCTTCATCTTCCTGGGGTTGGCGACAATCTTCCTGCTCTAACCGGCCGCAAACAAAAAGCCCGCCAATATGGCGGGCTTTTTTGTGCCTGTTCCATGCCTGATCAGTAACCGGTGGTGAGGGGATAAGTCCCCTCGCCCTGAATGCATTGCCAGGCGGCCAGCGGGTCAAATCGCAGGCAAAAAAAAGCCAGCAATCATGCTGGCTTGAGATGTTCGGTGTGGCTCAGGACGCGTCTGCGGCCATCTCGGCGTCGTGAGCGATCAGCGACACCAGAGCGTTCTGTTGGCGGTGAGACAGCTGACGGAAGCGTTGCAGCAACTCGCGCTCGTGCAATGACAGCTCCGGACTGTCCAGGCGCATGCTCAACTCTTCGCCCAGTGCACCTTCCTGAATAAGACTCTGCTCAAGGCGCGCAATGATCTCGGAGTTCATGCTGCGATGATGATTGCGAGCCACCTCGGCAATGCGTTCACGCATTCCGTCTGGCAGACGTACGACGAACTTGTCAGCCGTACGGCTGGAATAAATTGCCTGTTTCAATGGGCGCATATATTTAACCGGTTAGTTCAGGGGAGCGGTTCTCGGGATTGGCCGCAGGATGTGTGGTAGGACAAGCATCCGCGCCAAATGGTTCAACCTGAATTGTTAAGAGGCCCGCATCATGCCTCAAAATTGCCAGATCATTGGCGTCAATTCTGTGACAAATATTGAGCTGGGTAAAGGCGTAATGCCAGCACCAATTATCAGAAATGCGGACTGGTTTGAAAACTTTGCCTCTGCCCGTATCACTGCCCGCTTCCTGGTGCACATCTGTTGATGTCGTGAGACCTCAGAACGTGCATGCTATGCGGCTTTCAATCCTTGTTCCTTACCTGTACAGGATAGTGGCAATTTGCCGATTTACTAGGGGTAAACACCCGTTGGAGGGCGTTTTCAGGATGGATGGCAGGCTTATTTATCTGATGGGACCTTCCGGTTCAGGCAAGGACAGCCTGATCGAGGCTGCACGTGAGCCATTGCGGGCGATGAACTGCGAAATCATCCGTCGGGTGATTACCCGATCAGCGGAATCGGTCGGTGAAGACGCCGTCGGCGAGACGCCCGAAGAGTTCGATCGACGTCAGCGCGCAGGCGATTTTGCCTTGGCTTGGCACGCCAATGGTCTGGCCTATGGTATCCCGTTAGAAATCGACGAATGGTTGAGTGCCGGACGCCATGTGCTGGTGAACGGTTCGCGCGCCAATCTGCGTCAGGCGTTTGAACGCTACCCGACGCTGCTGCCGGTGCTATTGACGGTCAGGGATGAGGTCTTGCGTGAGCGCCTGCTCAGGCGTGGTCGAGAGACGCCTGAGCAGATCGACGCCAGGCTGGCGCGCAATGCGTTATTCAAGGACAGACGGTCAAGCGACTTGCCTGTGCACCTGATCGACAATTCGGGTGCGTTGGCTGACGCCGTCGACCAACTGCTCGCGTTGATCCGGCTCAGCGCAATACCGGATCGAACTTGATCTTGCGCCCGGCCACCAGCGCCAGCACAAACATCACCGCAAACACGCCGCAGCCAATCAGGGGCAGGGTGACTTCGGTTTCCTCGAACAGCGAAAAATGCACAACGCCACTCAATAAGGCGAGGATCAGAAATCCCGCGGCTGATCTGGACATGCTGTACTCCTGAAGATATTTCAAAAAACCAGACGTTCGGTAGCGCGCGTCGGCAGTGACTGCTCGGGCGTACTGACCGCCTGTGCTGCGAAGTCGCCGTGATCGCTCAGCACCGCCCACTGCGGCGCTTTCTGCACCTGCAAGTAATGCGGCATGCGCTGGGCTACCGGTTCAGTACCCTCGGGGACGAAATGAAAGCCCACCAACACTGCCAGAGCGATTGCGTTTGCAAGCAAGAGAGCGCTGTTCATGAGTCCGACTCCGATTGTTCTGTTATACGAACAGACAAAGCAGCCGTCATGCCAACAGTCTAACCGCTGTGAAGTCCTTTAAAAACAAGCATTTGGAAGGGTTTTTCAGCAGGTGCAGGTTGCAATCTGCAATGATGGCTTTTTGGGGTAGTGCAAAATGCACGGTAAATGTTCCCGCAGCCATGCAAGGCGCCTGCCTACACTTAAAAAGCCCAAGGACGACATGACAAATCAAGGGCTGGCCGTTAACATGCACGCCGTCCGTCGCGCCGTGTCCGGTCGTGACAACTCAGTGTCTCAGTGTCTCAGTAGCTCAATTGGATAGAGCATCCCCCTCCTAAGGGGAAGGTTGGCAGTTCGAACCTGCCCTGGGACACCATATTTTTCAAGGTTCTCAGTGTTTTAAGCCTCACGTCGATTTAAACCGTGGGTGCGTAGTGGGTGCAATAGGATGTGAACCCCTCGCTTTTCAGGCCCTAATTTCTTCTGGGTCGCCCTCTAGGGTTTCTCCCCTCCTGCATCTTTCCCCATTCGTATGCAGGAATGTCCTATGAGTAGAGTTCCAAAGCGTATCTACTGCTTTCGAGTCATAAACCCCAAAGGGGGCTTGGTGGATTGCAGTGCAGCACTTATCGACATCTCCGATAAGCTCAATATCGGCCAGACTGAGATCTCGATGTTTGAGGATGTTGTACGGATACAACGCTTTCGCGACTCCCCCGTGGGAAGGCTTTACCATCTCGCAAGGTACTCACCTGGCAGCCACAGCTCGACCCTAACCCCCAAGGCGGTTGGCAAGCTCGACGATGAGGGGGTATTGGGTGCACCCGCAGGGAAGGAGATCAAAACCGGGGAATGTTACGCGCTCGTCAACGCACACAACGTTTTGTTCTGTGGGCACGGGCTGACGCATCAGAAGTGCGCGAGTTATTTTTTTCAGCTCATGAAGTCCCAGAGGTATCAGCTCGACCCTATAAAATTTCACGCCTCAAGCAACATTGACAGGGTAGCGCTGCTCAATGCACAGGGAGCGAAATCTATCCGGCTCAATGTGAATGCCTATAAGTTGAGTCTGCCTAAGCAAGATGGGGGATGGTTTGGTGGTGTACTGTCTTCCGTGGGCGAAGAGGTGATGGCGCTGATCGGTAAAGACCCTAATCGCTCTCAGGAGAAGTCTCTCCAAGACATGATCGTGGCGCTTGAAATCGGGCTTGATGGAAATTCTCGCGCCACGGTCGAATCTCAGAGCACGATCACTGACTTGGCAAATGAGATTCTTTCTGACGACGACTCACCCGTAGATAGCTTCACGATTCTCACGCGCGATGGAACGCCAATTACTAGTGACGACGTGAAGCTTCACTCGTCTATCAACGTCGAGAAGAACGGGACATCGGTGAATCACGTGGAAGTCTGGGATGCAATGGTTAGGTACTGCGGGCAACTCAAGAATCAGAAGCTGCTGGAGCAATGATGAAAATTGACTGGCGTCGACTTTTATTCTTCCTGGGGGCTGTTTTCGTCAGCGGTTGGTGCGGATGGCATGGGCAGCCTTTGGTGCATGAGAATAACGACGCCAGGTCGATGATTACTGACGTCTTTTCTATCTTGGCCGGTTTCCTGATGACCGTCCTGACGCTGCTGATTGAGCCCAAACCTACCGCCAAGATTTGGCGGGAAGCAGCATCGAAGAAGACAACTTTCGTGAATCGAATCATTCGCTACAAATGGCTGTTTATGCTCTATCTCGGGGTTCTCGGGCTTGTTTTTGTCGCCAACCTTCTAGATAAAAGTAAAGATTCGGCCGACGTGCTTCTTTGGATTGAAAGGCTCTATCTGACACTTGCGACTCTGGCATTTATCATCTCTTTAACTCTGCCCAATCAGCTTATGCAGCTTCAAGTGGGAAGGTATAACGAGATGATCGACGAAAAGAAAAAGCCGGATACGCCAAAAATTTCAGGTCATTGAATCCCGAATCCGTAGAACGGTTGTGGTCGAGCAGTTCGCGTGCCGAGCGGTTGCGCGAATACCAAGCCCGGCGGTGAGCAATTCGGTAACTCTCTTGTGCAGATCGGCGTCGACTGGGCGCCCTTGGTACTTGCCGGCGGCTTTTGCCTTCTCGATACCTTGAGCCTGCCGCTCGCGGCGCTGCTCGTAATCCTTGCGCGCGATCGCCGCCATCATTTCCACCAGCATCGAGTTGATCGCGCCCAGCATCCGGCCGGTGAATTCATCGCCTTTGGTGTCCTGCATTCCTTGATGGCTGGTCGGCAGATCAAGCGCGACGATGCGCAAGCCCTTGGAGTCGATTGCAGCCTTGAGCTTTTGCCAATCCTCCACAGGAAGGCGTGAGAGGCGATCTATCGACTCCACCAGCAACACGTCACCCTTGCGCGCATCTTTGAGCAGGCGCAGCAGCTCAGGCCGATCTGAGGACGCGCCGCTGGCGTTCTCCAGGTACACGCTCGCGATCACCTTGTTGTGGTCAGTGGCGAATTGCTCGAGCGATGCCCGGGCACGGCCGGCGTCCTGCTCTTCGGTAGATGCTCGGAGGTATGCGCGGATGAACATGATGTGCTGTCCGTATCAGTTAAGGTGTACTACTAATACTGTTGCACTATGAGTGTCACTTATCAAGCGGAATGCGCAAATGAACACGAATTTGTGCGTATCAGCTCAGGCATACCCTGCGATAACGCAATTCTTCATCAGTTAATTCAAATACCCTTTAAATCCGGTAGCGTCCTACTAGACAGGTGTCGACGAAAAAAGTAGCGTCGGAATGCCATTACAACAAAGACAATGGCACCCCTTATGTTATGCGGCTAACCAGGAAGGGCGTCATGGCAGATAAGCATCCGTATATGTCAGGTACAGCAGGACTGGTCCAGGCAATCACCCAGCTCAGAAGGACTTTTCCAGCTCAGGTGACTGCCGACACGTTAAAGAAGCTCCAGATTGCACCTAATAATGAAACGTACGTCTTAAATATCCTTCGCTTTATCAATGTCTTAGATTCGGAAAACAAAAAAAACACTAAGGCGATCGGGGTTTTCAATCAGCACGATGATGAGGACTTTCAGAAAGGTCTAAGCACGCTAGTGAAGCCGGCCTATCAAGAGCTATTTGAAATTCACGACGAGCATTCTTGGAACTTGCCTATCGGTAAGCTCATCAGTTTTTTCAGAAATCACGACCACACCAGTGAAATCGTAGGGAAGCGACAAGCGTCGACATTCCAAGCGCTTGCGATGCTATGCGGTCAAGCGCAAGAGGCTGCTCCTGCTACCCCCGTAAAAGCTAAACGCACTGAGTCACCAGCGGCAAAACCTGCTCGGCCAAAACAGCCAAAATTAGCACCTACTGACAAGGATCAGTCGCACGAAATGTTGAGTACTGAGCTACCCATCAAAAGCAACGGAGTGGGATTAGGAAACGGTGGAGTAGCACTCACAGTTCGAGTGGAAATCAACCTGCCTGCCGGAGGCGAGCAGGAGACATACGATCGTATATTCAAAAGCATTCGGGAGAATCTACTGAATGGGAATGGCTCTTGATACTTTTGAGGCAATAGTTAGGCGCACCTCCTCGCCCAGTCCCGGCGATACTCCAGATCACGGATTACATCCCTTTGATCTACGGAATATTCATACGAAGCTACCACCGAAAGTAAAGCGACTCTTTGATGACGGACATTGCGCCGAAGCTACCTTTGAAGCGTTTAAATTCGTAGATAGAACTGTTCAAAAAAGAGCTGGGATTGATGAGGCAGGCTACAAATTAATGATGCAGGTTTTCAGTGAAGACGCTCCTGTTTTGCGTCTCACTGACTTATCAAACACCAGCGAAAAAGATGAGCAGAGAGGCTATAGGTTCCTCTTCTCCGGGGCGATGATGGCTATCAGGAATCCTCGAGGGCATGAAGTGGAGGCCACTGATGATCCCGACGTGTGCCTGGATCACCTCGCTTTAGCCTCACTGTTGTTGCGACGTTTAGAGCAGAGTGGGCTTTTTTAAGCCGAACTGGGCGGGACGTTAAACCTTATCCTCCGCATGGATAGAGGCAGAGATAATGATTCCACCCCACCTGCGCTCCCCGATGCAGATCGGTACCGGGTTGCCGCTAGCGATCGTGTTCTTGGCACTGCCGAAGGCATAGGACGGAGCGTTCTCAGGGGACGTACTTTGCTTCAGGCCGGTAGCTTGAGGGCTCAGCATCTGGATGACGCCGCCGGCTGCGAGTGCAATACCTGGTGCCAGGGTCGCGCCGTTCGTTACGGAGCTCATGGCGATCAAGACCACGCCAAGTACAGTTTGAAACAGACCTGCACGCTTGCTCCCTGCGATTACCGGGACGATCCGGATCTCCTGAGCGCCCCCCATCTTCAGCTCGCGCTCGCCGATGTTCTTGCGGTTCCGGAACACTGCGAATTCGAGACCTTTCCGTTTGGCATCTGCGAGGTACTTCGCAAACCCGGGGTGATTGACGTCGATCGCTTTCACAGCTTCCCGCGTGTCGCCGGTGGAGAGTTCGTAAATGTGTTCACGCCCGAAGAGCTTGCCAGCCGAGCCGCCCAGCAGGATTCTGGTTTTGATGCCGTGGTTGGTGGTCATGGCCATGGTTTACTCCTTGGCGCTGTTGTTGGGTACCGAAACACCAAGTCGGATGGCGAGCAGCGAGCGCGACATTTGCGCCTGGTCGATCGTCACCTGTTCACGTCGTGGTTCGTAGTTCCAGATCCGATCATGAATGCCCTGGTATGCCCGGGCTCCCCGGAAAGTGCCGCGAAGCAGATCGGCAGATACTCGGGCTTCGTCCTCCGTGAAGAACGGCCCGTCAATCGTCACCTTCTGGCCGTCGCGGACGTGCTGGACATCCCACACGACGTAGCCAGAGTCAGGGCCTTGTTTCAGCGTGTAGGGTGCAAAGCGGGCCGTCTTGCACGCCTCGGCGAAGCGTTCCTGGTAAGTGGTCAAGGTATTGCTCCCAGTTGGCGGCCGCACCGTGACGGCCGCAAGTCGAACCGCTTACGCGGCTTCGGATTCTTCCTCTGCTTTTGGTTTTCCTCGGGCCGGGATCTTGTCCAGCCAGGCGCGCAGAGCTTCGGAGCCCTCGCAGCCGGATCGCCATTTTTCGAATCGACCTGCGTAGCCTGTCGAGTTTGCAATCATCCCGCTGAGCGACACACCGACCTGCGAGGTGGTGGCGAGCACATCGTCGTAGACGGCCAGCATTTGACGGAGAGCGTCTATGTCATCTGCGCGAGAGGCGGCGATGCCCGCCCGCGAAAGGCTCGCTGCTGCTTCAGCGTTGAGGCCAGAGAGCATCGGATTTGCTCTTAGCACTGCTTCGACGATATCGGGGTGACCACCCTGGCGCGCTTCAGACATGAGGTTGCGGCGTTCTTCCGGACTGAGGCCTCGCACAAGGGCTCTCAGTTCTTGGTCTGCGAGAAAGCCCGTGACGTCACTACTCGCGCGCGGTGTGAGAGGGGAGAAGCCTTGGGTGACGGTTTCGGCGAGTGTGCGCATATCCTTTGCAACCGACTGCATAGCTGGAAGGAGGGCGGCTGAAACAGCCTCGATTTTTTCTTTGCTCAATCGCTCGATCGCGGACGAGTTGAAATCTTTGTTTTCCCGGATCGAGACGATCTCTTCGCCGAAGTCTTTGAAGGTCTCCAGCGCCAGTGTTTGAAGCTGGCGAGCGGACTTCATCAAGCCGCCGGCTTGCCATACACCCTTTGTTCCGTCCGCACGTTGGATGGAGAAGGTGTGAGCCTCAATAAGAGAGTGCTCGTATTCGGAGTAGTGGAGGTTGGCCAGGCCGACCTTGAGAACTGAACGTTTGCCGATTTTCATTGATTTACCTTTGATATTTAGGCCGGTAAGTGGGCGTCGACGTGAAGGGGGCGATTCTCAGTAAGTGCGATAAGCAAAGCGCTTGCCTGCACGCTGCCTTGTTCGGCTGCCGAACGTAGGCGACCCCATGCGGCATTTATTTCGGCGCGGGTGGGTTTGGCTTGCGGGCCGCGGGGTTTTGAAGGGCTGCCGCTGACTGACATGATCATTCCTCTGTGAGCTGTTGAAAGCCTTGCAAAGCTCACATTAGGCAAGATCTGGGTGTGTATCCAGTGTTTTTAGGGTGCACCTCAGGTGCTACACGTAACGGGACGGAATGGGACTGAAATAGTTGGTTTTGCCGGTCGAGAAGGGGGGATTTTTGTTGCAGTAAGTTGGCGGAAGCCAAAGTGATACACGGCTGAATTTTCAGCCCAGTCATTCATCCTGCAATGCAGGTTGGGAAGCTGCCAGGGAGTGGCGGGACTTTTCCTCAATTTGAGGAACTATCCCCAATGGGGGAAGTTGGTCGGATTTCAAATCCATCCAACCCCCAGCGGGGGCTGAACCTGGCCTCCCATTTTGGTAGGGCAGGTGTCGCGACACGTTTTGCGAGATGTGAAAACGTGTCGCGTACTTGATGCGTCCAGATTTGGACGCGTCTTCCCCCACCGGGGGAGCATCGCCGATGCCTGCTCCAACCTGCTGTCAGGGATGTTTTAACGTTAGATAACGGCTAGGTAACGGTGGGCGCGTTACCCGGTGCCGATCTGTGTCACGGCTTGTTCGCGGCGGAACCTGCGAAAGAGAGATCCACACCCACTGGCGCGGCCGGCTCTATCGGCTCTCCCTCGGCCTTTGCCCGGCGATTGGTGTTCATGTCGCCGCATTCCCGGGCGGCCTGATCCAGCAGCTTCATGGCCAGCACCAGGTTCCCGCTCGCCTCGGCCTCCTCGAGCATTCTTCCCAGCGCACGCAGTCGAACGGCGCGGTTTGCGATCGGCTCTCTGATCGCCTCGTCGCGGAATCCCTCGCGGGTATCGTTGAACAGCGTCACCCAGCGCTTGGCCAGGCCCTTGCTGCTCTTTCGGGTCGGATCGTGGGCTTCGACGTGCTGGCGCGACACGGCGACCCCGAAACGCTCTCTGACGGCGCCGGCGACCTGGGTAGGTGAGTCGAAACAGGCGAGTGCCTGGACGATGAAGGATTTGATTTCGTTGTTGAGCGCGGCCATGGGCTGAATCTGTCTAGGGTCTGTCAAGAATTCACCCATAGTTGCCCGGAAAGCACCGGATGGCAACAGGGCCGAAAGCTCGGCTCAGTGGCTTTTGCGAGATATTTCTCTGTAGGAGTTTTAATTTGCAGTGGTTGTCACTGCTTTTGGAGATATCCTCAGTTTTAAGGATATCTCCAGGAGCCCCTATGTCGATCATCGATTGCGATTACCTGCCCGACCCGTCCAAGACCAAATTCCCGCCAGAGTTGGCCCTGCTCATAGTGCGCAAGGCCGCATCGCTTGCCGACGCCTTCGAGCAGCAGGCACTGGATCAGCTCACCAAGGACGCAGCCTCAGCGCTGGCCGCCGGCGCCGATCCGCGCCAGGTGATCAGGCAGATGCGCCTGTAAACTCCCACCATTGGTGGACGTCGAGGTGTTCCACTATCGGTGGGGCACCGAGGTTTCCACCATTGGAGTAAACCTCCCCACCCCTTTTACGACCTCCTCGCGAAAGTGTCGGCAAGCCCGGCAGATGTGAGCAAAAGTCCGTGCATCTCTGGGGGTGAAATTATTTTGCACCCTTCCTGTTGCGTTTCCCGTAACGCAATGCCATTATTCTTTCACGTTACGGGAAACGAGGTTGGTATGACAGACGAGAAGATCATCAAAAGCAGCACCGAGCGGCAACGAGAGTTCAGGGAGCGTCAGCGCGAACTGGGTTTCAAGCAAACCACTCTCTGGATTCACACGGAGACAGAGGAAGAAGGCAGGCAGGCAGCCCGGGATGGTAAGCCGCTCAAGCCGATAGGCACGAAAGACCCTCTGAGCTGGGCAGCAGGATGGATCAGCGAGAAGGGTAAGCAGTAACGGTGGGATTTCCCCACATTTGAAGATGGCTCAAATCTGAGCCATTAGAGAAAGGTGCCCACCCGGTGCGCTAACACCGGGGAGGCGATCACACGACGCAACTTACAAGGGACACGTCATGCAATTTAAGCAGAATACCATTCAAATTCTGGACGCGCACGGCAAAGTCATCACCACCATGGTGCTGCCGGCCAACATCAAACTGACCCAGTTGGCACCGCTGAAGATCCTCGGCGACATCAGCGTGAGTGTTCTCCCGGTCGGTCCAGTGTTCAACGGGCTGAGCGTAGGGGGTGCAGGATGACTGCCGCCGACAAGTCTGTGCGCAATGTCGCGTCTGACGCTTTCGAGCAACTGAGGGGCTGCCAGGAGATCCTGCAGCAACTGGAGGCGCTGATGATCGCTCTCAAGGATTCCGCGCCGCAACACTCCAACCAGGCACGTCTGGCCTCGCTCGGTGCATTCGTTGCAATGGATCACGCCAACGTCGTTGACTGTTTCATCGAAGATTACGAGAGGCTGCTGGACAGAGATCGTGAAGGAATCGACTGAACAGCTACTAAACTTTCGCTGCATCGAAGGCACTACCCCGCGACGGGGTGGTGCCTTTTTGTTGTGGGAGCGAACTCCGGTTCAGATCGTCAACTACCGACCTTTCCCTTTCTCGACCTGATAGATCAAATCCTTCCGTACCTCTTCCGCGCAAGGTCGGCACATCCCGATCTGTGTCCAAGGTAGGTACTCGACAACCAGAAAAGTGAAGCCTCCGACACGCTTACATTTGCCTGCATAACCGTGCTGGCAGCTGGTCTGTTTGATGGTGTGCAAGGTCATTTAATAACCCCCATGGTGGTGTAATTATATAAGACTGGGATTTTTTCCCGTTGGCCGAATCGCCGCAGGCCCCGATTTCACTAGGGTGCACTGGGAAAAAATCCCAGTGGTTGGTCGGCAAGAATTCTTGACCGGACAGAACCGGACAATTGCCACCCTAACCACTGGGAAAAATTCCCAGTACCTTCCGGAAAAAATCCCACCGGCAATTTCGAAATCAAACGAACTTGAAGCGGGGCGGGCCCGGGAGAAGTTCCAGGTTTTTGCCGGGGCAATCGTCTATCGCGGCCCAGGTGATCGCATACAATGCCGGCTGGTGTTTCCCATCCTTTGCGAAAGGACCGTGCTCCCTCGTTTTCACGATCAGGCCCGCGGCTATCAGCTCTTCGAGCGCAGACCTCAGCGTTTTGTCATCCATGCTCCGTCCACTCGACAGCATCGCGACAGTGCAGGCGAGGTCGCCGTTGTTTTTGCCGTTGTAGTTCCTGGCCAGTTTGATTAGCACCACCACTGCTTTGGGCGATAGGTTGTCGAAGGCCTCACTGATCAGAAGTCGATAAGGCAGGGCTAGCACTCGACCGCCGCCAAAGTCGACCTTGTAGGACTTTTTTCTGGCCATTCAAACGCTCACAGGCAGGCGCAGAAATATCCCCAAAGATGGGGACACCTCCGCTTCTCAGGATTACGACGCTTCGCGCAGGAGAATGTATTTAGCCACTCGGTGAGGCGGCCGCCCCGGCTCGGTGGACTGACGTGTCCAGTAAGTCTGGATTTCGTGCCCCTTTTTCCTGAGGCGGCGGATGGTGCTTGGTGGTTGAACGATGTCGAGTGTCTGGGCGGCCTCGACAGAGGAGATCGGGCCGTTTCTCAGCGCCTCAATCATCTTGCGGTCTTGCTCGGTTGAAGAATGGCGTGTCATAGTTTGCCCTTCATATTGGTGCTTTCCAGTGTGTATTCGCCAGGGCGGTGTTCCCGCACCGCCTTGGTAATTTCTCGCGCAACTCTGCGCGGTTCATTCCTGATCATTTGACGTCAGGCTCATCGACGAAACGGCTCAGCACGAGCCAGAGGACGGCGGATTTCTCCTCCTCCCAGCGCTTGCTCAAGCGTTCGTATTCGGTGGTAAGGGTGTTCATCCCCTGCATGGCCCGGAATGTGTCGCAGGCCAACTCAAGCATCAGGTGCTCTTTGTCCGTAAATTCCAAAATCATCGCGCACCGTCCCTAGCTGCGCGTTCGATCCACGCCTTCAGCTCAGTCATCAAAATCAAACGTCGACGACCTAGTTTGAAGGCCTTCAGATCTCCGCTAGCTATAAGTTCGTAAATCCCGGAGCGCGAATGGCCGACGATCCTTGCGGCGTCCTCGACGCTTACGGAAAGCGGTGCGAACTGTTCTGCTTGGCTCATGTGTTAATCCTTGATCGATGGGTCGGACTGTACGATACTCGTCCGGACGTAAACATCGTATTTGTAAGTAACATGATCTGCAAGCACGAATTTTGTAAACTCTTTGGAGTCGCCCAATGGCAAACCGCTCAAAAAAGGTAGTTCTGTCGACCAGGATTGCCCCCTACCTAAAGAGTGGGCTTGAGCTATGCGCCCGCGCTCGAAACATGAAAATTGTCGAGACGATAGAGGAACTCATTGAGCACGCGCTTATGACGAACAGCATTGATTCTCCCTTTCCAGATAAAAATGGGGTCAGAGGCAAGGCGTCGGTCTTGAGTGTTGTGGAATGGTTGTGGAACGATGACCCGATTGTCTACACGCTTCGCCTAGGGTTCATCAGCGACCAATTGGTCGATCGAGAAACCTATGTGGTATGCGCTGAGACCACGACCGCTAGGTTCAAGGGAGATTTTGACCTCTTTGAGGAACCACGAAAACGGGCTACTTACAAAGACGTGTACAAAACTACCGCTTTGAATATAGAAAAAATCCGGGAGGAGTGGGAGGACCTTTGCGCTTACGCTAAGTTTGTTGAGGCGAATAAGCCTATGAAGATTGATTACGAGGATTTTCTGAGAATGGCCAAAGGTTAGGGGTGCTATATCAACTCGACTGCTGCAGCCTTTGTTCCAGGTGCCAAGTGTGCATACCTCAGTGTCATCTTTATATCGGCGTGCCCCAGCAGTTCCCGTACTGTGTTGAGCGGTACGCCGGCCATCACTAGACGCGACGCGAAATCGTGACGCATATCGTGCCAGCGGAACCCTTCGATATTGGCTCGCTCTAGCAGCTTGAGCCATGCGCTTTTAACGTCCTCCAGACGGCCGCCTTCCTGACTCGGGAACACGTATCGAGATTTGCCGGCCAGCTTTTTCCAGTCTTCCAGCACGCGCACCGTTTCCTTGTTCATCGGGATGTGTCGCGTGTCGCTGGTTTTGGTGGTGGCGCCGGCGGCGGTGATCGTCTTCGTTTGGAAGTTCACCGCGGACCATTTCAGATCGAACAGCTCTCCACGTCTCATGCCTGTATTCAGCGATACCATGACCAAAGGCTTTAGGTGGTCAGTGAATGGGACCTGCAGCAAGCTCGGCATTAGCTCCTTACCGCGATCCGTTCTCCACTTGTTTGCACTCTCACGCTCTGCCCGTGCTTCGTCTTGCCGTGCGTCGAGTGCTTCCCGAAGCCGTTTGGTCTCTTCAGCATCCAAGTATCGGACCAGCCCCAATGAGTCGATCTTTAAGGCTTTGAGCCTATCCATCGGGTGGGCTTCAATGTACTCCCATTCAACGGCTCTACTGAATACACCGCTGATAGAACCCATTTTCCGGTTGACCGTCGACGGTTTGTTTCCGGCCTGCATCCATTCTGTGCGGATCTGGTCCAGATCGCGGCCGGCGATCGCATCGAGACGCTGAGGCATAATTGCTTCGAAGTTGTGGTTGAGCGTGTGTATGGTTTTCTCGTGCCCTTTGTGGTGCGCCTTGAACCAGGGCATGTAGGTATCGTCGATAAACTCTCGCAAAGTGGGCAGGGTGGCGCCTCGCCGGCGCTGCGTTACTGCCAACGGTTCGCCCAGCGTCCTTGCCTCTGCAAGATACTGGGTAGCTTCTGCCCTAGCTTGCTCCAAGGTGAGGATGCCAACCCGGCCAAGTGTCTTCTTGCGTCCCCTGGCCCAGGAGACAACATAGGACTTGGCGCCTGCGGCAGTGACGCGCACGAATAGACCACCGACGGTGGTATCGTGGACTTCGTATTCGTGACCGGTTACCTGCAGAGATGCCAGCAGTTTGGCGGTGAGCTTATCTTTCAATTTGTTCCCATGGGTGCATGGTGGGTGCAAAAAGAACTATACGGAGTCGTTTTCACGGACACAACCAGACGTTCAGCCCAATAAATACGGGCTTTGGCCAGTTGTTGTGGGAGCTGCGATGCCCCTCCTAAGGGGAAGGTTGGCAGTTCGAACCTGCCCTGGGACACCATCATTCAGAGCCTTGCAACAGCTCGCAAAAAAAAGCCCCGTGCAGGATGACCTGCCGGGGCTTTTTCATGCTCGTATCAATGGCTCAGTTCGCTGCGCCACCGTCAGCCTTGCCAATCGAGGTGCTGACCTCAGTCACATGTCGCCGCCCGTTGACCTCGTAACTGCGCCCGTCTGCATCAGCGTCCGGTTTGCGCAGTGCCAATTGTGCAAACAAACCATGTTTTTCGTCGTAGCTGCCAAACCAGTCAACCAGTTTTCCGATGTAGCAGTCGTTACCGATTATCACCGGCAGGTCGAAAACGTCTTCCACTGAGTAATGCACCGGGCCGTAGCTGTAGTAATCGTTCTCGCCTGCGCCGTTTGCAGGAATCGGGCAAAGAGGCGTGCGCTGAGTGTCCACGCTACCGGTCTGCGCTTCGTTCGCTTTGGTGATTGCCCGATTGAGCGTAAGCCGCAGATCAGGCTCCAATTCGAAGGTACTGGTGCCGTCATCCTTGTGTTGAGTGGTGGGCACATTCAGGGAGTAGCTGTATCGCACCGTCACGGTGGGTACTTCACGATTGATCTTCAGCGGATTGAGCAAGTAGATGTGATCAGCACCGTAGGCACCGTTGCGGTAGGCGACGTAGATATTGCCGCGAGCCTTGATCCAGTACGCCGATTGGTTGGCACCACGATCATTGGTGTAGAACAGCGCGCTTTCAGGCTCGGAGGACCTTTTGATAAACCGGTCACCGTCTCGGCGCCAGGTTTCCACGTAGGTAAACATGCCGGTGCCACCAGCGTAGGTCTGGACGATCAGGTCTCGCTGCCCGTCGCCGTCCATGTCCAGCAACGAGTAGGAGGTTTGCCCGGTTTCTGCTGCCGCGTCGATGTCGCTGGCGGTCAATGCCTTCCATTCATCCGGTGTAACGTCTTTGGGGATCGTCGATGGAAAGTGCGTTTGCTCGCTGGGGTTGTCTTTGTCAGAGTCGCCTGAAAACGATGTCTCTCCAGAATTGATCACCAGTGAAGCCAGCACTCGTTCAACCGCCACCTCTCGATTGCCGCCCTCGCTGGCTGCCTGAATGCTGCGTTGCAGATCTTCCAGTACCTGTTTGTCGATGCCGGTAGGTCTGTGCGCCACGGCATCCATCTGTTGCGCCTGTAATAACTTCAGTCGGTCGCGATAACTTTGCTCAAGGCAAGCAACGTCCGCTTCGCACTGATTACGTGTCTTGAGCCACAACCGTTGTGTGCGTTTGAGTTCAGGTTGCCTTTCACCGGTGATCTTCATCAGTTCCCGATAAACCGCGCTCATCTGCGCATCCAGTTCATACACGCTCTTACTGGCACAAACAGCGTTCTCCACCGCACTCGCCGCTTTCGCACAATCCATTCCTCCCGCCATTGCCTGCTGAAAAAACAGCAGCGCACAGGCGGACACGATGCAACGTCCTTTGATGTACACGAGATAAACCTTGTAGTGGAAAGGTAGGAAGTCGCGCAGGGTAATTGCTGCGCAAGGAATCTTGAAGTGCTCGCTTCAGGGAACGTCACTTGTGGCCGATAACCCACTCGGTGACTTAAAAGTCGCGCGAAATCGCTTGATAGCATTTGGCCGGCAGCTATCATCTGCGCGCCTGAAATTGCCCTCACTTCAATTGCCTGGAAATCCTCGATGCTGTCGTATCACCAAAAGAGTTTTCTGATCGTCGATGATTTCTCGGATTTCCGCAGTTCCGTGCGTTCGATGCTGCGCGAGCTCGGGGTCAAGGATGTGGACACCGCCGACACCGGCGAGCAGGCGCTGAAGATGTGTGCGCAGAAGTCCTACGATTTCATCCTGCAGGATTTCCACCTCGGCGACGGCAAGAAGAACGGCCAGCAGGTGCTTGAAGACCTGATGTCGGAAAAGCTCATCAGCCATGAAGCGGTGTTTGTCATGGTGACGGCCGAGACCAGTCAGGCGATGGTGCTCAGTGCCCTGGAGCACGAGCCGGATGCGTACCTGACCAAGCCGTTCAACCGCTCCGGCCTGGCGCAGCGCCTGGAGCGTCTGGAGCAGCGCAAGACGTTGCTCAAACCGATTCTGCAAGCCCTTGATCGGGGCAAACCGGTCGAGGTGCTCAATGCCTGTATTGCGCTGTGCAAGCAGGACATCCGCTATTCGCCGTTGTGCCTGCGCTATCGTGCCGATGCGCTGCGCGACATGAACCAGAACGAGGCGCTCGAACGTCTTTACGACAGCATCATTGCTGACCGGCCGTTGCCGTGGGCGTTTGCCGGGCTGGGCAAGTTGCTGTTCAAGCGTGGGCAAGTGGCGCAGGCCAAGGGTGTCTACGAAAAAGCCCTGAAGGTGTTCCCGATGATGCCGGCGTTGTACGACGGCATGGCCGATGTGCTGGTCGCCGAAGGCGATACCAAAGGTGCGCAGCGGGTGCTCGAGGAGGCGATTCGCTTGTCGCCGCTGGCGGTGCGCCGGCAAGCGTTGCTCGGCAAACTGGCGATGGCCAACGAGGACTTCGACACCGCGTCCCGGGCCTATCGTCAGGCGGTGGCGCAGGGCGCGCAGTCGCGCTTCAAGGACCCGGAAAGCAACCTCGGTCTGGCCCATGCCTTGATCAGCAAGGGCAGTGAGCGCGGTCTCGACACCCGCACGCGGCTGGAGATCAACACCACCCTCAGCGCTGTGGCGAAAGAGAACCCGAGCGACCCCGGCCTGCAGATTCGCGCGCGCCTGATGAAGGCCACCAGTCTGTTGCTCAACGATGCCGAAACCGCCGACAAGCTCACCGAGCAAGCGCTGCTGCGCCTCGACGGCATGGAGCAGTTCATGAGTCCTGAGGCGGCGTTGCTGGTCGCCAAGCAATTGCAGATGCTCGGTCAGGCCGAGGCGGGCACCTCGATGCTCAAGAGCTGCGCGGAGATCTACGGTGATGACCCGGCGGTGATGAAAGACATCGCCAAGCTTACCGACGACCCGACTATCCTCAGTTCGAGCAACGCCGCTGCCGACCTCAATCGCCAAGGCGTGCGCGTGTACAAGACCGGCAACCTGGTGGAGGCCCGTGAGGTATTCCGCAAGGCGCTGAAGATGCAACCGAAGAACATCAGTATTGCGCTGAACATGGCCCAGTCACTGCTGCACGGCACCGACACCAACGTGCCGTCGGCGGAGCTGGAAGAATGTCGGGCCTGCCTGAAACTGGTTGGCCTGATGCCCGACACCGACGCGCGTTTTGCGCGTTATCAGAAGCTGAAAAGCAAGGCGTTTGGCGAATGAACCACTTTGATCCGGCTCTGGACTTCTCCACGGTGATTGCCTCCACCGTTCACGACATGAAGAACTCATTGGCGATGCTGATGCAGGCTCACAGCCAGTGGCTGGCGCGTTTGCCTCAAGAGCAGTGCGGCGGGGCGGAGCAGGGTGTGATCGACTTCGAGTTCGCCCACCTCAACGGCATGCTGGTGCAGTTGCTCGGGCTGTACAAACTCGGCGTCAACCAGATGCCGCTGCAACCGGCGTATCACGAGCTCGATGATTTCATCGAGGCGCAATTGGCGGCGCATCAGGAGGTGTTCGCCAGTCGCGGGATCATCGCCACCTATGAGGTCGATCCGCTGAGCCCGCTGGGTTTCTTTGATCGCGAGTTGATAGCGTCGGTGCTGGGCAACTGCATCAACAATGCGATTCGTTATGCCCGCGAGTCGCTGCTGATCACGGTCAGTGACGAGGCCGGGCAGTTGGTGTTGAGCATCAACGATGACGGTGACGGTTACCCGGCCGAGATGCTCGAGCGTCAGGCCGACTACGTGCAGGGCATCAATCACAGCAGTGGCAGCACCGGCTTGGGCCTGTATTTCGCCAGCCGGATTGCCGCGTTGCATCAGCGCAATGGCGTGGTCGGGCACACTGAAATTAGCAACGGCGGGCCATTGGGCGGCGGGGTGTTCAGCCTTTATCTGCCGTGACCCGGGTTTTTGTTTGACGCTGCTTGATATTCCGAACAGCCGGAGCCTATTTTGTACGGGTCGCCGTTCGCGGCTCGCACAATAACAAGGATTGCGTCATGACAACCGATGGCCAGCGTTCACTCGCGCAGCGACTGACCGGCATTGATGAGATTGAATGTGTCACGCCGGATTTGAATGGCGTACCGCGAGGCAAGGTGATGACCGCCGAGGGTTTCCTCGAAGGGCGGCGTCTGCAGATGGCGCGGGGTGTGCTGCTGCAATGCATCATGGGGGGGTATCCGGCGGCGCGCTTTTACGGCAGCGATGACGGCGATCTGGCGCTGGTCGCCGAGCCCTCGATGATCCATCCACTGCCATGGAGCGATGAGCCACGCGCCCTGGCGATTTGTGATGCCGATGAACTCACCGGTGAAAGCTCCAATCTGTCGACCCGTGGTTAGCTCAAGAAGGTCATTGCCCGTTACGCGGCGCGTGGCCTGGCGCCGGTGGTGGCGACCGAACTGGAGTTCTTTGTCTTCGCCCCGAACACCGATCCGACCCAGCCGTTCCGTCCGCCGGTAGGCCTTGATGGGCGTCGAGAGGATGGCCAATCGGCGTTCAGCGTCAGTTCCAACAATGGCCTGCGGCCGTTTTTCAGCGAAGTCTATAAATGCATGGCAGCCCTCGGCTTGCCGCGCGATACCTTCATGCATGAAATGGGCGTCAGCCAGTTCGAGATCAACCTGCTGCACGGTGATCCGCTGTTGCTGGCCGACCAGACCTTCCTGTTCAAACACCTGCTCAAGGAAGTCGCGCTAAAGCACGGCCTGAGCGTGGTGTGCATGGCCAAGCCGCTGGCGCACACACCGGGCAGTTCGATGCACATTCACCAGAGCATCGTCGAGATCGCGACCGGCAACAATGTGTTCAGCGACGAGAGCGGCCAGCCGACGGCGATGTTCCGTCACTTCATTGGTGGGCAGCAGGCGGGCATGGCGGATTTCACCGCACTGTTTGCGCCGAACGTGAATTCCTATCAGCGTCTGTGCCACCCGTATGCGTCGCCGAACAATGCCTGCTGGTCGCACGATAACCGTGCGGCAGGGCTGCGAATTCCGGCCAGCTCGCCGGTGGCCCGACGCGTGGAAAACCGTTTGCCCGGCGCCGACGCCAACCCGTACCTGGCGATTGCCGCGAGCCTGGCCGCCGGCTTGCATGGGATCGAACATGAGCTGGAACCGACTGCGGCGATTCAGGGTGAGTTCGAAGTGCCGGACAATCTTTCGCTGCCGTGTACCTTGCATGCCGCGCTCGAACGTCTGAAACGTAGTCAATTGGCCAGGGAACTGTTCGGACAGGAGTTCATCGAAGGCTACATCGCTTCGAAGACCATGGAGTTGACCAGCTTCTTTGATGAAATCACTCCCTGGGAACGGCGTGTTCTAGCAGCCCAGGCCTGACGAACCGTCGCCATCGGGCTATCGTTTGGATAGCCCGATACTTACTGCAAGGAGCCGCTCGGAACGCCGATGCGCCAAATCTGGAAATCCTTTCGAGCGCTGTATTTCGCCTCGCTGATGATGTTGATCGGCTCGGGCCTTCTATCTACTTATCTGGCATTGCGCCTGGCCGCTGACCATGTCGACGGACTGTGGGTCGGTGCGCTGATGGCGGCCAACTATTTCGGCCTGGTGCTGGGCGGCAAGATCGGTCACCGATTGATTGCCCGGGTCGGACATATCCGGGCGTATTCGGCTTGCGCCGGAATCGTCGGGGCGGCGGTGCTCGGGCATGGCCTGGTTGACTGGCTGCCGGCATGGCTGGTGCTGCGGACCATCGTTGGCCTGGGCATGATGTGCCAGTACATGGTGATCGAGAGCTGGCTCAACGAGCAGGCCGACGCCAACCAGCGCGGTCTGGTGTTCAGTGGTTACATGATCGCTTCGTATCTGGGGCTGGTGCTCGGTCAGTTGATACTGGTCATGCACCCGGGCCTCGGCCTCGAATTGCTGATGCTGGTCGCCCTGTGTTTCGCGCTGTGTCTGGTGCCGGTGGCGCTGACTCGGCGGATTCACCCGGCGCCGCTGCATCCGGCACCGATGGAGCCGCGTTTTTTCATCAAGCGGGTGCCGCAGTCGTTGAGTACGGTGCTGGGTGCCGGTCTGATCATCGGCTCGTTCTACGGTCTGGCGCCGCTGTATGCCTCGCAGCAGGGGCTGTCGACCGAGCAGGTCGGTCTGTTCATGGGTAGCTGCATTTTTGCAGGCTTGCTGGTGCAGTGGCCGTTGGGCTGGTTGTCCGACCGTTATGACCGGGCGCTGCTGATCCGCTGCTTTGCCGGGTTCCTGGCGGTGGCGGCGTTGCCATTGGCAATCTTGCCGCAGGTGCCGCTGGAGGTTTTGTTTGTTGTCGGGTTCATGTGCTCACTGGTGCAGTTCTGTCTGTATCCGCTGGCAGTGGCGTTCTCCAACGATCACGTCGAAGGCGATCGTCGAGTGTCGCTGACGGCGATGCTGCTGGTGACCTACGGGGTTGGCGCGAGTATCGGGCCGCTGCTGGCGGGTGTGCTGATGAAGCTGTTCGGCAGCCAGAGCCTTTACGCGTTCTTCAGCTTCTTTGCGCTGGTGCTGGTGTGGCGCATCCGCCCGAAAGCGGTGACCAATCTGCATCAGGTCGATGACGCGCCGCTGCATCACGTGGCGATGCCTGACAGCATGTCCAGCTCGCCGCTGGTGGCGGCCCTCGACCCGCGCGTGGATGAACAGGTGGTGCAGGAGCAGATGCAGACCACGGTCACGCCGGAGCCAGAGCCGCAACCCGATTCCGGGCTTGAGAAAGGACCTGAGTCTGAGCCGGCAACAAGCCCTGATGATGAGGGTGACAGACCCACGCCGGATATCAGTGGCGCCAGACCTTAACGGGCGCCGATGGCGTTCCACTCGCCACAGGTGTCCATGACAGAAGCTGCTATTCGGGTTGGAAATAAAAAAGGGCAGTCCCGCCAAGGACTGCCCTTTCTTTTTTGCGTTCGAATCAGAGATCGTCTTTATCGAATCGGCGTGCTTCACGCTGCAACTGATAGACAAAACGCTCGACGTTGCGCGCTGCCTGTCCACTGATGTTGTGGAAGCGCAGACCGGCGAAGGTAATGTTGAGCTTTTCTTCGAAGTGCAGATAACGCAGTTCGACCGAGGTCGGCTGATTGCCGAACAACGGGGCGGCGATCAGGCGGTCATAGACCTGGCCCAGTTGCAGGCGGTCGGTGATGTCGCCTTCAAAGCGCAGCTTGCAACCGGTGGCGGAAATATCCAGCAGTTTGCCGTTGATCGGCGCCTTGAGTTTTTCGCCGCCGAGTTCGACGCTGACCAGATCGGTCAGCTTCAGCGCTGCACGAAAGGCGTTGCGGCGCTGGTGGTAAACCACTTCGGTCGGCAACTCGCCGGTGTAGAAGCGATCACCTTCGGATTCTTCGATGTTCAACGTGCCGGTGCATTCCCAGGCAATGCGCACGCCTTCGTGGAAGCCTTCGACCCTGAAGGGTTCACCCGCCAGCAGAAAGCGCTCGCCATCGCGCGGGATCATTTCGTCCAGGGCGATGGTTGCGGTTTCGCGGTCGACCTTGATCAGGTAGCTCTGGAAACGCTGACTGCGCTCATGGAAGGTGATGATCAGCGGGTCGTGGCTTTCTTGCAGCTGGCGCAGGTTGCTGGAGATTTCCAGGGGCGTGGTCAGCACCTTTGGTGGCTGCGGAGTATCATCCGCGCTTAGGGCGTTTGGCACGTTTTCTCAATCTCCAGACAAAATTTGACTACGACTAGCCAGCATTTTGCCAGCATGTTTCGCGGGTTGATAGTGCAGGCACATCGAATGGCTCACGCCTGGCTGAGCGTACGCGGCTTGGTGGGTTTGGCGAAAGTGCCAGTGGCGTCATACAGCGCCGGTGGCTCGCCCCCGGTGAGGATTTTCAGCTGATTGGCCGTGGTGGCCTGCTGAATCTGGATCGACTGGCCGTTCTTGACGTTGGCGGCCTGGCACTGGGCAATCAGGTCGGTCAGTACATCGCTCTGGGACAGCAACTGATCGCCAATGCTCGATTGGCTGGCCAGTTGCTCCAGACCCTGGCGGTCGAGCGGCAGGTTGAGGCTGGCAAGGATTTCACTGCGCTTGCGGCCATGCTGTTCAAGCAGAATGATCAATGCCTGTTTGCGCGCCAGAATATCTTCGAGCAAGGGCATGTCGCGACCGTGCAAGGCGAGGGACTCGGTTTGCAGTAACTCCAGCAATTGTTGAGCTGGAGCAAAGTCGTCGGTGATCAGTTGCAATAAATTAGTGTCGTGCATGGCTGGCCTTGGGTTCTAAGCGTCCAAAAGCCTGGCGCCGGCAAAAGCCTAGCGCTGGGCTTCGAAGTTGAGCAGTTTGCTGGCTACACGGTTGCTGTCGACTTTGTAGCTGCCATCGGCAATCGCTGCTTTCAACTCGGCCACACGGGCTTTGTCGACGGCAGGCTGATCACGCAGCTTGTCAGTGACCTTCTGCAACTGTTGAGCCTCATTGCTGAGGTGTACCGATTCCCCGCTTTTTGCGGTACTGGCCGTTTCGGCCTGGGTATTCAGCGGTGCAGAGGTGCCGGTTTCGGCGTTTTCCTTTGGCGCGCTGGTACGCGTACTGCCTGTAAGTGACGAGGAGCTGTTCAAACGGCTGAAATCGATGACCATGTTAAAAACCTCTGGGAATTTGGACGCTTGCCATGTTTTCGGCCATTCCCTGGAAAACTTTAGGCTCATTTGCAATGAGCTGTCTGCGCCGAAGCGTGCCCTGCTGCGGCACAGTTTAGGGAAGCAACGGGGCTGGCGCCAGTTTTCTGCGTGAGCGTTTTACATGGCCACTTCCACCTGGCCCGGCGCGATGACTTGCGCCTTGATCACTCGGTTGGAGTTGAGGTTTTTCACTCGAATCTGTTCTTTCAGGCCGCCATTGGCCAGGGCCTCGCCGGGCATGCGCACGGCGAGCGTACCGCTGCGGGCGATGATGACCACTTGATCACCCTTGCGCACCACTTCTGCCTGTTCCAGGTGCACCAGCGTAATGACCTGATCGGCTACCGTTGGTCGGGTCAATTTCTGTCCGATGGCTTCATCCACCGACGTCAAAAAACCTTGATTGATCTGACTGACGTCGCGTTCACGCAAGGTCACGTCCTGCGGTTCGATAATCCCGGCACGTTTGAGGGGTCGGGTAGTGGTGACAATCTCGCGAAACAGGCGGACTTGAGCGGGCACGAACACCGTCCACGGCGAGCTTCCCTCGCAGCGAACCTTGACCGTTACCCGGCCCAGCGGACGTGCCGGACTCTCCAGCGACGCTGTCAATTCCTTGTCGCACATAGGCATGCGCATACGCGGGTCGAGCTGGTTGACCTCGATTTCGTAGCGGCCTTCCGTTTGACTGGTGGCCAGATAGTCTTCTACGGTGAACTCAAGAAAGCCCTGAGTGACGCCGATAAGCATGTCAGGCAAGGTAACCGTATCAGCACCGGCAGGGCTGCCAGCGAAAAAGAAGCAGACGGCGGACACCGCGCACAGCGCTTTGCGGGTGCGGGAGGTCAGGCGTCGGAAAAATGTCGTTTGAGCGTTCATACGAGTTAAAAAGCAAGCGCCGTGCCGTTTAGCAATGAATGTGCGTCGCAACAACACTTGGCGTTGGTGTAGGAGTCTGGGCATGGCTGGTGTAATGGATTCGGTGAACCAGCGCACGCAACTGGTGGGGCAGAATCGCCTGGAGCTGTTGTTGTTCCGTCTCGACGGTCAGCAGCTCTACGGAATCAACGTGTTCAAGGTGCGGGAAGTGCTGCAATGCCCGTCGCTGACGTTGATGCCCAAGTCCAGTCCTGTCGTGTGCGGGGTGGCGAATATCCGGGGGGCGACCATTCCGATCCTTGATCTGGCAATGGCGACCGGCTCGGGTGCGTTGAAAGACAAGAACAACCCGTTCGTGATCATCACGGAGTACAACACCAAGACCCAGGGTTTCCTGGTCCGCTCGGTGGAACGCATCGTCAACATGAACTGGGAGGAGATCCATCCGCCGCCCAAGGGCACGGGTCGCGATCACTACCTGACGGCTGTGACTCGGGTCGACAATCAGTTAGTCGAAATCATCGACGTCGAGAAGGTGCTGGCGGAAGTTGCGCCGACGCCGGAAGCGATTTCGGTCGGCGTGGTCGATGTCGAGACCCAGAGCAAGGCGCTGTCGCTGCGGGTGCTGACGGTCGATGACTCGTCGGTGGCACGCAAGCAGGTCACGCGTTGCCTGCAGACGGTCGGTGTCGAAGTGGTGGCGCTGAACGACGGCAAGCAGGCGCTGGATTACCTGCGCAAGCTGGTCGATGAGGGCAAGAAACCGGAAGACGAGTTCCTGATGATGATTTCCGACATCGAGATGCCGGAGATGGACGGGTACACCCTGACGGCGGAAATCCGCAACGACCCGCGCATGCAAAAGCTTCATATCATCCTGCATACTTCGTTGTCGGGGGTATTCAATCAGGCGATGGTCAAGAAAGTCGGTGCCGATGACTTCCTGGCCAAATTCCGTCCTGATGACCTGGCATCCCGGGTAGTCGACCGGATCAAAGCAGCAGATATCAGCTAGGGGCCTTCTGCCCCTGGCGGTCAACACGATTTAAGAGGCGGCATCATTGTCTACGGGTAATTTGGATTTCGAACAGTTCCGGGTCTTCCTGGAAAAAGCCTGTGGCATTTTGCTCGGTGAAAACAAGCAGTACCTGGTCTCGAGCCGTCTCAACAAACTGATGGAGCAGCAAGGCATCAAGTCCCTGGGTGAGCTGGTACAGCGCATCCAGACCCAGCCGCGCAGCGGTTTGCGCGAGCAGGTGGTCGATGCCATGACGACCAACGAAACCCTGTGGTTTCGTGACACCTATCCGTTTGAAGTCTTGAAGAACAAGGTGCTGCCTGAAGCGATCAAGGCCAGTCCCAACCAGCGTCTGCGGATCTGGTCGGCGGCATGCTCGTCGGGGCAGGAACCGTATTCGCTGTCGATGTCGATCGATGAGTTCGAGCGGAGCAACCTCGGCCAGTTGAAGATGGGCGTGCAGATCGTTGCCACGGACTTGTCCGGCAGCATGCTGACCAACTGCAAGACCGGCGAGTACGACAGCCTGGCAATCGGTCGCGGTTTGTCCGCCGATCGACTGCAGCGTTACTTCGACCCGAAAGGGCCGGGGCGCTGGGTGATCAAGGCGCCGATCAAGAACCGGGTGGAATTCCGTTCGTTCAACCTGCTCGACAGCTATGCAGCGCTGGGCAAGTTCGACATCGTGTTCTGCCGCAACGTGCTGATCTACTTCTCCGCCGAGGTGAAGAAAGACATCCTGTTGCGCATTCACGGCACGCTCAAGCCTGGCGGGTATCTGTTCCTTGGCGCCTCCGAAGCGCTGAACG
Source organism: Pseudomonas sp. AK-TSAG1-1 (assembly GCF_056821665.1). Classification (NCBI taxonomy): domain Bacteria; kingdom Pseudomonadati; phylum Pseudomonadota; class Gammaproteobacteria; order Pseudomonadales; family Pseudomonadaceae; genus Pseudomonas; species Pseudomonas sp. AK-TSAG1-1. The sequence continues at coordinate 4,627,478 of NZ_CM165965.1, read as the reverse complement.
GTTTGCCGGATCATTACCAGATGGTCCAGTGCAGCCCGGGGATCATTTACCAGGCCAAGTGATTGGCGGCGGCAATACAAAAAAAACGGGAGGCCCTCAAAGGCCTCCCGTTTTTTTGTGCCCGGCGTTTAATCCCCAATCACCACAAGCCCCTGTGGGAGCGAGCCTGCTCGCGAATGCGGTGTGTCAGAAAAACAGATATCGACTGACTCGACGCTTTCGCGAGCAAGCCCGCTCCCACAGTGGGTCTGTGGTGTGGGTGAGAGGGGAGGGCAAGCGGCAGAAAAGCGGCAGCCAGCGGAAACCGGTTGCCGCTTTTCTGGCATTGCCGCGTTGCCGATTGCTCGCAAAGCCCCGGTTTATGGGGGTTTTTCTGTTTGGCACGGCGCTTGCTAAAGCTCAGATACGAAAAACCGGTCACCCGAAGGTTCCCGACATGAGCATCAGCTTCGATAAAGCGCTCGGCATTCACGAAAAAGCACTGGGCTTCCGCGCCCAGCGTGCTGAAGTCCTGGCCAACAACATCGCCAACGCCGATACCCCGAACTACAAGGCTCGGGATCTGGACTTCTCCAAAGTGCTCGAAGCACAGAGCCAGAAGAACGCCAACGGCACCATCGCCCTGAACATGACCAACAGCCGTCACATCGAAGCTGAAGGCCTGGGCAATGGCGACGAGTCGCTGATGTATCGCACGCCGATGCAGCCTTCGATCGACCAGAACACCGTGGACGCTCAGCTGGAACAGTCCAACTACGCGGAAAACGCCGTCGGCTTCCAGGCCAGCTTCACCCTGCTCAACAGCAAATTCAAAGGGCTGGTGTCAGCCCTGCGCGGAGAGTAATCCATGTCCCTGTCCAGCGTTTTCAACATTGCCGGCAGCGGCATGAGCGCACAAACCACGCGTCTGAACACCGTGGCTTCGAACATCGCCAACGCCGAAACCGTCTCCTCGAGCATCGACCAGACCTATCGCGCCCGTCACCCGGTGTTCGCCACCATGTTCCAGGGCGGTCAGAACAGCGGCAGCAACTCGCTGTTCCAGAGCCAGGACGCCGCGGGCCAGGGCGTACAGGTGCTCGGCGTGGTCGAAGACCAGAGCAACCTTGAAGCGCGCTACGAGCCGAACCATCCGGCCGCTGACGCCAAAGGCTACGTCTACTACCCGAACGTCAACGTGGTGGAAGAAATGGCTGACATGATTTCCGCGAGCCGGTCGTTCCAGACCAACGCCGAAATGATGAACACCGCCAAGACCATGATGCAGAAGGTACTGACCCTCGGTCAGTAATAAGGGACGACTGCGATGAGTGTTTCCGATACCAGCAACACCATAAGCATGAAGGATCTGCTGTCCAACTCGTCGAAAAAGACCAGTGGATCAACAGTGGATGGCATTACTTCAGCGACTAACAGTTCCACCGGCGGCCAGGCTCTGGGCAAGGATGCGTTCTTGCAATTGCTGGTGACCCAGCTGAAAAACCAGAACCCGCTCGATCCGCAGGACAACAGCGCATTCGTTGCGCAGTTGGCGCAGTTCAGCAGCCTTGAGGGCATTACCACCCTCAACAGCACGGTCAGCTCGCTGGCCGGCAACTACAACTCGTCGCAGGCGTTGCAGGCGTCGTCGCTGGTGGGTCGCAACGTGATCGTGCAGACCAATACCGCGCAGCTCGACGACCCGAGCAAAGGCCTGACCGGTTCGGCGACCGTGCCTTCGTCGATTGCCGGCGGCACCGTGACGATCACCGACAGCACCGGCGCAACTGTGCGCACCATTGATCTGGGCAGCCGCGCAGCCGGCAGCGCCAGCTTCACTTGGGACGGCAAGGACTCGTCCGGCAATCTGGTGCCCGTGGGTACTTACACCTTCAAGGCCAACGCGCCGATCAACGGCACCGCGACGGATCTGGCCACCTATCTGCCGGCCACCGTCAACAGCGTGACCATCAGCCAGACCGGTGGCGAGCTGATGCTCAACCTGTCCGGCAAGGGCTCCGTCGCCCTGTCCAAAGTACAAACCATTGGTATATAGAGCCGACTAACCGGCACAAAGGAGTGGAATATGTCTTTCAATATCGGCCTTAGCGGTCTCTATGCAGCCAACAAACAACTGGACGTGACCGGTAACAACATCGCCAACGTCGCGACCGCCGGTTTCAAATCGTCCCGTGCGGAATTCGAAGACGTTTATTCGGCAACTCGCTTGGGTACTGGCAGCAAAGTGATCGGCAATGGCGTGCGCCTGGCCAACGTTTCGCAGCAATTCACCCAGGGTGACATCAGCAACACCGGTAACGTGCTGGACATGGGCATCAACGGTTCCGGCTTCTTCACCATGAGCAACAATGGCTCGATCTCCTACACCCGTGCCGGTACGTTCAAGGTCGACGATAAAGGTTTCATCACCAACACCGACTACACCTCGCGTCTGCAGGGTTACGGTGTGGATGCCAACGGCAAGATCATCAACGGCGTGCTGACTGACCTGAAGATCGACACCTCGAACCTGGCACCGAAGTCGAGTTCGACGGTGACGTCGAGCATCAACCTCAACTCGTCGGCCCCGGTGATCAACGATACCGGCGCCAACGCCGTGGTATTCGATCCAAACACGCTGGCAACTTACACCAAGTCGTTCAGCACCCCGATCTATGACACTCAGGGCAACTCGCACGTCATGGATCAGTACTTTGTGAAGACGGGTCAAAACACCTGGAAGGTTTACACCCTGGTAGACGGGCGCAACCCGGATGCTACCGGTAGCGATCCGAAAACCACCCCGCCGGTGGCGTCCACCATGACCTTTGACTCCGCAGGCAAACTGACTCAGATCAGCACACCTAATCCGGCGACTCCGGGCACTCCGACGATCAGCAGTGACCTGACCCTGAAAAACTGGAAGCCAGGCACAGTGACCAACGGTGTCTTTACGCCTAACGGCGCATCGGCAAACACCAATGGTGTGACCATTTCCATGGCCCTGACCACTCAATACAATGCTGATACCACGCGCACCATCCCGACTCAGGACGGTTATGCCACTGGCCAGATCACCAACCTGAGCATCGACGGTACCGGTACCTTGTTCGCCAACTTCAGCAACAATCAGAACAAGGCCATCGGCCAGGTTGCGCTGGCCAGCTTCACCAACGAACAAGGCCTGCAGGCTATCGGTGGTACCAGCTGGAAAGAGACGTTCGCGTCGGGTATTCCAGGTTACGATGCGCCGGAAACCGGTACTTTGGGTTCGATCTCGTCCAACTCGCTGGAAGAGTCCAACGTTAACCTGACCAATGAGCTGGTAGACCTGATCAAGGGCCAGAGCAACTATCAGGCAAACGCCAAGACAATCTCCACTCAGAGCACCATCATGCAGACCATCATTCAGATGACCTGATGTGATCTGATCGCTGCGCTGAAAACCGACGCCCCAGGGCGTCGGTTTTTTTATGCGCGTTATTTGGGACGTGTGTTCAGTTTTCTACCGTTCGTCGGTCGCTGTGGTGCGGAACTTGCACTCTCGCGGAGCAGTGGTGGCGCGCGTCAAACTTTCATTCGCAGCGCATATTTTCAAGCCGGGCTCAGGGTTCGGTGGCTCGGAAGCCGTCATTAGTCATCAGGGATGCGACACGTTGAACAGTCATAAAGCCGTCAGTGCGCCCGCCGCGGTGCCAATACCTTACGTCGCCGGTCTGGCTCTATACCCCCGCACTGTCCGGACATCGCTGATTTTCCTGTCGGTGATGCCTCATTCAAGCCAATTGAAACCATTTCTCCTGTTGCCGGCTGCACGCCGCAACCATGGCGTCGCCGTCGTGCGCGGTGATTTCCCTGACCGTGTCGCGCATGACCGACCCAGCGCAAATCCGTCGGATTTTTCGCGATGCTCAAGCCTTTTCGCAACCAGGCCTTGCGTGCACAAGAGAGGGTGACCCCCCGTAGCACCGGGCAATTCAACGCAGTTTCCAACACAAACACACTCACACAAGGAAGATGTAATGGCGGTAATTTACGGGTCCAATGGTGCAGATACGCTGGCAGGTACCGCCGGCGATGACCAGATACGTGGTTTGGCAGGTGATGATGTGTTGAATGGTGGGGATGGCAACGACCTTCTCATCGGCGGCGAAGGGGCTGATCAGCTCAATGGCGGCGCAGGTTTTGACACGGCCAGCTACGAAGACGCCAACCAGGGCATCGGCGTGACGATCAACCTGAAAACCGGGGTTCACACTGGTCTGGCGGCGGGTGATACGTTCGTCGGTATCGAGGCGTTTCGTGGTACCAGCTACACCGACAGCTTTGTCGCCGATGCCTCGGCCAACTCGTTTGATGGTGTGATTGGCTACGACACCTTGAGTTACGCCACCTCCGAGCAGGCAATCAACCTGACATTGACGGGCGCCAACGGCACCGGTCTGGGCGGTGATGCGCAGGGTGATACATTCAGCAACATGGACCTGGTTATCGGTACGGCATTCGATGATGTCTATACCCTGAACTCTGGCAGCACCAGCGTCAGTGGTGGCGCCGGCAACGACGTCTATATCCTCAATGGTCCCTGGGCAGGTGGTATCGGTGAAGCCGTTGGCGGCGGTGACGATGAAATCCGTACCAACCAGCCCAAAGTGTCCATGCTTGGCGAAATCGAGCGCCTGACGTATACCGGCACCGGTAACTTCAGCGGTACTGGCAACGCGGGTAACAACATCATCACCGGCGGCGTCGGTAATGACGTGCTGATCGGTGGTGCAGGTGCTGACCAGTTGATTGGCGGCGCAGGTTTTGACACGGCCAGCTACGAAGACGCCAACCAGGGCATCGGCGTGACGATCAACCTGAAAACCGGGGTTCACACTGGTCTGGCGGCGGGCGATACGTTCGTCGGTATCGAGGCGTTTCGTGGTACCAGCTACACCGACAGCTTTGTCGCCGATGCCTCGGCCAACTCGTTTGATGGTGTGATTGGCTACGACACCTTGAGTTACGCCACCTCCGAGCAGGCAATCAACCTGACATTGACGGGCGCCAACGGCACCGGTCTGGGCGGCGATGCGCAGGGTGATACATTCAGCAACATGGACCTGGTCACCGGTACGGCATTCGATGATGTCTTTACCCTGAACTCTGGCAGCACCAGCGTCAGTGGTGGCGCCGGCAACGACGTCTATATCCTCAATGGCCCCTGGGCAGGTGGCATCGGTGAAGCCGTTGGTGGCGGTGACGATGAAATCCGTACCAACCAGCCCAAAGTGTCCATGCCTGGCGAAATCGAGCGCCTGACGTATACCGGCACCGGTAACTTCAGCGGTACTGGCAACGCGGGTAACAACATCATCACTGGCGGCGTCGGTAATGACGTGCTGATCGGTGGTGCAGGTGCTGACCAGTTGATTGGCGGCGCAGGTTTTGACACGGCCAGCTACGAAGACGCCAACCAGGGCATTGGCGTGACGATCAACCTGAAAACCGGGGTTCACACCGGTCTGGCGGCGGGCGATACGTTCGTCGGTATCGAGGCGTTTCGTGGTACCAGCTACACCGACAGCTTTGTCGCCGATGCCTCGGCCAACTCGTTTGATGGTGTGATTGGCTACGACACCTTGAGTTACGCCAGCTCCGAGCAGGCAATCAACCTGACGTTGACAGGTGTCAACGGTACCGGTCTTGGCGGCGATGCGCAGGGTGACACATTCAGCAACATGGACCTGGTCACCGGTACGGCATTCGATGATGTCTTTACCCTGAACTCTGGCAGCACCAGCGTCATTGGTGGCGCCGGCAACGACGTCTATATCATCAATGGCCCTTGGGCAGGTGGCATCGGTGAAGCCGTTGGTGGCGGCGACGATGAAATCCGTACCAATCAGACCAGCATGGGGATGAGCGGTGAAGTCGAGCGCTTGACGTATACCGGCACCGGCAACTTCACCGGTACTGGCAACGCGGGCAACAACATCATCACTGGCGGCGCTGGCAACGATGTGCTGAGCGGCGGTGCAGGTGCCGACCAATTGATTGGTGGCGCCGGCATCGACACTGCCAGCTATGAGGACAGCCTCGCAGCGGGTGTCACGGTCAACCTGAAAACCGGTGTGCACACCGGCTTCGCCGCAGGCGATACCTTCTCCGGTATCGAAATCATTCGTGGCAGCAAGAACGGTGACACGTTCTTCAGTGGCACGGAGGCCAACATCTTTGATGGCGGCACGACAGGTGGTGTCGATACCGTCGATTATTCGTTGTCGACGCAGGCGGTGAACATCACCCTTACCACGCTCGGCACTGGCAGCGGTCAGGGTGGTGACGCGCAGGGCGATACGTTTACCAACATCGAGAAAATCGTCGGTTCGGCACAGAACGATGTATTCACCACTGGCTCCGCAGCTTCCCTGTTCGAGGGCGGGGCGGGGAACGATCTGTACATCATCAACGGCTCGCCCAATCAGTCGATAATCGAACTGGCGGGGGGTGGTGATGACGAAATTCGCACCTCGCTGACTACCATGACCTTGAGTGCCGAAGTCGAACGCCTGACCTATACCGGCACCGGCAACTTCACCGGTACAGGCAATGCTGGCAACAACATCATCACCGGTGGCATTGGCAATGACCTGTTGATGGGAGGGGCGGGCGCCGATGTCTTCATCGGTGGTGCGGGGATCGATACTGTCTCCTACGACGATTCCGCTGTGGGCGTGACCATCAACCAGAAAACCGGTGTTCACACGGGCATTGCCGCGGGCGATACCTTTGATGGCATCGAAGTCATTCGCGGCTCCAAATACAGTGACACGTTCCTGGCCGGTGTTGGTGTCGACAAGTTCGATGGCGGTACAACGGGGGCGGACAACATGGACGTCGTCGACTACTCGCAATCTGGCGCTGCCATCAACCTCACGCTGGTCTCCGGAAGCGGCACCGGAGCCGGTGGTGATGCCGAAGGCGATTCGTTCTCGGGTATCGAGAAGGTGATCGGTTCGGCGTATGACGATGTGTTCAACTCCTCGACGTCCGGCTCCTTCACCTTGCAGGGAGGCGCGGGCAACGACGTCTACATCGTCAACACCGGTGCATCGGCGGTGATTGTCGAAGCGCAGGGTGGCGGCGACGACGAAGTGCGTACCAACCAGCTCAGCATGGGGCTGCACAACAACGTCGAGCGTCTGACTTACACCGGTACTGGCAACTTCACCGGTCGCGGCAATGCCAGCGACAACATCATTACCGGTGGCGTGGGCAACGATACTTTGATGGGCGGCGCAGGCGCGGACAGCTTTTTCGGTGGTGCCGGAACTGACACCGTCAGTTATGACGACAGCACTGTGGCGGTTACGCTCAATTTCAAGACGGGCGTATACAGCGGCATCGCGGCAGGTGATACCTACACTGATATCGAACTGATTCGCGGCACGCAGTACGCCGATACGTTTATCGCCGGCGCTGGCGCGGACAAGTTCGATGGTGGTACTGGCGTTGATGTGGCGGATTACTCGCAATCCGCCCAGGCCGTGACACTGACGTTGGGGGCTTCTGGTGTCGGCTCTGGCACGGGCACTGGTGGCGATGCCGAGGGCGACAGCTTTTATGGTATCGAGAACATCATCGGCTCGGCCTACAACGACGTCTTCATCGCCAATGCCAACTCGACCGGTTTCACCGTGCAAGGCGGCATGGGCGACGATGTTTACGTCCTCAACAATGCAAACTATGGCGCGATCATCGAACTGGCTGGCGGCGGCAATGATGAAGTGCGCACCAATCAGTCCTACTACCTCATGAATGCCGGGATCGAGCGCTTGACCTTTACCGGTACCGGGATGTTCCAGGCGCGAGGCAATGCGCTGGATAACGTCATCACGGGCGGTGCCGGGGATGACATATTGATGGGCGGCGATGGCGGCGACACGTTCATCGGTGGCGAGGGTTTCGATACTGTCAGCTATAACGACATTGGACCGGTGGGGGTGGTCATCAATCTCAAGACGGGTGAGCACACCGCGATTGCCAAGGGCGATACCTTCCAGAGCATCGAGAAGTTCGTCGGCTCGGGACGCGACGACACGTTCATCGGTAACGATCAGGTCAACAATTTCGACGGAGCATTTGGGCGCGACACGGTCAGCTTTGCCTTTGAAAGCTCGGCCATCACCCTCGATCTCACTCAGCCACTGACCGGTGCCGCAGCGGGCGACACTTACACCAACATCGAAAACTGGGAAGGTACTGCGTTCAACGATACGTTGATCGGCGGCGCCGGCTCCGAGACGTTCATTGGTGGCAAGGGCGCTGATTTTATCGATGGCGGTGCGGGTGTTTCCGACGAAGCCTGGTACATCGGCAGCTCGGCGGCGGTGCAAATCAACCTGCTGGCCAATACGGTCACTGGAGGCGATGCGAGCGGTGATGTACTGGTCAATATCGAAGGGCTGCACGGCTCGTCATTCAATGACACGCTGACCGGTAACGCCGGCTGGAACGTTCTCTATGGCGGCCAAGGTAATGACCTGGTCTATGGCGGAGATGGCAACGACTCGATTTACGGCGGCAACTACGAGCCCTATGCCATCAATGGTCCGGATCGCAGCGGCCCGGCCGAGGCGGATCAGCTGTTTGGCGGCAATGGCAACGACAGCATGTTCAGCGCCAACAACGATGTCGGCAGTGTTCTGCATGGCGATGCCGGTAACGACGACATCACCGTGTACGCCGGTACCGCATACGGTGATGACGGCAGTGATTCGCTGGTAGGTACGGGGCCTGAGTATCAGCTGTTTGGCGGCGCCGGTTCCGACACGTTGATTATGCTCGGCGGTGGTTTCGCCTACGGGGGTGAAGGCAGCGATACCTACAAGGTGTATTCCTCGACCAATGTGATGATCAAGGATGATGGCCTTCAGGGTGGCGATAAAGTCGAGCTGACGAATATCAAGTCGTATGCGGATGTGATCATCAAGACCGACGGTACCAATGCCTACATCTTCAACGCCGTGGAGTGGAATGCGGGCAAGCAGAACAACGCAGTGATTCTTGCTGACTGGTATGCGGGTTCAAACACCATCGAAACCTTTGCTACAGCCAATGGTGAGACGTTCACCATTCCGGTTGTGGGGCAGGCAATGGCCGGGTCGTTTATGGTCTGAAGTTAGCTTGCCTTAATAATTAACGGCGAAGCCTGTCACCGGGTTTCGCTGTTTTTTGACGGAGCAAAAGAAAAACCCCCGACAAACCAGAAGTCTGTCGGGGGTTTTCTTTTGCCTGGAATGTATCAGGCGTCTCGCAACGCCTGATTCAGCTCAGCTTATTGGCAAGCTTCGCAATCCGGCTCGTCGATCGCGCAAGCCTTTGGCACTGGCGCCGGACCGGCAGGCGCAGCCAGAACCGAATCGTCGCCGTGGTTGCCGCCGCTGGAAACAGCGTTCAGCTTGCCGGTGTTGATGGTCGACTTCTCGGTGCTGGTCGCGGCCAGGGCACGGAGGTAGTAAGTGGTTTTCAGGCCACGGTACCAGGCCATGCGGTAGGTCACGTCGAGCTTCTTGCCCGATGCGCCGGCGATGTACAGGTTCAGCGACTGGGCCTGGTCGATCCACTTCTGACGGCGGCTGGCGGCGTCAACGATCCACTTGGTGTCCACTTCGAACGCGGTCGCGTAGAGCTCTTTGAGTTCCTGCGGGATGCGCTCGATCTGTTGAACCGAACCATCGTAGTACTTCAGGTCGTTGATCATGACCGAGTCCCACAGGCCGCGAGCCTTGAGGTCGCGAACCAGGTACGGGTTGATCACGGTGAATTCGCCCGACAGGTTCGATTTCACATACAGGTTTTGGTAGGTCGGTTCGATCGACTGCGAGACGCCAGTGATGTTGGCGATGGTGGCGGTCGGAGCGATGGCCATGATGTTGGAGTTACGAATGCCTTTCTGTACACGGGCGCGAACCGGTGCCCAGTCCAGGGTTTCGTTCAGGTCAACGTCGATGTACTTCTGGCCACGAGCCTCGATCAGGATCTGTTGCGAATCCAGCGGCAGAATGCCTTTGGACCACAGCGAGCCTTTGAACGTCTCGTACGCGCCGCGCTCGTCAGCCAGGTCGCAGGAAGCCTGGATCGCATAGTAGCTGACCGCTTCCATCGACTTGTCGGCGAACTCGACGGCAGCGTCGGAACCGTAAGGAATGTGCTGCAGGTACAAGGCGTCCTGGAAGCCCATGATGCCCAGACCGACCGGACGGTGCTTGAAGTTGGAGTTCTTCGCTTGCGGCACCGAGTAGTAGTTGATGTCGATCACGTTATCGAGCATGCGCACGGCGGTGTTCACGGTGCGTTGCAGCTTGGCGGTGTCCAGCTTGCCGTCGACGATGTGGTTCGGCAGGTTGATCGAACCCAGGTTGCAAACGGCGATCTCGTCCTTGTTGGTGTTCAAGGTGATCTCGGTGCACAGGTTCGAGCTGTGAACCACGCCGACGTGCTGCTGCGGGCTGCGCAGGTTGCACGGGTCTTTGAAAGTCAGCCATGGGTGGCCGGTTTCAAACAGCATGGAGAGCATTTTGCGCCACAGGTCTTTGGCCTGGATGGTCTTGAACAGCTTGACCTTGCCCGGGTATTCGGTCAGGGCTTCGTAGTACTCGTAGCGCTCTTCGAAGGCTTTACCGGTCAGGTCGTGCAGGTCCGGTACTTCGGATGGCGAGAACAGGGTCCACTTGCCGTCATCGAAGACGCGCTTCATGAACAGGTCAGGGATCCAGTTGGCGGTGTTCATGTCGTGGGTACGACGACGATCATCACCGGTGTTCTTGCGCAGCTCGATGAACTCTTCGATGTCCATGTGCCAGGTTTCCAGGTAGGCACACACAGCGCCCTTGCGCTTGCCACCCTGGTTAACGGCTACAGCGGTGTCGTTCACTACTTTGAGGAACGGAACCACGCCTTGGGATTTGCCGTTGGTGCCCTTGATGTACGAACCCAGAGCGCGCACAGGCGTCCAGTCGTTGCCCAGGCCGCCAGCGAATTTGGACAACATGGCGTTGTCGTGGATCGCGTGGTAGATGCCCGACAGGTCATCCGGAACGGTGGTCAGGTAGCAGCTCGACAGTTGTGGACGCAGGGTGCCGGCGTTGAACAGGGTCGGAGTCGACGCCATGTAGTCGAAGGACGACAACAGGTTGTAGAACTCGATCGCACGCTCTTCCTTGTTCTTCTCTTCGATCGCCAGGCCCATGGCCACGCGCATGAAGAAGATCTGCGGCAGTTCGAAACGCACGCCATCCTTGTGGATGAAGTAACGGTCGTACAGGGTCTGCAGGCCCAGGTAGGTGAATTGCTGATCGCGCTCGTGGTTGATCGCCTTGCCCAGTTTTTCCAGGTCGAAGGTGGCCAGCACAGGGTTCAGCAGTTCGAACTCGATACCTTTGGCGACGTAGGCCGGCAGTGCCTTGGCGTACAGGTCGGCCATTTCGTGGTGAGTGGCGCTTTCGGCCACTTCGAGGAAGCCCAGGCCTTCGGCGCGCAGGGTGTCCATCAGCAGGCGGGCGGTGACGAACGAGTAGTTCGGCTCACGTTCAACCAGGGTGCGAGCGGTCATCACCAGCGCGGTGTTGACGTCGGTCAGGGCCACGCCGTCGTACAGGTTTTTCAGGGTTTCGCGCTGGATCAGGTCGCCGTCGACTTCAGCCAGGCCTTCGCAGGCTTCGGTGACGATGGTGTTCAGGCGGCCCATGTCCAGCGGCGCGAGGCTGCCGTCGGCACGGGTGATGCGGATCGACGGGTGCGCGTTGACTGCTTCTTCGACCGGGGCGTGGGCAGCACGTTCTTTCGAGCGACCGTCGCGGTAGATCACGTAGTCGCGGGCAACTTTCTGCTCGCCGGCACGCATCAGGGCCAGTTCGACCTGGTCCTGGATTTCTTCGATGTGGATGGTGCCGCCCGAAGGCATGCGACGCTTGAAGGTCGCGGTGACTTGTTCGGTCAGGCGGGCAACGGTGTCGTGGATTCGCGACGAAGCGGCAGCAGTGCCGCCCTCAACTGCGAGAAACGCTTTGGTGATAGCGACGGTGATCTTGTCATCGGTGTAAGGAACGACAGTGCCATTACGCTTGATCACGCGCAGTTGACCAGGCGCGGTGGTGGCCAGATCCGAATTCGAATCGGCGGCCTGCGGCAAGGTGCCCTGCGGGTTCTCGCGAGTTGTGTCGGTTTGCATGGGTGTCTCCACGTTCTCTATGTTTGTTTGGGCACCATCAAGGTGCCCACCGTTCCGTCCTGAAGCACTACAACCGGCACGCGCCGGGCATAACGACTTCGGGACAGTTCAGGAAGGGGGCCTTGTGGGCGCCGCTTCCATGCCGAAGTCTTCGGTTCGCGCGATACGCGTGAAACCGCATTCCTTTCGGGGGCAGGTTCGTCACTGCAACACCCGTACCGTTATCGTCGTGGTCGACTGAAAAACGGTAGCCATCCGCAGGCGCGGTTTGGGCTTCTGAAAATACGTTTGGTTCAACCCGACAATGGCAATAAAAAGCCTTGAATTCACTGTCCGGTTTGTGTTTGGTTTTTTAGGGTCAAACCCTACATGTAGGGTTTTTTTACGCCCGGGCTACAAGATAATGCGTTTTGGTGGGGGATTGCAACGTACTACCTGTGGATAAACCTGTGCGTAAATTGTGTGTGAAACGGGGAATTGGCGTGTAGGCCGCGAACCTGCTGAGCTAGACCGTTTGTCACTGTTTTTCACTCGGGAAAAACGCTTCAGCGGATTTTTAAGGGCGCGAACCCTACCACAAAAAACCGCCTTGTCCGAACGCATTTGGCGACTTGTGTTCTGGCTGTACGCCGTTTATACAATCGAGCGGTGTCTCGCCATTCTTATCCTCCCAAAAGATGACAAAAAGACGGGAGGATTGTGGGAGCGGGCTTGCTCGCGAATGCGTTGTGTCAGGCAGCATCGATGTTGAACATGCCGCCGTCTTCGCGAGCAAGCCCGCTCCCACACGGGAATCGAGTCAGGCCGAGCGTTCTTCCTTATTAATAAAAACAGCAAGCAGAGGTCACCGGTGGAGCAAGAAGCGTGGCAGGTATTGATAGTCGAGGACGACCAGCGTCTGGCCGAACTCACCCGCGAATACCTGCAAGCCAATGGATTGCGCGTGGAGATCGAGGGCAACGGCGCGCTGGCGGCGGCGCGGATCATCAAGGAACAGCCGGACCTGGTGATCCTCGACCTGATGCTGCCCGGTGAAGACGGTCTGAGTATTTGCCGCAAGGTCCGCGACCGTTACGACGGGCCCATCCTGATGCTCACCGCACGCACTGACGATGCCGACCAGATCCAGGGGCTGGACCTCGGCGCCGACGATTACGTGTGCAAACCGGTGCGTCCACGGCTGCTGTTGGCGCGGATTCAGGCCTTGCTGCGACGCAGTGACACAGCCGAACCCCTTGCGGAAAAAAGCCGTCGCCTGCAGTTCGGCCCGCTGGTGGTGGACAACGCCTTGCGCGAAGCCTGGCTCAGCGACAGCGGTATCGAACTGACCAGCGCCGAGTTCGACCTGCTCTGGCTGCTGGTATCGAATGCCGGGCGGATCCTGTCTCGCGAAGAGATCTTCACCGCGTTGCGCGGCATCGGCTACGACGGCCAGGACCGTTCGATTGATGTACGCATCTCGCGGATTCGCCCGAAAATCGGCGACGACCCCGACCACCCACGACTGATCAAGACCATCCGCAGCAAAGGCTACCTGTTCGTTCCTGAAGCCTGCGTGGATCTTGCCCTGTGAACTCGATCTTCCTGCGCATCTACGGCGGCATGTGCGCGGCGCTGATTCTGGTGGCGGTGCTCGGCGTGCTGGCGCTGCACCTGCTCAATCAGGTGCGCAGCGAGCAGTACCGCGAGCGCCTGGCCCACGGCACGTTCTCGCTGATGGCCGACAACCTGCAACCGATGAACGAAACCGAACGTCATCGGGCGCTGCTGGTGTGGGAGCGTCTGCTGGGGATTCCACTGGCACTGAAGACGTTTTCCGAGACCGGTCTCGATCTGTCCCAGCGCACCCGTGTGCAGCGCGGCCAGGCACTGGTGGAGCAGACCGGTCCGCACGCGGCGCGGGTCTATCGGCTGGTCAGCGATAAAGAACAATTGGTGCTCACCGGTGACGTGCAGCAGATCAGCGAGCAATTGGCGCGGGCGACTATTTACCTGCTGGCCGATGAGCTGGTGCGCGTGCCGGTCGGCGAACAGCCCAGGCGGCTGGCGCAGTTAAAGGAAGAGAAGGGTTTCGGTTTCGACCTGCGCCTGGTCACGGTGGACGAGGCCGACATGGACGAAGACCAGAGCCGTCGGGTGTCCGAGGGCGATACGGTGATGGCGCTGGGCAAGGGGGGGGACTCGATCCGGGTGTTTGCCGGCATGGTCGGTACACCGTGGGTGCTGGAGATCGGCCCGCTGTATCAGATGAATCCCTACCCGCCGCAATGGTTGGTACTGATCGCCGCCCTCGGTCTGAGCCTGATCGGTCTGATCGTTTATCTGCTGGTGCGTCAGCTCGAACGGCGTTTGCGCGGCCTTGAAGCAGCGGCCACGCGCATTGCCAAGGGCAGCCTGGAAACCCGCGTGCCGGCCCGCGGCGCGGACTCGGTGGGGCGCCTGGCGTCAGCATTCAACGGCATGGCCGAGCACTTGCAGCAGTTGCTGGCCATCCAGCGTGAACTGGTGCGTGCGGTGTCCCATGAACTGCGTACGCCAGTGGCGCGCCTGCGTTTCGGGCTGGAGATGATCGGCTCGGCGACCACTGCGCAGGCGCTGGAAAAGTACCGTGAGGGCATGGACCACGACATCGAAGACCTCGATAAACTGGTCGACGAGATGTTGACCTACGCGCGACTGGAGCAGGGTTCCCCGGCGCTGACCTTTCAACGCATCGATCTTGATGCACTGGTCAATCAGGTGATCGAAGAGCTGGCGCCGTTGCGCGCCGAGGTCACGGTGCAGCGTGGGTTGTGTCTGTCTGCGGCGGACAACGACGGCGCCTGGGTCGAGGCCGAACCGCGCTTCCTGCACCGGGCGTTGCAGAACCTGGTGAGCAACGCGATGCGCCATGCGCGCTCGAAGGTCACGGTGAGCTATCAGGTCGGGCAGTTGCGCTGCCGGGTCGACGTCGAGGATGACGGGCCGGGTGTGCCGGAGTCGGCGTGGGAGCGCATCTTCACCCCGTTTCTGCGTCTGGATGACAGCCGCACGCGGGCGTCAGGCGGGCATGGTCTGGGGCTGTCGATTGTGCGGCGGATCATTCACTGGCATGACGGCCGGGCGCTGATCAACAAGAGCAAGAGTCTGGGTGGGGCTTGCTTCAGCTTGAGCTGGCCGAGGAATCAGGAACGCCGCTGAGCTTTGTGTGAGCAGGTCTGGCGCCTTCGCGAGCAGGCTCGCTCCCACAGGGGAGTGCATTTCAACGTGTGGGAGCGGGCTTGCTCGCGAAGGGGCCCTCTCAGGCACCGCAAATCTTCAGGCAGGAATGCTCACCAGACTCAACAACTGCCCGTCCTGCACACCAAATTGCGCCTCCAGTTCGGTGCCATGGCGCCACTCACCGGACAGATCGGTCAACAGCCGCAAACGCACCTGACCCTGCTGCGTCCACTCCAGTACCTCGGCGTGCTCGAAGTAGAAGCGCTTTTGCACGATCGGATACAGCGCCTTGAACAGGCTCTCTTTCACCGAAAACGTCAGCGTCACCCACAAGCCCAGAAGCTCGCGCGAACCGGCGGCCATGCGCTGCAGTTCCGCGGGGGTCAGGATCTCTCCGGCCAGCCGTTCGGCGCGGTCGCTGTCGAGCAGGTTTTCCAGGTCCATGCCCAGGCCGCGCCAGTGCTGTTTGTTGGCGACAATCGCTGCCGCGCGCCCGGTGCTGTGGGTGATCGAGCCGCAGATGTGCGCCGGCCAGACCGGCGCGCGGTCTTCGCCAATCGCCGGGATCACGCTTGAGCCTTCGAGCTGCTGCAGCGCGGCCCGGGCGCAGATCCGCCCGGCGAGAAACTCGGCCTGACGCTTGGCCACCGAGCGCTGAATGCTCGGCGGCGGCTCGATGGCGCTGCGCTGGAAATCATCGCCCAGCAGTTGTTTCGGGTCGAAACGGGTGCTTAGCAGAACTGTGTCGGACAGCACGTTTGGCAACGGCCAGTGGGCGTCGAGGGGGGTGCAGCAGCTGGGGAGGGTGGAGTTCATGGCGGGCATTTTGCCGGTTCACAGGGGCAAGGTCGAGATCGGCGGTGCGGCTTTCGCAAGCAGGCTCGTTCCCACATTGAATCTGCGCCGATCACAAATCCCTTGTGGGAGCGAGCCTGCTCGCGAAGGCCGCGCCGCAATCCATCAGCCAAAGATCTTCTGGAAGAACGCCTTCATGTCTGCCCAGGATTTTTCATCGGCGGCCTTGTTGTAACCGATATCCGGGCCACCGTGATCGCCGTGGCTCAAGCGATCGGCGTCGGGATTGGTGAAGCCGTGCTTGGCGCCGTCGAGGCTGACGAATTTGTAGTCGGCGCCGGCCTTGTCCATTTCACTCTTGAACGCGGTGACGTTGTCAGCGGTGACCATGCTGTCCAGTGCGCCGTGCTCGACCAGAATCTTCGCCTTCACACTGCCGGGCGTGGCCGGGGTGGTGGTCGCCAGTGCGCCATGGAAACTGACCACGCCCGCCAGCGGCTCGCCTTGACGCGCCGCGTTGAGCACCACGCCACCGCCGAAGCAGTAGCCGATGGCTGCGATTTTATTCACGTCGGTCTGCGGCTGCTTTTTCAGCAGGTTCAGTCCGGCCTCGAAGCGCTTGCTCGACGCGGCGGCATCCTTGGTCGCAGCCTGCATGAACGCCATCGCATCTTTCGGGTGCTCGGTGTTCTTGCCTTCGCCGTACATGTCGATCGCCAGCGCGCTGTAGCCCAGTTCGGCGAGGTCGCGGGCGCGACGCTTGGCGTAATCGTTCAGGCCCCACCACTCGTGCACCACCACCACGCCCGGGCGCTGGCCCTTGATCGCGTCGTCGTAGGCGTAGTAGCCGATCAGTTTTGTGCCGTCGGCGCTCTGGTAGGGAATCTCCTGAGTCTTGATCGCGGCGTTGGCCAGGCTGCTGGCAGCGAGCAGGGCGAGGGCGAGGAACAGGCGCATGGTCGGTCTCCTTGTTTGAAAAGTGGTCAGGACAGCCTAGTCGATTTGATTCAGCGCAGGTTCAGAGAGTGTTCAGGGGAGGTACAGGGGCAGGTCAGTAACCTTGCGCCATACCCAAACAGCACTGAGAAAGAGGAAACTCGATGACTCGTCTGAACAAACTGCTGCTGGCTTTCACCTTGTTGGGCTCCAGCATTGCGGCACATGCCGATGACACCACCAACTTCGCCGGCCTGACGTTCGGCCAGACCAGTGACAAGGTCAAAAAATCCCATGCGCTGAACGACAACCTCGGCCACCCGGACGCCAGCGGCGCGATCGATGGCAACAACACCTACGGCGTGCGCCTGGGGCAGCAAAATTCGCAAGGTCGCTACTACGCCACCTACGACAACGTGTCCGGTTCGCACAATGGCATTAAACTGCGCCAGGAAAACCTGCTGGGCAGCTACGATCTGTTCTACCCAGTGGGCGGCAGCACCAGACTGTTCGGGGGCGCAACGGCCGGTTTGACCAAATTGACTCAGGAGTCGCCAGGCTACAGCCGTGACAGCGACATCGGTTACGCCGTCGGCGGTCAACTCGGTGTGCTGCAGCAAGTGGCGCAAAACGTTTCGGTCGAACTCGGTTACCGTTACCTGATGAGCAACGCCAGCACTGAAATGAAAGAACGCGGCGGCAGCAAACAAGGCTCGCTGGATTTGACCAGCAGCGCCCAGACTTACCTGTCGGCCAACTACGCTTTCTAGAAAAGCGATTCGCTAGGGCAAGTGCCAGGCGAAATCAGGGTGGGAGCGGGCTTGCTCGCGAAGGTGATGGTTCAGTCGACATCTACGTTGACTGAACCACCGCTTTCGCGAGCAGGCTCGCTCCCACAGGTGTGTTGTTGGCGTTATCGATTTACCCGGGAGAGCGTTATGAAACTGTTGGTCGTCGAAGATGAAGCGCTGCTGCGCCATCACCTGCAAACCCGCCTGACGGAGAGCGGTCACGTGGTCGAGTCCGTGGCCAATGCCGAAGAGGCGTTGTACCAGACCGGCCAGTTCAACTTCGATCTGGCGGTGATCGATCTCGGCCTGCCGGGCATGGGCGGTCTGGATCTGATCCGGCAGTTGCGCTCGAGCGGCAAGACGTTTCCGATCCTGATCCTCACCGCGCGCGGCAACTGGCAGGACAAGGTCGAAGGCCTCGCCGCCGGTGCCGACGACTACGTGGTCAAGCCGTTCCAGTTCGAAGAACTCGATGCGCGACTCAACGCCTTGCTGCGCCGTTCCAGCGGTTTCACCCAGTCGACCATCGTTGCCGGCCCGTTGCTGCTGGACCTCAATCGCAAACAGGCGTCGCTGGATGAAGAACCGTTGGCACTGACGGCCTACGAATACCGCATCCTCGAATACCTGATGCGCCACCATCAGCAAGTGGTGCCCAAGGATCGCCTGATGGAGCAGCTCTACCCCGACGACGACGAGCGCGATCCGAACGTGATCGAAGTGCTGGTCGGTCGCCTGCGTCGCAAGCTGGAAGGCCCGGCCGGGTTCAAGCCGATCGACACCGTGCGCGGTCTCGGCTACCTGTTCAATGAGCGCTGCACTTGATTCGTTCGCTTCGTGTTCGCTTGATGCTCGCCGCCACCACGTTGGCGGTGTTGTTCATGCTCGGCTTGCTGCCGGCCATGCAGGGGGCGTTCAGCCTGGCGCTGCAGGATTCGATCGAGCAGCGGCTGGCCTCGGATGTCACCACGCTGATCTCCGCAGCGCGCATCGAGAACGGCCGCCTGATGATGCCGGCGCAATTGCCGGATGAGCGTTTCAATCTGACTGACAACCGTTTGCTTGGCTACATCTACGACCGCGAAGGCAAACTGGTCTGGCGGTCGAAAGGCACGCAGGAAGAGCAGATCAACTACAAGCCGCGCTACGACGGCATGGGTAACGAGTTCGCGCGGATCCGCGAAAGCAACGGTCAGGAATTCTTCGTCTACGACGTCGAGGTCAAACTGCTGGGCGGCAAAAGTGCAGCGTTCAGTATCGTTGCCCTGCAACCGGTGCGCGAATACGAAAACACCCTCGAAGGCCTGCGCGACAATCTCTACCTGGGCTTCGGCGCTGCGTTGCTGGTGCTGCTGGCGCTGTTGTGGATCGGCCTGACCTGGGGCCTCAAGGCGTTGCGCCGGCTCAGTCAGGAGCTCGACGAAATCGAAAGCGGCACCCGCGAAAGTCTCACCGAAGAGCACCCGCGCGAACTGCTGCGCCTGACCGGTTCGCTCAACCGTTTGCTGCACAGCGAGCGTCAGCAGCGCAGCCGCTACCGTGACTCACTCGATGACCTGGCGCACAGTCTGAAAACCCCGCTGGCGGTGTTGCAAGGGGTCAGTGAAGACATGGCCCAGCGTCCCGAAGATCGCGATCAGGCCTGGGTGCTGCAAACCCAGATCGAGCGCATGAGCCAGCAGATCAGCTATCAACTGCAACGGGCCAGCCTGCGCAAAAGCGGTCTGGTGCGCCATCAGGTGCGCCTGCAACCGGTGCTCAAAAGCCTGTGCGACACGCTGGACAAGGTCTACCGCGACAAGCGCGTGCGGGTGGCCTTCGATCTGCCGGATCAATGCTATGTGCCGATTGAGCAGGGCGCGCTGCTGGAGATGATGGGCAACCTGCTGGAAAACGCCTATCGCCTGTGTCTGGGCGAAGTGCGCATCAGCGTGCGCGAGACCCTGGCCGGCATCGAGTTGTGCATCGAGGACGACGGCCCCGGCGTGCCACCGAACCAGCGAGCGCGGATTCTGGAACGCGGCGAACGCCTGGATCGTCAGCACCCGGGGCAGGGGATTGGGCTGGCGGTGGTCAAGGACATCATCGAGAGCTACAACGCCAAGCTGGCGCTGGGCGATTCGCCGATGGGCGGGGCGGCGTTCAGGATTCATTTTCCTGCGGTCTAGTCGCAGGTCTTGCCGGCCTCTTCGCGAGCAGGCTCGCTCCCACACTGGATCGGCGGTGTTCACAGCCCCCTTGTGGGAGCGAGCCTGCTCGCGAAGGCGCCAGTCGGTTCACCGCGCCACTCACTGCTCCTGCGCCCGATAAGCCCCCGGTGTCAGCCCCGTCCACTTCTTGAACGCCCGATGAAACGCCGACGGCTCGGAAAAGCCCAGTTGCTCGGCAATCTGTTGCAACGACAGATCCGCCCGGCCCAAATGGTAAATGGCGATATCTCGCCGCAACTGATCCTTCAACTCCTGAAAACTGGTGCCTTCCTCGCGCAAATGCCGGCGCAGGGTCTGCGGGCTGATGTGCAGGTGTGCGGCCACCGCTTCCAGGTCCGGCCAGTGCGCGCTGTCGCGGCTGAGCAAGCGGCGCAGGCGGCTGCTCAGGCTGTCGCCGTCATCCGGTCGCGACAACAGGTCGGCGGGTGAGCGTTCGAGAAAGTGTTTGAGGGTGCGTTCGTCCTGCAACAGTGGCATGTGCAGATAGCGGCTGTGGAACAGCAGGCTGCTGTGCTCGGCAGAAAACACCAGCGGGCAGGGGAACAGCAGGTCGTATTCGGCACCGTGCGCCGGTTTCGGATAGCTGAACGTGGCCTGCTCCAGACGAATACGCTGGCCGATCAGCCAACTGCCGAGGCGATGCCAGATCACCAGCAGGCTCTCGCTGAGAAAGTGATCCGGGTCCCATAACTGCGAATCATCGAGGCTTAGCCGCACCCATTCGTCTTCGCGCTGCAGGCTCAGGCGCGGGGCCTCGGGGAATAGGCTATAAAACAATAAACCGCGTTGCAGCGCCTTCTCCAGATTGCGGCAGTGGATCAGGGCGTGGCACATCATCGCGAAGCTGCCGGGTTTGCTCGGTGCGTTGCCAAAGCCCAGGTATTCGTCATCAAGGGCCAGCCACAGGTTCTGCAACAGTTCGGTGAATTGCTCGGGGGCGATGCGTGCTCGCGGCTCATCCAGCAACTGCGGGCTGATGCCCAGCTGTTGCAGCAGCGGCAAATAATCGAACCCCGAACGGCGTGCGCCACCGAGGGCGGCACGGGCGAAATGACTGGCGATGGTACGTTCGCGCATAAGCGGCAGATCCTTCCTCAGGCGCCGGATGGTAGCCGGGGGCAGCATCGTCAACAAGGCGGATTTCCGCCAAATTGTAGGACGAGATCCGGCGAGTTGGCGGAAATCCGCCACACTGACGTCACCAGCAAGTGACAAAAAACTGCCTGCATGCCCTGATATCAAAAGGCTTGCAGGTAATTGCACCAAAGTGGCACGAGGTTTGCGATAAGAGCGACAGAAGTGTGCGTTTATCCCGTGGGTAAAGCGCCGCTCGACACAACAAATCCCTCCAGTGCAGGAGGGTTCGCAATTCAGGTTTTGCGGTCAACAGACGGATGTTGGTCGCGGGACGCTTGAGGAAGCTTGCAATGACGACTCGTCAGCCACTGTACAAATCCCTGTATTTCCAGGTGATCGTCGCGATCATCATCGGTATTGCCCTTGGTCACTACTACCCGCAGTTCGGTGTCGCGGTAAAGCCGCTGGGTGACGGGTTCATCAAACTGATCAAAATGA
The DNA here is from genome assembly GCF_056821665.1 of Pseudomonas sp. AK-TSAG1-1. Classification (NCBI taxonomy): domain Bacteria; kingdom Pseudomonadati; phylum Pseudomonadota; class Gammaproteobacteria; order Pseudomonadales; family Pseudomonadaceae; genus Pseudomonas; species Pseudomonas sp. AK-TSAG1-1. The sequence continues at coordinate 4,605,771 of NZ_CM165965.1, read as the reverse complement.
TCATCGCCCCGATCATCTTCTGCACCGTGGTCAGCGGTATCGCTGGCATGCAAAGCATGAAGTCGGTCGGCAAGACCGGTGGTTACGCACTGCTGTACTTCGAAATCGTTTCGACCATCGCTTTGCTGGTCGGTCTGATCGTGGTCAACATCGTGCAGCCGGGCAACGGCATGCACATCGATGTCAGCACCCTCGACGCTTCGAAAGTCGCCACCTATGTGGCCCAGGGTGCTGATCAGAGCGTTGTCGGCTTCCTGCTCAACGTAATCCCGACCACCATCGTCGGCGCGTTCGCCACAGGCGACATCCTGCAAGTGCTGATGTTCTCGGTGATCTTCGGTTTCGCCCTGCATCGCCTGGGTGACTATGGCCGTCCGATCCTCGACTTCATCGATCGCTTCGCCCACGTGATGTTCAACATCATCAACATGATCATGAAGCTCGCGCCAATCGGTGCCTTCGGTGCCATGGCGTTCACCATCGGTGCCTACGGTGTCGGCTCGCTGGTGCAGCTGGGTCAACTGATGGCCTGCTTCTACATCACTTGCGTGCTGTTCATCCTGATCGTGCTCGGCGCTATCGCCCGCATGCACGGCTTCAGCGTGCTGAAGATGATCCGCTACATCCGTGAAGAGCTGCTGATCGTCCTGGGTACTTCCTCGTCGGAATCGGTACTGCCACGCATGCTGATCAAGATGGAGCGTCTGGGCGCGAAGAAATCGGTAGTGGGTCTGGTGATCCCGACCGGTTACTCGTTCAACCTCGACGGCACCGCGATCTACCTGACCATGGCCGCTGTGTTCATCGCTCAGGCCACCGACACGCACATGGACATCACGCACCAGATCACGCTGCTGGTGGTGTTGCTGCTGTCCTCCAAAGGCGCCGCCGGTGTGACCGGTTCGGGTTTCATCGTGCTGGCAGCCACTCTGTCGGCGGTCGGTCACCTGCCGGTGGCGGGTCTGGCGCTGATCCTCGGTATCGACCGCTTCATGTCCGAAGCCCGTGCCCTGACCAACCTGGTCGGTAACGCCGTGGCGACCATCGTTGTCGCCAAGTGGGTCAAGGAGCTGGACACCGATGTGCTGCAATCCGAGCTGGCCTCGGGCGGTCGCGGTATCGCCGATACTCGTCCTGAAGATGATCTGGGTGTGGCTGAAGGCCCAACCCCGAGCAATGTGAAGTAAGCATCGCTTGAATAAAAAACCTGCTTCGGCAGGTTTTTTATGGCCTGCGATTTGAGCATTACGGTCACTGCCGCTGACGTATCCGGTGATTGCTGTACGTGGCTTCGCTGCCTAGGCTGGAAGCATCGCTCAAGGAGATCGCCCATGTCCGCGCCGTTGGCTTCGCTGAAGATTCTGGATTTCTCGACCCTGCTGCCAGGGCCGTTCGCCTCGCTGTTGCTCGCCGATATGGGCGCCGAGGTGCTGCGCATCGAGTCCCCGACTCGCCTGGACCTGTTGCGGGTGTTGCCGCCGCACGATCGGGGGATGTCGGCCAGCCATGCTTACCTGAACCGCAACAAGCGCAGCCTGGCGCTGGATCTCAAGCAGCACGAGGCGCTGGAGGTGGTCAGGCAGTTGCTGACCGAATACGACATCGTGCTCGAACAGTTCCGTCCCGGTGTGATGGAGCGGCTGGGCCTGGGCTATGAGGCGCTGAAGGCGATCAACCCGAAGCTGATTTACGTGTCGATCACCGGTTACGGCCAGACCGGGCCGTACAAGGATCGCGCCGGGCACGATATCAACTACCTCGCCCTGGCCGGGCTTGCCAGTTACACCGGGCGTGCCGACAGCGGCCCGCTGCCGCTGGGCATGCAGGTGGCGGATGTGGCGGGCGGTTCACTGCACGGGGTCATCGGTCTGCTGGCAGCGGTAATCGCCCGGCAGCAAACCGGGCAGGGCACTCACCTGGACGTGAGCATGACCGATTGTGCTTTCAGCCTGCACGCCATGGCCGGGGCCGCTTACCTCGCTTGTGGCGAAGAACCGCATTGGGAGGATCAGATGCTCAATGGTGGCAGCTTCTATGACTACTACCGCACTCGCGATGGCCGCTGGCTGTCGGTGGGCAGCCTGGAACCGGGGTTCATGCAGCAACTGTGCACGGCGTTGGGCCGGCCGGAGTTGGCGGCGCAGGGATTGTCACCGAAACCCGAGCAGCAGACGTTATTGAAGGACGCGCTGAAAGTCGAATTCGAAAAACATGACTTTGCCCAACTGTGTGAATTGTTCGCCGGGGTCGATGCCTGTGTCGAACCGGTTTTGAATCTGAGCGAGGCAGTGCAGCATCCGCAGTTGCAGGCGCGCGAGCTGGTGACACAGGTGCCGCGTGGCGATGGTTCCAGCCAGGCGCAGATCGCCTGTCCGTTGAAGTTTGCCGAGGCGCTGCCGGCGCCGCGACATGTTGGCGCGGTGCTGGGACAGCATACGGAGCAGGTGTTGGGGGAGTTGGGCTTTGGATCAGAGCGGATTGCCGAGTTACGGCGTGCCAAGGTCATTCTTTAGCGTCTGTGCCGGCCCTTTCGCGAGCAAGCCCGCTCCCACAGGGGAACGTTCCAAATGTGGGAGCGGGCTTGCTCGCGAAGGCGTCGGCAGCGACAACACAAAACTGACTATTCGACGCGCATCTCACCACTGAACACCAAGGTGTTGCGGCAGCGCCGGCACAAATACCGTCGCCCCTGCCTGACCAGGCTATGACGCTGCGCCGAAAACGGAAAATCACTGTCGGCGCACGGGCATTTATAGATGTAGCGCGTCACGCTGCGGCGCTTGATTGCGTAGGTGTGGCAGCGATCCGGCGGCAGCTCGTAGACCCCGCGCATGATCAGTTGCCACTCCTCGCCGTGGGGCTGGATGCGGTCGCCGAACAGTTGATGGGCGATCAGGTGCGCGACCTCATGGGCCACGGTCTGTTTGAGGAAATGTTCGGTGTTTTCCCGGTACAGCTGCGGGTTGAAGCGCAGCAGGTTCTCGTGCAGATGCGCGACACCGGCTTTTTGCCCGCGCAGCTTGAGGCTGACGACGGGGCGTTGGAAATGACGTTTGAAAAAGGATTCAGCGAGTTGGTAACAGTCTTCGACGCGGGTATTGAGTTGCTCGGGCATGCTTGATGGATCTCCAGAGGCGTCGAGTATGCCGCAACCTCCAGGACTTGCGAATCGCTGACCTGCCGAATGGTCATCCGCCAAACGAGAAGGCCGCCTTGCGGCGGCCTGTATTGGCAGATCTTGTTTTTCTCGGGGGTGAATCATGTCAGTTGGTATACACCGGCCCCACGCCGAGGCCCCAGACAATCACGGTGAACGCCATGATGGCCACCAGCACCACCAGACCCACCGCCAGCACTGAGCTGGAGAACAGAAAACCTTCGTCCGACGGAATGTTCATGAACGTCGGCAGCCCGACGTACAACAGATACACCGTGTAGCAGATGGCCGCCGTGCCGACGATCATCCCCAGCCACATGTGCGGATACAACGCCGCCAGCCCGCCGACGAACAGCGGCGTCGCGGTGTAAGTGGCGAACGCCACGCAACGCGCCAGGCTCGGGTTGGCGTCATAGGTGCGGGCCATCCAGTGTACGAAAGCGCCCATGACCGCGACCCCGCCGAGCATCGCCAGGTACGACATCACGGTCATCCAGATGGCGCTCTCCACGGTGAGCATCACCGGGGCGCGGTTGCCGATCACCCAGCCGACCTGAGTGGTGCCGATAAACGCCGAAACGGCGGGAATCGCCGCCAGGATCAGCGTGTGCGTCAGGTACATGTGGCTGATGCTTTCCTCTTGGTCGCCACGGATTTCCTTCCATTCCTGATCGGGGTGGGTAAAAAGTCCCACTACGTGATGGATCATGCCAGTCACTCCTCTTGTTATTGCCATCGCCCCCCAGCGGAGCGCCTACGGGCCAAGGTGGCCGAGCAAATACAGGTCTTCAGATGTGTGCGACCTTATGTCGCAGTATAGAAAGGACTTAACCGCACAGGGACTAGGGGCTTAGAGCAAATCGCGCTGTAAACACAGGGCTTAATCGCCGCAGGCTCTTGCGATCATGTGGTGCAGGATTACTAGGGCTCCCTCACAACATCGGCAGACAGCCAATGCGACCGCGGCCCTTCGCCCCCACGGCGTTTTTGCGTAAAATGCCGGCCTTTCGTCACACCTCACGGATTTCGCGTCATGGGCACTCTTACGGTCAACCAGAACAAACTGCAAAAGCGCCTGCGCCGCCTGGCCGGCGAAGCGGTCGCCGATTTCAACATGATTGAAGACGGCGACAAGGTCATGGTCTGCCTGTCCGGGGGCAAGGACAGCTACACCATGCTCGACGTGCTGCTGCACCTGCAGAAGGTTGCGCCGATCAAATTCGAGATCGTCGCCGTGAACATGGACCAGAAGCAGCCGGGCTTCCCCGAGCACGTGCTGCCGGCCTACCTGAAAGAGCTGGGCGTCGAGTACCACATCGTCGAGAAGGACACCTATTCGGTGGTCAAGGAATTGATCCCGGAAGGCAAGACCACCTGCTCGCTGTGCTCGCGCCTGCGTCGCGGCACGCTGTACACCTTCGCCGACGAAATCGGCGCGACCAAAATGGCCCTGGGTCACCATCGCGATGACATTGTCGAGACGTTCTTCCTCAACATGTTCTTCAACGGCACCCTCAAGGCGATGCCGCCGAAACTGCGCGCCGATGACGGGCGCAACGTGGTGATCCGTCCGCTGGCCTACTGCAACGAGAAAGACATCCAGGCCTACTCGGACCTCAAGGAGTTCCCGATCATCCCGTGCAACCTGTGCGGTTCGCAGGAAAACCTGCAGCGTCAGGTGGTCAAGGAAATGCTCCAGGACTGGGATCGCAAGACCCCGGGCCGCACCGAAAGCATCTTCCGCAGCCTGCAGAACGTGGTGCCGTCGCAACTGGCCGACCGCAATCTGTTCGACTTCACCAGCCTGAAGATCGACGAGACGGCGGCTTCGCGCTTCGTTAACGTCGTTAACTTGTAAACACCTTCAAATGTGGGAGCGAGTCTGCTCGCGAAAGCGGTGCGTCATTCAACTGATGTGTTGACTGATACTCCCACTTCGCGAGCAGGCTCGCTCCCACATAGGGTTCTTTGTTTCATTCAACAGGAGAGGGCATGCGCGATTACAAGTGGCTGCACGAATACTGTCTGAACCGCTTCGGTTCGGCGGCTGAACTGGAAGCCCATCTGCCCGTTCCCAAGACCCCGGCGCAATTGCGCAAGATCAGCGACGACCGCTACCTCTCGACCATGGCCCTGCGCGTATTCCGCGCCGGGCTCAAGCACAGTCTGGTGGACGCCAAGTGGCCGGCCTTCGAAGAAGTGTTCTTCAGGTTCGACCCGGAAAAAGTCGTGCTGATGAGCGCCGAGCACCTTGAGCGCCTGATGCAGGACGCGCGGATCATCCGTCACCTGGGCAAGCTCAAGAGCGTGCCACGCAATGCGCAGTTCATCCTCGATGTCGAGAAAGAGAAGGGTAGTTTTGGTGCGTTGATCGCCGACTGGCCGGTGACCGATATCGTCGGTCTGTGGACTTACCTGAAAAAGCACGGTCATCAACTGGGCGGCTTGTCCGCGCCACGCTTCCTGCGCATGGTGGGCAAGGACACGTTCGTGCCGAGTTATGACGTGGTCGCGGCGCTGAATGCGCAGAAGATCGTCGACAAGGTGCCGACCAGTTTGCGTGATCTGGCGATTGTGCAGAATGCGTTCAACCAGTGGCATGAAGAGAGTGGCGGGCGGCCGATGAGCCAGATTTCGATGATGCTGGCCTACACCGTCAACCATTGATACCGCATCGTCCCATTCGCGAGCAGGCTCGCTCCCACATTTTGGAATGCATTCCCCTGTGGGAGCGAGCCTGCTCGCGAAGGCGTCCGCTCAGGCGACGGAGACTTCGCCTTCGCCAGCCAACTTGCGATTCAACTGATACCGCCACCGCACATACAGCAGCGCCGAGCAGAACAGCGCCAGGCTCGCGACCATCTCCAGCACCCCGAACAGCTGTCGGCTCGGGTCATAGGCCGCCAACGCGCCCTTGATGAAATACAGATTCACCACAAAGCACATCCACGAATGCCCACGAGCGCTGCCCATGATCATCGCGGGCGCAAGGACGATCCACGGGATCAGTTCGACCAGCAATATCACCCACGGCCGCGCGCCGTGCAGGTCGGCGAACACCAGATAGTAAGCGGCAAGCAGCCCGGCGAGGCCGAAGAAGCACAGCAGGCTGATGAGCCGCATCGCCTTGACGCGGGGTTCGAGCCACTCGATGGAGGGCAGGATTTTCGGCTTCTTCGCCACCCCTCAGCCCTCCAGTTTTTGCGCGGTCTTGGCCAGACGCAGACCCAGTGCGCGACACAGCGCCACCTCGTGGGCATCCAGGCCGCTTTTACCGTCAGCCCCGGCATGATGGCTGGCGCCATACGGCGTGCCGCCGCCCTGGGTTTCCAGCAGTGCCGACTCACTGTACGGCAGGCCGGTGATCAGCATGCCGTGGTGCAACAGCGGCAGCATCATCGACAGCAGGGTGGTTTCCTGGCCGCCGTGCAGGCTGGCAGTGGAGGTGAACACGCCGGCCGGTTTGCCGACCAGGGCGCCGGTCAGCCACAGGTTGCTGGTGCCGTCGAGGAAGTACTTGAGCGGCGCGGCCATGTTGCCGAAGCGGGTCGGGCTGCCAAGGGCGAGGCCGGCACAGTTCTTCAGGTCATCGAGGGTAGCGTAGAGCGCGCCTTCCTCGGGGATGTCCGGGGCCACCGCTTCACACTCGGTGGAAATCGCCGGCACGGTACGCAGGCGTGCTTCGAGGCCGGCCTGTTCGACGCCGCGGGCAATCTGCCGGGCCATCTCGTTGGTCGAGCCGCTGCGGCTGTAATACAGCACCAGAATGTACGGCGCGCTCACGGCAGCAACTCCAGAATCTGCTCCGGTGGACGGCCGATCACGGCCTTGTCGCCGACTTCGAGAATCGGCCGTTCCATCAGTTTCGGGTGCGCGGCGATGGCGGCGATCAATTGCGCCTCGCTGAGGCTGGCGTCGGCCAGCTGTAGCATTTTGTATTCATCTTCTCCAGTGCGCAGCAGTTGCCGCGCGCTGATGTTCAGCTTGCCGAGCAAGGCCTTGATTTGCGCGGCGTCCAGCGGGGTTTCCAGGTAGCGCACCACGTTCGGGGCCAGGCCACGGGCCTCAAGAAGTTCGAGCGCACCGCGGGATTTCGAGCAGCGCGGATTGTGATAAAGCGTCAGATCGGTCATGGCGGGTCGCTTCTGGCGTAAAGTGGCGGCTATTCTAACTGTGCAGCGCGCAATCCAGAACCTTCAGAGGCGATGGGTCGCAGGCGCATTCAATTTTTGACCAGGGAACACGACATGACACGGCGATTGGCAGCGGCATTGACGATGATCGGGGCGTTGATGCTGGGGGGCTGCGGGAACGACTACGGCACTGACCAGAATGGACAGAAGGTGGCGTCAGAACGTCTGGACAAGCAATGGGTCGTGCTCAATTACTGGGCCGAATGGTGCGGCCCGTGCCGCACGGAAATTCCCGAACTCAATCATTTGGCAGACGAGTTGAAAGGCAAGAACATCGGCGTGTTCGGGGTCAACTTCGACAACGTGCAAGGCGAGGATCTGAAGTCTGCCAGCGAGAAGCTGGGCATCAAGTTCACCGTGCTGGCGCAGGATCCGGCGGACCTGTTCGACCTTCCGCGCAGCGAGGCCTTGCCGGTGACTTACATCATCGACAACAAGGGCAAGGTGCGTGAGCAGTTGATGGGGGAACAGACGGCGGCGGGAGTTTTGGCCAAGCTGGAGGCGTTGCAGGCTGCCAAGTAGAACACGTGAGGTTTTGTGGTGAGGGGATAAATCCCCTCGCCACAGGGTAGTCTCAGCAGCTGAGGATTAACCCTCTTCCAGCCACCAGCGCAACGGCTTGCCTTCAGCCGGCCAGAAGCGCATCTGTTCGATCGGCGAGATGTCCCAGCGCTCGACACCTTGCAGGGCCTGCAGGAAGCGTTGTTCCTGCTCCATCAGCGCTGGCGCGCAGAGTTTGCGGGTCTTGCCGATCGGGCCGAAGCTCAGCTTGTCGCCATCGAGGGTGTACGGCGCGAACCAGTGGTTGCAGCCGCCGTTGCCATACGCGCGGCCATCGTCGCCGAGGGTCACGGTCAGATGGCTGTAATCCATCAATGGCCGCTCGCCAATCCATTCCAGAATGTAGCTGCGGTTCTGCTGCAATTGCACAGGCTCTGCGGCACAGCCCACCAGAGCGGCACCGACCAGCAAGGGCAGGGCAAGGCGTTTCATCACGCAGGCTCCTGGCATTTCGGGCAGAGGTGCTTGTCGCCGACGGCTTTCCAGCCCAGCTCGGCGATGCGCGCGGTGGCAGCCGGTTTCTCGGCGGTCTTGCCCAGCTTGGCGTCGACCGCGAACTCGAAGTTCAGCTCTTTGGCGCAGCTGTCGCAGTTGACCTGCCAGGTGTGGATCGCCAGTTCGCCGAATACCGGGCCGGTGGTCATCGCGGTCCATTGGCCCGGCGGATTGATCAGGTGGCGCACGGTGTCGACGGTCAGGCGCATGGACAAGTCCTTGCTGCCTTTGAGGGTGACCAACAGGACGTCACCGTTGCGGATCGAGCCACCATTGCCGGTGACCTGATAGCGGCCCGGTACGAGGGCGCGGCATTCGGTGAGGGTGTGTTGCGGGTTCATCAGGGTGTAGCGGAAATCGTGTTCGACCATGGGTCCTCCAAATATGCGCGACATGCTAGCACGGGCTTGATTGCAGGATGGCGTACGCGTGCGACCTTCGATCCGGTTCAAATTGGTTGACGCTCATGGCAAACTGCCGCCCTTCACTCTGAGGGAACGGAACATGGCGCTGATCGAATGTTATGAATGCAAGCGGAGTATCAGCTCTGAAGCGAAGGCGTGCATTCATTGTGGTGCTCCGAGGGCGCAGCAGCACGAGCGCACTCCGGCGCAAACAGCGGCAGCCGCCGCAACAGCGACCATTTCATTTGGCAGCCTGCCGCGCAATAAATCCGTGCCCGAGGCGTTTGTCCCGCCGCCAGCCCCCGAGCCCGCGCCGAGAGCGACACCCGCTGCGGTCGGTCGCCGCCGTCGGCAATCGGAATCAGCACCAGTCCCTCAACTTCAGGCCAACGCCGACGGTTCGCGTCCGGTGGAAGGCTGGTTGAAGATCATGGTGTTTCTGCTGCCGATGGTCTTTGTCTGGTTCCTGCTGCGTAACGGTCACTCGATGAAGCAGCGCTTTTTCGGGTTTGGCTGGCTGGCGCTGCTGATCCTGGCCTCGTCGCTGTCGCCCAAATAGTCGACAAGCCTTCAGCCTTCGACCTGGTTCTGCGGCGCGCCTGCGGCCCAGGTCGCGATGTTGTGCAGAGTGGTCGCGGCAATCGCGCCCAGAGCTTCATGGGTCAGAAACGCCTGATGCGCGGTGATGATCACGTTTGGAAACGTCAGCAACCGCGCCAGCACATCGTCCTGCAACGGCAGGTCGGAGCGATCCTCGAAAAACAGCTGCGCCTCTTCTTCATAGACATCCAGACCCAGATACCCCAGTTGGCCGTCCTTCAAGGCGTCGATCAGCGCCGGTGTGTCGACCAGCCCGCCGCGCCCGGTGTTGATCAGCATTGCTCCGGGTTGCAGGTGCGCCAGTGACTCGCGGTTGATCAGGTGTTTGCTCTGCGCGTTGAGCGGGCAGTGCAGGCTGATGATCCTCGACTGCGCCAGCAGTTCCGGCAGGCTCAGATAACGCGCGCCCAATGCCACAACCTCAGGGTTGGGGTACGGGTCATAGGCCAACAACTCACAACCGAAACCGTGCATGATTTTCGCGAACGTGGCGCCGATCTGCCCGGTGCCGACAATCCCGACGGTCTTGCCCACCAGATCGAAACCGGTCAGGCCATGCAGGCTGAAATCACCTTCGCGGGTGCGGTTGTAGGCGCGGTGCAGGCGCCGGTTGAGCGCCAGAATCAGCGCCACGGCATGTTCGGCCACCGCATGCGGCGAGTAGGCCGGCACCCGCACCACGGCCAGCCCGAGGCGTTTCGCCGCGACCAGATCGACATGGTTGTAACCCGCCGAGCGCAGGGCGATCAGCCGTGTGCCGCCGGCGGCCAGGCGCTCGAGCACCGGTGCACTGAGGTCATCATTGATGAACGCGCAGACCACGGCGTGCTGCTCGGCCAGGGCTGCCGTGTCGAGACTGAGCCGGGCCGGCTGAAACTGCAGCTCGATACCGGCCGGGCAGTCAGCAGCGAGGAAACTGTCGCGGTCGTAGGTCTGGCTGCTGAAAACGATCGTGCGCATGCATTCCTCCTGGAGCGGGGTGGCGAGTCAGCGTTGACTCGCTCTCACTTTAGCGTGCGATAGCGCGGGCGACATTGCCGTGGATCAGGCGCTGATCCTGGCTTGCGCCGCGAGGCGATTGATCGCCCGCTCCAGTTCTTCCAGCGCCGCCACGGCTTTGGGGTCGCCCTGTTTGAGCAGAGTTTCACTGCGCTGACAGGCCGCGCGCAACTGCGGTACGCCGCAATACCGGGTTGCACCGTGCAGGCGATGCACGCGTTCGATCAGCGCGTTCTGGTCACGGGCTTCGCTGGCGGTGCGAATCGCTTCACGGTCGGCTTCCAGCGAAGCGAGCAGCATCGCCAGCATGTCTGCGGCCAGATCGGCCTTGCCAGCGGCCAGGCGCAGGCCTTCCTCGTGGTCGAGCACCGGCAGTTCGTGGCTGCCCGCTGCACTGTCGCTGACCCGCTCCGGTCCCTGATTGCGCAAGGCCAGACCGGTCCACTTCAGCACCACTTGCGCCAGTTGCCGCTCGCTGATGGGTTTGGTCAGGTAATCGTCCATGCCGCTTTGCAGCAAGGCGCGTTTCTCGTTGGCCATGGCATGGGCAGTGAGGGCGACGATCGGCAGCGGCGTGCAATGCCGTTCGCTTTCCCACTGGCGGATGGTTTCAGTGGTCTGACGCCCGTCCATGCCCGGCATCTGTACGTCCATCAGCACCAGATCAAAGGATTCGGTTTGCACGGCTTTGACGGCGGCGTAACCGCTTTCGACGGCGAGCACTTTGGCCCCCATGTCTTCGAGCAGGGTCTGCACCAGCAACAGGTTGGCCGGGTTGTCGTCGACGCACAGCACTTTCGGCGCACGGCTCGACAGCGGTTCGCCCGGTTCGTTGCGCGGCTGGCGCGGGTTGGCCAGATCCGCCAGCGCCCGGCGCAGTTTGCGCGTGCAGGCCGGCTTGGCCTGCAGTTGACTGTGCGGGTTGGGCACCGACAGGTGGAACAGCGTCTGCTCGGTGGTTGGGCACAGCACCAGCACTTTGCATCCCAGGTGTTCGAGATCCCAGATGTGCTGGTTCAGGCGCTCCGGGAGCATGTCGTTGCTGGTGATGCCGAGCACGGCGAGGTCGATCGCCTGATCGGTCTGGTGGGCGCCGGTGACGCCATTGGTCAGGCTTTCCAGGGTGTTGAATGGCGTGACGTCGAGGCCACAGTCTTCCAGTTGATGCTGCAGGGCCTGACGCGCCAGTTCGTGATTTTCCAGCACTGCCACCCGGCGCCCGAGCAGCGGCGGGGCGGGAAGGTCGTCGGTGTCGTCGCGGGTTTTTGGCAGGCTCAGGCTGATCCAGAATTCCGAGCCTTCACCCGGGGTGCTGTCGACGCCGATTTCGCCGCCCATCTGTTCGATCAGGCGCTTGGAAATCACCAGGCCAAGGCCGGTGCCACCGGGCTGGCGCGACAACGAGTTGTCGGCCTGGCTGAAGGCCTGGAACAACGCGCGCACGTCCTGACTCGACAGGCCGATGCCGGTGTCCTGAATGCTGATGCGCAGTTGCACGCTGTCTTCATGCTCTTCTTCGAGCATGGCGCGGGCGACAATGGTGCCTTCGCGAGTGAACTTGATTGCGTTGCTGACCAGGTTGGTAAGGATCTGCTTCAGGCGCAGCGGATCGCCGACCAGCGACAGCGGCGTGTCGCGGTACACCAGACTGACCAGTTCAAGCTGTTTGGCGTGGGCTGCCGGCGCAAGAATCGTCAGGGTGTCCTGCAACAGGTCACGCAAGTTGAACGGAATATGGTCGAGCACCAGTTTGCCGGCCTCGATCTTCGAGAAATCGAGGATCTCGTTGATGATCCCCAGCAGGCTGTCGGCGGACTTTTCGATGGTGCCCAGATAGTCGAGCTGGCGCGGGGTCAGTTCGCTTTTCTGCAACAGGTGAGTGAAACCGAGAATGCCGTTGAGCGGCGTGCGGATCTCGTGGCTCATGTTGGCGAGGAACTCGGATTTGATCCGGCTCGCCTCCAGCGCCTCTTTGCGCGCCAGGTCCAGTTCGATGTTCTGGATCTCGATGGTTTCCAGGTTCTGGCGCACGTCTTCGGTGGCCTGATCGACGCTGTGCTGCAGCTCTTCGCGAGCATTCTGCAGGGTCCCGGCCATGCGGTTGATGCCCGAGGCCAGCTCGTCCAGCTCCTGACTGCCGAGCGGCGGCAGACGGGTTTCCAGATGACCGTCCTTGAGCTGGGCGACCGCGTGTTTGATCTGGCTCAGCGGGCGGTTGATGGTGCGGCCCATGCGCAACGCGAGCAGGGCTGCGCCGGCAAGGCCAGCGGCAATCAGCAGCAGGCTGGCAAACAGGCTGCGGTAACCGCGCAACAGCATGCCGTTGTGCGACAACTCCAGTTCGACCCAGCCGAGCAGGCGCTCGGATTCTTCCGGGATCAGGTCGCCGGCAAGGTTGCGATGCTTGCCGAACACCGGCATCAGGTAACGGGTGGCGTCATTGCCACTGCGCCGTTGCAGTTGTGCACTGTCACCGCTGGGCGCCTGATTGAGCATGGTCGGGCCGGCGTGCGCCAGCGGTGTGCGGTCGGGGGCGAGGAAGGTGACGGCGCGCACGTCGGGCTGCTCGAGGGACTGCGTGGCGATGCGTTCCAGCAGGTCGGTGTTGCCGTGACCCATGGCGGGCGCGACCAGAGGGGCCAGTTGTTCGGCGATCATCTCGCCGCGCTGCATCAATTGGGTCTGCAGGTCGGACTGTTGCATCCAGGTGAAATAGCCACCGAGCACCAACGCCATCAGGCTGGTTGGCAACAGGGTCAGCAACAATACGCGACCTTTGATTCCCAGTTTCTTGAGCACACCCATCTCCTGCATCCCGCTGAACTGTTGACTCGCACGTGCGTCCGGCACGCGGCATGGGCGCAGTGTAGCGATTTGCAGGCAGGCAATCTTCGGAAAAATCATCTCGGCATCGGTCGGCCCGAGACAGGCGCGTTTGTCCGGCCGGTCAAGCTTGGGTTGCCCGATGGCCGGCAATCTTGAATAATCACTCTCAACTGAGAATTACTTGCAGATACTCATGACTCCTGTTTCCACTGGCCAGCCACGCATACTTTCCATCGAGGACGATCCGGTGCTCGGTGCCTATGTCCACGAACATCTGGGCCGCAGCGGCTTTGCGGTGACCTGGTGCCAGAACGGTCAGGACGGCCTGAACATCGCCCGCCACCAGCCGTTCGATGTGGTGCTGATGGACATTCTGCTGCCGGGACTCGATGGTTTGAAGGTGCTGACACAATTGCGCCAGAGCCATTCCACGCCGGTGCTGCTGATGTCGGCCCTGGGCGCCGAGGCCGATCGCATCAGCGGTTTTCGCCTGGGGGCCGACGATTACCTGCCCAAGCCGTTCAGCATGGCCGAGCTGCATGTGCGGATCGAGGCGATCCTGCGGCGGGTGGCACTCGATCGGCGCCCGGCAGCCATTGCGCCAGCCACGGTCAGCGGCGCGCTGCGTTTCGACGATGAACAGTGCGAAGTCTTCCATAACGAACAGGCAGCCGGCCTGACCCGCAGCGAATACCGGTTGCTGGAAACCCTCAATCGCAACGATGAAGAGGTGCTGAGCAAGGCTTTCCTCTATCAGCATGTGTTGCAGCGCGGCTATGCGGCCCACGACCGCAGCCTCGACATGCACATCAGCCAGATCCGCCGCAAACTCAAGGCCATCGGCTACACCGAGCGGGAAGTGCGTACGGTGTGGGGCAAGGGCTATGTGCTGAGTGCGTCCGATGAAAGTCTCTGATCTGCCGGGGCGGCATTCGCTGTTCTGGAAACTGGCGTGTCTGCTGGTGGCGTTCTGTCTGCTGATGATCTGGTTGAGCTGGTCCTGGGGCCGTTACATGGAGGAGCGCAACCAGTTCCTCTCCGACGAGGCCCGCGGCACGCTGAGCCGATATGCCGCCGAGGCGGAAGGGGCGTGGCAGCGCGGCGAGCGTGACGCAATCGATAACTGGTTGCAGAGCATGGAGCTGCGCGAGGCGGGCTGGGTCGGGGTGATCGACCGCAACCTGCAGTCGTTGAGCAGCGATCCGCTGAATGAACAGGAAATCCAGCACCTGACCTTCTTGCGCGGGCTCGATTGGCCGATCCACAAACAGGGGCGGCCGTGGCTGCGCGTGCCGTTTCCCAAGGACCCGTCCGCCGGCAGTCTGGTGATCGAGTTGCCCGAGCGTTTCCTGCCGGGGAAGTACCGGGTGTTCTGGCGGGTGATCACCAACGGGGTGATTCCCGGGCTGTTCACCTTGTTGCTGTGTATCGGCCTGTACCGCTTGCTGGTGGTGCCGCTGAACAACTTGCGCGAGCAGGCCAACGCCTGGCGCGCCGATCAATTGAATGTGCGCCTGTCGAGCGGCATCACCCAGCGCCCGGACGAGCTCGGCGAACTGGCGCGGGCCTTCGACTCGATGTCCGAACGCCTGCAATCCACCGTCACCCTGCAACAGCAGTTGCTGCGCGACTTGTCCCATGAACTGCGCACGCCGCTGAGCCGGCTGCGGGTGGCCAGCGAGAGCGAACAGGATCTGCTGCAACTGCGCGAACGCATTGGCCGTGAAGTCGATGGCATGCAGCGGCTGGTCGAGGACACCCTGCAATTGGCCTGGCTCGACACCGAACGTGCGCCCCTGCCTGACGAAGCGATCCAGATTCAGGCGCTGTGGGAGATGCTCACCGACAACGCCTGTTACGAAAGCGGCTGGCCGAGCCTGCAATTGCAGTGCGCGGTGCCGTCGTCGTGCTGGGTGCGCGGCCACCTCAACACTTTGGCGCAGGCGCTGGAGAACATTCTGCGCAATGCCATTCGTCATTCGCCGGAGGGAGGCATCGTTCGGCTGGAGGGGCGGCGTGAGGGTGACTACTGGCATTTGTGGCTGGAGGATCAGGGCGGTGGCGTGGCCGAGGGTGATCTGCAGCGGATCTTCTCGCCCTTCACCCGCCTTGACGGCTCGCGCCCGGGGGATGGCGGGTTTGGTCTGGGGTTGAGCATTGCGAGGAACGCGGTGCAGAGGCAGGGCGGGATGTTGTGGGCGCAGAATGCCGGATCCGGGTTGCGTCTGAATCTGCGGCTGGTGGCTGATACCAGCGTCATCAGCACTGACGCCTTCGCGAGCAAGCCCGCTCCCACAGTGGATGTGTGTCGTCCGCAGATTGTGTGAAGGCCCCGGCCCCCTGTGAGATAGCAGTGTTGTCGGTACGGACGCCTTCGCGAGTAAGCCCGCTCCCACAGTGGATGTGTGTCGTCCGCAGATTGTGTGAAGGCCGCGGCCCCCTGTGGGAGCGGGCTTGCTCGCGAAGAGGCCCTTCGATTCACCGCTGGACTCTGCTTATTCCCATAAACCATAAGCACCGCACTTTGCGTGATATGGCCTGCGCGGGTTTGCCGGTATGATAGGCGCCCCCGCACGTCTGGATTGCGAATACGCCATGACCCTGCAGTACCCAACCATCGCCGATTGCGTCGGCAACACTCCGCTGGTGCGTTTGCAGCGCCTGCCCGGTGCCACCAGCAACACCCTATTGCTCAAGCTCGAAGGGAACAACCCGGCGGGTTCGGTCAAGGACCGTCCGGCGCTGTCGATGATCACCCGTGCCGAACTGCGCGGGCAGATCCACGTCGGCGACACGCTGATCGAGGCGACCTCGGGCAACACCGGCATTGCACTGGCCATGGCCGCCGCGATCAAGGGTTACAAAATGATCCTGATCATGCCGGACAATTCCAGCGCCGAGCGCAAGGCCGCCATGACCGCCTATGGCGCCGAGCTGATCCTGGTCAGCCAGGAAGAGGGCATGGAAGGCGCTCGCGATCTCGCTCAGCGGATGGAAGCCGAGGGTCGTGGCAAAGTGCTGGACCAGTTCGCCAATGGCGATAATCCTGAAGCCCACTACACCACCACCGGCCCGGAAATCTGGCGCCAGACTCAGGGCACCATTACCCATTTCGTCAGTTCGATGGGCACCACCGGGACCATCATGGGCGTCTCGCGCTACCTCAAAGAGCAGAGCGACAGCGTGCAGATCGTGGGTCTGCAACCGATGGAAGGCTCGGCCATTCCCGGCATCCGTCGCTGGCCGCAGGAATACCTGCCGAAGATCTACCAGGCTGATCGTGTCGACCGCATCGTCGACATGGCGCAAAGCGAAGCCGAGGACGTCACCCGCCGTCTGGCCCGCGAAGAAGGCATCTTCTGTGGTGTGTCCTCGGGCGGTGCGGTGGCAGCGATGCTGCGCCTGTCCCAAGAAGTTGAAAACGCGGTGATCGTCGCGATCATCTGTGACCGTGGCGACCGTTACCTGTCGACCGGCATTTTCGACGCGCCCAACTGATGGCCAAGCACGAGAGAGGCCTGCGCTTTCAGCCCACCGGTGGCAGCAAGGCCCCGCAAATTCCGACCGGCAAAAAACAGCGCTTGACTATCGAGCGCCTGGCCAATGACGGTCGCGGTATCGCGTTTTTCGAAGGCCGCACCTGGTTCGTTCTTGGCGCCCTGGCGGGTGAAGAAGTCGAAGCGCGGGTGCTTGGCGCCCACGGCAAAGTGGTCGAAGCGCGTACCGAACGCGTGTTCAAGGCCAGCGAATTGCGCCGTCCGGCCGCTTGTCAGCACGCCGGCCGCTGCGGCGGTTGCAGTGTTCAACACTTGCCCCACGACGAACAGCTTGCCCTGAAACAGCGCATGCTCGCCGAGCAGTTGTCGAAGGTCGCCGGCGTCGCGCCTGATGAATGGGCCGCGCCATTGAGTGGCCCGGAGTTCGGCTATCGTCGTCGCGCGCGGATCGCCGTGCGTTGGGACATGAAGGCGAAGCAACTCGAAGTCGGTTTTCGCGCCGCCGGCAGCCAGGACATCGTCGCGATCAGCGAGTGCCCGGTGCTGGTACAGCCCTTGCAACCGATCATGACCCGTTTGCCACAGATGCTCCGTCGTTTGAGCAAGCCGCAAGCATTGGGGCATGTCGAGTTGTTCAGCGGTTCATCGCTGGCCGTGCTGCTGCGGCACATGGCTCCGTTGTCCGAAGCGGACCTGACGATTCTCAAGGAATTCTGCCAGTTCCATGAAGCGCAGTTGTGGCTGCATGGTGAGGGCGAGCCGCAACCGGTCGATGCTACCCAGTCGCTGGGCTATCGTCTGGAACAGTGGGATCTGGACCTGGCCTGGCGGCCGGGAGACTTCATCCAGGTCAACGCCGGAGTCAACGAGGCGATGGTGGCGCAGGCGCTGGACTGGCTGAAACCACGCGGCGACGAGCGCGTGCTGGACCTGTTCTGCGGTCTGGGCAATTTCGCCTTGCCGCTGGCCAAAAGCGTGCGCGAAGTGGTGGCGGTGGAAGGCGTGCAGACCATGGTCGACCGCGCCGCCGCGAACGCCGCTAGCAACAATTTGCATAACACAAAGTTTTTTCAAGCCGATTTATCCCAGCCTTTGACCGATGCCCAGTGGATCGGAAACGGCTTTTCTGCGGTACTCTTGGACCCACCGCGTGACGGTGCTTTCGAGGTGGTGCGCAAGCTCGCGACCCTGGGTGCCGAGCGGTTGGTGTATGTGTCGTGCAACCCTGCAACTCTGGCGCGCGATACGGTCGAATTGATCAAGCAGGGCTACCGGTTAAAACGTGCCGGGATTCTCGATATGTTTCCTCAGACGGCGCATGTCGAGGCCATGGCGTTATTTGAAGCGAGCCAGGATGGCTCGTCTGAATCTGTCTGATCTGTCCGCGCAGCGCTCGCTTTGGCCCCGCGAGCGCAAACGGACAATGAGGATCAGCGATTTGACGCATTGAATCTGCGTCGTAGGGAAGGTAAAGCAAGATGGTACAGGTGAGAGCACACCAGCCGATCAACACCGACGGCAGTATCAATCTCGAGGCTTGGCTCGATCACGCGGTCAGTGTCGACATGGCACTGGATCGCGAAGCCTTGAAAGAGGCCTGCGAGTTCGCTCGCGAGGCCGAGCAGCAGTCCAACGCCGCAAAGAATCTGTGGGCCGAGGGCAGCGGCAGTTTCAGCACCGGTCTTGAGATCGCCGAGATTCTCGCCGACCTCAAGCTCGATCAGGACTCGCTGGTTGCGGCGGTGCTGTACCGTGGCGTCCGTGAAGGCCAGATCGAACTTGCGGCGGTCAGCCAGCGCTTCGGCCCGGTGGTGGCCAAGCTGATCGACGGCGTGCAGCGCATGGCGGCGATCAGTGCCAGCCTCAGCCCGCGCCAGTCGATGGTGATGGGCACTCAGGGCCAGGTGGAAAACCTGCGCAAGATGCTGGTGGCAATGGTCGACGACGTGCGCGTCGCACTGATCAAGCTCGCCGAGCGCACTTGTGCGATCCGCGCGGTGAAAACCGCCGACGACGAAAAACGCAACCGGGTCGCCCGGGAAGTCTTCGACATCTATGCGCCGCTCGCGCACCGCCTCGGCATCGGTCATATCAAATGGGAATTGGAGGACTTGTCCTTCCGCTACTTGGAACCGGATCAATACAAACAGATCGCCAAGTTGCTCCACGAGCGGCGGCTGGATCGTGAGCGTTTCATCGCCGACGTGATGACCCAGCTCAAGGACGAATTGCAGGCCACCGGCGTCGACGCCGACATCAGCGGCCGGGCCAAACATATCTATTCGATCTGGCGCAAAATGCAGCGCAAGGGTCTGGAGTTCAGCCAGATCTACGACGTGCGTGCAGTGCGCGTGCTGGTGCCGGAAATGCGCGACTGCTACACCGCGCTCGGTATCGTCCACACCCTGTGGCGGCACATCCCGAAAGAGTTCGACGACTACATCGCCAACCCGAAAGAGAACGGCTACCGCTCGCTGCACACCGCAGTGATCGGCCCTGAGGGCAAAGTGCTTGAAGTGCAGATCCGTACGCACTCGATGCACGAAGAGGCCGAACTTGGTGTGTGCGCGCACTGGCGCTACAAGGGCACCGACGTCAAATCCGGCTCCAACCACTACGAAGAGAAAATCTCCTGGCTGCGTCAGGTCCTCGAGTGGCACGAAGAACTGGGCGACATCGGTGGTCTGGCCGAACAGCTGCGGGTCGACATCGAACCGGATCGGGTCTACATCTTCACCCCCGACGGTCACGCCATCGATTTGCCGAAGGGCGCGACGCCGCTGGACTTCGCCTACCGTGTGCACACCGAAATCGGCCACAACTGCCGTGGTGCGAAGATCAACGGGCGCATCGTGCCGCTCAACTACAGCCTGCAGACCGGTGAGCAGGTCGAGATCATCACCAGCAAGCACGGTACGCCGAGCCGCGACTGGCTGAACTCCAACCTCGGGTACGTCACCACCTCGCGGGCGCGGGCGAAGATCGTTCACTGGTTCAAGTTGCAGGCTCGCGATCAGAACGTTGCGGCCGGTAAAACCCTGATCGAACGCGAACTGACGCGTCTCGGCCTGCCGGCGGTGGATTTCGACAAGCTGGCCGACAAGGCCAACATGAAAACCGCCGAAGACATGTTCGCCGCCCTCGGCGCTGGCGACTTGCGCCTGGCGCAACTGGTCAATCTGGCGCAGCAACTGGTCGAGCCGGAGCGCGGCAACGAACAGCTGGAGCTGATTCCGCGCAAAGCCACCGGCTACAAACCGGGCAAGCGCGGCGACATTCAGATCCAGGGCGTCGGCAACCTGATGACGCAGATGGCCGGCTGCTGCCAGCCGCTACCGGGCGACGCGATCGTCGGCTACATCACCCAGGGCCGTGGTGTGAGCATTCACCGTCAGGACTGCGCCTCGGTGCTGCAACTGGCCGGGCGTGAGCCGGAGCGGATCATTCAGGTCAGCTGGGGCCCGGTGCCGGTGCTCACCTATCCGGTGGACATCGTCATCCGTGCTTACGACCGTTCCGGTCTGCTGCGTGACGTCTCGCAGGTGCTGCTCAACGAGCGCATCAACGTGCTGGCGGTCAACACCCGCTCGAACAAGGAAGACAACACGGCGCTGATGTCCCTGACCATCGAGATTCCCGGACTGGATGCGCTGGGACGCTTGCTGGGGCGGATTTCGCAGTTGCCGAACATCATCGAGACGCGGCGTAACCGTACCCCTTGAAGACCGGCGCTGATCAACTGTGGGAGCGGGCTTGCTCGCGAAGAGGGTGTGTCAGTCGACATCATTGTTGCAGGCACAGCGCTTTCGCGAGCAGGTTCGCTCCCACAATGGTTTTGTGGTGAGACAGAAAAATGATCTATAGCCTTGAAGACCTGCTCCACCTGATGAACCGTCTGCGCGACCCGCAGTTCGGTTGCCCGTGGGACATCAAGCAGACCTACGCGACCATCGTCCCGCACACCCTTGAAGAAGCCTACGAAGTGGCCGATGCCATCGAGCGTGGCGACTTCGATCATTTGCAGGGCGAGTTGGGCGATCTGCTGTTTCAGGTCGTCTATTACAGTCAGTTGGCCCGGGAAGAAGGGCGCTTCGAATTTGCCGGGGTGGTCGACAGCATCACCCGCAAGCTGATCCGTCGTCATCCGCATGTATTCCCGACCGGCGATCTGTATGCGCCGCTGGACGTGCCGCGTCTGAGCGAGGCGCAGGTCAAGCAGCGTTGGGAAGAGATCAAGGCCGAAGAGCGCGCCGAGAAATCCGCCGCGCCCGAGCAACTGTCACTGCTTGATGACGTGCCTGCAACGTTGCCGGCGCTGTCCCGTTCGGCCAAGTTGCAAAAACGCGCCGGACAGGTCGGTTTCGATTGGCCGGATGCGCTGCCGGTGCTGGACAAGGTGCGTGAAGAACTCGATGAGGTCCTCGAAGCCATGTCCGAAAACGATCCCGTCGCCGTGGCTGACGAGATCGGTGACCTGCTGTTTTCCGTGGTCAACCTGGCCCGGCATCTGAAGGTCGATCCGGAAACCGCGCTGCGGGGCGCCAACGGCAAGTTCGAAAGACGTTTCCGATTTATCGAACAGGCATTGCGCGACACCCATCGTCCCATGGAAGATTGCACCCTCGAAGAGTTGGACGCCCTGTGGGGTGAAGCCAAACGTCAGGAAAAGAATGCGCCCAGCTGCGGCTGAGCAACTGCCCAAGTGAGTAAGCCCATGAGTATTTCCCTTCGCGACCAGTTGCTCAAAGCAGGCCTGGTCAACCAAAAGCAGGCCAAGCAGGTCAGCAAAGACAAACAGAAGCAACAGCGTCTGGCCCACAAGGGGCAGGCCGAGCTGGATGATTCGCAGCAACGCGCCGCCCAGGAAGCCATGGCCGAGAAGGTCAAGCGCGACCAGGAGCTGAACCGTCAGCAGCAAGAGAAAGCCGAGGCCAAGGCCCGTGCCGCGCAGGTCAAGCAGTTGATCGAAGTCTCGCGTCTGCCGAAGCTGACCACCGAGGACTACTACAACTTTGTCGATGACAAGAAGGTCAAGCGCATCTCGGTCAATACGCTGATGCGCAACAAGCTCAGCAGCGGCTCGCTGGCAATCGTGCACCATGCCGGTGGCTACGAAGTGATCCCCCGTGAAGCGGCCCTGAAGATCCAGGAGCGCGACCCGCAGCGCATCGTCCAGCTCAACGTGCAGACCGAAGAGGTCAATGCCGAGGATGATCCGTACGCGGCCTATCAGATCCCTGATGACCTGATGTGGTAAATCGATAAAGCTGTAACAACGACAAACCCCGCTCATGGCGGGGTTTGTCGTTTTCAATGCTGTGGTTGATTCAGGAGGAGCGGGCTTCGCGTTGTTGCTCCAGCACTTCCAGTTCGGCCTTGTAGTTGTGGGCATCGATCTCGTTGTGGAACATGCCGACCAGCAAGTCTTGTTGATGCACATCCCAGATTCGTACGCCGGCGGCTACGCCTTCATGGGACATGTGTGAATCGTCGCGTTCAGTTACTTTTACAGTCATCTGCTAGCTCCAAATCTCAAGTTATCTGCATCAAGGCGTGTGCAGGACTCTTTTATATGATTTGTTAGCTTGCTAAGTAAACGGCTGATTTGTGCAATGTATTCTTGCGAAAACCGCAACAGTGCTACAGCCCGCTAAATCCGCGACATTCGGTCGCATGGCGCAAGGTTTCATGACAGAAGTTTCATCTCCAGACGCACTAAAAATCCCCTGCGGGAGCGGGCTTGCTCGCGAATGCGGCGGATCAGGAGTGAAGATGTTTACTGAAAAAACGCATTCGCGAGCAAGCCCGCTCCCACAGGGTATTGCTGTGTGGCTGCTACTTTCTGCAGACCAAAAAAAACGCCCCGAACCAGTCGGGGCGTTTTCATGTGTGGCTCAAGCGGGAGGAATTACTTGCCTTCCCAGCGCTTCAGTACCAGCGTGGCGTTGGTGCCGCCGAAGCCGAAGCTGTTGCTCATCACGGTGTTGATGGTGGCGTTTTCGCGGGTCTTGGTCAGCACCGGCAGATCGGCCACTTCAGGGTCCAGCTCGTCGATGTTGGCGGAACCGGCAATGAAGTTGCCTTCCATCATCAGCATGCAGTAGATCGCTTCGTGAACGCCGGCGGCGCCCAGGGAGTGACCGGACAGGCTCTTGGTCGAGCTGATCGCTGGAGCCTTGTCGCCGAACACTTCACGCACACCTTTCATTTCCGCGACGTCACCGACCGGAGTCGAGGTGCCGTGGGTGTTCAGGTAGTCGATCGGGGTGTCGACGGTGGACATTGCCATCTGCATGCAGCGGATCGCGCCTTCGCCACTTGGGGCAACCATGTCGTAGCCGTCGGACGTTGCACCGTAGCCAACGATTTCAGCGTAGATCTTGGCGCCACGGGCCAGAGCGTGTTCCAGCTCTTCAACCACGACCATACCGCCACCGCCAGCGATGACGAAACCGTCACGGTCGGCGTCGTAGGCACGGGATGCCTGTTGCGGGGTGTCGTTGCGCTTGCTGGACAGGGCGCCCATGGCGTCGAACAGGAACGACTGGCTCCAGTGCTCTTCTTCACCGCCACCGGCGAAGACGATGTCCTGCTTGCCCATCTGGATCTGTTCCATGGCGGTACCGATGCAGTGAGCACTGGTGGCGCAGGCAGATGCGATGGAGTAGTTCAGGCCCTTGATCTTGAACGGTGTGGCCAGGCACGCGGAAACGGTGCTGCTCATGGTCCGCGTTACACGGTATGGACCAACGCGTTTCACGCCTTTTTCGCGCAGGATGTCCAGCGCTTCCATCTGGTTCAGGGTCGACGCGCCGCCGGAGCCGGCGATCAGGCCGGTACGCGGGTTGGACACTTGCTCTTCGGTCAGGCCGGAGTCAGCGATGGCGTCTTTCATGGCCAGGTAGGCATAAGCCGCTGCGTGGCCGACGAAACGATAGATCTTGCGATCGATCAGTTCTTCAAGGTTGAGGTCGATGGAGCCGGAAACCTGGCTACGCAGACCCATTTCAGCATATTCCGGGTTGAACCGGATGCCAGGGCGGCTTGCACGCAGGTTAGCGGAGACGGTCTCTTTGTCATTGCCCAGGCACGAAACAATGCCCAGACCAGTGATAACGACGCGGCGCATGCGAATAACCCTTAGAAGTTGTCAGTGGAGGTGAACACGCCGACGCGAAGGCCTTCGGCGGTGTAGATTTCGCGACCGTCGACAGTCACCGAACCATCGGCGATGGCCAGGTTCAGCTTGCCCTTGAGGACGCGTTTGATATGAATGTTGTAGGTGACTTTCTTGGCGGTCGGCAGCACCTGGCCGAAGAATTTCACTTCGCCCGAACCCAGCGCACGGCCGCGGCCCGGCAGGCCTTGCCAGCCCAGGAAGAAGCCGACCAGTTGCCACATGGCGTCCAGACCCAGGCAGCCCGGCATCACCGGATCGCCTTCGAAGTGGCACGCGAAGAACCACAGGTCAGGGTTGATATCCAGCTCGGCGACCAATTCACCTTTGCCGTACTTGCCGCCTTCTTCGCTGATCAGGGTGATGCGATCCACCATCAGCATGTTCGGGGCGGGCAGTTGCGCGTTACCCGGGCCGAACAGCTCACCGCGACTGCAGCGCAGCAGATCTTCCCGAGTAAAGGCGTTTTGTTTGGTCATGCGAGCTCCTCAATAATCCCATGCGGCAGGTGGGGCAAATCTTCCCGGCCGATCGACGCGTTCATGCCTCGTACCGGCAGCCTACTCATAGACTATTGCGTTGTGGTGAAAGTCACAGCACCAAGGACATGAATGTACACTTGTGCACTGAAATTTTTATTCAAGCCCCTTTTGAGGCTCGTTCGGGTGCCTAAGACTGCCGCACTTTCGCTTTTCACGCCAGTCGCAGATGGTCGAAAAACCGTCACTACTGCACCCAGCGCTGCAGAATCTGTTGTAGGTCATTGCGTTTGAACGGCTTCGCCAGATAATCGTTCATGCCCGCCGACAGGCAGGTTTCGCGGTCCCCCTGCAACGCGTTGGCGGTCAGCGCGATGATTGGCACGTCACTGCGTCCGGGCAGCAGACGGATCTGCCGGGTAGCCTCATACCCGTCGATGATCGGCAGACGGCAATCCATCAGAATCACTTCAAAATCATTGCCTTCGGCGCTGCGTACCGCCTGCGCGCCGTCGGTGGCGACGCTCACAGTAAAGCCCAGGCTGCGCAACATTGCCTCGATGACGGTCTGGTTGACCGGATTGTCCTCCACCAGCAACACATTGCGCCCCTCACCGTGCCCGTTGCCATTGGCCGCACGCGGTGCCGCCAGTTGCGGCAACGTCTGCTTATATAAGGCCAGCGGGATTTCCAGGGTGAACACCGAGCCCCGGCCTTCTTCACTTTGCGCACGCAACGTCCCACCCATGCGTTCGGCCAGGGTACGGGCGATCGGCAAGCCGAGTCCGGTACCGCCATAACGCCGCGAAATCGAACTGTCGGCTTGCTGGAACGCGTCGAACATCAACTCCAGGCTTTGCGAGGAGATCCCGATGCCGCTGTCGCGCACCGAACAGGTGAACCACAGCAGTTCGTGATCCAGCGACTGCCACTGCGCTTCGATGCTGACCCGGCCGCGCTCGGTGAACTTCAAGGCGTTGCCCACCAGATTGACCAGAATCTGCCGGATCCGCGTCGGGTCACCCTGCACCTGCAAGTCGCGCATGTCCTCGGGAATCCGCAGGTTCAGGTCCAGGCCCCGCTGGGCTGCGCTGTGCTGGAACGACTGGGCGCAAGCGCCGATCAGGTCGGCGAGGTTGAACGGGATGTGCTCAAGCTCCAGCTCCGAGCGTTCGATCCGCGAGAAGTCGAGAATGTCGTTGATGACTTTCAGCAGATGCTCGGTGGACTCCGAAGCGAGCGCTGCATACTCGATCTGCTCCTCGGTCATGTCCGTGGTTTCCAGCAACTGCAACATGCCCAGCACCCCGTTCATGGGCGTGCGCAGTTCGTGGCTCATCATCGCCAGGAAATCGGATTTGGCGTTGTTGGCTTTTTCCGCTTCTTCGCGGGTCTGGATCAGTTGCGCCATCGCCTGATGCTGTTCGCGGCTGGCCTGCTCCAGTGCCTGGGCGAGGTTGTTGATGTGCTGCGACAGGGCGCCTAGTTCGGTGTCATCGACAATCGGCAGCGGGGTTTTGTAGTCACCCTGTTGAATCGCCTTGACCGCGTTGCCGATATCGCGAATCGGCGCCGACAGGCTGCCGGCCAGACGCCGCGCCAGAACAAAAGTGAAGAGCAGGGCGAACAACGCCAGTATCCCTGCCTTGAGCAGGATTTCCTGTTGGCGCTGACTGAAGGCATCGTTGGACAGGCCGACGATCACCCGGCCCAGATAATCCTCGCTGGTCACGTTGATGCTGGCTTTGGCGTCGTGGAAAAAATCGCTGTTCAAGGCGATCCGTTGCAGACGCACCGGTGCCTGGAACACTTCGACCTGATGCGGTCGGTTGTGTGTGTCAGAGGCTTGTTCAACGTAGGCCAGAATCCGGTTGGCGCTGTCCTGCACCTCGATGAAGCGAACGTTCGGTGTAGCCAGTGTCGCTTTGAGCAGGCTTTCCAGCACTTCGTTGTTGCCGGAAATCACCCCGTACTCGGTGGCGGGGGCCAGTTGATTGGCGATCAGTTGCCCGGTGTGATTGAGCTCCTGACGCAAATCCTGGATGCGCACGAAGGTAAAGAAACTGATCAGCAACAGCGTGAGCAGCAGCGCAGGGCCCAGGCTGATCAGTTGCGTGCGGGTGTTGATGTCCCAGCGGCGACGCAGATTCATGGGTGGCTTTCTCCTTCAGCCAACTGGCGGGCAACAGACGCTTCATCGATTGGCTCGATACCCAGGGAACGAGCGACCTGCGCATTACTTGAAACTTTAAAACGTTGCGGATACAGGGTTCGCGGCCACGTGGCCGGAGGGCGGTCGAGCAACTCGTCGAGGATCGCCAGCCAATCGGGCTGATCGCTGTACGTGCTGGCCAGGCTGCCGGCACGGACAAACGCCGCGTTTGGCCCGACCAGGGCGATTTGCCGCGAGTAGCTGCTGAGCAGCAGGTTTTTCGCGGTTTTCGGGTTGTACAGGTCCGGGTCGTCGAGGCCCAGCAGCACGTCACTGTTTTTCAGCACTGTCTGCAACGGGCGGCTGTCCTGAGTGTTGTCCCAGCGCTGGCTGACGATCTGCAGATTGAGCGGAACGGCGGCCTGGCGCAGCTCCTTGAGCAGGAATTCGCTGTGTTGGTCGAACAGCACGCCGACCCGCCGCGCCTGCGGCAGAATCCGCTGGATCAATTGCAGTTGCCGGCCCAGCGGTGGATCGCTCCACAGCAGGCTCAAGTGCGCCGGTTGCGCGCCCCCCAAGCGCTGCCGGGCTTGCAGGCGGCTGATGCGCAACACCAGCGTCGCCGGTCCCTGAGGCTCTTTAAGACGCCAATCGAGGCTGGGCAGGTCGAGCAGAATCATCCGCAGGTTGTTCGGCAACTTGCCCGGCGCCGGCAGGCTGGCCAATGGCTGGAACCGCACGTTATCGGTGGGGCGCAGCTCGCTCAAGGCCTGGACGAAGGCCTGCACGCCAGGACTTTCTTCGGCGCCGGTCAGCAGAATATCGGCCGCTTGCACCGCCACGCCGTGCAGCCACGCGGTCAAAAACAGACAGGCACCGGCCAGCCAGTGGCCAAGGGTTGGCGTCTTGTTTGCCGTGCCGTAGCGCACCTTAGAACTCCAGCTCGGCGCTGAAATACATCACCCGGCGCTCGTCGTAATTGTTGTCGACGAAGGTGGTCGGCTCGTTATCGAGCCGCTGTTGCAGGACGCCGGCCAGTTGCAATTGAGCCTTGCCCAAAGCGATGCGTTTGGCGATGCGCGTGTCGACTCGCTCGAAGCGGTAGCCGTTGAGCGCGTTGTCGCCGTAATAGAAGAGGGCGCTGTTCCAGCCGTGCCCCCAATCGCGCAACCAACCGGCGGAGCCGCTGTTGCGTGAGGTGAATTGCTGATCCAGTGGATTGCTTGCCTCGGCATCGACGAAAGCGTACGTGAAGCGCAGGCGATCGATCATGCTCAGACGCCAGTCGAGCTGGGTTTCAGTGCCGCGAAAACGTGAGCTGTTGGCGTTGCTGGCGATGTACTGGTTATTGCGCAGCGGCTCGCTGATCATCCCGGTGATTTCGTCGTAGAACAGCTTCACATCGACCGCCAGCCCCAGCTCGGCGAAATAGCCGTTGTAGCCCAGCTCGCGCGAGCGCATGTGCTCCTGATCGAGATCGCCCGGGCCGCGTGTCTTGACGAAGTAGCGGGCTGAAGACTGACCGTAGGCCGAGGGCCGCAGGTTGCTCACCTGATAGCTCCAGTTGACGTTGTTCTCGAACATGTCCGGCGAGCGGATCGCCTCCGAGTACACCGCGCGCAGGCCATGGCGCGGATTGATCAGGTAATTGACCGCGAACCGGGGCGTCAGCGAACTGCCGATCAGTTGGGTGTTTTCGAACATTGCGCCGCCCTGCAACAGCCAGTGTTCGCTGGCGCGCCATTCCAGTTGGCCGAACACTCGCCAAGTGGTGTCGTCCAGCGTGCCGTTGAAGTAGGTCTCGGAATCGGCCCGGTCGTAACGATAGTTCATGCCGCTGACCAGTCGCAGACTGTCGGACAGGCTGAGGGTGTCCTGCAATTCGAGGTCGTAGCGCGACTCCCGGGCGCTTTGGTCGATGTCGCCGCACAGGGTCTGGCTGGCACCGTTGCGCCACTGATCCAGCACTTGATTGGCCAGGGCCATTTCCTGTGGGGTGCCAGCCTCCGGGCCGGGGCCGGTGAAGCGGGTGATGTTGCGCGCCAGGCGTTCGGTGTAGTTCGGGTTCAGCTGCCACAACTGCGTCAGCTGCGGGCTGAACGACACTTCGGCATCGCAGGCGCGCCACACTTGCTGGCGATCCCAGTGCTGGGCCGAACCTTGTATATAAAGGCTGTGTTGCGGATTGATGTCGAGATTCCAGCGCACCGAGCCGGCGTAATCCTTGGCCACCACGTCAGAATTGTTCCCGGCAGCGGTAATCCCCGAGAACACCGGGCGGTAGGTGTAAGGTCGCTGATTGGTGCCATCCTTCGCGTTGACCTGCCAGTCGAGGCTCTGGTTGTCACTCAGGGTATGGCTGACGGCGAGGCTGAAGCGGTTCAAGCGACGGCTGTCACGATAATCGGCACCAGTGCGGTCGCTGTCGAAGCCGTCGTCTTCCTGGCCGGACAGCGACAGACGCAGATCGCCGCCATTCCAGCCGGTGCCCTGGCTGGCATAGAAATCGTTGATGCCGCGCTGGCCGCGGGTGTACTTCAGTCGCGTGCCGTGGCTGTCCGCCGGGTTGCGGGTGATGATGTTGACCACCGCCATCAGCGCGTTGGCGCCATAGCTGACGGTGTTCGGCCCACGGAAAACCTCGATGCGCTCGATGTCTTCCATGGCCACCGGAATGTCGCTCCAGTCCACCGTGGCGAGGCCCGCGCGGTACACCGAGCGGCCATCGATCAACACCTGCATGCGTCGCGCTTCACTGGCATTGGTCCCGTGATAATTGACCGCCGCCTGATTGCCGCTGATGTTGCCGACCATCATCCCCGGCACCAGGCGCAGCAGTTCGCTGATGTCGCGGGCGCCGCTGGCGTTGATCAATTCACTGTCGATGACGGTCATGCTCCCCGGCACTTCCGCTGGCGTCTGTTTCAGGCGCGTGGCCGTCAGCACCTGCGGCAGCGTTTCGCTGTCGACAAACAGGTCGTCCGCCTGCAATACCGGGCTGAACAACAGCGCCAGTAACAGGGACGAACGCGAAGGGTGAGAGCCAAAAGACACGACACAGCCTTGATCACAATGAATTGGCGCGCATGTTAACCGAGGGCAGCGAGTTTTCCAGTCACGATGCGGGCATTTTCCTCGGTTTTATTGGTCTTCTTCCTACAAGTGCCGGTAATTGACGCAGGGGCTGGCCGCGACCCGGTCGCCCCGTATAATGCCGGCATCGCCACTGGTATGGATTAACGGATTGCATATGACTGAACAGCGCCCGATTGCGGTCCTGGGAGGCGGAAGTTTTGGTACCGCCGTGGCCAATCTTTTGGCCGAGAACGGCCATCAAGTCCGGCAGTGGATGCGTGACCCCGAGCAGGCCGAGGCCATCCGGGTCAATCGCGAAAACCCGCGTTACCTCAAAGGCATCAAGATTCTGCCGGGAGTGACCGCCGTCACTGACCTGCAGGCAACCCTCGACGCCTGCGAACTGTGCTTCGTCGCGCTGCCATCAAGCGCGCTGCGCACGGTGCTGGCCGCCCATGCCGAGCGCTTGAGCGGCAAGATGCTGGTCAGCCTGACCAAGGGCATCGAAGCCCACACGTTCAAACTGATGAGCCAGATCCTCGAAGAGATCGCCCCGCAGGCGCGTATCGGCGTGTTGTCCGGGCCGAACCTGGCGCGTGAGATCGCCGAGCACGCGCTGACCGCCACCGTGGTCGCCAGTGAAGACGAAGAACTGTGCAAACAGGTGCAGGCCGCGCTGCATGGTCGCACTTTTCGCGTTTACGCCAGTGCCGACCGCTTCGGTGTTGAGCTGGGCGGCGCGTTGAAAAACGTCTATGCAATCATCGCCGGCATGGCGGTAGCGCTGGAGATGGGCGAGAACACCAAGAGCATGCTGATCACTCGCGCCTTGGCCGAGATGACCCGGTTTGCGGTGAATCAGGGCGCGAACCCGATGACCTTCCTCGGGCTGGCCGGGGTCGGTGACTTGATCGTCACCTGCTCGTCGCCCAAGAGCCGTAACTATCAGGTCGGGTTTGCCCTCGGTCAGGGCTTGAGCCTTGATGAAGCGGTGTCGCGCCTGGGCGAAGTCGCCGAAGGCGTGAACACCCTGAAAGTGCTCAAGGCCAAGTCCCAAGAAGTTGGCGTGTACATGCCGCTGGTCGCCGGGCTGCATGCGATCCTGTTTGAAGGACGCACGCTGGAACAGGTGATCGGTCTACTGATGCGTGCCGAGCCGAAAACCGATGTCGACTTTATTTCCACCAGCGGTTTCAACTGATTCAACAGGAAGCGAGCCATGAACGATCCGAAAACCGAAGCCAAGTACGAATCCATCCTCCTGCGGGTGCTGTGGATGATCGTCTACGTGCTGGTCTGGCAAGTGGCGCAGTTCATCCTCGGCGCGGTGGTGCTGGTGCAACTGATCTATCGTTTGATTTATGGCGCGCCGAGCGCCGGCCTGATGAATTTTGGCGACAGCCTGAGCCAGTTTCTGGCGCAGATCGGCCGCTTCGGCAGCTTTCACAGCGACCAGAAACCGTGGCCGTTCGCCGACTGGCCAACCCCGCGCGCCCCGGAAGGTGAAGCGCCGCACGCCGTGCCGCCAGCACCGCATCCGGCCCGAGATGAGGAACCCAAGCTATGAAACTCTGGGTATTGCGTCACGGTGAGGCCGAGCCTTATGGCTCGCGACCCGACTCCGAGCGGGAGCTGACCGAGCACGGTCGCAAGGAAGCCTTGAGCAGTGCGGCCCGGTTGATCGGCCAGCCGCTGACCGCGATCTACGCCAGCCCTTATCTGCGTGCGCAGCAGACCGCGCAGATTGTCCGCGAGGCGCTGGGTTTCGAGCCGGAGATTCGCACTGTCGAGTGGCTGACGCCGGAGACCGACCCGGACAAGGTCACCGATCAACTGGTCTCGGTGAGCAATGTGCTGCTGGTCAGCCACAACCCGCTGGTGGGCAATCTGCTCAGCTATCTGCAGCATGGCGCCGGGTATCCGCCGGAGAAGGTCAGCACCGCTGGCCTGGCTGAGCTGGAAAGCCCTGAACTGCTGATCGGCTCGATGACGCTTAACAGCCTCAAGCACCCCTGACGCTGATCCCTTGTGGGAGTGGGCTTGCTCGCGAATGCGGTGTGTCAGCCACTGTAAATGTCACTGATACACCGCATTCGCGAGCAAGCCCGCTCCCACAGGTGACCTCATAGTCAGTTGAAATTATTTGTTTGAATTTTCCAACCAAGCACTTGCTTGGTTGACTACGCTTGCTCCAGACCTAAAAACAGGAGCGAGTCGCATGTCTGCCGCATTCCGTTTGCCGCTGGACGTGTTTTACGAACGTGAGGCCCGGCACCCGCGCCAGCGTTTTCTCGTGCAGCCCATCGGCGGCGGGCAGGTCGAGACCCTGACCTGGGCCGATGTCGGCCATCAGGCCCGTTGCGCCGCGCACTGGCTGCGCGCCCGGGAATTGCCGCAAGGCAGCCACATCGCGCTGATCTCGAAAAACTGCGCGCACTGGATCATTGCCGATCTGGCGATCTGGATGGCCGGGCACGTCTCGGTGCCGCTGTATCCCAACCTCACAGCAGACTCCGTGGCTCAGGTCCTCACGCATTCGGAGAGTGTGCTGGCGTTCATCGGCAAACTCGATGACTGGCCCGGGATGTCCAAAGGGATTGCGTCGGGGCTGCCAACCATCAGCCTGCCGCTGCATCCGCCCGGCACGTTCGATTTCAGTTGGGACGAGTTGCTGAAGCGCTCGCCGATCCAGGACGATCCGCGCCCGGCGGCCGACCAACTGGCAACCATCATCTATACCTCCGGTACCACCGGGCTGCCCAAGGGCGTGATGCACAGTTTTGCCAATCTGGGGTTTGCCACCACTCGTGGCACGCAGCTGTTCGGCCTCAACGAGAACGACCGGCTGCTGTCGTACCTGCCGCTGTGCCATGTCGCCGAACGGATGTTCGTCGAGCTGGCCTCGATCTACACCGGGCAAACCGTGTTTTTTGCTGAAAGCCTCGACACCTTTATCACCGATCTGCAGCGGGCGCGGCCGACGGCAATGTTCGGCGTGCCGCGGATCTGGACCAGGTTCCAGATGGGCGTGTACGGCAAAATCCCGGCCAAACGCCTGGATTTCCTGCTGGGCCTGCCGTTGATTGGCAAGCGGGTAGGGCACAAGGTGTTGGCCGGGTTGGGGCTCGACGCATTACGCGTCGCCCTGTCCGGTGCGGCGCCGGTGCCACAGACCTTGCTCACCTGGTATCAGAAGCTTGGCCTTGATGTGCTGGAGGTCTATGGCATGACCGAGAGTTGCGGCTACTCGCATATCTGCCTGCCGGGCCAGTACAAACAAGGCTGGATTGGCAGGCCGTGTCCGGAGGTCGAAGTGCGTATCGACGAGTCCGGCGAGGTGCAGGTGCGCAGTCAGGCGAACATGCTCGGTTATTTCAAGGAGCCGCAGAAAACCGCCGAAACCCTCACCGAGGACGGCTTCCTGCGTACTGGTGACAAGGGCGAGCAGGACGCCGAGGGGCGCCTGCGCCTGACCGGGCGGCTCAAGGAGATCTTCAAGACCAGCAAAGGCAAATACGTGGCCCCGGCGCCGATTGAGAACCGTCTGGCGGTGCACTCGCGAATCGAGCAGGTCTGCGTGGTGGGCGATGGTCTGAGTGCGCCGCTGGGCTTGTGCGTACTCTCGACGGTCCATCAGGAAGAGGGCCGGGCGAGTCTGCATTCGAGCCTGGAGAAACTGCTGGAGGAGGTCAACGCCGTGCTCGACAAGCATGAGCGGCTGCGGCGACTGGTGGTGGTCAAGGACAGCTGGGCGGTGGAAAACGGCTTTCTCACGCCGACGTTGAAGATCAAGCGCAATGTCATCGAAGACACCTACGGTGCGCAGTTTGCAGAATGGAGCGAGCGCAGCGAGGCGGTGCTGTGGCAGGATTGAGTAACGATCAAAACAACAAAGGAAGCCTGCGATGACCTTGTGGCGCACCACTCCGAACATCGAGCAGTTGAACGCAATCCAGAAAAACACCATCGGCGAAGTGCTGGATATCCGTTTTGAGTCTTTCGACGAAGAATCGCTGACGGCGAGCATGGTTATCGATCATCGCACTCACCAGCCTTACGGTCTGCTGCATGGCGGCGCCTCGGTGGTGCTGGCGGAAACCGTTGGCTCGATGGCCAGTTACCTGTGCATCGATGCCAGCAAGTTCTATTGCGTGGGCCTGGAGATCAACGCCAACCACTTGCGCGGCTTGCGCAGTGGGCGAGTGACGGCGGTGGCCAGGCCGATTCATATCGGCCGCACCACGCATGTCTGGGACATCCGCCTGACCAGCGATGAAGGCAAGGCCAGCTGTGTCTCACGCCTGACCATGGCGGTGGTGCCGCTGGGCGAGCAGCCGCCGGCACGTTGAAGTCCGATGCATCCATAGCCGTGACCGGACTGTCATCATTCCTGGCAGTTACGGTCATTGCTCAGGGGCGCGCTCTTGCGGACAATCAGCGGCATGTTTCCGCTCATGGATTTACCAGCATGTCGCAGCCGATCTTTTTCACCCACGCCAACGGGTTTCCCTCGGGCACCTATGGCAAGTTGTTCGCGGCGCTGGCGCCCGAGTATCGGGTCGCGCATCTGGAACTGCATGCTCATGACCCGCGTTTCCCGGCGGACGACAACTGGTACAACCTGGTTGACGAACTGATCCACCATTTGCAGCAACAGGATCAACCGGTGTGGGGCGTCGGTCATTCCTTTGGCGGCGTGTTGCACCTGCACGCGGCGCTGCGTTGCCCTGAGCTGTATCGGGGCGTGGTGATGCTCGATTCGCCGGTGCTGACCCGCACCGACCAATGGGTGATCCGCGCCGCCAAGCGCTTCGGTTTCATCGACAAACTGACCCCCGCCGGCCGCACACTTGGCCGCCGCGAAGAGTTTGCCGACCTCGCCAGTGCACGCAGCTACTTTGCGGGTAAAACCCTGTTCCGCGGTTTTGATCCGGAGTGCTTCGATGCCTACCTGCAACACGGTTTGCACCAGGTCGGCGACAAGTTGCGCCTGCGCTTCGATCCGGCCACCGAAATCAGCATCTATCGCGGCGTGCCGCACACCAGTCCGGGCCGCACCCGGCAACTGAAAGTGCCGCTGGCGGTGGTACGCGGGCATAAGAGTCGCGTGGTGATGCGTCATCACGGCAGTTTCGTTTCGCGCCTGCCGCAGGGTGAATTACTGAGCATGCCCGGCGGGCATATGTTTCCGCTGGAACGTCCGCAGGACACCGCACGACTGCTGAAGAATCTGTTCAATCGCTGGGAAGGTCGTCAGGACAAGGACTGCGCATGAACCCGTCCTTCGAAGAAGTGCGCCTGAGCCTGCCGCATATCGAACTGGCGGCGCATTTGTTCGGTCCCGAGGACGGCCTGCCGGTGATTGCCCTGCATGGCTGGCTCGATAATGCCAACAGCTTTGCGCGGCTGGCGCCCAAGCTCAAAGGCCTGCGCATCATCGCGCTGGACATGGCCGGGCACGGTCACTCCGGGCATCGCCCGAACGGCGCCGGCTATGCCTTGTGGGACTATGCCCATGACGTGTTGCAGGTCGCCGAACAACTGGGCTGGAAGCGCTTCGGCCTGCTCGGGCACTCGATGGGCGCTATCGTTTCGCTGGTGCTGGCGGGCTCGTTACCGGAACGCATCAGCCATCTGGCGTTGATTGATGGAGTGATTCCGCCTACGGACAAAGGCGAAAACGCGGCCGAGCGCATGGGCATGGCCCTGCAGGCGCAACTGGACCTGCGCGAGAAACGCAAACCGGTCTACAACACCCTCGACCGCGCGATCGAAGCACGGATGAAAGGCCTGGTGGCGGTCAGTCGCGAAGCCGCCGAACTGCTGGCGCAACGCGGCTTGATGCCGGTACCCGGTGGTTATACCTGGCGCACCGACAATCGCCTGACCCTGCCATCGCCGCTGCGCCTGACGCAGGAACAGGCCATGGCCTTCGTCCAGCGCATCACCTGCCCGGCACAACTGGTGGTCGCCGCCGACGGCATGTTGGCCAAACATCCCGAGTTGCTGGAACGTCTACCCTTTAGCCAGGAACAGCTGGCGGGCGGGCACCATTTGCACCTCAACGATGAGGCCGGTGCCGACCTTGTCGCAGACTGTTTCAATCGCTTCTTCGCCATTCCTTGACTTGCACCGGGCAACTGTCGAGGCTGGGCGGGTTGAAATGGGAGACAAACATGATGGATTTCTATACTGCTGCGACCCCGACCCGCCAAGCCATGCCGATCCGATGAGCCTGACTATGCGGTCACTCAGTCTGTTGGCGCTGTGCTGTTTCAGTCCCTTTCTATTCGCTGCCGATGTGCCTGGCAGCCAGGATCTGCAGATCGTGCCGCGTCTGGCCGATGCGCAGATCGTCGACTATCGCCCTCCTGTGGAACTCGAGCGGATCTACCCGCTGGGGTCGATCCGCAAGATCAGCGGCCAGTTGCGCTTCGACGGCCAGGTCACCGCACGCGGCCAGACCACTTCGGTGACCTACGAGTTGCCACCGGAACACGCTGCCACCGAAGCCTTCACCGCTGCCCGCGAAGCCCTGCAAAAGCAGGGCGCCGAGTTGCTGTTCTGGTGTCAGGCCCGCGACTGCGGCGAAAGCAGCCTGTGGGCCAACGAGGTGTTCGGCAATTCCAAACTGTACGGCGCGGACGAGCAACAGGCTTATCTGCTGTTGCGCCTGGCAGCCCCGAAGGACAACACCCTGGTGGCGCTATACAGCATCACCCGCGGCAATCGCAAAGCCTACCTGCATGTCGAGCAGTTCGAGGCGAGCGCGCCACTGGGCGAGTTGCTGCCGACCTCGGCCACGCTGTTGCGCCAGCTCAAGAGCACGGGCGAGCTGAACCTGCCCAAACTGGTGGGCGACCCGGATGACACCTGGCTGCGCCTGATTTCCCGTGGTTTGAACCTCGACACCACTCAGCGCGTGACGATTTCCGGGCCGAAGGCCGAGGCCTGGCGTCAGGCGCTGATCAGTCAGGGTGTGCGTGCGGCACGGATGGAGGCGGGGAGTGCCGACAGCGCGGGCCTGCGCATCGATCTGTTGCGATAAGCTGTATCGGGCGAGCACGCGTGGCGTGTTCGCCTACTCTTTGGCTGACTGACTTTTTCGAGACTCTACATGCTCAATAACGATCGGCTGTTGGTGCAAATCCTCCTGCTGGTGCTGTTTGGTGCCAGTTTCTGGGTGATGGCGCCGTTCTGGTCGGCGCTGTTCTGGGGCGCGGTGCTGGCGTTCGCCAGTTGGCCGCTGATGCGCCTGCTGACCCGTTGGCTGAATGGCCGCGAGTCACTCGCTGCAGCTATCTTGACCCTGGGCTGGATGTTGCTGGTGGCGGCGCCGCTGGTGTGGCTGGGGTTCAACCTGGCGGATCACGTGCGTGATGCCACGGCGTTCATCAAGGATGTGCAGGTCGACGGTCTGCCGGAGGCGCCGGTCTGGCTCGGCACCGTGCCGCTGGTGGGTGAACGGCTGGTCGGGGTCTGGAACAGCATCGATCAGCAAGGCGCGGCGTTGATGGTGTCGATCAAGCCGTATCTGGGGCAGGTCGGTAACTGGCTGCTGGCGCGCAGTGCGCAGATTGGCGGCGGGATTCTCGAGCTGACCCTGAGTATTGTTTTCGTGTTCTTTTTCTACCGTGACGGGCCGCGGCTGGCGGCGTTTGTGCACAGTCTGCTGGAACGGCTGATCGGTGAGCGGGCCGGGTATTACATCGAGCTGGTGGCCGGCACCGTGCAACGGGTGGTCAACGGGGTGATCGGTACGGCGGCGGCGCAGGCGATTCTGGCGTTGATCGGGTTTCTGATTGCCGGGGTGCCGGGGGCGCTGGTGCTGGGGATCGTGACGTTCCTGCTCAGTCTGATTCCGATGGGGCCGCCGTTGGTGTGGATTCCGGCCACGGCCTGGCTGGCGTGGAAGGGTGAGTATGGGATGGCGGTGTTTCTCGGGATCTGGGGGACGTTCATCATCAGTGGCGTGGATAACGTGTTGAAGCCTTATCTGATCAGCCGTGGCGGGAATCTGCCGTTGGTGATTGTGTTGCTTGGGGTGTTTGGGGGGTTGATTGCCTTTGGGTTTATCGGGTTGTTTATTGGGCCTACTTTGTTGGCGGTGGCTTATAGTTTGTTGACGGATTGGAGCAAGAGTCAGGCTCGGGTTTAGGTTTGGCTGGGATGCTTTGACTTGGCGGCCTTTGGGCCGACCAGGTTCTTGGGTTTTGTGGGCATATCCGTTGCTGCGGTAATGGCTACTTATGGTTTCGCCCTTACGGCGAGTCCCTTTTGACAAGCGCCTCAAAAGGAACCAAAAGGGCTTGCCCCGGCGTTCGGCCCTCGCCGTGGCTCGGGTTCCTTCGTTACGGGATTCATCCGGGGGCATCGCCTCCGGTTTGCTTCGCTGCACCTCCTCTCGATGTGTTCGACTACGTCGAACGGTCGCTGCGCTCCCACCCCCGGATAAACCCCTCCACTCAGCCTGCCGACGGGGCCGGTGGATCAAGAGCTTTCGGCGAGCTGACACTCGGCCATTTGAGTGGTGAAGCGCACGGCGGCGTCACCGCTTTGCTTTCCTGTAGGAGCGAGCCTGCTCGCGATGGCGGCCTACGAGCCGACCACCCTCCAACTGAATCTCCAAAATCCAACTGTGGGAGCGGGCCTGCTCGCGAAGACGGCCTAACAGCCGACCAATCCCAACTGCCTCCCCACAAATCCAACTGTAGGAGCGAGCCTGCTCGCGATGGCGGCCTACGAGCCGACCACCCTCCAACTGAATCCCCAAAATCCAACTGTGGGAGCGGGCTTGCTCGCGAAGATGGCCTAACAGCGACCAATCCCAACTGCCTCCCCACAAATCAAACTGTAGGAGCGAGCCTGCTCGCGATGGCGGCCTACGAGCCGACCACCCTCCAACTGAATCCCCAAAATCCAACTGTGGGAGCGGGCTTGCTCGCGAAGATGGCCTAACAGCCGACCAATCCCCAACTGCCTCCCCCCAAATCAAACTGTAGGAGCGAGCCTGCTCGCGATGGTGGCCTACGAGCCGACCACACTCCAACTGAATCCCCAAAATCCAACTGTGGGAGCGGGCCTGCTCGCGAAGACGGCCTAACAGCCGACCAATCCCAACTGCCTCCCCACAAATCCAACTGTAGGAGCGAGCCTGCTCGCGATGGCGGCCTACGAGCCGACCACCCTCCAACTGAATCCCCAAAATCCAACTGTGGGAGCGGGCTTGCTCGCGAAGGCGGCCTAACAGCCGACCAATCCCAACTGCCTCCCCAAAAATCCAACTGTAGGAGCCAGCCTGCTGGCGAAGAGGCCCTCTCAGCCAACCACTCTCTCGCGAATGCATTCAAATGACCGTTCCCACACCACCCCATGGAAACGATCACCCTTCACCACATCAACTCAAGTCGCCACATTCAGGTATTTGCCCACCGGCGCGGCATTGTCGAGTGAGTACTGTTTGCTCAAGTTGGCGATCATCCGGTTCAGCGCCTCGGTGGTGCTCTGAGTACTGGCGGTCTTTTCCTCAGGTGGGCGTTCCCGTCCGGCTTGCAACGCCGCTTTCAGTTCGTCGCTGCTCACGCCGCCGCTGCTGTCGCTGTCCAGCACTTTGAGCAGTGCAGCGCTGGTGTCGGTGCTGTTCGTTGAGGTGTTGTCGCTGGTCTGTAGCGCGCTGCTCAGTTCGGTGGCGCTGATGCTGCCGTCGCCGTCGGCATCCAGTTGGCTGAACAGTTCATCACTGGAGGTTTGCGGCGGTGGTGGCGGTGGAGTCAGGCTGGCGGTGAGTTCGTCCTGGCTGACGGTGCCGTCCTTGTTCTTGTCCAGGGCCGAGAAGATTTGGTTGCTGTCGGCGCTGCTGCCGGCGCTGGTCAGGCCGTTGCTGAGTTCGTCGCTGCTGATGGCGCCGTCACCATTGGCGTCGAGGGCGCTGATCAGGGCGTCGGCCAGGTCGGTGTTCGGGGCCTGGTCCTGCGGCGGTGGCGGTGGGGGCGCCATGGCAGTCATTTCTTCGGCGCTGAGGCTGCCGCTGTCGTCGCTGTCCAGGTCACCGAATTGCTTGCTCAGGTTGACCAGCAGGCCATCATCGGACTTTTGCGACAGGGCGCTTTTCAGTTCGTCCTGATCCACCGCGCCGTCGCCGTTGCTGTCGAGTTTGGCGAACAGTTCCTTTTGCAGTTGCTGGCTGCGGGCGTTCTGGGTTGAGGTGCTGCTGGTGCTGGTATAGCTCGTGTAGTTGCTGGCGCTACCGATCATGGGCTCACTCCTTGGACTGTAAAACCGGTGGGCGTACCGGCTTGTGCAGACTCACGGGGCAAGTTGTCCTGGGTATTTTGGCTTTGTACCGGTGGGTACACACGATGGAATGAACACCACCGAAACCTGTGGGAGCGAGCCTGCTCGCGAAGAGGCCGGTACATTCAAAAGAGAGGTTGGATCAGCCGACGCCTTCGCGAGCAGGCTCGCTCCCACAGGGAATTGTCTATTTCTCAGGTGCGGGGCAGGCGGATGACGGCGGTCAGGCCGCCGCCGGGTGTTTCTTCCAGGTTCAGGTATCCGCCCAGCCGCTGTGCCGCCTCGCGGGCGATGGTCATGCCCAGGCCGACGCCACCGGAGTTGCGGTTGCGTGAGCCTTCCAGGCGATAGAACGGTTCGAACACCGCCTCGCGTTTGTCTTCGGCAATGCCAGGGCCGTGGTCGATTACACGGATCAGCAGTTGCTCGCGTTGATCCTGCAGTTCGATGCGCGCCTGTCCGGCATAGCGCAGGGCGTTGTCCATCAGGTTGTTGATGCAGGAGCGCAGCGCCATAGGCTGTACCTGCAACGGCGCGCAATGGCCGCTGACCTGGACGTCCGCGCCTTGATCCTGAGCGTTCTCGCACAACGATTCGACCAGCGCCTGCACGTCCATCAACTGCAGGACTTCGCTGGTGCGCTGTTCGTGCAGGTAGGTGAGGGTGGCGTCGAGCATGTCGATCATGTCGTTGAGGTCTTGGCGCATCTGGCCTTGCAGTTTGTCGTCGTCGATCTGTTCCAGCCGCAGTTTCAATCGCGACAGCGGGGTGCGCAGGTCGTGGGAGACGGCGCCAAGCATGCGCGCCCGTTGCTGTACCTGCTCGCGAATGCGTTGTTGCATCAGGTTGAAAGTGTGCGCTGCCTGCCGCGCTTCACGCGGGCCGGATTCGTCCAGTGGCGGGCTGTCGAGGTTTTCGCTCAGGCGTTCTGCCGCGTCGCTCAGGCGCTGGATCGGCCGGCTGAGCAGTTTGGCGCCGTACCAGGCGGCGATCATCAGCGAGATGAACTGGAAGGTCAGCGGCACCAGCGGTCCGCCGAACCAGGGCCGTGGCGGACGATGGGCAAAGCGAGGATCCGGCGGTGGCCGTTGGCCGTCGATGCCCTCGGCAAACTCC
Organism: Pseudomonas sp. AK-TSAG1-1; assembly: GCF_056821665.1. Taxonomy (NCBI): domain Bacteria; kingdom Pseudomonadati; phylum Pseudomonadota; class Gammaproteobacteria; order Pseudomonadales; family Pseudomonadaceae; genus Pseudomonas; species Pseudomonas sp. AK-TSAG1-1. Next base: position 4,564,747 of record NZ_CM165965.1, on the reverse strand, counting down.
GGCGGGGGCGGCGGTGGAGGCGGGCCGTAGTGGTGAAACCAGGCAAAGGCCAGCAAGTGCGCCAGGACGATCGCCACGAACAGCATGCCAAACAGGCGGCCGAACAGCGTGTCGAAGCGCGCTCGCATCAGCCGATGTCTCGGGCGTCGAACAGGTAACCTTCGCCACGCACGGTTTTGATCAACTGCGGGGCTTTCGGGTCGTCACCGAGTTTTTGTCGCAGGCGCGACACCAGCAAGTCGATGCTGCGGTCGAAGGCTTCGATAGAACGGCCGCGTGCGGCGTCCAGCAGTTGTTCGCGGCTGAGCACCCGGCGCGGGCGTTCGATGAAGACCCAGAGCAGGCGGAATTCGGCGTTGGACAACGGCACCACCAGGCCATCGTCGGCAATCAATTGGCGCAGGACACTGTTCAGGCGCCAGTTGTCGAAGCGAATGTTGGCGCGCTGTTCGGTGCGGTCATCGCGCACCCGGCGCAGAATGGTCTGGATCCGCGCCACCAGTTCCCGTGGCTCGAACGGTTTGGCCATGTAGTCGTCGGCGCCCAGTTCGAGGCCGATGATGCGGTCGGTCGGTTCGCAGCGGGCGGTGAGCATCAGGATCGGGATGTCCGATTCGGCGCGCAGCCAGCGGCACAGGGACAGGCCGTCTTCACCGGGCAGCATCAGGTCGAGGACCACCACGTCGAAATGCTCGGCCTGCAGCGCCTGACGCATGGCCGCGCCGTCGGTGACGCCGCTGGCGTGGATGTTGAAGCGGGCCAGATAGTCGATCATCAGCTCGCGGATCGGCACGTCATCGTCGACGATCAGCGCGCGGATGCTCCAGCGCTTGTCATCTTTATGCTCATCAGTCACGGTCGTTTGGGTGTTGTGCATGAGGCTGTTCATCTGCCAGTAGGCCGCCAACCACAAAGATGGGCTGCGAGGTGGTGGTTTCAGCATAGGCGTCCTGCCGTGAGGCGGGAAGTGCTGATGTAAGGACGTGTTGCGGCTGGCGAGGCTAGCGTGGGCGCTTGTTGGCGGCGTGTCGGTTGTGTATCGGGTTCGACACAATAGCAGCGAGCGCTATGCTGATCACGTTTGCGGCGACGATTTTACCGATCATCGGGTGCCGCGCCGCCGTCGCTTCCGCTACAATGCGCGCCGATTTCGACTTGCCTGAGAGCCCATCCATGTCCGCCTGCCAGACTCCTATCATCGTCGCCCTGGATTTTCCCACCCGTGACGCCGCACTGAAGCTGGCCGACCAGTTGGACCCGAAACTGTGCCGGGTGAAAGTGGGCAAGGAACTGTTCACCAGTTGCGCCGCGGAAATCGTCGGCACCCTGCGTGACAAAGGCTTCGAGGTGTTCCTCGACCTGAAATTCCATGACATTCCCAACACCACCGCGATGGCCGTGAAAGCCGCTGCCGAGATGGGTGTGTGGATGGTCAACGTGCATTGCTCCGGTGGCCTGCGCATGATGGCCGCCTGCCGTGAAGAGCTTTCCAAGCGCAGCGGCCCGCAGCCGTTGCTGATCGGTGTGACCGTGCTGACCAGCATGGAGCGCGAGGACCTGGCCGGTATCGGTCTGGACATCGAGCCGCAGGAGCAGGTACTGCGTCTGGCTGCGCTGGCCGAGAAGGCCGGGATGGACGGTCTGGTGTGCTCGGCGCTGGAAGCCACCGCACTGAAGTCGGCGCACCCGTCGCTGCAACTGGTGACCCCGGGGATTCGCCCGGCGGGCAGTGCGCAGGACGATCAACGCCGTATCCTGACCCCGCGTCAGGCGCTGGATGCCGGTTCCGATTATCTGGTGATCGGCCGTCCGATCAGCCAGGCGGCGGATCCGGCCAAGGCCCTGGCGTCGGTTGTAGCCGAAATCGCCTAAGTAACACTGAAGATTCAAATGTGGGAGCGAGCCTGCTCGCGAATAGGGCGTGTCAGTCGAAATCATTGCCGACTGATCCACCGCTTTCGCGAGCAGGCTCGCTCCCACATTGGTTTCTGAGTGGTTTTAGATTTTCAGCACCAACTTGCCGAAATTCTCCCCGCTGAACAATTTCATCAGCGTCTCCGGAAAGGTCTCCAGGCCTTCGACGATGTCTTCCTTGCTCTTGAGCTGTCCCTTGGCCATCCAGCCGGCCATTTCCTGCGCCGCACTGGCGTACTGGGCGGCGTAGTCCATCACCACAAAACCTTCCATGCGTGCACGGTTGACCAGCAGTGACAGGTAGTTGGCCGGGCCTTTGACCGCCTCCTTGTTGTTGTACTGGCTGATGGCGCCGCAGATCACCACCCGGGCTTTCGGCGCCAGGCGGCTGAGTACCGCGTCGAGGATGTCGCCGCCGACGTTGTCGAAGTACACGTCGACACCTTTCGGGCACTCCCGCTTGAGGCCGGCCAGCACGTCTTCGTGCTTGTAGTCGATGGCGCCGTCGAAGCCCAATTCATCGATCAGGTATTTGCACTTGTCGGCACCGCCGGCGATACCGACGACCCGGCAGCCTTTGATTTTGGCGATCTGCCCGGCGATGCTGCCCACCGCACCGGCAGCTCCTGAAAGAACCACGGTGTCGCCAGCCTTCGGCGCGCCCACGTCGAGCAAGGCGAAGTAAGCCGTCATGCCGGTCATGCCCAGCGCGGACAGGTACACCGGCAGCGGCGCCAGTTTCGGATCGACCTTGTAGAAACCTCGGGGCTCACCGATGAAATAATCCTGCACACCCAAGGCGCCGTTAACGTAGTCGCCGACGGCAAAACCCGGGTTGTTCGAGGCGATGACTTTGCCGACGCCCAAGGCGCGCATGACTTCACCGATTTCTACCGGCGGGATGTAGGACTTGCCCTCGTTCATCCAGCCGCGCATGGCCGGGTCGAGAGATAAGTACTCGTTCTTGACCAGGATCTGCCCTGTCGCAGGTTCGCCGACCGGTACTTCCTGGTAGGTGAAGGTCTCACGGGTGGCGGCGCCCACCGGGCGTTTGGCGAGCAGGAACTGGCGATTGGTCTGGGTGGTCATGGCAGGCACTCGAACTGAATGAAGCCTTGTTGATAGACCCTCGAAGCCAATGCTGCAAGGTTGGCTGATGCGGCGAATGCGCAATGATCCAGTGCAGTGATAGTCCCCCAGCGGGTTTTATCACTGTGACGGATGAAGGCATAAACAGCCTTCTGATAGTGCTGACGCGGGGCGGGCCCCGGTGGCTATGCTGCGACTCTGCAAATCCCTCCTGCATCTCTCCTTCGAGGACATAACAATGAGCATGACGTTTTCCGGTCAGGTTGCCGTAGTCACTGGCGCGGCCAACGGCATTGGCCGTGCGACCGCCCAGGCGTTCGCCGCCGAAGGCCTGAAAGTGGTGGTGGCCGATCTGGACGCGGCGGGGGGCGAAGGTACGGTGGCGCTGATTCGTACAGCCGGTGGCGAAGCGACCTTCGTGTGCTGCAACGTTACCGTTGAAAGCGAAGTGAAGAATCTGATGGACGAGGTGATCAATACCTACGGTCGTCTCGATTACGCCTTCAACAATGCCGGGATCGAAATCGAGCAAGGCAAGCTGGCCGACGGCTCGATGGATGAGTTTGACGCGATCATGGGCGTCAACGTCAAAGGCGTCTGGCTGTGCATGAAATACCAGCTGCCGTTGCTGCTCGCCCAGGGCGGCGGGGCAATCGTCAACACCGCCTCGGTGGCGGGGCTTGGGGCGGCGCCGAAGATGAGCATCTATGCGGCGTCCAAGCACGCGGTGATCGGCCTGACCAAATCGGCGGCGATCGAATACGCGAAGAAGAAAATTCGTGTCAACGCCGTGTGCCCGGCGGTGATCGACACCGACATGTTCTGCCGCGCGTACGAAGCTGACCCGAAAAAAGCCGAGTTTGCCAACGCGATGCACCCGGTGGGGCGTATCGGCAAGGTCGAAGAAATTGCCAGCGCGGTGCTGTATCTGTGCAGCGATGGCGCGGCGTTCACTACCGGTCACTCGCTGGCCGTGGATGGCGGCGTCACCGCTTTCTGACGCCCTATCGCATGGCATGAGAAACCCGCCTTCGTGCGGGTTTTTTCATGGCGGGCTGTCAGTTCCGTGAATCCGCTAAACAATGTGTATCAAAGGATTAGAACGGCAGCTTTTGACGGCGTTGTCGCACAGTCTGTACGGCGTGGCTGTGATTTACTGCCGCCAGCAAAACGGACAGGAGTTTGCTTGCTCATGGAATTGAGAATTGACCGACAGGCAATGGTGCCGGTCGTACAGCAGATTGTTGATGGAATGACCGACTGGATCTTGCGAAGTGGCGTAGCACCAGGCACACGCCTGCCCTCCGTCAGGCAAATTGCGCGCTCCAATCTGCTCAGCCAGTCGTGTGTGGTCGAGGCCTGTGAGCGGCTTGTCGCGCAAGGCTTGCTGTCCGCACGTCAGGGGGCAGGGTTTACGGTGGCTGCGGCGCGGCCAAACGCCGGGTGCAGCAGGGGATCGGCGGCCATTGACGGCGGGCAGGTGGAGAGTGGATTGCAACTCGGCGAGGGCGGTCTGCCGCAGAGCTGGCGTGAGTCCGATGACCTGAGCTACGCGATCCGTCAGGTCGCCCGTGCCGACATGGCAAGTCTGTTCAATTACAGCAGCCCGCGGGGGCTGCCGGCGCTGCGCGAGCAGATCGGCAAACGCCTCAGGCTGCTCGACATCCGCGCCGCTGATGAGCAACTGCTGACCACCGCCGGTGCCAGCCACGCGCTGGATCTGCTGGTGCGCACGCTGCTCAAGGCCGGCGATTGTGTGGTGGTGGAGAATCCGGGTTATGCGCCGCTGTTCGAACTGCTGCGTCTGCACGGTGTGCAGTTGCTTGAAGTGCGCCGTACACCGAGCGGCCCGGATCCCCAGGCGCTGGAGGCGTTGTTGCGGCAGTTTCGGCCGGCCGCGATGTTCATCAACAGTCACCATCACAATCCCACCGGTTCCTGCCTGACACCGGGCGTGGCGCAACAGATCCTGCAGTTGTGCACCGCTAACGATGTTCAACTGATCGAAGACGATGTCTACGCCGACCTGCACAATGGCAACGGTATTCGTTTGGCAGCACTCGATGAGCGGGTGATCTACGTCGGCAGCTTTTCCAAGACTCTGAGCAGTTCGTTGCGCGTCGGCTTCATCTGCGCCGGGCCTGCACTGATTGCGCGTCTGGCCCGGGTCAAGATGATCAGCAGCAGGGGCGCGTCAGGTTTCAATGAGGCGGTGCTGGCCAACCTTCTGGCCAGTGGCGCGTATCGAAAAATGGTCCAGCGCCAGCGTCAGCGGCTCAACACCGATCGGGCTGCCGCGTTGCAGGCGCTGGAAGACGCTGACTGGGAAGTGTTTGGCAAACCCTGTGGCGGGCTGTTCATCTGGGCTCGTTCACCACTGCGCGATTTGGCCCGATTGCAGCATCAGGCCCAGAGCTGTGGCGTGCACCTTTGCTCTGCGGGGGCTTTCAGTCCGAATGGCGAAGCGGGTGAGTGGCAGCGGATCAATGTGGCCTATGCCTGCGATCCGCGGGCGCGGCGGTTTTTTCACAGTACTCGCGCGAATCGACCTCAAGCGTTCTGAAAACGACGCGTGCGTAGCTTTTTGCCATTATTCCGACGCCAGAGACTTGTGCTGGTCCAAGGCCGTTGCGAATCTTCGTCAACAGACTTTGGCAGGGGACTACGCGCAATGATTTCGGCCGTGCAAGGACGTTTTGCCAACCTCGGTATGGCGAAAAAACTGGGTGTCGGATTTGTACTGGTGCTGCTATTGACCGCGTTGGTGGCTGCCATCGGGGTCTGGTCCCTGCAGACCATCAGTCAGCGTTTCGACGGGCTGAAACAGATGTCGGCGCTTAACAGCGCCTTGCTCAAGGTACGGCTGCTGGAGCAGGACTACGCGCTGCACAGCAACCCGAAAACCGTCGATGCCTTGCACGAGGGCGTGGACGGCTTGCTGGCCCAGGCCGGGCAACTCAAGGCGCAGTCACCGGCGAATGTGGTGGTGATGGGCGATGTCGAGCAGTCACTGGGTGCCTATCGCAAGGCATTCGACGAGTTCGTTTCGCTGACCCAGGCCAAGGATCTGGCGCTGGAAATGGCCAGTTGGTCGGTGTCCAGCGTGGCCAACAACCTGGATGTGCTGCAAGCCGGACTGGCCGATGATGGCGCGTATACCTTGAAGGACACCGAAGGCAAGGATGGTGCGCAGTTCATCGAGCAGGCCGGTCAGGTCAGTCAGGTGTCGCGGTTGATGCTGCAGGCGATGAACGAGGCGCGGGTGCGTCTGGACCAGAGCCGCAAGGGCGATGCCGACAGTGCCGGCAAGGGCAACATTGAACAGGCGGCTCAGGCCCAGGCTCAGGCCGAGCAGTTGAAGACCACGGTCAAGGATGAGGGCTATCTGACGGTCCTCAATGAAGTCTCCGGGCACATCGCCGGGTTCAACGACAAACTGGCCGAGTACACCGGGCTGCTGGCCCAGGAAAAAACCGTCTACGAACAGTTGCACCAACGTGCGGCGCAGGTGATGGAGCGCGTCGATCAGGCGTATGTCGCCGAGGACGGCGCGATGCAGGCGGAATTGAAGAAAAACTCGGTATTGATCATTGGTTCTTCGGCGCTGGCATTGCTGGTCGGGCTGATCGCCGCGTGGGTCATCACCCGGTTGATCGTCGCGCCGCTGCGCAGTGTGATGCGGGTGGCGCAGCAGATTGCCGCCGGAGATTTGAGTGCGCGGGTTGAAGTCACCCGCCAGGATGAAATCGGCCAGCTGATGCTGGCGATGCAGCAGATGGGTTCCGGGCTGAGCACGATCGTCAGCGGTTTGCAGGCAGGAATCGAACAACTTGCCAGTTCTGCGCAATCGCTGTCGGCGGTGACCGAGCAGACCAATCTGGAAGTCAGCAGCCAGAAGGAAGAAACCGAGCAAGTGGCCACGGCCATGAACCAGATGACGGCCACTGTGCACGACGTGGCACGTAATGCCGAAGAGGCCGCGCTGGCCGCACAAACCGCGGATGGCAAGGTCGAGAGCGGACAGCAGGTGGTGCGCCAGAGCATGGCGCGGATCGAGCAGTTGGCGGATTCGGCGACTTCGGCGAGTTCCAGTATCGAAAGCCTCAGTGCCGAGATTCAGAATATCGGCACGGTGCTTGAGGTGATCAAGAGCGTTGCCGAGCAGACCAATCTGCTGGCGCTCAACGCGGCGATCGAGGCTGCGCGGGCCGGGGAGCAGGGTAGGGGGTTTGCGGTGGTGGCCGATGAGGTTCGCGCGTTGGCGCGGCGTACCCAGCAATCGACCGAGGAAATCGAGCGGTTGGTCAGTGCGTTGCGGGCGGCGGCGCATTCGTCGGTGCAGCAGATTCAGAGCAGTGGTGAACTGGTGAAGCTTGCTGTCAGTGATGCGCTGCAGACGGAGAGTGCGTTGGGGAGTATTGCGGTGGCGGTGTCGTTGATTCAGCAGATGAACCAGCAGATTGCGGCGGCGGCCGAGGAGCAGAGTTCGGTGGCTGAGGAGATTAATCGCAGTGTGACGAGTATTCGTGCGAGTGCGGATCAGTCTTCGATCGCGATGCGGGGGAATACGGTTTCGAGTATTGAGCTGGCGCGGTTGGGGAGTGAGCTTAAAGGAATGGTTGGGCACTTTCGGCTTTGAGCCTTGAGCCTTGGCGGCCTGTGGGCCGACCAGGTTGTTGGGTTTGGGGTGAATATCCGTTGCTTGGGGTGTTGCTGATGGCGGTTTCGCCCTTACGGCGAGTCACTTTTTCAGACGCCAAAAAGTAACCAAAAGGCTCAGCCCCGGCGTTCGGCCCTCGCTTAGGCTCGGGTTCCTTCGCTCCGGGATCCATCCGGGGGCATCGCCTACGGTTTGCTTCGCTGCACCTCCTCTCGATGTGTTTGGCTTCGCCAAACGGCGCTACGCGCCCACCCCCGGATGAATCCCTCCACTCAGCCTGCCGAAGGGGCCAGCAGATCAAGAGCTGCAGCCGAGCTAACGCTCATCCTGTTGAGTGGTGAGAAGCGGATGCGGTGTGCTTTTTCTTTCTGTAGGAGCGAGCCTGCTCGCGATGGCGGCCTACGAGCCGACCAGAATCTAACCGACTACACCCGATCCAATTGTGGGAGTGAGCCTGCTCACGAAGGCGGCCTGACAGCCGACCTATATCTGACAGGCTAAAAACGAGCCCCACTGTAGGAGTGAGCCTGCTCGCGATGGCGGCCTACGAGCCGACCAGAATCTAACCGACCACACCCGATCCAATTGTAGGAGTGAGCCTGCTCACGAAGGCGGCCCGACAGCCGACCTATATCTGACAGGCTAAAAACGAGCCCCACTGTAGGAGTGAGCCTGCTCACGAAGGCGGCCTACGAGCCGACCAAATCTAACCGACTACACCCGATCCAATTGTGAGCGAGCCTGCTCACGAAGGCAGCCTGACAGCCGACCTATATCTGACAGGCTAAAAACGAGCCCCACTGTAGGAGTGAGCCTGCTCGCGATGGCGGCCTACGAGCCGACCAGAATCTGACCGACTACACCCGATCCAATTGTGGGAGTGAGCCTGCTCACGAAGGCGGCCTGACAGCCGACCTATATCTGACAGGCTAAAAACGAGCCCCACTGTAGGAGTGAGCCTGCTCGCGACGGCGGCCTACGAGCCGACCAGAATCTGACCCACTACACCCAATGCCTTGCTGTGGGAGCCAACCACCAACAAAAAAGCCACCTCTCGGTGGCTTCTCTCTACCTGTCGACCATCAGTCGTAGATCACCTTCTTTTTCCAGTCCGCATCGGCTTCGACTTCCTTGAGGCCTTCGGTCAACTGGTTTACTTCGCCTTCGACCGGTGCAATCTTGTCCATGACCTGGGCGTTGGCGCGGGCCAGGAGCTTTTCCAGATATTGCAGCTGTTCCGAATACATCTTCGGATCCTGCTGTTTGCGCAGGTATTGCACGCCGCGTTCGAACGCTAGGCGAGCCTGGCCGGGCTGGTTTTGTTGCAGGGACTGTTGGCCGAGGTTGTTGAAGAACTCGATGTGCAGCAACACCAGAATATGCCGGACTTCCTTGATCCAGTGTTTGGCTTCGTTCGGTGGCAGGAAGCCGTCATGGGCGGCGCGGGTGATCTGGCCGTGCAGGGCTTCGAGCAGGAAGCGTACGTCTTTGGCCTTGGCTTCGGTCAGGATCGGCGCCGGCGGGTTGTTGACCGGGATTGATTCGCCCTGGGCGACCAGTGCGCTCAGTTCGGTGATGCGTGCCTTGGTCGTGGCGCTGGTTTTTTCCAGGTTCAGCAGACGCTGGCAGACGTTCAGTTCCAGGCGGGTCAGCAGCAGCTTGAGCGCCGGCGTCATGAACTGGCCCGGAAAGGTCTCGGTCAGTTCGCCGCAGCGACGCAAGCGGTCGTTGAGTTCGACTTTGGTGCGGGCCTTCTCCAGTTTGTTGTTTTCCACCACATGGTTCATGTAGCCAATGGCGATCAAAATTGCGATCCCGGCTATGACTAGCAGGGTGATCATGAGTGGTGTCACCGGTAAGACCTCTTTATAGGGTTCGCATGCGAGTGTAGTGGCTGGGGCATTTATGCGCCTAGCGCCGCTCGACGAGTTGGATCGGCAGGTGCAATCTGTATCGGCCGCATGTGGCTTACATGAATGCTGGCGCTTGATGTGCAGATTGCCATCACTGTGTTGCGGACTATAACGTCTTGGCGAGTGGCGGAATATAGGCGTCAATCGTCGGGCGACGGAAAACCCCGATTGCTTCCACAAAGCAGGTCGAAGTCATTGATTTAAATAAATTTATATCAGGGGGTTGACGACCTCTCAATCCATCCATAGAATGCGCGCCACTTGCAGCGTAAAGCACACAGCGAAGCGCGGCAGGGAGTGAATGTTGTAGTGTGTCCCCTTCGTCTAGTGGCCTAGGACACCGCCCTTTCACGGCGGTAACAGGGGTTCGAGTCCCCTAGGGGACGCCAATGCGGGAATAGCTCAGTTGGTAGAGCACGACCTTGCCAAGGTCGGGGTCGCGAGTTCGAGTCTCGTTTCCCGCTCCAATTTTAAACAGCACTGCTTTCGGGCGGGGCTGAGTGAAACCAGAACCCAGTCTTCGGATGCGGATCTGGACACCGAAACACACACCATGTGTTCCGGGTAGCGTGTCCCCTTCGTCTAGTGGCCTAGGACACCGCCCTTTCACGGCGGTAACAGGGGTTCGAGTCCCCTAGGGGACGCCATTTGCGGGAATAGCTCAGTTGGTAGAGCACGACCTTGCCAAGGTCGGGGTCGCGAGTTCGAGTCTCGTTTCCCGCTCCAAATTCAAATAAAACGCCGCTCAGTGATGAGCGGCGTTTTGTTTCCGGCTTCACAGCGCTGCTTTCGGGCGGTGCTGAGTGAAACCAGAACCCAGTCTTCGGACGCGGATCTGGGCACCGAAACACACACCATGTGTTCCGGGCAGCGTGTCCCCTTCGTCTAGTGGCCTAGGACACCGCCCTTTCACGGCGGTAACAGGGGTTCGAGTCCCCTAGGGGACGCCATTTGCGGGAATAGCTCAGTTGGTAGAGCACGACCTTGCCAAGGTCGGGGTCGCGAGTTCGAGTCTCGTTTCCCGCTCCAATTTCACAAAAACGCCGATCAGTGATGATCGGCGTTTTTGTTTTTGCAGTATTTGTCGCGCAACAAAAAAGGACCTTCGGGTCCTTTTTTTGTAGGGTATTTCATCTGGAGCCGTTAGTTGCCCATGGTGCCATTGTCTCGTTTGCCTGTCGGGATCAGAATCCGTCAGGACATTGCCAGCTTCACGGAGCATGGATGATTTCGTTGGGCAGATGGGTGAGGGCAAAGTGCGCAGTGCACAACATGCATCGCCATAACCACATAAAAAGGAAGCAAGACGTTGAGTTGGGAAAAAGTCGGGAAAACGCTGGTGACCTTGATTAGCTGCATTGGATCAATTGTGGCTATCTATGCGGTGCTCAAGGACGATACCAAGCTTGAGGCCTATCTCAGCTACGATTATCAATCCTATCCCCGTCAATTTTCCGAGCGCGTAAACAAAGCGAGTGACAAGCTCGATTACGGCTATCTCTATGATGGTATCAAGGGTGTCGCCAGCGATGCGCTCACTCATGAACAGATCGACAAGATAGTGAATCTGAGCCAGGCGCCTTATCTCCATATTTTCGATGGTCCTTTCAAAAAAGGGCCAGACGTTTATCCGGCGGGTCTCTACATCTATCTGACGAATACCGGTGAGAAGGTGGTTAAAGATGTGCATATCAAGCTGCCTGCCAAGGGGCTGGTCCGCATCAGGGATGACTCAGGCAACGAAACGGTAATGGAAGAGCCGACCAGTCGCGTGATCATCCCATCGCTTGTTCAGAACGGCATCTACAGGGTCTGGGTCTATTTTGATGGAGACCTCAAGGCGCTCAAGAAAGAGGGAGTGCGAATTGGCTACAGCGATGGCGTGGCAAAAATTGAGGTATTTGAGGAGTTCTCGGGTCTTGAGGCTGAGGTGGCGAAATACAGCGCTGAGTTGTTAACTCTTCTGATTTTACTGGCGATGCTCCTGATTTTTGCGGTCGTTGTACTCTTTATGGTTGTATCCGATGGCAGGAGTCAGACGGACACAGCGGCTAGTTGAGGTCAGTTGAAGACTTGCGTATCGCAACGTTAGATGCAAAAAAAGGACCCTCGGGTCCTTTTCTGTTTTCGCGCCATTGAGTGACAGGCCCGCTGGATCAGCGGGCACATGCCGCTTCAGAGTTTCGGCAGTTGCCCGACACGCCCCATCATTTCAGTGACGATCTGCAGGTCCAGCAAAAACTGGTCAACCGTCTTGAACTCGCCGTCGGTGTGACCGGTGTATTTGACTTCAGGTCGGGCCAGGCCGAATTGCACGCCGTTCGGCAGTTCGTGCACCGAGGTCGCGCCGGCCGAGGTGCCGAATTCGTGCTTCATGCCCAGGTTCTCACTGGCCACCGCCAGTAATGCTTTCACCCATTCGCCTTCCGGATTGCGGTACATCGGTTCGGCGATCGAGTAGGTGAAGTTCACGGCAACGTGGGATTTCTTGCTCCAGGCCGCGAGCTTGTCAGCGATTTCCTTCTTCAGCACTTCCGGGGACTTACCCTTCGGCACGCGCAGGTTGACCGCCAGTTTGAAGGCCTTGTCGTCTACGCCCACGTAAGTCAGCGAAGTGGTCAACGGGCCCATGAACGAATCGGAGAAGCCGACACCGAGTTTTTTGCCCAGGTAATCCAGGCCCCAGTTGGTGGACGCATAGCGAGCAGCATCGGTGATCTGGTTGTGCTTGAACGCCACCTTGCCGTCGAGGCTGTTGATGAAGTCGAGCATCCGTGCGACCGGGTTGACGCCGGACTCGGGCTCGGAGGAGTGCGCAGACACACCGGTGACGGTCAGTTTGACGTCTTTACCGTCAACTTTGGCCGCCACTTCGAAGTCGCCGCCGTGTTTTTTCGCGTATTCGCTGCCGGCTTTCTGCAGGCTCGCGGCCAGTTGCTCAGGCTTGTCGGTGACGAGGGTGGCAACCGACACCGATGGAATCTGGTTGGTGGCCAGGCCGCCAGTCATCGAGATGATTTCTGCGCCACTGCCTTCAGCCTTGCGCATCGGGAAGTTGGCCATGACCGTGCCGTAGCCTTTTTCGGCGATGACCACCGGGTAGCCGCCATCCAGCGCCATGTTGTAGTTCGGCGTCGGGTTGTGTTCGAAGTAGTACGGGATCGCATCGCCGGTGGTTTCTTCGGTGGTGTCCACCAGCAGTTTGAAGTTGCGCGCCAGTGGCAGCTTCTCTTCCTTGATGACTTTCATCGCGTACATGGCAACGACGATACCGTTCTTGTCGTCTTCGGTGCCGCGACCGTACATGCGGTCGCCGATCAGCGTGACTTTGAATGGATCGAGTTTGGTGCCGTCTTTCAGTACCCAGTTTTCCGGAGTGACCGGCACCACGTCGGCATGCGCGTGAATACCCACGACTTCGTCGCCGCTGCCGTCGAGGGAGATTTCATAGACGCGGTTGTCGACGTTGCGGAACTTCAGGTTGAACGAGTCGGCCAGGTTCTTGATCTTTTCGGCGATCTTGATGAACTCGGGATTGTCGTGCTGGGCCACGCCTTCTTTCTGGAAGGTCGGGATTTCCACCAGTTCACGCAGGGTTTCCAGCGCAGCCTTGCCGTACTTCACGCGGGTGTAGATGCCCAGCAGGCGGTAGATCTCGTTCTGCTGTTCAGCGCTCGGCGTCTTGTTGTCGAGAAAGGCATTGATCGCCGGGCCGAGGTTGTCGGTTTTACCCAGGTCGCTCTTGCCGACGGCGCCCAGGAACTGGCGGAAGTCGGTGACGCTGGCATCATCGAAGCTCTTGAGAATGGCCGCACTCTGTTGCGGGGTGATATTGGCTTGTGCGGGCAGGGCGAACGCAGAAAAGCTGGCCAGAATCAGGCTGGTAGCGGCCAGGCGCTTGAGAGAAAAATTCATTGTGAAGGGCATTCCTTTGCAGGCAGTTGAAAGGGAAGTGTTTGAAAGTTGAAACAAATCTTTTCCAAACTAACACCACGAAGGTGTTGAAGGGGAGTCCTGAAAGTGGGATCCGTCGCACAGAAATGCAAAAGCGGCGCACAAACGAAAAAGGCCCGACCGGTGTTCAACTGATCGGGTCTTTTGTTTGAGCGCAGCGTTTACATCGACAGCACGAGCCTGCCAGCGAACAGAATCAGGATCACGCCCATGCTGCGTTCGAACCAGTGGCCCATGCGCATGAACAGGTTGCGCACCCGGCTGCTGGAGAAAAACAGCGCGACGATCACGAACCACAGCGCGTTGACGAAGCACATCCACACCCCGTACAGCGCCTGGATGTTCAGCGGCGTGCTGGCACTGATGATCGTGGTGAAGATCGCCAGGAAAAACAGCGTGGCCTTGGGGTTCGTGGCATTGGTCAGAAACCCGGTGCTGAACGCCTTGAACAGCGACTGCTCGCCCAGCGGTTGGTCGGTGTTTTTCTCGCCCTCAAGCGTGGTTTTCGGCTTGCTGCGAATCAGGCTGATGCCGAGGTAGAAGATGTAGGCACCGCCGACGACCTTGGCCACCGTCAGCAACCAGGGCGTGGTGTGCATCAGGGCGCCAACGCCGAGCAATGTGTAGAGAACATGCACGGAAATGCCCGCACCGATGCCCAGTGCCGTGCAGATGCCCACCAGTCGGCCGAAGCGTACGCTCTGGCGAATGGTCACGGAGAAATCCGGGCCGGGAGCAACCACGGCCAGAAAGTGAATGGTGGCCAGCGCCAGAAACTCGCCCAGGTAGTTCGATAACATCTCAGCTCCAGAAGGTCAGGGGTGAAGCATTGCCGCGATAGCCGACAAAGAAGGAAAGGCTCAGTCGCGGATCCGCCACGCCCGGGGTCACCGAGTGCATGCAGCGCGAATTGAACATGATGAAATCGCCCGGCTCGGGTCGTACTTCAAGGGTTGGCGGGCCGAGCAACGCCGGGTCGATGCCGTAGCTGTCGCCACGCATCTCGTCGAACTGATCCGGGGTGATGTCGTCGTCCCACATCTGCAGCGCACCACCCTCGGTCGGCATGTTCAGGTACACGTTGCAGGCGAACTGCGCCTCCAGGCTGCGGGCCTGAAAGCTGTCCGGGGCATCCTTGGCGAAAATGTCGTGATGGGCGAGGAAGCACACGCCGGGCTTGACCACGCGCGACAGGCCGACATACATCTTGCGGCCATAGAGGTTTTCCAGATGCGCACCGGCCGGCCATGATTCGTCGAGCATGCAGCGCAGGGTGTCGACCGGCGAGGAGTAAGGCGCACAACGCTCGCGCAGTTCGGCGATGTTGCTGGTAGCACGCTCGAAGTAATCCTCGATCAGCAACGGCTGGTTTTCCGCTTCGTAGAACGCCATGCCGATTCGACCGATGCTTGGCGCGTTGATGTAGCCCTCGAATCCCGGAGCAAGAATCTTGTCGCCAATCTGGATCGCCAGCGGCTCGGGCAAAAAGCCTTTGACGCGGATAGCGAGGACTTCTTCGTTGGCCAGTTTTTTTATGCACGTCTCATCGAGACGCTCGACGTCTAGCATCATTGTTTTTAGGTCCATCTATCGATAGTCAACGGAACCTGCGAGTGCGGTTCCCCCGGCGTCGGACGCTGCGCGATGCAGCGTCCGAAATGCTCAATCCACGCTGTAGTGGACGGATAACGTGCCTTTCTTCTGCGAAAGGGAGGCGATCGTGACTGTGCCCAAATCCTTCAGGCTTCGTACATGGGTGCCACCGCAGCCATAGGCGGGCAGTTCGCCAAAGCCGATTTCCCGCGCGCCTTCACGCAGCGAAGTCAGGCGTGGCAGATCGTGCTCTATCCACTGACTGATACCGTATTGAACGGTGGGTGCGTCGACGTCCTGTGCGGCATCGCCCGGTTTGAACTGCACCCGGCCCTCGTCTGGCCAGTGGTGCGCCTTGATCGGCGTCCAGCCCATGGCCTGAACGAAGTGCCCGATCAAGTGCCCGGCCGAATGCATGCGGGTGTTGTAGCGGCGACGTTGTTCATCGACGTGGATGCAGGTCATGCCGAGTTTTACCGGGCGATCGACGTAATGGACGATCCGATCCGGTTCCTGCACCACGCGTAACACCTGGCTTTCGCCGATCATGCCGGTATCGCATGGCTGACCACCGCCCTGCGGATGAAACAAGGTGGCGCGCAGCACCACGGCAAATTCGTTCTCGTGGGGCGTGCAGTCGAGGACTTCCACATTAGCCTTGAGGTCATCACTATGGAAAAAGAGGCGAAGCGTCATATTCCATGCCCTTATTAAAGTTTCTTTTTTTATTATATGAATCGTGCAATAACGTGATAATCCGTTCAAACATCAAAGGACTTGTGCGCTGTGAGCATCAATCTCCCGCTGCCACTGCTCGGTGAAATGGCGATCTTCGTCAAGGTCGTGGAGACCGGCAGCTTCTCCGAGGCTGCTCGCCAACTGGGTTCTTCGCCCTCGGCCGTCAGTCGCAGCATTTCCCGCCTGGAAAAGGCCTTGGCCACGCGTTTGCTGCAGCGCACCACGCGTAAACTGCGCTTGAGTGACGGTGGCGAAGAGGTGTTCAAACGCTGTCAGGAAATGGTCAGCGCCGCCAAGTCAGTGATGGAGATCAGCGGTCAGTTCACCCATGAGGCGGAAGGGCTGGTGCGGGTCAGCGTGCCGAAAGCGGTCGGGCGTTTCGTGATTCATCCGCACATGCCCGAGTTTTTGCGGCGTTATCCCAAGGTCGATGTCGAGTTGCTGTTGGAGGATCGCCAGGTTGATCTGATCGACGATCATGTGGATCTGGCGATTCGTATCACTGACCGTCCGCCTGCCGGACTGGTCGGGCGTCAGTTGCTGACCATCGACCATTTGCTCTGCGCCACCCCGCAATACCTGGCCGAACATGGCACGCCGACGCACCCGCATGACCTGCTCAATCACAGCTGCATCTATCTGGGGGAAACTCCCAGCGATGCGCGCTGGAAATTCAAGAAGGGCAGCAAGGCAGTGACCGTCGGCGTGCGTGGCCGCTATGCCGCCAACCATACCGGCGTGCGATTGGGCGCGGTGTTGCAGCACATCGGTATCGGCAGCCTGCCGTACTTCACCGCGCGTTACGCGCTCGAGCAGAAATTGATTGTGCAGGTGTTGCCGGAGTGGACGTTCCTGGCTTCGTACCACGGTGGACTGTGGTTGCTGCACTCACCCACGCGCTATCTGCCACCGAAATTGCGGGTGTTCATCGACTATCTGGTGGAGTGCCTGGAGAAGGAACCGACGTTGAGCAAGCCGGGCAAGGCGGGCGCGCCGAACAACCTGGCGATGGCATACGAGCTGCCTGAAAGTGAAGGATTGTTGTAATCGCCGCACAATAAAAAAGGCCCGCATGGATCTCCATGCGGGCCTTTTTATTGCCGGGAGAAAATCAGTGCTTGCTGTCTTGTGCAGACATCGCCAGCAGCTGTTTTTCCTGGTTCCAGTCGAACGGTTCGTCATTCTGTTCGGCTTCGTAGCGACGTTCTTCCAGTGCCTGATACATGTCGATTTCTTCATCGGACAGGTAGTGCAGGCAGTCACCCGCGAAGAACCACAGCAGGTCCCGTGGGATCAGATGGGCGATTTGCGGATAACGGGTAATCACCTGGGTCAGGATGTCCTGGCCCAGATACTGGCTTTCGATCGGATCGATCGGCAGGGACGCCAGCAATTCATCGAAGCGCTCCAGAAACAAGGCATGGCTTTCTTCGGGAACCTGTTCGGCCTCACCTACGGCGACCAGAATACTGCGCAGGTGGTCGAGTAACACAAGATGATCGGCAACGACGTTGGACACGAGATAAGTCCTCAAGAGCAAAACGGGCGCGGGAGTATAAAGCTCCTGCGCTCGCTTGGACATGGTTGTCAGGATCAGCGGACTTTGCCCTCTGCCTGTTTCAGCTCCTCCTTGTCGAAGTCATCGACGTCGATCACCTTGCGTCGTGCCGCTTCGGCATCGCGCAGGGTCTGCGCTTCCACCGCTTGCAACACCCCGGCCTCCAGCGCGGCATCGATCGCGTGTTCGCCCGCCACCGGTTTGACCTGACCACTCTTGAGCGAAGTGTGCAGTTTCTTGTGCAGCGGTTGGGCGGCGTTCAGCAGATCGCTGGCATGTTGCAGGGCACCGACGGCATCGTCGGCGGACTGCGGGCGATAGCAGCCGGCGAGCAGCTCTTCGAGGGTCGGATCGCCTTTGGCCCGGCCGATCACCGCGGCCACTTCGGCGCCGAGCTTGTCCGACGGCCCTTTGTGGCGGCGACCGAACGGGAACACGATCACTCGCAACAGACCGCCGAACACCCGGTTCGGGAAGTTGCTCAGCAACTCGTCCAGCGCTCGCTCCGACTGGCCGAGGCTTTCTTCCATGGCCCAGCGGAACAGCGGCTCCATGTGCGCCGGCGAATCCAGATCGTGATAACGCTTGAGCGCGGCGGAGGCCAGATACAGGTTGCTCAACACATCGCCCAGACGCGCCGACAAGCGTTCACGGCGTTTCAGCTCGCCGCCCAGCAACATCATGCTGAAGTCGGCCAGCATGGCGAATGCCGCCGCCTGGCGGTTGAGCGCGCGGAAGTAGCCCTGACTGATCTTGTCCCCGGGTGCATGCTCGAAGTGGCCGAAACCCAGGTTCAGCACCAGGGTGCTGGCGGCGTTGCCCACGGCGAAACCGATGTGCTTGAGCAGCAGGCCGTCGAACTCTTTCAGTGCCTGTTCCTTGTCCTCGCGCCCGGCGAGGGCCATTTCCTTGAGGACGAACGGATGGCAGCGAATGGCACCCTGACCGAAGATCATCAGGTTGCGCGAGAGGATGTTCGCGCCTTCCACGGTGATGAAGATCGGTGCACCGTTCCAGCTACGCCCCAGATAGTTGTTCGGGCCCATGATGATGGCCTTGCCGCCGTGCACGTCCATGGCGTGGCTGATGCATTCGCGGCCGCGTTCGGTCAGGTGGTACTTGAGGATCGCCGACAGTACTGACGGTTTTTCGCCCAGATCCACGGCGTTAGCAGTGAGCATGCGCGCCGCGTCCATCATCCAGGCGTTGCCGCCGATGCGCGCCATGGCCTCCTGAATGCCTTCGAAGGCCGACAGCGGTACGTTGAACTGTTCACGAATCTGCGCGTACTGACCGGTCACCAGACTGGTGAACTTGGCCGCGCCGGTGCCGACGGCCGGCAGCGAAATCGAGCGCCCGACCGACAGGCAATTCATCAGCATCATCCAGCCCTTGCCGAGCATTTCCTGGCCGCCGATGAGGAAGTCCAGCGGGATGAATACGTCTTTACCCGAGTTCGGGCCGTTCATGAACGCGGCGCCCAGCGGCAGGTGACGGCGGCCGATCTCCACGCCCGGCGTGTCGGTGGGGATCAGCGCCAGACTGATCCCCAGGTCGTCCTTGTCGCCCAGCAGGTGATCCGGATCGTAGGCCTTGAAGGCGAGTCCGAGCAGGGTGGCCACCGGACCCAGGGTGATATAGCGTTTTTCCCAGTTCAGGCGCAGGCCGAGGACTTCCTGACCTTCCCATTCGCCCTTGCAGATGATCCCGGTGTCGGGCATCGCGCCGGCGTCGGAGCCGGCCAGCGGGCCGGTGAGGGCGAAGCACGGAATGTCGTCGCCACGGGCCAGTCGCGGCAGGTAGTGATTGCGTTGTTCATCGGTGCCGTAATGCAGCAGCAGTTCGGCGGGGCCGAGTGAGTTCGGTACCATCACCGTCGAGGCGAGGTCGCCGCTGCGGGTGGCGAGCTTCATCGCCACTTGCGAGTGGGCATAGGCGGAAAAGCCCTTGCCGCCGAATTCCTTGGGAATGATCAGGGCGAAGAAGCCGTGCTCCTTGATGTGGCTCCAGGCTTCGGGCGGCAGGTCCATCGACTGACCGATCTGCCAGTCAGTGACCATCGCGCAGAGCTCTTCGGTCGGGCCGTCGATGAACGCCTGTTCTTCCTCGCTCAACTGCGCCTTGGGATAAGACAGCAGCTTGTCCCAGTCCGGACGGCCGCTGAACAGTTCACCGTCCCACCACACCGTGCCGGCATCGATGGCGTCGCGTTCGGTCTGCGACATCGGCGGCAGGGTTTTCTGGAACCAGTTGAACAGCGGCGCAGTGAAGTGTTTGCGGCGCAGGTCAGGCAGCAGCAACGGCGCCGCAACCAGCGCAAGCACGACCCAGAACACCAGCAGCAACCAGCCCGGGGCGCGGCTGAAAATGCCCATCGCCAGAAGGTAAATGGCGACGATACCCAACGCGGGCAGCGGGGCGATGCGGCGATGGGCGAGGTACGCCACACCGACGATCAGAACCAGTATCCACAACAACAGCATATGTAATCCTCCGTGAACCAAGGCAAACCGACCCTCCAGAGCTTAGACGGCATCTGTAAAACGGGGTGGTCAGAACAAGGTGATTGAACTCGTGGGAAACCCTGGATGACTTTTGTAGGTTCGGTGGGCAACACCCGTGGGAAATCGTTCGCTATTCCCGCGTCTTTGCGTGCATGTTTGGCCGAAACGTCGTTATCGCTGTGCTTGAGCTGTCGCTAGACTCGGGGCTCACCCAGGAGAAAATCGTCATGCGCGAGTATCTGAGTCCCGGCCGCTTCATCGATAGTGACCACCCGGCGGTGGTGGAGTTCGCCGAACAGCACCGTGGGGTCAGCCGCGACCCGCTCGCGCAGGCGATCAGTCTTTATTACGCCGTGCGCGAAGCGGTGCGCTACAACCCGTATACCTTCAGCCTCGACCCGCAAACCCTGTGTGGCAGCTACGCCTTGGCAACCGGGGAGAGCTATTGCGTGCCCAAGGCCACGTTGCTGGCCGGGTGCGCGCGGCATTGCGGCATTCCCGCGCGAATCGGTCTGGCTGATGTCAGGAATCACCTGTCGACCCCGCGTCTGCTGCAATTGCTGCGCAGTGACGTGTTCGCCATGCACGGCTACACCGAGCTGTTCCTTAACGATCGCTGGGTCAAGGCCACGCCGGCCTTCAACCAGCAACTGTGCGAATTGTTCAACGTCGCGCCGCTGGAGTTCGATGGGATCAACGACAGCGTTTTCCACCCGTACAACCGCGATGGCGCGCATTTGATGGAGTATCTGGTTGATCACGGGCAGTTCAGCGATGTGCCGGAAACCTTCTTCTTCGAACACCTGGAAAAGTGCTACCCGCATCTGTTCGGCGAACAACAGGCCAAGACCCTGGGCGATATGCAGAGTGATTTGAGCCGTGTCTGATCCGGCGTATGCTGCTCGCCCACGCATTTGAAAAGAGGCGGTCATGCTGAAGATCTGGGGACGGAAAAATTCATCGAATGTCAGGAAGCCACTGTGGGCCGCCGAGGAACTTGGCCTGGCCTACGAGGCGATTGATGCCGGTGGCGCCTTCGGGGTGGTTGATACGCCTGAATATCGGGCGATGAATCCGAACGGCCGAGTGCCGGTGATCGAAGATGACGGTTTCGTGCTGTGGGAATCCAACGCCATCGTGCGTTACCTGCTGGCCAGGCATGCGCCGAACAGCGCGTGGTACCCGGCAGATCCACAAGCCCGGGCGATCGCTGACAAATGGATGGACTGGACCACCTCGAGTTTCGCCGGGCCGTTCCGCACCGTGTTCTGGGGTGTGCTGCGTACGCCGGCAGACCAGCAGGACTGGCCGGCAATCAACGCTGCGATCAAGGAGTGCACGGCGCTGTTGGCCATGGCCGATCAAGCCCTTGCCGGCCAGCCGTATTTGTCCGGAAACGAAATCGGCATGGGCGATATCCCCCTCGGCAGTTTCATTTATGCCTGGTTCGAGATGCCGATCGAGCGCGCCTCGCAGCCGCACCTGGAGGCCTGGTACGCACGTTTGAAGCAGCGTGCGGCCTATCAGAAAGCGGTCATGACCGCGTTGACTTGATAATAACTATCGACACACTTGACTGTACTTGTGTGGCGGCGGCAAGCACCATTGCGCTCATGCGCCGTGGTTGTTTTGTTCGCCGCCCGGCCTGACCTTTCCTTTTCTTCCCTTCTTGGTGCGAAAATCAGATATGAGTTCCGCTCTGTCCATCCGGCAGCTAACCAAAACCTACGGCAACGGGTTCCAGGCCTTGAGTGGTATCGATCTGGACGTTGCCGAGGGTGACTTCTTCGCCTTGCTCGGCCCCAACGGTGCCGGCAAATCCACGACCATCGGCATTCTTTCGACCCTGGTCAACAAGACCAGTGGCACGGTGAATATCTTCGGCCATGACCTGGACAAGAACCCGGCGGCGCTCAAGCGCTCGATCGGCGTCGTGCCTCAGGAATTCAACTTCAACCAGTTCGAAAAAACCTTCGACATCGTCGTGACCCAGGCGGGTTACTACGGCATCCCGGCGAAGATCGCCAAGGAGCGCGCCGAGCAGTACCTGACCCAGCTCGGCTTGTGGGACAAGCGCGACGTGCCGTCGCGGTCGCTGTCCGGCGGCATGAAGCGGCGCCTGATGATTGCCCGCGCGCTGGTGCATGAGCCGCGCCTGTTGATCCTCGATGAACCGACCGCCGGGGTCGACATCGAACTGCGTCGCTCGATGTGGACGTTCCTCACCGAGCTGAACCAGAAAGGCATCACCATCATCCTCACCACGCACTATCTGGAAGAGGCTGAGCAGTTGTGCCGCAACATCGGCATCATCGACCATGGCACCATCGTCGAGAACACCAGCATGAAACAACTGCTGGGCCAACTGCACGTCGAAACCTTCCTGCTGGACCTGAAAAACGACTTGAACGCCGCGCCGCAATTGCTCGGCTATCCGGCTCGCTTGCTCGACAGCCATACCCTGGAAGTCCAGGTCGACAAATCCATGGGCATCACCGCGTTGTTCACCCAGTTGGCGCAGCAGCACATCGAAGTGCTGAGCCTGCGCAACAAAACCAATCGCCTCGAGGAGCTGTTCGTGTCCCTGGTGGAGAAAAATCTGTCGAAGGTGGCGGTATGAGTTCCGAGTTCCGGCCCAACATGGTCGCCCTCAATACCATCGTTTACCGCGAAGTCCGGCGCTTTACCCGGATCTGGCCGCAGACCCTGCTGCCGCCGGCGATCACCATGGTTCTGTATTTCGTGATCTTCGGTAACCTGATCGGCCGACAGATCGGCGACATGGGTGGCTTCACCTATATGGAGTACATCGTGCCGGGGCTGATCATGATGTCGGTGATCACCAACTCCTACGGCAACGTGGTGTCGAGCTTCTTCGGCAGCAAGTTCCAGCGCTCCATCGAAGAGCTGATGGTTTCGCCGGTGTCACCGCACACGATCCTGATCGGTTACACCATCGGCGGCGTGCTGCGCGGCTTGATGGTCGGGGTCATCGTGACCATTTTGTCGCTGTTCTTCACGCACCTGCAGGTACACCATCTCGGCGTGACCTTGCTGGTGGTGATTCTGACTGCGACGATCTTCTCGCTGCTGGGCTTCATCAACGCGGTGTTTGCGCGCAACTTCGATGATATTTCGATCATCCCGACGTTTGTGCTGACGCCGCTGACCTACCTCGGTGGGGTGTTCTACTCGATTACCTTGCTGCCGCCGTTCTGGCAGACCGTGTCGCTGGCCAACCCGGTGCTGCACATGGTCAACGCATTCCGTTACGGCATTCTTGGCGTGTCGGATATCAAGATCGGCATCGCGATCACCTTCATGCTGGTGGCGACTGTCGTGCTGTATCTCGGTTGTGCGCGGTTGCTGGTGAGCGGGCGTGGGATGCGGACCTGATTCCAGACCGCGTCGCTGCCATCGCGAGCAGGCTCGCTCCTGCATTGGAATGCGTTCCTCTGCTGGAGCGAGCCTGCTCGCGATGGGGCTCATCCAGACACCCCAATAAAACGGCCTCCCTTGCGGAGGCCGTTTTGCATTCATGCCTTGCGGTTTTTCTTGCGCCGCGCCCATTGCCGGGCCACCCACCAGCGCCAGTACAGCATCACCGCAAAGTAGGCGAGGGCGCCAAGGACCAGGCCACACACCACCGACCCCAGCAAAAACGGTTGCCACAACGTCGACAGTTCGCCGCTGATCCATTCCCAGGTCAACGAGTCGGGTAGGGTGCGGGCGGGCACGTCCATCAACCAGGCCCCGGCCTGATACGTGCAGAAAAACACCGCCGGCATGGTGATCGGGTTGGTCAGCCACACCAGGCTCACGGCAATCGGCATGTTGCCGCGCACGGTAATCGCCAGTGCGGCCGCCACCAGCATTTGCGCCGGAATCGGCAGGAACGCGGCGAACAAGCCAACGGCCATCGCCCGGGCCACCGAGTGACGATTGAGGTGCCAGAGGTTCGGGTCATGCAGCAACTTGCCGAGAAAGCGTAAGGATTTGTGTTCCCTGATGCTCGTCGGATCGGGCATGTAACGTTTGAATAAGCGCCGGGGCATAAGGCTTCTCGGTCGGTTAAGGCGTCAAGTATGTCTGGATTCTACGAAGCGCCCATTCAGACTTTGTGACAATTGTTGACGGCGAGCAGGCTTCGCACCGGCTACGCCTAAGGAGTAACTCTCAAGGACGGGCGTATGCGCACAGGGATGATGGCGCTGGCAGCCGGTCTGCTGGTGGTGGTTTTTTTACCGGTTTTACCGCCGGTCGGGTTGCTGATGTTGTTGCCCGTGGTGGGGCTGATGTTGCTGCCGTTTCGCAGCTATCCGTTGGCATTTTTTCTGTGCGGTTTCACTTGGGCCTGTGTCAGCGCGCAGTGGGCGCTGAATGATCGGTTGCCGCAACCGCTCGATGGCGAAACACGCTGGATCGAAGGGCGGGTGGTGGGGTTGCCACAGTCCGGCGACGGTGTGGTGCGTTTCGAGTTGGCCGAGGCCCGCTCGCGGCGCGAGACGCTGCCGTCGTTGATGCGTCTGGCGTGGTACGCCGGGCCGCCGGTCAACAGCGGCGAGCGCTGGCGTCTGGCGGTGAAGCTCAAGCGCCCCGGCGGTTTGCTCAATCCTGACGCCTTCGATTACGAGGCCTGGCTGCTGGCGCAACGCATCGGCGCAACCGGTACGATCAAGGATGGTGAGCGCCTTGCCGAGGCCAGTGGGGCGTGGCGCGACAGCATTCGTCGACGCTTGCTTGAGGTAGACGCTCAGGGGCGGGCCGGTGCATTGGCGGCGCTGGTGCTCGGCGACGGTTCCGGGCTCAGCCGCGAGGATTGGCAGATCCTGCAGGACACCGGCACCGTGCATTTGCTGGTGATTTCCGGCCAGCACATCGGATTGCTGGCGGCGGTGATGTATCTGCTGGTCGCGGGGCTCGCGCGTTATGGGGTGTGGCCGCTGCGCTGGCCATGGCTGCCCTGGGCCTGTGGTCTGGCGTTTGCGGCGGCATTGGGTTACGGACTGCTGGCCGGGTTTGAGGTGCCGGTGCAACGGGCCTGTGTGATGGTCGGCCTGGTATTGCTGTGGCGTCTGCGTTTTCGCCATCTCGGCACGTGGTGGCCGCTGTTGCTGGCATTCAATGCGGTGCTGTTGCTTGATCCGTTGGCCAGCCTGCGCCCGGGTTTCTGGTTGTCTTTTGCGGCGGTGGCGGTGCTGATCTTCACTTTCGGCAGCCGCCTCGGCGCGTGGCGCTGGTGGCAGACCTGGACCCGCGCACAATGGCTGATTGCGATCGGCCTGTGCCCGGTGTTGCTGGCGCTGAACCTGCCGATCAGCCTCAGCGGGCCGTTGGCAAACTTGCTGGCGGTGCCGTGGGTCAGTTTCGTCGTGTTGCCGCCAGCACTGCTCGGTACTGCGCTGCTGCCGGTGCCCTATGTCGGCGAAGGCCTGTTGTGGCTGGCGGGCGGTCTGATTGATGCGCTGTTTCGCGGCCTGGCGCTGATTGCCGGGCAATGGTCAGCGTGGGTTCCAGCCGCTGTACCGTGGTGGGTCTGGGCGCTGGGCAGCCTCGGCGCGCTGTTGTTGCTGTTGCCGCGCGGGGTGCCGATGCGGCCGCTGGGCTGGCCGTTGCTCTTGATGCTGGTGGTGCCGCCGCGTGAGCGTTTACCCGAGGGCGTGGCCGATGTCTGGCAGCTTGATGTCGGTCAAGGCCTGGCGATTCTGATCCGCACCCGTCATCACGCCGTGCTCTACGACGCCGGGCCGCGTTTCGGCGATTTCGATATCGGTGAACGAGTGGTGTTGCCGGCACTGCGCAAGCTTGGCGTCGAACATCTGGACATGATGTTGCTCAGCCATGCCGATGCCGATCATGCCGGCGGCGCTTTGGCGGTGGCGCGCCGGTTGCCGGTCATTCAGGTGATCAGTGGCGATCCGCCGGGCTTGCCTGTCGAGCTGAACGCCGCTGCGTGCGACAGTGGCCGGCAATGGCAATGGGACGGCGTGCGCTTTCAGCTTTGGCAATGGTCGGCCGCCCACGACAGCAACCAGCGTTCCTGTGTGTTGCAGATCGAGGCCAATGGCGAGCGTCTGCTGCTCACCGGCGATATTGATGCCCACGCCGAACGCGTCCTGCTCGACAGCCCGTTAGCCGTCCCCACGCAATGGCTGCAGGCACCGCATCATGGCAGCCGCAGTTCGTCGTCCATGGCGTTGCTCAAAACCCTGCAACCTGAAGCGGTGCTGATCTCCCGGGGGCAGGGCAATTCGTTCGGCCACCCGCATCCCACCGTGCTCGCGCGTTATCGCAAGCAGCAACTGCGCGTTTATGACAGCGCCGAACATGGCGCCATTCATCTGCAACTGGGGAGCTTCAGCGCGCCACGGACGATGCGTCAGCAGCGGCGTTTCTGGCGCGACCCGCCCGCGTTGCCCCGTTGATCGGCGCAGGCACGCTTGCGGCATCACGGTCGTCGGGGCAGCGGGTCTTAATCGCGAACCGGTATGGTAAAGTGGCGCACTTTTTCGAGGGGACTGTCACTGTGTGGGAATTGGTCAAATCCGGCGGCTGGATGATGTTGCCGATCATTCTGAGTTCCATCGCGGCCATGGCGATTGTCGCCGAGCGCCTGTGGACCCTGCGCGCCAGTCGCGTCACCCCCGAGCATCTGCTGGGCCAGGTCTGGGTCTGGATCAAGGACAAGCAGCTCAACAAAGAGAAACTCAAGGAATTGCGCGCCAATTCGCCGCTGGGTGAAATCCTCGCGGCGGGCCTGGCCAACTCCAAGCATGGTCGCGAGATCATGAAGGAATGCATCGAAGAAGCCGCCGCGCGGGTGATCCACGAGCTCGAACGCTACGTCAACGCGCTGGGCACCATCGCCGCCATGTCGCCGTTGCTGGGGCTGTTGGGTACGGTACTGGGCATGATCGATATTTTCAGCGCTTTCACCGGTTCCGGCATGACCACCAACGCGTCGGTATTGGCCGGCGGTATTTCCAAGGCATTGATCACCACCGCAGCGGGCCTGATGGTCGGTATTCCGTCGGTGTTCTTCCACCGTTTCCTGCAACGCCGCATCGATGAACTGGTGGTGGGCATGGAGCAGGAAGCGATCAAACTGGTCGAAGTGGTGCAGGGCGACCGTGACGTCGATCTGGCCGGGGAAAAAGCGTGAAATTCCGTCGCAAACCTCGGGAAACGATAGACATCAACCTCGCGTCGTTGATTGACGTGGTGTTCATCCTGCTGCTGTTTTTCGTGGTGACCACCACCTTCACTCGCGAGACCCAGTTGCGCGTCGATCTGCCGGAATCGGTCAGCGGTTCGCCCGCCGAAGACCAGCAGCTCAAGCAGCTGGATGTCGCGATCAGCGCCGAAGGTGTGTTTTCGGTGAACAACAGGATTCTGCCGAAGAACGATCTGGCGACGCTGATGGAAGCCATGCAGAAAGAAGCCAACGGTGACACCAACATGCCGTTGTCGATCAGCGCCGATGGCAAGACTCAGCACCAATCGGTGATCACCGCCATGGACGCGGCCGGCAAGCTCGGTTTCAGCCATCTGCGCATGACCACGGTCGAGGCGGCGCCCAAATCCTGATGAGCCTGTCCGATCGTTTGCTCGCCGCGTGGTATCAGGGGCACCCGGCCCTGACGCTGCTGCGGCCGCTGGAAATGCTCTACCGCCGTGTGGTGGTCAACAAGCGCCAGCGCTTTCTCGACGGCGAAGGCCAGATCTATCAGCCGCCGGTGCCGCTGATCGTGGTCGGCAACATCACCGTCGGCGGCACCGGCAAGACGCCGATGATTCTGTGGCTGATCGAGCACTGCCGGCGCAGCGGCTTGCGCGTTGGTGTGGTCAGCCGTGGCTACGGTGCCAAACCGCCGCAATGGCCGTGGCGGGTCGAGGCCGATCAAGGCGCCGACATCGCTGGCGACGAGCCGCTGCTGATCGTGCAGCGCACCGGCGTGCCGTTGGTGATCGATCCTGATCGCAGCGCCGCCGTCAGAGCCCTGCTTGCCAGTGAACCGCTGGACCTGATCCTCTCCGACGATGGTATGCAGCATTACCGTCTGGCCCGAGATCTGGAACTGGTGCTGATCGATGCCGCCCGTGGCCTCGGTAACAAACGCTGCCTGCCTGCCGGGCCATTGCGCGAGCCCATCGAGCGCCTGCAAAGCGTCGACGGTGTGCTGTTCAACGGCGCCACGGCAGACCGCGATGACGGCTTCGCATTTCGCTTGCAACCGACCGCGCTGGTCAACCTGCGCAGCGGCGAGCGCAAGTCGCTCGATCATTTTGCGCCTGGTCAAGCTGTGCACGCGGTCGCCGGGATCGGCAATCCGCAACGTTTCTTCAAGACCCTCGAAGCGCTAGACTGGCGGGCAATCCCCCATGCGTTTGCCGACCACGCCGAATACAGCGTGCAGGCGTTGAATTTCACACCGTCATTGCCATTGGTGATGACCGAAAAGGACGCGGTGAAGTGCCGTGCCTTTGCTGCTGACGACTGGTGGTATCTGGCGGTCGACGCCGTGCCGTCACCGGCCTTCGTGGCCTGGTTCGACACCCAGTTGATGCGCCTGTTGCCTGATCGTCTTTTGCCTTAACTCTTTATCCAGGGAATGTTCATGGACACCAAATTGCTCGACATCCTCGCGTGCCCGATCTGCAAAGGCCCGCTCAAGCTCAGCGCCGACAAGACCGAACTGATCAGCAAGGGCGCAGGTCTGGCCTATCCGATCCGCGACGGCATCCCGGTGATGCTCGAAAGCGAAGCGCGCACCCTGACCACCGACGAGCGTCTGGATAAATGACCACTGCCTTCACCGTTGTCATCCCGTCGCGCTACGCCTCGACCCGCCTGCCGGGCAAACCGCTGCTGGACATCGCCGGCAAGCCGATGATCCAGCACGTCTGGGAGCAGGCGCGCAAAAGCAGCGCCAGCCGTGTGGTGGTGGCGACTGACGATGCGCGCATTGTCGAGGCGTGCAAGGGTTTCGGCGCTGAAGTGGTGCTGACCCGTGAAGACCATAATTCCGGGACTGATCGTCTGGCCGAAGTTGCGGCGAAACTGGGTCTTGCGCCTGACGCGATCGTAGTCAACGTGCAAGGCGATGAGCCGTTGATCCCGCCGAGCGTGATCGATCAGGTCGCTGCCAACCTTGCGGCCCACACCGAAGCGCGCATGGCCACACTGGCCGAGCCGATCGAAGACGTGGAGACCCTGTTCAACCCGAACGTGGTCAAGGTCGTCAGCGACCTCAACGGTCTGGCACTGACTTTCAGCCGTGCGACCTTGCCATGGGCGCGCGATGCCTTCGCCAAGAGCCGCGAGCAATTGCCTGAAGGCGTGCCGTACCGTCGTCACATCGGCATTTATGCCTATCGCGCCGGGTTCCTCCAGGACTTCGTGAGCTGGGGCCCGTGCTGGCTGGAAAACACCGAATCCCTCGAACAACTGCGTGCCCTGTGGCACGGGGTGCGGATTCATGTGGCTGACGCGTTGATCGCGCCGCCGACCGGCGTCGATACCGTTGAAGACCTCGAGCGCGTTCGTCGCCTGCTGGGGGCCTGATGCGCGTTCTGTTCGTGTGCCTGGGCAACATCTGCCGCTCGCCCACCGCTGAGGGCGTGTTGCGTCACAAGCTGCGCGAAGCCGGGCTGGCGGATCAGGTTGAAGTGGGCTCGGCCGGTACCGGTGACTGGCACGTCGGCAACCCGCCGGACAAGCGCAGCCAGGCGGCGGCCAAAGTGCGCGGTTATGACCTGTCGGCGCAACGCGCGCAGCAGGTCAGCCGCGCCGATTTCGCCAGTTATGACCTGATTCTGGCGATGGACAACAGCAACCTGCGCAACCTCAAGGCGTTGCAACCGTCTACCGGCAAGGCCGAACTGGACCTGTTCCTGCGTCGTTATGCCGGTGTGGTCGATGAAGTGCCGGATCCGTATTACGACGGCGATCAGGGCTTCGAGCAGGTGCTGGATCTGATTGAGGCAGCCTGCGACCAACTGTTGATCGAAGTGAAGGGCCGGTTATGAGTTTGCAGTTGCAACCCCAGGTTTCGCTGAAACCGTTCAACAGTTTTGGCGTGGACGTTCGCGCGCAGTTGTTTGCCGAGGCCCACAGCGACGCCGATGTACGTGAAGCGCTGGCCTATGCGACTGCCCATGACGTGCCGCTGTTGGTGATCGGTGGTGGCAGCAACCTGCTGCTGACCGCTGATATCCCGGCGCTGGTGCTGCGCATGGCCACCCGCGGCATTCGGCTGATCAGCGATGACGGTAATCGCGTGGTAATCGAGGCCGAAGCCGGCGAGCCATGGCATCCGTTTGTGCAGCACACGCTGGCGCAGGGCCTGTCGGGTCTGGAAAACCTCAGCCTGATTCCCGGTACTGTGGGCGCTGCGCCAATGCAGAACATCGGTGCGTACGGCGTCGAGATCAAGGATGTGTTCGCCGGCCTCACCGCGCTGGATCGCCAGACGGGCGAGTTGCGCGACTTCAGCCTGGATGAATGCAACTTCGCCTACCGTGACAGCCTGTTCAAGCAGCAGCCGGGGCGTTGGTTGATCCTGCGTGTGCGCTTCAGGCTCGATCGCGTCGCGCATCTGCATCTGGAGTACGGCCCGGTGCGTCAGCGCCTGACTGAACAGGGCATCGAGCAACCAACGCCAAGCGATGTCAGCCGTGCGATCTGCAGCATTCGCAGCGAAAAACTGCCGGACCCGGCAGTGCTCGGCAACGCCGGCAGCTTCTTCAAGAACCCGCTGGTACCGGCGGCGCTGGTGGCGCAGATCAAGACGCAGCACCCGGATCTGGTGGCTTACGCGCAACCGGACGGGCAGATGAAACTGGCCGCCGGCTGGTTGATCGAGCGGGCGGGGTGGAAGGGTTTCCGCGAGGCCGATGCCGGCGTGCATAAGTTGCAGGCGCTGGTGCTGGTCAACTACGGCGCGGCCACCGGCCTGCAGTTGCTGGAACTGGCGCAACGCATCCAGAAAGATATTGCCGAACGTTTCAATGTCGAACTGGAAATGGAGCCCAACCGCTATTGAAGCAGTTTCGGGCTTTGAGCTTCGAGCTGCAGGCTACAATTCCAGATCGTGAGTGAGCGACTGCTTTTACTTGAAGCTTGTAGCTAGAAGCTTGCAACTGAAAAGCCCTGTCTCAGCAGGGCTTTTTTGCCTGAGTCGATCTGTGTGAACCCTCGCCAGTCTCTGGCGGCAGATTGCTCGACCCCATAACCACCAAGAATATGCGGGCGTGCCCATGATTACCCTGAAACTCAACGGCCAGGACCATCAACTGGACGTCACCGAAGACATGCCGCTGTTGTGGGCTATTCGTGATGTCGTCGGTTACAACGGCACCAAATTCGGCTGCGGCATGGGCCTGTGCGGCGCCTGCACCATTCATATCGACGGCTTGCCCGCCCGCAGTTGCATTACCCCGATCGGCTCGGTGATCGGGCAGAGCGTCAGCACCATCGACAACCTGCACGCAGACCCGGTTGGTCAGGTGGTACAGCAGGCCTGGCTCGACAGCGCCGTGGCGCAGTGCGGGTTCTGTCAGGGCGGGCAGATCATGTCTGCCACCGCGTTGCTCAAGACCAACCCCAATCCGAGCGACGAGCAGATTGAAGAGGCGATGGTCGGCAACATTTGCCGTTGCGGCACCTACAACCGGATCAAGACCGCGATCCGCCAGGCCTCAACTCACTTGAAGGAGGCCAAGGCATGAGCCGCTTGCCGAGTGATTTCGCCCTGAGCAATCTCAGCCGTCGCGGCTTTCTCAAAGGCGTCGGTGCCACCGGTGCGTTGGTACTGGCCGCGAGTTGGGGCTGGCAGGATGCATTGGCCGAAGACGCACCGAAGAAGTTCGGCGCCGACGGCATGCCCAACGGCTGGATCGACGATCCGAAGGTCTACGTCAGCATTGCAGCGGATGGCACGGTCACCGTGGTCTGCAACCGTTCGGAAATGGGTCAGGGTGTGCGCACCAGTTTGACCATGGTGGTCGCCGATGAACTGGACGCCGATTGGGCCAAAGTCAAAGTGCAGCAGGCGCCGGGCGATGAAGTACGGTTCGGCAACCAGGACACCGACGGTTCGCGCAGCATGCGCCACTGGTATGAACCGATGCGCCGTTGCGGCGCAGCGGCCCGGACCATGCTCGAACAGGCCGCCGCCGCGCAGTGGCAAGTGCCGGCCGGCGAGTGCCGTGCGCAGTTGCACAAGGTCATTCACCAACCGTCCGGCCGCGAACTGGGTTATGGCGAACTCGCCGCCGCCGCCAGTGCGCTGGCGGTGCCGGCACGTGACAGCCTGCGCCTCAAGCAGCCGTCGGAATTCCGCTACATCGGCAAGGAAGGCACCAAGGCCATCGACGGTGCCGACATCGTCAACGGTCGCGCGGTGTACGGTGCCGACGTGCATTTTGACGGCATGCTGTACGCCACCATCGCCCGTCCGGCGGTGTACGGCGGCAAGATCAAGTCGCTGGATGACAGCGCGGCGCTGAAAGTCCCCGGCGTGCTTAAAGTGCTGCAGATCGAAAGCCGCCCGCTGCCTTCGGAGTTTCAGCCGCTGGGTGGTGTGGCGGTGGTGGCCAGTAATACCTGGGCAGCGATCAAGGGCCGCGCAGCGCTGAAAATCGAATGGGATGACGGGCCCAATGCCAGCTACGATTCGATTGCCTATCGTCAGGAGCTGGAAGCTGCGTCGCGCAAGCCCGGCAAAGTGGTGCGCAACACCGGCGATATCGACAAGGCCCTGAGCGGCGCCGCCAGCAGCCTCGAAGCGTCCTACTATTTGCCGCATCTGGCCCAGGCGCCGATGGAGCCGATGGTTGCCATCGCCCGCTACAACAATGGCGTGTGTGAGGCGTGGGCGCCGAGTCAGGCGCCGCAAGTGACTCGCGAGCGCATCGCCGAGCGCCTGGGACTGCCGTTCGATAACGTCACCTTCAACGTCACGCTGCTGGGTGGCGGTTTCGGCCGCAAATCGAAACCGGATTTCGTCGTCGAAGCGGCAATCCTCGCCATGGAGTTCCCGGGCAAAGCGGTGCGGGTGCAATGGACGCGCGAAGACGACATCCACAACTCGTATTTCCACACCGTGTCCGCCGAGTACCTGAAGGCCGCTGTCGGCAAGGACGGCATGCCGTCCGGCTGGCTGCACCGCACGGTGGCACCGAGCATTACCGCGCTGTTCGCCCCGGGCATGAACCATGAGGCGGCATTCGAGCTGGGCATGGGCTTCACCAACATGGCCTACGCGATACCCAACGTGCGCCTGGAAAACCCCGAAGCCACGGTGCACACCCGGGTCGGCTGGTATCGCTCGGTGTCGAACATCCCCCATGGCTTCGCGATCCAGAGCTTCGTCGATGAACTGGCGCACAAGGCCGGTGTGGATTCGCTGAAGTATCAGATCAGGTTGCTCGGCCCCGATCGGCAGATCGACCCGCGCACGCTGAGCGAGGAGTGGAACTACGGCGAGTCCCCCGAGCGTTATCCGATCGACACCGGGCGTATGCGCACGGTGCTGGAAACTGCGGCCAAGGCTGCCGGTTGGGGCCGCAAACTGCCTAAGGGCCGAGGACTGGGGCTGGCGGTGCACTACAGCTTCGTCACCTACGTCGCGGCGGTGATCGAAGTCGAGGTCAAGGACGACGGCACGCTGATCGTGCACAAGGCTGACATCGCTGTCGATTGCGGGCCGCAGATCAACCCCGAGCGCATTCGCTCGCAGTTCGAAGGCGCCTGCGTGATGGGCCTGGGTAACGCGGTGCTGGGTGAAATCAGCTTCAAGGATGGCAAGGTCCAGCAGGACAACTTCCATATGTACGAAGTGGCGCGCATGTCGTTGGCGCCCAAGGACGTCGCCGTGCATCTGGTGACGCCGCCGGGCGACGTGCCGTTGGGCGGCGTCGGTGAACCGGGCGTGCCGCCGATTGCCCCGGCACTGTGCAACGCGATCTTCGCCGCCACCGGCCAGCGTATCCGCAACTTGCCGGTGCGTTATCAGTTGCAGGGCTGGCAGAAGGCGCAAGCGTAATGGACAGCGCTGATCTCAACGTTCTGCGCAGCGTGCTCGAATGGCGCCGCGCCGGGCAGCGGGTGGTGCTGTTCAGCGTGGTGCAGACCTGGGGCACCGCGCCCCGGGCGCCGGGGGCGATGCTGGCGTTGCGCGAGGATGGCGTGGTGATCGGTTCGGTGTCGGGCGGCTGTGTCGAGGATGACTTGATCGCCCGCCTGCACGACGGGCGCATCGCGAGCGACGGGCCACCGGTGCAATTGATCACCTACGGTGTCACCCGGGAGGAGGCCGCGCGGTTCGGCTTGCCCTGTGGCGGCACGTTGCGCCTGACTGAAGAGCGGGTCGCTGATCCGGCGTGGGTGGCCGAGTTGCTCGCGCGTTGTGAAGCGCATGAGATTGTTGCTCGCGAGCTGAACATCGAGACCGGTGAGGTGCTGCTGTCGGCGGCGAGCAAATCCGATGTCCTGGCATTCGACGGCAAGACCTTGCGCGCCATTTATGGCCCGCGCTGGCGTCTGCTGTTGATCGGCGCAGGGCAGTTGTCGCGTTACGTGGCCGACATGGCGCGGCTGCTGGATTTCGAAGTGCTGATCTGCGATCCGCGCACCGAATTCGTCTACGGTTGGGAAGAGCACCACGGTCGTTTTGTCCCGGGCATGCCGGATGAGGCGGTGTTGAGTATTCAGACAGATGAGCGCACGGCCATCGTCGCGCTGACCCACGATCCCCGTCTGGACGACATGGCGTTGCTCACCGCGCTCGATTCGCCGGCCTTCTATGTCGGGGCGCTCGGTTCGCGGGTCAACAGCCAGAAGCGCCGGGACAATCTGGCTCAGCTAGGCTTGTCACCAGAGGCGATCAACCGCTTGCACGGGCCGATTGGCTTGCACATCGGCAGTCATTCACCGGCGGAGATTGCCCTGTCATTGTTGGCGGAAATCGTCGCGATCAAAAACGGCGTCGAGTTGAAACAGAAGAAAGCCGCGGAGGGTGCATGAGTCGATCCATCGCAGTAATTGTGCTGGCGGCGGGCGAGGGCAGTCGCTTTCGCCAGGTTGCCGGTGCCGATAAAGACAAGCTGCTGGCCGATTGCACCGGGCGCGATGGCGCGGTGCGTTCGGTGATCGAGCAGGTATTGGTGAATCTGCCAGCCGGTCTCGGCAAGCGGGTGTTGGTGACCACCGAGGCGCGACCGCAGGCGATGCGCATGGCGCAGGCTTATGGCTGTGACGTGGTCTCGATTGAATCGACCGGGATGGGTGACAGCATTGCTGCGGGCGTCGCTGCCTGCCCCGAGGCGGATGGCTGGTTGATTGTGCTGGGGGACATGCCGTTTATCTTGCCATCGAGTATTGAGCGGGTAGCGGCGGCGATTGCCGAGGACACCGTGAGCGTGCCAGTGCAGGAGGGTGAGTTTGGGCATCCGGTGGGGTTTGGACGTTCGTTCGGGCCGGGGTTGCAGGCGTTGAGCGGTGATCGCGGTGCCAGGCCGTTATTCAAGCAGGGGCGAGTGGTGGAAGTGACGGTGGATGATCCCGGGGTGTTGTGGGATATCGATGTACCCGAAGCGTTGGCCTTCACCCAAGCCTGAGCCCTGCTCAGATTTCCCTGTAGGAGTGAGCCTGCTCGCGATAGCGGTGTGTCAGTGGATACACATTTATCCGAACCACCGCTATCGCGAGCAGGCTCGCTCCTACAGGGGATAGTGGAGGTATAAAAAAGCCCCGCCTGATTGCTCAGGCGGGGCTTTTTATTGGCTTTCGGAATCAGACGAGCGGTTTAGGCTCGTGTTCTTTTTCCTCGGCCTCTTGGCGATGCTCGACCGCGTCCTGAACGGAGCGCGGTGCTTCGGCGATCACCGACTCAACCACGGCTTCTTCAGTAACGGAAGCAGCAGCAACTTCGACCGCTTCAACTGCCGGAGCAGCAGCGGCAGCCAGTTCGGCTTCCTTCTGCAGACGCTCTTCTTCACGCTTGCGACGACGCACTTCACGTGGATCGTTTGGCGCGCGGCCGCTTGGCGTCAGAGCGCTGACCGGAGCCGGTGCCTCAACTACCGGCGCTGGCACTTCGGCAACGACGGGTGCTTCGACAGCCGGTGCTTCAACCGCAGGCGTCTCAACCACTGGCGCTGGAGCTGGTTCGGCAGCAGCAACCACTGGCTCGGAGACCATTGCCTGCACAACTTCAGCTTCAGCCACAGGAGCTGGTGCTTCGGTCACTGCCGGTTCGGCAACCCAGTTGAAAGCGGTCTGCTCTTCGCGAACTTCACGGACGGTTTCGGTCACGGTTTCAGCGACGGTTTCAACAACCGGCTCGGCAACCACGACTGGCGCTGGTTCTACCTGAGGCAGGGTTTCTTGAACCGGGGCCACTTCGACTTCCGGAGCAGCAACCACTTCTACCGGAGTGCTGGCTTCAACAACCGGCGCTTCCACTGGAGCGGTTTCCTGAACGGCAGCAGTGGCGCGTTCAGCTTGTTCGTGCGCTTGTGCTTCGGCAGGAGCGCTGATCACGCTGCTGGCAACAGCGGCGGTCACGGCCAGGCCGGCAGCCAGTTCGGCAGTGCTTGGGCCTTCAGCGTTTTCGCCGGACTCGGATTCTTCCGAACCTTCGATCACGTTGCCGTTGGCATCACGCTGACGCTCGCGACGGTTGCTGCGACGACGCTGACCACGGGAGCGACGACGTGGACGATCGCCTTCGGCGTTGTCCTGACCGTCTTCCGGCAGTTGCTCTTCGTTGCTGATCACTTCTTCTTCAGCGACGGCAGCGGCGGCTTGTTCGGCGCGCGGTTGACGCTCTTCACGCGGCGGACGCGGTGCGCGCTCTTCGCGTGGCTGACGAGCCGGACGCTCTTCGGCAACTACCGCGGCAACGGCAGCGGCTGGAGCGGCCGGGGCAGCATCCAGTGGTTCGCGCAGTTCACGTACACGCTCTTCGCGCTCGCCACGTGGCTTGCGGTCTTCGCGTGGCGCACGAGGTGCGCGTTCTTCACGCGGGGCGCGTGGTGCGCGCTCTTCGCGGGCGACTGGCGCTTCGGTGCGGGCTTCGCGTGGCTCGCGGACTTCACGGGCCTCACGTGGCTGACGCTCTTCACGCGGCTCGCGTGGGGCGCGTTCTTCACGCGGTGCACGCTCTTCGCGCGGTTTGCGTTCTTCATCGCGGCGACCGTTACGGTTGCGGCTCTGCTGACGACCGTTGCGGCGCTCTTCATTACGGGCCGGACGTTCGGTGGCTGGTTTTTCAACCACGACCGGAGCGGCTGGCTCTTCTTTGGTAGCGAACAGGCTGACCAGCGATTTCACCAGACCTTTGAACAGGCTTGGCTCTGGCGCGGCCGCTGGAGCCGGTGCCGGAGCAGCAGGCGCGGCCGCTTCGGTCGGAACCGGAGCGTTGGCGCGAGCAGGAGCAGTCTTGACCGCAGCTTCCTGGCGAACCAGGGTGCGGGTCGCAGCGGCTGGCTGGACTTCTTCGACTTCGGCAGCGGCCGCAGCGATTTCGTAGCTGGACTGGTTGGTCGCGGCTTCCGGGCTGTCGTCACGCAGGCGCTGGACTTCGAAGTGCGGAGTTTCGAGGTGATCGTTCGGCAGAATGACGATACGGGCACGGGTGCGCAGTTCGATCTTGGTGATCGAGTTGCGTTTTTCGTTGAGCAGGAACGCAGCGACCGGGATCGGCACCTGGGCGCGCACTTCGGCAGTGCGGTCTTTCAGGGCTTCTTCTTCGATCAGGCGCAGGATCGCCAGCGACAGCGATTCAACGTCGCGGATGATGCCGGTACCGTTGCAACGCGGGCAGACGATGCCGCTGCTTTCGCCCAGCGATGGACGCAGGCGCTGACGGGACATTTCCAGCAGGCCGAAGCGCGAGATGCGGCCGATCTGCACGCGGGCGCGGTCGGCTTCCAGGCATTCGCGGACTTTCTCTTCCACGGCGCGCTGGTTCTTGGCAGGCGTCATGTCGATGAAGTCGATGACGATCAGGCCGCCGATGTCGCGCAGGCGCAACTGACGGGCGATTTCTTCAGCGGCTTCAAGGTTGGTCTGCAGGGCGGTTTCTTCGATGTCGCTGCCTTTGGTGGCGCGCGCCGAGTTGATGTCGATGGACACCAGGGCTTCGGTCGGATCGATGACGATGGAGCCACCGGAAGGCAGTTCAACGACGCGCTGGAAAGCGGTCTCGATCTGGCTTTCGATCTGGAAACGGTTGAACAGCGGAACGCTGTCTTCGTACAGCTTGATCTTGCTGGCGTACTGCGGCATCACCTGGCGAATGAAGGTCAGGGCTTCGTCCTGGGCTTCAACGCTGTCGATCAGCACTTCGCCGATGTCCTGGCGCAGGTAGTCGCGGATGGCGCGGATGATCACGTTGCTTTCCTGGTAGATCAGGAATGGCGCGGAACGATCCAGCGAGGCTTCTTTGATGGCGGTCCACAGTTGCAGCAGGTAGTCGAGGTCCCACTGCATTTCTTCGCTGCTGCGGCCCAGGCCTGCAGTGCGCACGATCAGACCCATGTCGGCCGGTGCAACCAGGCCGTTCAGCGCTTCACGCAGTTCATTGCGCTCTTCGCCTTCGATGCGACGGGAAATGCCGCCGGCACGCGGGTTGTTCGGCATCAGCACAAGGTAACGACCGGCCAGGCTGATGAAGGTGGTCAGGGCAGCGCCCTTGTTGCCACGTTCTTCTTTTTCGACCTGAACGATGACTTCCTGGCCTTCGCTCAGGACGTCCTTGATGTTGACGCGGCCTTCAGGAGCTTTCTTGAAGTATTCGCGGGAGATTTCTTTGAGGGGCAGGAAGCCGTGGCGCTCGGAGCCGAAATCGACAAAGGCAGCCTCAAGGCTTGGTTCGATGCGAGTGATACGGCCTTTGTAGATGTTGGCCTTCTTCTGCTCGCGTGCACCGGATTCGATGTCCAGGTCGTAGAGGCGTTGGCCATCTACCAGTGCAACACGCAACTCTTCGGGTTGAGTTGCGTTAATCAGCATTCTTTTCATGTAGTACCGTCGGTTTCCGGGCTGCCGGAAACGGCGTTCGGCACACACGACTTCTCACGGTCGGTGTCAGGTGCGTCGGGAGTGGTTGGCCATTCCCGTGTCCAGCGATGTCAGGCCAATTGGGCCGATATCGCGACGTACGCGTCCTGCTTGCTGTGGCTACTTAAGCACTCAGTCAGGAGGAGGAATCAACCAGCGGCTGTGGACGAGATGAAGCGTCTTGATAAAGCCTATTGCTACACAGTCCAGCGGTTGTGCATCTCCACCCTACACGTATCCCTGATAATTCGGGTGCTGCCGCGCGCAGAATCCGCAGCGGGTTGGCATTTACCGTGAGCTCCGAAAGGGGAGGTCACGCATCATGGCTAATTCAGGCGGTGTTTCCGAAGCGCTCGCTCGGGGTCATCAGCAGCTGACTGCACTTTGTGAACTGGCCTCGAATATTTGCCTGTCAGGCGAGTGAAAACTCTGCTCGACGGTGTAATTCAGGCCTCATGTCACCTGCGCTTGTTACAACTGCAAACTCCACCGTTACGTAGCGAAAGCCCCGTAGGACGGCCTCGCGTCCTGGTGAATTGCGTTGGTCAGGGCCGGTTTTTGACCGTGGTTCCGCTGTCCAGGCCGCTTTTGGCGGCGTTCGCGACTATAGCAGCAATGATTAAGTGCTTCAATTCCATAAAAATTGTTATCATCCGCGGCATGACAACTACTGCCCCTTCGACTCCAGGCGTTCAACTGCTTGAAGTCTCGCCGGAGTATGCCGGCCAACGAATCGACAATTTCCTCCTTGCCCGGCTCAAAGGCGTGCCCAAGACCTTGATTTACCGCATTTTGCGTAAAGGCGAAGTGCGCGTGAACAAGGGGCGGATCAAGCCTGAATACAAGCTGCAGGCCGGCGATATCGTGCGTGTACCGCCGGTTCGCGTGCCTGAGCGTGACGAGCCGGTGCCTTTGGCCCAAGGCCTGTTGCAGCGCCTGGAAGCCTCGATTGTCTATGAAGACAAAGCCCTGATCGTGATCAACAAGCCCGCCGGCATTGCGGTTCACGGTGGCAGCGGCTTGAATTACGGCGTCATCGAAGCCTTTCGTCAGTTGCGCCCCGATGCCAAGGAGCTCGAGCTGGTTCACCGTCTCGATCGTGATACCTCGGGCCTGCTGATGATCGCCAAGAAGCGCAGCATGTTGCGTCACTTGCATGCCGCATTGCGCGGTGACGGTGTCGATAAGCGCTACATGGCACTGGTTCGCGGCAACTGGGCGACCTCGATAAAGCAAGTCCGTGCGGCGCTCGGCAAGAGCAATCTGCGCTCCGGCGAGCGCATGGTCGAGGTCGACGAGGAGGAGGGCAAGGAGTCTGTGACCGTGTTCAAGGTCCTGCGTCGCTTTGGTGATTTTGCCACTCTGATCGAAGCCAAGCCGATCACGGGTCGCACGCACCAGATCCGCGTCCACACGTTGCACGCCGGGCACTGCATCGCTGGCGACACCAAGTACGGCGATGACAGTTTCAGCAAGGAAATCCGTGATCTGGGCGGCAAGCGTCTGTTCCTGCATGCCTACATGCTGACCGTGCCGCTGCCCGATGGCGGTGAACTCAAGTTGCAGGCACCGGTCGATGAAATGTGGGCCAAGACTGTGGAGCGATTGAGTGCGCCCATCTGATTACAAGCTGCTGATTTTTGATTGGGACGGCACGCTGGCCGATTCCATTCATCGGATTGTCGAGGCAATGCACTCGGCATCCGGGCGTTCAGGTTTCGAGTTGCGTGATGATTTTGCCGTAAAAGGCATCATCGGTCTGGGCTTGCCAGAGGCGATCCGCACCTTGTATCCGGACATCAGCGATGCCGAAATGACCTTGTTTCGCGAGTATTACGCGGATCACTACATCGCCGCGGAAGCCGTGCCTTCGCCGTTGTTCGAAGGCGTAGTCGAGTCGATGGCGTCTTTTCGCGAGCAGGGTTATCACCTGGCAGTCGCGACTGGCAAGAATCGTCGCGGGTTGGATCGGGTGCTCAAGGCCAATGGCTGGGAAGATTATTTCGACATCACTCGCGCTGCCGATGAAACAGCGAGCAAGCCGCATCCGCTGATGCTGGAGCAGATATTGGCCCATTGCGGTGTGCGTGCGGAGCAGGCGCTGATGGTCGGGGACTCTTCCTTCGATCTGCTGATGGCGCGTAACGCGGGGATGGATTCGGTGGCGGTCAGTTATGGCGCGCAATCGATCGAATCGCTGCAGCAGTTCGAGCCGCGCCTGTCGATCGACCATTTTAGTGAGTTGCACGTCTGGCTGGGGCAGCAGGCCAAATAAGTTTTTTCTGGGGTGGACTGGATGACCGACGAATGGAAAGCACCGGCCAAGGCAAGTGCCGACGACGGTGACGCAAAGAGCTGGAAGCTGTTGGAAACGACCCTGCTGGCCAGTGTGCAGGAGCAGCGTCGCTCGCGGCGGTGGGGGATTTTCTTCAAGCTGCTGACGTTTGTTTATCTGTTTGTTGCGCTGATCCTGTTCACTCCACTGATGGATATGGAAAAGAGCGCCACCCGTGGTCCGAACTACACCGCGCTGATCGATGTCACCGGCATGATTGCCGACAAGGAACCGGCCAGTGCCGACAATATTGTCGGCAGTCTGCGTGCGGCCTTCGAGGACAAGAAGGTCAAGGGCGTGATCCTGCGGATCAACAGCCCGGGCGGCAGTCCG
Organism: Pseudomonas sp. AK-TSAG1-1; assembly: GCF_056821665.1. Taxonomy (NCBI): domain Bacteria; kingdom Pseudomonadati; phylum Pseudomonadota; class Gammaproteobacteria; order Pseudomonadales; family Pseudomonadaceae; genus Pseudomonas; species Pseudomonas sp. AK-TSAG1-1. The sequence continues at coordinate 4,523,087 of NZ_CM165965.1, read as the reverse complement.
GTGCAGTCGGGTTACGTGTATGACGAGATCAAGCGCCTGCGTGGTCTGCATCCGGATACCAAGGTGTACGCGGTGATTTCCGATCTCGGCGCGTCCGGTGCCTATTACATCGCCAGTGCAGCGGATCAGATCTATGCCGACAAGGCGAGTCTGGTCGGTTCCATTGGTGTGACGGCGGCGGGTTACGGTTTTGTTGGCACCATGGACAAGCTGGGTGTCGAGCGTCGCACCTATACCTCGGGTGAACACAAGTCGTTTCTGGATCCGTTCCAGCCACAGAAGCCTGACGAAACCGCGTTCTGGCAGACCGTGCTGGACACCACGCACAAGCAGTTCATCAACAGCGTCAAGCAGGGGCGTGGTGATCGTCTGAAAGACAAAGAGCATCCGGAATTGTTCTCCGGGCTGGTCTGGTCTGGCGAGCAGGCGCTGCCGCTGGGGCTGATCGACGGTCTGGGCAATGCCAGTTCGGTGGCGCGTGATGTGATTGGCGAGAAAGAACTCGTGGATTTCACTGTTCAGGAGTCGCCGTTCGATCGCTTCTCGAAAAGGCTCGGCGCCAGTGTCGCCGAGCAGTTGGCGATGTGGATGGGTTTCCACGGGCCTTCGTTGCGCTGAGCAATCAGTGTGTAAAAAAAACCGGCCTTGATGGCCGGTTTTTTTGTGCTTCAGGGGATTTGTACGCCCTCTGCCAGCAGCATGTCGATCAGACGGATGAGTGGCAGGCCGATCAGGCTGGTGGCGTCCGGGCCTTCGGTGGATTTGAAGAGGCTCACGCCTAGTCCTTCGGCCTTGAAGCTGCCGGCACAGTCGTAGGGCTGCTCCAGGCGCAGGTAGCGCTCGATGCGTGCTTCGTCGAGTTGGCGCATGTGCACGGTGAACGGCACACAGTCGACCTGACAGTGGCCGGTCTGGCTGTTGAGCAGGGCCAGGCCGGTGAGGAAGGTCACGCTGGCGCCGCTGGCGGCCAGCAGTTGCTCTCGGGCCTTGTCGAAGGTGTGCGGCTTGCCAATGATGCGTTCGCCCAGCACGGCTACCTGGTCCGAGCCGATAATCAGATGAGCGGGGTGGCTGGCAGCCAGTGCCCGGGCTTTCTGTTCGGCGAGGCGCTTGACCAGTTCGATGGCTGATTCGCCCGGCTGGTGGCTTTCATCGATATCCGGCGAGTTGCAGACGAACGGCAGGTGCAGGCGGGCGAGCAATTCCCGACGATAAGTCGAGCTTGAAGCGAGTAATAAAGGCAACATTGGCGTCTCCTGAGGCAGGCGCGAATTCTAGCGGAGGCACGCAAGTGACGGACAGGGCACAATTTCCTTTGACATGGGTGGGGGCATCCCTATAATGCTGCGCCTATGTTGAATGACCCGATTCCACCTCACGTTGACCCGCGCAAATTGGCTGATCGTGGCACCACCCTTCAAGGTGAACTGCTGCTGGCCGATTTGAAGAGACTCTGCGACCCGCTTTCCGACGATGTCGGTACGGTGCAGGCCAAATTCGTTTTTGAACGAGATGAACGTAAATCTGTGGTGATCCACAGCTTTATCGACACCGAGGTCAAAATGGTTTGCCAGCGTTGTCTTGAGCTGGTCACCCTGCCGATCCATAGCGAATGCAGTTACGCTGTGGTGAAGGAGGGTGCGAATACCCAGTCGTTACCGAAAGGTTATGACGTGCTGGAACTGGGCGAAGATCCATTGGATCTGCAGTCACTGATCGAGGAGGAGCTTCTGCTCGCCTTGCCCATTGTGCCTGCTCATCATCCGGAAGAATGCCAGCAGCCGGCGGGAGCAGATGAACCCGAACCGAGCGAGGACGAGGTAACGCGGTCCAACCCGTTCAGTGTATTGGCGCAGTTAAAGCGTGACCCAAACGTTTAGGAGTTAATCAATTATGGCTGTTCAGCAGAACAAAAAATCCCGCTCTGCCCGTGACATGCGCCGTTCGCACGACGCTCTCGAGGCTAGCACCCTGTCTGTAGAAAAAACCACCGGTGAAGTTCACCTGCGTCACCACGTATCGCCAGAAGGCGTATACCGTGGCCGTAAAGTGATCGACAAGGGCGCTGACGAGTAATCACTTGTCCGCTCAAGTCATCGCGATTGACGCAATGGGCGGGGACTTCGGTCCCCGCAGCATTGTTCAGGCCAGCCTTGCTTGCCTTTCTGCTACACCCTCGCTGCACCTGACCCTCGTCGGTCAACCCTCCCTTCTTGAAGAATTGATCAATGGCCAATCGGCTGCGGATCGCTCGCGCCTGACGATTGTCCCGGCGTCTGAAGTCATCACCATGGATGAAAAGCCGACCCAGGCCTTGCGTGGCAAGCCGGATTCGTCGATGCGTGTCGCCCTTGAATTGGTGCGTGACGGCAAGGCTCAGGCCTGTGTCAGCGCCGGCAATACCGGAGCGTTGATGGCGCTGTCGCGATTTGTCTTGAAGACGTTGCCGGGCATCGACCGTCCGGCAATGGTTGCCGCGATTCCGACACAGACAGGTTATTGCCAGTTGCTCGACCTGGGCGCCAACGTCGACTGCAGTGCCGAGCATCTGTTGCAGTTCGCGGTAATGGGCTCGGTGGCGGCGCAGACGCTGGGTATTGCCCGGCCACGGGTGGCGCTGCTCAACATCGGCACCGAAGACATCAAGGGCAATCAGCAGGTTAAGCTGGCGGCGACCTTGTTGCAGGCGGCCCGAGGCATCAACTACATCGGTTTCGTCGAGGGTGATGGCCTGTATCGCGGCGAGGCTGACGTGGTGGTCTGTGACGGGTTTGTCGGCAATATCCTGCTCAAGTCCAGCGAAGGCCTGGCGACGATGATTGCAGCGCGCATCGAGGCCTTGTTCAAAAAGAACATGGCGAGCCGTGCTGTCGGTGCCTTGGCGCTGCCGTTAATGAAGCGTTTGCAGGCCGATCTGGCACCGGCACGACATAACGGCGCAAGCTTCCTCGGTTTGCAGGGCATTGTGGTGAAAAGTCACGGTTCGGCCGGGGTTCAGGGCTTTCAGAGTGCGATTCAGCGTGCGCTGATCGAGATTCAGGAGAATCTGCCCGAGCGTCTTCATGGTCGTCTGGAGGATTTGTTGTCTTAGGCGTTTTCGTCGGACAATGCTTAAATGTGACCGCCCGGTTCAAAGGGCCATCCAACTGTCAGTTTCTGGCGTCCCCCGGTGGGGTGTCATTTTTCGACGACAAGATCATTAGGGGCTTGTTACATGTCTGCTTCCCTCGCATTCGTCTTTCCAGGACAGGGTTCGCAGTCCCTCGGCATGCTGGCCGAGCTGGGCGCGGAATATCCGCTGATCCTCGAAACATTCAAAGAAGCCTCCGCTGCTCTGGGCTATGACCTGTGGGCGCTGACCCAGCAGGGTCCGGAAGAGCTGCTCAATCAAACCGACAAAACCCAACCGGCCATTCTGACCGCCTCGATCGCCCTGTGGCGTCTGTGGCTGGCTGAAGGCGGTGCGCGTCCGGCATTCGTTGCCGGTCACAGCCTGGGTGAATACAGCGCACTCGTCGCTGCTGGCAGCCTGACACTGGCGGATGCGGTAAAGCTCGTTGAGCGCCGTGGTCAGCTGATGCAGGAAGCCGTTCCGGCCGGGCAGGGCGGTATGGCTGCCATCCTCGGTCTGGAAGACGCTGACGTACTGGCTGCCTGTGCAGAAGCGGCGCAGGGCGAGGTGGTCAGCGCGGTAAATTTCAACTCGCCAGGCCAGGTGGTCATCGCTGGTGCCAAGGCTGCTGTTGAGCGCGCCATCGAAGGTTGCAAGGCCCGTGGTGCCAAGCGTGCCATGCCGCTGCCGGTGAGCGTGCCGTCGCACTGCGAACTGATGCGTCCGGCCGCCGAGCGTTTTGCCGAATCCATTGCCGCCATCGACTGGCAGGCGCCGCAGATCCCGGTGGTACAGAACGTCAGCGCGCAAGTGCCGGCCGATCTGGAAACCCTCAAGCGTGATCTGCTCGAACAACTGTACAAGCCAGTTCGCTGGGTTGAGTCGGTCCAGACCCTGGCCGCCAAAGGCGCGACCAATCTGGTCGAGTGCGGCCCGGGCAAGGTGCTGGCGGGTCTGAACAAACGTTGCGCCGAAGGCGTTTCGACTTCCAACCTCAATACCCCAGACGCTTTCGCTGCCGCCCGTGCAGCGCAAGCCTGAATCAGGAGAAGCTTGCATGAGTCTGCAAGGTAAAGTTGCACTGGTTACCGGTGCAAGCCGCGGTATCGGCCAGGCCATCGCCCTGGAACTGGGTCGTCAGGGCGCCATCGTTGTTGGCACCGCGACCTCCGCCAAGGGCGCCGAAGCGATTGCCGCCACTCTGAAAGAACACGGTATTCAGGGCACTGGTCTGGAACTGAACGTCACCAGCGACGAGTCGGTCAGCAAAGTGATTGCGAGCATTCAGGAGCAGTTCGGTGCGCCGGCGATTCTGGTCAATAATGCCGGTATCACCCGCGATAACCTGATGATGCGCATGAAAGACGATGAATGGTACGACGTGATCGATACCAATCTGAACAGTCTGTATCGCCTGTCCAAGGGCGTTTTGCGCGGTATGACCAAGGCGCGCTGGGGCCGAATTATCAGTATTGGCTCGGTGGTGGGTGCCATGGGCAACGCAGGCCAAGTAAACTATGCAGCCGCCAAGGCCGGTCTGGAAGGTTTCAGCCGTGCGATGGCGCGTGAAGTCGGTTCGCGTTCGATTACGGTCAACTCGGTAACCCCAGGGTTTATCGACACCGATATGACCCGCGAGCTGCCTGAAGCACAGCGTGAAGCCTTGCAGACGCAGATTCCGCTGGGTCGTCTGGGACAAGCTCAAGAGATCGCATCCGTGGTCGCTTTTCTTGCATCCGACGGTGCGGCATACGTCACTGGGGCTACAATCCCGGTGAACGGTGGGATGTACATGTAAGTAAAATGTGACGGATTGCTTCAAAAAAATGTCATACGAGCTGTCTAAAATCCGTTATAAAGCTGCAATCTATTTATAGGCAGAGGGCCGCAGGGTTTGAGGAGTGAAGCTTTCAGTTGAAAAGCTGAAAAGTCTTTCTATACACTTACCCACTGGCCAGCTGCCTGAATTTGTCCATTAGGAGTGAAAACAAGGTATGAGCACCATCGAAGAGCGCGTCAAGAAAATCGTTGCCGAGCAACTGGGTGTTAAAGAAGAAGAAGTGGTAAACACCGCTTCCTTCGTAGAAGACCTGGGTGCCGACTCCCTTGACACCGTTGAGCTGGTGATGGCTCTGGAAGAGGAATTCGAGACCGAAATCCCTGACGAAGAAGCTGAGAAGATCACTACTGTACAAGCTGCAATCGACTACGTTACTAGCCACCAGGCGTAATAGTTTGTAATCGTTGTTTGCTGTCATGGAAAAACCGCACTGCCATCATGGCGTGCGGTTTTTTCTTTAGGCCTGATGCAAAGTCGTCATTTGAAAAAGGAGAGTGCTGTGTCGCGTAGACGCGTCGTAGTCACCGGTATGGGTATGTTGTCGCCACTGGGCACGGATGTGCCGAGCAGTTGGCAGGGCATTCTGGCTGGCCGCAGTGGCATTGGTCTGATCGAACACACCGACCTTTCTGCCTATTCCACCCGTTTTGGCGGCTCGGTAAAGGGCTTCAATGTCGAGGAATACCTGTCGGTCAAGGAAGCACGCAAGCTCGACCTGTTCATTCAGTACGGTCTGGCCGCGGGTTTTCAGGCTGTTCGCAACGCAGGTCTGGAAGTCACCGACGCCAACCGTGAGCGCATTGGCGTGGCCATGGGTTCGGGGATCGGCGGCCTGACCAACATCGAAGAAACCAGCCGTACTCTGCATGAGACGGGCCCGCGTCGAATCTCGCCATTCTTCGTGCCAGGCTCGATCATCAATATGATTTCCGGTTTTCTGTCCATCCACCTGGGTGCACAGGGGCCTAACTACGCCATTGCCACAGCCTGTACGACCGGTACGCACTGCATTGGCATGGCGGCGCGCAACATCATGTACGACGAAGCCGACGTGATGATTGCCGGCGGCGCCGAAATGGCCGCGTGCGGCCTGGGCATGGGTGGCTTCGGCGCGTCCCGTGCACTGTCGACCCGCAACGACGAGCCGACCCGCGCCAGCCGTCCATGGGACAAGGGCCGTGACGGCTTCGTGCTGTCCGACGGTGCCGGTGCGCTGGTACTCGAAGAACTCGAGCACGCCAAGGCTCGCGGTGCGACCATCTATGCCGAGCTGATCGGCTTCGGCACCAGTGGCGATGCGTTCCACATGACCTCGCCACCTGCTGATGGCGCCGGTGCAGCCCGCTGCATCACCAATGCCCTGCGCGATGCGAAAATCAACATCGACCAGGTGCAATACATCAACGCCCACGGCACCTCGACGCCGGCCGGCGACCTCGCCGAAGCCAACGCGCTCAAGAGCGTGTTCGGCGATCACGCCTACAAGCTGGCGGTCAGCTCGACCAAGTCCATGACCGGTCACCTGCTGGGTGCGGCGGGTGCGGTCGAGGCGATCTTCAGTGTGCTGGCGATCAACAGCCAGGTGGCACCGCCAACCATCAACCTCGACGAACCGGATGAAGGCTGCGATCTCGATTTCGTGCCGCACACTGCGCGCAACATGGACATCGACGTCGTATTGTCCAACTCCTTCGGTTTTGGCGGCACCAACGGCACGTTGGCGTTCCGTCGGTTCGCCGGCTGATGGACAGCTGGGTCGACGGTCAGCCGGCTGACGCTCTGTCGCTGAAAGATCGCGGCCTGGCTTACGGCGATGGTCTGTTCGAGACCATCGCCGTGCAAGGCGGCCAGCCTGTGCTGCTGGACCGACACCTGGCGCGTTTGGCCGATGGCTGCGCGCGTCTGGCCATCGCGACTGATATCGAGCGGGTGCGCCAGGAGCTGCTGAGCTATGCGGCAGCGATGGGCGAGGGGGTGCTCAAGCTCATTCTCACCCGGGGCGACGGCTTGCGTGGCTACGCGCCTGATCCTGCGGCGCCGGGCCGACGTATTCTGCAAGGCAATCCTCCTGCTGCTTATCCTGCCGTTCATGGTGAGCAAGGTGTACGCTTGTTTCCCTGTGTCACTCGGCTGTCGAACCAGCCATTGCTGGCTGGGCTCAAACATCTGAACCGCCTGGAGCAAGTGCTCGCCCGTGCCGAATGGCTCGACAGCGAACATGCCGAGGGCTTGATGCTCGATCAGGCCGGACGGGTCGTTGAGGGCGTCTTCAGCAACCTGTTTCTGGTGCGCGACGGCGTATTGATCACCCCGGATCTGAAGCGCTGCGGCGTGGCCGGTGTGATGCGTGCAGAAATCTTGTTTCAGGCCGAATCATTGGCTATCCCCACCCAAATCACCGACATCAACCTCGAACAACTGCAATGGGCTGATGAAGTCTTCATTTGCAACAGCGTATATGGCGTCTGGCCGGTACGTGCCTACGCTGCACTGAGCTGGCCGGTTGGCCCGCTCACCCGTAAACTGCAAGCCATTGCCCGCGCGCTACTGGATGCCTGATTCGTGAGACGTAAACTCTTGCTGCTGCTGGAAACCGGACTGGTTCTGGCAGGGCTGCTGTTGGGCGCCAGCGCCTGGAAAATTCATTCGGCGCTGGAACAGCCCCTGAACATCACGCAGGAAGAACTGCTGGATGTGCCAAAAGGCTCGACGCCTACCCGTACCTTTCTTGGACTCGAAACCGATGGCGTCATCAAGGACGCCTTCTGGTTGCGCATCTATTGGCGTTTCAATCTGACCGGTACGCCGATCCATAGCGGCGAATACCGCATGCAGCCGGGCATGACCGTCAACGGTCTGATCGACCTGTGGAAGCGTGGCGAAGTGGTGCAGTACAACCTGACGCTGGTCGAGGGCTGGAATTTCCACCAGGTCCGGGCGGCACTGGCAAAAGATGAAAAAATCGAACAGACCCTCAAGGGCCTGAGCGACAGCGAAGTGATGGAGAAAATTGGCCATCGCGGACTGTTCCCGGAAGGTCGTTTCTTTCCTGACACCTACCGCTTCGTGCGCGGAGTCTCCGACGTCGAATTGCTGAAGAAAGCCTTTGATCGCCTGGACGAAGTGTTGGCCAAGGAGTGGGAAAACCGCTCGGCCGACGCGCCGTACAGCGAGCCTTATCAGGCGCTGATCATGGCTTCGCTGGTGGAGAAGGAAACCGGCGTGCCACAGGAGCGCGGGCAGATTGCCGGCGTGTTCGTTCGCCGTATGGCGCTGGGCATGCAGCTGCAGACTGACCCGACCGTGATCTACGGCCTGGGCGAGCGCTACACCGGCAAGTTGACCCGCGCTCATCTCAAGGAGCCAACGCCGTACAACACGTATGTGATTCCCGGATTACCGCCGACGCCGATCGCCATGGTCGGCCGTGAGGCGATTCATGCCGCGCTCAATCCGGTGGAAGGCAACAGCCTGTATTTCGTCGCCCGTGGCGACGGTAGCCATGTGTTCTCCGATGACCTGGATGCGCACAACAGTGCGGTGCGTGAGTTCCAGCTCAAGCGCCGTGCCGATTACCGCTCCAGCCCGGCCCCGGCGAATGCGCCGGCCGCTCCGGCCACGGCCACCGAAGAAGCGATCCCCGCGGCGTCCCCCGATACCGCGCCGGAATCGCTGCCGCAGGTTCCGCCTCAGGAACCTGCGCCAGCCCCGGCGCCTGCTGCCGAGCCCGGCGCGGCAGCACCGCAAAACGCGCAATGACTTTGATTAAGGACTGCCTGTGACTGGCTTGTTTATTACCCTGGAAGGCCCGGAAGGCGCCGGCAAGAGCACCAACCGCGAGTACCTCGCCGAGCGTCTGCGCACGCAAGGTATTGAAGTGGTGCTGACCCGCGAACCCGGCGGCACGCCGCTGGCAGAACGCATTCGCGATGTGCTGCTGGCCCCGGCCGATGAAGTCATGAACCCCGACACCGAGCTGTTGCTGGTGTTCGCCGCCCGTGCCCAGCATCTGGCCGAGGTCATTCGTCCGGCACTGGCCCGTGGCGCCGTGGTGCTGTGCGATCGGTTCACTGACTCGACGTACGCCTATCAGGGCGGTGGTCGCGGTTTGTCGCTGGAGCGTATTGCGGCACTGGAGACGTTCGTTCAGGGTGACCTGCGCCCGGACCTGACGCTGATTTTCGATCTGCCGGTGGAAATCGGCCTGGCCCGCGCCAGCGCTCGCGGGCGCCTGGATCGTTTCGAACTGGAAGGCCGGGCGTTCTTCGAGGCGGTGCGCGGTGCGTTTCTCAAGCGTGCCGAAGCCGAACCTGCGCGTTATGTGCGGATCGATGCCGGTCAGCCGCTGGCAGACGTTCAGCGCTCGCTGGACACGCTGTTGCCGCGTCTGCTGGAGCTGACCCGTGGCTGACGCCTATCCATGGCAAGACAGCCTCTGGCAGCAGTTGGCCGGGCGTAGTCAGCATGCTCACGCGTATCTGCTGCACGGCCCGGCCGGGATCGGCAAGCGCGCGCTGGCCGAGCGGCTGATGGCCAGCCTGCTGTGTCAGCGTCCGACGCCCGAGGCTTGCGGCGAGTGCAAGTCCTGCCTGCTGCTCAAGGCCGGCAGTCACCCGGACAACTACATCCTTGAGCCGGAAGAAGCCGACAAGGCGATCAAGGTCGATCAAGTCCGTGATCTGGTCAGTTTCGTGGTGCAGACCGCGCAATTGGGCGGGCGCAAGGTGGTGCTGATTGAACCGGTGGAGTCGATGAATATCAACGCCGCCAACGCCTTGCTCAAAAGCCTTGAAGAGCCATCCGGCAATACGGTGCTGTTACTGGTCAGCCACCAGCCGAGCCGGTTGCTGCCGACGATCAAGAGTCGTTGCGTGCAGCAGGCGTGTCCATTGCCGAGTGAGGCCGCAAGCCTGCAGTGGCTGTCGCAGGCGCTGCCGGAGTGTTCTACCGAGGAGCGCGTCGAATTGCTAACGCTGGCGGCCGGTTCGCCACTGGCGGCGGTCAGCCTGCAGGCCCAGGGCGTGCGCGAACAGCGCGCGCAGGTGGTCGAAGGCGTGAAGAAGTTGCTCAAGCAACAGCAGTCGCCGACACAACTGGCCGAAGAATGGAAAAACATTCCGATGCTGCGTCTGTTCGACTGGTTCTGCGACTGGTCGAGCCTGATCCTGCGTTATCAATTGACCCAGGATGAAAACGGCCTCGGTCTGACCGACATGCGCAAAGTGGTGCAGTATCTGGCGCAGAAAAGCGCGCAGGGCAAAGTCCTCGACATTCAGGACTGGATTCTCGCCCAGCGGCAGAAAGTCCTGAGCAAAGCCAACCTCAATCCAGCGTTGCTGCTGGAAGCCTTGTTGGTGCAGTGGGTGAGTTTGCCGGGTCACCGGTAATCGCCCCCAAAACGACTTTGTGCGCCTAGACTCTGAACATCAGCAGTGGAGGTCAACATGAATGAACCCATGAGCCCGGGGCCGCGCAACGGCATCCTGTCCCTGACCATCAAGGACAAGTCGGTGCTGTACGCCGCCTACATGCCGTTCATCAAGAACGGTGGCCTGTTCATCCCGACCAACAAGAGCTACAAGTTGGGCGATGAGGTGTTCATGCTGCTCAACCTGATGGACGAGGCGGAGAAGATTCCGGTGGCCGGCAAGGTCGCCTGGATTACCCCCAAAGGCGCCCAGGGCAATCGTGCCGCCGGTGTCGGCGTGCAATTCAATGAAGGCGACAACACCGCCCGCAGTCGCATCGAAACCCATCTGGCCGGAGCCCTGAAGTCCGACCGTCCCACTCATACGATGTAAGTTGCAGTCCTTTTATGCTCGTAGATTCCCATTGTCACCTTGATCGCCTCGACCTTGCCGCCCATGACGGCTCGCTGGATGCCGCACTCGATGCGGCCCGCCAGCGTGGGGTAGGGCACTTCCTGTGCATCGGCGTCAGTGCCGACAACGCCGCCGACGTCAAAGCCCTTGCCGAACGCTATGCCGACGTCGATTGCTCGGTCGGCGTGCATCCGCTCGATGTGCAACCGGGCGCCGCGCCTGCGCTGGACTGGCTGCTGCACGAACTCAATCACCCGAAAGTGGTGGCGATCGGCGAAACCGGTCTGGATTACCATTACGAGCCGGAAGCCGCCGAATTGCAGCAGGAGTCCTTCCGTCTGCACCTGCAAGCGGCGCAGCATACCGGCAAACCGGTGATCATCCATACCCGTGGCGCTCGCGCCGACACCCTTGAATTACTGCGCGATGCTGCGTTGCCTCAGGCCGGTGTGCTGCATTGCTTTACCGAAGACTGGGACATGGCCAAGGCCGCGCTGGACATGGGCTATTACATTTCCCTGTCGGGTATCGTGACTTTCCGCAATGCCGATGCCTTGCGCGATGTGGCAAGCAAAGTCCCGGCCGACCGGTTGCTGGTGGAGACCGATTCGCCATACCTGGCGCCGATCCCTTATCGCGGCAAGCCGAACCTGCCGCAGTATGTACGTGAAGTGGCGGAGTTTCTGGCGATGTTGCGCGGGGAAAACTACGAGCGATTTGCCGAGCAGACCACCGAGAACTTCAAGCGGTTGTTCCCGCTGGCGAGTGTTAAATCTGCTTGAGTGCGAAATGGCCATTGCGGGCAGGCTCATTGCCGCAGGAAAACCAAATCGCAGGCAAAAAAAACCCGGGTTCTGGGGGGTGAATCCGGGTTAAGACCATTAGGAGTAAAACAAAGGCACGCGGTCCCTTGGTACCTTTATCGGCACGGCACTTGGGGGAGATGCCGACCGACAGTTCAAGTATTGATCAGTCTGGCGTTGAGTCCAGTTGAGCGGTCGGGGTTTTTAAACAAATTTGGAATACGTGCGCTTCAGTTGAGTTCTCATTGCACCCCCGGCGTTCGCAAAATGAACAAGAAACACAGATATGGTCGGATGATCCGTGCATTTTTGCGCAAGTTAGGCATAATACGCGGCTTCGAATTTTGACCCTTCAGACCTTTTCTTATGCACAAAGAACCTCGTAAGGTCCGTGAGTTTCGTCGCCGCGAGCAAGAAATTCTCGATACCGCGCTCAAGCTGTTCCTCGAACAAGGTGAAGACAGTGTCACCGTCGAGATGATTGCTGATGCCGTGGGTATCGGCAAAGGCACGATCTACAAGCACTTCAAATCCAAGGCCGAGATCTATCTGCGCCTGATGCTCGATTACGAGCGCGATTTGAACGAGCTGCTGCATTCGGCCGATGTCGACAAGGACAAGGAAGCGCTGTCCCGTGCCTACTTCGAATTCCGCATGCGCGACCCACAGCGCTATCGCCTGTTCGACCGCCTCGAAGAGAAGGTCGTAAAAGGCAATCAGGTGCCGGAAATGGTCGAGGAGCTGCACAAGATCCGTGCTTCGAACTTCGAACGCCTGACCTTGCTCATCAAGGGCCGGATCAGCGAAGGCAAGCTCGAAGACGTGCCGCCGTACTTCCACTACTGCGCGTCCTGGGCGCTGGTGCACGGCGCGGTGGCGCTGTATCACTCGCCGTTCTGGAGCAATGTGCTGGAAGATCAGGAAGGTTTCTTCCAGTTCCTGATGGACATCGGCGTGCGCATGGGCAACAAGCGCAAGCGTGATCCGGAAACCCCAAGCAGCTGAACCATTCAGCTGCCTTATTGCGCCATGATTTCGCTACATGACGCAGTACCGCAGGAATATACTCAGGCATAGGGCTTGCTAAAACTTGATTTGTGAGTCAAGTTTTAGCGGCTCGAAATTCTATCGCCGGAGTGATCATGATCGTTGACCGTCAAGGCAGGCGTTTTCGCAATTTGCGCATCAGCCTGACTTCAGCCTGCAATTACGCCTGTACCTACTGCGTGCCCAACGGCAAGCGGCTGGTGGCTGCGCAGGACGAACTGTCGGCCGAGGCCATGGCACGCGGCGTAGCCTATCTGATCGAAGCTGCCGGTATCGAGCGCTTGCGCATCACCGGCGGTGAGCCGCTGGTCAGCCCCAAACTCGAATCTTTCATGAGCGCCGTCGGCAAGATGGGCCTGGAAGACATCAGCCTGACCACCAACGGTCAACTCCTGGCGAAGAAGCTACCGCTGCTGGTGGACGCCGGTCTGCGCCGGATCAATGTGTCCCTCGATACCCTCGACGCCGGTGCGTTTCGCAGCATCGCCCGTGGCGGCGATCTGGCGACCGTGCTCGATGGCATGGATCAGGCGAAGGCGGCGGGGCTGAAGATCAAGGTCAACATGGTGCCATTGCGCGGGCAGAACCTGGATCAGGTAATGCCGCTGCTCGATTACTGCCTTGAGCGTGGCTACGAGTTGCGCTTCATCGAGTTGATGCGGATGGGCCATCTGGCGACCGACTCCAATGCCTTCCTGCAACAGTTCGTCAGCCTGCAGCAATTGCTGAGCCTGATTGGTGAGCGCTACGAATACGCGCAGGCAGATGCGCCGGTGGACGCCACGGCCGTGCGTTATGCGATCCCGGGCGTTGGTCATTTCGGCGTGATCGCCAACGAAAGCGTGCCGTTCTGCAGAACCTGCTCGCGTTTGCGCCTGTCGTCGACCGGCTGGCTGCATGGCTGCCTGTCGTCGAGCAACCGCCACTATGTCGGCGACCTGCTCGACAAACCGCGCCATCAGGCATTGCCGGCGTTGCAGCGTTTGCTGGTCAAGGCGTTGGGCGACAAGCAGGAAGTGGCGTTCTCCGGCGGCGCAACCATCATGAAAATCATCGGCGGCTGATCAGCCACTTTCGTGAGCAGGCTCGCTCCCACCTTGGAATGCGTTCTCCTGTGGGAGCGAGCCTGCTCGCGAATGCATTGTATAAATCAACGAAGAATCAGAGCTGGCGCAAAAGCTGCATCCAACGGCCATTCGCCGGTTTTCCGTCACCGGCTTCTGGAGGATGAGGATGCGTAGCCTGGTTTTGCTGCTGGCCGTTTTGGCGCTTGGCGGCTGTATGACTGTCAGCGATATGGCCGAAGGCACTCGCTATCAGATGAGCGACGCGGGGCTGCTGGATCACAGCGACAGCCGTCGCGTGAACAACTTCCGCATTCAGCCGGACTCGTTCATCTACATCGCCCAGGGTGCGTTCGCGCCGCCGGGTGGTTCCTACCCGCGCCCGAACGTGGTCGCCGAAGAAGCCTTCAAAGGTTTCGTCGAGTATTTCCCGATGGTTCGTCGCGCCCGGGCTCCTGAAGGCCTCGATCAGGCGATGGGCGAAGCTCGTGACGCGGGCGCCCACTATCTGCTGTACACCCGTTTTGCCAAGGCTGATGACCGCATCGGCAACTCCGATGAGTGGCTCGATCAGGAAGCCGTGGATCGTCTGGGCATCGACGGCGGGGTGATTCAGATCATGTTGATCGAGACCAGCACCCAGTATTTGATTGATACTGCACGGATCAAGAGTCGTGGCGGTTTACTGACGTTCCACGACAACAAGCCTGAAGACCTGATCGGCCCGCCACTGGCGCAATACGCGCGCAGCCTGCTGGGGATCGGCGACCAATAAACCAAGGAGTACGCCATGAGTGGCCCGCAAAAAGCCAATGACCTGTTGGGACAGATCCCCAAAACCAAAGGCCTGCCGCCGGTGCACTTGTGGAACCCGGACTTCTGCGGCGACATCGACATGCGCATCGCCCGCGACGGCACCTGGTATTACCTGGGCACGCCGATCGGGCGCAAGCCGATGGTCAAGCTGTTCTCCACCATCATCCGCCGCGACGGCGATGATTATTTCCTGATTACCCCGGTCGAAAAGGTCGGGATCAAGGTCGACGACGCGCCGTTCGTGGCGATTGCCGTGGAAGTCGAAGGCGAGGGCGAAGCGCAGTTGCTGCGTTTCACCACCAATGTCGAGGAAACGACCGAGGCCGGGCCTGAGCACCCGATCCGCGTCGAGATCGACCCGGCGACCCAGGAACCCGCGCCCTACGTGCATGTGCGCACTAACCTTGAAGCGCTGATTCACCGCAACGTGTTCTACCAACTGGTGGAACTGGCGGTCAGCCGCGAAATCGACGGGCAGCGCTGGCTGGGTGTGTGGAGTGGCGGCGAGTTCTTCCGCATCGGCCTCGAACCTTAAACACAACCCCCTGTAGGAGTGAGCCTGCTCGCGATAGCGTTGGTTCAGTGGCATTAATGTCGACTGACACTCCGCTATCGCGAGCAGGCTCACTCCTACAGGGGTTTGTGTTTGAGCAGAAAATCCAGGTTGACTCTCAATCATATGATCATTAGCGTGAACACTCATCGCGAACCGCTTTGAGGTTTCCATGTCCAGCAGCTTTCATGCATCAACGGTTGATTGGCTGGGCAGCTGGATCGCCGCCGGCCAGGTCAAACCGGGGCAGGCGATCAAGGTCGAGGCGGATCTGGGTCTGCAACTGGGTGTCAGCCGCACGGTGATCCGCGAAGCGATCAAGACCCTCGTCGCCAAAGGCATGCTCGAAGTCGGGCCGAAAGTTGGCACCCGGGTACTGCCGGTGCGGCGCTGGAACCTGTTCGATCCGCAAGTCGTCGGTTGGCTGTCGCGCAATGGCCTGCCTGAAAATTTCGTCGACGACCTGCTCGACCTGCGGCGCACCATCGAACCGATGGCCGTGCGCTGGGCCTGCGAGCGTGCCAGTCTGGAGCAGATTCAGGCCGTGCAACTGGCGTACAACGCGCTGGAGCGCGCTGTCGACAGCGGCGTCGATTACAACCGTGCCGATCAGGTCTTCCACGAATGCATTCTGGCGGCCAGTCACAATCAGTTCATCGAGCAAATGGTCCCGGCCCTTGGCGCCTTGCTCGCTGTGTCGTTTGAAGTCTCCGCCGCCGACCCCGACGAATTGCGCCGCACCTTGCCGATCCACAAAGACATGGCCGACGCCATCGCCGCGCGCGATTCTGCACGCGGGGTGTGGGCCTGCATGACCCTGATCGATAACGCCGACCTGGCGATCAAACGCTTTTACCCAAAGGTGATGGCCGACAAGAAAGCCAGTTGAAAACACAAATCCCCTGTAGGAGTGAGCCTGCTCGCGAAGCGGTGTATCAGTCGCAATCAACCTCACTGAGCCACCGCCATCGCGAGCAGGCTTACTCCTACAGTAAAAACAAGACTCAAGGAGTTGCCATGACGTGGACCGCCGTAACCCAACACCGCGCCAAACTCGGTGAAGGCCCATTCTGGGACGCCCCCACCCAGGCGCTGTACTGGGTCGATATCGCCGGCCGGCAGGCGCTGCGGCTGATCGGCAACAACGTGCAGATCTGGCAGATGCCCGAACACGTTTCCGCGTTCATTCCGTGCGCCAGTGGCGATGCGCTGGTGACCCTGAGCAGTGGCGTGTATCGACTGGACCTCGACTCTCCGGGCCTTGAGCCACGTTTGACACTGTTCTGCATTGCCGACCCGCAACCGGGCAATCGGCCCAACGAAGCGCGCTGCGACGCTCAGGGTCGGCTGTGGCTTGGCACCATGCAGAACAACATCGGCGAACAGGGCGAAGATCTGCCGATCGTGCGCCGCTCCGGTGGCTTGTTCCGCATTGATCCAGACCAGCGTGTCACGCCACTGCTGCGCGGTCTGGGGATTCCCAACACGCTGTTGTGGAGCGACGACGGCACCACGCTGCTGTTCGGCGACAGCTTCGACGGGACGCTCAACCGCTATTTCATACACACCGACGGCAATCTCGGCAGCCCTGATGTCTGGTACGGCCCAGACGGGCAGGGCGGCCCCGACGGTTCGGCGATGGATGCCGAAGGCTACGTGTGGAACGCCCGTTGGGATGGCAGATGCCTGCTGCGCCTGACGCCGCAAGGCGAGGTCGAGCGCAAGATCGAACTGCCGGTCAGCCGCCCGACCAGTTGTGTGTTCGGTGGCGAAGACCTGAAAACCCTGTACATCACCAGCGCCCAGAGTCCGCAAAACCATTCACTGGATGGCGCGGTGTTGTCGATGCGGGTCGATGTGCCGGGCCAACCCTGTACGCGGTTTACGGGATAAATCCCAAAATATGGGATGCAAAATTATATATTGAGATTATTCGGCGGTCGGGTTTATAGTCGGCTCCAGCAGTAACACGCACTCACACTTAAAAAGAACAAAACAGGTGAAGTGATGCAGCGAATCTCTATCGCACTCCCCAGCGGAGTCAGCGTCTCGCAACGGCCCGGCGTCGCCCGCCGCGCCTGCCTGTTTTGTTTTCACAGTCTTTCAGACCGGACATCGTCAGATGCCCGGTTTTTTTGTGCTTACGAACAGGAGTCCTGATCCATGGCTGAACCTCTTTCCTTGCCGCCAGTGCCCGCACCGCCGAAGGGCGAGCGTCTGAAAAACAAAGTGGTGCTGCTGACCGGCGCGGCCCAGGGCATCGGCGAAGCGATCGTCGCCACCTTCGCTTCGCAGCAGGCCAAATTGGTGATCAGCGATATTCAGGCGGAGAAAGTCGAGAAGGTCGCCGCCCACTGGCGCGAGCAGGGTGCCGACGTGCAGGCGATCAAAGCCGACGTCTCGCGCCAGCAAGACCTGCACGCCATGGCCAAACTGGCGATCGAGTTGCACGGGCGCATCGACGTGCTGGTCAACTGCGCCGGGGTCAACGTGTTCCGCGATCCGCTGAAAATGACCGAAGAAGACTGGCGTCGTTGCTTCGCCATTGACCTGGACGGCGCCTGGTATGGCTGCAAAGCCGTGCTGCCGCAGATGATCGAGCAAGGTGTCGGCAGCATCATCAACATCGCTTCGACCCATTCCACCCACATCATTCCCGGCTGCTTCCCGTATCCGGTGGCCAAGCACGGCCTGCTCGGGCTGACCCGGGCGCTGGGCATCGAGTACGCGCCGAAGGGCATTCGGGTCAACGCCATCGCTCCGGGCTACATCGAGACGCAACTGAACGTCGATTACTGGAACGGCTTTGCCGACCCCCACGCCGAGCGTCAGCGCGCATTTGACCTGCACCCACCAAAACGCATCGGCCAGCCCATCGAAGTGGCGATGACGGCGGTGTTTCTGGCCAGTGATGAAGCACCGTTCATCAACGCCTCGTGTATCACCATCGATGGTGGGCGCTCGGTGATGTACCACGACTGACCTGATCGGGTGAGTGGCGGATGAATCCGCTTGAAATCCAATCATCATACGATATGACTATTTTCGAAATGCTTTGCAGGGAAACGCGATAACGCCACACCACGCTTTTCAAATAACGCTCAAGAAAAATAACAAGGAGTCAGCTTATGAAACGTCGTTTCGGGATTCGTACCCTGTGCAGTGCCGCGCTGGCGGTCACCGCGTTCAGCCTGAGCAGTTCGCTGCTGGCTGCCGACACCGTGAAAATCGGTTTCCTGGTCAAACAGGCTGAAGAGCCGTGGTTCCAGACCGAATGGGCTTTCGCGGAAAAGGCTGCTAAGGATAAAGGCTTCGAGCTGATCAAGATCGCCGTGCCGGACGGGGAGAAAACCCTCTCGGCCATCGACAGCCTCGCCGCCAACGGTGCCAAGGGCTTTGTGATCTGCCCGCCGGATGTGTCGCTCGGCCCGGCGATCATGGCCAAGGCCAAGCTCAATGACCTCAAAGTGATTGCCGTGGACGACCGTTTTGTCGACGCCAACGGCAAGTTCATGGAAGACGTGCCATACCTCGGCATGGCCGCGTTCGAGGTCGGCCAGAAGCAGGGTAACGCGATGGTTGCCGAAGCGAAGAAACGCAACTGGGACTGGAAAGACACCTACGCGGTGGTCAACACCTACAACGAACTCGACACTGGCAAGAAGCGCACCGACGGCTCGGTCAAATCCCTCGAAGACGCCGGCCTGCCGAAGGATCACATCCTGTTCGCGGCGCTCAAGACCCTTGATGTGCCGGGCAGCATGGACGCCACCAACTCGGCGCTGGTCAAGCTGCCGAGTGCGGCGAAGAACCTGATCATCGGCGGTATGAACGACAACACTGTGCTCGGCGGGGTGCGC
The DNA here is from genome assembly GCF_056821665.1 of Pseudomonas sp. AK-TSAG1-1. Lineage (NCBI taxonomy): Bacteria > Pseudomonadati > Pseudomonadota > Gammaproteobacteria > Pseudomonadales > Pseudomonadaceae > Pseudomonas > Pseudomonas sp. AK-TSAG1-1. The sequence goes on along the minus strand of NZ_CM165965.1, from coordinate 4,504,170 downwards.
GCCACCGAAGCTGCCGGGTTCGCTGCGGCCAACGTGATCGGGATCGGCATCAACGGCACCGACGCTATCGGCGAACTGAAAAAGCCCAACAGCGGCTTCTTTGGTTCGATGCTGCCGAGTCCGCATATCGAAGGCTACAAGACTGCCGAGATGATGTACGAGTGGGTCACCACCGGCAAAGAGCCGCCGAAATACACGGCAATGGACGACGTCACCCTGATCACCCGCGAGAACTTCAAGCAAGAGCTGGAAAAAATCGGCCTGTGGAATTGATGGCTGCTCGATCGGTGTGAAGAGGTGACTCAGATGCACGCGCAAGTACAGACACATGCAAGCAGCGCCGGCGGCAGCCTGCGCTTCAACGGGATCGGCAAGACCTTTCCCGGGGTGAAGGCGCTGGACGCCATCAGCTTCGTCGCCCATCCGGGGCAGGTCCACGCCTTGATGGGCGAGAACGGCGCCGGCAAATCGACCCTGCTGAAAATCCTCGGCGGAGCCTACATCCCCAGCAGCGGCGAGTTGCAGATCGGCGAGCAGACGATGGCCTTCAAGTCGACGGCCGACAGCATCGGCAGCGGCGTCGCGGTGATTCACCAGGAGCTGCATCTGGTGCCGGAAATGACCGTGGCCGAGAACCTGTTTCTCGGCCATCTGCCGGCCAGTTTCGGCCTGATCAATCGTGGCGCCCTGCGCCAGAACGCCCTGGCCTGCCTCAAGGGCCTGGCCGATGAAATCGACCCGCAGACCAAGGTCGGGCGCCTGTCGCTCGGCCAGCGGCAACTGGTGGAAATTGCCAAGGCGTTGTCCCGTGGCGCGCATGTGATCGCTTTCGACGAACCGACCAGCAGCCTCTCGGCCCGCGAGATCGATCGCTTGATGGCGATCATCAGCCGTTTGCGCGACGAGGGCAAAGTGGTGCTCTATGTCTCGCATCGCATGGAAGAGGTGTTTCGCATCTGCGACGCGGTGACGGTGTTCAAGGACGGCCGTTATGTGCGCACCTTCGACGACATGGGCCTGCTGACCCACGATCAACTGGTCACCTGCATGGTCGGGCGCGACATTCAGGACATCTACGATTACCGCAGCCGCCCGCGTGGCGCGGTGGCGCTGAAGGTCGACGGTCTGCTCGGCCCGGGGCTGCGCGAGCCGGTGAGTTTCGAGGCGCACAAGGGCGAGATTCTCGGCTTGTTCGGCCTGGTCGGAGCGGGGCGCACCGAACTGTTCCGGCTGCTCAGCGGGCTTGAGCGCAACACGGCTGGACGCCTCCAATTGCGCGGCCATGAACTGAAGTTGCGGTCACCGCGTGATGCAATCGCCGCCGGGATCCTGCTGTGCCCCGAGGACCGCAAAAAAGAGGGGATCATCCCGCTGGCCAGCGTCGCCGAGAACATCAACATCAGTGCTCGCGGTGCCAATGCCAGCCTCGGCTGTCTGCTGCGCGGGCTGTGGGAGAAGGGCAACGCCGACAAACAGATCAAGGCGCTGAAAGTCAAAACACCGCATGCCGGCCAGCAGATCAAATTCCTGTCCGGCGGCAATCAGCAGAAAGCCATTCTTGGCCGCTGGCTGTCGATGCCGATGAAAGTCCTGCTGCTCGACGAACCCACACGCGGCATCGACATCGGCGCCAAGGCCGAGATCTACCAGATCATCCATAACCTTGCCGCCGACGGTATTTCGGTGATTGTGGTGTCCAGCGACCTCATGGAAGTGATGGGCATTTCCGATCGCATTCTGGTGCTCTGTGAAGGCGCGTTGCGCGGCGAAGTCAGCCGCGACCAGGCCAATGAATCCAACCTGCTGCAACTGGCTTTGCCGCGCCATCGCGCTGACGGCGTGGCGAACTGAGAGGTGAACATGATGACCATCCAAAACAAGGCGCTGCCGACTCCCCGCAAACCGCTGGACCTGCGGCGCTTCCTCGACGACTGGGTGATGCTGCTGGCGGCCATCGGCATCTTCCTCGCCTGCACTCTGCTGATCGACAACTTCCTTTCGCCACTGAACATGCGCGGGCTGGGCCTGGCGATTTCCACCACCGGCATCGCCGCGTGCACCATGTTGTACTGCCTGGCGTCGGGGCATTTCGACTTGTCGGTGGGCTCGGTGATCGCCTGCGCCGGGGTGGTCGCGGCGGTGGTGATGCGCGACACCAACAGCGTATTCCTCGGCGTCAGCGCGGCGCTGGTGATGGGCCTGATTGTCGGGCTGATCAACGGCATCGTGATTGCCAAGCTGCGGGTCAATGCGCTGATCACCACGCTGGCGACGATGCAGATTGTCCGTGGTCTGGCCTACATCTTTGCCAACGGCAAAGCGGTAGGCGTGTCGCAGGAATCGTTCTTCGTCTTTGGCAACGGCCAATTGTTCGGCGTGCCGGTGCCGATCCTCATCACCATCGTTTGCTTCCTGTTTTTTGGCTGGTTGCTGAACTACACCACCTACGGACGCAACACCATGGCCATCGGCGGCAACCAGGAAGCGGCGTTGCTTGCCGGCGTGAACGTTGACCGCACCAAGATCATCATCTTCGCCGTGCACGGCGTGATCGGTGCGCTGGCCGGGGTGATCCTGGCATCGCGCATGACCTCCGGGCAGCCGATGATCGGCCAGGGTTTCGAGCTGACCGTGATCTCGGCGTGTGTGCTGGGCGGGGTGTCGCTCAGTGGCGGGATCGGCATGATCCGGCACGTGATTGCCGGGGTGCTGATACTGGCGATTATCGAGAATGCGATGAACCTGAAGAACATCGACACGTTTTACCAGTATGTGATTCGCGGTTCGATTCTGCTGTTGGCTGTGGTCATCGACCGTCTCAAACAACGGTAATCACTACTCCCCTGTGGAAGCGGGCTTGCTCGCGAAAGCGCTGTGTCAGACAACATCTTCGCCGACTGACACACCGCATTCGCGAGCAAGCCCGCTCCCACAGGAGATCGCGCAGTCTCCCGCCTCTGGTCACCTTCCCCAAATATTCCTTGCTCGACCGCGTCCGTTTCGGTTATCACTTTGTACATGATTAGACAGGTACGATTTGACAAGAAACAACGGGTGGTCGACGAACTCGTCCGGCGCATCGAAAGCGGCCTCATGGAGGACGGCTTTCTGTTGCCCGGCGAGCATCAGTTGGCTCAGGAATTCAACGTCAGCCGTGGCACGTTGCGCGAAGCGCTGGCCGAACTGAAGCGGCGCAACTACATCGCTACGCAAAGCGGTGTCGGCTCGATTGTCACGTTCGACGGTGTGGTGCTCGACCAGCGCAGCGGCTGGGCGCAGGCGCTGGCCGACAGCGGGGTGTTGATCAACACTGAAGTGCTGCGTCTGGAAGCCGTAACCCGGCCCGACCTGCTCTCGCGCTTGGGTACCGAGCGATTCATCACCCTCGACCGCCGCCGGCGCTCCAACGACGGCACGCTGGTCTCTCTCGAACGCTCGTTGATGCCGGCCAGCGGCGGCCTGGAGAGCCTGCCGCGCGTCGGTCTGATCGACAACTCGCTGACCATCACCCTGGCCGCCTACGGCTACATCGGCGAGCGCGGCGATCAGTGGATCGGCGCCGAACCGCTGAATGCCGAAGACGCCGAACTGCTCGGACGCCCGCAAGGCACGGTGTTCCTCAAGGCCCTGCGCACCACTTACGACCGGCAGAACCGGTTCATGGAGCAGGTCGAAAGCCTGCTCGACCCGGTGCATTTTCGCCTGCACCTGCAATTTGGAGAATCGAAATGACCGCGCTCAACCGTGCCCTCGGTGCGTTCTATGGCCTGGCCCTCGGTGACGCGCTGGGCATGCCGACGCAATCGCTGAACCGCGAAACGATCAAGACCCGCTTCGGCCGCATCACCGATCTGCAGGACGCCGGTCCCCTGCAACCGATCGCCGCCAACATGCCCAAAGGCTCGATCACTGACGACACCGAACAGGCGATTCTGGTCGGCCAGTTGCTGATTGAAGGCAAAGGTCGGATCGAGCCGGCAGTGCTCGCCCAACGGCTGATCGAGTGGGAGGCCGAGATGCAGGCCAAGGGTTCGCAGGACCTGCTTGGCCCATCGACCAAACGCGCCATTGAAATGATCCTCGCCGGCCACTCGCCGGAGGAGGCCGGGCGTTACGGCACCACCAACGGCGCGGCGATGCGCATCACCCCGGTGGGCATCGCCGCGGACGTGGCCGATCCACAGCGTTTCATCGTGGCCGTGGTGCAGGCCTGTCAGGTCACCCACAACACCACGCTGGGGATTTCCAGCGCGGCGGCTGTCGCGGCAGTGGTCTCGGCCGGGATCAACGGCATGGACCTGGGCGAGGCGCTGAACCTCGGCCAGCAGATTGCGCAACAGGCAGAAGCGCACGGGCACTGGGTCGCCGGTGGGCGCATCGCTTCGCGCATCAGTTGGGCGCGCAGCATCAGCGTCGACAGCGACAAGGCGCTGCTGGCGGATTTGCTGTACGACGTGATCGGCACGTCGGTGGCATCGCAGGAATCGGTGGTGGTCTCGTTCGCCCTGGCACAGCAAGTGGCGGTGGGCGAGATGAGCGCGTTCGATGCGCTGTGCATGGCGGCAAGCCTGGGCGGTGACACCGACACCATCGCGGCGATTCTCGGCGCCATGCTCGGGGCCTGCCTCGGCCTTGAGAGCTGGCCGGCGCCGATGATCGCCACGGTCAAGGCGGTCAATCATCTGGAGCTTGAGCCGTTGGTGCAGGGGCTTTTGACCCTGCGTTGATCGGGCTGACGCCTTCGCGAGCAAGCCCGCTCCCACAGGTGTGGGAGCGGGCTTGCTCGCGAAGGCCGCACTGTACATCTTGAATACTCACCCGCAATGGATCGCACAGACAGGCCCAGGACGGCCGGGATGTCTTGTCGTTTTGCGTCATTGCCACAACCACAATAAAGGCAAACAGGAGCACTGTTCATGAGTTCATCAAACGCCGGGCAAAGCGCCGGGCAGCTGGAAACCCGGGGTATCGAACCGGTGCCGGAAGCCGAGTGCAACGGTCATCCGCTGCAACTGTTCTGGGTCTGGTTCGCCGCCAATATTTCCATTCTCGGTCTGCCGCTGGGCGCAACGCTGGTCGCGTTTCGCGGGCTGGCGATCTGGCAGGCAATCATCGTCGCGATCATCGGTGCTGCCGGTTCATTCGCGGTGGTGGGGATCATCTCGATTGCCGGCCGTCGTGGCCGTGCGCCGAGCCTGACGTTGTCGCGCGCGATCTTCGGCGTACGCGGCAATATCGGCCCGACGCTGGTCTCGCTGATGTCGCGTCTGGGCTGGGAAACCGTCAATACCACCACGGCAGCGTTCGTGTTGCTGTCGCTGTGCTCGATCCTGTTCGGCTCACCGGTTGAGGCGAAGAGTGCGCCGGTGCTGACGCTGATCTTCATTGCGATTTTCGTCCTGCTGACCCTGTCGGTTTCCGGCCTCGGCCACGCAACTTTGCTGGTGATCCAGAAGTGGGCGACGTACGTGTTCGGCGCGCTGAACCTTCTGGTCGGCGGCTTCCTCTGCGCCACCATCGATTGGAGCGCGGTGTTCAACGCCACGCCAGCGCCGATGAGCGCCATGATCATCGGCATCGGCACCATGGCCGCCGGCACCGGGATCGGCTGGGCCAACGCCGGTGCCGACATGTCGCGCTATCAGCACCGCAGCGTCAAGGCCGTGCGCCTGGTGGCGTCCGCCGCGTTCGGTGCGGGGATTCCGCTGGTGCTGCTGATCACCCTCGGCGGCCTGCTGTCGGTGGGTAACAATGACCTGGCGTCGGCGACTGACCCGATCGTGGCGATCCGCGACATGCTGCCGACGTGGATGGCGGTGCCGTACCTGATCACCGCATTCGGCGGGCTGCTGCTGTCGAACAATCTCTCGGTGTACTCCGCTGGCCTGACCACGCTGACCCTCGGCCTGAAGGTCAAACGCGTTTACGCGGTGGTGGTGGATATCGTCGCGATCTTCGCCGGTTCGATCTACTTCATGCTCATCGCCGACAGCTTCTACGGCCCGTTCATCACCTTCATATCCCTGCTGGCGGTGCCGATTACTGCGTGGGTCGGGATCTTTGTGGTCGACTTGATTCACCGCCACTACTACAGCCCCAAAGACCTGCTCGACGTCAGCCCGAGCAGCGCCTACTGGTATCACGGCGGCATCGAGTGGCGCGCATTCGGTGCGTGGGCGATTGCCATCGTACTTGGCTTCAGTTTCACCACCATCGGCACCACCGCCGAGAACGTCTGGTTCAAGGGCTTTTTGTCCGACTCGTGGCTGGGCCACAACGGTCTGGGCTGGATCGTGACCTTCGTGGTTGCCGGTGGCATTTACTGGGTCCTCGGCGGTGCGAAGGACCGTCGCGCTGCGCAAGTCGAGAATGCTCATGCCTAAGATGTTGCACACCGGCCAGGTCATCATCGACCTGGTCATGGCCGTGGATCAGCTGCCGCAAGTCGGCGGTGATGTGCTCGCGCAATCGGCCGCTTTCGAAGCCGGCGGCGGTTTCAACGTCATGGCCGCTGCCGTGCGCAATGGCTTGCCAGTGGTCTATCTCGGTCGCCACGGCAGCGGGCGCTTCGGCGATCTGGCGCGCCAGGCGATGAACGCTGAAGGCATTCACATCGGCATCGAACAGCCGGCGCAGCGCGACACTGGTCTGTGCGTGGCGCTGACCGATGCATCGGCCGAGCGCAGTTTCATTTCCTACATCGGCGCCGAAGGCGAGGTCACGCAAGAGGACTTGAACAGCGTCGCGGCCGAGGCGGGCGATTATGTTTATCTCAGCGGTTACAGCTTGCTGCATGAGGGCAAGGCGCAGCCGCTGCTGGACTGGACGCTGGCGCTGCCGGCGACAATCCATGTGGTGTTCGATCCGGGGCCGTTGGTGGAATCGCCGAATTCGCCGCTGATGCAGGCGTTGTTGCCGCGCATTGATGTGTGGACCAGCAACAGCGTCGAGGCGCTGCGATTTACCGGCGCTGCGGACATCAGTGATGCCCTGGATCGCCTTGCCGAACACCTGCCCGACGACGTGCTGATGGTGGTGCGCGACGGGCCGCAGGGTTGCTGGATCCATCAGCGTGGCGAGCGTCAACATGTACCGGGGTTTGCGGTGAAAGCACTGGACAGCAACGGCGCGGGTGACGCGCATGCCGGGGTGTTCGTCGCCGGATTGGCGCAGGGATTGACGGCGCCTGAGGCGGCGCGAAGGGCGAATGCGGCGGCGGCTTTGGCAGTGACGCGCTGGGGGCCGGCGACTGCGCCAGGGGCTGGCGAAGTGGATGCGTTTATCCGCGAGTCCTGCGGCGATTGATCCAGCGCTTTCGCGAGCAGGCTCGCTCCCACATGGGGTGTGTGAACGACGCAAATCGCCTGTGGGAGATTCTATGCTGCATGGAATTGCTGCTGGCAGATATGGCCGTTCACCGCGCAGGCAGCGAACGGCCGGAACGTTACTGCAGATCCAGTTTGCGCGCCGCTTCAACACCGGCCGCACTGAGCTTGATCGGCAGGTTCAACGAGTGTTCGCCAGCCTCGTTGCAGGTCACATGACCATGGTGAATCAGCCCGCGATCCTGCAGGGCGGCGAGGGCGCTGGCCACGACTTTCTCACCGCGATAGTTGTCCAGCACCTCTTTGCCGAGTCCGCTCGGATGGGCGTGCAGCAGGCGGGTGAGGACTTCTTTTTCCAGGTTTTTATCGACGTTCATGGTTACCTCTTCATGGATGTGAATAGGACGCTCGCGTCGGCGAACTACTGACCGGTGCCTTCGGAGCCCGAACCACCGGTGGTGGTTTTCGAGCCCATGCCGGCACCTGAATTGTCAGGTGGAACAGGGTTGCCGGAGGTGCCGCCCTGACGTCCCGGGTCGTTGCCCTGGGTACGTGGGTCGGTGCCGGTAGCCGGTGGCAGGGCGTTCTCGACACCCGAACCGTCGGTATTCATACCGGGGGCACTTTGAATGGCGGGGGCTTTGGGCCGTTCGACCGGATCGGTCGGGCCGGTGCCTGCTGCGGTGGCGGCGAAGGCCGCGGGGCAGAGCAGGACGGTGAAAACGAGGGCAGTCAACCTTGACGGGATCATAGGGCATCTCCAGTGATTGGAATCCTTACCTGTCGTTGGTCTGCCCTTGAACTGGATTGGTGCCTGATGAACGACGAACGGTCTAGCTTGCCCGTACAGAGTTGAAAGGGGGGCGCCGCCAGAGCAAACGGCCAACCGTGATCAGCCAGTTCGTCAGCGCCACGCCAAGCACGGTGAGCAACAGCGTCGACATGCCTTGGTCGACGATGATTTTCCCGGCCAATAACGGGAAACCGAACACCCCAATGAAGTACGACAGACTGAACAGCAGCAGGGCCTGGGACGTGGTGCCGTGGGGTGCCTCGTTGGCGGCGAGGCCATTGATCACCGAATACGTCAGTCCATAACCGACACCCAGCAGCACCGCCGCCAGCAGGTAGCTGAAGCCGCTGTGCACGCCGAATGCGAACAGCATGATCGAACCCGGCATCAGCCCCGACAGCAGGCACGAGGCCCACAGCGGATCACGTTTGACCACAAAGCCTGCGATCAACATTCGGCTGCCGATCGCCGCGCTCATGAAGCCAACAAAGAACAACGAGTAATCCAGTGAGTGGGCGGCGGCGTAGCTGGTCTGGAAGCTCGACAGCCCGCCGAACACGCAGCCGCCCAAACCGACCATGATGATCGGAAACAGGGCGCGCGATCCGAGCACTTGAATGGTCGCTTGCCAAGTGATTTTTGCAGCCGTTGTGGTCTGCGCGCTTTTCAGCTTTGCGCCGAGTTGCCAGAACAACAGCACGCCGATCAGGCTCGCCAGCGCGGCCAGATAAAACGCCGAGGTCAGCGGCAGACCCAACGCACTGGCTGCTCGCCCGAGCAACGGGCCGCTGCCGATGCCGGTCATCATGCTGCCGGACAGCAAGGCAAAGTATTTCGCCCGCTGCGCCGGACTCACCAGACTGGCGACGATGATCGGCCCCAGCGTATAGAAAACACCCCAGCCCAACCCCAGCAGCAAACCGAAAAACAGCAGCAGATCACCGAACCCCGGCGTCAGCGCAAAACCCAGACTCGCCGCTACCAGCAACAGGCCGAACAAGGCAATCGAACGCGCCGCTCCGAGCAGATCGGACAAGTGCCCGGACACCAGCACCGCGACGAATGTACTGAGCATCGCTGCACTGATCACGCTGCCGGCATCGTGCTCGTTGCCACCGCGCGAGCCGATCAGCAACGACAGCAGAAACGTCGAGCCGTAAGACAGTGACAACAGATAACTGGCGAGGCAGAACAGGCCGAACAGTCGGCCCGAGACCTGGGGTGTCGCTTGAGGCATGACGCGGTTCCTTGACCGGGAGAATTGAGCCTCCTCTATCTATCACAGCAGGCGCGCGGGTTAGGTTCGAGCTTGCTGATGTCAGGATCGCTGCGCACCGGAGTAACCGCCTCAGGCGATGCCGATTTCTTCCTTGAGCTGCTCCATGAAACACTGCAGACGCTGATGACGGATCTGTGCCAGCCGCTGGCCGGCTCTGGTCTGGAAACCCTTGGCGAGGTGCAGCAGTTTGGTCTGGAAATGATCGAGACAAAAACGTTTGTCGTCGTAGTCGCGTGCTTTGGCTTCGGGGTCGAGCGGGTCGTACAGCGCACTGCCCATGCGCCCGGCGACGTAGAAGGTACGGGCGACGCCGAGCATGCCTAATGAATCGAGCCGGTCAGCGTCCTGGACAAGCTTCGCTTCAAGGGTGAGCGGGGTGATATCGGCGGAGAAACTGTGGGCTTCGATGGCGTGGACGACGGCGGCGATTTTGCTTTTGGGCCAATCCAGTTCAGCCAGCACCTTTGCGGCTTTCTCGGCGGCGAGACGCGAAGCCTGCGAGCGCAGCGGCGAGTTCTTCTCGACAGCCACGCAATCGTGCAGCAACACCGCGGCGAGCAGCACTTCAACGTCACCACCTTCCTCGGCCTGCAAGGTGCGCACGTTGTGCCAGACCCGTTGCAGGTGAGCGAGGTCGTGGGCGCCGTCGTCGGAGGGTTCGAGGGCGTGGGGCAGCAGTTCGCTGGCGAGGGTGATCAGAGGGGCAAAAACGCTGGCAGACATAAGTGTCCTTTCAAGTTGAGTTGCGCTTCTGTGGCGAGGCGATTTATCCCCGATGTACTGCGCAGCAGTCCCTTGGTCAGGGCCGCTTCGCGCCCCATCGGGGATAAATCCCCTCGCCACTGTACTAGACAGGTTGTGTATTGGCATGTGACGAGCGCCGCGTCCGGCCTTAGTATGGCGCTTTCCCTTTTCCGACAAGGCCCGTCCATGACGATCGAAATCCGCCCGGCGACCCCCAGCGACGCTCCGCAAATCCTCGCCTTCATCACCGAACTGGCAGATTTCGAAAAGGCCCGCCACGAAGTCATCGCCAGCGTCACCGACATCGAACGCAGCCTGTTCAGCGAAGGCGCCACGGCGCATGGCCTGATCTGCCTGCGCGACGCTGTGCCGATCGGTTTTGCGGTGTTCTTCTTCAGCTATTCGACGTGGCTCGGCAGCAACTGCCTGTACCTCGAAGACCTCTACATCACCCCCGAACAACGCGGCGGCGGTGCCGGCAAAACCCTGCTTCGGCATCTGGCGAAAATCGCCTGCGACAATGATTGCGGGCGCTTCGAATGGAGCGTGCTGGACTGGAACACCCCGGCCATCGAATTCTACAAATCCCTGGGCGCGCAACCGCAGGAAGAGTGGGTGCGCTATCGCATGGATGGCAAGGTGTTGCGCGAGTTTGCCGAGGGCTGAGGTAAATGATGGCAATCCAATGTTGAATCGATTGCCGTCACCGCTCTAGTCCGGCATTCTACGCGCCATTTTTGCGCGCTCACGGACGACATCTGCAATGCCTCTGGCACAATTTCTCCACGCCCGTGGAGCCTTCGCTGCGTCAATGAGTGACCGGCGATGAGCGGACTGCGAGCGTCAATGCGTCTGTACGGCCTGGTGAAAAACTCAGGCTGCTCTGACAACCCTCAGCGTCAACCGGTAGACATCCTGTGCATCGTCAACCGCACGGGTGGCAAAGCCATTCGCGCGTTTGTGTCGCGGCTCGATGCCGAACTCATGACGCGCAGCGCCGGCCTTGATGACTACCGCGTGATCCCGTTGCGCCAGTTTGAGCCGCATGCGTTTATCGACGCGCAGCAAGGCTGGCTGACGTTGCACATCAGCTGCGGTTTCGTCGCCCCGGCCGGCGACTCGTTGCTCAAGGACGACGCGCTGGTGCCGATGGGCTGGTACGTCTATTCCAAGATCGGCCAGTGGACTGCCGAGCATCATCTGGACCTCGGCGTGCAAATGGCCGATCTGCTGCAATCGACCTACGAGCGCAATCACCTGCGCCACTACAACGCCTGGCTCAACGAACTCGACGACGCCTCGCCGGCCGAACTGGCCTGGCACACCGACGAAGCCTGGCGACACTTGCAAACCGCCGCATCCCCCGACAGCCGTGAGCATTGCCACGCCCTGTTCGACCCCGTCGACAACCGCTGGCGCTTCGCCGCGACCGACGTCGATCTCCACCAACCGTCCCCGGAACCCCTGAAGCAAGGAGCTTTGAATTGAGTGGTAAACCCGCTGCACGCGTCACCGACCCGACCGCCTGCCCACTGCCAGGCCATGGCACCAACCCGATTGTTTCCGGCTCCTCCGACGTCTTCTTCGACGGCCTCGCCGCCGCGCGCATGACCGATAAATCGGCATGTGGTAGCCCGATCACCGGCGCCGTTTCCGGCACCGTATTCATCAACGGCCTGAACGCGGCCACGCTCGATAGCACCGGAGGGCACGGCAATGTCGTGGTCGGTGGCTCGGGGACGGTGATTATTGGGCAGAGCGGCGGTGGGGCGGCGTTTAGCGGGTTGTTGCCGATGCCTGTGCATTTCAATGATCGAATGCAGATTGTTGATGAAAACAGCGGTGAACCACTCTCCTATATTGCCTACGTCATCGAGCGGGCGGATGGATCGCTGGAACGAGGCGTCACTGATGCCGGGGGGCATACCCACACCGTCAGTTCGCACCTCAAAGAAACTATCAAACTGTACGTGGAGTAATACCGATGGGTGCTCAATCCGGAGCCGTTCAAGGATGCATCGGGAGACTGGTCGCCAGTCATGAGTTGACGACAAAAGAGGATAAGACGGTCAAACCCGTGACGCTTGCCAGAGAGGTTGTAGCCTTTTTCATTGGCGGTGCTGGCGATTCGGAAAGTTACTACGGAGACGGGCCGAGCAACTACACGTTGCGGGCCATGGAAGCTTTGCAGAGTCGTTTGGGTACGAGCTATGGCGGAAAATTCCAACCCTATTACATGGGATACAACGATGTAAAAGGGGATGCCGATCTGGAGGAGTTTGTATTCTCGAAGCTGCCTCACAAGTCTGCGCATGTCTACATCGTTGGTCATAGTCTGGGCGGGTGGAACGGCGCACATTTGTCGCAGATTCTGACCGATAAAGGTTATATCGTGAAAATGCTAGTCACTCTGGATCCTGTGGGAGAAGGTGTGATGGTGGCGTTGATTTCCGATATTTACTGGTCGGAGCCAACCCCCAAGGCGCAGACCTGGATCAACGTTCGAGCCGAGCCTGACGAGATGGATCGAACTGACGTTGTCGCTTGGGTAGGGGGCAAGTGGGATATTGAATCGGGCCCCGATGTCATGGGGATCGTCAAATTTAACCACTACTCGGCGTTGAGATTGTATGAGTCCCGCCTGGAGTGCGGGCAGTCGGCATTGGATTTGTCGGCGAATTCAATTGCTGGTTATTTGAGGGAAGGTGCATGAGATGGGTACTGCTGATCGCTGTTTCTTTATTTTGCGCTGCCTGCGCAAAGTCTCATGACATCACGCCCGCGACTTTGGGCTATGAATCGATCACACCGCGCTCGAAAAGCGTTTTTTTTGAGGTCAATTTCAATTCGGATGTGGAACTGCTGGAGATTTTCTGGCGGGAAAAGAAAGCGAACAGCTTTGACCAGGTATTCATTTGCGCCCTGGGTGATGACACTGACTTTTCCATTGAACATACGATATCGAAAGCAGCAATGGGTTTGGTCAGGGAAAATAAGCAGCGTTTGCATACAGCCGGATTCGGATACACCGCGAGCATTGCTTTCAAGGACGTTGGTGAAAAGAAAAGGACCTCACATTACTTGAGTCGTGACGCCATAAAAGGCTTGTTGAAAGATAAACAAATGATTCCGTGCAAAGTGGTGGTTACGGCAACGGGTTATGAAGCGTATTACACCAAATCACTGTTCATCCCCGTTGCAGATGTTTTTTCTGCCTTGTCGGACTACGAAAGTTTTCGATGACGCGCCCAGCAGTTGGCTTTTGGAGTGGTAATGGCAAGGTTGCTTTTGATTTGTTTGTTTGCGTTGTGTTCCTCCTGCATGCACTTGGATGTGCCCCCTGCGAGGCTTGAATTTGTCTCGATCAATCACGAGATATCTTCCTCTTACGACCTGCGTTTCACCTCAGACCGAAACCTCATTGACCTGTATGAGGATCATGGGCGACGAGGGCAGATTGGTACTTGGATCCATTGTTCGTTGAATGGCGATCCGGATTTTTCCATCGAACATAAAATCGTCCTGGAAGCCTCGGGAATCGTCAGCGGCATGCGCTTGATCGAGGGCGATCGTCGCTATGAGATGTTCGCGAACATCAGTGTCGAGAATCACGCCGTCAATGACGGACGTAACCACATCCGACCGGTTGAGTTGGTGCAGATCCTCAAACCGCAGGAATACATTCCGTGCAAGGTGGTCATAACCGCGTTCCCGTTCGTGGCGTATTACTCGAAAGTCATGTACATGCCCACATTGCGGTTCATTGCCGCAATAGAACATCCGCGCGTGGCACCTGCGCGTATTTCGCTCAAACAGCCCGACCAACCAAAGTCGTTGCTGCCTTTTGCCTCAGTGTGCATCGTGCGCTGGCGTTATGACCTGGCGCTGGGATATGACCAGATCGACAGCCTTGGACTCTGTAGTGACGTGCCCTATGCCGGCATGCTGGCCTCGTTTGCGCCGAACAACACGAAACTGAAGGTTGTTTCAGGTTCAGAGGAAAACCCGGCGCCCTTCGCGGCGTACACCATTATTCGCGCTGACGGACGCCGGGAGCCCGGAGTAACTGACGACAAGGGCCGTACACATGAGGTGGGATTCAGCGAGTACGAAACAGTGAGGATCCTGATCAACAACAATCTGGATGTCGTTCAGCGCTGGACAAAATGGGCTGATACAGTCCCACAATATGGGATGTAAAATTACATATTGAGATTTTAAGTCTGAGAGGTCTATAGTCCGTCGCACTCACTGCCAAAAACAAAACAGGTGAAGCGATGCAGGCGCAATTGATCGCGCTCGATTGGGGGACGACCTCATTACGTGCTTACAAACTCGCGGCGGGCGGTGTGGTGCTGGAGCAGCGTGCGCTGTCGTCCGGGATCATGCAGTTGCCCAAGACGCCGCGAGTCATCAACGGTCGTGAATGCGCCGACGGTTTTGAACTGGCCTTCGAAGACGCGTGTGGCGACTGGCTCGAGGCGCAACCGGAGCTCCCGGTAATCGCCTGCGGCATGGTCGGCAGCGCCCAAGGCTGGCGCGAAGCGGCTTACTGCGAAACACCGGCGAATGTCGCCAATCTCGGAAATTCCCTACAGACACTGGTCAGTCTGCGTGGCACGCGGGTGCATATCGTGCCGGGCGTGATCCAGCGTTCGCGTCTGCCGAACGTGATGCGCGGTGAAGAAACCCAGGTCCTCGGCGTGTTGCAGAACCTGCCGGCCGAGGCGGGCGGTGATCTGTTGATCGGCCTGCCGGGCAGCCATTCCAAGTGGGTGGAGGTGGTCGATGGTTGCATCACGCATTTCGATACCTTCATGACCGGCGAAGTGTTCGCTGTGCTCAGTGAGCACAGCATTCTCGGGCGTACCCAGCAACAGGGGGCGACGTTCGATGGTCTGGCGTTTGACCGTGGCGTGCAGGTGGCGCTGTCGGCGGACGGCGAACTGGGTGTGCTTTCCACGCTGTTCAGTGCGCGCACCCTGGGCCTGACCGGCGAACTGGCCCCGACGGTGCAAGCGGATTACCTGTCCGGGCTGATGATCGGCCATGAACTGGCGGCACTGGCTGACGCGCAACGCCGTCGCCGTAACAATCCCGATCTTCCCTCGATCATCCTCATTGGCAACGCGCAACTCTGCGCCCGCTACAGCCGTGCGCTCGACGCCTGCGGTTTCGACCGCGTGACCCTCGCCGAACAAGCCACCGAGCGTGGCCTGTGGCAATTGGCGCTCGCCGCCGGACTGCTCGATTCCTCATCCCGTTAACCCTGACTGGAGGCCTGACATGCTCAAGCAAACACTGGCACAAAACGGTCTGATCGCGATTCTGCGTGGCCTGCATCCGCAGGAAGCTGCCGCTGTCGGAGAAGTCCTGTATGCGGCTGGATTTCGCGTCATCGAAGTACCGCTCAATTCCCCTTCGCCGTATGAAAGTATCCGCATCTTGCGTCAGACCTTGCCCGCCGATTGCCTGATCGGTGCCGGCACGGTGCTGACCGCAGAACAGGTCGAGCAGGTGAAAGCCGCTGGCGGCCAGGTGATCGTCATGCCGCACAGCGACGCCAAGGTACTGCGCGCAGCGAAAGCGGCTGGGCTGTACCTGTCGCCGGGTGTCGCTACGCCGACCGAAGCCTTCGCGGCGCTGGAGGAGGGCGCGGACATTCTCAAGCTGTTCCCGGCCGAGCAGATGGGGCCGGCGGTGGTCAAGGCCTGGCTCGCGGTGTTGCCCTCGGGGACGGTGCTGGCACCGGTTGGCGGGATCACGCCGGACAACATGCAGGCATTCATCGATGCCGGGGTCAAAGGTTTCGGGCTGGGTTCCGGCCTGTTCAAACCGGGCATGACGCCGCAGCAAGTGGCGGAAAATGCCAAGGCCTACGTGGCCGCCTGGAAAGCGCTTCGCTAAGACTTTTTGGCGCCGCGTGCGCTGCATCTATAAGAGAGACAAAAAGATGAAAATCACCAAACTCACCACCTTCATCGTGCCGCCGCGCTGGTGCTTCCTCAAAGTTGAAACCGACGAGGGCGTGACCGGTTGGGGCGAACCCGTGGTCGAAGGTCGCGCCCACACCGTCGCTGCTGCCGTCGAGGAATTGTCCGACTACCTGATCGGCAAAGACCCACGCAACATCGAAGACATCTGGACCGTCCTGTACCGCGGCGGCTTCTACCGTGGCGGTGCGATTCACATGAGTGCGCTGGCCGGTATCGACCAGGCGTTGTGGGACATCAAGGGCAAGGCCCTCGGCGTGTCGGTCAGCGATCTGCTCGGCGGTCAGGTGCGTGACAAGATCCGCGTGTATTCGTGGATCGGCGGCGACCGTCCGGCCGACACCGCACGGGCGGCGAAAGAGGCGGTGAGCCGTGGTTTTACCGCGGTGAAAATGAACGGCACCGAAGAGCTGCAGTTCCTCGATTCCTTCGAGAAAGTCGACCTTGCACTGGCCAACGTCGCCGCTGTGCGTGACGCGGTCGGACCGAACGTCGGCATCGGCGTGGACTTCCATGGTCGGGTGCACAAGCCGATGGCCAAGGTACTGATGAAGGAACTCGACCCGTACAAACTGATGTTCATCGAAGAGCCAGTGCTCAGCGAAAACTATGAGGCACTGAAGGAACTGGCGCCGCTGACCAGCACGCCGATTGCGCTCGGTGAGCGGCTGTTCTCGCGTTGGGACTTTAAGCGCGTATTGAGCGAAGGTTACGTCGACATCATCCAGCCGGATGCTTCCCACGCCGGCGGCATCACCGAAACCCGCAAGATCGCCAACATGGCCGAAGCCTACGACGTGGCACTGGCGCTGCATTGCCCGCTGGGGCCGATTGCGCTGGCGGCGTGCCTGCAACTCGACGCGGTTTGTTACAACGCGTTTATCCAGGAGCAGAGCCTGGGCATCCATTACAACGAGAGCAACGACTTGCTCGACTATGTGAAGGACCCCCGGGTGTTCGATTACGACAAAGGCTTCGTGAAGATTCCGAACGGGCCGGGGCTGGGCATCGAGATCAATGAGGAATACGTGATCGAACGCGCCGCCGTCGGTCACCGTTGGCGCAACCCGATCTGGCGCCATGCCGATGGCAGCTTTGCCGAGTGGTGAGTCCCTGAATCACCTGTATTCCCCTGTGGGAGCGAGCCTGCTCGCGAATGCCATGTCACATCCGACATCAATGTGACTGATCCGACGCCTTCGCGAGCAGGCTCGCTCCCACGGTTTTGATCTCCATGGATGGGAGATTTGCGTCAATGACCTCAAATAATCATAAGAAGAGGCACTCCCCATGCCACCGCACACCCTCACCGGGCAGGCGTCTTTAGTCACGCCCAGCCGCAAGCGGTTTTTCATCATGGTGTTGCTGTTCATCACCGTGGTCATCAACTACCTCGACCGCAGCAACCTGTCGATTGCCGCCCCCGCGCTGACCAGTGAACTGGGGATCGATCCGGTTCACGTCGGGCTGATTTTCTCCGCGTTCGGCTGGACCTACGCCGCGATGCAGATCCCCGGCGGCTGGCTGGTCGATCGCGTGCCACCGCGCATCCTCTATAGCGTTGCGTTGTTGCTGTGGTCGCTGGCCACGGTGATGCTCGGCTTTGCCGCGAGCTTCATTGCGCTGTTCGTGTTGCGCATGGCGGTCGGCGCGCTGGAAGCCCCGGCTTATCCGATCAACAGCCGTGTGGTCACCACCTGGTTTCCCGAGCGTGAACGGGCGACGGCGATTGGTTTCTACACCTCCGGGCAATTTGTCGGACTGGCGTTTCTGACCCCGGTGCTGGCGTGGCTGCAACATGAGTTCGGCTGGCACATGGTGTTTGTTGCCACCGGTGCGGCCGGGATTGTCTGGGCGGCGATCTGGTACGCGGTGTATCGCGAACCGCGAGATTTCAAGGGCGCCAACGAAGGTGAAATCGAGCTGATCCGCGAGGGCGGCGGATTGGTGGATATCCAGGCCGACACCGCCAAGGTCAAAGCCAGATTCAGCTGGACTGATCTGGGTATCGTCCTGACCAGGCGCAAGTTGTGGGGCATCTACCTCGGCCAGTTCTGCCTGAACTCGACGCTGTGGTTCTTCCTCACGTGGTTCCCGACCTACCTGGTGAAATATCGTGGCATGGACTTCATCAAGTCCGGCCTGCTGGCGTCGCTGCCGTTCCTTGCCGCGTTCATCGGCGTGCTGTGTTCGGGGTTCTTCTCCGACTTGCTGATTCGGCGTGGCTGCAGCGTGGGCTTTGCACGCAAGTTGCCGATTATCGGCGGGTTGCTGATTTCCACCTCGATCATCGGCGCCAACTTCGTTGAGTCGACGCCGCTGGTGATCGCCTTCCTGGCGCTGGCGTTTTTCGGCAACGGGCTGGCGTCGATCACCTGGTCGCTGGTCTCGACGCTGGCGCCGGCGCGCTTGCTGGGCCTGACCGGAGGGGTGTTCAACTTCATCGGCAACCTGTCGGCGATTGCCACGCCGATCGTCATCGGCTTCCTCGCCAGCGGCGATTCGTTTGCCCCGGCGATCACCTATATCGCCGTGCTGGCCTTGATCGGCGCGTTGTCCTACGTGCTGTTGGTAGGCAAGGTCGAACGTATCGAGTTGTAGTGGTCCGCGTCGGGCGACCATAATGCCGCCCGTTCCCTCGCTCAACGGTAAAGGCTGGATATGCAGGAAGACGCCCCGGAAAAAACCAAGGACGCCGCACCCACCGGCACCCAGACGCTGCTTCGCGGACTGGGTGTGGTGCAGGCGGTGGCCAGTGGCGCCCGCGATCTGAAAGAGATCGCCCGGCTGATCGGCACCACGCGCAGCACCACCCATCGTCTGGCCAGTTGCCTGGTGGACGAGCGCTACCTGCGCGTGGTGCCGCAAATCGGCTATCTGCTCGGGCCAAAGTTGATTGAGCTGGGGTTTCAGGCGCGCGAAGAGTTACCGCTGGTGAGCCTGGCCGGGCCGTATCTGGACGAGTTGTCGGCGCTGACCGGTGACACCGTGCATCTGGGTATTCGTGAAGGCGACGAGGTTTTGTACCTGCTGAAAAATCCGGGGCGCAATGGCCCGGAAATGCGCTCGCGGGTCGGCCATCGGATGCCGTTGGCGCGCACCGGGATCGGCAAGGCCTTGATGCTCGACGATGCGCCGCAGGATTGGCAGCGGCTGTACGACATCAGTCTGCCGGCGGGTGGGAAAAGTCAGTTCTGGCCGCAGCATCCCCAACAGTCGTGGGAACAGCTTGAGCAGCGCATGACCGAGTACGTAGCCGGTGGCTACGCCTTCGATCTGGAAGACAACGAACCGTCGATCCGCTGCGTGGCGGCGCCGATTCGCGATGCAAGCAAGCGCATTGTGGCGGCGATCAGCATCGCCAGCACCGTGCCGTACATGCCGCTGGAAAAAATGGCCGAGCTGATCCCCCTGATCAAAGGGGTCACAGCCCGGCTGTCGGCGGAGCTTGGCTTGAAGGTCTGAAGCCTTAAACCTTGAGCGTCGCCATGTCGATCACGAAGCGGTATTTCACGTCACCGGCGATCATGCGCGCGTAAGCCTCGTTGATCTGGCGGATGTCGAGCATTTCGATGTCGCAGGTGATGCTGTGCTCGGCGCAGAAATCCAGCACTTCCTGGGTTTCTGCGATGCCTCCGATCAACGAGCCGGCCAGTACGCGGCGGCCCAGCACCAGGTTGGCGGCATGCACCGGCGGGTCGATCGGCTCGATCAGTCCCACCAGAATATGCACGCCATCAAAGCGCAGGGTTTGCAGGTACGGGTTGAGGTCGTGCTGCACCGGAATGGTGTCGAGCAGGAAGTCGAACCGGCCCGCGGCGGCGGCCATCTGTTCGGCATCGGTGGAGACGATCACATGATCGGCGCCCTGACGACGGCCTTCCTCGGCCTTGCTCGCCGAACGGGTGAACAGCGTGACTTCTGCGCCCATCGCCTTGGCGAACTTGATACCCATGTGGCCGAGGCCGCCCATGCCGAGAATCCCGACCTTGTCGCCGGCCTTGACCCCGTAGTGCTTGAGCGGCGAGTAGGTGGTGATGCCGGCGCAGAGGATCGGCGCGGCGCTGGCCAGGTCGAGTTTCTCCGGGATGCGCACCACGAAGTGCTCGCTGACGACGATGCTGTCCGAGTAGCCGCCCATGGTGTTGCTGCCATCGACCCGATCCGGGGTGGCGTAGGTCATGGTCGGGCCTTCGAGGCAGTATTGCTCAAGGTTTTGCTGGCAGGCGGCGCAGGTGCGGCAGGAGTCGACCATGCAGCCAACGCCGACCAGATCGCCTACTTTATGTTGGGTGACGTTCGCACCGATGGCGGTGACTTTTCCGACGATCTCGTGGCCGGGCATCAGCGGATAGACGGCGATACCCCATTCGTTGCGCGCCTGATGGATGTCGGAGTGGCAGACGCCGCAGTACAGGATTTCGATCGCCACGTCGTCAGCGCGAGGGCTGCGGCGTTCGAATTTCATCGGGGCGAGGGGAGTGGTGGCCGATTGAGCGGCATAACCGATAGCGGTGTACATGATGAACCTCGCAGAAGCAGTGACGGGTGAGGTGGCGCATTCTGGGCGCCGTTCACCGGTCCGGCCATGACGATTCCTCCGGGTCTCATGCCTAATCCTCCGGCATGCGGGTCTGGGCGAGCGCATTGGCAAAAGGATCTGCGATGATGCTTGCATGCCTTTTTCCGTGAATTTTTTGAAGACCCCTCCGATGCAGTTGACCCGCCACCTTGATGCCAATGCCACGCTGGTTTCGCTGATCGAACCACTGGCGCTCCGCGACGGTTACAGCCAGACCGGGCTGCCCGGCGTGCAGGTGTTGCGCGCCAGTTGCGACGTGGCGCGTGGCCCGCACATCTATGAGCCAAGCCTGATGATCATCGCCCAGGGCAGCAAACTGGCGTTCCTCGGTCCGCGCACCATGGAGTATGGCGCCGGGCACTACCTGATTCAGGCGCTGCCGGTGCCGTTCGAGTGCGAAACCTTTGCCTTGCCGGACGCACCATTGCTGGGGGTGTCGGTGGCGATCGACCGGGTGCTGCTCGGTGAGCTGGTGCTGGCCATGGGGCTGGCGCCGGGGCGACACATTCCGGCGCAGACCCCGGAGTCGATGACTTCGGTGGTGCTCGACGATGACATGCGCGGCTGTGTCGAACGCTTGCTGAGCTGCCTGCACGATCCGCTGGAGTGTCAGATTCTCGGGCCTTCGCGGGTGCGCGAATTGTTGTTCACCGCGCTGCGCGGGCCGCAGGCCGATGTGTTGCGAGCGCTGGTGGAGCAGCAGGGGCAGTTCGCGCGTGTTGCAGCGTCGATCAGTCATCTGCATGCGCATTACACCGAGCCGCTGAACGTCGAAACCCTGGCCAGTTGCGCGAACATGAGTGTGTCGACCTTTCATGAGCACTTCAAACGCAGCACGTTGCTGTCGCCGGTGCAGTACCTGAAGCGCCTGCGCCTGCTCAAGGCGCAGACCTTGCTGATCGCCGAGGGGTTGGGTGTGGCGCAGGTGGCGCATCGGGTGGGGTATCAGAGCACGTCGCAGTTCAGTCGCGAGTACAAACGCTACTTCGAGCGTAGCCCCGGAGATGAACGCGCGGCCTGAGTTGGCAATAGGTTCTCGTGGGAGCGAGCCTGCTCGCGAATGCGGTGTATCAGTCGACATCTATTCTGGATGATCCATCGCATTCGCGAGCAGGCTCGCTCCCACAAGGGATTTTTGGTGCGGCTCCCATATCGTGGGCAACAAAAAGGCCCCCGATATGGGAGCCTTGTTGTTCAGCAATACGACTTACATATTCGGGTAAGTCGGGCCACCGGCGCCTTCCGGCGTGACCCAGGTGATGTTCTGCGAAGGGTCCTTGATGTCACAGGTCTTGCAGTGCACGCAGTTCTGGGCGTTGATCTGGAAGCGCTTCTCGCCGTCTTCCTTGGTAATCACTTCGTAGACACCGGCCGGGCAGTAGCGCTGCGCCGGTTCGTCGTACAGCGGCAGGTTCTTGCTGATCGGGATGCTCGGGTCGGTCAGCTTCAGGTGGCACGGCTGTTCTTCTTCGTGGTTGGTACCGGAGATGAACACCGAGCTCAGTTTGTCGAAGCTGAGTTTGCCGTCCGGCTTCGGATAGTCGATCTTCTTGCAGTCAGCCGCCAGCTTCAGGCACGCGTAGTCCGGCTTGGTGTCGTGCAGGGTGAACGGCAGTTTGCCGCCGAAGATGTTCTGGTCCAGCCAGTTGAAACCACCGCCGACAATGGCGCCGAACTTGTGGATCGCCGGGCCGAAATTGCGGCTGGCGAACAGTTCGTCGTAGAGCCAGCTCTTCTTGAACGCGTCGACGTAAGTGGTCAGTTCTTCAGTGCCATCCTTCTCGGCGAACAGAGCGTCGGCCACCGATTCAGCGGCGAGCATGCCCGACTTCATCGCGGTGTGGCTGCCCTTGATCTTGGCGAAGTTCAGGGTGCCGAGGTCGCAACCGATCAGCGCGCCACCTTTGAAAACCATCTTCGGCAGCGAGTTCAGGCCACCTTTGCAGATCGCGCGGGCGCCATAGCTGACGCGCTTGCCGCCTTCCAGGTACTGAGCCAGCACCGGGTGGTGCTTGAGGCGCTGGAACTCGTCGAACGGCGACAGGTAGGTGTTGCTGTAGGACAGATCGACGATCAGGCCAACCACCACCTGGTTGTTTTCCAGGTGATAGAGGAACGAGCCGCCAGTGTTCTCGGTGCCCATGATGTCCAGCGGCCAGCCGGCGGTGTGCACCACCAGGCCAGGCTGGTGTTTGGCCGGGTCGATTTCCCAGATTTCTTTCAGACCGATGCCGTAATGCTGGGCGTCGGCCTCGCTGTCGAGGTTGTAGCGCTTGATCAGTTGCTTGCCGATGTGGCCACGGCAGCCTTCGGCGAACAGCGTGTACTTGCCACGCAGTTCCATGCCCGGGGTGTACAGGCCTTCCTTCGGATTGCCTTCACGGTCGACGCCCAGATCACCGGTGATGATCCCGCGCACGATGCCGTTTTCGTCGATCAAGGCCTCCTGAGCAGCGAAGCCCGGGTAGATTTCCACGCCCAGGTTCTCAGCCTGCTGCGCCAGCCAGCGGCACAGGTTGCCCAGGGAAATAATGTAGTTGCCTTCGTTGTGCATGGTCTTGGGCACAAAGAAGTCAGGAATTTTCTGCGCGCTTTCGGCGTTTTTCAGCACGAAAATATCGTCGCGGGTGACCGGAGTGTTCAGCGGGGCGCCGAGTTCCTTCCAGTCCGGGAACAGTTCGTTCAGAGCGCGTGGTTCGAACACGGCACCAGAAAGGATGTGTGCGCCGACTTCGGAGCCTTTTTCGACCACGCAGACGCTGATTTCCTTACCGGCTTCGGCGGCCTTCTGCTTCAAGCGGCAGGCGGCGGACAAGCCAGCGGGGCCGGCACCGACGATGACCACGTCGAATTCCATGTATTCGCGTTCCACAGGCTATCTCCTACTCAAGGCTCAACAGTTTTTTTCTAATTTGGAGGTTTGGTGTCGTATCCGTTATTGCCTTTACGTTAACGTCAAGGGTAATAATGG
This sequence comes from Pseudomonas sp. AK-TSAG1-1, assembly GCF_056821665.1. NCBI lineage: Bacteria > Pseudomonadati > Pseudomonadota > Gammaproteobacteria > Pseudomonadales > Pseudomonadaceae > Pseudomonas > Pseudomonas sp. AK-TSAG1-1. Next base: position 4,480,483 of record NZ_CM165965.1, on the reverse strand, counting down.
ACAAACCACCTTTCTCTCTAGGCGGCGCATTATATCTACACCACTCTGAGCGTCCAATACAAACGTTTGTTTGAATCGGCTCCAGCCCAGAGAAATCAAAGAAGCGCGGCTTATGAACGACCATTTTGCCGTATTGACCGGAATAGGCGTTCCGGTCAAGATACGGTCGGTTTTGCGCTCGCCGTAGGCAGACTGGCGGTTTCAAGAGCACCTCTAAAGACAGGGCACAGGCAGTTGAAGGTGATGCGCAGCGCAGGTCCGGCGCGCAGTTTACACACCGTGCAGAGCAATGACTTGTTGGTCACCACTGACGAACGGTCATCGCCCCCAGCCGGCGTTTTTAGAGGTGCCCTTGTGCCCGATGAGCATCAACCGCCAGGTTCGCCTAGGCGACTTTCTTTTCACCGGAGAGTAACGAGGAATCCATGAAGGTTCTTGTAGCTGTCAAACGCGTTGTGGATTACAACGTCAAGGTTCGCGTCAAGGCGGACAATTCCGGCGTCGATCTCGCCAACGTCAAGATGTCGATGAACCCGTTCTGCGAAATCGCAGTGGAAGAAGCCGTACGCCTGAAAGAGAAAGGTGTTGCGACTGAAATCGTCGTCGTCTCCATCGGCCCGTCCACCGCTCAGGAACAGCTGCGTACTGCACTGGCTCTGGGTGCCGACCGCGCCATCCTCGTCGAATCCGCGGAAGACCTGACTTCGCTGGCCGTGGCCAAGCTGCTCAAGGCTGTGGTCGACAAGGAACAACCTCAGTTGGTGATCCTGGGCAAACAGGCCATCGACAGCGACAACAACCAGACCGGCCAGATGCTCGCTGCACTGAGCGGCTACGGTCAGGGCACTTTCGCCTCGAAAGTCGAAGTCTCCGGCGACAGCGTTGCCGTGACCCGCGAAATCGACGGCGGCGCGCAGACCGTTTCGCTGAAACTGCCGGCCATCGTCACCACCGACCTGCGTTTGAACGAGCCGCGCTACGCGTCCCTGCCAAACATCATGAAAGCCAAGAAGAAGCCTCTCGAAGTGCTGACTCCGGACGCTTTGGGCGTTTCCACCGCCTCCACCAACAAAACCCTGAAAGTTGAAGCGCCGGCTGCACGCAGCGCTGGCATCAAGGTCAAGTCGGTGGCTGAACTGGTCGAGAAACTGAAAAACGAAGCGAAGGTAATCTAATCATGACTATCTTGGTAATCGCTGAACACGACAACAAAGTGCTGGCCCCGGCCACACTGAACACCGTGGCTGCTGCTGCCAAAATCGGCGGCGACATTCACGTGCTGGTTGCCGGCCAAGGCGCTGGCGCCGTGGCTGAAGCCGCTGCGAAAATCGCAGGTGTGAGCAAAGTCCTGAACGCTGACAATGCCGCATACGCGCATCAGTTGCCGGAAAACGTCGCTCCGCTGGTTGCTGAGCTGGGCAAGGGTTACAGCCACATCCTGGCTGCCGCCACGTCCAACGGCAAAAACATCCTGCCGCGCGTAGCCGCTGCACTGGACGTTGACCAGATCTCCGAGATCATCTCGGTGGAAAGCGCTGATACCTTCAAGCGCCCGATCTACGCCGGTAACGCCATTGCTACCGTGCAGTCGACCGCTCCAATCAAGGTGATCACCGTACGTGCCACCGGTTTCGATCCGGTTGCCGCTGAAGGTGGTTCGGCCGCTGTTGAAGTCGTTGCTGCTGCGCACAACGCCGGCACCTCGAGCTTCGTCAGCGAAGAGCTGGCCAAGTCCGATCGTCCTGAGCTGACCGCTGCCAAGATCGTCGTTTCCGGCGGCCGCGGCATGCAGAACGGCGACAACTTCAAACACCTGTACGCCCTGGCCGACAAGCTGGGCGCTGCCGTTGGTGCTTCGCGCGCCGCGGTCGATGCAGGTTTTGTACCGAACGACATGCAGGTCGGTCAGACCGGCAAGATCGTTGCACCACAGCTGTACATCGCCGTCGGTATCTCCGGCGCGATCCAGCACCTGGCCGGCATGAAAGATTCCAAAGTGATCGTTGCGATCAACAAGGACGAAGAAGCGCCGATCTTCCAGGTGGCCGATTACGGCCTGGTGGCGGATCTGTTCGAAGCAGTTCCTGAGCTGGAGAAGCTGGTCTAATCCGGCGGCTTCACTTATAAAGAGCCCGGCCTTATGGTCGGGCTTTTTTTTGTTTGGGATTTGAGTGGGGAGTGTTTTGCCATGGATCTGCGCCGCCGGTTGCATTGCTCGTTGTTGAGCCTGGCCCTGTTGCCGGGACTGTCCTTGGCCGCCGGTAAATGCGAGCGACTCATCGTCACCGGTAGCCCGGACGCGCCGCCGTACCTGTGGCAAGACCCGCAGAACCCCAAACAGCTGATCGGTGCCAGTGCCGACCTGCTGCAGCAAGTGGCCAAGGATCTCGGCATCAAGGTCGAATTGCTTTACGCCGGCAAACGCGCGCAGGCCCTCGATGAGGTGCGCAGCGGGCGCATGGACATGCTGGCCGACACGCCACTGATGTTCAACGAGCTGGAAAACCTCGACTACATCTATCCGCCATTGCTGGAAAACGACTATTTGGTGTGGACGCGCAAAGGCTCGACGCTGGCCTACAGCGAAGCCAAAGACTTGCACGGGCACACCGGCGGGTTGTCGGAAAAGTCTCGAATGACCCAGGAGTTTGGCACTTTCGCCGAGCAGAATCTGACCCTGACGCGGACGGCAAACATCACTCAGGCCTTTCAGAAACTGCTCTTGGGTGAGGTGGAATATGTACTCGCCGGGCGTTACTCGGGCATGGCTGCCGCGCAGGCGTTGGGCATGGCCAATGATCTGCTCGCCTTCGAGCAACCGATCGATCGACCGGGGCTGTTCCTCGCGGTTTCGCACAACTCCGCCTGCAACGATCCGTGGTTGCGCGGACAGCTCGCTAAAAAGATGACAGAATTGCCCGCGTCCGGACTGACCGAAGCCGCACTGCAACGCAACATCGAGCGCTGGAAAGCGCAGCAACAACAGCCGCAGCCATCTGTCAGTGCCCCAAAACAGTAGGGATTCTTAGTGAGTATTCGACCTCTTTTCGCGGCCATGGCCGTTCTGGCCCTGGCCGGCTGCGCCAACGACCCGGCACCCAATGAGCAAATGCGTCTGACCGAGCAGGCCATCGCCCAGGCCAAGGCCGTGGGTGCGACCGCCGATGAAATGCCGGAAATGAAACTGGCCGAAGACAAGTTCAATCGGGCCAAGGGCAACATGGCCGACGAGTCGTACAAGAACGCGCGCATGCGTTCCGAGCAGGCCGAGCTGGACGCACGTCTGGCCGAAGCCAAAGTGCTGACGCAAAAGAGCGAAGAGCAATTGAATGTGCTGAACACCCGCATCATCCGTCTGCGCAAGCAACTGGGAGATGCCCAATGAGCCTCAAGTCAAAAGCCCTCGGCGGCCTGATTCTGGCTGGTTGCGCGAGCCTCTACGGTTGCGCCGGTCAACACAGCGAAGCCGCCTTGCAGCAGGCCAGCAGTGATTTCCAGAAGGTCAAGGAAGACTCCAACGTGCTGCGCATCGCGCCGAAAGACGTGATCCGCGCGGGTGAGTCGCTGGCCCGGGCCGATCGGCTGTCGACCTATTGGGGCAGCGGCTGGGACGTTGCGCATTACGCTTACCTGAGCCAGCGCTACAGCGAAATCGCCCGCGAGCACACCAATCTGGTGCTCAACGAAGAGCGTGCGGCGAAGCTCGAATTGGAGCGTCAGCGCCTGCAACTGGCTCTGCGCGAGTCCAAATTGCTGAGCGTGCAGCAGCAGGGCAAGTGGCTCGAAGAACAGATCGTCGCGCTGGCCACCACGCAAACCGATCGCGGTCTGGTCATGACCCTCGGCGATGTGCTGTTCGACACTGGCGAAGCGGAGCTGAAGAACTCGGCCAACCGCGTGGTGTTGAAGATCGTGCAGTTCCTGCAGCTCAACCCGAAACGCGTGGTGCGTATCGAGGGCTACACCGACAGCACCGGCGGCAAGCAGGACAATCTCAAGCTGTCGCGTGATCGTGCACAAGCGGTGGCCGATGTGCTGATGGACCTGGGCATCGAAGACAAACGGATTCAGGTTGAAGGTTACGGCGACGAGTACCCGGTGGACGCCAACGCTTCCGAGCGCGGGCGGGCACAGAACCGTCGGGTGGAAATTGTGTTCTCCGACGAAAAAGGCCAGCTCGGCGCCGCCCGCTGAGGGCTGCGTCTCTGGAAAGCCCGGGCTGTCATGCAGCGCCGGGCTTTTTTACGTCTGTCGAATAGCGCTCAATTCCATACAGTTGCAGCTGACACTGCACTGTATGGTCGACTATGGTGACAACTGTCCCAGTACACTTCTAAACTGTTCCGGTATTGTTTCACACAAGAATAAAATGCCCGTGAAATCGAGTGCTGCGTCATGACCAATCTCTTGCTCTACCAGCGTATTGCTCAACAACTGGCTGAAGACATCCGCCGTGGCGTCTATCAACCCGGGGAACGCGTACCGTCGGTGCGCAAGATGAGTTCGCAGCTCAATGTCAGCCATGCGACGGTGTTGCAGGCTTACGCCAATCTCGAGGATCAGGGTCTGATTCGCGCGCGGCCGCAGTCCGGGTACTACGTGCACCAGACTCCGGCGCTGACGGCACCGACGCCGGACATTGCCCGGGTCGAACGGCCGGGACTGGTCACGCGCGCCAGCATCATTCAGCAAGTGTTGGTCGAATCGCGTCGTGAAGGGGTGTTCCCTTTGGGCGCGGCGGTGCCGAGCGTCGACTATTTGCCGGTGCGTGCATTGCATCAACAATTGGCGAAAGTCACGCGTTTCCATAGCCCTCGGGCATTCAGCTATATGTTCAGCCCGGGTTTCGAACCGCTGCGCCGGCAAGTGGCGATCCGCATGCGCGACGCCGGCGTCGTGGTCGACCCGTCAGAAGTGGTGATCACCCACGGTTGCGTCGATGCGCTGCAGATGTCATTGCGCGTGCTGACCCGTCCGGGCGACCTGATCGCCGCCGAATCGCCGACCTACTACGGCTTGCTGCAACTGGCCGACCTGTTGGGCCTGAAAGTGATCGAGATCCCCAGCGACCCAGCCACCGGCATGAGCCTCGAAGCCTTGCAACTGGCGGCCAACCAATGGTCGATCAAGGCCCTGGTGCTGACGACCCGCCTGAGCAATCCCCTGGGCGGCACCATGCCCGAAGAGCGGCAGAAACAGTTGCTGCGCCTGGCCTCGGACTTCGATATCCAGATTGTCGAAGACGACATCTATGGCGAGTTGATGTTCGAGCAGGGGCGCACCAAAGCCCTGAAAGCCTACGACCGGCTCGACCGGGTGATCTACTGCTCGAGCTTCTCCAAAACCTTGTCGCCGGGAGTGCGTGTCGGCTGGATGATTGCCGGCAAGTATCAGCAGGAAATCCAGCGCCTGCAGACGTTCACCACGCATTCGGCGTGCAGCGTCACGCAAATGGCGATTGCCGCTTATCTGGAAAATGGCGGTTATGACCGGCATTTACGGTACATCCGCCAGGAATACCGGAAAAACCTCAGCGCCTTCCAGCTGGCGGTGCAGCAGTACTTCCCTGAAGGCACGCAAATGACCCGGCCCACGGGCGGTTTCATCCTCTGGGTGAGCTTGCCGGGGAGGGTCAATACCCAGGAGTTGCATGTCCGCGCATTGCAACAAGGCATCAGCATCGCGCCGGGACTGATCTTCAGTAATACCGAGCAGTTCAACCACTGTATCCGCCTCAATTGCGGCACGCCGTGGAATCGCGAGGCGGAGAGGGCGCTGATGACCCTCGGTTTGCTGGCGACGCAACTGTGTCAGGAAACTGCTGGCGGATTCTGAACAAGCGCTGCGTCGTGCTTGTCTTGTGACGCCCAACAAGCGAGCATATGGCCCTCTGCCGTTAGTGTTGTTGGGTTCATGAAAGCGATTTTTCCTGCCGCCTGGGTTTTGCTTTGTGTGTTGACGATGGGCCACGTGCCCGGTGTCATGGCCGCCGCCGTTCAGGAGAAACCGGCAGCGTCCGCCTCGACGAGCAAAGCGGTCGCCAGCAAAAAAGCCGTTGCCGATAAAAAGGCTCAGGATAAAAAGGCCCGGCAGAAGAAAGCCGCCACGGTGAAGAAACGGCCTCCGGTCGCTTCCAAGTCGAAACCGGCCAGTGAGGTGGTGAAAACCAAACTGCCGCCGGCCAAACTGGATTTGAGCCTGCCCAAGGACATGGTCCAGCAACTGAAACCGGCCGGTACCGTGCCGATGCCCAAACACGACGCGATCCTGCCGCAGATGTTTGGTGAGAAGAACAGCGGCTTCCAGCTTAATGGACGCCTGCTGAGCAACGAAATGCAGTTGCAGCTGCGCAACGAAGAACGTCGCGAAGTCGAAGGCGCCGCCCTCGATTTCGAGTTCAAGCAGTAATTTCAATCGATCCGTGACCCGCAGACCAGACGCTTTGTCGGAGACTGGTCAGTCACATTCAGTTATCGGTAAAAACCCCGGTTCAGGGAATTTGAAACAACCGTTTTAGCGGTTACTCTGTCCGTGTCTCTTTAACACATTGCCCGTCGCGAGGACTTGCTCGTCATGAAATGCCGTGAAGGCTGTGGCGCTTGCTGTATTGCCCCTTCCATCAGTTCTGCCATCCCGGGCATGCCCGATGGCAAACCCGCCGGCGAACGTTGCGTGCAGCTGTCGGTCGAAAACCTGTGCAGCATTTTCGGCCAACCGGAGCGTCCGGCGGTCTGTTCTGGCTTCGCAGCTGATGTCGAAGTCTGTGGCAGCAGCTCGGAAGAAGCGATCAAACTGATCGGCTGGTGGGAGCAGATGACAGCGGCGTGATGTGTCAAACGAACGGAACTTCAACAATAAGGAATAAGACTATGGGTTCGCTGCATCGTATCGCTGTGTTGTGTGGTTTGACGGCCGTGCTGGCTACTTCGGTTGCTCAGGCCGAGGACTGGAAGGTCGCCAAGGAACAGGACGGGATCAAGGTCTCACTGGCCGAAGTGCCGGGTTCCGATTACAAGTCCTATCAGGGTGTTGCCCTGATGAAGACCACCGTTGCCAAACTACGTGCCTTGCAGGAAGACGTGTCCGGAGCTTGCGCCTGGATTCACGAGTGCAAGACCCAGAAACTGCTCAAGCACGAAGGCGATCAGAGCTGGACCTACACCCAGTTCAATACGCCATGGCCAGTGACTCCGCGTGATTCGGTGCTGCACGTCACCACCGTTGAAGGTGCCGATGGCAGCCTGACCCGCAATCTCGAAGGTGTGCCGAAGTACATTCCTGAAGAGAAAGGCTTTGTCCGTGTCGCCCAGGTCAAAGGTTTCTGGAAGTTCGTGCCCAAAGGCGATCAGGTCGAAGTGACCTATCAAGTGCACACCGAGCCAGGTGGCAGCGTGCCGAGCATGATTGCCAACAAGTTCGTGGTCGATGCGCCGTTCAACACCCTTAAAGCACTGAAAGAACGCGCCGAGAAGTAATCCGCGCGCTTAACGCAAAACGCCCCGATCGATTCGGGGCGTTTTTGTTTTGTCGTTATATTGTGTTTCCAGATATGCGTTGCACGAAATTTTCACAAAGTGTTCCAGACAATTCGCCCGCGCAATTCACGTCGTCCCCCTGCGGCTGCCTGTGTGAAAGAGTCGGGCAGTGGGGCACTAATCAATGGCAATGCTGCCGTTGATCGTGCAACATTTGCGCACCGCGCACGCCCCGGGGCCTGGATTGGCCAATAGAGGGCATGGCGCCGCTGTATTTTGCAACTTCAACTTCCAATGGGTCCTAAAACGACATGGCAAACCCGGACGCCCTGAATCAGCAGCGATCTTCCACTCGCCTGCTGCAACCGACCGTCAAATCGCATCTGGCCTACACACTGCTGTGTGCCCTGGTCATGATGGTGATGTTTTCCGTGCTGCGCCTCGCGCTGCTGGTCTACAACCGCGAGATGATCCTCGATACCCCGGCTTCGACTTTCCTCGAAGCCTTCGCCAACGGCCTGCGTTTCGACCTGCGCCTGGTGGTCTACGTCTGCGTTCCGCTGCTGCTGGCACTGTTCAGTGCCCGGGCGATGGCGGCGCGTGGTTTCTTCCGTCTGTGGCTGACCGTTGCATCCAGCATCGCGCTGTTCCTCGGCCTGATGGAGATGGACTTCTACCGTGAGTTCCACCAGCGTCTCAACGGCCTGGTATTCCAGTACGTGAAGGAAGACCCGAAAACCGTGATGAGCATGCTCTGGTACGGTTTCCCGGTGGTGCGCTACCTGTTGGCATGGGTCGTCGGCACGGTGATTCTGACGCTGGCCTTCAAGGGCGCCGACCGTGCGACCCGGCCACGCGGACCGTTCAGCGGCGGCAACGTCGGCACCCGTCAGGTGGCGCCGTGGTACACCCGCCTGGCGGTGTTCGTGGTCTGCCTGCTGATCTGCGTCGTGGCTGCCCGTGGCACCCTGCGTCAGGGCCCGCCGCTGCGCTGGGGTGACGTGTACACCACCGAATCGAACTTCGCCAACCAGCTCGGCCTCAACGGTACGCTGTCGCTGATCGCGGCCGCCAAAGACCGCATGGGCGAGGATCGCAACAACATCTGGAAAGCCACACTGCCGCAGGAACAGGCACAGAAAGTCGTGCGCGAGATGCTGGTGATGCCGGACGACAAACTGGTCGATGCCGACATTGCTGCCGTGCGTCGTGATTACACGCCACCGGCCGACAAGACCCTGCCGATCAAGAACGTGGTCGTGATCCTGATGGAAAGCATGGCCGGTCACTCGGTGGGCGCCCTGGGCGCGCCGGGCAACATCACGCCGTACCTCGACAAACTGTCGAAGGAAGGCCTGTTGTTCGACCGCTTCTTCTCCAACGGCACGCATACCCACCAGGGCATGTTCGCGACCATGGCGTGCTTCCCGAACCTGCCGGGCTTCGAATACCTGATGCAGACCCCGGAAGGTAGCCACAAGCTCTCCGGCCTGCCGCAGCTGCTCAGTGCGCGCAAGTATGACGACGTCTACGTCTACAACGGTGACTTCGCCTGGGACAACCAGTCGGGCTTCTTCAGCAACCAGGGCATGACCAACTTCGTTGGCCGTAACGACTTCGTCAACCCGGTGTTCTCCGATCCGACCTGGGGTGTGTCCGACCAGGACATGTTCGACCGTGGTCTGGTGGAGCTGAAGGCGCGGGAAAACGGCAAGCCGTTCTACGCGCTGCTGCAAACCCTGTCCAACCACACGCCGTACGCCTTGCCGACGCCGTTGCCGGTCGAGCGCGTGACCGATCGCGGCACGCTCAACGAACACCTGACCGCCATGCGTTACGCCGACTGGGCACTGGGTCAGTTCTTCGAGAAGGCGCGTAAAGAGCCGTACTTCAAGGAAACCCTGTTCGTGATCGTCGGCGACCACGGTTTCGGCAACGAGCGTCAGATCACCGAAATGGACCTGGGCCGCTTCAACGTGCCGATGCTGATGATTGCACCGGGCATCCAGGAGAAGTTCGGTACGCGTGACCACACCGTGGGCACCCAGATCGACATCGTTCCGACCATCATGGGCCGTCTGGGCGGCGAAGTACGCCACCAGTGCTGGGGCCGTGACCTGCTCAACCTGCCGGCAGGCGACACCGGTTTCGGTGTGATCAAGCCGTCGGGCAGCGAGCAGACCACCGCCATCGTGACGGCCGACCAGATTCTGGTGCTGCCGAAAGAGAAGGAAATGGCGCCGAAGATCTATCAGTACCAACTGGGCGCGAACCCTTCTGCCGAGGTCATTCCGGACGCACCGCGTACTGCCGAACTGAAACTCAAGCTTGAAGCGTTCCTGCAAACCGCGACCAAGAGCCTGATGGACAACACCGCCGGTGTGGTCAACGGCAAGCCGGACTGATAAAACCGCTGCACAAAAAAAGAGGCCCTCAAGGCCTCTTTTTTTTGTCTTGGGGTTTTATATCCTGCCAAGTAACAGCAAGACCAACAGCACCACCAATACCACGCCGATAATACCCGACGGGCCATAACCCCAACTTCTGGAGTGCGGGAAGACCGGCAGACCACCGATCAGCAACAGGATCAGGATGATGATAAGAATTGTGCCCATGTCGATTTCCTTGTTGATAGTGTTCGAGAAGTCTTGGTATTCAAGGGCGACTGGAGGTTAACTAAATCCAGACGGCTTACAAATTCCGACCGGTGCGAATGACAGAAAATTCAAAGTTTTTTTAATGTATTTAGTCCGCAGGTTTATTTCCTTTTCCCGCCCCGCAAGTGCAGAACTCTGGCTTTTCAAACGAATCCAACGCGCCACGGTTTGCCCCCACCATTCAGCAATCTGATGGAGCGTGGGTGGTCGCGGATCCTTCGCTACACTCCGCGCATCTCCTACGGAACAACAAGGCTGTCTGCTATGCAAAATCGCATGATGATCACTGGTGCGGGTTCAGGTTTAGGTCGCGAAATCGCGCTGCGCTGGGCGCGTGAAGGCTGGCAACTGGCCTTGTCCGACGTCAGCGAGCCTGGCCTGCAGGAGACCCTGAAGCGGGTGCGCGAGGCTGGTGGCGACGGTTTCACCCAACGCTGCGATGTGCGCGATTACAGCCAGCTCACCGCGTTTGCCCAGGCCTGCGAAGTGAAACTGGGCGGCATCGATGTCATCGTCAATAACGCAGGCGTGGCGTCCGGCGGGTTCTTCAGCGAACTGTCGCTGGAGGATTGGGACTGGCAGATCGCAATCAACCTGATGGGCGTGGTCAAGGGCTGCAAGGCGTTCCTGCCACTGCTGGAGCAGAGCAAAGGCAAAATCATCAACATCGCCTCGATGGCCGCATTGATGCAAGGCCCGGCGATGAGCAACTACAACGTGGCCAAGGCCGGTGTGGTGGCGTTGTCGGAAAGCCTGCTGGTGGAACTGGCGCAGCAGGAAGTCGGGGTGCACGTGGTTTGCCCCTCGTTCTTCCAGACCAACTTGCTCGATTCGTTCCGTGGCCCGACCCCGGCAATGAAAGCGCAGGTCGGCAAGTTGCTGGAAAGTTCGCCGATCAGCGCCGCCGACATTGCCGATTACATCTATCAGCAAGTGGCCGCTGGCGAGTTCATGATCCTGCCGCACGAACAAGGGCGCATGGCCTGGGCGATCAAGCAGAAGAACCCGCAACTGATCTACAACGAAATGACCAGCATGGCCGATAAAATGCGCGCCAAGGCCAAATCCAGCAATGGTTGAACTTGCCCGCCGGGTGTTGCGTCGTTAGGGTGGCCGCAATGGTCACCCTGTCGAGACGCATCAATGCTCAATTACTTGTGGTTCTTTCTCGCGGCGCTGTTTGAAATCGCCGGTTGTTTCGCTTTTTTCATGTGGTTGCGCCAAGGTAAAAGTGCCTTGTGGGTCATTCCGGCGTTGCTCAGTCTGACGCTGTTTGCGCTGTTGTTGACCCGTGTCGAAGCGGCTTACGCCGGTCGCGCCTATGCCGCCTATGGCGGGATCTACATCGTGGCATCGATCGGTTGGCTGGCAGTGGTCGAGCGCGTGCGCCCGCTGGGGTCGGACTGGATCGGCGTGGCACTGTGCGTGATCGGGGCCAGCGTGATTCTATTCGGGCCGCGCTTTTCCGCTGCTTGAGACGAGACTGTTTAGCGATTTGCAGGAAATGTCTGACGGGCGCAGCGCTTGAGGCTGTAGGGCAAGACTGATTTGCTCGCCACGCATTGTCGAGCGGGCGCTCACCGCGCATCTTCAGGGCTGGCTAACCCTGAAGGACGAACTCCATGCTTGTACTCAGCCGTGTTGTAGGCGAGTTGATTTCCATCGGTGACGACATTTCCGTGCGCGTTCTGTCGGTCAACGGCTCCAGTGTGCGCTTTGGTGTCGAGGCGCCGCCGAAGGTCAATGTGCACCGTTCTGAAGTGTACGAGCGGATCCAGCGCAAACAGGCCAGCGAAAAGGCGGGCTGAAATGTTCAGTCGAAAAGATGCTTGGGCACATCGTGTTTGAGCATCAATTGGCATTGCTCGCTTTCCGGATCGAACACGATCAGCGCCTGGCCTTTGGTCAGCGCCTGGCGCACGCGTAGCACACGGGTTTCAAGCGGTGTGTCATCACCGTTGTCGGTGCCGTCACGGGTGACGAAATCCTCGATCAGGCGGGTGAGGGTGTCGACTTCAAGAGCGTCGTAGGGAATCAGCATGGGCACCTCGGTTCAATCAATGTCGGGATGCTACGGCGATTACGTTTTACCTGCCAGTTTTTGCGGCATGCCAATTCGCGAACAGGCTCGCTCCCACATTCGGGATGTGTTCCCCCTGTGGGAGCGAGCCTGCTCGCGAAGGCGATTGTTCAGCCAACAAGGAATCAACTGTCGGAACGCTGCCCCACCAGACTGTCCACCGACGGCACCCGGGTATCGCTCTCCATCTGCGTCTCATGCTCGATCTGATGACTGAAGCGATCGAGCGACGCATTGGCCGGCGCTGCATCGCTGGCGAACACCGGCGGGCTCAGGATGTACGCCCCGAGCAGGCGGCTGAGTGCCGCGAGGCTGTCGATGTGCGTGCGCTCGTAACCGTGGGTGGCATCGCAGCCGAACGCCAGCAGCGCGGTGCGGATGTCATGCCCGGCGGTGACAGCCGAATGCGCGTCGCTGAAGTAGTAGCGAAACAGGTCACGGCGCACCGGCAGTTCGTGTTCACTGGCCAGGCGCAGCAAATGCCGTGACAGGTGATAGTCGTATGGCCCGCCGGAGTCCTGCATTGCCACACTGACCGCGTGTTCACTGGAATGCTGGCCCGGGGCGACCGGCGCAATGTCGATGCCGACGAATTCGCTGACGTCCCACGGCAAGGCTGCCGCTGCGCCGCTGCCGGTTTCTTCGGTGATGGTGAACAGCGGGTGACAGTCGATCATCAACTCCTGGCCGCTGTCGACGATGGCTTTGAGCGAGGCGAGCAACGCCGCGACGCCGGCCTTGTCATCCAGATGGCGAGCGCTGATGTGGCCGCTGTCGGTGAACTCAGGCAATGGGTCGAAGGCCACCACGTCGCCGACGCTGATGCCTAACGAGTCGCAATCGGCCCTGGTTGCGCAATAGGCATCCAGACGCAGTTCGACGTGGTCCCAACTGATCGGCATCTCGTCCACGGCGGTATTGAACGCGTGCCCGGACGCCATCAGCGGCAGCACGCTGCCGCGAATCACGCCGTTGTCGGTGAACAGGCTGACCCGGCTGCCCTCGGCAAACCGGCTCGACCAGCAGCCGACCGGGGCCAGGCTCAGGCGTCCGTTGTCCTTCACTGCACGCACGGCGGCGCCGATGGTGTCCAGGTGCGCGGAAACGGCGCGGTCGGGGCTGTTTTTCTTGCCCTTCAGGGTGGCGCGGATCGTGCCGCGACGGGTCATTTCGAACGGGATGCCGAGTTCCTCCAGACGCTCGGCGACATAACGCACGATGGTGTCGGTGAACCCGGTAGGGCTGGGAATGGCGAGCATTTCCAGCAGGACTTTTTGCAGGTAGTTCAGATCCGGTTCAGGGATTTGTGTGGTCATGGAAACTCCTGATGAGTTGAGGCGCATCGATGGTTTCGATGAGGGGTGATTCAGGGTGTCTGTTGCGGCCCCTTCGCGAGCAAGCCCGCTCCCACATTTGGAATGCGTTCACCCTGTGGGAGCGGGCTTGCTCGCGAAGGCGTCAGTCCAGACGCCTCGGAATCAAGAAACAGCCGGCTGACTGTGCGGAAACAACAAATCGACAAACCGCTCTGCTGTGGGCTGCGGTTCGTGGTTGGCCAGGCCCGCGCGTTCGTTGGCTTCGATAAACACGTACTCCGGCTGATCCGCCGCCGGCACCATCAAATCGAGACCCACCATTGGGATGTCCAGCGCCCGCGCGGCCCGAACAGCGGCATCGACCAGGGTCGGATGCAGGATCGCCGTGACATCCTCCAGCGTGCCGCCGGTGTGCAGGTTGGCGGTGCGACGCACGAACAGGTGCTCGCCGGCCGGCAGAATGCTGCTGTAGTCATACCCGGCTGCGTGCAGGGTGCGCTGGGTTTCGTGATCCAGCGGGATCTTGCTTTCGCCACCAGTGGCGGCTTGCCGGCGTCGGCTCTGGGCCTCGATAAGCGCGCCAATCGAATGGTGCCCGTCGCCGACGACTTCAGCGGGACGGCGAATCGCCGCCGCCACCACTTCAAAACCGATCACCAGAATCCGCAGGTCCAGCCCTTCGTGGAAGCTTTCAAGCAGCACACGGCTGTCAAAACGTTTGGCGGACTCGATGGCTTGCTGCACCTCTTCGATGCTCTGCAAATCCACCGCCACACCTTGACCCTGTTCACCGTCGAGCGGCTTTACCACTACCCGCTGATGTTCGTCGAGAAACGCCAGGTTGTCGTCGGCATTGCCCGCCAGCTGCTGCGAGGGCAGGTTCAGGCCGGCGGCTTTCAGCACTTTGTGGGTCAGGCTTTTGTCCTGGCACAGGCTCATGCTGATCGCGCTGGTCAGGTCGCTCAGGGATTCGCGGCAACGCACCCGGCGGCCGCCATGGCTGAGGGTGAACAGCCCTGCATCGGCGTCATCCACTTGCACATCGATGCCGCGCCGGTGCGCTTCTTCGACGATGATCCGCGCATAAGGGTTGAAGTTGGCTTCCGGCCCTGGCCCGAGGAACAGCGTCTGATTGATGCCATTCTTGCGCTTGATGGCGAACGTCGAGAGATTGCGAAAACCGAGCTTGGCATAGAGGTTCTTCGCCTGACGGTTGTCGTGCAGCACCGACAGGTCCAGATAGCTCAGGCCGCGACTCATGAAGTGCTCGATCAAGTGTCGCACCAGCACTTCGCCGACACCTGGGCGCGAACACTGTGGATCGACCGCCAGGCACCACAGGCTGCTGCCGTGTTCCGGGTCGTTGAAGGCTTTCTGGTGGTTGAGGCCCATGACGCTGCCGATCACCGCGCCGCTGTCTTCATCTTCGGCCAGCCAGTACACCGGGCCGCCCTGATGATGCGGGGTCAGGCGCGTGGCATCGATCGGCAGCATGCCGCGCGCCTGATACAGCAGATTGATTGCCTGCCAGTCCGCTTCGCTCTGTGCCCGACGAATGCGGAAGCCGCGAAACACTCGGGTGGCTTGGCGGTAATCGCTGAACCACAGGCGCAGGGTGTCGGAAGGGTCGAGAAACAGCTGCGTCGGTTCCAGGCCCAGAATCTGTTGCGGCGCGGCGACGTACAGGGCGATGTCACGTTCGCCGGGCTGCTCGTTGAGCAGTTCCTGCGCCAGCGTTGCCGGGTCAGGAAAGGTGTGACCGATCAGCAGCCGGCCCCAACCGCAATGCACGGCGATAGGGTCGGCGCCGAGTTCGCTGCCGTCTTCGGCCAGACGCGCCTGCAAGCGTTCATACGACGGTGTCTGACCGCGCAGCAGGCGTTGGCTGATAGCCGTGGCGTGAGGTTTCATCAATCAGATTCCTTGTTCACTGAGCCACAGGTTCAGGGCCGCCAGTTGCCACAGTTTCGAGCCGCGCAACGGCGTCAGTTGGCCTTGCGGATCAGTCAGCAGTTTGTCGAGCATCGCCGGGTTGAACAGGCCGCGATCCTGACTCGGATCCAGCAGCAGTTCACGCACCCAGTTCAAGGTGTCGCCCTGCAAGTGCTTCAGGCCCGGTACCGGGAAATAGCCTTTCTTGCGGTCGATCACTTCGCTTGGGATCACCAGGCGTGCGGCTTCTTTCAGCACTTGTTTACCGCCGTCCGGTAGCTTGAACTGGCCGGGAATCCGCGCCGAGAGTTCCACCAGGCGATAGTCGAGAAACGGCGTGCGCGCTTCCAGGCCCCAGGCCATGGTCATGTTGTCGACACGTTTGACCGGGTCATCCACCAGCATCACCGTGCTGTCCAGACGCAGGGCTTTATCGACCGCTGCATCAGCGCCAGGCTGTGCGAAATGTTCCTTCACGAAGTCGCCGGCCGCGTCATTGGCCGTCAGCCATTTCGGTTGCACGGTGGCGGCGTAGTCGTCGTAGCTGCGGTCGAAGAACGCCGCGCGATAGGCTGCGTACGGATCGGCCGCACCGTCGACCTGCGGGTACCAGTGATAACCGGCGAACAGTTCGTCGGCACCCTGGCCGCTCTGCACCACTTTGCAGTGCTTGGCCACTTCGCGGGACAACAGATAGAAAGCGATGCAGTCGTGGCTGACCATCGGCTCGCTCATCGCGCGGAACGCGGCGGGCAATTGCTCGATGATCTCTTTTTCGTCGATGCGCAATTGGTGGTGCTGAGTGCCGTAGTGTTTGGCGATCAGGTCCGAATACTGGAACTCGTCACCGCGTTCGCCGCCAGCGTCCTGGAAACCGATGGAAAAGGTCGACAGATTTTCCACGCCGACTTCGCGCAGCAGGCCGACGAGCATGCTCGAATCGACACCGCCGGAAAGCAGCACGCCGACATCCACTGCCGCACGTTGACGGATCGCCACGGCTTCGCGGGTGCTGTCGAGCACGCGGTCACGCCAGTCTTCGAGGGTCAGATTCTTCTCGTCCTCGTGTGGGCCGTAGGGCAGGGTCCACCAGGTTTTCTGCTCGCTGCGGCCATCGGCCTCAACGCGCATCCAGGTCGCTGGCGGCAGCTTTTCGATGCCCGCGAGCAAGGTGCGTGGCGCAGGCACCACCGCGTGGAAATTCAGGTAGTGATTGAGCGCCACCGGGTCGAGGATCGGGTTGATGTCACCGCCCTTGAGCAGCGCCGGCAGGGCCGAGGCAAAGCGCAAACGCTGGCCGGTGCGCGACAGGTACAGCGGCTTTACACCGAGACGGTCGCGAGCGATGAACAGGCGCTGGGCGTCACGCTCCCAGATGGCAAAGGCAAACATGCCGTTGAGTTTCGGCAGCAGCGCTTCGCCCCAGGCGTGGTAGCCCTTGAGCAACACTTCGGTGTCGCCACCGGAATAGAAGGCATAACCGAGCGCTTCGAGTTCGGCGCGCAGTTCCGGGAAGTTGTAGATCGCACCGTTGAAGGCCAGCGACAAGCCCAGTTGGCTGTCAATCATCGGCTGCGCCGAGCCGTCCGACAGGTCCATGATTTTCAGGCGACGATGGCCCAGGGCAATCGGCCCTTGGGCATGGAAGCCCCACGCGTCGGGGCCGCGAGGGGCCAGGTGATGGGTAATTCGCTCAACCGCTGCAAGGTCTGCAGGTTGATGATCAAAACGTAACTCGCCAGCTAATCCGCACATAAGGTCCTTACCGGTTTTTCCGTTGGGGAGGGGCATTCAAGTCTGGCCAAAAATGGCCGCTACTCAGAAACTGACCCGGTGCAGTTGTGGGAGTTTTAGAACGATAAGTTATAAGGGGTGGCGACTGACCAGCGGCCAGTCGCACTTTTTCACTTGCCGCGAATCAACGTGCGCAGCGCGAAACGGTTGGGATGGCAGGCCTCGGCGACGCTCCTGGGCAGTGGCAGCGGCTCGTTATCCAGCCACGCGGCGAGCAGCTCACCGGACAGCGGCGCGGTGATCAACCCCCGTGAGCCGTGGCCACTGTTGACGTATAGACCGTCGAGCCACGGGCAGGCAATGTCCGGCACTTGTCGCGCATCCTTGCTCAACGCCGAGTAGGCCTGCGCAAACGCCTGGCGGTCGGCCAGCGGGCCGACGATCGGCAAATAGTCGGGGCTGGTGCAGCGGAAAGCGGCGCGGCCTTCGAGCATTTCTGCAGGTCGTTCAGTGATGTGCAGGCGTGCGACCAGATTGCCGGAAATCTCTTCGAGCATCGCCAGGTTACCCAGGTGTTCGGCGATGGTCGGCGTCAGGTCATCGCTGTTGAAGTCGAAACTGGCACCAAGGGTATGTTCGCCAAGACGTGCCGGTGCGACATAACCTTCGGCGCAGACCACGGTGTGCAGCGCCTGACTCTCGGCGGTTTGTGGCAGGCGCGTGATCTGCCCGCGAATGCGCTTGAGCGGCAGCTCGGCACTTTGCGCAAAACGTTTGATTTCCGCCGCGCCGGCCAATACCACCACCGGGGCGCTGGCGAGCAGGCGGTTGCCAGCGAGGGCTTGCCATTGGCCCTCGACCTTGCGCAGCTCCAGCGCGTCGTGATGCTTGAGCAATTGGATGTTCGGTTGCACGGCTTGTGCATGGCACAGCGCTGGTGGATGCACCCAGCCGCCCTCGGGGTAGTACAAGCCGCCGTGGGCCAGACCGATCCCGGCCTGAATTTCGGCTTGCGGCTGATCGAGCCAGTGCACCAGGTCTTCCGGGAACGCCGCGGCCAGTTGCGCCTGACGTTCGGCCTCTTTGGAATTGAACGCCAATTGCAGCACGCCGCAATCGTCCCAATCCGTACCGCGTTGCAGGGTTTCCAGCAGACGGCGGGTGTAGCCGAAGCCGCTGACAATCAGTTGCGACAACGCGGTGCCGTGGGCCGATAACTTCAGGTACAGCACGCCTTGCGGATTGCCCGACGCTTCTTGCGCCACGTCGGCATGCCGCTCCAGCAGGCTGACCTGCCAGCCCCGTGCCGCGAGACTGGCAGCGGTCGCGCAACCGGCCAGCCCGGCGCCGATCACCAGCGCTCGACGCTCACCGGTCAGCGGGGCAGGGCGGGCGAACCACGGTTTGTCCGGCGCGGGTGGCGCGACGTCCTGCGGCCAGCCGAGAAACTCGCCGCGCAGGATTTCCCACTTGTGACCAATGCCCGGTGTGCGCTTCATCTTGAAGCCGGCGGCATTGAGCAAACGCCGCACCCAACCGGTGCTGGTAAAGGTGCTGATGGTCGAACCGGGCGCGGCCAGTCGAGCCAGTTCGATGAACAGCTCGGCGGTCCACATCTCCGGGTTTTTCGCCGGGGCGAAACCGTCGAGAAACCACGCATCGATCTGCGCATCCAGCTGCGGCAGTTGCTCCAGCGCATCGCCGATCAGCAGCGTCAGCGTGACTCGGCCATTACCCAGAATGATCCGCTGGAAGCCCTGATGGATCGCCACGTAACGGGTCAGCAACTGATCGGCCAGCGGCTTGAGCTCAGGCCACAAGGCCAAGGCCCGTTGCAGGTCGGCCGGACTCAGCGGGTACTTTTCGACGCTGACAAAATGCAGTCGCGCACCGGCGACAGCGTATTGCTCGAACAACTGCCAGGCGCAAAGAAAATTCAGCCCGGTGCCGAAGCCGGTTTCGCCGATCACCAGTCGCCCGTGCGCTGGCAACGCGGCAAACCGCTCGGCCAGACGGTTCTGTTCGAGGAACACGTAGCGGGTTTCATCCAGCCCCGACTGGTCGGAAAAGTACACGTCATCGAACACTCGCGAACGCGGGCGTCCGTGGTCATCCCAGTCGAGTTGGGCGTGGGGCGATACAGGTTTCATGGCAGGCTCGGCAACGACAAGGCGGCCATTCTAGCCGATCGGGCGCAGGCTGCTTGATCCATGGCAAGGCCTGGTTGTGCAGTCTCGAAGACAATCGATGATTTGGGCGCTGAACATAGATCCCCGTGGAGAGGGGCTCCCTACACAACATAGGCGGGGAATTTCTCCTCCATCGCCGTGCCCAATCCGCTAGTCTTGCTGAATCCTGGAAGGAGCCGTCCCCATGTTTGAATCCGCTGAAATCGGTCACGCCATCGACAAAGAGACATACGACGCGGCTGTGCCTGCTTTGCGTGAGGCGCTGCTCGAAGCGCAGTTCGAGTTGCAGCAGCAGAAGCGTTTCCCGGTGATCATTTTGATCAACGGCATCGAAGGCGCTGGCAAGGGCGAGACCGTCAAGTTACTCAACGAGTGGATGGACCCGCGCCTGATCGAGGTGCGCACCTTCGACCAGCAGACCGACGAAGAGCTGGCGCGACCACCGGCCTGGCGTTACTGGCGGATGCTCCCGGCCAAGGGGCGGATGGGGATTTTCTTCGGCAACTGGTACAGCCAGATGCTCCAAGGGCGGGTTCACGGTTTGTTCAAGGATCCGCGTCTGGATCAGGCGATCAACGCCGCCGAGCGTCTGGAAAAGATGCTCTGCGATGAAGGCGCGCTGATCTTCAAGTTCTGGTTTCACCTGTCCAAGAAACAGATGAAGGCCCGCCTCAAGGCGCTGGCCGATGACCCGCTGCACAGCTGGCGCATCAGCCCGCTGGACTGGCAGCAATCTGAAACCTACGACAAGTTCGTCAAATACGGCGAGCGCGTGCTGCGCCGCACCAGCCGCGACTACGCGCCGTGGCACATCATCGAAGGCATGGACGCCAATTACCGCAGTCTGGCGGTCGGCAAGATCCTGCTCGAAGGTTTGCAGAATGCCTTGAAACGCCCGGATGTTCATACCGAGGAGGTCAACGCCGCACCGCTGGGCACTGCGGTCGATCAACTGAACCTGCTCGACAGTCTCGACCTCAATCAACGACTGGAAAAGAAAGACTACGAAGAACAATTGATCACCGAGCAGGCGCGGCTGTCCGGGCTGATGCGCGACAAACGCATGCGCCGCCACGCGTTGGTGGCGGTTTTCGAAGGCAACGATGCTGCGGGCAAGGGTGGGGCGATCCGCCGGGTGGCGGCAGCGCTCGATCCGCGTCAGTACAGCATCGTGCCGATTGCAGCGCCGACCGAGGAGGAGCGCGCGCAACCGTACTTGTGGCGTTTCTGGCGGCACCTGCCGGCGCGGGGCAAGTTCACCGTGTTCGATCGCTCATGGTATGGCCGGGTGCTGGTGGAGCGGGTCGAGGGTTTTTGCAGCCCGGCCGACTGGCTGCGCGCCTACAGCGAGATCAATGACTTCGAAGAGCAGATCGCCGACGCCGGGGTCATTGTCGTCAAGTTCTGGCTGGCGATCGACAAAGACACGCAGATGGAGCGCTTCCAGGCCCGGGAGCAGATTCCGTTCAAGCGCTTCAAGATCACCGAAGACGACTGGCGCAACCGCGACAAGTGGGATGCCTATCGCGCAGCCGTGGGCGACATGGTCGACCGCACCAGCACCGAGATTTCGCCGTGGACCCTGGTCGAGGCCAACGACAAGCGCTGGGCGCGGGTCAAGGTGTTGCGCACGATCAACCGCGCGCTTGAAGAGGCGTTCGAGAAGTCCGACAAGCGCGCGAAAAAGCACAAGGACTGACCGATGGACACGCATACGCGGGGTGAATGATTGTCGCGGTCGGCGGCGGGGTGGACTTATGCTCGGTGCACTCTCATCCGACAACAACAATTGAGGTATGCCATGCGTGAAGTGGTGATCGTCGACAGCGTGCGGACCGGCCTGGCCAAGTCCTTTCGCGGCAAGTTCAACCAGACCCGTCCCGACGACATGGCGGCCCATTGCGTCAATGCGCTGCTGTCGCGCAACGACATCGACCCGGCCAGCGTCGAGGACTGCATTGTCGGCGCCGGCTCCAACGAAGGCGCGCAGGGTTACAACATCGGCCGCAACGTGGCGGTGCTCTCGCGCCTGGGCACCAACGTGGCCGGCATGACCCTTAATCGCTTCTGCTCTTCGGGCCTGCAGGCGATCGCGATTGCCGCCAACCAGATCGCTTCCGGTTGCAGCGACATCATTGTTGCCGGCGGCGTCGAGTCGATCAGTCTGACCCTCAAAAGCGTCAACACCGATCACCTGATCAACCCGTTGCTCAAGCAGCAGGTGCCGGGCATCTATTACACGATGGGCCAGACTGCCGAAGTGGTTGCGCGCCGTTACGATGTCAGCCGCGAGGCCCAGGACCGTTATGCGCTGCAAAGTCAGCTGCGCACCGCCCAGGCGCAGGTCGCCGGGCTGTTCAATGATGAAATCGTGCCGATGGCGGTCAAGTACCGGGTCGAGGACAAAAACAGCGGTGAGGTGCAGATTCTCGACGGGATTGTCGATCACGACGACTGCAACCGGCCGGACACCACCTACGAAAGCCTCGCCGGCTTGAAGCCGGTGTTCGCCGAGGACGGTTCGGTGACCGCCGGCAATTCGTCGCAGCTGTCCGACGGCGCGTCGATGACCCTGGTGATGAGCCTGGAAAAAGCCCTGCAACTGGGACTCAAGCCCAAGGCGTTTTTCCGTGGTTTTACCGTGGCTGGCTGCGAGCCGGACGAGATGGGCATCGGCCCGGTGTTCTCGGTGCCGAAACTGCTCAAGGCCAAAGGCTTGCAGGTGGCGGATATTGATCTGTGGGAACTCAACGAGGCATTTGCTTCGCAGTGCCTGTATGCCCGGGACCGGTTGGAGATCGATAACGACAAGTACAACGTCAACGGCGGCTCGATTTCCATCGGCCACCCGTTCGGCATGACCGGGTCGCGGCAGGTCGGGCATCTGGTGCGCGAGTTGCAGCGGCGCCATCTGCGTTACGGCGTCGTGACCATGTGCGTGGGGGGCGGGATGGGGGCGACGGGGTTGTTTGAGGCGGTGCGCTGACCCTGCAGATTTGTATTGCCTGTCAGGACGCTTTCGCGAGCAGGCTCGCTCCCACAGGTGACCGCGTTCTCCTGTGGGAGCGAGCCTGCTCGCGAAGGGATCAAACCGGATTTACCGGTTGGAATCCAGAAGCTGCATCCGCGCGATATACGCCTTTATTTCCTGCTCGGCTGTCTCCTGGCTGTCGAACGGCCCTTCAAGGGTGTTCTCCCGTGTGCAGAAAAACAGTTCGCCATTGACCCGACACACCCGGTCGCTACGAAAGTGCGTGGCGGGGGCGCTGTCCTGGGCGCGCATTCCTAACATGATCGGGCTCCTTGGATGATCGGGTGAAAGGATCCAATGAGCTTATGCCTGAAGCACTTGGCACGCCCGGGCAGCCGATCAACGGCGATTCGTCAATTTAATGCTGCGACCTGCACAGTTTCATTCGCGGCCTGGCCCGAACTGTCCCTGTGTTGCGTCTGCGTGCGGGCCTAGAATGACCGCTCTTGTCAGCAGGCATTGGGGTTCGCATGCACATTTCATCCGGTCGCTGGGTTTACGGTCTGTTCCTGGCGCTGCTGACGGCGTTTCTGTGGGGCATCCTGCCGATCAAGCTCAAACAGGTGTTGCAGGTGATGGACCCGATCACCGTGACCTGGTTTCGCCTGCTGGTTTCCGGCGGTTGCCTGTTCATTTATCTGGCTTCGGTCAAGCGTCTGCCGAGCCGCAAGGTGCTCGGCCCTCGAGGCGGCTGGCTGGTGCTGATGGCGGTTCTCGGGCTGGTAGGCAACTACGTGCTGTACCTGATGGGGCTTAACCTGCTGAGCCCTGGCACCGCGCAACTGGTGGTGCAGATGGGGCCGATCATGTTGCTGATCGCCAGCCTGTTTGTGTTCAAGGAGCGTTTCAGTATCGGTCAGGGCATTGGTCTGGCGGTGTTGCTGATCGGCTTTGTGCTGTTCTTCAATCAGCGCCTGGCCGAATTGCTCACCTCTTTGTCGGACTACACCGCGGGTGTGTTACTGGTGCTGTTGGCCTCTACGGTCTGGACGTTTTACGCACTGGGCCAGAAGCAACTGCTCACGGTGTGGAACTCGTTGCAGGTGATGATGGTGATCTACCTGTTCTGCGCGCTGTTGTTGACGCCGTGGGTGCATCCGCTCAAAGCCCTGGAGTTGAGCCCGTTGCAGGGCTGGCTGCTGCTGGCGTGCTGCATGAACACGCTGATTGCCTACGGCGCATTTGCCGAGGCGCTGGCACATTGGGAGGCGTCGCGGGTCAGTGCGACGTTGGCGATCACGCCGTTGGTGACCTTCGGCGCAGTGGCGATTGCCGCCGGGGTGTGGCCGGATTATGTGCATGCCGAGCAGATCAATGGTCTGGGTTATGGCGGGGCAGTGCTGGTGGTGCTGGGGTCGGCGCTGGTGGCGTTGGGGCCGTCGTTGATTGCCGGGCTGAAGGCACGGCGGATGCGGATTGCAGCCGGTTAGACCGCGTCGCTCCCATTCGCGAGCAGGCTCGCTCCCACATTTGACCGCATTTCCAACATGAGAATGCGGTCCACTGTGGGAGCGAGCCTGCTCGCGAAGACGGACTTTCAGGCGCTACAAAATCAGCCCTTGGCACCAGCCTCGATCATATTCTCCGGCCGTACCCAGGCATCGAACTCTTCATCCGTCAGATACCCCAACGCCAACGCCGCTTCACGCAAGGTCAAGCCTTCGCTGTAAGCCTTCTTGGCAATCTCCGCCGACTTGTCATAACCGATGTGCGGGTTCAACGCCGTCACCAGCATCAGCCCGCGTTCCAGGTGTCTGGCCATGACTTCGGCGTCTGGCTCTAGACCGGCGATGCAGTGCTGCTGGAAGTTGCTGCAACCGTCGGCGAGCAGGCGGATCGATTGCAGCAGGTTGTGGATGATCACCGGTTTGTACACGTTCAGTTGCAGGTGGCCCTGACTCGCCGCGATGCCGATGGTGACATCGTTGCCCAACACCTGGCAGGCGAGCATCGACAGGGCTTCACACTGGGTCGGGTTGACCTTGCCCGGCATGATCGAGCTGCCCGGTTCATTGGCCGGCAGCTTGACTTCGGCAAAGCCTGCGCGCGGGCCAGAGCCGAGCAGGCGCAGGTCGTTGGCGATTTTCATCAGGGCCACGGCGAGGGTCTTCAAGGCGCCGGACAGGCTGGTCAGCGGTTCATGCCCGGCCAGCGCGGCAAACTTGTTCGGCGCGGTGACGAATGGCAGGCCGGACAGGGCGGCAAGCTCTGCGGCAATCGCTTCGCCGAAGCCGTGCGGCGAATTCAAACCCGTGCCGACAGCCGTCCCGCCCTGCGCCAGTTCACACACCGCCGGCAGCGCTGAGCGGATCGCCCGCTCGGCGTAATCCAGCTGCGCTATAAAACCCGATAATTCCTGACCGAAGGTGATCGGCGTTGCATCCATCATGTGCGTGCGGCCGGTCTTCACCAGTTTCATGTGGCGTGCCGCCAGTTCGGCCAGACCGCCGGACAGCTCGGCGATGGCCGGCAACAATTGCTCCTGCACGGCTTTGGCGGTGGCGATGCTCATGGCGGTGGGGAAGCAGTCGTTGGAGCTTTGCGAGCGGTTGACGTGATCGTTGGGGTGCACTGGCGTCTTGCCGCCGCGCGGGTTGCCGGCCAGTTCGTTGGCGCGGCCGGCGATCACTTCGTTGACGTTCATGTTGCTCTGGGTGCCGCTGCCGGTCTGCCAGACCACCAGCGGGAACTGGTCATCGTGCTGGCCGTCGAGCACTTCGTCGGCGGCCTGTTCGATCAGGCGGGCGATGTCGGCGGGCAGGTCGCCGTTGCGGTCGTTGACCCGTGCGGCGGCTTTCTTGATCAGGGCCAGGGCGTGCAGTACCGGCAGTGGCATGCGTTCCTGACCGATGGCGAAGTTGATCAGCGAGCGTTGCGTCTGAGCACCCCAGTAAGCGTCGTCCGGGACTTCGATCTGGCCCAGGCTGTCGGTTTCGATACGGCTCATCGTGCACACTCCTGTTGGTCTGTTTGCGCAGTTTAGGCCCGGTCAGGCCTTGGTGGTTCCCTTGAACCGATTGTTGACCGGTAAAACCCCGTCAATCAAGCACGGCAAGGGCCGGGGGGTTGAGCCACGAGGTTTTTTAGGCGCAGAATGGTCGCCCTTGGGGTTTTACCTCGCTAGCTAGAAAAGGAAACTCGATGACTCGTCTTCGTGCCATCTGTACCGCGGTTGCACTGGTTTGCGCCAGCGGCCAGGTGCTTGCCGATACCGCCAGCCACAACGCCAGTGCCGAAGCTTTCCTGACCCTGGCGCACGCTGACAAACTGGGCACTCCGGTGTACATGCAAGTGCAGCAGATGTTTGCTCAGCGCTTTGAACAGACCAAAGCCCCGGAATCCAAGAAAGCCGTACTGGAAACCTACCAGGCCAAGGCCAATGCCGCCCTGGACCAGGCCATCGGCTGGAACAAGCTCAAGCCTGACATGGTCAAGCTCTACACCAGCAACTTCAGCGAATCGGAGCTCAAGGACCTGGTCGCGTTCTACCAGTCGCCACTGGGCAAGAAAGTCCTGGAAAAAATGCCGCAGCTGACCCAGCAATCGGCCCAGATGACCCAGGCCAAACTGGAAAGCGCCGTCCCTGTCGTCAACAAGCTGCTCGACGACATGACCAACGAGCTGGCACCGAAAGGCGCTGCGCCGGCCAAGAAGAAGTAAGCGGAGTTCGTGATGACCATGCAACAACGCATCGAATCGACGCTGAACCTGCTTCAGCCTGAGCATCTGCAGGTGCTGGACGAAAGCCACATGCACAGTCGCGGGTTGCAGACCCACTTCAAGGCGGTGGTGGTCAGCGCGCAGTTCGAAGGCCTGAACCGGGTCAAGCGCCACCAGAAAGTCTACGGCACGCTCGGCGAGCTGATGGGCGAGTTCCATGCGTTGGCGCTGCACACGTACACCCCGCAGGAATGGGCAGAGGTGGGCGCCGCCCCGGCGTCGCCGACCTGTGCTGGCGGCAGCAAGCACTAAACCCGGGTTTTTTGCTAGAATCCGCAACGCGCCGCTCATCCGGCGCGTTTTTTTTTGAATCCGGTTCACCCTTTGCGAGGGTAGCCACCTGGAGAAATACCCATGACACAACCGATTGTCGTGGCGGCACTGTATAAGTTCGTCACCCTCGAAGATTACGTCAACCTGCGCGAGCCCCTGCTGCAAGCGATGGTCGACAATGGCATCAAAGGCACTCTGCTGATCGCCGAAGAAGGCATCAACGGCACGGTGTCCGGCAGCCGCGAAGGCATCGACGGCCTGCTCGCCTGGCTGAAGAGCGACCCGCGCATGATCGACATCGACCACAAAGAGTCGTACTGCGACGAACAGCCGTTCTACCGTACCAAAGTCAAACTGAAGAAAGAGATCGTCACCCTCGGCGTCGAAGGCGTGGACCCGAACAAAAAGGTTGGCACCTACGTCGAGCCGCAAGACTGGAACGCGCTGATCAGCGATCCGGAAGTACTGCTGATCGACACCCGCAACGACTACGAAGTGTCGATCGGCACCTTCGAAGGCGCCATCGATCCGAAAACCACCAGTTTTCGCGAATTCCCCGACTACATCAAAGAACACTTCAACCCGGCCGTGCACAAGAAGGTCGCGATGTTCTGCACCGGCGGCATTCGCTGCGAAAAGGCCTCCAGCTACATGCTCGGCGAAGGTTATGAAGAGGTTTATCACCTCAAGGGCGGCATCCTGAAGTACCTCGAAGAGGTGCCGCAGGAAGAAACCAAGTGGCAGGGCGACTGCTTCGTGTTCGACAACCGCGTGACTGTGCGTCACGACCTCAGCGAAGGCGACTACGATCAATGTCATGCCTGCCGCACACCGGTCAGCGTTGAAGATCGCGCCTCCGAGCATTACGTGGCCGGCATCAGCTGCCCGCATTGCTGGGACAAGCTGAGCGAGAAAACCCGGCGCAGCGCCATCGATCGGCAGAAACAGATCGAACTGGCCAAGGCGCGCAACATGCCGCACCCGATCGGCTACAACTATAAACAAGCATCCACCGAGGCCTGATCATGTCTGCGCGCCTGCTCTATGTGATGGATCCGATGTGTTCCTGGTGCTGGGGGTTCGCTCCGGTCGCCAAGGCATTGGTCGAACAGGCGCAGGCAGCCGGGGTGGAGTTGCATCTGGTGGTCGGCGGCTTGCGCACCGGTAGCGGTGCGGCGCTGGAACCGACCACCCGGCGCTACATCCTTGAGCACTGGCAAGCGGTTACCGAGGCCACCGGTCAGCCGTTCAAGTTTGACGGCGCGTTGCCCGACGGTTTTGTCTACGACACCGAGCCTGCCTGCCGGGCGATCGTCACCGCGCGCAGCCTGGCGCCGGATTGCGCGTGGACACTGGTCGGCCTGATCCAGCAGGCGTTTTACGCTGAAGGTCGCGATGTCACCCAGGCCGGCGTGCTGGTGGAACTGGCTGAAAAGGCTGGCGTGCCGCGTATCGAATTCGCTGCCTTGTTCGATCATGCCGATCAACACAAGGCGACGCAGGCCGATTTCAGTTGGGTGCAGGATCTGGGCATCGCCGGGTTCCCGACCCTGCTCGCCGAACGCAACGGCCAACTGGCGTTGCTGACCAACGGCTATCAACCGCTCAGTGAGCTGGCGCCATTGCTTGGCCGCTGGCTGGAGCGCGCAGCCTGTGCCTGACCGGGCCGATGACACGCCAGCCGTAAAGCGTGTCGACCGGCTGAGCTGGGCAGAAGTCCGGCGTCTGGCACTTCATCACAAAAAATCCCTGTGGATCGCCAACGGCGTGGCCGTCTTGGCGACGCTGTGCAGCGTGCCGATTCCGTTGCTGTTGCCATTGCTGGTGGACGAAGTCCTGCTCGGCCATGGCGATGCGGCACTGAACATCATGAACCACGTGTTGCCGTCGATGTGGCAGCAGGCGGCGGGCTATATCGGCCTGATGCTGGTGGTCACCCTGACTCTGCGTTGCAGTGCCCTGTGCTTTGGCGTGCTGCAGGCGCGACTGTTTGCGCGGTTGGCCAAGGACATCGTCTACCGCATTCGTGTGCGCCTGATCGAGCGCCTCAAACGTATCTCTCTCGGTGAGTACGAAAGCCTCGGCAGCGGCACGGTGACCACGCACCTGGTCACCGATCTGGACACCCTCGACAAGTTCGTCGGCGAAACCCTCAGCCGTTTTCTGGTGGCGATGCTGACGCTGGTCGGCACCGCCAGCATCCTGATGTGGATGCACTGGAAACTGGCGCTGCTGATCCTGCTGTTCAACCCGCTGGTGATCTACGCCACGGTGCAACTGGGCAAGCGGGTCAAACACCTGAAGAAACTGGAAAACGACAGCACCTCGCGCTTCACTCAGGCCCTGAGTGAAACCCTTGATGCGATCCAGGAAGTGCGCGCCGGCAACCGTCAGGGTTTCTTTCTCGGGCGACTCGGATTGCGCGCGCAGGAAGTGCGCAACTACGCGGTCAACTCGCAGTGGAAGACTGACGCTTCGAACCGCGCCAGCGGCCTGCTGTTCCAGTTCGGCATCGACATCTTTCGCGCCGCTGCCATGCTCACGGTGCTGTTTTCCGACCTGTCGATCGGGCAGATGCTCGCGGTGTTCAGTTACCTGTGGTTCATGATCGGCCCGGTGGAACAACTGCTCAATCTGCAATACGCCTACTACGCGGCGGGCGGCGCACTGTCACGGATCAACGAACTGCTGGCGCGGGCTGACGAGCCGCAGTATCCGGGCGGCGTCGATCCGTTCAAGGGCCGTGAAACCGTGGGTATCGAGGTGCAGGGGCTGAGCTTCGGTTACGGCGATGAACTGGTGGTGGATCAGATGAACCTGTCCATCGCCCCCGGTGAAAAAGTCGCGATTGTCGGTGCCAGTGGCGGTGGCAAAAGTACCCTGGTGCAGTTGCTGCTCGGGCTGTACACGCCGGTGGCCGGCACCATCCGTTTCGGCGGTTCGACTCAGCAGGAAATCGGCCTGGAGCTGATTCGCGAAAACGTCGCGGTGGTGCTGCAGCATCCGGCACTGTTCAACGACACGGTGCGCGCCAACCTGACCATGGGCCGCACCCGCAGCGACGAGGCTTGTTGGCAGGCGCTGGAAATCGCCCAGCTCGAGGCGACCATTCGGGCGCTGCCGGACGGCCTCGACAGCATTGTCGGACGCTCTGGCGTGCGCCTGTCGGGTGGTCAGCGTCAGCGCCTGGCAATCGCGCGGATGATCCTTGCCGAGCCGAAAGTGGTGATCCTCGACGAAGCCACCTCGGCCCTCGATGCCGCGACCGAGTACAACCTGCATCAGGCCATGGCGCGGTTCCTCAATGGTCGCACCACGCTGATCATTGCCCATCGCCTGTCAGCGGTGAAGCAGGCGGATCGGGTGCTGGTGTTCGACAGCGGCCAAGTGGCCGAGGACGGCGACCACCAGCAACTGATCGCTGATGGCGGCTTGTATGCCAAGCTGTATGGCCACCTGCAACGTCTGTAATCAACCCCAGAGCACTTGCAACGCCGCATCCCCACCGTCATGGGCGAACTGCTTCATCACCACTGAACAGGATTCGCACGGGCGCATGGTCGTCGCGATGTCGACGGCGCGGATTTCCTTCGGATCAGGGTATTTTTCGCGAATCATGCTGATCAGCTTGCTCTCACTGTCCAGTGAAGTGGGGCGGCTGGTCTGCGTTGGCTGATAGCTTTTCAACTCCTTGATGGTCAGCGGCACCGCCAGCAGTTGACCTTGTTCGGTCACCTCCAGCGAAGTGCGCGCAAAGGCCGGGTTGTAGTCGATATTGATGTAGGTGGTCTGACCGATCCGCACGTGATTGGCGCCCATGTGCCGAAACAGCGGCAGGCGCTGCGTGCTGCCTTGCGCGCCGGAGACGCTGACGTAGATTTCGCGCAGGCCGCTGGCGGTGGTGACTTCGGCGTAGGCTATGTTGCGCGGGTTGATCGGTCGCTCACGCAGGGGCAGCAGGTTCTGCAGTTTCTGCATGGCGCCGTCGATGCGCAGTGCCGCGTTGGCAGTGGTCGGGTGCACGGTGGGTGAGAGGAACAGGGTGTCGAAAATCTCCGCGGTTTTTTCTCGAAAGGCCTGCGGTGCTTCTTTGCTGCGTGCCCAGGTGACGGCACCTTCGGGCAGGCGTGTGACGATCATTCGGGTCGAGTGATCGAACATCAGCGCCTCGCCCGGACTGGTATCGACCTTCAGCCATTTCATGTTGTTCGCAGGGTTTGCCTGGGTGCCGATGGGGATCGCGATCTGTTCCATGGTGTGCATGGCGCGCTGCACAGCTTCGAGGCCATGAATGCGCGCGACATTGTTGGCATGCAGCGAACCGGTGTAGACGGTCAGCAGTTCCGCGCCCAGCGTGCCGTCGGCAAGCTCTGCAGGTGTCAGGCGTTTGAAGCTCAACTGGTTGCCGGGAATCTCGCCCTTGGCAATGCTGGCGAGGTAGTACTCATGGTGGTTCACCCGAAAGAACACGTGAGCGCAGGAGTCGTCGAGGGCCGGCACGAGTACCGCACCGACCTGATGCGAGTCGTTGATGCCATCGTAGGTGCCACCCGTCTTGATGCGGGCAAAAATCCCTTTGCGAAACTGCAGCGTGGCCTGAATCTGTTGTCGCGGCACCAGCCTGCCACGACTGAACCCCAGGCGATGCAGATCACCGGTGAACAGTGTCGGGCGGTTGTCGACGATGCGATAGAGCTTGGCGTCGACGGCCAGGAACGTACCGTTATGCCCGGGCAGGAGGGCGGGTTCCGAGACTCGCTCGCCGAACCATGGCGCATAGCCTTTTTCCTTGTCGATCGTGCCCAGAGGCGGAGTCGGTGCGGGCTCTGCGGTGATATAGCTGACGCGGCAGTCGCCTGCTGGCCCGGGTGCGCGGCGAATACGGCATGGCAACAGCTTCCAGTGCTGAGTTTCGTCGAGAAGATCGACGCGACGCAGTTCGTCGCCGTCGAATCGATAGGGCACGTCGTCGATCAGCACCGTGGTCCGTCCACTTGTTTCGGGCAGATGTTCTACACGGCTGTTCTGCGGCAGGTCGATGACGATTTGATCGTCGGTTTTCGTCACCCCGCGGTAGTGTGAGCGCCCGAGTGAAAAGTCATGCTCCTGCGCAATCAGTCGCGGCCCGTAAGGGCGGTTGGAGAGCGGGTCGAGCAGGTGATGCCGGAACCCGTTGACGGCAACGTTGCGCACCGGCACATCGTCAATGCCTCTGACCACGGCCAGGTGATCGGCCGGGCTCAGTGGTTTCCAGCTTCCGGCATCCAGCGTTTGCGGCAGGCTGTGCAGCAGATCGTATTCACCGCTTCTGCCGGCCAGTTTTTTCAGGCGCAATACCGCACGGTTTTCCAGGTGTGCAGCGGCTCGCACCGCGCCGATCACACCGCGGCCACCGAGCTTGAGCAAGGCCGGCACCGCGTCCAGCGGATTGAGATTTCTCAGGCTGGCAATGACCAGACTTGTCGACAGTTGCGCCATGCGTGGCAGGGTTGCACGAATCGCCATTTTTCCTGCCGCTGCGGCCAGGCGAATGCTGCCGGCGATGAACTTGCCCAGCGGAATCGCGAACGAAACAATGTCGAACAGCAGGCCGACGATGCCCAACAAGCGTGTGCCGGGTTTGTCTGATTGCAGGTCGTCGAGGCTGCCCCAGAACGGGATAAATGCCTTGAGCCGGAAGATCCAGTGTTGCTTGTTGTTTTCTCGCTCGAAGCGGGTTTCGCCCCAGGCTTCGCGGCGCAGCGCCTGTTCATCGACATAGAACAACCGGGTGGCGACGAAAGAGGCGATCTGCCCGGTTCTCGGCGAAGTGAAGTTCAGGTTCGGTGCGCTTGGGTGATGGGCCGACGGGAGCGTCGAAGGGGGAAATGCATCGCCCAGCGGTTCGAGGATCGCGACACATATGACCTGCTGCCTGGGTATTGAGCCGTTCCTGTGCGCATCGTAGTCGAACGGCAGCGGGCGGGCAGTGATGCGACGGATGCTCTGGCCCTTGGTCCTCCCGCGTTTTGGAGGCAGTGGCGGCAATACAATCCCGCCCACATGGCTGACTGTCAGGTCCGGGCGTTTGCGAATCATGCCGGCGCGCGGCAGGCATTCGTAGAAGCTCGATGTCCCCTGATAAGTCGCCTGTAACACAAACCCCATGCGTGCCCGGTGCCGCAGGATGTTTTCCGGTGTTTCCAGGTGAGCTTCGATGCGACGGGTCTGTTCCCTGAGGCTGAGGATTTTCACTTCACCATGTTCCAGCGCCTGACGATCAGCCGATGGCAGTGTCACCAGCTGACTTTTAATCAGGTACTCATAGGCACTTCTGGTCTTGGCCAGATAGGTATCGAACTGCTGCTCGAACACGTTCTTGATGTCAGGCAGGGTGCGACCGGTCGGGAATTGGGAGAGGCGTTGGCCCGGGTGCGAGCCTGCGCTGTCGACAAATCCGCTTTGCAGTTTGCCTTCTGCACTCAGGCTGATCCATTCGCTGGCACGCCTGCCATCCTCGCTGACGTACCAGCGGGTATCGACGGTCAGCGCGCCGCTGGCATATACCTCCAGCAACGGCCAGATGGGGAGCGCGACGTCCGGGGTGTCGAGAATGCTGCGTCGATGACGGTTGGCCGATTGATGATGGTGGCGCTTGAGGTGAATCTTCGTGTGGTCGTAAAGGTCATTGGCCAGCGCGCGTTGCAGCAATTGCCTGGCCAGTGGCAGGCGTTGCGGCGGCTCGACATCCAGTTGCAGGATCGCCTTGTTCAGTTGCGCCTCGTGATCCTCCAGCGCTTGCATGGCAGCCTGCGCGGTTGATGGCGTGTCCGAGGGCGTCAATGCCCCCGTCGCCAGCGCCCAGGTTTGCGCTGCTGGCGCACGAGTCGCGGCAATCAGGGCTTGCAGGTCGGCGTTGGCGTTTGCGCTTTTCGTCAGGGGCAGGTCGAGCAACTGTTGAAAGGTCAGGGCGTGCAGCAGCTCGGGGTCAAGGGCATGGGCGAGGTGGGTGCCGTGCACGAAATTCACCCAGACCGTCGAACAGGCATAGGGCAAGTCTTCAGGAATGTCGCGCACTTGAAACTCCAGTGGGAACCGCGCCAGGCATACCCACCCCAACAGGTGTTTCTCGATCGCTGTCGACGTGTGGGAAGAGTCCTCCAGATGCTTCAGAAAATCCCGGCGAAGGCTGGTGTAGCTCTTCCCGTAGTGAGCCCGTTGCTCAAGTGCAAAACCGGCCACCTGGGCCGAGCTGCCGTCGTTGGCCACTTCGTACCACAGGCACAAGGCTTCAAGCAGCAGGCGTGCGCCGATGTCAGGCAGCGTTTGCTCGTCAGGCTGTGCGCCATACCACTGCAGTGCTTGCAGAATACGCTGGCCCAGATCCTGCGCCTTGGGCGTATCGAGCAGGCGCTCCAGGCACGAGGCGGGCTGATCTTCCAGCTGCTTGCCGGTGAACGCCGGTATCACCTCAGCGGCCAGACTGTCGATGGGTGACAGGGTTTTGCCGGTGAGCCAATCGCCAATCAGGTCGCTAATCGCGGCTTTGTCGTCATCGCTCATCAATAGCGTCAGCCCCGGGTTCTGGCGCAGATTCAGTCGGTGGCTGGCGCGTTGTTCTTCTATTTCGTTAATCAGCCGGGCCAGTGTCGTGGCGTCCGGCTTGTCCGGTAATGTGAACCCGGACTCACGCAGCAGTTGTGACAGCGGCAACAGCCTGTCGGTACGCAGGTGTGCGCCTATACTCAGCAACGCTCGCTGAAACTCTTGAATGCTGGCGGAGGCCTTTTTGACATCCTCGATGGTGTGGCTGGCGGTGCTTTCGTCGCGACGGCTGAACGTAAAGTGGCACTGATCGCCCACGGCACTGACTTCTAACAGCAGCCCTTTGGCAGCTTGCAGATGCTCGTGCAGTTGCCGATTGCCGGCTTCTTCGAACAGCGCTTGCAGAAGTGTTTGCGCTCGCTCGTGCGCCGCGCCGAGGCGCGAATGCGCTTGGGGAGACAGGTAATGGGTGTCCAACGAGGTCGAGGCCGTGAGGACGGCGCGCAGTGCGGTGTTCAGCGAACGGTATTCTGCCTGTTGGGCGGTATGGCGTTGCAGTGCGGATATCGGTGATTGCATGGGGGGAGCGGCTCTGGAATGATCGGAAGCCGTCAGTGTCGAAGCATCGAGAACCCTGGGTGCGGTACATAGGTAACGCAGGTTGAAAATGTCCTGGCTTGCCGGAAGGGGGATCGCCCCCTAGGCTAGCTCTAGCGGTCTCCTCTTGATGATGGCAGTGCGTGCGCAAAGGACCTCATGAAGCAAAAAAGGACTCTCGGAACGCCACGGTTGTTAGGCATCGTCTGGCCATTTATTGCCGTCGTGTTATTTCAGGCGTTATTGGGGGGCGTGAGTCTTTACGTCCTGTCGGCCGTTCGCGGCTATGTGGCCGGTGAAAGTCTTTGGTCCAAGGGCCAGAAAGACGCCATCTATTATCTGAATCTCTACGCCGACAGCCGCGACGAGGCGATCTTCCTCAAGTACAAGGAAGCGATTGCCGTGCCACAGGGCGGGCATGAGTTGCGTCTGGCCCTTGATCGACAGCCACCAGATCTACAGGCAGCGCGGGACGGGATTCTGAAGGGCGGCAATCATCCCGATGACGTCTCCAGCCTGATCTGGCTGTATCTCAATTTCCGCCATTTCAGTTATCTGGAAACCGCGATCGACCGCTGGACGATTGGCGATGGCTATCTGGTTCAACTGGACAATGTCGCACGTGAGATGCATCAGCGCATCAGCGAAAACCTCGTAACGCCGGCTGATATCCAGCACTGGAAAGCGCGGATTTTCGCCATCAATGACGGTGTGACGCCGGCGGCCAAGGCGTTCAGCGATGCGTTGGGTGAAGGCTCGCGGATGATTCTGCGCCTGCTGCTGTTCACCAATCTGGCCACGGCGCTCGGGCTGATCGCGCTGGCCCTGTTGCGCACGCACAAGCTGCTCAAGCAGCGCCATGCCTTCGCCCAGGCACTGCAACTGGAGAAAGACAGGGCACACATCACCCTGCAATCGATCGGCGACGGCGTCATCACCACCGATGTCGATGGCGCCATCGATTACATGAACCCGGCCGCCGAGGCCATGACGCACTGGAAGGCCGAGCACGCGGCAGGTCTGCCGCTGGCGGCGTTGTTCAATCTGCTGGATGACAACGCCCAGGCTGAAGGGCTGACGCTGATCGAGCATATTCTCAGCGGCAAACTGGTCGGCGGCAGCGAGCACTCGAAGCTGATACAGCGTCTGGACGGCAGCACGGTCTCGGTGACACTGGTGGGCGCGCCGATCCGCAATGCCGAAAAGATCAGTGGCACGGTGCTGGTGCTGCATGACATGACCCAGGAGCGGCAGTACATCGCTAATCTGTCGTGGCAGGCGACCCACGATGCCCTGACCGGTCTGGCCAACCGCCGCGAATTCGAATACCGCCTGGAGCAGGCCCTGCACAACCTGACACGGCAGTCCGGGCGGCATGCGCTGATGTTCCTTGACCTGGACCAGTTCAAACTGGTCAATGACACCTGCGGTCACGCCGCCGGCGATGAGTTGTTGCGCCACATCTGCACGCTGTTGCAATCGGGCTTGCGTGAGGGCGACACCCTGGCGCGGCTGGGCGGGGACGAGTTCGGTATCTTGCTGGAGAACTGCGCACCGGAGGCTGCGGAGAAGATCGCCGAGAGCCTGCGCCAGACCGTGCAGAACTTGCACTTCGTGTGGAAGGGGCGACCATTCCTGACCACCGTGAGCATCGGCCTGGTGCACATCGCCCAGACACCGGCCACCCTCGAAGCTTCGCTGCGCGCCGCCGACATGGCGTGCTACATGGCCAAGGAAAAGGGCCGTAACCGGGTGCAGGTCTACCATGCCGATGATTCCGAGCTGTCCTTGCGCTTTGGCGAAATGGCCTGGGTGCAGCGTCTGCACATGGCGCTGGAAGAAAACCGCTTCTGCCTCTACGCCCAGGAAATCGCCCCGCTGAGCCCCGCGGCGGGAGGCGCAGGACACATCGAAATACTTCTGCGCCTGCATGATGAGGCCGGGCGGATGATCCTGCCGGACAGTTTCATTCCGGCAGCCGAACGTTATGGTCTGATGAGTCAACTCGACCGCTGGGTGGTCGAGAATGTTTTTAAAGTCATTGCCCAATGTATTGCCGAACAACATGAAGGGCCGTTGGCAATGTGTGCGATTAATCTTTCAGGCATTACTATCGGAGATGACGCGTTCTTGCACTTTCTGCGTGAACAGTTTGTTAGTTACGCCATACCACCTGAAATGATTTGTTTTGAAATTACTGAAACCAGTGCAATTTCCAATCTCGGTAGTGCCATTCGATTTATTAATGAACTCAAAGGCTTAGGCTGTTACTTCTCGCTCGATGATTTTTGCGCCGGAATGTCTTCATTCGCTTATCTGAAACATTTGCCTGTAGACTTCCTGAAGATCGACGGGAGTTTCGTAAAGGATATGCTGGACGACCCGATTAACCGCGCAATGGTCGAAGTGATCAATCACATCGGCCATGTCATGGGTAAGCAGACAATTGCCGAGTTTGTTGAAACAACCCAGATCGAGCAGGCATTGCTTGAAATCGGGGTGGATTACGCTCAGGGTTATGTCATCGAGCGCCCACAGTTGTTTACCTGCGACAGTTTGCAAAGTCGGCCCGCCAGGCCGCAGCCGTTGTTGTTCAAGGCGCCTGGCACGTTCCGTTGAAATCTCTTGCCGATCCTTACAATCACAAATCAAAAGGAGCCGAACAGTGATCGACACATTCAACCGAACCGGACCACTCATGGAAGCTGCAAGTTATCCTGCCTGGGCGCAACAGCTCATTGCGGATTGCAGCGAGAGCAAGCGCCGGGTTGTCGAACATGAACTGTACCTGCGCATGCGCGATAACAAGCTCAGCGCCAAGACCATGCGTCAGTACCTGATCGGGGGCTGGCCAGTCGTTGAACAGTTTGCCTTGTATATGGCGCAGAACCTGACCAAGACCAAGTTTGCGCGCCATCCTGGGGAGGACATGGCGCGCCGCTGGTTGATGCGCAACATCCGCGTCGAACTCAACCATGCCGACTATTGGCTGAACTGGAGCCGCGCGCATGGCGTCAGCCTGGAAGATCTGCAGGCCCAGCAAGTCCCGCCCGAGTTGCACGCCTTGAGTCACTGGTGCTGGCATACCAGCTCGGCAGATTCACTGATCGTCGCCATCGCCGCCACCAACTATGCAATCGAAGGTGCGACCGGGGAGTGGTCGGCGCTCGTCTGCTCCACCGGCGTGTACGCCGCGGCGTTCCCGGAAGAGGAGCGCAAGCGCGCCATGAAGTGGCTGAAGATGCATGCTCAATACGATGACGCCCATCCTTGGGAAGCCCTGGAAATCATCTGCACGCTGGCCGGGATGAACCCGAGCAAGGCATTGCAGACCGAACTGCGCCAGGCGGTCTGCAAGAGCTACGACTACATGTACCTGTTCCTTGAGCGCTGCATGCAGCTGGAAACCTCAGAGCGGGCAATCCATGGACGTGAGCGTCTGGCGTTGGTAGAGAGCTGATTTACGGCGGTACACAAGGCAAAAATGTGGGAGCGGGCTTGCTCGCGAATGCGATCTGACATTCAACATCCAGTTGACTGAAAGTCCGCTTTCGCGAGCAAGCCCGCTCCCACATTTGTTTTGTGCTGGCCAGCAGAACTTAGCCAGCCATCGCCAGGCGATTGCGGCCTTCACGCTTGGCCACATACAGCGCGCTATCGGCACGGCGCAGCAGGCTGTCGGCCGACTCCCCCGGCAGCAGGGTCGAGCAACCAAGGCTCACGGTCAGGTCAATCAACTGACCATCCGCAAAGTATTGCGCAGCCTGCGCCGCGTGGCGCAGTCGCTCGCCGACCATCGCCGCCGCTTCCCGGGCGGTGTTGGACAGCAGGATCAGAAACTCTTCCCCGCCATAGCGAAACACCATGTCGACGTTGCGCAGCTGGCCCTTGATCGACGCCGCCACGGCCTTGAGCACGTCGTCCCCGGCGCTGTGTCCGTGGCTGTCGTTGACCCGTTTGAAGTGGTCGATGTCGAGCATCAGCACCGACAACGGTTGCAGGTGCCGCCGCGACATGTCGATCTCGCGTTGCAGGGTCTGCTCCATGGCGATCCGGTTGCCGGTCCCGGTCAACGGGTCACGCAAGGCACTTTGTGTGGCGGCGCGATAGAGCAGGGCGTTGCGCATCGGGAACAGCAGCGACGACAGCAATGATTCGAGGTTGCCCTGGTCCTGCTCGCTGAAGCGCTGGTTGCGGCGAAATACCAGTTCGCCCAGGTGTTCGCCTTCGTGACTCAGGCTGTAACTGACCGAATGGTGACCGCGTGCGCCGAACTCCAGGCGCAGATCGCTGCCCTGATGCACATAGCTCAAGGCGTCGAGCGGCACGAGGCGCTGAACTTCGCGGAAAAACAGACCGAGGATGCGTTGCGGTTCAAGACTGGTTTGCAGTTGCAGGCTCATTTGCTGGCGCAATTGCGCCAGGCTGGCCGGGCGTTCCAGAAGTGGAGGCAGCTGACCAAAGCCCAGGCGTTGCAATTTGGCACTGTCAAAGTCAATTGCATTGGTCTGGGAGGGTGATTTCATATGGCGTGAGCCCCTAAGCAGTAAGTCTGTCTTACAGGCTGGGTGAGAGCGGCTATGGGCTGCGCGTCATACTGATCCATCAGTCCCGTAGGACATTTGGCGTAAGTTTAGTCTGCCTGATGACGATTAGTCAGCTATCGAAATCGGCCTTGCCCCACTGCCTTCACACGGCGTGCTTTGAGGAAAATTAGAGCGAAAGTCGTGCCATTCGGTTCATGTTTATTAAAACCGTTATGAATCAACAGGATGGCGTTTTGCTTTGGAAGGGGATGGCAGATATTTGACTGAAAAGTGCCGGCGAGAGGCGGCAAAGGCGTGCCGCGACGGGAATCCGCCACGGCAACAAAAGCGACGTATGGCAGTTATTGGGCGTTGAATGCCTGACCATTGATGCCCGTGCTGTCCGGGCCCATCAGGTACAGATACACCGGCATGATCTCTTCCGGGGTCGGATTGTTCAGCGGATTCTCTCCCGGGTAAGCCTGGGCGCGCATGCTGGTGCGGGTGCCGCCCGGGTTGATGCTGTTGGAGCGTACCGGCGCCACGCCGTCGACTTCGTCGGCCAGGGTTTGCATCAGGCCTTCGGTGGCGAACTTCGACACGCCGTAGGCGCCCCAGTAGGCCCGGCCCTTGCGCCCGACGCTGCTGGAGGTAAACACCACCGAGGCATCCTGCGACAGCTTGAGCAGCGGCAGCAGGGTGCTGGTCAGCATGAACATGGCGTTGACGTTGACTTGCATTACGCGCATGAAGTTTTCGCCCGACAGTTGTTCGATCGGTGTGCGCGGACCAATGATCGAGGCATTGTGCAGCAGGCCGTCGAGATGGCCGAACTCGGTCTCGATCATCGCTGCCAGCTCATCGTACTGATGGGGCAGGGCGGTCTCGAGGTTGAACGGGATCACCGCCGGTTGCGGGTGGCCCGCGGCCTCGATCTCGTCGTAGACCTGCGTCAGATTGGCTTCGGTCTTGCCCAGCAACAGCACTGTGGCGCCGTGGGCGGCATAGGTTTTTGCGGCAGCCGCGCCAATGCCACGACCGGCACCGGTGACCAGAATGACCCGATCCTTGAGCAATTCGGGACGAGCGGAATAATCAAACATAAAAACCTCTCCATAAGGCGAACGCTGAACTCTGTGGCAAGGGGATTTATCCCCGATGGGCCGCGAGGCAGCCCCAGCATTCTTTCAGGTCGATTCGACATGCAGGTCTTACGACGGCTCCGCCGCCGACCGGGGCGGTGCGTCGTTTCGCTAAATCCCCGCGTTAAAGGGGCTTTTTTCAGCAGCTGCAAAGCGCGCTGTCGAGCACCTTGCGCAATTCCAGCGGATGATCCACCACCACGTCCGCGCCCCAGTGTCGCGGGTTATCGTCCGGATGGATGTAGCCGTAGGTCACGGCAGCCGTTTTAGTGCCGGCATCGCGCCCGGATTCGATATCGCGCAGATCATCGCCCACAAACAGAACAGTCGACGGATCCAGATCAAGCATCTTGCACGCGAGGATCAACGGTTCCGGGTCCGGCTTGCTGTTCTTCACGTGATCCGGGCAGATCAGCAGCGCCGAACGTTCGGCCAGCCCCAGCTGTTGCATGATCGGCTCGGCAAAGCGCAGGGGCTTGTTGGTGACCACACCCCAGATCAGGTTGGCCTTTTCAATATCGGCCAGCAGCTCACCCATGCCTTCGAACAGTTTGCTGTGCACCGCGCAGCCAACCAGATAGCGCTCAAGAAATTCCAGGCGCAGTTCCTCGAAACCCGGCGATTCCGGGTCCATCGAAAAGGTCACGGCGACCATGGCTTTGGCGCCGCCGGAGATTTCGTCGCGGATGTGCTTGTCATTCATCGGCGGCAAACCACGATCCGCGCGCATCGCCTGACAGATGGCGATAAAGTCCGGCGCGGTGTCGAGCAGGGTGCCGTCCATGTCGAAAAGGACTGCTCTGATGGCCATCGGCTTACTCCTCGCGCAGGGTCTGGATCATGTAGTTGACGTCAACGTCGTTGGCCAGCTTGTAGTGCTTGGTCAGCGGGTTGTAGGTCAGGCCGATGATGTCCTTGACGGTCAGGCCAGCCATGCGGCTCCAGGCGCCGAGCTCGGAAGGGCGGATGAATTTCTTGAAGTCGTGGGTGCCGCGCGGCAGCAGCTTCATGATGTATTCAGCGCCGACGATGGCGAACAGATACGCCTTCGGGTTGCGGTTGATGGTCGAGAAGAACACCTGGCCACCCGGCTTGACCATGCGGAAGCAGGCACGGATCACCGACGATGGGTCCGGCACGTGTTCGAGCATTTCCAGGCACGTCACCACGTCGAACTGCTCGGGCATTTCCTCGGCCAGGGCTTCGGCGGTGATCTGGCGATATTCGACGCTGACGCCGGATTCCAGTTGATGCAATTGCGCGACCGCCAGCGGCGCTTCGCCCATGTCAATGCCCATCACGGTTGCGCCGCGCTGAGCCATGGCTTCGCTGAGGATGCCGCCGCCGCAACCAACGTCGAGGACTTTCTTGCCGGCCAGGTTGACCCGCTCGTCGATCCAGTTGACCCGCAACGGGTTGATGTCGTGCAGCGGTTTGAACTCGCTTTCGCGATCCCACCAGCGATGGGCCAGGGCTTCGAATTTGGCGATTTCGGCGTGGTCGACGTTGCTCATGATCTGTTCCTCTGAAACTTGAAAAAGGTTGTAGCCCCGGAGTCTGTTCCGGGGTGTTTACGATTCGGTATGGCCGCTGATGCGCTGGCCCCAGGCTCGAGCGGTAGCGCCCAGCTGTTGTTCATCCAGGCGGGTCAGGCGCCGGTCGTCGAGTAACTGTTTGCCGGCGACCCACAGGTGTTTCACGCAATCGCGGCCGGTGGCATATATAAGCTGCGACACCGGGTCGTAGACCGGTTGTTGGGCCAGGCCGGACAGGTCGAACGCAACGATGTCGGCGGCCTTGCCAATCTCCAGCGAGCCGACCTGCGTCTCGATGCCCAGGGCGCGGGCGCCATTGAGGGTGGCCATGCGCAGTGCGCGATGGGCGTCCAGCGCAGTGGCCGAGCCGGCAACGGCTTTGGCCAGCAGGGCGGCAGTGCGGGTTTCGCCAAGCAGGTCCAGATCATTGTTGCTCGCTGCGCCATCGGTGCCGACGGCCACGTTGACCCCGGCCTGCCACAGACGCTCCACCGGGCAGAAACCGCTGGCCAGCTTCAGGTTCGATTCCGGGCAGTGGATCACGCTGGTGTTGCTTTCTACCAGCAATGCCAGATCGTCATCGCTGATCTGGGTCATGTGCACCGCCTGGAAGCGCGGGCCGAGCAGGCCCAGGCGACCGAGACGGGCCAGTGGCCGCTCGCCGCGATGCTCCAGTGATTGCTGGACTTCGAAGGCGGTTTCATGGACATGCATGTGAATCGACGCGTCCAGCTCTTCGGCGATCACGCGGATTTTTTCCAGGTTCTCGTCACCCACGGTGTAGGGTGCATGGGGGCCGAAGGTGATCTTGATCCGTTCGTGATGTTTCAGATCGCCGAACAGTTCGACGCCCTGGCGAATGGCCTCATCGGCACTGGCGGCGCCGGGAATCGGAAAATCGAGGATCGGAATCGCGATCTGCGCGCGAATGCCGCTGTTGTGCACGCGCTCGCTGGCGACTTTCGGGAAGAAGTACATGTCCGAGAAGCAGGTGATACCGCCCTTGATCTGCTCGGCGATGGCCAGATCAGTGCCATCGCGGA
Source organism: Pseudomonas sp. AK-TSAG1-1 (assembly GCF_056821665.1). Taxonomy (NCBI): domain Bacteria; kingdom Pseudomonadati; phylum Pseudomonadota; class Gammaproteobacteria; order Pseudomonadales; family Pseudomonadaceae; genus Pseudomonas; species Pseudomonas sp. AK-TSAG1-1. The sequence goes on along the minus strand of NZ_CM165965.1, from coordinate 4,437,709 downwards.
CAAAGTCTTCATCGACCCATTTGGCCTCGGCCGGCCAGATGTGATTTTCCAGCCAGGTCATCAGCGGCAGATCGTCGGCCAGGCCACGGAACAGGGTCATTGCCGCGTGGCCGTGGGCGTTGATCAGGCCCGGAGCGAGCAGCACGTCCGGCAATTCTCGGATTTCAGTGGCGTTACACTTCAGTGCTTCAGCGCGTGGGCCGATAAACACGATGCGACCGTCGCGGATGCCCAGGCCATGCTCTTTGAGCACAACGCCTGCGGGTTCGACGGGTACCAGCCAGGTCGGCAGCAATAGTAAGTCGAGCGCAATGGCAGGTTTCGGCATCGAGGGTCGGTTCCAGTGCTTTTGTAAAGGATGGCGAAGTATACCCGAGCGTCTTCGCGGGGGGATCGCTATAATCGGCGGCTTTTGTTCATGAGTGCGGGGTGAGGGATGCGCGATCGACTGTTGGCTGCGGAGAAAGTAAAGGCCATCGATTGGCGAGATGGCGCGCTCCACCTGCTGGATCAGCGTATTTTGCCGTTCGAGGAAACCTGGATTGCCTACACCAGCGCCGCTGGCGTGGCTGAGGCAATTCGTTCGATGGTGGTGCGGGGCGCACCGGCCATTGGCATCAGTGCCGCTTATGGCATCGTCCTCGCGGCCCGTGCGCGGATCGCCGAAGGTGGCGACTGGTACGCGGCGCTGGAAGAGGATTTCGCCTTGCTGGCCGACTCCCGCCCGACCGCAGTCAATCTGTTCTGGGCCCTTGGGCGCATGCACGATCGCCTGGATCGCCTGAAAGAAAACGCCGATCCGCTGGCGGCGCTGGAAGCCGAAGCTATCGCTATTCATGAAAGCGATCGCGAAGCCAACCTGACCATGGCCCAGCTCGGCGTCGATCTGATTCGCAAGCATCAGGGCAATGCCCAGGCGATCCTGACCCACTGCAACACCGGTGCGCTGGCCACTGGCGGTTTCGGTACGGCGCTGGGGGTAATTCGTGCGGCGTACCTTGAAGGTATGGTGGAGCGGGTTTATGCCGACGAAACCCGGCCGTGGCTGCAGGGTTCGCGTCTGACTGCGTGGGAGTTGGCGAATGAAGGCATCCCGGTGACTCTCAATGCCGACTCCGCCGCCGCGCACATCATGAAGACCAAGGGTGTGACCTGGGTGATCGTCGGCGCTGACCGCATCACCGCCAATGGCGATGTGGCGAACAAGATTGGCACCTATCAGCTGGCGGTCAATGCCATGCACCACGGCGTGCGCTTCATGGTGGTGGCGCCGAGTTCGACCATCGACATGAATCTGGCCAGTGGCGACGACATCCCGATCGAGGAGCGTGACGGCGCCGAACTGCTGGAAGTCGGTGGCAAGCGCGTCGGTGCAGACGTCGAGGCGTTCAACCCGGTGTTTGACGTGACGCCGGCGGATCTGATCGATGCGATCGTGACCGAGAAAGGCATCGTCGAGCGTCCGGACACCGCGAAAATGGCCCAGTTGATGTGCCGCAAGCGCCTGCATTGACAGGTTCAGTAGCGGCGTCGGCCTCTTCGCGAGCAGGCTCGCTCCCACAGGTTTTGCATTCACTGCAGAACACTGTGGGAGCGAGCCTGCTCGCGAAAGGGGCTTAAAAGTCAATAAACATCCACAAACCAAGCCTCAAATCTGCATTCAAAGAAGCTCTGAGCCTCTCTCGTCCCCTTTACGCCTGTCATCGGTCAACTAACTATGCTCCATGCGCATCTGGGGGATAGGTGCGTGGCGGCTCTTGTGATAACATCCGGCGTTTTCCGAGGCAGCTTCACGGAGCTGTCTTTACTGCGCAAATCCACGATCCAATGTTGATTTGTCGTAAGTCGGCGCATGGCACTCAGCCTGCCCCGACGAGCTTCGTTCATCCCATATGGATATGACGAAGTTTCACCAGAAAAAGGAATCAGGCTTCTCATGGGCGAACTGGCCAAAGAAATCCTCCCGGTCAATATCGAAGACGAGCTGAAACAGTCCTACCTCGACTACGCAATGAGCGTAATCGTCGGCCGTGCACTGCCGGATGCGCGCGATGGCCTCAAGCCCGTGCACCGTCGCGTACTGTTCGCGATGAGCGAGCTGGGCAATGACTTCAACAAGCCGTACAAGAAATCTGCCCGTGTTGTCGGTGACGTGATCGGTAAGTATCACCCGCACGGTGATACCGCGGTGTACGACACCATCGTCCGCATGGCTCAGCCTTTCTCCCTGCGCTACCTGCTGGTTGACGGTCAGGGCAACTTCGGTTCGGTCGACGGCGACAACGCCGCGGCCATGCGATACACCGAAGTGCGCATGACCAAGCTGGCGCACGAGCTGCTGGCCGACCTGCACAAGGAAACCGTGGACTGGGTGCCGAACTACGACGGCACCGAACTGATCCCGGCGGTCATGCCGACCCGCGTGCCGAACCTGCTGGTCAACGGTTCCAGCGGTATCGCCGTGGGCATGGCGACCAACATTCCGCCGCACAACCTCGGTGAAGTCATCGACGGTTGCCTGGCCCTCATCGACAACCCCGAGCTGACCGTCGATGAGCTGATGCAATACATCCCCGGTCCGGACTTCCCGACTGCCGCGATCATCAACGGTCGCGCCGGCATCATCGAGGCCTATCGCACCGGTCGCGGCCGCATTTACATGCGCGCACGCTCGATCATCGAAGACATCGACAAGGTTGGTGGTCGTCAGCAGATCGTCATCACCGAATTGCCTTACCAGCTGAACAAGGCGCGTCTGATCGAGAAGATCGCCGAGCTGGTAAAAGAGAAGAAGCTCGAAGGCATCACCGAACTGCGCGACGAGTCCGACAAGGACGGTATGCGCGTCGTGATCGAACTGCGTCGCGGTGAAGTGCCTGAGGTCATCCTCAACAACCTCTACGCCCAGACCCAGCTGCAATCGGTATTCGGCATCAACATCGTGGCGCTGATCGACGGTCGTCCACGCATCCTTAACCTCAAGGATCTGCTGGAAGCCTTCGTTCGCCACCGTCGCGAAGTGGTCACCCGTCGTACCGTGTTCGAACTGCGCAAGGCTCGTGAGCGTGGTCACATCCTCGAAGGCCAGGCCGTTGCCCTGTCGAACATCGACCCGGTCATCGCCCTGATCAAGGCTTCGCCGACCCCGTCGGAAGCGAAAGAAGCGCTGGTCAGCACCCCGTGGGAATCCTCGGCCGTAGTGGCGATGGTTGAGCGTGCCGGTGCCGATTCGTGCCGTCCGGAAAACCTCGATCCGCAATACGGTCTGCGCGAAGGCAAGTACTTCCTGTCGCCAGAGCAGGCGCAAGCCATTCTGGAGCTGCGTCTGCACCGTCTGACCGGTCTGGAACACGAGAAGCTGTTGGCCGAGTATCAAGAGATTCTCAACCAGATCGGCGAGCTGATCCGCATCCTCAACAGCGCCGTGCGCCTGATGGAAGTGATCCGCGAAGAGCTGGAAGTGATCCGCGCCGAATACGGCGACGTGCGCCGCACCGAAATTCTCGATGCGCGTCTCGACCTGACCCTGGGTGACATGATCCCGGAAGAAGAGCGCGTCGTGACCATCTCCCACGGTGGCTACGCCAAGACACAGCCGCTGGCTGCGTACCAGGCTCAGCGTCGTGGCGGTAAAGGCAAATCGGCCACCGGCGTCAAGGATGAGGACTACATTGCTCACCTGCTGGTTGCCAACAGCCACACCACGCTGCTGCTGTTCTCCAGCAAGGGCAAGGTGTACTGGCTCAAGACGTACGAAATTCCGGAAGCATCCCGTGCTGCCCGTGGCCGTCCGTTGGTCAACCTGTTGCCGTTGAGCGAAGGCGAATACATCACCACGATGCTACCGGTCGATCTCGAGGCCATGAAGCGTCAGGCTGACGAAGAAGAGGCTGAAGGCGCCGAGGCTGACGTAGAAGAAATCGAAAACAGCAACGAGACCGACGAAGAGCGCCGCGCGCGCATCAAGGCTGCTGACCGCAAGAAGGCTCCGTTCATCTTCATGTCGACCGCTAACGGTACTGTGAAGAAGACGCCGCTGGTGGCCTTCAGCCGTCAGCGCAGTGTCGGTCTGATCGCGCTGGAGCTGGACGAAGGCGACATCCTGATCTCCGCAGCCATCACTGATGGCGAGCAGGAAATCATGCTGTTCTCCGATGGCGGCAAAGTGACGCGCTTCAAGGAATCCGAAGTTCGTGCCATGGGCCGTACCGCTCGTGGTGTGCGTGGCATGCGTCTGCCGGAAGGGCAGAAGCTGATTTCCATGCTGATTCCGGAAGAAGGCAGCGAGATTCTGACTGCATCCGAGCGCGGCTACGGCAAGCGTACAGCCATCACCGAGTTCCCTGAGTACAAGCGTGGCGGCCAGGGCGTTATCGCCATGGTCAGCAACGAGCGTAACGGCCGTCTGGTCGGTGCGGTTCAGGTGCAGGATGGCGAAGAAATCATGCTGATCTCCGATCAGGGCACCCTGGTGCGTACCCGTGTCGACGAAGTGTCGAGCCTGGGTCGTAACACGCAGGGCGTGACCCTGATCAAGCTGGCCAAGGATGAAACCCTGGTCGGTCTGGAGCGGGTTCAAGAGCCTTCGGAAGTCGAAGGTGAAGAGTTTGAGGGTGAAGAGGGTGAGGCGTTCGAAGGCAATGTCGTGATCGACGATGCTGCCGAAGACCAGCAACTCGACGCCGCAGCTGACGAAGAGCCGCAGGAATAAGCGGACAAGCGAGGGGGCGGATGAGAATTCGCCCCCTTGTTATTTGTCCGAACAGAAAATTTGATGTCCAGGGCGACCCCTTGTGGGAGCGAGCCTGCTCGCGAATACAGGCGCTGCGGTACCTCTGAAGCACCGTGGTGATGCATTCGCGAGCAGGCTCGCTCCCACAGATTTCCTGTCTCGGCAGGGGTCCTGTGTTGATTGATGTTGTGATTTATTGCGTGATACCACCAAATCAGAGCGAGATTGGATGTGAGCAAGCGAGCCTATAACTTCTGTGCCGGTCCTGCGGCGCTTCCTGAAGCTGTCCTGCAACGTGCCCAGGGTGAACTCCTTGATTGGCATGGCAAGGGTCTGTCGGTCATGGAAATGAGCCATCGCAGTGATGAGTTCGTGTCCATTGCCAATCAGGCCGAGCAGGATCTGCGTGACCTGCTGAATATCCCGTCGAACTATAAAGTGCTGTTTCTGCAAGGTGGCGCCAGCCAGCAATTTGCGCAGATTCCACTGAACCTGCTGCCGGAAAACGGTTCTGCCGATTACATCGATACCGGCATCTGGTCGCAGAAAGCCATCGAAGAAGCCTCGCGCTACGGCCACGTCAATGTTGCCGCCACCGCCAAGCCTTACGACTATTTCGCCATCCCGGATCAGAGCGAGTGGAACCTGTCGAAAGACGCCGCTTATGTCCACTACGCGCCGAACGAAACCATCGGCGGCCTGGAATTCCAGTGGATCCCGGAAACCGGCGACGTACCGCTGGTGGCTGACATGTCTTCGGACATCCTCTCGCGTCCGGTCGACATCTCGCGTTTCGGCATGATCTACGCCGGTGCCCAGAAGAACATCGGTCCGAGCGGCATCGTGGTCAACATCATCCGTGAAGACTTGCTGGGCAAGGCTCGTGCGCTGTGCCCGACCATGCTCGACTACAAGGTCGCGGCCGATAATGGCTCGATGTACAACACCCCGCCGACCCTGGCCTGGTACCTGTCCGGCCTGGTGTTCCAGTGGCTCAAAGAGCAGGGTGGCGTTGAGGCCATCGCCAGGCTCAATGACGCCAAGCAGCGCACACTGTACGACTTCATTGATGCCAGTGGCCTCTACAGCAACCCGATCAAGAAGTCGGACCGCTCGTGGATGAACGTGCCGTTCCGTCTGGCTGACGATCGCCTGGACAAGCCGTTCCTGGCGGGTGCCGACGAGCGCGGTCTGCTCAATCTCAAGGGCCATCGCTCCGTGGGCGGCATGCGCGCCTCCATCTACAACGCCGTCGACATCAACGCCGTCAATGCGCTGGTGGCGTACATGGCTGAATTCGAGAAGGAGCACGGCTGATGTCCGAGCAAGAACTCAAGGCACTGCGCGTTCGCATTGATGCCCTCGACACCAAAGTCCTGGAGCTGATCAGTGAGCGTGCGCGTTGCGCCCAGGAAGTCGCGCGAGTAAAGATGGCCTCGCTGGCCGAAGGCGAAGTGCCGGTGTTCTATCGTCCTGAGCGCGAAGCTCAGGTGCTCAAGCGTGTGATGGAGCGCAATCAGGGGCCGCTGGGCAACGAAGAGATGGCGCGCTTGTTTCGCGAAATCATGTCCTCGTGCCTGGCCTTGGAGCAGCCGCTGAAAGTGGCTTATCTCGGCCCTGAAGGCACCTTCACGCAAGCTGCGGCCATGAAGCACTTCGGTCACGCGGTGATCAGCAAGCCGATGGCGGCGATCGATGAAGTGTTCCGTGAAGTGGCGGCGGGTGCGGTGAATTTTGGCGTGGTGCCGGTGGAGAACTCCACCGAAGGTGCGGTCAACCACACCCTCGACAGCTTCCTCGAACACGACATGGTGATCTGTGGTGAGGTCGAGCTGCGCATTCACCACCACCTGTTGGTCGGTGAAAACACCAAGACCGACAGCATCAGCCGCATCTACTCCCATGCCCAGTCGCTGGCCCAGTGCCGCAAGTGGCTGGACGCGCACTACCCGAATGTCGAGCGCGTCGCGGTGTCGAGCAACGCCGAAGCAGCCAAGCGGGTTAAAGGTGAGTGGAATTCGGCGGCGATTGCCGGCGACATGGCTGCAGGTTTGTATGGCTTGACGCGTCTGGCCGAGAAGATCGAAGACCGTCCGGACAACTCGACGCGCTTCCTGATGATCGGTAACCAGGAAGTGCCGCCGACCGGCGATGACAAGACTTCGATCATCGTTTCGATGAGCAACAAGCCCGGTGCACTCCATGAGTTGCTGGTGCCGTTCCACGACAATGGCATCGACCTGACTCGTATCGAAACCCGTCCATCGCGCAGCGGCAAATGGACGTATGTGTTCTTCATTGACTTCGTCGGCCACCACCGCGACCCGTTGGTCAAAAGTGTGCTGGAAAAGATCAGTCAGGAAGCAGTGGCACTCAAAGTGCTGGGTTCCTACCCGAAAGCAGTTCTCTAAGGGGCGGTAGCAAATGAGTGGCAATTTCCTCGCTCTGGCACAGCCGGGCGTGCAACAACTTTCGCCGTACGTTCCGGGCAAGCCTGTGGACGAACTGGCGCGCGAGCTGGATCTGGATCCGGCGAAAATCGTCAAACTGGCGAGCAACGAAAATCCGCTGGGCGCCAGCCCGAAAGCGCTGGCGGCAATCCGCGAAGAGCTGACCGAGCTGACCCGTTATCCGGACGGCAACGGCTTCGCGCTCAAATCCCTGCTGGCCGAGCAGTGCCGCGTCGAGCTCAATCAGGTGACGCTGGGCAACGGCTCCAACGACATTCTCGAGCTGGTGGCGCGCGCCTACCTGGCGCCGGGCCTGAACGCGGTATTCAGCGAGCACGCATTCGCCGTTTACCCGATTGCGACCCAGGCGGTCGGCGCTGAGGCCAAAGTGGTTGCGGCCAGAGATTGGGGGCATGACCTGCCTGCGATGCTCGCGGCCATCGACGCCAACACTCGCGTGGTGTTCATCGCCAACCCGAACAACCCGACTGGCACCTGGTTCGGCGCTGAAGCGCTGGACGAGTTCCTGCAGGATGTGCCGGAGCATGTGCTGGTGGTGCTGGACGAGGCGTACATCGAGTACGCCGAAGGCAGCGATCTGCCGGACGGTCTGGACTTCCTTGCGGCGTATCCGAACCTGCTGGTGTCGCGCACCTTCTCCAAGGCCTATGGTCTGGCAGCGCTGCGCGTGGGTTATGGCCTGTCCACCGCTGTCGTGGCAGACGTGCTGAACCGCGTACGCCAGCCGTTCAACGTCAACAGCCTTGCCCTGGCTGCGGCCTGTGCAGCGCTGAAAGACGAAGAGTATCTGGCGCAAAGCCGTCAGCTCAACGAGGCCGGCATGCAGCAACTGCAGGCAGGTTTTCGGGAGCTGGGTCTGAGCTGGATCGAGTCCAAGGGCAACTTCATCTGTGTCGACCTCGGTCAGGTGGCAGCGCCGATTTTCCAGGGCCTTCTGCGTGAGGGCGTGATTGTGCGTCCTGTGGCCAATTACGGCATGCCGAACCACCTGCGGGTGACCATCGGTCTGCCGGCGGAAAACAGCCGCTTCCTCGAGGCGCTGCGTAAGGTTCTGGCTCGTGGGTGATGTCACTGCTCTGCAATCTGCTGCACCTATGATCGGTCGCCTGGTGGTGGTTGGTCTGGGATTGATTGGTGGTTCGTTTGCCAAAGGTTTGCGTGAAAGTGGTATCTGCCGCGAAGTGGTCGGGGTCGATCTCGATCCGCAATCACGCAAGCTGGCGGTCGAGTTGGGCGTGGTGGATCGTTGTGAGGACGACCTGATCGCTGCCTGTCAGGGCGCCGACGTGATTCAGTTGGCGGTGCCGATCCTGGCCATGGAAAAAGTGCTGGCCCGTCTGGCGAGCGTTGATCTGGGCCAGGCAATTCTGACCGATGTCGGCAGTGCCAAAGGCAATGTGGTGCGTGCGGCGACCGAGGCGTTCGGCGGCATGCCGGCGCGTTTCGTGCCGGGCCACCCGATCGCCGGTTCCGAGCAGAGCGGGGTGGAAGCTTCCAATGCCGAACTGTTCCGTCGTCACAAGGTGATCCTGACTCCGCTTGAGCAAACCGATCCCGCCGCGCTGGCGGTGGTCGATCGCTTGTGGCGCGAGTTGGGCGCCGATGTCGAGCACATGCAGGTCGAGCGTCACGATGAAGTGCTGGCTGCGACCAGTCATCTGCCGCACCTGTTGGCTTTCGGTCTGGTCGACTCGTTGGCCAAACGCAATGAAAACCTTGAGATCTTCCGTTACGCTGCGGGCGGTTTCCGCGATTTCACAAGAATCGCCGGAAGCGACCCGGTGATGTGGCACGACATCTTCCTCGCCAACCGCGAGGCTGTCCTGCGCACACTCGATACATTTCGCAGCGACCTCGACGCCTTGCGCGACGCGGTCGATGCAGGGGATGGGCACCAATTGTTGGGCGTCTTCACGCGCGCCCGGGTTGCCCGCGAGCATTTCAGTAAAATCCTGGCCCGCAGGGCCTATGTGGACGCTATGAATTCCAACGATCTGATTTTCCTGGCTCAACCTGGTGGCCGCCTGTCCGGTCGGATTCGCGTACCGGGTGACAAATCGATTTCCCATCGCTCGATCATGCTCGGCTCGCTGGCTGAAGGCGTGACCGAAGTCGAAGGTTTCCTTGAGGGCGAAGATGCCCTGGCAACCTTGCAGGCGTTCCGTGACATGGGCGTGGTCATTGAAGGCCCGCACCACGGTCGTGTGACCATTCACGGCGTCGGCCTGCATGGCCTGAAGCCTGCGCCGGGCCCGATCTATCTGGGCAACTCCGGTACCTCGATGCGTCTGCTGTCCGGCCTGTTGGCTGCGCAGAACTTCGACAGCACCCTGACGGGTGATGCTTCGCTGTCCAAGCGTCCGATGAATCGCGTGGCCAATCCGCTGCGTGAAATGGGCGCGGTGATCGAAACTGCAGCCGAAGGTCGTCCGCCGATGACCATTCGCGGCGGGCACAAGCTCAAAGGTCTGACTTACACCATGCCGATGGCCAGTGCGCAGGTGAAGTCCTGCCTGCTGCTGGCGGGTCTGTATGCTGAAGGCAAGACCACCGTGACCGAGCCGGCGCCGACCCGTGACCATACCGAACGCATGCTGCGCGGCTTCGGCTACCCGGTGAGCGTCGATGGCGCCACGGCGTCGGTCGAGTCCGGCGGCAAGCTGACCGCGACCCACATCGAAGTACCGGGCGACATTTCGTCGTCGGCGTTCTTCCTGGTGGCGGCATCGATCGCTGAGGGCTCCGAGCTGGTGCTGGAACACGTCGGCATCAACCCGACCCGTACCGGTGTCATCGACATCCTGCGCCTGATGGGTGCGGACATCACGCTGGAAAACCAGCGTGAAGTCGGTGGCGAGCCAGTGGCTGACTTGCGCGTACGGGCAGCTAAACTCAAAGGTATCGAGATTCCGGAAGCGCTGGTGCCACTGGCCATTGACGAATTCCCGGTGCTGTTCGTGGCAGCGGCCTGTGCCGAAGGGCGCACTGTGCTGACCGGCGCCGAAGAGCTGCGAGTCAAGGAGTCGGATCGCATTCAGGTGATGGCGGACGGCTTGCTGGCGCTGGGCGTCAAATGCCAGCCAACCCCGGACGGCATCATCATTGATGGCGGCCAGATCGGTGGTGGCGAAGTGCATGGTCATGGTGATCACCGTATCGCCATGGCCTTCAGCGTCGCCTCGCTGCGCGCCACGGCGCCGATCCGTATCCATGATTGCGCCAACGTCGCGACGTCGTTCCCGAACTTCCTTGCGCTGTGTGCGCAGGTCGGCATTCGTGTTGCTCAAGAGGCTCAGTCGTGAAAAACATTGCACCGGTCATCACCATCGATGGGCCAAGCGGTTCGGGCAAGGGCACGGTAGCCGGGATTCTGGCCAAGCGTCTGGGCTGGAACCTGCTGGATTCCGGTGCGCTGTATCGCCTCCTGGCGTTCGCTGCGCACAACCATGGTGTCGACCTGACCAATGAAGAGCTGCTGAAGAAGCTGGCTGCTCATCTGGATGTGCAGTTCATTGCAGCGACTGAAGGCCAGTTGCAGCGCATCATTCTTGAGGGTGATGAAGTCAGTGATGTCATCCGCACTGAAAGTATCGGCGCCGGCGCTTCCCAGGTGGCGGCATTGCCGGCAGTTCGCGAGGCGCTCCTGCAGCGCCAGCGGGCATTTCAGGAGGCTCCGGGGCTGGTGGCTGATGGTCGGGACATGGGCACGGTGGTGTTTCCCGATGCGCCGCTGAAGATTTTCCTGACGGCCAGTGCCGAGGAGCGGGCGCGTCGTCGATATTTGCAGTTGAAGGGCAAAGGCGAGGATGTTAGTCTGTCGAGTCTGCTAGATGAGATCCGTGCGCGCGACGAGCGTGACACCCAGCGAGCGGTAGCCCCGCTTAAGCCGGCGGCTGACGCCATACAGCTGGATTCCACGGAGTTGTCCATCGATCAGGTGCTTGAACGCATCATGAGCGAGATCGCCATTCGCGATATCGCCGGGTGACCAAGAAGGCTACAGGGGACCAGTCATAGTCCTGCAGCGCTTCTTTTATATGAAACTAACCCACACCGTCTGGGGTGTGGAGATGGGCGTATCCTTCGCCCTCATTTACAGGAATTAAAATGAGCGAAAGCTTTGCGGAACTCTTTGAAGAAAGCCTAAAAACCCTGAACCTTCAGGCAGGCTCCATCATCACCGGTGTTATCGTTGATATCGATTACCAAGCTCGCTGGGTAACCGTTCACGCTGGCCTGAAGTCTGAAGCACTCATCCCGCTTGAGCAGTTCTACAACGACGCTGGCGATCTGACTATCAATGTCGGTGACGAAGTTCACGTTGCTCTGGACTCGGTTGAAGACGGTTTCGGTGAAACCAAGCTGTCCCGTGAAAAAGCCAAGCGCGCTGAATGCTGGATCGTTCTGGAAGCAGCCTTCGCAGCTGAGGAAGTGGTCAAGGGCGTTATCAACGGTAAGGTTAAAGGCGGCTTCACTGTCGACGTTAACGGCATCCGTGCGTTCCTGCCAGGTTCCCTGGTTGACGTCCGTCCAGTGCGCGACACCACGCACCTGGAAGGCAAAGAGCTGGAATTCAAGGTCATCAAGCTGGACCAGAAGCGCAACAACGTTGTCGTTTCCCGTCGCAGTGTCCTGGAAGCCGAGAACTCCGCCGAGCGTGAAGCTCTGCTGGAATCCCTGCAGGAAGGCCAGCAAGTCAAAGGTATCGTCAAAAACCTCACCGATTACGGCGCATTCGTCGATCTGGGTGGCGTGGACGGCCTGCTGCACATCACCGACATGGCCTGGAAGCGCATCAAGCATCCTTCCGAGATCGTCAACGTTGGTGACGAAATCGACGTTAAGGTTCTGAAATACGATCGCGAACGCAACCGTGTTTCCCTGGGCCTGAAGCAGCTGGGCGAAGATCCATGGGTTGCTATCAAAGCCCGTTACCCAGAAAGCACTCGCGTTACCGCTCGTGTAACCAACCTGACCGACTACGGCTGCTTCGCTGAGCTGGAAGAAGGCGTTGAAGGTCTGGTACACGTATCGGAAATGGACTGGACCAACAAGAACATCCATCCTTCGAAAGTCGTACAAGTCGGCGACGAAGTGGAAGTTATGGTTCTGGACATCGACGAAGAGCGTCGTCGTATCTCCCTGGGCATCAAGCAGTGCAAATCGAACCCATGGGAAGATTTCTCTGGCCAGTTCAACAAGGGCGATAAAATCTCCGGTACCATCAAGTCGATCACCGATTTCGGTATCTTCATTGGTCTGGACGGCGGCATCGACGGTCTGGTTCACCTGTCCGACATCTCCTGGAACGAAGTGGGCGAAGAAGCCGTACGTCGTTTCAAGAAGGGCGACGAACTGGACACCGTTATCCTGTCGGTTGACCCAGAGCGCGAGCGTATCTCCCTGGGTATCAAGCAACTGGAAAGCGATCCGTTCTCCGAGTACGTCTCGGTTAACGACAAAGGCGCAATCGTTACTGGCACCGTGAAAGAAGTTGACGCCAAAGGCGCCATCATCGTTCTGGCCGACGATATCGAAGCAACTCTGAAAGCCTCCGAAATCAGCCGTGACCGCGTTGAAGACGCGCGCAACGTTCTGAAAGAAGGCCAGCAAGTAGAAGCCAAGATCATCAGCGTTGATCGCAAGAGCCGCGTAATTCAGCTGTCGATCAAATCGAAAGACGATGCTGAAGAGAAAGAAGCTATCCAGAGCCTGAACTCTGTTCAGGAAGCTCCAGCCGATACCACCATGGCTGCTCTGCTGAAGCAAGCAATGGCCAAACAGAACTAAGTTCTGCTTGATCATGAAAAAGGGCGACTTCGGTCGCCCTTTTTTGTGCCTGCGATTTGGTGAGTTGTGATGCGGTCTGGGTGTATTGGGTCGCTGGTGAAACCAATCTGTTTGCCTGGTTGTCTGTTTCTTTAATCGGATCAATTGCCTGTTCGCGACTAAGCTAGGTGTTAGTCGTGTAGTGGTCGGGCTGTTGCCTGGCATAAGGAAGTGGATGAACAGATTTATTGTCTTCATGGCGGTGTTGGTGTCGGTGTTGGTGTTGGCTGGTTGCACCACAAGTGCCAAGACGCATGCGGTACGTGGGGTCAGTGGCATCGAGATCGATTGTTCCGGCCTGGGTTCGGGGTGGGAGAAATGTCAAAGGCGCGCAGCGAAAGAGTGCAAGGGGGTGGGTTACAAGGTGCTCACCCGGTCTGATGACGCAAAGGATGACGATGAGTTTCCATTTGGCTTCAACCCCGCAGGCTATGTAACCCGAACCATGCTGGTGATGTGTCGCTGACCGCGCGCTGATCCGGTTTGGTGTTTTTGTGTTCTGAAAACGGGCGTTTCGACGCCGAGGAAGATATGTCAATCCCTGGGCTGTTCAAAATCTTCCGGGCGTGCTAAAACCTTTCAAGCGCTGATCTAGCTGCTTGAAAAAGAAGGGAAAAATATGACGAAGTCGGAGTTGATCGAACGAATTGTCACCCATCAAGGGCTACTCTCATCCAAGGATGTGGAGCTGGCCATCAAGACCATGCTTGAACAAATGTCCCAATGTCTGGCCACCGGTGATCGCATCGAGATCCGCGGGTTTGGCAGCTTCTCCCTGCATTACCGTGCGCCGCGTGTCGGGCGCAATCCAAAGACTGGTCAGTCTGTCAGTCTGGACGGCAAATTCGTTCCGCATTTCAAGCCGGGCAAGGAATTGCGCGACCGGGTGAATGAGGAAGAGGAGGAGGGGGTTTGACAGTCGCTATCTCTCAAGGAGTCAATCATGCGTAACCTCAAGCGCATGCTTCTTGGCGTTTTCATTTTATTGTTGGTATTGGTGATTCTGGCGTTCGTGCTCGAGAATCAGCAATCCATCTCGTTGATGTTCCTCGGTTTGGCTGGGCCACAACTTCCAGTATCGTTGGTGGTGGTCTGCGCATTGCTCGTTGGCATGCTGATTGGTCCGATCCTTGGGTGGTTTCTGGGACGTTCGTCCAGAGCTGCACGAAAGCGCCTTGTCTGAGTTTGATGGTTGCAGCGCGCCTATCAAATTTGGGTCGTCGCTTGTCCATATCCATTAGTAAAACGTTCATTAAGCTGTAAAATGCAACCCTTGTTCGATAGTGGTCTATTTCCACGTCGATTCAGACTGACTCTGACGGAAGCCCTGAGGTTGGCGGCTTCCGCATTCATGGATTAGACAGTGCTCCTATATGGCCTGTCCGCAGCTCAAGGGTATGCTTTCGCGTGAAAATTCTAGTTACCGGCGGCGCCGGGTTCATCGGCTCGGCAGTCATCCGTCACATCATCTCCAACACCACCGACTCTGTCGTTAACGTTGATAAGCTGACCTACGCCGGTAACCTGGAGTCTTTGGCTGAAGTCAGTCATGACTCGCGATACGCTTTTGAGCGTGTTGATATTTGTGATCGTGATCAGATTGATCGTGTTCTGCGTGAGCATCAACCCGATGCGATTATGCATCTGGCCGCAGAATCTCATGTCGATCGCTCTATTTCCGGGCCTTCCGAGTTCATCCAGACCAACATCATCGGCACTTACACATTGCTTGAAGCGGCTCGCCATTATTGGGCTGCACTGGATGATGCGCGTAAAGCCAGCTTCCGTTTCCATCACATTTCGACTGACGAAGTTTATGGTGATCTGGAAGGTCCGGAAGATCTGTTCACTGAAACTACACCTTATCAGCCGAGCTCCCCGTACTCGGCCAGCAAGGCCAGTTCCGATCACCTGGTTCGCGCATGGGCTCGCACCTACGGCTTGCCGACACTGGTGACAAACTGCTCGAACAATTACGGCCCTTGCCACTTTCCCGAGAAGTTGATCCCGTTGATCATTCTCAATGCACTGGAAGGCAAGCCATTGCCGGTCTATGGCAAAGGCAATCAGGTTCGCGACTGGTTGTATGTCGAAGACCATGCGCGTGCGCTGTACAAGGTTGTAACTGAAGGTGTCATTGGCGAGACCTACAATATTGGTGGTCACAACGAGAAGCAGAACATTGAGGTTGTCCATACTCTTTGCGCGCTGCTTGATGAGCTTCGTCCTGATTCCGCGCATCGTCCGCACGCAAGTCTGATTGCTTATGTGCAGGATCGCCCTGGCCATGACCAGCGCTACGCGATCGATGCAAGCAAGATTCAACGTGAGCTTGGCTGGACTCCGGAAGAAACCTTCGAAACCGGTATTCGCAAGACTGTCGAGTGGTATTTGCAGAACACTGAGTGGGTTGCTCACGTGAAGAGCGGCAGCTATCAGCAGTGGATCGATCAAAACTACGCAGACCGTTCAAAAAAAGCATGAAAATCCTTCTACTTGGAAAAAACGGCCAGGTAGGCTGGGAGCTGCAACGCTCCCTGGCTCCTCTTGGCGAACTGGTTGCTCTGGATCGCCACCCGGTTGGCGGTCTGACTGGTGATCTGTCTGACCTTGACGCGCTGCGTAATACGATTCGTCAGGTCAAGCCCGACATCATTGTCAATGCGGCGGCTTACACTGCCGTTGATAAGGCCGAATCCGAAATCGAGTTGGCTGATCGCGTGAACGCTCTCGCCACGGAGGTTATGGCGCAGGAAGCTGCGTCTTTGAACGCGTGGCTGGTTCACTATTCCACCGACTATGTGTTCAGTGGTGAAGGCTTGGCTGCGTGGCGGGAGACCGACGCGGTATCGCCGGTCAATCACTATGGCGCCAGCAAGCTGGCAGGCGAACAGGCGATAGTCGCCTCGGGTTGCAAGCACCTGATTTTCCGTACAAGTTGGGTCTATGCAGCGCGTGGCAATAATTTCGCCAAGACCATGCTGCGTCTGGCCAAGGATCGCGAGACGCTTGGCGTCATCTCCGATCAGATCGGCGCTCCAACAGGTGCTGACCTGATTGCTGACGTGACAGCATTGGCTATTCAGCGGGTTCTGCTCCGCCCTGAGTTGGCAGGTCTCTATCATTTGGCCGCTGCCGGCGAAATCTCATGGCACGGATATGCCTGTCATGTGATTGACCTTGCCAAGGCTAGCGGTGAGGAGCTTGCCGTCAAGGCAATCAATCCGATAGATACCACTGCCTACCCGACTCCTGCGCGCCGCCCTCTGAATTCCCGACTGGATACTCAGAAACTGCGCGACAACTTTTCTCTACACTTGCCGGATTGGCAAAGTGGTGTAACCCGAATGATTATGGAAGTTCTGAATAAATGATCACGACAAATCGTAAAGGCATCATTCTCGCCGGCGGTTCCGGCACACGCCTGCATCCACTGACGCTCGGCGTTTCCAAGCAGATGCTGCCCATCTACGACAAGCCGATGATCTTTTATCCTTTGTCGGTGCTGATGCTGGCCGGCATGCGTGAAATTCTGATCATTTCCACGCCCGATGATTTGCCAAGCTTCCGCAAGTTGCTGGGAGACGGAAGTCTGTACGGTATCAAGCTGACCTATGCGGAGCAGCCGAGCCCGGATGGTCTTGCTCAGGCGTTCATCATTGGTGAAGAGTTCATCGGTGATGATCCTTGCTGCCTGATTCTGGGCGACAATATTTTTCATGGTCAGCATTTCTCCGACAACCTGCGCTCAGCCTGCTCTCAGCAGGAGGGGGCCACAGTGTTCGGATATCATGTTTCTGATCCTGAGCGCTTCGGTGTCGTGGAGTTTGATGCGCAAGGTCGGGCGCTGAGCATTGAAGAGAAGCCGGCCAAGCCCAAATCGAGCTATGCCGTTACCGGTTTGTATTTCTATGACAACAAGGTTGTCGAGATTGCCAAGGGAATCAAGCCTTCTCCGCGTGGTGAGCTTGAAATCACCGATGTAAATCGCGCCTATTTGAGCCAGGACTCCTTGAAAGTGGAGCTTCTTGGTCGCGGTTTCGCATGGTTGGATACAGGGACTCACGAATCGCTTCTTGAGGCCAGTCACTTTGTGCATACGATCGAACATCGGCAAGGTTTCAAGGTCGCATGCCTGGAAGAAATCGCCTACAACAATGGCTGGATTGATGCTGCACAACTCGCACAACAGGCAGAGCGCTTGAAGAAAACCGGCTACGGGCAATATCTGCAGCAACTGTTGGAGACAGGTCATATCTGAATTTGCTCGGGAAGATTCAGTGCGCCCTTCTTTAGGGGTAATTCAGGGCTGGTATAGCGGTGAGACCCATTAAAGTTGCAATTTTGCTTGCTGCGTACAATGGCATGGCATGGATCGAAGAGCAGGTCGCTTCGATTCTTTGCCAGCAAGGGGTGGAGCTCAACCTCTTTATCAGTATCGACCCCTCAACGGATGGTACTGAAGCCTGGTGTGCAGATCTTGCCGCCCGACATGATTGTGTGATGGTGCTGCCTGCCGGTGATCGGTATGGCGGCGCTGCATGTAACTTCTATCGCTTGGTTCGTGATGTCGATCTGACTGCGTTTGATTTCGTAGGGTTTGCCGATCAGGACGATATTTGGCTTCCTGAGAAACTGAAGCGCGCCACCGATATTCTTGCAACCGGTGAATACTCCGCTTATTCGAGCAACGTCACGGCCTTTTGGTCGGATGGGCGAACTGTTGTTTTGAACAAGGCGCAGCCTCAGGTTGCCTGGGATCATATATTCGAGGCGGCAGGTCCAGGTTGTACCTATGTATTCAGTCGCGCATTGGCGCAACACCTGAAGCAATCAATGCTGGCCAACTGGCATTCGCTACAGGGTGTCACATTGCATGACTGGTTCTGTTACGCCTTTGCGCGCAGCCATGGATATCGCTGGTTCATAGATCCTTTGCCTTCTATGCGATATCGGCAGCACGAGCACAATCAGGTGGGCGCGAATACCGGAATTTCCAATCTGATTGCTCGATACAAAACGATCCATGATGGTTGGTGGTTTGATCAGGTGCGATTGATTGTGCGGTTGGTGGGGTTGGATTCGGATCCTTTTGTTCGGCGCTGGTCGAAGCTGGGGCGTTGGCAGTTACTCAAACTATCACTGAGTGCTGCAAGTTGCCGGCGACGATTGCGTGACAAAGTGTTGTTTTTCTTTACCTGTTGGTTAACTTCTCTGTTAGGAGGGAAGGCAAGATGACTTCCCGAAGAGTATTGGTTACAGGTGCTACCGGCTTTGTCGGTGAGGCGGTCGTTCTCCGATTATTGCTTGATCGGGTCCTGACTCCGGTAGCTGTCGTCAGAAGGGCATCGTGTTTGTCAGGATTGTGCCCCACGGTAATGTTCGACCTTGCCAGTTCGAATGAGCTGCCCGAGTTCGAGAATATAGATGCGGTGATTCACGCGGCGGCGCGCGTGCATGTCATGAAAGAGGCAGCACCAGATGCGCTCGCAGCCTTCAGAAAAATAAATGTCGACGGTACTGTGAAGCTGGCGCGAAAAGCGGCGCAATCAGGGGTCAGACGCTTCATATTTATCAGTTCGATCAAGGTTAACGGTGAGGTGACGCTGCCAGGTCATCCGTTCAAGGCGGATGATATCCCGGCGCCTCTTGATGCGTACGGCATTTCAAAGCTCGAGGCGGAAGAGGCGCTGAAAAGTATCGGTAAAGAGACCGGGATGGAGGTTGTCATTATCAGGCCTCCACTTGTCTATGGGCCGGGTGTAAAGGCGAATTTCTACCGGATGATGAGCGTGCTGACGAGGCGGTTGCCGTTGCCGATGGGCGCAATCAATAATCGTAGAAGTATGGTGGGTATCAGTAATCTGGTGGATCTGATTGTCACCTGTGTTGATCACGTTGGTGCAAGGAATCAGACCTTCCTGGTCAGCGATGGCAGAGATTTGTCCACTAGCGAACTGTTGCGTTGCCTGCGAGAGACAATCGGTGGCAAGGCGTTGCTGATACCTTTTCCCGAAGTGGTGCTCAGGGCGGTCTTGAGATTGTGTGGAATGCACTCTGTCATACAGCGAGTTTGTGGTTCTTTGCAGGTTGACATTACGGCAACAAAGGCGGCTCTCGGTTGGTCTGCGCCTTATTCTCCAGAGGTGGAGTTGAAGAAAACTGCACTAAAGTTTCTCGAGAGCCAACAATAAATTATTGTTGGTCTGGAACTTTGGAAGTGCGGTTGGAATGTTGTTAGGTTGCAGATATTAACAATAATTACTGGGGCTGTATCTTTTTTTTGTTCTGATGTATAATGGGGGGTATTTTTATATTTGTTTTTGTACTTAAGAGTAGTGGATCCCGTTGAGTTTTGAGTCGAAATATTTCCTCTTGGGGTGCATTACCAATCTTGCTTAAAGGATTAATGTGGTGGAGTTAAAGTGGAGTGGTTTTTGGAAGTTGTCATGAAAGTGCTGTTTTGCACATGGCTAACTAATCATTCGCTTTTCTCTAATCAATGAGATGGATTTAAAATGAAGTTTGGTCAAGTGGATGGTTCTGTGATTTTTATGAGCGGTGTAGCAGAACATTTTGGGTCTTGCGAGTCGATCATTGTGGGAATTAACGTTAGGCAGTTACGCATCGTTTCAGATGGTGCAGGAAATCTCCCGAGCGATGCTGAGGTGTGCTGGTAATGGAAAAGTTTTCAATTTCGCCCCTGAATATGGTCAGTAGTTTCTGGAAAAATCGCGGACTTATCAAGGCTTTGGTCAAGCGCGAAATTGTTGGGCGTTATCGCGGCTCCATGATGGGTATCCTGTGGTCATTCCTGATCCCAGTATTTATGTTGAGTGTGTATACACTCGTGTTCAGTGTTATTTTCAAGGCGCGCTGGGGCGGAGGAGGTGACTCTAAAGTCGAGTTCGCACTGGTGCTGTTTGCCGGTCTGCTGGTTTATAACTTTTTTGCTGAATGTATCAATAAATCACCGTTATTGATTACAAGTAATATAAATTATGTAAAGAAAGTGATTTTTCCTCTTGAGATTCTGCCTTGGGTCAGCATGGGGGCGGCTCTATTTCATGCGCTTATCAGTTTGAGTGTCTGGATTGCAGCGTATGCCTTGCTTTTTGGTACTCCTCATTTGACCGTATTTCTTATTCCTTTGGTTTTTTTACCTCTTATATTGTTTGTGATGGGGTTTTCCTGGCTGCTCGCAGCGTCCGGGGTTTTTCTGCGTGATATATCGCAACTGATCGGCATTATTACGACCACGCTGATGTTTCTGTCGCCGATCTTCTATCCGGCAACAGCCATTCCTGAAGAATTCCGCAGCCTGCTTTTCATGAACCCTCTGACCCCAGTAATTGAGTTGGCGCGAGGCGTATTATTTTTTGGGCAAGGTATTGATTGGGGACTCTACTCAATCTGCATGGCGGTCTCCGTCGTCGTGTGCTGGTTGGGTTTCGCCTGGTTCCAAAAAACAAGAAAGGGGTTTGCCGATGTCCTCTGATATCTCGATCAAAGTTGAGAACCTGAGCAAGTGCTATCACATCTACGACAAGCCCAGCGACCGCTTGCTGCAAATGCTTTCTCCAGTGAGAAAGCAGTACTACAAAGAATTTTGGGCGCTTCGCGATCTTTCGTTTGAGGTCAAGCGAGGAGAGTCGATTGGTATTCTCGGCCGAAACGGTTCGGGCAAATCAACGCTTTTGCAAATGATTTGCGGCACACTGAACCCGACCACCGGCAGCGTGCAGACATTTGGCAGGATTGCTGCGTTGCTTGAACTTGGCTCGGGGTTCAATCCAGATTTTACCGGTCGTGAGAATATTTTTCTGAATGGCACGATTCTCGGCCTGACCCAGAAAGAAATCGAAGACCGTTTTGACGCCATCGCTGCTTTCGCAGATATCGGTGATCACCTTAACCAGCCGGTTAAAACATATTCGAGCGGGATGCTGGTTCGTTTGGCGTTTGCCGTACAGGTCCAGGTGACTCCGGACATCCTAATCGTTGACGAGGCGCTCGCAGTTGGCGATGCGTTGTTTCAAAAGCGCTGCTTTCAGCAGATTGAAAAGCTGATTTCTGATGGCACCACGCTACTTTTTGTTTCCCACGATCAGGAAAGCGTTCGCACCCTGACTCACCGAGCTTTGCTTCTTCACAAAGGTGTGAGGAAGATGTGGGGTAAATCATCTGACGTCGTTCTGGAGTATCGTCGGATGCTTCATGAGGATGAACGCCAGAGCTTTCTTGAGTACGGTGCAAAGCTGACGGCCAATGCGGCAGCCACTACAGCGGCTGTTAAAGAGGCAAAGGTCAAAGGCGTTGAACTTCCGGAGAAACATAACAAGATCAAGTCTTTTGGTGATCTGGAAGCTGAAATTCTGGGTGTGAAAATCCTCGATTCCAAAGGTGTTGAGGTCTCGCATTTTTATATTGGCGAGCGCCTCACGATCAAGGTCTCGCTGCGGGCGAACGTTGATCTGAATAATGTCAACGTTGCATTTCGTATTCGAAACAAGGAAGGCGTCAAGATTACTTCATGGGGCACATTGAATCATGATATGCGGGCCTCACTGAAGAATGCTGACGCGTCTGAAATTATTTGGCTGAAGAACTTCAGCGCAGGTACAGAGTTCGCGGTGGAGTTCAATGCTGCCTGTACGCTTGGTGCAAACCTATACGAGGTCCAGGCGACGGTGACTCGTGAGCATGATATGTATTATGGGTCGCAACAGATATTGCATTGGATGGACGAAGCTGCCTTCTTTACTGTTGCAATCAAACAGCAAGAGCATGTTGTTGGCGGAATTTGCGATTTGGGTTTTGAACAAAAACTTATAGAGCATTCAGCATGAAAGTTGCCATCTTCAATGACACCAGCAGCTATCACCATATAGGTTGCCTTGCCGTGTCGGATGCTCACGACAGAATGCTCTCGGAAGTGGGGGCAATCGTCGAATATCGACACTTCGTCAATGAGTTTCATGATCTGTGGCAGGGTGACGAAAAATCGACCCGTGATTTTCTTGCAAATAGTGCCCTGGCAGCAGAAATTTCTGCAGTGGATGCTGTGGTGGTCAATGGTGAAGGCACGATCCATCACGGATCAGGCCTTCATTTGCTTGCCATCCTCGCCTATGCTCAAGAGCTGGGCAAGCGCACTGTTTTGGTGAATGCGGTCTTGCAGGATGTACCTGTTTATCTCGATGTCCTGGCAAAGCTTGATGACTTGACCGTCAGAGAGGTGAACTCATTCAGATACCTGTCTAGCCTGGGCATTGACTCGCGAATTGTATCCGATTCGATTGTTGGAGCACGGTTCAACCCAGGTGTTGACGAAAACTATCGTGACAAGGTCATTATCACCGACTGTCATTTGTCTCGAGAGGATGTAAGGCAGGTTCTGGAAAGAGCCAACGTCGAATTTTCTGCTGATTGTGTTTACTTTCCGCTTGAATATGAAAACAGTGTAAATGACTGGCGGGATACTTTAAGAAAGTTTCGCGCAGCGAAGCTTGTTATTACAGGTCGCCACCACGCCGTCTATCTGGCTTTACTCGCGAACACTCCATTTGTTGCCCTACCTTCCAATACCTGGAAGATTGAGGGGACGCTGGAGCAGTTGGGCGGGTTGTTCGCGATGTGGACGGGAGAAGATATCGTCGACATGGCTCATCGTGCCATAGCGAATCCCGAGGCATACAAATCCGTATTCGCTCACAAACTGCTTGCCAATCCATTGAGCACTTTTGCGAACCTGCGTGACAGTGGCGTTCCTAAGTCTCTGCTGGATATCGAAGCCTATAAGGAATTGGCAACGAAGTATTTTTCGCCTCTGTCAGACGTTCTGTTTCTGGGTTCGAATGCAAGTCTGCGCTTGTTTAAAAACCACTCGATTGCACGAAATTTCGTATTCAGTGAGATCCCTCTCTCAGTATTGACCGAGGGCGCAATTGATGCAGTTGCTCTAAAGGGCGTTGTTCCCGAATCAGGTCGTGACATCGATACGATCGTTTGCATCGATGCTGTTGTGGATTCGGCAGGACTTGCGCTTCTCACTGCTCTTGCAGCGGAGAAGCTACGGCCTGGAGGTCGTCTTCTGGTTCGGTGTTCGAACGATTCGTGTTCTGACGGGGATATTTCCCCCGAGAATAAATCAGCTCTTGAGGCCAAGGGGCTGCTTTTTGAATCAAGTCTGAGCATTGCTGCACTTCAGGCGCAGACAGCTGAGAGTAACTGGATTCTCTCGTTTTTCAGAAGTCCCCTCGTAAAATATTCTGCGCCGTATGAAGAGAGAAACCTGCCGGAATTTAATGGCAAGACTCACCTCGTTGATTTTGCTCGATATTACGAAAATCCATGGATTGTCCATTCCGTAGTGGAAATTCCGTGGAGGATAAAGAGTGCTGAACAACTGTTCAAATTGTCCGAACAGATACTCTCACGTTCCAGTGATGCCAGCGCAGACCAAGGTGCTGCATTGGCTATCCTCGGGTGGCGATACTTCGAGGCGGATTCGGCGGTAGACTTGTTGGGCTGGGGTGACGCGGTTGATTTGTATCTGAAAAATGATCGGTCGGATAATCCGCATGTTCGCAGATGGTGTGTTTCGTTAAATTATCTTCAGGCTCGATTTTGCCACCGTGCCAATTTGCAACAGCGAGCGCTGCAGTATTACAAAAGTGTTGTGAATAGCGAGATCTTCAGTATCACGCCGACACTTGGAACAAAGCAGGTCAGTGCGGCCTATCATGCCGGTATGATTCACTGGAATGCGAGTGAGCGTGAACAAGCGATCAGCATGTGGAAGCAGGGAGTCAAGCTCGCATTTGAGTGTTTGAGCTCTGATATGTTGGAGTTTGTTGGAAATATCGATCAACCCTTCATGTTCTCGTTGAATGACTCCGTGGAAATCATCGACGGTGCCGTTCAGTGTGCCTCGGCACTGAATATTGCATCGAAGTCCTCTGTGGCTTCCGAATGTTTTATTTTGTCGGCATTGGACGAAGTTGCGCGAAATGCATTGCGTAGTGCTTTCAATAGAGTTTCGCTGGAGTTGCAAGAATGCAGCGCTGAAAAGGTCTCTCTCCACGCTCGCCTTAACGAAACGTTGACGGCCAAGAAGTACGCTGAGGATCTGGCGTTCGGACGCCTGGATGAGATAAACAGCCTTTGTTCCGAAATTCAAAAGGTTCAGGATCAGTTAAAACTGACGGAAGACGCCAAGGGCTACGCAGAATCGTTGGCGATTTCCCGCTTGGCGCAGCTGGATGCATTAAACGCCAACGTTAGCTCAATGGACAGAATTCACTTCCTTTGCACGGTGAATGATGATCTGAGAGAACAGTTGAGTCTGACTGAGAGCGCAAAGGATGAATCTGACGCTCTGGCCATTTCCCGCTTGGGCGAGCTTGATGCGCTCAATGTAAAAAGCATAGAGCAGTCCGAAAAGTTTGGTGCAGAGCTTCGTTCACTGTCGGAGCAGTTGCAAGCGACAGAAGACGCCAAGGCTTTTGCGGAGAAATTGGCCATTGCTCGATTGGATGAACTCAATGCACTCAAAGAGAATACTGAAAAGCAGGATGAGATTGTTGGGCTCTATGCAGAGAATCAAGCTTTAAGGGAAAGGCTACAACTGACAGAAGACGCCAAGACTTTTGCGGAGGAATTGGCCATTTCTCGATTGGATGAACTCAATGCATTCAAAGAGAATACTGAAAAGCAGGATGAGATTGTTGGGCTCCATGCAGAGAATCAAGCTTTAAGGGAAAGGCTACAACTTACAGAAGATGCCAAGACTTTTGCGGAGGAATTGGCAATTTCTCGTTTGGCTGAGCTCGATGCTATTAAAAAAAGTGAAGGGAATTGATAGTGGAAAAGCTACATTGGTCCGTTGATTCGTTAGTACTGCGGAACCAGACTTATTTTGGATTTGGCTGGGCTTTTCACGAAGAGAAGGTGATCGTAGGCGTTAAACTGGCGGTCAAGACCAAAAATGGCTCTTTTCAAGCAATTCCAGCTAGCTACGGGAATCCGAGGGAAGATGTCTCCTCTCATTTTTCCGGCAAGCAAAATGCCTTGCATTCCGGTTTTGTAATGTATGGTAGTTGTAAAACCGATGCCGAAAGTGGTGATAACTTATTTCTTTTGATTGAGTTTGCCGATGGTACTTCGGTAGAACTTCCTGTCTCGGTTTCCTCGCTAATTTCTTTAGAGAAAACGTCAGCCAATGCGTTGCCATTGGCGAAACAGTTTTGGGCGTTTTTCAAACGTGGCTTGTCGTTGATCAGGCAGTTGAAGTTTAAATTGTTGGTCGAGAAAATCCAGCGATATACTCGTAACCGTCCTTCGGGTTCGTTAAATGATGTGTCGAACGCACGCGATCAGTTGGGTGTTACGGGCTCGCAATCCTCGGTCCTGATTATTGATCATGATCTGGGTGGCGGTGCCAACCATTATCGCGAACGCCTGGTCGCAGAAAAAATTCAGGAAGGGAAAGTTGTTTATATTTTCAGCTTCCATATTGCCACATTGTCTTATGTCCTCATGGTCAGGAAAGGCGCGACGAGTGAGACATTGTCGATTCCCGGCTACGAGTTTCTGATCGAGCTGTGCAAGTCGCTGAAGATTGACGAGATCGTCTACAATACGGGCGTTTCATTTGCACGCTCGGAAGAGATCCCACAACTTATTATTGAACTGAAAAAAGAGCTCAATTCAAAGTTGTTGTTGCTGGTCCACGATTTTTTCATGGTGTGTCCTTCACACTTCCTGATTGATGACACCAACAAGTATTGTGGTATCCCCGACCTTAGCAAGTGCCAGTCGTGCTTGTTGAATAACCACAACGGTTTTACTTCGCTGTTCAGTGCTCGAGATATGCATCAGTGGCGAGCGCTGTGGGGAACTGTCCTCAGTGTTGCGGATGAGGTGCGTACCTTCTCCACCAACACGCTGGAACTGCTGTGCAAGGCTTATCCATCTATTGATTTGTCGCGCGCCGTGGTCAAGCCGCATGTGGTTGAATACATCGATTTTGGCGCAGTGAAACCTTCCCAGACCTCCGAACTCAGAATCGGGGTGGTGGGGCAGATCGGGCTCCATAAAGGGGCTCAGATTGTCCAGCGTTTGTCTGAAGAGATCATGAGTCAGCAGCTTGACATCAAGATTGTCATCATCGGTTCGATCGAGACGCAGTGTGATGCGTCGGTGGTTACACAAACCGGCCACTACAAGCATGACGATCTGGCAAAATTGATCGAATCTTCGGGCGTGAATGTCATGCTGTTCCCGTCCATTTGGCCAGAAACGTTCTCTTACGTCGTCCAAGAGTTGATGGAAATGAAATTGCCCGTAGCCAGTTTTGATCTAGGGGCACCCGCAGAACGTCTTGCCAGCTATCAAAAAGCGCTCATACTCAAGAACTTCGACGTGCCGTCAGTTCTGAGTGAGCTGGTAATGTTTCATAAAAGAATTTATTCGGTTTAGGAGTATTGGAAATGACTCAAGTGCACGTTTTCACCAGCGCGGCATTCAACTACATTCCAAAAGTGAGGATGTTGTTCAATTCGCTGCGTGAGCACCATCCAGAATGGCGCCTGCATTTGGCTCTGGCTGATGAGTTGCGTGACAATATTGACCTGAGCAGCGAGCCTTTCGACGAGGTTATTCCCCTCAGCGAATTGAATATTCCACACTGGAAAGCCTGGGCGTTCTGCCACACCATCGTTGAGCTCGCCACGGCCATCAAGCCATTCACGTTGTCACGACTGCTCGCGTTGCCGGATACCGCCAAAGTTATCTATCTGGATCCGGACACCGTTGCCTTCTCGCGCCTGGATGACATCGTTGCTGCACTCGATGAGTCCAATGTCGTGTTGACGCCACACCAGATTACACCTGAGTCCAGCCTTGCCGCGGTGATGGACAACGAAATCTGCAGCCTGAAGCACGGTGTCTACAACCTGGGCTTCGCCGCCGTTGCAGCAACAGATACCGGTAAAGCCTTCGCCAACTGGTGGGGTGAGCGGATTTATCACTTCTGCCGTGCCGATATCCCGAATGGCCTGTTCACCGACCAGAAGTGGATCGACTTGGTACCTGCGCTGTTTGAAGGTGTCGCGATCATGCGCACACCTCGCCATAACGTCGCACCATGGAACCTGACCACCCGTGAAATCACTATTGATGACAACGGGACTTACCTGGTGAACGGCGAGCCTTTGGGCTTTTATCACTTCACCGGTTTTGACAGCGGTGCTCACCGCGTCATGGCAGCGAAAAATGGCGGTACCAACTCGGCAGTCAGCAAGCTGGTTAACTGGTACGACGATGAAACCAAGAAGCTGGCGGAAGATCCGCTTGCCAAAGAAGTGTGGGCCTACGGTCAATACTCTGATGGCACTCCGATCAGCAAGGGCGCCCGCGCTGTTTATCGTGAGCGTATCGACTTGCAGCGTGCGTTCCCGGAACCGTTCGATGCCACCGGTTACAAGGCTTGGTGGGAAACTCAGGGTAAGGTCGAATACCCGCAGTTCCACGACAAGAAGCAAGAAGCGGCAGCGTTGCTCGAGTTCTCGCGAGTGCTGACCCCAGGTTTTCGTGGTGGTATGGAAACCGTGGACTGGTCGCGCCTGGGTGGCCTGCTGAAGCAATCCATCATGAATCCGAGAACCGGTGGCGAGATGGCCAAGAAGGGCTGGGAAGTCCTGCGCAACCAGGGTCTTCGGGGTTTGAAGAATAAGCTCTTGGGTTAATGTTGCACATCGGCTAGCCCGTCATGCGGGCTGGCCGATTTTTTTATTGTCCTGTGTCCTGAGAATGGAATGAAGTCAGACGCACAGGGTAGTTCGACTCACACTGGCTTGATATTGCGATTATGACTACGGAAATTTTACAGCAGCGTCGATCTTTGCACTTTCCCTTGATCGATTTGTTAAGGGGATTTGCAGCTATATCTGTAGTGATTTATCACATCATCGAACACTTCTCATGGAAGGCGTTTCCAGCTGAGGGTATTTTGAGCTGGTTTCGAATTGGCTGGATGGGAGTTGACCTTTTTTTTGTAATTTCGGGTCTGGTGATCGGCCTCGCAGCGTTTTCAGGCATTGATAAGTTCGGTCCGCAAGGGTTTCGCGCGGACTTCATCCGGCGTCGTATCGCCCGGATCGTGCCACTTCATTACCTGACCATGCTTGTTTTCATCGCTTTCATTATGCCTGAGCTCATGTTTCAGGGATTTTGGGCAAATCTGCTTACGCATTTGTTTTTCCTGCATAACCTCTTTCCCGCCTTTCACGGTGCAATAAACGGCAGCAACTGGTCGCTGGGGACCGAGATGCAGTTTTACGCACTGATGGTGGTGGTTTCCCCGTGGCTGTACGTCGCTCGCATCTGGAAAGTGCTGTTTGCGTTTTTGATGGTGGCCTGGGCGTGGCGGTTGGGGACGGTCTGGTTTGTCGAGCCTGATGCAATGGGACCCTTCAAGATCTTTCTGGTCTCGACACAGTTGCCGGGGATGCTGGATGAATTCGCCATCGGTATTGTGATGGCAAAGTTGTTTCGCAGTGACTTGGGGCACAGGATTTTTGACTACTGTCAGAAGCTGCCTGTTGCGCTGGGCGTATGTGCCGTCGCCGCCGCAGTGTTTTATTTGATGCTTTCCATCTATTGGAAACACGCCAGTTTCTGGGACATCCCGGTGATGGTCGTGTTGTTCCGAACCTTCATTGCAGTATCATTTGGCATGATCATTTTTGCTGCCTGCGTGATTACCCCAAGCGTCCAGGTCAAGCGCCTGTTGTGGCCGCTCACTTATCTGGGAGAGATCTCCTTCGGCATCTACCTCTGGCATCTTCCTGTGCTGCTTTCGCTCAAGCGTCTGAATTGGCTGAGCTTTGAACAAATTGTAGTGTTGGCTCTGGTGTTGACCATTACGCTGGCGTCCGTGTCCTGGCATTTCTTTGAGCGTCCACTGATGCAGAAATATGCCCGTTCGACTAAGAAAGTGTCGGTTCAGGAGTCTGTGCCGCAAGTGGAAAAAGCCGCTGTATAGGGGGCTAAAGATAAATGTGTTTCCAGTAACTGTTTTCTTTGCACATATCAGCGAAGTCACAATTACTGCGAAACACGGTGTCCTTGGTCGACGAGAATTACAGGGTGACGGATTGTGATGGATTATTATTTTTTGTGGATGCTGTTGATCCTGGTCATGTCGTTTGCACTGACACTTTACTTGCGTCATTACGCGCTGCACCGAAAACTTCTGGATGTCCCCAATTCGCGTAGTTCCCACTCAGTACCGACTCCACGTGGTGGTGGTGTGGCGTTTGTATTGACGTATCTTGTATTTCTGACACTTGCGTGGTTTTTCTCAAAGGTCGATAGTTCGACGCTTATGAGTAGCGCGGGAGCAGGGGCGCTCGTCGCAATAATTGGCTTTATCGATGACCATCGCCATATAGCTGCGCGTTGGCGCCTGATCGGACACTTCACAGCAGCCGTTTTGGTCATTGCTCCACTCGGTCCATTTCCAACGATCACGATGGCGGGTTTTGCGCTCGATATGGGCGTGATCGGGCTGGTGCTGTCTGCCGTCTATCTGGTCTGGATGCTGAATCTCTACAACTTCATGGATGGCATCGATGGAATCGCCGCAGTCGAAGCGGTGACAACCTGTCTGGGGATGGTTGTGCTGTACAGCATCACGCAGCATTTCGAGCTGATCCTGGCACCGCTGTTACTTGCCACCTGTGTTGCCGGCTTTCTGATTTTGAATTTCCCACCTGCGAAGATATTCATGGGTGATGCTGGCAGTGGCTTCCTCGGCGTTGTGTTGGCCGGACTCTCGCTTCAGGCCGCATTCAAGCAACCCGAGTTAATCTGGCCGTGGTTGATCCTGATGGGGGTGTTTATCGTTGACGCGACATTTACTCTTTTGAGGCGTTTGCTGCGGGGCGACAAAGTGTATGAGGCTCATCGTTCGCATGCTTATCAGTTTGCCTCTCGTCAGGTGGGTAAACATCTGCCGGTTACGCTGTGCGTAGGATTGATTAATCTTTTCTGGTTGCTGCCCATTGCATTCTGCGTTGTGCGGCTTGATTTTCCGGGGCTGGCCGGCGTGGTGTTGGCTTATGTTCCACTGGTACTGCTGGCTATTAAATATCACGCCGGTGCACTGGAAGGCGCCACTCAAGGACCATGACAATGGCGCATCCGGCTGACGGGTGCTGTATTCTTCAGGGATATTGCCTGAGTCGTGGACTTAGTATCGAAAGTTGATGAGAACGAAAGCATTATGGATAGATTTCGGGCTTTGTTACTTGGGTTACCTCGCCGCAAGAAAAGGCTGATTCAGGTAGCCACCGATGTCGTACTCGTTTGGTTGGCGCTTTGGCTGGCCTTCATTGTGCGCCTTGGTGTCGACGATATGTACAACCCTCTCAGGGCGCATTTTTGGCTGTTCGTATCAGCGCCGCTGATCGCGATTCCGCTCTTTGTGCGTTTTGGCATGTATCGGGCAGTCATGCGCTACTTTGGCAACGATGCCTTGATCGCTATCGTCAAGGCCGTGAGCCTTTCGTCGTTGATCCTGGCCCTCGTGGTGTTCTGGTACAGCAATCACGAAGCCGTTGTCCCGCGTTCCATCATCTTCAATTATTGGTGGTTGAGCCTGGTCATCATCGGCGGTCTGCGCTTATTCATGCGTCAGTACTTTATGGGCGACTGGTTTACCGCAGCGCAGCATGTCCCCTTTGCCAATCGTGATGACGGCCTTACCAAGGTTGCGATTTACGGTGCCGGTGTCGCCGGCAATCAATTGGTGGCTGCACTACGCATGGGCCGCGTCATGCGTCCGGTCGCTTTTCTTGATGATGATGCTGGTATTGCCGAGCGTTCCATTTCGGGTCTTCAGGTCTACAAGCCCAAGCATATCCAGCAGATGATCGATATGACGGGTGCGCAGGAGATTCTTCTCGCGCTGCCATCGTCGACCCGTGCTCGGCGCAGGGAAATCCTCAATATGCTGGAAGGTTTCCCGCTCCATGTTCGCAGCGTACCCAATTTCACCGATCTGGCCAGTGGCCGAGTCAAGGTCGAGGATATCCAGGAGGTCGACATTGCCGACTTGCTGGGACGCGATGCCGTGCCAGCACAGCCTGACCTGCTTGAACGCTGTATCAAGGACAAGACTGTCATGGTCACTGGGGCTGGGGGGTCGATCGGTGCCGAGTTGTGCAGGCAGATATTTTCGCTAGGCCCGACCACGCTTTTACTGTTCGAACACAGTGAGTTCAATCTTTACAGCATTCTTTCCGAACTGGAGCCGCGCTGCATCCGTGAATCAATTTCTGTGCGCTTGCTGCCCATCCTTGGCTCCATCCGCCATCAGGACAAATTGCTTGATGTGATGAAGACCTGGAAGGTTGATACGGTTTATCACGCGGCTGCGTATAAACATGTGCCAATGGTTGAGCACAACATTGCCGAAGGCGTGCTGAACAATGTCATTGGTACGTTGAACACTGCCCAGGCCGCGTTGCAGTCCGGTGTGTCGAACTTCGTACTGATCTCGACCGACAAGGCCGTTCGCCCAACCAATGTAATGGGCAGCACCAAACGACTTGCCGAGCTGACACTGCAGGCATTGAGCCGTGAGGTTGCTCCGGTCCTGTTCGGCGACAAAGCCAACGTTTCCCGGGTCAACAAGACACGTTTCACCATGGTCCGCTTCGGCAATGTATTGGGATCGTCCGGGTCAGTGATTCCACTGTTTCACAGCCAGATCAAGTCCGGCGGCCCGCTGACCGTCACGCACCCGAAAATCACCCGCTATTTCATGACCATTCCCGAAGCGGCCCAACTGGTCATCCAGGCAGGTTCGATGGGGCAGGGCGGCGATGTCTTTGTGCTTGATATGGGCGAGCCGGTAAAAATCGTCGAGCTGGCAGAGAAAATGATCCATTTGTCGGGATTGAGCATTCGTTCCGATCGCAATCCTCAGGGCGATATCTCAATCGAATTCACCGGATTGCGACCTGGTGAAAAGCTCTACGAGGAGTTGTTGATCGGCGATAACGTGGCGGCCACGCCCCATCCGATGATCATGACAGCCAATGAAGACCATCTGCCTTGGGATGCACTCAAGGTCAAGTTGAACGATCTGCTCGCTGCGGTAGATAGGGACGACTATTCCCGAGTTCGCCAACTCCTGCGCGAAACCGTCAGCGGTTATACCCCCGACGGCGAAATCGTCGACTGGATTTACCAGCAGCGCCGCCTCGAACCCTGATTGTTTCACATCCTGTAATAGACGCATTTTTGACACCTGTCCTCCATGGCCTAGGTTTGTAAGAGCAGCTTGGGAAAAGCTGCTTTCTCAAACCATGTCATGGAGCGTCATTTATGCGTAACGGTTTTTTCTACTCTCTGGTTTTTGCTCTGCTTACCGGTGCTTCAGTTGCCGTAATTGCAGCGCCTACTGTTACTTCTTCCACCGAAAAGGCGCCGATGGTGACTGATGCCCAGGCGCAGTCCCCGAGTGAAAAGGTCGATCTCAACGGTGCAGATGCGGCAACTCTGCAAAAGCAATTGTCCGGGATAGGCGAGGCGAAGGCCAAAGCGATTGTTGCGTACCGTGATGCTAATGGGCCATTCGCGTCGGTGGATGAGCTGCTGGAAGTCAAAGGCATCGGCAAGGCGATTCTCGATCGCAATCGCGAGAAGCTGGAAGTGAACTAAGCTGATTATTCAACGCCAAGGGGCCGGTCATTGACCGGCCTTTCTGTTTTCGGATGCCGGAAATTCGGTGGAGGGAGGCTCACGCGTCTGTCGGTGAGTTGAAAATTATGGGTATCATATTGTCTTGGTATTATGCCTATAATAATTTCCGTCACCTCCAGACCTGGTGGGTTGGAGGTTAATGTTCCCCCTGTTTCAGGAGCACCCTCATGAATTCGGTTCAGTCTCAAGGTACCGCTGTTGTCACCGGTGCATCGTCCGGTATCGGTGCCGTTTACGCACAGCGGCTGGCGGCGCGGGGCTTTGATCTGCTGCTGGTGGCCCGTGATCAGCAACGTCTGCAAAGTGCCGCGAGCCAATTGCGCGAGGCCCATGGTGTTCAGGTCGAAGTGCTCAAAGCTGATCTGACGCGAAAGGATGATCTGCTGAAACTCCAGCAGCGCCTGCGCAGTGATTCGAGCATCAGCCTGTTGGTGAACAACGCCGGTGTGGCAGCCAATGGTCTGTTGGCCGATGCTGACGCCGAGCAACTGGAGCGCCTGATCCAGTTGAACGTCACCGCCGTGACCCTGTTGGCTGCGGCGGCTGCCGCCAGTTTCACTCAGGCTGGTCGTGGCACGATCATCAACATTGCCTCGGTGGTGGCGCTGTTTCCCGAGCGTTTCAACGCGACCTACAGCGCCAGCAAAGCCTACGTGTTAAGCCTGACCCAGTCGCTCAACACCGAACTCGAAGGCACCGGCGTAAAGGTACAAGCGGTATTACCGGGCGTTACCCGCACCGAAATCTGGGAGCGCTCGGGCATTGATGCCAGTGGCATTCCGGCGGAGATGGTGATGGAGGCGGGTGAGATGGTCGATGCGGCGCTGGCCGGTCTGGATCAGGGCGAGTTGATCACCATCCCGTCGCTGCCTGACGAAGGTGAATGGCAGTCCTTTGTTCGTGCCCGGCATGTCATGGCGCCGAACCTGTCGCGCAGTTCGGCAGCCCAACGCTACAAGAACTGATCAGAGGTAACTGTGGTATGAGTCAACGTCGAATTGTTGTTACCGGCATGGGGCTGGTTTCTCCTTTGGGCAGTGATGTCGAGATTGTCTGGCAGCGCTTGCTGGCCGGGCGTTCCGGCCTGCGTAACTTACCGGACGCGGTGATCGCTGATCTGCCGACCCGCGTCGGCGGCGTAGTACCGGCAATGGCGGAGGATGCCGAGGCCGGTTTCGATCCGGATCGTGCCACGCCACCCAAAGAGCAGAAGAAGATGGATCGCTTCATCCTGTTTGCCATGGAGGCGGCGCGGCAGGCGTTGGCGCAGGCCGGTTGGCACCCGACCGAGGACAAGGATCAGGTGCGCACCGCGACCATCATCGGTTCCGGTGTGGGCGGATTCGGTGCGATAGCTGACGCGGTGCGCACCACCGACAGTCGCGGTCCGCGTCGTCTGTCGCCGTTCACCATTCCATCGTTTCTGGTCAATCTTGCCGCTGGACACGTGTCGATCGAGCACGGATTGAAAGGCGCACTGGGGGCACCGGTAACTGCTTGTGCCGCCGGGGTTCAGGCGATTGGCGATGCGGCCCGCCTGATTCGCGCAGGCGAGGCGGATATAGCGGTGTGCGGCGGGGCGGAGGCGTGCATCGATCGGGTCAGCCTGGCCGGTTTTGCAGCGGCGCGAGCACTGTCCAGCGGTTACAACGACACCCCCGAACGCGCCTCACGGCCGTTCGACAGTGGGCGCGATGGCTTTGTGATGGGCGAGGGCGCGGGCCTGTTGGTGATCGAATCGCTGGAGCATGCGCTGGCACGTGGAGCGCAGCCCTTGGCCGAGCTGGTCGGTTATGGCACTACCGCCGATGCCTATCACCTCACCGCCGGGCCGGAGGACGGTAGCGGGGCACGTCGTGCCATGGCGCTGGCATTGGCGCAGGGCGGTGTCACGCCCGATCAGGTGCAGCATCTCAATGCACATGCGACCTCCACGCCGGTCGGCGATCTTGGCGAGTTGGCAGCCATCAAGGGGTTGTTCGGCACAGAGAATAAAATCGCCGTGACCTCGACCAAGTCAGCCACTGGGCATTTGCTCGGGGCAGCGGGCGGGCTGGAAGCGATCTTCACCCTGTTGGCTATACGCGATCAGATCGTGCCGCCGACGCTCAATTTCGATAACCCCGATCCTGCGAGCGCGGGCGTAGACATCGTCCATGGTCAGGCGCGTTCGATGCCGATCGAATATGCCCTGTCCAACGGTTTCGGCTTTGGCGGGGTGAACGCCAGTGTGCTGTTCAAGCGTTGGCAGGCTTAGTCCTGTGATTGCTTGAGGTGATCGCGAGTGACGTCGAGGATGCGTTGGGCAAACTCGGCGTCAGCGACGCTGCGTGACAGCAACAGCGCGCCGACCAGCGTCGACATGATGACGATGGCCTCGTCGGCGCTGTTGTCTTTGAGGGTGCTCTCGATCTGGTTCAGTCGGGCAATGAGTACGGCATCACTGGTCGGACTCGGATGGCCGCGCAGGCCCAGTTCTGAAGAGATCGTCGGCAGCGGACAGCCTTCGTGCGGGGAGGTCTGGTGCCATTCGGACAGGTAGGTGTCGATAAACGCGTGCAGCGGGTTTTCCTGGGCAAAGATCTCTGCGCACAAACCGTCGACCTGATCGCTCGCCTCCTGCAGGGCTTTTTCGACCAGTTCGTCCTTGGATTTGAAGTGTGAGTAAAAGCCGCCATGGGTCAGCCCCAGTGCTTTCATCAGCGGCTGCAGACCGGTGGCGCCGATGCCGTCCTTGCGAAATCGCGCCGAAGCTTCCTTGATGATTCGTTGATGGGTCTGAGCTTTATGATCTTGCGAGTAACGCATGTGGAACTCTCCGCAACAAGACCGCCATCTTAACCAAGGAAAATGACATGGTGACTGTACTTCTACTTCTTAATAGCGCGCCGCTCAGTCCAATATGATCCTTGAGGGCACTACCGGACATACGCAGCCAGTAAAAGTCTGTACAAAAACAAACCCCGCCTGTTCCGGCGGGGTTTTTTATTCAACGATCCTGTGCGTCCTTGATGTCCGCTTCGGCGTTGCGCTGCGCAACGCGCTTACGTTCTTCATCGGTCAGTTCGACCTTGTTGGCGGTGTCGCGCAGCATCATCAATCCGCCAACGATCGAGCCGATTGCAACGACCAGAATCAACCAGGCATACCAGGGCATAACGGCTCTCCTTAATGGCAGCTCGACGGGCGAGGGTTTCACCACAGACGCTGCATACCACTTTGAGCGAAGTGAGTTCGCAGTGGTTCCATTCTAGGCCGGTTATGCCCGGTGCACCCGAAATCCCTCAACGGCCCGTCAGCATTGCATCCGCCGGGGCGTCAGCACGCAATTGACCGGTCAGCAGGAAGTAGCCGAAGCCGACCGCCATGAAGCCAAGAAAGACCAGCCCGATCAGCGCGTTGAACCAGGCCATGGCGACCAGGCACACCACTGCCAGCACCAGCGCAATCATCGGCACCAACGGATAGCACGGCGCACGGAAAGTACGCTCCAGATTCGGTTCGCACTTACGCAGTTTGAACAGGCTGAGCATGCTCATGATGTACATCACGATAGCGCCGAACACGGCCATGGTGATCATCGCGGCGGTGAGGGTCATGCCGCCGAGGTTGATCAGTCCGTCGCTGTAGATCGCGGCAATGCCGATGATGCCGCCGGCGATGATCGCCCGGTGTGGGGTCTGGAAGCGCGACAGTTTCGCCAGCGAGGCCGGCAAATATCCGGCGCGGGCAAGGGCGAAGAACTGTCGCGAGTAGCCGAGGATGATCCCGTGAAAACTCGCCACCAGACCGAACAGGCCGATCCACACCAGCATGTGCAGCCACCCGGAGTTGTCGCCGACCACGGTTTTCATTGCTTGGGGCAACGGGTCGTTGATGTTTGCCAGCGTGCGCCAGTCACCCACACCACCCGCGAAAAACATCACGCCCATCGCCAGCAGCACCAGCGTCAGGATGCCGCTGATGTAAGCCTTGGGGATCGTGCGCTTGGGATCCTTGGCCTCTTCGGCTGCCATGGCCGCGCCTTCGATGGCGAGGAAAAACCAGATCGCAAACGGAATCGCGGCGAACATCCCGGCAATCGCCGGTGCACCGAACACATCGGAACCGGCCCAGCCATTGAGCGCAAAACTGCTGAAGCTGAACGCCGGCGCGACCACGCCCATGAACACCAGCAATTCGATCACCGCCAGCACGCAAACGATCAGCTCGAACGTCGCCGCCAGTTTCACCCCGAGGATGTTCAGGGTCATGAACACAACGTAGGCACCGACCGCTGCGTGTTTCGGGTCGAGCGCCGGAAATTGCACATTCAGATAAGCACCAATTGCCAGCGCAATAGCCGGTGGTGCGAAGACGAATTCGATCAGCGTCGCCAGCCCGGCGATCAGTCCGCCTTTTTCACCGAACGCGCGCCGGCTGTAGGCGAACGGGCCGCCCGCGTGAGGAATCGCCGTAGTCAGTTCGGTGAAGCTGAAGATGAAGCAGGTGTACATGGTGGCGACCATGAACGAGGTCACCAGAAAGCCCAGCGTGCCGGCCACGCCCCAGCCGTAACTCCAGCCGAAATACTCGCCGGAAATCACCAGCCCGACGGCGATGCCCCACAGGTGCAGGGTGCCCAGCGTGGGTTTGAGTTGTGTGTTCATGCGCATGCTCCCTGAACGGTTTGGAAAGCTCGGGGGAGGGCGTGTGCAGTGGGCGTGCCATTGCTGTGAAACAAGTCGTAATGAGTTGAAAGCTGTCGTATCGGGGATGTTCGCGGCGCAATAACGGCTTTTTGTGCGCCAGTTGAGTGCGATGTTGACGGTTATGCCGTCTTCGCGAGCAGGCTCGCTCCCCCAGGGGAATGCATTTCAAATTGTGCGAGCGAGCCTGCTCGCGAAGAGGCCCGGCCTGACGGCGCAAAAACCTGCTGTAACACCCGCATAAACCCACTCTTTACGCTTTCTTTATGCCCCGCCACACCCCTCGGTCTCGTTCCTTTACAGCCTCCTTTCCGACAATGCCTCCACACGCGGCAATACGCCGTAACACGGAGATCTTCCATGAGCGTTCTGGACGGGGTGTCCCTGCTGTTGGCAGCCGGGCTGTTCATTTATCTGTTGGTTGCGCTGTTGCGCGCGGACCGGAACTAGGAGCGGCTATGCACAGTTATGACTATTGGCTGATCCTCGCGTTTTTCGCGGTGGTCTTGCTGCCGGCGCCGTTCCTCGGGCGCTTCTACTACAAAGTGATGGAAGGTCAGCGCACCTGGCTGACGCCGATTCTCGGCCCGGTCGAGCGCGGCTGCTATCGCATTGCCGGGGTTGATCCACAGGCTGAACAGAGCTGGCAGAAATACACGCTGGCGCTGCTGGCGTTCAACCTCGCCGGTTTCCTGCTGCTGTTCGCGATCCTGTTGTTTCAGGATCACCTGCCGCTGAACCCGCAAAACCTGCCGGGCCAGGAGTGGACTCAGGCATTCAACACCGCGGTCAGTTTCATGACCAACACCAACTGGCAGTCCTACAGCGGTGAAGCGACCCTCAGCTACCTGAGCCAGATGGTCGGTCTCACCGTGCAGAACTTCGTCAGCGCCGCCACCGGCCTCGCCGTGCTGGTTGCGCTGTGCCGTGGCATCGGGCGCAAGTCGACCAAGACCCTGGGCAACTTCTGGGTCGACATGACCCGCGCCACCCTCTACGGCTTGCTGCCACTGTGCCTGCTGCTGGCGTTGTACCTGGTGTGGCAAGGCGTGCCACAAACCTTCGCGCAATACGTCAATGCCGTGACGATGCAGGGTGTTGATCAAGTGATCCCGCTCGGCCCGGCGGCCAGCCAGATTGCGATCAAGCAACTGGGCACCAACGGCGGTGGCTTCTTCGGCGTCAACTCGGCGCATCCGTTCGAGAACCCGACCGCGTGGAGCAACCTGTTCGAAGTCACTTCGATCATTCTGATCCCGGTGGCGCTGGTGTTCACCTTCGGCCATTACGTCAAGGACCAGCGTCAGAGCCGCGCGATCATCGCCTGCATGCTGGCACTGTTCCTGATCGGCGGCGCGACTTCGCTGTGGGCCGAATATCAGCCTAACCCTGCGCTGAACAACGTCGCCGTCGAGCAGACTGCACCGCTGGAAGGCAAGGAAGCGCGCTTCGGCACCACCGCCACCGTGCTGTGGTCGGTGACCACCACCGCCGCGTCGAACGGTTCGGTCAACGGCATGCACGACAGCCTCAACCCGCTCAGTGGCATGGTCGCGCTGGTCAACATGATGGTCGGCGAAGTGATCTTCGGCGGCGTCGGTGCCGGGCTCTACGGCATGTTGCTCAACGTGCTCATCGCGGTGTTCCTCGCCGGCCTGATGATCGGCCGCACCCCCGAATACCTCGGCAAGAAACTGCAGGCGCGGGAAGTGCAATTGCTGGTGGTGACCTTGCTGGTGATGCCGGTTGGCGTGCTGGTCCTCGGCGCCATCGCGGCGGCCCTGCCTGGCCCGGCGGCAACCATCAGCAACCCCGGCCCGCACGGTTTCAGCCAGTTGCTGTACGCCTACACCTCGGCCAGCGCCAACAACGGTTCGGCCTTCGGTGGCCTGAGTGCCAACACGCCGTTCCACAACCTGATGCTCGGTCTGGGCATGTTGATCGGGCGCTTCGGTTACATCCTGCCGGTGCTGGCACTGGCCGGTAGCCTGGCGATGAAGAAAACCGCACCGATCGGCCAGAACAGCTTCCCGACCCATGGCCCGCTGTTCGTGACCTTGTTGACCGTGACCATTTTGCTGGTGGGCGGCCTGACCTTCCTGCCGACCCTGGCGTTGGGCCCAATCGCTGAACATCTGAGCATGGGCTTCTGAGGACTCAATGATGAATATGCCCGCAATCAAACCCGCTGCCATCAAGGCACCGGAACAAGCGAAAACCGCGATCTCGGCCCTGTGGCGCCCGGCGCTGGTGCAAGCGTTCGTCAAGCTCGACCCACGCCAGCTGGTGCGCTCGCCCGTGATGCTGGTGGTCGAACTGACCGCGATCTTCACCACCGTGCTGTGCTTCATCCCGGACAACGTCGTGCCGACTTTCGTCGCTGCGCAGATTGCCCTGTGGCTGTGGTTCACCGTGCTGTTCGCCAACTTCGCCGAAGCCTTGGCCGAAGGTCGCGGCAAGGCCCGCGCCGACAGTCTCAAGGCGGGCAGCGAAGGCCTCAGCGCGCGGCGTAAAATGGCCAATGGCAGCTTCCAGGTGGTGCCTGCTGCCAACCTGCGCAAAGGTGATGTGGTGCGCGTCGAAGCGGGGGAGATGATCCCCGGTGACGGCGAGGTCATCGAAGGCATCGCGGCCGTCAACGAAGCGGCGATCACTGGCGAATCGGCGCCGGTGATTCGCGAGTCCGGCGGCGATCGTTCGGCAGTCACCGGCAACACTCGACTGGTGTCCGACTGGCTGTTGGTGCAGATCACCGCCAACCCGGGTGAATCGACCCTCGACCGCATGATCGCACTGGTCGAAGGCGCCAAACGCCAGAAGACCCCGAACGAAGTTGCGCTGGACATCCTGCTGATCGGTCTGACCCTGATTTTCCTGCTGGTGGTGGTGACCCTGCAGCCGTTCGCCCATTTCGCCAACGGCAACCTGCCGCTGGTGTTCCTGGTGGCGCTGCTGGTCACGCTGATTCCAACCACCATCGGTGGCTTGCTGTCGGCGATTGGTATCGCCGGGATGGACCGTCTGGTGCGCCTGAACGTGATCGCCAAGTCCGGTCGCGCGGTGGAAGCGGCCGGTGACGTGCACGTGCTGCTGCTGGACAAGACCGGCACCATCACCTTCGGCAACCGTCGTTGCAGCGCGGTGTACGCCGCGCCTGGCGTCAATGGTCGCGAACTGGCCGAAGGCGCGTTGTTCGCTTCGCTGGCGGATGAAACCGCTGAAGGCAAATCCATCGTTGAATACCTGCGCGGTCTGCACCCGCAGCCTGAGCCGACGCTGGACAGCCTGACCGCTGTGCCATTCAGTGCTGAAACCCGTTTGTCCGGTGTCGACTATCAGGGCCGCGTTTACCGCAAGGGTGCAGTGGATTCGTTGCTGGCCTTCCTCGGCCAACAGCGTGCCGATCTGGCGCCTGCGCTGTCGCGGGAAATCGACAAGATCGCCCAGAGTGGCGGCACCCCGTTGCTGGTCTGCGCCGACGGCAAACTGCTCGGTGCGATCCACCTCAAGGACGTGGTCAAGCCGGGCATTCGCGAGCGGTTTGCCGAGCTGCGCAAACTGGGGATTCGCACCGTGATGGTCACCGGTGACAACCCGTTGACCGCAGCGGCCATCGCGGCAGAAGCAGGCGTCGATGACGTGCTCGCTGAAGCTACCCCTGAGAAAAAACTGGCACGCATTCGTCACGAACAGAACGACGGTCGTCTGGTCGCCATGTGCGGCGACGGTGCCAACGACGCACC
This sequence comes from Pseudomonas sp. AK-TSAG1-1, assembly GCF_056821665.1. Classification (NCBI taxonomy): domain Bacteria; kingdom Pseudomonadati; phylum Pseudomonadota; class Gammaproteobacteria; order Pseudomonadales; family Pseudomonadaceae; genus Pseudomonas; species Pseudomonas sp. AK-TSAG1-1. The sequence goes on along the minus strand of NZ_CM165965.1, from coordinate 4,396,470 downwards.
AGCGCTGGCCCAGGCGGACGTCGGCATGGCGATGAACGACGGCACGCAAGCAGCACGCGAAGCGGCGAACATGGTCGACCTCGACAGCGACCCGACCAAGCTGCTGGACGTGGTGCAGATCGGCAAGGAATTGCTGGTGACCCGTGGCGCGCTGACGACCTTTTCCATCGCCAACGACGTCGCCAAATACTTCGCGATTCTGCCGGCACTGTTCGCCGCGATTTATCCGCAACTGGGCGTGCTGAACATCATGCACCTGACCAGTCCGCAGAGCGCGATTCTCTCGGCCATTGTTTTCAACGCCTTGATCATCGTGGTGCTGATTCCGCTGGCATTGCGTGGCGTGCGCGTGCAGGCGGCAAGTGCGGCGGCATTGCTGCGCCGCAACCTGCTGATCTACGGACTGGGCGGGATTCTGGTGCCGTTCGTGGGGATCAAGGCGATCGACATGCTGCTGACGGCGCTGCATCTGGTTTGAGACTGAAAGAGCCCCTCACCCTAAACCTTCTTCATGGGGTGGAGGGGACCGACCGAGGTGTTTGCGGGAGCTGGATCGACCTGAAATACCGAGCCGAACTCAGGTCTTGAACAACACCAGGATCGGCTCCCTTTAACCTCTTCCCCTCGGGGGAGAGGGCTGGGGTGAGGGGGAAGAAGTCTCCCTGACACTCCACCCAAGTTGCCCAACGAATTCGAGGATTTTGCAATGTCCACAATGATACGTCCGGCCCTGAGCCTGCTGGTGCTGATGACCCTGATCACCGGCGTGGCCTACCCGCTGGTGGTAACCGGTGTTGCGCAGGTCGCTTTCCCTGAACAGGCCAACGGCAGTCTGGTCCACGACGCCGACGGCAAGGTGCGTGGCTCGGCGCTGATCGCCCAGGATTTCGTCGGTGATGCGTGGTTCCATCCGCGTCCTTCGGCGGGTGCTTTTGCTACGGTTTCCAGCAGTGCCAGCAACCTGGCGCCGAGCAATCCGGCACTGGCCACCCGGGTGATCGACGACGCCAACAAGTTGCAGGTGCCCGGTCAGGGGCCAGTGCCATTGGCGTTGCTGACCACCTCCGGCAGCGGTCTCGATCCGCACTTGCCACCGGCGGCAATTGCCTATCAACTGGCGCGTGTCGCGGCAGCCCGCAACCTGCCGGTGTCGACCTTGCAGCAACTGCTCGATGCGCACATCGAACAGCCGCTGGTGGGGCCGCCGGTGGTGAATGTGCTGGAGCTGAACATGGCGCTCGAGAAGCTCTAAATCTGCGGCACGGCCATTCGCGAGCAGGCTCGCTCCCACAGGAGAATGCATTCCAGAATGTGCGAGCGAGCTTGCTCGCGAAGAGGCCCGCACAGGTAACACATAAACATCTGACTGAAGAGATCAAGCATGAGTGACTCCGGCCGCGCCGACGCGTTGTTAGCAGACCTGCCCCGCGACGGCCGTGGCCGGCTGAAAGTCTTCCTCGGCGCCGCCCCCGGTGTCGGCAAGACTTACGCCATGCTCCAGGCCGCGCACACACAATTGCGCCAAGGTGTGAAAATCATCGCCGGCGTCGTCGAAACCCACGGCCGGGCCGAAACCGAAGCGTTGCTCGGCGGCTTGCCGCAGCAGCCGCTGGTGCGCTCGGAATACCGCGGCGTGATGCTCGAAGAAATGGACCTCGACGGCCTGCTCGCGGCCAAACCGAAGCTTGTGCTGGTGGATGAACTGGCGCACACCAACGCCCCCGGCAGCCGCCATGCCAAACGCTGGCAGGACATTCAGGAGCTGCTCGCCGCCGGCATCGACGTGTACACCACGGTCAACGTCCAGCACCTGGAAAGCCTCAACGATCAGGTGCGTGGCATCACCGGCGTGCAGGTGCGCGAAACCCTGCCGGACTGGGTGCTGCAGGAAGCCTACGAACTGCTGCTGATCGACCTGCCGCCGCGCGAACTGCTTGAGCGTCTGCGCGAAGGCAAAGTCTACGTGCCGGAACAGGCGCGGGCGGCAATCGATGCGTTTTTCACTCAGACCAACCTCACCGCGCTGCGCGAACTGGCGATGCAAACGGCGGCGGCACAGGTCGATAACGATCTCGCGCAAGGCTATCGTCAACTCGGCCAGGCGGCCCCGGCGGTGCGCGGGCGTCTGCTGGTCGGCGTCGATGGTGATGCCCATGCCGAACGCCTGGTGCGTCACGCCAGTCGCGTGGCCCAGCGGCGGCATTTGCCGTGGAGCCTGGTGCACGTCGACAACGGCACGGTGCGCGATGAGCAATCGCGGCTGCGTCTGCAAAGCGCTCAGCAATTGGCCGAACGCCTCGGTGGCGAAGTGGTGCTGCTGCGTGCCGGTGAAGTGGCGAAGACCCTGATTCAACACGCCAGCGAACGCCGTGCGAGCCTGGTGCTGGTCGGCCAGTCGCGACCGAGCCTGCGTCGTCGCCTGTTCGGTGGTGGGCTTGCAGCACGCTTGTTGCGCCAGGCTCACGGACTGGAAATCAACGTTCTCGACAACGACCATGAACACCCTCAACCGCGCCTGCGGGTCACGCCGACGCTGGTCTGGTTCGACTATGCGCTGGCGCTGGCGGCCACGGTGTTGGCCAGTGCCCTGGCGTGGGCGGTGTCGAGTGTGTTGCCGCTGCCGAACATCTCGCTGGTGTTCCTCGCGGCGGTGTTGCTGGTGGCGGTGCGCAGCAGTCTGGGGCCGGCGCTGGCCTGCGCGGCGTTGTCGTTTCTGACTTACGATTTTCTGTTCATTCCACCGAATTTTTCCTTCGCCATTCAGCGCGAAGAAGATGTCCTGACCTTGCTGTTCTTCCTGCTGATGGCGGCGCTCACCGGCAATCTCGCGGCGCGCCAGCGGCGGCAGTTGCAGGCCCTGCGTGACACTCAGGAAGAGACCACCGAACTGCTCGATCTGTCGCGCAAACTGACTGCGGCGACCGACCGTCAGGCGGTGGTCAGCGCCGCCGCGCAACACCTCAATGGCTGGAGCGATCTGCAATTGTGCCTGCTCAATCGTGACGGCCAGGGTGGCTGGAAAGTCGAGACCGGCGGGCCGCTGGAATTTACCGAATCCGAACGTGCCGCCGCCGACTGGGCCTGGCAGCACGATCAACCGGCGGGCATGGGCACCGGCACGCTGCCATTCGGCCGCTGGTGGTGGTGGCCGCTGTCGGTGGAGGACGGGCCGCTTGCGCTGCTCGGGGTCTGCGCCAAAGAGGGCCAGACCTTGAGCGGCCAGCGCCGACGCCTGCTTACCGCGTTGAGTCAGCCACTCGCTCAGGCACTGGCCAGGGCGCAACTGGCGGACGATCTGGAAGCCGCGCGCCTGCACGGTGAAACCGAGCAATTGCGCAGTGCGCTGCTGGCCTCGGTGTCCCACGATCTGCGCACACCGCTGACCGCCATGCGCGGCAGCATCGATAGTTTGCTGGCGCTCGGCGAAGCCATTCCGCTGGAAGATCGCCGCGAGTTGCTCGAAGGCACTCGTGATGAGGCCGAACGCCTCGACCGCTACATCCAGAACCTGCTGGACATGACCCGTCTCGGCCACGGGGCGTTGAAGCTGGCGCGGGACTGGGTGGCGCCGGCCGACATTGTCGGCAGCTCGCTCAATCGCCTGCGTGCGGTGCTGGCGCCGTTGCAGGTCAGCACCGACGTGCCGGCCGAGTTGCCGCTGCTGTTCGTGCATGCGGCGCTGATCGAACAGGCGCTGGTCAATGTGCTGGAAAACGCTGCGCGTTTTTCGCCTGCCCATGGGCGTTTGCAATTGAGCGCCGGGGCGAGCGGTGAAGAGATTTTTTTCACGGTCAGCGATGAGGGACCGGGGATTCCAGAAGATGAGCGGGCGAAGATTTTCGACATGTTCTACACCGCTGCCCGGGGTGATCGCGGCGGCCAGGGCACCGGTCTGGGGTTGGCGATCTGTCAGGGTATGGTGGGTGCGCATGGCGGGCGGATCAGCGTCGCCGACGGCATCGACGGACGCGGCACCAGCATCACCCTGCATTTGCCGTTGCAGGCGCAACCGGGGATGGACAATGAAGCCTGAGCCCGGCTGCGCTACTCTCTTGCCAATCTTTTGCGTTGATGTGAATTCATGAGCCAGACCGCGACCATTTTGGTCATTGATGACGAACCGCAGATCCGTAAATTCCTGCGCATCAGCCTCGCCTCACAAGGCTACAAAGTGCTGGAAGCCGGCACCGGCGCCGAGGGCCTGGCCCAGGCCGCGTTGAACAAACCGGACTTGCTGGTGCTCGACCTCGGCCTTCCGGACATGGACGGCCAGCAGGTGCTGCGCGAATTTCGCGAATGGGCCACCGCGCCGGTGCTGGTGCTTTCGGTGCGGGCCAGCGAAGGGCAGAAAGTCCAGGCGCTGGATGGCGGCGCCAACGACTACGTGACCAAGCCGTTCGGCATTCAGGAGTTTCTCGCCCGGGTCCGCGCCTTGTTGCGCCAGGCACCGGCCGGCGAAGCGCAACAAGCGGCGTTGACGTTTGGCCCGTTGACGGTTGATCTGGCCTATCGGCGGGTGTTGCTCGATGGCGCCGAAGTGGCGCTGACCCGCAAGGAGTACGCGGTGCTGGCGCAACTGGCGCGGCACCCGGGGCGGGTGATCACCCAGCAGCAATTGCTCAAGGACATCTGGGGGCCGACGCATACCGAAGACAGTCACTACCTGCGGATTGTCGTCGGGCATTTGCGGCAGAAACTGGCGGATGATCCGACACGGCCGCGATTTATCGTGACTGAGGCGGGGGTTGGGTATCGGTTGTTGAGTGAGGGCAGCCTGTAGTTTTTAGGGGTGTCTGGTCTGGTCTCTTCGCGAGCAAGCCCGCTCCCACATTGGATCACCCAACTCCTGTGGGAGCGGGCTTGCTCGCGAAGAGGCCTGACAGGCTGCCGGGATTTCAGCCTTGTTCACTCTCATACCGGTCCAGCGTATCCCGCGCAATTTCACGCCCCAGCGCGATCAGTTCCGGCGCCTTGTAGAACTCGAAAAACCGGCACACGCGCTTCGGCACGTTGATCAGAATGTCCGGCGGATAGCCGGCGATCTTGTACTGCGCCAGCGAGGTCTGCATCACCTCGAAACTCTGGTTGATCAGGTCCAGCAGTGACGCCGGCCCGACGTTGTCGATGATGAAAGAACCGGTGGCGGATTTCGGTGCGCCTTCGCGTTCGGGTGCCGCCGCCGGCTGCTGGCTTTCCGGTTCGCTGCCTTCCAGCCAGGGGTTGATGTCCGCCGCTTCCGCGCGCAGGGCTTCCTGCTCAAGCAATAGCAACTGCTCGGCCTGTTTGCGCCGGAACGGCATCTTCGAACCCAGCGAACTGAGCAGGCTGTCGAAGCGCGAGCGAAAGGCTGGCGGACGCTGGATCACCGGCAATTTGTAATGCCGCTGGTTGGTCGCGTTGAGGTTGACCGCGATGATCAGGTCGCAGTGGCTGGACACCACCGGCACGATCGGCAACGGGTTGAGAATGCCACCGTCCACCAGCATCCGGTTGCCTTGCATCACCGGGGTGAACAGGCTGGGAATCGCCGCCGAAGCGCGCATCGCCTGATGCAGACAGCCTTCCTGGAACCAGATTTCCTGCTGGTTGGTGAGGTCGGCGGCGACAGCGGTGTAGGGGATGCGCAGGTCCTCGATGTTGATCTCGCCGACGATCTTGCGGATCTGCCCGAAGACTTTTTCGCCACGGATCGCGCCGAGGCGGAAACTCACGTCCACCAGCCGCAGCACATCCAAATAGTCGAGGGATTCGATCCAGGTGCGGTACTCGTCGAGTTTGCCCGCCGCATAGATCCCGCCGACCACCGCGCCCATCGAACAACCGGCAATGCAGGCAATGTCGTAACCGCGTCTTTCGATCTCCTCAATGACCCCGATATGGGCATAGCCCCGGGCGCCACCGGAGCCCAGCACCAGTGCGACACGCTTTTTCATCTGACTTCCTCCCGACAAGGTTCCACAATGCACCTATCCTGGGGCGGGCGACAATCGGCAGGGTCGTTCGGGGCGGCGGGGGCGTCGTTTTTTCGATACTCCGTGACCACTCGACGCTATCCTTGAGTCACCGCAGATTCATCGGGCGCCAAGGCACTTTTTCCTCGCCGCACCGTCTTAACTGCACGACTGTTGACCTATTTTGAGGTGTAAGTGATGAAAGCCTGGATCTGTGTGCCGTTGATCGCACTGGCATTGGCCGGTTGCGCGGGCAAGACTGCTTATCGTGACAGCTGTGGCACTCAGCTTGATGCGGCGTGGCATGAACTGGACCTGGCCAAGGCCGAAGGTTTCGCCGGTACGGTCAGCTATTCCAAGGCGCTGTCGTTGCTGACGGCCGCCAAGACCCAGCAGCAATTCGAAGGCTTCGAGGGCTGCAGCAATAAGGCCGAGAAAGCCCGTTTCTATATTCGCGAATCCCGCGCCGGCCGCTAAGCTGCTGACTTGACGCAAGGATGCGGCTGCCTTCCCGAGGCAGACTGGTCCTTCAAGCCATTTGAATCAGGAGCAAGTGATGTCTGCGTTGGTGGATCGGTTGGTGGCTCATGTCCTGAGCCTGGAAGTGCGGCTGCTGGCGTGTCAGGCGCGCTTGACCGCGCGCACCGACCCCGAAGCGCTGCATGACTTGCGCACCACGGTGCGGCGCTTGCGCAGCCTGCTGCGGCCATTGCGCGGCTTGCCCGGTGTCGAGCAGCTGGAAGTGGCGGCATCAGCGGTGGGGCAGGTGACCACGCCGTGGCGTGATCGCGAGGTGCTGGCGGCGTATCTGCTCAAGCATGATCAACCGCAAGCGGCGCAGCGACGCATGGCGCAAATGGCCGAGGCCTATCCGGCACTGGCAGCAAGTGCGGAAGTGGCTTCGCTGCTGATCATCCTCGACGCCTTCCCGCGATTCCTGCGTGCGTCTGAACGTCAGGGTCTGCTCAAGGGGCTGGCCACGCGGATCGAAAAACGCCTGCACAAACAATGGAAAAAACTCGACGAGGCCCTGCGCGATCCGGCCCACGATCGGCATCGCTTGCGCTTGTTGATCAAGCGCGTGCGCTATGGCATTGAAGCGTATCCGGAGTTGGATCGCTTGCCTGCGGCGGCGCTGGCGCGATTGAAGTCGGCACAGGGCGCGCTGGGCGACTGGCACGATTGCTGGCAGTGGCTGGCGCGGGCCGAGCAGGAAAGCGATCTGCAACCGTGCGTTGCGACCTGGCAGGCGGGCCTGATCAAGGCTGAAGCCAAGGCGGATCGAGTGCTCGAAAAACTCAGCACTGCCTGCTTCAAATCCTGACCCTCCATAGAACCCCTGTGGGAGCGGGCTTGCTCGCGAAAGCGGAATATCAGTCACCGATGTATCTACTGATCTACTGATTTCGCGAGCAAGTCCGCTCCCACCTTCGAATATCTCCTTGGCCTTAAGGCCTTTCTGTCAGTCCATTTGACCGGAATAGACGCTGCGGCGCTCTGCCATGCTGGTTAAGATCGCTGCATACACTTTTCGCTTTCCGAGGTTGTCATGCGCTTTTCCGATCTGCTCGATGCGGTCCGCCGCGATCCAGAACTGACCGTTCCCGCCGAGTGGGGCCAGGGTCGGGCCAGTTTTGGTGGCCTGGTAGCGGCGCTGCAATATGAAGCCATGCGCGCGAAGGTCCCCGCAGATCGCCCGGTGCGCTCTTTGGCTATTACCTTCGTCGGCCCGGTGGAGCCAGAAGTCCCGGTGCGCTTTGAAGTCGATGTGCTGCGCGAAGGCAAGGCGGTCAGTCAGGTGCTGGGGCGTGCGATGCAGAACGGGCAGGTGGTGACGATCGTGCAAGGCAGCTTTGGTGCTTCCAGACCTTCGGAAGTGGCCGTTGCAGCTTATCCGGCGGCCGAAATGAAACATTGGGATGAATGCCCGGAGCTGCCCTGCATCAAGGGTGTGACCCCGGAGTTCATGCGTCACCTGTCGATGCGCTGGAGTGTCGGCGGCATGCCATTCACCGGCAACAAATCGCGGCAAATGGGCGGTTGGGTGCGGTTGCGTGGAGACGTCAAGGAAGAGCCGGTCAATGAAGCGCATCTGCTGGCGCTAGTGGATGCATGGCCGCCGGCACTGTTGCCGTACCTGAAAAAACCGGCACCGGGCAGCACGTTGACCTGGACCATTGAATTCGTTCAGCCGCTACGCGACTTGAGCACGCTGGACTGGTGCAAATACCTGGCTGACATCGAGTACGCCGCCGACGGCTACGGCCATGTCGCCGCGAAACTGTGGAGCGCGGAAGGAGAGTTGATCGCCATGAGTCGACAGACCGTGACGATTTTTGCATGAGTCAATGCCGACGGTGGCGCTCACGCCAGGCGCGCCACCAGCCGCCGCTGAGGAAAAACCGCGGAAAGGTCAGGAGCTGTTCGACCAGCAAGCGTGACATTGCATCTTTGCGGTCACTGAACGGCTCGGAGGCTTGCGCCTCCAGGCTGTGGCCGTGGCGCTGCAGACCCAGCGCCGCGACGATACCGATCACGCCGATGGCGACGCTGGCCAGGCTCAGGCTGAACACCCCGGACACGATCAACAGAAACGCGACGATGAACAACGGCACGGCAATCAGGTGCAACACCAGATTGGTCGGGTGCTGGTGATTGTTCGGGTACGCGCGCCATTGCCACGCGGGAAGATTGGGGTGACGTTTGCCCATGTTGGTTACTCCTCGATCCATGTTGAACACATGATTGAAGAATAGGCCGGGGCGGGTAGGGCGGCGAATCAAGGTTGGCTATTGCGGTGATAGGCGTCATCGCCGGATTTGATGCTGACCCGGCTGACGCCTTCGCGAGCAAGCCCGCACAGCAGATTTGTGTACGCCGCAGATCCCCTGTGGAAGCGGGCTTGCTCGCGAAGCGGCCGTTAGAGTTTCAACTGACCGATGGCCTTGCTCAACTCTCCGGCCAACGTCGCCAGCTCATTACTGGTGGTCGCCGAATCCACGGTCTGCTGCACCGTGTTCTCGGTCACATCACGAATGCTCACCACTGCCCGATTCATCTCTTCCGCTACCTGACTCTGCTGCTCGGCCGCCACCGCAATCTGGGTGTTGCTCTCACGCATCTGCGCCACGGCGCCGGTGATTTCCGCCAGCGCCTCGCCAGCCTCCTGCGCCTGTTGCACGCAGTCGTCGGCCTTGTACGAACTCTCCTGCATGAAGTCCACCGCATCGCGGGTGCCGGCCTGCAACGCCGAGACCATGGTGGTGATTTCATCGGTGGAGGTCTGCACGCGTTTCGCCAGATTGCGCACCTCGTCGGCGACCACGGCAAAACCGCGGCCCATCTCGCCGGCCCGGGCGGCTTCGATGGCGGCATTCAGTGCCAGCAGATTGGTCTGCTCGGCGATGCTGTGAATCACGCTGACCACGCCGTTGATCTTCTGGCTGTCTTCGGCCAGGCGCTGGATCATCTCGGCGGTCTGCTGCACGCCGCTGGAAAGTCCGGCAATCGATTGCTGCACCCGAATGACCACTTGCTGGCCGCTGCCCGCGAGGCCATCGGCGGTCTGCGACAGATCGCGGGTGGCGCCGGCATGCTGGGCAATGTGATAAACCGTGGCGGTCATTTCGTTGATCGCGGTGGCGGCCTGATCGGTTTCGCTCTGCTGGCCGAGCATGCCGTGGCGCACCTCGTTCATGCTCGCCGCCAGGCGTGCAGCACCGACATCGAGTTGCCGCGCAGTGTTGGCGACCGTCGTGACCACGCGCTGATAACCGGCCTGCATCGCGTTGAACGCATTGGCCATCTGTCCGACTTCATCCTTGCAGGCCAACGGTACGCGGGCCGAGAGGTCGCCGCTTTTCTCGACATGCAGCATCACGTCCTTCAGCGTGTTGAGCTGGCTGAGCAGGAAGCGGATCAGCAACTGCGACGCGCAGAGCATCGCGAACATCAGGATGAACACCGCCACCGCGTAGTTGGCAAAACGCTCGCTGAACACTTGCGCCAGGCTTGGACCATAGGCGATGACTGCGACCTGTTGGCCATCGGCGCGGCTGAATACTTCAGCGCCCATCAATGGGTTGTCGCCGAACAGCGGCAGGTGATTGATTGCGTTCCAGCCGTTGCTGTCGCTGATTTCCAGTACGGGTTGATCGTTGAGGCGCGGCGCTTCCCCGCGTTTGAAGGTCAGCACCTGGTCAGCCTTGGGCAAGGCCTGTCCGGTCGGCCAGGCCTTGAGCAATTGTGCCTGGGCCTGAGCGGATGCTTGTGAGGCGTGGCTGCGGGCCTGTTGCTCCAGTTGCACGGCGTACAGCACCAGCAGCAGGGTGGTGACAAAGGCGACCGCGTTGACCGCCCAGAATTTGTATTTCAGCGAGATATTGCTAAGCCAGGCACCCATGGAGGTCTTCTCTGATAGCGGAAACAGTTTCGGCAAGGTGCCAGCATTGTGCCGCTACGCAGATATAGACGTCTTGATATGAGTCAACAGACCGCACTCTCCCCTGTGGGAGCGAGCCTGCTCGCGAAGAGGCCGTGTCAGTCGACATCGTTGCTGTCTGAACCATTGCTTTCGCGAGCAGGCTCGCTCCCACAGAGAAATTCTGGGGTGTCAGGGGAGGGTGGGCAGGTTGAAGAACGCACGGGCGCACGCCGTGGTGTGTGCCGCCAGGTCGTCCTCGCTCTCGCCGCGATGCAGCGCTACCTCGCGCAGTACTTCGCTCAGATACGCCGGCTCATTGCGGCCGTTTTTCGGCTTCGGTCGCAGAGTGCGCGGCAGCAGGTACGGCGCGTCGCTTTCGAGCATCAGCCGTCCGCGCTTGATCTCCTTGACCAGCGGGTGCAGATGGGTGCCCCGGCGCTCGTCGCAGATCCAGCCGGTGATGCCGATGTGCAGGTCCAGATCCAGATAGCTGAACAGGGCTTTTTGTTCGCCGGTAAAGCAGTGCACCACGGCAGCGGGCAACTGATCGCGGAAGTCCCGGAGCATTTCCAGCAGGCGCTGACTGGCATCACGCTCGTGCAGGAACACCGGCAGTTGCAGTTCTGCGGCCAGTGCCAGGTGTTCTTCCAGCACTTTTTCCTGTTGCGGGCGCGGCGAGAAATCGCGGTTGAAATCCAGCCCGCATTCACCCACGGCGACCACGTTTTGCTCTTGCAGCAGGCTGCGCAAACGACGTGCGCTGTCAGCGTTCCAATCACTGGCCGAATGCGGGTGAATGCCGGCGGTGGCGAACAGTCGTTGCCCGCTGTCATCCAGTTGCCGGCACAGTTCCAGCGCCTGCTCGCTACCCTCGACGCTGGTGCCGGTCAGCACCAGTTGGCAGACCCCGGCGGCGTAGGCGCGGTCGAGCACGGCCTGATGTTTTTCGGCGAAACTTGGGTTGGTCAGGTTGACGCCGATATCGATGAGTTGCATGGTTCTACCTCGGGCCGAAGGCCGGAAAGCATACCAGAGCTGTAGATTTATAAGAAAAGCCAAGAACTACAAAGAGTTATAGCTGTCTTTTGATGCCGTGACGCAGCCCGGGTTGGCAGAGGTGCCATCACTGTGCCAGTCTCTCGCACTTTGCCAGCGCTCATAGGCGCTCTGTTTTCGTCGGTGTTTTTGACCGTTCAGCGGTAAAAACACCCTGTATTCTTTCCGGAGAGTGGATGCATCGTCCCTCGGTTTTGCTCCTGTTGTGTGCGTCGCTGCTGCTGCCGATAACGGCGGTTGCGCGCTTGCCCGGGCCACTGCAAGCCGTGCCGGCCGCCAAGGTCCGAGACCTGTCGGAGATCCGTAGCAGCCGCGTGCTGCGAGTGCTGGTCAACCAGAGCCGCAACAGCTCCGGTGAAGTTCAGGGCCAGGCCATCGGTGTCGAATACCACCGCCTGCGCGCCTTCGAGCAATACCTCAATGGCCACGCCCGCGATGGCCAGGAAATCACCCTCAAGATCATTCCCAAAGCCAAGGATCAACTGCTCGGTGCCTTGCAGCGCGGCGAAGGTGACGTGGTAGCGCCTGGAGAACTGCTTGATCTGCAGCCGGGCCACGCGGTTGCCAGCAGCGAGCCGATTGCCCGCAATGTGCCGTTGGTGCTGGTCGGCATCAAGGGCGAGCGCCGTTACACCAAGGTCGAACAGCTGTCCGGCAAAACCCTGGCCTTGCCGACCGGCAGCGCGGCGGGGGAGGCGGTCAGCCAGCTCAATCAGAAACTCGCGTTGCACAAACTGGCGCCGATCAAGATCGAGTGGGTCGACCCCACCCTGGCTGTCGAAGACGTACTGGAGATGGTGCAGGGCGGGATATTTCACCTGACCATCGTCGAGCAACCCATCGCCGAGCGCTGGGGCAAAATCCTGCCCAGGTTGCGTTTCGATCGCCAGTTGATGATCAGCGAGCCGGGCGAGGAATACTGGTTCGTGCGCCGCGATGCCTCGATGTTGCGGGCGAGCATCGATCGCTTCCTGGTCGGCTACAAGAAGCCCTCGAACGAAGACGCAGAGTTTCTGCGGATCTATCGGCGCCTTTATCAAGTGCACTATCCGTTGGCCAAGGCTGACCGCCAGCGTCTGGAAAAACTGCGTCCGACCCTGCAAAAACACGCCGACGCGCAAAACATGGACTGGCTGAATCTGGCGGCGCTGGCGTTCAAGGAATCAGCCCTGCAACCGAGCGCCCGCAGCGGCAGTGGCCCGACCGGGTTGATGCAGATCACTCCGTCCGCGGCGCAACGGGTCGGCGTGAACAATATCCAGAATCTCGATGCGAATGTGCAGGCCGGGGCCAAGTACCTGGCGATGATCCGCCGCAAGTTTTTCAACAGTCCGAAACTCAATGAACGCGAGCGCATGGCGTTCACCCTGGCGGCCTACAACATCGGCCCGGAGCGCGTGCAAGGCATGCGTGCCGAGGCGCGGCGACGTGGGTTGAACCCCAATCAGTGGTTCTTCCAGGTCGAGCGCATCGCAATGGAGCAGGTCGGCATGGGGGCCGTCAGCTATGTTAATAGCGTGAACAAGTACTACTTGGCGTTCGACCGGGAGCGAGAATCGCTGGAGCCCCGGGGACAGAAAGTTGCCTCACGCAAATGATCTAATAATCTGATTGTTATGGCGGAATTATTGCGCTTTTAACATGAAATTAACTGATTAATATAGCGGCCAATCCCAACACACTTCTCGCAAAACAAGGAATGCCCCATGAGCTCTCTGATCAACAAGGTTCTGTTCACTCGCGCCGGTTACGGCCTGACCATTCTGCGCATCGCCGTCGGCGTGATCTTCGCCGCACACGGTTCGCAAAAGCTCTTCGGTCTGTTCGGTGGCTACGGTCTGGCGGGCACCGCGCAGTACATGGACAGCGTTGGTCTGCACCCGGGTTATCTGATGGCCACGCTGGCCGGCGGTACCGAGTTCTTCGCCGGTCTGGCGTTGATCATCGGCCTGCTGGTGCGTCCGGCGGCGCTGGGGCTGACCTTCCTGTCGCTGGTGGCGATCTTCACCGTTCACATCAGCAACGGCCTGTTCATGGCCAACAACGGTTACGAGTTCGCCCTGGCGCTGCTTGGTGGCAGCCTCGCGGTGATGATCGAAGGCGCCGGCAAGCTGTCGGTGGATCGCGCCATCGCCGGTTGAGCGCTCTGAATCAAGCAAAAGGCCCGCATTGTGCGGGCCTTTTTTGTTGTGGTTGATTCTTGACACTCGTCGGTCACGTTCTCTAGGATGTTGCTCATGCGCCGATTTAAACAGCTACTTGCGGGGCGCCAGGTGACTCAGAGAGTTGCCGTCAGAAGCCGGAACAGGGCTTCGAAATACCGCTAAAGCGCTGGTTCGGTGTTGCCTCTCACCTGCCATGCAGACTTTTGAGGCAGAGACACGACACGATGAATGCACTACGCCCTCCAGCACGTCCCGCGCCGATCACGGCACATATCACTCAGCGCAACCCGAAAATTCTGCTTGGCGGCAAACATCAGCCGACGCTGTTGCGTTATCTCGATGGTTGGCCACGTCGCAGCGGTGGTCCTGCCGCGTTCCTGATCCAGTTTGTCGAAGACGGCGAGTCCCTGGCACGCTTTGCCAGTGACAGTTTCGATCTGGCAGTGATTCAGGCGCCGAGCGCTGAAGACGCTCCGGAAATGATCAAGCAACTGACCCGCGTTGCGCGTCAGGGGTTGATCACTCGTCGCTGAAACGCGTTACGGATAATCGATCGCCACGATATAGACACACTGCTCACCGGTTGGCGTCTGTACCCGAACTTCGGCGTCCAGCGCCTTGCCGATCAAGGCGCGGGCCAGCGGTGAGTCGATGCTGATCAAGCCCAGTTTCAGATCCAGTTCATCCGGGCCGACAATGCGGTAGCGCGATTGCTTGCCGTCTTCGTCCTCGATGGTCACCCAGGCGCCGAAGTAGACCTTGTTCGGATCGCTGGGTTTTTCGCTGACGACCTTCAAGGCTTCGAGACGCTTGGTGAGAAAACGCACGCGGCTGTCGATTTCGCGCAGCATCTTTTTGCCGTAGGTGTACTCGGCGTTTTCCGAACGATCCCCCTGAGCCGCCGCCTCGCTGACCGATTGCGTCACCTGCGGGCGACGCACATGCCACAGCTCATGGAATTCAGCGCGCATCCGCGCTTCACCTTCTGGGGTGATCAACGCGGTGCCGGCGGTGCGGGGAGGGCGATAACGGCTCATGGCAACTTCTTGTGGTGACGAAGGCTGGAGTCTATCAACCCTCGCGCAAGACTGTCAGCGGACTCGCATTCAGTGCCCGACGCGTGCCGAACACACCGGCACCGCCAATCAGTGCGGCGCCAATCAATGGCAGCACCAGCAGGCACGGATGCGGATGCCACGGCAGATCGAACGCATAGCGATACAACACCAGGCTCACCACCTCCGAGCCGATGGCCGCGAGCAGCCCGCTGACCGCACCGAGCAAGCCGAACTCGATGCGCCGGGCCTTGACCAGCAACTGCCGTTCCGCGCCCAGCGCTCGCAACAGTGCGCCTTGGCGAATGCGTTCATCCAGCGTCGCCTGCAAGCCGGAGAACAGCACCGCCATCCCCGCTGCCAACACGAACAACAACACATACTCCACCGCCAGGGTGACCTGGGCGAGGATGCTGCGCAGTTGTTCGAGCAGGGCTTCGACCTGAAGAATGGTCACCGCCGGAAACGCTCGCGATAAATCGACGATCTGCTGATCGTGACCGGGTGCCAGGTAGAAACTGGTCAGATAGGTCGCCGGCAGATCCTTCAGCGTACCGGGCTGGAAGATCATGAAGAAGTTCGGCTGAAAATTGTCCCAGTTGATCTCGCGCAGGCTGGTGACTTTCGCTTCGCGATTGACGCCGCCGACGCTGAACACCAGGTGATCGCCCAGCTTGAGCTTGAGGCTTTCGGCGACCTTGCCTTCCACCGACACGCCCGGTACGTCATCCGAGGGTTGCGCGGTCCACCAAGTGCCGGCGGTAAGCTTGTTGCCGGCCGGCAGATCGGCGGCCCAGGTCAGACTCAGATCACGCTGAACCGCGCGGTCGCCGGCCGAATCCTTGCTGACGATTTGCTGCACTGGCTCGCCATTGATGCTGACCAGTCGTCCTGGCACCACCGGGTACAGCGGCGCCGCTTGTGCGGAGACGCCGACCAGATGTTCAGTGAAGGCCTGTTTGTCCGCCGGCAGGATGTTCAAGGCGAAATAGTTCGGGGCGTTTTTCGGCAACTGGTTTTGCCAGGTGTCGAGCAGTTCGCCGCGCAGCAGGGCGATCAGCGCCATCGACAGCAGGATCAGACCGAACGCCAGTGATTGTCCAGCGGCCGCCAGTGGATGGCGTAGTAACTGGCCCAGCCCCAGACGCCAAGGCAGCGAGGCTCGCGCCAACAGACGACGCAGGCTGTTCAGCAGTAACAGCAGCAACCCGCCGAGGATCACCGCCGCCACGACACCGCCACCGAGCAGGGCGAAGGTCAGCAATAAATCGAGACTCAGGCGCCACATGATCAGACCGAGTGCGCCCAGTGCTGCGCCATAGACCATCCAGGTGCTCGACGGAATCGGCAGCATGTCGCGGCGCAGCACCCGCAGCGGTGGCACTCGACCCAGCGCGGCAAGCGGCGGCAGGGCGAACCCGGCGAGCGCCACCAGACCGGTACCGATCCCGGCCATCGCTGGAAACAGCCCACCCGGCGGTACATCCGCCGGCAGCAAGTCATGCAGCAGGGCAAACAGCCCCAGTTGAGCCAGCCAGCCGAGCACCGCACCACTGAGGGCGGCGCCCAGGCCCAGTACCGTCAGTTGAATACTGAACAACAGCATGGTTTCCCGACGCGACAAGCCAAGGCAGCGCAGGAGGGCACTGGCATCGAAGCGGCGACTGGCAAAACGGTTCGCCGACAGCGCCACGGCCACACCGGCCAACAGCACCGCGACCAGACTGGCCATGTTCAGGTAGCGCTCGGCCTTGCCCAGCGCACCGCCGATCTGTCGGTTACCGTCGCGGGCATCCTGAATCCGCTGGTTGGCGGCCAGTCCCGGTTTGATCAGCTGTCGGTAGGTTTCCAGTGCCTGCGGTTCGCCGCGCCATAACTCGCGATAGCTGACCCGGCTGCCCGGTTGCACCACACCCGTGGCGGCGAGGTCATCAAGGTTGATCATCACCCGAGGCGTGAGGCTGTAGAAGTTGCCCGCACGATCCGGCTCGTAGGTCAGCACGCGGGTCAGCTTCAGGGTTTTCATGCCGACGTCGATGCTGTCGCCGATCTTCAGATCCAGCGCGGTCAACAGTCGTGCTTCGACCCACGCTTCGCCGGGTTGCGGCTCGCCTCCGGAGGTTTCTGCGGCAAATGGAGCGGGGGCACTTTTCAGTTCGCCGCGCAGTGGGTATGCGCGGTCGACTGCTTTGATGCTCGATAACTGAATGCCATTGTCGGTGGCGATGACGCTGGAAAACTCCACCACCTGGGCATGAATCAAGCGCAGTTCGGTGCCGCTGCGGATCTGTTCGTCACGGGCCGGTGAGCTGCCTTCAAGCACCAGGTCGGCGCCAAGGAACTCGGTGGCGCGCAGCATCATCGCGCCGTTGAGGCGGGCGCCGAAATAGCCGATGGCGGTACTTGCCGCCACCGCGACGACCAGCGCGAAGAACAGCACGCGCAATTCACCGGCGCGGGCATCGCGTAGCAACTGGCGGATAGCGAGGCTGAACAGACGCAACAGCGGCAGACGTGCCATCAAGGCTCCAGAGGGGCGACCAGCAGCCCGGCTTCAAGTCGGATCAGGCGCCGGCAGCGATGGGCCAGGCGTTCATCGTGGGTCACCAGCACCAGCGTGGTGCCGCGCTCCATATTCAGCTCGAACAGCAAGTCACTGATGCGCTCGCCGGTATGGCTGTCGAGGTTGCCGGTGGGTTCGTCGGCGAACAGCACGTCCGGTTCGGCGGCGAAGGCCCGGGCAATCGCCACGCGTTGTTGTTCGCCGCCGGAGAGCTGGCGTGGCGAGTGCGTCAGGCGCTGGCCAAGACCGACCCGTTGCAGCAATTCGGTGGCGCGTTCGCGGGCGTCTTTGCGGCCATCGAGTTCCAGCGGCAGCATGACGTTTTCCAGTGCGTTGAGGCTGTCGAGCAACTGGAAGGATTGAAAGACGAAACCTACGTGCTCGGCGCGGATACGCGCGCGCTGGTCTTCGTCGAGATTGCTCAGGGCTTGCCCGGCGAGGATGACTTCGCCGCTGCTCGGCAGGTCGAGGCCGGCCAGCAGGCCGAGCAGGGTGGATTTGCCGGAACCGGACGCGCCGACGATGGCCAGGCTGTCGCCCTTGTTCAGTTCCAGGCTGAGTTCGTGCAGGATAGTCAGTTCACCTTCCGCGCTGGGAACCACTTTGCTGAGGTTCTTCGCGGTGAGAATGCTTGCGCCCATGGAGAATCCGATGCGTGTGTGGTTTTTGAGTGCTGGCCTGGCCTTGATGTGCATGGCCCAGAACGCAGCGGCGGGTACTGTCCTGATCGTTGGCGATAGTATCAGCGCCGGTTTCGGACTGGATACCCGCCTGGGATGGGTATCGCTGCTCGAGCAACGGCTCAAACAGGAAGGTTTTGACGACAAAGTGGTCAATGCCTCCATCAGCGGCGACACCAGTGCCGGAGGCCAGGCGCGCCTGCCGGCGCTGCTTGCAGAGCACAAGCCGGAACTGGTGATTCTCGAATTGGGTGGCAATGACGGCCTGCGCGGAATGCCGCCAACGCAATTGCAACAAAACCTTGCGGCGATGATCGACGGCTCGCGCCAGAGCGGCGCCAAGGTGCTGTTGCTCGGCATGCAACTGCCGCCCAATTACGGCAAGCGTTACACCGATGCTTTCGCCGAGGTTTACGGCAAACTCGCCGACGAGAAAAAGATCCCGTTGGTGCCGTTTTTCCTCGATGGTATCGGTGGCCATCCCGATCTGATGCAGGCCGATGGTCTGCACCCGGCAGTCGGGGCTCAGGGCAAGTTGCTGGAAAATGTCTGGCCGACGCTAAAACCGCTGTTATGAGGCTTTTCTAGTGGCAGGCTTTCGGCTAATGTGGCGCCCCCTTATTTGGAGCCCCCGATGTCGCGTTCTGCCTGGTCCCTGTTTGCCTACCAACTGATCGAGCCTGACGAACAGCTGGATCTGTTCGCCTGCCAGGAAGTGCGGGTGCATCTGGTGACCCGTCAACTCGAACTCGGTGGCTCGGCCGACCGGACGTTGTGTGGCAGCTTGCTGCCGGCGCAGCCGCGCTGGTCGAGTGTCGATCGCCGGGTGTTTCAGGATCAGCGCCTGTGCTCGTTGTGCCGGGCGATCCTTGAGTCGCAGAAGCGCGGTACCTCGCCGATCTGGCCTGAGTTGCGTTTCGAGCTCTGACCTTGTGGGAGCGGGCTTGCTCGCGAATGCGGTGTTTCATTCAACGAATGCTTTGCCTGACACACCGCTTTCGCGAGCAAGCCCGCTCCCACCCAAAGCACCTTGTCGCCTGCTGCAGGGTGGTCTCCCCGAATTCCCGAGGCGCGGTGTACAATCGCGCTCTTATACCCTTGTTGATCATGCGAAGGATTTTCCGGATGTTGCCGCGCTTTCCTGCCGTCACCCGCTGCCTGTCACTTGCCGCCCTGTGTGTGGCCGGTCCCGTTGCTGCATTGGAGTTTCCCCTGCCACCACCCGGTGAGGACATCATCGGCCAGGTGCAGGTGATCAAGGCCAAGTACGAAGATACCTTCGCTGACCTGGGCACCACCTACGATCTGGGCTATTCGGAAATGGTCGCGGCCAACCCGGGCGTCGATGCCTGGCTGCCGGGCGCCGGCACTGAAATCGTCCTGCCGACGCGGTTCATCCTGCCGCCGGGTCCGCGCGAAGGCATCGTGATCAACCTCGCCGAATACCGCCTCTACTACTACCCGAAAGGCCGGAACGTGGTGTACACCTTCCCGTTGGGTATCGGTCGTGAAGGCTGGGGTTCGCCGATCGCTCACACCACTATCACCGCGAAAACGCCGAACCCGACCTGGACCCCTCCAGCGTCGATCAAGGCCGAGCACGCCGCCGATGGTGATCCGCTGCCGAACGTGGTGCCGGCCGGTCCTGACAACCCGCTGGGGCCGTTCAAGTTCAGCCTCGGCACACCCGGCTACCTGATCCACGGTTCGAACAAGAAATTCGGCATCGGCATGCGCACCAGCCACGGCTGCTTCCGCATGTTCAACAACAACGTGCTGGAAATGGCCAGCATGGTGCCGGTCGGTACCTCGGTGCGCATTCTCAACGACGCGTACAAGTTCGGTCGCAGTGGTGGCAAGGTCTACCTGGAAGCACACACGCCGATCGACGACAAGGGCAACCCGTCGGTGGTTGACAAGCACACTGCGGTGATCAACGCGATGCTCAAGCGTGAAGATATCGCCAACAACGTGCGGGTAAACTGGGACGTTGTGCGCGATGTAGTGGCGGCTGAAGACGGTCTGCCAACCGAAATCGGTACGCCGGGTGCGGCGGCGCCGATGGTTTCGAACACGCCGATCGATCTGCAACAGTAAGGTCGATCCGGACCCGCCGGCGTGTGCAGCGTCGGCGGGTTTTTTATTGCCCGGACAAAAGCATCAGGCACAAAAAAGCCGACCCAGAAACTGGGTCGGCTTGATAACAATCCCGAGGGATTATTACTTGCGGCTAGCTTTGTCCAGCATACGCAGAGCACGCTCGTTAGCTTCGTCAGCAGTCTGTTGTGCTTTTTGAGCAGCAGCCAGAGCTTCATCAGCTTTACGGTATGCTTCGTCTGCACGAGCTTGAGCGCGAGCAGCTGCGTCTTCAGTAGCGGTCAGACGTGCTTCGGTTTCTTTCGATGCGCTGCTGCAACCGGTAGCCAGAACTGCGGCCAGAGCCAGAGCAGAGAATTTCAGAACGTTGTTCATCGTGTTCCCCTTCAAGGACTTTCAATTAAGTGGCTTTCTCCTCCGATTGAGGAAATAGCCGGCGTACATACTACCCATTACTTGTAGTAAGTAAACTGACGTAGCGCAAGAAGCAAAAAAAATTGTAGGCGTTGATTCTTTTTCGAGCAACTTTTAACTGGACTGTTTAAAAAATATCCAGCTACAAGCCCCGGCTTGAGCGAGTTATTGAGAAAAAGTTCCCGTTGCCCGGTGCAGTTTTTGCCGTCTTGCACCAAGTCTGTCTAGATGAATTCGTCTACACTTTTGTTCCGATTTTGCATGATGCCTCACCTATCTTTGTCTCTCTTGAGGTGACTTTAAACAAGACGCTACGTCTTAAGTCTCGACATTCGGCAATGTTCAGGTGAGCGCTTCGGGAAGATCTTCCCCACGCCTGCCACTACGCCCATCGATGTCACCCGGTCAATGAGCATGATGACGAGCGCACCTTGAGCATTTTCGCCAATGGTGCCTACTATTTATCACGTGCTCGGTTGTGCGAGATCGGTGTGGCTCTTCTCGGTGTTCATCAGGCACGGGGTGGCGTAGATGTTCCTTCGCCGGAAAAACATCGGTAAGGTAGGGGTCAGAATTCAAGACCCGCGAGGAGTAGTGATGAGCGAGGCGTTGTCCATCCACCATGACCAGGCTGGTCATCAGTTCGAGACCAATGTGGACGGTCATCGTGCCTACCTGACCTATATGGATCTGGGGAAACAGACCCTGGATATCTATCGCACTTTCGTGCCCAACGCGCTGCGTGGCCGGGGCATTGCGGCTGCGCTGACTGAAAGCGCGCTGCAATACGCCGAGGAAATGGGCTACACGGTGATACCGTCGTGCTCCTACGTCGAGCGCTACATGGAGCGCCATCAGAAGCGCGCCGCGAAAATCTGACAAACCCTACACACAAAAACGCCGGGCTGAGCCCGGCGTTTTTTTATGCCTGCGAAACGCTGATCAGCTGCGCTGACGTTTCGGCAGAACATCCTTGAGTTTGGCGTGCATGCTGCGCAGGGTGTTCTCGGTGGCAGCCCAATCGATGCAGGCGTCGGTGATCGACACGCCGTATTGCAGGTCGGCGAGGTCTTTCGGGATCGCCTGGCAGCCCCAGTTCAGGTGACTCTCGACCATCAGACCGATGATCGACTGATTGCCTTCGAGGATCTGGTTGGCGACGTTCTCCATCACCAGCGGTTGCAGGGCCGGATCCTTGTTGGAGTTGGCGTGGCTGCAATCGACCATGATGTTCGGCTTGATCTTCGCCTTGTTCAGCGCCTGCTCGCAGAGGGCGACGCTGACCGAATCGTAGTTCGGCTTGCCGTTGCCGCCACGCAGCACCACGTGACCGTAGGCGTTGCCCTTGGTGGTGACGATCGACACGCCACCTTCCTGGTTGATCCCCAGGAAGCGGTGCGGGCTGGAGACCGACTGCAAGGCATTGATCGCCACGGTCAGGCCGCCATCGGTGCCGTTCTTGAAGCCGACGGCCGAGGACAGGCCGGAAGCCATTTCACGGTGAGTCTGCGATTCGGTGGTGCGCGCGCCGATCGCCGACCAGCTGATCAGGTCCTGCAGATACTGCGGGGAGATCGGGTCGAGGGCTTCGGTGGCGGTCGGCAGGCCTTTTTCGGCCAGGTCCAGCAGCAACTGGCGACCGATGTGCAGGCCGTCCTGAATCTTGAACGAGTCGTCGAGGTACGGATCGTTGATCAGACCTTTCCAGCCGACGGTGGTCCGTGGCTTCTCGAAATACACGCGCATGACCAGATACAGGGTATCGGAGACTTCCGTCGCCAGTTCCTTGAGGCGGTCAGCGTATTCGTGGGCAGCCTTGATGTCGTGGATCGAGCACGGGCCGATCACTACGAACAGACGGTGGTCGGTGCCATCAAGAATGTTGCGAATGACTTCGCGGCCCTTGGTGACGGTGCGCAGGGCAGCGTCGCTCAGAGGGATATCACGCTTGAGCTGATCGGGAGTGATCAGGGTCTCGTTAGAGGCGACGTTTAGGTCGTTGATCGGTAAATCAGCCATCGTTTACTCGTCAGGTCACGGGTGCCGGCCGCCAGCGATCCCCGCGCGGCGGAGCACAGCAGATTTAAGCGCGTCGGGGAGCCGAACCTTAGCGCGTCAGACGCGGCTCGACAATGGGCAAACGCCGCTTTAATCCAGCACTGGCTGGGCAAAAGCCTTGCGAACGCTGTCGTGAGAGAACTCGTCGGCGTGTTGTTCGACCCATTGCAGCGCCAGCGCCTGAATATCCTGCAGGTCGTCGTGGGCCTCGTTCATGCGGCAATAGCGTTCGATCTGGCACACCTGTTCGCCCATTCGGGCGCTGAACAGCGTCTGCTCATCGGTGAACGCGATCCCCACCAGATAGCCCTTTTTACGCCGCAGGCACCACGCCACATAGCCTGGGTAACAAATGTCGGAGTTGAGCGTCGGCATGCGTACTTGCAGTGCGGTGCCGTGGCGCCAGGCGCGGTGATAATTGCAAGCGATCCCGCCGAGGCTGATAGTGTGCAGCTGTTGCCTGGAAATGCACTCGGGCTTGAGTAGCGTTAATTCGACAGGCACTTCGTCCGGATGAGGAATGAAACGTCCCATGAGCACAGACTCCCTGTGTCGGCCATTTGACATTGTTTCACCCAGTATAGTGGTCGAATCGCAGCTGACCGATTTTGACGCCGACCAGCGGCTGCTGGCGATGAGCGGTGTTTCACTGGTGATTTTCACCAGTGTCGGCTGCTCCAGCTGCCGCTTTGCCAGGGAGGTGTTGCCCGGGTTCGAGCTGGCGGTCGATCGCCTGTGCTGGATCGATGCTGGCGACAATGGCGGGTTGGTGGAGCGCTATCAGGTCTTTCATTTGCCGGCGCTGTTTGTAGTGCGCGACGGTGAGTTCTTTGGGGCATTGCACACGCGCCTGACAGCCGACGCGCTGAACGCGGCAGTGGCGCAGGCGCTGGGTCGAATTGCAGAGGAGTTGCCATGATGGGAGAGGTCAGCAAACCGGTGGTGGGGATTATCGGCACCGGCGCGATTGGGGGATTCTACGGTTTGATGCTGGCGCGAGCCGGTTGCGATGTGCACTTCTTACTGCGCAGTGAATTCGCCGCAGTGGCCGAACGTGGTTTGCAGGTGGACAGTGCCGTTCATGGCACGCTGACGCTGAACCCGGTGCAGGCCTATGCGAAGGCCGAGGACATGCCGGCCTGCGACTGGCTGCTGGTGGGCGCCAAGACCACCAGCAGCGCCGGGCTGGCCCCGGCGATCATCGCTGCGGCCAAACCCGGTGCGAAAGTGCTGGTGCTGCAAAACGGCCTCGATGTCGAAGACAGCTTGCGCGAGTTGCTGCCAGATTCCCTGCATCTGCTCGGCGGTCTGTGCCTGATCTGCGTGCATCGCGAAGGCCCCGGGCACATTACTCATCAGGCTCTGGGGGCGGTGAACGTCGGTTACCACAGCGGCCCGGCGGCGGACGACGCAGGGCGCATGGCGATCGTCGAGGAGGGCTCCGGGCTGTTCCGTGCTGCCGGCATCGATTCACAGGCGATGCCCAATCTGCATCAGGCGCGCTGGCAGAAACTGGTCTGGAATATTCCCTACAACGGCCTCTCGGTGTTGCTCGGTGCCAGTACCTCGCCGCTGATGGCTGATGCCGACAGTCGCGCGCTGATCCAGGCCTTGATGGCCGAAGTGGTGCAGGGCGCCAGGGCCTGTGGTCACGACATGCCGCCCGGTTACGCCGAGTACCTGTTCATGATGACCGAGAAAATGCCCGACTATTGGCCGAGCATGTACCACGATTTTCTGCACAAGCGGCCGCTGGAGCTGGAAGCGATTTATGCCCGGCCATTGGCGGCAGCCAAGGCGGCAGGGTGTGAACTGCCGCGTATTGAAGCGCTGTATCGCACGTTGAGTTTCATCGACCGACGCAACACCTGAGTCGGTTTTTCGGGAAGTGGGGGAAGGCATGGCCAAGAACATCGATGACAAGCTGGTGCTGGCGATTTCGTCTCGCGCCTTGTTCGACCTGAGCGAGAGTCACAAGGTCTACCTGTCGAGCGGCGTCGAAGCCTACCGGCAATATCAGATCGAGCACGAAGACGAGATTCTCGCCCCCGGCGATGCCTTTCCCCTGGTGGAAAAACTTCTCAGCCTCAACAGTCGCCTCGACCGCGCCCGGGTCGAGGTGATTCTGGTCTCGCGTAACAGTGCCGACACCGGTCTGCGCGCGTTCAATTCGATCCATCACTATGGGCTGGACATCTCTCGGGCGGCATTCGTCGGCGGGCGCAGTCCGTATCCGTACCTCAAAGCCTTTGGCTGTGATCTGTTTCTGTCCACGCACGCCGAAGATGTACGCGCCGCGCTGGACGCCGGATTTGCTGCCGCGACAATTCTGTCCGGTGGCGCCAGTCGTGCTGCCAGTGAGGAGTTGCGCATTGCCTTCGATGGCGACGCGGTGCTGTTCTCCGATGAGTCCGAGCGCATTTATCAGTCCGGCGGGCTGGAGGCGTTTCAGGCCAAGGAGCGTGAGGCGGCGCGCGAGCCATTGCGCGGCGGGCCGTTCAAAGGCTTCCTGGCGGCGCTCAATGCGCTGCAGCGCGAGTTCCCCGAGGACGATTGCCCGATTCGCACGGCGCTGGTGACCGCACGTTCGGCGCCGGCCCACGAGCGGGTGATCCGCACCTTGCGCGAGTGGGACATCCGTCTCGACGAGTCGTTGTTCCTCGGCGGGCTGACCAAATCGGCGTTTCTCGAAGCCTTTGCTGCCGATGTGTTTTTCGACGATCAGGCCGGCCACTGCGAGCTCGCCCGCGAAGTGGTCGCCACCGGCCACGTGCCGCACGGCATCAGCAACGAACCGTCGATCTAAAGCCCCTGTGCTTCAAGACGTTGCGTCGCACGTCGTACTCGCCTGGGCACTGCTAAGCTGAATCAAATCTCCGCCATGTTGGCACGCGAGGAGGTCATATGATTCGTTCGATGCTGTATGCCACTGACCTCGGTCTGTACGCACCGTTAGTGATGCAGCATGCCCTGGCGTTGGCGCGAACATTCAATGCCGACTTGTATGTGGTGCATGCGGTGGAGCCTATGGGGTTGTTTGCCGAGTCGGTGTTGCAAAGCTATCTCGACGAGCAGGCATTGAACGAATTCCACAGTCAGGGTCTGAAAACTGTCATCGCCAATATCGAACAGCGGGTGCTCGACAGTTTTCGCGAAGAGCTGGGGGACGAGGGCGAGCAGGATCTGCAGCGGATTCGCGCGGTTCGGGTGCTGCAGGGCGATCCGGCGCAGGTGATTCTCGACCAGGTGCAAAAGCTCTCGGTGGATTTGCTGATCGTCGGCACGCATAGCCACGGTGTGGGGGTGGAAACGCCGTTGGGGCGCACGGCCACGCGAGTCCTGCAATTGGCCAAGGTGCCGGTTTATCTGGTGCCGTTGGTGGAGCGTCGGCGTCGGGGGGATCGCTGAAGCGGTAATAATGGCGTTTTGATAAAAAAGTTCTAGATTTATTCATCAAACCATTAATATAGTTATATACCGTCGCTGATGCCCGTGGCGTCTACCTGCTTTGAGGGATACATATGAAGCTTCAACAATTGCGCTACATCTGGGAAGTGGCGCACCACGACCTCAACGTTTCCGCTACAGCCCAAAGCCTTTACACCTCGCAACCGGGTATCAGTAAACAGATCCGCCTGCTGGAAGACGAACTTGGCGTTGAAGTGTTCGCCCGCAGCGGCAAGCACCTGACCCGCGTCACGCCGGCCGGCGAGCGTATCATCACCACCGCTGGCGAGATTCTGCGCAAAGTTGAAAGCATCAAACAGATTGCCCAGGAATTCTCCAACGAGAAGAAAGGTACCCTGTCGATCGCCACCACCCACACCCAGGCGCGTTATGCACTGCCGCCGGTGATCAGCAATTTCATCAAGCAATACCCGGACGTGGCGCTGCACATGCACCAGGGGTCGCCGATGCAGATCGCCGAAATGGCCGCTGACGGCACCGTTGATTTCGCCATTGCCACCGAAGCGCTCGAGCTGTTCGGTGACCTGGTGATGATGCCGTGCTACCGCTGGAACCGCTGCGTGGTGGTGCCGCAGGGGCACCCGCTGACCAAGCTGCCGAAGCTGACCCTTGAAGCGCTGGCCGAATACCCGATCGTGACGTACGTGTTCGGTTTCACCGGCCGTTCGAAACTTGACGAGGCCTTCAGCCA
Source organism: Pseudomonas sp. AK-TSAG1-1 (assembly GCF_056821665.1). Classification (NCBI taxonomy): domain Bacteria; kingdom Pseudomonadati; phylum Pseudomonadota; class Gammaproteobacteria; order Pseudomonadales; family Pseudomonadaceae; genus Pseudomonas; species Pseudomonas sp. AK-TSAG1-1. The sequence goes on along the minus strand of NZ_CM165965.1, from coordinate 4,369,849 downwards.
TCGTGGCCTGACGCCGAAAGTGGTGTTCACCGCTGCCGACGCCGACGTGATCAAAACCTACGTGCGCCTGGGCCTGGGTGTGGGCATCGTGGCCAAGATGGCTGTCGACACCAAACTGGACAACGACCTGGTGGTGTTGGATGCCAGCGAGCTGTTCGAGTCGAGTATCACCAAGATCGGTTTCCGTCGCGGCACGTTCCTGCGTGGTTTCATGTGCGACTTCATCGAGAAGTTCGCTCCGCACCTGACCCGTGAAGTGATGGCCAAAGCCATTCAGTGCCACAACAAGCAGGAGCTGGAAGAGCTGTTCGACGGCGTCGAACTGCCGGTCCACTAAGAACCTGCCTCAGAGCACCTCGGTGACAGCGAACTGTTGCCGGGTGCCCGCCACCAGAATCTCCACCTCGTCACCCTCGAACTTGCCCAGCAGGCTTTTACCCAGCGGTGAGCGCGGGGTGATGACGGTAATCGGCTGACCCACCACATCGACTTTCAGGCCTGCCGCATCCGGCGCCAGAAACAGCCATTGCTCGCGACCCTTTTCGTCTTCCAGACCGAGCAGGGCGCCGATCTCGATGCCGCGATTTTCATCGTAGGCGCGCAGCGCCAGGTTCTGGCACAGCGCCAGCGACTGGCGGATTTCCTCGACCCGTTTCGCCTGACCCGCCGCCAGATAAGACGCCTCAAGCCCGAGCGTGTCGTATTTGTTCTCGGCGATGTTCTCTTCGTGGGTCGCGGTTTCGTAAGCGGTCTGCGCGGCACGCTCGGCGATGTCGAGGTCGACGCGCAGTTTGTCGAGGATCAGTTGGTGGACGGTGTGCTTGTTCATGATCAATCGCAGAATTGCAAAACGTTGGCGCGGCTCTTTTCGCTCGGCGCGGTCTGGTCCTGTTGCAGCCAGAACTGGCATTTCGCATTCGACTGGTTGCGACTGCTACCGCGAGCCTGATCCAGACGTGCCTGCTGTTCGTTCTTGCGCAGGTTCTCTTCGTACTGCTCGAACAGCGGGCTCTGTGGCGGAATGTCCGGTTGTACCTGGACGGCCGCTGGCGGCTTGGCCAGCTGCTGCACCGCCTGAGCGACAGGCGCCAGTTGTTCGGTGAACATGAAACGCGAGAGCAGCCAGCAGGTCAGGGCGATGGCCAGAAAGCCCAGCCACATGCCCAGGGCAATACTGCCGGTCAGTTGCAGCGCGCTAAGCTGAACAGGCAACGGACGACGTGGGTTGGGACGATAGGGCATGGCTGCCTCCTGGCGGATGATTGCGGGCAAGTGGCGATTGTCGCACGAAGATTAATCGCCGTCGGCTCTTCTGCGCGACGTCATTTATGCGGACAATCAGCGCTTTTGCCAACGGGAGTCTTGCATGTCGGTATCGGAAACCCGCTGGGATATTTTTTGCACCGTGGTCGACAACTATGGCGACATCGGCGTGACCTGGCGTCTGGCCCGGCAACTGGTGGCCGAGCATGGCATGACTGTGCGCCTGTGGGTCGATGACTTGCGCGCCTTCGAGCGTATCTGCCCCGAGATCGATATCCATGTTGCGCAGCAATCGCAGCAGGGGGTCGAGGTGCGGCACTGGCCGAGTGACTGGCCGCAGACGGCCGCGGCGGACGTGGTGATCGCCGCTTTCGCTTGCCAGTTGCCACCCGCTTATATGGACGCCATGGCCGAGCGGCAACAACCGCCGCTGTGGATGAACCTCGATTACCTCAGCGCCGAAGACTGGGTAAGCGGTTGTCACGGCTTGCCCTCGGTGAAGTACAAATCGGTGCAGAAGTTTTTCTTCTTTCCGGGGTTTCAGCCAGGCACTGGCGGGTTGCTACGTGAACGGGGCTTGCTAGAGCGGCGTCGTGCGTTTCAGGCCGACGACGGGGCGCAGCGACAATTCCTGCTGGGGCTGGGGGTTGATCGTGCACCGGATGCACAATTGATCTCCTTGTTTGCCTACGAAAATGCCGGGCTTGCCAGTTGGCTGGACGTGCTGGCTGCCGACGCTGTGCCAACCCACCTGCTGGTGCCGGAAGGGCGGATTCTCGGCGACGTCGCGCGCTGGCTCGGAGTCGATTCGCTGGCCGCCGGCGACTTCAACGTACGGCAGGCGCTGACGGTGCAAGTGTTGCCGTTCGTCCGCCAGGATCAATACGATCAGTTGCTGTGGTGCTGCGACTTCAATGCGGTGCGCGGGGAAGATTCATTTGTCCGGGCACAGTGGGCCGGGCGCCCGATGCTCTGGCACATCTACCAGCAGGACGAAGACATCCATCTGGACAAGCTCGACGCCTTCCTTGCGCTGTACACGAAAGGTCTTTCGCCGGCGGCGGCCGAGGCGATGAACGGTCTGTGGCGAGCCTGGAGTGCCGGGCAACCGATCGGCGAGCACTGGCTAGAGGCCCGTAAACATTGGCCGCAGCTGCAGGAAAACGCCGAGCAATGGTGTCTGGAACAAGGCTTGCAGGCGGATCTTGCCACGGCGCTGGTACAGTTTTACCTAAATTGGATATGATACGCGGCCTAGATTTTTGTAAATCCCATCCAAATTCGGATATTCGCAATGAAAACTGGTAAAGAACTCAAACCCGGTACCGTGATCCGTATCGACAACGATCCTTGGCTGGTTCAGAAAGCTGAATTCACCAAATCGGGCCGTAACAGCGCGATCATGAAGACCAAGCTGAAGAACCTGCTGACCGGTTACAAGACCGAAACCGTTTACGGTGCGGACGACAAGCTGGACGACGTGATCCTGGATCGTAAAGAAGCCACCCTGTCTTTCATCAGCGGTGACACCTACACGTTCATGGACACCACTGACTACACCATGTACGAGCTGAACGCCGAAGACATCGAAAGCGTTCTGCCTTTCGTTGAAGAAGGCATGACCGACGTTTGCGAAGCCGTGTTCTTCGAAGAGCGTCTGGTTTCCGTAGAGCTGCCGACCACCATCGTGCGCGTAGTTGACTACACCGAAGGTTCGGCTCGCGGCGACACTTCCGGCAAAGTCATGAAGCCAGCCAAGCTGAGCAACGGTACTGAGCTGCAGGTTGCTGATTTCATCGAAATCGGTGACAAGATCGAGATCGACACCCGCGAAGGCGGTTCCTACAAAGGCCGTGCCAAATAAGCACGGCTTTTCGCGGAAAGAAAAAGCCCGGCCATTGAGCCGGGCTTTTTTGTGCCTGCGATTTCACCTTCAACACCGGCCCCGTGGGAGCGAGCCTGCTCGCGAAGGCGTCCTGGCAGTTAACACTTCGCTGGATGACACACCGCATTCGCGAGCAAGCCCGCTCCCACAGGGGAGGGGCTTGATCTTTAAACGGTGGTGTGCAGGCGCACATCGACGTTGCCGCGGGTCGCATTGGAGTACGGGCAGACCTGATGCGCCGCCTCGACCAGGCTCTGCGCATCCGCTTGTTCCAGACCCGGCAGGCTGATGTGCAGGTCGATGTCCAGACCGAAACCGCCAGGGATCTGACCAATACCGACATGGGCGGTGATCGAGGCGTCGTCGGGGATTTTACGTTTGGTCTGGCTGGCCACGAATTTCAGTGCACCGATGAAGCAGGCCGAGTAGCCAGCCGCGAACAGTTGCTCCGGGTTGGTCGCTGCGCCGCCGGCACCGCCGAGTTCTTTCGGAGTGGCGAGTTTGACATCGAGGATGTTGTCGCTGGAGATCGCACGACCGTCACGGCCGCCAGTGGAGGTTGCGATTGCAGTGTAGAGAGTTTGCATGGTGTGGGCCTCGTTGGGTGTATTTTGTTGCGCTAATTGTTTGCGCGCTAAGTAAGTGCGAGATGAATGTAGCTCGCTAATGTTTAGTGCGCAAGATAATTTATTGAGGAAAATCGGGATATGCCACCAAGCGCGGTGGTGCGGCCGGCTGGAAGGTTTGTTCTAGAGCGGCTTAAGGCGAATCAAAGCCAGCAAAATAATTTTCGCAGCGTCAATATTTTCAGATCAGCAGGAGGTTCCTGTGGGAGCGAGCCTGCTCGCGAAAGCGGTGCGTCAGTCAGCGAAGGTGTGGGCTGGAAGAACGCCTTCGCGAGCAGGCTCGCTCCCACAAAGGGAAATCAGGTGGACTCGGTCAGGCTGTCTTGCAGGTGGCTGCGCAGGGCTTGCAGCTCCGACTGCAGGTGTTGCAGGCGCTCGACGGTAAAGCCGCTGGCGCCCAGGATGCATTGCGGAACGCGCTTGGCCTGGTCACGAAGGGCCCGGCCCTGTGCGGTCAATTCGACGATCACCACCCGCTCATCCTCGCGACTGCGCGTACGGCTGAGCAGGCCTTCGCCTTCCAGGCGCTTGAGCAACGGCGTCAATGACCCCGGATCGGTCAGCAACCGCGCGCTGATTTCACCCACGGTCAAACCGTCTTTTTCCCACAGCACCATCATCGCCAGATATTGCGGATAGGTCAGGCCCAGCGCTTGCAGCAGCGGCTTGTAGACCTTGGTCATCATCAGCGAAGTGGAATGCAGGGCGAAGCAGGCCTGGTTATCCAGCAGCAGTTGATCGCAGTTGTCGGTGATGTCGCGTTCGGTGGTCATGGCAAAGCCTGGTTCGATGAAGGGTTTGAATCTAGCGCGCGAATGTTTAAGGCGCCAGATAATTATCCCGAATCTAGTGCCGGCCCAGTTCTCGTTGCAGCGCCAGATCCCACGGTGGTACCGGGCTGAAGCGAGTCTTCAGGTATTCGAGGAGCAAGCGGCTGCGCGAGTGGGTCTGCTGTTCCATGCGCAGTGCATAAATGCCGGTGGTCTCCGGTTGTGGCAGACCGTTCTCGCAGAACAGCGGCAATAGCTCGCCACGCAGCAGGTACTCACTGGCCAGCCAGGTCGGCAAATGCGCGATGCCCAGCCCGGCCAGTGCACCGCACACCAGCGCCTCGGCATTGTTGGCGCTCATGCGGATACGCGAGGGGCGATGCAACTGCATCTGCCCGTCCTGTTCGAAGCGCCAGGCGAAGGGCGGGGCAAGGCCTTCCCAATCCAGTCCGTCATGTTCACTCAACTGACCGGGATGGCTCGGCGCACCGCGCCGCTTGAGGTAGTCGGGGCTGGCGCAAGCAATGCGCACCATGCTGGCCAGCGGGGTAGCGACCAGCCGCGTATCGGCCATTTGCCCGGCACGCAAGACCAGGTCGACCTTGCCCAGGTTCGAGCCGTGCATGTCGATGAAGCTGTCGATCAGGTGTAATTGCACGTCGAGGCCCGGGTACAACACCAGAAAGTCGGCAATCACTGGCGCCAGATGGCGGCGACCGAACGCAGCTGGGGCATCAATGCGGATCAAGCCTTCCGGCGCACTGCTCAACGACACCGCTTCGGCCCGGGCCAGTTGCAGTTCGCTGACGATGCGCCGTGCCCGTTCGGCAAACGCCAGCCCGGCCGGTGTAGCCCGCACGGCGTGGGTGCTGCGGATGAACAACTGGCTGCCGACTGCACTTTCCAGGCTGTCGATGCGCCGCGCCACGGCGGAAGGCGTCAATGGATGACGACGGGAAGCCGCAGAAAAACTGCCGCTTTCCAACACGTCGAGAAACAGCCCGAGCTGGTCGGTCAATTGATTGGGGTTCATGAGTGTTCAGTGCTTGTGCAAAGTTGGCATAGCCATTGTGCGTTGCTGTGCGTTTCCCCGCCAGCCTCGACTGCGTAGGATGAATCGCCTGACGGATGAGGGAATCGCTGTGCTCGAGTTTTTGTTGTACCTGCTGTTTGGCGCCGCCCTTGGCACATTGGGCGGCATATTCGGCATCGGCGGTGGGCTGATCGCGATTCCGCTGCTGGGTGTCTGGTTCGGTCTCGATCAGCAGATCGCCCAAGGCACGGCGCTGGTGATGGTCGTGCCCAACGTGATGCTGGCGCTGTGGCGCTATCACCAGCGCAATCGCATCGAACTGCGCCATGCACTGCCGTTGGCGCTCATGGGCTTCTGTTTTGCCTGGATCGGTTCGATCTGGGCGGTGGGCATCGATGCACAAACCATGCGCATCGGCTTTGTCGCTTTCCTCGTGGTGCTCTCGGCGTACAACTTGCTGAAGATGTTCGGCAAGCAACCGTCTGCCACTTCCGAGATGCGTTATTCCTGGCCGTGGCTCGGCGTGCTAGGCGCGGCGTCCGGAACCATGGGCGGACTGTTTGGTGTCGGCGGGGCCGTGGTGGCGACGCCAGTGCTGACCAGCCTGTTCGGCACCACCCAAGTGGTTGCTCAGGGCCTGTCGCTGGCTCTGGCGTTGCCGAGCACCGGCGTGACGCTGGTGACGTACGCGGTGCATCACGAGGTGGACTGGATGATCGGCCTGCCGCTGGCCGCCGGCGGTCTGGCGAGCATCAGTTGGGGCGTGAAAGTGGCCCACGCCATGCCGGAAAGGCTGCTGCGCGGGCTGTTCTGCGGTTTTCTGGTGCTGTGTGCGGTAATGCTCGCCCTTAAAGTTTGAAGCCTTCGACGATGTGCTCGGCCAGGCATTCGGTGATCGGCGACGGATTGTTCAGGTTGCGGATCAGCATGATGCTGGCTTCGGGCAGCAGCGGCAGATCTTCGGCAGCGCCGAGAATGCGCATGTCGGGGGTGATCAGGCTTTCCAGTTGCGCAGTGATCGCCAGACCCGCGCTCACCACCGCCATCAGCGCCGACAGGCTGGTGCTGTTATAGGCGATGCGGTAATCACGGCCCATTGCGTCCAGCGCATTGCAGGCCCACAAGCGGCAAAAACAATCACTGTTGAACATCGCCAGCGGCAGCGGCGTCTGCTCGTGAGCGCTGAAGTTTTGCGCCTCGGCCCAGACGAAACGCTCCTTGCGTAGCAACTGACCAATCTCGTTGCCCGGCTCACGCGTGACGATCGACAAGTCGAGGTCAGTGCGCTGCAACAACTGCTTGCTGGATTCGCAGTGCACTTCAATCTGGATCAGCGGATAGAACTGGGCAAACCGCGACAGGATCCCCGGCAGAAATCGCATCACGTAATCATCCGGCGTACCGATGCGCACGGTGCCGACCATGTGCGGTTCGCGCAGGGTGTTGAACACCTCGCTGTGCAACTTGAGGATGCGCCGCGCATACCCGAGCAGCACTTGGCCCTCAGCGGTCAGTCGTACCTGACGGCCGTCACGCTCGAACAACTGGCGCTGCAGCACGTCTTCTTCCAGACGCTTCATCTGCATGCTCACTGCCGATTGCGTGCGGTTGACCATTTCGCCGGCGCGGGTAAAACCGCCCTGGTCAGCAATCGCGACGAAGGTGCGCAGGACATCGGTATCGATACTGGGGTAGGCCGACAATTGATGAATCTCCGTGATGAATGCCATCAGAAACATTCGTTGGATTGATCTTAGCGCCAGCGCGAGACTTGAGCCATCCACAAGGAGGGCAACACGATGAAAGGTCAAAGAGAGTATGTAGACGAAACAAAATTTTCCGGCCACGGCCATATCGTTTCCGACCTGCTGCACAAGTTTAGCCGCTGGTATGAACTACACCGCGAACGCGAGTTGCTCGCCAGTCTGAGCGACGAAGCACTGAAGGACATCGGGGTCAGCCGTGCCGACGTTGAGCACGAGGCCATCCGGCCGTTCTGGGACGATCCGATGCATAAATGATCAGGGCCTTACTACACAAACCACTTTCAAGTGAGGTAGGTTGCGAGCAGACAAGGAGATGTTCATGCCCGCGACTCTGGCCTTTTCCCTCAAACAGGCGCGACGTCTGGCGCTGGCTGCCCAAGGGTTCAACGGGCGCCAGCCGCCGACCGTCAAGGCGCCGCAGCTCAACCGGTTGATCGAACGGCTGGGCCTGCTGCAGATCGACTCCGTCAATGCCGTGGTGCGCTCGCACTACCTGCCGCTGTTTTCCCGTCTGGGTGCCTATTCCTCTGATTTGCTCGACCAGGCTGCCTGGAGTTCGGGGCGACGTCGCACGTTGTTCGAATACTGGGGCCATGAAGCGTCATTGTTGCCGCTGTCGATGTATCCGTTACTCGGCTGGCGCATGCAGCGCGCCAGGCGTGGTGAAGACATCTATCAACAATTGGCCAGGTTCGGGCGTGAGCAGCAGGAGACGATTCGCCGGGTGCTGGCATCTGTCGAAGAGCAAGGCGCACTGGGCGCCGGCAGTCTGTCGACCCGCGAAGACAAGGCCGGGCCGTGGTGGGACTGGAGCGCGGAGAAGCATGCACTGGAATGGTTGTTTGCTGCCGGTGAAGTGACTGTGGCCGGCCGCCGGGGGTTTGAGCGTTTGTATGATTTGCCGGAGCGGGTCATCCCGGCGCCGGTTCTGCAGCAGCCGCTGCCGGATGAAGCCGAAGCCCAGCGCGGTTTGCTGCTGCATGCGGCCCAGGCGTTGGGTGTCGGCACTGAAAAAGACCTGCGCGATTACTTTCGCCTGAATCCGGGAGATGCTCGACCGCGACTGGCGGAACTGGTCGAGGACGGGCAATTGCAGACCTGCGAAGTTGCCGGTTGGCGACAGATCGCCTATTGCCTGCCGGAACCGAAAGTGCCGCGCAAAGTTGTCGCCAGTGCGCTGTTGTCGCCGTTCGACTCGTTGATCTGGGAGCGCAGTCGCACCGAGCGTTTGTTCGATTTCCGCTATCGACTGGAGATCTACACGCCGCAGGACAAGCGGGTCTACGGCTATTACGTATTGCCGTTCTTGCACAACGAGCGGATTGCCGCACGGGTCGATCTACGCGCCGAACGGGCGTCGGGACGCCTGGCGGTGCACGCGGTGCACGAGGAGGAACCGGGGCTGGGAGATGAGGGGATGCTGGCGCTGGCCTTGAATTTGCGGCGGATGGCCGATTGGCTGGGGCTTGAGCGGGTGCAACTGAATTGTCAGCGAGAGAGTGCGGGGCGGTTGCGGGTGGCATTGGCGCAGATTGGCTGTGACTGAGCTGGCCTCTTCGCGAGCAGGCTCGCTCCCACAGGGCACTTGTGAACGACACAGATCCAATGTGGGAGGAGGAGCCGGGACTGGGAGATGAGGGGATGCCGGCGCTGGCCTTGAATTTGCGGCGGATGGCCGATTGGCCGGGGCTTGAGCTGGCCTCTTCGCGAGCAGGGGACTTGTGAACGACACAGATCCAATGTGGGAGCGGGCTTGCTCGCGAAGGCGGCCGGTCAGACGCTAGATACCTGACGGATTCAGCGCCGAACCTGCTTCAGGGTTTCCGCGATCAAAAACGCCAGCTCCAGCGACTGATCGGCATTCATCCGCGGATCGCAGTGAGTGTGATAACGGTCCGACAACCCGTCTTCAGTAATCGGTCGCGCCCCCCCGATGCACTCGGTGACATTCTGTCCGGTCATCTCGATGTGAATCCCGCCGGCATAAGTGCCTTCGGCTTCGTGCACCTGGAAGAACTGCTTCACTTCGCCAAGGATCTGCGCGAAGTCGCGGGTCTTGTAGCCGCTGCTGGCCTTGATGGTGTTGCCGTGCATCGGGTCCGAGCTCCACAGCACCTGTTTGCCTTCACGCTGCACCGCGCGCAGGAGTGCCGGCAGGTGATCGCCGACCTTGTTCGCGCCCATCCGCGCGATCAGGTTCAGGCGCCCGGGGTCGTTGTCCGGATTGAGCACGTCGATCAGACGGATCAGGTCGTCCGGGTTCATGCTCGGGCCGACTTTTACGCCAATCGGGTTGTTCACCCCGCGCAGGAATTCGACGTGGGCGCCGTCGAGCTGACGGGTGCGGTCACCGATCCACAGCATGTGCGCCGAGCAGTCGTAGTAATCGTTGGTCAGGCTGTCGCGGCGCACGAAGGCTTCTTCGTAGTTCAGCAGCAGCGCTTCGTGGGCGGTGAAGAAACTGGTTTCGCGCAGTTGCGGCGAGCTGTCCATGCCGCAGGCGCGCATGAACGCCAGGGTTTCATCGATGCGGTCGGCGAGGTGGCTGTATTTCTCGGCCAGTGCCGAGTTGGCGATGAAATCGAGGTTCCACTTGTGGACCTGATGCAGGTCGGCAAAACCGCCCTGGGCGAAGGCGCGCAGCAGATTGAGGGTGGCGGTGGACTGGTGATACGACTGCAGCAGACGCTCAGGATCCGGCACGCGGCTTTTTTCGTCGAAACCGATGCCGTTGACGATGTCGCCACGGTAGGCCGGCAGGGTTACGCCATCGATGGTTTCATCGTTGGCCGAGCGCGGCTTGGCGAATTGGCCGGCCATGCGCCCGACCTTGACCACCGGGCAACCGGCGGCAAAGGTCATGACGATCGCCATCTGCAGCAACACTTTGAACGTATCGCGAATCTTCGCTGCCGAGAACTCGGCGAAGCTTTCCGCACAATCGCCGCCCTGCAGCAGGAACGCCCGGCCCTGAGTCACTTCGGCAAACTGTCGGCGCAGCTCCCGCGCTTCGCCGGCAAACACCAGTGGCGGGTAGCTGGCGAGGGTCTGCTCGACCTGGCGCAGATGCGCAGCGTCGGGGTATTGGGGTTGTTGCTGGATCGGCAGGGCGCGCCAGCTGTCAGGGCTCCACGGTTGGCTCATCACGGTCTCTAATTGGTTCTACGCACGGGAAGCCCATGGTAGCAGCAATTAGTGCGTGACCTGCTCCCGCCCCATCACCGACAATCGCCGCTTTGCCACGGCGCCTGAGCGGTGCCATCGCGTCACCGCGCCCGGTGACCATCAGGAGACGAAATGACTGAGGAGCGCGTCGAGCTGTTGCTCGCCGAGGTACAGGATGAGTTCGGCGTGATTCGCGTGCTGGAAGTGGCCGATTACCGCTTTCTGGAGTTCGGCGATGCCATCGAGCAGAGCTGCGTGTTTACCGCCGATCCGAGCTGGCTGGAGTACGACTACACCCGGGCAATGCTGATTGGCGCGTTGTGCCACGAACAACCGGAGAGCGCGCTGTTTCTCGGCCTCGGTGCCGGCACGCTGACTCAGGCCTGCCTCAAGTTCCTGCCGCTGGAAGACGTCGAAGCCATCGAACTGCGCCCGGATGTACCGCGCCTGGCCATCGAATACCTCGGGCTGGATGATGACCCGCGCCTCTACATTCGTGTCGGCGATGCGCTGGAACTGCTGCCGACGGCCGAGCCTGCGGATCTGATCTTTGTCGACCTGTATACCGATGTCGGCCCGGGTGTCGGGCATCTGGCCTGGAGTTTTCTCGGTGACTGTCAGAAGCGCCTGAATCCGGGCGGCTGGCTGGTGATCAACCAGTGGGCCACCGATGACGGCAAACCACTGGGTGCGGCGCTGTTGCGCGGTCTTTATCACCGGCACTACTGGGAGCTGCCGGTGAAGGAGGGCAATGTGATTCTGATTGTGCCGGCCGACCTCGATCAGGCGCTGGACATGCAAGCTCTGACGGCCCGGGCTGAAGCGCTGGCGCCACAGTTGGGGTATTCGTTGCAGTCGCTGATCAAGGCGATTCGCCCGGCGACTTGAGTCGTCAGTGATGGCCCTTTCGCGAGCAGGCTCGCTCCCACTTTGGAATGTATTCCCCCTGTGGGAGTGAGCCTGCTCGCGATGGCGCCCTGACAGGCGCCATGATTTTCAGATCCCTTTGAAAATCCCCGGCCGCCGCTCAACCAGCGAACGCACCCCCTCCTTGGCATCCTCACTGCCGAGCAACTTCTTCACCAGCGCCGGCAACCCTTGCGCCGCCGCCGTCTCGCCTTCATAGCGTGCCTGCCGCGCCGACATCAGCGTCGCCTGCACGCCCAGCGGGGCCTGTCGGGCAATGCGCTCGGCCAGTTCGATCGCTCGGGGCAACAGGTCCTCACTGGCCATCACTTCCTGCACCAGTCCCAGGCGCAGCGCATCATGCGCATCGAACTCATCACCGGTCAGCAGCCAGCGCATGGCATTGCCCCAGCCGGCCACTTGATGAAAGCGTAAGGTCGCGCCACCAAAAGGAAAAATCCCACGCTGCACTTCCATTTGCGCGAAGCGGGTATTGCTTGCGCACAGGTTGATATCCGCCGCGAGCATCAACTCGATTCCGATGGTCAGGCAGTAACCCTGCGCGGCGACAATCACCGGTTTGCTGACCCGTGGCCCAACGAAAACGCCCCACGGATCGCAACCGCCGGTCGGAACCTGCCAGCCTTCGGCGAGCGCAGCACTCGCGTTCAACAAATCCAGACCGGCGGTAAAGTGCTCGCCATGCCCGAACACCACGGCCACCCGCGCTTCGCTGTTGGCCTCGAATTCACCGTAGGCCAGGCTCAGCGCATTGAGCAGGTCGAGGTCGAACGCATTGCGTTTGGCGGCCCGATCCAGGCCGATCAGGTGGACATGACCACGACGTTCACGGCTGACGCGGCCGGGGCAGGGCTGATTCATGGGTAAATCCTCGGGCGGGAAGGGCGGGTGCAGCGACGGTATGCCGCACATCGATGAATCGTTTAAGCGTCATCACCCGCAGGGCCGGGCCTTTGCAAAATAGACCTTCGCACGATTATCCGCAAAACCCCATTACACAGCGGTGACACACGGATTCAGGCGATAAAAAAAGCTCCCTTTTTTGGCAAATTCCGGTATAGTGCGCGCCGGCCTTTAACCGGGCCGCGTTTAGGTAGCGCAATTCCCCGAAGTCAGCTTCGGCTGCACGTCCGCACTGCGGGCTCTTCCTTGACGATTCTTTTTCATTCATACGTTTTCGCAAATCCCCGCCGACAAAGCTGCCAGGGCGACTCTTGAGTCTCAACACGGCATGTGCAGCTTTGGAGCATGGGTCTTTGCGGATGCACTTAGAGGCAGACCCATGACCCAGGAAATCGGCGGCTTCGCCGCTCTTGAACTTCATCCCAATATTGTCGCTGCAGTAGTCGCTACCGGCTATGAAGAGCCTTCGGCCATTCAGCAGCAGTCGATCCCGATCATCCTCGCCGGTCACGATATGATTGGTCAGGCGCAAACCGGTACCGGTAAAACCGCTGCCTTTGCCCTGCCTATCCTGCACCGCATTGATCCGTCCAAGCGCGAGCCGCAAGCTCTGATCCTGGCCCCAACTCGTGAGTTGGCGCTACAAGTTGCAACCGCTTTCGAAACCTACGCCAAGCAAATGCCGGGCGTAACTGTTGTGGCTGTCTACGGCGGCGCGCCGATGGGCCCACAATTGAAAGCAATCCGTAATGGCGCACAGATCGTTGTCGCCACTCCGGGCCGTCTGTGCGACCACCTGCGTCGCGACGAAAAAGTCCTCGCTACCGTGAACCACCTGGTTCTGGACGAAGCAGACGAAATGCTCAAACTGGGCTTCATGGACGACCTGGAAGTTATCTTCAAGGCCATGCCGGAAACCCGTCAGACCGTATTGTTCTCGGCAACCCTGCCGCAATCGATCCGTGCCATCGCCGAGCGTCACCTGCGCGATCCAAAGCACGTGAAGATCCAGAGCAAGACCCAGACCGTTACCGCGATCGAACAGGCTCACCTGTTGGTTCACGCTGACCAGAAGACCTCTGCCGTTCTCAGCTTGCTGGAAGTGGAAGATTTCGACGCTCTGATCATGTTCGTGCGCACCAAGCAAGCGACCCTGGATCTGGCCAGCGCCCTCGACGCCAAAGGCTACAAAGCCGCAGCGTTGAACGGCGACATCGCCCAGAACCAGCGTGAGCGCGTGATCGACTCGCTGAAAGATGGCCGTCTGGACATCGTTGTGGCGACCGACGTGGCTGCCCGTGGTCTGGACGTTCCGCGCATCACCCACGTATTCAACGTGGACATGCCGTACGACCCAGAGTCCTACGTGCACCGTATCGGCCGTACCGGCCGTGCCGGTCGCGAAGGCCGCGCGCTGTTGCTGGTGACTCCACGTGAGCGCCGCATGCTGCAGGTAATCGAGCGTGTAACCGGTCAGAAAGTTGCCGAAGTGCGTCTGCCGGACGCTCAGGCTGTTCTCGATGCACGCATCAAGAAACTGACCAACAGCCTGTCGCCGCTGGTCGCTGATGCCGAGTCGACTCACGGTGAGCTGCTCGATCGTCTGACTGCAGACATCGGCTGCACTCCGCGTGCTCTGGCTGCTGCTCTGCTGCGCAAGGCTACCAACGGTCAAGCGTTGAACCTGGCTGCGATCGAGAAGGAACGTCCACTGGTGCCGAACAACGCACCGCGTGGCGACCGTCCTGAGCGTTCCGGCGATCGTCCGGATCGTGGTGACCGCGAGCGTCGTGCGCCAATGCCTTTGGGCGAAGGTCGTGCCCGTTGCCGTACCGCGCTGGGTGCGCGTGACGGTATCGCCGCCAAGAACCTGCTGGGCGCCATCCTCAATGAAGGTGGTCTGGCCCGCGAAGCGATCGGTCGCATCCAGGTGCGTGACAGCTTCAGCCTCGTCGAGCTGCCGGAAGATGGTCTGGACAAACTCCTGACCAAGCTGAAGGACACCCGTGTCGCTGGCAAGCAGCTGAAACTGCGTCGCTACCGCGAAGATTGATCCGCCCTTGGGCTGATTGATCGAACATAAAAAATCCCCGACTGGTTCGGGGATTTTTTATGCCTGCCTTTTGGGTTGCCACACCAGCCTGTACGCGAGCCTGCTCGCGAAGGCGTCAGCCGAAGCGATAAATGTCCATACCCAGCGCCCCCATGGTGAACCCTTGGTGCGCCACGCTGAACTCACCCCCGGCACCGCGGGCAAAATACAACGGCAACAAATGCTCGTCACTCGGATGGCTGCGCACCGCGTTCGGCGCCTGCTGACGGTAGTCGTGCAGTGCCGTCTCATCGTCAGCGGCAAGCTTGTCGATGATCCAGTCGCGAAAGTCCCTGGCCCACGGCTCGACGCTGTCCGGGCCGGCGTGCCAGTCCAGTTCACGCAGATTGTGTGTGATGCTGCCAGAGCCAATCAGCAAAATGCCCTGATCGCGCAGGCCCGCCAGCGCTTGCCCCACGCGGGTTTGCAGCGCCGGGCCGCCGCGACTCGGCAGCGAAACCTGCACCACCGGGATATCCGCTTGCGGATACATCAGCGACAGTGGCACCCACACACCGTGATCGAACGGGCGTTGCGGATCGAGACGTGCTGGCAGATGCGCGGCCTGCAGCAATTGGGCGACCTCGGTCGCCAGTTGCGGGTCGCCCGGTGCCGGGTACTGCACGTCGAACAGGGCGCGCGGGAAGCCACCGAAGTCATGCCAGGTTTCCGGCTGCGCGTGGCTGCTGACCAGCAGTTCGTGGCTCTCCCAGTGTGCGGAGACGATCACGATGGCTTTCGGTCGGGGCAGCTCGGCCGCCAGGCGCTTCAGGGCCGGGCCGCTGGCGCCTGGCTCCAGAGCAAGCATGGGTGAGCCATGGGAAATAAACAGGCTGGGAAACATGATGGGTTCCTGAGCGGTAGGATGGCCTCATCTTCAGTCAGATCATTGATCTAAATCTAATATAAGTTTTAACGCCTTTTGATCGAATTTATTGGAGGGATGCATGCAGCCTGAGTTTTGGCACAAGAAGTGGGAGTCCAATCAGATCGGCTTTCATTTGCCTGAGGTAAACCCGTATTTGCAGCGTCACTGGCCGCAACTGGCCCTCCAGGCACAGGTGCGGGTGTTGGTGCCGTTGTGCGGGAAAAGTCTGGATCTGGCATGGCTGGCTGGGCGCGGTCATCAGGTGCTAGGGATCGAATTATCGGAAAGGGCTATTGAGGACTTCTTCAGTGAGCATCAGATAGCGCCGCAGATCAGCGAAAAGGGCGCGTTCAAGGTCTATCGTGGTGACGGTATTGAGTTGTGGTGTGGCGATTTCTTCGCATTGACCGCAGGCGACGTGGCAGATTGCGCGGCGCTGTATGATCGGGCCGCGCTGATTGCCTTGCCGCCGGCGATGCGTGAGCGCTATGCGACGCATCTGCAGCAGATCCTGCCGCAGGCGGTGCAAGGGTTGCTGATCACGCTGGATTACGATCAGGCGCAGATGCCCGGGCCGCCGTTTGCGGTGGGTGATGATGAGGTGCAGCGCTTGCTGGGACATGCGTGGCAGGTGCAGATGCTTGAAGAGCAGGATGTGCTGGGGGAGAGCTGGAAGTTCCTGCAGGCGGGAGTGACGCGGCTGGAGGAGCGGGTTTACCGCATCACTGGCCGGTAGTTTTTTGTCGGTATTAACGGCCTCTTCGCGAGCAAGCCCGCTCCCACAGGGGGGGCGGGTGTTCTCGGCATCTCCAGTACATAAAAATCACTGTGGGAGGGGGCTTGCTCCCGAAGGGGCCAGAACGGGTGTCTGGCAGGTGCAGATGCTTGAAGAGCAGGTGGGAGTGAGGCGGCTGTTTACCGCATCACTGGCCGGTAGTTTTTTGTCGGCATTAATGGCCTCTTCGCGAGCAAGCCCGCTCCCACAGGGGGATCGCGGGTGTTCTCGGCATCTTGAAGACACAAAAACATTGTGGGAGGGGGCTTGCTCCCGAAGGGGCCAGAACGGGTGTCTGGCAGGTGCAGATGCTTGAAGAGCAGGTGGGAGTGAGGCGGCTGTTTACCGCATCACTGGCCGGTAGTTTTTTGTCGGCATTAACGACCTCTTCGCGAGCAAGCCCGCTCCCACAGGGGGATCGCGGGTGTTCTCGGCATCTTGAATACACAAAAACATTGTGGGAGGGGGCTTGCTCCCGAAGGGGCCAGAACGGGTGTCTGGCAGGTGCAGATGCTTGAAGAGCAGGTGGGAGTGAGGCGGCTGTTTACCGCATCACTGGCCGGTAGTTTTTTGTCGGTATTAATGGCCTCTTCGTGAGCAAGCCCACTCCCACAGGGGGATCGCGGGCGTTCTTGGCATCTTGAATACACAAAAATCACTGTGGGAGGGGGCTTGCTCCCGAAGAGGCCAGGATAGGCGCCGCATAATCCAGAGCATAAAAAAGGCCCGCGTCGCTGCGGGCCTTTTCTTTACTGCGCCAAACCGATCAACCGCGACGACGCAGGGCGTCGATGCGCTCTTCCAGCGGCGGGTGGCTCATGAACATGCGGGCGAAGCCCTGCTTGATGCCACCGTTGATGCCGAAGGCATTCAGGGTGTCGGGCATGTGTACCGGCAGGCCCTGTTCGGCGCGCAGGCGTTGCAGGGCGCCGATCATTGCGTTGGTGCCGGCCAGCCGTGCACCGGCCTCGTCGGCACGGAATTCGCGTTTGCGCGAGAACCACATGACGATGGCGCTGGCGAGAATGCCCAGTACCAATTCGGCGAAGATGGTCGCCACGTAGTAGGCGATACCCTGGCCTTCCTCGTTCTTGAAGATCACCTTGTCGACGAAGTTGCCGATGATCCGCGCAAAGAACATCACGAAGGTGTTCACCACGCCCTGGATCAACGCCAGGGTGACCATGTCACCGTTGGCGACGTGGCCGATTTCATGGGCCAGTACGGCTTTCACTTCGTCCGGCGAAAAGCGCTCGAGCAGGCCCTGGCTGACCGCGACCAGCGCGTCGTTCTTGTTCCAGCCGGTGGCGAAGGCGTTTGCTTCGTAGGCCGGGAAAATACCGACTTCGGGCATCTTGATCCCGGCTTCGCGGGACAGTTGCTCGACGGTTTGCAGCAGCCATTGCTCATGCCGGGTACGTGGCTGGCTGATGATCTGGGTGCTGGTGCTCATCTTCGCCATCCACTTGGAGATGAACAGCGAGAACAGCGAACCGGCGAAACCAAAGACCGCACAGAAAACCAGCAGCTGACTGAGGTTGAGATCAACCCCGTTGGCCGCCATGAACCCGTTGAAGCCGAACAGGCTCAGGGTGATGCTGGCTATCAGCACGACCGCCAGGTTAGTGGCCAAAAACAGCAGGATGCGCATCATGGTTGTAGAAATCTCCTCAAGCTAAAGATGTAGCGTACTGCGGGGTATATAAGGTGCGGCACCGGGTGATTCAACCGAGTGACTATTTCAAACTGTGTCCTACAGCGGAATCCATGGCGGGCAGGTCATTCCCCACGAGCAAAACCGAAAGGACTGACAGACAGCCGCCACCCGCCGCCATTACGTCAGATGCGTGTAAGCCATACGAATCGCAAGTGTAGAAGGCGCAGCGAGGCGGGGAGGGCAGAAGTGTTGCTGAATCAGACAGTGCGCAACGTTCGGCCCGTTGCGCACTGTCTGGTCGTTACTGGCGGTAGGACTTGAGGAAGTTGCCGATGCGCCCGATGGCCATCTCGAGGTCGTCGACACGTGGCAGGGTCACCACGCGGAAGTGATCCGGCCACGGCCAGTTGAACGCTGTACCTTGCACCACCAGCAGCTTCTCGGAGAGCAGCAGGTCCAGCACGAACTTCTCGTCGTTGTGGATCGGGCAGACCTTCGGGTCGATCTTCGGGAACGCGTACAGCGCGCCCATCGGCTTGACGCAGCTGACGCCCGGAATGTCGTTGAGCAACTCCCATGTGCGGTTGCGCTGCTCCAGCAGGCGGCCCTGCGGCAGTACCAGGTCATTGATGCTCTGGTAACCACCGAGGGCGGTCTGGATCGCATGCTGGCTCGGCACGTTGGCACACAGGCGCATGTTCGCCAGCATGTCGATGCCTTCGATGTAGCTCTGGGCATTGTGTTTCGGCCCGGAGATGGCGATCCAGCCGGAGCGGAAGCCGGCGACGCGGTAGGATTTCGACAGACCATTGAAGGTCAGGCATAGCAGGTCCGGGGCCAGCGAGGCGGTGCAGATGTGCACGGCATCGTCGTAGAGGATCTTGTCGTAGATCTCGTCGGAGAACACCACCAGGTTGTGTGCACGGGCGATTTCCAGCATGCCCAGCAGGACTTCCTTCGAATACACCGCACCGGTCGGGTTATTTGGGTTGATGATCACCATGGCCTTGGTGTTCGGGGTGATCTTGGCCTTGATGTCGGCCAGGTCCGGGAACCAGCCGGCACCTTCGTCGCACAGGTAATGCACGGCGTTACCGCCGGCCAGACTCACGGCGGCGGTCCACAGCGGGTAGTCCGGCGCTGGCACCAGAACTTCGTCACCGTTGTTGAGCAGCGCCTGCAACGACATCACGATCAGTTCGGACACGCCGTTGCCCAGGTAGATGTCTTCGATGCCGACACCTTCAACATTTTTTTGCTGGTAGTACTGCATCACCGCTTTACGTGCGCTGAACAGGCCTTTGGAGTCGCTGTAGCCCTGGGCCGTCGGCAAGTTGCGGATCACATCCTGGAGAATTTCGTCCGGCGCTTCGAAACCAAACGGCGCCGGGTTGCCGATGTTCAGCTTGAGGATGCGCTGGCCTTCCTCTTCCAGACGTTTGGCGTGCTTGAGCACCGGGCCGCGAATGTCGTAGCAGACGTTGGCGAGCTTGTTCGATTTGCTGAACTGCATGGCGATGTGATCCCGAAAATGAACGATCCAGACGGCGAATGGACAACCGTGCTGGGATTCCTGCGTCTTCGCACAGGCGGAGTCTTGCGCCGTGGCGCCGAGAATCCGTTTGAATGCGCCCGGTCTGGCTGCCAGACTGGCGTGTGACGAGGCGCAATCATACGTGCCACCCGATCCGTGGAAAAGGTACAGATCGGGCTTTTTCAGCCGCTGAGGTGTGATGATGGAAAAGTTGGAAAAAACCCTGGAAGAATGGCGTGCGATGCTCGACCCGGAGCAATACAACGTTTGCCGACTCAGTGCTACCGAACGGCCGTTCTCCGGCAAATACAACGCCACCAAAACCGATGGCGTCTATCACTGCGTCTGCTGCAATGAAGCGCTGTTCGACTCCAGGACCAAATTCGATTCCGGCTGCGGCTGGCCAAGCTTCTACGCGCCGATCGGCGAGAGCGCCATGACCGAGATTCGCGATACCAGCCACGGCATGATTCGCACCGAGGTCAAGTGCGCTCGCTGCGATGCGCATCTGGGCCACGTATTCCCTGACGGTCCGCCACCGACTGGCCTGCGTTATTGCATCAACTCGGTGTGCCTGAATCTCGAGCCGCGCGAGTAATCGAACGGGCGACCTGCGGGCCGCCTTTCGGATAATTAAATTGCACACAATTTAATTGCTCGCTATGTTTGGTTTTTCCCGATCACCCGTGGAGCCGACTCATGAGCGACAACCTGCTGAATATCCCTGTCACGAACATCAAGGGCGAGCAAAAGACCCTCGCCGAATACGCCGGCAAAGCGGTGCTGGTGGTCAACACCGCCAGCAAATGCGGTTTCACCCCGCAATACAAAGGTCTGGAAGAACTCTGGCAGACCTACAAGGATCAGGGCCTGGTGGTGCTGGGCTTCCCGTGCAATCAGTTCGGCAAACAGGAGCCGGGCAACGAGGGCGCGATCAGCGAGTTCTGTGAGCTGAACTACGGCGTCAGCTTCCCGCTGTTCAAGAAGATCGACGTCAACGGTACCGACGCGCATCCGCTGTTCGTGCAGTTGAAAAAGCGCGCTCCGGGTCTGCTCGGCTCACAAGGCATCAAGTGGAACTTCACCAAGTTCCTGATTGGCAAGAATGGTCAACTGGTCAAGCGTTTCGCCCCGGCCACCAAGCCGCAGGACCTGACCAGCGAGATTGAAGCCTTGCTCAAATGAATAGCCTGCCCGTCGATTCGCTGAAGCTCGACAGTCAGTTGTGCTTCAAGTTGTACGCCGCGTCCCGGGCGGTGATTCGCGCTTACAAGCCGATGCTCGATCAGCTCGGCCTGACCTACCCGCAATACCTGGCGATGCTGGTGCTGTGGGAATGGCAGCAGAATGCGCCAGAGCAACCGACGGTCAAGGCGTTGGGCGAGCGGCTGCTGCTGGATTCCGGCACCCTGACGCCGCTGCTCAAGCGTCTTGAGCAACTGCAGTTGGTGCAGCGTCAGCGCTCGGCGCTCGATGAACGCGAAGTCCACCTGAGCCTGACATCGCAAGGGCAGGCGCTGCGCGAGCAGGTCGGGCCGCTCAAGGCCCGATTGTTGTGCGACAGCGGGGTGGACCTCGATCGGCTCAACGATTTGCGCAACGGCCTTGATCACCTGCTGGGGCAGATCAAAGCGCTGTCGTAGTCGGAATCCACTGGTCGAGCAGCGCCGCCAGCTCTTCGCGGCGGAACGGCTTGGCCAGGTAATCGCTCATGCCGGCGGCACGGCAGCGCTCGCGTTCCTCGGACATGGCGTTGGCGGTCAGTGCGACGATCGGCAGATGTGGCCAGCGCCCGCTCTGGCGGATCTGCCGGCTCGCTTCGTAACCGTCCATCACCGGCATGTTGCAGTCCATCAGCACCAGATCGAACTCATCGTGCTCCAGTTGATCGAGCGCTTCGGCACCGTGGGCGGCGACCACCACGTCGCAGCCGAGTTTGCCGAGCATGCCTTTGGCCACCAGTTGGTTGACCGGATTGTCTTCCACCAGCAATACCTTGCCGCGCCGCTGGATCGGCAGGCTCTCAAGACGTGCGTCGTTGATCGTGGTGAGGTCGGCGAGCAGGATGCGCCGCAGGATCTGATACAGCGCGTTGCGTGCCAGCGGTCGGGCCTGTTGTTGCAGCGGAGCCAGCGCCGCGGCTTCTTCACCGGGCATGAAGCTGCCATAGGCGGTGACCACCAGGATCGGTGCGCTGAGGGTCGGGCGCAGACTGAACAGGCATTCCGGGCAATCGGTGATCACCAGGTCAGGGGACAGGCCCAGCAACGGCTCGTCCATCGTGCGCTGTTCGTAGGTCACGCCCCACACCGGCAGCAAGGATTTGAGCAGCTCGGCCAACCCGCTGCTGGCGGCGGTGATCGCCAGGACTTTGCCGTGCAGCGGTGGCGGTGCGATCGCGCGGGTGTGGCACGGCAGCGGCAGTTCGGCGCAGAACTGACTGCCGAAACCAGCTTCGGAACTGATGGTCAGCCGGCCCTGCATGGCTTCGCACAGGTTGTAGGTCAGCGCCAGGCCGAGGCCGGTGCCACCGTACTGACGGGTGATGCCCGCACCGGCCTGGGTGAACGGCTGGAAGATTTTCACCTGGGCTTCCTGGGCGATTCCGATGCCGGTGTCGCAGACTTCGATGCGCACCCCGTCCTTGTGGGCGCAAAGACGCACATCGACCCGGCCGAACCGGGTGAACTTCAGGGCGTTGGACAAAAGATTGCTGACGATCTGCCGCACCCGGGTCGGATCCCCCAGCACCAGCGCCGGGAAGTGCGGGTCGATCAGGCACGTCAGTTCGACGCTGGGCGCCGCGTTCTGCGATAACAGGTTGGCGGTGTCCTCAATCAGCGAGCCGAGGTCGAACGGGATGTGTTCCAGCTCCAACTGCCCGGCGTCGAACTTGGACAAGTCGAGAATATCGTTGAGCAATTCCACCAGGACCTTACCCGAGTCATGGGCAATCGACAGCTGTTGTTGCTGTTCGGCATTCAGTGGCCCGTCGAGGGAGAGGGCGATCATGCCCAGCAAGCCGTTGAGCGGGGTGCGGATCTCGTGGCTCATGTTGGCGAGGAACACCGAACGCGCTTCGGCCATGTCCAGGGCGGTGCTGCGGGCGACTTCCAGTTCCTGGTTGGACTGGCTGAGCCGGGCGTTGATCGCCTTGAGCTCGGCGGTGCGCGCCGAAACGATGTGCTCCAGTTGCCCGAGGTACTCCGTGAGGCGGTTTTCGGCGTTGCGTCTTTGCTGGATTTCCGTGGCGATGTTGTCGAACTGCTGGTTGGCAACCCTGACCAGCACGCCGATCTCGTCGTTGGCGTGCCCGGCCGGGCATTCCAGCGTCGTGGGTTCTGCACTGCGCGCATCGCGGCCGCTGAGTTCGCGGATCAGCCGCACCAGTGGCTTGGTCAGCATCACGTAGAACAATGCCAGCAGGATTCCGGTAAGGATCAGGCTACGGGCAAACCCGTTGAGCAGGGTGATCTCGGCACGACGCAGGAACCGGCTGCCGAACGCATAGGTATCGACTTCCAGGCTCAGAATACCCAGCGATTCGTTGGGCAGGTGGTCGAGGTAGAGGCGGTCTTCGAACTCGCGTTTGGCGCCGAACAGGAAGTCGCTGATCACTCGATAGCCGCTCTGCAGCTCCGGGCGTTTGACGTTGGCCAGAACGTTGCCATTGTTGTCGGTCAGTTGCGCCGAGATGATCGCCGGCGAACGCAACAGGCCCAGGGTCAGTTCCTGAGCCAGTTCCGCGTCGATGTTGTAGGCGATCCGCGACGCCGGATTGTGGCTGATTTCCAGTAAAGACAGGATTTCACGGTTGATGGAGGCGTCTTCGCTGGCATAATCGATGCCGATTTGCAGCAGGCTGAGCAGCGTGCCCAGAACGAACCCTACCAGCACAGTGAATCTGGCTTGCTTGTAAGACAGCCGGTGGGTGAATTTGATATCCATGGGGTGTTGAACCACTTCCGTTTCCCTTCGCTGCTCAAGCATAGTCGATCATGTATGGATACCGAGGTTCCCGAATCGCCTTGTAACAAGGCCTGAGCGGGGATTGAGATCTGTCTGTCGTCGCTGGATCGACATCATCACTGTGAACGTGCCCGAGGAGAAGACGTGGATTCCCGATTGAATGCTTTTCTTGAACGTGCCGAGTCGGTTCTGGCGCGCATCGAACCGTTGCTGCCGGCGCCGCGTCCGTTGATCGACTGGGGCACATGCCTGGCGGCGCGCTGGCAGCGTGACGGGCGCAGTGGCTATCTGCTGCCGCTGGAAGTCAGCCTCGATATGCGTCTGTCCGATCTGATCGGCGTCGACCGACAACTGGAGCAACTGGGGCGTAACACCCAACAGTTCCTCGACGGCATGCCGGCCAACCACGCGCTGCTCTGGGGCTCGCGCGGTACCGGCAAATCCTCGCTGGTGCGGGCGCTGCTGGCCGAGCACGCCAAGGCTGGGCTGCGTTTGATCGAGATCGAGCGCGATCACCTGGCCGACCTGCCGCGGGTGGTGGAGCAGATCGCCAAACTGCCGCAGCGCTTCGTGCTGTTCTGCGATGACCTGTCGTTCGAATCCGGCGAAGGCGATTATCGCGTACTGAAAAGCGTCCTCGACGGCTCGCTCGAACAAGCCCCGGACAACGTCTTGCTGTACGCCACTTCCAACCGTCGCCACTTGGTGCCGGAGAAGGAAAGCGACAACGAAAACTGGAAACGCGTCGACGGCGAACTGCACCCCAGCGAAGCGGTGGAAGACAAGATCGCGCTGTCGGATCGGTTCGGCCTGTGGCTGTCGTTTTATCCGTTTACCCAGGAACACTTTCTCAACGTCGTCGAACACTGGATCGGCCAGTTGGCGGCCAAGGCCGGCTTGAGCTGGCAGCGTGACGAAGCGCTGGACATCCTCGCTGTGCGCTGGGCAACCGGGCGCGGCAATCGCAACGGACGTTGCGCGTACCAATTCGCCCGTTACTGGGTGGGACTGAAATTGCTGGAGCACAAGGCATGATTGATTTGCAACAAAGCGGCCAGGGCCTTGAAGGCTATGGCCTGTTGGCCGCGCAACTGGAGTCGCTGCTGGCGGACGAACGCGATTTTATCGCCAACGCCGCGCAGTTTTCGGCGTTCCTGTTCAACCAGCTCGATGATCTGAACTGGGCTGGCTTCTACCTCAATCGCAACGAAGAACTGGTGCTTGGCCCGTTCCAGGGCCAGATCGCCTGCGTGCGCATTCCATTCGGGCGCGGCGTGTGTGGCGCGGCGGCGGCCAGCCTGCAGACCCAGCGCGTCGAAGATGTGCATGCATTTGCCGGGCATATCGCCTGCGACAGCGCCTCGAACAGCGAGCTGGTGGTGCCGCTGGTCAAGGACGGCCGGTTGATCGGCGTGCTCGACCTCGACAGCCCGAAGCTGGCGCGTTTCGCGGCGCACGATCAGGCCGGTATCGAGCACCTGGCGGCGATCTTCCTGCGTCTGACCGACTGCTGATCAGGTGCTCAGGCCAGCCTTGAGCAGCAGGCTGGCCGGTTCCACTGCATCGATTTGCCGCGGGTCGAGAAAACGCGCGGCATACTGCAGGTACACCCCGTCGTTGATGAACAGCCCAAACAGCTCGGCGTCGATGTGTGCTTCGCGGCACATGGTGGCCATGATCCCCAGGGCCTCGCTCAGGGACTTTGCCTTCTTGTACGGCCGGTCAGCGGCCGTCAGTGCTTCGAAAATATCGGCAATCGCCATCATCCGCGCCGGCAGGCTCATGTCTTCGCGCTTCAAGCGTTTGGGGTAGCCGCTGCCGTCCATCTTTTCGTGATGCCCGCCGGCGATTTCCGCGACGCTGTCCAGATGCCCGGGGAAAGGCAGGTGGCTGAGCATCAGGATCGTCTGCACCATGTGGTGATTGATGATGTAGCGCTCTTCGCGGGTCAGCGTGCCGCGCGCAATGCTCAGGTTGTAATGTTCGCCGCGATTGTATTTGTAGCGAGGCACATCCAGCTTGAACCCCCACGGGTTGTCTTGCGGAATCAGTTCGCTGTCGGCGCGTTCGATCAGGTGTTCGGGTTTGTCCGCCAGCAGTGGTTCGCTGGCTGGAAGCGTCGGTGCCGGGGTTCGCGTCTGCCGCCGGTTTTCTTCCCATGACACGCCCAGTCGATCATCGAGGGTGCGCGTCCAGCGGCGCTCGGCGATGCGCTCAAGGCGTTGCAGATCGTCCGGCGCCATGGCCTCGCTGCCCAGATTGCAGCGGGCGACAAATGCAAAGTCGTCGTCCAGTTCCGTCAGCGTGGCGTCACGCTGTTCACTCAGTCGCACCTCCTCACCGCCCAAGGCCAGCGCCTGCCAGTAGCTGATCCAGGCGTCGCGTTTGAGCACCTCGAAGCGGGTGCGGATTTCGTGGATGCGATCGTTGAGGGTTTCCAGCTTGGTGGCTTTGTCGACGACATATTCCGGCGTCGTGACCTTGCCGCAATCGTGCAGCCAGGCGGCGATGTGCAGCGCCTCCCAATCGTCTTCGTTTGGCTGGTAGCTCTGGAAGGCCGGCGCCTGACTGGCGGCAGCGGCCTGCGCGAGCATCAGGGTCAGTTCGGGGACGCGCTGGCAGTGGCCACCAGTGTAGGGGCTCTTGGCATCGATGGCGCCGGCAAGCAACTGAATGAACGCATCGAGCAACTGCTTCTGCTTGGCCTGCAGGCGCTGGCTTTCGATACTCACTGCAGCGGCGCCAGAGACTGCCTGCAGGAAGGCGATGCGATCCGGGCGCAACTTCTCCAGGTCTTGCGTGGCGCCGCTGTCGTTGACCAGCAGAATCAACAGGCCGATGGTTTCATTGTGCCGGTTGCGCAGGCGGAGGCCGATCAAGTGGATACGCGGTGACTGCATCGCCAGCAGCACTCTCTGCAGGTCTGCGGCCTGTTCGAAGCCAAGGCTGGTCACCACGTTGTCGCTATTTGTCAGTTGCTGGAACCATCCAGGCCCCTGGCCTGCCAGCAGATCCTGGCCCAGCACATCGAACTCGCCCGGCTCCTGCGCGACGCCATCGATGACCAGTCCGTAGGGCTCCATCCGGCTGCCATCGCTTTCGCGCAGGTAGATCAAGCCTGCCTGGGCCTGGGCGATCTGCACCGTTTCGAACAGCACCCGTTGCAGCAGCGGGACGAAGCGGGTTTCGGCGCACAGGCTGTCAGTGATGCGGAAGAAACTGGCGAGGGTGTCCTTCATGCGCGCCATCGACAGGCTCAACTGGTCGACCTCCAGCACCGGCGAGCGGCGCGTGACCGGAAAGTTGAAATCGAAACTGCGAATCGCGTCGGCTTCCTTGACCAGCGCATGCAGCGGCTTGACCAGAATCCGTGAGGTCAGCCACCCCAGCGGCAGGCATAACAACAATGTCGCCAAGGTGATCAGCGCACCCTGCCAGCGCATGCGGTAGGCGTCGGCGAGCAACTCGTCCTCCGGCACCAGCAGGGCCATCTGCAGACCTTTCGGCCCACCTTCCTGCAGGTTGCTGCGGGCGACGATCCAGTGGCGTCCATCGACGTCAAGTCGCTTGCTCGGGTGCGCCGAGGACAGCAGTGCATGCAGGGTCGGGCTCAGGTCGGCGGCCTTGGCCAGGCGTGCGCTGCTGTCGTCGACAATCAACCGGCGGCTGTCCGGATAGGCCACGGCATTGCCATCGGCATCAAACAGGACGATTTCGGTGGAGGGGGTCACTACGTGCTTGATCAAGGTGGCCGAGAGCGCGGCCAGGGTCAGGTCGGCACCGATCACTGTGGTTTCGCTGCTGCGTCGGGCCAGGGTAGTGCCCACGTTGTGCGTGGAGAAAAACACATAGGGCTCGGTGGTGATCTGATCGCCTTGTTGCAGGGCGTTGCTGTACCACTTGCGGGTGCGGGGGTCGTAGCTGTCTTCAGTGTTGTCCTGACGACCGACCGGGTTCAGCGCTTCGTCGAAAAACAACGATTGTGAAGACGTTGTCCCGCTGGCAGCGTGCTCGATACTCCAGACTTGATAAGCCGCTGTCGGCGGTGCCTTGACCAGAGCCTTCAGAGCGCTGGTACGCAAGGGGCGGACCATGAAGAAGTCGCCATTGCCATACCCCAGATACAGAGAGGCGAGATCGGTGTTGTCCTTGAGCGACTGACTGAACGGCTTGAGCAATGCCAGACGCTGTTGCAGGTTTGAGGCCTCGGCCGCCTGATTGTCGGCCAAAAGGCTCAGCAAATGTCGGATCGGTTCATAAGTGGCGTGCAGATCCAGGCGCACATCCTGCTCGATGCGATTGAACAGGTTTTCGCTGCTCGACAGGATGATTTTGGTGGTCTGGCGATAATTGAACAATCCCAGCACGATGCCCGTCAGCAATAGCAGAAAGGTAAACATGACGCTGATATGCACGTGCAACGGGAACCGGCGTTGATCCGGGCGCAGTGGGCTGGGCATTGCTGACTCTCCATTGAGGTAAACACACTGCTCAGCGTTCAAGCATAGTTAAGGCTCGGTCATTGTGCTTTGTTCAAACGACTCCAGTTGTTGCTGCAACGCCTGCTCCAGTTCGACCATGGCAGTATCGGTGGCCTGAACGCAACGCACGATAACGGGGACGGGAGATGTGGGCGTGCAGGCTTGTTCGAGTGCGTCGCAACAGGCGATCAGGCGCGAGGCCTGGGCGATCCGTGCAGCCCCCTTGATCTTGTGCGCTACCACTGCCAATGCTTCACGGTCATTGTGCGGGGCCAGGGCCAACAGTTCCTGGCGGTCAAGGCGGCTGCTCTTGAGCAATTCGCTGAGCAGGCGCCGGGCCTGCAGCGGATTGCCGCCAGTCAACTGATGCAAGCCCTGAAGATTGAAAGGTGGCTCGGACGCTACGGGCTGCAACCCGTTGACCCATTGGCTCAGCGCGCTGAGGCTCAGGGGTTTGAACAGGCAGTCGTTCATCCCGGCCTGCTTGCAGCGCTGCACTTCTTCAGGCTGCGCGTTGGCAGTGAAGCCCAGCACGGTACAAGGTGCACGCCCTGTGCGTTGTTCCTGCTGGCGGATGGCGGCGGTCAGTTCGTAGCCGTTCATCACTGGCATGTTGCAGTCGGCAATGACCAGGTCGAATTCGCCGGCCTGCCACTGTGCAAACCCGCTTCGACCTTCTTCGGCAAGGCTGAAGCGGTGGCCCAGAAACTCCAGTTGCTGGCACATCAGCAGGCGATTGGCGGGGTGATCGTCGACCACCAGAATATTCAGCGGGGTAAACGATGCACGGATCGGCGGCTCGAATTTCGTCGTGGCGACTGTGCACGGTAGCGTTTGCAGCGGCAGCGACAGGCAGACCTGGGTGCCGATCCCGGGCTGGCTGCTCAATTGCAACTGGCCGCCCATCATTTCACAGAGGTTGCGGCTGATGACCAGCCCCAGACCTGCGCCACTGCGTGCCTGCTGCCGACCTCCGTCGGCCTGGGCGAAGGGCTCGAACAGGCGCTGCTGATCTTCGATGCAGATCCCGATTCCGGTGTCCTGAACCGTCAACTGGATAAGCGAGCAACCGTCGACCCCTCCGGGCAGTACGTCCAGAGTGATCCGGACATGCCCGCACTCGGTGAACTTGATGGCATTGCTGATCAGGTTGGAGAGGATTTGCTTGAAGCGTAACGGGTCCAGTTCCACATCGACTTCGAGTCCGGGAGGATTCACGGTCAGGGGCAGAGCGAGGTTTTTCTGTCGGGCCAGGCCGTCGAAGATCCTGACCACCGACGTTACCGTATCGACCAGATTGACCCGCTCCGGACTCAGGCTCAGGCGCCCTGACTCGATCCGGGCGATATCGAGGATGTCGCCGATCAGACCCAGCAGGTCCTTGGCCGAAGAGTAAGCCGTTTCGATGGATGTGCGGTCCGGGTGTTGTCGGGTCATGCGTTTGAGGGTCAATTCGAGCATGCCGATGATGGCATTCATCGGCGTGCGGATTTCGTGGCTCATGGTCGCCAGAAAGGTACTTTTGGCGCGGTTGGCGTTGTCCGCCTGCTCCTTGGCCGTGCGCAGTTCATCGAACAGCTGGCGGCGCTCGCTGATGTCGATCCAGCCGCCGATGATGCCTTGCACATCACCGCTGGAGTCGCGGTACGGCAGGATCCAGTGGTAGATCGTCAACCGCCGGCCACCAATGTGCAGTGGTCGGTCCAGCACCAAGGGCGTGCCTTCGGCCACCACCCGTTGGTAATCGGCCTGATAGCTCTGCGCTTCGAAGGCATTGCTCAGGGTGCCCTGCATGACACTTTTGCCGATCACGTCTTCGCGTTTGGCGTTGAAGGCTTCGAGGTAGCTGTCGTTGCAACTTTGCAGCAGGCCACGACGGTCGCGCACGTAGATCGGGTGCGGTGTACCGTTAACCAGCGAGCGCATGAATTCGAACTGATCGTTCAAGGCGCGCTCGGCCGCCTGACGCTGCTTGATCTGGCGCCGCATGTAGGCGTTCCACAACAGTGACAGCACCAACAGCAGACACGCCGCGCCAATCAGTTGGTAGAACAGACGCTGATAGTGATTCCAGTTGCCTTGCGCGGCGTTGGAAAAACCACGCCAGCGACTGTTGATGACCCCCAGCTCTTCCGGCGTGATGCTCAACAGCGCCTTGTCGAGGATCGACCCCAATTCGGTGTTGTCGCGGGCGGTGGCCAGTGAAAAGGCGGCCTGGTGGGTGCCCAGGGTCGTGGTGATCTGCAACGGGTGCTCGAAGAGCCGCGATGCAATCAGATAGTTGGCGATCACCAGAGAGGTGACGGCGCCATCGGCCTTGCCTTCGGCGAGCAAGGTCGCGGCACCAAAGGTGTCGGAGGTTTCTATCAGGTGAATATTGGGGAACTCGCGGCGCAGGTAATCGGCCATGGGATTGCCCTGAGCGATTGCCAGGTACTTGTCCTTGAGCTGGGTCGGATGAGTCGGGCTGTCGGCGGATTTGCGAGTCAGCAGGACAAACGAGTTTTCCAGATAGGGTCGACTGAATTGCAGCGTCTTTTCGCGTTGGGGGGTGGGGAGCAACGCTGCGATCAGATCGGCCTGATGCTGATTGATCTGCTCGATCATGTCGCCGTCGCTGCGGCTGCGCACCAGTTCGAATCGCATGCCGGTGCGCAGGCGCAGTAGCTCCAGCAGGTCTGCGGTGATGCCGCGCAGATTGCCGTCGCTGTCGAAAAAAGTCATCGGGGCGAACGCTTCGTTCACTACCACACGCAGCACCGGATGTTGCTTGAGCCAGTGCTCTTCATGATCGGTCAATTGCAGCTTCTGGTCGGTCAGCAGGATGTCGCTGCCAGCGCTCCAGCGTTTGGCAACGCTGTCCCGTTCACTGACCGGAACGGCCCGCAGCACGGTGTTGATGAGGGTGAGGAGTTGCGTGTTGTCTGCGCGCACGGCGAAGCTGAAACCGTGGGCTTCCTGTTTGCCGAAATTGGCCATGCGAATGTTGTTCAGATAGCCCTTGTTGATCATGTAGTGGGTGGAGATGGTATCGCCCAGAAACACGTCGGCCTGATCGAACGCCACCGCGTTGATTGCGTTTTGATAAGAGGGGTAGGAGGTCAGGATGGCTTTGGGGTACAGCGCCTTGACTTCATCCTGTGGCAAATAGTGGTACACCATGCTCAGCCGCAGTCCGGCCAGGCCTTCGGTGAGTGTGCGGGTCTCGCCCTCACGGGTGACCAACACGGGCTGGTCAATGGCGTAAGGGGTTGAAAGCAGGACGTCTGCGTTACTCGCCTCGAAACCATTGGCCGTGCCGAGCATGTCGACTTGCCCGGCTAACAGCGCGCGCAAGGCTATGTCCCGTGAGGCAAAACGCTTGACCCGGATCGGCAACTCGATGACCTGACCGAGGAGGCCGGCGTAGTCGGCGGTGAAACCTTCATAATCGCGCCCGCTGGCGGTCATGTCGAAGGGCGGATAATCCGGTGCGGAAGTGCCCAGTACCAGTTCGCTGCGAGTCTGCAACCATTGGCGTTGCGCCGGTTGCAGCGACACGGACAGCGTTTCGTGACTCGAACGGCTGCGCAGCACGTAATCTTGCGCCGTAATGAGCTCGGCATTCACCTGGGGCGTCAGGCACAGGCTCGCGCACAATCCAGCGAGATAGATCTTTAAACGACTGAGCATGCGGGCCCTCACACTAGCGCATTGCGCTTGGCCATCTCGATAAGTTCCACCAGAGACCTGGCTTTGAGTTTTTGCATCAAGCGTTTCTTGTAGGTACTGACTGTCTTGTTACTGAGAAACATGCCCTTGGCAATTTCCTTGTTGGTGCGCCCTTGAGCAAATAACTGCAAGACCATAAGTTCACGGTCATTGACGGACTTGAACAGTTCCAGTTCGGCATAACGCACATCGTCGCTGCGCACCGGATTCAACGCTTGGCTGGGGAAGTAGTTGTAACCGGAAAGAACTGCCTTGATCGCGCTGACCAGTTCGCTCAGATCTTCTTCCTTGCAGACATAACCGGACGCACCGGACTGCATGCAGCGAATACCGAACAATGTCGGGCATTGCGCCGTCAGTACCAAGGTCTTGAGCGGAGTGCCCATGGCGTTGAAGCGCGCGAGGACTTCCAGGCCGTCCAGTTTGGGGATGCTGATATCGAGGATGATCAGGTCGGGCATGCATTCGCGGACCATTTGCATGGCATCGACCCCGTTATCGGTTTCGCCGACGACCTTGTAACCTTCATGTTCGAGCAGCATTCGAACGGCAAGCCGGATGACGGGGTGATCATCGACAATAAAAACGGAGTTCATAATCAAATCCCATACGTGCGCGAATAAAGCGCGCACCTTAGCTCAGAAAAATGAGCGGCCGCATGAACTCGCATGGCATTAGCGGCAATATAGGATAAGTCCTACACACTAAAAGGAAATCTACTACGACAAAGCTCTGTGTCGCGTAAGGAAGTGTTGGGAATGTTTGTTTATCTGAATGCTTTAAGTTGCTTGCAGAGTGTGGCGCATGCAGCGTTTTTGTTTGAGTTTTTATTCGCTGATCAAAAGATAATCGAACGCTGCAGAACCAGTTTAATGGGCAAGTCGCTCGACCGGACAGTCATACTGACCGGTCGAGACGAAGCGTCTCGTCAGTGGCTGGAGCGCCCGGTCATTTCCAGCGCCATGTCGCTGGCGTAGCTGTCAGTCATCCCGGCGATGAAGTCGATCATGCGCAGAAACGAACTGTGCAGCGGGCCGTGTGGGTCCGGCGCATTGTTGCCCAGCAGGTCGAGGATACGCCGGCTCTTGAACGACGGGGTGCGGCCGCCGTGTTGCTCCAGCGCCGCGCCGCAGAACGCATTGAGGAGGATTTCCAGGGTGGTGTAGGCGCCGATTTCATGCAGCGTCTTGCGCTTGTCCTGGAAGATTTTCTTGCGGGCGATGTCCTTGGCGTTCAGCACGCAACGTTTGGCCGGGCCGTGCATGTGTTCGACGAGGTCGCCGTGCAGGGTACCGGCCAGCAGCGCGTCCTGTTGCTCGACGAACGCCCGGGCGGCGGCATTGGTCAAGTGCTCGATGGCCTTGCCGCGCAGGATTGCCAGTTTGCGTCGACGCGAATCCTGGGGGCCGAGCTGACGATAGGTTTCCGGCAGATCATCACCCACCAGACCGAGCAGCAGCGATTCGACTTCTGCGTAGTCCAGCAGCTCCATTTCCAGGCCGTCTTCGAGGTCAATCAGCGCATAACAGATGTCATCGGCGGCCTCCATCAGGTACACCAATGGATGACGCGCCCAGCGCTGGTCTTCCAGCTGCGGCAGGCCGAGCTTGTGGGCGATCTGTTCCAGCAGCGGCAGTTCACTCTGGTAGCAGCCGAACTTGTGTTTCTTGTAACCCAGCGAGTCGGCGTGACGCGCCGTCCACGGATATTTCAGATAGGTGCCGAGGGTGGCATAGGTAAGACGAGTGCCGCCGTCGAACTGATGGTACTCAAGCTGGGTCAGCACCCGGAAACCTTGTGCGTTACCTTCGAAATTGAGGAAGTCACCGCGCTCGGCTTCGCTCATTGCGTCGAGCCAGCCACGCCCGGCCGCCTGCTGGAACCAGTGGCGAATCGCGTCTTCACCGGAATGGCCGAAGGGTGGATTGCCGATGTCATGGGCCAGGCAGGCCGACTGCACGACCATGCCCAGATCACTGGGCTCACACCAGTCGGGCAGGGCACTGCGCAAGGTTTCACCGACGCGCATGCCCAGCGAACGACCCACGCAGCTGACTTCCAGCGAGTGGGTCAGGCGCGTGTGGATGTGATCGTTACTCGACACCGGATGCACCTGGGTCTTGCGTCCCAGACGCCGGAAGGCGCCGGAGAAAATGATGCGGTCATGGTCTTTGTGGAACGGGCTGCGACCCAGCTCTTGCGGGCTGTGCAGCGGTTTTCCAAGGCGTTCGCGGTTGAGCAGGGTCTGCCAATCCAAGGCTGGTTCTCTCCGTCGGTGACTGGGATGACTGTTGCCCTAGCTTCCCGGTTCGGGCCTCCAGCTGCAAGCGGAACTACAGGCCCGCGGCATCGATATCGATCAGCAGCAGGCGCTCGCCGTTATCGAAGAACTGGCCCGCGGTCAGGCAATACTGGTTGCTGGTGGCATCGCGGTAGGTGTTGGAAAGGGTCAGGCG
The DNA here is from genome assembly GCF_056821665.1 of Pseudomonas sp. AK-TSAG1-1. Classification (NCBI taxonomy): domain Bacteria; kingdom Pseudomonadati; phylum Pseudomonadota; class Gammaproteobacteria; order Pseudomonadales; family Pseudomonadaceae; genus Pseudomonas; species Pseudomonas sp. AK-TSAG1-1. Next base: position 4,335,968 of record NZ_CM165965.1, on the reverse strand, counting down.
ACGCTCCTCCCAGCCTTCGGCCAGCAAATGATAGAAGTACGGGCGCCATGACCAGTTGTGTCCCAGATAGCGGTCGTCGGCGACCCAGCCGCGCTGGCGCCATTCCAGGTTGGGTGTCAGCTGCGTACCGTGGCGGTCGCATTGATAGAACCGCAGCAACCACGGAAAGGCGTCCAGCTGCGGCAGTGCACTGAGCGGAGCGCGGGCCTGCGCCCAAGCCTGGAGAATCGACATGAGTTCGCCGAGCTGCTGACGCATTTGCATGAGGCGCCCGCGTTCGGCCAGTTTCTGCCGCACGTAACGCTGGCGCAGTTCGGCGAAGCGTTGCACGAAGGCGTCAGTGGGGTAGAAGGCTTCCTGCGCCCTGGCGAACAGGAAACCCTGGACGTAACGCGACCCGCATTCCAACGCGAAATTGAGTTGTGCTTCGGTTTCCACGCCTTCGGCAATGATCCAGCAGCCGGTCTTCTCGGCCATTTGCGCAAGTGCCTTGACCACATCACTGCTCGGCCCGCCCAGCGCTGCGGCCTGAAACAGCCGCATGTCGAGTTTGAGAATGTCCGGCTGCAACGCCAACACCCGATCAAGCTGTGAATAACCGGCACCGAAATCATCGATGGCGATCCGCGCGCCGGCGTCGCGATAACGCGCAACCACTTCGGTCAGGCGCTGGCTGTTGCCGCCCAGTTCAGTGATTTCGAAGACGATGCGTTGCGGGTCGACGCCATGGCGCAGTATCTGCTTGAAGCTGGGCAGCGGCTGATCCGTGCGCAGGCGACTGATCCAGCGCGGCGACATGTTCAGGCTGAGAAACCACTCGGCGGGGGCTTCATGCAGTCGACTCAGGGCGTTGTCGCGGATTTGCCGGTCGAGGCGCCGCAGGGCGATGGCGGGTGTGCGCGGATCGGCGAACAGTGGGCCGACCGAGGCCAGTTGGCCGTCAATCTGGCGCAAGCGGCCCAGTGCTTCGACGCCTGCAATTCGTCCGGTGGCGGTATCGATGAAAGGCTGAAAGCAGGCGAGCGGTTGCCCGTCGATCACGGGGCCTCCTTAGTCGTTCTTGTTCTGGTTGAACCGCGTTGACCGGGTAGGCGCGCGGGATTGAGCCTCCAGCTAAGAGGTTCATCCCGCGGGTATTGCAAGAATGCAGCCAGATGCGCGGCTCAGCGTTTGCCTGAGTTCTGCATCACCAGTTTGATCAGCGGCCCGAGGCTGGTCCCCAGACGAATCAGCCGGGTCAGGCCACCGACGCCACCGCTTTTCGCGCCTTTGCCCGTGATGAAACCCAGCAGGGTGACGGCGGCCACGCCCCATAGCGGCGCGTGCTTGATGCCAAAACCGTCTTGCAGGTTTTGCGTCATGCCGCGCATGCGCTGCAGCGGTTGCAGCACTTGCCCGGCTTCATGGCGGATTTCCTGGCGATGCATTTCCATGCGCAGGCGGATCAGCGCCTTGCGCATTTCCCGGCGCGAGCTGTTGTGTGGCAGTTCAGGCAGGCTCATGGCAACAGGCGCTCCCGATCGTTGGCCAATTCTTCCAGGGTGCCGTGGAAGGGCGAGGATTCATCGAAGACCGCAGCCTTCAGACGCAGTCCACAGAAAGCGGCCGCCAATGTGTAGAACACGCACAGGCCGATGATGGCGGGGAGACGGTAGGTGTCCCAGAACAGGATCAGCACCAGCGTCGACAGGCCGACCAGCAACAGCAGTGCAAACACCAGTGCCAGACCTGCGAACAGCAACAGGCTGACGGTGCGTGATTTCTGCTCCTGCAGTTCAATGCCGAACAGTTCGACATGGCTGTGCAGCAACCCAAGAACAGCGGCGCCCAGACGCCGCGTGGAAGAAGTGGTGCCCGACCCCAGGCCGGATTCTCCGATCGACATGATCAGCGCCGAGTGGCCAGCAGGCCAATCAGAAAACCTACCCCGGCGGCGATGCCCACCGATTGCCAAGGGTTGGCCGACACGTAGTCTTCGGTCGCGGTGACGGCGGCCTGGCCGCGATCGCGCAGAGTGTCTTCGGTCAGCTTCAGGGTTTCCCGGGCGCGCAGCAGGCTGTCGTGGATCTGTTCGCGCAGCTCGTCGGCCTGATCGCCTGCCAGAGTCGCGGTGTGCTCAAGCAACCGTTCGGTGTCGGCCACCAGAGTCTGGAAGTCGTTCATCAGGATTTCTTGAGCAGTCTTTGCCTTGATGCTGGCCATGGGTGGATCTCCGTAAGTGACGTCTGAAGCGTTCGAGTATGAGCCTTGCACGAAGGTTCAGTACAAATGACTGGTACAGCTTTTGCTATGTCGTGGTGCGTCTTGCAACCGCCGTGCGCTGTTGGCGGGCGTACTTGCAGGAAAACCTTAACTCAAATAATCCGGGTTTGTGTCAGGGCATCGACCTTGTGCGCCAAAGCGGTTCATCGCAGCTCCAGTGCGGTGCCCGGCAAGGCGCAACTTGGTGCATGAATTGTCCGCGCGAACCGCTTTGGTGCCTTTTTCAGCCTTCAGGTCTGCCTCTTTATGGAAAATCTGCAAAGCGCTGTGGACACGCTGGTTCACAGCTCCAACACGTTGTTCATTCTGATCGGTGCGGTGATGGTGCTGGCGATGCACGCCGGTTTCGCCTTTCTTGAAGTCGGCACGGTTCGCCAGAAAAACCAGGTCAACGCGCTGTCGAAGATTCTCAGCGACTTCGCGGTCTCGACCCTGGCCTATTTCTTTATAGGCTATTGGATCTCCTACGGGGTGACCTTCATGCAACCGGCCGCGGTGCTCAGTGCCGATCACGGTTACGGTCTGGTGAAGTTTTTCTTTTTGCTGACCTTCGCGGCGGCGATTCCGGCGATCATTTCCGGCGGCATTGCCGAGCGCGCACGATTCGTTCCGCAACTGTGCGCGACGGCGCTGATCGTGGCGTTCATCTATCCGTTTTTCGAAGGTATGGTCTGGAACGGCAACTATGGTCTGCAAGCCTGGCTGACGGGCCGGTTCGGCGCTGCGTTCCATGATTTCGCAGGCTCGGTGGTGGTCCATGCCATGGGCGGCTGGCTGGCGCTGGCGGCGGTGCTGTTGCTCGGTCCGCGCAACGGCCGCTATCGCGACGGGCGCCTGGTGGCGTTCGCACCGTCGAGCATTCCGTTTCTGGCGCTGGGTTCGTGGATTCTGATTGTTGGCTGGTTCGGCTTCAACGTGATGAGCGCGCAGACCTTGCAGGGTGTCAGCGGTCTGGTCGCGGTCAACTCGTTGATGGCGATGGTCGGCGGCACTGTGGCGGCATTGATCGTCGGGCGCAACGACCCGGGCTTTCTGCACAACGGCCCGCTGGCCGGGCTGGTGGCGATCTGCGCCGGCTCCGACCTGATGCATCCGGTGGGTGCCTTGGTGACTGGCGCGATTGCCGGTGCGCTGTTTGTCTGGTGCTTTACCGCGGCGCAAGTCAAATGGCGCATCGATGATGTGCTGGGTGTCTGGCCGTTGCACGGCTTGTGCGGGGTCTGGGGCGGGATCGCCTGCGGCATCTTCGGCCAGAGTGCGCTCGGTGGCCTGGGCGGTGTCAGCCTGGTCAGTCAGTTGATCGGTACCGCCCTGGGGGTGGCGGTCGCACTGATTGGCGGATTCGCCGTCTACGGTTTGATCAAGGCGTTGCACGGCCTGCGCCTGAGTCAGGAACAGGAGTATTACGGCGCCGACCTGTCGCTGCACAAGATCGGCGCAGTGAGTCAGGATTAAGTTTCCTCATCGTCGGCGCCGGGGTAAAAACCGTGCAACAGACGATAACGGTCACTGCGTACCTGATCGACTCGCTCCTGGACCTGGCGCGCTGGCAATCCGAGCATGATCAGTGCGTGTGAGCCGAGCATCAGGCTCGATTCCAGCAGCTCCGGCACCACTTCGGTGGCGCCGGCAGCCTTGAGTTCCGCCCATTGGCTATCGTCGCGGGTACGCACCAGAATCGGCACCTGATCATTGTGGCGGCGGGCTTCCTTGAGAACGCGCAGGGCAACGTCGCCTTGATCCACCGCGATCACCACCAGCCGTGCGCGCAACAGTCCGACGGCGATCAGCAGATCGGCCCGAGACGAGTCGCCGTAATGCACATTGCTTTCGCCGACGGCAGCTTCCTGGATCCGCACGGGGTCGTTGTCCAGGGCGATGTAAGGCTGATTCGCGTTGCGCATGAAACGGCCGATGGACTGGCCGACCCGCCCGTACCCGCAAATCACCACATGCTGGTCGAGGTCGGCGTTGAGCGCACTGATTTCTTCGATTTGCGCCTCCTGGTTCGGCTTGCGATGCAGGCGCAAGGCAATGTTCGGCGCCGCGCGCAGCAGCAGCGGGGTCAGCAGCATCGAGCAGAACGTTGCCGCGAGCAGCAGGCCGCCCAGCTCGTCGGGCAGCATCCTGTTTTGCTGCATCTGCGCCATCAGCGCAAAGCAGAACTCACCGCCCTGCGCCAGGGCCAGGCCGCTGCGCCAGGCGGTTTCGTGATCGTTGCCGCGCCACTTCACCAGCAGCGCCACGACAGTGCCCTTGATCAGCATCAGGCCGAGGGTAAGACCGATGATCAGCACGCTGTGGCTGACGAACAGTTGCAGGTCGATCAGCATGCCGATGCTGACGAAAAACACTCCGAGCAGAATGTCGCGAAACGGCCGGATGTCGGCTTCGATCTGGTGGCGGTAGTGGCTCTCGCCCAGCAACATGCCGGCCAGAAATGCACCGAGGGCAGGGGACAGGCCTAACAGGTGCGTCAGCCATGCGGTCAGCAGCACAATGACCAGCGCCAGCAGCACGAACAGTTCCGCCGAGCGCGAGGCGGCCACCTCATGAAACAGTCGTGGCAGCAACCAGCGGCTGGCCAACAGCAAACCGACAAACAGCACCACGGTTTTTCCCAGAGTCAGCGGCAGCGCCCAGTACCAGGCTTGCGCGCTGCTCCCGGCGAACACCGGCACCAGCGTCAGCAGCAACACCGCAACCACATCCTGAAACAGCAAGACCCCGACCGCATTCTGCCCGTGACTGCTGAACACCTCACCCAGGCTGCTCAACTCCTTGGTGACAATCGCCGTCGACGACAACGACAGTCCGGCGCCAAGTAGCAGTGCCGGGGTCACCGGCATGCCCAGCAGGATCAACACCAGGCCCAGCACCCCGGTGCTGAGCAACACCTGTTGGCTGCCCAGGCGAAACACCACCTGGCGCAGCGCGATCATCTTTGACAGGGAAAATTCGAGGCCCAGCGAAAACAACAGGAACACCACGCCCAACTCGGCCACGTCAGGCAGGTGTTCGCTTTCGTTGACCCAGTTGAATGCGGTCGGCCCGACCATCAAGCCCACACACAGATAGCCCAGCACTGGCGGCAACCGCAAGCGACGGAACAGGGCAATCATCACCAGGGATGAGGCAAGAATGATCAACAGGTTGGCAAACACAAAACACTCCGATGTCAGGCTCTGGCTTCTCAAGCGTAGAGGCAAAAAGCACGGGAGCATCGCCTGATTGGCTTTTGTGCGGGCTGATTTGCGTCAGGGTTTTGCGTACTGGGTGCCGTGTCGGGACCTTTGGGCTGCAGTGGCTCGACGGGTTTTCGAGGCAGGCCTAGAATGAACGCTCATTTTTCCGGTTGAGCGACCATGCCCCCTGAATGTCAGCTGTTCGGCACCCTGGGATGCCACTTGTGTGAGTTGGCAGAGGCCGAGTTGATGCCTTTTGTCGAGCACGGTCTGTTGGTGGAACTGGTGGATATTGCCGACGATGAATCCTGGTACGAGGCTTACAGCCTGCGGATTCCGGTGCTGCGCCGGATTGATAATGGTGCAGAACTGGGCTGGCCGTTCAATGCCGATCAGGTGGTGGCCTTCCTGCGCTGAACTGTTTCCTGCTGGCGTGCCACTGTCTTCCGCCGGTCGCGAGCGTGCATCCGTCCCTTGGCACTTTGCGGTTTATTCAGTTACTGTATGTGCATACAGTAATTGGATTGGCCTGCTGCTTTGCATGACTTGAGCAGGTGAATCCGGCAGTCAGAGGGACGAACCGTGGTCAATGTCGAACAGTTGAAGAACAGCGTGAACCGGATGTCGGTTGACGTGGTGCGCGAGGCAGTCCTCGAGTTGCGCCTGGACGGGCTGGTCACGGAGGGCAAGACGCCGTTCAACAAATTGCATTTCAACACCTGCTTTGCCGAAATCGAGGCGCTGTTCCAGCGTGCCGGTTATCACAAGCAACTGGATGTGGTCGGCTATCAGGGGCTGTTGTACGCCTTGTACGACCCGGGGCGCTGGGAGGCGGTCGATGTCCTGCGCTGGCTCAAGGAATTCACCGAAGCCGCAGCGCTCAAGTCGATCCCGGCCTGAGGCGGGCGGCGGAATCTGCGCTAGGTTCGCATCGCTCAGTGTTGGATAATGCCGACCTGCATCGAGGGTTCGAATTTCCGTATGTCCACACCAACATTTTCCGCTGCTCAGAATCAGGCCAGTACCCTTTACCTGCCGCCAGGCGCCTGGCTCACCGTGCTTGATTGCCTGTGCGAGCATTTCAGTGCGATCAGTCGCGAGCAATGGCTGGACCGGATTGCGCGGGGGCGGGTGCTGGATGGTCAGGGCCAGCCGATTGTGCTGGACCTGCCGTACAAGGAAGGCCTGCGAATTCACTACTTCCGTGAAGTGCCGGATGAGAAGCCGATTCCGGTGCTGGAATCGATCCTCTATGCCGACGACCATCTGGTGGTAGCGGACAAACCGCATTTTCTGCCGGTGACACCCGCCGGCGAATATGTCGAGCAAACCTTGCTGCGCCGACTGATCCGGCGCCTGGACAATCCGCATCTGGTGCCGTTGCACCGCATCGACCGGCACACGGCGGGGTTGGTGATCTTCTCGGCCAATCCGCAGACCCGTTCGGCATATCAGTCGCTGTTTCCAACCCGGCAGATCGATAAGCGCTATGAGGCCATTGCCCCCGCGCTGCCGGATCTGGAATTTCCCCTCGTACACAAAAGTCGTCTGATCGATGGCGAACCGTTCTTCCGCATGCAGGAAGGCCCCGGTGTTGCCAACACGGAAACGGCGGTCGAGGTGCGGGAGAAAAACGGTGAACTCTGGCGCTACGGACTGTATCCGGTGACCGGCAAGAAACATCAGTTGCGGGTGCACATGACCGCGCTGGGGGCGAGTATCTGCAATGATCCGTTTTACCCGGATGTGTTGAAAGACGCTGAGGATGACTACGCCAATCCGCTGAAACTGCTCGCGCAGGGGTTGCGGTTTATCGACCCGGTGACGGGCGAAGAGCGCTCGTTCGAGAGCCGGATCACCCTGCAGTGGTGAGACACCGACTTTTCCAGCGCCCATGAAAAAGCCCGCATTAATGCGGGCTTTTCTGTATCCGGCGTCGACGTAAAGCTTACAGCTCTTTAACGGTACGAACCTGATCCTTGTTGATGCGGGTCTGTTTGCCATCCAGTTGCTTGAACTCGTAGAAACCCGAATCTTCGTCATATTTCGGGGTGTCGACGGCCTGGATTTCGCGACCGTCATTCAAGGTGATCACTGTTGGCGAGGAGCAACCAGCGAGAGTTGCCAGGCCCAGTGCGAGCATGAAAGTGGCGAGGGTCCGTTGAGTCATGGGTGTGTCTCCGAATGGGAATACTTTTGGTTACTGAGCTTGAGACGTATACAAGGCGTGAGAGTTCCTTGAATGCTGTCAGTCTGACACAGTGTTATGCGCATTTAACAGTTCGGGGGTGTTCAGGTTGGCCAGTCGCGGGTCATTGTCCGGGCATTGCAGGGCAGTGACGTCAAGGTCGCGCATGACCCGGCCGGGGCTGCGTTCACCAGCGTTCCAGGCCGCTTCGAACGCGGCCAGCAGGGCTACTGGAATCACGCACAGCAGCGGTTCCCAGTGCCCGTCGTGACGCAACATTAAAGGTTTGTCAGGAAACTGGCAGGCGGTTATTCGCATGTCGTGCAGCAGCGCGGCGTCGATGCGCGGTACATCGCAGGGCAAGACCAGCAGGTGTGACCGGCGCGCGGCCTTGAGCCCGGCGAGTATGCCGGCCAATGGGCCGGGAAAGTCGCCTTCTGCATCGCTCACCAGATGATCGGCGTACGCGGAGTAGCGCTCGTGATTGCGATTGCAGGAGATGATCAAGTCGTCGGTCAGCGGCCGTACCTTGCGCTGCAGATGGGCAATCAGCGGTTCACCCTGCCATTCGATCAGGCCTTTGTCCTGGCCGCCCATGCGCTGGCCGCGTCCACCCGCCAGGAGCAGAATGGAGCAGGGGGGCAATGGCGTATTCGAGGTCATGGCAGCTCTCCAGCAGGGCGGCGAAAAATTCAGGCGCTGTGATATAACACCGGGCTGTTTCTCCTACAACTGGACGAGCCTAATGAAAGCCAAGGCCGATGTACCTTTTGCACCGCTGAACATTGCGGTGCTGACTGTCAGCGATACCCGAACCCTGGAAACCGACACCTCAGGCCAGGTCTTTGTCGACCGCCTGAGCGCTGCCGGCCACCGCCTGGCCGAACGGGTCTTGCTCAAAGATGACCTGTACAAGATTCGCGCGCAAGTTGCCCACTGGATTGCCGAGGACGTGGTGCAGGTCGTGCTGATTACCGGCGGTACCGGCTTCACCGGGCGTGACAGCACACCGGAAGCCGTGGCCTGTCTGCTCGACAAGCAGGTCGATGGCTTTGGCGAATTGTTCCGCCAGATATCAGTGGCCGATATCGGCACCTCGACCGTGCAGTCGCGGGCATTGGCGGGGCTGGCCAATGGCACGCTGGTATGCTGTCTGCCAGGCTCGACTAACGCCGTGCGCACTGGTTGGGACGGCATTCTGGCTGAACAACTGGACTCGCGGCACCGCCCCTGCAACTTCGTACCTCACCTGAAACAGGCGGCGCCTTGTGAATCCCGTGGGTAAGCCGGGCAAGACCGGCAGTCTGATGCCTGTCGAAGAAGCGCTGGCTCGCCTGCTGGCAATGGCCGAGGCCTCGCTGATTATCGAGCGAGAGTTCCTGCCATTGGCTGACGTCGAGGGGCGGGTGCTGGCCGAGGACTTGATCTCGACCCTGGACCTGCCGCCTTGGCCAAACAGTGCCATGGATGGTTACGCCCTGAATCTCGCAGACTGGACCGGAGAGCCTTTGCCGGTCAGCCAAAAGGTGTTCGCCGGGCAGGCGCCCGAGCCCTTGAAGCCCGGTACCTGTGCGCGGATCTTCACCGGCGCACCCGTGCCTGCCGGGGCAGATTGCGTGGAGATGCAGGAAAACGCCGAGGTTCAGGCCGACGGCCGGGTGCGTTTTACCGAAACTATCACCGTCGGCCAGAACATTCGCCCGCAAGGCCAGGAAACCACCATCGGTGAGTTGATCCTGCCGGCAGGTACCCGGCTGGGACCGATCGAACAAGGTTTGTCGGCATCACTGGGTTGCGCCGGGCTGAGTGTGGTGCGCAAGGTGCGGGTGGCGGTGCTGTCTACCGGCGATGAACTGGTCGAACCCGGCCAGGCGTTGGGCCCGGGCCAGATCTACAACAGCAATCGAGTGGTGCTGTGCAGTTGGCTGCAGCGTCTGGGTTGTGAGGTGATCGATGCCGGCATTCTTCCGGACGATCTGGATGCCACCCGTGCACGTCTGGGCGAGTTGCAGAATGTCGACCTGATTCTCTCGACGGGAGGGGTCTCGGTTGGCGAAGCGGATTTTCTGGGCATCGCCTTGAGAGAGGAGGGCGAACTGGCGCTATGGAAACTGGCAATCAAACCTGGAAAACCGCTGACGTTCGGCCATTTTCGCAATGTGCCGGTCATTGGTTTGCCCGGTAACCCCGCTTCGACGCTGGTGACCTTTGCCCTGCTCACACGGCCCTACTTGTTGCGGCGTCAGGGTGTGAAGGACGTCGAACCGCTGAAGTTCACGGTACCGGCAGGCTTTGTCTGGCCTGTGGCGGGCAATCGGCGTGAATACTTGCGCGGTCGACTCGAACAAGGCCGCGCAATCATCTACCGCAATCAAAGTTCAGGGGTACTGCGCAGTGCTGCCTGGGCGGATGGACTGGTAGAAGTGCTTGAAGGACGCACACTGGTTGAAGACGATCAAGTTGTCTTCATTCCTCTGAGTGATCTGCTCGGCTGATCCCCCGCCTTGCAAGTGCAGGCTCGACCGATACAGCGTCGATGCCTGCATTTCCCAATCAATGGCTCATCAGTGTGACCAGTTGATCGAACCGGCTATTGGCGACCCACCCAAGCAGCCCCAGCACCACCGCTGTTGCCCCCGCCGAATAGGCGAGGCGGTGCTTGATGGTTTTGACATCGCCGCGGACTTCATCCATATCCCGGCGAATGTATTTGAGGTGGGTTTCCAGTTCAGTCACGCGCGGTTCCATATCAACTTCTCCAGTGGTTCTGGCGCTCTTTTTGAAATCGGATGTGTGACTGGCGCGACTTTCGGTGAGAGAGGGCAGCGGACTAGTTGAAATTCTGGCTTCATGGCTTGGCATGGAAATGTCCGTCGGCTGTTTCAATTGTAAGCTCGCTAAGCTTTCCATGATTCAAACTGTTACCCGTTCGGAGGGTGTATCCACTCATGACCTGCACATCCTTGTGTTGTTAAATCGAAGATTGATATCACCTGCACACGGTGAATCAATGAACGCGACGGGTCAATTGAGCCGATTCCTCACATGTTGTAAGAAAAAATACCGCTGTGTAGGACGCAACAGGTCAGTCGCTTGAATTAAAAGTGATTCCTGCGGCTTTTTTACGTGCGCCAGTGGTCAAGATGTCTCAGACCGAGTCAAACGTGGGGAGTAATGGTTATGAGTGAACGCAGGGCGCTGTTGATTCTGCATGGCAAGCAGGCACTCAATGAGGCGGTTCGCACCGCCGTCGAAGGCAAACGCAAACAGGGCTGGGAGCTTGCGGTGCGACTGACCTGGGAAGCCGGTGACGCTCAGCGTCTGGTGCAAGAGGCATTGGCGGCCGGGTACAAACAGATTATCGCTGGCGGCGGGGACGGTACGTTACGCGATATCGCCGAAGCGCTCGCCGCACATCCGCATCAGGCCAGTCTGGTGTTGCTGCCGCTGGGGACGGCCAACGATTTTTCCCGCGCAGCGGGGATCCCGCTGGAGCCGGCCGAGGCGCTGGAGCTGCTGGATGTGCCACCGCGCGAGATTGATCTGGGTGAAGTCGGTGGACAGATTTTCCTCAACATGGCGACGGGTGGTTTTGGCAGCCAGGTCACCGCCAATACGTCTGAGGATCTGAAAAAAGTACTCGGCGGGGCGGCCTATCTGTTCACTGGTCTGTCGCGGTTCAGTGAGTTGCACGCGGCCTATGGCGAATTGCATGGACCGGATTTTCACTGGAGTGGCGAGTTGTTGGCGCTGGGTATCGGCAATGGCCGCCAGGCGGGCGGCGGACATGAATTGTGTCCGCAGGCATTGGCCGATGATGGCCTGTTGGATATCAGCATCCTGCCGGCACCGCAGGAGTTGTTCGGCACGCTGAAGAACCTGCTTAGCGACGGTTTCGGCCTCGACAATATGTTTGTCCGGGCGCGCTTGCCCTGGGTCGAAATCAAGGTCGCCGAAGGGTTGAGCATCAATCTTGACGGCGAACCGCTGGAAGGTGAAAGCCTGCGCTTCGAGGTGCGCCCCGCAGCCTTGCGGGTGCACTTGCCCGAGCATTCGCCGCTGTTGGGCGGCGCGCGGTCGGTCAGTCGTCGAGACTGATGATCTGTTCGCGCACAGCGAACAGCACCAGACCCGCCACATCGTAGATCTGCAGGCGCTTCATGATCTGTGAGCGGTGGGTTTCGACGGTCTTGATGCTCAAGCCCAGGCCGTTGGCGATTTCCCGGGTGGACTTGCCGCGCACGATCAACCGCAGGATTTCCAGCTGACGAGCCGTCAGGTTGTGCGAATCGGCCACTTCCGGCTGATTTTTCTGCGTGCGGGTCAGCGCCTGGTTGATCACGGTATGGGCGATGGCCGGGCTCAGGTAGCGTTCGTTGTTGCGCAGCGCTTCAAGGGCATGTTCAAGTTCGGTGGCCGTGGTGTCCTTGAGCAGATAGCCGTGTGCGCCGGACTCCAGTGCCTGCATGATCAGCGCCGGATCGGTGTGCATCGACAGGATCAGCACCTTGCTTTGCGGACGCACCCGCTTGAGTCGTTGCAGGGCTTCCAGTCCACCGGTTTCTTTCATCGAGATATCCAGCAACACGATGTCGGGCGTCAGTTGCTCGACCATTTCGAGCAGCTGCGAGCCATCGCTGGCTTCGCCAATGACCGCGTAACCGGGAATATCGAGCACCAGAGCGCGCACGCCGGCCCTGATCAGCGAGTGGTCATCCACCAGAAGTAAGTTACAAGTCAACGCATAACCTTATTCGTACTGGCCCGCTCGAGTGCACGGGGCGCCCAGGGGAATAGTGCTTCGATTTGAGTGCCTTTGCCCGGCTCGCTGATGACGTTCAGTGTGCCGCCCAGTTGTTCGATTCTTTCGGCCATCCCGGCCATGCCACGTTGTCCTTCGCGGCCCGGGTCGGCGGCAGGCGCAAATCCCAGGCCATCGTCACTGATAAACAACGTCAGACCTTGCGGCAGGCGTTGTACGCGGATCAGCAGGTTTTTCGCCTGCGCATGACGCAGGATATTAGTGACCGCTTCCTGAGTAATACGAAAGGCGGCGACCGCCATTTCTTCCGGAATGCCATTGAGGCGTTGCTGGCAATCGAGGCTCCAGTGCACCGGGGTGTTCGCCAGAGCCTTGAGCAAGTGCGCGCGCAGGCTGGCTTCGAGCCCGAGGCTGGTCAGTTGGCGCGGGTTGAGAATGGCTGAAACATCGCGCACCTTGTTGAGGGTTTCTTCAAGCGTGTCGCAAAGTGTCGAGCAATGTTCTTGCAAGTCCTGCGGCAGGCGTCTCTTCAGCCATTCGCTTTGCAGCTTGGCAGCCGTCAGCAACTGACCGATATCGTCATGCAGTTCGCGGCTGAGTCGGTGCCGTTCGTTTTCCTGGACTTCGAGCAGACGGTCTGCGAGTTCCTGAGGCTGGAACTTGATCGATTTGCGCGACAGCCGATATTGCACCCAGACGCAAGCGGTGGCCGCGACGTTCAGCAGTAGCAATCCCAGTGACAGCGGCGCCGACAAACCGTAGGTCAGCAGGCTGCCGACAGTCGCGACGACACTCAATATGAGCGTGAACCGGCGGGCATTTTCCCGGGAAGGTGGCCATGTAGTGATTGACTTGAGGCTGGCGTACATAACGGATGGAGCCAATGGATGTTCGCTGCGGGCAGACCGGCCGGTGGCGGGCGGATCTCTGTCTGAAAATGCTGTCAATTATGTTATTGAATTTAACGAGGTTCAGTGAGCGATATTTGACCGCCAAGTTTGGTGGATGCCTGTCACTGAATCACTGTGCCATTAATTGAAAGCAACTAATGGCCGGCATAATACCACTTAAGATACCGTTGGTCGCGTTTGCCATATATGTCCAACGAGTCAGGAAAGACCCCATGTTGGACGCGAGTTCCATAATGGAAAAAAGTCGCTTTATTGTGCTCGGTAGATATCCACGTCACTCGAAGTTGTTCGTTACACGGACACAGGAAAACCCTGAGGCCGCGGGAAAATATCCGCTGCTGACGGGTGTGATTATTTAATTCGGCTTGTCGCTGGCAGGTATGAACTATTCAATTGCGACATTCAGCGACTCGGATATACAGCCTCGATTTGCGTATTAACAGCGGCCAATCAGGCCTGACGCTCCGAGTAGGGCGTGAACGATAGTGATCGGGTCGAGAGCGATGGCTGAAACTGGCTTTGGCCTACCTGGAATGCAAAGGCTTCGATCAGGGAAGTCTGTTCGCTGTCATCAAGGCTCAACTGGCCGGTGTTCTGGTCAACCAGTTCGATTTGCCAAGCCATCAGGGTGAAGCAGTCTTTGAGCGCATCCAGTGCCTGTGCGTGCAGATCGATATGATCCGGCGCGTGGGTGAGCAGGCTGTGAATGTGCAAGGAAAACTCGGAAACCGCTTCCAGCGCCAACGCTTCAGCCCGGCCTGCGAGTTTTAGCAGGGTGCTGAGCATGCAGTCGATGGCGTCCTTGTCGTTGCTGATCAGTTGCAGGTGGCTCAGGCATTCTTCGGATTTGGCCAGGAGTGTTTCTGCCTCGACGAGAAATTCGGGAAAGCGTTGTGCCCAGTCTTTACGGTCGATTGGCATGCTTATCTCCACAGCGTCATGTCTGATGAGGGAATGCCGTGTGTGTCGACGATCGTGAATCGTCGCGAGACCGCGCCCCGGCGTGCAAGTGCACAAGCTGAGGGTTTCGAGAGGATGCGTTTCCACCGAACTGCGATCGCACACAATAGCCTGACTCCGTTCATGCAATGAGAATGGCGTCACATTAATGGCTATTGGATATTGCGAACATCAGGTTGGGCCTGATTGTTACTAGGGGATTCCCTTACACGCGGGAACCTGTGGCGCAAACCGTGGTCGCGCCAAAAGAGAATGTAGCAGATGAAATCACCGAGCCAGTAAAGCATGATGTTAATGTGACATCAATGCCTGTGTATGGCATTTTGTTGGTGATTTGTGCGGGGATCAAGATTCACCATGAACAGCCGATAACCCCTCTTAGTGAATTCATCAGAACAAGCCCAGGAGTCATTGATGGCCGGCATTCTCGACACGGTAGACCAACGCACGCAACTGGTGGGTGAGAATCGCCTGGAAATTCTCATGTTTCGACTGGCCGGACGCCAACTGTTCGCGATCAACGTGTTCAAGGTTCAGGAAGTTCTGCAACTGCCGAAGCTGACCCTGATGCCCCAGCGCCACCCGTTTGTCTGCGGCGTGGTCAACCTGCGTGGCCAGACGCTGCCGGTGATCGACCTGTCCCAGGCGATCGGCATGCGTCCGCTGGTACCGGGTCCCAACAGCACGATTATCGTCACCGAGTACAACCGTTCAGTGCAGGCCTTCCTCGTCGGTGGCGTGGATCGCATCGTCAACATGAACTGGGAAGCCATTCTGCCGCCGCCGACCAGCGCCGGGCGCCAGCATTACCTGACTGCGATCAGCAAGGTCGACGAGCAATTGGTGGAAATCGTCGACGTCGAGAAAGTCCTCGCCGAAATCGTCCCGTACAACGCCAAGGTCTCGCGCGACAAGCTGGATGATCCGGTGCTGGAGCGTGCCCGTGGCCGTGAAGTGTTGCTGGTGGATGACTCTAACGTCGCGCTCTCGCAACTGCGTGACACCCTCGGCCAGCTCGGGGTGAAAATGCACATTGCCAGCGATGGTCTGAAAGCGCTGAACATGCTCAAGGCCTGGGCCGATACCGGCGTGAACATGACCGACAAGTTGTTGATGGTGTTCACCGACGCGGAAATGCCGGAAATGGACGGTTACCGCCTGACCACCGAGATCCGCAACGACCCGCGTCTGCGTGGCCTGTACGTGGTGTTGCACACCTCGTTGTCCGGCAGCTTCAACGACTCGATGGTCAAGAAGGTCGGCTGCGACAACTTCCTCTCCAAGTTCCAGCCGGACAAGCTGGTCGATGTGGTGCGCCAGCGTCTGATGCTTGATGAAGTGCCGGCCTGATCACAACGTCTTGCAGGAGTGAGCCTGCAGTGTTTGTTCTTTGATTCGCGAATAAAGCTCGTATAGGGTGGCGTTTTCATCCTCCAGGGAGCTGGCCATGCTGCGTCTGAGCGCGCTTTATCGTTACCCGTTGAAATCCGGCAAACCCGAGATTCTGCAATCGATTGGTCTGGATAAACTGGGCCTTGAAGGCGACCGCCGCTGGATGCTGGTGGACGAGGCCAGCGGGCGCTTTCTGACCCAGCGGGCCGAGGCGAAAATGAGCCAGCTGTCGGCGCTGTGGAATGCGCAGGGCGGCCTGACCCTCAGCGCGCCAGGGCACGCGGCGCTGGATGTGCCGTTGCCCGAGCAGGATACTGACACCGGCCTGCGCGGCGTGACCATTTGGCGCGACACCTTGCGCGTACCGGATGCCGGTGACGCAGCGGCTCGTTGGGTCAGCGATTTCATTGGCAAACCCACCCGGCTGGTGCAGGTGCCACTGAACCGCGCCCGCATGACTCAGGACGGCTATGGCCGCGACGACGATCAGGTTGCGTTCGCCGATGGCTTCCCGTTGTTGCTGATCGGCGAGGCGTCCCTCCAGGATCTTTCGCAAAGGGTCGGGCGTTCGCTGGAGATGCTGCGCTTTCGGCCCAATCTGGTGATCGAAGGCAGCGCGCCGTTCGCCGAGGATGGCTGGAAGCGGATCCGCATCGGTGATGTCGAGTTTCGGGTGGTGAAGCCGTGCTCACGGTGCATTCTGACCACCATCGACCCGCAGACTGGCGAACGCAGTGCTGATCGCGAACCGCTGGCTACCTTGCAGAAATACCGTGCCCAAGCCGATGGCGCAATGTTTGGCCAGAACCTGGTCAACGACAGCAATGGTCACTTGGAAGTCGGGATGCCGGTGGAAGTCCTCGAGTAACCGTTCCTGAAATGAAAATGCCCGTGTCCTTCGACACGGGCATTTTTTTGCACCGGAAAAACCTGCAGCGTCAGCCGCGGTATTCGCACAGGTAAGCAGTGTCGACGGCGACTTTCAGCTGGAACTTGCTGTTGGCCGGTACGTTGAACTGGCTGCCGGCGGCGAAGGTTTCCCAGTCGCTGCTGTCCGGCAGTTTGACGGTCAGTGCGCCGGAGACCACGTGCATGATTTCCCGTTGGCTGGTGCCGAATTCGTACTCGCCCGGGGCCATGACGCCGATGGTCGCCGGACCTTCAGCGGTGCCAAAAGCGATCGACTTGACGGTGCCGTCGAAGTACTCGTTGACTTTGAACATGGGCGATTCCTCTCGAAAAGGGCAAAAAAGGGTTAAAAAAGGCTGGCCAGTATGCACAAGGCTCCTGGCGCCGTCACCTGCCCGGGGCGTGTCCGGCAAGTTCCCGCCCTGACTCTAGAGTGGCAATACCAGCGGCAACAATCGCGCGGTATTGCGCGCATCCTCCAGGGCTCGATGCTGCTGACCGCTGAACTGCATGCCAGCCAGTTGCAGCGCCCCGTTCAGCCCCAACGGCCGCTCCAGGCGCCGGGCCTTGGCAAAGCGCTGTTTGAGGTTCATGTGCGGCACCCGGCTCAACACGCTGTCGAGTTGCAGGCGCTGCCATTCCTGAAGCAATTGCTTGCGGTCGTAGTCACCCCAACTGGCCCAGCCTTCGAGGCGCGTCTGGTGTTGGCCGAGCCAGCGTTCGAAGGCCGGCCAGACCTCGGTCAACGGCTGCGCGGCGTCGATATTCGCCTGGGTGATGTGCGTGAGCTCACGGCAGAATGCCGTCAGCAACGGCCGCCGTGTCGGTTTGACGAAGCGCTGAAAGTGATCCTGCTCACGACCGGCACG
Organism: Pseudomonas sp. AK-TSAG1-1; assembly: GCF_056821665.1. Classification (NCBI taxonomy): domain Bacteria; kingdom Pseudomonadati; phylum Pseudomonadota; class Gammaproteobacteria; order Pseudomonadales; family Pseudomonadaceae; genus Pseudomonas; species Pseudomonas sp. AK-TSAG1-1. The sequence goes on along the minus strand of NZ_CM165965.1, from coordinate 4,318,530 downwards.
ATCGACCAGCGTGGCGCCGATTTCGATGATTTCCATTTCCGTAACCGGCCAGCCACCTTCATCCGTGGTGGCTTCCAGATCAATGACCAGCCAATGGGGCATCGCAGGTTTCCTGATTTACGCGTCCTGATAGATCAGAGCGTAGTCAAACCTCGCGTTTGCGCTTGGTGACTCACTCGACCTGCAACAGAACCTGACGATTTTTTACCTGATCGCCGACCTTGACCTGCACCCGCTTGAGCACGCCGTCAATGCCGGCCTTGAGCGGGTGCTCCATTTTCATTGCCTCCAGCACCACCAGCAGTTGACCCTTGCTGACCGGGCTGCCTTCGCTGACCAGCACGTCGACGATAGCACCGTCCATCGGTGCCTTCAGCGTGCCGGAGCTGACGCTGCTCTGACTGCTGATCAGTGCATGAGTTCGATCCTCCAGCCGCAGGTTGCCGGGGCGGGTGAACAGCCAGAGTTGTCCGCTCTCCAGCCGATAGGCGTGACGCTGGCGCAGGCCGTCGATTTCCAGGGTCAGCGAGCGCTCGTTGCAATCGATAATGTTCAGCGCCAGCGAGCGCTCCATCACGTTCACGGTGAAGTGGCCATCGCTGTCCGCCAGCAGTTGCAGCGTCCAGTCCTGTTCTTCAAGGCCAAGGCGGTAATTGAGCGGCGCCCCGGCATTGTTGCGCCAACCCTTGAGCGGCGCACGATGGGCCTGCGCGCCAGACTGATAAAACAGCACGGCGGCGATGGCCAGTTCCTCGGCACCGGGCACGTAGGCGTGCAGGCAAGCGTGGTCGGTGAAGTGTTGGGCGATGAACGCGGTACTGAATTCGCCGCTGATGAACTGCGGATGTTGCAGCAGGCTGCCCAGCAAGCGCTGATTGCTTTGTACGCCGAGCAGCACGCTGTCTTGCACCGCGCGCAGCAGCTTGCGCCGCGCCTCCTCGCGGGTGGCGCCGTGGGCGATCAGCTTGCTGAGCATCGGGTCGTAGAACGGGCTGATCGACTGACCTTCGAGCAGGCCATGATCGATCCGTGCGCCCGACGTCAAGACCGGTTCCCAGGCCTGAATGCGCCCGGTCTGCGGCAGGAAATCCTGCGTCGGGTCTTCGGCATACAGGCGTACTTCCATGGCGTGGCCGCTGAGCGTGACCTGATCCTGGGTCAATGGCAGCGGCTGCCCCTCGGCGACTGCGAGTTGCCAGGCGACCAGGTCCAGCCCGGTGATCAGTTCGGTGACGGGATGCTCGACCTGCAGACGGGTGTTCATTTCCAGAAAGTAGAATTGCCCACGGGCGTCGAGCAGAAATTCGACGGTGCCGGCACCTACATAATTCACTGCACGGCCAGCCTTGAGCGCCGCTTCGCCCATGGCCTGACGCAACGCTTGAGTCATGACCGGGCAGGGGGCTTCCTCGATGACTTTCTGGTGGCGCCGCTGCACCGAGCAATCGCGTTCGCCCAGATAGACCAGATTGCCGTGGCTATCGCCGAACAATTGCACCTCGACGTGTCGCGGTTCGATCAGCGCCTGTTCGAGGATCAGTTCGTCACTGCCGAAGCCGTTCAATGCCTCGGAGCGCGCCGTACGCAATTGCGCCGGCAACTCATCGCGGCTGTGCACCAGACGCATGCCGCGTCCGCCGCCCCCGGCGCTGGCTTTGATCATCAGCGGATAGCCAATGCGTTCGGCTTCACGCAGCAAGGTCGCGTCGTCCTGCGCGGCGCCTTGATAGCCAGCGATGCACGGTACACCGGCGTCGAGCATGGCGATTTTCGACAGGCGCTTGCTGCCCATCAGCTCGATGGCGTCGGCACTGGGGCCGATAAAAATCAGGCCGGCTTCTTCGCAGGCGCGGGCGAATCCGGCATTTTCCGAGAGGAAACCGTAACCGGGATGAATTGCGTCGGCACCGCTGCGGCGCGCGGCGTCGAGGATCGCCGGGATGTTCAGGTAGGACTGTTGCACCGGTGCCGGGCCGATGTTCACCGCTTGATCAGCCATCTGCACATGCAAAGCCTGGGCGTCGGCGTCGCTGAACACCGCGACGGTGCGATAGCCCAGGGCCTGGGCGGTGCGCTGGATGCGGCAGGCGATTTCACCGCGGTTGGCGATCAGGATTTTGTGGAGGGTGGGCATGGCTGTTTCCTCGGAATGTGCGGTGCTTATGCTGGCCTCTTCGCGAGCAGGCTCGCTCCCACATCTGGAATGCGTTGCTGCCCCTGTGGGAGCGAGCCTGCTCGCGAAGCTTTTCAGGTGGCCCACCCGGGTTTACGCTTTTGCACAAAAGCCATGGTGCCCTCGACCCCCTCGGCCCCGGTCACCGCCTCGCTGAACCACTGCGCCGCCTCGTCCAGCAATTCACTCGACGGTTGTCCGGCGCTGGCCAGCAGTAACTTCTTGGTCATGGCATTCGCCTCCGGCGCGCAACACAACACATGCTGCAGAACCTCATCGAGGCGCTCGGCCAGCGCTTGCGGATCCTGCTCGACAAAGTGCACCAGTCCCAGACGCCGCGCCTGATGCCCATCAAAGCGCGCAGCGGTCAGTGCCAGTCGGCGGGTCTCGGTCAGGCCGATGCGTTGCACCACGAACGGGGCGATCTGCGCCGGCAGGAGGCCGAGGCTGGTTTCCGGCAGACCGAACTGCGCCTGATGGTCGGCCATGGCGATGTCGCTGACACACGCCAGTCCGAACCCGCCGCCCAGCACCGCACCTTGCAACACGCTGATCAGCACTTGCGGCGCGTGCTGCGCCTCTTCCAGCAGCGCGCCGAAAGCGCGATTCAAATCACGGTAAGCATCGGCGCCCTGGGCGCGGGCGTTGGCCATGTCCTTGATATCGCCGCCGGCACAGAAATGCCCGCCGGCGCCACTGAGCACCAAGGCCCGGACACGGCGGTCATCTCTTACTGCGGCCAACACTGCACGCAGTTCGCTGACCATCTGCAGACTCATCGCGTTGCGGCTGTCCGGGCGATTGAGGGTGATGTGCAGCACGCCGCCATGCAGTTCCAGCAACAGCGTCTGGCAATCGGGCAGGGTGCTCATTTCTTTTTCCCCGGCAGGATGCCCATCAGTTTGCAGATGATGCCGAGCATGATTTCGTCGGCACCGCCGCCAATCGACACCAGCCGCACATCGCGATAGGCACGCGCCACCGGGTTATCCCACATGAAGCCCATGCCGCCCCAATATTGCAGGCAGCTGTCGCTGACTTCTCGGCCGAGACGCCCGGCCTTGAGCTTGGCCATCGATGCCAGTCGTGTGACGTCCTGGCCTTTCACGTACTGCTCGGTGGCCTGATAGACCAGCGCGCGCAGGCATTCGATTTCGGTTTGCAGCTCCGCCAGGCGAAAGTGGATCACTTGATTGTCGATCAGCGCATTGCCGAAGGTCTTGCGTTCCTTGCAGTACTCGATGGTGCTGTCGACGCAGTATTCCAGGCCCTTGATCATGTTCGCGGCGCCGAACAGGCGTTCCTCCTGGAACTGCAGCATCTGCATCATGAAACCGGCGCCTTCGTGGCCGATGCGGTTGCGCTGAGGCACACGCACGTTGTCGAAAAACACCTGGGCGGTTTCCGAGCTGCGCATGCCAAGCTTGTCCAGGTGCGAACTGAGGCTGATCCCCGGGGTGTTCATCGGCACCATGATCAGCGACTTGTTGATGTGCGGCTTGTCATCCGAGGTGTTGGCCAGCAGGCAGATGAAGTCGGCGCTCGGCGAGTTGGTGATCCACATCTTGCTGCCGTTGATCAGGTAATCATCGCCGTCTTTGCGCGCAGTGGTCTTGAGCCCGGCGACGTCGGAACCGGCACCGACTTCCGAGACCCCGATGCAGCCAACTTGCTCACCGCTGATGGCCGGGCGCAGAAACTCTTCGCGCAACTCATCGGAACCGAAGCGGGCCAGCGCCGGGGTGCACATGTCGGTCTGTACGCCGATGGACATCGGAATGCCGCCGCAATGGATGGTGCCGAACTCTTCGGCGGCGACAATCGAGTAGCTGTAGTCGAGGCCCATGCCGCCGAACTTTTCCGGTTTGGAAATCCCCAGCAGACCGAGGTCGCCGGCCTTGCGAAAAATCTCGTGGATCGGAAAACGCCCGGCCTTTTCCCACTCATCGACGTGCGGATTGATCTCGTGTTCGACGAATTGGCGGACGGTGCGGCGCAGTGCTTCGTGTTCCGGGGTGAAGATCATTTTTATTGTTCTCCTTGGGATCCGTGGCCGTCAGAAACGGCTGACGCCGAAGCTGTTGGGTTGCAGCGTGCGGATGTCGGCCTCGTGGCAGATATCCAGCAAGTAGCCGAGCAGGGTGCGGGTGTCACGCGGGTCGATCAGGCCGTCATCCCACAGGTTGGCGCTGCCGTAGAGCGCGGTGGACTGGCTGTCGAGTTTCTGCGCAGTGACCTGTTCGAGCATGTCGAGCATCTTCGGGTCCGGCACCAGTCCCTCCTTGAGCTGCTTGGCCTCGGTGACGATACGCAGCACCTTGCCGGCTTGCGCGCCGCCCATCACCGCCGTGCGGCTGTTGGGCCAGGCGAAGATGAACCGCGGATCGAGACCACGCCCGCACATCGCATAGTTGCCGGCGCCGTAGGAGCCACCGACGACGATGGTCAGTTTAGGCACGCGCGCATTGGCCACCGCTTGAATCAGTTTCGAGCCGTGTTTGATCACGCCTTGCTGCTCGGATTCGGTGCCGACCATGAACCCGGTGGTGTTGTGGAAAAACAGCAACGGTGTCTGGCTCTGGTCGCACAGCTGGATGAATTGGGCTGCCTTGCTCGCACCGGCCGGTGTGATCGGGCCGTTGTTGCCGATCAGGCCGCAGGCGCGGCCGTGGATTTTCAGTTGGCCGCACACGGTCTGTTGATCGAACTCGCCCTTGAATTCGAGAAACTCCGATTCGTCGGCGATTCGCGCAATGATTTCGCGCACGTCGTAGGGTTTTTTCGGGTCGTCGGGAATCAGCCCAAGCAGTTCGTCGATCGGGTAGAGCGGTGCCTTGTATTGCGGCTCCGGCAGCCACGGCAGTTGCTCGTTCCATGGCAGCATGCGCAGGATCTCGCGCACCAGCCGTACGCCATCGGCATCGTTCTCGGCCAGGTATTCGGCGGTGCCGGCAACCTGCGCATGCATCTCGGCGCCGCCCAGTTCTTCATCGGTGGCGACTTCGCCGGTCGCGGCCTTGAGCAGGGGTGGCCCGGCAAGAAACAGCTTGGCCTTGCCCCGCACCACCACCACGTAATCCGACAGCCCCGGCTGATAGGCGCCACCGGCGGTGGCCGAGCCGTGCACCACGGTGATCTGCGGCAGGCCCATGGCCGACATGCGCGCCTGATTGGCAAAGCTGCGTGCGCCTTCGACGAAGATCTCGGCGGCGTAGTTGAGGTTGGCGCCACCGCTTTCGGCGAGGGTGATCACCGGCAGTTTGTTTTCCTGGGCGATCTGTTGCAGGCGCAGGGACTTTTTCAGGCCGCTTGGCGAAATGGTGCCGCCCTTGATCGCGCTGTTGTTGGCCACCACCAGTGCGCGCACGCCGGACACGTAACCGATGCCGGCGATCAAGCCCCCGCCAGCGGCACTGCCGTCCTTGTCGTCGTGCAGTTTGTAACCGGCCAGGCTCGCCAGTTCGAGGAACGGTGCGCCGGGGTCGAGCAACAGGTTCAGACGTTCGCGGGGCAGCAGTTGCCCGCGTTTGTCGAATTTGGCCTTGGCTTCAGCGGCCTTGTTCAGCAGGTTCTGCTCCAGTTGCTGGACTTGCTCGATGGCCGAGAGCATCGCCGCGCGATTGCGGGCGAACGCTTCGCTGTGCGGATCGAGTTGGGACTGGATCTGCGGCATGGCTTACTCCTTGTCCTTGAGGACGTCGGGCAAGTACGCCCGATGGAAACCGTTGAACGACTGGCTGTGGCTCGCCTTGTGCAGCGGCCACGCGCGGCTGCCGAGGCTGGCCGCGCCATCGATTTTCAAGGTGCTGCCACTGATGAACGCCGCCGCCGGGCTGAGCAGGAAAACGATCGCCGCGCTGACTTCCGATTCAGTACCGATGCGCTTGAGCGGCACGTGTTCGCGCAACGTCGGAATCACCGCCTTGAACGCGCCTTCGTAGGTGTCCATGCCGCTGGAGGCGATCCAGCCCGGGGCCACTGCATTGACCCGCACTCCGGCGTAACCCCATTCGAAGGCGGCAGTCTTGGTGAAATTGTCCATGCCCGAGCGTGCCGCGCCCGAGTGCCCCATGCCGGGCATGCCGCCCCACATGTCGGCGAGCATGTTGACGATATTGCCGCCGTGCTTGCTCATCGACTGGTTGAACACTTCCCGGGCCATCAGGAAACCGCCGACCAGATTGGTCCGCAACACGGTTTCAAAGCCTTTCTGGTTGATCGAGGCCAACGGCGACGGGTACTGGCCGCCGGCATTGTTGACCAGACCGTGGATCGGCCCGTGTTCGGCGATCAACTCGCCGACCAATTGCTTGACTGCTTCTTCGTCACGGATGTCGCAGGCTTGCCAGTGGGCGCGGCCGCCGTCTTCGGTGATTTCGGCGGCGACCTTTTGCAGCTTCTCCGGCTTGCGCCCGACCAGCAGCACCGTGGCCCCGAGCGCCGCCAGTTCATGCGCAGTGCAGCGCCCGATGCCGCTGCCGCCACCGGTAACGATGATGGTCTGGCCGCTGAACAGATCGGCTTTGAAAATCGATTCGTAAGCCATGAAGCCCAACCTCTAGTCGAGTTGTTCGGCGATGCTCTGCGGCACCGGGATCTGGATTTCCAGCAGTTGCTGGGCGAAGGCTTTGCCCTGTGGGTCGATGCGCAGACTTGCGACACCGCCGCCACCGAGAGCGTTTTCCAGCAGAAAGTTCAGGCTGTGGGTGCCGGGCAGATACCAGCGTTCAACCCGGCCGTGGATCGGGTCGAGCACGTGGCGCATCCAGTCGACGAGCACCGCCGGGGTCAGCGCTTCGGCGATCCACGGCAGGTATTCGGGCCGGCGCGGCAATACGCCGATGTTGCTGTGATTGCCCTTGTCACCGGAGCGCGCCACCGCCAGTTTGACCAATGGCACACTGGCGTCGGCGCGGCCTTGGGGTTTGGACGGCTGGTCGGGGGTGGGCAGGTCGTGGCTGTCGAGCGGGGTCTGCGCGGGCAGGGCGCAGGGATGTCGCGCACCGGCCATGTCGATTTGCAGGGTGCAGGCGGTTTTATCGATCAGGAACGAGAACAGGCGAATCAGCGGGTACACCGTTGGCCGTCCGCCGACGATGCCGGTCAGCCCAGGCGCCATGCCGGTGGCGGCCTGAGCGATTTCCCGGGAGAACAGCACCAGCGCCTGTTTCTGTGGATGGCGCACGGCGAGTTTGATCACCACCTCGCGACTGTCTCGGCGCTGGCCGTGCGGGCCGTAGGTGGCTTCGCTGCCGAGCAGTTCGATGTCGACTTCGCTGTAGCCTGGCCAGCCGCGTTGGCTGAACATCTCGGATGTCTTGTCGATGATCGCCTGGCTGACGCGTCGCGCCTTGTCCACCGCATCGATGCCGGCGATCAGGCAACTGGCGGTGCAACGAAAACCGTCCGGCCAGGTGGCGCTGACCTTGTATTTGTCGCTGGGCGGCAAGCCTTTGGCGCCGTGCACATGCACGGTGTTTTTGCCTTGTTGCTGCAATTTGACCTGGGTGAAATCGCAGACCACGTCCGGCAACAGGTACGCCTGCGGGTCGCCGATTTCGTAGAGCAACTGCTCGCCGACGGTCAGTGGCGTCACCAGGCCGCCGGAGCCTTCGGGTTTGCTGACGATGAACTGGCCGTCGGCGCGGACTTCAACGATGGGAAAACCGATGTGTTCGTAATCCGGCACGTCGCGCCAGTCGGTGAAATTGCCGCCGGTGCACTGCGCGCCGCATTCGATGATGTGCCCGGCCAGTGCGGCCTGGGCGAGCTTGTCGTAGTCGTGCCACGCCCAGCCGAATTCATGCACCAGTGCGGCACTGACCACCGCGCTGTCGACCACGCGCCCGGTGATGACGATGTCGGCGCCCAGGCGCAGAGCCTCGACGATGCCCGGCGCGCCAAGGTAGGCGTTGGTCGACACGCACATTGGCGGCAGCGGCGTGCCGTTGAACATCTCATGGATGCCCTGAGAGGCGAGTTGCTTGAATTGCGGTTGCAGGTCATCACCCAGCAGCACGGCGATTTTCAGCGCCACGCCGGCCTTGTCGCAGGCCGCTTGCAGGGCGGCGGCGCAGGCCTGTGGATTGATACCGCCAGCGTTGCTGATGACGCGGATATTCTGTTCGGCCAGTTGTGGCAGCAGCGGGGCGAGCACCTCGATGAAGTCCCCGGCGAACCCGGCCTGAGGCTCTTTCAGGCGGGCGCCGGCCATGATCGACAGGGTGATCTCGGCGAGGTAGTCGAACACCAGATAATCCAGGCGCCCGCCTGCCACAAGCTGCGCGGCGGCGGTACTGGTGTCACCCCAGAATGCGCTGGCGCATCCGATGCGAACGGTGGTTGGCATTGTTATCTCCGACTCAGGAACCTGCGACAGAAGTGCTTGGAGGCTACCAAGCAAGCGCTTGGTTTGTAAACAGTAGAAATATCTTCTGCCCAAGCGCTTGCTTGGTCGCAGCCCGCGGCTTAAATTGCGCGCAACCCTGCGTGTTCAGGGGGGCAACAGACTGATCGACTGTAGGAGAGAACGGGTGGACGAGCAAAAAGCCCTGAGGGTCATGCGCGAACTGGTCGACCAGGGCCAGTTGACCGACCCTGACAGCGCCCGCGGCAAACTGCTGCAAGTGGCCGCTCACCTGTTTCGCAACAAGGGCTATGAGCGCACCACCGTGCGTGACCTGGCCGGGGCGGTGGGGATTCAGTCCGGGAGCATTTTTCATCACTTCAAAAGCAAGGACGAAATCCTCCGTGCGGTGATGGAAGAGACCATCCGCTACAACACCGCGCTGATGCGCGCCGCACTGGCCGACGCGACAAATGTGCGCGAGCGGGTGCTGGCGCTGATCCGCTGCGAATTGCAATCGATCATGGGCGGCAGCGGCGAAGCGATGGCGGTGCTGGTCTACGAATGGCGTTCGCTGTCCGAAGACGGTCAGGCCAAAGTGCTGGCCCTGCGCGATGTCTACGAAGACATCTGGCTGCAGGTGCTGGGCGAAGCCAAGGCGGCCGGATTTATCCGTGGCGATGTGTTCATAACCCGACGTTTTCTCACTGGCGCGTTGTCCTGGACCACCACCTGGTTCCGTGCCGGCGGCAGTCTGAGCCTCGATCAACTGGCCGATGAAGCGCTGATTCTGGTGCTCGAAGAGCGCTGATCCACTTTCTAACGGGTCGGGAAACTGGCTAACTGGGCGAAACCGCCTAGCTTGAATGCATTGATCGGTATTTTTTTCGGGGAGTGGGGTGTTTTGAAGTTTTCGCCAATTCGGACGGCCACGGGGCTGGTACTCGTCGCGCTGACGGCATTTTCAGGGTTGCCTGCGCAGGCGGCGCAACTGGTTCGAGTGGGCGCCGCGCACTTCCCGCCTTACACGATCCGCCCGGAAAGCGGTGCCGATACCGGGCTGCTGCCGGAGTTGGTCGAGGCGCTCAATGCGTTGCAGACGGATTATCAGTTTGTCCTTGTGCCGACCTCGATTCCCCGTCGCTTCGGTGATTTCAAGCAGGGCCGGATCGACATGGCGATCTTCGAGAATCCCGACTGGGGCTGGAAGGATATCCCGCACACGGATGTCGATATGGGCCTGGAAGATGCCGAGATTTTCGTGGCGCAGCGCGAAGACGGTCGTCAGCAGAACTATTTCGCCGACCTCAAGGGCAAGCGCCTGGCGCTGTACAGCGGTTATCACTATGAGTTCGCCAACTTCAATGCCGATCCCAAATACCTTGCTGATACGTTCAACGCCACGCTGACCTATTCCCACGACAGCAACCTGCTGATGGTGCTGCGCGGGCGGGCCGACATTGCCTTGGTGACTCGCTCCTACCTGTTCGATTATCTGAAGCGCAACGAAAAGGTGAAAGACGATCTGCTGGTGTCGCAGCGCATCGATCAGATTTATCACCACTACGCCATTCTGCGCCCGACCGCTCCGATTACCGGCGAGGCATTCGGCAAGTTGCTGCAGGGTTTGCGCGACAACGGCCAGATGCTGAAGATATTCGATCCTTACAAAATTGCCGTGGTGCCGGTGCCCCATCCCTGACCGTTTTTCACCCGCGCGGCTAAATTTCCGCTCTCGGCTCACGTCCCATCGTTGAACTGTCGACGATTATCGTGAGCCCGACCCATGTCCAATCTGAATGACCTGACTGCCCTGGCCTTGCCTTCGGGCAGCCAACTGGTAGCCGATGCAACTGAAAGCCGTCTGAGCCTGAGTCTGGACGGGCAACCGCTGATTCGCCTGCGCCTGGATCGTGAAGGCAACGGCCCGATCCAGCTCGATGAGCGTTTTGCCCTGCCGCCAGGCCTGGCGCTATGGGCGGCCTGCTATTGGTTGTTTGCCCGCGAGCCGGCGCGCCAGCAATTGACCTGGCAACTCGATCAACCGCCTACCGAAGCCTTGCTCAGCGGTCTGCTGGTCAGCACCGAGGTGGCCGGTGAATATCGCTGCGAACGCGCGCTGTTCTGGCAACTGCCGCAGCCATGGCTCGGCGCGTCTCTGAGCGGCAGCTATCCGCAACACATGGTGATCAGCCATGGCAAGCGTCACCCGCTGCGCCCGGTGAAACCGCGCGGTGAGGTCTATCGGCGTTTCGATGCGCGTCTCGGCGCCTGGATTTCCCTGCGCACGGTGGAGATCGAGCAGGATCTGCCGCGTTTCAATCGCTGGCAGAACAGCCCGCGGGTCGCCAGTTTCTGGCAGGAAGAGGGCAGTCTTGAGCAGCATCGCGAGTACCTGAGCAAGCTCGACGCCGACCCGCACACGCTGACCCTGATCGGCTGTTTCGACGATCAGCCCTTCGCTTACTTCGAAGCCTACTGGGCCAAGGAAGATCGTATCGCGCCGTTCTACGACGCCGATAATTACGATCGCGGCATTCACATGCTGGTCGGGGAGGAAGATCACCGTGGCCCGCACAAGGTGGCGAGCTGGTTGTCGGCGCTGGTGCACTACCTGTTTCTGGACGATCCGCGCACTCAGCGAGTGGTCGCCGAACCGCGTGCCGACAACGCGAAGATGATCGGCCACATGCACAACCAGTGCTTCCACTGCGAAAAGGAATTCGACTTCCCGCACAAGCGCGCGGCGTTGATGATTCTGGGGCGTGAGCGGTTTTTTGATCGGTGCAAGTTGGCTTGATGCTCAGGCCTCGGGATTTCAATGATCCTGAGGTCGCCTTCGCAAGCAGGCTCGCTCCCACATTTGTCCTGTGTACGCAGAACCAGTGTGGGAGCGAGCCTGCTCGCGAATGAGGGCGCCACGATTTCGCTGATTAACGACGACCCATCGATGCCGCATCCCCACGACTGCCCGACACCTTGCGGCAGTGCACCAGTGCGTCGCGAATCATGAAGTTGACCAGGGTCGGCGAGACGCCGAGCTCCTTGGCGATGTCCTTCTGCGGCACGCCATGCAGGCGGTACATCTCGAAAGCGTAGCGGGTGCGGCTCGGCAGTTCGGTCAGCGCGTCGGCAATATGTTCCAGCGTCGAGAAATTGATGTGCGAGGTTTCCGGCGAAGCGCCCTGGATGACCACATTCAATCCTTCCTCTTCGGGTCCTGCGTATTTCTGCTCCAGCGCCTGTTTGCGGTAATGATCGATGGCAAGGTTGCGCACGATCTGGAACAGGTAACTCAATTGCGCCTTGATCGACGAGGTGATTTGCGGCGCCGACTGCAACCGGAAGAACGCATCCTGCACCACGTCTTCGGCGCGCGAACGGCAGCCGGTAATGCGCGCTGCAATCTTCACCAGAATCAGTCGATTGTCGACGAAGGCCTGAAGTAGCGGTGAATCGCACCTGCTTGTGGATACTTGTTCCGTCATGGAAATCACCTTGCTGCCAATAGGTTAGTGGGACGCCTGGGGGACGGGGCCGTCCTACACATCGAGCGACAAATTATGTTGAATGATAATGATTGTCAATTGAGAAAGAGAAGTAATGCTCCATAAAAGTGCGAAGCGAGCACTGCGACACACCGCCACACTCCCGCTCCCATTGGCGATCCAGCCTGCCGACTAATTATTTCAAGACGCCATCCGTTCTCATTGGTGAATGGTTCCGGGTACACAACCCCGGCCAGACAGCATTCCGAAGCCTTGCGCGGTCGGCACAGACCGCGCCCTGCATGCCCTTCGAGGGGCGTGACGCAGCAACCCGATTCCATTAGCAAGCCGAATTCAGGCAGGAAACCTCATGACCGACGCGTTCGAACTCCCCAGCACCCTGGTCCAAGCCCTCCAGCGCCGCGCGGCCCGGACACCGGATCAACTGGCCTTGCGTTTTCTTGCCGAAAACGCAGAGCAGGCTGTGGTGCTCAGCTATCGCGAACTCGATCAGCGCGCCCGCCGCATCGCGGCCGCGTTGCAGGCTGAAGCCGAATTCGGCGATCGCGCGGTGCTGCTGTTTCCCAGCGGCCCGGACTACGTCGCGGCGTTCTTCGGTTGCCTGTACGCCGGCGTGATCGCGGTACCGGCCTACCCGCCGGAGTCCGCCCGCCGTCATCATCAGGAGCGCCTGCTGTCGATCATTGCCGATGCCGAACCGCGTCTGCTGCTGACCAGCGCCGACCTGCGCGATGCCTTGCAGCAGATCGAAGGGGCACCGCCATTGCTGTGCGTCGATACTCTCGACAGCGCACTGGCCGAGCACTGGGTTGAGCCGAACCTGCCGCAAGATCACATCGCCTTCCTGCAATACACCTCCGGTTCTACCGCGCTGCCCAAAGGCGTGCAGGTCAGCCATGGCAATCTCGTGGCCAACGAACTGCTGATCCGCCACGGTTTCGGCATCGATGTGAACCCCGACGACGTGATCGTCAGCTGGCTGCCGCTGTACCACGACATGGGCCTGATCGGCGGTCTGTTGCAGCCGATCTTCAGCGGCGTGCCGTGCATTCTGATGTCGCCGGCGTACTTCCTCGGTCGGCCGTTGCGCTGGCTCGAAGCGATCAGCGAATACGGCGGCACCATCAGCGGCGGCCCGGATTTCGCCTACCGTCTGTGCAGCGAGCGCGTCAGTGAATCGGCGCTGGAGCGTCTCGATCTGAGCCGCTGGCGCGTGGCCTATTCCGGCTCGGAACCGATTCGTCTCGACACCCTTGAACGCTTCGCCGAGAAGTTCACCGCGTGCGGTTTCAGCGAAGACAGCTTCATGGCCTCTTACGGCCTGGCCGAAGCGACGCTATTCGTTGCCGGCACACCGCGTGGCACCGGCATTCCTGCACTGCGCGTGGACGATCAGGCGCTGGCGCAAAACCGCGCCGAGCCGGGCGACGGCAGCCCGATCATGAGTTGTGGCGTCAGCCAACCCGATCACGCCGTGTTGATTGCTGACCCGGTCACGCTGAAAGAACAGCCTGACAACCTCGTCGGCGAAGTCTGGGCCGCGGGGCCGAGCATTGCCCATGGCTACTGGCGCAATCCCGAAGCCAGCGCCAAGACCTTCGTCCAGCACGCCGGCCAGACCTGGCTGCGTACCGGTGACCTGGGCTTCATTCGCGACGGTGAACTGTTCATCACCGGGCGCCTGAAAGATATGCTGATCGTGCGCGGTCACAACCTCTACCCGCAGGACATCGAGCAAACCGTCGAGCGCGAAGTGGAAGTGGTGCGCAAGGGCCGGGTTGCGGCATTCGCGGTCAGTCAGGACGGTGAGGAAGGCATCGGCATCGCCGCAGAAATCAGCCGCAGCGTGCAGAAAATCCTCCCGCCCGAAGCACTGATCAAAGCCATTCGCCAAGCGGTGGCCGAGGCGTATCAGGAAGCACCGAGCGTGGTGGTACTGCTCAATCCGGGCGCGTTGCCGAAAACCTCCAGCGGCAAGCTGCAGCGTTCCGCCTGTCGCAATCGTCTGGCCGATGGCAGCCTCGACAGCTATGCGGTGTTCCCGTCCGCCAGCGAAGCCACTGAAAACCCAGGCGCCTCGGTGTCCGGGCTGGAAGCCCTGATCGGCAAGATCTGGGCCGAGCAACTGGGCGTCAAACAGGTCAACGCCGACGACCATTTCTTTCTCCTCGGCGGCAACTCGATTGCGGCAACTCAGGTGATCGCCAAAGTGCGCGAAGAACTCGGCCTGGAGCTTAACCTGCGCCTGCTGTTCGAAGCACCGACCCTGGCCGCGTTCGCCGCTGCCGTGGCGCAACAGCAACACAACGGTGGCAGCGCCCAAGGCGAAATCACCGCCTTGGCGCGCACTGAAGCGATGCCGCAATCGCTGGCGCAAAACCGTTTGTGGATCACCTGGCAGCTCGACCCGCAAAGCAGCGCCTACAACATCCCCGGCGCTTTGCGTCTGCGTGGTGAACTGGACGAGGAGGCGTTGCGCGCCAGCTTCCAGCAACTGCTCGAACGCCACGAATCCCTGCGCACGCGCTTCTTCGAACGTGACGGCGTGGCGCTGCAACACGTCGACGCGGCGAATGAATTCAACTTGCAACTGATCGATATCAGTGACCTGCCGGCGCACGAGCGTGAAGCCCGCGCGCAACAGATCCGCGAAGACGAAGCGCGCACTCAGTTCGATCTGGAAAAAGGCCCGCTGCTGTGGGTGACGCTGGTACGTCTTGACGACGAAGATCACCAGTTGCTGGTGACACTGCACCACATCATCGCCGACGGCTGGTCGCTGAACGTGCTGATCGATGAATTCTCGCGGCTGTACGCGGCCGCCTCCCAAGGCCAGCGCGCCGACCTCGCGCCGTTGCCGACCCAATACGCCGACTACGGCAGCTGGCAGCGCCAGTGGCTGGCGCAAGGCGAGGGCGAGCGCCAGCTGAGCTACTGGAAAGCCCAACTGGGCGACGAACATCCAGTGCTGGAACTGGCGACCGACCACCCGCGCTCGGCCAGACAGCTGCACAGCGCCGCCCGCCACAGCGTGCGTCTTGGCGTCAGCCTCAGCGATGCGATCAGGCAGACCGCCCAGGCACATCAATCGACGCCGTTCATGCTGTTGCTCGCGGCATTCCAGAGCCTGTTGCACCGCTACAGCGGCCAGCGCGACATTCGCATCGGCGTGCCCAATGCCAACCGACCGCGCCTGGAAACCCAGGGCCTGATCGGCTTCTTCATCAACACCCAGGTACTGCGCGCGGAGGTTGATTCGCGCTTGTCGTTTGTCGAGTTGCTGGCGCAAACCCGCCAGGCATCGCTCGGCGCTCAGGCGAATCAGGACCTGCCTTTCGAACAACTGCTCGAAGCCTTCCCGCAGGCCCGGGAGCAGGGTCTGTTCCAGGTCATGTTCAACCACCAGCAACGCGACTTGAGTGCGCTCAAGCGCTTGCCGGGGCTGCTCGCCGAAGAACTGCCGTGGCACAGCCGCGAAGCCAAGTTCGACCTGCAACTGCACAGCGAAGAGGATCGCAATGGGCGCCTGACCCTATCCTTCGACTACGCCGATGAGTTGTTCGAGGCGGCGACCATCGAGCGGCTGGCCGAACACTTCAGCAACCTGCTGCGCGCTGTCTGCGAGCAACCGCTACAAGCGATCGGTGACCTGCAAATGCTCACTCCGTGCGAGCACGAACAGCAGCAGGCATGGAGCGTCGCACCGTGCACCCCAGCGCAACAATGGCTGCCGGAACTGCTCAACGAGCAGGCACGCCAGACCCCGGAACGCACTGCGCTGGTGTGGGACGGTGGCAGCCTCGATTTCGCGGAACTGCACGCCCAGGCCAACCGTCTTGCGCACTACCTGCGCGACAAAGGTGTCGGCCCGGATGTGTGCGTGGCGATTGCCGCCGAGCGTTCGCCGCAACTGCTGATCGGCCTGCTGGCAATCATCAAGGCTGGCGGCGCCTACGTGCCGCTGGACCCGGATTACCCGGCCGAGCGCCTGGCCTACATGCTCAGCGACAGCGGTGTCGAGCTGCTGCTGACCCAGACTGCGTTGCTCGATCGCTTGCCGGCCAGTGAAGGCGTCAGCGTGGTCGCCATGGACACCCTGCACCTGGAGAACTGGCCGAGTCAGGCACCGGGCCTGCACCTGCACGGCGACAACCTCGCCTATGTGATTTACACCTCGGGCTCCACCGGCCAGCCGAAAGGCGTCGGCAACACTCACGCGGCATTGGCCGAACGACTGCAATGGATGCAGAACACTTATCGCCTGAACGACAGCGACGTGCTGATGCAAAAGGCGCCGATCAGTTTCGACGTGTCGGTGTGGGAGTGCTTCTGGCCGCTGATCACCGGCGCACGATTGCTGATTGCCGCACCGGGCGAGCACCGTGATCCGCATCGCATCGCCCAACTGGTTCAAGAGTACGGCGTGACCACGCTGCACTTCGTGCCGCCGTTGCTCTCGCTGTTCATCGATGAACCGCTGAGCGCTGAGTGCACCCGCCTGCGCCGGGTATTCTCCGGCGGTGAAGCGCTGCCGGCGGAACTGCGTAACAGAGTGTTGGCGCAACTGCCGGCGGTGCAATTGCACAACCGTTATGGCCCGACCGAAACCGCGATTAACGTCACCCACTGGCACTGCACAAGCGCCGACGGCGAACGTTCGCCGATTGGCCGTCCGCTGGGCAACGTGGTCTGCCGCGTACTCGACGCCGATCTCAATCCCGTGCCGGCCGGTGTGCCGGGTGAACTGTGCATCAGCGGCATCGGACTGGCTCGCGGTTACCTCGGTCGCCCGGCGCTGACGGCTGAACGTTTCGTGGTCGATCCGCTGGGCGAGCAGGGCGCACGTTTGTACCGCACCGGTGACCGTGCACGCTGGACCTCGGACGGCGTGATCGAATACCTCGGGCGTCTCGATCAGCAGGTCAAACTGCGTGGCTTTCGCGTTGAACCGGAAGAAATCGAAGCACGCCTGCTGGCCCAGGACGGCATCGCCCAAGCCGTGGTGCTGGTACGTGAAACAGCGGCCGGCGCACAACTGATCGGCTATTTCACCGCGCTTGATGTCAGCGAAGATCAGGACGCGCAGATCGCCCGCCTGAAAACTGCATTGGCCGCCGAGCTGCCGGAATACATGGTGCCGGCGCAACTGATGCGTCTGGCGCAAATGCCCCTGAATCCGAGCGGCAAACTCGATCGTCGCGCGTTGCCCGAGCCGCACTGGCAAGTGCGCGAGCATGTCGAACCTGTCACTGAACTCGAACAACAGATCGCTGCGATCTGGCGTGAAGTGCTGGGCCTGGCGCAAGTCGGTCTGCGCGACGACTTCTTCGCCCTCGGTGGTCACTCCTTGCTGGCCACGCAAATCATTTCGCGTACCCGTCAGGCCTGCGACGTCGAACTGCCGTTGCGCGCCTTGTTCGAGCACAGCGAACTGGCGGATTTCGCCGAGCAAATCCGCCGGATTCAGGCCAGCGGCCGCACCAACAAACAGCCGCCGATCGACAAGGTTGATCGCAGCAAACCTGTGCCTCTGTCCTATTCACAACAACGCATGTGGTTCCTCTGGCAGATGGAGCCGGACAGCCCGGCGTACAACGTCGGCGGCATGGCGCGCCTGCGTGGCGTGTTGCATGTCGAGCGTTTCGAGGCCGCCCTGCAGGCGTTGATCCTGCGCCACGAAACCCTGCGCACCACCTTCCCAAGCGTCGACGGCGTGGCGCGTCAGCAAGTGCATGCCGAGACGGGCGTGCGCATGGGCTGGAAGGATTTCTCGAAACTGGCGGCTGAGCAGCGTGAGCAAAAGGTTCAGCAACTGGCCGACGAAGAAGCGCATCTGCCGTTCGATCTGGAGACCGGCCCGCTGCTGCGCGCCTGTCTGGTGAAGACCGCCGAGCACGAGCATTACTTCGTCCTGACCCTGCACCACATCGTCACCGAAGGCTGGGCGATGGATATCTTTGCCCGCGAACTCAGCGCGCTGTACGAAGCGTTCGTCGATGACCGCGACTCGCCGCTGGAGCCGCTGCCGGTGCAGTACCTGGACTACAGCGTGTGGCAGCGCAACTGGTTGGAGTCCGGTGAGCGTCAGCGTCAACTCGACTACTGGACCGCGCAATTGGGTCGCGAGCATCCACTGCTGGAGCTGCCCGGCGACCGTCCGCGTCCGCCGGTACAAAGTCATCAGGGCGAACTGTTCCGTTTTGACCTCAGTGATGACCTCGCTGCCCGTGTCCGTGCGTTCAACGCGCAAAACGGTCTGACTCTGTTCATGACCATGACCGCCGCGCTCGCCACGTTGCTCTACCGCTACAGCGGCCAGACCGATCTGCGCATTGGTGCGCCGGTAGCCAACCGTATCCGCCCGGAAAGCGAAGGGCTGATCGGTGCGTTCCTCAACACCCAGGTGCTGCGTTGCCAGCTCGACGGCCAGATGTCGGTCGGCGAGTTGTTCGAGCAGGTGCGTCACACCGTGATCGAAGGCCAGTCGCATCAGGACCTGCCGTTCGATCATCTGGTTGAAGCCCTGCAACCTCCGCGCAGCGCCGCGTACAACCCGCTGTTCCAGGTGATGTGCAACGTGCAGCGCTGGGAATTCCAGCAGAGCCGCATGCTCGCCGGGATGACCGTCGAGTACCTGGCCAACGATGCGCGGGCGACCAAGTTCGACCTCAACCTGGAAGTCACCGATCTCGACCATCGCCTTGGCTGCTGCCTGACGTACAGCACCGACCTGTTCGACGAGCCGACCATCGCACGCATGGCCCAGCATTGGCGCAATCTGCTGGAAGCGTTGATCGCCGATCCGCAGCAGCGCCTGAGTCAATTGCCGCTGCTGGCTGCGCCGGAGCAACAGCAGTTGCTCGACAGCCTCGGTGTCGAGCCGGGCGAACATCGCCTTGACCAGTGCCTCCATCACCTGTTCGCCGAGCAGGCGCTGGCGCGCAAAGACGCGCCGGCCCTGACCTTCGCCGGGCAGACCCTGAGCTACGCCGAACTCGACGCTCGTGCCAATCGCCTGGCCTGGGCCCTGCGTGAGCGCGGCGTCGGCCCGCAAGTGCGAGTCGGTCTGGCGCTGGAGCGCTCGTTGGAAATGGTTGTCGGCCTGCTGGCGATTCTCAAGGCCGGTGGCGCCTACGTGCCGCTCGACCCGGAATACCCGCTCGACCGTTTGCACTACATGATCGAAGACAGCCGCATCGGTCTGCTGCTCAGCGATCGGGCGATGTTCAACGCCCTCGGTGATCTGCCGCCGAGCGTGGCGCGCTGGTGCCTGGAAGAGGACAGCGCGGCGCTGGCCGATTACCCGGCCAGCGAGTTGCCATTTATCAGCCTGCCGCAGCATCAGGCGTACCTGATCTACACCTCGGGTTCCACCGGCAAGCCGAAAGGCGTGGTGGTGTCCCACGGTGAAATCGCCATGCATTGCCAGGCGGTGATTGCACGTTTCGGCATGCGCCCGGACGACTGCGAACTGCATTTCTATTCGATCAACTTCGACGCCGCCACCGAGCGTCTGCTGGTGCCGTTGCTCAGCGGTGCGCAAGTGGTGTTGCGGGCGCAAGGGCAGTGGGACGCGGAAGAAATCTGCGGCTTGATTCGCGAACATCGCATCAATATTCTCGGTTTCACCCCGAGTTACGGCAGCCAGTTGGCACAGTTCCTCGCCACGCAACACGAGATCCTGCCGGTGCGGATGATCATCACCGGCGGCGAAGCGCTGACCGGCGAACACCTGCAGCGGATTCGCGCGGCGTTCAAACCGAGCCTGTTCTTCAACGCTTACGGCCCGACTGAAACCGTGGTCATGCCGCTCGCCAGTCTGGCGCCGCAAGTGCTGGAAGAGGGCGCCGGCAGTGTGCCGATCGGCAGCGTGATCGGCGACCGCGTGGCGTACATTCTCGACGCCGATCTGGCGCTGGTGCCGCAAGGCGCCACCGGTGAATTGTGCGTCGGTGGCGCGGGTCTGGCGCAGGGGTATCACGACCGTCCGGGCATCAGCGCCGAGCGTTTTGTCGCCGACCCGTTTGCCGCCAATGGCGGGCGCATGTACCGCACCGGCGACCTGGTGCGCCAGCGTGCCGACGGGCTGGTGGAATACCTGGGGCGGATCGACCATCAGGTGAAGATTCGCGGTTTTCGGATCGAGTTGGGCGAAATTGAAACCCGTCTGCTCGATCACGCTTCAATCCGTGAAGCAGTGGTGCTGGCGCTGGATACGCCGAGCGGTAAACAACTGGTTGCCTACCTGGTTACCGATATCGCCGAGCAAGGCGCAGTACAACAGGCCGAACTGCGCGAAGCGCTGAAGTCGCACCTCAAGCTCCAGTTGCCGGACTACATGGTGCCGACGCACCTGATGCTGCTGGCCAGCATGCCGCTGACCGCCAACGGCAAACTCGACCGCCGTGCCTTGCCGGCGCCGGACCCTGAGTTGAATCGCCAGGACTACGTCGCCCCGAGCAATGAGTTGGAGCAGACCCTGGCGCAGATCTGGTGCGAAGTGCTCAACGTCGAGCAGGTCGGTCTCAACGACAACTTCTTCGAGCTTGGCGGCGACTCGATTCTGTCGATTCAAGTGGTCAGCCGGGCGCGGCAGCAGGGCATTCACTTCAGCCCGCGCGATCTGTTCCAGCATCAGACCGTGCAGACCCTCGCCGGCGTCGCCAGCCGCAGCGAACAGGTGACGGCCGAGCAAGGTCTGGTCAGCGGTGAGTCGGCACTGACGCCCATTCAGCACTGGTTCTTCGACACTGAAATCCCTGAGCGTCAGCACTGGAACCAGGCGTTGCTGCTGGAGCCGAGCGTGACACTGCAAGCGCATCGCCTGGAGCAGGCACTGCTGGTGGTGATCGAACAGCATGACGCTTTGCGTCTGCGCTTCACCGAGGCCAACCGCGAGTGGCACGCGACGCACCAACCGGTGTCCGATGCGGCCGTGTTGTGGCAAGTGCGCGTCACCTCGATGGACCAGTGCGAAGCCCTGTTTGCCGATGCCCAGCGCAGCCTTGATCTGGAAAATGGCCCGCTGGTTCGCGCCTTGCTGGTAGACGGCCCCGAAGGTCAGCAACGTCTGTTCATCGCGATCCATCACTTGGTGGTCGACGGTGTGTCGTGGCGCGTATTGCTCGACGATCTGCAAACCGTGTATCGCCAACTCGACGCCGAACAGTCGGTGAAACTGCCAGCGAAAACCAGCGCCTTCAAGGACTGGGCGGCACGCTTGCAAGCCTATGCCGGCAGCGAATCGTTGCGTGAAGAATTGCGCTGGTGGCAGACGCAACTGGCCGGGCCGAGCGCTGAACTGCCGTGCGAAAACCCGCAGGGTGGGCGGCAGAACCGCCATGCGCAAACCGTCAGCGTGCGCCTCGATGCCGAGCGCACTCAACAGCTGCTGCAACAGGCGCCGCGCGCCTATCGCACTCAGGTCAACGACCTGCTGCTGACCGCATTGGCCCGTGTGTTGTGCCGCTGGAGCGGTCAGCCGTCAGCGCTGATTCAGCTGGAAGGCCACGGCCGCGAAACCCTGTTCGACGAGATTGACCTGACCCGCACTGTCGGCTGGTTCACCAGCGCTTACCCACTACGCCTCACCCCGCACAACATCGAAGAAGCCGCCGGGCAGGGCGCTTCGATCAAGGCGATCAAGGAACAACTGCGCGGTGTGCCGCACAAAGGCCTGGGCTATGGCGTGCTGCGTTATCTGGCTGATGAACTCAGCCAGCGCAGTATGGCGGCGTTGCCGATCGCACCGGTCACCTTCAACTACCTCGGCCAGTTCGACCAGAGTTTCGGCAGCGATGCGCTGTTCCGTCCGCTGGACGAGGCGGTCGGTGCGGCCCACGATCCGCAGGCGCCGCTGCCCAACGAGTTGAGCATCGACAGTCAGGTGTACGGCGGGGAACTGCTGCTGCGCTGGACTTTCAGTGCGGAGCGTTATGACGCGCAGACTATCAATGAGCTGGCCGACGCCTACCTCGGCGAACTGCAAAGCCTGATCGCCCATTGTCTGCAAGACGCCGCCGGCGGCCTCACGCCATCGGACTTCCCGCTGGCGAAACTGACCCAGGCGCAACTCGACGCGTTGCCGGTGCCGGCGGCGCATATCGAAGACGTCTATCCGCTGACGCCGATGCAGGAGGGCATGTTGCTGCACACCTTGCTCGAACCGGGCACTGGCCTGTACTACATGCAGGATCGCTACCGCATCAACAGCGAGCTCGATCCCCAGCGTTTCGCCCAGGCCTGGCAAGCGGTGGTCGCCCGTCACGAAGCGTTGCGTGCATCGTTCTGCTGGAACGTTGGCGAAGACATGCTGCAAGTGATCCACACTCCGGGGAGCACGCCGATCGAGTACCTGGACTGGAACGCCGTTGCCGAGGACGAACAGGAACCGCAACTGCAAGCGCTGCTCAAAAGCGAGCGCGAGGCCGGTTTCGATCTGCTCAACCAGGCACCGTTCCACCTGCGCCTGATCAAGGTCGGCGCGGCGCGCTACTGGTTCATGATGAGCAACCACCACATCCTGATCGATGCCTGGTGCCGCTCGTTGCTGATGAACGACTTCTTCGAGATTTACACCGCCCTGGGTGAAGGTCGCGAAGCGCAGTTGTCGCTGCCGCCGCGTTACCGCGACTACATCGGCTGGCTGCAACGCCAGAGCCTGGCCGAGGCGCGCCAGTGGTGGCAGCAGAACCTGCAAGGTTTCGAACGCACCACGCCGATCCCGAGCGACCGGCCGTTCCTGCGTGAGCACGCTGGCGAAAGCGGCGGGATGATCGTTGGCGACCGCTACACTCGCCTTGATGTCGAAGATGGCGCCCGCCTGCGTGAATTGGCCCAGGCCCATCAATTGACCATCAACACCTTCGCCCAAGCGGCGTGGGCCTTGGTCCTGCGGCGCCTGAGTGGTGATCGCGACGTGCTGTTCGGCGTCACCGTGGCCGGGCGTCCGGTGGACATGCCGGAAATGCAGCGCACGGTCGGCCTGTTCATCAACAGCATCGCCCTGCGAGTGAAAATGCCTGAGGACGATCAGCGCAGCAGCGTGCGTCAGTGGCTCAGCGGTTTGCTCGACAGCAACATGCAACTGCGCGAGTACGAATACCTGCCGCTGGTGAACATCCAGGAGCAGAGCGAACTGCCCAAAGGCCAGCCGCTGTTCGACAGCCTGTTCGTGTTTGAAAACGCGCCAGTGGAAGTCTCGGTACTCGACCGCGCGCAGAGCTTGAACGCGACCTCGGATTCCGGTCGCACCCACACCAACTTCCCGCTGACGGCGGTGTGCTACCCGGGCGATGACCTCGGTCTGCACCTGTCGTACGACCAGCGTTATTTCGACGACTCGACCATCGAGCGC
This sequence comes from Pseudomonas sp. AK-TSAG1-1, assembly GCF_056821665.1. Lineage (NCBI taxonomy): Bacteria > Pseudomonadati > Pseudomonadota > Gammaproteobacteria > Pseudomonadales > Pseudomonadaceae > Pseudomonas > Pseudomonas sp. AK-TSAG1-1. The sequence goes on along the minus strand of NZ_CM165965.1, from coordinate 4,295,146 downwards.
ATGCTCGGCGAGTTCAAGCGTCTGTTGCTGGCACTGGTCGATGGCTTCCATGGCGACATGGCCGATCTGCCGCTGCTGGGCTCTGATGAACAGCAATTCCTGCTGCACGGTTGCAACCAGAGCGCGCACGATTATCCGCTGGAGCAGAGCTACGTTGCGCTGTTCGAAGCGCAGGTCGCGGCGCATCCGCAGCGCATTGCCGCCACTTGCCTCGATCAGCAACTGAGCTATGCCGAGCTGAACCACAACGCCAACCGCCTCGGCCATGCACTGGTCGCGGCCGGGGTGCAAATGGATCAACCGGTGGCGTTGCTGGCGGAGCGTAACCTCGACCTGCTGGGCATGATCATCGGCAGCTTCAAGGCCGGCGCCGGTTATCTGCCGCTGGATCCGGGCCTGCCGAGCCAGCGTCTGCAACGCATCATCGAGCTGAGCCGTACGCCGCTGCTGGTGTGCACGCAAGCCTGTCGCGAACAGGCGCAGACCTTGCTCGATGAATTCAGCTGCGCCAACCGCCCACGGCTGTTGGTCTGGGAGGAGGTGCAAGCGCTGGCGACGGCGCTGCAAAACCCGGGCATCTACAGTGGCCCGGACAACCTTGCATATGTGATCTACACCTCGGGTTCAACCGGCTTGCCGAAAGGCGTGATGGTCGAGCAGCGCGGCATGCTCAACAACCAGTTGAGCAAGGTGCCGTACCTGAAGTTGACGGACGCCGATGTGATCGCGCAGACCGCTTCGCAAAGCTTCGACATCTCGGTCTGGCAGTTCCTCGCCGCGCCGTTGTTTGGCGCACGAGTGGACATCGTGCCGAATACCATCGCCCACGATCCGCAAGGTTTGCTGGTGCATGTACAGGCCCAGGGCATTACCGTGCTGGAGAGCGTGCCGTCGCTGATTCAGGGCATGCTCGCCGCTGAGCGCCTGAGCCTCGACGGCCTGCGCTGGATGCTGCCGACCGGCGAAGCGATGCCGCCGGAGCTGGCGCATCAGTGGCTGTTGCGTTATCCGCAGATCGGTCTGGTCAACGCCTACGGTCCGGCGGAATGTTCCGATGACGTGGCGTTCTTCCGTGTCGATATGGCTTCGACTCGCGGCAGTTACTTGCCGATCGGTACGCCGACCGACAACAACTTGCTGTACCTGGTCGATGGCGCGCTGGAACTGGTGCCGTTGGGAGCGGTGGGTGAGTTGTGCGTGGCCGGTACCGGCGTCGGTCGCGGTTACGTCGGCGATCCGCTGCGCACCGCGCCGGTGTTCGTGCCGAACCCGTTCGGCGCGCCGGGCGAACGTCTGTATCGCACCGGTGATCTGGCACGCCGTCGCAGTGACGGTGTGCTGGAGTACGTCGGCCGGGTCGACCATCAGGTGAAGATTCGCGGCTACCGCATCGAACTGGGCGAGATCGAGGCGCGTCTGCACGAACAACCGGAAGTCCGCGATGCGGCGGTCGGTGTGCAGGAAGGGGTCAATGGCAAGCATCTGGTCGGTTATCTGGTCGCCGCCGACACTGCGCTGAATCCGAGCGAACGCCTGGAGCGAATCAAGCAGCGCCTGCGCAGCGAGCTGCCGGAGTACATGGTGCCGCTGCATTGGTTGTGGCTGGATCAACTGCCGCACAACGCCAATGGCAAACTCGACCGCAAGGCCCTGCCGGCGCTGGAGATTGGCCAGCTGCAGAGCCAGGATTACCTGGCCCCGCGCAATGAGCTGGAACAGACCCTGGCCGATATCTGGGCCGAGGTGCTCAAGGTCGCCAAGGTCGGTGTACGCGACAACTTCTTCGAGTTGGGCGGTCACTCGCTGCTCGCCACGCAGATCGCCTCGCGGGTACAGAAAACCCTGCAACGCGACGTGCCGCTGCGAGCGATGTTCGAGTGCAGCACGGTGCAGGAACTGGCCGAGTACATTGAGGGCTTGGCGGCAAGCGACATCACCGAGGACAAAGTGGATCGGTTGAATGATCTGATGGCGGAACTGGAAGGCTTTTAATCTCCAGCGTCTGCCGCGGCCGCTTCGCGAGCAGGCTCGCTCCCGCAGGGGGTTTGTGTCGATCACAGATCCCTTGTGGGAACGGGCTTGCTCGCGAAGGCGTCAGTGAATTCAACACCTATAAACCGGCATATTCACGTACACATCCAGGGTTGACGATCCAGAACCGGCAGCTCAGTCTGCCGGTTCTCTTTTTTGTCGCGGAGATGGTCGATGCCTTTTTTCACGGTTGACGGACAAGCGCTGCACTACATTGATCAAGGCACCGGCCCGGCCGTCATGCTGGCAGGCAGTTATCTGTGGGACAGCGCCATGTGGGCACCGCAGATCGCAGCGCTGGCGCCGCACTATCGGGTGATCGCACTGGACCTTTGGGGCCATGGTGAGTCGGGACGGTTACCTGAAGGCACGGCATCACTGGATGACATCGCCCGTCAGGCGCAGGCCTTGCTCGATCATCTGGATATCGATCAGGTCACTCTGGTCGGGCTGTCGGTCGGCGGCATGTGGGGCGTGCGCCTGGCGTTGTCTGCACCGCAGCGGCTCAAAGGCTTGGTGCTGATGGACACTTACGTCGGTGTGGAGCCTGAGCCAACGCGTCAGTACTACTTCTCGCTGTTCAAGCAGATCGAAGAAAGCGGCGAAATTTCCGAGCAGTTGCTCGACATTGTCGTACCGATTTTCTTCCGCCCAGGCATCGATCCACAGTCGGCGCTGTATCAGGGCTTCCGCGCCAAACTGGCGGCTTACACCACTGATCGCCTGCGCGAAAGCATTGTGCCGATGGGGCGTATCACGTTCAGTCGTGATGATCTGTTGCCGCGTCTGGGCGAATTGAATGCCGCGACCACGCTGGTGCTGTGCGGCGATCAGGACAAACCACGCCCGCCGTCGGAGGCGCAGGAAATGGCCGAGTTGATTGGTTGCCCAAGGGCGCTGGTGCCGGAGGCGGGGCATATCTCCAGTCTGGAGAACCCGGAGTTTGTGAACGAGGTGTTGTTTACCTTCCTCAGCGAGCGCAACCGGCGCACCGAGTAATCGTTCTTCGTCGGAACGTCGCCCCGCAAACAAGCTCGCTGCCACAATGGTTCTGCGTGTACAGAACCAAGTGTGGCAGCGAGCCTGCTCGCGAAAAGGCCGCTTCAGGCAATAAAGAATCCGACGTTACTTAGGCCCAAGAATCTTCGCCAACTTATCCGGCGACGGCGCGCCTTGCTGCTGTTGCAGCTCACCCTTGTCATCCATGTAGAAAATCGCCGGAGTCGCCTGCAACTCCAGGTCTTCCATCAACTGCATGTTGGCCGCCAGTTTGGTCTGCACCGCAGGTGGAATGTTCTTCAATGGCTTTAGCGAACTTTCCTTGCCCGCCTTCTCGTGTTCTTCCAGGGCCTTGGCCGGATCCTTCGCCGCCAGCAATGCGGCGGATTTCGCCGGACTGTCTTCGCGGATGATCCCGACCATGATGTGCCGCAACTGCACCTTGCCGGCCTTGACCCATGGACGGGCCTGTTCCCAGAACATGTTGCAGTACGGGCAATTCGGATCGCTGAACAGGTACACGGTGCGCGGTGCATCCTTGTTGCCGTCCTGAATCCAGTTGCTGGCTTCGAACTTGCCCCAGATTTCCTTGGCCATCGGCGCGTAGACCAGTTTCTGCAACGGCTCGCTGCTCAAGTCCTTGCCGTCGGCGTCGTACAGATTGCCCAGCAACACATGTTGGCCGTCCGGCGTCAGGTACAACGCCATGCCTCGGTTCTGATACTGCGCCGCATAACCGCGCAAACCGTCCGGGGCGTCGAACTGGCCGACGATTTTTGCGCCCTTGGCTTCGATCTGCTTGATCGCGGCGGGCAATTCTTCGGCGGCCTGTACCGACGGCAGGTGCAGCAGGGCAGTGCCCAGAGTCAGCGTCAGCAGGTGGCGGAGGCGGGGCATGGCAGTTTCCTTGCAGAGGTGGCCGGTGCGGCGGATGGGTTCGCAATGTCGAAGTTTTCCAGGGCGCGGGCGAGGCTGGCGTTCGACAACTCGCCCAGATGGCTGGTCAACAGTCGTCCATCCGGGCTATAGAACAGCGTAGTCGGCAGCGCCATGGAACCCACGGCCTGACCGAGTCGGCCGCTGCGGTCGAACAGCACATTGTTCAGACTCAGACCCTGGGTTTCGAGAAAGGTAGCAACGCTTTGCATGCTTTCGGCCTGATTGACGAACAGAAAGGTCAGGTCCGGGCGTTGTTGCTGGGCGCTTTCCAGCACTGGCATTTCGCGCCGACACGGTGGGCACCAGGTCGCCCACAGGTTGATCACCAGCGGACCGCCTTGATAATCGCTGAGCTGGATGGTCTCCCCGGCGGCGTTGCGCAGGGTGATCTCCGGCAGGCGGGTGCCTTGTTCGTAGATGTTCAACGACAGGGTCGCCAACAGCCAGAACAGCACACCGCTGGCCACGCCAAAACCCAGCGGCCGACGCAGGCCCGGGCGGCGCCAGCCGCGATACAACGCCGCAAGCAACAGTACGATCACACCCGGCCAGGCGAGAAAACCGCCATCGCGCAGGTCGATGATCTGCCACGGATCGTTGCGATAGTGGCCCCAATACAGCGCGACAAACGCCACGCGCGCGGCGAGCATGCCGAGCAGAAACAGACTGAACAGCGCCGACTCGGGGTTATCGCCGCCACGCTTGGCCACCCGCCAGCCGACAAAGGTCGCCAGTGCCAAGGCACTGATCAGCAGCAGGTGGTTAAGCGCGATGGCAAAGGTGCCGAGGGTGAACGTCAGCATTAATTGGCGTCTCGGGTGGTGGTCCAGCGTTGCAGGAACGTATCGGCATCGACCTCACCGGTGATGCGCTGGTTACGCCGTTCTTCGCCGTCGGCGCCGATCCAGACAAAACTCGGTGGCCCCGGGACTTTGTAGCGACCGAGCAGCTCGCGGCTGGCGGCATTGTCGGCGGTGACGTCCAGCCGCAGCAGACGCACGTCGCTGAGCGCCTGCATGACCTTGTCCTTGCCGAACACTTGTTTCTCCATGACTTTGCACGACACGCACCAGTCGGCGTAGTAATCGAGCAACACCCATTGGCCCTGGGCCTTGGCGGCATCCAGCTCACGTTGCAGCGCTGCCGGATCCTTGATCGTGGTGAACGCGTCGTGCCCGCTCGGCGTGGCGCTGGCAACACGGCCGGCGCTGTACACCTGCAGCGGCTGATACGGGTCGTCACTGCCCCCAGCGGCACCGATCATCAACAGGCTGCCCCAAAGACCGAGCAGCAACGAACTGGCGCCGAACACCTGGGCGACCCGTCCGAAACCTTCCGATTGCTTCCAGGCGCAGAACGCGGCGATCAACAGCAGCGCGCCGCACAGGCCCAGCCATAGGGACGAGTCCAGCACCGGGCGCAACATCAGCAGCGCAGTCGCCAGAAACAGGAAACCGAAGATGCCCTTGAGCAGGTTCATCCACGCCCCGGGTTTTGGCAGGAAGCGGTTGCCGACGGTCACCAGCAGCAACAGCGGCACACCAATGCCGATGCCCAGCGCGAACAGAATCAGCCCACCGTGCAGCGCGTTGCCGCTCTGGGCGATGTACAACAGGGCGCCGGCCAGCGGCGCGGTCATACACGGGCCGACCAGCAGACCGGACAAGGCCCCGAGCACCCCGGCGCCGATCAGGCTGCCGCCGTTGCGGCTGCGCGAGGCGTGTTCGAGGCGGTCACGCAATGCCACCGGCAATTGCAATTCGAAGAAACCGAACATCGGCAGTGCGAGCACCACGAACACTGCGGCAAACGCACCGAGCAGCCATGGATTTTGCAGCCATGCCTGCAGGTTGGCGCCGAGCAGAGAAGCAACCACGCCCATCGCCGCATACACCAGCGCCATGCAGATCACATAGCTGCTGGCCAGCGCAAAACCACGACGAGGCGTGGCACCACTGCCGACGATCATCCCCGCCAGGATCGGCAACATCGGCAACGAGCACGGGGTAAATGCCAGCAACAGCCCAAGGCCGAAGAACACCAGCAGGCTCCAGCCCAACGCGCGTTGCTCAAGGCCGCTGGCCAAGGCTTGATCCGGTGCTTCAGCGCTGGTCGACGGCGCGGCTTTGCCACCCAGATCGATGACCCGGGTTTGCGGTGGGTAACACAGGCCAGCATCGGCGCAGCCCTGGTAACTGACTTTGATCTGACCGCTGGCCGAGGCCGGGACTTTCACCTCCAGGCCCTGGCGATACACCGGCTGTTCACCGAAAAATTCGTCGCTGTGGGACTCGCCCTCGGGCAGAACCGGCTGTTGCTCGGCTTTGAGACCGTCGAATTTCAGACGCTTCTGATACAGGTAGTAGCCGTCGGTGATCTGCCAGAACAGTTGGGTTTCCCCGGATTCCAGGCGTTCGGAGGTGAGCACGAACGCTTTGTCGACCGGCAGAAATTCCGGTTTGCTCTCGAATGGATTATTTCCCGCCTGGGCCAGGCCGGAGATCAGCAGTGCAAACAAAAGAAAAAAACGACGCATGGAGGAGCCTTGTCCCTGTGCAAGTCTGGTGCACAGTGGCGGGTGGCGATTAACCGATGATTAACCGCCCCGCACGATGCCGGATGGGCGACCCGACGCCGATTCACTGATGCCTGCGAGTGGCCTCAGTCCTTCAGCAGCCCGGGCCAGGTTGAGTCGGAGATTGTATACGGGCCAAATACTTTTTTCGCGCCCTGTTCATAACGCAGGTACTGGTTGTCGTTCAGGAAAACATAAAAGTAAGTGTCGAATGTCGGGTAGTCATTGGTGACGGCCGTCATCATGCGATCTTTATATTCTTCCAGCGGCGCCCACAGCGAGCCTTTGAGTGGCAGCACTTCCAGACTGTTTGAGTAGAGGTCGTAGATAAGGTAGTTGCCGTTATTCAACAGGAACCAATACGTTTCCTTGGCGGCCGAACTCTCGGCCCACATCACGCCTATGATTTGATAATAGTAAGGCAGTAACTTTGCCCACGTGGATTTTGCCACGGGAGTTTTAGACGCGGCTTTGTCCGACTTCTGGTTGAACTCACAGACGCTGGGGGTATTGCCCTCGTCGTAGAACACCCAGAGGGTGTCGATGCCACCGTTATAGCTGCTGATCGTCGTGGTGAAACCGAAACGTAGATCGGCAGCAGGCTTGTCCAGGCCTTCCCATGCACCGTTAACGGATTTGGGGTAGCCGGCGAGAACTTTATTGTCCTCGAAATCGAAGCGGGAATAGGTGTTCTTTTCTTTGAAAAAGAAATAAATGCGATCGGCACCAGTGCGCCAGTCAATAGTAATGAAATTCTTGCCAGTGGCCATGTTTAAGACTCTTTTGAGGTATTGAATGTGTGTGGTTTGTTGTTTGTGTGTTGCCAGGCAAGATTAGTTTTTGGGTTCTTACTTGTACAGTAAAAGGGTGTTATTAGTTGTTTCGTTAGTTGGTAGTATTGTTTGACTGGTTGTTAACTATTAGTTGTCGTGGCTATTTAAGTTTCGATCAAACAGGGCAGGGCCTGCCGCCTGCGTTGTGGCTCTGCCATAATGGCGGCTTAATCCTGCTCTGTTTGACTCACCTCTTTTCTCAGGGAATCGCCATGCACGTACTGGTTTGCGAAGACGATGAATTGATCGCCAGCGGTATCGTTGCCGGGCTCACAGCCCAAGGCCTCACCGTGGAGCATGTCAATACGGCTTCCAAGGCGCGGGCGATGCTCAAGGTCGCCGAATTCGACGTGATGGTGCTCGACCTCGGCCTGCCCGACGAAGATGGCCTCAAATTGCTGCAACAGTTGCGGCAACAGGGCCTGGAAATTCCGGTGCTGATTCTGACCGCGCGGGACTCGGTGACCGACCGCGTCGATGGTTTGCAGGCCGGGGCTGACGATTACCTGCTCAAACCATTCGATCTGCGTGAGTTGTTCGCCCGTTTGCAAACCTTGTTGCGCCGGGTCGCCGGGCGCAGTGTCAACCTGATCGAACATGGCGCGCTGACCTACGATCCAAGCAGCCGTGAAACCACCTTGGCCGGGCAACCGGTGGACTTGTCGCGACGCGAGCAATCGCTGTTGCAGGCGCTGTTGCACAATCGTGGCCGGGTGCTGTCCACCGAGCAATTGAAAGACAGCGTCTACGGCTTCAATGACGAACTGGAGAGCAACGCCCTGAACGTGCATATCCATCACCTGCGCAGCAAGCTCGGCAAGGGCATCGTCGAAACCGTTCGCGGTCTGGGTTATCGCCTCGGGCCGGCCGATGGTGGAGAGCAACAGAAGTGATGAGTCTGCGTCTGCGCCTGAGTCTGACCCTCGGCGCCGCGTTCGCCCTGATCTGGGCCCTGGCCGCGGCCTGGATGCTCAGCGACTTGCGCAATCAGATGATGTTTTCCCTCGACCAGCGGCTGGTGGCTTCGGCGCGCATGGTCGCCGGGTTGCTGGAGCAACTGCCGGCGTTGCCGAGCAAGGGCGAGGGCACCCATTTCAGCGCCGAACAATTGAACATTCCCGGCGGCATGGCCTGTCAGGTCAGTTCGTTGCGCGGGGAGATTCTTGCCCGCAGCCACAGCAGCCCAGAGCAAACCCTGGAAGCCGAGAAAATGGGCTTTCACGACCAGATGATCGATGGCGCGCCGTGGCGCAGTTTCACCCTTGCGCGAGGTGACGTGCGGATCACCACGGCCGATCGGCAGATTGAGCGCGAAGCGCTGAACATGTCGATTCTGCTGGCGGCCTCGGTGCCGGTCGGCGTAGCGCTGCTCGGTTGCCTGTGCCTGTTGTGGCTGGGCATCGGTCAGGGCCTGGCGCCGCTCAATCGCCTGCGCGAAGCCTTGATGCGGCGTAACGCCGACTCGCTCGAACCGTTGCAACTGCAGTCGTTTCCCAGCGAACTGAAACCGCTGCTCGACACCCAGAACCAGCTGTTCCAGCGCATCGGCAAGACCATCGAACGTGAACGCCGCCTGACCGGTGACGCCGCCCATGAGCTGCGCAGCCCGCTGACAGCGATCAAGACTCACCTGCAAGTGGCGCGCATGACCGAGGGCAGCGCCCGCGATCAGTCGCTGGCCCGGGCCGAGGAGGGCGCCGACCGCATGCACCGCACGCTGGAGCAATTGCTGTTGCTGGCGCGGGTCGAGGGCAGTCTGTCGTTCGACGATGGCGTGCAGTGCAGTGCCGAGCAGGTGGCGAAACTGGCGATGCAGGATGCGGCCGGCGGCGAGCGCCAGCGCATCAAACTGCAATTGCCGACGCCGCTGTCCAGCGCGCCGGTGCAGATGCCGGCGGTGCTGTCGATTGCCGCGCTGCGCAATCTGCTCGACAACGCCCTGCGCCATACCCCGGCGGACGCTGCCGTGGAACTGAGCCTGGAAACCGTCGGCCAGCGCGCACGCTTTGTGGTACGCGACCACGGCCCGGGGATTGCAGCGGATGATCTGCAGCATCTGACCCAGCGCTTCTGGCGCAACGGCCAGAGCACTGGCTGCGGACTCGGCCTGGCCATTGTGCAAGCCATCGTCCAGCGTTGCGCCTGCACCCTGCATTTCGACAGCCGCGCGGATGGCCTGCGCGTGGAGCTGACGATGCCGTTGCAACCTGTTTGATTCCACCGCAATTCCCTTGTGGGAGCGGGCTTGCTCGCGAAGGCGGTGTGTCAGTTAGTGATGCGTTGACTGACACACCGCCTTCGCGACCAGGCTCACTCCTGCAGGGGATCTGTGTTGCGGGCACATCAAATGTAACGTCTGCGCATTGGTCATTCGCCAGTCCCGGCGTTATGGTCGGGGCTGCTCTGACTCAATGGATTGAGGGACCGCAGCATGGAAGCAGCAATCTGTATCTGCCCGGCGAAACTTGCCGACGCCGGCATTATCAGCCGCATCATCGAACGTTCGATCCGTCTCGGTTGTGCGCTCGAACACCGTAACGACCCTCAACTGCTCAACCGCTGGATTGCGCGGCACTGTGCTGATTTCATCAGCGCGCAGCTGGCCGACCCGCATTGCTACCTGAATATCGCGCTGTTGCAGGGCAAACCGGTGGGTGTCGGCATGGCCATGGTCAGCGGCGACATCAGCTTTTGTCATGTGCAACCGGAATGGTTTCGCCGTGGCGCGGGGCGGGCGCTGATGACGGACCTGGAAGGCTGGTTGCGGATTCGCGCAGTGCCTCAGGTGAATATCGTCAGTACACGCTCCGGTGCAGCTTTTTATCGGTATCTGGGCTACCGCGAGTCGGCGCCAACCTTCATCGATCAGGGCTTGCAGCGCGTCGTGTTGCACAAACCGTTGCCATTGCCCGACTGACAACGCGATCAAGGGTCTAAATCCTCGCCCCGCTTAAGCGTTTCCAGAACAGGAAAACCTGCATGTGCGCCCCGCGACCGGAACGCGCACCTGTGCGGTGTGCTGTTTTGGTCACTATCCATAGCGTATTGAGGGGTCGAGAGATGTCAGTCGCCACCAGCCTTATCGAAGAGTCGTCGGCCCGGATCGCCTCCGCGCCGGCCGAAACCCTGTATCAGTTCAACGAGTCGCCACTGCTGGCCCGTCAGAGTCAGCAGGAATCCAACGCCCGCAGCTACCCGCGACGTATTCCGCTGGCACTCAAACGTGCCAAGGGGCTGTACGTCGAAGACGTTGAAGGCCGCACCTTCATCGACTGCCTGGCCGGTGCCGGCACCCTGGCGTTGGGACACAACCATCCGGTGGTGATCGAGGCGATCCAGCAAGTGCTCGCCGATGAGTTGCCGCTGCACACCCTCGACCTGACCACGCCGGTCAAGGATCAGTTTGTGCAGGATCTGTTCGGCCTGCTGCCGCCGGCACTGGCGGCCGAGGCGAAGATCCAGTTCTGCGGCCCGACCGGCACCGACGCGGTGGAAGCTGCGTTGAAACTGGTGCGCACCGCCACCGGGCGCAGCACTGTGCTGTCGTTCTCCGGCGGTTATCACGGCATGAGCCAGGGCGCGTTGAGCCTGATGGGCAGTCTGGGGCCGAAGAAGCCATTGGCTGCCTTGCTCAGCAACGGCGTGCAGTTCATGCCGTTCCCGTATGACTACCGCTGCCCGTTCGGCCTCGGCGGCGCGGCCGGGGTCAAAGCCAACCTGAGTTATCTGGAAAATCTGCTCAACGATCCCGAGGCCGGCGTGCAGTTGCCGGCGGCGGTGATTGTCGAAGCGGTGCAGGGCGAGGGCGGGGTGATTCCGGCCGATATCGAGTGGCTGCGCGGCTTGCGTCGGATCACCGAAAAGGCTGGTGTGGCGCTGATCGTCGACGAGATCCAGAGCGGTTTCGCCCGCACCGGCAAGATGTTTGCCTTTGAGCACGCCGGCATCACCCCGGACGTGGTGGTGTTGTCCAAAGCCATCGGCGGCAGCCTGCCATTGGCGGTGGTGGTCTATCGCGACTGGCTCGACACCTGGCAACCGGGCGCCCATGCCGGCACCTTCCGTGGCAATCAGATGGCGATGGCCGCAGGTTCTGCGGTGATGCGTTATCTGGTTGAGCACAAGGTCTGCGAACACGCCGCGGCCATGGGCGAGCGCCTGAGCGAACACCTGCGCATTCTGCAACGCGACTTCCCGCAACTGGGCGACATTCGTGGTCGCGGCTTGATGCTCGGCGTCGAACTGGTGGACCCGAACGGTACGCCGGACGCCCTCGGCCATCCGCCGGCCTTCGCCCGTCTGGCGCCGCTGGTGCAGCGCGAATGCCTCAAGCGCGGGCTGATTCTGGAGCTGGGCGGCCGCCATGGCGCGGTGGTGCGCTTCCTGCCCCCACTGGTGATCACTGCTGCCGAAATCGACCGCGTCGCCGAAATCTTCGGGCGTGCCTTGGCCGCTGCCACCGCAGCCGGGTAAATTTTTTACAGCGCCCAACGTTCTTTCTACATACCCGGCTGCACCTTGTGTGCAGCCCACCCCTACAACGATGGAGAACCAGCATGACGTCAGTATTCGACCGCGAGGACATCCTCTTTCAGGTCGTGGTCAACCACGAAGAGCAATACTCGATCTGGCCGGACTACAAGGCCGTGCCGCAAGGCTGGCGCACCGTGGGCAAGAGCGGCCTGAAAAAGGAATGCCTGGCCTACATCGAGGAAACCTGGACCGACATGCGTCCGCTGAGCCTGCGCCAGAAGATGGAAGGGCAGGCGGCTGCTCAGTAAGCTGACAGACAAAAGAAACCCGCTGGACTGGTGACAGTCAGCGGGTTTTTTCATGGCTGGCATTTGTGGTGTTTTGGCGGGCCTCTTCGCGAGCAGGCTCGCTCCCACAGGGGATTTGTGAGTGACACAGATCCCGTGTGGGAGCGAGCCTGCTCGCGAAGAACGATAACGCGGCGCAACTGAAACTACGCCCCGTTCAAACCCTTGAGCAGCAAATCCACATTCCCTTCCAGCTCCGCCACCGGATCTTCGGCATCGGTACTCAACACCAGCAACCGACTCCCCGACTCGGCAATCGCCGCTTTCACCGCCTCCGATGGCTGACGATGATGCAGTACCAGCGCCACGTCGTTGTCCTTGAGCGTCGCCGTGAGTTTCTGCAGATCCTCCGCAGTCCATTCGGCATCCGGTCGTGGATCCTGGCCGATCAGCTCCAGGTTCAGGCTGCCGATCAGGTAACCGAAGTGATCGCTGAGGCTCATCACACTGAGGTTGTCGGTCTTGGCCAGACGCGCTTCGCTGTCGGCGCTGAGCTTGAGCAAGCGCTGTTTCAACGCCGCCAGATTGGCCTCGATCTTCGGCTTGGCGGACGGTGCCAGGCGCACCAGGTCCGCCGCCATCACGTCGGCCATGCGCCCCATGTTGTTGCTCGCCAGCCATGGCTGACTGTTCAAGCCATCGACCTTGAGCCCCGGTTGCACGGCAATTCCGGGCAAGGCGCCATCGACCGGGCGCGCCGCGTCGACCTCGACGATGCGAATGTTGCTGCGCCGGGCGATCGGGTACAGCGGGTCATCGGCCCACAGCGAACGTACGCCGATCACCGCGTCGGCGTCGTTCGCCAGTTTGCCCAGTGCCGGCGCACCGCGACCGGTGAAGTAGGCGGTCTGACGGCTGCCCGGCAGATTCGCCGGGGCCGCGCGTTCCAGGCTGACATCGGTGCCCTTGAGCAGCACCTCGCCCAGCCCGTAGGTGATCGGCAACGAGGCCAGCACGCGCAACGGTTTGGCGTTTTCGGCAGCGATCAGGGGCGTGCAGACCACGCCGCACAGGGCCATGGCCAGGGTCAGTTTGCGCAATGAGAAAGCCATTTATCCAAGGTTCCCTTTCAGACTCGGAACAACCCCGCGCGCAATGGCGGCGAGGGCGAAGGCGATGCCGGCGACCAGAATGATCGCGGCGCCGGACGGAATTGGCAGATCGAAGACGATCGGCGCGAGAATCCCGCACAAGGTGCTGACGGTGGCAATCAGCACTGAGCACCAGAAGAAGCCCTTGAGCGACTGGCTGAGCAAGCGCGCCGCCGCTGCCGGAATCACCAGCAGCGCACCGACGAGGATTGCACCGATGACCTTCACTGCTGCAACGGTGATCAGCGTCACCAGAATCACGAACAGGTAATCCAGGGTCTTCACCGCCACGCCGCGCACCGCCGCCAGTTGCGGGTTGAAACTGGCGAGCATGATCCGGTTGTACAGCGGCAGCGCCAGGGCCATGACCAGCGAACCGACGATCGCCAGCACCAGCAGGTCGTTGCCGTTGACCGTCAGCACCGAACCGAACAGCACGTTCTCCAGAATGTGCACGTTGATCTTGCCGGCCAGAATCAGCAGCAGGCTCGCCCCCAGCGCCAGTGACACCGAGAGGAACACGCCGATCAGCGTGTCCGGCGCCAGGCCGGTACGGTTGCGCAGGTAGTTGAGCAGGATGCCGAACAGCAGGCAGTAACCGAACAGGCTGCCGTACGGCCCGGTGTAGGGTTCGCCGAGCAGAATGCCGATGGCCACGCCGGTCAGCGCCGCATGGCCGACCGCTTCGGAGAAAAACGCGAAGCGCTTGACCACCACCAGCGTGCCGAGGCCGCCGAGCACCGGGCCGATCAGCAGGCCGGCGAGCAGCGCATTGACCACAAAACCGTAGGCGAGCGCTTCCGGCAGGTAGCCGGAGGTGGCCCAGCCTTGAACCATCAAACGAAAGGCTTCGTAACTCATCAGACAGCGCTCCGAGGATGGGTCGAGAACAGCGTCAGCAGCCGTTCCGGGGTCAGCGCCTGTTGCGGCGTGGCGTCGAACAGTACGCGCCGGTTGAGGCCGGTGACCCGATTAGCCAGGCGCTTGACCGCTTCCAGATCGTGCTCGATCCACAGCACGGTGATGCCAGCGGCGCGCCAGTCGCCGAGCAAGCGCTCGAACACTTGAATTCCGGCTTCGTCGAGCGCCGACATCGGTTCATCCAGCACCAGCAGTTGTGGCGGCGGGATCAACCCTTGGGCGAGCAGGACGCGCTGCCGCTCACCGCCGGACAGCGCGCCCATGCGTCGCTTGCGTTTGTCTTGCATGCCGACCCGTTCCAGCGCTTCGCCGATGGCCCTGGCGTAGTGCTTGCTCAGGCCAAGAAACGCCGGACGGCGCTGGCACATGGCGGCCATGAAATCGTCAACGGTCATTGGCAGGCCGCGATCGAATTCCAGCGCCTGCGGCACATAACCGATGGTGCCGGGTTCGCCCGGCCAGCGCAGGCTCAACTGACCTTGATGGGGCATCTGCCCGAGCAAGGTCTTGATCAGCGAGCTTTTGCCGCCGCCGTTGGGGCCGACCAATGCGTGTACGTGGCCGGGCTGCACCTGGAAGGTGACGTTGTCGAGAATTGTGGTACGCCCCAGGGTCAGGCTGATCTGCGCAAACTCCAGCGTCGGCCCGCTGACCCTTTGTAGGCCTTCGCCTGCTCGCGATGGCGGTGTGTCATTCAACGATGTGGTTGACTGGCCGGGCGCTTTCGCGAGCAGGCTCGCTCTCACAGGGGATTGGGGGGTATCAGAGAGGGTTTCTTTTACCGTCATGCCCCGGACTCCTGAATCGCTCGCACCACGGTGTTGAGGTTGCCGGTCATTTCCTTTTCATACTTGTCAGCGGTGTATTCGCCGTAGGAAATGTGCGACAGCGGGTACAGCTTCACGCCGGATTCGCGCTGAATGGTTTCAACGTAGGTGGACGGGAAGTCCATTTCCGAGAAGATCACCTTCACGTCGAGTTCGCGCAGTTGGTCGATGGTCTTTTTCAACTGGCTCGGGCTGGGTTCGATACCGTGGGCCGGCTCGACCACGGCAGTGACTTCCAGGCCGAACTCGCGCAGCAGATAGTCGTACGCCGCGTGCACCGTCGCCACCCGCAACTCGGCGTTGGGGGCCTGAGTCAGTTTCGCCAGCGCATCGGCGCGCATCTGCCGCAGGCGTTTGCCGTAGGCGCGGGCGTTCTGGGTGTAGGTCCTGGCGTTGTCCGGGTCGAGTTTGCCCAGCTCGCGGGCGATGTTATTGACCTGGGCAATCGAGGCGCTGATCGACAGGAAAGTGTGCGGGTTGACCACTTTGCCGGCACCACGCGCGGCGGTACCGGTGGCGGCCAGCAGCGGCACGTTCTCGTTGGCTTCGATGGTCTTGATGTTCGGCGTTTCGCTGGCCGCGATCATGCGGTCGGCGAAGTCGTCATGGCCGACACCGTTGAGGACGATCACGTCCAGCCCGCTGATGCGTTTGATGTCCTCGGCCCGTGGCTCATAGGCGTGCGGATTGAAACCGGCAGGAATCAGCGGCACCACGTCGGCCTTGTCGCCGACGATGTTGGCCACATAGCTGTAATACGGGTGCAGCGTGATGCCGATGCGCAGGCGCTTGCCCGGATCGGCGCTGGCAAGCGGGCTCAGCAGGCAGGCGCAAAGGCCTGCCAGCAGCAGGCGCAGGAAGGGACGGCGAGGCGATGAAATAGACATGGGCAAGCGGTCTTCTCTGGGGTGAAGGCGAAGGTTCAGTGGCGATGCTCGCGAGTCACGCCGGCATCGAATTGCGCGACGATCTGCTTCCAGCCAGCGGCCGACAGCGCGGTGTCGGTCAGTTCGGCGGGCGTCTGCAGATCGGCGGCGCGGTTGAGCCAGATGTCCGGCGCCGCATGGGCATCGGCGCTCAGCAGCATCACGAACGATCCCGCCACGGCCGGCGACTGGCTATGGCCGAAATAGGCGGTGTCCGCCAGCAACTGCCAGGCATGTCCACCACGGCTGACCGAACTGGCGTCCTGGGCGAATGGCGCAAAACCTTCCTCTGCCAGGGTGTGCGGGGTCGGCAGGGTTTGCTGCTCTTCGCGCAACAGGCGGATTTCGTCCAGGGTCACCCGCAGGTCGGCGTAGATGCCTTGCTCGGCGGCGCTGAGGTCGCGCCGGGCATCGAGCTGATGGCTGGCGACCGGCTGCGGTTCATGGGACACCCCGCGCCACGCCACCACCGAACCGGCAACCGCGAGGATCAACAGGCACAGCAGCAGGACGTTGAGGGTTTCATGGCCGGCGCCGGCCGGACGGACGACTTGCGTGGTGGGCGTACTCATGGGGCCTCGATGTCTGCTTGGTCGATTTCCACGACGTGACCGGGGCCGGCGTCGAACAGCACGTAAAACTCGGCGGCGGGTTTCTTGAAGGTCAGGCTCGAGTCGGCGCCGAGCTTGCCCGGCAGCAGAATGGTTTCGTCGTAACCGATCACGTCCAGAGTCACCCCGGGCGCGCCGCTGCCATCGGAAAAGCCGCCGGTGCATTTGATCTGCTCGGCATCGACGGCTTTGCATTCACACATCGGGTTGTGGGCCAGGGCGCCGGCGCTGAAACCGCTGCACAACAGCAGCAAGGCAGCGCGCAATCGCAGGCGCAAAGGGCGTTGAACGCGGTTCATGGTTTGGCTCCTTGTTTGTTCAGCCAGGCAATGGTGGCGGGAGAGGCCTGGCGCAGTGGAATCGAGGCTTGATGCAGGCTGCCGTCCCAGCCTTCCATGGTGATCCACAGGTCGGCGTCGGCCTGGGTCTTTTCCGCCACCGGCAACTGCGCGCCCATGCGGTACGGCGTGCCGAAGAAAATCACCCCGGCGGCGCGCAGGCTGCGGGGCTTGCCGATGCGCAGGTAGGTGGCCTTGACCTGTTCGACGCAGGCGTCGCACAGGGCTGCATTGAAGTCCTTCATGTAACCGGCGGGGCCGTCGAGATGCGGCGCTTCGTTTCGCAGTTCGGCCAGGCGCAGGCTCCAGGGCCCGACCTGGATGTCACCGATCTCGTGCTCGCCGAGGCCGACATCGCCGCGAAACAGCGCAGCGTCGGCGAAATACTTGGGCATGAAACCCAACGGAATCAGCAGCAGCAGCGCATTCAGATGAAAGCGCCATTTGTGCCAGAAGCGGCGCAGTGTGGACGGCTGGACATTGCGGTTGGACTGGCTCACAGGCTGACCTCCGCTGGTTCACGACTGACGCTGGTGCTGCGGGTTTTTTTACTCTCGCGCTTGAGCGCGTTGGCGGTGGCCAGCGCGGTGCGTTTGGTCCAGATCAACAGGCCGCTGAGCACCATCATGCTCAGCAACAGGCCGAAGAAGAACCAGATCAGCTTGATCCACAGGCCGCCGAAATCACCGGTGTGCAACGGTCGCATCGACTCGGTGACGAACTCCAGCGAGGAGCGGTCGGAGATCAGCCGCGAGGCAGCCATGTCGCCGTTGTAAGGGTTGAGCGTGGCGGTCTGGAACATCAGCGGATACCAGCCGCGACCGCCGACACTCAGATGGCTGTAGGCGTTGCCCGGCAGGCTGATGAAGCTGACTTCCAGCCCGGGGATTTGCTGTTCGGCGATCTGCACCGCGCGATCCAGGCTGATCCGTGGCGGTGGCCCGGCGTCGGCCGACATCGGCACGTCTTCGCGGGCCATCGCCGGGATGATCGGCTCGGTAGTGATGGACACCTGGTTATCGAACAAAAACGCCTGAATCAGAAACCAGGTGCCGGTGATGGAAATCACGGCGATGAACCAGATCGACCAGATGCCGCTCAGTCGATGGAAGTCCCCCCAGAAGATCCGGGCGCCGTGGCGAAAACGCAGCGTAGGCTTGAAAAAGCCTTTCCAGAAACGCTTGTAGACCACCAGCCCGGTGACCAGCGAGGCGAGCATCGGCAGGCCGAGAAACGACACCAGGTACCAGCCCCAGCTATAGCCGTTGGTGAACGGCACCAGCCACCAGCCGTGCAGGGCACGGGTGAATGCCTTGAAGTTGAAGTCCGGCGCCGGGCCCTGGATCGCGCCGGTGTACGGGTTGACGTACACCGTCTGCGCGCGGCCGTCGGGGTAGCTGACCTCGACGTCGAGGGCGAAATGCGACTCGTCGGGGCGGCTGATGCTTTCGACCAGTGTTTGCGGTTCGGCTTTCTTGATTGCGGCCAGCACTTGATCGTAACTGAGCAGCGGAGCGTCGTCCGCCGGTTGGCTGGCGCGCATCTGCGGGTTGGCCAGCCAGACGATCTCCTGGCTGACCACCGCCAGTGTGCCGGTGACACAGACGATCAGGACAAAAAACCAGATCGGCAGCGCGAGCCAGCTATGCACCAGGAACCACAGTTTGGAACGGGATTTCTTTGACATGATTGCGCGTCTTGATTGCGATGAAAGGGCACGCGGCTACGGGCTTCGCAGCAAGGGTGACCCTGAAAGGCGCGGTCGTGGCTGTTGCCTACGCGAACGGCCTGCATCTCTATAGGACGGATGAGCCGGGTAAATCCCGATGGCTTATATGAAAGTAAATGTTTCGCACTTCCCCCAGACACCACCAACCCTCCTACAGGGGGCGTTCGGTGGCCAGGGGATCGAACACGATTCATGAACGCCGCTCTCACTTCCTGCCAATTGATGGCCGCCAACCGCTCCCTATGATGGAAATCACCGGATTCCCCTGAGCGAGCGCCTTGATGAGCCCCAGAACCCTCTACGACAAACACATCGACTCGCACGCCGTGTGCCGCCTCGATGAGCAGGGCCATGTCCTGCTGTATATCGACCGTCAGGTGATCAACGAATACACCAGCCCCCAGGCCTTCAGCGGTTTGCGTGCAGCCGGGCGTCAGGTCTGGCGGCCGGGCACGGCGCTGGCGGTGGTTGATCACGTCAACCCGACCACACCGTTGCGGGTCGCGGCGATGCCTGATGCGGGCGGTGCGCGGCAGGTGTCGTATCTGGCGGAAAACTGCCGGGACTTCGGCATCGAACTGCTGGACATCCTCGACAAGCGCCAAGGCATCGAGCATGTGATCGCCCCAGAGCAAGGCTTCATTCTGCCGGGGATGGTCATCGCCGCCGGCGACAGCCACACCACCACCTACGGTGCGCTGGGGGCGTTCGGTTTCGGCATCGGCACCTCGGAGATCGAACACCTGCTGGCCTCGCAGACCCTGGTCTACAAACGCCTGAAAAGCATGCGCGTAACCGTCGATGGCGCGCTGGCGCCGGGCCTGACCTCCAAGGACGTGATCATGGCGCTGATCGGCCGCATCGGTGCCTCCGGTGCCAGCGGCTACGCCATCGAGTTCAGCGGTTCGACCATCGATGCCCTGAGCGTCGAAGCGCGCATGACCATTTGCAACATGGCGGTCGAGGCCGGTGCGCGCGGTGCGTTCATGGCGCCGGACGAAAAAGTGTTTGCCTATCTCAAGGGCAAACCCCGAGCACCGCAGGGTGAACTCTGGGAACGCGGGTTGCAGAAGTGGCGTGAACTGCGCAGCGATCCCGGCGCCGTGTTCGACCGCGAAGTACACCTCGACGCGAGCCTGCTGGAACCGATGGTCACCTGGGGCACCAGCCCGGATCAGGCGGTAGCCATCGGCGCGCAAGTGCCGGACCCGCAAAGCATCGACGATCCGATCCTGCGTCAGGACATGCGCCGGGCCCTGCATTACATGGGCCTGGAACCGGGGATGGCGCTGCGCGATATCGTCATCAGCCATGCGTTCATTGGTTCCTGCACCAACGCGCGGATCGAGGATTTGCGCGACGCCGCCGCTGTCGTGCGCGGGCGGAGAGTGGCCGAACATGTGCGGGCAATGATCGTGCCCGGCTCCAGCGAAGTCCGCGCTCAGGCCGAGGTCGAAGGTCTGGCGCAGATCTTCATCGACGCCGGGTTTGAATGGCGCCAGTCCGGCTGCTCGATGTGCCTGGCGATGAACGATGACGTGCTCGCGCCCGGCGACCGCTGCGCCTCCAGCACCAACCGCAATTTCGAAGGCCGGCAGGGTGCCGGAGCGCGCACTCACCTGATGAGTCCGGCGATGGTCGCCGCCGCCGCGATCAGCGGCCACCTCACCGACATTCGTCACTTTGGAGAACGCCCATGAGCCTGCAACCCTTCACTCAGGTCAGCGGCCAGGCCGCGCCGCTGCTGGCGGCCAACGTCGACACCGACGTGATCATGCCCAAGCAGTTTCTCAAGGGCATTGATCGTCAGGGACTGGATCGCGGGGTGTTTTTCGATCTGCGTTTTTTTGCCGACGGTACGCCCAACCCTGAGTTCGTGTTGAACCAGCCGGCCTGGCAGGGTGCGAGCTTTCTGGTGGTCGGGCCGAATTTCGGCTGCGGCTCCAGCCGTGAACACGCGGTGTGGGGGCTGCAGCAGTTGGGGATTCGCGCGCTGATCGGCAGCCGTTTCGCCGGGATCTTTTACGACAATTGCCAGCGCAACGGTGTGTTGCTGATTACCCTCGACGAGGCGCAGGTGCAGCGCATTGGCCGGAGGGTGAGTCAGCCGGAAAGTGCGCGGCTCAGTATTGATCTGGAGGCGCAGCAGATCCGTCTGGCGGACGGCGAAGTGCTGGATTTCCAGATGGAGGGCTTGCGCAAAACCGCCCTGTTGCTGGGGCTGGATGCGATTGGCAGTACCTTGCAGCGGCGTGAACAGATCAAGGCGTTCGAGCGCGAACACCTGACCAACAACCCATGGCTTGCCTGACACAGTACCAACCTGTGTAGGCCTTCGCCTGCTCGCGATAGCGTCGTGTCAGTGAACATCATCATTGGCTGAACGACCGCTATCGCGAGCAGGCGAAGGCCTACAAGGGCTACAGTGAAAGATCCTTGAAATGCCCCTGCAAAAACTCCACACACGCCCGCAGCTTTCCGGAGTTGGCCAGCCGCGTCGGGTACACCGCCCAGACGTTGGCGCTCTGACTGTAATCGGCCAGCACCGGCACCAATCGGCCTTGTTCCAGCAACGGCTTCACATCCCACAATGAGCGCAGCAACACGCCACGTCCGTCGAGCGCCCATTGCAGGACGATCTCACCGTTGTTGGACGACAGCGGCCCGCTGACCCGCACGCTTTCCTGCGCGCCGTCGCGATCCAGGTGCCAGATGCCGAATGCGTTGTCGCGCTCCTTGATCACCAGGCAGTCATGCTGTTGCAAGTCGTCCAGCGTCTGCGGCGTACCGTGGCGTTGCAGGTATTCGGGCGCTGCGCACAGGACCCGGCGGTTGCTCACCAGTTGTCGGCCGATGTGCTGGCCGGGCAGGTCATCGCCGACGCGGATTTCCAGATCGAAGCCTTCGTTGACGATGTCCACCGCGCGGTCGAACAGGTCGAGGCGAATCTGCAATTGCGGGTGACGTTCGGCCAGCAGCGAAACGGCGGGCGCCACGTGGTTGCGGCCAAAGCCGAAACTGCTGCAGATGTGCAGGCGCCCGCGCGGGCTGTCGTGGGCGTCGGCGAGGTCATCGCGCAGTTGCTGAAAGTCATCGAGGATGCGCAAGGCCCAGCGCTGCACCCGCTCACCGTCCTCGGTCAAAGACACGCGGCGACTGGTGCGGTGCAGCAGGCGGGTGCCGAGGGTCGATTCGAGAATCTGGATGCGTTTGCTGACGTAGGCCGGGGACAGGCCCAACTCGTCGGCGGCGGCCGCGAAACCGTTCTTGCGGATCACCGTCAACAGCACGCGCAGGTCTTCGGGCAGGGGCACGGGTTCTTGGTTCTGGGACATGTTGGCACGAGCACTGGCGGCACAAGCCGCCAGCATAGCATCGGCAGGCAAGGCTCGATTCAGCGCAGGAAATCCAGGGCTTCGGCGAGCAGCAGATCAGGCACTTCCTCGGCCAGATAATGCCCGGCGGGCAGTGCTTTACCGCTGACATCGGTTGCCACTTGCTGCCATTCGCGCAGCGGTTCGAAGCAACGTCCGACCGTGCCTTCGGCACCCCACAGCACGCGCAGCGGCAGATGCAGCTGATGGCCGGCGGCGATGTCGGCGCGGTCATGTTCAAGGTCGATGGCGGCGCTGGCGCGGTAGTCTTCGCAAATGCCCCGGGCGCTGCCGGGACGTCGCAGGCAGCGCAGGTATTCGCTGAACGCGGGCTCGGTGAACGGTGTGAGCCCGGCGCTGCGGCTGCCCATGACGCTGCGCAGATAGGCTTCGGGATCGGCCTCGATCAAGGTTTCCGGCAATGGCGCCGGGCGGATCAGGAAGAACCAGTGCCAATAGGCACGGGCGAAGGCTTCGTTGGTCTGCGTGTACATCGACAGAGTCGGGGCGATGTCGAGCAGCATCATCCGCTGCACGGCAGTTGGGTGGTCGAGGGCCAGGCGATGGGCGACCCGGGCGCCACGGTCGTGGGCCAGCACCGAGAACTGCGCGAAACCCAGCGCATGCATCAGCTCGACGTTGTCCCTGGCCATTTCACGTTTTGAGTGGTTGCGGTGCTGCTCATCGGCGGCGGGCCGGCTGCTGTCGCCATAACCGCGCAGGTCGGCGGCGACCACGGTGAAGTGCCCGGCCAGTTGCTCGGCAAGCTTGTGCCAGATCACGTGGGTCTGCGGGTGCCCGTGCAACAGCAACAGGCCCGGGCCGCTGCCGCCGAGGCGGTAGGCGATGTCGACGCCGTTGACGTGGCGCTGGTCTTTGCAAAATCCGGCAAACATCGGGCTGATCCTTTTTTCAGTCGTTGTCGGCATGCTGAAAGTGTTTGCGTTCGGGAGCAACAGGCGCAGCGTGGTGTGGTGGTTCATGAAGTGTGATGTGGCCGCACTGGCCCCTTCGCGAGCAAGCCCGCTCCCACAGTGTTCTGCTGTTTGACCACGATAGTGTTCACACCAGAGATCCCTGTGGGAGCGGGCTTGCTCGCGAAGAGGCCGGTCAAGACACTGAAGGTCTCAACCCTGACTGAACATCTCGATCGCCCGCTGCTTGATCTGCTCTTCGGTCAGGTCCTCCTTGCGCGTAGCCAGGAACCACAGGTGCCCATACGGATCCTTCAGCGTCCCGCTGCGGTCACCATAAAACTGATCCTTGACCTCGGACACCGCCTTGGCCCCGGCATCCAGCGCCCGTTGAAAGGACTTGTCGACATCGGTGACATACAAATGCAGACCGACCGACACGGCGTTGTCCGGACCGCTCAACGGCCCCTGGTCGCAGGGCGTGCCGAGCATGATTGCGCTGTCGCCAATGCGCAGTTCGGCGTGGCCGATGCGGCCGTCCGGCATGTCGAGGCGCATGACGACCGTGGCGCCGAAGGCTTTTTTATAGAATTCGATGGCTTCGGCGGCCTTGAGGATGCCGAGGTACGGGGTAATGCTGTGATACCCCTCGGGAATGGGTTTGACGCTCATGACGTTCTCCCTGTTCTTTGTTTTGCGAGGTGTGGGGCTCCACCGGATTTGTGGAAGATTCACTATAGAACTGTCTGCGCAACGAGGATTTTTGCCCGACGAGCAGTCAGCCGAGGAAATGCGCGCCTGGCCCCTGTTCACCGAGCACATCGCCCTGATTGCGCAACGGGCAGGCCTCCATCGACAGGCAGCCGCAGCCGATGCAACCGGTGAGCCGATCGCGCAACAGGGTCAATTGATTGATCCGCTCATCGAGTTCGCGTCGCCACTGCTCGGACAGGACTTTCCAGTCCGCCGCGGTCGGCGCGCGATCGTCCGGGAGCATCTTCAACGCCTCGCCAATCTCCGCCAGCGGAATGCCCAGCCGTTGCGCGACCTTGATCAGCGCCACTCGACGCAAGACTTCCCGTGGATAGCGGCGTTGATTGCCGGCATTGCGCTGGCTCTTGATCAGGCCCTTGGCTTCGTAAAAGTGCAGGGCGGTGACTGCCACGCCGCTGCGCGCGGCGACTTCGCCCACGGTGAGCTGCTTGTGCAGGGTTTCTTTGGTGATCATTGGCAAAATGACTCTTGACCTTTACTTAACTAGAGGTTTTACCCTGCAGGCCTTCGAGTCGCAAGGCTCGTCTTACGGTGAATGGGGACTTGTCATGCAAACGTCAGCGAAAAATCGCAGTTTTACCCAATTGATCGAATTCGAGATCGAACCGCGCCAGCAACCGGCGCTGGTGTCGGCACTGGCGCAGCAGACCGAGCATCTGGCGCAGTGCTACGCAGGCTTTGTCAGCGCCAGCGTGCAGGTCAGTGACGACGGTCGGCGGGTGCTGAGCCTGCTGCAATGGCAGACCCGCGAGGCCGGGGAAGCAGCGTTCAGCCGTTTTGAAAGTGGCGAGCAGGATTTCTGGCAACTGATCCGTGCCCATCAGGCGAAAACCGTGACCTTCAATTCGTTCCAGGTATTGAGCAGCATCGCCCGCAGTCATGACGATGCGCTGCACTGCAACCTGGTGGGCTAGATCGACAACTGGATCAGGCGTTCGCCTTGCAGGTTCTCCGTGAATCGCCGCTTGTTAACCGCCAGTTCGCCGATCTTGATCAGCCGCGTGCGAGTGACATTGCGGCTCAGGCCGAGCAGGGCAGCGGTGTGCACCTGGTTGTAATGGCAGAACCGATACGCGGCGCGCAGCAGGGCGTCTTCGACCTTTTCGTGGAGAGCGCCGGCCTGTTGTTCGAAGAGCTTTTGAAAGGCTCGCTCAAGCAGCGCTTGCGGTGAGTCGTCGGCGCTCGACTGCTGATCGTCCGGGCGCTCGATGCGCAGGTTCGACAGGCGCAAATCATCGCGCTCGATCACACCGTTGCGGCAGATCAACAGGGTGTGATGGATGACGTTTTCCAGTTCGCGGATGTTGCCCGGCCAACTGTAGCCGCGCAGTTTGTGCTCGGCGCCGGGGCTGATGCTGACCCGCCCGTAACCCAGGCGCTGGCTGTAGGCTTCGATGAAGTGCCGAGTCAGCGGCAGGATGTCACCGGGCCGATCGCGCAGTGGGCTGAGCTCCAGATTGACCACGTTCAGGCGATAGAACAGGTCTTCGCGGAAGTTGCCGGCATTGATGGCTTTTTCCAGTTGCACGTTGGTCGCGGCCAGCACCCGCACATCGATGGGAATGCTCTTGCGCGAGCCCAGGCGCACCACTTCGCGCTCTTGTAACACCCGCAGCAACTTGACCTGAATCGCCATCGGCAAATCGCCGATTTCGTCGAGGAACAAGGTGCCGCCGTCCGCCTCCTCGAACCAGCCGGCCTTGGCGCTGAGGGCGCCGGTGAAGGCCCCTTTTTCATGGCCGAACAGTTCGGCTTCCACCAGCGATTCGGAGAACGCGCCGCAGTTGACCGCGACAAACGGCTGATGGCGGCGATTGCTCAGGTTGTGGATATGCCGCGCCACCAGCTCCTTGCCGGTGCCGGTTTCGCCGATGATCAGCACGCTGGCTTCGCTCGGTGCAACTTGCTGCAGATGCGCGAGCAGGGCCTGGGATTTCGGGTCTTCGAAGACTTGCGCGGTGGCGCGGATCGATGTCGCCAGGGTGGGTGAGGGCGGAAGGGTCAGCAGTTGCATGGCTCGCTCCATTAAAGGAAAGATCAGGAATAGAACGTCGGCACCGGCAGCGCCTGATTCAGCGCCCAGTCGCCCAGCTCATGGAGCTTGTAGTCGAGCGGGTCGTGCAGGGTCTGGGTGCGCAGGTTGCGCCAGTGCCGGTCCAGGCGCAGCGAAGCGTGGGTCGAACGCGCGCCGGTGACTTCGAACAAGCGGCTGCAAATCTCCAGCCCCTGACGACTGGCGGCGACCTTGGCCGTGGCAATCGCGGTGGCCAGATGCCCACGCTCCTCGGCAGTCAGATTCGGGCCTTTGGCCCAGGCGTCGTCGAGCAGCGAGGCGGCCCGTTCGACCAGCAGGCGAATGCCTTCCAGCGCCACCCAGAACTCGCCGTAATGCGCGAGCACGTACGGGTCTTCGCGCACATCACGGGCCACGGATTTGTGCCAGAGCCGGGTTTCGCTCAGCGTGTATTGGCGGGCTTCGGCAAAAGCGCCTTCGGCGATGCCAAGAAACAGGTGGGTGAACGTCAGTTGCGCGATCAGCGGACGCAGGCAGGCAAACGGTGTGCTCAACGGCCCGGGATCGAGCAGCAGTTCGGACTCTTCGACGCGCACTCGTTCGAACGTGGCGCTGCCGCTGTCGGTCTGGCGCTGGCCGATGTTGTTCCAGTCATCGTGCAGGGTGATGCCGCTGCGCCCACTGGGGATCGCCGCGATCAGCAATTTGCCGCCGGCGCTTTCGTCCACCGCCGAAGCGATCAGCATCTGCGAGTCGCTGGCGCCGGAGCAGAAACTTTTCTTGCCGGAGAATTCGCGCCAGCCGCCGCAGTCCTTGACCACGGTGCGGGTGTCGAGCGGGTTGAGGGCGTTGCCCCAGAACCAGTTCTGCCGTGCGGTCTGTTCGAACCACGGCTGCCATTGTTCCGGGCGCGAGAACAGGCGCACGGTGGCGAGCATCAGGTGATGAAAGCCGAAGACGTGGGCGATTGAGCTGTCGACCTTGGCGAACTCGCGCACGATCTGCAGGGTTTCGCTCCAGCGCGCGCCGAGGCCGCCGTAGCGCGTGGGAATGCTCAGGGCCAGCAGGCCGCTGTCACGCAGGGCATCGCGTTCGGCCTTCGGCGTACCGCCGCGCTCGTCACGCTCGACGGCGGTGAGGGCAAATTCGGTGGCCAGTTGGCGGGCGGTCTGCAGCGAGGAGAGCAGGGTACTTTGTGGTTTGGCGGTCACACGGTGTTCCTCAAAGAGTCAACGCAGTCCCCTGTGGGAGCGAGCCTGCTCGCGAAGGGGTCGTATCAGTCACCATTCCTGTAGATGACCACTGCATTCGCGAGCAGGCTCGCTCCCACAAGGGTTTCGGTTCAGGCAGTGGCTTTTGTGGGCAACACATCGTTGGCAATCATTTCGCCAAACGGCCCGGTCAGATTGGTCACGCCGCGCCCGGCCAGGCTCGCGTAGGGTTCCGGCAGCAGCGGGAACACCAGTTCGGCAAAGCGGTAGGCTTCTTCAAGGTGCGGATAACCGGAAAAGATGAAGCTCTCGATACCGAGGTCGGCGTACTCCTTGATTCGCGCCGCCACTTGCTGCGGATCGCCGACCAGCGCGGTTCCGGCGCCGCCGCGTACCAAGCCGACACCGGCCCACAGGTTGGGGGCGATTTCCAGGTTGTCGCGTCGACCATCGTGCAACGCCGCCATGCGTCGCTGCCCTTCGGAGTCGAAGCGCGAGAAGGATTTCTGCGCCGCCTCGATGGTCTCGTCGCTGATGTGCTCGATCAGTTTGTCCGCAGCTTTCCAGGCTTCTTCGGCGGTCTCGCGGACGATCACGTGCAGGCGAATTCCGAACTTCACCTTGCGCCCGTGCCGAGCCGCACGTTCGCGCACATCGGCAAGTTTTTCGGCGACGGCGGCGGGTGGTTCGCCCCAGGTCAGGTACACGTCTACTTGCTCGGCGGCCAGGTCATGGGCAGCGTCGGAGGAACCGCCGAAATACAGCGGCGGATACGGCTTCTGCACCGGTGGATACAGAGCTTTGGCGTTCTGCACTTTGAGGTGTTTGCCCTCGAAGTCCACCGCCTCGCCTTGCAGCACTCGCCGCCAGATCCTGAGGAATTCGTCGGTGACTTGGTAGCGCTCGCTGTGGCTGAGGAAACTGCCGTCGCCACGGTTTTCGTCGGGGTCGCCGCCGGTCACCACGTTGATCAGCAGGCGACCGTTGGACAGGCGATCCAGAGTCGCCGCCATGCGCGCCGATACGGTCGGCGAGATGATCCCCGGACGGATCGCCACCAGATAACGCAGGCGTTCGGTCAACGGCACCAGCGCCGAGGCGATCACCCACGAGTCTTCGCAGGAGCGCCCGGTGGGGATCAATACGCCGTGGTAGCCAAGGCTGTCGGCGGCTTGCGCCACTTGTTTGAGGTAATTGAGTGTGACCGGGCGCGCGCCTTGCGTGGTGCCCAGATAATGGCCGTCGCCGTGGGTCGGCAGGAACCAGAAAACATCCATGAACAGCTCCTTAAGCGATTTTCAGCAACGGTTTGATTTGCGTGCCGAACAGCGGCGCGGCGCGTTCAGCGGCGAGGCGGATGCGCGCTTTCAGCTGTTCGCTGGTGATCTGGTAGTCGGCGAAATCGGCCTCGGTGGCGTAAACGCCAATCGGCAGGGTCACGGCCTGGAAGAAACTGAGCAGCGGACGCAACTGGTGATCGAGCACCAGCGCATGACGCTCGCTGCCACCGGTGGCGGCCAGCAACACCGGGGTGTCGATCAGTGCATTGAGGTCGATCAGGTCAAACAGATGCTTGAGCAGGCCCGGGTAGGAGCCTCGATACACCGGCGCTGCAACGATCAGCAGGTCGGCCTGTTCGATGGCCTGCAGCTCGGCCTCGACCTCTGCGCTCAGTTCCTGACGCGACAGCGCAGCACCGAGTGGCCGGGCGATGTCACCGAGTTCGATCAGGTGACTGTCGAGCGGCAGGTGCTCGCCCAGTTCGGCCAATAAAGCCTGAGTCAGCACCAGGGTGCGGGACGGGCGCCAGGTGCCGCCGGACAGGGCAACGACTTTCAGGGGACGCGACATGATGAGTTCCTTTTTATCAACAGTTGCTCAGCGAGCAGTGAGTAAGTGCCAAGGCTTGAGCAAGCGCTGTACCAATTCCTGAGAAGCCCGGTTCGCGGGGGCTATAGCGTTCTGGCGCCATTGAGTTGTGCAGATATCAGGCGGGTTTGTTGAACTGCTGTTGCCTGGGCAACAGTTGCTGGAGCAACAGTTGTTCGCCGTATGGAGGGATTTATAGCGGTTGCTTGTTATTCCGTAAAAGAACGTTAATCGATATTTATAGATCTTTAAGAGATATGAGGACGATCAAGCTGAAATCCTGATAGCCACTATTGAGCGCGTTGATTTTTGCCCGGGCGAGCGCGGGCGTAGCCTTTGTCCATCGACTAACACCGCTCGCCAGGACGCCCCCATGAATCGTTTACTGACTGTTTCGCTGCTGCTCGCTGTTTCCGTGCTCGCCGGATGCGCCACCCACGTTTCCCCCGAACAACGGCCCTACACCGCCGAAGAGACCCGCGAACTGGCGATGGAAGCGCTGAATCGCAGCGGCTTGTCCTTCGACGAATACCACGCGAAAAAAGCGGCGCTGCTGGGTCAATCGTCGTTCGACAAGAAAGCTGAAATGAGTGCCGGACGTGCCATACAGCTGCACGGTCGTCCAAGCTGATCGCAAACTGTACTGCTCGAAGTTTTAGCCAACTGTCCGTGGGTTTGCGGGCTGCCGTGCGATAGGGTCAACACCTGAATGCCCCCCGACGGAATGCCTACATGACCCTCTCGCTTGATCTGCTGCTGGGCTTTGCCCTGTTTGCCCTTGTCACCTCGATTACACCGGGGCCGAACAACACCATGTTGCTGGCGTCGGGGGTGAACTTCGGTTTCAACCGCACCATTCCCCATATGCTCGGCATCACCTGCGGTTTCTTCGTGTTGGTGGTCGCGGTGGGCTTTGGGCTGGGCGCGGTGTTCCAGACATATCCACTGCTCTACACGGTGCTGCGCTATATAGGCGCCGCGTATCTGTTGTACCTGGCGTGGAAGATCGCTCATTCGGGACCGGTGGGCGAAGGCGCTGAAGGCGAGGGCAAACCGATCAGTTATCTGGGCGCCGCCGCGTTTCAGTGGGTCAATCCCAAGGCCTGGATCATGGCCATCGGCGCGATCAGCACCTACACGCCAATGCAGGGGTATTTCACCAATGTTGTGGTGATCGCTGCGGTGTTCGCCATCATCAACCTGCCCAGTGTCGGCGTCTGGGCGGCGTGCGGCACGTTGTTGCGCAACGTGCTGAAGGACCCACGCTGGTTGCGCGTATTCAACTGGGGCATGGCCGCGTTGTTGGTGATTTCGCTGTACCCGTTACTTCTCGAAAGCTTTCACTGACGCATTGCTTCAACCGCCGGCCCGATGCCTGTTAAGCTCGGCTTCAGGAGCGTTCCTACGCACTTTTAAATGAAGTTGTTCTTCTTTAACGGCATCCGATCAGGTATTGATGACGCTCTCGAACCGACGCGCAGCTCACAAGGCTGCGCTGTGCCGTTTGCAGACACGAGCCTCCTGATCCCGGAACACGCTCTGCGAGTCTTTTATGAATAAACGTCCGTTGTATTTCGATTATGCCGCCACCACTCCGGTGGACGATCGGGTCATCCAGGTGATGATCGACTGTCTGGGCTTTCACGCCAACTTCGGCAATCCGGCGTCCAGTTCTCACGCATTCGGTCAGCAGGCCCGGCAAACAGTCGAGCACGCCCGCCGGCAAGTCGCCGAACTGGTCGGTGCCGAGGCCACGCAGATCGTCTGGACCTCCGGTGCCACCGAATCCAACAACCTCGCCCTCAAAGGCGTGGCCCAGGCACGCGGCGTTGCCGGTGGCCACATCATTACCAGCCAGATCGAACACAAAGCCATCCTCGATACCGCCCGGCAACTGCAGGACGCGGGCGTTGCGGTGACCTACCTGGTGCCGGATGCCGAGGGCCTGATCACCCCGCAGGCAGTCAGCGAAGCGATGCGCGACGACACCTTTCTGGTCTCGCTGATGCTGGTCAACAATGAACTCGGCACGCTCAATGACATCCCGGCCATCGGTGAGGTCGTGCGCAGCCGTGGAGCGCTGTTCCATGTCGATGCGGCGCAGGGCGCCGGTAAAGTGGCGATCGATCTGCAGCAATGGCCGGTGGACCTGATGTCGTTTTCGGCGCACAAGCTCTACGGCCCCAAAGGCATTGGTGCGCTGTATGTCGGGCCGCGGGCGCAGCAGCGTTTGCAGGCGCAGATTCATGGTGGCGGGCACGAAGGCGGCTTGCGTTCCGGGACTCTCGCGACCCATCAGATTGCGGGTATGGGCGCGGCATTCGCCTTGGCCACTGCGATGTTCGATGAGGAGAAAAAGTCCATCGTGGCGCTGCGTGATCGCTTGCTCGAACCGTTGCTGAGCCTGCCGGGCGTGCGCCTCAACGGCAGCGCCAGTCAGCGTATTGCGCACACCTTGAGCCTGACGTTCAGCGAAGGTGAGTTCAACAGTGCAGCCTTGAGCCATTCGATCGCGTTTTCCGCGACTTCGGCCTGCAACTCGGCGAGCAATGCGCCTTCCCACGTGCTGCTGGCACTGGGGCATGACGCCCGGCTGGCTGCTCGCACCATTCGCCTGAGCCTCGGCCGCTTCACCACCACCGACGATATCGATCAGGCGGTAGAACTGATCAAAGGCGCCTGCGCCAGTGCTCCGGCATTCTGGGCGACAGGGCTTTAACCAGCCGACTTCCACGGCTACGAACAATAACGATGAAGTGATTGGCAGGAGACATGATGAGTACCCAGACTTTGACCGAAGGAACGGTTCCCCAGCGCCTGGCGCACACCCGTGAACTTATGCGCCGTGAAGGCATTCATGCGTTGCTGGTGCCGTCGGCCGACCCGCACCTGTCGGAATACCTGCCGGGATACTGGCAAGGGCGGCAATGGCTGTCGGGGTTCCATGGTTCGGTTGGCACGCTGATTGTCACCGCTGATTTCGCCGGAGTCTGGGCCGACAGTCGTTATTGGGAACAGGCGACCAAGGAACTCAAAGGCAGCGGCATCGAACTGGTCAAGCTGCAACCGGGGCAACCGAGCCCACTGGACTGGCTGGCCGAGCAGACTCCGGAAGGTGGCGTGGTGGCGGTTGATGGCGCGGTGATGGCCGTGGCCTCGGCGCGTACCTTGAGCAGCAAGCTTGAAGCCCGTGGTGCGCGTCTGCGCACTGACATCGATTTGCTGAATGAAGTCTGGGCCGATCGTCCTGGCCTGCCGAACGCACCGATCTATCAGCATTTGCCGCCGCAAGCGACGGTCAGTCGCGGCGAAAAACTCGCCAGACTGCGTGAGACCTTGCAGGAACGTGGTGCCGATTGGCACTTCATCGCCACCCTTGATGACATCGCCTGGCTGTTCAATCTGCGTGGCGGCGATGTGTCGTTCAACCCGGTGTTCGTTTCTTTTGCGTTGATCAATCAACAGCAAGCGACACTGTTTGTGGCTCTGAGCAAGGTCGATGCCGAATTGCGTGCGGTGCTGGAGCGGGACGGAGTGACTCTGCGTGATTACCATGAAGTGGCCGACGCCTTGCGCGCTGTGCCAGGCGGCGCAACCCTGTTGGTGGATCCGGCGCGGGTGACCAGCGGTTTGCTGGATAACCTGGAAAGCGGAGTGAAACTGGTCGAAGGCCTGAATCCGACAACCCTCGCCAAGTCGCAGAAAAGCGAAGCCGATGCGCAGCACATTCGCCAGGCCATGGAGCAGGACGGTGCGGCATTGTGCGAATTTTTCGCCTGGCTGGAGTCTGCCTGGGGTCGCGAGCGCATTACCGAACTGACCATCGACGAGAAGCTCACCGCCGCCCGCGAACGCCGTCCGGATTACGTGTCACTAAGCTTCAACACGATTGCCGCGTTTAACGCCAATGGCGCGATGCCGCACTATCACGCCACCGAAGAAGAACACGCGGTGATCGAGGGTGATGGCTTGCTGCTGATCGACTCGGGCGGCCAGTACCTGGGCGGCACGACCGACATCACGCGCATGGTGCCGGTCGGTACGCCAACGGATGAGCAGAAGCGTGACTGCACGCGCGTGCTCAAAGGGGTGATCGCACTGTCGCGGGCACAGTTCCCGAAAGGCATTCTGTCGCCGCTGCTGGATGCCATCGCCCGTGCGCCGATCTGGGCTGAGAGCGTGGATTATGGCCACGGCACCGGTCATGGGGTCGGCTATTTCCTCAATGTTCACGAAGGCCCGCAGGTGATCGCGTATCAGGCCGCAGCGGCTCCGCAAACGGCAATGCAGCCGGGGATGATCACATCGATCGAGCCGGGCACTTACCGTCCGGGCCGTTGGGGTGTGCGAATCGAGAACCTGGCCATGAATCGCGAGGCGGGCAGCAGCGAGTTTGGCGAGTTCCTCAAGTTTGAAACCTTGACTCTGTGCCCGATCGACACACGCTGCCTGGAGCCGTCTTTGCTGACGCAGGAGGAGAAGCAGTGGTTCAACGCCTATCACGCCGAAGTGCGTGAGCGCTTGAGTCCGTTGCTGGAGGGCGCTGCACTGGCGTGGCTGAACACGCGGACAGCGGCTATCTGATGGCATCAACCCGGGGGCTGTGTGGCGCCCGGGTCTGTTCTCCTTCTAAGCCTGACGCAGGGCTTCTTCGACAAAGTCGAGGCGGTCCTGACCGAAGAACAACTGATTGCCGATGAACATGCTTGGCGCACCAAACACCCCGCGTTTAATGGCTGTCTCGGTGTTGTCCTTGAGTGCTGCCTTGACCGCCTCGTCGTTGGTCAGGGCCAGGACTTCATTGGGATCGAAGCCGTGTTCGCTCAACACCGCTGCGACAGTGGCCGGCTCATCGAGAGGACGTCCCTCCACCCACAGTGCCTTGAACAGGCAATCGATAAACGCCTGAAAGCGTTCCGGCTGGCGCAGTTGTATGCCGGTGACGGCGCGCATCAGCATCAGTGTGTTGATCGGGAAATGCGGATTGAACTTCAGTGGCACGCCATATCGTTTGGCGTAGCGGTCCAGATCCTGAAACATGTAGCGGCCCTTGGCCGGGATCATCGCCGGTGAGGCATTGCCGGTCGCCTTGAATACACCGCCCAGCAGCATCGGGATGTAGATCAATTCGCTATGGGTGTCGGCACAGATTTTCGGTAACTGGGTGTAGGCCAGATAAGTGGCAGGGCTGCCGAGGTCGAAATAGAACTCCACGGTTTTCGCCATATTCGCTGCTCTCTATTTATTGTTATGGAGGAGGGGGATTACCATCGTTCGTTCCATGGACGCAGATCCAGTTCGAACGTCCAGGCATCCCGTGGCTGACTGTGCAGGTACCAGTAGTTTTCGGCGATGTGCTCGGGATTGAGAATACCGTCCTCATCCTTGGTCGCGTACTTCTCCGGAAAGCTGTTTCGGATGAAGTCGGTATCGATGGCGCCATCAACCACCACGTGGGCGACGTGGATGTTCATCGGCCCCAACTCGCGCGCCATGCTTTGCGCCAGCGCACGAATACCGTGTTTGGCGCCGGCAAATGCGGCAAAACCGGCGGCGCCGCGAAGCCCGGCGGTGGCCCCGGTAAACAGAATGGTGCCGCGCTTGCGGGTGACCATGCGCTTGGCCACTTCGCGGGCATTAAGAAAACCCGAGAAACAGGCCATCTCCCAGATCTTGAAGTATTTGCGCGCAGTTTCTTCAAGAATGCTGCAAGGCACGTTGGCGCCGATGTTGAAAACAAACGCTTCGATCGGGCCGAGGCGGGTTTCAATCTCTTCAATCAGCGCAATGACGTCTTCTTCCTTGCGTGCATCGCAGGCGAAGCCATGTGCTTCTCCACCCTCGGCCTGAATGGCCTCGACCAGCGGCTGCAATTTGTCAGCACTGCGTCGGGTAACGCAGGCGACAAAACCTTCTTTGGCAAAACGCTTGGCGATGGCTCCGCCGGTAGCATCGCCAGCACCGACCACTAGTACGACCTTGTTGTTATTCATCGGTGTTTCCCTTTAGTAAACGATCGTTAAGTGAACGAACGTTATGCTAGGATTCGGACAACGTCAAGGCGGTCGATCACGAGGGTAAGCACATGCGGTATTCCGCCGGTCATAAGCTGGAAACCCGGGAAAAGCTGCTGAACAGCAGTGCGCTGTCGGCAAAGCGCGCTGGATTTTCGACTGTCGGAGTCGATGGATTGATGAAAGCCATCGGCCTGAGTGGGGCGGCTTTCTATAGCCACTTCTCATCGAAAGACGCGTTATTCACGGCAATCGTCGAACGCGAACTGTGTCAGAGCCTGGAGCGACTGGGTGGGAGAGGTGAGCAGGATCGCGAGCGGCTGGAGCGCTGTCTCA
>NZ_CM165965.1:855000-4255000 GCF_056821665.1 Pseudomonas sp. AK-TSAG1-1 | reverse complement strand
TGTTTCGGCTAGGGGGTCATCCCGACTTACCAAACCGATGCAAACTCCGAATACCTACAAGTGCCGAGCATGGGAGACACACGGCGGGTGCTAACGTCCGTCGTGAAAAGGGAAACAACCCAGACCGTCAGCTAAGGTCCCAAAGTTATGGTTAAGTGGGAAACGATGTGGGAAGGCTTAGACAGCTAGGAGGTTGGCTTAGAAGCAGCCACCCTTTAAAGAAAGCGTAATAGCTCACTAGTCGAGTCGGCCTGCGCGGAAGATGTAACGGGGCTCAAACCATACACCGAAGCTACGGGTATCACGCAAGTGATGCGGTAGAGGAGCGTTCTGTAAGCCTGTGAAGGTGAGTTGAGAAGCTTGCTGGAGGTATCAGAAGTGCGAATGCTGACATGAGTAACGACAATGGGTGTGAAAAACACCCACGCCGAAAGACCAAGGTTTCCTGCGCAACGTTAATCGACGCAGGGTTAGTCGGTCCCTAAGGCGAGGCTGAAAAGCGTAGTCGATGGAAAACAGGTTAATATTCCTGTACTTCTGGTTATTGCGATGGAGGGACGGAGAAGGCTAGGCCAGCTTGGCGTTGGTTGTCCAAGTTTAAGGTGGTAGGCTGAGATCTTAGGTAAATCCGGGATCTTAAGGCCGAGAGCTGATGACGAGTTACCCTTTGGGTGACGAAGTGGTTGATGCCATGCTTCCAAGAAAAGCTTCTAAGCTTCAGGTAACCAGGAACCGTACCCCAAACCGACACAGGTGGTTGGGTAGAGAATACCAAGGCGCTTGAGAGAACTCGGGTGAAGGAACTAGGCAAAATGGCACCGTAACTTCGGGAGAAGGTGCGCCGGTGAGGGTGAAGGACTTGCTCCGTAAGCTCATGCCGGTCGAAGATACCAGGCCGCTGCGACTGTTTATTAAAAACACAGCACTCTGCAAACACGAAAGTGGACGTATAGGGTGTGACGCCTGCCCGGTGCCGGAAGGTTAATTGATGGGGTTAGCTAACGCGAAGCTCTTGATCGAAGCCCCGGTAAACGGCGGCCGTAACTATAACGGTCCTAAGGTAGCGAAATTCCTTGTCGGGTAAGTTCCGACCTGCACGAATGGCGTAACGATGGCGGCGCTGTCTCCACCCGAGACTCAGTGAAATTGAAATCGCTGTGAAGATGCAGTGTATCCGCGGCTAGACGGAAAGACCCCGTGAACCTTTACTATAGCTTTGCACTGGACTTTGAATTTGCTTGTGTAGGATAGGTGGGAGGCTTTGAAGCGTGGACGCCAGTTCGTGTGGAGCCATCCTTGAAATACCACCCTGGCAACTTTGAGGTTCTAACTCAGGTCCGTTATCCGGATCGAGGACAGTGTATGGTGGGTAGTTTGACTGGGGCGGTCTCCTCCTAAAGAGTAACGGAGGAGTACGAAGGTGCGCTCAGACCGGTCGGAAATCGGTCGTAGAGTATAAAGGCAAAAGCGCGCTTGACTGCGAGACAGACACGTCGAGCAGGTACGAAAGTAGGTCTTAGTGATCCGGTGGTTCTGTATGGAAGGGCCATCGCTCAACGGATAAAAGGTACTCCGGGGATAACAGGCTGATACCGCCCAAGAGTTCATATCGACGGCGGTGTTTGGCACCTCGATGTCGGCTCATCACATCCTGGGGCTGAAGCCGGTCCCAAGGGTATGGCTGTTCGCCATTTAAAGTGGTACGCGAGCTGGGTTTAGAACGTCGTGAGACAGTTCGGTCCCTATCTGCCGTGGACGTTTGAGATTTGAGAGGGGCTGCTCCTAGTACGAGAGGACCGGAGTGGACGAACCTCTGGTGTTCCGGTTGTCACGCCAGTGGCATTGCCGGGTAGCTATGTTCGGGAAAGATAACCGCTGAAAGCATCTAAGCGGGAAACTTGCCTCAAGATGAGATCTCACTGGAACCTTGAGTTCCCTGAAGGGCCGTCGAAGACTACGACGTTGATAGGTTGGGTGTGTAAGCGCTGTGAGGCGTTGAGCTAACCAATACTAATTGCCCGTGAGGCTTGACCATATAACACCCAAGCAATTTGCAGGCTTTGAGCTGAAAAGCGAAAGGTCACCAGATTGCGGTGTGTGAAGACGAAACGAACCGAAAGTTCGAGAGAAACACACAAACTATCGCATACCCAATTTGCTGAAGCGTCGAAAGACGAGTCGGCACACCGAATTTCTTGACGACCATAGAGCGTTGGAACCACCTGATCCCATCCCGAACTCAGAAGTGAAACGATGCATCGCCGATGGTAGTGTGGGGTTTCCCCATGTGAGAGTAGGTCATCGTCAAGATTAAATTCCGAAACCCCAATTGCGAAAGCAGTTGGGGTTTTGTTTTGCCCGCAGGAAAGTGATTTGCTTCGCCACACAAGGCGCTACGACTGAGGTGCGGGCGTTCCAGCCGTCGCCGGGACAGCCACTGGGGAAAAACCTTCTGAAGTGACCGCCCGGTTTTTGGTATGGTGCAGCTCGTTTTTAACGGACTGATGTCATGCCCACGGACAGGCACTCATTTTTTGTCGAAGAGTTGCTGTAGAAATGCCAGAACCCATCCCGATCAAGGATCACGAAAAAGAGAAGCGCTTGGTCAACAAGCGGTTGATCGCCTGCGCTCTGTTCGTCTTTGCTATCAGCTGTGCGCTGGTGGTGCGCTTGTACATCCTGCAAGTGGTTGAATACGACTATCACTCGACCATCTCCGAAAACAACCGCGTCCACGTCTTGCCGATCCCGCCGACTCGCGGCCTGATCTATGATCGCAACGGCGTACTGCTCGCCGACAACCGCCCCAGTTACAACCTTATCATCACCCGCGAACGCGCCACTGACGTCAACCAGGAGCTGGACGAGGTCATCAATCTCCTGCATCTGCCGGCAGAAGATCGTGGCGTTTTCGATAAGGCCATGAAGCAGTCCCGTCACCCATTCACCCCGGTGACGCTGTTCTACGAGCTGACGGAAGAACAGATCGCTGTGTTAGCGGTTAACGAGTTCCGCTTGCCTGGCCTGGATGTCGAGCCGCAGTTCGTTCGGCATTACCCGCTGGGGCCGCACTTCGCGCATTCGATCGGTTACGTCGGCCGGATCAACGAGAAAGAGTCCAAAACTCTGGATTCGGTCGAATACCGCGGTACGCAATCTATCGGCAAAACCGGCATCGAACGCTTCTACGAAGCGCAGTTGCACGGCCATGTTGGCTATGAAGAGGTCGAGACCAACGCTCAGGGCCGAGTGCTGCGAGTGCTCAAGCACACCGATCCGGTTCCAGGCAAAAATATCGTGCTGAGCCTCGACGTCAAACTGCAGGAGGCTGCCGAAGCGGCACTGGGCGACCGCCGTGGTTCGGTGGTGGCGCTCGATCCGGCCACCGGCGAAGTGCTGGCGATGGTCAGCAACCCGAGTTTCGACCCGAATCTGTTCGTCACCGGCATCAGCTCCAAGGAGTACTCGGCGCTGCGCGATTCCATCGACCGACCGTTGTTCAACCGAGTGCTGCGCGGTTTGTACGCACCGGGTTCGACCATCAAGCCTGAGGTGGCGATTGCAGGCCTCGATGCCGGCGTGGTCACCCCGCAGACCCGTGTCTTCGATCCGGGCTACTACCAACTCCCGGACTTCGATCACAAGTACCGTAACTGGAACCATAGCGGCGACGGCTGGGTGGACATGGACGCGGCGATCATGCGTTCCAACGACACCTACTTCTACGACCTCGCGCACAAGCTCGGCATTGATCGGTTGCACGACTACATGGCCATGTTCGGTCTCGGTGAAAAAGTCTCGCTCGACATGTTCGAAGAGTCGCCCGGTTTGATGCCGTCGCAGGCTTGGAAGCGCGCCACGCGCCGTCAGGCGTGGTTCCCAGGTGAAACGGTCATTCTCGGCATCGGCCAGGGCTACATGCAGGTCACGCCGCTACAGTTGGCCCAGGCGACTGCGCTGATTGCCAACAAGGGTGTATGGAACCGTCCACACCTGGCCAAGACCGTCGATGGTGTGGCACCGGTCGACGAACATCCAATGCCCAACATCCTGCTGAAGAATCCGCGTGACTGGGATCAGGTCAACCACGGCATGCAGATGGTGATGCACGATGCCCGGGGTATTGCTCGCGCCGCTGCGGCCGGGGCGCAATACCGCATTGCCGGCAAGAGTGGTACCGCGCAAGTGGTGGCGATCAAGCAGGGCGAGCGCTACAACCGCGAGAAAACCCTCGAACGGCACCGGGACAACGCCTTGTTCGTCGGCTTCGCGCCGGCAGAGCATCCGACGATCGCCATTTCGGTGATGATCGAAAACGGTGAGGCCGGTGGTCGGGTGGCGGGTCCTGTGGTGCGGCAGATCATGGACGCCTGGCTACTGGATCAGGATGGCCACCTCAAGCCGCAATATGCGGCGCCGGCCAAGCCACCCGGTGATCCGCACGTGTAGCCGCAAAAAGCTTCACAGCACAGGCTCACGCGGGCTGAGCATGTGCTGTGAAACTCGTTATCGGTGACTCAGCTTGCGCATCGATGCGCTTTCATTCTGCAACGGACTATTTGCAGCTGTAACCCTCAGGCATTGTGATGCTGTAGTTGCGTTGCACACGGTTGTGGAAGTTCAGGTTCTGCAGACCTTGCTCCACCAGAAAGGCTTCGACCTTGGCTGCCTGGCAGTCCTCGTTATAAGACGACGCCCGCAGC
Organism: Pseudomonas sp. AK-TSAG1-1; assembly: GCF_056821665.1. Taxonomy (NCBI): domain Bacteria; kingdom Pseudomonadati; phylum Pseudomonadota; class Gammaproteobacteria; order Pseudomonadales; family Pseudomonadaceae; genus Pseudomonas; species Pseudomonas sp. AK-TSAG1-1. The sequence goes on along the minus strand of NZ_CM165965.1, from coordinate 4,250,297 downwards.
AGATACACCGTGCGTTTGCTCGCCTCATCGCGGGCGGTGGCAATGAAGGTGCTGAGGGTGGTGTAACCGATTCGCTCAGAGGTGCCCACCGGGCCATAAGTGGTATTGGGGGTACTGGTGCAGGTCAGTCGGTCATCTTTTTTCTTGGTGTTCTTGCACACGGTCGAAGTGCTGGTTGGCACTTGCCCATAGTCGGTCGCGGTATAGCGGTAAGACACCTGCCGGCTACCAATGTCGAGCGTGATGGTCATTTTGATCGGCGCGTGGTTCCTGGGCAGGCTGGCGTCGGTATAAACCTCCAGGAAGCCCAGGTCTTTCAGTGCGTTGACCATATCACGAAGATAGTAGCGGGCATTGAGTGCATTCTCATCGGCGGCGCTCGCCGAGGTCACAAGTACTGTTGCCTTTCGGTCGAACTGATAGTCCGGATCAGGTATTGCATTGAGTGCTACGTCTATTTGCGTGGCGCAGCCGCCAAGCAACGCGGTGAGCATTAACAGGACGCAGAACAAATAACGGGACATGACAAAGACGCCTTGCAACTAAGGATTGAATAGAAGTTAAACGGATGAGGCGCGCGACAAATAACTCGTGGCCGGCAAGGCTCAGTCTTTCTGGTATTCCAGCAGATCGCCTGGCTGGCAATTGAGCGCTGCGCAGAGTTTGTCGAGCGTGGCCATTTTCACGCCCTTGACCTTGCCATTCTTCAGCAATGACAGGTTGGCCTCGGTGATGCCCAGCAGGGCGGCTAACTCTTTCGAGCGAATTTTTTGCGTGGCCATGACAACGTCAAGGCGGACGATAATGGTCATTATATTGTTCTATATGTATTGACTTTGCTCATCGCTGAGTACTTTTGCGTCACGCATGATAATTGAAAATATGCAGAGCAATACGCCTTTGATTATCTCGTAGGCAGAAGCGGAAGACAGGCCGATCGAGAACTGAAAAATCCGATCCCCCGGCGGCAGATCTATCGACAGCGCCAGACCTTGCAAGGTCTCTACCAGCGGATAGGCTGCCGGAGAAACGATGCACAGTATGCCCACTCGCCACAGGACCCTGATGTTGCGGTCGGTCCAGGTTTCGCCGCGCGACAAGCGCAGGAAAAACAGCCCCGTCAGCCATAACGCGTAGCCCGACAGAGCAACGGGCAGGAAGTCCAGAAGAACGATCAGCGCAGTGACCGTCGACGACAGCCAGGTCGCAGGATCAAGCAGCGCGCCCTCGACAAACGGGTCAAGCAATTGCGGTGAGCCTTCAGCAAAGGCATAGAGCAGGCCCGCGAGCATTTCATCCTTTTTGAAGAACCAGATCGTCGCGTTGCCGCCGACCTCCGTCACACCCAGAACCCAGACAAGAATCGCTGCCAGCAGCCCGATCCAATGCATGCGCTGCAGCGCCAATCCGTTGATGTGAGTACTCATGAGAATTCCTGGTTGTTTCAATTGGGTAGCGAATTCTCGATGATAAATTATCGAATAACAATAATTAATTTTGAACCACTACAAAATCAGGCCCCAGGCACCGGGCAACTCATGTCACCTTCCTCACACTTCAAATACTGCTTCAGGGCCTCGACCCGCACCTTGGTCACCCCGGTCAGGCAGTTGCTGTAAATCAACGGATAAACGCTCCCGCCGTCTACCCCGGACGCCGAAAACTTGCATTCGGCATCACGAAATTCGATCCACGCCCGCTGTGCACTCACTAGCAGCTTTCTGGCGTCGGCGTTGTCCTTCAACCGACCGGTGATCTGCTGATACACCGCGTTCAACTCCTTGTCCGCCGCCTTGAATTCCTGCCCGGCACACTGGTTCATGGTGGTCTGATCGCTGGCATTGGCGCAGTCGACGGCGGCGTGGGCGATAGGCGTGAGCAGGAAGGGTGTCAAGGCCATGAGCAGGCGTGGGGACATGGGTAATCTCACTGTGTCGGATGAAAGTGCAGAGCAGTTTAGCGGCTGTGGTGCTTCTATTCAGGAACGCGCAGCCGGGAGGCTTCGAGCAGGCGATCTGCGGTGGCTGCAATCTCCTCGCCGTCATGGAGCATTTCCAGCCAGTGGGCGGGAATCGCCCGAACGCCATAATAGGCCCCGGCCAATTGACCGACGATTGCGGCAGTGGTGTCGGCATCATCGCCCAGGTTGGCGGCTTGCAGAATCGCTGCTGCGAAACTGTCGGTGTGATGAAAACACCACAGCGCGGCTTCCAATGACTCAACGCTGTAGCCGCTGCCACGGATTTCAGTGACTGATTTGGCCAGATAATCTCCTCGAGCAATTGCGGCAACTTTAGGTTGAGTAAAGGTTGAGAGCGGCAGTCTGTACAACTCGATTTTGGAGGCGCCGAGCAGCGCGTTGGCGATCAGTTCGGCAAACAATTGACAGCATTCGATGGCTTCAGGGGCCGCGTGGGTTGTCCGCGAACTGTCGCTGGCGAACTGGCGGATTTGCTGGACGACAGGAAAGAAAAACAGCACCACTGGCGCCAACCGCATCAGCGAGCCGTTGCCGGCGGTAAACGGGTCGGTTGATCCAGCAAAGGGCTGACCGGTTTGCTGGTACTGCGACAGTGCCTGACTGACGGTCATGCCAATATCGAAACAATCCCCCGTCGAGCTGAGATATCCCCATTGCCACCAGTTCAGATAGCGTCCCATCTGATCCGCCGCATCGAATGTGTTTTTGGTCAGCAGACTCTCTGCGAGGCACAGCGCCATCGAGGTGTCATCCGTCCATTGCCCAGGCTTCAAGTGAAAGGGGCCTCCGCCGACCATGTCTGTCAGCGGCTGGAATGAGCCTCGCGGTTTGAACTCCACCGTGGTGCCAACGGCGTCGCCGCAAGCCAGGCCGAGCAGGGCGCCGCGATAACGTTCTGATAGGGAGGGCTGCATGCTTCGTCCTTGTTTGTTTCCGTTTCGCTGGAAAAGGTAGCAGGTTCACTGGGAGGGATGCGTCAGTCATTCACTCTTTCAACGATCAGAAATGCCGCCGAATGTTTCCTTTGGACTGAACAGGCGCAGCCCTTTGATACAACTTCAGGTTGGACATGTGGTCATACAAGCCTACTGTTCAGAACAGGAGGTGACTTATGAAACCAGTACCCAATAGTTTCGAACGCAAAATCACGCTCAAGGCGCCGCGTTCTTATGTCTGGCGCGCATTGGTCGATGCCGAGGCGTTTGGCCAGTGGTTTGGTGTGGCGCTGGAGGGCAGGCGGTTCATTGCCGGCGAATGGACGCAAGGGCAGGTCACGTACCCGGGTTATGAACATGTCCTGTGGAACGTGCTGGTCGAGCGGGTCGAGCCGCAGCAGTTGTTCTCGTTTCGCTGGCACCCGTACGCGGTCAATCCGAAAATCGATTACTCCCAGGAGCCGACGACACTGGTCAAGTTCGAGCTGCAGGATTACGAGGGCGGCACATTGCTCAAGGTGTCCGAATCCGGTTTTGCGCATATTCCCGATGTGCGGCAGAAAGAGGCGTATTACATGGACAGCCGTGGCTGGGAGGAACAACTGAGTCGACTTGAACAGTTTCTCGCCGAAAGCGCCAAGACCCGCGAGCGTGACGGTGACTGATAACGCCATGTTCGAACCGTGGCTGCAACGCTGGGCGCTGGTGCCGGACGGTGAGCCGATCATCACCCCGGGCAGCCGCCTGTTACCGGTGCGTTTTGCCGATGCACCGGCCATGCTCAAGATCGCGCTGGATACCGACGAAAAGTACGGCAATCGGCTGATGACCTGGTGGGACGGTGATGGCGCCGCGCAGGTGCTGGCTCATCACGAGGACGGTTTGCTGCTGGAACGGGCCATGGGCCGGCGTTCGCTGATGCACATGGCGCTCAATGGTGAAGACGACACCGCCACACGGATCATGTGCACGGCGCTGGCGCACCTGCATGCACCGCGTCCGACACCGCCACCGCCGCTGGTGGAGCTGGCGCCGTGGTTCGCCTCACTGCGAATGGCCGCCGCCGAACATGGCGGCGCTTATGCCGTGAGCCTGCAAGCGGCTGAAGCGTTGCTCGCTGACCCGCAAGACATAGTGGTGCTGCACGGTGATATGCACCACGACAATGTCCTCGATTTCGGTACTCGCGGCTGGCTGGCGATCGATCCCAAGCGGGTGCGCGGTGAGCGCGGTTTTGATTACGCGAACCTGATCTGCAACCCGGATCTGCCGACGGCTGCCGACCCGGAGCGTGTCCGGCGACAGGTTGAGGTGATTGTCGAAGTGGCCAAGCTGGATCGCCGACGGTTGCTGCAATGGGTGCTGGCGTTCGCCGGATTGTCTGCCGCCTGGTTTTTGGAGGATGACCGGCAGGAACAGGCCACTGGGCAGCTGAGCGTCGCGCACATCGCGGCTTTGCTGCTTGAAGGCTGACAGGCGTAAGGGTTTTCGGAAGGGCTTCTATAGCGAATGTCTTACACGCGGTGGTAGCTTTTTCGACTATTGCCGATTGGATCCACGGCGTAATCTACACCCATCAACTGAGACACAGGGAGTGTTTCAGGATCACGGATGATCGACCATTAGCAAGGATCGCTGCCGACAGGGAGTCGATATTGGTCTTGGGAAAAACCCGCTTCGGCGGGTTTTTTTTCGCCTATGGAAAAGTGCAGGGATATTTGTGGCAGGTGAACTTGTGGCGGGGGAGCAAGCGCCCTCGCCACAGTGGATTCAAGTCCTGAGGCGTGCGTGTTACGAGGCAATCAACTGCCGCAACACGTAATGCAGGATCCCGCCGGACTTGAAGTACTCCACCTCATTCAACGTGTCGATGCGGCACAGTACTTCAAGTTTCTCCTGCCGCCCGTCTTCACGGGTGATCACCAGGGTCAGGTTCATCCGCGGCGTCAGCTCGACACCGGTCAGGCCCTGAATATCCACGGTTTCCTTGCCGGTGAGGTTCAGGCTCTTGCGGTTCTGATCAAGCTTGAACTGCAGCGGCAACACGCCCATGCCCACTAGGTTGGAGCGGTGAATACGCTCGAAACTTTCGGCGATCACCGCTTTGACGCCCAGCAGGTTGGTGCCCTTGGCCGCCCAGTCGCGGCTGGAGCCGGTGCCGTATTCCTGACCGGCAATCACCACCAACGGCGTGCCATCGGCCTGATAACGCATGGCAGCGTCATAGATCGCCATCTTCTCGCCGCTGGGGATGTAGATCGTGTTGCCACCTTCTTCGCCGCCGAGCATTTCGTTGCGGATACGGATGTTGGCGAACGTGCCGCGCATCATCACTTCATGGTTGCCACGGCGTGAACCGTAGGAGTTGAAGTCCCGCGGTTCCACGCCTTTTTCGCGCAGATAGCGCCCGGCCGGACTGTCAGCCTTGATGTTACCGGCAGGGGAGATGTGGTCGGTGGTCACCGAATCACCGAGCAGTGCCAACACCCGCGCGCCTTTGACGTCAGTGATCACCGGCAACGGTCCGCCAATGTCATCGAAGAACGGGGGATGCTGAATGTAGGTCGAGTCGTCCTGCCACACATAGGTGGCGGCTTGTGGCACCTGGATTGCCTGCCATTGCTCGTCGCCGGCGAACACCTCGGCGTATTCCTTGTGGAACATCGCGGTGTTGACCTGACTCACCGCCTCGGCGATTTCCTTGCTGCTCGGCCAGATGTCACGCAGGTACACCGGGTTGCCTTGTTTGTCCTCGCCCAGCGGCTCAGTGCTGATGTCTGTACGCACGCTGCCGGCCAGGGCGTAAGCGACCACCAGCGGCGGCGAGGCCAGCCAGTTGGTCTTGACCAACGGATGCACCCGGCCTTCGAAGTTGCGGTTGCCGGACAGCACCGAAGCGACGGTGAGGTCGGCTTTTTGAATGGCTTTCTCGATCGGTTCCGGCAAGGGGCCGGAGTTGCCGATGCACGTTGTACAACCGTAACCGACCAGCGAAAACCCGAGTTGATCGAGGTACTGCGTCAACCCGGCAGCCTTGTAGTAGTCGGTCACCACTTTTGAACCCGGTGCCAGCGAACTCTTGACCCACGGTTTGCGCGTCAGGCCTTTCTCCACGGCTTTTTTCGCCAGCAGACCGGCCGCCATCATCACGCTCGGGTTGGAGGTGTTGGTGCAGGAGGTGATCGCGGCGATCACCACCGCGCCGTTTTTCAGGCGATAGGTGTGGCCTTCGTATTCGTACTCGGTTTCGCCGATCAGATCGGCGTTGCCCACAGCCACACCACCACCGCCTTCGCTTTCCAGGCGACCTTCTTCCTTGCTGGTGGGCTTGAATTGCAGGTCCATGAAATCACTGAAGGCCTGCGCCACATTCGGCAGCGAGACGCGATCCTGCGGGCGTTTCGGCCCGGCCAGACTGGCTTCGACGCTGCTCATGTCCAGCGCCAGGCTGTCGGTGAACACTGGTTCCTGACCGGGCAGGCGCCACAGGCCCTGGGCCTTGGTGTAAGCCTCGACGAGTTTCACCACTTCCGGCGGTCGGCCGGACAGGCGCAGGTACTCCAGGGTCACGTCATCGACCGGGAAGAATCCGCAAGTTGCGCCATATTCCGGGGCCATGTTGGCGATGGTTGCGCGATCCGCCAGTGGCAGGTCGGCGAGGCCGTCACCGTAGAACTCGACGAATTTGCCGACCACGCCTTTCTTGCGCAGCATCTGCGTGACCGTCAGCACCAGGTCGGTGGCGGTGATGCCGTCCTTGAGCTTGCCGGTGAGTTTGAAGCCGATCACTTCCGGAATCAGCATCGACACCGGTTGGCCGAGCATCGCCGCTTCCGCCTCGATCCCGCCGACGCCCCAGCCGAGTACGCCGAGGCCGTTGATCATGGTGGTATGGGAGTCGGTGCCGACCAGCGTGTCGGGGAACGCGTAGGTGCGGCCGTCCTCATCCTTGGTCCACACGGTGCGCCCGAGGTATTCGAGGTTGACCTGGTGGCAGATCCCGGTGCCCGGTGGCACCACGCTGAAGTTGTCGAAGGCGCTTTGGCCCCAGCGCAGGAAGGCATAACGTTCGCCGTTACGCTGCATCTCAATGTCGACGTTCTGTCCGAAAGCGCTGGCGGTGGCGAATTTGTCGACCATCACCGAGTGGTCGATCACCAGATCCACCGGCGACAGCGGGTTGATTCGTTGCGGATCGCCGCCGGCCTTGGCCATGGCAGCGCGCATCGCGGCAAGGTCGACCACGGCGGGTACGCCGGTAAAGTCTTGCATCAATACGCGGGCCGGGCGGTACTGGATTTCCCGGTCGGAGCGCCGCTCCTTGAGCCAGGCGGCGATCGCCTTGAGGTCGGCGCCGGTGACAGTTTTTTCATCTTCCCAGCGCAGCAGGTTTTCCAGCAGGACTTTCAGCGACATTGGCAGCTTGTCGATATTGCCAAGGCTTTTCGCTGCGTCCGGCAGGCTGAAATAGTGGTAGGTCTTGTCGTCGATTTGCAGTGTTTTAAGGGTCTTCAGACTATCGAGGGACGGCATTACGATCACTCCTTTGAGTCCGCACGGCTACGGACTGAGGGGACGGGCAGAGCTATCAACGTAGCCCTGTTTTCAGTAGCTGGCTAATAACTGGACTCTATGGGCAAGTCCAAGGTTCCGACATCGGCTATCATGCGCCGGTTTTCGTGACAGGCTTTGCTTCAATGCAAGGCTTGAGCATCGTGCAGGGGCCGAATGTCCGCCCTCTGCCCAGGAGTAAGAATGAACACCCTATTCATGCATTGCCGGCCAGGCTTCGAAGGCGAAGTCTGTTCGGAGATTTCCGACCTCGCCGCCCAGTTGAACGTCGCCGGTTACGCCAAGGCCAAAGCGGCCACGGCCTACGCCGAGTTCGTCTGCACTGAAGCAGACGGCGCTGAACGCCTGATGCGCGGCCAGCGTTTCGCCGAACTGATTTTCCCGCGGCAATGGGCGCGCGGTATCTTCATCGATCTGCCGGAAAACGACCGCATCAGCGTCATCCTTGCGCACATGGCCGATTTCCCGGTGTTCGGCAGCCTGTGGCTGGAAGTCGTCGATACCAATGACGGCAAGGAACTGTCGAACTTCTGCAAGAAATTCGAAGGCCCGCTGCGCAAGGCACTGACCGCCGCCGGCAAACTGGTGGAGGACGCCAGCAAGCCGCGTCTGCTGCTGACGTTCAAAAGTGGTCGCGAAGTGTTCCTCGGCATGGCCGATGCCGGTAATTCGGCGATGTGGCCGATGGGCATTCCGCGCCTGAAGTTTCCGCGCGAGGCGCCAAGCCGTTCGACGTTGAAGCTGGAAGAGGCCTGGCACCACTTCATCCCGCGTGACCAGTGGGACGAGCGTCTGCACAGTGACATGACCGGCGTCGACCTCGGCGCGGCGCCCGGTGGCTGGACCTGGCAACTGGTCAACCGCGGCATGCTGGTGACCGCCATCGACAACGGCCCGATGGCTGAAAGCCTGATGGACACCGGCCTGGTGCAGCACTTGATGGCTGACGGGTTCACCTTCAAGCCCAAGCAGCCGGTGGACTGGATGGTCTGCGACATCGTCGAGAAGCCGGCGCGCAACGCGGCGATGCTTGAAGAGTGGATCGGCGAGGGCCATTGCCGAGAGGCGGTGGTCAACCTCAAATTGCCGATGAAGCAGCGCTATGCCGAAGTGAAACGCTTGCTTGAGCGCATTGCCGATGGCTTCAAGGCCCGTGGGATCAAGGTCGATATTGGCTGCAAGCAGCTGTATCACGATCGCGAGGAAGTGACCTGCCACCTGCGCCGGCATGACATCAAGAAAGCCAAATCCCGCTGACACACCGTAACGCCTTGTGGGAGCAAGCCCGGTCCCACAGGGGTTAGACGATGCCCCCGGCAATGCGCGACAATGCCGGTCAGTTTCAGGAGTGAATCATGAGTGAAATGATTGATACCCCGGTCGATGGCACCCTCGACGCCACCGGCCTCAATTGCCCGGAGCCGGTGATGATGCTGCACCAGCACATTCGTGATCTGGTGCCCGGCGGCCTGCTCAAGGTGATTGCCACCGATCCCTCGACCCGTCGCGACATTCCCAAGTTCTGCGTGTTTCTTGACCACGAACTGGTCGGTCAGCACGAAGAGGCCGGTACTTATATGTACTGGATCCGCAAGAAACACGCCTGAGTCCGAGCCAAACACAAAACCTGATGTGGGAGCGGGCTTGCTCGCGAAAGCGGTATGTCAGTCACGATCAATGGCGACTGATACACCGCATTCGCGAGCAAGCCCGCTCCCACATTTTTTGTCTTGCGTTAAGGGGGCTCAGCCCACCGAACGACTGATCCGAATACGCTTGCGCGCACTGCGGGTCAGGCGGATCGACAGCATCAGCGCCGCACAGCTCAGGCCGACGATCAGGCCTTGCCACAAGCCACTCGGGCCACGCGGTTCGCCGAGCCAGTCGGTCAGGCCGAGGGCGTAACCCACCGGCAGACCGATGCCCCAGTAGGCGAACAGGGTCAGGATCATCGTCACCCGGGTGTCCTGATAACCGCGCAGAGCGCCGGCGGCGGTGACCTGAATCGCATCGGAAAACTGGAACAGCGCCGAGTACACAATCAGCATCGCCGCGATGTGGATCACCGTCGGGTCTGCGGTGTAGATCGCGGCAATCGGCTCGCGCAGCAATAGCATCATGCTTGCCGACAGGCAGGCGTAGGCCAACGCGGTGCCCATGCCGACGCCGGCGGCGAAGCGCGCCTCGCGTGGTTCTTCACGGCCCAGGGCCTGGCCGACTCGTACGGTCACCGCCATGCCCAGCGAGTACGGAATCATGAACACCAGCGAACTGACGTTCAGTGCGATCTGATGCCCGGCGACCACCGTGGCGCCGAGACTGCCGATCAGCAGGGCGATCACGGCAAAGATGCTCGACTCGGCAAACACCGCGATGCCGATTGGCAAGCCGATCGCCAGCAAACGCTTGATTACCGCCCATTGTGGCCAGTCGAAGCGGCAGAAAATCTCACTCGAACGATAGGCTGGCGCCCAGCGCTCCCAACCGGCCAGACCCAGCGCCATGACCCACATCACGATGGCCGTGGCCCAGCCGCAGCCGACGCCGCCCATGGCCGGCACGCCGAAGTGGCCATAAATGAAGATGTAGTTCAGCGGAATGTTCAGGGCCAGACCGCACAGACCCAGCACCATCGCCGGGCGGGTACGGCCGATGCCGTCACTGGTGCAGCGCAGCACGTGATAGAACGCCACCGCCGGCAGTCCGCTGGCAATGCCGTGCAGGTACTGCATGCACGGGCCGATCAGTTCGGGATCGACCTTCATCAGGTGCAGCACCGGCTCGGCGGCCACCAGCATCGCCGTCGCGATCAGGCCGACCACCAGCGCCAGCCACAACGCCTGACGAACGATCGGGCCGATCTCGCTGTGGGTGCCGGCGCCGAAACGCTGGGCGACTTTCGGTGTGGTGGCCAGCAGGGTGCCGGTCATCAGCAGAAACACCGGGACCCAGATCGAGTTACCCAGTGCGACTGCCGCCAGATCCTTGGGCCCGACGCGCCCGGCCATCACCGCATCGACGAAGCCCATGGCCGTGGTCGCCAGCTGCGCGATGATGATCGGCAGCGCCAGGGCGAGCAGGTTCTTGAACTCCAGGCGGATACGCGCGGGGCGGGTGAGAGAGACGGCGACAGGTTGTTCAGTTACAGAGTTCACAGGCAAAGCGTCCACAGGTGTTGATGCGCAAGGCGCCGCATTCTACGCCGCTGACGTGACAGTCAGGAAAAATCCTCTGTTGCGGATTTGTAATCGCAAGGCCTCTGGCCCAACCGCCCATCTGCACCTAAACTGCCGATCCGCTATAGGAGCCCGCCATGCTGATTGTTGCCGACGAAAATATCCCGTTGCTCGATGCCTTTTTTGCCGGTTTCGGCGAGATCCGCCGGGTGCCGGGCCGTTCCATCGACCGTGCGACGGTCGAACACGCCGATGTGTTGCTGGTGCGCTCGGTGACCAACGTCAATCGGGCGTTGCTCGAAGGCAGCCGGGTACGTTTCGTGGGGACGTGCACCATCGGCACCGATCATCTGGATCTCGATTACTTCACCGAAGCGGGGATCACCTGGTCCAGCGCTCCTGGCTGCAATGCCCGCGGTGTGGTCGATTACGTGCTCGGCAGCCTGATGACCCTCGCCGAAATCGAAGGCGTCGATCTGACGCAGCGCACCTATGGCGTGGTCGGCGCCGGTGAGGTCGGTGGTCGGTTGATCAAGGTGCTCAAAGGACTGGGCTGGAACGTGAAAGTCTGCGATCCGCCGCGTCAGGCGGCCGAGGGCGGCGACTACGTCAGTCTGGAACAGATCATCGAGCAGTGCGACGTGATCAGCCTGCACACCCCGCTGACCCGCAACGGAGCAGGGGCTACCTGGCATCTGTTCGATCAGCAGCGTTTGCAACAGCTTAAACCCGGTGCCTGGCTGATCAATGCCGCGCGTGGTCCGGTGGTGGATAACGCTGCACTGCGCGAGGTGCTGCTGCAGCGCGAAGACCTGCAAGCGGTGCTCGACGTTTGGGAGGCAGAGCCCGAAGTCGATGTGGCGTTGGCCGAGCTTTGCGTGCTGGCGACGCCGCACATTGCCGGCTACAGCCTGGACGGCAAACAGCGCGGCACGGCGCAGATCTATCAGGCGTACTGTGAATTTATCGGACAGCCGGCGAGCATCCAGCTCAGTGAGTTACTGCCTGCACCGTGGCTGTCACAAGTGACCCTGCACGCAGGCAGTGATCCGGCTTGGGCGCTGGCGATGTTGTGCCGTGGAGTGTACGACCCGCGCCGCGACGATGCGGATTTTCGCCGCAGTCTTGTAGGTAATGTCGGTGAGCAGCGTGCGGCGTTCGATGTGTTGCGCAAGAAGTATCCCGTGCGACGCGAGATTGAAGGCTTGCAGGTGCGAATCGAAGGGGACTCGCCGCAGTTGCAGCAGATCGTGGCGGCGCTGGGGGCGGTGGCGGTCTAGGACCGAGTCGGCCTTTTTCGCGAGCAGGGATCTCTCATTCAATGAAAATCCCCCCCTGTGGGAGCGAGCCTGCTCGCGAAGGTCGCACCAAAAATACCGGATCGGCACACAGAAAAAACCCGGCCAAAACGGGCCGGGTCAGGAAGACGGTGGCTATATCACTTTTGTTCGGCAGGCTTGACCAATCGCTTCTCCAGTTCGCGGCATGCGTCCTGGATCATGTCTTCAGTGATCGGTACTTCACGCCCATCCTTGTCAATAATGGAGCAACCCAGAGGTTGGCCGGGCTTGGTGCGGATCACTTGAATCTTGTCTTCGCTGCTGTGTTGCAAGGACATGGCCTGTCTCCTCATCAGGTTGTACGCGTAGATTAAAACCGCCACGTGACCAGGCTGTGACAACTCCCTGAGGTCTGTCAAAAGCGGCATCTCCACTCCAACAGAAATGACCGCTCGTCTCAACCGGGACATTAGACCAATAGCAACTATGGCCTAGTCTTTGGGGGCATATTTAACCTGACTCATTGTGATTTACAGAGTTCCGCCCCATAGAAGGTTTAGGCTAGCCCTTTCACCAACACGGATGTGTACCTGAATGACCCCGAAGCTTTCTTCACGACACCGTCGCGCTCTGCGTCTGACCAGTCGATTTCTGGCCCCTTACCGCTGGCAAGTCATCGGTGCGCTGCTGGCGTTGATCGTCACCGCCGCTGTCACGTTGTCGATGGGGCAGGGGATCAAGCTGCTGGTCGATCGGGGTTTCATGACCCAGTCGCCGCACCAGTTGAACCAGAGCATAGGCATCTTCATGTTGATGGTGCTTGGCCTGGCGATCGGCACGTTCGCGCGGTTTTACTGGGTGTCCTGGATCGGTGAGCGCTGCGTGGCCGATATCCGGCGCGAGGTGTTCAACCATCTGGTGTACTTGCACCCCGGTTTCTACGAGAACAACCGCAGTTCGGAGATTCAGTCGCGGCTGACCGCCGACACCACGTTGCTGCAATCGGTGATCGGCTCTTCACTCTCGATGTTTCTGCGCAACCTGCTGATGGTCATCGGCGGCGTCGTGCTGCTGTTCGTGACCAACGCCAAACTCACCAGCATCGTGGTGATTGCGTTGCCGTTCGTGGTTGCCCCGATACTGATTTTCGGTCGGCGGGTGCGCAATCTGTCGCGGTTGAGTCAGGACCGGGTTGCCGATATCGGCAGCTATGTTTCCGAAACCCTCGGTCAGATCAAGACCGTGCAGGCCTACAACCATCAGGTGCAGGATGAGCGACGTTTCGCCGCGACGGTCGAGGATGCGTTCGATACGGCACGCAAGCGTATTTTTCAGCGCTCATGGATGATCACCATGGTGATCGTGCTGGTACTGGGCGCGGTCGCGGTGATGTTGTGGGTCGGCGGCATGGACGTGATTGCCGGCCGCATCACCGGTGGCGAACTGGCTGCGTTCGTCTTTTACAGCCTGATCGTCGGCAGTGCGATCGGCACCTTGAGCGAGGTGATCGGCGAGCTGCAACGTGCGGCGGGTGCCGCCGAGCGCATCGCCGAACTGCTGGGTTCGCAGAACATCATTCTGCCCCCGACCACCGGGCTGGTGACCTTGCCGGAGCGCATCAGGGGCGAACTGCAATTGCAGGATGTGCGCTTTTCCTACCCGTCGCGTCCGGAAAGCTACGCCGTCAACGGCTTGAATCTGACTATCAAGGCCGGCGAGACGCTGGCGCTGGTGGGGCCATCCGGTGCCGGCAAGTCCACGGTGTACGACCTGTTGTTGCGTTTCTACGACCCGATTGAGGGGCAGATCCTGATCGACGGCGTGCCACTGACCAGCCTTGACCCGCTGGATCTGCGTCGCAACTTTGCTTTGGTCTCGCAATCGCCGGCGCTGTTTTTCGGCAGTGTCGAAGAAAATATTCGTTACGGTAATGCGGGCGCAACGCTGGAGCAGGTCAAGGACGCCGCGCGGATCGCCCACGCCCATGACTTCATCGAGAAAATGCCCAACGGTTACCAGACGCATCTGGGCGATGGCGGCCTAGGCCTTTCGGGCGGCCAGCGTCAGCGCCTGGCGATTGCCCGTGCGTTGTTGGTGGATGCGCCGATCCTGTTGCTCGACGAAGCCACCAGCGCCCTCGATGCGCAGAGCGAACACTTGATCCAGGAAGCCTTGCCCAGCCTGATGCAAAACCGCACCACGCTGGTGATCGCGCATCGTCTGGCCACGGTGAAAAACGCCGACCGGATCGCAGTGATGGATCAGGGCAAACTGGTGGCAATCGGTACGCATCAGGAGCTGATCGTGAGCAACCCGCTGTATGCGCGGCTGGCGGCGTTGCAGTTCAATGATGGTCACAGCGCTACAACGAACTCGGTCACCGAACCTGTGATCGACTAAGTAACCGACCCGATAGCGCCTATAAAAAATGCCCTTATCTCGCGATAAGGGCATTTTTTGTTACTCGGTGTCAGCCATGTAATCACTGATCATCAAAATACCGCTCATGCCAATCCACCAGCGGTTGCGGCGAGTTGAGTTTCTGCCCGTAGATCACCGAGTAAGACAGCACGTTCTGCACGTACTGACGGGTTTCGTCGAACGGGATGCTTTCCACCCACACGTCGAAACTCAGGTGATCGGCACCGCGCAGCCACTGGCGCACGCGGCCGGGACCGGCGTTGTAGGCGGCGGAGGCAAGTACGCGGTTGCCGTTGAACTGGCTGTGTACCTGACTCAGGTACGCGGCGCCGAGCTGGATGTTTTTGTCCGGATCGAGCACTTGCTGCGGCGAGGCCAGCGGGATGCTGAATTTGCGCGCAGTTTCCTTGGCGGTGCCCGGCATCAGTTGCATCAGGCCGCTGGCGCCGACGCCGGAGCGGGCGTCGTCCATAAAGGCGCTTTCCTGACGGGTGATGGCGAATACCCAGCTGGAATGCAGGCCACGGACCTTGGCTTCACGCACGAGGGTGTCGCGGTGCGCCATCGGGAAGCGGATGTCCAGATCGTCCCAGTATTGCGCCTGACTGATGGTGCGGATCGCCGGGAAGTACCACTTCAGGTCGTAGGCCAGTTTGGCCTGCGCAACCATTTCGTCACGGTTGAAATGACGGCTGACGTGGTACCACTCGCGGCGACCGTCGACGATCTGTCCACGGGCATGGAATTCCAGGGCGCGACGCACGCCGGGGGTGTTGCGCACCTTGTTGATGGTCGCCTGGCTGAGTACCAGCGGCTTGTTGACCAGCGAGTAGGGCAGTTGCGAGCGGTCAGCGGCGAGGAAACCGTAGAAGTCACGTTCCTTCGCCAGATTCTTGTACAGCGTCTGCGCTTCCGGGTTCTGTGGCTGCGCCAGTTCCAGGCTGCGGGCCTGCCAGTAACGCCAGCGGTTGGTGGTCGCCAGATCCTGCGGCAGGCGACGGGTCAACTGATAGGCATCGTCCCAGCGTGCCAGACGCAACAGCAGGCGCAGGCGCCATTCGGAAACGGTGTTGTCGCGCAGTTCCGGGTCGTATTTGGTCATCACGTCCAGCGCGCGGCTGTCGAAACGCCGGGCCAGGGTCAGGCCGATTTCCCGGGCGATCGCGACTTTCTCGTCACGGGAAAAGTGCATGCTGCTGGCGTAACCGTCGAGCAGGGCCATGGCCTTGTCCGGATCCTGACGGGCGAGACGGCGCAGGCCGAGGCTGACCACGTCGGACATTGGTTCATCTGCCGGGGTGAAACGCGACGGCTGATTCAGCAACTCTGGCTTCTGCGCCACATCCACCAGCAGGCGACCGCGCGGGGCGAGGGTGGTCAGGCCGTTGACCAGGCTGTTGGCGAGTGGATAGTTGCGCGCCTGGGCGGCGAGTTTCGTGCGTTCCCAGCGTTTCTGTTCGGTCAACTGACCGTCGGCGGCCCAGATGCCGAACAGCGCGTCACAGGCTGCCGGTTGTGATTTGCCGGTCAGCCACAGTTTGTCGGCGTTGGCGTAACCCTCGGCCTTGTGGCCGCTGCTGATCTGGTATTGCGCGTTGAGGCAGTCCAGTTCGGTGAAATTGAGTTTCGGGTCGTAATACTTGACGAAGGTTGCCCAGTCGCCACGGTCGGCGAGCCAGCGCAACCAGCGCAGCTTCATCCAGTTGGCCTGGGGCAGGTCACCGTGCTCGGCGAGGAACTTCTCGATCTCGGCATTGCTCGCGGACTTCAGGCGCGCGGTCAGTTCGTCGTAAGCCAGGTAAGGCTCCAGCGGATAATCGGCCAGGGCCTGGCTGTAACGGAAGTACGGGCCGGTATCGCCCTTGGCCAGGGCGCGCTTGGCTTCATCGTAATACTGGCGTTGGGTGGACAGGTCCACCGCCTGGGCGGATTGAGCGGCAGCGGCGGTAAGTAGCAAACAGGACAAGACACTGAAAAGGCGACTGCGCATGAGACATCCGGGCAGAGAAATCATGACAAGCACCGGCCGTGGCCAGCACTGAATTGTCTGTAGCTTAGCCTTTTGCCAGCAACGGGCGAAAGCTTTGCGGGTCTCGCAGCACAAGTTCGCAACAAATGTTGTGCAGAGTGCTTCGGCAGACAAATTGCCGGCCTGTTGAGGGCCTAACTCAGGTAGAATGCGCGCCCGGTTTTTGGAGAAGCTCATGACCCTGCTCAAATTCAGCGATGTGTCCCTTGCATTCGGCGCGATGCCGTTGTTGGACAAGGTGTCCTGGCAGATCGCCCGTGGTGAGCGGGTGTGCATCATCGGCCGCAACGGCACTGGCAAGTCCAGCATGATGAAACTGGTCAAGGGCGACCAGAAGCCCGATGACGGCTCGGTGTGGCGTGCCCCCGGTCTGAAAATCGGCGAATTGCCGCAAGAATTGCCGGTGGCCGACGAGCGGACCGTGTTCGACGTGGTTGCCGAGGGCCTCGATGGCGTTGGTGCCTTGCTCGCCGAATACCATCACCTGAGCCAGAACATCGTCACCGACGCCGATCTGGACAAGCTGATGCACGTTCAGCACGACCTCGAAGCCCGTGACGGCTGGCGTTTACAGACCCTGGTCGACAGCACACTGAGCCGCCTGCAACTGCCTGCCGACAAGACCCTCGCCGAGTTGTCCGGCGGCTGGCGTCGTCGCGTGCTGCTGGCACAGGCGCTGGTGTCCGAACCGGATCTGCTGCTGCTCGACGAACCGACCAACCACCTGGACATCGGTGCGATTGCCTGGCTCGAAGAAGCGCTGAAGGATTTCCAGGGCGCCGTGCTGTTCATCACGCACGACCGTTCCTTCCTGCAAAACCTTGCCACGCGCATCCTCGAACTGGATCGCGGCGGCCTGATCGACTGGAACGGCGACTACGCCAGTTTCCTTGTGCACAAAGAAGCCGCTCTGGCCGCTGAAGAAACCGCCAACGCGCTGTTCGACAAGCGTCTGGCTCAGGAAGAAGTGTGGATCCGTCAGGGCATCAAGGCCCGTCGTACCCGTAACGAAGGCCGCGTGCGCGCCTTGAAAGCCCTGCGTGTTGAGCGCAGCGAGCGTCGCGAACGCACCGGCAAGGCCAACATTCAGCTGGAAACTGCTGACAAGTCCGGCAAGCAAGTGATGGTGTTGGAAAATGTCAGCTTCCATCACCCGGACGGCCCGTTCCTGATCAAGGACTTCTCGATGGTCCTGCAGCGCGGCGACCGTATCGGACTGCTGGGCGCTAACGGTACCGGCAAGACCACCCTGCTGAAACTGATGCTCAACGGTCTGCAACCGACCAGCGGCAAAGTGGAAGAGGGCACCCGGATTGACGTGGCCTACTTCGACCAGTTGCGCCATCAGCTGGACCTGGAAAAAACCGTGATCGATAACGTCGCCGAAGGTCGTGACTTCATCGACATCGACGGCCAGAGCCGCCACGTGCTGAGCTACCTCGGTGACTTCCTGTTCAGCCCGCAGCGTGCCCGCACGCCGGTGAAGGCGTTGTCCGGCGGCGAGCGTGCGCGCTTGCTGTTGGCGAAACTGTTCAGCAAACCGGCGAACCTGCTGGTGCTCGATGAACCGACCAACGACCTCGACGTGGAAACCCTCGAACTGCTCGAAGAAGTGCTGCTGACCTTCAACGGCACTGTGCTGATGGTCAGCCACGACCGGGCATTCCTCGACAACGTGGTCACCAGCACGCTGGTCTTCGAAGGTGAAGGCAAGGTTCGTGAATACGTCGGTGGCTATCAGGACTGGATCCGTCAGGGCGGCTCGCCGCGCCTGCTGGGCGTGACCGAGAGCAAGTCCGGCAAGGCTGACCTGAATTCGGCGGTGGTCACCGCTGAGCCTGCGCCAGTTGCTGCACCTGCTGCTGCCCCCGCCGCCAAGAAGAAGCTGAGCTACAAGCTGCAGCGCGAGCTGGAAGCGTTGCCGGGTGACATCGACGCCAAGGAGCAGCAGATTGCTGCCGTCGAGGCTGAAATGGCCGAAGCCGGCTTCTACCAGCGCCCAGCGGCCGAGACTGCCAAGGTGATTGCTTCGCTTGAGCAGTTGCAGGCTGAGCTTGATGCATTGGTGGAGCGTTGGGCCGAGCTGGATGCCTGATTGATCCGCTAACAAAAAAGCCCGGCGCTCAGTGATGAGCGCCGGGCTTTTCATATGCAATGCGATCTACAGGCCAAGGTAGATCAAATGTGGAACAGGCTTGCTCGCGAAGGCGTTGTGTCGGCCGAGATCAATGGAAGGTGCGCCGACGCTTTCGCGAGCAATCCGGCTTCCACCGGTTCATGTGTTTCAGCGTTTGACCAGGTGTACGGCGAGTACGTCGCACGGCGCTCCGTGCAGCACATCATTCGCGGTCGAACCCAGCAGCAGCGCCAAGCCGTGACGGCCATGGCTGCCGACCACGATCAGGTCACAGAGTTGCTCCTTGGCGAAGTGGTGGATCTCCTGGCGTGGCTGGCCGTAGGTCAGATGGCAGTTGGCGCCTTCAAGCTCGGTGTATTTGAGTTTCAGGCGCTCAAGGCGTTCCTTGGCCTGATCGAACTGTTGCTGTTGCAGTTGTGACAGATCCATTGGCACATCGCCGCCGAACGCCATGGCCATCGGTTCGACGATATGCACCAGCGACAGCTTGGCGCCATTGCTCACTGACAGCTCTCGGGCGCGGTGGATCACTGGGTCGCACTCTTCGGTCAGATCTACGGCGACCAGGATGTGTGAGTAGGGCATGAGGTGCTCCTCGTGACAGTTCAATATTGTTAAGTATGGCTGGTTTCAAGCGCATTGGTTCCAAAGTGACACAATGCGCTTACCTATAAGTCGGGAGTAGAGATATGACGGTCTGGTTGGTGGTGTCAATCCTGCTGGTGGTTCTGAGTCCACTGGCATGGTTGCGCCCATCGCGCGTGCAGAGCGGCCGTATGGCCCTGCGCATGGAGGCGCGGCGCATCGGGCTGGCCATGCAACTGGCGCCTCAGGAGTGGCCGCACTGGCTGTCTCAGGAGCCCCCGAGCCCGTGTGCGCAATACCATCGGCCGCGGCGTGGCAGTCAGCCGGCGTGCTGGACCTATTGGCAGAAATCGCCGGGGGTGTGGGTCAATCAATGGCAGGAAGTCTGCGAAGACCGGGCGCTGCTCAATCATTTCGAAAAATTGCCAGGCAATGTCTTCAAGGTCGAGGCCGACAAGCAAATGATCGCCTTGTACTGGGGCGAGAAGGGTGAGGCCACGGTCTTGCAGGATATCGACGCGACTCTGAA
The DNA here is from genome assembly GCF_056821665.1 of Pseudomonas sp. AK-TSAG1-1. NCBI lineage: Bacteria > Pseudomonadati > Pseudomonadota > Gammaproteobacteria > Pseudomonadales > Pseudomonadaceae > Pseudomonas > Pseudomonas sp. AK-TSAG1-1. The sequence continues at coordinate 4,230,652 of NZ_CM165965.1, read as the reverse complement.
AGCGCTGGCATGACTCACGGACTTTTCCCACTGCAAGGGTGGGGAGCGTCCGGCAGACGAGCAATAAAAAGCCCGACATGATTCATCGGGCGGGGTGGCCAGGCAGGCCGGTAACTGTTTTTATCGCTGACTCGATTGTAAGCGGTCAGCGAATCTCCCTGTAGTCCAGCCAGCGTAGCCTGTTAAACAAGGCCCTCGGTGAATTAGGGCGACTTTTCTAACTATTGATTCTATGAATGGCTTTGCATGCAGCGCCGTGTTGCAGCTCTGTATGCGACGGAAGTGACCGCAAAGTCGCATTTCAACCCGTATTTTGGGCGATTGACAATTGCTGGAAATTCCGTGAAGGTGACGTACCCAAATCAAACGGGCGTATGAATTGAGCGTTTGTCTTACAGACTGCTCCTACAGAATCCCGACTATCGCGTTGGCGGGTGTGCCGGGTGGATTGGCGTCAGCATCGACGAAAAAGCGTCCTGCCGAGCCATTTACCTGCGTCCGACGTGTACTGTTCAGCTTCCATATCGTGGAGATCAGTTGATGATTTACGAAGGTAAAGCCATCACGGTTAAAGCTCTTGAAAGTGGCATCGTCGAATTGAAATTCGACCTCAAGGGTGAGTCCGTCAACAAGTTCAACCGTCTTACCCTGAACGAACTGCGTCAGGCCGTAGACACCATCAAGGCAGATGCTTCGATCAAGGGCGTGATCGTCAGCAGTGGCAAGGACGTATTCATCGTCGGCGCCGACATCACCGAATTTGTCGACAACTTCAAGCTGCCGGATGCCGAGCTGGTTGCTGGCAATCTCGAAGCCAACAAGATCTTCAGCGATTTCGAAGACCTCAACGTTCCGACCGTGGCCGCGATCAACGGCATCGCCCTGGGTGGCGGTCTGGAAATGTGCCTGGCAGCTGACTATCGCGTCATGTCGACCAAGGCCAAGATCGGTCTGCCGGAAGTCAAACTGGGCATCTACCCAGGCTTCGGCGGTACTGTGCGTCTGCCACGTCTGATCGGTGTCGACAACGCCATCGAATGGATTGCCGCCGGCAAGGAAAACCGCCCTGAAGACGCCCTGAAAGTCAGCGCCGTCGACGCCGTGGTTGCTCCAGAGAAGCTGCAGGAAGCTGCCCTTGAACTGATCAAACGCGCCATCTCCGGCGAGTTCGACTTCAAGGCCAAGCGTCAGCCGAAACTTGAAAAACTCAAGCTGAACGCCATTGAACAAATGATGGCTTTCGAAACCGCCAAAGGTTTCGTGGCAGGCCAGGCTGGCCCGAACTACCCGGCGCCGGTTGAAGCGATCAAAACCATCCAGAAAGCCGCGAACTTCGGTCGTGACAAAGCGCTGGAAGTCGAAGCCGCCGGTTTCGTCAAACTGGCCAAGACCTCTGCCGCGCAGAGCTTGATCGGTTTGTTCCTGAACGATCAGGAATTGAAGAAAAAGGCCAAGGCCTACGACGAAATCGCCAAAGACGTGAAACAGGCCGCTGTATTGGGCGCTGGCATCATGGGGGGCGGTATCGCTTATCAGTCGGCCTCCAAAGGTACGCCGATCCTGATGAAGGACATCAACGAGCACGGTATCGAGCAGGGTCTGGCCGAAGCCGCCAAACTGCTGGTTGGCCGCGTTGACAAGGGCCGCATGACCGCCGCGAAAATGGCTGAAGTGCTCAACGGTATTCGTCCGACCCTGTCCTACGGCGACTTCGGTCACGTCGATCTGGTTGTCGAAGCTGTGGTCGAGAACCCGAAGGTCAAGCAAGCCGTGCTGGCTGAAGTCGAAGGTCAGGTCAAAGAGGACACAATCCTCGCGTCCAACACCTCGACCATTTCCATCAGCCTGCTGGCCAAGGCCCTCAAGCGTCCGGAAAACTTCGTCGGCATGCACTTCTTCAACCCGGTGCACATGATGCCACTGGTGGAAGTGATCCGTGGCGAGAAGTCCAGCGAGCTGGCTGTTGCCACCACCGTTGCCTACGCCAAGAAAATGGGCAAGAACCCGATCGTCGTCAACGACTGCCCGGGCTTCCTGGTCAACCGTGTGCTGTTCCCGTACTTTGGCGGTTTCGCCAAACTGGTCAGCGCCGGTGTGGACTTCGTCCGTATCGATAAGGTCATGGAGAAATTTGGCTGGCCGATGGGCCCGGCGTACCTGATGGACGTGGTCGGCATCGACACCGGCCACCATGGTCGTGACGTAATGGCTGAAGGCTTCCCGGATCGTATGAAGGATGACCGTCGTTCGGCCATCGACGTGCTTTACGAAGCCAAGCGCCTGGGCCAGAAGAACGGCAAGGGCTTTTACGCCTACGAGGCCGACAAGAAAGGCAAGCAGAAGAAAGTCGCCGATCCGTCGGTGCTGGAAGTGCTCAAGCCGATCGTTTACGAGCAGCGCGAAGTCACTGACGAAGACATCATCAACTGGATGATGATCCCGCTGTGCCTGGAAACCGTGCGCTGCCTGGAAGACGGCATCGTTGAAACCGCCGCCGAAGCCGACATGGGTCTGGTCTACGGTATCGGTTTCCCTCCATTCCGTGGCGGTGCGCTGCGCTACATCGATTCGATCGGTGTTGCCGAGTTCGTTGCCCTGGCTGACCAGTACGCTGATTTGGGCGCGCTGTACCACCCGACCGCGAAGCTGCGTGAGATGGCCAAAAACGGCCAGAGCTTCTTCGGTTAAGCGCCCCCAACTAGAGTGAGAGTGAACTTATGAGCTTGAATCCTAGAGACGTCGTGATTGTCGACTTCGGTCGTACTCCGATGGGCCGCTCCAAGGGCGGCATGCACCGCAACACCCGCGCCGAAGACATGTCGGCGCACCTGATCAGCAAATTGCTGGAACGCAACACCAAGGTCGATCCTGCTGAAGTCGAGGACGTGATCTGGGGCTGCGTCAACCAGACCCTGGAGCAGGGCTGGAACATCGCGCGCATGGCGTCGCTGATGACCCAGATCCCACACACTTCGGCCGGCCAGACTGTCAGCCGCCTGTGCGGCTCGTCGATGAGTGCGCTGCACACTGCTGCGCAAGCGATCATGACCGGTAACGGTGACGTGTTCGTGGTTGGCGGCGTCGAGCATATGGGTCACGTCAGCATGATGCACGGCGTCGATCCGAACCCGCACATGTCGCTGTACGCGGCGAAAGCTTCGGGCATGATGGGCCTGACCGCAGAAATGCTGGGCAAGATGCACGGCATCACCCGTGAGCAGCAGGATGCCTTTGGCGTGCGCTCCCACCAACTCGCCCACAAAGCGACTGTGGAAGGCAAGTTCAAAGACGAAATCATCCCGATGCAGGGCTACGACGAAAACGGCTTCCTGAAGCTGTTCGACTACGACGAAACCATTCGTCCGGAAACCACCCTGGAAAGTCTGGCGGCCCTCAAGCCTGCCTTCAATCCAAAGGGCGGCACCGTGACAGCCGGTACTTCATCGCAAATCACCGATGGTGCTTCGTGCATGATCGTGATGTCGGCGCAGCGTGCGCAGGACCTGGGGATCCAGCCGATGGCCGTGATCCGTTCGATGGCAGTGGCGGGTGTGGATCCGGCGATCATGGGCTATGGTCCAGTGCCGGCTACACAAAAAGCCCTGAAGCGTGCGGGCCTTGGCATCAACGATATCGACTTCTTCGAGCTCAACGAAGCTTTCGCCGCACAGGCCCTGCCGGTGCTGAAAGATCTGAAAGTACTCGACAAGATGAACGAGAAGGTTAACCTGCACGGCGGCGCGATCGCCCTGGGTCACCCGTTCGGTTGCTCCGGTGCCCGTATCTCCGGCACCTTGCTGAACGTGATGAAGCAGAATAGCGGCACCTTCGGGGTGGCCACTATGTGCATTGGTCTCGGCCAAGGCATCTCCACCGTCTTCGAACGCGTTTAAGCGTCTCGTCGATGGAAGCCGGGGCCAAGTGCCCCGGTTTTTGTTTTTGTGGATTTATTTTTGTATTTATTTTGAAAAAAATTGAGTGAGGGCCAAAACATGCCGATACAACCTGGGCTCTACCAACATTACAAAGGTCCGCAGTACCGCGTATTCAGTGTCGCGCGGCATTCCGAGACCGAAGAAGAAGTGGTCTTTTACCAAGCCCTGTATGGGGATTACGGCTTTTGGGTGCGCCCTTTGAGCATGTTTGTCGAGTCGGTCGAGGTTGACGGCGAGCAGGTGCCACGCTTTGCTTTGGTGCAAGCCGAACCGAGCCTTTTTTCCAGGGCATAAGGCGAGTGCGCACAGAACCCTGTGCTTGACCTCACCTTGTATCAACTATATATAGCGGTGCCGCGTCAGGCGCCAACCGCCTTTCACTTCTAGAATTCAGGAATTTTCTGATCCATGGGCAAATCGCTGGTCATTGTGGAATCCCCGGCTAAGGCCAAGACCATCAACAAGTATCTGGGTAACCAATACGTGGTGAAGTCGAGTATCGGCCATATCCGAGACCTGCCCACCAGCGGTTCGGCTAGCGCCAGCAAAGAGCCAGCCGCCAAGCGCGGCAAGGCTGCCGCGGGCGAAGGTCCGGTGCTCTCCCCTAAAGAGAAGGCGCGCAAGCAGCTGGTCTCGCGCATGGGTGTCGATCCCGATCATGGCTGGAAAGCCAAGTACGAGATCCTCCCGGGCAAGGAGAAGGTCATCGAAGAGCTGCGCCGGCTCGCCAAAGATGCTGACACCATCTATCTCGCAACCGACTTGGATCGCGAGGGGGAAGCCATTGCCTGGCACCTGCGCGAAGCCATCGGTGGTGACGACAGCCGCTACAAGCGCGTGGTGTTCAACGAAATCACCAAGAAGGCGATTCAGGAAGCCTTCTCCGAGCCTGGCGAACTGGACATCGATCGTGTAAACGCTCAGCAGGCGCGTCGCTTCCTTGACCGCGTCGTGGGTTACATGGTTTCGCCACTGCTGTGGTCGAAAATCGCCCGTGGCCTGTCCGCCGGCCGCGTGCAATCGGTTGCCGTGAAGCTGGTAGTCGAGCGTGAGCGTGAAATCCGTGCGTTCAACCCGGAAGAGTACTGGGAAGTTCACGCTGACCTCGGCACCGCCAAAGGCTCGACCGTGCGTTTCGAAGTAGCTCGCGAGAAAGGCGAAGCCTTCAAGCCGCTCAACGAAGCTCAGGCCATGGCCGCGCTGGAGAAGCTCAAGTCTTCCAGCTACAGCATCGTCAAGCGCGAAGACAAGCCGACAAGCAGCAAGCCTTCGGCGCCGTTCATCACGTCCACCCTGCAGCAGGCCGCGAGTAACCGCCTGGGCTTCGGCGTGAAGAAAACCATGATGATGGCCCAGCGTCTGTACGAAGCCGGCTACATCACTTATATGCGTACCGACTCGACCAACCTCTCGGCCGATGCCGTGGCGATGGCGCGTACCTACATCGAAGACGAGTTCGGCAAGAAGTACCTGCCGGAAACGCCAAACGTCTACAGCAGCAAAGAAGGCGCACAGGAGGCTCACGAAGCGATTCGTCCTTCCGACGCCAACACCACACCGAGCAAGCTTGCAGGCATGGAGCGTGATGCCGAGCGCCTCTACGAGCTGATCTGGCGCCAGTTCCTCGCTTGCCAGATGCTGCCGGCGCAATACCTGTCGACCACTGTCAGCGTAGGTGCTGGCGACTTCGAGCTGCGTGCCAAGGGCCGTATTCTGAAGTTCGACGGTTACACCCGCGTGATGCCGCAGATCGCCAAGCCTGGCGATGACGACGTTCTGCCGGACATGGCGCAGGGCGACGTGATGAAGCTGATCAAGCTTGATCCGTCCCAGCACTTCACCAAGCCGCCGGCACGCTACTCCGAAGCCAGCCTGGTCAAGGAAATGGAAAAGCGCGGTATCGGTCGTCCTTCGACCTACGCTGCGATCATTTCGACCATTCAGGATCGCGGCTATGTGACCCTGCACAACCGTCGTTTTTATTCGGAAAAGATGGGTGACATCGTCACCGAGCGTCTGTCGGAGAGCTTCTCGAACCTGATGGACTACGGCTTCACTGCCGGCATGGAAGAGAACCTCGATGACGTGGCCCAGGGCGAGCGCGACTGGAAAAACGTGCTGGACGAGTTCTACGGCGATTTCAAAAAGAAACTCGAAGTAGCCGAAAACCCGGATAGCGGCATGCGTGCCAACCAGCCGGTCATGACCGATATCCCTTGCACCACGTGCGGCCGCCCGATGCAGATCCGTACCGCATCGACCGGTGTGTTCCTCGGTTGCTCGGGCTACAGCCTGCCGCCGAAAGAGCGCTGCAAGGCCACTGTCAATCTGGTGCCGGGCGACGAGATTGCCGCAGACGACGAAGGCGAGTCGGAATCGTTGGTACTGCGTGGCAAGCATCGCTGCCCTATCTGCAGCACGGCGATGGACGCTTACCTGCTCGACGAGAAGCGCAAGCTGCACATCTGCGGTAACAACCCGGATTGCGCTGGCTACGAAATCGAAGAAGGCAGCTATCGCATCAAGGGCTACGAAGGCCCGAGCCTGGAATGCGACAAGTGCGGCAGCGAGATGCAGCTCAAGACTGGCCGTTTCGGCAAGTTCTTCGGGTGCACCAACCCGACGTGCAAAAACACCCGCAAACTGCTCAAGAGCGGTGATGCGGCGCCGCCGAAGATGGACCCGGTGAAGATGCCTGAGCTGAAATGCGAAAAGGTCAACGACACCTACATCCTGCGCGACGGTGCGTCCGGTCTGTTCCTGGCAGCCAGCCAGTTCCCGAAAAATCGTGAGACCCGTGCTCCGCTGGTGATCGAAATTCTGCCGCACAAGGACGAGATCGATCCGAAGTATCACTTCCTGTGCGAAGCGCCGCAGAAGGATCCTGATGGTCTGCCAGCCGTTATCCGCTACAGCCGCAAGACCAAGGAGCAATACGTGCAGACCGAGGTCGACGGCAAGCCTACCGGCTGGAAAGCTTACTACGACGGTGGCAAGTGGACCGTTGAAGACAAGCGCACGAAAGCCAAGGCTGAGTAAGCGCTAGTCCGATACACACAAGGCCGCATGATGACCCTCGGGTTTTCATGCGGCCTTTTTGTTTTGTGCTTGCGGTGGGATCGGCTGATCCATGACACTGTCCGGCCTGTGTGACGCAATTATTTCGTTGTGGAGACTGCCGGCATGGCGCACGAACTCTATACCCGCACCAATCAGAAGATCTATTTTGCCGGCCTGTCGCTGGAAGCCCTGGCTCGCGCCGAAGAAGGCCGTGCGATGAACTCGTTGGCGTTGATTCAGGCAGGGCGTGAATCGGCGTTGTTCCACCTTTACGGAGCGCTTTTGGGGCTGTGTCATGAGATCGCCGGTTTCTACCGTTTGCCTCAGGCTAATGCGCCGCGGGCAGAAACGCTTCTGACTCGTGAGGTTCTGGAATCGATTGCGATCCCTGAGTTGGCGGAGATGGTTGAGCTGGCCGGCAATCCTGAAACCTGGCTGGCGAAACTGTTGGCGGCACATTCGGCGCTGTTCCAGCCACCACGGGTGCCACACAAGCCAAAGGGTGATGTGACACAGCCATTGATTCAGGCCGTTAATCTGGATGAAGAGGAGGCGCCGCAGGAGTTGAGTCGCGAAGAGCTGGAGAGCTGGCGGCAGAATCTCAAGGGGCTGGCCATTCGTTTTCGCGAAGGCTTGAACGAATGCTGAGGACAATTGACACGGTGGCAATCTGAAACATGCTGCTGGTCAAGATCCCGAGCGAAGCCCGAATGATGTCTATATAATCCCTGCCTTTCGTGGAGAACAGACCTATATGCCAACGTCCTTTCTAGAAATTGTCGAGTTACCAGACGGCCGAATCGAACTGCGCAGGGCTGAGGACGAGGGTTCTCTGGTGACGCTGGATTTCTCCGAGGATGCCAAGGCGTTCCTGCAAGGCCAGCACGTGGAAATCGCCAAGGCGATGTTGAGCGTCGGCGTGCAGATGGCCGGTCGTATGGTTGAAGGCGAATTTGATAAGGAAGAGGGGCCGCGGGTTCTTCACTGATCCCCTGCCTTTCGGCGTTAGCCGGTACTGTATCAAGTCGGCTTCTCTGTCCCTGGAGAAGCCATGCGCTTCACACAGCGCGAGTTACAAGTGAATCAACCCAATCGAATGTTCAAGCTCTGCGCGTCGCCTATGCGGGCAGCGCTGATCAGTTGTTGCCGTGAGCCGGTGTTCAGCGGGTTGAGCCAGGTCACGACCGTGTGGCTGCGACCCAGGCGCAGTGCTTCACACGCCAGTTGCTGTGCGCTTTGCGCGCCCCGTGGCTGCAACAGCAGGATGCGTTCGCGGTTCAGGCCGGCCTCGCGCAGCCAGGTCTGGGTCAGGCTGGCAGGCGGGGCAATCAGTGTCAGCCAGCGTGCATCCTGATCCTCGCTCAGTTCGCGAAGGATCGGGGCGAGCAGGTTCAGGCAGTTCCCTGCTGCACCGCGCAGTGACAGCTCACTGAATACTTCCGGTTCGGCAATCCAGGGGCGCTCGACCACGTCTTTCAGGGTCGGCGCCATCGGTTGTGCCAGAAACGCTTCGAATAGAGGCAGTTGTGTTTGCTGAGGTGTGTGTGGGAACTGCATAAAGCCTCCTTTAGCGGCGGATTACGCCGACACTCAAGCCTTCGATCACCAGTTCCTGATCTTTCAGGTCCACTTCGATAGGGGCGAACTCGGGGTTTTCGGCAATCAGCCAGACCTTGCTGCCTTCACGCTTGAAGCGCTTGACGGTCACTTCGTCACCGATACGTGCAACCACGACCTGGCCATTACGTGCCTCGCGGGTGGTATGTACCGCCAGCAGGTCACCGTCGAAAATGCCGATGTCCTTCATGCTCATGCCGTGCACGCGCAGCAGATAGTCGGCGCGGGGATGGAAGAAGGCCGGGTTGATGTTGCAGGATTCTTCGATGTGCTGCTGGGCGAGGATCGGTGCGCCGGCGGCGACCCGGCCAATGATCGGCAGGGTGGAGTCGTCAGCCTTGGCTTCGAAGCCCGGGATGCGAATGCCGCGCGAGGCGCCCGGGGTCATCTCGATGGCGCCTTTGCGGGCGAGCGCCTTGAGGTGTTCTTCAGCCGCGTTCGGCGATTTGAAGCCCAGCTCCTGAGCGATTTCCGCGCGGGTTGGCGGGTAGCCGTTGTCTTCAAGGCAACGTTTGATAAAGGCCAGAATCTCGGCTTGGCGTGGCGTCAGCTTTAGCATATTGATCGCTCTGTCTTTTTATACAGTGACTGGGATTATATACAGTGAAGCGGTCTTGGCAATGCCCGTTTTTTTGCAGGCCGCCGGACGGTCGGCGGCCACGCTTATTAATGGCGCGGGTGAGTGTGGTTAAATAGCTGACCGACCATTCCCAAAACGAACTGGCAGGCTTGACAAGGCACAGGTTGAAACGTATGTTTCAAACAAGTGTTTGTCAGGCGGAGTAGCCATGGCCCAGTCGGAAACCGTTGAACGCATTCTTGATGCTGCCGAACAGTTGTTCGCGGAGAAAGGTTTCGCGGAAACCTCATTGCGTTTGATCACCAGCAAGGCCGGCGTCAACCTGGCTGCGGTGAATTATCATTTCGGCTCCAAGAAAGCCCTGATCCAGGCAGTGTTCTCGCGCTTCCTCGGGCCGTTCTGCATCAGCCTCGATAAAGAGCTGGAGCGGCGTCAGGCCAAGCCTGAAAACAAGCCGACGCTTGAAGAGCTGCTGGAGATCCTCGTTGAGCAGGCGCTGGTGGTGCAGCCACGCAGCGGTAATGACCTGTCGATCTTCATGCGCTTGCTGGGCCTGGCGTTCAGTCAGAGCCAGGGCCACCTGCGTCGTTATCTGGAAGACATGTACGGCAAGGTGTTCCGCCGCTACATGCTGCTGGTCAATGAGGCAGCCCCACGGATTCCGCCTATCGAGCTGTTCTGGCGCGTGCACTTCATGCTTGGTGCGGCGGCGTTCAGCATGTCGGGGATCAAGGCCTTGCGTGCGATTGCCGAGACCGATTTCGGCGTCAATACCTCGATCGAGCAGGTGATGCGCCTGATGGTGCCGTTCCTCGCTGCCGGCATGCGCGCCGAAACCGGTGTCACCGACCCGGCGATGGCGACAGCGCAACTTCGCCCCCGCAGCAAATCGACCCCGGTGGCCGCCAAGGTTTAACCGCGCACGGGTGGGCGCGGCAGTTTACATCCGCTAAGCTAGCCGCCCATGTCGACTCTCGTTCTGAACCCGTTTCCCATGACCATCGCCAACCTGCCGGGCACTGCCCTCGGTGGCGATGTCGTGCGGGACGGGTTTTTCGTTTTCAAGGAATCTCTATGACTGCTGGCCTGCAAGGCTCGTTGATGGTGGACGTCGCCGGTACTTGGCTGACGGCCGAGGATCGCCAATTGTTGCGCCAGCCCGAAGTGGGCGGCCTGATCATTTTTGCCCGTAATATCGAGCATCCGCGCCAGGTGCGGGAGTTGAGCGCCGCGATTCGCGCCATTCGCCCGGACCTGTTGCTGGCGGTGGACCAGGAGGGTGGTCGTGTGCAGCGCTTGCGTCAGGGCTTTGTGCGCTTGCCGGCGATGCGCGCCATTGCTGACAATCCGAATGCCGAATACCTCGCCGAGCAATGCGGCTGGATCATGGCCACCGAGGTGCTGGCGGTCGGCCTCGACCTGAGTTTCGCCCCGGTGCTGGACCTGGACTACCAGCGCAGCGCCGTGGTCGGCACCCGGTCGTTCGAGGGTGACCCCGAGCGCGCCGCATTGCTTGCCGGAGCGTTTATCCGCGGCATGAACAGCGCCGGCATGGCTGCCACCGGAAAGCATTTCCCCGGTCATGGCTGGGCTGAAGCCGACTCCCACGTGGCCATCCCGAACGACGAGCGCAGTCTCGACGAAATCCGCGCCAACGACCTCGTGCCGTTCGCCAGGCTCAGCAAGCAACTGGCGGCGGTGATGCCGGCGCATGTGATTTATCCGCAAGTCGATTCGCAGCCTGCCGGTTTCTCCCGCCGCTGGTTGCAGGACATCCTGCGCGGCGAGTTGCAATTTGACGGTGTGATCTTCAGCGACGACCTGTCGATGGCCGGCGCCCACGTGGTCGGTGACGCCGCCAGCCGTATCGAGGCCGCGCTCAGCGCTGGTTGCGACATGGGCCTGGTGTGCAACGACCGTGCTGCGGCCGAACTGGCCCTGAGCGCTGCACAACGGATGAAGGTCAAACCGTCCGCGCGCATTGCGCGGATGCGCGGACAGGCGTTTGCCAGCACCGACTATCGTCAGGATCCGCGTTGGCTCACTGCCATCGGCGCGCTCAAAGACGCTCAATTGATCGATTAAGGACTCATTCGTTATGACGGTTTACGCAATCATCGGTGGCACCGGCCTGACTCAGCTTGAAGGCTTGAGCATTCGTCAGTCGTTGGCGGTGGATACGCCTTATGGTGCGCCGTCGGCTGAAGTGCAGGTCGGCGAGTACGCTGGCAAGGAAGTGCTGTTCCTCGCCCGTCACGGCCATCCGCACCGCTTCCCGCCACACAAGGTCAACTACCGCGCCAACCTGTGGGCCCTGAAGCAGGCCGGCGCCGAGGCGATCATCGCGGTCAACGCGGTGGGTGGGATTCATCCCGCCATGGGCACTGGACACTTCTGCGTGCCGCATCAGATCGTCGACTACACCAGCGGTCGCGAGCACACGTTTTTCGCCGATGATCTGGAACACGTCACTCACATCGACTTCAGCTTCCCCTACAGCGAGCCGTTGCGTCAGCAATTGATCGCCGCGCTGGCTGCTGAAGGCTGCGAGTACAGCGATCAAGGCGTGTATGCCTGCACCCAGGGCCCGCGCCTGGAAACGGTGGCGGAGATCGTGCGTCTGGAGCGCGACGGCTGCGACATCGTTGGCATGACCGGCATGCCGGAAGCGGCATTGGCCCGTGAGCTGGACCTTGATTACGCCTGCCTGTCGCTGGTGGTGAACCCGGCAGCGGGCAAGACCACGGCGGTGATCACCATGGCCGAGATCGAGCAGGCGCTGCATGACGGGATGGGCCAGGTGAAGTCGACGTTGGCGCGGGTGCTCAAGGGCTGAGTCTGGCTTCGGACCGAGTCGACCCATTCGCGAGCAGGCTCGCTCCCACACTGGATCTGTGGCAATCACAAATCCCCTGTGGGAGCGAGCCTGCTCGCGAAAGCTTTCTGACCAACACTGCAGCGCTCAACGCTTGTCGAACTTGTCCGGCAGCGGCGCAAACAGCGCTTCAATATCATCACTCTGCAGTTTCCAGTCCCCGGCCTTGCGCCCATCCAGCACGCCCGCTGCCAAGTCGGATTTTTCCTTCTGCAGGTGCTGAATCTTCTCTTCCACTGTGCCCCGGGCAATCATCTTGTAGACGAACACCGGTTTTTCCTGGCCGATCCGATACGCGCGATCAGTCGCCTGATTCTCGGTTGCCGGGTTCCACCACGGATCGTAATGAATCACCGTATCCGCTTCGGTCAGGTTCAAGCCGACGCCGCCGGCCTTCAGGCTGATCAGAAAGATCTGACGCTTGCCGCTCTGAAATTCCTTCACTGGCGTGCGTCGATCACGGGTCTGCCCGGTCAGCAGTGCGTAGGCGACATTGCGCTTTTTCAGTTCGTCTTCGATCAGCGTCAGCATCGAGGTGAACTGCGAAAACAGCAAAATCCGTCGACCTTCCTCGAACAGCTCCTCGAGCATTTCCATCAGGCTGTCGAGCTTGCCTGAGCTGCTGCCACGAGCGGGCAGGGTGGCGTCGTTGACCAGGCGCAAGTCGCAGCACACCTGACGCAGCTTGAGCAATGCTTCCAGAATGATGATCTGGCTGCGCGCGACACCCTTGCGGGTGATTTCGTCACGGACTTTCTTGTCCATCGCCAGGCGCATGGTCTCGTAGACATCACGCTGGGCTTCGTTGAGTTCGACCCAGTGGATGATCTCGGTCTTGGGCGGCAGCTCGGTGGCCACCTGTTCCTTGGTACGGCGCAGCAGAAACGGTTTTATCCGACCATTGAGGTGCTGAAGTCTGACTTCGCTGGCGCGCTTTTCGATGGGCACGCGGTAGTCGGCATTGAAGCTTTTTATATCGCCGAGCCAGCCGGGCAGCAGAAAGTGGAACAGCGACCACAACTCACCGAGGTGGTTTTCCAGCGGTGTACCGCTCAGGCACAGGCGTTGGCGCGCGTTGAGTTCGCGGGCGGCCTGCGCTGCTTTGCTATTGGGATTCTTGATGTACTGCGCTTCATCCAGCACCAGCACGTGCAGCGGCTGTTGCGCCAGACGCTCGACGTCCTTGGGCAGCAGTGCGTAGGTGGTCAGGATCAGGTCGAAGTCAGCCAGATTATCGAAATGCTTTTTCCGGTTGGCGCCATACAGCGCGACCACTTTCAGTTGCGGCGTGAAGTGTGCAGCCTCATCGAGCCAGTTCGGGATCAGGCTGGTGGGCATGACCACCATGCATGGTCGATCCAGGCGTCCGGCGTTTTTCTCGCTGAGAATGTGCGCCAGGGTCTGCAGGGTTTTACCCAGACCCATGTCGTCCGCAAGAATCCCGCCTACCTCAAGCTGACGCAAGGACTGCATCCAGCTCAACCCTTCGAGCTGATAAGGGCGCAGCGTCGCATTCAAGCCCTTCGGTGCCTTGGCTGTGTAATCACGGATGTCGCGCAGGCGTTGGGCGAAGCTGCGGATCTGTTCGCCACCCTCCCACAGCAGTGGAATGCCTTCCAGCGAGTTGAGCCGTGTGGCGTCGGCCTTGCTCAGGCGCAGGGTGGTTTCGCCCGGCTCCTGCAAGTAAAACTCGCCCAGCGTCGCCAGTACCGGTTTCAGTCGGCCAAGGGGCAGGGCCACTTGCAGCGGTCCATGTTCACTGTTGCGTTGCGGAATATTGACCAGAATCAGCTCGTCATCGCGGCGGCGCGCCAGACGTTCCGGGTTGAGGATTTCCGTGTGCGAACGCATCAGATTGAGCAGGATCGGCAGCAGGCTCAGGCGTTCGCCATTGACGATGATCCCCAGTTCCAGATCGAACCAGTCGCGTTCCGGTGTCTGTTCGACCGTGGCGTACCAATCGTCGACAGCAGTCAGATCGAAGCCGAATTCCTCATCGATCTGCAATTCCCAGCCTTGGGTGCGCAGCTTCGGCAGTTCGTTGAGGGTGAACGTCAGCCAGGCGCTGTCGTTGACCATCTCGTACAGCTCGCCGGCGCTTTCCGGCAGGGCTTTGCTCTGGCGGGTGGCGATACGAAAGCCGAGGATGCGTAACTGTTCGCGGTAGGACTGTTCCACTTCGGGGTGGCGTTTTATCCGCAGGGTCTGTGCTTCCTGGCGGATCAGGATGTCGCTGTTTTTCTGTCCGCTGACGTATTCATCCAGATAGCTGAACGACAGCGCCGCCCGATGCTGGATGTACCGCTGCATCTTGCCGTTGCGCGGCTCGAACGCGCTGAATTCGACGCTTGCCAGCCACAGGCGCGGCACCGGTTGCACATTGTCCACCAGCACTTGCGGCGGCGCCTTGGGGCTGCGGTTTTCGAGGACGGCCTGGAGCTTTTCCAGCAGTTCGGCGTCTTTCGCGGCGGCAGGGTACTCGAGGGTTTCCTGCACTTGCAGCAGCACCGCTGCGCAATGTTTGCAGTTGCTGCGCACCGGGCAGGTGCAAGCGGCGTCAACCAGCAGCAGGGTGCCTTTGGCTGACTCGCGCAGGTGAATGGTCTGACGGTAGACATTGCCGCCAGAGCCTTCGCAGCTGGCGGTGATGGTGGCATCGCCCACTTCGGCTATGCGTACTCGATTCTCCAGGGCGTAGCGGCGGCCACGCTCCAGGCTCTGTTCCTTGAATCGGCTGACCCAGGAGGGTGCCAACGGTTTACTCAGGGGCGGGGACATAAGGACTTCGATCAGTCCGGAATGGCTTCAGGCGCTTCCCGTGGCGCAGGCGCCGTCAGGGAAGTGATCTTGATCAGCAGGGCCAGGTGGCCGTTGTCGAGATAGTTGAGTTGGCCGTTTTTGGTGTGGCTGTCCTGCTTCAGGCGTTCGCTGGCGGTGACCATGCCGTTGGTGTCGATCTGGTTGACCCAGAAGTCGGCGTTCACATCGGTGAAGCGTCCCAGTTTCAGTTCCAGGGTGCCCTCGATCGGGAATTGGCCGAACTGTTCCTTGCCGTCGCTGACCGCCACCTTGGTCGGCGCCTCGCCGAGGGTCTGCTGCCAAGCCTTGTGCAGCAGTACGCTGTAGTCGCCGCTGGCGGTGAGTTTGCTGGCAACCTCACCCAGTGCAGGCGTGCGCTGGCTGGCAGCGTCCAGTCGCTGAGCGCCGGCGGCCCAGTCTTCCGGGGCGGCACGGCTGACGATCGCCGGTACAGCGTTCTGCCGGACCAGAATCATTTCGACCTGATACAGGTCATCGGCAAACGCCATCGGTGCTACGAAGGTCAGTAGCAAAGTCAGTGAGCGAAACAGGCGCATGCGGCGTCCTTCAAACAGTTTTCGGGAGGAGACGCTCGAACAGCGCCTCTACAGTATTAAAGCGCTCTTCCGGGCGCTCCATCGGCACCTGGAACTTGAACATCGTGGCGCCTTCGAATTTGTAGCGTTTTGGCTGAGTCTGGATCAGTTTGATCAAGGTCATCGGGTCGACCGGCGTTTGGGCGGCGAACTCGATGCGTCCGCCTTGCGGGCCGCCATCGACCTTTTTGATACCCAATTGCTCGGCCTGCAACTTGAGCGCAGTGATGCGCACCAGGTTCTTCGTAGGCTCCGGCAGCAGGCCGAAACGGTCGATCATCTCGACTTGCAGATCCTTCAGGCCTTCCTCGTCGGTGGCCGAAGCGATGCGCTTGTACAGAATCAGGCGTGCATGCACATCCGGCAGATAGTCTTCCGGAATCAGCGCCGGCACGCGCAGGTTGACCTCAGGGCCACCGCCGAGCGGTTGATCGAGGTTCGGTTGCTCGCCCTTGCGTATCGATTTCACCGCGCGCTCGAGCATTTCCATGTACAGCGTGAAACCCACGGCCTGAATCTGCCCGCTCTGACCGTCGCCGAGCAGTTCGCCAGCGCCGCGGATCTCCAGGTCGTTGGTTGCCAGTACAAAACCGGCGCCGAGGTCCTGAGTATTGGCAATCGCTTCAAGACGTTTTTCGGCGTCCGAGGTGATTTGCTGGCGCGGCGGGGTCAGCAGGTAGGCGTAAGCCTGGTGGTGACTGCGGCCGACGCGACCACGCAACTGGTGCAGTTGCGCCAGCCCGAACTTGTCGGCGCGCTCGATGATGATGGTGTTGGCGCTCGGCACGTCGATGCCGGTCTCGATGATGGTCGAGGCAATCAGCACGTTGAAGCGCTTGTGGTAGAAGTCGCTCATCACCTGTTCGAGTTCGCGCTCGCGCATCTGCCCGTGGCCGATGCCGATCCGTGCTTCCGGCACCAGTTCGGCGAGATCCGCCGCGCACTTCTCAATGGTCTTCACGTCGTTGTGCAAGTAGTAAACCTGACCACCGCGCAGCAGTTCACGTAGCAGGGCCTCTTTGACCGTGCTCTTGTTCTGCTCCATGACGAAGGTGCGTACCGACAGGCGTCGCGCCGGTGGCGTGGCGATGATCGACAGGTCGCGCATGCCCGACACTGCCATGTTCAGCGTGCGCGGAATCGGCGTGGCGGTCAGCGTAAGAATGTCGACTTCGCTGCGCAGGGCCTTGAGTTGTTCTTTCTGACGGACACCGAAGCGGTGTTCTTCGTCGATGATCACAAGGCCAAGGTTTTTGATCTTCACGTCGTCGGACAGCAACTTGTGCGTGCCGATGACGATGTCGATCTTGCCTTCCGCCAAGTCGGCGATTGCCGCGTTGACTTCCTTGGCCGATTTGAAGCGGCTCATCACTTCCACGGTCACCGGCCAGTCGGCGAAGCGGTCGCGGAAGCTGTTGTAGTGTTGTTGGGCGAGCAGGGTGGTCGGCACCAGAATTGCCACCTGACGACCGCCGTGCACGGCGATGAACGCTGCGCGCATCGCCACTTCGGTCTTGCCGAAACCGACGTCGCCGCAGACCAGGCGGTCCATCGGTTTTGGCGCGAGCATGTCTTCGCGCACCGCTTCGATGGTCGACTGCTGGTCCGGGGTTTCTTCGAACGGGAAGCCGGCGCTGAACGTGGCGTAATCGGCCTTCGGGTCGGCGAACGCGTAGCCTTCGCGGGCGGCGCGACGGGCGTAGATGTCGAGCAGTTCGGCGGCGACGTCGCGAACCTGCTCGGCCGCTTTGCGCTTGGCTTTCTGCCAGGTTTCGGAGCCGAGGCGGTGCAGTGGCGCCAACGCGTCATCGCTGCCGGTGTAGCGTGCGATCAAATGCAGGTTGGCCACCGGCACGTACAGCTTGGCGTTCTCGGCGTATTCCAGGGTGAGGAACTCGGCGGCCTGGCTGTCGATCTCCAGAATCGTCAGGCCCAGATAACGTCCGACACCGTGATCGATATGCACCACTGGCGCGCCTTCGCGCAGCTCGGTGAGGTTTTTGATCACTGCGTCGTTGTTGCCGTCTGCACGCTTCTCGCGACGCCGACGCTGCATCACGCGCTGCCCGAACAGCGGGCTCTCGGCCACCAGCGCCAACGCCGGGTCGTCGAGCATCAGGCCTTCGTCGAGCGGCGCAATGGTGATCGCCAGGCGATCTTTGCTGCTGACGAAGTCCGGCCAGCTCTCGACGGTTTTCGGTCGTAGCTTCAGGCGTTCCAGCAGCTCCAGCAAGACTTCGCGACGGCCCGCCGATTCGGCAGTGAACAGCACGCGCCCGGGGAATTCGTCGAGGAATGCCGAAAGCGCCGCCAGCGGCTGCGTGGCCTTGGCTTCGATTGCCAGATTTGGCAGAGCCTGCGCCGGGAAACGCTCACGGCCGGCGCCGGGTTCCACATCCTGTTGGCTGGCGACCACGCGTGGCCAGCTCTTGAGGCGGGCAAAGCAGTCTTCCACCGGCAGGAACAATTCTGCGGGTGGCAATAAAGGACGCGAAGGATCGACGCGGCGTTCTTCATAACGATTGCGCACGTCGTTCCAGAAATTTTCCGCCGCTTGTTCGATGCCCGGCAGCGAGAAGACCTGGGTGTCCTGCGGCAGGTAGTCGAAGAGGGTCGAGGTTTCGTCGAAGAACAGCGGCAGGTAGTACTCGATGCCGGCCGGGGTAATGCCGCTGCTCAGGTCCTGGAAGATCGGGCAGCGACGGAAGTCGACGTCGAAGCGCTCGCGAAAGCGCGCCTTGAAGCGGGTGACCGCATCTTTCTGCAGCGGGAATTCGCGGGCCGGCAGCAGCTTGACCGAATCGACCTTGTCGATGGAACGCTGGTTTTCCGGATCGAAGGTGCGCAGGGTTTCGATTTCGTCGTCGAACAGGTCGATGCGATACGGCAGCTTGCTGCCCATCGGGAACAGGTCGATCAGTGCGCCGCGAACGGTGAACTCGCCGTGCTCATAGACCGTGTCGACGTAGCGATAGCCACTGGCTTCAAGCCGCGAGCGCATCTGTTCGACGTCGAGCTTCTGCCCGACATCCAGCACCAGACTGCTGCCGAGCAGGAATTTGGTCGGCGCCAGACGGTGCAGCGCGGTGGTGATCGGCACCACCAGTACGCCGTGTGCCAGCTCCGGCAATCTATACAGGCTGGCAATACGCTGGGAAATGATGTCCTGGTGCGGCGAGAACAGGTCGTAGGGCAGGGTTTCCCAGTCGGGAAAATGCAGGACGGGCAAATCCGGGGCGAAGAAGCTCAGCTCCTGTTCCAGCCGTTCGGCACTCTGGCTGTCGGCGGTCAGTAGCAAGGTGAAGCGCTTGGCAGCGCTGGCAGCCTCGGCAATCGCGAGGCTGAGGGCAGCACCGGGCAGGTTGCCCCAATGCTGTTTACCTGCCGCGGCAGGGAGAAGCGGTAGACGCAGAACGGGCACGGAAGGTTGAGCTCCAGGCTTTGCGACAAAGTCGGTAATTGTAGCGGCGTCCGGTGCCGCCTGTCAGTTGCAGACTGCGTCTATCTTCGCTGTTTGCGCGAAATGTAGTGGTAACCATAAAAACGAGCACTTTTTTGCGGTTATGTAGTGCCGAAATCGACTGGTGTTACGGAGGGTTACAGACATCGTCTAACAGTCGTCGAAAAATTGACTGCGCTGAAAGCCCCGGTTTTACTGGGCTTGCGCGGGGCGTAATTTTTTTGAACGGAATTTTGTTACCGATTGCGCGACAAGCGCGCATTGCTACGCGAGGTTCTCGGCGGCATAATGTAGCCCCTTTTTTCTGCCCCTACATGTGGAAGGTTACCGTGACTCAGAAGCCCGACCAGTGTCTTGGTGAATGGATCGACCGTGAAGCTCTCGCAGAAGCGATGATTCCGCTTATCGGTCAGCTCTACCGCAATAACAACGTGGTGAGCTCGATCTATGGCCGCAGCCTGATCAACCAGTCTGTCATCGCGATTCTCAAAGCCCACCGCTTTGCTCGCCACCGTTCTTCCGACGACAGCGAACTCTCCGTCCACGAAACATTCCCACTGCTCAAGGCCATGAGCGAGCTCAAGCTCGGCGCGGCTTCGGTAGACCTGGGCAAGTTGGCGTTCAAATTCCGCAGCGAAGGCAATGGCCGCAGTGCCGAGCAGTTCGTTCGCGAAGAACTGGCTGACGTGGTTGGCCAGCAAAACGCATCGGCCCGTAAAGGCACTGACGTTGTCCTGTACGGCTTCGGTCGTATCGGCCGTCTGCTGGCGCGCATCCTGATCGAGAAAACCGGTGGTGGCGACGGTCTGCGTCTGCGTGCCATCGTCGTGCGCAAAGGCGCCGACAACGACCTGACCAAGCGCGCCAGCCTGCTGCGTCGCGATTCGGTACACGGTCCGTTCAACGGCACCATCGTCATCGACGAAGAAAACAACACCATCACCGCCAACGGTAACCTGATTCAGGTGATCTACGCGAAGAACCCGACCGAGGTGGATTACACCCAGTACGGCATCAAAGACGCGCTGCTGGTGGACAACACCGGTGTATGGCGTGACGCCGATGGTCTGGGCCAGCACCTGCAATGCCCGGGTGTCTCCCGCGTTGTTCTGACCGCGCCTGGCAAAGGCAAACTGAAGAACATCGTTCACGGTATCAACCACAACGAAATCACCGCTGACGACAAGATCGTGTCCGCCGCTTCCTGCACCACCAACGCCATCGTGCCGGTGCTCAAGGCTGTGAATGACAAGTTCGGGATCATCAACGGTCACGTCGAAACCGTTCACTCGTACACCAACGACCAGAACCTGATCGACAACTTCCACAAGGGTGATCGTCGTGGTCGTAGCGCCGCGCTGAACATGGTAATCACCGAGACCGGTGCTGCCACCGCTGCTGCCAAGGCCCTGCCTGAGCTGGCTGGCAAGCTGACCGGTAACGCGATCCGTGTTCCGACGCCAAACGTGTCGATGGCCATTCTCAACCTGAACCTTGAGAAAGCCGCCACCCGTGAAGAGATGAACGAGTACCTGCGCTACATGGCGCTGCACTCCGATCTGCACAAGCAAATCGACTTCGTCAACTCGCAGGAAGTGGTTTCCACTGACTTCGTGGGTTCGCGTCACGCCGGTGTGGTCGATGCTGAAGCGACCATCGTTCAGGACAACCGCGTTGTTCTGTACGTCTGGTACGACAACGAGTTCGGCTACAGCTGCCAGGTCGTTCGCGTGATGGAAGACATGGCCGGTGTAAACCCGCCAGCGTTCCCGCGCTAAGCACTCGCTGCAAATGAAAACGCCCCGACTTAGGTCGGGGCGTTTTTGTTTGTGTGGCTGGTAAATCTTTATTGCCTGTACCGGCCTCTTCGGGAGCAAGTCCCCTCCCACAGGTTTTCGTGGTATTCACAGGTTTCTTGTGCGACACAAAACCCTGTGGAAGGGGGCTTGCTCCCGAAGGCGTCCTAGCGGGCGCCGCCGGCTATCGAAGCTTGCGCGGTGCGCAGTTCATGCTTGTTGCCCCGGAACAGCACCAGCGTCGCAATCAACCCCAGCACCGCCGCACCGCTGAGCCAGATCCCCGGCGCAGCCTTGTTGTCCAGCACATGAATCAGGTAAGTACACGCCGCCGGCGTGAAGCCACCGAAGGTCGCAGTCGCCAGGCTATAGGCCAGCGAGAACCCGGTGGTTCGTACGTCCACCGGCATGATTTCGGTCAGTGCCACCACCATCGCGCCGTTGTACGAGCCGTACAGGAACGACAGCCAGAGTTCGACGATCAGCAGATGGCTGAAGCTCGGATTCGCCACCAGCCACGACAGGGCAGGGTAAGCGGTCAGGATCGCCAGAATGGTCGCTGCCAGCAGCAGGGGTTTGCGACCGATCTTGTCCGACAGCGAGCCCATCACCGGCAGCCAGAAGAAGTTCGACAGACCGATGCACACCGTCACCAGCAACGCGTCGAAATCTGACAAATGCAGTTCAGCCTTGCCGAAGGTCGGGGTGTAGGCGGTGATCAGGTAGAACGACACCGTGGTCATCACCACCAGCGCCATGCCGGCGATGACGATGCCAAAGTTCTGACCGATCGAGCGAACGATTTCCCGCAGGGTAGGGCGATGTTTGCGCGCCTGGAATTCCGGAGTTTCCTCCAGCGAACGACGAATGACGAAGATCACCGGAACGATCATGCAGCCGATCAGGAACGGCACGCGCCAGCCCCAGTCACCCATCTGCTCCGGGCTCAGCCAGTGGTTGAGGCCAACACCGAGCAGGCCGGCAAACACCACTGCTGCCTGCTGGCTGGCGGACTGCCAACTGACGAAGAAGCCCTTGCGGCCCGGCGTGGCGATTTCCGCCAGGTACACCGAGACCCCGCCCAGCTCGACGCCGGCCGAGAAGCCTTGCAGCAAGCGGCCGAACAGCACGATCAGTGGGGCGGCAACGCCAAGGGTGGCATAACCGGGGACGCAGGCGATCAACACCGTACCGGCAGCCATCAGCGCCAGCGTGATGATCAAGCCCTTGCGACGACCATGCCGGTCAATGTAGGCGCCGAGGAAAATTGCCCCCAGCGGACGCATCAGGAAGCCGGCACCGAACGTTGCCAGGGAGAGCATCAGGGAGGCGAAGGCGCTGTCGGCCGGGAAGAAGGTTTTGGCGATGGCCGTGGCATAGAAGCCGTAGACCATGAAGTCGAACATCTCGAGAAAATTGCCGCTGACAACGCGAAAAATCGCTTTGCCTTTGCCCGTGGTGGAGGACATTGGTTCGTACTCTCTGTTGGCTGTCTTATTGGATATCCCTGATCTAGACACGTCCTCGCCGTCACGCGGCAAACTCAGGCAGTACCCGTGAACAGTTTTGTAACCATATGTGTATAAAGATCGTTAGGCAACAACTGGTTAGGTCACTGCTTAAACGATATAGCCATTACGAAGGCCAGCATGACGCTATCAAGTGAATGAAAAATCTGTAGGAGTGAGCCTGCTCGCGATAGCGTCGTATCAGCCAATAGATCTTTTGTTGGGCTACCGCTATCGCGAGCAGGCTCACTCCTACAGGGTTTCGCGCATAATCTTCAGCCTGGTGCTGTGTCAGAGGGTTCGTTGTGGGGAGTAGGGGATTTGTCTAAAGAGCGGCTGATTGGCCTGTTGCTGCTGGTGGGCGCTTTGTCCGGCTGCGGCAATGGCGATTCGCTGGAAAGCATCGGTGGCCCGACCATGGGCAGCACTTATTCGATCAAGTATGTGCGCCACGCCGGCCTTCCAGAACCCGCGCAGGTTCAGCGTGAAGTGGAAAAAATCCTCACCGACGTCGACCTCCAGATGTCGACCTATCGCAGTGACTCCGACATCGAGCGCTTCAACGCTTTGCCGGCAAACAGCTGTCAGACGATGCCGGCCTCCGTGCTCGAACTGGTCCGGGTTGGCGAACAACTGTCAGTGCAAAGCGAAGGCTCCTACGACCTGACCGTCGAACCGCTGATGAATCTGTGGGGGTTCGGCCCGCAAGGTCGGGAAGAAAAAGTCCCCAGCGCCGCCGCCGTGGCCGAAGCCCTGCAGCGGGTCGGCTACCGCCATTTGCATATCGACGCTGACCGCTTGTGCAAGGATGCGCCGGTCGAAGTCGACTTCAACAGCATCGCTGCCGGTTACGCGGTGGACACCATTGCCGCTCGCCTCGAGTCCATGGGCATCCGCGACTATCTGGCCGAAGCCACTGGCGAGTTGAAGGCCAGAGGCAAAAAGCCTGACGGCTCGGCATGGCGCATCGCGCTGGAGGAACCGCGCGATGACCAGCAGGTGGCCGAGCGCGTTATCAATGTCGACGGCTACGGCGTTTCCACTTCCGGTGATTACCGCAATTATTTCCTGCAGGGCGGTCGGCGCTATTCCCACACTTTCGATGCGCATAGTGGGGCGCCGGTCCTACACAACCTGGCGTCGGTCACGGTGATTCATCCTTCAGCGCTGATGGCCGATGGACTATCGACGTTGTTGCTGATTCTCGGGCCGGAAAGGGCCTGGGACTATGCCGAAAAACATGACATTGGTGCATTCTTCGTGATTCGTGCCGATACAGGTTTCGTCATCCGCACCAGTCAGGCTTTCGAGCGCCTCAGTGGCGCAAAAGTTGACTGAGAACAGTACGAAAGCTGGCGTTGTAGTGCAGGCAAAAGTAGCCTACGACGCGACCAAGGGTTAATGTGCGCGGCGTTGACGCTTCTATAGACTGTGTCCGGGTTCTTTACTGGCCCCCAATTGTTCCTTCGCGCCGCGATTCGGCGTGATTTAGCCGTCGGTGCTGCTGGCACCGCGGCCTGTTCTGAGGAGTACGCATGGCTGTCTACAACTACGACGTGGTGGTGTTGGGTTCCGGCCCGGCGGGAGAAGGCGCGGCAATGAACGCCGCCAAAGCAGGGCGCAAGGTGGCGATGGTCGACAGCCGTCGCCAGGTCGGCGGTAACTGCACCCACCTGGGAACCATCCCGTCCAAGGCCCTGCGTCACTCGGTCCGGCAGATCATGCAGTTCAACACCAACCCGATGTTCCGGGCGATCGGCGAGCCGCGCTGGTTCTCCTTCCCGGACGTGTTGAAAAGCGCCGAGAAAGTCATTTCCAAACAAGTCGCTTCGCGTACCGGCTACTACGCCCGTAACCGCGTCGACGTGTTCTTCGGCACCGGCAGCTTCGCCGACGAACAAACCATCGAAGTGGTCTGCGCCAACGGCGTGGTCGAGAAACTGGTGGCCAAGCACATCATCATCGCCACCGGTTCGCGTCCGTATCGCCCGGCGGACATCGATTTCCACCACCCGCGTATCTACGATAGCGACACCATCCTCAGCCTCGGCCACACCCCGCGCAAACTGATTGTTTACGGCGCCGGCGTGATCGGCTGTGAATACGCCTCGATCTTCAGCGGTCTGGGTGTACTGGTTGAGCTGGTGGACAACCGCGGTCAGTTGCTGAGCTTCCTCGACTCGGAAATCTCCCAGGCGCTGAGCTACCACTTCAGCAACAACAACATCACCGTGCGCCACAACGAAGACTACGACCGTGTCGAAGGCGTGGACAACGGCGTGATCCTGCACCTCAAGTCCGGCAAGAAGATCAAGGCCGACGCCTTGCTCTGGTGCAACGGCCGTACCGGTAATACCGATCAGCTCGGTCTGGAAAACATCGGCGTCAAGGTCAACAGCCGTGGTCAGATCGAAGTCGACGAGGCCTACCGCACCTGCGTGCCGAACATCTACGGTGCAGGCGACGTGATCGGCTGGCCGAGCCTGGCCAGTGCCGCCCACGACCAGGGTCGTTCGGCAGCCGGCAGCATCGTCGATAACGGTAGCTGGCGCTTTGTGAATGACGTGCCGACCGGCATCTACACCATTCCGGAGATCAGCTCGATCGGCAAGAACGAGCAGGAACTGACCCAGGCCAAAGTGCCGTACGAAGTGGGCAAGGCGTTCTTCAAGAGCATGGCGCGGGCACAGATCGCCGGCGAGCCGCAAGGCATGCTGAAGATCCTGTTCCACCGTGAAACCCTGGAAGTGCTGGGCGTTCACTGCTTTGGTTATCAGGCCTCGGAGATCGTGCACATCGGTCAGGCGATCATGAACCAGCCGGGCGAACTGAACACGTTGAAGTACTTCGTCAACACCACGTTCAACTACCCGACCATGGCCGAAGCCTATCGGGTAGCGGCGTACGACGGCCTCAACCGGCTTTTTTGACGGGCTCCGGCCGGTGGCCTGAGCCGGCCGGGGAGACCGATTTCAGCAATTCTCGAGGGTGGCAGTGGCCAAACCGGGAAAGTCTGTAATCAGGCTGTCAACGCCGAAGTCGGCGAGTCTGCGCATCAGCGCAGGCTCGTTGACGGTCCATACCGACACATGCAGCCCCTGACGCTGCGCCTTCTGCAGGCGTTCCGGCGTACACAGCGTCCAGTTCAAAGCCAGAATCTCACAGCCATAGCTGGCCGCGACCTTCAGCGGGTCGAGCCAGGCGTATTCGGCTACCAATCCCCGTGATACGTCCGGTACCAGATCCAGCGCCGCTTTCAGCACTTCCCGTGAACTCGAGGTGATCGTCACCTTGTCCAGCAGGCCATGACGCTGAGCCATTTCGCGAATCGCCAGCACGGTGGTCGCTGCGCGGGTGCGCGAAGCACTTTTGACTTCCAGTTGCCAGTGCTCGAAATCGCACTTCTCGAACAATTCTTCCAGCGTCGGAATCGGGCATGGCTTGATCCAGCCCGGGCCGCCCTTGCGCGCGTCGTAGGTCACCAGCTCGGCAGCGGTGTGCTCGACGACTTTGCCGCGACGGTCAGTGGTGCGCTTGAGGGTCGGGTCGTGGATCACCATCAACTCGCCGTCCTTGGACAGGTGCAGATCCAGTTCGCAACGGCGCACGCCGTGTTTGAGACATTCCTGAAAACTGCTCAGGGTATTTTCCGGTGCTTCGCCCTTGGCGCCGCGGTGGCCGTAGATGAGGGTCACGGTGCTTCCTTAATTTAAATGCCGGATTCGTTCTGTTCGCGAGCCAGGCGTCGTTCCTGGGCCTGCTTCTGCAAGATATAACGGGCGAGCAACTGGCGCTGGGCGTCGGTCAAGTGTTCGAACTCGGTGCCAACGTCGTAGCCGTCGCCCTTGCGGTCGCAATGGGTGACACGGGCGCGCAGCAGCAGGCCGAGCGCCTGGGGCATCAGCACCAGTTTGACCGACAGGTGCGCGCCGGTGGCGAGCGCTGTGGGGTGCTGAAAGTCGATCCCGCCTTCGGAAATGATCACCGGTTGCGGCTCGCCTATGTGGCCGAGCACGGTCAGGGCGACCACCTGGCTGAGCAGGTCGATGCGCTTGTTCTGGGATTTGAGGAACGCGGCAATGGCCCGATCACGCTCGCTGATCTGGCGCAACAGGTGCTGCGACTCGAATTCGCTCAGGTGCAGTTCGCTGAGCAGGTTGAACAGCGGGGAAGCATCCTGCAACACTTCCTGGCCTGCGGCTTCGGGAGCGGACAGGGGCCGAATTTCCAGTGCGATCGTGTCCTCGATACGGTAGTATTCGCGGCGATCTTCTTCATCTAATGTCGACATGGCGAACCCATGGTAGCGGCGGTGGTCTGAGTGTAAAGCTGGTTATCGACCCCCGCCACAAGGACGTTCCTTTTCCCTCCGAACAAGCCCCGACATGTTCAGACCTCTCTTCGTATTTATCGGCACGCGTTATACCCGTGCAAAGCGTCGCAATCATTTTGTGTCATTCATTTCCCTGACTTCGATGATCGGGCTCGCCCTTGGCGTGATCGTGATGATCGTGGTGCTATCGGTGATGAACGGCTTCGATCATGAGATGCGCACCCGCGTGCTGGGCATGGTGCCCCACGCGACCCTTGAATCTGGCGAGCCGATCAACGATTGGCAAAGCCTGGCCGCCAAGGTCAAACGCAACCCGGAGGTGACGGCCGTTGCGCCGTTCACCCAGATGCAGGGTTTGCTGACCAACAACGGCCAGGTGTCCAAGGTGTTGCTCAACGCCATCGACCCTGCGCTTGAGCGCAACGTGTCGATCATCGACAACTTCATGAAGCAGGGCAAACTCGACGACCTGACGCCGGGCAGCTTCGGCATCGTCATCGGCGACAAGGCCGCGACCAAGCTGGGCGTGGGCCTCGGTGACAAGGTCACCTTCGTCGCGCCGGAGGTCAGCGTGACCCCGGCCGGGATGTTCCCGCGCATGAAGCGCTTTACCGTGGTCGGCATTTTCCATGTCGGCGCCGGTGAGCTGGACGGCTACCTGGGCGTCACCAACCTGCAGGATCTGGCGAAGATGCACCGCTGGAAGCCTGATCAGGTGCAGGGCATCCGGATGAAGTTCGATGACTTGTTCCAGGCGCCACGCGTGGCCTGGACCATCGCCCAGCAGCTGGGCGAAGACCATTACTACGCCCGCGACTGGACCCGCACCCACGGCAACCTGTATCAGGCGATCCGCATGGAAAAAGCCATGATCGGCCTGCTGTTGCTGCTGATCGTCGCGGTGGCCGCGTTCAACATCATTTCCACGCTGGTGATGGTGGTGAATGACAAGAAGGGCGACATCGCCATTCTGCGTACCCTTGGCGCCACGCCAGGGACGATCATGCGCACGTTCATGGTGCAGGGCACGGTGATTGGCGTGGTCGGTACGGCCATCGGCGCCGTGGTCGGGATTTTTGCCGCGTTGAACGTCAGCGCCGCGATTTCGGCGCTGGAAGGGCTGATCGGCCACAAGTTCCTCAACGCCGACGTGTACTTCATCGATTACCTGCCGTCGCAGGTGCAGAGCCAGGACGTGGTCATGGTCTGCGCCGCCGCGTTGGTCCTGAGTTTCCTCGCCACCCTGTATCCCGCCTGGCGTGCTGCGCGCACCCAGCCGGCGGAGGCGCTACGTTATGAGTGAGTCGGGCATGAGTGATAAAGCAATCTTGAGCTGCCGCAACCTGGGCAAATCCTACGAGGAAGGCCCGGAGTCGGTGCAAGTGTTGGCCGGTCTGCAACTGGAGTTGCACCCGGGCGAGCGTGTCGCGATCGTCGGCAAATCCGGTTCGGGCAAAAGTACTTTGCTCAACCTGCTGGGCGGTCTCGACACGCCGACCGAGGGCAGCGTCTGGCTCGACGGCGAAGAACTGTCGGCGCTGAGCGAGAAGAAGCGTGGCCTGCTGCGTAACCGTGCTCTCGGGTTCGTGTACCAGTTCCACCACTTGCTGCCGGAGTTCACCGCACTGGAAAACGTCTGCATGCCGCTGTTGATCGGCAAGACCGCGATCCCTGAAGCGCGTCAGCGTGCCACGGCGTTGCTCGAGCGAGTAGGGCTGGGCCATCGCCTGGAACACAAACCGGCGGAACTGTCCGGTGGCGAGCGCCAACGTGTGGCCATTGCCCGGGCACTGGTTAACAATCCTGGCCTGGTGATGCTCGACGAGCCGACCGGCAACCTAGACTCGCACACCGCCGAAGGCATTCAGGATCTGATGCTGGAACTCAGCACCTCGATGCGCACTGCGTTCCTGGTGGTGACTCACGACATGAACCTGGCCCGCCAAATGGACCGCGTCCTGCAATTGCAGGAAGGCTGCCTGACGCCCATCTGACCGACCGAAACCCGCTGCCTGTGAAGGCATCGGGTCTTTTATTTTTATACGGTGCCCCAGCGAATGTTCAGACCGTTATCGATCTTTATCGGCACGCGCTATACCCGCGCCAAGCGCCGCAATCGCTTTGTTTCGTTCATCTCGATGACCTCGATGATCGGTCTCGCCCTCGGCGTGCTGGCGATGATCGTGGTGCTGTCGGTGATGAACGGCTTCCAGCGCGAAATGAGCTCGCGCATCCTTGGCATGGTGCCGCACGCGACCATCGTCGGCGTAAAGCCGATTGATGACTGGCAGCCGGTAGCCGCCGCCGCGCTGAAGAATCCTGAAGTGACCGCCGCCGTGCCGTTCACCGAAATGGAAGGCATGCTGTCCTACAAGGGCTTGATGCAGCCGATCCAGATCAGTGGCGTCGACCCGGCCCAGGAAGGCAAGGTATCGATCGTCGCCCAGCACATCGTGCAGGGCCGTCTCGATGACTTGAAGCCGGGCGAATTCGGCGTGGTGATCGGTGAAATCACCGCGCGCCGCTTCCGCCTCAATGTCGGCGACAAGATCACCCTGATCGTGCCGGAAGTCAGCACCGCGCCGGGTGGCATCACCCCGCGCATGCAGCGCCTCAACGTGGTTGGTGTGTTCAAGGTCGGTGCCGAACTGGACGGCTCCATGGGTCTGATCCACGTGGCCGACGCGGCAACCATGCAGCACTGGGAGCCGAATCAGGTGCAGAGCGTGCGTCTGGCGGTCAGGGATTTGTACGCCGCGCCGAAGGTTTCTTCGGACATCGCCGCAGGCCTGGGTGCCGAGTTCAAGGCTGACGACTGGACCCACACCCAGGGCAGCCTGTTCAGTGCGATGAAAATGGAAAAAACCATGATCGGCTTGCTGTTGCTGATGATCGTCGCGGTGGCGGCGTTCAACATCATCGCCACGCTGATCATGGTGGTGAATGACAAGGGCGCGGACATCGCGATTCTGCGCACCATCGGTGCCACGCCACGGCAGATCATGGCGATCTTCATGGTGCAGGGCACGGTGATCGGGATTGTCGGCACCATCATCGGCGGCGTGCTCGGCGTGATCGCGGCGCTGAACGTCAGTGAGATGGTCGGCTGGGTCGAGCGCGTCACCGGGCAGCACATCTTCAGTTCCGACGTGTATTTCGTCAGTAACCTGCCTTCGGAGTTGCAGGGTGGGGATGTGCTGTTGATCTGCTCGGCGGGCTTTATTCTGAGCTTCCTGGCAACGGTGTACCCGGCGTTGCGGGCGGCGAAGATCGAGCCGGCTCACGCGCTGAGATATTCGTAAGCGGATACACCGCTTTCGCGAGCAAGCCCGCTCCCACAATGGATCTGCAATTCAACTCAATCCACTGTGGGAGCGGGCTTGCTCGCGAAGAGGCCGGAACTGCTGGCCTCAATCCCCCTTGGGCAACTCGATCACAAACCGCGTCCATCCCGCCTCTGATTCGCAACGAATCCGCCCACCATGGGCCCGGACGATCGATTGCGTAATCGCCAAGCCCAACCCCGCATGCTCGCTGCTGCCTTCCTGCCGCGCCGGATCCGCCCGATAAAACCGGTCAAACAACCGCGGCAACAGTTCGGCTGAAATCCCTTCGCCACTGTTCTCGACCAACACCTGCACGGCATCCGGTTGATCGACGATGGACAGCCGCACGCTGCCCGCCGCCGGGGTAAAGCGCAGCGCGTTATCCAGCAGATTCGACAAGGCCCGACGCAGCATGCTGCGATCACCCTCTATACGTGCGTGACCTTCGCGACTGAGCGTCACGCCGGCGTCCTCGGCCAATGGCGCGAAAAACTCCAGCAGCACATCGCTCTCATCCGCCAGTTCCAGCGCTTCACGTTTGGGCATCAGCAAGCCGTGGTCTGCCTTGGCCAGGTACAGCATGTCGTTGACCAGTTGCGCCATCCACTGCAACTCTTCGAGGTTGCTGTGCAGCGCCTCGCGGTAATCTTCGAGCGGGCGCGGGCGGGTGAGGGTGACCTGGGTGTGAGTCAGCAGGTTCGACAGCGGCGTGCGCAGTTCATGGGCGATGTCGGCCGAGAATGCCGACAGTCGCTGAAACGAGTCGTCGAGGCGTCCGAGCATGGCGTTGAAGCTGTGGGCCATTTCCGCAAGCTCTGGCGGCATTCGCGCTTCCGGCAGTCGGGCATTCAGCGATTGTGCGGAAATCCCACGGGCGACGGCGCTCATGCGTCTTAGTGGACGCAGACCGCTGCGCGCAGCCCAGGCGCCGAGTAGCGCGGTGGCCAGCGCCGACAGTCCGACGGTCAGCCAGATCAGATGCTGCATGCGCTGCAGGAAATGCTGGTGGTGGGTGATGTCCAGCAATAGCGTCAGTTGTGGCGAGTCGGTCTTGTCCGGGTAGAGCGGGGCGTTGAGCACCCGATAATCAGTGCCTTCCTGACTCACGGTCGCCAGGCCGGACTGTTTCGGCAGCGCCGTGGGGATCTGCGTCGAACTGTCGTACCAGCGCTGGCCGTCACTGCCAGTAATGCGCAGTGCCAGATCGGCCTGGCGGCTCAATTCATCCGCCAGCCGTGCCTCGCGTTGACCGGGTTGCACATCCTGCAAGGCCCGGCGCAGGCCGATCAGCTTGCCGTCCAGCAGTTGCTGGTCGAGCTCAACGAAGTGCGCTTCGCTGGCGCGGCTGAACAGCACCCCGGCAAACAACGAGACCACGGCGGTGCAGGCGGCGAACAGCAAGGCCAGACGCGAACTCAAGGACAGGTGACGCATCAGGCAGGACGCTCTTCAAGCACGTAGCCCATTCCGCGTACGGTGTGAATCAGTTTGTCGGGGAAATCATCGTCGATCTTCAGGCGTAAACGGCGGATCGCCACTTCGATCACGTTGGTGTCACTGTCGAAGTTCATGTCCCAGACTTGCGAGGCAATCAGTGATTTTGGCAGCACTTCACCCTGACGGCGCAGGAGCATTTCCAGCAAGGCGAACTCCTTGGCGGTCAGGTCGATGCGCTGGCCACTGCGTTCGACGCGACGGCGAATCAGGTCCAGGCGCAGATCGGCCAGTTGCAGGCTGGTTTCCTGTGGCGTAACGCTGCCCCGACGCAACAGGCTGCGCACCCGGGCCAGCAGTTCGGAGAAGGCGAACGGTTTGACCAGGTAGTCGTCGGCGCCAAGTTCGAGGCCATGGACCCGGTCTTCCACGGCATCCCTGGCGGTCAGAAACAGCACCGGCGTGTCGAGACCGGCGCTGCGCACCGCTTGCAGGATTTGCCAGCCACTGCGTCCGGGCAGCATCACGTCGAGGATCAGCAGCGCATAATCACCGCTCAGGGCCAATTGCTGGCCGCTGTTGCCGTCGGCCACCAGTTCTGTGTTGAACCCGGCCTCGGTCAGGCCCTGGCGCAGGTAGTGGCCGGTTTTCGGTTGGTCTTCGACGATCAGCAGTTTCATGGGCGGCTCGGGTTTTCGCGGTGATTCGGTGTTTTGCAAACGAAAGCTTTATACCGTGAGAGAGGGCGACGGGCGCCAACCTGACAAAGTTGTAATCTGCCTGTCAGGTAGCTGCCAGCGCAGGCGGGCTAGAGTTTCCCACAGGCTGAACCTTATCTTGTTGGAGTATGACTATGTTTTTGCGCAACCCTCTGGCCGTCGCCGCCTGTTTGCTGGCGCTGAGTTCACCTGTCTGGGCGGCGTCCGCGCACACTTATGACTTCGGTCAACCGGCACCGGCGGCCAAGGCCACCCGTAGCATTGAGGTGGTGCTGAACGACATGTCGTTCGACCCGAAGGCGATTCAAGTCAAGGCCGGTGAGACCGTTCGCTTTGTGTTGGTGAATAAAGGCCAGTTGTTGCATGAATTCAACCTCGGTGATGCGGCGATGCATGCTCAACACCAGCAGGAAATGCTGCAGATGCAGCAAAGCGGCATGCTCACGCCTACCGCGATGAAAGAAATGTCCCACGACATGACGGGCATGGATCACTCGGCCATGGGGCACGGCATGAAGCACGACGACCCGAACAGCGTGCTGGTCGAGCCGGGCAAGACCGCTGAACTGACCTGGACCTTCAGCAAGGCCACCAGCCTTGAGTTTGCCTGCAATATTCCCGGGCATTACCAGGCAGGCATGGTTGGCAAACTGACTGTCAGTCAGTAAGCACTCAAAGGCGTGAGCAAAGGCTGGTAGAATCCGCTGATTCTTCAGTCAGGTTTCCGCCATGCATCCCGCAGCCGAACATTCGCCGCTGGGCAAATCCAGCGAATACATCGCCACGTACACGCCGTCCCTGTTGTTCCCGATCCCGCGCACCGCGAAGTGGGCCGAACTGGGCCTGACCGCCGAAACCCTGCCGTACCAAGGCGTGGATTTCTGGAACTGCTTCGAACTGTCGTGGCTGCTGCCGTCGGGTAAACCGGTGGTAGCGATTGGTGAATTCAGTATTCCGGCCGATTCGCCAAACATCATCGAATCGAAGTCGTTCAAACTGTACCTGAACTCGCTGAACCAGACGCCGTTTGCCGACATCGCCAGCCTGGAAGCGACGCTGGTCAAGGACCTGTCTGCCGCGGCCGGCAAGCCAGTGGGCGTGCGGGTGCGCAGCCTGAAGGATGTCGAAGCCGAAGGCGTCGTGGCATTGCCGGGCGTGTGCATCGATGACCTGGACATCAGCGTCAGCAACTATGAGCATCCGCGTCCGGAACTGCTGCGTTGCGATGATTCGAAGATTGTCGAAGAGAGCGTGCACAGCCATCTGCTCAAATCCAACTGTCCGGTGACCAGTCAGCCGGACTGGGGCAGCGTGGTGGTGGAATATCGCGGCGCGGCGCTGGATCACGCCAGCCTGCTGGAGTACATCGTCAGCTTCCGCCAGCATTCGGATTTCCATGAACAATGTGTGGAGCGGATTTTCCTCGATCTGCAGCGCTTGCTGAAGCCGCAGAAGCTCACGGTATTTGCACGGTATGTGCGGCGTGGCGGCCTGGACATCAACCCGTATCGCAGCACTGAATCCGTGCAGCTGCCGAACCACCGTCTGGTGCGTCAATAAAATACCCGAGTCTGGACGCTCCAATGTGGGAGTGAGACTGCTCGCGAATGCGGTCTGTCATTCAACGATGATGTCGACTGACACGACGCCTTCGCGAGCAGACTCGCTCCCACAGGAGGCGGTGTTGCAAATCGTAGAAATGAAAAAGCCCTGCCAGTGATGGCAGGGCTTTTTGCATTTCAGCGCAGGGCGATCAGATCCCCATGCTGCCCAGCGCATTGACGATGTTGCGCAGGGTGCCGGCGATGGCCGGGTGTTCGAGTTCGAAGCGGTCGACCGCCAGGTTTACGCCGTCGGCGATGCTGGCGTCCTGCGTGGCACTCTCCAGTTTGATTTCCGATTCGATCTGCGCCATCAGCGCATGCAGATCTTCACGCTCGGCTTCGGACAGCGGCGGATTCTGCTCCAATTGCTCGCGCAGGGTGTCGAGTTGTTTTTGCAGTTCTTGGGCGGGCATGGTGTGGTTCCTTTTATCAAGAGGCACTGGCATTGACCGCAGCCGCGCGCCAAAGGTCTATGGCTGACCTTTAGATTAATCCACTCTGCTCCAGCCTGCATGATCCCGATCAGGGCTTTTCGCCTTTGAGGCGGCGCAGGCTGATGTCGGCCAGACAGGTATCGAGTTCGCCCAGATGATCGATCACCGAATGCACGCCCAGACCAAACAACTGCAGGGTCGCCTTGGCGCGGCGCTGTTCGCGTTCCTTCTGGCTCAGGGCTTGCCACTCGCTCGGCGACAGGCCGCACAGCGAGCCGCAGGACGCCAGGCCAATGGTCCACAACCCGGCGTTGAGGCCCGATTGCAGCAATCGCGGCTCGCCGCTGACCAGCACGCAGCCATCCAGACGACCCACGTTCAGCCCCATCAGTGCTTGCCAACAGGCGTTCGGCGCCGGCCATGGATTGATTGTTGCTGAATATTGCGTCGGTTTGATCCACGCCGGCAGCAGGGCCGACAGCGGTTGCGCGAGGGCAGGGGGCAACTCATCGATCCACGCACAGGGAATCTGCTGGCGCTGCAAACTGAGCAGGCTGTCGAGGGCGCCGGGTGTGGCGTCGGCGTGCTCGGGCAGCGCGCTGGCGTGTTGATGGGCACGGGCACCGAAATCCACCAGACATCCGCTGAGTCCGAACAGCACGGCGGTCAGGCCGGGTGCGGCGACAGGCAAGGCTTCAGCGTGTGTCATGAAAACGTCCCTGAAATAGTCATGAGGCTAGGGGGCGTCGGTGACAGTTGGATGACAAGCGTATGAAAGGGGCTTCAGGAAACGTCCTACATTACTGCTCACGGGTGGACTGCCTAAAATAGCTTTTGCGCTTATACTAGCGGTCTTGATGCTTGGGCCGACGGTGCCCGCGCCAGTAAAAATCCAAGGAGCTTTTCTATGCGCTGGAGCAACCCTCTCGCTCAGCTATGTGTATGTGCCAGCGTCTTGCTGGTTCCGTTTGCCGCCAACGCCGCAACGGAAGAAGACCCTTGGGAAAGCGTCAACCGCCCGATCTTCCAGTTCAACGACTTCGTCGACACCTACGCACTCAAGCCGATTGCGCAGGGCTACGAATACGTGACGCCGCAGTTCCTCGAAGACGGCATTCACAACATGTTCCGCAACGTCGGTGATGTCACCAACCTGGCGAACAACATTCTGCAGGCCAAACCTGCAGCGGCCGGCGTCGATACCGCACGAATCATTTTCAACACCACCTTCGGCCTGCTGGGCTTCTTCGACGTCGGCACCAAGATGGGCCTGCATCGCAGCGACGAAGATTTCGGCCAGACCCTCGGCTATTGGGGCGTCAGCAGCGGTCCGTACGTGATGCTGCCGTTGCTCGGTCCAAGCACCCTGCGTGATGCGCCTTCGAAGTATGTCGACAGCTACACTGCCCCGTACCGCTACATCAACGACATCCCGGTGCGTAACTCGACATTCGGCCTGAACATCGTCGACACCCGCGCCAGCCTGCTGTCGAGCGAGAAGCTGATCAGCGGCGACAAGTACACCTTCATCCGCAATGCGTACCTGCAGAACCGCGAGTTCAAGGTCAAG
This sequence comes from Pseudomonas sp. AK-TSAG1-1, assembly GCF_056821665.1. Taxonomy (NCBI): domain Bacteria; kingdom Pseudomonadati; phylum Pseudomonadota; class Gammaproteobacteria; order Pseudomonadales; family Pseudomonadaceae; genus Pseudomonas; species Pseudomonas sp. AK-TSAG1-1. The sequence goes on along the minus strand of NZ_CM165965.1, from coordinate 4,195,006 downwards.
GATGGTCAGGTCGAAGACGATTTTTAATCTCGACCGATAAAGAGAGGGCGGCCCTTGGGGCCGCCTTTTTTGTGTGCGCTTATTTCATCTTCAGAATGGTCAGGCCAAGCTTCTGGCTGTCGCCTTCCTGGGCCTTGACCCAGACCACCTCGGTCTCCGCTTCCAGCCCGCTGAGTGCTGCGTGATCGGAATCGATGCGCACGCTCAAGCGGTCGCCAACCGCGAACTGGCGCGGCGCTTCAACCTGCATGCCACTGCTGGAGAGGTCAATGCACACGCCCGACACCTCGTCCCCTTCATGAATCAACACGACATCGGCATCGACCCGCATACGGATGAAATCGCGCTTTTCGCTGTAGTCTCGACCGGTTTGACTCATGGCTTTGTCCTTCCATTGGGTTACGGTTTGAGCTGTTCTTATAACTCTCGGTGATTTGACAAGTAAAGTCGTCAAGCGACCATCGGCGCATGCTTGAAACGCCCCGCGGATGGGAGTACCGTCTGCGCCTTAGAAGGGCACCTCTGGTGCAATCGCGTTCCGGGCCAATGCTCGAAAGCGGTGCAGCAGAGAGGCTAGAAAGCGAATCCAGTAGTCTGAGCCGGGCCAATGCCCCGCCTGCTACGCCAACCTAATTCTGGCGCCGTTTGCCCACATGCCAAAAACCAGTGCCACGCTGCTGATAATCGATGATGACGAAGTAGTGCGCGCGAGCCTCGCGGCCTATTTGGAAGACAGTGGTTTCAGCGTCCTGCAGGCCAGCAACGGCCAACAGGGTCTTCAGGTATTCGAGCAAGACAAGCCCGACTTGGTCATCTGCGATCTGCGCATGCCGCAGATGGGCGGTCTCGAACTCATCCGTCAGGTCACCGAGCGGTCACCGCAAACGCCGATGATCGTCGTTTCGGGTGCCGGCGTGATGAACGACGCGGTCGAGGCGCTGCGCCTGGGTGCGGCGGACTACCTGATCAAGCCTCTCGAAGACCTGGCCGTGCTCGAGCACTCTGTGCGTCGGGCGCTGGATCGTGCGCGCCTGCTGCTGGAGAACCAGCGCTACCGCGAGAAGCTGGAGAAGGCCAACCGCGAACTCGAAGCCAGCCTGAACCTGCTCCAGGAAGACCAGAACGCCGGTCGCCAGGTGCAGATGAACATGCTGCCGGAAAGTCCGTGGCGCATCGACGAGTTCCAGTTTGCCCACCAGATCATCCCGTCGCTGTACCTGTCGGGTGATTTTGTCGACTATTTCCGGGTCGACGAGCGTCGGGTCGCGTTTTATCTGGCCGACGTGTCAGGCCATGGCGCCTCTTCGGCGTTCGTCACCGTGCTGCTGAAGTTCATGACCACGCGCCTGCTGTTCGAGTCCAAACGCAACGGTACGTTGCCGGAATTCAAGCCTTCGGAAGTTCTTGGTCATATCAACCGGGGGCTGATCAGTTGTAAGCTGGGCAAACACGTCACAATGGTCGGTGGAGTCATCGACGAGGAGACCGGTTTGTTGACCTATAGCATCGGCGGCCATCTGCCGTTGCCTGTGTTGTACACGCCTGACAGTGTTCGTTACCTCGAAGGCCGTGGTTTGCCGGTGGGCCTGTTCAATGAGGCCACCTACGAAGATCACGTGCTTGAGCTGCCTGCGACCTTCAGCCTGACGCTGATGTCCGACGGCATTCTGGATCTATTGCCAGAACCTACGCTCAAAGAAAAAGAAGCTGCTTTGCCTCAACGGGTGAAGTCGGCGGGCGGCAGCCTGGATGGTCTGCGGCAAGTGTTTGGATTGGCCACGCTAGGGGAGATGCCGGATGATATCGCCCTGTTGGTGTTGAGCAGGAACCTTCAATGAGTACCGGTAGAATCCAGTTCGCCGAGCAGGACGGCACCTTCGTCCTGAAGTTCGTCGGTGAAGTTCGCCTGACCCTGTGTTCGGCGTTGGATGCGACTATTGAGAAAATCTTCACCGCGTTGAATTTCAACGCGATCGTGATCGATTTGACCGAAACCCGCAGCATCGACAGCACCACCCTGGGCCTGTTGGCCAAGCTGTCGATCCTGTCGCGGCAAAAGGTCGGCCTGCTGCCGACCGTCGTCACCACCCACGAAGACATCACGCGTCTGCTGCAGTCGATGGGCTTCGAGCAGGTGTTCAACATCGTCAACCACCCGGTGCCGTGCCCCGAGTGCCTGGACGACTTGCCGGATCAGGACCAGTCCGAAGAAGTGGTGCGGATCAAGGTGCTGGAAGCGCACAAGATCCTCATGGGGCTGAACGATTCCAATCGCGAAGCCTTCCACGACCTGGTGAATGCGCTCGAGCGGCATTGATCTGGTGAAGTGATGTTGTCTGGGCCGGCCCCTTCGCGAGCAAGCCCGCTCCCACATTTGAAATGCATTCCCTCTGTGGGAGCGGGCTTGCTCGCGAAGGCGAGAGTTCGGACGATGCGTCTTCCAGCGCGAGCGAAAAAAAAGGGCGAACCCGTGAAGGTTCGCCCTTTTTGCATTCCAGTGGCTCAGATCACAGCTTGGCCTGCAGCAGCGCCTCAAGCTTCTCCTGGTCACGGGCAAACTGACGAATACCCTCGGCCAGTTTCTCGGTGGCCATCGCGTCTTCGTTGGACAGCCAGCGGAATTGCGCTTCGTTCAGGCTCAGGCGGGCTTCGCCAGCATGGCCCGGGGCGAGTTTGCGCTCCAGTTTGCCGGTGTCTGCCGCCAGCTTGTCGATCAGGTCCGGGCTGATGGTCAGGCGGTCGCAACCGGCCAACTGCTCGATCTGGTTCAGATTGCGGAAGCTGGCGCCCATGACCACGGTCTTGTAGTCATTGGCCTTGTAGTAGTTGTAGATGCGGGTGACCGACTGCACGCCCGGATCATCGGCGCCGGTGTAGTCGTTGCCGTTGGCCTTTTTGTACCAGTCGTAGATGCGGCCCACGAACGGCGAGATCAGGAACACCCCGGCGTCGGCGCAGGCAGCGGCCTGGGCAAAGGAGAACAGCAGGGTCAGGTTGGTCTGGATGCCTTCTTTTTCGAGAATCTCGGCAGCGCGGATGCCTTCCCAGGTCGAAGCGATCTTGATCAGCACGCGGTCACGGCCGATGCCGGCCTTGTCGTACAGCTCGATCAGGCGATGCGCACGCTTGAGCACGGCGTCCTGGTCGAACGACAGGCGCGCATCCACTTCGGTGGAAATACGGCCCGGGATCACTTTGAGGATTTCCTGGCCCACGGCGACGCCAAAGCGGTCGCTGGCCAGGCCCACATCGCCCTTGCAGTCGCTGACGCAAGCGTTCAGCAGTTCGGCGTAAGCCGGAATGGCCGCTGCTTTGAGCAGCAGGGAAGGGTTGGTAGTGGCGTCGACCGGCTTGACCCGGGCAATCGCTTCGAAGTCGCCGGTGTCGGCAACCACGGTGGTCATCTGTTTGAGTTGTTCCAGCTTGGAAGTCATGGGTGTGCTCTGTCCTGTGGGTTTGACGACATTACCCGAGCGCTGACAGCCACTCAAGGGCATCAAGGCGTATCGGGTTCCCCGGTGGCAACAACCTGAGAACGGCTGTTTGAAAGGTGGGGCGCGGTATCGATGAATACGATGCCAAAATCGGCCGCAGGTTCAACGCATCTGACGGTCAGCGCCCCTTGAGCACATGGAGGAGCTTATTGCTGAGTCAGTTGGGTTCTGACGGCGGTTTCCGCCGGTTTCGGCTGACCGTCGGAGGTCAGCAGGCCGAAATTCTTCTCGCGGTCGTTGCTGCCGGTGTCGCTGTTTTTCCATTCATAGATGGAGGTCAGCGCAATGTTGCGGGTTTTGATATCGGCGACAAACGCACTGATTTTACTGGCCTGACCTTCTGTCCCGCCGTTGGAGCTGAGCGCCGAGATGCCCCATTCGCTGATCACCCCCGGCAGATGGAAGTTTTGCTGGATAAACGCCTGGGCGTTACTGATCTGCGTGCCCGTCATGCCATAGGGATGATAGGAAATCGCGTTGAGGCATTTAGGGTACTGGCTGACGATTCGGTTGAGGGCCACCGTGGACGCCGAGCCGGCAGTCGGCGGCCGGGCGAAACCGAAGCCGATCACCGGCGTGGCCTGAGGCTTGTCTTGCAGTGTCTTGCACGCTGCGCTCATGAATGGCACGAAGGTCGTGTCGAAATTCCCGGTCGGCCAGTAGGCGTCGAGATCCGGCTCATTCCACAGTTCAATGGCAACCAGTTGCGAGCCGTAGGTTGTCGCCAGGCTGGCCAACGCGTTGGCGTACGCGACGCCTGCGGCTGCCAGATCACTGGTATTTAATGGCTGAGTCGTGCGCAGGGTCATCAATACCGGCAGGCCAGCGGCTTGTGCCACGGCGAAGGCGTCGCTGACCTGCTGTTGATAGGCCTGGGTGCTCAGGCTGTCGGTCCAAACGCCAAAGCGCACGAAACTGAAGCCGGTGGTCTTGATCAGTTGGGCGTCTGCGGCAGAGAAGTTCTGGACCTTGACCTGCACGCCAATGGTTTTATGGGTGGGCAATGCCGGGAACAGCTCGCTGGCGTTGACTTGGCTGGCTGTACTGAGCAGCAGCAAGGTCAAAAGGCTCAATCGTTTGAGATGTGCTGACTTCATGTCGGCTCTCCGGGTGAGAAGTGACAACGGCGAATAGGTATCTCGTGATACCTCATTCGAAACTAACAGTGTCACTAAGTGCGCAAATGTTATTTTTTGTCAGGAAACCAAGACCTGAAAATCACAGTTATTTTTAGTCCGGTAATTCCGTTTGGGCGACTTTTGGCGCTGTGGTACTTAATACGCTGGTACTAACAGGGCGAATCTATTTCTGAGTGCAGGATGATCTAGTGGGTTCATTAAGATCCGCACTAGATGTTGGCAGAATGATATTACACAGGAAAGTAAACCTTGTTCAGAAATATCCTTGTCGTGTGCGTTGGCAATATTTGCCGAAGTCCGACAGCAGAGCTTCTGCTGCGTAACGCGCTGACCCCCTCAACGATCTCGGTGACCTCCGCAGGCCTCGCGGCCCGGGTTGGCGAAGGCATGGAAGCTTCGGCGCGCCAGGTTCTGGAAGATCACGGGCATAGCGCCGAGGGCTTCACCGCCCGGCAATTGACCGCCGATATCGTCAATCAATCGGACCTGATTCTGGTCATGGAAAAACAACATATGAATCAGGTACTGAAGATTGCCTCGCACGCCAGAGGCAAAGTGTTCCTTCTTGGCAAGTGGCAGAGCGAACGCGAAATACAGGATCCCTATCGTCAAGGTAAGGCCGCTTTTATTCATGCCCATGCATTGATTGAAGATGCTGTTAGCTCGTGGGCGCAGCGCCTCGGACATTGATGAATATTCTTCAGATCAGTGAATGGTAAGAACAGACTTATGCAGTTACCGTCAGTAATCGCCAACCGTGATAACGATCAGGACAGTATTGATCTTCTCGGCATATTTGGCAGTTTGATCGACCAGAAATGGCTGATTGGTGCATTCACCGGTGCCTTCATGGCCGCGGGTGTTGCCTATGCGGTATTGGCGACGCCGGTGTACCTGGCGAACGCGCTGGTGCAGGTCGAACCGAAAAAGAACGACATGCTCGGGTTTTCCGACCTCAGCAGCATGCTCGGCGGCCAATCGCCGTCGGTGACCGAAATCGGCATCATCAAGTCTCGCGCGGTGATCGGCAAAACTGTCGATGACCTGCGCCTGGATATCGACGTCACCCCCAACACCTTCCCGGTCATCGGCGGTTTTCTCGCCAGGCGCTATCGCGGCGAAACCGAGTTCAGCGTGGCGCCGCCGCGTTTTGGCTTTAACAGTTACGCCTGGGGTGGCGAGCGTCTGGAGTTCGCCCGGCTCAATCTGCCCAAAGAACTGTTGGGCAAGAAACTGACACTGGTGGCGGGCGAACAGCAGCGCTTCCAGTTGCTCGATGACAACGGCAACGTGCTGGTCGAGGGCGTCGCGGGTGAAACCTTCGCGCAGGACGGCGTAGAGGGGCAGGTCGCGCAATTGTCGGCCAACCCGGGCACGCGTTTTGAAGTGGTGCGCAATCCGCGAATCGTGACCATTCAGGCTTACCAGGATGCGCTGGATATTTCCGAGCAAGGTAAAGAGTCTGGGATTATCCGTCTGGCACTGGCCAGCGCCGATGCCCCCGAGGCGGTGAAGATCCTCAACAAGATCGCTGCGCTGTACGTCGATCAAAACGTGCGTCGCACTTCGGCAGAAGCAGCGCAGAGCCTGGCGTTCCTGCAAAGCCAGTTGCCGCAGGTCAAGCGCGATCTGGCCAAGGCCAGCGATGCGCTTAACGCCTACCAGACCCACGGCAAGACCGTGAACATCTCCCTGGAAACCCAGTCGGTGCTCGGTCAGTCCGTTGCGCTCGAAACGCGGATTTCCGAGCTGAAAATGCAGCAGGCCGAGATGGATCGCAAGTTCACCAAACAGCATCCGGCGTATCGCGCCCTGATGTCGCAGATCGGTGAGTTGACCCAGCAGCAGAAGTCGCTGGAAGGCAAGGTCGGGGATCTGCCAGCCACGCAACAGGAGCTGCTCAACCTGACCCGCGATGTGGAAGTGGCTTCGCAGATCTACACGCAGTTGCTGAACAAGTCGCAGGAACTGGACATCGTCCGCGCTGGTGCGGTGGGCAACGTGCGTTTGATCGACCCGGCAGATGTCGACCTGACCAGCCCGGTCAAGCCGAAAAAAGCCCTGATTGTATTGATCGCAACGTTCCTCGGCGCTTTTGTCGGCGTAGCGCTGGTGCTGCTGCGCAAATCCCTGAGCAAAGGCCTGGAAGGACCGGAAGCCATTGAGCAGCTCGGGCTGCCGGTGTACGCCTCGATTCCCTACAGCGCATTGCAGCGCGAAGAGGACAGTAAAAAAGTGCGGGTCAAAAGCACGGCTGAAACGCCGGCCTATCTGCTGGCCCTGCGCAATCCGACCGACCTGTCCATCGAGTCGATTCGCAGCCTGCGCACCTGCCTGCATTTTGCCGCGCTGGATTCGACCAACAACCGGATCATGATCTCCGGTCCCAGCCCGCAGGTCGGCAAGACGTTCGTCTCGTCCAACCTCGCAGCGGTCATGGCGCAAAGCGGTCAACGCGTGTTGCTGATCGACGCCGACATGCGCAAGGGCCACCTGCACAAGTCGCTGAACGTGCCGATCGCCAATGGCCTGTCGGACCTGTTGGTCAAGCGTTGCAGCATCGAGCAGGCCATCAACACCGTGGAAATCGACAACCTGCACTTCATCAGCCGTGGGCAGGTTCCACCCAATCCTTCGGAGCTGTTGATGCACGCCAACTTCCGCGACCTGCTGACCGAACTCAGTGCGCGCTACGACGTGGTGATCATCGATACGCCGCCGCTGCTGGCGGTGACCGACGCAGCGATTGTCGGGCGCGAAGCAGGGATCAGCCTGATTGTCACCCGTTTTGCGGTGAACCCGGCCAAAGAAATTGAAATGACCATTCGGCGCTTCGCCCAGAACGGCATCGAGCTCAAGGGCGCGGTGTTCAACGGCGTCGAGAAGCGCGCGGCCAGCTACTACGGCAACGGCAACTACGGTTATTACAACTACGAATACGCGTCGGACAAATCCTGAGTTTCAGGGGCGTTCCAACAGGCATGAAAGTGGGTGGGTTGTGAAAAAAATACTGCACGTGGCTGAAACGATAAAAGGTGGGGTCGCCACCGTTATTCGTACCATCTCGGCTTCCCCCGAGGATCAGGAGTCGAACTACGAGCTGGTCTATCTGGTGCCGCTTGACCAGAAAAAAGAGCTGCACGGCATCGACGAACGACAGATTCGCACGTTCGAACGCAGCGGCCGCGATGTGCGTTCACTGCTGCGTTTTGCCTGGCAGTTGACCCGGGTGATGATCAAGGAAAAACCCGATGTGGTGCATTTGCACAGCACCTTTTCCGGGGTGATCGGCCGGGTGGTCTGCGTGCTTCTGCGGCCGTGGCGCAAACCGAAAATCGTTTACTGCCCGCACGCGTTTTCGTTCCTGATGGAAAGCTCGCCGACCAAGCAAAAGATCTACGCGTGGATCGAACGGGTCCTGCAGCGAGTCACCGACGTGATCATCTGCGTCAGCCGCTACGAAATGGACAAGGCGGCGCGTTTCGGCATTCAGCGCAAGCGCATGAAGCTGATCTACAACGGCATTCATCAGCGTGACGAGGCGCCGAGGGCTCAGAGCCCCGAGCCGATTCATCTGCTGTTCGTCGGTCGTCTCGACTACCAGAAAGGCTTCGATGTGTTGCTCAAGGCCTTCGCCAAGGTGCAGCGCAGCGATCTGAAACTGACCGTGGTTGGCAGTGCGGTCAACGAAGACACGGTCGAGTGTCCCGAGATGGACGCTGTCGAGTACCTGCCGTGGGTCACGCCGGCCGAGGTGCACGCGCTGTATCAACAGGCCGACGCGCTGATCGTCCCGAGTCGCTGGGAAGGATTCGCCATGGTGCCGCTCGAAGGCATGGCCATGGGGTTGCCGGTGATCGCCAGCAATTGCACATCGTTGCCCGAACTGGTCACCCATGAGGTGTCCGGTTATGTCTTCCCCACCGGTGACCACCAGGCGCTGGCCGATGTGCTGGTGCGAATCCAGAAGCCGCGGTTGCTCGACCTCGGCAGCGAAGGCCGCAACATCGTGCGCGAACGCTTCAGCGCCGCGCTGATGATCCGCCAGACCTACGACGTGTATTGCGCTCCCACTTATTAAGTAGAACTCAGCTTATGAACGTAACGATTTTGCATGGCTACAGTGCCTCCAACTCCGGTGACGGCCTGCTCGTCGATCTGGCCATTGCGCTGGTGCAGCGCAACTTTGGCGAAGACACCGCGATCAATGTCGTGGCGTCCGATCCGCAGTCTTTCGACTATTTGCCGCACCCGCGTTTTGACGCGCCGGTGATGGCGGCCAAGGGCCTGGGCCGAGTCAAGCAGGCGGTGTTCCTCAATCAGTCGTATGCCGGCCTTGCGGAGCTGTTGCAGAAGACTGATCTGATCGTCGGTGTGGGTGGCGGTTACATGCGCTCCAAAAGCGCCTTCGAACACATCAAGTTGAAGCTTGGCCACGCCAAGCAACTGGAAACGGCGATCCTCAGCAAAGTGCCCTCGGTGTACCTGCCGCAAAGCATCGGCCCGTTCCATGGCGAGAGCCGCAAGATCGTCGAGCACTACGCAAGTGCTGATGCGGTGTTCGTGCGCGATAACCGCTCCTCGGCGATGTTCGATGCCTGTGAAAACGTCTACCGCGCGCCGGACCTGGCGGTGCAGTCACTGGCGAGCAAGATCCTTATGCAACCCAAGTTCACCCGCTGCGCCGCATCGCCGGCCACTGTCTGCGTGGTCCTGCGCAAGCCGCCGGAGTGGAGCAAGGACAAGAAGGTCGCCTACGTCGCCAACCTGAAGCTGCTGCTGCAGCGCCTGAAGAACAAAAGCAAAGTGGTCTGCGCAGTACAGAGCGCCGTTCGCGGCAATGATGACGGGGCGTTCTATCGCGAGTTGGGTATCACCGAAGACCTGCTGTCGCTGAAGGCCACAATTGCCCAATATCAGCCCGACCTGGTGATCTCGGTGCGCCTGCACGGCGCCATCGAGTCGCTGCTGTCCGGTGTTCCGGCGTACCACATCAGCTATGAGCGCAAGGGCTTCGGCGCCTATCAGGACATGGGCGTGGAGGATTGGGTGATCAATGGTGGCGACATCAATGTCGACACCATCATCGACACCGTTTACGCGCCCAACGCACTGTCGAATTTCGGCAAGCGCCTGACCGACACCTGCCGCGAAATCGAGGCAAAAACCGTGGCCATGGACGAGATCATCAAAGGGATCGTTCGATGATATTTCGCCTGCTGCTGCGCGGTGGAGCGTTAGGCGCGAAGTTTCTGCTGGTGTTGGCCATCACCCATTACCTGGGTTACGAAGCGCTGGGTTTTTATGGGGTGGTGGTCGCGGCTTCGCTGATCGCCTCAAAGTTTTACAGCGTCGGGTTCAGTTCCGAGATCAATCGGTTGATCAGCGTCGGCGGCAGTTCGCGGCGGGTGGTCGACAAAGTCCTGTTGCTGTACCTGGCGGTAGGGCTGCTGCTGTCGCTGCTGACGGTGGGGATCTACTCGCTGTTTCAGCAGGTCGAGGCGAGCACTGCGCTGATCCTCTGCGTGACGCTGGTGCTGCTCACTGAACACCTGTCGTTCGAAATCAACTCGTTCGTGTTTTCCGCGCAGAAAGCCACGGCGGGCGCGCTGCTGTTTTTCATCAAGACCGGCCTCTGGGCGCTGCTGGCGGTGGGCGGGATGATGCTCGACCGGGTGTCCGGCATCGCCAGTGTGCTGTGGCTATGGGTGGCGGCGAACGTGCTGGTGATCATCGCCGGTTACCTGATCGTGGTGAATGTGCACAAAGGCCGGGTCAGCGCGGCGCTGACGACCGCGACCGTATGGAAAGCCGGGTTGCCGTTTTATTTCGGTACGGGGTTGATCGCCTTGAGTCAGTACGCCGAGCGCTTTCTGATCGCCGACCTCGAACCCTACGCCAGCCTCGGTAAATACGTGTACGCGTGGTCGGCGGCGAACACCTTGCAGGCGCTGTCTTACGCGGTGGTGGCGGTGGTCGGCATTCCGGTGCTGGCCAAGCGATTTCAGGCCGATCAACAGGCGTTCACGGTCCGGCAATTGTTCGTCAACAAATGGGTAATGCGCTCGCTGGTGGTGTCGGCGGCAGTGGCGGTGCTGATTTATCTGTTCTTCAACGTGGTGCTCGATTATGTCGCCACCAGCGTGCCGCGTCCGGATAACGCGATCCTCGGCGTGCTGATTTTTTCCTTCGCCCTGCGGGCCATCGGCGACATCGTCTGGGGCGGTCTGATCGCCTCGAAAAACAGTCGGGTGTCATTCGCCAGCGCGGCAATCTGCCTGCTGGTGTCGGTGCCGGTCAGCTATGGGCTGATCAAGCACTATTCGATTTATGGCGCGGCGTGGGGCAATGTCTTCGCGATCATCGTGCAGCTCGGCGTGATTGCGCTATTGACCCGTGCGACCCGTGCAAAAGGGGCGCTGGCATGGGGTTGAAGCTGCCGTGCATCGAGTTTCGCGGACGCAGACTCGATTCCTCGCTGTCGTTCCTGATTCTGTTCACCGGATTGTTTCTGTCGGTGGCGATGCCGCTGCTGATCCCGCGTGACCCGGGCCCGGATGCGATGACGTTGTGGTCGTCCTACGCGCGCGCCGACAACTGCAACTTTTGGAACCCGTTCTCGCCGGACCGCTCTTCCTACGAATGTTCGGCGTTCCTGCTGCGGCCCACCGGGATCAACCTGACCAACGCCTGGGCCTACGGGATGTTCTGCAATTTTTTCCTTACGGCGATCCCGGTGGTGGTGTTCCGGCGCATGCCGCTGGCGATCTTCGGCACCCTGTGCCTGTGGGGCGTGGTGCGGTCGTTCTTTCTGGAAAACCTGACCAAGGAAATCATTGTGTCGGTGGCGGTGTTGAGCATTTTGTTCAGCTCGTTAACGCGTAAATACCGCAGCGGTTTTTTCCTCTCGGCGGTGATTTACGGTGTGCTGATCCGGCCTTACTGGATTCTGTTTTCGCTGTCGTGGTTTGGCGTCTGCGTAATGAAAAAGTACGTGTCGCGTTTCACCTTCTTCCTGATGTTGTTCCTGTTTTATCTGGCGGTGGCCATGGCTATCCAGTTGGCGCTGGGGTTTCCGGTGTCGTCGATTCGCGCGAGCAACAACGAGTTGCGCACCGCAGGCGAGGAGGGCTCCAAATCGCTGATTGTGTCGTGGCTCACCGGCAGTGATTTCGTCTCGCAGGCGCTGGATTCGATGATCATCTTCTTCCGGTTGTCGTTCCCGGTGGAGCTGATTCTGCTGTCGGGGCCGGGGCAGGTGATCTTCGTCGCGCTGATGATCATGACTGCTCTGCTGCTGTTCAAAGTCATCACCTCCACCGATTACAAAGGCGCGCCGATCGAGACCAAACCCAAGGAACTGATCGCGATTCCGCTGGCGTTTCTGCTGGTTCAGGGTTTGTTCGAACCGGACTTCGGCTCCTTCGCCCGGCACTTTTCCATGGTGGTGCCGGTGCTGTTTGTCGGGCTGGGCCTGATGTTGCGCGCGAACAAACCGGTACGGGTTGAATCAAGAGTTCTGAATTGAGGCGGGTGCTGTATGTCGAGCAAGAAAAAGTCCCTGGAGATCGAAACCCTGCGCGGCCTGGCGTGCCTGCTGCTGGTGCTCTATCACGTCATCGGCCCGTTGGGCGGGGGGCTGAAAATCGATATCGGCTCGCCGTTCCGGGTCATCGCCGACTCCATGGTGTACGTGCGCATGCCGCTGTTCACCTTCATTTCCGGCTACATCTATTCGATCTACAAAATTCGCGGCAATGACTTTTCCGCATTCTTCAACGGCAAGGTGCGACGACTGATCGTGCCGCTGTTTTGCGTCGGTGTGCCGTTCTCGGTGTTGCAGGCGGTGGGGCCGGGCGTGAACAAGGACGTCGGGGTAATCGACGCGTTGTTGTCGTTCTGGGTTCCGGTCAACCACTTCTGGTTCTTGCAGGCGGTGTTCATCATTTTCATGTTCGTCGGCCTGCTGGAATGGCGCTGGATGCTGCGCTCGATGACGCGCTTGTATGGGCTGTTTGCATTTGCGGCGGCGGTGTTTCTGTTGCCACCGTTCAAGCTCGATGCGTTCGGCATCAATGGCGCGATTTACCTGCTGCCGTTTTTCGTGGCGGGGATGATCGGGCAGGAAAATGTCGAGGCGCTGAAGCAGCGGTTCAAGGTGATCGGGCCGCTGGGGTTTGTGCTGATCTCGTTGACGCTGCTGTATGTCGCGGCGATTGATCGCGAGTTGATTGTCGATCGTCGCAGTCTGATCGGGTTGACCGTGGGCTGTGTGTCCTGCATCGCTTTGCTGTCCAGTGACATGCGCTCGAAGTGGCTGACCTGGCTGGGTGGGTATTCTTACGCGATCTTCCTGTTCCATGTGCTGTTTGCGGCGACTTCGCGGTTTGTCATGGGGCGACTGGGCGTGAAAGACGAAAGTATTCTGGTGCTCAGCGGACTGCTGTCTGGCCTGTTGGGGCCGGTGCTGTTGTCGATGATTTTCAGTCGCTTCAATGTCACGTCGGTACTGTTCCTGGGTGAGCGTGCGGCGAAGAAGAAACCGGCGGCGAGCATTGCTCCGGTGGTGCCAGCCAATAGCTGAAAAGCTTCGCGAGCAAGCCCGCTCCCACAGGGTTCAGGTTGGACACAGATTAAGCAGACGCCCGCAACACCTGTAGGAGTGAGCCTGCTCGCGATAGCGGTCTGTCAGTCAGAGTGACAGCGTCTGAACCAACGCCATCGCGAGCAGGGTTTTCGGCAATTCACGCAACCCCTGTGGGAGCGGGCTTGCTCGCGAAGGGTCCATTCCAGACTGAAGGAAATAACGCATGTTGGCAGTGGATGACGCTCAGCCCGTTGCAGCGTCGGTAGTCGAAGCAGGCGATGCCCGCGAGCGCTTTGCGCAGTGGCGCGAAGGCAAGGCGGGGAAGGTGCTGTCGGTCTCGGTGATCGGCGACAGCTACAGCGCCGGGCAGGATTTCTACCTGAACAAACTGGTGCAGCGCGTGGCCGGGGAGGTCGGTTTTGCCGGTCCCGGTTATGTCGGCTTCAACCATGGCGCGGCGCTGGGCGGTACACATTTCAAATACACCCGCAGCAGTGAGAAGTACTTCGGCGGTGGCTGGCAGGTGTCCGGACTCGGTCAGGCCAGCCCCGACAGCCGCACGGTGACCGGCAAGCCCGGTGCCTGGCTTGAGATTGACGCCAGTGCGACACCGGCGATCAACACCGCCGTTACTCAGGCGAAATTGCTCTACCTGGGCACTGGCGAGTCCGCAGAGCTGCGCTATCGCTGGACGCCGTCGCAAGACTGGCAGCCGCTGAAACTTGATGGCTCAGGCGTACAGGAAGTACCGCTGGCCGGTCTTGCGGCAGCGGCAGACTGGTCGTTCAGACTGGAAGTGGTGAAGGGCGCGCCGACCTTGTTTGGGCTGTGGATGAGCAATGATCACGACGGCGTACGCGTGTCGAAACTGGCTGCATCGGGCGCAGCTTCCGCGGACTTCTATCACCAGGATCCGCAATGGCAGGTGCAGTGGAAAGCCGCCGTGTCGAAGATCCCCGCCGACATTTACCTGATCATGCTCGGCGGCAACGATCAGGGCTTTGGGGTCAAACCCGAACAGTATCTGCAGAACGTTCAGGGGCTGGTGGCAATGATCCGCGAGATTCAACCGGCGGCGAGCATCAACCTGATCCTGCGCCAGGACACCACGCGTTCCAGCGCCTATCCGATGTCAGCGTACGCACAGGTCTTGCAGCCGTGGGCGCATGAGCAGCATCTGGGTTTCGCCAATCTGCAATGCGCCTTTGGGCCTGACGTCAAACGGTATGCCGCCGCGATGATCGGCCCGGACAAGATTCATCCGCAGCCGGCCACGGGCGGGAAGGTGATTGCCGATTATTTCTATGGCTGGATCACCGGCACCAAGGATCGTTGCGACGTGTCGCCACGATGATCGTTCCCTACGCTCTGCGTGAGGTCGATCAGGAGTCCTGCTGAAAGGCATCGACTTGACTCAGCAACTCCGAGAGCTTCTGCGGCATCAGCTGCGTGGCACAACGAGTCTCGACATTGATGATGATTGCCGGCTCGTTGCAGCACAGACGCACGCGGAATCGCCAGTCGCTGAAGATCACTTTCAGACCATCACGGTCATCCATTTCCAGCGCCTGCCCGGCGTAGCGTTTCTTCAGATGGGCGAGCAGGGGATAGGGATCTGCCAGCGTGCGACGAATATCGCCGGACGCGGGGAACATGCCGATACGCTCCACCAGCAGAATGCTGCCCAGCCACGACTCGTTGGCGCTGGGCAATGGCTGATGGCGTGACAACCAGCTCACCACCCCGAGGTTGCCCACCTCCCGCTCAATGTCCGCTGAATGTTGTGCGATGTTCATGCTGGTCTCCTGAAAGAGAAGTGGGCGGGGAACCGTCTCAGCGGCCCTTGAGATAAACGTTGTCGTAGCAGAAATTGGTCGCCTGCAAGTAACCCTCGGCGTCGCCGCAGTCGAAGCGCAGGCCCTTGAACTTGTAGGCCAGCACGCAACCGTTCTGCGCCTGTTTCATCAGCGCGTCGGTGATCTGGATCTCGCCACCCTTGCCGGGTTGGGTGTCGGCGATCAGGTCGAAGATGTCCGGGGTCAGGATGTAGCGGCCGATGATCGCCAGGTTTGACGGAGCGTCCTGCGGCGCCGGTTTTTCCACCATGTGGTTGACCCGGTAAATACCTTCGGAAATCAGTTCGCCGGCGATCACTCC
The DNA here is from genome assembly GCF_056821665.1 of Pseudomonas sp. AK-TSAG1-1. Taxonomy (NCBI): domain Bacteria; kingdom Pseudomonadati; phylum Pseudomonadota; class Gammaproteobacteria; order Pseudomonadales; family Pseudomonadaceae; genus Pseudomonas; species Pseudomonas sp. AK-TSAG1-1. The sequence goes on along the minus strand of NZ_CM165965.1, from coordinate 4,179,629 downwards.
GTATTTGTGAGTCTGATCGGCCGGGACTTCCTGGATGGCGACGATCGAGCAGCGGAATTTCTTGTACAGCTGGATCATTTGCGTGAGTACGCCGTCACCTTCCAGGTTCAGGCACAGGTCATCGGCCAGTACCACAGCGAAGGGTTCATCGCCGATCAGCGGGCGGCCGCTGAGAATCGCGTGGCCCAGGCCTTTCATTTCCACCTGACGGGTGTAGGAGAAGGTGCAGGTGTCGATCAGCTCGCGGGTGCCGGCGAGGAATTTTTCTTTCTCGGTGCCGCGGATCTGGTGTTCGAGTTCGTAGCTGATGTCGAAGTGGTCTTCCAGCGCACGCTTGCCCCGACCGGTGACGATTGCCATGTGCTGCAGGCCAGCGTCCCGTGCTTCTTCGACGGCGTATTCGATCAACGGCTTGTTGACGATCGGCAGCATTTCCTTGGGCATGGCTTTGGTGGCTGGCAAGAAACGCGTGCCGTAACCGGCGGCGGGGAACAAACATTTACGAATCATAAAAATATCCTGAACAGTCATGGAACACCGTCAACGGGTGCGCGCACTAACGAAGGTGTGCAAGTTTCAATGAATATTGAAAGACTGCTTTAATACCTGAGTCAGGTGCTGAGTGGCAATTAGCAAGCGCGGTAAAACATGACAATGTTATGAGATGTCGGTAACAGCGTTATTAGTTATTTTTAGTCGGTATCTGTTGATAGTGACGAGTGTACTTGGGGTGCTAATAAGTACCCGGCAATACAGTTTGACCTGCAAAAATATTTATTGCCAGTGGTTGAACTAATTTTGTTTGAGGCTGTTGTCGTCCTTCTTTGTGTGGTGCGCCACAGAATGAATAAAAGGGACTTGACAGGCTACTAGTCACTTATCCAATGACGGACCGCGCTATGAAGATTCTGGTAACGGGTGGCGCCGGCTATATCGGCTCGCACACCACACTTGCGCTGCTGGAAGCAGGTTATGAAGTTGTTGTACTGGATAATCTTTGCAACAGCAGCGACGCGGCACTGCACGCGGTGGAAGGCATTTGCGGAAAACGTGCGTTGATGATTCGCGGCGATGTCTGCGACCGGGCGTTGCTGGACCGGATTTTTCGCGAGCACCACATCGAAGCGGTCCTGCATTTTGCCGGGCTGAAGGCCGTGGGCGAGAGCGTGCGCAAGCCGCTGGAGTACTACGAGAACAACGTCGGCGGCAGCGTCACGCTGTGCCAGGCGATGGCCGCGGCAGGGGTGTTCCGCCTGGTGTTCAGCTCGTCGGCCACAGTGTATGGCGAGCCTGCGCAGATGCCGATCCGCGAGGATTTCCCCACCGGCGTTCCGACCAACCCTTATGGCCAGTCCAAACTGATCGTCGAGAACGTGCTGCGCGACCTGAGTCAGGCCGAGCCGCGCTGGAGCATCGCCTTGCTGCGCTACTTCAACCCGATCGGCGCCCATGATAGCGGGCACATGGGCGAAGACCCCAACGGCATCCCCAACAACCTGCTGCCTTACATCAGCCAGGTGGCAGTCGGCAGCCTGCAGGAGTTGTCGATCTTCGGCGACGATTACCCGACGATCGACGGCACCGGCGTGCGTGACTACATCCACGTCGTCGACCTTGCGGATGGCCACCTGAAGGCGTTGCAGTCGATTGCCGGTCGCCCGGGCATTCACACCTGGAACCTCGGTACCGGCGACGGCTACAGCGTGATGCAAGTGCTGCGCGCCTTCGAGCAGGCCAGCGGGCAGCCGGTGCCATACCGGGTGATGCCGCGTCGCAGCGGTGACATCGCCGAGAGTTGGGCCGATGCCTCGAAAGCGGCAAAGGAACTCGGCTGGAAAGCCACGCGCAATTTGCAGGACATGGTCACCGATACCTGGCGCTGGCAATCGAACCATCCTCGCGGTTATCTCGAATGATGTCGTTCTAATACTGAATGTTAGTTTCGGTCAGGTGTTAGATATCGTCGGGAAAATACGCTGGAAATGCCTTTTGCAAGTCCGTAGATATAAACCTGCCGTTCGACTTTTATCAGTTGGGTAAGACTGTGAAAGAACGACGGATCTTGTTCGCACTTTTCGCGGACTTGAACTCTACCACCTCTAACACCGGCCGGTTTTTAACAGGCCGACTGTTAGAAAGGAGTTGATATGAAGAAAGTGATGGCGATTGCCCTGTTGACGATGTTGAGCAACTGGGCGTCCGCCGCTGAAGCGCCGCTTACTGCGGTAACCAATGTATCTGGCAGTGTCGCGGCTTCTACAGCGCCTGCTGCCAGTACGGCAATGGTTGCCAGTGCAGTCGCAGCGTCCAACAGCGGCGGAAGTGCCAACGGCGGTACCACTGGCACCACCGGTACTACCGGCACCACCGGCACGCACAACTAACAGGAACATTTGTTAGTGCAGTACAGGGTCGCCCGACGCAAGTCGGGTGACTTTATTTTTAGATTTGCCTTGAATAGCGTAGTGCCATTATGACTCGTAGTTTTTCTCTCTTGATGTTGGCAAGTTTCGCTTTGCAAGGTTGCATGTTTTCCCCTGGCCAATACCTCAGCACCAGTGACATCACCCGCCAGGGCGCCAGCGAGAGCAGTCGGGTCGAACTGATCCCGATCACGCCCAAGCTGATCTCGATGACGCGCGCCACGCAAAAGCGTGAATCGGTGCCTGCGGAACTGCTGGCAACGCCTGCCGAATACCGCATCGGCAGCAACGACGTGTTGTACATCACGGTGTGGGATCACCCGGAGCTGACCGCGCCATCGGGGGCACAACAGCAGATCGACGCCAACGGGCGTCTGGTGCGCTCCGATGGCACGCTGTACTACCCGTTCATCAAGGAAGTGCAGGCGGCTGGCAAAACCATCCAGCAACTGCGTGCGGACATCGAAACCCGACTGTCGGCGTTCATCGCCGAGCCGCAAGTGGATGTTGCGGTGCTGCGTTTCGCCAGTCAGAAAGTGGTGGTCTCGGGCGCCGTGGCCAAGGCCGGTCCACAGCCGATTTCCACCAACCCGTTGAGCGTGGTCGAGGCCCTCGGTTCCGCCGGCATCGATACCAACAATGCCGATTTGTCGGGCCTGCTGCTGACCCGCAATGGTCGGGTGTATCCGCTCAATCTCGACGCACTCAATCAGCACGATTCCGAGTTGCAGAACGTCTACCTCAAGGGGGGTGATCAGCTGTATCTGCCGTACAACGACAACAAGCGCATCTACGTCATGGGCGAAGTCAATCAGCCCCGTGCGCTGAGCTTCAAGACTGCAACGATGAACCTGTCTGACGTACTTGGTTCGGTCGGCGGCTTGAGTCAGACCACCTCCAACGGCAATGCGGTGTACGTCATTCGCGGGGTGGAGAATCTCGATGTCGAGCCGGCGAAGATCTATCAGCTGGAAGCCGAGTCGCCAACGGCTATGGCCCTCGCTTCGCACTTTCAAGTACGTCCCCAGGACGTGGTGTATGTCGGGCCTGCCAACGTGACGCGCTGGAACCGCCTGATCAGCCAGTTGGTGCCATCGGCATCGATTGTCGGCACCGGCGCTTCCGCTGCGAAGAACTGGAGCGAATTCAGTAACAACAACGCCAAATAGGCCCGACTGTGAAAACCTTGAAAGTTGGCGTCTGCCTGATGGCGGCCTTGTTGCTGTGTGGCTGTAACCCGCTGATGACCGCCTCGGTGCGCAACCTGAAGTCAGCGGTGCTCGGCCCGGATGATCTGGATGTGACGGCGGCTCAGGTGGCCGAGGTCAAGTACCCGCAAATCAAACTGACTACGCCGTCCGGCTCCGGGGTGCTGGCGCTGGTGCGCGAGCGTGAAGACCTGCAGTTCTGGGTTGCCTCCGGCAAGCAGGTATTGCTGCTGCGTGACGGCCTCGCCGTGCGCACCATCGGCCTTGGCGTGGAGGGTGATCTGGACGGCACGCGGCTGTCCGACGACGCGCCGTTCAAACAAGGCCTGCACCGCGTTGCCGATGGCTTCACCACCCAGCGCTGGATCGACCTTTACAAGGGGCAGGAGGTCGGCTTGATCGTCAACAGCCGCTTTTTGCGCCGGTCCACGCAAACCCTGGACATTCTCGACAAGGAATACACCGTGCTGCGTGTCGACGAGCAAATCGACGTCCCGGCCATCGGCCTGCGTGCGACCAACCATTATTGGGTTGATCCGGTGGACGGTTTCATTGTGCAGAGCGAGCAGCAACTGACCTCGCAATTGCGCGTGCGCATCGTGCAATTGACGCCTGATCGCAGGCATCTGCCGTGAAGCGCTTGCGGATGTTATCGGCTTGCCTGTTGTTGATCAGCGGCGTCGGTCAGGCAGCGGTCACCGTCAGCGGCGACGTCGCCAATCCGGGACCGGTCGAATTGCCACCAGGCGGGCGCTTGCTTGACGTGATCAGCGTGGCGCAACCGAATGCCGAAGGTTACTGGCTGGCGGGGGAGTTGCTGCGTCAGTCGTTGCTGGACGAGCAGGCCCGGCTCAAGGCTGGGGTGCTGTTCGATCTGGATGTGCTGCAACGCATGGCTGCGCTGTTCGACCGCCCCGGTCGGGCGGCACTGGCGTTGCGCCTGGCCGGGCAGGTGCAGCAGATGGCGGTCACTGGCCGGCAGGTCGCGGATCTCGATCCGGTCGCGGTGGAAGTCGGTTTCGCGCGCAACATTCGCCTGGATGACGGCGATCGTCTGATCTACCCGAAGCGGGTCGATGAGGTGCAAGTGCTGGGCGCGGTTGCCGACACTTGCCACGTGCCTTATCAGCCGCTGCTGGAGGCGCGCGAGTACCTGCAAAGTTGCACGCCGCTAGACGATGCCGAGGCCGATTATCTGTGGCTGATCCAGCCCAATGGTGCGGTCCGGCGCGTGGGCATTGCGCACTGGAATCGCGAGAGTGGGCACTTCCCAGTGGCCGGCAGCAAGATTCTGGTGCCGGTGAAAAACGATGATCTTGATCCGCCTGTTCCTGAACTGAATCAGCAGTTGGCCGAATTGATTGCCACGCAGCTGGCTGAGGTGGTTCGTTGAAGTTACGTGTTGCAGCTGTGTTGTTATTGCCGTTCGGTCTGGTGCATGCCGAGCCGCGCATTACTCAAAATGATTTCGGTGGCACGGGGCTGTTGCAGACGCCGACGGCGCGCATGGCCCCGGCCGGCGAACTGAGTGTCAACGCCAACCGCACCGAGCCTTACAGCCGCTACAGCGTGTCGCTGCAGCCGCTGGACTGGCTCGAAGGCTCGTTCCGCTACACCGCCATCACTAACCGCCCGTACGGGCCGGAGTCGATGAGCGGCAGCCAGAGCTATAAGGATAAGGCGGTCGATGTCAAAGTCCGGTTGTGGGAGGAGAGCCACTGGGCGCCCGACTTCGCCATCGGCTTCCGGGACATCGGCGGTACCGGCCTGTTCGCCAGTGAATATTTCGTCGCCAACAAGCGCTATGACAATTTCGATTTCAGTGCCGGCATTGCCTGGGGGTACCTGGGCAATCGCGGCGACATCGACAACCCGCTGGGCTACCTCGATGATCGCTTCAAGACCCGGCCCGCGATGGAAGGCACCGGCGACGTCAACGCCGGTTCGTACTTTCGCGGCAAGCCTTCGTTCTTCGGCGGCGTGAGCTATCAGACGCCGTGGGATCGGCTCAGCCTGAAACTCGAATACGAAGGCAACGACTACAAGCACGAACCGAAGGACAACGTGATCGTGCAGGACTCGCCGATCAACCTCGGCGCAGTGTTCAAGGTCACCGATTCGGTTGACGTCAGCGCGGCGTGGGAGCGTGGCAACACGGCGATGTTCGGCGTGACTTTTCACACCAATTTCGTCAGCCGCAAGGCGCCGGCCAAGACCTACGACCCGGCGCCCGAACCGTTGCCGGCGAAGGTGCCGACCACGCCGCTCGATCAGGTCAACTGGGCCGATGTGTCGCAACGCCTGCAGCAAAATGCCGGGTACAAGGTCGAGCGCATCAGCCAGCGCGATTCCGAGTTGATCGTGTACGGCGAGCAGCAGCGCTACTTCCATTCGTCCAAGGCAGTTGGCCGCGCGAGCCGGATTCTCGACAACAGTGTGAACGACGACATCAACTGGTTCACCGTGGTCAACAAGCGCTACGACTTGCCGCTGGAAGAGACCAGCGTGCCACGCCAGACCTTCCGTGAAGTGATCAACAACGAGGAGCCGCTGGAGTCGTTGCACCGCACCACCGAGATCAATCCGGCGATGCCGCACAACGAGAAAACCCTCTATACCGAAGCGCCGCAGCATTTCAGTTATGGTGTCGGCCTGGGCTTCAAGCAAAACGTCGGCGGCCCTGATGGCTTGCTCTATCAGTTCAGTGCCGACGCGGATGCCGAGTACCGCTTCAACCGCAACACCTGGTGGAGCGGGCTGCTCAGTGCCAACCTGGCGAACAACTTTGACAAGTTCAGCTACGATGCGCCGAGCGGTCTGCCGCGGGTGCGCACCGATTTGCGTCAGTACCTGACCACCTCGGAAGTGACCATGCCGTTGTTCCAGGTCAGCCATGCCGAGCAGTTGGACAAAGACCTGTATGGCATGGTCTACGGCGGGTATCTGGAGTCGATGTTTGCCGGTGTCGGCGGTGAGGTGCTGTTTCGTCCGACCGGCGAGCGCTGGTCGGTAGGCGCCGATCTGAACTATGTACGCCAGCGTGAATTCGACCAGGGTTTCGGCCTGCGCGACTACTCGATCTGGACCGGCCACATCACCGGTTACACCGACCTGCCGTACGACACGCTGGCTGCGGTCAGCGTCGGTCGCTATCTGGCAGGTGACTGGGGCGGCACGCTCGACATTTCCCGCGAGTTCTTCAACGGCGTGCGCTTCGGCGCCTGGGCCACGATCACCACCGCCGGCAGTGCGGAGTACGGAGAGGGTAGTTTCGACAAGGGTATCTATCTGTCGATCCCGTTCGACGAAATGATGAGCATGTCGACCATGCGCCGCGCCAACCTCGTCTGGGCCCCACTGACCCGTGACGGCGGCGCAAGGCTCAATCGCAGCTTCCAGCTGCACTCGATGACCGACAGCCGCGAGGGCGACATGTTCTACCGCAACTTCTCGAAGATTACCGAGTAACCCCCGGAACCTGTAGGCGTGAGCCTGCTCGCGAAGGCGTCAGCGCATTCGACATCAATGTCGCCTGACCCACCGCTTTCGCGAGCAAGCCCGCTCCCACAAAGGGACCTGCGGCAGCCACCCATCCCGATCCAACGCCCAATCCCCTGTGGGAGCGGGCTTGCTCGCGAAGGCGTCAGCGCATTCGACATCAATGCCACCTGACCCACCGCTTTCGCGAGCAAGCCCGCTCCCACAAAGGGACCTGCGGCAGCCACCCATCCCGATCCAACGCCCAATCCCCGGTGGGAGCGGGCTTGCTCGCGAAGGCGTCGGCCCATTCAACATCAATGCCACCTGACCCACCGCATTCGCTTGCAGGCAAGCTCCCACAATGAGTTCTGCGGCAGGCCACAAATCCCGAGCCATACCGAGATCCCCTGTGGGAGCTAGCCTGCTAGCGATGGCGTCAGTCCATCCAGCATCAATACCCGTTCCCTCTAAATCCCGCCCACAAAAAAGGGGACTTTCGTCCCCTTGCGGTATTGCCTGGCCTAGCACCAGCCCATCAATAAATGTCTTTCGACAGCAACGTAAACGGCGTCTTCACCAGAATCTTCAGATCCAGCCACAACGACCAGTTGTTGATGTAATGCAGGTCCATCTCGACGCGACGCTGCATCTTGTCGATGGTGTCGGTCTCGCCACGGCAGCCGCTGATTTGCGCCAGGCCGGTGATACCCGGTTTGATTCGGTGACGGGCCATGTACGCGAGGATTTTCCCCGAGTAGTAGTTGTTGTGCGCCACCGCGTGCGGACGCGGACCGACAAGGGCCATCTGTCCCTGCAGCACGTTGAACAACTGCGGCAGTTCGTCCAGCGACGTGCGGCGGATGAAGCGCCCGACCGCAGTGATGCGCGAGTCATTGCGGCTGGCCTGGATCACCTCGCGGTCATCGTGAACGCGCATTGAGCGGTACTTCCAGACCTGAATCACCTTGCCGTTCCAGCCGTGGCGATCCTGCTTGAAGAACACCGGGCCGGGAGAGCTGATCTTCACCGCCAGCGCAATCAGCAGCAGCAGCGGGCTCAACAGGATGATCGCCAGCAACGCCACGCCTTTTTCCACCAGACTTTTGCTCAGGGCAGCGGTAGGGCGGCTGGTCAGCGGGCTCTCGTTGAGGCAGATCGCCGGCAGACCGTCCACCACCTTCACTGAGTGGTTGAGCAGGGTCAGGCTGTTCAAGTCCGGTACCCAGACCACATCAACGTTGGCACCCAGCAAATCGACATACATCGCTTCGATTTTCGCGGCTTCCGCCAGTGGCAGGGTGATGTACAAACGGCGGATGTCATGGTCCTTGATCAGTTGCAGCAGATCTTCCTGATCACCGACCACACGTGGTGCGTCCGCATCCAGATTTGCCGTCGCACCATTGCTGACCAAACCGACCAGCGGCAGGTTTTCCACCTGACTGATCTTCTTCGCCAGGCCCAGTGCCAACTCACCCGTTCCGACGATCAGGGTCTTCTGCGCGCTGGTGCGGGAACGCTGGTAGTACTTGGAAAATGCATGCAGCGGCGCGTACAACAGCGCCTGACCGAGGAAGCCGTACACCGCCCAACTCAGCGTCACTTCACGGGAGAACACCTCGTCGGCCTTGCACACGAACGCGATACAAGCCAGCGCCACCATGGTCATCGACCAGCCCATGAACAAACGCCCGAGCCCGGTCAGGTAATTGTCCTGCTTGCGATACACGCCGCTGAACGTATACGCCGGCACCGAAGCCAGTACCGCCAGTGTCGCGCACATGCGGTAATAGAACTCGACCGTTCCTGTGTGTTGTTCAGCCAGCATGAACAACAGTGCAACAATGAAACTCTGCGCCAGCGCCCATTGGCCCCAGAAGGTAAGTCCCTTGAGGCCGTTATTTCGATTGATCCGTAGAGAAAGTTCCATGAGATATCCCCAGAAATACGTCCATTCAGGTTTCGACAGTTGAAGTCCGAGTTGCTAGTAGGCTTGTTGTTGTTATTGGACGAGTGTCCTGAGGCAACAACGTCGATAGGCCGAACTGTCGTCAATCAATAGACTAAGTTATTGCCGGAGAGGGTGTCTGACGAGTTCTAACAAGATGGCACAATGCCAACTTTTTAATAATCAAATACAAGGCTGTTAGAAAAGGTCGCAGAACGGAGGGTGAATAAATTATGTTGTGTTTGTTACTGTAGGAGGGGTGGAGGCAGGGAGCTTTATTTTACCAGGGGAGGTGAAGTCAAACAGAGTGCTCTTGTTGTTTTTGTAATCGCACTGTTCTGTTTGTCTTGTTCGTTGATATCGTCGGTGTTTACGCCACGATGTCCTGGATGAGGCAATAACCGCGGTTTCTTACGGCACGAAACAAGCGCTCACCATTACTGGCACTTTTGAACTTGTCCTGCAGGCGACTCAGGCACATCTCAAGGCCACGATACTGTTCCGGCTCGCGGCCGATGCTGAGGATCAGGTCATCTCGACTGACCACGCGTTCTTCGTGATTGAGCATCTTCCTGACCAGCGCGGTCTCAAGCCCGGTAAGGCTGATCTCGACGCCTTCCTTGACCAGTGCGCCTTGATCGTTGTCCAGGTGCCAGGTCTCGCTGCACGGTGCGCCGTCTTCATTGGCTGAAGTCCGGTGGATGGCGTCCGCGTTCATCGCCGGGACTTTGTGAAACGGATTTGCCGATTGCGCGGCCAGCCATTCCGACTCGAGGGTGGCCAGTATGCGCTGAGTATCGTGTTCAATTGTGCGGGCGACGTTTTTCCGGGTGCCGCTTGGGTAAGAGAACTCCATCAGCAGGGGGGCGGAAGAGGGCGAAGTAGCACCTTCAATAAACATTTGTGCCTGAGACGTGCCAAACGAATTGAAACGCTCGCTGGACAGAATGCTCTCAAGTTCACGCTGCGACGTTGTACTGTGAGTCACGACGACAAAATATTTTCTCGGGAGGGTTGTACTCGTTTCCATGTCTCTCTCCTAAAATGTGCACCAAAATGGGCGAAAAGATAAATCGGCAGGCGAGCAATGACTTCCTTGGAAGTAATCGACAGGCAGGGTCTGGGCCCAAAATGGCCCTCGATAAGTTCCACTCGTTCTGCTGCTATGTTGTTAAGTTTATTGTTATGGTTCGGTGTAGCCGCGCTCATTCAATTGCTTGATTATTAGTAGATTTGAAGTACAACTAGAGCTGTATGGTTGCATATGACGATCCTTCGTAAGTATGCAAAGAGGATGGCTGCCCGAGAGTCAGGCAGTCGATATCAGACCCCGCATCAGGCGATAGCCATAGCCGCGGATACTCTGAATCGCGTTTGTACCATACATGTCCTTGATTTTTCCACGCAAGCGGCTGATCGATTTTTCCAGCGCTCTCGGGTCGTAGAAATTGGTATTGAGCCCCATGATGCTGGCGATTTCATCATGGCTGAGGATGTGGTTGCTGGTCTGCGCAAAGGCTTCCAGGATCTTCATCTCGGCAAACGAGATGTCGAGTTTCTGGCTGGTGCCCAGCAGGCAGATACGCGTCGGGTCGAGCGTCAGATTGATATCCCGCTGCCATTCTTCGCTGTTGAAGAACTCACCAAGCAACTCTGCGCCCTCGTCGGAAAGAGTATTGAGCTTGATACAGAAGTCGGCACCGGCCAGAAAGTACTTGATCTTGTTGAAGGCGCCGCGACCGGTGATGACCGCGCAGATTATCGGCTTCAAGTTGTCGGTGCGCAGGTTCTCGATCAGCGCAAGATTGTCTTCCAGCGCTTGCGGACTGTCGATAACGAGAAAGATGGCCCGATACGAACCAGAAAGTTCATTGTGCTTATATGAACTAGTGTACGAACCGGCCTCAAGTGCCATATCAGTGCGTACGTGCTGTGCGACCAGCGTCCTAAAATGTTCAGCCACGCCACGGGTACGGCCCAGAGTGAGAACACCGGGTTCGTCGTTTGTCGGGCGCGGACTTCTAGTCGCCAAGTTCCCTGAGAGCATCATGCATTGACTCGAATTAGGTGCTGACATCGGGATGTTAAAGCACCGGTTCTCATCTGTGACTGACAATTGGTAACATTCACGCGATTTTTAGACGTGGCTCCCGAGTTTTCTAACAATAATTAAGCATTTCAAGCTTTTAGTTGATTTTCTCGGGGCTGTGAACTAGCCGTTACATGATGGCAATGTGGAATTGTGCCACTATTTTGAATCTGTGGCCACGGCTTTGTTCATGTCCAATTGCCACTGTCCGCGTTTACGAGATAGTGTGAGCTTGATCACACTTTATTGGCTGGTCGAACTTTTTGCTACTAAATGCCTGAATATTTTCACAAAGGTTCGTAGGCGGACGTTTATTAACATGGCTTGAGTGTGTCTTTTGATAAGACATATTCTCCGTCGCCTGATCGGGCAATGGGTGTCCTTATACCGATTGTTTAACTTCAGATACTCAATTCCTGAATGCAGTTGACCGGTCGCTCATCAAGAGCGCTCTGACGGAGGATTAATGGATTTCTGGACCTTTATCCAGGTGTTGATTTTGGGCGCGGTAGAAGGCCTGACCGAGTTCTTGCCGATCTCCAGTACCGGCCACCAGATCATCGTCGCCGACCTGCTGGACTTCGGCGGCGAACGCGCCATGGCGTTCAACATCATTATCCAGCTGGGGGCGATTCTGGCCGTGGTCTGGGAGTTTCGACCGAAGATCTTCGACATCGTCAAAGGCCTGCCGACCCAACGCAATGCGCAACGTTTCACCCTCAATCTGCTGATCGCCTTTCTTCCGGCGGTGGTACTTGGCGTGTTGTTCGCTGACAAAATCCATCAATACCTGTTTAACCCGATCACCGTGGCAGTTGCACTGGTGGTGGGCGGCATCGTCATGTTGTGGGCCGAACAACGCCGCCACGTGGTGAGCGTCGAACATGTCGACGACATGCGCTGGTCAGACGCGTTGAAAATCGGCTTCGTGCAATGCCTGGCGATGATTCCGGGCACTTCGCGCTCCGGCTCGACCATCATCGGCGGTTTATTGTTCGGCTTGTCCCGGAAAGCCGCCACAGAGTTCTCGTTCTTCCTCGCCATGCCGACCATGGTCGGCGCGGCGGTGTACTCCGGCTACAAATACCGCGACCTGTTCCAGGCCAGCGATCTGCCGGTATTCGCCCTCGGTTTCGTCATCGCCTTCATCTTCGCCATGATCGCCGTGCGCGGCCTGCTCAAATTCATCGCTAACCACAGCTACGCCGCGTTCGCCTGGTATCGGATCGCGTTTGGCTTGTTGATTCTGGCGACGTGGGTGTTTGGCTGGGTGAACTGGACGGAAGCGGCGGCGGGGTGATGCGCACGCCAGGCGGATCAACCCGCCTGGCGCGTTTTACGGAGGGGAGGGCTCAACGCCCTTGCAGCAACTCGCCAGCCTGATCCAGCAACGCCAGCGGATCCGTGGCCTTGTGAATATCCACCGACAACAACTGACGGAATTTACGCGCCCCCGGGAACCCGGTACCCAACCCCAGCACGTGCCGGGTGATGTGATGCATCGCACCACCGGCCTGCAAATGCTCGGCAATATAAGGCCGCAACTGTGCCAGCGCTTCGGCACGGCTGATCACCGGCGCGCTGCTGCCGAACAACTGCTGATCCACCTCCGCCAGCAAATACGGATTGTGATAAGCCTCACGCCCGAGCATCACACCGTCAAAAGTCTGCAAATGCTCATGGCAGGCCTCCATCGTCTTGATCCCGCCGTTCAGCACAATCTCCAGCTCCGGAAAATCCGCCTTCAACTGCGCCGCCACGTCATAGCGCAACGGCGGAATGTCGCGATTCTCCTTCGGCGACAACCCCTCCAGAATCGCAATCCGCGCATGCACAGTAAAACTGGTACACCCGGCATCCCGCACCGTACCGACGAAATCACACAACTCGGCGTAACTGTCCCGCCCATTGATCCCGATCCGATGTTTCACCGTCACCGGAATCGACACCGCATCGCGCATCGCCTTCACACAATCCGCCACCAACTGCGGATGCCCCATCAGGCACGCACCGATCATATTGTTCTGCACCCGATCACTCGGGCAGCCGACATTGAGGTTCACCTCGTCGTAACCATGCGCCTGAGCCATGCGCGTGCAGGCGGCCAGATCTAGGGGAACACTACCGCCCAGTTGCAGCGCCAGCGGGTGCTCGGCTTCGTTGTGACGGAGGAAACGTTCGTGATCGCCGTTGAGGAGGGCGCCGGTGGTGACCATTTCGGTGTAGAGCAGGGCGTTCTTCGACAGGAGGCGTAGGAAGAAACGGCAATGGCGGTCGGTCCAATCCATCATCGGGGCGACGGAGAAGCGGCGGGAGAGTGGGGCGGGTGTGGCGGAGATAGGGGACATTGGCGGTTCTGGATTGGGTGGGGCTGGGAGGTGGGGGAGTTTATCAGGAATGAGAGTGGTGGGCTTGCAGATGCTCTTCCGCAACAGTCATGACATTTGAGAGTGCTTTTTTCAATCAACCGACTAGCATGGGGTGGCGATTTGATGGCTAAATCTCTATTTTCTAAACCAATAAAACCAAGCCTGTGCAGGGAGATGCAATGGACGCTCAGCAAGAAAAAGTCTTTTTTGACGAACGTGAAGTGAAGGTTACCAACAGCCGATTCATTCTTCCGGGGCAAAAGACGTTCGCGATGAGCGGAGTCACGGCAGTGAAAACCTCTCAAATAAATCCTAACCGTACTTGGCCCGTACTGCTGATGATCGTCGGGGCGATTATAGGGTATAACAAAGGTATCAATACCGCTTCCGTCGTCTTGTTTTTTGCTGGTCTTGCTTGGTTCTTTATGCAGAAGACGATATATACAATCGTACTTACTACGTCTTCTGGAGAGCAGCAAGCTCTGCAAGATGCGGATCTTTCTTGGATTTCCAGAGTCGTTGGCGCGATAAATGATTCAATCATTCATCGTGGATGAAAAAAATGGCGGATTTATTTGCTAGGGGGCGGTAAATAACTCCATCTCTACTGTTTCATATAAAAGTGATGTTTATTAAAAGGATTTTTCAGTGAAGTTAAAAAATACTGCTCTTGAAGTCACAGGTAACGATATTTTCCTAAATGACAAGCTCCAGCGTAAAAAAAGCGTTGAAGAGCTTACTAGGCTACTTGAAAACATTGTTTCTCCTTTGGTTTTTTCTGTGAATGCTCCATGGGGAGCCGGAAAAACAACATATCTTCGTATGTTATATTTGAACTTGAAATCTCAGGGTCGGAAAACTATTTATTTTAGTGCGTGGGAAACAGATTTTGCATCTGATCCATTGTTGGCGTTTTTGGGTGAAATCAATATTGGTTTGAAAGAATACCTAGGTGAAAGTCCTCGGAAAAATAAAGCATGGGAAAAGGCTAAAAAAGCTGGTGCGCATATCTTGCGGCGAGGAGTTCCAGTCGCTGTTAAGGTGGCAACTGCAGGGCTTCTGGATGCGGATAAAATAATAGAGGATGAATCTGGGAAACTTGCTGAGGCATTATCCAAGGATGTTATCGACGCGTACTCAAAGAACAAAGAGGCAATTGCTGAGTTTAAAGCCAGCGTGAAAAGCGTCTTGGATGGTGATGAAGGGGAAATAGAAAAGCTTTATATATTTGTCGATGAGTTGGATAGGTGTCGTCCTACTTACGCTATAGAGCTGCTTGAACGGGTCAAGCACCTGCTTGATATTGAAGGTTTGGTGTTTGTTTTGGCGTTAGATAAAAAGCAACTGGCTCATAGCGTTAGGGCAGTGTATGGGGCGGAATTTGATGCTGTAGGCTATTTAAGACGATTCATTGATGTTGAGTTTAATCTTCCGCCAGTAAAGTATGAAGCTTTTGTGGAGCATTTATACAAGCTTTTTGAATTCAAAAAATATTTTACTGCTAATTCTTACGCAGATACCGCAAAAGACGGGAGCGATTTAGTCGAGTCACTGAGGATAATTGCTTCCAGTCAGAGGATGCCTCTTAGAACGTTAGAGCAGTTTTTTGCTAAGGTTAAGATAGTATTATTAAGTGTCTCCCAGAAAAACTTCCTGTATCCGGAACTGGTCGTTTTCCTGATTTTTGTGAAAGATAATCACCCTGATATATATGAGGAGTTCTCAAGTTTGCGCGGAAAGGTTGAGCGCTTGGTTGGTGTTATAGATCAGGTTCTTGATAGTAATGATGCCGGTGCTGTATTTCTAAAGCAGCATGTTGAAGCATCTATAATTGCGGGTAGTCTAAATTCTGAAAATAAATGGGCAAAAGAGTATTTGGTGAAGATTACTAAGTTGAGTGAGGTTAGTACTACGCCTGATGCGCTTCGCAGGCACTATGATAATGTTGTTGAATTGGTTGAGCAGTATACTCGCGTAAATAATAAGGTGCCACTAGATACGATTTTTAATCGCATAGAGATGTTGAATGGTTTTGTGTTTGATGAGGAAGTTTGAAGTTGTTTTTGTGTAAGTTAAGCAACTGGTTTTCTCGGTTGTTGGGTTTCTTCCGTAATGTTAATGATTGGATGTTACGGGTTGAAGGAGCGTAAGAATTGGCGTCCTGCGTGTTCGACTGGGTCCTTGTAAAAAAGATTGCGAATTTATTTAGAGGGAAGGGTGTTAGTCGGTAAATAAGTACACCCCGTCGTCGCCCAAAACTCAGCGCTATCAGCTACCCCTGTAATATGTTGATTTTGCGATTTATTTTGTGTGTTGTTTTCGGGCTTCTTTCCAGATATAGCTATATGTGAGTGCTGGCTAGCGAATTAATATTTTGTCTCTTCGGTGGTGGATATAAGTCTTTTTTCGAATTTTTAGCTTTTTCTATATCTCAGCTTTCAAGTTTTCTAAAGTAACGCCCAACCCACCCGAAACCGACCCCGCATCCCCTACGAATCCCTCGATTCCCGCAAGCTCCACGAAGCCGCCGAGCGCGCCCTCGATCACTACCTCACCCCGGCCAGCCAGATCATGGCCAGCGGTGATCAATCCAAACCGATGTTCCTCGCCAACCCGGCCTACGACACCGAATCCCTGCTCGCTAACGCCAGCGAGTCCCTGGGTTCCGCCACCACCATGCTCAACGATTTCGCCGCGTTGCTGGATGTCTCGCACCGCAAGACGCCGCTGGGCATTGCGCAGGTGGTGATGTTGGGGGAGTTGGCGGTGAATCAGGCGTTGGATAACGTCGAGCTCAAGGCGTAGATCGTTGCCCTCCGTGGCGAGCGGCGAGGTCGTGGCTGCGGAGGGCGCTGTGTCGATTCTCGAAACAACCGCTCAAGACGGCGGTTTTTCAAGGCTTTCGTCGCCAGTAGCGATGTGCCACAAAAGATGATGGCAATGCGTCATCACGCACGCGAAAAAGTTCACTGATTGTACAAAAATATAAAGTTGTACAACTTTTCCCAAAATTTATAGCATCTGTTCCAACACCTTTGCTGAAACGATAAATCCAGCGTGAAATCTGGATTTGGCCGCTGATGCCTGCGCCGTCGTTGCGGCTTTTCGCATCAGCCTGTTGCAGCCGGGACAGTTGGAGCTGTCCGCCACTTGCTCAGGATGACGCCCCCCCGAATATGCGCGGCAACCTCGGTTGCCTGAGATGAATTTTTTTGCCTGGCGTTGAACGGCGTCAGGGCGTTAGAGGCTGAACATGGCAGAAGCATCGAGTTTCCTGGGCAACATCAAGGTGTCCCGAAAGTTGGGGGCCGGTTTTGGCGTTCTGATTGTGGCGATGGTGGCGGTGGCCTTCATTGGCTATAGCAGCAGCAATGTGCTGGTGGATCGACTGGATACCACGCGTTTGATCGGCACGCTCAACGACGCGTCGCAGGACATGCGGCTGTCGGAGAAGCAGTACGAAGCGGCGGCGGATGCGGCGTTTGCCGAGTCTTATCAGTCGCAGCTGACGGTGTTGCAGGGGCTGATCGCCAAGGCGTTGCAGACCCTGACTCGGGCGGAAAATCAACAGGCTTTGAAGCGCTTGCAGGACACTACGGTGGCCTACGATCAGCAGGTCAAGCGTTTGGTCGAGGCTGACAAGGCGACCACCGATGCGCTGAAACCGTTGGGGGCGATGTCGGACAAGTACGCCGAAACGTTCACCCGGATGTTCGAGAGCACCACGGCCAGTGCGCTCGCGTCGGCCGATGTCGCGCGCGTGGCGGACTTGCGCACGGTGGCAGATTTGCGCAACGGCATGACGATGTTTCGTTTGATGTTGCGTCGTTACATCGCGGTGCCAAACGAGGCGAACAAAAAGGTGCTGTTGGACACCACCGATGCGTTTCTCAGTGACATCAGCAAGGCGCAACGCAGTTTGCCGGCAGGCCTGTCGAGTAAGTTGGAGGAGGCGCAGGTTGGCATCCGTCGTTATCGCGACGTGCTGGTGCAGGTAGCCGCGCTGTTCGAGCAGAAGGACAGCCTGCGTCAGCAAGTGGATCAGCAAAGCCAGGCGATGGACAGCATCATGACCGGCCTGATGGACACTCAGCAGCGTCTGGCGCGGGATGATCAACATCGGGCGTTTATTCAGATTGCGGTGTTGACGATGTTGGCACTGGTAGTGGGTTTGGTGGCGTCGGTGTTGATCTCGCGACAGATCACCGGGCCGCTGGCGCTGACGGTGGAACTGGCGCGACGGATTGCCAAGGGCGATCTGACGGTGCAAGCCAAATCCAGCCGCAAGGATGAGTTGGGCGATCTGCAGAATGCGATGCAGGACATGGCGCAAAGCCTGAATACGCTGGTGCAGGGGATCGGTAACGGCGTGACGCATATTTCGACGTCGGCCGAGAAGCTCTCGGCGATGAGCGAGCAGACCAGCGCCGGTGTGCGCCAGCAGAAAGTCGAGGTGGATCAGGTCGCCACGGCGATGCACGAAATGGCCTCGACGGTGCAGGAGGTGGCGCGCAACACCACCGACGCATCCGCCGCCGCAACACTGGCCGATCAGCAAGCACGTCACGGTAGTGCGGTGGTCAAGCAGGCGACCGTGCAGATCAGCGAACTGTCGGTGGCGATCGAGGATTTGGGCGCGGCGATGAACGTGCTGTCCCAGGACAGTGAGCAGATCGGCAAGGTTATCGACGTGATCAAGGCTGTCGCCGAGCAGACCAATTTGCTGGCGCTGAACGCGGCGATTGAAGCGGCGCGGGCAGGTGAGCAGGGCCGTGGTTTTGCGGTGGTTGCCGATGAAGTGCGCTCGCTGGCGCAGCGCACACAGGATTCGACCAAGGAGATCGAAGCGCTGATCGTCACCCTGCAACTGGGCACGCACGCGGCTTCGGCGCTGATGACCTCCAGCCGCGAACGCACGTTGGACACCGTGGTGCTGGCGCAGAAGGCCGAACAGGCGATCACCGAGATCAACCATTCGATCGGCACGATCCAGCAGATGAGCCTGCAGATTTCCGCCGCCGCCGAGCAGCAAAGTGCGGTGGCCGATGAGATCAATCGCAGCATCGTCAGTGTGCGCGATGTGGCGGATCAGTCGGCCGTCGCCAGCGAAGAAAGCGCCGCCGCGACCATTGAGCTGGCGTCGCTGGGACAGGACCTGCAACGTATGACGGCGCATTTCCGTACCTGATGGCACTTCGCAATGAACTTGGCCGCAATTGTCCGGTCAGCCTGTATAAGCGGGGGCCGCCAAGCGGCGCCACCCGGTCCGTGCAGTCATTTTTTCTGGGCCATGGATGGTTGCAACCCGCTCTCAGGGGGCGTCATGACTAATACACCCATTTTCCCCCAGCCCAGCGGGGGGTGCCAAGGATGCCGGCAAAAAGGCGAGGCCGATATGGCGTTCTCCTTTGCTTTCCAGCCGATTGTCGATGTGCGTGATCAATCGACCTTCGCCCACGAGGCGCTGGTCAGGGGCGTGCAGGGCGAAGGTGCGCTGTCGGTTTTGCAGCAGGTCGATGACCAGAACCGCTATCGCTTCGATCAACTGTGCCGCGTGCGGGCGATCTCCACGGCGGCGCAGTTGGGGCTCACCGGGTTTCTTTCGATCAACTTCCTGCCGAACGCCGTTTATCGTCCGGACATGTGTATTCGCAGCACGCTGGAGGCGGCGCGCGCGCACGCGTTCCCGCTCGATCGGCTGATCTTCGAGGCGGTCGAGGGCGAGCACGTCGAAAGCAACAAGCACCTGATGAACATCCTGCGCGAGTACCGTGAGTTTGGCTTCAAGACCGCCATCGATGATTTTGGCGCCGGCTACTCCGGGCTGAACCTGTTGGCGGACTTTCAGCCGGACCTGATCAAGCTGGACATGGCGCTGATTCGCGATATCCACCGTGATCGCGTGCGTCAGGCGATTGTGCGGGGCGTGGTGGGTATGTGTGCCGAGTTAGGCGTCGAGGTGATTGCCGAGGGCATCGAGCACCCGGAGGAGCGGGACTTTCTCGCCGATTGCGGGATTTATCTGATGCAGGGTTTCTGGTTCGCCCAACCGGCGTTTGAGGCGATGGCGCAGATTCCTGCGCAGGCGTGGCAGCCGATTTGACGGGGGCGGGTCGTCGAACCTGAACCCGTGCTGTCGAACGTCAAAGTTTCATCTTGCCGCGCGCGGCGAAGGCCTACGATGCTTGCACAAGATCATCCCAAGGGGAGCCGTACCATGCGCACCAATGTCGTCAAAGTGCTGTTGATCGCTGCAGCTGTCTCGGTATTGAGTGCCTGTTCGGGCTCCGGTGGACTGACCACCACCAGTTGTTTTTCCTCGGATTGCCAATCGCCGGAGGGGCGCACTAATGCAACGACCCTCAAGTTTGGTGGCAACAGTATTGGTAGCAGCTTGAACCAATACAGCTCCGGGATGTTGCATGACGACTGAATGCCGATCAGTCAAGCGAACTCAATGCTCAAGCAACGAAGATCAATGGTGGGAGCGGGCTTGCTCGCGAAGACGTCGGCCCCGCAAACATTGATCTTGACTGCCACATCGCTTTCGCGAGCAAGCCCGCTCCCACAGGGGATCTGCGCTTAACTGATCGGCGTTAGCCCATCTCGGACGCCTTTTTTGTGCCTGCCGCGTTACTGGTAGTGCTTGAAGAACCCCATCATTTTCTTTCTGAAGTAACGGGTGTCGGCTTCAGAACTGGCGCTATCGTCCGGACCGCCGCGCCGGACAGCGAGGCCAGTGCAGCGCTGAAAGCGCTTACTGCGGCACAGCCAACCACTCGCCAATGACCTTCTGATACGTGCCGGTGACTTTGCTCAGGTGCAGCCACTGATCGACATACAGTTTCCAGCTGATGTCATCGCGCGGCAGCAGGTAAGCCTTCTCGCCGTACTGCATGTACTGGTGCGGATTCACCGCGCACAAACCGGGTTTGAGTTTCTGCTGGTACAGCGCTTCGGAGGCGTCGGTAATCATCACGTCAGCCTTGTTGTCGAGCAGTTGCTGGAAGATCGTCACGTTGTCGTGCAGCGCCAGTTGTGCCTTGGGCAGAAAGGCGTGGACGAAGGCTTCGTTGGTGCCGCCGGCTGGTTCAACGAGGCGCACGTTGGGCTGGTTGATCTGCTCAATGGTCTGGTATTTGGCCTGATCGGCGCAGCGTACCAAAGGGATCTTGCCATCGCTGTCGAGGGTGTTGCTGAAGTAGGCTTTTTTCTGCCGCTCCAGCGTGACCGAGATGCCGCCCATGCCGATGTCGCACTTGCCGGCCTGCATGTCCGGCATCAGGGTTTTCCAGGTGGTCTGCACCCATTCGACTTTGACCCCGAGGCTGGCGGCCAGCGAGCGCGCCATGGCGATGTCGATGCCTTCGAAGTCGCCGTCGGTGCGCTTGAAGGTGTAGGGCTTGTAGTCGCCGGTGGTGCAGACGCGCAGTTGGCCTTGTTGCGGGATGCTGTCGAGGTGCGAAGGCGTTTCCTGGGCCTGCACGCCCGCGGCCAAGCTCAGCGCGGCGCAAAGGATCATCGTGCTTTTTAGAGTTGTCATCGAAATCGGGCTTCTGCAGAGGACGGTGAGCCAGTGTAGTGAAAGGCCTTCGCGTGTGTCATCCCGCGTCCGGACTCAACGTGCCGAGCCACGCCACCAGGGCGACGATCAGCAGGGCCATGCCCAGCTCCAGCAGCACGCTGCGTCTGAGCGCATTCGCCGCGACGAGGTGCTGCCCATCGCGTACTGACCGCTCCAGCGCAGGCCCTAGATGAAAGCGGTTCAGCGCGGCCAGCACCAGCATCCCGGCAAACAGCAGAACCTTGATCGCCAGCAATATTCCGTAGGTGCCGGGCAGCAAGTCATCCAGCCTCGGGCCGACGATGAACAGGTAATTCACCACGCCGGTTATCGAGAGCGTCAGCACTATCGCCGCGCCGACCCATTCGAAGCGTTTCACGGCATCAATCAGCACGCGAATACGTATTTCGTCCACGCGCCCGTGCGCCAGCAACACCAGCGCCAACATGCCCCCCAACCATGCACCCGCCGCCAGCAGATGGAGGATGTCGCTGAGGAAATGCCAGGCCCGCAGCAGCCCCTCATCCATCGCCCCGTGTCCGCTCCACGCGAGGGAGGCGAGGGCGATCGCTCCGGCAATCGACGTGATCCAGAAAACCGGCCGGATCAGCACCACGATCAGCGCCACCAGGCGCACCACCCACGCCGCCCCGACATCCGTTTCCAGCAGCATCATCTGCAGGTGCGGCCACAGCGCGGCGAGTTCGATTTCGCCGCTCATGGCGCTAGTCATCAGCAGCAATCCGCCCACTGACAGCAGCCCCCCGAGCAACGCCAGCCCACGCAACATCCGGCCAAACCGCAGGACGGCATTACTGCTGTACAGCGCAAACGAAGCGACTCCGAACAACAGCAGCAAATCCACATACAACGCCAGACGCAGGATGATGTTGCTCAGCTCGATCATCGCTCACTGCACTTTGAACGTGACGTTGCCGGTGATCGGGTGTGTGTCAGACGACACCGCGCGCCACTCGACCTTGTAGGTGCCGGCGGGCAGTGGGTCAAGCGGGGTGACGAGCATGGTTTTCGGGTCGCTGCCGGCGCTGACCCTGGCCTTCATCGGCATCGGCGAATGGGCCATTCCGGGCATCTCGGTCATCACCAGTTTGGCGCCGGAAAACCGGGCCAGCAGATTCTCGGAAAAGTGCAGTTCGATCTTGCCGGGCGCCGCGCCATCGGCGCCTTCGGCCGGGGTCGACGACAGCAGTTTCGGGTGGGCCTGGGCGAGGGTGCTCAAGAGCAATCCGCTGGCGAGTACAAGGGTGATATTCGATGTGCGCATGCAAGACCTCTGGGTTGTTTTCTAATGGGATTCAGAACCACATCCGCACGCCAAGCACGAGGCGCGCTTCGCTGCGATCCTCGCCTTCTTCGCGAGCGTAATCGGCGGTGTTGCCGTAGGTGCGGTGCCACGTCACGCCGATGTACGGCGCAAATTCGCGGCGGATTTCATAGCGCAGGCGCAGGCCGGCTTCGGTGTTCGACAGACCGGAGCCGAGACCCCTTTGCGGGTCGTTTTTGCCGTAGACGTTGAGTTCGGCGGTGGGCTGCAGGATCAACCGGTTGGTCAACAGAATGTCGTAGTCGCCCTCCAGCCGCAGCGCGCTTTGCCCGCCCTCACCGAGAAACGCGGTGGCCTCGGCCTCGAAGTTGTACAGCGCCATGCCCTGCAAACCGAACGCGGCCCAGGTTTGCGGCGCGCCGGGTTTGAAGTCCTGGCGCACGCCGCTGACCACGTCCCACCACGGTGAAATGGCGTGGCCCCACAAGGCCTGGATCTCGGCGTCCTCGGTCTTGCCGTTGCTGCGTTCGCCTTCGGAACGCAGCCACAGGCGATCGATGTCGCCGCCGATCCAGCCAGACAAATCCCAGGCCAGCGCGCTGCCGTCAGCGGCGTCCTGCCATTCGAGTTTGTCGGCGAGGAAGTAGCCGTTGATTGCGCTGTCGTGTACCTGATGGCCGCCGGGGCCGGTGAACACCGCGGCGCGGTCGGCGTCGGTCAGCACCGGGATCGGCGTGCGGCTTTCAGTCGGCGCGGCGGGCTGCATCATGCCGTCGTCCATGCTTTGCATCGAGTGATCCATGCCGGACATCTGGCTGTGATCCATGCCCGGCATGTCGTTGGCCGCCATGGCGCCAGTGCCGATGAGCAACACGCAGAGCGCTGCGATTGGAGTCATGATCGGCCCCTTCATTCTTCCACCCGCACTTCGCGGAACATGCCCGTTTCCATGTGATACAGCAGATGGCAGTGATAGGCCCAGCGGCCCAGCGCATCGGCCGTCACCCGGTAACTGCGGCGGGTGCCGGGGGGCATGTCGATGGTGTGTTTGCGCACCTGGAAGTCGCCGTTTTGGTCTTCCAGATCGCTCCACATGCCGTGCAGGTGGATGGGGTGAGTCATCATCGTGTCGTTGACCAGCACCAGGCGAATGCGCTCGCCGTACGTGAGGCGCAGCGGCTCGGCGTCGGAGAACTTGATGCCGTTGAACGACCAGGCGAACTTCTCCATGTGCCCGGTCAGGTGCAGCTCGACCGTGCGGCCGGGGTCGCGGCCATCCGGGTCTTCGAAGGTGCTGCGCAGGTCGGCGTAGGTCAGCACGCGGCGACCGTTGTTGCGCAGCCCCAGGCCTGGGTCATCGAGTTTGGGCGCGGTGCTCATGGCTTGCATGTCCACCAGCGGATTGTCTTTCTCGCTGGCGGGGTGCGATTGCATCGGGCCCATCGCCGAGTGATCCATGCCCGCCATGTCGCGCATGTCCATCGAGCCGTGATCCATACCGCCCATGCCCATGTCGTCCATGGTCACCAACGGACGTGGATCCAGCGCAGGCACCGGGGCTGACATACCAGCGCGCGTGGCCAGGGTGGCGCGGGCGTAACCCGTGCGGTCCATGGCCTGGGCGAACAGGGTGTGGGCCTCGGCGGCGGGTTCGACGATCACGTCGTAGGTTTCCGCCACCGCGATGCGCAGCTCATCGACGCTGACCGGTTTGACGTGCAAGCCATCCGCCGCCACCACGGTCATTTTCAGCCCGGGAATGCGCACATCGAAATAGGTCATGGCCGAGCCATTGATCAGGCGCAGGCGCAGTTTTTCGCCGGGGCGAAACAGTCCGGTCCAGTTGGCGTCGGGAGCGTGGCCGTTGATCAGGAAGGTGTAGGTGGCGCCACTGACGTCGGCGATGTCAGTGGGGTTCATCTTCATTTGCGCCCACATGGTGCGGTCGGCGACGGTGGCGCCCCAGCCTTTTTCGCTGACGTCGTCGATGAAATCGCCGACGGTGCGCTTGTGGTAGTTGTAGTAGTCGGACTGCTTTTTCAGCGTCTTCATCAGGTTGACCGGGTCTTCGTCGGTCCAGTCGCTGAGCATCACCACGTAGTCGCGGTCGTACTGGAACGGCTCCGGCTCCCTGGCGTCGATCACCAGCGGCCCGTAGACCCCGGCCTGTTCCTGCAACCCGGAATGGCTGTGATACCAGTAGGTGCCGTGCTGCCGCACCTTGAATTGGTAGACGTACACGCCGCCCGGTTCGATGCCATGGAAACTCAGCCCCGGCACGCCGTCCATGTTGGCCGGCAGCAGGATGCCGTGCCAGTGAATCGAGGTGCTGTCCTTGAGCCGGTTGCGCACCCGCAGCGTCACCGTGTCGCCCTCGCGCCAGCGCAGCAGCGGTCCGGGCAGGCTGCCATTTATGGTCAGCGCGGTGCGTGGGCTGCCGGTGAAGTTGACCGGGGTTTCGCCGATGAACAGCTCGAACTCACTGCCGCTCAGTTCAGTGATCGGCCCCGGCCCGCTCAGCGCCCAGACCGGCGCGCGCCACAGGCCGAGGCCGCCGAGCAGGCCGCTGGCGGCAAGACCTTTGACGAAGGTGCGTCTTGAAGTGTTGGAAGGCATGCGCTGGAAGTCCCCGTTTGACACATGACGGGGAGGCTAACCAGCGCTGGCTTTCAGTTGGCTGAGAGGGGGATTACAGTTTTGACAGGTTCAGCCGTCTGCTCACTCAAGCGTTTGAACTCCAGCGCTCGTGGTGATGCGTGAATGGGTTTTAAAACAGCTGAGCGCAAATGCTCCCAGCCCAGAACGTGCTCTGCGCGCTGTTGCCAGGTGAGCGCACGTGCAAGCCCGGGGCGCCATGGTTTTTGGGTCACTTTGCTGCTGCGTGTGGCGATGCAGAAACCTGTGTAGCGAGGCAGGTCGTACAGGTTCAAGCGCAACAAATCTCTGCTGCACAACAGCAAAATGTCGCCGAAGGCGAACAACGGAAATGCCGTGACTTCGATCTTTTTCTTGTCAATGAGTGTGGTGCGCCACTGTCTGTTATCCACATCGCTCAGGCTGATGTTTTCATCCAGAATGAAACGCGCCGGCATTTGACGGATAGCCAGGTTTCCGGCGGCTGCGTAGGTGATGCTCGGCATTGCCCCGGGCCATGCCGCAAGATACATGCTGAACAACGCCAGAGCTGCCGTGATTCCATAAGCAATACGCGCGAAGACATGGCCTTTACTGATGTAAAAGATGAAAACAGGGAAGAGACTGAAAGTAAGCGTGCCAAGGGAAAACAGCCCAACAGCTGATACAGCTTCAGTCGTATCTTCGCCGACGTAAGTGGTGATGATCAGCAAGGTGGGAAGTGAGGCGCATAGAACGGTAAAGCCGACGATACCACCGACAATGGCTCGAAAGACTTCTTTCTTCCAGTTCACCCATCCTTCGGTATTTTCGTTGAAAATCTCACGAAAGGGCTTGATCAGGAAAAGCGCGAAGTAGACGAGCAGGGTTACCCCAAAAACAATCAGCATCGAATATCCGGCACTGAGTTTGTTTGAGAACCTGAACAGCAGAATGGTGAAAGTGCAGAAACCAAAAAACAGCGGAAGCACCAACCAGCTTGCGATCCGACTGTGTCTGTCGGGGATCTTATCGAACATCGAGACGGTGATGCCGTAGAGCAGGGCGCTGGAAGATAGGACGATCAGGTAACTCACCATAATCAGCACGATCAGTAGAAGCCAGATGGCAAGCGCTGACTTGGCATCGCTACCGGCCAGAAAAAGGTCTGTACGGCCAATCGCACGCGTGTAGGCGTACAACCCAAGGATCGCCAGCCCTGCACCGAGAAAGCCCAGTGTGACGGTGATCTGGCTCCAGTAATCAAGAACCCGTTTGAAATTGCGTTTAAAGAACTGCGTAAGCGTCGTTACTGTCAAGGCATCCATGCGGTCAGATTTTCCATCGGGTTCGGTTAGTGGTCCTGTAACGACAAACGGCCAGAATTCTTTAGGAAATCTGGCCGTTGAGTGTGGCGGATCGAGCACTCAATCTTGATGGTGACAGGGAATACCTAAAGCCCCAGACCTTCCTGCACCACCTGCAACAGGTTGTTCTCGGTCAGCGCAATCGCATCCAGCTCCTGACCGGTTTCAACCGTCTGCAACCACCAATGACTTTCGTGGTGTTCATCGACGGTGCGCAGCAGATAGGTGTTGCGCTCGGGCAGGGTGATCTGCACGCGCCCGGCGCCGTCCTCGGTAAAACGCGCGATGGGATCAAATGTCAGGGTTTGATCGTTGGCTTCTATCACCAGTTGGTCGATCGCGTAATCGTGGCTTTCGCCATCGGGCGAGCTTTCGCAAACGTGGGTCGGATTGCGGCGGATTTTCAGGCCGACTTCGGTGACTGGCTGCAGCCAGGCCTCGATGCGGTGGTACAGGTCATAGACCTGCGCCGGCCAGCAATCGATCTCCAGCGCGGCATCCGCATGGGCGTGCCGGGTTTGCTTGAGTTTGGCGGCCAGTTCGTCTGCTTTACTCATTTCGGATCCCTTGGTTTGATGTCTGCCTGTTAATCGTAGACCTTTCAACGGCGTACGGCGTTGTCTTGCGTCATGCGCTTGCAACACAAGCATGTCGAAATCAGCGCTGGCCAAATCTGGCCAGGATCGAAAACCACGGACGCAGGCGTCCCAAGGAGCGGGTACATGAAAAAACTGTTTACAATTCTGGCGCTGATCGCGCTGACGGCCGGTAGCATCGGCTTGAGTTCGGCGCGTCAGTCGCACGCCAGCAAAGTGCAAACGGAAGCGGTAGCGGGGCAGTTCGATTACTACCTGCTGACGTTGTCCTGGTCACCGACGTTCTGCCTGACCCATAAAGATGACGTGCAATGTTCCGGCAAGGGCTACGGCTTCGTGCTGCACGGTTTGTGGCCGCAATACGCCAACGGTGGCTGGCCGGAATCCTGCCCACCGCTGACCACGCTGTCGGCGGCGGAAACGACCAAAGGCCTGACGTTGTTCCCGACCAAGAAACTGCTCGACCACGAATGGTCCAAGCATGGCACCTGCAGCGGTCTGGGCGCGATGGGGTATCTGGACGAAGCGGACAAAGCCGTCGGCGCGGTGAAAATCCCCCAAGAGCTGCAACCGTTCAGCAACTCCTACTACTTTGAAGCCCAGGAAATCGCCGACCTGTTCCGCAAGGCCAACCCGGGGATTCCAGCGGATGGTATCGCGGTAGTCTGCAGCGGTCCGGAACTGTCGGAAGTGCGGGTGTGCATGGGCAAGGATCTGCAGTTCGGCGCGTGCGGCAAGGGCGTGAAAACGCAGTGCCGGGCGGGGGATATCCGGGTGCCGCCGTCGCGTTGATGTCGTCAGCGGTTTCCACGAATAGAAAAAAAGGCGCCCGATCGGGCGCCTTTTTTTGTGAAGGTTTGAAGCTCCTGAAAAATTCACGCATGCTTGCGCCCCATCAAAAGGATGACCCCGCAACACTGCAAGGAGCTGTTCATGAGCGGAAAACCCGCCGCCCGCGTCACTGATCCAACCGCCTGCCCACTCCCGGTACACGGCACCAATCCGATTGCCAATGGCTCCCCGAATGTAAATTTTGATGGTCTGGCGGCTGCGCGGATGACTGATAAATCAGCGTGCGGTAGCCCCATTACTGGCGGCGTTTCCTCGACGGTGTTGATCAATGGCTTGAACGCCCCGATCCGATTGCTGCCGACTGGATCAATGTCAAAGCGATGCCAACTAAAAGAGATTCGTCAGATGGGGTCGCTGATTTTGGTGAAAAGTGGCTTATCTCCTGCGGCCCTTCATTGAACGTCAATGTAGACACAAATCATGCAAATGCATTGGGGTTGTTTACTGCCCGTATTGCCGGGAGCAAGTCGGCAGGCGATATGCTTTTTGATTCAATCATGAAGGAGTTTCCATGATGTACAGGCTACTCCTTTGCGGTTTACTCGCTATGTGCTCTGGTTGTGCGAAGGACCACGTAAAGCCTCCCGCAAACCTGAGCTTCGAGTCTGTGGAAAGAGAAAAGTCGCTGCTCTACCTCATCCGTTATCAGTCAGACGTTGATGTGTTGGATCTTTTTGGTCGCGGAGAGCGAGTCGGGATGATTTCGGGCATGCTTCATTGCGCCTTGGCGGATGATCATGATTTCTCAGTAGGCAAAGCCATACAGTTTTCCGCATCCGGTTTGATACGGTCGGATAAAAATGAAGACAGGAAGGCAAAGTTTTCCTGCTTCACCCGCGCATTCCTGAGTGAAACCTCCAGCAACCGAAGTTCTGAAAGAAATCTGTCAGCAACAGAACTGAACCAGCTTCTCGCCAACAAACAACAAATTCCCTGCAAAGTCGTCGTCACCGCCTACGGCTACAAACCCTACTACTCAAACTCCATGAACATCCCGGTCGCAGACCTGCTGCGGGAAATCAACAAACCCCTTTAGCTGTAACGGGTGCCCCACGCGATTGCCCTGCGCAGGTACGCGAGGGCGATCCGCAAAGCGCGATCCGTGGCTTGAGCAATCGCCGCTGATCACGCGCAAAACGGCAACTGAAAATAAATCGCCGCGCAGCGTTCATCCAAATCCCTCACGCGCCGATACAACTGGGCAGGAATGTGTTGGCGCTGCGGTTTGCCGTGCGCATTCTGGTGGGCTACGCTCACGAAAAGTAAGGGTTTCGGGCTGCGGCCCCTGTCGTACCTGCCCAGGACACGTTTTTGCCAATCCCCATTCACGACCCGCATCAGACTCCCGGCACGCTTAAACGCCTGCCGCTGCGCAAGGCGGCAGCGCTGTTCATCGTTGCGGTGTGCCTGTGCCTGTCCGGCTTGCTTTATTTGCAGCTGGAACAGACGCGGCGCCAGGATCTGGCGAACGCGCAGATCGCCTCCACCAACCTGACCCGGGCCATGGCGCAGCAGGCCGAAGACACGTTTCTGGCCGCCGACCTGGTGCTTACCAGTCTGGCCGATTGGGTCGAGGACGATGGTTACGGTGCCGCGCAACGACCGCGCCTGCAAAAGACCTTCGCCCGTCGGGTGCAGCAACTGGAACAACTGCACGGCATGTTCCTGTTCGACCGCGAGGGCCAGTGGGTGATTACCTCGTTTCCCGACTTGCCCCGTGGCGACGGCGTGGCCGACCGCGAATACTTCAAGTTTCACCAGCAGAACGTCTCCACCGTGGCGCACATCGGCCCGGCGATTCGCAGCCGCAAGAATGGCGAGTGGATTATCCCTATCTCGAAACGCATCAATGACCGTGCCGGCAATTTTCAGGGTGTGCTGATGGCCGGGATCAAGATGGCGTACTTCGACCGGTTCTTCAAAAGCTTCAGCCTCGATGACAACGGCATCATGTTTCTCGGTCTCAAGGACGGCACCCTGCTGGCGCGGCGGCCGTTTGACGAAAGCCTGATCGGTTCATCGCTGGCGCGAGGCAGGATTTATCAGAAACTGCTGCCTGAAGCCCCGGCCGGCACCGCGATGATCCGGTCGGTGGTTGATGGCGTGGTGCGTTTGTACGGCTACCGGCAGTTGGCGTCGTACCCGCTGGTGGTCGCGGCGGCGTCATCGCGCGACACGATACTCAAGGGTTGGTATGAGCGGGCCTTTCAGTCCAGCGTGATCGTCGCGCTGGTGATCCTTGGCGTCGGATTGTTTGGCTGGGTGTTCATTCATCAGGTGCGCGACGGCGAGCGCATCGAGAGGAATCTGCGCAAGGCGCAACGGGCGCTGGAGCAGATCGCTACCCACGACAGCCTGACGGGGCTCGCCAATCGGAGATTGTTCGAGCGTTCGCTGGAGATCGAGTTTGCCCGCGGTGCACGGCAGTCGAGTCCGGTCGGCCTGATCATGCTCGATATCGATTTCTTCAAGCGCTACAACGATGCCTACGGGCATGTGGCGGGCGACCATTGCCTGACTCAGGTGGCCCAGGTGTTGAAAAATTGCTGCCAGCGCAAGGCCGACCTCGCGGTGCGTTACGGAGGCGAGGAGTTCGCGGTGCTGCTGCCGGACACTGACATCAACGGCGCGCTGGCGATTGCCGGGCAGATTCGTCGCAGCGTGATGGACAAGCGCATCACCCACAGCGGTTCTCCGACCGGGTATCTGACGGTGAGCCTGGGCTGTTACTCGTTCATTCCCAGCGGCAATGACAGCCTGGAAGTATTTATCCAGCGCGCCGACGCAGCGTTGTACCAGGCGAAAAATGCCGGGCGCAATCGCGCGGCGGTGTTGTCGCTGGACGCAGGCTTCGCCGAGCTGATTCGTTCGGATCGCTGAAGCATCCAGGCTTTAACTGTGCGAGGTGAGTGCGCTCCCTCGCACAGGATGTGTTCTCATCACCAACCGTCACGCCGGTTCATTCAGCTGCCCGAGCCACCGCCCGCGCCGCCAGTCCCGCCGCCCGCCGCACCGGTGCCGCCGCCAGCTCCCGAGCCCGAACCCATGGCGCCGCCGTTGGTGCCAGTGCCATTGCCCGAACCGGGGCTGCCAGCGCTGTTACTGCCGGCCGGCGCGCCCGGGGTGTTGTCCGGTGGCTTGGGCGTGCTTTTGTTGACATCGGGGTTGGTGCCGGAGGTGGCGGAACTGTCGTTGGCCGCGAAGCTGGCAGCCGAGGCGCTGGCGAGCAGGCCGGCGAGCAACAAAGAGGTGAGTGTGCGCATTGTCATGTTACGTCTCCAGAAAGGGTCGGTTACCTGACTTTGGTCTGACAGCGCTCGCCGTTGGTGCCGATTGGCTGACGAGCGGTTGCCGAACTTCAGCGTCGCTCGTCAGCCAGTTTCTGCTCCAGCGCCAGTCGTACCTGCGGCCACTCGTCATCGATGATGCTGAAGCGCACCGAGTTGCGCTTGCGCCCGTCCGGCATGATCCGCTCGTGGCGCACGATGCCTTCCTGCTGCGCACCGAGGCGCAAAATCGCATTGCGTGACTTCTGGTTGTTCTCGTCGGTGGTGAACTGCACCCGCACGCAGTCGAGCACCTCGAAGGCATGGCGCAGCATCAGATACTTGGCTTCGGTGTTGACGAAGGATTTCTGCCAGCGCGCCGAGATCCAGCTGCTGCCGATTTCCAATTTGCGATTGAGCGGATCGATCTTCCAGAAACGCGTCGAGCCGATCACTTCGCCGCTATCCTTCAACACAATCACAAACGGCATGACAGTGCCTGCGTCGCGGCCGTCGAGGGCTTTTTTCAGGTAGCTGTCGACGGTGCTCGCCGACGGCACCACGGTGACGGTGAGGTTCCACAGCTCGCCGTCGGCGGCAGCGTGGAGCAGGGCGTCGGCGTCGCTGTACTGAAGCGGGCGCAGAAGGATGCGCGGGCCTTGCAGCGTGATGGGCATGGGGTCGGGTCTCGGCAGGTCAGGCGGATGGCGAGCGCCTATTACGCCGCAGCCAGCCGATCCTATGCAACCACCGTCGCCAGCCCAAGGTCACAATTTTCACACCTTGTTCGCCGGAGCCTGGCCGATGAAAAACCTGCGGATTGCCACCTTCAACGTCAACGGCCTGCGCGCACGATTGCCGAACCTGCTGGCGTGGCTCAAGCGCGAGCAACCGGACATCGCGTGTCTGCAGGAACTCAAGTCGGTGGACAGTGCATTCCCCGCCGCCGAGCTGGAGGCGGCCGGTTACGGCGCGATCTGGCACGGTCAGGCGTCATGGAACGGGGTGGCGATCCTCGCCCGCGATGCGCAACCGCTGGAGAGTCGTCGTGGCCTGCCGGGCGATCCCGAAGACAAGCACAGCCGTTATCTGGAGGCGGCGGTGCACGGTGTGCTGGTCGGGTGCCTGTACCTGCCCAACGGCAACCCGCAACCGGGGCCGAAGTTCGACTACAAACTGGCCTGGTTCGAA
Organism: Pseudomonas sp. AK-TSAG1-1; assembly: GCF_056821665.1. Classification (NCBI taxonomy): domain Bacteria; kingdom Pseudomonadati; phylum Pseudomonadota; class Gammaproteobacteria; order Pseudomonadales; family Pseudomonadaceae; genus Pseudomonas; species Pseudomonas sp. AK-TSAG1-1. The sequence continues at coordinate 4,147,378 of NZ_CM165965.1, read as the reverse complement.
CGCCTGATCCGCTACGCGAAAGACCTGCAAAGCAGCGATCATCCGGTGGTGCTGGCCGGTGATTACAACGTGGTGCCTACCGACATGGACATCTACAACACCCGCTCCTGGCTCAAGGATGCGTTGCTGCAGCCTGAGAGCCGTGAGTGTTATCAGCGGTTGCTGGCGCAGGGCTGGACCGATTCGCTGCGCCACCTGTATCCGGAGGATCGCCTCTACACGTTTTGGGATTACTTCCGCCAGCATTGGCAAACCAACTCCGGCCTGCGCATCGATCATTTGCTGCTTAACCCTGCACTCAGTCCGTATCTGCACGAGGCCGGGGTTGACGCGTGGGTGCGTAACGAGCCGCACGCCAGCGACCATGCCCCGACCTGGATTCGCATCGGTTCACGCAAGCGGCGATAGTCTTGATTGGCGAAATCAATTGTCGGAGTCCGGGGGCGATCCCGTATACATGTCGGCCATCGGCGCAGCGATCCGCGGCCACATGCAAAAGGACTGAGCAATGAGCGAGTCACGTCTGGCGAATCCGGCGTTGTACCTGCAACGCCTGGGGTTCGACGCTCCACCGGCACCGACCCTTGAAACCTTGCGGCAATTACAGTTGCGCCATACCGGGGTCTTTTCCTTCGAGAATCTGTCGACGATCACGGGTGCACCGGTGTTGATCGATCTGCCATCCGTCGAGCAGAAAGTTCTACACCATGGCCGGGGCGGCTACTGCTATGAACTGAACAACCTGTTTCTGGCGCTATTGCTGGAATTGGGTTTCGACGCCCGTGGCATCTCGGGGCGGGTGGTCTTGGCGCAACCCGAAGGCACGTGGACGGCGCGTACTCATCGCTTGAGTCTGGTGATTATCGACGGCGAGCGCCATATCACCGATGTCGGCTTCGGCGGCATGGTGCCAACCGCGCCGCTGCGTCTTGATACCGAAGCTGAACAGCCGACACCGCACGAGTCTTACCGTATCGAGAAGCAGGCCGACGGTTACATGCTGCGTGCCAATGTCGCGGGCGAGTGGCGTTCGATGTACCTGTTCGACCTGCAACGCCAGGAGGACATCGATTACACACTCGGCAACTGGTACGTCTCGACCCATCCCGAGTCACCGTTTGCCAAGCGCCTGATGATCGCGCGTACTGGTGATGGCTGGCGCCGGACACTGAACAACGGCAGCTTCGCGATTCATCGCATGGGCGCCGAGAGTGAGCGGCGCGAGGTGGCGGATGTCGATGAACTGATTGCAGTGCTGGAGCAGGAGTTTGATCTGCGTGTGCCAGACCAGCCGCACGTGCGCCAGTCGCTGGCGCGGATGCTCGTGCCCGTCTGATTTCAGGGTTTGGCTTCCGGCTCCAGTACCCGGCGGATTTCCCCGACCGCCGCCGACAGCTTTTTTTCCAGACTCTTGAGGTCGGCGGCGGTAATCCCCTGCTTGAATTGCCCGACGTGGAGCAAGGCGTCCTGCTGCGGTTTGCTTTCAGCCTCCAGCAGGGCATGGCGCAGGGTGTTGTTGATCACCGTCTGATAACCGAACCCTTCGTTTTCCGCCACGCTGCGGGCCGCTTCGATGACGGTGTCGTCGAGCATGATGGTGATGCGGGTCTTGCCCTTGTTGGGCGCCAGGGCACCGCGTTTGCCCTGCGAGAAATCGTATTCGTCTTTCATCAGTCAAGCCTCCAGAAGGTAAGCGCAACGTTCGCTCGGTGTGGCGACACGTGCAGAAATGATTCGAACGACATTGGCTTCGCGATAACTGTACGCAACCACCAGCAAACGCCCTTTGCCGTCGAGACCGAGGGTGATCCAGCGCTGTTCGTCATGGTCGTTGTCCTCGATCGTCAGAGCGCGTTCGTCGTGAAAGACCGGCTCGGTCTCGGCAAGGCTGACGCCCCTGTGCTTGAGTTTGTTGGCTGCGTTCTTGCTTTTGTCGAACTGAATCTGGAATGACTTCATTATGCATACTTTATATGTATAAAAAAGAGCGACGGTGCACCGCTGGTCGCCATGAACACTTCAGCCTGGTGCGATAGAAACCGGGGGGCAGGAGGGGATGTGTTGCCGGATTTGTGGACGATGGAGAAGGCGAGATAGAAGGTTGGGTGGCTACCTATCCATTATGTGACTGACAAGTTGTATACAACTCTATGGACATTTGTCACGAGTATTGAATACAGTGTGCGCATAACAAAAACCAGGGAACCCCCCACCATGAAAACGCCCCATGTTTCACACCAACGGCCCGAGGACGAAAATCTCGGGGTCGGCGCGAATATGGCTTACGGCCTGCAACATGTTTTGACCATGTATGGCGGTATCGTCGCGGTGCCACTGATCATCGGTCAGGCAGCCGGGCTGTCGCCGGCGGACATTGGTCTGTTGATTGCTGCTTCATTGTTTGCGGGGGGGCTGGCGACACTGCTGCAAACCCTGGGTCTACCGTTTTTTGGCTGTCAGTTGCCGCTGGTACAGGGTGTGTCGTTCTCGGGTGTGGCGACCATGGTCGCGATCGTCAGCAGTGGCGGGGAGGGCGGCTTCCAGTCGGTGCTGGGCGCGGTGATTGCCGCCTCCCTGATCGGCTTGCTGATCACGCCGGTGTTCTCGCGAATCACCAAGTTCTTCCCGCCGTTGGTGACCGGCATCGTGATCACCACCATCGGCCTGACGCTGATGCCGGTGGCCGCACGCTGGGCCATGGGTGGCAACAGCCACGCGCCGGATTTCGGCAGCATGCAGAACATCGGTCTGGCGGCCGTCACGCTGGTGCTGGTGTTGCTGTTGAGCAAGGTCGGCAGCTCGACCATCTCCCGTCTGTCGATCCTGTTGGCCATGGTGATCGGCACGATTCTGGCGGTGTTCCTTGGCATGGCGGATTTCTCCGGTGTCACGCAAGGGCCGATGTTCGGCTTCCCGACACCGTTCCACTTCGGCATGCCGACCTTTCACTTCGCTGCCATCCTGTCGATGTGCATTGTGGTCATGGTGACCCTGGTGGAAACCTCGGCGGATATTCTCGCAGTCGGTGAAATCATCGGCACCAAGGTCGACTCCAAGCGCCTGGGCAATGGTCTGCGCGCAGACATGCTGTCGAGCATGTTTGCACCGATCTTCGGTTCGTTCACTCAGAGCGCGTTCGCCCAGAACGTCGGGCTGGTGGCGGTGACCGGGATCAAGAGCCGTTATGTGGTGGCCACCGGCGGTATCTTCCTGGTGATTCTCGGCCTGCTGCCGTTCATGGGCCGGGTGATTGCGGCGGTGCCGACTTCGGTGCTGGGCGGCGCCGGTATCGTGCTGTTCGGCACCGTGGCGGCGAGCGGGATTCGCACCCTGTCGAAGGTGGATTACCGCAACAACGTCAACCTGATCATCGTCGCGACTTCGATCGGCTTCGGCATGATCCCGATTGCCGCGCCGAACTTCTACGATCATTTCCCAAGCTGGTTCGCGACCATTTTCCATTCGGGCATCAGTTCGTCGGCGATCATGGCGATCGTGCTGAACCTGACCTTCAACCACTTCACTGCCGGCAACTCGGATCAGCAATCGGTGTTTGCTGCGGCGGAAGAGCGGACCTTGCGTTATCGCGATCTGGCGGCGCTGCGTGAAGGTGATTACTTCAGCGATGGCAAGCTGCACGATTGCGATGGCAATGAAGTGCCGGTGATCGAGGTCGATTCGGATCATGACCATGGTCACGGTGCGCCGAAGCCCCACGTGAAGAGCAGCGAACACGTCTGATTGCTGAGGGTATGAAAAAGGCCGATCTGGGGACAGATCGGCCTTTTACGTTTTGCCGCGGGATTTTCCAGCGCCCACAAAAAAGCCCCTGAATCTTTCGATTCAGGGGCTTTGCTATTTGGCTCCACAACCTGGACTCGAACCAGGGACCCAATGATTAACAGTCATTTGCTCTACCAACTGAGCTATTGCGGAATTGGTGCGTATGTTACTGATTCAAAAAGAGAAGTCAAGCGTCGGGTATGAACTTTTTCGATTTGTCAGGACGGACGGTGATTTGTCAGTGATTAGCGATGACCGGAACCGCCTCACAGGTCTACCATGGTCGCCCGGAAGTGGTCACACGCGCTGCCGGCCATTCGCCGAAAAGGTACGCGCCATGAATCAATCCGTTCTCAATTCCCGCCCAAGCGAGGTGCTCGCATGAGCGTTGCACAGATCAGTCTGCCCAAAGGGGTGGGGCCGCACGCCGAGAAACTCTTCGACGCGATCACTCAGGCCAGTACTGCTGAAGAATTGAACCGCGCTGGCGGCAAGGCTGAAGGGTTTGTTCTCGGTCTTGAAAGCACCAAGGCGATCAAGAGTCAGATCGCCGAATCGCTCTACGTCGCCTATGACGATGCCGCCAGTCAGCGCGCGAGCGAACTGGCTTAACTGCCGAAGGTGATGGTGCCCAGCATCAGTTTGGCGTAGGCCGCGGTCGCCGCCAGTTGCACCAGCCACAGGACCAGTCCTCCCAGGAAGACGCCAGCGGCAACTTGCAGCACCAGGCTTTTTTCACGTTTGGCCGAGGCGCGGGGGATGAAATCATCCAGATCGTCACGGTCGGCGCGCAGGTTGTCGTTTTTCATTTGGCTTCTCACTAAATTCTTGGATGTATACGAAACCTGTGGGAGCGAGCCTGCTCGCGAATGCTGTCAGCCACCCTCAATGGCGACTGACCCACCGCATTCGCGAGCAGGCTCGCTCCCACAATTCAGATTTGTGTGCAGTTTAGAGGGAATGTTGCATTTCCTCGGACAAATAAAAAACGGGAAGCCCTCAGGCTTCCCGTTTTTCATCACGCAGCGAAATCAGATGACCTGAACGATCGCGTCTGTCACAGCCTTGATGTTGCTCTGGTTCAGTGCGGCCACGCAGATACGGCCGGTGTCCAGCGCGTAGATGCCGAACTCGTTACGCAGGCGATGCACTTGTTCAGTGGTCAGGCCGGAGTAGGAGAACATGCCGCGCTGACGGCCAACGAAGCTGAAGTCACGTTGCGGGGCTTTTTCGGCCAGCAGGGCAACCATCTGCTCGCGCATGCCGCGAATGCGCAGACGCATTTCAGCCAGTTCGGCTTCCCACTGGGCGCGCAGTTCCGGGCTGTTGAGCACGGCGGCGACAACACTGGCGCCATGGGTCGGCGGGTTGGAGTAGTTGGTGCGGATCACGCGTTTGACTTGCGACAGCACGCGCGCGCTTTCTTCTTTCGATTCGCTGACGATCGACAGGGCGCCAACGCGCTCGCCGTACAGCGAGAACGACTTGGAGAACGAGCTCGATACGAAGAAGGTCAGGCCCGATTCAGCGAACAGACGCACAGCCGCCGCGTCTTCGTCGATGCCGTCGCCGAAACCCTGGTAAGCCATGTCGAGGAACGGCACGTGACCTTTGGCCTTGACCACGTCCAGCACGTTTTTCCAGTCGGCCGGGGTCAGGTCAACGCCGGTCGGGTTGTGGCAGCAGGCGTGCAGCACAACGATCGAGCCGTTCGGCAGGGCGTTGAGGTCGTCGAGCATGCCGGCACGGTTCACGTCGTGGGTGGCTGCGTCGTAGTAACGGTAGTTCTGCACCGGGAAACCGGCGGTTTCGAACAGCGCGCGGTGGTTTTCCCAGCTCGGGTCGCTGATCGCCACGACGGCGTTCGGCAGCAATTGCTTGAGGAAGTCGGCACCGATTTTCAGTGCGCCGGTCCCGCCGACGGCCTGGGTGGTGACGATGCGACCGGCAGCGATCAGCGGCGAGTCGTTACCGAACAGCAGCTTTTGCACCGCCTGGTCGTAGGCCGCGATGCCGTCGATCGGCAAGTAGCCACGGGAGGCGTGCTGAGCAGCGCGAATGGTTTCGGCTTCGATCACGGCGCGCAGCAGGGGAATTCGCCCCTCTTCGTTGCAGTACACACCGACGCCCAGGTTGACCTTGGTGGTCCGGGTATCTGCGTTGAATGCTTCGTTGAGGCCCAGGATTGGATCGCGGGGTGCCATTTCGACAGCGGAGAACAGGCTCATTATTACGGCGGCTCTGAATGGATAATGGAGGGACGTGTGGCGCTCCAGCCGAATGCACTAGAGCGGTGCACAAACGGGGAGCTAGTATAGAGGCCATCAGCGAGCAATGGCGACAGGCGATTCAGCTTTTCAGGCAAGTTTCTCCGATTATTTCTTGACCGTTAGTCGATTGGTCTTGTCGGAGACTTTACCGGATGTAGGACGTTTGCCTTGAAAGGCGAGGCAATCGACTCCACATTGAGCACAATCTTCGTTTTTCCTTGGGCGACAACGGTCGTTTGCGGTCATCCCCGTGGCTCGGCTGTTTTCTGCGCGAGCCGCGATCCCAGAGGTGTGTATGTCCGAATTCCAGCTAGTCACCCGCTTTGAGCCCGCCGGCGATCAGCCGGAAGCCATCCGCCAACTGGTCGAGGGCATCGAAGCCGGGCTGGCCCACCAGACGCTGCTCGGTGTGACCGGCTCGGGCAAGACCTTCAGCATTGCCAACGTCATCTCGCAGATACAGCGTCCAACTCTGGTGCTGGCGCCGAACAAGACCCTGGCCGCGCAGCTGTACGGTGAGTTCAAGGCGTTCTTCCCGAACAACGCCGTTGAATATTTCGTTTCCTACTACGACTACTACCAGCCAGAAGCCTATGTGCCGTCGTCCGACACCTTCATCGAGAAGGACGCGTCGATCAACGACCACATCGAGCAGATGCGCCTGTCCGCGACCAAGGCGCTGCTTGAGCGCAAGGACGCAATCATCGTCACTACGGTGTCGTGCATCTACGGTCTGGGCAGTCCGGAAACTTATTTGAAGATGGTGTTGCACGTCGATCGTGGCGACAAACTCGATCAGCGTGCGCTGCTGCGACGCCTGGCCGACCTGCAATACACCCGCAACGACATGGACTTTGCCCGCGCGACCTTTCGTGTGCGCGGCGATGTGATCGACATCTATCCGGCGGAATCGGACCTTGAAGCGATCCGCATCGAGCTGTTCGACGATGAGGTGGAGAGCATTTCCGCGTTCGATCCGCTGACCGGCGAAGTCATCCGCAAGATGCCGCGCTTCACCTTCTACCCAAAGAGCCACTACGTGACGCCGCGTGAGACCCTGCTCGACGCGATCGAGCACATCAAGGTCGAATTGCAGGAACGCCTGGAATACCTGCGCAGCAACAACAAACTGGTGGAGGCTCAGCGCCTCGAGCAACGCACGCGTTTCGACCTGGAGATGATTCTCGAGCTGGGCTACTGCAACGGCATCGAAAACTACTCGCGCTACCTGTCCGGACGCCCGGCCGGTGCCGCGCCACCCACGCTCTACGATTACCTGCCGGCCGACGCCTTGCTGGTGATCGACGAATCCCACGTCAGCGTGCCGCAAGTGGGCGCGATGTATAAGGGCGACCGTTCGCGTAAAGAGACGCTGGTGGAATACGGTTTCCGTCTGCCCTCGGCACTGGACAACCGGCCAATGCGTTTTGACGAATGGGAAGGGGTGAGCCCGCAGACCATTTTCGTCTCGGCCACCCCGGGTAACTACGAAGCCGAGCATGCCGGGCGCGTGGTCGAGCAAGTGGTGCGTCCGACCGGTCTGGTCGACCCGCAAGTTGAAGTGCGCCCGGCGCTGACGCAGGTCGATGACCTGCTCTCGGAAATCACCAAGCGCGTGGCGGTCGAAGAGCGGGTGCTGGTCACCACGTTGACCAAGCGCATGGCCGAAGACCTCACCGATTACCTCGCTGACCACGGCGTGCGCGTGCGTTATCTGCACTCGGACATCGACACCGTCGAGCGGGTCGAAATCATCCGCGACTTGCGCCTAGGTACCTTCGATGTGCTGGTGGGGATCAACCTGCTGCGCGAAGGTCTGGACATGCCGGAGGTGTCGCTGGTGGCGATCCTCGATGCCGACAAGGAAGGTTTCCTGCGCTCCGAGCGCTCGCTGATCCAGACCATTGGCCGGGCTGCACGGAACCTCAACGGGCGAGCGATTCTCTACGCCGACCGCATTACGGGCTCCATGGAGCGGGCGATTGGCGAGACCGAGCGCCGTCGCGACAAACAGATCGCCTTCAACCTGGAAAACGGCATCACCCCCAAAGGTGTGTTCAAGGACGTCGCCGACATCATGGAAGGCGCCACCGTGCCCGGCTCGCGCAGCAAGAAGCGCAAGGGCATGGCCAAGGCCGCCGAAGAAAACGCCAAATACGAAGCCGAACTGCGCTCGCCGAGCGAAATCACCAAGCGCATTCGGGCGCTGGAAGAGAAGATGTATCAGCTGGCGCGGGATCTGGAGTTTGAGGCAGCGGCGCAGATGCGCGACGAGATTGCCAAGCTGCGTGAGCGGCTTTTGGCGGTTTGATCTTCATCGTCTGATCGGGCCTCTTCGCGAGCAAGCCCGCTCCCACAGGGGATTTGTGAATGCCACAGATCCAATGTGGGAGCGGGCTTGCTCGCGAATGGGACAACGCGGTCTCAATGAGATTCCCCAGCCTTGAGTCCCTGTGGCAGTTTCTTGGTCAACAGAATCGCCAACATGCTGATCCCCAGCGTAATGCCAACAAAGTGAAACGCATCGTTGTAGGCCATGATCAGTGCCTGCTGATGCACGATTTCACTCAACTTGCCCAGCGCCGCCGTATCGCTGCCAAACCGGTCGGTCATCGACGCCAGGCGCTCGGCCACCTGCGGATTGGTCGGCACCACCGCCTCACGCAGGTAATCGAAATAGGTCTTGGTGCGTGCATCCAGCAGCGTGGCGAGCAGGGCGATGCCGATCGCGCCGCCGAGGTTGCGCAGGATGTTGAACAGGCTCGACGCCGAGCCGGCGTCCTGCGGCAGGATGTAGGCCGTGGCGATCAGTGAAATGGTCACCATGATCAACGGTTGACCGAGGGCGCGGATGATCTGGATCTGGTTGAACTGCGGCCCGGCGAAATCCGGGTTGAGCACCCCTGACGAAAAACTCGCCAGCCCGAACAAGCCGAAGCCCAGCGTGCACAGCCACTTTGGCGAAACGAATTTCATCAACTTCGGCACCAGCGGAATCAGGAACAGTTGCGGCACGCCCATCCACATGATCACTTCGCCGATCTGCAGGGCGTTGTAGTTCTGGATCTGCGCCAGATACAGCGGCAACAGGTAAATCGAACCGTATAACCCGACGCCCATGCCCAGGCTGGAAATGCTCGACAGGCCGAAATTGCGATTGCGCAGGATGCCGAGGTTGATCAGCGGATTGGGTTTGGAGATCTGCACGATCACAAAGGTGATCAGGCTGATGAGGGCAATGCTGCCCAGGGTCACGATCAGATTCGATTCGAGCCAGTCCTTGCGGTGGCCTTCCTCGAGAAACACTTGCAGGCAACCGAGGCCGACACCGAGGGTGAGGATGCCGGTGTAGTCGGTGCTTTTCAGCAGTTCCCAGTGCGCCTCTTTCTTTTCCAGGCCATACATCAGCCCGGCGATCATGATCAGCCCTGGCGGGATGTTGATGTAGAAGATGTATTCCCAGCCCCAGTTTTCCGTGAGCCAGCCGCCGAGGGTGGGGCCGATGGAAGGGGCGAAGGTGGCGGTCATGGCGAACATCGCCATGCCTTTGGCGCGGTGGTGTTCGGGGAGTTTGATCAGGGTCAGGGTGAACGCCAGCGGGATCAGCGCACCGCCGGTGAAGCCCTGCATGGCGCGAAACACGATCATGCTTTCGAGGCTCCAGGCCATCGAGCACAGCAAGGACGAAACCAGAAACCCCAGTGACACCCACACCGCCAGCCGCCGTGCCGAGAGCAGCTGCACCAGCCACGCGGTCAGCGGAATCATGATGATTTCCGCGACCAGGTACGAGGTGGAAATCCACGAGCCTTCTTCCAGCGTCGCCGACAGCGCGCCCTGAATGTCTTTCAGGGAGGAGTTGGTGATCTGGATGTCGAGCACTGCCATGAACGCGCCGAGCATCACGCTCATCACCGCAATCCAATCGCGCCGGGTCGGTTCGCCAACCGGGCGGATCAGCGAATCACCGGCCATTGTCTGGGGCGTCTTTGATGTTCACGGTGGCGGTGACCGACATGCCCGGGCGGATTTTGCCGTGCAGCGGATTGTCGGCCTTGAACGTCAGTTTCACCGGAATCCGTTGCACGACTTTGGTGAAGTTGCCGGTGGCGTTGTCCGGCGGCAACAGGCTGAACTGCGCACCCGAGGCGGCGAACAGACTGTCGACCCGCGCTTCGATCGGCGTGTCACTGTAGGCGTCGAACGTCAGCTCGGCTTTTTGTCCGGGAACCATGTGGCCGATCTGGGTTTCCTTGAAGTTGGCCTGGACCCAGATGTCTTCGTCCGGGACGATCGACAGCAGATAGGCGCCGGCCTGCACCACCTGACCATTGCGCGCGGCGCGCTGGCCGACCAGGCCGCTGATCGGTGCGTGGATTTCACTGCGGGTCAGGTTGAGTTCGGCTTGCGCCTGGTCGGCGCGGGCGTTGGCGATCTGCGCGTCGAGGCGTTTGATCTCGGCGGCGAGGGCATTGACCTGTTGGCGTTGGCTCTGGGCGTCGGCCTGGGCCTTGGCCACTTGTGAGCGAGCGATATGGGTGTCGGCGGAGAGGGTGGTGACCCGCTCTTCAGAGACATAGCCGGGTTTGCGCAGGGTCTCTGCCCGCGACAAGTCGATCTGCGAACGGCCGAGGGTAGCCTGGGTGGTTGCCACTTGTGCATCGCTGGCGGCGATCAGGCTCGATTGCTGGGTCAGCTTGCTCTGGGCTTGCAGGCGCTCGGCCTCGCGGGTGGCAAGCGCGGCGTTGGCGCGATCCACGGCCAGGCGGAAATCGTTGGGTTCAAGGCGTACCAGCAACTGGCCTTTTTCCACGTGCTGATTGTCCTGTACCAGCACTTCGTCGATGCGCGCGCTCAGCTGGCTCGATACACGAGTGATCTCGCCCTGGACATAGGCGTTGTCGGTGCTTTCATAAAAGCGTCCCTTGAAAAACCAATGGGCGAAGAAGCCCCCGGCAATCAACAGAACCAGCAGCAGGAAAATAAACAGGCGACGCTTGAGTTGGGCAGGCATGGGCAAACTGTAGTCGAGGAATTGTAAGGAAAGTTATCAGGAGGCGAATCTGGCACGAAGCCGATAAACGGTAAATGCCGTCGGCCGATATTCCGCCATTCACCGCGCTCTATGGGCGTTCCAGCCGCAAACTTGGCTTATATGCCCTGCCCGCTGGAGCGGGGCGGGTGTCGCCTGTTACCATTCGCCGCTTGATTGTTCTGCTTTTCATTCTTTTCGAGACATGCCATGACCACCGTCCGTACTCGCATCGCGCCATCGCCTACCGGGGACCCCCACGTAGGTACCGCTTACATCGCATTGTTCAACTACTGCTTTGCCAAGCAGCATGGCGGTGAGTTCATCCTGCGCATCGAAGACACCGATCAGTTGCGTTCGACCCGCGAGTCCGAACAGCAGATCTTCGACGCCTTGCGCTGGTTGGGTATCGACTGGAGCGAAGGCCCGGACGTCGGCGGCCCGCACGGTCCGTACCGGCAGAGTGAGCGTGGCGATATCTATCAGAAGTATTGCCAGCAACTGGTCGACATGGGCCACGCGTTCCCGTGCTTCTGCACCGCTGAAGAGCTGGACCAGATGCGCGCCGAGCAAATGGCGCGTGGCGAAACCCCGCGTTACGACGGCCGCGCACTGCTGCTGTCCAAGGAAGAAGTCGCCGCGCGTCTGGCGGCCGGCGAACCGCACGTAATCCGCATGAAGGTGCCGACCGAAGGCGTCTGCGTGGTGCCGGATATGTTGCGTGGCGATGTCGAGATCCCGTGGGATCGCATGGACATGCAAGTGCTGATGAAGACCGACGGCCTGCCGACTTATTTCCTCGCCAACGTGGTCGACGACCATCTGATGGGCATCACCCACGTGCTGCGCGGCGAAGAGTGGCTGCCGTCGGCACCGAAACTGATTCTGCTGTACGAATACTTCGGTTGGGAACAGCCTGAGCTGTGCTACATGCCGCTGCTGCGTAATCCGGACAAGAGCAAGCTGTCCAAGCGCAAGAACCCGACCTCGGTGACTTTCTACGAGCGCATGGGCTTCATGCCGGAAGCGATGCTCAACTACCTGGGCCGCATGGGCTGGTCGATGCCGGACGAGCGCGAGAAGTTCTCGCTGCAGGAAATGGTCGACAACTTCGATCTCAAGCGCGTATCGCTTGGCGGGCCGATCTTCGACATCGAAAAACTGTCGTGGCTCAACGGCCAGTGGCTGCGTGATCTGCCGGTGGAAGAATTCGCCGCGCGTGTGCAGAAGTGGGCGTTCAACTCCGATTACATGATGAAGATCGCGCCGCTGGTTCAGGGTCGCGTGGAAACCTTCAGCCAGGTTGCACCGCTGGGCGGCTTCTTCTTTGCCGGTGGCGTGAACCCGGATGCCAAGCTGTTCGAATCGAAGAAGCTTTCGGGCGATCAGGTACGCCAGTTGATGCAGCTGATTCTGTGGAAGCTCGAAAGCCTGCGTCAGTGGGAGAAGGACAGCATCACCGCAACGATTCAGGCGGTGGTCGAATCCCTCGAGCTGAAACTGCGTGATGCGATGCCGCTGATGTTTGCCGCAATCACTGGGCAGGCGAGTTCGGTGTCGGTGCTCGATGCGATGGAAATCCTCGGTCCCGACCTGACCCGTTTCCGTCTGCGCCAGGCGATTGATCTGCTGGGCGGCGTGTCGAAGAAAGAAAACAAAGAGTGGGAAAAGCTGCTGGGCGCGATCGCCTAAGCACACTTGACTCTGCAGGAACCGCCGAAGGCCGGGATCGTTTGATTCCGGCCTTCGGCGTTTTTCCCCCGGATTTTCGGGGGGAGGGCGGTAAGTGATTGTTATGCCGACAAAAAACTTTGAAATTTTTCAAAAATAAGTTTGACAGGCTTTCGATACGCCCTTAAGATTCGCCCCGTCCTCAGCGATGACATCAACGATGAGGGGCTATAGCTCAGCTGGGAGAGCGCTTGCATGGCATGCAAGAGGTCGACGGTTCGATCCCGTCTAGCTCCACCAATTTACACTTCGAAGCCTGGCCACACCGGCTTCGAAGCGATCAACACTCAGCGTTGATCAGTTGTATAGAAGGGTTTGCGTCCCCTTCGTCTAGTGGCCTAGGACACCGCCCTTTCACGGCGGTAACAGGGGTTCGAGTCCCCTAGGGGACGCCAGTTTTACAGAAGTGATGTTGCAAGATGTCACTCCGCCGCGAGGCGAAAAATCCGGGGCTATAGCTCAGCTGGGAGAGCGCCTGCATGGCATGCAGGAGGTCAGCGGTTCGATCCCGCTTAGCTCCACCAATTTACACTTCAAGGTCTGGCCACACCGGCCTTGAAGCGATCAGCACTCAGCACTGATCAGTTGTAGAAGGGTTTTGCGTCCCCTTCGTCTAGTGGCCTAGGACACCGCCCTTTCACGGCGGTAACAGGGGTTCGAGTCCCCTAGGGGACGCCACGATTACCCGCTCTGCGGGATTTATAAGGGTCATTCAATTATTGAATGGCCCTTTTGTTTGTCTGGCGTTTGGCCAACTCTCCTTTTCCTTACACTGTGCTTCAGACCAGCGGTCATATCCTCGACTTGCAGAATATTATTATGCGAATAATATTCTAGTCGTAATATTCGGAGGCAACGATGAACGATAAAAAAGCTCAAACCCGCGAACGCATCCTCAAGGCTGCCAGTGCCGCACTGATCCAGCGTGGCCCGGCAGACCCCAGCGTGGGCGAAGTGATGGGCGCCGCCGGCCTGACCGTCGGTGGTTTCTATGCGCACTTCGAAAGCAAGGACGCGATGATGCTTGAGGCGTTCAAGCAACTGCTTGGCCGCCGACGCGACCTGATTGCCGACATGGATTCCGAGCTGACCGGTGAAGAGCGTCGTGCGCTGGTGGCTGCGTTTTATCTGTCGCGCAAACACCGTGATTCCAGTGAGTCGGCGTGTCCGATCCCGGCGTCGATCGGCGAACTGGGTCGTTTGCCGGAGTCATTCCGTATCGCGCTGAACGAGCACTTGGAACTGATGATTGCGCAGTTGGCGTCCAGCCCCGAGGACACCGACAAAGCGTTGGCCGATGTGGCTTTGATGGTTGGTGGTCTGGCGCTGGCTAGAGCGCTGGGCCCGGGTGATTTATCCGATCGATTGCTGCGCGCGGCCAAGTCGGCGGTGCGTTGACCTGAAGGCCACAGCCTGAGGAGAGAGCGATGAGCACGTTGAAGTGGGTTCGTGGCGTTAATGGCACCTTGGGCTGGTTTGCACCGAAATTGGTGGCGAGCAAAATGCGTCTGGCGTTCATGACGCCGCGCGCACTGCCACTGCGTGATTGGGAGTTGCCGCTGCTGGCGAGTTCCGAGCGGATCACCTTGCGCTTTGGTCTGTCAGCCCTGCGCTGGGGTCAAGGCCCGACCGTATTGCTGATGCACGGTTGGGAAGGCCGGCCAACCCAGTTTGCGGCTCTGATCAGCGCGCTGGTCGAGGCCGGCTACACCGTCGTTGCGCTGGATGGTCCGGCTCACGGTCGCTCCCCGGGGCGTGAAGCCAATGTCGTGCTGTTTGCTCGCGCGATGCTTGAAGCCGCTGCCGAGTTGCCACCGCTGCAAGCGGTCATCGGCCACTCCATGGGCGGCGCCAGCGCGATGCTCGCCGTGCAATTGGGATTGCGCACCGAAACCCTCGTCAGTATCGCCGCGCCCGCAAGGATACTCGGCGTGCTGCGTGGTTTCGCCCGCTATGTCGGCATGCCGCCGAGGGCGCGTTCTGCTTTCATCCGGCAGGTCGAGCGGGATGTCGGCATGCGCGCAGCCACGCTGGATGTCGCGCACTATCAACTGGATATGCCGGGGCTGATCGTGCATGCCGAGGACGACAGCTTCGTCTCGGTCAAGGAATCGCAACTGATCCACGAATCCTGGTTCGACAGCCGTTTGCTGCGCCTGGAAAGCGGCGGTCACCAGCGCGTGCTGGCCGACCCCCGGGTGGTTGATGGCGTGTTATCACTGTTGGCGGGGCGCAGTCTTCAAGCGCGGCAATCGGCCTGAGCATCCGTTACACTGCCCCGGTTGAATAATCTGACCGGGAGTGGGGCATGGGCTGGGATCGGGCAACGCCGTTCACCATTGATCTGCAAGTAGGCGCCGAGGATATTGACGGGCTGGGCCACGCGAACAACGCGGTGTACGTGACCTGGCTTGAACGCTGCGCCTGGCGCCACTCGCAGCGTCTTGGGCTGGATCTGGTCGAGTACCGGCGCCTGGATCGGGCGATGGCGGTTGTGCGTCACGAAATCGATTATCTGGCGGCCGCCTACGAAGGCGATGAGCTGCAATTGGCGACCTGGATCGTCGATTGGGATCAGCGCCTGAAAATGACCCGGCATTTCCAGCTGATTCGCCCCAGCGACAACACCACCCTGTTGCGCGCCCAGACCACCTTCGTCTGCATCGAGCTGTCCACCGGCAAGCCCAAGCGCATGCCGGCGGAGTTTATCGAAGGTTACGGCCCGGCGATCCAGTCTCTCGAGTCAGCGAATATCTGAATGTGGGAGCGGGCTTGCTCGCGAAAGCGGTGGATCAGCTAAATGAATGCTGACTGACACGACGCCTTCGCGAGCAAGCCCGCTCCCACAGGGATCTGCGATTTCTTGCGATATCCAGTAAACTGCCTCACGTTTTTTCCTTGAGTAGTGTTTTCCCCATGCAAATTGCTCTGGCGCCCATGGAGGGGTTGGTCGACGATATCCTGCGCGACGTGCTGACCCGCGTTGGCGGCATCGACTGGTGCGTGACCGAATTCATTCGGATCAACGATCAGTTGCTCACCCCGGCCTACTTTCACAAGTTCGGCCCGGAGCTGCTCAACGGCGCCCGCACCCGGTCCGGCGTACCGTTGCGCGTGCAGTTGTTGGGTTCCGATCCGGTGTGCCTGGCGGAAAATGCTGCGCTGGCCTGCGAACTCGGCTCCGAAGTGATCGACCTGAACTTCGGCTGCCCGGCCAAGACCGTCAACAAATCCCGGGGTGGGGCGGTGCTGCTCAAGGAGCCGGAGCTGCTCAACAGCATCGTCGAGCACGTGCGTCGTGCCGTACCGGCGCACATCCCGGTGACTGCGAAGATGCGCCTGGGCTTCGACAGTCCGGACGGCTCGCTGGTCTGCGCGACTGCGCTGGCCGAGGGTGGTGCCGAACACATCGTGGTTCACGCCCGGACCAAGGTCGATGGCTACAAGCCGCCGGCGCACTGGGAGTGGATCCCGCGGGTGCAGGAGGTGGTCAAGGTGCCGGTGTTCGCCAATGGTGACATCTGGAGCGTCGAAGACTGGCGGCGTTGCCGCGAGATCAGCGGCGTGGAAGACATCATGCTCGGGCGCGGCCTGGTGTCGCGGCCCGACCTGGCCAAACAGATCGCTGCCGCCCGCGCCGGCGAGGAAGTGGTCGAGATGACCTGGGCCGAACTGTTGCCGCTGATCCAGGACTTCTGGCTGCAGGCCAAGGCGCAGATGACTGCGCGGCAATCGCCGGGTCGGTTGAAGCAATGGCTGGCGATGCTGACGCGCAATTATCCCGAGGCTACCGAGCTGTTTACCGTGCTGCGTCGCGAGACAGAACCGGATCAGGTCTCGCGTTTGCTAGGTTTGCCGGTCGCCGAAGCGGCCTGAAAAAAACTGCAAATAATCTCTTGAAATCATTTCAGCGGTCCCTATCTAAGGGGTACGCGATGCCGAATTCGGGTCGCGGAGACACAAAAACTTGCTGATTGTTTTCAGGAGATTTGAACCATGAGTACTGCATTTTCCCTCGCTCCACTGTTCCGTTCCTCGGTAGGTTTCGACCGCTTCAACGATCTGTTCGAAACCGCCCTGCGCAACGAGCCAGGCAGCACCTATCCACCGTACAACGTGGAAAAACACGGTGACGATCAATACCGCATCGTCGTAGCGGCAGCCGGTTTCCAGGAAGAAGACCTGGAGCTGCAAGTCGAGAAGGGGGTGCTGACCATCAGTGGCGGCAAGCGTGATGCCAACGAAGGCGTGACCTTCTTGCATCAGGGCATTGCCCAGCGCGCTTTCAAGTTGTCCTTCCGCCTGGCCGATCACATCGAGATCAAGGCCGCCGATCTGAGCAACGGTCTGCTGAGCATCGACCTGTTGCGGGTGATCCCGGAAGAAGCGAAAGCCAAGCGCATCCCGATCAACGGGGTGCAGAAGCCGGCTCTGCAATAAGGCCGAGCAAGAAAAAGGGCGCCAATGGCGCCCTTTTTTGTGCCCGTCATTCGAGCATCGTTTTCAACGCCTCCAGCGCCACCGGGCGACTGTGCAGATAGCCCTGATACAAATGGCAGCCCAGTCCCTGCAAAAACGCCAGTTGTTCCGGTGTTTCCACGCCCTCGGCAATCACCTCCAGTTCCAGGCTGCGGGCCATGGCGACGATGGCGCGGATGATCTCGGCGTCGTTGGGGTCGGTGGTCGCGTCGCGGATGAACGACTGGTCGATTTTCAGGGTGTCCACCGGCAGGCGCTTGAGGTAGGTCAGTGACGAGTAGCCGGTGCCAAAGTCGTCCATGGCGAAGCTCACGCCGAGCTTTTTCAGGCGGCGCATCTTGCTGATGGTGTCTTCCAGGTTCTGGATGACGATGCCCTCGGTAATCTCCAGTTTCAGCAGCGAGCAGGGCAGGCCGTGGCTGGTCATGCTGTGTTCGATGCGTTCGACGAAGTCGTTCTGGCGGAACTGCCGTGGGCTGATGTTCACACAGAGGCTGAAATTGAGAGGGTCGATCAGCTTCAAGGCGATCAGTTGCTTGAACGCTTCGCAAGCCTCGTCGAGGATCCAGGTGCCGACTTCCAGAATCAGCCCGCTTTCCTCCAGCACCTTGATGAACTCGGTGGGCGATTGCGCGCCGAGTTCCGGATGATTCCAGCGCACCAGTGCCTCGGCGCCGATGATGCGGTTGTCCCGTGCGTCGACCTGCGGCTGGAAGTGCACGTTGAATTCGCCGCGAGAAAGCGCCAGGCGCAAGTCGGTCTCCATGCGCAGCCGTTCGCTGGCGGCTTTCTGCATGGTGTTGTGGTACATCTGCGTGGTGTTGCGCCCGGAATCCTTGGCCCGGTACAGCGCGATGTCGGCGCGCTTGAGCAGGTCGGTCGGGGTCGAGCCGTGATCGGGAATCAGCGCCACGCCGATGCTCGGCGTCACTTGCAGGCGCTGGCCGTCGAGGAACATCGGTTCCGACAGCAGTTCGCGAATGGTGTCGGCCAACTCGCGCACTTGCACACTGACCTCGTTGCGCGTGCCCTCCAGGCCACTGAGCAACACTACGAATTCATCGCCGCCCAGGCGTGCGACGGTGTCTTCCATGCGTACGCTGGCTTCGAGCCGTGCGGTGATGATTTTCAGCACGGTGTCGCCGACCGGGTGACCCAGCGAGTCGTTGATGTGCTTGAAATGGTCAAGGTCGAGGAACAGCAGTGCGCCGCGCAGATTGTGTCGTTTGAGCAGGGCGATCTGCTGGCTCAGGCGATCCATCAGTAAGGCACGGTTGGGCAGGTTGGTCAGCGGGTCGTGATAGGCCAGGTGACGGATCTGCGCTTCAGCGTTCTTCAGCAGACTGACGTCCCGCGCTGTCAGCAGCAGGCATGCGGTTTCGTTGAGGGTGATCGGTTCGATCGACACTTCGACCGTCAGCAGTTCGCCACGCTTGTTGCGCCCGAGCATTTCCTGATGATGCACGCGGCCCTTGATCTGCAGTTCGGCGAGCAGCGCCGAGCGTTGTTTTTCCTCGGCCCAGATGCCGATCTGGTAGACGGTTTTACCCACCACTTCTTCGGCGCGATAGCCGGTGAGGCGGCAGAAGCCGTCGTTGACCTCCAGATAGCGCCCGGTGTCGCGCTCGGTGATGGTGATGGCATCGGGACTGGAGTGGAACGCTTTGGCGAATTTCTCTTCGCTGGCCTTGAGTGCGGCCTCGGAGCGCTGCTGTTGGGTGATGTCGCGCAGGGTGGTGACGATGCACGGCTGATTGCCGACGCTGATCTGCCGGCTGGAAATCACGCAAGTCAGCGACTGCCCGTCCTTGTGCTGGACGATGATCGCGACATTGCTCAGGCCCTGTTCGCGGATCACCCGTTCGATGCGTTGCAGGCTCTTCGCCGAGGCGTCCCACAGGCCGATGTCTTCGGCGGTGCGACCGATCACATCGGCGGCGCTCCAGCCGAAGGTCTGGGTGAAACTGTTGTTGATTTCGATGAATTCGCCGCTGTCCTGACGGGTCACGCAGATCGGGTCGGGGCTGACCTGGAACAGCGTGGCGAACTTCTCTTCCGAGGCGACCAGGCGCTGCTCGCGCTCGACCTGATCGGTGATGTCCAGCAAGGTCCCGGCCATGCGCAGAGGGGCGCCGTTTTCGTCGCGGTAGAGGCGGGCGCGGCTTTCCAGATAGCGCGAGCTGCCATCCGGCAGTTGCACGCGATAGGTCAGTTGATAGTTGCCGGCCGGGCCTTCACGCAGGCTGCGATAGGCATCGCGCATGCTGTCACGTTCCTCGCCGGGCACGCCTTCGAAAAACTCCTCGAACGACTCGTGAAACGGTATCGGCTCCAGCCCGTGCAGTTGCGCCGCTCGCGCCGAGCCGTAAAGCATGCCGCTGGGGATGTGCCAGTCCCAGGTGCCGAGCTGTGCCGAGTCCAGCGCCAGGTCAAGGCGTTCCTGACTGTCTTTCAAGGCGTGTTCGGCGGCTTTGCGTTCGGTGGTGTCGAGGAAGGTGCTCAGCAGGTAGGGCTGGCCCTCGAGTTCGACCTTCTGCGCGCTGAGGATGCCGTCATGAATCTGCCCGTTGCTGGCGCGAAACTGCACTTCCATGCTGATCAGTTCGCCTTTGGCCTTGGTCTTTTTCACCAGTTCGGCGCGTTGCTCCGGGTGTACCCACAAACCCAGCTCCAGCGTGGTGCGGCCAATGGCGCTCTGCACCGGCCAGCCGAACAGGCTTTCGAAATACTGATTGGCCTCGCTGATCAGGCCGTCCTCCTGGCGCGTCAGCAGCACCATGTTCGGGCACAGATGAAAGAGGGTGGCGAAACGTTTCTCGGAACTGCTGAGGGCCTGTTCGCGCTGGCGCTGGTGGGTGATTTCGCGAATCACCCCGATCATTCGGGGGCGGCCGTGTTTGTCCGGCAGCAGGCTGCCGCTGATCTCCAGCCAGTGCAGGCTGCCGTCGGGCCAGCGGATACGGTGGTGCATCGCCTGTTCCAGTGGCGCGCCGGCAATCACCGCGTGGAAGGCGCGAACGGTTTTCGCCCGGTCTTCGGGCGGCAACAGGTCGAGGTATTCCAGATCTTCGGGCAGCGGTTGCCGTGGATCGAAGCCGAACAGCGCCTGGGTGCCCCGTGACCAACTGATCTGCCCGCGCTCGATGTCCCAGTACCAAGCTCCGAGCCGGGCGCCGTTGAGCGCGGCCAGCAATTGCGGCGCACTCTCCCAGCTCTGCTCGGAACGTCGCGGATCAATGGCCTGAATACGCGGCATCGGCGGAATTCGGTCAACAGATTTCGGCATTGTTAACGGGCCTTGAGCTGATGGTGGCGTTAGGCACAGGGACAGCGGCTCTATAGGAGTAGCACAAGTTAGCCTGGAGTCCCTGGCAGATCGATTTGCGCATCCAGCAAGGCCATGAAAGCCCTTGCCGCATTCGACAGCGTCCGTTCGGTGTGCACGATATAGCCTAGCTGGCGACTGAGCTGTATGCCCGGCAAAGGTATGCGCGCCACCTGTTCATCGAGCATGGTGCGGGGCAGAACACTCCAGGCCAGACCGATGGAGACCATCATTTTGATGGTTTCCAGATAGTTGGTGCTCATGGCGATGTTCGGCGTCAGCCCTTGGGCCTCGAATAAGCGTTGGACAATATGGTGAGTAAAGGTGTTGCCCCCGGGGAAAACTGCCGGATGACCGGCAATGTCCGCCAGACTCACCGCGCCGTTGCTGATCAATGAATGCTCCGGCGCCACCACGAAATCCAGCGGGTCGTCCCACACTGGCGTGGCTTTGACCAGGGTGTGCGGCTCCGGGGCCAGGGTGATCACCGCCAGTTCGGCGCGGCCGTGGAGGATCTCCTCGTAAGCCACTTCCGAATCCAGAAACTGAATATCCAGCGCCACCTGCGGGTAGCGGCGGGTGAACTCCCTCAATAGCGGCGGCAAACGGTGCAGGCCGATGTGGTGACTGGTGGCCAGCGTCAGGCGGCCGCTGACTTCGCCGGTCAGGTTGGTCAGGGCGCGGCGAGTGTCGTCCAGCACGTTGAGAATTTGATAAGCCCGGGGCAGCAAGGCGCGGCCAGCCTCGGTCAGACCGACTTCGCGGCCCAGCCGATCAAACAGGCGCACCTTCAACTGTTGCTCCAGTCCGGCGATGCGTTTGCTGATCGCTGGCTGCGTCAGGTGCAGTCGCTCGCCGGCGCCGGAGAAGCTGCCGGTCTCGGCGATAGCGATAAAGGCATTGAGGTTGGCCAGGTCCATGGGTCGTATTCCAGTTGGTTATCCAAAGCATAAAAAATATGAATTTGAGTTATTTAATCTAACCCCATAGGATCGGCCTCACAAGCCAAAGGGTTATTGATAAGCCCAGGGCATAGAAACAAGCTGATGAGGAACCGTCTGATGGCCGGCAAAACGCTCTACGACAAGCTCTGGGATTCGCATTTGGTCAAGCAGCGCGACGATGGCTCTGCGTTGATCTACATCGATCGTCACATCATTCACGAAGTGACCTCGCCGCAAGCCTTCGAAGGCCTGCGTCTGGCCGGGCGCAAGCCTTGGCGCATCGATGCCAACATCGCGACCCCGGACCACAACGTACCGACGACCCCGGAGCGCAAGGGCGGTATCGCTGCCATTGCCGATCAGGTCTCGCGTTTGCAGGTTCAGACCCTCGATGACAACTGTGATGAGTACGGCATCGTCGAGTTCAAGATGAACGACATCCGTCAGGGCATCGTTCACGTGATCAGCCCGGAGCAGGGCGCGACCTTGCCGGGCATGACCGTGGTCTGCGGCGACTCGCACACCTCGACCCACGGCGCGTTCGGTGCGCTGGCGCATGGTATCGGCACCTCCGAGGTCGAGCATGTGCTTGCCACCCAGTGCCTCGTCGCCAAGAAAATGAAGAACATGCTGGTGCGCGTCGAAGGCCAGTTGCCGTTCGGCGTGACCGCCAAGGACATCGTCCTCGCGGTGATCGGCAAGATCGGCACTGCCGGCGGTAATGGCCATGCCATCGAGTTCGCTGGCAGCGCGATCCGCGACTTGTCCGTCGAAGGCCGCATGACCATCTGCAACATGTCCATCGAAGCCGGCGCTCGTGTGGGTCTGGTGGCTGCCGACGAGAAAACCGTCGAGTACGTCAAGGGGCGTCCGTTCGCACCGAAAGGCGCGCAGTGGGATCAGGCTGTCGAGGCCTGGAAAGACCTGGTATCCGACGCTGATGCCCAGTTCGATACGGTGGTCGAACTGGACGCTGCGCAGATCAAGCCGCAAGTCAGTTGGGGCACTTCCCCGGAAATGGTGCTGGCCGTTGATCAGAACGTGCCGGACCCGGCCAAAGAGATGGACCTGGTCAAGCGCGATTCGATCGTCCGCGCCTTGAAATACATGGGTTTGAGCGCCAATCAGGCGATCACCGACATTCAACTGGATCGCGTGTTCATCGGCTCCTGCACCAACTCGCGTATCGAAGACTTGCGCGCCGCCGCCGTGATCGCCAAGGGCCGCAAAGTCGCCTCGACCATCAAGCAGGCCATCGTGGTGCCGGGCTCGGGTCTGGTGAAGGCGCAGGCGGAAGCCGAAGGTCTGGACAAGATTTTCCTCGAAGCCGGTTTCGAGTGGCGTGAACCGGGTTGCTCGATGTGCCTGGCGATGAACCCGGACCGTTTGGAGTCCGGCGAGCATTGCGCCTCGACCTCCAACCGCAACTTCGAAGGCCGTCAGGGCGCCGGTGGCCGTACCCACCTCGTCAGCCCGGCCATGGCCGCTGCGGCGGCGGTGAACGGTCGTTTCATCGACGTTCGTGAATTGATCTAAAGGAGCGCAGCATGAAAGCTTTTACCCAGCACACCGGTCTTGTCGCGCCTCTGGATCGAGCCAACGTCGACACCGACCAGATCATTCCGAAGCAGTTCTTGAAATCGATCAAGCGCACCGGTTTCGGCCCGAACCTGTTCGACGAGTGGCGTTATCTCGATGTGGGTCAGCCGTACCAGGACAACTCCAAGCGCCCGCTGAACAAGGATTTCGTCCTCAACGCCGAGCGCTATCAAGGCGCCAGCGTGTTGCTGGCCCGCGAGAACTTCGGTTGCGGCTCCAGCCGTGAGCACGCGCCATGGGCGCTGGAAGAATACGGTTTTCGCAGCATCATCGCGCCGAGCTACGCCGACATCTTCTTCAACAACAGCTTCAAGAACGGCTTGCTGCCGATCATCCTGAGCGACGCTGAAGTCGACGAGTTGTTCAAGCAGGTCGAGGCCGAGCCGGGCTATCAATTGCAGGTTGATCTGCAAGCGCAGACCGTGACCCGCCCGGATGGCAAGGTTTACCGCTTCGAAATCGACGCGTTCCGCAAGCATTGCCTGTTGAACGGTCTGGACGATATCGGCCTGACCTTGCAGGACGGTGATGCGATTGCCACGTTCGAAGCCAAGCACCGCGTGAGCCAGCCGTGGTTGTTCCGCGACGCATGAGCAAGATTTGAGATTGATGCAGTCAGGGCTGACCTCTTCGCGAGCAAGCCCGCTCCCACAGGGGAATGCATTTCAAAGGTGGGAGCGGGCTTGCTCGCGAAGGCGGTAGCTCAAACAACACAAATGCCAGGAAATGACTATGACCAGCACCGCCCAGCACACCCAGGTTGTCCAGAAGCAATTCGGTGAACAGGCCGCTGCCTACCTGAGCAGCGCCGTTCACGCTCAAGGCACCGAATTTGCGCTGCTACAGGCTGAACTGGCCGGGCAGGGCGAGGCTCGGGTGCTGGATCTGGGTTGTGGCGCCGGTCACGTGAGTTTTAATGTCGCGCCGCTGGTCAAGGAAGTGGTGGCCTACGACCTGTCGCAGCAGATGCTCGACGTGGTCGCCGCCGCTGCCGTTGATCGCGGCATCAGCAACATTGCCACGGTCAACGGTGCTGCCGAGCGCTTGCCGTTTGCCGATGGTGAGTTCGACTTCGTGTTCAGCCGTTATTCGGCGCACCATTGGAGCGATCTGGGCGTGGCCTTGCGCGAAGTGCGCCGGGTGCTGAAACCGGGCGGCGTGGCGGCGTTCATCGACGTATTGTCACCGGGCAGTCCGTTGTTCGACACTTACCTGCAAAGCGTTGAAGTGCTGCGCGACACCAGTCATGTGCGCGATTATTCCGCCGGCGAGTGGTTACGCCAGATCAGCGAGGCCGGGCTGCATACCCGCAGCACCACCCGTCAGCGCCTGCGTCTGGAGTACAGCAGTTGGGTCGAGCGCATGCGCACGCCTGAGGTGATGCGCGCGGCGATCCGCCAGTTGCAGCAGTCGATGGGCAACGAAGTGCGCGAATATTTTGAGATTGATGCCGACGGTTCGTTCAGTACAGATGTGATTGTGCTCTGGGCTGAAAAATAGTTTTCGAACGCCAAGAATTTTTCCGGGCGTGCCACCCGTGGCGCACCGACTGAAGACACGAGGAAAGCATGAGCAAGCAGATTCTGATTCTCCCAGGTGATGGTATTGGTCCGGAAATCATGGCCGAAGCGGTCAAGGTGCTGGAACTGGCCAACGACAAGTACAGCCTGGGCTTCGAGCTGAGCCATGACGTGATCGGTGGCGCGGCCATCGACAAGCACGGTGTGCCGCTGGCCGACGAAACCCTCGACCGTGCCCGTGCTGCCGACGCCGTACTGCTGGGGGCGGTGGGCGGCCCGAAGTGGGACACCATCGAGCGTGACATCCGCCCTGAGCGCGGTCTGCTGAAAATCCGTGCGCAACTGGGCCTGTTCGGTAACCTGCGTCCGGCGATCCTCTACCCGCAACTGGCCGACGCTTCGAGCCTGAAACCGGAAATCGTTGCCGGTCTGGACATCCTGATCGTCCGTGAGCTCACCGGTGGCATCTACTTCGGCGCGCCGCGCGGCACTCGTACCCTGGAAAACGGCGAGCGTCAGTCCTACGACACCCTGCCGTACAGCGAGAGCGAAATCCGTCGCATCGCCCGTGTCGGTTTCGACATGGCCATGGTTCGCGGCAAGAAGCTGTGTTCGGTGGACAAGGCCAACGTGCTGGCGTCCAGCCAATTGTGGCGTGAAGTGGTCGAGCAAGTCGCCAAGGATTACCCTGAAGTCGAACTGAGCCACATGTACGTCGACAACGCCGCCATGCAACTGGTGCGCGCACCGAAGCAGTTCGACGTGATCGTCACCGACAACCTGTTCGGCGACATCCTCTCCGATGAGGCGTCGATGCTCACCGGCTCCATCGGCATGCTGCCGTCGGCCTCGCTGGATTCGAACAACAAGGGCATGTACGAGCCTTGCCATGGTTCGGCCCCGGACATTGCGGGCAAAGGCATTGCCAATCCGTTGGCGACCATTCTGTCGGTGTCGATGATGCTGCGTTACAGCTTCAATCTGCACGATGCGGCCGATGCCATCGAGAAAGCTGTCAGCGTGGTGCTGGATCAAGGCCTGCGCACCGGTGACATCTATTCGGCCGGTTGCACTAAAGTCGGTACGCAGGAAATGGGCGACGCAGTAGTCGCCGCGCTGCGGAATCTGTAATCTCTCGGGCCCGCTGCGAAATTCAATACAAAGCAGCGGCCCACTTTTCAAGAAGGTGTAGTTGCGATGAAACGTGTAGGTCTGATCGGTTGGCGCGGCATGGTCGGTTCCGTGCTCATGCAGCGGATGCTGGAAGAGCAGGATTTCGATCTTATCGAGCCGGTGTTTTTCACCACTTCCAATGTCGGTGGCCAAGGCCCGTCCGTGGGCAAGGACATTGCTCCGCTCAAAGACGCGTACAGCATTGAAGAGCTGAAAACCCTCGACGTGATTCTGACCTGCCAGGGCGGCGACTACACCAGCGAAGTGTTCCCGAAGCTGCGCGAAGCCGGCTGGCAGGGTTACTGGATCGACGCGGCCTCGAGCCTGCGCATGAACGATGACGCGGTCATCATTCTCGACCCGGTCAACCGCAAGGTCATCGACCAGCAACTGGACGCGGGCACCAAGAACTACATCGGCGGCAACTGCACCGTCAGCCTGATGCTGATGGGCCTGGGCGGTCTGTTCGAAGCCGGTCTGGTGGAGTGGATGAGCGCCATGACCTATCAGGCGGCCTCCGGTGCCGGCGCGCAGAACATGCGCGAACTGATCAAGCAGATGGGCGCGACCCACGCCGCGGTCGCCGATCAACTGGCCGATCCTGCCAGTGCGATCCTCGACATCGATCGTCGTGTCGCCGAAGCCATGCGCAGCGACGCGTACCCGACCGAGAATTTCGGTGTGCCGCTGGCCGGTAGCCTGATCCCGTGGATCGACAAGGAACTGCCGAACGGCCAGAGCCGCGAAGAGTGGAAGGCCCAGGCCGAAACCAACAAGATCCTCGGCCGCTTCAAGAGCCCGATCCCGGTCGACGGCATCTGCGTGCGCATCGGCGCCATGCGTTGCCACAGCCAGGCGCTGACCATCAAGCTGAACAAAGACGTGCCGATCGCCGATATCGAAGGGTTGATCAGCCAGCACAACCCTTGGGTCAAACTGGTACCGAACCAGCGCGAGATCAGCATGCAGGAGCTGAGCCCGACCAAGGTCACCGGTACCTTGAATGTGCCGGTGGGGCGTCTGCGCAAGCTGAACATGGGTTCGCAATTTGTCGGTGCCTTCACCGTCGGCGACCAGCTGCTGTGGGGCGCGGCCGAACCGCTGCGTCGCATGCTGCGGATCCTGCTGGAGCGTTGATCGCTTCAAGCTGTGAAAAACCCGCGCCTTGTGAGAGGTGCGGGTTTTTTTATGCCTGAGGTTTCACGGTGTCTGGTCTGGCGCCTTCGCGAGCAAGCCCGCTCCCACCCTTCAAATGCATTCCCCCTGTGGGAGCGGGCTTGCTCGCGAAGAGGCCAGAACAGACCCTGCAAATCCCGGCAGAAATTGCCTGCATCTCACTCACCCGGTAAAGTGCCGCTCCCCCCGTTTCGCCAGAGGCTCGCACCATGACCCAGACCCTAGATATTGCCGTGATCGGCGCCACCGGTACTGTCGGCGAAACCCTCGTACAGATTCTCGAAGAGCGCGACTTCCCGGTCGGCAACCTGCACCTGCTGGCCAGCAGCGAATCCGCCGGCAGCTCGGTGCTGTTTCGCAACAAGAACGTGCGCGTACGTGAAGTCGACGAGTTCGATTTCAGCAAGGTCAAACTGGTGTTCTTCGCCGCCGGCCCGGCCATCACCCTGAGCTATGCGGCGCGGGCCCATGCGGCCGGTTGCTCGCTGATCGACCTGTCCGGCGCGCTGCCGGCCGAGCAGGCGCCGCAAGTGGTGCCGGAAGCCAATGCTGAGGTCGTCGCCGGTTTGATCGCGCCGTTCCAGGTCAGCAGCCCAAGCCCGTCGGCTACCGCGCTGGCTGTGGTGCTGGCGCCACTGCTCGACTTGATCGATCTGCAATACGTCAACGTCACCGCCAATCTGGCGGTTTCCGCACAAGGTCGCGAGGCCGTGACCGAGCTGGCGCGGCAGACCGCCGAGCTATTGAACATGCGCCCGCTGGAGCCGACTTTCTTTGATCGGCAAATGGCCTTCAACCTGCTGGCCCAGGTCGGCACGCCGGACGCCCACGGTCACACGCTGCTGGAAAAACGTCTGGTGCGCGAGCTGCGCCAGGTATTGGTTCAGCCTTTATTAAAGATTTCCGCAACTTGCGTTCAAGCCCCGGTGTTTTTTGGCGATAGCTATAGCGTGACCTTGCAGTCAGCGAGCGCGGTCGACCTGGAAAAGGTCAACGCTGCGCTTGAAGATGCGCCGGGCATCGAGCTGGTCGAAGCCGGCGATTATCCGACTGCGGTGGGTGACGCGGTGGGGCAGGACGTTGTCTATGTCGGTCGAGTGCGCAGCGGCGTCGATGACCCGGCGGAACTTAATCTGTGGCTGACGTCAGATAACGTACGCAAAGGCGCAGCCCTCAATGCTGTGCAGGTCGCTGAATTGTTGATAAAAGACCTGCTGTAAAAGATACTTGGCAACAATTTGTCGACTGATTCTAGGTGAGCGCTATGCTTGCCCGGAGCACTTGATAACGTGTCACCCTCCGGGACTTTCCGGGGCATCAAAGAAATGATCGCGCGCGGCATTGTGTCGTCGTCGCGCGCAATGCCTTACGGCAGCGGCAATCAACATCTTCTCGCTGGCCGAGGAACGTTCAAACAAAGGATGAGGCTATGGTTCAAGTTCGCAAACTGGTGTTAGCAATAGCGGCCGCCTCGGCGCTGTCCTCCGGTATGGCGCATGCCCTCGGGCTCGGGGAGCTGACCCTGAAGTCGACCCTGAACCAGCCGCTGGTGGCCGAAATCGAGCTGCTCGACGTCAAGGATCTCACCGCTGCCGAAGTGGTGCCGAGCCTGGCCTCGCCGGAAGATTTCGCCAAGGCTGGCGTCGATCGCCAGGCCTTCCTCAACGACCTGACTTTCACCCCGGTGCTTAACGCCAGCGGCAAAAGCGTGCTGCGCGTGACCTCGAGCAAGCCACTGTCGGAACCGATGGTGAAATTCCTTGTGCAGGTGATGTGGCCCAACGGCCGCCTGCTGCGCGACTACAGCGTGCTGCTGGATCCGTCGAAATTCTCGCCGCAGACCGCTGAAGCCGCCGCGCAACCGGCGCCGTCGCAGACCATCACCGCGCCGACCACCGGTGCCACGCACCCGAATCAATACACCACCACGCCGCGCGATACCCTGTGGGAAATCGCTGCGAAGGCGCGCACGGGCGGCTCCGTGCAGCAAACCATGCTGGCGATTCAGGCGCTGAACCCGGACGCCTTCATTGACGGCAACATCAACCGGCTGAAGACCGGCCAGGTGCTGCGTCTGCCGGACTCGGTGGAAAGTGCCGCGCTGCCGCAGTCGAAAGCGATTGCCGAAGTTGCCGCGCAGAACGAAGCCTGGCGTCAGGGTCGTCGTTATGTCGCCAAGCCGGGCACCGGTCAGCAGCAACTCGATGCGACCAAGCGTGGTCGCAGCAACGCCGGCAGCGGCCAGAATGCCAAAGACAACCTGAGCCTGGTCTCCGCTGAAAGCGCCAAGGCGCGGGGCAAAGGCCCGGCCGGCGATGCCAAGGCCTTGAGCAACAAGCTGGCGGTCACTCAGGAAAGCCTCGACACGACCCGTCGTGACAACGAGGAGCTGAAGAGCCGCATGGCCGATCTGCAAAGTCAGCTGGACAAGCTGCAACGCCTGATCGAGCTGAAAAACAATCAACTGGCGAAAATGCAGGCTGACGGTACGGGCGCTGCCCCGGCCGCCAATGCTGCCGTGCCGGCGATCACTGCCGAGCTGGCCGCCACACCGCCGGCGACTCCGGCAGAAGCGGCGCCAACGCCGGAATCGGCAATTGCGCCGCCGGTCGACACACCCGCCGAGACGCCAGTCGTTGCGCCAAAACCGGTTGTCGATGAAGACAAAACGTTCAACGAGCTGCTGACCAATCCGATCCTGTTGGGTCTGATCGGTGGCGGTGCGGTGGTCCTGCTGCTTCTGCTGTTGTTGCTGGCCCGTCGCCGCAAAGCCCAACAGGAAGCCGAGAAACACCTGCGCATGGCGCGGGCCCTGACTGAGGAACAAGAGTTCTCCGCCGAGCAGGACCTGCCGGAGAGCAGCTTCGAAGGTCTGGAAGTGCCGGCTGCCAGCGTCAAACTCAATACCCAGGCCTCGTCACCTGCTCCGGCCCCGGTCGTGACGCCGGTGGTGATGGCCGAGCCGATCGCGGCGCCATTGGTCGCACCGGCTGCCGAGCGTTCCGATGACGTGCTGGACAAGGCCCAGTCGCACATCAACGCCGGCCGCCTGAATCAGGCTGCCGCGCTGTTGGAAGAGGGTGTCAGCCTTGAGCCGCAACGCAGCGATCTGCGCCTCAAGCTGATGGAAGTCTACGGTCAGCAGGGTGATCGCGATGCGTTCGTCGGTCAGGAGCGTCAACTGGTGGCCAACGGCGATAACTTCGCCAAGGTCGAAGAGCTGAAGAAGCGCTTCCCGACCATGGCGGTAGTGGCTGCTGCGGGTCTGGCTGCAGCAGCAGTCGCTGCAGAGCTGGATGCGCAATATGTCAAAGACCTGCTGCTTGACGAGCCAGAAGCACCTGCACCTGCACCTGAATCTGCACCTGAGCCTGAGCCGGTGGCAGATGACCTGGACAGCGCTTTCGACCTGAGCCTGGATGACCTCGACAACATTACCCCGGTTGAGCCTGCTCCTGTCGTTGAGCCTGAAGCACCGGTGCAGTTGGACGAATTCCCGGCAGACGACGACCTGAGCTTTGAGTCGGTGTTGCAACAGCAGACCGAGATCAAGGAAAACCTCGACGACCTGTCGGACTTCGACCTGGATCTGGACCTCGGTGCCGAGCCAGCGCCTGCAGTGGACCTGGCAGACGATGATTTCCTGCTGGACCTGGACGAGGGCGTGAAAGACCTGTCGCCGGTCGAGCCTGCCGTGGTGAACGAAGCGCCGCAGGACGACCTGGAGCTGCCGGCGGATTTCGATCTGTCGCTGGCTGACGAGATGGACAGCAACCCGGCAGAACCGGATGCCTTCGCCGCCGAGCTGGATGATGTCAACGCCGAGCTGGATCGCCTGTCGCAGAGTATTGCCGAGCCGACCTTCACCGAAGCCGATGCGGCCATCGGTGATGATCTGGGTGAAGACGATTTCGACTTCCTCGCCGGCACTGACGAAGCGGCGACCAAGCTCGACCTGGCTCAGGCCTACATCGACATGGGCGACAACGACGGCGCACGCGACATCCTCAACGAAGTGTTGACCGAGGGTGACGAGAAGCAGCGGGGCGAGGCCAAGGAAATGCTTTCGCACCTGGCTTGATTCGGCGTCAGCAGTAAACAGAACGGCAGCCCATTGAGGCTGCCGTTTTTGTTTGGGCTGGATTTTGCTGCGTCTGGAGCGGCGCTTTCGCGAGCAAGCTCGCTCCCACAATGGTCCTGCGGCAGCCACCCATCCCGATCCACCCCCCAATCCCCTGTAGGAGCGGGCTTGCTCGCGAAGAGGCCGGCTCGGTCAATACAGAACTGACTGGCATCCCCGACTCACAGCCTTATAATGCCCGCCTTTGCAGATCAGCAGGCTGTCCCACTTTGGCAAACATAGATAACCCGGCCGCCGAATTGGCACCCGACGGCTTTTACCGCGTGGCGCTGGGCGTCGAGTACAAAGGTTCGCGTTACAGCGGCTGGCAGCGTCAGTTGACGGGTGTCGCGACGGTGCAGGAAGAACTCGAAAAAGCCTTGTCGAAAGTCGCCAATTCACCGGTTTCGCTGCAGTGTGCCGGTCGCACCGATGCCGGGGTGCATGCATGCGGGCAAGTGGTGCACTTCGACACGCAGGTCGATCGCTCGCTGAAAGCCTGGGTGATGGGCGCCAACATCAATTTGCCTCACGACATCAGTGTCAGTTGGGCGCGGGTCATGCCGGCGCATTTTCATGCGCGCTTCAAGGCCATCGCCCGGCGTTATCGCTACGTGATCTACAACGATCAGATTCGTCCGGCCCATCTCAACGAAGAAATCACCTGGAACCATCGCCCGCTGGACGTCGAGCGCATGGCCGAAGCCGCGCAATACCTGATCGGCACCCACGATTTCAGTGCGTTCCGCGCCGGCCAGTGCCAGGCCAAGTCGCCGATCAAGAAGATGCATCATCTGCGCGTGACCCGTCACGGCAAGATGATTGTGCTCGATATCCGCGCCAATGCGTTCCTGCACCACATGGTGCGCAACATTGCCGGTGTTCTGATGACGATTGGCGCCGGCGAGCGTCCGGTGGAATGGATGAAGGAAGTGCTGGAGAGCCGCGAGCGCCGTTCCGGTGGTGTGACCGCGCATCCGTACGGGTTGTATCTGGTGCAGGTCGAGTACCACGACGAGTTCCCGTTGCCCGAGCGTTTCATCGGGCCACATTTCCTTACGGGTTTCTCTGGCCTTGACGGCTGACGCCCCTGAACGCTTTTGTTACCATCCGGGACTTTCCCGGTTTTTGCCTTGAGGTTTTTATCGACATGTCAGCCGTTCGCAGCAAGATTTGCGGGATTACCCGCATAGAAGATGCGTTGGCAGCGGTCGAAGCCGGGGCCGATGCAATCGGTTTCGTGTTTTATGCAAAAAGTCCACGGGCGGTGAGCGTGCAGCAGGCGAGGGCGATCATCCGCGCCTTGCCGCCGTTTGTGACCACCGTTGGCCTGTTCGTCAATGCCAGCCGCTGCGAGTTGGGGGAAATCCTCGATGCCGTGCCGCTGGATCTGCTGCAGTTCCATGGTGATGAAAGCGCAGAAGAATGCGAGGGCTGGCATCGTCCGTACATCAAGGCGCTGCGGGTCAAGGCCGGCGACGACATCGCCGCCGCCGTCGATGCCTATCCGAGCGCCAGTGGCGTGCTGCTCGACACCTATGTCGAAGGCGTGCCTGGCGGAACCGGCGAGGCGTTCGACTGGTCATTGATTCCACAGCGGTTGAGCAAGCCGCTGATCCTGGCCGGTGGTCTCACGCCGGAAAACGTCGCTGCCGCCGTGGCGCGGGTCAAACCGTACGCGGTCGACGTCAGCGGTGGGGTGGAGGCGAGCAAGGGCATCAAGGATCATGCGAAGATCCGTGTGTTCATCGATGCCGTACGCAGTAGCTCACCGGGAGCGCCTACTTCGATGTGACGGCTGGCAGTCTGCCGCCGTCCATCAATGCACTTGCACAAAGCAGGCGAGGCTGAGGGTTTTTGGAGTTGCACGCAGGTCATGTTTCGCGCTGACCGCGGCGTTCCACCGACCATCGCCACACACATGAATTTAGCTGAAGGGCATACGCGGGGCTGCGAACCAGAGCGTTCGGGCCGCCGGTACTGGAGAAAGAAAGCATGAGCAACTGGTTAGTAGACAAACTGATCCCTTCGATCATGCGTTCGGAGGTCAAGAAGAGCTCGGTGCCTGAAGGTCTGTGGCACAAATGCCCGTCCTGCGAGGCTGTGCTGTATCGCCCTGAGCTGGAAAAGACCCTGGACGTTTGCCCCAAGTGCAACCACCACATGCGCATCGGCGCACGTGCGCGCATCGACATATTCCTCGATGCCGAAGGCCGCAACGAACTGGGTGCCGATCTGGAGCCGGTTGACCGTCTGAAATTCCGCGACGGCAAGAAGTACAAGGACCGTCTGGTCGCAGCACAGAAGCAGACCGGCGAAAAAGACGCGCTGATTTCCGTCAGCGGCACCCTGCTGGGCATGCCGGTAGTGGTTTCGGCATTCGAATTCAGCTTCATGGGTGGTTCCATGGGCGCCATCGTCGGTGAGCGCTTCGTGCGCGCCGCCAACTTCGCTCTGGAAAACCGTTGCCCGATGATCTGCTTCGCCGCTTCCGGTGGTGCGCGGATGCAGGAAGCACTGATCTCGCTGATGCAGATGGCCAAGACGTCCGCGGTGCTGGCGCGTCTGCGTGAAGAAGGCATTCCGTTCATCTCGGTACTGACCGACCCTGTCTACGGCGGCGTTTCCGCCAGTCTGGCGATGCTTGGCGACGTGATCGTCGGTGAGCCGAAAGCACTGATCGGCTTCGCCGGTCCGCGTGTGATCGAGCAGACCGTGCGGGAAAAACTGCCGGAAGGCTTCCAGCGCAGTGAATTCCTGCTGGAGCACGGCGCAATCGACCTGATCATCGATCGTCGTGAGCTGCGTCCACGCCTGGGCAATCTGCTGGCGCAAATGACCGGTCAGCCGACACCGACCTACATTGCCGCTCCAGTCGAGCCAATCGTCGTTCCACCGGTGCCTGCCAACGTATGACCGAGCGTACCCTTGGCGAGTGGCTCGCCTACCTTGAGCAGTTGCATCCATCGGCCATCGACATGGGGCTGGAGCGTTCGCAACAGGTAGCGTCCCGCATGGGGCTGGGCCAGCCGGCGCCTCGGGTGATTACGGTCACCGGCACCAACGGCAAGGGTTCGACCTGCGCCTTCGTGGCTTCATTGCTGCGAGCGCAGGGCCTGAGCGTTGGTGTCTACAATTCTCCGCACCTGCTGCGCTATAACGAGCGGGTGCAGCTCAATGGCGTCGAAGCCACTGATGCACAGCTGTGCGAAGCCTTCGCTGCGGTCGAGACCGGGCGCGGCGAGACCTCCCTGACTTACTTCGAAATGGGCACCCTGGCGGCGTTCTGGCTGTTTCAGCAGGCCGGGCTCGATGCGGTGGTGCTGGAAGTCGGTCTGGGCGGACGCCTGGATACGGTCAACGTGGTGGATGCCGATATCGCGCTGGTCACCAGCATTGGTGTCGACCATGCCGAATACCTGGGTGATACCCGTGAATCCGTGGCTTTCGAGAAGGCCGGGATTTTCCGCCAGGGCAAGCCTGCCTTGTGCGGCGATCTGAATCCTCCGCAGCCTTTGCTCGACAAGGCGCGTGAACTGGCGTGTCCGTTTTTCCTGCGTGGGCGTGATTTCGATCTCGGCATCACCGACCAGCATTGGCAATGGCGCGGTACTGATGCACAGGGCCAGCAGGTCGAACTGCATGATGTGCCGCTGCTGGATCTGCCGATGGAGAACGCCGCGCTGGCATTGCAGGCGTATCTGCTGCTCGATTTGCCGTGGAATGCGCCGCAGATCATCGCGGCCTTGCAGGCGACCCGCGTGGTCGGGCGTCTGGATCGTCGTTCATTCCAGTTCAATGGCAAGCGCCTGAACCTGCTGCTGGATGTGGGGCATAACCCGCACGCGGCGGAGTATCTGAAGCGACGTCTGGCCAGTCGGCCGCCGGTGGGCAAGCGCCTGGCGGTATTCGGCTTGCTCGCAGACAAGGATCTGGATGGTGTTGTCGGCGAATTGAATGCTAGTGTCCAGCATTGGGCCGTCGCGCCGCTGGATTCGCCGCGTTCGCGTCCGGTCAGTGAGTTGCACGCCGGGTTGCAGAACCTTGGCGCATCCGTCACGTCCTATGACAGTGTCGCGGCCGCGCTGGAAGGGCAGTGCGCAGTGGCCACCAGTGACGACGAGATTCTGTTGTTCGGATCATTTTATTGTGTCGCCGAGGCCCTTGAATGGCTGGCCCGGCGCTCCACGGAGGAAGCGGCAAATGGCTTTGCTGGATAAAGCGTACAAGCAGCGCATGGTTGGTGCGCTGGTGCTGGTGGCGCTGGCGGTGATTTTCCTGCCGATGCTGTTTTCCCGTCAGGACGAACAGCGCCAGGTGACGGTCGAGGCGCCCGCCGCGCCGCAAGCACCTGCTGTGCCACAAGTGCAGCTGGAGCCGGTCGCTGTGCCTGAACCGCAAACGCTGCCGCAAGAACCGGTGCCGAGCGATGACGAAGTGGCCGAGCAATCGGCGCCGTCGGCGCCGATTGCACCGGCGCCAGCGCCAGTGGCCAAACCGGTTGCTCCAGCACCGGCGCCGGCGCCGGCGGCCAAGCCGACAGCGGCGCCAGCGCAGCCGATTGCTGCGGCCCCGGCCAAGCCTGATACCACGCAAAGCCGTGTCGATGCCAACGGTCTGTCGGTCAGCTGGTCGGTGCAACTGGCCAGCCTGTCGAGCCGCGAGGGTGCGGAGTCTCTGCAGAAAACCCTGCGCAGTCAGGGTTACAACGCCTATATCCGCTCTGCCGATGGCAAGAATCGGGTATTTGTCGGCCCGTTGATCGAGCGTGCCGAGGCGGATCGTCTGCGTGATGTTTTGAGTCGTCAGCAGAACCTCAAGGGTTTTGTCGTGCGTTTCCAGCCTGAGCGCGGCTAAAAACTATCACCCGGATTGAAATGCACTGACAATCGCAGCTTACCGACAGCGGTGCGCTCTGCTAAAATGCGCCGCCTTATCCGTCTGTAGGCTGCACTGTGCCATTTACCCTGGTTGACTGGGCGATCGTTGCAATCATCGCCATCTCCGCTTTGATCAGTTTGAGCCGCGGCTTCGTCAAGGAAGCATTATCGCTGGTGACCTGGATCATCGCAGGAGCCGTTGCCTGGATGTTCGGTGGCTCACTGTCCGAGTACCTCGCCGGATACATCGAAACCCCATCGGCTCGCGTGATCGCGGGCTGTGCCATCATGTTTGTCGCCACACTGATCGTGGGCGCAATGATCAATTATCTTATCGGCGAGTTGGTTCGCGTTACCGGATTGTCCGGCACCGACCGATTCCTGGGCATGGCCTTTGGCGCAGCGCGTGGCGTGTTGCTGGTGGTCGTGGCAGTCGGGCTGTTGAGCCTGGGGCCGGTACAGCAGGACGGGTGGTGGAAAGAATCACAGCTCGTGCCAAAGTTTCTATTGGTCGCTGACTGGTCCAAAAACCTGATTCTCGGGTGGAGCAGTCAGTGGCTTGCCAGCGGAATCAGCGTACCCGCTGATATTCCGTTCAAGGAGCAGCTCTTGCCGTCGGCCAAAACGCCACAGTGAGTGTTGCTCAGTTCAGATCCATTAAGTAGGGGTTGCGTCGCATGTGTGGCATCGTCGGTATCGTCGGTAAGTCGAACGTCAATCAGGCGCTGTATGACGCGCTAACCGTGCTCCAGCACCGCGGCCAGGACGCTGCCGGTATCGTGACCAGCCATGATGGCCGGTTGTTCTTGCGCAAGGACAATGGTCTGGTGCGTGACGTGTTCCAGCAGCGTCACATGCAGCGTCTGGTCGGCCACATGGGTATCGGCCACGTCCGTTACCCGACCGCCGGCAGCTCGACGTCGGCCGAAGCCCAGCCGTTTTACGTCAACTCGCCTTACGGCATCACCCTGGCGCACAACGGTAACCTGACCAACGTTGAACAGTTGGCCAAAGAGATCTATGAATCCGACCTGCGCCACGTCAACACCAGTTCCGACTCGGAAGTGCTGCTGAACGTGTTCGCTCACGAACTGGCCCAGCGCGGCAAGCTGCAGCCGACCGAAGAAGACGTATTTGCCGCCGTGACCGACGTGCACAACCGTTGCGTTGGCGGTTACGCGGTGGTGGCGATGGTCACCGGTTACGGCATCGTCGGTTTCCGTGACCCGCACGGCATTCGTCCTATCGTGTTCGGTCAGCGTCACACCGACGAAGGCGTCGAGTACATGATCGCGTCCGAAAGCGTTTCGCTGGATGTGCTCGGTTTCACCCTGATTCGCGATCTGGCCCCGGGCGAAGCGGTCTACATCACCGAAGACGGCAAGCTGCATACCCGTCAGTGCGCGACCAACCCGTCCCTGACCCCGTGCATCTTCGAACACGTTTACCTGGCGCGTCCGGACTCGATCATCGACGGTGTGTCGGTGTACAAGGCTCGTCTGCGCATGGGCGAGAAGCTCGCCGAGAAGATCCTGCGCGAGCGTCCGGAGCACGACATCGACGTGGTCATCCCGATTCCGGACACCAGCCGTACCGCTGCGCTGGAGCTGGCGAACCACCTGGGCGTGAAATTCCGCGAAGGTTTCGTCAAGAACCGTTACATCGGTCGTACCTTCATCATGCCGGGCCAGGCCGCGCGCAAGAAGTCGGTGCGTCAGAAGCTCAACGCCATCGAGCTGGAATTCCGCGGCAAGAACGTGATGCTGGTCGATGACTCGATCGTGCGCGGCACCACTTGCAAGCAGATCATCCAGATGGCTCGCGAAGCTGGCGCGAAAAACGTCTACTTCTGCTCGGCGGCTCCGGCAGTGCGCTTCCCGAACGTTTACGGGATCGACATGCCGAGCGCGCACGAGCTGATCGCACACAATCGTTCGACTCAGGACGTGGCGGATCTGATCGGCGCTGACTGGCTGATCTATCAGGACCTGCCTGACTTGATCGAAGCGGTCGGTGGCGGCAAGATCAAGATTGAGAACTTCGATTGCGCGGTGTTCGACGGCAAGTACGTCACCGGCGACGTCGACGAGGCCTACCTGAACAAGATCGAGCAGGCACGCAATGATGCCTCCAAGGTCAAGACCCAGGCGGTCAGTGCGATCATCGATCTGTACAACAACTGAGTTTCTACCGGCCCTGAGGGGCCGGTTTTGTATCTGGCAAAAGACTTTTACTTATTCAGAACAGGGCAAGGAGTGACAGCATGAGTCAGGAATGGGATGCCGGTCGGCTGGACAGCGACCTTGAAGGCGTAGCGTTCGATACCCTGGCCGTACGTGCCGGTCAGCACCGTACGCCGGAAGGCGAACACGGTGATCCGATGTTCTTCACCTCCAGCTACGTGTTCCGTACTGCGGCCGACGCGGCGGCGCGGTTTGCCGGGGAAGTGCCGGGCAACGTTTACTCGCGTTACACCAACCCGACCGTGCGCGCGTTCGAAGAGCGCATTGCCGCACTGGAAGGCGCCGAGCAAGCCGTTGCCACCGCCACTGGCATGGCCGCGATCATGGCGGTGGTGATGAGCCTTTGCAGCGCCGGCGATCACGTGCTGGTGTCGCGCAGTGTGTTCGGTTCGACCATCAGCCTGTTCGAGAAATACTTCAAGCGTTTCGGCGTGGAAGTCGATTACGTGCCGCTTGCCGATCTGTCGGCGTGGGATGCGGCAATCAAGCCGAACACCAAGCTGCTGTTCGTCGAGTCGCCGTCCAACCCGCTGGCTGAATTGGTGGACATCTCTGCGCTGGCAGAAATCGCTCACGCCAAAGGCGCGATGCTGGTGGTCGACAACTGCTTCTGCACGCCTGCGCTGCAGCAGCCGCTGAAAATGGGTGCGGACATCGTCGTGCACTCGGCGACCAAGTTCATCGACGGTCAGGGCCGTTGCATGGGTGGCGTGGTGGCCGGGCGCAGCGAGCAGATGAAAGAAATTGTCGGTTTCCTGCGTACCGCCGGCCCGACCCTGAGCCCGTTCAACGCGTGGATCTTCCTCAAGGGGCTGGAAACCCTCAACCTGCGGATGAAGGCGCACTGCGCCAACGCCCAGCAACTGGCTGAATGGCTGGAGCAGCAGGACGGTATCGAGAAAGTCCATTACGCCGGTCTCAAGAGCCATCCGCAGCACGAACTGGCCCAGCGTCAGCAGAAGGGCTTCGGTGCTGTGGTGAGTTTTGAGGTCAAGGGCGGCAAAGAGGGCGCCTGGCGCTTTATCGACGCCACCCGGTTGATTTCGATCACTGCCAACCTCGGTGACAGCAAAACCACCATTACCCACCCGAGCACCACCTCCCACGGCCGTCTGGCGCCACAGGAGCGTGAGGCGGCGGGCATTCGTGACAGCCTGATCCGCATTGCGGTCGGTCTGGAAGATGTGGCGGATCTGCAGGCCGATCTGGCGCGCGGTCTGGCGGCGTTGTGATCGAGTTGTCTACGCCGGTGGCAGGCACTCATGGCCGCGTTGCGTTGGTCACCGGTGCTGCGCGCGGCATCGGTCTGGGTATCGCGGCGTGGCTGATCAGCGAAGGCTGGCAAGTGGTGCTGACGGATCTGGATCGCGCGCGCGGTTCGAAAGTGGCGAAGGTGCTGGGCGAAAATGCCTGGTTCATCGCCATGGACGTCGCGGATGAAGGCCAGGTCGCGCTCGGCGTCGCTGAAGTGCTTGGGCAGTTTGGTCGTCTGGATGCACTGGTGTGCAACGCGGCAGTGGCCGATCCGCACAACATCACCCTGGAAAGTCTCGATCTGGCGTACTGGAATCGGGTGTTGGCGGTAAACCTCAGTGGGCCAATGTTGCTGGCCAAGCACTGTGCGCCGTATCTGCGCGCGCACAACGGTTCGATCGTCAACCTGGCCTCGACCCGTGCACGGCAATCGGAGGCTGATTCCGAGGCATATGCGGCGAGCAAGGGCGGCCTGTTGGCGCTGACGCATGCGCTGGCTATCAGTCTTGGGCCGGAGATTCGCGTTAATGCGGTCAGTCCGGGCTGGATCGATGCGCGGGATCCTTCTGTGCGTCGAGCCGAGCCTTTGGCCGATGCCGATCATGCTCAGCACCCAGCGGGCAGGGTAGGGACGGTCGAGGACGTCGCAGCGATGGTTGCGTGGTTGCTGTCGAGGAATGCCGGGTTTGTCACCGGGCAGGAGTTTGTCGTCGATGGCGGCATGACCAAGAAGATGATTTACAGCGAATAAACCGCATAAGTATTCGGGCTTCTGCGCTGAATATGCCGCCGTCTTCGCGAGCAAGCCCGCTCCCACATTTGGAATGCATCCCCCTGTGGGAGCGGGCTTGCTCGCGAAGGCGGTCTTGCAGGATAGAAACAATTTCGTCTTTTTCAGAAAAACTTCAATCCTGCTATTGACTTAGGTTCGCTACCTGCGTAAATTTCGCGGCCTCGGAGATGCAAACGGGTGATTAGCTCAGCTGGGAGAGCGTCTGCCTTACAAGCAGAATGTCGGCGGTTCGATCCCGTCATCACCCACCACTCCCGAGAGACTTGCGAAAGCAAGAGCGTAGGCTGAAAGTGCCTGCACCGACGCGCAGCGGTAGTTCAGTCGGTTAGAATACCGGCCTGTCACGCCGGGGGTCGCGGGTTCGAGTCCCGTCCGCTGCGCCATATTTTACGAGTCAGGCCTTGCCTGGTTCGCGATTGAAATGCACCGAAGCTTTCAATCAAACGAGTTACTTGAGCGCAAGCTCAAAGCGATACGCAGCGGTAGTTCAGTCGGTTAGAATACCGGCCTGTCACGCCGGGGGTCGCGGGTTCGAGTCCCGTCCGCTGCGCCATATCTGTTTCAAGGACCACTGAACGCCTTGAAGCACCGAAAACAGCCTCTGGTTGATTCGGATCCGATAGCAAAGACCCTGGTCGAAAGACCGGGGTTTTTTGTGTCTGAAATTTGGCTATTCCTCCTTATTTATCTTGTTCCCTTCTGATCGTCGATGCTGCGTTTGGCGCATATCCCTGTGGCAGCGGGCTTGCTCGCGAAAGCGTTCTTTCAGTCAATGCAAGTGTTGAATGTTCCGACGCCTTCGCGAGCAAGCCCGCTCCCACAGGGGTGGCGGTAGGTTCAGGAATCTGCTGCGGTACCACGTCGCATTGATTTTTTGATTCTTTAGTCAAATTTTTGTAACTGGTTGTTTGCTGCGAGCCCAGAAACCTTTAAAGTTAACCTTTCGGTCAGCTTTGCACTGTCATCACGCCCTTTGTTTAGCCAAGAAGGGCTTCTGCAAGACTCGAGATTCCCAGTAGATAACCAGAAGGGCGGACACATAACCGCCCAGAGGATGATCCATGTCCAACCGTGATATATCCCGGCGCTCGTTCCTCCAGGGCGGGCTGGTGGCGGGTGTGAGCGTCACGCTCGCGCCGCTCAGCAGTCAGGCGCTGGCTGCCTTGATGGAAAACAGCGTCACCGTGCCGTCCGAGAAGTGGCTCGGCAACAACGGCAAGGCGCGCCAACGTAACGATGCATTGTCCAAGGTCTGCGGCAGCAAAGTCTTTGCCCGCGACATTCGCTCCAAGGACATGCCGGGCTGGCCTGAACAACAGGGTCACGCCATGCTGCTCAAAACCATCAAGGCCGACCGTATCTATGACGGTTACGACCTGTCGTGGCTCGGTGCCGAGCTGCAGCCCGACCGCATCGTCACCGCTGCCGATCTGGACAAGGACGGTATCGTTTTCCCGGAAGAGCACGCACCGGATCCATTGCTGCCCGAAGGCAAAGTGCCGATGTTCATCGGTCATCCGGTAGCGATCCTGATCTGGAACGATTTCGAGCGTTTCCGCCAGGCCAAGAACAAGCTCAAATTCAATGACAAGGCGATTCGTTACGGTGCACAAGTGCCGTACTACGAAGGCGACCCCTATGGCAGCTTCCGTTACGTGCGCGTGGGTGGCCCGACCTCGGCCGACGAAGACGAATTCGCCAGCCTCAAGGATTCGATCCTGTTCCCGATGCTGAAAAACCGTCGCCCGGTGTGGAATTCCCAGCCGAAACTGCACGGCAACCTGACTGAGCGTGGTCTGTTCTACGCCGACCGCATGAAGAAAGAGATCGATACGCCGCCGGACAACTGGCTGGTGTTCGACGAACGTTACAAGACCCCGTCGATTGAACCTGCCGCGATGGAGCCGGACAACGGCAACGGCTGGTACGACCCAGCAACCAAAACCCTGCACTTCGTCGTGGCCACCCAGTGCCCATTGGAAGCTGCGACCGAGACCGCGAAAATGATCGCGCCGTCGCGCTTTGGCCTGGCCAACCTGAACATGCATCCGGGTTACACCGTGGGTTACGGTTCCAAAGACCACAACATCTTCGTCTACTACGCCGCCCTTGCGGCGCTGTACGGCGCCGGTGTACCGATCCGTTTGGCCAACGACCGCTACGAGCAGTTCCAGAGCGGCATCAAGCGTCACCCGTTCGACATCCGCTACCAGTTGGCGGTGGACAAGAACGACTACAGCTTCAAGATTTTCCGCGCAGAAATGAGCGTCGACGGCGGTGGTCGTATCAACTACAGCCCGTCGGTGGCAGCAGTGGGTGCCACGGCAGCACAGTCGATCTATTACATGCCGCAGAACGATCTGCAGGTCACCGCTTACCACTCCCGTGGTGTTGAGGCGGGTTCGATGCGCGGCTACGGCACGCTGCAAAGCATGGCCTCGACCGAAATGATGGTCGACGAAATTGCCAATCGACTCGGTGTCGACGCGATTGATCTGCGCCGCAAGAACGCCTTGCGTTCGGGCATGAAAAACACCCAGGGCGCGATTCCGGCCGGTGCCCTGCGCCTGCACGAGATTCTCGACAAGGCCTCGGTGCACGAAGTCTGGAAAAATCGTGACGCGATCAAGAAACAGCGCGAAGCGGCAGATCCGGACAACTGGTACGGCGTCGGTTTCGCCATTTGCCAGAAAGACTTCGGTACCGGTTCGGAAGCGCCGATGGCCAGCATCGAATTCACCGCTGAAGGTCGCATTACCCTGCGCCACATCGGTATCGAGATCGGCACCGGCATGTCCACTTCGCAAGCGCTGGTGGTGGCTGATTTCCTCGGCAGCCCGGCGCATGACGTGAAGACTGGCGAAACCGAATGGAAGGAGATGCAACTGATCACCAGCGGCAACCCTTACATCATGAGCCAGGCCGAACAGGACAACCTGCTGCGCAACCCGCGCTGGGTCGGCAAGCTGGCCTCGGCGTCGTCCGCGACCAACTCGGCTTACTACTTCAGTCACGCTACCCGTGAAGCAGCACGCGTGCTGTTCAACAACGGTCTGTGGCCGGCGGCCATGGAAATCTGGCGTCAGGGCCCTTACGGCGGTCAAGCCAACCCTTACGTCGTGCGTCGCGAAGATGCGCATTGGGTCGATGGCAAACTCACTGCCAACGGCATGCAGCCGTTGACCTTTGAAGAGCTGGCCAAGCGTGCTCACGAGCGTGGTCTGGTAACCGGCGCCACTGTTCACGCGTTCAACCGCTGGAGCTGGGCCGAGGCCGAATACAGCATTGACGGTGTGCGCGAGCGTCTGCCGCTCGACGGTCTGGCGGTGAAGTACGGCGATGGCGCGCCGAAGGCGAAGAAAGCGCTGATGAACACGGCGGGCTTCCATCTGCTGGATCGCCAGAACATCAACTACCCGGTTGTCCAGCTGAACAATGCAGCTGTGACTTACTACAGCCCGGTGGCGACGCTGGTAGAGCTGAAGGTCAACAAAGGTTCGGCGGAAGTCGAAGTGCTCAACCACCATTCGTGGGTCGAGTGCGGCCGGGTGTTGGTCGAAGAACTGGTCAAGGGCCAGCTCGAAGGCGGGATCGCCATGGGTATCGGTCACGCGCTGATGGAAGAGATGCCGCTGTACGAAGGCGGGCCGGGGGAGGGTGACTGGAACTTCAACCGTTATCGCCTGCCGATGGCCCGCCACGTGGCGGTGTGGAAGCAGACCGCGGAGATTCTGCCGCCGCTGTCGCCAAGCGATCCATCCAAAG
The DNA here is from genome assembly GCF_056821665.1 of Pseudomonas sp. AK-TSAG1-1. Lineage (NCBI taxonomy): Bacteria > Pseudomonadati > Pseudomonadota > Gammaproteobacteria > Pseudomonadales > Pseudomonadaceae > Pseudomonas > Pseudomonas sp. AK-TSAG1-1. The sequence continues at coordinate 4,103,291 of NZ_CM165965.1, read as the reverse complement.
GCATCGCCGAAGTGGTGATGATCCCGGTGGTCGGTGCCATCGGTAACGCCGTGGCGCACGCCATCGGTAAACGTGTTCGCGATCTGCCAATCACTGCTGCGCGCATCAAGGAGGCCCTCAATGGCTAACCGTCCGCTTCAACTGACCCTCAATGGTCAATCCGTCGGCCCGGTGGACATCCCTGATGACCTGCCGATGATCGACTACCTGCACGAATACAAGAACCTCACCGGTTCGCGCCTGGGCTGCGGCCAGGGCATCTGCCACGCCTGCGTGGTGATCGTCGACAACCCGGACGGCACCAGCGAAGAAGTGCGTACCTGCATCACCGGCGCGCATTACTTCGAAGGCAAGAAAGTGCGCACCATCGAAGCTCACGCCAAGCGTGACGAGCAGGGTCAGGTCACTGAGCTGAACCCGATCCAGCAACGCTTCGTCGACGAATTCGCCTTCCAGTGCAGCTACTGCGCACCGGGCTTCGTCAACGCCGCGACGGTGCTAGTGGAGAAGCTGCAGCGCCAGCCGATCGCCAAGAGCAAACTGGAACAGGTCATTGAGGACAGCCTCGGTCATCACGTCTGCCGTTGCACCGGGTACGTGCGTTACTACAACGCCACCCGCAACGTGCTGACCGATCTCGGCCTGGTCAAGGAGGGTTGAGCATGAAGCATCTACTGACCCGCCTGACCCTGGCGGTCGGGCTGGCTGCGCCGGTGTTGTTTGCCCACGCCGACGATCAGGTCAAGCGCGGCGAATACCTCGCCCGCGCGGCCGACTGCATGGCGTGCCACACCGCGCCGGGCGGCGCGCCGTTTGCTGGCGGGCTGCCGATCGTCTCACCGTTCGGCACGATCTACGGCACCAACATCACGCCGAGCAAAGAGCACGGCATCGGCCTGTACAGCGATGATGAATTCTTCGCTGCGCTGACCGAGGGCAAGCGTCGCGACGGCGCTAATCTGTACCCGGCGATGCCGTACACCTCGTATCACCTGGTGCCGCGTGAAGATTCCGACGCGATCCACGCGTACCTGAAAACCATCGAGCCGATCGAGCGCGCCGCGCCTGTCACCAGCCTGAGCTTTCCGTTCAACGTGCGTCTGGGCCTGATGGGCTGGAACATGATGTATGGCAAAGCCCTGAAACTGGAGTCGGCCGAAGGTAAAAGTGAATCCTGGAAGCGCGGCCAATACATGGTCGAGGTGCTCGGTCATTGCGGCGAATGCCACACGCCACGCGGCCTGCCGGGCGCGATGCAGCTGGACAAGCGCCTGACTGGCGGCATCCTCAACGGTTATCTCGCGCCAAGCCTGCTCGCCACCGATCTGGCGGCGCGCGGCTGGAATCAGCAGGACTTGAGTACGTTCCTCAAGCACGGCATGAGTGCTCAGGGCACGATGTTCAACGAGATGTTCCCGGTATTCCACAACAGCACCCAGGGCCTGAACGATCAGGATCTGGCAGCGATGGCGACGTTCCTGCTCGGCGACAAACCACCAGCAGCCAAAGAACTCGTCGAGGTGCCGGTGGACAAGCTCAGTCCGAGCGCCCAGCGCGGCCGTCAGGAATATTTGAACGTCTGCGCCGGTTGCCATGCGGCCGGTGGTGAAGGCAAGCCGCACATCGCCGTGGCCATGCGTGGCAATACCACGCTGCGTCTGGAGGATCCGCGCAACCTGGTGCGGGTGATCGAGGATGGTATCGGCGAGCAGAAATTCGCCGGGTTCGAACACATGCAGCCGATGCCGGGTTTTGCCGACAAGCTCAGCGCTGAACAACTGACCGATCTGCTGAACTACCTGCGTCAAGGCTGGGGTGGTCAATCGGCAGAGCTGGCGGTCAGCGATGTGCAGAAACTGCAGGCTGAAGTCCCGGCCATCGAGCACAAGGCGCACTGACATGCAGCATCTCGATCTGCAAGTGGTACGGCGGGCGCTGGAGTGGTCGGTGGCGGGGCAGCGCATCTGGCTCTGCACCGTGCTGACCACCTACGGCTCGGCGCCGCGTGCGCCGGGTTCACTGTTGGCAGTGAACGATGGTGGGCAGTGGATCGGGTCGCTGTCCGGTGGCTGCGTCGAGGAAGACTTTCTCGAGCGCGTGGCGCAAGGCGCGTTTCTCGATGCGGTCAACGTGGTGCGTTACGGCGAAGGGGATGATCCGCGCTCGCGGGTCAGCCTGCCCTGTGGCGGCATTCTCGACGTACTGGTAGAGAAATTTGACGCCGACTGCGAGGTGCAGGCGCATCTGCGTGAGCTCGAATCGGCGTTGCTCGGACAGCGTCGTCTGATTCGCGAAGTCGATCTGGCCAGTGGTGCGCGCAGTCTGTTCGCTGATCGCGAGCAGGGTGTGCGCATCGAGCGTGAGAACGACCGGGTGCGTATTCGCATGGGAGCCGCTCAGCGTTTGTTGCTGGCCGGATACTCCAGCGTGGCACAGGCGTGCGCCGAATTTGCGGTTGGTCTGGGCTTTGAAGTGATTCTCTGCGACCCGCGTGATGAAGTGCTTGAGGGCGTGGTGTTGAATGGTGTGGAGATTCGCCGGCAACTGCCGTCGGTGTTCATTGCCGACGGTGGCTGTCACCGCGATACCGCGGTGGTGGCGTTGACCCACGATCCGCGTATCGATGACCTGGCGATGATGGAAGCGGTGCGCACCGAAGCGTTTTACATCGGTGTCATGGGCTCGCAGCAAACCTCGCAGAAACGCTTCGAGCGCTTGCGCAGGATCGGTGGGCTGGGCGAGGTCGAGCTGGCGCGGATTCATGCGCCGATCGGCTTGAACCTGGGCAGCAAGACACCGGCGGAGATCGCCTTGGCAGTGCTCGCTGACATCTTGCGGATCCGTAGCGGGATTGCTCGGGATCAGCTCTGAAACAAGCTGGTAGCGTACTTTTTGTGGCGAGGGGATAAATCCCCTCGCCACATGTGTTTCTGCAGTCAGAATCCGAATTTGTCGCGCAACCCGTAATACCACGCGCCCAGCGCGGCAAACGGCGTACGCAGCAGCTGCCCTCCCGGGAACGGGTAGTGCGGCAGGTCGGCAAACGCATCAAAACGCTCAGCCTGGCCGCGCAATGCTTCGGCCAGCACCTTGCCGGCCAGGTGCGTGTAGGTCACGCCGTGGCCGCTGCAGCCCTGCGAGTAATAGATGTTGTCGCCCAGGCGGCCAACCTGCGGCAGGCGCGACAGGGTCAGCAGGAAGTTGCCCGTCCACGCGTAGTCGATCTTCACATCCTTCAGTTGCGGGAAAGCCTTGAGCATTTTCGGGCGGATGATCGCTTCGATGTTCGCCGGATCGCGCGCGCCATAAACCACTCCGCCGCCGAAGATCAGGCGCTTGTCGCCCGTCAGGCGGTAGTAGTCGAGCAGGTAATTGCAGTCTTCGACGCAGTAATCCTGTGGCAGCAATGATCTCGCCAGTTCTTCGCCCAGTGGTTCCGTGGTGATCACCTGCGTGCCGCACGGCATGGACTTGGCTGCCAGTTCCGGCACCAGATTGCCGAGGTAGGCGTTGCCGGCGACGATGATGAACTTGGCCCTGACCTTGCCCTGTGGCGTGTGCACCACCGGGTTGGCGCCGCGCTCGATGCGTATGGCCGGCGATTGCTCGTAGATCGTACCGCCGAGGGATTCCACGGCGGCGGCCTCACCCAGCGCCAGGTTCAGCGGGTGGATGTGGCCGCCGCTCATGTCGAGCATGCCGCCGACGTACTGATCGCAGGCCACCACTTCGCGAATGCGGCGCTCGTCCAGCAACTCCAGTTGCGTATGGCCGAAGCGTTCCCACAGGCGCTTCTGCGATTCCAGGTGGCCCATCTGCCTGACGGAGAGGGCGGCGAACACGCCGCCGTCCTTCAGGTCGCACTGGATGTTGTACTTGGCGACGCGCTCACGAATGATCCGTCCGCCCTCGAATGCCATCTGCCCGAGCAATTGCGCCTGCTTGGGTCCGACAGTGCGTTCAATGACGTCGATGTCGCGGCTATAGCTGTTGACGATCTGCCCGCCATTACGCCCAGACGCCCCGAAACCGACCCTGGCCGCTTCCAGCACCGTCACGCGAAAACCGTTCTCCAGCAGAAACAGCGCCGAGGACAGCCCGGTATACCCGGCGCCAATCACACAGACATCCGTCTCCACATCATCCTGCAAGGCTGGACGTGGCGGTACGGCATTGGCCGACGCAGCGTAATAAGACTCTGGGTAAGGGGTGTTCGCCATCCTGCAGCCTCTGTTTAATATATTTTACGAGTGCGCCGATGCTACCCGAGTTGAAAAACCTCCGCCAGCCACCGAAAAAATCTTCTTCACTGGGCCGAAATTAAATATTTTGCATATTCATAGGGTTAGGTGAAAAAAAGGTGTTGACACCCCTCCGGAATTCCGTAGAATGCCGCCTCACAGCAGGCACGTAGCTCAGTTGGTTAGAGCACCACCTTGACATGGTGGGGGTCGTTGGTTCGAGTCCAATCGCGCCTACCAAACAAAATCCGCTCTGCTGGGCGGTCTGGAAGGGCCCACCGAAAGGTGGGCCCTTTTTTGTTGTCTTGGATTTCTTCAGAACGTTCACAAATTATAGGGTTCGTTCACACTGGGCAATGTGAACGCCGATATCAGTTCGTTTTCGGGTGGGATTCTGCTTTGGGGTGGTGGTGGTGGTGGTGGTGGTGGTGGTGGTGGTGGTGGTGGGGTGTTGAAAGTAGTAATCAGCCCTGCGACTGCTTGATGGCAATATCTCGGATGGTTTGGATATTCTGATGGATTGCTGAAAGTACAAACCACACTCCAGAGCCTAGGCAGCCTACGGCGAAGCCAATCAGGGCGCCGATGTACTCGTAGTTGCCCTTCATTGCGAAATACCCCACAACCGTTGCAACGATGATTCCTGCCCAGGCGAAGAAATTCACTACGGTAATCACGATGTCTTTCATTGTCTTTGCTTCCTGCGTGGTTAGAGTCGGGTCACTTTGCCATCATCAGGGTGAGCGGTAAACGGTGGTTCTAAAAGGGTCTTGGCTCGCAACATACAGCGGAATTTTGAGATAGGGTTCGCGCCCTTAAAAATCCGAATGACTGTTTTCAATCGCTGAAAATCAGTGAAAAACGGTGCGCTCCAACTAGGTCACGGCCTACACGCTCGTTCCATCTCTCACACACAATTTACGCACAGGTTTATCCACAGGTAGTACGTTGCAACACCCTGTGAAACGCATTATCTTGTATCTCGGTGGCGAAAAAACCCTACATGTAGGGGTTTGCCGTTAGCTGCTGACCTCGAGCGAGGTACTTAGAAAAGTCTGCGAATGGTCGTGCTTCGGTCTCCACAACTTAGAACACAACCATCCGCACCAACTAAAGCTAAACAGTAGCGATTACGTTAGCCCTAGGGGGACTGCATTGAGCCAAACATTGACGTGATCGTCAACGGTTCTCTGCTGGCCGGTAATCCTTGGGGCTGACAAATCTATCCTTTGCTACAAAGGTAAAACGTCATGCCTAGTAATAAAAAGCAGTCCTCATCGAAGTCGGCCAAACTGGCCTCTGAAACCCTCCGCGATCCGCATGCCTCTAAAATTGCCAAAAGTCTCGCTGCCTCCACGTTGGCCCAAGCCAACACTGGAAAGCAAACGAGTGCTGAGATGGAAACGGTTGCGGGCAAGGTTCTCCAGAGCAACAAATATAGCGAGGAAACGAAAGCCCTCGCTGCGTCTGTTATCTCCCAATCCAACCAAGAGCGGGGGAATTAATCATGCCTTACCACGCGGTTGTAACGGTCGATTTGGATAACGGCGTCAGCTCAACAGCTCGCACGAAATTCAATGAGGAGCTGAAGAAAAAGAACTTCAGCAAACACAAACTCACGACTCTCTGGACAGCGGTCTTTACGCCAGCGACAACGAGGGAGGGCGCAGTCAAGTACGCCCGCGACAGCATTGATGCTGCGGCTGCATTGGCAGGGATTTCCACCTACGAAGCCTTCGTGTCAATCAGCGAGGCGCCACCAGTCGAGTGGAAGAAAAGCGCGACAAACCCTCTGTTAGAGGGGCTATTGCGGTTCCAGAAGTAAAAAGCTTTAGGCCCCACCTCGGTGGGGTTTTTCACATCTGGCCATCTGGTTTTTAGCTATTGATGATTTTGACGCAGCTTTTCTATGGCTGTGGTGATGGCGTTTGCAATGGCTGCGACTAGGTCAGCACGTGTTCATTCAACGCCTGCCCTAGCTCCAGAATCCGACGATACACGTTATACGTTTCTTCAAGCAGATCGTGTCCCCAGCAGCGTGGGAACTCCGTCTCAGGTTCTTTCAAACTGAATGTATACGAAAATTTTTCTACCCGCAGTCCGCTCACGCCTTCTTCAAACGACACGCTTGGTTTGCTCTCCAACAGACGACGGTGCTTAGAGATGTTGCTAAACGCTGCAAGGTAGCGAAACCAGTGAGATGAGTTCAGCTCCAACATACCTTGCTTCAACGCTGATTCTGGTAGCTTGTCGGCAACCTTGCCAAAAGTGGAGTCACGCTCAGGTAGAGGCTTTGGCATGGCCAGCGTATTGGCGAGCTGGGCGAAAATGTCAGCGTAGTTTCGCACGGTGTGGATGGTCGCAATTATGTTGGCCTCTTGAACGAGAGCTGCCCTGTTGAAATCAGGCTCAAAGCTCATCATGGCAACGAACATTTTGTCGGTGCTGCCATCAGGTTCCTTGAACTCTGCAAATGCGTCCCTCGCAAGATGGACGTGATAATGAACTATGAATGCTGAGCGGCTAAGGGCCTTTGGTAGGTTGGCGGTTTGGGTGTCTTCAGGCCGGGTCGTCTCAATCCACTCCTGAAGTTGTTTCAGCTTCCATGTAGTTTTCATGCACCAGCTCCATTCTGCGAAGCGTGAAGCGTATCACTGGTTGAAGTGATCACGCTGCCTCAGGTGAAAATCCCACCCCCCGCAAAGCGTCTTATTACTGCCAAGGCTTTATGCCTCGACTTCCTGCCTGAAGCCGTCAAAGTAACAGGTTGCATTAAAGGCGAATTGCCACTACTTTTGAGGTCTGATTTCTACCCAAGGACGATGCTATGAAGTCGAGAAACCTGTACACAATTCATGATGTGATTATCAGAAACTACACAGTCACTGCGATGCCGTCGGGCAAGTTTCTGCACCAGTTCAATCCGCTCACTACCGACACCCTGTACCAATTCGAGACCAACAGCAGCAATGCGGAGTTGGTGAATGGAGACCGCTATAACATTGGCTTCATTACAGATGCTGGTGGTAGAAACGTTATTGAACCGTCTGCACTGGGAAAGGCTGACACTGCCAACAAGCTACTTAGCTATTCGGCGGCAAAACATTTCTCGGTAGACAAACTGGCTGAGAATAAAGGCAAGAACGATGATCGTGTAAGGCACCGAGCAACAGACGGTTATTACTGGGGGCGGAAGTATGCGTGGCGCCGTTTCGGGTTGGTGATCGCGAAGAGTGCGTTCTATCAATACCTTGAAGAGATTGCCCACCCTTTCGTTCCGTGCAAGACCGTCAACGATGATGTAGGCATACATTCGAATGAGGAGTCGATAGCTTTTAAGGAAGAAGGTCTGGAAGAGGCTATGGATCAACTGATTGAGACCGCTGTGCGGGTTGGGCGGTACTTCAAATCACCTCTCTACAGCAAGAAATTTCAAGTTCGTCCCGTCAACGCCATTTCTGACAAAAAATAACTTTGCCGGCAAGAACATAGGGCTGCGACTCCACTTTTTAGCGGTTTCCTGCCCTTATGACGATTTTTGTTCGGGATAGAGCGAATCACAAATATTTTCTGGCGAGCATTCTCGCCTAAATGGGGGTCCGGTTTCATTGGACCACTACACATCTTGACCACCACCGAGAAACCCCATGCTGGACTACAAATTCAAACTCTCGCCGTTTCAGAACATGTATTTGTCGGAGGAAGAAAAAGAGGCGAGGTTTAACGCCTGTTTAGAAGATGCTAAGAATGGCTTTGAAACTGCTACTGTAACGCTTGATGACGATATTCTGAGCATCTCTGTAAACAGTAAAGATCAGCTGTCTGAAGATGAATGTCTGAAGAGGTTTAAGGATATTCTCATCAATGGCAGTCTGTCGCTATCTGCTAAACCGCTTTTCTAAACCTGAAGCACTCCATCGCACGACGTAGTAACAGCCTCCATTATTGGGGGCTTTATTTTATCTACTCCATATACCATTTGTGAGCTTCAGCTAGAGGCTGTAGGGACGTTTCTAGCTGAAAACTACCCCCGCCGCCAGAGCGGAAGTGCTCGCTGAAGCTTCGCCTAGAACATACTGGCAAAAATAATGGATGGGGAGGTGGTTTTGCTAGTGCTATCAAGTGGCGAATAGCGGCCTCAGTCTGAGCCGCCCAAAGGGAACCAAAAATAAGTTGGTCCCGCGCTACCCCAATCATAACGATGCCTGAGGGCGAGCCTCAGGCGGCTTGTAGTGTTCGCGTTGAACCGTTGCGACGTAATAGGTGCGGATGTCACACGATGTCCCAGGAGCAGAAACGAAATCAGGCTGTCTCTGTTTCTCGCTTTATCCGGTAAACGGTAGCAACGCCACAGTCAGCCAGCTTGGCAAGCTGATCAGCAGACATGGTTGGATGCTTCCGCATCAGCGCCTGTACCTCAGCCCACTTGGCAGCGTTCCTGCCTTTGCCTGTTGGCTTCCATTGAGGATCAGCAGCCTTCTTGTTTTCCAGCCCTTGTTTGATGCGTTCCACACGTTTCTCTTGATCCAGTCTTGCCATGGTTGCCATCAGATCAATCAACATGTTGTTGATCACATCCATGATTTGCCCAGTGATCCCCTTGGCTTCAACCAGCATATGACTGGTGGGCAGATCAGCCACAACCAAACGAAGTCCTTTGGCCTTGATCGTGCCCTTTAGAGTGTCCCAGTCAGCTTGTGAGAGGCGGCTCAGGCGGTCTACAGACTCAACCAATAGCACGTCCCCACTTTCGGCAGTACCCAGCAGAGCATGCAACTCAGGACGGTTGAGCTTCGTGCCACTGATGTTTTCTGCATACACGCCAACGATGTTCAAACCCTTCTCTACAGCGAACGACTCAAGGACGACCTTTGCACGATTGGCATCTTGGTCTTTGGTCGAGGCTCGGAGGTAAAGGTGGGCATTCATGGGGTTTCTATCCTTTGTCATTCGTTTTGATAGCTAAATGATAATCCTATCATATAGCTTTCCACAATAGTCTATTGATAGTTATTTCCTGTCAGCTCTCGGACTACCGGATAGGTCTACTCCTTTGATAGCGACTTATTGCCGGAGCTTAAGAATTCCAGCGGTGATGGCTGAAGCGTTCGCATCGAGAGTCTGCAATGCGGAGACGGCGTTCTCATGGACTTCATTTGATCCATTGGCCCTAACCCACAGGTCTACTTCTTCGATTGCAGCAGCTAAGGCGTGCTGGTTGTGAAGGAGGAGGGTTAGAACGTCCGCTGTGCCTATATGGGCTTCTGTGTTGTCTGGCACGGCTCATTCCTTGAATTTGTGTGTAGAAGCCGTCAGAGACCTTCTAGCAGTTCTGACAAGGTTATTCCCAGTCCATCAGCAAGCACCTTGGCGGCATCTAGGCTTGGGTTGGCTGTGCCCGTCTCTATTCGTGACATGTACGTTCGAACGAACCCGCACTTATCAGCGAAAGCCTCCTGACTGAAGCCTTGGCTGTTGCGTAGCTCTCGAATGCGTTGGCCGAAGCCCTTTCTCAGATTCTGATTTGGTTGCATCCCCGAATGATGGTCGGATGTGCTCCAACCGTGAACACACTGAGTGATGACACACCAAATGATACATTGGTATCCTCGCTGCTCACCCAGCTAGCACCTAACAGGGATGCCCATGAACGAAAAACTGTTTGTACTCACCAACCAGAAGAAGACGACAAATCACATCCTGCACGTGATTCTGACGGTGCTGACAGGAGGTCTATGGCTGCTGGTGTGGGGGATAACCATGCGCAGCAATGACGCCCACAACAAGAGAATCGACAAGCAGATTAATCAGATCATGCTTTACAAAGCACAGGGGCTGAGTGACACCGATACGTACCAGCAGATCAAGAAAGACGAACTAAACTACGACGTACTTCAGGGTCGAGTGATATTCGTGATTCTGGTTGTCGTGTTCCTCTACTTCTACCTCCGATAATCCAGCACCTTCGAAAGGACACATGACTCAATGAAAAAACTGATTCTTTCAGCAGCCCTGCTTGCACTCTGCACCCCCAGTTTTGCAAGGGGACTATCCGAAGAAGAAAACGACATCTCGAAATGCGTTGGCTTCCTTGCCTCACAAAAGTATATAAACGCAAAGATGATGGATAGCTCTAGCGATATCGCTGGAGTCAAGATGAAAGCAGTTGCTGCGAAGAACAAGTACCCTTCAACCACGCTAAGGATAATGACAGACACCTCAAGCAACACCGCCAGCATATTAGCCAACTACTTCACGACAGCTGTTAAGAACAATGACAAAGAGAAGATCAATGACCTTTATCGGCGAGGTATTGCCACCTGCAAGAAGTCGGGACTAACCATCAACCAAACAAACGACAAATTCACTGTCGCAGTGGATGATATTGATGATGCACTATAACTACACAGCACCAATTGAACACTCTTCGTAAATTGACCAGCTTTACAGATGACGTGTGTTAGCCAAACGGAGCGTGAAGGGATACTACCTCTTGGCTCCGCCAGTGTTCTCGCAAAAAAGCATGATCGTCTTTCAAAGCTGGGATGTTCATTATTGTTGATTGTTGAATTCTCGCACCTTACAGGGAGAACAGCTCTGAACGGACGTTCAGAAGGGATAATCTCCGGGCTATGCCCAAGCTGAGCACCTCATGTGGAAATCCATATCAACCAACATAACAACCATTGCCTTAAGGGTTGACGCTCTTGTGAGGCTTACCAATCGACAAGCCTGTTTGTCGGAGTTAACACGACAGGATGGCCTGTCAGTAGTAATCTCTTCTTGGTTTTTTTGGTGTTGTTTGTTTTGTTTGTTGGGGTAACATTTCAAGTGGATCAGCTTTGAACTGACGTTCGAATGGTATCAAGCTCAGTCGTACCGACTGGGTGGTATTCCTTCAAGGGGCTAGTAATCCTTTACATTGTGTCCAGCAGTAATTTACTTCGTGTATCACCCCCACCACCCCACACCCTTAATATTGTACGTGCGGGTGGGGTGAAATTGGGTGGACTCAATAATCAGTAACCAAGGTTGGCCGGCGTGTTCTCTACCTCGGCGTAGTAACTGGGATGCAGCCACCCCCTGTCCTCAATAAAATCAAGAAAGGGGCTATCGACCGTCGGTTCAGGCTGATCCTCTTTCTTGCGTGGCTCCACCTCCGATAACTCCTCATCCGGAGTACGACTCAGGCCATTGGCCTGCTGTTCTGCACGTTCGATCAGGCTCCTAACCGGCTCAGGGCTGAACTCAGGAATCGCAAGCTTGAGAATGTGCAGTCTTGCCGCCGCGACCTGTTTAGCCACCTCGACTTGATGCAGATTGGCTTCCTGCTCTGTCGGCGTACCTTCTTCCGTCACGAACTCCACTCCGCAGGCAGCCATGTAATCATCAACGGCCTCCCGAACACGTTCGGCAAGGTTGATAGAACACTGTTGGATGTGGCGATTAGAGTCTTTAGGATGCTCGGTATTGAACCAATCCATGGGGAATACGGCCAAGTCGCCTCTTTCATCAGCAAGCTCCCGAATCCGCTTTCTTACCCTGTAGATTTGGTCGTCAGTGTAGAGGCCATCGTACTTGCCGGTAGCGGTGTTCCACTTTGAGCCATGACACGAAACAGGATGTCCCGTAGCTGATAATCCTTGAGGCCATAGCGGCCTGTCGCCAGCGGGTAACATTGTTTCACTGCGCGATCAAAGGGCGTAAGAGCTGGCTGCTGGTCGGCCTGCACTTCAATCCCCTTGGTCAGACGGCGTACATGGGACTCTCCGACGCCGAGCGCCAACATAATCTTACGGCGACCGAATCCCTTCCGATGCAGTGCGACAATCTGGTCATCGATTGTGAGTGCTGGGGCGTCTTGGTTGGCAGCAATGGTGCCGGGGGTGAGGTGTAAAACGAAGGGCGTAGCAGATTGCATGGGGTTCTCCTGTAGTCAGTTCGATATGTGGGTCACTTCCTTCGGCGTCATCGCCGGGCTGGTGTTGGTCGCCGTTATTGGCGAGGTGGGGATATTACTCTCAGATTGCCATCACGTCAACCGAAACATGTTGACGCCGCCTGGTGGATGCTGTAGCGAATTGAGCGGCACGCACTGGATTGGTTGCGTGATCAAAAGGCCAGTACACTGAAGGTTGTCCAACGTGCACAGGATCAGGGAACGATGACACCACTTGAGAAACCCTTCAGCACAGCACGCCAGTTGTTCGACTATGTGAGCCCTCTCAATCCTATATGGGATCACGGCAGATATATCTTCAGAGGCCAGCCAAGCGATGAGTACAAGCTGACTCCTTCTGTATGCAGACGCGGAGCTGGATCGTTCGCCTATGGATCGCCACGGCGGACCTTTGACTTCTCAAGCTCTGGGCAGGTTTCACTGGAGCTAGACATCCTCAAGCAATTTCTGGCTGGCTGTGACAAATCCGGGCTGATTGTTCCGGGCTACACTGAGAACTTAAAAACAAAACTGCATAATCACATCGCTTCATTTGTAAATCCTACAATACTATGGCCGCACCCCGATCTGTACGAAATCATGGCTGTTGCACAGCATTATGATGTGCCAACTCGCTTACTCGACTGGACGGAAAGAGCTTTTGTCGCTTGCTACTTCGCAGCCTCATCAGCAAACTTTGAGATTGATAAACAGAACGCAAGGATAGCCATCTGGGCACTTGACACCGCGTGTGCGGAACATTGGCAAGCAGTGAAGGTGATTAGGACGCCGGGGGGAACCAGTAAGAACCAAGCGGCACAGTCTGGCCTATTCACTACACACAACGTAAAAGTTTATAACCATAATGATTTCTATCAGGTAGAGGCTCTAGAAGAAGTAAAAGAAATTTACACAACTAGGTGCACTGATAACCCACTGATCAAGATCACTTTGCCCGTCAGTGAAGCTCCAGATTTATTAAATCTCTGCTCACGCTTTGGGGTTGATGGTTCAACATTGTTTCCGGGCTTTCATGGTGTGGCGAAGAGTGTAAGGGACTGGGCAAACGTTGAAGTGGGTGTTAGGCCATCAAGAGCACTTCAAGACGAATACAACGCTGATAGCTACGACAATGATCCTGACTTCCACTGATTAAAACAAGAAAGCCCGTACATAAGGCGAGAGTCATGGCGGGCTTGAACTCTTAAATTTTTACATGCGAGCCATTGAAAAGCCACTATATAGCCCCAACATTAGGATCACACCGTACTTCACGGTTAACGATGTACAACGAAAGGAAGCGGCAGATGATTAGGGTGTTACTGTCCTTGGACTTGATCGACTCAGAAGATCAAAGAGATGATTTCTATGATTTCCTGAAAAGCAAGAAATGGTTTAAAACGAAGGATGTTGACACTGTCTGGACCATTAACTACGGGAAAGCTGACCCTGAAAAGGATGAGGCTTACAAAGCCATCAAGAAAAGGCTCGCATCAGTTCTTGTTGAAGCGGCAACTGAGTTCAAGCTTAAGAAGATTTACTATGTAGCCCAGATTGGCAACAAAGAGTTTGTTGCTCGTTCAATCAAAAAGGATGGTAACGAATATAAACAATTCAGGCGTAAACTTTACCCTGAAAAATGATACACAACAGAATCCGGTGACTAAACACCACCGGATTTTAAGCCGTTGGCAACCCAGACACACCATTACCCGGCGTGACGCCTGTATGTTTATGTGTATCAAATGGAATCCCGTTGAATGTCCACGTTCCGCTGATTGTGTTTTTGCCTTTCCATGCGGTTAAGCACTATTGATGCTCAACATCGGACCCAGAAGACTGGTGGTTCAAAAACTGTAATATTGACCGTTTCACATCCAAGGTTACGAGATCACGACTTTACGGATCACATGGGATATGTTGAAGACCGTATGGCGGTGCCTATTCTTACAAAACCTATTTCCGGTGATGAGAACGCCATCGGCTTAGCACAAGCCGTCATATAGGCCAGTAAACAGTGGGAAGAACGGAAGTGCTCGTTCGGGAGCAGGCGAATCTAGTGCTAGTTTTGACGTGGTTTTCGGAGGTATTGGGTAAGTTTCTAGAGCCGCCAACCCTAAGTCCGTCAAGGTTGGCAGTCCATTCGGTTGATCAGTCGATGAGGTGCAGTACGTCCCTGACGTTCAGGTGCGAGTATCGTGCGACGGATCGAGTATCCCTGTGGCCCGATACGATCATGATCTGTGCGTTGTTGAATCCTTTCTTCGCCACATTGGTGATTCTGGTGTGCCTGAGCTGGTGAAGCCTGACGCTGCTATCAAGTCCAGCCTTTACGCGTGCCAGACGCACAGCCTGAGATACGGCGTGGGGAGTGACAGTGAAGATCATGCCATGTGGGTGGCGCTCCACGGTGGCCCACAGTTGGGCGAGTTCAAGAATCTCAACGGCTCGGTGGGTGAGGGGAACTGATCGTGTGCCGTTCTTCCCATCGATCACATCTGCAATGCGTTCTTTGAGGTGCAGGCAGTCTTTGGTCAGTTTCAGAATTTCCGACCGCCTCATAGCAGTCTCGTATGCCAATTCAACAATGAGTTTCATGGTTGGGGATAGTTTCGCCAACAGTCGCTCAAGCTCGCTTGCACGGATCACCTTTTCAGAAGACCGGTCAGGCTTTGGAAGTGCGATATCACTCACAGGGTTGTGAATGTCGATCAGTAAGCCGCGCTTGGCGAACCTGTAGAAGCGGGACATGAATGCAAGCTGCGTCCTGCACGTGGACGGCTTCACTGTCTTCAATCGCATGATCTTGAAGTCATTGATCATCTGCGGTGTGATTTCGTGAATGGGCTGGGTGAAGTGTCTGCCCAGGTGCTCCACGATTTTCAGTGCGTGATCGTAACTACCTTTCCCCTTGAGCATCGTTTCGCAGTACGTCATGCCCAACGTATAGATGGTGTGGTGCTTGCGGTCCATCGTCACGGCTTCGATCTGTTTCGCCCATGACTCAGCTTCGGCCCTGGTGCTGAACGTTTTCGACTGGGGAGATTTGCCTTTAACCCGTACCTGAACATTCCAGTTGCCGGACGGAAGTAAGCGGAAATTAGCCACTGTTGACGCCTCATAGATGTGAATGGGCGTTCTGTGAAGTCCAAGAGCAGCAGGGCTAGGAGCCTGCTCCTAGCAGACCTTGACATGGTGGGGGTCGTTGGTTCGAGTCCAATCGCGCCTACCAAACAAAATCCGCTCTGCTGGGCGGTCTGGAAGGGCCCACCGAAAGGTGGGCCCTTTTTTGTTGTCTGCGATTTGCAAAACCCACCCCTCAGAACGCCAGTGCGGCGTTAACCTCAATGAGTTCGCCCTGTCTTTCTATTTGCTCCAGGCGCGGGCCCGTCATCAAAAACCGGCTATTTGCCGAGACGTGCTTGATCAACTACTCAATAACAGGTGGGACAAGGCGAATGTGGCGGATCGCTTTACGGGCGCTCGAGATCCCTGGCGTCAATGATCAGGTCTGCTGCCCCTACACCTAAGTCGTGATGCCGAGGCATTGCTTGCTTCTCTCGCTGGGTTTCCAGCCGTGCTTGAGTAGTGCTTCCCGTGCAGGTAAAAAAGGCATTCCTTCCTTGATGGGAATTTCATGATGTCGGCCGACAAAAATACCGTTCGTCGCCAGCGACCTTTAAAATTGTGTGGATATTGAATGGCTTACGAGCGTTACGAACTAACCGGTTATCAAAAAAACGTTGTTACCTGGGGTGGATTTCAGTAACATTCGCCCCGCGTTCACCACCACGGTTTATGCATTTTTAAATCCCAAGCTTCCATCAGCTGCTTGGGATTTTTTTTGCCTGCGATTTGGCAAATCGCGCTTTCTGCCTCCCTGCTTCCTGCGCGAAGCTTTCTGGCCCCACGATGGTGTGTGGGCGCAACTGACTTTTTTCGACTACTACTGACTGGCGTTTTCCAGCGCTTTCTCAAAGGAGTTCGTCGAATGCTGGTTCACTGGTTTCTTGCCGCTATTCATCTATTGGCCTTTGCCTTGGGCTTCTGGGCCGTATTGACCCGTGGCACGGCGTTCAGTCAGCTGGCGGCTGGCGTCGGCGAGGCCAAGCGCGTTTTGCTTGCCGATAATCTGTGGGGGATTGCTGCGCTGGTGCTGCTGGTGACTGGTGGCATGCGCGCCTTCGGCGGCTTTGAGAAGGGCACTGACTACTATCTGCATCAGCCGCTGTTTCATTTGAAAATGATGCTGTTCGTGCTGATTCTGCTGATAGAGCTGGCGCCGATGATCACGCTGGTGAAGTGGCGGATCGCATCATCGCGAGGCAAGGCGCTCGATACCGGACGTGCAAAGCTGTATGCGCGGATCAGTCATGTCGAGGCGCTGCTGTTGGTGCTGATGGTTATTGCAGCCACTGGCATGGCGCGAGGCGTGACGTTCAGCTAACAGGGAAATTCTCTGTGCTCTCTCGGAAATGTCTGACAGCCAGGCTGGGCCGTCGCAGGTAGTATCGCGCTGCAAGAGAGAAGGGGGCAGATGAAGCGGAGGGGATGAATGTGTCAGGCGCCGTGCCCAGTGGGCTGGGGAGCGGATGGCAATACGGCGCGTGAATCTCTAGCCAGTCATTACGCAGAGCAAACGAACTGGCTACTGACTGCGATGCGGCTCAGGGAGTTTGTGGCTTGTCCGGCGCGGTCAGGCCAGCCTGAATGCGCTGATAAATCTCTTCACGGTGTACGGCAACGTTTTTCGGGGCGTTGATGCCGATGCGGACTTGCTGACCGCTTACGCCGAGGATGGTGATCGTAATGTCATCACCAATGTTTATGCTTTCACCGACTTTGCGGGTGAGTATCAGCATGGTCTTCTCCTTGATTGCTTTGTAGGGCACCTGATTCAGACAGTGCAGAGGTCGGTGGTACGTATAGATTAGTGCGAAGTCTCACGGTTTGGGTGCCTCTTTCTGACGCGCAGATACGGCATTAATTCCCAGGGCGTAACTATACAGAGGCTGCAATCATCAATCTCGTTGTTTTGTGCCCATTTTGCGGGCCTCGCGAAGTATTTATGAATGTTAAGATCGCCGCTTTGAGATTTTCGAGGAAAGCGTTGTGCGCAAATTGGTCTGGATGGTCGCGGCACTGGCATTGGCAGGATGTGGTGAAGGCAAGAGTGTAGACGTGCAGAAGCCGAAAACCGCAGTGGTGGCCGCACCTGCAGCGGTGTCGGCCCCGCAGTGGGACCTCGAAGTACGCGGTGAAACGCCCCAGGCTGTCAGTGACCTGAGTGGCTGGTTGATCGAGCATGCTTTTGTGCCGACCGTGATCAAGGACAGCAGCGGCAAGACGCGGATCCTGATTGGCCCGTTCAACTCCCAGGCCGAGGCTGAAGCGCGCAAGGTACAAGTGGACGCGGCATTGGTGAAGGCCAAGAAGCAGAACGTCGAATCGGTGATTGTGGAGCATCCGCTCGCGCCGTAAGCAGCACTTTCAGCGGAGCGGCCTAAAGGACATCGCAGGCGACTCGTCTTATACGAGTCAATCACGATTTTCTGCAGGAGCTCCGCATGGCCTCCACCGCTCCCTATAAACTCTTCAATGCGGTTCTGCACCGCAAGACGCTGGTAAGTCCGCACATGATGCGGATCACGCTCGCCGACCCTTCGATCCGCGGCATGGCCACCTGGGCGCCGGACCAGCGCGTCAAACTGTTCTTCCCTTCTGAAGATGGAACCCCCGCAACGCTCGCGCAGGAGGAGGGCTGGTACGCGCGCTTTCGGTCGATGCTCGCGAGCCGTCGACCGGCGATGCGCACTTACACCATTCGTCATTTGCGCGCTGATCTAGGCGAGGTCGACATCGACTTCGTCCTGCACGGCGAGACCGGTCCTGCTTCGCGTTGGGCGTTGCATGCGCAGCCGGGCGCCTCGATGCAGATTCTCGCTCCCGACAGCGGGTTTTCAGCGCTGGAGGCCGGAGGGTTCGAATGGAAGCCGCCGCAGCTGCTCAGGCAGGTTTTGCTGGTGGCCGATGCGACGGCATTACCGGCGGCCATGGGCATTCTCGAAGCGTTGGCCGCCATGGCCGAACCGCCTCAGGTTCAAGCGTACTTTGAAGTGGACAGCGCGCCAGACATGCTTTCGGTGCCGGACTGGCCCGGGCTGTCGGTGCAGTGGCTGGTTCGTGATCAGGCGCCGGCAGCGGTTGCTGGTGCGTTGATGGCAGACGTAGTGCAACAGGCGTTCCTGCCGGCAGATGATTCCCCGGCCGGGCAAGCTGCCGAACTGGCTGAGGTCGATATCGACCAGGACATCCTCTGGGAGATTGCCAACACCGCGCCTGAAGGATTCTATGGCTGGATTGCCGGCGAAAGCGCAGCGGTCATGCGCTTGCGCAAGCATCTGATCAAGGCATGCGGCATCCCGCGTGAATCGCTCAATTTGATGGGGTACTGGCGCTACAACAAGGCTGGCAGCTAGGCACAAAAAAGGCCTCGAACACCACGTTCGAGGCCTTTTCTTTATGGGCTGGAGGATCAGCCGCAGGCTTTCAGGTTCACCGGGCCGACAAACTCATTGCCGCGCCCCATCACACACGCCACGCTCTGGTTGCGTTGGCGTTCCCAGTCTTGCACCGGGTAAGTCTTGTCCCACGCCTCGTACAGCTGTCGATCCTGTTTCGACAGACGCAAGCCGTACTGCTTGCTCATGTAGAAGTAGGTGCGAGCGATCATGCCGCGAATCGACGGGCGCGGCATGACCTTCTTGGCCTTGAAGTCGACCTGGGTCAGGCACGAGCCGTACTGGCCGGATTGCACCGGCAGCCAGCCGTAACTGAAGTTGCTGCGATCACCGTTGACCTCGCCAATGCTCGGCACCAGATTGTGCAGATCGGCTTCGGCTTTCTGATAGCTCGGGTCATAGCGCGTGCAGTTCTTGCGCCCGCCCGACTGCCAGCATTGACGCTGATGGCCGAACTCCCACGCCGGCACGATGTGCTCCCACTCGATGCGCGAGGCGCGCTTGGCATTTTTGCGCGGCACGTAGCCACAAGCCTTCAAGTCCACCTTGTTGCCGGTGTACTTGCACCCGCAGTAAAACTCGGTGGACTGCGGTGCATAGAGTTTCCAGGCGACCTTCTTGGCTTCGGTAAACGTGCGGGGCGCGCCAGCCTGGGCACCACACGCGATGAACAGCAACAGCAAAGCAAAACAGCGGACACTCATTGAATCAATCTTCCTTCGGCACAACCCAAAAAATCTGCACGCCACCATCGTCGCGATAGGCGAGTGTGACGTTGTCGTTCTCGTCGATTTCCTCGAGCAGTTGCTCCCAGGCATCCATCGGCTCGTCCGGCAGACGGAAGATCAATGCGGCTTTGGCTTTTTGTGCGGTGGGAGAATTGATGATTTTCTGAACGCGCATGCCCATGCGTTCGTAAGCGTCAGGAGCATCAGGAGAGGTGGCCACGAGGTTATCCTTATTAGGCTGTACGTGCATACAGTATTTAACTGTAAGCATTTTCGCAACTGCTTAAAATTCAAGAAAATCCTCTGACAGCGCTTTTCCGGTTTTGGTGTAAGTGGGGTCGATTATTTTGTGCGAAAAGGTCGCGCTCGGCGTAGGTGGCAGCACCACCCGCCGCGCGGGCGAGTGGTGAGCAAGCTGCCCGACCCGGAAAGGGTCAGGCGAGGGTCAATCAATATTCCCAGAACATCCGTTGCAGCTCTTTACTGTCGTTGGTTTTGGTCAGGGCGACCATGGCCAGGATGCGGGCTTTTTGCGGGTTCAGGTCGTGGGCGACAACCCAGTCGTACTTGTCGTCAGGCTGTTCGGCGTTGCGCAGGACGAAACCGCCGGCGTTGACGTGGGACGAGCGGATGATCTGCACGCCATCTTTGCGCAGAGCTTGCAGGGATGGCACGACGCGGGAGGACACCGAGCCATTGCCGGTACCGGCATGGATGATGGCCTTGGCGCCGGCCTGGGCCAGAGCCTTGTAGGCGGTGTCGTCGACGTTGCCGTAGGAGTAGGCGATTTCTACGTCGGGCAGGCTCTTGATGTTCTTGATGTCGAATTCCGAATCCATGGTGTGGCGCTTGGCTGGCAGGCGGAACCAGTAGGATTTGCCTTCAACCACCATGCCCAGCGGACCCCAAGGGCTTTTGAACGCTTCGGTCTTGATGTTGATCATCTTGCTGACGTCGCGACCGGACTGGATCTCGTCGTTCATGGTCACCAGCACGCCTTTGCCGCGCGCATCTTTGCTGCTGGCAACGGCAACGGCGTTGTACAGGTTGAGCATGCCGTCCGCCGACATGGCGGTGCCCGGACGCATCGAGCCAACCACGATGATCGGCTTGTCGGTCTTCTCGACCAGGTTCAGGAAGTAGGCGGTTTCTTCCAGGGTGTCGGTGCCGTGGGTGATGACGATGCCGTCGACGTCCTTGCTGTCGGCCAGTTCGGACACGCGGCGGCCCAGTTGCAGCAGGTTTTCGTTGGTGATGCTTTCGGAGGCGATCTGCATGACTTGTTCGCCGCGCACATTCGCCAGTTTGTTCAGCTCGGGAATGCCGGCAATCAGTTGTTCAATGCCGACCTTGGCTGCCTGATAAGTGGCGCTGTTGGCAGCGCTGGCGCCAGCACCGGCAATGGTGCCGCCGGTCGCGAGTACCACGACGTTGGCGAGTTTGGTCTGGGTTTCGACTTCTTTTGCCTGGAGAGCGGTCGGCAGGAGCAGGAGGAGGGCCAAAGCGCCCGGTACCAAGGTGTTGAAAGCAGATTTCATTATTTTTCTCTCTAGTAGTGAGACGGTGCTGATGCAGGTTCATCTAGATGCGCCCCAGGCCGATCTGAATGCCCGGGGTGCAGGCTAGGGAGCAGGATCTGTACCAGCCGTACTTTGCTTTAGAGAAATGTTTAACCTAATGATTTACATCAATATTTTGTGGATTGGAAAGTCGCGCAGCAGATCGTTTATCCGGGTTTCCGAACATTTGAAGCTTTCGCGTTCGGCTCACCGAAAGGGACTACGAGTGCTGTCGAACGAATCGTCTTGCTTTTCTGCTAAAGAAACCCATCAGCAAGCCGATGGGTGTTCAAGGAAACGCTAATTTAGGGAGTTCACATGTCACTGACGATCGGCTTTTCAAATCCCGGTGCAGTCACCATCGGCGGTAAAACCGCAGCGACGATCAACGCCATGAACCAGGCGGAGGCGGACGCTTCTGACGCGGCGCTGGGCGTTGAAAAAGAACCGAGCAATCAGGTCAGAACCGGTGGTCCCGCGCAAGAAGCCAGCAAGGCTGACAGCGCAGACAGCGGCGATAACCTGAGCGTCACGGTCAAAATGCTGTTGAAGCGGATGCAGGAATTGCAGAAGCAGCTGCAGGAGCAGCAACAGCAACTGGCGGCCGCTCAGGCTGCGAGCTATCCGACACCTGAAGCCAAGTCGCAGGCGGTGATGTCGGTGCAGGGCCAGATCGCGCAAACCAGTGGGGAACTGATGGAAGTTGCGGCGGCGCTCGTCAAGGAAATGACCAAGAACTCCACCAGCGGCAGCATGGTCGACACTACGGCCTGAGCATCGAAGGGCGAATCAGCGGATTCGCCCGGCACTCGATACCGATTTCTGATTGTTGACAAATGTCGACGGCATTCGCATAGTTCGGTCTACGCAAACGTTTGCGCGGCTTTCTCGGTGCACTGTTGCCCGGAAGATAGCGATCCAGCTTACGCCAGCGCGAGCGTTGCTCACAATAATCATAAGATCGGAGTGAACCCATGAAGCTGCCATTTGCTGGACGTCTTCTTGCTGTCGCTATGCTGGCTGCCGCAGCCGCCGCACTACCTGTCTCTTCGGCCTTCGCCGAGTCCCCGGAAAAACCCAAAGTCGCGCTGGTCATGAAATCCCTGGCCAACGAATTCTTCCTGACCATGGAAGACGGCGCCAAGGCCTACCAGAAAGAACACTCCGCCGATTTCGATCTGATTTCCAACGGCATCAAGGACGAGACCGATACCGCTGGCCAGACCCGCATCGTCGAGCAGATGATTCTGGCGAAGGTCAACGCGCTGGTCATCGCGCCTTCCGATTCCAAGGCCATGGTGCCGGTGATCAAGAAAGCCGTCGATGCCGGTATCACCGTGATCAACATCGATAATCAGCTTGATCCGCAAATCGTCAAAAGCAAGAACATCAGCGTGCCATTCGTAGGTCCGGACAACCGCAAGGGTGCGCGTCTGGTCGGCGAGTATCTGGCCAAGCAACTGAAGGCCGGTGACGAAGTAGGCATTATCGAAGGCGTGTCCACCACCACCAACGCCCAGCAGCGCACCGCCGGCTTCAAGGATGCGATGGACGCGGCGCAGATCAAGGTCGTCTCGCTGCAATCCGGTGACTGGGAGATCGACAAGGGCAACAAGGTTGCTGCGTCGATTCTCAGCGAATACCCGGATGTCAAAGCCTTGCTGGCGGGTAACGACAGCATGGCCGTCGGCGCCGTTTCCGCTGTGCGTGCTGCCGGCAAGGCCGGGCAGGTACAGGTTGTCGGCTACGACAATATCAACGCCATCAAACCGATGCTCAAGGACGGTCGTGTGCTGGCGACTGCCGATCAGTTCGCCGCCAAGCAGGCCGTGTTCGGTATCCAGACCGCGCTGAAAATCCTCAAGGGCGAGAAAGTCGACAGCGGCGTCAATGGCGTGATCGAAACGCCGGTCGAGCTGGTCACCAAGTAAGTCTTCTGGCGACACAACGGCGCTCGTCCGTCCGGGCGAGCGCATGGAGAGTTTTTTATGTCAGTTTCCGCCCCGAACGCTGTCCTCTCGGTCAGCGGTATCGGTAAGACCTATGCGCAGCCGGTGCTCACAGGCATCGACTTGACGCTGATGCGCGGTGAAGTGCTGGCGCTGACCGGCGAAAATGGTGCCGGTAAAAGCACGTTGTCCAAGATCATTGGTGGTCTGGTCACGCCGACCACAGGCCAGATGCAATTCCAGGGCAAGGACTACCGCCCGGGCAGCCGCACCCAAGCCGAAGAGCTGGGCGTGCGCATGGTCATGCAAGAACTCAATCTGTTGCCGACCCTGTCGGTGGCGGAAAACCTGTTTCTCGACAACCTGCCGAGCAACGGTGGCTGGATCAGTCGCAAGCAATTGCGCAAAGCTGCCATCGAAGCCATGGCTCAGGTCGGCCTCGATGCCATTGATCCGGACACCCTGGTCGGCGAGCTGGGTATCGGGCATCAGCAAATGGTCGAGATCGCGCGCAACCTGATCGGCGATTGCCATGTGCTGATTCTCGATGAGCCGACGGCCATGCTCACTGCCCGTGAAGTGGAAATGCTCTTCGAGCAGATCACTCGCTTGCAGGCGCGTGGCGTCTCGATCATCTATATCTCCCACCGTCTCGAAGAACTGGCGCGGGTTGCGCAACGCATTGCCGTGCTGCGTGACGGCAATCTGGTCTGCGTCGAACCGATGGCCAATTACAACAGTGAGCAACTGGTCACTTTGATGGTCGGTCGCGAGCTGGGCGAACACATCGACATGGGGCCGCGCAAGATTGGCGCGCCGGCACTGACGGTCAAGGGCCTGACCCGTTCCGACAAGGTGCGCGATGTTTCCTTCGAAGTGCGTGCCGGCGAGATCTTCGGGATTTCCGGGTTGATCGGAGCCGGGCGCACGGAATTGCTGCGGCTGATTTTCGGTGCCGATCTGGCCGACAGCGGCACGATTGCGCTGGGTTCGCCGGCGCGGGCGGTCAGCGTGCGCTCCCCGGTTGACGCGGTGAACCATGGCATTGCCCTGATTACCGAAGACCGCAAGGGCGAAGGCCTGCTGCTCAGCCAGTCGATCAGCGCCAACATTGCGCTGGGCAACATGCCGGAAATTTCCAGGGGTGGTGTCGTCAACAACAGCGATGAAATCGCCTTGGCAAAGCGTCAGATCGACGCCATGCGCATTCGCAGTTCGAGCCCGACACAATTGGTCTCCGAGCTGTCCGGCGGCAATCAGCAGAAAGTGGTGATCGGCCGCTGGCTCGAGCGCGATTGTTCGGTGCTGTTGTTCGATGAGCCGACCCGCGGCATCGACGTCGGTGCCAAATTCGATATTTATGCCTTGCTTGGCGACCTGACTCGCCAGGGCAAAGCGCTGGTGGTGGTTTCCAGTGACCTGCGCGAGCTGATGCTGATCTGCGACCGGATCGGTGTGTTGTCGGCAGGGCGTTTGATCGACACCTTCGAGCGCGACAGCTGGACTCAGGATGATTTGCTTGCCGCCGCGTTCGCCGGCTACCAAAAACGTGATGCGTTGCTCAATGAAGCGGCGCCTAGGGAACTCCCATGAAAACTGCATCTTCTGCCGGCAAACGTAGTGGCAATTTCTACGGTCTGGGCACCTATCTGGGCCTGGCCGGTGCCTTGTTGGCGATGGTGGCGCTGTTCTCGGTGATGAGCAGCCACTTTCTGTCCTATAACACCTTCAGCACCCTGGCCAACCAGATCCCCGATCTGATGGTGCTGGCAGTGGGCATGACCTTCGTGTTGATCATCGGTGGCATCGACCTGTCGGTGGGTTCGGTGCTGGCGCTTGCCGCTTCGACGGTCAGCGTGGCGATTCTCGGTTGGGGCTGGAGCGTTTTGCCGGCGGCGTTGCTCGGCATGGCGGTGGCGGCACTGGCCGGCACGGTCACCGGGTCGATCACCGTGGCGTGGCGAATTCCGTCGTTCATCGTTTCGCTCGGCGTGCTGGAAATGGCGCGCGGTCTGGCGTACCAGATGACCGGTTCGCGTACCGCCTACATCGGTGACTCGTTTGCCTGGCTGTCGAACCCGATTGCGTTCGGCATTTCGCCATCGTTCATCATTGCCTTGCTGGTGATCTTCATTGCGCAAGCGGTTCTGACGCGCACGGTGTTCGGTCGCTATCTGATCGGTATCGGCACCAATGAAGAAGCGGTGCGTCTGGCCGGGATCAATCCCAAGCCGTACAAGATTCTGGTGTTCAGCCTGATGGGGCTGCTGGCGGGGATCGCGGCGCTGTTCCAGATCTCTCGTCTGGAAGCGGCGGATCCCAATGCCGGCTCCGGTCTGGAGTTGCAAGTGATCGCCGCCGTGGTGATCGGTGGCACCAGCCTGATGGGTGGTCGCGGTTCGGTGATCAGTACCTTCTTCGGTGTGTTGATCATCTCGGTGCTGGCCGCCGGTCTGGCGCAGATCGGTGCGACCGAGCCGACCAAGCGCATCATCACTGGTGCTGTGATCGTCATCGCGGTCGTACTCGATACCTATCGCAGTCAACGCGCCAGTCGACGGGGCTAAGTCATGGCAACGATCAAGGATGTGGCGGCGCTCGCGGGCATTTCCTACACCACCGTTTCTCATGTGGTGAACAACACGCGCCCGGTCAGCCAGGAGGTGCGGTTGAAAGTCGAGGCGGCCATCAAAAGCCTCGACTACGTGCCCAGTGCCGTGGCGCGCTCACTAAAAGCCAAGACCACTGCGACTATTGGCTTATTGGTGCCCAACAGCCTCAACCCGTATTTTGCCGAGTTGGCGCGGGGCATCGAGGATTACTGCGAGCGTAACGGTTACTGCGTGATCCTCTGCAACTCTGACGACAACCCGGAAAAACAGCGCAGCTATTTGCGTGTGCTGCTGGAAAAGCGCATCGACGGCCTGATCGTCGCCTCCGCCGGTGGCGACACCGGGCTTGCGCAAGGGCTGGCCGGCGTGAAAACGCCGATGGTCATTGTCGACCGGGGGCTCGATGGCGTGGATGCGGATCTGGTGCGCATTGACCATGAATATGGCGCCTATCTGGCGACCCGGCACCTCCTGGAACTGGGGCATCGAGACATTGCTACCATCGGCGGTCCGTCGAGCACCAGCGTGGCGCAAATGCGTCAGGCCGGTTTTTGCCGGGCATTGAAGGAGGCGGGCATCAAGGTTCGGCCAGAGCGTCTGCTGGAAAGCGATTTCACCAGCACCGGCGGCTACAACGCGGCAGCGATCCTGCTCGAAAACAATCCGCCAAGTGCGATTTTCGCCGGTAACGACATGATCGGTATTGGCGTGCTTCGCGCGGCGGCCGAGCGCAATGTGCGGGTGCCGAGCGAGCTGTCGGTGATCGGCTTCGACGATATCCAGATGAGCCGTTATGTGTACCCCGCGCTGACCACGGTCGGTCAATCGATCCTGCAGTTGGGCGAGATGGCTGCCGAAGTATTGTTGCGAAGGATTGCCACCCCGAGCCTGGTCACCGATCAACGGATCGTGACTCCGAGTATTGTCTTGCGCGAATCGACTGCGCCGCTGTCCGGCGTGTTCACTGAGTACCGCTGAAACCGAATTGACGAGTAGTGATGTATGCCAGCAAATGTAGTGGTAATAGGCAGCCTGAACATGGATCTGGTGACCCGGGCGCCACGGCTGCCCGTGGGCGGTGAAACGCTGATCGGTCATTCCTTTGCCACCGTGTCCGGCGGCAAGGGCGCCAATCAGGCGGTGGCTGCTGCGCGCCTGGGTGCACGGGTTGCCATGGTTGGCTGTGTTGGCAACGATGACTACGGTGTGCAATTGCGTGACGCATTGCTGGCCGAGCAGATCGATTGCCAGGCAGTGAGCACGGTGGAGAATTCCAGTGGGGTGGCACTGATCGTGGTGGATGACAACAGTCAGAACGCCATCGTGATTGTCGCTGGCGCCAACGGTGCCATGACGCCTGCGGTGATTGACCGCTTTGATGCGGTGCTGCAGGCCGCCGATGTTGTGATCTGCCAGCTCGAGATCCCGGATGCGACGGTGGGGCATGCGCTCAAACGTGCGCGTGAGCTGGGCAAGACCGTGATTCTCAATCCGGCACCGGCCAGTCGTCCGTTGCCGGCAGACTGGTTTGCGGCAATCGACTACCTGATTCCCAACGAAAGCGAAGCCACCGCGTTGAGCGGGCTGCCAGTGGATTCGCTGGACACCGCAGAAAGCGCGGCCAGCCATCTGATCGCGATGGGCGCAGGCAAGGTCATCATCACCCTCGGCGCGCAAGGTTCGCTGTTCGCCAATGGTCAGGGTTTCGAGCATTTTCCGGCCCCGAAAGTGCAGGCTGTCGATACCACGGCAGCGGGGGATACCTTTGTTGGCGGGTTTGCGGCGGCGCTCGCCAGTGGCAAGTCTGAAGCCGAAGCGATCCGTTACGGACAGATCGCGGCCGCGTTGTCTGTGACTCGGGCTGGCGCGCAACCTTCCATTCCAACCATGTCCGACGTACAGGCGTTCAAACCCGCATGAAAAAGACTCCTTTGCTCAATGTCGCGTTGTCGCGACTGATCGCCTCCCTCGGGCATGGCGACATGGTGGTCATCGGTGATGCCGGTCTGCCGGTGCCGCCGGGTGTCGAACTGATCGATCTGGCGCTGACCCACGGTGTTCCGGATTTCGTCAGCACCCTGAAAGTCGTGCTCAGCGAGATGCAGGTGGAAAGCCATGTGCTGGCCAACGAAATTCTCGACAAGCAGCCAACGGCCTTGACCACCCTGGATGAATTGCAGGAAGAAGGCGCCCTCGGTCGGCGCGACCTGCTGACTCATGAGCAATTCAAAGTGCTCAGCCGACAGGCGCGGGCGATTGTTCGTACAGGCGAATGTCAGCCGTACTGCAACATCGTGCTGGTCGCCGGCGTCACGTTTTAACCGGGTTTTCGACCCTTACATTTTCATCAGCACAAGGAATGCGCCATGCACCGCTATGCTCAAAAACTGCAACAATTGCTTCGGAGTCTGCTGCTTTTGTCTTTTATCTCCGCCACCGGCGCTCAGGCCGCTGAAAAGATCGACCTGATCATCGACACCGATCCCGGTGCCGACGACGTGGTTGCGTTGCTGTTCGCCCTGGCCTCGCCGGACGAACTGAACATCCGTGCCTTGACCACCGTGGCCGGCAACGTGCGCCTCGACAAGACTTCGCGTAACGCGCGTCTGGCCCGCGAGTGGGCGGGGCGCGAGGACGTTCCGGTATACGCAGGTGCGCCGAAGCCACTGATGCGCACGCCGATCTATGCCGAGAACATCCATGGCAAGGAAGGCCTGTCGGGTGTCACCGTGCATGAGCCGAAAAAAGGCCTGGCCGAAGGCAATGCGGTCAACTACCTGATCGACACCCTGAAAAAGGCCAAGCCGCACAGCATCACCATCGCCATGCTCGGTCCGCAGACCAACCTGGCGCTGGCGCTGATCCAGGAGCCGGAGATCGTTCAGGGCATCAAGGAAGTGGTGATCATGGGCGGTGCGCACTTCAATGGCGGCAACATCACCCCGGTCGCCGAGTTCAACCTGTTCGCCGACCCGCAGGCTGCAGAAGTGGTGCTCAAGAGCGGCGTGAAACTGACTTACCTGCCGCTGGACGTGACCCACAAGATCCTCACCAGCGACGCTCGCCTGAAGCAAATTGCCGCGCTCAACAACAACGCAAGCAAGATTGTTGGCGACATCCTCAATGAGTACATCAAGGGGGACATGGAGCATTACGGTATCCCGGGCGGCCCGGTGCATGACGCTACCGTCATCGCTTACCTGCTCAAGCCTGAGCTGTTTACCGGCCGTTCGGTGAACGTGGCTATCGATAGCCGTGAAGGGATCACCTTCGGTCAGACCGTCGTTGATTGGTACGACGGCCTGAAGCAACCGAAAAATGCATTCTGGGTCGAGAACGGCGACGCCCAGGGCTTCTTCGATCTGCTGACCGAGCGTCTGAAGCGCTTGAAGTAAGGCTTAAGACCCGCAGGCGCCGACCTGCGGGTTTTTACTCTCTCTCGGTGTCCTGCGTGTTTTTCTGATCATGCTGATACCGTTCGAACACTTGAGCGATAAACGTTTGTGCGCCTTGGGTTCCCATCGTCTTGACCAGCAGATCGATGCTGATCAATGCCAGCTCCTCCGAACTGCCCGGGCTATACGAGCTGTGCCCTTTTGGCCACAGGACTTTGATGTCGGCGGTGATGCTTACGGTACTCATGAGTGCGCTCGAAAAGTCGGGAATGTCTGAGGGCGAGTTAACCACTTTGTCGGGCGTTTGGCACTGCGACTTAGGCATGAGCGTGATGCTATGCGACACTTGGTCTTTTCCGGCAGATCCAAGGAATGCGCTGTGCAGATTGATTTGAACATCCCCGATGGCCTGACAGTCGAGGCTGTGCGCCAGTTACTGGCTTCGGCCAGCGATGATGTGCACACACAATTGCGTGTGACCAAGGGTGGGATTGCCTACATTTCTTGCGGCGTGACGGGTGGTCAGGACATCGATGGCCTGCTGTTTCGGCTGGAGACCTGGGCCAAGGGTTCGGGGTATGTCGGCAACGTGGCGGCCAGCGATGAAGTCTGGGTCATGCAGATTTTCAATGCGCTCAAGGACAACTGGCCGAATCCGCCACACGATTACATCGACATCTACTGAGCTTCGTTAATATTCGGTGACGATTGTCTGAGGATGCGTTGCCCGTTCTTGAGGCAGACTCGACGTTTTTCCGGATCGTGGGGCAGGGTGATGGCACTTGCTGTGAAACCAAACGCCGGATTGGCGGTCGCACGATCTCAGCTTAACCATTTGAAAGAAGGAGGCTTCATGCCTTTGAAGTTCGCGTCTCTGGGTGCACTTATGGCCGTTGCCATGTTGGCCGGTTGCAGCACAACTTCCAGCGAGTCGGCAAAGGATCCTGTGGCGACCGATGCCGGTCATAGCCGCTGTGAAGCAACGGCAGCGGAATTTGCCATTGGTAAAAAAGCTTCGCCGCAGCTGCTGGATCAGGCGCGTGCCAAGTCTGGTGCGCAAAATGCCCGCTTTCTCAAGCCGACGGACATGATCACCCTGGAATATCGCTCCGATCGCCTGAACCTGAACACGGACGCCAATCTGGTGGTCACCCGCGTCAACTGCGGCTGATCACAGACAGCTTTTGTTGCAGGCATAAAAAACCCCGTCACATGGACGGGGTTTTTTTAGTGCGCCGAGAAATTACTCTGGGCGAACTTGTGCAGCTTGCATACCCTTTTGGCCTTTCTCAGCCACGAAGGAGACGGTCTGGCCTTCTTTCAGGCTTTTGAAACCGTCGGATTCGATAGCTTTGAAGTGTACGAACAGGTCGTCACCGCCACCTTGAGGAGTGATGAAGCCGAAGCCTTTTTCATCGTTGAACCATTTAACGGTGCCGGTTTGGCGATTAGACATGGTGTATCTCCAAGAAACATATATTTTCAGTAGTACTGTGCTGCTCAGGCCAACTGGGCACACCCGGGTATCATAGTCGAAATGTTCGCTTTGGTAGCCCCCCGGACGTGCTGTTTGCTTTCATATTGCATTCATTTCAACCTTTGAAATGTCTGCAGGCCCCGGTTTCAGAGGCTTTCGTCCGAAAATTCAGGGCGTAAAAAAAGCTATAAAACCTGCGTAAATTATCCAAATCAGGGGCTTTTTGGCGGTTTTAAGACTGCCGCAGGCCCGAAAAATCATTCGTCAGTGCTTATTTCTGCACTCGGCAAACCGAGATTTCCTTGAGTGCGCGCTGGCCCAGTTCACCACTTGGCGGGGTGTTCTTGTCCATCAACTGCGCGATTTCCTGCGTGGTGAATTTTTTCTCCAGGACATCGGCACCGCACGTGCAGTGCTGTTTTGCCACAGTTGGATTGACACTTTGGGCAGCAGCTTTGGTGCAGTCATTCATGTACTGGTCTTTGACGCCAGCAGGCCATGCCGCGTTGGCGCTCAGCGGCAGCAGCAGGGCCAGCGGGGCCGCGAAAGCAAAAAGACGGATAAGGCGCATGTCTGAAACTCCTTGGTTTGATATCGGCGACGATTCTCAGCCTATTTGAGGCAAAGCGTATATCCCAAGTTCACTTTGCGCCGCAAAAATGCACAAATCTTCATCGCTGCAAATCGTGCGAGTCGATGACCGCTCATCTGTGCTAGCATGCCGGGCTCAAGCGTTCTCAGGCTCCGGACGGCCTTCAGCCCCGGCAGCGGTCAGCGTGCGAACATTCTGATTTGAATCCCAGTCACTCTGGTTCGGTTTTCCGGTTGGCCGCAAGGCTCCTGCCGCTGTAAGGCAGGCGTTCGTCATTGAATGGCCTGGATCGGATCTTGTACTGGCTCATCCCAACCCACGTGACCTTTGGTAGGGGTCACCACTAGGAGAGGAGGCGCCATGCCAACTATTACTCTTCCCGATGGCAGTCAACGTTCATTCGATCACCCGGTTTCCGTAGCCGAGGTCGCCGCATCCATTGGTGCCGGTCTGGCCAAGGCCACCGTGGCCGGCAAGGTCAACGGCAAGCTGGTCGATGCCTGCGACATCATCGACAGCGACGCGACGCTGCAAATCATCACGCCAAAGGATGAAGAGGGGCTGGAGATCATTCGCCACTCTTGCGCGCACCTGGTTGGCCATGCGGTCAAGCAGCTGTACCCGACGGCCAGGATGGTCATCGGTCCGGTCATCGACGAAGGCTTCTATTACGACATCGCCTTCGAACGTCCTTTCACTCCGGACGACATGGCCGCCATCGAGCAGCGCATGCATCAGCTGATCGACAAAGATTACGACGTCATCAAGAAAGTCACTCCGCGCGCCGAAGTGATCGAAGTGTTCAAGGCTCGCGGCGAAGACTACAAGCTGCGCCTGGTCGAGGACATGCCGAACGAACAGGCCATGGGCCTGTACTACCACGAAGAATACGTCGACATGTGCCGCGGTCCGCACGTGCCGAACACTCGCTTCCTGAAATCCTTCAAGCTGACCAAGTTGTCCGGCGCCTACTGGCGCGGCGATGCCAAAAACGAGCAGTTGCAGCGCGTTTACGGTACTGCCTGGGCTGACAAGAAGCAGTTGGCGGCTTACATCCAGCGCATTGAAGAAGCGGAAAAACGCGATCACCGCAAGATCGGCAAACGCCTGGGTCTGTTCCACACCCAGGAAGAAGCGCCGGGCATGGTGTTCTGGCACCCGAATGGCTGGACCCTGTACCAGGTGCTCGAGCAGTACATGCGCAAGGTGCAGCGTGACAACGGCTACCTCGAGATCAAGACCCCGCAAGTGGTCGATCGCAGCCTGTGGGAGAAATCCGGGCACTGGGCCAACTACGCCGACAACATGTTCACTACCGAGTCGGAAAGCCGCGACTACGCCATCAAGCCGATGAACTGCCCATGCCACGTGCAGGTGTTCAATCAGGGCCTGAAGAGCTACCGCGAGCTGCCGATGCGTCTGGCCGAATTCGGTGCCTGCCATCGTAACGAGCCGTCGGGTGCGTTGCACGGCATCATGCGTGTTCGTGCGTTCACCCAGGACGATGCCCACATCTTCTGCACCGAAGAGCAGATGCAGGCTGAGTCCGCTGCGTTCATCAAGCTGACCATGGACGTTTACCGCGACTTCGGCTTTACCGATGTCGAGATGAAACTGTCCACTCGTCCGGAAAAACGCGTGGGTTCCGACGAACTGTGGGATCGCGCTGAAGCCGCACTGGCTGCAGCCCTTGATTCTGCGGGCCTGCCTTACGACCTGCAGCCGGGTGAGGGTGCGTTCTACGGTCCGAAGATCGAGTTCTCGCTGAAAGATTGCCTCGGTCGCGTCTGGCAATGTGGTACCTTGCAGCTCGATTTTAACCTGCCTGTCCGTTTGGGCGCTGAATACGTCTCCGAAGACAACAGCCGCAAGCATCCGGTGATGTTGCACCGTGCGATCCTCGGTTCGTTCGAGCGTTTCGTCGGGATTCTGATCGAGCACTACGAAGGTGCGTTCCCTGCGTGGCTTGCGCCAACCCAGGCAGTGATCATGAATATCACTGATAAACAGGCAGATTTCGTCGCCCAGGTTGAAAAAACTCTCAACGAAAGCGGATTTCGTGCCAAGTCCGACTTGAGAAATGAAAAGATCGGCTTTAAAATCCGCGAGCATACTTTGCTCAAGGTTCCCTATCTTTTGGTTATCGGAGATAAGGAAGTCGAGATGCAGACTGTCGCTGTGCGTACTCGTGAAGGTGCTGACCTGGGCTCGATGCCCGTCGCCCAGTTCGCTGAGTTTCTCGCGCAAGCGGTTTCCCGGCGTGGTCGCCCAGATTCGGAGTAATTATTATTAAGCGTGAAATGAGACAAGATAAACGAGCTGCACCGAAAGCCCCGATCAACGAGAATATCTCGGCACGCGAGGTTCGGTTAATTGGCGCTGATGGCGAGCAGATTGGCATCGTCTCGATTGATGAAGCGCTTCGTATTGCTGAAGAAGCAAAGCTTGATCTGGTAGAAATCTCTGCTGACGCAGTCCCACCGGTTTGCCGGGTGATGGACTACGGCAAATCGATCTTCGAAAAGAAGAAGCAGATTGCAGCGGCGAAGAAAAACCAGAAGCAGATTCAGGTAAAAGAAATCAAGTTTCGTCCAGGGACGGAGGAAGGGGATTACCAGGTAAAACTGCGCAACCTGGTACGTTTCCTGAGTGACGGGGACAGGGCCAAGGTATCCTTGCGATTCCGCGGCCGTGAGATGGCCCACCAGGAGCTGGGGATGGAACTCCTCAAGCGGGTTGAAGCTGACCTGCTCGAGTACGGTTCGGTCGAACAGCATCCTAAGATGGAAGGACGCCAGCTGATCATGGTCATCGCCCCGAAAAAGAAGAAGTAATCAACAGGGCACGGCAGGCCTTCTGATTATGTTTATCAACTGAATGCGGAGTATCCGAACATGCCAAAAATGAAAACCAAAAGTGGTGCTGCTAAGCGGTTTCTGAAAACTGCTAACGGTATCAAGCACAAGCACGCTTTCAAGAGCCACATCCTGACCAAAATGTCGACCAAGCGTAAGCGTCAACTGCGCGGTAGCAGCTTGCTGCATCCGTCTGACGTGGCAAAAGTCGAGCGCATGCTGCGCCTTCGTTAATTTTAGTCAAGAATAGAGGAAGTAACTCATGGCTCGTGTAAAGCGTGGCGTCATTGCCCGTAAGCGTCACAAAAAAATTCTGAAACTTGCTAAAGGCTACTACGGCGCACGCTCCCGCGTATTCCGTGTTGCCAAGCAAGCGGTAATCAAGGCAGGCCAATACGCCTACCGTGACCGTCGTCAGAAAAAACGTCAGTTCCGCGCTCTGTGGATCGCTCGTATCAACGCTGGTGCTCGTGTTAACGGTCTGTCCTACAGCCGTTTCATCGCTGGCCTGAAAAAAGCGTCCATCGAGATCGACCGTAAGGTTCTGGCTGATCTGGCAGTGAACGAAAAAGCGGCGTTTGCTGCGATTGTCGAGAAAGCTAAAGCCACCTTGGCTTAAGTACCCCCGACAGTCACCCGGCCTCACCTCTGTGGGGCCAGGTGTTAAACGTCATAAATAGGGGAAGAGCCTTCAAGCTCTTCCCCTATTTTGTATCTGGAGTCTGTACATGGAAAACCTGGATGCGCTGGTCTCTCAAGCACTAGAGGCTGTGCAAAGCGCTGAAGATATCAATGCCCTGGAGCAAATCCGGGTTCAATACCTTGGCAAAAAGGGTGAATTGACTCAGGTGATGAAGACCCTGGGGAATTTGCCGGCAGAAGAGCGTCCGCAAGTCGGTGCGCTCATCAACGTTGCCAAGGAACGTGTCACAGGCGTTCTCAATGCGCGCATGGCGCTGTTTGAAGAAGCCGAACTGGCTGCCAAACTGTCTGCCGAATCCATTGATGTGACGTTGCCGGGCCGTGGCCAGACCTCCGGTGGTCTGCATCCGGTTACCCGGACTCTGGAACGTGTCGAACAGTTCTTCACCCGCATTGGCTACGGCATCGCCGAAGGCCCTGAGGTCGAAGACGACTATCACAACTTTGAAGCGCTCAACATCCCAGGCCACCACCCGGCCCGGTCGATGCATGACACCTTCTACTTCAATGCAAACATGCTGCTGCGCACCCATACCTCGCCGGTACAGGTCCGCACCATGGAATCGAAACAGCCGCCGATCCGCATCGTCTGCCCAGGCCGCGTGTATCGCAGCGACTCCGATATTACCCACTCGCCGATGTTCCACCAGGTCGAAGGCCTGCTGGTTGATCGCGACATCAATTTTGCCGATCTCAAAGGCACCATCGAAGAGTTCCTGCGGGTGTTCTTCGAGAAAGAGCTGGCTGTTCGTTTCCGTCCTTCGTACTTCCCGTTCACCGAGCCATCCGCTGAAGTCGACATGGAATGCGTGATGTGCAGCGGTAAAGGCTGCCGCGTCTGCAAGCAGACCGGCTGGCTGGAAGTGATGGGCTGCGGCATGGTGCACCCGAATGTGCTGCGCATGTCCGGCATTGATCCGGAAGAGTTCTCCGGCTTTGCCTTCGGCATGGGCGTCGAGCGTCTGGCCATGCTCCGTTACGGCGTGAACGACTTGCGTCTGTTCTTCGACAACGACTTGCGGTTCCTCGCGCAATTTCGCTAGTCGTAACGAATTCTTAGGAGAGCAGGATGAAATTCAGTGAACAATGGCTGCGTGGCTGGGTTAGCCCGCAGGTAAATCGCGACGAGCTGGTTGCTCGCCTGTCGATGGCCGGTCTTGAGGTCGATAGCGTTACGCCGGCCGCCGGTGTATTCAGCGGCGTGGTGGTGGGTGAGGTGCTGAGCACCGAGCAACACCCTGATGCCGACAAATTGCGCGTTTGCCAGGTGAGCAATGGCGCGGAAACCTTCCAGGTCGTGTGCGGTGCGCCAAACGTGCGTCCGGGCCTGAAGATTCCGTTTGCCATGATCGGTGCCGAGTTGCCGGGCGACTTCAAGATCAAGAAGGCCAAGCTGCGTGGCGTTGAGTCCAACGGCATGCTCTGCTCGCAAGCCGAGTTGCAGGTTGGCGAGGGCAACGACGGTCTGATGGAACTGCCGGTCGATGCGCCGGTGGGCGAAGATTTCCGTGTGTACCTGGATCTGGAAGACGCCAGCATCGAGGTCGACCTGACCCCGAACCGCGGCGACTGCCTGTCCCTGGCCGGTCTGGCCCGTGAAGTCGGCGCGCTGTATGCCGCTCCGGTCACGCGTCCGGTGGTCATGGCCATTCCTGCCGTGCACGATGAAGTGCGCTCGGTAGAAGTGCTGGCTCCAGCGGCATGCCCGCGTTACCTGGGCCGTGTTGTCCGTAACGTTGACCTGTCCAAACCGACGCCGCTGTGGATGGTTGAGCGTCTGCGCCGCGCCGACGTGCGCAGCATCGACGCTGCCGTCGACATCACCAACTACGTGATGCTTGAACTTGGCCAGCCGCTGCACGCCTTCGATCTCGCCGAAATCAATGGCGGCATCCGCGTACGCATGGCGGAAGAGGGCGAGAAGCTGGTACTGCTCGACGGTCAGGAAGTCAGCCTGCGTAGCGATACGCTAGTGATTGCCGACCATACTCGCGCTCTGGCGATTGCCGGCGTGATGGGTGGCGAGCACAGCGGCGTGTCCGCGACCACTCGCGACGTGTTCCTGGAAAGCGCATTCTTCGACCAGATCGCTGTCGCTGGCAAAGCCCGTTCCTATGGCTTGCACACCGACGCATCGCACCGTTACGAGCGCGGCGTGGACTGGCAGCTGGCCCGTGAAGCCATGGAGCGCGCCACTGGCCTGCTGCTGGAAATCACGGGTGGCGAAGCCGGCCCGATCATCGAGACCGTCAGCGAGCAGCACCTGCCGTCAATCGCGCCGATCACCCTGCGTGCGCAGCGCATCACCCAGATGCTGGGTATGGAAATGGATTCGGCGCAGGTCGAGCGTCTGCTCAGCGGCTTGGGTCTGAACATTTCCGCTGACGGAGCCGGGCAGTGGCGCGTAGAAGTACCAAGCCACCGCTTCGACATCAGCCTGGAAGTCGATCTGATCGAAGAACTGGCGCGTCTGTACGGCTACAACCGCCTGCCGGTTCGTTACCCACAAGCGCGTCTGGCGCCACAAGCCAAGGCTGAAGCACGTAGCGATCTGCCTGAACTGCGTCGTCTGCTGGTGGCTCGCGGTTACCAGGAAGCGATCACTTACAGCTTCATTGATCCGAAGCAGTTCGAGCTGTTCAATCCAGGTGTCGAGCCGCTGTTGCTGGCCAACCCGATCTCCAATGACATGGCTGCCATGCGTTCCTCGCTGTGGCCGGGTCTGGTCAAGGCGCTGCAGCACAACCTGAACCGTCAACAGGATCGCGTGCGCCTGTTCGAGAGCGGTCTGCGCTTCGTCGGTCAGTTGGAAGGCCTTAAGCAAGAGCCGATGCTGTCCGGTGTGGTTTGCGGCAGCCGTCTGCCGGAAGGCTGGGCGCAAGGTCGCGACACCGTCGATTTCTTCGACGTCAAGGCTGATGTTGAAGCGGTGCTGGGCTTCGCTGGTGCACTGGAGACCTTCACTTTCGCCCCGGGCAAACACCCGGCGCTGCACCCGGGTCAAACCGCGCGCATCGAACGCGAAGGCCGTGAAGTCGGCTTTATCGGCGCGATCCACCCGGAATTGTCCAAAGCCTTGGGGCTGGATCGTCCGGTCTTCGTTTTCGAGCTGGTTCTGGCTGAAGTGGCGCTCGGTAAAATGCCGAAATTCCACGAGTTGTCGCGCTTTCCTGAAGTGCGTCGTGACCTTGCACTGATTGCGCACAAAGACGTCGCGGCCTCGGCGGTGTTGGACGTAATCCGTGAAAATGCAGGCGAATGGCTCACGGATCTCAGGCTGTTTGACGTGTATCAGGGTAAAGGTATTGATCCTGATAGAAAAAGCCTTGCAGTTGGCTTGACCTGGCAGCATCCATCGCGCACTCTTAATGACGATGAGGTGAATTCGACGACGCAAAATATCCTCACCTCGCTCGAACAAAGGTTGAACGCCACGTTAAGGAAGTGACGTATGGGGGCTTTGACGAAAGCTGAGATGGCGGAACGTCTGTATGAAGAGCTGGGCCTGAACAAGCGGGAAGCCAAGGAATTGGTTGAACTGTTTTTCGAGGAAATCAGGCACGCTCTTGAGGACAACGAGCAGGTCAAATTGTCGGGTTTCGGCAATTTCGACCTTCGGGACAAACGCCAGCGGCCTGGCCGCAACCCGAAAACGGGGGAAGAAATCCCGATCACGGCTCGCCGTGTGGTCACCTTTCGTCCAGGGCAGAAGTTGAAGGCCCGAGTTGAGGCTTATGCTGGAACCAAGTCATAACGACGAACTACCCGTCATCCCGGGCAAACGCTACTTCACCATTGGTGAAGTCAGCGAGCTGTGTGCGGTAAAACCACACGTGCTGCGCTACTGGGAGCAGGAGTTTCCTCAACTCAACCCCGTCAAACGCCGCGGAAACCGCCGGTATTATCAGCGCCAGGACGTGCTGATGATCCGGCAGATCCGCGCGCTCCTTTACGATCAGGGGTTCACCATCGGCGGCGCGCGCCTGCGTTTGTCCGGCGATGAAGCCAAAGACGACACCACCCAATACAAGCAAATGATCCGCCAGATGATTGCCGAGCTTGAAGATGTACTGGTGGTGCTCAAGAAATAAAAAGCGGCTTTTAAATACTTCCAGTTTTCAAAAGCTTGCGATATATTCTTGAGCGCTCTTCGAGACGAAGGGCAGATTTCAAACCAGTCGGGGCGTAGCGCAGTCCGGTAGCGCACTAGCATGGGGTGCTAGGGGTCGAGTGTTCGAATCACTCCGTCCCGACCATTATTCCTGAGTAAAATCAGATACTTAAGCCGATCATCTAGATCGGCTTTTTTGTGCCTGCGCAAAACCCGCGCAAAACTTGCGCAAAACTACCCCGTGATTTCGCTGATATTGAGGTCTGGAATCGCCTCCGACCAGACGATCTCGGCGTGGTCCTTCTGGTAGTTCTTGGTCATGGTTTCGCTGGCGTGGCCGGCGATCTTCTGACCGTCCTTTCCGGCTCTCTGGTATAGGTGCAGCGACAGCGCCCGCACTTCATGGAAGCCTGGCATTTCCTCTTCCTTCCATCCCTTGTAACAACCCGCAGCTTCCCGGGCCTCCTTGAAGGCTCGCGTCAAATATCGCTCTTCGACCTGAGTCCAGTGATCTTTCGTCTGCGCCTGCTTCTGCTTTTTGCGGTCCGGCCGCCGATGGATCAGGTAAGGTGAGACGATGTCATCCCGGCACCGGCTGATCACCGCTTGGAGTTCCTCGGTGACTTTGAACCGGATCCACGCTGCGTCACTGGCCTTGGCCG
The DNA here is from genome assembly GCF_056821665.1 of Pseudomonas sp. AK-TSAG1-1. NCBI lineage: Bacteria > Pseudomonadati > Pseudomonadota > Gammaproteobacteria > Pseudomonadales > Pseudomonadaceae > Pseudomonas > Pseudomonas sp. AK-TSAG1-1. The sequence goes on along the minus strand of NZ_CM165965.1, from coordinate 4,063,948 downwards.
TCTTCTGCTGCACCACATACAAAAAACCTTCCCGAACACCATCGAATCGCATATTCAAGATGTCCGTCCGGCGCTGAGCGGTGATCAGCGCGAGGTCGATTGCATTCTGCAACCAGAACGGCGACTTCTTCCGGATGGCTTTCAGGCCTTCGACGGTGTGCCGTTTGCGCTGCTTCTTCTCAATTCGGTTGATGGTGCTGGCCGCAGGGTTGTCTGGGCAAAGGCCTTTGGCCGCAGCGTGGTTGAAGATGTCGATCAGCAGGGCGCGGCACTGGTTGGCAGTGCGCGGCGTGAGGGCGTCCAGCATCTCGGCGATCATGCGGATCGTGATTTGGTCGACTGCTTTGCCTTCGAACTGTTTCCGGAAGCGCCGGAAATGCACGGCGTAAAGGCCCAAGGTCCCTTTTGCCAGTTCCCGTGGTGGCAGCACGTAGCGCTCGTATGTGTCCAGGAAATCGGCGAACGATTCCGACGTGCTGCCCATCACAGCGCCGACGAGGTCAGCGCCGCGCATGAACTCCAGATTCAACTGCTTCGCGGCATCGATCGCTTTGATTCGGTCGGCGCCGAACTGGAACCACTTACCGTCGGTAGGCCGGCGGTAGCGATAGGTCGAGCGCCGCGAATCGAAGTACAGGTTCTGCGGGAGGCTCTTGTTCGCCTTGTTGCGCGGCCGTGGGACCATCATGCAGCTCCTTTCAATACCATCGCGACCAGATCGTTGCCGTCTGACCTGCTGAACGCCGTCCAATCAACGTACCAGAGTTTCCCGATCTGCTCGCCGGGTACCTGGCCGTTGCGGATGTAGTTGCGGATCGCTTGGGGGCAGGGTGGTGTTCCGTTTTCACCCCAGCGCCGGCGCTGGAATTCACTGATCTTGATCAGCTCTTTTTTCATTGGGATGCTCCATGCCGCGCGTGGCGGCAGAAGGTGGTGATGGGTTATGCGCCGGCCTTGGCCAAAACTGCGTCGGCGATCTTCATGGCCGCTTGGGCGTCATTCACGTAGGCAGGATCGAAGCCGCCGGCCAGGTGGATCGTTGCCTGACAGGCGCGCAGGTTCTCGCGGTTTAGTTTCAGCGCGCCGACCAGCTCTTCGTGCAGTCCGCGCTCCTCGCGGCCGATATCGAAGAATCGCTGCGCCCAGTGATCGGCAGGCGGTGGGGAGCCGTTCTGTGCGCCGACGGCCAAGGACCCAACGATCACGTCACACAGATCGCGCTTGTAGGCGTTGTCGCCGTCGATGCTCAGGCCGCGTCGACGCAGGGTTGAAACGACCTCGTTCAGGTCGAGCTCTTTGTCCTGCAGCACGATGTCGAGTTCTGGTTTTTCCGGGGTGTAGATTGTCAGGCAGAGTTTGGCGCCGGTCGGCAAGCTGGCGCTGATCTTCTCCAGCGCATCGCTCGCTGTTTCATGAAAGCGGTTCAGTGCGGACATACGAATACCTCGCCCGCCGTACACCGGCAGGCTGTTGAGTAGGGGGAGGGGTTAGTCGCCGCAGAAGCAGTCGATGTCTTCGGAATAGCCAAACGCATCCATCTGGCCCTTGTAGTTCTCGGCATACCAAGCCAGGTGGGCGTCTTCGGGCGGTCCATTCGGAATACCTGGTTGAAGCGTTCTTCAGCGCCAGACCAGAAGATCACCCGATCCGGCTCAGCCTGGATTGCCTTGAACAACTTGTCCTCACCTTTCTTCCAACACAGGTCGCAATTGCCTAGGTCCGAGTCCATGCCCAGGTCAAAGTCCTGCCCCTGCCAGAAAGCGGCGACGTCTTCCTTCGTGATGCCTGCAGTATAGGATGGGCAAACGTTGTCCCATCGTGTGCCACCCTTTGCATTGGCGGCCATCATGCGGTGGTACCGGCCGGGCTCATCCTTTCGGATGCCGATCACGCAATCCCACTCGTCGTAGCCCAATGAGCGCATGTGCTTCTCGCCGACCTTGATCTTCAGGTAGGCGGTGCACATGTTGTTGGAGAAATTCGGCAGCACCGGCGACAGGTTCTTTTCGGCCTTCCGGTACGCGGCGTAATACTCGAGCATCATGGTGAACGGCTCGCCGTTGCGGCTGGCTGTTTCGAAGTCAACCAGCTTGTACCAAGGCGCGTCATCGGGCTGGCCGTAGACGCGGCACCACTCCATCCAAACGATTTTCACGTTCCAGCGCTTGGCGATCTGATCGATGAAAACCAGCGTTTCCTCGCGCTCCTTGCCGGTGTTCTGGAAGAACAGGTGAACGTCCGGCGGGAGGGTGCCGCCGTGTGCTTCGAGGATCTTGTAGACCATGTGACCGCTGGTGCGACCACCGCTGATGCCGATCTGGGCCGGGCCAGTTATTCGGTAGGGATTCATCGCCACGGCCCCTTGTAGATTAGGTAGGCCATGTATAGCGGGGCGAAGATCATGACTCAACCCTCCGAAAAGAAACGCACCAGACCCAAGGGTTGGCGTGATAGTCGCCGCCCGTGCTTTCCCAAATGTGCCGGAAATGCTCCTGCGGCGTGGCGTTGTAGATGTAACCCGGAATTGATCCGTGCCCACCGGCGCAACCCTCTGCTTTGCATTGTTGATCGGTGATTGCGTGCAACCGCTCGACGCGCACGTCGGTGATCTCAAGCAGGATGCGGCACGCCCAGCGTGGCATGTGGATGCTCGGCCGCGATCGTCTCGGGTAATCCCAGTGGGCCACTGAACCGTTGTATTCAGGGTCTTCGCTACCTGCGTACAGCACTGGCGCCCGGTCAGCGGCATATCGCGAAAGAACCACGGTGTCGCTGCGGTCCTCGTCCGCTTCTGTCGTCTCGCGCACCCACAGCCGATCGCCTTGCCGTCCGTACGGGCAGCCACCGTACATGGCCAGCTCCGCCGCGCATTTTTCCTCAGACGCACCGAATGCAGCGAAACCCCAACGTGGATGGTCTTGAACTACGGCGATCCACTGATGTTCAGGGAAATCGGATGTGCTGCGGCTCGGGATCTGATTCCCTTTGATGGGGCGGCGCGTGACCGTCTTTTGCCCGGACAGGATTGCGCGAACCATCGCTCCGTTGAAAAGGATGGGTCGCTCTTTGTGGAAAGGCTCCGGCGCCGCCCGCGGCTTGGGCATTTTCGCCTGACACTGTTTGCAGCTTACAAAGTCCCGGTTGTGGGTGCCGTCCCACTGCTTTTCGGTTTCTTCATTCAGTCCGCATGCGGAGAGCGCCCAGCGCTCATTATCCTGAGTGCATCCTGAGTCGACGATCAGGTGGTTTTTTCTAGGCATGACTTCGTCCTTGCCGCTATAGCGGCTGACTTTGAGGGGAGGGAGTAAAGCAATGAACTGAGATACTGAAATGTTATTTCGTGAACGCGAGGCGCTTGCGGCATACTCCATTTTTATTTTTTGGATTAACTTAAATGAGCCAGCGTGGCAAAAAATTTTGGGATTGGACCGACTCCGACCTGCATTGCCGCCAACACGAAGAAAGACTAAAAAATGGCTTGCTCATCGACATTCATGTTCGACTCTCCCGGAAAAGCGAAACGCAGCTGTTTGTAGGCGTCTACGGAGAACAAGGCTCGATGCTTTTCGAGGATGCATATCTGTCTCGTCCCGGAGAGACGATGACTCAGGCCATGCAGTGGGGGATTGAGCAAGCGAGAGAATTTGCTGAGAGAATTGAAAATACTACTCCGTTTTCGGGGGCGGAATCACTCCCTCGTCAGGGATCGCGTCAAGCTAAATAGACTATTTGTGTTTTACGCCTATAAAGCTGCCTGATCGATTCGTATAGGCGAAAGAATAACTGAATCATTCCCATTTTCAGCAATCAACCACTCGAGGGTATTCGCACTTCGTCTCGTAGTGCTTACTACTCGAGGATAAAACTATGAAAGCTGTTGACGACTTCAGACTTGAATCTTACAAATTGCTGCTTGAGTTGGATGCAGCTACTACCGGAATGATGATGCTTGTCACAGCCCGCAAAACTTCAGGGGATGAGTGGGAAATAGCCACTGAAAGGCACCACGAGGCGTATCTTGCGTGGAACTCATTTCTAAATGTCTCCGAGAAAAAATCTTAAAGCCCTCCCGGCCGCGATTCCCTTGGGAGCGGCTCGCGCTCAAAAAGTCTCGGTCATGTCGTTCGTTCCTGCTGGTAAATGTCCCAAGCCGCCTTGTCGCCTTGGGCCACGTACCAGGTCAGATCGCCGCTGTCCTCCTGGTCGTAGACCGACCCACCGAACTGGCAGCCCGGAAATTTGAACGTGCCGGACATGACAACCCACGGATAGCCTATTTTGAAGTTGTCGAAAGTGAGGTCCGGACGTTCGGCCAGCACCTTCGCCTTGAAGGCTTCGCCCTTGGCATTCGCATCGGCGATCAGCTTGTCGCGCGATTCTTTGCAGTCCTGATCGCAGTAAGCGTGCCGGCCGTTGTAGATGATCGTGAGCGGGTTGCCGTCATCGTCTTCCTCGTCCTCGTACAGCGGGTTCTCGCAGTTGTTGCAGTGCAGCCACCAGCCATTGGCGTGGTATGCCCTGGCCGGGATGAACCGCTGACCGGCAAACTCGTCAGCCCAAGGTGCGCGCCGGCAGAATTCAACCTCTTCGAAGGTCAGGTTCAGCTCGTTACCGCCCTCGCGACGCGCCGTGGCGCTGTTGGTTGCGAAGGTAATGACATGTTCACCTTCGGAGCCTTCACCGACGTGATAGGCCTTCATCTTTTCTGTGGGCATGGGGCGTCCTATGCCGGGGCATGCCCGGGCGGTGGAGGGTGGGTTATGCTGCGAGGCGCTGATAAAGCTCGATGATGTCTGCGGCGTTGGCGGCGACCAGATCCTCGGCTTCATCCGGACAGACGCTGTTGCCGATCAGCCGCACCTGGTCGACCTTCTTGATTTCTCGCCACTCTTCCTCACCGGTTAACGGATCGATGAATAGCCCGCGATCAATGATGTAGTCCTTTTCGAAGCCCTGAGCAGCTTTCAGCTCAGGCGGCTGCAGCATGCGCAGCGTGATATCGATCAGTACGTAGCCGCCGACCATCACCATTTCACCCGGATCTTTGAAGTGCTCCGGCAGGTATTTGTGCATGAAGGCAGCGCAGCGCCGGGCGCCTTCCATCTGCTCAGGAGTTAGCGTGTCGGGCACCTGAACCGTCTCGACAACCGCCACGCGATCTTTCGTCGGTAGCGTGTGCATCGGCTCATGAAGCGAAATGCCATCCTTCTCGTTGCCGTAGTACTTCACCAGGTAAGCGCTCACCAGCCGCTGGTTGGCGCCGGACTGGCAGATGGTCGATATCGGATCGTAAGCCGATCGGCCATCGCCTTTGTAGAAGCCGCCATTCGCTTGCTCGAAAAACGCAGTGACGATGCCGTGACGCGCGGCGCCGGCCAGAACTGTCTGAGTTGGATCGTCAGGCGAGCTGCCCGCTGCGTTCTGCCCGAACGCGGTCATGTGCGCAGCCGCCATCGCGAAGTGTCCGCCTTTGACCTGGGCAACCTGCGTGCGCAGCGGCTCCTGCACGTCGAAGTTGCGCTGTGCTGATCCGTTGGCGCACTCGGTGAGGAAGGGGGATGCAACCGGCTGAACCAGTGCGTGATGGGTGCCGCCCGCACTGATTGTGGAAAGCGCTTCGTCGGTACCGTGCGTGCAGGTGTGCGCCGATGAGGTGCCCCGCATAGGGACAATGAAAGGCTTCGCGCTGGTCAACACGTGCCGCCAGCAGCCCTTGGCGACTCGGCGCATGGTGTTCTCAGCCATCGGTTTGTCGCGGAAGATCGTGCGACCGAGGTTGCTCCAGTCGATGCACTCTGCCGCCGAGCGCCACGGCAGTTGTTTCGCCGCTGGCCGCTTGTGGCGCTTTGGCGCTGGCCAGACAATTGGCTTCCCGTCCCGGCGCGCCACCAGATAAAGGCGCTTGCGGATGGTCGGGGTTCCGGCATTCGCCGCGATCCGCTCCCGCCACTCAGCGTTGTAGCCAAGACCTCGCACCAAAGCCTCCACCGGCACGAACTCTCCGATCGCCTCGATGATCTCCCGCATGTCCGGATGATCAGCGGGCAATCCGGTGCTGATCGCGGCAATGAACGCCTTGAAGGTGCGACCCCGTTCAGACTTGATCGGCTGTCCGTCATCGTCGATCGGACCCCAGTCGCAGAATTCTTCAACGTTTTCGAGGAAGAGCAGGCGCGACTTCGTGACGTACAGCCAGCGGATCACCACCCAAGCCAGCCCGCGAACACCACGATCACGCGGCGCGCCGCCCTTTGCCTTGCTGTGATGGCGGCAGTCTGGCGATGCCCAGATGATCGCGACTGGCTGACCGCCAGTGGCCTCGCGAGGCTCCACCTCAAAAACGTCCGCGACGTAGTGCGCTGTCGTGGGGTGGTTGGCGCGGTGCACAGCCAGGGCGATTGGATTGTGGTTTACCGCCACGTCCGGCTCCCGGTATGCCCGGGCGATGCCGGTGCTGGCGCCACCGCCGCCAGCGAACAGGTCAATCACCAGTTCCTTTTCGAACGGCAGGCCCATGCTCGGCTGACAATGGATGAACTGAGGCAATTTCTGTTGTGCGGACATAGGGGATCCTCGCCGGCTGGCGTTATTTAGTTTTCTAGGCTATTTGTCTTAGTGGGTTTCAGTCTGGCAGGAGGCCGAAATGAGACTGCAAAGTGATATCGACGCACTTGCGGCTATCGAGGAAGACGCTCGAATGATGCTCAAGTGGATTGGTCTTCCAGACGATCAGCAGAAACTGGACATCGTTATCTGCTTACGGCAGATAGTTGACTTGGCGACTTATACAGAGACGATCGGCGATTATTCAGAGTCGCTCTTGCTGTAGAGCGTGGCTGGCGTGATTCGTAGAAGTGGGGAATTTGTGTTCGGCCCGGCATCGGGCCGGATCAAGGAGAGCGATATGGCGTATTGGGAATCCTACGAATATCCAGAACATGCACCGAAAGTGAAAATATCTTTCGGGCCACAGCGTGTCGGGCCACCAACCATTGCCTGGATCGGCCGGTTGGATGTAGCCGTTGAGCCGCCGATGGTAGGATCGAAGAAGAGCATTCAGGTCCGTGGGATAACGAAGAGCATGCTCGGCTACACATGAATGCTCATGCCGATGCTTTCATCGCACGGAAAAAGCTCTGATCAATCCCGCTCTATCCGAAGGGCTTCACGCTGATAGGCCAGCTGCAATTTCCGCGACACGTTTTCGGGTATTACGTATTCGTGTCGCGGCGGGGGCTCAAGCAGTGGAAGCGCGCCGCCCGGTCCGAGCCGGTGCAGGTGGTGAATCATCAGCGTGATCGCCTCACCCGGTTCCTCGATGCCGCTCCAAGCCATAAGCTCAGCAAGGGCTTGGCGCGTAGCGGGCAGGGTGTGGAACCGAACCTCTACTTCGCCGCGACTCTTCCTCTTCGCCGCGGCCTTCTCTGACCGTTCCGCGTTGCTCTCGGCCGTGGCCTACTTCTTCAATTCCGCTGGCAGACAAGTCCAGCCAGGCCTGTCGGCGGCGCTGGTGCGCCCGGTGATGGTTCGTCTCGCGCTGCTACCATCACCTGGCACCGGGCGTCACCCTCGGTGACCGGTGGTGGCATAGTTTCATGGCACGATCGTGTCAATTCGGTTATGTTTTCCGTTCGGCATGAGGCCGAAGGGAGTGCGAAAATGGCGACTGATCGTGAAATTGCATTGGAACAGGCGCTTGTGGCGGCGTTTGCTGCAGCCGATAAACTTGGTATTGACCACGAAACATTGCACCAAGAGTCCCGAGAGATTATTCAGCGTCACAGCAAGTTCGTGGAGCTGGATCACCCTCATGTCGCCGATGCTCGGAAAGAGCTGATAGGTGCCTGGGATCAGTTCAAAGCAATAGCGGGCAAATAATCTCGTCCTCTGGCTCACCTGGTGAGTCGTGCAGGATTCGCAAGCTTTCATTGCGAAACTCCTGCGACACCTTTTCAACAATAATAAAAGGTGTCGTGACACTCCTGAGCATCACCGCCGCCGTTTCAAAATCCGCGGCGATCACGTTGCGCAACAGGTTCTGATAAACCTCCTGCTGATTGTTGAACCCGTGTTCTTTCATCAAGCGCTTCAGGTCAGGCTTGAACACGCCGGCCACTTCAACCGTAAACTTCTCGACGCCCAATGCAGCATCTTTCGCTGCCGCCTTCTCGCGCTTTTTCTTCTGCTTGATCGATTCCTTCGTCGGCTCCTGTACTTCGGCCATGGCCTACCTCTTCAATTCCGCTGGCCGGCAAGTCCAGCCAGGTCTGTCGGCGGCGCGTGGCCGCCCGGTTGATGGTTCTTCTCATCGAAATGCAGGTTTCAGCTTTGGGAAATCGATCTCGTTGTCCCGGATGATCCGGTTGAGCATGTTGTAGCTGATAGCCAGAGCTTTGCAGCATTGGCTCCGGTTCATGCCGCCGGCGATGTAGTCTTTGATCCGCGCGACCAATCGCGCTTCCAGATCGGGCGGCGCCTTGTTCGGCGCCGTGCCGGTCTTCTGCCGAACCTGGAACTTGATGGCGTGCTTGGACGCGATTGCTTTCAGCGTGGCTAGCGCAGTTCCTTCCCGCTCGCAGATCTCGTTCCTGGTCAGCGTCTTTGCCATTTCTCGGATTCGCGCAACGCGAGCGGTTGTCTCATCCTTCACTTTCGGTCGATGGAAACTTGGCGGATGCTTCCCCTCGGAGGTGCTGGTGAACTTGATCGGCGCCGGTTCTGGCACGTCGATCTTTCCGCCAGCGCCTAGGTACTGGGCAATTTGAGCGGAAAGGTCGTTTGCGTCCTGACGCCGCCGCACGACGTCGTTGAGATGATTGCTGATCATGTTGGCCTCACTTGATCCGGATCGAGCTTTCGCCGCGCTCAAGGTGAGCCCAGACCGGTTCCGGTAGCAGTTCATGTTCCGCGTCTTCGCCGGCTTCGATGCGCTTGCGCACCGCGTCGTTGTGATCACGGATTTCCTTGAGCTTCGACGCAATCGACTTTTTGTCAGGGGCGAACACAGTCTTCGTTTCGATGAAGTCATCAGGAATCTCATCTTCCTTGTCGACGATCACCTTTTCGGGCGCCAGGGCCAGTGTGATTGTGAACAGCGGTCGCTTGATTGACTTGATCGCCGCGGCTTCCATGTTCCGGCGCAGGTAATCACTGATCTGGGAAATGCTGTTTTTCTTCACGCGTTTCAGTTCGTTGAGGCGCTCGACCTCTTTGTCGATAGCGTCGATATCGCTCTCGATGTTCCGGCGCAGCATGACAATGTTGTCGGCCTTCACTTCGAACTCGCCTTGAATCTCATCCATGGCGTGCTGCAGGGCCTCTTTCAGGCCCTCATCATCGGTGTCGGCCATTCCCTGAAGTTCGGCGAGCTTGCCGGTCAGTGCGTAAAGTTGAGTCATGCTGCGTTCTCCCGCTCAGTGGCTTCGGTGATGCGCTTCCACTCCAGTGAAATGCGCTCGGCACCTCTGGTGTCCTTTCGAATGGTCAGCTTGCGTACGGCGACGTCGTGGATCTTCTTCAGTTCCTGGGCGGACTGGGCGCCAGCCATGGTGTCGATGACCGATTTGATGTAATCCAGCCGTTCCTGCTTCTGACGATCTTCTTCCGCTACCCGATCTTCTGCCTTGTTCAGTGCCACCTCATCCCGAACTGTTTCGACATATGCGGCGTCATCGAACAGTCCCATGTGGATGTCCGCGGCGAACCCGAGCGGCTGGAGGCATTTACCGATGGCATCTGTGAGCGACTTCTTTGCCGCCTCCCAGTCGGTGATGATCTTGCCTTGCTGCAGGAGGACAAACGGCGTGTGCCCGTAGTGCGTCACCGTGCATTTCTGTCCGCCTTCGCCCTGGTACCAAAGCTCAATTCTCACGGTGTGGACTTTCGCGTTGATCAGTGGCGCGGTCGGCCATTCCTTGGTCGGGGCTTGCAGCGGGCCACCTTCGTCGAATCGTTCTTCAAGGATGGTCCAGCCCCAACCTTCACCGCATGGGCCGAACACTTCGGTGGCTTTGCGCATCAGGTAGGTCGGCTTGATGGCCGTACCCTTGAAGCCGCCCATACCGGTAAAGTTCTTTGTCGCACTCGGATCGGTCGTATTGACCTGATCCCAGATCCGCGTATTCGTGGACATGAGGAATCCTTGCCGCGCGGTGCGCAGCGTTTGAATGCTTGGTTTATTGAGTGACGCGGTCGGCGAGGGCGCTGAGCAGCATCAGGAAGGTGAAAACGCCGAGGGAAGAGAGCGCGCCGCGCCAGATGATCAGGCGACGCGCCCATTGGCGGCCGGTCACGACCACGGCCTCAGTTGCTGTAGCACCAGCTCATGAAGCGCTTTTCCGTCTCGGCTGATGCGCTGCCCGCGAAGCTGCCACTTTTTCGTGCTTGGCCAGCAGTCGATCATGCGACCGTCCGGAAGCGTCAACACGACGTGATAGCCATTGTTGTGTCTCTTGTGGGCGAGGCCGGTACGAGCCAGCCAGACGTCAAAGCGCTGCATGGCCTCAGCCTTCATTCGCTTTTTATGTCCCTCGGCGTTCGGCTCGCTGCCTTCGCCGCCGCAATTCCGGCAAGCCCGTGGATATCCGACATCCTCGCCAATGAGCTGGCAGCAGCTCATGCAGTGGCTTCCGTCAGCCACGCTGTCTTCATAAAAGCTCACGACCTAACCCTCGCGGCGATGCGGCCGCCTTTCATGGTCACAGACAGGCGCTGCGGGAGACTCGCGACCAGGTCCTCGCGCTTGCGACCGATGACCTCGTTAAAGGGAAGGCCGAAGCCGAGCAGGGCGATCTTGTGTTCGATGTCCTCGAGCTGCTCGTCGATGAGCGATTTGTCCGGTGCCGTACTCATGCGTCCTCCTTGCGCCGCTGACAGTTGTCACGCAGGCGTTTGCAGTAGTGGTTGAACTCGTCGATGGTGATCGCGCCGTCAGTGAAGAGGCGGGTGATCAGGCCCTGCACTAGCAGGCTGATGCCTTCTTCGCCGGCGGGCGCTGACACACCATCAAGGGCTTGGTCGATCAGGATGTGAGGGCTCAAAACCCGCACTCCTGCTCTACGCGATCGCTTTCACGCTTGGCATCTCGGTATTCGTTGGCGTGCACCGCGACCAGGTCGTTGGCGAGGGACCGAACGATCTGCGGATCACCGCCGACGGCTTCAATGGCCCACTTGTGCAGTACACCGCCATCCCCGCGACAGATCAGTTCGATCAAAATCTTCTCGATGTACCGATCGGGATCCGGATTCGCAGCCATATGATCCGCCAACGCTTCCGGTAAGTGGTCAGCGTTGACCAAGACCTTGCTGCGACCTACCGGATTTGGAGCCTCGACGTGGCGTCGATAAAGCAAATCGTCGACTGACTCGGTCAGCCATTCCTGACCTGCCTCCGTGTCGAGAAAGTCGTCTTCCGGGATGTGCTTGCGCAAAGCTGACATGGGCGCCTCCAGAGTGGCGGGGTGTTGATCCAACAAAACTCGGATGCACTCGTTCGCTCCGCTGGTTGCCGTTGGGCGCGGAGGGGAGTGCATTCGGGTGGTGTTGGAGGGTGTAGGGAGGGATAACGGTGTAGCGGTTTAGTGGGGCCGGCGGTGGAGTCTTAGTCCGAGCCGCCGGCAACGAGCATGGTTACTCTACGATGCAAATCCAGCGATGATTTTGCCGGTATGGCGCGCGGGTGAAGTGAACATCTGAAACCAGATTCATTCCGCGCTCTTGGAGCGCTTCGGTCAGTTGTACGAGTGTCTCTGCTTGGATAGTCATTGCTGTCACCTCGTCAGATTTTCTGCGTTCATAATTCTTGACCGGGCGGGCAACTGGCTAATTCAATTTTTCTACCTGATTGATATGCAAAGCACCCAGACCCGCTACTGGCGTCGATCTGGGTTTGCAGCATCAAATTGTCGACGTGCGTGGGGTGGCCTACCGCATTCGGCCGATGCGCGGTAACATCGACGGCCTACTGTCCGCTGCCTGTATGAGTGATGGGCGTAGGCCTTCAGGCTTGCCGCGCCGCTCGAGGTAGAGCAGCTCATCTATTTCATGATGGTCATCCTCCAATGCGCGCCGTTGGCATCTTGGCGGACGCTCGCCGTTCTCAGTTGGTGCTGCATGCAGGTGGGCGGTTATAGGCCGCAGCTTCGTCCGCATCGGGGTTTGATCTGTCCGGGGCTCAACCGGCATTGAGCGGATGGGGCAGCCCTGAAGGCTACCTGTTGGCACATCCGCCGCCCGAGGCTTGGCCTCAGATCACACCCCGATGCGCTCTCAAAGAGAGGATCGGGCAGTTAACGACAGGCTGTCGTGGCGCTGGTTGGTCAGTCGTAGATGCCGTAGCTGAACTCGTCCTCATCGCAATCGACGATGATTTTGGATTTACCGAAGTAGAGTGCAGCGACCATCTTTTCGAATGGAGAGCGGAATTTCAGGGTTTGGCTGATCTTCTCGTTGTCGATTTTGGCGGCGTATACCGATCCGACTTCATGACCCTTTTCGTTTCGGTCCTTCCCATAACGGTCGAAACTGATATGGATCGCGTTGCCGAGCATGTATTCACTGTGCTCGGAGCGTCGGGAGTAGGTCGAAGCCCCGTGACCCTTCGGTTCCTTGTCGAAGTAGATGTGCATGCCGCCGTAGTCGGATGGCTGGAAACGAATGTCCGGAGCTTCCCAGTGCTCTTCGGCTGCCGACTCTTTGTGGTCTTCGACGAAGGCTTCCAGCAACTCCTGCAGGCTGATCACTTCCGGCATCGCATCTTTGTTCAGCACCTCGTCGATCTGTTTCTGCGACAGGCGCACCATGTCGGCTTCGACGCCGCTGTTTTCCCACTTTTCCTTCAAAGCAGCAGCGATCATTGCGTTGTAGCGAGTCAGCTCAAAGATTTCGGTCAAATTAGCTGGAAGCGCGGCCTTGATTGCTTCTTCGACCTGCTTACCCATGTCGCCATAACGGCCGAAGCAGTTGTCGACCACGTTCGTGAACATCTGCTTGACGTGCTCGTCGATGATTTCGACTGGCTTGTCGCTGTTTGCAAAAGCAGTGACGCGCTCGGCGAGCAGCGCTTGAAGTGTTTGTTCGCTCATTTGATGCTCCGTGCTTGATCGGTTGATTTCCCGTCTGGCCCTGTCGCCAAGGCCAGCCAGTGAAATCTGTTTTCCATTCCATGCGCGGCGCCGCGGTTTCCCCACCTGGCCTGCGTCACACATTTCGTGTTCGGTGTTCTTCGCCGGCTGGCTTGCATGGTTTGGCGTCCTCCCATATGGGAAGTCCGGCAGGTTCCAGAGCCTGCATGGGGATCGAAGTTTGTGTTTCGCGCTGTGCCCGTTTCCGGGGATCGATCCGCGAAGATTCCTGACTGTTAAAGAGCGGCGGGTCTCTTTAGGCCCTTCGCAGTGGCTGTGTGTCGCTGCGATGAGCCAAATATAGGTAATCCCATATTTTGTGTCAATGGGCATTCCCATAAATTTGATTCTCCCGTATTTCTGGTCGCAAAAATCCCGCGCTTGGCGGGCTCGTTAGATTTAACCGGTCGAGCATCGGTGCTTTCTCCTGCGGATAGGATTTGGGTCGCAGATCCGATCAGGGACTGGCAGAAATAAGAACCCGATCACAGGGTCTGTCTTTTCTGCGCGCTTTGTTTTACATGTGCGTCAGCTGTTGGAATGCTGAGCACGCACCCCTGTGCTCAACGGTTAAGAACTACAAAAAGGCACCGGTCATGTACTTGGACAAAAAGAATAAGGCGCTCGCCGCATGGCTACAGCTCGCGAGAGAGCCTGAAACTCAGATGTCGGTTGAAGAACAGTACGACAATCTGCTGAAGATGGCTGACGCAATGGAAGTGCGAGGGCTCATAACAGGTGCTGAATGGAGGCAGCTCGTCCGCTACGCTGGGGCGATATTAGATCGAGAGAGTGGGGAGTCTGAGGGCGGGATTGGGAGAGCAGGTACTCAGGGTGACGTTATTAATCTTCGGGCCTTAGGTTGCGAAGGCCCGAAGATTGGCGCTTTTTTTAGATCCGATGGATCTGAGTAATGTGCGGCTTGCCATTGATAGGAGCGTAGATTTCAACGATCGCCTGCCAGCTACTTGGCGAGCCTGGCAGCGTCGCTTTCGACTTGTAGCGGTAGTTTGTGCCGTTGACTACTTGGCTCGAAACCTCTTCGGGGGTGTAGTTCACACCTACAAAACCCGCCAAAGCTTCTTTGAAGACCTCCTGGTCCTTAGGGGTCAGTTTGTGATAGGGAGTCCATCCACCTACAAGATGTTCTTGAGCAGTCATGAATTAAATCTCCATATTTAAATTCCTACTCGTTTGGCTTTTCGGAGTTCGCCCCGTTTATTCAATGGTTTCCGGAATCCATTTCGTAATTCGTCATCCGAACGTCCCTCGTTACTGCAGAATTGGGCGTTTGGAAAACACCTACTATCCTACTGCCGGCGGGGAGAGTGTAGGTCAGGCGCCGAGGGGGTCAAGCGAACTCACAAAAGGAATTGCGGCGACCCCCTTGCGCTCTCGAGCCACGATCAAGGGGTTATGGTTGGAGGTGAGGTGTCTCCGGTGGCGTCCTGAAGAGGAAGCGGCTGTACGCACATCGTCTCGCTCTCCCCAATCGTCGTGTATTCTTTCCTCAGATCTCTTAGCTCCTTATTTCCCATTGCCTCAAGGTTCAGCGCCGCGTTCTGGGCTTCCTTGTTGGCGCGGATAAGCTCGTCAATTTTAAGATGAAGGATGTCATTGTCACGGTTTTGGGTGTTTTGGATCAGAAAGACCATCAGGAACGTGATGATCGTTGTTGAGGTGTTGATGATCAGTTGCCAGGTGTCGTTGTAGTGGAACATCGGGCCGGTGCTGGCCCAAATCATTATCAATACCACCGCAGCAAGGAAGGTTCGTGGGCTTCCCGACCAGTTGCACAGCGTTTGGCAGAGTTTTGAAAATTTCATGGCGGCAAGTCCTTGTTGTTTGTAACAAATAGACACATTTGCCGAGCTTTAATTCTCGATCAAAAGCAGCTTTGACCGATGATGAAGAAATCTTCATTTTACGATGTGCAAAGAGCTCCATTCGTCATTGCCGCTCAGGGGCAGTCAGCTTTTAAGGATGGGAGGAAAGAACTGAGCATAGGCGAGTGAGAGGCTCGAGGGCGGAAGGCAGTCGGGCAGAAACAGGAAGCCCGGCTATGGGCCGGGTGCTCTTTGTCGGAGAAGAAGCTTCCGCCCAGTACAAGCTGTAGTCCAAAAGCCTTTTCTCACAGCTCACCGTCGAGAAAACCCTTAACCTGGTAGTAAAGGTCAGACCTGTACTGATTGAAAAGAAAGCGCTGCTCGATATCTCGCAACGTACCGAGATGTACGCCACCAGGAAGAAGTCCTCTGGCGTCTAGTGCAGGAATAGACATCCGTTTCCCTCAAAATTCATCCATCAGCGCGAGTACATCGCCCACCAAAACACATGCCCCAAGATCGATATCTGCTGTTCCTGGATCTGCTGGAACGTGTAGTCCTCGTCCGGATGTTCGTCGCGGTTGAAGCTGCGCAGGCGTAGCCCTATTGGGATGCGGTAGACCTGCTTCACACGAAGCTGTCCATTGTGATTGATAGCGTACATTTCGCCGTCGACTATATCGCTCAGTGAATTCTTGCCGACGTTCACGCCAACCGTGGCGCCGTCGCGCAGCACGGGCATCATGCTGTTGCCGCCGACCTTAACGCACTTCGCGTTGCTGAACTGAACGCCGTTATTACGCAAATCTTTCTTGTTGAAGCGCAGACGTGAGTTGGCGTTTTCCTCGATGGCAAATCTGCCCGATCCGGCCGCCAGCTCGACTTCATGTAGGAAGGGGACGTAGACCTCATCGTCATCGAGCGGGGTTTCGTCGTCCCAGGTCTCGATGGTTCCCAATTTTATGCTGGGCTGGATTCGCTCAGGATGCTGTTCAGTCGCGCCCTTTACCATGTCGCCGACGCCTTCTGCGAGCCACATAGGGGATACGCCGCAAACTGAGGCGATCTGAGCTGCGAAGGCAGTCGCTTTCGATTTACCCCTCTCCAAATCTGAGATTGAGGTCTGCGTGAGGCCGGCGCGCTCTGCGAGCTCAGTCTGATTGAGCTTGGCGTGGCGGCGGGCTGCTTTGAGTCGGTCTTTGAATTCCATTCGCGAAGTATTACGGGCGCTCCCATACCCTTGCAAATCGGTATTCCCATAACCTAATATATGGGTATTCCCGTATGGAGGGGCATCATGAACGCAATTTACAAGGGCCTCGTTGACTACTTCGGCACCCAGGAGGCCACCGCCGAAAAGCTCAAGGTTGATCAAAGCACCGTTTCCGGATGGGTTCGGGGGAAGCACGGCATGTCTCCGGTTATTGCCAAACGTGCGGAGGCGCTGACCGAAGGTGTTTTCAAAAAAGAAAACCTGTGTCCGTCGTTTCCTTGGGCCGAGATGGCCGCCTAAGTGTCATCCCTGTCCGCCAATCCGTTGAAGCCACATTAGAAGAGAACAGTCCCCATGGAAACGTCCAGTCCAGGACACATCGTACAGACCCGTGATCAGGTTCTGATCGCGCACGCTCAAAACCAGATCGCGCGCACCAGCTTGAGCCAGGACCATTTCGCGCAATTGCTGGCCCGGGAGATCTATCTGAGTGTTCCTGCGGACAGGATCAAGGAGGCAAAAGTCCCGGACTTCAGTGAATTGGCGCGTTTGAACGATATCGACGAGTTCGTAAAGGCAACCGGCCGCTGGCTGAAACGTGTTCAGCGCTGGCTCTCCGGCGATCAGGAGATGCCGTCTTGGCTTGAGGAGTCTTGGGTGAATGCTCTGAAGCCCGAGTACCGCGACAACTGCATCAACGAACTGGCAGCCCGCCATGGATTGACCGGTGCCCGCCAAATGCAGAGCGACCAATGCGCCAACAAAAGCTTCGGTGCGCTGATCCGCGCACTGGGCGATGTAATCGACACCGGCAGCGAAGTATTTGACGACCAGGTGATGTGCGAAGAAGACCTGCCGCACCTGCCCGCGTTCGCCGAGCACTGCCGTCAAGTTGAAGCGCGAGCAGGGGAGCTTGGCCGGAAGGCGGAAGCACTGCTCGCGAAACACCGACCGAATTTGAAGATTGCCTAAATCCCGGGCACAAAAAAGCCGACGGAGAAGGTCGGCTCATTTGCAAAACTAGAGAGGCCCGATTATGCAGAGCCAACCCAATTCCAGCAATACCCCAACCAATGTCGCGACACGTTTTCAGAGTTCTCAAAACGTGTCGCAAGCTTTTATCTTTTCCGTTCACGTCAGGAACACCTGAGATGCAGTTCACCGTCACCATCAATCAGGTGAAGGCGCTGGAGTGGAGGCTGAATTCTCAGCAGGCCCTGCTGTTCGCCTTCGTCTACGGATGCCCGAGCTGGACCAAGCCAATCAAGACTGACGACGGGATTTTCTTCGCGCTGAGCAAGGCCAAGATCATCGAGGAGCTGCCGCTTCTTACCGATAAGCCGGACACCGCTTACCGCATGCTGAAGGCCCTAGAAGAGGCCGGTCTGATTGAGCTTTCCAGTACTTCGAACATCACGCTGTTCCGCCTGACCGAGAAGGCGATTGAGTGGAACCAGAAACTGGATGGGTCGGAAAAATATCCGACCCCACCGAAGAACGAAGGTCGGAAAAAAATCCGATCTACCTCGGAAAAAAATCCGAGCAAGGTCGGAGAAAAATCCGAGCCAAGGTCGGAAAAATCTCCGACAAATCAGGATACCAATCATCAGGGTACCAATCAGGATACCAGTCAGGACTTGCAAGTCAGCCCGGACAAGCCGGCCCGCAACCTAGTGCTGGTGGTCGATCGTACCGATACGCCACGGGTTGAGATTCCCGCCGACATGCCAGGCCCCAAAGACCAGTCCTGCAAAACCTTCAAGGTCTGGGCGAACTACGCCATGGCCTACCGCAAGCGCTACAGCACCTGGCCGGTGTGGAACGCCAAGGTTGGTGGCCAACTCGGCCAACTGGTCGACCGGCTCGGCGCCGATGTCGCCCACCACGTCGCCGCTCACTACCTGAAGACCAGCGACGCCGGCGTCCTGCGCAAGTGCCACAGCCTCAACGAACTGCTGGCCAACGCCGAGAGCTACCACACCCAGTGGGTGACCGGTCAGCGCATCAACGGGACAACCGCACGCCAGATGGAGCGCACCGAGGCGAACGTGTCCGCCGCTGAGCAGGCCGCACAAATGGTCTTGGCCAAGCGCAAAGCAGGGGAACGCAATGAGTACATTTGAAATGAATGATCAGCAGGTTGCCAGCCTCGCAGCAGCGATCTGCGCCACCGCCGAGGCCATGGGGCAGGAAATGAACCCAGGCACCGCGGCGATGATGGCCGAAGACCTTTGCGCTTACTCGGTGCCATCCGTGAAAGCTGCGCTGAAGGCTTGCCGTTTCGAAGTGAAAGGCAAGCTGGCGATGGCCGACATCCTCCAGCGAGTGCAGGCCGCTGACGGCCGCCCGGGCAAGGACGAAGCATGGGCGATCGCCATGACCACCAACGATGAATTTGAAACCGTGGTGCTGACCGATGAAATTCAGCTCGCCTTGGCTGCTGCAAAACCTGTCCTCGATGCCGGCGACAAGGTTGGTGCGCGCATGGCGTTCAACAGCGCTTACGAGCGTCTGGTAGGGCAAGCCCGGGAGGACAGCAAGGAGGTGAACTGGCATGTGTCTGTCGGCTTCGACGCCAACCGCCGCATGCAGGCGATCACCAAAGCTGTGCAAATGCAGCGAATCCCACAGGAGCGCGCTCAGCAGTACCTGGCCGACTTGAGTGTCGCGCCGGTCACTGAAGACGGCCGTGCCGTCGTCGCGCTGCTCACCGGCGAGGTAGCACGGCCCTCCCCAAAACTGCGGGAGAAGCTCGCCGCGGTGAAGGACTCGATGCTGGCCATGCGCAAAGCCTCGGACAAGGAAAAAACAGAACTGCGAATTTTGGCAGCCAATGAGCTGGCCGATCGCCGGGCGTTGCTGATTCAGCAGGCCGAACAATTGAAAGCAAGGAGCGCTGCTCAATGACCATCGACAAACAGAAACTCCAGAAATTGCTCTGGGCTGAAGCCGCGTCATACCGCGCAGATTGCGCGACCTGGAAACGTAACACTGAGGCTCTTCAGGACTTTCTCGGCGAGAAGACCGTGGACGAGGTGGCGCTGGAGCTGTTGACCGAGAACGAGCGCCTGACGAAGCAACTCGGCGAAATGATTGAATCGCTCCCAAGCAAGGTGGTGCAGCCATGAATCCCGAGTACACGATCCGCGACCGGAGCGACATCAGCCGCCTCGCCGGCGCGCTGCATGCCATCGACCTGAGCAAGCCGAAGGTGGTGGTGATCCGCGACGAGAAACGCCCGGACGTCTGCAACCGCAAAATGTGGGCAATGCTCAAGGACGTCTCAGAGCAGGTGATCTGGCACGGCAAGAAGCTCACCAGTGAGGACTGGAAGTTCCTTTTCAGCGCCTCACTGGAGAAGCAGCGCGCGGAGCCTGGGCTCGACGGTGGCTTTGTCGTGATGGCCGTATCGACCCGCAAGCAGTCGCAGAAGTGGTTCAGCGATCTATTCGAGCTGATGCATGCCTTCGGCGCCGAGCATGACGTGCGCTGGACGGAGCAGGACAAGTGGGGAGGGCGGTACTGATGCGGACTGCCATCAAGGATGTGAAGCAGAAAATCTGCAAGGCCTGCGGCGAGAAGTTCGCCCCGATGTTCAACACCACGCAGGTGGTGTGCAGCCCGAAATGCGCGCTGGCCCATGCGCCGGCGAACAGCGAGAAAGCCCGCAAGGCCATCGCCCAGCGAAATCGCCGCGAGATCCAGGTGCGCAAGGAGAAGCTGAAGAGCAGGGCGGATCACTTGCGAGAAGCCCAGGCCGCTGTGAACGAGTACGTTCGCCTGCGTGACGCGCACCTCCCTTGCATCAGCTGCGACTCGATGCCGAACGACAGCGACCTGATGACGGGCAGCCGCTGGGACGCTGGGCACTACCGATCTGTTGGTGCCTGCCCGGAGCTGCGCTTCGAGCCGCTGAACATCCACCGCCAGTGCGTGAAGTGCAACCGCAACCTGTCCGGTAACGCGGTCGAGTACCGTATTCGGTTGGTACAGCGCATCGACGCCGAAACAGTTGCATGGCTCGAAGGGCCTCATGAGCCCCGCAAGTACACCGTCGAAGAAATCAAAACCATCAGGGCTGAATACCGGGCCAAGACCCGTGAACTGAAAAAGGGGCAGGCAGCATGAAATTGATCAACGCACGTCAAGCGTGGACAGACGCACAGCATGAGTCGAACGCCTCAATCAGTGCGGCGGCGGCCGACCGGGCAAAATCCGCGACTGTCGTCAGAAAGGAAAAGGCCGCGCTTCGAGAGATCATCTTTGCCGCCCAGGGCGAGGACAAGGAAGAGCGCATCATGGCTGTGCGCCAGAAGATCCACATTGCTGAGACGCGCCGCACGCCTATTGGCCGTTCGACACATCGAGCCGCTCATCTCGTGACCATGGGCAAGGTGCAAAAGGCAATCGAGTCGCTGCCGTTCCAGGTGCAGCAGTTGGGGCACTACCTCTACCACCCGTGTATGACCGTCGTGCACATGCTCAACGCCGAGAAGCTGATCTGGTCGGACACTGACTTCGGCGCGCTCACCGACGCCAAGGCGGCAAAGGTGCATTGCTTGATCACTGTTGCTCTACAGTCCTACAAGGCCGAGGCAAACGGTGGCGATGCTTGGGGGCCGGCACGTGTGTCCGACGCCATGATGAAGCTGTACGGTATCGCTATCCAGCCCAAGCACTGGGATCGTGATTGGCTCGACATCTGGAATTTCCTAAGAAAAGTCATCAAGGAAGTGGATATTCAGGCTCAACAGCCTGTATGGCAGGTTATTCACGCAGAAAATTCAGAGAATGCGGCATAAAGGTGTTGCTATGGTGGGGAATTTGATGTACTTTTCCCATACTGCGCAACTTACATCCAGTGCACGGCATCTTCGAAACCCGGCCACCGCGTCGGGTTTTTTATCGCCCGCTCATCTGTGTGAAAGCACTCGGTGACTCGCACGGCTTCCAACGATTACGGCCCAATCTTTATGGGTCTTCATTGGTGAGGTGGTTATGTCTACCGATTCGAGCTTCGAGGACCAAACTCAAAATTCTGTGCCGTCCAAAACAGAACCAGGTACGGATGAGCCGATACTTGATCCTGACGATCCAAACAAATATGACCCTCTGAAGAATCCGCCGGATGATCGTCCAGAGGACTGGAAAGCCCCCCCTGAGAGGGTTACCCCAGAAGCGGATGAGCCGACACCGCTCTCCGATGACAGGCGTTGAGAGAAACCCGGCCGTTGCGCCGGGTTTTTTATTGCCTTGAATTTACCTGTAGCCAGGACAGCTCTCGAGTAAGCCTCGACGTCGATAGCCGGCAACTCGTAAGCAGCAGGGTGTTCTGCACCGTTAGGGCTATCTGCTATTTCGCGTTCGCGTATTCCTCCTCCCATGCAACGGGGGTTGATTCACGCCACTGCACATCGCTAATCCCGAAGCGCTCTGCCATCGGCCTTGTAAAGCGCTTGAGGGGAGGGCGTCCTGGTTTTGGGATGGGTGCAATACCTACGTCACAGCTAGCCCATTGCCAGGCTTCTGAATTGTTCATCACCTTAGTTCGGATGATGAACGACTTAGGCTCTCCGTGGAGCTTGTATTCGACGACAAAGACTTCGGCGTGTTTCATGAGGCCTCCTATTGCTCATGAACTAATGATTTTGCGCTATCAAAAAAATTCAAAGAATTGTCGAACAATCTGTAGCTATTTGATTTAAATCACGTTTAACAGCAAATCACGTTCGCAGGCCGCGTTCGACCATCAATAACCACTCCCTCACGGGGAGGAAATGAGATGACAAACATGCCAGACAAACCAGACACATGGGCGATAGCGCTTGCGTGGTTGAGCCAGCATTCGCCGATCCTCTATGCGGCTGCGCTTTCCTGCGCGATGGCCGTGTTGCGAATCACATACGGGGGCGGAACTCGTCGCCAGATGCTGGTTGAAGGCGCCATCTGCGGCTGCTTAACATTGACTATCATCAGCGGCCTGGACTTCTTCGGCTTGCCTCAAAGTATGGCCACCTTTGCAGGCGGCTGGGTAGGCTTTCTAGGAGTGGAGAAGATCAGGAACATCGCAGACCGAGTGACTGACTTAAGGTTGCCGGCCCGTAAGGTGGAATGAGAGCAGTCTTTTTCAACCAGTCGGGTTGCGAATCAGACGGCAAAGTCAGCGATTGAAGAGGGCATGCACGCATCTGTATTCAGTCGAAGGCACTGGATGTCGGCTTGTTCTTGGCTGAAAAAAGTTGCGGGTAGCGATTCGCCTGTTTTCACATTGACGATTCGATAATAAAAATTTTGAATCGCACCGATACTCGTGGGCCTTTTCTGGACTACGAAGTTTTCGTCCATGGGAATACTCCTGATCAATTCATTCACATTAATCGGGAAATGTATATTTTCAAGCGGGAAAGAGACGAATGGAGAAGGCGCGAGTGTTAGCGGAGTCTGTGTGGTGATGAGAGGGATTCTGACCGCAAGCGGCATAGTCGATCGAGCTCTTCTGACAGGGCACACATTTGGTCATCGCTTATCAGCTTCGCTCTGAGTAGCGAAAGATGATAGCCGGACGCCCCTTTTTTCAGCTGTGAAAGCTGGTCTTCCGTCTCGGCTTCGTCTAGGTATCTGAAATTTGCCCGGGCGTGAGCCATTGCAGTTGCTGAGTCTATCGGCATCAAAATTCTGACCTGAAATTAGGGGCGGATTGTGCACCTTGTGGATACTTTTCGTCAGCGCCTTGCACAGCAATATCACAGATAACGCGACACGTATCGCGAATCGGAAAATTGTGTCGCGACACTGGAGTCCACATGACCAACGTAACTCGCTTGCACAATTTGCTCCCATTGAACCAGGACATCAACAAGGCCCTGACCGAGCTGGATAGCGCGATCGCCAGAGCTCCCGACGCAGCGAAGGCTGCCGGCTCACCTTAGGGCCTAATCTTCGCCGAGGTGCACGGACACGCCCATGCACAGACCAAAAAGATGGTGGAGGTATGACCGCAGACATCCACGACATCGCTGACCAGCGCCCCCACCTGACGGTAACGGCTGACAACGGTGTCCACGTACTGCCGTCTGAGATGGTGCGATCAGTGATCGCCGGCGACACGCCAGCAGCGGAGCTTACCGAACCAGTGCTGCGCCGGATCATTGAAGAGTGGTTCTGGAATGTGTACGCACGGTAGGTGTGCCGCGTGTGAATGCGGCACCATTCAATTACATTGCTGCATTCTGGATCTTTGTAGCAAGACAGGAAAGTTTGTCTAGGGCCTTTTCTAGGTCATCTACTTTGCCCGCTTGGGCCTGTAACGCAATCAGTCCTATGGCCGCTGCGACGGCGCTTGATCTGGACAGGTTCGGATTACCTTTCACAGATTTGACAGCGACTTTTGCGTCTTCCGAAATACCCATACTGCTTTCCTTGCGATTGAGTTGAACCCCACAAATACCGGCAATGCGCCACTATTTCAAGTTCAAGGTGACCCATGGATAGGCCATACCCTCCCTTGTCATTGCTTGAGCTGTCTGAACTATCGAACTTCAGCATTCGCCTGACTCCAGCACCTGAGGTTTGGAGCTGGCTCCAGGCGGAGATCCTTGCCGACACCGGTAGCATTCACAACGGCGAGCACGCCCATCTGATCGATGCGGACCTTCGTGTAATGTGGGCGTCTGCTGCTTTCACAAAGAAGGGGCGCACAGTCGTCGGCCAGGCAGAGCAGGTAGCGTTCCGCGCCGGCGGTTGGCAGAAGGCCCGGATGGAACAGCAGATGCTGGATTGGTTCGGCGACGTGCCGGCCTACATCATCACGCTGGCAGCCGACTACTGCGCCGACTGCTCCGATGCTGACTTCTGCGCCTTGGTCGAGCATGAGCTGTACCACATCGCCCAAGCGAAGGATCAGTACGGCGCACCCAAGTTCACCCAAGATGGTTTGCCCAAGCTTGAGATGCGCGGACACGACGTTGAAGAGTTCGTCGGTGTTGTTCGCCGCTACGGTGCAAGCCCTGCGGTTCAAGAGCTGGTGGACGCTGCAAACAATCCTGCCGAGGTAGGGAAAATGAACATTGCGAGGGCCTGCGGAACCTGTCTGCTCAAGTCGGCCTGATTCTGGACAGGCTCTGGACGGATGAAAATCTATGGCAGCCCTTCAAAACGACGTGAAGGCCTTTATCGTTCAGGCCTTGGCGTGCTTCGACACGCCTTCACAGGTTGTTGAAGCCGTCCAAAAGGAATACGGGATAGCGGTGACCCGCCAGCAGGTGGAGACACACGACCCCACTAAGACATCAGGGAAAGGTCTGGCCAAGCGCTGGGTGACAATGTTTGAAGATGCCCGCAAGCGCTTCCGCGAAGAAACCGCCGAGATCCCGATCGCCAACCGGGCCTATCGTCTGCGAGCCATGAACCGGTTCGTTGAGAAGGCCGAGACGATGAAGAACATCGGCCTGGCCATGCAGATCCTCGAGCAGGCTGCGAAGGAAGTCGGCGACGTCTACGTCAATCGCCACCGGAAGGATGAGCCTGATGATGAGCCGGCAATCCCGACGCGCATTCAGGTCGACGTAGTGGATGCGAGGAAGCCGAATGCCGAGCCTTAACGTTCCGCAGTCGCAGTTCCTCCTGTTGCCCCACAAGTTTCGCGCATTCGTTGCTGGGTTCGGTTCGGGAAAGACCTGGGTCGGATGCTCAGCACTGAGCAAGCATTTCATGGAGTGGCCCGGCGTCAATGCTGGCTACTTCGCGCCGACTTACCCGCAGATTCGAGACATCTTCTATCCCACCATGGAGGAGGTGGCCTACGACTGGGGGCTTAAGACCAAGATCAACCAGGCGAACCATGAGGTTCACATTTACAGCGGCCGGCAGTATCGCGGCACTGTGATTTGCCGGTCGATGGAGAAGCCGCAGACCATCGTCGGCTTCAAGATCGGTCACGCACTGGTCGACGAGCTGGACGTGCTGACGTCGATCAAGGCGCAGCAGGCCTGGCGCAAGATCATTGCTCGGATGCGTTACAACATCCCCGGGCTGAAGAACGGCGTGGATGTGACCACGACGCCGGAAGGCTTCAAGTTCGTCTTCCTCCAGTTCGTGAAGCAGCTGCGCGACAAGCCGGCGCTGAAGGAAATGTATGGGCTCATCCAGGCCAGCACCTTCGACAACGAGCTGAACCTGCCTGACGACTACATCGCTTCGCTGATGGAGTCGTACCCCGAGCAACTGATCCGCGCTTACCTGAACGGCCAGTTCGTCAACCTGACGTCAGGGTCGATCTACCACGCCTACGACCGCAAGCTGAACCAGTGCTTCGACACGGTCCAGCCAGGCGAGCCGCTGTTCATCGGCATGGACTTCAACGTCGGCAAGATGGCGGCGATCACCCATGTCAAACGTGATCAAGGCCTGCCGCGCGCCGTGGACGAGTTGATGGATGGCTATGACACACCGGACATGATCCGTCGGATCAAAGAGCGGTACTGGGAACACACCGGCAACGACTACAAAAAGACCTGCGAGATCCGGATCTACCCGGACGCGTCCGGCGATTCGCGCAAGTCGGTCAATGCCAGCCTCACCGATATCGCCATGCTCAAGCAGGCGGGCTTCACAGTCATCGCGCCGGCGGCCAACCCGCCGGTGAAGGATCGGATCAACGCCATGAATGCCATGTTCTGCAACGCGCAGGGCGAACGGCGGTACCTGGTCAACCCGTTTACATGCCCGACATACGCCGACGGCCTCGAACAACAGATCTGGGCGCCTAACGGCGAGCCAGACAAGAGCCAAGGAAACGACCACGCCAACGACGGCGGCGGTTACTTCATTCACCGCGAGTACCCGATCATCAAACCGGTCACCGCTATCAAAATGGGATACGCCCGATGAGCAACGACGTCTCCTTCAAGCGGGCGGACTACATCGAAGTGCTGGATCGCTGGGCAACCGTACGCGATGTTTGCGCCGGTCAGCACAGGGTTGTTGACCGACTGCCGTACATCAATGCTCACGACAAGTCGCCAGAGAACGTAGATCGAAACAAGGCCTATCGCGAACGGGCGGTGTTCAAGAACGCCACCGGTCACACGCGCAATGGCTTGCTCGGTTTGGCGTTTCACAAAGACCCGACGCTGACCGTCACCAAGAAGATGGAATACCTGCAGGACAACGCCAACGGCTCCGGGGTGAGCATTTACCAGCACTCGCAGGGCACGCTGGAAAAGGTGCTTGAAGCTGGACGGCATGGTCTGTACGTCGACTATCACCAAGACAGCGGCACCGGTGGGCACTCGGTGATCCTGTCGTATTGTGCAGAAGACATCATCAACTGGCGCACGGGCATGGTGAACGGACACTGCGTGCTGACCCTGGTGGTGCTGCGCGAATCGCCGGAAATCGAAGACGGCTTCGGCTTCAAGGTGATCGAGCAGTACCGGGAACTGGCTCTCGAGGATGATGGCTTTGTCTGCCGCGTTTGGCGCCGGTCCGGGCCGAAAGGTGGCGGGCCGCTGGCCGTTGTTCAGGAATTCAAACCCGCCGGTGCCGCCGGACGCCTGAAGGAGATCCCGTTCACCTTCGTCGGCGCGCAGAACAACGATCCAAGCATTGATGAGTCTCCGCTGTACGACATCGCCATGATCAACTTGGGCCATTACCGGAACAGCGCCGACTACGAGGACAGCGTCTTCTGGTGCGGCCAAGCTCAGCCATGGATTTCCGGTTTGGACGAACAATGGCGCGACTGGATGGAGAAGAACGGCGTTTACGTCGGCTCCCGCGCCCCGATGATGCTGCCAACAGGTGGTGCCTTCGGTTATGCGCAGCCATTGCCGAACACGCTGGTCAAAGAGGCGATGGCCGACAAGAACCAGATGATGATCGAGCTGGGCGCCCGAATGGTCGTGGCCTCTCTCTCGTCCAAGACAGCGACCGAAGCACGCGGCGATCAGTCTGCATCGACGTCGGTGCTTGCCGGCTGTGTGGCGAACGTCAGCGAGGCGTACACCCGGGCAATCATGTGGTGCTGCACCTACATGGGCGTCGACGACGAGAAGGTTGCTTATCAGATCAACCAAGAGTTCGTAGAACTGACGGCTGATCCACAGATGATCACCGCATTGGTCGGCCTCTGGCAGAACGGCGGATTCGCCAAAGCAGATCTTCGAGCCTATCTGCGTAAGTTGGGCCTGATCGCGCCTGAGCGCTCGGATCAGCAGATCGACGGTGAGCTGGCCGAGCAGAGCGACGGCCTGGGCCTGGACGATGAGGACAAAGTAGATGGCGGCAAACCAAGCAATCCTTGATGCCACGATTCGGCACGCGGTCTTCCTCGAAAAGCTGAAGGCTGG
Source organism: Pseudomonas sp. AK-TSAG1-1 (assembly GCF_056821665.1). Taxonomy (NCBI): domain Bacteria; kingdom Pseudomonadati; phylum Pseudomonadota; class Gammaproteobacteria; order Pseudomonadales; family Pseudomonadaceae; genus Pseudomonas; species Pseudomonas sp. AK-TSAG1-1. The sequence continues at coordinate 4,036,438 of NZ_CM165965.1, read as the reverse complement.
GGAGGTTGGCAAGTTCGCGCCCTTCCTCAAGGAGATCGACCGCTCGATCCGCGACCGGCTCACCCAGTCGGATCTGACCGAGTACAACGTGAAGCGGCTGGAAGCGCTGCTGAAAGAGGTCGACAGTCTGCTGCTGGGCATCTTCGACCGCTACAGCGCGCAACTGAACCTCGACCTGATCGACATCGCCAACTACGAGGCAGAATTTGAGGCGTCGAGCCTGGGCCGATCAGCGCCGGTTGGAGTCTCGTTGGATGTGGTTGCGCCCACGGCGGCGGCTATCCGCACCGCGGTGCTGACCAACCCCCTCAGTGTGCGCGGCACCGGTGGCGGCAAGCTGCTGAAGTCGTTCATCAAGGGCTGGACCAGTGCCGAGCGCGAGCGCGTCACCGGCACGATTCGGCAGGGATTTTTCGAAGGTCAAACGAACTTCCAGATTATCCGCAACATTCGCGGCACCCAGGCAGCCGGGTACAAGAACGGGGTTCTCGCCACCACCAACCGCAATGCCAGCACGGTCGTGCACACCGCTATTCAGCATGTGTCGTCTCAGGCGCGCATCGAGGTGGCCAAAGCCAACACGGACATCGTGTCCGAGATCGAGATGGTCGCGACGCTGGACAGCAAGACTAGCCAGCAGTGTCGATCGATGGATAAGCGACGGTTTCCGGTCGATTCCGGGCCGAGGCCTCCGTTTCACCCGAACTGCCGTACTACGTTCGTCCTGCTGACCAAGCTCAGTGAGATGTTCGCCAAGGGCGCTACGCGTGCGGCGGTGGGTGCAGGTGGAACGGGACAGGTCAGCGCGAGCCTCGATTATTACCACTGGCTTCAGCAGCAGCCGGCGTCGTTTCAGGACGTGGCAATCGGGCCGGTGCGGGCAAAGCTGTTTCGCGAGGGCGGTTTGAGCGTCGAGCGCTTTGCAGAGCTGCAGCTTGATCGCAACTTCGCTCCGCTGACCTTGACCCAAATGAAAGGGCTTGAGCCTCTGGCATTCGAGCGTGCGGGAATCTGATATAGGATCGTGGCTCATACCAAGGAGCCGTTATGGATCAGTTCATTCAAAGGAAAATCGAAGAAGGCTTGAAGGGGCTTTTCACCGCCGTATCAATGCTTCAGGAAGCCTATCCGGGCAAACCTTTCACTCCGGATGGTCGACTTGTCGGAGACATCGGCGAAGTGGTCGCAAGCTTGGCTTATGACCTGACGCTGAGTGAAGGCCTGACCAAGCACCATGACGCCGTCACACGCGATGGTCGGAATGTGCAAATCAAAACCACCTTCGGCACCAGTCTTACTTTTCCGGTGCACCATGTGCCTGATTATTACCTCGGCATTCGAATGAATCGGGATGGAACGTTTGAGGAGATCTACAACGGCCCGGGGCGTTTTATCCAGGCTGCGCTCTCGGGACGGAAGGCCACAAAGACAGGCCTTCATGGTGCGCTAATGCCAATGCTCAGGCGATTAAATCAGACGGTTCTCGAAGAAGATCGCATACCCAAACGCTAATTCACATCAAGCCCGGCCAAGCGCCGGGTTTTTTTATGCCTGCAAAGCTGGCAACACATACCCAAGGGGTGCATCAACGTGGCAGAAGAAAACGAAATCGACCTGGACAACCCGGCAATCAAGGCCGCTATCGCGACCGCCGTTGAGGCCTCCGTATCTGGTCTGAAAACAAAGAACTCCGAATTGCTGGGCAAGCTGAAGGAAACCACCGGCAAGCTCAGCAAGTTCGAAACCCAGTTCGAGGGCATCGATATCGACGCCGTCAAAGGTTTGCTCAGCCGAGCCGGCCAGGACGAAGAAACCAAGCTGCTGACCGAGGGCAAGGTAGACGAGGTGTTCAACCGTCGCACCGAGCGCCTGCGTGGCGACTACGACAAGCAGTTGAAGACTGTCACCGCGCGGGCCGAGAAGGCCGAAGCATTCGCCGCCAAGTTCCAGGGCAAAGTCCTAGGCGATTCGGTACGCGGTGCAGCGCTTAAAGCCGGCGCTCTGCCTGAAGCAACCGACGACATCATCCTGCGCTCCAAAGGCGTGTTCTCGCTGAACGAAGAGGGTGAAGCGGTCGCCGTTGATGAGTCAGGCCAGGTCATCCTCGGCAAAGACGGCAAGACCCCTCTGACTCCGCTTGAATGGGCGGAATCCCTGCGCGAAAGCGCACCTCACCTGTGGCCAAGGGCTTCAGGTACACAAGCCCCGGGCGGGGGTGGCGGCCAGGCTGCATTCAAGCGCTCCGAAATGACTGCCGAGCAAAAGCGCGATTACCAGCGCAAGCACGGCCAAACCGCATACCTGCAATTGCCCAAGTAAGGGGATTCACCCATGGCAACGACTGTTAACAGCGACCTGATCATCTACAACGATGAGGCGCAAACTGCATACCTGGAGCGTGTCCAGGACAACCTCGACGTGTTCAACGCATCGTCCAATGGTGCGATCGTGCTCGACAACGAGCTGATCGAAGGCGATTTCCGCAAGCGCTCTTTCTACAAGATCGGCGGCTCGCTGGAGCATCGCGACGTTAACTCCACCGGCAAGGTTACCGCGAAGAAGATCGGCGCGGGCGAAGCCGTTGGCGTCAAGGCCCCGTGGAAGTATGGCCCGTACCAGACCACCGAAGAGGCTTTCAAACGCCGCGGTCGTCCGGTCGACGAGTTCTCCCAGATCATCGGCGCCGACGTTGCCGACGCCACGCTGGAAGGCTTCATCCAGTACGCCACCGCTGCGCTGCGCGCTTCGATCAGCTCCAACGCTGACATGGTGGTTTCGGCCAACATCGAGACCGACGGCAAGAAGACCCTGACCCGCGGCATGCGCAAGTTCGGTGACAAGTTCGGTCGCATCGCGCTGTGGGTCATGCACTCCAGCGCTTACTTCGACATTGTCGACGAGGCGATCGCGAACAAGGTTTACGAAGAGGCCGGTGTCGTCATCTACGGCGGCCTGCCAGGCACTCTCGGCAAGCCGGTGCTGGTCACCGACACCGCGCCCGCAGATGTGATCTTCGGCCTGCTGCCAAACGCTGTTGTGATCACTGAATCCCAGGCGCCCGGCTTCCGTTCTTACGCGGTGAACGACGAAGAGAACCTGGGTATCGGCTACCGCGCTGAAGGCACCGTCAACATCGATGTGCTCGGCTACAGCTGGAAGGAAGCCGCCGGCGGCGCGAACCCTACGCTCGCCGCTGTGGGTTCGGCTGCGAACTGGGTCAAGCATTCCAACAGCAACAAGGTGACTGCTGGCGTGCTGATCACCCTGACCACCACGCCACCAGCCGGCGGCTGATACTGGCCCTGACAGCGGCCAGCAATGGCCGCTACGGAGACTTTTATGGAACTGGTTTACTCCACTCAAAATTCGGACTTCGATCCGGAAAAGCGTTACCGCAATCCGGCACACTTTGATCGGCCTGAAGCGGGTGTGACCCATGCGGTCGTGATTGGCGACTGGCCGAAGGTGATAGACGCCTATGAGGCATTGGGCGTCGAAGTCTCAGTGTTGAAGCCTTTGATCAGCCCACCGGTCGATTCGAGTGATGCTGATGCTATCGCCGACCTTGAGCAAGACAACGTCACGCTGCGCGCTGAGCGCGACGGTATACTGCGGCTGATCGACGCCGCCGAGGGGCAATCGGAGCTGGAACACCCGTGCGCCGGCGAACTGCCAATCCGCTTGTTCGGTGCGCTGAAAGCCATTCATGAAGGTTTCGAAACCCTTACTGGTGAACGTGACAATCTGGCTGGCGAGGTTGAATCGCTCCGCGCTGAAGTTGCACGCCTCAAGGCGGCAGCGGAACCGGTCGACAATGCCGAGAAGATCGCGAACCTCAAAGCGCAGCTCGACGCCGCCGATGTGCCGTATCGAGCGAATGCTTCGGTTGAATCGCTGGAAAAGGCAGTTGCTGACCTGCAGCAGGCGTAAGAATCCGGGTGCCCGGTAACGTGGCATCCGATCCAGAACACAATAGCGAGCTGATTCATGACTCTCATCATCGAGGACGGCACCGGCAAGCCCGACGCCGAAAGCTACGCGTCCGCCGAAGACCTGGCCATGTACGCCATGAAGTTCGGCGTGACCATCCCGGCGGAGGTGCCAGCGCAGGAAGCGCTGCTGCGCCGGGCCGCTCTGGCAATGGACGGTATGACGTGGAAAGGGCGAAAGTCCAATACCGAGCAGGCCCTATCCTGGCCGCGCCGGGGCGTTGAGCTGGACCGCGAGATCAAGCCCGACAACTACCTGCCAGCGCGGATCCAGTACGGCCAGATGGCTTTGGCTGCCGAGATCCACACCGACGACGTCGACCCGATCGAGAAGCGCAAAGGCGCGGTAACGCTTGAGCGTGTCGAGGGTGCGGTAACTCGTGAATACGCGACGATCCCAAACACCAGCGGCCGACTGTTACCAGCGGCGCCGGATCGCCCGAGCGCAACCCAGTTTGCCGACTACCTGCAGAAGCGCGGACTGTTTGCGGTGCGCGCATAGCTGAAACGGAGCCCACATGGCCTTCTACGACGAAATGGCCGTGATGGCTCTGGAGATGATCACAGAGTTCGGCCAACCCGTGACCATCAGCAAGACAGAGCCGGGCGAGTACGATCCTGAAACAGGTGGGGATTCACAGGGCGCCACCATCGAGCAGACCGCTCAAGGCATCCTGCTCGATTTCACTGGTCAGGAATTCCAGAACAACAGCCTCATCAAGCAGGGCGACAAGAAACTGAAGATCGCCGCGCAGGGTTTGGCCTGGGTGCCGGGCCTGCTCGACAAGGTGGTCGCCCAGGGCCGCACATGGGCAATTGTCCCGCCGCTGAAAGAGGTCAATCCAGCCGGAACGCCGATCTTGTATGAACTGCAGGTGCGGTCGTGAGTCGGGCGGGTGCCGGTCGATCCGGCAGCTTCGCCCTGAGCCTCGCCGAGTTCGCCGCGCAGACTAGCGAAGCCATCGATGCCAGCGTTCGCGAGATCATCATCGAGGTCGGCAGCAGCCTCATCCGCATGTCGCCCGTGGGCAACCCGGAGATCTGGGCGCAGAACGCTGTCGCAACTCAGTACAACAAGGCTGTCGACGACCACAACACTGCGCTGCGCAGCGACCCGGCCAACCTGACCAAGGGCGGCAGGCTCAAAAAAGGCCGCAAGCTCAATGACGGCATGGATATCGTTGCCCCGGAAGGCTACGTCGGCGGCCGATTCCGCGCGAACTGGCACATTTCCCTCGGTGTGGTCGAAAGCGTCACCTTCGACGAGGTTGACCCGAGCGGCAATGAAACTGTTGCCGCCTTGGTCGCCGCGATGAGCGATTTCACCGCCGGCCAGATCGCTTACATCATCAACAACCTGCCCTACGCAATTCCGCTGGAGTTCGGCCATTCCACGCAGGCCCCCGGCGGTATGGTCCGGGTTACCGTGGCTCGCTTCCAGCAGATCGTGCAGGACGCCATCAGGAACAATCAGGCATGAGTCACGCACGCGCCCGTCAGGCCATCGAAACGAAGCTGGCCGCATGGTCGAATGGGCGCCCAATACGAGTGGCCTACTCGAGTCAGCCATTCACACCGGGTCCATCTGAAACCTATCTGCGGGCCTTCCAGCTACCAGCCAGCACCACCTGCCGTTATCTCGGCGGGGACGCCTACGAATACACCGGCGTCTATCAGATCAGCATCATCTGTCCATCTGCCCAGGCCATGGCGACCGCTGAGACGCTCTTTGAAGAGCTGACACGGCTCTTTCGCGTGGACACGCCACTGGCCCGCAACGGGTTCGATGGACTCATCACTGAGCCGGTAGATCAGGGGCCAACCATCACAGAGTCGGCGACCTACACGGTCCCGGCCAGCTTCACCTACGCAGGTGTCGCAGACCAACCGCCCGCTGGGGCATAACCTACCGCCGTCAGGCGGGCATTCAAGAGGAAACAAACCATGGCCGCACGCTTCCCACTGCCGAACGGCGCCGTGCTGGAGATCGCCAGCATCATGGGATCCGCCGTCCCTTTCACTGCTTTGACCAATGCGAAACCGCCAGTTGCTGCCTCTGTAGGGCACGACATCGAAAACGGCGACGTTTTGCTGATCAACTCCGGTTGGGCGCTTATCAATGACCGTGCAGTGAAGGCGTCAGGCGTTACCGCCGATGCTTTTGCGCTGGCTGGTCTCAATACCACCAACACCGACAAATTCACCGCCGGAGCAGGGGTAGGTTCCGTGATTCCGGTGTCAGGGTGGACGCAGATCTCGAAAGTCACCTCTTTTACCTCGTCCGGCGGTGAGCAGCAGTACCAAACCGTCGGTTACCTGGAAGATGACGATGACAAGCAGTTTCCAACGAACCGCAACCCAACCACGATTACCATCGTGGTCGAGGATCAGCCAACCGCTCAGTACGTCGAGACTGTCGAAGGCTTCGACGACACCAAGGAGCTGGCCGTCGTGCGCATGAAGTTGCGCAACGGTGATCAGATCCTCTATCCGGGTTATGTGAGCATCACTCCAGATCCGACGATGGAGCGAAACAACGTCATGACTCGAACCATAAGCATTGGGCTTTCGGCTCGCTCTCTCCGCTATCTGGCCGGCGCATAAGGATTTCCCATGGCAAAGATCAGGATCGCCCAGAACCCCACGTTCAAGGCTCTAGTACACATCCCAATCGTTGGATGTGAGCCCGAGGCAATCGAATTCACTTTCAAGTATCGGGATCGCCCGGCACTCGCCGCTCTGTTCGACGAATGGAATTTGAAGGCGAAAGGAATGCGCGAGGGATTCGGGGAAGGCACCACGTTGTCGGATGTCGTTGCTGCTGAAACCGAATATCAGGTTCAGCAGATCAAGGATCTGGTCGCTGGCTGGGCGTTCGATGACAAGTTCGACGACAAGAGCATCATTGCCCTTGTGAGGTCTTGCCAGGGCACCGCTGAGGCAGTGGTGAGTACCTACCAGAGCGCATTCAATCAGGCCCGCTTGGGAAACTGACGGCGGCAGCCAGAGCGTTATACGAAAGTGGCCCATCTGCTGAGCAGTTGGCGATTCTCGGGCTCACGGCTGCCGACCTATCGGATGAAGGAGTTGAGGTTTGGCCTTGCAACTGGCCGGCCTTCCTCCTGTTCAACCGAATGTCCACGCAGTGGCGGGTCGGCGCCGGTGGCGCCATCGGCCTTGATTACAACTGCATCCGCGACGTTGCCGGCTTCCTCGGCATCAAGAAAAAGAAACTCGCTGAAATCTTTCCTGACCTGCAGGTGCTGGAAGGCGAAGCCCTGCGCGTCATGGCGGAGGAAAGGGAAAACAGCCCGTAAGCACGGGCACTTATTCAAGGTGAGTCGATGAACATTTCCGAACTCGGCATCAAGATCGACTCGGCCGATGCAATCGAGGCAAAAACCAGCCTGGATGATATGGCGAAAGCTGGCGGGCGGGCCGAGCAGTCCGCCGTTTCGCTGATGAACGAAATGCAGGCGCTGGAGAAGTCGCTTTCGACCAGCGCCAAGACCACGCAGGATCTCGCGAAACAACGCGATGCGCTGGCAAAACTGACGAAAACCGGTGCTTATGGCGAGGCTGAGGCCGCGAAGATTTCGGCACAGCTCGACAAGCAGCAGGTTGCTCTGGCCAAGTCGGCCATGGACGAGCAAAAGGCGCTGAACAGCCTTCTGGGCGCCATTGACCCGGCTCGCGCCGCGCTGGCGAAGCTGGACACCCAGGTCGAGCAATTGGGCAAGCATCTGGATGCTGGCCGGATCAGTCAGGACGAGTACAACACCGCCCTGAGCAAGATCGACAAGGACTACGACAAGCTCAATAAAACCACCACCAGCTTCGACAAGCTGCGTCTCGGCACCCGCCAAGCTCAGGAAAACGTTGTTCAGCTGGGAAATGCGCTGTCGTCTGGCGACTGGGGCAGTGGCGTCCGTGCGGTTGCTCAGTTGGGCGCCGGTGCAGGCGCCGGTGCTGCTGGGTTGCTCGCGATGCTTGCGCCAATCGCGCTCGCTACTGCGGCGGTTGGTGGGCTGGCATACGCCTTCTACAAGGGCAGCGAGGAGCAGGACAGCTACAACAAATCGCTGATCCTGACCGGCAACTATGCCGGTGTGAGCGCCGGGCAGTTGGGTGATATGGCTCGCCAGGTCAGCGCTACGGTTGGCACCACTGGCCAGGCCGCAGCCGTGCTGGCGTTGCTGGCCGACAACGGCAAGATCGCTGGTGAGAGTTTCACCGGAATCACCCAGGCTGCCGTGTCGATGCAGGAAGCCACTGGCAAGGCTATCAGCGAGACGGTGGCCGAGTTCGCCAAGCTCGCCGACGACCCAGTCAAGGCGTCCGCCGCGCTGAACGAGCAGTACCACTACCTGACCGCATCGGTTTACTCGCAGATCGCCGCACTGGAGAAGCAGGGCGACCACGCCGGCGCTGTGAAGTTGGCGACCGAATCGTTCGCGGATGCAATCAATCAACGCACCCCGAAGATCCTGGAGAACTTGAGCTTCTGGGAAAGGGGTTACAACGCCGTAGCCCGCGCCGCTGATGGACTGAAGAACATTGGCCGTCGCGACATCAATGCAGAGATCGAGACCGCACAGAACGATCTCCGTGAAGCTGAATCCATGGACGGCTTGTTTCAAAGCCAAAAATCGAAGGATGCCCTCATCGAGTTTCGGCGTAACCGCCTGAACATGCTTGAGGATCAAAAGGCAGCAGAAGCTGACATCGCCAAATGGGAAGGCGAGCAGGCGAAGGCTCAGCAGGATGCCGTTACTGCCATGGGAAAGGTCGACTCCCTGACCAAATCTGCTTGGACGAACGAGCAAAAACGCACCGAGGCGATCAAGGACTACAAGCGGCAACTCGAAGACATCCGCAAGGTCGCTCCCAACGACCCGCGCCTAAATCAGGCGGCGATCGACAAGAACCTGGCGAACATCAACGACCAGTTCAAGGATCCTAAAGCCGCTGGCACCCAAGTCGATCTGACCGGTTTCAACAACGCCAAAAACAATCTGGCGGCTATCAGCGAGGAGTACAAAAACGCCCAGAAGGAGCTGGACGCGGCGCAGAAGGCAGGACTCGTTTCTCAGGCTGACTATGCCCTGAAACGCGAAGCGCTGATTGGCAACGAGCGCGATGAAGTGACCGCAGCCTACGAGGCTGAAATCACCGCGCTGGAAGCCGCCAAGGCGAAGAAAACCACTTCTGCTGCGCAAAGCATTCAGCTCGATCAGAAGATCGCCGATGCGCGAGCCGGGATGGTCAAGGCGCAGAAGGAGGCTGACAGCCAGCTTGAGGTTCTGGCCACGAACGAGACCGGACGCCTTGCTCGACAAGAGCGGTCGATCACGACGTACGTGCAGGCCTTGGCCCAACAGCAGCGGGCTTTGGAACTGGCGGGACAGCGCGCCGTTGTCGGCGTCGGCCAAGGGGATCGCCAGAATGCGCTGAACAATGAACTGAACAGCCAGCAAGACCGGTTTGCTCAGCAGTCGCTGGAGCTCGCAAACCAGAAGTCCGATCCGTCGCGGAATATGTCGGAAGAGGAGTTTGCCCGAAAATCGCAGGCTCTCGCCGACGCGAACAAGGCCGCTACCGACCAGATCCGGCAGAACTACGCGGACGTGGAGGCGGCGCAGGGTGATTGGACCAAGGGCGCAACCTCGGCCTGGGCCAATTATCTGGATTCGGCCGGCAACATCGCCGGCCAGACGAAAACACTGTTCGGCAATGCCTTCAGCTCGATGGAAGACGCGATCGTCAACTTCGCCATGACCGGGAAACTGTCGTTCGCTGACTTCACCAAGTCGATTCTGGCGGACATGGCGCGGATCGCGACTCGGCAAGCCAGCTCGGCGTTGCTGAGCAGCTTGGTCGGTGCCGCAACCAGCTACTTCACTGGCGGTGGCGGCGGGAATGGGCTCGCGGCTGGTTCTGCTGGCGCAATGTCGTCGAATCTCGGCGCGTCTTCGGCTGGCTACTCCGGTAGCTACTTTCCTCAGGCCCTCGGTGGCGCCTGGTCATCCGGTGTGCAGATGTTTGCCAACGGTGGCGCATTCACCAACAGCATTGTCAGCACGCCGACCGCCTTCGGTATGGCTGGAGGTCGGGCGGGCGTCATGGGGGAGGCCGGTCCGGAGGCGGTTATGCCTCTGACCAGGACTTCCAGCGGCAAGTTGGGCGTCATCGCTGCCGGTGGCGGATCCGGCACTGCAATCAGTATCAGCGCACCGGTGACGGTAGTGACCGAAGATCGCAGTTCCGAAGGGATGCAGATTGATCAGCAGGCCCTGTCGAGAAACCTGCAATCGCAGATGCAGGCTGTGGCCGAGAAAGCCGTGGCCGATTCTTGGCGCGCGGGCGGTACCAGTTTCCGAAATGCAAATGGGAGGGCCTGATGGCCATCGAGAAATTCAACTGGCCAACCGAGCGCGGGGAAACACCCGATATCAACTATCGGGTTCGCACCTCGAAGTTCGGCAATGGCTACGCGCAAAACGTCGGAGACGGACCTAACAACAAGGAGGACTCGTACCCGGTTACCTGCGTAGTTCAAAAGGCCAAGGTGCTGGAGATCATGAAGTTCCTCGACCGGCACGCTGGTGCGAGGGCGTTTCTCTGGACAACACCGCTCGGCGAGCTCGGTCTCTTCACCTGCAAAAATCCGGCTCCCACACCAATGGGCGGCGGCGTTTTCAAACTCACCGCCACGTTTGAGCGGGCATTCCAACCATAAGGGGCAATCATGCCGCTGATCAGTGACATCCAGCTACTTGAGCCAGGCAGCGAAGTGCTGCTCTTTGAATTGGACGGCACGGACTACGGCGCGGATGTTTTGCGCTTCCACGGGCACGCGATCCCGCACACGGCGGCCGAGCTGATCGCTGCCGGCGACAACGCGGACCAACTTCCGGCGAAGGCGATCTACTGGCAAGGCAACGAGTACAGCGCCTGGCCGATGCAGATCGAAGGCATCGAGGCGAATGGCGACGGCACGGCTGTGCGGCCAACCCTGTCGGTGGGCAACGTCAACGGGCGCATCACTGCGCTCTGTCTGGCTTTCGAGGATCTGCTCGAATTCAAGCTGACCATGCGGCACACGCTCGGCTCCTACCTCGACGCTGCGAACTTTCCGGCCGGCAACCCAACGGCAGACCCAACCCAAGAGACGATCGAGGTTTGGTACATCGACCAGAAGACGAACGAGGATGGCGAGACGGTTACGTGGGAGTTGGCCAGTCCGGGCGACGTCGGCAATGAATCCATCGGACGGCAGTCGACAACGCTCTGTCACTGGTGCCTCACCGGAGGCTACCGTGGGCCGAACTGCGGCTACACCGGTCTGTATGTCACGAAAGACGGCGTAGTGACCGATAACCCGGAGTTGGACGAATGCGACGCCACGCTGGGTAAGGGCTGCATTCCGCGCTTCGGAGAAGGCAACCCGCTGCCGTTTGGTGGCTTCCCGGCCGTTTCCCTGATCGCACGGAGCTGATATGCGTAAACACATTTTGAACGCGATCCAGGCGCACGCGGCGGCCGAGTACCCGAAAGAGTGCTGCGGCCTGCTGCTGGCTGTGGGCCGCAAGCAGCAGTATTACCCGTGCCGCAACGTCTCGACCGAGCCGAACGAGGAATTTCGAATCGACCCGGAGGAATACGCGGCGGCCGAAGACGTCGGCGAGGTGATCGGCGTGGTGCATTCGCATCCTGACGCCACCAGCAGGCCGTCACCGCGCGACTTGGCCATGTGCTGCGCTACGGCTTTGCCATGGTGGATTCTCAGTTGGCCCGAAGGAGACTTCAGGGAAGTGCTGCCGGAGCCGCTAACTCCGCTGCTCAAGCGACCCTTCGTGCACGGCGCCTGGGACTGCTGGCAGGTCTGCGCCGATTGGTACAAGCGCGAGTGGGGGCTGGAGTTCGAAGCCTTCAAGCGCGCCGATGGCTGGTGGGAGAGCAAGGACAACGCCAGTCTGTACGAAGCGAATTACGAGGCCGCCGGCTTCTACCGCGTCGACCAGCCGCAGCGCGGCGACATGATCGTGATGGAGGTGGGCCGCACGGTTTACCCAAACCACGCCGGGATCTTTCTCGGCACCGATCCGGCGTTGCCGGGAGAGGATGCTGGTACGTTCGGCCCCGGGCCGTTCCTGCTGCATCACCTGTACGGCAGGCCGTCAGAGGTCATTGTCTTCGGCGGGCCGTGGCTCGACCGCGCGCGGTTGGTGCTGCGCCACAAGGACGCGCAGTGATATCGTGGGCCATTTCCCACAGGAGTGACCTGCATGAAGCTGATCGTAGGAGTGCTGGCATTTGCGCTATTGGCGGGTTGCTCTGATAGCGGGCCGATAAAAGTTGGACCCGACACCTACACGATTTCGACTCGAGTGCCTTTCGGTGGCCCTGCCTCCGCGAAAGGGCAGGCCCTGAAAGAGGCGAATGTTTTTTGCGCCTCACAGGGGCGTGAAATCCTGCTCGATCACATGCAGGCAAGTGAATGTGCGTTGCATGGCGGCTGCGGCGAAGCGGAGATCTATTTTTTCTGCTTGGCAGCCGGTGATCCTCAGTTGAAGCGGCAGAAGTACAATCCTGATCCAACACAGAAAATTGAAATCGACCAGCGCTGAATTTTGGATCTAGAAAATGTGCAGCCTGTCTCGCTTAAACGAACTCTTTTTCGAGCACAATTGCGTAGCTTCGATGAAGCTCGAAATGGTGGATTTCAAATACGACGTCACCTTGACTATGTCGTCCTCCGAAGACCCAGAAACAGAGGGTGTAACGGCTGTTTTTCATGACGTCAGCACCCTTAACCTAAGCAGTTTCGGTGGCGGACTGACCCAATTCATGGACCTCGTTGTGACTCGCATTGACGATGGTCTGGATAGAATCAGGTACGAGCTGAGGGATATTGAGAACGAAAAAATCTCGTTCTATTTCTTCACCTTCACAGTACGAGAGCACAAGGAGTAAATATGCGGATTTTGATAGGAGCATTGGCGGTAGCGCTGTTTGCGGGGTGTGCGACTTCGCCAACGCCTTCCAGTGAGGCCAAGCAGGCGCCGGCTAGTCAGCTGTCGGCATACCAGGTCAAGCCGTCAGGGGCATATGGCACACTGCAAGTGATCCGTGACTCTGGGCAGACCGGGAGCCTTTGCGCGATGGCGGTTTTTATCGATGGCAAACAGGCCGCCAAGCTTGAGCCGGGCCAGAAGGCATCGTTCTATCTGCCGCCTGATTCAGTCTCAGTTGGCGCGGCTTACACCGGCTCTGGCATCTGCTCCATGGGGGCTGCGCGAGTGGAGCGGGAAGCGATCGTGAAAGACGGCGCGATCAAGAAATATCGAGTTTTCACCGGGGGCGATGGGCAGATCGACATACTGCCAACGACCCTTTGAACAGACCGCCTCCGGGCGGTTTTTTATTGCCTGGAGAATGGCATGTGCTCAGCAATTACCTACACACCGATGACGAAAGTGATGCTGTCCGGTTCGCTCGCTAAGAAGTTCTTTCGAAGCAAGCAATTCCTTCTCGACGGAGGGTCGGCCGGCGAGGTTTTCCGCGCGCTCAATGCGACGATTGATGGCTTTGCCGAGGAAATTAAGCGGCTGGAGCGCCTTGGGCTGAAGTTTGCGATTTTCCGGAACCGCGCGAACATTGGGATGGACGGATTCGATCTCGGCGGCACACGGGAAATCCGCATTGTTCCAGTGATTGGTGGCAGCAAGCGTGCCGGTGGGTTACAGACCATCGTCGGCACAGTCATGATCGCCGCAGCGTATGTGCTGTCTTTCACTCCGTTTGCCGCCGCATCACCTTTTTTGTATGCGGCCGGTGCGTCGATGGCGATTGGCGGCGTGATCCAAATGCTCAGCCCCCAAGCCTCAGGCCTGAAACAGAGCGCATCCCCTGAAAACGCCCCGTCCTACGCCTTCGGCAGCGCCAAGAACACCACGGCCAGCGGCAACCCGGTCCCGATCTGCATCGGTGAGCGCCGGTGGGGCGGGATGATCATCTCGGCCTCGATCCTGGCTGAGGACAAAGCATGACTAACAGTTCGACCTACCAGATCACCGTTCGCGACCTGTATCGAATCGAGAATGGAGCGGTTTGCGGCGACGAAGCGATCGTCGCCGTTACGTCTCAGGGCCTGGAAATCGACCGCCTTCGATTCGCTGGGAAATGCTCTTCGGCAGATGGCTTCTCGCGCACCTACCGGGGCAAGCCCGGGCTAACCGCCTCGCTGATTTCTGGTAACTGCAAGATTGAATTCAGCGTGCAACATCCTGGCGCTATGGCTGAATTCCACCCATGAAGTTGTCTGTACCCAGCTCATGAGAGCCGTACTCCACCTGATATCCAGTTCCGCGATTCGCAACTTCGGCTTCAGCAGCATCCTTAGATGCGTAGATGTCGACGAACTTCCAAGGTTTTGACTGAATAACGCCCCAGCCAAGCACCCAGCCTGAGTTGTCCGGATCTTTCGGCAAATTCTTCGCGAGACTTCTAATTGACATGACCGCTCCTTGGTTGTGAGAGGTCAGGAAATTACTACTCCACAGCGCGTGGTCGCCACTGGCATTTCATCCACGCTGTATGGACACCCACACCGCCTATTGGCGGCTTTTTTATGCCTGGAGGAAAGCATGGGCGCAGCGCAACAGATCGAGATCCACGGCGAGAAGGGCGGCAGCAGCAAGCCGAAGTCGCCGGTCGAAGCCAGGGACAGCCTGCGCTCGACCAACCTTGCAAAACTTCTGATCGCCGTGGGCGAGGGCGAGTTCGACGGCATTCCGACCGACTACGACATCTACCTGGACAACACGCCGATCCGCGATGCCAGCGGCAACTACAACTTCCCGAACGTGAAGTGGGACTGGCGCCCGGGCTCGGTGGATCAGACCTACATCCCGGGCATCCCGTCCGTAGAGAACGAGACTTCACTGAACATTGAACTGCGCGGCGACTCGCGGTGGGTGCGATCGATCACCAACACTCAGCTTTCCGCCGTGCGCATGCGGTTGGCGTGGCCAGCGCTGCAACGGTCTGATGACCAGGGTAACGTCGGCGGTTACCGCATCGAATACGCGATCGACGTTGCCACCGACGGCGGTGCCTATCAGCAAGTGCTGGTGGACGCCGTCGACGGCAAGACCACCACGCGCTACGAGCGCTCGCGCCGCATCGACCTGCCGGCTGCCACCACGGGCTGGCAGATCCGCGTGCGCCGTCTGACGCCGAACCAGAACAGCAACAAGGTTGCCGACACCATGCTGGTGGCCGGCTACACGGAAGTGATCGACGCCAAGCTGCGCTACCCGAACACTGCGCTGCTCTACATTGAGTTCGACGCCGAGCAGTTCACCAACATCCCGGCGGTGACCGTGAAGTGCAAGGCCCGGCGCTGGATGGTGCCGAGTAACTATGACCCGATCTCCCGGACCTACACCGGGACGTGGGACGGCTCGATGAAATCGGCCTGGACCAACAACCCGGCATGGATCACCTACGGCATCTGCACCGAAGACCGTTTCGGCCTGGGCAAGCGTATCAAGCCGTTCATGGTCGACAAGTGGGAGCTGTACCGGATCGCCCAGTATTGCGACCAGATGGTACCGAACGGTTTGGGCGGACAGGAACCGCGCTTCCTCTGCGACATGAACCTGCAGGGCAAGGCTGATGCCTGGTCGTTGCTGCGCGACATCTCGGCGATTTACCGGGGCATGACCTACTGGGCGCAAGGCCAGCTGGTGATGCAGGCCGACATGCCGCGCGCGCAGGACTTCGACTACGTCTTCACCCGGGCCAACGTGATCGACGGCAAATTTTCGTACGGCAGCGCCTCGGCGAAGACTCGCTTCACCCGGGCGCTGGTGAGCTACGACAACCCAGCGAACAACTACGACACCGACGTCATTCCGTTTGCGGATCTGGATCTGCAGCGCCGCTACGGCGACCGGCCCACCGAGCTGAGCGCCATTGGCTGCACCCGCGCCTCCGAGGCCCAGCGCCGCGGCAAGTGGGCGATCTTGAGCAACAACCAAGACCGCACCGTGTCGTTCAAGACCGGCATGGAGGGCGTGATTCCACTGCCGGGCCACATCATCCCGGTGGCGGACTCGCTGCTGGCCGGGCGGGAGGTCGGCGGGCGGATCTCGTCAGCGGCTGGCCGCGTGATCACGCTCGATCGCGATACCCTGGCCAAGGCCGGTGATCGATTGATCATCAACCTTCCGGGCGGCCGCGCCGAAGGGCGCACTGTGCAAAGCGTCAACGGCCGTGACGTCACCGTGACCGTCGCTTACAGCGAGCCGCCGGTCGCGCAACTGCAATGGGCGCTCGACGCCGATGACCTGGCAATCCCGCTGTACCGCGTGCTGCGCACCAAGCGCACGACCGAAGGTGACTTCGAGATCAGCGCGCTGCAATTCGAGCCGAGCAAATTCGCCTATATCGACACCGGTGCGCGTTTGGAGGATCGGCCGATCAGCGTGATCCCGATCACGGTCGTACCCGCGCCGGCGAGCGTGTCCCTCACATCAACGTCGTCGGTGGTGCAGGGACTGGCCGTGGCCACCATGACCATCAGTTGGCCCGCGGTGGATGGCGCTGTGGGCTATGACGTCGAATGGCGCAAGGATAGCGGCAACTGGATCAAGGTGCAGCGCACCGGCATGACCAACGTGGACGTGGTCGGTATCTACGCTGGCGCCTACGTGGCCCGGGTGCGTGCGGTAAGTGCGTTCGACATCTCGTCGCAATGGCGTAACTCGATCCTGACCAACCTGAAAGGGAAGGAAGGTCTGCCGCCGGCGCTCAGCTACCTGACGGCCACACCGCTGCTGTTCGGCATCTACCTGAAGTGGGGTTTCCCCGCTGGCGCTGGAGACAGCCAGCGGACTGAAATCTGGTATGGCCCGACCACCAGTCTCGAGGCTGCCACCAAGCTGACCGACCTGGCCTATCCACAAAGCGATTTCTCAATGCTTGGACTTGCTGCTGGCGTGACGTTCTACTTTTGGGGACGGATCGTCGACAAGATCGGCAACATCGGGCCGTGGCACCCGATCGGCTTGGGCGTACAAGGTCAGTCCAGCTCGAACGCTGGGGACATTCTGGAAATGATCGCCGGCAAGATCACCGAGACGGAGCTCGGCGAGGATCTGCTCAAGGAAATCGAGAAGATCCCCGGCCTGCAGGCGCAGATCGATGCGCTGGATGGGCTGAAAGGTTACGACCCAGAAGCCACCTACGTGGAGTACGACCTGGTAGTGCAGGGCAAACGCATCTATCAGGCCACTGGCCCGGTACCGAAAGAGACGCCACCGCCGAATCCTGCCTACTGGCTCGATGTTGGCCAGACCGTGGAAACGGCAAACGGCCTTGCCCAGCAGGTGGCGACCAATACCGTCGATATCACCGAACTCGACGGCGCCGTAACGGCCACAGCAACGTCATTCGAGGCGCTGCGGGCATCTTCTCGGGACGATAGCGGGGAAGGCGACCTTGCTGATGCTTTGAAGGGTTGGAATAGCACCGCTGCGATCGCAGCAGAAAGCAAGGTGCGGGCGTCTGATAATGAAGCGATGGCACAGCGCCAGGTGACGCTGGACGCGCGAGTTGGGCGCAACGAGGCGACCATCACCGAGCTTGATCGCGTGGTCACCACCACCAACTCGGCGACGTCGACGAAGATCGATCAGTTAACCGCCTCCGTTGGGCAGAACACCGCGCAGATTCAGCAGACCTCGACCGCCTACGCGGACACGGCAGGGAAACTGACCACGATGTGGTCGGTGAAGATGCAGGTAAATGCCCAGGGACAGTACGTCGCGGCTGGCATCGGCTTAGGGATCGAGAACACTGGGGCAGGGCTTCAAAGCCAATTCTTGGTGAGCGCTGATCGTTTCGCCATCGTAAATGGAATCAACGGCAATTTGTCCGTTCCGTTTGCGGTTCAGAACGGCCAAGCTTTTTTGCAGTCCGCGTTCATCCTCGACGGGACAATCACCAACGCCAAGATCGGCAGTTACATCAGCTCCACCAACTACATTGCCGGCCAGCAAGGCTGGATTCTCAACAAAGACGGCACACTCGAGATCAACGGCATTGTGCCAGGGCAGGGGCGGTTGGTGATCAACTCTCTCAACGTCTCTGTCTACGACGCCAACAATGTGTTGCGTGTGCGTCTCGGCTATCTGGGGTAATCAATGGCTTATGGGATGCGAATCTGGGGCGCCGATGGGGCGCTCCAGCTTGATGAAAACTCGTTCACGCTCAGGCTCGTCTTGTCTACTTTGGTGACTTTCAATTCCGTAAAAGGGATACAGGACTTTTTGGTGCCCGGTTGTAATCCGAGCAACTCTATTGCATTTGTTCTGCCTGCGGGACCTGTAACTTCCGGACAGCGTCAGTTTGAGACGGAAATGTTGGATGGGGTTGCCAGAGTATATAATTACACGCGCACATTCGACGCCAGCTACACTGCTAGTGGAACGATGCGTCTTTTTGTATCAAGGTTTCGATGATGGATTATGGACTAAGTTTTTCTAATAATGATGGTGTTGTTATTCTTGATTCAGAGTATGCAAGGCTTTGCGTTATTTATAGCGGGCGTTATGTTCCGAACTTTGGTCCCGGAAATTTTGGGGCGCTAGTCACATTTCCTGCACCGATAACAACTCAGGAGCCTCCTTTAATCTTTATTAGGCCGGATACTGTCAACGGGATACTGAAAATGGGGGTGGCCGCGTCTGTTCAGGGTACTCCAGGCAATTGGACGGGATTTCTAACCGGCATGTACGATCAGGTGGGGTTCTACCCAAATGGCAGATATATCGTGGCTTCCTTCAGCGCTCAACCTGTAGCCGATTACGGCCTAAGATTGTTTTCGGCTTCAGGTGAAGTCATATTCGACTCTGGCACGCCAAATGTCCTTTTTACCCGAGCATTTCAGAACTGGACTTATGTTACAACCAGCCGAAAGCCGCAGGGTGAGTATGTGAATTACTATACTGTGAAATTCGAGTTTCCTGAGAATGAGTATATTCTAGGTAATTCATTCAATATGCGTATGACCAATGACGATGGTATCGGGCGGTCTCTTTATACGTGGTGGGATTTTCCCAATAAAATTTTATATGCAGTGACTATTGGTTTCTCCAATCCTTACGCCTTTTGGCTTCCCGCGCTGTTTGCGAAAATCGCTGCCTAATATCATTCTTAGGAAAAGAATATGCCCTGGTATAAATCGGGAACGGTCTCTGTCACCCAAAATTCCAACGCGGTGATCGGTTCCGGCACTGCCTTCATTTCCAATGGCCGAGTCGGCGATGCATTCCGCGGCCCGGATGGCGGCTGGTATGAGGTTACCAACATTGCCAGCGATACAGCGCTGTCCATTTCACCGCCTTACAAGGGTGCGACCGCCGCCGGCGGCAGTTACGCGCTCGCACCGATGCAGGGCTATGTGAAGGACTCGGCCGATGCGCTCAGGGCGCTGGTGAATAACTTCGGCGACCTGATCGCGTCCATTCCCAATAAGCAGCCCCTCTCAGGAAAATTGACCGATCTGGCTGGAGCCTCCTCGGTTGCGAACCTCGTCGTGCTGGCAAACGCGGGGTACGCCCCGGTGCAGATGGGTACCGGCCCCGGTCAGACTGGGAATCAGGTGAAGATTGGCTGGACCACGGGAGGCTTCCTGCGGGCGGCGGTCGATTCAACGGATCTTGGCCAGCTCTACACGGAGTACACCGTGGGGACCACACCATGGATTCCTGCCACCCTGCAGAATGGCTGGTCGGTAGTGGCCGGTTACCGGGTGGTCTACAGGATTGTGCTGGGGCACATTGAGTGCCAGTTCTACATCAGCGGCGGCACCACCGCCAACGGCACGCTTCTTTGGACCATGCCAGTCGGTTACAGGCCGGCAGCCCCCGTGGTGGTGCCGGTCAGATCGATCCCCGTGAGTGGCCAGGCTTCGCCGAGCATCTTTTTCGCGGCGGACGGGAGTGTCACTACCAGCAATATTGCCGGTTCAATTGCCGGCAGCTTTTGGGTACCTCTCTCATGATCAAAATCAATCAGCTTGACGCTGCCGGCTTCTATATCGGCGATGTGATCGTCGGCACAACCTCGATTTATCTCGTCGACACACCGGAAGTTGAGATCGTCGATGGCGAGTCCGTCGCAGTTATTCGCCGCAAAACGGTGCTGCCAGAGCACTGGACACGGACGCTCGTCGGAGATGGCTTTTTTAAGGCCCAGTATCAAGGCGCGTCACGGGACAGCAATGGCGAGTGGTCTGCTGGCGACTGGGTAGACACAGGGGCGCCGCCCGTAATCACTGCCGAGGGTCAGTACCAGGTGCGGGCTGAGCTCAGAAGCGTAGCGCTGGCTGCCATCGCACCGCTGCAGTACGCCGTCGATCTGGACATTGCCGAAGAGACCGAAGCCGCCCAACTGAATGAGTGGAAAAAGTACGTGGTCGACCTCAACCGCATTGATAAGCAGCCCGGCTGGCCTAACGAGGTGACTTGGCCAAGTCCGCCTGCCTGACCTGATTGTCCACCAACACCGCCCGCGAGGCGGTTTTTTATTGCCTGGAGAAAGTGATGACTGCAACTGAGAAAGACCGCGACGTCCTCGCCCGTACGCTGTGGGGAGAGGCGCGCGGCGAAGGCACGGCCGGCCAGATCGCCGTGGCCTGGGCGATCCGCAATCGCGTGTTCGATGGAAAGACCAATTCGTGGTGGGGCGAGGGCTACGCCGGCGTGTGCCAAAAGCCTTACCAGTTCAGCTGCTGGAACAAGACCGACCCGAACTATCAGTTCCTGATCGGGGTGAAGGAGATCCCATTCCGCGAGCTGGCGCAATGTCGGATCGCTGCTGACCAGGTGATCGACGGTAAGGTGCAAGATCCCACCGGCGGCGCGACTCATTACTACGCCACCAGCATCAAGGCGCCTGTCTGGGCGGCGAAGGCAAAGCAGACCCTGAAATTGGGCGGGCACGTCTTCTTCAAGGATGTGCCGTGATGGTCGTTCCTTGGAAGACGGTCTGCGCGGTTGTGCTGGTGCTGTTCGGTGCCGGCAACGCCTGGCAGTTTCAGGAATGGCGCTACGGCCGCCAACTGGCTGAGCAGGCGCGGCAGCACGCCGAAACCCTCAATCAACTGACCCAAGCCGCTGCCACCGCGCAGCAGGTCGAGCAGGACAAGCGTCTGGCGCTCGAGCAGCGGCTGGCGGCCAGTGAGCAAACCCACTTCGAGAAAATGACCGATGCTCAAAAGAACCAGGATCGCCTGCGCGATCGCCTTGCCACTTCTGATTTGCGGCTGTCAGTCCTCCTCGACGCAACCGACACTGCCAAAGGCTGTGGTATGCCTGCCACCGCCGGCGCCGGCGGCGTGGATCATGCAGCCGTACGAGCCCGACTTGACCCGGCGCATGCTCAACGAATTATCGCCATCACCGACACCGGCGATCGCGGACTGATCGCGCTGCAGGCCTGCCAAGACTATGTACGGGAGTTGCAGCGCTAATGGCACCGAGCCATTCTTGCGAGACAATCAGTCGTGAACCATCATTCTTGTTTGAATGTTGATGTGATCTGCATGGATAAGCGACTGGCTGGACTCTCTTTTTTGATAACGCTCACCTGGGTCACGGTCGTGGTTGCGGTTATGTATTGGATGTCACGCTGAAGTTAAAGGTGGCGAATGTGGAAGGCGTAGTGCTGAGCGAAAAAATGCAGCGGGAAGCAGATCTACTGCTGGCGCAAATTGTCCGGGCCGACTCGATGATCATCGCTGTGAAGGCAGGGGCACGGGCGGACGGTTTCGTGCTTGGACTGGAAACCGGCGGGGCTTTGCGTGCCGGCGATGCTGAAAGGCTGTACATCATTTTTGAAGCCGCGCTGGTGGAGCGTCTTAAAACTCTATCGAAGCGCTGATCAATCGACCGGCTTGATCAGATCCGGGCCTTGGTTCCGGACGTTCCCCACGGCCCGGTCAACCTTGAACCATTCGAACGTTTCTGTCGGCTCGCCTTGGTGCAGCACCAACTGTTCGGCGCGTTCTTTCGGGGTGCCCGGGTCCAACCATTCTCGGGCGAGCTCGGGGGTTAGCACCACGGGCCGGCGATCGTGAATATCGACCATGCCGCCGGCACTGTCCGCGGTGATGATCACAAAGCCGTCATGCTCGCTTGGCGCGTGCTCCCCGTTCGGGTATTGGCCGATGGCGGCGCAGAGAATTGGCGTCTGGTCCCGATGCCTGATCAAGTAGGGCTGCTTTTTCGGCCCTCGTTCGTCGACCCACTCGAACCAGTTGTTGATCGCAATGATCGCCCGGTGCGGCCAGATCGCGCGGAAAAACGGGCCATGGGCGACTTTCTCGACCCTGGCATTGATCGGTGCGGCGCGATCCTTGGCCCAGTGTGGTCGCCATCCCCACCGGATCATGTCGGCGTGCAGAAACTGGCCGTCCTGGTGGAAGAGCACAAGTTGAGTGGTCGGCGGGGCGTTATACCGCTCGATGGGCTGATCCCCGGTCGAGTTGACAAGTGCATTCGGCATGCTCAGCGCCGCCACGAAGTCGTGAATGCCGCTGTACTGGGAGAGTCGTCCGCACATTGCCAGTTCCTCGCGTGAGCTTTCAGCGTAGACCCGCTGGCGCCGGCTTCGTCACAAAACCTTTTCCGGTGCAGGCCGGGCAGTCGTCACGGGCGTCAAACCGATCGAGGCAAGCAGGGCAGGTGCAGAAGACGGCCGATTCGATGTGAGGGCGCACTTTTTCAAAGATGCGCATATCCCGGTCCTCTTGGGCAATCTGCGCTACATCAACCAGCGCTCGGTAAACGTCAGGGTCGTTGATGGGTTTGTGGCATACGCCGCGGATCATTCGCTGCGTCTCGATCAATTGGTACCGCCGCCCGTGCATCTCCAAAATCAGCCCCGTGATCGTGCCGACATTCCGGGAAAGCCCCAGATTCAGGTATATCCCATCAGGGCCCGAATAAACCTTGCCTTCATAGGAAGATGATGCGTCGCGCGGCTCGGTGGTTGCGAAGTCGAAGATGGAGCGACTGATCGTGCCCAACAACTCTCCGTTGTCGATCTGCACGACGTCATAGGTCGATGCGCCGCGATATTGGCCCGATGAGTTCTGCAGCTCCTCGACGGCGTGCCAGTACGAAGAGTCTGCCATTTCATTCATGTCGAACTGCTCAAGCCGATCGATCAGTCCTTCAGCATGCAACGTCGCAGCCATCTCACGAAGGGTATTTCTGTGGCCCTCAGGGTTTTGCATGCGAAAGTCCTGGTCGTTGAGAGTCGCGTACCATCGCTGGAGCCGGAGGGATTTGGCTTGGTCGAAATTCATGGAAGGAGATTCACTGTACAGATGCTGTATGTATGCACAGTAATTGGGTGATTTGTATCTGGCGAGGTCTGCTCGACGAACTGCATGCCAGCCGTCTATTTGAACTAAAAATTGACTAGAAAGTCAGGGTATCTGTAAGTCATCATTGTTCGAGGGGCATCCATGCGCAACCGCTACTACGCGATCCAATATCTATTCAACGGCGAGCCCCGTACTCACAATATTAAACTGAAGCAGTCTGAGCTTGTCGTTCACGATGCTGCTATGCATCTGCTACAGCTACATTTAGGAGATAGCGAAAACAACCTGGTCATGCCGACAGCAGCCTCGACTGCTGAAGAGATTCTAGAACAGGTCAATCTGTTTGGGATTACTGAAATCCACGTTCAGGTTGTTGGAGAGATTTAAAAAAACCGAGTCGCCGTAGTTGGATTTCGCGTGATTGAGAGGCGGTTTCCGCCAAAAGCATACATTCATTAATGAACCATTTGACCAATGTTTGTATTTCATATCAGTCATTGACGGTACCAATACGTGTATTCATCTAAGGTTAAAATAACGGAAAAGTTGCCGTGAAGGTGGTGCCGTTCTTAAGAGAAGATTCCACCGACACATCACCACCATGTGCCATGGCGATTTCTCGGACGATAAACAGGCCGAGCCCAACGCTTCGCAGTTCACTGGCGTTTTCTGATCCCCGCGTCATTGGTTCAAAAAGGCCAGGCAACGCTGAATCAGAAATTACTGGACCAAAGTTATGAACTGATAAGCTAGCTTGTCGGCTGCTAATTCGAGATGTCACGGTTATCGGTCGTTGCATATCACCGTAAGCAACACTGTTAGCGATCAGATTGCCAATGATTTGTTGGATACGATCGGCGTCGAGGTTCATGTTTCCAGTTCCAAACGATTCATGGTCGAGCGTTGCATCAGGAAAGGCTATCCTTAATTCAGCAATGCTTTGAGCCGCTACGGCGTGCAAGTCAATTGTTGATGCCGATATTGATATCCCTCGGCCTACTCTTGCTAGTGCGAAATCCAACAAGTCCGCGATCATCCGATGCGCTCGATTCGCAGAATTACTGATATGACTAAGCATGATCGTGTCTCTGCCCTTGGGCAACCTACGAGCTAGAATTTCCGCAGCCATTTTGATGGCCGTTAGCGGGTTTTTTAGGTCGTGACTGACGATGGCCACCATTTGCTCAGCAAACAACGCCCTTCGTTGTGATTTTTCATAAGCGTCATTCAGCTTTACCTGTGCTTCCGACAAAGCAGCATCAGCCGCCAATTTCTTCGTCAGCAGATCTTCCGCCAGTTGTCGAGCTTTCAGAATCTCGATTTCGTATTTGTCCCTGTCCGCGGTACAGAACAATGCCAATTCGTAAAAAACCCCCGATGCATGCTCTCGACGTACCCCATTTAGCAACATTGAAACAATTGTTTTGTCTTGATGGATTAGATCGAGCTTTACCTCAGCCACCGAACCCTGCATGCGCATAAGCGGCGACCAATGAGTTTGGTGAAAGATTCGTCCACCCATGGTCAATAACTCTTGAAAGCGCAAGCCATTCAAGTCTATTGGCTCGCGTCCTATCCAAGCGCTGAAGGTCCGGTTCGCACGCAAGATGCAGCCATCTTCTTGGGTGATGACCAAGCCGCAAGGTGCGTCTTCAAAGAGTGCCTGCGGATCGGGTAGAACCGCTGTATCAGCTGCCATTGCCGCCTTCCATCCAAGGTAAAAGGAAGGTGTCCATAGCTTCCGAGCAGGCACTCGGGGCACTCATGTGCGGGCAGTGACCAACGTTCGCAACCAAGCACAGAGTGCTATTAGGGAGCACTTGGTGTAGATATTCGCCCACAGCAACGGGAGCGATGAAGTCGTCAGTGGATTGCAGAATCAGGGTCGGCGTCATCAATCCATTTACATCCGCGCGGTTGTCAGACGTGAAAGTCACTCGAGCAAATTGCTTCGCGATGTCCGGGTCAGTTCGGCAGAAGCTGTTCGTTAGCGATTCGCCCAATGCAGGTTGGCCCGGCGCCCCCATGATGACCGGGGCCATGGTGCTAGACCAGCCGAGATAGTTGCTGTCCAGAGTGTGCAATAGTGATTCGATGTCATCGAGTTTGAATCCTCCGACGTACTCACCCGAGTCGACATAGCAGGGCGAAGGGCCAATCATCACGTGAGCAACAATGCGGTCGTGCAGACTACGATCAGCTAAAGCGCCAATCATGGCGCTGACGGAGTGACCGACCAGAATGACTGGTCCAGTAGTGAAAGCTTCGATGATTTGAATCAGATCCTGAGCGTAACCATCCAGTGAGCTATATTTTTCCGTATTGTAAGCACGCAGATCAGATTGTCCGGCACCGACTAGGTCATAGAGGACGACTTTAAAGCGGCTAGTGAAATGATCGACGAGATAAGACCACATGGTTTGATCGCAACCAAAACCGTGGGAAAAAATCAGCGTTGCAGAGCCGTCGCCCATTACACTTACGTTATTGCGGCTTTGGAAAGACATACTGGACGCTCCCGGGACCCAAAAGAAGAATTCGGGCGCAGCACGCAGTGTAGACAGTAGCGAGCCTTGAGTCATCGGTACGTGACAATAACCACAAAAATTCAGATTCAAAAGGATCATCTTTGCAAGGGAGCGCGCTCCTGGTGCCTATCAGATTTGAGCGAGATGGCGCCCCAGCTTTTCCGCTCATCTGAATGGCTCCGAAGAAGAATTAGCGTTAGCATTCCATTAACTTGTATAAACAGATTGTTTTTCGGATCAGGGTCGCATTGTGGAAAAGCTAAAACGCCTTCAAAGCGGAATAGAAGGGCTCGATGCTCTGCTCAGGGGCGGGCTGGTCGAGGGGGCTTCATACATAATCCAAGGACGCCCGGGGTCTGGAAAAACCATCCTCGCAAACCAGCTTGGGTTCCATCATGCGAACAACGGGGGGCGGGTTCTGGTCGCCACGCTGTTGGCTGAATCGCATGACCGTCTTTTTCAATTTCTTTCTACCCTAAGCTTTTTCGACTCCTCCAGGGTCGGCGCTGAAATGCAGTTTGTGAGTGCTTTTGACACCCTGGAAAACGAAGGATTGGATGAGGTAGTAAAGCTGCTTCGACGCGAAATTAGCCGCCAAAAAGCCACGGTGATGGTCGTAGACGGTTTGCTTAATGCACGTTCGAAAGCTGATTCGCCTATTGATACCAAGAAATTTATTTCAGAATTACAAGGTCACGCCGCTTTCGCTGGTTGCACAGTGCTATTCCTTACCAGCTCCCGCCTGGACGATGGGAGCCCTGAGCACACCATGGTAGACGGCGTCATTGAGATGGGCGAGGAGCTGTATGGCACTCGTTCAGTACGTCGAATTCAGCTTCGTAAAACTCGCGGCAGCTCCGCAATGACCGGTCTTCACGAGTGTGAAATTACCGAGAATGGCTTGGTGGTTTATCCACGACTTGAAAGTCTCTATAGCCATCCATCATCCCCCGACAGCGCCGATATGACGCGTATTGGCAGTGGCATCGTAACGCTGGACGAAATTTTGGGCGGAGGCCTGCACAGTTCCAGTGTGACACTAGTAATCGGCCCCTCGGGGATTGGTAAAACAACACTGGGCCTCAAATTTCTGGCCGAATCGACCGTAGATGCGCCAGGGCTACATTTTGGCTTCTACGAAAGTCCACAGCGACTGCGACTCAAAGGCCTATCACTGGGTATCGATATCAAGGGAATGGAGGACAGCGGTGCTTTGAATATTGCCTGGCAGCCTACTACAGAAGGCCTTTTGGACGGACTGGGCGCACGTTTGCTGAGACTAGTTGGAGAAAAAGGCATCAAGCGCTTGTTCATCGATAGCCTTAGCGGTATGACTCGAGTTTCGACAAATCCGGCAAGGATCACTGACTTCTTCAGTGCACTGATGAACGAACTGCGATCTAGAGGCGTTACGGTATTTGCATCTTGGGAAATGCGCGATCTATTTGGCTCCGAAGTAAGCGCGCCAAACTCTGACCTTTCGAGCATCGTCGACAACCTGATGCTAATGCGGTTCTGTGAGAATCACTCTGAACTAAGCAGGACGCTGTCCATTCTTAAAGTACGAGACAGCTCTTACGACCCTTCGCGATTCGAGGTCGTGATCCGTGATCAAGATGTTTTCCTGAGAAAGACTTCAAGACATGAACCATCAGTCCCCACTGAGGCATCTCCCGGTTCAATTTCTTAAGCTTTTAAGTGGGTTAAATTAACATGACCACCATCCTGGTCGTCGACGACGAGTATTTGATCGCTGACATTCTTAGCTTTGCGCTGGAGGATGAGGGGTACATGGTGGTAAAGGCCAGCAACGGTCGAAAAGGACTTGAGGTGCTGGATAGAGAGCGGCCCGCCTTGGTCATTACCGACTTTATGATGCCGGTTATGGACGGACTGGAATTCGCTACAGCTATCCGAGCCCTTCCTTCCAACAACCATTTGCCGATCATCTTGATGAGCGGTGCTCAGGCACACCTTGGCATGCAGAGATCGGATCTGTTTGATGTGGTGTTGGCAAAGCCATTCAAGATCGACTTGATGATTTCCGAAGTCAGGAGGCTTCTAGCTTCGAAATAGCCAACGACGCTTTGAGGCTCGTTTTGAGTGGAATGGAAAGGATTTGCTCCGCTCGCTACGCCTACCTGACCTACTTTTTTATGTTTTTGTGGAGATGAGCAGAATTTTCTATAGTCGTTATTCGCTGATGGATCAGCTCCGCTTGATCGTGAACCTCCTCTGGATCTCGCCCGTGATGGCTTCTGAGCAGCTAAGAGAATCACCGCTGTTTGGCCGTTAGCTGCCAGTCGAGTGTCATCAAACCGCTAGGGTCATCTTGATGAACTCCTCGTTTTTGTCGATCGTCCAGTGTGCACTGCGGATGTTCTCGGCCACATCTGCCGATCCGCGGTGTTCGACCCAATTGGACAGTTCCATGATGGCGCATTCGAGGGCGAGCTGGTTTTCGTTGATCTTGAAGAGTAGGGAAGGGAGCAGGTCAGAGTTTGGCATTTGGTTTCCTCCGTGGACGAAACCAGCGTAGCAGGGGGATTGGTTTTCAAGTGGCAGAACGCCGGGGAGGGAGCAAACACTGTAGGAAAATACAGCGCTAAGTTGTTGAATCTTATAGGTGGTAAAGGCGATTTTCTACTACGCTGATTTTGGTATCTTTTCCTTTACTATCAGTAGTTTACATGGGCTCAGAAGTCACCTTGACATGATGGTGCTTTAACCTCGCCTCAAAGCCCCGCGGGGGCCGCGGGGTCGTTACGCCATTACTTACCGAGCTTCTTGCGAACGTCGGTCACCATCGGACCGACTGCTTTCACAGCTGCTTTTAGCTGGTCCGCTGTCACGCCGAATTTAGTCGACCAATATTTCAACTCCCAATCCTCGGAAGTGTTTACCCGGTCTCTATCTTTGGGGCCGCGGTTTTTCAGATCATCAGCCATCTTCAATTTCCTTTTTGGTAGCCTGGGGCAGTCCAGGCCAATCCAGCATAGACCATCAATCCTGATCGCCTGGGTTGACTACATTTCTGCGCAAAACCTCCGCTACCGCCCACGGTTTACCGTTTGCATAAGCACAAAAAAACGGATGTTTTGCAACTCATGAAATGAGCAATTTCCCTTATAAAACAATTGCTTGGTCGGCCCCAGTCCCCAGCATGGGGTGCTAGGGGTCGAGTGTTCGAATCACTCCGTCCCGACCATATAATTCAATGACTTAGGCCAATGTTTACGACATTGGCCTTTTTCATGCGCGTGAGTTTTACGCGGCGGCTAAGAAGTCGCTGCGCGCAGGCAGGACTCAATGCAGAACCCTGCGACTCTCACCGATCCTGATCCGGTCCAGTGCCCGGTTCAAGGCGTCCAGTGCATCCAGAAGTGCCTTTGCTTCAGCTTCTCGGCCATCGCCCCAAAGGCGTTCCGCCATTTTGTTAAGCGCCTGGATCGAGCGTTCGATGTCTGCGGCGGTGGTCGCGGCTGAGGTTTGTGCTGGTCTTTTGGGCATTCGGTTCATCTGCAGGAAATTGAAAACTTCTCCAGCATGATCGGCGTTCACAAGCGTTCAATCCAGAGGCTATTGTTTTGGCTTGCTCTGAATGTCTTCCGAGTCGCTGGAGGTCGCCGCGTCTTTCTCGGTTTCTTTCGATGCGGCGCCGGAGTTCGAACCAGAGGCTTCTTCACCTTTCTTGTTGGCCTTTTCTTCATTGGATTCAGGCTTGTTGCTGGACTGATTGACGCCCGGAATGGCGGTAGGCGGCGCGGCGGATCCTGCCTCATCGGTTGCCAGTGAGAGGCCCGAGGCCGTCAACATCAGGCTTGCCAGTACCAGGGTCGCAATCTTCTTGTTCATTTCCAGGCCTTCCGTACGAGGGATGTACCGCATTGGAGGTGCGGGCAGGGCCAAGGTGCTGTTCGTTGGACGAGCGGTAGGCAATGAAACCAGGCGGCAAATTGCTGGCCCCCAGGTTTCCCGAGACCGGGCAAACTCGCCTTTTTTCAAAAGGTTAGGTTGGCTATATGCGGACGATTGTCATAACCGTTGCAACGCTTTCCCTGGCTGCATTTGCCGTGGGAGCCCAGGCAAAAGAGTTGAGCAAGAGTCATCGGTTTGCCTGTACTTGGGGTTCAGACATTGCTGCCGGTGCCCAGCAGTCGAAGCTGTCGGGGATTTCCCTGTATGGCGCGCGCAAGCAATTGCAGGTGCGCAAGTTCCAGCAGCCGTGGATGCGGATGACGGCGATGGGGATTACCGAGCAGACCTACAACAGCACGTCAAAGCTCAAGCCAGCGGCGGTCAAGCAGACCTATTACGAACAATGCGTACGGCATGAACTGGCCCAGCGATAAATCAAAAGCCCAACCCGAAGAGGTTGGGCTTTTTCATGCCTGCCGAAACGTCAGCGTCACTTGTCGCTCTCGCAATTGACCATCCACGACACGCCAAAGCGGTCCACCAGCATGCCGAAACGGGCGGCCCAGAACGTGGTTTCAAGCGGCATGTCGACGCGACCGTCCTTGGCCAGCGCATTGAACACCCGCTCGGCTTCAGCAATGCTGTCGACGTTGAGGGAGATCGAGCAACCGCTCATGCCCCCGGTTGGCCGGTCTGGCGTGGTGTCTGAGGCCATGATCATCTGGTCGCCGACTTTCAGGCAAGTGTGGATGACCAGGTGGTGATGCTCTGTCGGTACATGTTCGGCGGCAGGTGTTTCGCCGAAGGTCATCATCGCTTCGAGTTTTCCTTGCAAGGCTTGCTCGTAGAAGGTGAAGGCCTCGCGGCAGTCGCCGTTGAAGATCAGGTAGGGATTGATTCTCATGGTGGTGGTCCTGGCAGTAGGCGCGGAGTGAGGCGATTTTCGCCAGGTTCCGCGAAAGACGGTTAAAACATAGCAGAGCATTGGACGCCGGAATGGGCAGAGTTTTTCCAGATGTTTTTCTCATGAAAAGGCCCGGTTTCAGCACGGATCACACCTGCGGAGTACCATGGCAGGCTCTATCAGTTGTCGAGTTCACTGATCCATGCCTTTGATTTCCCGCTTCCACGCTTTGTTCGATCAGGCCCGGCGCGCCTTGTTGCTGGTCTGGGCGACATCTCGCGGATTGTTTCTGGGCTTGGTGCTGGCGACATTGATTGCCGGTGTACTGCCGGCGCTGGCCGCATGGCTGGGTCAGCGCATTGTCGATGCGGTGGTGACGGCGATGCAGTTACACGCACAGCACGGCGATGCGCCGCTGTGGCCGGTGTTGCGTTATGTGTTGATGGAAGCGGGAGTGTTGGCGCTGTTGTCCGGTACGCAACGGGCGTTGTCGGTCCAGCAGTCGCTGTTGCGGGTGGAATTGGGACAGAAGGTCAACACGCTGATTCTGGAAAAGGCACAGACCCTGTCACTGGTGCAGTTCGAGAACTCCGAGTTCTACGACAAACTGGTCCGCGTGCGCCGTGAGGCCTCGACCCGGCCGCTGGCGCTGGTGATGAAGTCGCTGGGGTTGATCCAGAACCTGATCATGCTGATCAGCTTCGGTGTGTTGCTGGTGCATTTTTCGCCGTGGGCACTGGTGCTGCTGTTGGTCGGTGCGTTACCGGTATTCTTTGCTGAGGCACACTTTTCCGGCGACGCTTTCCGCCTGTTCACCCGCCGTGCGCCAGAGAGCCGGCAGCAAAGCTATATCGAAACCTTGCTGTCCCATGAGGCCTATATCAAAGAGGTCAAACTGTTCGGTTTCGCGCCGTTGCTGCTGCAACGCTACCGGGACACCTTCGCCAGGCTCTACGCTGAAGACCGGCGCCTGACCTTGCGTCGCGATGGCTGGGGTTTCGGTCTTGGATTGCTCGGCACCGGGGCTTTCTATCTGGCTTATGCCTGGGTGGTGATCGACGCGGTGCATGGCAATATCAGTCTGGGCCAGATGACCATGTACCTGGTGCTGTTCAAGCAGGGGCAAAGCGCGGTCAGCAGTAGCTTGAGCGCGATCAGCGGCTTGTATGAAGACGGTTTGTACCTGTCGAACCTTTACGAGTATCTGGCCGAACCGGTGCTGGCCGCTTCCGGTCATCTCACTGTCGGCGCGCAGCCGGGCGATGGCCTGCGCTTTGAAAACGTCGGTTTCCGTTATCCGGGAGCCAACCGTGCGGCGCTGGAAGGCATCGACCTGCATCTGGTGCCGGGCAAGAGCCTGGCGCTGGTAGGGGAGAATGGCTCAGGCAAGACCACCATGATCAAACTGCTGACCCGCCTGTATCGGCCCGATCAAGGACGTATCCTGCTCGATGGCAGTGACTTGCAGGATTGGGAAGAGACCACGTTGCGCCGGCGTATCGGCGTGATTTTCCAGGACTACATTCGCTACCAGTTCAGCGTGGGGGAGAACATCGGCGTCGGTGATACTTCAGCGTTCAATGAAGAGCCACGCTGGAAGGCTGCGGCGATCGAAGGCATGGCCGCACCGTTCATTGAAGGGCTCGACCGCGGTTACGCCACACAGTTGGGTCGCTGGTTTGCCGGTGGTCAGGAGTTGTCCGGTGGGCAATGGCAGAAGATTGCCCTGTCCCGGGCCTACATGCGCCGCGATGCCGACATCCTGATCCTCGACGAACCGACTTCGGCTCTGGATCCGGCTGCGGAAGCGGCGGTGTTCGAGCACTTCAGCCAGCACACCGAAAATCGCATGACCTTGCTGATCTCCCACCGTTTTTCCAGTGTGCGCAACGCCGATCAGATCATCGTGCTGGCGGCCGGTCGAATACTGGAGCAGGGCGATCACGAATGGCTGATCGCGGCCAACGGACACTACGCCAAACTGTTCGATCTGCAGGCCCGTGGCTATCGCTAGGAGTCCTGTGCGCTACGTGCCAATGCCGGACCGGCCACATGGGGCGCAGGTTTGGACTGGATCAGCGCATCGATCGCCTTGCGATAATTCAGCCCGCCCAGCGCCATGCTGTTGTTGTGGGTGGCACCCGGTACCAGCAGCAATCGCTTGGGCTGTTGAGCGGCGTTGAACAGTTGCTCGCTGAAGCGTGGCGGCACGAACGCGTCGGCCATGCCGTGTACGACGAGTAATGGCATGTGAATCTCGGCGATCTTGTCGATCGAGTCGAACTTCTGCGACAGCAGCCAGCGCACCGGTAACGAGGTGTTGGCCACGGCAGCCGCTACGTCGGCGAGGGAGGTAAACGTCGATTCGATCACCAGGCCCTTGACTGGCAGCGGTGTATGGTCGCGTGCGGCGTCCTGGCCGAGCTCGGCCGCCAGATCAATGGCCACGGCGCCTCCCAGGGAGTGGCCGTAGATCAGTCGTTTGCTCGGGTCGGGCTGCAGCAGTTTGAAGCGCTCCCATGCCACGCGGGCGTCTTCGTACACGCTGCTTTCAGAGGGCAGATCACCCTTGCTCTGGCCGAAACCACGGTAGTCGATGGCCAGTACCGAGTAGCCTGCCGCGCGCAATTGCTCGATGCGGAACAACTGCCCGGTGAGGTTCCAGCGCACGCCGTGCAGATAGAGGATTGCCGGGGCGTTCGGCCGTTCCGCCGGCCACCACCAGGCATGAATGTTCTGCCCGGCCTTGAAGCCCTTGGGCTGCAAGTCGAGTTCCTGCACGCTGCCCGGCAAACCGTGATACCAGCCGGCCGTGCCCGGTTCGATGCGAAACAGCAGTTTGCGCTCGGTGTGTTCGAGGACGGCACAACTCGTCGGCACGCCAATGATCAGCGCAGCCATGCAGGCAAACGCCAGACGACGGCGACGCAAACGAGTCATGAAGGAAAGGAACATTAAACGGTTCACCACAGCGCAGACGAAGAAGGCTTTTTACCAGAACCCGTGGTCTGCGCGTGGATTTTTCGACCGCCGTGTGCCCGCACCAATTACAAAATGCTGCGGTTCAATCGACCCGCAGAACGATTTTGCCGATGTGATCACCGCTTTCCATGTGCGCGTGCGCCCGTGCCGCATCGTGCAGCGAATAGACCTTGTCGATGATCGGCAGGCAGCGCCCGGCGGCCAGCACCGGCCAGACGTATTGGCGCAGGTGGTCGGCGATTTCGGCCTTTTCCTCAGAGGTGCGCGCACGCAGCAGCGAACCGGTGATCACCGCGCGCTTGGCCATGATCGCCAGCAAGTCGATGTCGTTGGCCTTGCCACCACCGAGAAAGCCCAGCATCACCAGCCGGCCATCCATCGCCAACGCGCTGACATTAGCGTTGAGGTACGAGGCGCCCATGATGTCGAGAATCGCGTTAACGCCTTTGCCGGCGGTTTTCTCTACGATGACGGCAGCGAAATCCTGCTCGCGATAATTGATCGGCTGCCCACCCAGCTCGCTGATCGCCGCACATTTGTCCGTACTGCCGGCGGTGGCGAAGGCTTCGATGCCGAACTCACGGCAGAGCATCAGCGCGGTCGTGCCGATGCCACTGGTGCCACCGTGAATCAGCACCCGCTGACCACGCTGGGCGCCGCCGAGGCCGAACAGGTTGGCCCACACGGTAAAGAAGGTTTCCGGGATGGCGGCAGCCTGCACCCAATCCAGCCCCTCCGGGATCGGCAGGGTTTGCCCGGCGGGCACCGTGCAGTATTCGGCGTAACCGCCACCGTTGGTCAATGCACAGACTTTGTCACCCACGGCAAACTCACTGACACCGTCCCCCAGCGCCACGACTTCGCCAGCCACTTCCAGACCGGGAATCGGGTTCATGCCGGGTTTCATCGGGTACTTGCCAGCACGTTGCAACGCGTCCGGCCGGTTGATCCCGGCGGCATGCACGCGGATCAGCACTTCGCCGGCAGCAGCGACGGGTAGCGGCACACGCTTGGGTTGCAAGACGTCGGGGCCACCGGGTTGAGTGATTTCGATGCGGGTCATTTCGCTGGGCAGTGTCATATCCGGTCCTGTTGCGTAGGGGGGCTGTAGGTGGGAGTTCAAGTGGTTGGCAATGATTCCCTTCAAAAGCCCTTCAGGCTTGAGAACAGTGGCGAGGATATCGGCTATTGTTGCTGCTTTCGCGCAGCGATTTGGCGGCACAGTGATGCAAATCTGCATCAACAGGAGAAGCGATGAATTGGGATGACGCACGGGTGTTTCTCGCGGTCTGTCGTGAGTCGACGCTGCGGGGCGCGGCGCGGGTGCTTGGCGTGGACCAGGCAACGGTCGGACGGCGGATCACCGCGCTGGAAAAGTCCCTGAGCGCGACGTTGTTCCTGCGCACCTCCGACGGTTATGCACTGACTGCGGTGGGTGAAGCAGCACTCAGGTCTGTCGAGAAAATGGAGCATTCTGCGCTTGAACTCGAGCGCCAGATCGAGGGCCTGGATGATCGCCTGACCGGCACGGTGCGGGTCAGCACCACCGATTCGCTGGCCATCGACTTCCTGATCCCGGCCATCGCCCGTTTGCACGCACAGCATCCGGACGTGCGCGTGCAACTGGATGCCTCCACGCAGATGCTCAGCCTGGCGAAGCGCGAAGCGGACATCGCCGTGCGCAATGCCCGGCCGGACAATCCGGGCCTGATCGCCCGACGCATCGCTCGCTGGCCCACCGGGCTGTTCGCCACGCAGGCTTACATTGATGCCCACGGGGTACCCGAGCAGGGTAGTGCGTTCGCGGGGCATGATCTGGTGGTCTATCAACCGTACCTGCAGAGCCACAAAGACCTGACGCTGGTGGGCGAGCCGATCAGTCGCGGGCGTATTGTCGCCAGTCTCGGCTCCAGCCTGCTGATACGGCGCTCGATTGCGGCGGGCATTGGTGTAGGAGAAATCCCGCTGTACATGGGCGAGCGCGACGGGCTGGTCAGGCTCTGGCCGCAGCGTACCCGGCCGCAGCCCTATGAAGTGTGGCTTGTGACCCATGCGGATCTGCGCCACACCGCAAGGGTGAGGGCGGTGATTGAACAGATCGTCGAGGTGTTTGCCTCGGAAAATGAGTAGCGCACACTGGCATCGGCGAGCTCACAGAGCCTGACGAAACGGCCTACGCCGATAGCAGAAACCGCTGGCTTGTAGGCCGAAGGACCGAGGGCTATCGTTTCAAAGGCTGGTGCAAGGCAGCACGCTTGCACTGGCGTGACATACCACGGACGGTATCGGTAGCCCGATAAAGGTGTCGAATTGGAAGCCAGGGAATTCAGTCACGTTCAAAGCAGTGACACAACGAGTAAAGGCCAGGGAACGCAAGTCATGGGCGCCATCAGTCGCGAAGAATTCAATGCCAGGATCGAGACCATCGAGACACGAATGGATGCTCGACTGGACGCGGTATCAATGAAAATCGACGGGTTTTTATCTGTTCAGGTAGAGCGAGACAAACGCTACGACCTGATTACGCAAGAAATGCGCAGGATTGCCGACGGCGCGCAGGACGCAGCAAGGCAAGGGGCGACCGTCAAAGCCAACGTCTGGGCAGCAACGGCCGTCCAGTTACTGGGAATAGTCGCCATCGTCGTCGGGGCCTATTACGCCAATCAAGCCAACATGTATGTCGCCATACAAACCACCCTCGCCGCAGTTCAAGCAGGCAAGGACGTTCACGCACCAAAACCGTCGATGCTGCCAACGCCTTTACCGCCACAATAAAAAACGGCCTTCAAACGAAGGCCGTTTTTGCAGGCGACAACCCCCTGCCTCATGGCATTTGCGGCAACTCCTGCGGCCGCAGATCAAACACCAGCACCTCGGCATCCACGCCATTGCCCAAGGTCAGGGCCTGTTCTTCACGCACCCGCACGCCGTCGCCCTCCTGCAACTGCACGCCGTTGAGTTCAACGCTGCCACGCGCCACATGCACGTAGGCATAACGGTTGGCCGGCAGTTCCAGTGTCGCGCTTTCCTTGCCGTCGAACAGGCCGGCGAAGACCCGTGCGTCCTGACGTACTTTCAGTGAGCCATCAGCGCCGTCTGGCGAGATGATCAGTTGCAGGCGACCGCGTTTCTTCTGCGCGCTGAAGTGCTCCTGCTGGTAGCGCGGTTTGGCCCCAGCCACTTCCGGCACGATCCAGATTTGCAGAAAGTGCACAGGCCGGGTGGCCGAATGGTTGAACTCGCTGTGGGCCACGCCGCTGCCGGCACTCATCAGTTGCACGTCACCGGGGCGAATCACCGAGCCGGTGCCGAGGGTGTCCTTGTGTTCCAGCGCGCCTTCCAGCACGTAGGAAAAGATCTCCATGTCGCGGTGCGGGTGCTGGCCGAAACCCTTGCCGGCCGCCACGCTGTCGTCGTTGATCACCAGCAGGTCGGAAAAACCCTGCTCACGCGGGTCGCGGTAGCTGGCGAAGGAAAAGGTGTGGAAGGACTTCAGCCAGCCATGATTGGCGAGGCCGCGGTCGGAAGCTTTGCGCAGAGTCAGCATGATGAAATCTCCTGGCGGGACGTTGATTCGTCCGAGTGAGGAGAAGGTTACTGTTAATCGCCCTGTGCAATAAGTAGATGGAAATTGAAATACTGTCCCTTTCAGGTTGACAGTTTTGCGTACTCGATCACGCATTCTTTTCGCTGCTCGCCACGCACTTGGCCATAATGCGAGCTCTGGCTACTTTTCCTTGATTTCAGTGATGTTCACCCATGAAAACCGTGGCAATGGTGCTGTTTCCCGAATTTTTACTGCTCGACATGGCCGGTCCCATGGAGGTGTTTTCGGTCGCCAACCGCTACTTGAAGGCCGACGATCATTACCAGTTGATCACCCTGGGCACCGAGCGCGGGATGCTCCGCGCCTCCAATGGCGTGCAAGTACAAACCGACCGCCATATCGACGACCCGATCCCGGCCTGTGACTTGCTGCTGGTACCGGGTGGCCCGGGGGCCTACAGCGAAAGGCACCCACCATTGCTTGCCTGGCTGCAACGGGCGGCGGGGCAGGCTGGCCGCTATGGTTCGATCTGCACCGGGGCCTTTGTGCTGGGCCATGCCGGTCTGCTCGATGGCTATCGCGTGACCACCCACTGGAACTACACCGAACGGCTGATCAAGGCTTTCCCCAAGGCGCAGGTGGAGACTGATCAGATTTACACCGAAGACCGCAATCTGATCACCTCGGGAGGCGTGACCGCCGGTATCGATCTGGCATTGGCGGTGGTCGCGCAGGATCACGGGAAAAAAGTCGCCCAGGACGTGGCCAAGGTTCTGCTGGTGGTGATGAAGCGTCAGGGCGGGCAAGCGCAGT
Source organism: Pseudomonas sp. AK-TSAG1-1 (assembly GCF_056821665.1). Lineage (NCBI taxonomy): Bacteria > Pseudomonadati > Pseudomonadota > Gammaproteobacteria > Pseudomonadales > Pseudomonadaceae > Pseudomonas > Pseudomonas sp. AK-TSAG1-1. The sequence goes on along the minus strand of NZ_CM165965.1, from coordinate 3,998,352 downwards.
TCAGCCCGTTGATGGCGGCGGTGGCCCCGCAGGAAACCGCCATTACCCGCGTGCAGAACCACGTGCTGGAACACCTCGACGAGGCGTTTACGGTCGAGCGCATGGCCGGTCTGGCGAACATGAGCACCCGGCACTTTGCGCGAGTGTTCGCGCGGGATGTGGACATGACGCCGATGGCGTTTTTACAGAACGCCCGTATCGATTGCGCGCGTAATCTTCTGGAAACCACCGAGCTGCCCTTGAAGACCGTGGCTTATAAAAGCGGTTTCGGCAGCGTGCGACACATGCGTCTGCTGTTCGCTGAAAAGCTCGGCCTGACCCCGGCGCAATACCGCAAACAGTTCAGCTAGAGCGGTTGTGTCCGTCCGGTGCATCCGGATGTCCGTGCTGCGCCCCGCACGGAGGTTGTGCCGTCACCTGCGCCTGCCAAGATAACTGCAACGCTTGGAAGGGAGAGGCGCCGGAGGCCTGAGGCAGATGCTCACGACCGCTGGCACTGGAAAACGGCATGCACAGCCACGACGATTTGCCCGCTGCATCGGTCCTGTATTTTGGACCCTACGCGTTTCATCTGCGCCAACGGCTGGTCCTCGACGGTGACCGGCAGTTGCGCATGGGCGGCCGCGCCCTGGACATTCTGCAGATGCTGGTCGAGCGCGCCGGTCGGGTGGTGCGCAAAGAGCAGTTGATCGCCTGGGTGTGGCCAGACAGCGTGGTCGAGGAGATCAACCTGCGGGTGCACATCGCCGCGTTGCGTCGGGCGTTGGGTGATGGCGAGAACGGTCAGCGCTACATCGTCAACGTGCCGCAATGCGGCTACTGCTTCATTGCCCCGGTGCACGCTCAAAGCGTTGCGCAAGTGGTGTTCGAAACCCTGCAAGCCCCGCAGCATAATTTACCCGCTCGCTTGACTCCGGTCATCGGCCGCGATTCGCTGGTCGGCAGCCTGGTGCGACAAATGCCGCTGTGCCGGTTGATGACGCTGACAGGCCCGGCCGGGATCGGCAAATCCACGGTGGCGCTGCGCGTGGCCGAGTTGCTGCTACAGCATTATCGCGAGGGCGTCTGGTACGTCGATCTGTCCCTTGCCAATGATGCTCCATCGTTGCTCGACCACTTGCTGCACACCCTCGACACCTCGTTCGAGGCGTTAGTGTCACGTCATGCCTTGCTGGTGCTGGACAATGCTGATCGTCGTCGCGAACCGGGCCGGGAGCTGGTCGAGCGATTGCAACTGGCTGCGCCCCGGCTGGCGCTGCTGGTCACCAGTCGCGAACCGTTGCACGCCCATCTCGAGACCCTGCAACCGGTTGCGCCATTGAGTTTTCCCAAAGCGTTGGCAGTGGACAGTGTTGAAGAACTCATGGGCTATTCGGCGGTGCAATTGCTGGTCAGCCGCGCTCGCGCCCGTCAGCATGATTTCCGCCTGCGCGAGCAGGATCTGCCCACCGTGTGTGACATCTGTCGTCGGCTCGACGGTTTGCCGCTGGCCATCGAACTGGCGGCGGCGCAGATCGATTCACTGGCGCTGGTGGGGCTGCAGACACAACTGGATAACGGTCTGCGCCTGCTCAGTCATGGTCGACGCACCGCGGTAGCGCGACTCCAGTCGATGAGCGCCGCGCTGGACTGGAGCTATCAGGACCTGAAGGCCAGCGAGCAACGGGTATTGCAGCGCCTGTCGGTGTTCAAAGCGACTTTTACCGAGGCGGCGGCGCTGCAGGTGATTGACGGTGCGCACCTGAGGGCGATGATCGAGCGTCTGGCCGCCAAGTCATGGCTGACGGTGGAGCGGGGCGCAGACCCGGTGCGCTACCGGATGCTCAACACCATTCGCTGTTATGTGCGTGAGCAGCTCGAAACCAGTGCTGAACTGAGCGACATCGTGCACCGCCATGCCCGGTACCACGGACAGAGTCGATCCGGCTCAGTCGTGCAACCGGGCGCGCAGCGTGTCGAGCAGTAAGCGCACCTTACGCAGGTCCGGGGTGGCGTAACCTTCGCTGAAGCGTTGGTAGATCGGGGTCAGCAAGTCCAGTGCTTCGCGGTCACGTGATTGGCGCTGCCACAGCTGTGCCAGGGACGTTGCACTGCGCAGTTCCCAGGCCAGGGCGCCCTGGGACCGGGCGATGGCGAGGGCGTCTTGCAGAAGTTCTTCTGCCTGGTCGACGGTGCAGGCGGTGCCTGGGTGATCGCTTTCGCAAGCTGGCGGGCTCTTGTGGGAGCGAGCCTGCTCGCGAAGGCCTCCCTGCGGACAACCCGACTCATCAGCCAATAACCGCTCGGCTTCGGCCCGCAACACCTCCGCCGTGCTCCAGCCCGCCGCGCCACTGCGTGCGCGCTCCAGCAAGGCGGCATCGATGTAGCGAGCATCGAGTGTGACCATCAGCTCCTTGATCAGGCCGCTTTGCGCAGGGGCGTCGGGCTGGGCCAGACGCTCATCGATAACCTGCGCATAGTGCCGCCCCCAGCTGTAGAACAGCAGCACCGAATGCTTCTGCGCCTGCTCCAGCAGCAGTTGCAACAGCGCTCGTGCGGTCTTTGGATCGCCGTTGTAGTGCGCGATCAGGCAACTGGCCAAGGCCAGGGTGTAACAGATCGAGGTGCCGTGGTTGATCTGCACGGCGATGTCCAGCGCCTGTCGCGCGGTGCGCCACGCCTGTTCGGGAAACCCTTGCAGCCATAGCACCCGGGCGAGAATGGTCAGCGACGCCACGCTCTGGTCGTACTGCACGCCGAAGCCGTGGGTGAACCGGTTGCGATAGCCGCTGTGGGCCATGCGCTGGATCACTTGCTCGGCGCTGATCCGGGCTTGCGGTTGGTCGCCGGCAAAGTGCAGGGCCAGGACACGCAGGCGGTGAGTACTCAACGACAGCAGAGGATCGTCGTGGTCACCGAGGCTGTCGAAATGTGCGCTTTGCTGCAGTGCTGCCTGGTAATGGCCGCAACTGAGGTTGACCGCCAGGTGTCCGGATATCGCGCGCAATTGCCCGGCGACGTCGCGGTGCTGTTGCGCCAGCGCGTTGGCTTGAGTGAACGCTGCGATGGTCTCCGGCGAACCGCCCCAGGTGTGGTAGCAGGCGCTGCCGAGCGCCAGTTGCAGGGCGATTTCCAGACGTGGGCAAGGTTGTTCGGCAGCTGCGAGCAAGGTCAGCGCCTGGCGTACATGCGCGCCATACTCCTTGAGTAATGACAGCTCCTGCCACAACGCGGCCGACGTTGCCGTCAGACGGATTCCGAGTGAACGCGAGCCAGCACCCTGCAAACTCCAGTCGAGGGCGGCGCGCAGATCCTCCAACGCTCGGGCATAGCGCTCGATCCATTGCGTGGTTGGCGTGTGCTCCCAGTCGGCTTGCGCCTGTTCCATCAACGTCAGATAGCGCTCGGCGTGGCGTTCGCGCAGGGTTTCGCGTTCACCGCTGTGTTCAAGTTTTGCCAGCGCGTAATGGCGCGTGGTGTCGAGCAGGCGATAGAACACTTGTTCATCGCCGACATCCACATTGAGCAGTGATTTGGCCACCAGTTGCGTGATCGCCGCGAGTACCTGGGTGGGCTCGATGTGCTGCCCGACGATCACCGCTGCGGCCGACGCCAGGCTGAAGCTGCCGCGAAACGTCCCGAGGCGGCGCAGGCAGGTCTGCTCGCAGGGGGTGAGCAGGTTGAAACTCCAGTCCAGCGTGGCATGCAACGTCTGGTGCCGTGCATGGCGCTGGTGGTTGCCTGCCGCCAGTGGATGCAGATGATCCTGCCACTGCTGCAGCAAACCGCTCAGGCCGAGGCTTTCGACCTGCGCTGCCGCCAGTTCCAGGGCCAGCGGAATACCGTCCAGGCGCCGGCAGATTTCAATGGCCAGCGGCAACTCGGCGTCGCTCAATTCAAAGTGTTCGTGGGCGACCATGGCCCGTTCGACGAACAGTTGCAGCGCGGCAAACGCCATCGCCTGTTCGCGATCGAGATCGCTTGTCGCCGGCGGGCAGTCGAGTGAATCCAGACGCTGCACGAACTCGCCTTCAGCGCGCAGGCTTTCACGGCTGGTGGCCAGAATGTGCACGTGCGGTGCGCCGCGCAGGATGCTTTCGGCGAGCAGCGCCACGGCATCGATCAGGTGCTCGCAGTTGTCGATCACCAGCAGCATCTGCCGCTCGCGCAAAGCGTTGAGCACTGCTGCCAGCGGCTCGCCGTCGTGCACTGACAGATTGAGCAGGGTCGCCAGTTGCGAGGCGATCAGCGTCGGGTCGTTGAGCGGCGCCAGATCCAGCAGGCGGATGCCGTCGCGATAGCGTCCGATCAGTTGTTCGGCGACACGCAGCGCGACGGTGGTCTTGCCGATTCCGCCGGGGCCAACCAGAGTGATGCAACGCTGCGACGGCAGCTGCTGCATCAGGCTGTCGACCAGCGGCTGGCGGCCGATCATCCGGGTGTGGCGCAACGGCAGATTGTGCCGCCCCGGAGCCGCTTCGCGCAGGCGTTGTTCGCTGGACTGTACCGTCAGCGGCGCAACGAAACTGTAACCGCGCTGGGCCACGGTGACGATAAAGCGCTGGCCGGCCTGACCGTCGCCCAATGCTTTGCGCAGGGCAGCCATGTGTACCCGCAAATTGATGTCTTCGACGACGCTGTCCGGCCACACGCCGGCGAGCAACTGCTGTTTGCTCACCACTTCACCGGCATGTGCCAGCAGCATCAACAGAATATCCATGGCACGCCGGCCCAGACGCAGCGGCTGGTCGCCTTCCATGACCAGTCGTTGCCCGGTGTAGATCCGATAAGGGCCGAAGCCGATGGCCTGGTTCGGGGAAAGACTCAACAGCACACTCCTGCGGTGATGCGGCGATCCCGGCACAGGCGCGCTGCGTGAAGACGCAGCCCGTCTGGTGCAAGGTATCGCAGCATATTCCTCAGGTTTGGCCATCAGTGCAACGGCAGGCTCTCGGGTAATGCTCAAAAGCTCATGGGCCGTGTTCGGGGGTCTTTGCCTTCGCGCATGACCTGGCAGCGCCAGGCGAACGGGTTGATCCCTTCGCTGCGGGTGAACATGTGACAGAAGTGCGCTTGATCGCAGAAGCCGCATTCCAGGCTGATTTGCGTCAGGCTCAGGCCGGTGTGGCGGATCAGCAGCTTGGCGCGGGCGATCCGCTGCTCGCGGATCCAGTCCTGCGGTGCCAGGCCTGTGCTGGCCTTGAACGCCCGGGAGAAATGGCTGCGCGACAGCGAGCAGGCACGTGCCAGCTCGGCCACTTCCAGGCTTTCTCCGAGGCGTTCGAGGATCAGTTGTTTGACCTGCCGCTCGCGTTGCGGGCTGAGGCCGCCGAGGGGCGGCTTGCGGGGTTCGCAGGCAGGGGCGAGGGCGACGGATTGCTGTAGATGAGCCATGGCCAAAGTCCGTGTCGTGGGAGGGGACACCCGCCGGGTGCGTTCCCTCAGGGCAAAAAACAACGCTGCGCAGAGGCCTTCATTGTTAAGACAGGCCGCGCAGACTGACGAGTTAATCGTTGTTAATTCGCAGACCTGACCCGGGCGCAAACCCGCGATGATCGCGTAAAGTGCACAGCACTTGCGCCTGGTCATCGAAGGAATTGGAGCCCATGAACCGTAACGATCTACGCCGCGTCGACATGAACCTGCTGGTGATTTTCGAAGCGCTGATGTTCGAAAAGAACCTGACCCGAGTCGCCGAAAAACTGTTCATGGGCCAACCGGCGGTGAGTGCCGCGCTAGGCCGTTTGCGCGATTTGTTCGACGACCCGTTGCTGCTGCGCAACGGCCGTGGCATGGAGCCGACCGCCCGCGCGCTGGCGATTCTGCAAGAGCTGCAACCGGCGATGGACGTGATTTCCGGCGCGGTCAGCCGGGCCAAGGAATTCGATCCGGCGAGCAGTTGCGACGTGTTCCGCATTGGCCTGTCGGACGACGCCGAGTTCGGCCTGTTTCCACCGCTGCTGCGCAAGCTTCAGCAAGAGGCGCCGGGGATTGTCGTCGTGGTGCGGCGCGCCAACTACCTGCTGATGCCGGCGCTGCTGGCGTCCGGGGAAATCTCCGTCGGTGTGAGCTACACCACCGATCTGCCGGCCAACGCCAAGCGCAAGAAACTGCGCGACATCCCCTGCAAGGTGCTGCGCGGCGATGACCGCCCGGGGCCGCTGACCCTCGATGAATACTGCGAGCGCCCGCATGCGATGGTGTCGTTTTCCGGTGACTTGAGCGGCAACATCGACCTGGACCTGGCCAAGCTCGGTCGTCGGCGGCGCGTGGTGCTCGGTGTGCCGCAGTTCAGTGGCTTGCGCGCCTTGCTCGCCGGCACTGAAATGATCGCCACCGTGCCGGATTACGCCGCTTGTGCGTTGGTCGAAGGTTGCACATTGCGCGCCGAAGATCCGCCGTTCCCGATCGATGCGGCGCAGCTGTCGATGGCTTGGAGCGGGGTGCATGACAACGACCCGGCGGAGCGCTGGCTGCGTTCGCGGATCAGTCAGTTCATGGCGGCGCCGCTGGACATCCCACCCGTGTGAAAACACCACAATCCCCTTGTGGGAGGCTTGCTCGCGAAAGCGATGTGTCATTCAACAATCATGCGGGTTGACCCGACGCCATCGTCGGATCACCACCCGGAGCAAGCCCGCTCCCACAGGAATCCGGCGCGTCTGAAAGAGAGCACATCCATCCAATTTCCCCCCGCCCGCACCGAGCATGATTGACCCCGATAAGAAATAAAGGGTGAGGTCATGAACGCTTTGCAACGGGATGAACAGGCGCACGACGTCGGCTTGCTGTTTCTGCGGGTCAGCGGCGGACTGTTTCTGCTGTGGGTTCACGGTTTGCCCAAGCTGTTGAACTTCAACGCGCAATTGCAGCAGATCGAAGACCCGTTCCACCTCGGTGCTCATCTGACCTTGTGTCTGGCGATTTTTGCCGAAGTCCTGTGTCCGCTACTGATCGTCGGCGGGGTGCTGGCGCGATTGGCCTGCTTGCCTATTCTCTTTGTGCTGCTGGTGGCGCTGCTGGTCGTGCATCCGCAATGGAGTGTGGCCGAGGGGCAGTTCGGCTGGTTGCTGTTGATCCTGTTCGCCACTTTGTTCATCGCCGGGCCGGGACGGCTGGCGCTCAATGTTCGCCTGTCCGGAGTGCTGCGTTATGCCTGAAGCCCTGAGTCCACAAGCACCGGGGTCTGATGAGACCGTCACCCTGATCGTCAAGCACCGGGTCAAGGCCGGATTTGAACAAGCCTATGAGGCATGGCTGCGCAACATCGTGCGGGTCGCCGGGCAACGCGAAGGCCACCTCGGGGTGGACGTGGTGCGCGGCAAGCTTGGCGGCCTAGACACCTACACGTGTGTACTGCGTTTTTGCTCCACCGCGGCCATGCAACTGTGGCTGGAGTCGCCACAGCGTCAGGCGCTGGTCGATGAAGCGACGCCGATGCTTGCCGACGGTGATCAGACCGAAGTCGCGCCGATCAATGAATTCTGGTTTGCCCCGTTGGCCGATGCCGCCCGGCCACCGCCGCGCTGGAAACAAGCGGTAATCACGCTGCTGGTGATTCTGCCGCATACCTTGCTGGTGCCACTGATCTGGGCGCCGCTGCTAAAGCTGCATCCGCTGCTTTCCAACTACGTGGTTGCCACGTTCCTGATCACCCTGACCATCGTCCTGTCGGTGGTGTACGTGTTCATGCCCCGCGTGACCCGGTTGTTTGCGCCGTGGCTGGAAGCCGGTCAGGCCCATGCCCACATCGAACCGGCCAAACAGCCGTCACGCTGAACCCCATTCATTTACTCGGAAGGAACTGCGATGAACGCCGATCTGATTCTGTTCAATGGTCAATTTCATACCGTCGACCGCAGCAAACCGCTGGCCAGTGCCGTGGCGATCAAGGACGGGCGCTTTGTCGTCGTCGGTAACGACACCCAGGCCATGGCCCTGCGCGGTTCGGCCACGCAAGTGATCGACCTGCACGGCCGCTGCGTGATCCCCGGCCTCAATGACTCGCACCTGCACCTGATCCGTGGCGGCCTGAACTACAACCTCGAGCTGCGCTGGGAAGGCGTGCCGTCGCTGGCCGATGCGCTGCGCATGCTCAAGGAACAGGCCGACCGCACGCCAACCCCGCAGTGGGTGCGCGTGGTCGGTGGCTGGAACGAATTCCAGTTCGCCGAAAAACGCATGCCGACCCTCGAAGAACTCAACCAGGCCGCGCCGGATACGCCAGTGTTCGTCCTGCACCTGTATGACCGCGCGCTGCTCAACCGTGCCGCACTGCGGGTTGCCGGTTACACCCGCGACACACCAAACCCGCCGGGTGGCGAGATCGTCCGGGATGCCAATGGCAACCCGACCGGGATGCTGGTGGCGCGGCCGAACGCGATGATTCTGTATTCGACACTGGCCAAGGGGCCGAAACTGCCGCTGGAATATCAGGTCAACTCGACCCGTCAGTTCATGCGTGAACTCAATCGCCTCGGCCTGACCAGTGCGATCGATGCCGGCGGTGGTTTCCAGAACTATCCGGACGACTATCAAGTGATCGAGCAACTGGCCAAGGACGACCAGTTGACCGTGCGCATCGCCTACAACCTGTTCACCCAGAAACCGAAAGAAGAACTCAGCGATTTCCAGAACTGGACCGGCAGCGTCACCCTGCACCAGGGCGACGATTACCTGCGGCACAACGGCGCCGGCGAGATGCTGGTGTTCTCCGCCGCCGACTTCGAAGACTTCCTCGAACCGCGCCCGGACCTGCCGCAGACCATGGAACAGGAGCTGGAGCCGGTGGTGCGCCACTTGGTCGAGCAGCGCTGGCCGTTCCGTTTGCACGCCACGTACAACGAGTCGATCAGCCGCATGCTCGACGTGTTCGAGAAGGTCAACCGTGACATTCCGTTCAACGGTCTGCCGTGGTTCTTCGACCACGCCGAAACCATCACCCCGCAGAACATCGAGCGGGTGAGGGCGCTGGGCGGTGGTATCGCGATTCAGGACCGCATGGCGTTCCAGGGTGAGTACTTTGTCGATCGTTACGGCAAGCAGGCCGCCGAGGCCACGCCGCCGATCAAACGCATGCTCGCCGAAGGTGTGCCAGTGGGCGCCGGCACCGACGCCACGCGGGTTTCCAGCTATAACCCGTGGACGTCGATGTACTGGATGGTCAGCGGCCGTACCGTCGGTGGCCTGGCGTTGTACGAAGAAGGTCTGCCGCGCACCACCGCGCTGGAACTGTTCACTCACGGCAGTGCGTGGTTCTCCTCCGAGCAGGGCAAGAAGGGCCAGATCAAGGTCGGGCAACTGGCGGATCTGGCGGCGCTGAGCGCGGATTTCTTCCACGTCGAGGAAGAAGCGATCAAGTGGATCGAGTCGGTGCTGACCGTGGTCGGCGGCAAGATCGTCTACGCCGCCGGCGATTTCGAAGACCTCGGCCCACGCTCGATTCCAGTGCTGCCGGACTGGTCGCCAGTGGTCAAGGTCCCGGGCCACTGGCGGCCGAATTCGCCGTTGCAGGCGCAGGTGCACCAGTGTGTCGGGGCCTGTGCGGTGCACTCGCACAGCCACGAAAAAGCGCGCCTGTCGAACGCACCGGTCAGCGACTTTGCCGGGTTCTGGGGCGCCTTCGGCTGTTCCTGTTTCGCCTTCTGACGAATACAAAAAAAGCGCCGGCCAACTGGTACGGCGCTTCCTGCAACATCCATCCCAAGGAGTTTCCCATGAGCGTTCCCTACAAGCGTCTGAACAAAGATGATGCGGTCGTGTTGCTGGTCGATCACCAGACCGGTCTGATCTCGCTGGTGCAGGATTTCACGCCCAACGAATTCAAGAACAACGTGCTGGCGCTGGGCGACATCGCCAAGTTCTTCAAACTGCCGACCATCCTCACCACCAGCTTCGACGCCGGTCCTAACGGCCCGATCGTGCCTGAGCTGCGTGAGCAGTTTCCGGATGCGCCGTTCATTCAGCGCCCAGGCCAGATCAATGCCTGGGACAACGAAGACTTCGTCAAGGCGATCAAGGCCACCGGCCGCAAGCAACTGATCATCGCCGGTGTGGTGACGGACGTCTGCGTGGCGTTCCCGACCCTGTCGGCCATCGCCGAAGGCTATGACGTGTTCGTGGTCACCGACTCGTCCGGCACCTTCAACACCACCGTGCAACAAGCCGCGTGGGCGCGGATGTCGGCCGCCGGTGCACAACTGTTGAACTGGTTCTCGGTGGCGTGCGAGCTGCAGGGCGACTGGCGCAACGACATGGAAGGCCTGGCGCACCTGCTGTCGGAACGCCTGCCGAACTATCGCAACCTGATCAACAGCTACACCAAGTTCACTGCCAAGTAAGAAAATCAAAAGATCGCAGCCTGCGGCAGCTCCCTGGAGACCGCATGGCTGCGATTTTTTGCTGTCAGCGCTTCTGCAGCCAACCGAGAAACCCACCCTTGCGCATCGGCGCCGGTTTCGCCATCAACGCGAGGCGGCTGTTCTGCTGCCGCACGGCCTGCAGTTTGTTCAGCGCCTGGCCGACTGCGCTGCGTTGCTCCATGCATTGGCGGGTCAGGGCTTTATCGAGGCGATAGATGATGCTCGACGTCAACGCCGTGAACGTGGCCTGCGACGGCGTGTCGGCGAGGATGCTCTGTTCGCCCATGACCTCGCTCGGCCCCATGCGCCCGGCTTCGGTCTGGCCATTGCCATCGGGCACGGTCGCGCTGACCACGCCAGTGGCGATCACAAACAGACTCTCGGGGATCTCATCCAGACCCAGCACCACCTGACCGGCGGCGTACTGTTGCGCGACCATCGATTCAGCAAGGCGATCGCGTTCCTCATGACTCAACGAGCGGAAGACTTTTACTTCATCGAGCAGCGCCCGGGCGCGGGTCGAAGGCTCGATCACGCCATCGGGGTGTCGGGAAATACCTGCGGCTTCGAGATGACGGTGGGCGAGGTCGAACAGTTGATTACGCACCTCGCCTTTCTTGCCCAGTTCACTGATGAAGCCGCTGGCGACGTACTCCGACGTCTCTTCCCCGGCCTCTTTCAACACGGCTTTGGGCGGCGGGTTCAACAGCAGGCTGCTGCTGCCCTGCAGTGTGCGGTCGAGGGCGTCGAGCACCCGCCGTGGGCGGATATGATTCGGCACCTTGATGCTGATCGAGACGCCGTGCAGGTTGGTCGGACGACTGAGATTGACGATCTTCGCCTTGGCCGCCACCGAGTTCGGCACCACGGCCAGAGTGCCGGTGCTGGTCAGCAGGTGCGTGGCGCGCCAGTCGATGTCGAGTACCTTGCCCTCGACGCCGTCGATCACTACGAAATCGTCCACCTGATACGGCTTGGTGGTGTTGAGCACGATTCCGGAGAACACGTCGCTCAGGGTGCTTTGCAGTGCCAGGCCGACGACGATCGCCACCACCCCGGAAGTCGCCAGCAAACCCTTGACCGGCAGCTCCAGCACATAACCGGCGGCCGCGACGATCGCTGCCAGAAACACCAGCGCGCCAATCACGTCCTGCAACAGCCGACCGCTGTGGCCGATACGCCGCATCAGTGCCAGGCCGATCACTTCAGTCAATACGCGCGCGGCGTACAGCCACCAGACAATCCCCAGCGCGGTCGCGCCAAGTTGCGCGACGCGGTCATCGGCAAACACCGGCGCCAGCAACGGGCTGATGCCGGCATTGATGATCAGTGCACTGAAACCAAGAAACAGCACCAGCCGCATGCCGACTCTCGGTGCGCGATGTTTGAACGGCGCGAGGTGCCAGAGCAGGGCATCGAGCAGGAGCAAGGCGGCGCTCCAGGACAGTGGATGGGTAAGGAGGAAAGACATGGCATGCTCCGGCAAAACGTGGATGGGCGGTCTGGCAGGGCAAAAGCGTGGCGAAGGCGCTTGCCCCCGTTGGGTTGTGAAGCAACCCCAAAATGCCTTCGCGACTGCTGTGCAGTCGAACGGGGTCAAGCGCTCTCGCCACAGTCGAATGGATTCGCCACACAAGGTTGTGTGGCGAAGGCATCAGTTCAGATGTGTCTTCAGCTCAGCCGCCGCCTGCCGCACAGCCGCTTTGACTTCCGGAATCTGACTCAGCGGATTGAGCAAGCCAAAGTCATGAATCATCCCGTTGTACCGCACCGAGGTCACCGGCACACCCGCCGCATCCAGATGCCGCGCATAGCCTTCACCCTCATCACGCAGCACGTCGAACTCGGCGGTCTGCACCAGCGCCGCGGGCAAGCCCTTGAGCTGTTCGCTGCTGGCGTTGAGCGGCGAGGCGTGGATCTGCGCACGCTCCGCAGCGTTGGTGGTGTAGCTGTCCCAGAACCACTGCATCATGCCTTTGGTGAGGAAATGCCCTTCGGCAAACTGCTGGTACGAGCCGTCGTCGAACTGTGCGTTGGTCACCGGCCACATCAGCAACTGGAAGCGCAGGGCCGGGGTTTTCTGTTCCTTGGCCATCAGCGCCACGACCGCCGCCATGTTGCCGCCGACGCTGTTGCCGGCCACCGCCAGACGCTTGCCATCGACGCCAATGTCCTTGCCATGTTCAGCCACCCATTGGGTCGCGGCGTAAGCCTGATTGATCGCCGTCGGGTACTGTGCTTCCGGCGATGGCATGTAATCCACGTACACCGCGACCGCTCCAGAACCCACCACCAGATCGCGAATCAAGCGTTGGTGCGTCGGGTAATCGCCCAACACCCAACCGCCACCGTGGAAGAACATGAACACCGGCAACTCGCCTTTGACCTTGGCCGGACGCACCACTTTGAGGTTGATCACCTGGCCATCGACGGTGATCGCCTTGTCGCTGACTTCAACCCCGGACAGGTCGACTTTTACCGACGCTTGCGCACCGGTCAGCACCGCGCGGGCATCCTTCGGGCTCAGTTGTTCCAGCGGTTTGCCACCGCCGGCGGCGAGGGCTTCGAGGAACGCCTGGGTGTGGTGTTCGACACCCGGGCTGCCGGCGGCAAAAGCGTTGCCGATGGACAGGGCGAGGAGGGACGCGGTCAGGGTTTTGGTGAGGTTCATGCTCAATTCCTTTTTTCGAGAGTTTGTTGTGTGGTGGCGGGCTGTTTTCAAACCGTGAGCACAGATTAATGAGCTGTCGAAAAGTGAAAAAGCGGCTATAAAGCGTTTGACTGTCTACCAGAGAGTGACAATGAACCCGTTCGAAGACATGCGTATTTTTTGTCAGGTCATGGACTCCGGCAGCTTTACTGCGGCGGCTGATCAGTTGGGCCTGTCCAAGCAGTTCGTCAGCCGCCGTTTGATGCAGCTTGAAGAGCGTCTCGGTGTACGGTTGTTGAACCGCTCCACGCGGCGTCTCGACGTCACGCCACTGGGCCAGAGTTATTACGAATCGGCATTGCGTCTGCTGGGCGAAGTCGAGCAGGTCGAACAAGGCATCGCCGGCCAGACCGCCGAGCCACGCGGGACCATTCGCGTCAGTGCGCCGCTGTCGTTTGCCGTGGCGCATCTGGGCTGCCTGTTGCCACTGTTCCTGCAGCGCTATCGCGAGGTCACGGTGGAGGTGGATTTGAGCGACCGCCCGGTGGACCTGCTCGGCGAAGGCTACGACCTGGCGTTGCGTATCGGTGTGCTGGAGGACTCGACGCTGATTGCCCGGCGCATCGCATCCATCGAGCGGGTGTACTGCGCGAGCCCAGCGTACCTGGCCGAACGCGGCACACCGCTCAAACCCGAAGACCTGCACAGCCACGACTGCCTGCCTTACGGGCACGGTCGTTCGGTGCAGTGGCGTTTCAACGCGGGGCAGGGCAAGCCGTTGCTGGTGAACGTCACCGGGCGCATGCGGGTGAACAACGGCGAGTTGCTGCGCGATGCGGCGGTGCAGGGGATGGGGATCACTTATCTGCCGACGTTCATCGTTGGCGCGGCGCTGAACGACGGGCGGCTGCTGCCGGTCCTTGATGACTACAGGCCTGAGCCGCTGACCCTGTCGGCGGTGTATCCGCAACATCGCCAGGCCTCGCGGCCGGTGCAGGCGCTTGTCGAATTCCTGCGCGAACGCCTGAATCAGATGTGACCACGCCAAAAATGTGGGAGCGAGCCTGCTCGCGAAAGCGGTGGTTCAGACGATGAAAATGTTGGCTGTGCCGACGCCTTCGCGAGCAAGCCCGCTCCCACAAGAGTTCAGCCAGAACGCAAGATTTGCATACTCCACAAAACCTGTAGGAGCGAGCCTGCTCGCGAAAGCGGTGGTTCAGGCGATGAAGATGTTGGCTGTGCCGGCGCCTTCGCGAGCAAGCCCGCTCCCACAAGATTTCAGCCAGAATGCAAGATTTGCCTACTCCACAAAACCTGTGGGAGCGGGCTTGCTCGCGAAAGCGGTGGTTCAGACGATGAAGATGTTGGCTGTGCCGGCGCCTTCGCGAGCAAGCCCGCTCCCACAAGAGTTCAGCTAGACCGCCAGATTTGTATACTCCACAAAACCTGTAGGAGCGAGCCTGCTCGCGAAAGCGGTGGTTCAGGCGATGAAGATGTTGGCTGTGCCGACGCCTTCGCGAGCAAGCCCGCTCCCACAAGAGTTCAGCCAGAACGCAAGATTTGCCTACTCCATAAAACCTGTGGGAGCGAGCCTGCTCGCGAAAGCGGTGGTTCAGGCGATGAAGATGTTGGCTGTGCCGACGCCTTCGCGAGCAAGCCCGCTCCCACAGGGGGCGTGCGACGGCTTACAAGTTCGTAACAACCCGCATTGTCAGGCTGATCTAGACTCGACACCGCTCAATCACGAGCAGTATCCGGAGTGCGCCATGGAAGTGCCCAACAATAAAACCGCCATCGACAGCAATCGACAGGCGTGGAACGACTCCGCTCGCCATCACCGTGAGTCGGTGGAATGGCAAGCGCTGTTGAACGACGTGTCACGGGCTGATTTCTCCTGCTTCGACGACACCTTGCGCGGCCTGCTGGAACAGGTCGGTGTGGACGGTAAAGCGGTGATTCAACTGGGTTGCAACAACGGCCGCGAAAGCCTGTCGCTGTTTGCTCTCGGCGCGCGAGCGGTGGTCGGGGTCGATCAGTCGAGTGCCTTCCTCGAACAGGCCCGCGAGTTGAATCAGCGCTCGCCGTACGACGCCGAATTTATCGAAGCCGATGTCCATCATCTTCCGGCCTCGCTGCACAGCCGCTTTGACGTGGCGCTGATCACCATCGGCGTCCTCAACTGGATGCCCGATATCGGCGAGTTCTTCCGCCATGTCGCCTCGACCCTCAAGCCGGGCGGCAAACTGGTGATCTACGAAACCCATCCGTTTCTGGAAATGGTCGACCCCGACGGCGAAGACCCGTACCGCCTCGCCACTTCTTACTTCCGCGCCGAGCCGTTCGTGCAGGAAGCGCCGATCGTCTACGTCGGCAAGGTCGAGCAGCAGGCGGCCAAGTCCTACTGGTTCGTGCACACCCTCGGCGCGATCTTCAGCGGCGCCATCGCGGCCGGGCTGAACATCGCGCATTTCAAGGAATACCCGCATTCGAACCGGGAAGAGGTGTATGACCAGTACCTGAATCAGCCAGCGCAGATGCCGCTGTGCTTCACTCTGGTCGCGAGCAAGGCCTGAAGCTTTCCATCGCTCCAGCCGGCCTCATCGCGAGCAGGCTCGCTCCCACAGGGATTTGTGTACGACACCGCTCCAATGTGGGAGCGAGCCTGCTCGCGATGGCGGCCGAATGGCTGCCATCGCTTTACGATTGATTCAAGCCTGCGCCGCTGCACTCACCCCCGGCCGCTCCGGTTTGCGCAGCGGTTCCAGCCGAGAGCCGTCATAGCGGCTTTCGCGGTAGAAGCGCCAGCGGCCGAACAGGCCGTAGACGTGGGTGATGCGCCCCTGTTCGTGGTAGCCCATGCGGATGTGCAGTTTCATTGCCGGGATGTTGCGGGTTTCGCAGGTGTCCACGACGGTGTGGCAGCCTTGGGCGGCCATGGCTTCCCAGAGGGCGACCTGCACGTCCACCGACAGACTGGTGCCGAAATACGGCCGGGCCATCTCGCCGCCGAACTCGAAGAATTCACCGGGTTTGACCGGGAACCAGCAGCCGTAATAGTGACGGTCGTGGTAGTCGCGAATACTGCCCCAGATGAACGCCACCGCATGACCATCGGCATCCAGATACATGTGTCCGGTGTGGCCCTCGGCAGCGAGTTCGGCCATGGTTTCGACGCGGTCTCCGAAATGCTTGGCGAAAGCTGCTGTGTTCAACGGCGTGATATCGACTTTGCGCAAACCTTCGTACGGACGCAGTTTGTGCGGCGGCACCGGGGTCACCAGATCGCGCTCCATCCACAGCAGTTCCCAGTGGAAGAACACGTAGCGCTTCCACAGACTGGCGAAGAAATGGCGAAAGCCTTTTTGACGGATACGATCACGCAATTTTCCGATGACGTTCATGTTGCCCTCCGTGGCCGAGGCCCGGTCTGGTGGATGTTGCTGTTGTGGGGATGAATCAATCGAGTGCCGCCGCACCCCGTAAAAAGTCCTTGTTCAGATCGGCATAGGACACCCGTGGCACACCCGTCAGCCGCTGCTCCAGCACGCGGCTCAGGGACTCTGCGGGGTTGAGGTAGGCATCACCGAAATCGCTCCCGAGCTGATTGGGGTGCGCGACGATTTCCAGCACGCCGTCGGTCGGCGCGGGGTCGTTGCGCAAGTCCACTGGTGTACAGACGTAGTCCGCCGTGGCACCGGCCAGACTCTGCAAGCGCCAGTTGAGCAAACCTTTGAACACGCGTTTGGGCAGGCTGAGGTTCTGCCCCAGGTTGCGCGCCAGGCGAATCGGCACGCCTTGGTGGGCGGCAAACCGCGCGACGATCTCGCCGATCGGCCAGATGTTGTGTACGTGCTGATGCGAGTCGATGTGGCTCGGGCGCACGCCATGCTCGACACAGCGCTGCCACTGCGCCTGCAACTCTTCGCGCACCGCGTCACGATCTTCACGGTTCAGCCACAGGCTGTGGCGCGGCAGGCTGAGGTCGAACACGCCGTGGCCGTCGCAGAAGGTGCGACTGCGCAGGATCGACGCACTCAGCGGCCGGCCGTATGTCAGGTTGAAATGCAACCCGACCCGCCCCTGCAGCGACGCGTGCCGGGCCATGGCGCAGGCCGCTTCGAATGCGGGCATGTTGGCCATGGCCGTGGCACTGCTGATGACCCCGGCCTGAAACGCCGCGAAGATCACCGCGTTTTCATTCGGGCTGAGACCGAAGTCGTCAGCGTTGACTATGACTTGGCGAGGCATGATCGCCCTCCGTGGTGATGACGACAGGTTCGGGCGCCACGGCGGGTTTGGCCGCCCGCCGCGCCCGCCATTGCTGCACCGTCGGTTTCAGGCGATGCCAGAGGCGCAACCCCAGCCCCAGCAGCAGACCGCTGGGGCGCCAGGAATAGAAGCTCCAGCGCCAGTGGTCGATTTGTCCGGTCAGGCGTTCGTGCAGTTGGTGGCTGGAGTTTTCCAGGCTGACCCGCGAGGCATCGATCCAGCGCCAGTGCTCGTCCAGCCCCCAGCGAATCCATTCCTCCAGCAGCACCCGGCCGCTGCCCAGATCGGCGTATGGCGGCAGGAACGCGAGGTTGTAATCGTACAATCGGCCTTGTTCGAGCAGGCCGAGGCGATAGCTGATGCAACGCCCGTTGAGTTCCAGCGTTACCACGCGCACCAGGCCTTGGGCGGCGAGGGCGGTGAAGGCATTTTCGATGCATTGCCGGCTGCGCTCGCTGGCAAAAATTCCCACGCCTTCGTCACCTTTCCAGCTCACCGCTTCGACTTCGCCGAGTATCTTCAGCAGCGGTGGCATGCTCAACGCGTCGGGGGTGATCCGCCGCACCTCGGCGCCACACGCGGCAATCCGTTTGCGCGCGCGGCGCAGCTTGTAGCGCGGGTCGCCGGAGACTTCCTGCTGATCGGCCTCGCTGATCAGGTGCACCGGCACTCGGCAACTCAAACGTCGCTCGCCGGTGGAGCTGGCAGCCATCCATTGAGTGAGCGCGCTTTCTTCCCCCGACGGCTCGGACAATTCATTGAGTTGAAGAAGCGCGTGGGGCAGCCGTTGGCGGATCAGCCGCAAGGCCTTGCGCATGTCGTTGCCATCGAGCAGCGACAGCAGCGCCAGGCGGTCGGCCAGTGGATAGCCCAGATGATGCAGGACCCGCAACGGCACCCCGGCAAAGCGCTCATGACCCGCCACCAGCGGCAGGCACAGGCGCAATTCATCCGCTTCCCAACCCAGCAGAATGTGCAACCGTTCTCCCTCGCCGAGGGTCAACTGCGCCGCACGCAACCAGCCGAGGTTGTTGAATGGCGTGTGGTCCGTCACCCGCAGGCGCAGCGCTTCATACGCTGCTGCCGGGAAGTCGGCGGCGCACAGCGAGGTGCGCCATTCGAATCGCGCCGTCATGGGCTCAGGCCGCCGTTGCTTGGACAGGTGGACGGGATGGTTTGCGCAATGCATCGAGGCGCGAGCCGCTGTAACGGCTTTCGCGGTAGAAATGCCAGCGACCGAACAGGGTATAGACGTTCATGATCCGCCCTTGCTCGGTGTAACCCATGCGCAGGTGCAGTTTGAGCGCCGGGACGTTGTGGAACTCGCAGACGTCCACGACCTTGTCGCAGCCCTGTTGCGCCATGGCTTTCCACAGCTCCAGTTGCAGGTCCACCGAGAGTTCGGTGCCCCAGTAGGCGCGGGTCAGTTCGCCGCCGAATTCGAAGAACTCGCCGGTTTTTACCGGGAACATGCAGCCGTAGTAGTGCCGGTCGAAATAGTCCCGCGCGCTGCCCCAGATGAACGCCACGGCATCGCCCTGATCGTCCAGGTGCATGTGCCCGGTGTGCCCTTCGTTGGCCAGTTCGGCCATGGTCGCGACGCGGTCGCCGAAATAGCGGGAGAATGCGCTGGCGTTGTCGGCGCTGATCTTCACCACCCGCAGCGGCGCATAGGGTTTGAGGCTGTGCGGCGGCACCGGGCTGACCAGGTCGCGCTCCATCCACAGCAGTTCCTGATGGAAAAACACGTAGTGCTTCCACGCTTTGCCAAGGGTGGCGCGCAGGCCTTTTTGTTTGATGTGCTGGCTGAGTTTGCTGACGATACCCATGTTCTGTACTCCGGCGTTCCGGCAGACAAACTCTGTGGCAAGCCCCTTTGCCACAGAATCGGTGTTTGCCTGACGTTGCTCATGACTGATCGGGATTGGGTTCATGACGCGCTCCAGCTCAGCGCAAACAGGGTTTCCCCTGGCAAGTCGAAACTGACGCGTCCGTCGCGGCAGGCAAATGGCGCGTCGCGGCTGCGGTTATCCGCACCGAAATAACGCAACGCACCGTTGTTCAGCGGGCACTTGGCGCCGCTCAGGTCGACACGCTGCAACCGCGTGCCTTTGTTCACGCCGAGCAGGCCGCGCTGGTCGTCACCGGCCATCGCCAGCACATCGACTTCAAACGCATCGTTTTCCAGCCACAACACCTGTTGCAGCCAGTGCTGTGCGATGAACTGCTGGGCCAGACCGACCGGTTTCAGCGCGAAGCGATCGTCGCCCGACACCCGTATCATGCCCTTGGGGTACTGCGGCTCGTCGGCGGCCTGAAACCAGTTGAGCATGCTCAGCAAACCGTCCTGCGAGGCGTTGATCACCACCGAGGCCCACCACAGCGAGGCGTAGTGGGTTTCCTGATCGTAGGGGCTGAGGCTGGAGCCGCTCGACAGATTGGTCTGGTCCAGCAGCAAGGCCTTGCGCGGCTGGCCGTGGGCGTCGAGGCCGACCAGTTCGGCGGCGCGGCGCACGCTGTCGCGGTAGACGCGGGTGGCGAGCAGGTCGCGGATCATCCATTCGTGCCACGCCAGCGCGTCAACCTGATCGGCCGATTCGCTCAGCAGGCGCCGCGCCCAGTCGATGCCGCGCTTGTCTGCCGCGTTGTCGGCGAACGGCCCGTTGACCAGCCGCGAACTGGCCGGCATGGCGATGCGCACGCCGGCCCTGGCGTTTGCCGGATCGCTGCGCACTTGCCTGGCCATGCTGGTGAAAATCGCCCGGTATTGCTCGAAGCTCGAATAGTTGAGGTTCGGCTCGTCGGCGAAACCAATGTAGTGGGTGCCTTTACCGCCCAATGCCCGGGTAGCGGCAAGCCAGGCATCGAGGCCGTTGTTGCTTTGCACGTCGGCGCGCAAGTCGGCCTGGCGCTGACTGCCGGCGAGCAGGGTGATGTCCTGTCGGATGCCGAAGCGATCCTGATAAACTTTGCGGAACGCGTCTTCGAAATGCGGGTTCTTCGCCGTGACATCGACAAAGCTGTAGTAACTGGCCGCCGTCGGTTTCAGTGCATCCAGCGCGGCATGGCTGGCGTTGGGCGGCAGCACGTAGGGCAGGGCGATGCCCAGGTCCGGCGTGCGCCCGAGCACTTTGTCGTGCAGGGTCAAACGGGTCTGCCCGGCGTCCTCGCGCAGGGGTTGCAGTTGCTGCGGGTTCTGCGCGAACCGGTTGGCCGTGCCGTCGAGCCAGAACGCCGCTTTGCCGCTGCCTTGCAGGCGCAGGCGCCAGACCTGTTCGCGTTCGCTGACCGGCAACGCCACTTGGTCGAACTGCCAATAGGCGCGATAGGGTTTGAGTGTCAGCGTCAGGGGTTGGTCATCGCCAACCCGCTGTGCCTGCAGGGCGTTGACCCCGCCGTGAAACTTGCCGGCCAACACCGCATGTTCCCCCGGAGCGACCTTGAAATACAACTCGTCGCCCTGCTGTGTCTGGGCGCTGAAATGCACCTTGGCCGGCTCGAACAGCGCCACGGTGTGGTCATCGTGTTCGACGCGGTAATTGCGGAAGCTGTAGCCGGGGATTTCCAGGCGATAACTGGCGGCACCCGGCAGCAGCGGCCAGCGTTGCGTGCCACGGGTTTCGCTGGCCTTGATCACGCGCTCGCCCTGCAATTTGCCCTGGCCATCAAGCAGGTACAGGTGCTCTTCGTTGGCGTCGGCCTGCCACGCGGGCGTCCAGCGCACGGTCACGGTGTCCGGGCGATCGGTTTGCAGGTACAGGCTGCCGTCGCGGATCTCGCCCCAGCGCATCGACGCGGCAAAGGCGTCCAGCGACAGGCCGAGACCGAGCAGCAGGAGCAGGCGTTTCATGCGGCCTTCCGTTGCAACATCTGCCACATTGGCGCGACATCGCTGGGCAGGATGATCAGGGTTTGCCAGAACGCCACACCGCTCAAACGGCAGTACAACACCAGCATCGCAACCGTCACCGCCAGATAGGCAATCGACGAAGCCGCTGCCGCGCCGACGATGCCGTAGGCCGGAATCAGCACCAGGTTCAGCGCCAGATTGAGCAGGGCACCCAGGCCCATCAACAGCGACACCGTGCCGGGACGGTTTTTCCCCAGCAGATCCAGACGCAGGATGCTTGCATAGCACAGCCCGAGCAGCCCCGGCAGCAACGCGAGCAGCGCCGGATACGCCGGTTGGTAGGCGATGCCGAACAGGGTGACGATCAGCCAGTTGCCGATCAACGCCATGCACAGGCACGCGCCGAGCATCACCGTGGCCGTCAAGCGCAGCGCCAGCGGGGTGACCTTGTCCATGCCTTCATCCTGTTGCAGCAGGCGTTTCATCAGCGGTGTGGTCACCGCCTCCGGGACGATCAACAGCAGTTCGGCAGCAGCGCTGGCCATCGCGTAATGACCCAGTGCGGTGCTGCCGAGCAGGGCGCCAATGAACAGGTAATCCGAACGCAGAATCACTTGCTGGAACAGCAGGTCCGGATGGCTGCGGGCACTGTAGCGCAGCAGTTCGTTCTGGCTGGCGCGGTCCCATTGCAGGCGCAGTGGTTGTGCGCGTTTGAGCCAGACCCAACCGGCCAGCACCACCAGGCTGATCCCGGCCAGCCAACTGATCAGTGCCGCTTCCAGTGCGGCGCTTTTCCACATCCAGAACAGCGCAAGAAACAGCAACAGCGGTGCCAGCGATTCGGTCAGGCGCAAGGCGTTGAAGGCGACCACGCCGCCGGACGCATTGTGCAGGGTCAGCAGGCCGCTTTTCAGTACAGTCAGCGGCACCGCCAGCAGCAACAGCCAGGCCAGCAGCCCGAGTTGCACGGTCACATCCAGCTCGCTACCGAATTCGCGCACCAGCGCCACCACCAGCAAGGTCAGCAGCGCGGCGAGCAGACACCCGAACACCAGCACCTGACTCAGCAGCAGGCCCATCGGCCGTTGTTTGGCCGCCTGATAGCCGACGGCTGAATTCAGCCCGCCGCTGGTCGCGGCGCTGATCAAGTCCGGCAGGGTGCTGAGCAGCGCGAACAGCCCGCGTTCGCTGGGGCCGAGGATCCGCGCCAACAGCACGTTGCGCAGCAAACGCAGGGCGATCATCGCCAGTTTGGTGCCCATGCTCAGCGCCAAATGCTTGAGGTAGTGGCTGCGGCTCATGGCCGGTTTCCACGAAAGATGCGCCACGACAGCAGCTCCGGATTGCGCGCGGTGCGCTGGCTGACGCCGAAACGCGGCAGGTTCAACGGATCGCCTTCGCCGCGATAGATACCGGTGGCGGTACCCAGGGCGAACGGGTAGTCGTGTTCGGCTATCTGCTTGCGTACCCGTTCGTCGTTGTTACCGTTGGGGTAGCAGTAGACCGGCAGCGGCCGATTGCAGCCGTTGTTCAAGGCATCACGGCTGCGGCTGATTTCCTCGTTCAGACGCACGTCGTCCAGCCCCGTGAGGATCGCGTGACTGGCGCCGTGCGGGCCGAAACGCACCAGCCCCGAGGCTTCCAGCGCCCGCACCTGATGCCAGTCCAGCGCTTGCGGCTGCGCTTCGGGCGGGCATTCGTCGGTCAGCCGTTCGAGCATCGCCGGCTCCAGATCTTTGAGGCTTTGCAGGTAATGCAGCAGCGACAGGCTGCGCCGGTCGACATCAATGTCGTCCACCAGTACCGGCAGCGGGTGGTGGATCACGTGCAGGCACTCGATCAAGTGCATGCGCGCTTTCTCGCCATGGCTGCCCCACAAGGTTTCGCCAAGGCTTTCCCACCAGAAGCGCTGGCGGCTGCCGATGAAATCGGTGGAGAGAAAAATGCTCGCCGGCACCTGATGTTTTTGCAGCAACGGGAAGGCGTTGACTGCGTTGTCGCGCCAGCCGTCGTCGAAGGTCAGCGCTACCCGTGGGCGTTCGCTGCGCAGTGAGGTGGGTGCAAGGATGTCCATCAACGGCACGCAGTCGAAATGCCGACGCAGCCACACCAGCAAGTGCTCGAAGGCTTTTGGCCCGACGCACAGTTCATTGCGGTGCGGCAGGTCGGCGGCGCGGTCATTGGCCAGCACCCGGTGCAACATCAGGATCACCCCGGCACCGTGCAACTGATTTCGTCCCACGGGGGAGTTGAGGTAAAGCCAGCCACTGGTGCGTTTTATTAGTTGTTTGATCGCCATGGCTTGAGTCCTCTCAACGGTTTTGTTCAGGGTTCCATTGGGCGTAACGGTGGCCGCGCAGGAACTGCCACAGGCCGATGCTCATGCCTGCCAGTGTCACCAGCAGGAAGGCCGCAAGGCGGAACGGTTTGGGTAACCGGTGTTGTGAATCCAGCAGTCCGGCAATCGCCACGGCGTAGCCGAACAGCTGTGCGATCAGGGCCATTCGATAGAAACCGTGGTCGTCCCACAGCCAGAAGTTGCTCAGCAGCAACGGCAGCAGCAGGATCGGCGCCAGGCGGCGGATCAGCTTGTGGCTGATCAGCGCAATCGAATACAGGCCATGCTTGAGTGGGTTGAGCAGCTCACTGCGCTGGGCGAGGCTTTGCAGGCCACCGACGGTCACGCGTTGACGGCGGCGGAACTGTTTGTCCGCTTCGTCGACTCCGTGGTCGATCACTTGCGCCTCGGGCACATACACAATGCGCTTGAAGGCGACCGGTGCGCAGGTACTCAGAAAGAAATCGTCGTTGACCTCCGCCGGCACACTCTGGAACAACTCGCGGCGCAGGGCGAGCAGGGCACCGTCGGCCGAGACCATGCAACCGGTGCGATTCTCGACCCGGCGCAGCCAGCCTTCGTAATGCCGGTACAGGCTGTCGCCGACGCTCAAGCCGGTGCCGGTCACCGGAATCACCATGTGTCCGGCACAGGCGCCGACGCCGGGATCGCCCAGTGGCGCCAGCAGGTAGCCGAGGGTTTCGCGCGACCATTGATTGTCGGCGTCGGTGAACACCAGGATGTCGCCGGTGGCCAGTGCCACACCGGCGTTCAGCGTCGCCGCCTTGCCCTGACGCGGCAGGTCGAGCACGGTGATCCGCGAATCAATCACCTTGCGCGCGCAGGCCACGGTGTCGTCGGTGGAGCCGTCGCTGGCGAGAATGATCTGCAACGTGGCCGGCTGATAATCCTGCGCCAGCAGTGTGCGCAACTTGTGCTCGATGTGCCGCGCCTCGTTGTGCGCAGCGATCACGATGCTGATGTTCAGCGGCGGCGCCGGGGCATGGCGCCAGGCCGGGAACAACGGCGCCAGCAGGCTCAGCAGCAGCGGGTAGCCCAGATAGGCGTACACCGGCAGCAGCAGGCACATCCAGAAAATGAATTCAGCCACGGGCAGGCCTCCTGGCGTTCCAATGACACAGATTGAGAATGAATGCCGCACCCGCGAGATGCAGGCGCACCCAGTGCAGGCCCCACAGTTGCAGGGTCAGGCTCAGGTCGTGATGGCGTGAACTCTGACGAATGCTCAGCACCAGCGCCGGTATCGTCGTCAACAGCACCATGACTGCTGCGTGATGCGGGAAACCGTTGAGCAGCGCAGAAATGGCCAGCAAGTCGAGCAGCCATGCGCCGAGCGAGAGCATCGGAAACCGCAGCAGGCGCAGGCTGAAACCGTGGGTGCGCAGCAGCTGCAGATGACTGCCCTGACGCCACATCTCCTTGCCCATCCACTCGCGCCAGTTCATTTCGTAGCCCCAGTGCAGGGCCACGTTGCTGTTCACCGCCAGCAGCCGCGCGCCTTGTTCACTCAGGCGCAGGGTGAACTCCTTGTCTTCGCCGGTGCGCAGGTGTTCGTTGAAGCCGCCGACCTTGTCGAACCAGCGCCGCCGCATCAGCAGGTTGGAGCTGGGCAGCCAGTCCACCGTGTGCGACGCCTGGCTCGACGGCCGCAGCGTGCGCCGTTGCCAGGCGGTGGCGTACCACGGCGCGGCGGCGGGGGTATGCAGGTCAAGGCCGAACACGTCGGCCTGAGCACCGGCTTCCAGTTCGAACAATG
Organism: Pseudomonas sp. AK-TSAG1-1; assembly: GCF_056821665.1. Taxonomy (NCBI): domain Bacteria; kingdom Pseudomonadati; phylum Pseudomonadota; class Gammaproteobacteria; order Pseudomonadales; family Pseudomonadaceae; genus Pseudomonas; species Pseudomonas sp. AK-TSAG1-1. Next base: position 3,973,128 of record NZ_CM165965.1, on the reverse strand, counting down.
GCTTGAGCCAGTCTTCGGGCATCTCGACGTCGGCATCGATGAACGCGATCCACTGGCCGCTCGCCAGCAGTACGCCGCGATTGCGCAAGGCGCCGATCAACAAGCCCGGCAGCACCAGCACTTGCGCGCCGAACTGGCGGGCGATGTGCGGCCCGTCGTCGTTGGAACCGTTGTCGACCACAATCAACTCGCACTCGATGTTGGCGGCATGTGCGGCTTTTTGCGCGGCCAGCAGCGTGCGGCCGATGTGCCGGGCCTCGTTGTACATCGGGATGATGATGCTGATCCGATTCATGCGCGGGCCTCGGTCAGGGGTGCTTGTTCGGCTTTGAGGCGCAGGACGCTGGTCAGCGCGAGCATGATCCACACGTATTTCTGGTTGGGTGCGCTGAGGAACATCAAAAACAGGGTCAGCGACAGGAAACTCACGCCCAGGTGGGTCATCAGGTCTGCCTGCTGCCAGTCGCGCCGTTGCAGCCACGCGGCGCGTGCGCGGATCAGGTTGTACAGGCCCAGGCCGAGCATGCCGACGAACAGCAGGCCGGCAGGAATCCCCAGTTCGCTGAAGATTTCCAGGTAGGTGTTGTGGGCACGGCGGTACAGGTCACCGATCTTGCGGTTGGCGGAAAACGCCTTGGCGTAACCGGTGGTTGCGTAGTGCAGCGGGAAGGTGCCGGGGCCGGAGCCGAGCAGCGGGTTCTCGCGGATCATCTGCCCGCCGACCACGATGTACGAAGCACGGCGACCGAGGGATTCGTCGTCGTGGCCCTTGGCCCCGGCGCTGAGCACGCTCAGGGATTGAATGCGTGCGATGTAACCGGCAGGCATTGCGTAGATCGCCAGCGGTATCACGATGGCCGCACCCAGCATGGCAAAACCCAGGTGCCGTGGGCGGATCCGGGTCAGTTGGGCGCGGTAGTGCCAGCAGCCGATCAACAGACTCAAGGCCACCACCACCAGCCCGGAGCGCGACTCGGTCTTGGTCATGCCGCCGAGCAGCAACAGGCAGCAGGCGCCCCAGAACAAACGATGCAACAGATTCGGGCCGCGAATCACCAGCAGCAGCCCCAGCGGAATGGCGAAAGCGATCAGCAGGGCGAAGGCGTTGGGGTCTTCGAGCAGCCCGGCAGCGCGGCCCTGATCCTGAAATCTGGTCGAGAACATGGCCATGGCGCAGGTGGCGCTGACGCTCAGGGTCACCAGTCTGGCGAACAGATCGAGGTTCAGTTCGCGGCCGATCAGCAGGGTGATGACAAACAGGATCAGCCCGACGCTCAGTTCACGTAGATGCCCCAGCGACATGCCCATGTCATCGGTGTTGAGCAGGCTGAGGAAATACAGAACCAGAAACCACGACAGAAAACGCCAGAGGTTGCTGCGCAGGCGTTCGCCGGGAGTCTGGTGCATGGCCAGTTGCAGCATCAGGATCACCGCCAGTGACGCGCCGATCAGTTTGCTTCCGGACAGCGTGCTGTCCTTGAAGAAACCTTCGAATGGCACCAGCGCGGCAATGCCCAGCAGGCCCCAGGTTGGCTTGCGGTACAACACCGAGAAACCCACCAGCCCCAACACCGCGCCTGGTGCCAGAAACGGATAAGGGCTGGCGAGCAGACCGATGCACACCAGGCCGAGCAGAGTGACGATCGAGAGCGGGAAAATCATGCGCGTGCCTCCCGTGCCGTGCGGATGTACAGCTGCGACCAGCGTTCGGCCAGGGCCTTGAGGTCGTAGCGATCCTGTTGCGTACGCTTTGCGTTGTCGCACAATTGCCGGGCCAGGTCCGGCTCGTTCAGCAGATTGTCGAGCTGACGGGCGAGGGCGCTGCTGTCGGCGGGGGGCGCCAGCAGGCCGTTGTGCCGGTGCTCGAGCACATCGGGAATACCGCCGACAGCGAACGCCACCACCGGCACGCCGGCCTGCATCGCTTCGAGCAGAATCATTGGCGTGCCTTCGGTGCGCGAGCTGATCACCAGCGCATCCAGTTGCTGCCACCACGCTTGCATGGCGGTCTGGTAACCGGGCAGGCGTATGCGTGGTGACAGTCCGGCGGCGTCGATCCGTGCCTGCAGGGCTTCGCGTTCCGGGCCATCGCCGAGCATCACCGCATCCAGTTGCGGATGCTGGTGACACAACGGAATCAGAGCATCGAGAAACAGATCCGGGCCTTTTTCGCTGCTCAAGCGCCCGACGTAACCGGCCAGCCAGCGCTGGCGGTCAACGTTGCAAACCAGCGCGGCGGCGGCCGGCAAGCCGTTGGGGATCACCTGCAGCTTTGCCGCCTGCACGCTGGCCTGACGATGCAGCACGGCAATACTCTCGGCCACGCACACCACCCGATCCACTGACGCGGTGCGGCACAGCTGCAGACTCAGCCAGGTGTAGAACTTCTGTTTGCGGCTGCGCGGGGTGAAGCCGTGCTGGGTAATGACCAGCGGCAAACGCAACAGCGTCGCCCCGACCCAGCCGAACAACAGCCCCTTGAAGTTGTGGGTGTTGATCAGTGGCTGCTCGCTGCGCCGGGCGCGCAGATGGCGCAACAATTCGCCGAGCCCGGCACAACCACGACAGTCCACCCCGGCCTCGCGAAAGCGCGCGATCAACGCCGGCGGTGCATCGAGAAACAGCACTTGGTGCTGCCCCGGTGTCGCCAGGCAGTGATCGAGCAACATCCGCTCGGCCCCATAGAAGCCACCGCTGCTGAGCAAATGAATGATCGGCAGCGCGGCGTTCGGGGTGGACAGCGTGTTCAATTGCGCACCCAGTGCACGAAGCTTGGCACGGTCCAGTTCTTGTGCGGATTGCGTGGCAGCACGTTCTCGTCGTTGATCACCAGCAACACGGGCAGGCCCAGTTCGTGGGTGATTTGCGCAGGGTGTTTGAAACGGTGATCGAAGAACTCACGCACATAGACCAGGGCAATCGCCAGCAGCAGCCCGGTGAACAGCCCGAACGGGATGATCAGCAACGGTTTGGGGAAGGCCGGCTCTGTCGGTTCAAACGGCGGGCTGAGGACCTTGGCGTTCGACAGGTCGTCGTTGAGCGAACCGGCGGTGCTGCTTTCGGCAAAGCGCTGTGCGTAGGTCGAGAACGCCGTGTGCAGCGCGTCGATTTCGGTGTCCATCTGCCGCAGCTTGCTCTGGGTCTGCTGCAGGGTATGGATGCGGTTCTTGAAGTCGGCGATGCGCGCGGTTTTCTGGTCGATCACCTGTTGCACCACGGCCAGGTCGTTGGTGCGTTCCTGAATGCGGTTGCTCACCACTTTGAGGAACTGCTGACGGGTGCGGGCAATCTGCTCGCGAGTCAGCAGCATCGGCTCGCTGCCGGGCTGGAACACCGCGAGGTCATTCATGTAGCGGCTGACCTGGGTGGTCAGTTGCTCGCCCAACTGTTTGACTTCCCGGTCCTCGAACGCCACGTTGTCGACAGTGGTGGTGAAGGTGTAGGGGAAGGTGTAGTCGTTGAGCTTGTTGGTGCTGGCAGCGGCCAGTGCGGTTTTCAGGTATTCGAGCCAGCGCTGGCTCTGCAACAGACGATCCTGGTACAGGTTCAGGGCTTGTTCTTCGGTGTTGATCGCGTTCAGGCGGAAGGTGATTTCTTCCTTCGGATCGGACGAACCGACACTTTCCAGCAACGCCTGGCGATTGCCTTCCAGCCCATCAAGGCGCACCTGATACAGGTGCTTCTTGGTTTCGTAGAAGGATTGTGGCAGGTCGATCGATTGCAACGCCTGACGGCTGACCAGATAGTTTTGCAGCAGGGAGGCGACAAACGTCGTGCCCTGGTGCGGATCCGGGAAACTGTAGATGATCGAGATCACGTTGGAGCCGGGCAGGGTCTCGATCTTCAGGCTGTCGAGGGCCTGTTGGGTGAGGCCGTCGAGCACGGTGTCACGCACCGGATCGGTTTGCAGCCCGAGCAGGTTACGCAGCGGATTGATCACGTACTGGCGCAGCGGCGAGGAGACGTAGCGCCGGAACGGGTCGCTCACCAGTTTGGCGAACACGCCCACCGGTGGGTTGTACTCGCCCTTGTCGCGCAGCTCGCTGATGGTCTGGCGGATCAGCGCCGGCGACCGCAGGATGTTGCTTTCGGTTTCCATGTCCGCCAGTGACGGCGGAATGAAGGTGGCGTTATCGACCGTCAGTGACGTGGTGGCGTCACCCTGGGAAAGTTTTTTCGACTGCACGATCACCTGGGCGGTGATATCGAAGCTCTGTTTGAGCACCAGCGGCAGTACCAACGCGATGACTGCAAAGATCAGGAAGACCCGTTTCACCAATTGCTTGTTGGCGAAGAAGATCCTGAAGAACTCATGCAGGTAGTTTTCCTTTGGATTCATGATCGTTCACCTGAGAGTCAGTTACTGCTGCTGCTTTTGTTGTCGACGCGGTAGCCGAAGCTGAAGCCCACGCCCTGGAACAACACCACGTCTGCCAGTTGCCGAGCCAGATCGCCGGCACTCGCCAGTTTGGTTTTCGGCACGAACAGCATGTCGTCCGGTTGCAGGTAGGCGATCTGCGACGCGTCGCCCGCCAGGGCTTTTTCCACGTCGTAGTGCACGGCCTGCACCTGATTGCCGTTGCGGCGCATGATCACCACCGAATCCAGACGCGCCTTGACGTTGGTGCCACGGGCCAGGGTCAACGCTTCAAGCACCGAGACCGGGCGGCGGATCGGGTAGGAACCGGGCTGACCGACTTCGCCGAGCACGTAGATCTCGTTGCCGGCGGTGGATTTGAGCATCACATCGACGCTCATCTTCCCGGGCAACTGCGCGTATTTCTGGTTGAGGAAGGTTTCCAGTTGGTTGATGGTCATGCCTTGCAGCGGCACCGCGCCGATTTCCGGGAAACTCGCATAACCGTCGTTGCCCACAGTGATCTCGCGGCTCATGCCGGTGGCTGGGTGATTCAGCGCGCTTTTGAGGTTCTGTTCATTGGTCAGCGGGCTGATGACCTGCACCGTCAGCTGATTGCGGTTGGGCTGGAACAGTTGCTTGCGCTGATAGGCGCGCTGGATTTCTTCGCGCGCCTCGTCGCCGGTCAGCCCGGCGATTTTCACCGAGGTGTTGGCGCCAGGCAGGTTGATGGTGCCGTCGGGCAACACCAGTTGGTTGCCGTTGAGCTGGCTGGCCGCGGTGAAGTTCAGGCCAATCTGGTCACCCGACTGCACGCGGTAGGCGTCCGAACCGCTGGTGCTGATATGGAAGATCACATCCAGTACATCTTGCGGGCGCAGGGTCTGTTCGACCTTGGGCATGTCGGTCGCCTGGGCATTGGCCGGCGTGGCGGTGAGGATATTCACCGGCATGTTCTGGGTTTCGGGAGTGCTGGAGCAGCCTGCAAGCGGCAGCATCAGCAGAACAAGTATCTTGGCGTTCATGGCGTCATCCTTCGCGTTTGCTTACAGGTTTTTGTAAAGCCACTTGGGCATGTAGTACTTGCGCCGGTTGAACACGCTGCCGACCACTTTTGCCCCGGCCTGGGTCAGGCGTTGCACAGCGGCCTGGGCGACTTCCCAGCGGGTGTCTTCAGCACGGACCACGAACACCACACCGTCGACCTGGGTCCCGAGCACCAGCGTGTCGGCGGCGGAGTACACCGCGTCACCGTCGATCACCACAAAGCGGTACTGGCTGCCCAATTGGTCGAGCAACGGGCTCAGGCGCTCGGCGGTCAGGTGCTCCATGGTGCGGATCGGCCGGCCGTTGGGCAGGATGTGAAACGGCAAGCTCGACACCTGCACCACACAGTCCTGCAACAGCGGCGGACTGTCGGGGTTGAACAACAGGTCGCGCAGGCCGCGCTCCTTGCTCAGGTTCAGTTGTTGCGTGAGGTTGCTGGCCGACTGGCTGGCATCGACCAGCAGCACCTGGCCGCTGCTCATCTGCGCCAGTTGGCTGGCCAGTGCCAGGGCACTGGTGGTGGTGCCCGCGCCGGGGTTGGCGGCGGTCAGAAACAGGATCCGCAGATCCAGATCCAGCACGGTCGAGATCAGGTTCGATTCGCTGGGGTTGGCAATGCTCAGGCTTTTGTTGGTTGAACCGTCCATTAGCTTGCTCCGTGGCCGCTGAATACTTTGAAGGGGGTTTTCAACAGGATCTTCAGATCAAGCAAAAGGCTTTGCTCGGCGATGTAACTGAGGTCCAACTCAACGCGCTGGTCGAAGTCGATGTTGCTGCGCCCGGAGATCTGCCACAGGCCGGTCATGCCGGGGTAGATGCTCAGGCGGGCGAGGTGGTTGTCCTTGTAGCGGTAGGCGTTGAACGAAGTCGGCCGTGGGCCGACCAGGCGCATGTCACCACTGACCACGTTGATCAGATTGGGCAGTTCGTCGAGGCTGGTGCGCCGCAGGAAACCGCCGATCCCGGTGATGCGTGGGTCCTTGTCGATCTTGAAATCGATGGCGTCGGCTCCGTGCTTGTTGAGGTGGCGCAGCGATTCCTTCAGCTCTTCGGCGTTGCAGACCATGGTGCGGAACTTGTACATGCCGAATTTGCGGCCGCGATAGCCGGTGCGTTTTTGCACGAACATCACCGGCCCCGGGCTGGTGAGCTTGATGGCCAGCGCCAGGCCCAGCAGCAGCGGTGAAAACACCACCAGAATCACCAGCGCCCCGACGCAGGCCATTACGCGGTTGGTGCGTGACAGCGTCCATGGCCGGCCACCGTCGCGGCCGGTCAACCAGCCACGGCCCTGCATGTGGATGGCGGTATCGAGGCGCATTCGGTGCTCGGGGTCCATGCGCTTGTCGCGGCGCATCTGATTGATCGGTACACCTTGCTCATGTCCAGTCATGGGGTCCTCCGCTGATGTTCAGCCGCGAGCGGCGCGTGGGCGATAGACAGTGGGGTAGTAGTCTCGAAACCAGGCGATGAAACGCCCCAGTCCTTCATCCAGCTCGATCCGGGGCTGGAACCCGGTGGCCTGGGCCAGATCATCGGTCTCGGCACAGGTGTTGAGCACATCGCCCGGTTGCAGGGGCAAGAGCTCGACAATGGCTTTCTGGCCGAGGTGTTTTTCCATCAGCGCCAGATAGGTTTTCAGCTCCACCGGGTGGTGGCCGCCGATGTTGAACAGGCACCACGGCGCCATGCTGCTGCCCGCGTCGGGGTGTTCGCGGTCCCACTCCGGGTGGTTATGCGGCGGGTGGTCGGTGAGACGGGCGATGCTTTCGACGATGTCGTCGATGTAAGTGAAATCGCGCTGGTGCTCGCCGTAGTTGAACAGCTTCAGCGGCGTGCCTTCGGTGATCGCCCGGGCGAACTGGATCGGCGACATGTCCGGCCGGCCCCAAGGGCCGTACACGGTAAAGAAACGCAGGCCGGTGCTGGGAATCCCGAACAGGTGGCTGTAACTGTGGGCCATCAGCTCGTTGGCTTTTTTGGTGGCGGCGTACAGCGACAGCGGGTGATTGACGCCGTCGTGCACCGAATACGGGATGTGCTGGTTGGCGCCGTACACCGAACTCGACGAGGCGTAGATCAAATGCTCGACCGGGTGATGCCGGCAGCCTTCGAGGATGTTCAAAAAGCCGCAGAGGTTGCTGTCCAGATAGGCTTTCGGGTTTTCCAGCGAGTAGCGCACCCCGGCCTGCGCCGCGAGGTGAATCACCACTTGCGGTTGCTCGCGGACAAACAATGCTTCAATCGCGGCGGCATCGGCCAGATCAATCCGCGCCAACGGGAAATGCCCGACCTGATCGCGCACCCATTGCACGCGATCGTGTTTGAGCTGCGGGTCGTAGTAGCCATTGAAGTTGTCCAGGCCGACCACCGCGTGCCCGTCGCGCATCAGCCGCAACACACAATGGGCGCCAATGAAGCCGGCTGCGCCGGTGACCAGGATTTTCATGGGCGCAGTCCTTCCGGAGCGATATGGCGCAGGCCGATGCCGCTGTAATGCAGGCCGGCGGCGGCCACGTGTTCCGGGTTGTAGAGGTTGCGACCGTCGACAATCACCTTCGAGCGCAGCTTGCTCGCCAGCAGCTCGAAATCGACCACGCGAAAGTTCTTCCACTCGGTGCAGATCACCAGCGCATCGGCATCTTCCAGGGTGTCATCGCGAGTGGCGCACAGGTGCAGATCGTCGCGATAGCCGTACAGTCGCCGGCACTCGGACATGGCTTCCGGATCGTAGGCCTGCACGCTGGCGCCTTCGGCCCACAATGCGTCCATCAGGTAGCGGCTGGGGGCTTCGCGCATGTCATCGGTATTGGGTTTGAATGCCAAGCCCCAGATCGCGATCGACTTGCCGGCCAGGCCTTGCGGAAACTGTGCCTGGAGTTTGCTGAACAGGATGTGCCGCTGGCTGTCATTGACGTCGGTGACGCTGCGCAGCAGTTTCAGTGGCATGCCGTTGTGTTCGGCGGTGTGCAGCAGGGCGCGCAGATCCTTGGGGAAGCACGAACCGCCAAAGCCGCAACCGGGGTAGATGAAGTGGTAGCCGATGCGTGGGTCGGAGCCGATGCCTTTGCGCACGGCTTCGATGTCGGCGCCCAGCAGTTCGGTGAGGTTGGCCAGTTCGTTCATGAAGCTGATACGCGTGGCGAGCATCGCGTTGGCGGCGTACTTGGTCAGCTCGGCGCTGCGGTTGTCCATGAACATCAGTTTTTCGTGGTTGCGGCAGAACGGCGCATACAGCTCGCTCATCTGTTCGCGGGCCGCGTCGTCACGGGTGCCGACGATGATCCGGTCCGGACGCATGCAGTCGGCGAGGGCGCTGCCTTCCTTGAGAAACTCGGGGTTGGACACCACCCGTACCTTGAGGCTGCTGCGACCACGGCGCTGCAACTCTTCGTTGGCCTTGGCGGCCACCTGGTCCGCCGTGCCGACCGGCACCGTGGACTTGATAATCAGGGTGCGATCGGCCTCCATGTGCGAGGCGATCTGCCGGGCGACGTTGAGCACGTGGGTCAGGTCGGCAGAGCCGTCCTCATCGGCCGGGGTGCCCACGGCGATGAAAATCAGCTCGGCATGCGCCACCGCGTCACTGGCCTGGGTACTGAACAGCAAGCGGCCGGCCTTGATGTTTTCCTCCAGTGCTGCGGATAAACCGGGCTCACTAATAGGCGGAACAGCCTGTTGCAGTTGTTTAATCTTGTTCGGGTCAATGTCCACACATAAAACCCGATGTCCGACATCGGCAAGTGCGGCTGCTTGTATAAGGCCAACATAGCCCGTACCAAATACGCTCACGTCCATATTGGCGTGCCTCGTAAGACGGTGGAGGAAGATCGAAAGTGAACTGTCAAAAGGGGTATAGCGCAGGAAGGGAAAAGCGTGTCAGCAAAATGACATGTTGCATGTGTATAACACCGGGCTTTTTTCAGGCTATTGGCCATCAAGTGCTTGCTATTGCTGGATTTGTCCCGTTCTTGACGCTTTTTTCACAATTCAAAGAAAGCGATAAACGGTCGAAAGCCCTGAAATTAAAGACTTGTAGCCGCTGGAGTGTGTCAGGATTGAGTCAACAGTTTTTTGACGCTTCATGAAAAAGTCAGGCTTTTCTTGCGCTTTGATGGCCGGATGCTAGTGTCAGATTTTGACCGACAAACTATTGACCCAATGCCGTTTCGCACGACCGGAATTGCCATGTTTCGATATTTGAAAGAACTGCTTTTAATTGTTTATCTGCTGCTTTATTCCGAATATTACATTGATCGGTTAACGGCTATCGGTGTCGGTTTTGCTGTACTTCTTTTTGGCGCGATGTTTTTGGCGCTCACTTTAGCGTTATATCTAACGGCTTATATTCGTCAGGCACTGATTCGTCATTTATTCGCAATAACGCTGTTTGTTTCGGCGGTATTCTTTGATGTATATACCCGGGTTACCGCTGATTACCTGAGCTACAGCAGTTTTGTCTCGCTGGTGTACTCCGGCGGCTTCATCCAGGAAGCCGCCTATCAGTATCGCGACGCGATCATGCATGGCGCGCTCAGTGGTTTGCTGCTGCTGTTTGGCGTCGGGCTCAAGCCGCGGCATGCGTTGGCGGTGCCCAATGCATGGCGGGTGGCGGCGCCTGTGTGCGGGGTCTTGCTGCTGAGCGCGGTGTTGTTCCTGCGGGCGGGCGAGGGCGCGCGCGGCTTGCCGATCATGTACACGCCGCTGGCCTATCTGAACCTGTTTGCCTATGAAGCGCTGCACAACACCGTCGGCCCGCGTGAGCCGGTGACGCTGGCGCGCAGCACTGCGGCGGTCAATCACGACATCGTGCTGATCATCGACGAAAGCATCTCCGGCAATTACCTGGACATCAACGCGCCGTTCGGGGTGCACAGCAACCTCAAGCAGGCGCATCCAGGTGTCGGCATCTTCAATTACGGTTACGCCGCGTCCATCGCCAACTGCAGCGCCGACACCAACGTCACCCTGCGCTACGGCGGCACCCGCGCCGATTACATGCGGATCAACAGCACGCTGCCGTCGATCTGGCAGTACGCGAAAAAGGCCGGCTTGCGCACCGTCTATATTGACGCCCAGCGCACCGGCGGCAATCTGCAGAACCTGATGACCGACACCGAGAAAAAGGACATCGACGAGTTCGTCCAGTTTGACCAGACCAGCGTGCGTGATCGCGACATGGCCGCCGCTGCGAAGCTGATCGAGCTGCTCAACGACGACCAACCGGAGCTGGTGGTGATCAACAAGGTCGGCGCGCATTTCCCGGTGCACGACAAATACCCCGACGCATTCATGGCCTATCGGCCGACGCTGCCCCGCGGGCAGTTCACCGAAGTGGCCGACACCGGCAAGCGCGACGGTTTCAACGGCCAGCCGGACGATTGGGTGTTGTACCGCAACGCCTACAAAAACACGGTGCTGTGGAATGTCGGCGAGTTTTTTGCCCGGGTGTTTGCCCAGGCCAATCTGAACAATGCGCTGCTGATCTACACCTCGGATCATGGCCAGGATCTGCACGAGCGCGGCAACCCCGGGCTCAATACTCACTGCGGTGGTGATCCGGTGGAGGAAGAGGGGCTGGTGCCGCTGGTGGTGATTCAGGGCGATCAGTTGCACGGCCCGGACTGGGCGCAATCGTTACCGGTGAACAAGGACCGTTCCAGCCACTACAACATTTTTCCGACCTTGCTGCAGTTGATGGGCTACGACCTGGCGGGGATCGAAGCGCTGTATGGCAAGCCGTTGACCCAGCCGACGGCGGACGACTTCACCTTCAATTACCGCTTCAATGCGCGGTTGGGGGCCAAGCCTGAGTGGAAGCACATTGATCTGAAGACCATTGTCACGCCGGGGGAGGCGGCGACCAGTGTGGCGGCCGGGGAGTGAGACTTGTGTTGGGCCAACTGGCCTCTTCGCGAGCAAGCCCGCTTTCACAGTGTTCTATGGTGAACCCAGTCTTTGTGAACAACCGCAATCCCTGTGGGAGCTTGCCTGCAAGCGGTGAGGCCCGATCAAACGCCACTGATCTGATCAGGCCGCTATCCGCTATCCTTGGCCCACACTGACCCAGCGGATGGCGGCATGCTTCAGGTTCAAGGCGTTTTCAAAAGTTACCTCACTCCCCAAGGCCCGTTACCGGTGCTGCAAGGCATCGACCTGACGCTCGAACCCGGCAGCAGCCTGGCGCTGATGGGCGAATCCGGCAGTGGCAAAAGCACTTTGCTGCACCTGATCGCCGGCCTCGACAAGGTCGACCGCGGCAGCATCCGTAGCGGCGAGCATCGGCTGGAGAGCATGAATGAAGCGCAACTGGCCGACTGGCGTCGGACCGAAATCGGTCTGGTGTTCCAGCAGTTCAACCTGATCGGCAGCCTGCGGGTCGAGGACAATCTGGCGTTTCAGGCGCGCCTGGCCGGGCGCCATGAGCCGCGTTGGCAGGCGCATCTGGTGCAGCGTCTGGGGCTGGGCGAATTGCTCAAGCGTTATCCCGAGCAGTTGTCGGGTGGTCAGCAGCAGCGGGTCGCACTGGCCCGGGCCTTGGCGTCACGGCCGAAATTGCTGTTGGCCGACGAGCCGACCGGCAGCCTCGACGAAGCCACCAGCGATGAAGTGCTGCGCCTGTTGCTGGAACTGCTCGACGACACCCCGACCACACTGCTGATGGTCACGCACAGCCCGCGCGTTGCGGCGCGGCTGGCGCAGCGGGTGGTGTTGTCCAACGGCCGGCTGACGTGAACGTTTTCTGGCAAACCCTGCGCGCGCTGCTCAGCCATTGGCGGCGGCATCCGGTGCAGTTCTTCAGTGTGTTGACCGGGCTGTGGCTGGCCACCAGTCTGCTGACCGGCGTCGAGGCGCTGAACAGTCAGGCCCGCGACAGTTACGCCCGGGCCAGCCAGATGATCGGAGGCGAACCGCAGGCCAGCCTCGGCACAGCCAATGGCGCGACGTTTGCGCAGCAGTGGTTCATTGATCTGCGCCGTGCAGGCTGGCCGGTCTCGCCGCTGCTGCAGGGACGACTGGTCTTGAAGGATCACGACAACCAGCGCCTGCAACTGATGGGGATCGAACCGGTGTCGCTGCCGACCGATTCCGCGGTGGCCGGGCAGGCGATGCCGATCGAACGCATCGTCGAGTTCTTCTCGCCACCGGGCAGTACGTGGATTTCACCCGAGACATTGCAAGCGCTGGACCTCGCCGAAGGCGCCACGCCGCAGGCCGTCAACGGCCAGACGCTGCCGCCTCTGCATGCGCAAAAGGACATGGCACCGGGTGTGTTGCTGGTGGACATCGGCGTTGCGCAAACCCTGCTCGAACAACCCGGGCAACTGTCGCGGCTGTTACTGCCCAAGGATTTTCATGCCGAACTGCCGGCCGCGTTCAAAGGGCAGTTGCAACTGAAAAGCAGTGCCGAGGAAAACAATCTGGCGCGCCTGACCGAGAGCTTTCATCTGAATCTCGATGCGTTGGGATTTCTCTCGTTCGTGGTCGGGTTGTTCATCGTTCACGCGGCCATTGGCCTGGCGCTGGAACAGCGTCGAGGGTTGTTGCGCACCTTGCGCGCCTGCGGGGTCAGTGCGCGGTTGCTGATCGCCAGTCTGATCGTCGAACTGGGTGTGCTGGCCATGGTGGGCGGAGTGTTCGGGGTGATCAGCGGTTACTGGCTGGCGAGTGTGTTGCTGCCGGATGTCGCCGCCAGCCTGCGTGGCTTGTACGGCGCGGAAGTGGCGGGGCAGTTGCGCCTGAGTCCGTGGTGGTGGTTCAGCGGTGTCGGCTTGAGCCTGTTCGGCGCGCTGCTGGCCGGCGCCAACAGTCTGTTGCGCGCAGCACGCTTGCCGTTGTTGGCAGTGGCAGATCCGCAGGCCTGGCATCAGCAGCACGCACGCTGGTTGCGGCGCCAGGGTTGGCTGGCGTCGCTATTGGGCGGGACGGCGCTGATGGCGTTGGTGTGGGGCGGCAGCCTCGGCAGCGGTTTTGTGTTGATGGCCGGGCTGTTGCTCGGTGCTGCGCTGGTGTTGCCGGTGCTGCTCAGTGCGGTGCTCAATCAACTGCTCGGGCGCAGTCGCTCGGTGCTCGGTCAGTGGTTTCTCGCCGACTGTCGCCAGCAACTGCCGGCGCTGAGTCTGGCGCTGATGGCGTTGCTGCTGGCGCTGGCCGCCAACATCGGCGCCGGTAGCATGACCGCCGGTTTTCGCCAGACCTTCAACGATTGGCTCGAACAACGCCTGAGCGCCGAGCTTTACATCAACCCGGTGAATCCGGCGCAGTCCCGCGAGCTGTATAGCTGGCTCAAGCAACAGCCGAATGTCAGCGCCGTGCTGCCCAACTGGCAGGTGGCGGTGACCGTGCAAGGCTGGCCGGCGGATGTGTTCGGGGTGATCGATCATGCGCATTATCGACAGCACTGGCCGTTGCTTGACGCGATTGCCGGGGATCCGTGGGCGCATCTGGCGACCGACGATGCGGTCATGCTCAGCGAACAACTGGCGCGGCGCCTCAAAGTGCGCGCGGGTGATCATCTGGCGTTGCCGACCCCGGGGGGGACGTGGACACCGCGCATCGTCGGGATCTACGCCGACTACGGCAATCCCAAGGGGCACGTGCTGGTCAACAGCAACCATCTGCTGCGTTTGTGGCCGTCACTGACGCCGAACCGTTTCAACCTGCGCATCGCGCCGCCAGACATTCCGCCGTTTTTGACTGCGCTGCAAACGGGCTTCCAGATCGATGACAGCCGCATCGTCGATCAGGCGCGGCTCAAGGGTTGGTCGGTGCAAGTGTTCGAGCGCACTTTCGCGGCCACGGCAGCGCTCAACAGCCTGACGCTGGCGGTCGCCGGTGTGGCGCTGTTCATCAGTCTGCTGACCCAGAGCCAGAGCCGCCTCGGACAATTGGCGCCACTGTGGGCGTTAGGCGTGACGCGCCGCCAGTTGATGCTGCTCAACCTCGGCCAGACCTGGTTGCTGGCGGTGCTGACGCTGGTGCTGGCGCTGCCGCTGGGGATCGCGCTGGCGTGGTGTCTGGATGCGGTAATCAATGTGCAGGCGTTTGGTTGGCGTTTACCGCTGCGGATTTTTCCGCTGCAACTTCTGCAACTGATGGGGTTGGCACTGTTGGCGACGCTGCTCGCCTCAGCCTGGCCGCTGTATTCGTTGTACCGCACGCAACCGGCGGATCTGCTGAGGACGTTTGCCCATGAGGATTAACCTCGTTGCGCTGCTGTTCGCGCTGCTGCTTTTGGGCGGCTGCGATCAGCCTGTTTCTGAGCAGAAGGGTTTTGCCGGGCTCGGCGATCAGGCTGCTCAGTTCACTCCCGTAGTGCCGGGGCGGGTGTTCAGCTTCCCGGCGGATCATGGCGCCCACGAAGGTTTTCGTATCGAGTGGTGGTACGTCACCGCCAATCTGAAGGATCAGCAGGGCCATGATTTCGGTGTGCAGTGGACGTTATTTCGCAGCGCCTTGAAACCAACGCCGCAGCCACCGGGATGGGGCAATCAGACGCTCTGGCTTGGCCATGCGGCGGTGACCTCGGCCACCGCGCACCATGCCGCCGAGCGTTACGCCCGGGGTGGCGTAGGGCAGGCCGGAGTGAACGTGGCACCGTTCGAGGCGTGGATTGATGATTGGCGCTTTGCCAGTCAGGCGCCGGATCCGCTGACGGACCTGCAACTCAGTGCCGCAGACAAAGCCTTCAGCTATCAACTGCACCTCACGTCCAGCCGCCCGTTGGTGTTGCAGGGCGACAACGGCTTCAGCCGCAAATCTGAACAGGGCCAGGCTTCGTACTACTACAGTCAGCCGTTTTTTCAGGCCAGCGGCACCCTGCAAATCGACGGGCAGACCTACACCGTCAACGGCCCGGCCTGGCTCGACCGTGAATGGAGCAGCCAACCGCTGGCGGCCAACCAGACTGGATGGGACTGGTTTTCCCTGCACCTGGACAGCGGTGAATCGCTGATGCTGTTTCGCACCCGGCAAACCGATGGCGCGCCGTATCTGACCGGCACCTGGATCAGCACCGACGGCCAGACCCAAACCCTGACGGGCGAGCAGATCAAACTCACTCCTCAGGACACCGCGAAAGTCGCCGGCCGCACGATGCCGGTGCGCTGGTCGATCAGCATTCCCGACAAACACCTCGACATCAGCCTGTCGGCGTTGAACCCCAACGCCTGGATGAACCTGCGCATTCCCTACTGGGAAGGCCCGGTGCGGATCAGCGGCAGCCATGGCGGACGCGGCTATCTGGAAATGACCGGGTACTGACGGCCATACACAAAACCCTGTGGGAGCGGGCTTGCTCGCGAAGGCGCCCGTAAAGCCCCCACAAAGCAATTGCCCGGAACTCCGCTTCTCCCTGCTCCTTTGCGCGACCCCGTCGAGGACTTCCCCATGAGCGACGACCAGACCTGCTGGCAGCAATCCCCCGACGCAGCATCAGAAACCAAAGCCAAGCCCTGAACAGCGTCTATGCTCAGTGGCACATTCGGCGCCGAACACGCGTTGGCGCCGGGTGCTGCCATTCATCACAGGGAAAGTACCGCTTATGAAGCTCCAAGCACTGGCCAAGGCCATCACCCTCGCAACCGTATTGTCCGCCACCAGCTTCGGCGCATTGGCTGCCGATATTCCGCTGTCCGCCACCCTCGAGGCCGATCAGGTCACCACCAAAGTGCTGGCCGTCGATGCAGCTAAACATCAGGTCGTGCTCGAAGGTGCTGAAGGTCGCCAGGTCCACGTTCAACTGAGCGACAAGGCGAAAAATCTGGCCAACCTCAAGGTCGGCGACCAAGTGAACGTTGAAGTGCAGCGCTCCGTGGCGGCCTACCTGGATACCGATGTGGATAAAGGTCTGCCTGGTACTGTCGAGCGCAGCGGCGAGTTGCGCAAGGCTCCGGGCAGTGAAAACCCGGGTGGCGAAGCGTATCGCCAGGTTCAGGTGCAACTGAAAATCACCAAAATTGATTTGAAGAAGAATCAGGTGACCCTGGAAAACCCGGCGGGCCAGTCGAAAATCCTCGACGTGAAAAAGCCAGAAATTCAAGCCAAGCTGAAGGATCTGAAAGAAGGGCAGAGCGTTATCGTCACTTACACAGATATATTAAAAGTGACCAGTCAGCATGAAAGCTGAGTATTAACTCTACAGGATGGTTGTTCTTGTACAGATTATTGTATGAGAACAATCATCTGAAATAAGTGATGCAGCAGGTTGAAAGTTTCGCGAAAGAATTGATCGATAAATATCTATTAACTTTTTCGTACATAATCTTTACCTTTATGAATGACGACATATGCGCCAACTTCTATTAAAATCCCTCTCGTTCGCCCAGTGTCAGGGCTCTTTACCGGTGCATGGATTGCCAGGCCATTACACTGGGCGAACACCTCTTCGGAGCGGATGTATACAATTTCAGACAAAAAAAGGGCGACTTTGAAGTCGCCCTTTTTTGTGCCCGTGATTACGCCGATGCCTGCCCCTCAAAGCGTTTGAGGGTGGCCTCGTACATCCGGGTCCGGCGGTGATTTTTACCGTAGGTGCCGGCAGCTGCGACGGTTCCTGCCTGGATATGATCCAGATAGCGGAAGATCTTGCGCGGCGCCAACAGCTTGATGCCGTAGCCCAACGCTGTCACTCGATCCTGCAGGGTATAACCGGGCACCCGGTCATCCATACAAAAGTGCAGCCCCAGGGACTTCATCAATTTGACGTTCCACAACGTGCAGAAACTTTTTAGATGAGTTTCCCGATAAGGTTTCGGCTCTTTGCTGCGCAAGCCCAACGAGGTTTTGGCCCGGCGAACATAATGTTTGCAAAAGCGCGAAGTTAATCGCCAGGTGTCTCTCACAACCCCACGATTAATTTGCTCGACACACCCGACGGCGGCGATGTCCGCAGTCTTGGTGCACTCACGCAGCATCATCGCGAAGACTTCCTTGTCGTAGACAAAGGTGTCGGTGTGCAGCAGAAACAGATAGTCGGTTTCAACTTTCTCCAATGCCATGTCCAGCGCCTTGCCATGAGCAATATGCCCAGCTTCTTTGCCGGCAGAGGGACGTTCGATCAGATTGATCCAGTCCAGCGAGCGCAAGTAATCCAGGCTGGCATCCGCCGAATCATTGTCCACCACCCAAACCGGAATGCGCTGCGCCTGAACGTGCTGGCGCAACAGTTCCAGGCACATCCGGGTGATGTCCGGGGTTTTGTAATTTACCAATACAAGACTGAAATTCGGCTGCGTAACGGCTGGTAAATCAAACTGGCTCATGTCGGGACGCTCATCCACGGTTGATCGGTGACAGGTGTCTGTCGGGCCGGGATGCTAGCGACGCAACCTTAGTTGAAGCTTAATTTGCCGATGAGGAAGTGGGTCGAAGTGTGTCGAGCCCAGACACCTCACACACGACTTAAGCCGGCCCACACGCTAAACTGCGCGTCCTTTTTCACGCCTCAAGGAACAAACGGCGCCCGCCGTAGACTCACGGATGAAACCACTCTCGCTCTACCACCCAGCCTTGTATTGGCTGCGCGTCTGGCAAAAAAGGCTGTTCCGCCAGATCGCCTGGCACTGCTCCAGCCAACGCTATGCAAGCCTTGTTGCTGGCGCTGAGCGTCTGCCATTTCGTTACCTGAAACACACCTCGAAACTTATCCGCAAACTCGGCGACTCCGATCTCGCCCTGCAACACAACAAAGTCATCAACCTAAAACTCGCCGTCGCCGCCATCGATGGCGTCATCATCGCCCCCGGCGAACACTTCTCCTTCTGCCGCCTCGTCGGCCGGCCAACCCGCAAACGCGGCTACGTCGAAGGCATGGAACTGTCCTTCGGCGAAGCGCGACGCGGTATCGGCGGCGGAATCTGCCAGCTGAGCAACCTGATCCACTGGATGGCGATTCACTCACCACTGGTGGTCGTTGAACGCTCCAACCACAGCTTCGATCCATTCCCGGACGAGGGGCGAGTATTGCCATTCGGTTCCGGCGCGGCGATTTTCTATAACTACGTAGATCTGGTGCTGCACAACCCGACGGATCGGACTTTTCAGTTGAAGTTGAACGTGGGGGAGACGCAGCTGGAGGGGGAATTGTTGTGCGATCGGGTGCGGGATTATCGGTATCACGTGTTTCAGGAAGGGCACCGGTTTGTGCGGGATGGGGAGCGGGTGTATCGGGAGAATGAGATCTGGCGGGAGGTGCGGGAGAAGGGGCAGGTGGGGGAATTGGTGGAGAGGGTGAGGTTGTATCGGAATCGGGTGGTGGTTAAGTATGAGGTGATGGACGAGTTGATTGGGTAGGGCGCCAATAGCTACGATGATACTGGCGTCCACTGATCAGTTTCTGAAATAGAGCTCATCCAGTTGGTGTTTGCGTATGGACAGATACTCTTCCCATACCTTGGGGAAGTCTTCATCTTTGGTCAGCGGGAAGGTCAGATAGATGTACCTTCCAACCACACTGATGTATTGCCTCGCACGCTTAAAAGCCGGTTGTTCGTAAGCTGCCACGCTATCGTCATAGGCTTCATGGTAGTGATGGATGCTCACTCGGTGCGGGGCGATCATGCACCGCGAAAAATCGATCACCCAGCAGCTGTCAACGGCCGTACTCAAATAACCGTAGATACCATCGCTGGATAGACGAATGCACGAATTAGCCTGGGTGCCGTCATCATCGTTGACCAAAATGATCTGGTCCGCGAAGTATTTGATATTTCTGCCGTCAGGCCCTTGCAGGAGCAAGCTCCAGCCTTCGGCTCCCATGCGGAATTCACCGTTGTTTTCGAAGGTGGCGGTCCAGTTATTATGACTGCGACGCCAACGGCAACCTTGCCGGTATCGATGACAGCCGCAAAGGCAAACGCAGCTACCACTACGACCCGCTGGACAGACTGATCAGCATCCGTGGCGCTATGCCAGAAAGCTTTGTACATGATCCGGCAGGCAACCTCCTCGGCCAGAACGATCTGCCCGCGACCAACCTCGCCAACGTCAAAGTCAACCGCCTGCTGATGCAGGGTGATCCTCACTACGATAACGGCGCTCACGGCAACCTAAGCCGTGAGCGCCGTGGTACTGGGCAGAAACTCGTCACCGAATATCGCTACGACTGTCAGCACCGCCTCATCGGCGTCAGCCTGCCGGGCGGTAGCACCGCGTCCTATAAATACGACGCCTTCGGCCGCCGCATTGAGAAGACCGTTGATGGCCAGACCACAGAGTTCTTGTGGCAAGGTGAACGGCTGATCGCTGAAAGCGCTGAGAACCGCTACCGCAGCTACGTCTACGAACCGGGCACCTTCCGACCTTTGGCGATGCTCGACGGCAAAGGCCCGCTCAGGGCTACACCGTTCTATTACCAACTCGACCATCTTGGCACTCCGCAGGAACTCACCGATTACAGCGGCGAGATCATGTGGTCGGCAAAGTATCGAACCTACGGCAATCTCGCGGCATTGGAAATCAGTGAAATCGATAAC
This sequence comes from Pseudomonas sp. AK-TSAG1-1, assembly GCF_056821665.1. Taxonomy (NCBI): domain Bacteria; kingdom Pseudomonadati; phylum Pseudomonadota; class Gammaproteobacteria; order Pseudomonadales; family Pseudomonadaceae; genus Pseudomonas; species Pseudomonas sp. AK-TSAG1-1. Next base: position 3,953,250 of record NZ_CM165965.1, on the reverse strand, counting down.
CCGTTACGGTTCCAGGGTCAGTATTTCAATGCCGAGACATGTCTACACTACAATCGCTATCGCTACTACAATCCGAACACTGGAAGTTTTTTGACCCCGGACCCGATCAAACTAGCGGGGGGGCTGACTGGAAAGGAAAGCCGGGGGAAAGCCCTTGGTACTCTGACATTCCTGAGGTCAACGAGGTAACCAAAGGGGGGGCTATTCCTTTCGTCAATGGTCGTCCCGACTTTTCACAGTGGTCCAAAGGTACTGTCAAGTTAAAACCTGGTGTAGTAGATGGAACAGATCAAGACTTCAAAAAAGTCTATGAAAGACTGAAAGAGGATCGAGGCCTGAGAAGTGCCAATGCTGCTAGACCACTGCTACGACAAGCTGGGTTCACACCACACCATCTTGATAAAGAGACTATTCAGTTAATACCAACAGACCTACATGGAAACATCCCCCATATCGGCTCTGCTTCGGACATGAGGAATTAGTTATGTCATATGATAAGATTTTAAACGAACTCGGCGCCGAGTCGATGTCTTTCGAGACAAAACGGCCCCGCAACAGTTTGCAAAGCGATATTAAAATCACAGAAAACTTGAAAAAGCTCCTTGACAGATTCAAGACAGCCATTGTCTTTTCCAATGGTGCAAAATTCAAAATATCTAAAGAGCTGCCTATCGGTGACAAAAACGGCTTCGTATTTCTGGATGTACTATACGGACTAGCTTCAGACTCAAACAACATACACTACAAGAATGAAATGTATTCGAACCAAATACGCAGTGACTTCTACACTTTTGGTGAATCAGGTGGAGGAGATCAATTTTGCATTAACAAAAATACAGAAGAAGTATATTACTGGTATCACGAAGCAAAAGATTATGCATTATCACTATTTCTAATTGCGCCATCCTTTACTAATTTTTTCGAGCAACTCATACCTGACAATGATGAAACCAACTCAAAAGATGACGGCGGAGTAATCAGTGCCGAGTTTAATTTTTAGAAAATCGCAATTCAGAATTGCCCTAGTCGGATGTCATAGACATTGTCCATGCTCCGATCCGGGGTGAATTACCCCTGATTTACTCGCCATATGGCTCTTTGTGTAGGCCCTAGAACTAGGTACGGAACATTTGTGCCACCAGGGGACTATGAAAATAAATGAAAGTCAGATGCAAAACAAACAAAATAGACAACAGCTTTACGCAAGACACTGCAACAATACTGAGGCGCTCTATCTCAATCAGCGACAGTTGGCTAGAGGTGGAAATTGAAAAGAACATACAATTTACGGCATAGAGTTCTGGGATGATTGCCCATGGATTTACATATGCGCAGACTCGTATGATGAATGCCCCAAACCGTTCGCACTAGAATTTTTTGAAATCACTGAAAAAATTTCTTCTCATTGGGTTCTAAGGTCAAAAGACACATACAATAGCAAAGTTAAGACACAGCTCGTTTTTTTGCGAATGAGCTGACGACGACAGCTTTTTGGTGAGTGTGAAATGTAGAAAAAGGGCGACGTATTTATTTTCAGTCCCTTTTGAATCGAAAGGGGAGCAAGCCGGAAAAAATCTGTCCCATTTGCCTTTATGTCCCTCCGCCTCGGCTAGGCTATTGATGGACATTCTACCTTCGGAGGCCGAGATACAGATATCTGTTCGGGGCAAGACCACGTCTAGAAAATCGAATGTGGAATGCCCTTGCTGCTTGCCAGATAATTCAGGGTTGAAAAAAGTCAGGTTCTAAGTTCGACGTATTCTTTGAAGAATGAATAAAAGTTGTCTGCTATTTTTTTTGACGGCTTTTTCTTAAACAGATCGTAGCTAGTGATCTGTCCGTTCTCCGTGGGTCCACAATCAATTGCCCAGCAAACTTCGTAATCTTTTAAGTAAATCACTGCAAAGTTGCTAGGCAGTTCAAATTCTGATCGGCAGTACACGGTGCTGTAATTTACAGTTCCGCCATTGTCTAAAGTCGCATCATTGTTCTCAATCCCGCATATTTCTGAGCCTGCTGCTCCACCGCCACCGCATACATTCAAGAAATCAACGAAATCTTCAGTTAGTTTTATGCCTAAAATAATTTCGAGTTTTTTAATTTGCTCAGTAGTGGCGGGGCCGAGCCAAAAAGTTTCTTCGTCGGAATTGTCGAGCTTTGTTATCAAATCTTGATAGTTATGCATGATTTTGCTCACTCAAAGTCTTTGGTTTATTCTTTCCAATATGCTTTTCGCGGTACTTGGCAGCTCACATGATCTCGTTGCTGTATTCGGTCCGTTCCTGCGATGTTCCCAAGCGGTAAAGCTGATAGTAGAACGGAGTGGCCTGACGCAGGCCCTCACCATCGATCATGGCAAGCGGGCGCAAGGTACCCGGTTCGTAGATGTAACTGCGGTCGCGGTTTTCTCTGCTTTCCGCGATCAGTCTTTCACCCATTTATCCAAAGGAAGCTTCTCGGTTTTTTTTGCAAATATTTCTTTTGCTTCCCGAAGAGTCATGTGGTTTGGGCCGCTATAAGTGTCAAGGTTGCTAGTTCCATTGTCTTCCCATTTGCATAGGTCGCAAATTTCATAATTACCAAGCACTGAAAGCGTGCGATATTTACAGCACGGGCAAGGCATCAGAGTTTCAATTTCTCCAGATACCTCGTACTCTCCAATATTTAATTGCTTTAATTTTTTTGATAGGAATGCGTTTGTTACGCCTTTATAGCTTGATGTTAGGGCAAGCATGATAAGTTCGTCATATTTTTTATCATCGATGTCGCTAGGTAAATCGTCCTCGCTAGTAATAAGTCTTTGTAGTTGCTCTGATAGCGTGAAGAATTCAGGATTACTCTCATCAATATTCCACCAATCGAGGAGATGAGATTCTCGCTCGTCATGGTCAAGCAAAATCAAAATTGCCGTTGAGATTTTTTTTACAGCATCGTGTCGATCAATTTTGGTCATTTTATAAACCCTTAGCCAATTCGATGGCGGATTGGAAGGCGTCGGCGCTTCTACCATCATCTCTATAGAATGTTCTAATTTCTCTGGACTTCAAGTGCCCAACAAATATTCGTCCAGTTGCTGGGTCATGTTTGATTACAAAATTTCCGACATTCGTTTCGTTAAAACTTCCTGATTCTTTCGAGAATTCTTTCGCCTTTTTTAAGTATTCAGTTTGGCTTATGTTTCCGAATTCTTTTTGATCAATTACATGCTTTTGATAATGAGGTTGCAACTTCCCAGAAGAAAATCCCTTCCAATTGACAGATGCGGCCGCCGTTGGAACCTGCGCATCTCCTTGATTTACCCGGGCTTTGTCCTCAGGCGCCTCAGCGCCTTGGCCAGGAATGCATTTATCTCCGCCAGGACAAGTGTTCAGACCAAGCGGATCCACCCAACCCGTAGGGTTAGGCACGTATCGATAGTTGTTCAACCCACCCGAAAGCTTGATCGGATCCGGCGTCAAAAACCGCCCAGTGCCCGGATTGTAGTAGCGGTGCCGGTTGTAATGTAACCCTGTCTCGGCATCGAAGTACTGACCTTGGAAGCGCAGCGGGTTATCTATCTCGCTGACATCCAGCGCAGCGAGGTTGCCGTAGGCGCGATACTTCGCCGACCACATGATCTCGCCGCTGTAATCAGTGAGTTCTTGCGGTGTGCCGAGGTGGTCGAGTTGGTAGTAAAACGGCGTGGCCTTGCGTGGACCTTCGCCATCAAGCATCACCAATGGGCGGAAGCTATCGGGTTCGTAGATGTAGCTGCGATAACGGTTGTCACCGCTTTCAACGATCAGTCGTTCACCTTGCCACAGAAACTCGGTGGTCTGGCCGTCGACGGTCTTCCCGATGCGGCGACCGAAGGCATCGTATTTGTACGACGCCGTACTGCCCCCCGGCAGACTTACGCCAATCAGACGATGTTGGCAGTCATAACGGTATTCAGTAACGAGTTTCTGGTTAGCGCCGCGCCGCTCGCGGATCAGGTTGCCGTAGGCGTCGTAGTCGTAGTGGCGGTCGCCCTGCATCAGCAGGCGGTTGCCTTTGACGTTGGCTAGGTTGGCTACGGGCATGTCGGTCTGACCGAGCAGGTTACCCTCCGGGTCATGAGCGAAGGTTTCGGGTGTAGCGCCACGAACGCTGACCAGGCGATCCAGTGGGTCGTAGGCCTTGAATTCGCTGTAGCTGTTCTTTTCGACGGTGTCGTGGCGTTCGTTGCCGACGCGGATCTTCTGGTCGTGTTCGATGTTCTCGTCCCAGTCGCGCTGGGCATGGAGGTAGATCTGCTCCTGACCTTTCTTGTCTTCAATGCGCAGTTCGTTGTAGCCGCCACCGCCCATCGAACTCAGGGTCTTGAAGGTGCTGCGGGTCTTGTTCGCCGGCAGCGCGTAGGGGACGGTGTTTTCCTTGTGGTACAGGCAGCCGCTGATCAGCGGTTGATCGGGGTCGCCTTCAAGGAAGGTGACCAGCACTTCCATGCCGATGCGCGGGATGGCGATGCCGCCGTACTGGGCGCCGGCCCAGGCGCTGGAGACGCGCAGCCAGCAACTGGTCTTGTCGTCGGCCTGGCCTTCGCGGTCCCAGTGGAATTGCACTTTGACCCGGCCGTACTGGTCGCAATGGATCTCTTCGCCTTTGGGGCCGGTCACCACGGCGCTCTGACTGCCGAGGATGCGCGGTTTCGGGTGGCGCAGCGGTGGACGGTTCGGCACGTCCCACGGGGTCGCCTGAAAGCGGTTGCGGTAGCCCTGATGGAAATCGTCTTTCAGCGCGGTGGTGTCGCTGGTCACCGATTCTTCCAGCACTTGCGGCTGTTTGCCTTCGTGCAGGACTTCAGTGAGCAGCCACAGGTCGTTCCACTTGGCCTTCGGGTGCTCGGTCAGGGCGAGGAAATGGCCGCTGACCAGCAGCGGCTGGTCGCTCTTGCCTTCGGCGAGCTGGAAGTCGCTGCGGTGGCGGATGATGCATTTTGTAGTCTTGGCATGGGATGCTAAGGTTTGCCCTTTGATGCACCTTAATAAGGATATTGCTCGTGTTACGTCAGTCTGTACTTGCCCTTCCTTTCATTACGCTGCTGCTTGGTTGTGAGGCAGAGTCTGGCTCATTGCCTAGTAGCAAGAGCCTGCCCGCGGAAAAAGTCGCCTCGATTGCGGCGACGATCAAGACAAAATACCCTGATCTTTCCAGTGAAATGCGCGACAAAGTGCTCAACACGGTTGTGAAGTCGATCGACAATATGGTGTTTGTCGAAGGTGGCCAATTTGACATGGGTGACTTTGGCTGGATTTGTGAATATGACGAGAAAGATGTTTGCACTTGGCCATGTGGGCAGGAGCCCGAGCAGCTTTGTAATATCAGTAGTAATGGTGATGATGATTTTGTGCATTCGGTGAAGTTGAGTGGTTATTATTTTTCTAAGTTTCAAGTGTCGCTTGGCGATTTTGATTTGTTTTTTACTTCGAGCGGTAAGCCGTTGTTCGACTCCGAAAAACGCAAGCGTCAAGATTTGGAGTTTCGTTATAAATCAAACTTGCCCGCGTTTACCAAGACTTGGCAAGAAGCTAAAAATTATTGTCATTGGATAGCGGAAGTAAGTGGTTATCCTGTAGATTTGCCTACGGAGGCTCAGTGGGAGTTTGCTGCTCGCAGTCGTGGTCAGCATATTCTTTTCCCTACCAATACAGGTAGTTTGGATTTTGGCAAAAACTATCCAGTCGAAGGAGAAGGCAGAACGTTTTCAATTGATCGATTCCCGCCAAATCCTCTAGGTATTTACAGTCTTGCTGGGAACGCAACTGACTGGGTTAATGATTGGTACGACGAGAATTACTACGAGCATTCGCCATCGGAAAATCCTAAAGGGCCAGAGTCAGGTGTCTATAAGGTGAAGCGTGGTTCTTACTACCCTGAAGGTCCTATGTCTGCGGCATCTATAGTTCGGCGTTGGCCCGATAAACCGGAGCAAGATGCTTACTATCCTGGCACTGGATTTCGCTGCGCTATCCAGACAGATAAAACACTTTAGTTAATAAGCAAGGCGCCTTTGGCGCCCTTGCTCAAGCCAGACCGTCAAAGTGGTTGCTGCGTTTTGCGGCTATCAAAGTTCTCTCTTTACGCCAAGGTAGACCGGGGTTCCAAGCAAGCATCCCAAAGTCTGGTGCAGTGGTATCTATATTTATCGCCAAGGTTCCGATAAAACGATTGAATTGTTGTTGTTCCATTCCGTCAAGTAGAGAGTTTAGGCGATCGAGACTATCCATTGCATTGACTTTGCTACCATCTTTCGAGCAGCATTCCAATGCTGCAATGAAGTGTCGCCAGCTGCGCAAGTGGGACAGTAGTAGAACAACAGCCTTCTCTTGTTCTTCAGCCCAACTCTCTACGAAACTTTCGGTCAATAAATGAAGCATCGGTCCGATTGTTTCCGGTGGTAGCATCTCAAGTGGTATTTTTTTACGGTTAATCGTTATTGAGCGATGGCTGATTAAGTACTTGGCAAGATTTTGTGCCTCAGTTTTAGTTGCCTTTCGGTCCTCCCACCAAAGCCCTATTTTTTGAAAGCCTTCATTAAATGCTGCGCCGGGTTGCGTCGCAATTTTGAACATTCCCCTAGCCATATAGTTGAATGCATCTTTAGTCACCGCCAGCTGATAATGGAAGTCCGCTTTCGAGAGTGCATTGCAAAACACGTAGATCAGATCACCAATTTTTTCGAGGTCTACCGACGTACCAAACCCCCCCCCCGCTCCTGGACCAAAAACCAGACTGGCTTTACAGTTGATTGCCAAACGATCCGCGCGAATCTCTATACCAAAATCAAAACCCGCCCCAATACCCAGAGCCGCGTTCCCTTCAGCCTTGACTTCAACCAAGCTCGACCAATCCGTACTGCCACTGTCGTTTGCCTGTCCTGCGACGATTTTTCCGGCGCCTTGTTTGGTCGAATCAAGCCATTTCAACGTTCCGGTCACGGTGCCGCCGCCTTGCACGCCGGCGAAAGCGTTACCCTTCACGCCCAGGCTGCCGCCGCGTCGTTTGTCGACAGCAATGTCGGGCGTGCTTAGGAGCGCGGTCGCGCCGGAGGCTTCCGCTTCTTTTGGTTTGTATTGGGCTTTGACACCGGCCTGGCCTTGCGTCGTTGCTCCAAGGAAACACGACAACTCCACCTTGCCGTCGAGTCGGAAGATACCGATATCGCTGACGACTTCCTTACCCTCGGCATTGCGGTAAGGCATGCGCACCACATAGCCGCCCTGGTTGGGGAAGAAACTCTTGAGTGCTACAGAGCCTTCGGCCAACGAGATCGCCGCGCTTCCTTTGACACCGACTTCGATGTTGCCTTTGCCCGGCTCCCAGCTGTTGATCCCGGCGCTGGCTGTTGCGGCAAAACGGAATGCATGGGCCTCGGCAGATACCGCATATTGCGCCGAGTCCGCTTCGTTAGAGGTCCAGGAGCATTCTTTGTGCAGTGCGTTGAGCAGGTTGTCGTCTTTGCTCGTCCACGAGGTGAGTTTAGCTTCGAGGCTGCCGAGAGGGCTGGTTTTGCGGCCATCGGAGACAGCTGTTCTGATGTCCTTGATCAGATTTTTGGCAAGGTTCTTATCGAACGGTTTGCCTTGCATCACTGTGGTAGGAACTTTGACGCTCCAGGTGAACTGCTGGCGAGTACGAATAGGGATGTAGTGACGTCGAGTCGGGTCACGGAAGGAAATGTATTCGACCGTTGTGATGCCGGTTTTTACCTGCTTTCCCTTCTGGATATCAGAGGTTTTTCCCTTGCCATGCTTGATGTCCGGCGCTGCACCATTGGCGCTGGTTGAGCTGTCGCCGGCCTCGGCCTTGCCTTGTGCCGCAATTCGGGTGCGCAGTGATTGAATCTCGGCATTGAGTTCTGCGACTTTTTTGGTTTGCAGACCTTTCCAGTTGCTCTCTAGAAAGTTGCCTTCGAACGCGGCCTTCGGCGTGTAATCTTGATACCAATCACGGGCCTTTTGCACAGTCGCCAGTTGGCCTTGCAGATCTTCCTTGCGTTCGATAATGGTTTTAGGTTTTTCCACTGGAGGAGGGGAGCGCTGCAACAGGCCAGCTTCTTCAGCCTTGGCGTTCCACTTATCTTTTATGCAACTCGTGCAGGAGCAAGACGCTTGGGGATCTTTGGTCTTGGTGCACTTGCTGGCTTCGGTCGCGCTGGCCAGATTTTGATGCAGCTCGTCCATCAGCTTTTTGACGAGGTCGGACTGCTGCTTGAGCTCGTTCGATTCCTTTTCCGTCAGTATGTAGAAGTGTTCTTCGCCGGTGATATGGATGACTTCAACAAGTTCATCCTTGCACTCAATGGCGCCTTTGACGGCAGTGGTGCTTTGGTTCTCTGCGTGTTTGGGAAGCGGCAGAGCTTTGGCCGAAGCTGCCGGCAGCTTCAACGTCCAGCCGGTCTTGATGTGGTTGGGGTCAGTAATGATCGGGTTCAGTGCCCGCAGATCTGCCACGGAGCATTTGTTCGCGGCGGCAATGCTGCCAAGAGTGTCGCCGCTCTTAACGGTGTAGGTGTCGCTCATTGCTCGTCGTCCTTGTAGTTACAGACTTTCCAGTTGGGTCAGCTTGTCACCCAGCGCGATATCGTCACGGGCCAGCAGTTCTGCGTCGGGCGAGCGTGTCCAGAAGGTGTCTCCGCGCATAATGGCCAAACGTAGCCAGCGTTCCTGATCGGCCATTTGCTCGTACCCCATAGCCTGGCCCGCCAGCAGTTGTCGGTGGACGAATTCAACGGTGTCCTTCGGCGGCAATGCGTCGCGGTAGTCGTCGGCAAAACGGGTGGCAATGACTTTCAACCGCCCCTGCTCTATTAGCGTCTGCCGTTGTGGGCTCAAATACAGCCATGCCGGTGGCTGGACGACTGTTTCCTGACTGTGCGGCGCCTTGGCGTAATATCGCCAGCCGATTTCGTTTCGCCAGGCCAAGCTAGTGAACGGGCCGAGAAATTGCGTTCTTTCGGCTTCGTCGAGGCTCAACAGCAAAGGTTCCAGCCAGCGCGGGTCAAAGAAACGCATCATCTGTTGTGGTTCATCATCGGTACGTACTGTCAGCAGGCTGCGCCAGTGCTCCACGCCCTGATCCAGTGACTCCGGGTTGCTCAGCCAGGCGACACAACCAGCGTCCGCCTGTTCCAGCAAAACACCGATGAAATCCGCAGCTGCACCTTTTTCTGGACACAGGACTGCGTAGGGACCGGCAGGCTGAAGATCTGCGTATGGCGTTCCTGTGAACAGCGGTATGCAACTGGGCCGGGATTGCCCGTGACCCTGATACAAGTGGCTCAACAGGTCCGGATCACAACTTCGATCCAGAATCAGACACATGACACCCGTTGTTGCAGGCTGCTTGAAGGGTGATTCAATGGAAGCAATCATGCTGAAGCGCCCGGTTGGTGAATGGGACAGCAACCTGTTGAGTCCAGATGACACGATGGCGTCGGTAGCAATACGCCAGCTTTTGACTGTGCCTTGAATGAACCCAATGAAGGTTTGACAACCTGGCCGGCCTTGTCGGCGTCGGCCTGTTTGAGGATGCCGGGCATCAGCGGGGCGGCGCCGGTGCCGCTGCCGGGGCTGCCGCCGGAGTTCATGTTGATCACCGGGCCGCTCATGGTCACGCCGCCGGCGTCGATCTTGATGAAGCTGCCGCCGCCGATCAGGGTCAACTCGGCGCCGGCTTCGAGCACGACTTTCATGCCGCTGCTCAGGTGGATTTCCTGGCCAGCGTCGATGAACTGGCCGGTGCCGATCTTGATGTGCTGGTTGACGCCCACGGTCAGGTGGTCGTTGGCGCGGGTTTCGACTTTGCGGTCGGCGTAGACGGTGTGGTGCTCTTCGGCCTTGAATTCGCTGTAGCTGTTCTTTTCGACGGTGTCGTGGCGTTCGTTGCCGACGCGGATCTTCTGGTCGTGTTCGATGTTCTCGTCCCAGTCGCGCTGGGCATGGAGGTAGATCTGCTCCTGACCTTTCTTGTCTTCAATGCGCAGTTCGTTGTAGCCGCCACCGCCCATCGAACTCAGGGTCTTGAAGGTGCTGCGGGTCTTGTTCGCCGGCAGCGCGTAGGGGACGGTGTTTTCCTTGTGGTACAGGCAGCCGCTGATCAGCGGTTGATCGGGGTCGCCTTCAAGGAAGGTGACCAGCACTTCCATGCCGATGCGCGGGATGGCGATGCCGCCGTACTGGGCGCCGGCCCAGGCGCTGGAGACGCGCAGCCAGCAACTGGTCTTGTCGTCGGCCTGGCCTTCGCGGTCCCAGTGGAATTGCACTTTGACCCGGCCGTACTGGTCGCAATGGATCTCTTCGCCTTTGGGGCCGGTCACCACGGCGCTCTGACTGCCGAGGATGCGCGGTTTCGGGTGGCGCAGCGGTGGACGGTTCGGCACGTCCCACGGGGTCGCCTGAAAGCGGTTGCGATAGCCCTGATGGAAGTCGTCTTTCAATGCGGTGGTGTCGCTGGTCACCGACTCCTCGAGCACTTGCGGCTGTTTGCCTTCGTGCAGGACTTCGGTGAGCAGCCACAGGTCGTTCCACTTGGCCTTCGGGTGCTCGGTCAGGGCGAGGAAATGGCCGCAGACCAGCAGCGGCTGGTCGCTCTTGCCTTCGGCGAGCTGGAAGTCGCTGCGGTGGCGTTCGAGGGCGCGTTTGGCCAGGTGCTTGCCGCGCTCGCGGTCGATGAAGCGGCCCGGGTAGTCGTAGTCTTCGAGGTCGGGCAGGGCGTCGCCACGGTTTTCGCTTTCCAGCGTCAGGCGTGGTTTTTCGAAGTCGTAGTCGCGGCGCGTGGTGCGGCTGGTGCGGGTTTCCAGGCGCAGGTCGAAACGCTTGATCACCGGGTTGCTGGCGACCATGCCGGAGTCTTGCTGGTAGGCCACAGGCTTGAGTTTCGGGAACACCGTCTGATCATCGCCGAACACCAGCTTGTGCGCCGTGGCGCTGTGCTGGAAGTGGTAGTGGATACCTTCTTCCTCGCACAGACGCTGGATGAAATGCAGGTCCGATTCATCGTATTGCACGCAGTAGATGCGCTCGGGATAGATCGAACCGGTCTTGAATTCGTAGGCGTTGCTCTGGATGCCGTGTTCTTCGAGGACCATGCCGATGATTTTCGGCACCGTGAGGTTCTGGAAGATGCGTTGGTTGACGCGGTGCGCCAGGTACGACAATTGCGGGCGCAGGGTCACCGAATAACGGGTCAGGCGTTTGCCCGAGTCACCTTGTGCGGCGCGATAGATCTGGCCGTGGATGCCGCTGCCATCGGGCGACAGCTGCAGGAAGGCAGGTTTGTGCAGCAGGGTTTCGAGGTCCAGCGACGGCTGCTCACTGACCAGCTCCACCTCAAATACAAAAGGCTGGCTGATGGCTTCCCGGCCGGTCAGGGTGAATACCTGAAAATCGGCGGAGAGCCCTTCGATGGTCAGGGCAAAGTGGGTTTCATTGGCCGGCGCGAACATCCCTTGTTCCTCGTGCTGTACAGCGGCGTTCGTCGACAACCGCAAGGCGGTTCAACGCACGCGAAATTCTGGAGGGGCGTAAACAACATCGACCAGCAGGGCTGGTCGATGCTTGTAACGATCAGCCGTAATTAAACGACTGGAGCACGCCAGTCATCGGAACCCGAAGTACCGGATACTTCGTGGGTCCAGGTGATTTTGCGGTAGGTGAACTGCACTTCTTCCAGGTGGGTGAAGTGCGAGTTGCCTGGATCCTGGCAGTTGTGCATTTTGTTGTTGATGGCGACGATGATCGCGTCTTCCAGTTTGGTGGTGTAGTAGTGCTCTTGAGTACCTTGAGCAGAAGTACGGTACCACTGGATAACGATTTCGCTCATGCGCTCGCCGGAGGTCAGAGCAGCTTGCAGCAGAGGCGAAGCCTTGTCGTAGACCTTGGTGATCACAACTGGCTTGTGAACGCGCTGACCGGTTGGCTGACCGGATTGTGGGTCACGCGGGATGATCACGTCGTGGCTGAAAGCCTGAACCATGACCTGGTCTTCGTGGCCTTCCTGGTAGGTGTTGCCAACGGAGTCGGCGGTGAAGGCGCCGGCAGTGATCAGGCCTTGTTTCTCGCCGGTAACCGACATGTACGCTGGTGTTGCCATGGGGTGCTCTCCTTGCGGAATAAATTTAGGGTGCCCGGGGCGGAATCGCCCGGTGGGTGCCTGACTGTTATCAAGGAGCGTGCCAGGTTTGCTGAAGGTCCCGGAAGCCGGGGGTGAAGTGGCTCTAGTCTGCGGTTGGAGCGATGTTTTTCACTGAATCGAGGTCGAAAGTGCGCAACTTCTTGCGCAGTACTGCGCAAGAAGTTGCGCACTTGGCTGCGAGCCACGCCAATCAAGGCCTGTAGCGTGATGGGTGGTCTTTTTCGCCAAACAAGTGCGCAAGAAGTTGCGCAGCAAGGCCAAGTGCCATCATCGAGCGCTTGAAACGATCCGTCTTGATCGACGGTCAATCACTCACGACCACGCCGAAGGCGTACGAACATTCCCCGCATCGAGTGAGAGCGACATGAAAATCCTGATGGTTTTAACGTCCCACGAGCAACTGGGTGATACCGGTAAGAAAACCGGTTTCTGGCTGGAAGAATTCGCCGCGCCTTACTACGTGTTCAAGGACGCCGGCGCGCAACTGACGCTGGCCTCGCCCAAGGGCGGTCAGCCACCACTGGACCCGAAGAGTGACGAGCCGGACGCACAGACCGCCGCGACCGAGCGCTTTCGCAAGGACTCCGCTGCGCAATCGGCTCTGGCCTCGACGGTCAGACTGGACGCGGTGCAGGCTGCGGACTTCGATGCCGTGTTCTATCCCGGTGGACACGGCCCGTTGTGGGACCTGGCTGAAGACCGCCATTGCATTGCCTTGATCGAAGCGTTTTACAACGCTGGCAAGCCAGTGGCGGCGGTGTGTCATGCGCCCGGCGTGCTGCGTCATGCCAAAGGTGCGGACGGTCAGCCGCTGGTCAACGGTAAGCAAGTGACGGGCTTCACCAACAGTGAAGAGGAGGCGGTAGGGCTGACCAACGTGGTGCCGTTTCTGGTGGAAGACGAGCTCAAGGCCAAGGGCGGGATCTTCTCCAAGGGTGCGGACTGGTCGAGCTACACCCGTGAGGACGGGCTGCTGCTGACCGGGCAGAATCCGGCGTCGTCGGAAGAGACGGCGTTCGCGCTGTTGTCGCGACTGCGCTGATAGCAGCACTTGATTCTGTGGCGAGGGAGCTTGCTCCCTCGCCACATTCAGATCAGTTTCAACCCCAAAACCCGGGCACACTCTTCAATCGAACGCCGCTGCGTCTCGGCATACAACCCCAGCTCATCAATGGTCGAACGCCCCAAGGCCTGTTCGAACGCCTGGCGGTTTGAGTGTTCGCCATAGTGCGTCTGCGCCGCATCACCAAGGTTCGACTGAAAAATCCCCGCCGCGCTGACCGGCAGGAAATCTTCGTACACCAGCGGTTCGGCTTTCATATGCCCATCGCGCAGCAGATCTTCCAGCGACGCCGGCGAGGGCGCACCCGCTGCCAGGCCTTTTTCCGTAGCGAAGTAGCGAAAGTACGCCAGATCCTGTGCGCGCATGCCTTCGACGCTGTCAGGAAATTCGCCAAAGTGTTGGGTCATCAGCGCGTTGTAACGTGCGGCGTTGCATTCGTTGGGGAAGTCACCGAGTTCATCGCGCGCGGCATTCAGCAAGCGGTCATACAATGCCCGACCTTTAGGTGTCAGCGCCGCACCGCGTTGCTCGATCTCGCCGAAACGCGCGCTGTGGCTGCCGTGGGTGCCGTGCTGGTCCGTGAAGGCGATCGGCTCGTCCAGCGCCTTGAAACTGGTCTGGCGCAGCAGGATCGGGCAGTGCCGGCGCGGCGGACCTTCGATCACCGCTTTGGGGGTGATGCCGTGCACCGGCATTTGCGCCTGAACGATGTCGATGTCCAGCGTGCGCGGAGTCAGGTGATTGATGTGCGGGCCTTTGAATGCCACCACATCGGCGATCAAACGGTGCTGGGCGCTGAGCGTGCGGTACTGCTCAGCGGTGACGGTTGCGCTGTGATGCCAGCGAAAGGTCTCCAGTGCCTGCAGGACAAATTCCGCCGCCTCATGCTCATTCAGGCCACCGGCCGCTTCCGCCTGATCGATCAGCCTTAGCGCCTGCGAGGTAAAGATCGAGCGCTGGCTCAACACCGACTCGGCGAACGTGCGCAACTCGGGATCTTCGATCAACTCCAGGCGCAACAGCGAAGTGAACACCCGAAACGGACTGACCTGCAGCGCCGCTTCGTGCACCGCGCGAAACGCCGTGGAGTGCACCGGTACGCCCGCCGGGGTCAGGTCGTAATAACCCACCGGTTGCATGCCCATCACCGCGAACAGGCGGGCGAGGGTCGCCAGCTCTTTGCCGGTGCCAACGCGGATCGCGCCATGGCGCTCCATGTCCAGGCGCTCGATCTCGCCGGTGCCGTGCAACTGCCGGGCGATGTGCGGCTCGCGTGCCAACACCTCGCGGTTGGTCTGCTCCACCAGTTCCATAAGTGCGCCGTACAACGGCACTTCTTCGCGGTACATGTCGGACATCGCTTTGGAGAAGCGTTGGCGGATCAGGTCGGGGCTGACGAAAGGCTGCACGGTCATGAAAAAAATTCCTGCCACGGTCATGTAAAGAATGGAGGAAAAGATCGCAGCCTTCGTCGACGGCGGCAAACGAAGAATCCTACGGACTTCATTCTGCCAACGACTGATCCACCAGTTCTATCCAGTGCGAAACCTGCGTGCGGCCGGCGCCGGCCAGATGATGCTGGCAACCGACGTTGGCGGTGACGATCAGGTCCGGGCGCCCGCTCTCCAAGGCATTGAGGCGGTTGTCGCGCAGTTGCCGAGCGAGGGTTGGTTGCGTCAGTGAATAGGTGCCGGCAGAACCGCAACACAGATGCCCGTCCGGCACCGGCGTGAGATTAAATCCGAGGCGGGTCAGCAGCGCTTCCACCGCGCCGCCGAGTTTCAGCGCATGTTGCAGGGTACAGGGGCAGTGCACGGCGATCCGCCGTTGGCTGGCGGCACACACTTTCTCCAGTGGTTCGTGCGCGAGGATTTGCACCAGATCCAGCGTCCGTTCACTGATCTGCCGCGCCTTGTCGGCGTAGCGCGGGTCCTGCGCCAGCAAGTGCCCGTAGTCCTTGATGAACGCGCCGCAACCGCTGGCCGTCTGCACGATCGCTTCGGCGCCGTTTTCCAGGTGTGGCCACCAGGCGTCGATGTTCTGCCGGGCGCGGTCGAGGCCCTTGGCCTGGGCGTCGAGGTGATAGTCCAGCGCACCACAGCAACCGGCCTCGGCCACTGGAATGACGCTAATCCCCAGCCGATCGAGCACCCGCGCCGTCGCGTCGTTGGTATTCGGCGACAGGCCCGGTTGCACGCAGCCTTCGAGCAGCAACACCCGGCGCGTATGGCGCGGAGCAGGGCGTGTGCCGGACACTGGCGCGCGTTGCGGCAATTTGCTTTCGAAGCTTCGCGGTAGCAGCGGCCGAAACGTTGTGCCGACCCGCAGCAATCCCTTGAACACCCCGGGGTTCGGCGCCAGTGCGCGCAAGCCCTCGCGCAACAAACGCTGGGCAGCGGGGCGCGGCACGGCCCGGTCGACCACCGCCCGGCCAATGTCGAGCAGGTTGTGATAGTCGACGCCGGAAGGGCAGGTGGTTTCGCAATTGCGGCAGGACAGGCAGCGATCCAGATGCAGTTGAGTCTGCTCGGTGGCCGGGGCGCCTTCGAGCACTTGCTTGATCAGGTAGATGCGCCCGCGCGGCCCGTCGAGCTCATCACCGAGCAATTGATACGTCGGGCAGGTCGCGTTGCAAAACCCGCAATGCACGCAGGTGCGCAGAATCTTTTCCGCCTCGGCAGCACGCGGCAGTTGTCGGGCTTGTTCGCTGAGGGTGGTCTGCATGGCTAGAACTCCGCGTACATCCGGCCGGGGTTGAACAGCCCTTGCGGGTCGAGTTGCGCCTTGAGCTGGCGGTGATAGCGCAGCAATGCCGGGGCCAGCGGCTGGAACGGTGTATCGCTGGCGCCATGGGTGAAGCAGGTGGCGTGGCCGCCGAGTTCCTGGGCGAGGATCTGAATGTGTTCGTGCTCGGATTTCAGCCAGCGTTGCGCGCCGGCCCAGTCGATCAACTGCTGGCCGGGCAAGTCCTGCGGCCCGAGATCGTTCGGCAGCGACAGGCGCCACAGCGGCAGGCCCTCGTCAAAAAATGCCAGGCGTTGTTCGTTCAAATCACGCCAGAACACCGAGTCCAGCGGCTCGCCGCCAAGGCGTTGATGGGCGGCGGTCACCGAACCTTCGCCACCCTCCAGGCGCAGATACAGGCTTTGCCCGTCATGACAGGCGCCGCTGATCGGCAAGGGTTGCTGGCCCCATTCGGCCAGTTTGGCCAGCGCCCGGGTGCAATCGAGGTCGAGGCGGATGCTCAGGCACTGACGCGGTTTTGGCAGGACTTTCAGCGAGACTTCGGTGAGCACGCCGAGGCAGCCGAAACTGCCGGTCAGCAGGCGCGAGAGGTCATAGCCAGCGACGTTTTTCATCACTTCGCCGCCGAAGCGCAGGTGCTCGCCGAGGCCGGTGATCACCCGGGTGCCGAGGACAAAATCGCGCACCGAGCCGGACCATGGCCGTCGCGGCCCGGACAGTCCGGTGGCGATCATCCCGCCGACCGTGGCGCTGTCGCCGAAGGCCGGCGGCTCGCACGGCAGCATCTGCCCGGCCGCGTCGAGCGCCTCCAGCAACTCGCGCAACGGCGTACCGGCGCGCACGCTGACCACCAGTTCTGTCGGTTCATAGCGCACGATGCCGCGGTGCACACGGGTGTCGAGCACTTCACCGGCCACCTCGCGGCCAAGAAACGCCTTGCTGTTGCCGCCCTGGATTTTCAGCGGCGTGGCGTTGGCCCGGGCCTCGTTGACTTGATCGAGCAAGGCGCTGCTGGCGTCGACGTCAGCCATCAGAAGCGCTCCAGCTCAGGGAACGGCAGTTGCCCGGCATGAATGTGCATCGCGCCAAATTCCGCGCAGCGATGCAGGGTCGGGATGTTCTTGCCGGGATTGAGCAGGCCTTGCGGGTCGAATGCGGCTTTTACCGCGTGGAACAGGGTCAATTCAGCGCTGTTGAATTGCGCGCACATCTGATTGATTTTCTCGCGGCCGACCCCGTGTTCGCCGGTGATGCTGCCGCCAACCTGCACGCACAGTTCCAGAATCTTGCCACCCAACGCTTCCGCGCGATGCAGTTCGCCGGGCTGGTTGGCGTCGAACAGAATCAGCGGGTGCATGTTGCCGTCGCCGGCATGAAACACGTTGGCGACGCGCAAGCCGTATTCGGCGCCGAGGCGGGCAATGCCTTGCAGTACACCGGGCAACTCGCGGCGCGGAATGGTGCCGTCCATGCAGTAGTAGTCGGGTGACAAGCGGCCGATGGCTGGAAAGGCGTTTTTGCGCCCGGCCCAGAAACGTACGCGCTCGGCCTCGTCGCGGGCCTGCCGCACCTCGCTGGCGCCGGCCTGGGTCATGACCTCGCGAACTCGCAGGCAATCGTCGTGGACGTCCGCTTCGACGCCATCGAGTTCGCACAGCAGGATCGCCTCGGCATCGACCGGATAACCGGCGTGAATGAAATCTTCGGCGGCGCGGATCGCCAGATTGTCCATCATCTCGAGGCCGCCGGGGATGATGCCCGCCGCGATGATGTCGGCCACGGCGCGGCCAGCCTTTTCCACCGAGTCGAAACTGGCCAGCAAGACCTTGGCGACTTGCGGTTTTGGCAGCAGTTTGACCGTGACTTCGGTGATGATCCCCAACAGACCTTCGGAGCCGGTGAACAGCGCGAGCAAATCGAAACCCGGCGCATCGAGGGCGTCGCTGCCCAGGGTCAGGCGTTCGCCTTCGATGGTCAGCACTTCGATCTTCAGCAGGTTGTGCACGGTCAGGCCGTACTTGAGGCAATGCACGCCACCGGCGTTTTCCGCGACGTTGCCGCCGATCGAGCAAGCGATTTGCGATGACGGGTCCGGCGCGTAATACAGGCCGAACGGTGCCGCGGCCTGGGAAATCGCCAGGTTGCGCACTCCGGGTTGAACCCGCGCGGTGCGGGCTGCCGGGTCGATGTGGAGGATGTTGTTGAACCGCGCCATCACCAGCAACAGACCTTTTTCCAGTGGCAGCGCACCGCCCGACAACCCGGTGCCGGCACCACGGGCAACCACCGGCACATTGCGTTGATGGCAGAGCTTGAGCAGGGTCTGCACCTGGTCGAGTCGCCGGGGCAGGGCGACCAGCATTGGCGTGGTGCGATAGGCCGACAGACCGTCGCACTCGTAAGGCTTGAGTTCGTCTTCGCGCCAGAGAATGTCGAGGTCGGGCACGGCATGCTGCAAGGCCTTGAGCAATTGCGCTTTGTCGACCTCGGGGAGCGGCCCGTCGAGGCGCTCGTCATAAAGAATGTTCATCGCTGGTTGCCCAGAAACTCCCGATACAACCGCGCGGTGTTGGTCGGTTGCTCGACCATCGGCATGTGCCCGACGCCATCCCACACGTCGACCCGCAGATTGGCGATGCCCTTGCTCCAGATCGGTACGCTGCTGACGTCGATCAAGCGATCCTTGCGTCCCCACAACAGCAGCGCCGGGCATTTGATCTCGGCGAGTTTCGGCTCCATCGGCGGGCTGGCGCGAAAATCGCGGAAGATCTCTTCCAGTTCGTCGCGCTGACGCTCATAACGCTGCGCGATGGCGTCCAGAACCAGCCCGGGCACCCACGGCGGCGAGGCCATGGTCATGGCATAAAACTGGCGGAACTCTTCGCGGGAATTGATCAGGAACGGGTTATGCCCGCGGGCCAGGTGGCGCTCCATGTCGCTGGCCTGCGGTGCGGTCACGCCGGCCGGATCGATCAATGCCACCGAGGCAATCCGCTCCGGATAGGTCGCCGCCAGCCACGCTGCGATGTAGCCGCCCATCGAATTGCCGATCACGTGGACTTTCTCCACGCCGCAGACGTCGAGCAGCTGGATCATGCGCTTGGCCTGCAGCGGGATATCGTAGCCGCCACCGGCCTTGAAGCCGGTTTCACCGTGGCCGGCCAGGTCCGGGATGATCACCCGGTACTGGCGGACAAAATGCCGGGCGAAGCGCAGCCACAGGTTCTTGTCGGCGCTGTAGCCATGCAGCATCAGGATCGCGCTGGCCGCTTCATAGGGGCCACCTTGCCACGTCGATACCGTCATTTCGGCGATCGGCACCTCGATTTTGTGCAGCTTATAGAGTTTGGCCTCGAGGGCCATGCTCAGGTCGTACAGCCAATGACCCACCGCCGGGTAACTCAACCAGCTCCAGGCCACGAAAACCGCGAGAGCGACAAACAGCAAAAGCATCGACGTCTTCCTTTTACGTGTTCAGGACAGAATGTGGTCAGCCGGTTTCAACGCCCGGGTCAACCGGTAGTAGCTGAAACTGAAGCCGGGAAAAATCGCGATCACATGACCGCTTTTGCTCTGATACCAACTGTGACAGCCGCCGGACTTCCATACCGTGCGCTCCATCTCACGGTGGATCATTGCAGTGTAGGTACGTTCCGCTTCGGGGCGTACTTCGATGCTGCGCAGGTTTTTGGCCTGCAGTGTGTGAATGCAGTCGAGGATGTAGTTCATCTGCGCCTCGATGATGAACAGCGCCGAGGTATGCCCGATGCCGGTGTTCGGTCCGGTAACGATGAACAGGTTGGGAAAGTCCGGCAGGCTTGTGCCCAGGTAGGCGCGCGGGTACTGCGCCCACACGTTCTTGAGCTGCACGCCGTGCTTGCCGGTCACCGGGTAGGAGACCACGCCGTCGGTGGCGTCGTAGCCGGTCGACCAGACAATCAGGTCAACCTCGATGTGTTGGCCGTCCGTCGTGGTGATTCCGCTTTCATCGATGTCGGCGATGCCTTGCTCGCGGCTGTGCAGTGTGACATTGGGCCGGGTCAGCGCCGGGTAATAGGTGCTGGAAAGCAGGATGCGCTTGCAGCCGATGGTGAAGTCCGGGGTGAGTTTTTCGCGCAACAGCGGATCCGGTACCTGTTGCTTGAGAAAGCGCAGCGCCTGGCGCTGGACCATGTGAATCGCCGGTTTTGAATATTTGAAGGCGATCACCCGGGTTTCGAATTGCCAGTAGAGCAACCAGCGCAGCAGTTTGTAGGCCGGCTTCAAGCCCAGCAGCCAGCGCTGAAAACGTCCGAACGTACGATCGGGCCGAGGCAACACCCAATGCGGCGTACGCTGGAACACATGCAGTTGTTCGACCTCGGGGGCAATCGCCGGAATCACCTGCGCAGCACTGGCGCCACTGCCGACGATGGCCACGCGTTTACCGCGGTAGTCGTAGCTGTGATCCCAGTTGTTGGTATGAAAAGTCTTGCCCTGAAAGCGATCGAGGCCGGGGAAGGGCGGTATTACCGGTTGGCTCAACGGCCCGCTGGCGTTGATCACGAATTGCGCGTGAAAGGTGCCCTTGGCGCTGGTGTACACGGCCCAGCGCTGTTGCACCTCGTCCCATTCGATACGCTCGACATTGGCCTGCAGTTCGACATGTTCGCGCAGGCCGAAGCGGTCGATGACGTGTTCGGTGTAGCGGTGCAGTTCGGCCTGCGCGGCGAACATCTGCGTCCAGCGGTATGGCGCGAAGGACAGCGAGTACAGCGGCGAGGGCACATCCACCGCAGCACCGGGGTAGGTGTTCTGGCACCAGGTGCCGCCGAAGAAGTCGCGTCTTTCCAGCAGGCGAAAATCGTCGATCCCGGCCTTGAGCAAATTGACCGCCGCACACTGGCCACCAAATCCGCTGCCGATGATCAACACTCGGTAGGTCTGCATGGGCTTCCTTCTTATAGTCGTTTTTCCGTTTTCATCCTTTCAGGTATAGCTAAATATTTGCATTGTGGGAGTGGGCTTGCTCACGAAAGCGGCGGGCCATTCAACAATGATGCTGGCTGCCCCACCGCCTTCGGGAGCAAGCCCCCTCCCACAGGGAACTGTATTCCAGGCAGTTGCTGCACTTTGCTCCGAGGCAGCGAAACACAGTCGCCCCCTGACACACCACAATCCCCATGTGGGAGTGGGCTTGCTCACGAAAGCGGCGGGCCATTCACCGATGATGTTGGCTGCCCCACCGCCTTCGGGAGCAAGCCCCCTCCCACAGGAATCTGTATTCCAGGCAGTTGCTGCACTTTGCTCCGAGGCAACGAAACACAGTCGACCCTGACACACCACAAATCCCCTGTGGGAGTGGGCTTGCTCACGAAAGCGGTGGGTCATTCACCGATGATATTGGCTGCCCCACCGCCTTCGGGAGCAAGCCCCCTCCCACAGTGCGATTTATCGGGGTTGCGGTGGCTGGCCGGTGATGGCTATTTAACGGCTGCCTGTTAGACTTCCAGCACACGCGTCTGACGGTGTGCGCAGGTTCCGTTGAGTGGTCGAGGCCCTTATGCGAAACAAGGGGGGAAAGGGACTTTCATTGGCCAGGAGGCTTTATACATCGCGAACCCTCGGGCTGGTGCTGGGGCTTTTGTGCGTGAGTGCGGCGATGTACCCGCTCGACCCGCCGCAGTGGGTTTGGGCACTGATGCTGTTCAATGGCCTGATCTGGCCGCACCTGGCGTTCCAATGGGCGCGTCGCTCCAGCGTTCCCTACCACGCCGAACACCGCAATCTGTTGGTCGACGCGTTTATGGGCGGCTTCTGGGTCGCCGCCATGCATTTCAATCCGCTGCCCAGTGCCACCACCATTTCGATGATGGCGATGAACAACGTCGCCATCGGCGGACTGCGTTTTCTCGCCGCAGGCCTGGCGGCGCAGATCCTCGGCATCGGCGTCGGCCTGGTGGTTTTCGCCCCGGCGTTCATCCCGCAAACCTCACCCTTGCAACTGTATGCGTGCCTGCCATTGCTGATGCTGTACCCGTTGGCGCTGGGCTGGATCTGCTTTCGCCAGGCCTACACGCTGGGGCTGCACAAGCGTGAATTGCTGGCCCTGAGCCGCACCGACAGCCTCACCGGGTTGCTCAATCATGGCGCCTGGAAAGATCAACTGGAAATCGAATTTCAACGCTGCCGCCGGCAGCATCAGGGCGCGGCGATTGCGTTGATCGACATCGATCATTTCAAGTCGATCAACGACACCTACGGTCACGTGGCAGGCGACATTGTGCTGCGACAGCTGAGCAAGATCCTCAAGCAGAACCTGCGCGCCGCCGACGTGGCCGGACGTTACGGCGGTGACGAATTCTGCGTGATCCTGCCGGACTTGCCGCTGTTCAATGCCGCGCAGGCCATGGAGGCCTTGCGCGAGCGTTTCGCCACGCTGGGTTACGAGCAGAATCCGGCACTCAAGGTCAGCCTGAGCATTGGTCTGGCGGCCTATGATCCGCTCCATGGCGATGCGACCCGGTGGCTCAACGATGCTGATCAGGCGTTGTACGAGGCCAAGGCCACCGGACGCAATCGGGTGATCTGCAACAGTGATAATCGGCCGAAGCGTGAATTGCTCGATTCGGTCTGACTGCCCACCACAATTCCCTTTGTAGGCGTGAGCCTGCTCGCGATTGCAATCTATCAGTAACCCGGGTGTTGACCGATATAACGCTATCGCGAGCAGGCTCACTCCTACAGGTGTTCGGTGTCCGCCGCAGAGATGTCGCATCCGGTATAGAGCCTTGCGTCGATGTCAGGTACGGTTTAGTCCCCCCGACGCGAAACAAGGATCGATTCATGACGTTCTCATTTTCCCGCTCCCTGCTGGCCGCCAGCCTCGGCCTGTCCCTCGCCTTCAGCGCTGCCAGCGCCCTCGCCGAACCGCACAAGCAAGTACTGGCCGACGCCGAACAGTATCAGCCTGAAGCCCTGAAGCTGCTGGAACGCTTGGTCAATATCGACTCCGGTTCCGGTTACGAACCCGGCCTGAAACAAGTCAGTGAGATCGCCATCGACGAGTTGAAAAAACTCGGCGCGACCATCGAGTTGGTGCCCAATACCCCGGAAAAATCCAACCACGTATTGGCCACCTTCAAGGGCACCGGCAAGGCGAAAATCCTCCTGATGGCGCACATGGACACGGTGTTCAAGGAAGGCTCCGCCGCCGAGCGCCCGTTCCGCATCAAGGACGGCCGCGCCTACGGGCCAGGGGTGATGGACGACAAGGGCGGCATCGTCGCCGGGATCTACGCGCTGAAGATTCTGAAAAACCTCGACTTCAAGGACTACGCGCAAATCACTTTCCTGCTCGACGCCAGCGAAGAAACCGGCTCGGACGTCGCCACCGACCTGATCAAGAAAACCGCCAAGGATCACGACGTGACCCTCAACCTTGAACCGGGTCGTCCGGCCGATGGCCTGGTGGTGTGGCGCAAGGGCAGCGCGACGGCGCTGGTCGAGGTCAAAGGGAAAGCGGCACATGCCGGAGTCGCGCCGGAACTGGGGCGTAACGCGGCGATGGAAGCTGCACACCAGATTCTGCAACTGGGCAAACTCGGCGATGAGGCGAAGAAAACCACGATCAATTTCACCGTGCTCCAGGCCGGTGATCGTACCAACGTGATTCCCGACCACGCCACGGCCAAGGCTGACGTGCGTGCGGCAGTGCCGGAAGAGTTCGACCGGATCGAGAAAGACCTCGCCCGCGTCTCGCAGGACAAGCTGATCGCGGAAACCGAAGTGACCACCAGCCTCAAACGCGGTTTGCCGCCGATGCCGCAGACGGCAGAGTCGGATCGCTTGATGGCAATGGCGCAGGGGATTTATGGCGAGATCGGCCGTAAGTTGACCGAGGAGGGCAGCGGTGGCGCGGCGGATGCCAGCCTGTCAGCCGGAGTCGGCACGCCGACGCTGGATGGGTTCGGAATTGTCGGCGGCAATATTCACACGCCGGAGGAATACGCCGAAGTGGCGAGCGTGGCGCCGCGGATTTATCTGTTGTCGAGAATGATCATGGAGCTGGCCAAGCGCTGACAGGCGGTGGAAACCCGTCCGGTCTGGCGGTGTTGCGACTGACGCCTTCGCGAGCAAGCCCGCTCCCACAGTGGATCTTCAGTGAACACAACACACGTGTTCGACACAGATCCAATGTAGGAGAGGGCTTGCTCGCGATGGCGTCAGTCCGGCCGACGCATCACTGTTTGACACTCATGGTGCGCCAGGCCGGCAACAATCAGGCGGGTTGCGCGTTGTTCCAGAATTGTTTGATTTCGTGAATGTTGCCCACGTTGTAACGCGGCATGAAGCTGGCGCACGGAGACGCAGCCGTGGTCTTCACGGGAGTGGTGATGACGTTGGTGCCAGCATGCAGCAGTGGGGTTTGGTTCCAGTTATCGAGTGGCTTGTTCATACAGATTTCCTTTCTGATTGAGTGGGCAGAGAAGTCTGCTCACGTTGTAGCCGGGACAGCAGGCTTTCAAACAGCGCTGTCTCCTGCCGGGCGATACCGGGATAAGTCGGTATCAGGTTGTCGTCGAAGCACCAGGCTTCTTCGGTTTTGTTCTCCTGCCGAGGATGAATAAGCAAGCTCAGCGAGGCGGACATCGTTTCAGGTGGAAGCTGCTTGTGTACTTCGCTTAGTGGAAGCATGTGCAGCACCTCACCCGGAATAAGTTTAAGGACTCGTTCTTCGCCAAACTTCGGTTTTACGCCTGCCTGAAGTGGCGTTTGCTGGAGAATCTCTCGCGAAACGGTGGTGTAACCGTCACCGCTGTATCCCACGCAATAGAGCTCGAAGTCATGACTGTGGTTGAGGTCGTAGATGAAGGTTTCCCGCTCATCCCGTGACGTGGCAGGCGACCAGAAACCCAGGCGCACGGTGAACAGATCGTTGGAGTGCAGAACAAATGCATAAGCGCCGTAGAGTCTGTTTTTGGTACTGAAACCGTCCTGCTGGATCGTCGTATAAAGGTAGTCACTCACCAACGTACGGTTGCTGGCCAGTTGACGCAGGTCGTCAATGATCTTCGCGCTGTCCAGCTGCAGATCGTAGGTCGCCATACGCTCGACAAAAGTATTCAGTTTCATGCGGCTTCACACTGGTCGAGTAAATGGTTCAGGCGGCTGTTTTGCAGATTTCTCAACAGCGGTGCGCAATTCAACGCAGCCTGCGGATCGGTTCTGCTGATCACCTGAAAAGCCTTCCAGGCGACAGCGGGGTGGTAGTGATAAATCAATTCTTCAGCCACTTTGCAGGCGCCGGGGTCCTGGGCGGCTTCAAGCAGCTCAAGACTCACCAGAAAGCGTGCGGCGCTGTCGTCATGCGGGAACCAGGCGACTTTGCGCAATGATGCGGGGTCAAACACACCGATGTCGGCAGTTTTTTCAGGCAGATTGATGCTGCCAATGAAAGCCGGGTGCCCGTCGCCATTGGGGTTGCTGTCGAACAGGACCTTCGCGCCGTCCACGAACAGCGGATTATTGCCATCCACGATGACCCGCTCTGCAAGCGTCAGGCACTCACCTTCGAGCTGGTAAAGTTGAATGGGAAATGACTCCCCGTTGATTGCAAACAAAATGCTTTTGCCGGGGACGGAATAAAGTTGTTCCGGGGGCGTCGCCTTATCTGGAGTTTTCAGGCTGATGTTTCCATCGTTGTTGCAATATAAAGTCAGTGTTCCGGTGTGGATGTTTGTCGCTTTCAGGATCGCAGCGCGATGAAGCGAGTCTTGAGTGTCGGCTGTTGGGTTGATTAACTGTTTTGCCAGATTATGTATTTCGGCCCCCATGTTTGTTGTCTTGATGCGGGCGATCAATTGTGCAGGCGCCAAGTCTGGGTTGAGCAGGTTTTTTATCATGGGGGATCACTTTTATAGGCTGTCAAATAAACTGCAGAGAGTTACTTGAGCAGGCGCAAACATCTGGCTTTTTGGTTATGGGTAAATAGACGTCAATGGCTGAGTATTCTGCTCATTGACGTCTACGGCGACGCTATACGCCAAGCGGGCTAGCCTTGGACAGGCAGCTCGCGGATTTTCTTGATTTCGTGAATGTTGCCCACATTGAAACGCAGTCCGTCCCAGCCCGGGCAGTTGGCAGCGTGGGTGGATTTGGTCGGAGTATTGATAACTTTTGCTTCTGCGCGTAACAGGGGTGCATTTTCCCAGTTTTGAGTAACGGCGTTCATAAATATCCTTATTTTCTGGTTGTGCTTGATATAGGTTGGTTTTTTGATTTTGCTTTTTGGGTGTTAAACATTTTGCCTGTTTAACGGTTTGCGATTATAGGGAGGCGATATTTAATATCAACGCAGGAGTTGTTATTAAATATTGGTAGTTATTCTAAGGTGTGTATTGCCTGGCGGGCGCCGACGGCGATTGACCGAAGTATTCTGGTAGCCTGGCCGGTGACATTGCGTCTACCGGCCCTTTTGGAAGTTACCAGAGGGAGAGCGAGTTCCGAACAGGAATTATTCTTTCACACTCATATATTCCTTCGCCCAGAGAATGTACTCCTCAGGCTGGGTATAGGTGTGCGTCAGCTCGGTGGCGCTCAGGTCCGAGGCCTGAGTGAAGATCTGCCGCTGTTCGCGCAGGCTGTCGTAGGTGGCCTTGATCGCGGCGAAATACGCGCCATGGCCGTCGATGGTCACGCGTACGCCGAGTTCTGCCAGACGCTTGTCGTCACGCAGGGCCGGGTTACCGTAGGTGACCAGCATCAGCGGGACGGTCAGGTGCTCGGCAATCTGTTCCAGCTGATCGAAGTCCTGTACTCCGACCATGCAGATGCCGTCGGCGCCAGCGGCCTGGTACTGCCGGGTACGGCTGATGATTTCCTGGTTCGGCAGGATGCCGGCGTTGGTGCGGGCAATGATCGCCATTTCCGAATCGACACGAGCTTCCAGCGCTGCACGGATCTTGCCGACGCCTTCGGCAACCGAGATCAGGTCGGTGGACTTGCGCCCGAATTGTGCCGGCAGCAGGGTGTCTTCGATGGTCAGGGCGGCGACGCCGGCGCGTTCCAGTTCAACGATGGTGCGCATCACGTTGAGGGCGTTGCCGTAGCCGTGGTCGGCGTCGGCGATCACCGGCAATTGGGCGACGCGGCCGATACGGGTGGCCTGTTCGGCGAACTCGCTGAGGGTGATCAGGGCGAAGTCGGGGGCGCCCAGCACCTGCAGCGAGGCCACGGAGCCGCCGAGGATCCCCACTTCAAAACCGAGGTCTGCGGCAATGCGCGCGGACATCGGGTCGAACACCGAGGCGGTGTGATAGCAGGTGTCGGAGGCCAGCAATTGACGGAAGTTACGGCGCAAATCTTGATGGGAAAGCCTGGTCATACGAGTTCCACCAATACAAAGGAATGGAACGGCTTGAGCAAAGGTGTCAACGCCGAAGAATGAAAAGGCTATCACGCGGATGGGTCAAGGTTCATGACGAATTTGCGAGGGAGGAGGGGATTCAGGCCGCGACCGCCTGTTGCTGTTGTCGGGGCAGCAGCACCGCGCGCACCGAATTGCCCGGTTGCAGCTGCAGACGCTTGGCGGTGAGGCGGTCGACCACCAGGGTATTGCCGACCTGACGGCCCGGAGCCACGGTGATGCGGCAGTTTTCCAGGCGTCGGTTGTGGATCAGCCACAGCGGCGCCTGATCGTCGGGTGTGCCGAGGGTCAACGTCAGTGCGAGGCTGTCGCGCACAGTACGGATGTTCGGAATCTCGGCTTCGATCACCGGGCCGCCGTCGAAGATATCGATGTAGCCCTTATGCACAAAACCTTCTTCGCGCAGGATCTTCAGCGCCGGTTCGGTGTTGGGGTGCGGTTGGCCGATGACCGCTTGCGCCTGTTCGGTGAGCAGGCAGGTGTACAGCGGCTGGCGCGGCATCAGTTCGGCGATGAACGATTTGTTGCCCAGGCCCGACAAGTGGTCGGCGTGGCTGAAGTCCATCTTGAAAAAGTGCCGGCCCAGGCTGTCCCAGAACGGCGAACAGCCGAGTTCATCGGCATTGCCGCGCAATTCGGCGATCATTTTCTCGCCAAACAGCTGCGGGAACTCAGCCACGAACAACAGGCGTCCGAGCGACAGCAACCGGCCATTACTGCCATGACGGTGCTCCGGATGCAGGAACAGCGAACACAGCTCGGACTGGCCAGTCAGTTCGTTATTGAGGAACAGTGTGGGAATCTGCCGCGAAATGCCGAGATCCGGCGCCGAACTCACGGTCAACCCGACGCGGTAGTTGTACCACGGCTCACGCAGGCCCACCGCCCCGGTCAGGGCGCTGACGCCAACCACGCGCAAGTCGTCGTCTTCGAGCACGAACAGATAATCGGCGTCGGCCCGTTCCACCTGCGCGGCGAACGCCCGCTGGGCCCAGCGCACCCGGTGGGCGAGGCGGTCTTCATTGGCCGGCAGGGTGGTGAACCCGGGGCCGGCCTGTCGAACCAGGGTCATCAGCGCTGGCAGGTCGCTGACTTTGACCGGACGGACGATCATGCGGTAACTCCTTGTACGCGCCTGTTCGGGCACTGTCGTTGGGTGTGCAGCCGGGCGTGGTTCACAGGGCGATCAGCCTGATCGTGCGGCCATCGGTGACATTCAGCGCCGCACACAGATCCGGCGTCAGGGACAGCGGTTGATCGGGCTGGCAATCCAGTTCGGCGACGATGGCCCGGAAGCCGTGCAGTGCGTCGTTACTCAAGAGGTAGCGGCCGCGGGCGTCGATTCGCGGCTGCTGGCGCACGCTGGCGGTCTGACTGTGGGCAATCGAACGGATGTTCGCGGTGCGCGCATACAGGGTCGGGCCGGCGTCGAACAGATCGATGTAGCTGTTGGTTTCAAAGCCTTCACGCTCAAGGATGTCGAAGGCTTCCTGGCCGTCCGGGTGAATCCGGCCGATGCACGCCTGGGCAGCCGGGGGCAGCATCGGCACGTAAATCGGGTATTGCGGCATCAGTTCGGCGAGAAACGAGCGGCTTTGCAGGCCACACAGGCGCTCGGCCTCGACATAGGGCAGATCAAAGAAATGCTTGCCCAGGGCGTCCCAGAACGGCGAGTGGCCGTTTTCGTCGCTGTAGCCGACGATTTCGGTGATCACCGCATCGGAGAAACGTTGGGCATGGGCGGCGATGAACAGCAGGCGCGCCCGCGACAGCAATTCGGAAAAGGCGCTGCGCACCAGCGCGTTATCGATGTGAAAGCCGCGAAGCAGAGTGTGGTCGTTGAGGTCGTGACACAGCGACAGCGCCGGCACGCCGTGCTCGATGTTCAATTCCCTCGAGGCACTGGTGAAGTGCCGGTTGCGCAGGCTGTAGAACGGCTCGTTGAAACCGGCAGTGGCGAGGATCTCCGAGCAGCCGACCAGCCGCCGAGTGTCGAGGTCTTCCAGCACGAAGAAGTAGTTCTCCGGGCCTTGCGCCTGAACGTCGCTGTCGAACGAGGCGCAGGAACCGGCGATTTTTTCGCGCAGGCGCTCGCTGTCGTCCGGCAGCGACGTGACGCCGACCAGACTGTCGCGGGCCAGTTGCTGCAATTGCGGCAGGTCGGTTGGCTCGACTGGGCGTAAGACCAGCATGGATGCACTCCTGTATCAAAGGGTTCGGTGATCCCCACCGAACCTGACTATCACTGTCGGTTGCCACGCTTTAAAGCGGCGGTCGCCTGATTTGTTGTCAGACGCCGCCCTTTTTCTTGTCAGCCATTGCTCGGGTCAGGCAGCGCGGTGCTGGCGCCGAGCTTGTTCAGGAAGAAAAGGTACACCAGGCCCAAAGCGATCCAGATCAGCCCGAGCTTCTGCGCATCGACGCCCATGTTGTACATGATGGCGGCGACGATGATGAAACCGATCACCGGGCAGATCAGATGGCGTACGACCTGACCCGACTTCTGCCGACGCCAGTAGTAGTTGATTACCGTCAGGTGCAGCAGCATGAAACCGCTAAGGGCACCGAAGTTGACCAGCGAGGTCAGGGTGTCGACCGAATTGATGAACAGGTAGCAGATCACCAGCGACAGCACCGCCACCAGATAAATGCTCAGGTACGGGGTGTTGTGTTTCGGGTGCACCTTGGCCAGCACTTTCGGCAACTTGCCGTCGCGGGCCATGCCGAACAGCAGGCGCGACACGGCGGCTTGCGAGGTGATCGCCACCGCGACGCCCCAGGCGAGTGCGGTCGCCACGCCGGTCAGCGTCGCCAGCCAGCTGCCGGCAGCGATTTCGGCAATTTCATAGAACGCGGTGTCGGCGGACTTGAAACCCATGCCGGCAGCCAGATCGGTGGCGATCCAGGTCTGTACGACGAAAATCGCGCCCATCACCACCAAGGTGATCAGCGCCGCTTTGCCGACGCTTTTGCCCGGGTCGCCTTTGATTTCTTCGGCGAGGGTCGAGATCGCATCGAAGCCGAGGAACGACAGCACTGCAATCGACACCGCTTGCATCAGCAGGGCGAAGTTGAAGGTTTCCGCGTGATACAACGGCGCCAGGGTCAGCTCGCCGTTGCCACCACCGTTGTGCAGGGCGTTCCAGGCGTAGAACAGGAAAATCCCCAGCACCACCAGCTGTGCCAGCAGGAAGATGATGTTCATCCGTGCGGTGAAAGTGATGCCGCGCAGGTTGACGAAGGTGGCGCTGACCAGGAACGCCAGGATGAAGCCGACTTTCGGAATGTCCGGGTACAGATGGTTCAGGGCCATCGCCGCATAGACGTACAGCAGCGGTGGAATCAGCAGATAGTCGAGCAGCATCAGCCAGCCGGCGATGAAACCGACGTGTTGATTGAGGCCGCGTTGCGCGTAGGAATATACCGAACCTGCAATCGGAAACGCCCGCGCCATGCTGCCGTAGCTCAGCGCGGTGAACAGCATTGCCACCATGCCGATGATGTAGGCCAGCGGCACCATCCCGGGCGCCTCGGCATTGACGTAGCCATACACGCCGAAGGGGGCGATGGGGATCATGAAAATCATCCCGTACACCACCAGGTCGGTCAGTGTCAGGCTACGTTTCAACTCCTGTTTGTAGCCGAACTCTTCTATTTCCATGAAGCGCAACTCCTTGTCAGCCTATCCAGCGTTTTTAGTTGTTATATCGGTCCATCGTTTACAGCATCAGCGGTTTTTACAGCATTCGTTACAGCCACGGCGCCAGGCGCTCGGCCCACAGTGACACGGCTTCGGGGCCGCGCAGCAGGTCGTTGCGCACCTCGATCAGCACCGACTCCAGCCCTCGTGCATCGCCGTGCACCGGTACCGTCATGTCGCCCAACGGATCAATCCGGTACGGCTGGTTGCCCGCAACTTTCAGCGGGTGCTGGCCGAGGCCGTCGATCAGCCGTTGCGCATAGGCGCTGGCCTGACCGAACAGCACACCGATTTCCAGCGGGCGCGGCTGGCCGTAATACACCGGGGTGAAACTGTGAATTCCTACCACCCGCACCGGCTGGCCCTGCGCGACGCGCTCGTCGATCAGGGTCTGCAGCCGGGCGTGAAACGGTTTGAACAGCTGCTGGCGCCGGTATTCGCGAGTGGCTTCATCCAGATCGCGGTTGCCGGGCACCTGATAGATCTCGCTCTGCGCCGGAATGCTGTCAGGGGCATGCCGGGGCCGATTGAGGTCGATCAGCAGCCGTGAATAGTTGGCGCTCAACAACGTCGCGCCGAGTTTTTCCGACAGCGCTTCTGCCAGTTGCAGTGCACCGATGTCCCAGGCGATGTGCTCGCGGGCGGCTGCATCGTCCAGGCCCAGATTGCTCAGGGCTTCGGGGATGTAGCGGCTGGCGTGCTCACACACCAGGATCAACGGATGCGAAGAATCTTCGCGGCTCAGGTTGTAGACCGGGCGGGTGTACAACCCCAGCTCGGCGGATTCAGTACAGGCGTGCATAGTGCTCACACAGGTCAGCGGGCGAGAGCTGTTCCGTCAGCGCCAGTTCCTCGGTTTTAAGGGCGTGGTAGGTGTCGAGCAACGGCTTGGGCAGCCATTGGTTGAAGGCTGCACTGTCACGCAGGCAATCCAGCGCCTGGGCCAGTGAGGCGGGCAGGGCAACAATGCCCCGGGCCTTGCGTTGCTCGTCGTTGAGTGAATCGGGAATCTCATCAGTGATCGCGTTCAGTGCCAGACGCTGTTCGATGCCCAGCCGTCCGGCAATCAGCAGCGCGCCCATCGCCAGGTGCGGCGAGGCGGTGGCGTCCATGGCGCGAAATTCCAGGTTGTACTGCGCCGCCACGGATTTGCCGCCCAGGCTCACGGTCGGGCAGATGCGCAGCGCCGCTTCACGGTTTTGCTGCCCCAGGCACGCGTAGGACGCGCTCCAGTGATGCGGTTGCAAACGCTCATACGACACCGGCGTCGGCGCGGTGAACGCACACAGCGCTGGCAGGTAATGCAGGATCCCGGCAGCCCAATGTTGGCCGAGGGTCGACAAACCGTTGCTGGTGCCGGCGTCGTACAGCATCGGCAGGCCTTGCAGATCGAGCAGGCTGACGTGCAGGTGCACGCCGTTGCACACCGCGTCGGCCTTGGTTTTCGGTGCGAAACTGACGTCGACGCCCATTTGCCGGGCGATTTCGCGGGTGATCTCGCGCACATTCACCGCGCGGTCCGCCGCTGCCACACCGCGAGTCGGGCGGCAGGTGATTTCGTATTGATGTTTGCCGTATTCGGGCAGGAACATTTCCGGTTCAACGCCGCCGGCGCGCAGGGCACTGAGCAGCCAGCCGCCGAATTCGGCGCCCTGACGCTGGGCTTCGAGGGAGAACGCCTGGTGTTCAGCGAAACCGGCATGCAGGTTGAATTCGTGTTCGAACGCCGCGTTGACCTGCAAGCCGAGTTCGTCGCGATAGCGCTCGATTTCATCGCGCAACAATGTGCGTGGGCAGGCGCTCCATGGGCGTCCATCGGTCTCGCGGATGTCGCCATGGATGAAGTCCAGCGCCGGCGCCGCGGCGTCTGGCCCGCTGCCGACGGTGACGCGACTGGCCAGGTCCGGAATCAGCCGCAAGTCGCCATAAGCGCCCCACGGGTTGGCCTGGGCGATGATGTCCTGCGGCGTCAGTGCGCTGTTGGCTGGCACCCAGCCGCAACCGGCGGCTTGATAGTGCTCCAGCTCGTCAGTGGGGAACGAACGGCCACGGGTAATGCCGATCAGGTCGGTGGTGACGATGGTGGTCATCGGCAACGGCGTCAGGCGCTCGCTCATGGTCGCAGCTCCTGCAACCGGCCGAGCACGGTTTGCGTGTCGGTGATCCAGCAGTAACCCTTGATCGCATTCAGGCAGGCGTCATGCCGCGCCGGGGTGTAGGTGGCGCAGGCGTCTTCGACCAGCGTCACCAGATAACCACGGTCGGCGGCGTCGCGCACCGCCATGTCGACGCACTGGTCAGTAACGATGCCGGCGATGATCAGGTGACGGGTCTCGAGGTTGCGCAGCACGTAATCGATGTTGGTCGAGTTGAACACCCCGGACGAGGTTTTCGGCAACACGATCTCGTTTTCCACCGGGGTCAGGTCGTCGATGATTCGCGCCTGCTCACTGCCCTTGGGCAGGTGCATGTCCGACAGCTTGTGGTCCAGCGAGCGGTCGCGGCCATCGGCGGTCAGGCTTTCGATAATGGTGTGCAGCACGTTCTGCCGCGCTTCGCGAAAGGCGCTGAGCAACCGGCGCTGGTTGGGCACCACCTGCATGTGGGTGCGGGTCAGGAAATATTCGGCGTCCGGCCCGTTCAGGTGCGGGTCGTACTGCGGTTCTAGCCAGGCGCGCTGCATGTCCACCAGTAACAATGAGGTGTGATCGGTGACAAACGGCAAGTCCCGCGGCGAGCGGTGGGGAAGGCTGAACATCCTTATTTATCCTCCAGCAGGTGGGTGTTGAACTCGTTGCGCATCGCGTCGATGCCTTCCAGGCGATCGGCCAGATCGGGGCTGCGCAGGGTCAGGCTGGCAATCAGCGCCTCGACCTGGGCCAGTGCCGGCACCATGGTGTCGAACGGCGAGGCCGATTCGACCGGGGCGCTGATGATCAGGTCGGCGAGTTCGCGCAGCGGTGATGCATAGATGTCGGTGAACAACACCACCCGGGCATTGCGGCTTTTTGCGGCGCTGGCCACGCGCAGAGCCTGGGTCTGGTAGCGGCGATAGTCGAACAACAGCACCACGTCCTGACGTTGCAGGTCGAACAAGCGGTCAGGCAGTTGCGCGTTGTCTTCCAGGGCAAAGCAGCCGGGGCGCAGCAGACGCAAGTGATTGAGCAGGTAGTTGGCCATCAGGCTGCTGAAACGCCCGCCGAAGCAGTAGATCTGGTGCCGCGTATCGAGCAGCCAGTCGAGCAGAATGCGCACGTCTTCAGGCTGGGTCAGGGCCTGGGTTTCCACCAGCAACCGCTGGCTGTCGGCCAGATAATGGCCCCAGGCATCGTCCTTGTTCAGGTGCGAGCGCGGTTGCAACAGGGTGCTTGGCGAACGCAGGCGGTGGTCCATGTCGCTGAGCAAGGCGTCCTGAAATTCGGCATAACCGCCGAATCCGAGCTTCTTCACCAGTCGCACAATGGTCGGATCGCTGACGCCGGCGTGTTCGGCCAGGCGCGCCATCGGACCGAGGCCGTTGCGTGGATACTGGTCGAGCAGGGCGCGAATCACTTTGCGCTCCGACGGCGTCAGCTCCAGGCCGGGATCGGTGATCAAGTCTCTAAGAGGGGGCATCCGGGCTCCTGCTGGATGAAGGGGTGTTGAATTCGTTTCACAATCCGTTAAAACAGTATTTATGTAACTCAGGTTACATGTCTAGTGAATTTTTAGCGGTAGCGATTCAGCGTTTAAATAACGTGAGAGGCCTGTGTCACAAGGGCTACACCGATGTCGTCGACCCTTGTAGTCCATTGCCCATTGATGTGTAAGACATTGCCGTTTTTGCACGCTCATCAGGCCGGGCGACCAGTTTGCGAGATCCCCCGAACCGCCCGGTTTGCGGCACAATTGCCGCAAGACCGGCGGTTTGCCGCCAATTCAACTGATGTTCAGCGAGTGCAACCCTGTGCAATCCACCCGTTTGACTTTGATTTGCCACGCTCGAACCGTCGCACAGAAATTGTCGCGTTTTCCTACGAACGAGCCTGTTGAAAATCAGCCACTGGCGCTCGGTGCGCTGGCAAAACAGTTTGGTAGCGCCACGCGTTTGCTGTGCGGGCCGGAATTGCGCACGCGGCAGACCGCCGAGGGATTCGGTGCAACGCCGCAAGTGGACGATGCGCTGCGTGATTGCGACTGGGGGCGCTGGCACGGGCAAGCGATCAAGGATCTGCAACTGAGTGAGGCCGAAGCCTTGCAAGCGTGGATCAGCGATCCGCAGGCAGCACCCCACGGCGGTGAGTCGGTGATGCAATTGGGCGAACGCGTGGCGGCGTGGCTGATCAGCCTGCAAGGTGCGCCGGGGCATGTCGTCGCCATCACTCATCCGTTCGTGGTGCGCGCCGCATTAATGCAGGTGGTGCAAGGCGCAGCGTTCAACGCGATTGATGTTGAACCGCTGTCAGTGGTCCAACTGCGATTCAACGGGATCTGGCGGCTACGCTTACCCGGTATCGAACTTGCGGGAGCACAGTGATGAAACGACTGCTGGTCATCGGCATCGGCGCCGGCAACCCCGACTACATCACCCTGCAGGCGGTGAAGGCGCTCAACCGGGTGGACGTGTTCTTTTTGATGGATAAAGGCCAGAGCAAAAACAAACTGATCGAGCTGCGCCGGGACATTTGTGAACGCTACATCACCGATCCGGCTTATCGATTCGTCGAAGCGCAAAGCCCGGAACGTGAACGCGGCGACGTGGACTACACCCGTGCGGTCGATGATCTGAACCGCGCCAAACAGCAAACCTTCGAGCGGTTGATCAATGAAGAATTGGCTGACGAGCAGTGCGGCGGTTTCCTCGTGTGGGGTGACCCGGCGCTGTACGACAGCACGATTCGCATTCTGCGGGCGATTCTGGCGTCAGGCCGCTGTGTTTTCGAGTTTGAAGTGATCCCAGGCATTAGCAGCGTTCAGGCTCTGGCCGCGCAACACAAGGTGCCGCTGAACACCATTGGCCGGCCGATCGAAATCACCACCGGCCGGCGCCTGGCGGCGGGGCAAGTGAGTGACACCGACAGTCTGGTGGTGATGCTCGATGCCGAGGACGCTTACCACAGCGTGGCGGATCAGCAGACCGAGATTTACTGGGGCGCTTACCTCGGCACGCCGGATGAGATTCTGATCAGCGGTAAGCTCAAGGATGTGGCGGATCTGATCGAGCGTATGCGCCAGGCGGCGCGGGCTAAGCATGGGTGGATCATGGATACCTATCTGTTGCGCAAGCCTTAGATTGTTGTTGTCTGGGCTGGCCCCTTCGCGAGCAGGCTCGCTCCCACAGGGGGCGCGTTTCAAATGTGGGAGCGAGCCTGCTCGCGAAAGCGGTCTATCAGTCACCTCAGGAAACCGCTTTGACCCCACGCCCAAACCGCTCCCGATACACCGACGGCGGCACCCCGACCACACTGCGAAATGCCACGCGAAAACTTTCCACCGAGCGGTAACCACAGCGCTGGGCGATCTGCTCGGTGTTGTGCGCGGTGCTCTCCAGCAGCTCCCGCGCCCGCGCCAGGCGTTCGTGCTGCAACCAGGCCTTGGGCGATTGCCCGCTGGCTTCGCTGAACCGCCGCAGAAACGTGCGCTCGCTCATCGCCGCTTCGCTGGCCAGATCGCGCACTTCCAGTGGTTGGTGCAGACGCTCGCGGGCCCACTGCATCACCCGCGACAGGTCATTGCGCGGTGTCGGGCTGACGGGCGTGGGGATGAACTGCGCCTGGCCGCCGGTGCGTTGCGGCGACATCACCAGCCGCCGCGCGACCGAATTGGCGACCTGAGTGCCGAAGTCCCGCGCCACCAGATGCAGGCACGCATCGATCCCGGCGGCGCTGCCCGCCGAGGTGATCAACTGGCCGGCGTCGACGTAGAGCACCTCCGGATCGACCGTAATCGCCGGAAAGCGCCGCGCCAGCTCATCGCTGTAGCGCCAGTGGGTGGTTGCGCTGTGGCCGTCGAGCAAGCCGCTGGCAGCCAGCACAAACACCCCGGAGCAGATCGATAGCAGCCGCGCACCCTGGGCGTGGGCCTGGCGCAAGGCTTCAAGCAGAGCCGATGGCACCGGGGCCTCGCGGTCACGCCAACCGGGAATGATGATGGTGCGCGCCTGCGCCAGCAGGTCCAGGCCACCATCGGCCAGTACGTGGATCCCGCCCATGGCGCGCATCGGCCCTTGGTCGACGGCAACGATGCGGTGCTCGTACCACGGGAAGTCGAACTCCGGCCGAGTCAGGCCGAAGATCTCCACGGCAATCCCGAACTCGAAGGTACAGAGGCCGTCGTAGGCCAGAATTGCGACCAATCCAGGTGAGTCAGGCATTTGGCGGAAAATTCCCGGTGAGTGTCTTGCGCGCCACTGTAGCGTCAAGTGCCGGCCCGATAAAGTCTGTTCACACCCCAACAGATACAGGAGCCACACAGCATGAGCAGCCTGGTTCGCGAAATTCCTGCCGCGCCGTCGGCGATCGCCTTGATGCACTTCAGTAACCGTCTGACCTTTGAAACCGATTGTTCCGACGTCTTCAGCAGCCAGGAGGCGGGGGAGGTCGATTTTGTGCTGGTCGATGTGCGCGGTCCGCAGGCGTACGAGCGCGGTCATGTGCCGGGCGCCATCAATATTCCGACCCGCTCGCTGACAGCCGAAGGCCTGGCGGACTACGCGACAAGCACACTGTTCGTGGTCTATTGCGCCGGCCCGCATTGCAACGGCGCCAACAAGGCCGCGGTGAAACTGGCAGCGTTGGGTTACCCGGTCAAGGAGATGATCGGCGGTGTGACCGGATGGCTGGACGAGGGCTTCAGCCTGAGTGTCGAACAGATCGCCAGAGCGCCGATTGGGTGCGAATGCTGACGCAATTTTCAGCCATTTCCTGAGCGAAATCAGAGTTTGTCCTACAGCCTTTGCACCATGTCGGCGCACCGTTGATCCCGGTCAACGCCTGCGCCGATTTTCTGTAAGTATTTGTCGCTTAAAAACAATTTACCCTGTGCGCGGCGCCATAGACTGCCGGCCACTTCGGTTTTTGCCGCTAAATGGCCATGACCGAACGCCAATCGAAAGCTGCCAATAAAAGCCTCCGCACACAGGAGTAATAAATGAAGAAGCTAGTGATGTTCGGTGCCCTGGCACTGTCGATGTTGTCCCTGACTGCTGTGGCCGAAGACGCCAAGCCGATCCGCCTCGGGATTGAAGCCGCTTACCCGCCATTCTCGATGAAAACCGCTGACGGCAAACTTGGCGGGTTCGACGTCGACATCGGTGATGCGCTGTGCAAGCAGATGGACGTCAAATGCGTGTGGGTCGAGCAGGAATTCGATGGCCTGATCCCGGCACTGAAAGTGAAGAAGATCGACGCGATCCTGTCCTCGATGACCATCACTGACGACCGCAAGAAGAACGTCGATTTCACCATCAAGTACTATCACACCCCGGCGCGCTTCGTAATGAAGGAAGGCTCCGGTGTCAAAGACCCGTTGACCGAGCTCAAGGGCAAGAAAGTCGGCGTGCTGCGCGCCAGCACCCACGACCGCTACGCCACCGACATGGCCAAGGACGCCGGGTTTGAAGTGGTGCGTTATGGCTCGCAACAGGAAGCCAACCTGGACATGAAATCCGGTCGTCTGGACGCGATGCTGGCCGACTCGGTCAACCTGAGCGACGGCTTCCTGAAAACCGACGCAGGCAAAGGCTTCGAATTCGTCGGCCCGACCTACGAAGACGCCAAGTATTTCGGCGGCGGTGCCGGCATTGCAGTGCGCAAGGGCGATACCGCGCTGGCCGAGAAATTCAACAAGGCCATCACCGAAATCCGCGCCAACGGCGAGTACAAGAAAGTCCAGGACAAGTACTTCGACTTTGACGTGTACGGCCATTAATACGCCGTAGAAAAAAGTGGTCCCGTGCAAGCGGTGGCCACTTTTTTTGTGCCCTGATTCAAATGAGAGCCTTGTAGGAGTGAGCCTGCTCGCGATAGCGGTTTAACATTCAGCCGCTTAGTGCCTGACGCACCGCTATCGCGAGCAGGCTCACTCCTACAAGGGTCTGCGTGATCCAGCCATTCAGGAGTTTTCTCATGCAACGCATCGACCATGTTCTGCCCTGGAGCCACCTGGGCAGCGAACGCTCCCTCAGCGTATTTCGTTACGGCGCGGGCAGCCGCAAGGTGTACATCCAGGCCAGCCTGCACGCCGACGAGCTGCCGGGCATGCGCACTGCGTGGGAACTCAAACAACGCCTTGCCGAACTGGAACAGCAAGGCCGCCTGCTAGGGGTGATCGAGCTGGTGCCGGTGGCCAACCCGATCGGCCTCGATCAGCACCTGCAAGGCAGCCACATGGGCCGCTTCGAACTGGGCAGCGGCAAGAATTTCAACCGCGCATTCGTCGAACTCAGCGCACCGGTCGCAGCGCGGATCGGCACGCGGCTGGGCAGCGATGCCGAGGCCAACATTGCGCTGGTCCGCCAGACCATGGGCCAGGTGCTCGATGAGCTGCCAGCGCCGGCTTCGCAACTTGAAGCGCTGCACCGATTGCTGCTGCGCCACGCCTGTGATGCCGATATCACCCTCGATCTGCATTGCGATTTCGATGCGGCGATCCACCTCTACGCGCTGCCGCAACACTGGCCGCGTTGGCAATCGCTGGCGGCTCGACTGAAGGCCGGGGTGGCGCTGCTGTGCGAAGACTCTGGCGGCAGTTCGTTCGACGAGTCGTGCTCGTCGCCGTGGTTGCGACTGGCGCAAGCGTTCCCGCACGCAGCGATTCCCCCGGCCAACCTTGCCACCACTCTGGAACTGGGCAGCATGGGCGACACCCGGGTCGATCAGGCCCAGGCCAACTGCGCAGCGATTCTCGGCTTTCTCGCCGAACAGGGATTCATCAGCGGCGAATGGCCGGCGGCGCCGCAAGAATGTTGCGAAGGCATGCCATTCGAAGGCACCCAATACCTGTTCGCCCCACACCATGGCGTGGTCAGCTTCCTGCGCAATGCCGGTGAATGGGTCGAGAAGGGTGATGCGCTGTTCGAAGTGGTGGACCCACTGAATGACCGCCTCAGCACCGTGTGCGCCGGCACCAGCGGGGTGTTGTTTGCGATTGATCGCGGACGGTATACCCAGCCGGGGATCTGGCAGGCCAAGGTGGCGGGGCGCGAACCGATTCGGGCGGGCAAGCTGATCAACGACTGATAGATCTGCAGCGAGCCCCTTCGCTCGCACTTTGGAATGCGTTCTCCTGTGGGAGCGAGCCTGCTCGCGAAGGGGCCATCGGCAACACCTTCAACATTTGGATCCTGACTGCAGAATGTTAGGCTGCCCCCGAACCCGACACTTCGTGAAGGAAGTCTTTATGTTGAAGGCGTTTGCCCTGTTAACCCTGCTGGCGTCCAGCGCCGTCCATGCGCAAACCACGCTGCAAAGCGACCTGCCACTGAAGTACATCGAACAGGTTCACCCCGACGCGGACACCCGGCCGCTGGTGATTTTTCTGCACGGTTACGGCAGTAACGAAGCCGATCTGATCGGCATGAAGTTTCAGCTCCCGGCGCAGTACAACTACCTGTCGGTGCAGGCGCCGCTGGCATTGGGCGAAGGGCGTTTCCAGTGGTTTCGCAAGAAAGGCGAAGGCGCCTACAACGGTGAGACCGATGATTTGCAGGCCAGCGGCCAGAAGCTGCGGGAATTTGTCGCGCAGGCGGCGAAGAAATATCACGCCAGCCCGGACAAGGTGTACCTGATCGGCTTCAGCCAGGGCGCGATGATGACGTACGAGGTGGGCTTGCGTCCGCCCGTGGCGGTCGGCGGCATCGCGGCGTTGAGCGGACGGTTGTTGCCGGTGTTGAAAACCGAGCTTGCGGCCGAGCAGCCACCGTTGCCGCTGCACATCTTCATCGGCCACGGCACCGCCGATGATCGGGTGCCGTACCGTGACGGCACCGAGGCCAATGCGCTGCTGCAAAAACTCGCCTACACCCCCGAGTTTCACGCCTATCCCGGCGTCGGCCACAGCATCAGTGCGGCCGAACTGCGGGACTTGAACGTCTGGCTGCAGCGGCTCAATCCTTGAGGATCACTTGTCCTTGAGGATGGCCTTCACCAACGCATCGTGACCGCTCTTGTCGCTGGCGCGGGAAATCACCTGGACCAGCGCCATGCGCTTGCCGGATGCGGCGAGCAGGGTGGTGTTGAGGGTCTGACCGCCACCCTGAGTGGCGGTGCTGTCGACCTGCCGCACACCGAGGCCGCTGCTTTTCTGGGTCAGACTCTTTTCGCTGAGCTTGTTGAAGTCCGGCAAAGCCTTGCGCTGGTCATCGATGAAACTCGCCAGGCTGCCGTCGAGAAATTCATTGTCGTTGTCCTTGACGCTGGCGCCACCGGCGATCTGGTTTTGCGCCGCGATGACCACGGTCTTGGTCGCCTGATTGGTGTACATCGTGCCATTGGCACCGGTCGGGCCGGCGGGCAGCGGGTCGGCGGTGAAGCCTTTGGGCAGGACGAAAGTGAACTTGCCGTCGAGCATCGACACACTGTTGGTCGGGGCTTTTTCCTTGGCCTTGGCCGCTTGGGCATTGATGGCGCCGAGGCCGGCGACCGCCGCCAGCAACAGGACGACGGCTTTCTTGCTGAGCAATGACATGTGAATCTCCGAGGGATGGTCGCGCCAGGTCGGCGATGATCCCACGGAGCATGCATGGCATTCCAGCGCGGTTTGTCAGGCGTTTGCGTCAGCCTCGGGGTTGCGCTTCTTCGCCGGGGCCGGTCGGGCCAGCAGTTTGCGGGTGACGCCGAGCATCGCCACCGACACCGCGACACCGGCGATGAAGCCGCCGAGGCCGAGGGTTGGCAGGGTCAGCGCTGACACCAGGCAAAACGCCGAAAACGAGTACATGCCGATCGCCGTCGCCCGCAGCAATGCAGCGGTAAACGCCGGGCCACGGGTCTGTTGCGAGAATACCGCCATCACGCTGCCGAGCACCGGGAACACCGCGAGCAAGCCGCTCCAGCGTTCGCCCACGGTGCTGGCGAGCATCGTTACCAGCAGCGTCAGCGCCGCCCCGGCAAGCATCCGCCAGATCAGTTTGTCCGACTTCGGTGCCGGGCCGTTCAGCACCGGTTGCACGTGGGGGAACAGGTACGGCGCCGCCAGCAGGGCCGTCGCCGCTGCCGCAACCGAAAACGTCAGCGACGGTGGAATCAGCGACAACACCAACGCCAGCAGCGTCCACACCGACAGGGAAACCGTCAGCGCCCACGGCCAGTTCGCTCGCTGCGCGACCTGCGCATAGGTGATGCAGAACGCGATCATGGCAAACATCGCCGACAGCGCTGCCACCGCCGATTGCGCGGCAAACTGCGGCCCCTGTTCAATGGCGAGGAAAAACAGAATCGGCCCGACCACCACCGGCAACCCCGACAACCACCCGGCCACGCTCGGCCCCCAACGCTTGCCGGCGAGGGAAATCAGCAGCAGAAAACCGGGGATCAGCAGCAGTTTGAGAATCAGCACGCGGGAGGCTCCGTCGGGTGAGAGAGGGCCACGTTAGCATTGCCACTCGCCGATTGCTGCATTGCTCTACAAAAATTGTATACAACATGCCGGGGTCGATCGCCGGCTATGCTCTGAGTATCAGGATTTACCGGAGTCGATGCCGCAATGAACAGAACGAAGGTGTTGCGTGGTTGCTGTGGCATCGGTTTGTGGGCCTTGTTGCTGACCCCGACCTGGGCCAATTGGCAGGACGCCGTGCCGGGCGCGCAGGTCATTGGCAGCGGAGATTTCAGTGTGTTCGGTTTCGACGTGTACAACGCCCGGATGTGGAGCGCTGCGCGGCCGTTGTCGACCGAGCAGCCGTTTGCCCTTGAGCTGATCTATCGGCGGCATGTCTCGCGCGATGATCTGGTGCAAGCCAGCGTCGATGAAATCAAACGCCTGGGCGGTGCAAATGTCAGCCCGGCGCAACTGGCCGTGTGGCAAGCGCAGATGCAACAGTCGTTTGTCGACGTGCAGGCCGGTACCCGGATTACTGGTGTGTACCTGCCGGGGCAGGGCGCACGGTTTTTTGTCGGGCAGCAGTTGCAGCATGAAATCGATGATCCGCAGTTTGCCCGGGCGTTTTTCAACATCTGGCTCGATCCGCGCACGCGCAATCCCGAGTTACGCGAGCAACTGTTGGGCATGAATCGATAACGTTCAGCGGATTGCAGCCTTCAAGGCGTCGGCTGAAACGTCTAAGCTGCACCTTTCGAACTTGTTTCTGGATGTGTGCGTGAAATTCAGCTTGCCCAAAATCGCCACCGCGCCGTTCTGCCCGCCCGAAGTCGCCGGCAGTGTGGAAGTCGATCCCCGCGCTTCGTTTTTCAAGCGCGCATTGCGCTTTGCCGGTCCCGGACTGCTGGTGTCGATCGGCTACATGGACCCGGGCAACTGGGCGACCGCCATCGAAGCCGGTTCGCGCTTTGGTTACAGCCTGCTGTTTGTGGTGTTGCTGGCGAGCCTGGCGGGCATGGTCGTGCAGTGCCTGTGCTCGCGTCTGGGTATCGCCACCGGACGCGATCTGGCGCAGCTGTCCCGCGAGCGCTACAGCACGCCAACCGCGCGCCTGCAATGGGTGCTGGCGGAAATCTCGATCATCGCCACCGACCTGGCCGAAGTGCTCGGTTGCGCACTGGCGTTTCACCTGTTGCTCGGCTGCTCACTGACCTTCGGCATTGCCCTGACCGCCTTCGACACGTTGCTGGTACTGGCCTTGCAAAACCGTGGCTTCCGCCGACTGGAAGCGATCATGCTGGTGCTGGTGGCGACCATCGGCGTGTGTTTCTTCGTCGAACTGGTACTGATCAAACCCTACTGGCCGGACGTATTCGCCGGGTTCAAGCCGTCGCTCTCGGCGCTCAGCGATGCCGCACCGTTGTACCTGGCGATTGGCATTCTCGGGGCGACGGTGATGCCGCATAACCTCTACCTGCATACCTCGATCGTGCAGACCCGGATGATCGGCACGGACCTGGCGAGCAAGCAGGACGCGGTGAACCTGGCGCGCATCGACACCATCGCTTCGCTGGCACTGGCGCTGCTGGTCAACGCGGCGATTCTGATTCTGGCGGCTGCGGCGTTCCATCAGTCCGGGCATACCGACGTGGTCGACATTCAGGACG
Organism: Pseudomonas sp. AK-TSAG1-1; assembly: GCF_056821665.1. Classification (NCBI taxonomy): domain Bacteria; kingdom Pseudomonadati; phylum Pseudomonadota; class Gammaproteobacteria; order Pseudomonadales; family Pseudomonadaceae; genus Pseudomonas; species Pseudomonas sp. AK-TSAG1-1. The sequence continues at coordinate 3,908,995 of NZ_CM165965.1, read as the reverse complement.
CCTATCACCTGCTCGACCCGCTGGTGGGCGGTGCGCTGGCGAGTGTGCTGTTCGGGGTGGCGTTACTGGCCTCGGGGCAGAGCTCGACCTTCACCGGGACCATCGCCGGGCAGGTGATCATGGAAGGCTATCTGAACCTGCGGATTCCCTGCTGGCAGCGGCGCTTGATCACTCGCGGGCTGGCGCTGATTCCGGCGTTCATCGGCGTGTGGCTGATGGGTGACAACGCGGTGGGCAAGCTGCTGGTGTTGAGCCAGGTGGTGTTGAGTCTGCAATTGCCGTTTGCGCTGTACCCGTTGATCCGCATGACCAGTGACCAACAGCTGATGGGGCCGTTTGTGAACCGGCTGCCGACCCGGGTGCTGGCGTGGGGCTTGTTCGCGGTGATCAGTGGGGCGAATGCCTGGTTGATTCTGCAGATGGCGGTGTGACTGAGGGTTTTGTGGCGTATGAACTGGCCCCTTCGCGAGCAAGCCCGCTCCCACTTTGGAATGTATTCCCCTGTAGGAGTGAGCCTGCTCGCGATGGCATCAGAACATTCACTGCAGATTTCAATGGACAAAAAAAGACCCGGTGCAATGCAAGTCGCACCGGGTTTTTTGTTGCCAGCGAGCAGCGGATGTCGTGGATCCACCGCCCGCCGTTGAACTCGATGTTTAAGCGCGTTCCAGCGCCAGCGCTACACCTTGACCGCCGCCGATGCACAAGGTCGCCAGACCTTTTTTTGCATCACGTTTGATCATCTCGTGCAGCAGGGTCACCAGCACCCGGCAACCCGACGCACCGATCGGGTGACCGAGGGCGATGGCGCCGCCGTTGACGTTGACCTTGTCCAGATCCCATTGCAGATCCTTGGCTACCGCCAGCGATTGCGCGGCGAAAGCTTCGTTGGCTTCGATCAGGTCCAGTTGGCCGATGCTCCAGCCGGCCTTGTCCAGGCAACGGCGGGTGGCCGACACCGGGCCGATGCCCATGATCGCCGGGTCCACGCCCGCGTTCGCGTAGGCAGCGATTTTCGCCAGCACCGGCAAGCCCAATGCTTTGGCTTTTTCCGCGCTCATCAGGATCACCGCAGCGGCGCCGTCGTTCAGCGACGAAGCGTTGCCGGCGGTGACGCTGCCGTCCTTTTTGAACGCTGGACGCAGTTTCGCCAGCGATTGGGCGGTGGTGTCGCCACGCGGCTGTTCGTCGACCTTGAAGGCCACTGGATCGCCTTTGCGCTGCGGGATCAGGATCGGAGTGATCTCATCAACGAAACGCCCGGCTTCGATCGCGGCGGCAGCTTTTTGCTGCGACGCGGCAGCGAAGGCGTCCTGCTGCTCGCGGCTGATGTCGTACTTGTCGACCAGATTTTCCGCGGTGATACCCATGTGGTAGTCGTTGAACGCATCCCACAGGCCATCGCTGATCATGGTGTCGACGATTTGCGCATGGCCCATGCGCAGACCGGTGCGAGCGCCCGGCATGACATAGTTGGACAGGCTCATGTTCTCCTGACCACCGGCGATGATCACCTCGGCGTCGCCGCAGCGGATCGCTTGCGCGCCCAGATGCAGGGCCTTGAGGCCCGAACCGCAGACCTTGTTCAGGGTCATCGCCGGGACGGCGTGGGGCAGGCCAGCCTTGATCGCGGCTTGACGTGCCGGGTTCTGGCCGGCGCCGGCAGTCAGCACCTGGCCCATGATCACTTCATCGACCTGCGCACCGTCCAGACCGGTCTGCTCAAGCAGTTGGCGGATCACCGCAGCGCCCAGGTCAACGGCGGAAACGCTGGCCAGCGAACCCTGGAAACTGCCAATCGCGGTACGCGTGGCGGCAACAATTACGACGTCTTGCATTTTCGAATTCCTCACTGGGCAGCGAACTGCATTTCCGGTACGTGATCCGGGACGATCAGTTTACCAGCGGTTTTGGCGACGATTTCCTCGACGCTGACGCCAGGTGCGCGTTCCTTGAGGACAAAAGCGCCATTTTCGATTTCCAGATAGGCGAGGTCGGTCAGCACGCGTTTGATGCACCCGGCGCCGGTCAGCGGCAGGCTGCACTTGGACAGCAGTTTGGACTCACCGTCCTTGGAGGCGTGGGTCATGATCACGATGATGTTGTCGGCACCAGCCACCAGATCCATGGCGCCGCCCATGCCCTTGACCAGTTTGCCGGGAATCATCCACGAGGCGATGTTGCCTTCGACGTCCACTTCGAATGCACCCAGTACGGTCAGGTCGACATGGCCACCACGGATCATCGCGAAGGATTCGGCTGAGTTGAAGATCGACGCGCCGATCCGCGCGGTCACGGTCTGTTTGCCGGCGTTGATCATGTCGGCATCAATGGTTTCTTCGGTCGGAAACGGGCCCATGCCGAGCAGACCGTTTTCCGATTGCAGCATGACTTCCATGCCTTCGGGGATGTAGTTGGCGACCAGGGTCGGAATGCCGATGCCGAGGTTCACGTAGTAGCCGTCCTGCATTTCGCGGGCGACGCGCTGAGCCATTTGTTCGCGGGAAAGTGCCATGTTTTTATTCTCCGTCAGCCTGAATTATTTGCGGATGGTGCGCTGTTCGATGCGTTTTTCGAACGTGCCGCAAATGACCCGGTCGACGTAGATGCCCGGGGTGTGGATCTGCGACGGATCCAGCTCGCCGGGTTCGACGATTTCTTCGACTTCGACCACAGTGATCTTGCCGGCGGTGGCAGCCAGCGGGTTGAAGTTCTGCGCGGTGTGGCGGTAGATGACGTTACCGAAATGGTCGGCTTTCCAACCTTTGACGATGGCGAAATCGCCGGTGATGGATTCTTCCATCAGGTATTTGCGCCCTTTGAACTCACGCACTTCCTTGCCTTCGGCAACCGGGGTGCCGACGCCGGTGGCGGTAAAGAAAGCCGGAATGCCGGCGCCGCCTGCGCGCATTTTCTCGGCGAGGGTGCCTTGCGGGGTCAGGATGACTTCGACGTCGCCCTTGAGCAGTTGTTCTTCGAACAGTTTGTTTTCGCCGACGTAGGAGGCGATGACCTTGCTGATCTGGCGGTCGGTCAGCAGCACGCCGAGGCCGAAACCGTCGACGCCGCAGTTGTTGGAGACGACGGTGAGGTCGCGGGTGCCTTTGCGCTTGATTTCGGCGATCAGGTTTTCCGGGATGCCGCACAGGCCAAAGCCGCCGGCGATCACGGTCATGCCGTCTTCAAGGCCCGCCAGGGCTTCCTCATAGGAACTCACGCGCTTGTCGAAACCTGCCATATGCACCTCTTTTATTGTTTGTCGGGCGGCTGGCTAGCCGAATGACTGGAGTGTCTCGCTGGAGGATATATTTGTTAAGTTGATTTTTAAGGTCGATTGATTGATAAAGCTCAATAATTGATTGAATCCTGATACGGAAGCATAGCGTTCATGACCGTTAAACAGATCCGCGCCTTTCTCGCTGTAGCCCAGAGCCTGAGTTTCGCCGTGGCCTGCGAGCGCCTGCACCTGTCGCAATCGGCCTTGAGCCTGACCATCAAGGCGCTGGAGGAGGGCCTGGGCGGGCGCCTGTTCAGTCGCAATACGCGGAACGTGGCGCTGACCGCCGAAGGCGAATCGCTGCTGCCGCTGGCCCGACGTCTGATCGCCGACTGGGACAACGCCGAAGATGAAATGCGCCAGCGCTTCAGCCTGCAACGCGGGCGGGTGACGCTGGCGGCCATGCCGTCGTTCGCCGGCAACCTGCTGCCGCCGATCCTCAAGACGTTTCGCGCGCGGTATCCGAACGTCAACGTCACGGTCAACGACGTGATCAACGAGCAAGTGCTGGAAATGGTCCGCGACCGGCAAGTGGAACTGGGCGTGGCGTTCGAGCCGATGCAGAACACTTCGCTGACGTTCACCCCGCTGTACATGGACCGTTTTGTCGCGGTGGTGCCGCAGGATTCAGCGCTGGCCGGGCTTAGCGATATCGACTGGCAGACCTTGCTGCAGGAACCGTTCATTACCCTGCAACGGCCGTCGACGGTGCGGGTGATGCTTGAAGAACACTTGCAGGCCCGGGGCATGAAACTGCCGGTGGAGTTTGAAAGCCATCAACTGGCAACGGTCGGGCGTATGGTCGCCAGCGGGCTGGGGGTCAGCGCGGTGCCGGCCTTGTGCGCCGAGCAGATGCTGGAATTGGGCGCCTGTTGCCTGACCTTGAATGACTCGGTGGAGCGGGCGATTGGTGTGTTGACCGAACCGGGCAATGACCTGTCGGCAGCGGCGCAGGCACTGTTCGACATTCTCAAGGCTGAACACTGAACTTGAAACCTCTACCCCTGTAGGCGCTGCCCGCAGAGGATTGGTGCGTTCAGGTGGTCAAGTGTTGCGCCAGCAACGGCAGCAGTTGCTCGCATGACGCCTCGATCTTCAAATCGAGCAAATCATCCGCGCGGGTCTTGCCCAGATTGATCGCCATCAACGGCTTGCCGCGATCGGCGATTACCCGGCACAGACGGAACGCCGAATACGCCATCAGCGACGAGCCCACCACCAGCAAGCCCTCGGCATTTTCCGCTGCGGCCATGGCCCGTGCCGCCGTCGGCTGTGCCACGTTCTCGCCGAAGAACACCACGTCCGGCTTCATCCGTTCGCCTTCGCAATAGGGGCACTGCGGGGTCTGAAAGCGTGCCTCGAACGCCGGGTCGAGCAGCGTATCGCCATCCGGCGCCTGTACCGCATCGACGCCGGCCAGATGCGGATTCTGCTCGACCATGCGTTGCTGAATGTCATCACGCGCGCTGCGCTGACCACAGTCCAGGCACAGCACCCGGTGCAGACTGCCGTGCAGTTCGATCACATCCTGACTGCCGGCCTGATCGTGCAGGGTGTCGACGTTCTGCGTGATCAAGGCGCTGATCCGCCCCTGACGCTGCAGCTCGGCCAGCGCTGTATGCGCCGCGTTGGGTTGCGCCTGACGCACCCGTGGCCAGCCGAGCATGGCCCGCGCCCAGTAACGGCGACGGGACTCGGGCGCAGCGAGAAACTCCTGGTACATCATCGGCTGCCGGCCACGCCGTACACCTTCGCTGTCACGGTAATCCGGGATGCCCGAGGGCGTGCTGATACCGGCGCCGGTCAGCACTACAAAGCCGCCATCAGCCATGGCCTGGTACAGGGTGTCGAGGTGCTCGCGGATCGGGTTGTCGAGCATGGTCAGCACTCCAGAGGCAATGGGGGTGCCAAGCAGATTAGCACCTACCCTGTGGCGAGGGGGCTTGCCACGGGTAGGTGTTCTTTTCTGTCCCGGTGATTCACTTGCGCGCCTCCAGAATCAGATTGAACGGCGTTTGCGTCGCCCGGCGAAAGTGCTTGAACCCGGCCTCGGCAAACACTTTGCGCAAGCGCATTTCACCGGCCTGTGCACCGAGACCGAGGCCGACTTCCTGCGACAGCGAGTTCGGCGTGCAGATAAAGGTCGATGCCGCGTAGAACAACCGGCCGACCGGGTTGATGTTGTCGTCCAGCGTATCGTTGGCAAACGGCTCGACCAACAGCACCGTGCCGTCGTCCTTCAACGACTCGTAGGCATGCCGGGCGGCGCCGACCGGGTCGCCCATGTCGTGCAGGCAGTCGAAATAGCAGATCAGGTCATAGTCGCCGCCGGGGTAGCTTTTGGCGGTGTTCTGGAAGAATTTCGCCCGGCTGCTGACCCCGCCTTCTTCGGCGCGCTGAGTGGCGACGGTGATCGACGGCGCGTGGTAATCGAAGCCGACGAAGCGCGAGTTGGGAAACGCCTGGGCCATGATCACCGTTGAGGCGCCGTGGCCGCAGCCGATGTCGGCGACTTTGGCGCCGTCTTCAAGTTTGGCTACCACGCCGTCCAGCGCCGGCAGCCATTCAGCGATCAAGTGACCTTTGTAGCCGGGGCGAAAGAAACGCTCGGTACCGGTGAACATGCACGGGTGGTGATCGCCCCAGGGCAGGGCGCCGTTGCCGCGCATGGCCTTGACCAGTTTGTCCTTGTCGTGGAAAAACGACGCCACCACGCCGAGCCCGCCGGCCACGTACACCGGAGAGTCTTCGACGGCCAGCGCCAACGCCTGTTCCTCCGGCAGGCGAAACTGGCCATCGTGATGTTCCATGTAGCCGGACGCGGCATGCGCGCTTAGCCATTCGTGTACCAGTCGTGGGTTGCAGGTGGTTTTTTCGGCAAGGGCTTGCGGGGTGATTGGCTGACTGTCGGCCATCGCCCGGTACAGCCCGAGTTCTTCGCCAACGATGACGTTTGCCAGCATCGCGGCACCGCCCATGTCGTTGACCAGTTTGCCCATGAATGCGTTGAGCCTTGATTCGTCCATCATGAGTGCTCCTGATACAGGATCACCGTCCGGTGGCAAAACGTTGTCGAGGCATGGGCCGCAGGGCAGTGGTCACAGAAGTGGGCAGGGCACAGCTGACGTCGTCCTGCATTCCCCCTCGACTGGGTAATAAGTCAGTCTAGTCGGGCTGGGGCGAGATGCAGGCTTTGTGAACACCGCAAACCCAATGTGGGAGCGGGCTTGCTCGCGAAAGCGGTGTGTCAGCCCCCGATGGATTGACTGATCCACCGCCTTCGCGAGCAAGCCCGCTCCCACAGGGGATATGTGGTGCTCCGTCCCGCTGTGCATCGGCAGGCGCTGGCCGCACACATCAATGGCTCACAGGTCGCGCACCATGAGCCATTGGTCGTTGTCCCAAGCGCGGAAGCGCTCCAGCAATGTCCAGCCGCGCTTGGCGTAATAATCCTGTTTGTTCTGCGTGTGCAGATAGAGCCGCGCGAAGCCACGCTGTTTCGCGGCCTGACTGATACCTTCGATCAAACGTTCCGCCAGGCCCTGGCCCCGCGCCTGCGGGCTGACAAACACGCACGCCAGCCACGGGCCGAGATCCGGGCGCAGGGCCAGATCCGCCCGGGCCAGTGCCGCGCCGCCGAGCAGTCGGTCGCCATCCAGCGCAATCAGGCACGGCCAGTCGCCGTTGCTCTGGCCTGCGGCGAACTCGCGTTGCCATTCGGTCAAGGGTTGCTGAGCATATTCGTAGGCGAACTGGCAGTGGATCCACTCGGCGTAGGTGTCGCTGTGCTGCAGGTGATCGACGAGCCATTCGAGGCGCAGGGACATGTCGGGAATCCATTCTCGGAAGACGGGAAGGCATAAGAGCCGATTGCCCCGTGCAATGGCAATCCCGAGAGTGTTTCGAGGGCTTTACAAAATCCCGCCATTCATCGGCCCGGCCCTTGTTTTACCGGCTCTTCGGACGATTGGAGGGGACGCCGACGACCCTCGGCGCGATAGTGGGAAGCAGGGCCACTGCCGGCCCTGTCACCGATAAAAAGACGCGAGGTTGCCATGCCGAAATTCGTGATTGAACGCGAGATTCCAGGGGCCGGGACGCTGTCGGAGCAAGAACTCAAAGCCGTGTCGCAAACCTCCTGCCAGGTGTTGCGCGAACTCGGGCCGCAAGTGCAGTGGTTGCACAGCTATGTCACCGCCGACAAGATCTATTGCGTGTACATCGCGCCTGATGAGGAGCAAGTGCGCGAGCACGCCAGGCTTGGCGGTTTCCCGGCCAACAGTGTGGCGCGGGTGATGACGGTCATCGACCCGACCACGGCTGAATGAGGTCAACCCGACTGTAGCGGAGCGTGATTGATGAGCACCCCCATTGATCTGACGGGCCTCAAGGAGCGCCAGAAAGTTGCCTGGGCCAGCGGCGACTACGCGGTGATCGGCACCACCCTGCAAATCGTCGGCGAACACCTTGCCGAAGCTTGCGACCTGCGCTGCGACGAAGAGGTGCTGGATGTCGCGGCCGGCAATGGCAACGCCACCTTGGCGGCGGCGCGGCGTGGTTGTCTGGTGACGTCCACCGACTATGTGGCGGCGCTGCTGGAACGTGGCCAGGACCGGGCACGGGCCGAGCACCTGGACGTGACCTTTCAGGTTGCCGATGCCGAAGCGTTGCCGTTTGCCGATGAGAGTTACGACGCGGTGCTCTCGACTTTCGGCGTGATGTTTGCCCCGGATCAGGCCGCCGCAGCGGCGGAACTGGCGCGGGTCTGTCGGCGGGGCGGGCGGATTGGCCTGGCGAACTGGACGCCGGAGGGTTTCGTCGGGCAGATGTTCAAGGTGCTCGGTCGCCACGTGCCGCCGCCCGCCGTGGCTTTGCCGCCGTCTAACTGGGGCACCGAAGCCTGGTTGCACAGCCACTTTGGCGACCGTGAGTTCCTGCTGCAGATCACGCGCCGTACCTTCAACTTTCGCTATCGCTCGGCGGCGCACTTCATCGACATTTTCCGCCACTGGTACGGGCCGGTGCACAAGGCGTTCGCGGCGTTGCCACCGGAAAGCGGGCAAGCGCTGGAGAGCGATCTGGCGGATCTGCTCAACCGCTCGAACCGGGCGGGGGAAGGCTCGCTGGTAGTGCCGAGCGAGTATCTGGAGGTGGTCATCACCAGGCGCTGAATGTTCAGAAAAATGACAAACCCCTGTGGGAGCGGGCTTGCGCGCGAAAGCGTCTGTTCAGTCACTAGTTCTTTCCAATGACCCAGCGCATTCGCGAGCAAGCCCGCTCCTGCAGGGGATGGTGTCTGGCTGGACTGGCCTATTTCACCTGCGGCCGATCAAACCATTCCAGCGCCGTGCGCCAGATACAGATGCCCAGAAAGTACGCCGACATCAGCAGCCACAAGCCCATTACCAGCGGATTGATCACCGGGTGGTTGAGCACCAGTGACAGGCTGCACAGCAGCCAGATCGCCGTCACCGCGATGTTGATCGGCATGAACCGGCGTACCCGGAACGGGTGGAGGAATTTCATTCGGGTGACGGTCAGCAGCGCCAGACCGATCACCGTCAACAAGGTGATCCAAGGCCCCGGGCCGATGATGTAAAGGCACAGGGCAACCACGTTCCACGCGGCGGGGAAGCCGACGAAGTAGTTGTCCTTGCTCTTCATGTTGACGTTGCAGAAACAGAACAGCGACGACACCAGAATCAGCGACACGGTCAGCAGCAAGGTGTAGTCGGGCAGGGGAATATAACGGTAGATGAACAGCGCCGGGATGAACACGTAGGTCAGGTAGTCGATCACCAGATCGAGGATCGATCCGTCGAAACTCGGCAGCACCGATTGCACATTGACCTTGCGTGCCAGCGCCCCGTCGAGACCGTCGACGATCAACGCCACGCCCAGCCACATCAGGCAGTGGGTCGGCTGGTTTTCCAGCAGCGCGAGGGTTGCCAGAAATGCAGTGACCACGCCGGTCGCGGTAAAACCATGAGCGCCCCATGCTTTGAGCCTGGCGATGTGTACGGTCGATATCACGGGGGCGTTCTCCAGATAAATGAAGCAAGCCGGTTATCACCCTCGGGCAAAGGGTGCCGGCAAACCGGGTCGGGGTTGCAGCTATCGACCGGTTTGGCCGGGATAAGGTTCACCTCCTTTGAATCTTAGCTGGCCGCACAAAAAATACCTCGGCGAAATCCGCCGTCTGCGACTGGCGTCAGTCAAATGGTGTTGGCGCGATGGCTGTAGCGGTCTATCGTTGCCTGACGCAGTTAACGCCAATGCCTGAGGACGAGATCATGAACACCAGTGATTTGCTCGAACAACTGCTGCGGGGCCAGGCCTCGGCAGGACAATCCAGTGGAGCCTCCGCTGGCGGTGGTCTCGATGGGCTGGGCGGTTTGCTCGGCGGTCTGTTGGGCGGCGGTGCGGGCAGCGGCGCCAACGCGGCGCCATCCGGTGGGCTGGGCGGCCTGGGCGGTTTGCTCGGTGGCCTGCTCGGCGGCGGTAGCGGCGGTGGATTGGGCGGTGCGCTCGGCGGCGCGTTGGGTGGCGGGAGTACGCAAAGCCGTTCCGGCGGCACCAATTATGCGGCGCTGGCGTCGCTGGGGATGATGGCGTTCCAGGCGTATCAGGCCTGGCAACGCAGTCAGGCCTCGGCCGCGCCACAACAGATCCCGCAAACGGCGGATCTGCTGGCCGGGCCAGAGGTCGAGGAACACAGCCATGCGGTACTGCGGGCGCTGATTGCGGCGGCCAAGGCTGACGGGCAGATCGATGACCGCGAACAGCAGATGATCAGTGGTGAAATCAGCAAACACACTGACGATCCGCAATTGCAGCAATGGTTTGATGCCGAAGTGTCGAAACCACTGGATGCGAGCGAAGTCGCGCAGGCTGCCAAAGGTGACCCGGCCATGGCTGCCGAGATGTATCTGGTCAGTGTGATCCTGGTGGATGACCAGCAGGACGCCGAGCGCAGCTATCTGGATGAACTGGCGGCTGCCTTGGGGATCGATCCGGATTTGCAGGTGCATCTTGAACAACAGGCCAAAGGTCCGGCCTGACCTCGAAAAACTTTGAAAGTACGAGCCTCGGGCGTTCCATCCGTCCGGGGCTTTTTTACGTCGATTGAATTTTTCCGGCGGCGCGTCGCTCTTCTGCATAACAGAGCCACACTGCGACCGGTGCGCCATGAACAGGAACCTCGACGACTACAACCGCATGCGCGATTTCTCGGCGACGTCAGAGCCCGCCGCCGTCAAGCGCCGTGGCCGCAACAAGACCACTGAGCATGCCCTGCAGTTCTGCATCCAGAAGCACGACGCTTCGCACCTGCATTACGACTTCCGCTTGGAGCTCGATGGCGCGCTCAAGAGCTGGGCGGTGCCCAAGGGGCCGTCGCTCGACCCCAAGGTCAAGCGCCTGGCAGTGCATGTCGAGGACCATCCGCTGGATTACGCGACGTTCGAGGGCAGTATTCCCGAGGGGCATTACGGCGCTGGCGATGTGATCGTCTGGGATCGCGGCGTGTGGATCCCCCTGGAAGATCCGGCCAAGGCCTACGCCAAGGGCAAACTCAAGTTCGAGCTGCAGGGCGAGAAGTTGTCCGGTATCTGGAATCTGGTGCGCACGCACATGCCGGGCAAGAAGGAAAACTGGTTCCTGATCAAGCATCAGGACAGCGCCGCCCGCCCGCAAGACGACTACGACGTGCTCAGCGCAGAGCCGGACAGTGTGCTCAGCGAGCGGACCCTGATCAGCAAACCGAGGCTCGCCGCCGAGCAAGCCAAACCGCTGAAAAAAGCCCCGGCCAAACCGCGCAAGGCAGCGTCCGGAACGCTCACCGGTGCGCGCAAGGCCAAGCTTGCGGCACAACTCAAGCCGCAACTGGCGACCCTGGTCGACAGCGCACCCGAAGGGCAGTGGAGTTACGAGATCAAGTTCGACGGTTACCGGATCATGGCCCGCATCGATCACGGCGAGGTGCAGCTGTTCACCCGCAACGGCCACGACTGGACCCACAAACTGCCGCAACAGGCGCAGGCGCTAGCCGCGCTGGGGCTGGAGTCGGCGTGGCTGGACGGCGAAATGGTGGTGGCCGACGAGCAAGGCGTGCCGGACTTTCAGGCGCTGCAAAACGCCTTCGAAGCCGGGCGCAGCGGCCACATTGTCTATTACCTGTTCGACTTGCCGTATCTCAACGGCGTCGACCTGCGCGAAGTGCCGGTCGAGGAGCGTCGCGCGGCGCTGTCCACGGTGTTGGGTGCGCACGAGCAGCCCCTGCTGCGCTTTTCCGAAGCCTTCGACGAAGCCCCGGACGCGCTGCTCAACAGCGCCTGCCAGATGCAGATGGAAGGGTTGATCGGCAAACGCCTCGGCTCACCTTATGTGTCGCGGCGCAGCAGCGACTGGATCAAGCTCAAGTGCAAACATCGGCAGGAGTTCGTGATCGTCGGCTACACCGATCCGAAAGGCGCGCGCAGTGCTTTCGGGGCGCTGTTGTTGGGTTTGCATGATCGCGACAGCGGTGAGTTGCGCTATGCCGGCAAGGTCGGCACCGGGTTTAACGACGCCACGCTGAAAAGCATCCTCGCCCAACTCAAGCCGTTGCAGGTGAAGAAGGCGCCGGTGGTCAATCCGCCAAGTGGCTTCGAGGCCAAAGGCGTGCACTGGCTCAAGCCGAACCTGCTGGCGGAAGTGGCGTTCGCCGAAATGACCAAGGAAGGCTCGGTGCGTCACGCCGTGTTCCATGGTCTGCGCAATGACAAACCGGCCAAAGCGATAACCGAGGAGCGCGCGAAAACCGTGAAGACGCCAGCCAAAGCCAGCTCATCAAAAAAAGCCGCTGCATCAACGAAAGCCGCAGCGTCGAAGACATCCGACGCTGCGCCGTCGCAGCTTGGCCTCGCCAGCGGCAAGGTGCGCATCACCCACCCCGACCGGGTGATCGATGCGGTCAGCGGCACCACCAAGATGCAACTGGCCGAGTATTACGCCAGCGTCGCCGAGTGGATCCTGCCGCAACTCAAGGACCGTCCGGTGGCATTGGTGCGGGCGCCGGACGGCATCGCCGGCGAACTGTTCTTCCAGAAAAACGCCGAGCGCCTGGCGATTCCCGGCATCACCACGCTGGACAAGGACGTCACCGGCCAGCCGGTAATGCTGATCAACAACGCCGAAGCGTTGATCGGCGCGGTGCAGATGAGTACGGTCGAGTTGCACACCTGGAATGCCACGACAGTCGATCTGGACACGCCAGATCGCTTTGTCCTCGACCTTGACCCGGACCCTGCGCTGCCGTGGAAAAGCATGGTCGAGGCCACCGCACTGACCCTGACCGTGCTCGATGAACTGGGGCTCAAGGCGTTTCTCAAGACCAGCGGCGGCAAGGGTATTCACCTGGTGGTGCCGTTGACCCGCAAGCATGGCTGGGATGAGGTCAAAGACTTCAGCCATGCGATCGTCAGTCACATGGCGAAGCTTTTGCCAGAGCGGTTTTCCGCAGTGTCCGGGCCGAAAAATCGCGTAGGGCGGATCTTCATCGATTACCTGCGCAACGGCTTGGGCGCCACTACCATTTGTGCCTACGCGGCGCGCACCCGCGAAGGGTTGCCGGTATCGGTGCCGTTGTTTCGCGAAGAGGTGGCCGAGATCAAGGGCGGCAATCAGTGGAACATCAGCAACGTCCATGAGCGCCTGAACGAGGTCGGCGATGCGCCGTGGGCTGACCTGAAGAAAACCCGCCAGAGCATCACCGCCGAGATGCGCAAGCGGGTCGGTATGAAAAAGTGATCAGGTGTCGCGCAGCAAGTCGTGTGCGTTGAGCAGTTCGAAGGCGATTTCGGGGTGGTTGGTCAGGCCCCGGCGAATGGCTGCCGGAATCGACTTGCGTGTCTTGCGGCACAGTCCCGGCAGCGCCTCGATCTGTATGTCGATACCGAGCATCGTGCGCACTTCATGAAAGCCCGGTGAGACTTCCACCCGTACGCCCAATTGCTCGTACATGCGGTTTTGCAGATGCCGCAGGTCGGCAAGATCCTTGAGTTGTTCCAGGCGAGCGAGGAGGATTTTTTCCTGCTCGCGGGTCAGCCGCAGGATGCGCAGATCCGTGCCGGGCGTCTCCAGCAATGATTCGCGCCCGCAATCGCAGGCGCCGGGCGGGCAAGGTGAGCGCAAAGGCACAACGGGCGCAAGAGTCGTCATGGCCTCCATCATAGAGGCCGTCGGACAGTTTTGCCTATGTGCCTTCAGCTGCCATCCATCGGCCGCGTTATCCCTGGCAGCTACTGATTCAGACCTTCGTAATGCACCAGAATCGCATTGGCGAGGTCTTCATCGCTGGCGTTCAGACCAGGGTTGTCGTGGCGTACCTGTTGCAACACCGACTCAAGATAAACCCCACGGATGGCCCCGCCGCTGGCGACAAACGCTGACAGGTCGTCGCGTGCCGGAATCACCATTTTGTGATCCTTGAAGGTCGAGTACAGCGAGGCGGAAACACCCGCCGAGGTAGCGACGTCTCCGGCATCGACACGAGCCAGAGCCGAGCCGACAGGGAGGCACAGCAGGAGAGAAGAAACGAGCACTAACTTGCGCATGACGGTGTTCCTCCACAAGCGCGAAGCAAAAAGGAAGGACTACATAATCTCAGAGGTGAACCGCTTGCCGGAGTTCCATTCGCACGCACGGATACTTGCTGAAACGCTCTGGGGCGGCGCATTCGCGCAAATAGGCTTAACTGAAATCCTGACAGGCGCATTCCAGCGAGCCTCAGGGAGGAACCCACGGTGTCGATCAAATTGCGTTTGCGGTTGCTGATTGCAACCAGCCTGCTGACGGCGCTGATCGTGAGTCTGGTCAGCTATGTGGGGAATATGCGCATGTCCGGCGCGGTGGACGACAATGCGGTGAGCATGACCGCGCTGCGCAATCACATGGAAGCCGACATGATGCACGACGCGCTGCGCGCCGACGTGTATTCGGCGATGCTGGTGGGCCTGGGCAAAAGCACCGGCACGGCGGCCGAGGTGCGGGATTCGATCAACGAGCACGCGACGCACTTTCGCGAGGTGCTGGAGGCAAACCTCAAACTGCCGGTCAACCCGACGATCAAGGCTGCGCTGGAACACATCAAGCCCAGCCTGGACACCTACATCGAGGCGGCCGAGCGCATCGTCGGCCTCGCACTGGACAACCCGGACAGTGCCCAGCGGGAACTAGGCACTTTCAATGCCGCGTTCAGTCAACTCGAAGCGCAGATGGCCGGGCTCAGCGAACTGATCGAAAGCAATACCCGCGACACCCGTCACGCCACTGAAAGCGCCATTCGCAACGCCAAGATCGCCCTCGGTGCGGTGTTGCTCGCCAGCCTGTTGCTGTTGTTGGCGCAAGGGCGCTGGGTGACCCGCAGCATCATGGGGCCGCTGAAGTCCGCTAACCACATCGCTCAAAGCATTGCCCATGGCAACCTCAGCGAAGCGATCAGCGAACCCGCCGGCAAGGACGAGGCCAGCACGCTGATCCGCAGCCTGGCGACCATGCAGCGCGATCTGCGCGACATGATCGACGTGGTGCGACGCAACGCCCATGGCGTCAGCGGCATGAGCGAGCAGTTGAGCCACGGCTGCCATCAGGTGGCCGACAGCAGTCAGCAGCAAAGCGCTGCCGCCGGCACCATGGCCGCTGCCGCCAGCCAGATGACTGCCAGCATCGAGGACATCACCCGCCACGCCGAACGTGCGCTGGGCATGGCCAATCAGGCCGAGTCGCTGGCCAAGAGTGGCGGACAGGTGATCCATCAGGTGGTCAGCGACATGGACGACATCGCCCGCTCGGCGCAGCAGTCGGCGCAGGTCATCCGCACGCTGGATCAGGAATCCGAAGGCATCTTCAACATCATTCAGGTGATCAAGAGCATTGCCGATCAGACCAACCTGCTGGCGCTCAACGCGGCCATCGAAGCGGCGCGGGCCGGTGAGCAGGGCAGGGGCTTTGCGGTGGTGGCCGACGAGGTACGCAGCCTGGCTGCGCGCACCAGCGCTTCAACCCAGGAAATCGCCGCCATGGTCGCGCGCATCCAGCACAGCACCCGCGAGGCGGTCAGCAGCATGGAGGCGGGTGTGGCGCAGGTCGACAAGGGCATGGCGGTCACGGCCGAAGTCGAACGGGCGATTCGCGAAATCCTCGACGCTACCCTCAGCACCACGCAACTGGTCAACGACATCACCCGCACCATCGGCGAGCAGAGCCAGGCCAGCAACGAAATAGCCCATCAGGTGGAAATGATCGCCGGGATGTCGGAGGGCAACAGCAAGGTGATCGGGCAGACGGCCAATACGACGGATGAGTTGTCGAGTCTGGCGGGGGCACTGGCGTTGTCGGTGGATCGGTTTCGCTTGTAGTGGGGAGTGTTTGAACTATCGCCATCGCGCGCAGGCGAAGGCCTGCAGGGGTTGGCAGTGTTATGCAGGCGTGAGCCTGCTCGCGATGGGGCCAGCCCGGGCACCACAGCTTTCGGGGTCATGTTCAGCCCGGATTGGCCGATAACGCCCAGAGCGGAAAAAGACTCTCAAGTCGGGAACAGACGCGCGGGTTTGCCCTGACGTGATATTCTTCGCGCCAACTTGGTTTGACCTTATTCAGTTTGCTTGCCGTTTGGCAGGCTGACGGAATCCCTGTCGCTCAAGTAGCTGAAGCCAATAATGATAAAAAGTCAGTTCAGAAGGGACATTAACTGAGGTCGATGCGGTACGTCGGCCTTGTGTGCCCACCCGTCAAAATTGCAGTGTGAAGGTGCCCGCGACCCTGGCCTGAGTGTCGCGACAAAAGGCCCTCATACCCACAACAGCGGCGGGCGGAAGGCGTTTTATCATAGGTGCAACGGATGTTTAAGAAAGTGAACACAGCCTTGCTAGGGCTGGCTTTGGCGATGGGGATGTCGTCTGCCAATGCTGAAGAAGCGAAGAAAGTCGACGTTCTGCTGATCGGCGGCGGCATCATGAGCACCACCCTGGGTGTGTGGATCAATGAGCTGGAGCCGAGCTGGTCGATGGAAATGGTCGAGCGCCTCGATGGCGTCGCCCTGGAAAGCTCCAACGGCTGGAACAACGCCGGTACCGGTCACTCGGCGCTGGCCGAGCTGAACTACACCCCGGAAGACGACAAAGGCAACGTGACGATCCCGAAAGCTGTCGAGATCAACGAAGCGTTCCAGGTGTCCCGTCAGTTCTGGGCCTGGCAGGTTCAGCAAGGTGTTCTGAAGAACCCTCGCTCGTTCATCAACACCACGCCGCACATGAGCTTCGTGTGGGGTGATGACAACATCAAGTTCCTGAAAAAGCGCTACGAAGCCCTGCAGGCGAGCCCGCTGTTCGCCGGCATGCAGTACTCCGAAGACCCGGCTGTGATCAAGAAGTGGGTCCCGCTGATGATGGAAGGGCGTGACCCGAACCAGAAAATCGCGGCCACCTGGAGCCCGCTGGGTACCGACATGAACTTCGGCGAAATCACCCGCCAGTTCGCCGGTTACCTGCAGACCAAGCCTAACTTCGACCTGAAGCTGTCGAGCGAAGTCGAAGACATCACCAAGAACGCCGACGGCACCTGGCGCGTCAGCTACAAAAACCTGAAAGACGGCACCAAGACCGAAACCGACGCCAAGTTCGTGTTTATCGGCGCCGGTGGCGGCGCTCTGCACCTGCTGCAGAAGTCGGGCATTCCTGAAGCCAAGGAATACGCAGGCTTCCCGGTCGGCGGCTCGTTCCTGGTGACCGATAACCCGGCCATCGCCGAGCAGCACCTGGCCAAGGCTTACGGTAAAGCTTCGGTTGGCGCACCGCCGATGTCGGTTCCGCACCTGGACACCCGTGTCCTGGACGGCAAGCGCGTTATCCTGTTTGGCCCATTCGCGACCTTCAGCACCAAGTTCCTCAAAGAAGGCTCGTACCTGGACCTGCTGACCAGCACCACCACCCACAACATCTGGCCTATGACCAAGGTCGGCATCAAGGAATACCCGCTGGTCGAGTACTTGGCCGGTCAACTGATGCTGTCGGATGAAGACCGTCTGAACGCGCTGAAGGAATACTTCCCGAACGCCAAAGCCGAAGACTGGCGCCTGTGGCAAGCCGGCCAACGCGTGCAAATCATCAAGCGTGATGAAGCCGCTGGCGGCGTGCTGAAACTGGGCACCGAAATCGTTGCTGCACAAGACGGCTCCATCGCCGGCCTGCTGGGCGCATCGCCAGGCGCGTCGACCGCTGCACCGATCATGCTGAGCGTGTTGCAGAAAGTCTTCAAAGACAAAGTCGCAACCCCTGAGTGGCAAGCCAAGCTGCACCAGATCGTTCCAAGCTACGGCACCCAGCTGAACAACGATCCGGCCAAAGTGGCACAAGAGTGGGCGTACACCGCCAAGATCCTCGAACTGCCAACGCCTCCGGTAATTGGTCAGGCGGCTGCTCCGGCGGCACCTGCAGCTGAAAAAGCTGAAGCACCGAAGGAAAATGCTGCACGTGACATGGCTCTGTAACTAGACGCCATTCGCACAAAAGCCCACTGAACCGGTAACGGTCAGTGGGCTTTTTTTGTGCCTCGGGTCTACCTGGGTTTTGCGCTCGCAAGATACGCCCCAAGCTTGCGCCCCATCTCATCCCCCAACGCCTGCAACCCGCTCAGCGGCCGCACCATCACTTCGAATTCGACAATCTTCCCGCGCTCGTCAAAGCGAATCATGTCGATCCCCTTCAGCTCTTTCGCCCCCACTTTGGCGCTGAACTCCAAAACCACACTCACGCCGTCGGCAGTTGCCAGTTCGCGGTGGTATTTGAAGTCCTCAAACACGTCGAACACGGTGTTGAGGATCATCGTCACTACCTGAGCGCCGGGGTAAGGCGTGTGGGCCATGGGCGAGCGGAACACCGCGTTGGGGTCGAGCAGCTCGGGCAGGGCCTTGAGATTGCCGGTGCGGATCATCTCGTGCCAGCGCTTCAATGACTCGGCGGCGTTGGGGTGCAGGTTCAGGTCGGACATGGTTTCACTCCTTTTTGTTGTTGTTTGCGCGACGCCAATGACTCTAGATCAAAGCGGCCGTGGACGAACCTTTGTGTGGCGATCTGAATACCGTGCTATGGCGGGAGCGGATCAGTTTGGCATCTGATCCGTATTTTTATGCTGGATCTGCCTCTGTTACCGGTTCAGTCAGGCGCTCAAAATACCCCTGCAGTTCGGTCACTTGCGGCAGTCCTTCATCCTGAAGCGCCCGGTGCACCGCACGCTCAGCATTAAGGAGAGCAGCATGAACAAGATGGCGATTTTCCTGGGTGGGTTTCTGGCGTTGACCATTCTGATCGGAATGCTCGCGACGATTTCTCCGGTCTGACGATCAGCAGTTGAGTACCGGCATGTAACGATCCTCACGTTTTTTGAAATGGATCGGTGCTGTCGGGATTTTCTCACCATTCAGAAAGAGCTCCGGCAGCGTCAGGATGAAATCGTCCATCTCACCGCTGCCCAAGGGTGTCCCGGGCGAATACAGGTCCAGCCATTGCTCACGCGGGTCGAAGCCGGTTTTCAAGCGTTCGATGCTGACCTGATAGGATTTGCCATTGGCCAGTTGCACGGTGGCCATGGGCGAGGCCGCGCTGACCCAGAGTGCCGGTGGGGGAGTGCTGTAGGCAGCATCCCATTTTTCCTTGGTGTCCAGGTTACGCATATAGGGTGGCGTATACAGGTACGCGTACATCCGTAATTCGGTATCGGTGTTGTGATGCAAGTCCGGCCTGGTCGGGGTCCCCGGCAGCGCTGCGTAAACCAGCAGGTGCACCCAATCGAGTTCCTCCGACGTGGTCTTGTAGCTCATGGCCTGGTGTGGGCCGGGGCATGTTCTGATCAGCAATGCGTTCTGACCGACAGCCGATTGCGGATTCAGGTAAGGACCCGTGCTACAGGCTGCAAACAGAGGAACCAGCAGATAGAAGGCAAGACGTTTCAATTAATCGACTCCGTGATTGACTGTTTTCCTTTTCCAGCTGCCGCAGATTACCTGAATTGCCAACGGTGTACCGCTCAGCCACCGCGGGGCCTCAAATGCGGTGCAATCCTCGATCAAGGGCCAGAAAGAACACCGCCATCTAATTAAAAGCGCATTCGGTATTAGACTCCCCACAGGATCTGATAGCGAGAAGCGCTGCCATGTCGAACTCACCATGGACTCATTGATCAACGCCGCCGGCCGCGCGCTTGCGGCGGGGGATCCGCTGTCCGCACTTAAGCTCGTCGCCCTGCGCGAAGACCCGCCCGCGTTGGCGCTGCGCGGCATTGCCATGGCCCAGCTCGGTGATTTGCCCCGGGCCAAGGCGTTGCTGCAGCGGGCGGTCAAGGCGTTCGGCGCCAATGAGCCGTTGTCCCGGGCGCGCTGTGTGGTCGCCGAGGCTGAGGTGGCGTTGGCGACGCGGGATTTGGGCTGGCCGGTGCAGGCGCTGGAGGCGGCGCGACGGGTGTTGCACGATCACGCCGATCACCTGAACGCATCGCACGCCCGGTATTTGCAGATCCGCCGCTTGTTGTTGATCGGTCAACTCGATGAGGCGCAGGCGTTGCTCGCTGAACTGGACCCCGCGCCGTTGGCGCCGGCGCTGCGGGCTGTCCACGAATTGCTGACGGCGGGCATTGCCTTGCGTCAGGTGCAGGCGCACACGGCGCGGGCTGCGCTGGTTCGGGCCGCGCTGGCGGCGCAGCAGGCCGGGATTCCGGCGCTCACTGCCGAGATTGAACACGCCGGGCAGATCCTTGAAGCCCCGGCCGCGCGACTGAGCAGGGGCGATCAAGCGCAACCAGTGAAGCTTGAGCAGGTACAGGCGTTGTTCGCTTCCAGCACCCTGGTGGTCGATGCCTGTCGCTACAGCGTGCGCGGCGCCGGGATGACGCTGGCGTTGGCGACACGTCCGGTGCTGTTCAGTCTGCTGCAAATGCTGGCCCAGGCGTGGCCCGAAGATGTCTCGCGAGAGGCGCTGATCGCCAAGGCGTTTCGCTTGAAACTGAGCGACGAATCCCATCGCGCACGCCTGCGGGTGGAGATCGGGCGATTGCGTTCGGCGTTGCAGCCGCTGGCGCGGATCGTCGCGACTGCGCGTGGTTTTGCATTGGTGGCCGCCGACGTCGCGTTGCTCACCCTGCCGGTCGAGGACAAACACGCTGCGTTGCTGGCGTTGCTCGCCGATGGCGAAGCCTGGGCGAGTTCGGCGCTGGCCCTGGCGTTGGGCAGCAGCCAGCGCCAGGTGCAACGGGCGTTGGAAAGCCTGGCAACGACGGACCGGGTGCAATCTTTCGGCGTTGGCCGGGCGCGTCGCTGGACCACGCCGCCGGTGCCAGGTTTCGCGACGATCTTGTTACTCCCGATGTCGCTGGGCAATGGCTAGGCTGGACTCACCCAGACTCATCCATCAGCGAGGAAGGCATCATGAAACAGGCAAACGCAGAAATCCTTCGTGAGTACGGCCCGTTCGAAGGCGTCGAACGTGTCCACGGCGTCACTTTCGACGGCCGGCAAGTCTGGTTCGCCAGCGACGGCCAGCTCAATGCGCTGGACCCGGCCAGCGGAGAAACGGTGCGCACGATCAAGGTCGGCGCCGACGCCGGCACCGCGTTCGACGGCAAGCATCTGTTCCAGATCGCCGACAGCCGCATCCAGAAAATCGACCCCGCGACCGGGTACATCCTCAATACGATTCCCGCACCGGGTGCTGGCAACGATTCGGGAATGGCCTGGGCCGAGGGCTCGCTGTGGATTGGCCAATACCGTGATCGCAAGATTTATCAGGTTGATCCGGACACTGGCGAGATCCTGCGCACGCTGGAATCGAACCGTTTTGTCACCGGGGTGACCTGGGTTGACGGGGCTTTGTGGCACGGCACCTGGGAGGGCGATGAAAGTGAATTGCGTCGGGTTGATCCAGAGGATGGCGAGGTACTGGAAAGTCTGAAGATGCCCGCAGGGATCGGCGTTTCCGGGCTGGAAGCGGACGGTGGTGAGCGGTTTTATTGCGGTGGCGGTGGCGGGGGCAGTGGGCGGGTGCGGGCGGTGCGGCGGCCCAAGTGATTGATGTGTCTGTGCTGGCCCCTTCGCGAGCAGGCTCGCTCCCACATTGGTTCAGCGTTAACCGGACAAATGTGGGAGCGAGCCTGCTCGCGAAGCGGCCAGTAGCTTCCCTGAAAATCTCCCCAGCGAATCAAGGCGCGCCAAACACCATCGTCCAGTAAACCCCCTCATCACTGCGCGCCTCACTCGCAAACCCGGCACCGACCTGGGTGAAGATCGGGTTCATCAGGTTGGCACAATGTCCGGGACTGGCCAGCCATCCGGTCATCGCCTTGCCCGGCGAACTCTGGCCGGCGGCGATGTTTTCGCCGATCTGTCGCCCGCGATAACCCGCCGCCCGGGCGCGATCCGCCGGCATGTCGCCGTCCGGATCACGGTGGGCGAAGTAGTTGCCGTAGGCCATGGCCTTGCTGTGCCCTTGAGCAGCGGCCCCCAGCGCCGGGTTCCAGCTCAAGGGCCGGGCGGCGGCGAAACGCTGGCGCCCGCACATCCGTGGGCGTGCCCGGGCGGCGTTGACCTCGGCGAGCAAGGCTTTACCGACACTGCGGTTGTCGCCGACACGGTTGTCGAGCACCGGTTGCGCCAGCACCACTTGCCATTCACCACGGGAGCGGCTGACGCCGATGTCGGCGTACTGGGCGTCGAGCAGTGCGGTGCAGTGGCTGTCTTGCAGCTGTTCAAAGGCTTGCTCGGCATCCCCGGCACCGACAATGCGGATGCTGCGCACCGCCACCGCCGAATAACCCGCAGACTTCAACGTCTCGCGCAAGCCACCACCGTAGCCATAGCCGATCGGCAGCGCCAGATTTGATTTCATCGCTAGTGGCGCCAGGCGTTGGGCAGGACGGCGGTCGCAGCGTTGCGGGTGAGCACGGTAGTCGTTGATGGCCGCCACCAGTTGCCGCTCTTCGCTGGCGTGGGCGGTCTCGGTGAACAGCGGGGCAAGGATCAGCAGGCACAGCGAAACGAAACGTGATGAGCGAACGGCATGGCGCATGGGACGGCAAGCTCTGGGAAAAGGACAGTGCTGAAGTGCGGATCCGCGGAATGCGGCGCCACTAGGACTGGGCTTTTTGGACTTGGTTCATGGTGGCCATAAGGCTTTTTTGGGTGGGATGATGAAGGGCAGGGCGAGCCTGGATTTGTGTTGTCCGCGCTGGCGCCTTCGCGAGCAAGCCCGCTCCCACGGTGGAGCGCATTGCCAAGGTGGGAGCGGGCTTGCTCGCGAAAGGGCCAGTTGCACCACCGCAAAATCGGTTGATCAAACCCGATCAGCGATCAAGCGCATCCCCCATCCACTGCAGATACTGCACCCGCTCGGAAATCGAGTTGTGCCCTGAGTCCGGCACCACCCGCAACGTCGCCACGCCTTTGGGAAAATGCGCCAGCAGCCGCTGCGTGCTGTCCCGTGGAATCACCTCGTCATCGCTGGCCGCCAGTAGCAAGGTCGGCACCTGAATGTGCGCGGCATAGCGGCCTGACTCGAAACGATCCTTGAGCAACCACTGCACCGGTAGCCACGGGTATTGGCGCACGGCGATTTCTTCGAGGCTGTTGTATGGCGTCACCAAAATCAACCGGGTCGCCGGACGCTGACTCGCCAGCCGCACCGCCACCCCGGAACCCAGGCTGCGGCCGACCACGGCAATCTGCGGATGGCTGGCGTACACCCGGTCAAACAGTGCCAGCGCATCTTCGGCAATCGCTTCCTCCGAGGGCGCGCCGCCACTGCCGCCAAACCCCCGGTAGTTCATGAGAAACACGGCGTACTCGGGAAAGGCCTGGCTGAACGAAGGCAGATTGCGTGACACGTCCTCGGCGTTGCCGCCAAAGTAGATCAGCGCCTTGGGGCCGGTGTGCTCGCGAACGCTTACCCACACATCGGCATCCGGCATCGCCAGTTTCAGCCGCGAATCCGGGGTGGTGATGGCGCTGTCAGGCCGGGGGAAATAGATCAGCGAGCGCTGAAACACGAACGCCGCCGCGCACAGCGCCAGGTACAGGGCGACGATCAATGCGACGAGTGACAGGACGGTTCGGGACATTCGGCTAACTTTAACGGGACGCGCAGGTGCGTCGTGGCAGTGTAGTCCAGCGTTGTCTGCTGATTGCCATGCCACATACCCTGCAACAGATCCACGTAGCAGGAGCACCGGCATGCGCCACACTGAGGGTTACTCGCGGCGTCGTCTGCTCACGCTGGCTGCCGGGGTTTCGGCGGTTTTCACCTTGCACCGGGCGTTGGCCACCGCCACCTCGTCGAGCGCCTCAGGAGACCAGACCATGCAGACCCGCGCCATCCCCTCAAGCTCCGAGCTGCTGCCCCTGGTGGGCTTGGGCACCTATCGCGGCTTCGACGTTGCGCCCGGTGAAACTGCTTACAAACAACTGCCTGCCGTGCTCGACGAGCTATTCCGAAAGGGTGGCACGCTGATCGACAGCTCACCGATGTACGGCCGCGCCGAGCAAACCACCGGCGAGTTGCTGTCGATCCACCAACCGCACTCGCCGGCATTTCTGGCGACCAAGGTATGGACGCGCGGGCGTGAGGAGGGCATCGCGCAGATGGAACAATCCTTCCGCCTGCTGCGTACCGAACGCATCGACCTGATGCAGATTCATAACCTGCTGGACTGGCAGACCCATCTGCCAACCCTGCGTGAATGGAAAGAACAGGGGCGCATCCGCTACATCGGCATCACCCATTACACGCCGTCGGCCTATGACGAAGTCGAAGCGCTGCTCAAGGCCGAACCGCTCGACTTCCTGCAAATCAACTACGCCCTCGATGACCGTGGCGTCGAGAAGCGCATTCTTCCGATGTGCCGCGAGCGCGGTGTGGCGGTGATCTGCAACCGGCCGTTCGGCGGTGGCGGGTTGCTCGCGCGGCTCAAGGGCAAGCCGCTGCCAGCCTGGGTCTCGGATGTGCAGGTCAACAGTTGGCCGCAACTGGCGCTGAAGTTTCTGCTGTCGCACCCGGCGGTGACCTGCGTGATTCCCGGCACCGGTAATCCGCGCTACATGGCCGACAACGCCGGCGCCGGGTTCGGGCCGATGCTGACGGATGCGCAGCGTCATCAGTTGATTGCGCTGCTGGGGTAGGCGCTCAACCGCGATAACGCAACGCCTCCAGCAACAGCGAAAACGCCGGCGCTGCCTGCCGTCGGCTCGGGTAGTACAGGTGATAACCGGCAAACGTCGGGCACCAGTCCGCCAGCACTTGCACCAGACGCCCGTCGGCCAGGTGCGGTGCGACGATGTTTTGCGGGATGTAACTCAGGCCGAAGCCGTCGAGTGCAGCGTCGAGTAGCGGGTACACGCCATTCAGGGTGATTTGCCCGGACACGCGCACCTTGAGGCTTTCGTCGTTCTTTTCGAACTCCCAGGTGTACAACCCGCCGTTGGTGGGCAGACGCAGGTTGTTGCAGGCATGGTCGGTCAGCTCTCTCGGTGTTTCCGGTTGCGTGCGGTTGGCGAAATAGGCGGGCGAGCCGACCACCGCCATGCGCATGTCCGGGCCGATGCGGGTGGCAATCATGCCTTGGGCGACGTCCTCGCCCAGGCGTATGCCGGCGTCAAAGCCTTGCCCGGCGATGTCGACGAAACCGTAGTCGCAACACACCTCCACGGCAATGTCCGGGTATTTGGGCAGGAACGCCTGAAGCACCGGTCGTAGCAGCCAGTTCAGCGAATGGTCGGTGGCGCTGATACGGATGCGGCCTGCCGGGGTTTCGCGCAGGTTGCTCAGGGCCGCCAGTTCCAGTTCGATCTCGTCGAAACGCGGGCCGATCGTTTGCAGCAGATGTTCGCCGGCCTCGGTGGGCGAGACGCTGCGGGTGGTGCGGGTCAGCAGGCGCAGGCCCAGGCGCGCTTCCAGCGCACGGATGGTGTGGCTGAGCGCCGATTGCGAGACGCCGAGTTTGGCCGCTGCTTTGGTGAAACTGCGCTCGCGGGCCACGGCGAGGAAGGCGAGCAGGTCACTGGCGTTTTCTCGAAGCATTGATGAGTGTCCTGCATAAGTTTTTTCGAATTCTAGTCGATTATCTGAACAGTTCAGCTCGGTAAAGTGCCGTTATTGCTCACCGGAGACCACCGCCATGAACCCGATTGCCACTTGCGCATTGACCTTGTCCTTACTCGCGAGCGAGACCCAGGCCAACGAACCCCTGCGCGTCATTGTCACCCCCAACGGCTCGCAACCCTCGGCCAAGGGCCCGGCGGACTGGTTCACCGGCACCGTGCGCGTCGACGCGCCGTTCAAGGGCAGCGATGCGGCGCGCGTCAGCGGCGCCACGGTGACGTTCGAGCCGGGCGCACGCACCGCATGGCACACCCATCCGTTGGGGCAGACGTTGATCGTCACCGCCGGGGCCGGTCTTGTGCAGGAGTGGGGCCAGCCCGTTCGCGATATCCGCCCCGGCGACACCGTGTGGATCGCTCCCGGCGCCAAGCATTGGCACGGTGCTGCACCGAACACGGCGATGACCCACATTGCCATTGCCGAAGTGCTGGATGGCAAGGTGGTGGACTGGATGGAGCAGGTCAGCGACGCGCAATATCCGAAGGCTGAATGAGGCACCAGCCCGCTGGAACCTCATGCGAGTGCGCTAGCGTTTTTTTGCGCTGGGTGACACTTGTTAGCAAATGAAATATATTCGCATTCGTGTAGGTTGCCCCCTCCCAGGATGCCGTTGTGCCCGCTCATTTGCCTTCCGCCCAATCCCCGCGCAATCAGCTGCTGACGTTGCTTTACAGCGACCATCACGGCTGGTTGCAGAACTGGTTGCGTAAAAAACTCGGCTGTTCGCAGCGAGCGGCGGATCTGGCGCAGGACACCTTCATCCGCGTGCTGACCCTCGCTGAACCCGAGCGCTTGCAGGAGCCGCGGGCGTTTCTCACGACCACGGCGATTCGCCTGCTGATCGATGGCGAGCGCCGGCGCAAGCTGGAGCGGGCATACCTGGCGGTGCTGGCGCATGAAAATGCAGACGCCGCGGCGATCAGCCCGCAGGACTTCCATCAGATCATCGAACTGCTCGAATCCATCGCCCGGCTGCTCGACGGCCTTGCGGAGAAACCACGACGGGCGTTTCTGCTCAATCGCCTGGACGGCTGGAGCCATGCCGAGATCGCCGAACACCTCGGTGTGTCGAAAAGCATGATCAAGCAGTACATCGCTCAGGTCATGGTGCATTGCTATGTCGCGCTGTATGGCGGTGCCGCGTGAACAACGGGCCTGAGCCAAGCCATGAAACGGTGGTCGCGGCGGCGCAATGGCTGGCGCTGCTGCACTCCGGTGAGGCCAGTGATCATCAGCATCAGGCGTTCGCCCAATGGCGCGATGCCGACCCCAGCCATGCTTTGGCGGCTTCGCGTCTGGCGCTGCTGTGGGGACGTTTCGACGGCTTGCCGAAGAGCCGCGCGCGCAAGACCCTCGACCGTGTCCTCACGCCAAAGCGCGGCAGCACCCTGCGGCGCACCGGCACTTGTCTGGCCTTGCTGATCGCCGCGAGCGTGGCGTGGCAAGGTGTGCGCCAGGCGCCGGTGTGGCTGGCGGATCAACGCACGGCAGTGGGCGAGCGGCGCGATCTGGTGCTGGCCGATCACAGCCACTTGCAGCTCAACAGCGACACGGCGGTGGATCTGCATTTCGACGGCCAGCAACGGCTGATCGATCTCAAGCGCGGCGAGCTGTGGGTCGAGGTGGCGAAGGACCCGCAACGGCCTTTCGTGGTGCGCACCGAGCACGGCACCGTGACGGCACTCGGCACGCAGTTCCTGGTGCGCCGCGAGGACGGCCAGACCCGTGTCACCGTGCTGGAATCGGCGATTGCCGCGCGCCCGGTCGAGCACCCGGAGGGTCCCGTGCGGGTGGCGGCCGGGCAGCAGGCGACGGTGTTTGCCGATCATGTCGACAGCCCGATGGGTTTGGCCAACGGCGACCCGGCGAGCTGGACCCGAGGCGTGCTCAAGGTCGACGACCGGCCACTGGTGGAGGTGCTCGATGAGCTGGCGCGCTACCGCTCCGGCGTCCTGCACTTCGATCGGCAGGCGCTGGCCGGGTTGCGGGTCTCGGGCTCGTTCCCGCTCGGTGACAGCAACGCAGCGCTGGCGGCATTGCAGACCAACCTGCCGATTCGCGTGCAGCGCTTTACCGATTGGCTGGTGCTGATCAAACCCAAATCCTGAGTTCACCACGAAACTTTGCAGGCCTTCGCCTGCCGGGGGCGGTGATCTGAAAAATAATTCAGCGCTTCACTGTCCCTTTCCCGAACTCGCCCGTCATGGCCTGAGAAACCCAAACAACTCCCAGGAATCCACCCCATGACCCGCCCCGTTGTCCGGCTGCACCCTCTTGCCGCCGCGCTGTTTCCGATCTTTCTCGCCGGTGCTGTGCTGCCGGCGGCGGCTGACGATGCCAGTGTCGCCCAGAGCCGCGTGCAGACCTTCGCGGTGCCGGCCGGTGACCTCAGCGTAGCCTTGAGCACCTTGGCCGAGCAGGCCGGCGTGGCCCAGGCGTTCGATCCGGCGCTGACCCGTGGCAAACAGACGCCGGGCCTGAGCGGGCGCTACACCCTGGAAATGGCGCTGGCAAGGCTGCTCAGCGGCAGTGGCCTGGAAGCGGTACAGGTTGGCTCGACTTATCGTTTGCAGGCGTTGCCTTCCGGCACCGGCCAGGTACAGCTCGACAGCCTGTCGATCAGTGCGCCGGAGACGGTCGATGGGCCGTTCGGGCCGGTGGACGGTTACGTTGCGCAGAACAGCATCAGCGCGACCAAGACCGGCACACCGATCCACGAAACCCCGCAATCGATTTCGGTCATCACCCGTGAGCGCATGGATGCGCAAGGCGTGCAGTCGGTCAACGAAGCGTTGCGCTACACCCCCGGCGTGTCGAGCTATGGCGCCAACAATCGCTCGGACTGGTACACGGTGATTCGCGGTTTCTCCCCGACCACGTACCTCGATAGCCTGCAACTGCCGACCACGATCAATCTGGCGAGCTGGATGGTCGATCCGTACATGCTCGAGCGCGTCGAAGTACTGCGCGGTCCGGCCGGTGTGTTGTACGGGCAGGGCGATCCTGGTGGTGTGATCAATCAGGTATCGAAGCGCCCGAGTGCAGTGGCGGCCAACGAAGTCGGCGTGCAATACGGCACCGATGCGCGCCGCCAGATCAACTTCGACAGCACCGGCCCGCTGGACGAGCAGGGCGTGTGGTCGTACCGCATGGTCGGCGTGCTGCGCGACCAGAACATCAAGGACACTCCGTGGCAGGACAAGCGCCAATCACTGGCGCCCTCGCTTACCTTTGCGCCGGATGACGACACGCGCTTCACGTTGCTCGCGAGTTACCTGTACGACGACAGCAATTCCGGCGATGGTTTTTATCCGTCGGCGGGCACCATCGACTACAACCCCAACGGCCACATCAAGCGCAACATCTTCGAGGCCGACCGAGACTTTCAGAAGTACGAAAAGCGCCAGTATTCGTTCGGCTATGAGTTCTCCAAACGCCTGAGTGACACCTGGCAAGTGCGGCAGAACCTGCGCTACTCGCACCTCGACCTGAACGACAACATGATCTACGGCGGTGGCTTCCAGGCAGGCTCGTTGACGACCATCGACCGTTGGGCCGGCATCGCCGATTTCACCTACAAACGCTGGACCGTGGACAACCAGGCGCAAGCCGACTTCAGTGCCGGCGGGGTCGATCACACGGTGCTCGTGGGCCTGGATTATCAGCATCAGGACGCCACCGACAAAGAGGTCTATGCCCTCGCGGCGCCGGTCAACGCGTACCACCCGGTGTTCGTGCCGTTCGACCGCTCGATCTTCAACGATCCGGACAAGAGCTACCCGAGCAACATCGATTCGACCCTGAATCAGACCGGCCTGTATCTGCAGGATCAGCTGAAGTTCGACGAGCACTGGCGCCTGACCCTGAGCGGTCGCTACGACTGGGCCAGCAGCGAAACCCAGGATCACCTGGCGCACACCACCACCCACCAGAAAGACGAGGCCTTCAGCGGTCGAGCCGGTCTGGTGTACCTGGCGGACAACGGCCTGGCACCCTACGTCAGCTACTCCACCGCATTCACCCCCAACGCAGGGCTGGATGCCAACGGTAAACCGTTCGATCCGACCGAGGCCAGGCAGTATGAGGCCGGGATCAAATTCGTGCCCAAGGACAGCAACGCGTCGGTGACTGCGGCGGTCTTTCAGATCACCCAGACTAACGTGTTGACGCCAGGCCCGATCAATCCCAATTACTCGGTGCAGACCGGCGAAATCCGCTCCCGTGGTTTCGAGCTGGAAGGCACGGCAAGCCTGAGCCGTGAGCTGGACGTGATCGCCAGTTACACCTATCAGGACGTAAAGATCACCAAGGCCAACGACGTCAGCGAGGGCAAGACCCCGACGTTCATCCCGACGCCGCGCAACATGGCGTCGCTGTGGGCTGACTACACCTTCCACGATGGCTGGCTGAAGAACTTCGGCATGGGCGCGGGCGTGCGCTACGTCGGCAGTAACCCGGGTGCGGCGGATAACTCGCTGGAGATCCCCTCGTACACTGTGTTCGATGCTTCGGCGCATTACGTGACCGGGCCATGGAAACTGGCACTGAACGTCACCAACCTGACCGATGATGACTACATTTCCGGATGCTACGACGCGACCCGTTGCCTGTACGGCAATCCGCGCACCGCCGTGGCTTCGGCGACGTATCGCTGGTAACGGTGAACGCCCCTCTCTGCGCAGGGAGGGGCGATTCTGTGGGGTTGCTTCAGATCATCGGCGGCAACGACGAAAGAATCTTGTCCAGCGTGATCGGATATTCGCGTACCCGCGCCCCGGTGGCGTTGTAGATCGCATTCGCCACTGCGGCACTCACGCCGCAAATCCCCAGCTCCCCCACACCCTTGGCTTTCATTGGCGATGAAACCGGGTCGGTCTCGTCGAGGAAAATCACCTCCTGATGCGGGATGTCGGCATGCACCGGCACTTCGTACCCGGCCAGGTCGTGATTGACGAAAAAGCCCAGCCGTTTGTCCACCGCCAGCTCCTCCATCAATGCAGCACCGACGCCCATGGTCATCGCGCCTATCACCTGGCTGCGCGCGGCTTTGGGGTTGAGAATCCGCCCCGCTGCGCACACCGCAAGCATGCGTCGCACACGGACTTCTCCGGTCGCCGCGTCCACCGCCACTTCGACGAAGTGCGCGCCGAAAGTCGACTGCTGATACTGCTTGGCGAGGTCGGCGAATTCGATGCTGTCCTCGGCCTCGACGACGCCATTTTTTGCGGCATCACGCAGCGCCAGCGTCTTGCCGCCGGAGCGCACCTGACCGTCGGCGAACTCGACGTCAGCGCCGGTCATGCCCAGCTGGGTTGCCACTGCGTCGCGCAGTTTCATGCACGCGGCGTAGACCCCGGCGGTCGAGCAGTTGGCGCCGAACTGGCCGCCGGAGCCGGACGACACCGGAAAGTTCGAATCCCCCAGATGCACGGTGACGTCTGCAAGGCCGACGCCCATCATCTCGGCGGCGGTCTGGGCGATGATGGTGTAGCTGCCGGTGCCGATGTCAGTCATGTCGGTTTCCACCGTGACCTTGCCGTCGCGTTCCAGCCGCACCCGCGCACCGGACTTGAGCAGCAGGTTATTGCGGATCGCCGCCGCGACGCCCATGCCGATCAGCCAGCGGCCTTCGCGACGGCTGCCGGGGGTAGCGCTGCGCTGGTTCCAGCCGAATTTTTCGGCGCCGGTTTGCAGGCATTCGATCAGCCGTCGCTGGGAGAACGGGCGCTCGGTTTTCACCGGATCCACCTGGGTGTCGTTGAGGATACGAAACTGGATGGGGTCGAGCTTGAGCTGCTCGGCCATCTCGTCCATGGCGATTTCCAGCGCCATCAGCCCCGGGGTTTCCCCGGGGGCGCGCATGGCGTTGCCTTCGGGCAGATCCAGCGGCGCGAGCCGCATGCTCACCAGGCGGTTTTCTGCGGCATAGAGCAACTGACTCGGCTGCGCCGCGACTTCGACCTTGCCGTCCTTGAGGTTGCCCGACCAGCCTTCATGAGCGATGGCTGTGAGCTTGCCGTCCGCTGTCGCACCCATGCGAATCCGCTGGATGGTCGCGGGGCGGTGAGTGGTGTTATTGGCGATCTGCGGCCGGGCGAGGGCGACTTTTACCGGGCGGTTGGCCAGACGCGCCCCGAGGGCAGCGAGGATCGCGTCGGCGCGGATGAACAGTTTGCCGCCAAAGCCGCCGCCAATGTACGGCGAGATCAGGCGCACTTTGTCCTTGGGCAGGCCAAGGGTGGCGGCGACGTCGCCGACACTCCAGGCGATCATCTGGTTGGACGTCCACAGGGTCAGTTGATCGCCTTGCCATGCCGCCAATGTTGCGTGCGGCTCCATCATCGCGTGGGACTGATCGGGGGTGGTGTAAGTCTGGTCGAACTGCACCGCAGCGGCGGCGAACGCCCCGGCGAAATCGCCGTGTCTGACGTCGGGCAATTCGTCTTTCGGCTCCACGCCCTGATCGCGCACGCTGGCCAGGTCGAACTCGCCCTTGGTCGTGACATAGTCGACCTTGACCAGTTGTGCAGCGGCGCGAGCCTGCTCGAAGGTTTCGGCAACCACTAGCGCTACGGCCTGGTGATAGTGCTGCACGTCGGGCCCGGCCAGCAGCGGCGCCGAGTTGTATTTGCCCTTGCCGAGCTTGCCGGCATTGGCAGCGGTGACGATGGCCAGCACGCCGGGCGCGGCTTCGGCTGCGTCGAGATCGATGTGGTTGATGCGGCCTTTGGCGATGGCCGAGCCGACCATGAAGCCGTAGGCCTGATTCGCCACCACGTGGTGTTGCTCGTAGGCGTATGGCGCCTGGCCGCTGGTTTTCAGCGGGCCTTCGACGCGGTCGGTGGGTTTGCCGATGACTTTCAACTGATCGATCGGGTTGGTGGTAGCGGGCGTGTCGAATTTCATGCTTCGTCCCTCGCTTGCGCCAACACCGAGCCGAGCGTGCGCTCGACCAAGGTCAGTTTGAATTGGTTGTCGTGGGTCGGTGTTGCGCCGTCGAGCAGGCGTTCGCTCACGGCTTTCGCGCCGTTGGGCAGCAACGCGTCGGCGTCTTCGACGCGCCATGGTTTGGGCGCTATCCCACCGACCGCCACGCGGCCGCTGCCGTCTTTTTGCAGGATCACCCCGACCGACACCAGGGCAAAGGCGTACGACGAGCGATCGCGCACCTTGTGATAAAGGTGCGTGCCGCCGACCGGAGCGGGCAGGGTCACGGAGGTGATGAACTCGCCGGGCGTGAGGCTGGTTTCGATGTTCGGCGTGTTGCCCGGGAGTTGATGGAAGTCGGCAATGGCGATGCGGCGGGTCGTGCCGTCGGGCTTGACCGTTTCAACCTGCGCGTCGAGTGCGCGCATGGCAATCGCCATGTCGCTGGGGTGGGTGGCGATGCAGGCGTCGCTGACGCCGATCAGCCCCAGTTGCCGACTGACCCCGCCAATCGCCGCACACCCACTGCCGGGCTGGCGTTTGTTGCAGGCCTGATTGACGTCATAGAAGTAGGCACAGCGGGTGCGTTGCAGCAGGTTGCCGGCGGTGCTCGCCATGTTGCGCAACTGGCCCGAGGCGCCGGCGAGCAAGGCGCGCGCGAGCAGGGCGTAGTCCTTGCGCACGCGGCTGTCGGCGGCCAGATCGGTGTTGCGCACCAGTGCGCCGATGCGCAATCCGCCTTCAGGTGTGGCTTCAATTTGATCAAGGCCCAGATGGTTGATGTCGATCAGGTGCAGCGGGGTTTCGATGTCGAGTTTCATCAGGTCCAGCAGGTTGGTACCGCCGGCGATGAACTTCGCGCCTTCGACCTGTGCCGCTTGTGCGGCCGCTGCGGCGGGGGAGTCGGCGCGGCTGTAGTTGAACGGTCTCATGCCGGCACCTCCGCAACTTCAGTGATCGCTTCGATGATGTTCGAGTAGGCACCGCAGCGGCAGATGTTGCCGCTCATGCGCTCCTGGAATTCAGCGGCAATCAGTTGCGGTGCATCGGTCAGGCTGGGGCTGGCATGGCTGGGGATGCCGTCGCGGATTTCCTTGAGCACCGCCACCGCCGAGCAGATCTGCCCCGGCGTGCAATAGCCGCACTGATAGCCGTCGTGCTTGATGAACGCGGCCTGCATCGGGTGTAGATTGTCGGGCATGCCGAGGCCTTCGATGGTGGTGATTTCGCTGCCTTCGTGCATCACCGCCAAGGTCAGGCAGGCATTGATCCGCCGGCCATCGGCAATCACCGTACAGGCGCCACATTGGCCGTGGTCGCAGCCTTTTTTGCTGCCGGTCAGGTGCAGGTGCTCGCGCAGGGCGTCGAGCAGGGTGGTGCGGTTGTCGACTTCAAGGGCTTGCGGCTTGCCGTTGACTTGAATCGTCACTTTGCTCATGGCCGGTTGCTCCAGGTTGGCCGCGTAGGCCTTGAGGCTGATGAACGGCGGCATCGCGAAGGCCGTGGCGGTCACGGCACCGAGGATCAGGAATCTACGTCGGGAAATCGTCATGCTTCGATCCCTCTCTGGCTGAATCAGGACGGCAGGGGTGAAAAGGCCCGCTCGGGCGCGCCGGCATGCTTGCCGGTCTCGTTCTTGGAATGACCTGCGCAAGGGGGAAAAGGTTTTTGCGGATTTGCGCTATAGAGTTATGCGCATGGCTCATCAATCCGCTAAACGACGCAGAGCCATATTGTGGGAGGGGGCTTGCTCGCGAAGGTGGTGGGGCAGGCAGTTTTTGGTTGAATGGCATACCGCTTTCGCGAGCAAGCCCGCTCCCACAGGGGGTATGCATTTCAAATGTGGGAGGGGGCTTGCTGCCGAAGGTGGTGGGGCAGGCTGTCTTTGGTTGAATGAAATAGCTCTTCGCGAGTAGGCTCGCTCCCACATTGGAATGCATGCCCCCTGTGGGAGCGAGCCTGCTCGCGAAGAGGTCTTCGGAATTGACCTCAATGTCCGCCAACCACCATGTGCGTAAACGGCGCCACATACGCCTGCAGCGTCACCAGCCCACCGACCAGCATCGCCAGTACGATCGAGTGGAAGAACACGTAGCGCAGAATTTCGCCCTCATGCCCATACCAGCGGGTGGCGGTGGAGGCGACCACGATTGATTGTGCATCGACCATCTTGCCCATAACCCCGCCGGAGCTGTTGGCCGCCGCCATCAGGACGGGGCTGATGCCCAACTGTTCCGAGGTCACCCGTTGCAGCCCGCCGAACAGTACGTTCGAGGCGGTATCCGAACCGGTCAACGCCACGCCGAGCCAGCCGAGCAAGGTGCCGAACATCGGGTAAAACACCCCGGTCGCCGCAAACGCCAGGCCCATGGTCGCGTCCAGTCCGGAATACCTCGTAAGAAATCCCAGCGCGAGCATCGCCGCAATGGTGATCAGCGAAAACCGCACCACCCATAGCGTGCGCAGGTACTGCTTGATCAATTGCGGGATCGAGTAGCCCATCAGCAGCCCGCCGACAATCGCCGCCAGCAGAATGCCGCTGCCAGTGGCGGTGAACCAGGTGAACTTGTAGATCGCCTCTTCGGCTTTCGGCGCCGGCACCACCGGTGGGACTTTCTGCACTTGCAGGTGCAGGGTGGTGAAGGTCAGCGCCGGCGAGAAAATCGGGTTGGCCTCGCTGAGCGGTTTGCCTTGCGGATCGAGTTTGACGGAATGCGTTACCGGGTCCAGCGCCGGGCGCACGTCGAAAATATTCTTGAAACCCTGGGTGCCCCAGGCAAACACGAACACGGTGAGGATGATCCATGGCATCCACGCGCGCATCACCGCCGGGCGTGCCTGATCGCTGAAGGTGGCACTGGCGGTAACTTTTTCTTCCTCGACCCTGGAGTTGTCGATTCGCCCGGACAGGGCGGCGGAGGTGTACACCGTCGCCGGTTTCCAGACCCGCAGAAACAGAGTCAGGCAGGCCATGGAGATCAGTGCGGCGATCACGTCCACCAGCATTGGCCCATGGTAGTTCGATACCAGGAACTGCGGCACCGCGAAACTGACCCCGGCCACCAGAATCGCCGGCCAGATCTCCAGCATCTTGCGCCACCCGGCAAACGCCCAGATCAGCCAGAACGGCACCAGCACCGAGAAAAACGGCAGTTGCCGGCCGACCATCATCGACAGCTCCATCTCATCCAGCCCGGTGACTTTGGCCAGGGTGATGATCGGCGTGCCGAGCGCGCCGAACGCCACTGGTGCGGTGTTGGCAATCAACGCCAGCCCGGATGCGGCCAACGGCGAAAAACCGAGGCCGGTCAGAATCGCCCCGGTCACGGCCACTGGCGTACCGAACCCGGCTGCGCCTTCGAAAAACGCGCCGAAGCAGAAGGCGATCAGCAGCAACTGCAAACGGCGGTCATCAGTGATCCGCGCCAGGGAGTCCTGCAGCACTTTGAATGAGCCGTTCTCGGTGGTCAGGCGGTGCAGAAAGATGATGTTGAGCACGATCCAGCCGATCGGCAGCAAACCATTGGCTGCACCAAACAACGCCGCCGAACCGGCCATGCTTGCCGGCATGCCGAAGGCGAAGATCGAAATCAGCAGCGCCGAAGCCAGGGCGAGCAGGGCGGCCAGATGCGCCTTGACGTGAAAGAACGCCAGCGCTGCGAGCATCACCACCACCGGGGTGGCGGCCATGAGTGTAGAGATCAGCGGATTGCCGAACGGGTCGTAGATTTGCTGCCAGACCATGATCCACCTCTGCTTGTTGTTATCGAGGCGCAGATCCGTTGCGAGGGGGGCGATAACCAGCAGTATAGGTGGCATTACGCCGCTGTCCGGGGGCGGGCGGCGCGCCGATCAACGGTCGTGGTCGGGCAGTGAATCAAAGTCCGTTTGTCCGGTCGTATCAGCGGCTGCGCGCACTGCGTCCTGAAGGCGTGGGCAGTGACAGCCGTTCCGTCGTCAAGACCTTGGTTTTAGGGAAGAGTTGAATGAAGCACGCGACAACAATGCTGCTGACCGTGGCCGCCGCTGTTTTGCTGGCAGGCTGTGTGGCGGATTTTGATGATGACTACCGCCATGGGCGGCATTACGACCGAGATCACGGGCGCTATTACGACCATGACCGGCGTTGGGATGACCGTGATGACGGTCGACGCGACGGACACCGCTACTACCGTGATCGCGACGACGACTGATTTAATATCAAGAGGGCGTTCCCGCAACGGGAACGCCCTCACCGATTAAAAATGAGCGCTCGCCCGGACGCTGGAATGCGCAGGCGCAGAGGCCTCGAGATCCAGCAAATGGGTGGCGAGTATGTCGCTCAGAAAGCGGAACTGATCGTTGATACCGACCACTTCATTAGTGAAGTGATTGCTTGCGGCGGGCATCAGCAGATCGTCGAAATCTTCGTTGAACACCAGTGCTTGCGCCTTGCGCGACACCACGTGCTGCTCGTAATAGTTGCTGCCGAATACCGGGAAACTCACGGAGAGTGCGATGGTGCGAATCATGATGTGTACTCCTCGTTGCGTCTCGGATGGGGCAATCGTGCCTTTGCCGGGCGGCGGGCGGAAGGCAATCGTGGCGATGGTGAATATCGACGGCGTTGATGGTTGATGCCACCCCCCAGAGGAGGACGTATTTCAAAGTGGGAGCGAGCCTGCTCGCGATGGGGCCAATGCAGCCACAACCGACAAACGGCCCAACCCCTCGCACCTATACTCAAATCTGTTTTCCTCCATTCAAGGACTCCACCACTGTGAACCTGCGTGCGCTGTTCGTCGCCGCACTGTTGCTGCTGGCTGGCTGCGCTTCCTCGGCTCGGGCCCCGGTGACGCCACCGGCCGTGGTGGTGTCGCCCGCGACCTGGAAGCAGATCGACCGCGACATCGTCAGCGCCTCGCAGCAGTCCGCCGAGCAGGTCAAGGTATTTGCCCGGGGCTCGATGGAACATTGGCGTATTCGCGTCTATGAGCAAACTGAAGAAAATTTCATTCCGTGGTTCAGCAGCTATTGGACCCAGGAATGGCTGTCGATGAAGGTCAGTTGGTACACGATCAGCGCCGGCGGCGAACAGGATGCGTCGGCCAAGCGTCTGGCGAGCTATCTGCTTGAGCAGTATCAGGAAAGGGTGCTGGCGCCGGTCGCGGTGGAGATCGATCCGGATGCGATCCTCGGTCAGGCCACGGCGTTCTATGCGCAACTGATGGCCCAGCAGATGCCGCTCATCGCCCAGCGTTACGGTGTGCCGGTGGCCCAGCTCAACGGGCACTTGCAGAAAGTGCCGGCCATCGCCCTTGGCCCGCCGCCGGCGCGCGATGCTTCGCTGTATCA
The DNA here is from genome assembly GCF_056821665.1 of Pseudomonas sp. AK-TSAG1-1. Classification (NCBI taxonomy): domain Bacteria; kingdom Pseudomonadati; phylum Pseudomonadota; class Gammaproteobacteria; order Pseudomonadales; family Pseudomonadaceae; genus Pseudomonas; species Pseudomonas sp. AK-TSAG1-1. The sequence goes on along the minus strand of NZ_CM165965.1, from coordinate 3,871,282 downwards.
GGTCATCAGTACCGAACCGCTGAACACCCTGCCGGCGTATGCCGCGCTGATCGACAAGGTCCACACCGAGGGCGGCAGCAAGGGGATTGCCTCGACCGACGCCGGTATGGCGCCCGTGGCCAAACGCGCCAGCCAGCGAATGGAAGCGGAAATGGCCCCGCGCGGTGCGGCCAGCGCGGTGGCGGCTGCGGCGGGCAAGTTGGTGGGCGGGGTGATTTCGATCGGCGTAGCGGGCATTCGCGCGATCATCCAGGCCAGTGATCGACCCGACAGCGAAGCGCTGATTCGCAGCAGCCTGGGCAGCACCTTTGACAAGGCCTGGTCGAAACTGCTGCAAAACCCGACCACCGGGGTCATGGCCGGTACGTTGCACATCGCCGGTCAGGTTGAGGGCAGCCTTGGCGGAGCAGAACAACCGTCGGTCGGGCTGGGTGTGAATCGTGTCGAATGGCGGCCGCCGGAATCGACTACTCAGCAGATCGAACCCAACGTGCAAGGAGAGTGATCATGGCTTACATCGATATTTTCGTAGCACCTGTACCGAATGCCAATCGCGAGCAGTACAAAAAACACTGTGAGATCGCCGCGAAACTGTTCAAGGAATACGGCGCAAAGGATGTCGTTCAGTGCTGGGGCGATGACGTGCCGGAGGGCAAAGTCACGTCATTCCCGATGGCGGTAAAACTCAAGGACGGCGAGACGGTTTCGTCCGGCTGGCTGATCTGGCCGGACAAAGCCACCCGCGACGCCGGCATGGCCAAAATGATGGAGGACCCGCGCATGCAACCGGACGTCAACCCGATGGGGTTTGATGGTCAGCGCATGATTTTTGGCGGTTTCAAGAACATTCTTGAATCCTGAAATTCACCTGTTCCGTGCAGGAGTGAGCCTGCTCGCGATGGCGGCGGTTCAGTCGCTGAAGATGCTGGCTGTGCCGACCGCTTCGCGAGCAAGCCCGCTCCCACAGGTTCTGCTGAAATGCCACGATTATCCGTGCGCCACACATCCCTGTGGGAGCGGCGCGGCGATGATTCGACTTGCCCGCGACGAGGCTCGCTCCCACATGGGCTTGCGGTCATTCAGAGGAGGGGGTAATCCGGCAGCTTTTGCGGTTGCGGATTTCTTCGTCCGTAGGCCGTTCGCAAACGAATTCGAAACGCGGTTCACCTTCGCTGTAATGCACCAGCCAGCCCCACTCCAGCTCGGCTTCATCCTGCCCGGGGTTCGGTGGTCTGGCCCACCACGGCTCTTTGCTGAGAATCTCGCGCATGACGGCCTCTGGTTCGATGGCAATCCTTGAACTATAGCCGGGTGTCGCGAGTCGTCAGAGAAGGCTGTGTAGAATCGCCTGATCGACGAGCGAAGGAGCAGGGCCATGATCGATGAAGTGCGAATGGATCTTCCCGCCAAGCGACTGTTTTTCGCCCTCGACTGTCCGCCATTACAACGCAAGGCCATTGCTCAATGGCGCGGCGATCTTGGGCTGCGCACCGGCAAACCGGTGCCGGCGGATAACTTTCACCTGACGCTGCTGTTCCTCGGTGCCGTGCCGCTGGCGCAGATCAATGAAGTCTGCGAGGCCGCCGGCAAGGTGCGCACGCCAGGTGAAACGTTGAGGGTTGCGCTGGATCGCCTGCAGGTCTGGCATCGGGCCGGGATCCTGTCGTTGGCGCCCGAGCAGGCACCACCGGCATTGTTGCGCCTGGTCTATGCGCTGGAACAGGCGATGTTGCCGTTTGGCTTCGAAGCGTCTGCGCGCGAGTTTCGCCCGCACCTGACCCTGGCCCGTGACTACCGTGCAGCGGAGCCGGAATCCGCCACGCCGGCGGATTTCTTCCTGCGCGCCGAGCGCTTTGCCCTGTTCGAATCGCACAAGGGGCGTTACCGGATCCTGCAGGAATGGCCGCTGAATTGAGCGCACAAAAAAAGGCGCCCGAGGGCGCCTGAATTCACCTGAGCCGAGGGAGCCAGGTGAGGCCGTTCAATGCAGGGTGCAGCGGTGGTAAGGCGCTGCGTGAACGGGAACTTTTTCAGCACTGCATTGCTTCACTGTGGGAGCGAGCCTGCTCGCGAAGGCGTCGGCACCTTCAGCCTCTTCATCACCTGAAATATTGCTTCGCGAGCAGGCTCGCTCCCACATTTTTGATCGCTGGTGTTTTTACTTGCCGAGTTTCACCCGGGTCCAGCCCCGGGTCATGATTCGCTGTGTGGCAATCGGCTGATCCGGCACCGCATAAAGCGTCGCCATCACCGCCTGCGACGGGTACGAGCCCGGGTCGTTGCGGATCGCTTCGTCCACCAGTGGCGTGGCCGCCGCGTTGGCGTTGCTGTAGCCGTTGCTGTTGGTGATCTCGGCAATGATGTCCGGACGCATCAGGAAGTTCATGAACAGGTAGGCGTTGTCGACGTTGGCGGCATCACGCGGGATCGCGACCATGTCGTAGAAACTGCCGGCGCCTTCCTTCGGAATGCTGTAGTCGATCTTCACCTTGTTGCCGGCTTCCACGGCGCGGGCCTTGGCCTGCAGCACGTCACCGGAGTACCCGACCGCCACGCAAATATTGCCGTTGGCCAGGTCCGAGATGTACTTCGAAGAATGGAAGTACGCCACGTACGGGCGGATCTTCATGAACAGCGCCTCGGCTTCCTTGATGTGCGCGGTGTCCTTGTCGTTCACCGGATAGCCCAGGTAGTGCAGGGCGGCCGGGATCATTTCGGTCGGCGAGTCGAGGAAGCTGATGCCGCAGGCTTTCAGTTTTTCAGCATTTTGCGGGTTGAACAGCAAGTCCCAGGAGTCGGTCGGGGCGTTGGCGCCGAGCACTTCCTTGACCTTGGCCGGGTTGAAACCGATGCCGATCGAGCCCCACATGTACGGGAACGCATGGGCGTTGTCCGGATCACTGGCAGCGGCGTTTTTCAACAGCACCGGGTTGAGATTCTTCCAGTTCGGCAGCTTCGATTTGTCCAGCGTCTGATAGACACCGGCCTTGATCTGCTTGGCCAGGAAACTGTTCGACGGTACGACCAGGTCATAACCGGATTTGCCCGCCAGCAAGCGCGCCTCAAGGGTCTCGTTGCTGTCGAACACGTCATAGGTCACGCGGATGCCGGTCTCGTCTTCGAACTTCTTGACGGTGTCCGGCGCGATGTAATCGGACCAGTTGTAAACACGCAGCACCTTGTCGTTGGCCTGGGCGCCCATGACCATTGCGCCCATTAAGGACAGTGTCAGCAGAGTCCTGCCAAACATTTTCATCGGTACAACTCCATTCTTCTTATTCAAAAGCTTTTAAGCAAAAGCACAAAACCCAAACAGCTGCACACCTGACCTGTGGCGAGGGAGCTTGTGTGGCGAGGGGATAAACCCCCTCACCACACTGGCTCCTCATCACATTGTCAGGCTGCGGCAGTGGCGGCGCGTTGCGGCTGTTGCCACGACTCATTCGCCGTCTGATCCATCGCTTCCTGAATCGCCCGCTTGCGGTTGGCCTCTGCCTTGCGGCCGAAGTACCAGACCAGGAAGGTCACCAGTGACACTGCCAGCAGAATCAGGCTGGCCACGGCGTTGATCTCAGGCTTCACGCCCAGACGCACCGCCGAGAACACTTCCATCGGCAGCGTCGTCGAACCCGGGCCGGAGACGAAGCTCGCCAGCACCAGGTCATCCAGCGACAGGGCGAACGACATCATGCCGCCCGCAGCCAGCGACGGCGCGATCATCGGAATGGTGATCAGGAAAAACACCTTGAACGGTTTGGCCCCCAGATCCATCGCGGCTTCTTCGATCGACAGATCCAGTTCACGCAGGCGGGCGGAGACTACCACTGCCACATAAGCGGCACAAAATGTGGTGTGAGCGATCCAGATGGTGACGATGCCACGTTCCTGTGGCCAGCCGATCAACTGCGCCATGGCCACGAACAGCAACAACAGCGACAGACCGGTGATCACCTCTGGCATCACCAACGGCGCGGTCACCAGACCACCGAACAGCGTGCGACCCTTGAAGCGTGTGACGCGAGTCAGAACGAACGCGGCGAGGGTGCCCAGCGCAACGGCAGCAATCGCGGTGTAGCAGGCGATTTCCAGCGAGCGCACTACCGAGCCCATCAGTTGCGTGTTGTCGAGCAGGCCGACGTACCACTTCACCGACCAGCCGCCCCACACCGTCACCAGTTTCGAGGCGTTGAACGAGTAGATCACCAGGATCAGCATCGGCAGATAAATGAACATCAGGCCGAAGATCAACATGAACTTGGAAAAACCGAAGCGTTTCATCCCCGTGCCTCCATCTCTTTGGCCTGACTGCGGTTGAACAGCAGAATCGGCACAATCAGGATCAACAGCATCACTACCGCCAGTGCAGATGCCACCGGCCAGTCGCGGTTATTGAAGAACTCTTGCCACAGCACGCGACCGATCATCAGCGTCTCCGGGCCACCCAGCAGTTCCGGGATCACGAACTCACCCACCACCGGAATGAACACCAGCATGCAGCCGGCGATTATCCCGTTCTTGGCCAGCGGCACGGTGATTTTCCAGAAGTTGTTGAAGTTGCTTGAACCCAGGTCAGACGCGGCCTCCAGCAGGCTGCCATCGTGCTTCACCAGGTTGGCGTACAGCGGCAGCACCATGAACGGCAGGTAGGCGTAGACCACACCGATGTACACAGCGGTGTTGGTGTTGAGGATCTCGATCGGGTGATCGGTCAGCCCCGTCCACATCAGAAACGCATTGAGCAGACCGTTGTTGCTGAGGATGCCCATCCATGCGTAAACGCGGATCAGGATCGCGGTCCAGGTCGGCATCATGATCAACAGCAGCAGGACGTTTTGCGCTTCCTTGCTCGCCTTGGTGATTGCGTAGGCCATCGGGAAACCGATTACCAGGCACATCAGCGTGCTCAGCGCCGCGACCTTCAGCGAACCGAGGTAGGCCGACAGGTACAGCTCGTCTTCGCCGAGCATGGTGTAGTTGCCGATGTTGAGCATCAGCTGGAATTTCTGTTCGGCGTAGGTGTAGATCTCCGTGTATGGCGGGATCGACAGCGCGGCTTCCGAGAAACTGATCTTCATCACCAGGAAGAACGGCAGCATGAAGAACAGGAACAGCCAGATGAACGGTATGCCAATGACCCATTTTCGCCCGCTGGGCACCAGGCGCAGGAATTGCTGATTGAAGGTTCTCATGAGCGCAGTACCACGCCGCTGTCGTCTTCCCACCAGACGTAGACCTTGTCGTCCCAGGTCGGACGCGCGCCACGGCGTTCGGCGTTGGCCATGAACGACTGGACGATCTTGCCGCCAGGCAGTTCGACGTAGAACACCGAGTGGCCGCCGAGGTAGGCAATGTCATGCACCTTGCCTTCCGACCAGTTGTAACGGGTCTCTGGCTTGAGGGTGCTGACGAGCATTTTTTCCGGGCGGATCGCGTAGGTGATCGACTTGTCCTGCACCGAGGTGCTGACGCCGTGGCCGACGTAGATCTTCTGCTGCAAGTCCGGGCTGTGGATGATCGCGTGACCTTCAAGGTCTTCTACCACGGTGCCGTCGAAGGCGTTCACGTTGCCGATGAATTCGCAGACCATGCGGCTGACCGGTGCTTCATAGATGTCGACCGGGCTGCCGATCTGGGCGATCCAGCCCAGGTGCATGATCGCGATGCGCTCGGCCATGGTCATGGCCTCTTCCTGGTCGTGGGTCACCATCACGCAGGTCACGCCGACGCGCTCGATGATTTGCACCAGCTCCAGTTGCATTTGCGAGCGCAGCTTTTTATCCAGCGCGCCCATCGGTTCGTCGAGCAGCAACAGCTTCGGACGTTTGGCCAGGGAGCGGGCGAGGGCGACGCGTTGACGCTGACCGCCGGACAACTGATGGGGTTTGCGCTTGGCGTATTGGGTCATGTGCACCAGGCGCAGCATCTCTTCGACGCGGGCGTCGATTTCGCTGGCCGGCAAACGGTCCTGCTTCAAACCGAAGGCAATGTTCTGTGCCACGGTCATGTGCGGGAACAGCGCGTACGACTGGAACATCATGTTGATCGGCCGTTCGTACGGCGGCATGTCGGTGATGTCCACGCCGTCGAGCAGAATCCGCCCTTCAGTCGGGCGCTCGAAACCGGCGAGCATGCGCAGCAGGGTCGATTTGCCCGAGCCGGAGCCGCCCAGCAGCGCGAAGATCTCGCCCTGATGGATCTCCAGGGACACATCGTCCACAGCGGTGGTTTCGTCGAACTTCTTGGTGACACGGTCGACTTTCACCAGAACCTTTTTCGGTTGCTGGTGGCCTTCAAGTGCCTTCCTGTAAGTGCTGGAGGCGTTTGCCATGTGAAACTCCCAACAGGTTTCGTTCGCCGGGCCAACGTGGCCTGGCTTAAAAGTGGATTGCAGAGCGATATGCGCATTTCCTGTCGGATCACATCCCCTGTGGGAGCGGGCTTGCTCGCGAATGCGCCGTGTCAGTCGACGTCGTTGTTGTCTGACACTCCGCTTTCGCGAGCAAGCCCGCTCCCACAGGGTTTTGCGTTGTCCTGACGGGCACTGCTCATACCGATCCGGCTTGGTCGGCGCCGCCGTCCTGGCTGCCTGGGTCGTACTTGTTGTTATTACGGTTTGTTGTTTTCACGGATGACGGATGCGCACACGCACAGCCGCCGACCCCGTGGGGGCAGTAAACAGTGATGAAATCCTGGGGGGGGTCAGCGCTTGTTGCGCCGCGCCGCACGTTGCCGGCAAGCCTCGCCGAACGCCTGGAAAATCTTCAGGTAGTTCGGGTTGTCCAGCACTTGCCATTCAGGGTGCCATTGCACGCCGAGGGCGAAGGTCGGGCTGTGCTCGACCGAGATCGCCTCGATCAGGCCATCCGGCGCCACAGCTTCGGCGCGCAGGCCGGGAGCGAGGCGGTCGATGCCCTGACTGTGAATCGAGTTGACCTGAAACTCGCCCGGCAACTCCAGCGCTTCGAACACCCCACCGGCCAGCACCGTGACGGCATGCGCCGGTGCGTATTGCACGGCCACGTCCGGGCTGTCGGCTTCGCGGTGATCGAGCATGCCCGGCAGCTCGTGGACCTTCTGGTGCAGGCTGCCGCCGAAGGCTACGTTCATTTCCTGGAAGCCACGGCAGATGCCGAGCACCGGAACGCCCGCCGCGATGGCTGCACGTAATAAAGGAAGGGTGGTGGCGTCCCGCGCCGGATCGTGATCCGTACCGGGGGAGCTGGCCGGGCCTTGATAGTGGAAGGGTTCCACATTCGACGGCGAGCCGGTCAGCAACAGACCGTCGAGTTGACCGAGCAGGTCTTCGACTTCAGTCAGTTTGCCAAGGGAAGGAATGACCACCGGCAACCCCAGCGCCGCAACGCTGACAGCGCGAACGTATTTGTCGCCGCTGATGTGATAGGGGTGCAGGCCAATCTGTTTGACGCACGCAGTAACGCCGATCAATGGCTTGAATGCCATTTTTATTCACCTCGAAGTTTGACACTTGAACGAGCTTTTCCGGAGCTTAGCCTCGTTGATTTTAATTAACAACTGCCATGTAAAAAATTCTAAACGCCGTTCATCAAATCTTCATGGTTCTCGGGCATCTGGCGCCAGTGTTGGCACGTGAGTGTTAAAAAAAGCCCGAAAAATAAACCCTGAGCGGTCATCTGTTCGCTATTGACTTCACTTTGCCGTTCGGGTTGACTGGCTCCGTGAAAGAGCAGTGAACATAATAATTAACAGCTAAATAGGTGCATCATGTCGGTCCCTCTGCGTGCCGTTCAACTCAACGAAGCAAACGCATTCCTTAAGAAACATCCTGAGGTTTTGTACGTCGACCTTCTGATTGCAGACATGAACGGTGTGGTGCGCGGCAAGCGCATCGAGCGCACCAGTCTTCACAAGGTTTACGAGAAAGGCATCAACCTGCCGGCCTCGCTCTTCGCTCTCGACATCAATGGCTCCACGGTGGAAAGCACCGGCCTGGGTCTGGACATCGGCGACGCTGACCGCATCTGCTACCCGATCCCGGGCACCCTGAGCATCGAGCCGTGGCAGAAGCGTCCTACCGCGCAACTGTTGATGACCATGCACGAGATCGAAGGCGAGCCGTTCTTCGCCGACCCGCGTGAAGTGCTGGCCAACGTCGTGCGCAAGTTCGACGAACTGGGCCTGACCATCTGCGCCGCGTTCGAACTCGAGTTCTACCTGATCGATCAGGACAACGTGAACGGCCGTCCGCAGTCGCCACGTTCGCCAGTGTCCGGCAAGCGCCCGGTGTCGACTCAGGTGTACCTGATCGACGACCTCGACGAATACGTCGATTGCCTGCAAGACATCCTCGAAGGCGCGAAAGAGCAGGGCATCCCGGCTGACGCCATCGTCAAGGAAAGCGCCCCGGCGCAGTTCGAAGTCAACCTGCATCACGTCTCCGACCCGATCAAGGCCTGCGACTACGCGGTCCTGCTCAAGCGTCTGGTGAAGAACATCGCCTACGACCACGAGATGGACACCACCTTCATGGCCAAGCCGTATCCGGGCCAGGCGGGCAACGGTCTGCACGTGCACATTTCGATTCTGGACAAAGAGGGCAACAACATCTTCGCCAGCGAGGATCCCGAGCAGAACGCCGCGCTGCGACACGCGATCGGCGGTGTGCTGGAGACCCTGCCTGCGCAAATGGCCTTCCTCTGCCCGAACGTCAACTCGTACCGCCGCTTCGGCGCGCAGTTCTACGTGCCGAACTCGCCGAGCTGGGGCATCGACAACCGCACCGTGGCGGTACGTGTGCCGACCGGTTCGGCCGACGCTGTGCGCATCGAGCACCGCGTGGCGGGTGCCGATGCCAACCCGTACCTGCTGATGGCCTCGGTGCTGGCCGGTATTCACCACGGCCTGACCAATCAGATCGAGCCGGGCGCGCCGGTTGAAGGCAACAGCTACGAGCAGAACGAACAGAGCCTGCCGAACAACCTGCGCGACGCCCTGCGTGAGCTGGACGACAGCGAAGTCATGGCCCGCTACATCGACCCGATGTACATCGACGTGTTCGTCGCGTGCAAGGAAAGCGAGCTGGCCGAGTTCGAAAACTCGATCTCTGACCTTGAGTACAACTGGTATCTGCATACGGTCTGATTCGCAGACCAACACCGACCCCCTGTGGGAGCGGGCTTGCTCGCGAAAGCGATGTGTCTCGCAGTGAAGATGCTGGACGTACCGACGCCTTCGCGAGCAAGCCCGCTCCCACAGGGGATTCGGTTACCAAATTTGATTGACGGGTGTTCGCCCGTCATCCACTCCCCTTGTCGAGCCACAACAATGACAACGACCCGCAACGACTGGGAACAATGCTTCCAGTCCCTGACCATCGAATCGCGCGCCTTCATCAATGGCGAATATCGCCCGGCGATCAGCGGCGCCACTTTCGAATGCCTGAGCCCCGTCGATGGCCGTTTCCTCGCCTCCGTGGCCAGCACCGATGAAGCCGACGCCAACCTCGCCGTCGACGTCGCACGTCAATCGTTCAACTCCGGCGTGTGGGCGCACAAGGCCCCGGCCGAGCGTAAACGTATCCTGATTCGTTTCGCTGATCTGATCCTGCAACACCAGGAAGAGCTGGCGCTGCTGGAAACCCTCGACATGGGTAAACCGATCAGCGACTCGATGAGCATCGACATCCCGGCGACCGCTAACGCGATCCGCTGGAGCGCTGAAGCCATCGACAAGATCTACGACGAAGTCGCCGCCACTCCGCACGATCAACTCGGCCTCGTCACCCGCGAGCCATCCGGCGTCGTGGCGGCCATCGTGCCGTGGAATTTTCCGCTGATCATGGCCAGCTGGAAGTTCGCGCCAGCCCTGGCAGCGGGTAACTCGTTCATCCTCAAGCCTTCGGAAAAATCGCCTCTGACCGCCATCCGCATCGCCCAGCTGGCGTTGGACGCGGGCATTCCGAAAGGCGTGTTCAACGTTCTGCCGGGTTTCGGTCACACCGTCGGCAAGGCGTTGGCGCTGCACATGGACGTCGACGTGCTGGCCTTCACCGGCTCCACGGCAATTGCCAAGCAACTGATGATTTATGCCGGCCAAAGCAACATGAAACGCGTCTGGCTCGAAGCAGGGGGCAAGAGTCCGAACGTGGTGTTTGCCGACGCACCGGACTTGCGCGCGGCAGCACAAGCGGCGGCCGGCGCCATTGCCTTCAACCAGGGCGAAGTGTGCACCGCCGGTTCACGCTTGCTGGTCGAGCGTTCGATCCGCGAGCAATTCATTCCGCTGCTGGTCGAAGCGCTGCAAGCGTGGAAGCCGGGGCATGCACTTGACCCGGCGACCACCGTCGGTGCCGTGGTCGATCAGCGCCAACTCGACAACGTGCTGCGCTACATCAGCATCGGCCGCGAGCAGGGCGCCGAGCTGATTGCCGGCGGCCAGCGCACCCTCGAAGAAACCGGCGGCCTCTACGTGCAACCGGCGTTGTTCGACGGCGTGACCAATGCCATGACCATCGCCCGCGAAGAAATCTTCGGCCCGGTGCTGTCGCTGATCACCTTTGACACCGTTGAAGAAGCGCTGCAGATCGCCAACGACAGCATCTTCGGCCTCGCCGCCGGCGTGTGGACCAGCAACCTGAGCAAGGCGCACACCTTCGCCCGTGGCCTGCGTGCCGGCAGCGTCTGGGTCAACCAGTACGACGGCGGCGACATGACCGCGCCGTTCGGTGGCTTCAAACAATCGGGCAACGGTCGCGACAAATCGCTGCATGCGTTCGACAAGTACACCGAGCTGAAAGCGACCTGGATCAAGCTCTAACTTTTATACAACGGTGGTCGCCCTGAACCGGCGACCCTCGGAGAACAATAAAATGAAACAACAACACGTCAACAGCTACTACGCCGCCACCCGCAACGAAGTCATCGACTTCCCGATTCTTGAAGAGTCGGTCGAGTGCGATGTCTGCATCATCGGTGCCGGCTACACCGGCCTGTCCTCGGCGCTGTTCCTGACTGAAGCCGGGTACAAAGTGACCGTGCTCGAAGCGGCGAAAGTCGGCTACGGCGCCAGCGGTCGCAACGGCGGTCAACTGGTCAACTCCTACAGCCGCGACGTCGATGTGATCGAAGAGCGCTACGGCGACAGGACCGCAGAAATCCTCGGCAGCATGATCTTTGAAGGCGCCGACATCATCCGCTCGCGGATCAAGGAATACGACATCAAATGCGACTACCGCCCGGGCGGCATTTTCGCAGCGATGAACAAGAAACAACTCAACGGCCTGGCCGAGCAGAAGCGCAGTTGGGAACGTTACGGCAACAAAAACCTGAAGATGCTCGACGCCGCTGACATCCGTCGCGAAGTCGGCTCCGACGCCTACGTTGGCGGCATGCTGGACATGCAGGGTGGCCACGTTCACCCATTGAACCTGGCCCTCGGTGAAGCCGCAGCCATCGTGCGTCTGGGCGGCAAGATCTACGAGCAATCGGCTGCCGTCGAAATCAAATACGGCGAGCCCAACGTCGTGCGTACCGCCAAAGGCCAGGTTCGCGCCAAGTACCTGCTGATCGCCGGCAACGCGTATCTGCCGCAAGGCCTGGACAACCGCGTGACCGCGAAAAGCATGCCGTGCGGCTCGCAGATCTGTGTCACTGAACCGCTGACCGAAAAGCAGGCGCGCAGCCTGATCACCAACAACTACTGCGTCGAAGACTGCAACTATCTGCTCGATTACTACCGTCTGACGGCCGACAACCGCCTGCTGTACGGCGGCGGCGTGGTGTACGGCGCGCGTGAACCGGACGACATCGAGCAACTGATCCGGCCGAAGATCCTCAAGACCTTCCCGCAGCTCAAGGACGTGAAAATCGACTACCGCTGGACCGGCAACTTCCTGCTGACCATGTCACGCATGCCGCAATTCGGCCGGATCGAGAAAAACGCCTACTACATGCAAGGCTACAGCGGCCACGGCGTCACCTGCTCGCACCTGGCCGGCAAACTGATCTCGGAAATGATCCGTGGCGACGCCGAACGCTTCGACGCCTTCGCCTCGTTACCGCACATGCCAATGATCGGCGGCCGCACCTTCTCCGCCCCGTTGACCGCCCTCGGCGCCGTCTACTACTCGCTGCGCGACCGCTTCGGCATCTAAGTTACCTCCCCGGCGGCGGCCCCAAGACCCCGCCGGTTTTTTACCTGAGACACTAACGCTGCAAATGTGCGAGCTGGCCTGCCAGCGGTGGCGGCGCGTCAACCATCATCAATGGAGCTGGCACCCAGAGATCAAACTGTGGGAGCGGGCTTGCTCGCGAAGGGGCCATATCAGCCAACATCCCCGTCGCCTGACACACCGCTTTCGCGAGCAAGCCCGCTCCCACAGTTGCTGTATTACCAAGGCAAGAAGGACTTTTATCCCACCGTCCATCGAACCTGCTGAGCAACACCACCAAACGTGATTTAATAGCCGCCTTTCACGGTTCCGGGACACGGGAGCAACGTGATCCGCGCCCTCGGCGCGTCACCCGCCACCCACCCCCATCGCCCTTAAGTCGTTCTCACATAAGGCTGTCATGGATACGGGTTCTCGACTCAAACTAGTACGCGAAAGCTACAAACTCTCCCAGCGCGAGCTGGCCCGGCGTAGCGGCGTGACCAATGCCACCATCTCCCTGATCGAACAGAATCGCGTCAGTCCTTCCGTCAGCTCCCTGAAAAAGCTGCTCGAAGGCATCCCGATGTCCCTGGCCGACTTCTTCACCTTCGACCAACCCCCGCGCGAACACCAATACGTGTTCCGCGCCAACGAACAACCCGACCTCGGCCGCCACGGCCTGCGCCTGCTGCTCATCGGCGCCTCGGTCCCAAGCCGCCAGATGCGCCTGCTGCGCGAGCAATACGCGCCGGGCGCGAGCTCCGGTGAAGAGTCGATCGTGCATGCGGAAGGCGAGGAGTGTGGGCTGGTGACGCGTGGCACGGTGGAGTTGACCGTGGATGGATCGGTGAGTGTGTTGAATGCCGGGGATGGGTATTACTTTCCTACGACGTTGCCGCATAAATTTCGGAATATCGGGGCGGATGAGGCTGAGATTATTAGTGCGAATACGCCGGCTAACTTCTGATCGCTGTTTAGATTAGGCGTACGTTGTAAATAAATCCGACATCTTTTATTGGGTGTCGGTTTTTTTTTGTGGATGAAATGTTTGTAGGGTGTAGGGCTTTTATTTGTAGGAAGGCTCTGAGTTGGTGCGTGATGATGCGAGGTTAAGGATGTTATGGCTCTTCTGGTATGTGTACATTGCGTGGTAGTTGATCGGAAGTCATTTTTGATTGTCCGTAGAGCTTGATTTTTGGTGTTATAGCTATGTGAGGGGGCGGGCTGTGCAATTAAATGGTCTTCAGTGTTTTTTTCGTGTTTATTGTCTAATTCTTGCTTCTTCATTTTTCTGGAGTGTAATGGTCGTAAACTGTATTGGTCAGTTTATAGAGCTTGAGGGAGACTTGGTCTGGGTAGTGATTTTGGTTGTTTTTGTTCTATTTGCTTTGTATGGTTTTGCTTTTTCTGTTCCTGTTCCATCGCTTCGCAATATGCTCGATGGGAAAATGATCGAAGAAAAGCACTATAATTTACGAAGGGTGTTAATCGAAATGGTCTTTTTGTCTATGATATTGGCCATTGCTTTTGTTCCGTTTATGATGGGGTTCGATTTTTTTAATGGTGTTTCGTACTGGGTGATAGCGTTTTTTCTGTTCGTATTATTTTTTGGTTTTTTTTGCTATTTAAGCTTTTTTCAGCGTTCGTTTCGCTCTCGCCGTTAGTGGACTGGTTGTGTGATTACTTTTCAGGGCTTGATTCTTTAATTGAGTTTAGCGTGAAGCTGTCAGTTAAAGCTTCGAATGCTAAGGTTGGTATTCCCATTTGCTTGTGGGCCCGTTCGTAGTTTATAGGGTCTCTATTGAAAAGTTGCACTGAATCTGGCTTTCGGACGAGATGTATCATGCCTCGAATAGACAGATAGAGATCTACGGTGTAATAGGTAAAATTACCGTTTCTGATGCCGAAAACTCTCTGATAACCCATCCTGATAGGACCCACAACACTTGGTTTGTCAGGGCCGTTGTAGATGTTTCCCACACCCTCATAAATGTTGTTGACGCCGTGCCCGATTAAGGCAATGCCCGTAACGCCAGCTTTACCTCGGGTGGCTCCAATCGCTAGGGCGCCAGCCTGAAGTTGTATGCTTCCCGCAGCAATGCTCACCCCATTCTGAAAATAAAACATGGATTTGGCAGAAAGCTCTGAATACTCTTCCCTGAGTTCCTGCAATCCTTGCTTGGCACTAATGACACCTTCATCCACCGCCCGAATAATCTCATTAGCGTAAGAAGAAACGATCTCGCTAAATCGAAGCTGGCTGAAACTGTCATACAACTGAGTCGCGCCAATCTGGCATCCGAATGCGACCAGCTCGGACGCAGCCCGTGTGACGTCGTTGATGTCACACGGATCCTCATTCATCGTCATTTCCCCAACGGCTGAAGCCGCTTGTGCCCGCGTGGATATGGGTCCAACTGATTTCGCGGTAAGTGAATGAGACCAACTCCTGTGGCTGTGCGTCATTCAAATGGATGGCGTGGGGGACCTGAAGGTTGATGTGGGCGATTTTTGCGCCGGCTATGTGGATTTTGAAATATTTCTCTTGTGTACCCGCGGCGGAGGTTCGGTAGAAGAAGAGGGTGCAGTCCAGCACTTCGCGTTCGTGAAGTGCGGCGCAGAGGAGGGGAGAGGATTTATCGATGTTCTTGGTGATCATGATCGGCAAGTGTTGGCCGCGGTCTGCGGTAACGCCGCCGTTATTGCCGGTGGTCATGTTGTGGGAATAGGCCAGGACCATGATTTCATCGAGGTGCCCCAGTTGGCATTTGTTGCCGATTGAGTTTGTGTCGGAGCAACCGGCGGAGATCAGTCCTTGTCGGTTTCCGGTAATGCTCATGTAACTGTGGTTTGCCATGGAAGCTCTGCTTTATTGAATGGATAACTCTCGTTTGAAGAGTAACCGTCCAACAAAGCCGGGGTGCTGAAGCGCCGAATCACCGATGATGACGTTCAGACGCTTCTTACAGGGTCAGCGGAAGTCAGGAGGTGAAGGTTCTGAGGTGCCAACCACGTTAGCGTCGGTTGGATGACCGAGCGCCTACAACGTTGGCACGTTCGTAATGTGTTGGTTATGAGGCGAGCGTGTCCAAACGTAGCTGCTCCTATCGCTAATTTAGTTAGCGACAGCCCCTCACCCCAAGTGGTGTTTTCCTAAGAGCTTTTCAGACTCCAAAATCTGGGCGCTGAAAATACCTGTCCGACCACGCGGTCGGCTTTTTCATTTGTCAGCCCGCAGTACATCACTGAAGGTTTCGCCGAACGACACCACGACGTAGACTGCGAAACAAGTTGTAACGCCTGACCCACGGATGGAACCGCGCATGATCGAAATCGGCAGCCGCAACAACGCCCCCACGCCGCAGCACCCCACTCAAGACATCTACATTTTCAGCATCGACCCGTCCCGACCGGCGACGCCGTTTTGCTTCGAGCAATCGATTGGCGGCGGGCACGCCAATCAGGGCGGTGCGCGGTGGTTGGCGCTGGATGAATTGGACGCCTGGCCCGGCGAGTGGCGTGAGCATCTGCAGAAAGCCGATTGTGCGTGGGTCGCAGAGCTGATCGATGCGAATAACGGTGCAGATCAGGCAACGCTGGTGGCGCTGATTCTGCAAAAACATTCCGAATCCACCAAACCTGCTAAACCTGTCAAACCCCTCAGCCGTTTGCAGGCGATTGGCGCCTGGCTCAAGCGCAATATCCACGTCGGCGGCCGTTACGGTATCTAATCCGAGGAATTCTCCATGCCCCAGACACTCGAACGCGCCATCGCCCTCGCTGCCACCGCGCACGCCGGGCAAGTGGACAAGGGCGGCGCGCCGTACATTCTGCATCCGCTGAAAGTCATGTTGCGCATGAGTTCGCTGGAAGAACGCATCGTCGCCGTGCTGCACGATGTGGTCGAGGATTGCGGTATCAGCCTCGATGACTTGCGCAAGGAAGGTTTCAGCGAAGAGGTGCTGACGGCGATTGACTCAGTGACCAAGGTGCCGGGCGAGTCCTACGAGGATTTCGTCGAGCGCGCGGCGCAGAACCCGATTGGCCGGGTGGTGAAACTGGCGGATCTGGAAGAGAACAGCGACCTGTCGCGGATTGCCTCGCCCAGTTGGGAGGATCTCGAGCGGGTCGAGAAGTATCGGCGGGCGATCGGACGGTTGCGCACTTAATTCAGTTGAATAGCCAGGAAGGCGAATATGAAATCGATTCTGTGTTTTTTGATCGCTGCCGCCGTTGGCGCTGCGTTGCAGGTCAGCGGTGTTCCTCATGGCCTGTTGCTGGGGGCGATTCTTGTCACCGCACTGGTCACCACGCGAACCGGTTTTGCCCCCGCAACCCCTTATGGATTGGGCTACATCCAGGTCACGCTGGGCATCGCCACCGGGCTGATGTTCGAGGCGTGGGACGGTGCAACGGCTTCGGCCATGTTGCCCAGCCTCGGCGTCCTGCTGATATGCCTGACCGTACAGATCGCGCTCGCTGGATGGTGGCTGACCCGCGGCGCGGGGTGGAATCGCACCGACGCGCTGCTGGCGGTGTACCCCGGCGCACTGGCGGCAGTGTTCGATTTGCTGGAGTCGGAAAAGGCCTCGAGCAAGGTCATCATCGTGCACCTGATGCGGCTGCTGTTGATCACGGTGTTGGTGAGTTTTTTGATTCCCGGGCAGGCTTCGGTGGCGGTGGTTGAAAGCGATCCGTTGAGCACGGGCATGGCGTTGACGGTGCTGGCGCTGATCGGCTTGAGCATCGTCATCGGGCGATTGCTGCTGGTGATCGGCGTGCCGGCGCCGTTCATGCTGACGGCGATTCTGCTCACTGCGGTGTTTGTGAAATCGGGATGGTTGCACGGCTTCCACATGCCGGACTGGAGCCTGAACCTGGCGGCGCTGATTCTCGGCGCGCGGATCGGTTCACGCTTTCAGGGGCTGGGCGTCGCGGAGTTGGGGCGGCATGGGCGGACGGCGCTGGTGTCGGTCGGTTTGATGATCGTGGTCGCGGCGGCATTCGCCGAAGTCGCGGCGCGCTGGCTGGGCAGTGATCCGCTGTCGTTGTGGCTGGCGTACATGCCGGGGGCGATCGAGACGATTGCGATTGTCGCGTTTGCCGGTGGCTTGAATGTGGTGTTCATCCTCACTCACCACCTGGCGCGGATGGTGCTGCTGCACTTCGCGCCGGCGTTGCTGGTGCAGGTGCGACGGGCGCGGGAAGAAAGCTGAAAGTACCTTTGTGCTGAGGGGGTTCATCCCCTCAGCACAGGGTTGGATCAGCGGATATGCGCGTCGAACCCTTCCATCCCCGGTGCGATCCCATCCTTCAGCGTCAACGCCGGAATCTCGTAATCCCCGCCATTCTGCTGCCGATAAGCAATCGGCCGCGTGCTCCACAATTCATCCAGTCGCGTGCCCAGTTCTTTGCAAGTCGCGGCAAATGTCGCCTCGTCCATTCGACCGACGCGATAGGCCACGAACGGCGGTACCACCTCGAAACCGGGGTAGTAGAGGACGCCGTGATTGATCGGAAACAGCACGTCATCAATCGGGCCGTTGATCCCGCGCGGGCTGTAGTGCGAGTCCCAGCCGCCGGTGGTGACCATCAGCATCGCCCGTTTGCCTTTCATCTTGCCTTCGCCGTAGCGCTCGCCCCAACGCGAATCGGAGTGTTCGCCAACGCCGTAGGCAAAACCGCAGGCGTACACGCGCTCGACCCAGCCCTTGAGGATTGCCGGCATGGAAAACCACCACAGCGGAAATTGCAGGATCAGTGCGTCGGCCCAGAGCAGTTTTGCTTGCTCGGCGGCGATATCGGCGGCCTGAGTGCCTTGGGCGTAGGCGAGTTTCGAGTCCCGTGAGGTGTTGAAGGGGCGGCTGGTGTCGCGTTCCGGGGCGTCGTCGGCGTCGAGGGTGGTCTTCCAGTTCATCGCATAGAGGTCGGAGACCTGCACGGTGTGACCGGCGGCTTGCAGGCGCTGGACGGTGAAGTCCTTGAGCGAGCCGTTGAGTGAGGTGGGTTCAGGGTGGGCGTAGACCAGTAGCACATTCATGTTGCAGCTCCTTGGTTGAATGCAGGCAGGATCAATCCTTGATCGGTATATTGGAAATGAATGTCTGATATGTCAGGTATAGCCATGAATAATTTACGACGTCTGGACATAAACTTGCTGTTGACCCTAGACGTGTTATTGGCAGAACACAACGTAACCCGCGCCGCAGAGCGGTTGAACCTGTCGCAGCCGTCGGTGAGCGTGCACCTGGCCAAGCTGCGCGACATCTTTGCCGATCCGCTGTTGCTGCCCGGACCACGGGGCATGCGCCCCACCGCGCGGGCCGATGAATTGCGCGAGCCGTTGCGCGAGGCGCTGCAAGCACTGGAACGGGCAGTGGCGCCGGCCAGCGCCTTTGATCCGGCGCAGGCCAGCCAGACCTGGAAAGTCGCGGCGACCGATTACGGTGAATCGACGGTGGTGCTGCCGGCCCTCAGCGGTTTGCGCACTCAGGCGCCGGGTACGCGTCTGGCGGTGCTCGATCTGATGCCGGCGCAGTTGGTGAAGCAGGCGGAGCAGGGGATGATTGACCTGGCGTTGCACATCACCGAAGACGCGCCGCTGGATCTGCATCAGCGGGTGCTGTTCACCGAGCACTACGTATTGGCCGGTCGCGTCGGCCATCCGCGCCTGAAGCGCAAGCCGAACCGCGAACAGTTCTGCGCACTGGAACACGTGATGGTGTCACGGGAGGGCGGGGGCTTTTTCGGGGTGACCGACAAGGCGCTGGCCGAGGTCGGTCTGGCGCGCAACGTGGTGCTGTCGGTGCCGCACTTTCTGATGGTGATGTCGGTGCTGACCAGCACCGATCTGGTGGCGATGCTGCCGTCACGGCTGGTGCGCGGTAACCCGGCGTTGCAGGTGGTCGACGCGCCGCTGCAGGTGCCGGGCTACGAAATGGCGATGTTCTGGGGCGAACGCTCGCACCGCGACCCGGCGCACAAATGGTTGCGTGAACATCTGGCGGCGTCGGTATAGCGCGTCAGGCGTGGCCCAGGGCTATCGCAAAAGACACGACGATCATGCACGCAAACGCAAAATTGAGATTCATCAGCTATTCATCCTGAGCCTTTTTAAAGTGAGGCCATTCTGAACAGGCGTCAGGCAAAGAAAAAATTCGGCTTGTTGATTCCAATGATCGAAACAATTGATACCGGCCGGTTTGTGTTTGCCCGAGGCTTTCGCTAGTCTCGGCAAAACCTGCAACTACAAGCATAAACAGGCACAACCATGCGCGATCATTCGATCACCGAACTGCCGTCCCTGCGCCGGCAGAAAATTCTCCTGATCCTCGAACGTGACGGCAAGGTCATGGCTTCGGAGTTGAGCCAGCACTTCGCCGTGTCCGAAGACACCATCCGCCGCGACCTTGCCGAACTGGATCACGCCGGCTTGGTGCAACGCGTACACGGCGGGGCGCTGCCGCGACCCAAGGACACCGGCAAGGATTACTTCACCCGGCTGGAGGAAAGCGACGAGGTGAAGGTGCGCCTGGCGCAGCGAGCGGCGCAAGAGGTCGAGGACGGGCAGATTGTGTTGTTTGATTCCGGCTCGACCACGTTGCAGGTGGCGCGCTCGTTGCGTGCGGATATCCAGATCACGGCGGTAACGGCGGCGCCGATGACGGCGGTTGCCTTGTCCGAATACAGGGGCGTGAAGGTGATTCTGGCCGGCGGGCAACTGAACCCCCGCACAATGTCGGCCGGCGGGCATGAGGCGGTGCGGATGCTGGCCGCGATCAAGGCGGATCTGGCGCTTACCGGGGTCTGCGCGATTCACCCGGAGGTGGGCATTACCTCGCTGCACTTCGATGAAGTGCCGGTCAAACAGGCGCTGCTCGACAGTGCCGCACGGGTGATAGCGGTGACCACGGCGGACAAGCTGGGGGCGGTGGAGCCGTTTGTGGTGGCATCGTGTACGCGGCTGCATACGCTGATTACCGAGCGGCATGTAGCGTCGGGCAGTGTCGAGGATTATCGGCGGTTGGGGATTGTGGTGGAGCAGTTGCCGGACTGAGCTTTTGTACTGAGGCTTATGGCGTCTTCGCGAGCAGGCTCGCTCCCACATTTGGAATGGATTCGAATGTGGGAGCAGTTGTCTGGTTGAGATGTGTATTGCGGCTGCTGGCGTCTTCGCGAGCAAGCCCGCTCCCACGTTTGGAATGGATTCGAATGTGGGAGCAGTTGTCGGGTTGAGGTTTGTATTGGGGCTGCTGGCGTCTTCGCGAGCAAGCCCGCTCCCACATTTGGAATGCATTCGAATGTGGGAGCAGTTGTCGGGTTGAGGTTTGTATTGGGGCTGCTGGCGTCTTCGCGAGCAGGCTCGCTCCCACGTTTGGAATGGATTCGAATGTGGGAGCGGGCTTGCTCGCGAAGGGGGCAGTCCAGTCAGCGCAGTTTTTCGAGCATCTGGTAATACCACATCCCCGCCGCCAGCAACGGGTTGCCCAGCAAATCCCCCATCGGCACGCGAATGTGTTGGCATGCAGCAAACGTGTCGAACTGCTCCATCTGCCCGGTGATCGCCCGGCTCATGATTTCGCCCATGATGTGGGTGGTGGCGATGCCGTGTCCCGAGTAGCCCTGGCAATACCAGACATTGTCCGAGAGCTTGCCCAGTTGCGGGATACGGTTGATCACGATGCCCATCGCGCAGCTCCACTGGTAGTCGATCTGCACCCCTTTGAGCGCCGGGAAGGTCTGCTCGATGCACGGGCGCAGCTCGGCGGCGATGTCCCGCGAATCCTTGCCGCTGTAGTTGGCGCCGCCGCCGAACAGCAGACGGCCATCGGCGGTAAGGCGGTAGTAATCGAGGACGAAGCGGCAGTCGTACACCGCCAGGTCTTCGGGGTTGATCTGCCGCGCCAGATCACCCAGCGGCGCGGTGGTGACGATACCGCCCATGGCCGGGAATATCTTGCCCTTGAGCTGGCCCGGCTCAAGTTTGTGATAGACGTCACCGGCGAGCATCACCTGCCTGGCATCGATCTGGCCGTGAGCAGTGCGCACGCCCGGGCTTTTGTGAGGAGCCGTGCCGTGAATGATCTCCAGCACTTCACTGTTTTCAAAGATCAGTGCCCCCAGACTTTCCGCCGCCCGCGCCTCGCCAATGCACAGGTTGAGCGGGTGCAGGTGCATGTTGCGGGTGTTCTTGATTGCGCCGTGATAGAGGTCGCTTTGCAGCAGATCACGCACCTGACTGCGGTCGAGCAGGCTGACCTCGTCGGCCATTCCGCGGCGTACGGCTTCGTCGTAGTCCTGGCGCAAACCGTCCATGTGGCTGGGCTTGTAGGCGGCGTGCAGATGGCCATGCTTGAGGTCGCACTGAATGCCATATTTTTCGACCCGCTGCTGGATGATTTGGTGTCCACGCCAGCGCAGGTGCCAGATGAAATCGTCGACCTCATCGCCGAGTTTCGGGCGCATCTGTTTGCGCATCGCACCGTCGCCGGAAAGGCTGCCGGTGACTTGTCCGCCATTGCGCCCGGTGGCGCCCCAGCCGATCTTGTGGCTCTCGACGATAGCGACTTTCAGGCCCTTTTCGGCGAGTTCCACAGCGGTGGCAACGCCGGTGAAACCACCGCCGATGATCACCACATCAACCTGATGCCGGCCTTGCAGGGTCGGGTAGTCGGTGTCCTGGTTGAGGGTGGCGGTGTAGTAGGAATTGCAGCGTTCGGTCATGTCAGTGTCCACACAGAATTCGGAAGTCGGAGTGCAATCCCCTGTGGGAGCGGGCTTGCTCGCGAATGCGGTGGGTCAGTCACTGAAATATTGAATGTGACGACGCCTTCGCGAGCAAGCCCGCTCCCACAGGGCGGATGGTGTGAGGCTTCAGGCTTCGGTCAGGTACCAGCGCCAGTCCTGCTCACCCACCTCGGCCATGAACTGCCGGTACTCCGCCCGTTTCACCGCCAGATACACCCCGAGAAATTCCTGCCCCAAGGCATCCCGCGCCCATGCGGAATTCTCCAGCGCCTGCAGCGAAGTCAGCCAGTCGGTTGGCAGCAATTCCTTGGCTTGCGCGTAGCCATTGCCCTCGACCGGCGCGCCCGGATCAAGGTTTTCGCGAATGCCGCGATGGATGCCGGCGAGGATCGCTGCCGCCGCCAGATACGGGTTGGCGTCGGCGCCGCAGATGCGGTGTTCGATGTGCCGGGTGTTGGCCGGGCCGCCGGGGACTCGCAGGCTGACGGTGCGGTTGTCGACGCCCCAGGTCGGTGCCAACGGCGCGTAGCTGTTGGCCTGGAAACGGCGGTACGAGTTGGCATTGGGGCAGAACAGCAGCAGCGAATCGAGCAGCGAGGCGAGCATGCCGCCAATCGCGGTACGCAGCAGCGGAGTGCCGGCCGGATCTTGTGAGGCGAACAGGTTGTGCCCCGCGCCATCGGCGAGGCTGACGTGCATGTGCATGCCGGTGCCGGCCAGATCATCGAACGGCTTGGCCATGAACGTCGCCTGCATGCCGTGCTTGTGCGCCACGGCTTTGACCAGACGTTTGTAGCGCACTGCCTGATCCATCGCCTGCAGCGCATCGCCGTGCTCAAGGGTGATTTCCACTTGGCCCGGGGCGTATTCCGAGATCGCCGTGCGCGCCGGAATACCGTGCAGTTTGCAGGCGCTGTAGAGGTCGGCGAGGAACGGTTCGATCTGTTCCAGTTCGCGCAAACCGTAGACCTGGGTGTGTCGCGGTCGGCCACCGTCGGCATCCAGCGCCGGTTGCGGACGCCCGTTGTGATCGCGTTTGGCATCGAGCAGGTAGAACTCCAGCTCGCAGGCCATGACCGGGTGATAACCCTCGGCCTTGAGGGCGTCGATCACCTTGATCAGCAAGTGACGCGGGTCGGCGATGCTCGCTGGCATGCCTTCGGTCGGGTGCATGCTGACCTGCACCGCAGCGGTCGGAATCTGCCGCCATGGCAGGCGCACCAGACTGCCTTCGAGCGGGTAGGCGCGGCAGTCGATGTCGCCGACGTCCCACACCAGACCTGAGTTTTCCACGTCCTCGCCCTGCACGGTCAGCCCGAGGATGGTGCTGGGTAACGGGCGACCACTTTCATACACCGCCAGCAGTTCTTCGCGGTGCAACAGCTTGCCGCGTGGCACGCCGTTGGCGTCGAGGATGAACAGCTCGATCATGTCGATGTCGGGGTTCTGTTCAAGGAACAGGCGTGCGTCTTCGATGGCTGCGAATTTCATGGTCAATCACTCACGATGGCGCCGCACGGGCGCGCAGATTCGGGCCGGACGCAGTTCGGCAATAGGCGCGGGCGTCCTGGCAGGGATATCAGGTAATAGAGGGCTGTCGCGGTTTATAACGGGCGCGATCAGACAGGCAGGGCGATATCCGGCGGGCGTGCGGAGTGACGCAGCTTGGAACGGCGCAGGGCCATGGGGAGATTGACGATGCGATTCATGCGCGGCCCCTGTGACAGAGGGCGCACACAGCGGAGACGTTCAACCTTTCTGGTTGTTGTGGTGACGTACTCATAACGCGTGTTTCCGTTGGCGGAAAACGTCGGTGGCGGGGCAGACCCGCCGACCGGTGTGCCCGGATAGTAAGGGGCAATCTGCGGGCGTGTAAACCGGTGATTGCGCCCTTGTACCGTTGGCCAACGTTCAGCGCAGCAAGTGCAAGCCCAGCCCGGCGAGGGCGCAAACGATCAACACTGCAATCACGCCGCGCTTGAAAATGAACAGCGCCAACGCGGCCAGCAACGCCAGCACAATCGAAAACACGTCCGCTTGCCCGGCAAAACCGGTCGGCCAGAACACGTGATAAGCGAAGAAACACGCCAGGTTGAGAATCACCCCGACCACCGCAGCGGTGATGGCGGTCAACGGTGCA
The DNA here is from genome assembly GCF_056821665.1 of Pseudomonas sp. AK-TSAG1-1. Lineage (NCBI taxonomy): Bacteria > Pseudomonadati > Pseudomonadota > Gammaproteobacteria > Pseudomonadales > Pseudomonadaceae > Pseudomonas > Pseudomonas sp. AK-TSAG1-1. The sequence continues at coordinate 3,847,265 of NZ_CM165965.1, read as the reverse complement.
GTGAACTTGAGTGCGTTGTGGGTCGACTCCACCAGCGGCCCGCCGGCGAGGATGAACAGAAACGAGGGCAGGAAGGTGAACCAGGTCACCAGCGTCGCCGCCAGTGCACCCGCGGCGAACGCGTGTTCCGCGCCAAACGCCGGTTGCACGTAAGCGCCGATGAAACCGACAAACGCCACCACCATGATCAGCGGCCCGGGCGTGGTTTCGCCAAGCGCGAGGCCATCGATCATCTGTGTCGGCGTCAGCCAGCCATAATGCCCGACGGCGCCCTGATAGACATACGGCAACACCGCGTAAGCGCCGCCAAACGTCAGCAACGCGGCCTTGGTGAAAAACCAGCCCATTTGCGTGAACGTGCCGTCCCAGCCGAACAGCGCGGTCAGCAGCCACATCGGCAAGCACCACAGCGCCGCGCCGACCAACAGCAAGCGCCACAGCTTCGGCAGGCTGAATCGCGCATGTTCGGGTGTCGGCGTGTCGTCATCGATCAACGCCGGGCCGAAGGATTTTCCACTGCTGCGTTGGCCGCCATTGTCGAAGCGTTGCGGCGCCAGTCGCCCGCCGACGTAACCGATCAGCGCCGCACCGAGCACGATCAGCGGGAACGGCAGATTGAAGGCAAAAATCGCCACGAACGACGCCCCGGCGATGGCCCACAGCCAACTGTTTTTGAGTGCTCGCGAGCCGATACGATGCGCCGCGTGCAACACAATGGCGGTCACCGCCGGTTTGATCCCGTAGAAGATCCCGGCCACCACCGGCACGTCGCCGAACGCGATGTACACCCACGACAGTGCAATCAGGATGAACAACGACGGCAATACGAACAGCGCCCCGGCGATCACCCCGCCCCAGGTGCGATGCAACAACCAGCCAATGTACGTCGCCAGTTGCTGGGCCTCGGGGCCGGGCAGCAACATGCAGTAGTTGAGCGCATGCAGGAACCGCCGCTCGGAGATCCAGCGCCGGCGTTCGACCAGTTCCTGATGCATGATCGCGATCTGCCCGGCCGGGCCGCCGAAACTGATGCAGCCGAGCTTGAGCCAGAAGCGCCAGGCCTGGCGCAGCGTGACGGGATCTGGGCGGGGCAGGTTGTTGGGCGCTGTGCTCAAACGAGACTCCGGAGTTTGATCCTGGCGGAGTTGCTATCTAATCAGACTTTCAACCCTCACCCCAGCCCTCTCCCTGAGGGAGAGGGGGCCGACCGAGGTGTCTGGCGTTATCCATCGACCTGAAGATTGAGTCGATTATGGATTCAGAGCCGATCTTTCGATTCGGTGAATTTCTTCAATATCCCCCAATCAGTCCCTCTCCCTCCGGGAGAGGGTTAGGGTGAGGGGCTCTTGATCTTCAGGCATGCGCCAGGCTCCAGCGCAGCGCCGCATTCTGGTCGCTCTCCCGCGCCTCGACCCAATGCGAACCCTGTGCCGTGCTCTCGCGCTTCCATAACGGCGCACGAGTCTTGAGCACATCCATGATGAACGCGCAGGCCTCGAACGCCATGTGCCGGTGTTTGCTGCTGACGCCGACGAACACGATCGGCTCGCTGATCGCCAGTGCGCCGACCCGATGCACAATCTCCACGCCCTGTAGCGGCCAGCGCTCGCGTGCTTCCTCGGCGATCTGTTCGAGGGCCTTTTCGGTCATGCCCGGATAGTGTTCGAGGAACAACTCGCTCACGCTCTGGCCGATGTGCAGATCACGCACATACCCGATGAAATTCACCACCGCGCCCACCCGTGGATTGCGTGCATGCAGGTCGGCGGTCAACTGGCCGACATCGAAACTTTTGTACTGTACCCGTACCGTCATGTTCAGCCCCCGGTGACCGGTGGAAAAAACGCGATCTCGTCGAAGTCTTCGATGGCTGCGCTCGGTTGGCACAGCTCCTGATTCAACGCACACATCAGGTTGCCGGCACCGAGCACTTCGCGCCATTCCTCACCACGGGCCATGAGCATCTGCCGCACGTCCTCGATGCTGCGCAGATTGTCGGTCAGCGGGATTTTCTCGCCGCCCAGATTGAGGCGATCACGGTAGCTGGCGAAGTAGTTGATCAGGATCATTGCGCGTTCTCCCATTGAAAGTGCCCGGAGCGCCCGCCCTGTTTGCTGAGCAGGCGGATGTCGCCGATGACCATCGCCCGGTCCACAGCCTTGCACATGTCGTAGATAGTCAATGCTGCGACGCTGGCGGCGGTCAGGGCTTCGAGTTCGACCCCGGTCTGGCCGGTGAGGCGACAAGTGCTGGTGATCTGCACGCGGTCGGGTTCGCAGGCCTTGAGCTCGACGTGAATCGAGCTGAGCAGCAGTGCGTGGCACAGCGGAATCAGCTCGTGGGTACGTTTGGCAGCTTGAATTGCGGCGATCCGCGCCACGGCGAAGACGTCGCCCTTGGGGTGGCCGTTGGCCTGGATCATCTGCAGCGTTTCCGGGCGCATCTGCACCCAGGCTTGTGCGGTGGCTTCGCGGCGGGTCGGCGCCTTGTCGCTGACGTCGACCATGTTGGCGCGACCCTGATCGTCGAGGTGGGTGAGGGTGTTGCTCATGGCGAAAGCTCCTGGATCGGGCTGTAGATTCTGGGGGCGTTGCGGTGCGGGACGTGGATCAGATTGAGCCGGTGCTTGAGCGCCCAGCGCACGGTCAACGCCGTGGGGGCGGACAGGCTGACGAGGGTGCCGAGGCGGGCGCGCACTGCTTTGTGGATCAGTTCCAGGCTGCACCGGCTGGTGACCACCACGAAGCTCTGGCGCGCATCGACTTCGGCGAGGTGCATCGCGCCGATCAGTTTGTCGAGGGCGTTGTGCCGGCCGATGTCTTCACGGCACAGCAGCGCTTCACCGCTGGCATCGAAGTACAGCGCCGCGTGCAGGGCGCCACTGCTGCGAGCCAGTTGTTGGGCCTGCTCGATGCGTTGGCGGATGCCGTCGAAATGCGCGGCCGGTGGCAGTGCGCAGGGTTGCAGGATGTCCAGTCGAGGCAGTGCCTGCTCCAGCGCTTCGACGCCACACAGGCCGCAACCGCTGGTGCCGGCCATCTGCCGACGATGATCTTTCAGTGCCCAGAAGGCACGGCTGCTGATCTGCACATCAGCCTGACAGGCCTGATCGAAATGGCTCAGGCGGATGTCGTAGATCTCGTCGACGCTGTCGATGATCGCGTTGCTCAGGCTGAAGCCGCGGATGAAATCTTCGAGGTTGCCGGGCGAGACCATCATCACCGCCTGGCTCAGGCCATTGAAGGTGATCGACAGGGCGATTTCCGAGGCCAGGGCGGCGTGCGAGAGCGAGGCGTCCGTGAGGTATTCGCGAAACGCGACCTGTGACGGTTGCGGCGCGGGGGCGTTGGCATCGCCCGGTTCGGCAGTTGGATCAACTTGGCACAGCATCTTGAAAGTCCCGAAGCGCTGAAGTGGGATCAGGCTACGGGGGTGTTAAAAATGCGTCCAATCGCTTGTTCCGATCTGGTGATTGGGTTGGTCGATCACCACGGTCCTATCCGGAATTTGTAGTGGCTGTGCTGGCCTCTTCGCGAGCAAGCCCGCTCCCACAGTTGAAATGCATTCCAGCTGTGGGAGCGGGCTTGCTCGCGAAGACGGCCTGACATCCAACATCAATGTCTGGACAGGCCACTCAAACAACCGGTGCTTCAACCCCGAACAGCTTGCGTGCCTCGGCAAAACACTTCTCGGCAATCGCCGACCGCGGTTCGGTCTTGCGCATCACCAGCCCCAGCGGCGCCAGCACGCTGGCGTCCGGCAACTGCATGAACGACAAATGTTCGATCGGCTCTTCCAGCCCGCTGTCCAGCGGCATGATCGAGCAGCAGAAGCCCTGGTGAATCGCCTGCAACAGCTGATAGGTCGAATCACTTTCCAGGATCGGCTGCGGATTGAGCCCGCGGCTGCGGAAACTCAGGTCGATGGATTTGCGGTAATGCATGCCGGTAGTGATCATCCCCAGCGGCAGTTCGGCGGCGTCTTCCCAGCTCATTTCCGAGCCTTCGAAATGGTAGTGACGATTGTCGTAAAGCAGCCCGACACGGGTTTCGCCGATCTCGAAAAACTCGAAGTAGTTCGGGTTGACGTGGTCCAGATAGCACACGCCCAGATCGAGCTGGTTGTTGCCCAGCCCCTCGATGATCTCGTTGGAACTGAGCGAAGACAGACTGAATTTCAGCTCGGGGTAGGTCGCGGACAAGCCCTGAATGTAATTGACCGGATTGAAGCTGCTCAGCGGCACCAGCCCCAGACGCAGGCTACCGACCAGTTGCCCGCGGCACGCCGCCGCTTCGGCGAACAGGCCGTCGTGGGCTGCCAGCAGCGTGCGCGCCCAGGCCAGCACTCGTTCGCCGGCCTGAGTGAAACCTTCAAAGCGCTGACCGCGATTGACCAGCACCAGATCCAGTTCATCTTCCAGATTACGCAGGCGCATCGACAGGGTCGGCTGGGTGATGTGGCAGCGGGCGGCGGCCTGGCCGAAGTGGCGGGTTTCGTCCAGTGCGATCAGGAACTTGAGTTGTTTGATGTCCACGATGGCACCTGCTCGTTGTGAAATTGGAATGAGTATTGACGCAGATGCGCGCAGCGCACGGAAAACGCGAGGCGAGACGATCTCACCTGACTGTGTTGGCGTCCAATCGGAAGAATTGAAAAGCTTATCGATCAGCTCTATCGCGCATGATTTCAAAGGCGTTGGTCGAGGTCAACGGGACCGATAGAGCGGGTCGATAATGTGTTTGGTTAGAGTGATTAGACAGTACTCATAAGTGGCACTTAGGCTGCTGGGCAATGTGATCAACTACTGCCGGAGAGTCCCATGAGCGCGAAAGCGGATGCCCTGTTTGTCCCCCTGAACATTGCCGTGCTGACGGTCAGCGATACCCGCGATTACGCCAGCGATACCTCCGGCCAGTTGCTGGTCAGTCGTCTGTTGGAGGCCGGCCATACCCTGAGTGAGCGCAATCTGCTCAAGGATGATCTGTACAAGATTCGCGCCCAGGTTGCTCAGTGGATTGCCGACGACAATATTCAGGTGGTGCTGATCACCGGCGGCACCGGGTTCACCGGTCGCGACAGCACACCGGAAGCAGTGGCCTGCTTGCTCGACAAACAGATTGATGGTTTCGGTGAGTTGTTCCGCGCGATTTCGATTCTCGACATCGGCACGTCTACCGTGCAAAGCCGAGCGCTGGCCGGACTGTCCAACGGCACGCTGGTGTGCTGCCTGCCGGGCTCGACCGGCGCCTGTCGTACCGCATGGGAGGGTATTCTCGCCGAGCAACTGGATAACCGTCATCGCCCGTGCAACTTCGTGCCACACCTCAAGGCAGTGCAAGCCTGCGGGCCGCGCGGATGAGCAAGGCACCCTTGATGCCGGTCGAGGACGCCCTCGACCAGTTGCTGGGCATGGCCGATGAGCAACGTCTGGCCGACAGCGAGTTGTTGTCGCTCGATGCTGCTCGCGCACGGGTACTGGCCAGTGATCTGGTAGCGACACTCGATCTGCCACCGTGGCCGAACAGTGCCATGGACGGTTACGCGCTCAATCTCGCCGACCTGCATCGCCAGCCGCTGAAAGTGTCGCAAAAGGTTTACGCGGGGCTGGCGCCGGACGCCCTGTTGCCTGGCACCTGCGCGCGGATTTTTACCGGTGCACCGCTGCCGCCCGGCGCCACCTGCGTCGAGATGCAGGAGAACGTCGAGGTGCTGGAGGACGGCCGCGTGCGTTTCTTGCAGCCGCTGAAGGCGGGGCAGAACATCCGCGCGCAAGGTCAGGAAAATCGCGTGGGTGACATCCTGCTGCGTGCCGGCAAACGCCTTGGGCCATTCGAACTGGCGGTCGCCGCCGGGCAAGGGCTGGCGCAACTGCACGTGGTGCGTCGCCCGCGCGTGGCACTGTTGTCGACCGGTGACGAACTGGTCGAACCGGGCCAGCCACTGCGCCCCGGCAGCATCTACAACAGCAATCGTGTGTTGCTCGGTCACTGGTTGCGTGAGCTGGGCTGCGAAGTGATCGACGCCGGAATACTCCCGGATCGCCCGGCCCAGACGCGGCTCAAGCTTGAGCAACTGCAAGTGGCGGCCGACCTGATCCTGACCACGGGCGGCGTGTCTGCCGGCGATGCCGATTGCCTCGGGCAGGTGCTGCGCGAGGATGGCAAACCGCTGCTGTGGAAACTGGCGATCAAGCCAGGCAAACCGTTGACCGTGGGGCATTTCGGCACGGTGCCGGTGATCGGCCTGCCGGGCAATCCGACCTCGGCACTGGTGACCTTCGGGCTGCTGGCGCGGCCGTATCTGCTGCGTATCCAAGGCGTGGAAGACGTCATGCCGCTGAGCTTTTCGGTGAATGCCGGTTTCGACTGGCACAAACCAGGCAGTCGTCGTGAATACCTGCGTGTACGGCTGGAGGCGGGGAATGCGGTGCTGTATCCGAATCAAAGCTCTGGCGTCCTGCTCGGTGCAACCTGGGCCGATGGTCTGGTGGAAGTGCCGGAAAACAGCACTCACAGCATTGGCGACCCGCTGCGCTTCATTCCCTTCAGCGAACTGTTCTGACCCCGACACCAATCAAACCTGTGGGAGCGAGCCTGCTCGCGAAAGCGGTGTGTTAGTCAGCATGTGCGGTGGCTGACATGGCCTCTTCGCGAGCAAGCCCGCTCCCACCGTTTTAATCGGGTGGTGTCTGGGCCACTGGTGCAGCGCCGGCCCATGTGGGAGCGGGCTTGCTCGCGAAAGCGTTTGCACATTCGACATCAATGTTGACTGGATGACTGCTTTCGCGAGCAGGCTCGCTCCCACATTTTGATTTAGGGGGTTCGACCATTTTGCGGGTGTACCTCAGACCTGTAGGAGTGAGCCTGCTCGCGATCGCGGTTGTCCTGTCAACGCAGATGCAGGCTCAGCTCAGGACGTAGTCGACCGGCATCAGCATCGGCGGCAGATCTGCCACACCCAGCTCAGAGAGAATATCGCGCTCGATAGTGCGCACCAGCGAGTCTGTCGCCAGGTCGTTTTCGTCGCGGCCGAATGGGTCTTCCAGTTCATCGGCAATCGCATCCAGACCAAAGAACGTGTAGCTGACAATCGCCGTGAACAACGGCGTCAGCCAGCCCAGCGGCTCGGCCATGGCGAACGGCAGCAGGATGCAGAACAGGTAGATCGTGCGGTGCAGCAGCAAGGTGTAGGGGAAGGGCAGCGGAGTGTTCTTGATCCGTTCACACACCGCTTGCGCCTGGGTCAGGCTGGTCAGGTGATTGGCCAGGAGCATGTAGCGCCACTCGGTCAACTCACCGCTCTGATGCAGGTCGGAACACTGCTGGCCGACCTGCTGCAGAATCCGCCCGCTGTAATCCGGCACCTGCGTATCGTGTTGCGGCGTGATCCACGCACGGCTGGCCGCCGCTTCGCTTTCCCGGCGCAACCGCGCATTCAGCGCATGGGCAAACCCGCAGAGATTGAGCAGCAACGGCTTGCGCTGTACCGATTCGCGGATGACATGGGTTTCGCGGATCACCGAGCGAATGTGCACCAGCACATCCCCCCAGGCCTTGCGCGCTTCGTACCAGCGGTCGTAGCAGGCGTTGTTGCGAAAATTCATGAAGATCGACAGCGACAGCCCGAGCAAGGTGAACGGCGTGGCATTGACCTTGGTGAAGTTGCTCGGGTGGAGGATTTCAATCAGCACGATGGCCGAGGCCAGCAAGGTGACCATCAGGGTGCGCAGGGCGATGCGCTTGGCGATCGAACCCTTGAGGGTGAAGAGGATGGCGAATTGGTTGACCTTGGGTCTGATGATCATGCTGGGCGATCCCGGTTACGCAGGGTGAGGGCGGTTTCAACCGCCGGTCATGTTCATGAAGCGCACGACCTGGACGTCGTCGTTCACTTCGAAATTGTGGCGGTACGGCTTGAGTTTCATCGCCTCGATAATGGCCTTTTCCAGCCGTTGCGGTTGCCCCGGATGAGCGCGCAGCACAGCTTTGAGGTCCACCGAATGCTCGTTACCCAGACACAGTAGCAGGCGCCCCTCCACCGTCAGCCGCACCCGGTTGCAGGTGCCGCAGAAATTGTGGCTGTGCGGCGAGATAAAGCCCAGGCGAATGTCCGGCGCCTCGGCCACGCGCCAGTAGCGCGACGGGCCTTGGGTCGACTCGGCGGAGTCGATCAGGGTGTAGCGTTCGGCGATTTTCTCGCGCACCTGGGCACTGGAGTAAAACGACTCCGCCCGGCTGTGTTCGCTGATGATCCCCAACGGCATTTCCTCGATGAAGGAGATGTCGAGCTGGCGGTCGATGGCGAAGCTCACCAGATCGTTGATCTCCTGGTCGTTGCGCCCCTGCATCACCACGACGTTGAGTTTAGTTCGGGTGAAACCGGCCTTGCGCGCGGCATCGATGCCGCTGATCACCTGCGCCAGATCACCGGTGCGGGTCATTTGCCTGAAGCGCTCGGGGTCTAGGCTGTCGAGGCTGATATTCAGGCGCTTGACCCCGGCGTCGAACAGCGGCGCCGCGAGTTTGCCCAGTTGCGAGCCATTGGTGGTCATGCACAGCTCACGCAGGCCGGGCAGGGCGGCGATCTGCTCGCACAGCTTGACCACGCCCGGGCGAATCAACGGCTCGCCGCCAGTCAGGCGAATTTTGCGGGTGCCCAGTGCCACGAAGCTCTGCGCCAGCTGATAGATCTCTTCCAGCGTCAGTACCTGCTGGCGCGGCAGAAACTGCATGTCTTCGGCCATGCAATAGACGCAGCGGAAGTCGCAGCGGTCGGTGACCGACATGCGCAGATAGTCGACGCGGCGGTTGTAACCATCGATCAAGACACGCTCTGACATGACAGCCTCGCAGGAGTGAGAAGTCCGCATTAACGGAACAAGTTGGCGCAGGTTATGGGCAACTTCAGAGGGCGTCCAATCACTGTTAATGAACGGCTGATTGATTGCATCGATGATGAATTATTTCTCATTTAAAGTTGTCGCTTTAGTTTCGCAAGGCCCCGTAAATAAAGGGTTTTTAGCCGTGATAGACGCTTTCGATAGTGTGGTCATAAATAGCGATTAGACAATATTTTGTATCGGTTCATATCCTTGCTCCGGCAACTGAAACGACCGCTTTATTGCTGTGCAAAGTCGGCCGTCGCTGTTTAACCAAGATCAGGTTCATGCCTGCGTGCATCGTCATGGAGATGTCCCATGTCACAAGTCGACCGTTACAAACCTTACAAGGGTGCCGCTGCCGGTTGGGGGGCTGTCATCAGCCTGACCAAAAGCTGGCTGGGCAGTGAAAACGCCCTGAAAAACATCCGCGCCATGCTCAAGACCAACCAGAACGGCGGCTTCGACTGCCCGGGCTGTGCGTGGGGTGAAGCCCCCGGCGCGAGCATGCTCAAATTCTGCGAGAACGGCGCCAAAGCGGTGAACTGGGAAGCCACGGGCCGCCTGGTCGACCCGGCGTTCTTCAACAAGTACACGGTGTCGAGCCTGGCTGAACAGAGCGATTATTGGCTGGAGTATCAGGGCCGCCTGACTCATCCGATGCGCTACGACGCGCGGGTTGACCGCTATGTGGAAACCACCTGGGAAGACGCGTTCGCGCTGATTGCCGAACACCTCAAGGGCCTGAAATCGCCGCACGAGGCTGAGTTCTACACCTCGGGCCGGGCCAGCAATGAAGCCGCGTTTCTCTACCAGTTGTTCGTCCGCGCCTTTGGCACCAACAACTTCCCCGACTGTTCGAACATGTGCCACGAAGCCAGTGCGGTGAGCATGGGCGAGACCCTCGGCGTCGGTAAAGGCACCGTGGTCTACGAGGATTTGCACCACGCCGACGCGATTTTCGTCATCGGCCAGAACCCCGGCACCAACCACCCGCGCATGCTCGAACCGCTGCGTGAAGCGGTGAAGCGCGGCGCGCAAGTGGTGTGCATCAACCCGTTGAAGGAGCGTGGCCTGGAGCGTTTCCAGAACCCGCAGAACCCGATCGAGATGCTCAGCAACGGCTGGGAAGCGACCAACACCGCGTACTTCCGGCCGGCGCTGGGTGGCGACATGGCGATGATTCGCGGCATGGCCAAATTCCTCCTGCAGTGGGAGCGCGAGGCTCAGGCCAGCGGCGGCGAACCGGTGTTCGACCACGCGTTCATTGCTGAGCACACCTCAGGTCTGGACAGCTATCTGGCCGAAGTCGACGCCACGAGCTGGGAGCACATCGTCGAGCAGTCCGGTGTGCCGTTGCACGACATCGAACTGGCGGCGCGCATGTATGGCCGCGCCAAGAGCGTGATCATGTGCTGGGCCATGGGCCTGACCCAACACGTGCACTCGGTGCCGACCCTGCAGGAAGTCATCAACCTGCAACTGTTGCGCGGCAACGTTGGTCGCCCGGGTGCCGGTCTGTCGCCGGTGCGCGGTCACAGCAACGTGCAGGGCGACCGCACCATGGGCATCAACGAACTGGCGCCCAAGGAGTTGATGGACGCGCTGGAAAACCGCTTCAACTTCAAAGTGCCGCGCATGCACGGCCACAACACAGTGATGGCGATCGGTGCCATGGAGCGTGGCGAAGCCAAGGTGTTCATCGGTCTGGGCGGCAACTTTGCCCAAGCTACACCGGACACCCCGCGCACCCACGAAGCGATGCGCAAACTCGACCTGACCGTGCACATCTCGACCAAGCTCAACCGCAGCCATCTGGTCACCGGTCGCGACGCGTTGATCTTGCCGTGCCTGGGCCGTACCGACATCGATATCCAGGCCGAAGGTCCGCAAGGCGTGACCGTGGAAGACACCTTCAGCATGGTGCATCTGTCGTTCGGTCAACTGAAACCGAAGTCGGCGCACTTGAAGTCCGAGCCGGCGATCATTGCCGGGATTGCCGCCGCCACGTTGGGCAAACATCCAATCGACTGGGAGTGGGCCGTGGGCGATTACGGGCGCATCCGCAACCTGATCGCCGACGTGATTCCGGGCTTCGAGAACTTCAACGAGAAACTGTTGATCCCGGGTGGCTTCCACCTTGGCAACGACGCCTCGGACCGGGTCTGGAACACCGAGTCCGGCAAAGCCCAGTTCACCCCGTGCGTGCTGCCGGAACACCTGATCAGCGAAGGTGTGCGCAACCTGCCGGTCAAGCCGCACCTGATCCTGCAGACCATGCGTTCGCACGATCAGTACAACACCACGCTGTACGGCCTCGACGACCGTTATCGCGGGGTCTACGGCATGCGCGACGTGATCTTTGCCAACGAGCAGGACATCCAGCGGCTCGGTTTCGAACCGGGGCAGAAGGTCGATCTGGTGGCGCTGTGGGATGACGAGCGCGAGCGTCGGGTCAGCGGTTTTACCCTGATCGCCTACGACATTCCGCCCGGCCAGGCGGCGGCGTACTACCCGGAAACCAATCCGCTGGTACCACTGGAAAGCTACGGCGACCGGACCTACACGCCGACCTCGAAATTCGTCGCGATTCGTCTCGAAGCGGCCAAGGTCAGCAACCTGATCCCGTCGTCGGTGGCCTGACCCGCTACTGATAAAAACACTGGCAATTTGACTGGCTGCAGGCGTTAGCGCCTGGCGGTGGCCCGGCGACGTGCTGCCGCTTTTCAGCCTGGATGAGGACATCATCATGCTCAACATGGAGGCACTGGACCTGGCGCGAATTCAATTCGCGTTCACGGTTTCGTTCCACATTATCTTCCCGGCGATCACCATCGGCCTGGCGAGTTTCCTTGCGGTACTCGAGGGCTTGTGGCTGAAAACCCGTAACGACACTTACCGCGATCTCTACCACTTCTGGTCGAAGATCTTTGCCGTCAACTTCGGCATGGGCGTGGTCTCGGGGCTGGTCATGGCGTATCAGTTTGGTACCAACTGGAGCGGGTTTTCCGACTTCGCCGGGAGCATCACCGGGCCGTTGCTGACCTATGAAGTGCTGACGGCGTTCTTCCTGGAGGCCGGCTTCCTCGGGGTCATGCTGTTCGGCTGGGACCGCGTCGGCCGTGGCCTGCACTTCTTCGCCACGGTGATGGTCGCCATCGGCACGTTGATTTCGACCTTCTGGATTCTCGCCTCCAACAGCTGGATGCAGACCCCGCAGGGCTTCGAAATCGTCGACGGTCGGGTGATGCCGCTGGACTGGCTGGCGATCGTGTTCAACCCCTCGTTCCCGTTCCGTCTGGCGCACATGGCGATTGCCGCGTTTGTCGCGACGTCGTTCTTCGTCGGCGCGTCGGCGGCCTGGCATTTGCTGCGCGGTAACAACACGGCGCCGGTGCGCAAGATGTTTTCCATGGCGTTGTGGATGGCGCTGATTGTTGCGCCGATTCAGGCGGTGGTCGGTGACGCCCATGGCTTGAACACCCTGGAGCATCAACCGGCAAAAATCGCTGCCATCGAGGGCCACTGGGAAAACGCCGACAACGGTCCGACGCCGCTGGTGCTGTTCGGCATCCCGGACATGGCGGCTGAGAAGACCAAGTACGCGCTGGAAATCCCGTACCTGGGCAGTCTGATCCTGACCCACAGCCTCGACAAGCAGATCCCGGCGCTCAAGAGCTTCCCGAAAGAGGACCGACCGAACTCGTCCATTATCTTCTGGAGCTTTCGGGTGATGGCCGGGCTGGGCATGTTGATGATCCTTGTCGGTGTGCTGGGGCTGGCGCTGCGCCGTGGCGGCAAGCTCTATCAGCATCGCGGCTTTCAGCGCCTGGTAATGCTGATGGGGCCGAGTGGGTTGATTGCGCTGCTGGCCGGCTGGATCACTACCGAAGTCGGGCGTCAGCCGTGGGTGGTTTACGGTTTGATGCGCACTCATGACGCCGCCTCCCACCACTCGGTGGCGCAGATGAGCACCTCGCTGCTGCTGTTCGTGGTGATCTACTGCACGGTATTCACCGTGGGCATCGGCTACATGATGAAACTGGTGCGCAAGGGGCCGCAGCCGCATCACGAACATCCACCGCAGGGCGATGAGTTGCAGACCCCGCGCCGGCCACTGTCGGCGGCCACCGTCCCGATGAAGGAGCATTGAGTCATGGGTATTCAAGGTATCGATCTCTCGTTGATCTGGGGGGTGATCATTGCCTTCGGGGTGATGATGTACGTGATCATGGACGGCTTCGATCTGGGCCTGGGGATCCTGTTTCCGCTGATCCCGGATGAGCAGGAGCGCGACGTGATGATGAACACCGTCGCCCCGGTGTGGGACGGCAACGAAACCTGGCTGATCCTCGGCGGCGCGGCGTTGTATGGCGCGTTTCCGCTGGCCTACGGGGTGATTCTGGAGGCGCTGTACCTGCCGCTGATCCTGATGCTCTGCGGGCTGATTTTCCGTGGCGTGGCGTTCGAGTTTCGCTTCAAGTCTTCGCCGCAGAAGCGCCATTGGTGGGACAAGGCGTTCATCGGCGGTTCGCTGCTGGCGACGTTCGCCCAAGGCGTGGTGATTGGCGCGTACGTGTCGGGCATTCCCGTGGTGGATCGGCAGTTTGCCGGTGGTGGCCTCGACTGGCTGGCGCCGTTCCCGCTGGTGTGCGGTGTCGGTCTGGTGGTGGCCTATGCGCTGTTGGGCAGCACCTGGTTGCTGGTCAAGACCGAAGGCATGCTTGAATCGCGGATGCGTCTGTTTACCCGTCCACTGGCGTGGTTGCTGCTGGCGATGGTGGTGGTGATCGGCGTGTGGACCCTGCAACTGCACCCGGAACTGGCCATGCGCTGGTCGAGCCATGGGCATTTGATGGTGTTCGCCGGGCTGGTGGTGCTGGCGCTGCTGGCGTTGTTCGGGCTGCTGCGCACCTTGCGTCAGCGTCACACGCACTGGCCGTTCGTGTTCACCTTGGTGTTGATGCTGCTGGGTTACATAGGCCTGGCGCTGAGCATCTGGCCGAACATCATCCCGCCGTCGGTGAGCCTGTGGGCCGCGGCGTCACCGCCATCGAGCCAGTTGTTCGCCCTGATCGGCGCACTGTTCATCTTGCCGGTTATCCTGATGTACACCTTCTGGAGCTACTACGTATTCCGCGGCAAAGTGAGGATTGGCGATGGCTACCATTGATTCGCGTGAGGCAGGACCCAGCCGCTGGTACAAGCGCTTTGGCTGGTTGTTGTTGATCTGGATGGGCAGCGTGGTATCGCTGGCGGTGGTCGCGAGCCTGCTGAAACTGGCGATGTATGCAGCGGGAATGAGAACCCACTGACAATAAAAAACCGGAGCCATTGGCTCCGGTTTTTTTGTGGCCGCAATACTGAACATCACCGATGCCCACTCCCACCCTTGATCACGGTCAGCCCCCGAATCCTTCATCCACCACCAATCCCCAGTGGGAGCGGGCTTGCTCGCGAAGGCGTCAGGTCAGTCGATATTGATGCTGGCTGTGCCGGCGCATTCGTGAGCAAGCCCACTCCCACCCTTGATCTCGGTCGCAGACACATCCCGTCAATAAGCATGCGCGGCGCATGGTGCTGGCTGATCTAGTCTTTCTGAATTCAACCATCAACAAGGCAAAGGAATGCCCGAACATTACTCATCACATCGCCTGCGAACTGGTCGTCATTGCGAAGAAAATCGAATCTACCTTCTAACCGCCAATACCCTGGGACGCGAGCCTGTGTTCACGGATTACAGACTAGGCCGGTTGGTCGTGAACCAGTTCAGACTTGCGCAGGAGGAAGGGTTTGCCGACACATTGGCATGGGTGGTCATGCCGGATCATTTTCATTGGCTGATTCAGTTGCAAAAAGGAACACTCGGTCAATTGATGTGCCAGGTCAAATCCTTGAGTGCTCGTTCAATCAACGAGGCGGCCGGTAGAACGGGAAGCCTCTGGCAGCAAAGTTTTCATGACCATGCTTTACGTCGAGAGGAGGACCTGGTGAAACTGGCGCGCTATGTAGTCGCTAATCCACTGCGGGCCGGACTGGTGAAAAAACTCGGTGACTATCCATTATGGGACGCAATCTGGGTTTGAACTCTGGATGCACATCCAGCGGATTACCACAGAATAAATGCAATTCCCTGTGGGAGCGGGCTTGCTCGCGAAGGCGTCAGGTCAGTCGATATTGATGCTGGCTGTGCCGGCGCTTTCGTGAGCAAGCCCACTCCCACTTTTGATCTCGGTCAGCCGCAAATCTTTCATCCACCCACAATCCCCAGTGGGAGCGGGCTTGCTCGCGAAGGCGTCAGGTCAGTCGACATTGATGCTGGCTGTGCCGGCGCTTTCGTGAGCAAGCCCACTCCCACTTTTGATCTCGGCCAACCGCAAATCCGTCATCCACCACCAATCCCCAGTGGGAGCGGGCTTGCTCGCGAAGGCGTCAGGTCAGTCGATATTGATGCTGAATGTGCCGGCGCTTTCGTGAGCAAGCCCACTCCCACCTTGGATCTCGGCCAGCCCCGCATCCTCCATCCACCACCAATCCCACATTGGGTTTTCAGTGTTTTATGAGGGGGAGTTATTGCGCACCAAACATCGCGGTCCAGTAGATCCCGGCACTGCTTTTCGGATCGGTTGCGTAGGCGGCGCCGAGTTCTCTGTATTGCGGGTTCATCAGGTTGGCGCAATGGCCGGGGCTGGCGAGCCAGCCGTCGACGACTTTGCGCACGGTGTCTTGCCCGGCGGCGATGTTTTCGCCGACCAGTTGGCCGCTGTAGCCGGCCAGTTCCGCGCGGTCGCCCGGGGTGCGGCCGTCGCGGTCCTTGTGGTCGAAGTAATTGTTGTTGGCCATGTCCCGGCTGTGATCCTGAGAGATGCTGCCCAGGCTTGTGTTCCAGGCCAACGGTGCGGCGGCGGCAAAGGCCTGGCCACCGCATTGACGCGGCTGGGCGCGCGCAACATTGAGCTGTTCGAGCAACTTCTGGCCTTCGCTCTGCGCATCGCCCAGTTTCGCCGACAGCAACGGTCGCGCCAGCACAATGCGCCAGTCGCGATCGGCGCGGCTGACGCCGACATCGACGAACTGCGGATCCAGCACCACCTGACAGAAACTCTCCTGAATCGCCTTCATCGCCGACGTCGCATCACGCGGACCGTTGAGGGTGATCGCCTGTACGTTGACCATCGGGTAACTGGCGCTGGCCATCGCTTGTTGCAGATCGACCGCACCGGTGGCCGGCAGTCTCAGTCGTGGGTCGGCCGACAGCGGTGGCAGTTCGTTGGACGCCTGACTGCCGCAACGCTGCGGTTGGCTGCGGTAGGCATTGATTGACTCGATCAGTTGCGACTCGTCGGCGGCCATGGCTGAGGCGGCGACGGCCAGGCCCACGGACAGTGCGGCAAAACGCAAGACGGATGGCATGAAACGCATGGAAATCTCCCTTGAGCGCAATGCGCTCATGATGCGCGAAAGGCCCCCGGTCAGTGCAATGTCTTTTTCTTCATCGAGCGGTTTTTCTGCGGAACATCGTGCAGGTATTTGCCGTCTACACTCAGCCGAGGCCCCCGGAAACCGGGCGTCTCACCGACGAAACACCTTGCCCGCATCGGGCGCTACCGGAAGAACTGCCATGCGATTGAAAGGGTTGGCTGGTTGTTTTGCATTCATCCTGCTGACCGGCGTTGTGGGCGCCACCGAGCAGGCCCCCATCAAGGCGAAGGCCGAAGAGAAGGCTCAGGTGCTGGAAGAGAAGGCCGCCGACAAGGTCAGCGCGGCGCCGGCACCCAAATCCGAGGCGATCACCCCGACTGAAGTGCAAGCCGTAGACCCGGCAGGCACCGCGCCGCTGGACGATCCGATCACCTGCCTGGCGCGCAGTATCTACTGGGAAGCCAAGGGCCGCGACACGCCGGAAATGGAAGCAGTGGCCAATGTGGTGATGAACCGCCTGGGCCACGACGGCTTCCCCGGTACGGTGTGCGAAGTGGTCAAACAGGGTTCGGAAACCAAGAGTTGCCAGTTTTCCTGGTGGTGCGATGGCAAGGCGGATCAGGTCAAGGAAGACACCGAATATACGTTGGCCAAGGATATCGCCGGCAAGGCACTCAACCGCCAGTTGCCGGATCGCACGCATGGCGCGCTGTACTTTCATGATCGCAACGTGCATCCGAGCTGGGCCAAGGAATACAAAAAGACCGCCGAGGTCGGCAAATTCCTGTTCTACAAACCGGTCGGCGGTGATGCGCGCTAGACGCAGACTTCGCGTACACAGTTGCGCAACCAGCGATGCGCCGGGTCGGCGTCCACGCGCGGGTGCCAGAGCATCGACACGCAGATCGGCGGCATTTTGAAGGGCAGGGAAAAACTGTGCAGGCCGGTGCGCAGTTTGCTGGTGTGACGCTCGGGAACGGTGGCGATCAGGTCCGATTCGCGGACCAACGTGAGCGCTGCAGAGAAGCCGCCGAATGAGGTGACGATGTCCCGCGTCAGTCCCGAGGCGAGCAACGCTTCGTCTACCGGGCCACTGCTGCGTCCGCGGCGTGAAATGAGAATGTGCTGGCCGCCGGCAAAGCGTTTGCTGCTGATCTTGCCCGCACTCAACGGATGACCTTCACGGACCACGCCGATCCAGTGATCCTGAAACAGGATGCGACTGTGCAGCGCCGGGTCGGTGCTGTCGTCGACCACACCGGTCTCCAGGTCCACCCGGCCTTCACGCAGCAGCGTGCTGTCCTTGTCGGCTTTCTGCACGAACCGCAGGCGCACGCCGGGCGCTTCGTCTGCGATGCGGGCGAGCAGGGCGGCGGCGAACGTTTCAACAAAGCCGTCGGTGTTGCGCAGGGTGAAGGTGCGCTGCAACTGGCCGGGATCGAGTATCTCGGCGGGGCGCAAAGCCGCCTCGGCTTCCTGCACCAGGCCACTGACCCGCTCGCGCAACTCCAACGCACGCGGGGTCGGCACCAGGCCACGACCAGCCCTGACCAGCAACGGATCACCGGTAGTTTCGCGCAGGCGGGCGAGGGCGCGGCTCATGGCCGATGGGCTCAGCCGCAGAATTTGCGCGGCGCGTGCGACGCTGCCTTCGCGCAACAACACGTCGAGGGTGATCAACAGGTTCAGATCCGGTGTGCTCATGACGTGGCGTTCCATGCAGGTATCAAGTGCAAAGCATGCGTCTTGCGCCTTGCGTTGTCGAGACTCAGGCTATGCCGTCTGACCTTTGCATCAGGAGCGCCCGATGTCCGAATCTGCCTTGCCCCCTCAAGCCCGCTGGGCGCTGACCAGTCTGGCGTTGTCGATGTTGATGCCGTCGCTGGACACCAGCATCGCCAATGCCGGCTTGCCGACCCTGGCCGCAGCGTTCGATGCGACGTTTCAACAGGTGCAGTGGATCGTGCTGGCGTACCTGCTGGCGGTCACTACGTTGATTGTCAGCGTCGGGCGGCTCGGGGACGGGATCGGTCGACGGCGACTGCTGTTGATCGGGATCGGTATTTTTACCAGCGCTTCGTTGTGCTGCGCGCTGGCCCCGGGACTGGGCTGGTTGATCGGCGCCCGGGCGGTGCAGGGCCTTGGCGCGGCGATCATGTTTGCGTTGACGATCGCGCTGGTAGCGGATGCGGTGCCCAAGGCGCGTGCGGGTAGTGCGATGGGCCTGCTGGCGACCATGTCGGCCACCGGCACCAGCCTCGGGCCATCGCTGGGTGGGCTGCTGATTGCTAATGTCGGCTGGCCGTCGATCTTTGTCCTCAACGTGCCCTTGGGTCTGCTCAATGCGTGGCTGGTTTATCGCTATCTGCCGGCTGATCGGCCGGCGAAATCGGCTGTCGCGTTTGACTGCCTCGGCACCGTGGTGCTGGTGTTGACGTTGGCGGCCTATGCGCTGGCGATGACGCTCGACGGCTACACGCTGATGTTGCTGCTGATCAGCCTGTGCGGCGCCGGGGTGTTTGTCGGGGTCGAGATGAAAGCCAAGGCACCGCTGATTCGATTGTCACTGTTCGCCGATCCGCGACTGAGCAGCAGCCTGGCGCTGACGTTCCTGGTGACGACGGTGATGATGACCACGCTGGTGGTCGGGCCGTTTTACCTGAGCCGGGGCTTGGGACTGGGCAGCACCGTGGTTGGCCTGGCGTTGTCGGTCGGGCCGCTGCTGGCAGCGTGCGGCGGTGTGCCGGCCGGGCGTCTGGTGGATCGCTTTGGTGCGCGGCGGGTGGTGCCCGGCGCGTTGCTCGGGTTGGCTGGCGGTTGCAGTTTGTTGGCGGCGTTGCCGACGCGTTTCGGCCTGGCGGCTTATCTATTGCCGATGGCAGTAATTGCCAGCAGTTACGCAATGTTCCAGGCGGCGAACAATACCGGGTTGATGAGTACGGTCAGTCAGGCTCAGCGCGGCGTGGTCTCGGCCCTGCTCGGGCTGGCGCGCAATCTGGGCTTGATCACCGGCGCGGCGGTCATGGGGGCGGTGTTCGCATTCGCTACCGGAGACCCGACGCAAGCCCCGGCCGAGGTCATCGGCAGCGGCTTGCACAGTACGTTCGGTGTAGCGGCGGCGCTGATGGTCATGGCCCTGATCGTCAGCCGAACCCGGATCAGCTGTGGGAGCGAGCCTGCTCGCGAAAGTGCCGTGTCAGTCAACACAAAGGTCGACTGACAGGACCTCTTCGCGAGCAGGCTCGCTCCCACAATTGGATGAGGCGTGTTTGTCAGCTGGCGTGGGTACTCAAGATGCTTGCCACCTGTTGCGGCTGGCAGTTGAGGTACGGCGAGGATTTCAGCCAGCGCTGGTCCGGGTACCAGGAAAACATGAACTGGCCGTCCTTGAGTTTATCGATCACCTGCCGTGCCACTTGCGGACGCACCGCCGGGCAACCCTGGCTGCGACCGATCCGGCCCTGACGCTTGCTCCATAACGGATTCACATAATCGGCGGCGTGGATCACGATGGCCCGGTCGCGGGCCATGTCATTGAAACCCGGCTCCAGACCGTCCATGCGCAGCGAATAACCGTGGGTTCCCTTGTAGCTTTCCTGCGTGCGGAACAGGCCAAGGCTGGACTGGTAACTGCCTTCGCGGTTGGAGAACTGGGTGGCGAAGTTTTCCCCGGAGTTGGAGCCGTGGGCGACCAGGTCGCGCAGCACCAGTTTCTGTCTGCTCAAATCGAAAATCCACAGCCGGCGCGCGGTGGAAGGCTGCGAATAATCGATGATCGCCAGGTGACGGGACGGTTTCGCACCGTTGTTGACCGCGCATTGCATGGCGTTCAAGGCACCTTTCAGCGCCTGGGGATTGAGTTCCGGCGCGGCGTGCGCGAGGCTGGTAAAGAGAACCGGCGATGGCTTGCCGGCGGCGAAAGCTGGGCTGCTCACCACGACGAGGGTCGCGGTGGTCAGCAGAAGTCGGCGCAAAAACGTCAACATTTATAAAGTGTCCTCACTTGCTACTTATTTGGCACTTTGGCTCCTGACTCCCAGTCATACCCAACAGACCCCGGTTTCGGGCCTGACTGTTCAGCGCACCTGATGTAAGGTTGCCGTCATTAAGACGGCCACGGATTGGAGTAAAGCAGTTGTTCAAAAAGTACGCATGCTACTTGAGCATTTGTTTGCTCGCTGCGCCGTTTGTCGCTTGTGCCGACGAGGCGCTGCTGCCGTTGCAGACGCTGCCGACGCCACCGGCGCAAATGCCGGTCGAACCGCAAAGTCCGCTGCAAGCGGTATTGATCGGTTTACCGCAGGCGTGCCCGGCGATTGCCGCGCACCTGAGCGGCCCGGCGCTGGCGCAACTGCAGGCGTTCTACCAGCAACAGGACTGGCTGCCGGTATGGGCCAGCGAGTCAGGGCGTTTGCCGGCCTTGCGCGGACAATTGCAGTTGTTGGCCGATGATGGACTCAATCCGAAACGCTACCCGGTGGCGGTGAATCCGCCGCAGGACGGCGAGCTGTGCGCCGATATCGACATCAGCCGCTATTACCTCCAAGCCTTGCAGGACCTGCATTACGGTCGTCTGCTGCAGTCGCATTTCGAGCCGCTGTGGCATGCCGACGATACCCCGCGCGATCGTCAGGCCGAGCTGCTCGCCATCGCCGTGCCTGGCCTGCAGGACATCAAGGCCGCGTTCGATCAGGCGCGTCCGCGTCTGGCGCAATACCAAAGCCTGCGTCATCTCTACGCCAGTCAGCGGCAACAAGCCTTGCCGCACTGGCAGTCGGTAGGCAACGGCCCATTGCTGCGCCCGGCGATGGAAGACAAGCGCGTGCCGGAACTGGCCCAGCGGCTGTTCAACGAAGGCTACCTGACCCACGCCATCGGCACCCCCGGCAATGCCTATGACGGTGTGCTGGTGGAGGCGGTGAAAAGCTTCCAGGCCAACCATTCGTTGCAGGCCGACGGGGTAGTCGGGCCGGGGACGATCGCCGAGCTCAACATCAGTCCGCTGACGCGCCGCGAACAGTTGCGGGTCAACCTCGAACGCTTCCGCTGGCTGGCCCAGGACATGGAGCCCAATGGCTTGCTGGTCAACGTCGCCGCTGCCGAGCTGACCCTGTATCAGGGTGGTCGGCCGGTCTGGCAGACCCGCACTCAGGTCGGTCGCGCCGAACGGCAGACCCCATTGCTCAAATCCCGGGTCACGCGCCTGACCCTGAACCCGACCTGGACCGTGCCGCCGACCATCTGGAAAGAAGACAAGCTGCCGGCAATCCGCAAGGACCAGACCTTCCTCAGTCGCCAGAACCTGCAAGTGCTCGACGCCCACGGCCAGCCGTTGGCTGCGGCGGACATCGACTGGGACAACCCCGGCAACATCATGCTGCGCCAGGACGCCGGACCGCGTAACCCGCTAGGGCAGATGGTCATTCGCTTCCCCAACCCGTTTGCGGTGTACCTGCATGACACGCCGAGCAAGGCTCTGTTCGACAAAGGCCCGCGCGCGTTCAGCTCCGGGTGTGTGCGGGTCGAACACCCGATGCAACTGCGTGACCTGTTGCTGACCCCGGCGGAACGGACTCGTACCGACACCTTGCTCGCGACCGGCAGCACCCACGAATTCCGCCTGTCGGCCCCCGTCCCGATCCTGATGACCTACTGGACGGCGCAGGTCGGCAGTGACGGGCAGGTGCGCTATGCGCCGGACATCTACAGCCGAGACAGCGCGCTTCTGGCGGGGCTGGACGGGGCACACTGAGTTCAGCTAACGCGCGAAACCCCGTGGGAGCGGCCAGCCGCAAAACCTTCATCCACCCAAAATCCCCTGTGGGAGAGGGCTTGCTCGCGAAGGCGTCAGATCAGTCGACATCAATGCCGAATATGCCGGCCCCTTCGTGAGCAAGCCCACTCCCACCTTTGATCTCGGCCAGCCGCAAATCCTTCATCCACCCACAATCCCCTGTGGGAGCGGGCTTGCTCGCGAAGGCGTCAGGTCAGGCGACATCGATGCTGGCTGTGCCGGCGCTTTCGTGAGCAAGCCCACTCCCACCTTCGATCTCGGCCAGCCGCAAATCCTTCATCCACCCACAATCCCCTGTGGGAGCGGGCTTGCTCGCGAAGGCGTCAGATCAGGCGACATCGATGCTGGCTGTGCCGGCGCATTCGTGAGCAAGCCCACTCCCACCTTTGATCTCGGCCAGCCGCAAAACCTTCATCCACCCACAATCCCCTGTGGGAGAGGGCTTGCTCGCGAAGGCGTCAGATCAGGCGACATCAATGTCGAATGTGCCGTCCCCTTCGTGAGCAAGCCCACTCCCACCCTTGATCTCGGTCAGCCGCAAATCCTTCATCCACCACCAATCCCCTGTGGGAGCGGGCTTGCTCGCGAAGGCGTCAGGTCAGGCGACATCGATGCTGGCTGTGCCGGCGCTTTCGTGAGCAAGCCCACTCCCACCTTTGATCTCGGCCAGCCGCAAAACCTTCATCCACCCACAATCCCCTGTGGGAGAGGGCTTGCTCGCGAAGGCGTCAGATCAGGCGACATCGATGCTGGCTGTGCCGGCGCTTTCGTGAGCAAGCCCACTCCCACCTTCGATCTCGGCCAGCCGCAAAACCTTCATCCACCCACAATCCCCTGTGGGAGCGGGCTTGCTCGCGAAGGCGTCAGGTCAGGCGACATCGATGCTGGCTGTGCCGGCGCTTTCGTGAGCAAGCCCACTCCCACTCTTGATCTCGGCCAGCCGCAAATCCTACATCCACCCACAATTCCCTGTGGGAGAGGGCTTGCTCGCGAAGGCGTCAGGTCAGTCGAGATTGATGCTGGCTGTGCCGGCCCCTTCGTGAGCAAGCCCACTCCCACCCTTGATCTCGTCCAGCCGCAAATCCTTCTTTCACCATCACTCGCGCATTTGGATTTTCAGTGTGTCAGCCAGTGTGATTCGTTGCAGTTGCGCAGCGTCTAGCCCCAGTGTCCCCGCAATCCCATGGGGCGAGACTTCGGAACCCGGCATGCAAGCGCTGTTGAACGAGATTCTTGACGCAGTCCGGCCCCTGATCGGGCAGGGCAAAGTGGCTGATTACATTCCTGCCCTCGGCACTGTGCCGGCCAATCAACTGGGCATTGCGGTGTATGGCAACGACGGCGAAATGTATTGCGCCGGCGACGCCGAGACGCCGTTCTCGGTGCAGAGTATTTCCAAAGTGTTCAGCCTGGTGCAGGCCATCGAGCACTCCGGCGAGGCCATCTGGGACCGTCTGGGTCACGAGCCGTCCGGCCAGCCGTTCAACTCGCTGGTGCAACTGGAGTTCGAGCGCGGACGCCCGCGCAACCCGTTCATCAACGCCGGGGCACTGGTGATCTGCGACATCAACCAATCGCGCTTCGCCGCGCCGGCCTTGTCGATGCGTGACTTCGTGCGGCGCCTGTCGGGCAATCCGCAGGTGATCGTCGACGGCAAGGTTGCCGAGTCCGAGTATCAGCATCGCGCCCGCAACGCAGCAATGGCGTACCTGATGCAATCGTTCGGCAACTTTCACAACGACGTCGAAGCGGTGCTGCGCAGTTACTTCAGCCACTGCGCGTTGCGCATGAACTGCATCGACCTGGCGCGGGCGTTCTGCTTCCTCGCCAACGACGGTTTCTGCAAACACAGCGGCGAACAGATCCTCACCCGGCGCCAGACCCAGCAAGTCAACTCGATCATGGCCACCAGTGGTTTGTACGACGAGGCGGGCAACTTTGCTTACCGCGTCGGTCTGCCGGGCAAGAGCGGGGTTGGCGGCGGGATTGTCGCGGTGGTGCCGGGGCAGTTCACGGTGTGCGTGTGGTCGCCGGAGCTTAACGCCGCCGGCAATTCGCTGGCGGGGATGGCGGCGCTGGAGATGCTCAGTTCGCGGATTGGCTGGTCGGTGTTCTGACCGATTCGCCAAATACCACAAACCCCTGTGGGAGCGGGCTTGCTCGCGAAGGCGTCGGCACAATCAACATGAATATTGAATGTACCAGCCTCTTCGCGAGCAAGCCCGCTCCCATTAGGTCTTGTGGTGTTTCCGGTAGGTGTGTTTCAGCGAAGAATCCGCTACATTTTCCGGCCGCCCCTCCTATGGTGAATCCGCTTCATGTCTCTTGCGCTCGAACGTCTAGTCGCTGGCACGCCGATCCCTTTCGCTGGTAACCGCGTGACCGTGGTCAGCCCCGAACTGGCGGCGCGGTTTCAGCCTGGTGACCACCTGCTGGTCGAGCAGGTCAGTGGCGAACTGTTGCTGATTCCGGTCATCGATCAACAGGCCGCTGCGGTGGCGATCGAACGTGCAGAAGCGGCCTTCACTGCATTGTCAGCGGTGTCCGACGAGGCCATCAGCCGCTTCTTCGATCTGTTTGCGCAACGCCTGCAAACCCCGGCGTGCTGGGCCTTGATCGAAGCGGCTAACCTGGCCGACATCGAGCGCGCCAAGGCCCGTGGCCGCTCCACCACCCGACTGCTCGCCGACGAGCGCATGCGCCGCGACATGATCGCCGGCCTGCGTGCCTGGCGGGATGCGCCGGCCACGCGCGGCAAGGTCATCAGCAGCGTCGAACACGACGGCTGGAAGGTCGAGCAAGTGGTGTCGCCGCTGGGCATTGTGGCCTTCGTGTTTGAAGGGCGGCCGAACGTCTTCGCCGACGCCGCCGGAGTCTTGCGCACTGGCAATACCGCGGTGTTGCGCATCGGCAGCGATGCGTTGGGCACGGCGCAAGCGATCGTCACTCACGCTTTGAACCCTGCGCTGGCAGAGGCTGGCTTGCCCGCCGGTGCGGTGTCGTTGGTGGAAAGCGTCAATCACGCCGCCGGTTGGGCGATGTTCGCTGACCGGCGTTTGTCGCTGGCGGTGGCCCGGGGGTCAGGCCGTGCAGTCAGTCAGTTGGGCAGCATCGCCCAGCAGGCGGGCACGGCGGTCAGTCTGCACGGCACCGGTGGCGCGTGGCTGATTGCTGATCGTGACGCCGACGCCAGCCGCTTCGCCGCCGTGGTGCGCAACTCGCTGGATCGCAAAGTCTGCAATACGCTGAATGTCTGCCTGATCCAACGTGATCGTGCCGCCGAACTGCTGCCGCTGTTCCTCGACGCCCTGCAACAGGCCGGTGCCGCGCGCGGGCAGGGCTGCAAATTGCACATCGTCGACGGCAGTGAAAGTTATCTGCCGGCTGACTGGCAGAACGCGACGGTGGAGGTCTATCGCGCCGAGGGTTATCAGACCGAAGCCCTGGCCGAAGCGCTGGCGGAGTCCGAGCTGGGCCGCGAGTGGGAATGGGAAGAAACCCCGGAAGTCAGCCTGATGATTGTCGATGATCTGGAGCAGGCAACTGCTCTGTTCAACCGTTACAGCCCGCAATTCACGGTGTCGCTGATCAGCGAGGAGGCTGCTGTTCAGGAGCGTTTTTACAACGCGGTGAATGCGCCGTTTGTGGGTAACGGGATTACCCGTTGGGTGGACGGTCAATACGCGCTGAACAAGCCGGAACTGGGGCTTTCGAACTGGGAGAGCGGGCGCTTGTTTGCGCGCAGTGCGATTCTGTCGGGGGATGGGGTGTTCACGGTTCGCAGCCGCATGACTCAAGTTGATCTGAGCGTAAAACGCTGATGTGAACACCATGGCTGTGGCGAAGGAGCAAGCTCCCTCGCCACAGAGTTGCAGTGTTCGCCTTCACGCCGCTGCGGTGGTGTTTGCCTGCACCGCGCAAGTCGCTGGCTGCTCAGCCAGCGGTACGAATGTGCGGCGGTCTGCCGACAGTGCATCGATCGAGCCTGTCTCGATGTCATACACCCAGCCATGCAGGTTCAACAGGCCTTTCTCCTGTGCCAGGCGCACACTCGGGTGGGTCTGGATGTTCGCCAGTTGCGCGATCACATTCTCGCGCACCATCGAACTTAATTTGGCCGCGTCATTGGCATGCGGGCGCGCCTCGTTCACCACTTTCGCCGACTCGGCGTGTTGCAGCCAGCCGCTGACCGCTGGCAGGTGATCCATGCATTTGCACTTGGCAATCGCGGTCATCGCGCCGCAGTCGGAGTGGCCGCAGATCACGATGTCAGTCACACCCAGCACCGCCACTGCGTATTCCACCGTTGCCGAAACCCCGCCCGGATGCGGGCTGTAGGACGGCACGATATTGCCTGCGTTGCGGATCACGAACAGCTCGCCGGGTTCTTGCTGAGTCAGCAGTTCCGGTACCACACGGCTGTCGGAGCAGGTGATGAACAAGGTTCCGGGTTGTTGGGTGGTCGCCAAGTGTTTGAACAGTTCAGTGCGTTGCGGGAAGGCTTCGTTCTGGAACTTCAGGAAACCGTCGATCAGGCTTTTCATGGTGCAGTCCTCTTAGTTGGAGCAACCGTTGCCGAATTCGCTGTATTGAAGAATGTGCTTGCCGCCGTTGCTGTCCAGATACGTCATCTCCACCGGCACCACGCCACAGACGTCGGCAACCGGGGTGATGCTCAGTACTTGGGCGATGTCCAGTTGCATGCCGTAGCGGTAGGCGACGGCGTCTTCATCGGCGTGGGCCTGAGCGGACAGGCCGGCAAGCAGAGCAAGGGCCAGCAGAATTTTTTGCATGGGGCAGCCTCCAGACGAATTGGGGAAGGGTTGCAATGAAAGTGTGGGGTGGCCCGCACCGAGGGTGCGGGCCGGGATGGATCAGAAGGGACGCAGCGGCAGGAACTTGCCGTCGAGGGTGACCACGGCGCGGGAGCCACCTTCCGGGTCTTCGACTTTCTTGATGTCGAGCTTGAAGTTGATGGCGCTGATGATGCCGTCGCCGAACTGCTCGTGCACCAGGGCTTTGAGGGTGGTGCCGTAGATCTGGATCATCTCGTGGAAGCGGTAGATGGTCGGGTCGGTTGGCACGCCGGCGAGGCTGCCGCGCAGCGGGATGATCTGCAGGGCGGCGATGGCGTCGGCGTCCAGTTCAAGTTTATCGCCGACCACTTGCGCGGCGTCTTGCGGCAACGGGTGCTGGCCGAGCAGGGCAGCGGTGACGTAGGCCAGGCTCAGACCGGTGTCGTCGGCCAGATCCTGCCACGACAGGCCTTTGCGTGCCTTGATGTCAAGAATGCGGGTGGTCAGGGCCAGGCTGGCATCGTTGTAGGCGTGGGACTGTTGCATGGTGTCACTCCTTTCAAGGTTGGCTTGCTGTGTGGGAGTAATCTTCTGCCGATTTATCCATAGCGTCCAAGACCGATATACAATGCTTCGCATAAGTCCTGCCTATAGATGGTGAGCTCCATGTTGCTGCGACATTTGCGTTATCTGCTGGCCGTGGCCGATCACGGCGGTTTCACCCGGGCGGCGGAGGCCTTGCATGTGTCGCAGCCGACCCTGTCGCAACAGATCCGCCAACTGGAGGAAACCCTGGGGGTGAACCTGTTCGACCGCACTTCGCGCACGGTCAAGCCCACCGATGCTGGCGAGGCCTACATCGAATGTGCGCGGCGGGTGCTGGTGGAGCTGGAGGCGGGCAAGCGGGCGTTGCATGACGTGCGGGATTTGTCGCGCGGCAACGTGCGCCTGGCCATGACCCCGACGTTCATGGCCTATCTGGTCGGGCCTTTGGTGCGTGATTACGCGGCACGGTTTCCCGGGATTCATCTGCAGATTTTCGAGCTGTCGATGGACGACATCGAAGCGGGGCTGGCGGACGACTCGCTGGACATCGCCATTGCCTTTACACCGGTGCGCAACCCGGACATCGAGTGCATCCCGGCGTTTACCGAAACTCTGGGGATCATGGTCGGGCGCGAACATCCGCTGTACGACAGTACCTCGGTGCTGACTGCGAGTGATCTTGCGCAACTGGATTTCGCTTTGCTCGCGCCGGACTTCATCACGCGGTTATCGATCGATGAGTATTTCCGTCAGCAGGGGATTACCCCGCAGGTGCGGATCGAGGTGAACTCGGTGAGTACGTTATTGGAAGTGGTGCGCCATTCGCCAATGGCGACGATGTTGCCGGAGGCGATTGCCACCGAGGACCGGGCGCTGCGTCGGCTGCCAATCTCGAACGAAGCACCGCAGCGCGGGGCGGCGTTGTTGCGGCGCAGGAACAATTATCACAGTGCAGCGGCGCTGGCCTTTGTGGAGTTGGTGCTGCAAACGAAAACTGCACCAACGACATAGTCCCCCTGTGGGAGCGGGCTTGCTCGCGAAAGCGGAGTGTCAGTTGATGTGATGGTGACTGACACGGCCCATTCGCGAGCAAGCCCGCTCCCACACGGTTGTGGGTTGACTGCAAATCTTGTTCGCACCACTGGACCCTGTAGGAGTGAGCCTGCTCGCGACCGCGTTGGTTCAGACACATCAGTATTGAATGACCTACCGCAATGCTGAATATAAAAAAGGGCCTGCTCTTGCTACTTGTTAAGCAGCAGAGAGCAGGCCCTTTTTATTATTGAAGTTGTAAATCAGTAGAAGCGGTCAATCACCCGAACTTCATTGTTGTTCTGCATCGAGTCCCACGCGTGTTTCAGCGTCTGCAGTACATTGCCGATGAAGTCTTTGTCGGCCGCGGCTTTTTTGCCGACATAACCGTGGCCGCGGCGGTACATCTTCAGGCGGGCCAGCAGGTTCTGGTTGTTGCGGTCGAATTCTTCTTCACCAGCATGGGGCGACAGGCAGTCGATATGCACCTGACCCGACTTGCTGATCCAGAGAATGTGGCTGTCGTGGCTGTCTTTTTGCGCAGCGAACATACGAGCCAGTTCTTCGATAGTAGGTTGATTGTTCAGATTCATGATGTTTGCCCCTTGACCAGTCTGGTGATCTTTCAAAGTTGATTCGCTAATACAGGTAGCCCATCGGTTAGTTGATCCCTGGCACCGAAACCAGGACGTCAGCGGTCGCCCGTGAGAAGTACGGGGTCATGCGTCTGTTGCATGTAGTCGTGTTGAATAACTGCTACGCAATAGCGTCACAACGAGGAGAAGCAGCGAAAACCGGGAGGCTCCTTGACGACGTTCTCAGGGTCGACCACAAGCGTCTTGAGAATTTTCGCCAGCGCTTCTCGTCCTTGTACTGGACGTTCAGGCCAGGTCAGCTTCTTCAATCTGCCTTGTGGGCAGCGTGTATCCGGAAAAAACAACTCGGCGGTCAGACGAGTTTGCTCAAGCGTGTTACCGATGTTCCCGATCGGGGAACGTCTTCATCATGCAAAAGCAAAACGACGCCGTCAACGGTTTTGTAGTGATTATTTTTTCTCACTACATATTGTCGGACAAAGCTGTTTTGGAATGAGAAAAGTTCCGTTCAGGCAACGGGCACGGGCGCGCGCAGGACGTAGAAGGTGCAGGGATAACCGTCCACGTGGCGCTGTTGGCGGGTGAATCGGCCCGCAGTCAATTCGGGGATCAACCTGGCCCAGAAGCGCTGCGCAGGCAGGTTGGCGTCGATGTGGAAAATCTGCCATTGACCAGGCAACCGACTCAAGAGGGCAGAGACGACAAACTGCGCGACGCCTTGGCCACGGAAGCGTCGGGCGAGGAAGAAGTAGCTGATGTTGTATTCGGCACCGTCGATGAGGGTGTCGTTGTCGACGATCACGAACCCGGCCAGTTCACCGTCGACACGAATCAGGAACGGCTGGGTGGCAGGGTTACGCCAGTAGTCTTCTTTGAGGTGGATGCTGTAGAAGCCATGCTCGGCGAATTTCAGCGGCAGCCATTCACTGAAGTCATGCATGTAGAACTGCATCAGGTTTTCGATGGTCTGCAGTTCGTCACGGTGGGCAGCAAGCAGTTCGAGGGTGGGCATGCACAGGGTTCCTGAAAGGGGGCACCTTTCAGGAACCTTAGCGGGTTTTATTTTTTGGCCGCAGGTTTCGCCGTGCGTTTGGCTGGGCCGGCGGTTTTACTACGCGTCGATTTACGTTTCTTCTTCCACGGTGCCGCTGCTTTGCCCGCAGGTGGCGGGCCGCTGATGGTCAGGCTCAGCGCAGAACAGCGTGTGACCTGCTTGCTCATCCACGCCGCTTGTTTGGTGACGAACTCTTCCAGGCTCATTTCACCGCTTTGCACCATGTCCAGCGCCTGTTCCCAGATGGCGGTGGTGCCGGGGTCGGCAATCGCCCGGGGCACAGCGTCGATCAGGCTGAAGGCGGCCGGTGTCGCGGCCAGTGCCTTCCCGTTCTTTACCAGATAACCGCGGTCCAGCAGGCCTTGAATGATCGAGGCGCGAGTCGCTTCGGTGCCGATGCCGGTGGTGTCCTTGAGTTTCTGTTTGAGCAGCGGATCTTCCACCAGTCTGGCGACGTTCTTCATCGCCTTGATCAGATCGCCCTCGGTGTAGGGCTTGGGCGGTTGGGTCCAGAGGTCCTTGAGGTTCACGCCCGCCACGGCGCAATCGACACCCTGGCTTAGCGTCGGCAGGGTTTGCGGTGCCGGTGCTTCACGGCCCTTGGCCGGCGCCAGGGCTTCGGGCAAGGCGCGTTTCCAGCCTGGTTCGATGATCTGCTTGCCAACCGCGCGCAGTGCTTCACCGGCGCAATCGAAATCGGCCTGGGTGCGATCGTATTCATGGTTGGGCAGAAACTGCGCCAGGTAGCGGGCGCGAATCAGGGTGTACACCGCCCGGTGTTTGCCGCTCAGGCGCTCAAGGTTTTTCGCTGCAGCGGTGGGAATGATGCCGTGGTGAGCGCTGACCTTGGCGTCGTTCCATGCCCGAGAGCGGCGCTGAGGGTCAAGGTGGCCGTTCAATGCTTCAAGGCCTGGATCGGCCTGACGCAGTGCCGCGAGTATCCCCGGCGCCTCGCTGTGCTGGCTCAGCGGCAGGAAGCCGCAGTCGCTGCGCGGGTAGGTGACGACCTTGTAGGTTTCGTAGAGCGCCTGGGCGATGTCGAGGGTTTCCTGGGCGCCGAGGCCGAGTTTCTTCGAGCAGACTTCCTGCAGGGTGCCGAGGTCGAAGGGCAGCGGCGCCACTTCGCGCATGCGTTCGGTGCGCAGCTTGACCACCCGCGCACTGGCGGCGCCGTTGATGGCGGCGGCGGCCTGTTGGGCCAGCGTCTGGTTCAGGCAGCGATCCTGATCGTCGCAAACGTCGCTGGGCGCACGCCATTGCGCGGTGAATGGCGTGCCGTTGTGCAGCAGTTGCACATCAATCGCCCAATACGGCACCGGCACGAAATCGGCGATGCTACGGTCGCGGTCGACCACCAGTCGCAACGTCGGTGTCTGCACCCGACCGACCGGCAGCACGCCCTGATAGCCGGACTGGCGGCCAAGTAAGGTGAACAGGCGGCTCATGTTCATGCCGATCAGCCAGTCGGCCCGCGAGCGCCCCAGCGCCGAGTGATACAGGCTGAAGGTTTCCGCCCCCGGCTTCAGTGCGGCGAGGGCCTTGCGGATCGAGGCCTCGTCCAGCGCCGACAGCCACAAGCGGCGGATCGGCCCGCGATAGCGGCAGTGCTCGACCAGTTCCCGGGCAATCATCTCGCCCTCGCGGTCGGCGTCGGTGGCGATGATCAGTTCGCTGGCCTCGCCGAGCAGGCGCTTGACCGCTTTGTACTGGCTGGCCGTGCGCGGCTTGACGGTCATCTTCCACGTGGCCGGGATGATCGGCAGATCCGCCAGCACCCAGCGCTTGTAGCGGGCGTCGTACGCATCCGGCGGAGCGGTCTCCAGCAAGTGGCCGATGCACCAGGTCACCGTGACGTCCGTTCCCAGCCAGCAGCCGTCGCCCCGACGCTTTGCGCCGAGCACGGCCGCAATGTCTTTGGCCTGGGAAGGTTTTTCACAGAGGTAAAGCCGCATAACCACCGTCGTCGATCAGTTCACTGGAGGTGCACAGAATGGCCGCAGTTGGCGTTAGGGGCAACTTTTATCTGTATGGATATACAGATAAAAACGTTGCCGGGGATGACCGGTATTACCGGGACGCCGCGCACCACTATCGAGAAATCGAATGGTGCGGCGCTTGCCAGGCATGGCAGGTTCATCGGGCCTTTCAAGAAACGCGAGTGACAGGACGATCTCGCCAGAAGATCGCCAGGGTCCGAACGCACTGACCACTCTGAAACAAGGAAGTCCCACCATGGCTCAAGCCAAAGCAAAAACCAGCAGCGCCTATGACGAAGTGAATGCCTTCAGCCACTTGTATGATCGCGGTGTCGGTCTGGTCAATGGCAAACCGTCGTTCACCGCCGACCAGGCAGCGGACGAAATCCTGCGCAAAAACCTGTCGTGGCACGACAAGAACGGCGACGGCAAAATCTCCCTCAGCTACACCTTCCTGACCGAAAAACCGGCCAACTACAACCCCAACCTTGGCAACTTCAGCCAGTTCAGCGCGCAGCAGAAGGCCCAGGCCGTGCTCTCCATGCAATCCTGGGCCGACGTGGCCAAGGTGACTTTCACCGAGGGCAAGGGCGGCGACGGCCACATGACCTTCGGCAACTACGACGTCAGCACGGGCGGTGCGGCGTTCGCCTACCTGCCGAGCGGCGGCAGTTATGACGGCCAGTCGTGGTACCTGATCAACAACCAGTATCAGGTCAACAAGACCCCGGACACCAACAACTACGGGCGCCAGACGCTGACTCACGAGATCGGCCATACCCTCGGCCTGTCGCACCCGGGCGCCTACAACGCCGGTAACGGCAACCCGACCTACAACGACGCCAAGTACGCCGAAGACACCCGCGGCTATAGCCTGATGAGCTACTGGAGCGAAGCCAACACCGACCAGAACTTCAGCAAGGACGGCAGCGGCGCCTACGCCTCGGCGCCACTGCTGGACGATATCGTTGCGGTGCAGAAACTCTACGGCGCCAACTACGAGACCCGTGCCGATAACACCACCTACGGTTTCGGCTCCAACGCCGGCCGTGATTACTACAGCGCGACGTCAGCGTCGTCCAAACTGGTGTTCTCGGTGTGGGACGGTGGCGGCGATGACACCCTGAACTTCTCCGGTTTCACCCAGAACCAGAAGATCAACCTCAATGAGGGGTCGTTCTCTGACGTGGGCGGGCTGGTTGGCAACGTGTCGATCGCTTACGGCGTGACCGTGGAAAACGCCATTGGCGGTTCGGGCAATGATTTGCTGATCGGTAATTCGGCGATCAACCACCTGTTCGGTGGTGCCGGCAACGACATCCTTTACGGCGGCGGTGGCGCGGATGTGCTGTGGGGCGGCGAGGGTGCAGACACCTTCGTGTTCGGCGCGGCCAGCGACTCGACCGACAACCAGACGGACTGGATCATGGATTTCAAGAGCGGCCTGGACAAGATTGACCTCTCGGGCATCGCCGCTTTTGCCACGGGCGCAGCTTCACTGAACTTCGTCAGCAATTTCACCGGCCATGCGGGCGATGCGATCCTGACGTACTACGCGCAAAACGGTCAGACCGGGCTGCTGATCGATCTGACAGGGCAGGGGCAGGTTGATTTTGCCGTGGGTGTGGTAGGGCAGGCGGTGGCGACTGATATTGTTGCCTGATGCCTGAAGAGCAGCCCTCTCCCCGGGGGAGAGGGCTGTTGGCCGTTCGGCTGCAAAACCACCCTGGCCTGAACCTATGGGCTATACCTGAACCGGTCTCTTCGCCGTATTCAGGAGAACCCCCAATGAAAAGCTCCGGCCTCAACCCTGTCATCAATCTCGAAGAACTCCCCGGTTGCCTGCTGGTGAAATTCCACGGCATTCAGGTCGCTGCGTCCTCCCACGTGCTGATCCTCAACGAGGCCAATTACCCGCCGGTGTACTACGTCCCCCGCGAAGACATCGACGAGAAATACTTCGCCCGCACCGACCACACCAGTTACTGCCCGTACAAGGGCGATGCCAATTATTTCAGCCTGCAAGTGCCGGGGCATGAGGGGGCGAACGCGGTGTGGACGTACGAGAAGCCGAAAATCTCGGTCCAGCAGATCAAGGACTATGTGGCGTTTTATCCGGATCAGGTGAAGTTTGAGGTGATCAAACCGGAGATCTGAGGTCATCGGCGCAGGCTCGTCCTGAGCGACAAGCCCGTGCCCTTTTGCTCTTGTCGTTTTTACCGGCCAGGCCATGTGTTGCCTGCTCAGGCCCTCAGCAACAGCAGAGCCACCAGCGGGTAAAACTTGTTGTCATGGCTGCGGGTTTTCTGCGCATTGTCCGGGGTAACCCAGGCTAGCGCGTCACTGGGCAAGGCGTGCAGCATTTCCTTGAAGGCCTGGATCTGCTCACTGCTTGCCTGAACGCCCAACGAATGCGGGGCAATAAACACTGCTCCCAAACGGGGTTCGTGATAGTCGAGCCTGCGGGCATCGTCGCTGGCCAACGCGCATTTTTCCAGAATGCGCTTTTGCGCATTCAGCACGTCATCGATGGCGACATAGCTGACCTTGGCCTCAATGCAGTAACCCCATTCATCGTTGGCGATGTACAAGTCGTTGCGGCCGATCGAGGTGGTTTTTTCACTGGCCTCGGTCGCGATCTTGCTGATCTGGTATTCCTCGATGGCGGTCCAGTCGGCTTTCCACGCGGCGCCGGCCAAAATGCTGACGTTGGCCTGTTCGTTGTACCAGTAGGGCAGGTCATCGGCGTCCCAGACGCGGATATAGCGTTCGGTGCAGGCTATCCAGCTCTGCATGACCGGTTGCAGGGGCAGCAGAGTAGGGCAGGAAATGCGCACGTATTGATCGTTCATTGAGACTGATCCTTGTCATCTGACGGCGTTGAACGGGCACGAATGATATTTAAAAGCCATCACTCTGTCGACGCCGGCTGACGACACAAGAAATCCGCTTCAGAGATTGCCCTGAAGCGGATTGGATGCAGCACTCAGTTCTTGTCCAGATCGATATTTTTGGTCTCGCGCAGACAGATCATTCCCATCATCAGGCTCACCCCGGTAATCAGCACCGGGTACCACAGCCCATAGAAAATATCCCCGGTGTACACCACCAGCGCGAACGACACCGTCGGCAGAAATCCGCCAAACCAGCCGTTGCCGATGTGGTACGGCAGGGACATCGAGGTGTAGCGGATACGCGTCGGGAACAACTCGACCATCAGCGCGGCCAGCGGGCCGTAGCACATGGCCGAGATGATGATCAGCGCGACGATCAGGGCCACGATCATCGGTTTGTTGATCTGCTGCAGATCCGCCTGTTGCGGGTAGCCGGCGAGGGTGACTGCGCCGCGCAGGGCGGCTTCGTCGTAGCCGTCGATCTTCATGTCGCCGATGCTCACCTGCACCCCGCTGCCGGTCGGGGCGGTGGCGCTGGAGTAGGGCAGGCCCTGTTTGACCAGGAAGGTTTTGACCTTGTCGCACGGGCTGTCGAATTTGGCTTTGCCCACCGGGTCGAACTGGAAGGTGCAGGTTGCCGGGTCCGCCAGCACGGTGATCGGTGCCTGACGGCTGGCCTGGTCGATTGCCGGGTTGGCGTAGTGGGCCAGGGATTTGAAAATCGGGAAGTACAGCGCCGTGGCCAGCAGCAGGCCGAGCATCAGCACCGGTTTACGCCCGACCTTGTCCGACAGCCAGCCGAAAATGATGAAGAACGGTGCGCCGATCACCACGCTGATGATCAGCAGACTGTTGGCGACTGCCGGGTCCATTTTCAGGAACTGGGTGAGGAAGAACAGCACGTAGAATTGCGCCGCGTAAAAGGTCACCGCTTGCCCGGCGTTGATGCTGAACAGGGCGATCAGCACGACCTTGAGGTTTTCCCATTTACCGAAGGATTCACGGATCGGTGCCTTGGACGCTTTGCCTTCCTCTTTCATCTTCAGGTAGGCCGGCGATTCATGCAGGCTCAGGCGGATCCAGGTGGAAATGCCCAGCAGCACAATCGACAGCAGGAACGGTATGCGCCAGCCCCAGACTTCAAACTGATCGCCGGTGAAGTAGCGGCAGCCGAGCACCACCAGCAGCGACAGCAGCAGGCCGAGGGTCGCAGTGGACTGAATCCAGCTGGTGTGGAAACCGCGCTTGCCAATCGGCGCATGCTCGGCGACGTAGGTCGCGGCGCCGCCATATTCACCGCCCAAGGCCAGGCCCTGCAGCATGCGCAGCACCACCAGAATGATCGGAGCGGCGATGCCGATGCTGGCGTAGGTCGGCAGCAGGCCGACGCAGAAGGTCGCGATGCCCATCAGGATGATGGTCGCGAGGAAGGTGTATTTGCGCCCGATCATGTCCCCCAACCGACCGAACACCAACGCCCCGAACGGCCGCACGATAAACCCGGCGGCGAACGCCATCAGCGCGAAGATGAACGCTGTGGTGTCGTTGACCCCGGCGAAGAACTGTTTGCTGATCACCGCCGCGAGGGCGCCGTAAAGGAAGAAGTCATACCACTCGAACACCGTCCCCAGGGACGAGGCGAAGATGACGTTCTGCGTGGCATTGCTGGTGCTGGCACCGCTCGTGGTGTCCAGCGGCTGAGCGTGTTCCGACATATCGATATCCCTCACAGTGATTGTTTTTGTTGTTCCACTGGTGTTGCGTGTCCGGATGAAGCGCGATGCCTTGAATGAACGCGGTCCCCTTGTGGTGGCGAGCCTGCTCGCGATAGCGGTGTATCCGCCAATGCAGATGTTGAATGTTATTCAGTCATCGCGAGCATGCTCGCTCCCACAGAGGCGCTGTTTACAGGTGGAGCAAGGATCAGCTGTGCGGCCTTCTCGGCAATCATCAGCGTAGGCGAACAGGTGTTGCCCGAGGTGATGCGCGGCA
The DNA here is from genome assembly GCF_056821665.1 of Pseudomonas sp. AK-TSAG1-1. Classification (NCBI taxonomy): domain Bacteria; kingdom Pseudomonadati; phylum Pseudomonadota; class Gammaproteobacteria; order Pseudomonadales; family Pseudomonadaceae; genus Pseudomonas; species Pseudomonas sp. AK-TSAG1-1. Next base: position 3,810,285 of record NZ_CM165965.1, on the reverse strand, counting down.
TGATCGATGCGTCGGCAATGCGCAGGCCGGGTACGCCATGCACGCGCAGTTGTGCATCGACCACCGCTTCAGCGTCATTGCCCATGCGACAGGTGCCCACCGGATGGAAAATCGTCGTGCCGATTCGCGCCGCGGCTTCGTGCAGTTGCGCTTCGCTTTGCAGGCTGTCGCCGGGCAGGTACTCCACCGGTTTGAACGCTTGCAGAGCCGGGGCGCTGACGATGCGCCGGGTCAGGCGGATCGCGTCGGCAGCCACGCGCAAATCTTCGGGATGGCTGAGGTAATTGGGCTGGATCAGCGGTGCGGCTTGCGGATCTGTCGAGCGGATTTCGATCCGCCCACGGCTCTGCGGGCGCAGATCGCACACCGACGCGGTGAACGCCGGGAAACTGTGCAACGGCTCACCAAAGCGCTCCAGCGACAGCGGCTGCACGTGGTATTCGAGGTTGGCCGAGGTCTGCTCCGGCCCGGATCGGGCGAACGCGCCGAGTTGACTCGGCGCCATCGACAGCGGCCCGCTGCGGTCATACAGATAACGCAGACCCATGCCCATCTTGCCCCACACGCTGCCAGCGATCTGGTTCAGCGTGCGGGCGTTTTGCAGTTTGTAGATCAGGCGCAGTTGCAGGTGATCCTGCAGGTTGCCGCCGACGCCCGGCAACTCATGAATCACGCCGATGCCGAGGCGCTCCAGCAATGGACGCGGGCCGATTCCGGAGCGCTGCAGAATGCTCGGCGACCCCACAGCACCGGCGCAGAGGATGATCTCCTTGCGCGCCTTGAAGCTTTGCACCTGGCCGTCATGACGCGCACTGACCTTCGACGCACGGCCGTTTTCCAGCAGCACCCGATCCACCTCCACCCCGGTCAGCACTGTCAGATTGGCCCGGTCACGAATCGGTTTGAGAAAGGCCTTGGCTGCGTTCCAGCGCACCCCGGCCTTCTGGTTGACCTGGAAGTAGCCGCAACCCTCGTTGTCGCCCTGATTGAAGTCGTCGATGCTGGCGATGCCGCTCTGCTCGGCGGCGCTGCGGAAGGCATCAAGAATCGGCCACGACAGGCGCTGCTGTTCGACGCGCCATTCGCCTTGGGCACCGTGAAATTCGGCAGCGCCGGCAAAGTGGTTTTCGCTTTGTTTGAACAAGGGCAGCACGTCGTTCCAGGCCCAGCCCGGATTGCCTTCGGCCGCCCAGCCGTCATAGTCGCCGGCCTGGCCGCGCATGTAGATCATGCCGTTGATGGAAGAGCAGCCACCCAGCACTTTGCCGCGCGGGTAGCTCAGGCTGCGGCCCTGCAGGCCGGGTTGCGCTTCGGTCTTGAAGCACCAGTCGGTGCGCGGGTTGCCGATGCAGAACAGGTAACCGACGGGGATGTGAATCCACGCATAGTTGTCGCGTCCACCGGCTTCGAGCAGCAGCACCCGCTGTTGCTTATCCGCCGACAGTCGATTGGCCAGCAAGCACCCGGCGGGACCGGCGCCGACCACGATGTAGTCGTATTCCTCAAGGGAAGTCTGCATTCCCTGACCTCGCTTTTTGTTTTTATTGTCGGACACTCTAGTTGTTAGCTTTCGTCAAAAGAATGTTAGTTTTTGCGCAGCCGCTGTGCGTTTTCAAACAGCCTCAACTGACCATAGCTGACAAGGACTCGCCATGTTCGACTGGAACGACCTGCGGTTTTTTCTCGAACTGCAACGCAGCGGCCGCCTGCTCACCGCCGCCCGGCGCCTGAACACTACCCACGCCACCGTCGCCCGGCACATCGAGGCCATCGAAAAAAGCCTCGGCACGGCGCTGTTCGTCCAGCACGCCCAAGGCTACGAAATGACCCCGGCGGGGGAGGCACTGCTCAAGCACGCCGAGGCCATGGAAAACGTCGCGCTGCTGGCGCAGGAAGAAATCACCCAGTCCACCGCGCCGCTGGGCAAGATCCGTGTCGGCGTCACCGAAGGTCTGGGCATAAAATTTCTCGCCAGCCGCATGATCGGCCTGTTCGAGCGCTACCCGGGGCTGGAAGTGGAACTGGTCGCCGTGCCGCGCTTCGTCAGCATCCTTAATCGCGAGGCGGAAATCAGCATCCACCTCGAACGCCCGGCCGCCGACATGCTGGTCACCCGCAAACTCACCGACTACCGCCTCGCGCTCTATGCCAGCCAACGCTACCTCGACACCGCGCCACCCTTGCGCAGCCGCGAAGACCTCGGGCGGCACGCGTGGATTGGCTATGTCGATGATCTGCTGTTCAGCCAGGAGCTGATGTTCCTCAACAGCTTCTGCCGCAGCCCGCGCGTTGTGTTCCACAGCACCAGCGTGATTGCGCAGCAGGAGGCGGCGCGTTCGGGATTGGGCATCGCAGTGTTGCCTTGTTACATGGCTGCGTCCGACCCGGATCTGGTGCCATTGCTGCCGGATGAAAGCATCGAGCGCAGTTACTGGATCAGCACCCGGCGCGAGTTGCACAAGTCGGTGCGGCTGCGGGTGGTCTGGGATTATGTGGTCGGGTTGTGCGAGGCGGAGCAGGGGTTGTTGCGCGGATAGTCCGGCCCCGCACAGATGCCCCTGTGGGAGGGGGCTTGCTCGCGAAGGCGGTATGTCTGTGACATCGGTATCGACTGACACTACGCCTTCGCGAGCAAGCCCGCTCCCACAGGGTTCTGCGGTGTCGGTCAAATTCGGGATTGATTTATATGTGGATATCCATATATTCGGTCTTCCATATGTTCGAGTCCGCCCCATGCTCACGCCCACCGAACTGTTCAAAAGCCTGGCCGATGAAACCCGTGTCCGCGCCACTCTGTTGATTGCTGAACAGGGTGAGCTGTGTGTGTGCGAGCTGATGTTTGCGCTCGACGACAGCCAGCCGAAAATCAGCCGCCATCTGGCGCAACTGCGCAGCAACGGTTTGTTGCTTGATCGCCGTCAGGGTCAGTGGGTGTATTACCGGCTCAATCCGCAGCTGCCGGGTTGGGTGCAGCAGATCCTGCAAGTCACCGCAAAGGCCAACGCCGACTGGCTCAAGGACAACGCCTGCCGCCTGCACAACATGGATGGCCGGCCTGCCCGCGAAGCCGCCTGCTGCTGAACCCCTGACATTTTCCGGAGCCATCCATGCGAGTCCTGTTCATGTGCTCGGCCAACAGTTGCCGCAGCATTCTTTCCGAAGCCCTGTTCAATCACCTCGCGCCGCCCGGTTTCGAGGCGCTGAGCTCCGGCAGTTTCCCCAGGGGCCAGGTGTTGCCACGCAGCCTGAGCACCTTGCAGCAGGCCGGGATTTCGATTGACGGCTTGTACAGCAAAGGCAACGACGCCTTCGAAAGTTGCCCGCCGGACATCGTCATCACCGTGTGCGACAAGGCGGCCGGTGAGAGCTGTCCGGTGTACTTCGGCCCGGCGCTGAAAACCCATTGGGGGTTGGCGGACCCATCCGATGTGCAGGGTGACGAAGCGGCGATAGACGCGGCGTTCCGCGCCACGCTGGCGCATATCGAGCGACGCTGCAAAGCCTTCCTCGACCTGCCATTCAATCGCCTCAGCCGCGACCAATTGAAAGCCGCGCTTGATGGCATCGGCGCGCTGTAAGGAGGATTTATGTCAGAGCATCTGCCCAACCTCGACCTGAGCCTGTTCGAAGGTCGAACAGCCGCGCCGGATCAGCACAAACCGCGCATCCTGTTGCTCTACGGCTCGACCCGCGAACGATCCTTCAGTCGTCTGCTGGTGGAAGAGGCCGCGCGCTTGCTGGAGCACTTCGGCGCTGAAATCCGGGTGTTCAATCCGTCCGGTTTGCCGTTGCCGGACGATGCACCGGTCGATCATCCCAAGGTTCAGGAGCTGCGTGATCTGGTGTTGTGGTCGGAAGGCCAGGTCTGGTGCTCGCCGGAACGCCACGGCGCGATGTCGGCGGTGTTCAAGGCGCAGATCGACTGGGTTCCGCTGGAGCTCGGCGCGGTCCGCCCGACCCAGGGCAAAACCCTCGCAGTAATGCAGGTCTGCGGCGGTTCGCAATCATTCAACGTGGTCAACCAATTGCGCGTGTTGGGGCGCTGGATGCGTATGTTCACCATCCCCAATCAGTCTTCGGTGCCCAAGGCTTACATGGAATTCGACGAGGCGGGACGGATGAAACCGTCGCCGTTCTATGATCGCGTGGTCGATGTGATGGAAGAACTGGTCAAGTTCACCGTGCTGCTGCGCGACCGCCAGGACTTTCTGGTGGACCGCTATTCCGAACGCAAAGAGAGCGCCGAGCAACTGATGGCCCGGGTCAATCAGCGCTCGATCTGAAGCGCCGCGACACGCATTCGTCGGTCGGGCCGTGCACAAACGTTCTAGCCGTTCACCGGCATTTATGGATTACTGGCGCCAGCCCATTACCGTATTCAAGCCATGAGCAACTGGATCGACCTTGCCCACGACCGGGAAACCGGCATCGAAACCCTGCACGCGCATTTCGCCGGGCACGCGCACGCCTACGATCCACACTGGCATGAGACCTACCTGATCGGCTTCACCGAACAAGGCGTGCAGCGCTTCAACAGCCGCCGGGCACGGCATGACAGTACCCCGGGCAAAGTCTTCATGCTCGAACCCGGGGACATTCATGACGGCGATGCGCCGAGTCCGGACGGCTTCACCTATCGCATGTTGTACCTGCAACCGGCGTGGCTGGAACAGGCGCTGGACGGCCTGCAACTGGACGGCTGCGCGGGCGGCTTGCCGGGCATTGGCACGGTGCTCAACGATGATCCCGAGTTGGCCCGAGCCACCTTGTTTGCCTTCAACGCCCTGCATAAACAGGACGTGCGCATGGTCCGCGAAGTGGCGCTGGATGCGCTGCTCGAACGTCTGGCGCTGCACCTCTATCGACGCCCGCAGCCAGCCGCCACGCTGCGTGCGCCGCTGATTGCCCGGCAGGCGCGGGACTACCTGATGGCCTATCACGAGCAGGACATCAGCCTGCACACCCTGGCCGAAGTCTGCGGCACCGATCGCTTTCGCCTGACTCGCGCCTTCAAGGCGGCTTATGGCCTGGCGCCGCATGCGTGGCTGATCCAGTTGCGGCTGATCCGTGGCCGGCAGTTGCTCGCCGCAGGGGTGCAACCGGTGGAAGTGGCGAGCAGGCTCGGTTTCGCCGATCAGAGTCACTTGGGTCGTTGGTTCGTGCGCGCCTACGGCATCACGCCGGGTGCCTATCAACAGCGTGCCATCGGCACCTGTCGACGCTGAACAAACGTTCAAGACCGCCACCCTGCACTACCGCCACAGTAGGCCCTGACTTTCTACAGGGCCGTGCCATGCTTGCATTCATCCTCTTTGCTTTCGTTGCCTCGATCACCCCGGGGCCGACCAACCTGATCGTACTCAGCACCAGTGCCCGACGTGGATGGCGGCCATGCCTGCCGATCATTCTCGGCGCGGGGGCGGGGGCGGCGTCATTGGTGTGGGTTGCCGGTGCGGGTGCCAGCACGCTGATGCTGCCCGGCGTGCGCCCGGTGATCAGTGCGCTTGGAATGTGCTGGATGCTGTGGCTGGCGTGGCAGATCTTCACCGCGCCGGCCACGGCCATCGATCCCGCCGCCGACGAGCAAAAACCAGAACTGGGGCTGGTCGGTGCTGCGTTGTTGCAGTGGGTCAATCCCAAGTCGTGGATGATGGCAATTGCCGTGATCAGTGTGTTTACCGCGCAAGGGCAGGGGTTGAATGCGTTGTGCCTGGCGTTTTTTCTGGTGTCGTTGCCGTGTCTGGCGCTCTGGGCGCTGCTCGGCCGAGGCGCGGCGCGCTGGCTGAGTAACCCGGCGCAGTTGCAGTGGTTGAACCGGATTCTGGCGGTGCTGCTGGTGATTTCATCGGCGGCTGCGTTGCTGCACCGCTGAGCGGGCGCAAACTTCCAGTCCAGACACGCCCCCTTGTGGGAGCGGGCTTGCTCGCGAAGGTGGTGTGTCATTCACACAAATGTTGACTGACACACCGTCTTCGCGAGCAAGCCCGCTCCCACAGGGTTTTGTGTTTTCTGGCAGAACGGTGGCAGTTGCCGGAACCGCACTTCGCGTCCACTCTATGGCATGCCGACAAGGAGCGTCCGCCGACCCTCCGTCGTGACCCAAGGGAGCTTGCAGCATGAGCGAAGACAACAAGGTAAAAGGCCCGGCGTCGTACTTCCCGTCCATTGAAAAGAAGTACGGCCAGCCCATCGATCACTGGCTGAACCTGCTCGCCGGCCTCACCGACAAGAAACACATGGCACTGGTGGCGTGGCTCAAGGAAGAACACGGCATGGGCCATGGCCATGCCAACGCGCTGGTCGCGCATCACCTGGCCAATGGCAAACAGTGAGGGCGGAGCAGCGATGAATTTCTCCCACCGGCCGGTGACGGCCGACGATGTCAAAACCTTGTGCGGCTTTCCGCAGGGCGTTCAAGAGCTGTACTTCATGTTCCCGAAAGCCCAGTACCCGCTGACGGAAGAACAGATGCACAGCGCGATCAGCCAGCGCTTCGACTCCACGGCGTTTCTGGCCAACGGCGAGTTCGTCGGTTTCGCCAACTTCTACCGTGCTGAAAACAACGGCGTCTGCTGCATCGGCAACGTCATCGTTGCGCCTTACGCCCGTGGCCAGGGTGTCGCTCGATACATTGTCGAAACCATGACCGCCGTCGGCTTCGAAAAGTATCAGGCCAGGGAAGTGCAGCTTTCCTGCTTCAACGAAAACACCGCCGGGTTGCTGCTCTACCCGAAACTGGGCTTCGTGCCGTTCTCCATTGAAGAGCGCCCGGCGCCGGGTGGCAGGCGTGTGGCACTGATCAACATGACGCGCCATCAAAGCAAGAGTTCGCGCTTGTAACCGCGGTGCTCATGCAGTCGCATCAGAAGCTTCCAGTCGTCAGAGGCGTTGGGCTGAAAGCCAGCGTAACGCGATTGTTGGGGGCTGTTTGCCAGGTCGCGTCGCTGGGGTTGCTGTCATTGCGGACGATGCATTTCCACTCCACGACATCACCGGGTTTCGCGTTGCTGAACTTTATCAAGCCGGACCAAGAGGGGGAGGAAGCAGTGAGGCGAACCGCTTTTGCCGCGTCCCAGTTCCCTAATTCCGGTCGATCGCCCACTGCATAAACGCTATAGCCCTGCGTCGTCACGCCGTTATCACAACGAAAATTCGCCTCGAGCGAAATGTACGTCCAGGTGGCGCCGGCATAACCGTATATAGGCGGCAAGGCCAGCAGCAGGGCACTCAGTGGCAACAAGTAACGAATGCGGCTCATGATCAATTCCTTGGTTCAGCTTCAGCCAAGCCAGCTTAGCCGTGCGCAAACCCAAAGAGACCTGTAAGAACTGACAGTCCATCAGACTCCTTTGCGATACCGTCAGTTGCGCCTTATTCCCACAGGCGCCCAAGCCATGCACAATTTCTGTGGGAGCAGGCTTGCTCGAAGACGTCAGTCCCGCCAGCCCATTACTGGCTGAGTCACCCAAAAATCCAAGGTATTGAACATGTCGGACACACCCTCACGCCTGACCTACAGACGTCCACAGCCTGCAGACCTGCCCACCGTTTTCGCAATCTTCGGCGACCCGCAAACCAACCTGTTCAACCCCGCCGGCCCCATGACCGACATCGCCCAGGCCGAAGCATTGCTGGACCGCTGGCTGCAACACTGGGCGACCCACGGCTACGGATGGTGGGCGATCAGCAGCGCACAAGATCCTGAACACATCCTCGGATTCGCCGGCATCGCCGCCCATGACTACCTGGGAAAACCGGTGACCAACCTCGGCTATCGCTTCGCCGTTGAAGCATGGGGCCAGGGCTACGCCACAGAGGCCGCGCAAGCCGCGCTGACCCATGCCTTCGACCACCTGGGATTGCTCGAGGTATACGGCCTGGTCAGACCCGATCATGTCGCATCCATCCGCATCCTGGAGAAAATCGGCATGCGTCGTTTCGACCTGCTGGACGACGTCCCGAACAAAGCCCCCAGCCTGGTATTCAAAATCCAACAAGAGGCCCGCTAATCCGACCACATCCTTCCCTTGTAGGAGTGAGCCTGCTCGCGATAACGCCAGCCCAAACCCGCCACAATCCCCTGTGGGAGCTAGCCTGCTAGCGAAGACGCCAGCCAAACCAGCACAAACCTCAAACCAGCCACAATCCCCTGTGGGAGCGGGCTTGCTCGCGAAAACGCCCACCCAGTCACCCCATCAACCCCAGACCGAAATAAACAGTAAAACCACCACTGTTTAAACGAAACCTCCAGTAACCACCTACGCCCTGCAACGCCTTGCGCCATCGGCTACGACTAAGCCAGAATCCGCCGGCTTGTGCGTCTGGTACGCCATCCGTAACTTGATTCCCGTCACTGCTCATCAGTGATCGGGTCTGCAAGCCCGCCGAAACCAGTCGCATAGCCAAGCCAAATGGACGCTCGTTCGCGCCCACTCAATGGCAGCTTTGTGCGGGAGACTTTCGGGTCTGCCGGGTTCCTGGTTTCCCGGTCTTGCAGACCCGCGCACAGCTGCCACCCATCATCTGCAAGTGATGCTGGTAGCTCCTAATGAACAATCAGGAGTTTTACCATGATCAAACCAACACCCAACCCCCCAGAAACCGACCTCGCATCCCCCTACGAATCCCTCGATTCCAAAAAACTCCACGAAGCCGCAGAACGCGCCCTCGACCACTACCTCACCCCGGCCAGCCAAATCATGGACAGCACCCACAACCCGAACCCATGTACCTCGCCAACCCCAAGTGCGATACCGAATCCCTGCTCGCCAACGCCAGCGAAACCCTCGGCTCTGCCAGCGAAATGCTCAACAACTTCGCCGCCATGCTCGACACCTCCCACCGCAAAACCGCACTGGGCATCGCCCAAGTCGTGATGCTCGGCGAACTCGCGGTAAACCAGGCACTCGACAACGTCGAAATCTCCCACTGACCACCCGTGCGACGAGACCAAACCCTCGTCGCCCCCGGCAATTTCAACCGCACTGGCACAGAGCAACGCCTTGCGCCTCCAGGCCTCGGCTGTCACCCTTCGGCCCGTTCTTCAAGGATCAGAACAAGGAAATCAAGGATTGAGCGGCTACGTTCCCACCCCCCCGAAAAACCACCGCTACGAAGAAGCCAAACCCGTCGACATTCACGCCCGGCGTTGGGCTGAGTACGAAAAACACGGGAAAGAACCTGCGCGCGAGCCTGAGAAAATCGGCATTGCGTTGAGGATTGGAGTGTTCTTTGATGGTACTGGCAACAATGCGAACAACACGGCAGCAGGGTTGCTGTGCGGTGCGCAGCATCCGATTGCGCCGCAGGATATCGATGCCAGTTGCAAGCCGTACATGAGTGATCCGGATAGCAGCTACGCCAACGACATCAGCAATGTGCAAAAACTGAGTGAGCTCTATTTCGCACCTCAGAAGGCGGAGGGGGATAGTTCGCACAAGCAAGCATTCCGCATGATTTACGTCGAGGGGATCGGTACCCGGTCAGGCGAAGAGGACAGTAAATTCGGCGCTGGCACAGGTCGAGGTGATACGGGTGTCGCGGGACGTGTCCAGCACTCTTTTGAAGAGATCAAATCGCGTATTGAAGATGTTTTGGATAACAATCCAAACAGTGAAATCACGTCTCTGACTTTCGATACGTTCGGCTTCAGTCGAGGCGCAGCGGCCGCACGGCACTTTGCAAATGAAGTCGTTCGCGGAAAGCAGGGCCCCTTAGGGAATATATTCCGCAGCAATGCGAGTGACTTCAGTCGAACCTTCATTGACCAGTACAAAAGCAGTATCAATATGGGATTCATTGGTCTGTTCGACACCGTGCCTTCGATTGCTGGCTGGTCCAATCTGGGGAATGTAAAGAGTCCAGTCGCCACGGGCATCAAACTCTACCTGGACCGTCGTTTTTTTACTGATGTCGTTCAGTTGTCCGCGCGTGATGAGTATCGGGCCAACTTTGCATTGAGTCGCGTCAAAGCAGATCACCTGGAAATCACTCTTCCAGGTGTGCATTCCGATATTGGTGGTGGCTACCGCGATGAGGTTGAGGAGTGTGTACTCGTCAGTCCGATGCAAACGCTTGAGGTCTCGCAGTTTACCGATGTATCTACCACGTCCATCTACCGGGATGCTGTGGCTCTGAAAAATCAGTGGGTCTCCAAAGGCTGGTCTGAAGACATGCTGGAGATTGTTACTCCTGAGGCGCTTCTCCTATCTGTAGATCAACAAGATCGGCTCAGCCCTCGCAGGAAGCGTGTTTATGCCGCCGTACAACTCAAACGTCGTGTGAGCGGCCTGTTGTCGAGGGTGTACCTGCGAGTGATGTATAGCCTCGCAAAGGAAAAGGGCGTTCGATTCAACGAGATTCCTGGAACATCCGCTCTGGCGGTGCCCTCAGAACTGCAGGCACTTTGTGATCGATTTGTGGCGGGTGACTACAGCACGACTCAGGAAGAGGAGAAATTGCTGAAGTTGAAATACATTCATATGTCCGCTAACTGGAATCATCCACTTGGAAGAAGGGATGGCAGTGGTATCCGAGCTGTCTACATCAACGCACCCACCGAAGACAAGATTCGTGTGCAACATCCCCATGTACCTGACTGGACTCTCTGGTAATGAAACTAATCGTAACCTTACTTCTTACTTTGTTCATGACCGGTTGCCAGTCTCCTGATCCGCTCTCGGCCAAAAATGATCCTAAATCCGAATGGTGGGAACTGGCTTTCACTGAACCTGATTACATGAAGGTTTGGGTGGAGGACAGTTCGGTTCAGGATATTACCGGCAGAGTCTTCTTCAGAACCGGCGGAGGGACTGCTGCTGGCGGAGAACCTGAAGACGGTACTGAGTCTGCCCGCGGCTGGACAGGAGTGGGAGGCAGCGGAAAAAGAGTGGTGGGTGCTGACCTACCCATTCGCATCTATGTCCGATGGCAATCAATCGTCGAGCAGAAAACCTGGCAAGCCTGGGTGGATATCCCGGAGAAGGCCAGACAAATAATGGTGACCTCCACAAATCAACGTTGCCCGGAAAGGCCGGAAAGAACGGCGCGTTACATGGCTTCAGTTTACTTGGGGCTCGCTCCGGGTGGTGTTGTTCAGGTGTGGGTGAGGGATTCATGCCACCGACCAATCAAGGTTGCTAGAGCGCAAGGCGAAATCGAACCGCTAGGTCCGGAGCGGGGGAAAAACGGTGGTCGTTATGCCTACCCTGTGAGTGAAAAGGCCAAGCGCTATATCGACAAATACGGTATTCCGTATGGGAGTTGGTAATCGTCGCCTGATGAAAATATTTCCAACGATGCTTTGTGCTCTGTTGATTAGCGGCTGTCAGCCAAGTGATCCGCTATCAGACAAAAACGACCCCAAATCTCCTTGGTGGGAACTAGCTTCACTGAGCCCAACTACATGAAAGTCTGGGTTGAGGACACTTCGGTCGAAGACATTAAAGGGAAAACGTTCCTGCGCACCGGTAAAGGATCGGCGTCAGGTGGCCAACCGGAAGACGGAACAGAATCTGCTCGAGGTTGGCACGGTGTGGAGAGCTCCGCTAAAGCAGTAGTAGGCGCTGACCTCCCAAAACGAATTTACGTTCGCTGGTAGTCCATCGTGGAGCCTCAGGCCTATCGCGCATGGGTGGACATACCCGAAGAAGCCAGACAATTGATGCTGACCTCGGTCAACCAGCGCTGTGCGAAACCCCCAGACCAAAAAGGCACCTATATATCTTCGGTCTATTTGGGCCTGGCTCCCGGTGGTGTCGTACAAGTGTGGGTTAGAGACTCCTGCCACCATCCAATCAAAGTGGCCAAAGCTCAAGCTGAAATCGAACCGTTAGGGCCGAGTCAGGGGAAAACCCAAGGGAGGTACGCTTATCCCGTCAGTGAAAAGGCCAAGCGGTATATCGAAAAATTCGGTATCCCTTATGGGAGTTGGTAAACGGTAAACCAATGAAGCAATGCATTGTGGCGGTATGCGTGTTGTTCCTGAGCGGCTGCCAGTCTGCCTATCCTCTATCCGGGAAAAACGACCCGAAATCCGATTCGTGGGAGCTTGCGTTCACCGAACCCTATTACATGAAGGTTTGGGTTGAGGACAGTGCCGTCGAAGACATAAACGGCAAGCTATTCACGCGCACGGGAGGAGGGACGGCTGCTGGCGGGGAACCAGAAAATGGCAAAGAGTCCGCGCGCGGTTGGCATGCGGTAGGCGCGGCTGCGAAACCAGTGTTTGGCGCTGGCTTGCCCAAACGCATTTACGTGCGCTGGCAATCCATCGTCGAGCCGCAGACGTATAAGGTCTGGGTGGATGTGCCTGAAGAGGCGAGGCATCTGATGGTGCAGTCGGTCAGTCAGCGCTGCCCGGAAACACCGGAGGAACAGGCCAGCTATAGCGCATCTATTTATCTGGGGTTGGCTCCAGGGGGCGTTGTACAAGTCTTTGTTCGGGACTCGTGCCACCGTCCAGTGAAAGTTGCTAGAACACAGGCAGAGGTTGAACCGTTAGGGCCGAGTCAAGGTAAGAACCAAGGGCGCTATGCGTATCCTGTCAGTGAAAAGACCAAGCGGTATATTGAGAAATTCGGCATACCTTATGGGAGTTGGCAGTAGACAGGTAGCAGAAACTTCTCTTGCCTGTCTTTCAGTGGCGTCCTTTTAAGTAATCATCTTTGACAGTTACCGGGTCAATGTTGGGTTCAACGAAGGTCCGCTTTCGGCCAAAAGCTGCCGTCCACGCATGTCCTTTTCCAGTCCAAAACGATAATGATCTGAGTGGAGACGGTCTGAAAATTGGCTAGATGGCTGAATCCGTCTCTTCTTCATAGCATTCCAACATTGAAATCAGAGTAAGACTCATGGGCGCGCCCATCATTATCGGCAACAGCTATGACCTCTGGGTCAGTAACAGTATGAAAGATACTTTTCGCGAGGTACTAACCGCTGTCGCGACCTTGGAAGGGCATGATGTGGAGGCCATATATGAGGGTGCACCAGGTGTGGCCGGCACCTATAGTGTTCCTGGCGCGGGTATCGTTCTCGACAAGTTTTACCTGGTCGGCCTCTGCGCACGTGAGTTCATGCTTAGTGGTTTGACGCCGTTTGGCCAACCCCCCTTAAGGATAAGAGTTCCTACCTGTTGATTTCATCAGAACGCTAAACCACTTCGGATAAGAACCCCACCAGGGCGACGCTGCCCCCGCCAATCCGAGTGGCTTGCCACCCTAGGCGAGGTCGACCATCATCAAACGTGATACCTACGCTATAGCAGCCAAAATTTAGTGAGACTATTACTTTATCTCGAACAGAGAGACGCGACATGAGATCAATTTATGGTATAGGCCTTGTGCTGGCCTTCGTAAATGCTTCGGCGACCGAGTCATTTGAACAGAGGGTTGAAAGTGCGAAGGCGACCGAAAGCACAGAGCAGGGCTTGGCTTATGAGAGGGTTTTTTCCGAAGCTATTGGTGAATATATGCAAAAGGCTATGGTTAAATGTACTTCTAAAAGCTCAAAGCTTACGGTGCAACATTTTGTTTTAGTAGCCGACGTGTTTTCAAAAGATTCGTTGAAGAACATAGATATTCGACCTCATACTGAAGTGGCAGAGTGTTTCGCTGAAAAAATATCTAAGGCACCAGTGCCAGCGCCTCCAGTTGTCGTACCGCTAAATGGCTTCCCTATTGTTATTGAGATGAATATTAACCCCTAACGATTCTAGCTTCGCCATTTATAAGATGTGACTCTGCCAATCGGAACAGGCTGGCTTGACGCGGGGGATCGGCATATTCGAAACGATCGAGTTCAAAATGGGCTGATAGTGGCCATCCGTGGTAGAAAATCTCACTGTTGGCAAGATCAGGGCAAGCCTATCAGTCCCTTCACTACTCAAAGTCCGCTTTTCAGCCAACAGCAGTCATTCGTAAACAAGCTAGGCTCGTGATACCGGGCAGAGAATTAATGAGTCCCCATCCAAAGCGTCACACAGAAAAAGCATAATATTTCCACGAAACTCCACTGCTTTAAAAACTTCACTTTTCACGACGCCCAACATTCTCAGCGAGCGCCCGGCCCTTAGGGCACTAGCAATATCGATTGAAGTACTTTCAAGTACTTCTAAATAAAATATAGGAGCATCGTCTATCAAGAGATATTTAAATCGGCTAAGGGATTTATCACCTTTTCTTCTAAAGCCTGCTTCACTGAACATAAATACGCCGTTCAGCCCCAAACTTAGTTTTTGAATGAGTTCGGCAGATACATCTAGACAATCGATGCGCTCGAGCCACCTGCCATTGTGATTTTTCTGAACAGCTAAAAGATCGTTGACCGATGTACTAGGGGTTGCCACTGATATAGACGAGTCATCTACGTTCTCAGGGAAAACAACGATTGCCAGGCCCATATCAACGTTATCATCAGCTTCCAGCAGACCTAGTTGTTTAGCTTCAAATATTCGCTTTGATACATGTTCTTCCCAAACTTTTGAGATTCCAGCTATGCGTACTTCTGTCATGACCCCTCCTTGCAAACCATTGAGGAGGTGCGAACACCTTCAGACGAAAGCGTAGTCGAGACTGAAAGAGAACGAGTCATCAGCCAATCCGAAAGTTCTGAATGATTTAACTATCGATTTCACTGCCCATTCCTTAGAAGAAGCCACCCCTAGTCGAATGTCCGCTCATGGCCGAAAGCAGCCGTATCCCGAAATTCCACATCCGTTCAAGAACGGCCAGACCATCAAAAATCCATCCTTAGCCTCATCCAACAACAATATCGAACGCAGCACTCCCCAAAACCTCCCCATTAACCATCACCCTCACCCCATGCCGCCCCACAAAATGCTTCCGCGTCGTAAAGTCCTTGATCACCTGCCGCCTCCCCAAAATCAACTCCCCAAATCCCGCCAACACCACCGTCTTCAACTTGAAAACCTTCCCCGAAACCCCGCCATTTGCCTTCACATAGTCAATCGCATAATCAATCACCAACCGCTGTTCATGCGCCACCGTCGACTTCACCGTAAACGATAACGTAATCGTCTCGCCCAACCTGACCACCGCCGGCTCAACCCGCACATCCAACAACTCAACCTCAGCCTTCGCCCCCGCGCCAATCACCGTCAGCGCGCGCAGATCTCCCTGTTTGATCAAGCTGCGCAACGCATGCTTGGCAATCCACGCTGTGTGTTTGTTCTCCAGCGCCCACCCTTCAATCGTGTCCAGCACCCACTCCGGATGCTCCTTGGTCACGTCATTCAGATGATTCGCCACGGATTTGCGCACGTACAAACTCTCGTCGGCTTTCAATCGGTCGAGGATGCCGGCGGCCAGTTGCGGATTGGCCTGCACCGCTTCCAAACGAAAAGACCACGGCAGGCGAGGGCGGGTGCCTTCGCTGGCCAGGCGGCGGACGTGGTGGTTTTCGTCTTGGGTCCAGTCGTGCATGAGTTCCAGCGAGCGTTCGAGGTCGCTGCGCAGGAAGTGGCGGATGGCGAATTCGGAGGAGCCGAAGGTGGTGAAGTATTTCAGGGCTGCCATCGAGGTATCGAACGCGTGGCCGCCGTAGCTGGCGACGTAGTGCGGCAGGCACATGCTGACGAATCCGCTGTTGAGGCGGGGGGCGAGTTCGCGCAGTACATCGAGGGAATCTTCGTAGTCCAGTGGCAGCACGGCGTGCAGGCTTTCGCTGACGCGGGCCATGCGTTGCATCACCGACAGTTCGACAAGCCCGTTGCTGGCATGTTTGAGAAACGCCTTGACCTTGAACGCCGGGTACACGGCGCTCATTTCGGTGGCGATGTGTTGCAGGCGCTCGGCGTTGAAGATTTCCTTTAGCGCCGGGGCGGCGGTGTCGGTGGTGCTCATGGTCAGGTCATCGGGGTGCTGACGAACGCTTCGAGGGTTTCGGCGTAGGCGGTGTATTGGGCGATGTGCGGATAGCGGCGGGTGTCGATCTGGTCGGGGACGACGAGGTCGGTGAAGCTCCAGGCGACGGCGAGGCTGATGCCGGCCTGCGTGAGGGTGCCGTCGGTGGGCAGGCCGGTTTTTTCCAGTTCCTGTTCGAGGGCATTGAAGGCGGCGGCGAGTTGGCCTTCGACGCGCTCGACCCACGGTTGGTATTGAATGTCGGCCGGGCGCAGGTTGCGTTCGTAGTAGAGCTGAACGGCTTTTTCGCAGGCGGCGAGGCTGAGGCCGATCAGGCGCAGGGCGTGGGCGCGTTGTTTGAGGTCGGCGGGCAGCAGGCTTTGGCCGGCGCTGGTTTCGAGGTAGTCGAGGATGAGGGTGGAGTCCATTAGGACTACGCCGTCGTCGAGGATCAGCGTGGGCGCCTTGACTACAGGGTTGATCTGCTGGAATTGCTCGAAGTGGCGGAATACCGAGACCGACTCGTGTTCGAGGTCGATCCCCAAGCGTTTGGCGGAGATCGCCACGCGGCGCACGTAAGGGGAGTCCAGCATGCCGATCAGTTTCATGACGCGTTCCTTCAAGTCGAACCGGTGGGAAGGCATAACCTAGCCGAGCCAGCGGCAAATGTCAGTCCTCAAACCCCGCTTGCTCGTGAATCTCATCCACATTCAATTCCAGCCGATACGCCACCGCCACAAATAACGCCTGACACAAACACAACGTTGCACTCAACGAACGAAATGCCAGCGCGCTCCCCTCATTCACCAGCAACAGGCTGTTGGCATTCCTCGCCAGTGGCGAGAGGTGGCTGTCGGTGAGGATCAGGGTGTTGGTCTGTTGCTGGCGGGCGTAGCGCAGGCAGTGTTGGGTTTCCTTGGCGTAGGGAGTGAAGCTGATGGCGACCACCAAATCACCGCTACGCACGCTGCGCATCTGCTCGCGATAACTGCCACCCAACCCTGAAACCAAATGAATGCGCTTGTGAGTGTGTTGCAAGTTGTAAACGAGGTAATCGGCGACGGCGAAGGAGCGGCGCACGCCGACCACATAGATGTTGTCGGCGTTGACGATCAGGTCGACGGCTTTTTCGAACGCGACGTCGTCGAGTTCGCGGCCCAGGCGTTCGATGCCGGAGCGGGTGGCGTCGATGCATTCGCGGGCGAGGTCGCCGTCGCTGGCGTGTTGCGACTGGTTGGCGATCATGCTGCGGATGCGTTGCTGGTAGTTCTGCACCGGTGAGGCTTTGTGGGTGTAGGCGGCGCGGAACAGCGCCTGCATTTCGCTGAAGCCGCTGAAACCGAAGCGCTGCGAGAAGCGCACGATGGCGGAGGGGTGCACCTCGCATTCCCGGGCGATGTCGCTGATGCGATCGACCATGATCCGGTCGCTTTGCTGGCTCATGTAACTGGCGATGCGCTTGAGTTGGCGCGGCAGGGTGTCGTATTCGTCGGTGATCAGTTGCAGCAGACGCTCGGCATTGATCGGGGGGCTGGCGAGGGGGCGCTCGTCGTTGGCCGGCAGATCGGGGCGGGGCATGGGGAGTCCTTTTGGCTGAACGATCACTCAGTGGGTGGGCTGATAATAGGTGGGCCTGCGAGGGTTTGCGGGCGAGATTTACGGCGTCTGCGCAGCTGAAACGATGCACTGCGCGGGCCACTGGGCTGAAAAAAATGCGACCAACTGCCGCTGGGTTAGCCGTTTGTCTTCTATATACAGCCGTTCGACTGAATTTCTTGCTATAAACGCACTCCGATGACCGCCATGACGCCTGTGTCAGAGCTGTTTACGGGTGTTGTCGGACAAATTCCCAGTATTTACAGTTGCTGAGGCCTCAAACGGGCCTTAGACTGCCGCCCCTTCGTAAATTGAGTGCCGGGTGGCGTTTGCAATAAACGATGCCTTTTCGTCGACCGGACACGGTTCGCCGGAACGCTCCCTAATTCGCCTTAATGCACGTTTTTTTATAGAGATATCAATGACAAAGGACAAGTTGCTGGCCATGCCGGCAGATGACTACATGAATGCCGAGCAGCACGCTTTCTTCACTGAGCTGCTGCAGAACATGAAAGTCGAAACCCACGAGCGCATTGAGCAAAACCGTATCGCCATCGAAAGCCTGGACACCCCGGCCGACCCGGCGGACGCGGCTTCGGTTGAAGAAGAGCGCACCTGGCTGGTCAACGCGATCGATCGCGACCAGCGCATGCTGCCGCAACTGGAACAAGCCCTTGAGCGCATCAAGGAAGACAGCTTTGGCTGGTGCGACGACAGCGGCGAGGCCATCGGCCTGAAGCGTCTGCTGATCAGCCCGACCACCAAGTACTGCATCGAAGCTCAAGAGCGTCACGAGCAGATCGACAAGCACCAGCGTCAGGCCTGATTCTGTGCGGTAACCCATGAATGTGGGTTGCCCCGAAAAGATCGCAGCCTTCGCCAGCTCCTACACGAGCTGACGGGGCTGCGATCTTTGCATTTGTTCGTCTGCGATATTGCGCGCGCCGTTCCATTGACCTGCTGCAAGCCCACGACTAATGGACCATGGATAATGGCCATGTAGTGGCGTTTAATGCGGATACAACAATGAGAACAAGCGTGGGGTGTTGATATGACGAGAGATGGATCTCTGGTTGGGGCCTTGCCCGCACCAGTGCTGTTGCCGAAAAACCGCTGGATCGCTCCGACCCTGCAAAGCATCGCCCTGATGCTGTTGCTCGTCGGCATGACGCTGGGTGAGTGGTCGTTGTACATCGGCCTGCCGCTGGCGGTGCTGATTGTCTGGCTGCCACGTCTGCGCTCGCGTGCCGTCGCCGATGCCGCGCCTGTCGATACCGACAGCGCCATGTCCGAACTCACGCGCGACCTTTCCTACACCACCAGTCATAACGCGCTGTCAGCCGCGGGCGTGGCGTTTTCCGTCAAGCAACTGGCGAGCAAACTTGAATCGCAGCTCGACGCGGCGGCGCAGATTGTCAGCAACGCCGAAGTGATGATCGCCACCGAACACGCCACCTCGCAGCTCAGCCGCGAAGCGCTGGACGCCGCCAGTGAAGCGCATCACAGCAGCGCGGTAGGGCGCACCGAGCTGGTGGACTCGATTGCGCGCATGCACCAACTCAGTCAGCGCGCGAATGCGAGCCGTGAGCTGATCGAAGCCCTGAGCCTGCGCAGCGATGACATTCAGCGCGTTACGCTGGGTGATTCAGTCCATTGCCAGCCAGACCAATCTGCTGGCTCTGAACGCGGCGATTGAGGCGGCGCGGGCTGGCGAGCATGGTCGTGGTTTTGCGGTGGTGGCGGATGAGGTGCGCGGTCTGGCGGCGCGCACGGCGTCGGCGACTGGCGAGGTCGGGGAGATGGTCGCCGACATTCAACAGCGCACGGCGCAAGTGGTGGAGCAGATCCGCGAGCTGTCCAGCGATCTGCAGACCGGTGTCGAACAGGTGGAAAACACCGGGCAGCACCTGGAAAACATCGCCCGGTTGGCCGCCGGGGTCGAAACTCAGGTCGGCGAAATTGCCCGTGGTGCGGACACCAATCGTGAGCAACTCGACAGCCTGTTCAAGGCCATCGAGCAAATGCGCAGCGATCTGGCGATCAGCGATCAACAGACTCGACGCCTGGCCGAGGCTGCGGTGCAGATGGAAGGTCAGGCGGAAACCATCAGCGAGCGGCTGGCCGAAGTCGGTCTGGATGACTATCACCAGCGGGTCTATGACCTGGCGCGAGAGGGCGCGGGCCAGATTGCGGCGCGGTTCGAAGCCGATGTCGAGCAGGGGCGGATCAGCCTTGAGGATTTGTTCGATCGCCAATATCAGCCGATTCCCGGGACGCAACCGGCGAAGTTTCAAACCCGTTTCGACCGCTATACCGATCAGGTACTGCCGGCGATTCAGGAGCCGTTGCTGCCGCGCCACGAAGGGTTGGTGTTCGCCATCGCCTGCACGCAGCAGGGCTATGTGCCGACGCACAATCTGGCGTTCAGCCAGCCGTTGACCGGTGACGAGCGGGTCGACGCCGTGGGCAACCGCACCAAACGCAAGTTCGCTGACCGCACCGGCATTCGCTGTGGCAGTCATCAACAGGCGGTGTTGTTGCAGACCTACACCCGCGACACTGGGGAGCTGATGCATGACTTGTCGGTGCCGATCATGGTCAAGGGCCGGCACTGGGGCGGGTTGCGGCTGGGCTATAAACCCGAGGCTGCGCGCTGATCGATTATTACCGCTGGTGCAATGAATATGTGCACCGGCGTTGCTGTTTCCTCTACGAATAAATCATTAACATTCCTACTAGTTAGGTAGCTAATGAGTTCTGGAGGTCAACATGCAGAGCAGAGTCGATGTCGCGGTGATGATTGGCAGTGGTGTGCCCGCCGGATTGCGCGCGATGGGCCAGAGCGTGTGCTGGGTGGTGTTGCTCAATGGTGAGCGCCGCGGCACCGCGTTTGCCAGTCGCGATGAGGCTGAGGAGTGCAAGGCTGCCTGGCTCGCACAGCTGCAAGCCGAGCCGGGCGACAGCCTGCACTGACATTTATTAACGGCCGTCGTGCAGACGTACGTTCAACTCGTCGACCATTACTGCTTCTTCACCGTCGGCGCGCAGCCATTCCTTCAAGAGTTGCGCCTGTTGCGGCGTCCAGAAGTCGGCATCGATCAGTTTGGTACTGGCATCCAGCGGATGCGCTTCGATGAAGTCGTCGATTGCACTGCCCTCCGATGGCAGTCCAAGTTGATCGAACAGGGTTTTCAGATCATAGGCAGGCAGTTCCATCGTGTACTCCTTTTGCGTGTGCCGGAATGGCGCTGTCGCTCGCTCTTTATCTGAGGCAGCCGTTGGGCAAGAGTTCGATTCTTGATTCAAGCGAGCGGGCAAGGGCGCACGCTGCGTTGTGATCTTCGCGGAAACCTCTTACACGACCGGTAGATGATTCCTTGATATGAAAAAACGCATTGCCCGCCGGAACTACCTGGAAACGCGGGGCGCTGGTGCTTTGTGCGTATTGCGCAAGTTCTGCTATAGCGCTGCCGTGCAACACGAAAGGGGCGTCGATGCTGGCGTTGGAGGGGCGGGCAAAGTGAGTCAGAGTGCACATATGAAGTCCTTTTCATGAGTTGGCCGACGTTTACTGGTCGGTTCGGGTAGTCGTAAGGAGCATCGCTGCTCTAGAATCGCCAGTGCCTGTTGGCGACAGGTGCCTATCTAAAGCAATTTTTTACGGGCGATATGTCGGAAAAGGGCTTTTTTTCGTCAGCTTTTTCCCTAAAGTTTGTAGTCCGTCTTCGTTGCGCTTCAATGAAGACTTTTCCTTCAAGGCCTGGCGAACGTCGAAGCAAGTTTCCCGCGTGACTTTCCAGTAGTCTTGCGAACTCGTGATGAATGAGCGTTCTGTTTGATTCAGGTTGACTGGAGTCATCTGGTAACAGCATCGGCCTGGCCGTTTTTTTTGCCGTGCGCGTTTTGGCGCAGGGTATTTTTTCAGATGTGGGGATGTTTCTTTGGCAGTCAGTAATCTCGATATGCATGCTTTGTTCGTGCTGGGTGATTTGCGTGCAAAGCTGGTCAAGCAGTTTCAATCGCGTTTTGTTTACATCACCGAACAGAACGCCGAAGGCATTTACGTGGCCGAGATCGACACCGAAAGCGCGTTGGTGGTCGATGACAAACCGGGGCTCAAGCTCAAGGTCGGCGATCATTTCAGCGCCTCGGTCCTGCCCAGTCGTGAAGGCGGCAAGATGGACATCCGCTTTCGCGAGATCAAACTGACGGTGTATGGCCTGGGTGATTACGCCTTTGTCGAGACCGCCGATGGTCACGCGATCCTGTTCAAGGAAGGCCACAGCGTGGTGACGGTGTTTGCCGCGCATCAGCAATTGCAGGAAGGTCTGACCAAGACCCTGAAAGCCGTCACCGGCAAAGCGGCGAAGTGGCGCAAGGGCGAACTGGTCACATTCAAGGCCAGCGAGTGATTGGTGGCTTGAGTCGCGCCGACTTCCATTCGCAGAACTCCGACCGCGCGCGTGAAGAGGCCTTGCGGCTGTTCAACGCCAAGGCCGGGTTGCAAGGCGCCTGGTTGAACTGGGTAGCGGCGCAGATCTATGCCTTGCGGCCTGCCGAATACGCCAGCATGGTCAGACGCGAGCTGCAAAGCTTGCAGGAAAAGTCTGAAACATAACCTCGTCGGGGATGGACTCCCTGAAAAAGCAGGAACCTCGGCTACAGTCAGTTGACTGAGTATTCAGAGGCTTGCGGTCTTCTGCCAGGCCATCCTGCTATTGCTGTGAACAGCACGAGGTGCAAAAGCATGAAAGGATTTCGACGGTTACTGGCCGCCAGCGTAGTCACGCTCGGTGTACTGACGTCCGCGCAACCGGCAGCGGCGGCACAGGCGCCGATCCATTTTGCCGACCTGAACTGGGAAAGCGGCAGCCTGATCACTGATGTCCTGCGGATCATCGTCGAGAAGGGCTACGGGTTGCCGACTGATACGTTGCCAGGCACCACCATTACGCTTGAGACCGCGCTGGCCAACAATGACATTCAGGTCATTGGCGAGGAGTGGGCCGGGCGCAGTCCGGTGTGGGTCAAGGCTGAAGCGGAAGGCAAGGTCGCCAGTCTCGGCGATACGGTCAAGGGCGCCACTGAAGGCTGGTGGGTGCCGGAATACGTGATCAAGGGCGATCCGGCCAAGGGCATCAAGCCGCTGGCGCCGGATCTGCGCAGCGTCAGTGACCTGAAGCAATACAAGGATGTGTTCAAGGACCCGGAAAACCCGAGCAAGGGCCGGTTCCTCAACAGCCCGATCGGCTGGACTTCGGAGGTGGTGAACAAACAGAAGCTGACTGCCTACGGCCTGCAGGACGACTACACCAACTTCCGCAGTGGTTCCGGCGCAGCGCTGGATGCCGAGATCAGCTCTTCGATCCGCCGGGGCAAACCGGTGCTGTTCTATTACTGGTCGCCGACACCGCTGCTGGGCAAATTCAAACTGGTGCAGCTGGAAGAACCGCCATTTGACGCCGAGGCGTGGAAGACGCTGACTGATGCTGACAATCCTGATCCGAAACCGACCCGCTCACTGGCCTCGAAGCTGTCGATTGGCGTGTCTGCGCCGTTCCAGAAGCAGTACCCGCAGATTGCCGAGTTCTTCAGCAAAGTGGATTTTCCGATTGCACCGCTGAACAAGGCTCTGGCCGAGATGAGTGAGAAGCACACCGCGCCACGGGAGGCGGCGGAGGCGTTCATGAAGGCGCACCCGGAGGTGTGGCAGGCGTGGGTGCCGAAGGATGTGGCGCAGAAGGTGGCGGCTGATCTGAAGTAGGCGGTGAGTCGGCTGGCCTCTTCGCGAGCAGGCTCGCTCCCACAGGGGAATGCATCCTATGTGGGAGCGAGCCTGCTCGCGAAGCTTTCAGGTTTTAGAATCTGGTTTGTACCGCCAATTCAAAAGTGCGCGGCGTACCCAGATAGTAAGCCGGCGAAACATGCGCAAACTCGGCATACACCTCATTGGTCAGGTTACGCACCCGGCCGGTGACGGTGGTGTGCGAGTCGACCTTGTAGCTGAGGAAGCTGCCGAACAGCGTGTACGACGGTACGGTCATGGTGTTCGCCGTATCCGCATACACCGATGCCACGTACCGCGCATCGACGCCGCCTTGCCATTGCGGTGAAAAGTCATAAGTCAGCCACAGGTTGCCCACCCGATCCGGGACGTTGGTTGGCGTATTGCCCTTGCGTGACACCACCACGCCGGCGGCATTCTTCTCGGTGAAATCGTCGTATTGCGCATCGACCCAGGCGAAGTTGCCTTCGGCCAACAGCTTGTCAGTGATGCGCAAGGAGCTGGCGATCTCGATGCCTTTGGAGGTTTGCTGGCCCACCGGAATGCTGCTGGTCGGGTCCAGCGGATCAGTTACGGCAAAATCCTTGCGTTCGATGGTGTAGGCGGCAACTGTCGCCGAGCCACGGCCGTTCAGGTAGTCGAACTTGCTGCCGATTTCCCATTGCTTGCCAGTCGAAACGTCGAAGTCCTGAGTGCCGTTCGGTTGCTCGGCGGCGGTGCTGTATTGCACGTAGACGTTGGCCGACGGGATGAACTGGTAAGTCAGGCCGACACGCCCGGTGACGGGCTCCCAACTGCGCTTGAGGTGCTTGGGATTGGCGGCGGTTACCGTGCGATGGTTAGTCACGTCGAGGTCGATGTCGTCGTAACGCAGTCCGGTCAGCAGCGCCAGTTTGTCGGTCAGTGCCAGCCGGTTTTCCATGAACAGTGCCTTGGTCGTGACCTCGTTGGTCTTGTCGCTGATCAGCGCCGGGTTGGTGCCGGGAATGTCGTAGAAATGCCCCGGCCGGTAGTTGTTCGGATCGACCGTACTCGCGCCTTTGACATTGAGTGGCGAATTGGTGGTCTGGTTGACCTTGTATTCGAAGCCGCCGGACCAGGTGGTGTCGAGGCCGAACAGGGTGTTGTCGTGGCGCAGTTCGAACTGGTTGCCGTTCTGCTCCCCTTGATGCCGCACCTGATAGGCCGTGGAGCGGTTCACCGCGCTGTTGTCGGCGTTGTACTGATAGGTCTCGAGGTTGCGGTAGTCGCGCTGACTGTCGAGGTGATACAGCGTGTTGCGCAAGGTGGTGCTGTCGTTGATCCGGTAGTCGATGATCGAGCGCAGCCAGATCGTGCGCTGTTCGTAGCGTCCATCCTCGACGTTGTAGTTGTTGAAGCGGTTGTGTTTGTCGATCTTCAACTCGCCAGCCTTGGGATTGAGCACCGGGGTGCCCCAGTACGGGCTGTCTTCGTGTTCGTCCTGATATTCCACGGCCAGGGTGTGTGACAGATCCGGCGTGAGGTCGCTGAGCAGCGAGAACGCCACGCTCCAGGCATCGCGCTCCTGGCGGTCGATGTAGCCATTGCTGGTGTTGTGGCTGACGTCCAGGCGCGCGTAGTGCTGCACGTCGGCGCTCGGGTCGGTGAGGGCGTGGTTGAGGCCGAACGCGGTTTCGGTTGTGTCGTAGGTGCCGTAGCTGACGCGACCTTCGACGGCTTGCTCTTCGCGGGTCGCCAGTTTGGTCACGTAGTTCAGCGAGCCGCCCACCGAGCCTACGCCGTTGATCAGCGACGACGGGCCGCCAACCAGTTCGACGCGATCATAGATCCACGCGTCCACCGGCCGGGCGAGTCCGCCGGAGACATTGATGCCGTTGAACATCTGGGTGATCTGGCTGCTGGTGAAACCGCGATAGGAGACGAATCCGCCAAAGCCTGGCGGTGCGCTGGCGTTCACCCCGGGCAGGGTGTTGGCGGCGTCCTGGAAGTTCTGCGCGCCGTGGCGCTCTATGTCATTGCGGTCGGCGATGGCCACCGAGGCAGGCGTATCACGCACGCTGAGGCCGAGGCGCGAGGCCATGCCGCTGGATCGGTCGAGGCTCAGCCCCGGCTCGGTTGTGGATTCGCCGTCGATGGTGATCGGCGCCAGATCCACGGTGGATTGCGCCCAGGCGTTAAGGGACAGGCAGCCGCACAGGCTCGCCAGCAGAGGAATATGTTTCATCGTTGAATCCTGAATGCTTGTCTAGGAATCAGCGCACAGGCGAACGCCGCGCGTTGGCGCAGTGGGCTGAAAAATCAAAAAGGCAAAGACACTCAGGCGAGCGGCGGGGCGCGAGGATTGGCCGAAGGCCAGGTGAAGCGGGCAGGGAGATCGGCGCTGACGATGGGCGCCAGCGGCGGGCTGTGTTGTTCCGGCAGAACCGCGAGGGTCAGGCTGGAGTTGAACGCCGGCCCCATGCCGCCGCCGACCGAACACAGCGGACAGCCGAACGCCTTGGACAGGGTCGGCAGTTTTTCTTCGACGGGATTGCTGGTCAGTGGCGCTTGAGTGGCCGGGTCGACCGTACAGAACTGGCCGCCGATGCCGTTGAGTTGCATCCCGACCATTTGCCCGTGACCGATGCTGCAGGCGAACACGTTGAACAGGACGCAGCAATAAAGCATCCAGGCCAGCAGTGAACGATCGGAACGGGAGAATTTCATGGGGCGGCACTTTACCGTACCGCTGATCGGTCGTGCACTTCAAAAAATGCCAACTAGGATGATTTGTTCAAATCCCTTGAAAGGATTTCAACCATGACCTTTGTGATGGCTCAATGGCTGGTGACGATTTTTGCAATGATCGCCCTGGTGCATGTGTATTGGGCGTTGGGTGGACAATGGGCGGCGGTCGCGGCAGTGCCACAAGTGCCGGTGCAAGGCTTGGTGGCGACGGTGCGCCCGGCGTTCAAACCGTCAGGCTGGATCACTTTGCTGGTGGCGGCAGCGTTGTTGCTGATTGCAGCTCTGGTGTGCATGCGGGTCGGCTGGGGAATGCCGGCTGTGCATCATCCGGCGTTGCAATGGGTGATCAGTGCGATTGCGTTGTTGATGTTTGCCCGGGCGATCGGCGATTCGAATCTGGTGGGGTTTTTCAAGGAAGTGAAGGGCTCGCGGTTTGCGCGGCTGGATACCTGGGTGTATTCGCCGTTGTGTCTGGTGTTGGGGGCGGGGTTGTTGGCGGTGGCTTGGGTTTGAGCTTTGAGGTGAATTTGAGGTCGCTTTCGCGAGCAGGCTCGCTCCCACATTTGGAATGCATTTCCCCTGTGTGAGCGAGCCTGCTCGCGGAAGGGCCAGTCCAGACACCATAGCTGTGGAACTAGCTAGCTACCGCTTTCGGTCCGTCGGCTACTCACTTCAGCCGGCACATCATCCCCCGCCATGCGCTTGCGGAACAACGCCGCCCGCGCCAGCAGCAGGGTGGTCACCGGCACGGTAATCGCCAGCAGGATCGGGATCAGCCAGGCATGCAGCACCGGCCCCGATTTCAATGCCGAAAAACAAATGATCGACGCCAGCGCCACGCACCACGCGCCCAGTGTCGAGGCGAGTGCCGGTGGGTGCATGCGCTGAAAGTAGTCCTTCATGCGCAGCAATCCGGTCGCGCCGATCAGGGCGAATACGCCGCTGAGCACCAGCAGGATCGCCACCGGAATCTCGACCCACAGCGACAATTCAGCATTCATTCGATCACCTCGCCACGCAGCAGGAATTTCGCCAGGGCAAACGAGCCGACGAAGCCGAACAGCGCGATCAGCAGCGCCGCCTCGAAATAAGTGTCACTGGAATAACGAATGCCCAGGGTCAGCATCATCAGCATGGCGACGATGTACAGATAATCCAGGGCGAGTACCCGATCCTGCGCCGATGGGCCCTTGAACAGGCGAACCAGGGTCAGAACCATCGCCAGCGAGAACAGGAACAGCGTCAGCAGAATCGCGTTCGAGAGCAACGGGCTCATTCGAAAATCTCCATCAACGGCCGCTCGTAGGCAGTCTTGAAGTGGTGGATGAATTGCGCTTCGTCATCCAGATCCCAAACGTGCAGCAGCAGGATGCTGCGATCCAGCGCCAGCTCCGACCATACCGTGCCCGGCACCACCGTGCAGATCATTGCCAGTGTCGCCAGACCATGCGCATCGCGCAGATCGAGCGGTACTTTGACGAAGCGCGAGCGCGGAGGCCGGCGGCCGGCGTTGAGCACGCCCCAGGCAACGATCAGATTGGACATCACTACGTCACGCCCGACGAGCAAGAACAATTTGATAATCGTCCCCGGCCGGCGAATGCGTGCATGTTTCGGGCGCAACTTGCGCATCATCAAGGGGGCAGCGAAACCCAGTATCGCGCCGAGCAGCAGATTGCCCGGGCTGATCGACAGGTTCAGCGTCAGCCACAAAGCCCACAGTGCCAGCGACAACCATGGCGCAGGAAAGACACGCTTCATGGCTGCACCTCCAGCATCGCTGCCTTGGCTTCAGGGCTTGGCACGGCGCGGGTGCCGAGCACCGCCATGACATATTGCTGCGGGTTGTTCAGGGTCTCAGCGGTCGCCTGGGTATAGCGCAGCAGCGGCTCGGCCTTGAAGGTCAGGGCGATGCTCAACCCCAGCAGCAGGAAAATCGGCGCGCATTCGAGTTTGCGCAACAGTGGCGAAGGCCGCTCTTCTGGCGTCCAGAAGCGTTGGATGCCCAGTCGCGAAAACGCCATCAGCGAGGCCAGCCCCGACAGGATCAGCAGCGCCAGCAAGGCCCAGGCCGCGTAGGAGATCGGCGCGTCGGTGCCCAGTCCCAAAGGATTGAGCAAGGCGCCGATCAGGCTGAGCTTGCCGATGAAACCGGACAGCGGCGGCATGCCGATGATCAGCAACGCACAGGCGATGAAGCTGAGGCCGAGAAACGCCATGGTCCACGGAATGACCTGACCGACCACGGCTTTCTGTTCGTCGTCGAGGTTGATGCCCTTGGGCGGTTGCAGGGATTCTTGTGGGCGCGGCAGCAACTCGCTTTCGTCTTCCAGCGGAATTTCGTTGGCCGAGCGCGAACGCTCGATCAACTCGGCCAGCAAGAACAGCGCGCTCAACGCCAGGGTCGAGCTGACCAGATAGAATAGTGCGGCGCCGATCAGGTTCGGCTGGGCGAAACCGACGGCCGACAGCAGGATCCCCGCCGACACCAGAATGCTCAGGCTGGCCATGCGTTCCAGACGCTGTGCGGCAAGAATCGCCAGCGCCGCACAGGCCATGGTCGCCATACCGCCGTAGATCAGCCAGTCGCCACCGAAGAAGGCTGAAGCCCCGGCCTGCCCGGAGAACAACAGCGTCCACAGGCGCAGCAGGGTGTAGACGCCGACCTTGGTCATGATCGCGAACATTGCCGCGACCGGCGCGCTGGCGGAGGAATAGGCCGGCACCAGCCAGAAGTTCAGCGGCCACATGCCGGCCTTGGCCAGGAATGCCACCGCGAGAATCCCTGCGCCGGCGTGCAGCAAGCCACGGTCGGCTTCCGGTACCAGCGGAATCTTCAGCGCCAGATCGGCCATGTTCAGTGTGCCGGTGACGCCGTAGATCAGTGCCGCGCCAATCAGGAACAGCGACGAGGCCAGCAGGTTGATCGAAATATAATGCAGCCCCGACGAGACCCGCGCCCGACCCGAGCCGTGCAGCAAAAGACCGTAAGAGGCGGCGAGCAGTACTTCGAAGAACACGAACAGGTTGAACAGGTCGGCGGTGAGGAACGCACCGTAGAGGCCCATCAGTTGAATCTGGAACAGCGCGTGGAAGCTCGAACCTGCGCCATCCCAGCGTGCCATGGCGAAGAGCAGGGCGCTGACGCCAATGATGCCGGTCAGCACCAGCATCAGTGCCGACAGGCGATCGACCACCAGCACGATGCCGAACGGCGCTTGCCAGTTGCCCGGCAGGTACACGCCGATGGAACCGGGAACACCAGTGGTTTGCGTCCACTGTAGCAGCATCACCGAAATGAACAGCCCGACGAGGCTGGAGAACAGGTTGATTTTCGCCTTCAGCGGTCGGTGCTTCTCGCCGAGCATCAACATGATGGCGGCGGTCAGCAGCGGCAGCAGGATCGGTGCGGCGATCAGGTGAGTCATCGCCATCATTCCTTGGGCTCCCGGCCGTCGACGTGGTCGGTACCGGTCAGGCCCCGCGATGCGAGCAGCACCACCAGGAACAGCGCGGTCATGGCGAAGCTGATGACGATAGCGGTCAGCACCAGGGCCTGCGGCAGCGGGTCGGTGTAATGCAGCAGATCCTGGACCACGCCGTCCTTGATCACCGGCTCCTTGCCGATGAACAGACTGCCCATGCTGAAGATGAACAGGTTGACCGCGTAGGACAGCAGGCACAGGCCCATGACCACCTGGAACGTCCGTGGTCGCAGTACCAGCCAGACGCCGGACGCAGCGAGTACGCCGATGGCGATTGCGATGACTTCTTCCATCAGACGGCTCCTTTGCTGGCGACGGACTTGGGTAGGGACGCGGTCTTGTGACCACGCACCGATTGGTGGGCGAGGGCGGTGAGGATCAGCAGCGTCGAGCCGACCACCACGGCGTACACGCCGATATCAAAGAACAGCGCACTGGCAATGTGGATGTCGCCCAGCAGCGGCAATTCGAAATGCCAGGTGTGAGTGGTCAGGAACGGATAACCGGCCGCCATCGCACCGAGGCCGGTAGCGGTGGCGAACAGCAGACCGGTGCCCATCCAGCGCAGTGGTCGCAGGCTCATTTGCGCCTCGACCCACTGCGTCCCGGCGACCATGTATTGCAGGATGAACGCCACCGACATCACCAGCCCGGCGACAAAACCGCCGCCCGGCTGATTGTGCCCACGCATGAACAGGTAGAACGACACCACCAGCGCAATCGGCAGCAGCAGGCGCACCAGCACTGCCGGCACCATCATGAAGCCGAGCGCGGTGTCGCTGGCGGTACGCGGATTGACCAGATCGGTGACCACGTCCGGCGCGAGCAGGCGTTGCTGGGCCGGCAGTTGCAGGCTTTCTTTCGGCGGGCGGAAGCGTCGCAGCAGGGCGAACACGGTCAGGGCCACGGCCACCAGTACGGTGATTTCACCGAGGGTGTCGAAACCGCGGAAGTCCACCAGCATCACGTTGACCACGTTGCTGCCACCGCCCTCGGGCATGGCGCGACTGAGGTAGAACGACGAGATGTCGTTGGGCGTCTGCCGCGTCAGCATCGCGTAAGACAGCAGCGCCATGCCGGCGCCGACGGCAATCGACAGCAGCAAGTCGCGCAGACGGCGGATGCGCGCCTTGCGCAGGCTGCTCGGCAATGGCGAGACTTCTTCGATCCGCCGTGGCAACCAGCGCAGGCCCAGCAGGATCAGTACCGTGGTGACGACTTCGACCGCCAACTGCGTCAGCGCCAGGTCCGGCGCCGAGAACCAGACGAAGGTCACACAGGTCATCAGGCCGCAGACGCTGACCATGGTCAGGGCGGCGAGACGGTGATACTTGGCCTGCCACGCCGCACCGAGAGCGCAGGCAATTGCCAGCAGCCACAGGGTGACGAACACGATGGAACCCGGAATTTTCGGCCGGTCGCCCCAGCTCAGGCTGCTGTGCAGCATCGGGATCAGGCCGGCGAGCACTGCCGCCAAGACCATCAGGAACAGTTGCATCTGCAGGCGACGGGTGCCGAGTCGGCGTTCTACCCGGCGAGCCATGCGCATCATCACCACCAGACTGCGTTCGAACAGCCGCTTGCCATTGAAGCGGCCCACCAGCGGCGGGTATTTGAAGCGTCCACGCTTGAGCTGGTTGCGCAGCAGCAGATAGACCACGATGCCGCCGGACATGGCGATCAGGCTCATGATCATCGGGGCGTTGAGGCCGTGCCAGATCGCCAGGCTGTACTCCGGCAGGGTGCCGCCCACCACCGGCAACGCGGCGGCTGCGAGCAGCGGGCCGACCACTTGCGCCGGAAAGATCCCGACGACCAGGCAGGTGAACACCAGCAGCTCAACCGGCGCGCGCATCCAGCGCGGCGGCTCGTGCGGGGTGTGCGGCAGGTCGGTGGCCGGCGGGCCAAAGAACACATCGACGGTGAAGCGCAGCGAGTAAGCGACGCTGAACGTACCCGCGATGGTCGCGACAATCGGCAGCGCCGCTTCGACCCACGCGGTCGCGTTGATGAACACGGTTTCGGCGAAGAACATCTCTTTTGAGAGGAATCCGTTGAGCAGCGGCACCCCGGCCATCGACGCACTGGCCACCATCGCCAGTGTCGCGGTGAACGGAATCAGCTTGATCAGGCCGCTGAGCTTGCGGATATCGCGGGTGCCGCTTTCGTGGTCGATGATGCCGGCGGCCATGAACAGCGACGCCTTGAAGGTGGCGTGGTTGAGGATGTGGAACACCGCTGCGACTGCCGCCAGTGGGCTGTTCAGGCCCAGCAGCAGAGTGATCAGGCCCAGATGGCTGATGGTCGAGTAGGCCAGCAGGCCCTTGAGGTCATTCTGGAACATCGCGCAATACGCGCCGAGCAGCAGCGTACACGCGCCGGCGCCGCTGACGATGTAAAACCATTCTTCACTGCCGGACAGCGACGGCCACAGGCGTGCGAGCAGGAACACTCCCGCCTTGACCATGGTCGCCGAGTGCAGGTAAGCCGAAACCGGGGTGGGCGCCGCCATGGCGTGCGGGAGCCAGAAATGAAAGGGGAACTGGGCGCTTTTGCTGAGGGCGCCGATGAGGATGAGAGGAAGCAGGATAGGGTAGAGGGCATGTGCGCGAATCAGATCGCCGGCGGCCAGGACCTTGTCCAGGTCATAGCTGCCGACGACATGGCCGAGGATCATGACCCCCGCCAGCAGGCATAGTCCCCCGGCGCCGGTGACCATCAGCGCCATGTAGGCGCCACGCCGCGCGTCGGCGCGGTGGTGCCAGTAGCCGATCAGCAGAAACGAGAAGAGGCTGGTCAGCTCCCAGAAGAACACGATCTGGATCAGGTTGCCGGAGATCACCAAGCCTAGCATGGCGCCCATGAACGCCAGGAAGAAGGCGAAGAAACGCGGCACCGGGTCGTCCGGCGACATGTAGTAGCGGGCGTATAAAGAGACCAGGGTGCCAATGCCCAACACCAGCATCGAGAACAGCCAGGCGAAACCGTCCATGCGCAGGACGAAGTTCAAGCCGAGGCTGGGCAGCCACATGAATTCTTCGCGGATCACGCCGCCGTGGGCGATTTGCGGGTACAACAGCGCGACCTGCACGGTACCGATCAGAGCGACCAGACCTGCCAGCAGGGATTCGGTATTACGCGCGTTGTGTGGCAGCACCGCTGCCAGACAGCTGCCAATGAATGGCAGAAGCAGTAGAACTATCAGGGACATAGGCTTCTAATCTGCGGAAGTTTGTGAAGCATCATACGTGCCAGCTCCCTGATTACCAAACGCCAGGATGTCTCAGAATCCTACAAAGTAGTCTGGAATTTTCTGTTTGGCATTGTTTCAGGTGGATGGATGTTACTTGGGATGGCCTCATCGCGAGCAGGCGCACTCCTACAGGGGGAACGCATTTCAATTACAGGCGTGCGCCTGCTCGCGATCGCTATGGTTCAGGCACTCAAGATATGGCGGATTAACCTTGGGTTTCCCGCTCCAGTTCAGCGTCGACTTCGACAGCCTTACCCTTGGTCTTCAACTCGCTGACAATCACCGCCGCCACGATCAATCCTGCGCCGACCAGGGCAATCGCCGGCAAGCGCTCCCCGGCGATCCGCCCGACGATCCCGGCCCACACCGGTTCACCGGCATAGATCAAGGTCGCCCGAGTCGGCGAAACGCTTTTCTGCGCCCAGTTCATTGCCACCTGAATCGCCGCACTCGCCGCGCCCAGGCCCAGTGCGGTCACCAGCAGCGTCGAGGAAAAGTCTGGAATCGTCTCGCCCGTCGGCACGACCAGCAGGAACGACAACACCGACGTCGTGGCCAGTTGCACCACGGTCACCCGCCGCACATCGACCTGGCCGGCATAGGTGCTGATCAGAATGATCTCGGCGGCAATCGCGATCGCACTGATCAGCGTGGCAATTTCACCGGGGCTGAAATTCAGCGACGCGCCAGACGGCCCGGACAGCAGCATCAAGCCGGTAAAGGCCAGCATGATGCCGATGCTCGGCATCAACCCGGGTCGACGGCCCAGCACCAGCCATTGCAGCAACGGCACGAAAGGCACGTATAGCGCGGTGATGAACGCCGACTGGCTGCTCGGGATCGTTTGCAGGCCCACCGTCTGCAAGCCGTAACCGAGCATGATCGCCACGCCGATAAAGGCGCCGGCCTTGAGTTCGAACAGGGTGAGTTCGCGCAGATGGCGCCAGGAGAACAGCGCGACGATGCTCGCCGCAGCGGCGAAGCGCAGGCCGACGAAGAACATCGGGCCGCTGACGGTCATGGCGTGTTGCACCAGCAGGAACGTGCCGCCCCAGACCATGGTGATCAGCACCAGCACGCACTCGGCCTTGCTGAAGCGGGAGAAGCGGAGAGGCGTGGAGGAACCGTTTGCTGACGTCATGACCTTGCGCACTATAAAAGGCAGGACGCACAATGCGCCCAACGTTGCGCAGTATACTGCCCAACTCCACCAAGTGAGCAATATAGTGCACAAAGATTCCAGCCAGCGGGCGTCCGTCCTGCAACACGTCAGCCTGAACGTTCGGCGCCTGCGCCACGCCGCCGACATGAGCCAGACCGCGCTGGCCGAAAAGTCCGGCGTCAGTCGGCGCATGCTGGTGGCGATCGAGGCCGGGGAAAAGAACGTCAGCCTGACCACCCTTGACCGTGTCGCCGAAGCCCTCGACGTAGCCTTCAGCGACCTGATCCAGGCCCCGGACGCCCGCGACCCGAGCCGCATCAACGAAGTGGCTTGGGCCGGCGCCATCCCCGGGAGCAAAGCGGTGCTGCTGTCCAAGGCCACCGCCACCCGTGAGGTCGAGCAGTGGGAATGGTGTCTGCAACCGGGGGAGGTCTACCCGTCACAACCGGACGCCGATGGCTGGAGCGAGCAGATCTACGTGTTCGAAGGCTGCCTGACGCTGATGCTCGGTGAGCAGCGGCAGCAGATCGCGACCGGTGAATTTTTCATGTTTGCCAGCAACCAGCCGCACAGTTATCGCAACGACGGCGATGTGGCGACACGGTTTGTGCGTAATGTGGTGATTTGAATGAGTGAGAGCGCAGACATTCTGATTATCGGCGGTGGCCTCAGCGGCACGATGCTGGCGGTGCAATTGTTGCGGCTGCCCGGCCAGCGCAGGATTATCGTCATCGAACCACGCGCCGAACTCGGCCGTGGCGAAGCCTACAGCGCCGTCGAACTGGGCCACACGCTCAACGGCAATGCGGCGCGGATGAGTGTCGATCCGGACAACCCCGATGACCTGACCCAATGGCTGACCACGCACATTGCCGGCGGTGGCTGGCCTGAGTCGGCCGAGCAGGCTGTGCCGATCAGCGAGCTGTTCCCACCGCGCGGGCTGTTTGGCGTATATGTGCAGCAGCGTCTGGCCGAGGCGCGGGTGGCCGGCGCGCAGCAGGGTTCGACGGTTGAGCACATCTGCGCCGAAGTCGTCGATCTGCAAAGCGATGCCGATTCGGTGCAAGTGAGCTTGAACGATGGGCGACGGTTACGCAGCACCTACGCCGTGCTCGCCACGGGCATGTTTCCCGCCGCCCGCACGCCGCAGAAAGAGTCCAGTGGCCTCAATGCCGCTGCGCTCGATCCGTGGGATGTCGCGGCCATGCGTCAGCTTGATCCGCAGTCAACCGTGCTGATCATCGGTTCCGGTCTGACCATGGTCGATGCGGTGGTTTCACTGGAACAGGCCGGGCATCGCGGGCCGATTGAAGTGTTCTCCCGTCACGGACTGTTGCCCCATGTGCGGCGGCAACCACCGGCGTGGCCGGATTTTCTCGCTGAAGATCACAGTATCCGCACGCCGCGCCAATTGCTGCGTGAATTACGCAGGCAGTGTCGTGACGCCATCGCCCAGGGCATTGACTGGCAGGCGCCGCTGGACACGGTTCGAGCACATATCGCACGGTTGTGGAGCCAGGCCTCCGATGTGCAGCGTCGACAGTTCGTCCGGCATGTGCGGCCGTGGTGGGAGAGTCATCATCACCGCTCTCCGCCCTTGAGTGCGGCGTTGGTTGAACGCTTGCACAGCGAGGGTCGTTTGCGGATTCAGGCGGCGTCGTTCAAGGGGCTTGAGCCTCACTCGGGCGCTGGCGTGAGCATTCGAATTCGTCGCCGTGGTGAAGCCGCTACCGGTGTGGTGCATGGCGCAGCGCTGATCAATTCCAGCGGCATCGAGTACGACTGGCGCCGCGTGGCGCGAGCGTTGCCCCAGCAGTTGCTCGCGCGTGGACTGGTGCGGCCGGGGCCGTTGGCGCTGGGAATTGCGGCGGCGGTGGACGGTGCCGTGCTGGACGCTGAAGGGCAGGCCGGCAGCCGACTGTTCGCGGTGGGGCCACCGCTGCGCGGGATGTGGTGGGAGAGCACCGCGGTGACGGATGTGGCGTTGCAGGCGAAGGCGCTGGCGGCGCGGCTGGTGGGTTGAAGGCAGGCCGCCTTGCAAAGATCCTTGCAGGAGTGAGCGGGGCAGGTCAGTCAGCGCGGCAGTGAATTCATCAGCCAGCGCTTGCGGATCTGTTCAAGGCGACCATCGGCGCGCAAGGTTTCGAGTGCCTTTTGCCAGCGTGCAACCTGCTGCGGATCGGTCTGCAGCGAGAAGGCAATGTAGGTGTCCTGATGTGTCAGCGGGATCTGATACTGCAATCGCTGCGGTTCCATGCCCTGGGTGCGGGCCAGCGCAGCGGTGGACAGGGTGTCGGACACCACGAAATCCGTCCGGCCCAGGCTGAACAGCCGCATCATCTGCTCCGGGGTTTCGACGCCGTCGAGGTTCTTCAGGTTTTGCTGTTGCAGGTAGCTATAGATCAGCCATTTGCGCGGCACGCTGATGCGTCCTGCCTGATCCGCCTCCTGCAGTGAGCGTACCGGTGGCTGGTTGTAGGCGTGGCCGTAGAGGGCGGTTTCGACTTCAATCAGCGGCCCGACCCATTGGTAGCGTTCATCACGCTCGTCGGTGCGCAGGACGGTAAACACGCCGGTGTTCGGGGTTTCGCTGGCAGTGCGCAGCGCACGCAGTAATGGCACTTGTTGCAGGCTGATCCGGTCGCCGGCCTGTTCGGCCAGCGCGCGCACCACATCCACGCCGTAACCCACCAGTTGATCGCCTTGCTGAAAATGCAGGGGCGGATGGTTGTCAGTGAGCAGTTGCAGATCCGCCGCATTGGCCGCCAGGGCGAGAAGTGACAGCAGACACGCGGCAATCCGTTTCATGAATCGTCCCTGAAAAATAGATCGCGAAGCTTAGTACGGGCCGAGGGTGGCTGTCGTGAGGAATGTACGGGGCTTTTGTGTCAGAAACAAAGGCTGATTGGCAGCGCCGGGTTCACCCAAAACAATTGTGGGAGGGGGCTTGCTCCGGGCGGCGACTCGACGAAGGTGGTGTGTCAGGCAACAGATCGGCTGACTGACACACCGCCTTCGTCGGATCGCCGCCCGGAGCAAGCCCCCTCCCACAGGGGGCATGTGGTGGCTGGTTACGCCACCACGCGGTAGCACGGCACGTACGCTGCGCCGCCCGGCAGTTTCATCCGGTGCTGGGCAACGAAGGCTTTGAGCAGCGCATCGAGCGGTTGCATGATCGCCGCGTCACCGCGGATCTGGTACGGCCCGTGCTCTTCGATCAGGCGGATGCCCTTGTCCTTGACGTTGCCGGCCACGATCCCGGAGAACGCGCGGCGCAGGTTGGCCGCCAGTTCGTGGGCCGGCTGGTCGCGGTGCAACTTGAGGTTGGCCATGTTTTCGTGGGTCGGATCGAACGGACGCTGGAAGCTTTCGTCAATTTTCAGCAGCCAGTTGAAGTGGAACGCATCGTTGCGCTCGCGGCGGAACTGCTTCACCGCTTTGAGGCCGGCGGTCATCTGCCGGGCGACTTCGGCCGGGTTGTCGATGATGATCTGATAGTGCTGCTTCGCCGCATCGCCGAGGGTGGCGGTAACGAATGCATCGAGTTGTTCCAGATACGGCGCGGCATGTTTCGGCCCGGTCAGGATCACCGGGAACGGCAGTCCTTCGTTGTCCGGGTGCATCAGGATGCCCAGCAGGTACAGAAACTCTTCGGCGGTGCCGGCGCCGCCCGGGAAGATGATGATGCCGTGGCCGACACGGACGAACGCTTCCAGACGTTTCTCGATGTCCGGCAGGATCACCAGTTCATTGACGATCGGGTTCGGCGCTTCGGCGGCAATGATGCCCGGCTCGGTCAGGCCGAGGTAGCGTCCACCGTGAATACGCTGCTTGGCGTGGGCGATGGTCGCGCCCTTCATCGGGCCTTTCATTACGCCGGGACCGCAGCCGGTGCAGATGTCGAGGCTGCGCAGGCCCAGTTCGTGGCCGACTTTCTTGGTGTATTTGTACTCTTCGGTGTTGATCGAGTGACCGCCCCAGCACACGACGATTTTCGGCTCGACGCCCGGACGCAGGGTGCGGGCGTTGCGCAGCAGGTGGAAGACGTAGTCGCTGATGCCTTGCGAGGTGCTCAGGTCGATGCGCTGGCTGTCGAGTTCGTTTTCGGTGTAGACGATGTCGCGCAGGGCGCTGAACAGCATCTCGCGGGTGCTGGCGATCATTTCACCGTCGACGAAGGCGTCGGCCGGAGCGTTCAGCAGTTCGAGGCGCACACCGCGATCCTGCTGGTGAATGCGGATTTCGAAGTCCTTGTAGGCTTCCAGAATGGTCTTGGCGTTATCGACATGGGCGCCGGTATTGAGGATGGCCAGGGCGCACTGGCGGAAGAGGGTGTAGGTGCTGCCGGATCCGGCTTCGCTCAGTTGCTGGACTTCACGTTGAGAAAGGGTTTCCAGGCTGCCTTTTGGGCTGACCGAGGCGTTGATTACGTGTCGTTGGGTCATGCAATGATCCTTAAAACGATGTCATCCCAAAACCAGGCGGATGGCATCCGAATAGTGTGTATCCATGAATGAAGATGGCACGATCTGCGCTGTACCGCCATGTCCCCGTTGGACGCTGAAAAGATGAAAAGGGCCCCCAGCATAGCTAAATCGCAGAGAGAGGCGATAATGCGCAGCGAGTTTTTTCCGTTGCCCTTTTTATCGCTCAAGGAAGTCATCACCGATGTTCGAGATTCAGCCGATGGACGCAGCAACGTTTCGCCAGCAGACCCGTCGCAGCACGCTGATCATTGCCGTGCTGTTCCTGGTGCTGGCGATGGGGTTTTCCACGGCGGCAGTGGCGCTGTTCGGCGAGCCCGGCGGGGATAATCTGCGCTTCAATGTCGGCGGGGTGTTCGTCGCGTTTCTGCTGACGGCAGCGCTGATGCGCGGGCAGTTCTGGCAGCAGGCGTGGATGGCGCCGGCGGTCTACAGTTGGCGGCTCAAGCGCAGCCTGATGAGCGTGACCAACGTCATGCATCAGGTGACGGCGGCTGTTGAACAGAACGACCCAACCGCGATGAAGGTGTTGCGTTTCTACCATCTGGGGCTGACCCAGATGCACGAACTGGATGGCAACTCCAGCGATCACGCGCAATTGCACCGGGAAGTCGAAGCTCACCGGGAGCGGATGCAGGCGCTGGGTCTGGATCTTGACCAGAAGCGCCTGGATCCGGCCTGGCTGGCGGCCTTGAAACCGGCTGCGCGTTAGAACGGAATGCGGCTGGCGCGGCGCAGCTTCCACGAGCGGATCAAACGCCCATAGACCAGCAGATTGATCACCAGCACCAGGCTGCCCAGTACCAGCTGGATCTGCGGCGTCAGCCCGGCGGGGTAGATGATTGGCCAGACGTAGTGCTCGATGAAGCCGCCGGCGTATTCGGTTTGCCCGGCGGCGTGGCGCATCAGGTTTTCCCAATAGGTCAGCGGACAGGTCAGGTGCAACACCTCGACCGCCACACCCCACGCAGCTGCCGGCAGATGCAGCCACATCAAGCGTGGCCACTTGAGCACCAGCAGCCCGCCGAACAGCACGAACAGAATGAATGACAGATGAAACAGCACCAGCCCGTCGGCTGCGATTCGGTACAGCATGTCGTCTCCCTGACGCGATTGTGAAGGCCTCCATGGTACGCCGACAGCGGCGCTCGGGCGCTGCGATTTAGTGCAAGTGCGCAAGATTGTTCAAGCCGTGAAGGGGCATTTGCTGGCAGAGTCTGCGACCGTTTCCTCGGTTGAAGAGCGTTATGTCTGACTCACTTATGCCGCGCAGTGCGTTTCTTCGCGGTGCGGCGGCAATCATGCCGTTATCCCTGGCGACAGCGCCGTGGGGGCTGCTGGCCGGCTCCATGGCGATCGAAGCCAATCTCACACCATTGCAGGGGCAGGGCTTGTCGAGCATCGTGTTCGCGGGCGCCGCGCAACTGGTAGCGATCGGCATGCTCAAGGGCGGTGCCGGGATTTTCTCGATTCTGCTGACCACGTTGCTGCTGACCTCGCAGCACTTGTTGTATGGCATGAGCATGCGCTCGGTGATTTCGCCGCTGCCCGGACGCTGGCGCATCGGTCTGGGTTTTTTGCTCACCGATGAACTCTTCGCCCTGACCAGCCAGCATGACCGCCAACAGTTCAATCGCTGGTATGCGTTGGGCGTCGGCCTGACGTTCTACGTTGCCTGGAACCTCTTTACCCTCGCCGGCATCGTGCTGGGCAGCAGCATTCCGGGGCTGGAGCATCTGGGCCTGGACTTCTCGATTGCTGCGACGTTTATCGCGCTGATCACGCCGGTGGTGCGCAATGTGCCGACCGTGGTTTGCGTGGCAGTGTCGTTGTTCTGCTCGGTGCTGTTCAGTTATTGGCAGTGGGGCTCGGCGCTGGTGCTGTCGGGGCTGGCCGGGATGACCGCAGGGTTTGTCTGCAACAAGTTGTACAGGGAGCGCACATGATCATCTGGGCAGTGATTTTCGGCATGGGGATCCTGGTGTTTCTCAACCGTTACGTGTTTCTCGAACCGCGCCTGCCGGTGCGTTTGAGCAGCAATGCACGGCAGTTTCTCGGTTTTGCCGTGCCGGGAATGTTGACGGCGATCTGCGGGCCGATCGTGTTCATGCCTGATAAACAGCTGAATTTGCAGTGGGATAACCCGTATCTGCTTAGTTCGCTGGTGGCGATCGGGCTGGTGCTGTACACGCGCAATACTTTGCTCAGCATGTTATTGAGCATGGCGTTTTTCTTTTTGTTGCGCTGGTGGTTGTAAGTTGCACTGGTAAAATTGTTCTACGCTTTAAGGATTCAGGTTCTTTTTATTCAGGCGAGGTGCACATGACAACCGAGCAAGAGCGAGCGGATGAAGACGAAGATGTCGATGAGCCGACGGAAGAAGAGATCGAGCGCGAGAAGCGCAAGGAACAGACCTGGAAGCACGATGATGACAAGGAACTCACGGGGCCCGACGTGAAGTTCTGAAGCCATTTTGCAAAAAAAAGCCCCGCAATTGCGGGGCTTTT
The DNA here is from genome assembly GCF_056821665.1 of Pseudomonas sp. AK-TSAG1-1. Classification (NCBI taxonomy): domain Bacteria; kingdom Pseudomonadati; phylum Pseudomonadota; class Gammaproteobacteria; order Pseudomonadales; family Pseudomonadaceae; genus Pseudomonas; species Pseudomonas sp. AK-TSAG1-1. Next base: position 3,769,444 of record NZ_CM165965.1, on the reverse strand, counting down.
TCGTTGTATCAGAGGTCTTCCAGCGACGGGAAGTCCGGGTGTGACGCCCGATAGCCCAAGGTCCTGTCGATCCACGCGTTGAGTTCGTTGACCATCACCGGCGGGTGGCCGGGGTAGCTTTCGAGGGTGGTGCGCAGGATGCGTTCGATGTCCGGCACTGAACGCAGGTTTCGGGTCTTGATGTAGTGGCCGATAAAACAGTCGAGTTGAAAGCGTTCTGTCATCGACAGATAGATACACTCCAGGCCGTTGGCCTGTTTGATTGCAAAATCGTCGCGCAACTTAGTTCTCTGCAAGGCTTGTTAAAGTTGTAGGGGATTCCTGGTTTTGTTGACTCTTTGGTCAACTGATATGCCAATTGGAAATGCGGCGCGCATGCTATCCGTAGTGCATCTAAATGTATGTATGACGGTTGAAATGTCAGACAGGCGGTTAGTTCGCTCAAACGACTGTTTTGTCGATGTCTGTATCGCCGTTGAAACACCCGGTGTAACGCCCGGGAATCACTTTGCAGCGCGTACTCTGTTAACGCTTCAGAGGAGCGGATCTTTAGGCCTCTCGGCCTACGCGTTTGCCCGGCTTCGCCAACAACCCTATCGAGCTGCACAGCGCTTAAAGCCGTACCGCGCTGAACAGCGCAATCCGTCCATTGAGCGATGGGCGGTAATGCCAGGCCAGTTGCTGCAGATTCACACCCTGATCAAGGATTTCTCTGACCGTCGCAGCGGCAATGCTCAGCGCCAGCGCTTGCCCCGGACACTGATGCCGGCCGTTGCCGAAACTGAAGCTGCGCCGACTCGGGCGATCGAGCAGGAATTGGTCAGGCTGTTCATTCAACAGGGGATCGCGGTTGGCTGAAGCCAGCAGCACCAGAATCACCTCGCCGGCCTCGACCCGCACGCCATCAATCTCACACGACTGCGCGACAAATCGCCGGGTGTTCTGCACCGGCGGATCAAAGCGCTGAACCTCGGCCAGCAGCGCATCCAGCGAGGCTTCGCGCAAGCCAGGCTGACGCCGCAGTGCGATCAAGGCATTGCCGATCAGCCCGGCCGTCGCTTCAAACGTCTGCGAACAGAGGCCGATCAGGTTGGCGATCAGCGTATCTTCATCGCCCTCAAAGCGCTGGCCGATGGCCTTGAGCAAGTCGCTGTGCGGTTCTGCCAGCAGTTCGATGAAATAACCGCGTAACTGCTCAGCGGCGATATGGGCCGCCGCCAGTTGCAGATCATTGCTCAGTGGCGAAAGGCAGGCGACGAAATCGGCCGTGAGTTCACTGATCGCTCGACCTTGCGTCGGGCTCAAGCCCAGCAGCGTTGAAACCACGGACACCGGGCCACAAAACATCGCCTTATATAAGCCGTCGGCATCGGCTGTCATCAATCGTGCCGCGACCAGCGTGCGCACCTGATAGTCATCGATCAACTGCAGCGCAGGTTCGACCGCAGAGCGTGGACAGCGCTGGCGCTCGCCATCGTTCATCCGCATCAACTGACCGAACACCTTGCCAGCCATGCCTGAGGCAATCGCCTTGGGCACCGGCTCCTGCATCGGTCGCACCCGGCAATCGGCATGCGCCAACACCGCACACACCGCGCGGGCGCTGCTGGCGACCCATAGTTTGAGTTCGTGATGAAAGGTCAGTCCGCCCTGAGCGCGCAATTCGGCGTAGTAGGGATAAGGATCGGCATGCGTCGCAGCGATGATCGGGTCCACGGTTCACAGCCTTGTCGTCAGGAAAGTGATGCGAGTATCTTCAGTTCGCAACGACGACGATTCGTCGGGGAGCGAAATATGCACGCAGAACATCAAGACATCGGCGTCTCGCAAGTGGCCGCCGCCATCGCCGAGCCGGCGCGCACCAAAATCCTCTGCTCACTGATGGACGGCCACGCCCGCACCAGCACCGAACTGGCGGCCATCGCCGAAGTCAGTGCCTCGACCGCCAGTGCGCACCTGAGCAAACTCAAGGATCTGGCCCTGGTGCGCCTGCACGTACAGGGCCGCCATCGTTATTACAGCCTTGCCGACCCACGTGTGGCACAGGCGCTGGAAGCGTTGATGGTGATCGGCCAGAACGCCGCGCCTACCTTCAAGCCGCACACGCCGGACCGTCTGCAATTCGCCCGCACCTGCTATGACCACATGGCCGGCACGTTCGCGGTGTTGCTGCACGACCGCATGCTGGAGGCGGGGTGGCTGGTGGCAACCGACGAACAGGCCTATCGCCTGAGCGACAGCGGCGAGGCATTGTTCGAGGGCTTGGGGATCGAGGTGCAGGACTTGAGTACTTTGCGCCGCAAGTTCGCATGCCCGTGCCTTGACTGGAGCATGCGTCGACCGCATCTGGGTGGTTCGCTGGGCGCCGCGTTGTTACAGACGGCGCTGAAGCGCAAGTGGCTCACGCAGGATCTGGACAGTCGGGCGCTGGCATTGACGGCGCTGGGGCGCAAGGAAATCGGGGCGCGGTTCGGCATTGAGTTGCCGGTAGAGGGCCAGGTCAAAAGATCACAGCCTGCGGTTGTTCCTACAGGTAGCCGTGTGCCTTTGTAGGATCGCGTGTTTGCACCTTGTGCCAATCCGATAGACTCGATACTGTACGCATAACCAGTATCGAGTCTTCGCCATGCAAATCATCGACAAGCTCAGCATTCTCGCCGACGCCGCCAAGTACGACGCCTCCTGCGCCAGCAGCGGCGCGCCCAAGCGCAGTTCCGAAGGCAAGAGCGGGCTGGGCTCGACCGATGGCATGGGCATCTGCCACAGCTACACGCCGGACGGGCGCTGCGTTTCGTTGCTGAAGGTGCTGCTGACCAATTTCTGCCTCTACGACTGCCAATACTGCGTCAATCGCCGCTCCAGCGATGTGCCGCGCGCCCGTTTCACGCCTGAGGAAGTGGTCACGCTGACCCTGGATTTCTATCGGCGCAACTGCGTCAGCGGGCTGTTTCTCAGTTCGGGGATCATTCGCTCGGCCGACTACACCATGGAGCAACTGGTGCGGGTGGCGAAGCTGCTGCGTGAAGAGCACGAGTTTCGCGGCTATATCCATCTCAAGACCATTCCCGAGGCAGACCCGGCACTGATCGAAGAAGCCGGGCGTTACGCCGATCGCCTCAGCGTCAACATCGAATTGCCCACCGACGCCAGCCTGCAAACCCTGGCGCCGGAGAAGCAGATCGGTTCGATCAAGCAGGCGATGAACACGATCTACACCGGTGTGCAAACGGTCCTTAACGAACCGCGTTCGGCGAAGTTCGCCCCCGCCGGGCAGAGCACGCAAATGATCGTCGGTGCCGATGACACCGACGACAGCACCATTTTGCACAGCGCCCAGTCGCTGTATGGCAATTACCGTTTGCGCCGCGTCTACTATTCCGCGTTCAGCCCGATCCCCGACAGTCCGAAAAGCGTGCCACTGGCCGCGCCGCCGCTGATGCGCGAGCACCGCTTGTATCAGGCGGATTTTCTTTTGCGCAGTTATGGCTACAGCGCCGGTGAGTTGCTCAAGGGGCCGGGCAATCTGGCCTTGGACATCGACCCGAAGCTCGCCTGGGCGCTGCAGAATCGCGAAGTGTTTCCGCTGGACCTGAACCGCGCCGAACCAGCACTGATTGCGCGTATCCCGGGTATTGGCCTGCGCACCACCGAACGTCTGGTGCAACTGCGCCAGCAACGGCGCATCCGTTACGAAGACGTGGCACGCATGCGCTGTGTGCTGGCCAAGGCCAAGCCGTTCATCATCACCAGCGACTACCACCCGCAACAGGCTGAGGTCACCAGCCACATGCTTTATCAGCAATTGCGTGACCGGCCGCAGCCGCAGCAGATGGGGTTGTGGGGATGATCAATCTCGATTGCGATGACCTGTTTGACACCTGGCGCCAGCAGGCACGCTGGTTGCTCAGTCATGAGATCGACCCGAGTCTGGTGAGCTGGGCGTCGGAAGGGGTAAGTGACCTGTTTGCCAGTGACGTGCAGGTGCCCAAAGGGCAGGGGCCGTTTCAGGCGCGCATTCCCCGGGCGCTGCTCGACACCCTGGAGCAAGCTGCGCAATATCGTGGCGACCAGCGCTGGAGCCTTCTGTACGAAGTGCTCTGGCGAGTCAGCCATGGCGACCGCACGGCGATGATGGCCGGCGACAAACTCGGCAGCGAGTTACAGCGGCGGATCAAGCAGGTACACCGCGAAGCGCATCATCTGCATGCGTTCGTGCGGTTCATCGAACGCCCGCAGGATCAGCCGGGCCCGCAATACGTGGCGTGGCATGAACCGGCCCACGACATCCTGCAGCGTGCCAGCGAGCATTTCGTCGGACGCATGGGCCGGCACCGCTGGTTGATCGCCACCCCGCGCGATGGCGTCTATTACGACGGCGAACAATTGATTCATCAGCGCCAATGCCCGATTGAATGGCAGCAACTGGCGCAGAACGTCGACGATCCCCATGGCGATCTGTGGCTGACCTATTACAGCCACATCTTCAATCCGGCGCGGTTGAACGAGAAGGTCATGCAGGGGCACTTGCCGGCGCGGTTCTGGAAGAACTTGCCGGAAGGCGAATTGATCCCCGGGTTGATCACCCAGGCGCGGATGGGCAAGCAGCAGAATGGTCAGGCGAGCGGGATTGCCGGGCGTGCAGGCAAGCGGATCGCGTTGAAATAGTCTGAGCGCAAGCCGTCCGTTCAGCGGGTTGCCGAAGCCATCAACAGACCGAAACCGGCAAAGGTCACGCCCGAAACTTTCGCTGCCAGCCACGATCCTTTCGGGCTCGACAGCCAGCCTTTGGCAGCATTGGCGAGCAGGGCATAGCTGCCGTGCACCAAAATCACCAGTACCGCGTAAGAGGCCACCAGTTTGAAAAACTGCGGGTAAAAAGCCTGTTCCGTGTCGATGAACTGCGGGAACACGGCCAGAAAGAAGAAGATGGCTTTGGGGTTGAGAAACTGCAACGAGGCGGCTTCGAGAAAACGGTAGGCCGGACGAGAGGGGCGAACCTGTTGCAGAGTACGGAAACGATCCGAACGCCAACTCTTCAAGCCCAGGTACAACAAGTAAGCAGCCCCGGCGTATTTCAGCACGGTGAAAGCCTCCGCCGAGGCGCTGAGAATCAGGCCGACGCTGGTGGCGCTGAGGGCGGCCACCACGAAGGCTCCCGAGGCGATCCCCAGAATCCCTGGCACTGCGCCGGTCCAGCCCAGGCGCACGGCGTTGGACAGGGTCAGGATCACCCCCGGACCGGGACTTAGAATGGTCAGGGCGGCGAACAGGACAAAGAGGCCGTAGCTGTGCATGGTGTTGCTCCATCGGTTCGCGTGTCTGCATGCAGGCAGATTGGCGTCGCGACAAAGCGCTGACAAACGCTTTAAATGCAGCACACATGTGACTAAATTAGACGCATGAAAAATCAACTTCCCCCGCTCAATGCGGTTCGCGCTTTTGCTGTAGCTGCCCGACATCAGAGCTTCAGTCTGGCGGCCGAAGAACTGCACGTCAGCCACAGTGCGGTCAGCCGTCACGTCAAACTGCTTGAAGAACACTTGGGCGTCTTGCTGTTTGAACGACGTATTCGGCAGTCGCTGCTGACGCCAGCAGGTCAGCGTTTTTATCTGCAAGTCAGTGCCGGTCTGGCGCAGATTGCCGACGCCGCGGCCGAGTTGAAGCAGCAGGCGGCGCGGCCGACGGTCAAGATCAATATCCGGCCGTCCTTCGCGCTGTTATGGCTGACACCTCGATTGGCAGACTTCACGGCGCAGCATCCGCACATCGACACCCAAGTTGTCACGCAGACCCAATCGCCGGATCCGGCCCGCGACGATTTCGATATTGTCATCCGGCGTGGCCGTGACGACTGGGCGCCGTCACTCGAGGCGCGCGCGTTGTTCGAGGATGAGCTGGTGCTGGTCGCGGCGCCGGCATTGATTGCGCGACTGCCGCTGGCAAACCTTGCAGGCCTCGGCGCTCATACCTTGCTGACCGTCAGGGCGCGGCGCGAAGACTGGCACCACTGGGCCATGCACTTCGGGCAAAGCCAGAGCACTACGCAGGTGATCCGGCAATTCGACTACATGCACCGGGTACTGGAGGCGGCGGTGAACGGCGAGGGTCTCGCGCTGTGTCCGACCACATTGCTGGGCACGCATTTGTCGAGCGGTCGGCTGGTCTGCCCGTTGCCGGACTTGCGCATGCCACTGCCACGCTACTATTACGGCATTGCGCCGCAAGCGTCGGCCCACACCCAGCTGTTCATTGAGTGGTTACACAAACAGCGTCCATGAAAAAGCCCCCATCGAGCACTCGATGGGGGCTTTTGTGCATCAACCGCTGTCAGGTCAAACCTTGACGATCCAGCCTGCTGGCGCTTCGATGTCACCGGTCTGCACGCCAGTCAGCTCTTTGTAGAGCTGCTGGGTGACCGGGCCGACTTCGGTTTCGCTGTGGAACACGTGCAGGTGGTCGTTGTAGCTGATGCCGCCGATCGGGGTGATCACCGCAGCGGTACCGCAGGCACCGGCTTCCTTGAAGTCCGACAGTTTGTCGATCAGCACGTCGCCTTCAACCACTTCCAGGCCCAGACGGGTCTTGGCCAGTTCGATCAGCGACAGACGGGTGATGCCTGGCAGGACCGACGGCGAGTTCGGCGTGATGAACTTGTTGTCGTGGGTGATCCCGAAGAAGTTGGCCGAACCGACTTCCTCGATTTTCTTGTGGGTCAGCGGATCCAGGTAGATGGCGTCAGCGAAGTGTGCCTTCTTGGCCTGGGAACCCGGCATAAGGCTGGCGGCGTAGTTGCCACCGACCTTGGCCGCACCGGTGCCTTGTGGGGCGGCGCGGTCGAAGCTGGAGATCTGGAAGTTGTGCGGGGTCAGGCCGCCCTTGAAGTAGGCGCCGACCGGGATCGCGAACACCGAGAAGATGAACTCCGGGGCGGTACGCACGCCGATGTTGTCACCCACACCGATCACGAACGGACGCAGGTACAGCGCGCCGCCAGTTCCGTAAGGCGGGATGAAGCGTTCGTTGGCGCGAACCACTTCCTTGCACGCTTCGATGAACTGCTCGGTGGACACGTGCGGCATCAGCAGGCGGGCGCAACTGCGTTGCATGCGGGCGGCGTTCTGGTCCGGACGGAACAGGTTGATCGAACCGTCTTTGCAACGATAGGCCTTCAGGCCTTCGAAGCACTGCTGGCCATAGTGAAGGGCAGTCGAGCCTTCGCTGATGTGCAGCACGTTGTCTTCGGTCAGGGTGCCTTTGTCCCACTCGCCATTGCGAAAGTACGACAGATAGCGTTTGTCGGTCTTGATGTAATCAAAACCCAGCTTGTCCCAATTGATGCTTTCGTTACCCATGACACCCTCTATCACTGAACAACCGTCGAAACGGTTCAAGGCTTCTGACGTTTTTTTGGATGGGCACAACAATACTTCATTCTTGAGCGGTTTCGCAGCCCGGACTATCGGATGACAGACAGATAGTTGGTGTTGAACTCAAGAATTCGCGAGCAAGCCCGCTCTCACAGGGCAATGCATTCCAAATGTGGGAGCGGGCTTACTCGCGAAGGGGCCATCACAGCCACCCTCTATTACAGGTGCAACGCATGCCCCAAGGCACGCAACGCCGCTTCCTGCACCGCTTCACCCAGAGTCGGATGCGCGTGGATGGTGCCGCCGATGTCTTCCAGTCGCGCACCCATTTCCAGGCTTTGCGCGAACGCGGTCGACAATTCCGAAACACCCACCCCGACCGCTTGCCAACCGACAATCACATGATTGTCACGACGCGCGACCACCCGCACGAAGCCGCTTTTCGACTCCAGGGTCATCGCTCGGCCGTTGGCCGCGAACGGGAAGCTCGAGACGATGCAGTCCAGCCCCGCAGCCTTGGCCTCGTCCGGGGTCTGGCCGACCACCACCAGTTCCGGGTCGGTGAAGCACACGGCGGCGATGGCGGTCGGGTTGAATTCGCGGGATTTGCCGCTGATCAGCTCGGCGACCATTTCGCCCTGAGCCATGGCGCGGTGCGCGAGCATCGGTTCGCCGCTCAGGTCGCCGATGGCGTAGACGTTGCGCATGCTGGTCTGACAGCGGCTGTCGATCTTGATCGCCGAACCGTTCATGTCCAGGTTCAGTGCTTCGAGATTCCAGCCCTGCGTGTTCGGCTTGCGACCGACCGCCACCAGCACCTGATCGGTTTCCAGATTGAGGGTGTCGCCGTTCGGGTCACGCACCTGCAAGGTGCCGTCGAAACCCAGCACGCTGTGCTTCAGATATAGCTTCACGCCCAGTTGCTTCAGCGCTTCGTGCACCGGTTGCGTCAGTTCGGCGTCGTACGCCGGCAGGATGCGATCCTGCGCTTCGACCACGCTGACCTCGGCGCCGAGCTTGCGGTAAGCAATGCCCAGTTCCAGACCGATGTAACCACCGCCGACCACCACCAGACGTTTTGGCACGGATTTGGGGGCCAGCGCTTCGGTGGAGGAGATGATCGGCCCGCCGATCGGCAGGATCGGCAAGTTGACACTGGTCGAACCGGTGGCCAGCACCAGGTGTTCACACTGGATCCGCGTGTCGCCGACTTCCACGGTTTTGCCGTCGATGACCTTGGCCCAGCCATTGATGACCTGAACCTTGTTCTTTTTCAGCAGCGCCGCGACGCCAGTGGTCAGGCGATCAACAATGCCATCCTTCCACTCGACGCTTTTACTGATGTCCAGGGTCGGCGCCGCAACGCTGATGCCCAGCGCCGAATGCTGACTGTGGTGCCGGGTCTGATGGAACTGTTCCGCCACGTGAATCAGCGCTTTCGACGGAATGCAGCCGATGTTCAGGCAAGTACCGCCCAGCGATTGGCCTTCGACCAAAATGGTGGAAATGCCCAGTTGCCCGGCGCGAATTGCCGTGACGTAACCGCCGGGGCCGCCGCCAATGATCAGCAGCGTAGTGTTCAGAGATTGCATGCGTGCCTTACTCCACAAACAAAGTGGCGGGTTGTTCGAGCAAGCCACGGATGGCCTGGATGAAGAGCGCCGCGTCCATGCCGTCGACCACGCGGTGATCGAAGGAGCTGGAGAGGTTCATCATCTTGCGGATGACCACCTGGCCTTTGACGACCATTGGGCGTTCGACGATTTTGTTGACGCCGACGATCGCCACTTCCGGCAGGTTCAGCACCGGGGTGCTGACGATGCCACCCAGCGCACCGAGGCTGGTCAGGGTGATGGTCGAGCCGGACAGTTCGTCGCGGCTGGCCTTGCCATTGCGTGCGGCGTTGGCCAGACGCGAGATTTCCGCGGCGCTGTCCCACAAGCTACGCGCTTCGGCGTGACGCACCACCGGCACCATCAGGCCGACATCGCTTTGCGTGGCGACGCCGACATGCACCGCGCCGAGGCGGGTGATGACCTGCGCTTCGTCGTCGTAGCGGGCGTTCATCTGCGGGAAGTCGCGCAGGGCCACGACCAGCGCGCGGACGAGGAATGGCAGCAAGGTCAACTTGCCACGGCTGGCACCGTGTTTTTCGTTCAGGTGCGCGCGCAGTTCTTCAATCGCGGTGACATCGATTTCCTCGACGTAGCTGAAGTGGGCGGCACGCTGGGTGGCGTCCTGCATGCGCTGGGCGATCTTGCGGCGCATGCCGATCACTTGAATCTGTTCTTCGTCGTTACGCTGGGCATAAGCGGCGGCAACCGGCGCCGAAGCGTTCGACTGACCTTGCGCCAGATAGGTATCGAGGTCTTCGTGCAGTACGCGACCGGCCGGGCCGGTGCCGCGTACCAGACGCAACTGAATGCCCAGATCCAGCGCGTGTTTGCGCACGGCCGGCGAAGCCAGAGGACGCTCATCGGCCTCGCGGGCAACCATCGGGCCTTGGCAAACCGGAGCCTGACGCGGTGCAGCAGCGGCGGCAGGTTTGCTCTCGACCAGCGCTTGAGCTTTCGGCGCAACCGGCGCCTCTTTAACCGGAGCTGGCGCGGCGGACTCTTTCAAGTTGCCGGCACCTTCCACCTCGATGCTGATCAGCACACTGCCGACCGCCATCACTTCACCCGGCTGACCGCCGAGCGCAATCACCTTGCCGTGCACTGGCGACGGAATATCGACCATCGCCTTGTCGGTCATCACGTCCGCCAGCACCTGGTCTTCAACCACCAGATCGCCAACCTTGACGTGCCACTGCGACAGTTCTACTTCTGCGATGCCTTCGCCGATGTCCGGCATCTTGATAACGTGCGTGCCCATTCAGACCTCCATGACCCGTTTCAACGCCGCGCCCACTCGGGACGGCCCTGGGAAATACGCCCACTCTTGCGCGTGCGGGTAGGGGGTGTCCCAACCGGTGACGCGTTCGATCGGCGCTTCCAGGTGATGGAAGCAGTGCTCTTGTACCAGCGACACCAGCTCGGCGCCGAAACCGCAGGTACGAGTGGCTTCGTGCACCACCACACAGCGACCGGTTTTCTTCACCGACTTGACGATGGTTTCCAGGTCCAGCGGCCACAGGCTGCGCAGGTCGATGACTTCGGCATCAACACCGGATTCTTCGGCCGCGACTTGCGAGACGTAGACGGTGGTGCCGTAGGTCAGCACGGTCACGTCCTTGCCCGGACGCGTGATCGCTGCGACGTCCAGCGGCACGGTGTAGTAACCGTCCGGCACCTGGGCTTGCGGGTGTTTCGACCACGGGGTTACCGGGCGGTCGTGGTGGCCGTCGAACGGGCCGTTGTACAGGCGTTTCGGTTCGAGGAAGATCACCGGGTCATCGTTTTCGATGGAGGCGATCAGCAGGCCCTTGGCGTCGTACGGGTTGGAGGGCATCACGGTGCGCAGGCCGCACACCTGAGTGAACATCGCCTCGATGCTCTGGCTGTGCGTCTGACCGCCATAGATGCCGCCGCCGCACGGCATGCGCAGGGTCATCGGCGCAGTGAACTCGCCGGCCGAGCGATAACGCAGGCGCGCCGCTTCGGAAATGATCTGGTCGGAGGCGGGGTAGACGTAGTCTGCGAACTGGATCTCGGCGACCGGACGCAGGCCGTAGGCACCCATGCCCACGGCAACGCCGACGATGCCACTTTCGGAGATCGGAGCGTCGAACACCCGCGAGGTGCCGTACTTGGTCTGCAGGCCTTCGGTGCAACGGAACACGCCGCCGAAGTAGCCGACGTCCTGACCGAACACCACCACATTGTCGTCACGCTCAAGCATCACATCCATGGCCGAGCGCAGGGCCTGGATCATGGTCATGGTGGTTGTGGTCATCGCGGTTTCCAACTGAATATTGTTGTTGTGATCGTTCATGTCAGATCCCCAACTGCTGACGCTGGCGCTTCAAGTGCTCCGGCATCTCTTTGTAGACGTCTTCGAACATGGTCGCGGCGCTTGGAATCTGGCCGCCGGCGAGGGTGCCGTACTGTTCGGCCTGTTTCTGCGCGGCAATCACTTCGGCTTCAAGCTCGGCGCTGACAGCGGCGTGCTCTTCTTCCGACCAGTGGCCGACCTTGATCAGGTGCTGCTTCAGGCGGGCAATCGGGTCGCCGAGCGGGAAATGGCTCCAGTCATCGGCAGGGCGGTATTTCGACGGGTCGTCGGAGGTCGAGTGCGGGCCGGCGCGGTAGGTGACCCATTCGATCATGGTCGGGCCGAGGTTGCGGCGGGCGCGTTCGGCAGCCCAGGCGGAAGCGGCGTACACCGCGTAGAAGTCGTTGCCGTCCACGCGCAGCGAGGCGATGCCGCAACCGACGCCGCGTCCGGCGAAGGTGGTGGCTTCACCACCGGCGATGGCCTGGAAGGTCGAGATCGCCCATTGGTTATTGACCACGTTGAGGATCACCGGCGCGCGGTATACGTGAGCGAAGGTGAGGGCGGTGTGGAAGTCCGATTCGGCGGTGGCGCCGTCACCGATCCACGCCGAGGCGATTTTGGTGTCGCCCTTGATCGCCGAAGCCATGCCCCAGCCGACAGCCTGAATGAACTGGGTCGCGAGGTTGCCGGAAATGGTAAAGAAACCGGCGTCCTTGACCGAGTACATGATCGGCAGTTGCCGGCCTTTGAGCGGATCGCGCTCGTTGGACAGCAGTTGGCAGATCAGGTCGACCAACGGCACTTCGCGGGCCATCAGGATGCTTTGCTGGCGGTAAGTCGGAAAGCACATGTCGTCGATGTTCAAGGCCAAGGCCTGGGCGCTGCCGATGGCTTCTTCGCCAAGGCTTTGCATGTAGAACGACATTTTTTTCTGACGCTGGGCAACCACCATGCGATTGTCGTAGATCCGCGTCTTGAGCATGGCGCGCATGCCCTTGCGAAGGATCTCGACCGGCACGTTTTCAGCCCATGGGCCGAGGGCGTTGCCCTGATCGTCGAGCACGCGGATCAGGCCACGGGCCAGGTCGGCGGTGTCGGCGGGTTCGACGTCGATGGAAGGTTTGCGCACCGTACCGGCATCGGTCAGATGCAGGTAGGAGAAGTCGGTTTTGCAGCCTGGACGGCCCGAAGGTTCAGGGACGTGCAGACGCAGCGGTTCATACGCTTGGGTCATGGCTTCTACGCTCGATCTTGTGAATTTCTTGTAGTGAGCTGGCAGTCATTCCTCGGTAGAGGAAATCTTGTCCTACAACAATCATAGGCCCGGGCCAGAAGAATATTTCTCTCTGTTTCGTTGCGCTGGAGACGATTTGCAGATAGAAATTCTGCATAAACATAAAAAACAGGTGGTTTTGTCTCATGCGCAAACTGGACCGTACCGACATCGGCATTCTCAACAGCCTTCAGGAGAACGCGCGCATCACCAACGCCGACCTCGCACGCTCGGTGAATCTGTCGCCGACGCCGTGTTTCAACCGGGTCAAGGCAATGGAGGAGTTAGGGCTGATTCGCGAGCAGGTGACGCTGCTGGACGCCGATCTGCTGGGCTTGCATGTCAACGTGTTCATTCACGTCAGCCTGGAGAAGCAGGTCGAGGAGGCGTTACAGCATTTCGAAGAGGCGATTTCCGACCGCCCCGAGGTGATGGAGTGCTACCTGATGGCCGGTGACCCGGACTATCTGATCCGGGTGCTGGTGCCGACCATTCAGTCGCTGGAGCGCTTCATGATGGACTTTCTGACCAAGGTGCCGGGGGTGGCGAACATCCGGTCGAGCTTTGCCTTGAAGCAGGTGCGGTACAAAACCGCGTTGCCGTTGCCGGCGAATGGGTTGACGCTGGGCGCCTGAAGATCTTTTTTTGTCAGAGCTTGTTGATCGGCACTTTCAGATACACGACGCCGTTGTCCTCGGCCTGCGGAAAATTCCCCGCCCGCACATTCACCTGAATCGCCGGCAGCAACAGTGTCGGCATACCCAGCCCGGCATCGCGTTTGGTGCGCATCTCGACGAACGCCGCTTCATCGATCCCGTCGTGCACATGAATATTGCTTTGGCGTTGTTCGCCGACGGTGGTCTGGCACTGCGCGGTGCGGCCTTCGGGCGGGTAGTCGTGGCAGACGTAGAGTTTGACGCTGGCGGGGAAGGCCAGCAGTTTGTGAATTGAATTGAACAGTTGATGCGCGTTGCCGCCGGGGAAGTCGCAGCGGGCGGTGCCGACGTCGGGCATGAACAGCGTGTCGCCGACCAGAATCTGTTCGCCGTCGATCAGGTAAGCCATGTCCGCCGGGGTGTGGCCGGGGACGTGCAGGGCGGTGGCCTTGAGGTTGCCGATCATGAACGACTCGTTGGGCGCGAACAGGTGATCGAACTGCGAGCCGTCGACGCAGAATTCCGGTTCCAGATTGAACAGTGCCTTGAACACGTTCTGCACTGTGCTGATCGACTCGCCAATCGCGATCTGGCCGCCGAGTTCGCGGCGCAAGTACGGCGCGGCGGACAGGTGATCAGCGTGGGCGTGGGTTTCCAGCAACCATTGCACCTGCAAGCGGTGTTCACGCACGAAGGTGATGATCCTGTCGGCCTGCGCGGTGCAGGTGCGACCGGCAGCGCCGTCGTAATCGAGTACCGGATCGACGATTGCACACTGCCCGCCGCTGGCTTCATAGACCACGTAGCTGTAGGTCGAGGAGGCGGGGTCGAGGAAAGCTTCAATCTGCGCGGGCATGGACACGAACCTGAACAAGGGAAATGGGTTGCAACACTTTATGTAAAAACATAATGTTCACAGCTTAAGTGACGTTCAAGGCATCGTGCAAATGCAATCCAGTCTGACCGAATGTGAAGTCGCCCAACTACGGGCTTCCGCCTCCAAGGCCTGCGCGCTGCTCAAGGCACTGGCCAACGAGGATCGCCTGTTGATCCTGTGCCAGTTGACCCAGGGCGAGCGCAACGTTGGCGAACTGGAAAAAATGACCGGCGTGCGTCAGCCAACCCTGTCCCAGCAACTGGGCATCCTGCGTGATGAAGGGCTGGTGGCGACCCGTCGCGAAGGCAAATACATTTTTTACGGCCTGGCCAGCCCTGAAGTCATCCAGGTGATGAAAACCCTCTCCGGGTTGTATTGCGGGGCGGTGCTCAAGAGCTGGGGTCACCCATAAATGCTGGCCAACACTTTTATCCTCTGTGGGAGCGGGCTTGCTCGCGAAGGCGTCGAATCAGTCGACATTACTGCTGAATGATACGACGCCTTCGCGAGCAAGCCCGCTCCCACATTGGTTTTATGTGAAGGCTAAGACAACCTTGCGTGCAGCAATAAGGAACAAGCAATGAACGATCAACACTGGGGCTCATCCATCAGTGCAGATATCGTGGTCATCGGCGGCGGTACCGCCGGCATCGGCTTCGTCGCCAGTCTGCTCAAGCGTGATCCCCATCTGAAAGTCACGGTCATCGAGCCGAGCACCCAGCACTACTACCAACCGGCGTGGACCCTGGTCGGCGGTGGCGCCTACGACGTCAAGGACACCGCTCGACCGATGAGCAAGGTGATGCCGCGTCAGGCCACCTGGATTCAGGCGGCGGTAACCGGCATCGATCCCGACCAGCGCCAGTTGACCCTCGACGATCAACGCACCGTCACTTACCAGAACCTGATTGTTTGCCCCGGCCTGCGTCTGGCCTGGGAGAAGATCGAGGGTTTGCAGGAAAGCCTCGGCCAGCACGGCGTGACCTCCAATTACAGCTATCAGCATTCGCAATACACCTGGGATCAGGTGCAGAAACTGCGCGGCGGCAAGGCGCTGTTCACCCAGCCGGCGATGCCGATCAAATGCGCCGGCGCACCGCAGAAGGCCTTGTACCTGTCGTGCGACCACTGGCGCAAAGCCGGTGTGTTGAACCAGGTCGAGGTTGAATTCAACCTGGCTGGCGCGGCGTTGTTCGGCGTCGCCACCTTCGTTCCGCCGCTGATGAAGTACATCGAAAAGTACAACGCGCAACTGGCCTTCAACAGCAATCTGGTCAAGGTTGACGGCCCGGCGAAAACCGCCTGGTTCGAGGTCAAGGACGCCGACGGCAACGTCACCCGTGAAGCGAAAACCTTCGATCTGCTGCACGTGGTGCCGCCGCAAGTCGCGCCGCAATTCATCGCCCAGAGCCCGCTGGCCGACGCCGCTGGCTGGTGCGAGGTCAATCCGCACACTCTTCAACACACGCGCTATCCCGAGGTATTCGGCCTCGGTGACATCTGCGGCACGAGCAATGCGAAAACTGCTGCTGCCGTGCGCAAGCAGGTCGTCGTAGTCGCAGAAAACCTGCTGGCCCTGCGCAAGCAGCAACCGCTTCCACTGAAGTACGACGGCTACGGTTCCTGCCCGCTGACGGTGGAGAAGGGCAAGGTGATCCTCGCCGAGTTCGGCTACGGCGGCAAACTGCTGCCGACCTTCGCCCTTGATGCGACCGTGCCGCGACGCTCGGCGTGGTTCCTCAAGGCAACGCTGCTGCCGTGGTTCTACTGGAACGGCATGCTCAAGGGCCGCGAGTGGCTGACGTCCTTGTCCAAGGTTGACTGAGAAAACGCTATGTTGCTGGCGAGTCTGTTTGGCGTGGTGATGGGGTTGATTCTCGGGCTGACCGGCGCGGGCGGCGGAATTCTCGCGGTGCCCGCGCTGGTGCTCGGTCTGGGCTGGAGCATGACGCAAGCGGCGCCTGTTGCGTTGTTTGCGGTGGGCAGTGCGGCGGCGGTCGGGGCGATCGACGGTTTGCGCCATGGACTGGTGCGCTATCGCGCGGCGCTGCTGATTGCTGCGCTCGGTGCAGTGTTTTCGCCGCTGGGCATCTACTTCGCGCACCAGTTGTCGGAGAAGATCCTGATGATCCTTTTCAGTCTGCTGATGGTCATGGTGGCCTGGCGCATGTTGCGCCGTGAGCGTCAGCAGGAGGGGCCGAGCGATCACGGTCACGCGAGCTGGGGGCAGAAGAACTGCATGCTCAATGAACAGACCGGGCGTTTCGACTGGACCGCCAAATGCACCGCGACCCTTGCGGCATTGGGCGCGGTGACCGGTGTGGTTTCGGGTTTGCTCGGCGTTGGCGGCGGCTTCCTGATCGTGCCGGCGTTCAAGCAACTGACCGATGTGCAGATGCGCGGCATCGTCGCCACTTCGCTGATGGTCATCAGCCTGATTTCCGCCATTGGCGTGATTGGCGCGTTCCATGCCGGGGTGCGCATCGACGGGCAAGGTATGGCATTCATTGTGGCGAGTATCGTCGGCATGATTATCGGCCGCAAACTCTGCGCGCGGGTGCCGGCGCGGGCGCTGCAGGTCGGATTTGCCAGTGTGTGTCTGGTGGTCGCCGCCTATATGCTGCTCCGCGCCTGAAAAGATCGGACGGTCTTTCGTTCTTCAGTCGATCAGCGGATTTTTCTCGGTCAGCACGATCTGCGTGATCTGATCCTTGCGCATGAAGCTGACTTTCGGATGCGCCTGTGCGTTCCGAATGAAGCGTTCCTTGAAACAATTCTTACGAATTAAACTATGTGCAAATCCCGGTGGGAGCGGGCTTGCTCGCGAAGGCGCAGTGCCAGTCCATAAATATGTCGACGGATACACCGCCTTCGCGAGCAAGCCCGCTCCCACTCTGGATGAGTGTGAAACCGATGATTTTGCGGCAAACTTCAGTCATCTCCAGCACAAGGCCATTCAATGGATCGATACGCCCCGCGCAACTGGCAGCCTCACGAGAAGCCCAGTCTGCCCGGTTCCCCCTCGACGCCGCTGCATTCCAGCCGCAAACGTCTGGCCTATGCGCTGGTCGGGCTGTTGGTGGCGGTGACCGGTGGCTTGGGCAACTCGCTGGTGGTCGCCAACCTGCCTTACCTGCAAGGCGCGCTGGGCGCGACCACGGCGGAGATGGCCTGGCTGCCGGCCGCGTACGTGATGACCAACGTCTCGATGAACCTGCTGCTGGTGAAGTTTCGCCAGCAGTTCGGCCTGCGCGCATTCACCGAGGTGTTTCTGGTGCTGTATGCGCTGGTGACGTTCGGTCATCTGTTCGTCAATGACCTGAGCTCGGCCATCGCGGTGCGCGCGGCCCACGGCATGGTCGGTGCAGCACTGAGTTCGCTGGGCCTGTATTACATGGTTCAGGCGTTTCCGGCCAAGTGGCGACTGAAGGCGCTGGTGCTGGGACTGGGTGCCTCGCAACTGGCGCTGCCGCTGGCGCGACTGTTTTCCGAAGACCTGTTGCAGATCGCTGAATGGCGCGGCTTGTACCTGTTCGAGCTGGGCATGGCTTTGTTGTCGCTGGGTTGCGTACTGATGCTCAAGTTGCCGCCCGGTGACCGCTTCAAAACCTTCGAACCGCTGGATTTCCTTACCTTCGCCATCCTCGCCAGCGGCGTGGCACTGCTCTGCGCGGTACTGTCGCTGGGGCGCATCGACTGGTGGCTGGAGGCGAACTGGATCGGCTATGCGCTCGCCGCCTCGATTGCCTTGATCCTCGCGGGCCTGGCCATCGAGCACAACCGCAGCAACCCGATGCTGATGACCCG
Source organism: Pseudomonas sp. AK-TSAG1-1 (assembly GCF_056821665.1). Lineage (NCBI taxonomy): Bacteria > Pseudomonadati > Pseudomonadota > Gammaproteobacteria > Pseudomonadales > Pseudomonadaceae > Pseudomonas > Pseudomonas sp. AK-TSAG1-1. The sequence continues at coordinate 3,751,528 of NZ_CM165965.1, read as the reverse complement.
CTGGCTCGGCAGCGGCACGATGATCCGCCTGGCGCTGGCGGTGACCCTGATTCGCATGGTCACTTCGGAGCAATCCACCGGCGCCGTCGGTTTCATGCAAAACCTGAACATGGGTTATGAGCAGTTACACAGTCTGTACGTGGTCATGCTCATTGGCAGTATCGCCGGGTTGGCGACCAGTGCACTGACCATCGACCCCAAGCACTTGCTGATGCCATTGATCATCTCGCTGGCGTTGATGGCCACCGGCTCGGTGATGGACAGCTTTTCCAACAACCTGACCCGCCCGGCGAACCTGTATTTCAGCCAGTTCCTGCTGGCCTTCGGCAGCACGTTTTTCCTCGGTCCGACCATGGTCTTCGGCACCCGCAACGTGCTGACCAATCCGCGCAATCTGGTGAGCTTTTCGGTGTTGTTCGGGATCTGCAACAACCTCGGCGGGCTGCTCGGCGCGGCGCTGCTGGGTACGTTTCAGATCGCGCGCGAGAAATTCCATTCCAGCCACCTTGTCGAGCACCTGACGCTGTCCGATCCGCTGGTGGCCGCCCGGGTGCAGAGCGGCGGGTCGGCCTATGGCTCCTTGCTGGCCGACCCGAGCCTGCGCAACCTGGCCGGGATTCGCAGCCTGTCGAATGCCGCGACCCGCGAAGCCAACGTGCTGGCCTATAACGATGTGTTCATGTTGATCGCCGTGATTGCGGTGCTAACCATGATCTGGCTTTCCATTCGTGCGCTGTGGCTGATGAGCACCACCAAAGCCGTCGACCCTGCGCCTTCCGTACCTTCTAGCGGTGCCTCCAATTCATGACCGAACCGACCACCACAACCACCAACGCCATTGCCGCCACCCCGGAAGGCGTCGCGCCGCCGTCCTCGCCGAACACCGAGCCGCGCTCGTTGCGGGTGCGGATCATCTCGTCGCTGGGCTTTGCCGCGATTGCCATCGTCGGCGTGCTGATCGTGCTGTACGCCTGGCAACTGCCACCGTTCAGCAGCGCGGTCGAGACCACCGAAAACGCGCTGGTGCGCGGGCAGGTGACGATCATCGGGCCACAGCTCAGCGGCTACGTGTATGAAGTGCCGGTGCAGGACTTCCAGTTCGTCAAGGCCGGCGATTTGCTGGTGCGCCTGGACGACCGGATTTATCAGCAGCACCTCGATCAGGCACTGGCGCAACTGGCGGTGCAGAAGGCTTCGCTGGCGAATGTGGTGCAGCAGCGCAACAGCGCCGAAGCGACGATCAAATTGCGCCAGGCGGTGGTCGCCGACAGTGAGGCCCAGTTGCGCAAAAGCGAGGCGGACTTGCGGCGCAACAAGGAACTGGTGAGTGACGGCTCAGTGTCCAAGCGTGAGATGGACGTCGCCCTGGCGGCTAACGCGCAAGGCATCGCCGCCGTGGCACAGGCCAAGGCCAATCTGGAAATCGCCCGTCAGGACCTGCAAACGGTGATCGTCAATCGCGGCTCGCTGGAAGCTGCAGTGACCAGTGCCGAAGCGGCGGTGCAACTGGCACGGATCGATTTGTCGAACACCCGCATCGTGGCGCCGCGTGACGGCCAGCTGGGGCAGATCGGTGTGCGCCTTGGGGCCTATGTCAACTCCGGCGCGCAGTTGATGGCGCTGGTGCCGAACCAGAAATGGGTGATCGCCAACATGAAGGAAACCCAGATGGACAACGTGCGCGTCGGGCAACCGGTGCGCTTCACTGTCGATGCCTTGAACCACCGCAGATTCACCGGGCATGTACAGCACATCTCACCCGGCACCGGCTCGGAGTTCGCCCTGTTGCAGGCCGACAACGCCACCGGCAATTTCGTGAAAATCGCCCAGCGGGTTCCGGTACGGATCACCATCGATCCGGATCAGCAGGAAGAGGAGCGCTTGCGCCCGGGGATGTCGGTGGTGGTCAGCATCGATACCGCCAAGGGCGATACCCAACCTCACTGATCAGCTCATAACCCTGGGGGAGCGGGCTTGCTCGCGAACGCGGTGTGTCAGTTGATCGTTGCGTATCTGACATGCCGCCTTCGCGAGCAAACCCGCTCCCACCGTTTGAGCTGGGTTCAGGCGGAAATCATCGGCGGCAGGGTGCCGAGTAGTGAAACGGCTGCCACAGCACCCATCCCCAGCATCCATTCCAGCACCACACTGCGTTTGAGCGCGCCCATGCGCTGTTGGCAATCATCAATCCGCAGACGATTGAACAGCGCCAGGGCGAGCATGCCCAGCACCAGCGCAGCCTTGATCAGCAGAATCAGGGCAAAGCCTGCGAACAGCGGCGTCGGCCACCACTGGCCGGTGAGCACGCGGACGTTGATCAGCCCGGTGAGCAGCAGGCCCGCCACCACCGCGTAACCGACACCGCTGAAGCGCTGCAGGATCCGGCTGATCGGTTCGCCTGGCTGGCGCAAAATCAGCACCAGCAGCAACAAACCGCCGAGCCACGAGGCTACGCACGTCAGGTGAATGATCTGGTTGAGGATCAGCAATTGCCCGCTGAGGCCATCGAGCATTGCGCCGTGACCGACCGGCGCCAGCGTCGCCAACAATAACGCACTCAAGCCCAGACGCAACGGTGCGCTCGAACGCCACGGCGTGAACAGCAACGCCAGCAACAGCGCATTGATCAGCAGATGCCAACGCCAGACCTGACCGAAAAACGTGTTGCCCAGCACCACGCCAACGGTGTCCGGATCGAACGCTGCCGCTGCCGACCCGGCCATGCTCGCGGTGATCAACAGCGCCCAGGTAACGCCGCTGACCAGCGCAATCGTCGCCAGCCAGCGCGCCAGTCGCGCCACTTGCCGATCCAGCGCCGGCACTGGCGCCTTGAGCAACAGCGGCCGGAACAGCCAGGCCCCGAACAGCATCAACACCACGCTGAAATGCACAAAGCGGCACAGCACCAGCGCTTCATTCATGAATTACTGGCCAACCTTGAACTGATAGGCGCCTTCGCTCTTGTGCGTGTCGACCGACACTGCGTGCCATTCGACCTTGTACTCACCGGCGCTGAGTGGCGCTGCCGGGGTGACGATCAGGGTTTTCTTGTCGCCTTCGGTGCTCAGTGGCTTGATCGCGACCGGAGCGCCATCGTGGGTCAAGGTGACTTTGGTGAAACTGGCTTCGACGCCTTCGGAGAAGGTCAGGCGCAGGTCCGCAGGTGCGGCGACGGTGCTGTCGGCAGCCGGGGTCTGGCTTTTCAGATGGGCGTGGGCGAAGACGCAAGACGCGGTGAACAGGGAGGTGAGCAGGGCAGTGGTGGTCAGGACGTTCTTGAGCAGCATCGCGGATACCTCTGAGGCAGGAACTGAGAGGTGCCCAGTTTACTCATCCGCGTGCGTCTGTACGAAGTTTCGTTTTCAGCGGTCGCCCCGGCACCAGAGCGGGTGCTAGTCTTGGGCAACGCTGTTGTCAGGGAGCCCACATGGGCAATCACAAGATCGAGATTCGTCGCAGCAACGTCGAGAAAATCCTTCTGGCGGCGGAAAAAGTCTTCGCCGAAAAAGGCTTCGGCGGCACCGCCATGGCTGACATCGCTGCTGAAGTGCAATTGCCGCGTTCCAATCTGCATTACTACTTTTCGACCAAGAGCGAACTGTACAGCGCGGTGCTGTTTGATCTGCTGGAAGTGTGGAAGCAGGATGCGCTGTGCTTCGAGATGTTCGACGATCCGCGAGTGGTGCTCAGCAGCTACATCCGCGCCAAGATGAACCACTCGCGCAGCCGGCCATACGGGTCGAAAGTCTGGGCCAATGAGATCATCCACGGCGCGCCGACCTTGGGCGAGGCGCTGGACATCAGCCTGTACGACTGGGCGAAAATGAAGGAAGCGAAGATCCGTCAGTGGGTCGAAGACCAGCGGATTCTGCCGGTGGAACCGTCGAGCCTGCTGTACATGATCTGGGCCTCGACCCAGCATTACGCCGACTTCGATCATCAGGTGAATATTCTGAATGAGCACCAGCCGCTGTCGGACATGCAGTTCGAGCGGGCGGTGCAGACGGTGACCAGTGTGATTTTGCGCGGAATCGGATTGGAACCCTGATTGATGTGTTGAAGCCGCTGGCCTCTTCGCGAGCAAGCCCGCTCCCACAGGAGGAACGCATTCCAAATGTGGGAGCGGGCTTGCTCGCGAAGGCGTCAGTTCAGACGCTACCGGCCTTAAGGTGAGACATGGTACGGATTGCGCGGATCATGATTCCAGTCCAGAAACGGCTTGCCCGTCTCCATCGGCACCATCTCGATGCAGTCGGCCACCGGGCAGGTGATCTGGCACAGATTGCAGCCCACGCACTCATCATCGATCACTTCATATATATGCGTGCCATCGGCCTGCTTCAGGCTGCTGATCGCCTGGTGTGAAGTGTCTTCGCAGGCAATGTGGCAACGCCCGCAACCAATGCACGCCTCTTGGTCGATCTTGGCGATCACCTGATAGTTGATGTCGAGGTACTTCCAGTCGGTGGTGTTGCCCACCGCACGCCCGGAAAACGCGGCAATGTCCGCATAGCCCTGACTGTCCATCCAGCGTGACAGGCCGTCCTTCATCTCCTCGACAATCCGGAACCCATGCAGCATCGCCGCCGTGCAAACCTGCACCGCGCCGCTGCCCAGTGCGATGAATTCCGCCGCATCGCGCCAGCTCCCGATGCCGCCAATGCCACAGATCGGCAGGCCTTGGGTCTGCGGATCACGGGCAATCTCGGCGACCATGTTCAGCGCAATCGGTTTGACCGCCGAACCGCAATAACCGCCGTGGGTGCTTTTGCTGCCGACGGTGGGCAGGGCGACCATGTGTTCCAGATCGACGCTGGTGATCGAGTTGATGGTGTTGATCAGCGACACCGCATCGGCGCCACCGCGATGCGCAGCGCGAGCGGCGACGCGGATGTCGGTGATGTTCGGCGTCAGTTTGACGATCACCGGCAGCGAGCAATAGGTCTTGCACCAGCGCGTCACTTGCTCGACGTACTCCGGCACCTGACCCACCGCCGCGCCCATGCCGCGCTCCGGCATGCCGTGGGGGCAGCCGAAATTCAGCTCGATGCCATCGGCACCGGTGGCCTCCACCAGCGGCAGGATGTGTTTCCACGACTCCTCCACGCACGGCACCATCAGCGAGACGATCAGCGCGCGGTCCGGCCAGTCTTTCTTCACTTGGGTGATCTCGCGCAGGTTGATCTCCAGCGAGCGGTCGGTGATCAGTTCGATGTTGTTGATGCCCAGCACTTCGCGGTTGTTGCCGTAGTGCGCCGAGTAGCGCGATGAGACGTTGACCGCCGCCGGGTCCTCGCCGAGGGTTTTCCAGACCACGCCGCCCCAACCGGCCTCGAAGGCGCGGACCACGTTGTAGGCCTTGTCGGTCGGCGGCGCGGAGGCCAGCCAGAACGGGTTGGGGGCTTTGATACCGGCGAAGACAATCGAGAGATCGGCCATTTATGCAGCCTCCACGTTGAGCATCAGTTGTGCGTTGATCGCCTCGGCGGCGCGTTTGCCGTGCTGTACGGCCTGCACAGTGAGGTCCTGATCGAGGCTGGTGCAATCGCCGCCGGCATACACGCCGGGGATGCTGGTGCGCAGATTTTCATCGACCTGAATCCGTTCGCCCTGACGCTTGAGTTCGCGGGCCAGCGGGTCGGCGAGGGCGCTGCCGTCGAAGGCCTGACCGATGGCTTTGAAGATCGCGTCAGCGGCCAGTTCGAAGGTTTCGCCGGTGGTTTGCAGGCGACCGTCGTTCAGTTGCGTACGGGCGAAACGCATGCCGCGCACCTGGCCTTGTGCGTCGAGCAGCACTTCCTCCGGTTGCGCCCAGGTCAGCAGCCGCACCTGATTGGCCTTGGCGATGTCCTGTTCATGGCCGGTTGCACCCATGTCCGCCGCGCCACGGCGATACACCAGATTGACATCGCGGGCACCGAGGCGGGCCATTTGCACGGCCATGTCGATCGCGGTGTTGCCGGCGCCGAGGACGATGCAGTGCTCGGCCAGCGGCAGTTGCGACAGGTCATCGGCCTGGCGCAGTTCGCGGATGTAGTCGGTGGCGGCGAGCAGGCCGGGGGCGTCCTCGTGGGCCAGACCGAGTTGTTTACTGGCGTTGAGGCCGAGGCCGAGGAACACCGCGTCGAACTGCTGATGCAATTCGCTGAGGGTCAGGTTGTCGCCGAGTTTCTGTCCGTGACGGATTTCGATGCCGCCGATCTGCAGCAGGAAATCCAATTCTTTCTGCGCATAGTCGTCGACCAGTTTGTACTTGGCGATCCCGTATTCATTAAGGCCGCCAGCCTTCTCCCGCGCTTCGAAAATCACCACGTCATGACCGTGCATGGCGCTGCGATGGGCGCAGGACAAGCCTGCCGGCCCGGCACCGACCACGGCGATGCGCTTGCCTGTGCTGGCCGCACGCTGGAACGGATGCTCGGTGAAGTGCGCGTTGTCCACGGCGTAGCGTTGCAGCAGGCCGATCAGCACCGGCGCGCATTCGTGGGCGTTGTTACGCACGCAGGCTTGCTGGCAGAGGATTTCGGTCGGACAGACCCGAGCGCAACTACCGCCGAGGATGTTCGCCGAAAGAATCTTCTGCGCTGCACCGGGCACGTTGTCCTGATGGATGTTGCGGATGAACGACGGAATGTCGATCTCGCTCGGGCACGCATTCACGCACGGTGCGTCGTAGCAATACAGGCAGCGCGATGCTTCCAGATGCGCCTGCCGGGCATTGAGCGGCGGCGCCAGATCGGTGAAGTGGCCGGCGAGGGCGGCCGCGCTTTCGTGCGGGTGCGGGAGATGGTTCAGGGTCTCGATCACGGTTTTGTGCCTCACGGTTATTGAGGTTCTCTGCCTCTGTCGGGCAGTGGTTTTTGTGGTGTCCGAACGGGCCCTTTCGCGAGCAGGCTCGCTCCCACAGGGGAATGCATTTCAAATGTGGGAGCGAGCCTGCTCGCGAAGGCCGAAGGCCTCGGTGTCAGCGTTTAACGGCAGTCGGCTTGTGCATCTCAGCCCGCTTGCTCAGCAAATCAAACACCGCCGGATACGCCGGCCGTTCGATATAGCGTCCGGCCCCGCGCTCGGCGCGCAGATCACCGTCGGCCCAGACCACTTTGCCCTGGCTGACGGTATGGCTCGGCACGCCGCGCACGGTCTTGCCTTCGAAGATGTTGAAGTCCACCTGCTGATGGTGGGTCTTGGCGGAGATGGTGCGGGTGCCTTGCGGGTCCCACAGCACCAGGTCGGCATCGGCACCGACGCGGATCGCGCCCTTGCGCGGGTAGAGGTTGAAGATTTTTGCCGTGTTGGTGGAGGTCAATGCGACGAAGTCCTGCATCGACAAACGCCCGCTGTTGACCCCTTCATCCCACAACACCGCCATGCGGTCTTCGATGCCAGCGGTGCCGTTGGGGATCTTGCTGAAGTCGTCGCGGCCGGCGGCTTTCTGTTCGGCGCAGAAGCAGCAATGGTCGGTGGCGGTGGTGTGCAGATTGCCGCTTTGCAATCCATGCCAAAGTGCCTCTTGATGGCCGCGCGGACGGAACGGCGGGCTCATCACGTAACCGGCGGCGGTCTGCCAGTCCGGGTGCTGGTAAACGCTGTCGTCGAGCAGCAGATGCCCGGCCAGCACTTCGCCGTACACCGGTTGGCCCTTACTGCGCGCATAGGTAATTTCGTCGAGGGCTTCCTTGGTCGAAACGTGCACCAGGTACAGCGGCGTACCGATGGTCTCGGCGATACGAATCGCCCGACTCGCGGCTTCACCCTCGACCTGTGACGGCCGTGACAGCGGATGCGCTTCCGGTCCGGTGATGCCCTGAGCCATCAACTTGCGTTGCAGGTGATAGACCAGCTCGCCGTTTTCCGCGTGCACGGTCGGCACTGCGCCGAGTTCCAGGCAGCGCTCGAAGCTCGCTACCAACGTGTCGTCGGCGGCCATGATCGCGTTCTTGTAGGCCATGAAATGCTTGAAGCTGTTGATCCCGTGATGACTGACCAGCTCGGCCATTTCCTCACGCACCTGCTCGCTCCACCAGGTGATCGCGACGTGGAAGCCATAGTCGGATGCGGACTTTTCCGCCCAGCCGCGCCACTGGTGAAACGCTTCCATCAGCGACTGCTGTGGGTTGGGAATCACGAAGTCGATGATCGAGGTGGTCCCGCCAGCCAGACCGGCCGCCGTACCGCTGTAGAAGTCTTCACTGGCCACGGTGCCCATGAAGGGCAGTTGCATGTGAGTGTGTGGATCAATGCCGCCGGGCATCAGGTATTGACCGCTGCCGTCGAGCACCTCGGCGCCGGCGGGAATATCAAGGTTTTCACCGATGGCTTTGATCACACCGTCGGCGCAATAAACGTCGGCGCGATAACTTTCATCATGGGTAACAACGGTGGCGCCACGGATCAACAGAGACATTCCGAGTTCCTCGCAGGCATGACCGACTTGTGCCGGTTCTAAATGTTTTATTGATGTACAGCGATGATCGACGTATTCCTGTCAGCGCTGTCAGGAATAGAAGCTAGTCGCAGTTCTGCAATTGTTCAAGATTATTTTTTATAAGCTTATTGCTATTTTAAGTGTATGAAAAATAACAATAAAAACTATAAATCACCAAAATGGTGAGGCAGTTCACCATTTTGACGCACTTGACAGGATGGAAATATGAGCAAGATTTCCTATGTGAAATCAGCCGCTTGAAGTTGAGCTGCGGTTGCACGTTCACAATGAAAATAAATGCAGTGCACCAGTTTGAGTCCTGTCTGTTCGGACAACTTGCCAGGTGTTTAGCCTGAGCACCCAGACAAGTTTTCGAGAACTCATCAGGTGAATAATTAAAACTGAAAAATATCATCAAGTTGCAAAACGGTTGAAGCATGGCCCGATGCGCAAGCGGGGCACCCGGCACGTTTATTGATGCCGCCGCTGACACCGTGGCCGGTACACGAAAGTTGTCAGTTCCTCCGGCCATCGTCCGGCTCGCACCCTGGTGTGCAGCCGCCTGATGAGCAAAAAAATAATCAGAAAAACAGTGGAGCGGCCATGCAACAGAACAGATCGCAAGTGACCGGGCGCGACGGCTTGTTCGAACTCGAAGCCGGCAGCGACGTGCTCGACAGTCCCCGATACAACCACGACATGGCACCGACCAAGGTGCGCGAACGAACCTGGAACAAATGGCACATCACCGCGCTGTGGGTCGGCATGTCGGTGTGCGTGCCGACCTACACCCTGGGCGGTGTGCTCACTGCGTATTTCGGGCTGAGCGTTGGCGAAGCACTGATGGCGATTCTGCTGGCCAACGTCATCGTACTGATCCCGCTCACGCTCAACGCCTTTCCCGGCACCAAGTACGGCATTCCATTTCCGGTGCTGCTGCGTTCGTCGTTCGGCGTGCTCGGCTCCAACGTGCCGTGCCTGATTCGCGCGTTGGTGGCGTGTGGCTGGTTCGGTATTCAAACGATGTTCGGCGGATTGGCGATTCACCTGTTTCTCGGCTCGATCTTCGAGGGCTGGAAATCCCTTGGCGGAACCGGCGAAGTGATCGGTTTCATGATCTTCTGGTCGCTGAACCTGTGGGTGGTGATCCGTGGCGCCGAGTCGATCAAGTGGCTGGAAACCCTGTCTGCGCCGTTGCTGGTAGCCGTCGGCATCGGCCTGCTGATGTGGGCGATGCCCAATGTGTCGATGACCGAGCTGTTGGCGATTCCACCGAAACGCCCGGAAGGCGCCAGTGTGGTCAGCTACTTCGCCGCCGGACTGACGGCGATGGTCGGCTTCTGGGCCACGCTGTCGCTGAACATTCCTGACTTCAGCCGCTACGCCAAGAGCCAGAAGGACCAGATCCTCGGGCAGATTTTCGGCCTGCCACTGACCATGTTTTTGTTCGCTTCGCTGGGCGTGGTGATGACTGCCGCCTCGGTGAAACTGGTCGGGGTAACCGTGTCCGATCCGGTGAGCCTGATCGGACACATTCAAAGCCCGGTGTGGGTCGCAGTGGCCATGGCGCTGATCATCATCGCCACGCTGTCGACCAATACGGCGGCGAATATTGTCTCGCCGACCAACGACTTCCAGAACATCGCGCCCAAGGTGATCAATCGCACCAAAGCGGTGTTGCTCACCGGCTTCGTTGGCCTGGCGCTGATGGCCCACGAGCTGCTGAAGAAACTCGGGCTGATCGTCTCCGACGTTAGCCTGGAGACCGTGTATTCCAACTGGCTGCTGGGTTATTCGAGCCTGCTCGGGCCGATCGCCGGGATCATGGTGGTGGACTACTTTCTGATCAAGAAACAGCAACTGGACCTGGCCGGGTTGTATCGCGATGACGTCTATCCGGCATGGAACTGGGCCGGGTTTACCGCGTTTGGCGTGCCGGTGCTGCTGACCCTGCTGTCGCTCGGCAGCGACGCGTTCAGCTGGTTCTACAGCTACGGCTGGTTCACCGGCTCGGCGCTGGGCGGGGTGATTTATTACGGGTTGTGCGTGATGCGGGCGCAGCCTTCGGTCGTGAAATCTCCAGTGTAAGGGAGGGCCTCATCGCGAGCAGGCTCACTCCTACAAGTGAAATGCGTTTCCCTGTAGGAGTGAGCCTGCTCGCGATAGAGGTCTACCAGATACCACAGCAACCCCCATAAGAAACTGCCTGAGGAGATCACCATGAACGCAGCCGTAGACGTTCTGCAATCCACCCATCAGCACATCAACCGCGATCGCCTCTGGGCCTCGCTCATGGAACTGGCCAAGCTCGGCGCCACGGTCAAGGGCGGGGTCTGTCGCCTGGCCCTGACCGACCTCGACCGCCAGGCCCGCGACCTGTTCGTGCAATGGTGCAAGGACGCCGGGTGCAGCGTCACGGTGGATGAGGTCGGCAACATCTTTGCCCGTCGTCCGGGGCGCAATCCCGACCTGCCGCCGGTGATGACCGGCAGTCACATCGACACCCAGCCCACCGGCGGCAAGTTCGACGGCTGCTTCGGCGTGCTGGCCGGCGTCGAAGTGCTGCGCACCCTCAATGACCTCGGCGTGGAAACCGAAGCGCCGCTGGAAGTGGTGGTCTGGACCAACGAAGAAGGTTCACGCTTCGCCCCGTGCATGATGGGCTCGGGGGTGTTCGCCGAGAAATTCACCCTCGAAGAAACCCTGGCCAAGGTCGATGCCGAGGGCGTTACCGTCGGCGAAGCGCTGAATGCCATCGGCTACGCCGGCCCGCGCAAAGTCAGCGGGCACAAGGTCGGCGCTTATTTCGAGGCGCACATCGAGCAAGGCCCGATTCTGGAGGACGAGCAGAAAACCATCGGCGTGGTACTCGGCGCGCTCGGGCAAAAGTGGTTCGACCTGAAGTTGCGCGGCGTCGAAGCCCACGCCGGTCCGACGCCGATGCACCTGCGCAAAGATGCGCTGGTCGGCGCCTCGGTCATTGTCGGCGCCGTCAATCGCGCCGCCCTCGGCCATCAACCCCACGCCTGCGGCACGGTCGGATGCCTGCAAGCCTATCCCGGCTCGCGCAACGTCATCCCCGGTGAAGTGCGCATGACCCTCGACTTCCGTCATCTGCAACCGGCGCGCCTGGACTCGATGATTGCCGAGGTGAAGCAGGTCATCGACGCCACCTGCGAAGAACACGGCCTGACCTATGAGCTGACCCCGACCGCCGACTTCCCGCCGCTGTACTTCGAAAAAGGCTGTGTCGAAGCGGTACGCGGCGCTGCCAAAGGTCTCGGTCTGTCGCACATGGACATCGTCAGCGGCGCCGGCCATGACGCGATCTTCCTGGCCGAACTCGGCCCGGCCGGGATGATTTTCGTGCCGTGCGAGGGCGGCATCAGCCACAACGAAATCGAGAACGCGGCGCCAGACGATCTGGCCGCCGGATGTGCGGTGTTGTTGCGGGCGATGCTCGCGGCTTCGGCAGCGGTGGCCGCGGGGCAGCGCGCGGCCTGACTTCACATCGTCACGCAGATGTGCGACGTTGCCGGCCCTGAAATATTGGCCAGGGACGCGCAATGTCGCCCATCACCGTGATCACCTCAGGCTCGGCCTATCTGGATATCGACGCCTACGCCTGCTGCATCGCCTACGCAGAATTGCTCAGCCTGCAAGGCGTTCCCGCCCGCGCCGTCAGTAGTGCAGCACCCAACAGCAGCGTGTCGCCAACCGTTCTGAGTTGGGGGGCTGCTTTTCAGCGTTACACGCCGCAAGCAAACGACACGTTTGTACTGGTGGATGTTTCTGACTATCACCACTTCGACCCGCTGGTGATGCTCGACCAAGTGGTGGAGGTCCTCGACCATCACCCGGGTTTTGAACGGTACTGGGCTGAGCGACTGGGTTCCGCCGCCGACATCCGCCCGATTGGCGCGGCAGCGACTCTGGTTTTTCAGCGCTGGCAAGCCGCCGGCATGCTCTCGCGAATCAGTGAGCCAAGCGCGGCACTGCTGGCCACGGCGATCCTAGACAACACGCTCAACTTCACCGGGCAGATGACCACCGAGCTGGATGTTCTGGCTTATGAATGGTTGGCGCAGCGGGCGAATCTGGCAGCGAACTGGCCCGAGCAGTATTTCCTCGAATGTCAGGCCGCCATCGAAGTCGATCTACAGGACGCGTTGGCGGCGGACCTGAAACGCTTCAAACCGGACAGCAACCTGCCGCAGGTTTTCGCGCAGATGACGGTGTGGGATGCCGACGGGTTGCTTCACAAACATTACAACAAGATTTGTGGATGGATGGCCGGGCAGGGCGATGACTGGTTGCTTAACGTCATCGGCATCCGTGACGGCAAGAGTTGTTTGCTGGCCGAACCCGTGGTCAGCCAGCAGAAGTTGACTCGGTTGTTACCGCTGCAATGGCAGGCGGCAATGGCTGTAGTGAAACCTTCGATGCTGCGCAAAGAGCTGTTGAAGCTGGCACTGAACCTCAACCCGGTCTGATGGTGTGATCAACCTGGCCGCTCATTTTTGCGCGCAGTGCCTTGGCGACGGTCAGGGCCGTTCGGGTTGCCCACATCCAGCAATCGGCGTTCGACCAAGACATTCTCCAGTGCCTGACGCTCGACCGGCGCCATTTGGTGTTCGCGCTTTTTCAGCTCCAGCAGAATCGGGCTGGACCAGGTGCGGTAGGTCTGTTCGATGTTGCGACGCGACGTCATCAGTCTCTCCTTGATCAAGAGCCCGGTGTCACTGGCAGGGGCTCAATCCGATGAGGGGATAACGTTAGTCGACAAAACCCGAGTCCGCGAATACCTGGCTTTTCTGTGGGAGCGGGCTTGCTCGCGAAGGCGCTGGTTCAGTCGGCACAATTGCTGAATGACCCACCGCTTTCGTCGGATCGCCGCCCGGACCAAGTCCGCTCACACCAGGGATCCGGGCGGAACTTGAGTCAATCCTCGACCTTCATCATCGCCTGCACACCTTCCCACGCCTCGGCCCGCATCCGCTCGATATCCAGCCCCGGAATCACCCCGTCATCGACGACGATCCGCCCGCCCACCAGGCTGTATTTCACGGCAATCGGTTCACCCGCGACGACCGGTGCAACTGCGCTGTCGTGGAAGCCGAAGAAGCGTGGATGATCGAGGCTGTAGATCACCAGGTCCGCTGCCTGACCGACTTCGAGCGTGCCGACCGCTCCGAGGCCGAGTACTTGCGCGCCACCCGCCGTGCCCCAGTGAATGACATCTTCAGCCGTGGTCGCCGAGGCGCCTTGCTCCGCACGGTGGATCAGCCACGCGGTGTTGGCTTCGCCGACCATGCTGCCGGACTCATTGGACGCGACACCATCGACGCCGAGGGAGATCGGCACGCCAGCCTCGTACATTTGCGGCACTGGCGCGACACCGCTACCGAGACGCGCATTGCTCACCGGGCAGTGCGAGATGCCGGTGCCGGTCTGGGCGAGCATGCGGATTTCTCCCGGTTGCAGGTGCACGGCGTGGGCGAACCATACGTCGGGGCCGAGCCATTCGTGCTCGGCGACGAATTCCACCGGCAGGCAGTTGTATTTCTCGCGGCAGAAATTCACGTAGTTCCGTGTTTCCGACAGGTGTGTGTGCAAACGCAAACCGAGGCCGCGCGCGCTGTGCGCCAGTTCGCGCAGCAGGGTCGGCGGCAGCGAAAAGGTCGGCGTGGTGGGCGCCACCACGACCCGGCGCAGGGCGTCCGGGGTGTCCTGGTGATACAGCGATTTCAACCGTTCGAGGTCGCCGACCATTTGCTCGAGGCTTTCCGGTTGCAGCGCGGTTTTCGAGAAGCCCGGGTGGGCGCTCGCCGACTCCAGCGCGCCACCGCGACACAGCACAAAGCGCAGACCGAATTCATCGGCCAGATCGAACAGTAAATCCCCGGTCTCGGTCGTGCCGTGTGCGTGGTAGAGGTAGTGGTGATCAGCGCAGGTCGTCACGCCGGACAACAGCAATTCAACCATGCCCAAACGTGCGGCGATCCGCGCCAGTTGCGGGGTGAAGCGGTTCAGGCGCGGGTAGGGCACGCTCGCCAGCCAGCCCTGCAGATCCTGATTCAAGCCTTCGGGCACGGCTTTGAGCAGGTTCTGGAACAGGTGGTGGTGAGTGTTGATCCAGCCCGGATATACCACGCTGTTACGGGCATCGATGACCCGTTCACCGGGTTGAGGCTCAAGGTTGGCGGCCATTTCGGCAATGCGTCCGTTGACCACGCGGATGTCCACCGCACCCGCCCGGGCACGCGGGCCGCGCAGGCCAGTCATCACCGCGAGCGGGTTTTTGATCAGGATGTTTTGAAGTTGAGTCATGGGCAGGCTCCAGTCAAAGGATGTGCGAGGCGGATTTGCCGGGTGTGGTGTCGGGCACGCTGACGCCGTTGAGCGCCGCGTTGAGCAGCACCGACACTAGGCAGGCGATGACCACGCTGCTGTGCAGGAACGGCTGTGACCACTCGGGCAACTGTTTGAACAGGGTCGGGGCGAGCACCGGCACCAGGGCGGCGGCGATGGTGAAACCGACGATTAGCACGTTGTAGCGATTGCGCTCGTAGTCGACCTTGGCGAGGGTCTGGATGCCGGCCGCCGCAACCACGCCGAACATCGCGATGCCCGCACCACCAAGCGCGGCGGTCGGCATCGAGGCGATGATTGCGCCAGCCTTGGGCACCAGTGCAATCGAGCACATCAGCAGGCCGCTGACCGCCACCACCCAACGGCTGCGCACGCCGGTCAGGATCACCAGGCCGACGTTTTCCATGAAGGCAATGAACGGAAATGCGGCGAACATCCCGGCGATGGTGCTGGCCAGGCCATTGGCGCGCAGGCCGTTGATCACCTGCTTGTCTTCCACTGGTTTGTCGACGATGTCACCGATGGCCACGAACAGCCCCATCGACTCGACCATCTGCACGATCATCACCACTACCATCGTCGCGATGGGGATCAGGCTGAAGGTCGGCAGGCCGAAGTAGAACGGGTAGGGCACGGTCAGCCATGGCGCGTCTTCGACGCTGTGAAAATTGCCCATGCCCAGCGCGTACGCCAGACCGGCGCCGATCAGCATGCCGATCAGCACCGCCATGTTGCGCAGCAACGGGCTGCCATAACGGTTGACCAGCAGAATAGTCAGCAACACCACCACCGCCACGCCGAGAAACGCCGGGGCGCCGAAGTTGCTCGCGTTGCGTCCGCCACCGACCCACTCGTAGGCAATCGGGAACAGCTGCAAACCAATCACGGTGACGATGCACCCGGTGACCACCGGGGGGAAGAACCGCCGCAATCGGCCCACGAACGGCGCCATCAACATGGTAAAGATCCCGGCACCGATCACCGCGCCACAGACCCCGGCGAACCCTACCTGAGGGTCGCTGCCAATGGCGATCACCGGCCCGACGCTGCTGAACGCCACGCCTTGCAGAATCGGCAGACGCACGCCGAACTTCCAGAAACCGACGGTCTGCAGCAGGGTGGCGATGCCGGAGCAAAACAGCGTGGTGCTGATCAACACCACCGTGTCGGCATGGGACATCTTCAGGGCACTGGCGACAATCAACGGCACGGCGATGGCGCCGATGTACGAGACAGCCATGTGTTGCAGGCCGAGGGTGAGCATCTGTCGTACCGGCAGGACGCGGTCGACGGGGTGGACGGTGGAGGAGGGAGTGGCTGACGACATGGGGAATCACCTCTAGCTGTTGTTATTCGGTAAAGAGGGGTATTCGTCTGATGCTGTCTTAGAGACACCGCAATCCTTGTGGGAGCGGGCTTGGTCCGGGCGGCGATCCGACTAATGCGGTGTGTCAGTCGATATCAATGTTCAATGACCCACCGCATTCGCGAGCAAGCCCGCTCCCACCGGGTTTGTGTTGTAAAAAAACGGCATCAGTCATTCGTGCTGCGAAGCCGCCATCCACCGGCTCCAACACCTTGTTCAGCCTGCCAGGCAGGCGGCAAAGCCTTGGTTCAGGGCCGCGCGGTCCAGGTCGCGGCCGATGAACACAATCTTGCTCGAACGGGGCTCCGTGCCCCATGCGGTCGAGGCGCGGAACTCCACCAGGCTGTGCACGCCCTGCAGCACGTAGCGCTGGTCTTCGTTGGCCACCGCCAGCACGCCTTTCATGCGGTACAGATTGTCGGCCTGCGATGAGCGCAGCTCGCTGATCCAGCGGTGGAAGGCCATCAGGTTGACCGCGCCGTCCACGGCGATGCCCACCGAGGACACGCTTGGATCGTGCTCGTGGTCGGGCTCTTCATGATCGTGGTGGTCATCGTGATCGTGCTGGTGCGCGCCGATTTCCATGAGCTTTTGCGTGCACTCGAACGCGCCGATGCCGAGGATTTTCGTCAGGTCGATTTGCGCGTGGGTCGAAGTCACCAGATCCGCCGTGGCGTTCAAACCACGGATCTTGCCGCGCAGGGTTTCCACCTCGTCGCTGCTGACCAGATCGACCTTGTTGATGACGATGCGGTCGGCACAGACGATCTGGTCCACCGCCTGATTATCGACGCCATCCAGTTGCAGATCCTCCAGGTGCTGGGCGATGTGCTTGGCGTCGACCATGGTCACGATTGCATCGAGTTCGACTTCTTCGGCGATCGGGTCATTGATGAAAAAGCTTTGCGCCACCGGGTACGGATCGGCCAGGCCGCTGGTCTCGATCAGAATGTGATCGAGGCGTACCGGACGCGCCACCAGTTCACGGACGATGCGCACCAGGTCCTCGCGAACCTCGGCGGTGCAGCACACGCAGCCGTTGACCATTTCGTAGATTTCTTCGGTCTCCGAACTGAGCACCAGATCGCCGTCGATGCCGACCTCGCCGAACTCGTTTTCGATCACGGCGATTTTACGGCCGTGGTTTTCCTTGAGGATGTAGTTGAGCAGGGTGGTTTTGCCGGCACCGAGAAAACCGGTGAGGATGGTCACGGGGATTTTGGTGTTGGGTGTTGGGGCGTTGAAGGGGGTGTTCATCTGGATCTCCTTAGCTTTTTTGTCGGAGTGCGATCAACTGTGGGAGCTAGCCTGCTAGCGAATGCGGTGTGTCATTCAGCGCGGAGGCGACTGATCCACCGCTTTCGCGAGCAGGCTCGCTCCCACAGGGATTTGGGTGTTCACGCCAGCGGCGGGCAACGCCGGCATCCAGGCCGAACAGGTCGAGCACTCGGCCCAGGCTGTGATCGACCATTTGCCCGAGGTTTTCCGGGCGGGCATAGAACGCCGGCACCGGCGGCGCGATGATCCCGCCCATCTCGGTGACCGCCGTCATGTTGCGCAGGTGGGCGAGGGTCAGCGGCGTTTCGCGGGCCATCAGCACCAGGGTGCGGCGCTCCTTGAGGGTGACGTCGGCGGCGCGGCCGATCAGCCCCGACGAGGTGCCAGTGGCGATTTCCGCCAGCGTGCGCATCGAACACGGCGCGACTACCATGCCCAGGCAGCGAAACGAACCGCTGGCGATCCCGGCGGCGACGTCATCGGCGCGGTGGTAGTGGCTGGCGAGTGCAGCGACGTCGGCCAGTTTGTAGTCGGTTTCGTGGGCCATGGTCAGCAGCGCGGCGCGGCTGATGATCAGGTGGCTTTCGATGTCCAGTTCGGCGAGCAATTGCAGGAGGCGCACGCCGTAGATGAAACCCGACGCGCCACTGATCCCGACCACCATCCGCTGGCGGTTCACACTGGCAGCCCTTTGAGCAAAACCCGCGCCCGCTCGAGCACATCCTGATCAAGCTGCGCCCTGATCCCGTCGAAGCCTGAGCCGCGTGTGGCATCCAGGCCCATGCGAGAGGTGGTGCCATTGACGGATGAGGACGGATCCAGCGGACTGCCGGGCAAACCGTCGATCATGAACAGGTCCAGATGCGGCTGGAAATGCGTGGCCAGCGCCCACAGCACCTGGCTGTCGTCAGTGATGTCGATGTCGCTGTCCACCGCGATCACGTTTTTCAGGTACGGGTCCCAGCCGAGCAGGGCGAGCATGATCTGCCGCGCCTCGCCATCGCGGCTTTGGTCCAGCGCCACGTAGCAATGAAAATGCGTGCCGGAGTTCGGGTAATGCACGGCGGTGACGGCAGGGAAACGCGCCTTGAGCTTCTCGCTCATTTCCGCCTCGCGGGGTAGCCGGGCGAGGGTCAGGTGCTCGGCGTAGCGGCCACCCATCACATCGACCAGCCAGGCGTCTTTGCGCTTCAACAGGGTGTCGACTCGCAATACGTTGTTAGTCGAACGATCCGAGGAATAGCCGCTGAACTCGCCGAACGGGCCTTCCTCGGCGTAGGCCGCCGGGTCAATGGCGCCTTCCAGAACAAACTCGGCGCAAGCCGGTACGCCGATGCCGTAGCGTGGGGTTTTAACCAGTTCCAGCGGTGCGCCGAACAAGCCGCCAGCCACTGCGCGTTCATCGCTACCGTAGGGCAAGCGTGCCGCGGCGGCGAGCATGAACAACGGGTGCGCGCCGACCACCATCGCCACGCGCAACTCTTCGCCGCGTTCACGGGCGGTCTGCAGCATCCGCCACAAGTGCCCGCGTGAGTGCAGGCTGGTGGCGAGGGCCTGCCGGGCGTGGCGCATCGAGCGGTGGTAGCTCATGTTGGCGATGCCGGTCAGCGGGTCCTCGGCGATGATGATCGCGTTGGTGATGTAAGGGCCGCGATCACTGTCGAAATGCTTGAGCATCGGCAGCAGCGCCAGATCCAGTGCTTCGCCTTCGAACACTTCATCGAGGATCGGGCCGCTTTCCACATAGCGCGGGGCGATGGGCTGGTTGGCGCGGCGCTGGAAAGTTTCGTGCAATTGCGCCGGGGTGACGCCGAACAACCGTGCAATGCGGGTACGCGAGGCGAACAGGTTGGTCGCCACCGGCCCCTTGAGATTGCCGACGTTTTCACAGATCAGCAGCGGATCGCGACCTTGGGCGGCGAGGGCATCGACCAGGGCGGTGACGTCCTGATCGGCAGAAACAGGTTGGGTGATGGTCAGCACATCGTCCGGGTACTCACGGCGATAGGCATCGATGAACACGTGAAAGTCCTGGGAGTCGCCGAGCGTCGAACGGGTCATGGTTTCACCTCTTAAAAAGCAGGCACGCAGGGGTGAGTTGGTGTTCGATCGAGCAGCCGTTGGCCTGCCGGTCGAAGGAACGCCGGGTCATCTTCGTGCCTGTAAAGTCGCTGTGTTGCCTGTGGTGATACTGCTCCCCTGTGGGAGCGGGCTTGCTCGCGAATGCAGTGTGTCATTCAGCGGTGAAGGTGACTGATCCACCACATTCGTTGGATCGCCGCCCGGACCAAGCCCGCTCGCACATTGGAATGTGCGTGTACCTAGAGATACGTGGTGGTCAGGCGTATGTCCGCCTCGGCCAGGTCCTTGGGCGGCGGCGTCGGTTCGATCCCGCACAACCGGGCGATGTTGTTGCCCAGGTAATCCTCGAGATGATCCTCATCGATGCCCAACCCTTGTGGCGCCGGTGAGCACAACACCTCCAGCTCGCGCAGCCACATGCCCGGCTCGTTCGGCGGCGAGTCGGTGCCAAACACGATCTTGTTGCGCGGCAGTTCCTTGGCAAACTCGACGATCCGCGACTGGAAGCACCAGCCCGATTCGCAGTACACGTTCGGCGTGTCCATCGCCATCCAGAACGCTTCGAACGAGTAGTTGCCGCCGGTCTGGATGCCGAAGTGGCCGATGATGAAATTGACCATCGGGAACTCGCGGATGATCGGGTAGAACATTGTCGGGATCGTGTACGGACCGTCGCCGGTGTGGATCAGCACGACGATGTTGTATTTGGCGCAGACTTTCATTGCCGGGCGCAGCCAGTCGAGTGCGCGGTCCGGGCGATAGCCGTGCATGTTGGCGTGCAGCTTGAGCATCTTGAAGCCGTATTCCTTGATGTGGAATTCCAGCTCTGCCGCACCGTTTTCCGGCCCCCAGCGCGGGTTGAAGTTGAAGTTGCCGATGAAGCGATCCGGGTACTTTACGCACAGCTCGGCGACGTACGACATGTAGTCGCGCACGCCCTCGCGGCCCCGGCGGTTGCCGTCGCGATATCCGGTGTTGCCCGGTGGCGGCTGGATGAAACCCATGTCGATGCGGCGTGGTTTGCCGTTGATCATGTAAGGGCCGTCCATCAGCTTGAGCATGCGCTCGCCGGTGAACGGTTCGCCGGTGTGGCGCCAGGCCTCGTCGACCAGGTTGGTGGGGTGCAGATGGGTGTCGATGATCATCGGTTCAGCTCCTGGCCAGTTGAGTGGTGACGGGGCGCTTGAGTTGCGCCTCTGCTTCGGAAACGGAACGCGGTGGCGGGGTAGGCTCAAGGCCGATCATCCGCGCGGTGTTGTTGCCCAGGTAGTCTTCGAGGGTGTCCTCGTCGAGGTTCAAGCCCTGTGGCGGTTCGTGGCAGAGCACTTCGAGCAGGCGCAGCCACATGCCCGGTTCGTTCGGTGGCGTGTCGGTGCCGAACAGGATCTTGTGCGTCGGCAATACCTTGGCGAACTCGACGATTCGTGATTGCAGGCACCAGCCCGATTCGCAGTAGACGTTGGGCAGCTCCATCGCCCATTGCATCGGTTCGAACACGTAGACGCCGCCGGTCTGCACGCCGAAGTGGGCCATGATGAAATCGACGTTGGGGAATTCCTTGATCATCGGCACCCATTCCGACGGAATGCTGTACGGACCGTCGCCGGTGTGCAGCTTCACCGGAATGCCCAGTTCGGCGCATTTCTCGAAGCACGGGCGCACCCAGTCGAGTGCACGGTCAGGCCGGTAGGCGTGCATGTTGGCCTGCATCTGGACCATCTTGAAGCCGTGTTCCTTGACGTAGCGCTCGATTGCCTCGACGCCGTTTTCCACGCCGCAGCGCGGGTTGTAGACGAAGCAGCCGATGAAGCGATCCGGGTAGGTCTGGACCATTTTCAGGGTGTAGGCCATGTAGGCGTCGATGGATTCGCGGCCCGAGAGTTCGCCGTCGGTCCAGGTGTAAATGGTGTTGCCCTGCGGGGGCTGGATGAAGGCTTTGTCGATACGGCGAGGTTTGCCGTTGACCATGTACGGGCCATCCATCATCTCCAGCAGACGCTCGCCGGTGAACGGGTCACCGTCATGCCTCCAGGCGAGGTCCACGAGATCCGTGGGATAGCAGCTGATATCGATGATCATTGAAGTCGATCTCCTGATAGCGGGGAAGGGAGCCTTGCGGCTCTCGGCATCCACGTCCCGGGCAATCGGCCGTTTCTATGCGCAAGACACGCGCATTCCCTCGCCTGTTCGCATCCGGCCCGGGTGGGTGGTTGCTGAGGGCGAGTATTGGAAAGGGGGGAGGGGTTCGTACAATATTAATTGGGCGCGGTGGTGATACTTGGGCGATATGGTTTTGGATTTGCGCTGACTGTACCGGCCCTTTCGCGAGCAGGCTCGCTCCCACAGGGGGGGGCATTGCAGCTGGCGGATGCGCTCGAAATGTAGGAGTGAGCCTGCTCGCTAAGGCGGAGTGTCATTCAGTGGTGATGTGATTGACAGGGCCTCTTCGCGAGCAAGCCCGCTCCCACAGGGGGGATGCATTGCAGCTGGCGGCATGCGCTCGAAATGTAGGAGTGAGCCTGCTCGCGAAGGCTGAGTGCCATTCAGCGGTGATGTGGCTGATGGGCCCCTTCGCGAGCAAGCCCGCTCCCACAGGGGGGATGCATTGCAGCTGGCGGATGCGCTCGAAATGTAGGAGTGAGCCTGCTCGCGAAGGCGGAGTGTCATTCCGCGGTGATGTGATTGACAGGGCCTCTTCGCGAGCAAGCCCGCTCCCACAGGGGGGATGCATTGTAGCTGGCGGATGCGCTCGAAATGTAGGAGTGAGCCTGCTCGCGAAGGCGGAGTGTCATTCAGCGGTGATGTGATTGACAGGGCCTCTTCGCGAGCAAGCCCGCTCCCACAGGGGGGATGCATTGCAGTTGGCGGATGCGTTCGAAATGTGGGAGCGGGCTTGCTCGCGAAGGCGTCAGTGGGGTGTTTGCAAGGCTAGCTGCCTGATCACCTCAACCACCGGCGCCACACGCTCGGCCTGGCCGTGCGGCCACACTGCATAGAGGTTGTAATGCGCTGCAATCTGCGCCTCGTTCAACGCCACCAGCCGCCCGCTGCGCAACGCGTCAGCCGCCAATAAACCACGCACCAGTCCTGCTCCGACACCGGCCTCGGCGGCCGCAATCAGGTTCGCCGCGTTATCGAAAATCACCCGCGCCGGCGGCTCGGTCGGCGTCATCCCCGCCGCGTCCAGCCACGGAATCCACGAGCGTCGCGTATAGCCCAACAGCGGCAGTTCGAGAATCTGCGCGGGGCTTAACGGCAGTTGCAAGCCATGGCGCTCAAGCAACTCAGGCGAAGCCACCGCCAACACCCGATCACCACAGATCTGCGTCATCTCGCAGTCATCCCAGTCGCCATAACCGTAACGCAACGCCAGATCCACCCGCTCGAACGCGCTGCGATCACTGCGCGGCATCGACAACAGCGTCACCTCGTAATCCGGCAGCCCATCGAGCAACTGCAGCAGGCGCGGGTTGAGCCAGCTCTGCGCCAATTCACTGTCGACGTCCAGCGTCAAACGTTGCGTCATGCTGCGGTTTTTCACCGAGGAAATCGCCCGATCAATCTGCGCCAGACCGTCCGATAGCACACTGGCAAACAACTGCCCGGCATCGGTCAGATTGCTGCCGCCACCTTCACGCACGAACAGCGGCTGGCCGATGAAATCCTCCAGCGCGCGGATCTGTTGGCTGATGGCGCTGTGGGTCAGGTCGAGTTTGCGCGCGGCGCTGGAGAAACTGCCGCTGCGCGCCGCGTGGATGAACGCGCTCATGGACTGCACCGACGGGTATCGCTTGTACATGTTGTTAGTCCTGCTTACAGCGGTTGGCAGAAATCGTCGCTGGCCGCGTTTTGCCCGGGGTCCCAATAATCGATGACCAGGCCCGCACAAAGACGGGCCGCTCTTTTGGAGCCTGACAATGATTGCATTCACGGTAAACGGCGTACGACGCGAGCTGGATGAAGCGTCCCCCTCCATGCCCTTGTTATGGGTCCTGCGTGATCTACTGAAACTCACCGGCACCAAGTTCGGCTGCGGCATGGGCCTGTGCGGTGCCTGCACCGTGCATCTGGACGGGGTCGCGGTGCGTTCCTGCCAGTTGCCGCTGGCCGCCGTCGCGGGCCACAGCATCACCACCATTGAAGGCTTGTCGCCGACGCAAAGCCATCCGCTGCAACTGGCCTGGGTCGCCGAAGATGTGCCGCAATGCGGCTACTGTCAATCCGGGCAGATCATGTCAGCGGCTGCGTTGCTCAACACGGGCGCGGTGGTGAACGACGATTCGATCCGCAATGCGATGACCGGCAACATCTGTCGCTGCGGCACGTACGGTCGGATCAACAAAGCGATCAAGCGCGCGGCGAATGCGCCGAAGGAGGCGTGATGAGCCCGCTCGACGACACCTTGATCGAACCTTCACGCCGGGTGTTTCTCAAGCAAGCGGCGACGGTGGCTTCGGGTCTGGCGATTGCCCTGTATCTGCCGAGCGGCGTGGCCGCCAGCGACCCGAAAGCCCCGGCCCCGGCCACTGAGTTTGAACCCAACGCCTGGGTGCGGATCTTCCCTGACGGTACCGTGAAACTGGTGGTGCACAAGCACGATTCCGGCACCGGTACGCAAACGGCGCTGGCTGCGTGTGTGGCCGAGGAGCTGGATGTGAACCCGATGACCGTGCAGGTCATCACCCCGGAAGACCCGTTCTTCGACACCTACATTCACCCGATCTGGAAAGTTTTCTCCACCGGCGGCAGCACCAGTGTGTCGCTGGAATACGAACGCTTGCGCATGGCCGGGGCGACCGCGCGGGCGCTGCTGATCACGGCGGCGGCGAAACAATGGAAAGTCAGCCCCGACAGTTGCAGCACCGAGGAAGGCCGGGTGGTTCACCTGTCCAGCAAGCGCAGCCTCGGATACGGCGAACTGGTCGACGTGGCAGCACATCTCCCGGCACCGGCCAAGGTCACGTTGAAGGATCCGGCGCAGTTCAAATACATCGGCAAACTGCGGCACAAGCGTGACGCGGCGGCCAAGGTTTGTGGGGGCTTCAAGTACAGCATCGACGTGCAGGTGCCGGGGATGCTGGTGGCGGTGATTCAGCGGACGCCGGTGGTCGGTGCGAAGGTGCTCGGCGTCGATTCGGTGGCAGCGTTGCAGATACCGGGGGTGCGCAGGGTGATCGCGATTCCGGGGCGGCCCGATGTGCTTGGCGGCAACCTGGAAGGCGTGGCAGTGCTGGCCGATACATTCTGGGCGGCGCAGCAGGGGCGCAAGGTGCTGGAGATCAAGTGGAGTGATTCGCCGTTGGCCGGGTTCGACAGCGCAGGACTGGCCGAGGCGCAAGCGGCCGCTATTTCCGATCCCAAAAGCCAAACCATCAAGGCCATGACTCATGGTGACGTCGGCGCGCAATGGCCGCTTGCGGCGAAGTTGATCGAAGCCGATTACACCATGCCCTACAAGGTGCAGAACCCGCTGGAGCCGATCTGTATCACTGCGCAGGTCAAGGACCAGGCGATCACCTATTGGGGCGGTGTGCAGGTGCCGTCCTCGGCCCTGGAAGCGGCGCAAACCGTGTGCGGCATCGACAAGGACAAAGTCACCATCAACGAGCTGGTGTCCGGTGGCAGCTTCGGTGCGCGGGAGGCCAAATACTGGTTGTTCGAAGTGGCGTATCTGGCGCAGCAGAGCGGTGTACCGGTAAAACTGCTCAACAGCCGCGAAGATGAAATGCACGCGCTGTTCAATCACCCGGCGACGCTGCACCGGGTCAAAGGCGCGCTCGACGCCCAGGGCAAACTCAGCGCGCTGCAGTTGCACGCGGTGTCACCGGCGTCGCCGGAGCAGTGGGAGCCGGGTTACTTCGAGCGCCCGGATCACATGGATTACAGCACCACCGAAGCGATCACCGCGTGGGACTTCGCTTATCGTCCGCCACATCTGGAACTGAACTGGGTCAAGCACGAAAGCCAGGTGCCCAGCGGCTGGTATCGCTCGGTGAGCTTCATCCCCAACGTGTTCGCCGTGGAAAGCTTCATGGATGAACTGGCCCATGCGGCGGGCGCCGATCCACTGGCGTTCAGGCTGGCCAACATGCAGGAGCGGCCACGGCATGTGGCGGTGCTCAAACAGGCTGCCGAGCGCGCCGGGTGGGGCCAGTCGTTGCCGCCGGGCACCGCATTGGGGATTGCGACGAATCAGGGCTACACCAGTTTTATCGCGGTGGTGGCGCAGGTTGCGACGGTCGATGGCAAGGCCAAAATCCAGAAGCTGACGTGCGTGGTCGATTGCGGCCTGGCCGTGTCGCCCGGTGGCGTCGAGGAGCAGATCTACGGCGGCCTGATGTGGGGCCTCGGCCATGCGCTGTTCGACCGGCTCGACATCCAACAGGGCAGGGTGGTGCAGAGCAACTTCCACGACTACCGCGTGACCCGGATGTCGGACATGCCGGTCACGGACGTTCTGGTGCTGGACGGCGAACCGGGCAAACCCGGTGGCGTCGGCGAGTTGGGCAGTCCGTCGGTGGCTCCGGCGATAGCCAACGCCTTGTTCGCGCTGACCGGCGTGCGCCAGCGCTCAACACCGCTGAGCCTGGGGTAAGCCGCCATGGACCTGCGCCTGTTGCGCTATTTCATGGCCCTGGCCGATGAGCTGCACTTCGGCCGGGCCGCCGAGCGTCTGCACATCTGCCAGCCGCCGCTGAGCCAGCAGATTCGGCTGCTGGAGGAGGAGCTGGGCACGCCACTGTTCGAGCGCAGTCACCATCGGGTCGAGCTGACGGCAGCGGGGCAGATGCTCAAGGAGCAAGCGCCGCTGGTGTTCGAGCAGCTTGAACGGGCGCTGGACCTGACCCGCCAGACCGGGCGCGGGCAGCTCGGCGAGCTGGAAATCGGCATGATCAGCTCGGTGATGGTTGGCGTGCTGCCCAAGGCCTTGCACCTGTTTCGCGAGCGCTATCCGCAAGTGAGCTGGCGGCTGCACGAAATGACCCCGGCGGCGCAGGTCAAGGCGCTGAAGGAAAAGCGTATCGACGCCTGCGTGTTTCGCGTCGGTTATGACGATCCGCTGCTGCGCAATGAACTGCTGATCCACGAGCCGATTCACGTGGTGATGCCGGCCGATCATCCGCTGGCCGGTCGCGAACCGCTGGCGCCGGCGGATCTGGCTCTGGAGCCGTTTGTCGCGCTGGAATTGAAGCAGTCGCGGTTCGCCAATTTTCTCTATCAGTGTTGCATCCAGGCCGGGTTCACTCCGCAGATCCGCCAGCAGGTGATCGAGGTGCAGACCTTGCTCAGCCTGGTGCGCGCGGGTTTTGGCGTGGCGCTGTTGCCGGCCTCGATCGCGCAGTTGGCGCCGGCGGGGCTGGTATTTCGCAAGCTGACTCCGGCGCTGCCGGAAGTGCCGTTGTATGCCACTTATCGCGCGGACGATGCTTCGCCGGTATTGAAGCTGTTTCTCGACACCCTGCGCGAACTGGTGGAATCTGCAAATCACCGCTGACCCCTTGTGGGAGTGAGTTTGCTTGCGAATGCGGTGTGTCCTTCAACTGAATTTTCAACTGACACGACGCCTTCGCGAGCAAGCCCGCTCCCACAGGTTTCGCGGTGTGCTGAACTCGTCGGCACGATCACGGGCGTCTGCGGTCGTAATCTTCACACGCGCATTCCCTGTGGAGATCCAATGAGCCAGGAAGTCCTGACCCGTGAAACCAATCGTCGCCAGTTGCAGCAGATTATCGCCGGGCTGTCCGACGGGGTGATTCTGCTGGAACTCGATCAGAGCATCCTCTGGGCCAACGAGGCAGCGCTGGCCATGCACGGGGTCAGCCGGATCGGTGAGCTGGGCAGCAACGCTGACGAGTACGCCAAGCGTTTCAGCCTGCGCTATCGCAACAATCATCCGGTGCCAGCGGACAACTACCCCATCAGCCGTGCGGCACGTTGCGAGGCCTTCAGCGACGTGCTGATCGAGGTGTCTGCCGTGGACGACCCCGAACACGTCTGGGTGCATAGCGTGCGCAGCATGATCCTGACTGACCGCGAAGGGCAGCCGGAGTCGCTGGTGTTGATCATGAGCGACGTCACCGATTGGGCCAACGCCGAACAGCGCTTCGAAAAGACCTTCAACGCCAACCCGGCACCGGCGGTGATCTGCCGCCTCAGCGATTTGCGTTACATCAAGGTCAATCCCGGTTTTCTCGAGATGACCGGCTACACCCGCGAGCAAGTGATCGGTACTTCAGCTTACGAAATCGACATCTTTGAACAGGCTGAAAAAAAGGACCTGGCGATTCAGCGCCTGCGCGATGTGGCGACCATTCCGCAAATGCAGGCCGAACTGCGTCTGCCCGATGGCGGCAGCAAGCAGGTGATCGTCGCCGGTCAGCCGCTGCAGCTCAACGACGAGGACTGCATGCTGTTTTCCTTCGTCGACATGGAGCTGCGGCACAAGGCTGAAGTGGCGCTGCGCCAGAGTGAAGAGCGGTTTGCCAAGGCGTTCCGCCTGACCCCGGTGCCGATTCTGATCTGCAGCGCTGACGAGCAGCAGGTGATCGACGTCAATCAGGCGTTCCTCGACACCCTGGCGTACGACAGCGACGAGGTACTGGGCAAAACCGTGACGCAGCTGAACTTCATCGACGACGATGGCGCCCGCGCCCGGCTGCTGGCCGCACTGGCGAAAAACGGACGGGTGGATCGGGTCGATGTGCGGGTGCGCAAGAAGGACGCGGATCTGCTGGAGTGCGCGGTGTCCGCCGACACCGTGAATATTCAGGACACGCCGTGTTATCTGCTGGTGCTGATGGACATCACCGAGCGCAAACGCACTGAGCTTGAGCTGGTGGCGGCGATTGAAGAGGTGATGAAAGACGCCTCGTGGTTCAGCCGTACGCTGATTGAAAAACTGGCCAATGTGAAGAAGGTCAACTCGCCGCAACTGCCCAGCGTGTCGTTCACTGACCTGACGGCGCGCGAGCGTGATGTTCTGGGGCTGATCTGTGAAGGGCTGGCCGACAAGGAGATTGCGGCGCGGCTGAAGCTGGCGCCGAACACGGTGCGTAATCATGTGGCGACGGTGTATTCCAAGCTCGATGTGCACAGCCGTAGCGAGGCGATTGTCTGGGCGCGCGAGCGGGGTTTGTTTTCCGGTGAGTGGGGTGGCAAGGGTCAACGGTAGGTGCAAATGCACTAGTTGATCCGGTGCAAATGGAGGTGTTGGTGTGCGCGGGGTGTTCTTAGTCTGGTGAAGTGCGATACGAGCCTGTTGGCTTGGGATCGTGCTCCCTTCGAAGCAGCTAAAGGAACAGCCTCCATGATGAATCTTGCGCAGTTGCGCGCGCGCCTGGAGCAGAGTTTTTCGCCGTTGGCGTGTGAGTGTCTGGTGGATGGTGATCATTCGCTGACGGTGAAGTTGTATCACCCGGAGACGGGGCAGGTGGATCTGGTGATCAGCGGGTTGAAGCTCGATGCGTTGCGTACGCCAGAGTCAGTGGCGGCGTTGGTGGATGAGTTGCGGTATGAGTTGGAGAGCAATTCGTTGCGATCCTCGCGGGATCCGGATTCGGCTTAGGCCGGGGTTTTGGGGGTAGATCCGTTGCTGCGGCAACGACTGCCTGGGTTTGAATGGTCAGGAGCACAGCGGGCGCGCCGCTTTGCTTCACTGCAGGCCTTCGCCCGCTGGCGAAGGCGGCCCGACAGCCGATCAATCTCCATCAGGACGCCCCCATTCCCACTGTGGGAGCGAGCCTGCTCGCGAAGGCGGCCTCACGATCCCCCGTTCCCCCCTGAATTCACTCCCCCGATCCTTCCCCGCAAAATCGACAGCCCATTTCCCCATCCCCCTCCCTTTAACTGGCGCTTACAAGGTGGTCGGCTATAAAGAATGAGTAGTCAGGTCTTCTGTCATCCGCTGCAGTCGGGCGTGATTGCGGAAGTGGCTCTTCCATTTATCGCGGGTCATCCTATGAATAATCCTGGGAAACGCGTGTATCCACTCTTGTCGCTGGCCCTTTGCGTCGCGCTGCTCGGCGGTTGCGCCAGTCCTCCGCCACCGCCGCCTGCTGCACCTCCGCCGCCGCCGGTTCGTACGTGTCAAACCCTGGAAAATACCCAGGTGTCTGGCGATATGTACGTTGACGAGCAGGTCACTCGGCACATCACCACCACTCGCTGTGTCACGCAGTAGCGTGGGGCGGCGTTTGCGTTGAGGGCTCGGGTCGACACGCAGTGTTTGCCGTTGACGGCGCGATTGCGGCGGGTGGACTTTGGGTGGCAGTTGCCCAAGATCATCGATGCCTGAAATACAACCCATGTGGGAGCGGGCTTGCTCGCGAAAGCGGTGTGTCAGTCAATAAACCGGTCGGCTGACACACCGCATTCGCGAGCAAGCCCGCTCCCACAGAGGATAGGCGATAGATGGCGGTTCAGGGCCCGGCCGCGATCAAGGGTGGGAGTGGGCTTGCTCACGAAGGGGCCGGCCCATCCAGCATCAACGTTGACTGACTCGACGCCTTCGCGCTCCCACAGGGTTATTGATTGTCAGCCGAATCAGGACAGGAACCCACCGTCCACATTCAGCGAAACCCCGGTGGTGTAGCTCGACGCATCGCTTGCCAAGTACAACACCGCCCCGGCCATTTCACTCGGGTCGGCCACGCGCTTGAGCGGGATCTGCGTCAGCGCCTGCTTGAGGATTGCGTCATTCTTCACCAGTGCCGAAGCAAATTTGGTGTCGGTCAGGCCGGGCAACAGGGCGTTGCAACGGATGCCGAACTGCGCGCATTCCTTGGCGAAGACCTTGGTCATGTTGATCACGGCGGCCTTGGTCACCGAATAGATGCCCTGGAACACGCCCGGTGAAATACCGTTGATCGACGCGACGTTGATGATGCTGCCACCACCGTTTTCGCGCATCAGCTTGCCGGCTTCCACCGACATGAAGAAGTAGCCCCGGATGTTCACGTCGACCGTCTTCTGGAACGCACCCAGATCGGTGTCCAGCACATTGCAGAACTGCGGGTTGGTCGCGGCGTTGTTGACCAGGATATCCAGACGCCCGAATTGTTCCTTGATGCCGGCGAAGACCTGGCTGATCTGCTCCATTTCACCGATGTGGCAGGCCACGGCGGTGGCTTTGCCGCCGGCGGCGACGATTGCGTCGGCGACGTGCTGGCAGCCTTCGAGCTTGCGGCTCGAAACGATCACGTGGGCGCCTTGCTGGGCCAGCAGTTTGGCGATGGCTTCACCGATGCCGCGGCTGGCGCCGGAGACGAAAGCGATTTTGCCGTCGAGGTCGAACAACTGAGTCTTGGACATAGGGGTTCCTTGGTGTGGGCCGTCAGAGGCTCGATTTCGCAATGACCTGCAGGCTCATGTGCTCCAGCAGTTTGTTCATGTGAATGAACTGCGCGAAGCGTTTGTCCTGGGTCTGGCCGTGGTAGAAGCGGTAGTAGATCTGCTGCACGATGCCGGCCAGGCGGAACAGGCCGTAGGTGTAGTAGAAGTCGAAGTTGTCGATCTGGATGCCCGAGCGCTCGGCGTAATAATCGACGAACTCGCGGCGGGTCAGCATGCCCGGGGCGTGGCTCGGCTGGCGGCGCATCAGTTGCACCGGTGCCGGGTCGCCGGCTTCGATCCAGTAGGCGAGGGTGTTGCCCAGATCCATCAGCGGGTCGCCGAGGGTGGTCAGTTCCCAGTCGAGCACGCCGATGATCTGCATCGGGTTGTCCGGGTCGAGGATCACGTTGTCGAAACGGTAGTCGTTGTGGACGATACTCGAAGTCGGGTGGTCGGCCGGCATCTTGTCGTTGAGCCAGGCTTTGACCTGTTCCCAATGTGGCGCATCCGGGGTCAGGGCTTTTTCGTAGCGTTCACTCCAGCCCTTGATCTGGCGGGCGACGTAGCCCTCCGGCTTGCCCAGATCACCAAGACCGCAGGCGTTGTAATCGACACGGTGCAGCTCGACGAAACGGTCGATGAAACTCTTGCACAGCGCTTCGGTTTTCACCGCATCGAGGCCCAGTTCCGGCGGCAGGTCGGAGCGCAGAATGATGCCCTTGACCCGTTCCATCACGTAGAACTCGGCGCCGATCACCGATTCGTCGGTGCAGTGCACGTAGGCCTTGGGGCAGTACGGGAAACCGTCGCGCAGTTGATTGAGGATGCGAAATTCGCGGCCCATGTCGTGGGCGGATTTGGCCTTGTGACCGAACGGCGGCCGGCGCAGGACAAACTCCTGCTGCGGGTATTCCAGAAGGTAGGTCAGGTTAGACGCACCGCCGGGAAACTGGCTGATCGCCGGCAAGCCGGTCAGGCCCGGAATGTGCGCCTTGAGGTACGGATCGATCAGGCTGGCATCGAGTTCTTCGCCAGAGCGGATCCGGGTGGACTGGTCAGTAAGCGCCATGCTTATCCCTTCTGCTTATTTTGGAGGCCAGACATCATTGGCTAATCTAATGGTGCGCTCGGATGGTCACAAGCGCGGGTCGGTCTTATAGGTTAGCGTGTTGCCGGATAATCACCTTTGGGAATGTGCGCGACGGGCCGCGGCAGACTAAGGTTTAGCGGGTATGCCGTGTCCAGCAAGGAGCTATGAAATGGGCTGCCCGCAAGTCTGTGCCAGCGCCACCCTGCAATGCAGTTTCGGCGCCGCCCCGGCGGTGCTCAACGTGTTGCCGGTCAACCGCACGCTGACCGGCGGGATGCCGGCGGCGAACATCATGGATCACATACCACTGGTCAATATCCTGCCGTTCGGGGTGTGCATGAGCATGGCCAATCCGATGGTGGCAGCGGCGACGGCTGCGGCACTCGGCGTATTGACGCCGATGCCGTGCATACCGGCGACCGCCACGCCGTGGATTCCCGGCGGCGCGCCGACGTTGTTGTTGGGCGGTATGCCGGCGATTGATGCCAACAGCACGTTGATGTGCAACTGGGCGGGGGTGATCAAGATCGTCATGCCGGGGCAGATGCAGATGCTTATTCCCTGAGGCTTGTGTTGCCGAGTCTGGCCTCTTCGCGAGCAAGCCCGCTCCCACCCTGGAATGCGATCAAATGTGGGAGCGAGCCTGCTCGCGAAGAGGCCAGTGCTGCCATAGAGAACCTCAGGCCTGCTGCGGATCCGCCCACCGCTGATACCACCAGCGCACCCGGGAAATCGGCTTGCCGTCCGCCCCCAGCGGCCGCCCGTCCTCGGCAAACCCTTGCTCTGGCTCCATCAACTGGCCGTTCAGATACCGTGCCTCCGCCGCTGGCTTGCCGTTGGGGTGAAAGCGTTGATAACGCCCCTCACGCACACCATCGCGGTAAAGCTCCGCTTCCGCCACTTGCCCATCCGGAAAGTAATTGAACGCCTCGCCATGCAACAAGCCACGCCGATACGTGGCCTTGCGCTGCAACCAACCCTCGGCCGAATAAAAACCCGCCACGCCTTGCAGTTTGTCGCGCACAAACGGCATCTGCGCCGAGACCTTGCCGTTAGGGTGATAGAGCAGCGACATGCCCTGCAATTCACCTTGGCTGTAATTCAGATCCGCCTGTTTGCGCCCGTCATCCTTGATCTGCAACGCGCCGTCGAGCTGACCGTCCTGCAAACGACCCTTGAGTTGTTTGTCATCCTGCTGCAAATCCAGCGGTGTGATTGCCATGCCTGCTCCCTGTCAGTTGACCTGCACCAGCCCGCCCTTGATGGTCAGCATGCCGCCGCCGTCCACAGTCTGCGAGGCCGCGCCCTTGTTGGTCAGGCTGATGCCAGCGTCGTTGGTCAGCGTAGTTCCGGCCTTGTTGTCCAGCGAGGTGCCGGCCTGATTGGTCAAGGCAGTTCCAGCCTTGTGGGTGATCGAGGTGCTGGCCGACGTCGCCAGATCCGCACCGCTCTTGATCGTGAAACTGCCGCCGCTTTGCAGGGTGAGGGTGCCGCTGACTTTGATTGTCAGGTTGCCATCCACCGTCAGGCTGTAATCGCCGGTGACCTTGTCGGTGTAGTTGCCGCCGGTGCTGTGGTTCTGGTCGGCGCCGACTTTTACCGTGCGGCTGTCCTTCACATCGAGGCTGTCGCTGCCGGTCTGAATCGTCACGCTGCGTTTGCCTTTTTTCAGGGTCACGGTCTCGTCGCCGTCCTTGACCGTGCGGGTGCGGGCGTTTTGTACGGTGAGTGTTTCGTCGTGGCCGACGGTGGCGGTGGTGTCGTTGAGCACGTTGATTTTCAGGTCTTTCTGCGCCTGCAAGAACACCTCTTCCGCGTCTTTCTTGTCCTCAAAGCGCAATTCATTGAATCCGCCACCCCCCTTGGACGACTGGGTCTTGATCCCCGATTGCGTCTGGTTGGCCGGCAGCGCATAGGGCAGGGCGTTGTCGCCGTTATAGACGCAACCGGTCACCAGCGGCCGATCCGGATCACCGTCGATAAAGGTCACGATGACTTCCTGACCGATGCGCGGAATGAACTGCATGCCGAAACCCTTGCCACTCCACGGCAGCACCACGCGCACCCAGCAGGAACTGGTTTCGTCATTCTTGCCGTCGCGATCCCAGGGAAATTGCAACTTGATCCGCCCGTATTCGTCAGTCCAGATTTCCTCGCCGGACTTGCCCACCACAATCGCGGTTTGCGGGTGCATGCGCGGTTTTGGTGTACTGCGTTGCGGGCGAAACGGTGTGGCTTTGGGGATCGCCTCGAAGCGGTTGCGATAGCTCTCATGGCTGGCGTCATGGGTGACCCGCGTCACCACCCAATCGATATTCAGGCTCGCATCGTCATGGCCGGCGAGGGTGAACCAGTGTCCGGGAATCAGCCAGCGGCAGTCGCTCTCGCCGACAAATCGTTTTTCCTCACTGCGCAAACCGTCGACGCGTTGCTTGGTCAACGTATCGCCGCGAGCCTTGGCGTTGTAACCGCCGGGATGCTCATAGATCGAACGCGGCCCGGCCACGGCTTCGGCCTGGCCATAGAGCGAGGTGGTCGGCGTGGTGAATTCGTAATCCGTCGCCTTGTACACGCCGGCCACGGCTTGCACACACACCTGGCCTGAGCGGATGCCATGCAACTCACGCTCGCCCATTTGCTGGCCCAGATATTTGACCTTCGGCCCGTTGGGGATCGGTACGAAAGCGTCGTTGCTGTCACCCAGCACCAGCGTGTGCTTGCCGTCCTCGTGGGTGAAAAACCAGAAGATGCCTTCCTCTTCCAGCAGCCGCGAGACAAAAGCAAAATCGGTTTCGCCATACTGCACGCAGTATTCACGCGGGGTGTAGCTGCCGGTCAGCGAGAGTTTGAAATCGGTAAAACCGTGGGCCTTGAAGATCGTCGTGACGATGTCCGACGTGGCGAAGTTCTGGAATACGCGGTTGTTGCTGGCCAGCGTCAGCCACCAGAGCCAGGGTCTTAGCAACAACTGATAGCGCTCGGCGGTGGCGTCGGCGGGGAGTTGGCGGATCTCGGCGACCAAGGCATCGAGCGGACGCATCACAGAGTCGTTGTGAAAAGTTGTCGTGACGTGGCTGGCGACGGCGCTGGTGAGGGTGAGCGAGGTACCGTCGTTGAGGCCGTTGAGGGTTTGCGAAGCGAGCACGTTAAGGGCTTCGTCGCCGCAGAGCGACTCAGGGAACAGCGCCGACAGCGAGGTGGCGGTGAGGGCAAGCGTGGTGCTGCTGTCGGTGGCACGGGGCATGGATCGATCCTTGAGTGGAGATACTGCGTTAATTCATCTTTTGAATAATAGGGGGGGTATTGAATGCTTAAAGACTACCGTATTCACTCCCAGCGCCCATACTTCAATGAGCCAAGCAGCATGGCTGCTTCATCAATGGTGTCCAGGATCATGTCAATCTGCTCCTGCATTACAAGATTCAGGTTTTCGGCAGTTAATGCTTGGCCGTTGTACGTGATTAGTAAGCTGTCGAGTGTGTTGTTGTTTCTGTTCCACAGGTCTGGGATGAGTCGGCTTCTAATGTTTGTATAGGGGGGTCTTGGAGGTCTTAATATAATCAGTTGATGGTTTTCAGCGTTTCTTAATTTGTGCGGTGTTTCTTCGGGGGCTGCTAAGTCTACGGTATATCCAGCGGAAAGGATTTGCAGTATTTCTCTTGCGTAAATGGCGGGTCTGGTAATCAAGGCTCGATGGTTTACATTGCCTTCGATAAAATTTGATTGCTTCGTAGGGAGCGATACTAGAAAGAATGGCAGTCGGGAGTAAATGCCGCCCAGTATCCAGGCAGCTGTTTTTTCCACGGTCCAAAATGGGGTGATCTGGTTGTGTTCAAGATTGAATCTTGATCGGCCCTGTGCTGTTGAGGGTACGGTGGATTTTTTCTCTTTTGTAGTTAGATTGTCTTTGTCCGAGTTTCGGTATAAGAAAATTTGCTGGAAAGTTCTGGGTGACACTCTGATTCCGAAACATTGCTCAAGCGTAAGGTGGGCTGCCACAGAGTGCTGTAATGCGGTAATGGGGGTTACTGTTTTTCCGCGAGGAGTGACCGGCGTGGCGTCGGAAATATACTGGATGTTGGACAGTAGCGTTATTGAACGTAGTGCGTAGAAACGCTTGCTTGTCTGGGCTATTCTGGCCAGATCCATGTCAGACAGGTAATCAAGGATTGCGATGATCAAACTTTGATGAAGATCCGTTATGTCCATGGTCCTTTCCTGCTAAAAACAACTGTGCTTATGGTCCGTCAGACAAATGTATATGGCTCAGTGATGGAGTCCCCGATCAGTGAGGTGATGTGCAAGAAAGCCTCTGCATGAGTCGCAAGGGAGCATTAAATCGCCTTTGCTTCTTTTGTTATTGAGTGCGTAGTGTTCCGGCATGAGATCAGAACCCAACCATACGACAACAACGCTGTCATATTGAAATGCCCGGTCCGCGAACAGTTTTGATTCGGCGCAGTTTTTAACGGTCAGCTTCGCTGGTTTGCCTGAGGGTGTTTTGAATTCGTTGACGAAAGTTGACCATAAGTCATTTTCGGCCGGTAATAGTGATATCTCGCCACCGCTAAATAGTTGCAGGGTATTTTTCGCGGCTGTAGTTTGGTCAATCGAGCTCTCGGCGTTTTCTTTTTTTCCGGAGAAAGCGATTTTTATGGTGTTCTCGCCTTTTAGCTTTCCTACTGCGAAGCAGCCTGATGGCAACTCTATGTCTTTGATGAGGTGAAAGAATGCGCGGGCGAAGTAAAGTGTTTGGTCATTTGGAGCAGGGCAAAAAGTAGTCAGTGGGATGGTTGAGTCGCTTAGGCCTTTGTTGCACACGTCATCAAATGTTTCTTTGTCAAACAGGCTGAGAATGTTTGTTCTGGTCTGCTTTTCGTTTGCTAGAGCGAGTGCGTATTCGTTAATTATCGATTGTGGTGCGGCGATGCCAGTGGTAGTTGCGTGCTTCGTATTTAATAGCGCTTTTTTATTCCAGGCGGCAAACACGATTTCTTTACAGGCGCTGCCTGCGGTTGCGAGTTCGGCGGTTTTTATTATTTCGGGCGCTCTCAGGTAACTGCCTTCAGCAAGCGCTGAAGGTGCCGCTACGGTATGGTTTACTTTGCACGTTTCACATTCTATTTTTCCGTCAATAGTCGTTTTTGCAATGTAGGTGAAACAAGTGGCTGCTGGCGGTGGATAGACTTTGTAGGTTTCATTTTTCCAAATAAGGTTTACGTCTGCCATTTGAAAACTCCTTGTATTAAAGTTGATGCGTTATTCCAATACCCACTCCGCCAACTTCCCCGTCACCTGCGTCATCAACACATTCTCGACATCCCGCGCACCCGCCGCGCTGCACTTGGCGAGCACCGCCTTGACGATGCCCGAATCAAACTCGAACTGCTTGCCGGTTGCAGCCTTATAGCGCCCGCGCAATTTCTCCAGCTTCGCCAGCACAATTCCTTCCAGCGTCGCTTCATCCAGCGGCCGATAGGCGACCACGGTCATGCGCGCCAGAAACGCCGGGCGGAAGGTTTGCAGGAGGACTTTGTGCAGGGCCTCGTTGAAGGCTTCCGAGCCGAGTTGCGCCACGGGCGTATCCAGTAAAAGCTCCGCGCCGACGTTGCTGGTGGCCAGCATCACGGTGTTTTTGAAGTCCACCACCAACCCGGTGCCGTCCTCCATCAAGCCTTTGTCGAAGACGTTGTAGAACGCTTCCAGCACATCCGGGTGCGCCTTCTCGATTTCGTCCAGTAGCACCACCGAGTAGGGCTTGCGGCGGACGGCTTCGGTGAGCACGCCACCGCTGCCGTAGCCGACATAACCGGGCGGCGCACCTTTGAGCTGGCTGACGGTATGGGCTTCCTGGTATTCGGAGAGGTTGATGCTGATCAGGTTGCGCTCGCCGCCGTACAACGCATCGGCCAAGGCGTAAGCGGTTTCGGTTTTGCCGACCCCCGTGGGGCCGACCAGCAGGAACACGCCGACCGGTTTCTGTGGATCAGTGAGCCCGGCGCGGTAGGCCTGCAAGCGTTGTGCGATGGTGTTGAGCGCGGTGCTCTGGCCCATCACACGCTGGCCCATGCGGGTGCCGAGGGTGCGCACGGCATGGGCTTCGTCGGCGAGCATTTTGCCGACGGGGATGCCGGTCCATCCGGCAATGACGGCAGCGACGGTTTTGCTGTCGACCTGTTCCGGCACCAGCGGGTCGTCCTGGCGAATCGCATCCAGCCCGGCCTCAAGACGCAGCAATTCTGCAGCCAAATGGTCGATGCGGCTGTCAGTGGCTTCATCCGGTTTGTCGCTGTCGGCACTTTCGCTCAACGCCAGTAATTCGCGTCGTGTTTCAAGTAGCTCGCGCACGGCGACGCGTTCTTCGCTCCAGCGGGTTTCCAGTTCGCGGATGGCCTGCACATTGGTTTTCGATTCATCTTCCAGCAGGGTGATGCGTTCCCTGTGATCCAGGCCGGTAGCCTGTTCACGCCGCAAACGTTCGACTTCATCCTTGAGGCTGTTCTGCCGGTGGCGCAGGCTTTCCAGCGGCGGTGGCACGTCGTGCTGGCCGAGGGCGACCCGGGCGCACGCGGTATCGAGGACGCTGATGGCTTTGTCCGGTAGCTGACGGCCGGAAATATAACGGTGCGAGAGTTTCACCGCTTCATGGATCGCCGCGTCGAGCACCTGCACGCCATGGTGCTGTTCGAGTTTGGCGGCGACGCCACGGAGCATTTCCACGGCGGTGATTTCGTCCGGCTCTTCGACCTGCACCAGTTGGAAGCGGCGGGCGAGGGCCGGGTCTTTCTCGAAGTATTTTTTATATTCCAGCCAAGTCGTGGCGGCGAGAGTACGCAGTTCGCCCCGGGCCAGCGCTGGTTTCAAAAGATTCGCC
Organism: Pseudomonas sp. AK-TSAG1-1; assembly: GCF_056821665.1. NCBI lineage: Bacteria > Pseudomonadati > Pseudomonadota > Gammaproteobacteria > Pseudomonadales > Pseudomonadaceae > Pseudomonas > Pseudomonas sp. AK-TSAG1-1. Next base: position 3,712,710 of record NZ_CM165965.1, on the reverse strand, counting down.
GCATCGCTGCCGCCCTCGGCCCCGCCGGCCCCGATCAGCGTGTGGGCCTCGTCGATGAACAAGATGATCGGTTTGTCAGCGCTGCGTACCGCGTCGATCACGCCTTTCAAACGCTGTTCGAACTCACCTTTGACCCCGGCGCCAGCCTGCAACAGACCGAGGTCGAGCACGCGCAGACTGACCTCTTGCAACGACGGCGGCACGTCCCCGGCGGCGATGCGCAAAGCCAAGCCTTCGACCACAGCGGTTTTGCCGACGCCGGGTGCGCCAACCAGAATCGGGTTGTTCTGCCGGCGCCGCAAAAGAATATCGATGCACTGGCGAATCTCGCCGTCGCGACCAACGATCGGGTCGATGCGCCCGGCGTGGGCGTCGGCGGTCAGATCCAGGGTGTATTGGTCGAGTACTGAATCCTGTCTCGGTGCCGGACCTTTAGACGTGGCGGTTCGGGCACCAACGTGTTCGCGGGAGTTCTCCGTCCACTCCAGCAGATTCGCCCGCAGGGCCTCCTTGGGAATTCGCAGCAGGGACGAAGCACTGTTGAGCAACAGACTGCGGCGCTCGTCACGGTCGATCAATGCCAACAGCAGAAGCCCGGAGCGAATGCTGTCGATCCCCAGCACACTCGCTTGCACCACCGCATCTTCAAGCAATCCCAACGTGTGCGAAGACAGTGCAGGCGTACGCGTGCTGCCAGCCTTGAACAAGTCCAGCGCCTTGTTGATTTCAGCCGTCAGTGCATCCCGTTCCAATCCAAAACGCGGCAGCAGAAAAGCAAAATCACCGCCCTCGATATCGAGCAGTTCCAGCAACAAATGCTCGATCTCGACAAAGTGATGCCCGCGCTGCAAACAGCGTTGCGCGGCGCGTTCGAGGGCGCGACGGTTGTCCGGGTTGAGGCGTCCGATCAGGCTGGCCAGTTCCATGTCAGGTGATCTCCAGCTGACGAAGGCGGGTTTCAATGCGCTGCACGGTGAGGCTGGCCTGCCGTTGCAATCCGCCGTTCCAGCTCAGCAGGGCCGGGGCCTGGCGACCGAGTTTCATCGGCCCGGCACCACGCACCAACATCACCAGTTTCACGTCCAGATCCGGGCCGAAATACAGCGCGGCCAGGCTCGCCAGTGCCGGGTGCGCTTCGCCGTCCGGCAAAAAGCGCCCGGCCTGCGCCGAGGACAATGGCCCTAGTGTCAGGCGAATTCCGGCGTGCTCATCCCAGACCCGAGTGCCGGCGACCGCAGTGCGACCGAGTTGCAGATTGCGCCCGCCAGCCTTCATGACGCTGCGGCTGGCAGCCGGAATCTCACGCCATGCGCCTTCATAGGCGCTCAGCTCCACCGGCACGGCGAACTGCTCACGGACAATTGCCGCGAACCCGGCCAGTGAGCGCCGGCCATCGGCGAACAAGGCGGTGCAGGCCAGCACCGCGCAATCGGGAATCGCCTGGCGCTCCTGCAAGGCCTTGGGTAACAGGCCGGTAAGGGCACGCAATTGCGCTTGTACCGGCGAGGCGCCCGGTGTGACAAAGCCAAGGGCGATGCGGTGCTTGCGCATCACTTTGTAGAGCAGGCTGAGCAGCCGATGCTGGAACAGATCGAGGAACTCGGCGGGCGCGTGATCCTTGGCCCGCGCGCGTTGTTGCAGCCATTCCTGATAGGCGTAGGGCAGCGGGCCGTCGGGTCCGCCGAGGCCGAACATCGGTGTATTCAGGGTCAGCGGTTCCCCCGGTTTTTCCTCAAGGCTTTCGATCTGGCTGGCGGCGAACACCGGCGTCAATGGTCCGCGCAGCTTTAAGGCTTCGGCCTGCGGGGATGTGCCTGAACCCAGGGAATCGGCCTGCGGCTGTTCGCGCTCCAGCAACAGCAACGCCTGCAACCACTCGAACGCCTGCGGATCGCGGCGCAGTCGCTCGCCCAGCGTCAGAGCGACAGGGGCATGCCGGCTTGGGGTTGCCATGCCTTGATCTCCTTGTCGGCCTGCATGAGCACCGTGCGCACAAAGCGATTAGCCGTGGCGTACACCGAAAAGAATTGCGCCAGCACTGCAGAAAACAACACCGCGCTGCTGCCGACAAAGTGCTGCGGATCAAGCTGCAACTGCACTTGCAGGCCATTGCGCCATCCGCGCCAGGCGTCGGCGCCGACATGGCCGATTACCCGTTCGCAGTTCAGGCTCAACAGTCCTTCGATCTGCCGCAGGGCGCTGGCCTCGTCGCGCAGATTGTGCAGGTGCAGAATCTCTTTCAAAGCATCGAGTGCCTGCGGGCCTTCGACCAGCGACAAGTGATTGAGGGTCAGTTGCGATACCAGCCGCCAGCGTGAGTCACCGTCCAGGCGCGGCAGACTTTGCGGGCTCGGAGGATTGCGCAGCCGCGCCCAGGCCACCGGCCCGGGCCGTTCAAAACCCAGCGGCGTGCCGGCCAACAGGCTTTGCGCCAAATGTCGATTGGTGCACAGCAGCTCGGCGGTGAGGCTGTAGTCGGGCAGGTCGGTCTGCGGTTCGAAACGGGTGTCGACCACACTCACCAACAGGTCACTGCCGAGCCGGTTCGGGGTCATGCCGCTGACCCTGCGTGCGTGCCAGTAACGCTGTTGATCGCCGCCGCTGTGCTGGCTGCCGTAATACGCCGGTAGCCGCTGTACCCCGGTGCTGGAGCTGGCGCGCATGCCGCGAATACTGTGGATCTCGACGCTGTTCTCGCGGTGGCTGTCGGCGATCAAACGGTATTCACTGCGGGTGCCGTCCGGGCGCAGCGGCTCGGAGGTACGCGGGAACAGGTTGATCGCCGGAGCGCAGCCGAGGGCGATGTCACTGGCCTGCAAATGCAGACGACTGCCCGGGGCGCGGTCGAAAACGATGTACAGGTACAGCGTCTGGCTGTCGCTGGAAACGTCGCTCAGCGGCAGATCAAAGAAATGAAATTTGTCCGGGAAGGCAAAGTATTCCGCCAGCAGGCGCATGCCCGGGTGCACGCCGTCTTCGTCGGGCAGCAGCACTTCGTCATCGCTGAAACCGACGATCTTCGGCAAGCCTTTCACCGGCGTCGGAATACTCCCGGGCGAGCCGGCCAGCACCTGCACCGCATGGGCGCCGAGCAGGTCATACAGGCCGGCGTTGATCACCGGAGATGCGGCCAGATGAATACGCAGTTGCTTGATGCCAAGCGCGACCCATTGGCTTTCACCGAGACAACGCAGGCTCAGGCGCAACGCCGAACGCGCTTGCGCCACACCGGTCAGCGCTTGCGCCTCATCGCTGCCAAGCAGCAACGCTTCGCTCACTTCGATCGGCCACAAATGCACAGGGGCCGAGGTGCGAAAGTGAATGCTCTCACCCTTGCTGGTGGTGACAAACAGCGGTGTGTCGGGGGGCAGCGGATAGCCGCCGTCGAGGTTGCCCTTGCTCGGGTCCGGCTCGAACTGGACGATGGCGCAGGACGGCAGTGGCCGCACCGCCAGCGGATAAAGCTGTTCGAGCAAGGCATCGCTGAATTCGGCGTAGTCGTCATCGAGTCTGCGTTGCAGGCGCGCGGCGAGCAGGGCAAAGCCTTCGAGCAAGCGTTCGACGTGCGGATCCGGACACTCGCCGGGTGACAGTTCCAGACGTCGCGCGACCTTCGGATAGCGCTCGGCAAACTGACTGCCGGCATGGCGCAGCCAGGTCAGTTCGCGTTGGTAGTAGTCGAGCAGTTGCGGGTCAATCGAGTCGCTCATGGCGCACCTCCAGCCCTTCGCCGCCGGGCTCGATGACAAACGCCACCGGCCAATACTGCAGGCCGCTGCGCAACTCGCCGACGAGACGGATGCTCAGGCGTTGTGGCTGGTCAGGCAGGGGATTGACCTGAACTTCGCCCAGTTTCAGGCGCGGCTCGAAATGGGTGATGGCTTCGCGAATATCCCGCGCCAGTCGACGACGGTCATCGCTGCGCTGTTGTTGCAATGCGCTCCAATCCGCGATGCCGTAGTCAATCACGCTGGGTGGCTGGGTGAAGGTGCGCGGGCCACGACGGCTGTTGAACAGGCGCGCCAACTCGGCATGCACCGAGTCGAGCAAGCCCTGGCGATCGAACGCCTGCACGCTGTCGGCCTCGCCGGATGCGAGGCGTTCGAACAGCGGCGGGAGAATGCCAGTGCCGGCCATGGCCTATGCGTCCGGTCAGGCTGACTTGTTGGCAGCCATGTCCCAGGTCGAGGCGGCCGTACCTTCCTTGGTGCCGTCGTCTTTCTGTGCGGTGAGTTCCCATTTGATCTTGGTGAAGTTCAGGGAAATGGTTTCCACCGGTTTGCCGCCGGTGCCACCGCTGACACTGACGTTCGACAGCACCACGTTGGTCAGGGTGTAGATGATGAACGGCATCAGTTGCCCGCTGCCCTCGGCGGCGTTGCGGCCGATGGTGATCTTGGCTTCGGGGATCGGTTTGCCGGCGCAGCAGTAGCCATTGAGCGACGGCGTGGAGCTGTCGACGAACTTGGTCAGGGTGAACTCGCCGATGTGCGGCTTGCCGGAGGTCCGTTCCGAGTTGCTGACGTCGTTGGTCACCTGCATCGCCACGTTGTGGCTGTAGGACATGACCTCGATCTTGTCCTTGTAACCCTCGAGCAGGCTGTCACCTTTGATGTCGCCGCCGAGGTCGAGAATGATTGCATCCATCGCTTGAAACTCCTGAAGGTTATCGCGCTAGACAAACGGGGGAGCACCCGCAGGAAAATCCTGCGGGCGCAGGCAGGTCAGGCTGCTACCGGAGGCGGCAGGGTGGCGACCAGGCGGATCGATGCCGTCAGTTCTTCCAGCTGGAAGTGCGGGCGCAGGAACACCGTCGCCTTATAGGCGCCCGGCTTGCCGGCGACTTCGGTGACATCCACGCGAGCTTCGCGCAACGGGTACTGCGCCTTGATTTCCTGCGGCGCGTTATCGTTGATCAGCACGTAGTCGGCGATCCAGTTGTTGAGGTAGCTCTGCACGTTGTCGCGGGTCATGAAGCTGCCGACCTTGTCGCGCATGATCACCTTCAGGTAATGGGCGAAACGCGAAGCGGCGAGCACGTACGGCAACATCGCCGAGATCCGCGCGTTGGCGTTGGCCTCGTTGGTGTTGTAGACCTTGGACTTGTTGGTGGTCTGGCCGCCGAAGAACACCGCGATGTCGCTGTTCTTCTTGTGGCACAGGGCGATGAAGCCGAGGTCGTTGAGCTCTTTTTCGCGGCGGTCGGTGATCGCCACTTCGGTCGGGCACTTGAGCGACAAGTCACCGGAGCTGGTGCGGAAAGTGTGCGCCGGCAAGCCTTCAACCGCGCCGCCGCCTTCCGCGCCACGGATCGCTGCGCACCAGCCGTACTTGGCAAAGGCTTCGGTGATGCGTTGCGACAGCGCCCACGCGGCGTTGCCCCACAAGTATTTGCTGTGGTCGGTGCCGTTGACGTCTTCAACGTAATTGATGCCCTCGACCGGCGAGGTTTCGGGGCCATACGGCAGGCGCAGCAGGAAGTGCGGCAGCACCAGCGACACGTAGCGCGAGTCTTCGCTCTCGCGGAACGAGCGCCACTTGATCAGCTCCTGGCTCTCGAAGACTTTCGACAGGTCACGAGGTACGGCCAGTTCGGTGAAGCTGTTCATGTCGAACAGACGCGGGCTGGCGGCAGCGATGAACGGGGCGTGGGCGGCGGCGGCGACGTTCGACAGTTTCTCCAGCAGGCCGATGTCCTGCGGGTGCCGGCCGAAGGTGTAGTCACCCACCAGCAGGCTGAACGGATGCCCGCCGAAGGTGCCGTATTCCTCTTCATAAATCTTCTTGAACAGCGCGCTCTGGTCGAATTCGACGGCTTTTTCCAGGTCGTTCTGCAACTCTTTCTGCGTGACGTTGAGCAGGCGCAACTTGAGGCGAGTACTGGTTTCGGTGTTCTGCACCAGCATGTGCAGGCCGCGCCAGGATGCTTCGAGTTTTTGCAGGTCGGGGTGGTGCAGCACCTCGTTGAGCTGGGCACTGATCAGTTCGTCGATCTGGCTGATGCGGTCGTTGATCATCGCCACGGTGTCCTTGTCGATGGCCATGCCTTCGTCAAGGACCTGGGTGGCGAACTCCGCGAGCATGTCGCGGGCGTAGTCCTGCTGACTGTCATCGTGGGCCATGCGGCCCTCGGCGATGATTCGGTCGAGCAGGGATAAGGTTTCGGCTGCAGCATTGTCGCTGGCTTGATTCTGGGCGGCGGCGGGCATGGCGAATTCTCCCCTCGTTAGGTGGATGATCAGGCTTGCGGTTCGGCCGGAGCCTCGGCGTCAGCGGCCGGGGTAGCGGTGTCTGGGCGAGCCGACTTGATTTCCTGCAGGCCTTCGGTGTTGGCGATGACGTCGCGCAGCAGTTTGTCCAGGTCATCGTTGCCATCAAGTTTGGTCAGCAGATCGCGCAGGCGCTGGCGTGCCTCGAACAGGCGACGCAACGGGGTGACTTGCTCCACCACCCTGACCGGGTCGAAGTCGTCGATGTGTTTGAAGTTGAGTTCGATGTTGAGCTTGCTGTCGTCGCCGCTGAGGGTGTTGTTGACCTGCAAGGTCGCACGTGGACCGATCGAGGCGAGCACTTCGTTGAAGTTGTCGCGGTCGATTTCGGTAAAACGCCGTTCATTCAGTTTTGCCAATGGTTCGAGCGGCTTGCCCGAGAGGTCGGCGAGGATCCCGACCACCAGCGGCAATTCCTTTTTCTCGATGGCATCGCCGATTTCGACGTCGTAGGTGATTTGCACTCGGGGCGGGCGAACCCGGTCGAGCTTGTGCTGAGTACTTTCTGCCATGGTGGTTGACTCCGATGCGAAGGCGGGCGCAATGCATCGGGGAGGCCCGTTCATCGCTTTCCCTTACTGGACCGTAGGTTAGAAAGGGTGGCAGATGACCTGTCGTTCCTTTGACAAACCTTCCTCATTCGGCTGCGGGAACCGAACTACCCAAGACGCTAGAACAGGTCTATAAAAAAGCAAGCAAAAACGATTTTGGACTGCCACGGGAAAAGGAAAATTCATTTTGTGCGGACGATTTTTTGTAGCGTTTTTGTTGGCGCTGCTGACTGGGTGTTCCCTGTTCGGGCCGAAAGTGGATCTCGACAGCCTGACCCTCGACGTCGCGCCCAAGGCCAATGACGACACGCCGATTGCCGTGGACTTCATCGCGGTCAACGACCCGGACCTGCTCAAGCAACTGTCAGGCATCAGTGCCAGCCAGTGGTTTGCCGAGCGCGAGCAGTATCAGCGCGACTATCGTCAGCTGATGAGTGTGTGGGGTGTGGAGCTGGTGCCGGGGCAATTCATCGACCGCCAACCGTTCCCGCTGGGGGGCAAGAAGGCCGCTGGACTTTTGGTCTTCGCCAGCTATAACACACCCGGAGCACACCGCTTGCGGCTGGACGATCAGAGCGAAGCGTGGCTCAAGTTCGACAGTCGCGAGATGAGCCTGGTCAGCAAGGAAAACTGAAACACACCGTCCGCCGCCGGTTCGCGGTGCAGTCGAAGGGAGTCGTATGAGTCTGCTACCTGACGCGGTCTGCTGGCACGAAGGCATGCAATTGCTGCCCCAGCATTTTCAGTTGCAGGGCCTGCGAGCCGAAGCCCTCGGCGCGCACCTGGCGCAAGCCTGCAATCCGTGGTTCTGGGGCGTCAGCCACATGGATTTCGACCCTTCGGCGCTGAGCGGTGGCGTGGTGCGGCTGCTGTCGTTGCAGGGAACGATGCCCGACGGTTTGCCGGTGAATCTGCAAGCCGGCAGCGGGTCGATGCTGGAGCTGGATGTCAGCGCGGCAATCAGCGCCACCGACGATGCCACCGTCACGGTGTACCTGGCGATCAGCCCGTTGTGGCGCGCCGGGCAACTGCTGCCGCTCAAGGGGCGTTTGCAGTCGGTGGTCGGCGAGGCATTGCCGGATCTCACCAGTGGCGAATTCCCGGAATCGATCACCGTGTGGCGGCCCAATCCGCGCCTGTGCACGCAAGCGAACAGGGCCGATTCGATCTGTCTGCCGCTGTTGAAAGTCCGCAAGGAAGGTGGTGGTTTCCTGCCATTGGCCTATACACCGCCAACTCCGGTGCTGTTGCCCGACGCGCCATTGGGCCGGCGTGTCGCCGGGCTATGCGCGCGGGCCCGGGAGAAATGCATGTTCCTCGGGGGCCGTCTGCGTCAGGCGCAACAGGCCGGCAATCAGGACGATGCGCTGGAGATTCGCCGGCAATTGACCGCGTTGTGGGCACGCCTGCCGGAAGTCGAAGGCGCGCTCAACAGCCGCATCGCCCATCCGCAGAGTGTGTATGTGCAACTGCTGGGCCTGGCCGGCGCATGGTCGGCACTCGATCCGCTGGCCGGGGTGCCGGCGTTCGCGCCGCTGGATTTTCTGGAGCTGCAGCGCGGTTACGACGCGGTGCTGCAATGGCTGGAAACCACCCTCGAACTGATCCGTGCCGGTTATCGCAGCCTGCCGTTCGAACGCGGTGAGCAGAGCTTCTCCATTCAGTTGCCCGATGAGCAACCGAGCCAGCGACTGGTGATCGGCCTGCGCATGCCCAACGGTGCCAGCGAGCAGGCCGCCGGTGACTGGCTGCGGGGCGCAATCATCGCTTCGGCGCCGCACATCGCCTTGCTCAGCCGCCAGCGCATGAGCGGTCTGACGCATCAGGCGATGAGTCGCAGCGAGCAGGTGGCATATAGCGTCGGTGAGGACACGCGGCTGTTCGTGGTCACTGCCCAAGGGGCGTGGTTCGACGCGCAACTGCCGCTGATGATCGCCGCGCCCGCCGCGAAGCTGACCAGCAGTCCGTGGCAAGTGGTGCTGTTTGTCGCCCAGAACAGCGAAAGTGCCTGATCACACAAGGAACGCCGTATGTCCCAAGGAAGTGCCGCAAGCCTGGGGTTGCAGGACGCACCGCTGAGCAGCGCGTTCCGCCAGACCTGGCAGCAATGGCAAGTGGACTGGAGCCAGTTGCCCAAGGACAGCGAAGACGAAGCGGCGCTGGTGGACACCGTGGTCGAGTTGTCGACCCAGGCTTCGCAACGGTTGTGGCGCACGGCGTATTCGCGGGTCGGCGATTCGGCGACCGAACAGGTCAAGGCGCTGGTTTACGCGTTTGTCGCACTGGTCGATGAAACGCTGCTGTTTACGCCCTGGCCCGGACAGGCCGCCTGGCAGGACAAGCCGCTGGAGTCGCGGCTGTACGCCAGTCGGCAGGCCGGCGAGCAACTGCCGGCGGCGATACAGACGCTGCTCGACGAACAGCAACCCACCAGCCGTGATCTGGCCAACGTCTATCTGCAGTGCCTGATCCTCGGTTTCCACGGTCGTCTGCGCGGCGAACACAGCCAGGCGCAACTGGAGAAATGGCGTCTGGCGTTGTTCAATTTTGCCTGGCAGGACAACGCCAGTTACGCCGATGTCAGCCAGCGGCTGCTGCAGCCTTCACGGGGCGCGCCGCTGCAACTGCCGGTGCGTAGCGCTTTGCCGGACGGTTTTCGGCTGGCGCTGGGCATTCTCGCGATGGTGCTGCTGCTGACCGGCCTCGGGCAGTTTTTCTGGCGTGACATTCGCTCGGAGCTGGAGCCTGTGCTGCAAGTCAGCGATCCGGCGATCACGGCGGAGCAAGACTCATGAGCGTCCTGTCGATGGTCGCGTGGGGCGTCGCGCTGCTGTTGCTGCTGGTGATCATCGCCTTAGCCGTGTGGTGGTTGCGCACCCAGAGCGGGGCGGCAATTCGCAGCTTTTATGCTGCGGTGCGGCACATGGAGCAAGAACAGGGCAGTCACGATCGTTATCAGTTGCCATGGCTGCTGTTGCTCGGCGATGAAGCCCAGGGCACGCAACTGGTCAGCGAATGGCGTTTGCAGCCGACCGACAAACCGGCGTGGTTCGGTCGCTGGTGGTCCGATCCCGAAGGTGCGGTGCTGGTGGTGCCGCAGGCGTTGTTCCTGCCCGAAGACGGCATGCACCTGCAGCGTGGTGGCTGGTGGCGTCTGCTCGGGCTGATGTTGCGTCTGCGCAGCAAGCGCCCGCTGGACGGGGTGATCTGGACCGTACCGGCCAATCGTCTGGGCAATCTGGAGCAGGCCACCCAGCTCGGTCTGGCGGCGCGCCGCCGCTTCATCGACCTGTTGCAACGTTTCGGCTTGAGTGTGCCGGTGTACGTGATCATCACCGGCCTTGAGGAGTTGCCCGGGTTTCAGGAACTGATCAGCGCACTGCCCGACGAAGTTCGCGAGCGCACCCTGGGCTGGTCGTCACCCTACGCCCGCGACGCGGTGTGGCAGGGCCAGTGGAGCGATCAGGCGCTGGATTGCCTGCACCGCGCGGTGTCAGAAGCGGTGATCGAAATCGGCACGTTGTCCGGGCACTTGAGTGCCGACCTGTATGCCTTGCCGGAGCGCCTGGAGACATTGCGTCGCGGCTTGCAGAATGTGCTCGAGCCGGTATTTCAGGGTAATGCTCAAGGTGAGGCGCCGTGTTTTCGCGGTGTGTATCTGACCGCCAATCAGCCGTCGGAAGATGCGCTGGACGGTTTTTCCGCGGACGACAGCGGCTTGCAGCGCAGTGCGTTCGTGCGTCCGTTGTGGCGCGAGCGACTGGTGGGCGAACGGGGCCTGGCCCAGGGCGTGCCGCGTCTGTTGCGTTTGCGCCAGCGTTGGCAGCGGATCACCGCCGGTGTTGCGCTGGTGGTCGGGGTGGTGTGGGCGGTGGCGATGGTCTGGATCTGGCGCGATGCGGTGCGCGATGCTCACGAACTGGCGCGGCTGATGCAGGGCGCGCAGAAGAGTTATGTCGCGGTTACCGACGAGGCGCACCGGATCGAGCCGACCCGGCGCAACGTGCAGAGCTTCTGGCGGGTGCTGGAAAAAGCCCCGCACTGGCATTACGCGTCGCTGGTGTTTCCGAGCTCGTGGTTTTCCTCCTTCGACACCCGGCTGGAGCAGGAGCTGTTTCGCTCCACCCAGCGCCACATGCTGGTACCGCTGCACGACCTGCTGGTCGCGGAACTGGCGAAAATCAAGGCAATCCGCAGCACCGACCGACGCAACAGTGTGGAAAGCGAAGACCCGGCGCAGTGGCAGAACTATCAGAAAGCGAGCGATCTGGTGGATCGCGCGCTGCGTCTTGAGCAACAGAACCAGCTGTTCGGTGAAGTGCAGAATAACCAGCGGGTGCCGCTGGATGATCTGGTGCAACTGAGCAACAGCGCGTTGTCACTGAACCTCAACTCCGCCACCTTGCCCCACGCCGCTTACTACAATCGGCTGCTGGCGGCGGGCGACAGCGGCGAGTTGCAGGCGCTGGACCTGAGCGTGGAGCGGCCGCTGATCGTCAGCAACTTCACCGGGATGATGGAGCGTTGGCTCGATCAGTATTTCCTCGCCGACAACTTCGTCAGCAAGGCCGGTTACCTCAAGCTGCATCTTGAGCAATTGGAGGCGGGCAGTGGTAACAGCCTGAGCGAGCTGGAGGATCTGCGTGCGCTGATCGACGATCTGCAAGCGGCCATCGCCCTGACCAACTCGACCTGGAGTCGCGGCAAGGGCCAGGAACTGGTGCCGGGCTATCGCGATTTCCTCGACAAGGTGCGCAAGAGTTCATTGCTCGGGCCGGCGGTCGAGCAGCAACTGGACCAGCAGGCGAGCAAGCTGCAACAGAGCTTTCGCGATCAGTGGATTGCCCAGGTCGGTTCGCGCGGTAACTTGCTGGTGCAGCAGGGCAGCGGGCAACTGGCGTTGCAGGAACAGGTGGTCAAGCTCAACAACGCGGTGCAGGCGCTGTTCAAGCGCGACTTCGTGTCGGTTGCGATGCGCGCCAGCCAGGACAACGTCAACCTGCAGGGCCAGACGGTCGACGGTGACGACCTCAATACCTCGCTCAGCTATTTCGCCAGCTACAAGAGTTATGTCGCCGAAGAGTTGCCGCGCATCCCGCCGGCGTATCGCGAAGCCTTGCTGCAGGCCGCTGAAAGCGCCGCCGCTCAGGCGATGTGGCTGAGCCTCAAGGATCACAACGATCAGACTCATCCTTACGCCGTGTTCAACGTGCAGGCAGAGCAGGCGATGGCCCTGCAGAAAGCCTTCGTCGAGGTGCATCGCAGCGATCTGGCGTCGCGCCTGCAGGGGGCGTTGAACCGGCGGGCGTTGGCGCAGATCGTCAGCGGCCTGGAGGAAATCACCGCGCAGCCGTTGTTCGGCGGTCGTACCGAAATCAGCCAGTGGGACGGCTCGAAAAACCTCGGTCTGCAACTGTACGGCGCCAGTGATGTGCAGGACCTGAAGCTGAGCCTCAAGCAGCAATTCAATACCATGCTCGGCATCACCGAGCGGCGCACCTCGGCGTTGCAGTGGCTGATGACGCAGCAGGGCAATCTGTCGGCGATCGATTACGAACGAGTGACCCAGTTCAGCGCGCTCAACGACGAACTGCTCAAGTACAAGGACGCCAACCCGGCCAGCTCGCCCGCGCAGATCGAGCAACTGGTCAGCCGTGACTTTGTCGAGATGGACACCGGCACCTGCGTGCAGCTGTTGCAGTCGGCCAACATCGCCGGTGGCCGTGGCACTCTGGCGATGCGCGCGGTGGAGTTGCAACAGAGCGCCATGCAGCGCTGCCAGTTCCTGCAACAGCAGCAGGCTGCGGCGGCGTGGAACGAGCTGGCGACCTACTTCAACCAATACCTCGCCGATCGCTTTCCGTTTGCCAACGGTGTACAGGCGCAAGATGCCGACCCGGCGCGGGTCCAGCACTTTCTGGAAATCGTCGACAAGCGTCTGGCGGTCGCCCAGGCCGGACTGGTCCTGAGCCAGACTCCGGAGCGGCTGGCCGCCGAAGATTTTCTCAATCGCCTGAAGCAGGCCAGCGTGTGGCTGACGCCGCTGTTCGTGCGTGACAAGAGCGGCATTCTCGGGGTTGAGCTCGACGTGCGCTGGCGCACCGATCGCGAGGAAGAAAGGGGGGCCGATCAGGTGATTGCCTGGGGCCTGCTGGCGGGTAATCAGCAGATCAGCTACCCCGGCGCGGAACAGCCGAACCTGCGCTGGATGGTCGGCCAGCCGATTCGCCTGACCTTGCGTTGGGCGCGTAACGGCAAGGAGCGCCCGGTCAACGACCCGCTGCAACCGAACCTGGTGGTGCGCGACATGGAGGCCGGTTGGGAGTACGGCGGCCCCTGGTCGTTACTGCGGCTGATGCGTGCGCATTTTTCCGTGCAGCGTCAGCCAAACCTCGATTACACCGACTTTCCACTGGCGCTGCGCCTGCCGGTGACGGCGGCGACCGACAGCGTCACCAGCGAATTCACGCGGATGTTCGTGCGCCTGTCGCTGATGAGTCAGGGTTCGAAACTGCCGCTGGCGATTCCGCCGTTGCCGACCCGTGCACCGCGTTCGCCGTATCAACTGACCGGCGCCACCGCCGCCCTGGACGTGCGTAAAGAGGAGGGGCTGTGAGCCTGCCATCGACGACTTTGCCGGACCTGATCGATCAGTTGCTGGCGCCCATCAGCGTCGAGCAACCCTGCGGGGTGGATTTGCGCTATGAGCGCGAGTACGACCAGTTGCGTGACTTGCGCCGCGAGGATGACACCAGCCTGCCGACCGGGGTCTGGCAGTCGGCGATCAAGCGGGCGAGCTGGCCGGACGTGGAAGCGCTCACCACGACGCTGCTGCTGGAGCGCAGCAAAGATCTGATGCTTGCCGCGTGGCTGGGCGAGGCGTGGCTGCATCTGCAAGCACTGGACGGCTTGCCCGGCAGCCTCGCGCTGATCGCCGGCCTGTGCGAGCGCTACCCCGAGCAAGTGCACCCGCAAGCCGAGGACGGCGACCAGTCGTGGCGGGTGATTCCGCTGGAATGGCTGGTGCGCCGCTACAGTGAAGTCCTGCTGACGCGGGTGCCACTGTTCGGCGCGCACAACAGTGATTTCGAGGTCTACACCCTGGACGTCTGGCGCCGCTTGCAGGTGCAGCAGGTCAAGGCCAATGACAGCAAAAACGCCAAGACTTCGGCTGACACCGCGCGCAACGAACAGAAGAAACTCGGCGACCAGATCCGCGTTACACCCATGGGGTTCTGGTTGCGCATGCAGGGCAATCTGCTGCTGAGCCTGCAGCATCTGCAGCGGCTGGACGCCTGGAGCGATGCGTATCTGGGTGAGCAGGGGCCGGGATTTCGCCCCTTGCAGGAAACCATTCAAGCGTTGCTGACGCTGGTTCAGGAGTTCATTGCCATGCACCCACAACAGCCGGCACCGCCACCTGCGGTGGTTGAGGTTCCTGTCGCCGTGGCGCAACCGGATGCAGAGGCGCCGGCTGCGCAAGCGTTTCGCGAGCCGGCCAGTCGTGAAGAGGCTTACCGACAACTGCTGCTGATTGCCGAGTACCTGGCCCGCACCGAACCGCACAGCCCTGTGCCGTATCTGATTCGTCGCGGGGTGGAGTGGGGCAATAAACCGTTGAGTGAGTTACTCGGCGAGTTGATCTCGGCGGACGCCGAATCGCGGCGCTTGTGGACCTTGCTCGGGGTGCTTTAGTGCACCCGCTGATTGCCCAGGCGCGGCGGCAGCGCAATTGGCGTCAGCACCGGCTGACCGGAAAAGAACGCCACGAGGTTTTTCCCTACCAGTTCTACCGTGCCTCGGGTGGCTTCCGGTGACAGCCCCGCAACGTGCGGCGTAAGAATCACGTTGTTCAAGGTTTTCAGCGCATCCGGTACTTGCGGTTCGTGATCGAACACATCCAGTGCAGCGCCGGCAATCCGCCGTTGCTCAAGGGCGATGATCAGGTCGGCGGTGGCGATCACGCTGGCCCTTGCAATATTGACGATGAAACCTTTCGGGCCCAATGCGTCGAGCACCGGGCGGGTTACCAGATGCTGGGTACCGATGCCGCCGGGCGTGGCAACGATCAGAAAATCCGCGGCCCGCGCCAGTTCGGTCGGCGTCGAACAGAATGCGTATGGCACATCGCTGCGAACCTGGCGGTTGTGGTAACTGATCTGCATGTCAAAACCGAGGTGGGCGCGCTTGGCAATCGCCATGCCCACCGCGCCCAGGCCGAGAATCCCCAGGCGTTTATTGGCCAGCGACGGGCGCATGATTTTCGGCCACTCACCCCGGCGCACGGCGGCGTCGCAGCGCGGAATGTCGCGCACCAATGCCAGCAGCATCGCCATCGCGTGGTCGGCCACCGACGAGGCGTTGACTCCAGCGCCGTTGGTCACGGTGATCCCGCGGTCGCTGGCCGCCTGCAGGTCAACGTGTTCATACCCGGCACCGATCACGGTGATGATCTTCAGGATCGGCAGGGCTGCGATTTCATCGGCGGTCAGGCCCAGTGGGCCTCGGGTCAGTACGGCGTCGATTCGCGAGCCATGGGTGGCGATGGCTTGCGCCCGTTCGGCAGGGGTTGGCGCGAGGATCAGGTGAAAACCCTGATGCTCGAGAATCGGCAGATAGTCATTGATGGTTTCAACCAGTACCAGAACGGTGGCGGGCATTGCGCGGCTCCTGTTGATCAATGGCGGTTCGGTCGCGAGAGTCGTGTCAGAGTGCTGATTCCAGAGCGGTTTGGCAATGGTGGCTGCAGCCCCGCTTCAGCCAGTGTAGGAGCTGAAACGGGGGGCGCGTGGACGCTTCGTCAGAAGCTCGCGTCGGCACTGTTGATCAGTCGCGCGAAGGCGCCACCGAGGGTGGCGTTGTGGTGCTCGATGATGGCTTTGGCCGGCAGCACCGGGGTGTCCATGCATGTATGTGCGTCGGCCACCAGCACCGGTTTGAAGCCCAGGTCGGCGGCGGCACGGCAGGTGGCATCGATGCAGAACTGAGTCTTCATGCCGACGAGGTACAGGTCTTCGATCCCCGCGGCTTTGAGCTGCTGCGCCAGTCCGGTGCCGTGGAAGGCATTGGGCCGGGACTTGTCGAACAGGTGGTCGGCGTCAGCGCGCAGTTCGAGTTCCGGCAGCAATTGCCAGAACGGACTGCCGGCGCCTATCGGCGAATCTTGCGGGCCGGTGTGGCGTGCGGCGTAGACCGGCATGTGCTGCTGACGTGCCAGATTGATCAGGTGCCGGATGTTGGCCAGCACCCGTGCGCCGTCGTGGGGTTTTTCCGGGCCATGGAACAGACCGACCTGCATATCGATTACCAACAGAGCTGCGGACATGGTGTTTCTCCTTGAGGGTTGCAAGTGCCGCACGGACGGGAGAAACAACAAGGCCCCGTCCATTGCTGGCGGGGCCTTGGGTTCACTGCGCTGGATTCACCTCAGACAGCCACACCAAGACCCGCCGGTGGCGGTCGTGGTGGTACGGGTGAGGTGCAGCGGGCGCAGGTTCATGGGCCGATCATGCTGGCGGCAGTGAAGGGCTGTCAACTGGCGTATTGCGCGATGCCATTGCCGAACGACCAGTTCTCCTTTTTGACCTCCACCAGATTGATGAACACGTCTTCCAAGCGTATGCCCAGTTGCGTGTTCAGGCTTTGCGCGATGGTCTGGTACAGGGCTTTTTTCTGCTCCAGGGTTCGGCCTTCGTTGAGGGTGATCTGGATGATCACCAGTTGGTCTGTGCGCTGGATGCCGAGATATTGCGGGTCGAAGATGAAATGCTCGGCATCGTGCTCGTTGAGGATCTGGAAGTTGTCATGCTCCGGTACGTTGATGGTGTTGCGCATGGCGGCGTAGATCTGCTCGCCGATGCGTTTGGCGAACGTGGGATCGGCGTGTTTCTTGATTTCGACGCGGACGAGGGGCATGGGCAGAGACTCCATGGGGCAGGGGACTCATTGACGCTAGATGAATTGGGCGAAATTGAAAGTATCGGGTGCTTGAACCGACGCCTTCGCGAGCAGGCTCGCTCCCACCTTTGGAAGGTGATCACCTGTGGGTATGAGCCAGCTTGCGAAAGCGTCGGTGGCTACCTACGAAACTTGCGGATTCTGCCTACGAAGTTGGCGGATGCATCTGCTATCGGAACGGCGATGAACGCGAAATCATGTGGGCACAGAGCAGCCCGGGCAGTCACTGCCAACAGCCAAGGAAGGCGAATGCTTCAAAACAATCGAGAACATCTGGAGCTCGAACGGCTCCAAAATGAAACACGCAAACTCATAGCCGAAAGAAAAAAACTTCTGGCGGAAGAAAAAAAGCTAAGCAGGGAAACGAATTTGTATCCGCTCGCAGTATTGGCTGGGATTGCGACAGCCATCACTGCAGTAGCAGGCTTTTTTTTCAAGTATTGAGCGTGCGCGTTTCACGACAGACAGGTCTATCACTCAGCAAGGGACATCGACATGAGCACCTATGACCACAAAGCCAGAATGGAAGAACTGGAACGAGAGCACGATGAGTGGGAGGAAAGAATGCGTATTAAAAACAAGGGCGATATGTACCCAATCTGGGGAATGCTGGTGTTCGGCCTTTTTTGCATGTCACTCGGATTCCTCCTGGCCCGATCGATCTGATCAAGTCTTCCCGATCGCACATTGCACTGAAGCTTGCCAGAAAACGACATGGCGCATACCTGTTGCCGACAGTCATTTTCCAGAAAACGACAACCTGGTTATCTGATCCGTACAACCATTCCTCAGCTAAGTCTTTGCTTCTGCTCATTTATCGCGGAGAATCGCGCCCCTGTTTCGGCCGGAGCATGTCTGTCGGTTTTTTCCGACGCGTCCTGACCGAGTGGCAAGTGACCGGAATGCGGAGATCCGACCGGATGAATGATCAGGCCAATAGCGTCGACGCACGCTATGAAGCGGCAGCACCAGCTGAACTGTCGAGCTGGAATCGCCATGACACCACGTGGATGTTGGGACTGTTCGGGACGGCCATTGGCGCCGGTACCCTGTTTTTGCCGATCAACGCGGGTCTGGGTGGCTTCTGGCCGCTGGTGATCCTCGCGCTGCTGGCCTTCCCGATGACCTTCTTCGCCCACCGCGGCTTGACCCGCTTCGTGCTCTCCGGTCGCGAAGGCGCCGACATCACCGACGTGGTCGAGCAACATTTCGGCATCAAGGCCGGTGCGCTGATCACCCTGCTGTACTTCTTCGCCATCTTCCCGATCCTGCTGATCTACAGCGTCGGCCTGACCAACACGGTCGCCAGCTTCCTTGAACACCAACTGCATATCACGCCGCCGCCACGCGTGTTGCTGTCGTTCGTGCTGATCCTCGGCCTGCTGGCTGTGGTGCGTTGCGGCGAAACGGCGATCGTCAAGGCGATGAGCCTGATGGTCTATCCGTTCATCGTCGCGCTGCTGTTCCTCGCGGTGTACCTGATCCCGCACTGGACCGGCGGTATTCTCACCACGGCATCGCAAGTGCCAGCGCCGTCGGCATTGCTGCACACGCTGTGGCTGGCGATCCCGGTGATGGTGTTCTCGTTCAACCATTCGCCGATCATTTCGGCGTTCGCGGTGGACCAGAAGCGTCGTTACGGTGCCAATGCGGAGCAGCGCAGCTCGCAGATCCTCTGCCGTGCACACCTGTTGATGGTGGTGATGGTGCTGTTCTTCGTCTTCAGTTGCGTGCTGACCCTGTCGCCGGAGCAACTGGCTGAAGCCAAGGCGCAGAACCTGTCGATCCTGTCCTATCTGGCTAACCACTTCAGCAACCCGGCCATTGCGTTTGCGGCGCCGTTGATTGCATTCGTGGCGATCTCCAAGTCGTTTCTCGGTCACTACATCGGCGCCAGCGAAGGCCTCAAGGGCCTGATCGTCAAAAGCGGCAAGCGTCCGGGCGCCAAGGCCCTGGATCGCATCGTCGCGGCGTTCATGCTGGTGGTGTGCTGGATCGTTGCGACCCTGAACCCGAGCATTCTCGGGATGATCGAGGCTGTCGGTGGTCCGGTGATCGCGGCGATCCTGTTCCTGATGCCGATGTACGCGATTCGCAAAGTGCCAGCGATGGCGCGCTATCGCGGTCAGGCATCGAACGTGTTCGTTACCGCGGTAGGTCTGGTGGCCATTTCGGCGGTGATTTATTCGCTGACGGCGTAAGCCAAAGCGCCGGATACTCAGCTACAGTGGCCGCTGTGCGTGATGCGCACAGCGGCTTTTTTTCGTCTGGAGACAGTGGATTGTCGAGCGCGCCCCAACCTGTAGCACCACCCAATCGCTGGCAGGACATCCTCGCCGGTCTGTCGATTGCCGGTCTGCTGTTGCCCGAAGCGGTCGCTTATTCGACCATCGCCGCGCTGGCGCCGCAGGCGGGGGTGATCGCGCTGTTTGCCGGGCTGCTCTGCTATGGGCTGTTTGGCACCAGCCGCTTTGCCATTGTTTCGGCGACATCTTCATCTGCGGCGGTACTGGCGGCGGCCACCGCGACCATGGCCAATGGTGACCCGCAGTTGCGCGCGACGCTGGCGGTCGGGCTGGTGCTGGTCACTGGCGGGCTGTTCTTGCTGGCGGGGATCTTTCGTTTCGGCAGCGTCACCTCGTTTATCGCCAAACCGGTGTTGCGCGGATTTGCCTTCGGCCTGGCGCTGACCATCATTCTCAAGCAGGTCGCCAGTGTGGTCGGCGTGCACCTGACTGATGCCAATCTGGTGCGTTTCGCCCCGCAACTGCTTGAACAATTGCCGCAATGGAACTGGCCGGCCGCCGCTGTGGCGGCGGTCGCGTTGGTATTGTTGGGGTTGTTTGCCCGCTTTCCACGGGTGCCCGGTGGTTTGCTGGTGGTGGTGATCGGCATCGTTGCCGGGCAATGGCTGAATCTGCCGGCACATGGCGTGCCGCTGATCGGCTTGATCGACCTGAGCCTGGAGGTGCCGAACCTGCCGGTGCTGCCGTTCGCCGATTGGCTGCGGCTGGGCGAAGTAGGGTTTGCGCTGGTGATGATTCTGTATGCCGAGTCTTACGGCTCGATCAGTTCGTTCGCGCTCAAGCACGGTGATCGTGTGACCTCCAACCGTGACCTGCTGGCGTTGGGTGCATCGAACCTGTTGTCCGGGCTGTTTCATGGCATGCCGGCGGGGGCAGGGTATTCGGCGACGTCGGCGAACGAGGCGGCCGGGGCAACTTCACGCTGGGCCGGGGGCGTGGCGGCGCTGGTGGTGCTGGTGATCGTGCTGACCGTATTGCCGTGGATTGCCCTGACACCGGAACCGATTCTGGCCGCCATCGTCATGCATGCGCTGGGCCGTGGTTTGAGTCTGCAGCCGCTGGGACGCTATTTCATCTGGCGCCGGGACCGGGTGCTGGTGTTGTGTGCGGTAGGGGCGGTGCTGGTGCTGGGGATTCTGGATGGACTGCTGGTGTCGGTGGCCATCAGCGTGTTGCTGATGCTCAAGCAGATGTCGGCAGCGGATATTCAGGTGCTCGGGCGGATCGACGGCGGGCATGATTTTGTCGATCTGCAGCGCCATCCGACGGCTGTCTCTGAGCCGGGGGTGTTGATTGTGCGGCCCAGTGAGGCGTTGTTCTTTGCCAATGTGGAGCGGATTCTCGGCGCGGCATTGCGTCTGATCCGGCATTCGGACGCGCCGGTGCACACGGTGATCTTCAGTCTTGAAGAAACCCCGGATCTGGATGGCACCAGTATCGAGGCGATGCAGGAGTTTTTTCTGCGGGTGCATCAGGAAGGCAAGCGGCTGATTCTGGCGCGGCTCAAGCATGAAGCGCTGGCGGTGCTGGAGGCGTTGCCGGAGGTGACGGCCAACGGGGTGATCCTCAGTGGGTTGAGCGTGGATGGCGCGGTGCAGCAGGCCCGCAAGCTCAACCCATAACCCCCTGTAGGAGTGAGCCTGCTCGCGATAGCGTTGTGTCAGTCGATAAAAATGTAGCTGACACACCGCATTCGCGAGCAAGCCCGCTCCCACAGGTCATTCAGGCATAAAAAAACGCCGCTCATCTCACGATGGGCGGCGTTTTTCATTGCGTTGCAACGTTAGGCTTGAACGACCGGGATCTTGGCGTTCGCAGCAGCTTCACGGAACTCGGCGATCTGGTCGAAGGACAGGTAGCGGTAGACATCGGCCGCCATGCTGTCGATCTTGCCAGCGTATTCCATGTACTCCTCGACGGTCGGCAGGCGACCCAGGATCGAAGCAACGGACGCCAGTTCGGCCGAAGCCAGGTAGACGTTCGCGCCGTCGCCCAGACGGTTCGGGAAGTTACGGGTGGACGTCGAGACCACGGTGCTGTTCGGCTCAACGCGTGCCTGGTTACCCATGCACAGCGAGCAGCCTGGCATTTCCATGCGTGCGCCGGCCTTGCCGTAGATGCCGTAGTAGCCTTCTTCGGTCAGTTGGTGAGCGTCCATCTTGGTCGGTGGCGACAGCCACAGACGGGTTGGCAGCTGACCCTTGACCTGATCCAGCAGTTTACCGGCAGCGCGGAAGTGACCGATGTTGGTCATGCACGAACCGATGAACACTTCGTCGATCTTCTCGCCAGCAACGCTGGACAGCAGACGGGCATCGTCCGGGTCGTTCGGCGCGCACAGTACCGGCTCGCTGATGTCGGCCAGATCGATTTCGATGACTTCGGCGTATTCGGCGTCGGCATCGGCTTCCATCAGTTCCGGGTTGGCAACCCAGGCTTCCATCGCTTGAGCGCGACGTTCCAGGGTACGTGCGTCGCCGTAGCCTTCGCCGATCATCCAGCGCAGCAGAGTGATGTTGGAGTTCAGGTACTCGGTGATCGACTCTTTCGACAGCTTGATGGTGCAGCCGGCAGCCGAACGTTCGGCCGAGGCGTCGGACAGTTCGAACGCCTGTTCCAGGGTCAGACCTTCCAGGCCTTCGATTTCCAGGATGCGGCCGGAGAAGGCGTTTTTCTTGCCTTTCTTCTCGACGGTCAGCAGACCGTTCTGGATGGCGAAGTAAGGAATGGCATGAACCAGGTCACGCAGGGTGATGCCAGGTTTCATCTTGCCTTTGAAGCGCACCAGGATCGATTCCGGCATGTCCAGCGGCATGACGCCGGTGGCAGCGGCGAACGCGACCAGACCGGAACCGGCCGGGAACGAGATGCCCATCGGGAAACGGGTGTGCGAGTCACCACCGGTACCGACGGTGTCTGGCAGCAGCATGCGGTTCAGCCACGAGTGGATGATGCCGTCGCCCGGACGCAGGGAAACGCCGCCGCGGGTCATGATGAAGTCAGGCAGGGTGTGGTGGGTGGTCACGTCGATCGGCTTCGGATACGCCGCGGTGTGGCAGAAGGACTGCATGAC
Organism: Pseudomonas sp. AK-TSAG1-1; assembly: GCF_056821665.1. Lineage (NCBI taxonomy): Bacteria > Pseudomonadati > Pseudomonadota > Gammaproteobacteria > Pseudomonadales > Pseudomonadaceae > Pseudomonas > Pseudomonas sp. AK-TSAG1-1. The sequence goes on along the minus strand of NZ_CM165965.1, from coordinate 3,690,554 downwards.
CAGATCAGCGGAGAAGCCCAGGCACGCCAGGTCTTTCAGTTCGTCACGGGTCATCGGACCGGTGGTGTCCTGAGAACCTACGGTGGTCATCTTCGGTTCGCAGTAGGTGCCAGGACGTACGCCTTGGCCTTCTGCCAGACCGCACGCCTTGCCGACCATTTTCTGCGCCAGGGTGAAACCCTTGGTGCTTTCAGCCGGTGCTTCAGGCTTTTTGAACAGATCGAACGCAGGCAGACCCAGTTCGGCGCGAGCCTTCTCGGTCAGGCCACGGCCGATGATCAGCGGAATACGGCCGCCGGCACGTACTTCGTCCAACAGAACCGGGGTCTTCATTTCGAAGGTGGTCAGGACTTCGTCAGTGCCGTGTTTGCAGACTTTGCCAGCATGCGGGTACAGGTCGATCACGTCGCCCATGTTCATGTTGGTAACGTCGAACTCGATTGGCAGTGCGCCGGCATCTTCCATGGTGTTGTAGAAGATCGGAGCGATTTTGCTGCCGAAGCAGAAACCGCCAGCGCGCTTGTTCGGCACGTAAGGGATGTCATCGCCGAAGAACCACAGGACCGAGTTGGTTGCGGATTTACGCGAGGAACCGGTACCGACCACGTCACCGACGTAGGCGATCGGGAAGCCTTGACCGCGCATTTCTTCGATCTGCTTCATCGGGCCGGTCTTGCCTTGCTCGTCCGGAACGATGCCGTCACGGGCCATTTTCAGCATGGCCAGGGCGTGCAGCGGGATGTCAGGACGCGACCAGGCATCTGGAGCAGGGGACAGGTCGTCGGTGTTGGTTTCGCCGGTGACCTTGAACACGCGCAGGCTGATCTTGTCGGCCAGAACAGGGCGCTTCTTGAACCACTCGCCGTCAGCCCAGGATTGCAGCACGGCTTTGGCGTGAGCGTTGCCGTTCTTGGCTTTTTCAGCCACGTCGTGGAAGGCATCGAACATCAGCAGGGTGTGCTTGAGTTCTTCGGCAGCCACGGGCGCCAGCTCGGCGTTGTCCAGCAGTTCGACCAGGGTCACGATGTTGTAGCCGCCCTGCATGGTGCCGAGCAGTTCTACAGCGCGCTTCTTGTCCAGCAGAGGGGAGGAGACTTCGCCTTTGGCCAGAGCCGACAGGAAACCGGCTTTGACGTAAGCGGCTTCGTCCACTCCAGGTGGTACGCGATTGGTGATCAGGTCAACGAGGAAAGCTTCTTCGCCAGCCGGAGGATTCTTCAGCAGCTCGACCAGGCCTGCAGTTTGTTCGGCGTTAAGCGGCTGGGGAACGATACCCAGGGCTGCACGCTCTTCGATATGTTTGCGGTAGGCTTCAAGCACAGTTATTACCCTCATCAGTGGTCCCAAATGGGTGTCCGGGACGCTCATCCCGAAATTGCCGTACTCATGCACCTCACGACGTTGTGGGTCGTTTGGCCAGAATTACCGGCAATTCCTTACAGAAGCTGCTTTCAAAGTTTTACGCCTGCAGAACGGGGAGCTGATGAGGGTTGGCGTTGGGCTTTTCCCCGCTGGAAAAACCCTTCGCCAACACCGCTCTGAAGGAACGACTGTGCTCGTGACGCTTTGAAAACAGCTTCTAACGGACATTGGCGCCTTAAAAGGCTGGCTGATTCTACGGCAAAAAAAATTTAAAGGTAAGTCGGACTCTATTGGACTTTGGTGGCGTTGTGCGCGGGCGGAGCAAACCGCGATCCAGCGCTTGTCCCTGACGTTTGAGGGGTGATCAATGCCCGACAAAGGGCTAACATGCCGGCCTGTTCCGCGTTTCAGTGTTTTGCCAATTTATGCCCAATCAGACCATCAAGACCCCCTGCGTCGGCCTCTGCTCCACTGTTTACGGAGATCTGGTGTGCCGCGGCTGCAAGCGTTTCCACCACGAAGTGATCAATTGGAATGGTTACAACGAGGAGGAAAAGCGCGCGGTGTGGTTGCGTCTTGAGCAATTGCTGTCACAAGTGATGGCGGGCAAGGTCGAGATCTTCGATTCGGCGCGCCTGCGCCAGCAGTTGGAGCAGCGCAAGATCCGCTTCGTGCCGCACCAGTCGGAATATTGCTGGGCCTATCAGCTGATTGCTCGCGGGGCGCGGGTGATCATTAATCTGGAAGCCTATGGGATGGTGTTGCTGCCGGAGTTCCGCGACTGGAACCTGCCGGAACTGCGCGATGCCATTGATCGGGAATTCTTCCTGCTGTCGGAAGCGCATTACCAGCGCTACATTGCGCCCGGCTTCCTCAAGGACGCCTTTGGCGCCTGAAGATCAAAAGCTTCGCGAGCAAGCCCGCTCCCACAGAGGAATGCATTCCAAAGGTAGGAGTGCATTTCAAATGTGGGAGCGGGCTTGCTCGCGAAGGGTCCATCCAATACAGCGCAATTCTCAGTGCTTCACCGCCAGCTCCACCAGATGGTCCTCAACCTCCTGCGGCTTGAGCACCAGCACATCGCTTTCCAGCGAATCAAGCACCACTTCGGCGGTATTGCCGATCAGCGCCCCTGACAACCCGGTCCGCGCCACAGTGCCGATGACGGTCACCGCCGCTTCCAGCTTGTGCGCCATGAACGGGATCAGCACATCCGCCGGGCCTTCTTCGATGTGCAGATGAGCGTCATCGACATCGAATTCGGCCTGAAACGCCCGGCATTGCTCGCGATACCTGGCCTCGATGGTTTCCTTGAGCTGAAAGGTCGGGTCAGCCGCCGAGAGCATCGGCGACGGGTGCGCACTGATTACATGCAGATGCCCTTTGGCCAGGCTGGCGATGTCAAAGCCGTGATCGATGATCGTCGTGTGCAAATGCCGGTGTTCGCCATCGGCGTTGCCCACGTCGACCGCTGCCAGAATCACCCGGTCCTTCCATGGTGTGCAGGTTTTCACCAGCAGCACCGGGGTCGGGCAGTGACGCAGCAGTTTCCAGTCCGCCGGGGTCAGCAAGGCTTTTTTCAGCGCGCTGTCAGGAAAGTGCTGTTTGATCACCAGCCCGCAGCCTTCGGCCTGCTGCACATCGATGATGGTTTCGTGCAGGCTCTCGTTCCACGCCTGTTCGGTGGTCACGCTGTAGCCGTCGGCGATCAGCGCGGCTTTGAGCACGCCGAGCATGCCGGCGTGGTCGTGTTTGCGGTCACACACCAGCAGGTGCAGATGCGCCTGGGTCACGCCGGCGATCAACTTGGCGCGCTTGAGCGCCAGGCTTTCCGAATGTTCGGGTTCGATGACCACCAGAATGCTGCGAATGGCTTGCATGAGCGGAGTCTCCAGCAAAGAAAAGGCACGGCGTTGCACAACTATAGTTGCTGCTCATCGGCCTGCGACTTGATGCATATCAACGCCTGCGACTGGTGGTCTGCGGGCAGGCCGGTATAATCGGCGCCCTTCGCGCCAATACCTTTACCGTGAGCCCCATGATCCTGCCCGAAATCCACGAATTCCTTGGCTGCCGCACGCCCGACGCCTGGGTCCAGGCTGCACTGGCCGACCAGGAAACACTGCTGATCGACCACAAGAACTGCGAGTTCAAGGCCGCCAGCACCGCGCTGAGCCTGATTGCCAAGTACCATTCCCACGTCGACCTGATCAACATGATGTCGCGTCTGGCCCGGGAAGAGTTGGTGCACCACGAACAAGTCATGCGCATCATGAAGCGCCGCAAGATCGAGTTGCGCCAGCTGCATGCCGGGCGTTATGCCTCCGGCCTGCGCAAAGTGGTGCGCAGTCACGAGCCGGTGAAACTGGTCGATACGCTGGTGGTCGGCGCGTTCATCGAAGCACGCAGTTGCGAGCGTTTCGAGGCGCTGGTGCCGCATCTGGACGAAGAACTCGGCAAGTTCTATTTCGGCCTGCTGAAAAGCGAGGCGCGGCATTTTCAGGGTTATCTGAAGCTGGCTTACCAGTACGGCGACGCGAAGGACATCGCCCAGGTGATCGAAAAGGTCCGCGCTGCCGAGCAGGAACTGATCGAATCGCCGGATGAAGAGTTTCGCTTCCACAGCGGTGTGCCGGCCGCGGCCTGACACACAAACTGTTAAAAACTCTTAAGAGTATGAAATATCACCGAAAACCGGCCCCAGTGGCCGGTTTTTGCTGCCTGCAACCACGCCACACCCGCGATTGCCGCCATAATGTCGGCCACTTCACACATGGGTTGGCAGACGGTCGTTATGGATAACCTGGGTTTTGGCAAAGTCCTGCTGGTCGAAGACGATGAGCGTCTGGCCACGCTGATTGCGCACTTTCTCGAACAGCATGGCTACGAGGTGCGCGCAGTGCATCGCGGTGATCTGGCGATGGCCGCGTTTCTCGAGTTCCAGCCCAAAGTGGTGGTGCTCGACCTGATGCTGCCGGGGCAGAGTGGGCTGCACGTGTGCCGGGAAATCCGCAGCGTGTCGGACACGCCGATTGTCATCCTCACCGCCAAGGAAGACGACCTCGACCACATTCTCGGCCTGGAATCCGGCGCCGATGACTACGTGATCAAACCGATCAAGCCGCCGGTGCTGCTGGCGCGGCTGCGCGCCTTGCAGCGGCGCCAGGTGCCGGACAGCGGCGTCGTCAGCTCGCTGGAGTTCGGCCGGTTGAGCATTGATCGCAGCTGTCGCGAAGTGCGCCTGGCCGGCGAAATCATTGAAATGACCACCATGGAGTTCGAGCTGTTGTGGCTGCTGGCCAGCGCTGCCGGCAAGACCCTGTCGCGCGATGACATCCTCAACCGCATGCGCGGCATTGCCTTCGACGGGCTCAATCGCAGTGTCGACGTGTACATCAGCAAATTGCGCAACAAGCTCAAGGACAATCCCCGCGAGCCGGTCTGCATCAAGACCGTGTGGGGCAAGGGCTATCTGTTCAATCCGTTCGCGTGGGAGCTGTAGATGCTGCGGTTATTCCTCGGGCTGTTTCTGGTGATGACGGTGGGGCTGGTGCTGGCCCTGCAAACCGTCGAGCACACCTTCAACGCATTGCTCGACAATCAGATGCAGGCCTACAACCGTGAAGCGGTGCGTGGGCAGGCGTGGTCACTGGTCGAGCACATGCGCGATCAGCAAGGCGCGGCGCGCGAGCAGCAACTGGAGGCGCTGCGCCCGCACTACGGCTTGTCGCTGAAGCTGGTGGAGGCTGATCAACTGGCTCTCAGCCCTGAAGAAAAATCCGAGCTGGCGCAGAACCTGCTGGTGATTCGCGACAACTACACCCAGTTCATCAGCAACATCGACGGTGGTTCGCAGTTGCTCAGCATCAAGTTGCCGCCGGAGCCGAGCCTGATGCCGTTCTACATTGCGGTGGCTTACGCGATGCTCGCGGTGCTGATCGGCATCGTCTTGTTCTTCTGGGTGCGCCCGCACTGGCGCGATCTGGAGAAACTGCGCCTGGCCGCCGAGCGCTTTGGCGATAACGACCTGTCGGTGCGCATTCAACTGTCCAAGCGCTCGAACATCCGCGACCTGGCCGAGCACTTCAACCTGATGGCGGCGCGCATCGAGAGCCTGATCGCCAATCAGCGCGAGCTGACCAACGCCGTATCCCATGAACTGCGTACGCCGATTGCGCGGCTGTCGTTTGAGCTCGATCAGCTCAAGCAGCAACCGGACGCCAGCCAGAACCGCGAACTGATCGCCGACATGTACGCCGATCTTGGCGAGCTGGAGGAAATGGTCTCCGAACTGCTGACCTACGCCAGCCTGGAACGCGGTGCAACGGTGATCAAGCGTGAGAACATTCAGGCCGCCAACTGGCTCGACAGCGTGGTCGGCAGCGTGGCGCTGGAGGCAGAAGCGGCGGGGGTGCAATTGCTGATCGGTGATTGTCGGATCGACACAGTGCGCATCGAGCCGCGATTCATGGCGCGGGCGGTGATCAATCTGCTACGCAATGCTATTCGTTATGCCGAACAGCGCGTTGAAGTAACGCTGGTGCGCACCGGTGATTATTACGAGGTGCGGGTCAACGACGACGGCCCGGGTGTGCCGGTGGACGGGCGGGAGAAGATCTTCGAGCCGTTCTCGCGGCTCGATGCCAGCCGTGATCGGCGCACGGGCGGCTTTGGTTTGGGGCTGGCACTGGTGCGGCGGGTGTCGCAATCCCATGGCGGGCAGGTCGAAGTGGGGGAGTCGGTTTGGGGTGGGGCGTCGTTTCGGATGACCTGGGCGCATCTGGATTGATCTGCGTTGCCAGTCCCGGCTTCTTCGCGAGCAGGCTCGCTCCCACAGGTTGAATGCATTCCAAATGTGGGTGCGGGCTTGCTCGCGAAGAGGCCATCAATCACACCGCAATTCCCGACTCATTTGACCAGCCCCAACCGTTCATGCCACTGCGCAATCGACTCTTCGGGATAAACCTCAAACTGCTTGTCCCCAGGCGTTGCGTCCACCTCAACCCATGGCGCCTTCGAGCCGAGCATCAAATGCGTATGTTCCGGCGGTGTCGGCAATGGCGTGTCGATGGCCGAGGCGAACGGGTGGATCAACTCCGGCCATTGCGGGCTGAACAGCCACAAAGCGCTGCCGCACTGTGAGCAGAAATGCCGTTCGGCGGTGCTGCGGTGGGCGCGCTTTTCGCCTTCGTCCTTCATTTTCGCGTGGTAGATGCTGATGTTCTTGCGACCCTGGACCTTGAGGCTTGTCGAGTCGCCACCGAGGTTGATCGCATAGCCACCACCGCCCTGGGTCTTGCGGCAGATCGAGCAGTAGCAGCGTTGATAAGGGTAAGGGTGGGCGCTGGTCAGGCTGAAGGTGACGGCGCCGCAGTGGCAGGAGCCTTCGAGGTGCATGAGGGGCCTCCGGTGGGCTGAAGTAGTCCGGTTCAGCCTAGAAGGTTTGTGGCGATCATGCTGACGCCTTCGCGAGCGAGCCCGCTCCCACGGGGGAACGCATTTCAAAATGTGGGAGCGGGCTTGCTCGCGAAGAACGATAACGCGCAGCCACTGGACGCCCACCGCCAGCCCGGTCAGCATGGCCCACAAAAAAGGGATCACCCCATGCGAAAACTCCCCTCACTGGCCGCTCTGCGAACCTTCGAGTGCGCCGCCCGTCATGCGCATTTCGGCCGCGCTGCCGCTGAGCTGTGCGTCACTGACAGTGCGGTCAGCCACCAGATCCGTCAGCTCGAAGAGCAACTCGGCGTTTCGCTGTTCATCCGCGAAGGCCGGCAGATCCGCCCGACCATCGCCGCCGGACGCCTGATGCAAAGCCTGCAGCAAGCCTTTGAACTGATCGGCGAGGCCTGCGATGAACTGCGCGACCCCTCGTCGTTGGCGGTATTGCGCCTGGCTGTGACGGCAGAACTGGCGCAAAAGTGGCTGATGAACCGCCTCACCGATTTCTATGCGCGCTACCCGCACATCACCCTGCATCTCTACGAACAGCCGATCGACGCCAGCGCGCCCGGTGAAGACATCGATCTGGCGATCACCTACGGCACAGGCCCGGTGGATAGCAGCGCCTACTTCGTGCGGCCGTTGCCGGCGCTGCAGTTCTTCCCGGTGTGCAGCCCCGGGCTGTTCAACCAGGGCACGTTGAAAACCCCGAAAGACCTCGCGCGCCATTGCCTGCTGCACGACGACCAGGACGGCAAGACCTGGACCGCGTGGCTCACCAGTCATGCCGGCGATCTACGTCCGCAGCGCCAACTGTATTTCGCCCATGCCGGGCTGGCGCTGGAAGCGGCGGCGCAGGGGCAGGGGGTGGCGATGGGCGACAACCTTACCGCGCACGAGGACTTGCTGAGCGGGCGACTGGTGCGGCCATTCACCTCCAGCATGACCGCGCTCGGCCAATACGCGCTGGTTTGCGAACGGCTGCGCCTGGAGCGTCCGGCGGTCGCGCAGATGCTCGAATGGTTCAACGATCAGTTGGCCGATTGATGAATTGAATTCAACGGTTCCGAAATAATCATCGTTGGCGGGCCACGCGTCCGCGACCGTAGCCTGTGGTCATTCCCATCCCCAAGACGAGGTTTGATCATGGCACGTTTGCTCGACTCTACCCCTAAACGCGACGGCTTCCGTCTGCCCGGCGAATTCGAACGCAAGACCGGCTGCTGGCTCGGCTGGCCGGAGCGCACCGACGTGTGGCGCAACGGCGCGAAACCGGCGCAGAAAGTCTGGGTGCAGATTGTCACGGCGATCTCCCACAGCGAACCCGTCACCGTCTGCGCTTCGGCCGCGCAATTCGCCACCGCCCGCCGCCAGTTGCCGCCGCAAGTGCGCGTGGTCGAGATGACCTGCAACGACACCTGGTTCCGCGACAGCGGCCCCTGCTTTGTGGTCAACGATGAGCGCGGCGAAGTGCGCGGCGTCGATTTCGAGTTCAACGCCTACGGTGGCCTGGACGGCGGTCTCTACTACCCGTGGGACAAGGACGATCAGATCGCCAGCAAGATCCTCGAAATCGAGCGTTTCGACCGCTACCGCGCACCGCTGATTGCCGAACTGGGCGGCATCCAGAGCGACGGCCAGGGCAGCATCCTCACCACCGAACAATGCCTGCTCAACCGCAATCGCAACCAGCATCTGGGCAAGGACGAAGTCACCCGGCGCCTGACCGATTACCTCGGTGCCGAGCAGGTGATCTGGCTGCCACGTGGCTGCAAGTTCGATGAAACCGACGGCCATGTCGATGACCTCGCATGTTTCGTGCGTCCCGGCGAAGTGGTGCTGCAATGGACCGACAACCGCAACGACCCGCAATGGGAAATCTATCAGGAGGCCTACGACATCCTGCGCAGCACCCGCGACAGTCGCGGTCGCGAGTTGATCGTGCACAAGCTGCCGCAACCGGACGTGCTGGAGTGGACCGCCGAAGAAGCCGAAGGCCTTGATCAGCAGGACAGCACCCACACCCGTCAGGCCGGCACGAAAATCTGTGCGTCGTACATCAACTACTACGCCGGCAACAGCTCGATCGTGGTGCCGCTGTTTGGTGATCGCAACGATCAGGTGGCACTGGCGACCCTTGCCGAACTGTTCCCGCAGCACAAGATCGTCGGCATTGAAAACTCCCGGGAAATCCTTCTCGGTGGCGGCAACGTCGCGTGTATCACCATGCCGCAGTACGCCGGCACGCCTTACAAAAAGGGGGTGTAATGATGGGCCTGCACAAACTGACTCAAGCGTTACTGCTGGTGCTTGCACCCCTGTGTGTGCAGGCCGCCGACACGGCCAAACCGGTGGTTAACCTGTACATCTGGGGCGAATACCTGGCCCCGGATACGCTGAAGAATTTCGAAGCAAAAACCGGCATTCACGTGGTCGCCGATCACTTCGATTCGCTGGAAACCGTGGAGACCAAACTACTCACCGGACGTAGTGGCTATGACCTGGTGCTGACCGCCGGCCAGCACCTGTCGCGGGCCATCGAGAGCGGCGCGATCCAGCCGTTGGACAAGGCACGGGTGCCGCACTTTACCGGGGTGGGTGAAGAGTTTCGCCAGCACATGGCGGTGTTCGATCCGGGCAACCGCTACGCCGGGATCTATGCCTGGGGCACCACCGGGGTGGGTTATCGGGAAGACGCGATCCGGCAGCGCCTGCCGAATGCGCCAACCGACAGCTGGGCGATGCTGTTCGACCCGGCGGTGGTATCGAAATTTGCCGATTGCGGGGTGAGCCTGCTCAACGACCCGAACGAGGTGTTCGCGGCGGTCATGAAATACATGGGCCTGGACATCAACCGGCAGAGCCTCGACGACCTGAAACTCGCCGAGCAGCAACTGGCGAAGATCCGCCCGTACATTCGCTACTTCGACAATGACCTGAACATCAGCGACCTGGCCAACGGCAACACCTGCGTAGCGATGTCGTGGAACGGCAACGTGGCGATTGCGGCAGGGCAGGCGCAGGCGGCGAACAAGCCGTTCAAGCTCAGTTACCGCATCCCGAAAGAAGGCACGCTGATCTGGTTTGACGCCATGGTCATTCCCAAGGATGCACCGCATCCGCAGGCCGGGCTGGCGTTGATGGATTACCTGATGACCCCCGAGGTGATTGCGCCAATCACCGACACCATCCACTACGCCAACGCGATCACGGCGGCGGACGGCTTGGTGGATGCGTCGATCCGCAATGATCCGGGGACGTACCCGTCAGAGGCGGTGCGGGCTTCGCTGTACAGCAAGAATGACAATGGCAAGGTGTTCAACCGGGCGTTGATCCGGGCGTTCAGCAAGTTGAAATCAGGTCTGTGAAAAGCCAACCCTCACCCTTGCCCTCTCATGGAGGGAGAGGGCAAGGGTGAGGGCAACGGTTTTGCCACGCGCCACAAATACCACGCTGCCACCGTCCGGTACGGGCTCCACGTCAGGCCGATTTCGATCATCTGCTTGCGCGTCGGCTGCACTTCCAGCCCCTTCAATCGCCGGTAGCCCTCGCGCACGCCAAAGTCGTCCGCTGGCAGGATATCCATGCGCTCCAGGCTGTAAATCAGCAGCATCTCCACAGTCCAGCGGCCAACCCCGCGCAGGCTGACGAGGCGCTCGATCAACGCCTCGTCGTCCATCGCCAGCGCGGTGGGATAATCCGGCACCACGCCGTCCAGGCTTGCCTGGGCGATGCCCTGAATCGTCGCGATCTTGCCCGCCGAGAAGCCACAGCCGCGCAGTTGATCGAAGCCCGCCGCCAGAATCTGCGCAGGTCGGGGGAACGTCTGCCCGGGAAACAACGCCACCAGACGCCCGACAATCGCGTCGCCGGCCTTGGCGTGCAGTTGCTGATAGGCAATCGCCCGCACCAGCGACTCGTAAGGATCACGCGCCGGGTGCGGTTGATGCAGGCAGGGGCCGACAGCGCTGATGTGCCGCTGCCAGTCCTCGTCGAGTGCGGCCAGATGTTTGCGGGCCGCTTGATAACGCTCGGCCATGCTTATTTCAGCAGACCGTTGACTTCGCCGTAGGTCAGCGCCTTGAGCGCATGGGTGTCGAGCTTGCCGCTGGCAAGGAAACTTTTCACCAGGGTATCCATTGCGCCATAGAGGAACTCGGCGATGCCGGAGCCGGCGCTCAAACGGCGCACACCCAGGGCCTGAAGCTCCTCGGGCGAGGGCAGGCTGGCGAACCCCAGGACGTTGACCGGCAACGATGTGCCTTTGCAGATCGCCTCGATTTCATAGGCAGCGGTGACGCCGGCCGCGAACAAACCATCAGCCCCGGCCGCCTGGTACAGCGCCGAGCGCCGCAGGGTTTCAGCGACGCGGTCTTGCGCCGGGACCAAGCCTTTTAGGTAAACGTCGGTGCGGGCGTTGATGAACAGCTTCACATCACGCTTCTGAGCGACTTGCCGCGCCACTTCGATCTTGCGCGCCAACAGCTCCGGTGCGCCGCTGCCGTCCTCGATATTGATCCCGACCGCACCAGCGGCCAGCACCGCATCGATGACCTCGGCCACGCGCCCCAGGTCATCGGAATAACCGGCTTCGATGTCCACGCTCAGCGGCACCTTGATCACCCGGGCGATGGACTCCACGGTGGACATCAAGCGTTCGAGGGGCAGGGTATTGCCGTCCGGATAACCATGGGCCCAGGCCACTGCCGCGCTGCTGGTGGCGACCGCTTTGCCGCCCGCGTGCTCGACCAGTCGCGCACCGGTGGCATCGGCGACGTTGGTCAGGATCAGCAGGCCATCCTGGTGCAGCTGGTGAAACTGTGTGTCGAGTGTGCTCATCGAAATCCCTTCTCTTATGTTGTGCCGTGGTCAGAAAGCCAGTGGCTGCGTGAGCTGCACGGCGGCGTTTTCCAGCCGCAGCAGAAACGCCTTGCGCGGCTGCCCACCACCATAGCCGGTCAGCGAGCCATCCGCACCGATCACCCGATGGCACGGCACCACGATCGCTAGGCGATTGTGCCCGTTGGCCAGCCCCACCGCACGACTGGCGCCGGGTTTGCCCAGGCGTGCGGCGACACTGCCGTAGGTGCTGGTGCGGCCATAAGGGATGTTCAGCAGTTCGCGCCAGACTTGCCGCGCGAACTCGCTGCCGGGCAGGTGCAAGGGTACGCTGAACACGCTGCGCGTACCGGCAAAATATTCGTTCAGTTGCTGCTCGATCTGCTGTAGATGGGCGTTGTGCCCCGGTGCGACCACGTAGCCGTGGCGGGTCTGCAGCTCATCGATCTCGCGGGTCAGTGCCGGGCGATCGAGAAACTCCAGCAACACCAGCCCGCGATGTTCGGCCATGGCGATCATCGGCCCCAACGGCGTGGTCAGGCGGGTGAACAGTAGCGGTTCACTGTTGGCCGCCCGGCCCGGGGTGATGTGGAACGACTTCTGGAACGCATCGCGAAAACCGCTGAGCGATTCGTAGCCGGAATCAAACGCCGCATGGTCAATCGACGTACCTTGGCGGATTCCGCCCAGCGCCATGCCCAGCCGGCGGGTGCGCAGCCAGGCGTGGAAAGTCATGCCGAAATGCTGCTTGAACCAGCGCCGCAGCTTCAGCGGCTCGATGCCTGCGGCCAGCAACTGAGCGTCGCTCCAGCGCAGCTCCGGGGCCGCATCGACGGCGGTCAGCAGGCGCTGCACCCATTCGGGGGCAATCGCGGCGGCGTCCAGCGGTTTGCAGCGCAGGCAAGCGCGATAGCCGGCCGTCAGGCATTCATCGGCATGGGCGAAGAATTCGACGTTTTCCGGTTTCGGCTTGCGCGCCGTGCAACTGGGGCGGCAGAAGATCCCGGTGGTTTTCACGGCCGTGAAAAACACCCCCTCATAGGCGGTGTCGCGTTCGAGCATGGCGCGAACCATCTCGGCGTGGGGCGGCAGGATTGCGGTTTGTATGTTCATGGCCAGAGCTTAAATCCAGGATTTCGATGGCTCCACCGAAAAATCGACAATGAATTTTTTTGATTCTGCACCACAATCAGCGGGTCGCCGATTTGAGGAAGCAACCCCATGCAACCGTTCATCATCCAACGTATCGACCACATCGTCCTGCGCGTCGCAGAGCTGCAGCGCAGTATCGATTTTTACGGCCAGGTATTCGGTGCCGAAGTGGTCAGGCAAAACGAGAAACTGGGGCTGGTGCACCTGCGTGCCGGCAGTTCGATGATCGATCTTGTCGACTTGCAGGGTGAGTTGGGGCGCAAGGGCGGCGGGGCGGCCGGTGCCGAGCGGCGCAACGTCGATCACTTCTGCCTGCGCATCGAACCGTTCGATGAACCGGCGCTGACCAAACACTTGCAGGCGCACGGCCTGAGCGTCGAAAAAGCCGCCAGACGTTTTGGCGCCGAGGGCTATGGTCTGTCGCTGTACTGCTTCGACCCGGACGGCAATCAGGTCGAACTCAAAGGCCCGTCCGAGGCTTAAGCCCGTTTCGCCATCAGCAGCACCGAAGCCGCCGCCGACAGCAGTCCCGCGCAGCAACGGTTGAAGATGCGTTTGCCGCGCGGCTCGGCGAACCAGCGGCGCATGTGCAGGCCCATCCAGGCGTAGGCGCCAATGGCGATCCATTCCAGCAGCAGGAACAGCGCGCCGAGCACGGCGAATTGCGCCGGTACCGGACGGCTCGGGTCGACGAATTGCGGCAGAAACGCGGTGAACAGCAGGATCGCTTTCGGATTACCCGCCGCCACCAGAAACTCCTGGCGCGCCAGGCGGAAAAAGCCAACCGAGGTGCCTGTTAGCTGCTGCCCGGCATCGGGATTGGCCCGCCACAGTTGCCACGCCAGGTACAACAAATACGCCGCGCCGATGATCTTGATCGCGTGGAACAGCCATTCCGAGGTTTGCAGCACCACCGACAGTCCCGCGCCAGCGAGGGCGATCATCCCGGCGAACGCCAGAATCCGCCCGATACCGGCCGCGCAGGCACGTCGATAACCATAACGGGTGGCATTGCTCACCGACAGCAGGTTGTTCGGGCCGGGGGCCATGTTCAGGGCGAAACAGGCCGGGAGAAACAGTGTGAGCGTGGCGAGGTCCATGGTGGCACTCCAGAAACGTGGATGCGCATTTTTATCACAGCCCCCGGGCGAAGCGCCCCGTACAGTCAAGCGACGCTGTCGCGGTACAGCGTCGATGCTCGTTGATCAACCCGGTCGAACTTTACGCTGCCACGGCCACTCAGAAAGACTCGAAGGGGGTGGCTGCGGCAGAAAAAAATTGCCTGCCCAGTCAGCATGGGCGGAGGCCGTGATAACTTCGCCCTCTGCCATACCAACCCTGCAAGGCCCCAGGCGGCCCCACCAAGAGCGAAATACATGCAATCAAAGGCTCGTGATGTTTATGTGCCACCAGTGCTGCAAGATCTGCGGGCCGGCACTGCCGAACTGCACATCGCACTGGAAAAACGCCTTCCTTTTTTCTCCGATCAGCTCGATGCGAACGCCTTCCACCGGTTGATGCAGGCCTATTACGGGTTTTACCAGCCACTGGAAACCGCCTTGCTCGACAGCGCCTGCATTCCCGCCGATTTCGATCTCGCCCCGCGACTCAAGACCCCAACCCTGCAACGCGATCTGCACAACATGGGCGAGTCGACCCAGGGGCTGGAGCGCTTGCCGATCTGTCGCCAATTGCCGGTCATCGATTCCGGCGCGGCGTGCCTGGGCGTGTTGTACGTGCTCGAAGGCGCGACGCTGGGCGGGCAGATCCTGCGCCGCGAAATCGCCACGCGCCTGAGTCTGGACGCCGACAACGGTGCAGCCTTTCTCGACGTTTACGGCGCCGCCACCGGCCGCCGCTGGCGCGATTTCATTGAATACCTGGGCGCGTGCCCGATGGACGTCGACGAGCGCGCGGCTGTTGTCGCCGCGGCTCAAACCACATTCAGCTGTTTCGAGCGCTGGCTCGAAAGCCGGGAGGTACTGGCATGACCCCGCAAGACCAACAAGCCTTTGAAGAACTGCTGGCCAACTGCGCCGACGAACCGATCCGCTTTCCCGGCGCAATCCAGCCCCATGGCCTGTTGCTGACCCTGAGCGAGCCTGCTCTGGAAATCATTCAGATCAGCGCCAACGTCGAGTCCTTGCTGGCGCGCCCGGCAGAACAACTGATCGGCCAGCCGCTGCATAGTCTGCTCGGCGACGTGCATGCCGCTGCCGTGCGCGCAGCCATGCAGCAAGCGTCATTTTCCGACGCGGGACCGCTGCATTTTCACCTCAACGGCACCGCGTTCGAAGGCCTGCTGCACCGCCATCAGGGCGTGTTGATTCTGGAACTGGAAATCCACGTCGAGAACTTCCAGCCGCGTAACGTCGCCGGCAACCAGACCCACCTGGGGCGCATGCTCCAGCGCCTGCAAGCGGCGACCACCCTGCAGGCGCTTTACGACATCAGCGTCAAGGAAATCCAGGCGATGACCGGTTACGACCGGGTGCTGATCTACCGATTCGAAGAGGAGGGGCACGGCCAGGTGATTGCCGAGGCGTCCGATCCGTCGATGGAAGTGTTCAATGGTCTGTTCTTCCCGGCCTCTGACATCCCCGAGCAGGCGCGTGAGCTGTATCGCACCAACTGGCTGCGGATCATCCCCAACGCCGATTACCAGCCGGTGCCGCTGGTGCCCAAGCTGCGTCCTGACACCCAGACCGCGCTGGACCTGAGTTTCGCCACGCTGCGCAGCGTTTCGCCGATCCACTGTCAGTACATGAAGAACATGGGCGTGCTGTCATCGATGAGCATTTCCCTGCTCAAGGGCGACAAATTGTGGGGCCTGATCAGTTGCGGTAACCGCCAGCCGCTGCACGTGCCGCATGAGCTGCGCAGCGCCTGTCAGACCATCGGCCAGGTATTGTCGCTGCAGATCAGCGCCATGGAAGCGCTGGAAATCAGCCGTCAGCGTGAAGAAAAGGTTGAGGCGCTGGCGCTGCTCAATCAGGCAATGATCGATTCGCCGCAAAACGTTTTCGACGGTCTGGCGCAGCAGCCGCAAGTGCTGATGGCGCTGGCCGGGGCGGGAGGTATCGCGATCATCGAAGACAAGCAGTTGCACCGTTACGGCAACTGCCCGGAGCCGGATGACATCCGCGCCTTGCACCGCTGGTTGCAGGACAGCGGCGAGGCGGTGTTCGCCAGTCATCACCTGGCCAGTGTGTACCCGCCCGCCGCGCAGTTTCAGCAAGTGGCCAGCGGCGTCCTTGCGATGAGCCTGCCCAAACCGGTGGACAACGGTGTGCTGTGGTTCCGCCCGGAAGTGAAAGAGAACATCAATTGGAGCGGCGATCCACGCAAACCGCTGGATCTGGAAAACTCCGACGCCGGCCTGCGGCTGCGCCCGCGCACGTCATTCGAAATCTGGAAAGTCGAGATGGCCGGAATCTCCACCAAATGGAGCCACGGTGACCGGTTTGCCGCCAATGACCTGCGCCGCTCGGCCCTGGAAAACGATCTGGCCCGGCAAGTGCGCCGCGAGCAGGAGGCGGTGCGAGCACGGGACGAGCTGGTGGCGGTGGTCTCCCACGACCTGCGCAACCCGATGACGGTGATTTCGATGCTCTGCGGCATGATGCAGAAAGCCTTCAGCTCCGACGGCCCGCATACCTCACGGCGGATTTCCACAGCCATCGACACCATGCAGCAAGCGGCCGGGCGCATGAACACGCTGCTCGAAGACCTGCTCGATACCTCGAAAATCGACGCCGGGCGCTACAGCATCGCACCGCAGACTCTGGATGTCGGGCAGATGTTCGAGGAGACCCAGGCGCTGCTCGGGCCGCTGGCGCTGGACAAGGACATCAGCATCTCGTTTGAAGCCGACGCCGATCTGAAAATCCATGCCGATCCGGAACGTCTGTTTCAGGTGCTGTCGAACCTGATCGGCAACGCGATCAAGTTCACGCCACACAGGGGCTCGGTGGGCGTGCTGGCGAAGTCGGTGGGTCACGAAATCGTGTTCACCGTGCGTGATACCGGCGAAGGCATTCCCAAGGAAAACCTGGCGCATGTGTTTGACCGCTACTGGACGGTGAAGGAGGGCAATCCGACCGGAACCGGGCTGGGTTTGTACATCACTCAGGGCATCGTTGAAGCCCATGGCGGGCGGATCGAGGCCAGCAGCGAGCCGGGAAAGGGCACCGAGTTTCGGTTCACCGTGCCGGTGAGTGTTGAAAACCGATGAATAGTCCGTGCCCCGGCGAACGGGGCACGGACCCGGGGTCAACCCAGGTCACTCAACAATATGAATACGTGTTTCGGCATCGGTGTAAATCGGTGGTTGCGTAGCTGGCTGATCGCGTACACCGCGCTGGCGGTGCGGCCATTGCCATCGCCGAAGCCCTGAAAACCTGCAATGGCTGCCAGCAAGTGCTTGTCGAAGTGATCATGGGCGGCATCCAGTTGCTTCAGATGTTGCTCCAACAAGGCATAACCACTGACGCTGCTGCCATATTTTGAGGGCGCCCCGGCCTCACGCACAGTCCCTGCCAGTTGAGGAACCAGTCGGCTGTGGATCTCTTTGACCACGGCCGCGTCGGTCAGGGATTTGTTGTTGCCCGTGTATTCACGCAGGATCGCAACGATGTGTTCCAGTTCGTTATCGGAGGTCGAGCCCTTGACCATCCAGGCTCCGGCCCTCTGTGCATGGTCGGTGAAACCCCGGGGGTTGAAAGCAGATTCCGGCATTACGTCGGTGTAGGGCGGCTTGCCCAGATCCAGCTTCAAGACGCTTTGCTGATGACTCTTGAGGTAGTTGATTTTCTTTGTTTCGAGCTCGGCCAGGAAGCCAAGTGTGTCGGAATAGTCACCCGCGTTTGTAGTGAACTTGGTGCCGTTGAACTGAGGGCCTTTGCTTTTTGTGAAGGTGATCAGTACGTCGTTCGCTGCGGCATGGCCGATCAATGACTCCAGGTCTCGGAAACCTTTCGAGGACTGAGTCGCTTCTCTCGTCGCATTGTTGAACAGATGCTGCAGTTCTGCCGAGGACGTGCCTTTGGGGACGGAAACCGCCTCGCCACTCAGTCGTGCGACGATGTGTTCGACCGTTTCCAGCGCATCATCGTTGAACAGAGCTCGGGCGTGAGCCACTGTCGGCAGCGTCATGCGAATATCGGCGGCGACGCCTGTCTTGTTCAGCGCCCTGACCAGGTCATACGAGCCACTGGTTGTTGCGGTCAACGCACGCAGTTGGCCTGCACCAGCCTTGGTCACGGAATGGCCGAAGTGACTCAGTTTCATCGCTCCTTTGCCAACCAGTTTGGCTCCTCCGTAGGCCAGTGTTGGCACGCCATCAAGCGGATTGAACGCCGATAACAAAAATCGTGAGCCGACCTTGCTCAGATTCAGCAGCTTTGAGCTGCTGGCCAGCGCTTTACTGAAGGGGCCGACCGCTCCGGCAAAGACAAAGAGGATGGCGGTAAGGTCCATGACACAGCTGAATACAGTTTCGCTGTGACGCTCTCGGTCTCCCGAAACGATGCCTTCGATGCACTGTTTGAACGGAATGATGACATTAAGAATGGTATCCACGATGTTGTCGTTTTGATCGAGCCTCTCTTGGAGTTTGGTTTTGTCGTAGCCCGTGGCATAAAACTGATCGTAAGTGGTAGGTGGATTATGGTTGGCAACCTTCTCTCCAATCATGTTGAAACGTTCGGAGTGGAAACTTTGCAGCGGGCTGCGAAGGTACGGAGGCCTATCAGGCAGGCTTTCAAGTTCAGCAAAGCGCTCGAGCAAGACCCCCGTTGTTTTATATTCTTCTTCATCCCTTTGCTCGCTTCCTTTGAAATACTCGTCCATATCGACAACGGCGTTATTCAGAAAGGTCAAAGACTTGAAAGGGTCGTCATCACCATTAGGGCCGACGGTGTACCACCCACCAATATCGAGAGTCCGGCCTTGCGTGTAGGCTTTAGCCAGTTCTGGATTGCGGCGGCATATGCCCTGTAACGGGAATAATTCATAACCGCTTATTTGCGTGCCGAGTCGGCATAGAATCACCACGCCAAAACTTCCCGTATTGGCGGCATCGCGCGGTGGATTGTTGCTTCCTAATCCTGCGCGCGGCGTTGTATTGCGCACATGATAAATAGCCAGCTCACCGTGCTCGATCGCCAATCGGTCTCGCAGGGGAAGGCGCGACATCGCCAGCCGTGAAACCGTAGCGATTGCAGATTTATATTTCTCGAAGTGCTCTTTTACCTTGGTTGTATAGAGGGTGTCGATCGGCTCCAGCGCTAACAGGCTTGGGGATCTTTTGTAGATGCTCTTGCCCGTTCTGGTGTCGTATTCCTGTCGACGTAATAAATCACGCGTCATGTAGATATCCAGCACGGAATGGTACTGGCTTTTGTAACGGCGATCGCGAGGCAACTCTACTTGCGTCAGCGGTGGGCAGCTAGTTTCATTCAGTACATCAATTGCCCACTTCCGCCGACTGACGGGTGGGGTGGCGATCACGTCGAGCGCTGTTGTTACGGCCTCTATGTGTGCGTTGTAGTGACTGGCGGCCTGCTTGATGATTTCCTGTGTCGGAAGTACATCGGCGTTGACCGGGTTGACTTCATTAAGGGTCGCCCAGTCCCTGATTGCGTGCAGGTTTGCCCAGTCGTGCAGCATCTCTTGTTGAGTGCTGACTGGCGTAATTGCCCCAAGCTCAAGCAGTTTTTCATAGGACATCTGACGGGAAAGTCCGGGGGCAACGCTCTCGGCCAGCAATACTGATTTGCGCAACATCACCCAGCCGGGTGTGCCAAGCTGCAGTGCCGCCGGAGCCCTGACCAGACACTCCGGTGCGAGCCCGGCAAGAATCAGCTGGGTTGCCAGCGGTACGGCAGGCTCATTGACTCCGTGCCTGGTGAGCAACTGTTGCAGGGCCTTGCGGATCTCATAAGCGTTGGCGTGAACATGGCTCGATGTGTAGATGTTATGCGCGATAAAACTCTGGTTTTTGTCGGCGCGGCCCAATGAAAAGTCCAGCATCAATGCGGCAATCAAAAGACGGCTGCGTTGTTCTGTACTGATGGGCGATGCGCTGGCTGGTAGCGGCAGGTCCAATGCATCAAGGCAGGATTGCGCGAATGCCTTGGCTTCGTCTGTCTCGATCAACAGCGTCCAGCTTTGTTCCGGATATTCACGCAGAAACGTCGCCGTCTCTTTTTTAAGTAACGCGTTGGTCAAGTAGTTGATCAGCGGCTCTCGGCGTGTATCGCCGCGTTGCAGCAGCTTGTAGATGGTTTGATAGATCTGCGAATGGTCATCGTCGTCGATAAAGAGCTTCGTTTCGCCGGTTTCACCGCAGACGCCCCAGTAGTTACCGTGTGTCGGCGCAGAGGGTAACGTCAGCTCGAGCAGTGCGATCAGGTTGTGCGCTTCGTCGATCGTCTTCGGCATACTCAATTGCTGGAACTGTAACCAGTTGAGCAGTGGCACGCGGTTGCTGGAAGAAACGATTGCGCCGGTCAGAAACGCATTTTTTGCCACCAGTTCGGCATCGGTCTTGAGCGAAGCGTCGGCGCGGACCTGTTCTGTAATGTTGATGAATTCGAGAAAAATGCCGCCCCGCTTTTCAACTTCATAAACCTGAAAGATCAACCCTTCTTCGCTGATCAGAGTCCAATTGTCGCTGGTCAAGTTTAAGGCTCTGACAATGGCCGTGAACGGCGGTTGTCGGACTAACTGACGCAGCACAATATGCGCCGAAAGCTGAAAGGCGTAGAACTGGCTTTCTTCGGTAATCGATACGACCAGTTGTTTTAGATCAATAAGATTGGTGGGGTAGCGATAAGGGTCAGATGCTTTAAGTTTCTTCAGCGCGTCCAGTGTGGTTCTGATTGTTTCGGCTGCTGCGCGGCGCTCTAGTTGATGTGCGGATAAGGGTGCGCCGGGAAAAAGATTTGCGGGGATTTTCATTGCCGAAGTCCGTCCGTGGTTTAGAGAGTTCTATTTGAATCCGGTAGAAGTTGATGTCCGGGTGGGAACTATATCCATCTCTATGTTCTTTTGACTTGCGTGATTGGTTTCAGGCTGTGTTTGAGTGGGTTGTTTTAATCGTTATTGAGTCGGGACGTTTTCAGGTGCGCGGGCCGGATGCGCGATAGTGGAGGCGAAGGAGATTGTGTCAGGGTAATTTTGTGCAATATCGCAGGCGCGCTACTCGCTACCGTGGTCATCTTGTTCCTCGTTTTGAAGCAGGTGTGCGATGAGTCTGATTGTTTCAATGGCCGCATTTGCCCTGGTGGCGTCCATCACTCCGGGGCCGGTCAATATCGTCGCGCTGAGCTCCGGTGCGCGGTTCGGCTTCCGGGCCAGTCAACGGCATGTGGCCGGGGCGACGTTGGGCTTTGTGCTATTGCTGGTCCTGATGGGCCTTGGGCTGCATGAAGTCCTGACACTGTGGCCGTCACTGACCCGTGTGGTGCAACTGGCCGGGGTCGCGTTTCTGTTGTTCATGGCCTGGAAACTGGTGATTGATGATGGACAGTTGAGTACCGGGGAAGCGGGACGTGCACCGACGATGCTCTATGGCGCCGTGATGCAATGGCTCAACCCTAAAGCCTGGCTGGCCTGCGTTGCAGGGATGGGCGCTTTTGTGGCCGATGGCGAGGCGCGACTGGTCTGGCAGTTTGCGGCGGTGTATCTGGTGATCTGCTATCTGTCGGTGGGTTGCTGGGTGTATGCCGGGACGTTTTTGCGCGGGTATCTGGGCAATCCGGCGGGGATGCGTCTGTTCAATCGGCTCATGGCGTTGCTGCTGGCGGTGAGCGCAGGGTATCTGCTGCTGCCTTGAATCCTGGGTATTCGGCGTATCTGCTTTGCAGCATGGCCACCCACTCTGCGGCGAATCGGTGACAATCACCGGGCCAGCGAGCCGTGAGCAGTTGGCCGTCGCGCACCACAAACCCGGTTTGCGGCGCTTGTGCACTATCGCGCTTGGCGATGAGCGGGCCACGTACAAAATCGGCCTTGTGCGACAGCGCCGCGGTGACCTCTGCCTCGACGGTCTGCTTGTAAGTGCGGTAGTAGCGCCCGAGCCAGACTGCCGTCATCAGCCAGGCCGGAAGCTCCATGGTCGAGCCCAGCAATGCCGTGACTTTGCGCCCGAACAGTATCGAACGTCCGGTGTCGGGGTCGAGGGTGCGGGCCAGCAACAGCACGCCATGACACACCGCCGCCACGGGTTTTTGTGCGTTGAAAAACTGCAGGGCGATGTCTCGTGCCTGCGCCGATTCCAGCAGGCTGCGCATGCCTTTGGCATGACCACCGGGGATCAGCAAACCGTCGAACTGCGTCGAGTCGACATCAGCGTACGCCAGGGGCTGAAGGAACGCCGGGCTGTCGATCATCTGCGCGTAACTGTGCAGATCGGCCTTGCGTGTCATCAGAATAGGGTTCAGTGGCCCGAACCCGGTGCTCACCAGCCGTGGGTCGGCGTAGGCAGCCAGGCCTTGCGGCGTGGCAAAGCGTGCCTCGATGCCCGCGTCGCGCAGCGCCTGCCACGGCACGCTGCTTTCAGTCGGGTCGTAATCGGCGGACGGTAAAAGAATCAGGATCATCCAAGGCAAACTCCCAAGCCAGGGCGGGTGGTTGATCTGCAGCGTAGCCGGTTTTGGCTGTCAGCCGCGATATTGACCCGGAGTGGCGGCCAGGTGCTGTTTGAATGCCCGCTGAAAATGCGCCTGATCGGCGAATCCCGCTTCAAGCGCCACATCGGCGATCAATTGCCCGTTGCGCAAGCGTTCGCGGGCGAACTGGATGCGTTGGTTGACCAAAAAGGCATGCGGGGTCATGCCGTAATGCAGCTTGAACGCGCGGATCAGGTAGGACGGCGACAACTGCGCCGCCGTGCAGATGTCGTCCAGGCTCAGCAGGGCAGTGCAGCGTTCGCGGATGAAGTCGGCGGCGCGTTCGAGCTTGAAATTCGGCTCGCGCAACGGTCGTTCCGCCGGGTTCAGGTGCCCTTGCAGATCGCTGAAAAACTCGACCGCTGCGCTCTGTTTGCGCAGCGCATCCTGCTGCTCATCGACCAGCGTGTCGTAAAGCCCTTGCAGGTCCCGGAACAGTCGGGGGTCATTCAAGTGGGTGGTGGAGAATCGGCGAAACGCGAGTTCGGCACTGAACCCCAGTTGATGCTGCAAATCCGTCAGCCAGGGCGTCTCCACATACAGCATCAGGTATGACCACGGCTGGTCATCGATCGGGTTGCAGGCATGCACGTCACCCGGATTCATCAGCACCACGGTGCCGGCCGCGACCTCGAACTGCGCGTGTTCATGCACATAAATGCTACGCCCGGCGGTGATTGCGCCAATCGAGAAATGCGCATGGGAATGCCGGGCGTAGCAGACCTCACGGCCATCAGCGATGGCCCGCGCTTCGATAAACGGCAGGGCGTCATCGCGCCAGAAGCGCGGGGCTTTTTCAGGGTTTTTGGCGGCAGCGTGTTTCATCGTTATTGTTCCCGGCAGGCCAGTCCCGGAGTGTATTAGTTCTGGCCGGCAAAGGCCCGCTCCAGTTCGGCGATGTCGAGTTTTTTCATTTTGAACATGGCCTGCATCGCCCGCTGTGACTTGCTGGTGTCGGCGTCCAGCATCATGTGCATGAACGCCACCGGCACGATCTGCCACGATACCCCGAACTTGTCCTTGAGCCAGCCGCATTGCTGGGCCTCGACCGGGCCGCCGGCAGACAGGTTGCCCCAGAAGTGGTCGACTTCTTCCTGATTCTGGCAATTGACCTGAAACGAGATCGCCTCGCTGAACTTGAACATCGGCCCGCCATTGAGGCCAGTGAAGCTCTGGCCGTCGAGCTCGAAACTGACGGTCATCACCGCGCCCTCCGGTTTACCGTGAAATTCCTGACCGACCTTGCTGTAGTGGGTCAGGCCGGTGATTTTCGAGTGATCGAAGATCGAGCAGTAGAACTTCGCCGCCGCTTCGGCCTGATCGTTGAACCACAGGCACGGCGTGATTTTTTGAAAGCGTTGCATGGCAGTCATCCTCGGCAGGTTAGACACGCAGGATTAACAGCGTAGTCAGTCCTTGGTCGACTGGCGGTGCCGTAGATCGACAATTCGAACAATTGAAGTCAAACCCCTTGTAGGTATGTGCCTGCTCGCGATGGCGTCGGCACAGCCTGCATGGGCGTCGCCTGACCCAGCGCCATCGCGAGCAGGCTCACTCCTACAAAAGGCTCGAGCTGCCGAGTCAGCGCGATTCGGCGATCATCAGCAACGACTGCGGCACCGCGCTTTGCGGATGCTGCGGTTCCTGCAGGCCGATCAGTCTGAAGCCCGCGATGTCCAGGGCATTCAGCCAACTCGACAGCGTGCGGAAGTACCACGGCATCGGCTGCCACTGGCCCTTGAACCCGGCGAAGGACTCTTCACGCCAGCCGTCCTGATAGTCGCCTGCTGCAACCGCCCACGGGTGCAGCGTCTGGATGATCAAGGCGCCGCCGGGGACAAGTAATGCATTCATCGCCGTGAGCAGCGCAATGATGTCCTGATGCAGCAGCGAGAAGTTCGCGCAGATCAGCTCGAAATCGCGGCCGACATCGACCTTGGCGTCAACCAGATCTTCGTAACTGGCGACCTGCACCTTGGCCGACCCTGCCGCGCGTGCCGCCTCGACCAGCGTCGTATCGCCATCAACTCCTGTCGCATCAATGCCCCGATCGGCCAGCGTCCGTAACAACCAGCCTTCGCCGCAACCCAAGTCGAGCACACGTTCCGGCTGACGGCCCATGATTGCCAGCAGGATCGCCTGATCGGTGACCTGCCGGCGGCTTTCGATGGCACCGCTGCGGATCACCTCGATCCAGGCGTCAGCGTTGATGTGCCAGCTCTGCAGAAGGGTGGCTTCGGGGGAGGGCATGTCAGTGTCCGAAATGTGGGGATGAGGAATGCAGTATGGACTGCGCAAAGCAGCGCGGGGGGGAACGGATTTTGCCGCAATGATTCATGTAATTTAAACGCGTGCGCAGTGTTGCGTTCAGACACTGAAGACATAAGCAATCAGAGGAGGTGCGACATGGATCAATTCATCGGCGGTTGCCTGTGCGGCAATGTACGTTTCGAGGCAACCGGGCAACCTTACCGCGTCGGCCTCTGTCACTGCCTCGATTGCCGCAAACATCACGGCGCGCTGTTTCATGCGTCGGCGATATTCCCCGAAAGTGCGGTGACCGTCAGCGGCAACACCGGGGAATATCAAGGGCGAGTATTCTGCCCGCGCTGTGGGTCACCCGTGCTGGGGCGTTCGGGTGATGAAGTTGAGGTGAATGTCGGCTCGTTTGATGAGCCGAACCAGTTCAAACCCACTTATGAACTCTGGACTGTCCGTCGCGAGGCTTGGTTACCGGTGCTGCCGCTGGCTCACCACTACGAACGTGACCGTGAAAGCACGGGCCGAACAGAAGAATAATGGCAGCCCAAAACCAGCCTTCGCGAGCAAGCCCGCTCCCACAGGGTTTTGTGTGGCTTGGATATTTGTGTGTGCACCGCATGTAGGAGTGAGCCTGCTCGCGAAAGCGGTGGTTCAGTCAGCTCAGTATCAACTGACAAGTTGCCTTCGCGAGCAAGCCCGCTGCCACAGGTTTTGATGGTCTGTCAGGGACTCGTCGGTGGTTTCGCCAGCGCAATGCCGGCATCGCCCAACCGCTTGAGAATCTCGAACAGCAGATCACTCTTGGTCCCGCCGACGATCCGCGGGCTGCCGACGTAGCCCGTCACCGTCAGGGTGATGCCCTCTGGCGACAGTTTGCTGAAGCGCACGTAGGAGGCCGGCTTGTCGAGGATGTTTTCGTTTTCCCGGTAGGTGTTCAGCAACAGTTCCTTGACCTGCTCAGGGTCGATGTCCAGCGGGAACATCAGTTCCAGGCTCGCTACTCCTTGGGCACTGCCGCCGAGGGTGACGTTGCGCAGGTTCTGCGAGATCAGTTGAGAGTTAGGCACGATGACGATGGAGCGGTCGCTGAGCTGGATCTCCGTAGCCCGCACATTGATCCGGCGGATGTCGCCCTCGACGCCGCTGATGCTGATCAGGTCGCCGACCTTCACCGGGCGCTCGGTGAGCAGGATCAGCCCGGACACGAAGTTCTTGACGATCTCCTGCAGGCCGAAGCCGATCCCCACCGACAGCGCGCTGACGATCCACGCGAGGTTGGTCCAGCGCACACCCAGTGACGACAGGGTCAGCAGGATGACCGCGGCATAACCGATGTTGGAAAACAGCGTGCTGAGCGACGCGCACATGCCCGGGTCCATGTCGGTCTTGGGCAGGAACTCGTGGTCGAGCCAGCGGCGCAGGGCGCGGATCAGGTAGATGCCGATCAGCAACGCCAGCACCGCATTGATCAGATGGCCGGGCACGATGTTCAGCTTGCGCAACCCGGCGCCGCCGAGGATGCCCATGATGTTGGTGGTCAGTTGGCCGAGCGTGGTGCCGATGCCGCCGACGAACAGCGTGATCACCGCCAGCAACAACAACCCGGCACGGCTGACGCCGGACAGCACGATCGAGATCTGCTCCAGCCGGCGGTCGCCCAAGCCCAGGGTCTGCTTGATCGCCTTGCCCGCCGAATAGCGCGGCGAGAACAGGTATTCGCAGGCGTCCTTGACCACCTGGATCAGCAGATAGAACCCCGACAGCACGATATAGGCCCACACCAGTTCATAGGTGATGAACCGTGCCAGCGACACATAGCCGGTGAGCAGGGCCAGCGCCGACACGCACATCGACACCGTGGCAATGCTGTAGATCACCCCGGCAAACGTGCTGCCCGCTGCCGGGTCATTGGCGGTGATCAACGCCTTGCGAACCTTGCCAGTGCGCAACAGCATCGGCACCAGAATTGCGATCACTACAATCGCGATCACCCCGCGCTGGGCAATCACGATCTGACTGCTCATGCCGGTGGCGTTGCTCACTTGCACCAGCGTCACCAGCACCAACAGGGTCGCGGCGAGAATCCGCGGGAAGGGCTTCAGTGTCAGCGCGACGGCATCGGCAATTGCCGGCAGACGCCAGGAGGGATGCTGTGTCGACAGCAGCGCGCGGCTCAGCGCGGTGATCATCACGCAGGCATAAACGGCTTTTTCGAACTCCTCGGAAAAAGTCGAAAGCATCGGCGGCAACGGCTCGTGGCGGGTGCAGGCATAAAACAGCAGGTGCAGGGCAATGGCCGTGGTGCCCACGGTCGCCAGGGCCGAGGCGAACGCCAGTGCGCTACGGCGCAGGCGACCTTCAGGCATGCGGTGGATGCACAGCCAGGTCAGCCCACGCTCGGCAAGGCGGCGTCCGGCAGTCCAGAACACGGCCGCCAACAGCACCAGCACGCAGGTGAAAAACCGCTGTCCGGGCGCCCAGACCATGGCCCAGGCGCTGTTCACCTGATCGATGAAAAAATCCAGCCGTTGCCGGTCGTCCGGTTCCGGCGAAACCAGAGGTGACCAGAAGTCCGGACTCAGGATGCTGTCGGTTCGCAGCGTCAGTTCACTTTCGAGCAGCGTGCGCCGGATGCCGGCGATTTGCGTGATCAGGTCGGCAGCGCTTTGTTTGAGCGTAGCGAGACTCTTGAGCGTGGTATCGACCCTGGTCTTTTGCTCACTGAGTGTCGCCCGTTGCGCGGCGATATCGACTTGTTCAGCGGCGATCTGCGTATCCGGCGCGGCACCGAGCACACCCAGTTGCACCGCCAGTTGCGCCTGCTGTGGCAACAACGACGCGGACAACCGGTCGACATCCAGGATGAACGTCTGCACCCGGTCCTGCGGGCCTTCGAGCTGGTTGTAATTGTTGGCAGCGGAAATCTGCTGCTTCAAGCCGTCGAGGCGCAGTTGCAGAGCTTGCAGATCACTTTGCGAGACTTCCACCAGCGGTACCGTGGTGGTCATCGATGGCGTCAGTATTTCTGCCGCCCACAGCGCCGAACCACCCGGGGCAAGCAGGATCAGCGTCACAAAAAACAATGACTTCAAGGCGTTGCGCATGAGTAGGGCCGGTTCTCGTTGATCACACACGCTATGAGGTTAGGTGATCGAACCGGCAGCCGAGAAAAATTTCAGGCGCGCAGGGCTGGCCGGTACACCAGCCGCGGCCTGTGTGCGTCCGGCTAAGGTGGGCTTTTCGGATTATTGCTCGCCCGCGATGCCTTGCGAAACGGCAGCAACATGCCGACGCGTTGCTGATAGTCCAGGTATTGGCGGCCGAAAGCGCTAACCAGATCTTTCTCTTCCAGATGCGCGCCGATCAGGATGTACACGCTACTGGTCAGGGCGAACAGCAGATGCCCGACGCTCATCACCGGCGTCGCCCAGAAGGCAATCAGAAAGCCCAGGTACATCGGGTGCCTGACAACCTTGTAAAGCGATGGCGTGAGGAACTGCGAAGATCGCGGCTGAGCATCCTGAAAGGCCCGAATGGCCTGCTTCAGACCAAACAGTTCGAAGTGGCTGATCAGAAACGTCGACAGTAATACCAGCCCCCAGCCGAGCCAGAACAGGCCCGAGAGCAGGGCGCCGGTCACTGTCGACGTAACGTCCCAGACCGGTGTGGCGATCGGTCGCCAGGCGTACAACAGCAGCACCAGCACCAGGCTGCTGCATAACACGTAAGTGGCGCGTTCGATCGGGGCGGGGATTACCCGGGCGAGTCTGGCCTTGAAGCCTTTTCTGGCCATGACGCTGTGCTGAACGCCGAACAGGGTGATGAGCAGGATATCGACAACTATCGGAACCACGAGAGCATGCTGCGGCCCCGAGTCGATGTGCCTGGGCACCAGCAATCTGCCCAGAAAACCGATCAGGTACAGGGTGGAGAGGAGAAACAGCAGATAGCTCGTCAGGCTGTACAGCAGATAGAACAGGTGAGTGGCCCGGCGAGTTGATCGCTGGGGTGTTGGCGAAGGGGTATTCATGATCCATGCCTCGCGGTCATGGCGTGGACTGCAAACTCGCACCTTGGGGTCGGGATTGAAGAAGGCTGATCCTTCAGTCTGGCAGCGTATGCCCATTGCGGCCGGGTGGCGAGTAGAAATCGGTTGAGGCCCTCAGTCTCAGCTAAGTATCGGGCCGTATCTTTTGTTCAGCGCAAGTTCGACGCTGCTCAGGAGAGGTTACCCGCACATGAATCCCGCTAAAGCCGGATGGCTGAATAAAGTCCCCGAAGTGACACTGGCCTTCTGGGTGATCAAGATTCTATCGACGACCGTAGGGGAAACCGGCGCCGACTTCCTCGCCGTGGATGCGGGGTTCGGCGCTGGCTGGACCAGCATCGGCATGGCGCTGCTGCTCGGTGGCGCGCTGTTCCTGCAAATGCGCAAAAGCGCCTACTCGCCGTGGATCTACTGGTTGACCGTGGTGCTGGTGAGCATCGTCGGCACGCAGATCACCGACATCATGACCGACATGCTCGACATCAGCCTGTACGTCAGCACAGCGGTGTTCTCGGTGCTGTTGGCGTTGAACTTCCTGCTCTGGTTCAGCCTGGAGCACAACCTGTCGATCCGCGAAATCAACACGCCGCGGCGCGAACTTTTCTACTGGTCCACCGTGCTCTGCACCTTCGCCCTAGGCACCGCCGCCGGGGATCTGGCGACCGAAGCGCTGGGGTTGGGATTCACCGTCGGTGCGGTGATTTTTGGTGCGCTGATTGCGGCGACACTGCTGGCCTGGCGTCTGGGGGCCAACGTGGTGCTGACTTTCTGGATCGCCTACATCCTCACTCGCCCGTTCGGTGCTTCCCTTGGTGACCTGCTGACTCAGGCCAAGACTTATGGCGGCCTTGGTATGGGCGCCGCCTGGACCAGCGCAATTTTCCTGACCGTCATCGTGCTGTTGGTGGCGGTCGCGCAAATCAGCCTCGGCAACCGCAAAACCGCCATTCAATAACCTTCAGACACTTATCAAGGAATCAACATGCGCGCCTTCCAATCGCCTTTTCGCCATGTAGCAATCATCTCGTCTCTGGTGCTGCTCGGCAGCCTGACCGGCTGTTCGAAACCCGTCGACAAACCTGCTGCCGGTACCCCCACCAGCTCGATGAGTGCGCCGGCGCAGTCGGGCTCGAAGCTGGGCGATCTGAGTGAGTTCCGCAGCATCGCTGCCGACGTCACCGCGCTCGTCGACAAAAATGATTTGCCCGCCGCCAAGACCCGCATCAAGGATCTGGAAACCTCCTGGGATTCCGCCGAAGCCGGCATCAAGCCTCGGGCCGCTGCTGACTGGCATGTGCTGGACAAAGCCATTGACCGCGCACTCGACGCCCTGCGCGCCAGTACGCCGAAGCAGGCTGACTGCAAGTCGGCCATGGACGACTTGCTCAAGGCGTTCGATGCGATGAAAGGCCAGCAGTGAGCCTGCACTGAGCCGGCGGCGGACAAACGCCGGCTCAAGTGCTTCAATACAGGCGCGACGGGGATCACCGTCGCGCCTTTTCTGTCGGAGCGGTGCATGCGGATTCTGCTGGTCGAAGATGACCTGATGATTGGGGATGCCATCGAAGGGGCGCTCAAGGAGGCGAGCTACGCCACCGACTGGGTGAAAAACGGCCTGACTGCGCTGGCGGCGCTCGACACCCAGACCTACGATCTGGTGCTGCTGGACCTCGGCCTGCCGGGCAAGGACGGGCTCGATGTGCTGGATGCCATTCGCGCACGCAACAACCCCGTGCCGCTGCTGATCATCACCGCCCGCGATGGTCTGGATGACCGCCTGCGCGGGCTCGATGGCGGCGCTGATGACTTTCTGCTCAAACCCTTCGCCATGGCCGAATTGCTGGCACGCATGCGCGCGGTACTGCGCCGTCGCGGTGGCAACGCGCAATCGTTGCTGGAAAACGGCGAGGTGTCGTTGAACCTGGTTTCCAAACAAGCTTCCACCGTCGACCTCGCCGAGGTGCAACTTTCCAGTCGCGAGTTCGCACTGTTGCAGGCGCTGTTGATCCGCCCGGGAGCGATTCTCTCGCGCAGTGAACTGGAGGACCGGATCTACGGCTGGGGCAACGAAGTGGAAAGCAACGCGGTGGAGTTTTTGATTCACGCGTTGCGACGAAAACTGGGGAACCATGTCATCAAGAACGTCAGGGGGATGGGATGGATGGTTTCAAAAGGCGTCTGAGCGACTCGGTGCAGTTGCGGCTTTCCGTCACGCTGTCGCTGGCGATTCTCATCGTCGCCGTGCTGGCCGGGGCGTTCGCGTTCATCTCTGCACTCAAAGAGGCGCACGAGATGCAGGACGAAAGCTTGCACCAGGTAGCGGTGTTGTTCGATCGCCAGCACATGACCTTGCGCTATCCCGGTGCCGAACGGATCGTCGGCGACGACGAAGAGTCGCGGATCATCGTCCAGTACCTGGCCGACAGCACCAAAGCGACCGGCAACTATGACGCCAGCATTCCGTTGCCGTTTCCGGTGACACTGGCCGACGGCCTGTCGACACTGAACATCGCCGGCGAAGACTTTCGCGTTCTGGTCAGGACCACTTCGACAGGCGAACGCATCGTGGTCGCGCAAGAGGCCGACGTGCGCGACAAGGAGGCGCGGGAAAGCGCCTGGCGCAGCCTGCTGCCGTTTCTCATTCTGTTCCCGGTGTTGCTGTTGGTGGTCGGGGACCTGGTGCGCAAGCTGTTCCGGCCTATCGCGACGCTCTCGGCAGAGATTGATCAGCGCGACCAGCAGGCGCTGCATCCTGTCGATGAACAGCACCTGCCGAGCGAAATCAGGCCTTTTGTCGTGGCGATCAATCGGTTGCTCAAGCGCGTTGCGCAGGCCATGGAAACGCAACGGCGGTTTATCGCCGATGCCGCGCATGAACTTCGCTCGCCGATGACCGCGCTATCGCTGCAGGCAGAGCGATTGGCGTCCACGCCCATGTCCGAGGCGACCCGGCAAAGCTTTATGCCCTTGGCCCAGGGCATTGAGCGCAGCCGCAAACTCATCGAGCAACTGCTGGCGTTGGCCGCCGCGCAATCAGTCGTGCAACGCTCAGAGGTAACGGTTTCGGTGCACGCCGTGTTTCGTCAGGTGCTCGAAGATCTGCTGCCGCTGGCAGAAAACAAGGGCATCGATCTCGGTGTGGAAAGCGTCGAGGACGTGCAAGTCGTGATCAACGAACTGGACCTGTTCATCCTGATCAAGAACCTGGTGGACAACGCCATCCGCTACACCCCGGCGGGCGGCCGGGTCGACTTGAGTGTCGAACCCGCGGAGCAGGGCGCGCTCATTGACATCAAGGACTCGGGGCCGGGTATCCGCGTTGAAGAGCAGGCGCTGGTGTTCGATCCGTTTTACCGCAGCCTCGGCACGGGGGAGGCAGGGTCCGGGTTGGGGCTGTCCATCGTCATGGCAATCGCCGAGCGAACCGGGGCACGGGTGGGCCTGGGGTATGTGGATGAGGTGGGGCAGCGTGGCTTGCGGGTTTCGGTGTGGTTGAAAGGCCGGTCGTGAGGATCGCGGCACCTGAAATACTCCACCGAAACGCTTTTTGAATGCTCACAAAATGTGCTCATCTTCGATCCAGAGTGGGAGTTAGAGCTTGCTCGCGATGGCATCGGCTCAATTCTCCTGTTTGTCCCGAATCTTTCCTGGTACTTACCCGTGCAGGGACGTTTTTGAGCTTGCTGAAACGTTTCATCAAGTTTATAAAAAGGGCACAACTCCAAGAAAGGCTGCTGCCATGACCCCGCTCAAACTCGTTGTTGCCCTCAGCGCGCTGTCCGCTGCCTCCCACGCCATGGCCTGGGATTACGTTCTGCTCGACACCGACAAAGCCGCCCAGAACTGGCAGATCACCAGCCAGCAACTCGGCATGAAAACCGATAAACCCTTCAGCGTTACCCTGCGCACCTTGCATGGCGGTCGGCAGGAGGGCGTCAGCATCGTCGACATCGATAACGGCACGATGAAGCTCTCGGTGGTGCCGACACGGGGAATGAACGTCTTGCAGGCCTCGGTCGGCAATGTGCGAATGGGCTGGGACTCTCCGGTCAAGGAAGTGGTCAATCCGTCCTTCATCGAACTCAATGGCCGCGGTGGTCTGGGCTGGTTGGAAGGTTTCAATGAACTGGTCACCCGCTGCGGATATGAATGGGTCGGCCACCCCGGCGTCGATAACGGCGAACTGCTGACTCTGCACGGTCGGGCCGCCAACATTCCTGCGAACAAAGTCACCCTGCACATCGACGAACTACCACCGTACGCCATCACCCTGCGCGGCGAACTGAAAGAGCAGGCGTTCAAGAAGGTCGACTTCTCCGTCGCGACCGAACTGGTCACCGAGCCCGGCAGCGTCGTGTTCGCCCTGAATGACACCCTCACCAACAACGGTGACTATCCGAAGGAATACCAGGCGCTGTATCACAGTAACTTCAGCACCCCGTTCCTGGAGCAGGGTGCTCGTTTCGCTGCGCCGGTAAAACAGGTGTCGCCGTTCAACGACAAGGCCAAGGGCGATCTGCCCGAATGGCAAACCTACCGCGCACCAACCAAGGACTACGACGAAACGGTTTACAACATCGTGCCGTATGCCGATGCCAAGGGCGATACGTTGGCCGTGTTGCATAACAAGGCCGGCAGCCTGGGCGTTTCGGTCGGCTTCAATACGCAGACACTGCCGGTGTTTTCTCTTTGGAAAAACACCGATACCCAAGGCCAGGGTTATGTCACGGGGCTTGAGCCGGGGACAAGTTTTTCCTACAACCGCCATTATCAGCGGCCACTGAACCTGGTACCCACAATCGGGCCGAAGGAACACAAACAGTTCCGCATCAGTTACAGCTTGTTGGCGGATAAGGCGGCTGTGGCTAAGGCCTTGAAGCAGGTGAGCGAGATTCAGGCTGGGCGCGAGACTGAGGTGCGGCAGACGCCGCTGGTTGATCTGACCAAGGGTTGACAGGCCCTTGTAGTGTCTCGGCTTATCGAATGCCTGGGTTCTGGTTTACTCAGCTCTGGATACCCGGGCTTCGTGCTTTGACCTCATGTACACCCGCGAAGCGCCACAGCGCTTATGCATCGAGCAACAGGCGCTGGTGCGTGCTCACCCCACACGTCACGCACCAGGCTCGGCTGAATAGTTACCACTGGCCGCTTCCGAGACAAGCGACGATTTCCCAACCGCTGTATTCCCACCAGGAATATCGATCATCGGAGCAACTTCTGGCCAGGCTGGCCATTTGGATTGTGCCCGCTGTTTTATGGGTTCCGAATGGAGTGCCAATCGAAGCGGTCAGCTGATTGACGGTCTGGGGACTCTTGAGGGTGGTCGGATGCACGGAGGCGTTCGCGACAGTTGCGGTGAGAGCGAGCGTTGCGGATACGGCCAGAGCAGTAATGGACTTTTTCATGTTCGAATCCTTTCAGTTAGCTGACATGCGGCTTATACATTGGCCTGACCTGCCTTCATCAATGATCTGAACAGATCGGGCATTCGCGTAGTGTGACGCCATGAAAGCCTACTACCGCGTTGCCGGTCGCACAGTCGCTCACCTGTAC
Organism: Pseudomonas sp. AK-TSAG1-1; assembly: GCF_056821665.1. Classification (NCBI taxonomy): domain Bacteria; kingdom Pseudomonadati; phylum Pseudomonadota; class Gammaproteobacteria; order Pseudomonadales; family Pseudomonadaceae; genus Pseudomonas; species Pseudomonas sp. AK-TSAG1-1. The sequence goes on along the minus strand of NZ_CM165965.1, from coordinate 3,656,222 downwards.
TATTGACAAACTATTGAAATCGAGAGAACTGCCCAAGTTCGAGGTTGACCAGTCCCCGGCAGACGAGCACAGATAAGCAAGCACCCGTAGAAACTCGCTTAAAGCGCTACCCGCTCCAGAAACTTCCTGACCTCCAGCGAATACGCCCCCGGATGCGAGAACCTGAACATGTGGCCGGTGCGCGGCAGGATGACTTCCTGCGAACCCTTGATGCCCTTCAGCAGGATCCCCGCAGCCGCTTTGCCTATCAGCTTGTCTTCTTCAGGGGTCAGGATCAGTGTGGGTACGTCGATCTTCTTCAGCAGGGGCGTGTAGTCGATTTTCTCGATTGAGCGCACGCGGTTGACGTAGGCAGAGTGCGGCGTTTGCGCGATGAAGAAGGCGCGGCTCTTGGCCGTTGACCAAGAGACTTCTCCTTCCTGGTCGAACGATGAAGCCAGTTGCGCGGCGTGGAAGCGCAGGGTTGTCTGGCGGTAAAACGGCCCCGGGAAGAACGGCGCCAGCGCGGCAAGGGCCTTGAGGAGGGGCGAGGTGATCGGGTTTTTGGCAAAGCCGCCGGACAGCACCAGACCCTTGAGGCCTTTGGGCTGTCGCGTTGCAACCGCGATCGAGGCGACTGCGCCGTAGGAGTCGCCTACCAGCACGTAGCTCTGCAGATCCTGCACCTGATCGAGGATGACGTTGGCCAGTGTTTCCAGGTCGCGCACGTCGTCGGGCAGGCGAAGGGTGCGCAGGGTGCGGCCCTGCAAGTGGGTCATTTGTTCGAGCTGCCAGGGTGCGCCTGCGAAGCAAGGGATCATGACCAGGGTGGATTGGGTTTGCATGCGGTACTCCGGGCGGGCGGGATGAACGACATCCGCACTCTAGGAGGAGCGAGGCGTGCGATCCAATGGCATTGGCGCAGCAACTCGATGCACGAGATTGATCGTCAGTCGGCGATCAACATTTGGGTGAGCCACTCGACAGCGGGCTCGTTGGCGCGCCCCCGCGCGCGGATAACGAATACCTCCCAGGTGGGCAGCGCCAGCGGCAATTCGAAGAGGCTCAGTTGCGCGGTGTCCTGCATCTGCAAGGCGACCCGTTCGGCCAACACGGCGATCGATTGTGAAGCGCCGACCAGGAACGGCACCGCCAGAAAACCTGGGCAGGTGACGCTAATCTGGCGGCTGCGACCGAGCAGTTCCAGCGCATCGTCGACAGCGCCCCGACGGTCGCCGCGAGGCGAAACCAGAATATGCGGCAGACGGGTAAAGTCATCCAGTTCCATGTGCAGCTTCTTGCCACGTTTGACCAGTGCCGAGTGACCCTTGCGCGCGATGCCGACGAAGCGCTCCTGGTGCGCCAATTGGCAATCGAAGCGCTGCGGGACCTGGGCAAACGAGCCGGAGCCGAGCACGATGTCGATCTCTCCGGCGTCCAGCTGACGCATCGCCGATTCGCCATCCGCCGGCCCGAGCTTGAGCACCATATCCGGCGCAGCGGCCTGAATATTCGCCAGCGCCGGAGCGATGACGGTCAACACCGCGTGATCGGTGGCCGCCACCGAGAGTGTCGCTTGCAAACGCGCCGGATCAAATGGCCCCCGTGGACTGGCAACCAGCCGCACCGACTCGAGCACCGCCGCGACTCTGGGCATCAACTCGACCGCCAGCGGCGTCGGCGCCATCCCGCGCGGGTTGCGAATGAACAGTTGATCGTCAAAAGCCGCCCGCAATCGGGACAGGGCGTGACTGGTAGCCGACTGGGACAGGTGCAGCCGTTGCGCGGCGCGCCCGACGTGCCTTTCCGCCCAGAGTGCCTCAAGCACTACCAACAGATTGAGGTCGAAGCGTGTCAGATCCAGGGGCTTCATGCGGTATTGCCTTTTGATTCACCGGTCGATGCCGCCACTGTCCTATAGCCATCGGCTGAAAGCTACGGATTTGGCGTGGCTACGCGTTTTTTCAGCAGCCTTTTCTTGGGCCTGGCTGGCCTGTCGATAGCGGTCAGGAATGTAGTCATGACAATTTTTTGATTGTATTGATCGGCCGATTTTACGATGCGTCACCGGCAATCTGACCCGAGGCTCATCATGCACATCGCCATCCTGACTTTTGAAGGTTTCAACGAACTGGATTCGTTCATCGCCTACAGCATCCTCAACCGGGTCAAGCAGCCCGATTGGCGGGTGTCGATCGCCGGCCCGACGCAAAAGGTGCGTTCAATGAACGGCCTGGTGGTCGAGGCACAGGTGTCATTGGAGGAGGCCTGCGAGGCGGATGCAGTTCTGGTCGGCAGCGGGAGCCTGACCCGCGACATCGTGGCGAATGCCCAACTGATGTCGCGTCTGCGGCTCGATCCGGCGCGGCAACTGCTGGGGGCGCAGTGCTCGGGCACGCTGATTCTGGAAAAGCTCGGGTTGTTGAACGGGGTTCCGGCGTGTACGGATCTGATCACCAAACCGTGGGTGGAGGAGGCTGGCGTGGCGGTGCTCAATCAACCGTTCGTGGCCAAGGGCAATGTCGCCACTGCCGGCGGGTGCCTGGCCTCACAGTATCTGGCGACCTGGTTTATCACCCGTCTTGCCGGTGAGGAGGCCGCCCGCAATGCGCTGCACTACGTGGTACCGGTTGGCGAGAAAGACCTCTACATCACGCGGGCGCTGGCAAATATTTCGCCGTTTTTATAAGGCGCGTGGAGGGGATCAGCCCTCTGTGGTTTCGACCGGCTCCAACGCCGCTTCGGCAGCGATTTTCAATCGATCAGCCTTGCTGATGTACTTGGGCTTTTTCGGCGCCAGTTTGGCGCTGGCCTTCTTGGCCTTTTCCTTGAACAACTGCTGCAGTTTCTTTTGACGGTTCATGTTTTCTACTCGGCGTGAGCGTTCTTGAGAAGGAGTCGGGGCGTGGGGAATTAAAGCCAGGTCGGCGGCGCCACCGGGTGCGGCTGCAGACGAACTGGAGACTGGTCATGATTGATCCAGCAAGAGGCGGTCATACGAGCAGTGAGTATGGTAAGCGTGAACGTCACTCGAGGCCAGTTTGTCATCGTCGTGCAACGGGCTACCCAGTAACGTTGCCTTAATCCTGACCCGTTCATATCTCGCGCACCTCATAGGCAGTCGACGATCCGCGGACTACACTCCAACACCATGAAACGCCCATTGCGGTTATTGCTCATATTCGTCATCAGCCTGGCGCTTCCCCTCAGTGGGATGGCGGGTACTCAGGTGCCGAGCGAACCGTGCCCGATGCAAGCCATGGGCATGGCGATGATGGATGGCATGGGCATGGACTGCTGCAATGATATGAAAAGCCCGGTCGAGCACGGTAAACCCTGCAAGCCCGGGCAGGAGTGCAAGACTGGGGGCATGCTTGAGGTCTCGATCATCAAGCCCGCCGTGACGCTGTTCAGCCCCGTCGTACTGATGCTTTCGGGCGATTCTTTCCCTGTCTCGACCCCGTCCGGGGTATGGCGACCGCCACGCGTTTGATTCCTGTCGCAATTTGAACCTCATCCCGGTCCATCGGGATGGCTTGGCTGTGCGCGTGTCGTTCACGCGGGCAGTGGCTCATTACAGGAATCGTAAACATGAACTCCAAGTGCTTTTGCACCGGGCGGCCGCTTGTGGCAGGCCTTGTGGCAAGCGTGTTGGCGTGGCCGGGTTTCGCCAGTGCGTTGACACTCGACGAAGCCTTGCGGCTGGCAGAAAACACGGCGCCTTCGCTGATCGCGCAAGACGCAAAAATCCACGCTGCCAGCAGCGCGGCCATTCCCGCCGGGGAATTACCTGATCCGAAACTGCTGTTAGGGGTGCAGAACTACCCTATCAGCGGCCCGAATCGCGGCAGTCTCGACGCTGATTTCATGACCATGCAAATGGTCGGAATCCGTCAGGAAATGCCCAACGAAGCCAAACGCAAGGCGCGTGTCGAAGTGGCCAGTGCTGCTGTTGACCGTGCGGCAGCCGAACGCCGGATCGAGCGTCTGAATGTGCGCCAGTCCACGGCATTGGCGTGGATCAGCAGCTATGCGGTGGAGCGCAAAAATGCATTGTTCCAGGACTTCTACAAAGAAAACCGCCTGCTCGCCGAAACCGTCAATGCGCAGATTGCCGGTGGTCGTGCGCAACCGGCGGATGCGGTAACGCCTCGGCAAGAGGCGGCACAACTGGCGGAGCAGCAGGACGATTTGATTCGCCAGCGTGCTCAGGCACAGGCAGCGCTCAAGCGCTGGATTGGTCCGGTGGCGGATGCCACACCTCAGGGCCGACTGCCCGAATGGCCGGTGGACACCTCGGGCATCGCCCACAACCTGCAGCACCACCCAGAGTTGGCGGTATTTGCGCCAATGACTCGCGAGGCGCAGGCCAGGGTCAACGAGGCCCAGGCGCAGAAAAAGTCCGACTGGAGCTGGGAGCTGGACTATCAGCATCGTGACCGCCAGTTCGGCGACATGGTCAGCGTGCAGTTGTCCTGGGACTTGCCGTTGTTCCCCGAGACTCGACAGAACCCGGTGATCGCCGCCAGGCGAGCGCAACTCGACCAGCTGGAGGCTGAGCGCGATGCCTTGTCGCGCGAGCACACCCAGCAACTGGAAAGTGAACTGGCCGACTATGAACAGCTCGATCGGGCGATGCACCGCAGCGAGGACAGCCTCTTGCCGCTGGCCCGGGAGAAGGTCGAGTTGAGCATGGCGAGCTATCGCGCCGGCAAGGGCGATTTGAATGCGGTGGTGGCGGCCCGGCGCGAGCTGATCCAGGCGCGCCTGAAACAGGTCGATGTGCAAGCGCAACGAGCGCTGAGCAATGCGCGGCTTTATTTTGCTTACGGGGAGAGCGGCCAATGAACCTCAAGGGAAACAGGTGGGTGTTGGCGGGCATTTCGCTGTTGCTGGGCGGCGTCGGTGGTTACCGGGCGGCGCACTTGCAGATGGACGAATCAACTGAAATGGCAGCAGCGCAGAGTGCCAATGCCCCGGCCGAACGCAAGGCGCTGTATTGGTACGACCCGATGTACCCGCAGCAAAAGTTCGATAAACCGGGCAAGTCACCCTTCATGGACATGCAGTTGGTGCCGCAGTACGCCAGCGGGGCGGATGACCGCGCGACGGTGAATATCGATCCGGCAGTGGCGCAAAATCTCGGCATGCGTTCGGCACCGGTCAGGCGCGGGGTCTTCAGTTCCAGCCTTGATGTCAGTGCGATTGTGGGGTTCAACGAGCGTGACGTTGCAGTGCTTCAGGCGCGCACGCCGGGTTTTGTCGAGCGCGTCTATGACCATGCGCCCGGCGATGTGCTCAAGGCCAACGCGGCGCTGGCGGACATACTTGTGCCTGAGTGGGCGGCGGCCCAGACCGAGTTTCTGGCCATGAAACGCAGCGGTGATGCCGGTTTGTTGCGGGCTGCCCGTCAGCGACTGCGCCTCACAGGAATGCCCGATACGCTGATTGCCCGGGTTGAGCGGCAGGGCAAGGTTGCGCCTTACCTGACGCTCACCAGCCCACTGGCGGGTGTGTTGCAGGAGCTGAATGTTCGTGTGGGCATGACCGTCGCTCCAGGCGAAACACTGGCGCGGGTCAACGGCTTGAGCCGTGTCTGGCTGGCGGTGGCCGTCCCCGAATCCGCAGGCGCAACACTCTCCGTTGGGCAAGCCGTCGAGGCCCGTCTGCCGGCGTTCCCGGGCGCCACGCTCAAGGGCCGCATCGACGCCATCTTGCCGCAGGCCAATGCAGACAGTCGGACCCTGCGTGTGCGGGTTGAGCTGCCCAATCCAGATGAACGCCTGCGGCCAGGCATGACCGCGCAGGTCAGCCTGCAGCAGACAGGCACCGCCAGCGTCTTGTGGGTGCCAAGCGAAGCGGTGATTCGCACGGGGCGCCGGGATCTGGTGATGCTGGCCGAAGCCGCCGGGCATTACCGGCCGGTGCACGTGCAAATCGGCGAGGAAAGCGCGGGCAAAACGGTGATCTTGAAGGGCCTGGAGGAAGGCCAGCAAGTGGTGACGTCGGGCCAGTTCCTGCTCGATTCGCAGGCCAGCCTCAAGGGCATCGTTGCAGGTGATGGCACGGACAGCATGGAGGCCCGGCCATGATCGCCGCGCTTATTCGCTGGTCCGTGGCCAATCGCTTGCTCGTCCTGCTGGCGACACTGTTTGTCAGTGCATGGGGCGTGTGGTCGGTACAGAACACGTCGATTGATGCACTGCCGGATCTGTCCGACGTGCAAGTGATCATTCGCACGCCTTTTGCGGGGCAGGCGCCGCAGATTGTCGAGAATCAAGTCACTTACCCGCTGGCCACGACCATGCTCTCGGTGCCGGGGGCGAAGACCGTGCGCGGTTATTCGTTCTTTGGTGACAGCTTCGTTTACGTGCTGTTCGAAGATGGCACCGACCCGTACTGGGCACGCTCGCGAGTGCTGGAATACCTGAGCCAGATCCAGAGCCGCTTGCCGGCCGCTGCCAGACCGGCGCTGGGCCCCGACGCGACAGGCGTCGGCTGGATCTTCCAGTACGCCTTGGTGGACCGCACCGCAGGACATGATCTGGCACAGCTGCGCGCACTGCAGGACTGGTTCCTCAAGTTCGAACTCAAGACCCTGCCCAACGTCGCCGAAGTGGCCACGGTGGGCGGCATGGTCAAACAGTATCAGGTGCAGCTCGATCCGCTCAAACTGGCCGCTTCCGGCATCACCCAGGCACAGGTCGGCGAGGCGATCGGCAAGGCCAATCAGGAGACGGGCGGGGCGGTGCTGGAGATGGCGGAGACCGAGTTCATTGTGCGCGCATCAGGCTACCTGAAGACGCTGGATGACTTCCGGGCGATCCCGCTCAAACTGGGTGCCGGCGGTGCCCCGGTGACCCTGGGTGATGTGGCGACGATTCAACTGGGCCCGGAAATGCGCCGTGGTATCAGTGAACTCGATGGCGAGGGCGAAACGGTTGGCGGCGTGGTGGTGTTGCGCAGCGGCAAGAACGCTCGCCAGACCATTGCGGCGGTCAAGCGCAAACTCGATGAACTGAAAAGCAGTCTGCCGCCCGGCGTGGAAATCGTCACGACCTACGATCGCAGCACGTTGATTGATCATGCCGTGGAAAACCTCAGCCACAAACTGCTCGAGGAATTCATCGTCGTCGCGTTGGTCTGCGGAATTTTCCTGTGGCATGTGCGCTCATCGCTGGTGGCGATCATCTCCCTGCCGGTGGGTGTGCTGATGGCCTTCATCGTCATGCATTATCAGGGGATCAACGCCAACATCATGTCGCTCGGTGGCATTGCCATCGCTATTGGTGCCATGGTCGATGCCGCCGTGGTGATGATCGAAAATGCCCACAAAAAGATCGAAGCGTGGCATGCGGCCAATCCCGGGCAGGCGTTGGAAGGTGAGCCGCGTTGGCGGGTCATTACGGACGCGGCGCAGGAAGTCGGGCCGGCGCTGTTTTTCTGTCTGCTGATCATCACGCTGTCGTTCATTCCGGTGTTCACCTTACAAGCTCAGGAGGGGCGACTGTTCGCTCCTCTGGCCTTTACCAAAACCTGGGCCATGGCGGCAGCGGCCGGATTGTCGGTGACGCTGGTTCCGGTGTTGATGGGGTACTGGATTCGCGGGCGCATCCCCGGTGAGCGGCAGAATCCGTTGAATCGTTGGCTGATCGGGCTGTACCAGCCCGCGCTGGATGCGGTATTGCGGTGGCCGAAGCTGACCCTGCTGGTGGCGTTGCTGGTGTTGGCCAGTGCGTTATGGCCACTCTCGCGTTTGGGGGGGGAATTTCTTCCGCCGCTGGACGAGGGCGACCTGCTCTATATGCCGTCAGCGTTGCCGGGGTTGTCGGCGCAGAAAGCCGCGCAACTGCTGCAACTCACGGACCGCCTGATCAAGACCGTTCCGGAGGTCGAGCACGTCTTTGGCAAGGCGGGCCGTGCTGAAACGGCGACGGATCCGGCGCCCCTGGAAATGTTCGAGACCACCATTGCATTCAAACCTCACGATCAGTGGCGCCCGGGAATGACCCAGGAAAAACTGGTGGAGGAGCTTGATCGCGTGGTGCGTGTACCTGGCCTGACCAACATCTGGATTCCGCCGATCCGCAATCGCATCGATATGCTCGCCACCGGTATCAAAAGCCCGGTCGGCGTAAAAGTCGCCGGCAGTCGCCTCGCGGACATCGACGCGGTGACCCAGGCGGTCGAACGGGTTGCCAGGGACGTGCCCGGCGTCAGTTCGGCGCTGGCGGAGCGGCTGACCGGAGGCCGCTACGTCGATGTGGATATCGACCGTCAGGCCGCTGCCCGTTATGGCTTGAGCATCGCCGATGTGCAGTCGATCGTCAGTGGCGCCATTGGTGGCGAAAATGTCGGGGAGACCGTCGAAGGGCTGGCGCGCTTTCCGATCAATCTGCGTTATCCCCGTGAGTGGCGCGATTCGCCGCAGGCCTTGGCGCAGTTGCCGATCTACACCGCGAACGGCAGCCAGATCACCCTCGGCACCGTGGCGAAAATCAGCATCACGCAGGGACCGCCGATGCTCAAGAGCGAGAATGCGCGGTTGTCAGGCTGGGTGTACATCGATGTGCGCGGCAGGGACATTGCGGCGGTGGTCGCTGACCTGCGCGAGGCAGTCAATGCGCAGGTCAAGCTGCAGCCGGGTATGAGCCTGAGTTACTCGGGGCAGTTCGAGTTTCTCGAACGGGCCAATGCGCGACTCAAAATAGTCGTGCCGGCGACGCTGGCGATCATTTTTGTGCTGCTGTACCTGACCTTCAAGCGTTTCGATGAGGCGGCACTGATCATGGGCACGTTGCCGTTCGCGTTGACGGGGGGCGCATGGTTTCTCTATTGGCTGGGGTACAACCTGTCGGTGGCCACGGGCGTCGGTTTTATCGCACTGGCCGGCGTTTCCGCCGAGTTTGGGGTCATCATGTTGCTGTACCTGAAGCAGGCATGGGCTGCACGCAATGACCTTGGCGAGCACTCTGATCGAAGTTTGCTTGCGGCGATTGGTGAAGGCGCTGTGCAACGGGTTCGCCCAAAAGCCATGACCGTGGCCGTCATCATCGCTGGCCTGTTGCCGATTCTGCTGGGCAGCGGCGCCGGTAGCGAAGTCATGAGCCGGATCGCTGCCCCCATGGTTGGCGGCATGCTCACGGCGCCGTTGCTTTCGCTGTTTGTCATCCCGGCGGCGTATCGCCTGATGCGCCGTCGTACCCTCGATGTTGAACCCTCCACCCTTGAAGGAAAAAACCGATGAAACTGACACTCGTTGCAGTGGCCGGCAGTCTCTTCCTGTTCGCGTCTGCGAGCCACGCAGAAGATCAATCCGCAATGAAAATGGACGATATGCCAGGCATGGACATGCAGCAGCAAACGCAGCAAACCCCTGTGGCCAGTGCCGAGGGAACGATCAAGGCGATTGATCCGGCAAGCCACACGGTGACCCTCGCGCATGGCGCTGTTGCGGCGTTGCAATGGCCGCCGATGACGATGGCGTTTGCCGTGACGCCCGCTCAGTTGAACGGCCTGGTTGTGGGGGATCGTGTGACGTTTTCCTTCCGGATGGAGGGGACCAGAGCGACGATCGTGTCGATCAGCAAATAACGGCTGAGGTCATCAGCAACCGGCGCGCAGGGTTGCGTTCCGGTTGCTGCCGACCTTTGCGCACGGCGCCGGACTATGGCCTGACCTGGCGAAACTGCGCAGGATCAAATTGCTCGCGGGTGTCCATGCGAACACCTCGCAGATCTGCAGTTTCCAGATGCGTCGCCTGCAACGACTGTGCGCAGTAGCTGATCAGAATCGAACGCCGGCGGGCGCCACTTGCGTTGCGACTGCCCGCGTGCACCAGGTCGACATCAAACACCAGAATGTCGCCCGCAGCGCCTGCCAGTTGCACCGCAGCGCTCTCGTCAGTGAACTCCAGTGACGACTGTTGCGGCAAAGGCCGATGGCTGCCCGGGACGAGGCGGGTGGCACCGTTGTCGGGACCATAGTCGTCGAAGAAGGCGATGGCGTTGACCATGTCACCGGGTCTTTTGCTCGACAAATCGCGGTGCAGTTGCTGATGGCCGCCACCGGCCAGCGGCTCGCGACCTTCAACCTGGGCCAGAAAGAAGCGTTCACCAATCAACTCGCCGGCCACCGCCAGAACGGCCGGCAATCGACACACCGCTTGAACCAATGAATCCAGATCCAGCTGCGCATGTCGCCAGTCCATGCCGCGCGGAACCGGCCATTGCTGCGACGGTTTCAGATTCGCATCGAACACCGCGCGAAGCTCGGCGAGCCACTCCAAAGGGATCGCCTGGCGCAGCAGCGCGTAGCCCTCTCGATGAAGCTGCTCGCTGTCGATCATGGCTTCGGCGTCGCCAGGAAATCGCTGATCAGTGCGACCACTTGCTGCTGGATGACCTCACGCGGGCGCGCCTTGTCGCCATCGCGGCAAATGATGCCATCGCCCGGAGCATCTTCCTCGAGCATCTCGATCGCGCCCGGTTTGCAGATCGACATGAAACTGAAGTGGGTGGCGTCGCTGATCTCGACATAACGCGTGGTGGCCTGTGGCAGACGTTCAACCAGATTGGCGGACTCCAGTTGCGCGGGCAGATCTTCGGACGGGGCGCCGGCGGCGATCACCAGCGTCGGTACGTCCAGCGCCGCGAGGCTTGCGTCGGTCATGCCGCGTGACAGGCCCAGGTCCAGCGAGACGATGGCCGTGACCGCGTTGTAGCGCATGTCGGCAGCCAATTGGGCTTTGGCTTGCGAGGTGCTGGCCGGATTCATTGTCTGGTAGACCCTGCAACTGGACAGCTTCGAATGGACCTTGCAGTCCTCGGCAAAGCGCTCGGGGTCGAAGCGTGCGCCGGCGATTTCCAGGGCCGTCCAGCCACCGAGCGAGTGGCCGACGACGGCAATGTGTCGCGGCGCAACCGCACCAAATTGCCCCGGCTGCGCTACCACCGCATCGATCGCCCGACGCAGGTCGACCGGCCGCTGCCACAACTGCGCCGCGGCTTGCGGGCTGCGGTCGTGGGTGGTGCTGCCGGGGTGGTTGACCGCCGCGACGATGTAACCCTGATCGGCCAGGGCAGCCGCCAGCCACATCTGATTGCTCCAGTTACCCCGGTAACCGTGCGACAGCACCACCAACGGATGCTCGCCGGCCGTCGGTGGTGCATCGCGCACCGCCGATGCACTGAGGAATACCGGACTGTCGTCGATCAATTGTGCGGGCGCGGTGGTGGTCGCCGGGTACCAGACGACCATTTCCAGCGGACGCTGCGGGTCCGCCAAGGTTGTGGTGTGGAAGCCGATGGGGTGGGTGTCAGCGAGCGCGGAGGCGGACAGGCCGATCAAAAGCAGGGCGCCGAAAGCTGTTTTCAATGTTGATTCTTCCTTGATTGCATAGGTTGTTTTCAGGCGGGCGCCGAGCAAGTCAGGGCGGCTGAGCGCAGGTTAGTAGAGCGGCTGCCAAGAAGCTAGCCGAAGCCTCTTTCCTTGCATCGACAGGTTGCATTGGCGCGACGGCCCGCTCTCGCGGATTTGAAATGCCAGCCACAGCCCGCTAGAGTCGCGCCCCTTGTCCGGCCCGCAGCGCCGGCTAATGCTGGGAAAGGGGGGGCGGTTGAACGAACACACTTTGTCCATGCGCCTGGAGCGCGTGGCGGCGCAGGTGCCGGCAGGCGCACGGCTGGCGGATATCGGCTCGGATCACGGCTATCTGCCGGTGGCCCTGATGCGCCGTGGTGCCATCGCGGCGGCGGTGGCCGGTGAAGTGGCGTTGACGCCGTTTCAGGCGGCCGTGCGCACGGTACGCGAGAACGATCTGCAGCCGCACATTACCGTGCGCCTGGCCAGTGGCCTGGCGGCGATCGAGCCGGGTGACGGGATTACCGCAATCAGCCTGTGCGGCATGGGTGGCGAGACCATTCGCGATATCCTTGACTGTGGCAAGGCGCGCCTGAGCGGGCACGAGCGGCTGATCCTGCAACCCAACGGTGGCGAGCAACCGCTGCGCCAATGGCTGATGGAAAACCACTACCGCATCCTCGTCGAGGACGTGCTGCAGGAAAACCGCTTCTTCTACGAAATCATCGTTGCCGAGCCTTCCGGTCCGGTCGACTACAGCGCCGAACAACTGTACTTCGGCCCGCTGCTGATGCAGGCGCGCAGTCCGGCATTTATCGCCAAATGGCAGCGCCTGTTGCGCCAGAAACAGAAAACCCTGAACAGCTTCACCCAGGCGCGTCAGACCGTACCGCAGGAAAAACTGCAAGAAACGGCGCAGCAGATTCAGTGGATCACCGAGTTGCTGGCGTGAGCTGAGTGCAACGTTCCCCTGTTGATTCCCGAGCGCCAAGCCGAAGATTGATCCATGTCCGGCTGTGAGCCAGCACCTTGTCAGCCATGGCCATCGGGAAATGGATAAATCCATGGGCGCAAGCGGGCAGCAGGTGCACCTCAACCGCTGCCGACGCTTTCCAGCGTGCAGCCAGTTCCAGAGTGTCGTCGCGCAACGGGTCCAGTTCACCGACAAACATCAGTGCCGGTGGCATGCCGGCAAAGTCGCCGTAGAGCGGTGACAGCGGCGGCTGTTGACGTTGTGCGTCGTTCAGGTCCGGGGTCAACTGGCGCAGCGCCTTGACCATGCCGGGGCCGTCCAGCAGCAGGGTGTCGGCAGTCGCAGCGCGTACGCTGGCCGTTCCGGTCAGATCGTAGACGCCGTAATACAGCAGCGCTCCGTGGATACGCTGCAAAAATTCGGGCGATGCCTGCAGCCCCAACAACGTCGCCGCTGCCAGATGCCCGCCCGCCGATTCCCCCACAACGATCACCGGCAGGTCAGCGAATTCGTTGCAGCCGAGCAACCAGCGAGTGGCCCCCAGACAATCCTGCAACAACCCCTCCACCGGCGTGTTGACCGCCAGCCGATAATCCACCGAAACCACCGCCACGTTGCACGCAATGACCATGCCGGCGTTGAGTTCGTCGTTCATCTGCGGGTTGCCGATGACCCAGCCACCACCATGAAAATCCAGCACCACGCCTCGGGCTTTGCCTTTGGGCCTGATAATCCGTAGCGGCACCCGGACGCCGTGGGAATCAATCTCGATGTTTTCAGCTTCAAGGCCGTGTTTGCGCAGTTTGTCTGTGCCGGCCTTCTGACTGACGCGCAGCAGCGCCTGGATCAGTCGCGGCGTGACGCGATTGCGGATGCGAAACCGTGGCAGCCAGGCCAGGGTCTTGTTGAAACGCTGCATCTGCGCGATTTCGTGTGCGCCAAACTCAAGTTTTTCGGTGTCCATGCTGAGCCTTTTTTGCACATGGCCGGAAATTCGCCGGCCTCTACATGTGTATTTGTACCGATGGCCGGCGAATCAGTTCAGGTTTAAAGTCAGCTTCAAGGTTAATGCGTTTGCGGAGTGGAACATGAGAATCGGTGAACTGGCAAAAATCAGCGGGTTGGCGCCGTCTCGCATCCGCTTCTACGAAGCGAGTGGCCTGATCACCTCGGTCGGGCGCAAAGCCAACGGTTATCGTGATTACGCCCCCGACACGCAGTGGATTCTGGAGCTCATTACCGGGGCGCAGGCGGCGGGATTCTCATTGGAGGAAATCCGCCAGTTGATGCCGATGAATGCGCAGGGCTGGCAACATGAACAGCTGCTCAGTGGCCTCAAGCAAAAGGTCGAGGAAATCGAAGTCCTGCAGCAAAGGCTGGCCCGGAACAAGGCGCAACTGTTGCTGGCCATCAAGGGTATCGAAGGCAAACCGGAGGGCATGGCCTGTGCGGACAATGCGCAAATGCTGATGAGCCGCTTGCGTGAAGAGGGCGTGGTGGGTTCTTCAGACCGCCGCGATGTGGCGCGCTGAACATCGAATAGCCTTAAAAAAGCTATTGACCTTGAAGTTGGCTTTAATCTTATGGTGGCCTCATCTCAGTTGAGGACTGCCCGCATGAATGTGTTCGACCCCCTGATACTTCCCAACGGTTCGACCATCAAGAACCGTATCGCCAAAGCCGCCATGGAAGAGAACATGGCCGATGCCGACCAGGCGCCCTCCGACGAGCTGATGCGGCTCTACCAGGCGTGGGCCGACGGTGGCGCCGGGCTGATCATCACCGGCAATGTCATGGTCGACGGCCGCGCCATGACCGGCCCGGGCGGCGTGGTGCTACAGGACGATCAGCAACTCGCCAGGTTCCAGCGCTGGGCGCGTATTGGGCGCTCCGGTGGCGCGCAGTTCTGGTTGCAGATCAATCACCCGGGCCGGCAGATGCAGGCCAACCTCGGGCAAAAAACCTGGGCGCCGTCAGCCGTGCCGCTGGAGCTGGGCAGCATGTCCAAGCGCTTTGCCACGCCCCACGCCATGACTCCAGACGTGATTGAGGAGGTCATTCAGCGCTTTGCACGCACTGCGCGCCTTGGCGAACAGGCGGGGTTCACTGGCGTGGAAATCCACGCCGCGCATGGCTATCTGTTGAGCCAGTTCCTTTCGCCGCTGACCAACCAGCGGACGGACGAGTGGGGCGGCTGCGTGGAAAACCGCGCGCGCCTGTTGCTCGATATCGTCAGCGCGGTGAGGGCCGTGGTTTCGGCGGATTTTGCGGTGGCGGTCAAACTCAACTCCGCCGACTTCCAGCGCGGAGGCTTCACCGCCGACGAGGCGAAAAAGGTGGTTGAGCTGCTCAACGATCGGGGTGTGGATCTGGTGGAATTGTCCGGTGGCAGTTACGAAGTTCCCGCCATGCAGGGCGAGGCACGCGATGGCCGCACTCTGGCTCGCGAGGCTTACTTCGTCGAATTTGCCCGCGACATTCAGACCGTCGCGAAAATGCCGGTGATGGTCACCGGCGGGATTCGCCGCCGCCCGGTGGCCGAACAAGTCGTTCAGAGTGGCGTGGACATGGTGGGCATCGGAACGGCAATGGCCATCGATCCACACCTGCCGCGTGACTGGCTGCAGGGCAAGGACAACGCCCCGCAGTTGCCGCCGATCACCTGGAAAAACAAAACCATCGCAGCGTTGGCGAACATGGCGGTGGTCAAGTTTCAGTTGGGTAAACTCAGTCGGGCAAAAAAGCCCGATCCAGCTGTGTCACCGCTGCGAGCGCTGATTGTGCAGCAGATCGCCATGGCGTTTCGTACACGCCAGTACCGGCGCTGGGTAGAGAAACGTTCGACGTGAGGCGTCAGGCGTTTCAACCTTGAGCTGTCAAGTCTGGCGGGCGCTCTGACGAGGGCCCGCCAGTGTCAGGCGATCAATTGGGCATCAGCACCGTATCGATCACATGAATCACGCCATTGGATTGCATGACGTCTGCGATGGTAATGGCCGCCTTGCCACCTTTGGCGTCCTCCACCCACAACTTGCCATCGTGCAGCATCACGGTCAGCGATTCGCCCTGAACGGTTTTCAGCATGACTTTGCCGCCGTGCATTTTCGCCTGGTCCATCAACTGTTTGCCCGTGTGTGTGCCGGCCACCACGTGGTAAGTGAGGATCTTCGTCAGGTCAGCCTTGTGTTCGGGTTTGACCAACGTATCGACCGTGCCGGCGGGCAGTTTGGCGAAGGCTTCGTTGGTCGGCGCGAAGACGGTGAACGGCCCCTTGCTGTTGAGCGTGTCCACCAGCCCGGCAGCTTTGACCGCGGCGACGAGTGTCGTGTGATCTTTGGAGTTGACCGCGTTTTCAACGATGGTTTTGCTCGGATACATGGCCGCGCCGCCGACCATCACGGTATCGGCAGCGAAGCTGAATCCAGCTCCAAGGGCGAGCAGTGTGAAGCAAGCGACAGCAAGGCGTTTGATGAGCGAGTGCATGGTGTGTCTCCTTGATTCTTCGACCCTTCGAATGAGGGTATTGAATGTACGGAGCTGCGACTGAAACGGATGCAGCGCAGGGCGAAATAAAAGGTGTGCTGCAGTGAACTGGACCGAATGTGCTCTCAGGTATGAGTATCGTTTGAGGGAAAAATCAGTCGCAGTCGTTCGCTCACAGGATTTCCTTGTGCACGAATGCCGAGCCAGAAATGATTGTCTGCCGATGGGCGTTTTTACATCGTTGGCGCGACAGGAAATGATAGCCACGCAACACCTGACAACGATTGAAACGGTCAAGGGTGAACTACGCAAGAGCGGTTTTTCAATTCACCATAACCCGACAGAAAGCATGCAGATTCATTGCGATTTCACAGGCTAGCCTGGCGGTCTGGTTGAGACGTGTTCGAGAGGGACAAAATCATGTCAGATAGCGCTGACTCAATTGCCTTGGCCTCGGCTGTTATCGCCATGTGCGCGCCAGGATTGACGGTCTGGCAGGGCCTCGTACAACGCCGCCATGCACGATTGTCAATACAACCCCATTTTGTATTTGTCCGGAACCAGCGCCGAGGCCAAAGCCGGTGTTACTTTTTTTCAGGGAGCTCGCCATGACAACAGGGCAGTGTCTATGCACCGCTGTACGTTTAGCCTCTCGGTTGCGCCTGGTTTTTTCTATCGTTGCCACTGCACCCTGTGCCGCAAGCAAACCGGGGTCGGCCACAACCTCGCCACGCTGGTCAGCGCTCGTGACTTTCGCTGGGAAGCAGGGCAGGAGTCGATCAGCAGTTGGGTCAAACCCAGCGGTTACCGGAACGACTTCTGTGCGCAATGCGGCTCGACCGTGCCCAACCCGCTTCGCGGATCGCCTTACGTGTGGGTTCCGCTCGGCCTGCTCGATGACGATCTGAGCATGGAGTGCGCGGGCGATTTCTGCGTTGACGATGCCATGTCGTGGGATGTGCAGCGTTCGGCCAATAACCATCACGGTTCTGTGGAGTCAGTGGCGCTTCTCGTGCAGCAACTCCGGGTCAACGGTGGTTGACGCCGGAGCCTGACCTGCTGGTTATTTCCGCAGATACGCAAACATATGCTGCACATAATCGGCCTTGCCCAGCGGTACGCCGTTGTGCCGAAGGATGTTGTACGCCGTGATCAGGTGGAAGTAGAACTGTGGCATGGCCCAGTCCATGGCGTATTCGCTGCCGGTCATGTCGAAGGCGATGCCGTTGGGCAGTTCGATGGCGATTTTCCTGTGTGCGCTGGCGTCGATCTGCGCCGGGTCCGCTGCTGCCAGTCTCTGCAAGGTGCTTTCGATCAATGCCTTGGCCGCCGCCATGTTTTCTGGCGGTGCGAGTGCGCTCAGCGGTTGTTGCGTCAATCGCAGCACGGCGTCCTGCGCCTGAGTGCAGGTGTATTGAACTTGGCGGGCGAGGTTGTGCATGTCAGGCGCAAGGCGTGCTTCGAGCAGAACCTGCGGGTCGTAGCCGCGCTCAACGGCGCAGGCTTCGCCCTTGGACAAAAGCGCTGACAATGAACGCAGCATCTGGGCGAAACGAGGAATAGTCACTGCATGGATCGACATGGTTGTTCCTTGCGTAGTGTCTCAGGGAAGTGGCAGTTGAGCGATGAGGCAGCGCTCGCGCATTTGCCGGAGAGTAACCCTGTTTTCAGCGCCGTGCGAGATGCTGCTGGGGCGCCAGAAACGCATCGTGGAAATAATTGCGAAACGCGTGCATCGCCGGGCTGAACTCCTGTGCGCGGTGCCACGCCAGGCCGACACTCATCGGCGTCACCTTGTCGGTGATCGTCAGCGTTTCGATGCGTTTGCCTTCCAGCGACCAGGGGCGGTGCACCAGATCCGAAAGAATTGCCACACCGCTGCCATTGGCGACCATGCTGCGCACGGCTTCGACAGAGCTGGTGCGAACCCGCACGTTCGGCTGCTGGCGCGCGTTTTCCCAATAGCGCATGGCGCTCTGTTCGGCCTCGTCGACGGTCAGCAGGATGAACGGCTCCTTCGCCACATCGGCCAGACTCACAGCCGAACGTTCGCACAGCGGATGGTGGCTGGGCAGCCATAACCGGCGCTCAGAGTTGAAGAGCGTCTCCGAGACAATGTCCGGATGAGTGAGGTTGGCGGTGAGCACCACGGCCATGTCGAACCGGCCTTCGAGCAGGCCTTGTTCGATGGCTTGGCGCTCCTGTTCGTGAACCTCGATGGTCACATCGGGATGCCAGTGTTCCAGGCGCTGCAAATGGTGCGGCAGGAAGTAGCCGAACACCGTGTAGCTCGCCGCCAGGCGCAACACGCCACTGGCGCGGATGTCCGGCAACGGGCTGTTCAGCGCGTCATCGACACTGCGCAGAATCACATAGGCCCGGTTCAGAAAATGCCGCCCGGCATCGGTCAGGCTCATGCCTTGCGCCGAGCGCTGGAACAACAGCGTGCCGAGAATGCCTTCCAGTTCCTTGATCGCCGTGGTCACCGCCGACTGCGAAATGTTCAGATGAAGCGCGGCCTGGGAGATCTGTCCGATCTCGGCGGTGGCGACGAAATAGCGCACTTGGCGCAGGGTCAGGGACATGGACACTCCGGTCGGCGAGGAAGCTTTTTCTGAGGCTATCTGTTTTTCAGAAGATGGCCTATCTGTTAATAGATCTTCCCAAGGGGTGTGCGGAAATTTAACTTGGCCTGCATGAAGTCACAAGCGTCAGGAGCAAGCGTCATGCAAGCAGTAGATTTCAACTCGGACATGGGTGAAGGCTTCGGCCCATGGACCATCGGTGATGGCGTCGACAATGAGCTGATGGGCTTCATCAGTTCGGCCAACATCGCCACCGGTTTCCATGCCGGCGACCCTGGCACCATGCGCCGCACGGTTGAGCAGGCCAAGCGTCTGGGCGTGGCCATCGGCGCGCATCCGGGGTTTCGTGACCTGGTCGGTTTTGGCCGTCGGCACATCAACGCACCGGCCCAGGAGCTGGTCGACGACATGCTCTATCAGCTGGGCGCCCTGCGTGAACTGGCCCGTGTTCAAGGCGTGGCCCTGCAACACATCAAACCCCACGGCGCGCTCTACATGCACCTGGCGCGGGACGAGGAGGCGGCCCGCCTGCTGGTAGAAAACCTGCAACGTCTGGAGCCAGAACTGTTGCTGTATTGCATGCCCGATTCGGTGATCTGGCGCGTCGCGACAGAACTCGGTCAACCGGTGATCCGTGAATTCTATGCCGACCGCGAGTACGACCTCAGCGGCTCCATCGTCTTCACCCGCAACGTGCGCGCCTACGACCCGACGCAAGTCGCCGCGCGAGTATTGCGCGCCTGTCAGCAAGGTGTGGTGCGTACCGTTGAGGGTGAAGACCTGGCAATCGCTTTCGATTCGATCTGCTTGCACAGCGATACACCGGGCGCGCTGGCGTTGGTCGAGGCCACACGCAAAGCGCTCGATAACGCCGGGATCGAGGTGCGCGCCCCGCGCTGATGAGCGGTGCAACACCTGGCCCACAGACGCCAGGGTCTGCCCAACGATTCACTTTTTGCCTGCCTTTCTACAACTATTCCAAAAGGAACAGACATGGCCGAACACACTGTAATCACCCCGTTGCCAGGGACCTTCTACCGCAAAGCCACGCCGGAGTCGACGAACTACGCCGAGGTGGGCGCGCAGGTCAGCGCCGACACGGTGATTGGCCTGATCGAAGTCATGAAGCAATTTTCCGAACTGACCGCCGGGACGGCCGGTCGCCTCAGCGCATTTCTGGTAGAAGACGGTGATCCGGTGGAGCCGGGTCAAGTCATCGCAACACTCGACGTCGAGTGAGGGCGTGATCATGACCCAAGGTATTGATAAATTGCTGATCGCCAACCGTGGCGAAATTGCGGTGCGAATCATTCGTGCCGCCAAGGCACTGGGAATTCCTACCGTTGCCGCGTGCAGTGAAGCGGACGTCGATTCCCTCGCCGCGCGCATGGCCGATGAGGTGCACGTACTCGGCCCGGCGCGCGCCGATAAAAGCTATTTGAATGTCGAAGCCTTGCTCGGCGCTTTGAAAGCCACAGGCGCCAACGCGGTGCACCCCGGGTATGGCTTTCTCTCGGAGAATGCGGATTTTGCCGAAGCGGTGGTGGCAGCCGGGGCGATTTTTGTCGGGCCGAGCGCCGAGACGATCCGGCGCATGGGCGATAAGGCCGAAGCCCGGCGTACTGCGCAAGCAGCGGGGGTGCCAGTGGTGCCGGGGTCGCCGGGTGAGCTGTTTGATGTTGAATCGGCGCTCAAGGCTGCAGAAGTCGTTGGCTTCCCGCTGCTGATCAAAGCCTCGGCCGGTGGTGGCGGGCGCGGTATTCGCCTGGCGCAAGATGCTGCGCAACTGGCAGAAGAGTTTCCCCGTTCCCAGCGCGAGGCCCAGGCCGCGTTCGGCAACGGCGCGGTGTACCTGGAGCGGTTTATCGGACGGGCTCGGCACATTGAAGTGCAGGTGCTGGGCGACGGTCAGCACGCGGTGCATTTGTTCGAGCGGGAGTGTTCACTGCAACGTCGCCGGCAGAAAATTTTCGAGGAAGCGCCGTCGCCGGTCCTCAGCCAGCAGCAACGCGAGAGCCTCTGCGCGAGCGCCGTGCGCCTGACCGAGTCCTTGGGCTACAAGGGCGCCGGCACTCTGGAATACCTGTATGACGAGGCGACCGGCGAATTCTTCTTTATCGAGATGAACACGCGGATTCAGGTAGAGCACCCGGTCAGCGAACTGATCACCGGCATTGATCTGGTCCAGGCCATGTTGCGCATTGCCGGCGGCGAACCGCTGGGTTTCAAACAGAGTGACATTCAACTCAACGGCGCCGCGCTGCAAATGCGCCTGAACGCCGAGGATCCGCAGCGCGACTTCTTCCCCAGTCCCGGGTTGGTCGAGGAACTGATCTGGCCGCAGGGCGAAGGCATTCGTGTCGACACTCACCTGTATCAAGGCTACCGCGTGCCGCCTTACTATGACTCGTTGCTGGCCAAGCTGATCGTGCATGGCCCTGACCGCGCCGAAGCATTGCGCCGGGCGAAAGCAGCGGTAGAACAGACCACATTGTCCGGCATGGCCAGCACCCTGACACTGCACGGCGAACTGCTCGAACAACCGTGGCTGCACAGCGCCGACTTCCACACCGGCACCCTGGAAACCTGGCTGGCCACGCGCCGCAGCGGAGGTGCAGCATGAGCACGCCGATCCGTTACAGCTTCGGCGCCGATGAGCATTTGTTTGCCGAAGTCAGCGACAGCATGTCACTTGATGCGTTCTTCAAGGGGCTGGCCGTTACCCGCGCGGTAGAGCGCCTGGCGCTGGATGGCGTGCTCGACGTGTGCCTGGCCAATGCCTCGTTCCAGATTCGTTTCGACCCGGATCGCATCGCCCCGCTCACCCTGCTCGAAGCGGTGAAAGGCGCCGAAGCCGAGGCGGTTGCCGAGCGCACGCTGCAGACGCGCATCATCGAGATTCCGGTGCTGTACAACGACCCGTGGACCCACGAAACCCTGATGCGTTTTCGCGACCGGCATCAGGACCCCAGCGCCACTGACCTGGAATACGCCGCACGGATCAACGGCCTGGCCGACGTCGATGCGTTCGTCGCCGCCCACAGCGGTGCGCCGTGGTTTGTCTCGATGGTCGGCTTCGTCGCCGGGCTGCCATTCATGTTCCAGATGGTCGAGCGCGAACGCCAGTTGCAGGTGCCAAAGTACCTGCGGCCACGCACTGACACACCGAAATTGACCCTCGGTCATGGCGGTTGCTTTGGCTGCATTTACTCGGTGCGCGGTGCCGGGGGTTATCAGATGTTCGGCGTGACGCCGGCACCGATCTACGACCCGCAGCAAAACCTCGCGTACCTCAAGGAACACATGGTGTTCTTCCGTCCGGGCGACATCGTGCAGTTCAAGCCGATCGATCGTGAGGCCTACGACCACGCGGTGGCTGAAGTGGACGCCGGGCGCTTTGATCTGCGGATTCGTCCGGTGGAGTTTTCGCTGGACGCGTTTCTCGCCGATCCGATCGGTTATCCCAAGTCGCTGCAGGAGGTGCTGGCATGATCAAGGTACTCAAACCCGGCCTGGCGACCTCGGTACAGGATTTGGGCCGCGAAGGCTATTACCACTTGGGCATCCCTCCTTCGGGTGCGCTTGATCAATACGCCTTGAGTGCGGCCAATCAACTGGTCGGCAACCCGGCAGGTCTGGCGGCGCTGGAATGCACCTTGCTCGGGCCTGAGCTGGCGTTTCAGCACGATGCGCTGGTGGCGGTCTGCGGTGCGCACATGACGCCGCGTGTCGATGGCGTGGAAATGCACCACGACACAGCCTTTGAGGTGAAGGCCGGACAAGTGCTGCGCTTCGACTTTCCGAAGGCTGGCGCCCGGGCTTATCTGGCAGTGGCGGGGGGCATCGATGTGCCGCTGGTGCTCGGCAGTCGTTCGACCTACACGCTGGGTGCGCTTGGCGGCTTTCAGGGGCGCCGATTGATCGCCGGCGACGAGTTGCCGATTGGCGCGGCCAGTGGCAAGGGTCGCGCCGGCGCCAGTCTGCCCATGGCGTTACGCCAATCGCTGGGCGGCGAAATCACCCTGCGCGTGGTGCCGGGCCTGTATTACGAGCGCCTGAGCGAGTCTGCGGCAAAGAGCTTTTTCGCCGAGCCATGGACGGTCGGTTCTGAAGCCGACCGTATCGGCTATCGCTTCAAGGGCGGCAGCGCGCTGAGCTTTCAGCCCCGCGAACAGCCGTTCGGCGCTGGTTCCGATCCATCGAACATCGTCGACAGTTGCTACCCGATCGGTTCGATCCAGGTCCCGGCCGGACTTGAGCCGATTGTCCTGCACCGTGACGCGGTGTCCGGTGGCGGCTACGCGATGATCGGCACGGTGATCAGTGCCGACCTCGATCTGATCGGCCAGATGCAACCCAATCAGAAGGCCCGCTTTGTCGCGGTGACCCTCGAAGAAGCGCTGGAAGCACGACGCTCCTATAAGAAAAAACTCAGCTGCCTGAGCAAGCTGTTCCCTTCCTGATTCTGCCCGCCGCATCGCGCGGGCCATGCCAAACGGTAAGCCAACGCCGCACTCCGGTGCGGTGACGGCTGCCCGCGCTTCAACCTTTGACTGGTTCTGGAGTTCACGCATATGGCTGCTTTATCGCAATCGAGTCAAACCGGGCAGGACCCGGCCCACCATCCCGTACCGACCGCCGCGCGCATGGGCCGACTGTCGCTGACCATGGCCTGGTGGGCGGTGTGCAGTGCGATGTTTTACATCGTGGTCGGCGCTTCACTGGCGCTGTCATTCGGTGCGCGCAACGCGTTGATCGGCATGCTGCTGTCAGTCATCAGTTATGGCCTGGTCAACAGTGTGCTCAGCCGATTCGCGATCCGCAGCGGCTTGTCGGTGGCGCTGTTTTCACGGCTGTTGTTCGGCAGCACCGGGGCGTGTCTGGCGACGCTGATCTTCTTCTCCACGGCGATCTACTACGCGGTATTCGAAGGCTCGGTGATTGCCGTGGCGCTCCATCAACTGTACCCGCAACTGATCTATCCGCTGGCGGCACTCGCAGTGGTGCTCTATAGCGTGCCGATGATTCTGGGCAGCGTGCAGCACTGGCTGGACAAGCTCAATGGCGTGCTGCTGCCGGTGTACCTCGGCGGTCTGCTGGTGGCGGTGGGGCTGTCGATCAGTCGTTATGGCTACCAGCCGCAATGGCTGGATTTCGGCCCGACGACGCCCAGCGCATTCGGCTGGTGGCACTGCTTCGTCGCTTACATGGGCGTCTGGGTGTTGATGCTGTTCACCTTCGACTACGCGCGTTTCGGCAAGCCTGAAGATGCCGAATACCATGGTCGCTGGAACTTCGGCATGCCGTTCTACGCGGTAACGTTTTTGCTCAATGGCGCGGCGGGCATCTACCTGGTCAGCAGCATTCCCCATGACGGCGCGCTGAACGAAGTGTCGGTGGTGATGGCGATCCTGCAGTTGATGGGCCTGTGGGGATTGCTGTTTGTCTGGGCCACGCAAACCCGCATCAATACCGCCAATTACTATCTGGCGACGTTGAACATGCAGGCGTTCTTTGGCCGTTTTGGTGTACGCGGTTCGTATCTGATGTGGGCGCTGGTAGTTGGGGTGATCGTCTACGGACTGATGCTGGCGGATGTGTTTGCCTACCTCCTCAAGGCGTTGGCCTATCAGGGGATTTTCGTGGTGGCCTGGGTCGGCGTGGCATTGGCGCAGATTCTCTGTGGCCGTAATGATCTGGCGGCACTTGAGCGGGTGGCGACTTTCAATCCTGTCGGGTTGACCGCATGGTTCGGAGCGACAGCACTGGGACTGGCGTTGATGTTTGCCGGCGCCGGGCTGAGCAGTTTTTCCGCGCCGGCGACCGTGGTAATGGCGTTTGCCTTGCAGGCGGGATTGGCCCGGCGCGGTCGATGGGTGGTGCAGGCGGCGGAGTAGGGGGGGCGGGTGACTGGAATCGTGCTGGCCGACAGGGCTCCAGTGCCGCTGCAGATGCGCCATCAATAATCTCCTCGGCAACCAGCCGCCCCACGACCGCCGCCAGCGTCACGCCCGGATGCATGACGCACACGTACGCACTGTTGAATTCCGGCAGATAGCCAATGATGGGAATCCTGTCGGCGGGCATGGGTCGCAGGCCAACGCTCGCCATTTGCGGCGTGATGGAAGCCACTCCGTGAAGTTCGTGCTTAATGGCTTTGGCCGTTCTCAGCGCGATGGCGTGCGGTCGGTTGTACAGCGCGTCATCTATATAGTCCTCCGCAGCCAGCAACGTACCGTCGGTGTCCTGCCGGATTTCCATCTGGGGGCTGGAGATGATCGTGTTTATCCGATGAGGCTGGGTTGTGTAGCGGATGAGTAGGGCGGGTGACGCGTCGATGGGCAGGGTGACGTTCAGCTGATCTGCCAGTTGCGCGATGGCGGTGCCCGCCGCCAGCACGACAATGTCGGCAATGAGGTTGCCGGTCGCAGTGATAACGCCGGTGACAGCGCCGTTCAACGTCTGAAATCCGAGCACCGGCGTGTGCGTTAACAGCGTCGCGCCATGGGCTTGTGCGCCTGCAATCAATGCATGCGTTGCTTGCACCGCATCCAGCGCACCTTCGGCGGCGGCAAAGCAGGCCCGTTGCGGAGGGTGTTTGAGGTTGGGTTCAAGGTCGAGAATCTGCGCACTATATATAGAAGGCGCATAAAACGGACCCTCGCCGTAAGACAGCGCACCTGTCCATTGAATGTTAAACCCTGGCAACTCGGATTCGAGCCGCCGGTATTCTGCGATGGCTGCGGCGCGTAACGGCGCAACAGGGTCTGGCCCGCCGTGTGACGTGTTGATCCATGCAAAGGAACGTCCTGTCGCGCCGCAGGCAATTTCACCAGACTCGAGCACTGTGACGTGCGCACCTTTCGCGGCGAGGTGATACGCCAGTGACGCGCCGACGATTCCCGCGCCGATCACGATGATCCGTTTGCTCACACCAACCTCCAATGTCGATGCGCTGACAGTACTCCATCCCGGCCTGTAGCGGCAGACTTGCCTGGCCCGGTGATATCAGGGAAGCTGCGCCGAGTCCGTTTTTGGGCCGGTTTTGAATCGTTCAGGGAAGCGTTGATGGCACTCAGGGTGTTGGTGGTTGGCGGGTATGGAAACTTTGGCAGTATCGTTTGTCGGCATCTGATCGATATGCCCGACGTCGAGCTTGTGATCTCGGGGCGTGATCCGCAGAAACTGGCGCACAAAGTCGCTGTGCTGGGCGCGACCTGCGAGAGCTGGTGCGGCGATGCCATGGGGGGCGGATTTTCTGCAGCCCTCTGCGCGATGAACATTCAACTGGTGATTCACACCGGCGGCCCGTTTCAAGGGCAATCCTGCGCGGTGGCCGAGAGCTGCATTGAGGCGGGCGTCAACTATTGCGACCTGGCGGACTGCCGGACGTTCGTCAATGGCATCAGTGTGCTCGATGCCCGAGCGAGGCAGGCCGGGGTCGCTGTCCTCAGTGGCTGCAGTTCAGTGCCGACGCTTTCGTCAGCGATCATCGATGAGCAGCGCCACCACTTCAAGCGCATCGATTCGATCGAGCACGGTATCTCCTCGTCGGCCAAGATGCCGGGGCTGTCGACGGTCGAGGGCGTGCTCGCTTATGCCGGCAAGCCGATCCGTCAGTTGCGCAACGGTCAGGTGCATGAGGTGATGGGCTGGGAGGATCTGACCCTGCGCAAGCTGCAGGGCCTTGGCTTCCGTGTGTTGGCCAATGTGGATGTGCCGGACATGGACATCTTCGCCAACCGCTATGGCGCACAGACGTTGAGCTTCAAGGCTGGCGCGGGCCTCAAGCTCGGAGGCGTGGCCAATTATCTGTTTGCTCTGGCAATGAGGAAGGGGCTGGTGCGTGACCATGTGCCATGGGCCGCCAGGTTGCATCGTTGGGGCAGCTGGTTCGAGCGTTTCGGCGATGGCAAAAGTGCGATGTATATAGATGTGCAGGGCGTCGGCCTGAATGACCAGCCGCTGTCGATGACGGCGCAACTCACCGCGCTGAATGACAAGGGGCCGGAGATCCCGAGTTGTGCCGCCGTCGCTCTGGCCGCGAAAATCGCCCGGGGCTATGTGCCCGAGTCCGGCGCGCGTCCTTGCGTCGGCGAGATAAGCGTCAATGCGTATATGGCCGCAATCAATGACGCACAGAATCTAAGCCTGTCCGTACACTTCAGTGACGGGATGCGCTGAGCATGTTGTATCTGGGCCTTAAGTACGTACATGTCATCGCCGCGATTTTTCTGTTCGGTTTCGGCATGGGCTCCTATCTCTATCTGATCGCCGCCAGTCGCACGGCCAATCCGCAGGTGATCGCCCATGTGGCGAGAATGGTGGTGCGCTTCGACGCCTGGATCACCACGCCGGCGGGCTTCATCCAGATCGTGACGGGCTATATGTTGACAAGGCTCAGCGGGCTGCCACTGACCACGGAGTGGGTGCTGACATCGTTGATCATCTTCTGTGTCGTCGGTTCGCTGTGGCTACCAGTGCTTCTGTTGCAGAAGCGCTTGCAGCAGATGGCGGCGCGCGCAGTGGAACGTGGGACAGAGCTTGACGCCGATTACCGGGCCTTTTACTTCCAGTGGTTCTGGATGGGGGTGGGCGGCTTTCTGGGGATGTTCGTGATTGTCTTGATAATGGTGACGAAGATGACGCCGGGGCAGTGGCTTGGATTAATGGTGTAGCGGGGCGCTGCCGTGCTTTCGGGCTTTTTTGACCGATATGACAGAAATGTGAAAATAGCTGTTGACGGCAGATTCTGGAGGTCTATAATTCGCCCCACTTCCGGCGCAGTCGAAACGGAAAACTCCTTGAGATTCAATGAGTTACGCAGTTTTCGACAGCGGCTTGCTTCAGTTCATCGGAGCCTGGAAGGAGTTGAAAATGTCGGCATGTCTGGCGCTTTTAACGGTTCGATCTTCTCGGTCGAAAGCGGTGAAAAAAGGGTGTTGACAACAGCGAGTAACGCTGTAGAATTCGCCTCCCGCTAACGAGAGATCGGAAGCGCAAGTGGTTGAAGTTGTTGAAGAAATCTTCGAAAACTTCTGAAAATAATCACTTGACAGCAAATGAGGCTGCTGTAGAATGCGCGCCTCGGTTGAGACGAAAGATCTTAACCAACCGCTCTTTAACAACTGAATCAAGCAATTCGTGTGGGTGCTTGTGGAGTCAGACTGATAGTCAACAAGATTATCGGCATCACAAGTTACTCCGCGAGAAATCAAAGATGTAACCAACGATTGCTGAGCCAAGTTTAGGGTTTCTTAAAAACCCAAAGATGTTTGAACTGAAGAGTTTGATCATGGCTCAGATTGAACGCTGGCGGCAGGCCTAACACATGCAAGTCGAGCGGATGACAGGAGCTTGCTCCTGAATTCAGCGGCGGACGGGTGAGTAATGCCTAGGAATCTGCCTGGTAGTGGGGGACAACGTTTCGAAAGGAACGCTAATACCGCATACGTCCTACGGGAGAAAGCAGGGGACCTTCGGGCCTTGCGCTATCAGATGAGCCTAGGTCGGATTAGCTAGTTGGTGAGGTAATGGCTCACCAAGGCGACGATCCGTAACTGGTCTGAGAGGATGATCAGTCACACTGGAACTGAGACACGGTCCAGACTCCTACGGGAGGCAGCAGTGGGGAATATTGGACAATGGGCGAAAGCCTGATCCAGCCATGCCGCGTGTGTGAAGAAGGTCTTCGGATTGTAAAGCACTTTAAGTTGGGAGGAAGGGCATTAACCTAATACGTTAGTGTTTTGACGTTACCGACAGAATAAGCACCGGCTAACTCTGTGCCAGCAGCCGCGGTAATACAGAGGGTGCAAGCGTTAATCGGAATTACTGGGCGTAAAGCGCGCGTAGGTGGTTCGTTAAGTTGAATGTGAAATCCCCGGGCTCAACCTGGGAACTGCATCCAAAACTGGCGAGCTAGAGTATGGTAGAGGGTGGTGGAATTTCCTGTGTAGCGGTGAAATGCGTAGATATAGGAAGGAACACCAGTGGCGAAGGCGACCACCTGGACTGATACTGACACTGAGGTGCGAAAGCGTGGGGAGCAAACAGGATTAGATACCCTGGTAGTCCACGCCGTAAACGATGTCAACTAGCCGTTGGGAGCCTTGAGCTCTTAGTGGCGCAGCTAACGCATTAAGTTGACCGCCTGGGGAGTACGGCCGCAAGGTTAAAACTCAAATGAATTGACGGGGGCCCGCACAAGCGGTGGAGCATGTGGTTTAATTCGAAGCAACGCGAAGAACCTTACCAGGCCTTGACATCCAATGAGCTTTCCAGAGATGGATTGGTGCCTTCGGGAACATTGAGACAGGTGCTGCATGGCTGTCGTCAGCTCGTGTCGTGAGATGTTGGGTTAAGTCCCGTAACGAGCGCAACCCTTGTCCTTAGTTACCAGCACGTTATGGTGGGCACTCTAAGGAGACTGCCGGTGACAAACCGGAGGAAGGTGGGGATGACGTCAAGTCATCATGGCCCTTACGGCCTGGGCTACACACGTGCTACAATGGTCGGTACAGAGGGTTGCCAAGCCGCGAGGTGGAGCTAATCCCATAAAACCGATCGTAGTCCGGATCGCAGTCTGCAACTCGACTGCGTGAAGTCGGAATCGCTAGTAATCGCGAATCAGAATGTCGCGGTGAATACGTTCCCGGGCCTTGTACACACCGCCCGTCACACCATGGGAGTGGGTTGCACCAGAAGTAGCTAGTCTAACCTTCGGGAGGACGGTTACCACGGTGTGATTCATGACTGGGGTGAAGTCGTAACAAGGTAGCCGTAGGGGAACCTGCGGCTGGATCACCTCCTTAATCGACGACATCAGCTGCTCCATAAGTTCCCACACGAATTGCTTGATTCATTGAAGAAGACGATAGAAGCAGCCCGAAATTGGGTCTGTAGCTCAGTTGGTTAGAGCGCACCCCTGATAAGGGTGAGGTCGGCAGTTCGAATCTGCCCAGACCCACCAATTTTGTGTGGGAAACCTGTAGAGATACGGGGCCATAGCTCAGCTGGGAGAGCGCCTGCCTTGCACGCAGGAGGTCAGCGGTTCGATCCCGCTTGGCTCCACCACCACTGCTTCTGAAGTTTGAAAGCTTAGAAATGAGCATTCCATTGTGATGATGGTGAATGTTGATTTCTAGTCTTTGACTGGATCGTTCTTTAAAAATTTGGGTATGTGATAGAAAGATAGACTGGATAGCACTTTCACTGGTGTTTATTCAGGCTAAGGTAAAATTTGTGAGTTTAATCGCGAATTTTCGGCGAATGTCGTCTTCACAGTATAACCAGATTGCTTGGGGTTATATGGTCAAGTGAAGAAGCGCATACGGTGGATGCCTTGGCAGTCAGAGGCGATGAAAGACGTGGTAGCCTGCGAAAAGCTTCGGGGAGTCGGCAAACAGACTTTGATCCGGAGATGTCTGAATGGGGGAACCCAGCCATCATAAGATGGTTATCTTGTACTGAATACATAGGTGCAAGAGGCGAACCAGGGGAACTGAAACATCTAAGTACCCTGAGGAAAAGAAATCAACCGAGATTCCCTTAGTAGTGGCGAGCGAACGGGGACTAGCCCTTAAGTGGCTTTGAGATTAGCGGAACGCTCTGGAAAGTGCGGCCATAGTGGGTGATAGCCCTGTACGCGAAAATCTCTTGGTCATGAAATCGAGTAGGACGGAGCACGAGAAACTTTGTCTGAATATGGGGGGACCATCCTCCAAGGCTAAATACTACTGACTGACCGATAGTGAACTAGTACCGTGAGGGAAAGGCGAAAAGAACCCCGGAGAGGGGAGTGAAATAGATCCTGAAACCGTATGCGTACAAGCAGTGGGAGCAGACTTTGTTCTGTGACTGCGTACCTTTTGTATAATGGGTCAGCGACTTATTTTCAGTGGCGAGCTTAACCGAATAGGGGAGGCGTAGCGAAAGCGAGTCTTAATAGGGCGTCTAGTCGCTGGGAATAGACCCGAAACCGGGCGATCTATCCATGGGCAGGTTGAAGGTTAGGTAACACTGACTGGAGGACCGAACCGACTACCGTTGAAAAGTTAGCGGATGACCTGTGGATCGGAGTGAAAGGCTAATCAAGCTCGGAGATAGCTGGTTCTCCTCGAAAGCTATTTAGGTAGCGCCTCATGTATCACTGTAGGGGGTAGAGCACTGTTTCGGCTAGGGGGTCATCCCGACTTACCAAACCGATGCAAACTCCGAATACCTACAAGTGCCGAGCATGGGAGACACACGGCGGGTGCTAACGTCCGTCGTGAAAAGGGAAACAACCCAGACCGTCAGCTAAGGTCCCAAAGTTATGGTTAAGTGGGAAACGATGTGGGAAGGCTTAGACAGCTAGGAGGTTGGCTTAGAAGCAGCCACCCTTTAAAGAAAGCGTAATAGCTCACTAGTCGAGTCGGCCTGCGCGGAAGATGTAACGGGGCTCAAACCATACACCGAAGCTACGGGTATCACGCAAGTGATGCGGTAGAGGAGCGTTCTGTAAGCCTGTGAAGGTGAGTTGAGAAGCTTGCTGGAGGTATCAGAAGTGCGAATGCTGACATGAGTAACGACAATGGGTGTGAAAAACACCCACGCCGAAAGACCAAGGTTTCCTGCGCAACGTTAATCGACGCAGGGTTAGTCGGTCCCTAAGGCGAGGCTGAAAAGCGTAGTCGATGGAAAACAGGTTAATATTCCTGTACTTCTGGTTATTGCGATGGAGGGACGGAGAAGGCTAGGCCAGCTTGGCGTTGGTTGTCCAAGTTTAAGGTGGTAGGCTGAGATCTTAGGTAAATCCGGGATCTTAAGGCCGAGAGCTGATGACGAGTTACCCTTTGGGTGACGAAGTGGTTGATGCCATGCTTCCAAGAAAAGCTTCTAAGCTTCAGGTAACCAGGAACCGTACCCCAAACCGACACAGGTGGTTGGGTAGAGAATACCAAGGCGCTTGAGAGAACTCGGGTGAAGGAACTAGGCAAAATGGCACCGTAACTTCGGGAGAAGGTGCGCCGGTGAGGGTGAAGGACTTGCTCCGTAAGCTCATGCCGGTCGAAGATACCAGGCCGCTGCGACTGTTTATTAAAAACACAGCACTCTGCAAACACGAAAGTGGACGTATAGGGTGTGACGCCTGCCCGGTGCCGGAAGGTTAATTGATGGGGTTAGCTAACGCGAAGCTCTTGATCGAAGCCCCGGTAAACGGCGGCCGTAACTATAACGGTCCTAAGGTAGCGAAATTCCTTGTCGGGTAAGTTCCGACCTGCACGAATGGCGTAACGATGGCGGCGCTGTCTCCACCCGAGACTCAGTGAAATTGAAATCGCTGTGAAGATGCAGTGTATCCGCGGCTAGACGGAAAGACCCCGTGAACCTTTACTATAGCTTTGCACTGGACTTTGAATTTGCTTGTGTAGGATAGGTGGGAGGCTTTGAAGCGTGGACGCCAGTTCGTGTGGAGCCATCCTTGAAATACCACCCTGGCAACTTTGAGGTTCTAACTCAGGTCCGTTATCCGGATCGAGGACAGTGTATGGTGGGTAGTTTGACTGGGGCGGTCTCCTCCTAAAGAGTAACGGAGGAGTACGAAGGTGCGCTCAGACCGGTCGGAAATCGGTCGTAGAGTATAAAGGCAAAAGCGCGCTTGACTGCGAGACAGACACGTCGAGCAGGTACGAAAGTAGGTCTTAGTGATCCGGTGGTTCTGTATGGAAGGGCCATCGCTCAACGGATAAAAGGTACTCCGGGGATAACAGGCTGATACCGCCCAAGAGTTCATATCGACGGCGGTGTTTGGCACCTCGATGTCGGCTCATCACATCCTGGGGCTGAAGCCGGTCCCAAGGGTATGGCTGTTCGCCATTTAAAGTGGTACGCGAGCTGGGTTTAGAACGTCGTGAGACAGTTCGGTCCCTATCTGCCGTGGACGTTTGAGATTTGAGAGGGGCTGCTCCTAGTACGAGAGGACCGGAGTGGACGAACCTCTGGTGTTCCGGTTGTCACGCCAGTGGCATTGCCGGGTAGCTATGTTCGGGAAAGATAACCGCTGAAAGCATCTAAGCGGGAAACTTGCCTCAAGATGAGATCTCACTGGAACCTTGAGTTCCCTGAAGGGCCGTCGAAGACTACGACGTTGATAGGTTGGGTGTGTAAGCGCTGTGAGGCGTTGAGCTAACCAATACTAATTGCCCGTGAGGCTTGACCATATAACACCCAAGCAATTTGCAGGCTTTGAGCTGAAAAGCGAAAGGTCACCAGATTGCGGTGTGTGAAGACGAAACGAATCGAAAGTTCGAGAGAAACACACAAACTATCGCATACCCAATTTGCTGAAGCGTCGAAAGACGAGTCGGCACACCGAATTTCTTGACGACCATAGAGCGTTGGAACCACCTGATCCCATCCCGAACTCAGAAGTGAAACGATGCATCGCCGATGGTAGTGTGGGGTTTCCCCATGTGAGAGTAGGTCATCGTCAAGATTAAATTCCGAAACCCCAATTGCGAAAGCAGTTGGGGTTTTGTTTTGCCCGCAGGAAAGTTTTTACTTAGCCTGCGAACAAATTTGCACATTCCTTCCGCATCCAACAGACAACCCTCAAGTTGTAGCGATAACCGCGCGGCGTCGATCCGCCAATGTCTCCGGTATCGCCACCCACAGCAGCACAAACGCCACCCCGGCAATCATTGCCAGGGTCAGAAACGCCGCGCTATAACCGGCCTCTTGCACCACAAGTCCCGCCACGCTGCTGCTCAATGCCGCGCCAAGGCCGAACACGGTCGAGAGGGCGCCGAGACTGATGTTGAAGTGACCGGTGCCCAGTGTCAGGTCTTTCACCACTACCGGGAACAGCGCGCCGAAAACTCCAGCGCCAACGCCATCGAGCAACTGCACTGCGACCAGCCAGTAAGGATCATCAGACAGCGTGTACAACACGCCGCGTAATGGCAGGATCAGAAAGCCTGCCAGCAGCAACGGTTTGCGCCCCCACACATCGGCTCTGGCCCCGACCAGCAACGCCACCGGCACCATGACCAATTGCGCAGCGACGATGCAGGCCGAGGTCAGTGGCGTGGCCATCTGCAAGTTCACTTGCGCCAGTTTTTGACTCACCAGCGGCAGCATCGCCGCGTTGGCCAAGTGGAACAGGGCGCAGCAGATGGCGAACATCAGCAGCGCCTTGTTGGTCAGCAGCACCGATAATCCTGAAGGTGCTTTGCTGTCTGTGGCGTCGCTCGGATCCAGGCCCCGGGCGAGATTGTGGTCGATGGCATTGGCAGGGACGAAACTCACAGCAACCACGCTGCCCAGTGCCATGACGGCCATCAGGTAGAACACCGCAACCGGGCCGAACAGGTAAGCGAAGCCTCCGGCCAGCAGCGCTGCGCAAGCGTTGCCAGCATGGTTGAACGTCTCATTGCGTCCGGTGCGCCGAGTGAATGCTCGGGGGCCGGTGATACCCAGGGTGATTGCCGAAATGGCCGGGGCGAACACCGACGCAGCAGCGGCACTCAAGGCTTGAGTGATCGCCACCAGGCTGAATGACGTGACGAAGGGCAGCACCACACAACTGCCGGTCACCAGCAGCGCGGCAATCGCGATCACCGCGCGTTTGCTGCGGGTGTTGTCAACGAGGGCTCCGGCGGGTGTCTGGGTGAGGAGGGCGGCGATGCCTGCGAGGGTCATCACCAGTCCGATGCTGGCCGGTTCCCAGTGATGCACTGCCAACAGGTAAATGGCGAGATACGGCCCGAGCCCGTCGCGCGCATCGGCGAGGAAGAAGTTGAGGCTGTCCAACGAGAGATTGTGGCGACTATCGGAGTGGTTGATCACGCTGGGATCTTCAATAATCGAGGTTCGGCGACATGACTCAACCTCCGCTAAAGTCAGTGACTTGTCGCCTGCGGATTTAGTTTCACACCGAGCGTAGGTGGCCACTCGAACCCGCCTCGAGCGGCCACCTCATGACGTCAGTTAATGCGTGGATGCTGCTGCACCAACTCCTTGCGCTTGGCTTCCAGTTCGGCGATTTCGGCGTCAATGTCTTCGATTTTCTGCTCGATGTTGTCGTGGTGCTCCTTGAGCAGTTCCTTGGCCTCCTCAAGGTCCGAGGCTGCCGGTGCGGCACCACGCAACGGTTTGTTGGCGGTCTCTTTCATGGTCACGCCGGTGATCAGGCCGACGACGGCAATCACCATCAGGTAGTAGGCCGGCATGTACAGGTTGTCGGTGCTTTCCACCAGCCAGGCCACGGCAGTCGGCGTCAAACCGGCGATCAGCACCGAGACGTTGAAGGCGGCGGCCAGTGCGCTGTAGCGAATGTGGGTGGGGAACATCGCCGGCAGGGTCGAGGCCATCACGCCGATAAAGAAGTTCAACAGCACGGCGAGGATCAGCAGGCCGGAAAAGATCAGGCCGATCTTGCCGCTGTTGATCAGCATGAACGCTGGAATCGCCAGCAGGAACAGGCCGATGCTACCGACAACGATGAAGGGTTTGCGGCCGATCTTGTCGCTGATAAAACCAATCGCCGGTTGCACGAAGAGCATGCCAACCATGATCGCGATGATGATCAGCACGCCACGGTTTTCGCTGTAGTGCAGGTTGTGCGACAGGTAGCTAGGCATGTAGGTCAGGAGCATGTAATAGGTGACATTGGTCACCGCTACCACGCCGATGCAGGTCATCAGGCTGCGCCAGTGCTTGGTCGCGACTTCTTTGAACGACACTTTCGGGCCGCCGGCCAGGCCTTCGCGATCACCTTCTTCGAGCTTCTCCACGTGCTGCTGAAACGCTGGAGTCTCTTCCAGCGCATGGCGCAGATAAAGGCCGATCATACCCAGCGGCAGCGCGAGGAAGAACGGCAGGCGCCAGCCCCATTCGAGGAATTTCTCTTCGCCGATGATCGTCGAAATCAGCACCACCACCCCGGCGCCAAGGACGAAACCTGCAATCGAACCGAAGTCCAGCCAACTGCCGAGGAAGCCGCGTTTACGGTCTGGCGCGTATTCGGCGACAAAAATCGACGCGCCGGTGTACTCACCGCCGACCGAGAAACCCTGGGCCATTTTCGCCAGCAACAACAGGATCGGCGCCCAGATGCCGATCGATTCATACGATGGAATCAAGCCGATGGCGAAGGTGCTTAGCGACATGATCACGATGGTCGCGGCCAGGACTTTCTGGCGCCCGTACTTGTCGCCCAGAGCACCGAAGAACAGGCCGCCCAGCGGGCGGATCAGAAATGGCACCGAGAAGGTCGCCAACGCTGCAATCATCTGCACGCCGGGATCGGCGCCGGGGAAGAAGATCTTGCCCAGCGCGTAGGCGACAAAGCCATAGACCCCGAAGTCAAACCACTCCATGGCATTACCCAGTGCGGCGGCGGTAATCGCCTTGCGCATCTTGGCGTCGTCGACAATGGTGATGTCTTTCAATCCGATGGGATTGACGGTGTTTTTCCTTGATTTCATGCGGGTCACTCATAGCTGAACGGATTCGATGCCATTGTTTTGCTGGCATAGGCTCTTTGCGTCAGATACAAGAAGACACGAAATAATTCACTGCTAATGGCATTTTTGTTATCCGGCTTCGCAGACGCACGGCGCGGCGCAGCGGTCCGCTCGGCCACCATTACGCAAAAGCACAAGACGTCAGGCTGAAAACCCGGATAATGGCCGCCAATTGTTTTTGCTCTCTGGTAAACCCGCATGGAAATCAAGGTCAACTTTCTCGACAACCTTCGACTTGAAGCCAAGTTCGACGACTTCACGGTGATCGCCGATCAGCCCATCCGCTACAAGGGCGATGGCTCGGCACCGGGGCCGTTCGACTACTTCCTGGCGTCGTCGGCCTTGTGCGCGGCTTACTTCGTGAAGCTGTACTGCGAAACGCGCAACATCCCGACCGACAATATTCGTCTGTCGCAGAACAACATCGTCGACCCGGAAAACCGCTACAACCAGATCTTCAAGATCCAGGTCGAATTGCCGGCAGACATCTCCGAGAAGGATCGTCTGGGCATCCTGCGTTCGATCGACCGCTGCACGGTGAAGAAGGTCGTGCAGACCGGCCCCGAGTTCGTGATCGAGGAAGTCGAGAACCTCGACGCCGATGCGCAGGCGCTGCTGATGCCGCATTCGACGTCGCAGGCAGGCACTTACATCGCCGGCAAGGATCTGCCGCTGGAGCAGACCATCGCCAACATGTCGGGGATTCTCGCCGATCTGGGCATGAAAATCGAAATCGCCTCGTGGCGCAACATCGTGCCCAACGTCTGGTCGCTGCACATCCGCGACGCGCACTCGCCGATGTGCTTCACCAACGGCAAGGGCGCGACCAAAGAGGGCGCGCTGGCCTCGGCTCTGGGCGAGTTCATCGAGCGCCTGAACTGTAACTTCTTCTACAATGACCAGTTCTGGGGCGAGGACATCGCCACCGCCGAGTTCGTGCATTACCCGAACGAGCGCTGGTTCAAGCCCGGCCCGAAAGACGAGCTGCCGTCAGAGATTCTCGACGAATATTGCCTGGGCATTTACAACCGCGACGGCGAGCTAAAAGGCTCGCACCTGTACGACACCAACTCCGGCAACACCCAGCGCGGCATCTGCTCGCTGCCGTTCGTGCGGCAATCGGATGGCGAGGAGGTGTACTTCCCGTCCAACCTGATCGAAAACCTGTTTCTGAGCAACGGCATGAGCGCCGGCAATACCCTGGCCGAAGCGCAGGTGCAGTGCCTGTCGGAGATCTTCGAGCGCGCAGTCAAACGCGAGATTCTCGAAGGTGAAATGGCCTTGCCGGACGTGCCGCAGGAAGTACTGGAAAAGTACCCGAGCATTCTCGCCGGGATCAAGGGGCTGGAAGAGCAGGGCTTCCCGGTACTGGTGAAAGATGCGTCGCTGGGCGGTGAGTTCCCGGTGATGTGCGTGACCCTGATGAATCCGCGCACCGGCGGTGTGTTCGCCTCGTTTGGCGCGCACCCAAGCCTGGAAGTGGCCCTGGAACGCAGCTTGACCGAGTTGCTGCAGGGCCGCAGTTTCGAAGGTTTGAACGACTTGCCGCAGCCGACCTTCTCCGGGCAGGCAGTGACCGAGCCGAACAACTTCGTCGAGCACTTCATCGACTCCAGTGGTGTGGTGTCATGGCGTTTCTTCAGTGCCAAGGCCGACTTCGAATTCGTCGAGTGGGACTTCTCCGGTCAGGGCGAAAACTCCAATGCCGAAGAAGCCGCAACCCTCTTCGGCATCCTCGAAGACATGGGCAAAGAAGCGTACATGGCGGTCTACGACGACCTCGGTGCCAACGCTTGCCGGATCCTCGTGCCGGACTACTCGGAAATCTATCCGGTGGACGACCTGATCTGGGACAACACCAACAAGGCTTTGCAATTTCGCGCTGACATTCTCAACCTGCACAGTCTGAGCAAGGTTGGCCTGCGCAACCTGGCACAGGGGCTGGAAAACAGTGAGCTGGACGATTACACCGACATCACCACGCTGATCGGCATCGAGTTCGACGACAACACGCCGTGGGGCAAATTGACGATTCTGGAGCTGCGTCTGCTGATCTATCTCGCCCTGCAGAAATTCGAACCGGCCAAAGACCTGGTCGAAGCCTTCCTGCAATACAACGACAACACCGTCGAACGCGGCTTGTTCTATCAGGCCGTGAATGTGTGCCTGGAAATGGAGCTGGATGAGGATCTGGAACTGGCCGATTACGAAGCCAACTTCCGCCGCATGTTCGGCGACGAGCGTATGGATGCGGCGATCGGTTCGGTCAACGGCAGCGTGCGTTTCTACGGGTTGACGCCGACCAGCATGAAGCTCGAAGGGCTGGATCGTCACCTGCGTCTGATCGACAGCTATAAGAAACTGCATGCGGCACGGGCCAATGCGGCAGGGTTGAATCGCTGATAGCAAGCCTCGTGGCGAGGGGATCTGTCCCCTCGCCGCAGTTGGTTTTGCCGTCATGGATCATGGAGATTCAGGGATGGACGAGAAGGCAGTGAAGTCGACGCTGGTCAACTTTCTCGTGGCTGACGTTGAGATGGATTACCAAGGTGTCGGCGATTTTTACGATGCTGCCGGGGCATCGTTGCCTGCCCCGGCGCTTTCGCGAGCAGGCTCGCTCCCACAGTGGATCGTGTGTACGTCACGATAACCTGCTCGCGAAGGGAACCTGTCAGTCGCCGTCATTCTTTTGCGAAACGAGCACCACTTGCGGAACATCGAATGGCTTGCTCAGTGAACCGATCCGACGTGCTGTGATCAACGTTTGCATTGCGCCTGCACCACTTGGCAGGTGTTCGGCGTACCTCCGGATCGGCTCGCATAACGCATGCAATTATTCATCGATTTCTTGCGCGCCATGCTCAATGTGTCGCCCCAGGCCAAACCGCCTTCGCCGGAGGTGGGAACCGCTTTGGCGTAGCAGTTGGAGCCGTTGGTGGCGTAGCGCTTGCTTGAGCAGCCCGCTGTCAGCGCCAGGGTGGCGGCGAGCAGGGTGAGCAGGAGCCAGGACGAGTATTGGCGTGCGGTGATTACGGTCATCTGGGGTCCTCGTTAAGTCAGGCGCTTCAATTGCCTCGCTGACAGGCGTTGGCATTATCCGGCAATCGACACAAGGAAGGGGCCACTCGCAGCAAATGAAGCAATATGCGCTGTCAGTCACCCTCCTCATTGCCTGACCTGACGTACTCTCCCACATGGATCTCTGCTTGCCACCAACCCTGAGCCCACCACAGAAACCTGTAGGAGTGAGCCTGCTCGCGAAGAGGCCGTGTCAGTCGCCATCACTTTGACCGACAGATTGCCTTCGCGAGCAAGCCCGCTCCCACATTGGATCTCCGGAAGCCGCCCACCCTGAGTTCACCACAGAAACCTGTAGGAGCGGGTAGCCGCGAATGGGGTGGGTACTGTAGAAAACGTGCTTACCCATCCCCCCGTACACTCTGCTGCACAAATCGCTCGATCAACCACCGCGCCGCCGGCCCAGGTGGCAGGTCGGTGCGGTAGATAACGTCGAACGGATAAATTCCGCTCTGATACTCCGGCAGGTTCAAACGCACCAACCGACCGGACTGCAGGTCTTCCTCGACCATCGGCAACGGCATGTTCCCCCAGCCAATCCCCTCGCGCAGCAACATGTGTTTGGCCCCCAAATCCGCCAGGCGCCAGGTGCGATTACTGAGGACGGCGAAGTCGCGGTCCTTGGTCAGCAACGAACGGTCCGATAGCACCAGTTGTGTAAACTCACGCCCGGCGCCGGGGGCATTCGCCTCGCTCGCCGCCAGCGGATGATGCGGCGCTGCCACTGGAATCAACTCGACATTGCCGGCACCGATTCTCTCTATCGCCTCAATACCCTCATTCATCGGCCCACTCACGCCAATGATCGCGCCTCGATTGACCACCCGCTCAGTCACCGCCCCCAGCGCCTCCATGTGCAAGTGCAGGGCGACCGTGGGGAACGCCTCGCGAAAGGACTTCAACGCATCCACCACCCGCTGCGGCGGCAGCATCACGTCCAACACCACATGCACCTCAGCCTCCAGACCCTGCAACAAGCCTTTGACCTTGGCGCGCAAGCCGTGCACGCCGTTGGCGATGGTCCGGGCCT
The DNA here is from genome assembly GCF_056821665.1 of Pseudomonas sp. AK-TSAG1-1. Lineage (NCBI taxonomy): Bacteria > Pseudomonadati > Pseudomonadota > Gammaproteobacteria > Pseudomonadales > Pseudomonadaceae > Pseudomonas > Pseudomonas sp. AK-TSAG1-1. The sequence goes on along the minus strand of NZ_CM165965.1, from coordinate 3,616,223 downwards.
CGGCCAGCACCGTTCGGCCGGCCTCGGTCAGTTGCGGTTTGCGCGTGGTCTGACGATCGAACAGCGTCACCCCCAACTGCAGCTCCAGGTTGGCAATGGAATAGCTGATCACCGACGTCGCGCGGTGCAGTTTCCTCGCCGCAGCGGCAAAACTGCCCAGTTCAACCACGGTCAGAAAGACCCGCAGTTGATCCAGCGTCGGCGTGCCCGGGTCAGAAATCATGGCTGTTTCCTCGTCATATCCAGCGTACCGGTATCGTCGCTGAGGCTCATCAGCTTGTCTATTTAATAGAACATCATGATCGAAATTAGTCGGCTATTCAGATTAGCTGGCCGAGCGCACCATTTCCTCACCTGGACGATTCATCTCGGATCGCCCCAAATTCAAAGGAAATACCGCCATGACCACTACCGCAAACATCGCTCAAGCCACCACAGAACAAAACCGCTCCGACGTCACCCAGGCCTCGGCCTCCTTGATCGGCCGCCTCTTGCTCAGCACCATCTTCATCCTCTCCGGTTTCTCCAAACTGGCGGCCCCGGCGATGATGATCGGCTACATCAGCTCTGTCGGCCTGCCATTGCCACAACTGGCGCTGGCTTTGGCAATCGTCGTTGAAATCGGTGGCGGCCTGGCGCTGATCGCCGGCTACCGCACCCGCACCGTTGCTGCTGTGCTGGCCGTGTTCAGCGTGGTTACCGCGCTGGCGTTCCACAGTGCGCTGGGCGATCAGAACCAGTTCATCCACTTCTTCAAGAACATCGCCATGGCCGGTGGCTTGTTGCAAGTAGTCGCGTTCGGCGCCGGTCGTTTCAGCCTTGACGCTCGTCGTCACTGATCACGCGCTATCCACTCCAACCGATCGAGGTCTCCCATGAAAGCCATCCGCGTGTACGAATACGGCAACCCCGAAGTGCTGCAACTGGAAGAGGTCGCCGACCCTGTGGCCGGCGCCGGTGAAGTGTTGATCGAAGTCGCCGGGGCAGGGGTCAACCCGATCGACTGGAAGGTGTTGTCCGGCGCGATGAAAGCGTTCATCCCGCTGCAGTTGCCATTCACCCCGGGCGTTGAAGTGTCCGGCAAGGTGATCGCTACCGGCCCCGGCGTGACCGAGTTCAAGATCGGCGATGAAGTGTTCGGCTTCATCAACATCGTCGGTGGCTACGCCAGCAAAGCCGTGGCCCCGGTGGCCAAACTGGCGCTGAAACCGCAATCGCTCAGCGCCTTGAAGGCGGGCGCCGTACCCGCCACCGCGCTCACTGCATGGCAGGCGTTGACCGAGCACGCCGGCGTTCAGCGTCGGCAGAAAGTGCTGATCCACGCTGCTGCCGGTGGCGTGGGCAGCATGGCGGTGCAGATCGCCAAATACCTGGGTGCCGAAGTCATCGCCACGGCCTCGGCCAGCAACCACGCTTACTTGAAGCAACTTGGTGCTGATGACGTCATCGACTACACCACTCAGGCATTCGAGGAGCGGGTGTCCGACGTCGACGTAGTGCTCGACCTGGTCGGCGGCGACACCCAGAACCGCTCGTTCCGCGTGTTGAAACGCGGGGGGCTGCTGGTCTCGCCGGTTAGTGCGCCGAGCATGACCCTGGCCAACGATTACGGCGTGACCCCGATCAACTTTGCCACTCGCTCCGATGGTGCGCAGTTGGCGCTGATCGCCGAACTGTTCGACCGCGGCCATCTCACGGTTGATGTCGAAGTGTTCCCGCTGAGCGAGGCGCAACGTGCGGTCGAGAAAAGCCAGAGTCGACGTGGCCGTGGCCGGTTGGTCCTTGATCCCACAAGGATCTGAGCCAGTCGCCAACCTGCGCTCATCACAAAACCCTGTGGGAGCGAGCCTGCTCGCGAAGGGGCCTTATCAGCCGACTCGCGTTGACTGGCCCACCGTTTTCGCGAGCAAGCCCGCTCCCACATTGGATCTCCGGCAGCCGCCAACCCTGAATTCACCAAAGTATCCTAGCCAACCGCCAATCCTGAGTTCAGCACATAAGCCTGTGGGAGCGAGCCTGCTCGCGAAGGGGCCAACGCAGTCGGTATCATCATCGCCTGACACACCGCTTTCGCGAGCAGGCTCGCTCCCACAGTAGGTCAGTCAGTTCGGTGGCCGCTGCGGTTTCACCGATGTGCCGAAGGTATTGCCCATCCGCGTCGCCGTGGCCGCCGGCGTCGCCAGTCCCACCTGATTCGGCGGTCGCTTGTTGACCGGCACATTCATCGCTTCCTGATTCTTCTGCGCAGCCGCCGCGCCATCGGGGTTGTTGCCCATCTGCTGGCTCAGGCAATCGTAATTCGGCGCCTTGTAACCGCCGACGGTCACCTCGACGCAACCCACTGCCTGCTCGGCATGCACGCCGCCCGACAGCGTCAACAACAGCCCGCTCAGCGCCAATGTCCACAGTGATTTCATGTGTGCCTCCTGGCCGGCCCGAAGGAGCCGCTCTAGCTCAAGAGTCTAGTGCAACGACGGCGCCGATCCCGTGATGGTTTTTTTGCAGTGGCCGTCACACCAGATTCATAAACAGCCCTCAGGATGACGGTTTTCAGGGATACATCAGCCGTGCAGCGAGGCCGTGCCAGGGAGGATGTTGTGCGCTCAGCGCTCGTGCGCCAGCTCTGTCTGGGGCTGCTGCTTGGCTTGTTTCTGAACCGCGCCAGCGCCGACCCAATGCCGGCGTCAATGCGCATGACCTTGCACATCCCGGCCCAGGAACTGGCCCGCGCCCTCGATCAGTTCAGCCGCGCCACCGGCATGGCGGTGCTGGTCGACAGTCAGTTGAGTCGCGGTCGACGCTCGTTGGCGGTGGATGGCGAATTCACCGCCGCCGAAGCGTTGCGCCGGATGCTCGGCGGCAGCGGGTTGATGGCCAAGTACAGCCGCGACGACGCGTTCACCTTGCAAGTGGCGCAGGTCGAGGACGTGCCAATGCCGGCGGAGCAACCGACCCCCGCCAGCGCAGCCGTCAACCGCAGTTACGCCACGGCGGTGCAGGCCGCGATTGAACGCAACCTGTGCCGCTCGCCGCTGACCCGGCCCGGCAGTTTTCGTGCGGTGTTGCAGTTGTGGATCGGCCGCGACGGCGTGGTGCAGCACAACCGGTTGGTCACCACCACCGGCGATGTTCGGCGCGATGCAGCGCTGGTAGACAGTTTTCACACGCTGAAAATCGACCGGCCGATACCCGGCGCATTGCGCCAGCCAGTCACGTTGCTGTTGTTACCCGAATCGTCAGGAAAGCGCATGGAATGCACACAATGGGAAGGAGTTTCCGGGGGATGAAAGACGCCGGACAAAGTTCGATGGTCCAGCTGTTCCTGACGTCCTACGAGGACTTTCGGGTGCGCCTGCGACGCCGTCTCGGCTCGGAGGACCTGGCCAACGACGTGCTGCACGAAACCTACCTGCGGGTCGACCGCATGGAAGCGCCGCCGAACCTGCTGCGGCCCAACGCCTACCTCTATCGCATGGCCCTGAACATCGCCGCCGACCGCCGCCAGGCCGATGCGCGATTGCTCACCGGCAGCGAAGTCGAAGAACTGCTGCAAGTCAGCGACGAAGCGCTGGACCCGATGCGCGTGGTCGGCGGGCAAAAGGAAATCCAGTCCCTGCTCAGCGCCCTCTACGAGCTGCCGGCCCGGCGTCGTCGAATCTTCATCGCCGCACGGCTGGAGGAAGCGCCGCACCTGGAAATCTCCCAGCGTTTCGGCATCTCCACGCGCATGGTCGAGAAGGAAATCAAGGCCGCCCTCGGACACTGCGCGGCCAAACTGGAAAGAAAAGTGTTTCAGCGGTTCGGTCGCGGGGCCGGAAAACCGTCTAGTGAATGAAGCTCCCGATCAACCCGTCGAGTACCTGTGCGTTTGAACATCTTCCGTCTGACACCTGCCGAGCCCACGCCTGCCGAGCGTCTGCAAAGCGAAGCCCGCGACTGGCTGATCCTGCTGACCTCCGGCCGCGCCAAGGTCGCCGACGCCCGAGCGCTGCGCCAGTGGTGCGCGCAAAGCCCCGAACACGCCCGCGCCTTTGAAGAGTGCAAGGCCTTGTGGCATCTGCTGCAACCGGCGGCGGAAGCGACGCAGGCGACACGAGGGTTTGGACGCCGGGCCTTTCTTGGCGGCGCGATTGCTGCTTCGGCCGCGTTTCTACTGGTACACGGCACGATCCCGGGCGGGTTCTCCGGGCTCGGTGCGGATTACATCACCGAAGTCGGCCAGCAACGCCGCGTCGAACCGGCCGATGGTTTGAGCCTGGAACTGAACACCCAGACCCGCATCAACCAGCGTTCGGTGGATGAGGGCGTGCAGGGCTTTGAACTGGTCAGCGGCGAAGTCGAAGTGCAGACCGCACGGTTGCCGATGGCGATGCAGGCCGGAGGCGGTTGGTTGCGGGCGAGCAGGGCGCGGTTCAACCTGCGTAACCTTGATCAGCAGGTTTGCGTGACGTGCCTTGATGGCGCGGTGGACGTGGAAGTCGAAGGCCGCAGCCTGCGCCTGGAACCGGGTCAGCAATTGACCTATGACGCGCAACAGGTTGGCACGGTGCAAAGCGTCGATACGGCGGCGGTAACCAACTGGCGGCAGCAAGTGTTGGTGTTCAACGGCACGACCCTCAGCCAGATGATCGACGAGATCAACCGCTACCGCCCAGGCATGTTGCTGCTGCTCAATCGCGAACTCGGCCAGCGCAGAGTTCAGGCGCGTTTCAGCCTCGACCAACTGGCCGGCGTAGGCGCACTGATCCGCGATGCCTACGGCGTCAAATGCACCGAACTACCGGGCGGCGTCGTAGTCCTCAGCTAACTAACACAACACTCACAAACACCCCAAAACCCTGTGGGAGCGGGCTTGCTCGCGAAAGCGTCGTGTCAGTCAATATATTCGCAGATGATCCACCGCTTTCGCGAGCAAGCCCGCTCCCACAAAGGTATCGAGGTGACAGGGCTTACTGCAACGGTCCCATGATCTGCCGGTACTTCTCAGGCCCTTGTGGTGTTTGCCGAGTCAACCGCACCTCCAACCCCAACGGATCCTCCCGCCGATTCCCGCTCAACTGCCGCCACCCCTTATCCACTTCCCAAACCCGCACCTGCAAATCACTCACCTCACCCAAAACCGCCACCCCCGCAGTCGGCGCCGGCAACGGATACCGACTACGCGCCGGCGCCACCGCGCGATACAACGTGTCCCCCTTCAGCCACCACCGAACCCGCTGCAAAGCCCCCGGCTGATCCGCCGCGCTACGAATGATGTCCAGCCGAAACCCCTTGCTGTCACTGCTGCGCACCGTAACGGCAGGCGGCGCCGTCGCCGGTTCATCCTCAGTGCCGACCTTCTTCGGCTCCGTCAGCTCGATCCCCGCGCGCATCTCCACATCCCGCTGCATCTGATTCAACGCCCGCAACAGGCTGTCGCTCTGCTCACCACTGGCCTGCAAATGGCTGTCGGCGCGGGTGACACTGTCCAGCCCCTTCCAGGCAATCAGACTGACCACCGCCATCAACAGAATCGCAACCATCACCTCGATCAGCGTAAAACCTTGTTGTCTGTTCATTGCACGCTAATCCGCCCCGAAGCATCGCGCAGCACACTCAACCGATTGAGCCCGTCAGACAGCGTCAACTGCAGCGGCGGATTGATCCACTCCGCGTTCAGCACCACCTTCTGCTTCGGCTCCACCCGCACCTCAAGCTTCGGACTCTGCCAGGGACGCGGCCGCAACTGCGGGTCCCGATCGAAATGATCAAACCCCTTGCCACTGTCGCTACGCCGACTGAACCGAAACCCTTTCCCATCACTCAACCAGGCAATCGGCCTGCCATCGGCGCGGGCCTCGGCCTGAGCAATCTGCAGCAACTGCGCCACGCGCTCGGCGTCCTTGCGCAGCAACTGCAACGGATCGGGCTTGATACTCAGACTGATCGCCGCGCTGGCGATGCCGATGATCACCAGCACCACCATCAGCTCGATCAACGTAAAACCTTGCTGCCTGCCCCGGTTCATCGAATGCGCACTCCCTTGCGTCCAGCCCCGTCCAAAAAACCATCCTGCACGGCCAACATGTAAGGCGTGTGAAATAAAACCGTGAGAATTGCCGCGTAGTCTGGTCACCGGGACTAAAAGGAGATTCAGCCCATGAGATTCACCGCACGCTTTTCACCCCCCCAAATCACCCAGGCCGCCGCACTGCTGGCCGCCCTGGTCGGCATCGCCACCTGGTCATCCCTGCTCCTGACCACCGCCGAATCCCACACCCCGGCGGCTACACCGCAACTGCTGGCTGCGCGTAGCGACAACCCGGCGTTGCAGTGGTTTTCCAACCGCACGGCGCCGGTGGAGATCAAGGTCAGCGGCGTGATGGCGGGGAGTCGCGGGGCGGTGGCGATTTTGAGATTGAACGATGGGCCGCCGAGGAGTTTTTTGCAGGGGGAGCGGGTGAGTCCTGGGGTGAAGTTGGTGGCGGTGGAGGGGGATGGGGTGGTGATTGAGCAGGGTGGGGAGAGGGTGCGGTTGGAGGTGGAAAGGTTGGGGGAGGGGGTGGAGATGCCTAGGTTGGTTAGGCCGTGATTGGTGGGATTGGTGTCACTCATTCAGTGGTTTTAGCTGAAGTAGTGCCTTCCGGAGTATTCGTAAGATGAGAGCGGTAGAGCTAAGAATTTTTTGTGGTTGGTTTCAGCTACATAGGGGAACTCGATCCTGACAGCACTTGACCCTAAAAACTACGGCCCGCCTTTAAAGTCGCATCAATATCTTATAACCCTACCACTTTATCTTCTAGATCAAATTATGCTGAAGCATGAACATTAGCTAGCTATTGAACGAATAGACGCGTTTTTCCCCCAGCGGTGGCCGATAGATATGCTTGCTCTGACTGCCGCGGTAGGCTTGGCGGAATAGATCGACTCCGCAGCACGACTTCTCTATCATCGTAGTGATTGGATCCATGGGGAATGGTAAGTTTGTCCCCTAAGATCTTCAATGGTGCGATTAGGACATGTTAACCAAGCTCAAAATCATAAAGTTACTCGGGGAGGATTGGAATGTCGAGCATCCAAGAAAGTGAAAAAAAAATAAAAAATCAATTTGAAGTTATTAAGCGGATCGATACCTATATAGGTACGACAAACACGAAATGCACTATTATTATGTCGTATTGTGCTGCCGCTACCGCATTTATATTTACGCTTTTAGCTAAGCTTGAATTGGCTAAGGCAAGCTTGCAGCTGATAGTTGGAATAGGTGTTTTTTCTTGTTTGGCGCTAGTGCTCGCCCTTATATGCATGGTATTAGCTACGCTAACTATATTTCCAGTCACATTCAGCAATCCGAAGTCTCCCAAAGGGCAGTCACTTTTGTTTTACGGTGATATTGCATCTTGTGGCAGTGGGGGCGACTATTCAAAAAGAATTGCACAAGTTTCTTGTGAGGGCTTTCTAGAAGACTTAAATGGTCAGGTTTATACGCTTGCATCTATCGCGTCGAAGAAGTTCGATCGTATAAAAATAGTGTCGATTATTTTGATGGTTCATTTTGGGTGCATGGCTGCTGTTTTGATAGGTGCCATCATTTATTTTCTATCTTTCTAATTTTGGTGTATTTATGTCTTCGCTAAAGGATGTGTATAAATCGTTTGATCGTGTTTTTGATCGCTCCATTCAAAAAAGTATGGGGGGGATGGACTACGCTATGGAGTCAGTTGGTGCAAGTGTACAGCGGCGTGTGATGGACAGCAGTGAGATGCTTGCCAGTTCGAATGTGGCTGAGGCGGAATTCGGGATCCAAGAAGCTATTCGTGGGCTTTTTGGTAAAAAACAAATAAACGCTCACAGCATTGGGGGGCATCCAGATTTTCAACATCTTGATGCTGCTGGAATGACTGAATACGGCTTTAATGTATCCCTTTTTTTGGATATAAAGGGGTCGACAAAATTGGGTTTGGTGTATAGCCCTGAAGAAGTTTTTTTCATTAAAAACACAATTATACGTTGTGCTATCGAGACTATTCGCGCTTTCGATGGTCACGTCCATCGTATTATGGGGGACGCGGTTCTAGCTTTCTTTCGATCTGATGGTATATCTGCTCGCGATGCCGCCATTGATGCATTAAATTGTGGTTGCTACCTAGTCGAATTCATGCGGCAACTCGTAGCCCCCAAACTTCGAGATAATAATGTTGCCGAAGATGTTGGGGTTCGAGTTGGAATAGATTATGGGCAACATCATGACGTTCTTTGGGGGATGTACGGCTTTCAAGGCTCTTCCGAGGTCACCGCAACATCGTTCTTCGTTGATGTCGCAGCAAAGCTTCAGCAGAGTGCTCCCCGCAATCGAGTCATGATAGGCGAGTCTATTCGATCACTCTTAGACATCCATGAAGGGGTGACTGAACTAAAAAGAACCAATGGTGGAGAAGACGTTGAGCGGTATGTAATGCCAAACTACACCGGTGCCGATGGGAAGCCTGTCAATTATAAGAAGTATGTTTTAAAGCAAGAAAAATATTTTAGGTTGCTGCCAAAGCCAGAGTGGAAAGATGCTCCGGTAAAAATTACAGCATTGCTCAAGCCTAGAAGTGATGTGGTTTATCAAGATCCAGAAGTTTATCATGCATGTTCTCGTGTGTTGTCTAAGGGTGTCGGGGTGGACTTTAAGGTAAGGTTTTCTCTCCCTTATACTACTAATAAGGTTCAAGTCTGCTTTAGGGTAAAGAATCATGGGCAAGAAGCTGGTGATGACGTTGGATATGAGGAGCACGTCGATGCAAAATATAATCGTGAGCGTGGCGAGTATTGGGCAAGTTATTGGAGAGAAACAGCTTATACCGGTCTCCACTACATGATTGTATCTGTATTGATTGATGGCAGGATTGAGTATAAGGAGCAAGAGTTTGGCGTTTATATTGGGGCGCAGTCTTAATTGTCTGCGTTTCTCTAAAGATGGAAAATGGGGGCGAGCAAAAAAGACTGATTCATTTCGGCAAATAGATCGACCCCCTTTTTTTGTATTGGTTTACCTGTTTAAGCCTAAGGGGTGGAGTGTGCAAAAAACAAAACAATGGTATCAGTTTCAGGAGTTAATTGCCGAACACTTTCGTAGCTTAGGCGCAATGGGAATGAAGGGGACTGATTTATTTCTATAAAATAAATCAGTCCACTTTTTTATTTTGTTTTTGGTTTTTGCGAGAATAGCTATGGATTTAAGCGTGCTTAATATTGTCGATACGGCAGTAAAGATTGGTCTTGGAGCTGTCATTTCCGGAGTTTCAGCTTACTGGATAGCCCGGCTTCAACATAATAACGAAATTGCAAAAATAAAAATAAAACGATATCGAGAATTGATTGAGGAGGTTTCTACCCAGGTGGAGGAGTTTTCCTCCGCGACACTTACATATTGGGCTTACATGATTGAGCACGTTCGCTGCGTAAGCCGTAAAAAAGACTCCCCCGAAGATTTGCCTGTTAGAATTAAAAAGTCTGAATCAGAACTGTTTGAGAAGTTTAGCAAGCTTGCAAGTGCGGAAGGTAAGTTGATATTGTTTGGATCGATTAAGGCGCAAGAGCTTTTGCGCGAGTATGGTGATTATGTCAGAGAGTTTAGGCGAGTTGCCTGGCATGGGAACTCAAGTCTAAAAGAAGAGGATATGGAGAAGTATAGGGTCGAGATTATGTCAAGGCGCAAGACGCTCTACGAAGAGATACGTTCAATGTATGCGTAGCATTTGAATTACCAAGCTGGGATGTTTTTGAGCGCTGGCAACTTAGTATTGTTTAACGTAGAAATAGAAAAGGGGACTGATTTATTTATTAGAAAATAAATCAGTCCCCTTTTGGTTCTGCATCTTTTGGTCAAGAGGAACCTATAAATGATTCTGCTCGTAGTCGATTAATTGGAAGAAATAGAACGGCGAGTGGAACTCTCATACGCCAGTAAGATTGCACGTCCCGATTCGTAAAACTGTCTTAGAACTGTGGCCAACGCTTCGCTTTTTACGCCCCTTGTACCAATCCATCCAGCATTAACACTTTCTGAGAATTGGGAGTTTGTCAGGTAGCGAGGGGAGTTTGAAAAAGTAATATTTGAACCTCCCTGCGAGCCCTTTGGCCCGTTGGGACCAATGAGAAAATTCATGTATTCGCGGGTTACATACATTCCTTTTATTAGTTCTCCAGATGCAGGTTTTAATCCTGTCGAGGGCACTAGTTTCAAAAAAAAGCCATCTTCATTTAGGCGAAATTCTTCGTGAGACTGAATCTGTCCACTAGATTTGAATAAGGTGTTTACGCTATCCATGCGTGCCAGCTCAATAGAAAGTTGATTGTCCGGTCTGTATGAAACGGTTCCGGCTTCATCGCGCATTAACTTGTATTGAATTAAAACAAACAGTCCGTAAGCCTCACTGTAATAAATAAGATCAACTCCTAGTGTGTGCTCAAGAGCATTCCGGTTCGCGTAATGAATCTCGAGTTTTCTGCCTCCCTGTTCAAATATCGAAACGCCAGATTCATGTAGCGGAGTCATTCCTTGCCAGTTGAATAAATCATGTTGTATTGCTGCTTCTTCAAGGAGGTAACGTTGCGAGATACCTTTCATGAACGAAGATCTGCCGGGTTGAAGATTTGCCAATGTGGCCGTCTCGTGCTCGTCATTTACTTCATAGACAGTATCATCTTGCGGTGCCCATTCACTCAATACACGGTTGCGGAGTTGATTGTTTCCAGAAAAAATATCCAAAGCAATTCCCAGTGCTTCACGTTCTTGAAGAAGAATGTCTGCTGAATCACCGTATAAGTGGTAGCCAGAAAATCGCTGTAAAGATAAAAGTCGATCTATTTCTCCAGCTAAACTAGGGCGCACCTCTTTAATTGCATTAATGAGAGCATGCCACGTGGCTAGCGGAATGATTCCGCCGGTCCCCTGTGATGCTTTAATAAAGTAACGTTTTAGCTGGTTGTTAATTCGGGCTTCAAGTTCTTGGATAGGAATTGAATGGAGATTAACTACCCCGGAAAAATCTATCCGATTCTTTGATGTAACTACTCTTTTGCCCTTTTTTGCCAAGCAAATATAATCAATTGTGAGTTCGCTGAAGCTCAGGAGTGCAATGTTAAGTTGTCCAAGAGGCCAGTCAGTTACACTAAGTGCGTCCGAAAATTCGCCGTAACCACCCTCGATGCTTTCCTGGATTAAATAGCTGCGCCGCTCTTCGTCGAAATGCAGTAGCAATCCTGTTGTTTTCATATTTGATAACTCACCTTTAATTGAGCGCGCTCGCTATATTTAACCGTAAATTAGGATTCAAAAGGGGAGGGTCTATTTTCTGAGAAATAAATCCATGCCGATTATCGCAAAGTGAAGTGACGGAGCAAAAAACGCATAGCCTTTCAGATTTGGAGTTTTGCACATGCTGCGGGTTTATCAAGAGCATAGGTAAGCTCACTTATTATGCTTAGAAATATAGATCCTCGGTGTGAGGCCAAAGCTTCTTACCATTTTTTGCCACGACTCGACGGCGAGCAGAAATTGAATCGAATTGAACTCAGTAATTCTCTGGATCTCGTTTTCAAACACAAACCAGATTGCTGCTGCGTCGAACTCCTGATCAAAATCAATTCCACCTCGCTTGATTAGCTCAACGGCATCGCGTGACTGCTCAATATTGTAAATTAGCTCGGGGCTCGTTTCCGATATCTTGACAGATATTATTTCCCTATCCTTAAAGAGGTCGGCTGCCTCTATACGGTACTTCTTCTTACCTCTCTCCATCGACTGCAGCTGTGTGAGTTGTCGATCTAGAAGGGTGTATCCTTGCTCTGCACATTGTTTTTTATTGAAGTAAGATTCGCGATAAGTAAGCTTGTCATCGACAGGCTCCTCGGCATCAATCTTACGTTGCTTTTCATCGCGCCATTGTATGTAGTCTGTCTCATCGAGTGGTTCCATTAAAATGGTCTCGATTGTATCTAGTGAGTGCTTTAAGTAATCCATGAACGTCTGGTTGAATTTATACCAATCACCATTCCTTAAAAAATAGTGATAGCCGTCGTAAGCAATCGGTAGGTCGAGTATTTCTTTTAGATCCTGTGTGAATACCCCATGGTCACCGCTCTTAAATTGGACGCTCACAGAATTAATGTCGTCGATGTCCTCATGTTCAATAAGGAAGTCGCTGATTTTGTCAACTGTCAGAGAGTTGCCAATATGTTTGCGGTGCACTCCTGCTTCACTGGACTTCTTGGCAGAGAGACGATAGTCGTAATCATGGAAGCTAAAGCAAATCGCGACTCCATACACTTGAAACTCGTCAATTTGAACATCACCCTGTCGATTTTTGAGGGATGTGAACAGTAGTTCATCAAGTTCATCACGTAACTCATCGGCAACAGCTTCCAGCTTTGGAAGGTGGATGATTTCTTCACCTCTCAGACCGGCTTCTATGCGATCAAATATTTCTGAAAGATCAAGTGGATTTCGATCCATATCCATCTGGATTGAGTCAGCAAAAATGATGTTGCGCTCACCCCACAACTCTCTGTCCGATGCCCTGAGTTTTAGATGGTCGACCGACTCGCCAGGCTCGTAGCCATTGGGTTGGAATCGTTGGTAGGAGGATACGTCCTGCCTTTTAGTACCCGTAAAGTAGCGGCTTTTTTTAAGCAAGATCGTGTTTTCATCCGCCATACGCACGGCTAGATCGATTCCGAAATCGTACTGAATTAACTTGGATAGATAAAAATGAGCTTTTCCTAGACTCACCGCGTAGATTTGTTCTGGTTTTTCAATGTGGTAACTCAGCAACATCCCAAAATGGAAGGTGTTGGTCGGTTTCACGACATCGTCATTGAAAAATTCCTTGTAAGTATCCCACCACCAAATGTCATTTCCTTTCACTTTCTCGGAAAAATAGAAAGTCATCGAATAGCCATTTGAGATGTGGGTTTTCTGCCGGTGAAGCCCGACGCCGGCTATTTTTTCTATTAGCTGAGCGAGCTTGGAGTGCTTGACCTTATAGATATTGTAGGTGTTATTCATGGCAAGTCCCTTTGGGCGCTGGGCGCGAGCACAGTCAAAATGCCATCCCGCAACAACTCGCGCAACTCGATCCGGAATAGTTTGGTCGGCTTTGTCGCTTGGTTACAAAATCGCATCGCTTCAGGATAGCCATGGATGGCATTTTTTTCCGCCAATGACTCGGCTTTACCTGAACTTCACTTGTAGATGTAGGGCTGTCACGCAATGAGGTCTTGATAAACACAAATGTTTAAAAAGACATCTCCAAACACTCTTCCAGGCTACACATCCTTGCGTCTTTGCCTACAGCTACGCCAGAATCCGCCGGCTTGTGCGCCTTGGGGTCGGGTTCTATTGTGGTCTGGTCGCTGACGAGTCAGCGATCGGGTTTGGTAGCCCGGCTTAGACTTGGCGCATAGCGTCACCCGATACAGGCCTTTTTGGGGCTGTGTATTTATGGTGGCCATGCGCAGGGCGTCTTCGGGCGCGCCGGTTCTCCAAGTCACCGGTCTACCAACCTTCGTATGGCCACCACCCCTTCGTTTGGTAGCGAAAGATGATGGCTCCTTTTCTATGATTTGGAGATTCACTCATGATCAAACCAACACCCAACCCACCCGAAACCGACTCGGTTTCCCCCTACGAATCTATCGATTCCAGAAAACTCCACGAAGCTGCCGACCGCGCGCTCGACCATTACCTCTGTCCGCCCGGCTCCACGCCACCCCCACGTAGAACCCGCGGGATGTATGCCGTGACGGCGGACAACAAAAACGAAGAACTGCTGATCGATGCCAGTGAAACACTCGCTTCAGCCCAAACCATTGCCCAGAATGTCGCCAGTCTGTTGCCGGCTTCGCAGCGTCGGACGTTGTTGGGGATTGCGCAGTTGATCATGCTCGGGGAGTTGGCGGTGAATCGGGCGCTGGATAATTTGCAATTGCCGGTGAGGCAGACCTCGGGATCACCTGCTGATTAAGCTGGTGTCAATTTTGGCGCCTTCGCGAGCAAGTCGAATCGTCGCACCGTCGCTCCCACGGGGATTTATGTTGATCACAGATATTGTGTAGAACGCTGAAATCTGTGGGAGCTGGGCTGGCAGCAAAAAATGGGGGCTGATTTACTTTCTGGCATTCAATCAGTCTCCTTTCATGCTAGAACCCTTCAGCTTCTACCACCGGCACCAATGGAATGAAAAAGCTTTTAATCGCAGCAATCCTCGCCGTAGTAACCGTGCTCTACGTCGGCTACTACGAAGCGCTTGAGGACGGGGATATCGAGACCATTGTCTTCATCAAAAAGCACCCGACGTTTCAGATGAAGTTCTACAACATCCACGCCAACGATAGAGAGATCAGAAAGGTAGAGCGCCTGACGGCAGAGGAGCGGGGGTGGATTATTGATTACTGCAGGTATCGCCTGGGAATCGACACTGACCTGAAGACTCAGGATGACGTCGAGATGTGCCGCAAAAAATAGAAATGCTCATTTGGCCGAGGTTGTCAGCTACACCTGACAACCTCGGCCATTTTCTTTCCAGCTATTGAGCTACAGCAATTCGCCGTTTACGTCTTCACCTCAACATGATCCAACGCCTGATTCACCGCCAACCCCGCAACCATAACCACCTGCGCAATCCCCAGTGCAGTCTTGCGGTGGGCGGGTTCCAGGATCGCGGCGAAGTTGCTGAGCATTTCGCTGGCGGAGTCGAGGGATTCGCTGGCGTTGGCCAGGAGGGATTCGCTGTTGTAGGCGGGGTTGGCCAGGAACATGGGGTCGTGTTTGGTGTGGCTGCCCATGATGCGTTGCTGTGGAGTGAGGTAATGGTCGAGGGCGCGTTCGGCGGCTTCGTTAAGGGTTCGGGAGTCGGGGAATTGGTAGGGGGAGACTGGATCGGTTTCTGGTGGGTTGGGTGTTGGTTTGATCATTGATGTAACTCCAGTACTGATTTAATTGGAGTCAACCACTCTCGCTACCAAACGAGGGGGTGGCGACCATACGCAGGTTGGTAGACCGGAGCACTGGAACCGGCGCTTCCGAAGAAGCCCTGAGCATGGCCACCATAAATCCAGTCGCATGAATGCAACTGCATGAGGTGACGCAATGCGTCAGCGCTGCGGGCTACCAAACCCGATCACTGTTTTTCAGTGACCATGGAACGATAAGACCCGCGTACTAGACGCACAAGCCGGCGGATTCTGGCGTAGTCGTAGGTAATGACGCAAGGTTGTGTAGCCTTGAGGAAGTAACGGTGGGTGTCTTTTAAACGGTGTTTTTGGGGTGGGTAAACGGGTGATTCAACAAGCGGCCCTCACCCCAGCCCTCTCCCGGAGGGAGAGGGGGCCGACCGAGGTGTCTTGCGCTCTACATCGACCTGAGAGATCGAGTTGATTATGGATTCAACGCAGTATGCGCAAGTTGGTTTAGATCTTCTGGTGGGTATCGGAAATGTCCCACGACTGATTCATATATCTCCGAGCCGACCGACGTTTCGGGACGGTTTAGGGCTAAGGATTCTCGGGGCGGCTAAGCAACGTCTCCAACCGCGCCAGCGCCGGCCCCTCCTGGCTGCGATCAAAGACCTGGAGGCCGACCTTGAGCAAGCGGCCGTTTTCCGCGGCAGAGATGATCTGCTCGCAGCGCAGCATCAGCCGCCCCTGATCGCAATCCTGCGCTTTCATGCCCATCGGCATCTTGCCTTCCAACCGCAATTCCGCCATCCGACTCTGCGCCGCAATCATCGCAATCGAGCGATCCCGCAAAACCCCGCTGCTCTGCGTCATCAACCCCGCCACACGAACAGCAGCGGACATGGCGACGGCGATGATGGCCAGCGCGACGAGCACTTCAATCAGGGTGAATCCGGCTTGCGGGGAGGGGGTGCGCATCGGGGTCTCGGGCGGTCGGGCTGCCCTTGACGCTAACGCCCGTGCTTGACGGCTTGACGACGAAAACACCCGAGGATTTTCAACATCCCTGACATATCTTCTTGCAACACTGCGCGTCGAATCGAATCAAGCCAGGGAATGACGAGATGGATATCGCGCAATTCAAACAGCCCAATCGACCGAGCCGGATGCCCCGTGGGCAGCAGGGTTTTACGCTGATCGAGATCATGGTGGTCGTGGTGATTCTCGGGATTCTGGCGGCGATGGTGGTGCCCAAGGTGCTCGACCGGCCGGATCAGGCGCGGGCCACGGCGGCGAAGCAGGACATTGGCGGGTTGATGCAGGCGTTGAAGCTGTATCGCCTCGATCACGGCACTTACCCGAGCCAGAGCCAAGGCCTGAAGGTGCTGGTGGAGCGGCCGGCCGATGCGAAGAACAGCAACTGGCGCTCGTACCTGGAGCGCCTGCCGAATGACCCGTGGGGTCGTCCTTATCAGTACCTCAATCCCGGTGCCAACGGCGAGATCGACATCTTTTCCCTCGGCGCCGACGGCCAGCCTGACGGCGACGGCGTGAATGCCGACATCGGTTCCTGGCAGTTGTAAGGCCGGTCATGAACAGCCAATCGAACCAGCAGGGGATGGCGATCATCAGTGCGCTGCTGATCGCGGCGGTGGTCGCGGTGATCGCCGCCGGCATGCTGACCCGCCAGAGCGTTTCGACCCGGGCGCTGGAGGCCGAACAACTGCGCGTGCAGGGCCGTTGGGTGTTGCACGGCGGGTTGGAGATCAGCCGGCAATTGTTGTGGGATGCGCGGCAGCGCGATCCGTTGACCCGACTCGATCAACCCTGGGCGCAGCGCTTGAACACCCAGGGTTTTGAGGGGCGGCTGGAGGACGAGCAGGGCAAGTTCAACCTGCGCAATCTGGTGGCCAACGAGCGGATCGATGACGCGCAGGTGCAGGCGTTCGAGCGGTTGTGCGAGTTGATTGGTGTCAGCAGCGGCTTGAGCCGGCGCATCAGTCAGCGGGTGATCGGCTCGTATCCGCACCTGTTGAATGCCCAAGTGGTGGACAAGCCTGTGGCGAAAAACACTTTCGACAGCGGGCGTGCCACGTCGCCGTCCGCTTCGCGCAAACCGCAATCGCCGACCTTGCCGATGCTGCGCACGCTTGACGATCTGCGCAGTGTCGACGGGGTCAACGATGCCGTGTTGGCGAAACTGGCGCCGTACCTGACGGTGATTCCGGCGACCACTTGGCTCAACGGCAACACGGCCACTGCGCCGGTGTTGGCGGCTTATGTGCCGGGGCTGTCGCTGGAGCGGGCGCAGGCGTTGATCAATGAACGCGACGCCGGGCGCTGGTTTATCAATCGCGGGGATTTCGTCAATCGTCTGCGACTGCCGCAACTGGAGATCACCAGCGTCAAGGTCGGCATCACCAGCGACTGGTTCCGGCTGCGCGGGCAGGCGCGGCGGGATCAGCGACGAGTGAGCCTCGATGCGTTGTTGCATCGCAGTGAAGACCGCTTGCCGCAAGTGATCTGGTCGCGGGTGGGCGTATGAGCCAGTTGCGCGTGAGTTTGTCGCCGCTGGCGGAGCTGAGTCTCGACAGTGAACTGGATTGTGTGTGGCTGGATCGTCAGGGGCAGGTCACGCGGCAGGAACGCGTGCGACTCGGCGCGCTGCCGAAGCAACCGCTGGTGTGTTTTCTGCACCCATCGGACAGCCTGTTGGCGAGCATCGATCTGCCGCCGCTGCCGGCGAACAAAACCGCTGCGGCGGTGCAGTGTGCGGCGCAGGCTTTGATGCTCGGTGACAGCGCCGACATGCACATCGCCCACAGCGCTCGCAATGAAAGCGGTCAGGTGCAGATTGCCTGGGTGTCACGCAAGGATTTGCAGCACCTCGGGCAATTCGGCTTGAACCTCAAAGGCCTGTACCCGGCGGCCTACAGCTTGCCGGTGATGGCGGGCGGCATCGGCTGTCTGCACGACGATCATCTGTTGCTGCGCCACAGCCCGAATACGGCGCAGGTGCAGCCGATGATCGATGAAGCGTGGCTGCTGGAAACCGGTCTGCCGGCGCACTGGGTCGGTGACGGCGCGCCCGAAGCGGTGCAATCGATATTGGCCGACGCGCAACGTTGCTCCGGCCCGTTGCCGAATTGGGGCCTGCACGGCGGCCTTCAACAACCGGGCACCGAACATCGCGGTTGGGGCAGGGCGCTCGGTTGTTGTGCGCTGGCACTGGCGGTGTGGGTGATCGGTTTGAACCTGTACGCCGCCCGCGAGGCCGGGCTGGGCCAGCAACTCAAGGCGCAGATGGCGCAGCGGGTGAAGCAGGCGTTTCCCGAGTTGCCGGTGATCCTCAATCCGCTGCAACAGGCGCGTCAGCAAATCGCCGCTCGCCAGCAGGGTGCGGTGGAGGCGCCGGGGCAGGATTTCACACGACTGGTGTCGCAGGCCGGCAGCGGCATGCCGTCAATGGCGGGTACGGTACAGCGTCTGGAATTCGTCGACGGCGCGTTGCAATTGAGTCTGCTGCCCGAGGCCCGGCGTTCGGGTAACGACAAGGATTGGCAAGGCACGCTGGCCCAGGCCGGCATCAGCATCAGCCCGAACGACGACGGCTGGGTCTTGCGCCCGGCAGGCGAGGCGACCGCTGCCTCCGACAACGACAACGACGACAGCAGCGGAGCCGAGGATGAATAGTCCATCGCTTGCGAAATTCCGCGCCGGTTGGCAGCGCTTCAACGCTCAGTTGCAGGCTCGTTGGCAGCCGTTGGCGCCGCGGGAAAAACGCATGGTCGGCGGCATGGCGGCGTTGTTGCTCGGGCTATTTGTGTGGGTGGCGTTGGTTCAGCCGCCGCTGAAGAAGATCGCCGCCTCGCAAGTCGAAACCCCGAAACTGCGCGCCCAGGCCGAAGCGCTGGAAGTGCTGTTGCGCGACGTCAGCGTGCGCCCCGACGGGCAGAACCTGGAGCAGTCGCTGCAGCAAACTTTGCAGGCCAGCGGACTGGGCGGCCATTACCAATTGGCGGCCGCGTCCGCCGGCTGGCAGTTGACCTTCGACGCGGCACCGGCCGACGCCGTGCTCGACTGGCTATTGAGCCAACCGCGGAATTTTTCACTGCAAGTGGTCGAGGCCCGTCTGCAACGTGCAGACGACGCCGCGACCGATGACACGGCCGGCACTCTGTCGGGCACCGTACGCATGGATCAGGCGCTGGGCGCTAAGGAAGCTTCATGAAGGGGTCAGGGTCCAAACGCATGGCGTTGCCGATGCTGTTGATGGCATTGAGCGCGTGCAGCAACACCACGCCACCGAATCAACCGCCGCTGCTGGTGGACAGCGAACTCGGCCGGCCGCTGGCCAACACTCAGCGCAGCGGCGACGCGGTGCTCGACCGCGAGCGCGCGCAGGCTCAGGTAAAACCTGCGCCGAAGCAATTGCACAACATCACCGAACGCGCCCGCAGTGGCGGCTCGGCCCGGGGCACGACGTTGCCGGCCAATCCGTTGGGCGATCAACCGGTGACGCTGAATTTTGTCGATGCGGATATTCAAGCGGTGGTGCGGGCGTTGTCGCGCTCCACCGGTCAGCAGTTTCTGGTCGATCCACGGGTCAAGGGCAATCTGACGCTGGTCTCCGAAGGCCAGGTGCCGGCGCATCAGGCCTACGACATGTTGCTGGCGGCGCTGCGCATGCAGGGTTTCAGCGTGGTGGATGTGGGCGGCGTGGCGCAGGTGGTGCCGGAGGCTGACGCCAAGTTGCTCGGCGGGCCGATCTACAGCGCTGACAAACCGGCCGGCAACGGCATGCTCACCCGCACGTTCCGCCTGCAATACGAGAACGCGGTGAACCTGATCCCGGTGCTGCGCCCGATTGTCTCGCCGAACAACCCGATCAACGCCTATCCGGGCAACAACACCATCGTCGTCACCGATTACGCGGAGAACCTCACGCGGGTCGCACAGTTGATTCAGGGCATCGACACCCCGAGCGCGATCGACACCGACGTGGTGCAGATCCAGAATGGCATCGCCGCCGACATCGCGCCGATGGTCGCTGACCTGCTCGACGCACCGGGCAACGACCCGACCCAGAAAATCGCGGTGATCGGCGACCCGCGCTCCAACACCATCATCATCCGCGCCGGCAGCCCCGAGCGCACGGAGCTGGCGCGCAACCTGATCTACAAACTCGACAACGCCCAGAGCAACCCGAGCAATCTGCACGTGGTGTATCTGCGCAACGCCCAGGCCGGCAAACTGGCCCAGGCGCTACGCGGCCTGTTGACCGGCGAGAGCGACAGTGGCACCAGCGACAGTGCGCGCTCGGTGCTCAGTGCGATGGGCAGCTCCACCAACTCGGGTGGCGGACAGAACGGCCAGAGCGGCACGCAAACCACGGGCAGCACTTCGACCACCAACAGTGGCAGCACTGGCGGCAGTTACGCTCAGGGCAGCAGCGCCACCAGCGGCAGCGGCAATGCACAAAGCAGCGAACAGAACGTCGCGTTCAGCGCCGGCGGTGTGACCATTCAGGCGGACGCGACCACCAACACCTTGCTGATTTCCGCGCCGGAGCCGCTGTACCGCAACCTGCGTGAAGTCATCGACCTGCTCGACCAGCGTCGCGCCCAAGTGGTGATCGAAAGCTTGATCGTCGAAGTCGGCGAGGACGATGCCAGCGAGTTCGGCGTGCAATGGCAGACCGGCAATCTGGCCGGTAATGGCGTGATCGGTGGCGCCAACCTTGGCGGCTCGGGGATCAACGTCAACGGCAAGACCAGTGTCGACGTGTTGCCCAAAGGTTTGAACCTCGGTTACGTCAACGGCACCGTCGACATCCCCGGCATCGGCAAGATCCTCGACCTGAAAGTGCTGGCCCGGGCGCTGAAGAGCAAGGGCGGCACCAACGTGCTGTCGACGCCGAACCTGCTGACGCTGGACAACGAAGCGGCGAGTATTTTCGTCGGCCAGACCATCCCGTTTGTCAGTGGCAGTTACGTGACTGGCGGCGGGGGCACCAGCAACAACCCGTTCCAGACCGTGACCCGCGAAGAGGTCGGTTTGAAGCTCAACGTGCGGCCGCAGATTTCCGAGGGCGGCACGGTGAAGCTCGACATCTATCAGGAAGTCAGCAGCATCGACGAACGCGCTTCGGCGGCTTCGACTTCGGCGGGGATCGTCACCAGCAAACGTGCGATCGACACCAGTATCCTTCTGGATGACGGGCAGATCATGGTGCTCGGCGGTCTGCTGCAGGACGGCTACAGCCAGAGCAACGACGCAGTGCCATGGTTGTCGACGATTCCCGGGATCGGCGCGCTGTTTCGCAACGAACGCCGTTCGATCACCAAGACCAACCTGATGGTGTTCCTGCGCCCGTACATCATCCGCGACAGCGCGGCGGGGCGCAGCATCACGCTCAACCGCTACGATTTCATGCGCCGTGCCCAGGGCGGTCTGCAACCGGAGCGCAGCTGGGCGATGCCGGACATGCAGGCGCCGCAATTGCCGACCGCTGCGCAGGGCGTGCCGGCGTCGCTGCCGGGCACCGGCCCGCGCGCGACCATCAAAGCGGTGCCGCTGCAATGAGCGCATTGCCCTACGCCTGGGCCAAGGCGCAGCGGATTCTGCTGCGCGACGGCGTGCTGACGGTGTGCCCGTCGACGCCGGGCTGGTCGATCAGCGAGGTGCGCCGGCAGTTCGGCGCGGCCAGGCTTGAGCGGGTGCGCGATGACGAACTCGACGGCTTGCTGGCCACGGCCTACGCCGATACCGGCAGCGCAGCGGCGGTTGTGGGCGCGGCGGAAAACGAAGTCGACCTCGACCGCCTGATGCAGGACATGCCGGAAATCACCGACCTGCTCGACACCCAAGACGGCGCGCCGGTGATCCGCATGATCAACGCCTTGCTCACCCAAGCGGCACGGGACGAGGCCAGCGACATTCATATCGAACCGTTCGAAACCCATTCGGTGGTGCGCTACCGCGTCGATGGCACCCTGCGCGATGTGGTCTCGCCGCGCAAGGCGTTGCACGGTGCGCTGGTGTCGCGGATCAAGATCATGGCTCAGCTCGATATCGCCGAAAAACGCCTGCCGCAGGACGGCCGCATTGCGTTGCGTGTAGCGGGGCGGCCGATCGACATTCGGGTTTCCACCGTGCCCACCGGCCATGGCGAGCGGGTGGTGATGCGTCTGCTGGACAAACAAGCCGGGCGTCTGCATCTGGAAACCCTGGGCATGGACGCGCAGGTGCTGGCCAAACTCGATCACCTGATCCGCCAGCCCCACGGCATCGTGCTGGTCACCGGCCCGACCGGTAGCGGCAAGACCACCAGCCTCTACGCCGCACTGGCGCGACTGGATGCGAGCACCAGCAACATCCTCACCGTGGAAGACCCGGTGGAATATGACTTGCCGGGCATCAGCCAGATTCAGGTCAACGCCAAGATCGACATGACCTTCGCCCTCGCGCTACGCGCCATTTTGCGGCAAGACCCGGACATCATCATGATCGGCGAAATCCGTGACCTCGAAACCGCGCAGATCGCGGTGCAGGCTTCGCTGACCGGTCACCTTGTACTCGCGACGTTGCACACCAACGACGCGGTGTCGGCGGTCAACCGCTTGGTCGACATGGGCGTCGAGCCGTTTCTGCTGGCCTCGTCGATGCTCGGGGTGTTGGCCCAGCGCTTGGTGCGTCGCCTGTGCAACCAGTGCAAGCAGGAAGACCCGGCCACGCCCGGCACCTGGCGCCCGGTCGGTTGTGCGGCGTGCAATCACACCGGTTACAGCGGCCGAACCGGCATTCATGAACTGTTCTGCATCGATGACGACATCCGCACCCTGATTCACCAAGGGGCAGGGGAGCAGGCGTTGCGCGCGGCGGCGAGCAAGGTCGGGATGTTCAGCCTGCGCGAGGACGGTGAGCGCTGGATCCGCAGCGGTGCCACGGCGCCGGAAGAAATCCTTCGTGTGACACGGGACGCCTGATGAATCGCTATCGTTTTGAAGCCGCCGATGCCAGCGGCAAGATCGAATCCGGGCATCTGGAGGCGGAGAGTCAGGGCGCGGCATTTGGCGCGCTGCGCGGTCGTGGCTTGACGGCATTGTCGGTGGAGAAGGAAAGCAATGTCTCCCAGCATGGCGGCGGTGGCTTGTTCAGCGCCAGGATGTCGGATAACGATCTGGCTTGGGCGACACGGCAACTGTCGAGCCTGCTCGGCGCCAGTTTGCCGCTGGAAGCGGCGCTGAGTGCCACGGTCGAACAGGCCGAGAAAAAACACATCGCGCACACCCTCAGCGCCGTACGCGCCGATGTGCGCAGCGGCATGCGCCTGGCCGAAGCGCTGGCGGCGCGGCCACGGGATTTTCCGGAGATTTATAGGGCGCTGATTGCGGCGGGCGAGGAGTCCGGTGATCTGGCGCAGGTCATGGAGCGGCTGGCGGATTACATCGAGGAACGCAACAACCTGCGCGGCAAGATTCTCACCGCGTTCATCTATCCGGGAGTGGTCGGGCTGGTGTCGATCGGCATTGTGATCTTCCTGCTCAGCTATGTGGTGCCGCAGGTTGTGAGTGCGTTTTCTCAGGCACGGCAGGATCTGCCGGGGCTGACGTTGGCGATGCTCAATGCCAGTGATTTCATCCGTGCCTGGGGCTGGTTATGCGCGGGTATCATGGCCGGTGCGTTCTGGAGCTGGCGCCTGTATCTACGCAACCCGGCGGCGCGCTTGAGTTGGCATCATCGGGTGCTGAAGTTGCCGCTGATCGGGCGGTTTGTGCTGGGGCTGAACACCGCGCGGTTCGCCTCGACGCTGGCGATTCTCGGTGGCGCCGGGGTGCCGTTGTTGCGCGCGCTGGAAGCAGCGCGGCAGACCTTGTCGAATGATCGCCTGAGCCTGAGCGTCAATGAGGCCACCGCCAAGGTGCGCGAGGGCGTCAACCTGGCGGCAGCGCTGAAGGTGGAGAACGTGTTCCCACCGGTGCTGATTCACCTGATCGCCAGCGGCGAGAAAACCGGTGCATTGCCGCCGATGCTCGAACGCGCTGCGCAAACCCTGTCCCGCGACATCGAGCGCCGGGCGATGGGCATGACCGCGTTGCTGGAGCCGCTGATGATTGTGGTGATGGGCGGGGTGGTGTTGGTGATTGTGATGGCGGTGTTGTTGCCGATCATCGAGATCAATCAGTTGGTGCAGTAGGGGCGTGTCTGTTGGTTTGATGTTGTCTGCTTTGGCCCCTTCGTCGGATCGCCGCCCGGAGCAAGCCCGCTCCCACAGGAGTATGCATTTCAAATGTGGGAGCGGGCTTGCTCGCGAAAGCGCCAGTCAGAGCAATAAATAATTCAGGTTTTTCTCAGCGGCATCAGCATCACCCGACCCTCATTCCCCCCATCCTCGGGTTCTCCTTTCTGTCATCTGCAACGGCCCTTCAAGGCCTGTGGCCGATTCCCTCGAAAAGCTTGTCTTAGACCCTCCGGGTAACCCCCCGAACACCCGAGAAAATCCCGCGAAAATCACCTCGCACCTCCCGAGGTTTTTTCCTTTATCTGTCACCGGAAACTGCGAATTTCTCAGTGCGACTTAACCCCGGACCCCGCTTGCGAAGGTCAGCGGTGAGTCCTCCCAGTGTCATGCAAGTCCCCTGAAAACCTGTGTTCACAACCAACGTTGAAAAGGAGATTCTTCATGTTCAAGCGCACTCTGATCGCAGCTTCCCTGACCGTCGCTGCCCTGGCTTCCGCCCAGGCCATGGCCGCCAACGTAACCGGTGGTGGCGCGACTCTGCCTGCCGCTCTGTACAAAGGTTCTGCCAACAGCATCCTGCCAGCCAACTTCACCTACGCCGGCACCGGTAGCGGCACTGGCAAGACGGCTTTCCTGACCAACAACTCGGCGCTGTTCAGCACCACCGGTTCGGTTCACTTCGCCGGTAGCGACTCGATCCTCAGCGCCTCGGAAATCAGCACCTACAACACCAACTTCGGTGCTTCCTACGGCCCGCTGATCCAGCTGCCGTCGGTGGCCACTTCGGTTGCCATCCCTTACAAAAAAGCCGGCCAGACTGCTCTGAACCTGACCAGCGCCCAGCTCTGCAATGTGTTCTCGGGCACTTCGACCACTTGGGGTCAATTGCTGGGCAACTCTGATGCCACGCCGATCCGCGTGGTGTATCGCAGCACTTCCAGCGGCACTTCGGAAATCCTCACCCGTCACCTGAACAACGTCTGCCCGGGCAAGTTCTCGGTCAACACCACGTTCGCCAACTCGTTGCTGCCAGCCGGTACCGCGCTGCCATCGACTTTCGTCGGTGTTGCCAACACCGCTGACGTCGCTGTTGCCGTGAACGCCGTTGACGGCTCCATCGGTTATGTCGGCCCGGACGGCGTGAACGCCAGCAGCAACGCCGTGGTTTCTCGCGTCAACGGTGTGCAGCCGACTCCGGCCAACGTCACCACCGCGCTGTCTTCGGTCGCACTGCCAACCGCGCCTGCCAACCCTGCGCAATGGGCTCCAGTGGTTGCCAACCCAACCAGCGGTTACCCAATCGCTGCCTACACCAACTTCATCTTCGGCCAGTGCTACAAGGACGCCTCCGTGGCGGCTGACGTCAAGGCCTTCCTGACCACTCACTACAGCGTACCGGGCAATGCCGCTGCAACCATCGCTCACGGCTTCAGCGTGGTTCCAACCAACTGGAAAAACGCTGTGACCGCCAACTTCATCACCAACTCCACCGGCAACAACCTGAACATCAACAACGCCAGCGTTTGCAACGGCATCGGCCGTCCTCTGTAAGGTTTCACCCGCAGTCCGCCGTTCGAATGGCAGCCCCTTTTGGGGCTGCCATTTTTTTTGCCTGCGGGTGCCGTTACTCGCAAAACATGAAGTTTGTGTGACATCCGTTCGGTCGCGGCAGCCGCCAACCGCCTATGTCGTAACAGCAGGTTGTTGCCGACCTGTGGCCATCAAAAGGATCTCGTAGTGATGCTTGCTCGCCCATCCCGCCGCCGTACCGACGTTCAATCTTCCCGACGTGAAGCCGTGGACCCGGCGCTGTGGCTACTCAAGCCGCTGGCGCAGGCCGTGGCGTTGTGCCTGGTGGCGGGCAGCGCGCACGCGCAGACAGCGTTCAGTTCGGGCTGGTTTGCCGCCAAGGGTGCCGCACAGCAATCCGCCGCACGTTCGGGTTCCGGTGCGGGCGGTCTGCCGGGGATGACGCCCCCTTTGGCGCAGCAACAGAGGGCCAATCAGCAATTGCAGCGTTCGTTGCAGACACTCAACAACACGGTGGCGGCGATTGCCGCGCAGCAGGCCGCTCAGGCTGCCGGGCGCGCAGTGGCATCGGGTTCCGTCCAATGGGTGCCGGACGGTCTGGGCGAAGGCGGCTTGAAGGTCGACAACAGCCTCACCCAGGGCTGGCAGAACGCCAAGGGACCGCAGCAGACCCAGGTCGATGGCAAGACCAATGTGCGGATCGAGCAGACCGCCGACAAGGCGATCCTCAACTGGGAAACCTTCAACGTCGGACGCAACACCACGGTCGAGTTCGCCCAGCAGTCGAACTGGGCGGTGCTCAATCGGGTCAACGACCCCAACGCGCGGGCAAGCCAGATCCAGGGCCAGATAAAAGGCGACGGTACGGTGATGCTGATCAACCGTAACGGCATCGTGTTCAGTGGCACCAGTCAGGTCAACGTGCGCAACCTGGTGGCGGCGGCAGCCACTATCACCGACATCCAGTTCAGGGATCGCGGTCTGTACTTCGACAGTAGCGGCAGCCAGCCGACCTTCACGCAAGCCGCCGGCAAGGTCTGGGTGGAGCGCGGCGCTTCGATTCAGACGCATGCTCCCGCCACGTCAACCGATGCCGGCGGCTATGCCTTGTTGCTGGGCAACGAGGTGCAGAACGACGGCAGTATCAACACCGCCAAAGGCCAGACCGTGCTCGGCGCTGGCGATCGTTTCTATATCCGCAAAGGCTCGGGCACCGAGGGCAATGGTTTTTCCACCACCTTCGGCAACGAAGTCATCCCGGGCTTCAAGGCCGACAGCAGCGCCGGCAAGGTCAGCAACAATGGTTTGATCCAGGCGGCCACCGGCGACATCACCCTGACCGGCCACGATGTACAGCAGAACGGTGTGCTGCTGGCCAGCACCTCCGTGTCGACCCGCGGCACCCTTCACTTGCTCAATCCGGCCACTGATACCGGCGGCAGCGTGACGCTGGGGCAGGGCAGTGCCACGGCGATCATGCTCGACAGCAGCGACCTGACGGCACTGGACAGCCAGCACAAAGCCGCGCTGACCGGTGTCAACGCCAACAACAGGGTGCGTGGCGACCAGTCGCGCATCGATATCCAGAGTGGCGGCAGTGTCGAGTTCCAGAACGGTTCGATCACTCTGGCCACCGGCGGCCAGGTCGCCGTCACGGCAGGGCTCCGCAGCCTGGTACGCGATGGTGCGCTGATCGATGTGTCGGGGGCCATGGGCGTGAAGGTCGCCATGCAATCCAACAACATCAAGATCAACGTGCAGGGCAACGAGCAGCGCGATTCGTCGGTCAACCGCGAGAAGGGCGCGCTCAACAGCAATGATGTGTGGGTCGATGTGCGCGAACTGGTGTACGTGCCGGCCGGCACCAACGGCTATGCAACCGATCGCTGGTACACCGCCGGCGGACTGCTGGAGGTCGGCGGTTATCTGGGCACCCAGGGCCACGGTGTTGGTGAGTGGATGGCGCAGGGCGGGATGGTCAGTTTTGCCGGCAACGATGTGGTGACCGAAAAAGGCTCGCTGATCAACCTGTCCGGCGGCACCCTGGATGTGCAAAGCGGAGAGATCCGCCAGAGCTGGCTGCGGGGTGCCGATGGGCATTTGTACGAAGTCTCGCGGGCACCGGGGGATATTCTCTACACCGGGTTGTACAAAGGTTATGAAGACAGCAGCAAACGCTGGGGGCAGACCGACTATTACTTCAGCCCGCTGATTGCCCCGCCCCGTCGCCAGGAGTCGGGTTACACAGTTGGCCGTGATGCCGGGCAACTGGTGATCGCGACCCGCAATGCGCTGCTCGACGGGCAGATGCTCGGGGAGGTCTACCAAGGCGAACGCCAGACCCAGACGCCGCGCGCGGTACTCGACGGTTATGAGCAGAGCCAGACCGCGCTGGCGCGACGCGGGCAGTTGATCGTCGGCAGTTACGACCCGGCCTATGTCGCGTCGGCCGGGGGCTTGTTGTACGGCCTCAATCCATTGCTCGATCACGTGCAGATCGGTGCTGACAAACCAACCGGTGACAGCGTCCCGGATTTGCTCTCGGCAGTGTCCGAGAGCCGCAAGGGCAAGCTGTTGCTCGATGCCGATCAGCTCAATGGATGGCACCTGGGTGCATTGAAGGTTGCGGCCCGGGACCGTATCGACGTCAATCAGGCGCTGGCGGTCGATACCGGAGGCGACATCACCCTGTATGGCCCGGATGTGCAGGTCAATGCCGATCTGATCGCCCGGGGTGGCAGTCTGCACTTGGGCAACGTGCTCAATCAGTTGCAGACCAACTCCACGACCGATACCCAGATCACCGCTCCTGCGGGCCATCCGACCCGGGTGACCGTGGCCAAAGCCGTGCAACTCGATACCCGTGGCGTGTGGAGCAACCTGGCCACCAACCCGGATGACGGTGCGGGCCTGGCTTACTTGAACGGTGGTCTGATTTCGATCCGCAGCAGCGGCGATATCGATGTCCAGGCCGGCAGCCTGCTGGACGTTTCGTCCGGCGGCGCAGTGCTGGCGAACGGCAAGACCCGGGGCGGCAAGGGCGGCAGCCTGACGCTGGAGTCCAGCGCCAACACCGTTGCGGACACGGCGACACTGCGTCTTGATGGCGACTTGAGCGGTTACGGTGTGAGCGGTGGCGGCACGCTGCTGCTGCAAGCCGGCAAGGTGCTGCTCGGCAAGCCGGACGAAAAACTCGCCGATTCGACCCTGCAGTTGTCACCGAGCCTGTTCGAGAAAGGGTTTTCGGCTTACAGCATCATCGGTCTGAACGGGCTGAGCGTCGTCGACGACACACAGATCGACGTCACGATGCCGGTCTATCGTTTCGGGGCTCAGGCGGCGAGCCGGGTCAGCGGCGTCGATCCAGGCACGGCGCTGGAGTTATGGACGCCGACGTTGTTCCAGGAGAACCCGACCAAGGCTGTGTTGACTCAGCGCGGCGGCGCCAGCCTGTCGTTGCAGGCCGGATCGAGCAATCCCAATCTGCTTGATCCGGTCAAGTCCACGTTGGTTGTCGGCACCGGCGCACGGATCAGCGTCGATCCTGGCCAGCGTATCGGCTTGCGTGGGCCCGGACAGATCACCCTGGACGGTGAGCTGAATGCCTGGGGCGGTACCATCGATATTCGCCAGCAGCAGTTCGGTTCGGTGGACCCCGCCGACAGCCAGCAAGAAGCTGCGCGACAGGCGCACAACCGTTCTATCTGGATCGGCGAGCACGCCGTACTGGATGTGGCCGCGCGTGCCGCCACGGCGGTGGATGCACTGGGACGCGTCTACGGTCAGGTCGGCAAGGGTGGCAGCATCGTCATCGGTGGTGAGCTTGATGCGAAGAAAGCCACTGCGACCTCTGCCGATGCTTACGTCATCGTGCGCAAGGGCGCCCGCCTGGACGCCTCCGGTACCGCAGCGGTGCTGGATATCGCCGGGCAGGGGCCGACGGCGGTTGCCACCGATGGTGGACGGATCTCCCTGAGTTCCTACAACGGCCTGTTCCTCGACGGCCAGCTGCGGGCGGCTGCCGGTGGCACCGGCGCTGCCGGCGGTCGACTGGACATTGCCTTGGAAACCCCGTTGTACCGCATTGGTGAGGCCGCTAACGAGGTGCGTCTACCTCGGGAAATCGTGATCGGCCAGGGGCCGGTCGAGTCGCCGTTGGCAGCCGGCCTGAAACCTGGAGACGCCGCACCGGGCCTGGTCTACGGACGCACACGATTGAGTGCCGACACCTTGATGAGCGGCGGTTTCGATAATCTCGGGCTGCTGAGCAACGGACTGATTTCATTCGACGGTGATGTCGACTTGCATTTCAATCAGAGCCTGAGCCTGTATGCCGGTGCCTTGTCCCTGGCCGAGCAGGCGAAAGACAATGCCCGCATCAACCTGTCCGCACCTTATCTGCGCCTGATGGGCCCTGGGGTTTATTACGGCTCTAACGCGTTCATTCGTCCAAGGGTCATGAACGCACCGACTCCGAATCTGTCGGCAGCGCAGTTGAATGCGTCGGCCAACCTGCTGGATATCGGCAACAGCCTTTCGTTCGGCACGCTGGGCTCGATTGTGCAACTCAATGCGCCTTCGGTGCAGGTCGGTCGCCGAGGTTTTGCGCAGGTGTCGCTTGCCAGCCAGGGCGACATGCGTTTTCTGGCCTCGACCACACAACCCCTGACCGACTTGTGGGCGGCGGGCGACCTGAATTTGAGCGCGGCGCAGATCTATCCGGTGTCCGGTGCCAGAGCCAGGGTCAGGGCCGGTTTCCAGCAGGAAACGGCGCCTTCCGACGGCACGCTGCGGATCCTCGCGCAGGGCGCGGCGCCGAGTGCATTGCCTTATTCGGTGTTCGGCGAGCTGACGCTGGCCGCCAGCCGTATCGAGCAGGGCGGGGTGCTGCGTGCGCCGCTGGGCCTGATCACGATGGGCGAGAGCACCAAGTCGGTGCTGACCCGTGAAATCCATCTGCTGCCCGGCAGCCTTACGTCCGTCAGCGGCGCCGGGCTGGTCATGCCTTACGGCGGCACCACCGACGGCATCGACTACCGCTACAACGGCAACTCCGTGTTGTTGAAAGGCATCGCCGGCCTCTCGGCCGGGGTGACCCTGCAGTCGCAATACGTGGATGTGGCACAAGGTGCGGTGATCGATCTTTCCGGCGGTGGCGATTTGCGCGGGGCCGGGTTCATTTCGGGGCGCGGCGGCTCCACCGATGCGCGCTATAACCCGCTGGTGCGTAACGCCAGCGACGGCACATTCAGCCTGCCGGGGCTGGCGAGCAACCCGGTCTATGCCATTGTGCCGGGCGATCAAAGCCTTTATGCGCCGGTGCTCGCGGAGGCGGGGGCGGTCGATCCCCGTGTCGGCCAACGCATCACCATCGGCGTCGGCGTACCGGGCCTGGCGGCAGGAACCTATACCTTGCTGCCATCGACGTTCGCGCTGTTGCCCGGTGCGTTCCGGGTTGAGGTCAATGGCCAGGTCGCGGCGGCGCCGGGAAGCGGCGCACTGCCGATGCGCAACGGTTCATGGGCTGCCAGCGGACGGATGTCGATTGCCAATACCGGACTGCGCGACAGCGTTGACAGTGCGCTCATCCTGACTTCGGCCGATGTCCTGCGCCGTTATTCGCAATACAACGAAACCGGCTTCAGCGCGTTCATCAAGAGCGATGCCGCACGTCGGGGCGTGCCACGGGCATTGGCGCCGATGGACGGCAAAACCCTCGATCTGCGCTTTGAAAGCGCGGCAGACCATGAGGTGGCGCTGGACTTCAACGGCCAGGTGCTGTTCAAGCCAGCGGAGGACGGCGTGACCGGAACCGCCGTCATTCGCGCCTCGGGCGGTGCCCTCGAAGTGCTGGGGGCGGGGCGGCCACGCACGGAGGATTTCAGTGGCGTTTCGCTGTACGCCGACAGCCTCAATGGCCTGGGGGCCGGACGCTTGGCGATTGGCGCCGTGCCGACGGTGGATTATGGCTCTGGCGGCAATATCGTTTCTTTCGGCAGCAGCAATTCCACCCACATCGTCCTGCGTGAAGGCGCGGTGCTGTCCGCACCGGAGGTGTTGCTGCGAACCCAGAAGACCGACGGTGGCATCACCCTGGAGGCGGGGGCAGGCATCAACACGCTGGATCGCGGTGACGTGCCTTACGACTCCTCCGCCGGATTTGTCTATCAACCCGGGGCCGGCAGTGTGTTGCTGGTGTCCAACGGCCGGACCACGATGCTGGCGCCGGCGAAGGCGGTCGGAACCGATGGCGCGGGCAGCATCCGCATCGGTACTTGCGCGGTCGAACCGTGCACGGCTGCGACGTCGCTGTACTCCAGAGGCAGCATCACCGCGGCCACCGACAATCGCTTCGAACTGGCGGATTCAGTGGGTTTCGGTACACGGCACCTGAGCCTGGCGGTCGGCGCGGTCAATGTCGGGAACGCTCAGGCACTGTCCGACAGTGCGGGACGTGTGCCGCTCGGCCTGACACTCAGCCAGCGCGTGCTCGACCGTCTGCTTCAAGGCGATACCCGGTTCGGTGCGCCGGCACTGGAATCCCTCGGCCTGACGGCTCGGGACGCGTTCAATTTCTTTGGCAGCGTGACGCTCGATACGCTTGACCCACAGACGGGCAGCAGCAAGCTGCAGAACCTGGTGCTGACGACGCCGGCGATCTACGGCCTGGGAGAGGCTGCGGATGTGGCAACCATCCGCACCGCCAGTCTGATCTGGAACGGTGCGCCTCAGGCGCCGGGTGCGGTGGTCAGCGGCGGCGCCGGGACCGGTCGTGGCACGCTGGATATCCAGGCACAACGCATCGAATTCGGCTACGGCCCGAACCCGCAACCGAGCGGGCTGGACCAGAACGATCGTTTGGCACTGGGTTTCGCCAACGTCAATCTGACGGCCAGCGAACGCATTACTGCCAACCACAAAGGCAGCCTCGCGGTTTACCAGGAACAGGGCGCCTACGATCCACTCAAGGGATACGCCTACACCGGCGGCAACCTCAATTTGCGTACACCGCTGTTGACCGGTGAAGCGGCTTCGGTCAACTCACTCAAGGCCGGCGACAGCCTGACCCTGAAGGGCGCCGGTGTTTCCGCAGCGGCCAATGCACTGGGTGCGGAACTGACACTCGATGCCCATGACGTCGTGCTTGAAAGCCGTATCGCGCTGGCCAGCGGCAAGCTGGTAATCAAAGCGGAAAATGACCTGACCCTGACCTTTGACGCACAACTGGATCTGGCCGGACGTACCTTGCCGTTCAACGATGTGAAGAAATACAGCTGGGGCGGCGACGTGTCGCTCTTCAGCCACGGCGGCAATATTCGCCAGGCGGCGGGCTCACGGATCGATCTGTCGGCGCAGAACAACCAGGCCGGCAATCTCAGTGCGGTCGCCTTGGCCGAGAACGCTGGCGTGGTTGATCTGCAGGGGGAAATCCTCGGCGCCAGCAGCGGTTATTACGATGCTGGCGGCACGCGGGTGCCGTACAAGGCCGCGGGTGTGGATATCCGCGCCCGCAATCTGGGAGGTGACTTGAACGGACAATTCGCGGCGCTCAATCAGCGTCTGAACGCCGGGCAAGTGTTCGGCAGCCGCAGTTTCCAGTTCAAAGAGGGCAGCCTGCTGATCGGCGACGGGCTCAAGGCCGGTGAAATCAATGTCTCGGTGGACAATGGCAGCCTTTCGGTGGCCGGTCTGATCGACGCCAGTGGCGAGCGGGTCGGCAGCATCCGGCTGTCCGGCAAAAACGGTCTGACGCTTACCGGCAATGCCATGCTGGACGCCCATGGTCGGGTCCTGCGGGTCGACAGCTACGGCAAGATCATCGACGCCCCGAACCGCGCCATGGTTGAGCTCAATTCCGGCGAGGGATTGTTGACCCTGGCCTCCGGCACCCGGATCGACGTGCGCCACGGCACCGACGCGACGGTGGGCAAACTGCCGGGGCAGAACGACGGGGTGGCGCGCGGTACGCTGGAGCTCAACGCGCCGCGCCTGGGTGTCGGCGACATCGCCATCGATGCCAGCGGTGCGCTGAACATTCAGGGGGCACGCTTCATCGGTCTCAACGGCATGCGTCGTTATACCGATGCGCGTGACGGCGTCGATCCGGCGGCCAGCGGCCGTCCTTACCAAGTGATCGATCAGGCGCTGTTCGATCGCATCGATGGCGACAGCAGCACATTCATCAGTGCCGCGCTGGGTAACAACGACTTGCTGCAACGCAAACTGGCGGGGCTGAACAACGCGACCTATGCCGATGTGTTCCACCTGCGTCCCGGGGTCGAGATTGCCAGCCAAACCGCCGATGGCGATCTGGTGGTGGAAGGCGATATCGACCTGTCGCGCTACCGATATGCCAGCCTCAACCCGCACACGCAGAAAACCTCGGTCTATGGTTCCGGCGAGTCCGGCAGCCTGGTGATGCGTGCCGGTGGCAATCTCGACATTTACGGCAGCATCAACGACGGCTTCGCACCACCACCGGAAACGGTCGACGATGCCGGTTGGAAGCTGCTGCCGGGCGTGCAGCCGTTCGGCGGCGACCTGATCGTGCCGGGCACCGGCGTCACGCTGGCCGAGGGCACGCGGTTCCCGGCGGGCATTGCGCTCAATTACGACTTGCCGATACAAGCCGTGACCCTGGTCAGCGGCACATTGCTGCCGACGCAGGCGACGCTGGCTGGCCCTTATTCGCTCAATGCCGGCACTGTGTTGTCCGGCGCGGTGCATGACGCATCGGGCAATCTGCTGTACGCCGCCGGCACGCTGCTCAGCGACAACGTGATCCTGCCTGCCGGCAGTCGCCTGGGGGCCGGTACCCGATTGAACGGTGCGGTTGCGCTGCAGGCCATGCTCTGGCCCAAGGGTGTGCCGTTACCGGGTACGGTCGGTGTGGACAATCAGACGGTCGGGGTGACATTGAGTGGCGCACTGGCGCTGCAGCGCGGTTCGCTGATTCCGTCCATGACCGATGTGGTACTGGCTAGCGGCACGGCATTCATCGAGCTGCGCGGTTATTCCAGCACCACGCAGCAAGGCAGTAACTGGGCCGTGGCGAGCATGCTGCCATCGGGCAGTACGT
The DNA here is from genome assembly GCF_056821665.1 of Pseudomonas sp. AK-TSAG1-1. Taxonomy (NCBI): domain Bacteria; kingdom Pseudomonadati; phylum Pseudomonadota; class Gammaproteobacteria; order Pseudomonadales; family Pseudomonadaceae; genus Pseudomonas; species Pseudomonas sp. AK-TSAG1-1. The sequence goes on along the minus strand of NZ_CM165965.1, from coordinate 3,581,448 downwards.
CCTGGTCGATGCGGGTGGTGGCCGGGTCTGACCTGGAAGCCGCCGACAACCGTGCAGTGAAGCCGTTGACCCGTGAAGGCAACCTGCGCCTGGCCGATACCCATTACGGTTTGAAAGTGGTGGAGAAAAAACTCGATACCACCTGGGCCGACGGCAACCCGATGGGCTATCCGGCCGGGGAGGTGGTGAGCGATGACGAACTGTACCTGTGCGACATCCTGCCGGGTGCCTGCAACGCGCCCGCCAAGTTCCTCTGGGCGGTGGACAACATCGCCGGCATGCCGCCGGGAACACCGGTCACGGATGACGAACTGTTCTGGTGTGATGCCGACCCTAACTCCTGCACACCGAACAAGGGCGGTATTAGCGTTTCACCGCACACCCAGATGTTCAGTGTGTTGCGCACCGGCACCGGTGATCTGGACCTGATGGCCGCGGGTGACCTGAGCATGGATTCGCCCTTTGGCGTCTACACCGCGGGCACTCAGTCCCGGAATATCGACCCGCGCTTCAACCAGCGCCGGGGCGCGCTCACGGATAACGGCTCGGTGCTCGGCAGCAAAGGCGCCGACTATGAAAAATGGGTCGATGGCGGCAGCGACAGCCTTTATCAGGCCTGGTACCCGGAGCTGGGCGGTAACCTGACGATCAATGCGGGCGGCTCGGTCTCGGGGGATACCCTGGGGCGTCGCGGATTCATTCGTGATGCGAACCTGCGCGAACAGGTTTCCAGTGTCTCGGTGGGTAACTGGTTGTGGCGGCAGGGGACGGGCAGCAACGACGTACCGACGGCCTGGTGGATCAACTTCGGCAGCTATGCCACGCAGCCTTTGCCCGACCCGGACTTTGACACCGGCCCTTATCTGGTGGGGTTCACCGGATTCGGCGCACTGGGCGGTGGCAACGTCAGCCTGCGCGCCGCAGGCGATGGCGGCATGCTCAAGTCGTTGGGCGACAGCAGCCTGAATCCACGCAGTCAGGGGCTGATCGTGGCGGTTGGCAGCACCGGCAGGGTGGGCAGCGACGGCAGCCTGCAACTGACCGGTGGCGGCGACATGGACATCCGGATCGGCGGCACGTTGAACCCGTCATTACGGGCGCGGGCAGGGGAAAGCGGTACGGGCGCACCGAATCACGATCTGCAGGGGGCATTGATCAACCTGCGCGGTGCGGCGCAATTGTCGGGCGGTGCGCTGGGCGGTATCAATCTGCAATACGGTGCCTTCGCTTCCCTCCAGGACCCTCGTGAAACCCGGGCCTTCGATCCGTTCACCTCGACGCTTGGCAGTGCGTCCGGTGGCCTGGTGCTGATACCGGGTGACTCCGGTATGCGCCTGGCTACCCGTGGCGATCTTGTACTGGGCGGTGCGGTCGACCCGGGACGGGTGCGCCTGCAGAACTCCACAGCGTTCACCGATACCAGTGGCGTCGCCCATGACGGTGGCGGATTGGCAGGTTTCTCACTGTGGACCCATCACACGGCCATCGATCTGTTCTCGGCGGGGGGCAACCTGACGCCTGGCACACAACTGGGTGAAACCGACACTCAGGGCCCATTGGCCAGCCGCAATACTTCGCCCACTGACGGACGTTTCATCTACCCATCGATCCTGCGCGCGGTGGCGGGGCAGGGCTCCATCTATGCCGGCCCGTCGGCCACCTACCGGGCAAGCGGATTTTCCGCCGCGGCGGCTTACTCGATCGTGCTGGCCCCTTCCAGCGACGGGCAACTGGAAATGCTGGCCGGACACTCGATCTATGCCGGCGGCTACGCGATCAACCAGTCTGGCGCCAGTCTGTCCGCCATCGCCACGCCGTTCGCGCCGGCGTTTACCGGTTATGCGCAATACGGTTCCAGCAGGCCGGACATGAGCAACTACAACAGCGACGGCATTGCCCCGAGTCTGAACGTGCGTTATCCGTTGTTTGCATTCGGTGCCGACAGTTACTCGGGAACCAGCGGCGTTCAGGCACCTGCCCGCTTCTACGCACTGACCGGCGATCTGGTGGGCATTCGCAGCGGCGAAACCTTGCGTTTCGGCACCTCGCTGCGCACCTGGTACGAAAGCGCTGCGCCTGTCTGGATGCTGGCCGGACGCGATATCGTGGCGTCCGGCACCAACCTGGGCCAACCGGCAACGGCGCCGTCGGAAATCGGCTGGAACAACGAAGCCATTTCATCGTCAGGCAACCTGCTGATTCACAACGATCTGCATGATGTTTCGCGGATTTCCGCCGGTCGCGACATCCTGTACAGCAGCTTCGATATCGCAGGGCCGGGGCTTCTGGATATCAACGCCGGACGCAATATCCTGATGGAGGATCGCGCCGGCATCACCAGCATCGGGCCGGTCGCCGCAGGCGATCATCGTTCCGGTGCAAGCATCGTGATGCAGGCTGGCGCAGGCGCACAGGGCCCGGATTATTCACGGTTCATCGCCCGTTACCTGAGCCCGCAGAACCTCGCCGACCCGAACGCGGCCCTCAACGGCCAACCGGGCAAAGTGGTCAAGACCTACCTCGACGAACTGCAGAGCTGGCTGACCCTCGGCTACGGCTTCAGCGGCAACGCAGAACAGGCACAAGCCTTCTTCGCCGCACTGCCAGGGACCGAGCAGGCGATCTTCGCCCGCCAGGTGTACTTCGCCGAACTGCGCGCCGGCGGCCTGGAATACAACGATGCCGACGGTCCGCGCAAAGGCAGCTACCTGCGTGGCCGCAACGCCATTGCTTCGCTGTTCCCGACCATCGACGTGGCGGGCAATCCGATCCGCTACGACGGCGACATCACGCTGTACGGCGGCGCGGGGGTCAAGACCCTGTTCGGCGGTGATATCCAGATGCTCACGCCGGGCGGCGGTCAGGTGTTCGGCATCGAAGGCGCGGCGCCGCCGTCCACGGCGGGGATCATCACCCAGGGCTCGGGCAACATTCAGCTCTACTCCGAGGGCAGCATTCTGCTCGGGCAGAGCCGGATCATGACCACCTTCGGTGGCTCGATTCTCGGCTGGTCCGCCAAGGGTGACATCAACGCCGGTCGCGGCTCGAAAACCACCGTGGTCTACACCCCGCCCAAACGCGTCTACGACACCTGGGGCAACGTGACCCTGTCGCCATCGGTGCCGAGCACCGGCGCCGGTATCGCCACGCTCAACCCGATTGCCGAAGTGGCGCCGGGCGACATCGACCTGATCGCGCCGCTGGGCACCATTGATGCGGGCGAGGCGGGGATTCGCGTATCGGGCAACGTCAACATCGCCGCGCTGACCGTGGTCAATGCCGCCAACATCGCGGTGCAAGGCAAGACCAGTGGCGTCCCGATAGTGGCTGCGGTGAACACCGGGGCGATCACCTCGGCCAGTTCCGCTGCCTCTTCAGCCACGCAAGCGGCAGAAGACGTGGCACGCCAACAGCAAGCGGCGGCGCGACAGAACCAGGCGTCGGTGTTCACGGTGCAGGTGCTGAGCTTCGGCAACGAGCAACTCGCCCCGTCCCGCGATGGCGCCAGCCGTGCGCCGGCCACTGGATACAACCCGAACAGCCCGGTGCAAGTGCTGGGGGCAGGGGTGCTGGATGAACAGGCCAAACAACAGTTGACCGAGGAAGAGCGCGGACAACTGACGCTGTAAAAGACTCTCGTGCAGTACTTTGGGCGGCCACTGGGTCGCCCCTTTTTTTGAGTGGCGTGGGGGGCTTGGGGATTCGCTTGTCGAGCATGCGCAAGGTTCCCGGCATTGAGTGCGCGCATCTCGGCCATCAGCTGTTTGTGGGGGATATCGGGCCAGGAACCCGCGATCGTGGTTGACGGCCTGCTCGCGAAGACGTCTGAACATTCAACACCGAGGTCGACTGAACCGGCGCATTCGCGAGCAAGCCCGATCCCACAGGGGCATCTTGCTGCAGGTCAGAAGGCGTAGGGGATGCTGACCTTGGCCCAGAGCATGTCGCCCTCTGGCCGGTTCTCCACGTCAAATTCCCTGGCCCAGCGAATCTCCGCGCTGGCGTACTTGAGAAAGGTCAGGTGCAGCGCCGGACCTATCGCGAACACCTGGCCGCGTACGCCGTCGTCCACATCCTGCCCGGCGAACTGCACGGTGTGGCCGTACTGTTTGTCGTCGGTGGTCTGCTTGAGGTAGTAGCCGTTGAGGCCGAGCATCAGGTCGTCGGTGATCTTGAAGCTGGCCGAATAATCGAAGTGGAAGATCTGCCCGGATTTGTAATCGGTGTCCTTGTTCTTCTCGTTGAAGCTGTAGGTGGTCTTCATCGACACTTCGGTCTTGTCGGTGGGCAGCCAAGTGAAGGAGAACAATGGCTTGTAGGTGTAGAAGTTGTTGCTGGTGTTGGCCAGCCGATCAACGCTGTATTCGCCGGTGGGCACGGTGACTTCGAGGGCGGCGCCGAGGGTCAGGTTTTTGCCCATGTCCCACAGGATGATCGGCGCGACGGTGGTGTCGCCCATGCCTTCGCGGGTATCGCTGAGGCCGTATACCGAGACTTCCTGCTTCAGCCAGGGCTGGGCGATGTAGCCGGCCAGACGTCCGCCGAACACTCGCACCGGGCTCAGGTAATCGAGGCGCGGGATGACCGCAGTGGACTCGATGTCGACATTCGGCACCTTGCCGCCCAACGAACTGATGTTGAGCTTCGTCGACTTGTAATGGTTGTAGTAGAGGTTGAACGCGACCATGTTCTCCGGAAGGCTGTCAACTTCCAGCGGCAGCATGAAGAAACCGTCGGTGCCGGGGCCGATGTTGTCGACGCCGGCTTCGGTGGCCAGGGCCGGAAGGGTCGCGGTGCAACCGAGCAATGTCAGTGCCAGACGCAAGGGGAGTGGGGCGCGGTTCGGGCTCATGGCTGTCCTCGTTATTATTGTGGTGGGACGTGGCGCCGCACGCAGAACGCCCGGCACCATAGAAATAAGCGCTTGGCGTGCGCCGGGGCAGGGTATTGGCGGACAGTTAGGGGGACTTCTGCGGACAGTAGGCAAACCCTGTGCTAACTTCCTTCGACATAACCGGTTACAAAAATAACAATCAAGCGTGATCCGGAATGTCAGCCCCCATGAATGTAAAAGTCCAAGACCCGACCTTCGAAATGGCGCTGGTGTCGCCGTTCCTCCTGCAAACCCTCGCCGAAGTCGTGCAGAACAAGGGCATCGACCCGGAAAGCCTGTGCCGTGGCCTGGGCTTCACGCTTGAAGATCTGCAGGATCCCGCGCAACGGATTTCCTATCGCCAGGCCGTGGCGATGATTCAGCGCGCGCTCAAAGTGCTGCCCAATCAGGGCCTCGGTCTGTGGGTGGGCGCGCAGAATGTGCTGGGTACGCTGGGGCTGCTCGGGCATGTGTTGTCGCTGTGCAAGACCTTGCGCGATGCCTTTGCCTTGGGGATTCGTCATCAGCACACCTCTGGCGGGATCGTGGTGTCGAGTGTTGATGTGGTGGGCGCTCAGGTGCACCTCGATGCCGAGTGCCGCTTGCCGTTCGCTGAAGTTCAGGTGTTCGCCGTCGAGGAGTTTTTCGCCAGCCTGCTGGTGTATGGCCGGGCACTGGCCGGCAGCGAATTCAAGCCGATCGCCGTGGAGTTCGTGCACGCCGCGCCGGACTATCTGAGCGAATACCACCGCTTGCTCGGGCCAGACGTACGCTTCGGCTGCTTGCACAACCGCATGCTGATCGATGTGCAGTGGCTGGACGTGAACCTGCCCAATCATCACTCCCTGGCGCTGCGTCAGGCTGTGGCCCTGCTGGAGCTGGAAGCGGCGCAGGTGCACCAGAAACTCGATCTGATTCAGGCGGTGGAACGGGCGATTGCCCGGGACCTGAGCCGGGGCAGCCATATCGAGAAGATCGCAGGCGACCTGAACATGAGCAGCCGCACCTTGCGTCGCCGCCTGACCGAGCACGCACTGACCTTCGAGGCTTTACTGGAACAGGTGCGTCAGGCACGGACGATGAGTCTGCTGGCCAATCCGGACATGCCGATCGAGCGCATCACCGAGGAGGTCGGCTACAGCGACGTGCGCAGTTTTCGTCGGGCGTTCAAACGCTGGACGGGAATGAGCCCGAGTGCGTGGCGCACCGAGAGCGCTGCCGCTATTTAGAGGATCAAAGGATCGCAGCCTGCTTCAACCCCACAAATCCTCCGGCTACAGGTAAACTCCCGCGCACTTTCCCAAGGAGTTCACATGAGTTACTACCAGCCGGGCATCCTCGCCACCCCAGTTCCTGCGCAAGCACGTCACCTGTTTTTCGCCCTTGAATCGGTAGAAGCACTGCCGCAGGCGATCGACAATCTGCTGAACCTGGTGGACGGCAAGTCGGCGGTGGTCGGTTTCGGTGAGTCCCTGACCAAGGCCCTGAACGTGCAGGTTGAAGGCCTGCGCAGCTTTCCGGCCATGACCGGTGTCGGCGTGGAAAACCCGTCGACCCAGCACGCGCTGTGGGTCTGGCTGCACGGTGTCGACCGGGGTGATCTGCTCAATCGCTGCAACGCCTTCGAAGTTGCGCTGGCCCCGGCCTTGCGTCTGGTGCAGGCTCAGGAAGCCTTCCGCCACAAGGATGGCCACGACCTGACCGGCTACGAAGACGGCACCGAGAACCCGCACGACGAAGCCGCTATCGCTGCTGCACTGCAAAACGAGGGCGGTGAAGGTCTGGTCGGCGGCAGTTTCGCCGCGATTCAGCAGTGGCAGCACGATCTGAAGGGTTTCCATAAGCTGTCCGCCGGTGACAAGGACAACATCATGGGCCGTCGTCTGAGCGACAACGAAGAGATCGACGACGCGCCAGTCTCCGCCCACGTCAAACGAACCGCGCAGGAAAGCTTCGCCCCGGAAGCGTTCGTCGTGCGCCGTTCGATGCCGTGGATCGAAGGTGATCGCGCCGGCCTGATGTTCCTCGCTTTCGGCTTCTCGCTGGATGCTTTCGAAGCGCAACTGCGCCGAATGAGCGGTCTGGAAGACGGTATCACCGATGGCCTGTATCGCATCAGCCGGCCGATCACCGGCGGCTACTACTGGTGCCCGCCGCTCAAGGATGGCCACCTCGACCTGCGCGCCCTGCGTATCGGCTGAGGTTTATCAAACAAGCGGAGGGGATGACCATGGACGTGGTGCGTTGGGGCATGATCGGTTGCGGCAGCGTCGCCGAGCGCAAGAGCGGGCCGGCTTTCTACAAGGCGCCCGGCTCGGCGCTGGTGGCGGTGATGGGGCGGCGCCTGGAGGCAGCGAGTGATTACGCCGCGCGCCATGGCATCGCCCGGGTTTGCACCGACGTCGATGCGCTGATCAACGACCCCGAGGTGGACGCGGTATACATCGCCACGCCACCGGACAGTCACCACGCCTACAGCCTGAAAGTCGCTGCCGCCGGCAAGCATTGCTGCGTCGAGAAACCGATGGCGCTGAACGCCGGGCAAAGCCGCGAAATGCAGCAGGCGTTTGCCGATGCCGGCCTGCACTTGTTTGTGTCCTACTATCGCCGTTCGTTGCCGCGCTTTGCACAGGTTCGGCAATGGCTGGCGCAGGGCCGCATCGGTGAGGTGCGGCACCTGAGCTGGACACTGACCAAGGCCCCCTCGGCGGCGGATCTGGACGGCAGCGCCAACTGGAGAACCGACCCGAGCGTGGCCGGTGGCGGTTACTTCGCCGACTTGGCGAGCCACGGTTTTGACCTGTTCCAGTACCTGCTTGGCGACATCGTCGAAGTCGCCGGCTTCACTGCCCGGCAAGCGGGTCTGTATGCCGCCGAAGACGCGGTCAGCGCCTGTTGGCGGTTCGCTTCCGGAGCGCTGGGCATGGGCTGCTGGAGCTTTGTTGCGGATCGGCGCGAGGATCGGGTCGAGATTATCGGCAGCCACGGGCGGATCGGCTTCTCGGTGTTTGACGAGCATCCGGTGCAGCTGTTCGCCGATGAACAGCTCAGCCTGAAAATCCCGCATCACGAGCATATTCAGTGGCATCACGTGTTGGGGATGAATGCACACATTCGGGGTGATTCAAAGCATCCAGCCGTCGCCGAACAAGCCCTCAAGACCGACTGGGTCATGGACCAGATCCTCAAACGCCACTGATCCCCCAGATCACAACACCCTTTCCCTGTGGAAGGGCACCTGTATTCCCGGCAGCTCCTGCACTTTGCTCCAAGGCAGAGAAACACACACTCGACCCCTGACACACCACAAAACCCCTGTGGGAGTGGGCTTGCTCACGAAAGCGGTGTGTCATTCACCGATGATGTCGCTGACCCACCGCCTTCGGGAGCAAGCCCCCTCCCACAGGAATCTCTATTCCAGACAGCTCCTGCACTTTGCTCCGAGGCAGAGAAACACACACTCGCCCCCTGACACACCACAAGCCCCTGTGGGAGTGGGCTTGCTCACGAAAGCGGCATGTCATTCACCGAAGATTCTGGCTGACCCACCGCCTTCGGGAGCAAGCCCCTCCCACAGGAATCTGTATTCCAGACAGCTCCTGCACTTTGCTCCGAGGCACCAAGCCACACACTCGACCCTGACACACCACAAATCCCCTGTGGGAGTGGGCTTGCTCACGAAAGCGGCATGTCATTCACCGATGATGTCGCTGACCCACCGCCTTCGGGAGCAAGCCCCCTCCCACAGGAATCTGTATTCCAGACAGCTCCTGCACTTTGCTCCGAGGCACCAAGCCACACACTCGACCCTGACACACCACAAATCCCCTGTGGGAGTGGGCTTGCTCACGAAAGCGGCATGTCATTCACCGATGATGTCTCTGACCCACCGCCTTCGGGAGCAAGCCCCCTCCCACAGGAATCTGTATTCCAGACAGCTCCTGCACTTTGCTCCGAGGCACCAAGCCACACACTCGACCCCTGACACACCACAAAACCCCTGTGGGAGTGGGCTTGCTCACGAAAGCGGTGTGTCATTCACCGATGATGTCGCTGACCCACCGCCTTCGGGAGCAAGCCCCCTCCCACAGGAATCTCTATTCCAGACAGCTCCTGCACTTTGCTCCGAGGCACCAAGCCACACACTCGACCCTGACACACCACAAATCCCCTGTGGGAGTGGGCTTGCTCACGAAAGCGGTGTGTCATTCACCGATGATGTCGGCTGACCCACCGCCTTCGGGAGCAAGCCCCCTCCCACAGAGAATCAGTATTCCAGACAGCTCCTGCACTTTGCTCCGAGGCACCAAGCCACACGGCCGACCTTCGACACACCAAAAAACCCATGTGGGAGTGGGCTTGCTCACGAAAGCGGTGTGTCATTCACCGATGATGTCGGCTGACCCACCGCCTTCGGGAGCAAGCCCCCTCCCACAGGGGAACTGTATTCCAGGCAGCTCCTGCACTTTGCTGTGAGGCAGAGAAACACACACTCGACCCCTGACACACCACAATCCCCCTGTGGATTTGGTGGTGTGTCCTGCATCTAAGGTTATGCCCAAACAATATTTCTCAAGCTTGTCATAACGTCTCTAAGATCACGTCATAACTCGTTATGACAAGTGATCCCTGATGACCGATAACGTACTTTCCCTGAGCAGTGTTCCGCTGCACACCCAACTGCGCGATGTTCTGCGCGCACGCATTCTCGATGGTGAATACCCGCAAGACAGCCAGATGCCCTCAGAAAGCGAGCTCGGCGCGCTGTTCAAAGTCAGCCGCATCACCGTGCGCCAGGCGTTGGGTGATCTGCAGAAAGAAGGCTTGATCTTCAAGATCCATGGCAAGGGCACCTTCGTCGCCAAGCCGAAAACCTTCCAGAACGTCAGCAGCCTGCAAGGCCTCGCCGAGTCCATGACCGGGCGTGGCTACGAGGTGATCAACCGCCTGCGCAGCTTCAAATTCATCCCCGCCGACAAACGTGTGGCCGAGCGTCTGCAAGTCGCCGAAGGCGAGACCGTGGCGCAGATCAAACGCGTCCGGCTGATCAACCGTGAGCCGATTTCGCTGGAAATCACCTACCTGCCCAAAGCCATCGGTGAGCGACTGGAGAAGGCTGATCTGGTCACGCGCGACATCTTCCTGATCCTCGAAAACGACTGCGGCATCGCCCTCGGCCACGCCGATCTGGCCATCGACGCGGTACTCGCCGACAGCGACCTGACCCAGGCGCTGAACGTCGAGGCCGGTTCGCCGATCATGCGCATCGAACGTCTGACCCACGACGCCAACGGCCAGCCGCTGGACTTCGAACACCTGTACTACCGTGGCGATGCGTTCCAGTACCGCCTGCGGATCGACCGGCAAAAAGGGGCCTGACCATGACGCACAACACCCTGGAACAGGAATACGACATCGTCGTGATCGGCGGCGGCACCGCTGGCCCGATGGCCGCGATCAAGGCCAAGGAAAAAAACAAGGAGCTGCGCGTGCTGCTGGTGGACAAGGCCAACGTCAAACGCAGCGGCGCGATCAGCATGGGCATGGACGGCCTGAACAACGCGATCATCCCCGGCCACTCGACGCCTGAGCAGTACACCAAGGAAATCACCATCGCCAACGACGGCATCGTCAATCAGGCGGCGGTCTACGCCTACGCGACGCACAGCTTTGAAACCATCGAGCAACTGGATCGCTGGGGCGTGAAGTTCGAGAAGGACGAGACCGGCGATTATGCGGTGAAAAAAGTCCACCACATGGGCGCCTACGTGCTGCCGATGCCGGAAGGGCATGACATCAAGAAAGTCCTTTACCGCCAGTTGAAACGCGCGCGGGTGAGCATCACCAATCGCCTGGTCTGCACCCGTTTGCTGACCGACGAGGAGGGCACCGTCAACGGCGTTATGGGTTTCGATTGCCGCACTGCCGACTTCCATGTGATCAAGGCCAAGGCGGTGATCCTCGCGTGCGGCGCGGCCGGTCGTCTGGGGTTGCCGTCCTCGGGCTATCTGATGGGCACCTACGAAAACCCGACCAATGCCGGCGACGGCTACGCGATGGCGTATCACGCCGGGGCCGAGCTGGCGAACCTCGAATGCTTCCAGATCAACCCGTTGATCAAGGACTACAACGGCCCGGCCTGCGCCTACGTCACCGGTCCCTTGGGTGGCTACACCGCCAACAACAAGGGCGAACGCTTCATCGAGTGCGACTACTGGAGCGGGCAGATGATGTGGGAGTTCCATCAGGAACTGGAAAGCGGCAATGGCCCGGTGTTCCTCAAACTCGATCACCTGGCCGAGGAAACCATCCAGAACATCGAGGAAATCCTGCACAGCAACGAACGCCCGAGTCGCGGCCAGTTCCACGCCAATCGTGGCACCGATTACCGCACGCAGATGGTCGAGATGCACATCTCGGAGATCGGTTTTTGCAGCGGTCACTCGGCGTCCGGGGTGTGGGTCAACGAACGTGCCGAGACGTCGGTGAAAGGCTTGTACTCGGCGGGCGACATGGCTGCGGTGCCGCACAACTACATGCTCGGCGCGTTCACCTACGGCTGGTTTGCCGGGCACAACGCGGCAGACTTCGTCGCCGGGCGCGAATTTTCTGCGCTGGACGCGGGGCAGATCGAAAAGGAAAAAGCCCGAGTCTACGCACCGCTCGATCGCGAGCATGGCCTGCCGCCGGCGCAGGTCGAGTACAAGCTGCGGCGTTTCGTCAACGACTACCTGCAACCGCCGAAAGTGACCAGGAAGATGCAGATCGGCTTGCAGCGCTTCAGCGACATCGAACGCGACCTCGATCAGATGAAGGCCAGCAACGCCCACGAACTGATGCGCGCGATGGAAACCAGCGTGATCCGCGACTGCGCCGAAATGGCCGCCCGCGCTTCGCTGTTCCGCGCCGAGAGCCGTTGGGGCCTGTACCACTATCGGGTTGATCACCCTCAGCGCAACGACAGTGAATGGTTCTGCCACTGTCACTTGAAGAAGGGTGAAGACGGCCGGATGACCAGTTTCAAGAAGCCCGTCGAGCCGTACATCATTCCGCTTGATGCCGAAGAAATGCAGGCTTACGACCGCTTGCGGGTGGGCGCTTTCGCCGCTTGATACATCAATTCTCAGAGAGCCCGAACCATGGCCTATCAAGCCCAGGAAATCTTCTTCCGCTCCAACGCCCCGGTCACCGTGGATGAGGACAAATGCATTGCCGAAAAGGGCTGCACCGTGTGCGTCGACGTCTGCCCGATGGACTTGCTGGCGATCAACCCGGCCACGCAAAAGGCCTACATGGCCTTCGATGAGTGCTGGTACTGCATGCCTTGCGAAAAGGACTGCCCGACCGGTGCCGTCAAAGTCGACATCCCTTATTTATTGCGTTGACCAGTAGTCCGCTTTCGCGAGCAGGCTCGCTTCCACAATGGATGGAAGCCAACCGCAAATAATGAGTACACCGAAAATCCTGTGGGAGCGAGCCTGCTCGCGAAGAGGCCCACAGACAGCCCAAAAGCCATCCGGAAACACCGGACGCCGAATTCACCCGACACCCCCTCGTTTCCCACCGCGCCCTGATCGCGGCGGAGACGAACATCCAATCAATGATTCGAGGGGAAACACACCATGTTGCGTGCAGCAATCGCCGGTCTGGTACTGGCTTCATTGTCCTTGTCGGCCTCGGCCGAAACCATTCGTATCGCCATCGGCACCCAGGACACCACCATCAACTGCGCCGCTGGCGGTCTGTTGATTCGTGAACTCGGTCTGCTCGACAAATACCTGCCGCACGACGGCGCCTACAAAGATGCGAAGTACGACGTGCAGTGGAAAAACTTCACCAGTGGTGCACCGCTGACCAACGAGATGGTCGCCGGCAAACTCGACTTCGGTGCGATGGCCGATTTCCCCGGGGCGTTCAATGGTGTGGCGTTCGAGACCGCTGGCAAGCACAGCCTGTTCATCAGCGTGCTGTCGGGCAGCATCAAGGGCAGCGGCAACGGCATCGTCGTGCCGAGCGCGTCGGGCGTGCAGGCGCTGAGCGAACTCAAAGGCAAGACCATCTCGGTGCCATTCGCCTCGACAGCCCACGGCATGTTGCTGCGCGCCGTGGCCGAGCAGGGCTGGGACCCGCTCAAAGATGTGAACATCATTGCCCAGCCACCGGAAGTCGCCGGCTCGGCGTTGCAGGCCGGCAAGATCGACGCCCACGCCGATTTCGTGCCGTTCGCCGAACTGTTCCCCAGCCGTGGTTTCGCCCGCAAGATCTACGACGGCGCCCAGGCCAACGCGCCGACGTTCCACGGTGCACTGGTGGATCAGGCCTACGCGAAACAGTACCCGGAAATCGTCGTCGCCTACCTGCGGGCAAGTATCGAGGCCAATCAGTTGCTGGCCGCCGAGCCTGAGAAGTACAGCGAGTTGATCGCCAAAGTCACCGGCGTCGATGCCGAGGTCAACTACCTGTTCCACGGCCCGCTGGGCGTGCAGACCCGCGACCTGAGCTGGAAGCCGGAATACCGTCAGGCAGTGGGCACCGCCATCGACACCCTGAAGTTGCTGAAAAAAGCCGATCGCGGCCTCGACCTGAACACCTTCATCGACGATCAGTACATCCGCGCGGCGTTCAAGGCGTCGAATCTGGATTACACCGCGCAACTCGCCAACTACGCGCAGACCCCACTGAAGGCTACAGATGCCGCGACGGGCAAAGCCATCACTGATGTCAGCCACGTCGCCGAAATCTGGGTGCGCGGCGAAGACAAGGTGCGCCAGTACGCCTGCGCCGAATCGGCCTTCACCGCGCTCGCCGCTTTGAAACAGGAAGGCAAAAACATCCGCGCCGTGTATGCGCAGGCGAGTGACAGCGGGATCAAGCTGCTCGCCGATCAGGCGTGGTTTGCCAGCGATGCCAAGGGCCGCCTGAGTGCGTTCCTGCTCAAAGGCCAGGCGCAGCAGTTTGCGGCGGCGCAGGGCGGCAAGGTCTTCGACTTTACCGATGCCACCACCCAGGCTGTGGCCACGCGTTAACCCACAGAACACCTCGGTCAACTGTGGGAGGGAGCAAGCCCCCTCCCACAGGGGATCTGGGTTGAGAGGAAAATTCATGTTCCGATCCATCCCACGCTGGGTTCCGAGAGCGGCGTCACTGCTGCTCTGCCTGCTGTTCTGGCAACTCGCCGCCAGCCACCACTGGAACCTTGGCCTCGTCACCTTCGCCAACGTGCCAACCCCGTTGGCCGTGGTCGAAGCCGCCCTCGGCCTCGGCGACTCCGGCAAGCTCATCCAGCACCTGACCGCCAGCCTCGGCCGCGTCTTCGCCGGCTACCTCGCCGCGCTGGTGATCGGCATCGCTTTGGGCCTGGCCATCGGCCGCTCGAAATGGGCCGAAGACCTGTTGCTGCCACCGCTGGAAGTGCTGCGGCCGATTCCGGCGGTGGCGTGGATTCCGCTGGCAATCCTGATGTTTCCGTCGTCGGAGCTGTCGATGGTGTTCATCACCTTCACCGGCGCGCTGTTCCCGATCCTGCTCAACACCGTGCACGGTGTGGAGGGCGTCGATCCACGCTTGATTGCCTCGGCGAAAAGCCTCGGGGCAGGGCGTCGGGCGATCTTGCTCGAAGTGATTTTGCCGGGGGCTGCGCCGAGCATCATCACCGGCCTCGCCATCGGCATGGGCACCTCGTGGTTCTGTCTGGTCACCGCCGAGATGATCTCCGGCCAGTTCGGCATCGGCTACTACACGTGGGAGTCCTACACCATTCAGAACTACGCCGACATCGTCGTCGGCATGCTGCTGATCGGCGTGTTGGGCATGGGCAGCAGTCTGTTGATCAAGCGTCTGGGCGGGCTGTTCACGCCTTGGCACCGACCACGAGGAAAAGCCTGATGAGCGCGATGCAAAACCCGGAAGGGCGGATCGATATTCGCCAGTTGTCAATCATTCTCGGTGAAGGCCGGCAAGCGTTCGAAGCGGTACAAGGTCTGGATTGCCAGATCGAACCGGGCCAGTTCGTGTGCATTCTCGGCCCGTCCGGTTGCGGTAAATCGACCCTGCTCGGCGCACTCGCCGGACACTTGAGTGCGCACACCGGCAGCCTGAAAGTCGATGGCGGCGAGGTGTCCGGGCCGTCGCCGCAACGCGGCATGGTGTTCCAGCATCACACGCTGTTCCCGTGGCGCACGGTGCGCGACAACGTCGCCTTCGGCCTGAAGATGCGCGGCATCGGCAAAACCGCGCGTCATCGTGCCGCTGACGACCTGCTTAAACTGGTCGGCCTCGACGGCTTTGCCGAACGCTGGCCCGATCAGCTTTCCGGCGGCATGCAGCAGCGGGTGGAAATCGCCCGAGTGCTGGTCAACCGGCCGCGCCTTCTGCTGATGGACGAGCCGTTCGGCGCGCTGGATGCCTTGACCCGCCTGAACATGCAGGAACTGCTGCTGGACATCTGGACACGGATTCGCACCACGGTGGTGTTCGTCACCCACGACATCGACGAGGCGCTGTTCCTCGCCGACCGCTTGCTGGTGATGAGCGCGCGCCCGGGACGAATCATCGAAGACCTGCGCCTGGACTTCCCGCGTCCGCGCACCACTGAGCTAGTGACCAGCGCCGAGTTTTCTCGCCTCAAGCGCCATTGCCTCGACCTGCTGCGCCACGACAACGACCGACCGCTGCCGCGCCTCAATCCGCTCGGCCTGCCTCCCGAAACTCCCTTGCCGCGATTTGCCCTATGACCTCTATTTTTGCTGTGACCGATAACGATGAAATCCTCGCCCTGCAGCCGCGCCTGACCGCCGACGATGCCGGCGTGCGGCGTATTGCGCTGATTGATCTGGCGGATCTGGAAGAACCCGATGGCCTGCTCTGGCTGGTTGATCGCCTGGGCCGGGATCCCGCTGAAGACGTCCGCGCTGAAGCTGCGCGGTTGCTGGAGGCCTGGGAAGACGAATCCGTGGTTCAAGCCCTGTGTGTAGCGCTGACCGATCCATCGCCGGCCGTGCAATCGGCTGCTGCGCAAAGCCTGAGCCTGCTCAAGAGCGAAGCCGCGGGCCGGGTGATTCTGCCGTGGACCGGGCACGCTGAAGTCGCTGTGCGGATCGCCGCATTCCGCGCCTTGCGCGAGTTGCGTTTCGCCGCCGCCGCGCCTGCTGCTGTCGCGGCACTCGATGATGCCGACGCCAACGTACGCCGCGAAGCCGTCGGCGTGCTGGGTTGGCTCAAACAGTTCGACGCGTTGCCGGCATTGTCGCGGTTGGCCAGTGATGATCCGGACACCGAAGTGCGCCGCGCTGCCACCGGTGCTTTGGGCCTGGCCTCCAGCGCCGAAGTTTTGCCGGCGCTGCACCAGGCCTTGCAGGATCTCGCCTGGCAGGTGCGCGAAGAAGCCGCGACTACTTTGGGTAAAGTCGGCCACAGCGACGCCGGCCCGGCGTTGATCGAAGCGTTGGGCGATGACTACTGGCAAGTACGCCTGCGTGCCACCCGCAGCCTGGGTCGCTTGCGCTTTGCACCGGCACTGGACGCCCTGATCGAGACCCTCGGCCACCGCATCAGCAACCTGCGCAAGGAAGCCGCGCTGGCCCTCGGTGAACTGAATGATCGCGGCGCGGTAGCGGCGTTGCAGGCGGCGCAGGACGACGGCGATCCGGAAGTGCGCAAAGCGGTGCGGATTGCCTTGAGTCAGCTGCAATGAGTCCGCTGTCGGTGGGTAACTCGCAGAGCGCGCAGACGCTGCGCCTGAGCTGGCCGGACGGGCGCGAATCGGTGCTCAACCACGCCGACCTGCGCCGCCAGTGCCCGTGCTCGCAGTGCCGCGCGTTCCGCCTGAAAGGTCTGACTCCGCGGGTCGATGACCGGGTGCGCCTGATCGAGATCAACCCGCAGGGCTACGGCGTGCAACTGGTGTTCAGCGACGGTCACCAGCGTGGAATCTACCCGTGGGCTTATCTGGCACAACTCAACCCTTGACCCAAGAAATATCCAAATGTGGGAGCGGGCTTGCTCGCGAATGCGGTGGGTCAGTCAAAATCGATGGCGACTGATGCGCCGCATTCGCGAGCAAGCCCGCTCCCACAGAGGATCTGTGCACTCTCAGGGTTATTGCGCAGCAGTCATCGACGGTTTGCAGCCCTGGAAAATATCCAGCCCCGGCTGATAGAGCGCCGTCTTCACCTCAAACAACCCCAGCACCGAATGGAACAGGTTGTCATGGCTCAGGTCTGCCTGACCGGTCTTGCCTTGCAGACAACCGCGATCAATCCCTTCATGGGCCAGCGTGGTGTCACCAAACCACATCACCATCGGCACATGGGTCTGCGCTTCGGGCGCCAGTGCATACGGCGCCGCGTGCAGGTACAGCCCATTCTCGCCCAGTGATTCGCCGTGGTCGGAGACATACACCATCGACGTATCCAGCGTGTCCTGATTGCGCTTGAGCAACTCGATCACCCTGGCGAGGAAGTGGTCGGTATAAAGGATCGTGTTGTCGTACACGTTGACCAGTTCATCGCGGCTGCAACTGCCCAACTGGTTGGTGTGGCAGATAGGTTTGAAGCGTTCCATCTCCTTGGGATAACGCTCGTAGTATTCCGGGCCGTGGCTGCCGTCGGCGTGCAGAACGATGATCGCGTGGCCCTTGAGGCTGTCGATGTAATTCTGCAGATCGGCCAGCAGCGCCTCGTCCAGGCAGTTGTTGCCGTCGCAGAACGGCCCCGGCTGGTTCTTCGCGATGTCGCGGTGCGGCACGCGCAGGCAGGTGCCCTTGCAGTCACTGTTGTTGTCCAGCCACAGCACCTGCACGCCGGCGCGTTGCAGGATGTCGAGCAGGCCTTCGTAGGTTTTGCCTTTCTTGTCGCTGTAGTCCTCACGCGGGAACATCGAGAACATGCACGGCACCGACACCGCCGTGGACGTGCCGCAGGAGTGCACCTGGGTGAAGTTGAGGATGTCCAGCTTGCTCAGCTCGGGGTTGGTCTCGCGCGCATAACCGTTCAGCGAGAAGTGGTCGGCGCGGGCGGTTTCGCCGACCACGAAGACCATCAGCGACTTCTTCTCGCGGCCAGCGGCTTTGGCGCTCATCACCGCGTCTTCACCGATGGCCTGCACCACGAAGTGCTTTTTGATGCCCAGGCGCTGTTTGGTGTACTTGCTGATGGCGTAGATGTAGTTGGTCGGATTGATGAAGTGGGTGAGCTTGTCTTCTTCACGGAAGATCGGCGCGTAGGTCGAGTAGAACGCGCCCACCGAGGCACCGATCACCAGCACGCAGGCGGCGATCACCAGCACCTTGTTGAGCAGGCCGCGAAAGAACGGTCGATAACTCACCGGCCAACGCCAGATCAGCGCCGCCGGCAGCACGCCGAGCAGCAGCACGTAGGCCAGCAGCTTGCCGTTGAACAGCGCAGCGGCTTCGTCGGGGTTGGTTTCGAACACGTTCTGGATCATCACCGTGTCGATGGTGATCCCGTATTCGTTCATGAAATACGCGGCGCAGGCCGAGAGCAGGGCGACCACGGTGAGCGCCGGTTTCAGCGTCCAGCGAAACGACACCAGGGTCAGCAACAGGCTGATGGCGGCCCACAGGAACAGTCCGAACGAAGCGAAAAACGCCAGTCTGTGCGCGCCTTGCAGGGTGATCAGCGTCCCCAGCGCCTTCCAGGTTGCCAGGTTGTACAGCGCCACCAGTGCCAGGGAAAACAGCAGCACCAGACGGGTTGAAGTGATGGACGGTAAACGCAGTCCTTTGCCCAAAGCCATTACCAACATTCCTCTACACGAATAGAAAACACATACGGTTACGCGCGTAACTGTAGAAGAACAATGGTAAAAATTTTGTAAACATCCTGTAACAAAGGCCCGACGCAGATCTAAACCTGTGGGAGCGGGCTTGCTCGCGATGGCGGTGTGTCAGCCGACTTCATTGTTGAATGACACTCCGCCATCGCGAGCAGGCTCACTCCTACAAGGGTGGGTCAGAAGGATTTACTCACGCTCGCCACCACCGTCGCCGTGCACACATCCTTGAAGCCCCAATTGCTCAGGCACTGGCTCTGCGACAGGTCGGTGTCGATGTAGCTCAGGCCCAACACCACCCCGGCCAGGTTGTGGGTCAGTTTGACCTCCCATTCGCGGTAGCTGTCCTCGCCATGCCCGGACGCCGAGTACAGGTGCGGGTCCTTGAAGTCCATATTGCCGTAACGCAGCTTCAGCCCCGAATCGTACGGCAGCTCGGTTTCATAACCGATATAGCTGTAGAGCGAGCTCTGTTTGCTGTCGATTCCCGGCGCATCGCTGGAGTAATACGCCGCCAGCTTCACCCCGTAGACGCCGAGAATTCCGTAGACCTCGCTCTGGTTGAACTGACTTTCTTTGGGATAGGCGTACTTGATGTAGCCCAGATCGAGGCTGACATCCTCGGTCGCCTGCCACAGCCAACCGGCGTAGTAATCGACTTCCTGACGGGTTTTCAGCCCGTCGCCGAAATCGACGTTGGAACTCCAGGCCCCCACGTACAGGCCGCTGCTGTGGGCCAGGGTCAGGCCGGCCTGCACGGCCGGGTCATTTTGAGTTTGCGAGATGCCACGGGTGCGGTAGTCGCTGGCCAGCGTCAGGTCGATCTGCATGGCGAAGTCGTCGTTCAAGGGAATTGCGTGGCCGCTCAAGGGCAGCAGGCTGAAAAAGCTCAGGGCGAACAGGGGCAAGGCTTTCATGTGAAGTCCCGATGTTGTAATTATTTTTGGGCAGTACGAAAACTGTGGAGGGAATGCAATCTCGGCCACCCTCACAGTCCCTGTGGGAGCGAGCCTGCTCGCGAAAGCGGTGGTTCATTCAGCATTGATGGCGACTGATACGCCGCCTTCGCGAGCAGGCTCGCTCCCACAGGGGGGAACAGAGTTGTTATTGGGTGGCGCTGTAGACCTGACGGCCGCCAAACCAGGTTTGCAGGACCTGGGTGTCGTGCAGGGCTTTTTCGTCGACGCTGAACACGTCGCGATCGACCACGATGAAGTCAGCCTGTTTGCCCGGCGTCAGCGAGCCGATCTGCTGGTCCAGGCCAATGGTCCGCGCTGCGTTGACGGTGTAGGCGTAGAACATGGTCTCGCGGTCCAGACGTTCATCGGCGTTGAGCACGCCCAGCGGGCCGACGCGGGTGATGGCCTGGGCCATGGCGTTGAACGGATTGGGCGACGACACCGGCCAGTCGCTGGCGCCGGCAATCGTCGCACCCTGTTTCAGCAACGAATGCGCCGGGTACTGATAACGGAAGGCGAGGGCGCTGACGTAGGGCTTGATCATGTCGGTGGTATAGTCGTCGGCGCTGGCCCACAGCAGTTGCATCGAAGCGATCACGTTCAGCGGCTTGAAGCGGGCGAACTCTTTCGGGTTGACCATTTGCAGGTGGGTGATCGAGTGGGTCACGCCGCTCTGCCGGTCCTTGCGCGCCTGCTCGATACCGTTCAGCGATTCACGCACCGCACGGTCGCCAATGGCGTGGATGTGCACCAGCCAGCCGCGCTGGTCGATGGCGCTGACCAGTTCGCCGAAATGCTGCGGATCGATCAGCAATTCGCCCTGTTTGTGCGAGTTGTTGTACGGATCGATCATCGCCGCGCTCTGCGCCGGGTACTCGATCACGCCGTCGGCAAAGATCTTGATCCCGGGCAGGGTCAGGTTGGGGATGCCCTGAAACTGTTGGCGCACTTTATCCAGCGTATCGAGGTCGGCGGGCACGCTTTTCGGGTTGGCCACCAGCAGCGCCGCGACGTGGACGCTCATGTCACCGCTTTGCGACAGCGCTTTGTAGGCCGGCAGCACGCCGACGGTTTTCTCGGTGGGTTTGAGGGCAAACACGGCCTCGCCCGGTGCGGCGTTGGCGGCCGGATCCATCCATGCGGTGATGCCGAGGCTGTTGTTGAAGCGCACGGCGGATTTGGCCGCGCGCAACATGTCGGCGGGGCTCGGTACCGGCATTTTCGAGGCGACCCGATCCCAACCGGCATCGACCACAAAGCCACTGGGCTCGCCGTTGGCCAGCTTGCCGACGGTGTCTTTTTCCGCGTCAGGCAGGGTTTTCAGCAGCGCGGCATCGATACCGACGCGTTTGAGCATGACGTTATTGGCCCACGCGGTGTGGTGATCGCTGCCGATGAACACCACGGGAACGTTGGCCCATTCGCCCTGGTTGAAGGTCTTGCCCAGCGCTTCGGCCTGCGCCCAGTAAGCCGAGCTCATGCCGGCAATGCTCAGCACATCGCCGTGTCTGGCCTTGCCGTCATCACGCCAGTCGCGCAGACGCTTTTGCAGTTCATCAAGGGCGACGACTTCGTCTTCCATGTTGGCCGAGACCATTTCCAGACCGCCGAAAATCGCGTGGGAATGGCTGTCGATCAAGCCGGGCATCAGGGTCTTGCCGCCTAGGTCGATCACCTGCGTGCCGGGTTCGATCAGTGCCTTGATCTGCGCATCCGTGCCGACTTTCAGCACCTTGCCGTTTTCCACGGCCAGCGCCTGGACCTTTGGCTGCGAGCGGTCGGCAGTGAAAATCTTGCCGTTGACCAGCACCAGATCGGTGGCGGCCATGGCTTCCATCGAGGCAAAACTTACAGCGGTAACCAACAGACTCGGGATGAATCTTTTCATTGAAGATTTCCTTGTTATTGCGTCTGATGGCCAGATTAGTGGCTGACACTGGCCGACAGAACGCCTTCCTCACGAAAAACGTTTTTGCCTGAATGGAAAAAGCATGGACAAGTTGGGTGCACTGAAAATGTTCGTGGTCACCGCGCAACTCGGCAGTTTCAGCCGCGCGGCCGAGCAACTGGGCAAGACCCCGTCGGCCCTGACCAAAGCGGTCAATCACCTGGAGTCGGAACTGGGCGCGCGGTTGTTCGAGCGCAGTACGCGGCGGATTCTGCTGACCGAAATCGGCCGGGTGTACCTGGAAACCGCACGGCTGGTGTTGCAGCGGCTGGAGGAGGCCGGCGAGGAAATCGAGCAGTTGCAGCACGGTCTGCGCGGCAGCCTGAAAATCACCGCGCCGCTGGCCTATGGGCGGGCGTTTCTCGATCAGGTGTGCGACGGCTTTTTGCAGCAATACCCGCAGATCAGCCTGCAAGTGGACCTGTGCGATGCGTTCGTCAATCTGCTGGAAAGCGGCTACGACCTGGCCTTGCGCGAAGGGTATGACGACCTGCCGGGGCTGATCGCGCGGGTGGTCGGCAGCAATCGTCTGGCGTTGTGCGGCAGCCCGGAGTATCTGGCGCGCAAGGGTTTGCCAGTGAATCCGCACACCCTTGAGCAGCATGAATGGCTGCTCTATCAACACCCGTTGCTCAGCCGCGAGTTCTGGTGGGCCGAGCGCGACGGCCAGCGCCTGAGCCTGGCGCAACCGACGGCGCCGCTGTTGCGCAGCGACAATTATGACCTGCTGCTGGCCAGCGCCCTGGCCGGGCGTGGCTTGCTGCACACACCGCTGTGGAGCGCCGCACCGTACATTGCCGACGGGCGTCTGGTGCGGGTCATGGCCGACTACGAGATCGACCCGGACACCTTCGGCCCGCACATTCTCGCGGTGTACCCAAGCCATCGGCGGGCCACGGCCAAGGTGGTGGCATTCATCGATTACATCTCGGGGTTTCTTGCCGAACGTGGGTTGAACTGACTGGCGGTCATTGCCAGTAAAAACGCGAAAGAGTACAAATGTACTCCATGACCGATCTGACTCCCCGCCGCACCGCCATCCTGACCTTTATCCGCGAACGCATCGCCGAACACGGTCAGCCCCCAAGCCTCGCTGAAATCAGCGAGGCTTTTGGTTTCGCCTCGCGCAGCGTGGCGCGCAAACATGTGCTGGCGCTCACCGACGCCGGGTTTATCGAGGTCAATCCGCATCAGGCCCGGGGCATTCGCCTGCTCGGGCAACCGGCGCGCCCGGAGCTGCTGGATGTTCCCGTGCTCGGCCGGGTTGCCGCCGGTGCGCCGATCGGCGCCGATGCCGACATCCATGGCCGCTTGATGCTCGACCCGGCGCTGTTCTCCCGTACCCCGGATTACATGCTGCGGGTGCAGGGCGACTCGATGATCGAAGACGGCATTCTCGACGGTGATCTGGTCGGCGTGCGACGCAACCCCGAGGCGCTCAACGGCCAGATCGTGGTGGCGCGGCTCGACGGTGAAGTCACCATCAAACGCTTCGAACGGCTTGGCGATGAAGTGCGCCTGCTGCCGCGTAACCCGGCGTATCAGCCGATTGTCGTGCGCGACGATCAGGACCTGGCCATCGAAGGGGTGTTCTGCGGTCTGGTGAGGCAAGGCTGATGGGCGCCGTCGTTGCACTCGATACGCTGTTCAATGGCGGCCAGGTCTGGAAGGGCCGGCCTGCGCCCCCGGCGGCCAGCCCGCAACCCACCGGCCATGCCGCGCTCGATGCAGCATTGCCCAGCGGTGGCTGGCCGGAAGCGGCGCTGAGCGAAATTCTGCTGGCTGGCCCCGGGGTTGGTGAACTGCAATTGGTCTGGCCGACGCTGGCGCGGTTGTCGGCGGCGGGCGAACGCATCGTGCTGGTGGCGCCACCGTTCGTGCCGTACCCGCAGGCGTGGGAGAACGCCGGGATCGATCTGCGTCAGCTGTCGGTGATCCAGGCCAGCGAACGCGACGCCTTGTGGGCGGCGGAACAATGCCTGCGCTCGGGCAGTTGCGGCGCTGTGCTGTGCTGGCCGCACAAGGCTGATGACCGCGCGTTGCGGCGCTTGCAGGTGGCCGCGGAAACCGGCCAGACCCTGGCCTTTGCCTGGCGCCCGCTGAGCGAGGCGGTCAACCCGTCACCGGCGGCTTTACGGATTGCCATCGATGCCAGACCTGCCCAGTTGCGCGTGCTCAAATGCCGGGGCGGGCTGGCGCGCACGGCGCCAATTGCGTTTGCCGTGGGGCACTGAGGTCATCATGCGCTGGGTATGTATTCTGTTCCCGCAGTTGGCGCTCGACGCGGTGCTGCGTCAACGTCCCGATCCCGATGAACCGTTGGTGTTGCTCAGCGGCCCGGCCCAGCGCCGGGTGCTGCAAGCGGTGAATGCGCCGGCGCGCCAGCTCGGCCTGCGCGCCGGTCAGTCGATGACCGCTGCACAGGCCTTGAGCAAAGGCTTTGCCACCGCCGATTACGACCTCGCCGAGGTCGAGCACTGGCAGCAGTTTCTGGCGGCGTGGGCCTACCGGTTCAGCGCGCAGGTCAGCGTGCATTACCCGCGTACCGTGGTGTTCGAGATCGAATCCAGTCTGGGCCTGTTCGGTTCCTGGGCGCAGTTCGAAGCGCGGTTGCGCAAGGAACTGACTGATCTGGGCTTTCGCCATCGCATCGTCGCTGCACCGAATCCGGTGGCGGCACGAGTGCTGGCCAACGCCTACGATGGCCTGGTGGTGCCCGACGGTGAAGCCTTGCAGCATCATCTCGGGCAGTTACCCGTCGACCGGGTGGGGCTGGAGCCGCCCGTCGCCACGGCACTGTCGCGCATGGGCCTGCGCAGTCTGAATCAGGTGCAGAGCCTGCCGCGTCAGGCCCTGGCCCGGCGTTTCGAAGCGTCGATGCTCAAACACCTCGACACGCTGTTCGGCGCGCGCCCGCTGGCCTTGGCGTTCTATCTGCCGCCGGACCGGTTTGATGTGCGCATCGAACTCAATTTCGACGTGCAATCCCATCAGGCGCTGCTGTTCCCGTTGCGTCGTTTGACCGCTGACCTGTCGGCGTTCCTCTGCGGGCGTGACAGTGGCGTGCAGCGTTTCGATCTGCACCTGGAGCACGCCGGGCTGCCGGATACGGTGATCAAGGTTGGCCTGCTCAGCGCCGAGCGCGATCCGGCGATGCTCTTCGAACTGGCCCGGGGACGGCTGGAGCAGGTGCAGGTCGAAGCGCCGGTGCGCGGGTTTCGCCTGCGCGCCGAAGACCTGCCGAGTTTCGTGCCGCAGTTTCAGGAACTGTTCGATGACCGCCCGCAACAGACCTTGCCCTGGGAGCAATTGCGCGAACGCCTGCGCGCCCGGCTCGGCGATGACGCAGTGCAGGGCCTGCGCTTCCAGGCCGATCATCGCCCGGAATGCGCCTGGCAGAACGGCGTCGACAAGCAGCGCTGCAGTGGTTTGCCGAGCGTTCAGCGCCCGGGCTGGCTGCTCGGTGAACCGCAGAGCGTGGCCGAAGGTTCGGCGCGGATCCTCATGGGGCCGGAGCGCATCGAGTCCGGCTGGTGGGACGGTGACGACGTGCGCCGCGATTACTACCTGATCCAGAACCGCGCCGGTCAGCAGGGCTGGGCCTATCGGGCGGTGGGCGAGGGCGGTCCGTTGTGGCTGCAGGGCTGGTTTGCATGAACCACGGCTATGCCGAGCTGCATTGCCTGTCGAACTTCAGTTTCCAGCGGGGGGCCTCCAGTGCCCTTGAGCTGTTCCAGCGGGCGAAAAAACACGGTTATCAGGCGCTGGCGATCACTGACGAGTGCACGCTGGCCGGGATCGTCCGTGCCTGGCAGGCGGCGAAATCGGTTGAACTGCCGCTGATCATTGGCAGTGAAATGCGCATCGACAACGGCCCGAAACTTCTGCTGTTGGTGGAGAACCTCGCGGGGTATCAGGCCTTGTGCGGCTTGATCACCCAGGCCCGGCGGCGTACGCAGAAAGGCCAGTACCGGGTGCTGCGCGAGGATTTCAGCGAGCCGCTGCCGGGGCTGCTCACGGTGTGGGTGCCGGACACCGTGGATGATATGGAGGAGGGCCGCTGGCTGAAGCAAGTCTTCGGCGAGCGTCTGTTTCTGGCGGTGCAGTTGCATCGCGGGCAGGACGATCAGCGCCGGCTGGCTGCACTGCTGAGTCTGGCGGAGCAGTTGCAGATTGCCGCCGTGGCCAGCGGTGACGTGCACATGCACGCCCGTGGCCGGCGGGCCTTGCAGGACACCATGACCGCGATCCGCCATCACGTCCCGGTGGCCGAGGCCGGGTTACGCCTGCACCCCAACGGCGAGCGCCATCTGCGCAGCCTTGATGTGTTGCGCGAGCTGTATCCGCAAGCGTTGCTCGACGCCTCGGTACAGCTGGCCCGGCGCTGCACTTTCGATCTGAGCGAGTTGCGCTATCAGTATCCGAAAGAACTGGTGCCGGAGGGACATACCGGCAGTTCCTGGTTGCGCCAGTTGACTGAAGAAGGCATCGCCTGGCGCTGGCCGCAAGGGCCTCAGGCCAAAGTGCTGAAGCAGATCAATGACGAGCTGAAACTGATCGCCGAACTCGGCTACGAAAGCTACTTCCTCACCGTGCATGACGTAGTGCGTTTCGCCCGCGAGCAACAGATTCTCTGTCAGGGACGGGGTTCGGCGGCCAACTCGGCGGTGTGTTTTGCCTTGGGCATCACCGAGATCGACCCGGATCGCACCACGCTGCTGTTCGAGCGTTTCATGTCGAAAGAGCGCAACGAGCCGCCGGACATCGACGTCGACTTCGAACACGAACGTCGCGAAGAGGTCTTGCAATACGTGTTCCGTCGTTATGGCCGTCGTCGCGCAGCGCTGACGGCAGTGGTCAGCACCTACCACGCCGCCGGCGCGATGCGCGACGTGGCCAAGGCCCTGGGCCTGCCGCCGGACCAGATCAATGCGCTGGCCGATTGCTGCGGTCACTGGAGCGATGAAACACCGCCGCTGGCGCGCTTGCTCGAAGGCGGATTCGATCCTGACAGCCCGGTGTTGCGTCGAGTGCTGAGCCTCACCGGGCAACTGATCGGCTTTCCCCGGCACCTGTCGCAGCACCCGGGCGGCTTCGTGATTTCCGAGCAGCCGCTGGACTGTCTGGTGCCGGTGGAAAACGCCGCCATGGCCGAGCGCACGATCATTCAGTGGGACAAGGACGACCTCGATGCGGTCGGGCTGCTCAAGGTCGATATTCTCGCCCTCGGCATGCTCAGCGCGATCCGTCGCTGCTTCGACCTGCTGCGCCGTCATCGCCATCAGGATCTGAGCCTGGCGACGATTCCCGCCGAAGACAAACCGACCTACGAGATGATCAGCCGCGCCGACACCATCGGCGTGTTCCAGATCGAATCCCGGGCGCAGATGTCGATGCTGCCGCGCCTGCGCCCGGCGAACTTCTACGATCTGGTGATCGAGGTGGCGATCGTCCGCCCCGGGCCGATTCAGGGCGGCATGGTTCATCCGTACCTGCGTCGCCGGAACAAGGAAGAAGAGGAAACCTACCCCTCGCCGGAGCTGGAGGTGGTGCTCAAACGCACCCTCGGCGTGCCGCTGTTTCAGGAACAGGTGATGCAGATCGCTATCGTCGCCGCCGACTACAGCCCCGGCGAGGCCGATCAGTTGCGCCGCTCGATGGCGGCGTGGAAACGCCACGGCGGGCTGGAGCCGCACAAGGAACGGCTGGCCGCCGGCATGGAAAAAAACGGCTACACCCCGGAGTTCGCCGCGCAGATCTTCGAGCAGATCAAGGGTTTTGGCAGCTATGGTTTTCCCGAATCCCACGCTGCCAGTTTCGCCTTGCTGACCTACGCCAGTTGCTGGCTCAAGTGCCACGAACCGGCGGCGTTTGCCTGTGCGCTGATCAACAGTTGGCCCATGGGTTTCTACAGCCCGGATCAGATTCTGCAGGACGCGCGCCGCCACCAATTGCAGATCCGTCCGGTGGACGTGCGCGCCAGCGACTGGGATTGCAGCCTGGAACCGATCAGCGGCGCGCAACCGGCGATCCGCATGGGCCTGCGGATGATCAAGGGCTTTCGCGAGGACGATGCCCGGCGCATCGAAGCGGCGCGGATGCGCGGGGCGTTTGCCGATGTCGCCGACCTGGGCGAACGGGCCGCGCTCGACAGTCGGGCCCAGGCGCTGCTGGCGGATTCCGGAGCGTTGCGCGGGATGGCCGGGCATCGGCATCGCGCGCGCTGGGAAGTGGCCGGGGTGGAGAAACAACTGGGTCTGTTTGCCGGGTTGCCGAGTCAGGAAGAGCCCGATGTGCTGCTGCCAAAACCCAGTGTCGGTGAGGACCTGCAGGCCGATTACGCAACGCTTGGTACTACGCTGGGGCCGCATCCGTTGGCGCTGCTGCGAGGTGAACTCAAGGCCCGGCGCTGTCGCAGTTCGCAGGAGTTGATGGAGGTCGAGCACGGGCGGCCAGTGAGCATCGCCGGGCTGGTCACCGGCCGGCAACGACCGGGCACCGCCAGCGGCGTGACCTTCGTCACCCTGGAAGACGAGTTCGGCAACGTCAACGTGGTGGTCTGGCGCGATTTGGCCGAGCGCCAGCGTCAGGTGCTGGTGGGCTCGCAATTGCTCAAGGTCGATGGCCGCTGGGAGCGCGAAGGCGAGGTGCGGCACCTGATCGCCGGACGGCTGAGCGACCTGAGCCCGCTGCTCGACGGCATCCGCGTGCAGAGCCGCGATTTTCATTAGCGCGCTGATCCCCTGTGGGAGCGGGCTTGCTCGCGAAGACGGTGTATCAGCCGACATCCCTATTGACTGACCCACCGCTTTCGCGAGCAAGCCCGCTCCCACAATTGATTTGTGTGCGTATCAAAACAGCCAATTCCTTGGCGTCAAAAAGTCCTGTCATGAGTGATGGCACTTTGTCATAATGCCGCCCCTTTTCCGCTCCCCACCGCTTTGCCGTGCCGGGACACACCGTTTTTTCAGAAGGAATGCACAGTGAGAATGATCTCCCGGATGTTGGTCTCAGGCGTTGCGATTGCCGTGCTCGGCACTATCGCAGGCTCCCTTGCCGGCTGCGCCACCGAAAGCTCCCGCGCACTGCCGGTGGCCAAGGTCGAGAGCGCTACTCAGGTCTGGACCGGCGTTCGCGTGCCAATGGCGGTGGGCAAGTTCGATAACCGCTCCAGCTACATGCGCGGGATCTTCTCCGACGGCGTCGACCGTCTCGGCGGTCAGGCCAAGACCATCCTGATCACCCACTTGCAGCAGACCAACCGTTTCTCCGTGCTCGATCGCGACAACATGGGCGAAATCCAGCAGGAAGCGGCGATCAAAGGCCAGGCCCAGCGCCTCAAAGGTGCCGATTACGTGGTCACCGGTGACGTCACCGAGTTCGGCCGCAAGGAAACCGGCGATCACCAGCTGTTCGGTATTCTCGGCCGTGGCAAGACTCAGGTCGCCTACGCCAAGGTCAACCTGAACATCGTCAACATCAGCACCTCCGAAGTGGTGTATTCGACTCAGGGCGCCGGCGAATACGCCTTGTCCAACCGCGAAATCATCGGCTTCGGTGGCACCGCTGCGTACGACTCCACCCTCAACGGCAAAGTCCTCGATCTGGCCATGCGCGAGGCGATCAACCGCCTGGTTGATGGCATGAACGCCGGTGCCTGGAAACCGGGTAACTGATCGCTATTCATTGCAAGGAGCAATACCCCTCATGAATCTGACTTTGTCGCGGTCGCTGCTGGCCCTGACGCTGGCCGCCAGCGCTTTGCTGGCCGGTTGCAGCAGCCCGAAAACCCTGTACCAGTGGGAAGACTACCAACCGCAGGTCTACGAATACTTCAAAGGCGAAGAGCCGAAAGAAGCGCAGGCCGAAGTGCTGGAGCGTGACCTGCAGAAGATCCGTTCCA
Source organism: Pseudomonas sp. AK-TSAG1-1 (assembly GCF_056821665.1). Classification (NCBI taxonomy): domain Bacteria; kingdom Pseudomonadati; phylum Pseudomonadota; class Gammaproteobacteria; order Pseudomonadales; family Pseudomonadaceae; genus Pseudomonas; species Pseudomonas sp. AK-TSAG1-1. The sequence continues at coordinate 3,551,974 of NZ_CM165965.1, read as the reverse complement.
CCGGCAAGGCCGTGCCGCCGGGCTACCACGCGCACCTCGGTCTGCTGTACCTGAGCATGGGCAAGGACGATCAGATGGTGCAGCAATTCCGCACCGAGAAAGCGCTGTTTCCCGAGTCCGGCCCGTACATGGATTTTCTGCTTAAAAACGCCAAGACCGGAGACGCCAAATGATCTCGCGCACCCTGAAACTGCTGGCCGCCGGTTTGGCCCTGACCGTACTCGGTGGCTGCGTTGCGCCGAAAACCGTCGACTATTCGGCGTACAAGCAGGCACGGCCGAAGACCATTCTGGTGCTGCCGCCGCTGAACACCTCGCCAGACGTGAAAGCCTCGTACAGCCTGTTGTCGCAAGTGACGTTCCCACTGGCCGAGGCCGGTTACTACGTGCTGCCGATCGCCCTGGTGGACGAAACCTTTCGCCAGAATGGCCTGACCACGCCGGATGACATCCATCAGGCGCCGGCCAACAAGCTGAAAGAAATCTTCGGCGCCGACGCTGCGCTGTACATCACCGTGACCGAGTACGGCACGCGGTACATGGTCATCAGCAGCGAAACCGCCGTGACGGCCACCGCCAAACTGGTGGACCTGAAATCCGGCACCACGCTGTGGACCGGTTCGGCACGGGCGTCGAGCGAAGAGGGCGGCAACAACAGCGGTGGCGGCCTGGTCGGCATGCTGATCACCGCCGCAGTCAAGCAGGTGATCAACAGTTCGACCGATGCCGGCTACCCGATTGCCGGTGTGGCGAGCAATCGTCTGTTGTCGGCCGGTCAGCACGCCGGCCTGTTGTATGGCCCGCGTTCGCCGAAGTACGGCACTGACTGAGCAAGCGAAATAACCCCCTGTGGGAGCGGGCTTGCTCGCGAAAGCGGTGTATCAGACAAGTAATCTTTGAATGACCAACCGCCTTCGCGAGCAAGCCCGCTCCCACAGGGGTAATGCGTTGCGCTGTTGATTTATTTGGCTGTCGGCCAAAACCGCTCGCCACCTCCCGGCGCTTCCGTCCACGCTTGCAATGAGCGGGTCGGCAGGTCGAAGTAATCCCGGGTTCGCGCATAGCCATGGCCGCCCATCCGCCCGATCGCATCCAGCGCCAATTGATCGATGTACAGCGTTTCAGGGTCGATCAACTCATCGCGTACATGCGCCATCAGCACTTCACCAAAAATGATCTCCCGCGACTGACCGATGTTCAGCGCCATCATCCGCCGACACTCCAGTGCGACCGGTGCTTCGCCGATCCGTGGGCATTTCACCGTGGTGCCGGCAATCGCCGTCAGGCCGGCGGCGGTCAGTTCATCGAACCCGGGCGCGAACGGCACGGCGCAGACGTTCATCGCCTCCACCAGCGCATCACTGACGATGTTCACGGTGAATTCCTGATTCAACTGGATGTTGCGCGTGGTGTCCTTGGGGCTTTGATCGCCGTAGTTTTCCACGCCAAGGGCGAGAATCGGCGGGTCGGCGGACAGCGCGTTGAAGAAACTGAACGGCGCGGCATTCACCCGGCCTTCACCGTCGACGGTGGTGACCAGGGCAATCGGGCGAGGCACCACGCTGCCGATCAGAATCTTGTATTTTTCCCGGGGGCTGAGCTGGCTGAAGTCGAAGCTGTGCATGGCAGAAGTCTCTAAACACGTGGATCGATTGCGCTCAATGGCGCGTCGGCGCTGTAGTCGTCAGCGAACGGGATGGCCGGCTGGAACAGGGTTTTCCAGTCCGGTCGACCAAAGGCCCGCTCGCTGTGGCTGCGCATGAGTTTTTCGTATTGGTGTTGGGCCTGGCGTTGCAGGGCGGGGTAGTCGACGCCCGTGACCTGACCGTCGTGCATCACGCAACGGCCATCGATGTAACTGGCGATGCAGTCGTCGCCGCGCCCGGCCAACAGCAGGTTTTTCAACGGATCGAACAGCGGCCCCAGATGCAGGCCGCGCAGGCTGAATACGGTGATGTCAGCCTTGGCGCCGGGGGCCAGACGTCCGAGGTCATCCCGGCCCAAGGCCCGTGCACCGCCAAGGGTGGCGGCGTTGTACAAATCGAGGCTGCTGGTGAGCGCCGAGCCGCCCTCCATCAACCGCGCGACGTTGAGGCCGTGGCGCATGTTTTCGAGCAAGTCCGCCGGCCAGGTGTCGGTGCCGAGGGCAAAGTTGATGCCCTTGGCGCGATAGCGCCCGAACGAGTTCAGCGCCTCGCCATCGCGGGCGAACACCAACGGGCAATGCACCAGGCTGGCGCCGCCGTCGATCACCCGCTGCAGGTCGTCGTCACCACGGGTGTAGATGCCGTGGGGCAACAGGCTGCGCGGCGTCAGCAAGTCCAGCTGTTGCAGCCAGCCCAGCGGTGACGTGCCGCGCAACTGCTCGACCATCGCCACCTCGCTCTGCGCCTGACAGCAATGCAGGCGCATCGGCGCATTCAGTTCGCGGCTCAGGGCCGAGGTGCGTTGCAGCAGTGCCGGGGTGCAGGTCTGGATGCGATCCGGAAGCAGCGCGCCGCGAATCAGACCGTCGTGTGCGCCGTCGAAGTCCTTGAAAAAGCGTTCAGCTGCATCAAGTCCGGCCAGGCCACGGGCCTCGTCCCAGTGATGGGCGAGCGTGCCGTCGGCGCGCCAGTAACTCATGCCGCTCATGTAGCAAGGGCCGAGGTAAGTCCTCAAGCCGAGTTCGCTCGCAACGCCTGCGACGGCGGCAAACTCATCGTAGGATTCGGCCCACTCGCGGTAGTACATCGAGGTGATCGGCATCGCCGTGGTGATGCCGTTGCGAATCAACTGGGTAAAGGCGTAGCGGTATTTGAAAATTTCTTCGTCAGGGCTGTAAGTCTCGTGCGGGCCGGCGGCGAGGTACTGCGATGACCACATGCGGCCCATGGCGCGCTCGTCGCCGTTATCGAGGGTCAGCACGGTGGAATCGAGGTCGCCGAGGGCATCCAGATCAATGAAGCCGGGGCCGATCAGTGCGTTGCCGTAGTCAATCCACTGATCGACCGGCCCTTGATAACCGCGTCCGACGAACTCGATGCGCGCCCCGGCGAACACCACTTCACCGTCACGCCACAGCACGTGCTGCGTGCCGTCGAAACCGACCACGCAACTGGCCTTCAGGCCGATGCGTTTCACAAACGGCTTTCCAGCAAGCGACCGCCATTGGCGACCAACTGACCGCCGCGATAGACCTGACGCACGGGGCGCGACACCACCGCCTCACCCAGCGTCTCCACCGGTATCAGCAGAAAATCCGCTGGCCGCCCGAGGTCGATCCCGTAATCGTTGACGCCCAGCGCAACAGCGCCATTGACCGTGGCCGCTGCAAACGCCGCCCCCAGTTCATCGTCCTTGGCCAGATCGAAGCGAAACGCCAGCAGCATCGCCCGTTCCAGCATGTCGCCATTGCCCATTGGCGACCACGCATCGCGGATGCCGTCAGAGCCCAGGCAAACGTTGACCCCGGCCGCACGCAAGGCCAGAAACGGCGGCACCGCGCAGTCCGCCGGCGCTGAACTCATCAGCGAAATGCCCAGGGCTGCGAGACGTTCAGCCACCGGTTGGACCTGGCTCCACGGCAACATGCCCAGGCAGTAGGCATGGCTGATCATCACCCGGTTCTGCAGGTTGAAGTGTTCGGTGTACTCGGCGATCCGCGCGATTTGCCACAGGCCCAGTTCACCTTTGTCGTGCAGGTGAATGTCGACGCCTCGGTCGAATTCGCTGGCGAGTTTGAACACGAAGTCGAGTTGTGCAATCGGGTCGTTGTCGATGCCGCACGGATCGAGGCCGCCAACGTTCTCCACGCCCAGGGCCATTGCTTCGCGCATCAGTTCGGCGGTGCCGGGGCGGCTGATCAGTCCGGTCTGCGGAAATACCACCAGTTGCAGGTCGATCAGGTCCTTGTAGCGTTCGCGCAACTGCTGCATCGCTTCGACATGGCGCAGGCCGAATTCAGGGTCGATGTCGACGTGGCAGCGCATCGTCAGTGAGCCACGGGCGATGCAGTTTTCCAGCAGCGCGCCGGCACGTTCGGCAATCGGCGCTGTTACCTCACGGAGAATGCGCCGCTCGTTGCTGATGTAATCCTTGAGCGTCGGGCCGGCGCTGTTCGCACGCCAGGGTTGGCCGTAGAGGGTCTTGTCGAGGTGGACATGGCTTTCCACCAGCGGGGCGGTGAGCAACTGGTTGAGGCCGTCGATGTCACTGGCGGCCAGCGGCGCACTGGAAGCCGGACGGCGTTGGCTGAAGCGGCCGTTTTCGATCAGCAGGTCCTCGGCGGGGGAGCCGTAGGGGCGGATGTTGCGGAGCCATTGTGGCTGGGTCATTTGTTTACCTCGGGTTCAGTGTTGTCTGGGCGGGCCTCTTCGCGAGCAAGCCCGCTCCCACATTGAAATGCGTTCCCCTGTGGGAGCGGGCTTGCTCGCGAAGGCCGCGCCACGGTTTAAAGTCAGATGATCAACCCTTGAGCTTCGACCAGATTCGGTCCTGCAGCTCGCGGGCCTTGTTGCTGCATTCCTTTTCCGGGCGCAGGCGCGAGGCGTATTCCTCGGGCATGTTGATGGCGTCCATGACCTTCCATTTCGGGTCGAGCAACGCATCGCTCTGGATGCCGTTGGCGTAGGCAATGGCGTTGGACACGGCGGCGGCGTTTTCCGGTTTCATCATCCAGTCGATGAAGATCTTCGCGTTGCCCGGATGCGGCGCGCTTTTCGGCACGGCGAAGTTGTCCTGGAACATCGCCACGCCCTCACGCGGATACACGTACTTGATCGTGCTCTTCTGCAAGGTGGCCCGCGCGGTAGAGCCGTTCCAGTTCTGCATCATGATTACTTCGCCCGAGGCCATGCGGTCGACGGTGTTGTCCGAGCTGTACATTTTCAGGAACGGTTTCTGCTTCTGCAGCAGTTCGAGGATGCGCTTGGCGTCCTGCGGGTTTTCCGTGCATTCGTCGACGTTCAGGTAATGGCTGGCGGCATTGATCACGCTGCTTGAGGTATCGAGTGCGGCGAGTTGACCTTGCAACTCCTTGCGCGGTTCGAAGAACTCTTTCCACGAGTCATCCAGCTTGCCGCCGGGCACTCGCGCACTGTCATAGGAAAATCCGGTGGTGCCCCACAGATACGGTGCCGAGAACTTGCGCCCCGGGTCGAAGCCCGGATCGCGGAACGGGCCTTTGACGTACTGAAAATTGCTCAGGGTCGGCGTGTCGATTTCCAGCAGCAGGTCCTGTTTGATCAGGGTCTGCATGATCGACTGCGACGGCACGATCACGTCATAAGCGGCGCCGCCGGCCTGCAACTTGGCGAGCAGGGTTTCGTTGCTGTCGTAGCCGTCCATGGTGACCTTGATCCCGGTCTCCTTTTCGAACTTGGCCAGCAAATCCACCGGGTAGTAGTCGGTCCAGTTGTAGAAAAACAGCTCCTTCGGCTCGGCGGCGTGGGCGCCGAACGCGGTGAAACAACTCAGGGCCAGACCGGATATTGCCAGACGCATGTTTTTGACTTTCATGAGAACGCTCCAGATTTATGGTTGTTTACCGCGTTGGCCCAGCCAGAAGGCCAGCACCACCAGAACGATGGAAATCACCAGCATCAGGGTCGAGATTGCGTTGATCTCCGGGGTCACCCCGGCCTTGATCGCCGAGAAGATATACACCGGCAACGTGGTCGAACCAGGTCCTGCGACGAAGAACGTCATGATGAAATCGTCGAGGCTGACCACGAACGCCAGCACTGAGCCGGACAGCACCGCCGGCCACAGCAACGGCAGCGTCACGCGGCGGAACACCTGCCACGGATTGGCGTACAGATCGTTGGCCGCCTCCAGCAGGCTCTTGTCCAGGTCGTTGAGGCGGGCACGGATCGGCAGGTAGGCGAAGGGAATGCAAAAACCGATGTGCGCGACGATCACCGTGAGCAAACCGAGCTTGATGCCCAGCGCCATGAACAGCAGTAACGTCGCCACGGCGGTGACGATCTCCGGCAGGATCAGCGGCAGATTGATCCCGCCCTCGACCATTTTCTGTCCGTAGAACGGTCGGTACGTGGCCAGCGCCGCGAGCAGCGCAATCACTGTGGCGCAGACCGTGGCGATGGTCGCGACAATGATCGAGTTCAGCGCTGCGGTCTGGATCGACGGGTTGGCCAGAATCCGTCCGTACCAGGCGAAGGAGAACTCCGTCCACACCGTCGCCGAGCGGTTGGCGTTGAAGCTGTAGACGATCAGCACGAGGATCGGCAGGTACAGATAGGCGAGGATCAGCAGGCTGATTTCCCGGGTCGCCGGAAGTTTTTTCAGGTGCAGAGAGATCATGCTTTCGCTCCCCGGTTAAGGGTTTTCGCCGCGCTGCGGCTGTAGAGGGCGTAGAGCACCAGCGACACCAGCAGGATCCCCAGCAACAGGAACGACAGCGAACTGCCCAGCGGCCAGTTGCGTGCGGTGCCGAACTGCTGCTGGATCAGATTGCCGATCATCAGCGTCTTGCCGCCACCGAGAATCGCCGGGGTGATGAATGCGCCGAGGCTCGGCACGAACACCAGTAGCGCGCCGGCAATCACCCCGGGCATCGACAGCGGCAGGATGATCCGGCGCAGCGCGTGCCAGCGATTCGCACCGAGGTCGTATGCGGCCTCCACCAGACGCCAGTCGAGTTTTTCCAGGGTCGAATAGATCGGCAAAATCATGAACGGCAGAAAGCTGTAGACCAGCCCGACGCTGACAGCGAAGTCGTTGTAGAGCAGGGTGATGCCGCCGGCACTGGGGAGTAGCGCGTTGAGGCTTTGGGCGACCCAGCCCTGTTCGCGGAGGATGATCAGCCACGCGTAATTGCGGATCAGCAGGTTGGTCCAGAACGGTATGGTGATGAGCAGTACCATCAGGTTGCGTCGGCGCGGGGTCAGGCTCGACATCCACAGCGCCACCGGAAAGCCGAACAGGAAACACAACACCGTGGTGCCGCCGGCCTGCAACACCGAGCGCAATAGCGCCTGAGCGTAGACCCAGTTCAGTTCCAGTTCGCCGTCGAAACCTTCCTGGAAAAACAGCTGCACGTAACTGTGCAGTTGCCATTGCGCCTGCCAGTCGACGCCGCCGTAGGTGTTGCGCGGCAGCAGGCTGATGTAGCCCATGATGCCCAACGGGATGGCGATCAGAGCGAGCAGGGTCAACACCACCGGGCTGAGCAACAGCGCCCGGTTCAGAGCGGGGGAAGTGCTGCTGACGCTCATCTCAGGCCTCCATCAACAGACAGGCGTGGGGTGGCAGGTGCACGGCAACGCGTTCGCCCACGGCACGGCCACGGTTCAGGCCTTCGTTGTTTTCGCGCAGCATGACTTTGATGTCGTTGTTCAACCGGCACTGATAGAGCGTGGCGGTGCCAACGTAGAGCACCGCTTCGATCACCCCGCGCAGATGATGCGGCTCGCTGGCCTCGACCAGTTGCGAACGCTCAGGACGGAACGCCAGTTGCACGCTGCCGCCGTCGAAACCTTGTGGCTGGCAGGCAATCTCCACCGGCATGCCGTTGGGCACGAAGAGCTTTTCGTTGTGCGCGCCGTGCTTGAGCTGGCCGGGGAGGAAGTTGATGTCGCCAATGAACTGCGCGACGAAACGGTGCTTCGGGTGTTCGTAGATGTCGGTCGGGGTGCCGATCTGCAGGATCTTGCCGGCGGACATCACCGCGATGCGATCGGACAGGGTCAGGGCTTCTTCCTGATCGTGGGTGACGAAAATGAAGGTGATCCCGGCCTCTTTCTGCACGCGCTTGAGTTCGACCTGCATTTCCTTGCGCAGCTTCAAGTCCAGCGCCGACAGCGGTTCATCCAGCAGCAAGACTTTCGGTTTCGGCGCCAGTGCCCGGGCCAGAGCCACGCGCTGCTGCTGACCGCCGGACAGTTCGGCCGGTTTGCGTCCTGCCAGATGCTCCATTTGCACCAACGCGAGCATCTCGTCGAGCCGATCTGGAATCAACTTGCGCTCCAGACCCTGCATCTCGAGGCCGAAGGCGATATTCTGCGCCACACTCATGTGCGGAAACAGCGCATAACTCTGGAACACCGTGTTGACCCGGCGCTTGAATGGCGGCAAGTCATTGACCGGCTCCCCGGCCAGGCGAATCTCGCCTTCGCTGACGTGCTCGAAACCGGCAATGGTGCGCAGAAGGGTGGTTTTGCCGCAGCCGGAAGGGCCGAGCAGGGTGAAGAATTCGTTGTAGGCAATATTGACCGAAACATTGTCGAGGGCCGGCGCGAGGCCAGGGTCATCAGAGTACCGTTTGGAGACGTTACGCACTTCAATTGCTATTGGTTGACCCATAATGGTGCAATCCTCTAATTATTGTATGCAATATCTGAATGCAATTTAGAAATACCCGGATTAATCTGCGTGTGCAACCCCCTTTTTTCCATGGCTAGCCATCGCCAGGGGCCGGTTGCCGACGCCAAAGGAGTGTTCCAATGACCGAGAAGAAACTGGAAACCACGGTCGACCGCGTCTACCAAGGGGTTTACGAGGCGATCAGCAAGCGTTCGCTGCGTCCGGGGATGAAGCTGGGCGAGGCCTCGCTGGCCGAACTGTTCAATGTCAGCCGCACGTCGGTGCGCGCTGCGCTCAAGCAATTGGAGGCCGACGGACTGGTCACCACCGAGCCCAATAAAGGTGCGTCGGTGTCGCTGCCGAGCAACGAAGAGATTCGTTCACTGTTCGAAACACGGCGGCTGATCGAGATCGGCATCGTCACGGAACTGTGTCGGCGCAAGGACACCGCCGCGATGCAGGACCTGCGTGAGCATCTGCTGCTGGAAGATGAGGCCCACGCGGCGGGCGACCACGAGCGGCTGATCCACCTGCTCGGCGAGTTCCACATCAAACTGGCGCGCAGCCTGAACAATCCGGTACTGCTCGACTGGTTCCAGAAGCTGATTTCCCGCGCCTCGCTGTACGCCGCCGCGCTGGATGACGACAGCCACGAAGCCTGCCGCGACGACGAGCATCTGCGGCTGATCGAGTACATCGAAGCGGGTAACCAGAGCGCTGCCATCGAGTTGACCTGCATGCATTTGAACGGCATCGAAAAGGCGATTCTGGACGTCGCGGCGAAGATGAAAACTGGCTACCATCCGCTCAAACACCTGATCGGCGTTTAAACCCGAACCAGATGTGAAATCGGCTATACCTCTTATGAAACCAATGCGGCCGGCGGCGCTCGAAACAGACGGGCGTCGCGGCGTTTTGGCGTCGCGATGTATCGGGCAAACACCACAGGACACCGAGTCAATCGATGCAGTTTTTATCCGATAGCCACGGTTGTGACGGCTGGAAAGGCGAGATGGCCGGGCGCATTTGCGCGTTCGACTGGCGCCAGACCGAGCTCGGCCCACTCGACACCTGGCCTGCCAGCCTGTGTAGCGCCGTGCAATTGATGCTGGCTTCACCGTTGCCGATGGTCATGCTCTGGGGGCGCGCCGGGTACATGATCTACAACGACGCCTATTCGCAGTTTGCCGGTGGCCGCCACCCGTATCTGCTGGGGGTGCCGGTAGAGCTGGGCTGGCCGGAAGTCGCCGAATTCAACCGGCACGTGGTCGACACCTGCCTGGCGGGCGGCACCTTGTCCTACCGCAACAAGGAACTGGTGCTGCTGCGCGACGGCGTGCCTGAAGACGTCTGGATGGATTTGTATTACAGCCCGGTGGCCAACGATGAAGGCGTACCTGCCGGGGTGATGGCAATGGTGGTCGAGACCACCGAGTTCATGCGCTCCGAGCGCCTGCGTCAGGCAGCCGAGAACGCCTACCGCGCCGATAACGAGCGCGTGCGTCTGGCGCTGAATGCCGGGGCCTTGCTCGGTTCGTTTGTCTGGGACGTGAAGAACAATGTGCTGTCGGCGGACGAGCGTTTTGCCCGGACGTTTTCGTATCCGCCGGATCAGGACCTGAGCAATCTGGCGCAAGAAATCGCCGAGTCGCGCATCCACCCTGATGACTTCGCCTGGGTGCAGGAACGGGTCGCCCGTTGCGTGCAGACCGGCGAACCATACAACGCCGAATATCGCGTGTTGCGCGCGGACGGCAGTTATCTGTGGGTTCTCGCCAGTGGCGCGTGCGAGTTCGATGAACACGGTGCGCCGTTTCGTTTCCCCGGGGTGTTGATTGACATCCATGAACGCAAGAACGCCGAAGAATCCTTGCTCAAATTCACCCGCAATCTTGAACAACGGGTGGCCGATGAAGTGGGGGCGCGGCTGGCCGCTGAAGAGCAATTGCGCCAGTCGCAGAAGCTCGAAGCCATCGGCGGACTCACTGGCGGCGTAGCCCACGACTTCAACAACCTGCTGCAGGTGATCGCCGGCAATCTGCATTTGCTGGCGCGGCATGAACCGGGCAATGCCAACGTGCAACGCCGGGTCAGCGCCTCGCTGGCAGCGGTTGAACGTGGCGCCAAGCTGTCGTCGCAATTGCTCGCCTTCGCCCGCCGTCAGCCGTTGTCACCGGCGGTGTGCGATCCGCGGCAGATCTTCGATGGCGTCGGTGAGCTGCTGCAGCGCGCGCTGGGCGAAACCATTCAGATCGACGTGCAACTGCCGCCAGAGCCGTGGCACATCAATGTCGACCGCAACCAACTGGAAAACGCCATTCTCAACCTGGCGATCAACGCCCGGGATGCGATGAAGGGTGAGGGCACCATTGTCCTGAGCGCCCTCAATACTCAACTGGACAGCAGCTTTTGTGCGGGCAAAGGCATCGTCGCCGGCGATTTCGTGCGAGTGATGGTCAGCGATACCGGCACCGGCATTGCGCCGCAAATGCTTGAGCAGGTGTTCGAACCATTTTTTACCACCAAGGCTGACGGCCGAGGCACCGGGCTCGGTTTGAGCATGGTGTTCGGCTTCGTCAAGCAAAGCGGCGGGCATGTCGAGATCGACAGCATCGTGGGCGAAGGCACGCGTGTGCAGTTGTACTTTCCGCGCAGCCTGCGCCCGGTTCTCGCGCAGCCACCGAGTGTCGGCAAGCAGCTGGGTGGCGGCCACGAAACCATTCTGGTGGTCGAGGACAACGAGGCGGTGCGAGCCTCGGCGGTGGAGTTGCTGCGCGAAGAGGGCTACCGCGTGCTGACCGCCGGCAATGGCGACGCGGCGATGCAGATACTGCTGGAAGGCACGAAAGTGGATCTGATTTTTACCGATGTGGTCATGCCGGGGTTGATCAAAAGTTCGGATCTGGCGGCATGGGCCAAGGTCCAGACCCCAGCGGTGGCCGTGCTGTTCACCTCCGGCCACACCCGCGACATCATCTCGCGCAACCACCAGTTGAGCCCGGACACGCACTTGTTGGGCAAACCGTACAGTCCGCAGGCATTGTTGCAGATGATTCGGTCGGTGCTGTGCGCCTGATCACTTTCGCCACTGAGGTCTTCAGGATGACCGAGGTGGTGTCTCCAATTTCTGACAAGGCCCGCCAATGACTGCCAAACGCACCTCCAGAGCACCCGCCGGCATGGTTCGGGTGCGTGGCGCCCGCGAACACAATCTGAAGAACGTCGACGTCGACATTCCTCGCGATGCGCTGGTGGTGTTCACCGGGGTGTCCGGTTCGGGCAAGTCGTCGCTGGCGTTCTCGACCTTGTACGCCGAGGCTCAACGACGTTACTTCGAATCCGTGGCGCCGTATGCGCGGCGGCTGATCGATCAGGTTGGCGTGCCGGATGTCGACTCCATCGAAGGTCTGCCGCCCGCCGTGGCCCTGCAACAGCAGCGTGGCACGCCGAGCACGCGTTCTTCGGTGGGCAGCGTGACCACATTGTCGAGCCTGATCCGCATGCTTTATTCGCGCGCCGGCAGTTATCCGCCGGGGCAGGCGATGCTGTACGCCGAGGACTTCTCGCCGAACACGCCGCAAGGCGCCTGCCCTGAGTGCCACGGCCTGGGACGGGTCTATGAGGTGACCGAGGCGCTGATGGTGCCCGATCCGAATCTGACCATTCGCCAGCGCGCCGTGGCGTCCTGGCCACTGGCGTGGCAGGGGCAGAACCTGCGCGATATTCTGGTGACCATGGGCATCGACGTCGATATTCCCTGGAAGAAGCTGCCGAAAAAACAGCGCGACTGGATCCTGTTCACCGAAGAAACCCCGACCGTGCCGGTGTATGCCGGGCTGACACCGGAAGAAACCCGGGTCGCCCTCAAGCGCAAACTGGAACCGAGTTACCAAGGCACTTTCACGGGGGCTCGACGCTACATCCTGCACACGTTCACCCATTCGCAAAGCGCCTTGATGAAGAAGCGTGTTTCGCAGTTCATGCTCGGCAGCCCGTGCCCGTTATGTGACGGCAAGCGCCTCAAGCGCGAGGCGTTATCGGTGACGTTCGCCGGTTACGACATCGGAGAGCTGTCGCAGATGCCGTTGCTGCAAGTGGCCGAAGTATTGAAGCCCGTGGCCGCGGCCACGTATCTGGAACACGCCGAAGAAACTGGCGAAACCCTGAGCCATGCGCAAACCCGCGAGGCCCGTCAGCAACGGGTGGCCCACGGTGCCAGCGGCCACGCCAGCGCGCCGGATGTGCGCCATACGCCGAACCTGTCGCTGGAAAAACGTCTGGCAGCGCAGCGCATTGCCGAGGATCTGCTGGAACGGGTCAGCACCCTGACCGACCTGGGCCTCGGTTATCTGGCACTGGAGCGCAGCACCCCGACGCTGTCTTCCGGCGAGCTGCAGCGATTGCGTCTGGCGACGCAACTGGGCTCGCAACTGTTCGGCGTGATCTACGTGCTCGACGAACCGTCCGCCGGCCTGCATCCGGCGGATGGCGAGGCGCTGTTCGAGGCTTTGCAGCGGTTGAAGGCTGACGGCAATACGCTGTTTGTGGTCGAGCATGATCTGGAGACCATGCGCCGTGCCGACTGGCTGATCGATGTCGGGCCGGCGGCGGGCGAGAAGGGCGGTCGGGTGTTGTACAGCGGTCCGCCGGCGGGGCTGGCCGAGATCGATGAATCGCAGACCCGCGCTTATCTGTTTGCCGAAACCCAAGGCACTTCGCGCACCGCGCGCAAGGCGCACGGCTGGCTGAAACTCGAGGGCATCACTCGCAACAACCTGAACCACCTCAGCGCCGAATTTCCCTTGGGCTGCTTCACCTCGGTGACCGGTGTTTCCGGCTCCGGCAAGTCGAGCCTGGTCAGTCAGGCGCTGCTGGAGCTGGTGGGCGCGCAGTTGGGGCGTCCAGTGGTTGAACCGGAGCCAGAAGAACTCAGCCTTGAAGATGACGCGCCGCAGGTCAGCAGCGGCCAGGTGACGGCGGGGCTGGAGTCGATCAAGCGGCTGGTGCAGGTCGATCAGAAACCGATTGGCCGCACGCCGCGTTCGAACCTGGCGACCTATACCGGGCTGTTCGACAACGTGCGCAAACTGTTCGCCGCCACCCCTCAGGCGCGGGCGGCTGGGTACGACGCCGGGCAGTTTTCCTTCAACGTCGCCAAGGGCCGTTGTCCGACCTGCGAAGGCGAGGGATTTGTCAGTGTTGAATTGCTGTTCATGCCCAGCGTGTACGCGCCGTGCCCGACTTGCCATGGCGCGCGATACAACCCGCAGACTTTGGCGATTTTGTGGCAAGGCTTGAGCATTGCGCAGGTGTTGCAACTGACGGTGGATGAGGCGGTTGAGGTGTTCGCCGAACAGCCGGGGATTCGCCGTTCGCTGGAGGTGCTGCGTGACATCGGCCTGGGTTATTTAAGGCTCGGGCAACCCGCCACCGAGCTGTCCGGTGGCGAGGCGCAGCGAATCAAACTGGCCACCGAGCTGCAACGCAATCAACGCGGCGCGACCCTGTACGTGCTGGACGAACCGACCACCGGGTTGCACCCGCGAGACGTCGACCGGCTGTTGGAGCAACTGGATAATCTGGTCACGGCGGGCCACACGGTGATCGTGGTCGAGCATGAAATGCGCGTGGTGGCGCAGAGCGACTGGGTGATCGACATTGGCCCGGGGGCCGGGGATCAGGGCGGCAGGATTGTCGCGGCCGGCACGCCGCAGAAAGTCGCGGCGAGCAAGAAGAGCCGGACTGCGCCGTTTCTGGCGCGGGCCTTGAGCCAATAACCGCGTTACCGCGCCGGCCCCTTCGCGAGCAGGCTCGCTCCTACAGGGGGTGTGCGTCTACCTGTGGGAGCCAGCCTGCTCGCGATGACGGTTGTCAGGTGCCATCAAGCGTGCGCCGGACCTTGTCCAGCAGTTCGCTGATCTGGAATGGCTTGACCAGCATTTCCATGCCGCTGCCCAGAAACACCTGGCGATTGATCGCGGTTTCGGCGTAACCGGTCATGAACAGAATCGGCAAACCATCACGCCAGCCCCGCGCCACGTCTGCCAGCTCGCGCCCACTCATGCGTGGCAGGCCGACATCGGTCAGCAGCAGGTTGATCGTCGGATCATTCTGCAAACGTTCCAGCGCAGTTTCGATATCCGCCGCCTGGGTGCAACGATAACCCGCGTCCTCCAGCACCTCGGTGACAAACATGCGCACCGACGGCATGTCCTCGACAATCAGCACATGCTCACCGGCGCCTTGCGGGTCAACAACCGGCGGTGCGACATCAACCCCCGTCGGATCGCTGCTGGCCGGCAGCATGATGGTCACTTCCGTACCGCGCCGTGCGACGCTGCGGATATGTGCATCGCCACCGGACTGACGAGCGAAGCCGTAGATCGTCGACAACCCCAGCCCGGTCCCTTGGCCCAAGGGTTTGGTGGTGAAGAACGGATCGAATACCTTGTCGATCACGTTGTGCTCGATGCCGGTGCCGTCGTCGCGTACCGACAGTGCGACATACGCACCGTCAGCCAGGTTCGGATCGCCATGGGAGTACGCCGCGTAGGTGTTGACCCAGATATTGCCGCCCTTGGGCAATGCGTCCCGGGCATTGATCACCAGGTTCAGTACCGCGCTTTCCAGTTGCACCGGGTCGACCAACGCAATCGCCGGCTTGTTGGTCAGTTCGAGTTTGAGGGTAATGCGCTCACCGATGGTGCGTACCAGTAATTCTTCCAGCGAGCGCACATGCTCGTTGATGTCCACCGGCCGCGTATCCAGCGGCTGCTGACGGGCGAAGGCCAGCAGGCGATGGGTGAGGGCGGCCGCACTCATGGCTGAATTCAACGCCGCTTCGGCGTAGAACTGCACCTTGTCCGGCCGCGCATCGGCCATGCGTTTCTGAATCAGTTCGAGACTGGTGATGATGCCGGTCAGCAGGTTGTTGAAGTCGTGGGCAATGCCGCCGGTGAGCTTGCCCAGCGCGTCCATCTTCTGCACTTGCAGCAGCTGCGACTCGGCGCGCACGCGTTCGGCGACTTCCTTGGCCAGTTGCGTGGTGGTGTCGTCCAGCCGGGCCAGGTGCGAGCGCTCGCGGTGGCGGTGTTCGGTGACGTCTTCGACGAACACCAGGCTTGACTGCGGCGTGCGATACGGTGAAATCTGCCACTCGGTTTCGCGGATCTCACCCTGCACGCGCATGTTCAGCGTGCCTTTCCAGCGCTCGCCATCGACCAGACGCAAGCGCAGCTCGTTGAGGATCGCGCCCTGGTTGTCGTCAAAGCATTCGCTGAGGGTTTCCGGGGTCCGGTTGTCCTGGATCAGCTGCGCGAAGGCGTGGTTGCACTCATGCACTTTGAGGTTGGCATCCAGCACTGCGATCGGCGCCGAGACGTTGACGAAAATCTCGCGGAAACGTGCCTCGCTCTCACGCAGCGCATTTTCCGTGTCGCGCACGCGCAGCAGGGTGCGCAGCGTCGCCAGCAGTACGTCCGCGTCCACCGGGTGTATCAGGTAGGCGTCGGCACCGGCGTCGAGACCCGTGATGATGTCCCCGGTCTGGATCGAGGCGGCAGACACGTGAATCACCGGCAACAACGCGGTGCGTACGTCGGCGCGCAGAATGCGCACGATGTCGAAACCGCTCATGTCCGGCAGATTGACGTCGAGAATCAGCGCATCAAGCAGTTCGCTCTCGATCAGCGCCAGGCCCTCGCTGCCGGTGCCGGCCTCCAGCACTTCGTAGCCATGGCGCTCCAAGCGCCGGCGCAAGGCGTAGCGGGTGGCAACGTTGTCGTCGACGATCAACAGACGGATGTCACGTTTCATCGACGTTCTCCAGGGCGAGCGCCAGTGGAATGATCACGAAAAAGGTCGAGCCGACCCCGGGTGTACTGTCCATCCCGACTTCGCCACCGAGCAGCGCAGCAAAGCGCTTGCACAGCGACAGGCCGAGACCGGTGCCGCGCAGGCGTTTCTGCAACGGCGAGTCAACCTGGGAGAAGTCCTCGAACAATGCGCCATGTAGCTCTGGCGCGATACCGATTCCGGTGTCGCTGACGGCGAAGCGCACGCGATCCAGCCCCTCCAAGCGCGCCGAGATTCGCACTTCGCCTCGGGTTGTGAACTTCAGCGAGTTGGAAATGAAGTTGCGCAGGATCTGCGCGAGTTTTTTGTCGTCGGTGTACAGGCGCGGCAGGCCGACCGGCTCTTCGAAGATCAGGTCCACCGCCGACGCATCGACGATTGGCCGGAACATGCCGCGCAGCGCGGAAAACAGGTCGAACATGTCGAACCACGCTGGGGAGATGGTGATCCGCCCGGCTTCGATTTTCGCCAGATCGAGCAAATCATCGACCATGTCGCTGAGTTCGCGGGCGGCGTTGCTGACGAACGCCACCTGTTTGTGTTGCTCGGGACTCAGCGGGCCGTCGAGCTCATCAGCCAGCAGGCTGTTGATGCTCAGGATCGAACCCAGCGGGGTGCGGAATTCGTGGCTCATGTACGACAGAAAGCGGCTTTTCAGGTCCGAAGCCTGCCTCAGCTCTTCCGCCTGGGTGTCGAGTTCGGCGTAGAGCGCAAGCACACCCTGGTTGGTCTCGTCGAGCTCCTCGCGCAGGGCTGCAGTCTCGCTCTGCAACTGGGCGATCAGTGCGGCCTGCTCGGCGGGATTGATTGTTGGCGACTCAGCCATGGACGGCCTCCAGGGCAACGACCAGCACCGTTACATCGTCGCGCCCGCGACAGAAGTCGCGGTGCAGGACGCTGGCTATCACGGCGGGATGGCGGTGCACCAGACCGGGGTAGTCTTGAAGATTCCAACGGGACTGCAAGCCGTCGCTGTACATGATCAATAGATGTCCGTTCACGTGAGCATAGTCAAAGGGCTGGGCTTTTCGGTATTGGCCGCCGACGATGCCCGGGTGCGAGGCCAGGCCCCGCGATTTGTCGGGGGCGATCAGGCTGGCGCCGATGTTGCCGACGCCGGTAAAGGTCAGGCCGTCGCGAGCAGCATGGAACTGCGCAAAGGCTGCCGCGCCGCCGCGGGTGCCGATCATGTCGCGGTGCATATCCTCCATCAGCAGCACCGGACTGGCGAACGGGGTCCGGGCGAAGGCCCGTTCGCCCGCCCTGGCCGCGCGTTCGGCATCCTCGCCGTGGCCGAGACCGTCGATCAGCAGTGCACTGACGTTGGCGCCGTTGTACGCCAGATGCCAGGTGTCACCGCAGGCCGGATCGTTGTGCAACGAGTGCTGGCTGACGCCGTAACGCAAGTCGGGCTGCCGGTCGCCACGTGGGTACAAACGCGCCAGCAGCACCGCGCCACGGGCATCGGCGTGCACGTCGAACACTTCGGTCTGGCGTGCCACGGCGCCAAGACCGATGCCTTGGGTACCGCCGGTGGAAAAACCATCGGTGAGGCAGGCGTCCAGGTCGAAACCCTGAGCACGATCGACCGCGAGCATCTCGATGCCAGACCCGTTGGCCCGTGGCAACAGCCGCAGGTGAAATTCGCCGCGACTGGCGTGCTTGAGTACGTTGCTCGCCAGCTCGGTGGCGACCAGTGCCACGCGTCCGGCATCGGTCTCATCGAAACCCTGTTGCTCGGCAAGCCGTTGCGCAGTACGCCGTGCGTGGCCGATCTGGCTGCTGTCTTCAATCAGCAAGACCTGGGTCAGCGACCCGCTGATATTCATGTCCATCGGGTAATCGTTATACGAGTGCCCTTGCCGGGCTCGGTGTCCAGTTCAAATTCATCGACCAGTCGCTTGGCGCCGGTCAGCCCCAGCCCCAGGCCGCTGCCGGAGGTCCAGCCGTCGGTCATCGCCAGTTTGAGGTCGGCGATGCCCGGGCCTTCGTCGCGGAAGGTCAGGCGCAGGCCGGTCTTGCTGTTCTCGTCGAGGATCTGCCAGTCCATGTCGCCGCCACCGCCATAGACCATGGTGTTGCGCGCCAGCTCGCTGACGGCGGTCACCAGTTTGGTCAGGTCGATCAGGCGCATGCCGCATTCGGTGGCCAGTTTGCGCGCCGTCTGCCGGGCGAGCACCACGTCCTGCTCGATGTTGATCGGTTGAGTACCGCTACTGCGCACGGTCATTGTTGGCGTACTCGTTCCTGCAGCAGTTTCATCCCGCGCTCGACGTTCAGCGCGGTACTGACGCCCGGCAGCGTCAGGCCAAGCTCGACCAGGGTGATCGCCACCGCCGGTTGCATGCCCACCAGCATGGTTTCGGCGTCCATGATTTTCGACAGGCCGGAGATGGTGCCGATCATCCGGCCGATGAACGAATCGACCATGTCCAGCGCCGAGATGTCGATCAACACCCCGCGCGCCGATGTCTTGCTGATGCGCTCGGACAAATCGTCCTGCAGGGTCAGGGCCAATTGGTCATGCATGTCGACCTGGATGGTGACGAGCAGAAAATCGCCCATTTGTAGGATCGGGATACGTTCCATCGGCTCAGACCGCTTTGCCGAGGCTGATGCCCAGGCGGGTGAGGGCGAGCTTCAGTGCATCAGCCAGGTTGGCTTTGGTCACCACGCCTTGCAGGTCGAGACCCAGGTGCACGATGGTCTGGGCAATTTGCGGACGCACGCCGCTGATGATGCAGTCCGCACCCATCAGGCGAATCGCGGTGACGGTTTTCAGCAGATGCTGAGCGACCAATGTGTCGACGGTCGGCACGCCTGTGATGTCGATAATGGCGATTTCCGAACCGGTGTCGACGATGCGTTGCAGCAGCGACTCCATGACCACTTGGGTGCGTTGCGAATCGAGGGTGCCGATCATCGGCAGTGCGAGTACGCCATCCCACAGCTTGACCACTGGGGTGGAGAGTTCCAGCAGTTCTTCCTGCTGGCGCTTGATTACCGCCTCACGGGATTTCTGGAAGGTGCGAATGGTGTGCATGCCGAACGCGTCGAGCAGTTCGGAGATTTCCCAGAGCTGTTCGGCGAGTAGTGCCGGTTGCTCGCGGTAATGATTTTGCAGCAGGGCAAACAGGGGGCCCTTGAGGGAAAAAATGAAGCTGGCGGTCTGTTGCGAATCCTGCCCGAGCAGGGCGCGGCTGTGGGACAGTTTTTCGAGGAATTGACGTGTGGTTTCCCAACCCGCTGCGTTGATGTTGGTGCTGTTGTCGTTTTCCAGACCATTGACCACCAGTTGCAGAAATTCTGCGGTCTGCTGCTGCACGTCATGGTCTTTGAGGTTGCGGGTGGCACCTATGGCTTCCAGGCCGTTGATCCATTCGCTCAGCAGTTGTGGTTGTTTGTTCTTCATCGCATCGAGTGTGCTGTTCTGCAGTGCTGCCATGTGCCTGTTGCTCCGTAACGAATCAGGGGCCGGTTCTGCAAAAAATGACCGGCGTGAAGTCAGTGACCTTTGGCGTTCGAAATAGTTGTTCGTGGCCAAAAGGATATTTTTGATCTGGCGCAAGGAGCGCCCGAATAACTCTAGTCGGCATGGCTGCAGTTCGCGTTTTTTTGCGGGCGCAGCTTTGGCCTGGCAATAAAAAAGCCGCATCCGAGGGATGCGGCTTTGCGGGGGCGGGCGGCAGGTTTATTTGCTGGGGTGTTTGGCCTGCAGCTCTTTGGCAGCGGCCAGGTGTTTTTCCAGCGCCGGGAGCATTTTCTGCGCAAAGGCTTTCAGCTCCGTGGCGCCTTTGACCTGGTCGTCGGTGACGGTGTTGGCTTCTTTCTTGAACAGTTCGATGGTTTCTTCGTGGGCCTTGACCTGGTTGTTGGCGTAGGCTGCATCGAAGGACTCATCGCGCATGTCGAGGATCTTTTCCTTGGCCTGCTTGACCAGGGTGGTGGTGTCCGGGACCTTGATGTCATTGGCCTTGGCAATGCCGGCCAGCTCATCGTTGGCCTTGCCGTGATCGCTGATCATCATGTTGGCGAATGCCTTGATGTCGGCCGACTGGCTTTTTTCCAGGGCGAGGCGACTGGTCTCGATCTCCGAGATGCCACCGGCTGCAGCGTTGTCGACGAAATTGTTCGAGGTGGCGGCGAAGGCACTGCCCATGCCGCTGCTCAAAGCGACAGCCAACACGAGATGACGCAGGTTGAATCCGTCCATTGGTGTTTCTCCACGCAGGTTTTTGTTGACGTTACTCAATGGAGGGAACGGAGCGGGCAAAGGTTTGATCGCGTTTACGACAGGGCGACGAACGGCCACCGCTGGTCTGACAGGTGGTCGACAGAACGGCTCAACCAAGGCCATTCTGATACTGGCTGACGCAATCGGTCGCGTCGGCTGCCGATCAACTGACGGAGGTGTTCCATGCCGGTGACCCATGACCTGTATCAGGACTTGAAACTTACGAAGGAAGAGATCCAGCCAAAACGCACCGAGGATCCATTTCTGGACGCACTGATCAACAAGTATTCCCAGGCGGACGCCGAAGTAGTCAAGGCCGAGACGGCGACCTCGGATGCGCCCAGCGATGACACATTGAAGAAACTCAAAGAAAAACGCCTGCAGGTCAAAGACAAGATCGTTGCGCAGTTGCAGGCTCGATCCTGACCGTCAGTCGCGCCGCCGCCTCTGGGGGGTGAAACGACGGGAACGACGACCACGAACGGCACCTCGAATGTTCAGAGTCTTCATTTAGCGACTCTTTGCGAGGTGCCTTATGAACCAACCCAGATTCCCCAGTGAAGAGCAGGGCGCATTCGACCCGGTTCCAACACATCCGGAGCCCAACAGCCCGGCGCACACAACGACCGTGCCTGAAGAGCCGGACAAGGATCTTCCAGAAGACGAAGACCCCGACAAGTTCGACAGATCCGGCAACTGACACACCGCCTTCGCGAGCAGGCTCGCTCCCACAGGGCCCAGTGGCGTTAACAAGATTTGCAGACAACCCACTAACTTGTGGGAGCGAGCCTGCTCGCGAAGAGCCCGGCACATCCAGCATTTTTTTCGCCTGGACCACCGATTTCGCGATCAAGCCCGCTCCCACAGGGTCCAGTGGCGTTAACAAGATTTGCAGACAACCCACTAACTTGTGGGAGCGAGCCTGCTCGCGAAGAGCCCGGCACATCCAGCATTTTTTTCGCCTGGACCACCGCTTTCGCGAGCAAGCCCGCTCCCACAGGGCCCAGTGGCGTTAACAAGATTTGCAGACAACCCACTAACTTGTGGGAGCGGGCTTGCTCGCGAAGAGGCCAACCCGGTCGAGATCATCATCGCCTGACACAGCGCTTTCGCGAGCAAGCTCGCTCGCACCTTTGCCAAGTATTACTTCAGCGCCTCAGCCAACGGCAACCGCGCCATGTGCGAAGCCTTCAGCGACCCCAGGTACAACCAGTCCCCATACTCGCGCGCCGTGGTGATCGGCGAGTAATTGCCGCTGCTGGCGTCCTGCAGGTTGGCGATCACCTTGCCCTGCAGATCCAGCCCCAGCACGAACCCGCGTTTCTCTACTGGCTTGGGCAGCACGGTGAGTGCCCGCACGATCATCTTGCGCACCAGCGGATACCCGGCGGTGCCATCGAGCAAGGCATTGCGCGGCGCATAGAGCGCGACCCAGAAGCGGTTGCTGCCATTGAAGGCGAGGTTGTCCGGCAGGCCCGGCAGGTTGTCGATGAACAGGTCGTGAGTCCCCGCCTTGGGGCCGCTCAGCCAGTAACGGCTGATGCGATAGGCGCCGGTTTCATTGACCAGCACATAGGCGTCATCCGGGCCGAGGGTCACGCCGTTGGCGAATTCCAGCTTGTCGAGCAGCACGCTGGTCTTGCCAGTCTGAAAGTCGTAACGCAGCAAACGCCCATCGCCACCGTGTTCGATGATTGCCTCACCGTCATGACCATAGCCCCAGCGACTGCTGGCATCGCTGAAGTAGGCGTAATGCCCGGCCTTGTCGATGGCCACATCGTCGGTGAAGCCGAACGGCAGGCCGTTGGCCTCAGTGGTCAGGGCAATCAGCCGGCCTTGGGCGTCGAGTGACAGCAAGCCCTTGACCCCGTCGGCGATCACCAGCAAGCCGTTGGGATGCCGCGCCAGGCCCAGAGGACGGCCGCCGGTGTCGCTGAGGACTTGGCGCGACTTGCCATCGAGGCTGGTGCGGATCAGCCGTCCGTCATGCAGGCCGGTGATCAGGAAATCGCCTTCCAGCAGCAGGGCTTCCGGGCCATCGATGTCGCCGGGGCCGACCTGTTCGGCGGCTTTGAGCCGCTGGTTTTCGGCGTATGGCCCCTCGCTCAGTGAGGGTGCCGCTGGCGGCTTCCAGGCCACCGGCTGAACCTTGGTTGGCATCAACAGCACAAAGGCGATGACGAGGATGACCAGCAGCAACAGCAGTCGCTTCATGAATGATGCCCCGTCAGCGCCAGGTGCTTGAGTGCCATGTCGCGCAGGGCCTGCATCGACGTAGCCGATTCGCGCTCGATGCGCCGCTTCAACAGCAATAGATTGGCAACGCGCATGCCTAATCCGTCGAACCGATAATCCAGGGTGCGCACAAACCGCGTGCCGGCGGCTTCGGCGGTGCATTCGTAGGTCAGCAGCAGCGATAAACCGTGATCGCCCCGCGCCCGTGCGCACCAGCGCCGGCCGGGCAGGTATTCGCTGACTTCCCAGCTCAAGTGACCGGCGCGCCCGCCGGCATGGATGTCTTCTTCAAAGCGCGCCCCGGCATGCAACGGGCCTTGCGGGCCGTCGATTTTCAGCGACGACGGGTGCCATTCGGGCCAGTGATGGACGCTGGCGGCGTAACGAAGCACGGCGATCGGCTCGCCAGCGATGTCGATTTGATGCTGCATGCGGGTCATGGGCGGTCTCGAATAACGCAGCGGGGCGGGTTGCGGCTCCCAGTACAGGGTGCCGAACAGGTAATCCATCAACGGCAACACGATGTTGAAATTGCGCTCCTGCATGCGCTCGCGGCGGTGATGCAGTTCATGCAGATGACGCATCTGGCGGATCCACGGCAGGCGGGTCAGCGGATTATTCGGCGGCAGATGCTCGCAGGCGTGAAACACCTCGTAGGTCAGGTAGCCCAGCACCATGCAGCCGCCGAACAGCCCGGCGACATTGGCGTTGACCTGTGCAAACAGCCACCACAACGGCAGCGTGATGATCAGCGTATGCACCACGATCAGCCAGGCCGGAAACAGGATCACTCGCCAGTCGCGGGCGCCGTCATAGGTCATGTGCCCGGGCGTGAAAAAGCTGTGGTGGTCACCGGCATGCCGCGCATAAAACAGTTTGGCGAACGTTTTTTTGTGATGGCCGAGATGGCGATGGACCATGTACACGCCAAAGTTGAAGAACAGCAGGGTCAGCGGCACGGTCAGCCATTCCAGCGCTCGTACCTGCTGTACGCTGCTCCAGAACGCGCCAATCGCCAGTACGCCGAACAGCAGCACGAAGGCGCCGTGCAGCCACGGGTTGTACAGCGGATGGATGGCCGCACGGTAGCGGCTGCGGAATGCCTCGGTGGTCTGCCTCAATGCGTTCACCTGTGGGTATTGTTGTTATACCCGGCAGATTAGCCGATCCGGCTGCTTGTGCAGGCCGGACCTTGAGGTCAGTTGCGCCATGCTCCGGTGTAAAGCGGCCGATTCAGCTCAACGGGTTCCAGCGCTGCGACCAGTCGTCATCGGTCTCGATCACCTGACGCAGCAGATCGAAGGCCTGCTGCAGCGCGGCTGAGTCGCGTTCGCGGGCGTACACCAGATAGGTCGGGTAGCCGAATTCCGGGGCCTTGGTCACCGCTTCCAGCGCACCGCTTTCCAGATAGCTGCGCACTACGCGGGTGCGGAAGTAGCCGCTGCCACCGTGTTCGAGGATGTATTGCAGGGCCAGCGGGCCGAGGTTGAAGCTCAGCGCCGCCTTGGCTTTGTCCGGCAGGGCGGCGTCGTGCTGCCGGCGAAAGTCCGGCCCCCAGTCGATGTAGACGTAGGGATCCGGGCGATTCGGGGCACGTACCAGAATGAGTTTTTCCTCCAACACCTGCTCGACTTGCAGGCCGGGCCAGTATTCCGGCTGATAGACCAGTGCGGCATCGAGCACGCCGAGTTCGAGTTGGCGCAGCAGGTTTTCGCCGTCGCGGATTTCCATGCGCAGCGCATGCCCGGGGATTTTCGCGCGCAGTTCAGCCGCCCAACTGAGCATCAACGGGTTGCACAGGCTGACTTCGCCGCCGATGTGCAGCACATTGTGATAACCGTCCAGCAGCGGCAGGTCACGCCGCGCTGCCTCCCAGGTTTGCACCAGTTGGTTGGCGTAAACCACGAAGGCCTCGCCGTTGGCCGTCAACTTCGCGCCGGCGCGGTTGCGCACGAACAGCGTACTGCCCAGTTGGCTTTCGAGCTTCTGCACCCGGGCGGTGATCGCTGTTTGCGTGACGAACAGTTTCTGCGCCGCGGCGGCCAGGCTGCCGTGGCGGACGATTTCCAGAAAGGTGCGGGCGAGGTCGATGTCCATGGGCGGGCCGGTGTCTGAGGTGCAGGCATTGTAAGTGCCGGCTCGACACCGCGTCATCGTTCATCGCGAGCAGGCTCACTCCTACAGGGAGCTGCGGTGGCCATGGAATTTATGACCGACACAACCCCCTGTAGGAGTGAGCCTGCTCGCGATGGCGGTCTGTCTGTCAAACCAACATTGACTGACCCATCGCTTTCGCGAGCAAGCCCGGCTCCCACAGGGATCGGTGGTGGCCATGGATTTTGTGACCGACACAAACCCCTATAGGAGTGAGCCTGCTCGCGATGGCGGTCTGTCTGTCAAACCAACATTGACTGACCCACCGCTTTCGCGGGCAAGCCCGGCTCCCACAGGGATCGGTGGTGGCCATGGATTTTGTGACCGACACAGCCCTCCTGTAGGAGTGTGCCTGCTCGCGATGGCGGTCTGCCTGTCAAACCAACATTGACTGACCCACCGCTTTCGCGAGCAAGCCCGGCTCCCACAGGGATCGCTGGTGGACATGGATTTTGTGAGCGATGCAGAAACCTGTGGGAGCCGGGCTTGCCCGCGAAGAGGCCCGCCCGGTCACCGCATCATCAACCCGCCAATTCGACCTTGCGCACTCGCGCCCAGTCCGCCACCAATCGCGCCGGGGTGCCGCAGGCTTTGCGCTTGTAAACGAAATGACTGCACTTCTCGGCGAACTGGTTGCGGTTGTAGAGCATGTCTTCCTGCATTTCCTGCAGCTCGCTTTCCCGGCATTGCTCGATCAGCACCTGATCAGCGCGCAACTTGCGTTCACGCACGGCGGCATAGGTCGGATCGGTCAGCGCCGCGTTGGCCCGTTGCAGCAGCCACAGCGAGAACTCGTCCGGGCAGCGCGGGCCGATTTCCTGGACCATGCCCAGTTGCAGCGCCTGCGTGGCGCTGACCGGCAGACAGGCCTGGGTCAGTTGTTCGGCCATCGTCGGGCCGACCGCGCGGGGCAGGCTGTAGGTCCAGTATTCCGAGCCATACAGGCCCATGCTCTTGTAGTGCGGATTGAGCACGATGTCAGCCCGGGCAAACACAATGTCTGCCGCCAGTGCCAGCATCACGCCGCCGGCCCCGGCATTGCCGGTCACGCCACTGACCACCAGTTGCGGTGCGCTGAGCAGTTCGGCGCATACATCGTCGATCGCCTGAATATTCGCCCAGGCCTCGGCGCCCGGGTCCTGCGCGGCCTGAATCACGTTCAGGTGCACACCGTTGGAAAAGCTGCCGCGCCCGCCTTTGATCAACAGCACCCGGGTGTCACGGGACTTGGCCCAGCGCAGCGCCTCGACCATACGCTGACACTGTTCGGTGCTCATCGCGCCGTTGTAGAACTCGAAGGTCAGCTCACCGACGTGCCCGGACTCGCGGTAGCGGATTGGCTGATACGCCTCCTCGTTGAACGGCTGGTTGGCGATCGACCAGTCGAGGGTTGGCACACCGGCCAACTGCCCCGCCAGCACGTGCCGTGCCGGTTGTTTGAATGTTTCTTCGCCTGGCAATGGTTTGCGCCGCAGCGAGCCGATCCACAGGCTGTGGTCACCGGTAGCGACGAGCACCGCGTCGTCATGCACCGCGAGGATCTTGCCGGGAATGCCGGTGCGCTGATCAAGGTGCGCGTCGTACACGTAATACTGCCCGCCGGCCAGACTCGCCAGTACCCCGGGCTGGCCGTCGGCGGCGTCGATGCAGCGTTTGATGAAGCGCGAGCAGTCGTGCCAACTGAAGGTGCGATCGTCCTGCTTCATGTTCGGTTGCAAGCGGCCACGGACTTTCGGGTCGGCGTAATCCAGCGCGACCGGAGTGAAGCCGTCGATGAATTTCTCGACCACTTCGCGAATGCACAGACTGGCCGCATCGCTGACGCGACCGTTGTACAGCTCGGACTTGCGCAAACCCGACGGCAGGTTGAATTCGCAGGTGGCCCAGACCGGGCCGGCGTCCATTTCTTCCACCGCTTGCAGGGCGGTCACGCCCCAACGGGTCAGCTCGTTGCTGATCGCCCAGTCCAGCGCACTGGCACCACGATCGCCGACGATGCCCGGGTGGATGATCACCACCGGACGTCGCGCATTGCTCCAGAGTGCGTGCGGCACGCGGTCCTTGAGAAACGGGCAGATCACCAGATCGGCGCCGCTGTGTTCGATCTGTTCGCACACCGATGCTTCGTCGGTGAACACCACGACGCTGGGTGAATGCCCGGCCTGACGCAGTTCCAGCCAGGCGCGTTGGGTCAGGCCGTTGAATGCCGAGGACAGCAGAATAATCTTCAGTGATCGCATGGTTTTCTTCCTTGAAGGGACAGCCGCGGGCTCTCGGTGAGCCGTCCTTGGCTTTCGATGGAGCGCGCAGATTAGTGAGTGCTTCATGGCGTCCCACTGACCGGGGTCAACGTTGTGTCAGTCAATATTTTTGCGGCGACGGCGCGTCTTATTCTTAATAGTTTGATTATCCTGATTTTTAATTACTTCAAATGTAAGCAGTGCTATTGCACAGTCGCCCCTGATTCAGAGCCGGACGATCCCGGCAGAACGATGGTTTTTCGCAGCGGGTGGGACCCGTTTCAGGGAGCAAGGCATGGGTGATGTTCAGAACCCGCATTACCGGATGATTGGGCAAATGTTCCAAAAGGACTATCGCTGGCTGTGCGCTGCCGTTGGCCGCACGCTGGGTTGCCCACACAGTGCACAAGACATCGCATCGGAAACGTTTCTTCGGGTGTTGGCCCTGCCGGACCCGACCGCCATTCGTGAACCAAGGGCACTGTTGACCACCATCGCCCGGCGCCTGGTCTATGAGGGCTGGCGCCGCCAGGACCTCGAACGCGCCTATCTGGAAAGCCTGGCGCTGGCGCCCGAACCGGTGCATCCATCGCCGGAAGAACGGGCGCTGGTGATCGAGGCGCTGCTGGCGGTCGATCGCTTGCTCAACGGTTTGTCGGCCAAGGCCAAGGCCGCGTTTCTCTATCATCAACTGGACGGATTGACCTACAGCGAAATCGGCGAACGCCTCGGCGTTTCAACCAGCCGCGTGCAGCAATACATGGTTGAGGCTTTCAAGCGTTGCTATCAGGCGATGCAGACATGAGGCCGGACGAAGCGGTGATCGATGAGGCGGCGCAATGGATGGCGCTGTTGCAGTCCGGCGAAGCCAGCGCCGGTGAATGCGCGGCGTTCGAGGCATGGCGAGCGGCTGACCCACAGCATCAGCGGATCATCGAACAAATGGGCGGCGGCCTTAGCCTGTTGCGCCATCCGACCCTTCGCGGGTTGCCGCGCAACAGTCTGCTGCACAGCCTGAATGCGCCATCGAGCCGGCGACGTTTTCTCAGCGGCAGCCTGAGTGTGCTCGGCGTCGCTGTGTTGGCCGGGTTGCTCGGACGTCGTTACGGCTGGCTGCCGGAGGCCGGGGAACTGGCGACTGGCACCGGTGAACGACGCAGTTTCACTCTGGAGGATGGCAGTGCGCTGAGTCTGAATGCGCGGACGCGGGTGGTGGCGCAATTCGATCCGCAGCAGCGCCTGTTGGCGTTGCGCAGTGGCGAGTTGCTGGTGGACGTGGCCAAGGATCCTTCGCGACCGTTTGTGGTCGCGACCGAACACGGCCGGATGCGTGCGCTCGGAACGAAATTTCTCGTGCAACAGAGCGATGATTTTACCCGGCTGGTGATGCTGCATTCACAGGTTGAAGTGGTCACGGCTGGCGGTGTGCGGCAAGTGGTGGAGGCGGGGGAGAGTCTGTCGTTCAACGCGCAGGGCATTCTGGCTCTGGAACGCAGCAACGGTCAGGAAGGCGCCTGGGTGCAAGGTCGCCTGGAAGTGCGTGACCGGCCGCTGAGTGAAGTGATCGACAGCCTGCGCCGCTACCGCCGGGGCATCCTGCACCTGAGTCCCGAGGTGGCCGATTTGCGCCTGAGCGGCCTTTATCCGCTCGACGACAGTGACCGCACCCTGCAACTGCTGGAGCGTTCGCTGCCGATCCGCGTTACCTGGCACAACCCGTACTGGGTCAGCATCGGCGCGCGGTTATAGCCTCATAACTTCTTGGCCTAATCGCCGCCCTATAAAAAGCGCCGGCCCGCTGCTCATTCCCTGCAGACGCCTTCAACAGGGAAGCCCCTCGATGCTCTCACTCAAACAACAATTACCTTGCCTGACCCTCGCCGCCGCATTGGCGTTGGGGCTTGGGCCGATCGCGGTTTACGCGCAGGATTCTGCGACCCAGGTTTTCACTTTCGACATTGCCAGCGGGCCGCTCGATGAGGTGCTGCTGGACATTTCGCGCCAGACCGGCGTCCCCATTTCCTTCAGCCAGAACCTGGTGCAAGGCAAGCGCAGCAGTGCGGTGCGCGGTGCGTTGGGCGGACGCCAGGCGGTGGAGAAAGCGCTGCTCGGCAGCGGCCTGCAAGTCGAGCAAAGCGCTCAAGGCCTGAGCGTGCGCGAAGGCGAGGCGCGCACGCCGGTAGCGGCGAAAGTCAGCGCCGTGGCACCGGCCACCAGTGCCGATTACCGCATGGAAAAAGTCACCGTCACCGGCTCGCGAATCGCCCGGGCGCAGAGCGATGGCGCGACCCCGGTCAACGTCATCACCCATGAAGAGATGGAAGCGCGCGGCTACAAGAACGTCTACGACGCGTTGGCCACACAAACGCAAAACACCGGCATGACCCAAGGCGAGGATTACGGCAACACCTGGCAACCGGCGGCCAGCGCGATCAACCTGCGCGGCCTCGGGCCCAACCACACACTGGTGTTGATCAACGGCCGGCGCGTTGCCGATTACCCGACGCCGTACGACGGCAAGGTCAACTTCACCAACCTGGCGAACATTCCATCGGCGGTCATCGACCGTATCGAAATCCTCAGCAGCGGGGCCTCGGCGATCTACGGTTCGGACGCGATTGCCGGGGTGGTCAACATCATCCTCAAGAAGCAGATCAATGGCATCGACGTCAATCTCAAGGGCGGCACCAGCGAGCGCGGCGGTGGCGACAACCAGCGTCTGCAAATCAGCGGTGGCGGCAGTTGGGGCGATTTTGACGGCTTGTTCGGCGTGGAACTGACCAACCGCGATCCGATCTGGGCCGACGACCGTGGCTTCATGCAGAGCGGGCCTCTGGCGGACGTCGGCTACCGCCGCGACCTGAGCAACAACCGCTACCTCGGCCCCGGTTGCGGCGCTTATCAAGGCACCTTCGACAACAAGCTGCTGAACAACGCTGGCCGCTGCCGCACCGATCAGATGTACAACGATTACTGGACCATTCAAACGCAAAAGGAAAACTACGACGGCTACACCCGCGGTACCTGGCACTTCAGTGACAGCGGCCAGGTGTTTGCCGACCTGATGTATGGACTCGATCACATCCAGAACAACACGCGGGGTCCGACCTTCACCTCGCCGGATTTCATCAACCAGAACAGCGGCAATCTGGAGCGCTGGTATCGGCGTTATGGCGAAGAGGAAATCGGTGGTCGCACCAGCAACAACAGCAAGTGGACCGACACGTC
Source organism: Pseudomonas sp. AK-TSAG1-1 (assembly GCF_056821665.1). Lineage (NCBI taxonomy): Bacteria > Pseudomonadati > Pseudomonadota > Gammaproteobacteria > Pseudomonadales > Pseudomonadaceae > Pseudomonas > Pseudomonas sp. AK-TSAG1-1. Next base: position 3,521,726 of record NZ_CM165965.1, on the reverse strand, counting down.
ATGGACCGGCACCCTCGGCCTCTCGGACAAGATTGCCGACACCGGCTGGCGTTACGATCTGGCGGCCAACCGCTCGGAATACCGCAGCGTCAGAACCACGCGCTACACGCCGCTGGCCTCGATTCAGGACTTCTACCTCGGCCCGCAACTGGGCACGCGTGACGGATACCCGGTGTTCGCCCCCGATGCTTCACGCCTCGACCGGCCGCTGACGCCTCAGGAATGGGAGCAGTTTCGCAGTAACCTGACCCAGCGCAGCAAGTCGGTCTCGACCAGTTATAACGCTTCGATCAACGGCGATCTGTTTGACTTGCCGGCCGGCCCGGTGGGGTTTGCCGGCGTGCTGGAGGCGGGCAAACAGGAATATCGCGTCGACCCGGATGACGGCCTGAATGACGGCACATTCTATGGTGTGAGCCCGGCGCAAAGTTCCGGTGGTTCGCGCAAGCGTTATGCCGCCGGTGGCGAGTTCAGCATTCCGGTGACCGACACCGTGCTGGCAACAGCCGCTGGGCGTTGGGATCAATACAAGTTCAGCGATCGCAGCGAACAGCAGAAGACCTACAACCTGGGCCTGGAATGGCGCCCGATCAGCAGCCTGTTGCTGCGTGGCAGCTATGGCACCAGTTTCCGTGCACCGGATTTGAACTACATCTACCAATCCGACAGCAACGGCTACTACCCGGCGCAAATCGATTATTACGGTTGCAGCCAGGGTGTGCAGGGCGCGTGTGATCGCGGGCGGGTCGATTACACCCAGAGTGGCACGCCAGACCTTGAGTCCGAGCGCGGCAAATCCTGGACCTACGGTTTTGTCTGGTCGCCGTCGCGCAATTTCGATTTCTCCACGGATTTCTGGCGAGTCGAGATCGACGACCTGCTGACCACCGTCGACGAAAACCGTCTGTTGCAGCAAGAGAACGAATGCCGCAACGGCACCCAGGACATCAACTCGGCCAACTGCCAATCCACCCTGGCGCGCATCGACCGCAACCCGGGTAATGCCGCCATCGACCCCAACCAGTTGCAACGGGTGCGGGTCAACGCGATCAACGCCGCCAGCGAGCGGGTCAGCGGCCTGGACTTCAAGAGCAACATCCGCTGGGGCGCGGGCCAGTACGGCGCCTTCAGTTCGGCGCTGGGCTATACGCTGGTGCTGTCGCATTTCTACAAGGAGTCGGACGAGGCACCGACCCAGGACTTGCGCACTTCGCGCACCAACTACGACTGGCGCAGCAAGGTCAACGCCAGCCTGACCTGGGATTATCAGAAGGCCACGGCGACGCTGATGGGCATTCGCTACGGCTCGGTCACCAACGGCGCGGGTGACGGGCGGCTGTCGCCATGGACGGTGTTCAACGCCAGTGCACGCTACAAGCTCAATGAGCGCGCCAGCGTCGGGTTGACGGTGAACAACGTACTCAACCAGATCAAGCACGATGACTCGGCCGGCTGGCCGTATTACCCGACCGGCAACTACGACCCCTACGGGCGGCAGTGGTGGCTGGATGTGAGTTATCACTTCGGTAGTTGAGCGCGCAGTTAACGTATTACCGGCAAGTCTGTCAGAACCGTACGGCGACTGCTGAAGGAAGGAAAAGCGGTACGGCTTTAACCGATGCGGAGCGTCGTCGCTTACCGGTACACGTTGGTGCTGGAGATGGCAGCTCGCGCCTTGGGGGGCAGTCTCGGGCCGAGGATACGCGGTTGCTGAGGGACATCGCATTGGCTTGATGTGTCCTTGCCATTTTTTTGCATAACCTCATCACCCATCGGTCTAAACCGGCCTCTATAAAACACTCCTGTCCATTGCACATCCCTGCATAAACCAAAACGCAGGGATGGCTGTTCATGATCCATTTTTCACCCGTTAGATCCCGTTTGAGCCTGGCCTTGCTGCTGGCGATCAATAGTTTGCCGACAGTCGCTGCCGACGAGCCCACTACTCAGTTGCAACGCGTCGAGGTCACCGGCACGGCGATTCGCCGGGTCGATGCTGAAACGGCAGTGCCGGTCACTATCCTGCGAGTTGAAGAACTGCGCGAGCAGGGGGTGAGCACCACGGAAGAACTGGTGAGCCGGATTTCCGCCAACCAGTCCTCGGTCGGCTCCGGTCGTTCGGTGGGTTCGAGCAGCGGCGGGGCGTCGTATGCCGATTTGCGTGGCATCGGCCCGAACAAAACCCTGGTGCTGCTCAACGGACGGCGGCTGAGCAACAACGCAACCAATGCGATCAATGGTTCCGGCGTTGACCTGAATACCATTCCGTTCGCCGCCATCGACCGCGTGGAGGTCCTGCGTGACGGCGCGTCGGCGTTGTACGGGACCGATGCGATTGGTGGGGTGATCAACTTCATCACCAAGACCAGCCTCACCGAAGGCCAACTGAGTACCAACTACGACACACCAACCCATGCCGGCGGCGGTGAAAGCCGTAATTTCAGCGGCAGCTGGGGCTTCGGTGATTTGCAGGATGACCGCTTCAACGTGTTCGGTGTGGTCAGTTATGACAAGCAGCAACGGCTGGCCGCCGAAGATCGCGGCTACACCTACAACTATCAGCCCGGGCGTGGCCTCGATTACACCTCCGGCACCGCATCGCCGGCCAACTGGAGCCAGGGCAGCAACGCCACCAACCCATTGGCCGGTTCCGGTTGCAACGCGCCCGGCCTGCTGTCGCGCAATGGCATCTGCCGCCAGAGCCTGTGGAACTATCTCGATCTGGTGCCGGAAACCGAAAAGACCTCGGCGTTCGCCAAAGCCACCGGCAAGCTCTCGGACGATCACAACGTCAGCCTCGAATACTTCTGGGCACGCAACGAAAACCGTACGCAGATCGGTCCCGGTACGCTGATGGGCAACCAGGTCAACCCCGGCACGACGTTCTATCCCGGTAACGGCATTACTCCAGGCCCCAACGGTTTTGTCCTCGACCCGACGCAACCGGTGGATGTGAACTGGCGCGAAACCGCGGTCGGCGCTCGCCAACATGAAGACGACAATACCGGCCAGCGTTTGCTGTTGAGCTTCGACGGCAACGTGGTTGGCTGGGATTACAACGTCGGCGCGTCGTACAACCAGAACAAAGTGGTCAATGCCATCGAGGCTGGCTACGTCAACGACCACGCTGTGAGCGCCGGAATTGCCAGCGGCATCATCAACCCGTTTGGCGCGCAGACGGCTGCCGGGCAGGCGTTGCTGGCAGCCAACGCGGTGGATGGCGATTACTCGACGGCGGTCGGGCGGGTCAAGGCGATTGACGGGCGAGTCAGCCGCGAGATTGGCGACTGGTTCGGTGCCGGCCCGTCGGCACTGGCGCTGGGCGGCGAGTATCGCAAGGAGGATTTCCATCAGGACTTCGCGCAGTTCGCCGCCGATGTGCAAAGCCTGGGTGTCGATCCGAATGCCAGTGTTGCCGGCGATCGCAGCGTCTCGGCGCAATACGCCGAGGTCAACGTGCCGGTGCTCGACAGCCTCGAATTGTCCGCCGCCGTGCGGCATGACAAGTACAGCGATTTCGGTAGCACCACCAACCCGAAATATTCGTTCCGCTTCCAGCCATTCAAGGAACTGGTGGTGCGTGGCGCATACAGCGAAGGTTTCCGCGCGCCGTCGCTGTATGAGTTGTACAACCCAAATTTCACCACCTTCACTGTCGCCAACTACAACGATCCACGGCTGTGCGCCGGTGGCAACCCGAGCAACGGCGGAATCGCCAACCGCGACTGCGCCCAGCAGTTCTACAGTCGCACTGGCGGTAACACTGACCTCAGCCCGGAAACCGCGCGTAACGTCACCCTCGGTTTCGTCTATCAGCCGTTCGAGCGCCTGACTACCGGGCTGGATTTCTGGTGGATCAACATTGCCAATCAGATCGCCGAATTCCCGGAGTCGGCGGTGTTCGAGAACCCCGAACTGTACCCGGATCGCCTGATCCGCAAGCCTGACGGCTCCATCGATCACATCGTCACTGGCCTGGCCAACCTCGGCAAGATCAAGACCAACGGCGTCGATGTCAGCTTCGATTACCGCTTGCCGAGCACTCCATATGGCAATTTCGGCATTGGCCTGCAAGGCACGTACGTCAGTCGTTACGAGTATCAACAGCAACTCAAGGGCGACTACATCGACAAGCTTGGCGATTTCCGCGGCGGCGATTTCGCCTCGGCCGGTGCCGTAGCCCGCTGGCGTCACAGCCTGACCGGCAGCTGGAATTACGGCCCTTACGGCGTTGCCCTGACCAACCGCTACACCAGCGGTTACCACGACTCCGACCGCGAGACTCACGATTACGTCGGCTCATACAACGTCTGGGACCTGGCTGGCACTTACACCTGGCGCAAGACCCTCAGCGTAACCCTCGGCGCGAAGAACCTGTTCGACCGCGAGCCACCGTTCAGCAACCAGACCTACACATTCCAGAGCGGCTACGACCCGAAATACGGCGATCCGTTTGGGCGGACGCTGTACACGCGGGTCAGTTACAAGTTCTGAATCCGCTCAGTGCGGGCGGATTTTAGTCACTTATTGATCTAAGTCCGCCCTATAAAAGTCGCCGACCTGTTGCACATCACAGGTAGGCAGGATGTTTGGTGACTGTGCCGACGCCTTCGCGAGTAAGCCCGCCAAGAGGCCAGTCGCAGCACCGCGTAAAAGGATCTGCCAATGTTCTCCAGGCTCATTTTATTCAGCGCTGTTTCGCTTTTAACCTCATTCAGCTGGGCCACCCCGCAACCAGCGCTGACGATCTACGGCGAAGCGCCCAAGTACGCCCCCGACTTCCAGCACCTGGCCTACACCAACCCCAACGCCCCCAAGGGCGGTACGCTGCGGCGCTCGTCGCTGGAAAGCGGCCCGTTCGATCACTTGATTCCCTACATCGACAAAGGCACTGGTGTGGCCGAAGTCGACGGCTGGCTCTACGCACCGTTGGCCTATCGCAGCAAGGATGAACCCTACAGCGTCTATGGTCTGGTGGCGCAGCAGATGGAGCTGGATGAGGATCGCCGCTGGCTGCGTTTCTACCTCAATCCCGAGGCCAGGTTTGACGACGGCACGCCGATCACCGCCGAAGACGTGCGCTACACCTTCGAACTGCTCACCACCCAGGGCAGCCTGAAATACCGTCAGCAGTTTCGTGATGTCGCCGAGGTGCAGGTCGAATCGCCGACGCAAGTGCGCTTCCTGTTCAAGAACAACGACAGCCGCACCTTGCCGCTGGATCTGGCGACGCTGCCAGTGCTGCCCGAGCACTGGTGGCGCACGCGCAACTTCGCCGAGGGTGCCGGTTTCGAGATCCCGCCGGGCAGCGGCCCGTACCGCATCAGCGCGGTGGATGCCGGGCGCAGCGTGAAATTTCAGCGCGTTGTCGACTGGTGGGCCAAGGACCTGCCGATCACTCGCGGGCTGTACAACTTCGATCACATGAGCGTGGAGTTCTTCGCCGACACCGATGTTTCCCGGCAAGTACTGAAGGCCGGCGGCTTCGACTACAACCGCGAGTTTTCCGCGACCAGCTACACCATCGGTTATGCCGGGGCGGCGCTGGAGCAGGGCAAGCTGCTCCGTGAACACCTGGCACCGGGGGCCGCGCAGGGTTCGCAAGGTTTCGTGTTCAATCTGCAAAAACCGCTGTTTCAGGATCGCCGGGTGCGTCAGGCCATCGCCATGCTCTGGGACTTCGAGTGGAGCAATCGGCAGATGATGCGCGGCATGTACCTGCGCCAGCGCAGTTACTTCTCGCACAGTGCGTTGGCGGCCACCGCGTTGCCGGATGCCGAGGAGCTGAAAATCCTCGAACCGTGGCGTAGCCAGGTTCCTGACGAGGTGTTCACTCAAGTGTTCGAAGCGCCAAAAACCGATGGCAGCGGCAATGTCCGCGCCGAGCAGTTGCAGGCGTTGAAACTGCTGGAAGCGGCCGGCTGGAAACCCCATGGTGATCAGTTGGTCAACGCCGATGGCGAGCCGCTGCAGTTCACCTTCCTCAACGGCCAGAAAGGTTTCGAGCGCTTGCTGTTGCCGTTCAAGCGCAACCTGGCGCAGATCGGTATCGGCTTCGATATTCGCCAGGTCGACACCGCGCAATACACCAACCGTGTGCGCAATCGCGACTACGACATGATCGTGGTCGGCTATCCGGTGAGTCAGGCGCCGGGGCGCGAGATGTTCAATTACTTCGGTGCCGACGGTGCGGACGATCCTGGCTCCAACAACTACATGGTGCTGCGTGATCCCGTGGTCGATGCGTTGCTCGAAGGGCTGGTGCAGGCCGACAACCGCGACAGCCTGTTGCGTCATGCCCACGCTTTGGATCGGGTGTTGCAGTGGGGCTACTACTGGATTCCCAACTACTACCCGCCGGGGATTTCCACCGTGTGGTGGAACCGTTTCGGCCGCCCGGCAACGGCACCGCTGTACGACGCCGGGCTCGACACCTGGTGGGAAATCAGCCCGACCGCGCTGACGGCCACGCAAATGCAGCAACAGCAAAAGGAATACGCCCATGTGGGGTTATAGCCTGCGGCGTCTGCTGCTGATTGTGCCGACCTTGCTCGCCATTCTATTGGTCAATTTCGTCATTGTGCAGGCCGCGCCGGGTGGCCCGGTAGAGCAGGCGATTGCGCGCTTGCAGGGCATCGGCGTCGGTGCTGCGGTGGGCGGTGGTCATGTGGAAACCATCGGCGGCGAATCCCGCGCGACCCGTGGCCTCGATCCGAAACTGGTGGCTGACATCGAGCGCCAGTACGGCTTCGACAAACCGGCCGGTGAGCGCCTGTGGCTGATGCTTGAAAGCTACGCGCAGCTGGATTTCGGCCAGAGCTTTTTCCGCGGAGCCAGCGTCACCGAACTGATCTGGCAGAAACTGCCGGTGACCTTGTCGCTGGGCCTGTGGGCGACGCTGATCACCTACCTGGTGTCGATTCCGCTGGGCATTCGCAAAGCGGTGCACAACGGCTCGGCGTTCGATGTCTGGAGCAGCGTGGCGATCATCATTGGCTACGCGATGCCGGGTTTCCTGTTTGCGCTGCTGCTGATCATCGTATTTGCCGGTGGCAGTGCACTGGACTGGTTCCCGGTGCGCGGACTGGTCTCGGACAACTTTGCCGAGCTGTCGCCGTGGGCCAAGGTCGCGGACTACTTCTGGCATCTGGTGTTGCCGGTCACCGCGCTGGTCATCGGCGGGTTCGCCACGCTGACCATCCTGACCAAGAACAGTTTTCTCAACGAGATCTCGAGGCTGTACGTGGTGACGGCGCGGGCCAAGGGGCTGAGTGAGCGTCAGGTGTTGTACGGCCATGTGTTTCGCAACGCGATGCTGCTGGTGGTTGCCGGTCTGCCCCAGGCGCTGGTGACGGTGTTTTTCGGTGGTTCGCTGTTGATCGAAGTGATCTTCTCCCTCGATGGCCTCGGCCGTCTCAGCTACGAAGCGGCGGTGTCGCGCGACTACCCGGTGGTGTTCGGTTCGCTGTTCATCTTCACCCTGTTCGGCCTGCTGATAAAACTGCTCGGTGACCTGTGCTACAGGCTGGTCGATCCGCGCATCGACTTCACCGCGAGGACTGCCTGATGCTGACTCTATCTCCCATCGGACAGCGCCGCTGGGCGCGGTTCAAGGCGCATCGACGTGGCTGGTGGTCGTTGTGGCTGTTTCTGCTGTTGTTCGGCCTGAGCCTGGGCGGCGAATTGATCGCCAATGACAAACCGTTGCTGGTCGAGTATCAGGGCCAGTGGTACTTCCCGGCGTTCAAGCGCTACACCGAGCAGGATTTCGGCGGTGAGCTGGCGTTTCAGCCGGACTACCGCAGTGCGCAGGTGCGGCAACTGATCGAGGGGCAGGGCGGGCGCCTGTGGTTTGCGCCGATTCCGTTCGGTTTCGATACGGTGAATTACGACCTGACCGAGCCGGCGCCGAGTCCACCGAGCCTGAGCAACTTGCTCGGGACTGACGATCAGGCGCGGGATGTACTGGCGCGGGTGATCTTCGGGACGCGGGTGTCGTTGCTGTTTGCGCTGGCGCTGACCGCCGCGAGTGCGCTGATCGGCATCGTCGCCGGCGCTTTGCAGGGCTATTACGGTGGCTGGGTTGATCTGCTCGGGCAGCGGTTGTTGGAGGTGTGGTCAGGGCTGCCGGTGTTGTATCTGCTGATCATCCTGTCCGGCTTCGTCGAGCCGAACTTCTGGTGGCTGCTGGGGATCATGGTGCTGTTTTCCTGGCTGAGCCTGGTTGACGTGGTGCGCGCCGAGTTCCTGCGCAGTCGTGGCCTGGAGTACGTGAAAGCCGCGCGGGCGCTGGGGGTTGGCGATGCGCAGGTGATCAGCCGCCACATTCTGCCCAATGCGATGAGCGCGACCCTGACGTACCTGCCGTTCATTCTCACCGGGGCGATTGCCACGCTGTCGGCGCTGGATTTCCTCGGTTTCGGCATGCCCGCTGGCAGCGCTTCGCTGGGCGAGCTGATCGGTCAGGGCAAGAGCAATCTGCAAGCACCGTGGTTGGGGCTGACCGCGTTTTTTGCGTTGGCGCTGATTCTTTCTCTGTTGGTATTTATCGGCGAAGCCTGCCGAGATGCGTTTGACCCCAGGACTTGATATGTCTGAACACTTGATCGAAATACGCGACCTGCGCGTTGCTTTCAACGGCCAGCCAGTGGTGCACGGCATCGACCTCGACATCCGTCCGGGCGAGTGCCTGGCGCTGGTCGGCGAGTCTGGCTCGGGCAAATCGGTGACCGCTCACAGCATCCTGCAGCTGCTCGACCCGAACATCACGCAGATCGACGGCAGCATTCGTTACGACGGCGAGGAACTGCTAGGCGTGCATGAGCGTTATCTGCGCCGGTTGCGCGGCAACCGCATCGCGATGATTTTTCAGGAGCCGATGAGTTCGCTGAATCCGCTGCACACGATCGAACGGCAGCTCGGCGAGAGCCTGGCGCTGCACAAAGGCCTGGCGGGCGCGCAAGCCCGTGAGCGCATTCTGGAGTTGCTGGAGCTGGTCGGCATCCACAAGCCTCGGGAGCGGCTCAAGGCCTATCCGCATCAGCTCTCCGGCGGCCAGCGCCAGCGGGTGATGATTGCCATGGCGCTGGCCTGTGAACCGCAGTTGCTGATTGCCGACGAGCCAACCACCGCGCTGGACGTGACCGTGCAGCGCAGGATTCTGTTGTTGCTCAAGGCGCTGCAGCAGCGGCTCGGCATGGCGCTGCTGATCATCAGTCACGATTTGAATCTGGTGCGCACGATCGCCCAGCGGGTGGCGGTGATGCGTGGTGGCGTGATCGTCGAGCAGGCATCGTGCGAACAGCTGTTCCGCGCGCCGCAGCATCCTTACAGCATCGAGTTGCTGAATGCCGAACCTGGCGGGCATGCCTTATGTTTCGACGCGACCGAAGAGTTGTTGCAGGTGCGCGATCTGAATGTGCGTTTTCGTCTGGGCGGCGGTGGGTGGCGGCCGAAGACTTACCTGCAGGCGGTCAAGGGTATCGATCTGAGCCTGCAACGTGGCAAGACCCTGGGCATTGTCGGCGAGTCGGGTTCGGGCAAGTCGACATTGGGTCAGGCGATTTTGCGGCTGATCGACGCCGAGGGCAGCATTCGCTTTGCCGGTGAGGCGCTGGAGCGGTTGAGCGGCAAGCAACTGAGGCCGCTGCGCAAACGCCTGCAAGTGGTGTTTCAGGACCCGTTCGGCAGCCTCAGCCCACGCCTGTGCGTCGAGCAGATCATCGCCGAAGGATTGCAGGTACACAGCGACTTGAATGCCACGCAGCGTGAGCAGGCGGTGATTGATGTGTTGCTCGAAGTGGGTCTCGATCCGGCAACGCGGCATCGCTATCCCCACGAATTTTCAGGGGGGCAGCGGCAACGCATCGCCATTGCCCGGGCACTGGTGCTCAAGCCGGACTTGATCCTGCTCGATGAGCCAACCTCGGCACTGGATCGCACGGTACAAAAGCAGATCGTCGCGCTGCTGCGGCGCTTGCAGCAAGAGCATGGTCTGACCTACCTGTTCATCAGCCATGACCTGGCGGTGGTGCGGGCGCTGGCACATGACCTGATCGTGATGAAGGAAGGACAGGTGGTGGAGCGCGGGGAGACCGGCAGTCTTTTCCGCGCGGCTAAGCACCCCTATACGCAGGAGCTGCTGGCCGCGTCATTTGCCGGTTGATGAGCTATTGCCAGAGCTGACGCTTTCGCGAGCAAGCCCGCTCCCACCGGATCCATTGTGGGAGCGGGCTTGCTCGCGAAGGCAGTCGTTGCTTCAGCGAAATCCTTGATGCCTGAACGCAAAAATCCCGCCACCAGGGCGGGATTTTCTGCAAACCGAGCGACGTCTTACGACGGGAACAGTTCGGACAGTTTCATCGACAGCATCATGTCGCCTTCAACGCGCAGCTTGCCGCCCATGAACGCCTGCATGCCGTCGGTTTCACCGCTGACGATGTCTTTCAGGGTTGCACTGTCCAGCACCAGGGTGCAGTTGGCGTCGGCGTTTTCACCTTCCTGGATGTCGCAAGTACCGTCTTTGACGATCAGCGCGTAGTGCTTGTCTTCGTCGGTGATGTTGAAACCGAAGACCAGATCCAGACCGGCAGCGGCGGCTGGGTTGAACTTGGCTTGCATTGCTTTTACGGCATCAGCTACGGAGGTCATGGTTCGATCCTTTCTTGGGTAATGGGAGCTGGGTGATTACAGCAAGGTTCACAGTAATCCGGACTCAGCGGAAAGTGATGAGTTCCGGAGCCTTCAGCAGCTGCAGATGCGCATGACTGTTGAAGGAGGCCAAAGCCACCTCGCGACCGCGGAACTTCAGCTGGTTGAGCGAGGTGTTGACGATTTGCCAATTCAGTTCGAATGCCTGTCTGGCGGGCATTTGGGTAATCAGGTGGAGCAGGGCGGTGATGGTGCCGCCGGAGGTGAACACGGCGATTTTCTGGTTGCCGTCGGCCTGTTCGAGGATGCGCTGCAGCCCGCCCTGAACCCGCTCGACGAACCCCAGCCAGCTTTCCAGGCCCGGCGTGTCGTAGGTGCCATCCAGCCAGCGCTCGATGACCAGAGCGAAGATGCGCTGGAACTCGGCGCGGTTCTGCGCGGCGTTGCGCAGGATGTCGATGGCTTCCGGTTCGTCCGCGAGCATGGCGGGAATGAGCGCGCGGATAACCGCGTCGGCATTGAATTCGTTGAATGCAGCGTCTGTTTCCAGGGGCGGTACCGGCAGGCCTTTGGCGGTCAATTGCTCCAGCGCGCTGGTGGCCGTGTGCTGCTGACGGCGCAGGTCGCCAGACAGGCAGCGATCGAAGCTGATGCCCAGCTCGGCCAGGTGCTGGCCGAGGATTTCTGCCTGGCGCACACCGATCGGCGACAGGACGTCATAGTCGTCTGCACCGAAGGAGGCCTGGCCATGTCGAATCAGATAGATGCTGCCCACGTCCGCGTCATCCCGGTACGTTGAAGGTTTGGCGAGGTTATGAGGATGACGGAGTGCTGTCAATGAAAAAACATACGCTTGTTTGAAATGCTTGTTACAGGCCTGTTGCCAGAGGTTTCACGGCTGGCCGACAAGGCGGCGCATGGGTATGCTGGAACCATCCCGCGCGTGTTTTTGCATCCGCGCATTGTTTTAAGGAGTCTCTGTGGAGTTTTTCACCGAATACGCCAGCTTCCTGGCCAAGACCGTAACCCTGGTGGTCGCCATTCTGGTGGTGCTGGCCAGTTTTGCTGCATTGCGCAGCAAGGGCCGGCGCAAGTCGGCGGGGCAGTTGCAGGTCAGCAAGCTCAACGATTTCTACAAAGGCCTGCGTGAGCGGCTGGAGCAGACCTTGCTCGACAAGGATCAGCTCAAGGCGCTGCGCAAGGGCCAGGCCAAATCGGAAAAGACCGAGAAGAAGCAGAAGAACAAACCCGATGCCAAATCCCGGGTGTTCGTGCTGGATTTCGACGGCGATATCAAGGCCTCGGCCACCGAGAGCCTGCGCCACGAAATCACCGCGTTGCTGACCCTCGCCACACCAAAAGACGAAGTGGTGCTGCGTCTGGAAAGCGGCGGTGGCATGGTCCACAGCTACGGCCTGGCGTCGTCACAACTGGCGCGCATCCGCGAGGCCGGCGTGCCGTTGACCGTGTGCATCGACAAAGTCGCAGCCAGCGGCGGCTACATGATGGCGTGCATTGGCGAGAAGATCATCAGCGCGCCGTTCGCGATTCTCGGCTCGATCGGCGTGGTCGCGCAGTTGCCCAACGTCAACCGTCTGCTGAAGAAGCACGATATCGATTTCGAAGTGCTGACCGCCGGTGAGTACAAACGCACCCTGACCGTGTTTGGCGAAAACACCGAAAAGGGCCGGGAGAAGTTCCAGGAAGACCTGGACATCACCCATCAGTTGTTCAAGAACTTCGTCGCCCGCTATCGCCCGCAACTGGCCATCGACGAAGTGGCCACCGGTGAAGTCTGGCTCGGCGTTGCAGCGCTGGACAAACAACTGGTCGATGAACTCAAGACCAGCGACGAATACCTGGCCGACCGGGCGAAGAAAGCCGAGGTTTACCACCTGCATTACGCCGAACGCAAAAGCCTGCAGGAGCGCATCGGCATGGCGGCCAGCGGTTCGGTCGATCGCGTGCTGCTGAGCTGGTGGAGTCGCCTGACGCAACAGCGTTTCTGGTAAACAGTCAGCCACAAAAAACGCCGGTCTATGACCGGCGTTTTTGTGTGCGCAGTAAACCTGACAGTTTAGCGGCGACGGAACAGTGGTAGTGGTTCGTCGGTGGCGGCCTGATAGGTCACCGAAAAGTCCTTGAGACCTTCCAGGGCTTCGTACGGGTCTTTGTCCGCGCGGATGGCAAAGGCGTCAAACCCGCAGCGATGCAGGTAGAACAATTGATCGCGCAGCACGTCGCCAATCGCCCGCAGCTCGCCCTTGAAACCGTAACGGTCACGCAGCAGGCGGGCGTTGGAGTAGTTACGGCCATCGGTGAATGCCGGGAAGTTCAAGGCAATCACCTGGAACTGCGCAACGTCGTCACCAATTTCCTCGGCCTCTTCATCGGCGTCGAGCCACACACCCAGACCGCCGTCGCGGGCTTTCAGGGCATGAGCATGATCACGCCACAAGGCCAGCGGCACGATCAGGTCGTCGCAGTTGGAAATACCGTCGAGGGTCGCGTCCTTGGGCAGCAAGTGCCAGGTTTCGTCGACAACCTCGTTGTTCTTAATGATTCGCTGCATAGACGCGTTCCTTGAAGAGGTCGATGCCAATACGCTGGTAGGTGTCGATGAAGCGCTCGTCTTCGGTACGTTGTTCGACGTACACGTCGATCAGCTTCGAGATCACGTCAGGCATGGCTTCCTGGGCGAAGGACGGGCCGAGGATCTTGCCCAGGCTCGCATCACGGCTGGCGCTGCCGCCAAGGGAGACCTGGTAGAACTCTTCACCTTTCTTGTCCACCCCGAGGATGCCGATGTGGCCGACGTGGTGGTGACCACAGGCATTCATGCAACCGGAGATGTTCAGGTCCAGCTCACCGATGTCGAACAGGTAGTCGAGGTCGTCGAAGCGACGCTGGATCGATTCGGCGATCGGGATCGACTTGGCGTTCGCCAGCGAGCAGAAATCACCGCCAGGGCAGCAGATGATGTCGGTCAGCAGGCCGATGTTCGGCGTGGCGAAACCGCCTTCGCGCAACTCGCCCCACAGGGTGAACAGTTGGCTTTGCTCGACGTCGGCCAGAATGATGTTCTGCTCGTGGGAGGTGCGCAGTTGACCGAAGCTGTAGCGGTCGGCCAGATCGGCGACGGCATCGAGCTGCTTGTCGGTGATGTCGCCCGGGGCAACGCCGGTCGGCTTCAGCGACAGGGTCACGGCGACATAGCCCGGCTTCTTGTGCGCCAGGGTGTTGCGGCTGCGCCAGCGGGCGAAGCCCGGATGTTCTTTGTCGAGTTCGGCCAGGGCGGCAGTCTGGTTGTCCAGCGCCTTGTAGTCCGGGTCGACGAAGTGCTTGGCCACACGCTGCAGTTCGGCGTCGGTCAGGGTGGTCTGGCCACCGCGCAGGTGCTCCATTTCCGCATCGACTTTCTGCGCAAACACTTCAGGCGTCAGGGCCTTGACGAGGATCTTGATCCGCGCCTTGTATTTGTTGTCACGACGGCCGTAGCGGTTGTAGACCCGCAGGATGGCGTCGAGATAGCTCAGCAGGTCCTGCCACGGCAGGAACTCGTTGATGAACGCGCCGACCACCGGGGTACGGCCCAGGCCGCCGCCGACCAGCACGCGGAAACCCAGTTCACCGGCTTCGTTGTGTACCGGCTCAAGGCCGATGTCGTGGACTTCGATGGCCGCACGGTCAGCGGTCGAACCGTTGACGGCGATCTTGAATTTGCGCGGCAGGTAGGCAAATTCCGGGTGGAAGGTTGTCCACTGACGGACGATTTCGCACCACGGACGCGGGTCGATCAATTCGTCGGCCGCGACACCGGCGAACTGGTCGGTGGTGACGTTGCGCAGGCAGTTGCCGCTGGTCTGGATCGCGTGCATCTGCACAGTAGCCAGTTCCGCGAGGATGTCGGGGATGTCTTCCACCGCCGGCCAGTTGAACTGCACGTTCTGCCGGGTACTGATGTGGGCGTAGCCCTTGTCGTAGTCACGGGCAATCTTGGCCATCATGCGCGTCTGACGCGAAGTCAGCTGGCCGTACGGCACCGCCACGCGCAGCATCGGCGCAAAGCGCTGGATGTACAGGCCATTTTGCAGGCGCAGGGGGCGGAATTCTTCTTCGCTCAGCTCACCTGCCAGATAGCGTCGGGTCTGATCACGGAACTGCTTGACGCGGTCCTCGATGATCCGCTGATCGTACTCGTCGTATACGTACATATAAGTCCTGTTCTCAGGCTTTGGGCTACTCGGAAAACGCTGCGTTTTCGCTTGCTGGAGTCCGATGGTGCCTCTGCAATTACGCGCGCACGGCCGCGCACTCCCTAACGGAGCCGGGGCAATATACCCGTTTGCAGTTATGCGCAAAAGTGATGTTTGAGTATATGTAAAGAACCAAATCGCCTAACGAGAATGGTTGTTGATTAACCCACATTTGTCGCGGGGACAATCATCGTCTTAACTGTGATCGAGTCTTTCTGCAATCACCGATAAAACCGACAAGAGGCGATGCAATGAGCAATCCGACCAAGGCAAGAAAGAGCGATAGCAGTGTCGATGCGTGGGCCATTCTGTTCCTGATCATTCTCGTTGTAGGGACAGCGGTATTCTGGGTCAGTCATCAATAAACGACCGATCCGGGTCCGCCTCCGACGATTGTCGGACAAAAAACGGGATCAGGCGTCAATAGCCGCTGGTTCGAGGGCTATAATGCGCGGCCATTTTTCCTTGGGCCCGGATCATTCATGTTGAAGTTTGTCCGCCTCAGCCTTCTGCTGTTCGGCGCGGTTTTCGGATCCGCGGCACAAGCGGAGTCGGTGCTGTTCCTCAATCCGGGTTCGACTCAGGAAGCCTTCTGGGTCAGCTATTCGCAATTCATGCAGGCGGCTGCCCGAGACCTGGGCATCGATTTGCAGATTCTCTATTCCCGGCGCCAGCCTGAACTCACCGTGGCCCAGGCAAGGGTTGCCCTGCAGGGACCGAATCGTCCCGACTACCTGATGTTCGTCAACGAACAGTACGTTGCACCGCAGATCCTGCGGCTGGCAGAAGGCAGCGGAGTCAAGCTGTTCATGGTCAACGCGGTGCTGACCCCCAATCAGCAGGCACTGGTTGGCGAGCGGGCCGATCGCATTGGCAGTCTGGTGCCCAATGACGAGGAGGGCGGCTACCTGATGATGAAAGAGCTGATTCGCCTGCATCCCGCCGTGGCCCGCGGCGAGCCGATCGAGGCGCTGGCGTTCTCCGGTCTGAAGATCACACCGTCGGCGCAGTTGCGCGAACGTGGCATGCAGCGCGCCCTGGCCGAACATCCGCAGGTGCGGTTGAGGCAACTGGTGTACAGCGGCTGGACACAACAACGCGCTTACGAACAGGCCCGACAACTGCTCAGGCGCTATCCGAACGTATCGCTGGTGTGGTCAGCCAATGATGAGATGGCATTCGGTGCGATGCGTGCGTTTGCCGAAGTTGGCAAGGTGCCGGGCAAGGATGCTCTGTTCAGTGCGGTCAATACCTCGCACGAGGCGTTGCAAGCGGTGGTCGATGGCCGCTTGAGCGCGCTGGTGGGAGGGCATTTCACCCTTGGCGGCTGGGCGCTGGTGGAGTTGCATGATTATCAACAGGGCGTCGATCTGGACCGCTATGGCGGTCGCGACCGACAGTTGCCGCTGTTGCAATTGATCGACAAAAACCGTGCCCGGCAGATGCTGGCCATGGGTTCACCGGCAGGCTATGGGGTAAATTTTCGCAAACTGTCAGCCAAGGGCCATCCCGCTTCCTATCGCTATCCGTTCGACCTGCAGACCCTGATGCACTGAACGCCGTCAGACACCGGCGAAATGCAGCACCAGCTTGACGATGGCAAACAGTGTCAGGGCGAACACGGCGGTGAAGCCGATCCCCAGGATCACGAAATGGCTGGGCTTGCCATGCGTGAAGTCCCTTGCCCGATTCTTCCCGCTCTGCACCCCGAACGCCGCCGCCATCACGCTGTGCAGCATCTGCCAGAAGCTCGGCGGTTTGTTGTCGACTGGATCGTCCATAAATCCCCCGTCTGTGTAGGTTCCCCTGAGAGCATAGCCAACCTGTCGGATTGTGCTGTTGCCACCGTCTCACTGTAGACGCAGTCGGTAACAACTCGTGGCCGATGCGATAACTATCTACCGCAGTCAACCGAGGCGGAAATGGTGTTCTGTCGTTCCATTTTTCAGGAGCGACAGAATGTCGATTCATCCCCCGACGAAGCCGGCAGCGGCGAAGAATTCCCGCAGCTCGTTGCCTGTTGAAAAGAAGGTCTTGGCCAGCGCGAGTATTCACGGCAAACGCCTTGAGCAGGTGGTACCCGGCTGGCTGGTCGACGCCAGCGCCGAACGTCGTGCCCATATCAGACGTGTCGGCACGCAGTTGCCGGAGTGGTATCAGCAGTTGTCTGCAGAGCAATTACGCGACTTGCAGGCGCGCACCACTGAAGGCTTTCTTGCCCAGTCACGGCTGGACAAGACGATGGCGGCACTTGAGAGCAGCGAAGCATTTGCCGAGGCTCAACTGATAAAGGCGCTTAAAGATCAATTCAACGTCGAGTTCGACGTCAACAAAACCCAGGTGTGTCTCAGGCACGCTCTGGAAGTCAGTGCGCTGGACATCGAAGTGTCCAGTTTTGAAGTCTTGAAACTCTCACTGGTGCAGGCAGCCCTGCATAATTTCGAAGCATCGGAATGTGAAGAAGGGGCCTTCCATCGCGAATCCGGATTCGTCGTAGAAACGTCGGCTCCCGGTACATTCCAGGCCGTGACGGCTGCTATCACCGTCAGCGAGTTTCTGTCGCTGTGTCGTACGCTGAATATTGGCGCCCGATACCAGGCTCGCGTGAAAGCGTTTTTTCAGTCGACTGGCGCATTGCGCGAGCAATTCATCAGCAGCCAGAAAACCGCATTGCGCGCAGCCGCAGAGCTGGCCCTGTCGAAGAAAGACATCGAACCGGCCGACTATAGAATGCTGCTGTCGGTCGTTGACGGCGAGGTCCATCCACGCCTGGGCGAAAAGTCCGTGTGGTTTCGCGACCTGAGCCTGATGAAGCACAGAATGACCGGTTGCGTGGTATTCAGCATCAGCGAACGCTATCGCTACACCAACGAGTTCATTGTCTATATCCCGCATGACCCGGAGCATCCGCTCAAACGCTATACCTCAGCGCAGATGCGCGAAGTATTCAAACGCAAATTCACGGCGCAAGACGCTGTGCCATCGAATGAAGCGTCGACTGCCTATCAGCGCTTTTTCAGTCAGTTCGTGGCCTATGCCGACCGCCCTTACTACTTCAGCCAATTCACCCGGCCTTCGGCGGATGCCCCAGTGGACCCGATGCGTTCGATCTGGGTGAAAGTCATCCAGATGATTTCACCGATTTCGGTTTTCACACAGATCAAGGAGCTGCCGCCCGAGCGTCCGGGCAAACGTGAACCGGAGGAGGATCCCTATCTCGACCCGTACGGCATTGTCCGCAAAGGCGTGGCGGGTCTCTGGGCAGCCAATACTGATCTGTGGCAGTACCTCTATGAGCAGCACTGCGACAAGTTCATCACCGATGCGCGTGCTCACGCCGTACCAACGGCTGATGTCGATGCGAATGTCCGCGCGAAAAGGCTCAATCATCTGCTCGAATTCGGCATGCTCGCGCTGAACATGGTGTCGATGTTCGTGCCGGTGCTGGGCGAAATCATGATGACGGTCATGGCCGGTCAATTGCTGTATGAGTCGCTCGAGGGGGCTGTCGAATGGACTGAAGGTGACCGTCAGGCCGCCAAGGCGCACCTCATCGATGTGGCGGAAAACCTCGCGCTGATCGGGGTCATGGCCGGTGTCGGAAAAGGCCTTGGCAGACTGATCGCGGCCAAGCCGGTCGCGGTGATCGAGAGGGCTGAACTGATTGAGCGCCCCGATGGCGCATTGCGTTTATGGACCCCCGACCTGGCGTCCTATGAAAGCCCCGTCGAGCTGAATCCAGCGTCTGTCCCTGATGCGCAAGGCCTGCATCGATTGAATGGCAAGACGTACATTCGTCAGCAGGGCAAGGTCTACCAGACGCAATTTGACCAACAGTTGAAGCAATGGCGCATTCTGCATCCGACCGATGCCTCCGCCTATCGCCCCATCCTCGAACACAATCGTCTGGGCGCCTGGCGGCATACGCTGGAGCGTCCGCTGACCTGGGATCGATTGACTCTGCTGCGCCGCATGGGCCATTGCACCGAAGCCTTTTCCGATGAGCAATTGCTCAACATCGCGGATGTCAGCGGGGTCAGTGATGACGCGCTGCGCCAGATGCACAGGGATCATCTGCCTGCGCCTCTGGCATTGGCCGATACGTTGCGCCTGTTCGAGGCTGACCAAGGCGTGAGCCGGATCATCGACCAGATCGAGCAAGGCTCCAGCCTCGACGCCCCGTTCCTGCTGACATTGCCACTGCTGCCGCAAATGCCTCGATGGCCTGTCGGGCGCGTATTTGAGATTTTCGACGGGCCGCAGTTGTCCGGAGCAAGCGTCAAGCATGGCGCTGAGTCGTTATTGCCGGGTGACAGTGTCAAGGCACCGATCCGGATCACTCGCGCCGATGTCCTGAGTGGGCACATGCCTGCGCGTATTCTGGATGCGCTGGATGAAGCGGAGATTATCCGGTTGCTGGGGGCTGAAGCGGCCCGCGTCAGTGAACACCGACCAGCCGAATTCAGAAAGCAGTGGGCGGATTTCCTGAAGAGCCGCCAGCCGGCGATGTTCGAGCAGCTCTATGCCGAACCGCATCTGCATGATCCGCGGATTGCCAGACTGCAACGAGCGACACCCGGGTTGGGCCGCCCGGCAGCCATCAGGGTGTTGCTACAGGCTGATGCCGAGGAGCTGGCGCGTCTGGACAGCGGCGGGCGCGTACCTTTGAGGTTGCTGGAGGCATCGCGAGGTTATGCGCAGCGCACGCGCTTCGATCATGCCATCGCCGGCTTGCACATGGAAAACCTGGCGTCGGCCGAGAGCCAGTGGCTGGCTCTGCGGGTGCTGGAAAGATTGCCTGGCTGGTCGCCCGATGTACGTCTGGAGGTGCGCGAGGGCAGTACCCACGGGCGGTTGATCGATAGTCTCGGCGATGAGAACTCCCGCCAGCTCAAATACCTGGTCAAACGTGGCCCTTCCTATCAGGCCTTCAACGAACGTGCAGAGGAACTCAACGGTATTGCTCGGCAGGGCGATAACTTTTTCGCCTCGGTCATGCATGCCCTGCCTGACAAATCGCGTCAGGCCCTGGGGCTGGCCGACGTCAGTCAGAGTGCCTCCCTGCGTCGACTGGTGATTGACCATGTCCATCTACATCGCGCTGAACTGGCCCGGTTGGCCGGCAAGCGCCATGGCGTCAGCACATCCTTCAAGCCCCCGCTGCGCGTGCCGGGGCATGGCCTCGGTTACTACGCCAGCGGACGCGGGCAGGGCGTTAATCCGCTGCTGGTGACACGGGTGCAGAATGTCTATCCAGCCCTCACCGATCAGCAGGCGGGCGGGTTCATTCTTCAGCAGTTGGCGTCGGGCAAGAGCGATGCACAAATCTATGAGCTACTGCAAAGGCGTACCCGCGAATGGCAGGCGCTTGAGGCGACACTGGCCGAATGGGAGGGTGAGCCGACACCGGAACCGACGCTGCAATCGATGATCGGTGGCAAGTCCAGCACCGTGCGCAACATCAAGCAGAGCTGGCGCACCTCACCGCTGGCGCAGATTCATCCACGCTTCGCACAGCTGGATCTGGTTTGTGATGAGGCGCTACCGCTTCTGACAGCAGACTTTTCTCACATACGGGAGCTGAATGTTCGCGGTCGCTGCATCACCGATACGAATGCCGACGCGCTGCTGGGCGTTTTTCCGCAACTGGAAAAACTGACCATCAATGCGACCAGCGAAACGTTCAGCAATCTACCGCAAGCCTTACAGGGAATGGACCGACTGACCCATCTGACGCTTTATGGCGCGATCCCGTTTGCCGCTGACATGCCGGCACGGTTGGGCAGGCTGACCCAGCTCGAAGAGCTGACAGTCTGTTCGTCGGGTTACCAGCCGATTGCCTTCGACGTCAGCCAACTGCACAAACTGCGAAAACTCGAGATCGCTGCCTATTCCTTGCTCGAATGGCCGGCCGGGGTACTTGAATTGCCTGATCTCGAACGTCTGAACCTCAAGGACACCGGGATCAACACCTTGCCCGCAGGGCTGCTCGAAGGGCACGAAAAGTTGTGGTCGGGGTTGTCACTTGACTGGTCGAAGTTCTCCCGCGAAAACTTCAAGGTCGCCTATGAGTACGTCAAGACACATCCCGAGCATCTTATTGACCGCGAAGCGATGGTCAGGGACTACTGCAAAGGTGAGTTGAACCGTCTGGGCGAAGGCTTGAGCACACCGCCGCAGAGCATCTTCGACCGTTTCTTTGAGCAATGGCCTGACGAGCAGCAACGATTCACAGCCATCGAAGCCTTGAGTGAGCAGTTTGCAACCCTCGACAGGCAGCTTATTGACTGGCTGCAATCGGGCATGGTCTCGCAAGAGTCACTCAGGGAAATAATCGGACGCTCCAACGCGACGCATGCCATCAGAAACAGTTGGCGCAAGGGACTTTTCAAACGCTACGGTGCGACGGTTTCCGCCTCGACGCTGGATTTGTCAGGGTTGATGCTCAGCGAGCTTCCGCAATTATCTGCCGATGCGTTCTCACATGTACGCACCTTGCTGCTTTTGGGCCAGCGAGTAGATGCCCTGCAACTGCGCGACTTCCTGGCGGCTTTTCGGGAGGTGCAGACGCTCGACCTGAGTGACAACGCCCTGCATGAATTGCCCATTGTGCCGGGTAGCCTGACGAGGCTGTCGCGCCTGGATCTCTGCGACAATCTGTTGACTGACACGCCCCGGTTGCAGGAGGGCCTGGAGTCATTGCCGGCCCTCGAATATCTGGATCTGCATAACAATCCTTTGACCGGATTGAGCGTCGCTGGCCTGACGCGCTTGAAGGCGCTGAATTTACGAGGCACCGATCTGCAAACCTGGCCCGCGGGGGCTGAGGCGCTCAGCCAACTGACTTGGGTGGACTTGCGTAGCAGCAAGATCACCACGTTGCCTCCAGCGTTTCTGGACAGCCATGCCGTGATCAACAGCAATCTGACCGGTAACCCTTTGACACCAGCCACGGCGGCAGCGCTGCGGGCTGTGCAACAGCGGATCGAGTTTGAAACGGGACTGCCCGAGGGCGCACTCGAAGCCTTTGCCAACGAACCGGTACCGCTGACCTTTCCTCCCGCAGAGAACGGTTTTTCGGTTGCCAGGTATTTGTTGCCACTTCCCCACGCGGCGACAGGCGAAGGTGAGACGTTGATGATCAACAGTCTGCAGCGCATGCAGCCGGCCTTCAGTGGCGAACAAGCGGCGCAGTTGATTGAGCAGATGCGCGGCAGCGGAGCGACGAATGCTGAAACAGGTGGTCGGATCAGCACCTGGAACCAGACGTTTGATACGCTGGTGCGCCAATTGAATGGCTGGCTGTACACTCGCGAGACCCATGGAACAGGCTGGGTCATCTCTTCGCAGACCCGCAGTCTGGCGGCCTGGCGAATCCTCACCTGTTGGCGGGCAAGGTTGCCCAACCTGCAAGGTGTGACGCAAGCCGTGCTGGATCTGAACGGTTTGCAACTG
The DNA here is from genome assembly GCF_056821665.1 of Pseudomonas sp. AK-TSAG1-1. NCBI lineage: Bacteria > Pseudomonadati > Pseudomonadota > Gammaproteobacteria > Pseudomonadales > Pseudomonadaceae > Pseudomonas > Pseudomonas sp. AK-TSAG1-1. The sequence goes on along the minus strand of NZ_CM165965.1, from coordinate 3,499,365 downwards.
GGAGATATTCCGGCACTACCGGAAGATTTTGCGCATGTCCGCACGCTCAATCTGACGGGTACCAGACTGAGCACCGAGGGGGCCAACGGTTTCCTCAACGCCTTCACGCAGGTGCGAACGCTGGCGCTTGGCGGTAATGAGTTGGAGGCTGTACCGCAATCGGTGCGCAACATGTCTGAACTGGAGCAGCTGGAGCTATCCAGTAACCGATTCTACGATCCCGAGCACTTGTACGAGTCCCTTTCCGGCCTGGAACATCTGACTTCGCTGGATGTGAGCTACAACAACCTGGAGTCGTTCGATGTCAATTATTTCGGGCGACTGGAAGCGCTCGATCTGCGCAACAACAATTTGCTGGCCTGGCCGGAAGGTGCGCTGCAGGCGGAGCATCTGCGCATGCTCAATCTGAGCCGTAACGACATCACTACGCTGCCAGAGGAGGCACTTGACGGTACGCACGAGCAATTGATGAACGGTACTGACTTGACCGACAACTATAATTTGTCCGAGGAAAGCCTTGAGCGGCTCCGGGCGTATCAGGTAGCGGGGGAACGTCACCGGGTATTGGGTTTCTCACGCGCTGATCTTGAAGAGCTGATTGACGACAGCGCGGGCGGGTTGACCGAAACGACTGACAGCATTGAATCCGACGAGATCGTGTCGATTGACCCATCGCAGGCGCAATACAAAGCCCCATGGCTGGCCAATTTCGCTACGGCACAATTGGCGGATCGCGATGCGTTGTGGGAACAACTGGCTGCAGAGCCGGACAGCGCGGCGTTCTTCCATCTGCTGGAGCGACTGCAGGACACGCGCGAATTCAGGGTGGCCAATGCTGACCTGACGCGACGGGTCTGGACCGTCATGGAAGCCGCCGCAGCCGACACCGAGCTCAGGGAAGTCATCTTTGCCAGCTCATCCACCCACGGCACCTGCGTTGACGGGCGGATCCTGACCTTCAGCGGTCTGGAAACCAAGGTGTTCACTCATAACGCGTTGCTTGATTTGCCGTCCGATCTATCAGGCGCAAAAGGTGAAGTGTTGTTGAATCTGTCGCGGCGATTGTTTCGCCTCGACCAGGTCGACGAACTGGCGAAAGCGGCGGCAACACGCAGTGGTTTCGATGAGGCCGAGATGCGCCTGGGGTATCGAATCGGTTTGACCGCCGGCTGGGAGGACGGCCTGGAGTTGCCAGGACAGCCAAAAAACATGACCTATGCCTCGGGCATCGGCCCGCAACAACTGGTCGAGGCGCGAACGGAAGTCAGCAATGCCGAGCGGTCCGACAAATTTCTGGAAGATCTGATTCAGCGCGATTACTGGATGCAATACCTTCAGGAGAAATACCCCGAGGTCTTCAGGAAACTGGACGAGCTGCAATTGCTTGAGGACGGGGAAGATGACGGGCTGAGCGCCGACGATCCAGAATACTTGAACCGGTTGTTCGATCGTACGGCCGAACGTAACGTGAAAATGATCGAGCTTTCGCAGCAGGAAATCGATGCAATCAATGCTGTAAAAGCGCCTGTCCCGGGCTCTTCACGGCATCTGTCCAACGTCTGAAACTGAAAGCACAGTGCCCGGCGCCGGTTAAACCGGCACCGGGATCAACCCGTTTGATCAGTTGTCGTAGCCGAGGTTTGGTGCCAGCCAGCGCTCGGTGACGCTCAGGTCCTGACCCTTGCGCGAGGTGTAGCTCTGCACCTGGTCCTTGTCGACCTTGCCCACGGCAAAGTATTGCGCCTGCGGATGGGCAAAGTACCAGCCGCTGACCGCTGCAGCCGGGAACATCGCGTAATGTTCGGTGAGGAACACACCGCTGCGGCCAGCGCGCATTTCGGCCGCTTCCGGGTCGAGCAACGCAAACAGTGCGGCCTTCTCAGTGTGATCCGGGCAAGCCGGATAGCCCGGGGCAGGGCGGATGCCTGAGTACTGCTCTTTGATCAGTGCTTCGTTGTCCAGCTGTTCATCCTTGGCGTAGCCCCAGTGTTCTTTACGCACCTGCTGGTGCAGCCATTCGGCGCAGGCTTCGGCCAGACGGTCGGCCAGGGCCTTGACCATGATCGAGTTGTAATCGTCGCCAGCGTCCTGATAAGCCTTGGCGACTTCTTCGGCACCGATGCCGGCGGTGGTGATGAAACCACCGACGTAGTCGGTCACTTCGCTGTCCTTCGGTGCAACGAAGTCGGCCAGCGAGAAGTTCGGTTTGCCGTCGGTCTTGATGATCTGTTGACGCAGGTGATGCAGGCGCGCCATTGGCTTGCCGTCATCGCCGTACAGTTCGATGTCGTCGTCATGCACCTGATTGGCCGGCCAGAAGCCGAACACCGCACGGGCGCTGATCAACTTTTCGTCGATCAGTTTGCTGAGCATCTCGCGAGCATCTTTGTACAGCGAGGTGGCGGCTTCACCGACCACTTCGTCTTCAAGGATGCGCGGGAACTTGCCGGCCAAGTCCCAGGAAATGAAGAACGGCGTCCAGTCGATGTACTCGGCCAGAACGTTGAGGTCGATGTTGTCCAGCACCCGGGTGCCGGTGAACGTCGGTTTGACCGGGGTGTAACCGGCCCAGTCGAACTGTGGTTTCTTGGCGATGGCTGCTGCATAGCTCAGGCGTTCGGTGCGGGCGCTGCGGTTGGCGGTGCGCTCGCGCACATCGACGTAATCGGCGCGGGTCTTCTCGACGAAACCGGCTTTGAGCTCCTTGGACAACAACTGGGTCGCCACGCCCACGGCGCGCGAGGCGTCGGTGACGTAGACCACGGCATCGTTACTGTACTTCGGCTCGATTTTCACCGCCGTGTGCGCCTTGGAGGTGGTCGCGCCACCGATCATCAGCGGCAGGTGGAAATCCTGACGCTGCATTTCGCGGGCGACGTGGACCATCTCGTCCAGCGACGGGGTGATCAGGCCGGACAGGCCGATGATGTCGCATTTCTGCTCTTTGGCTACCTGCAGAATCTTCTCTGCCGGGACCATCACGCCGAGGTCGACGATGTCGTAGCCGTTACAGCCCAGCACCACGCCGACGATGTTCTTGCCGATGTCGTGCACGTCACCCTTGACGGTGGCCATGAGGATCTTGCCCTTGGCTTCGGGCTTGTCGCCTTTTTCCAGCTCGATGAACGGGATCAGGTGTGCCACCGCCTGTTTCATTACGCGGGCGGATTTCACCACTTGCGGCAGGAACATTTTGCCGGCGCCGAACAGGTCGCCGACGATGTTCATGCCGGACATCAGCGGGCCTTCGATCACTTCGATCGGACGGGCGAACGACTGGCGCGATTCTTCGGTGTCTTCAACGATGTGGGTAGTGATGCCCTTGACCAGCGCATGCTCCAGACGCTTGTTGACGTCCCAGCTGCGCCACTCTTCGGTCTCGGCTTCCTTGACACTGCCGTCGCCCTTGTACTTGTCGGCAATGGCGAGGAGGGCATCGGTGCCTTCCGGCGTGCGGTTGAGGATCACGTCTTCGACGGCGTCGCGCAGTTCCTGCGGGATCTGGTCGTAGATCTCCAGCTGACCGGCGTTGACGATACCCATGGTCAGGCCGGCGCGGATCGCGTACAGCAGGAACACCGAGTGGATCGCCTCACGCACCGGGTTGTTGCCACGGAACGAGAACGACACGTTGGACACGCCACCGGAGCTCAGGGCATACGGCAGCTCGTCGCGGATGTAGGCGCAGGCGTTGATGAAGTCCACAGCGTAGTTGTTGTGTTCTTCGATGCCGGTGGCCACGGCGAAGATGTTCGGGTCGAAAATGATGTCTTCCGGCGGGAAGCCGACTTCGTTGACCAGAATGTCGTAGGAGCGTTTGCAGATTTCTTTCTTGCGCGCTTCGGTGTCGGCCTGGCCGGCTTCGTCGAACGCCATCACCACCACCGCGGCGCCGTAGCGCTTGCACAGTTTGGCGTGGTGGATGAACTGCTCGACGCCTTCTTTCATGCTGATCGAGTTGACGATGCCCTTGCCCTGAATGCACTTGAGGCCGGCTTCGATCACTTCCCATTTCGAGGAGTCGATCATGATCGGTACGCGGGAGATGTCCGGCTCACCGGCGATCAGATTGAGGAAGGTCACCATGGCCTTCTTCGAATCGAGCATCCCTTCGTCCATGTTGATGTCGATCACCTGCGCGCCGGCCTCGACCTGCTGCAGGGCGACTTCCAGGGCTTCGGTGTAGTTGTCTTCACGGATCAGGCGGGCGAATTTGGCGGAGCCGGTGATGTTGGTGCGCTCGCCGACGTTAACGAACAGCGAGCTGCGATCGATGGTGAACGGCTCCAGACCCGACAGGCGGCACGCCTTGGGAATGTCCGGAATCTGCCGCGGTGCGTAACCGGCCACGGCTTTGGCGATGGCTTCGATGTGGCCCGGGGTGGTGCCGCAGCAACCGCCGACGATGTTGAGGAAACCGCTCTGGGCGAATTCTTCGATGACTTTGGCGGTGTCCACCGGCAACTCGTCGTACTCGCCGAATTCATTCGGCAGGCCGGCGTTCGGGTGCGCCGACACGTGGGTGCTGGCCTTGTCCGACAGCTCTTCCAGGTACGGACGCAGTTCACGCGCGCCGAGGGCGCAGTTCAGGCCGACGGAAATCGGTTTGGCGTGCGCCACCGAGTTCCAGAACGCTTCGGTGGTCTGGCCCGACAGGGTACGGCCGGAGGCGTCGGTGATGGTCCCGGAAATCATGATCGGCAGCTCGAAGCCCAGCTCTTCGAACACCCCTTGCACGGCGAAGATCGCGGCTTTGGCGTTGAGGGTGTCGAAAATGGTTTCGATCAGGATCAGGTCGGCGCCGCCTTCGATCAGACCTTTGGTAGCCTCGGTATAGTTCTCCACCAGCTCATCAAAGGTAACGTTGCGGTAGCCCGGGTTGTTGACGTCAGGCGACAGCGAGCAGGTGCGGCTGGTCGGGCCGAGCACGCCGGCGACGAAGCGCGGCTTGGCCGGGTTCTCAGCGGTCTTGGCGTCGGCGACCTTGCGGGCTAGGCGCGCGCCTTCTACGTTTAATTCGAAGGCCAGCTCTTCCATGCCGTAGTCGGCCATGGAAATGCGCGTGGCGTTGAAGGTGTTGGTTTCCAGAATGTCGGCGCCGGCATCCAGGTAGGCTTTCTCGATGCCGCCGATCACGTCCGGACGGGTGATCACCAAGAGGTCGTTGTTGCCCTTGACGTCACTCGGCCAGTCAGCGAAGCGTTTGCCGCGATAATCCTGCTCTTCGAGCTTGTAGCTCTGGATCATCGTGCCCATGCCGCCGTCGAGAATCAGGATGCGCTCTTTGAGGGCTTGCTTGAGAGCTTGAAGGCGGACGCTGCGATCGGACATTTGGACTACTCGAAAAGACCATTACGAAGGGCCGGGATCATAACAAACCTGTGCGGTTTTAGAGCATGTCACGCTTTTGCATGAATATCGTTCATGTTGGTACGGGCGTCATACTGTAGAATTGCGGCGTTTTTTTCAGGATCGGGATCAAGGGCATGTCGTACCGCGTCATCAGCATTTTCTTGCTGTTCTCAAGCTTTGGCGCGGTGGCGCAGGAGCCCTCGATTTCGCCTTCCATTTCATATACCCGTGACATTCAACCGATCTTCACCGAGAAGTGCGTGGCCTGCCACGCGTGCTACGACTCCGCCTGTCAGCTCAATCTGGGCAGCGGCGAAGGCGCTGGGCGTGGCGCGAGCAAGATGCCGGTCTACGACGGTGAACGGACCCAGGCCGCGCCGACCACTCGACTGTTCTATGACGCCTTCGGCAAACGCGCCTGGCAGCAGAAGGGCTTCTATTCGGTGCTCGACGCCCAGGGCAGTCAGGCGGCGCTGATGGCGCGGATGCTGGAACTGGGGCACAAAACCCCGCTGACTCCCAATGCCAAACTGCCGGAAGACATCGTGCTTGGCCTGCAGCGAGAAAACATGTGCGCGATGCCCGCCGAGTTTGAAGGCTACGCCGGCGCCCACCCGAAAGAAGGCATGCCGCTGGCGGTGACCGGCCTGACCGATCAGCAATACCAGACGTTGCAGCGCTGGCTGGCGTCTGGTGCGCCGATTGACGAGCAAGGCCTGGCGCCGAGCGCCCGAGAAGCGCTGCAAATCGTCCAGTGGGAAAACCTGCTCAACACCCCGGGAGCGCGGCAGAGTCTGGTCGGGCGCTGGTTGTTCGAGCACTGGTTCCTGGCGCACATCTATTTCAAGGACGGCGAGCCGGGGCACTACTTCCAGTGGGTGCGTTCGCGCACGCCGAGCGGCCAGCCGATCGACCTGATCGCTACCCGTCGCCCGAACGATGACCCGGGCACTCAGGTGTATTACCGCCTGTGGCCGGTGCAAGGGGTGATCGTGCACAAGACCCACATCACCTATCCGCTGAGCGCGGCGAAGATGGCGCGGGTCAAGAGCCTGTTCTACAGCGGAAACTGGCAGGTCAATGCGCTGCCGGGTTACGGCCCGCAGAGCCGCGCCAACCCGTTCGCCACCTTCGAGGCGATTCCGGCCCAGGCGCGTTATCAGTTCATGCTAGATAACGCCGAATACTTCGTGCGTACGTTCATTCGCGGGCCAGTGTGCCGCGGGCAGATCGCGACTGATGTGATTCGCGACAACTTCTGGGCGCTGTTCCAGGCCCCGGAGCATGACCTGTACATCACCGACCCCAACTATCGCGGGCAGGCCACGCCATTGCTGGCGATGCCGGGGCAGAATGACGACGTCGGCAGTGTCCTGAGCCTGTGGCACAACTACCGCAACAAACGTAATGAATACGAGGCCCTGCGCCGCGACAGCTACGCCGATCAACCGCCGCCGAGTTGGTCGACCTTGTGGGCCGGCAACGACAACGCGCTGCTGAGCATCTTCCGTCACTTCGACAGCGCCTCGGTGACCAAAGGCCTGATCGGTGAAGTGCCTCAGACCCTGTGGCTGTTCGACTATCCTTTGTTGGAGCGCACCTATTACCAGTTGGCGGTCAACTTCGATGTGTTCGGCAACGTCTCGCATCAGGCGCAGACCCGTCTGTATTTCGACCTGATCCGCAACGGCGCCGAGCAGAACTTCCTGCGTCTGATGCCGGCCGATTCCCGCGAGGATTACCTCGACGATTGGTACCAGAGCAGCGGCCAGTTCAAGATGTGGCTCGATTACGAGGCCATTGACGACGACAAGCCGACGGCGCTGAAACTCGATTCGAAGGACCCGAAATACGATTTCGCCATGCAGTTGCTGGCGCGTTACGGCGACCTCAATGCGCGGCCCGACCCGATCAATCGCTGTGCTGGCGCCTACTGCTCGCGGCCGAATATCGACCCGGCGCTGCAAAATGCCGAGCAGGCCCTCAGTCGCTTGACCTCGCGTCCAGCGGCCGGTCTGAAAGTGATCGATCAATTGCCCGAAGCCACCATGCTGCGCATCGAAACCCGCAGCGGCACACGTGAGGTCTACAGCCTGCTGCGCAACCGTGCGCATAGCAACGTGGCGTTCCTGCTGGGTGAGTCGCTGCGCTATCAACCGGGACTCGACACCTTGACGATTTATCCGGGCGTGCTCAGCAGTTATCCGAACTTCATATTCAACATTCCGGCCGAGCAAGTACCGGAGTTTGTCGAGGCAATGGAAAACGCCAAGGATGCCGAGCGCTTCGAGAAAATCGTCGAACGCTGGGGGATTCGCCGCAGTCATCCGCAATTCTGGTTCTATTTTCACGACCTGAGCCAATACATCCACGAAACCGACCCGGTGGAAGAGGGCGTGCTGGACATGAACCGCTACGAGAATCTTTGATCGTTTGAGACGGACCTGCTGTCCCAATTCTTGGCAACACCGCAAATCTCAACTGTGGAGCGGTTTCGCTCGCGAAGGTGTCAGCTCATTCGAAATGGATGTCGCCTGACACAGCGCATTCGCGAGCAAGCCCGCTCCCACAGGGGGCAGTGGTGTTTCAGGAGTCGTGGACAGGAGCGCTCAATGTTGATTTCAGTGCAGGCCCTGCGGGCGCTTGCCGCGTGGACGGTGGTCTGTCACCACTTCATGCAGATTTTCTTCGACTTCAAGGCGCGCGGCCCGATTGGTCAGTTGTTCATCGACAAAGGCGCAGTCGGGGTCGACATCTTTTTTGTCATCAGCGGCCTGGTGATCTTCTTGTCCACCGAGGACAAGCGCCTGCGGCCGGGGCAATTTCTGCTGTACCGCCTGTCGCGCATCGTGCCGGCGTACTGGCTTTACACGCTGCTGATGGCGCTGCTGGTGCTGGTCGCCGGGCAGGTGTTGCCGGATCAGAGGCTGGACGTCGGGCATCTGCTGCTGTCGCTGTTGTTCATCCCGGCGCAGAACCCCGGCGGGTACGGGATCTACCCGACCCTGAATGTCGGCTGGACCCTCAATTACGAAATTCTGTTCTACGTGCTGTTCGCCTGTGCGCTGGTGTTCCGTTGGCAGGTGCGTCTGCTGGTGGTCGCAGCGTTGCTGTTTGCTACTTGCCAGGCGTTTGGCTGGGTCAGCGAGTTCTATCGTTCGGACATCGTTTACGAGTTCTTGCTGGGGATCGGCATCGGCATCCTGTACCGCCGGGGCTGGATTGGCCCGGGCCTGTGGTTGCCGTTGCTGGGAATTGGCGCCGCGTTGATGGCAATCTATTGCCTGACGCCGGCGCCACGACTGTTGAACTGGGGGCTGGCGAGTGCGGTGCTGGTGATGGCCTGCATGGCGCTGGAACGTTATGTCGAGCGCAATCGGCTACTCAAGCTGCTGGGCGATTGTTCGTATTCGGTGTATCTGATGCACGTGCTGGTGCTGTCGGCCGGTGGTTTTATCGCGCGACATTATGGAATCAGTCCGTACCTGATGTTCGTCGTCTGCGCTGTGGCCATTGGCGCAGGGTCCTGGTTGAGCTACGAATGGGTGGAAAAACGCAGCTATCAGTGGCTTAAAGCGCGGATCGATGGCGAACCTGTTGCTCAATCGGATTCCCAGCTTTCCCGACAAAAATACTAGGACTTTGTGCGGCGCGATGATTGGCGTAAACTGCGCCCAAGCCTGCGAGGAGTTTCCATGACCGCTATTACCATTACCGACGCCGCCCACGATTACCTGGCCGATCTGCTCTCCAAGCAGAACACCCCGGGCATCGGCATCCGCGTCTTCATCACCCAGCCTGGCACCCAGTACGCCGAAACCTGCATTGCCTACTGCAAGCCGGGCGAAGAAAAACCTGAAGATACCGCGCTGGGGCTGAAAAGCTTCACCGCCTACATCGACTCGTTCAGCGAAGCGTTCCTTGACGATGCCGTCGTCGACTACGCCACCGACCGCATGGGTGGTCAACTGACCATCAAGGCGCCAAACGCCAAAGTGCCGATGGTCAACGCCGACAGCCCGGTCAACGAGCGCATCAACTACTACCTGCAAACCGAGATCAACCCGGGGCTGGCCAGCCACGGCGGTCAGGTCAGCCTGATCGATGTGGTCGAGGACGGCATCGCCGTGCTCCAGTTCGGCGGTGGATGCCAAGGCTGCGGCCAGGCCGACGTGACCCTGAAGGAAGGTATCGAGCGCACTCTGCTCGAGCGTATTCCTGAACTAAAGGGTGTGCGCGACGTGACCGACCACACGCAGAAAGAAAACGCCTACTACTAAGGTGTTCGCTGCGGACATAAAAAACGGCGCCCCGTGAGCGCCGTTTTTTTTGCGTGAAATTCAATCACGCCTTCGCGATCAAGCCCGCCCCCACATGTGATCGCATTGCAAATGTGGGGGCGGGCTGGCTTGCGAAAGGGCCGTCATGGGCGATAAAGATGCGCATGCCCCGCGCGATACAGCGATGACTCGCTGAACACCTCACTGCCCAGCACTCGTCCAACCAGAATCAACGCCGTGCGCCGAAACCCCTTGGCCTGCACCTTCGCGGCAATATCCTCCAGTGTCCCCACCACCCAGTCCTGATCCGGCCAAGTCGCGCGGTGAATCACCGCAATCGGGCAATCCGCGCCGTAATGCGGCAGCAGTTCGGCGATGATTTTCTCCAGGTGATTGACCCCCAGATGAATCGCCATGGTCGCGCCATGCTGCGCCAGATTCCCCAGTTCTTCGCCGGCCGGCATTGCAGTCTTGTCGGCGTAACGGGTCAGAATCACGCTTTGCGAGATGTCCGGAAGGGTCAGTTCTGCACCCAGCAGTGCCGCGCACGCCGCCGTTGCGGTAACGCCAGGGATGATTTCGAACGCAATATTCAACTCACGCAAATAGCGAATCTGCTCGCCAATCGCGCCATACAGGCTCGGATCGCCGGAGTGCACCCGTGCCACATCCTGCCCCTTGGCGTGGGCGGATTTGATCAATTCGATGATCTGCTCCAAGTGCAATTCGGCGCTGTTGACCACGATTTCGGCCTGATGCCCCTCCAGCACAGCGGTCGGGACCAGCGAGCCTGCGTAGATGATCACAGGGCAGCTGCGAATCAGTCGCTGGCCTTTGACAGTGATCAATTCCGGGTCGCCGGGGCCGGCGCCGATGAAGTAGACGGTCATGAAGAAATCCTGTGAAAAACGGGGCAGGGCAAGGCTTCAGATGAAGATTGCTCATGATCAAAGAGGGGGATTATCGGGATTTTACGCAGCGCCGGCCAATGCCAACGTGGCCTGGGCGTATTTTTGCCGGGAAATCAGCAGTTTTGCCGGCGCCTGAATCAGCTGTTCGGCGAGGGCCAGCGCAGCACTTTCGGCAACGCCGTAGCATCCGGTACGTTCGTAGGCGATCTGTGAATGATGGCTCAGACGCTGCTGATAACTCGCCAGTTCTACGCTGCTGAAATACAACAGCGGCAGTGCCAGTTGGGCGGCGAGTTCCTGTAAACCGGGCTCATCACGCTTCAAGTCGATACTGGCCAGGGCCTTGACCGCTAAAAGGTCGATGCGATGCGCCTGCAAGGCCTGGTCGAGCAACGCGCGCAGCGTGCTGGCCGGGCAGCCGCGCTGGCAGCCCAGGCCGACCACGAAGGTCGGCGCTGCGCTGTCATCGGTCATGCGTGGTACTGACCATCGCTTTTGCGGCGGAACAACCAGGCGCTGATCAGGCCCAAAGCCAGCCAGAACGCCACGTTGGTCAACTGCGAAGCGATTTTGAACTGAGCTTCCAGCGCCTCGGGTGCCAGCATCGAATGCACCTCCGGCTGCGGGGCGCCGATCACATGCGGTACGGCCAGGATTGCCACGCCCAGCAGCTTCATCAGCCAGTGACGGCTGAACACGATCAGGGCCAGGCCGACAGCGGTCGAGGCGGCCGTGCCGATCCACCACATCTGGCGCGAAGCCAGATCGGCTGCAGCGGTACCCGGCAGTTCAGGCGGCAGGCCGAGGGTCGGTGCAAGCACGAAGGTCGCGTAACCGGCCAGGCCCCAGAGCAGGCCTTGCGAGGTTTTGGTCGGTGCACGCAGGGTGTAAAGGCCCGCGAGCATCAGGGCGAAACCGACGGCCACCACCAGATTGCCTCCGGTGGTCGAGACTACGCGCTGCCAGCCGTCTTCCGGCTCCCAGGCTTGTGCGTCGTGGGTGTGCCCGGCCATGGCGCCTTCGGCATGTTCATGAACGGCGACAGGTTCGGCTTTTTCGAAGGTTTCCGCCTGCAGAATCAACGGCGAGACCCAGAAACTTTGCAACAGGGTGAGGAGCAGGGCAGCCAGCAGGCCGGTGAACCCTGCGGTTTGCGCAATTCGCTTGATCATGTCGAAAGGTCTCAGTGGCACGGAAACGCGGCGCTGTGGCGGGTATCGTGGGCGGCGTTGTGCACCGCTTCGATGTGCGAGAAACCGGCGAAGTAGACGAGGCTGGCACCCAGGATCGAGGCAAAGATCGCCGCAGTCAGGCGTTGGCTCAACGTGGCGGTGCTGGAGATTTTATCGGTGTTGCTGCCGGTGCTGCTGATGATCGACATGGCGCTTCCCTCTGGAGTGTCAGCGGGTGAATAGAGCGCATGAAGACCCCTGCGAGTCGGGCACGCAGAGGTTCGAACAGCGCCCGCCCACCGCGGGTTTGTTATGTTCAGCGACGCACAATGCGCACTGTGTGTTGCGGGCCGGTCTCCGGGCTCACGAGGGGTTGGCGTCAGGCCGACCTGCAAGCATCACCTTCCCATGCCGTACTGGCACAGTGGATCTGACGCTTCGCTCGCTTACCGTTGCGGGGGCAGCACCGGACTGACATGGGCTTGAGTAAAGCACATGATTCACCGGTTTCCCGTTTCACCCTGTGAAGGGCACCCGTAACAAGTTGTGTAGGAGACCATGGGTTGGGGAATTTAGTCAATTTTGTGGGTGGATCCGGTGCTGCGGTAACGGCCGCTTAGGGTTCCGCCCTGACGGCGGGTCACTTTTGGCAAACGCCCCAAAAGTAACCAAAAGGTCTATGCCCTGACGTTCGGCCCTCGCCTAGGCTCGGGTTCCTTCGCTCCGGGATTGATCCTGGGGCATCGCCTACGGTTTGCTTCGCTGCACCTCCTCTCGATGTGTTTGGCTGCGCCAAACGGTCGCTGCGCTCCCACCCCCGGATCAATCCCTCCACTCAGCCTGCCGGCGGGTCTTGAGATCAAAAGCTTTACTCGAGCTAACGCTCATCGTGTTGAGTGGGGCGGCTTCGCCGCATGGGGGGCACGAATTAAAATTGTGGGAGCTGGCCTGCCAGCGATGGCGGCCTCACGGCCGACCAATCTTTAACTGAGCACACCCGATCCCACTGTGGGAGCGGGCTTGCTCGCGAAGGCGGTCCGCCAACCAACTAACTCCAACTGAACACACCTAATCCCCTGTGGGAACTGCCGAAGGCTGTGATCTTTTGATCTGGATCTGGATCTGGATCTGGATCTGGATCTGGATCTGGATCTGGCTCCGGCTTTTGATGTTGCCTTTGATCTCAAAGCCCCATCGGCAGGCCGAGCGAAGGTGTCCATCAGGGGGGAGGCGCGCAGCGCCATGCGGCGAAGCCGCATACATCGAGAGGAGGTGCAGCGAAGCAAACCGTAGGCGATGCCCCCTGATGGACACCGTAGCGAGGGAACACTGAGCCTAGGCGAAGTGCCGTACGCCGGGGCAAAGCCTTTTGGTTCCTTTTTGGCGTTTGAAAAAGGGACTCGCTGTAAGAGCGAAACCGCCAGCGGCAGCACCCGAAGCAACGGATATGCCCCCAATCCCAAAATCCACCAACCATTGACCCATCCCAATACCCTGCGTAGCCTTGCGCTTTCGAGGTTCTTCGGCCCACGCCGAAGCTAAGAAGGGAACGCGGTCCAAGCCGCGGCTGCCCCCGCAACTGTGAACGGTGCTGTTCGCTGCCACGCCACTGCCAACTCAATCCAGAGCCAGCGGGAAGGCGCAGCGAATGCCAGGCCCAAAGCCTGAACACCGTCAGCCAGGAGACCTGCCTCGTGACAGATTTCTCACTACAACCGGGCGGGGTGATCCGGTGGCGAATTCTTCCGCGCGCTCGGTCGCAGCGGATCTCGTCCCGTATGCCCGCCACCTTGCCAAAGGGCATCCGATGAAAACACTGGCCAAACTCCCTGTCACCATCGTCACCGGTTTCCTCGGCTCGGGCAAAACCACCTTGCTGCGACACATGCTCGACAACGCTCAGGGCCGCCGCATCGCGGTGATCGTCAACGAGTTCGGCGAACTGGGCATCGACGGTGAAATCCTCAAGCAATGCACCATCGGCTGCACCGAAGAAGAAGCCACCGGCCGCGTCTACGAACTGGCCAACGGCTGCCTGTGCTGCACGGTGCAGGAAGAATTCTTCCCGGTGATGCGCGAACTGGTCGCCCGTCGCGGTGATCTCGACCACATCCTGATCGAAACCTCCGGTCTGGCCCTGCCGAAACCGCTGGTCCAAGCTTTCCAGTGGCCGGAAATCCGCAGTGCCTGCACCGTTGACGCGGTGATTACCGTGGTCGACAGCCCGGCGGTGGCTGCCGGCACCTTCGCCGCGTTTCCGGATCAGGTCGATGCCCAGCGCAAACTCGACCCGAACCTTGATCACGAGTCGCCGCTGCACGAACTGTTCGCCGACCAACTGGCCAGCGCCGATCTGGTGATCCTTAACAAGGCCGACCAGACCAGCCCTGAAGACCTCGCTCGCGTACGTCTGGAAGTCGCTGAAGAGCTGCCGCCAGCGGTGAAAATCATCGAAGCCAGCAACGGCCGTCTGCCACTGGACGTGTTGATTGGCCTTGGCGCGGGTTCCGAAGAGCACATCGACAGCCGCCACAGCCATCACGATCACCACCACGACGGTGATGACGACCACGATGACCACGATCATGACGCTTTCGATTCGATCTCCATCGAACTGCCGCAAGCCGATGAAAGCTTGCTGCTCGATGCACTGACGCAGCTGGTGGTTCAGCACGGCATTCTGCGCGTCAAAGGCTTCGCGGCGATCCCGAACAAGCCGATGCGCCTGCTGATTCAAGGCGTGGGCACGCGTTTCGACAAGCACTTCGACCGTCAGTGGGGCACCGATGAAGCGCGCGTCACGCGCCTGGTGCTGATCGGCCAGGAACTCGACGCCGCGCAACTCGAAGCGCAACTGCGCGCCGCGCTCAGCGTTTAAGCCATGCACCTGCTCAGGACCCAGCCCGGCGGTTTCGTGTCGGATGACAATATTGCCGACCTTGGACAAACCCCCGCCGAGCTGGTGATCCTGTGCAGCGGCGATTCCAGCCTGGCGCTGCTCGCCGAAGCTGCGCAGCAATTGCCCGAGGATTACCCGAGTCTGCGCCTGGCCAATCCCATGCAGGTGCAGAATCACGCTTCGGTCGATCTGTATGTCGATGAGGTGCTGCGTCACGCCAAGGTGATCCTGATTTCGTTGCACGGCGGCATTGCCTATTGGCGTTATGGCGTCGAGCGGCTGGTGGAGCTGGCTGAGCGCGGTGTGCAGGTGATTCTGGTGCCTGGCGATGACCGTCCCGACCCTGAACTCAGCGACTTGAGCACCGTGCCCGCCGAGGATCGCGACCGCCTCTGGCAGTTCCTGCGTCAGGGCGGCATGGGCAATGCGCTGGACTTCTTCCATTGCCTGGCCAACCGCTGGCTGGCGCGGGACTACGCCTGGGACGAGCCGCAAGCGCTGCCGCGTACGGCGATTTACCAGCCACAGAAAAACTCCGCTGCGCTGAGCGACTGGCAAGCCGAATGGCTGCCCGGTCAACCGGTCGCGGCGGTGTTGTTTTATCGCTCGCATTTGCAGGCGGCCAACACTGCGTTCATCGATGTGTTCTGCCAGCGCTTGCAGGCGGCGGGGCTCAATCCGCTGCCAATCGCAGTTGCCAGTCTGAAAGAGCCGGGCTGCCTGAGCGTGGTCGAGGATTGGCTGGACGAGGTCGAGGCGGCGGTGATTCTCAACACCACCGGGTTCGCGCAATCCAGCCCGGAAGCCCCACATCTGCGGCCGTTCCGGCGCAATATTCCGGTGATTCAGGCGATCTGCGCGCAGGACAACGAGCCTGGCTGGCGCGACAGCGAGCAGGGCCTCGGACCACGCGATCTGGCGATGCACATCGCCTTGCCGGAACTCGACGGGCGCATCATCAGCCGGCCGATCAGCTTCAAGGATCTGGCCTGGCGCAGTGAGCGCAGTCAGTCCGACGTGGTCTGCTACCGGGCGCAACCGGAGCGCATGGATTTCGTCGCCGAACTGGCCCGGCGCTGGAGCGATCTGGCGCGGGTGCCGAACGCGGAAAAACGCATCGCACTGATCCTCGCCAACTACCCGACCCGCGACGGTCGTATCGGCAACGGTGTCGGCCTCGACACCCCGGCCGCGGCTTTGAATATCTTGCGTGCGTTGCAGGCTGAAGGCTTTCCGCTGACGGCTCAGTTGCCGGACAGCGGCACTGCGCTGATCCAGCAATTGCTCGGTGGCGTCAGCAACGACCTCGACAGCATCGATTTGCGCCCGTGCCAGCAAAGCCTGGCGATGGACGCTTATCTGGCGATGTTCAATGCACTGCCGCAAGCCAATCGTGCGGCAGTGCTGGAACGTTGGGGCGCTCCGCAAGACGATCCGATGTGCCGTGACGGGCGGATGATGATCGCCGGTCTGCGCTTTGGCCTGACCTTTGTCGGCATTCAACCGGCGCGCGGTTATCAGGTCGATCCGAGTGCGGTGTATCACGACCCGGATCTGGTGCCGCCCCACGGCTATCTGGCGTTCTACTTCTGGCTGCGCAACACCTACGGCGCGCACGCGGTGATTCACGTCGGCAAGCACGGTAACCTCGAATGGCTGCCGGGCAAGGGCGTCGGCCTTTCGCAAAACTGCTGGCCGGACGCGCTGCTCGGGCCGCTGCCGAACATCTATCCGTTTATCGTCAATGACCCGGGTGAGGGCGCACAGGCCAAACGACGCACGCAAGCGGTGATCATCGACCACCTGATGCCGCCGCTGACCCGTGCCGAAACCTACGGCCCGCTGCGCAATCTGGAACTGTTGGCCGACGAATATTACGAAGCCCAACTGCTCGACCCGCGCCGCGCCCGCGAGCTGCAGCGCGACATCCTGCAACTGGTGCGCGAGACGCAGATCGACCGTGAACTGCAACTCGACGCCGGCCTGGACAGCGACGCCGACGCAGCGATCTGGCTACCGCGGCTGGACACCTATCTGTGTGACCTGAAGGAATCGCAGATTCGCGATGGCCTGCACATTTTCGGTGAGTCACCGACCGGACGTTTGCGCATCGACACGTTGCTGGCGCTGCTGCGCATTCCGCGTGGCGACGGCAAGGGCGCACAGTCGAGTTTGCTGCGGGCTGTGGCGAAAGCCTTTGAGCTGGGGTTTGATCCGCTGGATTGTGCGTTGGCCGAGCCGTGGAATGGCCCGCGTCCGCAGGCGCTGCAAAACGTCAGCGATGAAATCTGGCGCAGCGCCGGCGATACCCGCGAACGCCTCGAACTGTTCGCCACCCAACTGATCGCCCAGGCACTCCAAATCCCCTGTGGGAGCGAGCCTGCTCGCGAAAGCGGTGTTTCAGCCGACATTGATTTATCTGACCCACCGCCATCGCGAGCAGGCTCACTCCGACAGGATCCGCGTTGGGCTGAAGTCAGCGTAATCATTGAGAACCTGCGCGAAGTCGTCGCCCCGCGTCTCGACGCCTGCGGCCCCGCCGAAATGCGTGGCTTGCTCGATGCGCTGAACGGCCGCTTCGTCCCTGCCGGCCCAAGCGGCGCGCCGAGCCGTGGCCGTCTCGACGTGCTGCCCACCGGGCGCAACTTCTACTCGGTGGACGTGCGCAACCTGCCGACCACCACCGCGTGGCGCATCGGTTTTCAGTCCGCCACGCTGATTCTCGAACGGCACCTGCAGGATCACGGCGATCACCTGCGCCAGCTCGGCCTGTCGGTGTGGGGCACCGCGACCATGCGCACCGGCGGCGACGACATCGCCCAGGCCATGGCGCTGATGGGCGTGCGTCCGGTGTGGGCTACCGGCAGTCAGCGCGTTGATGACTTTGAAATTCTGCCGCTGAGTCTGCTGGACCGGCCACGGGTCGATGTGACGTTGCGGGTCTCCGGGTTCTTCCGCGATGCCTTTGCCAACCTGATCCGCCTGTTCGACGCGGCCGTGCAAGCGGTGGCAGCACTGGACGAACCCGACGATCTCAACCCGCTGGCGGCGAAAGTGCGTGCCGAGCGCGAGGCTCTGCTGCAATCGGGGCTGGATGAAGACGCGGCGCGGCGCCAGGCCGGTTGGCGGATCTTCGGCGCTAAACCCGGAGCGTACGGCGCGGGTGTGCAGGGCGCCATCGATGGACGTCTATGGCAGAGCCGCGAGGATCTGGCCGAGGTCTATCTGAATTGGGGCGCCTACGCATACGGTGGGTCCGACGAGGGCACCGCCGCCCGCGAGCAGTTCGTCCAGCGCCTGAGCCAGGTGCAGGCTGTGCTGCAAAACCAGGACAATCGCGAGCATGACTTGCTCGATTCCAACGACTATTACCAGTTCCAGGGCGGCATGCTCGCGGCGGTGGAAACCTTGCGCGGGGAAGCGGCGGCCAGTTATCACGGCGATCACAGCCAACCGGATCTGCCGAAAATCCGCACCCTGAAAGAAGAACTGAATCGGGTGATCCGCTCGCGGGCGGCCAATCCGAAATGGATCGACGGGGTCAAGCGCCACGGCTATAAAGGCGCGTTCGAACTGGCAGCGACGGTCGATAACCTGTTCGCCTTCGATGCCACCACGCAACTGATCGACGATCATCAGTATGCGTTGCTGGCCGACGCCTATTTGCTCGACCCGGCGACCCGCGACTTTGTCCGCGAGCACAATCCGCATGCGCTGCGCGACATGACCGAGCGCATGCTGGAAGCGCAACAGCGCGGAATGTGGCAGGAACCCGGCGCCTATAAA
Organism: Pseudomonas sp. AK-TSAG1-1; assembly: GCF_056821665.1. NCBI lineage: Bacteria > Pseudomonadati > Pseudomonadota > Gammaproteobacteria > Pseudomonadales > Pseudomonadaceae > Pseudomonas > Pseudomonas sp. AK-TSAG1-1. The sequence goes on along the minus strand of NZ_CM165965.1, from coordinate 3,480,965 downwards.
GAGGCCCTCGAAAACCTGCTGCTGGATATAGAAGAAGACACCTGATGCGCTGTAAATCAACTGTGGGAGCGGGCTTGCTCGCGAAGGCGTCGTGTCAGTCGATATACCTTTTACTGATACACCGCTTTCGCGAGCAAGCCCGCCCCCACAGGGGATCAGGTTAGCGCCCAATGTTTTTCGATAGATCACCGACCATGACTGAGTATTGAAGATGACCGACACCCCGCATTTCCCGCTCTCCGCCGTGGTCGGCGCCGATGACCTGAAACTCGCTCTGTGCCTCACCGCCATCGACCCGAAAATCGGTGGCGTGCTGATCGAAGGTCCGCGTGGCATGGCCAAATCGACCCTGGCCCGTGGTCTGGCCGATCTGCTGGCGAGCGGTCAGTTCGTCACGCTGCCGCTGGGCGCCACCGAAGAGCGTCTGGTCGGCACGCTCGATCTTGACGCCGCGTTGAGTGAAGGGCGCGCGCAGTTTTCCCCCGGTGTGCTGGCCAAGGCCGATGGCGGCGTGTTGTACGTCGATGAAGTGAACCTGCTGCCCGACCATCTGGTGGATCTGCTGCTCGATGTGGCGGCCAGCGGCACCAACCTGATTGAACGCGACGGTATTTCTCATCGGCATTCGGCCCGATTCGTGTTGATTGGCACAATGAACCCGGAAGAGGGCGAATTGCGTCCGCAACTGCTCGACCGTTTCGGCCTGAACGTCGCTCTCAGCGGTCACACGGTACCGGCCGAACGCGGGCAGATCATTCGTCGCCGACTGGATTTCGACAGCGATCCACAAGCGTTCTGCGCGCAGTGGGAAACGCAGCAGCAAACCCTGCGTGAGCGTTGCGAACACGCGCGCAGTGCCTTGTCGGGCATTCCCCTGGACGACGACGCCTTGGCGCTGATCACCGAACGTTGCTTTGCTGCTGGTGTTGATGGCTTGCGTGCCGATCTGGTCTGGCTGCGTGCTGCCCGGGCCCACGCGGCGTGGCGCGGTGCTGACGCGATTGCCAAGCAGGACATCGACGCGGTGGCGGAATTCGCGCTGCGTCATCGCCGTCGTGAATCGCCTTCGTCCAGCCCTCAGCCCCCTGCGCAGCACTCGACCCATGCGCAGGCCGGGCCGAGCGAAGGGCAGGGGCAGTGGGGCGACATGCCTGCCCCGGCACTGGCCACCGGTGCGCGCCGTGAAGTGCCGAGCTGGCCAAAAAAGTAACCGGCATTCGTCCCCGATCCGACGTGGGGGCGAATGCCAGGCCCCGCGCCGGACGACTCGACCACGGACGCCAGGGCCAGCGCCACGCCGCGCGCAGCGGCTCGGTGAACTGGCCGGGTACGTTGCTCAGCGGTCGGCCGCAGACACGGGAAGATCTGCAGTTCCAGTTACGCACCCGTTCGGCCCATGAGCTGTGGCTGGTGATCGTCGATGCGTCGGCCTCGACTCGTCGTCATCAGGCACTGAGCGATGCCAAGGGCTTGCTCGCGCAACTGTTCGATGATGCCTATCGACAGCGCGCCCGTCTGGCATTACTGACTGCCAGCGGCAGTGCGCCGAAATGGCAGGTACAGGGCTTGAAGGCGTCGAGTGGCTTGCGCACCTGGCTGGAAGCGCTGGGGGCGGGCGGCGGCACGCCGTTGCTGGCTGCGTTGACGCAGGCGCAGCAATGGCTGGCGCAGCGGAAAAAGCGTTTTCCTGCCGAGCAGCAGCGATTGCTGCTGGTCACGGACGGGCGCCTGAAAGCCTTGCCGCCGCTGCTGCCGCTGGAGTGCCCGGGGTTGTTGATCGACATTGAGCGTGGGCCGATCCGCTTGGCCCGAGCGCGGCAAATTGCGGCGGCGCTGAATGCGCAGTATCGGCATATCGATGATCTGTGATGCCTGAACGGGCCTCTTCGCGAGCAGGCTCGCTCCCACAAGGTTGCTGAACACCGCTTCCGCTGTGGGAGCGAGCCTGCTCGCGAAGAGGTTCACTCGGTTGCAGATCTGCCAACCACAATTCGCAGCGCTGCTCTATGCTCCACTCCAGCCCAATCACAAGGAGTGAATCATGCGGGTACTGGTCGCCAATCCTCAGGACGATTTTCGCGTCAAAGCCTACGCCGGCACCAACGGCGTGTTGCTCGCCATGGATCTGGCCGAGCCCCGACGCAAAGGCTTGCTCGGCTTTGCCATCGAGAAGCAGCAGGGCGACAAGCCGTGGCAGTTCCTGTTCAACAGCCTGACGTTTCCCGGCATGGCCCACACTTTTCCCCAATATTACGCCACGCCCAGCGATAAAGCGCCGCTGCAGAAATTTCGCTGGGCCGATTACGCAGTCAACCCAGGCACAACCTTGCACTATCGCGTGCACTTGGCCTACGGCACGGCGGACGCGCCGCAATTGGGCGAGTCGCTGGAGCTGAGCATCACGTCCGACGATGGCCACCCGGCCAACCAGAGCGTGATCTTCAATCGTGCCGTGGCCGCCAGCCAGGCCTTCCAGCGCAAGTTCCCCGACCTCGACGCGCAGATCAGCGCCAACAAGAACCTGCCCATTGAAGCGTGGCCCGACGCAGCGCGCCTGTGGCTGGAGAACGGGCTGCTGGAGCGTTTGCTGGGTTACATCGAGCGTGCGGTGGACGCTCAGTGGGCGCTGGATATCGCGATCTACGAGTACCAGTTGCAGGCGATCATCGATGCGGTGAACGCGGCGTTCGCCCGAGGCGTTCAAGTGCGTGTGCTGTATCACGCCCGACCGGATGACGCCGATACGGCACTGAACGAAACCAACCTGGTGAAATTGCCGGCGGCGAACAAGCGCGGTCGAATCACCCACGAGATCTTCCACGACAAGTTCATTGTCCTCAGCCGCGTCGATGCTGCCGGGCAGCGTCAACCGCAGGCCGTGTTGTGCGGCAGCACCAATTTCACCACCAATGGTGTGTATCGCCAGGCCAACGTGGTGCACACCCTCGATGACGTGACGATCGCCGCGCGTTATCTGCAAACGTTCGAAGAGGTCTGGGCGAATCCCGCCGATGTCGGCGCGACGCGCACCTGGATCACTGCCAACAACCCCATTGACCCCACGCAACCGTTGTTCGCCGGGTTCTCGCCACGCAGCGGTGGCGCCGACCTGCGCGAATTCGTCGAGATCATCGAGGCGGCTAAAAAGGACGTATTGTTCGTCACTGCGTTTACCTTGCCGGACGCGATTCTCAACGCGCTGCTCGGCAAGCCCCATGACGACATCCTGCGTTACGGCCTGCAAAACAGTGCGAGCAGCATCACGGGGTTTCACGCGGACCGTACGGCTGAATTCGCCGCCACGGCTTTGCTCAACACCGGGCTGGAAGGCTGGCTGAAGGAAAACATGAAAGGCCAGAAGGGCAACCTGCTGGTGCACACCAAAGCCGTGATTACCGACTTCACCACAGACGCGCCGACCATCATCAGCGGCAGTCACAACCTCAGCACCTCGGCCAGCAATGGCAATGACGAGAACTTCCTTATCATTCGTGGCGACACTGATCTGGCCGACCGCTATGGTCTGGAATTGCTGCGGTTCTACGAGCATTACCGCTTTCGCTATTTCGCGAAAAAACTGGAGCTGAAGCAGGTGAGTCCGCTGGCGGTGGATGACAGCTGGACCAACGATTACTACGTCGAGGGGGATTTGCGGCAGTTGTCGCGGTTGCGTTTTGCCGGGCGTTGATGTTGCGCGTTTGATGGCCTCTTCGCGAGCAAGCCCGCTCCCACATTGGATCTTCAGTGACCCCGGAACCGGTGTCCGACAAATAATCCCTGTGAGAGCGGGCTTGCTCGCGAGAGGGCCATCAGGAAACGCTTTTTTTGTGTTCTTACAGATTTTGAAATGATTTGCCGCTGTAGAAAATGTGCCTTGAGCCTGTACGCTCCAAGGCCATTTTTCATTCAGGATTTACATGAACACCCTCTCGGAGCCTCCCAGTCGTACCTTCTCCTCGCGCCATCGCGCGGTCTTGACTCACTCGCAGCATCCGGTCTTCCGACTCCCGACTATCGTTGTCAACGCGGCTTCAGAGCCTTCGCGTTGCGCTTTGCCGTGTCCGGCAGCCTGAATTCACTGAAGAGAGATCGAGACATTTTATGGAATGGTTAGCGGATCCCACGGCCTGGTTAGGCTTGTTGACCCTGATTGTGCTGGAACTGGTGCTGGGTATCGACAACCTGGTGTTCATCGCGATTCTGGCGGACAAACTGCCGCCGCATCAGCGCGACCGCGCGCGGATCATCGGCTTGTCGCTGGCCTTGATCATGCGCCTGGGCCTGTTGGCGAGTATTTCCTGGCTGGTGACCCTCACGCAGCCGTTGTTCGAGGTGTTCGGCAAGAGCTTCTCCGGTCGAGACCTGATCATGCTGTTCGGTGGTGTGTTCCTGTTGTTCAAGGCCACCATGGAGCTGCACGAACGGCTTGAGGGCCACGTCGGCCAGCGCTCGAACAACGCCGCTTATGCGCTGTTCTGGCCAATCGTGGCGCAGATCGTGGTGCTCGACGCCGTGTTTTCGCTGGACGCGGTGATCACGGCGGTCGGCATGGTTGATGAACTGGCGGTGATGATGATCGCGGTGATCATTTCCATCAGCCTGATGATCGTCGCAAGCAAGCCGCTGACTCGCTTCGTCAATGCGCACCCGACGGTGATCATGTTGTGTCTGGGCTTCCTGATGATGATCGGTTTCGCGTTGACGGCCGAAGGCCTGGGCTTCCACATCCCGAAAGGCTATCTGTACGCGGCGATTGGTTTCTCGATTCTGATCGAAGTGTTCAACCAGATCGCGCGAGCCCGTCGCAAGCGCTCGATGCAGGGCTTGCGCCCGATGCGTGAGCGCACGGCCCATGCGGTGATGCGCTTGTTGGGTGGCCGCAAGTTGGCGGTGGAAGAAGTCGGCGAGGAGATTTCCGACTTGCTGGACGATGGTCAAGCGCCAGGCGCGGAGCTGTTCGACCGTCGCGAGCGGGTGATGATCAGCGGCGTGCTGCAACTGGCCGAGCGCCCGATTCGCAACCTGATGACCGTGCGCGCCGACGTCGACACCATTGATCTGGCGGACGACGCCGAAGCGATTCGCACGCGCCTGATGCATTCGTCCTACTCGCGCTTGCCGTTGATTCGCCACGGCGCGGTGGATGAACCGCTGGGCTTCGTGCACAAGAAGGAGCTGCTCAAGGAGTATCTGGCCGGCAATGAGCCGAACCTGGAACACCTGGCGCGCAAGACCATCAACCTGCTCGACAGCTATTCGATCCTCAATGCGCTGGAACAGATGCGCGCGGCCTCGACCCACATCGCCTTCGTGGTCAATGAGTTTGGTGACTTTGTCGGCGTGTTGACCATGACCGACATCCTCGAGTCGATTGCTGGCGAATTACCCGATGCCAGCGAAATCGAAGGCCCGGACGTGATCGAAGAGCAAGGCGGGTTCGTGGTCAGCGGCGCGCTGAACCTGATGCGTGTGCGGGAACGCACGGGGTTTGGTGCGCAGCCGACCGAGGACTACCAGACCCTGGCCGGGTTGGTGATGAGCCTGCTGGACCGCTTGCCGATGAAGGGCGATCGCCTGCAGTACGAAGGCTGGCAGATGACGGTGGTGGCGGTGGAAGAACGGCGGGTGACGCGGGTGTTGCTGGTGCGCGACGCCGTGTAATCCGTGTGCGCCCCCTTCGCGAGCAGGCTCGCCCCCACAGGTGCAACGCACGCCAGTGTGGGAGCGAGCCTGCTCGCGAATGCAATCTGTCCGGCGCTGCAAAAATCACTGATGGAAAGTAAAGCGATCCTTCCCCGCGTGCTTTGACTCATACAGCGCGTCATCCGCCTTGACCAGGGCCTGATTCAACGTATCGCCATCCTCCACCCGCGTCACACCGATGCTGATCGTGACCGGGTGCTGCGTCGGTTGGTCGCGAACCACCCGGCACAATTCACCCGCCAGTGCTTCGACATCCTCGCGCCGCACGCCCGCCAGGTAAATCGCGAATTCCTCGCCACCCAGCCGCGCGAATTCGTGCTGCACCATCACCGTTTTTATGTCCGCTGCCACGCGTTTCAGCACTTCATCGCCGATGTCGTGACCGTACACATCATTCACCTTCTTGAAGTTATCGATGTCGATCATCGCCAGATAATGGTCGTGCTCGCGAGGGACGGCTTGCAGGTGTTTTTGCGCCACCGTCATGAATGATCGACGGTTGGGGATTTCGGTCAGCGTGTCGTTGTAGGCCTGATCCAGCAACAGTCTGGACATGATGTAGTTGTAGAGCTTGGCCTCGCGCAGTTTGAGAAAGGTGTAGATGGTCAGTGAGCAGAGAAACACGCTGTAGCAAATGGTCATCACCCCTTTGAGCTCGAACAGATCGACTCCGGTATGGATGAACGGATTGAGTACCAGCCAAGTGATTGCCTGTGCGGCGAAAAACGACCAGCGACTCAGTGGCAGCACCGAAGCGCTGTACAGCGTGCTGGCGGCGGCCAGCACCAGCCAGACGCCATGGAAAGTTGGCGGCAGCCCGTCGACTATCAGGCGAATGCCCAATGTGATGGTCGCGACAAACAACAGGTTCAACACGTTGAAGTGTCTCGCCTTGCGGGTGAACAGCAGCACCAGTGTCAGAATCGCGAATGCCGTCATGAACACCATCGACAGCCAGGTAAAGCCCTGGCCTGCGAGGAAACTGACGATCAGGTCGAACGCCACCCAGACACTAATGCTGGCGATATAGATCAGTACGCAGAACGAGTGCAACCGTTCGAACTCATGCTGGATGAACTCGTTCCATACGGCGGCGGGCGCGGTTTTCTTCAGCACTTGCTCTTCAATGGTTTTGTACATCGCCAACCTGATGCCTGTGCTGGTTGTCGAGAATCACCCGGCCCCAAGGGCGGTAACGCAGGGAAAACACAGCGCTGTTGTGACAGCCGGCAGGCGTCGCATCGGGCTGCGCAGGCTCGGCACGAAACGGCTGGCCCTCGGCACTGACCTGCCGGAACGCCTCGCGCACGATACCCACGGAGCAGGGCAGGGCACTCGCATAACCATTGCGCACCAGTGGCGACAACTTGCCCGTGCCTGCGCCATCCTGCCACCACACCTGAATGCCCGCAGCGCTCAGTTCGCCCAGCCATTGCCCATTGACGCTGGGGGCAAGTTTGCCGGCGCTGAAGGCACTGATGTGCAACGGTGCATCAAGCTTGCTGGCAAAATCCTTGAGCTGACGCTGCAGCGTGGCTCGGCGGTCTGCCGCGAGGAAATGGAAGTCATCCAGTTCCAGCGGCAGGTACCAGCCACTGACCGGCAGTTTCCAGTCCTTGCGCAACTTTTGCTGCTGACCCAGCGCTTGTCCCAGTTGCGCCTGCCAGTAAGTGCCGAGGCCGGCGCTGTCCAGTTCATCGATGCGCTGGTAGTAAGCCGGATCCATCCTCAGCCCCAGGACCAGTTGCAGGCCGTGTTGTTGCGCCAGTTTCAGGCTGTTGGCGAGCCAGCCGTCGGCGCCGCCAAAGTCCGAATCTCCGTAAGCCGTCCACTGCACGATCAGCGTCCGGGTGCCTTGTCGGGCGGTGTCCCGCCAGATCTGCTGCCACTGCGCCTGAGTGAGACTGGCGTCGACATTCAGCGGTTGATAGAACACGCGCTCGTCGGCACGTACGACGACGGCGCCCAGCAACAGGCAGAAAAACATTATCCAGCGCGCCATCAGAAGTTCCACTCCACGCCCAGCAGCACACCGTTGCCGCCTTCATACAGATTGCCGCCCAGCGACTGCTGGTATTCGGTGCGCACCGTCAACTTCGAGCGGTAAGCGTTGTAGCGATCCTCGTCGTACCACCATTGCCAGCGCAGGCCGATCCCGGTGCGCAGGTCCTGGCGCCAGTCGTTGCTCGGGTCCTGACTGGCAAATTCGAGGAAGCCGTATGGCATGATCGTCTGCGCGGCGTTGGACGGCAGCTTCCACGCATGACCTTGCTGGAAACGCGACAGCCACTGGTGATCGCCGGCCTTGGTCCACCACGCGGCATCCAGATAGAGGAAGCGTTCGTCCCAGTCGCTTTCATCCACCCGCCAGTCGTTGCGGTACTTGCCCTGATCGAGGAACGAGGCCGTGGCGCGCAGCAGGTAGTCGGTGGTGGTGTGGCCGTCCTGGCGATGATCGTCGAGCTGGTCCGAGAGTTTGTGCGGGTTGATCATCTGCCCCAGGCTCAAACCATGGTTGTCCTGATCATCGAACTGGCTCTGCTTGTAGATCTCGGCGTAAAGGTTGATGTTCTGCGTACCCCACGGTTTGTACCGCAGGCCGACGCCTGCCGCAGCGGATTCAGCGTAGCTGGAGCGACTTTGACCACCGAGCAGCACCCGCCCGTAGACCGACAGCGTACTGCCGGCGCGGCTCGGTTCTTCACCCAGGGCGTGATCCCACATGGCCACCTGCACGTTCTGCGAGTTGGCGCTGCGACGCGAGCCTTTGCTGTCGTCGTCGCGCAGGAAATCGTTGGTGGACACCCCTGCAGGCGACCAGGTACTGGCAATGGTGAAGCTGTCACGCCGGGACAAGGTTTCGTGGGCTCGACGCTGACGGTAGCGCCGGGCTTCCATGCTGCCGTCTTCGTCGTCGGCGGCCACCGGGTTCTGTTCCAGATCAATGACCCGACGCAGTTCCTTGCGTGCCGAGGCGCTGTCTTCGACTTCGTCATAGCGCCAGGCGAGGGTTTCGCCCAGACGATAGTCCTCGGGGAAATCCCGGGTGGCTTGCTGCAGATACGCAATGGCGCGGGCGCGCTCCTCGCGAGTGGGCGCGCCGGACAGGCGCATGCCGTAATCAGCGCGGTAACGCGGGTTATTCGGATCGCGGCGTACCGCCTCCGCCAGCCAGACGTTGCTCTGCGCCAGGTCGCCGGCCTTTTGCGCAGTGACGGAAGCGGCATAGAAATGTCCGGCGTCCGGCGCTTGTTGCAACGCCTGACGCTGGCGTTGCAAGGCCTGGGCATGATCGCCACGGGCATCGGCAATGGCCGCGCCGAGCGCCCATTCGTTGGCGCCGCGGGTTGTGCTTTGTTGCCAATAGCGTTCGGCGATCTGGCTGTTACCGGCATTCAGCGCGCTGCGGCTGGCAGTCAGTCGAGCGTTGTCGCTGAGCTCGGCAGCAGGGAGGCTGCGCCAGATCGCCAAGGCCCCCGCGGAGTCACCCGCCGCTTCCAGGGCATAGGCCAGCGGCAAGCGGCTGCTTCGGTCACCGAGTTTTTCCGCTTGCTGGTAATAAACCACCGCTTCACCGGGACGATCCGGCATGGCACATCGACCCAGCGCACGATAGTCCCCAGCGGCTTGCGGATGGCTGCCAATCGCTTGTTGAACAGCCTCGCACTGGCCGTTTTCCGCCAGTTGCGCAAGCAGTTGGCCACGAGTGGCGCCGTCGATATGGCTGATCAGTGACGCCATCCGCCGCTGTTGTGCGGGTGTCGTATCTTTGGCTGACGCGTAGAGGCCGGCCAGGCGCTGAAGCGCTGTGGCAGGCAGGCGCCCGCCGACGCGGTCATAGGCGTTTTCCAGCAGTTCCTGTGCGTGCGCACGATCGCCGCTGTTGAGCGCCAGGAAACTGGCCTGATTCAGCGACGCCAGATCGCCGGTCTGACGGTAGTGGTATTCCCACAGTGTCTGTTCTTCGGTGTGGCGGCCCATGGACTGGGCGAGTTGCGCGCGGCGTTTGACTACCGCCGGGGTCTGCTGCTGCCCCGCGAGCCAGACCATGACTTTGCTGCTCTGACCCTGCTCCTGCCAGACGTCGAGCAGTTGTGCCTGTCGACGGCTTTCCCACGGCGGCGGCAAGGTTGTGCTTTGCAGCAGGTCGGTAGCTTGCAGGCGCTGGGCGAGTACCAGCCACGCTTGGGGATCATCACTTGGTTGGCAGCCGCGCAGTTGTTTCAACGCTGCTTCCGGATCGTGACGCGACAACCAGTCGACGGTTTCCAGGCAGGGGCGCTGCAGGTCGTTGCTCAGGCGTTGCACGCTGGGTACATCGTCGGTCTGGCGTGCCAGTTCCCACAGCCGCTGGCGCTGGGCCGGATCTGCCAGATCTTCTGCAGGCAGTGACTGCAGCCAGCGCTGAGCCTGTTGATCGTGTCCCATGGCGATGGCGCGATCGACCATCGCCAGACGCACCTTGCGTGCGGCGTCAGGACTGGGCGCCTGTTGCAGCAGTTGCTGCAGCGGCCTTTCGTCCAGGCGCTGCACATAGGCATTGGCCAGGCGTTGCCAGCCCTCGGCATCCAGTTGCTTGCGCGCCGCGAGCGGGGCCAGTTGGTCGATGGTGCCGCTCCAGTCACGCAATTGCTCGGACCAGTTGGCGCGGGCCAGACGCAAGATATTGTCATCGCCCTTGGGGGCCAGTTGTGCCAGCCAGTCGTGGGCCTTGGCCGCACCGCCGAACTTGGCCAGGCTCAGACTGTAGGCCTGCCACAGGCGCACGCGGTCATTGAGGTCGCTGCCCGCCATCCACTGTTCAACCTGAGTGCTGCTCGGCGGATCCTGTTCGATCCAGGTCAAGCGCAAGTCCAGCGTGGCTTCGCTGTCGTTGGCCGGCAAGGCTTCGACGGCGTCCTTGTAACGTCGTTGCCTGGCCAGGGATTCCACCAGCAAAGCCCGTGCTTCATCGTTCTTCGGAACCTTTTCCAGCAGGTGGCGCATCAGCCGCTCGACTTCTTTCCAGTTGCCTTTTTTCGCCTCGCGGTAGCTGCGGTCCATGTACGGATAGCTGCGGAACTGTTCAAAGTCGCTCAGCGGCGCAGCTTGCAGCGGGTAGGCGGTGCTCAGGCCGAGTAGCAGGCTGCCCATCAACAAGGTATGACGATGTACAGGTTTCATGCGACCTCCCGGACGATGCGGTAAGCCGCTTGTTGTTCGCTGGCCTGATCGGCCAGGGCTTGCTGGAGCACTTGCTGAGTGATCATGCCGCGGGAAATCAGGTGCTCGCCGAGGGACATCCGTTCCGCATCGAAATCGATCAGTGCCTGATTGAACAGGGTCGGCGGCACCATGCCGCGCACTTGCAGCAGGTTGCCGAGCAGTACCTGATGGCGGCTGACGCGTTCCAGCAGGGCCTCATCGTCCTGATGACGCTCGAGCACTTGCAGCATATGTCGCACTTCCTCACTTTGCCGGGGGCTGGCGTACCAGTAGCGAATCCCCAATGTCACGCGGCCTTGCGGTGCCAGTCGGCAACGCACCGGGCGTTTCAGCTGGCGACTGATCGCGCCGAGCGATACCTGACTGACCGGGCCTTCGGAGGCCAGCACCAACGTGTCGCCTTCCTCGGCAACCGGTAGCACGCCGTAGTGCGAAGCGACCCGGCGCGGCACTGCGTCGATCAGGCGCTTGTCGAGCTTGAACGGATTAAGCGGAGCCCATTCCAGCTCCAGTTGTTCGGCCAGTTCCTGTACGAGTTGGGTACTGTTGATGTACTCACGCAGTAGCAGTTCGCGACCCAGGCGCCGACGCACCGGGCTGGTGATCGCCGCTTCCAGCTGATCTTCGGTAAGCAGGCCTTTTTCCACCAGACGGTGGCCCAGCGGCGTCCGTTGCGCCTTGGTCAATGCTGGAAATTCATGGGTGGTCTTGTCCCATGCCACGCGCCGCGAGTCGCCCATCTCCATGACCTGGCGCAGCGCGCGCAGGTTGGCGAAGAAGTTGACGAAGTTGCTCCACATCATGCGGGGTGCCGAGAGCAGGCCTTCCACCAGACCGTAATAGCGGGTGACGAACCAGCCACGCTGGAACAGCCGGTTGAGCAGCATGAAGCCGTTGAGCCAGAGCAGAACCGAGAGCAGCGAGCTGTCAGAGAGGATCGATGGATAACGCCACGATTCGGGCGAAATCACCGTGACCAGCCACATCGCGATGAGAACCACGAACAGCAGGTTGACGAGGAAACTCAGCATGTAGGCGATCAAGCCGCGCCGGTCACGCCACAGGAAGTAGTTGAGCAAGCCCTTGCGGCTCCAGCCAAGGTTCTTGGTGCCCTGGAATACGATGCCGACGATCCAGCGTGATTTCTGGCGGATCGCGTGTTGCAAGTCGCGAGGAAAGTGCTCGCGCACGCAGATCACCTGGGAGAACTCGCGGTTCATGCCGAACACCCAAGGCTGCTCCAGTGCCAGTTTCGGATCGCTGACCGAATAGCGGGCAAAGATGCATTTCATGCCTTTCTGCTTGAGACGGAAACCGATGTCGTAATCTTCGGTGAGACTCTGCACATCGAAGGCGATGCCATCGCCGTCTTCGAGCAGGGCGCTGATGGCCTTGCGACTGAAGCAGGTGCCGACACCGGCGCTCGGCACCTGGCCGGTCAGCGCTTCGCGCACGATAACGTCCTTGCCGTGGTTCTCGGCGAACTCGTCGACATAGTGCCCGGCGGTGAAGCCTTTCCACTCCGGCGCATAGGGGTAGACCGGAATCTGGATCAGATCCTTGTTCGGCAGCAGGTAGTTGTAGAGGCGCAACTCCATCGGCGAAATCACGTCCTCGGCGTCATGCAGGATGAAACCGGCAAACTGGATTTTCGCCTCGCTTTCAAAGCGCAGGATCGCGTCGATGATGTTGTTCAGGCAGTCGGCCTTGCTGGTCGGGCCGGGGCGGGCGCAGACCACTTTGTGCACGTTGGGGTAGTGCTGACAGACCGCGTCGACGTCAGCCTGGGTTTCGGCGTCGTTGGGGTAGGTGCCGACGAAAATCTGATAGTTCTCGTAATCGATGGTCGAGGCGGCCAGACGGGCCATTTCGCCGACCACACCGACTTCATTCCACGCCGGCACCATGATCGCCAGTGGCTTCTCGGGAATGCTGTAGAGGCGCTCTTCGTCGGCGCGCTCGAATTTCTCGTAGATCCGCCAGCGCCGGATCAGTTTGCGGAACCAGTAGACCAGGTCGATGAACAGGTCATCGAGGCCGAGGATGAACATCAACAGGGCGAGAGCAATCGCCACATATTTAAGAGCAAACAGCACGTACGCAAAGAAGTCGACCCAACCCAGACTCATACCCCTGTACCCGCCGCCGAGCGTGCGCTCAACCAGGCGTGGAGGCGGGTGGCAATCAATTCGCTGGCGTGGCCGTCGCCATAAGGGAAGTGCACGCGGCTCATACGGGTGTAGGTGTCTGCGTCATCCAGCAGCCGGCTGGACTCCTCGACAATACGCGCCTTGTCGGTTCCCACCAGCAGCATGGTGCCACTCTCCAGCACGGACGGCCGCTCCGTGACGTCACGCAGCACCAGCAGCGGTTTGCCGATGGCCGGCGCTTCTTCCTGCACGCCCCCGGAATCGGTGAGGATGAAATGCGCACGGCTCATCAGCCACACGAAGTTAGGGTAGTCCTGCGGGGCGATCAGATAGATGTTGGGTTTGTCCGAAAGAGTGCCGTACACCACCTCCTGCACCAGCGGGTTGAGGTGTACCGGGTAAACGAACTGGACGTCGGGATAACGCTCGGCCAGTTCGGCCAGCGCCTGACAGATGTTGCGGAAGCCATCGCCGATGTTTTCCCGGCGATGGCTGGTGATCAAAATCATCCGGCGCTGTTCATCGAGGGCTGCCAATGGTGAATCAGCTGCTGGCTGCCAAGCGGTTTTCTGCTGATGATCACGCATCCACAGCAAGGCATCGATCACGGTGTTGCCGGTGATTTCGATGTTGTCCTCGGGGACACCTTCGCGCAGTAGATTGGCGGCTGTTTTGGATGTGGGAGCGAAATGCAGGTCGGCGATCACTCCGGTGAGGCGCCGATTGGCCTCTTCCGGCCAGGGCGCGCGCAAGTTGCCGGTGCGCAACCCGGCTTCGACGTGACCGATCGGCAATTGACGATTGAACGCGGCGAGGGCGGCGATGAAGCTGGTGGTGGTGTCGCCGTGTACCAGCACGATATCCGGTTTGACCCGGTCATAGGCCTGGTCGAGTTGTGCCAGCAGATGTTGCGAGAGGCCGTTGATGGTCTGGCCCTGAGTCATCACTTGCAGGTCTTCGTCGACCGCCAGTTCGAAGGCATCGAGCACCTGGGTGAGCATCTCCCGATGCTGGCCGGTGGAGCAGATGTTCAGTTGGATGTCAGGCCACTGACGCAGAACCCGGGCTAACGGGGCCATTTTGATGGCCTCCGGACGAGTACCGAAAACCATCATGACTTTAAACGACATTGACCCCTCCTGGGACATGGCAACGCTTGGGCGCAACTGCCGCGAGCGTGTGTTCTCTTACTGAGAAATAAAGAAAAGCAGCCAGATGGGAGCTTGTCCAATCCGGCCTGAGGCTTGTGTGTTACCGATGATTTGGAACGAAAGTGCCATCGGTTGATGGCTCTTAGGTGGCACTTTCAGCAAAAGTTCCGCTGACGTGTGCGAGGGAGGGTGCAGAGTGTGCACAGGGTGCGGCGTAACCAGGCCAGATCGTGCCGTGGCTGGCGGGTGGCGGCCGGCGCCTTGGTCTTGCCGATGTGCCTGGCGAAATCATCACTTAATGTTTCTGGCGTGCCGATGCCTTTGAGCTTCTTGATCAGCTTGCCGTTCTTGTAGAACAACACCGTGGGCGTGCCGGTGACCAGCGGATGGCGCGGTGACTGGCGCGTGTCGAGCATGTAAATGTTCGCCCGCAGCCGATACGGCTCGGCAACCTCACGAAACACCGGTCCGGCCCACTCGCAGGCGGGGCAGTATTCGTTGGCGAAGTACAGGATCACCGGGCGCCAGGTTTTCAGGGCTTTGCGGTAGGTGGGCGGAAGGTCTGAAAGGCGAGATGTCGAACGCATGGGAACCTCCTTGAAAAGCGCAGTACGCGTTGCTGACGCTAATCCCATGGGTGACTTTCCTCTACTGTCAGAGTTGACAGTAGACCGTGCGCCTTTTCGGTGAACGCGCACTCAAATGTGGCCCGAGTACTCGAGCGGTGTAGCCCTCGGTAGCGCTTGAAAAAACTCACCGCGGGTTACACCCGTCCAACATTGTTGGGCATCTTGTTGATTCCAAAAACATTTCAAACCACTACAGATTCCACCTGATTCCTGTGGCACACTTTCTGCTGTCTATTCCGTAGTAACAAACCGTGTTCCGGTATAGCGGAATAAACATCATCCTGGAGTGCTTGCCATGCATCGCCGTCCTTCGTTGTTCAAAGCGTGTGTTTTTGTTTTTGCGGCTTCGTCCGCTGTCATGGGCATGGCCCAGGCAGCCGACAGCAAACTCGACAGTGTTCTGGCCCGTGGGAAGCTGATTGTGGGTACCGGCAGCACCAATGCGCCTTGGCACTTTCAGGGCGCTGACGGCAAGTTGCAGGGTTTTGATATCGACATCGCCAGGATGGTGGCCAAAGGTCTGTTCAATGATCCGAACAAAGTCGAGTTCGTGGTGCAGTCGTCCGATGCGCGGATTCCCAATCTGCTGACCGACAAGGTCGACATGAGCTGCCAGTTCATCACCGTCACCGCGAGCCGTGCGCAGCAAGTGGCGTTCACCTTGCCGTACTACCGCGAAGGCGTCGGCCTGCTGCTGCCGGCCAACAGCAAGTACAAGGAAATCGAAGACCTGCAGGCCGCCGGCGACAGCGTCACCGTGGCCGTGCTGCAAAACGTCTATGCCGAAGAACTGGTGCACCAGGCGCTGCCCAAGGCCAAGGTCGATCAGTACGACAGTGTCGACCTGATGTACCAGGCGGTGAACTCCGGCCGCGCCGATACCGCTGCCACTGATCAGTCGTCGGTCAAGTACCTGATGGTGCAGAACCCTGGCCGCTACCGCAGCCCGACCTACGCCTGGAGCCCGCAGACCTATGCCTGCGCAGTCAAACGCGGCGATCAGGACTGGCTGAACTTCGTCAACACCACCCTGCATGAGGCCATGACCGGCGTCGAGTTCCCGACGTACGCCGCATCGTTCAAGCAATGGTTCGGTGTCGATCTGCCGTCGCCGGCGATCGGTTTCCCTGTCGAATTCAAATGATCCCGTGAGAGTGGGGCGACTCGAATCGCCCCGCTCAAGGTACTGCTGACCATGAACTATCAGTTGAACTTTGCCGCCGTATGGCGCGATTTCGACACCTTGCTGGCGGGGCTCGGTCTGGGCCTTGAACTGGCGCTGGTGTCGATCGCCATCGGTTGCGTGATCGGCCTGCTGATGGCGTTTGCCTTGCTGTCGAAGCATCGCGCCTTGCGGGTGCTGGCCTCGGTGTACGTCACGGTGGTCCGTAACACGCCGATTCTGGTGTTGATTCTGTTGATCTACTTTGCCTTGCCGAGTCTGGGGATCCGTCTGGACAAGATCCCGTCGTTCATCATCACGTTGTCACTGTATGCCGGGGCCTATCTGACCGAAGTGTTCCGTGGCGGCTTGCTGAGCATCCCCAAGGGCCAGCGTGAAGCGGGGCTGGCGATCGGTCTTGGTGAATGGCAGGTCAAGGCCTATGTCACGGTGCCGGTGATGTTGCGCAACGTGTTGCCGGCGCTGTCGAACAACTTCATCTCGCTGTTCAAGGACACCTCGCTGGCTGCCGCGATTGCGGTGCCGGAACTGACCTATTACGCGCGCAAGATCAACGTCGAGAGCTACCGGGTGATCGAAACCTGGCTGGTGACCACGGCGTTGTATGTCGCGGCCTGTTACCTCATTGCCATGCTGCTGCGTTACCTCGAGCAGCGTCTGGCGATCCGCCGATAGGAGGCTGCGATGTACCAATCCCCTAGTTGGTTGCATGAGTTGTGGGTGGCACGCGAGACGTTGCTGCAAGGGTTTCTGACCAGTGTGCAGGTGTCGGCGCTGGCGATTCTGTTTGGCACGTTACTGGGTGTTGTCACCGGTCTGGTGCTGACGTACGGCAAGTTCTGGATGCGCGCGCCGTTCCGCTTTTACGTCGATCTGATTCGCGGCACACCAGTGTTTGTGCTGGTGCTGGCTTGCTTCTATATGGCGCCGGCGCTGGGCTGGCAGATCAGCGCGTTTCAGGCAGGAGCGTTGGGCCTGACGCTGTTCTGCGGCTCGCACGTTGCCGAGATTGTGCGCGGAGCCCTGCAGGCACTGCCGCGCGGGCAGATGGAGGCAAGCAAGGCGATCGGCCTGACGTTTTATCAATCCCTTGGCTACGTGCTGCTGCCACAAGCGTTGCGGCAGATCCTGCCGACCTGGGTCAACTCGTCCACCGAAATCGTCAAGGCCTCGACCTTGCTTTCGGTGATCGGCGTGGCCGAATTGCTGCTCAGCACGCAACAGATCATCGCCCGGACCTTCATGACTCTGGAGTTCTATCTGTTCGCCGGTTTTCTGTTTTTTGTCATCAACTACGGCATCGAATTACTAGGCCGGCACATTGAAAAGCGGGTGGCCCTGCCATGACTCAAGCTCAAGTTTCCACCGTTGAAAACGGCCAGCCACTGCTGGACATTCGTGGCCTGCACAAACAATACGGCGCGGTCGAAGTGCTCAAGGGCGTCGACCTGAGCATGCAGCGCGGCAATGTCGTGACGCTGATCGGCTCCAGCGGCTCGGGCAAAACCACGCTGCTGCGCTGCGTGAACATGCTCGAAGAGTTCCAGGGCGGGCAGATTCTGCTCGACGGCGAATCCATCGGTTATGACGAAGTCGGTGGCAAGCGCCTGCGCCACGCGGAAAAAGTCATCGCCCGCCATCGCGCAATGACCGGCATGGCCTTCCAGCAATTCAATCTGTTTCCGCACCTGACGGCGTTGCAGAACGTCACCCTGGGCCTGCTCAAGGTGAAGAAAATGCACAAGGACGAAGCCGTGGTGCTGGCCGAAAAATGGCTGGAGCGGGTCGGCCTGCTGGAACGGCGCAATCACTTTCCCGGTCAGTTGTCCGGTGGTCAGCAACAGCGGGTGGCGATCGCCCGGGCGATCGCGATGAACCCGAGCCTGATGCTCTTCGATGAGGTCACCTCGGCCCTCGACCCGGAACTGGTCGGCGAAGTGCTGAACGTGATCAAGGGCCTGGCCGAGGACGGAATGACCATGTTGCTGGTGACCCACGAGATGCGATTCGCCTTCGAGGTCTCGGACAAGATCGTTTTCATGAATCAGGGGCGGATCGAAGAGCAAGGGCCTCCCAAGCAGCTGTTCGAACGCCCGCAATCACCGCGGCTGGCTGAGTTTCTCAAGAGCACGCGGTTTTAACTTCAGGTTTGTAATCAGGAGAAGTACCCATGAGCATTACCCGTTTTGGCACCGGCAGCACCGCCGCTGGTGGCCAGCCACGCCCATTCGCCCGCGCCGTTGAAGCGGATGGCTGGCTGCACGTGTCCGGTCAGGTGCCGGCAGTGGATGGCGAGATAATCGCTGGCGGCATCGTCGAACAGACCCACCAGACCATGAAGAACCTGATCGCGATTCTCGAAGAGGCGGGTTATGGCCTGGAAGATGTGGTGCGCGCCGGGGTGTGGCTGGACGATCCGCGGGATTTCAGCAGTTTCAACAAGGTCTTCGGCGAGTACTTCAAGCCTGAGCACGCACCGGCGCGAGCCTGCGTGCAGGCGAGCATGATGGTCGACTGCAAGGTCGAGATCGACTGCATCGCGTACAAGAAGAAGGCCTGAGATTTGCGCCGAATTCTTCGCGAGCAGGCTCGCTCCCACAGGGGATTGCATTCCAGATGTGGGGGCGAGCCTGCTCGCGAAAGCGATCTCACCGTCGACGCTGCACTCTCGGTAAACTCCCGGCACATTCATTGGGAACTGAAGACATGACCGAAGACACCATCAAACGCCGGGCCCGCGGTCTGGACCGGGCGTTCGATATCCTCGATTTTCTCAAGGAAATCGGCCAGCCATTGCGTCCGAACGACATCGCCAATGGCATCGGCGGTCCGAAATCCACGGTCTACGAGCTGGTTGCCTCGCTGCTCGAACGGCGGATTCTGGAGCCGGTGGGCAAGGACGGTCACGTCTATCTCGGTCGCCAGTTGTATTTCCTCGGGCAGGCGCACTTGCGCCATTTCGACCTCAGTCGCGAGGCCGATCAGGCCTTGCAGGAAATCGTCAGCCAGACCCGGGAAACCGCGCAGATGTGCCTGCTCAACGGGCGCAAATACACGGTGGCGTTGATGAAGGAGGGAGAGCGGCATTTTCGTATTTCTTCTGACATTGGCGAAAACGCGCCGATCCCGTGGACGGCCTCGGGGCGCCTGCTGCTGGCGCACCTGAGTGACCAGCAGATCATCGACCTGATCGACGAAGACGACTACATCCTGCCCGATGGCGAACGCCTGCCGCTGGAACGCTTTCTGGCGGAAATCCGTCAGGCCGGCATCGATGGCTTCTTCTCCTTCGACAGTGTTGCCGACACCTTCACCCATTGTTTCGCCGCCCCGGTCAAAGACCCCGGCGGCGTGGCCATCTGCACCCTGTGCATCGTTGCCCCACGGGCTGATGCGAAGAACAATTACAACGACTATCGCCGGGTTCTGATCGAGAGCGCCAACAGCCTCGCCCGGCGGATCAACGAATAACCGCGGCTGCCTGCCGGCCGCGACAGTGAGGAGTTCGACCATGACGACTGCCATCAATTCTGCTGTGGAAAAGGGCGATGCCGCCATCGGCGCGCATCTGGTGCGAGACGTCAGCCTGCCAGCGCTGGTGCTGCACCGCGAAGCGCTGGAGCACAACATTCGCTGGATGCAGAAGTTCGTCAGTGACAGCGGCGCAGAGCTCGCGCCGCACGGCAAGACCAGCATGACCCCGGCCCTGTTCAAGCGTCAGCTCGGCGCCGGTGCGTGGGGCATCACCCTCGCCAGCGCGACGCAGACTCGCGCTGCGTATGCCCACGGCGTACGCCGGGTACTGATGGCCAACCAACTGGTCGGCACGCCGAACATGGCGCTGATTGCCGATCTGCTGGCAGACCCTGCCTTCGATTTCTACTGCATGGTCGATCACCCGGACAACGTCGCCGATCTCGGGGCTTACTTCGCCTCGCGCGGGGTCAAGTTGAACGTGATGATCGAGTACGGCGTGGTCGGCGGCCGTTGCGGTTGCCGCAGCGAGCAGGAAGTCATCGAACTGGCCAAGGCGATCAGTGCGCAGCCGGCGTTGGCCCTGACCGGGATCGAAGGCTACGAAGGCGTGATCCACGGCGATCACGCGGTCAGCGGCATTCGCGAATTTGCTGCGTCGTTGGTGCGCCTGGCGGTGCAACTGCAGGACAGCGGCGCGTTTGCCATTGCCAAGCCGATCATCACGGCCTCGGGTTCGGCATGGTATGACCTGATCGCCGAGTCGTTCGAAGCGCAGAATGCGGGCGGACGTTTCCTCAGCGTGCTGCGTCCGGGCAGCTATGTGGCCCACGATCATGGCATCTACAAGGAAGCGCAGTGCTGCGTGCTTGATCGTCGCAGCGATCTGGATGAAGGCCTGCGCCCGGCGCTGGAAATCTGGGCCCATGTGCAATCGATGCCGGAACCGGGCTTTGCGGTGATAGCCCTCGGCAAACGCGATGTGGCATTCGATGCCGGGCTGCCGGTGCCGTTGCTGCGCTACAAGGCCGGTGGGGTGCCGGCGGTGGGCGACGATGTCGGAGCGTGCAAGGTGACGGCGGTGATGGATCAGCATGCGTTCATGACCGTGGCGCCGGGCGTTGAACTGCGGGTGGGTGACATCATTTCCTTCGGCACTTCGCACCCGTGCCTGACGTTCGACAAGTGGCGGGTGGGGTTGCTGGTGGATGAACAGTTGGCGGTGGTCGAGAGCATGGAGACCTGTTTCTAAGGCCTGAAACCGAGGTGCAGCCATTCGCGAGCAAGCCCGCTCCCACATTTGGAATGCATTTCCCTGTGGGAGCGAGCCTGCTCGCGAAGGCGCCAGGCCAGACACCATCGAGCAACTGGAGACCCACCCAATGACCACCCTCAGCCCCCTGGGCCCGAACACCCCGCGCATCGCCCTGATCGGTGAGTGCATGATCGAACTCCAGCACCGCGCCGACGGCAGCCTGCAGCAAAGCTTCGGCGGTGACACCTTGAACACGGCGGTGTACCTGTCCCGCGCCCTCGGCGATAAAGCGCAGGTCGATTACGTCACGGCGCTGGGTGACGACAACTTCAGCGACGCCATGTGCCAGAGCTGGGCCGAAGAAGGCATTGGCCTGCAATGGGTGCAGCGTCTGCCCGGTCGCTTGCCGGGACTGTATTGCATCCAGACCGACGCCAACGGCGAGCGTCGTTTTCTCTACTGGCGCAATGAAGCGGCGGTGCGCGACTGCTTTACTACACCGGCCGCCGAGCCGATTCTGGCCGCGCTGGCGGATTACGACGTGTTGTATTTCAGCGGTATCACCCTCGCAGTGCTGGGCGCCAAGGGCCGCGAACGATTGATCCAGACCCTGATCGAGGCCCGGCAGCGCGATGCGCGGATTGTCTTCGATAACAACTATCGACCACGCTTGTGGGCCTCGCAGGAAGAGGCTCGGGCGGCGTATCGCAGTGTGTTGCCGCATGTCGATCTGGCATTGCTGACCGTGGATGACGAGCAGGCGCTGTTCCATTTTGCTGATTGCGATGCCGTGTTCGAGGCTTATGCGCAGGTCGGCACACCGGAAGTGGTGCTCAAGCGTGGTGCCGAGGCGTGTCTGATTCGCTGTGATGGCGAAGCGTTCGAAGTGCCGGCGCAGAAGGTCGAGAAGGTCGTGGACACCACGGCGGCGGGGGATTCGTTCAGTGCCGCGTATCTGGCGAGCCGCTTGCTGGGGGGCAGCCCGGCTGAGGCGGCCGAGGCGGGGCATTTGCTGGCGAGTCGGGTGATTCAGGTGCCAGGGGCGTTGATCCCCAAGTAAGCGGTGAATGGCCGTTTGCTGCGCAATCGGTTCGCGAGCAAGCCCGCTCCCACAATGACGCATTCCAACTGTGGGAGCGAGCCTGCTCGCGAAGAGGCCCTGGAGCCAAACACTCAACCGCGAAAAAACACCTGCACCAAGTGATAACCGAACGAGCTCCCACAGTGACGCATTCCAAACTGTGGGAGCGAGCTTGCTCGCGAAGAGGCCCTAAGGCCAAACACTCAATCGCGGTAAAACACCTGGACCAGGTGATAACCGAACTTGCTCTTGATCGGTCCATGCACCGTGCGCAACGGCTTCTTGAAGATCACCGCGTCAATCGCGCCGACCATCTGCCCCGGCCGCACTTCACCCAGATCGCCGCCGCGTTTGCCGGACGGGCAGGTCGAATATTTCTTCGCCAGCACATCGAATGCTTCGCCCTTGGCAATGCGTTGTTTGAGCTGTTCGGCCTCTTCGGCGGTTTTCACCAGAATGTGGCGGGCTTGGGCTTTCATCGTGCGATACCTGTAACGGGGTGACGGCGGGGCGCGGGATTATGCCTCAAGTGACGGCGTTTGGTGGATCATCGTGCGGATCTTGTTCGCCAGCACGTCAAGCGAAAACGGTTTGGCGACCATGTCCATGCCATCCTCCAGAAAGCCTTGGCGCTCGGCGGCTTTCTGCGCATAACCGGTCATGAACAGGACTTTCAGGCCAGGGCGATGCTGACGGGCGATTTCCGCCAATTGGCGGCCGTTCATGCCCGGCAGGCCGACGTCGGTTACCAGCAAGTCCACGCGCAGATCCGACTCCAGCAGCGGCAGGGCGGCGCTGGCGTCGGCGGCTTCGTGGGCGAGGTAACCCAGCTCCTTGAGCAAGTCGAGAACCAGCATGCGCACCGCCGGGTCATCCTCAACCACCACCACGGTTTCCCCGGACCTGGCAGCCGGCGCGGTGCTGAGGGTTTCCACGATTGGCTGCTCGGGTTCCAGCAGATTCAGGCGCGGCAGGTACAGGCGCACGCACGTGCCCTGATCGGGCAGGCTGTCGAGGCTGACATGGCCGCCCGACTGCTGGGCGAAGCCATAGATCATCGACAGGCCCAGCCCGGTGCCCTGGCCGATCGGTTTGGTGGTGAAGAATGGATCGAACGCCTTGGCCCGCACCGACGGGGTCATGCCGGTGCCGTTATCGCTGACCGCCAGCATCAGATAGTCGCCGGCCTTGACCGGTTCTAGGGTGGTGATGTCGCTGCCGTCGAGGTAGACGTTGGCGGTTTCGATCAGCAGTTCGCCGCCATTGGGCATCGCATCCCGGGCGTTGATCACCAGGTTGAGCAGGGCGTTTTCCAACTGACTGACATCGGTGCTGATCGCCCATACATTGGCGGCCAAGTGCAGTGTGAGGTCGATCGGATCGCCCTTGGTGCGGCGGATCAAGTCCTCCAGCGAATGAATCAGCTCGTTGACGTTGAGGGGCTTGCGGTCCAGCGACTGTCGGCGGGAGAACGCCAGCAAGCGATGAGTCAGGGCGGCGGCACGGTTGGCCGACGACACCGCCGCCTCGGTGAAACGTCCGATCTCATCGGCGCGGCCATCGGCGATGTAGCGTTGCATCAGGTCGAGACTGCCGATGATCCCGGTCAGCATATTGTTGAAGTCGTGGGCGATACCGCCGGTGAGCTGGCCGACCGCTTCCATCTTTTGCGCATGGCGCAAGGCATCTTCGGCGCGCTCGCGTTCGAACATTTCGTTTTGCAGTCGCTGATTGGCCTGGGCCAGTTGTTCGGTGCGGGCGCTGACCCGCTCCTCCAGGGTTTCATTGAGATTGCGCAGGGCTTCTTCGGTCTTTTTGCGTTCGGTCTCGTCGATCACGAAAATGTAGAAACCGTTGACCGCGCCATCGGCACCGTGGCGCGGCAGGTAGTTCATCAGCGCATGGCGGTTGCTGCCGTCACGGTGGGGGGTGTACAGACTGAACGAGCAGGATCGCCCGGCCAGCGCTTCGGCGATGTACGGCGCGCGCAAAAAGTAGGCTTCTTCGCCGATCACGTCGCGAATGGTACGGCCATACAGCTCCTGCGGGGTGAGACCGTACCAGTCCAGATAAGCAGCATTGTTCAGGCGAAAGCGCTCTTCATGGTCAACGTAACTGATGAGGATCGGCATCGCGTTGATGATCAACTGCAACTCCGTCTGGCTTTGGCGCAGCGCCTGCTCGGTGTGTTTACGCTCGGTCAGGTCGAGTGCGGCCCCGAGGAACCGTACCGGGCGCCCGTGGTGATCCTTGTAGCAGCGGCCTCGGGCAAACACCCAGCGCAGTTCGCCGTCGGCGCGCAGCAGGCGATATTCCTCGGCGTATTCGGTGCCATGGGTGATGCAGTGCTTGATGCTGCGGGCGATCAGGGCGCGGTCTTCGGGATGCACGCCTTGCAGGTAATCGCTGATCGGCAATTGGCTGGCCAGCGCCGGATCGATGCCATGCAACTGGGCGAAATGGGCGTCGGCGATGAAGCGGTCTTCGCCGATGTCCCAGTCCCAGGTGCCGACGGCATCGGTGGCGGCCAGCGCGAGCTGCAGGCGTTCTTCAGTGTTGCGCTGGGCTTTGAGGCTTTCTTCGGAACGGCGTTGCAGTTCGAGCGCGATGCGTCGGCGTTCGTTGGTTTCAATGGCGGTCACCAGAATGCCGGCCACTTGCGCATTCTCGTCCCGGATCGGGCTGTAGGTCAGGTCCAGCCAGAAGTCGGATTCCTTCCCTTCGCGTTGCAGGGTAAATCGCCGCTCGCTGTAGGTGCGCACCTGGCCTTGTAGGACGGCTCGATAAATCGGGTCGGTAAAGTCTTGAAGTTCCGGCCATATAAGGTGTGCCGGCTGTCCGAAAGCGTGCGGATGCTTGCTCCCGGCGAGCATCGCGAAGCCGTTGTTGTAGATCTGTGTGAGCTGCGCGCCCCACAACAGCAGCATCGGCATCGGCGAGTGAATCACGATGTCCACCGCGGTGCGCAGGCTTTGTGGCCAAGTGCCGGCCGCGCCCAAAGGCGTACGACTCCAGTCGGTACGGGCGATCAAGGCTTGGGCGTCGTCGGGGGAAGGGGCTGCGTTCATCACATCTATCCTGAGCGTCGGTCAGTGCGTAGGCGTCTACTATTCTTGCACTTGCGGTAGACGCTGTATGACCCATTACGTCACGACACTGGGTTATTTCTGTTCATTGAATGCTTCGCGGGTGCTTTTTGCCATGGAAATCGATGCACTGTTGATCCGGCTGTCGAGCCAGCACGGCTCTGACCTTTTCCTCTCCACCGGCGCGCCGCCCAGCGCCCGCATCGACGGCGTGCTGACGCCGTTCAGCGAGCGGCCGTTCAAACCGGGTGAGGTCCAGGCCATCGCCAACTCCTTGATGGACGCCGAGCAGCGGCGCGAGTTCGATCGGGAACTGGAAATGAACCTGGCGATTTCACGCACCGGTGTCGGGCGTTTTCGCCTGAACATCTTCAAGCAGCGCAACGACGTGTCAATCGTGATCCGCAACGTCAAACTCGATATCCCGCGCTTCGAAGACCTCAAGCTGCCTCCGGTGCTGCTGGAAACAGTGATGCTCAAGCAAGGGCTGATTCTGTTCGTCGGCGCCACCGACTCCGGCAAGTCCACCTCGCTGGCCGCGCTGATCGATCACCGCAACCGGCACAGCAGCGGGCACATCATCACCATCGAAGACCCGGTGGAGTATATCCATCGGCACAAGCGCTCGATCATCAACCAGCGCGAAGTCGGGGTCGATACCCGCAGTTTCCAGGCCGCGCTGAAAAACACCCTGCGCCAAGCGCCGGATGTGGTGCTGATCGGCGAAATCCGCGACCGCGAAACCATGGAGCATGCCCTGACGTTCGCGGACACCGGGCACCTGGTGCTGTCGACACTGCACGCGCACAACGCCAATCAGGCGCTGGACCGTATCGTCAATCTGTTCCCCGAAGAACGCCGCCCGCAGTTGCTGCATGCGCTGGGCAACAATCTCAAGGCGTTTGTCTCGCAACGGCTGGTGCGCACTCTCGACGGGCAGCGGCGGGCGGCGGTCGAAGTCATGTTGGGCACCCCGACCATTGCCGACCTGATCCGCCGCAACGAGTTGGGCGAGCTCAAGGGCATCATGGACAAATCTGCCGAAGTCGGCATGCAGACCTTCGACGCGGCGCTGTATGCGTTGGTGGTGGAAGGGGTGATCAGCGAAGACGAGGCGCTCAAGCATGCCGACTCACAAAACAATCTGCGCCTGCGCCTGAAGCTGCATGCCGAGGCGGCGCCGACGCCGGCACCACCGGCATCGGGGGATTGGGGCCTGATGGATTAACCCTTGCCCCTGTGGGAGCGGGCTTGCTCGCGAAAGCGCCGGTTCAGCCGCCATCTTCACCGAATGACACACCGCCTTCGTGAGCAAGCCCACTCCCACCCTAGATCCCGGATAGCCCCGAATTCTCCATCCATCGACGCCCCCCTGTGGGAGCGGGCTTGCCCGCGAAGGCGCCGGTTCAGCCGCCATCTTCACCGAATGACCCACCGCCTTCGTGAGCAAGCCCACTCCCACCCTAGATCCCGGATAGCCCCGAATTCTCCCTCCACCGACGACCCCCTGTGGGAGCGGGCTTGCCCGCGAAGGCGCCGGTTCAGCCGCCATCTTCACCGAATGACACACCGCCTTCGTGAGCAAGCCCACTCCCACCCTTGATCCCGACCAGCCGCAGATCCACCATCCACCGACGACCCCCTGTGGGAGCGGGCTTGCTCGCGAAAGCGCCGGTTCAGCCGCCATCTTCACCGAATGACACACCGCCTTCGTGAGCAAGCCCACTCCCACCCTAGATCCCGGATAGCCCCGAATTCTCCATCCACCGACGCCCCCCTGTGGGAGCGGGCTTGCTCGCGAAGGCGCCCGATCAGCCGCCATCTTCACCGAATGACACACCGCCTTCGTGAGCAAGCCCACTCCCACCCTAGATCCCGACCAGCCGCAGATCCACCATCCACCGACGACCCCCTGTGGGAGCGGGCTTGCTCGCGAAAGCGCCGGTTCAGCCGCCATCTTCACCGGATGACCCACCGCCTTCGTGAGCAAGCCCACTCCCACCCTTGATCCCGACCAGCCGCAGATCCACCATCCACCGACGACCCTCTGTGGGAGCGGGCTTGCTCGCGAAAGCGGTGTGTCAGTCACATTGTTATCAACTGACAGATTGCATTCGCGAGCAAGCCCCCTCCCACAAGGGGATGGCATATTAATCCGATAACTCCGGGCGATGGCGAAACTGCTCCAGCGCCTCGGGATTGGCCAGCGCATCGGTGTTTTTCACCGGCTCACCGTGCACCACATTGCGCACGGCAAGTTCGACCACTTTGCCGCTGATGGTGCGCGGGATGTCAGTGACGGCAACGATCTTCGCCGGTACATGGCGTGGTGTGGTGTTGGCGCGAATCACCTGGCGGATCTGTTGTTGCAGGTTGTGATTCAGCGCCACGTCATCCTGCAGGCGCACGAACAACACCACGCGCACATCGTCCTGCCATTGCTGACCGATGGCCACGCAGTCCAGCACCTGCGGGACTTTCTCCACCTGACGATAGATTTCCGCCGTGCCGATGCGTACGCCGCCAGGGTTGAGCACCGCGTCGGAGCGGCCGTGGATCAGCATCCCGCCGTGGGGCAATTGCTCAGCGTAATCGCCCTGGGCCCAGACCCCGGGGAACAGGCTGAAATAGGATTTGCGCAACTTTTCGCCATCGGCATCGTGCCAGAGCCCGACGGGCATGGCCGGGAAGTGCCGGGTGCAGACCAGTTCACCTTTCTCGCCGATGACGGCGACGCCCGCGTCGTTCCACACTTCAACCGCCATGCCCAGGCTCTTGCCCATGATCTCGCCACGGCGCACCGCGGACATCGGATTGCCGTTGACGAAGCAGGACACCACATCGGTGCCGCCCGACATCGACGCCAGGCACACGTCGTACTTGAAGTCGCGGTAGACGAAGTCATAGCTCTGCGGCGACAGCGCCGAGCCGGTGCAGAGCAAGGTCTTGAGGCTACCCAGGTCATGGCTGGCGGCCGGTTTGACGCCGCTGCTTTCCAGCGTCGCCAGAAACTTGGGGCTGGTACCGAACACGCTGATGCGCTCATCGTCGATCAGGTCGAGCAGGCGTTGGTTATCCGGATGAAACGGCGAGCCGTCATACAGCACCACCGCGCTTCCGACCGCGAGGGCCGAGACCAGCCAGTTCCACATCATCCAGCCGCAGGTGGTGTAGTAGAACAGTCGGTCGCCGGGACCGAGATCTACGTGCAGGCCGTGCTCCTTGGCATGCTGCAACAGCACCCCCCCGGTACTGTGCACGATGCATTTGGGCACGCCGGTGGTGCCGCTGGAATACAGCACGTAAAGCGGGTGATTGAAGGGCACCGGGACGAATCGCGGCTCGCCGCCGGGTTGGTAGAAGTCGTCCCACAACGTCACGTTGGCGTGGGTGTGGTAGTCCCCGATGCAGGCCTGCGGGCGGGCATAGGGCACGATGATCAACTGTTGCAGCGACGGTAGTTGCGCGAGGATTTCGTTAACCTTGGTGGTCTGGTCGATGTCTTTGCCGGCGTAACGGTAGCCCGCGCAGGTGATCAGCACTTTGGGTTCGATCTGGCCGAAACGGTCGATCACCCCGTGGGTGCCGAAGTCCGGCGACGAGCAGGACCAGATTGCGCCCAGGCTGGTGGTCGCGAGCATCGCCACCAGCGTCTGCCAGGTATTCGGCATGCACGCAGCCACGCGGTCGCCGAGGCCGACACCGGCGGCCTTCAGGCTGGCCTGAACACCGGCAACCTGCTCGGCCAGTTCGGCCCAGGTCAGTTGTTCGCGCTGACCGTTTTCCGCCACGGCAATCACCGCCACGGCATCGTCGCGCCGGCGAAGCAGGTGTTCGGCAAAATTCAGGGTCGCGCCGGGGAACCACTCGGCGCTGGGCATGTGTGCGCCTTCACGCAGGACGGCGTCGGGCTGGGTGTGAAAACGGATGTCGAAGCAGTCGACAATCGCCTGCCAGAACGCCTCGCGATGTTCGACGCTCCAGCGGTGCAGGTCGTTATAGCTGCTCAGGGCCAGGCCATGACGCTGATTGATGTCGCGGCGAAAGTGATCCATGCGCGAGTGGGCGATACGCTCGGCATCGGGTTGCCAGAGGATGTCGGACATTGGTTTGCCTCTTGTTTTGTTGTTCATGCACA
The DNA here is from genome assembly GCF_056821665.1 of Pseudomonas sp. AK-TSAG1-1. Taxonomy (NCBI): domain Bacteria; kingdom Pseudomonadati; phylum Pseudomonadota; class Gammaproteobacteria; order Pseudomonadales; family Pseudomonadaceae; genus Pseudomonas; species Pseudomonas sp. AK-TSAG1-1. The sequence goes on along the minus strand of NZ_CM165965.1, from coordinate 3,451,910 downwards.
CGCCAGGGTGACGCATCACCCACAAGGGGAATTTCTGTGCGAAAAGTTACTGCGCCAACCACCCCCCATCAATATTCCACGCCGCGCCCCGCACCTGGCTGCCAGCCTCGCTGCACAAAAACAGCACCAGCTCCCCCAGATGCTGCGGCGTGACGAACGCCAGTGATGGTTGTTTCTCGGCCAGCAGATCATGCTGCGCCTGCTGCGGATCGACACCCTTGGCCGCCCGGTCGTCGATCTGTTTTTGCACCAACGGCGTCAGCACCCAGCCCGGGCAGATCGCGTTGCAAGTGACATTACTGGTCGCAGTCTCCAGCCCGACCACTTTGGTCAGACCGATCACCCCGTGTTTGGCCGCGACATAAGCAGCCTTGCCGGTCGAACCGACCTGACCGTGCACCGAGGCAATGTTGACGATCCGCCCCCAGCCTTTGGCGCGCATCCCCGGCAGGCTCAGGCGGGTACTGTGAAACACCGACGACAGGTTGATCGCGATGATCGAGTCCCAGCGCTCCACCGGGAACTCTTCCACGGCCGCCACATGCTGGATCCCGGCGTTGTTGACCAGAATGTCGACGCCGCCAAACTCGCGCTCGGCGTAGGCGATCATGTCGGCAATCTGCACTGGATCGCTGACATCTGCAGGGTGGTGACCGACCTTGCCCCCGAACTGGCGGACTTCGGCGATGACGCTCGACGCATCACCGAAACCGTTGAGAATCAGGTTGGCGCCGGCCTTGGCCAGGCACAGGGCGATGCCCAGGCCAATGCCGCTGGTGGAACCGGTAACCAATGCGGTCTTGCCCGAAAGAGTGGTCATGAATACCTCACACAATGCCAGTGGCGTAGAAAGTGCCGATCACTACGAAGACCGCCAGGGTCTTGATCAGCGTAATACAGAAAATGTCTTTATAGGCTTCGCGGTGGGTCAGGCCGGTGACCGCCAGCAGGGTGATCACCGCGCCGTTGTGCGGCAGGGTGTCCATGCCGCCGCTGGCCATTGCCGCCACGCGGTGCAGCACTTCCAGCGGAATATTCGCCGCGTGGGCCGCCGTGATGAACTGCTCGGACATCGCCGCCAGCGCAATGCTCATGCCGCCCGACGCCGAGCCGGTGATCCCGGCCAGCAGGGTGACGGTGATCGCTTCGTTGACCAGCGGGTTGGGGATTTGCTTGAGCCAGTCGGCCAGCACCAGGAAGCCCGGCAACGAGGCGATCACCGCGCCGAAACCGTATTCGGAGGCGGTATTCATCGCCGCCAGCAACGCACCGCTGACCGCACTTTTGCTGCCTTCGGCGAGTTTGCTGCGGATCGCTTTGAAGCCGAACGCCAGCACCATCAGGATGCCGATCAGCAAGGCTGCTTGCACCGCCCAGATTGCGGTGAGCTTGGCGATTTCCGTGGTTACCGGCGTGGCCATGCCTGGCAACGCGAGGCTGTGGGTTTTGCCGTACCACTGCGGAATCCACTGGGTGAACAGCAGGTTCATGATGCCCACCGCCAACAGCGGCGACAGGGCGACCCACGGGTTTGGCAACTTCAGGTCTTCAGCCGTTTCCGGTTCGTTACGCAACTCGGTGCCATAGCCTTCGCCGGCGCGCTGGGCCTTGTTGCGTTGGCGCTGCAGGAACAGCATGCCGGCGCAGAACACGAAAATCGTGCCGATCAGGCCCAGCCACGGCGCCGCCCAGGCAGTGGTGTTGAAGAAGGTGCTGGGGATGATGTTCTGGATCTGCGGGGTGCCGGGCAGGGCGTCCATGGTGAACGAGAACGCGCCGAGGGCGATGGTCGCCGGGATCAGGCGTTTGGGGATATTGCTCTGACGGAACATCTCCGCCGCGAACGGATAAACCGCAAACACCACGACGAATAGCGACACGCCGCCATAGGTGAGGAGGGCACAGACCAGCACGATCACCAGCATCGCCTGCCGGGTGCCCAGCAGGCGAATGGCCGCGGCCACGATTGAACGGGAGAACCCCGACAACTCGATCAACTTGCCGAACACGGCGCCGAGCAGGAATACCGGGAAATACAGTTTGATGAAACCGACCATTTTCTCCATGAACACCCCGGTGAATGCTGGGGCGACGGCGGACGGATCAGTGAGCAGGACGGCGCCGAGGGCGGCGATCGGGGCGAAGAGGATAACGCTGTAGCCACGGTAGGCGGCAAGCATCAGCAGCGCGAGGGCTGCCAAGGCAATGATCACACTCATGGTGTGTCTCCAGGGATTGTTATTTTTGTGGGTGAAACGGGTGCGGATGAGGCTTTAGCGAGATCTGTGCCAGATATTCAAGCTATTGAAATTTAAAGGTTTTATTTTTCTTGTGAGCACGGTTTAGAAGTTTTGTCTCTTTTCTGAGATATTTTTTGAATGTACGACGTCTTTGCGAGCAAGCCCGCTCCCACACTTGGAACGCATTTCCCTGTGGGAGCGGGCTTGCTCGCGAAGCTTTGGCTGTTGTCCTTTTATTGAGACTCGAGTCTCTTTGTTGAGACTAGGCGATGCCCAAGGCCAGCATCTTCTTGTACAGCGTCGACCGTCCCAGCCCCAGGCGAGCCGCCGCCTCTGGCACCTTGCCCGCGCATTGCGCGAGGGCTGACTCGATCAGTTGCCGATCAAAACGCTGGCGCGCCTGGGCGAATGTTTCGTCTGCCAAGGACTCCACCATCGGCGCCGAGGTGCGTTCAACCGGGGTGAAGGTGCCGATGGCGGCGTGAATATCCTCTGCGCTCAGGATCAGCTCATCACCGAGCAGCGCCGCGCGCTCCAGCACATTACGCAACTCACGGATATTCCCCGGCCACGCATGCTGGCCGAGCAACTCCAGCGCCGCACGGCTCAGTTCATGCTGACTGCGCAGCTCTTCGAGGATCGCTTCGCTGAGCGCCGGCAAATCGTCGAGACGCTCGCGCAGCGGCGGGACATGAATCGGCAGCACGTTGAGGCGGTAATACAGGTCGGCGCGAAACTCGCCACGCTTGATCGCCGCTTGCAGGTCGGTCGAAGTCGCTGCGATCACCCGCACATCGCTCTGGATCACGTCATTGGAGCCGACCGGTTCGAACTCCTTTTCCTGCAGCACCCGCAGCAGTTTGCTTTGTAAAGGCAGCGGCATGTCGCCGATCTCGTCGAGAAACAGCGTGCCGCCCTGGGCGATCTGCAACTTGCCGGTGCGCCCCTTGCGGTCAGCGCCGGTAAACGCGCCGGGTGCGGTGCCGAAAAACTCGGCTTCCAGCAACGCCTCGGGAATTGCCGCGCTGTTGATGCTGACGAAGGCTTTGTGCGCGCGTGGCGAGGCACTGTGAATCGCCTGGGCCAGCAGCTCCTTGCCGGTGCCGGTTTCGCCGAGCAGCAACACCGCCGACTCGGCGCTGGCACTGCGTCGGGCGCGGCGTTTGACTTCAAGGCTGGCGGCGCTGGTGCCGATGAAATGGGCGAAGTTGTATTTGGTCTGTCGCGCCCGCAGCAAGGAGCGGGTCGAGGCCAGTTCCTCCTGCATGCTCAGGTAGCGCTTGAGCATCGGCGACAGCGTGCGCAACTCATCGAACAGGGCAAAACCGATCGCCCCGATCACTGCGCCGGCGTCGTCGTGGATCGGCAGGCGCATCACCACCAGCGGCTCTTTGGGCGTGTCCTGCATGTCCAGCAGGATCGGCCGGCCGGTGCGCACCACTTCGCGCAGCAAACTGCCGGGGATCACGCTTTCGCAGGGCTTGCCGATGGCCTGTTTCGCCGACTCAAGACCAAAGCGCCGGGCATAGCGCTCGTTCATCCAGACGATATTGGCATCACGATCGACAATCACCGTGCCTTCGCTGGACTGCTCGATGATCTCGAACAGCGAGCGGATCGCCAGCGTGCGAACGCGTTGGTAGTCCTTGAGGCTTTCGGTGGTGTTCATGGGTGGGCTGATCCGGAATTTGGGTTGTGTGTGAGGGCCTCTTCGCGAGCAAGCCCGCTCCCACATTTTGAAATGCATTCTCCTGTGGGAGCGGGCTTGCTCGCGAAGGCCGCGACCCGGTTTCAAGGCAAGCGCTGATCATGCCTACCCCGGATGCGCCGCCGCCATCAGCTCCCACATTTTGAAATGCATTCTCCTGTGGGAGCGGGCTTGCTCGCGAAGGCCGCGACCCGGTTTCAAGGCAAGCGCTGATCATGCCTACCCCGGATGCGCCGCCGCCAACAGCTCCCACATTTTGAAATGCATTCTCCTGTGGGAGCGGGCTTGCTCGCGAAGGCCGCGACCCGGTTTCAAGGCAAGCGCTGATCATGCCTACCCCGGATGCGCCGCCGCCATCAGCTCCCACATTTTGAAGTGCATTCTCCTGTGGGAGCGGGCTTGCTCGCGAAGGCCGCGACCCGGTTTCAAGGCAAGCACTGATCATGCCTACCCCGGATGCGCCGCCGCCAACAGCTCCCACATTTTGAAATGCATTCTCCTGTGGGAGCGGGCTTGCTCGCGAAGGCCGCGACTCGGTTTCAAGGCAAGCGCTGATCTTGCTTACCCCGGATGCGCCGCCGCCAACAGCTCCTTCGTGTACGGATGCTGCGGCGAATCGAACACATCATGGCTGGCTCCCCGCTCGACCACCTTGCCATCCTTGATCACGATCATGTCGTGCGCCAGGGCCCGCACCACCGCCAGGTCATGGCTGATGAACAGGTAGGTCAGGCCGTGTTTTTCCTGTAGATCGCGGAGCAGGGCGACCACTTGCTTCTGCACTGTACGGTCGAGGGCCGAGGTCGGCTCGTCGAGCAGGATCAATGCCGGTTTCAGCACCAGTGCGCGGGCGATGGCGATGCGCTGGCGCTGACCGCCGGAAAACTCGTGCGGGTAGCGATGGCGACTCTGCGGGTCGAGGCCGACTTCCTTGAGTACGCGGATCACCTGTTCATCGCACTCATCAGCGCTGGACTGACAATGCACCTCCAGCCCTTCGCTGATGATTTGCGCCACTGACATCCGTGGGCTGAGGCTGCCGAACGGGTCCTGAAACACCACTTGCATCTGTCGCCGCCACGGTCGCAATTGCTTCTGATCGAGGCCGTCTAGGGCGGTGCCCTGGAAGCGGATACTGCCCTCGGAATCGAGCAGGCGCAGAATCGCCTGACCCAGGGTCGATTTGCCCGAACCGGACTCACCGACAATGCCCAGGGTTTTGCCCCGCTGGATATTCAGGCTGATGCCGTCCACTGCCCGCAGGTATTGCTTGCGCTGGAACAGCCCGCCACCGACGACGAACTCGACTCGCAGATCATCGACTTCCAGCACGTTTTCGCGCTCGTCCCGAGGCAATGCCTCGCCTTCCGGTTCGGCGTTGAGCAGCACACAGCTATAAGGATGCTTCGGCGCGGTAAACAGGGTTTCACACGGCGCCTGCTCGACGATCTCGCCAGACTTCATCACGCATACCCGTTGCGCGATGCTGCGCACCAGATTGAGGTCATGGCTGATCAGCAACAGCGACATGCCCAGGCGCTGCTGCAAGGATTTGAGCAGCAGTAGGATCTTGCGCTGCACGGTCACATCGAGCGCGGTGGTTGGCTCGTCGGCAATCAGCAGTTCCGGCTCGCAGGCCAGCGCCATGGCAATCATCACCCGTTGCCGCTGACCGCCGGACAGTTGGTGCGGATAGGCCTTGAGGCGCTCCTTGGGTTTCTGAATGCCCACCAGTTCCAGCAGTTCGAGAATGCGCTGTTGCGCCGCTTTACCGCCCAGGCCCCGATGCACCAGCAGGGTTTCGCCGATCTGCTTTTCGATGCTGTGCAGGGGATTGAGTGAGGTCATCGGCTCCTGGAAGATCATCGCGATACGGTTGCCGCGCAGTTCGCGCAGCACCTTGGGCTCGGCGCCGACCAGCTCCTGGCCGCGATAGCGAATGCTGCCAGTGGTTTGCGCATCGCCTTCGGGGAGCAACTGCAGGATCGAATGTGCGGTTACCGACTTGCCCGAGCCCGACTCGCCGACCAGCGCCAGGCATTCACCGGGACGAATGTCCAGGCACAGGTTGCGCACCGCTGGCTGGCCATGGAAGGCGACGTTGAGGTCACGAATTTCGATCAGATTATCAGTCATGGTTGCACTTCAGGATCGTGGATCGAACGCGTCGCGTAACGCTTCGCCAATAAACACCAGCAGGGAAAGAATCAGCGCCAGCGTGAAAAACGCCGTCAGTCCGAGCCACGGCGCTTGCAGGTTCTGTTTGCCCTGACCGATCAACTCGCCCAGCGAGGCACTGCCAGCGGGCATGCCGAAGCCGAGGAAGTCGAGGGCGGTGAGGGTGGAAATCGCCCCGGTCAGAATGAACGGCAAGTAACTCAACGTCGCGTTCATGGCGTTGGGCAGGATGTGTCGGAAAATCACCTTGCGGTCGCTCAGGCCTAGCGCACGAGCTGCTTTGACGTATTCCAGGTTGCGCCCGCGCAGGAACTCGGCGCGCACCACGTCCACCAGGGCCAGCCACGAAAACAGCGCCATGATCCCCAGCAGCCACCAGAAGTTTGGCTCGACGAAACCGGACAGGATGATCAGCAGGTACAACACTGGCAATCCGCTCCAGACCTCCAGCAGGCGTTGCCCGAGCAGATCGACCCAGCCGCCGTAATAGCCTTGCAGAGCGCCGGCGGCAATGCCGATCAGCGCGCTGACGGCGGTCAGCATCAAGGCAAACAGGATCGATACCCGAGCACCGAAAATCACCCGCGCCAACACGTCGCGCGCCTGATCGTCAGTGCCCAGCCAGTTGACCGTCGAAGGTGGGCTCGGCGCGGGCTGATTGAGGTCGTAGTTGGGCGTGTCATCGCTGAATGGAATCGGCGGAAACACCAGCCAGCCACCGTCCTTGCGGATCAGCTTCTGCACATAATCACTGCGGTAGTCGGCCTGGAACGGCAGTTGCCCGCCAAACGCCTGCTCGGTGTAACGCTTGAACACCGGGAAGTAGAACTGGCCCTGATAACTGACGACCAGCGGTTTGTCGTTGGCGATCAGTTCACCGCCCAGCGTCACGATGAACAGTCCGATGAACAGCCACAGCGACCACCAGCCACGGCGGTTTTTCTTGAATCGCGTGAAACGGCGACGGCCCAGAGGCGAGAGCTTGAACATCAGGCGTTCCTCGCGGCGAAGTCGATGCGTGGATCGACCAAGGTGTAGCACAGGTCGCCGATCAGTTTTATCAATAGACCGAACAGCGTGAAGATGAACAGCGATCCAAACACCACCGGGTAGTCCCGGGAAACCGCAGCCTCGTAACTCATGCGGCCGAGACCGTCGAGGGAGAAGATCACTTCGATCAGCAACGAGCCGGCAAAGAACACGCTGATGAACGCCTGTGGAATCCCCGACACCACCAGCAGCATTGCGTTGCGGAACACATGGCCGTAGAGCACACGGCGTTCGCTCAGACCTTTGGCGCGGGCGGTGACCACATACTGGCGGGTGATTTCATTGAGGAACGAGTTTTTGGTGAGGATCGTCAACGTGGCGAAGCCGCCGATCACCAGCGCCGTCACTGGCAACACCAGATGCCAGAAGTAGTCGGCGATCTTGCCCAGGGTCGACAGCGATTCGAAATTGTCGGAGACCAGCCCGCGCACCGGGAACCAGTTCAGCGAGGTGCCACCGGCAAACACCACGATCAGAAACATCGCAAACAGAAACGCCGGCATCGCGTAGCCGATGATGATCGCGGTGCTGCTCCAGATGTCGAAATGGCTGCCATGATGCACCGCCTTGCGAATGCCCAGCGGGATCGACACCAGATAGGTGATCAGCGTCGCCCACAGACCGAGGGAGATGGTCACCGGCATTTTTTCGAGGATCAGGTCAGTCACCGTGGCACCGCGGAAAAAGCTTTTGCCGAAATCCAGCTGCGCATAGTTCTTGAGCATCAGCCACAGGCGTTCATGCGCCGGTTTGTCGAAACCGTACTGTTTTTCGATGTCCTTGATCAGTTGCGGATCAAGGCCACGGCTGGCGCGCGAGGTGCTGCTCATGGTTTCGCTGGCACTGCCGCCGACGCCGGTGCCGCCAATCCCCTGCAAATGGGCGATGGCCTGTTCGACCGGGCCGCCGGGAGCCGCCTGAATGATCACGAAATTGACCAGCAGGATGATCACCAGCGTCGGGATGATCAGCAACAGTCGCCGCAGAATGTATGCCCACATCAGTGCGGTCCTCCAGGTCTGCCACGGCCGATTTTCTCGGCGGTCATCTGCTGGTTGGTCAGCGGCGTGCTACTGATCTCCCACCAGCTCTCGATGGCTTCGTCATTGCTGGCCTGTATCGCCGGCATGCCGAAACGGTTCCACCAGACGGTGGAAGTGCCCGGCGGGTAATAGTTGGGGATCCAGTAGTAGTTCCACTGCAGCACGCGGTCCAGCGCATGGGCGTAATGCAGCATGTCGCTCTGGGTCGAGGCGCGGATCAGGCCGTTGATCAAGCTGTCGACCGCCGGATTCTTCAGCACCATGTAGTTGTTGGCGCCGGGGTCGTTGGCCGAAATCGAACCGAAGTAGTTGAGCAACTCGCCACCCGGTGACGTGGTGACCGGGTAGCCGGTGACGATCATGTCGTAGTCGCGGCTCATCAGGCGGTTGACGTATTGCGAGGAGTCGATGCGCCGGATATTGAGGTCGATGCCGATCTGCTTCAGCGTGCGTTTATATGGCAGGAGCAGGCGGTCCATGCCGTTCTGGCTGACCAGAAAGGTGAAGCTCAACGGTTCGCCCTCGGCGTTGACCAGTTGGTCGCCATCAGGTTTCCAGCCGGCCTGTTCGAGCAACTGCAGGGCTTGCAACTGTTTGTCGCGGATCAAGCCGCTGCCATCGGTTTTCGGTGCTTCGAAGACCTGGGTGAAGACTTCGTCGGGAATCTGCCCGCGCAACGATTCAAGGATCTTCAGTTCTGCGGCATCCGGCAATTGGCGGGCGGCCAGCGCGGAGTTGGAGAAGTAACTCTGCTGGCGGATGTACATGTTGCGCATCATCTGCCGGTTGCTCCACTCAAAATCCCAGAGCATCGCCAGCGCTTGGCGCACCCGGCGATCCTGGAACATCGGTTTTTGCAGATTGAACACGAAACCCTGGGCCGACTGCGGGGCTTCGGTGGCGAGGTGCGCTTTCTGCAAGCGGCCGTCGCTCAGCGCCGGGCTGTCGTAGCCGATCGAGTAGCCGGTCGCGGAAAACTCGCGGTTGTAGTCATAGGCGCCGCCGCGCAGCACCTGGCGGGCAACATCGGTGTCGCCGAAGTACTCGATGCTGAAGTGATCGAAGTTGTACAGGCCGCGACTGACCGGCAGGTCCTTGCCCCACCAGTCGGGGTTGCGCTCAAAAGTGATGCTGCGGCCGGAGTCGACCTTGCCCACCCGGTACGGGCCGCTGCCCAGTGGCGGCTCGTAGCCGCCGCCACCAGCGAAGTCGCGGGTTTTCCACCAATGTTCGGGAAACACCGGCAGGGTGGCGATGTCCAGCGGCAAGGTACGATTCTCATTGCTCTTGAAGTCGAAACGCACGGTCAGTGGCGTTTCCACTTCGACGCCTTTGACGTCGGCGAATTGCGTGCGATAGCGCAGGCTGCCCTGGGTCATCAACAAGTCATAGGTGTAGCGCACGTCTTCGGCGGTGATCGGTGTGCCATCGGCGAAGCGCGCTTTGGGGTTGATAAAGAAGCGCAGGGACAACCCGTCTTCAGCGCGCTCCATCTTTTGCGCCACCAGGCCGTAGACGGTGTACGGCTCGTCCATCGAACGCTGGGCCAGCGGCGAATAAAGCATGCCGTCAATCTGCGTGACGCCGATGCCTTTGTCGATGTACGGAAGGATGTGATCGAAGTGACCGATCTCTATCGCCGAACGGCGCAGGGTGCCGCCCTTGGGCGCCTGCGGATTGGTGTAGTCGAAGTGGCTGAAACCGGCCGGGTATTTGGCAGGTTCGCCATAGACGGTCAACGCGTGTTGCGGGGTGGCGTCCACACCAGCGGCGCCCAACAGCAGGGCCACGGCAGTGAACAGCAGAGAAGGGAAAGCCAGTCGCATTGTCAGCCTTAAAGCCGGGTGATCGATAAGCGCAATTTGTACGCGAGCGGTGCGTCAGCCGCCAGCCGTATCCTGTAACCGAAACACAACGGCCCACCAAAAGGCGGGCCGTTGGACAGCAATCAGGCGACGGATCAGTCCTGGCGGCTGGTGACTTCGAGCAGGTGATAACCGAACTGGGTCTTCACCGGGCCTTGCACGACGTTGATCGGCGCGCTGAATACCACGGTGTCGAATTCCTTGACCATCTGGCCAGGACCGAACGAACCCAGATCGCCGCCCTGACGGCTGGACGGGCAGGTGGAGTTGGCTTTGGCGACTTCGGCGAAATCAGCACCGCCTTCGATCTGGGCCTTGAGTTCGTTGCACTTGTCTTCGCTGGAAACCAGGATGTGGCGGGCAGTGGCTTTGGCCATGGGGAAACTCTCCAATCTATTTCAGTAAAGTGTGGAGCCTACCGGATTCAGTAAGCGATTTCTCGGCAAAGTTCCGCTCGGTACATTGGCACGTGCCTACAGCTGTGCAGCCTTCAGGCGCATCGTGTGCTCGACATACAGTTCGACCGGATCATCGTCGCGTTTTCGCAGACCGCGGGGGTGACCCAGGCTGGCGAGGTGATCGAAAGGGTAGTCGGAGCGGATGACCGTGCCCAGATGCGAGCTGTAACGACCGACGAAACCGTCGTTCTGCCCGGCTTCCATCGCAAAATGTCCCGACAATGCCCGGCAGACCGCATTCACCGGATCGAGTGTCTGTAGCAAATCGCCTTGCAGCGTGCCGCTCCAGGAATAGTAGTGGACGCCATTGACGCATTCCGCGCCGTGACCACCCAAAGTCGAGGGCAGGCCTTGAGGGTATTTGCGATTGAATTCGCCGACGCCCGCAGTTGTCAGGGCGTTGAGTGCCGCCACGGCGTTGCGTGGCATCGCCGGTTGACCGCTGAGCAACGAGAGAAAGTCAGCGAATTGCGTTGCAACCTGCTCTGCCACCTGCTCCGGCAGGCTTCCCGGAATCAGCGCCATGCGTAAAGCGTCAGCCAGTTCCGAACCGTGGTTGGGGCCGCTGACGGATGTCACTGAGGCCACGTTCTCCGGCATCAGGGCAGCGGCGTAGCGGCAGGCCAGCGCGCCTTGGCTATGCCCGATCAGGTTGACCTTGCCGGCACCGGTGCCTTGCAGCACGCGTTCGATCTGCCAGATTAATTGCTGGCCGCGTACTTCGTTGTCATGGGTAGCAGACAGCTGTGGCACGAACACCTGGCCGCCAGCTTCCCGCAGTGCTTGCTTGACATCATGAAAAAGCTCGAAATGACCGATACGGTCAAAGCCGAACAGGCCATGGACCAAAAGGATGGGGTAGCGTGTTGTCGCATTCCGTTGCATGTTCCTGCCTCTTTTGCAGATGTTTGTCAGTGGTTGATGCGTGCCACTGTAAAACAGGCCTACGGGCGGGCGATGTCTGAAAAGTCCGCCTGTTCGTGAGGAAACTGGACAAAAAACTGTGCGATTTTTCGATTCTGCTTGAGGGGGGAGTCGGAACATTTGGCAATCTTTTGCCCTGTTTCTACCAAAACGCTGCCGGATGCCTACGTCATGCGGTGTGTTTACCCCCGGTTCGCAAGGCTCAGGGCTGACTTCGAGGATTCGCTGGATGATGTTCAATGGGTTTCGTTCGACGCGGCCTTGATGGCGGCGTTCTATCCAAGGAATGGAGCCACGAATGTCTATGTACGAAGCCAATGACGACTCTTCTGTAAAGCCGATAGCCAATACATCTCCCTTGTCGATTGATAGCGATGGCTGTGGTCATCTGAATTTTAAGGTGGACGGAGGTAGCCTCGAATTCAGCTATCACCCCGCCTGCCTGGCTGCGCCAACGTCGATCTTGTGCCTGCCTGCTCCGATGCTTGAGGTCCTGGAGCAGGGAATGCTTGATCCTTCGCTGGGCAACGCATTCGTCAGGGTTGCGCCTTACCCGAACATGATGAGCGGCGACAGACTGGTATTGAGTTGGCACGGGATCGATGACGAAGGATTGCCCTATCGGCATGAGGCCTCGCGCTCTGTCAGCGATGGGCAAGTGGGCAAGGAAATCGTGTTTGCCATAAAAGGCGTACACGTCGCAGCGCTGGAGCGCGGTTCGCTGGAGCTTTACTGGACGCTATATAGCGTGGCCCTTTCCGAACCGGTGTCATCCTGTCGCCTGCAACTGGATGTAGGCGATCCAGAACCCGAGTTGCTTGCACCGATCATCGAAGAAACGGTGGGTGGCACACTTGATCCCGTTCGTGTGCCGCACGGCACGAGCGTCACCGTGCGACCTTATGCGCGCATGGCTGCGAGTGATCGGGTCACGCTGTCCTGGCAAGGCGCCGCACCAGAGTCGGTGTTCAAAGATGTAGTGACTGTGGAGCAGTTTGCTGTCGGTGAGGCGCTGTCTTTCTGGGTTGCTGCCGACCGCATCGCGGCCTGTTCCACTCAAGCGGTAATGGTCAGATACCAAGTCGAGTCAATGGATGGACAGGTGAGGGACTCCGCAACTTCCCGAATTCTGATCGCACCGTTGATTCGTGGCGATCTGCCGGCGCCGCAGGTGCTGGAAGCGCAAGGCGGCGAACTGGGCGCAGAAGATGCTGTGGACGGCGTGACCGTGGTGATCACTGATCCGCATGCAGAGGAAGGGGAGTTGGTGTATCTCAAGTGCGACGGGGAGTATTTCGGTCATCGCGATGATCGTGATATCACTCGGGAAACTGCCGGTCAGCCACTGGTATTCATCGTGCCTCACCGATTCTGGCGAGAGCATCGGGAAACCGTGGTGCAGGTGTCCTACTCGGTGGAGCGGCTGGATGACGTCAGCCAGGCTTCCGGCGTTACCCGTATCCGGGTGCGGGCGTAAGCCTGGGTTGAAGTTCCGAGTGACAGTTCAGCCTTTGCGGGATGCTGGCTCGCCGCAAAGGTCGTTCAGAGCATCAGGCCTGAGGGCGTGCCCGAAGACGTTCGGCTGCGCTCGACAGCAACTGTTCCGTCGCGCTGAATCCCAGGCAGCCGTCGGTGACCGATACGCCATAGCGCAGGGCAGGGCTCAAAGGTTGGCAACCCTCGAACAGATGGGACTCGATCATCATGCCGATCAAGGAGCGATCACCTTGCAAGCGTTGCTCGAGCACCTCGTTGAATACGTGGGGCTGGCGCAGTGGATCCTTGCCGCTGTTGGCGTGACTGCAGTCGACCATGATCCGGCCTGGAATCTTCAGGCGGGTCAAGTCGGCATGTACCCGGGCCACGCTTTCGCGATCATAGTTCGGCCCATGATGACCACCGCGCAGTACCAGGTGAGTGTCGGGGTTGCCCGGGGTCTGGATGATCGCCGGGTGGCCTTGGCTGTCGACGCCGAAGTGCCGATGTGGATGGGCAGCCGAACGCATGGCGTCGACGGCTACGGTCACGCCACCGTCGGTGCCGTTCTTGAAACCTACGGGCATGCTCAGACCGCTGGCCATTTCCCGGTGGATCTGCGATTCGGTCGTACGTGCGCCGATGGCAACCCAGCCAAGCAGGTCGTCGAAGTAGCCGGCAGCCATTGGCTGCAGCAGTTCGGTGGCGATGGGAAGTCCCAGACGGACCATCTCGAGCATCAATTCGCGCGACAGGGTCAGACCTGCGGCCATGTCATCGCTGCCGTCCAGATGTGGGTCATAAGCCAAGCCTTTCCAGCCGACCGTGGTGCGTGGTTTTTCGACATAGGCACGCATGACCAGCAGCATTTCGTCGCTGACGTCCTGTGCCAATCGGGCAAGTTTTTCGGCATATTCCAGCGCGGAGCGCGGGTCGTGAATCGAGCATGGGCCGACGACAATCAGCAGGCGCTGGTCTTCACCATCGAGAATCGCGCGAATCGCCTGGCGGTGGGCGGCGACTTGCTGGGCGAGAGCATTGTTCAGCGGCAATTGCTGCTTGAGCTGCAGCGAGCTGGGCAGGCGCAGGGTCAGCGCTTCGTTGGCAGAATTGAGGGTGGACAGTGGCAGAGCAGAAACAGACGAGTTCATATTCGGGATTCCTGGGCTGGTGGCGGGGCTTCCCGCTCACTCGGCCCTACTGGGGTGTTCGACAATTGGCCGTATTGGCTACGTGTGTGTGCTTGCCACCTGTGGGTGACCGATCGGAGGCGGCAGGCTGTCCCGAGCGGAGGCTGGTAAATCGCCAGGCGGTAAAACTGTCGTAACGGTAATAAGTGGCGTAGTTCATGGCGTAAATCCTCAAAGTGTCTGGTGTGTTGCTGAAAAAGTGTGGGCCTGAAAAAACAAAACCCCCGGTCGGGAGGCCGACCGGGGGTTGAGAATTCTCTGGTAGGCGACCCGTTTACATGGGCGCCGTGTGGGTATCAGGCGCGCCAGTGGCTAAACCAATACCCAAAATAAAAGCTGGCTGGAGCGCAAACGTCATTCACCCGGGCAGCCGCAACCGAGCGCGGGGCGCTGTCGGCACAAAGCTGTGAGAGGGCGTTGAACATGGTCTGTCTCCGATGAATGCGCCGAGCTTACTAGAGGCCCGTGCGCCTGAGCAATCAGAAATTGCTATCGCTCATTCAGCGTGTGACCTATCGCTTGAGTGCTGAAGGCGTTGTGACACACTGGGTGTTTTGTCAGAGTCCAAGGAAGAGTCATGTCGGTTTTCACTGTCGCAGCAGCCCAATCGTTTTCCGTTGCAGGTGATCTGGCCGCGAACATCACCGCTCATTTGCGCTTCATGGCCGCAGCGGCGGAGCAGGGTGTCGAGCTTCTGGTGTTCCCGGAACTGTCCCTGACAGGCTACGAAGGCCAGCTTGCCGCAGACATGGCGATCGATCCGCTGGACGCGGTGCTGCAACCCCTGCGCGATTACGCCCGAGAACTGGGCATCAGTGCTGTCGTCGGTATGCCGATTCGTCTGAAGGGAAGTTCGCAGGTATTGATTGGTGCGTTAACGTTAGCGAAGGACGGCTCTCTTGAGGTTTACAGCAAACAGCATCTGCACGCTGGCGAAGAGCGTTTCTTTGCGCCTGGCACCGGTGGCTCGACCCTTCGAATAGTCCGCGATACCGTGTCACTGGCGGTCTGTGCTGATTTTTCCCACGCCAGCCACGCGGCAGCGGCTGCTGGTCTTGGTGCCGACCTGTACGCCGCAGGTGTGCTGATTGGGGAAAGCGGCTATGGCGCGGACAGCGCGCTGCTACAGGGCTACGCGGAAAAGCACTCGATGGCGGTGCTGGTGGCCAATCATGCCGGGCTCACGGGTGGGTGGCAGTCAGCAGGGCGCAGCGCGTTCTGGTCTGAAATCGGGGCGTTGATCGTTGCCGCGCCCGGGCCTGGAGAGTTGTTGGTGGTCGCTCGGCGTGACGCCGATGGATGGCAGGGGCAGGTGGTGCCAGTGACGATCGCGCAATGAGCTACAGTTTGCGTCGCGCGCAACCGAATGACACGGCATTTGCCCGTGACCTGGCGTGTCGGAACATGCTGCGCTATTACATTGATCACGACCTGCTTTGGCAGGACGAAGCGTTTGATGTTGCCTGGTCCGGGCGTGACAACTGGGTGATCATGCGTGCTGAAGTCGCCGTGGGATTCTTCAGTCTCAGTCGGGATCGCCGGGCACTGTACATACGCGAGTTGCAAGTGACTGAAGCCTTTCGCGGTCAGGGTGCAGGATCCTGGGCGCTTGATCAGGTTATCGTGATGGCCCGCACTGAAGGGTTCCCGGCGTTGCGTTTGACCGTATTCAAAAATAATCCGGCGCAAAGCCTGTATAAGAGAAAAGGCTTGAAGGTGTGCGGCGAGGACGAGTGTTTCCTGAGGATGCAGCTCGAATTCGGTACACCTGTGCTCTGAAACCCACGGCTGGCAAGCCTTCGATGATGAATTGAAACTTTTTAAATGCTGCTTGCCGCTAGGTCTGTCTGGCACTTTTTGCTAAGGTGTCGGGCATCCCAATAAGACCATTTCGCGAGGTGTCTGCTTGATTAGGGTGCTAGTGGTCGATGACCATGATCTCGTTCGTACAGGCATTACACGTATGCTGGCCGATATCGATGGCTTGCAGGTGGTTGGCCAGGCCGAATCCGGGGAAGAATCCCTGATCAAGGCCCGTGAGTTGAAACCCGATGTGGTCCTGATGGACGTCAAGATGCCCGGTATCGGTGGTCTTGAGGCGACGCGCAAGCTGTTGCGCAGCCATCCGGACATCAAGGTCGTCGCCGTGACGGTATGTGAGGAAGATCCGTTTCCTACACGCCTGTTGCAGGCCGGTGCCGCCGGTTATCTGACCAAGGGCGCCGGGTTGCCGGAAATGGTCCAGGCCATTCGGCTGGTATTTGCCGGGCAGCGTTACATCAGCCCGCAGATCGCCCAGCAACTGGCGATCAAGTCGTTTCAGCCGACCAACGATTCGCCGTTCGATGCTCTGTCCGAACGGGAAATCCAGATCGCATTGATGATTGTCGGCTGCCAGAAGGTACAGATCATTTCCGACAAACTTTGCCTGTCGCCGAAAACGGTGAACACCTATCGCTATCGGATCTTCGAAAAGCTGTCGATCAGCAGTGATGTCGAGTTGACGTTGCTGGCTGTGCGCCACGGCATGGTTGATGCCAGCGCCTGATCATGACTGAAACATTCGATTCCGGCGCCTTCCTGGCGACTGTCAGTGGGCGTCCCGGCGTCTATCGCATGTTCGACAGCGAGGCGCGCCTGCTGTACGTCGGCAAGGCCAAGAACCTCAAGAAGCGCCTTGCCAGCTACTTCCGCAAGACCGGACTGGCGCCGAAGACTGCTGCGCTTGTCGGGCGTATCGCGCAGGTCGAAACGACCATCACCGCCAACGAAACCGAAGCGTTGCTGCTTGAGCAGACCCTGATCAAGGAGTGGCGCCCGCCGTACAACATTCTGTTGCGCGACGATAAGTCCTACCCCTATGTGTTTCTTTCCGACGGTCAATTTCCGCGGCTGAGCATCCACCGCGGTGCAAAGAAAGCCAAGGGCAAGTATTTCGGCCCATACCCGAGCGCCGGGGCCATCCGCGAAAGCCTCAGCCTGTTGCAAAAAACCTTTTTCGTCCGTCAGTGCGAAGACAGTTACTACAAGAACCGCACACGCCCGTGTCTGCAATATCAGATCAAGCGCTGCAAAGCGCCTTGTGTCGGCCTGGTCGAACCTGAGGTGTATGCCGAGGATGTTCGCCATTCGGTGATGTTTCTTGAGGGCCGCAGTCACGCACTGACCAATGAGCTTTCTACGGCGATGGAAGAGGCAGCAATCAATCTGGAGTTCGAGCGTGCTGCCGAGTTGCGCGACCAGATTGCCTTACTGCGCAGGGTTCAGGATCAGCAAAGCATGGAGGGCGGCACCGGCGACATCGACGTCATTGCTGCCTTCGTCAACCCGGGCGGCGCCTGCGTTCATTTGATCAGTGTGCGCGGCGGGCGTGTGCTGGGCAGCAAGAACTTCTTTCCGCAGGTGGGTATTGAGGAAGACGTTGCTGAAGTCATGGCCGCGTTCCTTGGCCAGTACTTCATCAGCAGTCCGGAGCGCGACTTGCCGAGCGAGTTGATCGTCAACGTGGTTCCAGAAGACGCAACGGCGTTGATCGAAGCCATCCACGAGTTACGCGGTCGAGAATTGACCATCAGTCTTCGGGTACGTGGCACGCGGGCGCGTTGGCAGCAATTGGCGGTCACCAATGCCGAGCAGGCGCTGGGCGCGCGCCTGGCCAACCGCCAACACACGGCCGCGCGCTTCGATGCGCTCGCCGAAGTGTTGAACCTGGATGAGCCGCCGCAGCGCCTGGAGTGCTATGACATCAGTCATTCCAGTGGTGAGGCGACCGTTGCCTCCTGTGTCGTGTTCGGCCCGGAAGGCGCGATCAAGTCCGATTACCGTCGCTACAACATTGAAGGCGTCACTGCAGGCGATGACTATGCCGCCATGCACCAGGCATTGACCCGCCGCTTCAGTAAACTGAAGGACGGGGAGGGCAAATTGCCGGACATCCTGTTGGTGGACGGCGGCAAGGGGCAGCTGTCGATGGCGCGTGACGTGCTGAACGAACTGGCGGTGCCTGATCTCATTCTCTTGGGTGTGGCGAAAGGAGCAACACGTAAGGCTGGTTTCGAGACTTTGTATCTTAATGATGCTGCGCACGAGTTCACTCTGCGGGGCGACTCGCCGGCACTGCATCTGATCCAGCAGATTCGCGACGAAGCCCACCGGTTCGCGATTACCGGACACCGCGCGCGCCGCGGTAAAACCCGCCGCACGTCGACACTTGAAGGCGTTGCAGGCGTCGGGCCTACCCGGCGCCGCGACTTGTTGAAACATTTTGGTGGATTGCAGGAGCTATCTCGTGCAAGCATCGAAGAGATCGCCAAAGCACCGGGGATCAGTAAAAAGCTCGCAGAGTCGATTTATGCAAACCTGCATAGCGAGTAGAATGCCAACTCACCTCGTAGCCAGTTGTGCCGATGAATATCCCTAATCTGATTACCGTTCTCCGCGTCCTGCTCATCCCGATCTTCATTTTGCTGTTTTACCTGCCTTACCAGTGGAGTTACATGGCTTCCGCCTCGGTATTCGCCTTTGCGGCGGCGACTGACTGGCTGGATGGCTATCTGGCCCGTCGCCTGGAACAAAGCACGCCGTTCGGTGCGTTCCTCGATCCGGTCGCCGACAAACTGATGGTGGCAGTGGCTTTGGTGCTGCTGGTACAGGAACACGGCAACCTGTGGCTGACACTTCCTGCTGCCGTCATCATTGGCCGCGAGATTGTCGTATCGGCCTTGCGTGAATGGATGGCCGAACTCGGTGCCCGCGCTCATGTGGCGGTGTCCAATCTCGGCAAGTGGAAAACCGCCGCCCAGATGCTGGCGCTGGTGATCCTGCTGGCCAACCCTCGTGACTTCAGCTTCTGGGTCTTCCTGGGTTACGCCTTGTTGCTGATCTCGGCAGGCCTGACATTGTGGTCGATGGTTCAATACTTGCGGGCTGCCTGGCCGCATCTGAAAACCGACGTTGAAAAGAAATAAAACTTTTTTGAATCAAAGGGTTGACGGGGCTTCTGAAATCTATAGAATGCGCCACACCAAGCGGGAATAGCTCAGTTGGTAGAGCACGACCTTGCCAAGGTCGGGGTCGCGAGTTCGAGTCTCGTTTCCCGCTCCAAGTTTGTACGCGGTTGTTGTTGTGCTACTAAGCAGCGATCGTTTGAGGCCGAGTAGCAAAATGGTTATGCAGTGGATTGCAAATCCACCTACGCCGGTTCGATTCCGACCTCGGCCTCCACTCTTAAAAACCCCGTAGATCAATGATCTACGGGGTTTTTTATTGCCTGCAAGAAAGTCGGGTGTTCCGCAATTTTTCTCATATGCTCCGCAACTTGGCAGGCATGCTGATGTGGATTCCGATCTCGATGATCGGTGGTGGTCGCAAACGTGGCAATTTGATGTCGTTTTCGGTACGATTTGTATTCAAATTGAGGTTGAGTGAGGGGGCGGTGGTGATATCTGATCGTGAAATTGCGTTGGAGCAGGCGCTTGTCGCAGCGTTTGGCGCGGCTGCCGAGCTTGGTATTGATCACGATACTTTGTGTGACGCTTCCAGAGAGCTTATTCAGCGCTACAGTAAATATGTAAAACTGAATTACCCCCACGTCGACAGCGCTCAGAAAGAGTTGATGGGGGCTTGGGAGCAGTTCAAGGCTATAGAGGGGAAATAACCTTGCGGCCTTGGTCCTGTGTCGCTTCTGCGTGGACTCTAAAGTGCTTGATGTGCCTCAAGCGCATGAGTGTTTAGAGTCGGGTTGCGTAGCTCCTCGTTTATTTCCTCAATGGCGTTCCAGACAGGCATCGCCATTTCCTTGCGTCGGATTTCATCCTCTCTGCGCCGCATTATAGAAGGCATCGGGCTCTGGCTTTTTTTAAATGCGTGTGCGGCTGGCTTCAGCTCATGGGGGCATGGCTGGTCGTGCAGGATGCATAGAAAAGATCGCACAGTGCTCGTCTAGACGCTTTTGAATTTGATGCGATAGAGGCAGAGGGAAGGAGTTGCTAATGCTCCTTCCTTCTGCCTTGGTGGGCGTTTCTATGTTGCAACTCTTGAAATGACTTGATTCAGAGTATTCAATTCTTTTGCGTTGTTTGTTTTCGAGATTACCAAGCGAATTCTCTCGATTGGAATGTCCACTGCATAATAGGCGATAAAGGCAAACAAGAAAGTGCCGATTAGGGAGACAACTGATTTATCCAATTCGCCTTCGTAGTAATGCAGTACCACGGACATTACGACAAAATGTCCGAGGTATACCGGGTACGCGAGCTGGCCGGTAATCCTGTCGATCTTTGATTTTTTTGTAAGCTCAAACAAGAAGGGCGTGCAGACAAAAACAGTCAAGTAAAACAACCAGGAGAGCGGAGCGTCCTGATCGCCGCTTGTCCAGAGTTGAGGGGTGACTATGAAAACAATTAAAGCTAATGCAGAAATCTTTCCGGCCATTATGACCCAGGATTTGTTTTTGGCTTCGATATACAACCTGTAGGCCAATACGCCGAGCATGAAGAAGGCTATCGACGATGGGAAGAAGAAATATCTCCAAGGGACGACGGGGAAATCCAGGGCGTAAAGGGTGATCCTCAGTATTACTCCGGCCATCGTCAAGGCGAGTATCGTTTTGAGTGATCTGGTAACAATGAATGGTGCAAGGACGTAAAAATACAGTTCCAGGCTGAGGGACCATACAGGGCCGATGACATAGTTCCAGTTCTCCGGTGTGGAGAAAGGAATGAGTTCGGCGCCAAAGAAAAAGGCATTACAAAAAAGAGCGACCGGCATGAGCCACTCTTTTCCTGGTTCGGTGTCGAAAACCAGAAATGATTTTTCACCCGTTGAGAGTATCAGCCATGCAAAGAGTATAAGCATCAGCCAGTTGACAGGATAAAGTCTTAGAGCTCGGTTAAGGTAAAACTTACCGGCGCCATTGCTTAGCTTTGAGTATTTCTCTGTGATCACCATTGAAATGTAAAAGCCAGACAAAATAAAAAATGCAAAAACTGCGTGCCCTGACCAAATGAAAATGTTTGTACTTTGGTGGGTTACTGAAATCTCTCGTCCTAGAATTTCATGTGCGTGGTCGATGAATACTGCCAATGCCAGTATTAGTCGGAAGAATCCCATCATCCAGTTCCTTGTTGTTGTTTTTTGCGCGGCATGGTACAGATTTGTATAAAAAATGTAACTGAATTGTTACGGAATTTTTTTGGATTTGTGATGTCTCGCTGAAAATTGTTAAGTCGCCCTCCAGCGCACGGTGGATTCAAGGGGTGAGGGAGGTCGCGATTGATACCAATCAGTAAGGTTTTTACGTGCTGGTTTGTTGACTTGCGATGCGCTGCTGCCGACAAGCCTTTGACGTGCGCTCTGAACGGCAAGCCGTGGGATCAACCTGGCGTGAAGGGGCCTTAAAAATCAGTAGCTTGCGAGCGACGAATAGTGCTAACCTATTGAAATTCCGAGCTTTATAGGTGAACTGCAAATCTACTTGCAGCAGTTCGATACCAACCTCGAGCTCCACCGCAAACAAGCTCTGTAGATCTATGATTTACCCAGCTTTTTTATTTTCAGTGCGCTGCAAGATTTAGTCTTGAAATGAGCCACTGTGAACTTGCTTCACCGGGAACTGATGTATATATTTCCCGCTCTGCTTCACAAGGCTCAACAGTGTCAGATTCGTTGAACGACTGATATGAGCGCCGTACCGCGCTACCGCCCGAATGGCGAAACTGGTAGACGCATGGGACTTAAAATCCCCCGCTCGTAAGGGCGTGCCGGTTCGATTCCGGCTTCGGGCACCATCTTAAATCAAGGGTTTGCGGGCGAAAGCTGATGCAAACCCTTGTTTGCTTTCGGGCCGCCATTCTGACAGTGGTTCGCGATTCATTGTGCAGGCACGATCTTGTTGCCATTGTTATTGCGGATGGATTGTTCGGTCATCCTCTCAGTGGGGCTTAAGGCTCATTGAATCGGGCGGCCAACCGGCCGCGCGGCCTGGAATCCACTCCATCGTCTGTGTGTTTTTCCTTCTCTGATTTCCTCAAACGCTTGGGCCGACTGGCATTCCCAGCGCAGACACAGAACATCGCTCGGTTTGGGACGCGTGAAGTGATGAGTTCTGATCCAGACCATCGGGTCCTAAAACCGTTGGTCAGCTCTCAATGCAATCCGCCAGGCAAGGGGCTACTTTTGTGGCTGGGTCGAAAAAGTCGTGGCAGATGCCAGAAGTCATTGCAGCGATAATGGAGCAGGCCCTCCACGACGTCGATGTCAGGATGGATCTTGATCAAGGCGCGGTGCATCGCTCAGGCGATGGGTAGCAGACGTTGAGTCTGTAACGCAAAACCCGCCACCTTAAACGTGTTAAGGAGAACACAGATGGCTATCAGTCAAACACTTGCAACCTCAGACAAAACAGCGCTCGTCAAAGCCGAGGTGTACCGTTGGTACAACCTCTTTTTCCCGTGGTCACGCGGTGTGTCTTCCCAATCGGAAGGTGCGATCAAACCCTTGTACGATGCGCTGTCCAACGAGTTCCGAGTGGTGCTCACCGACGGTCAGATCATGAGTCGGGCGGACTATTGGGAGCGACTTTGGGGGCTGTACGGCAAGCGTGCCGGAAGCCCGGAATCGCACATCACCAATCTCTCGATCACACCGCTTCCAGGGGATTTCTTCCTCGCAGTCTTCGATCTGGTCAAGGATGGAATCACCAAGAAGAAGGTCGACTCAGCGCTGATGCGCGTCGACCACGCATCTCCATCGGGCATCTCGTGGATTTACGTTCACGAGAGCGAGCACGAGCGGTCGCTCGCATAGGCTGCTCGCCGAGATTCCTGTGTGAAGCCTGCGACATTGAGGCAATGATGAGGTGTTGTGATCTGCGACGATCTTCGCCATCGACGAGGCGTGGGCTGTTGGCGTCTCGAGGTGCCCCTCTTGTGCGGTCGTACGAAAAACACTAAGCCCAGCCCTGCGCTGGGCTTTTTCGTTTCCGCGCCTCCAGGCAGGAAACCAAAAGCCCGGATTTGTCCGGGCCTGTCAGGATAAATTTCAGCGCGAATCGGCTTCTTTGCAAATCCGGGTGGATGATCTTTGCCGGCGCCTGCGAATCCAACTGCAAAGTGCGTGAACCGGGTGTAGAAAGGCCGCAAGCACGCACAGCAGCATGATGATGAAAATGGCAATCAGCGGGATGCTTTCGTGCGAGAACATGGTGGGGTACTCCTGTAGTCACTATGTTGGAACCCGCAGGCTAGACGCATTGAGCCCTGTTTGCGATGAACGTATGTTCATCCTCGAAGGTTTGAACTGTGCTAAGGCGACGCTCTGTTTTCGAACACAAAATATGCGTTCTGGATCAAGCCACGCCGGGCCGCAATTCATGCACCAGAGCAATCAGCGCGCGCAATCGCGCCGGTACGAAGCGGTGCCCCGAGTAATAAAGCCGCAGTCCGTCAAACGAAGGACACCAGGGCATCAGCACCGGCACAAGTGCGCCACTGGCCAGTTCTTGCTGGATGAACCATTCGGAAATGAAGCCGATGCCAAGGCCCGACACCACGGCCTGTTTAATCGCGAGCAACTCGTTGAATGCAAAGCGCACCGGCAGATCCATTTGCAGTTTTTCGCCGTCGCGCTGCAGTTCCCAGTGATAGAGGCCGCCATGAGCCATACGCATGCCGATGCTCTGGTGAGTCAGCAGGTCTCGCGGATGCTCAGGCACGCCGTGGCGCTCGAGGTACTCAGGCGTCGCTACCACGAGCATGCGGATATCGTCTGACAGCGCCACGGCAATCATGTCTTGGGGCACGGACTCCGCCAGACGAATCCCGGCGTCGAAGCCACCGGCGACGATGTCGATCATGCTGGCTTCACTGACGATGTCGATGCGTACCTCGGGATAGCGCTGCGCGTATTGTTTGAACAGCGGCTCAAGCAGCAGGTAGGCCGCGCCATAGGGCGCATTGATGCGCAGGGTGCCACTGGGTTGATCGAGGCCGACGCTGGCTTCTTCGCCGGCACTTTTGATCTGCGCCAAGGCGGGAGCAATGCGCTCTACATATCGTTGCCCGATATCGGTGAGGGCGACGCTGCGCGTGGAGCGATTGAACAGGCGCACCTTCAGGCGCGCTTCGAGGCCAGCCACTGCGCTGCTCACAGCGGTGGTGGACATGCCCAGTTCCTGCGCTGCGCCACGAAAACTGTTGCGGCGCGCAACGGCCAGAACCACTTCCAGCTCGGTCATTCCTGTCTTGTGCATGGATTGTCCTGAAAATGCGGATGCTTCATCAATCAATGGATGGCTTATCGGAATAATAAACCCTTCTTAGACTTCGGTTCACAGAGGCTCGATTCAGCCGAGTCAATTTGAGTGAGGAGTCGTCATGCAGCGCATTGAACACATCTACATCAACGGCGAATACGTCGTTCCCCACGGTCAGGAGTGGTTCGACCTGCATAATCCGAGCACCGAAGAGGTTATCGGCCAGGTTCGACTGGGCGACTCGGTGGACGCTCAGCATGCAATTGCCGCTGCCAAGGCCGCATTCCCGGCCTGGTCTCGTACCACTCGGGGCGAGCGCATTGGCGCATTGCAACGCATGCACCGGGCCGTGGCGGCAAGGGAGGAGGAGTTGCTGGAAGCCATCCTTCTGGAATATGGATCGCCTGCGGTTCGCGGGCGCTGGATGGCGACCTATCCGGCGGATGTGATTGCGCAGGCAATCGATGCACTGCAGACGTTCGAGTTCGAGGAGCAGGTCGGCATGGCACGGGTCATTCTGACACCTGTGGGTGTTACCGGTCTGATCACGCCGTGGAACAGCAATGCCGGCTTCATCTGCAACAAACTGGCGACGGCGCTGGCCGCAGGTTGCACTGCTGTCATCAAGCCCAGCGAGATGAGTGCGCTGCAAACGCAGGTTGTACTCAAGGCGCTGCACGAAGCGCAGTTGCCACCGGGCGTATTCAATATCGTCAACGGACGAGGCGATGTGGTGGGCGAGGAAATCGCCCGTCATCCCGACGTTGCCAAAATCTCGTTTACGGGGTCGTCCGCAGTCGGTCAGCACCTGGTAAGAACCGGTGCTGACACCATGAAACGCGTGACGCTCGAGCTTGGCGGCAAGTCGCCCACCGTGGTGCTCGACGACGCTGATTTTCAAGCGGTCATGCCGCTGGTGCTACAGGCCGGGTTTCTCAACAGCGGCCAGGCTTGCATCGCGGGCACACGCATCCTGGTGCCGCGCAGCCGGTTGGCAGAGTTCGAAGGTGTGGCGAAAGAGGCGGTCGCCCAGATTCGTTCGGGTGATCCGCGCAACGCCGATACCGACATCGGTCCGATGGTGAGCCAGAAGCAATGGGAGCGGGTACAGCGTTACATCCGTATTGGCCAGGAAGAGGGTGCGCGGTTGCTGGCAGGTGGCGAAGGGCGCCCGCAAGGCTTGCACGCCGGGTGGTTCGTGAAGCCCACGATCTTCACCGATGCGCACAACCGGATGCGCATTGCGCGTGACGAAATCTTCGGCCCGGTACTGACGATCATTCCTTACGAGGATGACGCCGATGCGCTCAGCATTGCCAACGATACCGACTATGGACTGAGTGCCCTGGTGCTGGGAAAAAGTCGCGAACGCTGTGTGAATATCGCTCGGCAGATCGACTCGGGACGTGTGCTCATCAACACCCTGGCCCACGAGCCTCGCGCGCCGTTCGGCGGGTTCAAGCATTCAGGCCTTGGGCGCGAAATGGGCAAGTGGGGGATGAGTGCTTTTCTGGAGCCGAAGACCCTGCTCACGGCTGTCCTGTCGGACTGACTTGAGCCTCTGCCGAAGTCGGCCGACAGGTCCTCAGCCGCGCTTGGGCAGCTTCCAGTTCGGACGGATGAAGTGGCAGGTGTAGCCATTCGGGATCCGCTCCAGGTAGTCCTGATGCTCGGGCTCCGCTTCCCAGAATGGTCCCGCCGGCTCGATTTCGGTGACTACACGGCCAGGCCACAATTTTGAGGCATCGACATCGGCAGCGGTGTCTTCGGCGATATCGCGTTGCTGCTCGTTGAGGTAATAGATTGCCGAACGATAGCTGGGACCGCGGTCGTTGCCCTGACGGTTGGGCGTGCTCGGGTCATGAATCTGGAAGAAGAACTCGAGGATCTGCCGGTAGCTGATCACGGCCGGATCGAACACGATTTCGATGGCTTCGGCGTGGTTGCCGTGATTGCGGTAGGTGGCATTCGCTACGTCTCCGCCGGTGTATCCGACTCGGGTCTGCAGCACGCCGGGATAGCGACGCAGCAGATCCTGCATCCCCCAGAAGCAGCCGCCGGCGAGAATGGCGGTTTCGGTTTGTCCGGTCATGATTTTTGCTTCCTCTCGGTGGCAGTGCGTATAGCCATTGTTATGAGGGCGTGTTGGCTGATTCCAAGGTCCACCGGTCTGCGAACCTGGCCGACGCTTAACCTATTTCGTTTAAACGCTTTTCGGCAGTCACGATGCAGGCGGAGGCAGCGTGAGCAGAAAGGCTGAGGGTGAACATCGCAGCCGATACAGCAAATTTTTGCGCACGCACGAGGTGTCGTCCTTGAAAGTACGGTCAAACTTTAACATTCGAGCTGGCGTTGCACAGGCGCAATAAAAAGCCCCGGCGGTTGAGGCCGGGGCTTTTTTTGACTCGGACCGTTAGTCCAGGTCAGTTACTTCACGCTCGGGTGAACGTACCAAAACCACTGCCATAGAACTGGCCGTTGATGTTGGCGGCATATTGCGATGGATGGACCAGTACGGCTAACAACCGGTTTCCTTCCAGGATGGCAAGTGAGAGTGCCCCTTGATTGATCGACAGTTGCAGTGTCAGCTGGATGCCGATCAGATTCTCCGCATCAGGCACTGTGCCCCGCAGATAGGCGTTGGAAATATTGAGGCTGGTGCCGGTTCCTGTCGCTTGGCCGATGAACCGGACACTTGTCCCTTGCTGGGGCGCTTCAGGACCGATATTGCAAAGAGATGAGCTGATCTGGATCGTCTCGGTCTGAGGGCCGCAGCCACATCCGCACCCTGAAAAGTTGAAGTAGCCGCAGATGTTCTGCTGACAGCCGCAACCGCACAGCGTTTGTGGATGCACATTCTGGTGGAGAACCTCACGAAGTGCCGGTTGTGCAGCGACGACATCCTGTCGGCGTTTGATTTCAGCGTCGAATGCAACTTGTGACTGCTTCTTGAACGCTTCGATCTGGTCGGGCTTGAGATCTTGCAAAGACAAAGTCATAGCTAAAATCCTTTTAGTTGTTTCCGGGCACACCTGGAGACAATCCGCCTCTGTTGGCCGGCGCCTTCCTGGCGCGATAAACCACGGAATCCGATCTCGTGGCTCACTGTTTAAAGCACAGGTTATGGGCACTTTCAAATCGGCGTTGAATAAAAGAGATGGCCGGTGGGGCAGGAGAATCGAGGAAAGGTGCTTTTAAAAAATACGGAAGGCGTCTCAAGCCAATGGGCCGATCATGTCGGCCCATTTTTAGTCGGATCTAGACAAACGCCTGCCCGTGAAAGCCTCGTGGCAGACGCTGCGGCCCGGCCAGTGCGGTCAATCGTTCGATCCATTCCGATCGCCAGTTCGACGCACCGTGATCGGTTTTGGCAAGACGGGCTGCGCGGCGTGCAGCATTGCGCTGGGTTTTGCGCGCCTCTTTGAAGGCATCGGTATTGCGGCAGCTACGGCATTTGACGCGATTGAGTTCCAGGCTCGAGGCAAGGTTGTTGCCCTTGTGACCACAAGCCAGATGTCCGTCTGTTTTGAAATGGATAACCATGACCAGTCTCCTGGGTGACGTGTACAGGTTATGACCTCCCACGACCCAGGGCGTTCGTTGCATCGGCCAAATGGTAAGACGAGTACTGTCGTTTATCGCTGTGCAATCATCTGAAGCGCGGCAATGGTCGTTCGACAGGTTGCAGCGAAGACAGGGTGCTGCGGATCAGCGGCGTGTCTTTTTCGATGTCGTTCAGGCGATCACGGATGCGCAGGGCGGTCGGATGCCCGCCTTGATGATCAACCCAGTCGGCGATCTCCTTGCAGGCTGCAGCAAGGCGCGCCTGACGGGAGTCGAGCAGGGTGAGGAGGGTGGTGATGGACTCTTTTTCGGACATGAAACACCTCCGTTCAGAAAACCGTTGAGAGGCAGCAAAAAGCTCGCAGGGCTGCGAGCTCTCTGCCGTTGGGGCGCTGGTCCGTCAGCTGAATTGAGTATAGACCCCGCCTGTCAATTGCATCAGCCAGCCGACTGGCGCGCCGGCAGTGGCGCGCTGGCGGCATTGAGACGACGGCATTCGCGTCGGGCATCGTCCTCGAGGTCGTAGCCATCGCCGATGAAGCCGCCGGTGCGGGTGTCGTTGATTCGATACCAACTGCTGGCCTCGGCGGGCTCATGCAGGCTTTCCCCGGCGCGGCGGCCGTGAATGATGATCTTGTTGCAGCGCTTCACGACAAATATGTCTTCCATGGCGTCACCACAGCAATTAGGTGTCAGATCAACTATAGAAGCCTTGGCCAATCGTGCAAAAAATAGACAGTCAGTTCGTCGGTTGCAATCGCCATCCCTCGTGATGCCAATCCAGGCGATGCGTCGGTTTCAACCCCAGTAGAAAGTCCGGGTCGTGGGAAACCGCGACGATTGCGCCGGGAAACGTCTGCAATGCCTGTTCGAAAGCCTGTACCGAGGCCAGGTCCAGATGATTGCTCGGCTCATCGAGCAGCAACAATTGCGCGGGGATCTTGCGCCACAAGGCCACGGCTAACGCGGCTTTCAAGCGCTCGCCGCCGCTCAGCGACCCGCTTGGGCGGGTGACCCGTTGTGCGTCCAGGTGCAAGTGCGCCAGATGGCTGCGCAGTTCGCTTTCACTCCATGGGCTCTGCAGCGCGCTCAGTTGTTCAATGACGCTGAGGCGATCGTCCAGCAGCGCGAGATGCTGGTCCAGATAGGCCACTGGAACATGAAGGGTGCATTCGCCGCTGACGGGGTGCAGTTCTTCGGCAAGCAGTCTGAGCAAGGTCGATTTGCCGCAGCCATTGGGGCCGTTGACGGCGACGCGTGCCGGGCCGCTAAGCGTCAGGTTGAGCGTGTGTGCCGGCAGCCATGGCAGGCGGGCGTCAATCAATGTGCAGACCCTGCGCGAGGAGGGCACTGCGCTGCCTGGAATGTTCATCAGTACCACATCGTCCGCGAGCACTTTGGCGTAGGCGTCGCGCACTCGGGCGTCCAGTTGTGATTTGCGTTGCTGATGGTCGTAACGCACATGCCCCATGATCTGTCGCGCGGCACCTTTGAGGCTGGCGCGTTCGAAGCCAGAAACATTGGCGGTTCTGGCATTGCGCAACGAGCGCGCGGCATGGCGCTGAATGGTGTCGTGCTCGCTTTGCAGGCGTTGCTGCTCACGCCGGCGTTCGGTCCGGCTTTGATCGAGCGTTGCTTGCGCCGCCGCTTTGTGGATCTGCCGCTGGTGTTGATACGTGCAAAAGTTGCCGCCGAACACCGTGGCGCCCAATGGCGTCAGCTCGACGATACGCTGCATGCGCTCAAGTAACTGCCGGTCGTGGCTGACGACGATCAGGGCGCCGCGCCAGCGTTGCAACTCACTCATCAACCAGTGCCGGCCGGCGGCGTCCAGATGGTTGGTGGGCTCATCCAGCACAAGCAGGCGCGCCGGGCTCAGGAAGGCGCCGATCAACGCCAGTCGTGCTTGCTGACCGCCGCTCAAAGACTGGGTCAAATCCGTCGGTGCAACGTCCGGCAGACCGGCATCATCCAGCCATTGGCGCAGACGTTCGGGCAAGTCCCAGCGTTCGCCGAGGATGTCGAAATCTTCCGCCGTCGCCTCGCCGCGCTGCAGACGCTCCAGCGCTTGAAGGGCGGCAGCGCTGCCCGTGGCGTCGGCCACGGTCTGCCCCGGCTCGGCGAGGAATGTCTGCGCGACATAGGCCGTGGCAACCGTGCAGGTAACGCTGCCGGCAGTTGGTTGCAGACGTCCGGCAATCAGCCGTGCGAGGACGCTTTTACCGACGCCATTGCGTCCGACGATCGCGGTGTGGGTGTGATCGAATTGCAGATTCAGGTCGTTGAAAATCGTCTCGCCATTGGCGAACTGAAAAGTCGTTTGATTCAGGGAGACGAGGGCAGGCGTACGCGAGACGTGAGTCATCGGCACCTCCGAGAAATGTCGTGAACACTGACAGGCGCGATTCAGCGCGTGTCGCGATTACATTTTCAGAAGGCTTGATTGTTCACTTTCTGCGGTTGTCCTGGAGAGGGGAAAGGTGGCTAGCCTAGTCCAGCTGTGCGTCTCGATCAAGGCACATCCAGCATTTGCTCCAGAAACATCGCCAGGGCCACTTCCTCAGAGCGCAGGCCCTTGCGCACTCTTGGACGCGGCAGTTCGGCCAGCGCACCCAGCAGGAACCGCTCGACCACCGCTGGATGGATGTAGCACTTGCGGCACACCGCGGGGGTGTTGCCCAGTTGCTTGGACACGCTCTTGACCATGTCCACCACGTGTCGTTTCGCCTCGGCTTCCGACTCCCATTGCAGCTCGCGCAACACCGCCAGAGCCAGCGCGCTGCCGGCCCAGGTGCGGTAGTCCTTGGCGGTGAAGTCGGCGCCGGTGAGCGTCTGCAGGTAAGTATTGACGTCCTGCGAGCTGACGGTGTGCCGCTCGCCGTTGTCGTCCAGGTACTGGAACAGATTTTGCCCGGGAATCTCCAGGCAACGCTTGATGATGCGCGCCAGGCGCCGATCCTTGACGGTGATCTGGTGCTCGATGCCGCTCTTGCCGCGAAACTGGAACAGGATCGCGCTGCCATTGACCTCGACATGCCGGCTGCGCAGGGTGGTCAGGCCGTAGGAACGGTTGTCCCGCGCGTATTGAGTGTTGCCGACGCGGATCAGCGTGGCGTCGAGCAACGTGATGACTGTGGCCATGACCTTGTCGCGGCTGAAACCGGGCGCGGCCAGTAAGGTTTCGAGTTGTTTACGCAACTTTGGCAGTGCCAGGCCGAACTCACGAAGGCGCGAGTACTTGTCGGCGTCGCGTACTTCACGCCAGCGTGGGTGATACCGATATTGCTTGCGGCCCCGGGCATCGCGGCCGGTGGCCTGCAAATGGCCGCGCGGGTCGGCGCAGATCCACACGTCGGTGTAGGCCGGTGGCACCGCCAGTGCGTTGATCCGGCGGATCTCGTCAGGGTCGCTGATGCGCTGTCCGGTCGGATCGAAATAGGCGAATTTGCCACGCAGCTTCTTGCGGGTCAGGCCGGGTTGGGTGTCGTCGACGTAATGCAGATCGGGTGGCAGCAGGTCGGCTGGCGCAGTGTCGGGCATGGCGGAGGTCCTTGGCGGCGAATCGCTCTGTTACAGCGATTGACCGCGCGCCATGGCCGTCGTGCCAACGAATTCAGGCCAGCACCGCGACAGCCTTGATCTGCGCCCACAAATGCTGGCCCGGATGGATGCCCAACTGATCCCGGGAAAACCGGGTAATCCGCGCCAACAGCGGCGTGCCACCGGCATCCAGCCGAATCAATACATGCGCGGTGTTGTCCGCCGCCTGCTCGCTGACCACGGTGACCGGCAACCGATTGAGAATGCTGCTGGCTTCGCTGTCGTGCAGGCTCAGGCTGATGTCGCGCGCGTGCACCTTGGCGCGCAAGGCCTGGCCCACGGTCATGGGCGCGTGGGTCACGCGGATGTTCATCTCGGTGGCCGGCAGTTGCAGGCTGAGCAGCTGATAATCGGCGTCGTAGGCGCTGACCTGGCCTTCGATGATCACGCCAGCGTCATCGCCCATCGCCATTGGCAGGTCCAGACGGGCGAGGGTCTCGCCGATCGGGCCGCTGGCCAGCGCCTTGCCGTCGCTGAGCAGCACCAAATGATCGGCAAGGCGCGCGACCTCATCCTGAGCGTGGCTGACGTACAGCACCGGAATGTCCAGTTCATCGTGCAGGCGTTGCAGGTACGGCAGGATTTCGTTTTTGCGCTGGCTATCGAGGGCGGCCAATGGCTCGTCCATCAGCAGCAGTTTCGGGCTGGTCAGCAGTGCGCGGGCGATGCCGACACGCTGGCGTTCGCCGCCGGACAGGTGCTGCGGATGGCGTTCCAGCAAATGACCGATGCCCAGCAGTTCGGTGGCTTGCGCCATGTCGACCCGACGCTGGGCCTTGGCGATGCGCTTGAGGCCGAACTGCAGGTTGGCCAGCACTGACAAGTGCGGGAACAGACTGGCTTCCTGGAACACATAACCCAGTGCACGTTTGTGCGGCGGGACAAAAATGCGCCGTTCGCTGTCCTGCCAGACTTCGTCGTTGACCTGGATAAAACCCTGTTCGGCCCGCTCAAGACCGGCGATACAGCGCAGGCAGGTGGTTTTGCCCGAACCGGAATGACCGTACAGCGCGGTCACTCCACGCCCCGGCAAGTGCAGATCGACATCCAGGCTGAAGCCTGAATAGGCGATTTTCAGACGTGCATCAATCATCAATCAGCTCCAGCCCGCACGGGTCTTGCGGCTGGAGTACAGTGCCAGCAACACCAGAAACGAAAACACCAGCATTGCTCCGGCCAGCCAATGGGCCTGAGCGTATTCCATGGCCTCGACATGGTCGTAGATCTGCACCGAGACCACTCGGGTCTTGTCGGGAATGTTGCCGCCGATCATCAGCACCACGCCGAATTCGCCGACGGTATGCGCGAAACCGAGGATCGCCGCCGTCACGAATCCGGGGCGGGCCAATGGCAGTATCACGCTGAAAAAGGTGTCCCAGGGATTGGCGCGCAAGGTCGCGGCCACTTCCAGTGGGCGAGTGCCTATCGCCGAGAAGGCGTTTTGCAGCGGTTGCACCACAAACGGCATGGAATAGATCACCGAACCGATCACCAGCCCGGTGAAGCTGAAGGTCAGGGTGCCCAGGCCCAGCCATTGGGTGAAATGCCCGAGAAAACCATTGGGGCCCATCATCAGCAACAGATAGAAACCGATCACGGTCGGTGGCAGCACGAGGGGCAAGGCGACGATCGCCCCGATCGGGCCGCGCAGCCAGGAACGGCTGCGCGACAACCACAAGGCAATCGGAGTGCCGACGACCAGCAAGATCGCGGTGGTCAGGGACGCCAGTTTCAGGGTCAGCCAGATCGCCGCAAAGTCGGCACTCGAGAGCGCCATTTAGAGCTGGTAGCCGTAGGACTTGATGACCGCAGCAGCTTTCGGGCCTTTGAGGTATTCAACCAATGCCTTGGCGGCGGCGCTGTCCTTGCCTTTGTTCAGGATGACTGCGTCCTGTTTGATCGGGTCGTGCATGCTGGCTGGAACGATCCACGCCGAACCGCTGGTGACCTTGCCGTCCTTGTAGATCTGCGACAGCGCGACGAAGCCCAGTTCGGCGTTGCCGGTGGAGACAAACTGGTAAGCCTGGGTAATGTTCTGGCCTTCGACGATCTTGGCTTTGGTCGCTTCAGTCAGTTTGAGTTTTTCCAGTACCTGAGTGGCCGCCAGGCCATACGGCGCGGCTTTCGGGTTGGCGATGGACAGGTGCTGGTACTCGTTTTTCTTCAGTACGTCACCTTTGGCGTCGACGTAACCTTCTTTCGCCGACCACAGTGCCAGGGTGCCGATGGCGTAGGTGAAGCGCGAGCCTTTGACGGTGTCGCCTTCTTTTTCCAGTTTTTCCGGGGTGGTGTCATCGGCCGAGAGGAACACTTCGAACGGCGCGCCGTTCTTGATCTGGGTGTAGAACTGGCCGGTGGCGCCGTAGGCAGCCACCAGTTTGTGCCCGGTGTCTTTTTCGAAATCGGCAGCGATCGCCTGGATTGGTGCGGTGAAGTTAGCGGCAACTGCCACCTGCACTTCATCAGCCTGAGCGGCGCCAAAGGCGAATACCGCCAGCAAAGTGGCCAGGCAAGTTGGGGCAAAACGTGAGGCACGAATGGTCATGTAACAGCTCCGTTATTGGCGAGTGCAGAGGGCAGTTATTGTTGGGGGTGGACTGCACCGATGCGAGGGGGTGAAACGCTATATAGCGAAATATATAGCGAAATGCCGCTAAACAGGAAGTGCTTATAAACACGGGGTGAGGCTGTGCCGTTCCTCACCCCGTGCCGGATCATCGGCGCGCCAGTTTTGCCAGGGCGCCTTCAGCCAGTTGCCGGGTCAGTTCGGCGCTGCTCCGCTCCTCGCCCAATGGAAAGGCCTGACCGGCCCAGAGATTACTGAATTGCGCTTCGTTTTTGGCGCGCAACGGCATCAATGCTCCGCCGGCCAGCGGGAACGCCGGCGCCTTGGGCGACATCGGGCCGATCTCGCGCATCACCCGATTGAAAATCCCCCGAGCCGGGCGCCCGGTGAACAGGTTGGTCAGGGCGGTTTCGCTTTCCTTGGCGCTGCGCAGCGCCTGGTGGTGGGACGCACTGACCTTGGCTTCCGGCGTGAACAGGTAGGCGGTGCCGACCTGGACTGCCGATGCGCCCAGCATCAATGCCGCCGCCACACCTCGGCCGTCGGCGATGCCGCCGGCAGCAATGACCGGGACCTTGACCGCGTCAGCAATCTGCGGCACCAGGGCAAAGGTGCCGACCTGGCTGCTCAAGTCATCACTGAGAAACATCCCGCGGTGTCCACCCGCCTCGTAACCCATCGCGATGATCGCATCGCAGCCGTGTTGTTCAAGCCATAACGCTTCATCGACGGTGGTCGCGGAAGAGAGGATTTTCGCGCCAGTGGCCTTGACCCGATCCAGCAGGGATTTCTCCGGCAGGCCAAAGTGAAAACTCACCACCGGCGGGCGAAACTCTTCCAGCACGGCGCACGCCGCCGCATCGAATGGCGCCCGATTGGAAACCGGTGTCGGCGCATCGAAATCGACGCCCAGCTCGCGGTAATAAGGCTCCAGCAGATTTTTCCAGTCGCGTGCCCGTTGTTCATCGGCGGTCGGTGGCTGATGACAGAAAAAATTGACGTTGAACGGATTGCGGGTGTGCTCGCGAATGGTCTGCAGATCTTCGCGCAGTTGCTCGATGCTCAGCATGGCGGCAGGCATCGAACCCAACCCGCCCGCGTTGCACACAGCGATCACCATGGCCGGAGTCGTGGCGCCGGCCATGGGAGCCTGGATGATCGGCAGTTCGATGCCGAGAAGGTCAAGCAAGCGGGTGTCAGGCCATTGACTCATGGAAGCAGTTCTCCGAACGATGAAACGGGGCAGGGACGGCAGAGCCGGTTTTTTAACAGCAAAACCGGCCTCAGGGCCAGCCCGGATTTTCAGGGCAGGGGCAATCGTCCCCTGTCAGCGTCGATGAAGTCCGCCACCACCGCCGCCTCCAAAGGAGCGATTCATGTTTTGCGAAGAGTTGTGAAAGTTATTGGTGCGCTGGTTGCCGAAGTTGCGCGCCGCCGATTCGCGATTGAGGTTCTGCAACTGGGCATTGTTGTTGACCGGTGCCGTGCGTGTCGGACTGCCCTTGACCATTGATTGCCAACCGCTGTCGGTCTTCTTGTAGACATTGCCGTCGTGCCCGGCATACACGTTGTCGCCGACCCGTGCCGCACCGCCGTTGCGTCCCTTCACGCCGCCATATTGCGTGGTCTTGTCGGTGTTGGGGTTGTAGACCGCGCCACGATTGGCGGTGACCTGAGTGCCATTGCGTGCGTTGCCCGCCGTCACCCGGCCGCCGGCAATGGCGCCACCGTTCGGCCCGACCACTTCGCCGCTGCGTCCGGCCGCGTAGTTGCCGTTGTAGACATTGTGTACGGCCCCGCGCTGACCCGCCGCGGCAATGCCGGTGCGCGAGTTATAGGACGAGCCGACCTGACCCGCCCAGCGATTGCCGGTCCAGGCGTTGTAGCCAGCGCCATAGCGACTCACGGTCGCGCGGTCACCCCATTGACGATAGATATTGCCGGTGGTGCCGGCCCAGCCGCCAGGGCCCCAGGCCACGGCACCACCTCGATAACCGTAAGCGGCGCCGCCCCAGGCCAGCGGCGCCGGGTACAAGTGCGGCCCCCAGGCGTAACCCCAGCCATAATTGCCCCACCACGGGTAAGCGCCCCAGCCCCAGCCCATCGCCACGGTGTTGCCGCCCCAGCTCCAGCCGAAGCCGAAACCGAAGGTCCAGCCGGTCCACGGCGTGTAGCGAATCGCGACGCCGAAACCGTACGTCACCGGTGGCCCGTACCAGACGTTGCCGACCCATGGCGTGTACGGATAACCGGTGCCGTAGACCACCACACCCGTGGTCGGGTCCAGGTTCGAACCCTGATAACCCGGGGTGTAGCCGACGACCACGGTATCGCCGCTGGACTCATAGACCTTGACGTAAGTGAGGTAATGCATCGGTGAGCTTGGCGGAATCGAGTAGATCACCGCCGGTACCGAACTGGCGACGACCCACGGCCCGTTCACTGATGTCGCGGTGAACCAGATACCGTTTTCCACCGCATACCAGTTGTCATTGTCGACGCGAATGATCGGTGTGGCGCTGTTGACCACGTACTGCAGCGATGTGTTGTTGATCGCCTTGAGTTGCGGCTCGCCGTCGAACTGCGGCGCGGTCATTTTCACTGCGCTTTTCTTGATCGCCGAGGTTTGCGGAATGGTCGCGGCGATCGCGGCTTCCTTGGCCTGTGGCGTGCCGGCGACGGAGGCCTTGACGTTTTCTTTTGGGCTGTCGTCGGGAATGTTGGCAAAGTCTGCCGGCAGTTTGTCCGCCGGGGTAAACGTCCAGGGACCGCTCATGTCGGCGGCACGGAACCAGCGGCCGGAGATCAGCACGTAACTGTTCTGATCGCCGATTTCCTTGAAAATGTGGCCGGTGGTATTGCTTACGTACAACAGGCTGGTGCCTTGAATCGGCGACCACTGTGGCGGCCCGTCGGTGACGATCAGTTCGGTGGGGGTGGTGGCGATGAAGATTCTCGGCTGTGGCGCCTTGGCCAGGCTGGGGGCCTTGTCTTTCGGATCACTCTGGCCAGTCAGCAGATCGACCTGACGGCTCTGAATCGCCGCCTGCCTGGCTTTCTCCAGATCGGCCGGGGGTGTGGTCAGGCGCGTGTACTCGCCGCTGAGACTGTCGGCGACCATCCAGCCATCAAACACGTGCAGGTAGTGCTTGCCCTCAGCGTCCTTGAGCAGCAGCGGGCGGGTGTTGATCACCCGTTGCAACGCGGTGCCATCGACGGCGCGGTAGGCTGCGTCACCATCGATGTAGACGAGCAGGGCGGGGACGTCGGCGCTGATGATCGCCGGCGGGGTGTTTTCCAGCGGTGCGCTGTCGGCTTTCTGCTCGGCCGACAGCACGCCGACGGCGGCTTCGAGTTGATCGAGGGAAATGGTTTTCTTGCGGCTTTCGGCATCCTTTTGCAGCGCTGCGAGCCACACATCGGTCTGGCTGGCATCAACGGGGAAGTCGGCCTTGATGATCCTGTATTGATCCAGCGCGACCCAGCGTGTGGCCTTGTCGACCAGGGTGTGTGCGCTGAACTGGACAATTCCGTAGGTGGGTTTGCCATCGGCGCCGGTGGCTTCGACCGCCGCCCGGGCATTTAGGGTGTAGCCGTCCCAACTGTCGAGTTGCGGCTGGTACACGGTCAGTTTGGCCTTGCCGCTGGTGATCACTTGCGGCCATGTCGGCGCGCTGGGCGCGGCATCGGCTGCGGCAGGTGTGGTGGCAGTGGCCGGGGCTGCCCAAGTGGTGCCAACGGTCAGCAGGCACAGCAATAACATCGCAAGCAATGAACGCGGGTAAGACATTGTCAGCTCCATCGACAGGTTCACTTTCGGGAGGGAGGGCAGCGAAAGCATGACCGTCGAAAAAGCATAGCCGCCCGCTCTGGAATTACTTTGCAGATTTGCGAATTGGCGCAAAGTCGGGTGGGGCAATGTGTTGCTTTGTGTTATTTCAAGGCGCGAGGATTTGAATCCATTGATTGCGAGGCAGCCATGTTCAACGGCATTTTGATCGACAAAGACGACAACGGTTACCACGCCAGTCTGCAGCAGATCAGCGAGGCGCAGCTGCCTGATGGTGACGTGACGGTGAAGGTTGCGTACAGCACGCTGAATTTCAAGGACGGTCTGGCGATTACCGGCAGCAGTCCGGTGGTGCGCAAGTTCCCGATGGTTCCGGGTATCGATCTGGCAGGAACGGTCGAGGTCAGTTCGCACCCCGACTACAAGGCCGGTGACTCAGTGCTGCTCAATGGCTGGGGCGTGGGCGAGAATCATTGGGGCGGGCTGGCGCAAAAGGCGCGACTCAATGGCGACTGGCTGATTCCTTTGCCCAAAGCGTTCAGCGCCGCGCAAGCGATGGCCATCGGCACCGCCGGCTACACGGCGATGCTGTGCATTCTGGCGCTGGAACGTAACGGCGTGACCGCGACTCAGGGCGAGGTGTTGGTGACTGGCGCGAATGGCGGGGTGGGCAGCTTCGCTATCGCCTTGCTCGGCAAACTGGGTTATCGGGTAGTGGCGTCAACCGGCCGGGTGTCCGAGCATGAATATCTGAAGCAACTGGGCGCCAGCGAAATCATAGATCGCGCGACCCTGTCGCAGCCGGGTAAACCACTGGCCAAGGAGCGCTGGGCAGCGGTGATCGATTCGGTCGGCAGCCATACGTTGGCCAACGCCTGTGCCAGCACCCGTGCCGAAGGAACGGTGGCGGCCTGCGGTCTGGCTCAGGGCATGGATTTCCCGGCGTCGGTGGCGCCGTTCATTTTGCGCGGGGTAACTCTGGCCGGGATCAATAGCGTGACCCAACCCAAGGCACGCCGGATCGAAGCCTGGGAACGTCTGGCCAGCGATCTGGACTGCACCCTGTTGCCATTGATCAGCCACGAAATCGCGCTGAGCGAAGCCATTGATGCGGCACCAAAACTGCTCGCCGGGCAGTTGCGCGGCAGGGTTGTGGTCGACGTCAATCGCTGACAAAGTAAGCCTCATTGCGGCCCTCTGTGGCCGCACTTCTATAACAGGGAGCCGCAATTTCGATGGACTTGAAACGACAGCAAATCGACGCCTTTACCGTTGCCGGCCTGCGCGTACGTACCACCAACGCCGCAGAGCACCAGCCCGCGACCGCAAAAATCGGTCCGATGTGGGGGCAGTTTTTCAGCGAAGAACTGGCCGAGAGCATTCCTGCCAAGACCGCCAACTCGCCAATTTATGGTGTGTACTCGGCTTACGAGTCCGATGCCTCGGGTGCGTTCGATGTCACCGCTGGCGTCGCCGTGAGTGCGCGCACCAAGGACTACGAAGCGGTGCAGATTGAAGCGGGTGAGTATCTGGTGTTTGAAGCACAGGGCACCCTGCCTGACGCGGTCATTGCGACCTGGGGGCGGATCTGGACGTTCTTTGCAGACAATCCGCAGATTCAGCGCCGTTACGCCACCGACTTCGAGGCCTATACCGGCCCCGAGTCAGTGGCGGTCTACATCGGCATCCATTAAGGCAGCGTTTCGCGCTCCAGCAGTTGGCGCTTGCGCTCCACGCCCCAGCGATACCCTGAGAGATTGCCATCGCTGCGCACCACGCGATGGCAGGGGATCGCCACGGCCAGGCGATTGGCACCGCAAGCCTGGGCGACGGCGCGCATGGAGGTCGGAGCACCAATGCGCTGGGCGATCTCGGCGTAACTGGCGGTGCGCCCAGCCGGGATTTCCCGCAGCGCCTGCCACACTCGCTCCTGAAAAGCCGTGCCGCGCACGTCCAGAGGCAAATCGAGGCCCAGCGCTGGCGCCTCGATGAAGCCGACCACTTGGGCAATCAACTGCTCGAAGCCGGCATCGGCGCCAATCAGGTTGGCCTGACGGAACTGATCCTGCAGATCACACACCAGTTGATGCGGATCATCTCCTAACAGAATCGCGCACACTCCGCGCTCACTCTGTGCCACCAGAATCGCCCCGAGTGAGCATTGGCCGACGGCAAAGTGAATGTCGTTGTTGCGCCCGGCCGCGCGATAGTCGCCAGGCTTCATGCCCAGCACCTTGTCGGCCGATTCGTAGAAGCGGCTGTTGGAGTTGAAGCCTGCGTCGTACAGCGCATCGGTCACCGAACCACCGTCCGCCAGTCGTTCACGCACCCGGCGTGAGCGATGCGCCGCCGCGTAACCCTTGGGCGTGAGGCCGGTTGCAGCCTTGAACACACGGTGAAAATGAAACGGGCTGAGTCCGGCCGCCTCGGCGAGTTCGTTGAGCGCGGGCGTCGTTTCGCAGGTTTCGATCTGCCGGCAGGCCAGCGCCACGGTCGCGGCGTGTTGGGTGGCGACGTCAGTCTGATCCTTGCTGGTGCGTTTGCTCGGACGATAACCCGCCGCCTCGGCGGCTTCGGCGCTGTCGAAGAACTCGACGTTCTGTGGCTTGGGCAAGCGCGAAAGACTGCTCGGGCGGCAATAGACCCCGGTGGTTTTCACTGCATAGACAAACTGCCCGTCGGCCCGCGGGTCCCGCGCAACGACGGCGGCCCAGCGTGGATCGGTTTCAACGTTGATGATGGGCGAAAGCTTTTTCATGGCGAGTAGTCCGTTGACCTGTTTGATTCAGGTTAATCAGCGGCGATGTCAGTAACACTCCGCGCCTTGCGGTCAAATTTTTCAGGCTCATCCGGCAACGCGAAAAGTCAGGTTGATCCGGCGTTCGCCCAAGCGTGGATGCCGCCCTGGCTTGATCGGCAGCACGCCGTGAAAACGCAGGCGATCGACGCCGCCCCAGACCACCATGTCGCCGTGCAGCAGGGGAATGCGCTGGCTCTTGTCGCTCCGGGCAAAACCACCGAACAGGAACATTGCCGGCAAGCCCAGTGACAACGAAACGATTGGCGCCGCGTAGGCATGTTCGTCTTTGTCCTGGTGCAAAGACATCTTGGCGCCGGGGATATATTGGTTGATCAGGCAGGAATCCGCGTGAAAGTCGGCAAATCCTGCGCGTTGCGCGGCTGTTTGCGCCAGTTCGAACAGCACCAGTGGCATCGCCGGCCATGGCCTGCCGCTCAGCGGGTCGACGGCGCTGTAACGATAGCCGCTGCGATCGGTGATCCAGCCCAGCGCCCCGCAACTGCTGGTGCCCACCGACATGCTGAAACCTCCCGGTGTGACCATGTGGCGCAACGGCGCGGCAGCGAGCAGGGCATCCAGCGCCGACAACACCTGATCGACAATTGGCAGCGCGAAGCCGCGCAACACCCATGACTGTTCACCGATTTGCTCGGCACGCGGTTGTTGCGCAGGTTCGTGGTCGGCGAACAGGTCGAAGGTGGTCGGTTGCATGCTGCTCATGTTGCGTCGTGGAAAATGATGCCTAGGGTATGCCGATTTCCACTGTGCAGGCGACTGACGCCATGCCGCAGGGTCACCTTATAGTCGCCGCGTGTGCCTCTGACCGGACGCTGGTTGACCGCAAAGATCACCGCATCACCTTGTTGCAGATCCACCACATGCGGGCGCGATTGCATGCGCGGCCGCTGCTCGGTCATGACGAACTCGCCGCCGGTAAAGTCTTGCCCCGGTGCTGACAGAAGAATCGCAACTTGCAGTGGGAAAACCAGCTCCCCGTAGAGGTCCTGATGCAGGCAGTTGTAGTCCTGCGGGCCGTACTGCAGCAACAGCGGCGTTGGCCGCAACTGACCGGCGGCGTGGCAGCGCTGAAGAAATTCGGCATGGGCGACAGGGAAACGTGCGGGCAAACCCATGCGTTCGTTCCAGCGGTTGGCCAGCGGCACCAGGCGCGGATAAAGCGCGTTGCGCAGGCGCTCGACCGTGGTCGGCAGGGGATAGCGAAAATATTTGTATTGCCCGCGACCGAAACCGTGACGGGCCATGACGACCTGCGAGCGAAACGGTTCGGTCTGCGGATACAGGACACTCAGGCGCTCGCAGGTGTGGGCCGA
This sequence comes from Pseudomonas sp. AK-TSAG1-1, assembly GCF_056821665.1. Lineage (NCBI taxonomy): Bacteria > Pseudomonadati > Pseudomonadota > Gammaproteobacteria > Pseudomonadales > Pseudomonadaceae > Pseudomonas > Pseudomonas sp. AK-TSAG1-1. The sequence goes on along the minus strand of NZ_CM165965.1, from coordinate 3,409,875 downwards.
AAGCAGCGCACGGATGATGGCGTAGCCTTGCTCATCCAGTTGCTGTTCCAGGGCTGCCCAATCGAGCGCATCCAGCCGTGAGGGGGACATTGACATGCTGACTCCTGAACGCGTGGTCTGGGCGCTCAGTCTGGGCAGGTCCCGGCGGCAGAACACTCCGCCGCTTGCGGTCAAATCCGATGTGTTGCGTTACAGGGCTTTGCTGACGGCGATATCGCTGATCACATCTTCAGTGGTGCCGTGGATCGCGTCCAGCGCCGCCTTGGCCTCTTCCACAGTGCCGTGCTCCAGTTGCGCGAACTCGAAGCGGCGCTCACCGTTGAGCTTGTATTTGATGACGTATTTGGTCGTTTGGGCCACGGTCGTGCTTACCTTGCGTTGGGGGCGACTCAGCTGAGTTTGGTGCTGGAGCGGCGGATGATTTTGATCGAGTGGGTCAGGGTCGGTTTGCGCGTGACGCTGATGGCGCGACGGTTGACGGTGTCGATGGTGATGTTCCAGAAACCGGTGCTCGGCGCGGTGATGCGCGCAGGAAACGTGTCGAAAGCGCCGCCGTGGTAGGTGTGGCGTCCGCCGTTCTTGAACGCGCGGAAGTTGGCGTCGTTCATCAAACGGATGTTGCAGGTTTGCGAGCATTGGATGACGACGATGTCGTCTTCGTTGAGGTGCTCGCGCTGGTGAATGAATTTCATGGGCGCCTCCAAAAGGGCTTTTTCTACTAAATCAAAACGATAGCATGTGCGATTGGCGCAGTTTATCAGCCCGAACGGGTTATTATCCCGCCGTCGAGCGCCGCTTTGACAATTAAAAACAGTTATTCGCGATTCGATGCGGGTTTAATGGAGTGAGCCTCGGAGAAAAATGGCATTACTGCTGTCCGACGGTCTTTATGGGAGGTGTTTGTATGAAGTGGGGTGTGGTGTGTCTGCCGTTGATGTTGGCCGTGGGTGGTTGCGCGAGCGTTTCCGAAATCAATGAGACGTTGCCGACCATGAGCGTGATTTCCGGCAAGAAACCCCATGAGTATGCTCAGTGCCTGGCGCAAAAGCTTGCCAGCAGCCGTGGCGCGTTACAGATGGAACCGCACAAGGATGGCGTTCGAGTGATTGTTCCCGGGAAGTTTTCGACCGGTGCGGCTGCCGTGTTTGATATCGACGATCGCTCCGGCGGCAGCAGCATCAAGCTGCACGAGCGCATGTCCAATGTGCCGGTTCGTCCGCGTGACGTGCAAAACGCTGCCAATGCCTGTATTTCCGGCTGATAGACTGATAGTCATCAGCACCAATGCCGTCACAGCCATGCTGTGACGGCATTTTCATTTCTGGAGTCGCGAATGAAGCGAGAGCAAGTACGGGAGCGCCACGCAGAAGGCCTGATTTCTGCCACGCATGTCATTCAGAACCCGGCCAATCCGGGCGAGTGGATCGTATTTTTCAAGAAGAGCGCCGGGCGCAGCTATTTTCTGGTGGACGATAACGACGAAGTCGAATCCTTTGCCCGGCTCGATGACTTGATCGAGATCGTACGCGGGCTCGGAATCAAATTCGCCGAGATTCACATGTAGGGTCTATTTGCAGACCACCACCACACTGCGGTTCTTGTAGTTGCCGACATCGACCCCCAGGGTCTTGTCGCTTTCCTTCGGCGCCGGCGTGCCATCGGTACCAACGATGCGATACCCGGTGCCGGCGCAGGAGGCATCAGCCTTTTCGTAGCAGGTGGCCCAGGAGTTGGCCTCGCCGGAGCAGTCGATGGTCAAGCCCTGTTCGCCGTTGTTCAGGTAAGTGGTTTGCGAAGTGGCACAGCCACCGAGGGCCAATACCGCGAGCAGCGGCAGCAATCTGTTCATGTTCATAGGAGTGTCGTCTTCAGCGAGGGAGGGGCTAAACGCTCTGACAGCGCCGCAGTGAAAAGGTTATAGCGATAGGCCACTTGTTTCATTGATCTTTCCGGTGGCCACAAAAAAGCCCTGCGCAAGGGCAGGGCTCGGCATCATGTGTCGCAGCCGATCAGTCTTGATCTTTGCTACGACGCTTGGACGATGCCGGGGTGTCTGTGAACACCGACGCTACATCAGTCGCCATCTGCTCACTGTCGAACGGCCCGGCGATGTGTTCGCCATTGGTCGTGGTCAGCGTCCACTTGCCGTCTTTCTTGTCGATCACATACCCGTTGATGATTTTTACCGCGGCCATCTATCTGTCTCGTTCGCTGGTTCAAAGGCGCCATGATACCGACAAATGCTCACATTGGGGGGCGATCGGCGTATGGTGGTGCAGCGCAGCTGCGTCTTTGAGCTACTCTGTTTTCGCCGCCAAAAGGCGCCAACGGAACTATCGGCGAGAATATTTCTCTATGTTGGCATCGGTTAGCCAGTGCGGGGCATTGTAAGGTGCACGCCGCCTGATTAGACTGCGCCGAAACTCGTACACACAGCCCTTTCAAGGACTTATATGATCAAGAAATGCTTGTTCCCAGCAGCCGGTTACGGTACTCGCTTCCTGCCAGCGACTAAAGCCATGCCCAAAGAAATGCTGCCGGTGGTAAACAAGCCACTGATCCAGTACGGCGTTGAAGAAGCTCTGGACGCTGGCCTGACAGAAATCTCCATCGTGACCGGTCGTGGCAAGCGTGCTCTGGAAGACCACTTCGACATCAGCTATGAGCTGGAAAACCAGATCAAAGGTACCGACAAGGAGAAATACCTGGTCGGCATCCGCAAATTGCTGGATGAGTGCTCGTTCTCCTACACCCGTCAGACCGAAATGAAAGGCCTGGGCCACGCGATCCTGACCGGTCGCCCGCTGATCGGTGACGAACCGTTCGCCGTGGTATTGGCGGACGACCTGTGCGTCAACCTCGAAGGCGACGGCGTACTGACCCAGATGGTCAAGCTGTACAAGCAGTTCCGCTGCTCGATCATCGCCATCCAGGAAGTCGATCCGCAGGAGACCAGCAAGTACGGCGTGATCGCCGGCGAGATGATCCGCGACGACATCTACCGCGTACACAGCATGGTCGAGAAGCCAAAGCCTGAAGATGCACCGTCGAACCTGGCCATCATCGGCCGCTACATCCTGACTCCGGACATCTTCGACCTGATCGAACAAACCGAGCCAGGCAAGGGCGGTGAAATTCAGATCACTGACGCCCTGATGAAACAAGCCCAGAACGGCTGCGTCATGGCCTACAAGTTCAAAGGCAAGCGTTTCGACTGCGGTGGTGCGGAAGGCTACATCGAAGCAACCAACTTCTGCTTCGAGAACTTCTACAAGACCGGCAAAGCTTACTGATAACGCCGGATCTGCAGCGCCAGAGTGTGAGAACACTCTGGCGCAAGCACACGCAAACGCCCCGACTTGTTCGGGGCGTTTGTTTTTGTGCGGTGAAAAAGCACCGAGTGCATCAAGGACGTTAACTGGCGCCCTCTGAGCGCGCAGGCTGCCAGTTCGAGGTGGGAGGGGCTGAGAGGGTGCAGTTGCGCCCATTTTCTCTCAGGCGTCACGACAGGGGCTTGTATGCGCGGGCGCTACAGTCGACCAGAACGAAAAAAGCTCCGTATCTTGCGATACGGAGCTTTTTCTTTATGCGTTACGCCGATTGTGATCTCTCGAAACCGGCGTCTTTTACACGGTTACTGCTGAACGACATTTGCGGCGGTCGGCTCGACTTTCTTCGGCTTCATCAGGCTGAAATCAATCAGGGCCCGCTGCTCACGCTCGTACGGGTTGCCGATCATCAGTGGACGCGGTTTGAAGCTGTCACTGACCAGGCTCTTGCTGCGGTCCAGCTCATCGAAACTCAAACCGGCCATGTCCGCCCAGGTGTGGATCAGGTGCGAGCTGCTGTACGGCCGCCCCAGGTCGGCGGCGAAGTTCCAGTTATGGTTCTCGCGCCATTTCGGCGAAGCCCAGGCCATGAACGGAATGGTGTACATCGGCGCCGTCGGTTTGTTCTCGTTGCGGCCCAGGGTGCTGTGGCCGGCCGAATCGAACACGTCTTCACCGTGGTCGGAGAGGTACAGCAGGAAACCGTTCGGGTCGGACTTGGCGTAGTCCTTGATCAGGCTGGACACCACGAAGTCGTTGTACAGCACGGCGTTGTCGTAGCTGTTGTAGGTCGGCACCTGATCGTCACGCACGCCGGCTGGCACACCGGTACGGTCCTGGAACTGGTCGAAGCTCGGCGGATAGCGGTACTGGTAGCTCATGTGAGTGCCGAGCAGGTGCACGACGATCAACTTGCGCTGCGCCGGGTCGGTCAACGCCTTGTTGAATGGCTCGATCACGTCGCCGTCGTACTGAGCGGCGTTCTGGTTGCGGTTGTTGTTCAGGTACACCTGCTCGTCGGCCTGTTCTGAGAACGTCGTGAGCATGGTGTTGCGCTTGGTCATGGTCTGCTGGTTGGTGATCCAGAACGTCTTGTAGCCGGCCTGTTTCATCATGCTGACCAGCGACGGCGTGGACAGGTACAGATCCGGATGCTCTTCGTCGGCGAAGGTCAGGACCTGCTGCAGCGCTTCAATGGTGTAAGGACGCGGGGTGATGACGTTGTCGAACACCGCGAGCTGATCCTTGAGCTTGTCCAGTTCCGGTGTGGTCTTGCGTCCATAGCCGTACAGGCTCATGCGCTGACGGTTGGTCGATTCGCCGATCACCAGCACCAGGGTCGAAGGTTTATCGGCGTCTGCTGCCTTGAGGTTATGCAGTGGCGGAACCTTGCTCGTGCTGTGCAGCATGTCTTGCATGCCGGCCAGAGTATCGAGGTAACGGTGGTAAGCCACGGCCATTTGCCAAGGCACGGCAGGCTCGATGCGGTCTTCGAACTTCTCGAAGCCCCCGGCGAAACTGCCGGTGCGCTGGGTCTGCTTGATCAGCGGGTAGCCGACCACGGCAATCAGGATCGCCATGGCGGCGACGAAAGCGCGCCCACGGGGCATGTACACCGGACGCAGGCGAGTCCACAGGAAGTAGGCGAAAGCGGTATGCGCGAGGAACGCCGGAATCATCCACCAGGCAAAGTACTGGGTCATGTATTCGCCGGCTTCAGAAATGTTCGACTCGAACATGATGAAGATGACGCTTTGCGAGAATTCCTGCTGATAGATGAAGAAGTAGCCCAGGCTGGCCATCGAGCAGGCCCACAAGACGATGCCGATCAATGCGGCCAGCAGCTTGGTGCGCTTGGGGAAGAGCAGCATCGGTGCGAGCCAGACCGCGCTCATCACAAAGGCCTGACGGAATCCGCTGAAGCCGGAAGTGCCGGTCAGCTGGATCAACAGTTGGGTGATACCCGAGAAATACCAGAAAAACGCGAAAAGCCAAAGAACCCCGGCCCAGTCGAAACCTGTCGCAGTCGTTTTGCTGCGTTTGAACAATGCCATTCAGCACTCCAGCTCATCGTCACTAACCACCGCCGGAACGCTTCATGAAACCGACGAACGGAGGCCGCGCGCAAACGCACGGCCAGAATGCGCCGGAGTATCACGAACGGAATGTGAAAACTTCGTTAGTTGCTGATCAGGGGCAGAAGAGGATCATGTCGGGAACGACAGGCGCCGTTCCCGAAGCTGGCGGGGCAGGTCAGGCGTGCGGGTTGCGCTGGACAACCGGCAAAGGTTTGGGCTGAGCGCCCTGGGTCAGCGAGCGCAGCTGCGCCAGCTCCTGTTTCAATTGGTCGCGCTCGTCTTTCAACTGACGCAATTCATCGCGACGGATCGTGACGTACAGGGTTTGTGGCGGCATTGCTGTGTGTACTGTGCCCATTGCTCACCTCGCAAATGGCGTGTCTCAACTGCAAATCGTCCCGGTTTCGGGGTACTGATCTGCTATCGGCGCCAATTTTGATTTCTTTCGCTCATGAATGGAACTTTTTTATTTTTCATGGTCGGTGTGTCTTCGGCATGATTCGGGGCGTTATCAGTCTGGATCGGGCACAATGCCCGGAAACTTCCGCCGGACGCTCTGGACTAACCTCCATTAGTCGCGTTGGGCTATAACCAATGTCACACATTTATTTGTAGTAAGGAGCATCAGCACATGCAACTCGGGATTATTGGACTGGGCCGCATGGGCGGCAATATTGCGCGGCGCCTGATGCTCAACGGGCACACCACCGTTGTTTACGACCGCAATACCGCCTTTGTCGACACCCTGGCCGCCGAGGGCGCCACGGGCGTCGCCGACCTGCCGGCGCTGGTCGCAGGCCTGGCCAAGCCACGCGCAGTGTGGGTCATGCTGCCGGCCGGCGCGCCGACCGAAGACACCATCAACACCCTGAGCAATTTGCTCGAAGCCGGCGACACTATCATCGACGGCGGCAACACCAACTACAAAGATGATATCCGCCGGGCCAAGGCCCTGTCTGAAAAGGGCCTGCACTACATCGACGTCGGCACCTCCGGCGGCGTCTGGGGCCTGGAACGCGGTTACTGCATGATGATCGGCGGTGACGCCGAGACCGTTTCGCGTCTGGATCCGCTGTTCGCCGCACTGGCGCCGGGCATGGGCGAGATTCCGCGCACCAAGGATCGCAAGTCCGAGGACCACCGTGCCGAGCACGGCTACATCCACGCCGGTCCTGCCGGTGCCGGGCACTTCGTGAAGATGATTCACAACGGTATCGAGTACGGCATGATGGCCGCATTCGCCGAAGGCTTTGACATCCTCAAGACCAAGTCCAGCGAGCGCCTGCCGGAAGATCAGCGTTTCGACCTGAACGTTGCCGACATCGCTGAAGTGTGGCGTCGTGGCAGCGTGGTGTCGTCCTGGCTGCTCGATCTGACCGCCGATGCGCTGGCGAGCGATCCGAAGCTCGACGGTTTCTCTGGTTCGGTGGCTGACAGCGGCGAAGGTCAATGGACCATCGAAGCGGCCATGGAGCAAGCGGTGCCGGTACCGGTGTTGTCGAACTCGCTGTTCTCGCGCTACCGCTCCCGCGGCCAGGGCACCTTTGGCGACAAGATTCTTTCGGCCCAGCGCTTCGGCTTCGGCGGCCACGTGGAGACACCGAAGAAATGACCCATACGATCCGCAGAAAATCCAAGGCAGAACCCGCACCACCGACCACGCTGTTTTTGTTCGGTGCCCACGGCGACCTGGTCAAGCGCTTGCTGATGCCGGCGCTGTACAACCTCAGTCGCGACGGCTTGCTTGACGACAATCTGCGGATCGTCGGCGTTGATCACAACGCCATTACCGATGAAGCCTTCGCGCAAAAACTCGAAGACTTCATCCGTACCGAAGTGGCGGCGAAGGTCGGCAAGGGCGATCAGATGCTTGATCCGGCCTTGTGGGCCAAGCTCGCCAAAGGTATCAGCTACGTTCAGGGCGACTTCCTGGACGACAGCACTTATTCTGCGCTGGCGGCGAAAATCGCCGACAGCGGCACTGGCAATGCAGTGTTCTACCTGGCCACCGCGCCGCGTTTCTTCAGTGAAGTGGTGCGCCGTCTGGGCGCCGCCAAACTGCTGGAAGAAACGCCCGAAGCGTTCAGAAGGGTGGTCATCGAAAAACCGTTCGGCTCCGATCTGCAGACCGCCGAGGCGTTGAACGCCTGCCTGCTCAAGGTGATGTCGGAAAAGCAGATCTACCGGATCGATCACTATCTGGGCAAGGAAACCGTGCAGAACATTCTGGTCAGCCGGTTCTCCAACAGCCTGTTCGAAGCGTTCTGGAACAACCACTACATCGACCACGTGCAGATCACCGCCGCCGAAACCGTCGGCGTCGAAACCCGTGGCAGTTTTTACGAGCACACCGGTGCACTGCGCGACATGGTGCCCAATCACCTGTTCCAGTTGCTGGCGATGGTTGCCATGGAGCCGCCGGCCGCGTTCGGCGCCGATGCGGTGCGTGGCGAGAAGGCCAAGGTGGTCGGCGCGATTCGCCCATGGACCGTTGAAGAGGCGCGGGCCAACTCGGTGCGTGGCCAGTACAGCGCCGGCGAGATCGATGGCAAGCCGCTGGCGGGTTATCGCCAGGAGGCCAACGTGTCGCCCGACAGCAACACCGAAACCTACGTCGCCCTGAAAGTCATGATCGACAATTGGCGCTGGGTCGGCGTGCCGTTCTACCTGCGCACCGGCAAGCGCATGAGCGTGCGCGACACCGAAATTGTCATCTGCTTCAAGCCGGCGCCATACGCGCAGTTCCGTGACACCGAGGTCGATGAATTGCAGCCGACCTATCTGCGCATCCAGATCCAGCCCAACGAAGGCATGTGGTTCGACCTGCTGGCCAAACGGCCGGGGCCGGCGCTGAACATGGCCAACATCGAGCTGGGTTTCGCGTACAAAGACTTTTTCGAGATGCAGCCGTCCACCGGCTACGAAACCCTGATCTACGACTGCCTGACCGGTGACCAGACGCTGTTCCAGCGCGCCGACAACATCGAGAACGGCTGGCGCGCAGTGCAACCGTTCCTCGACGCCTGGCAGCAGGACGCGAGCGTACAGACTTACGCTGCCGGCGAAGACGGCCCGCAAGCTGCCAACGATCTACTGAGTCGCGATGGTCGCGTCTGGCATGGCCTGGGATGAGTGACGCGATCCGTTTTTTACTCAGCGATATGGACGGCACGCTGTTGCTGCCTGATCACAGCCTGAGTCAGCGCACCATCGACGCCGTTCGTTCATTGCGCGAGGCTGGCGTGTTGTTCAGCCTGGCGACCGGCCGCCCACCCAAAGCCATGCTGCAGCAGATCGAAGCCCTGGGTGTTGATCTGCCGACGGCGGCGTTCAATGGCGGCACCATTGTCAACCCGGATGGCAGCTTGCTGGTCGCGCATTACCTGCCCGCTACGACAGCGTTAATTGCATTGGCGACCTTCGCTGATCAACCGGATGTCGAAATCTGGGTGTTCAGCGGTGGTGACTGGTTGCTCAAGGATCCGCACGGGCCGATGGTGCCACGCGAACAGCATGGCCTCGGTTATCCGCCGGTGGTGGTCGAGAGTTTCGAGCCGTACCTGGAGCGGATCGACAAGATCGTCGCCACCAGCAACAACACGGATTTGCTGATCGAGCTTGAAGCGCGCCTGTTGTCCAAGGTCGACGGCATGGCCCAGGTCTCGCGCTCGCAACCGGTGTACCTGGACGTGACGGCGCTGGAAGCCAACAAGGGTAGCGCGCTGGCGACCATTGCCGCGCACCTTGGCGTCCCGCTGGAGCAGACGGCGGTGATTGGCGATGGCGGCAACGACCCGGCGATGTTCCACTGCGCGGGGTTATCGATTGCCATGGGGCAGGCCGAAGAGGCGGTGAAGCGTCAGGCCGATGTAATCACCGGCCCGAACACCGAAGATGGCGTAGCGCAGGCCATCGAGAAGTACATCCTGCCGCGCTGAATCACCCAGGAACAAAAAGAATGAGTGGGTGTTGAAGATCTATTGGCTCAGCGCATACCAATGTAGGAGTGAGCCTGCTCGCGAAGGCGGTGTGCCAGTCACCACATGAAGTGCCTGACACGACCTCTTCGCGAGCAGGCTCGCTCCCGCAGTTTTAATCTTGGGTTGCCAGGGCTATTGGCTCAGCGCATACCCAAGTGGGAGTGAGCCTGCTCGCGAAGGCGGTGTACCCGTCAACACATGAAGTGCCTGACACGACCTCTTCGCGAGCAGGCTCGCTCCCACAGTTTTAATCTTGGGGTGTCAGGGCTATTGGCTCACCGCATACCAATGTAGGAGTGAGCCTGCTCGCGAAGGCGGTGTGCCAGTCACCACATGAAGTGCCTGACACGACCTCTTCGCGAGCAGGCTCGCTCCCACAGTTTTAATCTTGGGTTGCCAGGGCTATTGGCTCAACGCATACCCAAGTGGGAGTGAGCCTGCTCGCGAAGGCGGTGTACCCGTCAACACATGAAGTGCCTGACACGACCTCTTCGCGAGCAGGCTCGCTCCCACAGTTTTAATCTCGGGTTGCCAGGGCTATTGGCTCAGCGCATACCAATGTAGGAGTGAGCCTGCTCGCGAATGCGGTGTGCCAGTCAACACGTGCGGTGCCTGACACGACCTCTTCGCGAGCAAGCCCGCTCCCACAGTTTTAATCTCGGGTTGCCAGGGCTATTGGCTCAGCGCATACCAATGTAGGAGTGAGCCTGCTCGCGAATGCGGTGTGTCAGTCAACACATGAAGTGCCTGACACGACCTCTTCGCGAGCAGGCTCGCTCCCACAGTTTTAATCTCGGGTTGCCAGGGCTATTGGCTCAGCGCATACCAATGTAGGAGTGAGCCTGCTCGCGAAGGCGGTGTGCCAGTCAACACGTGCGGTGCCTGGCACGACCTCTTCGCGAGCAAGCCCGCTCCCACAGTTTTAATCTTGGGGTGTCAGGGCTATTGGCTCAGCGCATACCAATGTAGGAGTGAGCCTGCTCGCGAAGGCGGTGCGCCAGTCAACACGTGCGGTGCCTGACACGACCTCTTCGCGAGCAGGCTCGCTCCCACAGTTTTAATCTTGGGGTGTCAGGGCTATTGGCTCAACGCATACCAAAGTGGGAGCGGGCTTGCTCGCGAAGGCGGTGTGTCAGTCACCACATGAAGTGCCTGACACGACCTCTTCGCGAGCAAGCCCGCTCCCACAGTTTTAATCTTGGGGTGTCAGGGCTATTGGCTCACTGCATACCAATGTAGGAGTGAGCCTGCTCGCGAAGGCGGTGTACCCGTCAACACATGAAGTGCCTGACACGACCTCTTCGCGAGCAGGCTCGCTCCCGCAGTTTTAATCTTGGGTTGCCAGGGCTATTGGCTCAGCGCATACCCAAGTGGGAATGAGCCTGCTCGCGAAGGCGGTGTGCCAGGCAACACATGAAGTGCCTGACACGACCTCTTCGCGAGCAGGCTCGCTCCCACAGTTTTAATCTCGGGTTGCCAGGGCTATTGGCTCAGCGCATACCAATGTAGGAGTGAGCCTGCTCGCGAAGGCGGTGTGCCAGGCAACACATGAAGTGCCTGACACGACCTCTTCGCGAGCAGGCTCGCTTCCACAGTTTTAAGCGGGTGTTGTCAGAGCCAGTAGCTCACCGCGTACCAGCCCAGCAGCCCCATCACCACGGTGTATGGCAACGCCATCCACACCATCCGGCCGTATGACAGGCGCACCAGCGGCGCAATCGCCGAGGTCAGCAGGAACAGGAACGCCGCCTGTCCATTCGGGGTCGCCACGCTTGGCAGGTTGGTGCCGGTGTTGATCGCGATCGCCAGGGTTTCGAAATGCTCGCGGCTCATGTGTCCGGAGAGGAAGGCCTGTTTCACTTCGGTGATGTAGATCGTGGCGACGAACACGTTGTCGCTGATTGCCGAGAGCAGGCCGTTGGCAATGAACAACATGCCCGGTTGTTGATCCGCTGGCAGCGCGAGCACCCACTGGATCAGCGGGGCAAACAGTTGTTGATCGTGAATCACCGCGACCACGGCAAAAAACACCACCAGCAACGCGGTGAACGGCATGGCGTCGCGAAACGCATTGCCCAGGCGGTGTTCGTCGGTAATGCCGGTAAAGGCGGTGATCAACACGATCACCATCAGGCCGATCAAGCCCACTTCAGCAACGTGAAACGCCAGACAGCCAATCAGAATCAACGCCGCAGCACCTTGCACCAGCAGGGCGGCACGTTGACGCGGTGTGCGTTCGGCATTGTCTTCAGCGGCGTAGTTGGCCAGCACGGCGCGCACGTTGTCCGGCAGCAGAGTGCCGTAGCCAAACCAGCGCAGTTTTTCCAGCAACACGCAGGTCACCAGACCCGCTACCAGCACCGGCAGCGAGACCGGCGCGACTTTCTGGAAGAACTCGCCGAAGTGCCAGCCCATTTCATGGCCGATCAACAGGTTCTGTGGCTCGCCCACCAGTGTGCAAACCCCGCCGAGTGCGGTGCCGACCGCGCCGTGCATCAGCAAGCTGCGCAGGAAAGCACGAAACTGTTCCAGATCATCATGGTGCAGGGCCGGCAGGTGCTGGTCGTCGCTGAACTCGCTGTCCTGACGCGGATCGTTGCCCGAGGCCACCCGGTGGTAGACCGAATAGAAGCCGACGGCCGCGCTGATGATCACCGCCGTCACGGTCAAGGCATCGAGAAACGCCGACAGAAATGCCGACAGAAAGCAGAACATCAGCGCCAGAATCGCCTTGGAGCGCACGCCCAGCAGGAGCCGTGAGAACAGAAACAGCAGCAGGTCCTTCATGAAGTAGATGCCCGCGACCATGAACATCAGCAGCAGGATCACCGGGAAGTTGTGCACCAGCTCATCGTAGAGGGCTTGCGGGGTGGTCATCTTCAGCAGCAGGGCTTCAATCAGCAACAAGCCACCGGGCATCAGCGGATAGCACTTGAGGGCCATCGCCAAGGTGAAAATGAATTCGATCACCAGCAGCCAGCCGGCGGCGACCGGGCCAACCGTGAACAGCACCACGGCATTGAGGATCAGGAACCCGACGATGCTCGCCTTGTACCAGCGGGGCGAGTGCCCGAGGAAATTGTGCGCGAACGCCTGGGCCAGTGAACCGGACATCGGTTGCTCCTTGTATTAAGAAGCGCGCAAGTTGCCGCAAGTGCCAGGCAAGTTCAAGTCTTGGGTATTACTGATTCAGATAACGCGCGACCATGGCCCGGTAGTTGCCGTCCAGTGAATAGCCGCCGACCAGAATGTGTCCGTCCGCCTGCAACGCCAATGAGTTGGCGGTATCCAGGCTGCGTCCCAGGCGCGTGCGCAGCCAACCGTGGCCGTTGCCGAACTGTGCGTCGAGTTGCCCGTCGGGCAAATAGCGCGCCACGATGAAATCCGCCTCGATACCGCCAATCGTCGCGCCCACCGCGATAATTCGTCCGTCGGCCATGCACTGGGCAGCGCTCCACTGGCAGCCACTGGGGCCGATTTCCAGCAGATGCGGGTGGCCTGCGTTGTTGCGCAGTTCCGGACGTCCGTTGGGGTGCAGGCTCAACGCTAGGCAGCGGATCGGATCGCGACTGCTGCCAAAGCAGTGCAGATGCTCCATTGATTCGATGATCTGGCTGACCATCGCGCTTTGCCCGTGAGCCTTGAAGGCGAGGAAACCGTCTACCGCGAAGCGCTCGTCCAGGCGCCCGTCAGGCAGATAGCGCGCAACCAGGCCCTCCTGAGGGAAATCAATGGAGCCAGCGACAACGACGCGCCCATCCTTCTGCAGCAGAAGGCTGCTGAGCCAGGTGTTGAGCAACAGATGGCGAATCATCACAAAGCCGCGACCATTGAAGCTTGCGTCGAGCGCGCCGTTGGGCGTAAGGCGGATCAGCATGCCGGCATGGTCGGCCAGTTCGAAGTGGTGATTGGCGATCAGCAGAATGTGCCCATCGTCCTGAACGGCAATGTCGCAGGCTTCTGCACCGGATATACCGGGCGGTAGCCAGATATCGCGCGAACCGATGGACAAATCGCCCGGCAGGCGCACGACTTGTCGGCCGTTGTCGCCAAACGAAGTGTCAGGTGAACCGTCAGTGTTGAACAGGGCGAGCGCGGGCAAGGTGCGATGAGCATTTTCATAGTGCAAGCCGGCCAGCAGGATTCGCCCGTCCGCCAGTACCTGCACTTTTGCGCCCATGGCTTCGAAACCGGGAGCGAATTCGCCGATCACGCTGCCTTGAACACCGAAGCCCAGGTCGGCAGAACCGTCGGCAAGCATCCGCGCGAGCCCGAAACGGCTGCCATCGGCAGTGCCGACCTTGGCGGCCACCAGCACCCGACCTTGCGGGTCCACGGCCAAACCCTGGGTCATGCTGGATACGCTGTCAGCGAAATACACTTGAGCAATGCCGGAGTGGGCAAAATGTCTGTCGAGTTGCCCGGCGTCATTCAGTGGTGTCGGGAGCGCAAAGGCGTTCTCGGTGGTCATGCATGCCTCTCCTTGCGAGTTGACCAGGCCCGATAGGGCGGGTAACTGCATGAGCGAAACATTCAATCCCTGAATACATCGAAGTACAACTGACATAACTAACAGGTGGAGGGTCGCACTGTGCCAGAACAGTGTCTTTTTGAACCAAATGAAAGCGTGACAAGCAATGGCGCCTGACGCTTTAAAAGAAGTTGTGCAAAAGTACCGAAGATAAAAAGTAACGGATAACTAAAGATGCAGAGGGCGGATGACGCCAACGTCATCCGCATTGCCCTCTTGTCAGTCAGGCATCGACCACGATTGCAGCAGGTAACCTTCTTCGCTCAGTTCGGCGCGTGCCTGTTGCAGCAGTTGCTCCAGTTGCGCCGGATCGGAGTAGGCGCTGCTCGGAATCTGCTTGCGGCCGATGTGCGAGTTGGTACGGTCGATGACGGTCAGGTTCAGTTCGCCGTTGCCGTCTTGTGGGGCCCAGGCCACGCACTGGAAGGGTTTAAATGCGTGGTTGGCAATCAAAAGAGCTTCGTTGATACGGAGCGGGGCGGTCATGGGGTCTTCTCTCTGTCGTGCCCAATCAAGTGATGTGCCGTCGGTTGGGCTTACCGTTCGGCTGGTTACTTGTACTGATGCACGCAACCCCGTGGCAGGTCACACATGACACAAAGAAATTTCAACTTTATTGCTTATGCTCAGGCAGCAGACCGTTTTTGAAAGCTGATTGAAAGATTCAACTCGATAGCTGACTAATAAACTTGCTTCTTATAACTCGTTACCTTGTACATCTATAAGCAATCGATACAAGGCCCTGTCAATTTCTTGCTAATGTTACAGTCGGGTCTGCCAAATGACTGTTTTTACAATAATTTCCTTAAATTTGGCGCCAAGGAACAGTCATGATCGAAGTGCCAGCGTTACGACGTTTATTGGTAGTCGACCCCTGTGACGACTGTCATCGCCTGTTACCCGGTTTGCGTGCCGTGGGCTGGGATGTCGACAGTTGTACCCTGGAAAACGCCGCCGATCGGACATGCGATGTCGGACTGCTGCGACTGCAGCCTTTTCACCTCGAACGCCCCGAAGCGGTCAAGGAACTGATCAGCCGCAGCGGCACCGAGTGGATCGCGGTGCTGAATCAGGAAGTTCTACGGCTGCAGAACGTCGGCGACTTCGTCTGCGAATGGTTTTTCGATTTCCATACTTTGCCGTTCGATGTCTCACGGGTTCAGGTCACGCTTGGCCGGGCGTTTGGCATGGCGCGCTTGCGCGGGCAGGGGACGATTCACATCGATCAGCCTGAGCATGAGTTGCTCGGCGACAGCAAGCCGATTCGCGAGCTGCGCAAGTTGTTGAGCAAACTGGCGCCGACCGAGTCGCCGGTCCTGATTCGTGGTGAAAGCGGCACCGGTAAAGAACTGGTCGCCCGCACCTTGCATCGCCAGTCCCAGCGCCACAGCAAGCCGTTTGTGGCGATCAATTGCGGGGCGATTCCCGAGCACTTGATCCAGTCCGAACTGTTCGGCCACGAGAAAGGCGCCTTTACCGGTGCGCATCAGCGCAAGGTCGGGCGTATCGAGGCGGCCAATGGTGGCACGTTGTTCCTGGATGAAATCGGCGATCTGCCGCTAGAGTTGCAGGCCAACCTGCTGCGGTTTCTTCAGGAAAAACACATTGAACGCGTCGGCGGCAGTCAGCCGATCCCGGTTGATGTACGCGTCCTGGCAGCCACCCACGTCGACCTCGAAGCGGCCATCGAGAAAAAGCGTTTTCGTGAGGACCTGTATTATCGGCTCAATGTGCTGCAAGTGGTGACCGCACCGTTGCGCGAACGCCACGGTGATCTGTCGATGCTGGCCAACCATTTTTCCCACTTCTACAGCCACGAGACCGGTCGCCGTCCACGCAGCTTCAGTGAAGACGCGTTGATCGCCATGGGCAAACACGATTGGCCGGGCAACGTTCGCGAGCTGGCCAACCGCGTGCGACGGGGGCTGGTACTGGCGGAGGGACGGCAGATCGAGGCCCGTGATCTGGGATTGATCAGCCAGCATTCGATGACCACGCCCATGGGCACGCTCGAAGACTACAAGACCCGCGCCGAACGCCAGGCGCTGTGCGACGTGTTGAACCGGCACAGCGACAATCTCAGTGTGGCGGCAAAGGTGCTGGGGGTGTCGCGGCCGACGTTTTATCGCCTGTTGCACAAACATCAGATCCGCTAAAAAGCACGCCGTGGGTGCGGCGCCTGTGCAGTGAAGCGGCAGGCGCTGTGACCACGGCGTTCTTTTTGCATGAAAGCCCCGCATCGGCGGGGCTTTCCTGCGTCAGAAGTAGTACGGGAATTTCAAGCTGAAGGAGAAGTCCGGGGCGTCGTCGGTCATGCCGATCGACAGGTTGGGCACGATGGTCAGGTTATCCGTGGCGGCAATGGTCATGCCGACGTTGAAGTAACCGGCGTTGGCGTCACTGGACACCACCGATTGCCAATCGCCGCCATCCTGTTTCAGCTTGCTCTTGCGTTGCACCAGGTCAGACACCGAGAACGACATACTCATCTTCTCGTTCAGAGCGAACGCAATACCGGCGCCGATCTGGAAGCTGTCACCGATACGGACCTTGCCCGGGGTTTTCTGGTTGACCGTCGAACTGATGTCGTCGAACGACTCCTCCAGGTTGTGGGTGTAGGACAAGCTGCCGAACAGCACAGCCGGGTCGAACGTCTTGACCAGCGAGACGCCGGGGGTAATCGACCAGACGCCGTTACCGGTGGGCAAGGTGTCAGGCACGAACAGGTTGGAGTTGGCGTCGGTCTGACGCAGCTTGATCCCGAACGGGTCCTTGCCGGTGGGCGCCTTGACCCGCAGGGTGACTACGGCATCCGGGGTGTTGACCGACTCGTCGAGGAACTTGTATGCGATGCCGAAGTTGACGTCGCCGATGGTCGGATCACGTGATACGTCCTGTTCCGTGGTCACGTTGGACGCACCGCCATTGCCGCCGCCGGACTGGTAGGTCGAATCGCGGTAAACCACTGGCACGTTGACGTCGAACTGCCAGCGGTTGTCGAAGTTGTAGCGGCCGGTCAGGTCCAGCGTCCAGGTGTCGGCCTTGATCCGGTCGAGGTTGATGTTGCCCAGGAAGATCGAGTCCAGGGCCAGGAAGCCGTTGAGGATCAGTTGGCGTGTGTCGTAACGCGAGTAGGTCACGCCGGTTTCGAAGCTGAATTTACCGCCACCGAAGAAGCCGCTGGCTTCATCATAGAGGTTGGACACACTCTGCGCCGGTTGCGAATCGTCGGCCAGTGATTGCCCGTAGGAAGCACCACTGCCCCCGGCTGCGCCCCCCGACGCTGCTGCCGCGCCAACGCCGGGAGCCCCGGTGGTGGTGGCGACTTTTGGATTGCCTTTCATGTCGGCTGGCGACTTGGCCAGACGCTTGGGTTGCGGGGCCGCCGGTTGGTCTTCGACCTGGCGGACCCGTTGTTCGAGCACCGCCAGGGCTTTTTGTTGTACATCGTAGCGTTGCTTCAGCTCCAGAAGCTCCTGTTTCAGGGCTTCTACGTCGGCGTCCGGTGCCGCTTGCAGCATGGCTGCGGGTAGAAGAGTACTCAAACATACAGCGGCACGCAGTGATACTGATCGATACATGAATAAGCCGTCCCTTTAAGCCCAATGATCGAGACTCAGCGTAGTTCAATATCCGATATTGCGTAGTGCCCTGAGTTGAGTCAGGTTGCAGTCCAGTGCGCCGGGGCTGATGCCGTTATTGTTAAGCACAACATTGAGTTGGGTCATATTGTTGACCACATTGGCGCTGCCCAGCAGGCGAGTGTTCTGCAGCAGGCCGCCCTGGGCGACTTGTTGCAGGGCCGTGCCTTGATTCCCCGAGGCTTGAATAGCCATCTGCACGCCACTGCTGGTGGCCGAAACGGCGACGCTGCCGGCGGCATTGCTGGCTCCGATCGTCTGCCCGGCCATCAGTGCCTGACCTTGTGCAGGTACCAGAGGAGGAGGGGTATTGGCTTCCTGAACATTGATCGCCACATTGTTGTTGGCGGTGTTGCCGTCGCCGGCGGCGCGTACGCTTTGGGTCACGCCCTGGCTGCTGTCGAGCCCCGAACCACCGATGACATTGCCAGTGCCCGGAGTCGGGGTGCTGCCATTGCCCTGTTGCTTGATGGTCGTGACATAGAATTCCGGTTTGATGGTGGCGGCCTGAATCTGCATCGAAGTCGCAGCCCCGATCAGATCACCGCTGGCATTGCGCCAGGTACTGCTCATGACAATGCCGAAGCTGATGATCCGCCCCGGCATGACATAACGACCGCGTAGCTCGGCGAGCTCCTGGTCCTGGATTTCGATAGGTTTGAACCCTGCATTGGCATAGCCTGACGCGCTCGCTGCCAGGCAGGCGGCGGCCAGCCAGTATGAGGTTTTCATCTGCTGCTCCCGGGACATCCAGTCCCATTCTTTATAATCGGCGATTAAAAGAAGTCGCTCTGTATGAAACCGAAGTCCATCAATTCAGCATCTTTGACAGGGTTGAAAGTATCGAGCTTGTTCTTGGCGGTCAGCGGTGCCGGAGGACTGCGTAGTGCATTGGTTTTGTCGTATCCGGGGCCGACGATGGCGAAGACAATGCCGTTCCAGCCTTTGACAAAGTCATCATGGGAGTAGCGTTTGTGGCCTAGAACCGGGTCTCCGATGTAAACCCAATCCTTGTCCGAACGCTGCAGCACCACGAAATGCTTGTAGCCGCGAATTTCCATCAGTACCACCACCGGGATCGTGACTGCGTCGAGCTTCTCCGGCGGAATCTTGTAACCCCTGGCGCGCATGCCGATGCTTTCTATGTAGCGCTTCATGTCCAGCATGGAAAAACCTTGAGTGCGAACAAGGTCCTGGTCAGCGTTGACCAGCATGCCTTTGATGATGTGCTCCTCATCGACGTCGAGCCAATAGGCCTGGCGCAGTACCGTGGCCAGTGCGGCAGCGCCGCAGCTGAAATCGGTTTTCTGTTCGACGATGTCGGCAAACTTGCGTTCACGGATGCTTTGCACGTTCTTGTAGACGAGTACGCCGCCGGGCAGGGCAGCGACGGGCATCTGGGCAGCCTGGGTCAGGCCGGACAGGCAAAGCAGGGCGATAAAGGCAGTCTTACGCATGATCGATACGCCTTTGCGGACTGAGGAAAAGCCCCGTTTCCGGGGCTTTCGTTTCGATCGCGATTACATGCAGGCTTTGCAACCTGCAGCGATGGACAGCGAGTTGCTTTGTTGGTTGCCAACACCGGAGGCGTTGTTGAAGCCACCGTTACCCGACCAGTTGTTGCCTACGTTGGTCATGCTGGCAGTGTTGGTGACAGGGTTTTTCCAGCCGTCTGGAGTCAGCACTTGTTGAGTGGTTACACCAGCCAGACCGAAGGCACCCACAGCTTCGAAGGTAGCTTTCTGATCTTTGCTGCCGCCATTGCCGCCATGGCCTTTGTCGTCATTGCCGTAGCCGCCACCGCTGTGGCTGTCACCTTTGATGGTCGCTTCGCCCACGGCGCCGAATACGCCGACGGCGGCGACAGTGCCAGTGAGGGTGTCTTTCTTGAAGGTCTGAGTGCCGTTGTTGCCGACTTGCAGACCGGTAGTGCTTTGGTTGGCCGCTGCTGCAGCTTGCGCTACACGACCACCGGACACGGCGATTGCCAGGTTGTTTTTCTGTTGGTTGAAGTTGCCGGCAGCGTTGTTCACGCCGATGTTACCCGAGCCACTGTTGCCGACGTTGTTCATAGCGGCGTTGTTAGTGCTGGAGTAGTTGCCAACGGTGTTGTTGCTGTTCACCTGAGTAGCGCTGGAAGCAGACACCGCAGAGCCGAAGATGAAGCTTTCGTCAGCGGTTGCCAGAGCAGCGGCGTTGTCTTGTTGGTTGCCGTCGCCGGCCACGTTGTTTGCACCGATGTTGCCGTTGGCGCCGTTGAGCGAGCCACTGATGCCGGCGTTGTTCTGGGTGCCCTGGTTCAGGACGGTATTACCGCCGTTGTTTTGCACGTCGAGCACTGCGGCACCGGCACCTGCGCCGATTTGCAGCAGCTCTTCCAGGGTTGGACCTTTTGGTGGAGGAGGGTTGTGACCGTGACCACCATTGTTACCATGATCGTTGCCGCCTGCTTGAGCCGCCATTGCCATTACTGCTGCAAGAGCGAAAACCAGTGGTTTGAGAGCCATTGTAGTTTTCATGGTGTTTCTCCGTCGTGCTTATTAGTTGGTTAAGTGTTGGTACTTTCTAATTGCACTGCTTCTTGTTTGGGTCAGTCAGCGACCCGGATGCTCAGGGTGTTAGCCATACGGTTCCCCACCCCGGCACTCTGGTTCACCTGAATCACCCCTCGGCTGCCGGTGAAGGCCTGATCACTTGTCGTGACCTGGCGACTGCCGGGTGAGGTGCCAGTTGCTCCTGAGCTCGGTAAAAGCGCCACGTTCTGTTGCGACAGGGCGCTGTCGTCAACGCTTTGCGGGGCAGCACTGATGCTGACGCGCGTCACGTTGGCCATCTGGTTGTTGGCCCCGGCGCCCTGGTTCACGCCCAGGATTCCGTTGCCATTACTGAAAGAGTTACCGCCAATGGTGGCGCTGGCGTTCATCGACGGATTGGCAGGTGTATCGAGCTTTTGCCTGACGATGGTTGAGGCGCTGGCGTTGGTGCCGATAGCGATTGCCTTGGTATTGGTCTGTTGCATCTGGTCGCCGGCTGCCTGGTTGACGTTGAAGTTGCCGCGGTACTGCACACCGGTGTCCTGAATGTCTGCGTTGTTCACTGAACTGGGATCGGCCATCACACTGGCGCAGCCGAAGAGGGCAAGCAGCAGAAGGGAACGATTCATCTCATTGGCCTCCAGCCATGCGGGTCAGCGGTGCCAGACCGGTGCTCAACGAGCGATTGATCGTGTTGGAGATCGTGCCGCCACCCCCGCCACCGTGACCGGCACTCATGCCTGGCAGGCCGTTAGGGTTGGTCAGAACGTTCATGCCGGGCATGTCCGAGTTCGGTGTGATGATGTTGCTGCGGATCGAGGAGCCGCTGGCTACACTGGCGAAGTCACCGTCATTGAGTTCGGTGCTGTTCATCGCTTGATTGATTCGATCGGAAGGATTGGCATTGACCGTGGTCGGGTAGGGGTCTTTGCCACCGCTGCGTCCGATGGGAATGGGCTGGACGTCGCGGTTGAGAACGATCACGCCATTGCCTTCGGCCTGAACGTTGAAACTGATGAATGTGCTGGCTGCTGATCCGATCAGCAGAAGGCAGGTCAGGCCTTTATTGAAGTTCCCCACGGCGGCAATTCCTTCTTCAGTGGGCTGGCTCTTGTCAGCGTTGGGAAGGAGAGAGCGAAAGCTGTGCCGGTTTTGAGTTGTTGTTGATTTTCAACGGGTTGGCGATGAGCCGTGTGGCGCTGATACACAAGCTGTTTCAGCGCTGAAACAGTCAGGCAGGCAACCACCCGGTCAATGTCGGCGCAAAGCTCTGGAACAAGGGTTTGCCGGGGACTGTTTCACGCGCGTAACAGATATTCTGACAAAACGATGAAGGCCATTGAAATGGCTGCTTTGCGCTGGAGTGGGTGTTTCAGGAATGGACACTTGTGCTCCGAAAGGGGCTGTTCGCCGGGTCAATCAGCCAATAAATCAGCGACCGCCTCGAAAGCCTGCGCGCGGCGCTCATCCCAGTTGCCCTGAATGATCTGCAGCGTTTGCCCATGCTGTTCAAGCCAGTCGCGGGTGGCTTGAAAGAACGCCATGCGCTCGCTGAGTTGCGGTTGGCAACGCTGGCCATCGTCGGTCCAGTCGATCTGCTCCGGCGACAACACCAGGTGCAGGTCGTAATGCCGCGCCAGCAGTTCGGGTTCCAGCCATGCCGGGCAGGCGCCAAACAGGGTCTGGCTCCAGAGGATATTGCTCAGCAGGTGGGTGTCGAGAATCAGTAGTTCGGGGCGCTGCGCCCGGGCCTGATCTTCCCACTGCAACTGCCCTCGGGCGATGTCGGGGATGTCGTTGAGGCAGGTATCGCGCGGATTCTGTTCGATGAACCAGCGCACGTATTCATCCACCCGCAAACCACCAAAGTGTGCCTGAAGGCCGGCCGCCAGCCAGCTCTTGCCCGTGGACTCCGGGCCGGTCAGGACCACGACCTTCATGGCTGCAACGCCGGATCGGCGCGCCATTCACGCCAGCCTTGCACCGCAATCAGGGTGAACAGGGCATACAGCGCGGCGGTGAGGTAAAGCCCCTTATAAAGAAACAGACCGACGAAAATCACGTCCAGCACGAACCACAGCGCCCAGCATTGCAGGCGCTTCTGCGCCATCCACAATTGCGCGACGAGGCTGAACGCCGTCAGTGCGGCATCGAGCCACGGCTGTGCGGCGTCGGTCCAGTGCGCCATGGCCGCGCCGAGCAGCAGACTGCCGAGGGCGCCCGCGCTCAGGCCGAGCAGGATCGAGCGCCGGTCCAGACGCGTGACGTCGCGCCCGTCGTGCATTGTTCCGGCACGGGTCCATTGCCACCAGCCGTAAACTTGCAGTGCGGCGTAGATCACTTGCAGCAACATGTCCGAATACAGCTTCACGTCATAGAAGATCCAGCTGTACAGCAACACCATGACCAGGCCGATCGGCCAGCACCACGGATTCTGTTTGACCGTCAGCCAGACGGCGATCACGCCGAGGGCGGCGGCAAACAGTTCAAGCCCGGACATGTGGCTTCCTTGGAGGGAGTTGAGGAGGGAGCGGATTGTACCCAAAAACCTGTGGGAACGAGCCTGTTACCGATTTTGACGGAACCGATTAACCTGTGGGAGCGAGCCTGCTCGCGAAAGCGGTGTATCAGTCACCTGATTCACTGACTGACACGACGCCTTCGCGAGCAGGCTCGCTCCCACAGGTTACGGTTTAGACACGGAACTGACGCAACAACTGGTTCAACTGCTCACTCAACTGCCCAAGCTTGACGCTCGCTGCACTCGACTGTTCCGCCGCCAGCGCCGTGCTGTGGGACAGGCCGGCCGCCTGGGTGACGTTCTGGTTGATGTCCTCGACCACATGCGCCTGTTGCAGCGTGGCGCTGGCAATCGAGGCGTTCAGGCCGTTGAGATTGCGCAGCGCCTGGCCGATGGCATTCAGGCTGGCGCCCGCGAGGCCGGCCTGTTCGATGGTCAGTTGCGAAGCCTTGCTGCTGTCGCCGATGACCTTCACCGCCGCTTCGGAGTGATTCTGCAGGCGTTCGATCATGGCCTGGATTTCCGCCGTCGACTTTTGCGTGCGCTGTGCCAACAGGCGAACCTCGTCGGCCACCACCGCAAAACCCCGACCCTGTTCACCGGCGCGCGCCGCTTCGATGGCTGCGTTGAGCGCCAGCAGGTTGGTTTGCTCGGCAATCGAACGAATCACTTCCAGCACACTGCCGATCTGCGTGCTTTCCGCCGCCAGCGTGCGAATCACTTCGACCGCCTGATCAATGGTTCCGGACAACTTGTCGATCTGTTGCAGGCTGCCGTCGATGTTGATCTGGCCCTGTTGCGCCTGAGCTTCGGCGTCGCGCATTTCAGCGGCGGCGTGCTCGGCATTCTTCGCTACATCCTGCACGCCGTAGGTCACTTCATTGATCGCGGTCGCCACCAGCTCCATCTGCTGCGATTGCTGCTGGCTGCGTTGCTGGGCCTGGGTGGCATCGTTGCCCAGTTCGCTGGACGACTGGCCCAGTGCGCTGGCCGAGACCTGCAAGTCACCGATGACCCGGCGCAATTTGGCGGTAAAGGCATTGAAGTGATGGGCCAGTTGCGTGACTTCGTCCTGGCCGTGAGTGTCGAGGCTGCGGGTCAGGTCGCTTTCGCCGCTGGCGATGTTGGCCATGGCGTTCACGGTTTCCTGCAGCGGGCGCACGATACTGCGGGCAATCAAAATCACCAGCAGGGCCATGATCACGGCAATCGCCAGACCGATCACCGTCGCCTTGATCACCTGGCCGCGAAACTCGCTCTGCACATCATCGATATAGACGCCGGACCCGAGCACCCAGCCCCACGGTTCGAACAGTTTGACGTAGGAGGTCTTCGCCACCGGCTCGCTGGCGCCGGGCTTGGGCCAACGGTAATCGACCATGCCTGCGCCCTGGCTTTTGGCGATCGCAACCATTTCGTTGAACACCGCGAAACCGTCCGGATCGCGGATCGCCGAGAGGTTCTGGCCCTCAAGCTTGGGATTGGTCGGGTGCATGACCATCACGGGCGTGAGGTCGTTGATCCAGAAGTAGTCGCTCTGGTCGTAGCGCAGGCCACGGATGGCGGTCAGCGCCTGCTTCTGCGCGGCGTCGCGGGTGAGGGTGCCGGTGGTTTCCAGGTCGTGGTAGTAGGTCAGCAGGCCGCTGGCGGTCTGCACCACATGCTGGGTTTTCTGCGCCTTGGCGTGGTACAGGTCATCGTGGATCTGCTTGAGCATCAACACACCCAAGGTCAACAGCATGACCACGGCCACAACCAAGATGAGCCACAAGCGTCGGCTGATCGACACACTGCGCAAGCTGTTCATAACGCTGTCACTCCGATTTCTTTTTCTTGTAATAAATCAACGCCAGCATCCAACCACGTTTCGGTGGTCGGGCATACGCGACCCAAGTCGTATAACGCCGCAGCACTATTAAGGCTTGTCTGTTAGGATTTCGGCCCCGCGCATGAAAACCTGAATCCAAGTTGATATTTCACGGAATTTTGACCGTTTCGTGTGGATCCTGTGCGCGCGGAATCGGTACAGCAACAAACAGCTACGCTGAACGCAGTGAACGTTAGAAAAATATTATCGGGGCATGCCGGCGTGCATCGCTCTTTGGGGGATTGATGGATCTTTGGACCGCCTTGCAGGCACTGATTCTTGGAGTTGTAGAGGGGCTGACGGAGTTTTTGCCCATTTCCAGTACCGGACACCAGATCATTGTTGCCGACCTGCTCGACTTCGGCGGCGAACGGGCCATGGCGTTCAACATCATCATCCAGCTCGGCGCGATCCTGGCGGTGGTCTGGGAATTTCGTCGCAAGATTCTCGACGTGGTGATGGGCTTGCCGACCCAGCCGAGTGCGCGGCGCTTCACTGCCAATCTGCTGATCGCCTTTCTGCCGGCAGTGGTGTTGGGGGTGATATTTGCCGATCTGATCCACCAATACCTGTTCAACCCGATCACCGTTGCGACCGCGCTGGTAATCGGCGGGGTGATCATGTTGTGGGCCGAACGCCGGCAGCATGAGGTACATGCCGAAACCGTGGACGAGATCACCTGGAAGGACGCGCTGAAAGTCGGGTTCGCCCAGTGCCTGGCGATGATTCCTGGCACCTCGCGCTCCGGCTCGACGATCATCGGTGGTCTGCTGTTCGGCCTGTCGCGCAAGACTGCGACCGAGTTCTCGTTCTTCCTGGCCATGCCGACCATGGTCGGTGCGGCGGTGTATTCCGGTTACAAATATCGTCATCTGTTCGTGCCGGCAGACTTCCCGGTGTTCGCCATCGGTTTCATCACCGCGTTCATCTTCGCGATGATCGCCGTGCGCGGTCTGCTCAAGTTCATTGCCAGCCACAGCTACGCAGCGTTCGCCTGGTACCGGATTGTCTTCGGACTGGTGATTCTGGCGACCTGGCAGTTCGGCTGGGTGGACTGGTCGGCGGCCAAGGCATGAGTGATTCACGCGCGCGTCGCCCGGACGGACGCCCGTCCGGTGGCGGCATTCAGCATTTGAAACTGAAACTGGCGGTGTTGCTGATCGTCTGCGCATTGCCGGCATTCGGCTCGCTGTCGATGTGGCTGCGCGGGATCTCGCTGGTGCCACTGACCGCCTACGGTGTGGTCAGCGTCTTGACGTTCTTCATGTACTGGGCGGACAAGCGCAAGGCGCGCGCCGATGCCTGGCGCACCCCGGAGAACATCCTGCACGCACTGGAACTGGCGGGCGGCTGGCCCGGCGCGTTGATTGCCCAACAGGTGTTCCGTCACAAGACGCGCAAGGTGTCATTTCAGATGCTGTTCTGGGCGATCGTGGCATTGCACCAGGTGTTCTGGATCGATCAGCTGTTTATCGGCTCGAACCTGCTTTCACTGTTCTAAAGCACCACAAATCCCCTGCAGGAGTGAGCCTGCTCGCGATAGCGGTGTATCAGTCGACATCTCTTTGACAGATACGACGCCATCGCGAGCACGCTCACTCCTACAGAGATGGTGTCAAAGCAGTAATCCAACCTGGGTTTTCTTCGGCAGCTTGCTCACCACCAACTGATGCGATCGCGTCAGCAATCCTTGCAGCTCCTCGGCGCCCAGCGGGTAGGGCGGATGCATGATGATCCACTGCGCCCGCGCCAGATAAGGCGCCGGTTGAATGCCCGGGCGATCGCAATGGCCGAGAAACAGATCCTTGTCGACCTTGAATGCCAACGAATCCCCGCGCAGCCCCTGCAAGGCGAACATCTTGTTGCCGGCGATCGAAAACACCCGCACGCCCCCCCATTTGTAATCCTCCTGCGCGCCCGGCAAGGCCAGGCAGAAGGCGGCGACATCCGCTTCGTTCATTTTTCCCTTGGTCATAACAGTCGCTCCCCACACGCATTGAACGATTCGACCAGATGGTCGATCCACGCCCGCACCGCTGGCATCACCCCGCGCCGATGCGGATACACCGCCTGCAACCAGCCGCCAGGCAACGACCACTCGGGCAGCAATTGCACCAGCGCGCCACTTTCGAGATCGGCTTCGCAATACATCATCGGCAGCAGGGTAAAGCCCTGGCCGGCCAGCACACAGGCCTTGCGTACGATGAAGTCATCGATGCCCAGCCGCGCTTCCATGTTCAGTTCGACACTGTTGCCCTGTTGATCGAGCAAGCGTACGTGCACCATACGGTCGGCTTCCAGCGCGCCGAGCACCGGCAGGTTCTTCAGGTCCTGCGGGTGGCTGATTGTTTTGCCTTCGACAAATGTCGGGCTGGCAACCACCACCATTTGCGCCTGGCGCAAACGGCGGGTTACCAGCAACGGATCTTCATCGCCGAGTTCCCGCACGCGCAGTGCCACGTCGAACCCTTCAGCGACCAGATCCACCCGGCGATTGAGCAGCACCACCTCCAGTTGCACCTGAGGGAATTTGCCGAGGAATTCGCTGATCACCCATGGCAACATTTCTCGCGCCAGGCCGGTCGGGCACGACACACGCAAGCGGCCGCGCGGCTCGCTGGACATGCTCGCGACCGCTTCGTCGGCCATTTCCGCTTCGAGCAACATCGCCTGACAGTGGCGCAGGTAACGCTCACCGACAGCGGTCAGGTTCAGTTGGCGGGTGGTGCGTTGCAGCAGGCGGGCGCCCAGACGCTCTTCGAGTTCGGCAATGCGCCGTGACAAGCGTGATTTGGGAATGCCCAGCAAACGCCCGGCCGCCGCGAAGCCACCGGCCTCGACGACCTTGGCGAAATAGTAGAGATCGTTAAGATCCTGCATGAAAAGTCCACCGTTCTATCAGTGGGACGAACTATCGCATTGTCGGCGGCTAATCAGCTATTGGTTTCTTCCGTAGGATTGTCTCCATTCCGTCGCCGCCGGCGATTCTTTCCAGGAGATTCCACATGAAACTGCTGCACATCGATTCGAGCATTCTGGGCGACAACTCGGCTTCCCGTCAGTTGAGCAGTCAAGTCGTCAAAGCCTGGCAAGCCGCCGAGCCTGCCGCCGTCGTGACCTATCGCGACCTGGCCGCCGACGCCATCAGCCACTTCTCGTCGACCACCCTGGTCGCCGCCGGCACCACTGCTGAGCTGCGCAACGCCGCACAACAGCATGAAGCTGAACTGAGCGCTTCGACCCTGGCTGAATTCATCGCTGCTGATGCCGTCGTTATCGCCGCACCGATGTACAACTTCACCGTACCGACCCAGCTCAAAGCCTGGATCGACCGCGTGGCCGTTGCCGGCCAGACTTTCCGCTACACCGAAGCCGGGCCTGAAGGCCTGTGCGGTGGCAAGAAAGTGGTCATCGTCTCCACCTCCGGCGGCATCCACGCCGGTCAGGCGAGCGGCATCGCTCACGAAGAGTACCTGAAGCTGGTTCTGGGCTTCCTCGGCATCACCGACATCGAAATCGTCCGTGCCGAAGGCCTCGCTTACGGTGATGAAGTGCGCAACAACGCGATGAGCGCTGCTCAGGCGAAGATCAGCGAGCAACTGTTCGCTGCTGCGTAAGCATTGCGTAAAGACCAGCTGCCGTTCAGGTAGCCTCCCAAAAAACTCTGTATTCTGGTTCTGCAAGGGCCAGATGCGGAGTTTTTTGTTTCTGACTGTTGCATAATCTGGCCCGGGTTATGCAGTCAAACGATCAACGTCTGAGTGCAACGCCGCGCCGGATCACCGAACCACGGGGTTTCGGGCGTCGGAACACGAAGGATCTTTCGATTGAGTAACACAGGGTGGGCCATCCGATGATGCGTCTTTGTGCAACGTTACTGATTTGCCTGCTCGGCAGCCTCGGTTCAGTGCATGCCGCGCCCGGGCGTCACCCTGTCTGGAGCGTCGGATATCACGAAATGACGTTCCTCGATCCTCTGGATCTGCAGCCGATGCGCGCCATCGCCTTTTATCCCTCCAGCGACCGCGAACACACCAGCCTGCTTGAGGGCTACACCGTCGAGGCCGGCGCCGACACCAAGGTCGCCATTGGCCGCTTCCCGATGCTGATGTTGTCCCACGGCAACACCGGCACCCCCATCGCGCTGCATGACCTCGCCACTTCGCTGGCACGCAAGGGCTTTGTGGTGGTGGCGGTGATTCATCCCGGCGACAACTCCAAGGATCACAGCCGGCTCGGCACCCTGAGCAATCTGTATGGACGGCCGATCCAGATTTCCGAAGCGATCACCGCCACCCTCGGCGACCCGATGCTGTCGCCGTTCGTCAACGCCGATCAGGTCGGAGTGATCGGTTATTCGGCCGGCGGCGAGACCGCGTTGATCCTTTCCGGCGCGCAGCCGGACCTGGATCGTTTGCGCCGTTACTGCCAGGAACGCCCGGACGACCGCGATGCCTGCAACACCCAGGGCGAGCTGATCGTCGATCGGGATGACTTGCAGCCCGTAGCCGATCCGCGCGTGCATGCGTTGTTGCTGATGGCACCGCTGAGCCTGAAGTTCGGTCGTCACACCCTGGCGGATGTGCATGTGCCGGTGCTGCTGTACAGCGGCGATGGCGACAAACTGGTGGCCTTCGACAAGAATGCTGCGGCGCTGGCGCGCAAGCTGCCGACTGCGCCGGACTTCAAATTGCTTGCCGGGGCAGGACACTTCGTGTTCATGGCGCCGTGCAACGAAGAGCAGATCCGCGCCATGCCGGCGCTGTGTACCGACGCCGACGGTGTGGATCGCGAAGACATCCATCGCAACCTGATTTCCGAAGCCGGACAGTTCTTTTCGCGTACGCTTGGCAAACCGAGCCGGGCGGGGATGCAGACCGCCGATCAGTGAACGACTCAATTCCCCCCTGTGGGAGCGGGCTTGCTCGCGAAAGCGCCGTGTCAGTCAGTGCATCAGGTGACTGATACACCGCTTTCGCGAGCAAGCCCGCTCCCACAAGGGACAATGTATTTCAGTCTTGAAAACTTGCCCGGCGCTTGAGCAACAAGGTCAATCCCAGCCCGATCACCGACAACAGCGCCGCGCTGAAGAAAATCCACGAATACCCCAGGTTCAACGCCACCGCGCCCATCAGCGGCCCGGCAATCGCGAGCGCCAGATCGAAGAACACCGCATACGCCCCCAGCCCCGAACCCCGGCTGGAATTGGGTACCTGCTTGATCGCCTCAACCCCCAGCGCCGGATACACCAGCGACAGGCCGAAACCGGCCAATCCCGCACCGAGCAACGCGAACGCGGTGGACGGCGCCAGCCACAACAGCACCAGGCCGACGGTTTCAATGGTCATGCAGGCGATGGCTGAGTTGAAGCCGCCAAAGCGGCTGATGGCTGAAATGAACAGCAACCGCGAGAGGATGAAGCACACGCCAAACACCGTCAGGCAGTACGCGGCGCCGCTCCAGCCCCGATTGAGGTAATAGAGGGTGATGAAGGTGGTCAGCGTGCCGTAGCCGATGGATGCCAGGCTCAGACTGGCGCCAAACGGTGCAATGCGCCCGAACACCGCCCAAAAAGGCAGCCGCTCGCCGCGGATCACCGGCACCGAGGGTTTATTGCGGATCAGCACCAGAGCGCCCGCCGCCAATACCGACAGAGCGACGCCGAGGCTGGCAAAACCGTAATCGGCAACCATCACCACACCCAATGGCGCGCCGATCGCAATCGCGCCATAGGAAGCAATACCGTTCCAGCCGATCGACCTCGCCGTGTGTTCGGCGCCGAGTTGGCCCATGCACCAACTGATGGTGCCGACCCCGATCAAGCCCTGCGCGACTCCGAGCAACAGCCGCCCGGCGATCAGAATCAGCAGGCTCGGTAACGGGAAGTCCTGCAGCAGCGTCGACAGCAGCGTCAGCAGCCCACTGAGCACGATCCCCGACAACCCGTAAACAATCGCGCGCTTGGTGCCGATGGTGTCCGACATGCGCCCGGCCATTGGTCGGCTGAGCAGGGTGGCCAGGTACTGTGAGCCGATCACCAGTCCCGCAATGATCGCGCTGAACCCCAGTTGTTCGTGCACATAGCCGGGCAACACGGCAATCGGCAGGCCGATGCACAAGAAGGCAACAAAGGTATAGAAAACGATGGAAACGATCTGCAGGGTGATCGCCATGGAGCTTTGCGGGGGCTGTTGCTGCGCAGACATGAGGGCTCGTTCGCGGGCGGCGGTAGGAGAGCCGGCATCATGGCTTGGCGCTGGAATAAAAGGAAGCAGGCTAACTATTTTTCCTGGCGCTGGCGGTGTATTCGAGGGCCTCTTCGCGAGCAAGCCCGCTCCCACATTTGGAGTGTGGTCCCCTGTGGGAGCGGGCTTGCTCGCGAAGGCAGTCGCACCGACAAATCGTTCGCCCCTGAAATGCAAAAAGCCCCGTCACACAGACAGGGCTTTTCAATGCCAGCTTGCAGCTAAAGGTGTGTAGCGACCTTTAGAAAACAACACCCTGACTACGCAGGTAGTCATCGTAGGTGCCGCTGAAGTCAGTCACACCATCCGGGCTCAGCTCGATGATGCGCGTGGCCAGGGACGATACGAACTCACGGTCGTGGCTGACGAAAATCAGCGTGCCCGGGTAGTTTTCCAGCGCCAGGTTCAGCGCCTCGATCGATTCCATGTCCAAGTGGTTGGTCGGTTCGTCCATGATCAACACGTTCGGCTTCTGCAGGATCAGCTTGCCGAACAGCATGCGACCTTGCTCACCACCGGAAATCACTTTGACCGACTTGAGGATCTCGTCGTTGGAGAACAGCATGCGGCCCAAAGTACCGCGAATCATCTGCTCACCCTGCGTCCACTGACCCATCCAGTCGAACAGCGTCACGTCGTCTTCGAAGTCGTGAGCGTGATCCTGAGCGTAGTAGCCCAGTTCTGCGGCGTCGGTCCACTTGACGCTACCGGCATCCGGCGTCAGTTCGTTGACCAGCGTGCGCAGCAGGGTGGTCTTGCCGATACCGTTCGGGCCGATGATCGCCACGCGCTCGCCAGCTTCAACCTGGAAGCTGAAGTCTTTGAACAGTGGCTTGCCGTCGAAACCTTTGGCCATCTTTTCGACCATGACGGCCTGACGGTGCAGCTTTTTGTTCTGCTCGAAACGGATGAACGGGCTGACACGGCTGGAAGGCTTGACCTCGGCCAGCTGGATCTTGTCGATCGCCTTGGCACGGGAAGTGGCCTGCTTGGCTTTCGAGGCGTTGGCCGAGAAGCGGCTGACGAACGATTGCAGCTCGGAAATCTGCGCTTTCTTCTTGGCGTTGTCCGACAGCAACTGCTCGCGGGACTGGGTCGCCACGGTCATGTACTCGTCGTAGTTGCCCGGGAACAGGCGCAGCTCGCCGTAATCCAGGTCAGCCATGTGTGTGCACACGCTGTTCAGGAAGTGACGGTCGTGAGAGATGATGATCATCAGGCTGTTACGCTGGGTCAGGACGTTTTCCAGCCAGCGAATAGTGTTGATGTCCAGGTGGTTGGTCGGTTCGTCGAGCAGCAGCACTTCCGGATCGGAGAACAGTGCCTGAGCCAGCAATACGCGCAGCTTCCAGCCTGGCGAAACTTCGCTCATCGGGCCGAAATGTTGCTCGATGCCGATACCCAGGCCCAGCAGCAGCTCACCGGCGCGGGATTCGGCGGTGTAGCCGTCCATCTCGGCGAACTCGGTTTCCAGCTCGGCCACGGCCATGCCGTCTTCTTCCGACATTTCCGCCAGCGAGTAGATGCGGTCGCGTTCTGCCTTGACCTTCCACAGCTCTTCGTGACCCATGATCACGGTGTCGATCACGGTGAATTCTTCGTAGGCGAACTGGTCCTGACGCAGCTTGCCCAGGCGCACGTTCGGCTCGAGCATGACCTGACCGCCGGACGGATCGAGATCGCCGCCGAGGATTTTCATGAAGGTCGACTTGCCGCAACCGTTGGCGCCGATCAGACCGTAGCGGTTGCCCGCGCCGAATTTGACCGAAACGTTTTCGAACAGCGGCTTGGCGCCGAACTGCATCGTGATGTTAGCTGTAGAAATCAAGAGTTTTTCCTGCGAAGCATTCTGAGTAGCGAGGGTGCGGCCGGAGCGCTTGGCCCGAGTCAAAGTGCGCTGAGGCGGGGAGAGTCCCGGCATCAACCAAGGGGGGCGCGTAAAGTTTGGCGGCGATTGTACTGGTCTGGCGCTTTAAACGATAGGGCGATGACGCCGCGACTGCCGTTTGGCAGATTCAGCGGACAGTTTTTCACAGATGAGGTTCACCATTGGTTACAAAGTATGGCTAAAATGCCATCCGATAACCCAAGAGCCGCTAACGGCATGGGCTCAAGGAAGTGCCACCGGGACAGTATTTGTATTCATGCCACTGCATCAGACCCTGGGCCTCCGGCCGGCAGGCGCGCAGTTTGTTCACTTTTGACGTGTGACGATTTCCGTGAAACTCATCATTGCCGCTATTTATGTCATTTCGATTGCATACGTTCACCTTCGTGGTCGTGTGCGTCACAAATTGGGCCGTCAACTGAGCGATCACTCGACGTTTCTGGCTCCGATCAACTGCTTCCTCTACCTGTTTTCGAAGAAGCCGAACAAGCCGTACCTCGATCCATCGGAGTTTCCGGACCTGAGCCCGTTGCAGGCGCACTGGGAAGAAATTCGCCAGGAGGGTCAGGATCTGCTGCGCGCCGGTGAGATCAAGCGCTCGAATCAGTACGATGACGTCGGTTTCAACTCGTTCTTCAAAAGTGGCTGGAAACGTTTCTACCTCAAGTGGTACGGCGAGAGCCATCCGTCGGCGATGAAGCTGTGCCCGCGGACCACCGAGCTGGTGCAGAGCATCGGGTCGATCAAGGCTGCAATGTTCGCCGAGCTGCCGCCGGGTTCGAAACTGGTGCGTCACCGTGACCCGTATGCCGGCTCCTATCGCTACCACCTGGGGCTGGACACGCCGAACGACGCCGGTTGCTACATCAATGTCGACGGCGAGAGCTATCACTGGCGCGACGGCGAAGCGGTGATGTTCGATGAGACCTACATCCACTACGCCGAAAACACCACCGACAAGAACCGCATCATCCTGTTCTGCGACATCGAGCGCCCGATGAAATACCGCTGGGCGGCGGCGTTCAACGCTTGGTTCAGCCGCACCGTGATGTCGGCGGCCGGTGCGCCAAACGATGCGGGCGACCGTACCGGCGGGATCAACCGGCTGTTCACCAGGATCTACAAAGTCCGCCTGCGTGGCAAAGAGCTGAAAAAACGTAATCGCGCCCGCTATTACATGGAAAAGTGGGCGATCTTCGGCGGTTTGCTGGCGATCTTCATTCTGATCTGACCGCATCGCCAACAGGCTGGCTTCCACAGCGGATGATTAATCCTGAGGGTTACATTCCCTCAGAAAGAAATGCATTCCAAATGTGCGAGCGAGCCTGCTCGCGAAGAGTGTCTCAAAGCCAACCTGTCCACTTCCTGACAGGAACCGCATCTGACTATTCCCCAGAAGCTTTTTTGGTCTTTCTCGCCGGTGCAGCCTTGCTGGCCGGCTTGGCTTTCGCCCGGGTCTTGGCCGGCGCTTTGCCGCCCAGGCTGCGTTTGAGCAACTCGGTCAAATCGATGACATCCGCCGTTTTGCGCTCTTCCTCGCCACCCACCGTCTCGACATCTTCGATCTTGCCTTCATGGGCCTTTTTCTCGACCAGGGCCATGATCTTGTCTTCGAATTCGTCCTTGTAGTCCTCGGGACTCCAGTCTCCGCTCATGTCCTGCACCAGGCGCTTGGCCATATCCAGCTCGCCCTTGGCCAGTTGCGGCTTGGTCACCTCGCTGCCCAGCTCCAGTTCATCCAGACCGCGCACTTCCTGCGGCCAGCGCAATTTGACCAGCACCAGCGCCGATTCCAGCGGCATCAGTGCAGCCAGATATTGCCGGGTGTGCAGAACGACACGGGCAAGGGCGACCTTGTTGGTTTTGCTCAGGGTTTCACGCAGCAGCGCGTAGACCTTGCCGCCGCGTTTGTCCGGGGCGAGGTAGTAGGGCGTGTCGATGTTCTGTAGCGGGATCTGCTCGGCATCGACGAACGAAAAGATGTCGATGGTCTGGGTCGATACCGGATGTGCTGAACGGATTTCTTCCTCGCTGAGCACCACGTAGCGACCTTTTTCATAGGCCACGCCTTTGACGATGTGCTCCTTGGTGACTTCCTTGCCGGTCACCTTGTTGACCCGCTTATAGCCCACCGGATCCATGCTGCGGCTGTCCAGCCAGTCAAAGTCGACACCGTGCGAGGACGTTGCCGACACCAGCGCGACGGGGATGTGCACCAGTCCGAAGCTGATCGCGCCTTTCCAGATTGCCCGAGCCATGGTCAGTTCTCCGAGTGATGATCAGGTGACCTGCGACGCGCGGCGAAAGTTTCCAGTGATTGCGTGGGCCCCAAGGGTTCTGGTCAAGCCGTGTTACATGTTGTTTAAAGGCCATGGGTTAACAAATCCGAACCGGCGGCGTAGCGTGGACACGAAGGCTCTATCCCCTGTGCATCGTGAGGCTGACCCATGAACCGAATTCCGCTAGGCATCATCGTTCTGCTTTTTGGGGCAGGTCTGGCGCATGCTGATGTCGGGGCACCGTCCGCGCCGCTGTTGCTGGCGCAAAGTCCCACGGGCACCAACAACAATCCCTACAACAGCCCGATCCGCCGGGCCAATCCCAACAGCATGCAGGGCACACAGCCCAGTGCGCCGGTGATTCGCGGGCCCGGCACGGTGCCGGTGCCGAGCATGCCAACGGTCGGCAACGGCGGCATCGGCAATGGCCAGCAGCAACGTTCAGTACCGAGTACGCCGCCGAAATTCATTCCCAATCCTCCTCCACGAGACGGAGACAGCAACCGGTGAACGCCAGGCCTGAGCGCCTGCAAGCCTTTCAGACGAACAAAAGGAATCGTGCATGTTGCGTAAAACCCTTCTAGCCACGCTGTGCGCCGGCGCGCTGGTCAGCGCTCCGGTGTTCGCCACTACCCCCAAAGAGCTGCAAAGCGAACAGGGCACCCTTGAGGTCACGACCATTACCCAGGGTCTCGAACATCCCTGGGCACTGGCCTTTCTGCCCGATCGCCAAGGCATGCTGGTAACCGAGCGTCCGGGCGCCCTACGGGTGATTGGTGCCGACGGCAAACGTTCGGAGCCTATCATCGGCGTGCCCAAGGTCTGGGCCAAGGGGCAGGGTGGTTTACTCGATGTGGTGCTGTCGCCGGACTTCAAGCAGGATCGGCTGGTCTACCTGTCGTACGCCGAGGGTGGTGGCGCCGGGGACATGGCCGGAACGGCGGTGGGCCGTGGACGGCTCTCGGATGACCTGCGCACCTTGAACGACTTCAAGGTGATCTTCCGTCAGGAGCCGAAACTGTCGACCGGCAATCACTTTGGTTCACGGCTGGTGTTCGACCGCGACGGTTACCTGTTCATCACCCTGGGCGAAAACAACGACCGGCCTACCGCGCAGGATCTCGACAAACTGCAGGGCAAGGTGGTGCGGATCTTCCCCGATGGCAAGGTGCCGGATGACAACCCGTTCGTGGGGCAGTCCGGCGTGCGTCCGGAAATCTGGTCATACGGTCATCGCAACCCGCAAGGCGCGGCGCTCAATCCATGGAACGGAACACTCTGGGAGAACGAACACGGTCCCCGTGGTGGCGATGAGGTGAACATCATCGAACGCGGCAAGAACTACGGCTGGCCGCTGGCGACCCACGGCATCAACTACTCCCTGCAACCGATCCCGGAAGCCAAGGGCAAGAGTGTCGAGGGCGCCGTTGATCCGCACCATGTCTGGGAGAAGTCACCCGGCGTTACCGGCATGGCGTTCTACGATGCCGATCGCTTCAAGCCTTGGCAGCAGAATCTGTTTATCGGCGCGCTGGTCAGTCAGGAATTGATCCGGTTGCAGTTTGACGGAGACAAGGTGGTGCACGAGGAGCGCTTGCTGGGCGATCTGAAGCAGCGAATTCGTGACGTGCGGCAGGGGCCGGATGGCTATCTGTATGTGCTGACGGATGAGGACAATGGCTCGTTGTACAAGGTCGGCCTGAAGTAACCCTCGTCCTGGCAGGCGGATAATCCTGTGGTGAGGGGGCTTGCCCCCGTTCGCCTGCGAAGCAGGCCTGGTTAAAACAGGGGCCGCTCCGCGACCCAGCGGGGCAGGCCCCCTCGCCACGGGTTTCTTAGCGCGAAGACTTATCGAGGTGACAAGACCACCGCCGCGCGCAATTTCCCTCGCCCAAACCGGCTCATCTTCTCAAACTCCCCATGGCTGACCGGCACGTGCTGGCAATCCATGGGCTGA
Source organism: Pseudomonas sp. AK-TSAG1-1 (assembly GCF_056821665.1). NCBI lineage: Bacteria > Pseudomonadati > Pseudomonadota > Gammaproteobacteria > Pseudomonadales > Pseudomonadaceae > Pseudomonas > Pseudomonas sp. AK-TSAG1-1. The sequence continues at coordinate 3,373,025 of NZ_CM165965.1, read as the reverse complement.
CGATGCTGGCTGTGATCGACGTCGGGGTCATGCAGGTACACAAAATCTTCGTCGCAATCGGTAACCACCACCCAGTGCGGTGACTTGGAGCGGGTCAGGCGATAGCTGCTGATCAGCACCAGAGGCTGACCGCCAGTCCCCAGCAGGCGCGGCAGATCAAGATGGGTGCCAATCATCCGTTCGATGTCGGTCTCCTGCAGTTGCGCGCTGAACTCCTCATGCACCAGGCGCATGACGTCTTTTTTATGCTCATCGCGCACGCCGTCGAGAAACAACGGCCCGGCCATACTCAATTGCAAACGTACGCGAAAGCCCCGGCGCCATGCCGCCAGCGCCAGACCCTGCGGGCTGCAGCCGCCGTGACCCGAGGTCATGAACACGGTGGTCGCTTCTCGCCAGAGTTGCAGTTCTTCACGCCGCTCCAGCAAACGCCCGGGTTGCAGCGCGCCCATGGCCATCAACAGGCATGCCGGGCCACAGGTGAACTCGGTGGTTTGCGGGTAGTAGGGCACCTTGATGCCGAGTGAATCACGGTGCTGCACGATGCGCTTTTCCAGACGCAGCGCGTCGGCATGGTCTTCGTAGTAATCGTGAATCAGCGCAAAGCGCCGATAGCCGTTGCGCTCGTACAGGGCAATCGCGGCGGGGTTGTCGATGCGCACTTCCAGGCGCAAGTACGCACAATCGTGCTCCACCGCGCAGGCCTCGATACGTTGCAGCAACTGTTTGCCCAAACCGATGCCCCGCGCTTCGCTGGCAATGGCGATGGAGTACAGCCGCGCCAGCGACGTGCCGCGATGAAACAGCACCAGCGCGTAGCCGAGCAATTGCCCCTCATGTTCGGCCACCAGCAACTGCGCATGGGCGCGGGTGATCATCCACTGGAAGCTGCGGCTGGTCAGCCGATCGGTGGTGAAACATTGCATTTCCAGAGCCAGCAGCGCCGGCAGATCTTCAACTACCGCCAAACGAAAAACAGCCTTCATATGACCACCGTAAAAGTTGCGTAACGAAACGGGACTTTCGAAAAACTTCGTGCTTAATAGAAATGGTCTTGTTCTCCAACGGATCAATCTCTATGTCAGCGGTACAGGGTCATTGGCGCGAAGTATCCGAGCAAAGTTTGCCGGCGGCAACTTTTTTAAATCCAGCCATCAGAACTTCCAGTCAAGTGTTGATCATCGTCGAACGCAAGGAAGACTGGGCCTCATACTTTCCTAGCGAGGACATCGTCACCGCGCAGGAATACCTTGAGCAAACCCGTGACAGTGAGCCGGGCAAGCGCGTGCAGGTGATCAATCTGTGCCGCAGTTACAAGTACCTGGGGCACGGTTACTACTGCTCGCTGCTGGCGGAAGCCCGTGGGCACAAGGTGATTCCCTCGGTACGCACCATCAGCGAACTGACCAGAAAATCACTGTACGGGCTGGCGTTGGATGACCTGGATAAAACCCTGGAAAAAGCGCTCAGTCATCATCTGTACAGTGATACCGAAGGTTTCACCCTGACACTTTATTTCGGCAACACGCATATCGAGCCGCTGCAGGATCTGGCCCGTCAGTTGTTTGAAGTGTTCCCGTGTCCGATTTTGTTAGTTGAGTTTCGTCGAACTAACGGTTGGCACATCGAAGGCATAAAGTCTGGCGCCTTGCACAAGTTGCGTGACGATCAGGAAGATCAGTTCGCCAATGCACTGGACGGTTTCAGCCGTAAAGTCTGGCGGGTGCCGCGCTCGCCACAAGTAGCGCGTTATGACCTGGCGATCCTGCACGATCCGCAGGAAGCGCTGCCGCCGTCAAACCCCAAGGCACTGGAGAATTTCGTGCGAGTCGGCAAGCGCATGGGCATCGATGTCGAGCTGATCGAGCGCAAGGACTATGCGCGGCTCGCCGAGTACGACGGCTTGCTGATTCGCGAGACCACCAGCGTCGACAACCACACCTATCGTTTCGCCAAGAAGGCTGAAAGCGAAGGGCTGGTGGTGATGGACGATCCGACGTCGATTCTGCGCTGTACCAACAAGGTTTATCTGACCGACCTGCTCAACAGCCATCAACTGGGCATGCCTGCCACCGAAATCCTCTACAAGGAACGACCGGAAGATTTCGAACGGGTCGGCGAGCGCCTCGGCTTTCCGCTGGTGCTGAAGATTCCCGACGGCTGTTTTTCCCGTGGGGTGATCAAGGTTGAAAGCCAGCAGGCGCTGCTTGAGGCCACCGCAGAACTGTTTGAACACTCGGTGTTGCTGCTGGCCCAGGAGTTTTTCTACACCGAGTACGACTGGCGCATCGGCGTGCTTAACCGCAAGCCGATCTTTGCCTGCCAATACTTCATGTCCAAGGGTCACTGGCAAATCTACAACCACAAGGCCAAGGGCCAGGACATCAACGGCGAGTGCCGCACTATGGCCGTTCATGAAGCGCCGCGTGCGGTGGTGGAGTTGGCGGTGAAGACCGCGAACCTGATTGGCGACGGCCTCTACGGCGTGGATCTTAAACAGGCTGGCGACAAGGTGGTGGTGATCGAGGTCAACGACAACCCGAACCTCGACGCCGGCATCGAAGACGCTTATTTGCAGGACGATCTGTATTCACTGGTACTGGAAGAGTTTGTGCGACGGCTGGAGCTCAAACGTCGCGGCCAGGCCTGGTGAAGCGCCGATGATCAGCAGTTTTGCATTGAGTCATGGCGCGTTGCAGCGGGTCGAGCGGCTGGACGCCGAGGTGATGCTGTTCAGTCAGCCCGATGCTGCCGAGCGCGACTTGCTCCACAGTCACTACAAGGTCGATGAACACGCGCTGGCCTCGGCGCTGGACCCGGATGAAGTCTCGCGAATCGAGTTTCACCCCGATCACTTGTTCCTGATCTGGAAACGCCCGGAAAACTATTCCGGCGGTGGCAGCCTGGCATTTGAAGTGTCGTCCTGCGGCTTGCTGTTCTCACCTGGGCAACTGCTGGTAATCGCCACCGACGATACGCCGCTGCACGGCATCGGCACGCGCCAGCCGCTCAACGCGCCGCTGGATGTGTTGCTTGATTTGCTGTTCAACAACATTCACCACTACCTCGGCCATCTGAAGGTAATCAAACTGGTGGCCCGTGAACTTCAACAGAAGTTCAACGCCTCGATGCAGAACCAGCATCTGGTGCAGATGTTCAACCTCAGCGAAAGCCTGATCTATTACATCAACGCCCTGCACAGCAACGGCGCGGTGCTGACGCGGCTGCGTAATCATGCCGACAAACAGCATTTCGGTAGCGAGGCGATCGGGCTGATCGACGACCTGATCATCGAAAACAACCAGTGCTACAAGCAGGCAGAGATCTACTCCACGGTGTTTTCCGGGCTGATCGATGCGCGTGGCAACCTGATGAACAACAGCATGAACAACCTGCTGCGCAAACTGACGTTGATCAACGTGGTGTTTCTGCCGTTGAACCTGATTGCGAGCATCGGCGGGATGTCGGAGTTCAGCATGATGACGGCAGGCACGCCGTGGTGGATTTCGTACCCGGTGTTTCTGCTGGTGATGTTGTTGGGGGCAGGGGGGATGTTGTTTGGGCTGCGGCGGTTGGCCAAGTGATTGAGCGGACGCCTTCGCGAGCAAGCCCGCTTGTATGTTTAGACTTGAAGGGGTGGGCGGGACTAAAAGCTCGATTCCGACTCTAGCCAGTACGGACCGTGGGAGACTTCTCGTTCCGCCCCTTCTACCTAAAGCGCCGATAAAGAATTCATCGGTAGAACCGACGATAGAGGCAAGCCAGCGCTACGGTAGACCCCAACAAGCACCTAAACCCTAGCTCCGAGGATTCGTCATGACAATCCTTACCTCGCCAACGGTAGTTGGTATCGATGTCGCCAAGGCCGAAATCGTCGTTTACCGCGAAGACTTGAAAAATATCCAGTTCATCAGCAACGATCGCGCATCGATTGGCCGCTGGCTCAAGACCCTACCTGCTCATAGCTCGATTGCCCTGGAGGCCACGAGCCTTTACCACCTCGATACGGCTGAGCTGGCTCACGGCATGGGGCACCGTGTTTATATTGTGGACCCTTACCGGGTGAGCCATTACCGCGAAGGTGTTGGTCAGAGAGCAAAAACTGACCCCTGCGATGCGCGCCTGCTGGCGCGTTATCTTTCCAGCGAGCAGCAACGACTGCGGGTCTGGAGTCCACCTCCTCAGCTCTATACCGTGCTGAAAAGCCTGCTTAATAAGCGTGCACAGCTGGTAAAAAACCACGCTGGCCTCATGCTGAGCTGGTCAAGCGAACCTCTTTTGAAAGAACTCTCGGTCCAAGAGCGGGAACACTTCAAACGCTCTGAACAGGTGATTCAGAAATTGCTGCGCGAAATCAGCGAGGAGGCGGGCATCACCGAAAATATCCGGCGCTGTAAGGCGATTGAAGGGATCGGTGAGTTGACGGCCACGGGCTTGGCTACCACTTTTATGCCTGGTGATTTCGCCAGCGCCGACGCTTTTATAGCCTTTTTGGGGATGGACTTGAGGGCAAAGGACTCAGGGAAAAAGCACAGTCCTCGCCACCTGAGCAAAAAAGGTGATGGAGAGTTAAGGCGTCTTGCGCACAATGCCGCAATGGCTGCCTGCCGGTCTCCTGTTTGGAAACCGTTCTATGAGTCCTACTTGGCAAGAGGTCTGGCCAGAACTCGAGCCTTGGTCATCCTCGCCCGCAAGCTCTGCCGAGTGGCATTCGCTCTCATGAAAAATCAGAGCGAATACCAACCGAATGTGAGGTTGCAGGGTTCCCCTGCAACATAGAATCTCCCACATTGGATCTGAGTCTGACGCATAACCCCTGTGGGAGCGGGCTTGCTCGCGAAAGCTATTTCAGCAGCACTGGAGCTCGGGATCAGCTCGCTGGATCCGCCACAACCACCTTCCTGCGTTCCCGAACCCCACGCACCACCAGATCAACAACGGCCCAACCGACACAAACACCGCCGTCAGCAGCAAATACGGCACCACCGACCACACAGACATCCCCCGCGCCCGCGCATCCTTGACCATCCACACCCCGGCCAGCGTCGCCAGCAAATACAGATCAATCACCACCTGCGCGGTATCCGGACGCGACATCAGACTGATGCCGAAGTCGATCAACGACTGTTCAGCCTGGAGCATCACCGACACGGTGTAGCCAGTAAACGCAATCAACGCAGTGAGGGGCAGGGCGACAGACATCATGCATTCCTTCCTTGGGGTGATGAGCAGAATCGCCAGCCTATAGCGCCGGCGCCAAATAAGCCATTGACGCGCGCACCGCCGTCGGGCTAATTTCAGGTTCATGACTTCCACCGTATTGCGCTGCCAGCCAAGCATTATTACCGCCATTCCTCATTTGGCGGGCTAGCTCACGACTGCAGCACCCAACCCGCCCTAGAGGCGGGTTTTTACTTTCTGTCTCCGGGGTTCTGATCAAAACGTCAGGAGACGATCATGCCGCACAGCCCCGACCAGCAAGCCCTGCTTGAGCAGTACGTGAAAAAAATCCTGGCCGCGCCGGTCTACGACATTGCCGTGCGCACGCCGTTACAGGCGGCGCCCGCACTGTCCGAGGCGCTGGGCAATCGGATCCTGCTCAAGCGCGAAGACCTGCAACCGACGTTTTCCTTCAAGATCCGTGGTGCCTACAACAGGCTGGTCCAGTTGAGCGATGCGCAGAAAGCACGCGGGGTGATCACCGCCTCGGCGGGCAATCATGCCCAGGGCGTGGCGCTGGCGGCGCGGGAATTGGGGATCGCGGCGACCATCGTCATGCCCTCGACCACACCCGAACTCAAGGTGCTTGGGGTGCGAAGTCGTGGTGCCGATGCGCTGCTGCACGGCGAGAGTTTTCCGTTTGCCCTGGCCCATGCGCTGCAACTGGCCGAGCAGACCGGGCGCACCTTTGTTTCGCCGTTCGACGACCCGGACGTGATCGCCGGCCAGGGCACGGTGGCCATGGAAATCCTGCGTCAGCATCAGGGGTCGCTGGACGCGATCTTCGTTCCGGTCGGTGGCGGCGGCCTGATCGCCGGCATCGCGGCGTACGTCAAATACCTGCGGCCGGAGGTGCGCATCATCGGTGTCGAGTCGGAGCACTCGGCCTGCCTGAAGGCGGCGCTGCAAGCGGATGAGCGGGTGGTGTTGCCCAGTGTCGGGACATTCGCCGATGGTGTGGCGGTGGCGCAGATCGGTGCTTATGGTTTTGAAGTGTGCCGGTTTTGCGTGGACGAGGTGATCACCGTCAGCAACGACGACCTCTGCACGGCGATCAAGAACATCTACGACGATACTCGCTCGATCACCGAGCCTTCCGGCGCACTGGCGGTGGCCGGAATCAAACAGTACGTGGCCCGCAGTGGTATTCGCGAGCAGACTTTCGTCGCGATCGACTCTGGCGCCAACATCAACTTCGACAGCTTGCGCCACGTCGCCGAGCGCGCCGCGGTGTGCGGCGCCCCGGCGTGATAGGGGCTACGGCAGCAGTGGGCGCAGGAAACTGCGCTCGTAGCTGATGATGAACTTCTTCTGCACCAGTGATTCCACCAGCGCCGTACTTTCCGGGTCGGTCAGCGCGATGTGCCGGTAGCTTTCGTAATCGGTCAGCGATGGAAAGCTGAACAGGCAATAAGCGATGTCGCTCGCGCCCTCGGAGGGCAGGAAATAGCCGTGATGAGTGCCGCCCAACCGCTCGACGATGCCCAGCCAGGCCTTGGCGTAGGCCTCGAATTCGGTCAGTTGGTATGGATCGATCACGTATCGCACATGGCAGGTAATCACGTTTGAAGCTCCTTGTTCAGGTCATTGCGCGATGGCAGTACCGACCTTGTCCGACGCCGACCAGATGCGGTAACGCACCTCGACATCCTTCGGGGCGTAGATCACCAGCGGCAGCTTGCTGTTGTAGCGCAGCATGAAGCCGTCACCGACCACCGGGACAAAGGCGCGCTTCTTCTGGCTGCCGGGCGGGCAGGCCATCAGAGTGCTCATCGGGCCGATGACTTTCTCCAGGCGGTAGAACGGGTAACCCCAGCCTTCGAGGTTTTTTTCGTCCAGAGCACCGCCCAGACGCTGGCGATTGCAGTCGACTTCCAGGGTCTTGCCGGCGAGCACTTCGACCTGGAGGTTTTCTTCCTGATCCTGCTTGGGCAAGTAGATAACCTGACGGGTAAAGCCGTTTTCCGCCTTGGGATACGGCGCGACGTCTTCGAGCTTGGCCGCGTGGGCGAGGGTGGACAGGCCGGCTACGAACAGACCGATTGTCGCGCGAGCGCGTAAAGAACCCATGAAAGCCTCCTGGCGGGTGTAGGGTGGATGACGGGCATTCTCACTGTCATCAGCGGTGAATGCAAACCGGCGTCGACTTGCAAATTGCAGTGCCGAAGTGGGCCTATCTTGCATTTTGCAACTGGCTAACTAATGGCCACGGCGCCAAGTGCTTGATTTATCGAGGGTCAAAATGACCCGATGAAAGGCATGCTTTATGCGTCTATTTGATGCGGCGCACCGGGTTCGGGCGCCTACAATCCAAGAGGCATTTCGCAGTACAACCGTTTGTCGCACCAGGGAATCAGCGGGGACACACCCGTGCAGGCGCAGCAAAAGCGGTCAACGTGAAGAGTTGATTGGCAGTTTCATCAATAAGGAGAGGTTCACCATGTTTCTGTCTGCCTTGGAACTACGCAATATCATTGAAAGCAGTTTTCTGCCTAAACGCTGCCAGTGCACGCTGTCGCCAGACTTGTCGATGACCGTCAAGGTATTCGGCGATCACCAGACTGACCAGGTTGATCTACATGTCAGCGGTATCGACGCCAGCCATTTGAATGGCTGTCGCGAAATCAATGAGTTGATCGCCGGGTTGCGCTCGGATCTGACCAAACAGACCACGAGCACGCATTACAGCCCTCGATCCAGAGCGGTTTAACTCACCGTTTCACCCAGTTCGACCGTCACGCGCCGGGCCTGCACAAAGCCAAGGCCCAGCGCGAACTCGACCAGCACCGCGAGCAGAATCCCGGGGCCGGCATGGCCGTTTAGCCATTCGCCAAAACCCAGCACCGCCAAACCAAAACAACCGACGATAAACCCGTTGCTCAGGGCGTTGCGCCCCAGCGACGGCGGCGCGTTGCGCACCAGATAGAACATCACCCCCAACGCCGCAAAGAGCACCGCACTGCGCCGCGCAACAAAGCCGGCAGCGCTCGAATACTCAATGCTCCAGATCGCCAGCAACACCTCCGGGAAAAAGCCCCAGGCCAGCGCCAGTACAAAACACAACGAAGAGGTGATGATCGACAACGTGCGAAACGACAACTGCATGGCGAGTCCCTGCGGCAGTGAGGAGAGGCCCGAGCATAACCCGCGAACCCTCCAGCGCCTACCGCAAAGCCGCAAATCAGAGCCTTCTGTCAGTTCTGGTCGCTACAGGCATCAGACATTTTCCGGTAGGTGATTTCCTCCGGCTTGCCGGCATTGTCGATGTACTTCATGTCAGCGGTCACGACCTTGCACTGGCGAGTGGGCTGCTCGGTCATGGAAATCACTTTGTTGACGTGCAACGGCATGCCGTACTGGTAAGGAACGGGCTTGGTGGCCGCGGTGGTGTCATTGGCCTGAGCCAGACCGGCGAACGCGGTGCAGGCGAGGGCGGAGGTAAGCAACAGCGTGCGAATGTTCATGAATCGGACTCCCGTGCGACGGAATGAGCGTTCGGCGCAATACGGCCAAACCTGCCGCACTCGGCGCCAGCCAAGGGCTGAGGTGTGCGGTTCAGTACAGTCTTGGACTGCGGCGTTAAGCGATGGTTAACCTGGCTGAACGCCGGCTGTCAGGCAGAGGGATGATTTCTCTGGGATGCGGGGCCGATTCCTACAAGGGCAGATGCCTTGTCTGCTTTCGGCGATTGGAGTGGGGCGGTTATGGTTTGGCGTCGCTGCAAAATCAGCGACTTAGGTTTGGTCACCTAAAATAACAGCCCTCACAAGTGTGCCATTATTCGCTCCGTGGACATCTATGTCCTCGAAGTGCATTGCAGTGGCGGCTGTGTGCAGGGTCGCCTTCGGGCGTGCTGAGTTGGGTTGTTCTCGGTTGACCAAACCTGCGCACAGTCCGCCTCCCCATCGATTGGTCACGGTGTCGGCGGTTACTTACAACCTAATCGAGTAACTCCAATGCCAATCCTGAAATTAAGCTCCGCCCGCTACCTCCCGCTCAACAGCGGCGTCACCGACAGCGCACCGCTGGTCATCGACACCCAAGCCAACCCGAAAGACCTCTTCGAAGCCGCCGTGCAACGCATCCGCGCCGCTGCCGACCTGCTCGAAACCCTGCACTGCCTGTGCTTCAAACACGCCGACGTCCAGGACATTCCCCACATCACACATGCGCTGTACCTGCTGACGCAGGATGGCAGCGATTTGCTTCAGGTTGCGCAGCAGAAAATGCTGAACTGGCAGGCGCCGGTTTGATGCTGTAAGTAAAAAGCGGAAGGAGTGAGGCATCAATGCACTTCACTCTTTCCGCTTTTTCTATACGCGACTTCCGAATTCCGTGGGAGAACTTCGAACTAGTTTCCAAGCTTGTCAGGGAAAAAGGAGAGAGGTGGGTGAGAGTCCTTCCACTCTTTTGCCACAGTTTTCGACTTTTCAATTTGGTCCGGCGTCATTTTTTCGGCGATTTTTTCGATTTTTTGTTCCGCGTATTCTCTGACTCCGCCATTGCCATCTAACTCTTTCAGAAGGGAGAATAGCGCATAGCCTTTTACGATATCTAGTGGATAACCAACCTTGTCTGGAGTGTGTGAAATATAAGCCCCATAATTGCTCACCGCCTCTTGGTCGCCAGTTTCAGCTGCGACTTCAAGCCAATGGCGAACACTTTCCATGTTTCCTTCTTCGTATAGAATTTCAAGATGATCGTTCATTGCTTTTGGATAACCACCTTCAGAAGAAAGCTTTAACCAGTTTCGAACGGATGCTTCCCGTTTTCCTGGAATAAAAAAGTACCCTCTCCCTTGTCGTTCACCCACGGCCATCCAATATTGCGCGAGAGGATAACCAGCACGCGCGGACTTTTCTAACCATTCGCGATCCAGTGTCACTTCGTACATTAAATACAAAGACTCGGGATCACCTTCATTGGCTTTTGGAAATGTTAAGTCTTTGGCTTTTTCAACCCATTCAGCCGGACTTTTCTCGCTTGAGGGGCAATTTTTCATTTGTTGACAGAGGTCGTGGCTACTTCGCCCCAGCTGGATCATCGCATAAATGTTGCCGTTATTTGCAACTGCTTCATACCAGTGTTGCGCTTCGGAAGTCATATAGCGATTGTGCTTCCTTAGAGCCTCACCCAAGTAATACTGTGACTCCACGTTTCCCGATTGTGCTTCCTTTTCCAGCTCGGAGATGGCTGAGATAATTTTAAGCTGGTTATACAAGCTCACGCCTAAAGTTGGCCCGCTTGCTTGTGGGGTTGCCAAGCTGGTCGCAGCATAGGCGGCAATGGTTAATGCCAAAACAAGGTGGCGTATCAGCAGCACTGGTGTTAGTTACCTAGTTTGTCAGGAAAGAAAGAGAGTGGCGGGTGGGTGGCTTTCCACTCCTTTGCCACGGCTTTTGACTGTTCAATCTGCTCGGCAGTCATCTTGCTTCCAATCTCTTCGAGTGTATCCTGCACGAAGTCCTGAATGGCACCGCCCCCATCCAACTCTTTCAGTAGACTGATTAGGGCATAACCCTTGACTTGATCCAATGGGTAACCAACTTGGTCAGGCGCATGGGCAATGTAAGAGGCATAGCTACTGATTGCTTTTTGATCTCCCGTTTCAGCTGCGGCTTGAAGCCAATGTCGAACCCCCTCAAGATCACCTTTTTTATAAAGAATCTCAATGTAGTCCATCATCGCTTTAGAGTTTCCACCTTCTGAAGACATTTTCAACCAACGGCTAACGGCCTGCTCGCGGCTTCCCGGTATAAGGAATAAACCCTCACCCTGTCGATCACCGATGGCCATCCAGTATTGTGCAGGCGCGTAGCCTGCATTTGCAGATTTTTCTAACCAGTCACGATCGAATGTTATTTCGTACATCAGATATAAGGATTCTGGATCTCCTTCATTTGCTTCCTTTATAATCTTGTCTTTGGCCTCTTTTAACCACTCGGCGCTTGAATGCTTGCTAGGGGCGCAATTATTCATTTTTTTACAGAGGTCGTTATCCTGTCGGCCTAGCTGAATCATTGCAAATACGGACCCATTATTTGCGGCTTCTTCATACCAACCTTGAGCTTCATTGGTCATAAAGCGATTCCGCTTTCGTAGAGCTTCGCCTAAATAGTATTGAGAATCTACATTTCCAGCTTTGGCCTCTTTTTCTAGTTGCGGAATAGCGGCGTCGATTTTCAGTTGATTGTATAAAATTATCCCGAGGCTCTGGCTGGAGCCCTGTTGGATATTTGAGTTTAAGTTGTTCGTTTCGGTGCTTTGAGCTTGTAGGGGCGCAAAAAGCAGTATTATTAGCAATAGGATTGGATTGGAAATCTTCATTTTTTTTGCAATGCTCATTAGTAGCTTCTAAGGAACGGTGACGCGCCGCTACTGGAGTAGCTAGGACGAGGGATGAAATTTCTTTGGCAATACTCCGAAAGGTTTGCGCCGAGAAGTTTCACGTGTTTTTTGTAACGGTCTCTCGCGCTATTGCTTTGTTTGTCTAGTAAATTCTGAGCGCCCTCTGCCATAAAGCTATCCAGAGCAAATCGATTCTTGCAGTAGTCTTGCTCTGAGTCTGTGGTCTTTATCCCAAACTCATTCATAGACATACATGCTATCTCAAACTGACTTTGTGCTTTGTCAATCGTGTTGCTCTTTTCTGCATTTTTAACTATCCAACCTAGAATTCGCTCAATTGCTTTCTGCTGAAGCGCATGAGCTTCCGATTGCGAATATGTTCGTTTTGACCCTTCGCTATTTACAGTAAATGCTTCAGGTGGGCTAATTAGCGTTCTAAGTAGTGGGCCCAATGCACTAGGGATTGCGTTAATACACCAATCTTCTAGCTCGCTCTGGTTGCCGTACTCAACAACCGCATCCGCGATCGCCCCCCCCTTGCCGCTCCGAGTCAACGCTTGATACAGACTCATCACAACATCCCAACGCATCATGTACGCCATCGCCACATTCAACCCAGCAGCGCCCAATGCGTTGAGCGCTGAAGCATATTCGCTCGCTTCAGGGTCCATCCATTCGACTTTACGGCCTTTGGTTTTATGCAGTTCTTTGCGATACAAGTTGATGATGTCAACCACCGCCTCATAACCAATCTCGAACTTAAAGCTGCCGTTAGCACCTGGGCCCAGCACTACCGCAGCCTTCAGATTGAGAATAAAGCGGCCCTTATCCACAGAAATTTGTGCCGTTCCCTGGAATCCTGCGCCCAGCGCAACCCCCACAGACCCACTCAACTTGGCAAGGGTTAGCCATGGATTGGCTTTTTTCGCGTCTTTATCGCTGCCGATACCCATCGTTGGTGCGGTGCGCAGGGCGACCAGTTCTTTAGGTGGTGCCCAGTTCAGTGCGCCGCTGAGTTCGATGGCGGCTTGCAAGCCTCCGAAAACATTGAAAGTCGCTTTCGCTCCGTTTTCGATCTGGACATTGGCGGCACGCCCGGTCAGCACTTGGTCTGTGCTTTTGGTGCTGGCAACGGTGCCGGATTTGGACTTGTGTTCAAGATCGGGAGTAGGGCTGTTGTCGCCGCTGTCGGCTTTGGCTTTCTTGGCCGCGTCGTGATCTGCACGTTCTTCTTTGGCTGAGGCGTCTTCTCGCTGTGCGCGTTTGACCGGGCTGAGGGAGGCGCCGTATTTGACGTTGCCGAGGATGGGGCTCAACTCCACGCTGCCGGCTAGCAGCAACGATGCTCCGGCGTAGCCCCATGCCTTCACACCAAAGTGGAAGGAGAAGCGGCCGAAATTCATTTTTTGCGGGCTGCCGTCCAGCAAGTAATCAAGCGTAATGTCTTGAGCACTGGCTTTGGCAGGCATGTCGACTTTCAACAACTGAACTTCGCCACGGGCCAGGTCCAGGCTCAATCCCATCTCGCCAGATATCTGGAAGCCCTCGGCGGCAGACATTTTCGGGCCTTCGAGCTTCACTTCACCGTGAATGCTTGGCTGTGGCGGCGTCAGGCAGCGAACCAATTGCGCCTGGGGACTGGCATCAAAAAGCCTAACTTTGCCGCGCACACTTTTCTTGAACACCAGTTGCTGAAGGTGATTGCCCCAGTTGGTCAGCGCCGCGTCGTCCTCCAGCTCAGTGACCTCATAGCCTTGCTTTTTCAAGTAAGCATAAAAGTCTTTGGCTTTGAACCAGCCTTTTCCATCAAAACAGTCGCCGACTTGATCGCTGAACTTAATGGCGCCCTGATCTAGAAGCCATTGGCGGAACGAATTGATTTCACTGTTTTTAGCGGAGCCTTCAGTTGCGTCCGCGGGCAAACTTTGAGTGACCTTTTTTACTGAGCCGGCCGCTTTTTTTGAATCCTCTTTCATGATCTTTTTTGCGTCTTTCAGGTTCGCCATGCTGAACCAGCTCAAGGGCGTGCCTTTGGCGTCAGAAAGACTGACTTCACGCAGCGGAAAGCCCGGTTTCACCATGCGGTCCACCGGTTTTGGCTGGAACTCTTCCGGTTCCCAAACCAGAAAACGCCCTGGTTTGCTAGTGCTGACATTACTTTGGGCTGTGGCCTGAAGGTCGTCTTTTATTTTTTGCAGGCGATCCCATTCGGTACGTTCCGCATCAACCAGGCCTGCTGGCGCTTGGGCATTCTGGCCTGTTGCCTCGATCCAGCGCTTGTATTTCTCCTGAAGCTGAGCTGTAACTTCCGCCTGCTTTTTCTCGGTATCCAAGTACAGTTTGAACTTCTCGATACCCGATGGAAGGCCGTCACTAATCAAAGCGAATTCTGGAAGTGCGATGCCGTACTCAGACGCTTTGATAATGGATTCAGTGTAGGCATGGTAATCAAGCGCATCGGCGTTTTTGTAGAGCGTATAAACATAGCCGACGAGATCGGCGGTGCAGTCATTCATGCCGCTGCAGATGTTTTCGTAACTTTTCTTCTTTTCCGCCAAGGCTTTGGCAACGTCTTCCAGCGGAACCTGCTTGAAGTCTTTGTTGCCTAGGAGTTTTTTGCGAGCCTCCAGATAAGCTTGCACGCGTGCGCGTGCTTCGATCGCCTCTTTGGAGTAGAGCGAGCCGCTTTCGTAGGTGTAGCCTTCTAGCTTCGCAGCCGCTACCGCTTCTTTTTTTAGCGCATGCCACTCAGCTCTTCGCTTGTAAAAATCGGCATAGGCGTTGTGGACGTCTTGCTGAGTAGCTAGATCTGCCGTTAGACGGTCCATACGCGATTGCGCGGTGTCCTCTAGCGGGGACTGCGCAGGAGCCGTTGCCGGTTTGTTTCCGTTAGCTTCGTTTTGCCTCTTTTTGGCGGTGGCGGGATCGATTTCGATCTCATCCCCCATCGCTTCAAATTCTTCCATGCGCGTACGCTTCGCACCCGTGAGGAAGTTGCTCAACTTGGGTTCAAGGAAGTATTCCAGCAAACCCGATTCCTGCAGCCCGTTCAGACGTGCATCACGTGGTTTGCTGGGGGCAATCATTTTATCCAGCGCGAACATCGATTCTTTGATGGCAGACTTTGCCCGCTCAGGGAGCAGCCAGAACTCCTGCTCCTCGGTGGCATAAATCGCGCTGGCAAACTTTTTAGAACACGGAGGTGCGTGGGGTTTGAAGGTCTTTGAGCTCTGATCCGGAGTGTCCTTGACCGGATCCAGTTCAACCAGATCCTCAGCGGAACACTGAGTGGCGGCTTCCGGGGTCGCCTGCGCAGGCGCTTGAGGCGCTACGGGTGATTGAGCGGCAGGCGCAGCGGTCGCTTGCGTGCTTTTAGGTACGCTCAGGTTCCATCCGACTTTGACGTTGTTCGGATTGGTAATGAAGGGGTTGAGTTGGCGAATTTGCGCCACGGTGCTGTTGTAGCGCGAGGCTATCTGGCTCAGGGTTTCGCCGGGCATGACGGCGTGATTCGTGATTTCCATGGTGATTCCGTTCTGTTGTCGCGTCGCCGTTAACGTTGGGCGACGGCGGCTGATTCCAGGAGCCGATCTACTTTGATAAACGACTCGTCCTTTGATTGCAGGATCGCCATGATCTCCGGCTGTGTTTCAAACAGTGGGCCGTTCACGGCATGACCAAGCTTGAGCAGGTGATCACCTTCATAGATGTTGCTCTTGAGCAGAAGGTCGAGGTTGTCGGCGATATCGTTCAGACGATCATCATTCGGTTCTTCAAAAGCTGTGTATTCCTCATCCACCCAATACAGCCAGCCGAGGCGCGCCTGAACTTGCGCGGCCGCTTCGGGAAGGTTGAATGGCGCTTTGTCACCTGGCCATGTCGTTTCTTTGTTGGCTATCCAGGCTAACCATGGACCACGCTGTGCGCCAAAGTTCTTTGGCGCGGGGGAGTAAACGGCGCTCCAGCAGCCCAGTAACTGATCAAAGGTTTTATCAGCGGTGTAGGCCAATGCTGCCCACAGGCTTGGTTTGTGGTAACTCAACAAACTCTGCCCCCCAGAACCGTCGTTAGCTCTGAGGAGCCAGCGTGCGTGAGCCAAGGCTTTTTCCGGGTCGTGTGTTGAGATTGCAATTCCCGAAAAGTGTTCCTCACAAAGTTTTGTCGCTTCTGCGGCCAGTTTGCTAGCTCTGGGGGCGAGCAACCACAACGGCCCCTCAGGAATCTCTGCGAAGTCAGTACCGAAGAACAGCCCTTGGGAAACAATGGGTTCACCGACTCGATAGAGCCGGCTCAAGGCTTGCGGCTGGAGGCCCTGATCGATGATGAAGCACAGCGATTCGCTTGCAGCCGGCAGATCCGAGAAGTTGTAGCGAGGCTCTGCCAAGAGAGCGCTCAGCGCTTTTACATGCATGTGCAATCCTTACGGCTGCAAGCGCCGTTACTCTGTTTGCCGCACAACGGTGTGATGCCTGATTCATTGAGACGAGCGGGGAGCGGTGCTTTACCCGCCTTATCCGCATCCGCCACTTTCATCGGCCCCGGCAGCAATGGCGCTGCCGGCGTACCTACGCCCGGTGCGCCGCCAGTGTTGATCTTCACCTCGGCGCCGCTGATGGTCACGCCACCGGCGTCGACCTTGACGAAGCTGCCGCCGGCTTTGGCGGTCAGTTCCATTGCGCCTTCGACTACGACCTTCTGGCCGGCGTAGTAATGGATTTCGCTGCCGGCTTCGACGAATTGCGCTGTGCCCACCTTGAGGTGCTGGGTGACAGCAACGGTCAGGTGATCATCCGCCCGCATTTCACTGACACGATTCAAATGGGTGATGCGGTGCTCTTCGACTCTGAATTCGCTGTAGGCATTGGCCCCAACCGTGTCATGCCGCTCATTGCCCACGCGGATCTTCTGGTCGTGCTCGATGTTCTCGTCCCAGTCGCGCTGAGCGTGGATGTAGATCTGCTCGACGCCCTTTTTGTCTTCGATGCGGAACTCGTTATAGCCCTTGCCGCCCGGTGAGCTCAGGGTCTTGAAGGTGCTGCGGGTTTTGTTCGCCGGCAGGTCGTAGGGGACGACGTTTTCCTTGTGGTAGAGGCAGCCGGTGACGAGTGGCTGGTCGGGGTCGCCTTCGAGGAAGGTGACGAGGACTTCCATGCCGATGCGCGGGATGGCGATGCCGCCGTAGGCGGCGCCGGCCCAGCCGCTGGCGACGCGCAGCCAGCAGGTGGTTTTGTCGTCGGCCTGACCGTCGCGGTCCCAGTGGAACTGGACCTTGATGCGGCCGTACTGGTCGCAGTGGATTTCTTCACCTTTAGGGCCGGTGACGACGGCGGTCTGGCTGCCGAGGACTTTGGGTTTCAGGTGTTCAAGGGCAGGGCGGTAGTGCGCGTCCCATGGGGTGGCGAGGAAGCTGTTGCGGTAGCCCTGGTGGAAATCGCTTTTGTTGTCGGTGACGTCGCTGGTGACGTTTTCGCCGAGTACCTGCGGTTGTTTGCCTTCGTGGAATACTTCCAGCAGCAGCCACAAGTCGTTCCATTCGCCGCGCGGGTGTTCGGCCAGGGTCAGGAAGTGGCCGCTGGTCAGGATCGGTTCATCACCTTTGCCTTCGGCGAGTTTGTAGTCGCTGCGATGGCGTTCGAGGGCGCGGGTCGAGAGGAATTTACCGCGCTCGCGGGTGGTGAAGCGACCGGGGTAATCGTAGTCTTCGAGGTCCGGGGCGAACTCGGACTTGACCGCGCCTTCGGGCAGGATCTTCGGTTTTTCGAAATCGTAATCACGGCGGCTGACGCGGGTGGTGCGGGTTTCCAGGCGCAGGTTGAAGCGTTTGATCACCGGTTTGTCGGCGCTCATGCCGGAGTCTTGCTGGTAGCTCACGGCCTTGAGTTTGCGGAACACCGTCTGATCGTCGCCGAACACCAGTTTGTGGCCGCTGCTGCTGTGCTGGAAATGGAAGTGGATGCCTTCCTCTTCGCACAGGCGCTGGATGAAGTGCAGGTCGGACTCGTCGTACTGCACGCAGTAATCGCGTTGCGGGTACTCGGCGCCAAGCTGGAAGCTGTAGGCGTCGGCCAGAATGCCGCGATCCTCCAGCACCTGGGCGATGATCTTCGGTACGGTGAGATTCTGGAAAATCTGCTGGTCATGGTTGTGCTGCAGATAAGCCAGCTGCGGTACCAGACTGATGCTGTAACGGGTCAGGGTCTTGCCGGAATCGCCTTGCTCGATGCGGTACACCAGGCCGTGGATCTTGCCTTCGCCGGTGGCGCCAAAAGTCAGTACGCCGGGCTTGTGCAGCAGCTCTTCGAGTTTGAGGTCGGGGCGGGCGCTGACCAGTTCGAGGTCGAAACGGAAAGGCTCGTTGAGGGCTTCGCGACCGGTGAAGCTCAGCACTTGCAGGTCGGCGGAGGCGCCTTCGAGCGTAAGGGTAATGTGGGTAGCGTTGGCGTCCAGCATGCCTTGAATTCCGTCCGTTGAATAAGCAGGTGACGGATGATGGAGGATTAAACCGCCTCGTTCAAGGCGCAAATGCCGTAGGCACGGGCTCCGCGGCGCATGGGGGAAACCCTTAGACAGGTGGTTTGGCCTAATGAAACCGGGCGCTTCGCCGTCTCGAGCCACTGGTCGACGCGCGGCTTGAGCCCATCTCGGGCTGAAGAATAGCCGGTCAGTTTCAGACTAAAGTCGCCTTCAACCCATCAAAGCCATCTGCCATCATTGCCCTTCACCCCTGCGTGTCCACTTCTTCCCGGCTCTTTATTGACCCGGGACGGGAGCTATTTTTCTGGCTAACTGCGCCCCGGCGCAAACGCTGTACTGTTGGAGTTTTTCATGCGTCCCCCATTTCCCCTCATCACCCCGCGCCAGTCGTTTGGCTTCGGAGCCGTTGTGCTGTGCGCAGGTTTTGCCGCACAGGCTCAGGCCAGTGGTTTTCTCGAAGACACCACGGCGAAAATCGAATCGCGCACGGTGTATTTCAACCGCGATTTCCGTGATGGGCACACCGCCAGCGACCAGGGCGCTTCCAAGCGTGAAGAGTCGGCGCAGGGTTTCATTCTCAATCTGCAATCGGGCTACACCGAAGGCACGGTCGGCTTCGGTCTCGATGCGCTGGGCATGCTCGGTTTTCAACTCGATTCCAGCCCCGATCGCAGCAACAGTGGCTTGCTGCCGTCCAGCGGCGAGAACCCGCGCGGCTCCAAGGGCCAGTACGCGAAAATGGGCCTGACCGCCAAGGTCAAGGTCTCGGACACGGTGTTGAAGTACGGTGCGCTGCTGCCGGATCTGCCGCTGCTCAAGTACAACGACGGTCGTCTGCTGCCGACCATGTTCAACGGCGCCATGCTGACCTCCAAAGAGGTGAAGGACCTGACCTTCATGGCGGCGCGCCTGGACAAGTACACCGCGCGCGATTCCACTGATTCGCAAGACATTCGCGTGCACTGCAAGAACAAGCGCTACGCCTGCAACATCACTGCCGACCATTTCGACATGTACGGCTTCGACTACAAGATCAACGATCGCCTGACCGCGCAGTATCACTACGCGGAACTGGAAGACATCTACCGCCAGCACTTCATTGGTTTGCTCGGCAATCAGCCGTTGGGCGACGGTGTGCTGAAGGCCGATCTGCGCGTGATCAAGAGTGCCGACAGCGGCGCCGAGCGAGCCGGTTCGATCGACAACCGTGCGTTGAGCGGCATGCTTTCGTACGGCATCAGCGGCCACAACTTCAGCGCCGGCTGGCAGCGCATGAACGGCGATAATTCGATGCCGTACCTCGATGGCAGCAATCCGTATCTGGTCAACTACGTGCAGGTCAACGACTTCGCGGCGGCGCAGGAGCGCTCCTGGCAACTGCGTTACGACTATGACTTCAAGGCCATCGGCATCAATGGCCTGAGTTTCCTGACCCGCTATGTGAACGGTGACCATATCAAGGTCCCGGGCAGCGATCAGGCAGGCAAAGAGTGGGAACGCGACAGCGAGCTGAAGTACGTGATCCAGACGGGCACGTTCAAGGATGTCAGCCTGCGCCTGCGCAACGCGACTTACCGCACCAACTATGAGAAGTTTGCGCGGGATGTGGATGAGACCCGGTTGATTGTGAGTTACAACTTTTCGGTGTTGTAACCCATAGAACTGTGGCGCCAGATCAATTACTTTCGCGAGCAGGCTCGCTCCCACAGGGGGACCTTCAGTGGACACAGGCTATGTGTCCGACGCAGATCTCAATGTGGGAGCGAGCCTGCTCGCGAAGGCGTCTTTGCAGTCAGCGCTACAACCAATGCCAGAACCGGCTCCAGAAGCCGCGATTCAGGTCTTCCTTGCACCCGGCATACTGCCGCGCATACACGTCGGACCGCGCCTGCACCTTGCGTGCAGTAGGCATCAGCCAGGCCTTGCCGGCGTAGGTCTTGTTGCGGAAACCACCCCAGCCTTCGTGGTAGTTGAGGTACTGGTTATAGGCGTCGTATTTGTACACGCCGTTGATCGAGGTGGTCTTGTCCATGTACCAGCCAACGAAGTCGATAGCGTCGTCGAAGTCTTCGCGGTCGGCACCGTGTCGGCCGGTGCTTTTCTGGTAATCGGACCACACTTCATCCTTGGCCTGCGCGTATCCCGATGCCGTTGTAACCCGACCCCACGGGATCACCCACAACAGGTATTTGCGTGGCGTCTTGGCGTCGTAACGATAGCCGGACTCTTGATACATGATCGCGAAGGGTACCTGGATCGGGACGCCCCAGCGCTTCTGCGTGACTTGTGCCGCGTCGTACCAATCGCTTTTCTCGCGGAAGATTTCGCAGATGTCTTCAGGCGAGCGGGGCGGCGAGGTGCCGCAGCCGCTGAGTAATCCCGCCAGTATCAAAAGTCCCGCCGTGCGCCCCGAAATCAAACCGTCATCCCCATGCGTGCAAAAAGGGCGACAGTCTACGCGCTCAGTTCAACTGGTGACGATAGGGCAAATCCGGACCGGTCTTGCTGCACGTAAGGGCGGCCGCCTGTACGGCAAACCTGAGCATCGCGTCGATCTGCTCGCGGCTGAGTTGTTGCACACCCTCAACCGAGTCCAGCCCTTGCTCGGTCAGCCAAGTGATCAATGCCGCCTGGAAGGTATCGCCAGCACCGACGGTATCGGCGATCTTCACTGAACACGCTGGCACCGACCACGAACCATGCGCGCGGCTGAATGCGGTCGCGCCTTCACCGCCACGGGTCAGGAACACTACCTGGCAGCGATGCTGCAGCCAGCCTTCGATGACCCGCTGTGGGTCTTGCTCGGGGTACAGCAAGCTCAGGTCTTCATCGCTGACCTTGATCATGTCGGCCAGTTGCACCAGGGTCGCCACGCGCTCGCGCCACAGGTCGATGTTCGGCTCGGGGTTGAGGCGCACGTTAGGGTCGAGGGTGATCAGGCGCTTGCCGCTTTCGCGCTGCACCAGGGTCAACAGGGTGTCGGCAATCGGCTGCACCACCAGCGAGAACGAGCCGATGTGCAGACCGCGCACTTGCGCGTCCAGCTGTGGCAGATGCGCAACACTCAACTGGCGATCAGCGCAGCCTTCACCGCGAAAGCTGTAGTGCGGCGAGCCATTGGCGCCGACCGCGACCATCGCCAGGGTGGTGGGCGCGGCGAAGTCCACCAGGTAGTCCGGGCGCACACCTTCTTCGCGCAACACTTGCTGCAAACGCCGGCCCAGATAATCCGTGGACAGCCCGGCAAACAGCGCTGAATCCACACCCAAGCGGCGCAGACCGACGGCGACGTTGAACGGCGAGCCGCCGGCAATCGCCTTGAAATTCACTTTTGAGGCCAGACCGCTGGCATCGTCTTCGCTGAAGAAATCGAACAGGGCTTCGCCACACACCAAATACATAATTGTTTGCTCTTTATAGGGTTGCGACATGCTGTTGATAGCGTGCATAGGCCTGCTGGAGCGCCGCGACATTGGCCGCAACCGGCAGGGTTTCGCTGCTCAGATCAAGCTTCACGCAGCGCTCGCACAGGGTCGAAAGGGTGTCTTCGTGGCCGTTCGACCATGACTTGCACCATGCTGCCTGAATCGCGGCGCCAAGGGCTGCAGCTTCGCTTTGTTCGGTGCAGATCACCGGGGTGTTCATGATGTCGGCGACGATCTGCCGCCACACCGCGCTGTTGGAGCCGCCGCCGATCAGGCAAATGCTGCGGCTTTGTAAACCATTGTGGCGCAACAGATCCAGCCCATAACGCAAACCGAACGTGGTGCCTTCGACCACGGCGCGACACAAGTTGGCCTGGGTCAGGTTGCTCAGGGTCAGGCCGTGCAGGCTGCCGGTGGCATGGGGTAGGGCGGGGACACGCTCGCCATTGAAGAACGGCAGCATGCTCACGCCTTCGGCGCCGATGGGCGCTTGGGCGACGAGGTCGTTGAACTGTTCGAGATCAAGTTCGAACAGTTCGCGGATCGCACCGGTGGCGTTGGTCAGGTTCATGGTACAGATCAAAGGCAGCCAGCCACCGCTGGAGGAGCAGAACGTCGCGACCGAGGCGTCCGGGCTGACCTTCGGTGTCTCGGCGTAGGCATACACCGTGCCGGAGGAGCCGAGGCTCATGGTGATCGCTCCCGGCTGGATGTTGCCGGTGCCGATTGCGCCCATCATGTTGTCGCCACCGCCGCTGGCGACCAATGCATTTGGGTTGAGGCCGAGCTGTTCGGCAATCGCCGGTAGCAGGGTGCCGACCGCCTGATGCGCGTCGATTAGCTCCGGCAACGCCGCTTGCAGGCGCCCCGTGGCGTCGATGTCGCGCAATAGTTGCAGGTCCCACTGACGGCTGCGTACGTTGAAATAACCGGTGCCTGAGGCGTCGCCGTACTCGCTGCAGGCGCGGCCGGTGAGCCAGAAGTTCAGATAGTCGTGGGGCAGCAGGATGCGTGCGATTCGCGAGAACAGCGCCGGGTGCTGTTCCTTGGTCCACAGCAGTTTGGACACGGTGTAGCCCGGCGCGATGACCACGCCGAGGCGCTCCAGCGAACCTTTTTCGCCGCCCAGGTGTTTGAGCAATCGGTCGTTCTCGTCAGCGGTTTCGGTGTCGCACCACAGCTTGGCCGGGCGCAGCACCTGGCCCTGGTCGTCGAGCAGGACCAGACCGTGTTGCTGGCCTGAGACGCCGATGCCGAGGATCGCCTGACCGTCGACATGGGCCGCGAGCAAGGCGCGGCGAGTGGCGAGCGCAAAGGCGTCCAGCCACTGTTGAGTGTCTTGTTCGCGGCGGCCGTTGGCGCTGCTGATCATCGTGTGCGCAGCGGCGCCCTGGCCGAGCACCTCGCCGCTGATGGCATCGAGGATGATCGCCTTGGTGCCCTGGGTGCCGCAGTCGATGCCGAGGAAGAGTTGTCGGGTTGTCACAGTGAGGTCCTCAGGGTGTCAGGTCTGCCAATATGAGGCCGCCATTCGCGAGCAGGCTCGCTCCCACATTTTGAAATGCGTTCCCCTGTGGGAGCGGGCTTGCTCGCGAAGGCGTCAGTCGTCTCAGCGCTGGACTCAGGCCAACACCCGCTCCAAAGTGCGCGTCACACCCACCTCCCGCAAGCTGTTGCAGCACCATTCGAACGCCGCAACAAACTCCGCCGAACGTGGAATCGCCGTGCCGAAAATCTCCTCAACCGCCAGCAAACGCTGGGTGATCAACGCATCATCGGCCACCAGCCCCTGACAAAACGCCGCGCGTGGATCGGGAATCGAATAGGTATCGCCATTCTCGTCCACACCCTTCAAGTACCGCGCCCAGGCCGCCACCACCAGCGCCGCGCGTTTGGTCTCACGGCCGTCGGCAATCAAGCGATTGATCGTCGGAATAGTGAACTTGGGAAACTTCGACGAGCCGTCCGAGCACACCCGTTCCAGTTGATCGGCAATCGCCTGATTGGAGAAACGCGCCACCAACGTGTCTTTGTAGTCGGTCAGGTCGATGCCTGGCACCGGCGCCAGTTGCGGGGTGACGTCGAGGTCCATATAGGCGCGCATGTAGCGCACGAACAGCGGGTCGTTCATGGTTTCGTGGACGAAACGATAGCCCTTCAGAAAGCCCAGGTAGGTCAGCGCCAGGTGGCTGCCGTTGAGCAGTTTGATCTTCATTTCTTCGTACGGCGAAACGTCATCGGTGAACTGCACGCCGACCTGTTCCCAGGCCGGGCGACCGTTGACGAATTTGTCTTCCAGCACCCACTGCACAAACGGCTCGCAGACCACCGGCCAGGCATCGTCCACCGCGTGTTTGTCGGCCAGTTGCAGGCGATGCGCGGTGCTGGTCATCGGCGTGATGCGGTCGACCATGGCGTTGGGGAAGCTGACGTTCTGCTCGATCCAGTCGCGCAGACCCGCGTTTCGCAGAGTGGCAAAGGCCAGCAGCGCCTTGCGGGTCACTGCGCCGTTGTGCGGCAGGTTATCGCAGGACATGATCGTGAACGCCGGAGTGCCTGCGCCACGGCGCTTTTCCAGCGCTGCGCAGAGAAAGCCGAACACGGTTGTCGGTGTGTCCGGGTGCCTGAGGTCGAGCTGGATTTGCGGCAGGTGCGCCATGAACTCGCCGTTGCTGTCGTCGATGCAGTAACCGCCCTCGGTGATGGTCAGCGAGACGATGCGGATCTGCGGATCGGCGAGTTTGTCGATCAACGCCTGTGCGCCGTCTTCGGCCAGGAGCATGTTGCGAATCGCGCCGATCACGCGGACTTCGGTGTCATCGCTGTCGCCGAGTTCGAACAGGGTGAACAGGTAGTCCTGCTCCTTGAGGTCGTCGCGGGCGCGACGGTCTTCAGCGCGCAGGCCAACCCCGCAAATCGCCCAGTCCAGTGCCTGGCCGGTATTCATCAGCGCATCGGTGTAATACGCCTGATGCGCGCGGTGGAAGCCGCCAACGCCAATGTGCGCGATGCCCTGGCGGGTGTCGCTGAGGCCGTAGGCCGGCAGTTGCACTTCAGGGGCAAGGCGGTGCAGGTTGTGTCTGTTCAGTTTCATCGGGCAAGTCTCGCAATTCAGGCCGCGGCGCGCAGCGGGCGGGTCAGCGCCACGCCGTCAGCGTCGAACAGGTGGCAATGGCTGGCGTCCAGGTGCAGGTTCAGTTGTTCGCCGTAGCGGCTCGCCAGATCCCCGCGCACGCGCATGGTCAAGGCTTCGCCGGCGTTGGTGGTGACGTGGCAGAAGGTGTCGCTGCCCAGCCGTTCGCTGACGTCGGCGGTGACTTGCAGGGTGCAGTCGCCCGGTTGAGCCAGTTCCAGATGTTCCGGGCGAATGCCCAGGGTCACGGCGCTGCCAACGCTAAGGTTTGCCGCGTTGAACGGCAGGGTGATGCGCGTTCCGGCATCCAGCGAGACTTCGCAGCTCTGGCCATCGACACGAGCGATCTGACCCTTGAGGAAACCCATTTTCGGTGTGCCGAGGAACCCGGCGACGAACAGGTTGGCCGGGTTGTGATAGAGGTCCAGCGGCGAGCCGACCTGTTCGATCTTGCCGCCATTGAGCACCACGACCTTGTCGGCCATGGTCATCGCTTCCACCTGGTCGTGGGTCACGTAGATCATGGTCGCCTGCAGGTCCTTGTGCAGGCGCAGCAGCTCCAGACGCATCTGTACCCGTAAAGCGGCGTCGAGGTTGGACAGCGGTTCGTCGAACAGGAAGATCTTCGGATTGCGCACGATCGCCCGGCCGATGGCGACACGCTGGCGCTGCCCTCCGGACAATTGCTTTGGCTTGCGCTCCAGCATCGGCCCGAGTTCGAGAATGCGCGCCGCTTCGCCGACTTTTTTCTCGACTTCGGCTTTCGGCACGCCCGCCAGATCAAGAGCGAACGACATGTTTTTCTTCACGGTCATGTGCGGGTACAGCGCGTAGGTCTGGAACACCATCGCCAGATCGCGCTTGGCCGGGCTGACCTCGGTAATGTCGCGGCCATCGAGTTCGATGGTGCCGCCGCTGACTTCTTCCAGGCCGGCAATCAAGCGCAGCAGGGTAGATTTGCCACAGCCCGATGGACCGACGAAGACCACGAATTCCTTGTCGTTCACCTCAAGGTCGATGCCCTTGATGATGGAGAAACCTTCGAAGCCTTTTTGCAGATTCTTGATTTTCAGGTTGGCCATGAGGGGCCTCCGCTTAAGTTATTTCAATTGCGCCGGGCAGGTTTTTGGCGGGAGCGGGCGTGCTCGCGAAGGGGCCGTGTCAGTCACCAGTATTGTTGGATGACACTCCGTTTTCGCGAGCAAGCCCGCTCCCACAGGGGAGAGTGTTGAATGGGCGATTTTCATTTCACGGCGCCGAAGGAGAGGCCGCGCACCAGCTGTTTCTGGCTGATCCAGCCAAAGATCAGGATCGGCGCGCAGGCCAGGGTCGAGACAGCCGACAACTTGGCCCAGAACAAGCCTTCGGGGCTTGAGTAGGAGGCGATCAGTGCGGTCAGTGGCGCCGCCTTCGAGGAAGTCAGGTTCAGCGACCAGAACGCCTCGTTCCAGCACAGGATCAGCGACAGCAGTACGGTCGAGGCCAAGCCACCCTTGGCGATTGGCAACAGCACGCGAACCATTTCCTGCCACAGGGTGGCGCCGTCCAGGCGTGCGGCTTCGAGGATGTCCTTGGGGATGTCCTTGAAGTAGGTGTAAACCATCCAGACCACGATCGGCAGGTTGATCAGGGTGTAGATCACGATCAGCGCGATGCGTGTATCGAGCAGGCCAAAGCTTTTCGCCAGCAGATAGATCGGCATCAGCACGCCCACCGGCGGCAGCATCTTGGTCGAGAGCATCCACAGCAGCGTGCCTTTGGTGCGCTGGGTTTCGTAGAACGCCATCGAGTAGGCGGCGGGCACCGCGATCAGAAGGCACAGCGCTGTAGCGCTGAACGAAATCACCACCGAGTTCCAGGCAAAACTGAAGTAGTCGCTGCGCTCGTTGATGTGCAGGTAATTCTCCAGCGTTGGCGTGAAGATGAACTGCGGCGGCGTGGCGAACGCATCGATTTCGGTCTTGAAACTGGTCATCACCATCCAGAAGATCGGGAAGAAAATGATGATCGCGATAGCCCAGGCCAGGGTGCCGAGCAGCAGGCTTTGCAGCCGGCGGGATTGTTGAAGAGTCATGGCGGGCCTCAGGCTTTGTCAGTCAGGTTTTTGCCGATCATCCGCACCAGAATGATCGCGGCGATGTTGGCGATGACCACGGCTATCAGGCCACCGGCCGAGGCCATGCCGACGTCGAACTGCACCAGCGCCTGGTTGTAGATCAGGTAGGCGAGGTTGGTCGAGGCGTAACCGGGGCCGCCGTTGGTGGTGGTGAAAATCTCGGCGAACACCGACAGCAGGAAGATCGTTTCGATCATCACCACCACGGCAATTGGCCGCGCCAGGTGCGGCAGGGTCAGGTGCCAGAAGATCGCGACGGGGCCGGCGCCGTCCAGGCGGGCGGCTTCTTTCTGTTCCTGATCGAGAGACTGCATGGCGGTCATCAGGATCAGGATCGCGAAGGGCAGCCATTGCCACGAGACAATGATGATGATCGACAGCAGCGGGTAATGCGCGAGCCAGTCCACCGGCTCGGCGCCGAACAGCCGCCAGACGTAGGCGAGGATTCCCGAGACCGGATGGAAAATCAGGTTCTTCCAGATCAACGCTCCCACCGTGGGCATGATGAAGAACGGCGAGATCAGCATCACCCGCACGATGCCGCGGCCGAGAAACTCACTGGCCTCAAGCAAAGCACTGATCACCACGCCGAACACCACGCTGATCAGCAGCACGCTGCCGACCAGCAGCAAGGTGTTGGTGGCGCCGGGCAGGAAGCCGGAGTCGGTAAGGAAGTAGGTGAAGTTCTCCAGCCCGACGAATTCGTTCACCCCCGGATCGAGCAGGTTGTAGCGAATCATCGAGAAGTAGATGGTCATGCCCAGCGGTACGATCATCCACAGCAGCAACAGGGCCACCGAAGGGCTGACCAGAAACCAGCCCGGGTTGGCCACACGGCTTTTGCGCTGGGGCCGGGACAGGTCGATGTGGGCTTTGGCAGTTGAAGTATTCATGGCAATCACAACCGAGTCATACAGACCTATGGAGATCCCCTGTGGGAGCGGGCTTGCTCGCGAAAGCGGTGGGTCAGTGTCATGTGTATTGGCTGACACGACGCCTTCGCGAGCAAGCCCGTTCCCACAGAAGTCAGGAACGAGCTTTGCGGGTTACTTGGGATAACCGGCGCGCTTCATCTCGCGTTCGGTGGTTTGCTGTGCGGCAGCCAGGGCTTGATCGACTGTGGTCTGGCCGATCAGCGCCGCCGAGAACAGCTTGCCGACCTGGGTACCCACGCCCTGGAACTCGGGAATGGTCACCAGTTGAATGCCGATGTAAGGCACCGGTTTCAGCGTCGGCTTGCTCGGGTCGGCCGCTTTCAGCGATTCCAGCGTGACCTTGGCGAACGGCGCGGCCGTCATGTAGGCATCGCTGTAGGTCGAGGCGCGAGTGCCTGGTGGCACGTTGGCGATGCCGTCAG
Source organism: Pseudomonas sp. AK-TSAG1-1 (assembly GCF_056821665.1). Lineage (NCBI taxonomy): Bacteria > Pseudomonadati > Pseudomonadota > Gammaproteobacteria > Pseudomonadales > Pseudomonadaceae > Pseudomonas > Pseudomonas sp. AK-TSAG1-1. The sequence continues at coordinate 3,344,952 of NZ_CM165965.1, read as the reverse complement.
TCTTGGCCACCAGTGCGCCGTACTCTCTGGACGTGGCCCAGGCGCTGAATTCTTTCGCGGCGTCTTTGGCTTTGGAGCTGGTCGGAATCGCCAAAGCCCACGAATACAGCCACGCTGAACCTTTATCGGTGACCTGATGGGGTGCAAAAGTGAAGCCGACATGATCGGCGACCTTGCTCTGGGTCTTGTCGGTCACGAACGAACCGGCGACGCTGGCGTCGACCCAGATTGCACACTTGCCGCTGTTGAACAGGGCGAGGTTTTCATTGAAGCCGTTGCTCGATGCGCCCGGCGGGCCGGATTTCTTCATGGTGTCGACGTAGAAGTTCAGCGCGTTTTTCCATTCGGGTCCGTTGAATTCCGGCTGCCATTTCTCATCGAACCAGCGCGCGCCATAGGCGTTGGCGACGGTGGTGATCAGCGCCATGTTCTCGCCCCAACCGGCCTTGCCGCGCAGGCAGATGCCGTACTGCTCTTTATCCTTGTCAGTGAGCTTCTCGGCGAACCCGGCGATCTGCTCCCACGTCGGGCGCTCGGGCATGGTCAGCCCGGCATCCTTGAACAGGTCGGTGCGGTAGTAGGTGATCGAGCTTTCGGCGTAGAACGGCAACGCATACAGCGAGCCCTTGACCGAGAGGCCTTCGCGCACCGACGGGAAGACATCATCAAGCGCGTAGCTGGCCGGCAGATCCTTCATCGGTTCCAGCCAGCCCTTGGCACCCCAGAGTGCCGCTTCGTACATGCCGATGGTCAACACGTCGAATTGACCGCCCTGGGTGGCGATATCGGTGGTCAGGCGCTGGCGCAGGACGTTTTCTTCCAGCACCACCCAATTGAGCTTGATGTCCGGATGCTCGGTCTCGAAGGTTTTCGAGAGCTTTTGCATGCGGATCATGTCGCTGTTGTTGACGGTGGCGATGGTCAGGGTCTGGGCGCCAAGGCTGACGCTGCTGAGGGTCATGCAGGTGAGGGCAAGCAGAGCTTTTGCAGTGGGTTGCATCGTGCACTCCTTTTCTGCACCCGGCGGGTGGCAGAAGGACAGTTATTGTTTTTGTGTCTTCCGAATGCAGGAAGAATCTGTGCTGATTACAGCCCTCAATCGACAGACTGACAAATCATCCGTCGCACTCAAATCAATACTTTTTTGCACTGGGGATTGCTGGGGTTAACGCAGGGAAGGGCTTTTCAGCGGGGAAAGGTTGGCGAATGTGTACAGGTTTCATCCAAGACTGTAGGAGTGAGCCTGCTCGCGAATACGGTGTGTCAGCGACATATTTGTCAACTGATCCTCCGTCTTCGCGAGCAGGCTCGCTCCCACAGGGGAATTGTGCGTCAACCGAGGTTCTGTTCGGTCAGGCGTTGTACGGCGAGGCGCCGATAGTGCGACGGCGTCATGCCCTTGAGCTGCTGAAAGCGTCGATTGAAATTGGAAATGTTGTTGAACCCCGACTCGAAACACACGTCGGTCACCGGTTTGTCGCCATCGGCCAACAGTTCACAGGATTTGCTGATGCGCAGGCGATTGACGAACTCGATGAAGTTACGTCCAGTGGCCTGCTTGAACACGCGACTGAAATAGGTCGGCTTCATCCCCAGATGCTCGGCGACTTCTTCCAGCGTCAACTCGCGGGCGTAGTGAGTGAAGATGAAGTCGACGGCGCGGTTGGTGCGGTCAATGTTGTGTTCGTCGGCCAGTTGCGTATTGGTAGCGCCGGACAGCAGTTGATAGTCGTCAGTCGCCGCCAGCAGTTCCATCAGAATGAAAAAGTGCCCCAGGCGGGTGATGCCACGGGTGTCGGCAATTTGCTGCATCAGGGCCATGGCCTGACGGATTGTGTCTTTGTCACGAAATTCGATCCCGTACTGCGCACGCTCCAGCAGCGGCGTCAGGCTCTTCAGTTCGGCAAACACCTGATGACCGCTGTCGAACAACTCGTCGGTGAAGTTCACCAGCATGTCGCGCTTTTCCACCACCTCGTCTTCGGCCACCTGGCTGATCCAGTTGTGCGGCAGATTGGGGCCGGTAAGAAACAGCGTTTGCGGATAGAAGTTGCCGATGTAATCGCCGATGAACACTTTGCCGGAGCTGGCGACAATCAGGTGCAACTCGTATTCCTTATGGAAATGCCAGCGCACCAGCGGGCACGGGAAACCGTGCTGACGGTAGATGATGGACAACCCGTTATGGTCGTCCATCAGCTCGTAGGAGGGGTCCGTGATTCTGGTTGCCCGAGTCATGTCCGATGCGTTCTGTTGTTATGTCGGGTGTTCATCATGCACGCCCGCCACCGACAGTTCCAGCGCCTCAGCCGCGGGCTTTCCTCAGCCCTTTGGCGTGGTTGATCTGCTGGCAATAGTCGGGCAGCCGAGTGGCGCCGACGAAGTCGGCATTGATAATGCTGCACTTCGGTGCCCATCCCGATTCCGGGCCAAACCATTGATTGAGCTCGTTGGTGATGCGCTTGACGCCGGCCAGCTCGCCGTAGCTGGTGGCCGATAATGACCACAGGCTGCCGGGTGCCGGAGGGTTGGCCAGGGTTCGCGTGATGTGTTGCTGCAGTTGCTGGGGAGAAGTGATGTCTGTGCCGCTCCAGTGATGGCGGATCTTCGGCCAGTACAGCGGCGAATTGAACTCGGGATGCCAATCACTTGCCAGCACCACTCGTTGTAACGGACTGGCTCTTTTAAGTTGTTCAAGTGTCAGGTGACGGTTGTGTTCGGGGATCAGCCGCGGCGCCAGTTCAGTCATGATGGCTTCATGGAAACCCTTGTAGTCAAAGGGTTGATCGTCGACACCCTTGAGTTCATGAATGTCGAGGATGATGAACTCGTCTCGATGTTCAGTGAGGAATACGTCCAGGCTCCTGAACAGTTCACTGAGGGCGCGCCCGCGGAACAGTTTAAGGCCATGGAAGGTATGAAACTTTTTTACCCCTAGCCAATGTTCATCCGAATGCAGGCGCAAGTCGAAAGCGCGGATGCCTTCGCTGAGTTGCTGAATGAAAGGACCCTCCTGACAGACAAACCAGTGAGTGGCGAGCTGGAGGTAGGCGGGATAGGAAAAATCGTGATCCAGCCCGGAGTTATGGGCTCCGGGCCAAACCACTTCGCCGATTGTCAGTTGGCTGATAGCCGGCGAAGTTGTCATCCAGTTTTTGTAAGGGTAGTTGTTCATGGCGCATTCCGTTGCAGATAAGTTGAGTTGTCGCTGATCAGTTAAATAATGAGATCAGATCGAAAGCATTCTTGGCTGCAGTCGGAATAAGTACAAGGCAATACTGTTTTCAATGTATTGGCAATGTACGATTGCAATTATAAATAATTAGTTTGTCTGGTTTTTCGCTTCGATCCATTGCGACATGTACTGCGTGCTTTTATGCAAGTGATGGCGCAACATGCCGCCGGTAAAGTTGTTGCGTCGCAACGCTGACAAGTTGTCGCGGCAATCCTGTAAACGTCCGATCAATGCCGGCCCATGGTCGCGCTGCCGGTATCGCTCGTTCAACAAAGTGACGCCGGCCTGTTGCGCACCCGTCCAGTGCAACTTGTCTTCGTGCAGTTTGACTGCCGCATCGGCCAGCGCCTGGGCCGACAGTGCCACGTCACCGGGCCATGGCAGCGCTCCGCTCATGCCTTCTGCGCCGATGGGCGTGGTGACGTTGGGGGTGCCACAGAGCATGGCGTCGACGATTTTGCCCTTGATTCCCGCGCCGAAACGCAAGGGCGCCAGGCAAACCCGAGCCTGCGACATCACTTGCAGCGCATCTTCAGCCCAGTTCATCACGTGAAAGCCCTGCGCCGCATTGTGCAAGGCGGTGGCCTTGGGGGGCGTGTAGGCGCCGTAGACATGCAGTTGGGCACCGGGCAATTGCTGACGGATAAGCGGCCAGACAGCGGTCTTCATCCACAGCACTGCGTCCCAGTTCGGCGCGTGGCGGAAATTGCCGATGCTCAGAAAGTGCGCCCGGTCCTCGAATGGCACAAAGGTGCCACGCGGAGGTTCGAGCATCAGCGGGCACCAGTGCAGCAGATCGCGGGGCATCCGGAACTGCTCGATCAATAGCTGGATTTCCACTTCGGAAATCATCAGGTTGAGGTCGCAACGATACAGTGCAGCGATTTCCCGCTTGGCCAGGTCGGTGTCGGCCATCAACGCGAACTCTTCAGCTAGCGCCGGGGCGAACAGCGCCGTGAAGTCCTGATTGTCCGGATCGTCCTTCAACCGCTCCTTGAGCCGCTGGTGACGGGCGTGTCGCAGGCTTTGCAGGTCGGATGTCTCCAATACCCGCAAAGCGTTCGGGCAATGTTTCTCAACGCGCCAGCCGAACTGTTCTTCCATCATGAACTGATCGAACAAGACGATATCCGGGGCCAGTTCACTGACGAAAGCGTCGAAGCTGCTGCTGTTGAGTTCTATCGGCACTTCGCGGATGCCCAACTCGGCCAGGTCGGCCTTGTGTTCGCCGGGGCCGGCCGGGCTGCTGAAGGTGATGTCCCAGCCTTGCTGCAGGAAGGTTTCGAGGATCTGCATGACATGGCCGCTGGCCGCCGAGGACTTGGGTTCCGGCCACACGTAACCGATGACCAGAACTTTGGTGGCAGGGAGCTGACTCATGATGTGGATCCTTGATGCGCGGGCGCGGGGCCTGGAAAAAAGCGCAATTAAACCACACCGCTTGCCGGTGCCGCGCAAGGATTGCGGCACCGGCAATGGGTCAAACCGGGTTTAGGTGCACCAGCACCTCCCAGCCGATGCGCTGGCTGGTTTTTTGTTCGATTGCCTTTTTCATCGCTGTGATGTTCTGTAAATACATGTCCTTGTCATGGGTCAGTTGGTTGAGCAATGAGGTGGTCAGCATGAATGACTCGGCATTGTCGAAAGGGCTCGCCGGTTGGAGCGTGTCGAGGTCTTTGATATGTCCCGCTGTCAAGTCGAGCAACTCTCTGACATCCAGCCGTTGATAGTTGCCCTGGCGACCGGATGCCGGGGTACGGGCGTAGGCATGGTCCATGGTGTCGGGCGCTCCGTGAAAAAGCTCATGTATCAGATCGTCCGCCAGCACATCGTGACTGTAACCCTCTTCTCGGAACTGGCTGTGGAACTCGTCCGTATAGATATTCATGAATTTTTTCTTGCTCGCTTCACCCGGCGGTAAAGCCACCCACTCTTTGTAATAAATCTGATTCAGTGAGGCGAGGGACGATCCTTTGGCCTTGGCGATGGAAAAATTATCGGGTGTGACCTTCGAAAAATCACTTTTGACGCTCTGAAGATGACCGAGAAGTCTGGCTCTGGCGTTTGCCGAGTTATCGCCCATGAGCAGTTTCACCGCGTGGCCCGAATCTGTTGTAAAGCTCGGATCCGTCAGCGCTCGGATTGCAGTGTCAATTTTGTTTCGGGAAACCGGCAGAGCGTCCTTGAGCAGTTTCCGGGTGTAGCTGGCCGGCATCAACCTATCCAGGTTGAACAGGTGCCATAGCTTGTGCGGCTTGAAGTGGTGGAGCCTCGGCCCCCAAGGTTTACCCTGGCGACTGAGTGCATACCATTGTCCGTTGTGGCGAATGCCCCAGATGCTGAAAAGGTCTGCCGAGGCAGGCGTCTGACGCCATTTGCCAAGCCGAACCAGTTCAGGATCGACCACCGTGCGCAGGCCACCATACGGTGCGCTCCCGGTCAGTTTGCGCAAATCAGAAACAGCGGTTAACAGTGTGGTGTTGTGGTGAAAACGGTGGACGCCCCGGTAAAGCAGCTTGGCGCCCCCCCGCAGTAAATCAGGCACGCCGTCAGCGGGATTGAACAAGCCGTTGAGCAACAATATGCCCGCTTTCGCCATACGGGCGGCCTTTGCAGCAGTCGTTCCAGCCTTGGCGGCAATCAGCGCGATTCTGGCCACCACCCCGACCACCAGCACGAGCGTCATGGCAGCTTCGATCACGCACATGCCCAAGCCATCGCGTCGCCGATCCGGATCGTCAGAGCTGAGGTCTTCAATGCAGGATTTGAAAGGCACGACGATGTTGAGAAACGTATCGAATTGCTCTTCGCGGTCCTGACGGCGTTTCTCTAGCCGGGTCTGGCCCCAGCATTCCTTGACCAGTTCATCGTAGGTGGCGATGGGTCGATGTTTCAGCACAAGGTTGGCCAGCCGATCAAACTCACCGGCGTAGAAGCACTCGTAGTAGCCTGTGTTTTTGAGGCCTGCCGAGCCAGGAACGGCGGGAAGCACCGCGAGTTTTTCAATGACCCCCCAACTGGACGACACCAGGCCTGGGGTTACACCGTGGGTATAGCATTCCAGATTGGTGGGCAGTTGATAAACGGGCTGCGGCGTAAAATTGCGCGTCATGCTGTCGAAAAAATGCTCACGCGCTGGCAGTTTTAAAAGACCTTTGTCCTTGATCAGCTCAGCCAATTGCGGGTTTTCCCGGCATTCCCCGTGCAACGTGAACAACTCGTAGCAATAAAGCCGGTTTTCGTACTCGCTGCACATCACCACGCCATAGCGCCCTGTTGCGGCGTCCTTGTCTTTCTGGTTTTCAAGAAAAATCAGGTCACGCAGATCGCCGGGTGGGGAGATGATCGTCGCAATAGGGTCCGGCAGCCCGGGGGAGGCGACTGATGGACGTAAGGTAAAACAACTCACTTTGCCCCGCAGCAGGCGTGTGCGATCAACCAGCGGCAATGACGACAGCGTAAGTTTCAACTGCGTAGCCATTGAGTCGGTGTAAGTGACATAGGCCCGGTTGAACTGCAGACGAAAGACCTCATCCGGTGGTGCGAGGCGCGATTTCAGGTGCGTAAATTGAGCGTAGACACTGCCTGCGCGTTTCAAGTCCCAGTCGCCCGTCGCCAGGTCGTTGGACATGTGCAGGTCAACCAGAGACATCGCCAATGGTTCGGCATTGACGTCCTGATAGGAAAAATTTCTTTTTTGATAGAGCACGTCCTCGTCCAGATAATCACAATCCGGCGCGGCAAACTCCAGGATGCTCCGCGCGACGGCTTTGCGCGTTGGCAGTGGCACGGACAAGGCTTGCGCCGTTTCAGCGGCTTGCTGCGAGTGGCGTTTGTAGGCGGCCAACGCGGCTTCCAGGGCCTGCTGGGTGGACGCGTTGACCTCGTCCATCGTGACAATGCTGTTGAGTAACGCCCAGTCGATAACAGGGTCCACTGCGGCCAGTGCATTGAGGGTCTGTTGCGGTTCGCTGACCGAGTCGTACTTCATCAATTGCTGGAGTCGGGCATACGTCAGGGTGCGCGATGATCCGGGGGCGTTGAGCTCGACGACGGACACGGCGCAGCAGAAATCCACCCATTGTGGTGTACCCAGCAACAGGTCGGCAGGCAGATCCCGCACCAGAAACTCAGGTGCCGTGCCTGCGAGCAGCAAGTGCGCGGCCAGCGCCACGTTCTGCTCAGAGACGCGATGGTGTCTGACCAGATGCTTTTCCAACCAGGTCTGCACGGAGGCAAAGGATTGTTCGATATGGTCGGCCGAGTAGAGATTGAAGCCCAGAACATGGTTGCGCGGTTCCGGCTCGCCAACGCTCGGGTGCAGGTCCAGCAGCACTGCCGTCAACAGCACCTGATGCAGTTGCTCATCGGCCATCGGCTCATTCTCATGGGCGCCGTACCAGTCCAGATCCTTGATGTACCCCCTGGCCCAGATAACGCCGATCGGACTCGAGACGATCTTTTGTAGAACATCACTCGCTTCTGTGCGCTGAAAGGGGAAGTTGCGCCCGCCGACCACGGCGCCCGACAGCATCTCCAACAAGGACTCACCACCCGTGTAGCGTTTGGTCAGTGCGCGGATCTGCGAACACTGTTCCGGGGTCAACAGGGCCGTACTGTCGGCGGTTGCCAAGAGCATTTCCCGGTAATTACCGCTCGGCGGACTTGCCGGGTATTCAAGTTGCAGGAAGCCAAGGAGCGTTTGTGCATCTGCAGCGGTCTGCGGAATGCTGTAACGATGAAACTTCAACCATTGCACCAGTTCGATGCGCTCACTCGAAGTAATCGTACCGCCGGTCAACGTTGCCATCTCGATCAATACGACAGCGTCCTCAATCAAATCGGCATTGGGCAGGGCCGTATGGCTGAAAGTTTGACGACGCCCTGCAGTTTCAATAATGATTTCGCCTTGCCCGGTCATGTGTAGTACCGAGTGGCCGGTCAGCCTGAGTTTGGCCAGAAACGCCTGAAAATCGGGTTTTTTTTCAAACTTTTTCAGGCTGGCGATACCCGGTTGGAGCGCACGCTCAAGTGACGAACCGGATTCAAGCGTGAGGCTCGTGCCCTCAAGGTTTACCGGGTCTTGAGACGCTATGTGGGCCGTGCGTTGCTGTAAGTTGTAAATGACTTCCAGGCGTTCGCGATGGTCGCCGGTATGGCGTGTATCTTCGTAGGGAATGGCCGTGAACGGCCGGGACAGCAACCTGTGAAAGTTGTTTTTAAAGTTCGCATCACTCATATCAAATCCATTTGAGGCTTGGTTTAAAGTGATGCGAATCTAGGTGAGGTGTTTTTAAACAACAACGTATAGAGTGTGTGGGGCTGTTGCTCTTGTGGCTCAGTTGTCACTGCGCAGTGAGGCTTGAATTCGTGGTGGTTGGGCGCTGTTGCGTTACAGCGATTATTAGTTGCCCAGAACCTGCTTTACTTTGTCACGTAGTTGATCAATGGAAAACGGCTTGCCAATGACGTGCATATCGGTAGGCACATCAATATTTTCGGCATAACCGCTGGCAAACAGAATGGGCAGGGTGGGTCGCAGTGCCCGCGCCTGATTCGCCAGCTCACGACCATCAATATCCGGCAGGCCGAAATCGGTCATCATCAAATCGATCGTGCGGCTTTCGTCTCTGAGCGTCTCAAGCGCCTGCTCGCCGTCGGCCGCCTCCAGCACAGTGAATTCCAGCTCCTCCAGCACATCGACGATGAGCATGCGCACGATGTCGTCGTCTTCTACTACAAGGATGGTGGGCGCTGGGGTGGACATAGTGAAAGCTCTCAAGAAGTGAATTCGGGGACGGCGACCGGTCGAAAATGCCGGGCTCTTGCATGAGTAAGTGGCGCATAGCCACAAGTTCCCGATTCGATAGAAAAAAGATTAGCTGCAATCCGGGCGGCAAGGATAACTGTTGGCTGATCGGGAAGCGCAGCAAAAGTAGGAAATTGCCGGAAAACCTGTGAGAAAAATGGATCCATGCCGTCGTTTTGGGGCAAACTCCCGGGTTTCGACCGTTCGACAAGGCCGCCCCATGTCCACTCCGTCTACAGTAGATGAAACACGGTTTCGCAAACTCCTGACCCGCAACATCGCGCTGCCATTGGGCGTTGGTGCGATCAGTGCCGTGTTTTTCGTGGCGCTGATCACTTATCTGCTGTCCGTGATTCAGTGGGTGGAGCACACCGACCGGGTGATCAATAACGCCAATGAGGCGGTGAAACTCACCGTGGATCTGGAAACCGGCATGCGCGGCTTTCTGCTCAGCGGTGACGAGCACTTCCTCGACCCGTATGAAACCGCCAAACCTCGGATCAACGTAGCACTCAATACCTTGCTCGAACTGACCGCCGACAACCCGGTGCAGACCGACCGTTTGCGGCGTTTGCAGGCGTTGCAGACCGAGTGGAGCAACTATGCGCAATCGATGATCGATCTGCAGCGCTCCAGCGGTGACTATAAAGCCGCAGTCAAGGCCGGACGCGGCAAGCGCCTGACTGATGAAATCCGCAGACAGTTCGAAGATGTGATCGACATGGAGCAGCAGTTGCGCACCACGCGTAACGAAGATGTGCGCCGCACCACGATCTGGAGCATTTCTCTTTATCTGCTGTTTATTGCCGGCATCAGCGGTTTGCTGGCGTATATAGGCCGGCGTGATCTGGTCAGTCTGTCTGACAGCTACAGCGCCAACCTGGCCGCGCAGCAAGCCAGCGCCGAGCGTCTGGAGCGTCAGGCATGGATGCGCAGCGGTCAGACCGAATTGGCGGAACAGGTGCTGGGGCAACTGACGCTCAATCTGCTGGGGCGCAACATCTTGCAGTTCTGCGCGCAGTACCTGGGCACCGCAGTGGCGGCACTGTATGTGCGCGAAGAGCACGGTGGCCTGAAGCGGGTGGCGTCTTACGGATTTTCCCGCGAGCAGGAAGAACAGGATCAGTCGATCTACAGCGGCGAAGGCATTGTCGGTCAGGTGGTTCAGCAGGGCCGTCTGATTCGTCTGGATTCGGTGCCGTCGGACTACTTCAAGGTCAGCTCCGGTCTGGGCGAAGGCCTGCCGCACAGTGTGCTGGTGGTGCCGACCAGTGATGACGAGCGGGTCAACGGCGTGATCGAACTGGGCTTCCTGCGCCCGCTGACTCAGCGCGACGTTGAATTGCTTGAGCTGATTGCCGGCAACATTGGCACCTCGATCGAGGCGGCGCGCTATCGCCAGCGTCTGCAGGAAGTGCTGGCCGAAACCCAGCAGCTCAACGAAGAGTTGCAGGTGCAGCAGGAAGAACTCAAGACCGCCAACGAAGAGCTGGAAGAGCAGTCGCGGATTCTCAAGGAGTCCCAGGCGCACCTGGAAACCCAGCAGGTCGAGCTGGAACAGACCAACGAGCAACTGGCGGAACAGGCGCAGACCCTGGCCGAGCAACGCGACGCCATGGACCTGAAGAACACCGAGCTCAATCAGGTGCAGGTGCAGCTCGAGGAGCGCGCCGAAGAGCTGCAGCGTTCGAGCAAGTACAAGTCCGAGTTCCTCGCCAACATGTCCCACGAACTGCGCACGCCGTTGAACAGTTCGCTGATCCTGGCCAAGTTGCTGGCGGAGAACCCGCAGGACAATTTGAGCGCCGAGCAGGTCAAGTTCGCCGAATCGATCTATTCCGCCGGCAACGACCTGCTGAACCTGATCAACGACATTCTCGACATTTCCAAGGTCGAGGCCGGCAAGCTCGAAGTGATCCCGGAAAACACCAGCGTCGCGCGCCTGGCGGACGGCCTGCGCAGCGTGTTCGAACCGCTGGCGGCGGACAAGCAACTGACGTTCAGCGTCGATCTGCAACCGGGTGCGCCGGCCATGCTGTTCACCGATCGCCAACGTCTGGAACAGGTGATCAAGAACCTGCTGTCCAATGCCGTGAAGTTCACCGAGAAAGGTACGGTCAGCCTGACCATCAGCGGTCAGCCGAACGAGCAGATCGCCTTCATTGTGCGCGACTCGGGCATCGGCATCGCGGCGGACCAGCAGGAAAGCATCTTCGAAGCGTTCCGTCAGGCCGATGGCACCACCAACCGCAAATACGGCGGCACCGGGTTGGGCCTGTCGATCTCGCGGGACCTGGCAGCCTTGCTCGGCGGCTCGATCAGTGTCAGCAGCACGCCGGGGCAGGGCAGCGTGTTCACTCTGGTGTTGCCGCAGCAATACAGCGAACAGGGTGATGCGCCGCGCGCGCCGCTGACCTTTACGCCGCCGGCATCGTCCCCGGCACCGCTTGCGACGCCTTCGATCGCCGTGTCGCCAATGGCCCCGGTGCATATCCCGCGCTTCGCCGATGACCGTGGCAAGGCACCGTTCGCCACCCGCTGCATTCTGGTGGTGGAAGACGAGCCGAACTTCGCGCATATTCTTTACGACCTGGCCCACGAGTTGGGCTATCAGTGCCTGGTCGCCCACGGCGCGGATGAAGGCTATGACCTGGCCCGTGAGTTCGTTCCGGACGCGATCCTGCTCGACATGCGCCTGCCGGACCATTCCGGTTTGACCGTGTTGCAGCGTCTGAAGGAACACGCCGAAACCCGGCACATTCCGGTGCACGTGATTTCTGTTGAAGATCGCGTCGAAGCGGCCATGCACATGGGCGCCATCGGCTATGCGGTCAAACCGACCACGCGCGAAGAACTGAAGGATGTATTCGCCCGCCTGGAGGCCAAGCTGACCCAGAAGGTCAAGCGCGTGCTGCTGGTCGAGGATGACGATCTGCAGCGCGAAAGCATTGCCCGCCTGATCGGTGACGACGACATCGAGATCACCGCCGTGGGCCTGGCGCAGGAGGCGCTGGAGAAACTGCGCACGACGATTTATGACTGCATGGTGATCGACCTGAAATTGCCGGACATGCTCGGCAACGATCTGCTCAAGCGCATGTCTACCGAGGATATCTGCTCGTTCCCGCCGGTCATCGTCTACACCGGACGCAACCTGACCCGTGATGAAGAAGCCGAGCTGCGCAAGTATTCGCGCTCGATCATCATCAAGGGCGCGCGCTCACCGGAACGCTTGCTCGATGAGGTGACACTCTTTCTGCACAAAGTCGAATCGCAGTTGTCCCATGAACGGCAGAAGATGCTCAAGACCGCCCGCAGCCGCGACAAGGTCTTCGAAGGCCGCAAGGTGCTGCTGGTGGACGACGATGTGCGCAACATCTTTGCCCTGACCAGTGCGCTGGAGACAAAAGGCGCAGTCGTGGTGATCGGTCGAAATGGCCGTGAGGCGATTGAGAAGTTGAATGAAGTCGAGGACATCGATCTGGTGCTGATGGACGTGATGATGCCGGAGATGGATGGTTTTGAAGCCACCATCGAAATCCGCAAGGATCCGCGCTGGCGCAAACTGCCGATCATTGCGGTGACGGCCAAGGCCATGAAGGACGATCAGGAGCGCTGCCTGCAGGCGGGTGCCAACGATTACCTGGCCAAGCCCATTGACCTGGATCGCCTGTTCTCGTTGATTCGCGTGTGGTTACCGAAGATGGAACGCATTTAGTGGAAAGCAGTCACTCCCTGGAGCGCAACAGCGAAATCGAATTGCGGTTGCTGATCGAGGCTATCTACCTCAAGTACAGCTACGATTTTCGCGATTACTCGGGCGCTTCGATCAAGCGCCGGGTGCAGCACGCCTTGAGCCAGTTCGAATGCGCGACCATTTCGGCGTTGCAGGAGAAAGTCCTGCACGACCCGACCGCGTTCATGCAGTTGCTGCAGTTGCTGACGATTCCGGTCAGCGAGATGTTTCGTGATCCGTCGCACTTCTTGGCGATCCGCAAGGAAGTGGTGCCGCTGCTGCGCACCTATCCGTCGCTGAAGATCTGGATCGCCGGCTGCAGCACCGGTGAGGAGGTCTATTCGATGGCGATTCTGCTACGCGAAGAAGGCCTGCTCGACCGCACGATCATCTACGCCACCGACATCAATCCGCGCTCGCTGGACAAGGCCAAACAGGGGATCTTCTCGATGGAGAACGTTCGTGCCTACACCGCCAATTACCAGCAGGCCGGCGGCCAGCGCTCGTTTGCCGATTACTACACCGCTGCGTACGGCTACGCGATTTTCGACAAGAGCCTGTGCGAGAACGTGACCTTCGCCGACCACAGTCTGGCGACTGACAGTGTGTTCTCCGAAACGCAGCTGATTTCCTGCCGCAACGTACTGATCTACTTCAACAAGAAACTTCAGGACCGTGCCTTCGGTCTGTTTCACGAATCGCTGTGCCATCGTGGTTTTCTGGTGCTGGGCAGCAAGGAAACGCTGGATTTTTCCGGCTACTCGAATCAGTTCGAACCGTTGGTCAAACAAGAACGGATCTACCGCAAATTATGAACCATGCCGTGGATTTGCCTCGCGTCGAGGCCATTGTGGTCGGTGCGTCGGCCGGTGGGGTCGAGGCCCTGCTGACGCTGCTCGCGCCGCTGCGCCAGGGTTACGTGCTGCCGATCATTGTCGTGTTGCACCTGCCGGAGGAGCGCCGTAGCCAGTTGGCCGAGGTGTTTGCCCGGCGCCTGATGCTGCCGGTGGAGGAGGCGACGGACAAACAGGACATCGCCCCCGGCACGGTTTATTTCGCCACACCCGGTTATCACCTGTCGGTGGAGCAGGATCGCAGTCTGTCGCTGAGTCTTGAAGACCGCGTGCACCACTCTCGTCCGTCCATCGACTACCTGTTCGAATCCGCCGCTGACGCCTATGGCGAGTCTCTGGCCGCGGTGTTGCTGACCGGGGCCAATCACGATGGCGCTCGGGGCCTGGCGCAAGTCAAGCGGCGCGGCGGACTGACCATCGTTCAGGACCCACAAGATGCACAGGTCGCTACCATGCCTCAGGCTGCGCTGAAAATTCAGCAGCCCGACCATGTCCTACCCATTCACGGCATCGGCCGTCTGCTTGTCGAGCTGGAACGAATCGCATGCTGAGTAATATCCAGGCCAAATTGCTGATCGTCGACGATCTGCCGGAGAACCTGCTGGCTCTCGAAGCACTGATCAAGCGCGAAGACCGCACCGTCTACAAGGCGCTGTCGGCGGACGAAGCACTGTCGCTGTTGTTGCAACACGAGTTCGCCATGGCCATCCTCGACGTACAGATGCCGGGGATGAATGGCTTCGAGCTCGCCGAGTTGATGCGTGGCACCGAAAAAACCAAGAACATCCCGATCATTTTCGTCAGCGCCGCCGGCCGTGAACTGAACTACGCGTTCAAGGGCTACGAGAGCGGGGCGGTGGACTTCCTGCACAAACCGCTGGATATCCACGCGGTGAAGAGCAAGGTCAATGTGTTCGTCGACCTGTACCGCCAGAGCAAGGCCATGAAGCAACAGGTCGAAGCGCTGGAGCAGGCCCGCCGCGAGCAGGAAGCGCTGCTGCAGCAATTGCAGAGCACGCAGTTGGAGCTGGAGCAGGCCGTGCGGATGCGCGATGACTTCATGTCAATCGTCGCCCACGAAGTGCGCACGCCGCTCAATGGCCTGATACTCGAAACGCAGTTGCGCAAGATGCACCTGGCGCGGGACAACGCCGCCGCGTTCACCCTCGACAAGATGCACGCGATGGTCGACCGTGATGAGCGCCAGATCAAAAGCCTGATCCGTCTGATCGAAGACATGCTCGACGTCTCGCGGATTCGCACCGGCAAGCTGTCGATCCGGCCGAATCGTTTCGATCTGTCGCAACTGGTGGGCAATCTGCTGCAAAACTTTGCCCAGCAAATCGAAGCGGCCGAGACCGAGGTCAGCTTCACCGCGCCGGAGTCGGTGGAGGGGCATTGGGACGAGTTCCGCATCGAGCAGGTGGTGTCCAATCTGTTGACCAACGCCTTGCGTTACGGTGGTCGCAGCCCGATCCAGGTGCGTGTGTACCGTGAGGGCGACGAGGCGCGGGTCGAGGTTCAGGACCGTGGCATCGGCATCAGTGAAGAGAATCAGAAACGTATTTTTCAGCAGTTCGAGCGGGTTTCCGCCAAGACGGTAGTGGCCGGTCTCGGACTGGGTCTGTTCATTTCCGAGCAGATCGTCGCCGCCCATGGCGGTTCCATCGTCGTCGAGAGTCAAATCAACGAAGGCGCCCTGTTTCGCGTTTGTCTGCCAATCCAGGAAAACGGCACATCCGACGCAACCTCTGAGTGACCGCACGGTCGTATCAGCAGCTATTGACCGAACAAAGGCTTCCCATGAGCGTAGATGCACAAGATGTAGTACTCGTCGTCGAGGACGAACCGGTTATCTTGATGGTCCTGACCGATTATTTGTCAGGGCAGGGGTATCGCGTGTTGCAGGCCGAAAACGGCGAGCAGGCGTTCGAGATTCTCGCGAGCAAGCCGCATCTGGACATGTTGATCACCGATTTTCGCTTGCCGGGCGGTATCTCCGGCGTGCAGATCGCCGAACCAGCGGTAAAGCTGCGCCCCGACCTGAAGGTGATTTTCATCAGCGGCTATCCGCAGGAAATCCGCGAGACCGGCAGCCCGATCACGCAGAAGGCGCCGATCCTGGAAAAACCGTTCGATCTGGACGTTTTGCAGGAAAAGATTCAGGAGCTGCTAGCCTGATAACGCTGTCATGGGATCAACTGATTCAGTGATAGAGCGGATGGACGCCGCAGGATCACGCATTTCATTGTCTGTGCTCCCCCAGTGAGATACGCCCCGGATAACGGGGCGATGTACCTTCAGGAGATTAAGCGCTGACTTGCGTTGCTAAATAGCTGTCAGAGTTGACAGATAACTGCGTCGGGTTTGGCCAGTAAATGTCATGCACGGATCATTTCGCGCACTTTCGCCGTCAGCAGATCGAACGTGAACGGCTTGGTGATCATCTGCATCCCCGGGTCGAGAAACCCACCGCGTACCGCTGCGTGCTCGGCATAACCGGTGATGAACAGTACTTTCAGCCCCGGTCGGTATTGCCGGCCGATTTCTGCCAGTTGGCGGCCGTTCATGCCGGGCAGGCCGACGTCACTGATCAGCAGATCAATGCGCTGCGCCGAGTTGAGGATTGGCACCGCGCCGTCGGCATCGCTGGCCTCGACAAACGCATAACCCAACTCGCTGAGCACCGCGCTGACCAGTACGCGGACGGCGGGATCGTCTTCGACAATCAGCACGGTTTCGCCATCCAGCGCGTCCGGGGCCTGCTGGATATCGGATACCGGCTGGTCCAGTTCTTCGCCACGAAAACGTGGCAGGTACAGTTTGACCGTGGTGCCCTGATCAATTTCGCTGTCGATCGAGACATGGCCACGGGACTGTTTGCTGAAGCCATAAATCATCGACAAGCCCAGCCCGGTGCCCTGGCCGATCGGCTTGGTGGTGAAAAAGGGATCGAACGCGCGGTTGATCACGCTCTGCGGCATGCCACTGCCGTTATCAGTGACGCTGAGCATCACATAATCGCCGGGTTCGAGGTTGCTGTAGGCCTCGGTGAACTCCGGTGCAAGCACATGGTTACTGGTCTCGACCACCAGTTTGCCGCCATCTGGCATCGCGTCGCGGGCGTTGAGCACCAGGTTGAGCAGGGCGCTTTCCAGTTGATTGGGGTCGGCTTCGGCTACCCACAGTTTGTCGTTCAGGCGCATGTCCAACTGGATGCTTTCGTTGAGGCTGCGTTGCAGCAACTCGCCCATCGACAGCACTAGCGTGTTCATCTGCACGGCTTTGGAATCCAGCGATTGCCGGCGGGAAAAGGCCAGCAAACGGTGAGTCAGACCGGCAGCGCGGTTGGCTGAGGTCACGCCCAGATCAATCAGGCTGTCGAGGTCTTCGGTGCGTCCGCGAGCCAGCCGGCGGCGCAGCAGTTCGAGGCTGCCGATGATCCCGGTCAGCATGTTGTTGAAGTCGTGGGCGATGCCGCCGGTGAGCTGGCCGACCGCTTCCATTTTCTGCGACTGGCGCAACGCTTCTTCATTGTGCCGAAGCTGCGCGGTGCGTTCCTCGACCTGTTGTTCAAGGGTTTCCAGGGTCGATTGCAGGCGACGTTCGCTTTCACTCAGATCGATCAGGCGGTCACGCGCCTCGTACTGTCGTCGTCGCCCGCGCAGTGCGGTGGAGACCAGGCTGATCAGGGTCGCGGGGTGAAACGGCCGCTCAAGGAAAGTGACATTGCCCAGCAATTTGCTCAGGCGCGAGGAGGGGCCTTGTTCCGGCCCTCCGTGGTGGGTCAGCAGGACGATCGGCAGATCCGACCAGGCCGGCTGCTGTTCCAGATACAACAACAGCGTTTCCAGTTCCGGTCCGCGCAGGGCTTCCGCAGCAATCAGCAGGAGGCCGGCACCGGGCTCCAGTTCGGTGCACAGGGCACCGAGATCAGCGGCGATCACCCCACCAAAACCCGCTTCATTGAGAATCATCAGGGCCACCTGGCTGTCACGACCCATGGGCGCCAGAATCAGCGCCCGTTCCGACAGCGGTACGGTGACCGTCACAAGGTTTCTTCCCGCAACAGTGGATTGCTCGCACCGAGATAGGTGGGTACGCCACGCAACACGCCCTGGAAGGCTTCCAGCGGTTCTCCGATCGTCATGCCCTGGCTCGAAATGCGGTATTCACGGATCGTCGATTCGTGGCTGCCGGTGCGTTTCTTGATGATGGAAATGGCCCGGCGCACCTTGCCGATGGCTTCGAAATAGCGCAGCAGGATCACCGTGTCGGCCAGGTAAGTGATATCGACCGGCGCTTGCATGTCGCCCACCAGCCCATGCTGGGCGACGGTCATGAAGGTCGCCGCACCTTTACGGTTGAGGTACAGCAGCAGCTCGTGCATGTGCAGCACCAGCGCGTTCTCTTCCGGCATCGCGGCCTGATAGCCGTTGATACTGTCGATCACCACGGTCTTGATGTTGCGTTCGTCGACGCAGCGGCGCACCCGGTGGGAGAACTCGCCCGGGGACAGCTCGGCGGCGTCCACTTGTTCGATCAGCAGGTTGCCGGTGGCTTGCAGGGCCTTGAGGTCGATGCCGATGTTTTTCATGCGTTCGAACAGCAAACCCAGTTCTTCATCGAAGATAAACAGCGCGGCTTTTTCACCTCGAGCCACGGCGGCAGCGGCGAAGATCATCGAGATCAGCGATTTGCCGGTCCCCGCCGGGCCGAGAATCAGCGTGCTGGAGCCGGTCTCGATACCGCCGCCGAGCAGGGCATCCATTTCCTTGATGCCGCTGCTAAGTTGCAGACGCGGATAGTCGCTGCGATGTTCGGCGGCCACCAGGCGCGGGAACACATGCACGCCGTCGCCCATGATGGTGAAGTCGTGGAAGCCACCGCGATACTTCTGGCCGCGATACTTGATCACCCGGATGCGTCTGCGCTCGGCGCCATAGTTAGGCGTCAGTTCTTCGAGACGGATCACCCCGTGGGCCACGCTGTGCACGGTTTTGTCGAGGGACTCGGTGGTCAGGTCGTCGAGCAGCACGACGGTAGCGTCATAACGCACGAAGTAATGTTTGATCGCCAGAATCTGCCGACGATAACGCAGCGAGCTCTGCGCCAGCAGGCGAATCTCCGACAGGCTGTCAAGCACCACGCGGGTCGGCTTGAAGCGCTCGACCACTTCGAAAATCTGCTTGGTGGCTTCGCCCAGCTCCAGATCGGAGGAGTACAGCAGGCTTTGCTGATGCTCGGCGTTGAGCAGACTTTCCGGCGGGGTCAGCTCGAAGATTTCGATGTTTTCGTTCAGTTCCCAACCGTGGGACCGTGCGCCCTGGCGCAGCTCACGCTCGGTTTCCGACAGCGTGATGTACAGACAGCGTTCACCGGCACGGGCGCCGGCCAACAGAAAATGCAACGCGACGGTGGTCTTGCCTGTGCCGGGTTCACCCTCGAGCAAAAACACATGGCCCCGGGACAGTCCGCCGGCGAGGATGTCATCCAGGCCGGTGATGCCGGTGGCGGCTTTTGCACTGATCAACTCGTTGGACGTAGACAAAGAATGCCCTCTCATGACTAGGGGAATCGAGGCCGCTGACTGAATTGAACGACCTGAATTACTTGACCCCATGCCTTGATGGCGGTTCCGCTTTTTCTTGCTGGCGAGAGGAAAATCCTCTCGCCAGGGGTTTTAGAGTCCTTGTTGCAAAGCCGGGTCATCGGGGTTCATCTGTTCCAGTTGCGCCAGCAAAACCTGCACGTTCTGCAACTGGCCGCTTTCTTTCCAGTAATTGATCAGCAGCACCCGGGCCTTGCGGTCGGCGGGGTGGCGCTGCACGACTTCCTGCAATTGCTTTTGCGCCGCTTCCAGTTCTTCGGCGGCGTGCAGGGTGGTCGCCAGGTCGTAGCGGTAGTCCTTGTTGTCAGGCTCAAGCTCGACCGCTTTGGACAAACCGAGCAGGGCGAACTCGCGCTGGCCGTGGTGCAGCAGCCACAGACCCAGTGCGTGCTGCAGGTAGGCGGAATCCGGCTGGGCCTGCAACTGTTTCGCGAGCAGCTGGCGGGCAGCGTCGCTCTGGCCCTGGCGATCGAGGACATCGATCTGCATCACCAGCGCCGGCAGGTTGCCCGGCTCCAGACGCAAGGTGTTGTCGAGCGCTTGCTGGGCCTGTTTGAGTTCAGCGTTGTGCAGATACAGACGCGCCAGTTGCGCGTAGGTGGCGGCGCTTTCCGGTTGGCCAGTGAGCACCTGCTCCCAGCCATCGATCGCCTGCTGAAGGGGGGCGAAATACAGGCCGAGCTCGTCCGGCGTCAGACCCAGCAGGGCGTTGATCGCGGCAAAACGCACGGTTTGATCTTCATCCTCCAGCATCGGCCCGAGCAACAGACTGCGTTGTCCGCCGGGCACCAGTCCCACCACACTCTGAATCGCTGCCAGGCGCACCTCGGGTGCCTCGTTTTGCAGGTGCGCGTCGGCCAGTTTCAGCGCCTGCGGGCTCGGGTAGTTGGGCAACTCGGCCAGCAGCCAGACGCTGCGCTTGACCGACAAGTCCGGGCGCGCCAATTGTTGATAGAGCTGACGCGCCGCCCCCGGTTGACCGGAGCGGGCCGCCGTGAGGGCTTCGCTGTAGCCGCGCTTGATCGCCTCGGGCACCACCGGGGTGGTGGAGCGCAGGGACAACCAGGCCACGACGATGAGCAGTACAAGGCCAAGGCTGATAAGCAGGTAGCGGCGGGACTGAGGCATGCGATTTCCGTGAACGGGTGTTCTTTAGCAGAGGGGCAAGCTTCGGTCAGCTTGGCCGTTGAGTCAAATTCGCCAGTCGATCAATTGTGGGGACGCGTCTGCTCGCGAATACGGTATGCCCGTGCGTCTGGATATCGACTGATCCGGCGCTATCGCGTGCAGGCTCGCTTCTACAAGGGAAGCAGGCACAAAAAAGCCCCGCGACCGAATGATACGCGGGGCAAAAAATTGGTTGGTTGCGGCCAACCAAAGGAGCGCTTGAAAAATCCTTACTTGCTGGCGACTGTCTCTGGCTGCCAGCCACCCCCCAGGGCCTTGTAGATCGCGACGATGCCGCGATACAGATCGACTTCGGCCTGGGCCTGGCTGTCTTCGGCGTTCAGGCGTTCGCGCTGAGCGTCGAGCAGTACCAGGAAGTCAGTGGTGCCTTCGCGGTAGCGGATTTCCGCGAGATCGGCAGCCTTGCGGCTCGATTCACTCTGGCGGATCAGCGAGATCAGGCGTTGCTGACGTTTGCCGTAATCGCTAAAGGCGTTTTCCGATTCTTCCAGGGCCAGCAGCACTTGTTGCTCGTAGGTCGCCAGTGCGCCTTCGGCATCGGCATCGGCGCCGCGCAGGCGGGCACGCACGCTGCCAAGGTCGAACGCCGCCCAGGTGATACTCGGGCCGAGCGCCCAGGCGTTGGCCGCCGAGGAGCCGATCTGCGAACCGCGCCCGGCCGTCCAGCCGAGGAAACCGCTGAGGCTGACCCGCGGGAACAGGTCGGCCTTGGCCACGCCGATCCGCGCAGTGGCCGAAGCCAGCTTGCGCTCGGCGCTGAGAATGTCCGGACGACGTTGCAGCAGTTCGCCCGGGTCGCCGATCGGCAAGGCTTTGGCAATGGCCGGCAAGTCTTTCGGGCTCAGGTCCACGGTCAGTTTGTCAGGACGCTCACCCAGCAGGGTGGCGATACGGTTCTTCTGTCGAACCTGTTCGGCCTGGAGTTGCGGCACGCTGGCTTCGACCGAGGCCAGACGCGCATCGGCGCGTTCGACGTCGAGCTGATCGCCCACCCCGGCATCACGCAGGCTGATGGTGATCTTGCGCGACTCCTGCTGGTTTTCCAGGTTGGCCACCGCGATCTTCTCGCGCAGTTGCGCACCACGCAGTTGGCCGTAGGCATCGACCAGTTCGGCAATCATGGTGACTTGCAGTTGGTACAGATCGGCTTCGGCTGCTTGCTGGTCAGCATCGCTGGCTTCCAGATTGCGCTGAATTCGGCCGAACAGGTCGATTTCCCACGCCATGTCGAGTCCCAGGTCATAGCGCTCACTGTTGACCCGTTTGGTGGTCTGGCCGGGGATTTGTCCCTTGGCCAGATCGCTGCTGGCGCGGCTGGTGATGGTCGGCATTGCATCGTTGCTGACGTCATCACGGATCGCCCGGGCGGCTTTCCAGCGAGCGAAAGCCACACGCAGTTGGCGGTTGCCTTGCAGCGATTGGGTCACCAACTGGTTGAGGGTCGGATCGTCGAACTGCTGCCACCAAATGCCTTCGAATTTCGATCGGTCGAAGTTCTTTTGCCCGGCTGCGCCGTCGGTGGCGGTCGTGATATTGGCCGCCTCCGTGGCTGGGGTCTTGTAGTCAGGGCCGACGGCGCAGGCGCTCAGCGCCAGCACCAGCAGACTCGGCAGGAAGACTTTCAGACTCATTGTTGCGCCTCCAGTGGCTTTTGAAGATTGTGCGCCTTGGCCGCTTTGCGGGCTTCGCCGCGCTCGACGAAATTACGAATCAGCACATAGAACACTGGCGTCAGCAGCAGACCGAAGAACGTCACCCCGAGCATCCCGGAGAACACCGCCACACCCATCGCATGACGCATCTCGGCACCGGCACCGCTGGAGAACACCAGTGGCACCACACCCATGATGAACGCGAAGGAGGTCATCAGGATCGGCCGCAGACGCAGACGGCAGGCTTCCAGTACCGCAGCCAGCGGATCGAGGCCTTCCAGCTGTTTATCCTTGGCGAACTCGACGATCAGAATCGCGTTCTTACAGGCCAGGCCCACCAGTACAATCAGACCGATCTGGGTGAAGATGTTGTTGTCGCCGCCAGAGATGATCACCCCGGTAATGGCCGACAGCAGAGTCATCGGTACGATCAGGATCACCGCCAGTGGCAGGCTCCAGCTTTCGTACTGAGCGGCGAGCACCAGGAACGCCAGCAATACGCAGAGCGGGAACACGAACAGCGCGGTGTTGCCGGACAGAATCTGCTGGTAGGTCAGGTCGGTCCACTCGTAGGTCATGCCGTTCGGCAGTTCATCCTTGAGCAGTTTCTCGATGGCTTTTTCGGCCTGGCCGGAGCTGTAGCCGGGCGCAGCGGCACCGTTGATTTCAGCAGTGATGAAGCCGTTGTAGTGCATCACGCGATCCGGACCCGAGGTGTCGCTGACCTTGATGAAGGTCGCCAGCGGGATCATTTCGCCCTTGTTGTTACGCACTTTCAGCTGACCGATCTGGTCGGATTCGAGGCGGAACTGTTGCTCAGCCTGTACGTTGACCTGATAGGTGCGCCCGAAGCGGTTGAAGTCGTTGGCATACAGCGAACCCAGGTAGATCTGCAGGGTGTCGAAGATGTCGCTGACGGCTACGCCGTGGGTCTTGGCTTTTTCGCGGTCGATGGCGGCATCGACCTGTGGCACGTTCACGGTGTAGCTGGTGAACAGCCCGGCCAGTTCCGGCACGCTGCGGCTCTTGGTGATGATGTTCATGGTTTCTTTGTACAGCTCGTCGTAACCCAGGTTGCCCCGGTCTTCGATTTGCAGGCGGAAACCACCAATGGTGCCCAGACCTTGTACCGGCGGTGGCGGGAAGATCGCCATGTACGCTTCCTGAATGTTCGCGTACTGGCCGTTCAGGGCGCCGGCGATTGCACCGGCAGACATGCTCGGGTCTTTACGCTCGTCAAACGGTTTCAGGGTCACGAACACGATGCCGGCGTTCGGGCTGTTGGTGAAGCCGTTGATCGACAGGCCCGGGAACGCTACGGCGCTTTCCACGCCTGGCTGTTTCAGCGCCAGGTCGGACATACGCTTGATCACGTCTTCGGTGCGATCCAGGCTTGCGGCGTCCGGCAATTGCGCGAAAGCCACCAGGTATTGCTTGTCCTGGCCCGGTACGAAACCGGTCGGGGTGCTGGAGAAACCGAAGAACGTCAGCACCATCAGGCCTGCGTACAGCAGCAGGGCGATACCGCTGCCACGGATGACCCGACGCACAGTACCGACGTAGCCATGGCTGGCCTTGTCAAAGAAGCGGTTGAACGGACGGAACAACCAGCCACCGAAGATCTTGTCGAGGATTTTCGAGAAGCGGTCTTTCGGCGCGTCATGCCCTTTGAGCAACACGGCGGCCAGTGCTGGCGACAGGGTCAGCGAGTTGAACGCGGAGATCACGGTCGAGATCGCAATGGTCAGCGCGAACTGCTTGTAGAACTGCCCGGTAAGGCCGGAGATGAACGCCGCCGGTACAAACACCGCACACAACACCAGCGCTGTCGCAATGATCGGGCCGGTCACTTCACGCATGGCGCGCTTGGTCGCTTCGACCGGCGTCAGTCCCAGCTCGATGTTCCGTTCGACGTTCTCCACCACCACGATGGCATCGTCCACCACGATACCGATCGCCAGTACCAGGCCGAACAGGGACAGGGCGTTGAGCGAGAAGCCGAACAGGTGCATCACCGCAAACGTACCGATCAACGATACCGGCACCGCCACCAACGGAATGATCGAGGCGCGCCACGTCTGCAGGAACAGAATCACCACCAGCACCACAAGGATCAATGCTTCGAAGAGGGTGTGAACCACCGCCTCGATCGAACCGCGCACGAAGATCGTCGGGTCATAGACGATGCTGTAGTCCATGCCTTGCGGGAAGCTTTTCTTCAGCTCTTCCATCTTGCCGCGAACTTCGTTCGAGATCTGGATGGCGTTGGAGCCTGGACGCTGGAAGATCGGGATCGCTACCGCCGGCTGATTGTTCAGCAACGAACGCAGGGCGTATTGGCTGGAACCCAGTTCGACGCGGGCGATGTCCTTGAGGCGCGTGATCTCACCGTTATCGCCTGCGCGAATGATGATGTTCTCGAACTCTTCCTCGGAGACCAGACGGCCTTGCGTGTTGACCGACAGCTGGAAGCTCTGGGCATTCGGGGCAGGGGGCGCGCCCAACTGACCGGCAGCGACCTGACGGTTCTGTTCACGAATCGCCGTCACCACATCGGTGGCGGTCAGGTTGCGCGAAGCGGTCTTGTTCGGATCGAGCCAGACCCGCAGCGAGTAGTCGCCCATACCGAACAGTTGCACGTCACCGACACCGCCCAGACGCGCCAACTCATCCTTGATATTGAGGATTGCGTAGTTGGACAGGTAGAGCATGTCGTAGCGTTTGTCCGGCGAGGTCAAGTGCACAACCATGGTCAGGTCGGGCGACGCCTTGTCGACGGTGATACCGATGCGCGTCACTTCTTCGGGAAGTTTCGGCTCGGTACGGGTCACCCGGTTCTGCACCTGCACCTGCGCGTTGTCCAGGTCGGTGCCCAGAGCGAAGGTGATGGTCAGGGTTATCTTGCCGTCAGCGGTGGACTGCGAGGACATGTACAGCATGTTCTCGACGCCGGTGATGGCTTGCTCCAGCGGAGCGGCCACGGTTTCACCGATGACTTTTGGGTTGGCGCCCGGGAAGTTGGCACGCACCACCACAGTGGGTGGCACGACTTCCGGGTATTCGCTGATCGGCAGCTGGAACAGCGAGATCGCACCGGCGATCAGGATCAACAGCGACAGCACCGCTGCGAAGATCGGCCGTGAAATGAAGAATTGGGAAAAATTCATCGGAGTTATCGTCCCTTAACCGCGTGGGGTCGCAGCGGCAAGCTTCACAACCGATCCCGGCGCGCCTTTGGCAGGTGCGACTTTGGGCAGGTTGCTGGCTTCCAGCGCTTGTCGTTGTTGGGCCAGGGCGGCAATGGTCTGCTCGCTGGCCATCGGGATCACTTCAGGGGTCACCGGCGAACCCGGACGTACCCGCTGCAGGCCCTTGACGATGATCGTGTCGTCCTTGTTCAGCCCGGTGCGCACGATGCGCAGGCCTTCGATCTTCGGACCGAGTTCAACGGCGCGGTATGCGGTCTTGTTGTCCGCATCCATTACCAGCACGAACTTCTTGCCCAGGTCGGTACCGACCGCTTCGTCGTTGATCAGCATGGCGTTGTAGGTGCCGC
This sequence comes from Pseudomonas sp. AK-TSAG1-1, assembly GCF_056821665.1. NCBI lineage: Bacteria > Pseudomonadati > Pseudomonadota > Gammaproteobacteria > Pseudomonadales > Pseudomonadaceae > Pseudomonas > Pseudomonas sp. AK-TSAG1-1. The sequence goes on along the minus strand of NZ_CM165965.1, from coordinate 3,319,311 downwards.
TGCCGACCAGTTTCAGTCGTGCATACAGACCCGGGGTGTAGGTGCCGTCGCTGTTGTCGAACACGGCGCGACCACGGATGGTGCCGGTCTTCGGGTTGACCTGGTTGTCGACGAAGTTCATCTGCCCCAGGTGCGGGTTGCCGTCTTCGTTGGACAGCCCCATGTACACCGGAGTGGTGGCACCGCGTTGGCCGTTGCGGGCGAGTTGAGTGTATTTGAGGAACACCCGCTCATCCGCGTCGAAGTAGGCGTAGACCTTGTCGGTGGAAACCACGCTGGTCAGTGGTGTGGTGTCGGCGGTCACCAGGTTGCCGGCGGTGATCTCGGCACGGCTGACGCGGCCGCTGATTGGCGCGGTGACACGGGTGAAGCTCAGGTTCAGCTTGGCCAGATCAAGTTGCGCTTGCAGGGCACCGACGGCGGCGCGCGCCTCTTGTGCAGCGCTGGTGCGCGAGTCGGCCAGTTCGGCGGAGATGGCGTTGCTGGCACGCAGGCGTTCACCGCGGCCGGCTTCGTTTTCACTGCGGGTGGCGTTGGCGCGCGATTGTGCGACCAGGGCTTCGAGGCGGCGCACCTCAGCCTGGAATGGACGCGGGTCGATCTGGAACAGCAGGTCGCCTTTTTTCACCAGTGCACCTTCGGTGAAAGCTACCTCGTCGATCTGGCCGGAGACCCGTGGACGAATTTCAACGGTTTCCGGCGCTTCGAGGCGCCCGGTGAATTCGTCCCACTCGTTGACCGGTTGTTCCAGCACCTTGGCCACGCTGACTTTGGCAGCGGGCATAGTGGCGGCAGTCTCCGGAGTCTTGCCGCAAGCGCTCATCACCAGCACGGCCAACAGGGCCAACGGGAAGCGCAAATGTTTGAGTGACTGTTCCATGGAATCATCCGCCAATGTATTGAAGATGGGCGGATGATGCTCGGCGGGCTGTGATGGCACGAATCGAATGAAGCAAAGGTAACTATCATTCGGAATGATATAAGACCGATTCGAGCCCTCTAGCATGCACCTTTCGTTAGGGTGCTATCAATCTGTTTGATGACAAATGTGTGTTGCGTGGCGGGTAAAAGTGCAGCGGCCTTTTCAGCGGCGGGTAGCACAAACAAAGAGACGGCCATGAAGGCCGTCTCGATCAACAGTTACAGGCTGACTCAGTTGATACCTTTACGGTTCGGCCCGAAACGGTTTGGACCTGGCTGGCTGTCTTGCACCAGAAATACCAGGTTGACGATTGGCAACAGCAACCACCAGCCACTGCGGTCGGTGTCATGCATGCGGCGAGCGCCGACGGCAATGCTCGGCAGCAACATCGCCAGGCTGTAGAGGTTGTAAAGGACGCCCTTGGTATTGAGCATGGCATCGAGAACGCCCATGACAATGCAGATACCCAGGTTGATCAGCACGAACATCCAGTACTCGCGGCGAGTCGCGCGGCCTTTGAATTCTGCGTAGTTCTTCAGCGCTTCCATGTATGGGTTACCCGTCGTGATGGCGGGGCCGCTTGCATAAGTCTGTTGAGTCTGTTGAGTTGCCTGAGGCGCGCCGCACTGTGGGCATGCCACGGCCAGACTACTAATTTCCTTGGCGCAACCGCGGCAGAAAACCATGCTCATATTCTTTCCCTAAAATTATTCAAATCGATAGACAGGACAAAACGAACGCGGCAAGGCCTGACAAAATGATGCCGGCGATCGCGAGGTTTCTTCCTGGGTGGTGTTGGTTGATACAGACGATGCCGCAAGTGAGGCCCGCAAGGCTGAGGATGCCCACACCGACAATCGAGTCCCTGTCCCATTCGGAATCATCAAACAGGGTGAGTGCGCTGATAATTCCGAGGATCAACGAAACGATGGCCAGCCAGGGTATTTCGGCTTGCGTTTGCGGCACGGTGGCCTGTTGGGCAGCCCCGCATTGGGGGCAGGTGAGCGCCGTTTCGTGTAGCTCCTTGGCGCAAGCACGACAATAGACCATTGCCATCGTTTTCCTTAACTGAGTGCGATTGCCCGACCCTCCATCGGTCGGGGCGGCGGTAAGTTAAACTTTATTGCCGGATTTGTCATTATCACTTTGCCATCATGATGGCTGTAGATTTGCCGACACAGTTTTGCGCAGGGCTTTGCGGAATCGCCAGTAAGCACTTGAATCCGCCACGCAACTACTTCCTCGGCATGGTCGAGCGTTTTACCGGCCCCTTGCTGCTCAAAATACGCCGCGCGGCATGTACCGCGCGCTCGGAGAGCGTTTCCATGCGCGGTGATTGCAGTTCCCAGGCGTGCCAATAAAGCTCTACATCCGTGAAATGCCCCGGCGCGACATCCACCAGGTCGCGGCTTTTCAGCAAATCACTGACCTGCATATGCGGCACCATCCCGTAGCCGAGGCCACGGCGTATGGCTTTCAGGCGTGCCTCTGGAAGTGACAGGTAGTGCGTGGGGTAAGCGTCGGCGGTCAGACCGAAGCGCGATTGCATGAAATCCGACTGCAAGGTGTCCTTGCGCGAATAGGCAAATACTGGCGCCTTGCGCGCAGCCGTGCGGCTCAGGCCCTTGGCAAACCAGCGCTGCTGAAACGAGGGCGATGCCACCCATTGGTAACGCATCGAGCCCAGCAACTCAGCAAAACAGCCGCGCATGGGCTGGGAGCGCGTGCCAATGCAACCGATGACCTGGCCACTTTCCAGCAGGGCATAGGTGTGGTCCTGATCGTCGACCACGACGTCGAGCAGAATATTCTCGCTGACGAATATCTCGGCCAGTGCCGGGAAGAACCAGGTCGCCAGCGTGTCGCCATTGACCGCAATCACCACGCGCAGGTGATCGTGTTCATCGCCGGTCAGATCGTTCAGCAGTTCCTCTTCGAGCACGGTTGCACGGCGCAGATAGAGCATCAGTTTCCTTCCCGCCTGAGTCGGCTCGCACGGGCGCCCGCGCACCACCACCGAGCTGCCCAGACGCACTTCAAGCGCGTGTATGCGTTGCGACACCGCCGACGGCGTTACGTTGAGACGTTCCGCAGCCTTCTCGAAACTGCCGCTGTCGACCACGGCGAGGAACGCCTGCATCTGTTTTGCGTCGAGTTGCATGGTCGCCACTCTCGTTAAGTATTTCTAATGGAGACTGAAAGATACTTCGTTTTTCTTCACCTCGATATGCAACTGCCCAATCATTACCCCAAGGCGACGTGCTGTGGCGTTGATCGGCACGGCACGCCGCCCCAGGCGTCATCGAATCTTCGGATGACAGGATTGAAGCGTTGTTGACCCCGCAGGGTGAGCGTGATGAAGAATGAAATGTCCAGCGTCCGATACTTGCCATGAAGCTCAATATGATTATCGCGCTGAGCGCCATTGCATTGGTCGGCAACTATGTCTGGCAGTCCCACGACCTGAAACTCGGCCCTTACGAGTACCAGGTTGCGGCCAAAACACTGCAGTCCCGACACACTCACTCCGAGGCCCGTCGGCTGGCTCTGAACGGCGCCGAGAAAAAGTGCGCATCGCTCGGCAAGCAGGTCGATGTGTTCGATGTGCAATCGCGCGTGCCGCTCGATCCAGTGAATGAAGTGACCCATGTGACGTTCGTCTGCAAGTGATTTCCATCCCGGCAATGCCAGTCATCCAGGCGCATTGCGACTTTTAATTTATCGGCGGTACACACCATGAAGTTATTGGCTATTGCGTTGCTTGCTACGTTGTTGAGTGCCTGTGTGACCTCAGTTCATGACTGGTCCAGGCCGGGCGCAGGCGCGGCTGAAATCCAGCACGATAAAGCTGAGTGCCAGTACCAGGCCAAAGCGGCAACTGCCAGCTATCACTCAACCCCTGCTGCAAACGACAAAACCCACGGCATGGGCAGTGCCGTAGGGGACGGGATCGTTATTGCGGAAAAACAGATCGACCTGACGAATGATTGCATGCGCGTCAAAGGCTATGCAGGCCAATGAAAAAGGCAGTCGAATCTTTCGTCGCTGGTTGTGAAGCACCCCTGCAACCGCTTAACGTTGCGCCAGCGCAGAACGTTACAAGACACCCACTGATGGACACAGATCGAGTGCGCGCGATCATCGAAGAGTAAAACGACGTTTAAATGAGTGATTCTACGGCGACAAACAACGGCAACTGGTACGCGGTGGTTGCACTGGCACTGGCTGCATTTGTGTTCAATACCACCGAATTTGTACCTGTGGGTCTGCTGAGTTCGATCGGCAGCAGCTTCGACATGTCGACGGCGCAGGTCGGCCTGATGCTGACCATCTATGCGTGGGTGGTGTCGCTGACGTCATTGCCGATCATGCTGCTGACGCGCAACGTCGAACGACGACGACTGCTGATTGTGCTGTTCGGGATGTTTATCGCCAGCCACATCCTGTCGAGTCTGGCGACCAGCTTCGGTGTGTTGCTGGTGAGCCGGATCGGCGTGGCGTTGTCGCATGCGCTGTTCTGGTCAATCACCGCGTCTCTGGCCGTGCGCCTGGCGCCCCCGGGCAAGCAGGTTCAAGCCCTGGGCTTGCTGGCAACCGGTACTTCGCTGGCGATGGTGCTGGGGATTCCCCTCGGCCGCTTGTTGGGCGAGGCCATGGGCTGGCGCACCACGTTCATCGTGATTGCAGGCTTTGCGGCGGCGCTGGTGTTCTGCCTGGCGAAGGTTCTGCCGTTGCTGCCCAGTCAGAATTCGGGTTCGCTTAAAAGTCTGCCGGTGTTGTTGAAACGACCTGCGCTGGTGGCGATTTATGTTCTCACGGCGTTGGTCGTGACTTCACAGTTCACCGCCTACAGCTACATCGAGCCGTTCGTACTGACGGTGGCCAACATGAGCGGCGATGTGGTGACGCTACTCCTGCTGTTATTCGGTGGCGCCGGTATTTTCGGCTCGCTGCTGTTCAGCTACCTGCACAGCTATAACCCGCAGCGCTTTCTGATCATCTGCGTATCGGTGCTCGCCCTGTGCCTGGCGTTGCTGTTGCCTTTGAGTGGCAACGTCTCGTACCTCGGCGTACTGAGTGTGTTCTGGGGCATGGCGATCATGGGCTTCGGGCTGGCATTGCAGTCGAAAGTCCTGGTGCTGGCGCCGGATGCAACCGATGTAGCGATGGCACTGTTTTCAGGCATCTACAACATCGGCATCGGCGGTGGGGCACTGGTGGGCAGCTGGGTGGGCAGCCAGTTCGGCTTTGCTTACATCGGGGTGGTTGGCGGCACGTTGGCGGCAGCGGCGCTGTCGTTTTACTGCCTGTCGATGTATCGCAACAGCCGGCCCGTGGCTTGAGTTTGAGGGGGAAGATTCGCCGCTGGGGGGATTTTTAGTTCGAATGCTTGGCGTGTCTCTCTTTGCAGCCTGCTTAATGCGCAGGCAGCTCAAGACTGTCTGGATCGCCGAAAAACATCTGAATCCGCGACCGCAACCAACGCTCGCCCGGATCGTTATCCTGCGACCCGCGCCACGCCATGTGCAGCTCAAACGTGCGCGTCGGCAACGGCGGATCTTCCGCGCGTACGCCACCCGCAGCCGTCAATGCGTCGGCGGTGTAGTCCGGCACGGTCGCGACGATGTCAGTGCCCGCGAGCAAGGTGCTCAAGCCATTGAACTGCGGCACGGCCAGCACTACGTGCCGCTTGCGGCCGAGTTTCTCCAGCTCTTCATCAATAAAGCCACTCAGGTCGCCAGCGAACGACACCAGCGCATGCGGACGCGCGCAATAGTCGTCCAGGCTCAGCGGGCCCGGTACGGTATCGGCGCGCAACAGTTTCGGCTGGCTGCGGCGCAAGACCTTTCGCTTGGCGTTGGCCGGCAGGTCGGTGGTATAGCTGACGCCGATGGAGATTTCGCCCGAAGCCAGCAGGCCCGGCATCAATATGTAGTTGACGCGGCGCACCACCAGCACGATCCCCGGTGATTCGGCGCGAAGGCGTTTGAGCAGCATCGGCAGCAGGGCGAATTCGACGTCATCGGACAGGCCGATGCGGAACACCGAGGTGCTGGTGGCCGGGTCGAACTCTGCCGCACGGCTGACTGCTGTGGAAATGGAGTCGAGGGCGGGCGAGAGCAGGGCGAAGATTTCCACCGCGCGGGCGGACGGTTCCATGCTGCGTCCGGTGCGCACGAACAGGGGGTCATCGAACAGGCTGCGCAGGCGCGAGAGCGCCGCACTGATCGCCGGCTGACCGAGAAAAAGCTTTTCGGCGGCGCGGGTCACACTGCGTTCGTGCATCAATGTTTCGAACACGATCAGCAGGTTCAGGTCGACACGACGCAGGTCATTACGATTCATCTGGAGTCCTGGCAGAGTCATCAAGCTTGACGAGAGCGGCCATATGAGAACAATGGCCGGCATGAATATTACGGGGAAAGGCTGGTACTCTGCACCGCTAAATTCAGGTTTGCCGGGTCGGTGGCAGCATTTTTTTCATCGATTTTGCCCATGCGGTCCATACTGCGGAATCAATGACAGGCATGTCGACTATTAATAGCCACTGATAGTCTTGGGTCAAAAGCCCAGATAGAGTTCAGGGCATTAGAGGTTACTTTGACGAGGTTTGCGATGTCCCGCACGATCCGTTTTCACAAGTTTGGTCCGGCCGAGGTGCTCAAATGCGAAGAGCATGCGGCCGCTCAGCCAGGTCCTGGCGAAGTGCAGGTGCGTGTCGAAGCGATCGGCATCAGCTGGTACGACATTCTCTGGCGTCAGAACCTGGCGTCGTCCCAGGCACGTCTGCCTTCTGGCCTCGGCCATGAAATGGCCGGTGTGGTGACTGCCGTCGGCGAAGGCATCGACGATCTGTCGGTCGGCGACAAAGTCGCCAGTTTTCCGGCCCAGAGCCCGAACGACTATCCGGTGTACGGTGAGCAGATTGTTCTGCCACGTACAGCGGTGACCCGTTATCCGGATGTGCTCAGCCCGATCGAAGCCAGCGTGCATTACACACCGCTGTTGATCGCCTATTTTGCCTACGCCGATCTGGCGCGGGTCAAACCGGGGCAGTTTGCCCTGGTCACTGATGCCAGCCACTGCGCCGGTCCGTCCTTCGTGCAGTTAGGCAAGGCGCTGGGTGTACGGGTGATTGCGGCGACCAAGACTGCCGACGAGCGTGAGTACCTTTTGTCCCTGGGCGCCGAGAAAGTCATCGTCACCGAGGAAGAAGACCTGTTGATGCGAATCAACAAGATCACTGACAACCGCGGCGTCGACGTGGTGTTCGACGGTCTTGGCGGCCCGCAGATGTCGTTGCTCGGCGATGTGCTCGCACCGCGTGGCAGCCTGGTCCTGTATGGCCTGCAGGGCGGCAACCAGACACCGTTTCCGGCCTGCGCGGCGTTTCAGAAGAACATTCAGTTCTTCGTGCACTGCATCGGCAATTTCACCGGCAAGCCCGAGCTGGGCATTACTCAGGACCATGTCGCGGTGCAACGCGCATTGCGAGACATCAACCAGCTGACCGCTGACCGCGTGTTACTGCCACTCAAGACGCGGGTCTTCCCGTTCAGTGAGTTCGTTGAAGCACACCGCTACATGGACGAATGCCCGTGCCGCGAACGGGTTGCCCTCCAGGTCGAACCCGCGTAACTCCTTCCGATCAGAGTCCGTGGCCCCACGGACTCTTGCGTTGTACTCCCTGCGAATGACGATACATGCCAGGCCCGGCGCCTGGCCTTTGTGTATCTGAACCGGTTTTTGCCCGCTATCTGTATCTTCTAATCGTCTTGTAAGCCCTGATAATTGAATGATTACTTTCATCTCAAGGAATGAGCCATGTCTGTGCATTCTGTTTTTCTAGCGCTGTTTAAAAAAAGCTTCAATGAACGGAACACCTATTTCTGTTTAAGGGTTGTAGGGGGTTTCCTATTTGCGTTCTGCTTTTCTTGTACTCAATGTTCGTGGGACGTTGTAAGAAGTTTCCTCAGATATTTTTATATAAGAAAAACATCAATAAAAACAGATGGATGCGGAGCTATTGAGGGCGGAGCTGTCAGCTTCTTTGTGCCATGTGTTTCAAATGACTTCAAAAACATAAGTGTTAGTATTTGATCGTCTATTACTTATTGATGAATTTATTGCGCCTGCCTCACCGCTGGAGCGCGATATGAATTTTTTACGCCGGGTAAAGTACTGATGAGCACGATCCATGATCAGGCAATGAATTATGTCTACCAGCAAGTATTGCAACGATTGCTGAGTTTTTTTTCCAGAGCCGAGCGCACAGCGCTGCAGTTGCTGATTCAGCGGCTGGTGGTCGCCGCCGGCGGAATGGAACGCATCGGTGACTACAAGGTAATGGTGACACCGTCCGGCACTCGTGACAGTTGCTATACGCTGGCATTGTTGCGAGCCGCGCAACTGAGTATTGCCGGTCGGGCGCCCGCTACTTTCCATTTACGTGTCGCCACGCTGCGCTGGAGTGGAATGGGACCGGCGACGCTGGACAATCTGCACCGCAGCTTCGGTGCGCTGTTCCTTTACGACGATCCCAGGGTCGAGTTGCTGATGGTGGATCATCGTCAGGTACTGCCGTTCAATCACCTGGCTCCTCTCGACAAGGAGAACACCGATGCCAACCGCACCGACGTTCTGATGATGGGGCACCGCCGGGCGAGGGACGAGGCCTTTGTGTTGTGGGATGACGCCTGCCTGGCATGGGCCGGTTTTTACGGCCAGATTGCCCGCTGGGGCAATGGTGTCGATGCATGGGTTGCCAGCGAGTCACTGCATCGCCAAAAGCAATTCATCGACAATCTGGACCGTGCCGTACTGAAAGCCGGAATCGGTGCGCTGGCGGCCAATGCCGGAACTTTCGATGAATTGTTCGCCTTGCTTGACGGACTGGGAGGTGACTTGTATCGCGGCTTCTACAGCGAATCCGAGCGGCTGTGCTGGCGCCCCGAAGACGGATTCGAGTCCTGCCGCCGGACAACATTCGTCGACATCCATGACATGGTGGTGGGCAAACTGGAAGAACGCTGGCCGTTGCTCAGCGAGTTCCTTGGGTTTCAGTCAGAGGAGTGGGCGTTCAGTCAAGGAATGGGGGAGTACGCAGACCCTCTGATCGAGGCTCATTTGTGTGGCTTGACGGCAGAATTCATTGACGGCCGCAGCTATGAAAGCGGCTTTTCGGAACATGTCCAGCGCACATTGGCGCAGATGCAGCACAAACAGTTGCCGGAGCCGGCCTGCGAACAAATGATCACAAGGTTCGGCCATCTGCAGGCGCTTGATGACCTGCGCGAGCAAGCGGCGAGCAGTCTGTACAGAACTTACGGCTTGAATGAAGCGCAATCGGTCTGCCTGTTGTTCACGCCATTCATTGAGCGGGGAGCCGGTCTCGAACGATTCCTGCGCAGCTGTCATCCCGGCATGCTGGTGGCAATGCCCGATTTGCATCGAGCCATGCAAGGGCTGCACGGTCCGGAACAAGTGCTGCAATGGATGGTGGATGTCAGTGGGTTGCCGGTCAGACTGATAAGCCGACTCTATTCCATGGAACCCTTGCCAATGTGTGGGACTGCCGCGCGCGCATTGGAACCTGCACTCGACACGGCGGGTCTCGATGGCCTGGATGCCGGCCTGGGTGATCGGTCAGCGGAACGTTGAGGTGAGTGATCGATCCTTCGGTGCATCTCTATCCACGGTAGCCGGTTCATGAAAGCTGCAGGGGAACCGGGTTTTGCTTACCAGGCTGTCTATCGCTACCTGATGCGATTGATGGCGGAGCCGGCCGGCGACGGCAATCTCAGACTGCCTTCGTTGCGTCAGTTGGCAGATCGTCTGAACGTATCGATCTCGACCATTCAATACGCTTATTCGTTGCTGGAGAAGGAAGGGCGGATCTACTCGGTTGCCAAGTCCGGCTACTACGTCCGGGCCGTTGTAGGGTTGACGCCCCCAGCCGTTGGCAATGATCTGCTCGAAACGGTCTACGTCAATGCGCGGCGCCCGGGGATGCGCTTACTGAGCGCCGAAGATCCGGTTTCGGTGCAATCGCTGGACAGCCCCTTGCTGCTGTTGGAGCGCGAATTGTTGCGTCAGTACCCGCGCCAGCCATCGTTGCTCGACCAGCCCTGCGGTGAACTGGAATTGCGCACCGTACTGGCGGCCCGTTACACCACCTCGCCGAGCCAATGCTGGCACGCCGAAGATGTCTACATCGGGGCGGACTTGCGTGGGGTACTGGAAATCCTGGTTGCCGTTCTACAACTCAGGCACGCAACCGTTCTGGTCGAGTCGCCCTGCGACTGGGTGATACTGCGGTTGCTGCAGGCTGCAGAGGTGCGCGTGATCGAGCTGCCGTTGCAGGCCTGCGGCGGCCTGGAGCCGCAATGGCTGGAAACACAGCTCAATACCGGGAATGTGCGGCTGGTGCTGCTGTCTTCGGGCTTGTGCATGCCGCGCGGTACGCAGGTTCCGGCGGATAACCGCATCACCATCGCCAGACTGCTGCGCGAGCATGGCACCTGGGTTCTGGAGAACGATTGTTACGGCGAACTTGGCGAAACAATGGATGGCGAGCGCTTGCGTGATCGGCTCGATCCCGACCGGCTGTTGGTCTTCTCCACATTCGAGAAAATCATTGGTATCGAAGCGCCTTACGGCTTCGTCTTGTCGCGACAATGGAAGAGCGAGATGCTGCGGCATTTTCTGATGCGATCATTCCGACTGTCGCCCATCCGCCAGAAGGCTATCGCCCGACTGTACCGAAATGGTCGGATCGACCAGCACCTGCAGGTACTTCGTCGGCTTCTGAAGGAGCGACGAACGCCAATGATCCACTTGCTGCGCGAACGCTTGGGCGATGCGTTGCAGGTTGTCGAACCGCAAGGCGGGGCGACTGTCTGGGTGCGTTCAGTGCGTCCGGTGGACATGCGCGATGTGTTTCAGCGCATGCTCAGGCAGCAGGTCCTGATTGCGCCGGGTGAACTGTTCAGCCTGCAGGGATTACACGGCCATCATCTGCGTTTGAGCCTGCTGGAGCAGGGTGAACACGGCCTGGTCGGGATCATCGGAATGCTGGGGGATGCGTTGCGCTTGGCGCCTCTGGAATGAACGTTGAAATCTGTCGGATAGATCCCGTCGCGCTGCGGTCAAACTGCCAGTAAACTGCGCTGTATTTCCTGGACCACTCTATCTCAGAGGTTTTGCATGACTATCAGTCCTTTTGCGGGCAAACCGGCACCGGCAGAATTGTTGGTCGATATCCCGCGACTGGTAACGGCTTATTACACCGGCCAACCGGATGCTTCGATTTCCACCCAACGCGTGGCGTTTGGTACGTCCGGGCACCGCGGCAGCTCCTTCGACTTGAGTTTCAATGAGTGGCACGTTCTGGCGATCAGCCAGGCGATCTGCTTGTATCGCGAGGCACAGGGCATCACTGGCCCGCTGTTCGTCGGCATCGATACCCATGCGCTGTCGACCCCGGCCGGGGCGAGCGCACTGGAAGTGCTGGCAGCCAACGGCGTGACCGTGATGATCGCCGAAGGTGACGAGTACACACCGACGCCGGCGATCTCGCACGCGATCCTCTGCTACAACCGTGGCCGCACCTCGGGGCTGGCCGATGGCATCGTCATCACGCCGTCGCACAACCCGCCGCAAAGCGGTGGCTACAAATACAACCCTACCAATGGCGGCCCGGCCGACACCCACATCACCAAGTGGATCGAAGCCAAGGCCAACGAACTGCTCGCCAACAAACTGGCCGGCGTCAAACGCGTCAGCTACGAGCAGGCGCTCAAGGCCAGCACCACCCACCGTCACGACTACCTCAACACTTACGTTGCTGACCTGATCAACGTGATCGACTTCGATGCCATCCGTGATGCCAAACTGCGTCTGGGTGTCGATCCACTGGGTGGGGCAGGGGTGCGCTACTGGTCGGCCATTGCCGAGCACTACCGTCTCGATCTGGAAGTGGTGAATAAACAGGTCGATTCGACCTTCCGCTTCATGACGGTCGATTGGGACGGTCAGATTCGTATGGACCCATCGTCAAGCCATGCCATGCAAGGTTTGATCGGCCTCAAGGAACGTTTCGACGTGGCATTCGCCTGCGATCCGGACCACGACCGCCACGGCATCGTTACCCCTTCGGGCGGTCTGCTGGCACCGAACAACTACCTTGCGGTGTCCATCGACTATCTGTTCCAGAACCGCCCACAATGGCGCGTCGATGCTGCCGTGGGTAAAACCGTGGTCAGCAGCGGCCTGATCGATCGCGTGGCCAAACGTCTGGGACGTCGCCTGTACGAAGTGCCGGTCGGCTTCAAATGGTTTGCCGATGGCCTGTTCGACGGTTCGCTGGGTTTCGGCGGTGAGGAGAGTGCGGGTGCGTCGTTCCTGCGCAAGGACGGCGGCGTGTGGAGCACCGACAAGGACGGTTTGATTCCAGCCCTGCTGGCGGCCGAAATGACCGCCCGCACCGGCCGTGATCCAAGCCAGGCTTATCGCGCACTGACCGATGAACTGGGCGAACCGTTCTCGGTACGCGTCGATGCCAAGGCCAACCCGGAGCAGAAGGCCCTGCTGAGCAAGCTGTCGCCGGCACAAGTGACATCGACCGAACTGGCAGGCGAGAAGATTCAGAGCATTCTCAGCCATGCCCCGGGCAACGATCAGGCCATTGGCGGCTTGAAAGTGATGACCGAAAACGGCTGGTTCGCTGCGCGTCCTTCGGGCACCGAAGACATCTACAAAATTTACGCCGAAAGCTTCATTGGCGACGACCACCTCAAGCAACTGGTGGCCGAAGCGCAGACCCTGGTGGATGGCGCTATTTCCACGAAATAGTGGCAATTACCTCGCCACAAGGTCGGCAAGGTCAATGTTAAAAAAGGGGTGATCCAATGGATCACCCCTTTTTCATGCCCGCAACTTAAGCCAGATCCACCAATACGATCTCGCTGTCCTCAATCGCGGTCACTGTCAGCACTTGCTCATGCGCCACCGCTACACCGTCTCGAGCTTGCGCGCGCAAGCCGTTGACTTCAATCACTCCGGTGGCCGGTACCAGATACGCCCGTCGCCCCGCATCCAGACGATACTCCGCCGTTTCGCCAGCCTTGATATTCGCCGCCACCAATCGTGCATCGGCGCGAATTCGCAGGCTCTGGTCGTCGCCGTCCTTGCCGCTGGCAAGCGTTACAAAACCTTCGCGCTGACCTTTTGGAAATGGTTTTGCACCCCAGGATGGCGGCGCGCCAGTTTCAGTCGGCAGAATCCAGATCTGAAAAATCCGGGTTTCGTGTGCTTCCAGGTTGTACTCGCTGTGCGCGATACCCGAACCAGCGCTCATGACCTGCACATCACCAGCCTCGGTGCGGCCCTTGTTGCCAAGATTGTCCTGGTGAGTAATTGCACCTTCACGCACGTAAGTGATGATTTCCATGTCACGGTGCGGGTGCTGCGGGAAGCCAGTGCCAGCGGCAATCACGTCATCGTTCCACACCCGCAGATTGCCCCAGTTCATGCGCTGCGGATCGTAGTACTCGGCGAACGAAAAGTGGTGATGGGCGTCCAGCCAGCCGTGATGAGCGCCGCCCAGCGTGTTGAAAGGTCTGAGTTCAAGCATGATCGTCTCCTCAAAAGGCTCGTCATGGGGCGCAACGCCTGAGCCACGAAGCGAGACCGTCGGTTAATGACGGGCATCATCCATCAGTCAACAATCGAGAAAAAGCGTAAAAAGTGCGGCATTCTCATCGAATCCACTGATGAAAAACCGGTTCGAAACGATCTCATCCGACTTTCAGTTCATCGCCTAAACCAATGACCTGTAAGCATTTAGCTAGAACTCGTTGGCAAATACCGCCACCATAGCCCCAACAGCCTCACACACTGGAGTCCCTCAGCGTGGCGCAACACACTCCCGATCTTCCTCCCGAACTCCGTCCCCTGGCCGAGATGCCTTGGTTCAAGCGTCTGGCCGCGCGCTTCTTCGGCCATGGCCTGACTCGTTTACGCGCGCAGCACCGCGCTTCATGGCTGCATGGCCAGGCCGACGGTTTTCGCAGTGGCCATACCGCTGGTGTCGAGTACGGTTTCAAAGAAGGCAAACTCGAAGGTCTGGAGGAAGGCCGGCAGGTCCTGTTGATCCGTGACAGTCGCAGCACCGAGCATCGTCCGCCGAGCGTCGATAACTATCTGTTCGACGACTGGCGTCTGCCACTCAGTGCCGAGCTGAAGAAGCGCATGAAGGCCGATGTTGCACGCCTTTTGCCCGAGCATGCCCAGCCAAGTGCTGCGCAATGGAAAATGATCTTCAGTGATACACCTTCAACGTCCGTGATCGCCGGTGCCGGTGCTGGCAAGTCGACGACGCTGGTGCTGCGCATTCTGTTGCTCACGCACTACCTGGGTTTTGAGCTGGATTCGATGACGGTGGTGACCTTCACCCGCGAGTCGCGCAAGGACTTCATCAACAAGCTGATCGAGTTGTTCGCGCTCTGGGGCCAGGCGTTGAGCCTCAAGCAGGCGCGGGAACTGGTGCGCACCTTCCACTCGCGAATTTTGCCGATGGTTCGCAGCCTGCCGGGATTCGAGCGCTTGCAAGCATTCGAGAACCTCAACGATCGGCCACAAGGCGCTGACGAAGAGGTCGACAGCAGCCCGTTCGATCTGCGGATCAACGACGCTCAGCGTCGGCAACTCAACGCCTGTTATCACCGCTTGTTTAATGAAGACGAGCGTTTCCGCCAGTTGATTCAACCGTTGGCCAAGGCTGGTTTGCAGCTCAGGGAGCTGGAGCGCGATCACCCGGATGTGCAAAAGCGCATGGCGGTGACCGAATTGGCAGCCAAACGCGATGAAGAACTGTGCGACGCCATCGAAGACTTGTGGTTTCGCGCCGCAGCGTGGCCGATCAAAGGCATTGAGCCGAACCGGCAGACCTTCGAGATCAACGGTTCGACCTTTCATTGCCATGGCTACATTCCCAGCCTTGATGCCTGGGTGGTACTCGGCTTCGATCCCCGGGAAAACCCGCAGATTTGCCGGCCCAATGCCAAGCTCAGCGTGCGCGCCGAGTGGGCGGTAAAGCGCACACTGTTTCAAGCTTTCTGTCGTAAGCCATTGATTTGGCTAGATAGTTACGAATCCTCAAAGCGGGTTCTGGCGACGCTGGCGGCTGACGCCAGCGCCGGTCCAGGCTTCGATTACAAGGTCAAGGGCGAGCTGGCGTCGGCGCCATTGCTGGATTGTTTTGTCGCGGCGGCAGGCTTCATCGAAAACCTCGGGCTGGATGTGCCGGAGGCGGTCGGGCGCATGAGTTTTGCCAAGGACGACCCGGACCGGTTCTTCTTTGAGGCGCTGAGTCTGTTCTGGCGTGCGCTGGAGGATCATCTGCTCGATCAGAAACCGCCGGTGATGACTTACAACCGGATGTTTGCCCTGTTCAGCGAGCATTCGCCGGAGAACCTCAAGCTGTTGGGCTACGAATTGCTGCGGCCCATGGCGCATTTGATGATCGACGAATTTCAAGACGTCTCGCCACAGATCGTCTCGTGGATCCGGGCCAGTCTCGGGGAAATCCGCAGTCGCGGACCGGCCATGCACGTCGGGCGGGGTGCCCAGCGCTCGTCGTTGCTGTGTGTGGGTGACGACTGGCAGTCGATCTACGGCTGGCGTGGCAGTTCGCCGAGTTACTTCATGGAGTTCAACAAGGAATTCCCGTCACCGAGCACCACGCGCGTGATGCTCAGCGATAACTACCGCAGCCATCAGTACATCATCGATGCGGCCGAACACATTGTGCGCGCCGCGCCGGCGATCCCCGGCAAGAAAGCCAAGGCCAGCGGTGCAGCCAGGCCGGTGCAACCGGTAAACGTGCTGGAACGCGATGATCAGGCCATGGGGCAACGCCTTGCCGAGCACTACAATCGCGGCGATTCAATCTTGATGCTTTATCGAAAAAGTGGCGATAAGTCATTGATAGAACAACATATTCAGCCTGTTCTTAATGTTGATTCAAACTTGCCGTACGAAGCGCGACGCCTGAAACAGCTGACTTACCACAGCGCCAAAGGCCTGCAGGCAGATGCCGTGTTCCTGCTCGGCGACTGCCAGCACTTGACCAGTTCGCCTTACAAGAATCAGGTGTACCGCATGGCCGGCCTGGGCAAGGCTGGCGACAACGAGCCGTACGACACCGCGCAAAAGGACGAAATTCTGCGCCTGGCCTACGTTGGGATTACCCGGGCGGTCAGCCATTGTTATTGGTACGTCGAGCCGCAGGACGCCCAGGCGGTGAACATGCCAAGGGCGTCTGACAGGGTTGTCCAAGGCAAGGCGTTCTTTGCCGATCACCGCGTCAAAGTGCCAGTCGCGTAACTGTCACGCACAAAAAAGCCCGCCATCATTGGCGGGCTTTTTCATGTAAAACAACAGCTTATGCGTAACTCTTGAGAGACTCTGGAGGAATGAAAGCCTCCAGTTCGTCTTCCACGGCTTCGATAATTCGTTCGACATCGGCCGCGTTCATCACCGTGGCACAAGGAATGCCGGCAATGGCGATCATGGTTTCACCGCTGGCACGATCGAACAGACGGGCAATCATGCTGCCCGGCGCATCCATCGTCGCTTCGAAACCCATGGGGTGAAAGTGCCAGCGCATCAACTGGCACGCGTTGGGGAACGTGACTTTACTGGAACCTTTATTCATGTGTAGCCCGCCTTCATCATCGAGCGCTTCCTTTTGCTCATGCTAGGTGGGAAGAGCCTTCATTGGCTCAACCGGTCAGTGACGTTAAAAGTAGCATCCGGATGTGAATTTTCCGTGAGATTTTTCAGTTCATTTTGCGATTGCTGCGCATTTTTTGATGTAAGTCACGCCCGTGCCCGTCATCGCCAAAAGGCCAGCATGGTTTAGCCGTTGATCGAGATGCCGAACTTGGGCAAGCTCGGTTCTTTTGCGCCGAGCCCTTTATGCACGCCGACGATGACGGCCCCGAACAGACCCCGGCCACGGCCGCCACGGTCATGCGCTATCACCTGAGCTGGAAACACCGCGATCTGGACAGCGTCATGGCGTTGTATCACCCGCACGTCCAGTACAACGATTTCTTTCAGAACCGCGTGCTCGGCCTCGACGAGTTGCGCGAGTACGTGCGCGTCAGCATGCCGCGAGAATCCGACGAAGCGCTGGAGCATTGTGACCGGATCCGCGTAGACGGCAACACGGCGTTCATTCAGTACGAAGTGACCCTGCGCGGTGGCGACGGGCTGGTGTCTTTCCGTTCCAGTGAGGCCATAACGGTCAAGGACGGTTTGATCTGGCGGGTCAACGAGTACGCCTCACTGGTGCGCGCGCAAACCCAGGGAGCCGCCGCTCCCAGTCAGCGCCCGGCAGTCAGTCGCCTGGGGTTATCACCCCGCCAGTTGAGCTTCATGGCTGAAGACCTGCAGCAATACTTCGAGCGGCAGCAGCCGTACCTCGATCCGGAGCTGGACCTGCAACGGGTGGCGAAGGAGTGCGGGTACAGCCGCAATCAGATTTCCTACTTGCTCAATCAGGTGCTGGGCCAGAGCTTCTACCGCTACGTCAACCAGGCCCGCCTGCAACATTTGCTCAAGTCGCTGGACCTCGCCACGCCGCCCCTACGCATCGACGAGCTGGCATTCGCGGCGGGATTCAACTCGCTGTCGGCGTTCTACAGCTGTTTCCGCCAGCACACCGGCCAGTCACCCAAGGCCTACGCCAAACAAATTTCTTTGCGGGCACGCGCGCAAGACATCCGCTGAAGTCACGCACTAGGATCGACGCCATCGAAGTTTTCAGTGGCGGAGTCTTGCATGCCGGCGTGGCGCACTATCAGTTTGTGGATGGATCAACTCGACGAGCCGCTCACCGCGCGGCCGGCGCTGGAACAGGATCTGGATGTCGACGTGGCGATCATCGGCGCCGGTTACACGGGGCTGTGGACCGCGTACTACCTGAAAAAACTCGCGCCGGGGCTGGATATTGCCATCGTCGAGGCGCAGACCGCCGGTTTTGGTGCCTCCGGGCGCAATGGCGGCTGGCTGATGGGCAATTTGCTGGGCGAGGATCGCCTGCTCGCCGGGCTCTCGCCGCAGCAGCGTCGCGCTTCGTTTGATCTGCTGCACAGCATTCCCGATGAGGTGGAAGTCGTTCTCGAACGTGAGGGTATCGACTGCGATTACCGCAAAGGTGGGGTGCTGTACTGCGCCGCCCGCTACCCGGAGCAGGAAGCCAGCCTGCGCGAATACCTCGACAAATTGCACGCCCAAGGCCTGACCGAAGACGATTACCGCTGGCTGAGCCCCGAGCAACTGGCGCAGCAGATTCGCGTCGCCAAGCCCTATGGCGGGATCTACGCGCCGCACGTGGCGACCATTCATCCGGCGAAGCTGGTGCGCAGTCTGGCGCGTACCGTGCAGAACATGGGCGTGAAAATCTACGAAAACAGCCCGGTCACGCACTGGCAGTCCGGCAGTTTGCGCACGGCCAAGGCCAGCGTGCGCAGTCGCTGGATCGTGCCCGCTGTCGAAGGCTATTCAGTCACGCTGCCGCCGTTGGGTCGCTATCAGTTACCGGTGCAAAGCCTGATTGTTGCCACCGAGCCATTGTCGGCCGCCACCTGGGATGAAATCGGCCTCAACCGTGGCCAGGCCTTCAGCGAGTTCAGCCGTCAGGTCACCTATGGCCAGCGCAGTGCCGACAATCGCCTGATCTTCGGTGCCCGCGGTGGTTATCAGTTTGCCGGCAAGCTGCGCCACAACTTCGATCTGACCCGCGATGAAGTAGAACTGCGCCGCTATCTGTTCGGCGAACTGTTCCCACAACTGAAAAACGTGCAGATCACGCACGCCTGGGGCGGCAACCTCGGCATGTCCCGGCACTTCAAGCCGCACATGCTCTGCGATCGCGCCAACGGTATTGCGTTGTCCGGTGGTTATGGCGGGGAGGGTGTAGGTGCCAGCAACCTGGGCGGTCGCACACTGGCCGATCTGATTCTGGAGCGCGATACCGAGCTGGTTCAGCAGCCGTGGGTGCTGCCGGACGGCGGTATTCATGCGCTGCGCGCCTGGGAGCCGGAGCCGTGTCGCTGGCTTGGCTACAACGCGATCATCAAAAGCTTCGTCCATGAAGACCAGACCCTGGCCAACCCGGCCACCGCACCGTGGCGGCGCAAGCTTGCCAGTCAGGTGGCGGGCTTCATGGAAGGTTTCATGCACTAACCGCCGTTTTCTTCAAAAGACAGGTCCCACCATGAGCATTACACAGTTCAAGAACACCGCCACCCTGCAACTGGACGAATCCAGCCCGGTGGCCGTGCCACTCGGCGAGCCGGTCGCCATTGCCTCGACCACCAGTGTCGAGCGCGACGACGGCGTCGAAACCGGCGTCTGGGAATGCACCCCGGGGCGCTGGCGCCGGCAGATCACCGCGCAGGAGTTCTGTCACTTCATCTCCGGCCGTTGCATGTTCACCCCGGACAACGGCGGCGAAACCCTGCACATACAAGGTGGCGACGCATTGATGTTGCCGGCCAACACGCTCGGCATCTGGGACATCCAGGAGACCGTGCGCAAGACCTACGTCCTGATTTTCTGACGCTTTGATCCTTTGATTGCCTGCCAACAAAAAAAACAGCCCACACAGGAATCGACCCATGATCCGAAAGACCCTCGCACTGGCACCCTTGATGTTCGCCGTCTCCCTTGCTCAGGCCGCGGATACGGTGAAGATTTACAACTGGTCCGACTACATCGCGCCGGACACCACGAAAAACTTCGAGAAAGACACCGGCATCGGCGTCACCTATGACGTCTACGACAGCAACGAAACCCTCGACGGCAAGTTGATGACCGGCAAATCCGGTTACGACGTGGTGTTCCCGTCCAACCACTTCATGGCCCGACAGATCCAGGGCGGGGCGTTGAAGAAGCTCGACAAGAGCCAGTTGCCGAACTGGAAGAACCTCAACCCGGTGTTGCTCAAGGCCTTGCAGGTCAACGACCCGAACAACGAGCACGGCTTCCCGTACCTGTGGGGCAGCACCGGGATCGGCTACAACATCGCCAAAGTCAAAGCGGTGCTGGGTGACAACGCCCCGGTGGACTCGTGGGACCTGATCTTCAAGCCCGAATACATGGAGAAACTGCAGAAGTGCGGCGTAGCCATCCTCGACAATGGCCCGGAATTGCTGCCGGCGGCGCTCAATTATCTGGGCTTGCCGCCGCACAGCAAGAACCCCGAGGACTACAAGAAGGCTGAGGCGCTGCTGATGAAAGTGCGGCCGTATGTCAGCTACTTCCACTCCTCGAAGTACACCAGCGATCTGGCCAACGGTGATATCTGCGTCGCTGTCGGTTTTTCCGGCGACATCCTGCAGGCGGAAAACCGCGCCAAGGAAGCGAAGAACGGCATCGACATCGGTTACGCGATTCCCAAGGAGGGTGCGGCGATCTGGTTCGACATGGTCGCCATGCCGGCCGATGCGCCGGACGAGAAGGCCGGTTACGCGTTCATGAACTATCTGCTGCGCCCAGACGTGATGGCCGGCATCAGCAATTACGTGCACTACGCCAACGGCAATCAGCAGGCTGACGGCCTGATCGACCCGGCGATCAAGGGCGACACCAAGGTCTACCCGAGCCCGGAGATGATGGGCAAGCTGTTTGCGCTGGAAGCGATGCCGCTAAACATCGACCGGATTCGTACGCGGGTGTGGAACAAGATCCGGACCGGCAGCTGAAATTTTCAACACACACAAAACCCGTGGGAGCGAGCCTGCTCGCGAAGCGTTCAGCCATTCAACAGGTTGTTGTCTGCGCGGACGGCTTCGCGAACAGGCTCGCTCCCACATGAGTCATGTAGCGTCCGAAATTACTTTAATTGATTGATATCAATACACTGGCATTGCACTAATAGAGTGCAGGAAAGTGAGACGCGTCTAACAAAAAACAACTTACCGATATTTAATATTTAAATAGAAAATCGTCAGACAATTGGACCTGACGTAACCCGCTTAAACATTCTTTTGCCCCCGCAGGCTTTGTTTACGGCAGTTTGCCGGAACAGTTCAATTTGACCTCAAAAAAACGCTAGACGACAGATTTCAAATTGTGTCAGGTTTCTGATGCCTTCATTGGGCGAGTGATAGGACGATCTCGCCAGGGATTGTCGCTATCTGACAAAAACTGTTCCATTGCTAAACAAGGAAGTGTGTTTATGTCGAAAGTAAAAGCTAACGCTATTGATATCACCGCAGACACATTCGTGCCTGTCGGCGCAGTGCAATCTCTGGCTGCAACCAGCTCCGCCTGGAACCAGATCAATAGCTTCAGCCATCAGTACGACCGTGGCGGCAACCTCACGGTCAATGGCAAACCCTCCTTCTCGGTGGATCAAGCCGCCACACAACTGTTGCGAGACGGTGCTTCCTGGCACGATCTCGACAACAGCGGCAAGATCGAACTGACCTACACCTTTCTGACCGCCAAAACCGCTAACTTCAGCGGCCTGGGTGTCACCGGTTTCAGTCAGTTCAGTGCCCTGCAAAAAGCCCAGTCTGTGCTTGCCATGCAATCCTGGGCTGATGTTGCCAACGTTACGTTCACCGAAGCTGCCCGCGGCGGCGATGGCCACATGACGTTCGGTAACTACAGCGGCGGCCAGGAAGGCGCAGCGGCGTTTGCTTTCCTGCCAGGCACCGAGCCAGGCTATGACGGTCAGTCCTGGTACCTGACCGGCAGTGGATACGACGTCAACAAAACCCCGGGGCTGAACAACTACGGGCGTCAAACCCTGACGCACGAAATCGGTCACACCCTGGGCCTGTCACACCCTGGTGACTACAACGCCGGCGAAGGCAACCCGACCTACAAGGATGCTTCCTACGGGCAAGACACCCGCGGTTACAGCCTTATGAGTTACTGGAGCGAAAGCAATACCAGCCAGAACTTCAGCAAGGGCGGCGTGGAAGCCTATTCCTCTGGCCCGCTGATGGATGACATCGCTGCCATCCAGAAGCTCTACGGCGCCAACATGAACACCCGTACCGGTGACACCACCTACGGCTTCAACTCCAACGCCGGTCGCGATTTCCTCAGCGCCTCGTCGTCGAGCGACAAGCTGGTGTTCTCGGTGTGGGATGCGGGCGGCAAGGACACCTTCGACTTCTCGGGTTTCACCCAGAACCAGAAGATCAACCTCAATGAAGCCTCGTTCTCTGACGTTGGCGGCATGATCGGCAACGTGTCCATCGCCAAGGGCGTCACCATCGAAAACGCCATCGGCGGCTCGGGCAATGACCTGCTGATTGGCAACAGTGCGTCCAACGAGCTGAAAGGCGGTGCCGGCAACGACATCATCTATGGCGCCGGTGGTGCGGACAAACTGTGGGGCGGCTCGGGTTCGGACACGTTTGTGTTCGCGGCCAGTTCCGACTCCAAGCCGGGTGCGATCGATCAGATCCTCGATTTCGTCAGCGGTCTGGACAAAATCGACCTGAGCGCCATCACCAACGGTGCAGGCCTGCACTTCGTCAACAGCTTCACCGGTGCAGCCGGTGACGCGATCCTGACGTCGTCGGGCGGCAACAGCCTGTTGTCGGTGGACTTCTCCGGGCACGGCGTGGCGGACTTCCAGGTCAGCACCGTTGGCCAGGCAGCCACCAGCGACATCGTGGCGTGATGTGAACAGGAAAGCGGCGCTTGATGCGCCGCTTTCTTTACTTGCATCCATTTGGCCGCTGGGCAAGGCTACGTGCCGGAGCGAATTTTCTCATGATCTGCAAAGCTTTTACCTACAAGGCAATGGCGTGGCTTTCGGCGGCGTTCATCACGATTTCTGGAGAAACAACCATGGCAAGCAGCCTCAGACTCGAAGATCCATCGGTTTTTGCCGGGCAGTGGCAGGCCGTTCTGACCGCACCTGACGACGTCCCGCAAGCGCAGTCCTTGCAGGACAAGCCATCGAATACGTGCCTGATCGATCTCGAACCCAACCAGACGCTGGGCAAAGGCGCTGAATGCCTGGGGGCGTGGCTGGAGCAAACGCCGATCGGCTGGTTTCCCGACCCGGACGGCCTGTCGATTACTGGCAAGGAAGGTTCAAGAATCCAGTTTTTCAGCCGACAACGTGACGGGCTTTATCTGAGTACTTTGAAGTCGGGCCTGGTGATTACGCTCGAGCGCAACGCGCACAAGCCGTGAGTATCAGCAACGACTGACAGTTGAATATAAGGTGCCACGTTGCAGTTATAAGCGTCACGCCAATACAACGAATAACCGGTTGTATAACGGAAGTTGTGATTGAAGTGCCAATGCAAAGTTGCAAGCGATATTCCGGCATGCGCACGGATAATTAATAGAAGCGCCTCGCCAAAGAATGGCGGGGAAATTATTTCAGGAATAATCAATGAAGATGGCGAAGGCCCCAGCCACCGCTCCCTTATTCAAGGCTTTGGGTGACTATAAAAGCATTCTGATCAGCGTCGGGTGCTTTACCGCACTGATTAACGTGCTGATGCTGGTGCCCTCCATTTATATGCTGCAGGTCTACGACCGCGTGCTGTCTTCGCAGAACGAAACCACCTTGGCGATGCTGTCCTTGATGGTGGTCGGGTTCTTTGCGTTCATCGGCATGCTGGAAGTGATCCGCAGCTTCATCGTGATCCGCATCGGCAGCCAGTTGGAGCGCCGCTTCAACCTGCGGGTCTATCAGGCGGCGTTCGAGCGCAACCTGTTCAAGGGCGAGGGCAACGCCGGGCAGTCGCTGGGCGACCTGACCCACATCCGCCAGTTTGTCACCGGGCCAGCGCTGTTCGCGTTTTTCGATGCGCCGTGGTTCCCGGTCTATCTGTTCGTCATCTACCTGTTCAACGTCTGGCTGGGTGTGCTGGCCACGGCCGGTGCGCTGTTGCTGATTGCGCTGGCGTGCCTCAACGAATACATGACCAAGAAGCCGCTGGGCGAAGCCGCCGGTTTCTCGCAGAAATCCAGTCAACTGGCGACCAGCCACCTGCACAACGCCGAAACCATTCAGGCCATGGGCATGCTGGGTGCGCTGCGCAAGCGCTGGTTTGGTGTGCACTCGCGGTTTCTCGGCCTGCAGAACCAGGCCAGCGACACCGGTGCGGTGATCAGTTCGATCAGTAAAACCCTGCGTCTGTGCCTGCAATCTCTGGTGCTGGGCCTGGGTGCCTTGTTGGTGATCAAGGGCGACATGACCGCCGGCATGATGATCGCCGGCTCGATCCTGATGGGCCGCGTGCTGAGCCCGATCGACCAGTTGATCGCAGTGTGGAAACAGTGGAGCGGGGCTAAGCTGGCCTACCGTCGTCTGGACTCCTTGCTGCAGGCGTTCCCGCCGAGTGACGACGCCATGGCGTTGCCGGCGCCGAAAGGCCAGATCACCTTTGAACAGGTCAGTGCCGGCCCTCCGGGTCAGCGCGCGGCAACCTTGCAGATGATCAATTTCAATCTGGGCGCCGGCGAAGTGCTCGGCGTGCTCGGTGCCTCCGGTTCCGGCAAGTCGACCCTGGCCCGCGTGCTGGTCGGCGTGTGGCCGACCTTCGGTGGCACGGTGCGCCTGGACGGCGCCGACATCCATCGCTGGAACCGCGACGAGCTCGGCCCGTATGTTGGCTACCTGCCACAAGACATCGAACTGTTCAGCGGCAGCATCGCTGAGAACATTGCCCGCTTCAGCGAGGCCAATCCGGAAAAAGTCGTGGCCGCCGCGCAACAGGCCGGCGTACACGAAATGATTCTGCGCTTGCCGCAGGGCTACGACACGCAACTGGGCGAGGACGGCAGCGGCCTGTCTGGCGGTCAGAAACAGCGTGTGGCCCTGGCCCGCGCGATGTATGGCGATCCAAGCCTGGTGGTGCTCGATGAGCCGAACTCCAACCTCGACACCGTTGGTGAAGCGGCATTGGCCAGCGCCATCGCCCAACTCAAGGCCAAAGGCACCACGGTGGTTCTGGTGACACATCGCTCTTCGGTATTGGCCCAGGCTGACAAGCTGCTGGTGCTCAACGACGGGCGTTTGCAGGCGTTCGGCGCCAGTCAGGAAGTCCTCAAGGCGCTGTCTGGCGCCCAGGAACAGCAACGGGAAAAATCTGCGCAGGCACCGGGCGGGCTCAGCATGAGCCGGCAGTACCAGCCCACGACAAGGAATTCGGGTGTATGAGCAGCGCCAGCATGAATACTGAAAACGAAGCGAGCATGGAACACGCGTATGTCACCGAGCGCCCGGAGCGCGATGCGAAATTTTTCGCACGCATGGGCTGGATTCTGGCCATCGTCGGCGCCGGCAGCTTTTTCACCTGGGCCGCACTGGCGCCACTGGATCAGGGCATTCCGGTGCAGGGCACTGTGGTGGTGTCGGGCAAACGCAAAGCCGTGCAGTCGATGAGCAGCGGTGTGGTCAGCCGGATCCTGGTGCGCGAAGGCGAGATCGTCAAACAGGGCCAACCGCTGTTCCGTCTCGACCAGACGCAAGTGGCTGCCGATGTGCAATCGCTGCAGGCGCAATACCGCATGGCCTGGGCCAGCCTCGCGCGCTGGCAGGCCGAGCGCGACAACCTCAAAGAGATCACCTTTCCTGCCGAGCTGAGCAACGATCCGGATCCGCGTCTGGCCCTGGTGCTTGAAGGCCAGCGCCAACTATTCAGCAGCCGCCGCGAAGCGTTCTACCGCGAACAGGCCGGCCTGCGTGCAAGCATCGAAGGCGCCACGTCGCAACTCGCCGGCATGCGTCGCGCGCGCACCGACCTCAATGCCCAGGCCGATTCCCTGCAGCAGCAACTGAGCAACCTGCAGCCGCTGGCGGACAACGGCTACATCCCGCGCAACCGCTTGATGGAGTACCAGCGTCAGCTCTCGCAAGTGCAGCAGCAACTGGCGGAAAACACCGGTGAAAGCGGCCGTGTGGAGCAGGGCATTCTCGAATCGCGCCTGAAGCTGCAACAGCATGGCGAGGAGTACCAGAAGGAAGTGCGCACGCAACTGGCCGACGCGCAGCTCAAAAGCGTGACCCTGTCCGAGCAACTGACTTCGGCCGGTTTCGACCTGCAGCACAGCGAGATCGTCGCTACCGCCGACGGCGTGGCGGTCAACCTCGGCGTGCACACCGAAGGCGCTGTGGTGCGGCAGGGCGAAACCCTGCTGGAGATTGTCCCGCAAGGCACCACGCTGGAAGTGGAGGGGCATTTGCCGATCAACCTGATCGACAAGGTCGGCACGCATTTGCCGGTGGACATCCTCTTTACCGCGTTCAACCAGAGCAAAACCCCGCGCGTGCCGGGTGAGGTCAGCCTGATTTCCGCCGACCAGATGGTCGACGAGAAAACCGGCGTGCCGTACTACGTGCTGCGCAGCAGCGTCAGTGATCAGGCGATGGAGAAACTCCACGGCCTGGTGATCAAGCCCGGTATGCCGGCGGAGATGTTCGTGCGCACTGGCGAACGTTCGCTGCTCAACTACCTGTTCAAACCGTTGCTCGATCGGGCCGGCTCCGCGTTGACCGAAGAATAAGGATGTTCGGCTGTATGAATAAGCTTTCGATGTTGGGAGCAGCGTTCGCGCTGCTCGCAGGAAACAGCGCGCTGGCGGCCATGGGGCCATTCGAGATCTACGAGCAGGCATTGCGCAACGACCCGGTGTTCCTTGGCGCAATCAAGGAGCGCGACGCGGGTCTGGAAAACCGCATCATCGGCCGCGCCGGGTTGTTGCCGAAGCTGGGTTACAACTACAACCGCGGTCACAACACCTCGAAGGCCACGCAACTGACCAAACGCGGCAACCTGACCGAAGACCGTAACTACAACAGCTACGGTTCGTCCCTGACCCTGCAGCAACCGCTGCTCGACTACGAAGCCTACGCGGCGTATCGCAAAGGCGTGGCGCAGTCGTTGTTTGCCGACGAGGCGTTTCGCGGCAAGAGTCAGGAGCTGCTGGTGCGGGTGTTGGATAACTACACCAAGGCCTTGTTCGCGCAGGATCAGATCGACATCGCTCAGGCCAAGAAGAAAGCCTACGAGCAGCAGTTCCAGCAGAACGAGCACATGTTCAAGCAGGGTGAGGGCACGCGCACCGACATTCTCGAAGCCGAGTCGCGCTATGAACTGGCGACGGCCGAGGAAATCGAGGCGCGCAACGAACAGGACGCCGCGCTGCGTGAGCTGGGTGCGCTGGTGGGTGTGCCGACGGTGGACATCAGTGAGCTGGCGCCGCTGGATCAGAACTTCCAGACCTTCGCGCTGATGCCGGCCAACTACGACACCTGGCACGAACTGGCGATCAGCAACAACCCGAATCTGGCTTCGCAACGTCAGGCGGTGGAAGTGGCGCGCTACGAAGTGGAGCGCAACCGCGCCGGGCACCTGCCGAAAGTCAGTGCCTACGCCTCGATTCGCCAGACTGAATCGGACAGCGGCAACACCTATAACCAGCGGTACGACACCAACACCATTGGCTTTGAAGTCAACGTGCCGCTGTATGCCGGTGGCGGGGTCTCGGCCTCGACCCGTCAGGCCAGTCGCACCATGGAGCAGGCCGAATACGAACTCGACGGCAAGACCCGCGAGACCTTGATCGAGCTGCGCCGCCAGTTCAGCGCCTGCCTGTCGGGCGTCAACAAACTGCGTGCTTATCAGAAGGCACTGACCTCGGCTGAAGCGCTGGTGGTGTCGACCAAGCAAAGTATTCTTGGCGGTGAGCGGACCAATCTGGATGCACTGAACGCCGAACAACAACTGTTCACCACCCGCCGCGATCTGGCACAGGCACGCTACGACTACTTGATGGCCTGGACCAAGCTGCATTACTACGCGGGGACGTTGAACGAACAGGACCTGGCGCGGGTGGATGAGGCCTTCGGACAAGGCCCGAAAAGCAACACGAACTAAGGTCTTGCACTGACCTGTGTTGATTCCTGGGTGATCGGCTTAACAACTCTAAAAAAACAAAGAAAGTGAGTGGTGAACATGGACGTACGCATCAAGCCGGCAGCGGTCGGCACCCTGTTGCTCGCAGTTTCCATCGCGCAAGCCAATGCGCAGTACCTTGAAACCGGCAAACCCGGTGATCCGGCCAGTTGGCGCAGCGCCGAATTCCAACGTGACTGGGGCCTTGCGCGGATGCAGGCCGATCAGGCCTACGCCGCCGGGATCACCGGCAAAGGCGTGAAGATCGGCGCCCTCGACTCCGGCTTCGATGCCGCCCACCCCGAGTTCGCCACCGACCGCTATCACCCGGTGCTGGCGTCAGGCAGTTACGTCGACGGTTCGCTGTTCAGCGTCAACGGCACCCTCAACCCCAACAACGACTCCCACGGCACTCACGTGGTCGGCACCATGGGCGCGAGCCGTGACGGCAACGGCATGCACGGTGTGGCGTACAACGCGCAGATCTTCGTCGGCAACACCAACAAGAACGACAGCTTCCTGTTCGGCCCCAAACCCGATCCGCGTTATTTCAAAGCGGCGTACGACGCCCTGGCCGATGCCGGCGTGCGCGCAATCAACAACAGTTGGGGCAGCCAGCCGCCGGATGTCAGCTATCGCACCCTGGCTGATCTGCACGCAGCCTATGCCCAGCACTGGAATCAGGGCACCTGGCTCGATGCGGCGGCGGATGTCTCGCGACGCGGCGTGATCAACGTGTTCAGCGCCGGCAACAGCGGTTACCCGAACGCCAGCGTGCGCTCGGCGTTGCCGTACTTTCAGCCGGATCTTGAGGGCCATTGGCTGGCGGTCTCGGGACTGGATCAAAGCAATCAGCAGAAGTACAACCAGTGCGGCATCGCCAAATACTGGTGCATCACCACGCCGGGCGCGAAGATCGACAGCACCATCCCCGGTGGCGATTACGCGATCAAGTCCGGCACCTCGATGGCCGCGCCGCACGCCACCGGGGCACTGGCGCTGGTGATGGAGCGCTACCCGTACATGAACAATCAGCAGGCCCTCGAAGTGCTGCTGACCACCGCCACGCAACTCGACGGCTCGATCACCGCAGCGCCAACCGACCGGGTCGGCTGGGGCGTGGCCAACCTGAACCGGGCGATGCACGGGCCGGGACAATTGTTGGGGGCATTCAATGCCAATCTGGCCGCCGGGCAAAGCGATGTGTGGAGCAATGACATCTCCGACAAGGCCTTGCTCCAGCGTCAGGGCGAAGACCTCGCCGAACACCGTGCCTGGCAGCAAACCCTGCAGGACAAAGGCTGGCAGAACGGCGTTGCGGCCGGCGCCAGTCAGCAGGATCAGACTGACTACGCGGTGGGCATGGCCCGTGATGCCGCAGCGGCGACGCGGGTCTATCAGGGCAGCCTGATCAAGTCCGGAGCAGGGCGCCTGCTGCTGACCGGCGACAACACCTTCCGTGGGCCGACCACGGTCAATGGCGGCTTGCTCAGCGTCAACGGTTCGCTGGCCTCGGCGGTGACAGTCAATGACAGCGGCACAGTGGGCGGGTCCGGGCGGATCGGCTCGCTGACTGCCAACAGCGGTGGCCGCGTGGCTCCGGGCAATTCGATCGGCACCTTGAATGTGGCCGGTGACGTGACCTTTGCCCCGGGCGCTACGTACGCGGTCGAGTTGTCGCCGACCAGCAGCGACCGCATCGTTGCCGGCGGCAGCGCGAGCATCAGCGGCGCTACCGTCAGTCTGTCGCTGGAAAACAGTCCGACCCTGCTCAGCACCACCCAGGCCCGAAGCCTGCTTGGCCACTCGTACGACATTTTGCAAGCGGCCGGTGGTATTCAGGGCCAGTTCGGCGCGGTGCTGCCCGACTACCTGTTCATCGGTGGCAACCTCGACTACACGGCCAACGCGATTGAGCTCAACATCCAGCGCAACGCCACCTCGTTCGCCAGCGTCGGACAAACCCCGAATCAGCGCGCGGTGGCGGTGGCCGTCGAGGGGCTGGGCGCCGGCAATTCGGTGTACGAAAGCCTGCTGCTGTCGGCAGATGCCGCCTCCGCGCAACAGGCATTCCAGCAACTGAGCGGGGAAATCTACCCGGCGCTCGGCTCGATGCTGATCAATGACAGCCGCCAGTTGCGCGATACCGTCGGCGAACGTCTGCGCGATGCAAGCACCACGCAAGGCAACGGCTGGGTCAAGGCACTCGGCGCCTGGGGCTCGACTGACTCCGGTTCTGATACCTCGCGCTACAGCACCTCGATCGGCGGCTTGCTGGCCGGCGTCGATGGCGCGCTGGACGAGCAGACCCGCATCGGTCTGGTTACCGGTTACAGCGACAGTTCGCTGAACATGGGCTCGGGCACGCATTCG
Organism: Pseudomonas sp. AK-TSAG1-1; assembly: GCF_056821665.1. NCBI lineage: Bacteria > Pseudomonadati > Pseudomonadota > Gammaproteobacteria > Pseudomonadales > Pseudomonadaceae > Pseudomonas > Pseudomonas sp. AK-TSAG1-1. The sequence continues at coordinate 3,289,062 of NZ_CM165965.1, read as the reverse complement.
TCGGCTTCGGTCGACAGCTATCACCTGGGCGCTTACGCCGGTCACGACATTGGCGCTTGGCACCTGAGCACCGGCGCGGCCTACAGCTGGCATCGCGCCGACGTCAAACGCGATCTGCAATACGGCGACGTCAGTGCGAAACAGAAAGCCAAGGTCGATGCAGCCACCACTCAGGTCTTCGGTGAAGCGGCTTATCGCCTGAATCTGCAACCGGTCGCACTGGAGCCGTTCGCCAACCTCGCTTATGTGCATGTGGATACTGACGGCTTCACCGAAAAGGGCGACGCAGCGGCGCTGAAAAGCTCTGGCGAGCAGCGGGATGCGGTGCTCAGCACCCTCGGCGTGCGCGCGGTGAAGACGTTCAATCTGTCGACGCAACAATCACTGGACGTCAGCGGCCACCTGGGCTGGCAGCACAGCTTGAGCGACATCGACGCCGAACAGCATCTGCGTTTTGCCAGCGGCAGCACACCGTACGCGATAGAGAGTTCGGCGCTGGTACGCGACGCCGCACTGGTCGGCGTGCAGGCCAGCCTGGCGTTGAGCAAGGACGTGCGGGTCAACCTCGATTACAACGGCCAACTGGCCAATCGCGAGAAGAGCCATGGCGTGGGTCTGAGCCTGAACTGGCAGTTCTGAACAATCCCGGCAGGCCCCGTGAACGCATACACACATTTGTGGTGAGGGGGTTTATCCCCTCGCCACAAGAGTTGATTCCCAGGCCCAGGTGAGGTGCTGGTAGACGGATTTTTCGCAACAACACTAAGGAAGGTCGCTGGATGAATAAGAATAATACCCCCGCGCAAACGGGTGGTCGCTTCGCCATGAAAACCCTCAACGGCGCCATGCTCTGCGCGCTGGCTACCTGGGGCACTGCATACGCTGCGCCTTACGTGGAGAACGGCCGCACGGGCGATCCCGCCAGTTGGCGCAGCGCCGAGTTCAAGGCGGAATGGGGCCTGGGCGCGATTGGTGCCGATTACGCCTACGCCGCCGGCTACACCGGTAAAGGCGTGAAGCTCGGGATCTTTGACCAGCCGGTGTACGCCGCGCACCCGGAATTCTCCGGTAGCAACAAGGTCATCACCTTGGTCACCAGCGGGATCCGCGAGTACACCGACCCGTACATTCCGGTCAAAGCCGGCGATGCGTTTCGTTATGACGGTTCACCCTCGGTCGGCTCCGACGGCAAGCTCGGTGCCCACGGCACCCACGTCGGTGGTATCGCGGCCGGCAGCCGTGACGGCGGGCCGATGCACGGTGTGGCGTTCGGTGCGCAGATCATCAGTGCCGACAACGGTGACCCAGGCCCGGAAGACGGCATCGTCCGTGGCAACGACGGCGCGGTGTACAAGGCCGGTTGGGATGCGCTGATCGCCAGCGGTGCGCGGATCATCAACAACAGCTGGGGCATCGGCATCACTGACCGCTTCGACCTCGGTGGCCGCGACCCGGCGCATCCGCACTTCACCGTCAACGACGCGCAATTGCAGTTCAACGAAATCCGCACCTTGCTCGGCACCAAGCCCGGCGGTGCCTACGACGGCGCCATCGCCGCCGCCCGCAGCGGCATCGTGACGATTTTCGCCGCCGGCAACGATTACAACCTGAACAACCCGGACGCCATCGCCGGCCTCGGTTACTTCGTCCCGGACATCGCGCCGAACTGGATCACTGTCGCCGCGTTGCAGAAGAACCCGGATCAGGCCAGCGCCAACCCGTACATCATGAGTACGTTCTCGTCACGTTGCGGCTATACCGCGAGTTTCTGCGTCTCGGCGCCGGGCACGCAGATCTACAGCTCGATCATCAGCGGCACCAACGCCGACAACCTGACCACCGGCTACAAAAACTACAATGGCACCTCGATGGCCGCGCCGCATGTGGCCGGCTCGATGGCGGTGCTGATGGAGCGCTTCCCGTACATGACCGGCGATCAGGTCGCCACGGTACTGCGCACCACGGCCACTGACCTCGGCGCACCGGGCATCGACGCCTTGTACGGCTGGGGCATGATCAACCTGCGCAAGGGCATTGATGGCCCGGCGATGTTCGTCACCGAGAAAGACATCCCGCAAGAGTTCCGCATCCAGGGTGCCTACGGCTCCGGGCAATTTGTCGCCGACTTGCCGGGTATCGGCGCGATCATTGACAAGGGCAAGCCCACCGAACGCGTGTGCAACGACATCACCTGCGGTCTCGACACCTGGCGCAACGACATTTCCGGTCACGGCGGCCTGACCAAACAGGGCATCGGCACACTGGTGATGACCGGCAACAACACCTACAGCGGCCCGACCCTGGTCAATCAGGGACGTCTGGCGATCAACGGTTCGCTGGCCTCGGCGGTCACCGTGAATGAGAGCGGCATCCTCGGCGGTAACGGCCATATTGGCGCACTGACCGCGAAAAGCGGCGGTACTGTCGCGCCGGGCAATTCCATCGGTACGTTGAACGTGGCCGGGGATGTGACCTTCGAGCAGGGTTCGACCTACGCGGTGGAAGTGTCGCCGACCAGCAGCGACAAAATCGTGGCCGGTGGCAAAGCGGTGATTGATGGCGCGACTGTCAGCCTGTCGCTGGAAAACAGCCCGACGTTGCTGACCACCACCGAAGTGAAAAGCCTGCAGGGCGCTCAGTTCAACATTCTGCAAGCGGCCGGTGGCATTCAAGGCCAGTTCGGGCAAGTGTTGCCGAACTACGCGTTTCTCGGCGGCACCTTGGCGTACTCGGCGAACGGCGTGCAGCTGGACGTGGGGCGCAACGGTGCATCGTTCGCCAGTGTCGGCCTGACGCCGAACCAGCGTGCGGTCGGCGCGGCTGCCGAGCGTCTGGGCGCGGGCAACGCGTTGTACGAAACCCTGCTGCTGTCGCCGAATGCGGCCTCGGCGCAACAAGCCTTCCAGCAACTGTCCGGTGAGATCCACCCGGCCATTGGCACCCTGCTGATCAACGACAGCCGCTACCTGCGTGAAGCGGTGGGCGAGCGTTTGCGCGAGCGTGATCTGTTCAATGCCAACGCGCCGACCGACGATCGCAGCAACGCCTGGGTCAAGGTCCTCGGTTCGTGGGGCAAGAGCGATGGCGGGCATGAAAATGCCGACTCCAACAGCTCTATTGGCGGCTTGCTGGCCGGTGTCGACGGCTTGATTGCTGAAGATACTCGTCTGGGTTTCGTTACTGGTTATAGCGACAGCTCGTTGAACATGGGGGGCGGCACGCATTCGTCGGCCTCGGTCGACAGCTACCACCTGGGTGCATACCTGGGGCATCAGATCGATGCATTGCGCTTGACTGCCGGTGCGGCTTACAGCTGGCATCGCGTGGACGTGAAACGTGATCTGCAGTTCGGTGGCGTCAGTGGCAAGGAGAAAACCAAGCACGATGCCGCAACCACCCAGCTGTTCACTGAAGCGGCTTACGATCTGCGCCTGCAACCGATGAATCTGGAGCCGTTCGCCAATCTGTCGTACGTGCACCTGAACACCGAAAGCTTCACCGAGAAGGGTGATGCGGCGGCGCTCAAGGGCGGTGAAGACAACCGCGATGTGGTGCTGTCGACCCTTGGCGTACGCGCCAAACGCACCTTTGCGCTGTCGGAAAAACATCAGCTGGAACTGGGGGCCACCCTCGGCTGGCAGCACAACCTGAGCAGCGTCGATGCTGACAGCCACCTGGCTTTCGCCAATGGCAACAGCGCGTTCAATGTGCAGAGCGTGTCGATGGATCGTGATGCCGCAGTGGTCGGTGTGCGCGCCGGGCTGGCGCTCAATCGCGATGTCCGGGTAAACCTGGATTACAACGGACTGATTGGTAACAACGAGAAGGACCACGGTGTGGGTCTGACCCTCGACTGGCAGTTCTAAGGGAGTACTGGCAGCCCCGCAGGGGGCTGCCGTTTTTGAAGGAAGAGAGAGCACAACATGGGATTGTTCGATTACAAAAATGCCGATGGCAAAGCGTTGTACAGCGACGCCATTGCGCTGACGCTGTATGCCTACACCCCGACGGGCCAGCCCTTGCCGGCGACCGCCTGGAAGCCGGTTGCCGCGACGGCGCTGGGCTACCAGGGCAAGGTCGGGGCGCAAGGCACGTTCTTCGGCGAGAAGGACGGTTTCACCAGCGCCGAGGCTGAAGTGCTCGGCAAGTACGACGCGGCCGGCAAGCTGGTCGGTATCGGTGTGGCCTTTCGTGGCACCGGCGGGCTGGGCTACAGCGACACCTTCGGCGACATGAAGAACAACCTGCTGGCCGCCATCGGACCGTCGGATTACGCGAGTCAGTACGCGAAAAACGCCTTCGACAACCTGCTCAAGGCTGTCGCTGCGTTCGCCATTGCCAATGGCATCGCGGCCAAGGACGTGCTGTTCAGCGGTCATAGCCTCGGTGGTCTCGGGGTCAACAGCGTGGCCGAGTTGAGCAGCAGCAACTGGGGAGGCTTCTTCAAGGACGCCAATTACATTGCGTTCGCCTCACCGACCCAGAGCAGCACCGGCAACAACGTGCTGAACATCGGTTACGAAAACGATCCGGTGTTCCGTGCGCTGGACGGCACCACCTTCAGCAGCGGTTCGCTGGGCAAGCACGACGGACCGCACGAGTCGACCACCGACAACATCGTCAACTTCAACGACAACTACGCGTCCACCGCGCAGAATCTGGTGCCGTTCAGTATCGTCAATCCGCTGAACTGGTCGGCCCATGGCTCATTGGGCTATGCCGATGGCCTGAACCGGGTGATCGATTCGACGTTCTACAACCTGACGCACAAGGACTCGACCATCATCGTCTCCAACCTGGAGCAAGCGTCCCGGGGCAAGACCTGGGTCGAGGATCTGGGGCGCAGCGGCGAGCCGCACACCGGCAGCACCTTCATCATTGGCACCAACAGCAACGACTGGCTCAAGGGTGGGGCGGGCAATGACTTCCTCGAAGGGCTGGGCGGCGATGACCGCTTCCGCGATGACGGCGGTTTCAACATCCTGCTCGGTGGCCAGGGCCACAACACGTTCGAACTGCAGAAACCGCTGCAGAACTTCAGTTTTGCCAACGACGGTGACGGCACCCTGTACGTGCGCGACGCCTACGGCGGCATCAGCATGACCCGCGACATCGGCGCGCTGGTGAGCAAGGAGTCGGGTTCGTGGTGGGGCAGCAAGGAAATCACCTGGGGCGTCACTGCCAAAGGCCTGACCAATGGCAGCGTACTGACTCAGTACACCCATTCGCTCAACGGCGATGCGTACGGCAACGCGCTGCACGCCAGCGCTGACGGTGACTGGCTGTTCGGTCTGGGCGGTGATGACAAACTGATCAGCGACAAGGGCCACGTGACCTTCGTCGGTGGCGCCGGCAACGACGTGATGACCGCCGTGGGTGGCAACAACACCTTCCTGTTCAGCGGCGCGTTCGGCTTCGACGCGATCAATGGCTATCAGGGCAGCGACAAACTGGTGTTCATGGGGGTCGAAGGTGCGGGGCAGGGCTATGACTACAAGCAGCATGCTGCGCAGTCCGGCGCTGATACCGTGCTGAAGATTGGCGAGTATGCCGTGACCCTGGTCGGGGTTGGAGTGGCTAACCTGTCGGACGCGTCTTTCGTCTTCGCCTAAGCAACAAATGTGGGAGCGAGTCTGCTCGCGAGTGCGGTGTGTCAGTTGAAGTATTCGTACCTGATACACCGCCTTCGCGAGCAGGCTCGCTCCCACAGGTTTGACGTGTAAGTAGTGAAAATGCTCCGGGGCGTGCCCGTGAGGGGCGCCCTGGCTGTGAGCTATCTCTGACAATTCCAACAAAGAGAGAGGCAATAGCAATGGGTGTGTATGACTACAAGAACTTCGGCACAGCCGATTCCAAGGCATTGTTCAGCGATGCCATGGCGATCACGCTGTATTCCTACCACAACCTCGATAATGGCTTTGCCGCCGGATATCAGCACAACGGATTCGGTATCGGCCTGCCCGCCACGCTGGTCACGGCGCTGCTCGGCGGCACCGATTCGCAAGGGGTGATTCCCGGTATTCCATGGAACCCCGACTCGGAAAAACTTGCCCTCGATGCGGTGAAAAAGGCGGGCTGGACACCCATCACTGCTTCGCAGTTGGGTTACGACGGCAAGACTGACGCCCGGGGAACCTTCTTCGGCGAGAAGGCCGGTTACACCACCGCGCAGGTCGAAATCCTCGGCAAGTACGACGCCCAGGGGCATCTCACGGAAATCGGCGTGGCCTTTCGCGGCACCAGCGGCCCGCGGGAAAACCTCATCCTCGACTCCATTGGCGACGTGATCAACGACCTGCTGGCAGCCTTCGGCCCCAAGGATTACGCCAAGAACTACGTCGGTGAAGCGTTCGGCAATCTGCTCAACGATGTGGTGGCGTTCGCCAAGGCCAACGGCCTCACCGGCAAGGACGTGCTCGTCAGCGGCCACAGCCTCGGCGGGCTGGCGGTCAACAGCATGGCCGACCTGAGTGGCGGCAAGTGGGGCGGGTTCTTCGCCGATTCCAACTACATCGCCTACGCCTCGCCCACCCAGAGCAGCACCGACAAAGTGCTCAACGTCGGTTACGAAAACGATCCGGTATTCCGCGCCCTCGACGGCTCGACCTTCACCGGCGCCTCGGTCGGCGTGCACGATGCACCCAAAGAGTCGGCCACCGACAACATCGTCAGCTTCAACGATCACTACGCCTCGACGGCGTGGAATCTGCTGCCGTTCTCGATTATCAACATCCCCACCTGGATCTCGCACCTGCCCACCGCGTACGGCGACGGCATGAACCGGATCATCGAGTCGAAGTTCTATGACCTCACCAGCAAGGACTCGACGATCATTGTCGCCAACCTGTCGGACCCGGCGCGGGCGAACACCTGGGTGCAGGACCTGAACCGTAACGCCGAAACCCACAAGGGCAGCACCTTCATCATCGGCAGCGACAGCAATGACCTGATCCAGGGCGGCAGCGGCAACGACTACCTCGAAGGTCGCGCCGGCAACGACACCTTCCGTGACGGTGGCGGCTACAACGTCATCCTCGGCGGCGCCGGCAACAACACCCTCGACTTGCAGCAATCGGTGAACAAGTTCGACTTCGCCAACGACGGTGCCGGCAATCTGTACATCCGCGACGCCAACGGCGGGATCAGCATCACCCGCGACATCGGCAGCATCGTTACCAAGGAGCCCGGCTTCCTCTGGGGCCTGTTCAAGGACGACGTGACCCATAGCGTGACGGCCAGCGGCCTGAAGGTCGGTAACAACGTCACGCAGTACGAGTCCAGCGTGAAGGGCACCAGCGGCGCCGACACGCTCAAGGCGCATGCCGGGGGTGACTGGTTGTTTGGTCTGGAGGGCAATGACCACTTGATCGGCGGCGCCGGCAACGATGTGTTTGTCGGTGGCGCCGGCAATGACCTGATGGAGTCGGGGGGCGGGGCGGATACGTTCCTGTTCAATGGCGCATTCGGTCAGGACCGGGTGGTCGGTTTTACGTCCAACGACAAACTGGTGTTCCTCGGCGTGCAGGGCGTGTTGCCGAACGACGACTTCCGCGCCCATGCCGCGACGGTTGGACAGGACACGGTACTGACGTTTGGCAATGACTCGGTGACGCTGGTCGGGGTGGCGCTCAACAGTCTGCACGCCGATGGCGTTGTGATCGCCTGAGGTTGAGGTGGCGCCGGTAAGGGCCTCTTCGCGAGCGGGCTCGCTCCCACACTGGATCTGTGTCGTTGACATAGCCCCTGGGGAAGCGAGCCTGCTCGCGGAGAATTTAACTCGGTATTAGAAGTGACTCGACAGCCACTCCCTGACTCAAAAGCTCTGCAAACAGCAGAAGCGGCCTAAAGCCAGCACGTGCACACACGTTCTATAGCTAGCTGCCATTGAGTACAGGAGATGCACACGTGAGAAGGTTCAAGGGGTATGTCGGGATTGTCGGACTGGCGCTGTTATCGGCCAATGCCTGGGCCGATCTGCCTCCAACCTCGATTCTGAGCCGTTACGGGATCAGCAGCGATCAACTGCCCAAGCCGGCGAAGACCGAAGCGGTCGAGCCGGTCGAAGAGAAAAGCCTGTTTCAGATCCAGCCCGAACAGCCATTCGTGACGTTTCGCCGGGGTGACGACAAACAAGCGCAAGCCACCGGCAACCTGAGCATCGACCGCATGACCCAACAGGATCTGGAGCGCTGCCGACGTCTGCAAACAGAACTGGCGCGCCGGGGCGAACAGTATTTCAGCTGCGATAACAGCATCGTGGGCCTGCCTGCTTTCGATTAACACCCACAATGCTTGTCGGATAACGCTCCCCTGTAGGAACCTTCGGCAACTCCTACAGGGTTATCGGGTGGTCAGTCTTCCTTGCGCACCGTTGCCACTTCATCGGAGCGGACCTTCACTTTAGCCCCGGAAATATCCTCGAACTCATAGAAACCGTCCTTGTTCTTGGTTTTCGGCATGTCCTTGGTCAAATACTGAGTGCCGTTCTGCAAGGTCACGACGGTCGGCGTCGAGCAGCCGGCCAATGCCAGCAGGGCCGCTACCGCCAGGGGAAGACCCAGAGTCTTGATGTTCATACCCACCTCAAATACCTCATTGCATATGAATTGACCGTCTTTGGTCTCTAACGCGGTTGGTGCCATCCAGCCGGGAAAAGTTCGATGGCACCCTGAAAAAATTCCGATTGCCGCTGCCATTGATCTTTTTCCGTTTGCACGCGACGGGGCAGAGCTGGTATCTGTACGCATAACCAGTACTCGCTCGCCATGGCCCTGAATTCCCGTGACTGCCAACCCCCTCGACGATCCGTTCTATTACCTCAACAACTTTCGCCAAGTGCTTGATTGGCTTGAGCTTCGCTATGCCGATGTGATGAGTGAATCCGAGCACGGGTTTATCCGCGACTTCAAGACACTGGCACGTCCCTCACAGGGTTTGCTGGTGCGCATGGTCATGCGCAAGGGCGTGCATTTTCGCCTCGGCAAGCTCGACTACCCGGAAATCGGTGACATCAACGACGCCGCGCAACCGTTGCTGAGTCACGGCTGGCTCGACGATCAGGCGTTGTTAACGGTGGCCGAGGTGTTCGACGTGCTGCTCAAGGCCGAACTCCTGCAGGCCTTCGGTAGCCTCATCGAGCAACCCAAGGGGCGCAAGGATGACTGGCTGTCGATACTGACCGAGCAGTTCAACGAACCGCGCAGTCTGTGCGACTGGGCGCCGACGCTCGACGAGCGCTTGTTCAGCCTGTCCATCATGAACCTGTGCGACCGCCTGCGTCTGATGTTCTTCGGCAACCTGTATCAGGACTGGTCGGAGTTCGTGCTTGCCGATCTCGGCATTTTCACCTATGAGAAAGTCGAGTTCTGCGCTGACTCCCGCGGCCTGCGCAGTCGCGAAGACGTTGACGCCTGCCTGTTCCTGCATCACTGCCAGTTGCGCTTCGAGGCCGGCGAACCGCTGGAAACCATCGTCGAACAGGTCACTGCGCTGCAGTTTGCCAACCCGTGGCTGCAACGCCGGCGCGGCAAGGTATTGTTCCAGATCGGCCAGTACTGCGAACGCATCAGCGAATTTGCCCTGGCCCTGAGCATTTACCGCGAATGCGCGTACCCCGGTGCCCGGCAGCGAATGATCCGGGTGCTGGAGCGTTGCGGCGAATACGCACTGGCGCTGGAACTCGCCACCCTCGCCGAGCAGGCACCGCAAAGCGCCGCCGAGCAGCAGAGCCTGCAACGGATGCTGCCGCGACTGCGGCGCAAACTCGGCGGGCCGCCGCTCAAACGGGCAGCACCGCGACCGGTTGAGCGCCTCGACCTGCAACTGTCGCGCACCGACCCGGGGCTGTCGGTGGAGTACTACGTGCAGGCGCATCTGCACGAAGACGCCGGCCCGGTGCACTACGTGGAAAACAGCCTGATCAACTCGCTGTTTGGCCTGTTGTGCTGGCCGGCGATCTTCGCGCCGCTGCCGGGGGCGTTCTTTCATCCGTTTCAACGCGGGCCGGTGGACCTGCTCAATGAGGACTTCCAGCAACGCCGCGCCGATCTGTTCCGGGCCTGTCTCGACGAACTCGACGACGGCCGTTATGCCGCGACCATTCGTGAGCGCTTCGTGGCCAAATGGGGCGTGCAGTCGCCATTCGTGTTCTGGGGCGCGTTGAACGAAGAGCTGCTTGAGCAAGCGCTGGCCTGTCTGCCGGCCGAACACCTCAAGCACTGGTTCAATCGCCTGCTGCTCGACATCAAGGCCAACCGCGCCGGCATGCCGGACCTGATCCAGTTCTGGCCGCAACACAAGACCTACCGGATGATCGAGGTCAAAGGTCCCGGTGACCGCTTGCAGGACAATCAGATGCGCTGGCTGGAGTTCTGCCACGAACACCAGATGCCGGTCGCAGTGTGTTACGTGCAATGGGCGGAGCAGAGCGCTTGAGCTACAGCATTGCGGTGCGCGCGCTGTGTGAGTTCACCGCCAAGACCGGCGACCTCGACTTGCGTTTTACCCCCTCGCCGACAGCGCTCGAAGGCATGCTCGGGCACCGCACCGTAGCCTCGCGGCGCAGCGACAAATACCAGAGTGAAGTGGCGCTGGAAGGCGAGTTCCTGCAACTGAAGGTCAAGGGCAGGGCGGACGGCTATGACCCGGCGCAAAACTGCCTGGAAGAAGTCAAAACCTATCGCGGCGACCTGAGCAAACAACCGGCCAACCATCGCCTGCTGCACTGGGCGCAGGCGAAAATCTACGGCTGGTTGATGTGCCGCAAGCTTGCGCTTGAGCAGATCAACCTGGCGCTGGTGTATTTCGACATCGTCAGCGAAAAGGAAACCTGCCTGGTCGAGGCCTTCAGCGCGTCCGCCTTGCAGGGCTTTTTCGAGCAACAGTGCCGGTTATTCCTCGACTGGGCCGAACAGGAAATGGCCCATCGCGAGGCGCGGAATCTGGCCGCGCAGACATTGGCTTTTCCCCACGCGGACTTTCGCCCGGGTCAGCGGCATCTGGCCGAATCAGTGTTCAAGGCCGTCAGCATCGGCCGCTGCCTGATGGCCCAGGCGCCCACCGGAATCGGCAAGACCCTCGGCACGCTGTTCCCGCTGCTCAAGGCGCTGGCGCCGCAGCAACTGGACAAGGTGTTCTTCCTGACCGCCAAGACCCCGGGACGCAAGCTGGCACTGGATGCCAGCCAGGTGTTGTTCGATCAGGGTGAAAACTTGCCCTTGCGGGTGCTGGAGATGGTCGCCCGGGACAAGGCCTGCGAGCATCCGGACAAAGCCTGTCACGGCGATTCCTGCCCGTTGGCCCAAGGCTTTTATGACCGACTGCCCGCCGCCCGGGAGGCGGCCAGCCGGGTCCGTCTGCTCGATCAGGCAGCGATGCGCGATGTTGCCCGTCAGCACAGCGTGTGCCCGTATTACCTGAGCCAGGAAATGGCCCGTTGGGCCGACGTGGTGGTCGCGGACTACAATTATTACTTCGATTTCAGTGCACTGCTGTTCGGTCTCGCCCAGCTCAATCAGTGGAAAGTTGCGGTACTGGCCGACGAAGCGCACAACCTGGTCGAACGTGGGCGGTCGATGTACAGCGCCAGTCTCGATCAGGCCGCGCTGGCCAGCGTGCGCAAATCGGCTCCCGAAGCCCTGAAGAAATCCCTGCAACGGGTCAACCGTGAATGGAACGCACTGCATCAGCCACAACTGGCCCCGTATCAGGCCTACGACAAGGCCCCGGAGAAACTGCTGCAAGCGGTTTCCCTGTGCAGCGCGGCCATTGGCGATTACCTCAACGATCATCCGCAGGGACTCGACAGCGCCCTGCAGACCTTCTATTTCGACATGCTGCAGTTCGGCCGGGTGGCGGAGCTGTTCGACGAGCATTACCTGTTCGATATCAGCAAGCGCGACCTCGACCGTAAACGGCCGTTGTCACAGCTGTGCCTGCGCAATGTGGTGCCGGCCGCGTTCATCGGCCCGCGCCTGAACGCGGCGCGCAGCAGCGTGCTGTTCTCCGCGACGCTGAGCCCGCGGCACTATTACGCCGACTTGCTCGGCACGCCCGCCGACACAGTATGGATTGACGTTGAGTCACCGTTCAGTGCCGAACAGTTACAGGTGCAGATCGTCAGCCGGATTTCCACGCGCTTCAACCACCGCCAGGCGTCGCTGGAGCCGATCGTCGAACTGATCGCCCGCCAGTTCAGTGAGCGCCCGGGCAATTACCTGGCGTTCTTCAGCAGCTTCGATTACCTGCAACAGGTGCTGACACTGCTCGCCGAACGCCATCCGCAGATCAACCTGTGGCAACAGTCCAGGGGCATGGCCGAAGGGCAGCGTCAGGCGTTTCTCGACCAATTCACCGCCGAGAGCCAGGGCGTCGGCTTCGCCGTGTTGGGCGGTGCATTCGGCGAGGGTATCGACTTGCCCGGGGCACGTCTGATCGGAGCGTTCATTGCCACCCTGGGCCTGGCCCAGCTCAACCCGGTCAACGAGCAGTTGAAGCGGCGCATGGCGGCGATTTTCGGCAGCGGTTACGACTACACCTATCTGTATCCGGGCGTACAGAAAGTGGTGCAGGCTGCCGGCCGGGTGATTCGCACGCGCCAGGATCGCGGTGTGGTGATGCTGATTGACGACCGGTTTGCCGAACCGCGTATCCAGCAATTGTTGCCGCGCTGGTGGTGCCTCGGCGCGGACTCTTCCTTAGATCACGCCGTGAATTGAAGCGCGTTTGCACCTTCCCAACGCGCCGGATTGCCGCATACTTGTACCAGGAAAAAAACAGCGGTGAACCTGATGAGTGAGAACCCGAGCAAAACCGCCGCGATCGAGGAGATGCGTTTTCGTCTGCTGATCGATGCGGTGGTCGATTATGCGATTTACATGATCGACCCGGACGGCATCATCACCAGTTGGAACTCCGGCGCCAAACGCTTCAAGGGCTACGAAAGGGAAGAGATTCTCGGCGAGCACTTCTCACGTTTCTACACCGAGCAGGATCGCGCGGCCGGCTTGCCGCAACGGGCGCTGGACACGGCAATCGGCGAAGGGCGATTCGAAGGCGAGGGCTGGCGGGTACGCAAGGACGGCACACACTTCTGGTGCCATGTGGTGATCGATCCGATCATCGATCCGGACGGGACGCTGCTGGGTTTTGCCAAGATCACTCGCGACCTGACCGACCGCAAGATGGCCGAAGAAACCCTCAAGCGAAGCGAGCAGCAGTTCCGTCTGCTGGTGCAGGGGGTGACCGACTACGCCCTGTACATGCTCAGTCCTGACGGTCGGGTGTCGAACTGGAATCAGGGCGCGCAGCGGATCAAGGGGTATCTGCCGGAAGAAATCATCGGCGAGCATTTCTCGATCTTCTACACCGCACAGGACCGTGAGCGCGGCGAACCGCAACGGGCGCTGGAAATCGCAGCCCGCGAAGGTCGCTTCGAAAACAAGAGCTGGCGGGTACGCAAGGATGGCAGCCGGTTTCTAGCGCATGTGGTGATCGATGCCATCCGCGGCGACACCGGGACCCTGCTCGGTTTCGCCAAGATTACCCGCGACGTGACGGAGGCTCATCAGTCGCAACAGGCACTGGAAAAAACCCGCGAAGCATTGTTCCAGGCGCAGAAGATGCAGGCCATCGGCCAACTCAGTGGCGGCATCGCCCATGACTTCAACAACCTGTTGACCGTGATCCTCGGCAATCTTGAAATTGTGAGCAAGCGCGTTGGTGATGACCCGAAACTCAAGCGCCTGCTGGAAAACGCCACCCAAGGTGCCTTGCGTGGCGTGTCGCTGACCCAACGCATGCTGGCCTTTGCCCGGCGTCAGGAGCTGAAGACCGAGCCGGTCGATGTCGCGCAACTGGTGCAAGGCATTACCGGGCTGTTGCGCAGCTCACTGGGGCCGGGGATCAAAATCGAAACCGCCATGCCCGCCGACCTGGAGCCGGTGCTGGCCGATACCAATCAGCTGGAACTGGCAGTGCTCAACCTGGCGACCAATGCCCGGGACGCCATGCCCGAGGGTGGCAGCGTGGTGATCAGCGCACGACCGGAGGTGGTTCTTGAGCAAAGCCATTCGCCGATGGCGGCAGGGCGTTATGTCTGCCTGAGTCTGATCGACACGGGTGAAGGCATGGATGAATTGACCATGGCATCGGCCCGGGATCCGTTTTTCACCACCAAAGGCCTGGGCAAGGGCACCGGGCTGGGGTTATCGATGGTGCATGGATTCATCGAGCAACTCGGCGGCCGCTTCATTCTCAAGAGCCAAAAAGGTCATGGCACTGCGGCAGAGCTCTGGCTGCCGGTGGCAGCGGGCGGTGTGAGCACGCCATTGGTGTATACGAATGCTGAACCGGTGGCGGTGCCACGGCTCAGTGTACTGGTGGTGGACGATGACTCGTTGGTGTTGACCAGCACCACGTTGTTGCTTGAAGACCTCGGCCATCGGGTGGTCAGTGCAACCTCCGGAGCCAAGGCTCTGCAATTGTTCGATCAAGGCGAGGTCATCGACCTGTTGATCACGGACATGGCCATGCCGCAGATGAGCGGCGCGCAACTGGCCCACGCGGTGCGTTTGCTCAAACCGGATCTGCCGATCATCCTGGCCACCGGATACGCCGAACGCCTGGAAGGCTTTGCGGCTCAGCTGCCGCGTCTGCCCAAGCCGTTCACCCAACTCAATCTGGTGGAGATCATCGCCCAGTCGATGAAATGAACGGGCCACATATCCGGCTGAACTAGTGCGTGACGGGGTGCTTCTAAACACTTTCCCTGCCCCGGAGCATGCGTCCCTTGCCTCGCATCCTGACCCAGCCCACTGCCGAAGACGTACTGACCGAACACAACGCGAAAATGTTCGGCTCTCCCAAAGAACGGCTGGATTTCTATCGCAAGGAAATCCAGTACGAAACCAGCATTCTGGCCAACCGCACCGATGCCTATCTGGCGGCGCAATCGTTTCTGGTGATTGCCTTTGCGTCGTGCATGGCCAATCTCAATCCGGAATGGGGCAAGCTGTTCACCCTCGTCGTGCCGCCGTTTCTGGCGCTGCTCGGGCTGCTCAGTTCGCTGAATGCCTGGCCGGGGATACGCGCGGCCTACGACATCATCGACCACTGGCACTACAAGCAAAGCGAGCTGTTGCGCAGCGAGCCGATCATGGGCTTGGCCTACGACGAGTCGCCGCTGTTCAGTGAAATGGAGTCGAGCCACAAGGGCTATCGCAAATCGCTGTTGTTTTCGGTGCGCACACCGTGGATTTTTGCCACGTTCTGGATGCTGCTCGGGATTTATGCGGTGTTCATTCAGGTGACCAACCCCGGAGGCTGATCGCCGGCCAAAGAAAAAGCCCGGACTTTGCAGCCGGGCTTTTTCGTGTGCGGTTTATTCGACGGTTTCAAGCTGCCGACGCAATTCCTGCGAATGATGCGGCGACATTGGAATCGGCGGAAAGTCCTCGTTGAGAACGCACAAATGGTCGATAGCTTCCTCGAACTTCGCATCGGCTTTGCGGCGCAGCGCTCGATAGCGCTCAAATTGCTCGATATCCAGATTGTCCGCCTCCAACAGCTCGTGAGCCGTTCGGTTGAGGGTATGGGCGTCGTCGAACAATTGACGATTGCGTTCCAGGGCCAAAGCCCTGCAAGCCTTGATTTGTGCAGGAGTCGAGCATTCTTTCATGACCGTAACCTTGATATTTTCAAAGATTCCTTTGCATGGGCTGCAAGCCGCAGGGGAACCGAACCTGCCGGACCCCGCCGAGTGCATCCAGCGAGGGGTTATGGTTGTGACTGCCGGAATCTGCAGAGGGATCCATTTATTTTTAGAAGAAAGTTCGATGGGTTAACCCAACAACATGCGCTGGAAAAATCAGGTTTTTCGTTTTTGCCGTTGTTCGTAGCGGGCGAGGATTGGCTGAGTACTGATGCCGTGCAGCAAAATGCTCAGCGCCACCACCGACAGCGTGATGTCGGTGCACAGCGTGGTGAGCGGGGCGCTGAGGCCATGGTTCAAGGCATAAAACAGGTAGAACAGACTGCCGATCCCGCGAATGCCGAACCAGCCGATCAACAGCCGCTGACGCGCGTCGAGCAGCGCGCCCCACGGCATCAGCGCAACGCAGGCCGGACGCACCACACAAAACAGCACCGCGCCTACCAGCAGCGCCCGCCAGTCCCAATGTGCCACCAGCACCACGCCGAGCAGGGTCACCAGAAACACTTCCATCGCCCGTTCCACCAGACTGCCGAACGACAGCATGTCGCCCATCATGATCCCGGCGGCGACCTGACTGCTTTCCAGTCGTTCGGTATCACCGTGTACAGCGTGCTGCGGTTCGATGTTCTGATGGCCGACTACCGGCTGCACCAGATGTTCGGCAGGCGGCTGGCTGGCGCCCGTGGACTTCACTTCTTCCTGACGCAAGCCCAGGCCCGCGGCAAACACCGCCAGAAACCCATAACCGCCGATGGCGTCCGCGCCGACGTAGGCCAGGGCAATCAGCGACAGTGCCAGGTAATCATTCGGGCTCAGCGTACTGTCGTCGTTACGAATGCGCAGCGAGAGTGTCACCCGACCAATGCCGCGTCCCATCCAGTACCCGGTCAGCAGTCCTGCGGGAACCGCCCATAACACACTGCGCAACACCCAGTCCTGCCACTCGCCGGGGCTGCCTTCGCCATGAATCAGCAACAGCCCGAGAATCACGAACGGAAAGGCAATCCCGTCGTTCAATCCGGCTTCACCGGAAAGGCCAAAACGCACGCTGTCGACGTCCCGCGCATCGTTGACCTGCACCAGCGCGGCGAGCACCGGATCGGTCGGTGCCAGGATCGCGCCGATCAGCAGCGACGGCCCCCAAGCCCATTGCAGGCCCCAATGCAGTAACAGGCTGACCCCGGCGATGGTCAACACCATCACCGGTCCCGCCAGCCCGAATGCGATCCGCCAGCGTTTATCGCGCAGCGGCAGACGCAGCTTGAGTCCGCAGACGAACAGCGAAAACAGTACCGCGACTTCCGTCAGGTGCTCCATCCACACAGCAGCGTTTTCCACCGACAGTTTCAGCAGATCGAGGCCGCTGGGGCCAATGCCGATCCCCAGCAACAGGCACACAGCCGAGGTGGTGACCGGCATCCAGCGCAGATACGAAGAGGTCAGCGCGAGGGTCAGCAAAACGGCACCGAGCACCGCGACCCAGATGACAAAGCTCATGTCTGATCACAGCATCGGCTTGCCACCCGTCACGCCGTAGCGCTGACCGGTGATGTAACTGGCTTCATCCGAGGCCAGCAGCACATAGATCGGCGCCACTTCCACCGGTTGCCCGGGGCGGCCGAGCGGGGTATTGCCGCCAAAATTCTGCACTTCTTCATCCGGCATGGTCGAGACGATCAATGGCGTCCAGATCGGCCCGGGAGCCACGCAGTTCACGCGGATTTCCTGCGGCCCGAGCAACTGCGCCAGTCCGCCGGTGAAGTTGGCAATCGCGCCTTTGGTGGTGGCGTAGGCCAGCAGTGTAGGTTTGGGCAAATCGGAGTTGATCGAGCTGGTGTTGATGATCGACGCGCCGGGGCGCATGTGTTTGAGCGCCGCCTGGCACAGACGGAAAATTGCGGTGATATTGACGTCGAAGGTCATCACCCATTCTTCGTCGGGAATTTCTTCGAAGGTTTCGTGGGTCATCTGGAATGCAGCGTTGTTGACCAGCACGTCGATGCGCCCGAAGCGTTCGACGGTCTTGTCGACCAGCGCCTGGCAATGGGCCTTTTGCGCAATGTCGCCGGGCAGCAGCAGGCACTGGCGGCCCGCCTGTTCGACCCAGCGCGCGGTCTCTCTGGCGTCGTCATGTTCGTTGAGGTATGCCACGGCGACGTCTGCACCTTCGCGGGCGAAGGCAATCGCCACGGCGCGACCGATGCCGCTGTCGGCGCCGGTGATCAGCGCGATCTTGCCAGCCAGTCGCCCGGAACCGACGTAGCTTTGTTCGCCGCAATCGGGGGACGGCTGCATTTTGCTTTGCGAACCGGGCACCGCTTGGGCCTGGGCGGGGAAGGGTGGTTTTGGATAGTCGGTCATCGCGGGTCTCCGAGGTCTCAGGGCTGGTATGGGCGGTTGACCCGGACGGTTTGCCGTGAGTTCGATCGGATGTTGGATGACCGCAAAACCAATGTGGGAGCGGGCTTGCTCGCGAAGGTGGTGTGTCGGTAAACGATGATGTCGCCTGACACACTGCTTTCGCGAGCAAGCCCGCTCCCACAAGGGGTTATCTGAGAATTCAGGTATTGCGGTGAGTCAGGGCACGCTCCATGCGGGTGATGCCTTCTTCGAGCAGCGAGCGCGGGCAGCCGAAGTTCAGGCGCACGAATTGCTGGTGTTGATCGCCGAAGTCGAGACCGGCGCTGAGGCCGACCTTGCCCTGTTCGAGGAAGAACTGCTGCGGGTTTTCCAGCTCCAGCGCCGAGCAATCGAGCCACGCCAGGTAAGTGCCCTGCGGCACATTGATGGTCACGCCCGGCAAGCGGCTGCGCACCGCATTCACCAGCCAGTCACGGTTGGCTTGCAGATAGGTTTTCAGCTCGGCGAGCCACGGTGCGCCTTCGCTGTAGGCGACTCGGGTCGCTTCCATGCCCAGCGGGTTGACGCTGTCGACCATGCCGCAACGGGCGTGGTTGACGCGTTCACGCAGGGCAGCGTCCTGGATGATCATGAACGAGGTCTTGAGGCCGGCAATGTTGTAAGCCTTGCTGGCCGACATCAGGGTGATCGTACGCTTGGCGATTTCCGGGCTCAGGGAGGCGGTCGGAATGTGCACGCGGCCGTCGAAGCACAGCTCGGCGTGGATTTCGTCGGAGATGATCCAGGCGTCCTGTACCGCGCAGATATCGGCCACGGCTTGCAGCTCTTCACGGCCGAACACCTTGCCGATCGGGTTGTGCGGGTTGCTCAGGAGCAGGGCGCCGCCACCGTTCAGCGCGTCGCGCAGGGTCTCCAGCGGGGTGGCGCAGGTGCCGTCGGCCTGGGCGACGAATTCCAGTTCGACCTTGTTCAGTCCCCAGTGGCCCGGCGCATGGCGCAGCGGCGGGTAGTTCGGCACTTGCACCACGACGTTCTGCTGCGGCTGCACCAGCGCTTTCAAAGCCATGTTGAAACCGGACTCAACGCCTGGCAGGAAGATCAACTCCTGCGGTTTGACCTTCCAGGCGAACTTGTTCCACAGGTCGGCGACGATGGCCTCACGCAGGTTGTCCTGAGCCACGCTGTAACCCACCAGCGGGTGCAGCAAACGCTGCTGCAGAGCCTCGATGATCACCGGCGGCGCAGCGAAATCCATGTCAGCGACCCACATTGGCAACACATCGGCCGGGTAGCGGCTCCACTTGGTGCTGCCAGTGTTGTGGCGGTCGAATACCTGATCAAAATCGAAAGTCATGCGCGGTCTCGTGAAGGCGGGTTGTTCATGGCCGCCATGATAAGCCGCAACCCCTGCAGGAGCGAGCCTGCTCGCGATTGCGGTTTTAAATTCAACATTTGAGCAAGCTGACCCACCGCTATCGCAAGCAGGCTCATGCCTGCAACGAGCGGTGTGAATACAGTTCCGACAAACGGCCGACGGTCGGTTTTCACACAGAGTGTGTGGTCTTTGTCTACAGTGAAAAAGTCGGCAGCCTTTCTGCCGTCACCGTGTTTGTCCAGAAAAAACCCGGCACCAGTACCGGGTTCCACCTGATCAGGAGTGCACGATGGATCTCAGCCGTCGTCAATTCTTCAAGGTCGCCGGTATCGGCCTTGCAGGCTCTAGCCTGGGCGCGTTGGGCATGGCCCCGACGCTGGCCTTCGCCGAGCAGGTGCGTCACTTCAAGCTCGCCCACACCCATGAAACCCGCAACACCTGCCCGTATTGCTCGGTCGGTTGCGGATTGATCATGTACAGCCAGGGCGATGCCGCGAAGAACGTCGCGCAAAATATCATCCACATCGAGGGCGACGCCGACCACCCGGTCAACCGCGGCACCCTGTGCCCGAAAGGCGCCGGCCTGCTGGACTTCATTCATAGCCCGGGCCGCCTGCAATACCCGCAGGTGCGCAAGCCCGGCAGCAGCGAATGGACCCGCGTCAGTTGGGACGAAGCGCTGGATCGCATCGTCGACCTGATGAAGGCCGACCGCGACGCCAACTTCATCGAAAAGAACGCTACCGGGCAAACGGTTAACCGCTGGCTCACCACCGGGTTCCTCGCAGCGTCGGCAGCGTCCAACGAAGCGGGTTACATCACCCAGAAGGTGATTCGCAGTCTCGGCATGCTGGGGTTCGATAACCAGGCGCGTGTCTGACACGGCCCGACGGTGGCAAGTCTTGCCCCGACGTACGGCCGTGGTGCCATGACCAATACCTGGACCGATATCGCCAACGCGAATCTGATCTTGGTCATGGGTGGCAACGCAGCAGAAGCGCATCCGTGCGGTTTCAAATGGGTGACCGAGGCCAAGGCGCACAACGCTGCCCGGCTGATCGTGGTCGACCCGCGTTTTACCCGGACCGCTTCGGTGGCCGACTATTACGCGCCGATCCGCACCGGCACCGACATCGCCTTCATGGGCGGGCTGATCAATTACCTGCTGACCGAGGACAAGATCCAGCACGAATACGTGCGCAATTACACCGACGTCTCGTTCATCGTCAAGGCCGGCTATGGCTTTGAAGACGGTATTTTCAGCGGCTACGACGCGGCCAAGCGCACCTATACCGACAAGTCCGGCTGGGGTTACGAGCTGGGTGAGGATGGTTTTGCCAAGGTCGACCCGACCCTGCAGGACCCGCGCTGCGTCTATCAACTGATGAAGCAGCATTACAGCCGTTACAACATTGATCTGGCGAGCCAGATCTGCGGCATGCCGGTCGATGCCATGCAGAAAATCTGGGATGAGATTGCCACGTGCTCCACGCCGGGCAAGACCATGACCATTCTCTATGCCCTGGGCTGGACGCAACACTCGATCGGCGCGCAGATCATTCGCAGCGCGGCGATGGTGCAATTGCTGCTGGGCAACGTCGGCATGCCGGGCGGGGGCGTCAACGCCTTGCGCGGGCACTCGAACATTCAGGGCCTGACCGACCTCGGGTTGTTGTCGAACTCGCTGCCGGGTTATCTGACCCTGGGCAGCGATGCCGAGCAGGACTACAACGGCTTCATCAAAAAACGCACGCAGATGCCGTTGCGTCCGGGGCAATTGTCCTACTGGCAGAACTACAGCAAATTCCACGTCAGCCTGATGAAGTCGTGGTACGGCGCCAACGCCACGCTTGAGAACAACTGGAATTACGACTATCTGCCGAAGCTCGACATCCCCAACTACGACGTCCTGAAGATGTTCGACCTGATGAGTCAGGGCAAGGTCAACGGCTACATGTGCCAAGGGTTTAACCCGATCGCCGCGCTGCCGGACAAGAACCGGGTAATGGGCGCACTGGCCAAACTCAAATGGCTGGTGGTGATGGACCCGCTGGCCACCGAAACCTCGGAGTTCTGGCAAAACGTCGGGCCGTACAACGACGTGAAAAGCGCCGAGATCCAGACCGAAGTCATTCGGCTGCCGACCACCTGCTTTGCCGAGGAGGACGGCTCGCTGGTCAACAGCAGCCGCTGGCTGCAATGGCACTGGAAAGGCGCCGACGGCCCGGGCGAAGCGCAGACCGACATCCGCATCATGAGCGAGCTGTTCCTGCGCCTGCGCAAACGTTATCAGGCCGAGGGCGGAAAATTCGCCGATCCGCTGCTGAAACTGTCGTGGCCGTACAAGATTCCGGATGAGCCATCGCCGGAGGAGCTGGCCAAGGAAATCAACGGCAGCGCCATGGTCGACTTCACCGACGCCAGCGGTGTGGCGGTCAAGGCCGGCTCGCAACTGGCGGCGTTCGCGCAGCTCAAGGACGATGGCAGCACCGCGTCCGGTTGCTGGATCTTCGCCGGCAGCTGGACCGAGGCCGGCAACCAGATGGCCCGACGCGACAACGCCGACCCGTACGGCATGCACCAGCACCTGGGCTGGGCCTGGGCGTGGCCGGCCAATCGGCGGATCCTCTACAACCGTGCATCGGCGGATGTCTCGGGCAAACCGTGGGATCCGAAAAAACGCCTCGTATGGTGGAACGGCAAGGCCTGGGGCGGCACCGACGTGCCGGACTACAAGGCCGATGTGCCGCCGGAAGCCGGGATGAACCCGTTCATCATGAACCCCGAAGGCGTGGCGCGGTTCTTCGCCGTCGACAAGATGAACGAAGGGCCATTCCCCGAACATTACGAGCCGTTTGAAACGCCGATCGGCATCAACCCACTGCACCCGCAAAACAAGAAAGCCACCAGCAACCCGGCGGCGCGGATCTTCGATTCGGTCTGGGAAAGCCTCGGCGAAGCCAAGGACTTCCCCTACGCCGGCACCAGTTACCGGCTGACCGAGCATTTCCACTTCTGGAGCAAGCATTGCAAGTTGAATGCGATTGCCCAGCCGGAGCAGTTCGTCGAGATCGGCGAAGTGCTGGCGAAGGAGAAGGGCATTGCGGCCGGGGATCGGGTGCGGGTCAGCTGCAAGCGCGGGTTCATCGAGGCGGTCGCGGTGGTGACCAAACGCATCCGGCCGCTGCAAGTCAACGGTCAGGTGGTGCATCAGATCGGCATCCCGTTGCACTGGGGGTTCACCGGTCAGACGCGACACGGTTACCTGACCAACACCTTGGTGCCGTTTCTTGGCGATGGCAACACACAGACCCCGGAATCCAAGTCATTCCTGGTCAACGTGGAGAAGCTCTGATGGAGAATCTATAGATGGCCAGCCAAGACATCATTGCCCGCTCGGCCACCACCACGGTGCCGCCCTCGGTGAGGAATCAGCAGGAAGTCGCCAAGCTGATCGATACCACCAAATGCATCGGCTGCAAGGCCTGCCAGGTCGCCTGCTCGGAATGGAACGAGCTGCGCGACGAGGTCGGCCACAACCATGGCACCTACGACAACCCGCAGGACCTGAGCGCAGAAACCTGGACCTTGATGCGCTTCACCGAACACGAAACCGACGCCGGCAATCTGGAGTGGCTGATCCGCAAGGACGGCTGCATGCATTGCGCCGAGCCGGGTTGCCTGGCGGCCTGCCCCAGTCCCGGGGCGATCATCAAGCACGCCAATGGCATCGTCGATTTCGATCAGGACCACTGCATCGGCTGCGGCTATTGCATCACCGGTTGCCCGTTCAACATTCCGCGGATTTCGCAGAAGGATCACAAGGCCTACAAATGCACCTTGTGTTCGGACCGGGTGGCGGTGGGGCTGGAACCGGCTTGCGTGAAAACCTGCCCCACCGGGGCGATTGTCTTCGGCAGCAAGGAAGACATGAAGGAACACGCCGCCGAACGCATCGTCGACCTGAAAAGCCGTGGCTTCGACAACGCCGGTCTGTACGACCCGCCAGGCGTCGGCGGCACCCATGTGATGTACGTGTTGCACCACGCCGACACGCCGAAGATCTACGCCAACCTGCCGCAGGACCCGAGCATCAGCCCGTTGGTGGGCTTGTGGAAAGGCATCAGCAAACCGCTGGGCCTGCTGGCGATGGGCGCGGCGGTGCTGGCCGGATTCTTCCACTACGTGCGGATCGGGCCGAACCGCACCGAAGAAGATGACCATCCCGCGCCGCCGGACACTTCGGTGCACGTTGTTGATCCGGCGGTGCACACCTTCGATCCACGCGGGGAGGACCGGCCATGAGCAACAAGACGATCCTGCGTTACACCGCCAACCAGCGCACCAATCACTGGCTGGTGGCGATTCTGTTCTTCATGGCCGGGCTGTCGGGGCTGGCGTTGTTTCATCCGTCGATGTTCTGGCTGACCAACCTGTTCGGCGGCGGGCCGTGGACGCGGATTCTGCACCCGTTCATGGGCGTGCTGATGTTTGTGCTGTTCCTTGGCCTGGTCTTCCGCTTCTGGCGCTCGAATTTCTTTATCGACAACGACTGGAAGTGGATGCGCCGCATTGATCGGGTGTTGGTCAACGATGAAGAAAGCGTGCCGCCGGTGGGCAAGTACAACGCCGGGCAGAAGATGCTGTTCTGGACTTTACTGCTGTGCATGCTCGGGTTGCTGTTGACCGGGCTGGTGATCTGGCGCGCGTATTTCAGTGCGTATTTCGGCATCACCGTGATCCGTTGGGCAATGCTTCTGCATGCGCTGGCCGGGTTTGTGCTGATCCTCAGCATCATCGTTCACATCTATGCCGGCCTGTGGATCAAGGGCTCGGTGGACGCGATGCTGCATGGCTGGGTCAGCCGTGCCTGGGCGAAGAAACACCACGAACTCTGGTACCGCGAAATCACCCGCGATGAACGCAATCCGGATGTGCCGCAGCGACCGATCACCAAAAAGGGCTGACCTTTGGCAACCATTCTTGAACCCGGGGAAATCGAAGCGGCGGCCAGTTCGCCGCCGTTTCTGCACCTGCCACCGCACAACCTGTTCACCTTGCGCGCGCAACGTCTGGAGCAATTGGCCCAAGGGCATGCGCTGGCTGACTACCTGCGTCTGATCGCCGGGTTGTGCCGGGTGCAGCAGCAGGTTTTCGACGATCCACCGCTGACGGCGCCGTTTGATCAGCAAAGGATTGAAGCCTGTCAGCAACATGGTCTGCCGCCGTTCGCCGCCGATACGCTGGTGCGTGAAGAGGGTTGGCAGGCTTATCTCGGCGCTTTGCTAAAACGCTATGAGCCGGTTGAACAGCCCGCAGTTGTTGAGGCGGTGAATACGCTGCAGAGCGCAAGTTCGGGCCAGTTGCGCGCATGTGCGGTGGCCTTGGTCAGCGGCCAGTACTCGATGGTGCCGGCGCAACTGGTGCCGTTTCTCGGCGCCGGGCTGCAAGTGGCCTGGAGTCACTGGCTGCTCAGCGCACCCAACCTGCAACTGAAACCCGGTGACAGCCTCAGCCAATGCCCGGGTTGTGGTTCACCGGCGATGGCCGGGGTGATCCGCCATCGCGGCAAACACAACGGCCTGCGTTATCTGGTGTGTTCGCTGTGCGCCTGCGAATGGCACGTGGTGAGGGTCAAGTGCGTGTATTGCGAGTCGAGCAAAGGCCTCGATTACCTGAGCCTTGAGGATGATCGGCATGCAGCCAATCAGGCGCCGATTCGGGCGGAGGTCTGCCCAGGCTGTAACAGTTATCTGAAACTGCTGTATCTGGAAAACGATGCCGACGGCGAAGCACTGTCGGCGGACCTCACCAGCCTGCTGCTCGACATGCGTCTGGCGCAGGATGGATATCAGCGTCTGGCACCGAATCTGTTACTGGCGCCGGGAGACGAATGACCAGAACGTCTACACTCCTGAAAACTTGTGGAAGGGGGCTTGCTCCCGAAGGGGCCGTGTGAGTCAGATCATTTGTAGCTGACTCACCGCATTCGCGAGCCCCCCTCCCACAATGGGGGGCCGGTGTGCTGTGTCTGGACGCGTTGCGTCAGGTCATGCCGGAAAGTCTTTTGTTTTCGGGAGTGGCTGATGTCCGCAAGTGTTGCCCCGCGTTTACCGTCCATTGATGGTTTGTTGCGTCACCCGGCCTGTGTGCCGTTGGCCGAGCGTTATGGGCGTGAGTCGTTGCTGGCCAGTTTGCGCCAGTTGCTCGATGAGTTGCGCTCTAGCGTGTTGAACGGGCAATTATCAGCCGTCGAAATCAGCCCAGACGTGCTCGCCGGGCGCGTCGGCGAGCGCCTGGCGCAACAACAGCGCAGCCACGTGCGGCGGGTGTTCAACCTGACCGGCACGGTGCTGCACACCAATCTTGGCCGGGCGCTGTTGCCGGATGAAGCCATCGAAGCAGTGCAGATGGCCGCGCGATATCCGCTCAATCTCGAATTCGACCTGGCCAGCGGCAAGCGCGGTGATCGCGACGATTTGATCGAAGGCCTGATCCGCGAGTTGACCGGCGCCGAAGCGGTCACCGTAGTCAACAATAATGCCGCTGCGGTGCTGCTGACTCTGAACAGCCTCGGCGCGCGCAAGGAAGGCATCATTTCACGCGGTGAGCTGATCGAAATCGGCGGTGCGTTCCGCATCCCCGACATCATGGCCCGCGCCGGCGTGCGCCTGCACGAAGTCGGCACCACCAATCGCACGCATGCCAAAGACTACGAAGCGGCGATCAGCCCGCGCAGCGGTTTGATCATGCGCGTGCATGCAAGCAACTACAGCATCGAAGGCTTTACCGCCCGCGTGCCCACCGCTGAACTGGCCGAGCTGGCCCATCGGCATGATTTGCCATTGCTGGAAGATCTGGGCAGCGGCAGCCTGCTGGACTTGACCCGCTGGGGCTTGCCGGCTGAGCCGACGGTGCGTCAGGCGCTGCTCGATGGCGCGGATATCGTTACGTTCAGCGGCGATAAATTGCTCGGTGGGCCGCAGGCCGGATTGATCGTCGGGCGCAAAGAGCTGATCGCGAAGATCAAGAAGAACCCGCTGAAACGCGCGCTGCGGGTGGACAAATTGACCTTGGCGGCGCTGGAAGCGGTGCTCGGCTTGTATCGCGATCCGGATCGCCTCGCGGAACGTCTGCCGAGTTTGCGGCTGTTGACTCGCTCGCAAGCCGACATTTTCGCCCAAGCTTCGCGTTTACAACCGGCGATGGCTGAGGCCTTGAGCGAATCCTGGCAGGTCAGCGCCGTTCAGGCCTTGGGCATGATCGGCAGCGGCAGCCAACCGGTGGCGCGATTGCCGAGTGCGGCGCTGTGTTGTCGCCCGCAGGTTTCAAAGCGTTTGCGTGGGCGTTTTCTGCTGAATCTGGAAGCGGCGCTGCGCGGTTTGCCGATCCCGGTGCTCGGGCGCATTGACGACGATGCGCTGTGGCTCGATCTACGTCAGCTCGACGATGAAACAGCGTGGCTGGCGCAATTGCCGCAGTTGCAGGTCGAATCGTGATCGTCGGCACTGCCGGGCACATCGACCACGGCAAGACCTCGTTGCTGCAGGCCCTGACCGGGCAAACCGGCGACCGCCGCCCGCAGGAACGCGAACGTGGGATGACCATCGACCTCGGTTATCTCTACGCGCAGCTAAAGCCCGGTGCCGGGCTGACCGGGTTCATCGATGTGCCGGGCCACGAGAAATTCACCCACAACATGCTCGCCGGGGCGCAGGGCATCGATCTGGTGTTGCTGGCGGTGGCAGCGGACGACGGGGTGATGCCGCAGACCCGCGAGCATCTGGCGATCGTCCAGTTGCTGGGCATTCCCCGGGCGCTGGTGGCGATCACCAAGTGTGACCGGGTCGAACCGGGCAGGTTGGAAGAGGTTGAACGCCAGGTTCTCGATTTGCTGGAAACCGGGCCGTTTGCCGATGCGCCGACGCTGGCGGTGTCGAGCGTAACCGGGCAGGGCGTCGATGAGTTGCGTCAGCGTTTGTTGCAAACCCAGGGCGAAGTGCATGAGCGCAGCCGCGAAGGTGGATTCCGTCTGGCCATCGACCGCGCCTTCAGCGTGGCCGGCGCGGGCATCGTGGTCACCGGGACGGCGTTGTCGGGTACGGTTAGCGTCGGGGACAAACTGGCGCTCGGGCCGTCCGGAAAATCGGTCAGGGTGCGTGGCTTGCATGCGCAGAATCAACCCGCCGAACAGGCCTTCGCCGGGCAACGCGTGGCACTGAATATCAGCGGTGATCGGCTCACGCTGGAGCAGATCCATCGCGGCCAATGGTTGTTGGCCGAATGGCTGCACGCACCGACGCAACGGGTCGATATCGAGTTTCAGCTGCTGCCCGGCGAGCGCACGTTCGAACACTTTCACCCGGTGCATGTGCACCTCGGTACCCAGGACGTGATCGCTCGCGTGGCTTTGCTCGAAGGCCCGCGCTTGAACTCCGGCCAGCGCATGTTCGCGCAACTGCTGATCAACGCCCCGGTGCATGCGGTGAAGGGCGATCGGGTGATCCTGCGTGACCCGAGCGCGCAACGCACCCTCGGCGGTGGCCAGGTGCTCGACCCGTTCGCCCCGGCCCGACAACGCCGCAGCCCGGAACGGATGGCGCAACTGCAAGCCTTGGTGCGCAGCGACGGTCTTGAGCAAGCGCTGCCGGTGTTGCTCAACCACAGCGCCGGTGGCCTGGATCCGCAGCGGCTGGAGCGCCAGTTCAATCGTCAACGTGCAGACTGGTCACTACCGTCCAACGTGCGCCTGATCGACACCCGCCAAGGCCCGGTGCTGTTCAACGTGCAGCGTTGGGGACAACTGAAGTTCACCGTGCTGGAGCAACTGGCAAAACTCCATGAGCTGGAACCCGACCAGATGGGCCCGGATCGCGACCGTCTGCGGCGCTTCAGCGGTCTGGCGCTGGAGCGTTCGACCTTTGCCAGCCTGCTGGACGAATTGCGTGCCGCCGGATCGATCAACGCCAGTGGGCCGTGGCTGCACCTGCCGGATCATCAGGTACGTTTGAATGCCGAAGACGAAACCCTGTGGCTGCGCCTGCAGCCGCTGTTCGAACAGGCCGGATACGATCCGCCGTGGGTGCGCGATGTCGCTAAAATACTCGGTGAGGACGACGCGGCAGTGCGCCTGTTGCTGCGCAAACTGGCGCGCCTGGGGCTGATGTACCAAGTGGTGCGTGACCTGTTTCTGCCTGACGTGCAACTGCGGCGCATGGCCAGTGTGCTGCTGCAACTGGAACAGGAAAATCCACAGATCCAGGTGACAACGTTCCGTGATGCGCTAGGCTTGGGACGCAAACGCTGTATTCAGTATCTGGAATATTTCGACCGCCTTGGCCTGACCCGACGCATCGGCGAATCCCGCGTGATCCGCCACGACAACGCGCTGGCCAGTGCCGACGCACCCTGAGTTCAAAGGAAGGCAATCGCGCCCGGTGGCGCGGCCGGGCTTCAAACCCGGTTGGGGACGGCATCCGTTCCCGGGCAGGTTCGACTCCGGCTGCCTTCCGCCAATTACGCACCATTCAAAAAACCTCTGTGGGATCGGGCTTGCTCGCGAATGCGGTGTGTCATTCAACATCTGTGTTGAATTATCGGCCGCCTTCGCGAGCAAGCCCGATCCCACAATGGCTGTCGGTTTACAGGCGGCCATACTCGCGGGCCGTGCGATCGACGGCGATGCGAGTCTTGTCGACCAATTCATCCAGCTCCGCCCGCGTGGCAATCAGCGCCGGGGCCATGATCATTCGTCCCAGAGTAGAGCGGATGATCAAGCCTTCTTCAAAGCCAATGGTGCGGCAACGCCAGGCGATGTCGTTCTCGTTGGCGAAACGCTTGCGGGTGGCTTTGTCTTCGGCGAACTGCAACGCGGCAACCAAACCAACGCCCTGAATTTCACCCACCAGCGGATGGTTGCCGAACACTTCGCGCAGGCAGTTCTGCAGATAAGGCCCGGTATCGTTTTTCACTTGGGTGACCACGCCTTCATCGCGCAACGCCTTGAGGTTGGCAATCGCCACCGCTGCGGCCACTGGGTGCCCGGAGTAGGTCAGGCCGTGGGCGAACACGCCGCCTTTTTCCACCAGCGCTTCAGCCATGCGCCGCGACAGGATCAGGCCGCCCATGGGGATGTAGCCGGAGGTCAGGCCCTTGGCGATCGACAGGGTGTCGGGCTCGAAACCGAAGGCCTGATGCGCAAACCATTCGCCGGTACGGCCGAAACCGCCGATGACTTCGTCGGCGCACAGCAGCACGTCGTACTTTCGGCAGATGCGCTGGATTTCCGGCCAGTAAGTGGCAGGCGGGATGATCATGCCGCCGGCGCCCTGGAACGGTTCAGCGACGAACGCGGCAACCTTGTCGGCGCCCAGTTCGAGAATCTTGTCTTCCAGTTGTTTCGCTGCGCGCAGGCCGAATTCTTCGGGGCTGAGGTCACCTTCGTGGGCGAACCAGTACGGTTCATCAATGTGCGCCACGTCGGGGATGGTGCCGCCCATTTCGTGCATGAACTTCATGCCGCCCAGCGCCGTCGCGGCCAGGGTCGAGCCGTGGTAGCCGTTCCAGCGGCCGATCATGATTTTCTTTTCGGGTTGGCCCATCACCTGCCAGAACTTGCGCACGGTGCGGATCAGCACTTCGTTGGCTTCGGAGCCGGAGTTGGTGTAGATCGCGTGGCTGTAGTGCTTGGGCAACAGGCTGAACAGCAGTTCCGACAACTCGATCACCTGCGGGTGAGTGGTGTGGAAGAACATGTTGTAGTAGGGCAGTTGTTGCAGCTGTGCAGTCGCGGCGGCGGCCAGGTCCTTGCGCCCGTAACCGAGGTTGGTGCACCACAGGCCAGACATGCCGTCGAGATAACGATTGCCGTCGTTGTCCCACAACGCCAGGCGATCACCGCTGACCATCACCCGCGGGCCTTCCTCGTTGAGTGCTTTCTGGTCGACGAACGCATGAATGTGGTGGGCGGCGTCGGCGGCCTGGTAATCGCGGGTACTGCGGGTCGGATCGAATTCGGCGGACATGGCTGATCTCCAGAGAATGGGGCGGGTGAGTGCGTTCATTCCAGCGCTGCACGGCTAATATTTGTCACTTTAAAATATTTTTGTAAAGAAAATATTTGTCGGTGAAAAAAGATATCCGTAGGCTGATCGCCATTGGCAAGGATCATCAGAGGCAACATGAGCGGACTCAGAGAGCGGCAGAAGGAACAGCGCCGGCAAGTGATTGCCGAAGCGGCACTTGAGCTGTTCAAGACCAACGGCTTTGCAGCCACCACACTGGACCAGATTGCGGTGCAGGCCGGGGTGTCCGCGCCGACGGTGGTGAATTACTTCGGCGGCAAGCAGGAGATTCTGCTGGCGTTGCTCAAGCAGCCCGACGAGCAGGCCATGCGTGATGCGCGGGCCAATCTGGATGACGACAGCGATCCATTGGAGGCGCTGTGCGAGTTCGAAGGGCTGATGACCGATTACCAGCTGCAGGCAATGCCGGCCTCACTGTGGCGCGAACTGGCGCCGTTCCTGCTGACCGGTGAACTGGCCCAGGCCTTGAGCCCGTGGAATGTGGCAGTGATTGAAGAGACCAAGGCGTTGCTTGGGCATTTTCAGGCGCAGGGCAAGGTGCGTGCATCGGTCGATCTGGAGGTGGCCGCGACGCTGTTCAACCAGTACGCGAACATGGCGTTCATTCGTCTGGCGACCCAGGAAGTGCCGGATCGACCGGCGCATGCCTTGCACATGCGCGGGGTGCTGACGCTGTTGTGTCACGGCATGCTGGAGAGGTGAACCTGGCGTGCAGAGCTTGCGCGCAGCAGCCGGACGGTAGAGGTACCTGTCAACTCTGACAGTTATGTCGGCGGCCAAAGCGACTTACGCTCCTGCTCTCCCTTGTGTCCGGGAGATAACCCAAAGGGGAGCCGCGCAATGAAACCTGAAAAACTGCACAACACCCGTGGCAATGTCCAGGCAACGATTGAGGACAGAGACGGCAAACTGGCATTCATCGCTAGAACAGAACTGGAAATAAGGGAGACTGCAGAACAGTTCAGGATCAGCGCCACCATGAGGCACGACGTCCAGACTTTCAGGGTGATTGAACTCTGGTTTCCCAATACCCTTGCAAATGACGGCACGGAAAACCGGTTTTCGCTGAAACCCTCGCCCGACAGCAAAACACAAGGGCGCTATTCATACTTTCCAGAAGGCGTTTCCCTGGGGTCATACGAGGGCGTGCTTACAGTGCACTACGACTGGAAAACCGCGCGCATGTGGGGTTCGTTCGATTACAGGGTTCACTCCGGCCCGGACGAGATTATTTCCGTGAACTCAGGCATCTTCGATCTCACCGGCATTACCGTTGCACACCTGGCAGGTAAAGGGACATTCGAGGGGACGGTCGACAAGGAAAACTTCAATGCCGTTGAAGTCGGTATTCAACGCAAGGAAGTCGACGGTAAACCTTATCTCGAGGTCGTTGGCCGCACTCATCCGCCCATTGGCGCAGAACATATCACTCTGATCATCGATGCTGATTTGCAGGGACTGACGCACCCACTGGGAAGGTCAGACAGCAAGGTTCAAGCGCTTTACTTTCACTCTCCATTCGGATTCTTTTACGCAAGAAGCGGCGAAGTGACCTTTGCCTCCTTGCCCACGCAAACCCACGCAAAAGGCACGCTAACCGGCGCCTTCCAACAAAACGAAGAACCGCCCCGCAAGGTCAACTGCACGTTCGATATCACCGAAACCCCAAGCCGATAATCCCCGCCCCCGAACACCGGCCGCCCCGCAGGCAGCCGGTTTGCGGCTTCCGTGGCGTTACCAGCGGCGGGGCAATTCGACGTTGCGCTCGGCTGCTGCCAAGGCGTGGATCAGGCCGGCCTTGTCGAATGCAATGCAATAGGCCGGTTTGGCCCGCTCGAATCGCCAGCTCTCATCCAGGTTTCCTGCGTCGACTGCATCAAAACCGATTTCATCCAGAAGCCGACTGACGAGTGCCTTGGCCTGCGCATCATCAGCTGCAATTGGCAACGCCCGGCGCTCGTTCGAATGCGCCGGCCGTGCGTCCTTGAGCAGATCACCGGCAAGGATGGCATTGAACACCTTGACCACCGTTGCCCCGGTCAGGTGCTGCGCGAGCAACCGGCTGGTGGTGCTTTGATGATTATCAAGGGCCGCGATATGGCCGTCTCGTTCGGGGTAATAGTTGTTGGCGTCCAACACGGTTTTGCCCACAAACCATGCGCTTGGCAGGCTGGGGTAGTGCTCGAACGGAATCGCCACCAGCACCACATCAGCAAACTGCACCGCTTGTTCGGCGCTGCCGATCTGGCAGCCGGCGATACCGCTGAGCACGCTGCTCATGGTTTGCGGCCCGCGCGAGTTGCTCAGCATTGCTTCATGCCCGGCGGCAATCAGCAATTGCGCCACGGCGCGCCCTATGAATCCGGCTCCAACAATTCCAATACGCATCACGTGCTCCTTGATCGGGTTTGAAGGGCCTATGATGATTGCTAACCAGATGCTGATAAATTGCGGTTTGTTACTTGCTTTCGATAACAGGAGTTTCGAATGGATCGTCTTGGCAGCATGGCGGCTTTTGTAATGGCTGCCGAAGCAGGCTCTTACGCCAGCGCCGCTCAACGCTTGGGCATGTCGGCGCAGATGGTCGCCAAGCATGTCGCGGCGCTTGAACACAGGCTGGGTGCGCGGCTGCTTAATCGCACCACGCGCCGGCAGAGTCTGACCGAACTGGGCAGTGCGTATTACGAGCGTTGCAAGCACATTGTGGCTGAAGCCGAGGCCGCCGATTCACTGGCGCAAATCATGAGCGACACACCGCGTGGAAAACTCAAGGTCAGTGCGCCCGTGACCTTTGGTTCCTATAGCCTGATGCCCTTCGTGACCGGGTTTCTGCGGGAGTTTCCCGAAGTGGAAATCGACCTGCATCTGACCGACCGCGCCGTGGATCTGGTGGAAGAGGGCTTTGAGGTGGCTTTCCGGATCGGTCCTCTTGCCACCTCCAGCCTGACGGCCAGACCCTTGGCCCCCTATCGACTGATGGTCTGCGCGTCACCCGCGTATCTGGCGGCGCGGGGGACACCGCGTGTGCCGGAGGATTTGCAGGCACACGAGTGCCTCGGTTACGCCTATTGGTCGCGGCCGGCTGATCGTGAGTGGCAGTTTTTCAAGGGGGCGCAGGCGTATAGCGTGCCGGTGACCAGCCGTTTGCACGTCAACGAGAGCAAAGCCTTGCTGTCGGCGGCGGTGGATGGTTTCGGCATCGTGCTGGGGCCGGCGGATTTTCTTCAGCCGGCCTTGTGTGCGGGAGCGTTGGTTCAGTTACTTGAGGGTTTCGAGGCGCCCAGCCGAGCGATGCATCTGCTGTACACGGCGAACCGGCAGAAAACGGCCAAGGTTCGCCGTTTTATCGATGCGGCCGTGAAGCACTTTGCGCAGTGAAGCAGGACATGGGGTTAGCGACGAATCGTCGCGTATGACTTGCCCAGATCACTGGCCCAACCGTCCAGCACGCCTTTGACGTCATCGGCGGTCAGCACCTGCTTGTCGTTTTCCAGGGCCAGGCCAGTGCCCTTGCGTACAACTTCGGCAACCACTTCGCCGGTGGAGCCGTCTTCGAACGAGACTTCGGTGGCGATTTCACTGTCCTGGTCACGAATGCCGGTGGCGGTGCTCACGCCGGCGGCGACCAGGGTCACCGGTAGCCATTCATAGAAGCGCAGGCTCTGCGTGCTGGCGGACACGCGGGTGATTGCGGGTCTGACGGTCAGGGTATTCGGGCCGGGTCTGGACACCAGGTGCATGACCTTGCCCAGTTCGAGCCTGAGGGCCGCGTCGTAGTACTCGGTGACGCCCGACAACGTGCTCAGCGGAATCCGCTGCGTCGGCTCGACGCTGGGGTAGAACTGACTCGGCGCCAGATAGACCTGGGTGTAACGGCCGCGGGCCAGCGCAGGGCTGACCCAACCCAGAACCGGCAGGCCTGATGGCGACTTGTGTTCGCTGAGCACGCTGTAATCATGCAGGAAACCGCTGTATTTCTCCGGTTCGACGGTTTTGCTGCTGCAGCCCGACAGGCTCAGAGACGCTGTACACAACAGTGTCATCAAGCAATGGCTTCTCATCATGCGAATCCTTGTTTTGCGCTTTGCACCCGCGTCGTTCAAGCGCGGGCGGTGGTTGGGGAGGAGAGCGGCGGGGTGTTGTCCGAGCACTCGATGCGCAGTTGACCGTGGGTCATGATCCAGTGGATGAGATCGGCGGTCGGGATCGAATGCACGTACTCCACCCATTGCGCCTGGGAAGGCCCGTATTGTTCGAAATAGCGGCGCAAGACGATGCGGCTTTGATCATCTGACAGGCCCAGGCAGAACTCCTGGAACAGCAGCGGCGTATCGTGCTCAGGCGCCGTGGTGCGTTGGCTGAGAATCAACGGATAACGGGCGTCGTGTCCCTCGGCGGTATACCTGCTGTGCAAAGCCTTCATGAAATGCCCCCTGTTTTGGAAGGCGTGCAGGGTGGCAGAAGGTTTTTGCCGCACAATGTCCGCTTGATGTCCGGGACGACGGAATGTTGCACGATTGAAATAAATGACCCGGGCGCCGGAATAGTTTTAGATGCGTTCTTTTTTTGGCCTTGGGATCCTGTGAACGTGAGCAGACTGCTGATCGTCGACGATGACGTGGAAATTCTCGCCTTGCTGAAGAAGTTCTTCGTCCAGCACGCCTACGAAGTCGATGTGGCCGTCGACGGCGCGGCAATGTGGGCGGCGATTGCGCAACAGCGCCCGGACACGATCATTCTCGACCTGATGATGCCCGGCGAGGGTGGCTTGAGCCTGTGCCAGAAAGTGCGGGCGCAGATGGGCATTCCGATCATCATGCTGACCGCCATGGGCGAGTTGAGTGACCGCATCGTCGGCCTCGAACTGGGTGCGGATGACTACGTGACCAAACCGTTTGCCCCGCGTGAATTGCTGGCCCGCTTGCGCGCCGTGCAACGCCGCGCCGGTGAGCAGGTCGGCCCCGCGAGCGAGCCGTCACGGCCGGTAGTCGCTTTCGCCGGTTGGCACCTGGACATCACCTGCCGCGAACTGCGCTCGCCGCAAAACGTGATGATTCCGCTGTCCGGTGGCGAGTTTGACCTGCTGGTGGTGTTTCTCGAGCACCCGCAGCGCATCCTTACCCGCGAACAACTGATCGACCTGTCTCGCGGCCAGGGCCATGACGCCTTTGATCGCAGCATCGACGTGCAGGTCAGCCGCCTGCGGCGCAAGATCGAACCGGACAGCAAACGCCCTGACCTGATCCGCACTGTGCGCAACGGCGGTTATATGTTCACGGCCAAGGTCACTCGTTCATGATTCGCCGCTTCTTGCGCCGTGATCCGCTGAGTCGGCGTATCGCCCTGACCATCGTCGCGGCCATGCTCGCTTCGCTGGCGCTCAATTTCCTGTTCGTGGAGGTGGCGGGAACCTGGGCGCGCCCGCCCATCGAACGCACCGGGTTGCTGGAGCAGATTGCCGCCACCGTGAAGTTGATCGAGGCCGCACCGGCACCGTTACGCGTGAAACTGGCGCAAGCGACAAACGGCCCGACACTGGAAGTGATGTGGAGTGCGCAACGCGACGACCTCGGATTGCCCTCGGGTGGTACGCCACTCACGGCAGGCAAGACATCGGTGTTGCATCAGTTGTTGGGCGATGATCGACAGATTCGGGTGTTCAACCCCGCTGACTGGCCGAGCGGCAGCCCGCTGGGGCGCTATGCGGCGCTGATTCAACTGCCCGATGCCAGCTGGTTGCTGTTCTCTTCGCGCGAGCGCTCCTGGGGACTGGACATCGGCACACGCATCGCGATCATCATCGCCCTCGGCCTGATCGCCACGGTGCTGGTGGCCTGGCTTGCCACACGGCAACTGGCCCAGCCGCTGCAGCGTTTCGCCAGCGCTGCCCGCCGTTTTGGCGGCGATCTGCGTGCGCCGCCGATCAAGATCGAAGGCCCGGACGAGATCCGTCAGGCGATCATCGCCTTCAACACCATGCAGGCGCAGATTCAGCATTACATCAGCGAGCGCACGCACATGCTCGCGTCGATCTCCCACGATTTACGCGCTCCGCTGACCCGGATGCGCCTGCGCAGCGAGTTCATGGAAGATTTTGATCATCAGGACAAACTGATCCGCGACATTGAAGAGATGCAATCGATGATCAACGCCGCGCTGGCGTTCTTCCGTGAAGACACCCAACCGGAGCAAACCACCGCGTTCGACCTGTCGGAGTTGCTGCAGACGATCATCGACGACTACCGCGACCAGAATATCGCCATCGGTTTCAGCGGCCCCGCACATCTGGTGTATGAGGGACGCCCGCTGGGGATCAAACGGGTGATCGTCAACCTGCTGGAGAACGCCGAGAAGTATGCGCAGCAGCCATGCATTGCGCTGAGCAGTGACGGTTACAGCATCTGTATCGACGTCAGTGACGAGGGGCCGGGAATTCCCGAAGCATCGCTGCAACGGGTATTCGATCCGTTTTTCCGCCTGGAAACCTCGCGCAACCGTGAAACCGGTGGCGTCGGGCTGGGCTTGTCGTCGGCGCGGGCCATTGTCCGGGAGCAGGGCGGGGAGCTGACGTTGAGTAATCGCAACGGGGGTGGCTTGTTGGCTCGGGTCGAGCTGCCTTTGTAATATTTTGAAACATTCAGCCATGGCGAGCGGTCAACAGGACACATTCACTGCAAGAAGCGTCCATGAAAACCCCACGGCCCTCCGCACGCCTTGAACCGCTGTCACAACTTCGCAATCTGAAAATGGCCCGCTCCGCGCACGCTTACGTGCGCGGCAGTACGGTGCAGTTTTACGAGTGGCTGCACAGCCAGCCGGGACGCCGCCTGCCGCAAGGGCCGGCAGTGTGGATCTGTGGCGATTGTCACGCCGGGAACCTGGGGCCGACGGGCGACTTGAAAGGGCGCATCGATATCCACATCCGCGACCTCGACCAAACCGTTATCGGCAATCCTGCGCATGATCTGGTCCGTCTGGCCTTGTCCTTGGCCACCGCCGCCCGTGGCTCGGATCTGCCCGGCGTGGCGACTGCGCGGATGCTCGAAGAAATGATGCGCGGCTACGAGCAGGCGTTTGAAGACGACGTCGATAAAGAACCACCACGCCCCGCGCAAGTGAAAGCCGGGATGCGCAGCGCGGTGCAGCGCACCTGGAAGCATTTGGCCCAGGAGCGCATCGAAAACACCAAGCCGACTATTCCGCTGGGCAAGCATTTCTGGTCGTTGTCCCGCGAGGAGCGCAGCGCGTTGAAGACGTTGTGCGCCACGCCAGATCTGCACACGTTGGTGACGTCACTGAAGGGCCGCTCGAAGGATGATCGAGTGAAAATGCTCGACTCGGCCTATTGGGTCAAAGGCTGCAGTTCGCTGGGGCTCAAGCGCTATGCGGTTTTACTCGGGGTGGGCGATGGCGATGACGAAGAGTATTGCTTGCTCGACATCAAGGAAGCGGTCGCCGCTGCGGCCCCGCGGGTGGCCCGGGCGGCAATGCCCAGAGACAACGGCAAACGGGTCGTCGAAGGTGCGCGGTTTCTCTCGCCGGGCCTTGGCAATCGGATGATTGCGGCCCGGGTGCTCGACCATGGTTTCTTCATTCGTGAGCTGCTGCCTCAAGACATGAAACTGGAGCTGGATCAGTTGAGTCAGACCGATGCGATGTTGGCCGCCGGGTATCTGGCCCGCGTCGTGGGACTGGCGCATGCCCGGCAGATGGACCTGAGCACACGGGCCTCGTGGATGCGCGAACTGCAAGCGTGTCGCTCAAAGACCCTGGATGCACCGTCGTGGTTGTGGTCGAGTGTCGTGCAGTTGGTGGGCAGGCA
The DNA here is from genome assembly GCF_056821665.1 of Pseudomonas sp. AK-TSAG1-1. Taxonomy (NCBI): domain Bacteria; kingdom Pseudomonadati; phylum Pseudomonadota; class Gammaproteobacteria; order Pseudomonadales; family Pseudomonadaceae; genus Pseudomonas; species Pseudomonas sp. AK-TSAG1-1. The sequence continues at coordinate 3,250,708 of NZ_CM165965.1, read as the reverse complement.
TGAGAAAGGCTATCTGGAGCACTGCCGGCGTTATGCGCTGGAGCACTGATCCCGCTGGAGGACTCAGTTGTCTGTTGCCGATATGAAATTTGTTCTGTAGATTTTCATGAAATTACAAGAACAGAATTTCACGAGGCCGCGAATGTTTCAGCAATCCCAGCGCCATGTCGACAGCTACTACGCCCACAGTTGCGCCGATATCCTCACCCAGCGACCGGTGCTCGAAGGCGCGCAGGACAGCGATGTGGTGATCATCGGCGCGGGGTTCAGTGGCTTGCACACGGCGTTGCGCCTGGCCCTGGCGGGCAAGCGCGTCACCGTGCTGGAGGCCAATCGCGTGGCGTGGGCCGCATCCGGGCGCAACGGCGGGCAGGCGATTCTGGGCTGGTCGTGCGACATGCCACCGCTGGAAGCAGCGCTGGGGTATGAACGGGCAAGGCGCCTGTGGGACGGCATGCGCTGGGCCGCGCAGGAGTTGCGCGCACTGCCCGGGCGTCACGGCTTCGATTGCGACTATCGCCCGGGGCATTTGTGGACGTCGGTGATGCCGCGTCGGGTCAGCCTGCTGACCGAATGGCAACACGAAGCCAGTCACAAGTGGGGCCACGACGGCCTGCAATTCATTCCCCGTGAAGATCTGCCGCAATGGATCGCGAGCGAGCGCTATCAGGCCGGGCTCTACGATGCCGAAGGCGCACACCTCAATCCGCTGAAACTGGCCCTCGGGCTGGCCACCGCCTTCGAGCGTGCCGGCGGGCGCATCTACGAGCAAAGCAAAGCGTTGAGCTATCAGCCTGAGGGCGATGGTTTCCGGGTCAACACCGCATGTGGTTCGGTGAAGGCCGACGTGCTGGTGCTGGCCTGCAACGCCTATCTCGATGAACTCGACCCGCAACTCGCCAGCTGCATTCTGCCGGTCGGCACCTATCAGGTGGCCACCGCGCCGCTGAAACCGGAGCAAGCCACGGCGCTGCTGCCGAGCAACGTCTGCGTGACCGACAACCAGTTTGTCCTCGATTACTTCCGCCGCACGCCCGACAACCGCTTGTTGTTCGGGGGCGGCTGCACCTATCTGGGCGGCATGCCCAAGGACATCGCGGCGGCGACCCGGCCGTTTCTCGAGCGCGTATTCCCGCAGCTCAAAGGCGTCGGGCTGCAATTTGCCTGGGGCGGGCACATCGACCTGACGATCAAGCGCACCCCGGACATTGGTCGTGACGGCCAGCGCTATTGGCTGCAGGGTTACTCGGGCCACGGTGTGCTGCCGACACTGGCCGCCGCCCGCGCAGTGTCGGACGCGATTCTCGGTAAAGACGATGAGTTGGCGTTGTATCAGGGCCTGAGCAATGGCAGCTTTCCCGGCGGTAAATACCTCGCCGCACCGCTGGAAGCCATGGGCAAGGCCTGGTATCGACTGCGCGACAGCATTTGATGAAAAATTTTCCGGAACCCCGGCCATGAACAAGCAAGAAGAAATCGCTGCGCTGGCGATCCTGATCCACGACCTGCGCAAGCACAAGAAATACACCCTGAAGGAACTGGCCGACAAAATCGGCCGTTCGGTGGGCTTTCTCTCGCAGGTCGAACGCGGTCTGTCGCGGCCGACGGTGGCCGACCTGACCGCGATCAGCGAAACCCTGGGCGTGCCGACCACCTATTTCTACAGCCTGCCCAAACCCAAACAGGTGCCTTGGGTCACCCGCCCCGACGAGCGCCGCACGCTGTATTACGCCAACGGCATTACCGACATTCTGGTGTCGCCGCAGATGCGGGCTTCGTTTTCCATGCTCGAAAGTCATCTGGAACCAGGCGCGAGCAGCGGCGACCGGCACCTGAGCGACAGTTCGGAGCAGGGCGGCTATGTCCTCGAAGGCGAACTGACCTTGTGGCTGGGCGATGACGAGGACCCGGTCGCGCTACGTGCCGGCGACAGCTTTCAATTCGACAGCCACACCCGTTGCCGTTACGGCAACCTCACCCAGCAGCTCACGCGCGTGCTCTGGGTCTACACCTGACAACAACAAAAGGAACACCGACGATGGACGCTGTCTGCTCTGACCTGCTCGCTGAAGTGCGTGCGTTTCGCCAACGCTACCCCGAGGTGCGTTATGTCGACCTGATTTCCCTGGACATTCCCGGGCATTTCTACGGCAAGCGTTATCCGGTGGACATGCTCGAAAAAGTCGCTGCAGGCAGCGCGCTCAAACTGCCGCAAAACTGCGTGTTGCTGGGCGTGCAGGGCGGCCTGTTCAAGATCGGCGATTACTGCTTCAACGACGGCGACCCGGACGCCGCGCGCCGCCTCGTCCCGGGTACACTCAAACCGGTGACCTGGGAAGCACAGCCGCTGGGGCAGATGCTGATCACCTCCGATGGCACCGCCAAGCCGATCGAGTTCGAACCCCGTGAAGTGCTCGCACAGGTGCTCGATCGCCTCGCGCGCAAAGGCATTCATCCGGTGGTGGCGTTCGAGCTGGAGTTCTACCTGTTCGACAAGAAGCTGCGCGACGGCCTGCCGCAATTCCCTCGCGACGAGCTGAGCGACGATGCCGATGATCAGCCGAACATGCACATCGAGCGCCTGTCGCGTTTCGCCCCGGTGCTGGATGAGATGGTCGAAGCCGCGCGGACCCAAGGCATCGACGCCACGGTAATTACCGCGGAGCTGGGGCCGGGACAGTTCGAGATCAATTTTGGGCATCTGGACGACGGTCTGCGTGCCGCCGACTGGGCGGCGCTGTTCTGTCGCAGCACCCGTGGTGTTGCGCTCAAGCACGGCTACCGCGCCAGTTTCATGGCCAAGCCGTACGTCGAGCATCCGGGCAGCGGCATGCACGTGCACGTCAGCCTGTATGACGCGGCAGGCAATAACCTGCTGGCCGCCAATCACCAACAGCCGCTGCGCCATGCGGTGGCCGGGTGCCTGGACTTACTGCCGCACAGCATGCCGATTTTCGCGCCGAACCAGAATGCCATGCGTCGCTTGAGCGGCACGGTGAACACCGCGACCAAGGCAAGCTGGGGTTACGAGGACCGTGACGCGTGCCTGCGCATTCCCGAGTCGGACTCAATAAACCTGCGCATCGAATACCGTCTGGCTGGCGCCGACGCCAACCCGTATCTAGTGCTGGCGGCGATTCTGGTGGGCCTGGAACACGGGCTGGAAACCGGCAAGGAACCGATCCCGCCACTCAACGACGACCGCAACAGCGGCATCGCTTTCCCCAGCGAAATCCTCGATGCCGTGCGCGCCCTGCAGAATCAACCGCAATTGCGCGCGGGACTGGGCGCCGAGTTCGTCGACGTGTATTGCGAGAACAAGCGCCAGGATCACCTGGCGTTCATGCAGGAGATCAGTGCGCGGGAGTATCGCTGGTACTTGTGAAGGCCAGGATCAGCGCTCCTGAACGATTCGAGGTGCGGTCTGGAGCGCTGCAAGATTGAGTTCCAGCTCTATTTCTGGCCCGGGAATCCAGACCCCCACAGTAAAGCCACCCCAGGCCGAAACCAGGAGTTTAGCGACACCTTTTTTGAATCGGCGTTTGACAGACGGCGGTTTGAAGCTGTCGTGGAGGTGAAATTCGACTTCCTCACCATCCTCTCCCGGCCCTTCCACCAGCAGTTTGATACGAACCCAGTTTTTGGAGCGGCCCTCTGAAAAGTCCGCTGAAACCCTGAACCCTGCAAGGCTGGCCTTGCCACCGAACCGGCCTCTTTGCAGATCATCGCGGTACATCACCCGTCGCTTCAGCGCGGGGGCGGTCTCGATGGGTCTGAGGCTAGCGCAATCCTCCTGTTCTTCCTTTGATGCGTTGGTCACGGCCGCATCAAGCATTTTACTGAACCTGTCCAGCCGGCTGGTCAGTTGCCGCGCGGGCAGGCCAAGTGAGACTGCCAGATCTGTGATGCCAACAGTATCCATGGGGCGGTGGTCTGTGTTGTTGATGAGATTAAGTGCCCGCAGGGCCGTTTCTTGAATATCCGAACTCCAGAGCTTCATTTTATCGGCCATACGATTGATGCTCGCATTACCGGTTACCGTTTCAAGTTTTGCTACAACTTGATCAAGCAGCGATGGCAAGTCCTCAGTCGCGGAAGTTCGGCGCAGCCGCGCTTTACTGGCAGATAATTGCCAGCACAACCAGGCGGCGGTGCCTCCTGAAGAGCGGGTAGCGGCTGCCACAAGCGCGGTACCGCGCACAGCGGTGGGGCGGGCGATACTCTCCTCGATTGCCCAGCGCCAGGCGCAATCGAGCATCGGCGGACTTTCAATACGCTTGGGAAGGATTCTGAAGCGGTCCGGGTTGATTGCCTGCGGTATGGCTCGCGCCAATTCCCAATGCGCTGCGAGCGCGTCTGCCGGTATGCCTGGCTGGGCGGGGTTTGGAATCCAGTCGAGGATTCGCCTGCCCCATCGTTGCAAAACGTCTGCACCCGATCCGACAGACGCGCTTTCATCTGGTGCTTGCAAGCTTTCACCCCGCTTGAGGGTTGAAAGTGCAACCAGCGCTCCATAGAACCTGAGCAAGGGGTCGGTTTTCGGGTTATCAAGAACAGACACGACATCGTGTGTGAGTGAGTTTGTTCCATTGGCGAGATCGTAAATCAGCAACTGCGCAAGGCGCATTCGCTCACGCATGCGATAGGTTTCTTCATCGCCACGCACAGTGACGATTACCGTCTCGGCAGGATCGATACCAACGCTATCCTCTGCCACGAACCGTTCGACGTCAGGGACAATCAACCGCGTACGCGTGACCTTTAGAAAAACCACCGTTTTGCGGCCAGCCAGCGACGGAACGATCAGTCCAAGCCGCTCATTGAGGATGGATCGGAAACCGACATGGAAACGGCCAGGTTTGACCTGGTATATGTAGCCTTTTTCATTGGAAAGCAGATCTAGATTCAGCGCCTGGGCAGAGTCTCTTCGCATTGCAACATCGTTTCGGTCGTATAGGCGAATACGCAGGTCTGCCACATTTTCGAGCAGATGGCGCTCACCCGTGACAATCACGACGATTGAAGAGTCCTGTGTTCGTTCGGAGGGTGTCAAAGCATCGCTGACCGCATCAATCAGCGCATGAGTTTGCGGCTTGCTACTTTGTCCTGATATGTCGGACTCCATCTCGCTGGGGTCAAACTTCAACTGCGTTTCTTCCTGACGGCCATCCAGGCGCACCATCGATTCCGACTGATGACCGGCAGAATTCCAGCGCACCAGATACAGCCCTTCGGGCAACCAGGTAGCAAGTTGCCCGGAGCCGCGCGCGATCTCGCTCAGGCTGGAATCCAGCAATCTGATGGCAATGCCCGGCCGGGTAACCAGAGACAACTTGTACAGTGACCGAGAAGTGCCGGACTCATGGGACATGGATGTTCTCCCGAGTGGGTTGCACAAACATTCTGTGGCGCCCCGAGCCGTCATCGATTTCGATCACATAAAGGCTCTCCGGCAGGGGAGGCAATGACAGGGTCGGTCCGGTGACGACGAAGGCAGGCATATCTGCGACGGGTTTATTGTCGCCACCTTTGAGAATCAGCCTGGTTCCGGTTGCCAATGTCGAGACATTCAGAACCGGACCATTGGGAAGGCCCGCCGGCCCCGTCACAATCAATGGTCCGTGCGGATCAGGTCGATACGAGAGATGGGGTACCTGATCATTGTCGGTATAGCTTTTGATATTGGAATGGATGAAGTCTCGAAGCGGAGCCGCGTATAGCTCACCTGCGCTGCCTGGGCGATGCGTGCGTAAACCATCCATCAAGGCTTTGGTAAAGGCACCCCGACACGGCTCCGTGCGCGTTTCGTACGCGGGTTGACCCTCTTGGGCCGCGAATGCCATTCCCCAAGGCGCTATTGGATCACCGTCAAAATCAGAAACCGGCTGTACTTGGGTCATTAATCGTGATGCCTCTGACCTACAGCAATCAGCGAACAAAATGGCTTCGTTGAAGCGTTCGTGGAGTAAGGCCTTGCGAAAGCTCTCGCAAGGCACCAAACCTGCCGCGAGTTCGCTGGATTTCGGATGAAAGTCACCTGCCATAAAGCAGGTTTCATCCTGCCCGCGACCATATATTCGAGCCCGAATGCCATGGCCGGCGAGAAAGACATACACGCGTCTGGCTTCTTCATCATTGTCAACAAATGCGGTGGAGTACGCACCGCGTCCGACAGTTTCAATAGTGGATGTAATTTCCGTCGCCTTGGGTGCGCGCCCATTATCAGGAGGTTGCCAATCGCTATCCTTTTTGTCATCAGGGATGAACCAGTTCGGCAACTCGCCTTCCAGATAACTTTTGAGCCGCCCCGCAGATAACGCGGCAGGCCAGGGATACGTCCAGAAAAAAAGCCTTTCAGCCGGTACGTTGCCACCCAGAGGATCCAGTACCCAATCGGCAAAATCACATGCATCGGCGACAGCGCCTTCCAACGGTTTCTGCGCGGCTCGCCGGTGATAGACATTGATGCCTACAACAATCGCCCAACTCTTCATTGATTGGACCTCAGAACAGCTTGCGGGCTGTGGCCAGAGTCAAGAGTTCTTCATCAAACGCCCCGTGGCTGTCAGCCATCGACAGCGCTGGCGTGGGCGAATAAATGATGCTGCAGTCGTCCTGCTCGAAAAACGCCGAAATGCGTTTCTCTATCGCGCTCTCTACTTGCGTCAGGCCTGACAGTCGCGAGAAGCGCTGCATCCCCAGAAGTGGGGCATCGGTGTAGGCTTCGTGCGTTTGCTCTTCGAAGAGTCCGGAGACCAGATACAGTAGGGAGCTTGGATAGATATACCCCTTGTCGTGTCCCAGTACAGCGTCGCGGCGTTCCAGTTCATCGGTCATGGTTATCATGCGACACCGGGAGACAAGATCACCGGCACGATCAAGCGTTGCAGCAAAAACATCCTTGCGCACAGCAGGCGCGAGCAGGAACAGTTTGACCTTTCCCGGAACGCTTTCGGCCTTCATGTGTTGCAGCAAATGCGCTGCCCAGATGGAGCCAGCGCTGTGGGCGGTCACCACGAAGTCCTGCGTTTGGTGTGTTTTAAGCATTGTCAGTAGCGCACTGCCGAATTTACCGCTACCGAAGTGATCAGCGGCGTCGTTAACCATCATTCCCCACACTTTCGCGCCGATCAGATCACCGTACAGTTCCCGACAGATTTCCTCGACTACGGTTGCGTGGAAACCATGATCCCGACCGCTGTTGAATCGGTTGAAACATCTGAGCGCGATTTTGGCAGCGTGCTTGAGCAGGAACGCTGCAACAGTGACCAACCCGCGTGGCTGCCCCGTGATTGCCGCAGGTGGCTCCAGCTGTTCCTGGATATTTTCGTCCAGGCGTTCCAGCATTTTTCTGCCTGATACAGGATTCGCCCCCGCCGAGGCTGCCCGGGCGCCACTGGGGACGTTGATGGCCTCGTCAATATCTGCAAGAGCTTGCTGGAACCCTGTATCACTCTGAAGTTCTTTCTTGAACTCCAGGGCCAGATCAGCTTCAGATTGCCCGGCGAATATCGCTGCACGCTGGCCTGCCGTTTGACCGGCCGGCAAATGTGAATCGACGTCGTCGAAAGGTCGAGGTCCCTGTTTGCCAGTAATGCGTTGTTGTATCTGCGCTTCGGAAAGTACGACCGGTGGGGCCCCACGAGCTCCGGGGATCGATACCCCGAGTTTGCGGGCGACAAAAGCCAATAACTTGCGCTGAATGGTTTGATAGAGACGATCATCGTGGACAAGCTCGGTCCAGTTGGTCTGGATGGTTTCAAGCGCACCTGTTCGCCACACGACATAGACTTGCGTCCAGTCATCACCGAGGTTCCAGCTGCCTGGTTCATTGCCGGAGAGTCGTTTGGCATTGGCTATTGCCGCAGCTTCATCAGTCAAGCCGCCGTGAAGGTGCAACAACAACTTCGCATCAGGTTTGTTGAGGGCTTGTGCCAGATCCGCCAGCAACTTCTCCTGGCCTTTATCCGCGACTCCATCTCTTGTCAGCACTATATAAGTGGCCATTCTTCGTCCTACCCTGAGCATGGGTTCGATCGTCGCTACCTAGAAGCGTCGATTGTCCAGATACGATAGTTGAAGTTCCGTGAGCGGGTCGGCTATATGACGCGGCCTTTCTTCGGCGGCGAATGATCGGCCGGCTCGGCTCTGGCACTGTTCAGCAACTGCGCGAACGCCGCCTTGTCGATCGGCCGACTCATGAAATACCCCTGAACCTCGTTGCATTGGTCCTTGCCGAGAATGTCCAGTTGTTCTTCGGTTTCCACGCCTTCAGCTGTGACGGTCAGGCCCATGGCCTTGCCGAGACCGATGATTGCCTGCACCACGGCGCGATCGTTGGCGCCGTGGCTGATCGAGGCGATGAAGCGCTTGTCGATCTTGATCCCGTCGAACGGATAGGCACGCAGGTAACCGAGGGATGAGTAGCCGGTGCCAAAGTCGTCCATGTTCAGGCGCACGCCCAGTTGCTTGAGTGCATTCATGGTGGCCAGCGCGCCGTCGGTGTCGACCAGCATCACGTTCTCGGTGATTTCCAGTTCCAGGCGACTGGCCGGAAAACGCGTCTGCACCAGTGCTTCGCGCACGTCTTCGACGACATCGCTGAGGGCGAACTGCGCCGGCGACAGGTTGACCGACAGCAGGATGTCCGACGGCCAGGTGAGGGCGGTTTCACAGGCTTCGCGTAACACCCAGCGGCCCAGTGGCACGATCAGGTCGGTCTGCTCAGCCAGCCCGATGAACAGGTCCGGCCCGAGCAGCCCCTTGGTCGGATGCTGCCAGCGCACCAGGGCTTCGACCGAGACGATGTGCTTGCCGTCGACCGTGTAGCGCGGCTGGTAGTGCAGGACGAATTCGTCGTTCTTCAGCGCGCCGCGCAAGTCGCTTTCCATCTGCCGGCGCGTCTGGATCTGGTCGCTCATGTGTGCTTCGAAATAGCACCAGGTATTCTTGCCTTCGGACTTGGCCTGATACAGCGCGATGTCGGCGCAGCGAATCAGCTCACTGGGCACAAAGCCCTGACGCCGGCTCAGGGCAATGCCGATGCTCGCGCCCACGTGCAGCGGATGATGTTCGAAGATCAGCGGTTGGTGCAGGCTTTCGACCAGCCGCGTGCAGAACCGGTCGACCTCCAGACGGCTGTCCATGCCATTGAGGACCACGACGAATTCGTCGCCACCCAGACGCGCGACAATATCGTGCTCGCGGGTGCATTCACGCAGGCGATTGGCAACCTCCTGCAACACCGCATCACCGGCCGGGTGGCCCAGTGAATCGTTGATCGGTTTGAAATTGTCCAGGTCGATCATCAGCAACGACAGCGGTGGCGCGTGTTCCTTGAGCAGCAGCGCGTCATCCAGATAGCGCGCCAACTGGTTGCGATTGGGCAGGCCGGTGAGGGCATCGTGCATCGACAGGTGCTGGATTTGCGCATGGGCGGCGACTTCGTCGGTGATGTCACTGGCAGTACCGCGATAGCCGCTCACGGCGTGCTTGTCGATGATCGGCCGCGCCGACAATCGGCAGTGACGCTGCTGCCCGGCGTGATCGCGGTAGGTGCAACGCAGGTCGCTGGCATTGCTGTCTTCGCTGAGCTTCTTCAGCCACAGCTCCAGCGGCGTGGTGTCGCACGAGACCAATTGTCCGATGCCTTGCCCCAGCCACTGGGCTTGCGGGTAACCGGTCACCTCGCTGAAGCGCGCCGAAAGATAGGTCAGGCACAAATGGTTATCGACTTCCCAGATCCAGTCCGACGCCGCTTCGGCCACCGCGCGAAAACGTTCTTCACTGGCTTCCAGCGCATGATTGGCCGCTTCCAGTGCCTGATTCGAGGCCTGCAGCGTGCTGAAACTCTGGTCGACATAGGTTGAGGAGCGCAACGCGTGGCGCAAGAAGTACGCGGTCAACAGCATCAGCACCACCAGCACGCCGCCGAGCGTCGGCAGCAACGACCACAACAGTTGCTGGCCGGGGCGTTCGAGGTCCGCGCTCAGGCTGTAACCGATGTTGCCCAGCGGCACCCGAGGCTGTTCGTCAGCGAGTGTGTCAGCCTGTGTGAGGGCCAGGTTCTGCAGGCCGTAGGCGGTGCTGATCGCCTGGAGTTTGGCGGGTGTCAGTTTGTCGACAAATACCAGCACCGAGGTCTGCTTCGGATCGCCCAGCGGGCGCTCGTCGTTGGGCAGGATCGCGGCGGCCGTGACCAGTGCCGGCCAGCCGTCGAACAGCGAGTAGGTGTTGATCGGCACAGTCAGGTCGGCCTGACTTTGCACCTGATCAATCAGCGATGCGGCAGACACCTGGAGCAGACCGCTGATGTCCACGTCCTCGAGTTGTCCTTGCACGACGGCGTATCTGGTTCGGTCCCGATCCAGCACAAACACACCGTCATAGCCGTCGCTGGTGAACAGGGTCTTGCCGATGTTCTGCTGGGTGTAGGCCCAGTCGGTGTCGACTTTGCTGTGCAAGTGTTCGTAGGCCGTGGTCCAGTCGGCGTAGCTGGTGATGTAGCTTTTGGACGCGGCGATGCGGTTTTCCAGCGCACGGGCCGTGTAGAAGCGGGTTTGCTCGACATCCTCACGGTCCAGGCGAGCGGCAATCCCGATCAAGGTGCCGATGGCGGCCATCACCCCGACGATAAACAGCGCGCCGACTGCAAACGCCAGGCGGCGGGTGATTGCACTTTGCTGAGGCGGAACAGGCGCAGCGGGCGTGAAGATATCCATAGGCTCGTCCTTGATTCGCTATCTGAATCATCTGGAACAGCGGCCAGCGCGAAATGTTCAAGGTTTTTGTGATGATTGCGCCGAGGCGAGTTCTCCAAGCGTAGTGAATGCCTGGGGATTTTGCCTTGAAGCAACGCTATTGCGCCCTGAGCAACTGCCCTAACGCCTCCAGCTCAGCTTTCTCCACATCCGACACCAACACGAAACGCATGTGAGCGGCCTGCCACGACACCACGTTGAACCCACGAATGCTTTGGCTTTGCACGGCTTTGTCGGCCTCGGTCGTGGGCAGGATGAATACGTTGATGATGTGCTTGGCATGCCCGTAGCTCAGGGCGGCGGTGGTCTGGTGTTGCAGATAATCCAGACGCCCGCCGAGCAAGGGAAAGCCTTGCGCCGTGTAGTCGAACACCGGGGGTGAAAAGTCGAGCTTGCCCGTAAACCACGGTTTGACCGTGTGGCGGTCGGAGGACACCACGTCATTCAAGTGTTCGCCCATCAACGAGCGCACATGGCTGGAGACGGCCTCGTCGATCAAGGGTTGCTCGCTGCCCGGGGTGGCGACATACAACACCATCGCCAGGGCCAGCGCTGTGGCGGAAAACGCCGGGGCCAACCAGTTTCGCCAACGCTGCATCAAGCCGGGCGCGAGTTTGTCGGCGGCGAATACGCTGGCCGCCAGTGAGGCCGGGGCCGGGTAATGCGTTGCATGGCGCTTCACACTGATCTTGAGCAATTTCGCCTCATCATGCAGCCGCGTGCATTCGGCGCAACTGCTCAAGTGCGCTGCCACCCGCGCAGTCGTAGCCGGATCCAGTTCCTGATCCAGATAGCCGTGCAACTGTGTCTGGCAAACCGTGCAGTCGAGTTCATTCATGATCGTGCAACTTCAGTAGTTCGAGCTTGAGCAGGGCACGCGCCCGGGCCAGTCTGGACATGACGGTGCCGATGGGAATATCGACCACCAGCGCGATGTCCTTGTAGGGCAGGTCTTCAAGTTCCTTGAGCACAATCACCTCGCGAAACGCCGGTGGCAGGGCGCACAGCGCTTGCTGCAGCAACGCGGCATTTTCCGTGTGAATGGCCAGCAGTTCCGGGGTCTGGCTGTGGCTTAGGGGACCTTCGCCAGCGGCCATCTCGTCATCGATGGCGACCCAGCGATGCCCGGCCGAAGCCTTGAGCCAACTGTAGCTTTCGTTGCGCACAATGGTCAGAAACCACGCCTTGGCGTTGCCATCGGCAAAGCGCTGCAAAAACCGGAAGGCGCGCAGGGCACTTTCCTGCACGACATCGCGCGCGGCGCTGTCGTTGCCGGTAAGCCAGCGCGCAAGGTTGTAGGCCGCGTCCAGATGCGGCGCAATCAGTTCCTCAAATCGCTTCATGGTGGGTTCCGCACCGTCACACCCCTATAACCGTGCCGCGGCGGGTTTTATTCGCGCAAAAAGATTTATTTTTTGACGTGGAATAAAGCATCGCACCGCAAGGTTTAACTCGTGTCAGCTACCTCACTGTAGTTCGCCCGCGAGGACACACCGATGGACATTCAAGCAAAACACCCACTGCGCACCGACGGCCCACTCGATCCGGACCGGCGAACCCTGCTCAAATGCTCGGCGTGGGCCGGGGCCGGGGTGCTCTGGGCCCTGAGCGGCGGCATTCCCAAAGCCTTTGCGCTGGATGAATCGGGCAACGTCAGCGATCCCAAGGCGTTGGCCAGCACCTTTCACTTCGTGCAGATCAGCGACTCGCATATCGGCTTCAACAAGGAAGCCAACCCGGAGCCGGTCAAGACCTTGCAGGTGGCGATCGACAAGGTCATCGCGCTGCCCAAGCGGCCTTCGTTGATCCTGCACACTGGCGACATCACCCACCTGTCCAAAGCCGAGGAGTTCGACACTGCCGCGCAGTTGCTCAAAGGTCTGCCGTCCACCGTGCATTACATACCGGGCGAGCACGACACCCTCGACGAGGGCGGCGGCAAGCTTTATCTGGAACGCTACGGCAAGGGCACCAAAGGCAACGGCTGGTACAGCTTCGATGACCACGGCGTGCACTTCATCGCGCTGATCAATGTCTTCAATTTCCAGGCCGGCCATGAAGCCACCCTCGGCGCTGATCAACTGGCCTGGCTGGCCGATGATTTGCGCGCGGTGAGCACCAGTACCCCCGTCGTCGTGTTCACCCACATCCCGCTTTGGACGATTTATCAGCCGTGGGGCTGGGGCACAGAGGATGGCGATCAGGCGATCGCAATGCTGCGCAAGTACGGCTCGGTAACGGTGCTCAACGGCCACATTCACCAGGTCATCCAGAAAGTCGAAGGCAACATCACCTTCCACACCGCCCGTGGCACGGCGTATCCGCAACCCGCACCGGGTGCGGCGCCGTCACCGGGGCCGATGACCGTGGCGGCAGATCAACTGCGCAATTACCTGGGGATCACCGAGGTGCGCGCGACCCAGGGCGATCACCCGCTGGCGTTGATTGATTCGACACTGGTTTAACGGAGGGCGGACCGATGAAAAGACGACTGTTGGCGCTGATGGGCCTGATGCTGGCAACGCCGGTGTGGGCGGCGGACGTAAAGATCGACATCAAGGAATTCATGTTTGGCCCAAAAGACCTGACCGTGGCCGTCGGCACCAAGGTGACGTGGGTCAATGACGATCAGATTCCGCACACGGTGGCCGAAACCCACAAGGTGTTTCGCTCGGGGGCACTGGACACCAATGACAGTTTTTCCTGGGTGTTCGATACGCCGGGGGAGTTTGAATATTTTTGTGTGTTGCATCCGCAGATGATCGGGAAGGTGGTGGTGACGCAATGAAACGTACCGCAAGGGTGCCGATCAGTTGAGTGTTACTCAGCTACCGTTCTGCACCTTTGCGGGGCTCCCCGTGAGCCATCGGGTAGCACATCTCAAGTCTTGAACGGCAGTGACGGAGCGCTGTGCACGCCGAAATTTTTCGTTAGATCATTCAAATCAAGCGCTTGGCACGGTGCAGAGAAATCTGGCATGCATCGTGCTTTTTTGTATCCGTGGATAATTGGATACAAAAATACAAAAGGTGCTGCCATGCAATTCGCTCCCGCCTATGACCAGCGTCAACCGATGACCGCCGAAGAAGAGGCCTACAACTTTCTGTTGGAGGGCATCTGTGGCGGTCGTTATCGCAAGGGCGACCGGCTGATTGCCGAGGACATTGCCAGCGAAATCGGCATGAGCCGTATGCCCGTGCGGGAAGCCTTCCGCAGGCTCGATGCGCAAGGGCTGGTGACGCTGAGGCCTAACCGTGGCGCCGTGGTCAGCGGTCTGGATGTCGAAGAAATGCACGAAGTCTTCGAGATGCGCAGCGCGCTGGAAGGGCTGGCGATGCGCATCGCGGTGCCCAGGATCAGCGAGCGTCAGTTGACGGCGCTGGAGCGGCTTCTCGATGAAATGGATGACTACCGCGAGGAAAGCGCGGCGTGGGTCAGCCGCCACCGCAAGTTCCATGAATACCTGTGCAGCCTCAGTGGCCGCCCTCGGCTGGTCAAGCAGATCAGCGCGCTGTACTCGCTGATCGAAGCCCCCATGCGCCTTTGGCTGCAACACATCGAAAAGCCCCTGAGTGCACGCCAGGAACACCAGATGATCCTCGATGCGATTCGCGCCGGCGACGCCAACAAGGCCGAGGCCGTGGTGCGCGAACACATCGAAGGCACGGTGCCCGAGCTGATCAGGTTTCTGCAAACAGAGAAATAACCACAGAGCGGAACACCAGTCCGCCGATGTTTTGACTTTGAGTACTGCCCCGTTACTAACCGAACTGGAGTGTCTGGTCATGCATATGCCTCGCCTGTTACTGGCTGCAATTTCCCTGGGACTCTGTACGCAGTGGGCGGTCGCCGCGCCCACCGTGCCGGAGCGCCTGGTCAAGGTCGACAAACTCACCTATTGCTCGGGCATGGATTCACCGCCGCTGGTGTCCTTCGATCAAGCGCAAAAACCTACGGGCCTGACCGTCGACCTAGGGCTGGAAATCGCCAGGCGTCTGGGGGACAAAAAGGTCGATTGGCGGGTGATTCCGTTTTCCGGATTGCTCCCGGCGTTGCTGGCCAAACAGTGCGACATGATCGTCGACCAGTTGTTCGACAAACCCGAGCGCCGTGAGGTGATCGACATCGTCAACTACATGTATTCCAGTCAGGCGGTCGTTGTGCCGAAGGGCAATCCGAAGGCGCTCAAGGCGCTGGCCGACCTCAGCGGGCACAAGATCGCAGTGCTCAACGGTTCGACCATCAAGACCCTGCTCGACAGCGAAAATGAAAACCTGGTCAAGGCCGGCAAGCCACCGATGAAACTGGTGGTCTACAACACCGACACCGATGCCTTCCAGGCCTTGCGCATCAATCAGGTCGACGCTTACGGCACCACGGTAGAAACCGCTGGTTACTACGCCGCCATGGCCCCGGACCTGTTCGAGGAGGGGGTGCCGGCCTTTAGCCGGATCCTCACGGGTTTAGGTATTCGCAAGGACGATGCGCAATTGAGTGCCGCCGTGCAGCAGATCATCACCGACATGCGCAGCGACGGCAGCTACAACCAGCTCCTGAGTAAGTGGCACGTTTCCAGCGACACACTCGATTGAGGTAAGCGTTGATGAACTTCAATTGGGATGTGTTCTGGCAATACCTGCTGCAACCCAGCGGGGTGTACCTCAACGGGCTCTGGCTGACGTGTCTGATCAGTGTGTTGGCGATGGTGCTGGGCTGTGCTCTGGGCCTGGCCGCCGCGCTGTTGCGCCTGTCGAAGAATCCGTTGTTGCACCTGCCGGTGCGCTTTTATGTATGGCTGATGCGGGGCACGCCGTTGCTGGTGCAGATCGTCTTTCTCTACACGGCGCTGGCGGCGGGCGGGATTTTTCGCTTCGAAGACATTGAACTGTTCGGGCTGGTGATTCCCGGCAACATCCAGGCCGCGATCATCGCCCTGGGCCTCAACGAAGGTGCGTACATGGCCGAGATCATTCGTGCCGGTATCGGCGCCGTGGACAAGGGCCAGTATGAGGCCGGCCGATCACTGGGCATGACCTTCGCCAAATTGATGCGCCGCATCGTGCTGCCGCAAGCGTTCCGGGTGATCGTGCCGCCGCTGGGCAACGAGTTCAACGTGATGCTGAAAAACACCACGCTGGTCAGCGTGATCGGGGTGCAGGAGCTGTTGCTCAGTACGCAGATGGTCACCTCGGCGACCTTTCGGGTGTTCGAGCTGTACCTGGTGGTGGCGATCTATTTCCTGTTGCTCACCACCTTGTGGGGTTTCTTTCAGCGTTGGCTGGAGAGCCGTTTCGGTCAGTCGGACAGACCTTCTGCGCCACCGCCGGCCTCCAGCCGAATGTTCGGTCGCAGCACGCTGAAATTGCTGAGGGGGCGTTAATCATGGCGCAGCAAAGTGACGAACTGATCATCGAGGCGCTGAACATTCACAAGGCCTTCGGCGATCTGCAGATTCTCAAGGGCATTTCCCTGCAAGTGCGGCGCGGTGAAGTGGTAGTGCTGATCGGTGCGTCGGGGTCGGGCAAAACCACGTTTATTCGCTGTATCAATCTGCTCGAAGACATTCAGTCCGGGGAGATTCGCGTCAGCGGCCGGCCGATGGGCTATCGCACCCGGGCGGACGGCAGTCTGGTGCGCGATTCGGAGCGCAACATCGCTCGCCAGCGCCGGGACATCGGCATGGTGTTCCAGCGCTTCAACCTGTTCCCGCACATGACCGCACTGGAAAACATCATCGAAGCGCCGATCCAGGTATTGGGTGTGCCGCGCCAGATCGCGCTGGAACAGGCGCAAGCATTGCTCAAGCGAGTTGGCCTGGCGGACAAGGCCAGTCATTACCCCTCCATGCTCTCTGGTGGCCAGCAGCAACGGGTGGCGATCGCCCGGGCACTGGCGATGAAGCCCCAGGCGATGCTGTTCGACGAGCCGACCAGCGCCCTCGACCCGGAAACCGTCGGCGAGGTCTTGCAGGTCATGAAGGAGCTGGCCGAGGAGGGCATGACCATGGTCGTGGTCACCCATGAAATGGGTTTTGCCCGCGAGGTGGCTGACCGGGTGGTGGTTCTCGACCAGGGCGAGCTGATCGAACAAGGCCCGCCGGAACAGATTTTCAGCCGTCCCACTCATCCCCGTACCCAAGCTTTTCTCAGCCGCGTGCTGTGAACTTCACAAGGAAATCGACGATGCGTTTATCGAGTGTGTTCGCGGCGCTGTGCTGCGTCGCCGTGGTGCCCATGCTTCAGGCTGCCGATGCGGTGGTGAAGGTTTACAACTGGTCCGATTACATCGGCCCCGACACGCTGAAGAACTTCGAGAAAGACAACGCGATCAAGGTTCAGTACGACATCTTCGACACCAATGAAATGCTCGAGGCCAAGTTGCTCTCGGGGCACTCGGGCTATGACGTGGTGGTGCCGTCCAGCCAGTTTCTGTCCAAGCAGATTCGCGCCGGCGCCTATCAGCCGCTGCAACGCGAATTGCTGGATAACTGGAGGCACCTTGATCCGCGTCTGATGCAGCGCCTGCAAGCCGCCGACCCAGGCAATAAATACGCGGTGCCTTACATGTGGGGCACCGTGGGCATCGGCTATAACGAAGAGAAAGTCCGCGCGGTACTCGGCAAGGATGCGCCGCTGGATTCGTGGTCGATGGTGTTCGATCCGCAAAACCTCGCCAAGCTCAAAAACTGTGGCGTGGCGTTTCTCGATGCGCCAGTGAAGATCATTCCTCAGGCCTTGCTGTATCTCGGGCTGGATCCCAACAGCGTCAAGCCTGACGATTACAAGCAGGCGTCTAAACTGCTGATGACCTTGCGGCCCTCGGTGACGTATTTCAATTCATCGAAGTACACCGCTGACTTGGCCAACGGCGATATCTGCGTGGCGATCGGCTATTCCGGCGACGTGATGCAGGCCCGGACCCGGGCGCGCGAGGCGGGGAAAAACATCGACATCCGCTACCTGATTCCCAAGGAGGGGGTGAACCTCTGGTTCGACATGCTGGCGATCCCCAAGGACGCCGGCAACGTCGCCAACGCCCACGCGTTCATCAACTACCTGCTGCGTCCTGAGGTGATTGCGCCGATCAGCGACTACGTCGGGTACGCCAACCCGAACAAGGACGCCACGGCGCTGATGGATGCAAAAGTCAGCGCTAATCCGGGGATCTACCCGACGGACGAGGTGATCAACCATGCCTTCGTCTCGGCCGATCTGCCGGAAAACATCCAGCGCCTGATCACCCGCGAATGGAACCGGATCAAGTCCGGCCAATGAATTGCTGATTTGAAGAGTCTTTGCCATGTTGAAATTCTCTGCTCACGAGTATCCCTATCCATCGCAACGCCAAAGCGTGTTTGCCCGTCGCGGCATGGTCGCGGCGTCCCAGCCGCTGGCCGCTCAGGCCGGTATCGAAATGATGCAAAAGGGGGGCAATGCGATCGACGCCGCCATCGCCACGGCTGCGGCGTTGACCGTAGTCGAGCCAACAGGCTGCGGCCTGGGTGGCGATGCGTTTGCTCTGGTCTGGTTCAAGGATCAGTTGCATGGGCTCAACGCCAACGGCCATGCCCCGGCCAGCTTGAGTATTGAAGCGGTCAAGGCGGCCGGCCATGAACAGATGCCGCTGTATGGCTGGACGTCGGTGACGGTGCCCGGTTGTCCATCGGCCTGGGCCGAGCTGTCGCAACGCTTTGGCGTGCTGCCGTTCGCCGATTTGCTGCAACCGGCCATTAGCCTGGCCAGGGACGGTTTTCCGCTGTCGCCGGTGGTTGCCCATCAGTGGCAGATCGCGCTGGAAGAGTTCGGCCCCCATCGCGATGAGGTGCTGGATGCCTGGTTCGACACGTTCCTGATTGACGGTCGCGCGCCCAAGGCTGGGGAGTTGTTCCGCAACCCGGCGCAGGCGCGCACCCTTGAAGAACTGGCGGCGAGTGGCTGTGAAAGCTTGTATCGCGGCGCCCTGGCACAACGCCTGGATGCGCATTCGCGGGCAACTGGCGGCTATCTGCGCGCCACGGATCTTGAGCATTTCCGTGCGCAATGGGTGGAGCCGATCCACGTCAATTACCGGGGCGTGGATGTCTGGGAAATCCCGCCGAGCGGGCAGGGACTGGTTGCGCTGATGGCGCTGAAGATTCTCGAGGGCTTCGATTTCGATCACCGTGACAGCCAACACACCTGGCACCGTCAACTGGAGGCGATGAAACTGGCCTACAGCGATGGCCTGCACTACATCACCGATCCACTGCACATGCGCGTGGCCGTGGCCGATCTGTTGAGTGATGGCTACAGCGCTCGCCGCCGCGCGCAGATTGGCGAGCAGGCCCAGCCACCGAAGCCTGGAGACCCTCACGCCAGCGGCACGGTGTATCTGGCCACGGCCGACGGGCAAGGCAATATGGTTTCGTTCATCCAGAGCAATTACCACGGCTTTGGCTCGGGCGTGGTACTGCCTGACAGCGGCATTGCCCTGCAAAATCGCGGGCAGGAATTCAGCCTTGATCCCGAGCACGCCAACGCGCTGGCGCCGGGCAAGAAGACCTTCCACACGATCATTCCCGGCTTCCTCACCAAGGACGGCCAGGCGCTTGGGCCGTTCGGCGTGATGGGCGGCTACATGCAGCCGCAAGGGCATGTGCAGATGGTCATGAACCTGGTGGATTTCGGCTTGAACCCGCAATCGGCACTGGACGCTCCTCGTTGGCAATGGCTGGGCGGTATCAAGGTTGGCATCGAGCAGGGCGCTTCAAGGGATCTGGCCAATGCGTTGGCCCGTCGAGGGCATGAGGTGCAGATCGCCAGCGACCTGACGGATTATGGGAGAGGGCAGATCATTCTGCGTGACCCGGTGACTGGCGTGCTGTGTGGTGGGACTGAGCCAAGGGCCGATTCGCATATTGCGGTGTGGTGAGCGCCGATAGGCCTCTGGCTCGTACTGGTTGCAACAGTGGACATTCACTTTGCCGGAGCTCAAACAACACCGTCGATGAGAATATGCGGCATCCCGCGGCTGCACTGCTCGATTCTCGCCTGAACCTTGTACACCTCGCGCAGCATCCCTTGCGTAATGACTTCACCGCTGGGGCCGCTGCCTTGTGTGGTGCCGCCAGCGATGACCAGCACCTGATCGGCAAAGCGCAGTGCCTGGTTCAGGTCATGGATGGCGATGAACACGATGACCTCGCGGCGCCGGGCCAGCGTGCGCATGAAGTCCAGGACCTGCACCTGGCGGTGCATGTCCAGAGCGCTGGTCGGTTCGTCCATCAGCAGAACCTCCGGCTCGCGCACCAGCGTCTGCGCAATGGACACCAATTGTTGTTGCCCGCCGCTGAGTTCGCCGAGGTTGCGAAAGGACAGGTCGCTGATGCCCAGTGCCGCGAGAATCTCGTCGACCAGTTTCAACTCGTCATCGTTCACCGCCCACCCCGGGGTCAGTTGCTTGCGGGCCAGCAACACTGACTCATAGACCGTCAGGCGCGCACTGGCATTCAGCCCCTGCGGCATATAGCTGATGCCTGCCGGACCTTTTTTCGAGTCCTGCAGAATCACTTGCCCGGGGCCGTCGACCAGCCCGGCCATGCGTTTGAACAGCGTCGATTTTCCCGCAGCGTTCGGCCCCACCACGGCCACTACCTGACCGCCGAAAAACATCGCCGTCGACACCTCGCGAATGATTTCGCGCTGGCCGTAACGGGCGCCGATATTGTCCAGTTGCAGCTTCACCATGAGTTTTTCTTCCCGCCCAGAATCAGAGATATGAAGAACGGCACGCCGATCAACGAAGTGACCACGCCAATGGGAAAAATCGCGCCGGGGATCAGGGTTTTGCTGACCACGGAGCTGGCCGACAGAATCAGCGCGCCAGTCAGCAGTGAGGCGGGCAGGAAGAACCGTTGGTCTTCACCGATCAGCATGCGCGCGATGTGTGGCCCGACCAGCCCGATGAAGCCGATGGTGCCGACGAAGGCCACGGGGAACGAGGCGAGCAGGCTGACCATGATCAGCGTCTGAAAACGCAGGCTGCGTACGTTGATGCCGAAACTGGCGGCCTTGTCGTCGCCAAGACGCAGGGCCGTCAAGGCCCACGCGCGTTTGGCGAAGATCGGCAGGGTGATCAGGATTACCACGCAGATCACCCCCAGTTTTGGCCAGGTGGCTTTGGTCAGGCTGCCCATGGTCCAGAACACCACGGCGGCTACCGCCTGTTCGGTGGCGAAAAACTGCACCAGTGCCAACAACGCATTGAAGGTGAACACCAGCGCAATGCCGAGCAATACGATGGTTTCGGCAGTGACGCCACGACGCATGCTCAGGAAGTGGATCAATAACGCCGAAAGCATGGCCATGATGAACGCATTGAGCGGCACCATGAATTGCGCCGCCAGCGGAAACAGCGCGACACCGAACGCCAGGCCCAGTGCCGCGCCGAAACCGGCGGCAGCGGAAATGCCCAAAGTGAACGGGCTGGCCAGCGGGTTATTGAGGATGGTCTGCATCTGCGCACCCGCCAGTGACAACGCCGCACCCACGGCCACCGCCATCAGCGCGACGGGCAGACGAATGTCCCACATCACCACACGCACCTGCGGCGAGGCGCTGTCCGGTGAAATCAGGGCACCGAGGACTTCGCCAAGGCTGTAACTCGCCGGCCCCAATGCCAGGTCGAGCAGCACACTGCACAGCAACAAGAACACCAGTGCTGCGAGGATCAGCCGTTTGCGCAGCACCAGCCGACGATAGGCTTCGCGCTGTACGACCACCGCGTCAGTCAATGAGCTCATGGCTTGACCTCAGGCGCACGCAGGCTGACAAAGTAGCCAGACTCATAAGGCACCGGCAGGAAGCGCTCATGCAGTTCGCGAAATGACGCGTCGGGATCGAGATCGGCAAACAGTTCGGGGTGAAACCATTTCGCCAATTGCTGGATGGCGACGAACTGATACGGGCTGTTGTAGAACTGATGCCAGATGGCGTGAAAGGCTTGCGTGTCTTGCGCCTTGATACCGGCATACGCTGGCCGCTGGGTGTACCAGGCCAGTTTCTTGCGCGCCTCGGCCATGTCCGCACCCGGGCCGACGCCGACCCAATGACCTCCAGGAGCAAACGCTTCCCAGTTGGCGGTGGTGACCACCACGTGGGCCGGATTGGCGACGATCACTTGCTCGGGATTCAACTGGCCGAACGTGGTCGCAATGATGCGCCGGGCGATGTTGTTGCCGCCGGCCATATCGACGAACAGGCCGAAGTTCTCGTTGCCGAAACTCAGGCAGCAATCGTCGATGTAACCGCCGATGCGCTCGATGAACACGCTGGGCCGGGCCGGGTGTTGTTTTTCGATGACGTCGGTAACGCGGTGAATCTGCTGGTTGCGAAAGTCAATGAACGCTTGCGCGCGTTGTTCTTTGCCAAACAGTTGGCCGAACAGGCGCATGGTCGGTTCGGTGTTCTGCATCGGGTTGTTGCGAAAGTCGACGTACACCACCGGAATCCCCAGTGCGTCGAGTTTTTCGATATAGCGCGCATCCTCGGTGGCGTGCTGCGCCTCGACATTGAGGATGATCACGTCCGGGCGCTGCGAGATCGCCTGCTCGATGTCGAAGGTGCCGTCTTCAAAGCCGCCGAAGGTAGGGATTTTGGCAATGTCGGGAAACTTGCGCAGGTAGGCGTTGTAGGTGTCCGGGTCCGACTGAATCAGGTCCTTGCGCCAGCCGACGATGCGTTCGACGGGATTTTGCGTGTCGAGGGCGGCGACCAGATACAACTGCCGTCCTTCGCCAAGAATGACGCGTCTGACCGGCAGGTGAACCTTGACCTTGCGCCCCAGCAGATCGGTCACCTCGGTGCGTGCCGCATCTGCTTCGGCGGCGTGCGCCGTGCGCGGCACCAGAGAAAACAGAGCCAGCAGTCCTGCCATCAGCAGCGCCGCCAGCGCGTAGCTGCGTCGATCGAAAATCACCATGCTCAAAGCCTTTGCAAAGTCAGTTCGGCCAACGGTTCACACCGCCACCGGACTGAACGTTTCAGAAATCGACTGTTGCCGACAGTAATAAAGTGCGCGGTGAGCCTTGGGAGAACGCGCCATAGGAGGCGACGCCCGACCAGTACTCGTGATCGAACACGTTCTGCACGGTGGCGCGAAACGTGGTCGGTCGTTCGTCGATTCGCGTGGTGTAGCGCGCGCCGACGTCGAAGCGGGTCCAGTCATCGAGTTTCTGCGTGTTGGCCTGGTTGACGTACTGACTGCCGGTATGGATCGCACCACCGGTGAGCGTCAGCCCCTCGAGCCACGAGGTGTCCCATTCGGCCCACAGGTTGGCTTGCACCTCGGGTACGCCCACGGGTTTGTTGCCACGGTTGCCGGCCACCGAGGTTTTGGTCAGTTGTGCATCGAGCAGGGTCACGCCACCGAGCAGTCGCGTGCCCGGCACGACTTCGCCGAACACATTCAGCTCAAGCCCGCGATTGCGTTGCTCGCCCTGCACCGAAAACACCCCGGAAGCCAGTTCGCCGCTGGGTTTGGTGATCTGGAACAGGGAGAGGGTGGACGTGAAGGTGCCGTAATCGGCCTTGACCCCGAGTTCGTGCTGGCGGGAGATGTAGGGGGCAAAGATTTCGCCGGCGTTCGATGCCGTGGAGGGGGCAATGTCGCCCTTGCTCAGGCCTTCGATGTAGTTGTAGTAAAACGAAACGTGGTCCCAGGGTTTCACCACCGCGCCATAGAGCGGCGTGGCCCGGCCGTCGTCGTAGGACGTGGTGACAACCCCGGCGGCGTTGTAGTTGTCGGACTTGATGTTCTGCTGGCGTACGCCGACGGTCAGTTGCACCCGGTCTTCGAGTACCGACAGGGTGTCGGCCAGTGCCACGCCTGTCAGTTCGCTCTCGGAGACTTTCGGTGTGTCCGGCTTGGGGATGTAGGGTTTCGGGCGCTCTACCGGGTGATAGATATTCGACAGGATCGGTGCGCCGGAAATGATCCCGCGCGACAGCACATCACGATAACGGCTGACCTGCAGCGATGCGCGGTGACTGATCGGCCCGGTGTCGAATCGCAGGCGCGCACCGGCGTCCACGGTGTAGCGCTCGACTTCGAACTTGTAATAGCCGGGAGTCGAGGAGGTATCGCCGGCAGCGTTGATGATGGTCGGGGTCTGGTCGGACATCCGCGCGACATCCGACTTGCCGCCGCCGGCGTGGGCGAACACCGTGAGGGCGTCGCTCAGGTCGTATTCGCCACTGAGCAGGGCGGATTGGTCACGGGTTCGCGACCAGCCCCAGTCCTGGCTGACATTGATGCGGCCATTGGCTGCCGAAGGAATGTCCACGCCGGGGGCGATCAAAAAGGGCCGAGAAGCGGCGTCGAAGCGTTCTTCCTGATTGAGCCAGTCGAAGCTGGTGCGCAGGCGTTCGCCTTGATAATCAAGGGACAGCGCGCCGATATCGACATGCCGCGATTGATCGTCGATGGCCGTGTCGCCCAGTTGCGTGCTGCCATTGAGGCGCACGCCGAACCGACGCTCCTCGCCGAAACGCCGGCTGACGTCGAGGTGGCCGCCCAACTGCGAGTTCATGGCGTAGCTGGCGGTGAAACGGGTCAGGTCTTCATCGAGGGAACGCTTGGGCACCACGTTGATCACGCCGCCGACCGCGTTGTTCGGCGACATGCCGTAGAGCAAGGCGCCGGGGCCCTTGACCAGCTCGATACGCTCGGCGTACTCGGTAAACACTCGGTAGTTGGGTGCCACACCGTAAACGCCGTCGAATGCCAGTTCACCGAGGTTGCCCTCACCGACGGGAAAACCACGGATGAAAAACGAGTCGACGATGCCCCCGGTCTGGCCTGTGGAGCGCACCGAAGAATCGCGCTCCAGCACATCCCCCACGGTGACCGCCTGTTGGTCCTTGATCAGCGTTGAGGTGTAGGTGCTGACGCTGAATGGCGCGTCCATCACATCGGTATTGCCGAGGATCCCCAGGCGTCCGCCATTGGCCACCTGCCCGCCGGCGTACACCGGAGGCAAGGCATCGGTGGTTTTTTCGCTGCCGATCACCGCGGTTTCGTCCAGCGTCAGTCGGCGCTGTACCAGGGTGTAGCTGCCGTCGCTGCGTAACACCATGTCCAGACCGCTGCCCTCGAGCAAGCGATTGACCGCGTCCCGGGTAGAGAACTGGCCGATCAGCGCAGGGCTGTTCAGGCCTTCGGTCAACGATGGCTGAAACGACAGGGCGATACCGGCCTCCACGGCAAAACTCGACAGGGTCGCGCCCAGCGGCCCTGCGGGAATGTTGTAGGCACGCACCGCAACAGTGTCCAGTTGCACTGGCACAGCCGCCACCACCAGCGGGCTGACGGCCGCGATCAGGACAAGGCTGAGCAACGCACTGCGAACAACTGGTTTGAACTGACGATCCGGACGCAGATGGCGTGCAGCGAGCATGAATGGATGGACCTATAAACAGGACGGTAGAGTGCTTCTCCCTACTAGCCAGTCGAGATCAGAAAAAGTATCACCGGATCGGTAAATATTTTTTTGATTCAGGCGGGGGAAAGCATGACCCAGAAGCCATTCAAATGGCCGCTGACAAGGATCGGGTAGGTTTGCGCGAGCATGTTCAAGGTGCGCTGGGTGTCGCTGATGGGGTAGGCACCGGACACACGCAGATCGGCAATCGCCGGGTCGAGGCGCACAAACCCACGGCGATAGCGCGTCAGCTCGTCGACGAAGTCCGCCAGGCGCATCTTGTCGGCCATCAACATGCCCTGCGCCCAGGCGCCGACGTAGCGGTCGGCGATGCTGACCTGGCCGAAGGTATGCGCCGAAAATTCGGTAC
Source organism: Pseudomonas sp. AK-TSAG1-1 (assembly GCF_056821665.1). Classification (NCBI taxonomy): domain Bacteria; kingdom Pseudomonadati; phylum Pseudomonadota; class Gammaproteobacteria; order Pseudomonadales; family Pseudomonadaceae; genus Pseudomonas; species Pseudomonas sp. AK-TSAG1-1. The sequence goes on along the minus strand of NZ_CM165965.1, from coordinate 3,225,120 downwards.
GTTGCCCGGCATTGACGATCAGTGGTGTCCCCTGACGATTTTCCGCCAGCTCGACTTTTACCGCGCCCTCGAGCACCGCAAGGTGAGTGCGCGACTCCAGCTCTCGAACGGTGAAGCGCGTGCCCAGCGCCTGCATGCGGCCTTGCCGGGTGCTGACTAGAAATGGACGGGGCATCGGCGAGTTGTCCGTTGCGGTCTGCACCAGTATTTCGCCTTCGCGCAGATGAACGAGCCGTTGATTGGCATCGAACAGGACGTCGATGGCGGTGGCGGTATTCAGGGTGATTTTCGAGCCGTCGGCCAGGGTCAGTTCGCGTTGCTGGCCGACAGCAGTGCGATAGTCGGCCGACCATTGCTGAGACTCTGCCAGCTTCCAGCTGCCCCAGCCGGCCGGCAGGATCGCCAGGATCATCGCCAGTTTGCCCAGTGCCGCACGGCGCTCGGGACTGCTCGGACGATCTAGCGACGACATCGCCAACGACGGCGGCAACCCACCGAGTTTGCTTTGCAGCAACTGCGCCCGCGCCCAGGCGCGACTGCGTTCGGGGGTGCTGGTTTTCCAGTATTCCCATTCGGCTTGCTCAGTGTCGCTGAGCTCGCCTTCACTCAAGCGGATCAGCCAGTCGGCCGCTTCCTCTAGGGCTTGTTGATCGGGATGAGGCTGACTGCGCAGGGTGAGCATTCACTCCACCAGCAGCAGGCATTGCACGAAGGCTTGCTTCATGTAGCGTTTGATGGTGATCAGCGACACGCCCAACTCTTCGGCGATGTCGTCGTATTTCAGGCCGCTGATCTGCGAGAGCAGGAACGCACGCTTGACCAGTGGCGGCAGCGCGTCGAGCATCGCGTCGATTTCATGCAGGGTCTCCAGCACCATGAAGCGCAATTCCGGCGAAGGTACTTCCTGCGCAGGCACGTGGGCGAGAGCGTCCAGATAGGCGCGCTCCAGCGCCTTGCGCTGATACCAGTTGACCAGAATGCCCTTGGCCACGCAGCTCAGATAGGCCCGCGGTTGCTCGATGACAGTGACTTGCGAGGCCAGGATGCGCGTGAAGGTGTCTTGCGCCAGATCCGCCGCATCCATGGCGTTACCCAGTTTTTTTCTCAGCGTTGCGTACAGCCAGCCGTGATGGCCGCTGTACAAGGCTTCGATCGCGCGCAGGTGATTGTCGTTGTTCGCGGGAAGGGTTTGGCTCATGGCTGCAGGCATTCATGCAATTGAGAAGTATTCCCAATGCTAGTTTACAAACTGGCTGTGACGCAAGCGCCGATTGGTGTCCGGTTCAGACTGATGGCAGTTGGCGCAGAGCCGCGATCATGGTGTCGATTTCCGCCTCGGTGTTGTACGCGTGCAGTGACGCGCGACTGACTTCCAGCAAGTCTCTTTGCTGCATGTCGAGCAGTGTCGAACGGCAGGTCGACGTTGTGACGTTGATGCGCTTGCCCTGAGCGGCCAGCCACTGCTGAATCTGCGCGGCGCTGCTATCGCGATGAGTGAAGGTGACGATGCCAGACTTGATCGCGCCAAGGTCTCGCGGAGTGACGCCCGGAATCTCCGTCAGTTGCTGGCGCAGGTACTCCGCCAGGTGTTGAATTCGTAACCACATCGGTTCGATACCTTGCGCCAACGCGTATTCCACCGCTGCACCAAGGCCCAGTTTGGCCGCGACGTTGCATTCCCAATTTTCGAAACGTCGCGCGTCCGGGCGAATGGTGAAACTGTCAGCGGTTTGCAAAGAGGCCGCATGCAAATCGAGGAAGGCCGGTTCAAGGTTCTGACACAACCCGCGTTCGACATACAGAAATCCCATGCCACGCGGCCCGCGCAAGTATTTGCGACTGGTGGCGGCGAGCATGTGGCAACCGATCTTCTGCACATCGATCGGCATCTGCCCGACGCCCTGGCAGGCATCGAGCAAATACAGCACGCCGGCCGCACGGGCGAGGGCACCGATCTGTTCGATAGGTTGCACCGGCCCGCCATTGGTGGCGATCACGGGCAGGGAAATCAGGGCAACCCGATCATCGTCGAGCATGTCCTTGAGCGACGATAACGAGACCTGGCCGTGTTCATCGTTGGGCATGATGCGAATCTCGATGCCACGCTGCTGTTGCAATTGCAGGTATGGAATGTAGTTGCCGGCGTACTCGGTGGTCGAGGTCAGCACCACATCGCCCGGTCGCAAGGGCAACGAATAGAACGCCATGTCCCAGGCGCGCGTCGCGTTTTCGATGACTGCGATTTCATCGGCTTGCGCGTTGATCAAGCGGCCAATGGTGCCATAGACACTTTCCACCTCGGCTGAGCACTGCCCGGCGGCCTCGTATCCGCCAAGATTCGCTTCAAGCTGGATGTGTCGGGTCATGGTTTCGATCACCGGCGCGGGCATCAGCGCTGCGCCGGCATTGTTGAAATGGATCAGGTGCGCGACAGCGGGTGTGTCGGCACGCAGTTGTTCAATGTTCAAAAGCAGACTCCTTGATCAGTCCCCCGGTGGGGCTGCACTCGGTTGCATCACCGCGGGCCAGTAGCGCAGGGCGATAATCGGGATCAGCGCCACCACGTAGGCCAGGCAAACGAACAGATAGGTGTATTGCAAGCCGTAGACCTGACTGAGCAGGCCACCGGCAGAAATCCCGGCGATCGAGGCAAACTGCGCGGTGCCCTGAGCGATGCCCAGCACATGACCCTGCTGTGAGCTGTCAGCGGTTTTCGAAATCAAGGCCATCAGCACGGGAGTGGTAGCCCCCAGCAATACGCCCCAGATGAAGTAGGCGACCACAAATACCAGCGGATTACGCGTGACGCCTGCCACAGCAGTGAGCGCGATGCAGCCGATGACGATGTAAGTGATGCGGTGCAGGGTGTCCTGCTGGCTCCGGTGTTCGAAGTAACGCGACCAGGCTGTGGCCGACAGAATAAACCCCAGTGCCAGCAAGCCGTAGCACAGGCCGACCACCGAGTTGCTGACCTCGAACACCGAGCTGACGTACAGCGAGAACGAGGTCTGCGGCAGCATCCGCGCCAACAGCAGAATGCCCATTACGCCGAGCAGCGACAGCAATGGCGAACCTTGCCAGAGACTGCCGGAACGACGCGCAGAGGCGGCGTTGTCCGCGACCTGCGTTTTCTTCACCGGCGGTACGTCCGGCAAGGTCACGGCAGCGATCACCGTGCACACGGCGCACAGTACCGAGGCAATGATGTTGATCCAGAAGAACGTCGCGTAATCGAGGATCAACCCGCCGACCACCGCGCCGAGCAACGAGCCGACGTTGGTGGAGATTTGCAGGATGGCGAACAATCGCGCTCGCCGCGAAGGGGCCTCGATGCTGACTCCGTAAGCCTGTGCCGGGGCAATGTAGCCGGCGAAGGCTCCCTGCAGAAAGCGCAGAATCAGAATGACCCAGATATCACTGAAGAGGGCCAGCCCAAGCTGGGTCAACGACAAGCCGGCGAGGGCGCGGATCATCATCAACTTGTGGCCGTAGCGATCGCCGATACGGCCCCAGAATGCACTGGTCAGAATAATGCCCAGCATCGGCCCGACATACACGGCGATGCTGGCGAAGCTGAAAACCGACTCCGACGTCGTCAGCCCACGCAGGTGGACAGGCCAGAACGGCCCGCTCATTTCCATCGCGCCCATCGACACTAACTGGATCGCGAATAGAAGATAAATCAGGATTCTTACTCTCGAACCCTGGATGACACCTGCATGGGACATGAGACTGCCTCGGTTAAACGCTAGCGAGCGGGTTGGTCAGGGTGTGCTGCAAACGATAGTTGCTGTACTGCATCATGTGCATGCGCAACAACGAGCGGGTCGGCCATGGATCTTCAACGAACGCCTTGTGCTCGACTTCCCACAGCGCTGGCGCGACACGATCGCGCACAGCCTCGAAGGCCAGGTCGGTTTCCTCGCGCAATACCTGCCACAACCGGGTGTTGTTCAAGCCGTATTCCTTGGTCAGCCACAGGGCCATTTCGTGCAGATGCGTGAGGAACGCCGCATCCAGGACGAACATGCGCACCGGCTCGATGTCGCCCGAGAATACAGTCGGCAGAATGCCCGGCTGCACATGCGGTTGCAGGCTGTAGCCACGTTCTTCAAGCAGCGGCGCGTAAGTGCGGCCATCGCCGAAATCGCGGATCAGCAGACTACGTGCTTTGCCGTCAGGGGAAAACAGCACCATGGTGTTCTGCTGGTGGGCTTCGAGGGCCACGCCGTACATCAGATAGATCGCCACCACCGGGTGAGTGACCACTTTCGCGTACTCACGGAACCAGCTCTCGACTTGTGCAACGTTGGCCCGCACGCCATCACGCTCGATAAGATCGGTGAACAACGGACGACCACTGCCCGGTAAACGGGTGAACAGCGACGCTACGGTAATTGGCAGGCAATCGTCGCGTCGCTCGAACGCAGGGGCACTGGCGCGATACACCACGGACAAGTGCCGGCCCGGATGATCGTCCTGAGTGACTGCGTTTTTGTAACGCACGCCGATTTCTTCCGGGAAGATTTCCAGGCGCTGATCAAAGCCGTTTTCAACCTCAAGAATCTTGCTGATCACGGTGCTGATACGCGGCCCCATGTGAATCGATTTGGCTTGCAGGCTGCGCAACTCACTGGTCATCCACACGGCAATCGGCAGCTTGATCAGCGGCGCACATTCATCCAGCACGGGCATCATCGTGCGGTACGACATGGTCGGTAGCGTTGGAAGGTCGGGGCCGTCGGTAATCAGAATGCCGTCGGCGATTTCTTGCGCGAAATTCTGCAGCACGTAGGCCTGCAAATGCCAACCGTGGATTGGCAATGGCAACCAGTGATTTTCGTCCAGCCCCTTGTTGTTCAGCGAGGCTTTCCATTGCTCCCATTGCGCCGGGAAGTTTTCTGCGAACCAGGCGCGGTAATCGATCACGTGCGGCATGCTTTCGCTTTTCGCGTTGTCGGCGCGCAGCGCGGCGATGCGCAGCGGTACTTGTGCATTGAACTCGGGTGACAGTTGTTCGACTTCTTTATCGGTCAGGCCCGGGCGGGCTTTCCAGGTCGGGTAATACGGGTGACCTTCCAGCGAACCCCACTGGTCCAGAAGAATGGCAGCGTCCTTGGTGCTGGCGTGCTGGCGCAGGTAGTCGGTGAAGCTGTCTAGCCCGGCATCCTTGGCAGCCTGCTCCAATCGGGCGTTCCAGCGCTGGCGATGCTGACGGGCGTGAGCGTCGTTGGTCAGGCTGTTTTCCATGTCGGCCTTGAGCCCGGCCAAGCCTTCGTCAGTCGGTTCGAAGTCGAAGCTGTCGCGCAGCACATCGAGCATGTCCTGATGGCTGGTGATGACCTGGCGTACGCCTTCATCCGTCACCAGCACCACGTCACCGTCGTTGACCACCGTGTCGGCCGGGCCTTTGGCGATATCGGCAAAGGCCAGATGAGCGCGGCCGCCCTTGAGCGGGTAAGTGGCCTGGTTGCCCTCGGCGCAAAAGCTCAGGGCCGAACGGTCGAGGATGTTTTCCGCAAAAAGGCAGCGAATCAAGCGGCGCATGGCGTTTTTACGGGAGTAGGCGATCAGTGTCTTGAAGTCATCCATATCAGCGGTCTGCTCGTCGAAAATTGAATAAAGAGATCACGCGGCGGCGCTTGTCGTGCGAGGCCAGTGGCTGGGGAAATAGTCGAGTGCCGAGTCGCGCAGGCCCTGCATGTAGCCAACGCTCCAGTGCAAGACTTCTTCGATGTAGGGCACCTTGAGGTCGAAACGCTTGGCCATCTCCACCAACAGCACCAGGCCGTAGGCAACGTCTTCGTTGAAGGCACGGCTCTCGCGTTCGATCACGTAACCGGCGCGGTTGTCGGCGGCGGGCACCATGGGTGCAAGAATGTCGTTGTAGGCCTGATTGGTGCGCAGAATCGACAACATGCTGCTCTGGTCACGGATCTGTTCGCCGTAGGCCTCGACGATTTCCTGTTTCAGTGACTTGACCGAGGACAGGTCAACGCCCATGCGCTGGCTGATGACCGCACACAACGCCTGGCTTTCCTGGTCCATGCGCTCGAGGAAGTAGGCACCCAGTTCCGGGCACTCGGTCCACCAGCACATACGCTGCGGAAAAATCTTGCGATGCCACTGGCCGTAGGGGCCTATCAGTCCGTAGATCACCGAACTGTGCATGATCGGGTTGCCCGGCGTCAGGGTGATTTCCAGGTAATTGTCCAGCATCGTCACGCAGGGGCCGTACAGCCTGGTGAGTATCTTCTCCAGCTGTCGGCGGGCGGTTTGCGGCTCCCGGGCGTGGGTCGCAACATACAGTTGGCTTTTGCCGCCGCCCATTTTGATCGAACGGCCCGGCGTCAGCTCGAACGCGGTATGCGGGACATCCTTCATGCCCCAGATCACCAGGTTCGGGCGGTCGGGGAGGGTGGCTTCGGCCAGCCAGTCGAAACCGCAGAAACCGGGAATCGCACCGATGTACACCGGTTTGCTCGCGTTCAGATGCGGGGCGATGTCCTTCAGGGTTTGCGCGCGGGCATGGGCCGGCACGGTGATGATGACGATGTCGGCATCCTCGACGGCAGCTCTGGCATCGGTGGTCACCCGATCCAGTCGGGCACTCAGGGTCGAACCGTCAGGCAGCAGCGCCTGCGTTGGCGTCTGACGGGCGTGTTGTTCGATGATCTCCAGGTTGCTGGTAAGCATCGAAACCTGAACATCGGGCAGCTGTTTGAACAGGATGGCGTTGAGGTGACCGGTCCTGCCACCACCGCAAATGGCGACTTTCAACAGATTCATCGAGAGGCGTTCCTGTGTGAAGGGTGGGTCATGCGACGCTCAGTTGCAGCGGCGCGGAAACGGATTCCAGCCATTGGGTCTTGCCCAGCCAGGCGTCCAGTTGCGGGGCGATGCTTGCGTCGATCAGGTCGCGTTCCTGCAGCCATGTGTCATCGAACACGGTGTGCAGATATTTTTCGCCGCCGTCGGCAATCGGCACGACAACGTTGCCGCTCAGCACGCCTTTGTGGATGAGTTCGAGCGCCTTGAAAATCGCGCCGCCGGTCGAACCGCCCACCAACAACGCGAAATTGCGCGCGATGTAGCGGGCCGTTTCAAACGCTTGAGAGTCGGTGACCTGCACACCCAGATCGATGCAGCTGTAATCGAGCACCAGGCCCACGGTGTCGCCAGCTGGCGTGCCGGTACCCGATTGATAATAGGGATAGCCGGGATGGCCGAAGACGATCGAACCGGCGGGTTCCACCGCGACGGTGACGGTGTCCGGGTTGTGCACTTTCAAACCGCGAGCGATTCCGGTCATCGAGCCGCCGGTGCCGACACAGCCGACATAAGCACCGATAGCGCCTTCAGCCTGAGCGACGGTTTCGCGGACGAAATCGCTGTAGCCGCCGGCGTTGGCTGCGTTGTCGGACTGGTTCATGAACACGGCGCCGGGAATCTCGGTCGCCAGTTGCGCGGCCATTTGTTGGCGCTCGACCACCGCGACTTCGTCCTCGCGATAGGTGCCTTTGACGAAGCGAATGTCGGCACCGAGGGCTTTCATCACGGCAATCTTGTCTTGCGCGGCGTGATGATCGACCACCGCAATGAAATGCAGACCGAACTCGACCGCTGCCATCGCCAGACCGATCCCGGTATTGCCGGACGACGACTCGACAACCACGCCGCCGGGTTTCAAACGACCGGACTTGAGAGCGGCCAGCACCATGTTGCGCGCCATGCGGTCTTTGATGCTGCCGCCGGGGTTGTTCTTTTCAATCTTCAATAACAAGCGGGCGTTGGTATCCGGAACATCTATACCCAACATCGGTGTATTACCAATAAGCTCTGATACTTTATTCAATATCATTTCAATTGTTCCCTTTAGTAGTCAGGTGAAAACACATAGTTACCTTCCGTACAGCAGGTCGCCGTCAACCGCCGGGGCAAGGGGTGGCGATGAAACTCGTTCTCCAGCAGGTCCATCTGATAACCGGCAGTATTGACGTAGATCAATAAGTCTCCGGCCTTGGGGGCAGTGGCAAAGTTGATCAGGCGATGGGTTATTACGTCATCGTCCAGGCAACTATGGCCGGCGATATAGGCTTGGGTGGGTGTGCCGGGTAGTTGTTCGGCACTGATCAGTATTGGGTCGACCAGGTATTCAGAGGCGAACCATGTTTCACAGGCACTGAAACTGCTGCCCTCGACAAACAGAACGGTTTTGTTATCGGCCAATTGTTTGCTTCGGGTGACGCGAAATATCGAAATGGCCGCTTGATCGACGAGGCTACGGCCTGGTTCGAGGGCCAGGGTTATATCATGAAGCTTCAAGTAACCGGCGATGGACAAACCCTGTGAATGCTCGGTTTCGAGCAATAATGCCAGCCATTGTGGCGCCGTCAATTCACTGCCATAGGGATAATAAGTGGTCGGAACTTTCTGGCTGTAATAGTTGCCGGGGTTATTGTCGTTCTGCAGAAACCGGGCATAGGCCTGCGGCTCGACATAGCGGATCGGCAAGCCTCCGCCAATATCGATCATCTGCGGATTCAGGCCCATTTCTCTGGCGGCTTCGACGAAGCCGGTCACCTCACGAAAGGCTTGTGCACGGGATTCGTATCCATAACCGCCGAGATGGAAGTGGAAACCTTCGAAATGGAAAAACGTGGGCTGCCCGGTCAGGCGTTGCAGGCATTCAAGCACGTCTTCCGCGCCCATTCCAAACCGGCTCTTCAGACTGCTTTTCGGCCGGTAACGCAGTAAAACCCGGGCCTTCATCGTCGTTGGCTGTGAGGCGAGCACACGGGTCAGGTGATCGAATTCCTCCAGCGAGTCCACGCAAATCAACGAGCCGGCGCTGACCAACGCCTGGTGAAACGCAACGGTTTTGGCCGGTCCCGTGGCGCAGATTTTGCCTGGCGACGTACCGGCCCGCAGTGCGGCGTGCAACTCGTGGATACTCGATACATCGACGCCGATGCCCGAATTCGCCGCCGCGCCGAGCAGGCTCTGGGACTTGTTGGCCTTGGCTCCGTAGAAGAGCGCGTGCGCCACGTTGTATTGCTTTAATACCGCCAACAACGCCTGTGCATTCAATTCAAAAGCGTGGGGCCAGACCACATTCAGCGGCGAACCGTGTTGTTTAACTAGGCTCGCAAGCTTGCTCGGAAAGTCATTGATAAATGTGGAAATAAACGGGTCAATCAACGGCTTTAACAGTTCCGGATGATGAACTTTATTTCGCTGTTCAACAGGTGCTGCATTTGTTGTAGGCATAGTTGGCCCCTGGCGTCGAAAATAATCTCGCCATTGATGTTTCGATAACCGATCGTTATCGATGAGTGTCGTATTTGTTACTCGTCAGCTGCGAGTATTTAAATGCGATGCTGGCGGCGGCCAGATAAAAAATGAAGATAAATTCGCAGCATCGATCGTAATAAATGGTTCACCAAACAATTGCATGAGAACCCCATTCCCTAAGGCTTGTACGGATGTGCTAATTGACCGCTAGTTGTCGGTCAATTCCGGTTTTTGAACAGTAACTGACATTCAAATGACATCACTGACATGTACTTCCCGTGACGCTGACTATCTGCTTTGGAACGAGGATAGTTCCTCTTGGCGGCGTGAACAATATTGCGAACAGGAACGATTATCAAGTAAGGTTTTCAAATATTTTTGAATAAAGACCTGCGAAAGGCGAATCAATGAACGTGTATTTACACGCTCAAGGACACGTTCGCCCTGAGATAAAAAAGCCCCTCGATTCCTTGATCAACAAGGCGTTGAGGGTTGTTGCGAGAAGCCCTGGCAGCGCCTCGAAAATCGCTGTCGGCAGGGCCTGAAATTTTTCAGAAATCATGACTGGTTCACGCCAAGGAGCAACGCCATGCAATCCGATCGACTCAGCCGCAAAACCCCACCCGCGATCAGCTACCTGTTCGTACCGGGCAACCGCCCCGAGCGGTTTTCCAAAGCCGTCGAGGCTGGCCCGGACGCGATCATTCTCGACCTCGAGGATGCCGTTCACCCCGACAGCAAAGCCGCCGCTCGCGCCGCGATCCGCGCATGGCAGGAGAACACGCCGAAGGTTGCCTGCGAGCGATACATTCGCCTGAACAGCGTCAGCAGCACGCTGTTTCGCCAGGACCTGGCCTGGCTTGGCGACATGCGCTACCCCGAACGGTGCGACGGGATATTCCTGCCCAAGGCCGAATGCCCCGAAACCCTGGCGCGGGTGGTTGAACACTTGCTGGAGTGGCAGCCACGACTGCAGATCGTGGCGATCATCGAGACCGCCAAAGGCCTGCAGCAGGTCGAGGCGATTGCCGCGATTGCGGGCCTGGCGCGGCTGGCGTTCGGTTCGCTGGATTTCTCGCTGGATATCGACTGCAGCCAGACTCCCGAAGCATTTCTGTTCGCCCGCAACCGCATAGTGCTGGCTTCGCGGACAGCGGATTTGCCGTCACCGATCGACGGCGTTACTCCCGCCATCAGCGACCTGGCGGTGGTCACTCAAGACTCGCAGTACGCACGCTCGCTGGGGTTCGGCGCCAAGCTGTGCATCCATCCCGCGCAACTGGTGTCGGTACAGCGCGCCTTCCTGCCGGATTCGCATCAACTGGCCTGGGCCGGTCGGGTGATGAGCGCGGTCGCCACGGGCAGCCACGCGGTGCAAGTGGATGGTGAGATGGTCGACTTGCCGCTGATCGAGCACGCCCAGCGGCTGCTCGATGTGGCCAGCCAATACGCGCCGGTTCCCCGCGCCGACGCCTGCTGAAACCCGCTCAATCAGGAGATCCACCATGGAACACGGTTATCAGATTGCGTTGCGGCCGCTGTGTGACGTGCAGCAGTCGGAGCAGGTCGATCCGGCCAATGTGACGATGCTGCGCGAGTCGATTGTCCGCGCCGGCCATTGGCTGGAACCGATCATCGTCGAGCGTTCGCAAGGCATCGTCATGGACGGCAATCACCGCTTCAACGCGGCGTTGCAATTGGGCCTGAAGCGCGTGCCGTGCATCCAGCTCGATTACGCCGATCCGCGGGTGTGTGTGCGGCACTGGCAGACCGGGCAAGCGTTCGAAGTCGCGCGGATTTTCAGCACCATCGCCCGTGGCGAGATCTTCCCGTACAAGACCACCCGACACGCGTTTGACCCCGCGCTACCGGTGGTCGCGATCCCTTTGGAACGCCTCTACGACTGACCCGGACCGGATCAAAACCAAAAAACTTTGACTGCAGGTGATACTTTTTCGCAGATCGACTGGCAATAGGAGTGATTACCATTTTCTCTCGATGAAAGGATCCTCTCGTCATGCCTGTTGTCAGTCGTCCTAGCGGTGAGCGGGTGTTAACACTCGCCGTGCGTACCGCCATGTTGAATTTCGTTCTGGTCGCAGGAAGCGCCAACGCCTGGGCCGCCAGCCCCGAGCAACAAGACGTTGCCGCCGATAAAACCTCGAACGCGCCAGTCTCTCTGGCCGACGACAGCACGGACGCGCTGACCCTCGACACCACCAACGTCAACGCCCGTTACAACGGCGCCATGGCCTTGCCGGAAACCCTCGCCGGTGGCCAGGTTGCACGGGGTGCGCGGCTGGGCATGATGGGCAACAAAGACGTGATGGACACACCGTTCAGCGTCACCAGTTACACCGCCAAAACCCTCGCCGATCTGCAAACCGTCACGGTCGCGGACGCGCTGGAGCGTGATCCCTCGGTGCGCTCCACCGGCCAGACGGGCGGCATCGTCGACTCGTTTTTCATCCGTGGCTTCCCGATTGGCGAAGGCAACCTGGGAGAGCTGGCGTTCGACGGCGTGTATGGCGTCGCGCCCAATTACCGGGTGTTCACCGAGTACGCCGAACGGGTCGAAGTGCTCAAGGGGCCGGGTGCGCTGATGTACGGCATCTCACCGAACAGTGGCGTAGGCGGGGTGATCAACATCGTTCCCAAGCGTCCGCTGGACGAAGACCTGACACGGGTCACTACCACCTACGCGTCGGATTCCCAGGTCGGCGGTCATCTGGATCTCAGCCGTCGTTTCGGCTCGGAAAACCAGTTTGGCGTGCGCTTCAACGGCAACCTGCAAGGCGGCGATACGGCCATCGATGATCAGCGCCGTGATTTGGGTATCGGTGCCATCGCCCTGGATTATCGCGGTGAGCGCTTGCGCCTGAACCTGGACTACATCAGCCAGAAAGAAAGCTGGGAGGGCGCTTCGCGACCTTTCACCATCGCAGCGGGCGTCGCTGTACCGTCCGCGCCGAATGGCCGCACCAACCTGTCGCAGGATTGGGGCTGGTCGGACACCAAAGAGCAGTCGGCGTTGCTCGGCGGCGAATATGACCTGAGCGATACGGTCACCGTATTTGCCCATGCCGGTGGCGGCAAGTCGGACGTCAAGCGCATGTCCGACCAGGTGCCACGCATCCTCAACGAGGCGGGGGATACCAGCAACATCCCCGGTTACTACAAATTCAACGTTGATCGTTCCACCGCCGATGTCGGCATTCGTGGCGTGTTCGCCACCGGGCCGATCACCCACACCACCACATTGATGGCGACCCAGTACCAGGACGAGTTGTCCCGCGGCATCAACAACGGCACGGAAATCCGTTCGAACATCTATCACCCGATCGATGTGCCCAAGCAATACATCAGCTCGCCGAAGGTGCTGCGTGTTTCCGAATCGGATCTGTCCGGCGTTGCGTTCACCGACACGCTGTCGATGCTTGACGACCGCTTCCAGTTGACGCTCGGCGTGCGCCGTCAGGACATCGAGTCGCGCAACTACAATGCGTCGGGCTCCGTCAGTTCGAAGTACAACGACAGCGCGACGACGCCACTGGTGGGGGTAGTCGTCAAGCCCTGGGACGACGTTTCCCTCTACTACAACTATGTCGAAGGCTTGAGTAAAGGCGACATTGCCCCCGGCACAGCGGTCAACGCTGGCGAGACATTCGCCCCTTATGAATCCAAGCAGCATGAACTGGGTGTGAAGTACGAGCACGGTACGTTCATGACCTCCCTGGCGTTGTTCCAGATCGAGAAACCAAGCGGTGAAGTCGGCGCCGACAACGTGTTCTCGGTGCAAGCCGAACAACGCAATCGCGGGATCGAATTGAGCATGTTCGGCGAAGTGGCACCGGGCACGCGCTTGATGGGCGGCGTGACGGTGCTGGATGGCAAGTTGACCGATTCAGCGACAGCGGCCAACAAAGGTAACAAGCCAGTGGGTGTGCCAGACGTGCAGGCCAATCTGTGGGCGGAATGGGATACGCCATGGCTGGAGGGTTTCACCCTGACGGGCGGGGCCATTTACACCGACAGTCAATACGTCAACCAGGCCAACACCCAGGAACTGGATTCCTGGACCCGTTTCGATGCCGGCGCACGCTACGCAACGAAAATCGAAGGCCGGCCGACGACCTTCCGCGCTACGGTGCAGAACGTGTTTGATCGTGAGTACTGGTCGGGCGTTGCTTCTTACGGCGCGTTCTCGCCGGGCTATCCGCGCACCTTGCAGCTATCGGCTACGGTCGATTTCTGATGCGCGAGGGCAGGCACAGCCGGTTGGCTGCTGTCTGCCATTTTCAATGGGCGGGCAGGAGTACTCGCATGCTGGAAAATCCGGGATTTACCTCGACAATCAAGTGTCGCCCGATTCAAGTCACGACTCACCAACTCCCCCTCGAATTTGATTGCAGCGGCAATCGCCACATCCGTGAGATGTTGCGGGTTTACGGACTGCGCACCAGCCTCTTTCGGTTGAAGGTGATCAACGCTCTGATCCTCGCTGCGCAAGAGGGGCGCCTGATCGGCGTGCCCGGCGTGCATGCCTATATAGAAGCGTCTTTTCCCCAACTGCCGATTGTCAGCGTGCGCGAAGTACTCAAACGTCTTGCCGAAGTGGGCGTGATCAACGCTCAATCGGACAGAAGGTACCGCTTTACTCCCCAGGCGCAGGACATGCTCAAACCGTATCTGGGATAACGCGCCTTGAACCGTCGGATCCCGACGACTGCGCCGTACCGTTGCCTCAATTCGCCTGCAATGTCAGCACCGTAAACGTGTCCGGATGGAACACCGGGTCCGGTCTGGGTTGATCCTGACTCGGGGCCGGCTGCGTGAAATCGGCACTGAACAGGTAGGCTTGCCCGCGCTTGGCATCCAGTACCATGTTGTGTGCCCAAGGCCGTGTGCCGATCGAACCAAGCAAACGATAGCTGCCCTGAGCGCTGCGCTGAATCACTGCCAGACTCGCATCGGCGCCGCTGGGAGCCAGCAGTTGGTCGCGTTGATGGTCGTAGGCCAGCGTGTTGACCGCGTGCCCGATGGGCAGGGTATCCAGTAACTTTCCGGTCGCGAGATCTGCGATGACCAAGCGAGGCTTGTCACCCCCGCAGGCCACGAACAAACGCTGATGCACCTGATCGGCGGCGATCGCGCCGGGCTTGCTGCAGCCTTCGAAGGTCCAGAATTGCTGCTGCGCCAGCGTTGCACCGGACAGCACGGCCACTTGGTCTTCATCCCGCATGGGGACTAAAAAGGTGCCGTTATCCAGCACCAGTGGGCCATCGAGCTTTTGTGCCGGGACATCGACCGAGCCCGTCAGCCGGTCGCTTTTCGGATCGATCAGGTAGAGCGTCGAATGATCCCCACGGCGACCGCTGGTGACAATCACCCGGTCGCGACTTGCGTCGTAGAGCAGATTGTTCAGGTTGCCTGAGTCCAGTTCCAGCCGCTGCAGCACCTGCAGCCGATCCAGCGCCACGATGCTCAGCGAGCCGTCCATGTTCGCCACATACAGGCGGTTATGCCGAGGCACGAAGGTGACGGCATTGGCGCCGGCGGAATTGTCGAGTGTTTTCAACAACCGTTGCCGCTCGACGTCGAACACCGACAGCCCGTTTTCCCGGCGCGCAATGAACAAGTAAGGCCGTTGCGGATCAAGTGCGCCAAAGCCCCAACTGTGGCCTTCACCCGCCAAGGCCCGGGTGGCGCTGACGGTGTACAGCAACGGTTCGCTGGCCTGGGTCATCTGGACGCTGAAAAGGCAGGTAGCAAGGCTCGCAAGGGCCAGCAGGTTTTTTCGCAACGGCATCAATGTTCTTCACATTCCAAAGGTGTCTGGAGGTCTGGGCGCGGCCCGGGGGGCAAAACGGGGAGCATCATAGCAATCACGCGAGGGCGTTTGCTCCGGTCTTGCCGAGCAGATCGATCCGGCAGCCCGGAGACGCATCGCTGACGCTGAGTTTCATATCATGCAGGCGTGCAACGGCCGCTACCATGCTCAGCCCCAGGCCGTTGCCCGGTGTATGACGGCTTGATTCGGCCCGGTAAAGTCGGCGCAACACCGCTTCACGTTCCGCCGGCGCAATTCCCGGGCCGTTGTCCGCTACCTGAATGCCTGTCGACTCCTGATCAGCGATAACGCTCAGGCGTACCTGGCTATGGTCCGGGCTGAACTTGATGGCGTTATCCAGCAAGTTGCAGACCGCATCGAACAACAGTTGCGCATCGCCGGCGATCATCGCCGGAAGCCGGCTTTCAGTCAGCGTCAGGCTGATACCGCGCTCTTCGGCCAACGGCTCATAGAGCTCGGCGGCGTCGGCGCAGATCAGGTTCAGGTCCAGCGTCGCGAAGTGGCTGCGGCGTGCACTGTTTTCGATTTCCGAGATACGCAGCAGCGCCTTGAACGTCAGCAGCAGCGCCTTGGCTTCAGTCAAAGCGGCGTTGATGCTGGCAGCGTATTGCGCTTCATCCAGTCCGCGACGCTGGGCACGTTCAAGCCCGGCGATCAGCCGGGTCAGCGGTGTACGCAAATCGTGAGCAATGTCGTCGCACACGCCTTTGACTTCGCTCATCAGGCGTTCCAGCTCATCCAGCATGCCGTTGACCACATCCGCGAGGCGGTCGATATCGTCGTTGGTCCCTTGAATGGGCAGCCGTCCGGTGAGATCGCCTTCGATGATGCCCTTGATCGAACGACTGACTTTGTCCAGGCGCCGGTGAGCCGAATACCCCAGGGCGACTGCTCCACACAGACCGACAACCAGTAACAGCACACCGCCGGAAATCAGTGCATTGATCAACAGTTCATCGAACTCGCGGATGTCATGAACATCTTGCGCCACCATCAGGAGCTTGCCGTCGGCCTGACGGTGCACGATGAACCGCACAGGGCGGTGGTGACCGTTGGCCTTGAGCCAGCGAAACTCCTGCGGTTTGTCAAAAGCAGAGTAGGGCGGCAGTTCCTGTATGGCACCGGCGATGAACTTGCCCTGCGCATCGAACAGGCTATGCGGCAAACGCGCTTCGGCATCCTGCACGGCATGTTTGCGGATCTCCTGGAGCTGCAACTCGGGGGGCTGCGCACTGCGGTTTTCCACCTGGCGATACAACGCCGTATCGGCTTCGGTTTTCAGGTAGAACGCGGTTTGCCAATAGATGTAGCCGAACAACGCCAAGAACGAGGCGCCGAACAGGCCGAGAAACAACAGCCCGGTGCGAAAGCTGATGGTGCGCGGAATTTCACTCAGGTGAACGTAAAACATAACCGGCTCCCCGAATGGTATGGATCATCGGCAGTTCGCCTTCACCGTCGATCTTGCGGCGCAGACGACTCATGTGAACTTCAATCACGTTGGTACGTTCGTCGTAGCTGTAATTCCACACGGCCTCGAACAGCATGGTGCGCGTGACGACCTGACCGGCGTTGCGGATCAAGTGTTCGAGCAGGGCGTACTCGCGCGGCACCAGATCAATGACCCGCTCACCGCGTCGCACGGTCCGGCTCAGCAGGTCGACTTCCAGGCTGGCAACCCGTAGACGGGTTTCGCGGGCCTGCGTCGGCACTTCGTTGCGGCGACGATTCAAGGCATCCAGGCGAGCGGTCAACTCGATGAACTCGAACGGTTTGGTCAGGTAATCGTCACCACCGGCGCGCAGGCCACGGACTCGCTCATCGAGCGCACTGAGGGCGCTGAGAATCAGCACCGGCGTGGTCACACTCGCGGCGCGCAAGGACGTCAGCACGCCCAGGCCGTCGAGGCCACCGGGCAACATCCGGTCAAGCACGATCAGATCGAACGGTTCACTCAAGGCCTTGAGCAAGCCATCGCGCCCATTGTTGACGCAACTCACCGTAAATCCGTGATCAGACAGCGCCGCTTCGATTTCACGGCAGGTAGGCAAGTCGTCCTCGACGACCAGAACATGGGTCATGGCAGTTGAACCGCTCACATTGTCAGACTGAGATGGCATAGTGTGGCAAAGCTTGGCGGGGCGCCACGTTCCCGCCAGGTAAATAAAAGTTCAGGTTCGATCGATGGAGAGTTTTCCTTGCGCATTCTAGTGGTTGAAGACGACGCTCAGACGGCGGCTTATCTGGAGCGCGGATTGAGTGAAAGTGGCCACGTGGTGGATATCGCCAGCGATGGCAACAGCGGTATGGACATGGCCCTGGAGCGGATTCATGACGCCTTGATTGTCGATCGGCGCCTACCCGGCCTGGATGGCATTGGCCTGATCAAAGCCATCCGTGCACAACAGTTGCGCGTGCCGATTCTGATGCTCAGCGCGCAGTCGACCACTGCGCAAAAGGTTGAAGGGCTGCAAGCCGGGTGCGATGACTATCTGGGCAAACCTTATGCGTTCGCCGAAGTGCTGGCGCGTCTGGATGCCTTGTTGCGTGGTCGCGATCAAGTCAGCGGTCCGGCGCGGCAACTGGCGGTTGGCGAACTGCAACTGGACTGCGCCACGCGTACCGCCGTGCGCGGCGGGCGGGTCATTGCCCTGCAGCACCGCGAAGCCTTGTTGCTGGAAAAACTGATGCGCCACAGCGGGCAGGTGGTAACGCGCGACATGTTGCTCGACAGTGCCTGGAATTACGATTTCGACCCCAACGACAACGTCATCGATAAACACATCCACCGCTTGCGCCGCAAACTTGATGAGGGCTTCGCGTACTCGCTGATCAGGACGGTACCGGGCGCCGGGTACAGTTTTCAGGTCGCGCCGGTCGAGGAGTGAAGCCCGCGCTCGGGACAGTTAAATAAAAGTTTATCTGCCGGCGAACGCTCTGGCAGGCGCCCCTCGCTATCTTTCCCGCATTCGTGGCGCAGGCCACAGAGGCTCAAGCGGGGGATAGCTTGCCCATGTCAGTTACAACCTTGCCGACGCGCCGTGTACTCCGGGCGTTGCATTTATCTGTGATGTTAGTGCTTGCCGGCGCGATGACGATCGGCGGATGCTCGATGGTGCCTGAATACCGGCAACCGGATTTACCACTGGCTCGGCAATGGGACGGCGTTGCTGACTCGTCTTCAGCGGGAGGAGGGCAGTGGTGGCTGCAGTTTCACAGCGCTGAATTGGACGCGTTGATCGCCCGGGGCCTGACATCCAATTACACCCTCAAAGCGGCGGCCAGCCGCATCGACGAAGCGCGAGCATCGGCGCAGGTGGTCGGTGCCGGGCAATACCCGGCGCTGAACCTGGGCGGCAACTTCCAACGCCAGAACAATTACGGCACCACACAAAAACGCAGTGTATTTGCCGAGGCCACTTATGAAGTGGACTTCTGGGGCAAGCAGCGCGCTGCCGCCGATTCTGCGGATGCCCTGACCAAAGCGACGGTATTTGATGCCCATACTTTGCGTATGAGCCTGGGCGCGAATATCGCCGACAGTTACTTTCAGGTGCTGTCCCTGGAAGATCGGCTGCGGTTGGCGCAGTCGATTGCCGACGATGCCCGGCAGGTTCTGCAACTGGTGGAAGTCCAGGCCAGCCAGGGCTCCGTGTCGAACCTCGAAGTCGAGCAGCAGCGCAACGCCATGCAGACGTTCGAAGCCGCGATGCCTGCGTTGCGTCAGCAGCGCGATCTGGCCCTGTATCAATTGGCGGTGCTGGTAGGCGCGCAGCCTCAGGGTTTCCATGTGCAAGGTAACGGTCTGGGCGCTCTGCAAGTGCCGCACCCGGCATCGGGGCTGCCGATCGGTCTGCTGCGCCAGCGTCCGGACATTCAAGCTGCCGAGGCGCGGCTGGTGTCGGCCAATTTCGATGTCGGGGTGGCTCGCGCGGCGTTTCTGCCCAATCTGTCGCTGGACTTGCTGGGCGGTATCGACACGATCGCCGGTGGAAAAATCTGGAGCGCCATCGGCACCCTCAGCCAGCCGGTATTCGCCGGTGGCCAGCTCAATGGACAACTGCATTTTGATCAGGCGCATGTCGAGGAGCTGACTGCCAGTTACCGCGAGTCGATCATCGAAGCCTTGCAAGACGTCGAAACCCAGCTCAGCGCCGCGCGCGAACTGGATAAAAGCTACGCGCTGAACCAGTCGGCGGTGGCGTCGGCGCGCGAAGCGGCGCGGTTGGCGCAAGTGCGTTATCGACTGGGGGCAACCGATTTCCAGACTCTGCTGATCGTCGAACGCACTCAATATCAGGCCGAAGACACGCTGTTGCAGGTACACCTGCAACACCTGCAAGCCGCCGTCGGACTGTTCCGCGCGCTGGGCGGGGACTTCGCGCCGAACACCCTCGCTTCTCTCTCTCCTGCCCAGGTGGCTTACCCATGAATGTCTCCCGCTTACGTCGTCCGATTGTGTTGGGCAGTCTGTTGTTGGTCGTGCTGGCCACTGTCCTCGGTACTGCGCAATGGGTCCGCCGTGCCCAGGCCACACCGGTAAACACCGAGGCAGGCGCGGTGCCGGTTCAAATGGCTCGGGTCAGCGTCGAGGACTTGCCGATCTGGATCAGTGCCATCGGCAATGTGCAGGCACTCAACAGCGTCAATGTGCGGGTGAGGGTCGACGGCGAGCTGCAGAAAGTGCTGTTCGCCGAAGGGCAGACAGTCAATGCCGGCAGCCTGCTGGCGGTGATCGACCCGCGCGTCTATCAAGCCCAGGTGGCTCAGGCCCAGGCGCTGGTCGCCAAGGATCAGGCCCAGTTGGCCAACCTGCGGGTCAATCTCGAGCGAGCCGGGAAACTTGCCACCGCCAAGGCCGGGCCGACTCAGGACGTCGACACGTATCGCGCGGAGTTGGCGGCCCAGCAGGCCACGGTACAGGCCGATCAGGCGGCGCTGGACACTGCGCGCCTGCAGTTGGAGTTCACTCAGGTCAAGGCTCCGCTGACCGGCCGAACCGGCCAGCGCCTGCTGGATGTCGGCGCGATAGCTCATGGTGCGGAAGCTTCCGGGCTGGTAACGATCACGCAGATGAATCCGATCTCCGTGGCGTTTGCCGTGTCGCAGGACGACCTTGCAGAGATCCTCGAAGAAAACGCCAAGGGCGCGTTACAAGTGGTTGCGATGAGCCGCGACGGTCAACAGGAAATCGCCCGTGGTCAACTGAGTTTCATCGACAGCCAGGTGACCGCCGCCAGTGGTCAGATCCAGCTCAAGGCCCAGTTCGACAACAGCGCTGCAAAACTCTGGCCCGGTGAACTGGTAAGTGCGCGCCTGCTGGTACAAACCCGGCGCAATGTGGCGGTCGTGCCGGCTGAAGCCGTGCAGTTGGGACGTCAGGGCCATTTCGTTTACGTGGTCGATGCGCAGCAACGCGTGCAACCGCGACAGGTGGATGCAGCGACCGTGGTCGGCGGCAAACAATGGATACGCCAGGGACTGACGGCCGGTGAAACGGTGGTTGTGCAGGGTCAATCCCGCGTTGCGCCGGGACTGAAAGTCGTGCCGGTCAAAACGGATGCCAATGCTGATCTGGCGCAGGTGAATCCATGAACGCCCTGGCCGGTTTGATTCAACGACGGGTGGGCCTGAGCCTGTTGGCACTGGGCGTGATGCTGCTCGGTGCTTTTGCCTACTCTCAATTGCCGGTGGCGCCCTTGCCGACGGTGGATTTCCCGACCATTCAGGTCACGGCCAAGCTCTCCGGCGCCAGTGCAGAAACCATGGCGTCGTCGGTTGCCACGCCGCTGGAGCGCGCGTTTGCCGCTGTGCCCCAAGTCGCCTCGATGACCTCTTCGAGCGCCGCCGGCAAGACCCAGATCGTGCTGCAATTCGATCTGTCCCGAGACATCGATGGCGCTGCGCAGGACGTGCAGACGGCGATCAACACCGCCACTCCCAACCTGCCCAAGACCATGTCCAGCTTGCCGACCTTCAACAAGGTCAACCCGGCCGAAGGCACTGTGTTGTCACTGGCGGTCACTTCGCCAACGCGCACCTTGCCGGAGCTCGATCGCTTCGCCGACAACTACATCGCCCAGCGTCTGTCGCAGATGCCCGGGGTGGGCCTGGTGGATTTCCATGGCGAACAGAAACCGGCGGTGCGCGTACAGATTGATCCTGATGCACTCGCTGCCCGGGGGCTGACCCTTGAAGACGTGCGCAGCGTCATTGGCGTCAGCACTCTGGATCAGCCCAAGGGCAGCCTCGATGGCCCAAGCCGTTCGATCACGCTGGGTGCAACCGATCAGTTGCTGGACCCGCAGCATTATCGCGATCAGGTCATCGCCTACAAGAACGGCATGCCGATCAAACTGGGCGATCTCGGCAGGGTCATCGCCGGGGCCGAGGACACCCAGCAGGCGGCGCAATTGGGGGCCGACCCGACCGTCATCGTCGACATTCACAAGCAACCGGGTTTCAACCTGCTGTCGACCATTGCCACGATCAAGGCCAAATTGCCCGAGTTGACAGCCTCGCTGCCGCGCGATGTGCAAGTGCAGGTGGTGGGTGATCGCACCCAGACCATCGAAGCGTCAGTCAATGACATGCAGTTCACGTTGCTGTTGTCCATCGCCCTGGTGGTCGTGGTGATCTTTGTCTTCCTGCGCAAAGCCACGGCGACACTGATTCCGAGCCTGACCATTCCGCTGTCGCTGGTGGCCACGTTCGGCGTCATGTACCTGCTGGGCTACAGCCTCGACAATCTGTCGATCATGGGCCTGGCGATTGCCGTCGGGTTCGTGGTGGACGACGCCATCGTGGTCATGGAGAACATTGTCCGGCATCTGGAAATGGGTAAATCCCGACTGCAGTCGGCCGTTGACGGGATGCGGGAAGTGGCCTTCACCATTGTTTCGATGACGGTGTCGCTGATTGCGGTATTCCTGCCGATCCTGCTGATGTCGGGAATTGTCGGGCGCCTGATGCGTGAGTTTGCGGTCACGGTCAGTGTGGCAATCAGCATGTCGTGCATCGTCTCCCTGACGCTTACGCCCATGCTTTGTGCCTGGTTGCTCAAGCCTCATGACGACCAGGTGGAAGGACGTTTTGCCCAGGCCTGCGAACGAGGGTTCGCACGCGTGCACAACGGCTATCGCCGCAGTCTGGACTGGGTACTCGATCATCAGCGCACGACCCTGGCCGTGGCCATCGCGACCGTAGTCGCGACGGCAATCCTGTATGTCGGCATCCCCAAGGGCTTCTTTCCACAACAGGACAACGGCTTGATTCAGGGCGTGGCCGAAGCAGCGGCGGACATTTCTCCGCTCGCCATGCGCGCGCAGGTCAATCGCGCCGCGCAAGTGATCGGTGAAGATCCGGCGGTCGCCCGAGTGTACTTCTGGATCGGCCCGAATCCGACCGTGAGCCAGGGCAAGGTGATGATCAACCTCAAGCCGTTCAGCGAGCGCACCGTCAGCGCCGCTGAAGTCATCCGGCGCCTGCAACCGGCGCTCGACGCGTTGTCCGGGATCAAGGTGTACATGCAGGCCAACCAGGATATCCAGATTGGCGGCCGGGCCAGTAAAACCCAGTATCAATACACCTTGCAGGACCCGGACAGCGCCGAGCTGGATCACTGGAGCGCGGTGCTGCTGGCCAAACTCAAGAGCCTGCCTCAGTTGCAACATGTGACGTCCGACCAGCAGCAGGCCATTGCGCAATCGACCCTGGTCATCGACCGACCGACGGCGGCACGCCTGGGGGTGACGGTACAAGCCATCGACGATGTGCTATATGACGCGTTCGGTCAGCGGCAGATTGCGACGATGTTCACGCAACTGGATCAGAACCACGTGATTCTGGAACTCGATCCAGCCTGGCAGACATCCACTGCGACGCTTGCGCATCTGTTCGTCCGCGCCGGTTCCGGAGCGCTGGTGCCGCTGAATCTGCTGGCCAGCGTCAAGACCGAGCAGGTGCCGATCATCATCAACCATCAGGGCGTATTCCCGGCCATTACCCTGTCGTTCGATCTCGCCCCCGGTCATGCCTTGAGTGACGCAGTCAGCGCAATCAACCAGGCATCCCTGGCGGTCGCGCTGCCCGATACGGTGACGGGCAGTTTCCAGGGCACAGCCCAGGCGTTTCAGGACTCGCTCAAGTCGCAACCCTGGCTGATTCTGGCGGCGATCCTGACGGTCTACATCGTGCTTGGCGTGCTGTATGAAAATGCCATCCACCCGCTGACGATCATCTCCACGCTGCCTTCCGCCGGGTTTGGCGCGCTGCTGGCACTGATGCTCTGTGGCCAGGATCTCTCGGTATTGGGCATGATCGGGATCATTTTGCTGATTGGCATCGTCAAGAAAAACGCGATCATGATCGTCGACTTCACGTTGCAGGCGCAGCAGCAAGGTCTGTCAGCCCGCGACGCCGTCAGAGAAGCCTGCCTGCTGCGCCTGCGGCCGATTCTGATGACGTCACTTGCTGCACTTCTCGGGGCTGTTCCTCTCGCGTTCGGGCATGGCGCCGGGTCGGAACTGAGACAGCCATTGGGTATCGCGATCGTCGGTGGCCTGACGGTTTCGCAGGTGCTGACGTTGTACACGACACCTGTGGTCTATCTCTGGTTCGAACGCCGGCGCCGCGTAACCGGGCTCGACAGCGAAGGTATTGCGGTCTGAGCATGACAGCGGAGCCATACAGGAGGCGGGGGTTCAAACTGTTCGCAGGACTGGACTGATGAACGTCCACCATCGTGCAAAACACCCCTGACATCCATTCAATGGCAGAATCTCCCTGACTTGATTGTTTTGGAGAACACCATGCTTCGTGTGTTTGAACGAAGACTCGACCCTTTCCCGCCTGACGAGGTACCACCGCCGCCCAATGGCCTGGCAAAATTTCTCTGGGCCTGCACCCGGGGTGCCCGCGGTTACATCCTGGCGCTGGCGCTGCTCAGTGCCGGCGTGTCGATTTATGAGGCGTGGCTGTTTTCCTTCCTCGGCCAGGTCGTTGACCTGCTTTCGACGTGGCAGGCCGGCGGTGAAGCGGCGGTGCAGGAAAGTCGCGTGTTGTGGGGCATGGGCATCGTCATGGTGTTCAGCGTCGGGCTGGTGGCGTTGCGCACCATGGTCCAGCATCAGGTGTTGGCGATTAACCTGCCGCTGCGCCTGCGCTGGGATTTCCATCGGTTGATGCTGCGGCAGAGCCTTTCGTTTTTTTCCGATGAGTTTTCCGGCCGGGTCACGACCAAGGTGATGCAGACCGCGCTGGCGGTGCGCGACGTGCTGTTTACCATGATCGAGATTTTGCCGGGGATCGGCGTTTATTTCATTGCGATCATTGCGCTGGCCGGCGGCTTTGCGCTGAAACTGATGCTGCCGTTCCTGGCCTGGGTCGTGTTGTTCGGTCTGGCCATGTGGTACTTCGTGCCGCGCCTGGGGAAGGTCGGGCAGGAGCAGGCCAACGCGCGCTCGATGATGACTGGGCGTATCGCCGACGCCTACACCAACATCACCACGGTGAAGCTATTCTCCCACTCCAATCGGGAAGCGCATTTCGCACGGGCCGCGATGGAGGATTTCAAGCAAACCGGCTTTCGCCAGATGCGTCTGGTCAGTCTGTTCGAAATCGTCAATCAGGCACTGGTGGTGGGGTTGATCATGTCGGCCGGGGGCTATGCCCTGTGGCTGTGGCACCAGGGGGATGTCGGCGCCGGCGCCGTGGCGGCGATCACCGCCATGGCGTTGCGGATCAATGGCATGTCGAACTGGATCATGTGGCAAATGACTTCGCTGTTCGAAAGCATCGGCACCGTCCAGGACGGCATGGCGACGCTAACCCAAGGCACCAAAGTGCAGGACGCGCCTGATGCCGGTGAACTGGTGACCTCCGGTGGCGCAGTCATCTTCGACAAGGTGCGTTTCAACTACGGCGGCGAACGCCAGGTGCTCGATGGCCTGAGCCTGAGTATCCGCCCGGGCGAAAAAATCGGTCTGGTGGGCCGCTCGGGTGCGGGCAAGTCCACGCTGATCAACTTGTTGCTTCGCTTTTATGACGTCGACAGCGGGGAGATTCGCATCGACGGGCAAAATATCGCGCACGTGACGCAAGACAGCCTGCGGAGCGCCATCGGCATGGTCACGCAGGACACTTCGTTGCTGCACCGTTCCATTCGCGACAACATCGCCTACGGCCGACCCGATGCAACCGACGCGCAGATCCGCCGCGCGGCGGCCAATGCTCAGGCCGACGAGTTCATCAGCCAACTCAGCGATCGGCAAGGCCATACAGGCTACGACACGCTGGTGGGTGAGCGGGGGATCAAGCTCTCGGGCGGCCAGCGCCAACGTGTCGCGATTGCCCGGGTCATGCTCAAGAACGCGCCGATCCTGCTGCTCGACGAGGCCACCAGCGCGCTGGACTCGGAAGTCGAAGTGGCGATTCAGGAAAGCCTCGACGAGATGATGCAGGGCAAGACCGTGATCGCGATCGCCCACCGCTTGTCGACGATTGCCGCCATGGACCGGCTCATCGTCATGGACGACGGACGCATCATCGAACAGGGCACTCACTCCGAACTGCTTGAGAAGAACGGCGTCTATGCGCGGCTGTGGCAGCATCAGAGCGGCGGGTTCCTGGGGGAGGACAAGGGCGTGGTGGAGGCCTTGGATCAGGCGTAATCATCGCGCACAAAAAAACCTGCCTTGCGCCGAATGCCGATCAGTCAAGCGCGGCCCCTTTGTGGGAGCGGGCTTGCTCGCGAAAGCGTTGGGGCAGTCAACGTCAATGTTTGCTGGGCCGACGTCTTCGCGAGCAAGCCGGCGCCCACAATTGATCTTCGTTGCTTTGAGCATTGAGTTCACTTGACTGATCGGCATTAGGCCTTGCGCCGTTTTTTTTGCTTCGCATGCCTCAGAGCGCCGCTTTCACCTGCAATCCCAGCACCAGTGCATTGTCGATGTCTTGCCCGGAAAACGCGCCCGGTTCGATGATGTATTGCACATTCGGACGCAACGTCAGCCACGGGGTGGCCTGATAGCCGTAGCCGAGTTCGATCAATTGCTCGCCACTGTCCAGGTTCGGGAACGCTGCGCCATTGGCCAGCGCGGCATCCTGCTGCACGTCGCGGCTGCGCGGGTTGGGCACGGCGCGACCGTAGCCCAGGGCGACGGTGTCACGCGGGCGACCTTCGAACGGCTTGTACAGAACCAGACCGGTGCCATACCACTTGCTGAACGGCGAAGCCGCTTCACTGGCCGCCGAATACTGGCCGAAGGCGTGCAGGCTGCGGCCCTCGGACGATTGCGAACGCCACACGGCCTGATCGATCAGCAGGTAATGACCGCCACGACCGGAGACTTCTTTGTCGCTGCCGATGCGTTTCACGTCGGAGCTGTCGTAGTAGTAGCCAAGCTTGTACTCGCCCGGCAGTTCGCCCGCGTGCTTGTACACCAGCTCGAGCGGCACCACGGTGCCGGTGGTGTGTTTCGGGCCCAGATGCCAGGCACGGCTGGAGTTGCCGTTGCTCTCGGGATCGACATTGAATGCGGCCACACGCAGTTGCCAGGACGGCGACAGGTCGTACTTAACGCGCACACCCAAGTGGGCGTTGGGGTAGTTGGTCCAGCCGCTGCCGCCGGACATGTTCAGGGGGTGGCCGCAGAAACCGGCGTTCATGAAGTTGCAGAGAATGCCGCTGTCCAGGCCGCCGAGGTCGTTGCCCATGGCCATATAGCCCAGCTTCACGTTGAGCGCCGGGGTGAACAGGCTGCGCTCGTAACTCAGTTCGGTCAGGCGGGTGTAGAGCCCACCGTAGTTTTCCTGGATTGGCAGACGGTTGCCGACCAGGTCTTCGGAGGCGCTGTTGCCGCGTCGGTCGTTGATGGTCAACTGAACCTTGCCCGCGTTGTCCACGCCGTACAGTTTGCTCAGGTCGAACTGCACGCCGAGCTTGATGTTCTGCGAGTAGCGCGCCGAACGGTGCAGGCCACCCTCGGCGTTGTAGGCGGTTTCGCCGCTGTAGTCGCCGGTGAACTTGATGCCGTCCTCGTCCATCTGGTGACGCAGGCCGCCCCAGTCGCCAGTCAGGGTATTACGGGTCAACAGGTTTGAATCGGTATCCGCGAAGGCGGGCAGGGCGGCACTGCAGGTCAGGCCCAACAGCACACCGTTGACCCAGGCCGATTGAGTAAAACGAAACATGGAGATCTTCCTGCGCAAATCTATAGCGATATCGGAAAGCGGCGCCGCACCCGCAGGTGCCGCGCACAGAGAGCATGCCCGCCAGCGAGGCGGGCACTGCGGCTTACGGCAAGGCGTAAGCCATCACGTAGTCGCCGCGATCGGTCGACTGGCGCGCACCACCGGCGGTGATGACGATGTACTGCTTGCCGGTTTTCGGCGAAACATAAGTCATCGGGCCGCCCTGACTGCCCACTGGCAGACGTGCCTTCCAGACTTCTTCACCGTTGCCGCTGTTGAAGGCGCGCAGGTAGAAGTCCTGAGTACCGGCGATGAAGATCAAGCCACCTTGCGTTGACAGGGTGCCACCGAGGGTCGGCAGGCCGATCTTGATTGGCAGGTGCATGCGGATACCCAGAGGACCGGTGTCTTCAACGGTGCCGACTGGAACCTGCCAGGCGATTTTCTGCGTCTTCATGTCGATGGCGGTCAACGTGCCGAACGGCGGAGCTTGGCAAGGAATGCCGGCGACCGACAGGAAGCGGTTCTTGTTCACCGCATACGGCGTGCCTTTGAGCGGCACGGCGCCCATGCCGGTGTTCAGCGCTTCGCCACCGGAAGAGGCCTGAGCCTTGTTCTGCGACGGGATCATCTGAATCCACAGGCCCAGGCGCATGTCATTGACGAAGATGAAACCGTGGACCGGGTCAGTCGAGAGACTGCCCCAATTCATGCCGCCCAGCGAACCCGGGAAACTCAGCGATTTGTCGGTGCCCGGCGCGGTGTACAGGCCGTCATAACGCATCGATTTGAAATCGATCCGGCATAGCAGCTGGTCGTACGGCGTTGCGCCCCACATGTCGGATTCGGTCAGGTGCTGAGCACCGATCTGCGGCATGCCCAGCGATTTCGGCTGGGTTGGCGAGTAGGGCTCGCCAGGGATGTTCGCGGCTTTGACCGGCACTTCTTTAACGTCGGTCAGCGGTTTGCCAGTGGCACGATCCAACACATAGATCTGCCCGGCTTTGGTGCCGATGACCACTGCCGGTACGGTTTTGCCGTCCTTGTCGAAGTCGATCAGACTCGGCTGCATCGGCAGGTCGAAGTCCCAGAGGTCGTTGTGCACGGTCTGGAACACCCAGCGTTCATCGCCAGTGGTGGCGTCCAGCGCGAGAATCGAGGCGCCGTAGGTGTGATCGAGTTTGCTGCGCTCGACACCGTAGATATCGGTGGACGAGCTGCCCATCGGCAGGAACACGGTGTTGGTCGCCGGGTCGTAGGACATCGGAGCCCAGCTGTTCGGCGTGCTGCGCACATAGGTGCTGCCGTCGGCCGGGGCCTTTTTATCCTGCGGGTTGCCCGGGTCGAAGGCCCAGCGCATGGCTCCGGTAATCACGTCGAAACCACGGATCACGCCGCCCGGCATGTCGGTTTGCACGTTGTCGGCCACGCGACCGCCAACCACCACGGTGGTACCGGCCATCAGCGGCGCGGAGGAGAGCTGATAGTAGCTGTCCGGAACATCCCCCAGACCGGCCTTCAGATCAACCTGGCCGTTGGTGCCGAAACCCTGGCAGAACTCACCGGTATCGGCATCGACCGCAATCAGACGCGCATCGATGGTGTTGGTCAGCAAACGGCGCTGGCAGTTGGCGGCCGGCGCGGGTTTGGCTTCGATGATGCTCGAATTGCTGGGCTGAGCGATGGCTTTAGTGGCATCAAAATAAGCCATGCCACGGCAGCGCTGCCAGACTTTCGACTGGGCGTTGATCGGGTTTTTCCAGAGTTCTTTGCCGGTGTCGGCATCCAGCGCAATCAGGTTGTTGTGCGGGGTGCAGATGAACACCTTGTTGCCGATCTGCAGCGGGGTGAGCTGGTCTTCAGCGCCGTTGCCATCGCTCTCGGCGATGTCTCCGGTGTGGTAGGTCCACGCCACTTTCAGCTTGTCGACGTTATTGCGGTTGATCTGGTCCAGCGCAGCAAAGCGGCTGCCGCCTTCGGTATTACCGTAGTGCGCCCAGTCTTTTTGCGCGTTTTCCGGCTCAACCGGAGTCAGGCCCGGGCCTGTGCCTGTGGCGGCGACAGTCGGGTGCGCGACGAACATGTTGCCGGCCGCGACAGCCACACCGATAGCGAGCACAGCGGCCAGCGCATAAGCGCCGCGCCCTGGTACGCCGCCGTTGGCACGCTTGAGCAATGGATACACCAGCGCCACGACCACGCCGATGGCACTGAACATGAACAGGCGCGAGAACACCGGCCAGAACACCAGCCCGGCGTCGCTCACCGCCCAGATCGCCGTTGCGACCAGGAACGCTGCGAACAACCACGCACCGGCCGGCTTGAAGCGCGCAATCAGCAGGCCGGAAACGGCCATCGCCAAGCCACCCAGCAGGAAGTACCACGAGCCTCCCAGGCTGACCAATTTCACGCCACCAGCAGCGAGTGCCAGACCGAGCAGGGCGATGACTACGCCCAGCCCGACCAGAATGAATGTTGATATGCCCGAGAGGCGTTGACTCTGCTTCACGTTGAATGTCCCGTTGAAATGAGACGCGCATTATATAGATAGGTAACTACCTAGTTAAATCACTAATTCAGCAATGAACTGTTGTTCATTGCGAAATCCCCTTCATGAGCGGGGACTTGCGCTTTCAACGGGCTGCAAAGACATTTTTGAAAGCCTGCCAAAGAGAATTTTTGTCAGGAAAAATGTGATTTATGACAGCTGGCGTTCCGTGCCACGGTTATTGCGCAGAATCGAGAAATTCAACGCCGCAGCCACACACAGCCAGGCCAGGTAAGGAAACAGCAACAACCCGGTGATCACGTCCAGGCGCAATGCCAGAACCACCATCACCGCAACAACCAGCCACAGCAGCACAAGAATGATCATCGCCGCGACAATCCGCTGCGCACCGAAGAACACCGGCGTCCACAGCGTGTTCAGGGCGATCTGCGCCGCCCACAACGCCAGCACCTGTTGTCCGCCGGGAATGAGCGTCAAGCGGTAGCCCACCCACGCCAGCAGCAGATAGATCGTCGTCCAGGCCACCGGAAACACCCAGTTGGGCGGGGTGAACGCGGGTTTGTTGAGCCCTGCATACCATTGCCCGGGTTTGAAGATCATCCCGGTGGTTGCCGCCGCACCGCAGGCAATCAGAAAGATCAGAAAATTCACCATGTGTCGCTCCTTGGCCGCAGCCAGTCTGCTTGGGTTGCACCGCCGCAACGGCTGTTCATTCGGTTTTCGACGACATCAGATCACTGACTCGCGACACCAGCGTGTCGACGGCAAAGGGCTTTGTCAGCACTTGCATGCCCGGGCCGAGCTGCCCGGCGCCGATCACTGCGTTCTCCGCATACCCGGTAATGAACAGGGTCTTGAGGTTCGAACGGACTTCCCGACCAGCGTCGGCCAGTTGCCGACCGTTCATGCCGCCCGGCAAGCCCACATCAGTGATCAGCAAGTCAATGTGCACATCGGATCGCAACAGTTTCAGCCCGACAACACTGTCGGCGGCTTCAATCAGGGTAAAGCCCAGATCACCGAGCACTTCGGTCAGCAGCGCGCGCACCGTCGGTTCGTCATCCACCACCAGGATCGTCTCGCCGGCCTTGGGCAATGCCGCCGGCGCGGTGTCCTTGTCGTCTTGATTTTGCAGCGGCTCCCCAAAGTAACGCGGCAGGTAGATGCACATCTCGGTGCCCCGACCGACCTGCGAATGCACGCGCACCTGACCGCCGGACTGTTTGGCGAAGCCGTAGATCATCGACAGCCCCAACCCGGTGCCTTGGCCCAGCGGTTTGGTGGTGAAGAACGGATCAAAGGCCTTGGCGATCACATCGGCGGTCATGCCAGTGCCGGTGTCGGTCACGCACAGGCAAAGATATTCGCCCTCGGGCATGTCCAGCGTGTGGGCAGTCTCGGCATCCAGCGTACGATTGGCCGTCTCGATGGTGATGCGTCCGCCATCGGGCATGGCATCGCGGGCGTTGATGCACAGATTGAGCAAGGCGTTTTCCAACTGGCTGGCATCGACCAGCGTCGGCCAGAGCCCGTGAGCGCCACGGGTTTCCAGGAGAATGCTCGGGCCGACCGTGCGCTGGATCAGTTCGGTCATGCCGATCATCAGCATGTTGACATCGGTGGGCCGTGGATCGAGGGTCTGGCGTCTGGAGAACGCCAGCAGGCGGTGGGTCAGGGCAGCGGCACGTTTGACCGCGCCCTGTGCGGTCACCATGTATTTGTCGACTTCACTCAGCCGGCCCTGGTGGATGCGCGCGTCCATCAACTCCAGTGCGCCGGAAATACCGGCCAACAGATTATTGAAATCATGCGCGAGGCCACCGGTGAGCTGGCCGACGGCTTCCATCTTTTGTGACTGACGCAGTTTTTCCTCGGCTTGCATCAGCTCCGCCGTGCGCGATGACACGCGCTGCTCGAGGGTGTCGTTGAGCGCACGCAATGCAGCGATAGCACGGTCACGCTCGGCTTCGACATTGCGCCGCTCCTCGACATCGATCAGCACGCCGGGAAAGCGTAGCGGCGTTCCATCCTCCGCACAGTCAACCCGTCCGTTGGCCTCGATCCACTGGTATTTGCCGTCCGTACGGCGCACGCGGTACTGGTGCGAATAGGCGCCACCGCGGCCAATGGCTTCGTTGATCGCGGCAGTCAGGCCGTCGCGATCATCGGGGTGCACGGTGGTGATCACTTGTTCGAGGCTGAGCCCTTCGCGGCCCAACGCCGGGGCAAGATCAAACACCCGGGCGAAGGCTTCGTCCACGGCAAAGCGATCGGTGGGCAGGTCCCAGTGCCAGGTGCCGATAATGGCGCCGGCCGCGAGGGCCAGTTGCACGCGCTCCACGTTTTCCCGGGCAATCGCCTCGCTGGCCCGCAAGCGTTCTTCGGCGTCGCGGCGCTCGGTGACGTCGTTGAAGAGGATCGCGATCTGCCGGTCGGCCGGATCGCCGACACGCACCGCGCGCACGTCGAACCAGCGCTCGAAGGTATTGGCGTAATTCTCGAAATTTGCCGGTTCGCCGGTCTTGGCCACATGGCCGTAGGTTTCAAACCAGAAGCTTTCCAGATTGGGTGCGAACTCGGTTACCCACTTGCCACGCAAGTTGACTCCGCACTGGTGTTCGAACGCCGGGTTGGCCTCGACGAAGTAGTAGTCGACGGGCTTGTCGTCGGCGTCGAATTTGACTTTGACGATGGCAAACGCCGATTCGATGGTTTCCAGAATGGTGCTGAAGCGAGCCTCACTGCGGGCGAGCGCATCCCGACTGGCCTGCAGTTGCGCCGCCATATCGCGCTCGATGTCGATCGCCCGTGTGGCGACCTGAGCATTCTCGAGTGCCGCGCGTAATCGCCTGGCCTCTGACTCAAGCGCTGCGCGATCAAGATGTTTGAGGCTGTCCATCACACCTGCTTTTCCAGTTTTTTTGGGAGTTGGTCTCATGGCGCGCACCGAGGGGTTGTTCACGCCGTTCATCCGTTGACCGGGTGGGTCATCGTTAAGTTTCACCGCCAGCGCACAACGCTTGCAGGCGCAGGTTCAAATTCAAATCGACTGCCCTCTATCGAGCCGGGCCAACAGGTCTTGCCCGCGCTGCCACAGCGCCTGCTGTTTGCTCTGCGGCATGCGATCGAGGTTCTTGTACATCATCGCCATGCGCTGATTGCCGCGCAGCAGCTCACCGTGGCGCATCAGGAAATGCCAGTACAGCGCGTTGAACGGGCAGGCGTTGTCCGCCGTGCTTTCGCTGACTTTATAAGCGCAGCCACGGCAGTAATCAGACATGCGATTGATGTATTGGCCACTGGCGCAATAGGGTTTGGAGCCGAGATAACCACCATCGGCATGCATGACCATGCCCAGCGTATTGGGCAGCTCCACCCAGTCGAAGGCGTCCATGTAGATTGCCAGATACCACTCGCAGATCTGGCTCGGCGCGATGCCGGCGAGCAAGGCGAAATTACCGGTGACCATCAGTCGCTGAATGTGGTGCGCGTAGGCGTGCTGCAGACTCTGCCCGATGGCCTGACGCATACAGTTCATCTGCGTATCGCCGTTCCAGTAGAACTCGGGCAGCGCCCGGCTATTGCCGAAGGAATTGCCCAGCGCATAGTCAGGCATTTTCAGCCAGTACACGCCCCGCACATATTCGCGCCAGCCAATCAGTTGCCGAATGAAACCTTCGGCGGCATTCAGTGGCACGCTCCCGGCCCAATACGCCGACTCCACGTCGCTGCACAGTTGCCGCAAATCCAGCAAACCAATGTTGAGCGCAGCGCTGATGCGCGCATGAAACAGGAACGGCTCATCACTGGCCATGGCGTCCTGATAATCGCCAAACCCCGCCAGGCCATAATCCAGAAAATACGCCCACAGCGCTTGCGCATCGGCGTGGGTGACCGGGTAATTGAAATCGTCGAGCGCGCCGTAGTGATGGCTGAAGCGCGCCTTGACCAGCGCCAACACCTCAAGGGTGATGTCGTCATTGTGGAAGCGGGCCGGGTAGGGGGCTTTCACGCCTTTGGTTAACGCCTTGCGATTCTCGGCATCGAAATTCCACGCGCCGCCCACCGGCGAGCCGTCGCCATTGAGCAACAAGCGGCTCTTGCGACGCATCTCGCGGTAGAAGAACTCCATGCGCAGCTGCTTTTTACCTTCAGCCCACGCGGCGAACTCCGCGCGACTGCACAGAAAACGCGTGTCGACATGCCAGTGGATCGGCAAGCCACAGTCATTGATCGACTGCTCCAGCCGCCAGTCCCCGCATTCGGTGACGTGCACTTCTTCGGCCTGCAACAGCGCTTGCCAGCGCTGCAATTCACCCGGCACCGAACCGCTGTTGTGCGGATCGTCCAGGGTGACGTATTCGACGTGCACACCACGCTCTTGCAGTGCTTTGGCGAAATGGCGCATGGCACTGAAGATCAGGGCAATCTTTTGCGGGTGGTGCGGCACATGGCTGGCTTCTTCCATGACCTCGACCAACAGCACCGTGTCGCGCTCGGCATCGAGCGCCTGCAACGAAGGCAGGTCAAAGGACAGCTGATCGCCCAGCACCAGGCACAAACGGGGAATAACGTTCATTCAGTAAAACTCGGCCTCTGGTCAATCAAGGTCAGTAACGGGTCAGCGGCAACGCCTGCCGGACGGGCGCACCATTGGCGCCGATCACCAGCGCGTGATATCCGTCGCCGAGAGAAGTCATGCCCAACGAGGGATTCATTGACGTGCTCCGGCAGCCTGACGACGGAAGAACAACGTCACCTGGCCAACCTCTACGCCGAGCTTGGACATGCGGGTGCGGTTGATCAGCGTGTCCTCGTCCATCAAGTACATCCAGTCGTCCATGCTCATTTCGTAGGTCGAGTCATCGACCGGCAGGTTCAGGCGATAACGCCAGTGCAGCGTGTTGCCCGCGAGCTGGCCCTGGGCGACTCCCACCACATCATCCGCGCGACCGCTCCAGCGTCCTCCGCCCTCGGGTGTCAGGGTCCAGACGCGGCGTTGGCGAGTGCCGTCGCTGTACAGGAAGCGCTCGTCGAGAATCAGGTCGTTGCCCTCACGACGGCTGACGATGTTGACCTCGAACCGCTTGACCACCTCACCGCTGCGCTTCTGAAACATCCCCCAGGCTTTGACGGGCTGGCTGAAAAAACGCTGTAAATCGAATGCCGGTTGCTGGTCCGCATAACGGGCGACATCCACGCTGCCGCAGCTCGCAACACTGAGTACCAGCGCCAGTAACAGCAAAAGTCGGGGCATTGCCTTACTCCCTGAGTGCAAAGCTGATGAGGGTGAAATGCCGAATTCCGGTCTTGTACAGTGAGCAAGCCCTGTACATGTTTATCGTCGACCAGTGCGCGGCAGAAACGCCTGACGCGCCGTCGAGCTGTTGCGAAAGGCACCCAGCATCACCGAGGGCGTCATGATCGAATTCCGCTTCTCTACGCCGCGCTTCGACGAATCCAAAAGCGCCTTCGCGCTGGGGACTCCGGCCAACACCGACGAGAATTTCACGGTAATGGCTGGCAAGTAGCGGGTTCATTCCGGGTTCTCGCGGCGGTGCCGTGCGTGAAGACCAATCCATAGCTCAAGAGTTATACGTACTTTTGCATCTTGTATAGGTTTTACTCAAGATAGGCTGAAAGAAACCACCTGACAATGAATCGGCAATCTTTTTTGTGCAGATGCGAAAACCTCGCAGCGCGGCGCGCGAGGTTGTTGGTGTAGCGGGGAGGAAAGGGTGCGCTCCCGAGGAAGTGGGAGCGCGGGTGTGCGTCGGGGGATTTATTCGCCGTAGATCGGGTAATCCACATAGCCTTCGGCATTGCCGCCGTAGACCGTGGCCGGGTTCAGGGGATTGAGTGGCCAGTCATTGGCGATGCGCGCCGGCAGGTCCGGGTTGGCCATGAACGGCCGGCCGAACGCCACCAGATCCGCCAGACCCGATTCAAGCAATTGCGCACCGGACTCGGCGTTGTAGCGCCCGGCATAGATGATCGCGCCACTGAAGGTGTCCCGCACGGCGCGACGGAAAGTGTGTGGCATCGCCGGCGCATCGTCCCAGTCGGCTTCGGCAATCGAAAGGTAAGCAATGCCCACGTCCTCAAGCACTTTGATCGCTTCAATGTAGGTGGTGTGGGGGTCCTCTTCGACCAGGCCCAGATAGGTGCGCGCTTCGTCTGTGGTAGTGAACAACGGGGCGAAACGTACGCCAACTTTTTCCTTGCCGATGCACTCGGCGACGCCAGACACCACTTCACGCAGAAACCGCAGGCGATTGTGCAGAGAGCCACCGTACTGATCGGTTCGCACATTGCTGTGAGCGGAAATGAACTGGTTCACCAGATACCCGTTGGCACAGTGCAATTCGATGCCGTCGAAGCCGGCGTCCATGGCATTGCGCGCCGCTTGAATGTAGAGCTGAACCAGTTCCTGAACTTCATCGGTGCTCAGCGCTCGCGGGGTTGATGGCGCAACCAGCTCGCCGGCACCCGGAGCGGTTTCGATAAAAACGCTGACTCGATCGGTGGCGATAGCGGAAGCCGACACCGGCGCCGCGCCATTGGGTTGCAGCGCAGTGTGGGATACGCGGCCTACGTGCCACAGCTGAGCGAAAATCACCCCGCCCTCGGCATGCACGGCCTCAGTGACCAGACGCCAACCGGCAATTTGTTCAGCGGTGTGAATGCCTGGAGTCCAGGCGTAGCCCTGACCGCGTGGCTCGATCTGCGTGCCTTCAGTGACAAGCAGACCGGCGCCGGCGCGTTGCTGGTAATACTCGGCCATCAATGCATTGGCAATATTGCCCGGTTGCGAACTGCGCTGGCGGGTGAGGGGAGGCAAGACGATGCGGTTCTTCAAGGTGTGCAGGCCCAAGGTGACGGGGGTGAAGAAAGGGCTGTTTTTCATGTGATTCCTGTTCTGGCCTTATTAGACCAGTCGACTATTAATGCGGTAAAAAAAACACCGTGCAGGACGTGCACGGTGCATGGGACGTTGATTCGCTAGCCGTCAGGCGAGCATTTTCAGCAATTTTTCGGCGACGGCCGCCGAACTCGCAGGGTTTTGACCGGTTACCAGTTGCCCATCAGCGACGACATGAACCTGCCAGTCCGCCACTTTCGAGTAGCGACCGCCGAGACGTTGGAATTCATCCTCGATCAAGAACGGCACGACATCCGTCAGGCCGACTGCCGCTTCTTCAGCATTGGTGAAACCGGTCACGTCTCGGCCCTGAATCAGCGGCTTGCCATCGGCGGCAACCACGTGTCGCAGCACGCCCGGCGCGTGGCAGACGAAACCATGAGGCTTGTTGCTGCGGTCGAAGGCTTCGATCAAGGCGATCGAATGCTGGTCTTCGGCCAGATCCCACAACGGGCCATGACCACCCGGGTAGAAGACGGCATCGAAATCGTCAGCGCTGACCTCCGCCAAAAGCCCGGTATTGGCCAGTGCCTGTTGGGCAGCAGGGTCGTTGCGAAACCGATCGGTTTCGGCGGTTTGCGCACCGGGCTCATCACTTTTCGGATCGAGCGGTGGCTGGCCACCAGCGGGGGAAACCAGAGTGATCTGCGCGCCGGCATCCTTGAAGGCGTAGTAGGGGGCTGCAAACTCTTCGAGCCAGAAGCCGGTTTTCTTGCCGGTGTTACCGAGCTGATCGTGGGAAGTCAGAACCATCAAGATTTTCATAGCGCACCCTGGGTTGGTGTGGTGTCGGTGAAGCTGTTCACGTTCGACACCGTCGGAAGGATTGACGGGGCACAGCATAGAATCCAATTAGACCGGTCGTCTAGTAAATTCTTTCGACCGTGTTTCCGAGTGTTCGCTGTGGCAAACTCCTGCCCATCAGAAATATACGACGGGTCTATTGTTTGGTATTTTGCGCCCCATGAAACCGACCTACGACGACACTCGCCAACACCTGCTCGATACCGGCCACCGGATGATGGCCGAGAGGGGCTTCACCAGCGTTGGCCTGAGCGACATCCTGCAAACCGCCGGCGTGCCCAAGGGCTCGTTCTATCACTACTTCAAATCCAAGGAACTCTACGGCCAGGCGCTGCTCGAGGACTACTTTGTCGGCTACCTTGCCGACATGGAGCGCCGCCTGACACTGCCCGGTCTCAGCGCTTATGAGCGGCTGATGGATTACTGGCAGGGCTGGCAGAACCGCTGCACCCTGGAAGGCCATGGCGATGAATGCCTGGTGGTGAAGTTGAGTGCAGAAGTGGCCGACC
Source organism: Pseudomonas sp. AK-TSAG1-1 (assembly GCF_056821665.1). NCBI lineage: Bacteria > Pseudomonadati > Pseudomonadota > Gammaproteobacteria > Pseudomonadales > Pseudomonadaceae > Pseudomonas > Pseudomonas sp. AK-TSAG1-1. The sequence goes on along the minus strand of NZ_CM165965.1, from coordinate 3,187,039 downwards.
TGTCCGAATCGATGCGCCTCACCTTGCGCGACGGCGCCGAACGCATCGTTGCGCGGATCACGACGTGCCTGGAAGAAGGGCAGCTGGATAAAAGTTTGCCGAAGACCGATGCGCGCGAACTGGCCGAAACCCTTTATCAGCTTTGGTTGGGGGCCAGTTTGTTGAACAAGTTGCAGCGCACGGGGCAGTCGCTGCAGACGTCGATGGTGATGACGAAGCGGCTTTTGCAAAGCTGAGCGCACCCACTTCATCGACCCGGATGGCTATGAGCAGGCCGTGTGATCAGCGTCTTCGTGATGTCTAGCCGCTTGCATCAGCTACCGCCAAACCAGTTATAGCCCTGATCTTCCCAGTAGCCACCGGGATAGGTATTGGTGACGAAAATCGCCTGAATGTGTTTCGGGTTCTTGTAGCCCAGCTTGGTCGGCATGCGCAGCTTCATCGGGAAGCCATATTGACGCGGCAGTACGGCGCCGTCGTAAGTCAGCGTGAGTAGCGTTTGCGCATGCAGGGCGGTGGGCATGTCGATACTGGTGTAGTAATCGTCGGCGCATTTGAAGCCGACGTACTTGGCATCGGTGTCGGCGCCAACGCGTTTGAGGAAATCACTGAAGCGTACGCCGCCCCAGCGGCCGATGGCGCTCCAGCCCTCGACGCAAATGTGCCGGGTGATCTGCTCGGTCTGCGCCATCGCCCGCAGCTCCTCGAGCCGCCAACTGTGCTTGTCAGCAACCAGACCGGTAACTTCCAGACGGTAGCTGTCTTCATCGACGACCGGCGCTTCGTCGATGCCGTAAAAGGCATTGAACGGAAATGGCCGCGTAATCATCGACTCAGGGTAAGTGGGGGCCATGGCGTTGGGGTTGAACAGCCAGCCCTGGACCCTGTCATTGAAGCGCGACATGGACGACAGGGCCGTTTCAACCTGATCGTTATCGGAGATGTTGCAGCCGGATAACATGGCCACGCCGCCGAGGGTCAAACTACGCAACAGGAAGGCGCGTCTTGAGTGATCTTCGATTTGCCGCGAAATGATGTTCCGTGCGTCCTGCAGAATGGCCGATTTATCCAACGCTGGGCGCTTGCTCATACACGCTCCTTGTGGCCGACAATCATGGCCCATAACGTCTTTGGCACCAGCGCGACCATCAGCAGATGCACGGCGATGAACGCCACCAACAGAGACATGGCAATGAAGTGCACGTGCCGCGCACTGTCGTAGCCGCCGAGCAGTTCGCGCAGTAACGGAAACTGCACTGACTTCCACAAGACCAACCCGGATATCACCAGCACCGTCACGTCGAGTATCACAAACAGATACGCCACACGCTGCACGTGGTTGTAATGACTTATATCGTCATGCCCCAGCCGGCCATGCAGCGCAGACCACAGGTCATGAAAAAAGCCTTTGGGTGATACAGGAAAAAATCGTCGTGACAACCGACCGCTAAAAACATTGAAAAGCAGGTAGAGAAGGCTGACGACGACCAGCAGCCACATCGCCGCGAAATGCCATTGCAACGCGCCGCCCAGCCAGCCGCCCAAGGTGATCGAATTGGGAAAATCGAAGCCATAAAGAGGCGAGGCGTTGTAGATGCGCCATCCACTGGTGACCATGACCACTATCGCCAAAGCATTCAGCCAATGGGCGAGCCTCAACCAGGCAGGATGGCTGTTCTGCGTATCGGAACGGGTAGTTTCAGGTGCAGATGACATTGGAGGAGGCTCCAAATCCGAACAACGGCATAACCTACTGTCCAGTGTAGACGCTAACCCGAACCACCATGCCTCCCTGCAATGCCATCTCCAGCTAGGCTTGTTAGCTGAGGCACGAGGTGAGGAGGTGGTTATGCCAATGGCGAAAACAGCGCTTGTCCTGGCCGGTGGTGGCAGCCTGGGCGCGGTTCAGGTCGGGATGTTACAGGCGCTGGTTGAGGCTGACGTCGTATTCGACCTGGTGGTTGGCGCGTCGGTCGGCGCCATTAACGGTGCCTACTTCGCCGCCAGACCGAATGCCAAAGGCGTGAGCGAACTCGCGGACTTCTGGCGCAGCCTGCGCAAGTCGGATGTGTTCCCTTTCTCTGCGCTCGACACCCTCAAGGGCATTCTGAATCGTCGCGGGCACTTGCTGAGTGCATCCGCCTTGCACCGTTTAGTGAGCAGATCACTGCCGGTCAAACGGATCGAAGACACCGAGTTACCACTTTATATCGTCACCACCAATCTGCTCAGCGGTGCCGAGGAGCTATTGTCCAGCGGCAGCGCCGAACAGGCTTTGCTCGCCAGCGCGGCGATTCCGCTGGTGTTTCCCAGCGTGCGAGTCGGAGAAAAATTTTTGGTCGACGGCGGCGTCAGCAGCAACACACCGATCGCCAGTGCGGTGGCATTGGGCGCAACACGGGTTCTGGTGCTGCCCACCGGGTTCGGTTGTGCCTGCCCCTGTCCGCCCACTGGACTCGTTGCGCTGGCCTTGCACACGCTCAACTTGATGAGCATGCGTCAACTGGTGCGTGACATCGAGCTGTACCGTGCACGTGCAGCCATCCATGTGGTCCCGCCGCTGTGCCCACTGGACGCTTCAGTGTTCGACTTCAACCAGACAGACCAACTGCTGCAACGGGCTTATCAGTCAACTCAGACCTGGATAGAGGAGGGCGGATTGATCCGCGACGGAATACCCGATTCGCTGCTGGCGCATACTCATCATTTTGCTGATGAGTGATCTCGGAATCACCCAGCGACCGTCGTCGCGAGGTGTTCGCCAATAAAGAGGCGTTGGCTGCTGATGACTGCATTCCCGTCGGGAATGCAGTGCATGAAATCGACCGAGGCAAGATGAGTTAGTCAGCCATCACTTCGTCGAGTGCCTGCTCAAGCAGGCTGACCGTACGTTCGATATTCTGCAGCTTCTCGAGTCCGAACAGCCCGATGCGGAAAGTCTGGAAGTCGGCCGGCTCGTCACATTGCAATGGTACTCCGGCGGCGATCTGCAGGCCGTGCTCGGCAAATTTCTTGCCGTTCTTGATGTCGCCATCCTCGGTGTAGCTCACCACGACGCCGGGAGCCTGAAAACCGGCAGCAGCCACGCTTTTGAAGCCTTTGCCGGTCAACAGGGCGCGTACCTGATCACCCAGCGCCTGTTGTTCGTCGCGGATCTTGTCGAAACCGTAGGCTTGCGTCTCTTTCATCACATCGTCGAACCGCGCGAGGGAATCGCTGGGCATGGTCGCGTGGTAGGCATGGCCGCCCTGTTCGTAGGCCTGCATGATCTGCAGCCACTTTTTCAGGTCGCAGGCGAAGCTGCTGCTTTGCGTCTGTTCGATGCGTTCGAGGGCCCGCGCACTGAACATCACCAGGGCGCAGCAAGGGGAGGCGCTCCAGCCTTTCTGCGGCGCGCTGATCAGCAGGTCGATTGCGCATTTGTGCATATCAACCCAAATCGCGCCCGAGGCGATGCAGTCCAGCACAAACAGACCGCCCACCGCATGCACGGCGTCGCCAACCGCCCGCAAGTACTCGTCGGGCAGGATGATCCCGGATGATGTTTCAACGTGGGGCGCGAAGACTATCTGAGGCTTATGTGCCGCAATGGCTGCCAGCACTTCGTCCAGAGGAGGCGGGGCGTAGGCAGCGTGGCGGTCGGTGTCGACCGGTCGCGCCTTGAGCACCGTGGTGGCCGCCGGAATGTTGCCCATCTCAAGTATCTGGCTCCAGCGATAACTGAACCAGCCGTTACGTATCACCAGGCATGGCTGGCCGGTGGCGAACTGCCGCGCCACCGCTTCCATGCCGAAAGTGCCGCTGCCCGGGACCACCGCAACCGCTTCGGCGTTGTAGACCTGTTTCAGGGTCTTGGAAACGTTCTTCATCACGCCTTGGAAGGATTGCGACATGTGGTTGAGCGAGCGGTCGGTGTAGACCACCGAGTACTCGACCAGTCCCTCAGGATCGATACCGGGATAGAGCTTTGACATGGCGGAACTCCTTTGGCAGAGATGTAGTGGTATCGACCCTGCCTCAAGCCGTGGCAAATGACAAGGTTGCCCGGCTTGTCAGCACTTGCGTTCAATCACAGCGGCACAAGACGAGGAGGGAACAGTGATGCACAATCATTCTCCAGCCGGATCAATGTGTTTATCGATTTTCAGATCGAAACGTTCGGTCCGGCGGCCACAACCAAGCGATGTGAACAATGAATCGTCCGCTGTTTGTTTCTCTCGATGGGCCCAAGGGCACCGGTAAAACCACACTGCTGGAGGCGGTTACAAAGACAATGAGGGCAGCCAACAAGAAAGTCATCAGGCTTTGCGAGAGAAAAAGTGATCCTTTTCGGGGTGAAACCATGGCCCTGATAAACACGCTTGCCAGAAATCCTTCGGCGGATCTGGAATGGGCTGTGTGCCAGCGCCTGGCTGATAGCCGTCGCTGGATCTCCCGACACGTACTGACGAAGCAACCGTTGGACAGCATTGTCCTGATCGATCGCTGGTATCCGTCTGATGCCGCGTTTCGCCAAACCATCCCGTTTGCCGAGATTCTCCAGTTGAACCTGGATCGAGACGTGCGAGTGCCGGACCTGCATGTCGGCGTCGTGACTGATCCGGATATTTCATGGGCAAGGGCTGCGGCGCGATCTCGAGGATCAGGCGGCACCGTGATCCAGCAGCATGCAGAACATGTGGCGTGTACGGTGATGTTCGAGCGAGCGGTCAAGGAACATGGTTGGGTTCTATGCCGTAACGAGGGAACGATTGAAGACGCTACGATGCAGGTGGTTTCTGAGATCTACAGGGTGCTGGTGTGATCGTTGGAATGGAGGCAAGTGTTGATGCAAGAGGCGCGTAGCGTAATACATGATTTAACATAATATACATTACACGTAACAAGATGTTTCGCGATCAGCCCGGTTGCACGCCAGATTTCAATCCAGAGCCTTTGCTCGTGAGCCTCGCTTTTCCCAAGCCTCAATCATCATCCCGCGTCAGTTTTTCAATCAGCGTTCGATGCTGCGAAAATTGCGCTGTGAGTTTCTTGCGGTCACCCATTTGCATGTCCGCAAAATCAAATCCTGGCGATACCGCTTCGCTGATCAATCCAAATCCATGTTCACCGTCGAGTAGCCGCGAAGCTTTCCAGATTCCACCAGGCACGTGCATTTGCAAATGCTGACCTGCCAGAACGTCGTTGCCCATTATCAGCGTCTGCAGCGAACCGTCAGCGTGGATCATGTTGTACTCGATGGGATCTCCCAGATGAAAAAAATGCAGGATGTCCGACTGATTGAAATGAAACTGGCCCACCGGCGAATCCTCGGTCAGCAAGTAATAAATCGCAGTCATCAGGTAACGGGGTCCATTGGTGGTTTGCAGCATGGCGCGCTCATCAGCTTGAAACGTCCTGCGAAAATAGCCGCCTTCGACGTGAGGCTGCAGATCCAGCGCCGCAATCACCTCCTTAACGCCTGATTTCCCTGGGTTCATGGTCTGCTCCGTTGATTTGAAGGTAGATTCTCCGATAGCTCAACTAAACGGCTATTTAGTGTAGTTAACCGACGATAGCTGCACGTTTGCAGATTTTATGCGCGCACACCATAAAGGCGCGATCGATCAACAACGCTTGAGCGTCTCACTTGGCAACTCATTGAACAGCGCCCGATAGCCGCTGGAAAACCGCCCCAGATGCCAGAAAGACCAGTTCATCGCCACTTCGGCCACTGTAGTTTCCGTCGGCGCGCGCATGAGCAGCTCACGATGCGCGCTGTTCAATCGCCGCAGGCGCAACCAGTGGCTTGGCGTCATGCCGGTGAAGTTCTTGAACGCATGCTGCAACTGCCGTAGCGAGACGCCCGCCACCTGTGCCAGTTCCAGCAGATTGACCGTCTCTTCCGGCGAATCGGCAGCCCATTCCCCTACTCGCTTCATGATCGTCCGTTCCTCGCTACGGCGCTGCAGACCGCCGCGATCAAGACGCGCACGGGCGTTGTCGAGGATGAACAGACAGTCTTCAAGCAACTGTTGAGTCAGGGCTTCTTTGCTTGGTTGATCAAGGGTTTGCGACAACTTCGTGAGTGTCGAGCTTAACCAGCGACTGAACAAGGCGTTCTGCCCGCAATTCAGCGGCGCCATGAACAGGCCTTCAAGTCGGGACACGTCCAGACCGTGTTGCCGGACGAATTCCGGGCCAAAAACCACGGCAATTTCCTGGTAGTTCTCCGGAGTGATCCAGATGTTGCGGCTCTCTTCGTTGAGCAGATACAGCGCGTTGTCGCTGCGATCGAAACAAAACGCCAAGGCACCCGCTGGGGCGCTGAAATTCTGTTCGACGCGGGTGTTCATCTGTTCTTCGTAAACCTGCACGCCCTGCAAATCCAGATAGCGAATCTGCCCGGCGAAATGTCCGGGAGACATCTGCTGGTAATGCTGAACCCAACCCGGCGTGGCACGGATTTGCTCGGAGACATCAGCGGTATTGAAAGCCTGAACCTGTAGCGGATTGCACGTTGTCATGGGAGACCTTGCGCACTCTTTTGGTGCGCTTTGGTGCTGCTTAAAGTGGATAGATGGAACTGCAAGGCACGCCCAAGATAGTCGTCAACGCGCCACAGGGGAAGGGGCGGAAGATGAAACCCGCCCTCCCCGGCGTCTATAAAACCAATAACGAGGTCTTTATGAATGCCCCTTTCGATCAGCTGTTCACTTGGCTGAAAGATCACAAGATTACCGAAGTTGAATGTGTGGTCAGTGACCTGACCGGCATCGCCCGCGGCAAGATCGCACCGACCAACAAGTTCCTGCATGAACGAGGCATGCGCCTGCCGGAAAGTGTGCTGCTGCAAACGGTAACCGGGGATTTTGTCGACGACGATATCTACTACGACCTGCTCGACCCGGCCGACATCGACATGGTCTGCAAGCCGGTAGCCGACGCCGTGTATGTGATTCCGTGGGCGATCGAGCCGACCGCCATCGTCATCCACGACACCTTCGACAAGTTCGGCAACCCGATCGAACTGTCGCCGCGCAACGTGCTGAAGAAAGTCCTGCAGCTGTACACCGACAAAGGCTGGAAGCCAATTGTGGCGCCGGAAATGGAGTTCTACCTGACCCAGCGCTGTGAAGATCCGGACTTGCCACTCAAGGCGCCGCTCGGTCGTTCGGGCCGTGCGGAAAGTGGTCGTCAGTCGTTCTCGATCGACGCCGCCAACGAATTCGATCCGTTGTTCGAAGACGTCTACGACTGGTGCGAGCTGCAAGGTCTGGACCTGGACACGCTGATTCACGAAGACGGTCCGGCGCAGATGGAAATCAACTTCCGTCACGGCGACGCACTGGATCTGGCTGACCAGATCACCGTATTCAAACGCACCCTGCGCGAGGCGGCGCTCAAGCACAACGTCACCGCGACGTTCATGGCCAAACCGATAGGCGACGAACCCGGCAGCGCCATGCACCTGCACCAGAGCGTGGTGGAAATCGCCACCGGCAAGCCTATCTTCGCCAATGCCGACGGCACGATGAGCGAGCTGTTCCGCCATCACATCGGCGGGCTGCAGAAATACATCCCGAAAGTGCTGCCGATGTTCGCGCCCAACGTCAACTCGTTCCGCCGCTTCCTGCCGGACACTTCGGCACCGGTGAACGTCGAATGGGGCGAAGAAAACCGTACCGTCGGCCTGCGTGTGCCGACCTCCGGCCCGGAATCCATGCGCGTGGAAAACCGCTTGCCGGGCGCTGACGCCAACCCGTACCTGGCGATTGCTGCGAGCCTTTTGTGTGGCTACATCGGCATGGTCGAAGGCATCGAGCCGAGTGCTGCCGTTGAAGGTCGGGCCTACGAGCGCCGCAATTTGCGCCTGCCGATCACTATCGAAGAAGCGCTGACGCAAATGGAAGAGTGCGACACCGTTGCCGAGTACCTGGGCAGCAAGTTCGTACGCGGCTACGTCGCCGTCAAACGCGCCGAGCACGAAAACTTCAAGCGCGTGATCAGTTCGTGGGAACGCGAGTTCCTGCTGCTCAGCGTCTAAGCCAATCCGCAAAGCCCCTTCGCCCCCTGTGGGAGGGGCTTTTGTGGGAGGGGTTTGTTCCCGAAAGCGGTGTATCAGTCAAGTAATGCTGAACGTGCCGGCCTCTTCGCGAGCAAGCCCCGCCCACAGAGGAACAATGAGCGACCTGAAAATCCAGAACCACCTGAAAAAATCCAATAACTTCAAGAGGTGTCGATATGCGTCTACTGAAATCCATGGTCCCTGCCGCTCTGGCGCTGGTGTGCAGCACTGCAGCGCTGGCTCAGCCACAGGTCAGCGTTTACAACTGGACCGACTACATCGGTGAAACCACCCTCGCCGACTTCCAGACCAAGACCGGGATCAAGGTGATCTACGACGTTTTCGATTCCAACGAAACCCTGGAGGGCAAGCTCCTCGCCGGTCGTACCGGTTACGACGTGGTGGTGCCGTCCAACCACTTTCTTGCCCGTCAGGTAAAGGCCGGTGCCTTCCTCAAACTGGATCGCGAGCAGTTGCCGAACTGGAAAAATCTCGACCCGAAACTGCTCGCGCTGCTGGAGAAAAACGACCCGCAAAACGCGCACTCGGTGCCGTACCTCTGGGGCACCAACGGCATCGGTTACAACGTCGACAAGGTCAAGCAAGTGCTGGGCATTGATCACATCGATTCCTGGGCCGTGCTGTTCGAACCGGAAAACATCAAGAAGCTCTCGCAGTGCGGCGTGTCGATGATGGATTCGGCCGACGAAGTGTTCCCGGCGATCCTCAACTACATGGGCATGGACCCACGCAGCGAGAACCCGGAAGACTTCAAAAAAGCTGAAGCCAAACTGCTGAGCATCCGCCCGTACATCACCTACTTCCACTCCTCCAAATACGTCTCGGACCTGGCCAACGGTGATATCTGCGTGGCCTTCGGTTATTCCGGCGACGTGTTCCAGGCCGCCAACCGCGCCAAGGAAGCCAAGAACGGCGTGAACATCGCCTACGCCATTCCCAAGGAAGGCGCCAACCTGTGGTTCGACCTGCTGGCAGTTCCGGCCGACGCCGCCAATCCTAAAGAAGCCCACGCCTTCATTAATTACCTGCTCGACCCGCAGGTGATCGCCAAGGTCAGTGCCTCGGTCGGTTATGCCAACCCGAATCCGCCCGCCAAACAGTACATGGACGTCGCGCTGGTGAATAACCCAGAGGTTTATCCGCCGCAGGAAGTCCTCGACAAACTGTACATTTCCACCACCCCGCCCCAGTCGATCATGCGTCTGATGACCCGTTCCTGGAGCAAAGTGAAGTCGAACAAATGAATCAGTACACCCAGGAACACGCCCGCTCCTATTACGCAGCCTCGGCGCGGGCAAGCACGCCATACCCCAAGCTGGACGGCGATCTGAACGTTGATGTCTGCGTCATCGGCGGTGGTTTCACCGGGGTCAACACCGCCATCGAACTCGCTCAGCGCGGCCTGTCGGTGGTGTTGCTCGAAGCCCGGCGCATCGGCTGGGGTGCCAGTGGGCGCAACGGCGGCCAGTTGATCCGCGGCATTGGCCATGAAGTCGAAGGCTTTGCCCGCTATGTCGGCAATGACGGCGTGCGTTACTTGCAACGTGCCGGGATCGATTCGGTGGAGCTGGTACGCCAGCGCATCACTGACAACCACATCGAGTGCGACTTGCATTGGGGCTTCTGTGAGTTGGCCAACACCCCCGCACAATTCGCGGCATTCAAGGACGAGCAAGTCAGCCTTGCCGAGCTTGGCTACAGCCATGAAACCCGGCTGGTAGGCCCCGAGCAGATCCGTCAACAAGTGGTCAACGCCGAGGTCTACGCCGGTGGTCTGGTGGACATGGGCTCCGGCCACCTGCATCCGCTGGATCTGGTGCAAGGCGAGGCACGTCTGGCGGCGTCCCTCGGCGTGCGGATCTTCGAGCAGAGCCCGGTGCAGCAGATCATTCATGGCGAAACCGTTCAGGTGCGTTGCGCCCACGGCACCGTGCGTGCTGGCAGTCTGGTGCTCGGTTGCAACGCCCACCTGGATGAACTCGAACAGCAGCTCAGCGGCAAGGTGCTGCCGGCCGGCAGCTACATCATCGCCACCGAGCCGTTGTCCGAGGAGCGCGCCGCGCAATTGATCCCGCACAATCTTGCACTGTGCGACCAGAAAGTCGGCCTCGATTACTACCGGCTCTCGGCGGATCGACGCCTGTTGTTCGGCGGCGCATGCCACTATTCCGGACGCGATCCTGCCGACATCGCGGCCTACATGCGACCGAAGATGCTCAAGGTCTTCCCGCAACTGGCAGACGTGCGCATCGATTATCAGTGGGGCGGCAAGATCGGCATCACCGCCAACCGCTTCCCCCAGGTTGGCCGACTCAAGCAGCAGCCGAACGTGTACTACGCTCAGGGGTATTCCGGCCATGGCCTGAACGTCACGCACTGGTGCGCCAAACTGCTGGGCGAGGCGATTCATGCCGGGCACAGTCAGGGCATGGACGTGTTCAGCGCAGTGCCGCACATGACCTTTCCCGGCGGCCCGGCACTGCGTTCGCCGCTGCTGGCACTGGGCATGTTCTGGTATCGGCTGCGTGAGCTGGTGGGCTGACGGCGTTCGGGCAATTAATCCTTTCGGTTTGCTCTATCGCAAGGCACTTCTATATTGATGAAGTGCTTTTGCGTTCCTGACGCTCAGTGCCCAACAAACCGAGGAGGACATGGATGAAGTCGTCAGCCGCCGATGAGCCGCGAGCACCGGGGCAAGCCCCGATCAAGACCCGACGCTTCAGTATTTCACTGGTGTGGATCGTCCCGATCGTCGCGGTGCTGGTCGGCATTTCGCTGGTGGTGCACAACCTGATGCAGGAAGGCCCGACGATCATCGTCAACTTCAAGACCGGCAGCGGTCTGACCGCCAACAAGACCGAGGTCAAATACCGCAACGTGGTGATCGGCCAGGTGACTGACGTCGAGCTGAGCGGCGACCAGAAGAGCGTCGACGCCACCATCAAACTGTCCAAACAGGCCGAAACCTTCACCCGCGAAGACTCGCAATTCTGGGTCGTGCGCCCGCGCATCGGCGCCGGCGGTGTTTCGGGCATCGACACCCTGCTCTCCGGCGACTACATCGGCGCCGACATCGGTCAGGCCGATGGCCGTGCGAAACACTTCAAAGGCCTGGAAAATCCACCGCCGATTACCTACGGCGAACCGGGCAAGCGCTTCATGCTGCACGCCTCCGATCTGGGCTCGCTGGACATCGGCTCACCGGTGTATTTCCGCAAGATACCGGTCGGCCAAGTCGTCACCTACACCCTCGACCCCGATGGCAAAGGGGTCGACATCGAAGTATTCATTCACTCGCCGAACGATGCGTTTGTCACCGAGAACACCCGGTTCTGGAATGCCAGCGGCATCGACGTCAACTTTGGCGCCAACGGGTTTGCGGTGAAAACCGAATCGCTTTCGACTTTGCTGGTGGGCGGCATCGCCTTCCGCGCTCCGGACTACAGCCCCAACGACGTGGCCGCAGGCGAAGACAAGGACTTCGAGCTGTTCGCCGACCAACAGACCGCTCTCGCCCCCCCTAACGGCAAGGCGCAATACATGGTGCTGCGTTTCGACCAGTCGCTGCGCGGACTCAAGGTCGATGCGCCGGTCGAGTTCCTTGGCATGGAGATCGGCCGGGTGGTGGGCATCAACCTGGATTTCGATGCGAAAAAGCGCACCTTCCCGCTTAATGTCGGGATCGTCATTTACCCGCAGCGTCTGGGGCAGGCCTACAAAAAGATGCTGACCGAATTCAAGCATGATCCCAACGACGAAGCCGCCGGCATTCGTCTGCTCGGCACCTTTGTCGATAATGGCCTGCGCGCCCAGGCCCGCAGCGGCAACCTGCTGACCGGGCAACTGTACATCGCGCTGGATTTCTTCCCGAAAGCCGAGAAGGTTGCGTTCGATCCGACCGTTCGGCCTGTGATCCTGCCGACCGTTCCCGGCAGCCTCGAACAGCTGCAGGAAAAGCTCGAAGCGATGGTCGACAAGCTCAACAAACTGCCGGTCGAACGGATTGCCGGCAACCTCGACAGCAATCTCGTCGAGCTGCGCAAAGGCCTGACCCAGTTCAACGCGAAAACCCTGCCGGGTGTGCAGGCCACCCTGGCCGACGTCAGCAAGACCTTGCAGTCCGCCAGCTCGACATTGGCCGAAGACTCGCCGCAGCGTGAAAAACTGACGCAGACCCTCGACGAGCTCGGGCGCATGTCGCGTTCGCTGCGTGAGCTGTCGGATTATCTGGGACGGCATCCGGAGTCGCTGATACGTGGCCGCCCGGACAACGCCGCGCCATTGGATCTGAAAGGACCGCCGCGCAATTGAGCACAGGAGCTACCCCATGGCTTTACCGCTGAAGATCACCCTGCTCGCTGCGTTCCTGCTCCTTGGGGCCTGCCGCAGCGACCCGATCAGCTTTCACACGCTGACGCCGGTGCAGTTGCCCAACACCCGGGCCGGGGCGCAGATTCCCATTGAGGGAATCACCGTGCCCCCGCAAGTCGACCGCCCGCAAATTGTCATCCGCCAAGGCAGCAGTGGCCTGGCGATTCTGGAAACCCAATGGTGGGGAGCGAGTCTGGCGGATGAGTTACGCAGTGCACTGAACGATCAACTGAGCAACACCGGCACTCGCGGCAATGTCTCTGTGCGCATCGACGTGCAGCGTTTTGATTCGATCCCCGGCCAGTACGGACTGATTGACGTCAAATGGCGTCTGCGCCCCAGTGGCGCGGCGGAAAACAGCTTGCTGACGTGCCGCTCCACGTTGCAAACGCCGTCAGGCCCGGGGATTGACGATCTGGTGGCCGCGCAACAGAACAACGTCAGGCGCCTGGCGGCATTGATCAGTCAGGCGGCGGGCAACCCGCGTGGCTGTCCATCGGCGTCCTGAGCCATCGGCTACAGCGTGACGGTGAAGCGACAACCGTTGGGTTCGCGCGTCACCAGTTGCACCTGCCACTGTTGATGGCTGCAGATTCGCTGCACCAGCGACAGCCCCAGTCCAAGGCCCTCCCCGCGCTGTTCGTCCCCGCGCACGAACGGCTGAAACATGGCGTGGCGTTTCTCTTCAGGGATCCCGATGCCGCTGTCCTCGACCACAAAACTGTCATTGAGCAGGGTCAGACGCACAAAGCCCTGATCGGTGTAGTGCCAGGCATTGCGCAGCAGGTTGCCCATGACCGACTGCAGGAAGGTCAGGTCATATCGCCCCGTGCCGGCCTGCTTCGACTCATAGATGAACGCCAGACCCTTCTCGCGAATCAATCGCCCCCAGACTTCGACCTGGGCATCGGCAACCTCTTCGAGCGTGCAGGTGGAGGCGGTTCCGAGCTCTTCGGGCTTGCGCGCGAGCAGCAAAAAAGTCTCGACCAGTTGGCGCATTTCACTGCTGGCCCGGGCTATCCGTCTGACGTGCTCGGTGGAGCGCGGTTCAAGCGAGGGGTTGGCCAGCAACAGTTCGCAGGAGCTGGCCAGAATCATCAACGGCGTGCGCAGCTCATGGCTCACGTCACTGGTGAAGAGTTTTTCCCGATTCAGGGTGTCTCGCAAGCGGCCAAGAGTCTGGTCAAAAGACAGTGCCAGGGCCCCGACTTCATCGTCGGCGTAGTCAGGGTGCAGTGCCGGCGCCAACGCAATCAATTGATCACGATGGCGAACCTGTCGTGCCAGGCGGATCACCGGTGCCATGACCTGCCGTGCCAACAGCCTGCCGAGCGTGACAGCCAAAATGACGCTGAGGATGAAACCGACGATCACCACGACAAATAGCAGATGCTCTCGCTGTTCAAAGCTTTCCTGATTGCGCAGCAGCACATATTTGCGTCCGCCAACCGCGTCGACCATGGCGTAGAAGTCATCACCATTCAACGTTATCTCCTGGAAACCCAGGGGCAGGCTCGCCAGTGGTTCGGTCAGCGCCATGGGACCGGGACCGTTCTCGAAGAAAAACAATTCGCTTTTTTCCGGCTCATGCCGCCATTGGCTGATGTCGTCCATTGCCAGCAAGCGGCGCAAACCACCGTTCAGGGCGGTCATGGTCAACTTGTGCTCGACGACATGCACGGTGGCGACAATGCCCATCGCGAACACACCCGCAAACAGAGCGCTCATCAAGGCGAACACAATCACGATCCGATTGGCGAGGCTTTGCTTGAGGTCCATCCGGTTTCATGACTCCAGTGCTGATTTCAGAACAACAGACAAGGTAGCGCGCGATGCCACGGGCCCAAGGGGCGCAGCTTCGCCTCCACGGCCGTCGTTGTTAAGTAGCGCCGATAAACAAAACGAGTATTTGAGTTTGTTTATCAAATAGCCGTTTTAGTTAAAACAGGTTGGCCCTCGCAAATTTTTCACAAGTTCTTCACTGCTCCGACACGCGTCTGACCGTAGTGTTCAGCAGCCATTCAAGCAAACCACCGTAAAGTAACTAACCTTCTCGAGCTCACGTTGCACTGTGTGTGTACTGAATGGAACTCGGGAATGACAAGGGGCAACGTTTTGGTTGAATTAGTACAAGTACAATCAGCGTCCAAGCGATGGGACCTGTCTCGTCCGCGCACCTGGGCAATCATTGCTGTCGGTTTGCTGCTCATCGCACTGATTTGCGGCTTCGTCTGGATGCAACGCTCGCCCGCCAACCTGCGCTATGCCAGTGCATCTGCCACCCAGGAATGGGTGAGCGCCTGGCAGGCCGGCGAAGTCGTCGCACTGGTGCGGCATACCGAGCGTTGCGACCGCTCGACCAATACCTGCCTGGGGCCGGCGGACGGTATCACTCAGGTGGGCAGCATTGCTGCAGCCGGCGTCGGCCAAGGCTTCATGCAATTGGGCCTGCAGAAAACCCAGGTCTTCAGCAGCCCGCTGACGCGCACCATGCAGACTGCACATTACATGCTCGGTCACGATGCGGTGCCCCAGGAATGGCTGGAAACCTGTGGCCCGACACTGCGCAATGAGGTGGTGGCGCACAAGACGCCCGGGCAGAACATGATTCTGGTGACGCACAGCGGCTGCATCGCCGATTTTGAAAGGCAAACCGGTTATCCCCGAGCAGTCGCTGCCGAATATGGCAGCGCTGTTTTAGTGCGGATCGACGCGCAAGGCGAGCTTAAAGTCATTGGCCTCATGAATCCCGAAGGCTGGCAACGCATGAACAAATAACAGGCAGGCGTGTTGTACAACTTTTCGGTATTGCGCAAACACGCCTCTGGCTCGCGCGTTGCACCCGCCAATTTGTAATAAGAAATGTTTTTAAGTTTCGAAAACTGGACATATTCCGTTTTAAAGCTTGTCTTTCCAGAGAGAACTTAGAGCTGGAAGCACGCCAGTTCTCTGAATGCAGGAAACGTCCACCGGACGTGCTTGCGCCTGCATTCATCCAACCCGATGTCACGCCTGCTACGGAAATCGCCAGGCGCGTCATTGAAACGCACACTTTGTACTGCACCAAGGTCCAGTCATGACGTCTGAGAACAAACCGCTGCACCATGCGGCTTTGAATTTGCCTCGCCTCCAACCGAGCACCGTGATCGAGCGTTTTGCGATCCCCGGTCTGGTACTGGCGTTCGTAGTGTTTTATCTGCTGCCACTGATGACCCACGGCCTGTGGATTCCCGATGAAACCCGTTATGGCCAGATCAGCCAGGAAATGCTGCAGAGTGGCAATTGGGTAGCGCCGCACTTCATGGGCATTCGCTATTTTGAGAAACCGATTGCCGGCTACTGGATGATCGCCATCGGCCAGGCGATATTCGGCGAGAACCTGTTCGGCGTGCGCATCGCCTCCGCGCTGAGCACTGGGGTAAGCGTATGGCTGGCCTATCTGCTGGCCCGCCGTCTGTGGAACAACCCGCGCATCAGCGCGGCTTGCGCCCTCCTTTATATGAGCTTCGGCCTGATCGCCGGCCAGGCTGGTTATGCCAACCTCGATCCGCAGTTCACCTTGTGGGTCAACCTGAGCCTGGTAGCGATCTGGTTTGCCATCGACAGCAATACCCCGCGCGGTCGGCTGGGTGGTTGGGCATTGTTGGGGCTCGCCTGCGGCATGGGCCTGATGACCAAAGGCTTTCTTGCCCTGATGCTGCCGGTACTGATCGCCCTGCCCTACATGATCTGGCAGCGTCGCTTTGGCGAACTGGTGCGTTATGGGCTGGTTGCCGTTGCGGTGGCCGCACTGGTCAGCGTGCCGTGGGCACTGGCCGTGCATGCGCGTGAACCGGACTTCTGGCGCTTCTTCTTCTGGCACGAACACATCCGCCGCTTTGCCGCCGGTGAAGATGCCCAGCATGCGCGCCCATGGTGGTTCTATCTGCCGCTGCTGTTTGCATCCACCTTGCCGTGGGCGCTGCTGTTGCCTTCGACATTGCTGCGCACCTGGCGCGAAAAACGCGACCCGAAAATCGGCTTCCTGGCCTTGTGGTTCGTGCTGCCGCTGGCATTTTTCAGCGCGAGCAGCGGCAAGCTGCCGACTTACATCATGCCGTGCCTGCTGCCATTGGCGTTGCTGATGGGTTACACCGTGATGGGCTGGCTTGATCGCCAGGACGGTCGCGTGTTGCGTAGCAACGGCGTAGTCAACGTGGTGTTGGCCATTGCCGCGCTGGTCGCGCTGATCTATCTGCAAGCGACCCGCGAAATTTACGAACACACCGAAATGTTCAGCCTGTCGCTGGCCTATATCGTGCTGCTGGGCTGGCTCATCGCCGGCTCGCTGCAAACATTGCGACCGCTGACGTTGTGGGCGACACCGGCGCTGGGCATTGGCCTGCTCATCGCGTTGCTGCCGGCCGCGATGCCGGCAACCATCGTCAACAGCAAAATGCCGGATCAGTTCATTGCCGAACACCAGCAGGAACTGAGCGAAACCACCTCGTTGCTGAGTAACGACCTGGGCGCAGCATCTGCGTTGTCCTGGCGTCTGCGTCGTCCGCAGGTGGATCTGTTCAACACCGTCGGCGAACTCAAGTACGGTCTCGATGACCCGGCCATGGCCTCGCGCAAAGTCAGTCTGGAAGACGTTGGCCAGTGGATGACCGAAGCCCGCAAAAAAGGCTCGGTCGGCGTGGTAATGCGAGTCAACAGCACATCGGACGCTCAGCAACTTGAGCTGCTGCCCATCGACGGCAAGCATTACCGCCGTGGCCAACTGGAAATCCTCATCTTCAACCAGAGCCAGCCATGACCCGGAATACGTCTGATCGGGGGCCACTGCTGCTCCTGCTGGCCGCGACTGCCCTGATGCTGCTGCTCGGCCTGGGCAGCCGCGAATTGTGGGGCGCGGAAACCCGCTGGGCCAATATCGCCCTGCAGATGCTGCAAAGTGGCGACTATTTTGACCCGTACCTCAAGGGCACGCCCTATTACGACAAACCGTTGCTGTCCTACTGGCTGATAACCGGCACCGCCTGGTTGACCGGTGGCCTGGGCCACTGGTCGCTGCGCCTGTCTTCGGTGATTTCCGCCTGGTTCAGCGTCTGGCTGGTGTATCTGCTGGGCGAGCAACTGTTTCGCAAAGGCACCGGACTGATCGCCGGCTGGATGCTGGCGACAACCTTCTATTTTGTGTTCTGGGCGCGGGTCGCCACGGCTGACATCCTCACCGTCTGCGGGATTCTGGCGGCGGTCTGGTGGTACTGGCGCGGACCGGAGGACACGCGATTTTCGCGTTATCTGGTGTTCTTCGGGCTGTTGTCGCTGACCTCACTGTTCAAAGGCCTGATCGGCTTCATCCTGCCCGGGCTGGTGCTGTTGCCGCATCTGCTCGGCGAACACCGCTGGAAGCGCCACCTGAACCTGCGCCTGTGCGCCGCCCTGCTGATTGCCGGCGCCTTCTATATGGTGCCGTTCCTGCTGTCGCACCTCTACGGCGCGCCGAACTATGGCGAAAGCGGCCTGGGCCTGGTTCTGCGGGAAAACGTCGTGCGGTTTTTCCAGCCGTTCGATCAATTCGGGCCGATCTACACCTACCTGATCTATCTGCCGGTCTACACCCTGCCCTGGGCGCCGTGCTGGATCATTGCGTTGTGGGTGGCGATCCGCAACTGGCGTGACATCGAGCCAGACACCCGCTGGCTGATCCTCGGCCTCGGCTTGCTGATGCTGTTTTTCACCGCCAGCGGCAGCCGTCGCAGCTATTACGTACTGCCACTGGTGCCGTTCGCGCAACTTCTCGGCGCCTGGTGGATCACCCGACGCATGGCGCAGCGCAATTCCGAAGGCCGTGGCTGGAAAATCGGCTTCGGCGTTGCCACTGTCGCCCTGGTCGCCATTCTCGGCGTCCTCTATCCGTGGACCAACAGTGGCGGCGGCGCGATTCCGTTTGGCGACTCGGTACGTCAGCAGGCCAGCCAGCAGGCGCCGCTCAACCAGTGGCGCATGGTCATGGTCGAGGTCGACAACAAAGTGCCGATGTACCTGCAAACCGGCGGTGCGCCGTTCTATTACGTGCAAGAAGGTCAGGACTTTCCGCGCACGGGTGACACCGCAGCGCTGATGACCTGGCTGGAACGCACCAGCGGCCAGCACTGGGATCCGCAACGCACGATCGTCGTCGCCCAGTACCGCACCGGCGATACACCGCCGCTGAATTATCTGAGCAGCGATCATCAAGTCATCACCACCACGCCTACCCGCGGCGAGCAGATGTTCCACGGTCGTGAAGACCAGAGCGTCGCTTACATTCCAAACCCTTCCTGAAAAAAAACACGTCATCGGGCGCACAGCAATCGTGCGCCCGATGACGTCGTCGCCTAATCTGAATGACAATGACAAGTATTAACGGTTTGTTTGACGTTTTTTTCTCATTTGCCCCCCTAAATTGCCCTGCGACTTAACACTTGCAAATCATTCGCATTGCATCACGCTGCGAAGGCTTGCTCATAACGTCTTATAAACAGGAGCTCACTGGTCATGCACCCACGTATTGCATCGTTCTTCAAACCCGCTCTGCTGACGACCGTCCTGCTCGTTGCCGGCCACGCAGTGGCTGCCGACGCCGTTGGTATCGTGGTCTATAACGCGCAGCACGAAAGCCTGACCAAAGCCTGGGTTGACGGGTTCACCCAGGAAACCGGCATTCCGGTCACCCTCCGCAATGGTGACGACACTGAGATGGGCAACCAGCTCGTACAGGAAGGCTCGGCCTCGCCGGCTGACGTGTTCCTCACGGAAAACTCTCCAGCCATGGTGCTGGTCGATAACGCCAAGCTGTTCGCCCCGGTAGCGCCGACGACGCTTGAGCAAGTGGATTCAGCTTACCGCCCGGCCCACGGCCAATGGGTCGGCATCGCTGCCCGCTCGACGGTGTTCGTCTACAACCCGGCCAAACTGACTGAGAAAGACCTGCCAAAATCCCTGCTCGATCTGGCCAAACCTGACTGGAAAGGCCGCTGGGCCGCCTCGCCTGCCGGTGCCGACTTCCAGGCGATCGTCGCCGCCGTACTTGAGCAGAAAGGCGAAGCCGCCACGCTGGACTGGCTCAAAGGCATGAAAACCAACGCAACCATCTATCGCGGCAACAGCGCCGTGCTCAAAGCGGTGAATGCCGGCCAGATCGACAGCGGCGTGATCTACCACTATTACAGCTTCGTCGATCAGTCCAAGACCGGTGAAAACAGCAAGAACACCCAACTGCACTACTTCAAACATCAGGACCCGGGCGCATTCGTGAGCATTTCCGGTGCGGGCGTGCTGGCTTCCAGCAAGCATCAGGACGAAGCTCAACAATTCCTCAAATACATCACCGGCAAACAGGGCCAGGAAGTCCTGCACACCGGCAATTCGTTTGAGTACGCCGTCGGCAAGGGCGCTCAGTCCAACCCGAAACTGGTGCCACTCAAAGATCTCGATGCGCCGAAGGTCGATGCCTCGAAACTTGACAGTAAAAAAGCCGTCGAGCTGATGACTCAGGCCGGACTGCTGTAAGTGATGCCTGAAACCCTGCCGGCGGGGGTTGCTTCGGCATCCCTCGCCCAGCGCTCACGTGCCAGCCGCGCCCTCACTGGTCGAGGGGGATCGTGGGTGGTCGTTCTGGCGATTATCGTTTCCTTGCTGTCGCTGCTGCCGATCGGATTCGTGATCGGCGTGTCGTGGTACACCGGCTGGGCAACCATCGAAGCCATGGTGTTTCGCCCACGCGTGGCCGAATTACTGATCAACACCGTTCTGCTGGTGCTGATCACCCTCCCCATCTGCGTGGTGCTCGGCACGGCGCTGGCCTGGTTGACCGAACGCAGCAATCTGCCCGGGCGACGCCTCTGGTCATTGCTTGCGGTTGCGCCGCTGGCGGTCCCGGCGTTCGTCCACAGCTATGCGTGGGTCAGCCTGGTGCCTTCGATTCATGGATTGCCGGCCGGGGTGCTGGTGTCGGTGATTGCGTACTTTCCGTTTCTCTATCTGCCGGTGGCCGCGACGTTGCGTCGTCTCGATCCAGCCATTGAAGACGTTGCCGAATCACTCGGACTCAAACCCCGGGCGGTGTTCTTGCGCGTGGTATTGCCGCAACTGCGACTGGCGATCTGCGGTGGTGCGTTGCTGGTCGGCCTGCACTTGCTGGCCGAATACGGCCTGTACGCGATGATCCGTTTCGACACCTTCACCACGGCCATCTTCGACCAGTTCAAATCGACCTTCAACGGCCCGGCCGCGAACATGCTCGCCGGGGTCTTGGCACTTTGCTGCCTGGCAATGCTGAGCGCCGAGTCCGCTGCCCGTGGCAAGGCGCGCTATGCCCGGGTCGGTTCGGGCAGCGCCCGCGAGCAGCGCACGGTGCGTTTGAGTCGCGGTGCGATGGTCTTTGGCCTCGGCTTGCAAATCGTCACCTGCCTGCTGGCCCTCGGCGTGCCGCTGCTGACGCTGGGCCGCTGGCTGATTGCCGGTGGCGTAGAGGTCTGGGAAGGTGGCGAGTGGCTGCCGGCACTGCTTCAAACGTTGGCATTGGGTGTCGCTGGCGCGCTATTGACCACTGTGGCGGCGATCCCGATAGCCTGGCTGTCGATCCGTGCTCCCGGCCGATTGCAGCGCTTGCTCGAAGGCTGCAATTACATCACCAGTTCGCTGCCCGGCATTGTTGTGGCGCTGGCTTTGGTGACGGTCACCATTCACTTCGCGCGGCCGATCTACCAGACCACCCTTACCGTGCTGCTGGCGTACTTGCTGATGTTCCTGCCGCGCGCGCTGGTCAGCCTGCGCGCCGGTTTCGCACAGGCACCGGTAGAGCTGGAAAACATCGCCCAAAGCCTAGGCCGATCCCCCGTGCGCGCCCTGTGGCTGATCACCCTGCGCCTGGCTGCGCCGGGAGCGGCTGCCGGCGCGGCACTGGTGTTTCTGGCGATCACCAATGAATTGACCGCCACCCTGCTGCTCGCGCCTAACGGCACGCGCACCCTGGCCACCGGTTTCTGGGCCATGACCAGCGAAATCGACTACGCCGCCGCAGCGCCTTATGCCCTGCTGATGATCGTGCTCTCGCTGCCGTTGACGGCCATTCTCTATCACCAATCAAGACGTACGGCTGGCCGATGAACGCTCTCGAAATCACCTCTCTCAGCAAAGCCTTCGGCGCCCAGACCGCGCTGGATGATATCTGCCTCTCAGTGCCTTCGGGCAGCCGTACGGTCATCGTCGGGCCGTCCGGGTCCGGCAAAACCACCTTGTTGCGGATGATTGCCGGGTTCGAGTTTCCCGATGCCGGCAGCCTGTCGCTCAACGGCGAAGTGCTGGTCGACAGCACTCACGCGGTGCCGGCCTATCAACGCCAGATCGGCTATGTGCCGCAGGACGGCGCGCTGTTCCCGCACATGACCGTTGCCGCCAACATCGGCTTCGGCCTGACCCAGACCGGCACCGCGAGAAACCAGCGCATCCTTGAGTTGATGGACAGCGTAGCGCTGGACGCCAACATGGCGACGCGCTGGCCTCACGAATTGTCCGGCGGCCAGCAGCAACGTGTTTCGCTGGCGCGGGCCTTGGCCCAACAACCTCGCCTGATGCTGCTCGACGAGCCGTTTTCAGCGCTCGACACCGGTTTGCGCGGGGCCATGCGCAAAATGGTGGCACGGCTGCTGGAGAACGCCGGGGTGACCACCATTCTGGTTACCCATGATCAAAGCGAAGCGTTGTCGTTCGCCGACCAGTTGGCGGTGATGCGCGGCGGTCGCCTGGTGCAATCCGGGCATCCGATGGACCTTTATCGCTATCCGAGCGACGAGCAGACGGCGCACTTCCTCGGCGAAGCCGTGGTCATGCCAGCGCGGATCGAGTCCGGCTGGGCGCATTGCGATCTCGGGCGTGTGGCCGTCAACGCCAACGGTTTTGCCGGCAGCGCGCAGATCATGCTGCGGCCCGAGCAACTGCAGATTTGCGAGGTTCCTGCCGAGACCCAAGGCTGCCATGCGGTCGTGACCGAGCGGGATTTCGGGGGCAACACCTGCACCCTGACCGTCGAACTGCGCCCGCAGGCCGCTCAGGACATCGGGCGTTCGCTGTTGGTGCGCAGTACCGGCATGCATGCGCCACCGGCCGGTAGCGCCGTGCAGTTGTCGATTCTCGGTGCAGCGCACGTTTTTGACATGCGCTGATCACAGGTCGAAGCGGTCCACCGCCCGCCGCCGTTCGTTGTCATCACGGACATCGTAATTGGCGGTCGTTTGAATGTTGCTGTGGTGAGCAAGTTTCTGCGCGATCGACAGATCGTGCTCCTCGATCACCCGGGTGATGAACGAGCGACGGAAGTCGTGAGGCATGATCTTCACCCCCACCTGCGTGCCGCGCTGACGGGCGATGTAATAGATCGCGTGTTTGGTGATGCGCTCGCGGGTGATGTGGCTGCCACGGCGAATGCGGTTGAACAGGAAAGCATCGTCGCTCTCGCCTTCCTTGAGCTGCGAACGGCGCAACTCAAGCCAGGCATCGAGTTTGGCGAAGGCCCAGGCCGGGGCGTACTTGATCAACTGCTTGTTGCCCTTGGCGGTGACGCACAGGCTGCGCTCGCTGAAATCGACCTGGTTCAGGTCCAGATCCACTGACTCCGACTTGCGCATGCCGGTGCCGTACAGCAGTGCAATCACTGCGGCATCGCGCAGGCCCTGCGGGCGCGGGTCGGCGGCGCAGACTTCCATCAATTCGTGAATCAGCGTGCGTTTCAGATTACGCCCCTGCGACAACCGGGTGCCGGCGATGCCTTTTACCGAACGCATCTTCAGCAGGTGTTCCTGAGTAATCAGGCTCATGCGCCACGCTTCGTTCATTACCCCACGCACCGCATTTACATACATTGACGAGGTATTGGGCGCGTAGTTGTCTTCGCGCAAAGCAGCGACTAACGCCACGACATCTTCCGGTTGCAACGCGTGCCACGGGATCTCTTCGACATTCATGTCTTCGAACCCCAGACGGTCGGCAGCGTCTTGTAAAACGTAACGCATGGTGAGTTGGCTGGAAGGGGCCAAACGCGCCAGATACAAGGACATAGGGTTGGTTTTCGGGGTAACGGCAGGTAAAGCGGGTAAGTCAATCAAACGAAAGGCCTTGATTAAAAACTGTTCAACACAACAACTAACAACTGCAATCTACTTAATATAAAACACGCGTGACTCTGTCGGACTTAGCAAAAAAGCGCTGCGACAAACGCTGCAAGCCTGAACAGTGGCTGTATGAAGGGGAGATAAATGATTCACCGACCGGTTTTTCATATTCCTTTCACAAAATCGGGAATAACCTTGGGCCCGACTGATCCTCAGCCGATATCGCCCAACCTGCCGGGCAACGCCTGAAAAGTCAACCAGCTCCCGACGTCCTGTCTTTTAGGCAAACGCTTGATGCAAAACCTTTTTTTGCGTCTACTCTGGAATTGGATCCGATGAAAATCAGAGGGATCTGTCCATCATTATCCGTTACGAGGTGCCCATGTCTCAGGCGTTTCTCCCCTTCTCCCGCCCTAGTATCGGCGAAGAAGAAATTGCAGCTGTCGAGCAGGTTTTACGCTCAGGCTGGATCACGACCGGGCCAAAAAATCAGGCACTCGAAGAACAATTCGCGCAATACGTAGGCTGCAAACATGCCGTGGCACTGTCTTCGGCCACCGGCGGGATGCACATCACCCTGCTGGCGTTGGGCATCGGCCCGGGCGATGAAGTCATCACCCCGTCGCAGACCTGGGTGTCGACCGCCAACATGATTTCCCTGCTCGGCGCCAAACCGGTGTTCGTCGATGTCGACCGCGATACGCTGATGACCGACGCTGCGCGCATCGAAGCGGCCATCACCCCGCGCACCAAGGCGATCATCCCGGTGCACTACGCCGGCGCCGCATTCGATCTCGATCCGCTGTATGCCCTGGCCGACAAGCATGGCATCCCGGTCATCGAAGATGCCGCTCATGCCGCGGGCACGCGCTACAAGGGGCGTCACGTCGGCTCGCAAGGCACCGCGATCTTCTCGTTCCACGCGATCAAGAACATGACCTGCGCCGAAGGCGCGATGTTCGTCACCGACGACGAAGCGCTGGCCAGCCGCGTGCGCATGCTCAAATTCCACGGCCTGGGCGTCGATGCCTACGACCGTCTGACCGGTGGCCGCAAGCCGCAGGCGCAAGTGATGGAGCCGGGGTTCAAATACAACCTGGCCGACATCAACGCCGCGATTGCCCTGGTGCAGCTGCAACGCCTGGACGAAATCAACGCCCGTCGCACCGAACTGGCCACCCACTACCTGCAAAGGTTCGAAGGCCTGCCGGTGCAACCGCTGGCCCTGCCCGCCTACGCCCAGCAACACGCCTGGCACCTGTTCATCCTGCGCATCGACAGCGAGCGCTGTGGCATGGACCGCGAAGCCTTCATGAAGGCTTTGCAGGATCAGGGCATCGGCACCGGTATCCATTTCATTGCTACCCACCTGCACACCTGGTATCGCCAGCGTGACCCAGACCTGTACCTGCCCAATACCGAATGGAACTCGGCGCGGCTGTGCTCGATCCCGCTGTTCCCCGACATGACCGGTCAAGACCTTGACCGCGTGGTCGGTGCCATCGAACAAATCATGGAAAAACGCCTGTGAAACCTTATCCAATCCGCAGTGTGTCGATCGTCATCCCGGTCTACAACGAACAGGAAAGCCTGCCGGAACTGCTGCGCCGTACCGAAGCGGCCTGCCGTCAGCTGAATCACGATTTTGAAATCGTGCTGGTCGACGACGGTAGCCGTGACGAATCGGCGAACATGCTCGAAGAAGCCGCTGGCCGTGAAAACAGCCCGTTCGTGGCGGTCATTCTCAACCGCAACTATGGTCAGCACGCGGCGATCATGGCCGGTTTCGAACAGTGCAAGGGCGACGTGGTGATTACCCTCGACGCCGACCTGCAGAACCCGCCAGAAGAAATTCCACGACTGGTGGCCGAGGCCGAAAAAGGTTACGACGTGGTTGGCACCGTGCGTGGCAACCGTCAGGATTCGGCCCTGCGCCGTTATCCGTCGAAGCTCATCAACCTTGCCGTGCAACGCTCCACCGGCGTGGCCATGAGCGACTACGGCTGCATGCTGCGCGCCTACCGCCGCACCATCATCGACGCGATGCTCGCCTGCCGCGAACGCAGCACGTTCATCCCGATCCTGGCCAACAGCTTCGCCCGTCACACCACCGAAATCGTCGTGGCCCACGCCGAGCGTGAACACGGCGACTCGAAATACAGCCCGATGCGCCTGATCAACCTGATGTTCGATCTGGTCACCTGCATGACCACCACCCCGCTGCGCCTGCTGAGCATCGTCGGCTTTGCCATGGCCGGCCTGGGTGTGTTGTTCGCCGTTGCACTGATCATTCTGCGTCTGGCCTTCGGTGCCGGTTGGGCCGGCGACGGTACCTTCGTGCTGTTCGCCGTGCTCTTCGTGTTTACCGGTGGTCAATTCATCGGCATGGGGCTTTTGGGTGAATACCTGGGCCGTATGTACAGCGATGTGCGTGCCCGCCCACGTTTCTTCATCGAAAAGGTGTTGCGCAGCCAGCCGGCCGATCCGGCCCCTGCCGTCACCGTTGATGGTCTTTCTTCTACCGCTACTTCTTCCACTTCCGATCAGGTTCTCTCATGAGTGCAAAAACTGTTGTCTTCGCCTACCACGATATTGGCTGCGCCGGCATTGAAGCCCTGCTCAACAGCGGCTATGACATTGCAGCAGTGTTCACTCACGCCGATGATCCGAAAGAAAATGCTTTCTATGCATCGGTTGCACAACTGTGCGCCAGCAAAGGCATCCCGGTGCACGCGCCGGAAGACGCCAACCACCCACTGTGGATCGAGCGCATCGCCAAGCTGGACCCGGAGTACATTTTCTCCTTCTACTATCGCAACCTGCTGAGCGAGCCACTGCTGGCCCTGGCCAAAAAAGGCGCGTTCAACCTGCACGGCTCGCTGCTGCCACGCTACCGTGGCCGCGCTCCGGCGAACTGGGTGCTGGTCAACGGCGAAACCGAAACCGGCGTCACCCTGCACCGCATGGTCAAGCGCGCTGATGCTGGCGCCATTGTTGCCCAGCAGCGCGTTGCCATCGAGCGCAGCGACACCGGCCTGACCCTGCACGCCAAACTGCGCACGGCCGCCAGCGACCTGCTGCGCGACACCCTGCCGAACATGCTGCAAGGCAAGATCACCGAAACCCCGCAGGACGAATCCAAGGCCACCGTATTTGGCCGTCGTACCCCGGCAGACGGCAAACTGGTCTGGGCCAAACCGGCCGAAGAACTGTTCAACCTGGTTCGCGCCGTCACCCGTCCTTACCCGGGCGCCTTCTGCGCTGTGGGCGAGCATAAACTGATCGTCTGGAGCGCCGAAGTCGTCAAAGGCAACGAAGGCCAGGCACCCGGCCGCGTGATCAGCGTCGATCCGCTGCGCATTGCCTGCGGTCAAGACTCGCTGGTGATCAACGCCGGTCAGCGCAACGACAACGGTCTGTACCTCAGCGGCCCGCAACTGGCCAACGAACTGGGTCTGGTTGACGGTTCGCTGCTGCGCGGTGCCGAGTCCGGTCGTGCACCACGTCGCACCCGCGTGCTGATCCTCGGTGTCAACGGCTTCATCGGTAACCACCTGTCCGAGCGTCTGCTGCGTGACGACCGCTACGAAGTCTATGGTCTGGACATCGGTTCCGACGCCATCGAGCGTCTGCGCAGCCACCCCAACTTCCACTTCGTTGAAGGCGACATCAGCATTCACTCCGAGTGGATCGAGTACCACATCAAGAAATGCGACGTGGTCCTGCCGCTGGTGGCCATCGCCACCCCGATCGAATACACCCGCAACCCGCTGCGCGTATTCGAACTGGACTTCGAAGAAAACCTGAAACTGGTTCGCTACTGCGTCAAGTACAACAAGCGCGTGATCTTCCCGTCGACTTCCGAAGTCTATGGCATGTGCCAGGACAAGAACTTCGACGAAGACAGCTCGAACCTGATCGTCGGTCCGATCAACAAGCAGCGCTGGATCTACTCGGTCTCCAAGCAACTGCTGGACCGCGTGATCTGGGCTTACGGCGCCAAAGGCCTGAACTTCACCCTGTTCCGTCCGTTCAACTGGATGGGCCCGCGCCTGGACCGTCTGGATTCGGCCCGTATCGGCAGCTCCCGCGCCATCACCCAGTTGATCCTCAACCTGGTCGAAGGTACGCCAATCCGTCTGTTCGACGGTGGCGAGCAGAAGCGCTGCTTCACCGACATCGCTGATGGCGTCGAGGCACTGGCCCGCATCATCGATAACGACAACGATGTCTGCAACGGTCAGATCATCAACATCGGCAACCCGGACAACGAAGCCAGCATCCGCCAGTTGGGCGAAGAGCTGCTGCGTCAGTTCGAAGCGCACCCGCTGCGTCACAACTTCCCTCCGTTCGCCGGTTTCCGCGACGTGGAAAGCAAGGCGTTCTACGGTGCCGGTTACCAGGACGTGGAACACCGCAAGCCAAGCATTGCCAACGCCAAGCGCCTGCTGAACTGGGAGCCGACCGTGGAAATGCGCGAGACCATCGGCAATACCCTGGACTTCTTCCTGCGTGAAGCCATGCTCGAAATCGCGGACAAGAAGTAATGCAGGCAGGTCTTCGTATCGATGTCGACACCTACCGTGGCACCCGTGAAGGTGTGCCGCGACTGTTGGAGATGCTCGACGAGGCTCAGGTCAAGGCAACGTTTTTCTTCAGTGTCGGCCCGGACAACATGGGCCGGCATCTGTGGCGCCTGATCCGCCCGCAGTTCCTCTGGAAAATGCTCCGTTCCAACGCTGCCGGCCTGTACGGCTGGGACATTCTGCTGGCCGGCACTGCCTGGCCAGGCAAACCGATTGGTCGCGATCTCGGGCACCTGATGCGTCAGGCCCGGGACGCCGGTCACGAAGTCGGCCTGCACGCCTGGGATCACCATGGCTGGCAGGCCAACGCCGGGCGCTGGAGCGAGGCGCAACTGATCGAACAGATCCGTCGGGGTGTCGACACCCTCAGCGATATTCTCGGGGAAAAGATCCAGTGTTCGGCCTCCGCCGGTTGGCGTGCGGACGAACGCGTGATCCAGGCCAAGCAAACCTTCGGCTTTCGCTACAACAGCGATTGCCGCGGGCAGAGCCTGTTCCGTCCGCTGCTGGCTGATGGCACTCCGGGGGCGCCGCAAATCCCGGTGGACATGCCGACCTTCGATGAAGTCGTCGGTCCGACCGTGGCTGCCAAGGACTTCAACGCCTTCATCCTCGACCGGTTCCGTCAGCAAGCACTCAACGTCTACACCATTCATGCCGAAGTAGAAGGGATTCTGATGGCTCAGGACTTTCGTCAATTGCTGGCCGCTGCACGCCAGCGCAGTATTGACTTCAAACCACTGGGCGACTTGTTGCCCGAGTTTTTCAACACGTTGCCCGTGGGCCACGTACAACGCGGCGCACTTGAAGGCCGTGAAGGCTGGCTGGGAGTGCAAGGCGCATGAGTAAACGCTGGGCATTGCCGTTGCTGGTAGTACTTTGCCTGCTGGCGTATCTGCTGCCGCTGGGCACCCATGGTTTGTGGATTCCCGATGAAACCCGTTACGCGCAAATCAGCCAGAGCATGCTGCTGAGCGGGGACTGGGTTTCGCCACACTTCATGGGGCTGCGTTACTTCGAAAAACCGATTGCCGGCTACTGGATGATCGCCATCGGTCAGGAACTGTTCGGACAGAACCTGTTCGGCGTGCGTTTCGCTTCGGCGCTGAGCACCGGTTTGAGTGTTTTGCTGGGTTACCTGATCGCTCGCCGGTTATGGAACGACCCACGCAAGAGCTTTGTCTGCGCCCTGCTCTACATGAGCTTCACCATTGTTGCCGGCCAGGCCGGTTACGCCAACCTCGATCCGCAATTCACCTTCTGGGTCAACCTGAGCCTCGTCGCGCTGTGGTTTGCGCTGGACAGCCGCTCTGGCGGGCAACGCTTCGCCGCGTGGGCGGTACTGGGCCTGGCGTGCGGCATGGGGTTCATGACCAAGGGTTTTCTCGCCTGGGCGCTGCCGGTACTGATCGCCCTGCCGTGGATGCTCTGGCAAAAGCGCTGGCGTGAGCTGCTGGTCTTCGGTCCGGTGGCGATCGTCGTGGCGATTGCGGTCAGCCTGCCGTGGGCACTGGCGGTTCATTCCCATGAACCGGACTACTGGCGATTCTTCTTCTGGCATGAACACATTCGCCGTTTTGCCGGCGACGATGCCCAGCATGATTCGCCGTGGTGGTTCTATCTGCCGTTGCTGGTGGCGTTCAGCCTGCCGTGGGTCGGTCTGTTGCCGACCAGCTTCAAGCAAGCCTGGCAAACCCGCGCTCAACCGGCCATTGCGTTCCTGCTGTTGTGGTTGCTGATGCCACTGCTGTTTTTCAGCCTGAGCAACGGCAAGCTGCCGACCTACATCCTGCCTTGCCTGCTGCCGATGGCGTTGCTGCTGGGCAATGCGCTGGCGGACCGGTTGCGCCTTGAACAGGGCCGTGCCTTGAGCATCAACGGCCTGCTCAATCTGCTGCTGGGCATTGTGCTGCTGATTGCGCTGGTTTATCTGCAACTGAAAAAGCCCGTGTATGACCACGAACTGCACAGCATGGTGCTGGTGTTCATTGCACTGATCGGCTGGATCATCGCCAACCTGGCGCAAGCGTTCCTGCCGTTGCAATGCTGGGCGGCACCGGCGCTGGGCAGCCTGCTGCTGATCGGTGTCCTGCCGGCGGCATTGCCCAAGTCCGTGGTGTCCAACAAGACTCCGGACCAGTTCATCCTGCATCACCTGGACGAGTTGTCCGGCACCACTCACTTGTTGAGCAACGACCTGGGCGCGGCCTCGGCGCTGGCCTGGCGTCTGCAGCGGCCAAACGTCGCGTTGTACAACACCGTGGGCGAGTTGAAGTACGGCTTGTCCTACCCGGAAGGCGCCGAACAGCGGATCACCACCGACAAGGTGCAAGCCTGGATGCGTGATGCCCGTCGTACCGGTTCGGTCGGCGTGGTCATGCGGGTCAAGGGCGATGACGAGCTGCACGAAGTCGACCTGTTGCCCAAGGACGGTACCCGCTACGAGCAAGGCAATCTGGTGATCATGGTTCTGCCCAAGGACCCGTCATGAGCTGGATCTTGCTGCTGACGGCATGCCTGCTGACCTGCCTGGGTCAGGTTGCGCAGAAATACGCGGTTGAGAGCTGGCGCGGGGTCGACTCATCCTGGGCGGACAAACTGCGTTCGCCCTGGCTGTGGCTGGCACTTGTGGCGCTGGGCAGCGGCTTGCTGGTCTGGCTGCTGGTCCTGCAACGGCTGGAAGTCGGCATCGCTTACCCGATGCTCAGCCTCAACTTTGTACTGATCACGCTGATCGCACGGTTTGTCTTCCGTGAACCGGTCGACCGCCGCCATTGGCTGGGCGTCGCCCTGGTGATCGGCGGTGTGGTGCTGTTGGGGCAACACTCATGAGTCAGGGACGTGGAATCGCTTTTGCTCTGGGCAGCGTGCTGTTGGTCAGCGGTGCCCAGTTGGGCATGCGCTGGAGCATGACGCGCCTGCCGCAGCCGGAACAATGGTGGTCGGCGCTCACTGCCGGCAGCGTCGACCTTGTCGCGCTGGGCGTGGTGTTCGTGGCCATTCTGGCTTACGCGCTGTCGATGCTCTGCTGGCTCGCCGCCCTGCGCGATCTGCCGCTGGGTCGGGCTTATTCGCTGCTGAGCATCAGTTACGCGCTGGTTTATCTGCTGGCGGCCAGTCTGCCGCTGTTCAACGAATCATTCAGTCTCACTAAATCACTGGGCGTGGCACTGGTCATGCTCGGGGTCATCACTATTAACACTCGTCCGTCTCGTGCGCCCGAATTCAGGAGTGCTCCATGAAAATCACAGTATTTGGTAGCGGTTATGTCGGTCTGGTGCAGGCCGCCGTGTTGGCCGAAGTCGGTCACGACGTCGTGTGCATGGACATCGACCAGAAGAAAGTCGAACTGCTGCGCCAGGGTCACGTCAGCATCTTTGAACCGGGGCTTTCGAGCCTGGTACGCGAAGGCCTGGACTCCAGCCGCCTGCATTTCACCTCCGATGAAAAACTCGCTGTGCAACACGGTCGCGTTGCGTTCATTGCGGTCGGTACGCCGTCCAGCGAAGACGGCTCGGCCGATCTGAAGTACGTGCTGTCGGTGGGTGACGCCGTGTCGCGTCATCGTGAGCAGCCGCTGATTCTGGTGGAGAAATCCACCGTACCGGTCGGCACCGGCGATACCCTGCGCGCGCACATCCAGGCCGCGCTGGACAAGGCTGGCCGTCAACTGCAGTTCGATATCGTCTCCAACCCGGAATTCCTCAAGGAAGGTTCGGCGGTGTCCGACTGCCGTCGTCCGGACCGCATCGTCATCGGCTGTGAAGGTGACGAAGTGCGCGACGTGATGCGCGACCTGTACTCGCCGTTCAACCGCAACCATGACCGCATCATGTTCATGGACCTGCGCAGCGCCGAACTGACCAAATACGCCGCCAACTGCATGCTGGCGACCAAGATCAGCTTCATCAACCAGATCGCCGAACTGGCCGAACACCTGGGCGCCGACATCGAGTCGGTCCGTCAGGGCATCGGTGCCGACACCCGCATCGGTTATCACTTCATCTACCCGGGCTGCGGTTACGGCGGCTCGTGCTTCCCCAAAGACATGCGCGCCCTGATCCACAGTGCCGAGCAGGCCCATTGCTCCAGCGACCTGCTGCAAGCGGTCGAGGCGATCAACGAGCGGCAGAAGCACAAGCTGTTCGACCGCATCAACGCGTTCTACAAGGGCGACCTGCGCGGCAAGACCTTCGCCCTGTGGGGCCTGGCGTTCAAGCCGAACACCGATGACATGCGCGATGCGCCAAGCCGCGTATTGCTCGATTCTCTGTTCGCCGCCGGCGCCAGCGTGCGCGCGTTCGACCCGGAAGCGATGCAGGAAACCCAGCATCTGTACCCGAACGAAGAAAAACTGATGCTGATGGGCACCCCGGAATCGGTGCTGTCGGGCTCCGATGCGCTGATCATCTGCACCGAATGGCAGCAGTTCAAGGCGCCGGATTTCGACCTGATCGAGCAACGTCTGAAAGCCCCGGTGATCTTCGACGGCCGCAACCTGTACGACGCCGAACGTCTGGCGCGCAACGGCTTCAAGTACTTCCCGATCGGCCGTGGTGATTCGCGCAAATTGCCGATCCCGCTGCAACAGTGGCCTAACTCCGTGGACGTCGCTTGATCACGTTGTCGCCTGTCATCCGCCGGCAGTCCCTGATCGCAGGGCTGCTGGCACTGTTGCTGTTTATAGCCGGGGTTTACGGACAGGCTCCCATTGGCTTCGATTCACGCTTCGTACTGTTTGCCCAAGAGATGTTGAGACACGGGCCTACGGTATTCCCGACCACCTACGGCCAGCCATACGCCGATTATTCGGCGGTTTCGACGCTGTTCATCTGGTTGTTGTCGCTGCCCTTCGGCGCGGTCAACACGTTGACAGCATGGCTGCCCAGCGCGATTGCCGGCGCGGTGATCGTGACTTTGATGTACCGCTTGCTGGCGGTGCATTCGCAGCGTTGGGCGTTGATCAGCATTGCGCTGTTGATGCTCACCAGCACCTTCATCACCGAAGTGCGCGCCGTATCGCAGGACCTGATGCTCGCCGCCGTGGCCCTGTCGGTGTTTTACCTGGGCTACGCGCACGACCATTTCGGCTCCCGCCGCCGCTGGCCGCTGATCTTTGTTCTTTTGTTGCTGGGTTTTGGTATTCGCGGGCCAATCGGCCTCGTGGTGCCGACCGGCATGCTCTGCAGCTACTTTCTGCTCAACCGTGAGTGGAAACGCCTGTTGGTGTTCGGTGTGCTCGCCTCGATCCTGCTCGCCGCGTGCGTCGGCCTGCTGTTGTGGCTGGCAAAGCTCAGCGGTGGCGAAGCCTTCTTGCAGGACGTGATTCGCATGCAGTTCATGGGGCGCATGGATGGCAGTGAAGGCGTTAGCGGCTCGCTGTATTACTTCACCAGTTCCATGGGCAACTACGCGCTGGCGTATCCGTTGGCGATCCTCGCGTTGGCCGCGACCTGGCTGAGCAAACCGCATCAACGTGGTCCGGCGTTGCGCCTGGTTCAATACTGCGCGGCCGCCGGGCTGATCGTGATGGTCGGCCTGTCGATTCCGCAGGCGAAGAAGGCGCGTTACCTGCTGCCGATGCTGCCAATGGCAGCGATCATCGCAGCCTACCCGTTCCAGGTACTGCACGGGCGGGTGTTCCGGGTATTGCGCGGCTTGATTCAGGGGCTGTGGCTGCTGACGCCGGGTTTGCTGATGGTGGTTCTGCTGGTGGCCAAGCGGCGGTTTCCCGAGCAACTGAACGGCCTCACCCTGATACTGGTCGTGCTGGGCGTCCTGCAATTGCTCGCGCTTTCGCGTTTGCTGTTCCCGCGCTGGCGTGCCGAAGTGTTGGCACTGTGCTCGGTTCTCGCGTTGTGGACGGTGTATGCCGCGGTGTTCGAGCCGGTGGAGCGGCGTCTGTATGACACGCAGACGTTCAGTCGCGCCGCGTTCGCTCAAGTCCAGGCCAATCCGGCACCGCTGGTGCTGCACGGCATGGGCAAAGACGCCAAGGCGATCAAGTTCATGGTCAACGTCGAGCACGACCTGCAGCCGCAGTTCACCGAGACGGTGCAGCAACTCGAAACCATCAAGGGCCCGGCGTGGCTGATGATGGACAGCAAGGACCTGCAAACACTGCAAGGCACCGCGCTGGCCGGCCTGCAACCGGTGGTGACGGGTAGCTTCGACAAGAACGATTACGTGCTGTTGTACATCAAACCCTTGTAGCGGTTGGCGAAGGCTGCGATCTTCTGGTCTTTTTCAAGATCAAACGATCGCAGCCATCGGCACCGCTTACATGACCCTCACGATTCGCCCCGCACGGGCTACTGACGCATCCGCCCTCCCCGCCATCGAACGCTCGGCCGCCGAGCTGTTTCGCGTCGATCCGACCCTTGCCTGGCTCGCCGACAGTGACGTGGCAAGCGCCGTACAACATCGCCAGGCCATCGAGCAGGCCCACGTCTGGGTTGCCGAAAGCGCCACTGCGCAACTCGCAGGATTTATCCGCGCGCTGGACGTCGGCGACCAACTGCACATTGAAGAAGTGTCGGTCAGCCTGGCGTTTCAGGGACAAGGCGCGGGTCGTCAACTGGTGATGGCCGCGATTGAGCATGCGCGCCACCGGCAGATGCGTGCCGTGACCCTGACCACCTTTCGCGATGTGCCGTGGAATGCGCCTTTTTATCAGCGGATGGGCTTTGTCATCGCCGCGCCGGATGAGCTTGAGGCGCACTTGCTCGAGGCGCTGCACAAGGAAGTCGAACATGGCTTTGCCGCCGAGCGACGCTGCGCCATGCACCTGATATTGCCCTGAGCCGACAAATCCCTTGTCGGCGTGAGCCTGCTCGCGATAGCGTCCTCTCGATCAACTGTGTTGGCGCCTGAAACCCGGCACTCGCGAGCAGGCTCGCTCCCAAAAATAAGGACATTTGCACAGCCGTGGCCACTTACTCCCGCCTGATCCGCCGCCTGATGGTCACCTCGTTGACCATCGTCATCAGCCGTGCGCTGATCAGTCCGCTACTGACCCTGTTCCTCAGCAACAAACTGGGCCTCAACCCGCAGGATGTCGGTTTGTTGCTGGGTATCGCGGTGTTCAGCGCCACGCTGTTCTCGCTGTACGGCGGTTACATCATCGATCGGCTCGACAAGCGCCGGCTGTTGATCCTGACCATGCTCTCCAGCGGCATTGGCCTGATCCTGCTGACCTTCGCGCAAAATCTGTATCTGGTCACGCTGGTGCTGATCATCAGTGAAACGGCTTCAGCGCTGTTCCTGATCTGCTCCAAGGCGATCCTCAGTGAAAATCTGCCGGTGGGCCAGCGGGTCAAGGCGTTTTCGCTGAACTACACACTGACCAATATTGGTTACGCCATCGGCCCGATGATTGGCGTAGTGATTGCCGGGATCTGGCCCTCGGTGCCGTTCATCGTCGCGGGCCTGATTGCCTGTGGCAGCATTCTCCTGTTGCTGGGCGTCTCCCGTGAGGTAAACCCTCTGGCGTCGGCCAGCCAATCGCAAAGCTTTGTGAAAACCCTGATCATCCTGAAAAACGACCGCACGATGATCCTGTTTACCCTCGGTTGCCTGCTCAGTACGCTGGTGCACGGGCGCTTCACCCTGTACCTGTCGCAATACCTGCTGGCGACCCACACCCAACAACAGACGCTCGACACCATGGCCGCCCTGCTCGCCTGCAACGCGATCACAGTGATCCTGCTGCAATACCAGATCGGCCGTTTTCTCAAGCGCGAGCACCTGCGCTTCTGGATTGCCGGCGGCACCGCGTTGTTCATCGTCGGTCTGATCGGCTTCAGCTTGGCGGACAGCCTCGTTGGCTGGTGCGTGGCGATGTTTATCTTCACCCTCGGCGAGATGATCATCTACCCGGCGGATTTCCTTTTTGTCGACACTCTCGCTCCAGAAGAACTGCGCGGCAGTTACTACGGTGCACAGAACCTCGCCGCGCTGGGCGGCGCGGTGAGCCCGGTGATGTGTGGGTTCCTGCTGATGCACACGCCGGCGCCAAGCATGTTCTACGCTTTGAGCGCTCTGGCAGCGCTGGGTGGGTATTTGTGTTTTGTCAGTGGGCGGCGTGTGGCGACAATTCAAAAATAATGCACTGAAGCAGCATTTATATGAATTTGTCAGCATCGAGTTTGCACGGCACACTGTGCGCGTTCCTCCCCCAATAGTTGGAACGCTTCGAGGACTTTCCGAAACGGACAAGTCCTTTTTTTTGCCCCGAATTTAGCGCAAGGACCCGATTCACATGCTCGCTCGCTGGTTGCCCGCCGCCATCAACACCCGCCCCACCGAATGGAGCCGCGCCGCCATTGGCATGGCGTTGGGCACGCTGTTCAGCGTCTGGGCGTGCGGTCAGGTGTTCGGCCATGAAGTCGCCTATCACCTGATCGGGCCACTGGGCGCATCGGCGGTGTTGCTGTTCGCTGTGTCTTCCGGCGCGCTCGCGCAACCGTGGTCGATCATCGGCGGCTACCTGTGCGCCAGTGTTGTCGCGCTACTGGTGGCCCACGTGCTGGGTCGAACCTTGGGCAGCGCGTGTCTGGCGGCAGGCATGGCGCTGATCCTGATGTGCTGGCTGCGCTGCCTGCACCCACCGGCCGGTGCGCTCGCGCTGACGCTGGTACTGGCCGATCCGGCAACCGTCGCCCTGGACTGGAAAGCCATGGAGCCGGTGATGCTGGCCGCTGCGTGCATGCTGCTCAGCGCTCTGGTCTACAACAACCTGACGCGCATCCGCTACCCGAAACGCCCGACCGAGCCCGCGCCATTGATGACGCCGATCGACAACCAGGCCATCACCGCCGCTGACTTGAAACTGGCACTGGCGGATATGCAAGCGTTTATCGACGTCACGCCCGAGGATCTCGAACAACTGATTCACGCCAGCGAGCTGCACGCCAAACGCCGCAGCATTGGCGAAGTTTTCACCCGATAAACATCTGAAACAGTGTGGCGAGAGAACGTGCTCCCTCGCCACACTGGCTAGTCGTGCACTGCTGCAAAAACGCAAACTCCCCCTGCACATATCCCCGTTGTACACGGCAAATTTGCACTGTTACGATCCGTTAACGCTCGCGCGCGAGCTTCTCGAATAAAGACAATAAAAGCAGGGAGTTAGTGATGACTGCTCAGGCTTCATCCCCGCGGACCCCGTCCATGGATGCCACGCAAAACGAAGTGCTGGCCGAGGTTCGCAATCACATCGGTCACCTGACCCTCAACCGCCCCGCCGGTCTCAACGCCATCACCCTCGACATGGTTCGCCAGTTGCAGCAGCAACTCGACGCCTGGGCCACTGACCCCAGTGTGCTGGCCGTGGTGTTGCGCGGTGCCGGGGAAAAGGCTTTCTGCGCCGGTGGCGATATCCGTTCCCTGTACGACAGTTTCAAAAGCGGCGACACGCTGCACGAAGATTTCTTCGTCGAGGAATACGCCCTCGACCTGACGATTCATCACTACCGCAAACCGGTGCTGGCCCTGATGGACGGCTTTGTCCTCGGCGGCGGCATGGGCCTGGTGCAAGGTGCGGATTTGCGGGTGGTTACCGAAAAGAGCCGCCTGGCGATGCCGGAAGTGGCCATCGGTTATTTTCCGGATGTCGGCGGCAGCTATTTCCTCTCGCGGATTCCCGGTGAACTGGGGGTCTATCTGGGCGTCAGCGGCGTGCAGATCCGCTCGGCCGATGCGCTGTATTGCGGGCTGGCCGACTGGTACGTCGACAGCAGCAAACTGCCGAGCCTGGACGAGCAACTCGATCACCTGGAATGGC
Organism: Pseudomonas sp. AK-TSAG1-1; assembly: GCF_056821665.1. NCBI lineage: Bacteria > Pseudomonadati > Pseudomonadota > Gammaproteobacteria > Pseudomonadales > Pseudomonadaceae > Pseudomonas > Pseudomonas sp. AK-TSAG1-1. The sequence goes on along the minus strand of NZ_CM165965.1, from coordinate 3,149,092 downwards.
ACGACACGCCGCTCAAGGACCTGCAAAGCCTGCTCGCCAAAAATGGCGTGCAGACCCTGGCCGATGCACCGTTGCAACAGCTGCGCCCGGCCATCGACCACTTCTTCGCCCTGCCGGACGTGCCGAGCATCGTCGAGCAGCTGCGTGCGGTGACGGTCGCCGACAGTCACGCCTGGGCCACCGCCACTGCTGACCTGCTGGAGACCCGCTCACCGCTGGCAATGGCCGTGACCCTGGAGATGCTTCGCCGTGGCCGGCAACTGAGCCTGGAACACTGCTTCGCCCTCGAACTGCATCTGGATCGCCAGTGGTTCGAACGCGGCGACCTGATCGAAGGCGTGCGCGCCCTGCTGATCGACAAAGACAAGACACCACGCTGGAACCCACCGACCCTCGCTGCGCTGGACGCCGGGCACGTCGCGAGTTTTTTCCACGGGTTTACTGAGAGCGGGAGCTGAGCCATGCACGATCTCGAACTGACTGAAGAACAAGTGATGATCCGCGACATGGCCCGGGACTTTGCCCGTGGCGAAATCGCGCCCCATGCGCAAGCCTGGGAAAAAGCCGGCTGGATCGACGACGCGCTGGTGGCGAAGATGGGCGAACTGGGCCTGCTGGGCATGGTGGTGCCCGAGGAATGGGGCGGCACTTACGTCGATTACGTGGCATACGCCTTGGCCGTGGAAGAGATTTCTGCCGGTGACGGCGCGACCGGCGCGTTCATGAGCATCCACAACTCGGTGGGCTGCGGGCCGGTCATGAATTACGGCAGCGAAGAGCAGAAACAGACCTGGCTGGCCGACCTCGCCAGCGGTCAGACCATCGGCTGCTTCTGCCTGACTGAACCGCAAGCCGGCTCCGAGGCGCACAACCTGCGCACCCGCGCCGAACTGCGTGACGGCCAGTGGGTGATCAACGGCGCCAAGCAATTCGTCAGCAACGGCAAACGGGCGAAACTGGCAATCGTATTTGCGGTGACTGATCCGGATCTGGGCAAGAAAGGCATCTCCGCGTTTCTGGTGCCCACCGATACCCCGGGCTTCATCGTCGACCGTACCGAACACAAGATGGGCATCCGCGCCTCCGACACCTGCGCCGTGACGCTCAACAACTGCAGCATTCCCCAGGCTAACCTGCTCGGCGAGCGTGGCAAGGGCCTGGCGATTGCCCTGTCCAACCTCGAAGGCGGACGCATCGGCATCGCCGCACAAGCCCTGGGCATTGCCCGGGCCGCGTTTGAAGCAGCGCTGGTTTACTCGCGTGAACGCATCCAGTTCGGCAAGCCGATCAACGAACACCAGAGCATCGCCAACCTGCTGGCCGACATGCACATGCAAATCAACGCGGCACGCTTGATGATCCTGCACGCGGCGCGTCTGCGCACGGCGGGTAAACCGTGCCTGTCGGAAGCTTCACAGGCCAAGCTGTTCGCGTCCGAGATGGCCGAGAAGGTCTGCTCCTCGGCGATTCAGATTCATGGCGGGTATGGGTACCTGGAGGATTATCCGGTCGAGAAATACTACCGCGACGCGCGGATTACTCAGATCTACGAAGGCTCGAGCGAGATTCAGCGCATGGTGATTGCGCGTGAACTGAAGAACTACCAGCTCTAGAAGCATCGCGAGCAGGCTCACGCCTACAGGGACTTTGCGTACGACGCAGATCCACTGTGGGAGCGGGCTTGCTCGCGAAGGCGTCAGTCAGGTCAACGCATTATTTGCCCTGAAATTCCGGCGCCCGTTTGGCCACAAACGCCGCCATGCCTTCCTTCTGATCCTGGGTGGCAAACGCCGCATGGAACACCCGGCGCTCGAAGCGCACGCCTTCGGTCAGGTTGACCTCAAAAGCACGGTTGACGCTTTCCTTGACCATCATCGCAATCGGCAGCGATTTGCTGGCGATCACTGCAGCGACTTTCAGCGCTTCGTCCAACAACTCATCGCTCGGCACGATCCGCGCGACAATGCCGCAACGCTCGGCTTCGACTGCATCGATCAAACGCCCGCTCAGACACATTTCCATGGCCTTGGCCTTGCCCACGGCACGGGTCAGGCGCTGGGTGCCGCCCATGCCCGGGAGCACGCCGAGGTTGATTTCCGGCTGGCCGAACTTTGCATTGTCGCCGGCCAGAATGAAGTCGCACATCAGCGCCAGTTCACAGCCGCCACCGAGGGCGAAGCCGTTGACTGCCGCGATGATCGGCTTGCGTCGGTTGGCCACGCGATCGCTGTCGCTGAACAGATCATCCATGTAGATCTGCGGGTAGGTCAGCTCGGCCATTTCCTTGATATCGGCACCGGCGGCGAACGCTTTTTTCGAGCCGGTGATGACGATACAGCCGATGTTCGCATCCGCTTCCAGGCCATCGAGGGCGTGGTTCACTTCGCTGACCAGTTGCGCATTCAGGGCGTTGAGCGCCTGCGGGCGGTTCAGGGTGATCAGACCGACGCGGCCGTGGTTTTCCAGCAGAATTGTTTCGTAAGTCATGGGCAAGATTCCTTGTCAGAGATTGCGCGAAATAACCATGCGCTGAATGTCGCTGGTGCCTTCGTAGATCTGGCAGACACGCACATCGCGGTAGATGCGTTCCAGCGGGAAGTCGTTGAGGTAACCGTAACCGCCCAGCGTCTGCAGCGCCATCGAGCAGACCTTCTCGGCCATTTCCGAGGCGAACAGTTTCGCCATCGAGGCTTCGACCAGGGCTGGCTGACCACTGTCACGCAGGGCGGCAGCGTAATGCACCATTTGCCGGGCGACAGCGATCTGCGTGGCCATGTCGGCGAGGCGGAAGGCCACGGCCTGGTGCTCGATGATCGGTTTGCCAAAGGTGTCGCGCTCACGGGCGTAATCGCGGGCCGCTTCGAACGCAGCGCGGGCCATGCCCACCGATTGCGAAGCGATGCCGACGCGTCCGCCTTCAAGGTTGGCCAGGGCGATCTTGTAGCCTTCGCCCTCTTCGCCCAAGCGGTTGGCAACCGGCACTTTCACGTCTTCAAAGAGAATCTGGCAGGTGTCCGAGGCGTGCTGGCCGAGCTTGTCTTCGACCCGGGCGACTTTGTAGCCAGGCGAATCAGTGGGCACGATGAACGCACTGATGCCCCGTTTACCGGCGCTCGGGTCGGTCACGGCAAACACGATCACGATCCCGGCGTTCTGCCCGGAGGTGATGAATTGTTTGCAGCCGTTGAGTACGTAGTGATCGCCTTCAAGGCGTGCGCGGGTTTTCAGGCTGCTGGCATCGGAACCGGCTTGTGGTTCAGTCAGCGCGAAGGCACCAAGCATGGCGCCGCTGGCCAGCGGTTTGAGGAAACGTTCGCGCTGGTCGTCGTTGCCAAACTTGAGGATCGGCACGCAGCCCACCGAGTTGTGCACGCTCATGATGGTCGAGCAGGCACCGTCGCCGGCGGCGATTTCTTCCAGGGCCATGGCGTAAGCCAGATAGCCCGTGTCACAGCCGCCCCACTGCTCCGGCACCAGCATGCCGAAGAAGCCCAGTTCGGCCATCTCGCCGATGGCTTCCTTGGGGAAACGGTGCTCGCGATCCCACTCGGCGGCGAACGGTTTCAGCCGTTCCTCGGCGAACTGCCGGGCCATGTCACGGATCTGGGTCTGGTCTTCGTTGGGAATCATGGTGAGTCCTTAATTCTAGTCAAACCCCCTATTTATTGTGGGAGGGGGCTTGCTCCCGAAGAGGCCGTGTCAGTCAAATAATCTCTGAAGGACACACCGCCTTCGGGAGCAAGCCCCCTCCCACAATCGGGATGGGTGTTGATCTTAGTAAACGCATTCCACGGCCATCGCCGTGGCTTCACCGCCGCCGATGCAGATTGCCGCAATCCCGCGTTTCAAGCCTTTCTGGCGCAGGGCCGAAAGCAAGGTCACCAGAATCCGCGCACCTGACGCACCGATCGGATGGCCTAGGGCGCAGGCGCCGCCATGCACGTTGAGTTTGTCGTGGGGGATTTCCAGATGGGTCATCGCCGCCATTGCGACCACGGCGAACGCTTCGTTGATTTCGAACAGATCGACCTCGTTCAACGCCCAACCGGTCTTCTTCACCAGCTTCTTGATCGCACCAATCGGCGCCACCGGGAACAGCCCCGGGGTGTCGGCAAACGCCGAGTGACCGTGAATCACTGCCAGTGGTTTCAGACCGAGTTTCTGCGCCTGCGACTGGCGCATCAGCACCAGTGCCGCCGCGCCATCGGAGATCGAACTGGAGTTGGCCGCCGTCACTGTGCCGCCTTCACGAAACGCCGGTTTCAGCGAGGCGACCTTGTCCAGCTTGGCTTTTGGCGGCTGCTCGTCGTTGCTGATCAGGACCTGTTCCTTGCCAACAGTTACGCTCAGCGGCACGATTTCCGCCTTGAAACTGCCATCCTTGATCGCCTGCTGGGCGCGGGTGGTCGAGGCGATGGCAAAGGCATCCTGCGCTTCGCGGCTGAAGTCGTTGGTTTCGGCGCAATCTTCGGCGAAGGTGCCCATCAGGCGACCCTTGTCATAGGCGTCTTCGAGGCCGTCGAGGAACATCGAGTCGAGCACCCGGCCATGGCCCATGCGGTAACCGGCGCGGGCACGGTCCAGCAGGTAAGGCGAGTTGGACATGCTTTCCATGCCGCCGGCAATCACCACATCGGCGCTGCCAGCGATCAGCATGTCGTGAGCGAGAATGGTGGTTTCCATGCCCGAGCCGCACATCTTGTTGACCGTGGTGCAACGGGTGGATTTATCCAGTCCGGCACCCAGTGCAGCTTGGCGTGCAGGCGCCTGGCCGAGGCCGGCCGGCAATACGCAACCGAACAGCACTTCGTCGACCGCGTCGCTGGCAACCCCGGCGCGTTCCACTGCAGCCTTGATCGCGGCAGCGCCGAGTTGTGGGGCGGTGAGGCTTTTCAGTTCGCCCTGAAAACCGCCCATCGGGGTGCGGACGGCGCTGACGATAACAATCGGATCGTTGGAAATAGTCATGACAAATCCTCCTTACTTGGCGGCCATGCGCAAGGCGCCGTCGAGACGGATCACCTCACCATTGAGCATGCTGTTTTCGATGATATGCCGAACCAGTGCGGCGTACTCGGCAGGTTTGCCCAGGCGCGGCGGGAACGGTACGCCAGCGGCCAGCGACTCACGGACTTCCGGGGTCATACCGGCCATCATCGGGGTTTCGAAAATGCCCGGGGCGATGGTCATCACGCGGATGCCGAAGCGCGCCAGTTCACGGGCAGCCGGCAGGGTCAGGCTGGCAATTGCGCCTTTCGAGGCGGAATACGCCGCCTGGCCGATCTGGCCGTCGAACGCCGCCACCGACGCGGTGTTGATGATCACCCCGCGCTCGCCGTCGGCGTTGGCTTCGCTCTCGGCGATGGCCGCTGCTGCCAGGCGCAGCATGTTGAAGCTGCCGATCAGGTTGACGTTGATCACCTGGGCAAAACTGGACAGCGCGTGCGGGCCGTTCTTGCCGAGGATCTTCTCGCCACGGACGATGCCGGCGCAGTTGACCAGGCCGTTGAGGCTGCCAAAGGCTTTGACTGTCGCCTGCACCGCGGCCTCGGCGGCGGCTTCGTTGCTGATATCAGCGACAACACTTTGCGCGCCGAGGCGTTGGGCCTGCGCGGCAAGCGCTTCGGCGTTCATGTCCACCAGCATCACTTTGGCGCCGGCGTTGACCAGCCATTCAGCGGTGGCCGCGCCCAGGCCGGACGCGCCGCCAGTGACGATAAAAACCTTGTTTTCGATCTGCATGACTGACTTCCTGATTCAAGCTGAAACGTTGTGCGCCGCGGCCTCTTGAGCCTTGGCGATTTCCTGGTTGCGCAAGATAAAGCGCTGCAATTTGCCGCTTGGGGTTTTCGGCAATTCGCTGACAAATTCGATTTCACGCGGATATGAATGCGCGGCCAGACGCTTGCGCACGTGTTGCCGCAACTCTTCAGCCAGCGCGGGTTCCGCGCGGTATTGCGGGTTGAGCACGACGAAGGCTTTGACCAGTTCGGTGCGCTCCGGGTCCGGCTTGCCGACCACTGCCGCCTCGACGACCGCCGGGTGCTCGATCAGTGCACTTTCAACGTCGAACGGCCCCACGCGGTAGCCCGACGTAGTGATCACGTCATCGCTGCGCCCGACGAAGCTGATGCTGCCGTCCGGGTTCCATTCCACGGTGTCGCCGCTCAGGTAATAGTTGCCGACGAAGGCTTTGGTCGGCACGCCTTCGTAGCCGCCGAACCAGCACATCGGCGATTGAGTACGGTCGATGGCGAGAATGCCAGGCTGGCCGACGCCGAGTTCGGTGTGCTGCTCGTCGAGCACCACGATGCGATGGCCCGGCGAGGCGAAACCGGCGGCGCCGAGGTGGATCGGGTGTTCCAGGCCATGGTGGTTGCACAGGACCATGCCCAGTTCGGTCTGGCCGTAGTGGTCGTGAATGACCACACCGAGGTTGTCGGCGAACCAGCGGATCACTTCCGGGTTCAGCGGCTCGCCGGCGCTGCTGACGATGCGCAGCCTGCCCTTGATCGACTTGGCGAACTCGTTGCCGCCGGCAATCAACAGGCGATACGCCGTCGGCGAGCCGGTGAGGTTGGTGATGCCATATTTGTTGATCACCCGGCAGGTACTTTCGAGGGTGAACGGACCGTCGTAAAAGGTGATCGGGTGCCCCATCGACATCGGGCCGGTGACGCCGAAATAGATACCGTAGGCCCAGCCCGGGTCGGCGACGTTCCAGAACGAGTCTTCGGGGCGCAGATCCACCGCATCGCGGGTGTAGCTCTGGAATGCGACGATGGCCTTGAGCGGCACTGACAGCGCTTTCGACGGGCCAGTGGTGCCTGAAGTGAACATCAGCAGGAACGGGTCTTCGCCTGTCAGCAGGACCGGTTCGCAGACGCTGGAATAGTTGGCCAGCTCAGCCCAGAAACTGAAATCGCCGCGGACGATGCCCTCGCCTTTGGCGCCACCGACGGTGACCACGGTCGGGCAAGCGGCGACTTCAGCGAGTTTCGGCCGATTGATGGCGTCGGTGACCACCACTTTGGCGCCGGAACTGTTCAGGCGATGTTCGATGGCTTTGGGGCCGAAGGCAGTAAACAGAGGTTGATACACCGCGCCAATGCGCCAGGTGGCGAACACGGTGATGAGCAATTCGATATTGCGCGGCAGCAGGCCGGCGACCTTGTCGCCCTTCTGCACGCCCTGGGCGAGAAGGAAATTGGCGAAACGTGCGGCTTTGTCCTGCAGATCGCTGAAGGTGTACGTAGCGCTTGCACCGTCGCGCCCCTCCCAGAACAGTGCGATGCGCCCCGGCAAGGCGTGGCGGTCGCAGCATTCGACGCAGGCGTTGAGCGCCTCCAGCGAGCCGCTGAGCGCAGCGTCCACAGTGTGTTGATAGTTGAACTGTTCGGTGGCAGACAAGTAATCGCGCATTGCCAGAATCCCTCTGTGTTTTTATTAGGCTGGGAACCGTAAACAACAGAGGGATAGTCGCGCTGCAGCGCGGATGCGGCAATGGTCAAAGCCATCAAGTTGGATGACTGGTTTGGCCAAGGTTGCGCAGATGTGTCGCCGGGACTGGCCCCTTCGGGAGCAAGCCCCCTCCCACAGGGAATTGCATTTCAAAGGGGGGATCATCTGTGACTGCCGAGCAAGCTGCAATGACAGGGGAGGATGCATTTCAAAGGGAGGATCACCTGTGATTGCCGGGCAAGGTGCAATCACAGGGAGCATGCATTTCAAAGGGGTATCATCTGTGATTGCCAGGCAGGCTGCAATCACAGGGAGCGTGCATTTCAAAGGGGGATCATCTGTGATTGCCAGGCAAGGTGCAATCACAGGGAGGATGCATTTCAAAGGGAGGATCACCTGTGACTGTCAGGCAAGGTGCAATCACAGGGAGCATGCATTTCAAAGGGGGATCACCTGTGATTGCCAGGCAAGCTGAAATCACAGGGAGGATGCATTTCAAAGGGAGGATCACCTGTGATTGCCGGGCAAGGTGCAATCACAGGAGCATGCATTTCAAATGGGGGGATCACCTGTGGTTGCCGGGCAAGCTGCAATCACAGGAGCATGCATTTCAAAGGGAGGATCACCTGTGGTTGCCGGGCGGCTGCAATCACAGGGAGCATGCATTTCAAAAGTGGGAGGGGGCTTGCTCCCGAAGGGGGCCGGTCAGGCGGCAAGTAATCCGGATCAGACTGCTTCGTTCAGGATCAGCGTACGGTAATGCCCCGGATTCGATCCCGACCACTTGCGAAACGCCTTGTAGAACGAACTCGCATCGGCAAACCCCAGCCGCGTCGCGATCTCGACAAAACTGATCGAAGGCTCCGCCAGCCAGGTGATCGCCAGTTCCTTGCGCACGCTGTCCTTGAGACCTTGATAGGTCTGCCCCTCCTCCGCCAAACGCCGACGCAAGGTCGAGGCGGACATGCACAGCTGTTGCGCCAGAGTCTCGGTTTCCGGCCACTGCTCGGCGGGCAACTGCCGCAGGTCCTGCTTGATCCGGCTGGCGAGGCTCTCCGGGTCACGGTACTTCACCAGAATGTTCGCCGGCGCATGGACCAGAAAGCGCTTCAGCTCCTCGGCGGTGCGCTTGATCGGCAGATCAAGGCAGTCAGCGGCGAAGATCATCCGCGTACGCGGACGATCGAAACGCAGGTTTTCCGAGAACATCACCCGATAGTCGTCGCAGAACTCCGGCTCGGCGCAGCGCAGCTCAATCGCCAGAATCGGAATCCGCCGCCCCGCCAGCCAGCAGGCCACGCCATGAACGATCATCCAATAAGTGAAATACGTGAACGCCCGTCGTGGTTCGGGATCATCTTCAAGCAGGACAATTTCCGCCAGGCTCTGCTGGTGCAGCAGTTGCGCCGGCATTTTTTCCAGCATCAGCGAAAGGAAATTCAGGCCTGTGCTCAGGCCAGCGGCCAGGGTCGGTTGCGCCATGGCGCTGCGACAGAGAAATTCGAGGCTGCCGGACTTGAGCTGACGCGGATCCATGCCGAAGAACTCGTCATCGCCGCGCCGCGCCAGCAAACGCCAGAGTTTCGCGTATTGCGAGGCGGGCACCCGGCCCTCTTCACTTTGCAACCGGGCCGGATCTATCCCGACCTTGTTCAAGACGTCTTCCGTGGCCACGCCCGGGGCACAACTTTGCAGCAGCGCTTCACGCACCAGTTGCACGGCGATGGTGTCTTTTTCCGACATGGAGCGAGGCAGACCTTGTTGTTTTCGAGTGACGGGCATCTTAACGCAGCCATCCTCGGCACAACACAGATCCCTGTAGGAGTGAGCCTGCTCGCGAAAGCGGTGGGTCAGTAAAAACTGTGCCGAATGACAGGAGGCCTTCGCGAGCAGGCTCGCACCCACAAGGTTGAACAGTGGCTGACTAAAAAACGTGCCGTTCAGCGAATGTTCAGGTAAATGTCAACCATCCCCATTTGGGAATGAGTGTCATTATGTTACAACTTAGCCACCTATCTAAATCACTCGTGGTTGCCGCAATGCTCGTTCCCTTTCTGATCATGCTGCGCGAAGGCATTGAAGCCGCCCTGATCGTTGGCATCATCGCCAGTTACCTGCAACAGACCGGCCGTGGCCAATGGATGCCGGCAGTGTGGATCGGCGTGTTTCTCGCCGCTGCGCTGGCGCTGCTGGTCGGGGGTGGCCTGGAGCTGGTCAGCGCCGAGTTCCCGCAAAAACAACAGGAACTGTTCGAGGGCGTGGTCGGGCTGGTCGCCGTCGGCATTCTCAGTTCCATGGTGTTCTGGATGCGCAAGGTCGCGCGTTCGATCAAGCATTCGCTGCAGGCGTCGCTGGATCACGCCCTGACGTCTTCAAAGCATCAGGTGATCGCGCTGATCGCCATGGTGTTCTTCGCCGTGGCCCGCGAAGGACTGGAAACCGTGTTCTTTCTGCTTGCCGTGTTCCAGCAGAGCGAAGGCCCGGGAGCACCGATCGGTGCCCTGCTCGGCCTGGTGCTGGCGATCATCGTCGGCTTCCTGATCTACAGCGGCAGCATGCGCTTGAACCTGTCGGCGTTTTTCAAGTGGACCGGGCTGTTCATCCTCGTGGTCGCCGCCGGGATTCTGGCCAACTCGGTGCAGGCCCTGCATGAAGCGGGCCTCTGGAATCACCTGCAAACCGTGCTGTTCGACTTCAGCGCGACGCTGCCGATGGATGGCCCGTTGGGCTCGGTGCTGGCTGGCATGTTCGGCTATCAGGATGCGCCGACCGTCAGCACCCTCGGCGCGTATCTGCTCTATCTGGTGGTGGCGCTGGTGATGTTTTTCTACCCTGCCGCGCCTGCTGCGCCCAAGCCTGCCAATTCGTCTTCCGCTTCCAGCCAATAAGGGCACCCATGTCAAAGCCTAATACTCCTCAGGCCTCCCCTCCCCGCGCGCTGCGCTGGGCGGTGGCCGGTTCGGTGGTCGTGATGATCGCCGCCGGTGGCTTGTTCTACTACGCCTCGAAAATGGCGGCGGCCAAGCGTCAGCACAACCATGACGAAGTGGTGGTCAACATCAACGCCCACAGTTGCGATCCGAACGAACTGAGCGTACCGGCCGGACGCGCCAGTTTCCGTATCGTCAACCGCTCCGATCGGGCGGTGGAATGGGAAATCCTCGACGGCGTGCTGGTGGTCGAAGAGCGCGAGAACATCGCCCCGGGCCTCAGCCAGGTGATCAACGCCAACCTGCAACCCGGCGACTACGCCATCACTTGCGGGCTCTTGAGCAACCCGCGTGGCGTGCTGCACGTGACGCCGACGGCGGCTTCCGATGCTGCTGCGAAGGCCAAGCCGTCGATGGTCGCTTTCGTCGGACCACTGTCAGAGTTTCGTGTGTACCTCGCCAGCCAGGGCAGCACGCTGATCAAAGCGGTGACTGCGTTGAATCAGGCGATTGAAAGCGGCGACTTGGCCCAGGCACAGGCTTTGTACCTGCCGGCGCGTGCCGCTTACCAGCGCCTGGCTCCGGCCGCGCAACGCCTGGCCGAACTGGACAACAGCATCAATGCCCGCGCCGACTATTTCGAAAAACGCGAACAGGATCCGGCCTTCGTCGGCTTCCACCGAGTCGAATATGCGCTGTTCCAACAGCGCAAAATCGATGGTTTGAACCCGGTCGCCGAGCGCCTGCTGACAGACGTCACCACGCTCAGACAGCAACTGCTGGCCCAGTCCCTGCCGCCGGAGCAGTTGGTCAACATCGTGGTGCGCAACCTCAACACCCTGGCCGACGTGCGCGCCGCCAGCGGCGAAGAGGAGCGCTACAGCCACGGCGACCTGAACGGTTTCGCCGGCAACCTGGAAACCGCACACAAGGTGGTCGAGTTGCTGCGGCCAATGCTGAGCAAATCGGCGCCGGAGCTGCTGCCGAAAATCGACGCGGCGCTGAGTGATTTCGACAACGAATTGAACAGTTTCAAGGTCAAGGACGGCTACGCCACTTACGACACGGTCAGTGGCGAACAACGCAAACAGATCGCCGACAAGGCTCAGGCCCTGGCTGACGCTCTGGATGGCATCGACCCCGCCCTCGGCCTTTCCGGCCTGTAAGCAGAAGACGAATACCGATGAAAGATTTAGAAAACCTCGATCTGCAACGTCGCCGCGTCCTGATGGGCATGGGGGTTGCGGGGGTCGCGCTGGCCGGTTCGGCCCTCAGTTGCCCGGCCATGGCTGCGGCCCCGGCACAAGTCACCGAAGCCCCGAGCAGCGACAAGACCGAAGACCGTCACGACTTCCACGGTGTGCACCAGACCGGCATTGTCACCCCGCGTCCGGCGTCCGGCATGTTCGTTTCGTTCGATGTGCTGGCCAGTGATCGCGAAGATCTGGAGCGGCTGTTCCGCACCCTCAACGAGCGCATTGCGTTCCTGATGAAGGGCGGCCCCGTGGCACAGATCGACCCGAAACTGCCGCCACCGGATTCTGGCATCCTCGGCCCGGTCGTGACCCCGGACAACCTGACCATCACCGTGTCGGTGGGCGAGTCGCTGTTCGATGAGCGCTTTGGTCTGGCCGATGCCAAACCGAAGCGCCTGCAACGCATGGTCGGCTTCCCCAACGATGCGCTGGAGGCCGATTGCTGCCACGGCGACCTGAGCCTGCAGTTCTGCTCGAACACTGCCGACACCAACATCCACGCCCTGCGCGACATCGTCAAGAACCTGCCGGACCTGCTCTTGGTGCGCTGGAAACAAGAAGGCAGCGTGCCACCGCAAGCTCCGGCGAAACCGGGTGTGCCGGCGCAATCGGCGCGCAACTTCCTGGGTTTCCGTGATGGCTCGGCCAACCCGGATTCCAACGATGCCAACGCGATGGACAAGATCGTCTGGGTGCAACCGGGCCACGATGAGCCGGCCTGGGCGGCGCACGGCAGCTATCAAGCGGTACGGATCATCCGCAACTTCGTCGAGCGCTGGGACCGTACGCCGTTGCAAGAGCAGGAAAGCATCATTGGTCGGGTCAAGACCACCGGCGCACCGATGGGCGCCAACCATGAGACCGAGGTTCCGGACTACAGCAAGGATCCGGAGGGCAAGCTGACCAAGCTCGACGCGCACATCCGTCTCGCCAACCCGCGCACCGCTGCGAGTCAGGCCAATCTGATCCTGCGCCGCCCGTTCAACTACTCCAACGGCGTGAACAAGAACGGCCAGCTCGACATGGGCCTGCTGTTCATCTGCTACCAGGCCGACCTGGAAAAAGGCTTCATTGCCGTACAGACCCGGCTCAACGGCGAGCCGCTTGAGGAATACCTCAAACCGGTCGGCGGCGGCTACTTCTTCACCTTGCCGGGTGTCACGAGCGACAAGGACTTCATCGGTCGCTCACTGCTTAATGCCACACAACCCAAAACAGCTGCATAACCATAAAAGCCCTCGGAGCCGCTCCATGAAAAAGTCGCCACTCGCGTTATTGCTGACCCTCGGTTTGCTCAACACCCCGTTTTCGGCTTTCGCCGCGACGGCGCCTCTGGATCTGGTCGGGCCAGTCTCGGACTACAAGATCTATGTGACTGAGCAACTGGATGAGCTGGGCAGCCACACCAAACAATTCACCGACGCTGTGAAAAAAGGTGATCTGGCCACCGCGCAAAAGCTCTACGCACCGACTCGCGTTTACTACGAGTCGATCGAGCCGATCGCCGAGCTGTTCAGTGACCTCGATGCGTCCATCGACTCCCGTGTCGACGACCACGAAAAAGGTGTGAAAGCCGAAGACTTCACCGGCTTCCACCGCATCGAATACTCGTTGTTCTCGGAAAAGACCACTGAAGGCCTGGGCGCTCTTGCAGACAAGCTCGACAGCGACGTGAAAGACCTGCAGACCCGCGTCGCCGGCCTGACCTTCCCGCCGGAAAAAGTCGTCGGTGGCGCTGCTGCGCTGCTGGAAGAAGTCGCCGCGACCAAGATCTCCGGTGAAGAAGACCGCTACAGCCACACGGATCTGTACGACTTCCAGGGCAACATCGACGGCGCGAAGAAAATCGTCGACCTGTTCCGTCCTCAGATCGAGAAGCAGGACAAGGCTTTTGTCGCCAAAGTGGACAAGAACTTTGCCACCGTGGACAAGATCCTTGCCAAGTACAAGACCAAGGACGGTGGTTTCGAGACTTACGACAAAGTAAAGGATAACGACCGCAAGGCGCTGGTCGGGCCGGTCAATACTTTGGCTGAAGACCTGTCCACATTGCGTGGCAAGTTGGGGCTGAACTGAGTTTTTGTAACGCCTGAACCAGCCCTTCGCGAGCAAGCCCGCTCCCACAGTGGATCTGTGTCGATCACCTTGTTTGTGGTCGCCATAGCCCCCCCTTGTGGGAGCGGGCTTGCTCGCGAAGGCATTGTCAGCCGCACGACATGATTTGAAGGGTTACAAAATCCGGTAGAGCAACCGCTCGATCCGCACCCGACTCACTCGCTTCAAAAACTTCGCTACCCCCGCCGGGTACTCCGGCAAGGTCTCCAGGTTCTGGAAGCTGGCAATCCGCGTGGTATTGCGGAAAATCTCTGCCTGCTCCAGCGCCCGTGGCTGCAGCCACTCGCCTTGCGGATCATCGATCAGCAACGCGTTTTCCAGGTCCAGGCGGAACGCCCGTGGATTGAGGTTGTTGCCGGTCAGCAGCGTATAGCGCTGGTCGACCCACATGCCCTTGAGGTGATAGCTGTTGTCGCCGTCACGCCACAGGTGCAGGTTCAACTGCCCGCTGTCGATGTTGCGCTGATGACGCTTGGCGAAGCGGCGCAGGCTGATTTCGTACAGGTACGGCAGCGCCGCAATCACCTTGAACGGCTCGCTTGGCGGAATGTAGAAATCGTTGGCGGTCTTGTCGCCGACCACGATGTCGATCTTCACCCCTCGGGCCAGCGCACGGTTGACCTCGCGGATGATCGGCAGCGGCAGATTGAAGTACGGCGTGCAAATGGTCAGCTGCTGTTGCGCACTGGCGATCAGCTCGACAATCACCCGGTTCAACGGGTTGTTCTTGCCCACGCCTAACAGCGGACTCACCGACAGGCCGGTGTGTGCAGTACTGCCGGCACTGGTGTCGTACGCCGCGTATTTGAGACGGTTGCGCAGGTCGCCGATGTCGTTGCGCAGGCTGCGGGTGGTCGGCAGGTTCGGCAGATCGAGGCGATGCACGGCCTTGGATTCGATCAGGCCGTGCTTGACCAGGTGGTGCATCGAGTCCGCCAGTTCGCGGCTGTGCAGCGCGTGATAACGGTCGAAACGGTACTTGTCGAACTTGTGCAGGTACACGTTGTTCAGGCTCGCACCGCTGTAGACCACGCAATCGTCGATCACGAAGCCTTTCAAATGCAGGACGCCGAACAGCTCGCGGGTCTGCACCGGTACGCCGTAGACCGGCACTTCACTCTGGTGAGTGCGGGTCATTTCCTGGTACCACGCTGCGTTGCCCGGTTGTTTACCGGCACCGATCAGCCCGCGCTGGGCGCGCAGCCAGTCGACCACCACGACAATTTCCAGCGTCGGGCGCTTGAGCTTGGCGGCGTGCAAGGCATCGAGGATTTCCTGACCGGCCTCGTCGTGCTGCAGATACAGCGCGACGATGTAGATGCGCTGGGTCGCCTCGGCGATTTTCTCCAGCAGGCAACGACGGAACTCGGCGGCGCCGGACAGAATGGTCACGGCCTCGGCAGTCAGCGGAAAGCTGCGCAGTTTGGGCAGCAAAGAGCGTTTGAAAAGCAACGGCATAGGGCTCGCAATGGGTCGAATCCGAAGAGCCCGAGAGCTTACACCATCGCTCGGTTCGGGTCTTGTAACTGTCTGTGATGACGCCTTCGCGAGCAGGCTCACGCCTGCAGTTGAAAGGCGATCCCCGGTGGGCGCGAGCCTGCTCGCGAAAGCGGTATGGCAAACACAAAAATATCCACTTGACCAAGGAGAACGATCGTTCTACTGTTCGCCATATGAACGAAATAACCAGCAATGAAACCCGCGACATCATTCTGGATGTCACCGAAAAGCTGATCTACAAAAGTGGCATCGCGGCCACCGGCATGGATCTGCTGGTGAAGACCGCCGGCGTCTCCAGAAAAAGCATCTACCGCTACTTCGCCAACAAGGAGGAGTTGACTGTCGCCGCCCTGCAACGCCGCGACGTGCGCTGGATGCACTGGTATCGCAGCGCGGTCGATCATGCCGAAACCCCGGCCGATCGCCTGCTCAACCTGTTTACCGTGCTCAAGGGCTGGTTCGCCTCGGAAGGCTTCCGAGGCTGCGCCTTCATCAATACCAGTGGCGAAACCGGTGACCCGCAAGACCCGGTGCGTCAGGTCGCCAAAGACCACAAACAGAAGCTGCTCGACTACCTGTGCGAGCTGTGTACCGAACATGGCACCGAAAATCCGCAAATGCTCGCCAGACAGTTGCTGATCCTGATTGACGGCGCCATTACCGTAGCGCTTGTGATGGGCGATCACAGTGCCGCTGATAATGCGCAATGCATGGCGCGTAAGTTATTGGACCTGTAACGCCTTAAATAAGCCTGACCGTTGTTTAATCGTTAATTAGATCGGGAGACTGAAAATGTCGACTGCTGCCCAAGTGCGTCCGCCTTTACCGCCGTTCAACCGTGAATCGGCCATTGAAAAAGTGCGTCTGGCCGAAGACGGCTGGAACTCCCGCGATCCCGAAAAGGTGTCGCTGGCCTATACCCTGGACACCCAATGGCGTAACCGCGCCGAGTTCGCCCACAACCGCGAAGAAGCCAAGGCCTTCCTGACCCGTAAATGGGCCAGGGAGCTGGATTACCGCTTGATCAAGGAACTCTGGGCCTATTCGGACACACGCATCGCTGTGCGTTATGCCTATGAATGGCACGACGACTCGGGCAACTGGTTCCGCTCTTATGGCAACGAAAACTGGGAGTTCGATGAGCACGGCCTGATGTTCCAGCGCTATGCCTGCATCAACGACATGCCGATCAAGGAAAGCGAGCGCAAATTCCACTGGCCGCTGGGGCGGCGCCCGGATGATCACCCGGGCCTGTCTGAGCTGGGTCTGTAATTACGCATCAGAGTGCCAGCGTTGGGAGCGCAGGTGCTCCCGCCGTTGTGCTGTTCTAACGGCTGTTGGAGATCGCAGCAGATTGTTTTGCTTATTGCGAATGGTGCTTACGGACTGTCAGTTGTAACAGTAGCAACGAGGGGGAATGCGTCGAATGATATTCACATAGCGAGGTTGCCCGGTCGAAGCGGACGGCAACTGCCCTTCCTCTGTCTACGTGAGCATCTGACATGACGCAAAAAAATCTGATCCGAAATGGTAATTTCAGCACTGGCGACTTCCAGCATTGGATTGCCCGCAACTACGACACCCCTATGTCGGTCGTACCCCATAACTCCGGCTTTGCAGCGCGCATGGTCGGCGGGAGAAACCAGGGACAAAATCTGGCCACCGAACGTTTCCGATCCCAGCCCGGAGAGTTCACTTTGAGCTTCGACGTTCAAGCACCCGACGCCGTTCCGCTGCGAGACACCAAGGATCGACGGTTTCACATCTCGGACAGCGGCGAACTTTCAAATCCACTGTTCCATGCGTTTGTCATTTATACACTCTGGCTGGAAAATCCAACTGCCGGAGAATCAGAAATCTGGCATCAGTTGAAATATGTAGATCCGACTAAAAAAACGCTGACACTCAAAGGCACAGTTCGGCCAGGTTTCGAGCTGGTCGATATTCACATCGCTATTCCCAGCGATCCCTATGGAAACAAAGGACATTACCTCATCAGCGATTTCTGGTTCTGGGTTCTGTAGCGACTTCCTTCCAGGTAGCAATTGATTGATGAGGATCCAAGTCGCGATGAGCGGTTGTTACAGCTATGATGACCACCCGCTCCTGCCCTGCCGAATAAGCCGATTCCATGCCTTTCGAACTCAGCGTTGACCTCACTACCCTGGCCGTTCTGGCCCTCGTCGCATTCATTGCCGGTTTCATCGACGCCATCGCCGGCGGTGGCGGTCTGCTGACCACCCCGGCGCTGCTCACCGCTGGCCTGCCGCCACACCTGGTGCTGGGCACCAACAAGTTGAGTTCGACCTTCGGTTCGGCCACCGCCAGTTTCACCTTCTACCGGCGCAAGCTGTTCCACCCTCGGCAGTGGACGCACGCGATCATCGGTACTCTGGTCGGCGCGCTGACCGGCGCCATCGTCGCCCACTACCTGCCGGCAGAATGGCTGAACAAGATGCTGCCGGTGATCGTCTTCGCCTGCGGCGTGTATCTGTTGTTCGGCGGCACGCCCAAGGCGCCCCTGGACAGCGATGCGCCGATCAAGAAGAAATGGCAATCGAGTCAGGGCTTCAGCCTCGGTTTCTACGACGGCGTGGCCGGCCCCGGCACAGGCGCGTTCTGGACTGTCAGCAGTCTGCTGCTCTACCCGATTGATCTGGTCAAGGCCAGCGGCGTGGCGCGCAGCATGAACTTCGTCAGCAATATTGCAGCGCTGTCGGTGTTCGTGTTTTCCGGGCAGGTGGACTGGATCATCGGCCTGAGCATGGGCCTGTCGGTGATGGTCGGCGCGTTCTTCGGAGCGCGCACCGCGATCAGCGGCGGCGCCAAGTTCATTCGCCCGGTGTTCATCACCGTGGTGCTGGGGCTGACCGTGCGGTTAGCCTGGCAGCACTGGTTCAGCGTGGCCTAAGCGCCGCGCCACGTAGACGTCGATCAGGTAACGGGCAATCGATTTTGACGCCGGCAACGGCGGCAGATCGTGCACGTTGAACCACTGGGCGTCTTCGATCTCGTCTTCCTGACAGATGATCTCGCCCCCGGCGTATTCGGCGTGGAAGCCGAGCATCATCGAATGCGGGAACGGCCAGCACTGGCTGCCCATGTACTGGATGTTCTTCACCTCGATACTGACTTCCTCGCGCACTTCGCGAACCAGGCAGTCTTCCGCCGACTCGCCCGGCTCGGCAAAACCGGCCAGCGTGCTGTAAACCCCGCTGACAAAGCGCGGAGAGCGCGCCAGCAAAATCTCGTCACCGCGCGTGATCAGCACAATCATGCTCGGTGAAATGCGCGGATAACTGCGCAGGTCGCACGGCTGGCAATACATCGCCCGCTCGCCCGGCACCTGCGCCATCGCCTGCCCGCAGTTGCCACAAAAGCGATGTTCGCGCGCCCAGGTGCCGATCTGAGCGGCATAACCCAGCACCTTGTAAACGGTGTGATCGCCTTCGAGCATGAACGCCCGCAAGCCTTTCCAGCTGCAGCCCGGCACTTCGCCGGAACTGCGCAACTCCAGCAGATACACCGGCTCGCCGTCGAGATGGCCGATGCCGTGTTCGACGAGGACTGACAAGTCCTGACGCTTGAGCCATTCCCGGGGGAACAGCGCGCCGTTGTCATCGAACAGAAAGCCTTCGGGGCTGTGCGCCACGGCCCAGCCGCCGGGTTGATCGGTGTCCAGTACTGCAGTGGTCCAGCGAGCTGTCATGGTTTCTCAATCCAGAAATTCGGGTTTCTGTTTACTCATATGGGCGGCCATGGCCACGCGCAAGTCGGTGGATTGCAACATGGCGGCGTTCCAGGTGGCAACGTATTCGAGACCGTCGTCGATGCGATGGTCGCGCATGTAGCTGATCATTTCCTTGGTGCCGGTGACCGCGATCGGCGACTTGCCGGCGATGTCGCGGGCAATGTCCATCACGCCTTCGAGCAACAGTTCCTTGTCACTGTACACGCGATTGACCAAACCGATGCTGCGCGCCTCTTCGGCGCCAAAGGTCCGTGCGGTGTAAGCCAGCTCACGCAGCATGCCGTCGCCGATGATGCGTGGCAACCGTTGCAAAGTGCCAACATCGGCGGCCATGCCGATGTCGATTTCCTTGATCGAGAATTGCGCGTCTTCAGCGGCGTAACGCATGTCGCAGGCGGCGATCAGGTCGATCGCGCCGCCCAGGCAGTAGCCCTGAATCGCGGCCAGCACCGGCTTGCGGCAATTGTCGACGGCGTTGAACGAGGCTTGCAGGGTGAGGATCTTGCGCCGCAGCAGGCGCGCATTACGGCCGACGTCCTTGCCCAGCTCATTGGCGACGCCGGCGAGCATCATCAGGTCGATGCCGGAGGAAAAGTGTTTGCCGTTGCCGCTGAGCACCACCACCCGCACTTCGTCGGTGTCATCGATCCACTGGAAAATCTCGACGATCTCGCTCCAGAACGCGGCGTTCATCGAGTTGATCTTTTCCGGTCGATTGATCTGCACATGAGCGATGTTGTCGGCCAGTTCGACGCTGAAGGCGGTGTATTGAGACATGGCAGTGATCCTTTACCGGGCAGAAAATGAGGCCCGAACTATAACAAGGCATCACGATGGCGGTTCGGCCAAATGCGGGACTGGGTCGGCCTCTTCGCGAGCAGGCTCGCTGCCACGTTGATCTTCAGTGAACAGCGATTCTGCCGTCACCCACTGCCCCTGTGGGAGCGAGCCTGCTCGCGAAAAGCTGCACCACCGATCTAGCTGCCCTTCACCGCCACATACGCCGCCGTCTCATAAGGCACCGTCAGCACATGCCGACCGCGTAACGCCGGCTCCGAGGCAATCAATGCGCGGATCTGTTCATCGACCTTGTCGCGCTGCGCCTGAGGCAGTGCAGCAATGAAACTGGTGGAACGCACCCGATTGAAAATCACGTCTTCGGGCGATCCGGTGTGCCCATGGTGAAACTGCTGCAATTGCAGGGCACCGAACGCCGGATGCGGAAACGCCTCACGCCATTGGCCGGTGTAGTAGCGCGGCGTATCACCCTCCAGGGCGTTGACGATCGCATCAAGTTTCGGCACCCAGCTGACGTGTGTGTCGCGCAGGTTCCAGATCAGGCCGAGCTTGCCGCCGGGCTTGAGTACCCGGGCAATCTCCGTCAAGGCCTCGGGGGTGGCGAACCAGTGAAACGCCTGTGCGCAGACCACCACGTCCACCGATGCATCGGGCAATGGCAGATCCGTCGCGGTGCCGCTCACGGCCAGCACCTCAGGCCAGGCGGCGGACAACTTTTCCAGCATCTGCGGCACGGGTTCCACGGCGATCACCTGAGCATCGGTCGCCGCCAGCCGCCCGGTGAACTTGCCGGTGCCGGCGCCCAGATCGATGACGGTCTTGTGACTGTCCAGGCCCAATGTTTGCGTCAGCCACTGACTGACCTGCGGCGGATAGTCGGGGCGGCCTTTGACGTAAGTATCGGCGGCGGTCTTGTAGCCGGCAGCAGCGGAGTGATGGACCTGATCTTTCATGGCAGTTCCTCGTGGGGCAGCGTTGCGGGCGGGCAACGCGCTGGATGGACGGCTGGCGTTCCTGAGGATAACGCCACAATTTGCGCGTACCTTGAACAGACCCTGACAAAGCAATGAATAAATTGCCGTCCTGCGGTGTTCAAAGTGAAACATGACCCACTGTGGAGCCTTGCCCATGACTATCCGTTCCGTTATGTTCGCCGCCCCGTTGCTACTGGTGACCGCGTTGTCCGCATCGATGGCGTTTGCCAACGGTGATGAAAGCGCGCCCGTGCAGAAACCCAACTGCCCCAAAGGCCAGGTCTGGGACAGCAAATCGAAGCAATGCGTGATGCAGACCAGCAGCGCCGTGCCGGATGCCGACCGTACCGACTACGCCTACAGATTGGCCAAGGACGGTCGATACGAAGAGGCCCTGGCGCTGCTCGACACCCTGAAACAACCGAACACCGCCAAGGCCCTCAACTACCGTGGTTACGCCACGCGGAAACTGGGGCGCACCGATGAAGGCATCCGCTATTACCTGCAATCGGTAAAACTCGATCCGCAGTACGCGCAAGTGCGTGAATACCTCGGCGAGGCCTATGTGATCAAAGGCCGCGTCGACCTCGCGCAGGAACAGTTGCAGCGGATCAAATCGATCTGCGGCACCTCTTGCGAGGAATACCAGGACCTGGCTGAAGCCATCAACGATTCATCGAAAACCTGAAATAGATAAAGGAACGCCATCATCGTCAGCGATCAGGCATTCAGAGCAGAACTCGGACAGCACCTGGCACGCCTGTGGCGCTACGGTCTGCTGCTGTCACGCAATCGGCACGTGGCCGAGGATCTGGTGCAGGCGACCTGTGTGCGGGCACTGGAGCGCGCCAGTCAGTATGTGGCTGGCACGCGCATGGATCGCTGGTTGCTGAGCATTCTGCATTCGATCTGGCTCAACGAAGTGCGCGCACGCCGGGTCCGTCAGGGCGCGGGTCAGGTCGATGCCGACGGTCAACTGGCCTTCGACGGCGAATATGCCGCGCAGACTCACGTCATGGCGGCGCAAGTCATCCGTCGGGTCGACGCCTTGCCCGAAGCCCAGCGCGAAACCGTGTACCTGGCCTATGTCGAAGGTTTGTCCTACCGCGAAGTTGCCGAAATACTGCAAGTGCCGATCGGCACGGTCATGAGTCGCCTGGCCACCGCGCGCCTGAAACTGGCGCAATACCCGCCCCTGCAAGCCGTGCCGAAAACCACCGGAGGTGACCACCCATGAACAAGCCCTCCGACGAACAACTGACGGCGTACCTCGATGATGAACTGGACCCGGCCTATCGCAGCCAGATCGACAGCGCGATTGCCGACGACCCGTTGCTCAGCCTGCGTGTGCAATGGCTCGACCGCAGCAGCCTGCCGTACAAGCAAGCCTATGACGAACTGGCGCAACAGGCGCCACTGGAGCGTTTGCAGGCACGCCTCGATGCCATCACCGCGCCCCAGCGGGCGGGCCTGAGCCGGCGCTGGTTTATCGGTGCAACCGCCGCAGGCCTGCTGGTTGGCGGCGTGTTGGCCGATCGCCTGTTTATCGCCTGGCAGGCGCAGCAAGCGCATAACTGGCGCGCGCTGGTGGGCGACTACATGGCGCTCTATGTGCCACAGACCCTCGACCACCTGCCGAGCGACGAAGCCAGTCAACGTGCGCAACTGCGCACGGTGGACGCACGGTTGGGGCTGAATCTGTCACCGGCACTGGTGAAGTTGCCAGGCGCCGAACTCAAGCGTGCACAAATGCTCGAGTACGACGGCGTACCGATTGCACAACTGACGTATCTGGATGCCAGGCATGGCCCGCTGGCACTGTGCGTGACCCGTTCCAACAGCGGCAGTCGGCCACTCGCTCACGAACGGCGGCATGAAATGAACGTGGTGTACTGGACCGAAGGTGAACATGCCTGGATGTTGATCGGGCACAACCCGGCATCAGCGCTGGAAGACCTGGCACAACACTTGATCGACAAGCTGAGCGCGTAATGACCGCTGCCACTATGCTGAGCGGGTGATTATCCAAGGAGGAAGCACCGATGCAGATTTCACCTCGCACCGCCCTGCTGGTCATTGACGTGCAGAACGACTTCACCCCCGGCGGCCAATTGGCCGTGCCCGAAGGCGATCTGATCGTGCCGCTGATCAATCGCCTCGGCGGCCTGTTCAAACAGGTGGTCATTGCCCAGGACTGGCACCCAACCGGCCACGCCTCGTTTGCCTCAAGTCACCCCGGGCGCAATCCTTACGATGTGATTCAGTTGCCCTACGGCGAACAGACACTCTGGCCGGAACATTGCGTGCAAGGCACGGCCGGCGCCGAGTTTCACCCGAAACTGGATCTGCCCCACGCGCAACTGATCATCCGCAAGGGCTGCAATCCGGATATCGACAGTTACTCGGCGTTTCTCGAAGCGGACCGACGGACCACCACAGGGCTGGCCGGTTATCTGAAGGAGCGCGGTATCGACACGGTGTACATGGTCGGTCTGGCACTGGATTTCTGCGTGATGTTTTCCGCGCTGGATGCGCGGGCGGCCGGGTTCAATACGTTTGTGCTGCTGGATGCCTGTCGCGCCATTGATAGGGACGGATCACTGGCGGCGGCCATGGAGCGGATGCAGACCGCCGGAGTTGGCCTGATTCAATCGAACCAATTGATCTGACCCAAGCGTGCCCCTTGTGGAAGCGGGCTTGCTGGCGAATGCGGTGTATCAGCAATGAACATGTCAGCTGACAGGACGCCTTCGCGAGCAAGCCCGCTCCCACAGATTTCGGTTCAAGCCATGTCAGGCAACCACAACCGGAACCGCGCCCCACCCAACGGCGAGCTCTCCACCGTCAACGTCCCACCCTGCGCCTCCAGCGCCCGACGGCTGATGGCCAACCCGAGACCAAATCCCCCGGTGGCCCGGTCGCGGCTGCGGTCAAGCCGATAAAACGGCTCGAAAATTCGCTCACGCTCGTCATCCGGAATGCCGATGCCATCGTCGTCGACCCAGATCCCGCAGCCATCGGGGCTGACCTGCACGCCAATCTGAATGCGTTTCTCGCAATAGCGCATGGCATTGCGCAGCAGGTTCTGGATGGCCCGCGCGGTCAGGCGCGGGTCCAGCGAAAAGCGTTCGAGCTGACCGTGCAGCAGCACATCAATGACGATGTCCGGTGAATCCAGCTCTTCATCGACACTGCCCAGAATGCTGTCGATGAACTCGTCCAGCGAGACCTCGACCTGCTCGGGCAATTGCGCTGGATTTTGCAGGCGGCTGTAGGACAACAGCTCCAGCACCAGCTCATCCAGTTCGCGAATGTGCGCAACCAGCCCCTGCAGGCGCTCGCGGCTGGTCGCCGGCAAGTCGTCGGACAGCGCCAGCGCCAGACCGAAATCGAGCCGGGTCAGTGGCGTGCGCAATTCGTGGGACACCGCGTTGAGCAGGTCGCGCTGCTGGTTGAGCAGGTTCTCGATGTCGCCGGCCATGGTGTCGAAGACATTCGCCAGGCTGCCGATGTTGGAGCTGCCGGGGATCTGCGTACGTTCACTCAGATGCCCCTTGCCGAAGCGCTCGGCAGCGCCTTTGAGACGCTCCAGGTCGCGCCAGTGCGGGCGAATCCACAGCAGCAGGCAGGCAAGCATGCTCGCGCCGATCAGCACGTTGATGCTCCAGTACAACAGATTGACGTCCATCGGATCCGGCGGGACCACCATTTGCACCGCAACGTCATCGTTCAGCGGCGTGACCGCCAACGTACGCCAACCCCAGTCGCCAATGCGCACCACGTTGTCCCCGCGACGCAAACGCGCCTGCTCGGCGGTGGTGAATTCGGCATCGTCGATGCGCGCCAGAGCAATGTGCAGCGGCTGGAAATCCTTGTCCATCGACTGTGCCAGCGCCGGCCATTGATCATGCGGCACGGCATGAAACTGGCGGGTGATCAGCGATTGCAGGCCGCGCGAATAGTCGAGATTGTAGGTAATGAAGCGATCCCGGAACGCCATGATCACCAGATCCGGCACCAGGTAGATCGCCGCGCTATAGGAAACAATCGTCACCAGGTACAGGCGAAACAGGATTCTGAACATCAGCTCAGCATTCCCATTCGGAACGGCTGAACAGGTAACCCTTGCCCCAGACGGTCTTGATCTTGCGCGCCTCGCCAGCGTGGTCGTCGAATTTGCGCCGCAACTTGGAAATCGCCACGTCCACCGAGCGGTCAGTGCCGTTGAACTCGATGCCGCGCAGGCGTTGCAGGATCTGATCGCGGCTCAGCACTTCGCCGGCATGCCGGGCCAGCACCACCAGCAAATTGTATTCGCCACTGGACAGCTCCACCGGTTGTTCGCGCCAGGTCACGGTGCGCTCGGACAGGTCGATGCACAGGTTGCCCATGACGATCCGGTCATTGACGGTCATCGGTTCGCCGAGGCTGCTGCGGCGCAGCAAGGTCCGCACGCGTGCCAGCAACACCCGTGGCTCGCACGGTTTGGTGACGTAATCGTCAGCGCCCATTTCCAGGCCCAGCACCTGATCGTGGCTGTCATCGCGGGCGGTGAGCATCAGAATCGGCAGCGTCGCCGAATCCGCGCGCAACAGGCGGCAGACCTGCAGGCCGTCGAGGCCGGGCAGCATCAGGTCGAGGATCACCAGGTCCGGCGGATTGATCCGTGCCCGTTCGCGCACGTGGTCGCCACGCCCGATCACGCTGACGGAATAGCCGTTGCGCTCCAGGTAGCTGGAAATCAGTTCGGCGAGGGCGGTGTCGTCTTCGACCAGGAGAATGTTGGGCATGGGGGTGTTCCAGATATTGCTGTGGTGGATGTCAGACCCTCTTCGCGAGCAGGCTCGCTGCCACAGTGATTTTGCGTCGATCACAAAACCCATGTGGGAGCGAGCCTGCTCGCGAAAGCGGTCCAACCGTCACAAAAGAATTCAAGGCGTAAAGGATATACGCGCTCACCCGTCCCTGAGTAAAACCCTTACACAATTTCACACAGCGCCTACAAAGCTTCACCGCTACCCTCGGCGTCTGGCCGTAGGATGCGGGCTTCAATATTGGGGGTGGTACATGTCGAAAAATCTTCTGGCCGGGCTCGGCCTGATCGCAATCGCACTGTCGCTGAGTGCCTGTGATTCGTCCTCTAAGGCCGAAGAGGAAGCACCACCGGCCACCGTGCGCATCGAAACCATCGAGGCCCGCCCCCTGTCGATCAGCAGCGAACTGAGCGGACGCATTGCCGCGCCGCGGATCGCCGAAGTGCGCGCGCGGGTGGCCGGTGTGGTGCTGCAGCGCACCTTCCGCGAAGGCAGCGACGTGAAAAAGGGCGACGTGCTGTTCCGCATCGACCCGGCGCCGTTCAAGGCTGACCTCGACAGCGCCGAAGCCGCGCTGCGCAAGGCCGAGGCCAACGCGTTCCAGGCGAAGCTGCAGGAGCAGCGTTACGCGCAGTTGATCGACGACAAGGCGATCAGTGCCCAGGACTACGACAATGCACGCGCCAATGCCCGGCAAACGGCTGCCGACGTAGCCGGCAACAAGGCTGCGGTGGAGCGCGCGAAACTGAACCTGGGCTATGCCACCGTCACTGCGCCGATCTCCGGACGCGTCGGGCGTGCACTGGTCACCGAAGGTGCACTGGTCGGGCAGAACGAAACCACGCCACTGGCGCTGATTCAGCAGCTCAACCCGATCCACGCCGACCTCACCCAATCGACCCGTGAACTGAATGAACTGCGCCGCGCCTTCCGTTCCGGACAGTTGCAGGAAGTCGGTCAGGATCAGGTCAAGGCCACGCTGATTCAGGATGACGGCAGCCTCTATCCATTGCCGGGCAAGCTGCTGTTCAGCGACATCACGGTCGACCCGGGCACCGGCCAGATCATTCTGCGCAGCGAGTTCCCGAATCCGGACCTCGACCTGCTGCCGGGCAGCTTCATCCGCGTACGCCTGCAACAAGCGACCCTTGCGCACGGCATTACCGTGCCACAACGTGCGGTGCAGCGTGACAGCGCGGGTATTGCTCAGGTGCTGACCGTTGATGAGCAAATGCGTGTGGCCCAGCAGCCGGTGCAACTGGGCGCCGTGCAGAACGACCGCTGGATCGTCACCGGCGGCCTCAAACCCGGCGACCGCATTGTCATCGAAGGCCTGCAACACGCCCGTCCGGGCGAAGTGGTGCAGATCGACGACACCCCTCTTCCACTTGCCCAGACCTCTGGTCAGTAAGCAGGACGCTCTTCTATGCCGCAGTTCTTTATCGACCGCCCGGTGTTTGCCTGGGTCGTCGCGTTGTTCATCCTGTTGGCCGGTGCGCTGGCCATCCCGCAATTACCGGTGGCGCAGTACCCCGACGTCGCGCCGCCGCAGATCGAAATCTATGCCGTGTACCCGGGCGCCTCGGCGCAAACCGTCGATGAAAGCGTGGTCAGCCTGATCGAAGAAGAGCTGAACGGCGCCGATCACCTGCTGTACTTCGAATCGCAGAGCAGCCTCGGCAGTGCCACGATCAAGGCCACGTTCCAGCCGGGAACCAACCCGGAACTGGCCCAGGTCGACGTGCAGAACCGCCTCAAAGTGGTCGAGTCGCGCCTGCCGCAAGCGGTCAACCAGCAAGGCTTGCAGGTGGAGAAAGTCTCCGCCGGTTTCCTGCTGCTGATCACTCTCACCTCCAGCGACGGCAAACTCGATGACGTGGCGCTCAGCGACTATCTGGCGCGCAACGTGATGAACGAGATCAAGCGCATCGACGGCGTCGGCAAGGCGCAGCTGTACGGCGCCGAACGGGCGATGCGGATCTGGATCGATCCGCAGAAGCTGATTGGTTTCAACCTGACGCCGGCCGACGTCAACGCCGCCATCGTCGCGCAGAATGCTCAGGTGTCGGCCGGCAGCATTGGCGATCTGCCGAACCCTGGCAGTCAGGAAATCACCGCGACGATTCTGGTCAAGGGACAACTGTCGACACCGGAAGAGTTCGCCGACATCGTGCTCAAGGCCAATCCGGACGGTTCCACTGTGCGCATCAAGGATGTGGCGCGGGTCGAGATCGGCAGTCAGGAATACCAGTTCGGCACACGGCTGAATGGCAAGCCGTCGACCGCCGTAGGCGTACAGTTGGCGCCGGGGGCCAATGCTCTGGCGACCGCGACGTTGATCCGGGCGAAAATGGACGAGCTGTCGCGCTACTTCCCGGCCGGCGTGGAATACAAGATCCCCTACGACACTTCGCCGTTCGTGAAGGTCTCGATCACCAAAGTGGTCTACACCCTCGGCGAAGCCATGCTGCTGGTGTTCGCGGTGATGTTCCTGTTCCTGCAGAACATCCGCTACACGCTGATCCCGACGCTGGTGGTGCCGGTGGCGCTGATGGGCACCTTCGCGACGATGCTCGCGCTGGGTTTCTCGATCAACGTGCTGACCATGTTCGGCATGGTGCTGGCGATCGGTATTCTGGTGGACGACGCCATCGTGGTGGTGGAGAACGTCGAGCGGATCATGGCTACCGAAGGTTTGTCGCCGAAAGAGGCGACGCGCAAGGCCATGAAGCAGATCGCCGGGGCGATCATCGGTATTACGCTGGTGCTGGTGGCGGTGTTCATCCCGATGGCGTTCATGCAGGGCTCGGTGGGTGTGATCTACCGGCAGTTCTCGCTGTCGATGGCGACCTCGATCCTGTTCTCGGCGTTTCTCGCCCTGACCTTGACCCCGGCGCTGTGCGCAACGCTGCTCAAGCCGATTGCCAAGGGTGAACATCACGAGAAGAGCGGCTTCTTCGGCTGGTTCAACCGCCGCTTCGAACAACTGACCGACCGTTATCAAGGCTGGGTCGGTTACGCCTTGAAGCGTAGCGGGCGTTATCTGCTGATCTACGGCGTGCTGCTGATCGGCATGGGGTTGTGCTTTGCGCGACTGCCCTCCTCGTTCCTGCCGGTGGAGGATCAGGGTTACACCATCACCGATATTCAACTGCCGCCGGGTGCGAGCAAGAACCGTACGGTGCAGGTGGTCGAACAGATCGAAGCGCACAACGCCAGCGAACCCGGGGTCGGCGACAGCACGGTAATTCTCGGCTTCAGCTTCTCCGGCAGCGGGCAGAACGCCGCGCTGGCGTTCACCACCCTCAAGGACTGGTCGCATCGCGGCAGCGATGACTCGGCGAGTTCCATTGCCGACCGCGCCAACATTGCCCTGAGCCAGATCAAGGACGCGGTAGCGTTCGCTGTTCTGCCGCCACCGGTGGATGGCCTCGGTACGTCGAGCGGTTTCGAGTTCCGTCTGCAGGATCGTGGTGGCCTCGGTCACGCGACGTTGATGCAGGCGCGCAGTGAACTGCTCGCCGCTGCGGAAAAAAGCCCGGTACTGATGAACGTGCGTGAAAGCGCACTGGCCGAGGCGCCGCAGGTGCAACTGGAAGTGGACCGCAAGCAGGCCAACGCGCTGGGGGTGTCGTTCGCCGACATCGGTAACGTCCTGTCCACCGCCGTGGGTTCTTCCTACATCAACGACTTCCCCAATCAGGGACGCATGCAACGGGTGGTGGTGCAGGCCGAAGGCGATCAGCGCAGTCAGGTCGATGACCTGCTGAAAATGCACGTGCGCAACAATGCCGGGCACATGGTGCCACTGTCGGCGTTCGTTCAGGCGAAATGGACGCAGGGCCCGGCGCAACTGACCCGTTACAACGGTTACCCGGCGATTGCGATTTCCGGCGAACCGTCGCCAGGCCACAGCACCGGCGAAGCCATGGCGGAAATCGAACGTCTGGTGGCTCAGGGGCCAAAAGGTCTGGGTCAGGAATGGACCGGTCTGTCGTTGCAGGAACGCTTGTCCGGCAGCCAGGCGCCGATCCTGCTCGGTCTGTCGTTGCTGATCGTCTTCCTGTGTCTGGCGGCGTTGTACGAGAGCTGGTCGATTCCGACCTCGGTGCTGCTGGTGGTGCCGCTGGGTGTGCTCGGCGCGGTATTGGCTGTGACCTTGCGCGGAATGCCCAACGACGTGTTCTTCAAGGTCGGCCTGATCACCATCATTGGTCTGTCGGCGAAGAACGCGATCCTGATCATCGAGTTCGCCAAGAGCCTGTATGACGAAGGCCACGACCTGATCGATGCCACGTTGCAGGCAGCACGCCTGCGTCTGCGCCCGATCGTGATGACCTCGCTGGCGTTCATCCTTGGCGTGGTGCCGTTGGCCATCGCCACCGGCGCCAGTTCAGCGAGCCAGCAAGCGATCGGCACCGGAGTGATCGGTGGGATGATCACGGCAACGCTGGCGGTGATCTTTGTGCCGTTGTTTTTTGTGGTGGTGATGAAGCTGGTACAGCGCTTCAGCAAACACCACTAACCCCTGTGGGAGCGGGCTTGCTCGCGAAGGCGGATTTTCAGGCGATTGGACATCGACTGACACGACGCTTTCGCGAGCAAGCCCGCTCCCACAGTGTCCTTCGAACAGCCAACCCTATAGTCATCCCGGACGTCGCTGGGCTAATGTGTCTGAATCATCCTGGCCCATCGAGTTCCCATGCGTTTCCTCGCCCGTACCCACCCTCGCCTTTCCGCCGCTGCCCTGGTTGGCCTTGCCACCGGTCTTCTGATGCCTGCCGAATCCATCGTCGGCAAAATCCTCATCGGCTGGAACGCCGGCGTCTGGACCTACCTGATCCTGATGTTCTGGCTGACCGTGCGCGCCAAGGCACCGGACGTTAAACGCATCGCCGTCGTCGAGGACGAAAACGCCGGGCTGGTGCTGTTCGTGGTGTGTATCGCGGCGTTGGCGAGCCTGGCCGCCATCACGTTGGAACTGGCCGGTACCAAGGATCTGGATACCCATCGCAAACTTCTGCATTACGCGTTCACCGCCCTCACGGTCGTGGGCTCATGGCTGCTGATCGGGGTGATCTTCTGTGTGCACTACGCGCGCCTGTTTTACACCTGGGACGGCAAGGAACCGGCCCTGCGTTTTGCCGAAGGCCTGACCACGCCCAACTATTGGGACTTCCTGTATTTTTCGTTCACCATCGGTGTGGCGGTGCAGACTGCGGATGTCGGCGTCGCAACCCGCGATATTCGCAAGATCGTATTGGCGCAGTCGCTGATCGGCTTCGTGTTCAATACGGCGATTCTGGGATTTTCGATCAATATTGCAGCAGGACTGTTTGGATGATCGGTGTGCGCACAGGCCAGCCAGACACTACCGCAGTGACGCCATGAGTCATTACGGAGAACATAAAAAAACAACGTTGTATACCTGTTATACCTGACAGTATACAAAGCCTCGGCACTGGCCTTATATGAGTTATCCGTGCACTCATCCCTCAAGATAGCCCGGACTTCCGCCCTACCCTATGGAGAACTAACTCATGAGCAGTGCAGCCTTGAAAGAAATTTGCCCTTTTATCGATCCTACAGAACGTTTTGTAGCAAACCTTGAAGATGGCTCGGCCTTTTCCGCAACACTGACTGAACTAAGAGGCTCTTCTACACCTGGTCGAGGAGAGATCTATGTGGTTATTGCAACTTCCTTCCATGGTGGACATGCCATGACGTTCACTATTACCTTCGCAAAAGACGCGTTAGACACAATTACGAGCATCACCGATGAAGATAACAGCGCCACCCTTTTTTTGAATAACTACAAGAACCCCGACAATCCGACCCTGCAAAAGGCAAAAGCGGGCACTATCCAGTACGCGCTGGATCTGCCAACCCTGAGATTCAGCGGAAAGTTCAACGCGCCCATTGAAAAAGCTGATGGCAGTGGCACTTATCTGTGCAATGGTGAGTTCGACACAATCCTTAGTCAATCTCCAGAATAAATAAAAAAAACCCCGGCATCGTCCGGGGTTTTTCATGGTCACCTGAAGAGACTTGGCGTTCGCTCTACCATTTAAACTGCAGCCCCACGGTGCCGCCGATCGGCATCTCGATGTTTTTCCCGTTCATATATTCGACTTCTGCATGCGCTTGCCAGCGATCCGACAAATTTACAGCAATACCCGCCCCCAACTCTGCGCGAGAACCGGAAAGATCATTATTGAACACATTGTTGTTGACGCTGACTTCATTGTTTTTTGAAAATTCATGAGCCAATGCTGCACGGACATACGGCTGGACCATTGCACCGCTCTCCAGCTGCAGGGTTCGCCCTGCCGTTAAACCGGCCTTGCCCAGCAGCGACCGGGTACGATCTCCCTCAGCTCGCAGGCCATTGTCGAGGTTGTAATCCTTGCCTTGAATCACCACAGCAGACCATTGAGTGAACGGTTCGATGAAATAATCCTTTTCCAGTTTGATATGACGACCGAACTCGACCGAACCACCGAGCGCGCTGTTATCGTAATCGCCCTTCGAGCGAGTGCCATCACTCATGCCGACTTTGGCTTCATTCTGGAAGCGGTTGAGTTTGAGCACGCTATCGACATAGTAACCACTGATGTCATCCATCCATGTCAGATAGGAGCCAACGTAGTAACTCTTGATGGTGCCACTGCTGCCATTGTGCAAATCCAGGTCGGAGGTGCTATGACCCGCCATCACACCGAGCAGCCACTGGCCGTCACCGACCGGTAATGGGGCGTCCGCACCCAATGTGAATCCCTGCTGAGTCTGCCGATAGCCATCACCGAATGCGTCGGCAACGTTGTACTTGTTGCCATAGACCCTGCCCCAAGCCCCGGATTTCTGCTGATTGAAGCGCAGCTCTCCCATGCGACTGCGCAATGAGGTCAGCTCGCCATACCATACCGTCGGCGCGGTGTTGAACAGAGCTGTAACTGCACGGGTAGAAGGGCTGACCGTGCGCTCTGCGGGATCCAGGAACCAGTTTTTTCCGCTCTCGTCGGGCTTCAAACCATAGGAAAACGTACCGAGATCGACCTTGCCTTCTGCGTTGGCCAGGGAGAATTTTGCATCGCCACCAGCAGTGTGCACCACAGTGATTGGCTGACCGCTGGCCGGATCGATGCCGGTGCTGGTGATCAGCAGTTGATGATCGCCTGTTGCAGTCCCCGTGACATTGAGCACGTCGGTTTGGTTGGTTGCGAAATCGGTTCCCATCGCAAACAGGCCATGACCGGAAAGGTTATGCACGTTCAATTGATAGAAAACGTTATCCGGACCGAATTTGACTGTACCGCCCGTTAGATTCAGATCGCCGACCTGGCTGTTGCCGGTCAATTCCCAACGAGATTGCCCATCGATATTGACAGTCGCAACGTTATTCAAGGTGCCGATCAATTGTGAGCCTTGCTGCAAGTTGACGGAAACGTTACTGCCTGATTCACCTGTCACGTTCCCGTTTAATGAGCCCTGCACAAAATTCAACGCTGCCACACTGCTATCGTGCACCTGAACATTGCCCGACAGGTTGCTGCGCGCAACGTTCATCTGCACATCGGCAGCGCCGCGGACTTCGAGAATCGTCCCATTGCCCCCGGTCAGGGACGACCCGTTCAGAACGGCAATTCGTGAGACGGGAGCGGACACTCCGGCATGATCGACCAGAATGGCCGACCCTGTCTTGCCTTCGACACTCGAACGATCGAGCTGCAACTGACTGGCCGGAAGTCCAGCGCCTTCAATTCCCAGGGTCATACCGTTTTGTCCCCCGACAATACGGGTGCCATTGCTGGCAGAGGCCGTAGCACTCAACAGAGCCACGCCGGAACTGGTTGCAGCGGAACCTTCGATTATCGAGTTGGACATCGTCAGGGTACTGAAGGCCGTTGCGCGAGCACCGCCTGTTACGCCTGAAATCGTGCTGTCCGAAACTGTTGCACTGGAACCGGAGCTGGTT
Organism: Pseudomonas sp. AK-TSAG1-1; assembly: GCF_056821665.1. Lineage (NCBI taxonomy): Bacteria > Pseudomonadati > Pseudomonadota > Gammaproteobacteria > Pseudomonadales > Pseudomonadaceae > Pseudomonas > Pseudomonas sp. AK-TSAG1-1. The sequence continues at coordinate 3,115,518 of NZ_CM165965.1, read as the reverse complement.
TTGACGTCACGCGCCACTTGCAGGCCCAGCCGATTGGCGTTGATGGTGCTGCCGGTGATGGTCGCAGCACTGTTGATCAGCTCCAGTCCTGAGCGCGCATTACCGCCGTTTATCGTCGAGTTGACGACACTGAGGGTTGAGCCCTGCGAGGCGGAAATCTGCCGGGTCGTCGCACCATTGGTATTCAATGTCGACTGAAAAACCGCGACATCGAGTGTTTGAGCTCCGTTGACATTCAACGTGGCGCCTTGGGAAAGCGTCCATTGCTCAACAGGCGCACCGGCGCTGATTGTCTGACTGCCTCCCACCAGCCCTCCCGCCTTTACAGAAGGAGATATCAGCAGGAAGAAACACAGAGAAGAGCTGCCCCACCAGACTTTTGTGAAGGATTCAGCGCCGTGAGGAGTATTTGACCACATGAAAACGCACCCACGTTGTTCACCGAAAAATGGTGATTTGGATTGCAGGCGATACGACCTCGCCCGGAAGGGTTGGCACACTACCGTGCGATAAAAAACAGGTATGTAGGAATAATCTTCAATTCGCGAGGATTTATTACCTAATGCCGTCAGGAAAATGCCGGGAGGACACACACTCCCGGCAGTCATATCCCACACTCAAATATTCGGAGTGCCCTCGCAGTAGTTATTGCTTTCATTGAGTAAAGACACTTGATTCAGGAAAGGCCGCGACGGAGTGACCGTCCCGAGAATCGTGACTTCGTACCAGACTTTTATGTAGCCCCGTGGCAGACCCGAACTTGCCGGTGGCTGAATAGGTTTCAACTTGGTCAAGTATGGCTGAATGTTTTTTACGAAAACCCCGCCTGTTTCCGAGCCGGTGATTGAGTAGGTGCCGCTATATTCCGTCCCGGAAATTTCGTTTTGTCCCGCCGCATCTGTGGTGCCCACCGACCTGAGCGTGACAACGGTATTTGTTGGCATGTGAATCTGATCGATGGTTACCGTCACTGGTAATTCAAAGTCCGGAATCGTCAGATACCTGCAGGATACAAAACCATTGAAAAGACGCACTGAAGGTGGCGGAAGATCGACCCGAATATTATCAATGATCACCTTTTGATCAGGCGATTTCATGACATTCACGCCGCCGGTTTCTTCAATTGTCCACCAGGCAACAGTTACAGGGGCCGCCGCATCAATCGTCGCAGAGTCCATGGTGGCCGTCAGTGGTGATACCACCCCGGCGGTTAATAATTCAGTATGGACTACAGAACCGTTGAACCAGAGTTTTGCTGTCTCGTCCCCCAACGGTACCCATGTCGTCGGAGCGGTAATCATTGGCGTACTGATCTCCACGTCCTTGCCCCGGTCGTCGGCGGTGATATGGTTAGGCGTTGACGAAGCACCGAGCACGGTGACCTTGGTCATGTCGGGATTTTCCAGGTCGGGGAAAACCGGATTTACAGGGCCACGGTAGGTAAAGTCCAGCGCAGAAGGTGTGTCAACGGCTGGTACCAGTGGCTCTACCCCGCGAGAAAACTTGTAATTGGCAACAATCGGCACTTCTGCCGTTGCGTTATTCCACAATGCCAACAACCGGCTGATCGAGATCGGAAACTGAAGTGTTTTCGTCGAGTCTGAACCCAACGCTTGATTGCCCAAATTGACCGACAATGCCGCAGAAGTAACGCTTGGAAGGATTCGATCATTCTCCTGGCCATTGGTGGTATAGGGCACATTGACAAAAACCGGGCCTTCCAGATCTTTCAGATCGACAACATCCGGCAAAATGCCTTTCGGAATGACACAAGGTATCAGCGATGGAGGGGGACGGCGCTGGACATTGAACGAGCTCGAGAGTGACTGCTCACTTTCATTGCCTACCACATCGCGAAATACACACCAACAATAGTAAAGCGAATCCAGCTTCGGTAAGACATCACGCGGAACCGCTATACTGGCCGAGGTCAATCGCTGACTGTAAACCGGTGAGCCCACACCATAGTTTTGACCAATGTAAACATCTACAGTGTCATCCGGGCGATACCATTCATACCCGATATTCACTATCAAATTCAGAAACGGGTTATTCGCCAGCCATTCATCATCAATGGTGCCGCGGGCTGGCAAGTTCGTAAAAACCGCTGCTTCTGGCTTGAATTTACGCCCCGAGGTCTTATCCTGCTCAGGTGCGGTACGGTCGATTTCCGCAGTCACCCAAGCCAAGGCATCCGGGTTGCCGTCAGCCCCCCTGTAAAAGATGAACTGGTACTGATACGTCGTTGAAGCTTTCGCCAGATCGTCATCCAGCAATGGAGCGGTGGGCACGTCGATGTCCAGGAACTGCGGGCGTGTTGCGATGGGACCGAATGCGTCTTCCTTGATCAAAACCAGGCTACCGTTTATTCCCTTGCGCTGGTAGAGCGCCCATTCATCACCATCATGCGGTGCAATGATCGTGGTCGTATCGAAACGAACGATCATGGGGCCCGGGTCCAGAATGGCTTTTGGAATCAAGTCATCGACAATCTTCCCGACTATGACCGGAGGCTGCGCCAGAATGCTGACATTGAGTGAAGAAGTCCTCAATGCCAAACGCGAGTTCTCGGCAATTTCCTGTGCCGTCAGTTTTTTTCCTTTACCGATTTTTTCCTGGATAGTCATTTTTTTCTCCAATCAATTTGATCATGCCGATCTATAAGGCAAGCATTTAAAGTTGAGACAACTGCATTCAAGTCATACCTAACGCACAACCACATCGTTATCTACGCTCTCCCTCCGCAGGGCACTGTTTCCCCCGGAATAATTCGGTCAATCTTTACCAAAGCAACACCAGACTTCGCCCGCGGAACACCACTGCGCACCAACGTATACATCGCAGTTCCAGAATGTTTATCAAACATCGGTCGAACATAGGGATCAAAGGGGATATCCAGAACAAATCCTTGCCTGACATCAACTTCATTTAATGTCTTACTGAATATATGCAGCGGCGTCAGCGCCGGCGGACTGCCATTTAATGAAGCAAACCCCTGCCATTGGAGTTCACAGACATCAAGTGTTTGAAACAGCGTTTCAGGCTTTACTTCTATACGGATCTTTTCCCAAATGGGTGGCAGCGTTTTGCAGTTCAAATTGCCCCAGAAGTCAGCGTCAGGAAAACCGGGTTTCTGAAGATCTGGGTGTACCGTGTGATCAATCGTCAATTTCCGGGAGGGTGAGGGATCTAGATTCCCGTCGTAACCTTCGAGTACGTAACGGATGAAGGCGCTGCCATCGTCTTCCAACATTGCCGGGGTCAGTGCGTACTTAAACTCCGGTTGGTCGTCAATGAAGGTATAGCGTTTGCGATACAGTTCTTTCTCGACACCATTCTGCAACCAATAAATATATAGATCCGTATAGGGTTCGACCGGATCGCCGGGTTGTTGCGGCCCTGGAAATCTCACCCATCGGGGAATGATGACCGAGGTTCCATTGATTAACTTGTCCAATGGAATTCGGCCATCCGGATCCAGATCACTGACCCCCTCGACCCTGAGTGGCGCGGCGGTAATTTGCTCTTTGGGCTGCGACATTGTGGATGCGTCTCCAGATGATCTACGTCTCAAGCACAGATTTCTTCGGTTCACACTGGGAGTGATTGAGCGCTGTTTTCCCACAACTGCCTACTGTCATATCTGACAGGTAAAGCTACCGCTCGTCGCCGGACTTCTGGATCTGCCCTGTGTCCAGACTTGACGGCATAGCGTTATTGTTGTCTTCTGAAACCGGTTTCATAACCATTGAAATGTATAACTCCAATAAAAGGTTCAAACCTTGAACGACTTCTCCGCCGCCCAGCGCAGCCGCGTCACCATGCTCGATGTCGCCGAGCGCGCTGGCGTGTCAAAGGCCAGCGTCTCGCGTTTTATCGGCGATGACCGTGCCCTGCTCTCCGATGCCATTGCCCAGCGCATCGAACAGGCGATTGCCGAACTCGGCTACCGCCCCAATCAAATGGCCCGAGGTCTGAAACGCGGGCGTACCCGCCTGATCGGCATGCTGGTGGCCGATATCCGCAACCCTTATTCGATTGCGGTGATGCACGGGGTGGAAACCGCCTGCCGTGCGCACGGCTACAGCCTGGTGGTGTGCAACACCGACCGCGATGACGAGCAGGAACGCCAGCACCTGGCGCTCCTGCGCTCGTACAACATCGAAGGGCTGATCGTGAACACCCTCGGTCATCACCGGGATGAGCTGGATGAGTTGAAGCGGGAAATGCCGCTGGTGCTGGTGGATCGCAAGGTTGAAGGCCTGGACAGCGACATGGTCGGGCTGGACAACCCGCAGGCCATCGAGATGGCGCTCGAACACCTTCAGCAGCGCAGCTATCACGATGTACTGCTGGTGACTGAACCCTATGACGGCACCAGTTCGCGGATCGAGCGGGTCAGCAGCTTTCAGCAGCAGATTGGCCAGCGCGAAGACATGCATGGCGCGGTGCTGGAGACCGGCCCAAGCCTTGCGAACGATCTTCAAACCTTTTTGAACACACCTGATTCGGGCCCGAAAGCCCTGTTCTGCGCCAATGGCGTGGCGGCGCTGACCTGCACGCTGGCCTTGCGCGAAGTTGGCTGTCGGTTGTTCGAGGATGTCGGGCTGATCGCGCTGGATGATCTGGATTGGTATCCGTTGGTGGGCAGCGGGATTACTGCCCTCGCCCAGCCTACAGAGGAGATTGGCGCGCGAGCTTTTGAGTGTTTGCTCAAGCGTTTGCGGGGGGATGATGAAGCGGCACGAATGCTGGATTTTGCGCCGGTGCTCATAGAGCGCGGTTCGACCCGTGGATTTTGCGGTGACTGATACGGCCTCTTCGCGGGCAAGCCCGCTCCCACAGGTTCTGAGCTTTCCAGTGACATTGTGGGAACTGGCTTGCCAGCGATGAAGTTCGAGAGAACGATTTTTTTTGAACAAAAATGAAACCGGTTTCAGAGGTAGATAACAATGAATAAACCTGCCGTTTCCATCAGCCTGTCCAGCTACGGCGCCGAACTGGTACGCCAGCGCGGGCAGGACTTTTTCATCGATGTGCTGGCCGCTGCCGGCGCCGATCGTATTGAATGGCGTGAAGAACTGCTGACCCGTGAAGTGCCCGAGCAGCTGCGGGCCGCCACTCAGGCGCAGGGTCTGCAAAGCATCTATTCGTCGCCGACCGAACTATGGCTCGCCGGCCAGGCGCGGCCCAATCCCGAATTGATCAGCGCTCTGCAACACGCCCAGGCGTTCGGCTCGAAATGGTTGAAAGTCTCGCTCGGCTATTTCACCGATAACTGTGATCTGCAGGCGTTGCAGCAACTGCTCGGCAACAGCCCGGTGCAGGTACTGGTGGAGAATGACCAAACCCTGCACGGCGGCCGTATCGAACCGTTCCAGCGCTTTTTCGCCGCCGTCGAGCAGCACAACCTGCCGGTCAAAATGACCTTCGACATCGGCAACTGGCAGTGGCAGGACCAATCGGCCGCCAACGCCGCACGCTTGCTCGGGCGGCATGTCGGCTACGTACATTGCAAAGCCGTGGCTCGGCGTGCCGACGGCAAGCTGGTGGCGGTGCCGCCGGCCGTCAGCGACCTGCATCTTTGGGAACAACTGCTGCGGCACATGGCCCAAGGCGTTATGCGCGCCGCCGAATATCCGTTGCAGGGCGATGACCTGGTGCAACTCACCACCGAACACGTCACCGCCCTCGCCCGCCTTGGCCAATCGCGCCTGGAGCCTGCCCATGTCTGATATCGATATTCTCTCGTTCGGCGAAACCATGGCGATGCTGGTCGCCGAGCAGACCGGTGAACTGGCCGCGGTCGAACACTTTCACAAACGCATTGCCGGCGCCGACAGCAACGTGGCGATCGGTCTGTCGCGACTGGGCTTCAACGTGGCGTGGCTGAGCCGGGTCGGCAATGATTCCCTCGGACGGTTTGTGGTCGAGACCTTGATCAGGGAAGGTCTGGATTGCAGCCATGTCGCGGTCGATAACCAGCACCCGACCGGTTTCCAGTTCAAGTCCCGTAACGACGATGGCAGCGACCCGCAGGTCGAGTATTTCCGCCGTGGCTCGGCGGCCAGTCATCTGTCGCCGCAGTCGATCAGCACCAGCCTGCTGAGTGCCCGTCACCTGCACGCCACCGGGATTCCACCGGCGCTGTCGGCCACCGCGCGGGAAATGTCTTTCGAGCTGATGACCCGCATGCGCCAGGCCGGACGCAGCGTGTCGTTCGACCCGAACCTGCGTCCGAGCCTGTGGGCCAGCGAGCAGGAAATGATCCGCGAGATAAATCGTCTCGCTGCCCTCGCCCACTGGGTGTTGCCGGGGTTGAGTGAGGGCCGTTTGCTCACCGGGTTTGAAGACCCGGCGGACATTGCCGCGTTTTATCTCGATCAAGGCGCTGAAGCGGTGGCGATCAAGCTGGGGCCTCAGGGCGCCTATTACCGCACGCAACTGGATCAGGGCTTTGTCGCCGGAGTACCGGTGACCAACGTGGTTGATACCGTCGGCGCGGGTGACGGGTTTGCCGTCGGCATGATCAGCGCCCTGCTGGAACACCAGAGTTTTGCCGAGGCAGTGCAGCGTGCGAACTGGATTGGCAGTCGGGCGGTGCAGAGTCGCGGGGATATGGAGGGTTTGCCGACCCGATCCGAACTCATCGCTGAATTCGAGTCCGCCTTCGCGAGCAGGCTCACGCCCACATTTGAAACGCATTCCCCTGGGGGAGCGAACCTGCTCGCGAAGAGGCCCGCCCAGACAAACCATTAATTGAACCTGCTGCGACAAAAACAACAAGCTCAGGAGCAAAACCATGAAAACTGCAACCCTCGCCACCCGCCGCTGGTGGTACATCATGCCGATCGTCTTCATCACCTACAGCCTGGCGTATCTGGACCGGGCCAACTACGGCTTCGCCGCTGCCTCGGGCATGGCCGCCGACCTGATGATCACCCCGGGCCTGTCTTCATTGCTCGGGGCGCTGTTCTTCCTCGGCTACTTTTTCTTCCAGGTGCCCGGCGCGATCTACGCGCAAAAGCACAGCGTGAAAAAGCTGATCTTCTTCAGCCTGATTTTCTGGGGCGGCCTCGCCACCCTCACCGGGGTCGTTTCCAACGCCTATTGGCTGATCGTGATTCGCTTCATGCTCGGCGTGGTCGAAGCGGCAGTGATGCCGGCAATGCTGGTTTATCTGTGCCACTGGTTCACCCGTGCCGAACGCTCGCGCGCCAACACTTTCCTGATCCTCGGCAACCCGGTGACCATGCTGTGGATGTCGGTGGTCTCGGGGTATCTGGTGCAGCATTTCAGCTGGCGCTGGATGTTCATCATCGAGGGCTTGCCGGCGGTGATCTGGGCGTTTATCTGGTGGAAGCTGGCCGATGATCGTCCCGCTCAGGCCAAGTGGCTGAGCGAACAGGAAAAGCATGACCTGGAAAGCGCCCTCGCCGCCGAACAGGTCGGGATCAAAGCGGTGAAGAACTACGCCGAAGCCTTCCGTTCGCCGAAGGTGATCATTCTGGCATTGCAGTTTTTCTGCTGGAGCATCGGCGTCTACGGCTTTGTGCTGTGGCTGCCGTCGATTCTCAAGGCCGGCGCGCAAATGGACATGATCGAAGCCGGCTGGCTGTCGGCGCTGCCGTACCTCGCGGCGGTGATCGGCATGCTCGCTGTGTCGTGGGGCTCGGACAAACTGCAAAAGCGCAAACGCTTCGTCTGGCCGCCACTGCTGATCGCGTCTATTGCGTTCTACGGATCCTACGCCCTGGGCGCGGAACACTTCTGGTGGTCGTACACCTTGCTGGTAATTGCCGGCGCCTGCATGTACGCGCCTTACGGGCCGTTCTTCGCCATCGTGCCGGAGATCCTGCCGGCCAACGTCGCCGGTGGCGCCATGGCGCTGATCAACAGCATGGGCGCGCTCGGTTCGTTCGGCGGCTCGTACCTGGTCGGTTACCTGAACAGCTCCACCGGCTCGCCCGGTGCCTCGTACCTGCTGATGAGTGGCGCGTTGCTGCTGTCGGTGGTGCTGACGATTTTTCTCAAGCCCGGTGCCAGTGACCGCGTCGTGGCCAAAGCCGTTGCCACGCGTCCCGTGCCAGCGCATTCCTGAAGAGATTCTGCCCATGAAAAAAACAGTCGTGCTTTACAAGAAACTCTCGCCGGCGCTGATGACGCGCCTGCAACAACACTGTGACGTGACGCTGATCGAAAGCCTCGATGCCGACGGCCTGATGAAGCTGCGCGACGCCCTGCCCGGCGCGCACGGTTTGCTCGGCGCCAGCCTGAAACTCGACGCGGCGCTGCTCGACCTGGCGCCGCAACTGCAGGCCATCGCCAGCGTTTCGGTGGGCGTCGACAACTACGACATCGACTACCTGACCCGGCGCAAGATCCTGCTGAGCAACACCCCGGACGTGCTCACCGAAACCACTGCCGACACCGGTTTCGCGCTGATCCTCGCCACGGCCAGGCGCGTGGTAGAACTGGCGAACATGGTGCGCAGCGGCCAATGGCACCGCAACATCGGCCCGGCGCATTTCGGCACCGATGTGCATGGCAAGACCCTGGGCATCATCGGCATGGGCCGTATCGGCGAGGCCCTGGCCCAGCGTGGGCATTTCGGTTTTGGCATGCCGGTGCTTTATCACAGCCAATCGCGAAAACCGGCGGTCGAGGCACGTTTCGATGCGCAGTACCGCAGCCTCGAAGCGCTGCTGCAAGAGGCGGATTTCATTTGCCTGACCTTGCCGCTGACCGCACAGACCGAAGGCCTGATCGGTGCCGAGCAGTTTGCGCTGATGCGCCCGGAGAGCATCTTCATCAATATTTCGCGGGGCAAAGTCGTGGATGAGGCGGCGCTGATCGACGCGCTGCACCATCAGCGGATTCGTGCGGCGGGGCTGGATGTGTTCGAGCGTGAGCCGTTGAATCATGACTCGCCGCTGTTGCAGCTGAACAATGTGGTGGCGACCCCGCACATGGGCTCGGCGACGCATGAGACGCGCGAAGCGATGGCGCGATGTGCGGTGGAGAACCTGCTTGCTGCGCTGGCTGGGGAGAAGCCGGCGAATCTGGTCAACCCGGTAGCTTGGCAGGGCTGAAAAATGCGCTGAATGGCAGATTGCATTCGCGAGCAAGCCCGCTTCCACAGGGGGGTAGTGTGTACAGAAAATGTTTTGTACACGCCCATCTACTGTGGGAGCGGGCTTGCTCGCGAAGAGGCCGGTTCAAACCACACACATCTCTCAGGCACTGCGCGCCTGCAACAGCTGCGCCGCACACAACGCAATCCGCGCGCAGGCATCGCCCAGTTTCACCCGGTCCAGCACCAGCCCGATGCGAATATGCCCCGCCGCGCTAGGCCCAAACGCCTCCCCAGCCAGCACCGACACCCCGTAACCCTCCAGCAACCGCTCGGCAAACGCCTGCGCGCCAAACCCGGTCTGACGCACATCGACCATCACGAACATCCCGCCATCCGGACGAATCGGCTGCAACCCCGGACAACCGCGCAACCGCTCGCACACCAGATCCCGGCGCAAACGGTATTCCTCACGCATCTGCGCCACTTCCGGCAGATCGCTTTCCAGCGCGACTTCCGCAGCTTTCTGCACGAAATCCGGCAAGCCGAACAGCATGCTCAACGACAGGTTCACCAAATGCTCGGCCAGCACTTTCGGGCCGATCGACCAGCCGACCCGCCAACCGCTCATGGCGTGGGATTTGGACAGGCTGTTGATGGTCGCGGTGCGTTCGGCCATGCCCGGCAGGCTCGCCGGGCTGACGTGCTCGCCCTCATAGAGCAGATCGCTGTAGACCTCGTCGCTGATCAGCCACAAGTCGTGGCGCACGCAGAGCGCCGCCAGTTCCTGCCAGATCATTAGGGAAAGGCTCGCGCCGGACGGATTGTTGGGGCTGTTAAGCAACAGGACGCGGGTTTTCGGTGTAATCCGCGCCGCGACATCGGCCGGGTCAACGCGAAAACCGTTCTGCGCCCGCACCGGAACCGGCACCACCGTCGCGCCGCACGCCCCGAATACGCCCTCATAGGTCACGTACATCGGTTCGGCGACGATCACTTCATCGCCCGGATCCAGCAGGCATTGGGCTACTGAATACACCGCGCATTGCGCGCCGGGCAGCACGATCACGTGCTCGGCATCCACCACCTGACCGCTGCGGCGCTGATGACGAGCGGCGATCAGCTTGCGCAGCGCCAAACGGCCACGCACCTCGGAATAATGCGTATCGCCCGCCAACAGGCTATCGATGGCGCCGTGAATGATCGGCAGCGGCGTATCGAAATCCGGATCACCCACGCTCAGCAGCAGGATATCGACACCCTCGGCGCGCAACTCCAGCGCTCGGTCATGAATCTGCCAGGCCGCTGCTCCCTCCCCGGCGATTCGTTGGGTCAAGGCTGAATAGCGCATGTACGTCTCCTGATTGCGCGGTCTCCAGCCTTCACCCTATCTCAAATCACAAAACGCGCCACCATGGCGTTCAAATCCACCGCCAGACGCGACAGCTCATGGGTCGCAGCGCTGGTCTGATTGGCCCCGGCAGCCGATTGCGTGGCCAGATCGCGGATATTGACCAGATTGCGGTCGACTTCGCGAGACACCTGCGCCTGTTCTTCCGACGCACTGGCGATCACCAGGTTGCGTTCGTTGATCTGATGGATCGACTGGGTGATCTGCTCCAGCGCCACACCGGCGGCGCGGGCCATTTCCAGGGTGGTCTGGGTGCGCTGGTTGCTTTGCTGCATCGACGACACCGCTTCACCGGTGCCGTTTTGAATGCCGGCGACCATTTTCTCGATTTCCTGGGTCGACTGCGCGGTGCGATGGGCCAAGGCGCGCACCTCGTCCGCCACCACCGCAAACCCACGCCCGGCCTCACCGGCACGTGCCGCTTCAATGGCGGCGTTGAGGGCCAGCAGGTTGGTCTGTTCGGCGATGGCGCGGATCACGTCGAGCACCTTGCCGATGTCGCGGCCCTGCGCGGCCAGGCCTTCGATCATCTGCGCGGTGTTCTGCACGTCGCGGGTCATGATCTGGATCGCGTCGACGGTCTTCACTACTTGATCGCGACCTTCGCGGGCGGCGTGGGTCGACTGGTTCGAGGCCTCGGAGGTCGATACGGCGTTCCGTGCCACTTCTTCCACGGCGGCGGTCATTTCGTTGACGGCCGTCGCAGCCTGTTCGATCTCATCGTTCTGCTGTTGCAAGCCACGCGAGGCTTCTTCGGTGACCGCGCTGAGTTCTTCGGCGGCGGCGCCCAACTGGGTGGCCGAGCCCGCGATCTGCTCGATGGTTTTACGAAGGTTGGTTTGCATCGTGGCCAGCGCCTGCAGCAACTGCGTGGCTTCGTCCTTGCCATCGACTTCGATGGTTTTGCTCAGGTTGCCACCGGCGATGGTTTGCGCCGCCAGTACTGCACGGTTCAACGGGGTGACGATGCTGCGGGTCAGCAGCAAGGCCAGCAGCACGGTGGCCAGTGCCGCGACAACGGCAACAGTGACGATACCGGTAATGGCGCTGTCGTAATGTTCGCCGGCCTGAGCGGAGGCGTCTTTCGCATCCGAAGCGTTGATTGCGATCAGTTTGTTGAGCTGCTCGCCCATCTGATCGGTGCCGTCCTTGATCCGTGTATTGATCAGGGTGCGCATGTCTTCGACCTTGTCCTGGCGCGACAGCTCCATCATCTGGTTTTGCGCTTGCAAGTAGTTGTCGAGCGTCGCGGCGAAGACCTTGTATTGCGCCAGTTCCTCCCCTCCGGCCGGCAAAGCGGCATAAGCGGCCTGGGCACTGCGCACCTTGTCCACCAGTTCGTTGATGCGGGTCTGGGCATCCTGCAACGCCGCCGGCTCTCGGTTGACCAATACGCGGAACGACAGAATGCGCAGGCGCAGGACGTTTTCCGTGACTTTGCCCAGGTACGCGACGCTGGGCAGTTGATTGGTTTCCATATCGACAGAGGCCTGGCGAATGGTCGACATGCGATTGACGGCGAACACGCCAAGGACGATCACCAGCAAGGCGATAAAGGCAAAACCGAGGAAGGCACGGGGCGCGATATTCAGGTTACGCAAGGACATGGTTGGACTCTCGGATAGAGGTAACTGCGAGCGTCCTTGCCGTCATCACTGGCCCTTGGGCGGGTTCAGTCCGGCGTCACTGTTCGAGGGAATCTGTGTGCGCCTGATCTCTGTATCGGCCGGGCTTTAGGAAGGTTGCGTGTAAAGCGGAAATATTTTTCAAGGTGTTTCAGAGCTGAAACACCTTTCCAGCTTGCCCCCCTGTGGTGAGGGGATTCATCCCCTCTCCACAATGTTTTCAGTGCGTCAGATATTGAGTTTGGCCATCTGCCAGACCCGGGCAATATCCGTCGCCCGTTCGCGCAACAAGCGCGGCGCCTCGGCGCAGGCCTGTTCCAGGGTCATCGGGCCGCTGGTCACGGCGAATGCCGCATCGATGCCGTGCTCGTAGAGTTCCTGATAACCCTCGCCCAGCGTGCCCGCAATGACGATCACCGGCACACCGTGCTGTTTGGCGACCCGCGCCACACCGAACGGGGTCTTGCCGCGCAAGGTCTGCGCGTCGAAGCGGCCTTCGCCGGTGATCAGCAGATCGGCACCGTTGACGGCGTCGGCCAGGCCCACCAGTTCCGCCACCACTTCAACCCCGGCCTGGAATTGCGCGCCGAGAAATGCCTTGGCGGCAAAGCCCAATCCACCCGCTGCACCGCTTCCCGGTTCATCGCGAACGTCCTTGCCCAGCGCTTGCGCACAAAGTTCGGCGAAGTGCCCCAGTGCCTGATCCAGTTGCTGCACCTGGGTCGGTGACGCGCCTTTTTGCGGGCCGAAAATTGCCGAGGCACCGTGCGGGCCGCACAGCGGGTTGTTGACGTCGGCGGCGATGTCGAAGCGCACCTGGGCCAGACGTGGGTCAAGTGCGCTCAGGTCCAGACGCGCCAGTTGCGCCAACGCAAGACCGCCCGGCACCAGAGCCTGACCTTGCGCATCGAGCAACTTGACCCCAAGCGCCTGCATGGCACCTGCGCCGCCATCGTTGGTCGCGCTGCCACCAATCGCCAAAATCACCCGTTGCGCGCCGGCATCAAGCGCGGCGCGAATCAGTTCACCGGTGCCGAATGTGCTGCTGATGCACGCATCACGCTGCCCCGGCGGCACCAATTGCAAGCCACTGGCTTCGGCCATTTCGATGATCGCGGTGTGGTTATGCGGCAACCAGCCCCACGCAGCGTCGACCGGCGCGCCCAGCGGGCCACGCACCCGGGTGCGGCGCAACTCGCCCTCGCAGGCGGCAAGAATCGACTCCACCGTCCCCTCGCCGCCGTCGGCCATCGGGCATTTGACCAGTGTGGCGTGCGGCCAGACCTGCGCCAGGCCCAGTGCAATGGCCTCGGCAACGCCTTGGGCACTCAGGCTGTCCTTGAACGAATCGGGGGCGATGACGATCTTCATGCGAATTCTCCAGTTCCAATGCTTCTCATGCTGCCAGTCGGCATGCGCATTGACGCCTGTCCGCTGCACAAGCGGGGTGGGCGTTTATTGTTCATTTCCACAAAAGCTCAGCGAGAGATGTGTTGTATGTACCTGCCTCTTCGCGAGCAAGCCCGCTCCCACAGGACGAGTGAACCCCAAAAGGTTGGAACAAGCTCTCACAGGAGGAATGCATTCCAAAAGGTGGGAGCAAGCTCTCACAGGAGGAATGCATTGCAAAAGGTGGGAGCGGGCTTGCTCGCGAAGGCTTCTTTGAAAACACCCGATCAGCCTGGATCAGTCTGCGGCAACAACTGCACCCCAAGGTACAACGCCAACATCCCATCCAGACGCAGCGGATCCACCCCGCTGATCTCGGCAATCCGCTCCATCCGGTAACGCAAACTGTTGCGATGAATGCCCAGTGCATCGGCACACGCCTGGCTCTGTCCGTCGTGCTCGCACCAACTGCGCAGGGTCGCGAGCAGTTGGCCGTTGCCGTCCTTGGCGATGACTTTACGCAACGGTTTGAGCAACTCGTCCAGCGCATCATCGTTGCGATGGCGCCAGAGCATCACCGGCAAGCGATAGCGATTGAGGGTCAGCAAGCGCGAGTGCGGTAACACGTCCCGGCCATAGGCAAGCAGATCGCCGACCCGCCGATAACAACGACGCAACCCGGCCAGCCCGTCCGCCTGCCCACCGACAGCAATGCGCAGAATGTTCCAGCCGAGGCCGTCAAGCTTTTCCAGCAAACGATCATGCTCAACGTTCTGAGCCGCCGGGCGACACCACAGCAGCGATGACTTGGCCGAACTCACGCACCAGCTGTCCGGATAACGCGAGGTCAACCAGGCGCTCAACGCCTCGACGGTTTGCCCCGGGCCATGTTCCAGGCCCAGTTCGAACAGATACGGCACCCGGGTTAATTGCGGCTTGAGCCCCAGTTGCTGCGCCTCATCGACCAGGCGCGGCGAGTCCCCGGCTTCGCTCAACAGCAACGCTAGCAGGTCATCGCAACGCTGGCGCCGCCATTGCTGTTCGGCTTGCTGATTGCGCTGGCCGACCAGCATTTCCGCGGTCATGCGCACCAGTTCGGCGTAGGTGCGCAGTTGTTCCGGCTCACCGGTAATGCCGAGCACGCCGATCAAACGTTGATCGAGTAACAGCGGCAAGTTGATCCCCGGTTGCACACCTTTCAGATGCACCGCCGTCTGCGCGTCGATCTCGACCACACGACCGTTGGCCAGCACCAGTTGTGCGCCTTCGTGGCGAGTATTGATGCGCTCCGGCTCGCCACTGCCGAGGATCAAGCCCTGGCTGTCCATGACGTTGACGTTGTAGGGCAAAATGGCCATGGCCCGGTCGACGATATCCTGAGCAAGGTCGTGATCGAGTTCGAACATGATCGGCAAAATCCTCAAGCAGCGGCGGCGGACGGTTGTTCACCCGCACAGGGTCTGACGGCAAACCCTGTGCTCAGGCACAAAGACAATCCGGCCACAGGTGGCCGAGACTCTCAGGGCGATCAACGTTAACCTGTGCATCGCAAAAAATCATAATAAAGAGAGAGCCGCTATGTCGCAGAGCGCCGCAGCTACCCAGACCATCGATGACGGTAAAAACGCCGTCTACAAACGCATCACCCTGCGTTTGATCCCCTTCATCTTCATCTGCTACCTGTTCAACTACCTCGACCGGGTCAACGTTGGATTTGCCAAACTGCAGATGCTCGACGCGCTGAAGTTCAGCGAAACCGTGTATGGCCTCGGTGCCGGTATCTTCTTCATCGGCTACGTGTTGTGCGGCGTACCGAGCAACCTGGCGCTGACCAAATTCGGCCCACGACGCTGGATCGCGCTGATGATGATCACCTGGGGCACGCTGTCGACTTGCCTGTTGTTCGTCACCACGCCGACCCAGTTCTACACCCTGCGCCTGTTTACCGGCGCGGCCGAAGCCGGGTTCTTCCCGGGCGTAGTGCTGTACCTCTCGCAGTGGTTCCCGACGTTCCGCCGTGGGCGGATCATGGCGCTGTTCATGTCGGCGATCCCAGTCTCGGGCCTGCTCGGCAGTCCGTTCTCCGGCTGGATCCTCAATCACTTCGCCGCCGGGCAAGGTGGTCTGGCCGGCTGGCAGTGGATGTTCCTGCTGCAAGGCATCCCGACCGTGATCCTCGGCGTGCTCGCGTACTTCCTGCTCAGCGACAGCTTCGCCAACGCCAAGTGGCTGACCGCACATGAGCGCTCCGTCCTTGAAGCTGATCAGGCTGAAGACCTGGCGAACAAACCAAAGACCACGTCCGACTCGCTGCTCGCGGTGTTCAAGAACCCGGCGATCTGGGCCTTCGGCTTGATCTACTTCTGCATCCAGAGCGGCGTGTACGCGATCAACTTCTGGCTGCCGTCGATCATCAAGAACCTTGGCTTCAGCGACAACCTGGTGATCGGTTGGCTGAGCGCGATTCCGTACTTGCTGGCGGCGGTGTTCATGTTGCTGGTCGGGCGTTCGGCGGATTTGCGCAAAGAACGCCGCTGGCACTTGGTGGTGCCGATGCTGATGGGCGCCATCGGCCTGGTCATCGCGGTGAACTTCGCCGCCAACCCGGCCATCGCCATCCTCGGCCTGACCCTTGCGACCATGGGCGCGTTGACCGGTCTGCCGATGTTCTGGCCGGTACCGACCGCCATGTTGAGCGCGGGTGCTGCTGCCGGTGGCCTGGCGTTGATCAATTCGATGGGGCAGATGGCGGGTTTCCTCAGCCCGTACCTGGTCGGCTGGGTCAAGGACAGCACCGGTTCGACCGATGCGGCGTTGTACCTGCTGGCGGGTGTGATCGTCGGCGGCAGCTTGCTGGCGTTGCGCATGACGCGCACGTTACGCGCGTAATAACGCTTTAAATCAAAAGATCGCAGCCTGCGGCAGCCCCTACAGAAAACACGTATTTCTATGTAGGAGCTTCCGCAAGCTGCGATCTTTTTGCTTTCAGGCAAAAGCGTGCAGCTCACTGATTGCAGCAGCTGGGCTTGCCAATCACGGAAAAATCCCGCAAAAGCGCAAAGATCTTTAAAGGATTTTTACCAATGAGCTCGATTCTCGATCTGGAGATCTTCGTCCGCGTGGCCGATTCCGGCAGTATCTCTGCCGCTGCCCGTGCCTTGGAACTGACGCCCGCCGCTGCCAGCATTGCGCTAAAGAGGCTGGAAACCCGGCTCGGTATCCGCCTGCTCGCCCGCTCGACTCGCAGCATGCGCCTGACCGAAGAAGGTCGGCGTTATCTCGACAGCGTGCGCATCGCCCTCGGTGCGCTGGCCGAAGGTGAACAAGCGCTCAAGCAACACGGCGAAGGCCTGAGCGGAGTGCTGCAACTCGCGGCGCCGTCGGACTTCGGGCGCAACGTGTTGCTGCCGTGGCTGGACGACTTCAAGCGCGAACATCCGAATATCCAGCTGCAGTTGCTGCTCAACGATCGCCAGGCCGACCTGTTTCGCGAAACCGTGGACGTCGCCCTGCGCTACGGCGTGCCCAGCGATTCGACGCTGGTGGCGTTGCCGATTCTGCCGGCGCATCGGCGGGTTGCCTGCGCCAGCCCCGACTATCTGTCCAGCCATGGCACACCGCAACATCCCGGCGAATTGAGCGAGCACAGCGCCCTGCTCTACCTGCGCAAGGGGCGGCCTTACAACACCTGGCGTTTTAGTCGCGAGGACGAAACGCTGGAAGTCGAAGTCCACGGCGACTACTTAAGCGATGACGGCGAAGTCGCACGGCGCTGGGCGCTGGCCGGGCATGGCATCGCCTACAAGGCCTGGCTGGACGTCGCCGAAGACGTGCACGCCGGGCGACTGGTGACGCTGTTCAATGACTGGCAAGGCGAGAGCGTGCCGTTCAACCTGCTGTGCCCGCATCGGGTGCAGGTGTCCGAGCGAGTCCGGGTACTGCAGACGTTTTTGCAGGCGCGTTGTGCGTTACTCAGCCGATAATTCACTTTGCCGCATCGGACGCTTCTGGTATTTGATTGGAGTTTTCCCACCGACAAAAGGATTTCGGCATGAGCTATCGCACACTGGGGCACTCGGGGTTGCAGGTGTCTACCCTCACCCTCGGCACGATGATGTTTGGCGAGCAGACCAGCGCAGAGGATTCGCTGCGCATCATCGACAAGGCCTGGGATCAAGGCATCAATTTCATCGACACTGCCGACGTTTATACCAATGGCCGCTCCGAAGAGATCGTCGGCGAGGCGATTGCTCGCCACCGGCATGATTGGGTGTTGGCGACCAAGGTCGGTTTCGGCCCGGTGGACGGTGTGCCGAACCGCAGCGGTTTGAGCCGCAAGCATATTTTCAACGGGCTGGAGGCCAGCCTGACGCGTCTCGGCACCGACTACCTCGACCTCTATTACCTGCACCGCGAAGACCACAACACCCCGCTGGAAGTCACCGTATCGGCGATTGGCGATCTGATTCGCCAGGGCAAGATCCGTTACTGGGGCCTGTCGAACTATCGTGGCTGGCGGATTGCCGAGGTGATTCGCATCGCGGACAAGCTCGGTGTCGACCGCCCGGTGATCAGCCAGCCGCTGTACAACATCGTCAACCGCCAGGCCGAGACCGAGCAGATCACCGCCGCGCAAACCTATGGCCTCGGTGTGGTGCCTTACAGCCCGCTGGCCCGTGGCGTACTCAGCGGCAAATACGCGCCGGACGTAACCCCGGACGCCAACAGCCGCGCCGGGCGTCAGGACAAACGCATTCTGGAAACCGAATGGCGCGTGGAATCGCTGCGCATTGCCCAACAGATTCAGCAATACACCCAAGGCCGCGGGGTTGGCATCGTCGAATTCGCGATTGCCTGGGTGCTGAACAACAGCGCGGTGACGTCGGCGATCGTCGGGCCACGCACCGAACAACAGTGGGACGCCTACACCAAGGCGCAGGCGGTGAAGATCACGGCTGAGGATGAGGCGTTCATCGACTCTCTGGTGACACCGGGGCATGCGTCGACACCGGGGTTCAATGATGTGAGCCATTTTGTGTCGGGCCGTCAACCGCGTCAGGCATAAAAGCTTCGCGAGCAAGCCCGCTCCCACAGGGGATTGAGGTTTGGGTCGGGATGGGTGCCTTGCCGCAGGCCCCATTGTGGGAGCGGGCTTGCTCGCGAAAGCGGTGGATCAGGCAGCACGATTGTTGAATAGGCGGACGCCTTCGCGATTCAGCCCGCTCCCACACGGGATTGCGGGCTGGATCGGGATGGGTGGCTCGCCGCAGACCCCATTGTGGGAGCGGGCTTGCTCGCGAAAGCGGTGGATCAGTCTCTGAAGATGTCAGGTTTGCTTCCCTCTCGCGAGCAGACCGAATCGTCGTAGCGTCGCTCCCACAGGATTTGTGCTTATCTTCAAGATGTGGGGAATATTGATCACTTGGCCAATATTCAACACAAAAACCACGTATCCTGCGCGCCCTGTTTGATCACCCACCCGCGAGGACAGTTTGTCTAAAGGTATCGCTTTATCGGTTTCAGCCTCGGTGCTGTTTGCCGTCATGTATTACTACACCTCGCTGCTCACCCCGTTGAGCGGCGTGGAAATCTTTGGCTGGCGAATGCTGCTGACCGTGCCGTGCATGACGGTGTTCATGCTGGTCTCCGGGGAATGGCGGCGGGTGCTGGAATTGCTGCGGCGTGTGGCCGGTTTTCCGAAGCTGATCGGTGGCCTGCTCGTTTCGGCAGCGTTGCTCGGCGTGCAGCTGTGGCTGTTCATGTGGGCGCCGCTCAACGGCTACAGCCTCGACGTGTCGCTGGGCTATTTCCTGCTGCCACTGGCGATGGTGCTGACCGGGCGCATCGTATACGGCGACAGCCTGTCGTATCTGCAAAAAATCGCGGTGTTCTTTGCAACCCTGGGCGTGGCGAACGAGCTGTATCAGGTCGGCGGTTTTTCCTGGGCGACGCTGGTGGTCGTGGTTGGCTACCCGCTGTACTTCGTGCTGCGCAAACGCCTGAAGACCGATCACCTCGGCGGCTTGTGGGTCGACATGACGCTGATGCTGCCGGTGGCGTACTGGTTTGTGCGCGGTGGCGAGCAAGGCTTTGGTGTGTTCGATCAGTATCCGGGCCTGCTGTGGCTGATTCCGCTGCTCGGTCTGATCAGCGCCTCGGCACTGGTGGTGTACATCATTGCGAGCCGCTTGCTGCCGTTCAGCCTGTTCGGCCTGCTCAGCTATGTAGAGCCGGTGTTGCTGCTCGGTGTGGCGCTGTTGCTGGGCGAAAGCATCAAGGCCGGCGAATGGCTGACCTACATTCCGATCTGGATGGCGGTGGTGGTGCTGGTGTTTGAAGGGTTCAAGCACCTGATGCGGCAACGCCGACCTTAAAACAGCACAAAACAACTGTGGGAGCGAGCCTGCTCGCGAAAGCGTCAACTCAGTCAACTTTGATGTTGAATGAAGGACCGCATTCGCGAGCAGGCTCGCTCCCACAATTTGTAGCAGTGTCGAAAATTACTCGGTGGTCAGTACACCACGACGCACCTGGTCACGCTCGATCGACTCGAACAGGGCCTTGAAGTTACCCTCGCCGAAACCGTCATCGCCCTTGCGCTGGATGAATTCGAAGAACACCGGACCCATCAGGGTTTCCGAGAAGATCTGCAGCAGCAGGCGCTTGTCGTCCGGGTTCGACGAGCCGTCGAGCAGGATGCCGCGCGATTGCAGTTGATCCACTGGCTCGCCGTGATTCGGCAGACGGCCTTCGAGCATTTCATAGTAGGTGTCCGGCGGCGCGGTCATGAAGCGCATGCCGATCTTCTTCAACTGATCCCAGGTCTTGATCAGGTCGTCGGTGAGGAACGCCACGTGCTGGATGCCTTCGCCGTTGAACTGCATCAGGAACTCTTCGATCTGTCCGGCGCCCTTGGACGATTCCTCGTTCAGCGGGATGCGGATCATGCCGTCCGGCGCGGTCATCGCTTTCGAGGTCAGGCCGGTGTATTCGCCCTTGATGTCGAAGTAGCGGATCTCGCGGAAGTTGAACAGCTTCTCGTAGAAGTTGGCCCAGTAGGCCATGCGCCCGCGGTAAACGTTGTGGGTCAGGTGGTCGATGATCTTCAGACCGGCTCCAACCGGGTTGCGGTCAACGCCTTCGATGAACACGAAATCGATGTCGTAGATCGAGCTGCCTTCGCCGAAACGGTCGATCAGGTAAAGCGGAGCGCCGCCAATGCCTTTGATCGCCGGCAGGTTCAACTCCATCGGCCCGGTTTCGATGTGGATGGGCTGGGCGCCAAGTTCCAGGGCGCGGTTGTAGGCTTTCTGCGAGTCCTTGACGCGGAACGCCATGCCGCACACCGACGGGCCATGTTCGGCCGCGAAGTACGATGCGACGCTGTTGGGTTCGTTGTTGAGGATCAGGTTGATCGCGCCCTGACGATACAGGTGCACGTTCTTGGAACGGTGGGTCGCGACCTTGGTGAAGCCCATGATCTCGAAGATCGGCTCCAGGGTGCCAGGAGTCGGCGATGCGAACTCGATGAACTCAAAGCCCATCAGGCCCATTGGGTTTTCGTATAAATCGGTCATGGTGACGCCTCATCATTCTTATCAATTAACCAGAGTTATTTGTCAGTAATGCTGAGACCGGCGGGAGGTGCGCAGGAGATGCCTCGCACACTGCGGGCGAGGAAGTCACCATAGATCAGTTGAAACCCGAATATCTTCATTGTCGACCCAAGGCTCTTGCGGGCGAGGCTTCTGCTGCCAGAAGACGATTATTATTGTATGCGTAACCCGATTCTACACAGCGTAAATAGGGTTGTCTGCCCTCTCTATAAAATCCGCCTTTTTGGCGCGGGCGCAAGGGGTTTGTTGCACAGGTAAATCCCCGCCAGTACCAAGCCGCCGCCCAGGCACAGGGTCAATGTCAGCTGTTCGCCGAGCAACAGCGCACCGAGCACCACCGCCGTCAACGGATTCAGCGCAATGAACACGCCGGAACGGGTCGCCCCGATTTTGCGGATGCCGTCGTAATAGCCGATGTAAGCCAGCGCCGAGCCGAGCACGCCGAGGTAGATCAGGCTCAGCCACTGTGGCGTGCCGAGGCTGATCAAGGCTGCCCCGCTCACTTCGCCGCGCATTACCGCCAGCCCCCATAGCATCACGGTGCCGATCAACACCGAGAACGTCACGGTCTGCAGCGGGCCGAGGGACCGGTTCAGACTTTGGGAGAACAGCGAGTAGACACCCCACCCCACTACGCAGCCGAGAATCAATAGATCGCCGATCCACGCGTCAGGTGTCGCCGCAAGCACTTGCGGATTGCGACTGACAATCACCAGACTGGCGCCGGCGATGCACAGCGCGATGCCAGCGACTTTCACCCGCCCCAGACGTTCTTTGAACAGCAACCATGAGGCGAGGCCGATCACTGCCGGATTCAAAGCAACAATCAACGAAGCACGCGAGGCGTTGATGTAGTGCAAGCCATAAAAGAAGCACAGGTTGTAGAAGAAAATTCCGAAGAACCCCAGCTGCGTCAGTTGCAGCCATTGCCGGGGCGTTGGCCGCGCCAGCGGGATTCGCGCGATCCACAGAAACCCCAGCAGCGCCGCACTGGCGAGCAGGAAACGCAGGCTGGCAGCGAACAGCGGGCTGAGGCTGCCTGCCAGAAAACGCCCGGCGACAAAGGTCCCGCCCCAAATCATGGTGACCGCTGCAAGGGTTAGATAAACCGGGCGGTCGGAGGCTGTTGTGTGGGTTTGCTCAACGTTACGCATGAGGCTCCAAACGAAGAAAGCTGAAGGATGGCGTATCATTCACCTCATTCCTTGTCATCGTAAAATGAGCAAACACTCATGACCCTCACTCAATTGGAGATTTTCTCGCTGGTCGCGCAACTGCGCGGTTTCACCCTCGCCGCCCATCGTCTGGGAATTTCGCAGTCGGCCGTGTCGCATGCGCTGAAGTCGCTGGAGCAGGAACTGGGCGTCGAACTGTTACGCCGGCATCAGTCGCAGGTCGAACTCACCGACATCGGCGAGCAATTGCTGCAGCGCGCGCGGGCCATGCTTGGCCTGGCCAACACCTTGCGCCAGGAAGCGGCCGATGCGCGCGGCATGAAAAGCGGCACGTTGCGCATCGGCTCGTTCGGCCCCACCTCGTCGATCAAGTTGCTCCCGCCGATTCTCCGCCACTATCGCCAAGCGCATCCGGGCATCGAAGTGCACATTGATGAAGGGCCGGATCGGCAGATTGTCCAGTGGCTGGAAGAACGGCGAATCGACATCGGTTTTGTGGTGCTGCCCGAGGAACGTTTCGATACCTTCGCCCTGGCCGCAGACCAGATGGTCGCACTGCTGCCGGTCAATCATCCATTGGCCGCGTCCCCCGCACTGAGCCTCAAGGACTTGTGCGCCGATCCGTTTGTGCTGACCGAGGCTGGCTCCTCGGAGCTGGTTTCACGCTTGTTCAATGCCGCGCGCCTGCAACCGAACATCCGCTATCGTTGCTCGCAACTGCTCAGCACGCTGGATGTCGTTGGGCGTGGCGAGGCGATCACTATCGTCGCCGAAGGCTCCTTACCGGACGTTGCAACGCAGCGCTGTGTAAAGAAGCCACTGTTGCCCGCCGTGCAGCGCCAGATCGGCCTTGCCGTCCTCGATCAGCGCCAGGCATCTCCGGCCACGCTGGCCTTTATCGAACTGGCGACACAGATCCATCAACCGTGAGCAGCACAAGCGTCAACGGCCATCTATCATCCCTTCTGACTCCGCTGATTTTCACAGGCGCGCCGTTGCCAGGCCTGCATTCGAGAGTTTCACCCTATCGCATCAGGATGCGCCCATGCCCTTGACCGTCAGACCCCGCCGCAAACGTAGCGTGCGCATCATTGTGACCTCGCTTTGTGGTCTGCTGCCCGTCCTGTTGGGCAGCGCGATTCTGTATATGCAGGCCCAGCGTACCTTGCAACAGAGCACGCAAAACACCGCCAACGAGGCGCTGCGTCAGTTCGAATTGATGCTCGACAACACCGCCCAGGCCGCCAGTGATCTACTGCCCTTGGCCGGCCAGCCCTGCGAGAGCGTAAAACTGGCATTACGCGAACAGGTGACCCGTCGACCCTTCGTGCGCTCGACCAATCTGGTGTGGGACAACAACCTTTATTGCAGCTCGTTGTTCGGTGAGTTCAAGGAAGCCGTGAACCCGGGCGACTACACCCAGGGCAAACTGTGGTTGATGAACGGCAACCCCGTCACCCCGAACACCGCGCTGTTGGTGTATCGGCTCAGCGAAGGTCGCGGCGGCGCACTGACCACGCTCGATGGCTACCACCTGAGCAACGTGCTGCGCCTGATTGGTCGGCAGACGCTGTTGTTGCTGCAGGTCGGCGACAATTGGCTGTCGGCCGATGGCAAGGTGCATCAGGGTGCGCTGCCAGCATTACCGGTGGCGCAGAGCATGCTGGCGTCTTCGCGCTACGCCTTCAGTGTCAGCGCCGGTTTCCCGCCAGGCGAGACCTGGCGCTACATGGCCGACGAGTACCCGCCGTTGTTCAGCCTGCTGATATTTTTCGGGGTGATTTCGGGCGCTATCGGCCATGTCCTGCAACGACGTTCCACCTCGCCCAGCCATGAAATGCTCCGTGCACTGGAGGCCGGCGAGTTCATCCCGTACTTCCAGCCGGTGGTGCATGGCGACAGCAAGAAGTGGTCCGGCGCTGAAGTGCTGATGCGCTGGAAGCACCCCAAGGAAGGTCTGGTGCGCCCGGACCTGTTCATCCCGTTCGCCGAACATTCGGGCCTGATCGTGCCCATGACCCGCGCCCTGATGCAGCAGACCGCCGCCCTGCTCGGCCCGCTGTCCCCGGACTTCGACAAGCCCTTCCACATCGGCATCAACATCACTGCCAGTCACTGTCAGGACCTGCAACTGGTCGACGACTGCCGCGAGTTTCTCGCTGCATTTGCGCCCGCCAGCGTCAGCCTGGTACTGGAGTTGACCGAGCGCGAACTGATCGAGCCAACCGACATTACGCACCAGTTGTTCGAGCAGTTGCATACGCTGGGTGTGATGATCGCCATTGACGACTTCGGTACCGGGCACTCGAGCCTGGGCTACCTGCGAACATTCAACGTCGACTTTCTCAAGATCGACCAAAGCTTCGTCGCGATGATCGGAATTGATGCGCTGTCACGGCATATTCTGGACACGATTATCGAACTTTCGGCCAAGCTCGATCTGGGTATTGTTGCCGAAGGTGTAGAAACTCAGGCACAGGCCGATTATCTGACTGCACACCACGTCAACTTCCTGCAGGGCTATCTGTTCGGGAAACCCATGCCCGGCGCTGACTTCATCGCTGCATTAAGTCACCATTAACTAAAATGAATTAACCCCGGGCGCTGCGAGCCGACGCACCAAATTGATACAAAACACCACTGTTGTTACATGACGACAACAACAGGATTTACTCTTGGCGCATTAACTACTACAATTTTTTCAGCCTGTGCAAGATTGGCAGGTGAGCCATTTATCACCGAGTCGCTTCAAGGCTCTTGGCTTATAGCTTTGTTTGCGGTTGGTATCAGCCAAACACACTATTGGAGTAAAGATATTGTCCAGACTCGCTGAATTTCGTGCAGCTGAAAAGGCCCTTCAGGAACAGCTCAAGCAGTTGGAATCGCTGAAGAACGATGCCGGGCTCAAGAAAGAAATCGAATTCGAAGAAAAGCTCCAGGGGCTGATGAAAACCTACGGCAAAGGCCTGAAAGACATCATCGCCATCCTCGATCCGAACCCGGGCAAATCCGGCCTGCAAGTGTCTGCCGCACCGAAAACCCGCCGCGCTCGCGTGGTCAAGGTCTATCAGAACCCGCACACCGGTGAACTGATCGAAACCAAGGGCGGCAACCACCGTGGCCTGAAAGCCTGGAAGGAACAGTACGGTGCAGCCACCGTTGATTCCTGGTTGCGCGGTTGATCTTGCGTCAACAAACAAGCCCTGCATTATGCAGGGCTTTTTTTTGGACAATATCTAACAAAAGCAACGATTTCCCTTGGGCTAGTTATGAGGCGGTTTTAACAGCCACAAGACGCGCGGCTAAACATTTTGCGCCGGGATGTTACCAGCGTAACCTGCGCTAACTTTGTGCTTAATGCCTTCGGGTATCTAAAGACCACCGGTCAGCGAACAGAGGCTTAAAGTTTCAAGCTGTTTCTCGCGGCGACTATTTCGTCGGCGCTGGCCTTATAAACCTCAGCCTGACCGGCGTAAGAAAGTACATAAGCCTTATCCGCTTCGACCGCAGCGACCAATGTTTGCGACAACACATGACGGCCGTTTTCGGTGATCGTGCAGGTGGTCTCCAGTGCATCGAGAGCGCCGAGTTTTGCCGGGTGCACCTTGTTGCAAACACTCTGATAACCGCCCTGGAAGAAGTCTTTCTGAATCGACTTGCGCATCTCCAGCAGAACGCCCGGCACATTGACCTGATGGCCAGCCTCGACCTGGGTCATGGTCAACTCCATCACCATGACCTGATTGCCGTCGGCGTCGTTTTTCACCGCACGCTGGCGGGACACTTGCGGCGGTGTGTCGGGCAATGCCTGGACCTCCCAACCGGCAGGCCAGGTGATACTCGGCTGATCCGCCAGTGCCGGAACGGCCAGCAGCGACGAGAAAAGGACAACGAACAGCGCTTTGAACGGTCGGATCATTACCAGAGGCACTCGCAGATTGAGCAGTAAAGTCTGAGGCCGGCCCGTTCACAGAGCAAGCCGCGCATTCGGTTTGGCGATGCCGGCCCGCATGCGTATCATTGCGCCCATTCACTCGCCCCATTGTTACGGAGGGCCTATGAGCCTGCACGAACTGAACACTTTCCCCGGCGTTACCGCCACCCCGGACAGCGCAACCCGCAACTTCGTCTTCAACCACACCATGCTGCGTGTGAAAGACATCACTCAGTCGTTGGACTTCTACACCCGCGTACTGGGTTTCTCACTGGTCGAGAAGCGTGACTTTCCGGAAGCCGAATTCAGCCTGTACTTCCTCGCTCTGGTCGACAAGGCGCAGATCCCGGCCGACGCCGCTGCCCGCACCGAGTGGATGAAGTCGATTCCCGGCATCCTCGAACTGACCCACAACCACGGCACCGAAAACGACGCCGAATTCGCCTACCACAACGGCAACACCGACCCGCGTGGTTTCGGCCACATCTGCATCTCGGTGCCGGACATCGTTGCTGCGTGTGCACGTTTTGAAGAGCTGGGTTGTGATTTCCAGAAGCGCCTGACTGACGGCCGCATGAAAAGCCTGGCGTTCATCAAGGACCCGGATGGCTACTGGGTTGAAATCATTCAGCCTGCGCCGCTGTAACTGACTACATCAATCTCCTGCAGGCTCACTCCTGCAATTGAATATGTGTCAGGCATAAAAAAACCCATGATCGCTCATGGGTTTTTTCGTTTCAGCGACTGGCGTTTACGCCGGAGCCGACGTGCGGATCAAGTGATCGAACGCGCTGAGGGAAGCCTTGGCGCCCTCGCCCACCGCAATCACGATCTGCTTGTACGGCACGGTGGTCACGTCACCGGCAGCAAAGATGCCCGGGATCGACGTCTCGCCACGGTTGTCGACGATGATTTCGCCGCGCGGCGACAGCTCGATGGTGCCTTTGAGCCAGTCGGTGTTGGGCAGCAGACCGATCTGCACGAAGATCCCCTCCAGCTCGACGGTGCGCAGTTCATCACTGTTGCGATCCTTGTAGCGCAGGCCGTTGACCTTCTCGCCGTTCCCGGTGACTTCAGTGGTTTGCGCACTGGTGATCACGGTGACGTTCGGCAGGCTGTGCAGTTTGCGTTGCAGTACCGCGTCGGCGCGCAGTTGCACGTCGAACTCCAGCAGCGTCACGTGCGCCACGATCCCGGCCAGGTCGATGGCCGCCTCAACGCCGGAGTTACCGCCGCCGATCACCGCCACGCGCTTGCCTTTGAACAGCGGGCCGTCGCAGTGCGGGCAGTACGCCACGCCTTTGTTGCGGTATTGCTGCTCACCTGGCACGTTCATTTCACGCCAGCGCGCACCGGTCGCCAGAATCACGCTCTTGGCTTTGAGGGTCGCGCCGCTGGCGAAGTGGACTTCGTGCAGCTCGCCGTTCTTGCCCGGGATGAGCTTATCGGCACGTTGCAGGTTCATGATGTCAACGTCGTATTGCTTGACGTGTTCTTCCAGCGCCGTGGCCAGTTTCGGGCCTTCGGTTTCCTGCACGGAAATGAAGTTCTCGATGGCCATGGTGTCCAGCACCTGACCACCGAAACGCTCAGCCGCGACACCGGTGCGAATGCCTTTACGCGCAGCATAGATCGCTGCCGAAGCACCGGCCGGGCCACCACCAACCACCAGCACATCAAACGCTTGCTTGGCACTGATTTTCTCGGCCTGACGCTCAATGGCGCCGGTGTCGAGTTTGGCGAGGATCTCTTCCAGGCCCATACGGCCCTGACCAAAGTTCTCCCCATTAAGGTAGATGCTCGGCACGGCCATGATCTTGCGATCGTTGACTTCGTCCTGGAACAGCGCGCCGTCGATAGCAACGTGACGGATGTTCGGGTTCAGCACAGCCATCAGGTTCAGCGCCTGGACCACATCCGGGCAGTTCTGGCACGACAGCGAGAAGTAGGTTTCGAAGGTGAATTCGCCTTTGAGCGACCGGATCTGCTCGATCACTTCGGCACTGGCTTTCGATGGGTGGCCGCCGACTTGCAGCAGGGCCAGCACCAGGGAAGTGAATTCGTGGCCCATCGGGATGCCGGCGAAACGCAGGCTGATGTCGGCCCCCGGGCGATTGATCGAGAACGATGGCTTGCGTGCATCATCACCGTTGTCGATCAAGGTAATCTGGCTCGAAAGACTGGCAACGTCTTTCAGCAGTTCCAGCATTTCACGGGATTTCGCACCGTCGTCGAG
The DNA here is from genome assembly GCF_056821665.1 of Pseudomonas sp. AK-TSAG1-1. Taxonomy (NCBI): domain Bacteria; kingdom Pseudomonadati; phylum Pseudomonadota; class Gammaproteobacteria; order Pseudomonadales; family Pseudomonadaceae; genus Pseudomonas; species Pseudomonas sp. AK-TSAG1-1. The sequence goes on along the minus strand of NZ_CM165965.1, from coordinate 3,087,059 downwards.
GGAGGCAACGATCTCGATCGGCTGGGTGACCCGTTCCAGGTACGATTTCAACTGGGCTTTAAGATTGGCGTCCAACATACGGGCGATTTCCTTTATTTGAGGCGAAAAAAAGCCCGAGCGAATCTCGCCCGGGCATTTTTATTGGGCGGTGCAGCGTACTTAAGAAGGTGCGGCGTACCGCCCTGAGTTGCGTGTCACAGACTTAGATCTTGCCGACCAGGTCCAGGGACGGTGCCAGAGTGGCCTCGCCTTCTTTCCACTTGGCTGGGCAAACTTCGCCTGGGTGAGCAGCAACGTACTGAGCAGCCTTGATCTTGCGCAGCAGTTCGGAAGCGTCACGGCCAACGCCGCCATCGTTCAGTTCAACGATTTTGATCTGGCCTTCAGGGTTGATCACGAAGGTGCCACGGTCAGCCAGACCGGCTTCTTCGATCAGCACGTCGAAGTTGCGGGAGATGACGTGGGTCGGGTCGCCGATCATGGTGTATTCGATTTTGCCGATGGCTGGCGAAGTGTTGTGCCAGGCAGCGTGGGCAAAGTGGGTGTCGGTCGAAACGCTGTAGATTTCCACGCCCAGTTTCTGGAACGCAGCGTAGTTGTCGGCCAGGTCTTCCAGTTCGGTTGGGCAAACGAAGGTGAAGTCGGCTGGGTAGAAAAACACTACGGACCATTTGCCTTTCAGGTCAGCGTCCGAGACTTGTACGAAGTCGCCGTTTTTGAACGCGGTAGCTTTGAACGGTTTTACTTGGCTGTTGATGATAGGCATTGATGACTCTCCGTCAGGGTTGTGAATTCGATGGGTGAATCCTACCCACTCACTCGACGGATGGCTCATTGGCAAACCTGATGCTGCTGATTTGTTTTCGCTATTAGCTGACTGTATTAATAGAAGAAAACGATATCTACGACGTAAGCGGTTTATCCGTAATCCGAGCCATCCCGTGAAAGGGGCTGGCTTCAACATAGCGCATGGCTGACTTCATATCCTTCCAGCCGACGTAACTCATCAACGACTTCAGATCCCAGCCGCTTTGATGCGCCCACGTGGCAAAGCCGCGGCGCAGGGAGTGGCTGGTGTAGCGTTCGGCTGAAATCCCGGCGCGCTCCAGCGCCTGGCGCAGCAATGGAATCACGCTGTTGGCGTGCAAGCCCTCCTCGCTCAAATGGCCCCAGCGGTCGATCCCGCGAAACACCGGGCCGCGCACCAACGCCGCTTCGGTGATCCAGTCAATATAAGCCTGCACCGGGCACAGCTTCAGCAGCGCCGGCGCCTGATAGGTCTGCCCGAGGTTTTCGCGATCGCCCTTGCTGCGCGGCAGATACAAGGTGATGCCGCTACCGGCGTGCGCCTGCACATGTTCGATCTGCAGCCGGCACAGCTCATCACTGCGAAAGCCGCGCCAGAAGCCGAGCAGAATCAGCGCCCGGTCGCGATAGGCCTTGAGCAGTTGCGGGCGATCCTGCTGCTGTCGGGCACTGCTGGCTTCCTGCTCCAGCCAATCGACCACGTGCTGCAGATCGTGCAGTTGCAGCGGCTCGGCCTGTTTCTCCTGCGCCGGATGCAGCGCGCGAATGCCTTTGAACACCTTGCGCACCACCGGCGCCTTGGTCGGATCGGCAAAGCCCTGGCTGTTATGCCATTGCGCCAGAGCCGACAGGCGCAGCTTCAGCGTATTGATCGACAGCACCCCGGCATGCTCGACCAGGTAACGCGCAACGCTGTCGGCCGTCGCCGGCAGGAAGCCACCCCACTTCACTTCAAAGTGCTCGATTGCCGAGCGATAGCTGCGGCGGGTGTTGTCACGGGTGGCGGCTTGCAAATAGCGATCGATATCGCTCATGGGCTGTGTTCTCGCAGACGTACTGATTCAGGGCGCAAAAAAGCCATTTAAGCACCTGACATTGGGTAATACCAGTATATCCCGCCTCTTTATAATCAATCATTTAACTTTATTTTCAGCGTGGTACACTGCGTACTTTGGTGGCATGTACCACAGTACGAAATGGTAGGAGTTCACATGGCCCGTGGCGGCGTAAATAAAGCGGTGGTTCAGATAGCGCGCACAGCGATTCTGGCCCGAGGCGAACACCCGAGCATCGATGCAGTACGCATCGAACTGGGCAATACCGGTTCGAAAACCACGATCCATCGCTATCTGAAAGAGCTGGACGACGGCAGTCAGCCGGTCGAAGCGTCCGCAGAACCGATCAATGACGAGCTGACGGCACTGGTCTCGCGCCTCGCCCAGCGCCTCAAAGAACAGGCACAAGAGCCCATCGAACAAGCCCGCGAGCAGTTCGAAGAACAGCGCGAAACGCTGGAAGCGCAATTGAAGCAAGTGCGCCAGGCACTCGAGCAACTGGAACAGCAGCACGATATTCAAGGCGCCGCGCTGGCCAGGGAATCCGAGGCGCTGAACGAAACCCGCTCGATGCTGCAGACCGAGCAAACGCGCAACGCCGGGCTGAACCAGGCACTGGCCGACTTCGAGTTGCGCTTGCAGGACAAGGACGAGCAGATCCGCTCGCTGGAAGAAAAACACCTGCACGCCCGCGATGCGCTGGAGCACTACCGCAACGCCACCAAAGAACAGCGCGAGCAGGAACAGGCTCGTCACGAAGGGCAGATCCAGCAGTTGCAGATGGAGCTGCGTCAGACGCAACAAAGTGCGCTGGTGCGTCAGGACGAGATCACCCAGTTGCACCGTGACAACGAACGCTTGCTTACCGAGAACCGTGGCACCCAGCGCGAACTGAGCCTGATGCAGGATCAGCTCAAGCACAGCAATCAGCGCCAGGATCAACTGCTCGAACAGGCCAACCGTGTCGACAGCGAACGCACCCTCCTCCAGGAACGCCTGCGCGTGGCCCTGCTGGAAAGTCAGACGCTGAAACAGAACGTCGACGAACAGCTGCTGCTCAATCAGTCACTGGAAAAAGAGCTGACCAAGACTCAGACGAGCCTCGAAGACAGCCTGCGTCTGGCGGCTACCGTTGCAGCAGCGCCAGACACGGCCAAACCGAAAGACGCTTAAGCGCCGACCGGTGTACGCATAGTGACGAACTCTTCGGCGGCCGTCGGGTGAACCCCGATCGTGTCGTCGAAGTCACGTTTGGTGGCGCCGGCCTTCAGCGCGATCGCCAGGCCTTGGACGATCTCACCCGCATCAGGGCCGACCATGTGGCAGCCCAGCACTTTGTCGGTCTTGGCATCCACCACCAGCTTCATCAGGGTTTTCTCCTGACATTCGGTCAGGGTCAACTTCATCGGACGGAAGCGGCTCTCGAAAATCACTACTTCGTGACCCGCGTCCCGCGCCTCTTCTTCGGTCAGGCCGACAGTGCCGATGTTGGGCAGGCTGAACACCGCCGTCGGGATCATCTTGTAATCCACCGGACGGTATTGCTCAGGCTTGAACAGTCGCCGCGCCACCGCCATGCCTTCGGCCAGTGCCACCGGCGTCAGTTGCACGCGACCGATCACATCGCCCAGCGCGAGAATCGACGGCTCGCCTGTCTGGTATTGCTCGTCGACCTTGATGAAGCCCTTGTCGGTGAGCTGCACATCAGTATTTTCCAGGCCCAGGTTGTCCAGCATCGGACGACGACCCGTGGCGTAGAACACGCAATCGGCTTCCAGCACGCGACCATCCTTGAGGGTCGCTTTCAAGCTGCCGTCAGATTGTTTGTCGATGCGCGCGATGTCGGCATTGAATTGCAGATCCATGCCGCGCTTGGTCAGCTCTTCCTGCAGGTGCTTGCGCACTGAGCCATCGAAACCGCGCAGGAACAGATCACCGCGATACAGCAGCGTGGTATTCGCGCCCAGACCGTGGAAGATCCCGGCGAACTCGACCGCGATGTAACCGCCACCGACCACCAGCACACGTTTCGGCAGCTCTTTGAGGAAGAACGCCTGATTGGAGCTGATCGCGTGTTCGTGCCCCGGAATCTCCGGGATCTGCGGCCAGCCGCCAGTGGCGATCAGGATGTTTTTCGCGGTGAAGCGCTCACCATTGACCTCGACCTCGTGCGGGCCGACGATCTTCGCGTGCGCCTCGTGCAGGGTCACGCCGCTGTTGACCAGCAGATTGCGATAAATGCCGTTGAGGCGATTGATCTCGCGATCCTTGTTGACGATCAATGTCGCCCAATCGAAATTCGCTTCGCCAAGACTCCACCCGAAACCGGAAGCCTGCTCGAAGTCTTCGGCGAAATGCGCGCCGTACACCAACAACTTTTTCGGCACGCAACCGACGTTGACGCAAGTGCCGCCAAGATAGCGGCTCTCGGCCACCGCCACTTTTGCGCCGAAACCGGCGGCAAAACGCGCTGCGCGTACACCGCCGGAACCGGCACCAATCACATAAAGGTCAAAATCGTAGGCCATTTCTATCTCCTCGGCAGGCCATCAGCATACCCGCAGCGCTCCATTGGGCAAGCGCTGTGCGCAGCTTTTCACCTTGGGCGGCCAAGTCGGACAACCTCTCCAAATAATAATATTTCTCGTTTGTTACTAAATCGCCGGGCTGCACCTCGTCTCTGAACCAACGGATTTTTTCTCTCGAAGACAAGGAGTCGGCTGCGATGTTCGCGCCCATCACCCGTTCCATGACCCTCACTTTCGGCCTGTGCAGTGCCGCGTTGAGTCCCGATCTGCTGGCTGACGCTGCCCCGGAAACACCGGCGCAATCCGCCGCCCAGGCACTGGAGCTGGCAGCCACCAGCGTCAGCGCCGAGGGCCTGGGCATCAACACCGAAAACACTCACGCCTACACCACCGGCGCGATGAGCACCGCAACGCGGATGAACCTGTCGATCAAGGAAACCCCGCAATCGGTGTCGGTGGTCACGCGTCAGCAGATGGACGATTTCAAACTCGGTACATTGTCCGAGGCCATGAGCCAGACCACCGGCATCGTCGTGCAGCACAACGACTCGGATCGGGTCAGCTACTCGGCGCGCGGTTACTCGATCGACAATTTCCAGATCGACGGGATGCTGAACACCTTCAGCTACATGAAGTCCGACGCCGACACCATCATCTACGACCGGATTGAAGTGGTGCGCGGTGCAACCGGACTCACCACCGGCGCCGGCGATCCCTCGGCGACCATCAACATGGTGCGCAAACGTCCTACCGCCCAACTGCAAGCGCTGGCAGGCGTCAGCGGCGGCAGCTATGACGACTACTACAGCTACGTCGATGTCGGCGGTCCACTGGCGTTCGATGGTCGCTTGCGCGGGCGCACGGTACTGGCCTATCGCGACAGCCAGTCGTTCCGCGACAAGTACGCGCTGCAACGTGAAGTCGGCTACGGCATCCTCGAAGCCGACCTGACCGACTCCACCGTATTGGCAGTCGGTTATGACTATCAGGACAAACAGGTTCAGGGCACCTCGTGGGGCACCGTGCCCTACTGGAATGCCGAGGGCGGCAAGGCCGGGCTGGGGCGCTCGACCAACATGGCCACCTCCTGGAGTTCCTGGCCGCTGCGCGACAAGACCGCGTTCGCCAACCTCGACCAGCAACTGGCCGGCGGCTGGCACTTGAAAGCCGCCTACACCCATCGTAAAAGCGACACCGACGGCAAGATCTACTACGGCGGTGGCGGCTTCCCCGAAGCCGACCGCAGCGGCATGTCCGCCAACACCAGCCACATGGCCGGCAACCAAACCATGAAGGCGTATGACTTCAACGTCTCCGGCCCCTACTCGCTGCTCGGACGCGAGCACGAAATGATGTTCGGCTACGGCGAAGCCGAACGCCGCTCCGATGACCCGTACACCATCGCCGGTGCGCTGCCGGCCGGTTACGACACCATCCGTGACTGGAAGTACATGGGCGACATCGGCAAATTCCCGGACACCGTGACCGGACTGAGCGGCTTCAAGGATTACACCCGGCAAAAGGCCGGTTACCTGGCAACGCGCCTGAGCTTCACCGATGAACTGCATGCGGTGCTCGGCAGTCGTTACGGCAGTTGGAAGACAGCCAGCACCACCAACGCCTACGACGATAGCCTGCACCTGAGCGGCGTCGACAAAAGCAGCCAGCAACACAACGACATGTGGACGCCTTACGCCGGTCTGCTGTACGACCTGACGCCGGAATACACCGCCTACGTCAGCTATACCGACATTTTCAAACCACAGACCAAACGCGACGCCAATCGCAAATACATCGAGCCAGTGGTCGGCAGCAACTACGAGGTGGGCCTCAAGGGCAGCCTGCTCGATGAGCGCCTGAACCTGTCCACGGCGTTGTTCTGGAGCAAGCAGGACAACGTCGCCGAACTGGACGATTCAGTGGTGCCGGACCCGGTGACCGGCGAGCAGTTCTACAAGTCCGGCGGCAAGGGCAACAAGGTCAATGGCTTTGAAGCAGAGGTCTCCGGGGAGGTTCTCGACGGCTGGAACATGACCGCCGGCTACACCTACACCCACTCGGTCAACGGCGAAAAACAGCGCACCAACACCAATGAGCCGCTGAACATGTTGCGCCTGTCCACGGCCTATCGCCTGCCGGGCAACTGGCACGCTCTGACCGTAGGGGGCGCCGTGAACTGGCAGAGCGATGTCTATGGTGCATCCAACCGTCCGGTCGGTCGTGGTGCCAATGGCCGGCTCATCACCGAACGCGCGCAAATCAGTCAGGGCGCCTACACCGTGGTCAAGCTGATGTCGCGTTATGAGTTCGACAGGCACCTGTCGGCATCGCTCAACGTCGATAACCTGTTCGACAAGAAGTATTACGACAACGTCGGCTTCTACAACGGCGTGTACTGGGGCGACCCGCGCACGGTGACCCTGAGCCTGGACTGGAAGCTCTGATCCAGCGCATCGCGCCATTACAGGGCAATCCCTGGCGAGGTGTTAACCCCGAGTTAATTCACGCTGGGGACACTGTGCCCCGAGATCTGCTTCATGGACGAACGGCTCCCACGTTTTTCAGTAGGAGGCACCATGAACACCAGCACCGTAATCCTTGCCGGGCTACTCGCCCTCGGTTCCGCCAGCGCCTTTGCCGAGGGCGGCGCCGAACGCATGCGGCATTACTACGACAACTTCCCGGTCCACCACGCGCAAAGCGAGCAGCAGAGCGCATCCAAAACGGTGGAACTGAAGGTTCCAGACGATCAGACCGCGCAAGTCACCGAGTCTTATCGCGACTGATTCAACGAGCAACCGATGGACCTCCGATGGCTCCGCTCTGGCCTCGGAGACGACAGTTGGGCGCCCTGCTCGGGGCGCCTTTTTTATGCCTGCAGATCCTTGATCCAGAACAGCATGCGACCATGCTCGGGGTCGAACATCCCCGGGGCAAAACCGAACTTGCGATAAGAGTTCTGCGCCACGGCGTTGCCTTCGAGTACTTCCAGGGTGATTTTGCAGCAACCGCGCTGGCGGGAAATATCCTCGACCTTGCGCAGCATTTTCTGACTCAGCCCGAGGCCGCGAAATTTCGCCACCACCGCCACGTCATGAACATTGACCAGCGGTTTGCAGGCAAACGTCGAGAAGCCTTCGAAGCAGTTCACCAGCCCTGCCGGTTCACCGCCGACAAAAGCCAGCACGCTGAAAGCATGGGGTCTGCGCGCCAGCTCTTCGGGCACGCGACGCAGCAGTTCGGGGGCAAGCGAATGACCGCCACCCATGGGATCTTCTGCGTAGTGATTGAGCACGATGCCGATGGCTTCGGCGTGCAGTGGGTTGGTGTAGCTGGCTTGAAGCACAAGAACTTCTGCGGAATCCATTTCCATCCCCGATCATGACCCCGGCGTGCAAGGCGCGCACCTGAAAGGCTGTTCGACCATAACGCGAGGCTGATTCAACCTACAACCTCTAAAGATGAAAATCGTCGGCGAGGAATGTTACCGGCTGTTCAATGTCCCCCACGCGTTCTGGTAAGCCATGGTCAGTAAGTGATGGGACAGCGGTTGGCTCATGCTTGCGCCCTCTTCGCTCATTCGGCAAAACGCTGCAGTTGCATCTCCTGCAAGCGGCTGAGGGTGCGGCGGAACGGGAACTCCAGATACCCCTCGGTGTACAGCGCCTCCATCGGTACCTGAGCCTCGATGTACAGAGGGACTTTACGGTCGTAACACTCGTCGACCAACGCGATGAAGCGGCGCACACCGTCGTCGTGAACCGACAATTGCGGCAACTCGCGGTCACCGGCCACCACCTGCGCCGAGCCGTCTTCCGTACCGCGAGCGATACGCCCCTCGCGTTTTTGTGCACTGAGGTTCGGCACTTCGCTCAACAGAATAGATCGATAGCTATCGCACAGGGTAATGAAGTCCATGGCAGCGAACGGTTGCTCGCAGAGATCGGCATAGCGACACCAGAGCACCGCCGCACTGGCCTGCACCACGTTCAGTACCCGGTGTCCCACAGGGACCGGCTCCGCGCTGGCAGGTTGCCCGGCGTTGAGCGACTGGAAGACTGGCTCCAGCGCACTGCCTTGCCCAGGCTCTGCGACAAAATATCGCTGCCGGGCGGTGCCCGGGTGCAGGCGATGATCCTCGGCACCGTTCACCGCAACGACTTGCATGTGGGCCTTGATCGCGGCAATTGCCGGGACAAACCGGTCGCGGTTGAAACCATCGGCATACAGCTCATCCGGCGGCAGGTTGGAGGTGCAGACCACCACCACGCCCTCGTCGAACATCACCTGAAACAGCCGCCCGAGGATAATCGCGTCGCCGATATCGTTGACGAACAGCTCGTCAAAACACAGCACCCGCACTTCAGCCGCCAGTTCCCTGGCCAGGGCCCGCAGAGGGTCGGCAATCCCGGTCAACTGGAACGAGCGCTGATGCACCCAGCCCATGAAGTGATGAAAATGTTGACGCCGGGCCGGCACCCGCAGGCTTTGATAGAACTGATCCATCAACCAGGTCTTGCCACGCCCGACCGGGCCCCACAAGTACACGCCGGTGACCGAACGAGCACCGGCGTGCAAGGCTTCATGGCATTTTTGCAACGCCCAGACCGCATGCTCCTGGGCTTCATCCTGGATGAAACCCTTGTGCTCGATCGCGTGTTGCCAGGCGCTTAAGGGAGAGTCGAAAGTCATGCGCGGCAGTATGCCACGATGTCCCTGAAAAACAGGTGGACTTTTGTGGGAGCGGGCTGCTCCGAAGATCCCTGTGGGAGGGGGCTTGCTCCCGAAGGCGGTGGGGCAGCCAACATCTTCGGTGGATGACACTCCGCCTTCGTGAGCAAGCCCACTCCCACAGAGGATTTGTGGTGTGTCAGAGGTCGACTTGTGGCTCGCTGCCTCGGAGCACAGTGCAGCAACTGCCTGGAATACAGATTCCTGTGGGAGGGGGCTTGCTCCCGAAGGCTGTGGGGCAGCCAACATCTTCGGTGAATGACACTCCGCCTTCGTGAGCAAGCCCACTCCCACAGGGGATTTGTGGTGTGTCAGAGGTCGAGTGTGTGTCTTGTTGCCTCGGAGCACAGTGCTGGAACTGCCTGGAAGACAGATTCCTGTAGGAGTGAGCCTGCTCGCGATGGCGGTGTCAGCCAACATCTTCGGTGAATGACACTCCGCCTTCGTGAGCAAGCCCACTCCCACAGGGGATTTGTGGTGTGTCAGAGGTCGAGTGTGTGTCTTGTTGCCTCGGAGCACAGTGCTGGAACTGCCTGGAAGACAGATTCCTGTAGGAGTGAGCCTGCTCGCGATGGCGGTGTCAGCCAACATCTTCGGTGAATGACACTCCGCCTTCGTGAGCAAGCCCACTCCCACAGGGGATTTGTGGTGTGTCAGAGGTCGAGTGTGTGTCTTGTTGCCTCGGAGCACAGTGCTGGAACTGCCTGGAATAGAGATTCTCTGTGGGAGGGGGCTTGCTCCCGAAGGCGGTGGGGCAGCCAGCATCATCGGTGAATGACACACCGCTTTCGTGAGCAAGCCCACTCCCACAGGTTTTTTGTGGTGTTTCAGAGGTCGACTTTGTGTCGGGCGGCATACAGGCAGAGCATTTCCATGGCGAGGGTCGCCGCCGCCAGCGACGTCACCTCCGCATGGTCATAGGCCGGCGCCACTTCCACCACGTCCATCCCCACCACGTTGATCCCGCGCAAACCGCCGAGTATTTCCAGCGCCTGCGCCGTGCTTAATCCGCCGCACACCGGAGTGCCAGTGCCCGGTGCGAATGCCGGGTCGAGGCAGTCGATATCAAAGGTCAGGTACACCGGGTTGTCACCGACTCGCGCACGAATCGCATCGACAATCGCCTCGCAGCCCCGCCGATGCACTTGGCGCGCGTCGAGTACGGCAAAACCCTGATGATCGTCATTGGTGGTGCGCAACCCGATCTGCACCGAGCGCGATGGATCCACCAGCCCTTCTTTGGCGGCGTGCCAGAACATAGTGCCGTGATCGACGCGCTTGCCGTCCTCGTCCGGCCAGGTGTCGCTGTGCGCGTCGAAGTGGATCAACGACAGCGCACCGTGTTTACGCGCATGGGCCTTGAGCAGCGGATACGTGATGAAGTGGTCGCCGCCAAACGTCAGCATCGCACTGCCGGCATTGAGAATCCGCTCGGCGTGAGCCTCGATGCTTTCCGGGATGGTGTGCGCCGAGCCGTAATCGAAGTCGCAGTCGCCGTAGTCGATCACCGCCAGATGATCGAACGGGTCGAACGCCCACGGCCAGTGCCGTTCCCAGGCAATCGCGGTGGACGCTGCGCGAATCCCCCGTGGCCCGAAACGCGCGCCCGGGCGGTTGCTGGTGGCGGTGTCGAACGGAACGCCGCTGACCGCTACGTCGACGCCGCGCAAATCACGGCTGTAGCGGCGACGCATGAAACTGGTGATCCCGGCGTAGGTGCTTTCGGCGCAAGTGCCGTACAGGCTGTCACGGGTCATGGCTTGGTCGTTGAGCATCGGCACGTCCATTGGTGTGCTCCTCTGGTTATTGATGGCTACGGAAAGTGGTCCACAGGCGCGTACGCTGACGCATGTCCTTGAGGCTCATGCTGCGATCGGCGTACAAGCGGTCGCGCACTTCGGCGGGCGGGTAAATGTCCGGATCGTTGCGCACCGCTTCATCCACCAGCGGCGTCGCGGCCTGGTTGGCGGTGGCGAAAAACAGTGTGTTGGTCAGCTCGGCCACAGACTCGGGGCGCAGCATGAACTCGATGAACGCCCGCGCCGCTTGCGGGTTTGGCGCGTCCTTGGGAATGGCCAGGTTGTCCTGCCAGATCAACGTACCTTCGCGTGGAATTCGGTAAGCGACCTCATAAGGTTTGTTGGCCTTGTGCGCCTGATCGGCAGCCATGCTCACGTCACCGTTGTAGGTCAGCGCCAGGCACACGCTGCCGTTCGCCAGATCGCTGATCTGCCGGCCAGTGGCGACGTACAGCACCGAGGGCTGGAGTTTGTGCAACAACGCTTCGGCAGCGGCCAGATCAGTCTTGTCGGTGCTGTAGGGATCTTTGCCCAGATAGTGCAGTGCCAGGCCAATGACCTCCTGCGGCGAGTCGAGCACGGCAATCCCGCAGTCCTTGAGTTTGCTCGCGTACTCGGGCTTGAACAGCAGATCCAGGCTGTTGAGCGGCACGTCCGGCAGGCGACTTTTCACTGCCTCGACGTTAATGCCCAAGCCCAGCGTGCCCCAGGTGTAGGGCACGGCGTAGCGATTGCCGGGATCGACTGCCGTGAGTTTCTGCAGCAGATCGGGATCAAGATTGGTGTAACCCTTGAGGCCTTCATGGGGGATTTCCTTCAGCGCGCCAGCGGCCAACCCTCGGGCCAGAACGCTGGAGGACGGCACGACCACGTCATAGCCGCTGCCACCGGTCAGCAGTTTGGTTTCCAGCACCTCGGACGTGTCAAAGGTGTCGTAACGCACATGAATACCGGTTTCCTGCTCGAAGCGCTGCAGGGTTTGCGCCGGCACGTAATCGGCCCAGCTGTAGAGGTTGAGGGTTTTGTCCTCGGCCTGGGCATGCAGGGCCACGGATAACAACAGCGCGGGAAAACACAGCTTGAACACGGGAGCCATGACGAACACCTGACCGGAGGAAGTGGTTGCAGGATGCGCGGTCGGATACATTGCTGGAATATCAAGTTTGTTAACCTGACTTTATCCAGAGGTAATGTAATGCTCGGTCAACTCCACGATATCGACCTGCAGTTGCTGCGCCTGTTTGTGCAGGTCGTGGAATGTGGCGGCTTCAGTGCCGCACAAGGTGAACTGGGCCTGAGTCAGTCGAGCATCAGCCAGCAAATGGCCAAACTCGAAACGCGCCTCGGCTATCGCCTGTGCAGCCGTGGCAAGGGCGGCTTCAGCGTCACGCCCAAGGGCGAGCAGTTGCTGATTGCGATCCGTACGTTGTTCGAATCCATCGAAACCTTCCGCCATCAATCCAACGGCGTCGCCGGACGGTTGATCGGTGAAGTGCGCCTGGGCTTGTCGGAAGCGCTCGATCAGTCGGTACTGCTACGGGTCGCGGAGGCAATCCGGCGCTTTCGCGGGCGCGATGAGTCGGTGCGCATCGAGTTGATCAGCGCAATGCCTGGGGAGATGGAGCGCCTGCTGCTGCAACAGCGACTGGACCTGGCCATCGGTTATTTCTCACAAGTGCAGAGCGCTTTCGATTACCACGAGCTGTTCAGGGAAACCCAGCATTTGTACTGCGCGCAGGGCCATCCGCTGTTTACCGTCGATACGCCGGACGATGCGGCGCTGCAGGCCTGCGACCGGGTCGATCATCCGTACCGCTTCATGCGCACGGGCGAGCCGTTCGCGGACAAGCGCTTTTCCGCGCGTTCGGAACAGGTCGAGGGCACCCTCGCCTTCATTCTTTCCGGCAAGCACGTCGATTATCTGCCCGATCACTATGCACGGGTCTGGGAGGATAAGGGCCTGCTGCGGGCACTGCGGCCAGGAGCATTGAGCTTCGAGGTGGCATTTCATCTGGCCCGACATCGGGCGCAGGTGCCAGGGGATGCACAGAAGGCGTTTGAAGAGGATTTGCTCAGTGCATTTAATTTATGAGCCAGACTGCTACTTGTGGCGAGGCGGACTTGCTGGCTCACCAGGGCTTTACTTGCATTTGCGATTTTATGCCCAAACCCCTCTCGCTCAATAAAACCTGACCTTTCAGGCAATTTTTGCTCGTTGCCCTCGCCGCCCTCTTCCGGCATCCTGCGCCTCCATTTTCTGACCCGGCCCCGCCTCACGGCGCGCAAAACACCATGACCGCCTCTGAAAAAGTCCCGCGCAACAACGATCTGATCTACGGCCTCAACGACCGTCCACACCTGACTGCCACCGTATTCGCCGCACTGCAGCACGTGCTGGCCAGCTTCGTCGGCATCATCACCCCGACCCTGATCATGGGCGGCGCCCTGGGCCTGCAAAGTGAAATACCGTATCTGATCAGCATGGCGCTGTTCGTCTCGGGGCTGGGCACGTTTGTTCAGGCGCGGCGTTTCGGTCCGGTCGGCTCCGGCTTGTTATGCCTGCAAGGCACCAGTTTTTCCTTCATCAGTGTGATTCTCAGCGCCGGTTTCATGGTCAAGGCCCGGGGCGGCGGCACCGATGAAATCCTCTCGACGATTTTCGGCGTGTGCTTTTTCGCCGCATTCATCGAAGTGGTGTTGAGCCAGTTCATTGGCAAACTGCGCATGCTGATCACCCCGGTGGTCACTGGCACCATCATCACCCTGATGGGCCTGTCGCTGATCAAAGTGGCGATGACCGACATCGCCGGTGGCTTCGGCGCTGCCGATCTGGGCGCGGCCAGCCATGTGTTCCTGGCGGCGCTGGTGCTGGGCACCATCGTTGTGCTGAACCGGGTCGATGTGCCGTTTCTGCGCCTGGGCGCCATCGTCATCGGCCTGACCCTTGGCTATGTGGTCGCGTGGCTGATGGGCACGGTGGATTTCGCCAACCTGCCCGATGTGCCGCTGGTCAGCGTGCCGGTACCGTTCAAGTACGGTTTCAACTTCGACTGGGTGGCATTCGTGCCGGTGGCGGTGATTTTCCTGGTCTCGCCGCTGGAAGCGGCCGGTGACCTGACCGCCAACTCGATGATCTCGCGGCAACCGGTCAAAGGCCCGCTGTACATCCGCCGGATCAAGTCCGGCCTGCTCGCCGACGGCCTCAACTCGGCCATGGCAGCCGTGTTCAACAGCATGCCGATGGTGACGTTTGCGCAGAACAACGGCGTGATCCAGTTGACCGGCGTTGCCAGCCGCTACGTGGCGTTCTTCATCGCCGGCCTGTTGGTGCTGCTGGGCCTGTTCCCGATGATCGGCGCGGTACTGCAACTGATGCCCAAACCGGTGCTTGGCGGTGCTGAATTGGTGATGTTCGGCACTGTAGCCGTGGCCGGGATCAAGATTCTCGCCGAGGCTGGGCTGCATCGGCGCAACATGCTGATCGTGGCGATTTCTATCGGCATGGGCCTGGGCATCGCGGCTGTGCCTGAAGTGTTGCGCGAGTTGCCGCAGGCGCTGCGCAACATCTTCGAATCGCCGATCACCGTCGGTGCGTTGTGCGCTATCGTGCTGAATATCTTCCTGCCGGAAGAGTTCATGGAGCTTGAGGAAGACGATTTCGATCCGGAAGCGTCGATTCTGCAGGTCATGGAAAACCCCGATCTGCCGGCCAAAGCTGAACCTGCAACCGCCGCGGCGGTCGCACAGTTGAACCGCTGACGCTGCGCCTTGAACAAAGGGCTGAGCCGGCAACGGTTCGGCCCTTTTTTTTGAGAGACTGTTTATGCGCCGCTTCCACGCCGTCATCCTGTCCCTGCTGCTGTTGTCCCTGAGCGCCTGCGCGCTGTTTCCCAACCGAGATCCGGTGAACATCAACGTGGTCGGCCTCGAACCGTTGCCGAGCCAGGATCTGGAAGTGCGCTTCGCGATCAAGTTGCGGGTGCAGAACCCCAACGAAACCGCCATCGATTACACCGGCATCGCCCTCGACCTTGAGGTCAACGGCCATCCTTTGGCCTCGGGCGTGAGTGATCAGATCGGCTCGATCCCGCGTTTCTCAGAAACCGTGGTCAGCGTGCCGGTCAGTGTTTCCGCGTTCTCCGTGCTGCGCCAGACGCTGGGCCTGAGCCAGACGCAAACCCTCGATAACCTGCCCTACGTGCTGCGCGGCAAACTGGCCGGTGGCTTGTTCGGCACCATGCGATTTGTCGACAGCGGCAAGCTCAGCCTGCCGAGAGCCACTGCTGCGACGTGGTAATCAATTGCACACACATTCCCTGTGGGAGCGGGCTTATGCGGTGAAGCGTACGCCGGGTTTGGCGCGTTCATCGACACTCAACTCAAACACATCAGGCCGCGCATAGTGGCCAACCACGTCATAGTCATATCGCGCCCGAACCAGTTCATCGGTATCGATTTGCGCCGTCAGCAATCCCGCCTCGCCGCGCAAAGGCCCTGCCAGCACATCGCCCATCGGCCCGACAATTACGCTGCCGCCGGCAATCAACGGTCGATCCGCCGGCCAGTTGGCAATCTCCACGCCCAGCGCCTTCGGCGAAGCCTGGACCTGACAGGCGCTGACCACAAAGCAGCGGCCCTCATGGGCGATATGGCGCATGCTGACCTGCCACATCTCACGCTCATCCACCGTCGGCGCGCACCAGACCTCAATGCCCTTGGCGTACATCGCCGTGCGTAGCAGCGGCATCATGTTTTCCCAGCACACCACAGCCCCAAGGCGTCCGACCTGGCTGTCAAGCACCGGCAGCGTCGAGCCATCGCCCTTGCCCCAGATCAGCCGTTCGGTGCCCGTCGGCATCAGTTTGCGGTGCTTGGCCACCAGCCCCGCTTGCGGATCGAAATACAGCGCCGTGCAATACAGTGTGCTGCCGGCGCGCTCGATCACGCCGATTACCAGATTGGCCCCGGTACGCGCCGACATGCCGGCCAACGCCTCGGTTTCAACCCCCGGCACATCGATGGCGTTGGCGAAGTAGCGGGCATAGGCCTCGCGCCCCTCGGGCAAGCGATAACCCAATTGTGTGCCAAAACCTTCGCCTTTCGGGTAGCCGCCCAGCAGCGCTTCAGGCATTACCACCAACGCCGCGCCGGACTCGCTGATCGCGTCTTCCCAACGCAGAATCTGTTCCAGGGTTTCACTTTTGCCACCGGGCAAGGCGCCAATCTGCAGGGCGGCAACAATTGATTTGGGCATCGCGGTCACTCCATCGGGTTCAAGTGTTGCCGATTCTGCGGCGGCGCGGGATCATGAATAAAGACCGATTCACTGCTGAATGATATGAACCTTATGAATATCGTGACCGTTGACCTCAACCTGCTGAAAGTCTTCGAAGCCCTGCATGAAGAGTCCAGTGCCAGTCGTGCGGCGCTGCGGCTGGGCGTGACGCAATCGGCGGTCAGCGCGGCGTTGCGCCGGTTGCGCGAGGTGTATGGCGATCAGTTGTTCGTGCGCACCGGTCGCGGATTGGCGCCGACGCTCAAGGCCAATCAACTGAAACCGGTGGTCAGCGAGGCCTTGAATAAATGCCGCCAGAGCCTGGCGATGGTCGACCCGGCGGCGCATCAGTACGAGGGCCGCTCGGTGACGGTGGGCCTGTCGGATGATTTTGAAATCGCTTATGGCCGACGCCTGATCGAAGAAATTGCCCGCAGCGCGCCGAAACTGCGGCTGATCTTCCGCCAGACCCACAGTCAGATCGTCGCCCGCACGCTGATGGAACGCAGCATCGACCTGGCGATCACCGCCGGCGGGTTTGCCGAACGCCTGCTTAGCCGCCAGGTGTTGGGCGAAGGGGATTACGCGTGTCTGGTCGACCCGGGCAGCCTGGCCGCCGGGCAACAATCAATCGATCTACAGGCGTTTGTCGCCCGCGAACACATTCTGGTGTCCTCGGGCGGCTTTATCGGCATCACCGATGAGGGCTTGGCAGCACTGGGCCTGAGCCGCCGGGTCTGCGCCTCGACCACGCACTTTGCCGCGTTGCCGCATCTGCTCAAGGGCAGCGACGCGGTGGCGACCATCCCGACGCATGCCGCCCAGGCCATCGCGGCCCTCAGCGGACTGGTCTTGCTGCCCTGCCCGCTGGCCTTGCCGCGTTACCCGATCGAACTGGGCTGGCGCACCAGCACGCAGGTCGATCCGCTGGTGATCAAGGTGCGTGAGGCCATTGTGGCGGCGTTTAGCACGCCGTAAGTGCGTTTACTTGTTGGCCGCCATCAGCCGGTTGACCTCACTGCGCACCATGTTGGCAAATTCCGGCGGCGACATGCCGTCGAGTTCCGAGCGCACCCACTCGGCCCATTTGCCCTTGCGCTTGCCGCGCTCGCCGAACAACCGCGCGGCTTCGCCTTTGGCTTTGCCCAGATTGTTCTGCCAGAGTTCGAACAGACGGGATTTCTCGTCTTCCAGCGCAGCGCGCTCGGCGAGGGATTTGTCGGCCAGATTGAAACTCATGGGGAAATACCTGCTGCGTAAAATGGCGACATCTTACACGCTCGACAGAAATCTCCTGCGCAGGTTTTTGTTCCGTACCTAAAATCAGTGCAACTTTTCAGACAACGCCACACTCCATTGTTCACTGTCCATTCACCTGCAAGGAGTCACCCAATGGCCCGCAAATCCACCGTGCAAGCCGCCGAAGACCAAATCAAGGATCAGGCATTCAGCGAACTTCAGGCTCTGATCGAAGAGTCCGACAAACTGCTCAAGAGCAGCGCCTCACTGGTCGGCGAAGAAGCGGAGACCCTGCGCGGGCAAATCGCCCTAAAGCTGCAACAGGCGCTGGATTCGGTTTCCAGCGTACGCGACCGCACCAAACCGGCAGTGGATGCCACCGAAAACTACATCGGCGGCCATCCTTGGCAAACCGTCGCGATCTCCGCGGGGTTTGGCCTGGTGGTCGGTTTGTTGCTCGGTCGGCGCTGAAGTCGTCACGCAGAAAAAAGGCGAGCCACCCGGCTCGCCTTTTTCATGTCCTGCATAAACTCAGCCGGCGGCCAGTTCGCGCAACTGGCCCAGCGTCTGTTCATCGAGCACGATCCCCTCTGCCAGCGATCTGGCCCGCTGCAAGTGTCGGCGATCGCCCGGCAAACGCTTGAGTCCGACGCCGTGCATCTGGCGCACCAGCTCCTGACTGCGCTCGGCAAAGCTCTGCCCGGCGGCCTTGCTCGGGTCGATGACAATCAGCAATTGCCCGGTCCACGGGGTCTTGGCGCCGGGATGATTCGACCAGTCGAATTCAAAGGAAAAATTGCCACCCGTGAGCGCAGCGGCCAACAGTTCGACCATCATCGACAGCGCCGAGCCCTTATGCCCGCCGAACGGCAACAGCGCGCCGCCCTCAAGAATGGCTTTCGGGTCCTGCGTTGCCTGGCCGAGGCTGTCCACGCCCATTCCGGCTGCCAGCCGTTCGCCCTTGCGCGCCGCAATCTGCACGTCGCCGTGGGCAATGGCGCTGGTCGCCAGATCGAACACGATCGGCGCGCCACCGAGCCGAGGGGCGGCGAAGGCAATCGGGTTGGTGCCGAACAACGGCCGGTCGGCGCCGTGGGGCACCACGCAGGTCATGCTGTTGACCACGCTCAACGCCACCAGCCCTTCATCGGCGAAGGGTTCGACGTCCGGCCACAGAGCGGCGAAGTGGTGAGAATTACGGATCGCCAGCACGGCAATCCCGGCGTTACGAGCTTTCTCCACCAACAACGACCGGGCGGCTGCCAGCGCTGGCTGGGCGAAACCGTTGCCGGCATCGACGCGTACAAACCCGGGGGCCACATCTTCTACCTGTGGCACCGCCTGACCGTTGACCCAGCCACTGTTGAGGGTCGACACATACCCGGGAATCCGGAACACACCATGGCTGTGCGCACCGTCACGCTCGGCTCCGGCACAGTTGGCGGCAAGTGAGCGGGCGACCTCGGCGGAGGTGCCATGACGCAGAAAAATCGTTTCGAGCAGTTGCGTCAACGCCTCGAGTGACAACGATGGCGAGACAGCAGAAGACACATGATCGTGTGGCGCAGACATCTGAAGCTCCAGACTAATTATTGGAGGGAACAACAGCGTGTGAACGACTTGCACGTCGATTAACCACGTCAGGCCCGGGTGCTGTCAACCGTTGCGGTGATCGCGCGCCGTTGCACAGACACACTGCGACCCTTTGCGTGCGGTAACTATGTACCACCCTTGCGCCTCTTCCGGTTCTTAGTCTGTCGTCTCCATCCACCGGCGCGTTCGTCCGCGCCCTGACAGAGACCCGAAAATGTCTGTGCCCGTCCCCCCGCTGCTGTTCCCACAAATCCTCGACGCGCCCGGATTGTGGAGGTCGCTTGGCAACATCCACGGTCTGTCGATCAAGGATTTTGACTGGCTGGCCCATGTGCGACTCGCAACCGCAGCACTGCGTCACCAGCAAACGCCGCCGCTGGTTGCCCACCGCGTGTTGCTGAACACCGAAGACCCCCTGGCCATAATCCTGGCGGGTAGCTTCATTCTCAGCAGCACCCCTGATGACCGGGCTTTTCTGCTCTACACACCCTTCGACGGGCTGAAGAAGTTCGACAGCCTCGCCACGTTGACCCGCCACCTGGAGCAGCGGCTTGAGGACGCGGATGAAGACGACCGGCTGCTGGCATTGCTTGCAGTCTCGCAACGCAAACATCTGCTGGAGAAACGCGGCATCCGCGTGACCTTCCAATTCATCGAGGGCGACATATTCGACGATCAGAAAGCCGCCATCGAGCACTGCTGGCAACTCAACGTCAAGGCCATGCTCGACGAGTTGGTGCAGCTGCCCGAACTCGACATATTGCTCGGGGAGATTCTCAATGATCAGCTCATCGGGGCCATGCCCGGGGTCAATCAGGCCCTGACCAGGGTCGGTTTCTATGCTGCATTGGCACCAGACGATGAACTGGCACAAGCCAGCCGTCCGGGACGCTGGCTCGATGCAATGACGTTGGGCAACGCGGTGCTGCTGCACTATCGACATTCCGGCTGGCCGGGCGCCCAGTCGCGCGTCTACTCCCACCCGCGCAAGCCTTCGCTGGCCGGTGACTAGGATCATTGGGAGGCGGCAGTAAAAACCGTGTCTGGCCAGTTGCTCGTGCGGCTATACGAACGAATGGAGGCCTATTGGAATGCGGTATGCGCCGACGGCACCTCACGGCGGGAGTTTTTCTGTCGGGTGCTGCGCGAACAGGCCCGGGCCGACATCCTGCTCAAACGTGAAGCCCGGATCATCGATGCCGACAAATGCGACAACGTGCTGGCCTGGATCGACCCGCACGGCACCTCCGGACGACGAGGCGC
The DNA here is from genome assembly GCF_056821665.1 of Pseudomonas sp. AK-TSAG1-1. Taxonomy (NCBI): domain Bacteria; kingdom Pseudomonadati; phylum Pseudomonadota; class Gammaproteobacteria; order Pseudomonadales; family Pseudomonadaceae; genus Pseudomonas; species Pseudomonas sp. AK-TSAG1-1. Next base: position 3,066,769 of record NZ_CM165965.1, on the reverse strand, counting down.
TCTAGGAGCCGTACACCTGTGGCAATACCCGCCCAACCACGTCGAACTGGCCGGCTCGCTGATGCTCAATCACACCGATGCCTGCCTGTACACACCCTCTCAGGGGTTGCAGGTACTCGAGGACTACAACGACCTCAAGGACACGCTGCTGAGCAAATTCCACACGACCGGCCACGACGATGAACTGTACGGCCTGTTGAGCCTTGAAGAGCGCCAGCGATTCATCGGGTTCGATCAACCGCATGTCTCGGGCGAACCGCTCGGCGGCGAGATCTTCAAGGGGCTGATGGAGGCCATCATCACCAAGCAACGCAAGAACATCGAGTATGTCCTGCAGGTGTTCCGCCACAGCGACGGAGCAATCAATATCGCCGCCCTGTTCGACAAGGCACTGGATATTCGTTCGATGCTCCACGAACAACTCCTCAAACTCGATACCGGGGGGCGCTGGAGTACCCGGCTGGCAATCACTGGCAGCCAGCTACCCTCAATGCTGCTGGCGGATGTCGCTGCCACGCAAATCAGGTTGTTCAACAGCGTGCTGCCGCCGATCGCCGAAGAGTTCGCGGCGCAGCCAATCACCAGCGCGGTGCAACAGCGCAGCCATCTGCAAGGTATCCTGGCCAAACTGGCGCATTCGTTTTATGTGGGTGTTACGGGTGAAGCGCGACTGCGTGTCCTCGGCGGCAGCCAGCGGCTTGCCGAACAAACGATCGTCGACACGGTATTCAACGCCAATCGACCGGACCAGCAGCGCCGTAACGGGCTCAACGGCTTCCGGCCAGATGCCTGGTCTCTGACTGTGCAGACCACGGGACAGGACACCGAACTACCGTTGGCCAACTGCGTCCTGTTGACAGAGCGCGGCGGACTGGATGCACAGCACTCAGGGCGCACAGTGTTGTGGTCGCCAGCCATGGGGCTGGAAGTATTCGCTTCCATCGACAGCGCCCGGCAGGTGTTGAACCAGCGCCTGTGCCAGCCTGACAAGCGCCTGGCACTGTTGGAAAACCTCTCACCGTTGATCAACGGATTTCATCAACGGTACACGTTGGGGCCTGTGCACCTGATCAACGACAACGTACTGCAAAACCGCACGCAATCAGCCATCGAGCACTTTCTCCAACATTGCGAGCGGGTGCGCAACCTGAAGCTCACAACACCCCGCGAGGAACAAGCCCTCAGAGCGCTGAGCGGACAACTGATCAACGTCAATCTGCGGCGAGCGATCGCTCTGGCCAGGGCACTCAACACGCAGCAGACGCTGCCCACCTGGCTAGGCATGGCCCCACTCGACGAACAGCAATTGCACCTTGAACTGCTCGAGCAATGGCGCCACAGCGCCAGCGATGGCAAGGATTACCTGCATGGCTTGCCGACCTTGCGCGAGTACATCCATCGCCGACTCAAGAGCCTGCTGAGCAGCCGTTTCCAGGCCCCGGAACTTGACCCGGAACACATCGAAATCACCCCGCTGCGGGCCCTCGCCGGCCCGGCCGTGAACCTGGTCGACTTCGCTCTGATCCATCCCCATATCGCTGAGCAAACCCGCTTCAAGATCACCTCGGGCAACGCGCAGATGCTGCCGGCCGGACTCGACCAGCAGGCGATACGCAGCCTGCTGCTGTCTCTGGATATTGGCGCTTTCGCCGATGCGATTTACACCACCTTGACCCACAATGACGCCAACGCTGCGCAGCGCAAGCAACGATTCATCCGCCAGTTACCCTGGCAACTGCTGCAACATGCCCATCAGCTCAAACTGCAACAGCATCTTTCGAGCAAGGCTTTCGATCTGTTGACCCAGGTGCTGGACATGCCCGATGCGCTCGCCCGTGCGACAGTGGCGGGCGCGAACGCCATGATCAGACCGGTAAAGTTGATCAAGACCGCAGGCGCTGCTGCGATCAAGGCGCTTGGGCTGTATCTGATCGGCCCGGCGTCCGGACATGCCGGGCCACAGGTGCTTTATTCGCCGTATCACGGTGAACGCGTGTTCAGCGAATTCGAGAACGATGCTGCCGTCATCGCCGCCTTCAACCTGCCAGGTGCCTTGCAAAACTCGCTGCTGCGGCGCTTGCCGCAGAATCAACAATCGAGCTTTGCAGCCCTGTTCAAGGCCAGCGCCGGCCAGACGAGCGAAATGACGCTGGCCTCCTCCGCATTCACTGGCAATGCGCTTGAATATCTTTTCAATGAAAGCCTGCCGCTGCTGAAACGATTGCTCGGCAGTCATGCGATACCTTCGGCCCATGCGGACTGGGAGGCGGTGAAAACCCTGTTCAGTCAAGGCATCCAGCTGATCCGCGGACTGCTCCCGGGCAAACTGGCCTATGCGCAGTTTCTCTGGCAAAGCTACAAGGACTTCCTCGACTCTGCCGAAGCGCTGCAGGACCATCACTGGACGCGCGCGCTGGCAACCTTCATCGCCGGCGGCGTGGAGATGATCTCGCTGGGGCGCTTGTCACTGGAGTCAAAGCTGGTGCCGCCGGTTGCACCTGAGCAAACACCGCTTGCGCCCCCTGTCAGTGCTCCCCACTTGACCGAGATCCAACCAACGGCCCCAGCCCGGACGATATTGCAGACGTTCGAAACGCCGACAATTGCCTTGCAGGACCTGACCCCGAATCCGCCCGATGGCACTTATCAGGACGTGGCGAATAACACCCGCTACGCCGCCGTCGCCGGCAAAGTCTATCCGGTGGAGCGGCCCGGTGCGGTCTGGCGTATCACGGGGGCCGATCAGGCCGGGCCGGTGTTGCAACACACTGCGTCTGGGCAACTGGTTCTCGACCCGGATCAGCATACGGTCCATTTCGGCAAGGCGCTGTCGACAATGCACAACCGCCTTGCCAACGACCGGGAAACCAGGCTCTGGTTGAACATCGAAGCCCAAGGCATGACCGAAATCCGCGCCCGGCACCCGGAAAAGGCCCGTGCCCTGGAGCAGGCAGTCGATCTGGCCCGCTACTACGCCTTTAACAGTCTGCACAACCTGGCCCAACTGAAGAACCATGCCCCCGGCACTCGGCTGGATACCTTCCTCAAGGCATTTTTTGACGTATCGCGAATCGACGCCGATGTGCTCGCGAAAATAAAACAGGCCATCGTGCCCATCTGCAACGCCTTGGTAGATCCGACTGAAGACCTGATGAACACCGAACGCTTCGTCGTCGGTTCGAACAAACACCGACAGACCCGCCTGATCGCCTTTGTGCTGGATGACGACTCACGCCGCAAAGTGCATTTCACCGAGAACTTCTTCAATCAAGGACTCGACTGGTACAGCGACGGTCTGACCGAGCCGTTCAATGTTCAGGGCCACGCCCAGGCGTCGACGCTGATCCACGAATTCGCGCATCAGTTTGGCAAGGCAGTGGACATTGCTTCGCTGGAGGCCCGGCGTCCGTTTACCGATCTGATTGCAACGGTGACCGGTTACGGTGCAGCCATGAAAGAAAGCCAGAAACGCTTTCAACGTGAAGCACTGTCGCTCGCAACCCCCCGCGAAGAACTGTTCGCAGTCTGGAGCCACGCACTGCGCGAATGGATGAGCGTGGACTCGATTCCCGGGTTGTCTCACGTCGGCAAGGAAATCCTCAAGGCCACCGCCAGCACGACCATGGAGGAGGCGCGAAGGGCATTCCTGAACCCGCGCAACGCTGACGCACGCATCGACACGATCCTGCGCAATGCCGACTCGATTGCTTTCCTGATCTGTGAAATGGGTCGACAACTCGACCCGCTCACTCAGCCTGTTGAAGGGCTCAGTTGAGCAAAAAAAACGCAGGCCCATGGGCCTGCGCATGCGCCTGCTACGTGTCAGCGTCAGTCTTTCTGATCGCGCAATACGTTGCCGGAAGCACCATCGATGCGGAATTCGTAGACGACGCCATCCGCCTTGCGGCCCTCGCCTTTCCAGTAGCCATTGTTGTCTGCCTCGATCTCATACACTTCGACATAACCGGCCTTGGTCTTGACGATCTCGATAGCCTTCTCGATGGTCACCCAGCCTGCGCCTGGCCGGTCGGCCATGGCGGCACCCGCGCTGAACAAGGCGGCAGTGGCGATAACAGCGGCAAAGGTTCTTTTGATCATTTTTTCACTCCATTTGTGGATGATGTTCCTCGGATGTCCTGTTTTTGGGCGCCAGACGGAAAAATAAGTTCCACTTTGATGGGCAATTGCCATGACGGTTGTTCTCGGCACTTGGCCCGCAAGGTTAGAATGCAGCAAACCAGGACGAGTCAATGACCCAAGAATCCCTCTCGGAAGCCGAATACGATGCGATCACCGATGCCGCCGCGCACTGGTGCATGCGTCTGCACGCTGTCGATTGTTCCGCCGAGGAGCGTCTGGCTTTCGAGCAATGGCGCGACGCCCATCCGCTGCATGCCTTCGAATATGAAGCGATGCTGGAAATCTGGGGCGTCGCTGAGCATTTGCCACGCCCGCAACCGACTCTGAATGTGCCACTGAACAAACCCGCCCTTGCCTGGCGGCGCTACGCAATCGCCGCCAGCATCTGCGCCCTGGCGTTGCCACTGGCCGCCTACAGCGGCTGGAACCTTGGCTGGCTGCCCAACAGCTACCAGCACTTCGCCGCCACCGACAATGTCCGTCAGGTCACGTTGAACGATGGCAGCCAGGTCGAACTCAACCTCAACAGCGAACTGACCTTCAGCAATTACAAGGACGAACGTCGGGTCACCCTGAAAAAAGGTGAAGCGTTTTTCGAGGTCAGTCACGACCTCACCCACCCCTTCGTGGTTCGGGCCGCCGAGGGCAAGATCCGCGTGACCGGCACCCGCTTCAATGTCTGGCTCTATGAAGACCAGGTGCGGGTCAATCTGATCGAAGGCTCGGTGCTGGTAACCAGCAACGCAGCACTGCCCGGCGACGGCTTGCGTCTGGGGCCGGCCATGCAGGCGCAGTACCGGCATGGCGACTACATGCCACAGATCAGCCAGACCTACCCCAACGACAACGCGCTGGCCTGGCGCAGCGGCAAACTGGTGCTGGACAACCTGGCACTGAACGAAGCCCTGCCACTGATCAATCGATACCTGAGCAAGCCGCTGAAGCTCGCTGACGCCAGTACTGGAGCGATCCGCGTCGGCGGCGTCTACAACATCAAAGAGCTCGGCGGACTGGTCAACACCTTGCCCAAGGTGCTGCCGGTCTACCTGACCCGCAACACCGAGGGTGACCCGGTGATCAACTCGATGCCCCGCCAGCCACCAAAACCTGAAGCATGAAACCTGACAACAAAAAAGCCGCTGCTCCTCTTCAGGGGGCAGCGGCTTTTTCGTTCAGGCCTCAATCAATCGCTTACTGCTCGGCCACCTTGGCCGGCTGAACCGCAGCCTCACGAATGGCCTGCACCTGATACTGCGGGTCAGCCTTGATCTGCGCCTCGGTGAAGGGCATGACGCTCCACTGCTTCTTCGAAAACGCTTCAGTCTGGTCCCGGGAGTATTTCGACGCCGGGTCACTGGACAGGGAAAACGCCAGCAGCCCCTGCGCCTGCGGGCCTTTGTCGTCGAATGTCACCACTTGCAGATAGCTGGTGCCGCTGACCACTTCGAGCTTGCCGTCTTCACGCGGCACACTCTGGATCGCGTTGTAGATGCCCAGCGTCCCTGGCCCGCCGTGAATTGCCGTTTGCCGGGCACCGCTGCTCACCACCTGAATATCACCCCAGCGGGTGTCAGGCTTGAGCCCCGTTTTCTCAGCGGTAGCAGCAGACGCCAGCATCGCTTCACGCAGCGCCTTGCTCACCGCCGGTTGTTCGATTGCCAGCCCGCGCGGCGTGTGTTGCGGGTCTTTCGGATCGAACGGCACCCGCCAGATAGCCGGTGACTCGAGCAACGCCTGCATGATGTTCTGGAAATGCACCAGCCCGATGCCCGAATCCAGATTCGCCCGGCCGTCCCAACCCTTGAGGCCGGCGCAAACCGGCTTCAGTACGGCCGCGTCGGCAGCCAGATCGGCAGCGCAGAACTTCAACAGATCGGGCAGCACCTGCGTCGCCAGATACACGTTGTCATCCATCACCATCTGTTGCAGATCCTTGAACGCCACCGGCCCTTGTTTGCCCAGCGTGCTCAGGCGATCCAGAGCAAATCGCGCACGCAGGCCCAGTGGCTGGCCGTCCTGGCTGATCAGCGGCGAGAAACCGGTCAGCGGTTGCGCCGGGTTTGCCAGCCACGCCGAATCATTGGAATGCTGGACGAAATCCTTGCGCAGCAGCTGCGGCAGCTGGTTGGCGGCATAGATGCCCGGCTGCGCGGCTTGTGGGTCGATATCCCACGCGCAGGCGCTGTGCGAACCGTCCAGCACAATCATCTGCAAACCCGCACGCGGATCACTGCACCGGGCGAGTTTGTCAGCGCTGACGTTGGGTACCACCGACAGGTTCATGTACAGCGTCTGGCCCTTCTCATCCACCGCCAGGGTGTTGACCCACGGGATGCCCTGGATCTTGTGTACCGAATCCTGCAAATCCTTGAGGTTTTCGGCCTGATTCATCGCGTACCACTGGGTCAGCACGCGATCGTTGCCCAGGTTGGCATCGCGCAGGCTGTAGGCGTACTGATGGTCCCAGTCGAGCTTGCCCGGCCATTGCACGATCGGGCCGAACTGCGAGCTGTAGACATCGCGCGCTACCGGCACAACCTGACCGTCCGCCTGTTTGACCTGCACGGTCACGGTCTGCTTGCTCATCGGCAGCGATTTGCCGTCGAGCAGGTAGCGAGTCGGGTCTTTCGGATCAAGTTGCAGGCGGTACAGGGTGAAGTGCTTGGATGAATCGACCGTGTGGGTCCAGGCCAGATGCTGGTTGAAGCCGATATTGATCATCGGCAACCCCGGCAATGCTGCGCCCATGACGTCGAGTTTGCCGGGAATGGTCAGGTGCATCTGGTAAAAACGCATGCCGCCGACCCACGGAAAATGCGGATTGGCCAGCAGCATGCCGCGACCGTTGAACGAGCGCTCGCTGCCGACCGCCACGGCGTTGCTGCCGCGATCCAGAGCGAAGCGCTGCATGCGCGCGTCCGCGACCTGATAGGCGTGTGCATTGCTGTCGATCTGTGCCGACGCCTGCGGCGGTGTTGCGCCGGCCAACGCCTCGGCGAACTGCCCGACCCCGCCCTCGACCAGCAGCCGACGCGTGAGTTTCACCAGGTCCTCGGCGGCGATCTCGCGCACCCATTCACCTTGGCACTGCTGCGGCAAACCCTGCTGGCGACGCTCGGCGAGGTAGCGGTTGTAGCCTGCGGCATAGCCTTCTACCAGCTCGCGCACTTGCGTGGGTTGTGCCTGCCAGAACGCGGCGACTGCCTGCGGGGTATTGAGCCAGGCGAAGAACACATCGCTGACGCGGTTTTCGCGCTCCTCGACGGTGAACTGGTCCGGGCCGAAATAACGCGAGCGCTGACCATTGACCGTGACGATCTCGTTGGCCAGCAGGCACAGGTTGTCCTGGGCGTAGGCGTAACCGATGCCGAAGCCCAGGCCCCGCTCGTTTTCTGCCCGGATGTGCGGCACGCCAAACCCGGTGCGGCGAATCTCGGCGCTGGCCTGAGCAGCACTGGCCTGAGTGGCGGGACTGAACGCATGGGCCGACAGACTGAGCCCGAGGAACGCGCCGGCAAAGGCCAGCCCGGTTAACTGTCTGGAAATAATCACACACGCTCCTGATCGATAGGACAAGGATCGACGCGTGCGCCGGATCCAGTCTGAAGTTGACGCATGCGCCTGGGCGCAAGGTGGCTGATCAGGAAACGAATCCGGGGGGAAAAATTTAGGCCGCGCACCCACCGGACAATCCAGTGGTTACGGGAAAACAACGAATAAGCGACAAAATTTCTACATATTTCCTTTCATGATTCGCCGTGCTGAAACGTCTTGTTCAGTGAGAGCTGCCAAAACGTTTCCTGATCAGGCTCTGAAAAGGAGTAACCCCATGTACAACTCGCAACTACCAACGGACGGTAGCCAGGCGTCACAAGGAGCTTCCATGAGCCCCCGCGCGAGCAGTTTCGCACCCAGCCCCGAGCGACAGGGCAATGAGCGCATTCGCCTGCTGCTCAAAAGCTTTGGCCTGCGTACCAGCCTGATTCGTCTTAAAGTCATCGACGCCCTGCTGGTCGCCGCGCAAAGCGATCGACGCCTTGGCGTGCGCGGCGTGCACAGCCAACTGCTGGACCTGGACGTCCCGCTGTCGTTTCTCAGTGTGCGCGAAGTATTGAAGCGTCTGTGCGCCGAAGGTGTCGTCACCTTCAACCCGGACAAGAGTTACAGCCTGCATCCACAGGCTGCTGCAGTGCTCAATCACGATTGAAGCGTCCCGCGATCGCCGTCAGGGTTTGACCTTGCGGCGCATCACCCCGTTGATCACCACCACGACCACCGCCACGCCGATGGCGATGTACTGGAACATCTTCTCGCTGATCATCCCGGCGTTCTGCAGCCAGGACAGGCCGAGCATGATCGCCAGCACCGACAGGGCGATCAGTATCGAGTATTTCAAACGTTGCTTCTGGGTCATTGCGGGTTCCTGAAACTTTCAAATGTATCCGGTTTGTATCCGATTGCATGCCATGCACATACCGTGTCACGGGGATGGGCCGGGGCAAACGCGGTCTCATGTTACAGCCGATGAAGAGTTTTGGCTTCATGACGGCGTAACCATGAGGATCTTTGAAATGTTCCGTCGAATCACCTGGCTGATTCCCGTCCTTGCCGTACTGACCTTGAGTGGCTGCATCATTTTTCCCCACGGAGGCTGGCATGACGATCACCATCGCTACCAGGAAGGCCCCGGTTATTACCATCGATAGAACAGGATTGTTCGCCTGCCGATACGCCTGAAGTACCGGCCGAGAAACACCACAAGTCTTTTCAGCAACCACCATGCCCGCCGCCCGGCGGGCATTTTTTTGCGCGCGCCACCCCCGGAAAAGCACCGATACCCGACGGGCACCGAGTCACTTAAATACGTTGTAAGTATTTGAAATTTCATGTCGCAGCAAAGCATTAGAGGCTGCGACGACTCCGCCTCTAGTCTCTGCGGACTTTCTCGATCAATGGAACAGGGATGTCATGCAGAGAACTTTGATCGTAATGAGACCGGTGCAGATAATTGGATTCTGCCTGGCCATTACCGCTTTTGAATTGATCACGTACATGGCGAGCGACATGATCATGCCCGCCATGCTGACGGTGACCGACGAATTCAACGCCGATGCCCGGCATGTACCCAACGCCTTCAATTTGTACCTGATCGGCGGCGTCTGCCTGCAGTGGCTGATCGGCCCTCTCTCCGACCGTTATGGCAGACGGCGCTTGTTGTTGCTCGGCTGTGCGCTGTTCGGCCTGGCGTGCGGCGCTGCGGTCATGACGCAGCGCATTGAAGCGTTCAACGCGTTGCGCCTGATTCAAGGCATGGGCCTGGGCTTCGTGGTTGCCGTCAGCTATCCGACGTTGCAGGAGGTGTTCTGCGAAGCCGACGCGGTGCGGCTCATGGCCTTGCTGGGCAACGTGGCGCTGTTGTCGCCACTGCTCGGGCCGTTGCTCGGCAGCTTGTTGCTGGAATGGCTGAACTGGCGGCAGCTGTTTCTCGGCCTGGGGGCGGCGAGTGCCGTGGTCTGGCTCGGTCTGTTGGTCTGGATGCCGGAAACCATCGGTGTGGTGCGGCGCGACGGGCAGCAACAGGCACCTGCAGCGTTCTCGTTCAGGCAACTCCGCCACCGTTACCTCGTACTGCTGCGCAACCGCCGATTCGTCGGCAGCAGCCTGGCGCTGGGCTTGATGAGTTTGCCCCTGATTGCCTGGATCGGGCTGGCCCCGGTGCTGCTGATGCAGCGCCTGGAATTGTCTGCGCTGGAATATGGCCTGTGGCAGATCCCGGTGTTCTCGGCGGTGATCATCGGCAATCTGCTGCTGGATCGATTGCTGACCACGCACACGCTATTGCGGGTGATCGGCCTGTCGTTATGGCCGTTCTGCTTCGGCTTGCTGATGCTGAGCGCCGCAGCCCTGTTATCAGCGTCTCTGGTATGGGCAGTTGCCGGTCTTGCTGCGTACGCGCTCGGGCTGGGCATGAGCAACGCTGCGCTGTACCGGCTGGCACTGTTTTCCAGCGATGAAGGCAAAGGTCTGGTCTCGGCGATGATCGGCATGCTGTCGATTGCCGTGATGGGCGCCGGCGGATCATCGATTGCGCTCATTGGCGGCGGCGAGAGCCTCCAGTCCTTCTCCCTGTGGGCGGCCCTCGGCGGTCTGCTGTGCCTGCCCCTGCTCCACTGCTTGCTGCGCAACAACCCTGCGGCGCCCGCCGCGCCAAACACCCATCAATAAGGATATTCGATGACTCGATTCCCCCACAGCGATGCGTTATGCGCGTTGCCGCAACCCTATTGCCCGGCTTCCGTACCCACGGGGTTGTTCAATCAGGCCATGGCTGAAATCACACGGTTCCACGCGAGCCATACGCCCGGTTACGGCCATTGGTTGAGCGCCCACTCCATCGATATCGATGCGCTGGACACACTGGACGACTGGGCGCAACTGCCACCGATTTTCGCCAGCTTCTTCAAGCAGCACTTGTTGCTAAGCCCCACGGGTGAAGACGCACTGGAACTGACCTCCTCTGGCACCAGCGGGCAGAAGAGCCGCATGCGCTACGACTCGCGCAGCCTCGGGGCCGCGCAGTACATGGTCGGACGAATTTTCGCGCAGTACGGCTGGATCACTCCGCACACGCCTTGCAATTACCTGCTACTAAGCTACGAACCAGAGCAAACAATCACCTTGGGCACCTCCTTCACCGATCAATTCCTGTGTCGCTTTGCCCCCGTCAATCGGCTGGTGTATGCGCTGCGCACCAATGGCGACGGGCATCAGTTTGATCTGTTCGGTGTGATCTCAGCCTTGCAGGCGTTTGCCGAAGAAGGCCTGCCGGTACGCATATTCGGCTTCCCGGCGTTTCTCTGGGAAACCCTGCAACGCATGCGCGCCACCGGTGTGGCGGATCTGCAACTGCCGGCGGGCTCACTGGCATTTTTCGGCGGTGGCTGGAAAACCCGTGCCACCGAGGAAGTTCCCAAACAACAGCTGTACGCGCGGATCCAGCAACAACTGGGCATCGACGCCCAAGACTGTCGCGATGGCTATGGTGCGGTCGAGCATGCGGTGCCTTACATCGAATGCGCTCACCACCACTTTCATGTGCCGGTCTATTCAAAAGTCTACGTGCGCAGCGCGCTGGATTTTTCCGTCTTGCCCTATGGACAGCGGGGTTTGCTGAGTCTGGTCTCACCGTACATATCCTCAAGTCCGGCGCACGCCGTGGTCATGAACGACCTTGCTACGCTGCACCCCGGCACACGTTGTGACTGCGGACTGCTCAGCGACTGGTTCGAACTGCATGGCCGCGCCGGCACTACAGCCGCCAGGAGTTGCGCCATGGCTGCCTCCGAACTGCTGGGGAGGCACTGACATGTTCTTGATCAATGGACAACTGCGCAGCGACGGCAACCTCGACAGCGTTTTGCAGCAACTGCACCTGGAATTACCCCAGCGGCTGCAGACACCGCTTGAAACCAGCACGCTGCTGGCGGCCACCGAAGCCTTCGCCGAACGCCTGCAGCATCAGACGTCGGTGTCGGCGCTCGATGCCGGGCAACGTCAGGCACTGATCGATTTCTGCCAGCCTGCCGCGCTGCAGACCAAGCTTGATCGCGAGCTCGGTCGGCAACCCGATTCGCTACGCCGCATCGACTATCGCCAGTCACGCTTCGAGCGCTGGAGCCCGCTGGGTCTGGTGGTGCACATCACCCCGGCCAATGCTCCATTGCTGGCGTTCTGTGCGGTGTTGGAGAGCCTGTTGAGCGGTAACGTCAACTGGTTGCGCCCCAGCAGCAGCGACGGCGGCTTCACCGCGCAATTGCTCCAGGCGCTGCTTGAATGCGATCCGAGCGGGCAACTCGCGGGCTACGTGGCGGTGCTGCCGACGACCACCGGACAAATCGGCCAACTGTGCAAACACGCCAACGGTGTCGCCGCCTGGGGTGGCGAACGTGCATTGCACGCGATCCGCCAGCAGCTTGCGCCAGGCTGCCGCTGGATCGATTGGGGCCACCGTATCAGTTTCGCCTATCTGACCCCGGATACGCTTTCGCCGGCAGTGCTTGATGCCATCGTCGATGAGGTTTGTCGCCTTGATCAACAAGCCTGTTCCAGTCCGCAATGGCTGCTGGTGGACAGTGACGAGCCGGCCGTTATGGAAGGCATTGGCACGCAACTGGCCGAGGCGTTCGAACGCCGTGCCGGACAATGGCCAGCCCTCACCCCGACGCCTGAGGAAGCTTCGCAGATCATCACCAGTATGGCGATGGCGCGGCTGGCGCAGAGTTTTACCGGGCAAACCGGCCGGGTCTGGAATGCGCGCGGCTGGCGAGTGATCTGGAGCCACGACCGCCAGCTTGAACCCTCTGCGCTGTTTCGCAGCCTGCTGCTCAAGCCCGTCCCCCGCGAACTGCTTGCCGGCACGCTGCTACCCTGGCGCAACGTGTTGCAGAGCTGTGCCTTGGTGTGTGCACCGACGCAGGTCGGCGAACTGGCACAAACGCTGATTGCCGCCGGTGTCACCCGCATTGCCCCGATTGGCGCAATCCACGATGGCTACGACGGCGAACCGCATGACGGTGTCTACGCCCTGCAACGCCTGAGCCGAAGGGTATCGGTCAGTCTGCCGCCGGGCATGCTGTCGAGCCATGCCACGCTTGATCGCCAGCCTGCGCCGCCTGCGCTTTGCGACGTATCGATCATGGACAAGCAAACCTTCGCCGATCAGCCGCCCGATCCGACGGCGCAGCTGTATTTTCGTTCCGGGGGCAGCAGCGGCGCACCGGTCCTTTCGGGCTTCAGCCACGACGATTTCCAGCGCCAGATGCGTGCCGCTGCCGACGGCCTGTTTGCAGCAGGCCTGGACCCAGCGCGGGACAGGGTCATGAACCTGTTCTTCAGCGGTGGGCTATACGGCGGTTTTTCCAGTTTCAGCAAAGTGCTGGAACAACTCGAGGCCAGGCATTGGCCGATGGGCGCACCGGCGGATGACGATTACCGCGAGATTGCGCAAATCATCGTCGAACAGCAGATCACCGTGCTGATCGGCATGCCCGGCACCCTGCACCGACTGTTCCTCAACGAGCAACCGACACTGCGCCGCTACGGCGCCATCAGCAAAGTCTTTCTCGGCGGCGAACACCTGAGTGAGCACACCCGTGAGTTGCTGCAAAGCTGCGGCGTCGGTCTGATTCGTTCGGCGCTTTACGGCAGCGTCGATGCAGGCCCCCTGGGTCACGCCTGTCACGCCACGCCTGATGGCGTCTTTCACCTGATGAGCGACATCCAGCACTTGGAAATCGTCGACTTTGATCATGACAGCCCCGTCAGTGATGGCGAATCCGGTCGTTTGCTGGTGACTTCTCGGGCACGTCAGGGCCACTCCGTGCGGCGTTATGACCTCGGTGACAGCGGGCGCTGGCTGCCTGGCCCGTGTGAATGCGGCCTGCCTTCGCCGCGCTTCGAACTGCTGGGGCGCCACGGCAAGTTGCTGCGCATCGGCACCGACTTCATTTCGTTGACGACGCTGGCGCAGCACCTACAAGCACCCTTTCAGCTAATCCTCGATCACGGCCCCGAGGGCCTGGAGCGCATGCGTTTGCGCAGCCCTCAGGCACCGCAAGAGACCGATCGACAACTGCAGGCGTACCCGAAGCTGACATCGTTGGTGCAGACCGGCCTGCTCACCGTGGACGTCGAGCAATGTGCCGTCGAGCAGTTCTCCCGCAACAGGCACAGCGGCAAGACACCGCTGCTGATTGACCAGCGCCGCTGACCGCAGGTACCTGCACGCGGCCCTCCGCCCTTTTATAAGAAACGATCATGAACACAACCGTTGAATTGACCACCCTGCTCAACTTCGCCCGCCAGCATTCCGATTATTGGCGCGAGCACTTCCAGCACGTCGCAACACCCATCAGCGCATTGGCCGAACTGCCCGTGATCGACCCTGCGCATTACTGGCGCGACAGCCAGCGCCCAGACCAATGGCCGGTACTGACCGGCCCCCTGCACGATGCGCTGATCTTCAAGACCGGGGGCACCACCGGCGCCGGCAAACTGTCGCTATTCACCCGCGCGGAATGGCAAACCCTGGTGCGCGATTTCGGCCGCCACCTCACGGCACAACTGAACCCCGGCGACCGGGTTGCCAATCTGTTTTTCGTCGGCGACCTGTATGCGAGTTTCATCTTCGTCCACGATGCGCTGGCCCATGTCGAGACACCCGTCTGCGAGTTTCCGTTCACCGGGGAGGTCAACAGCGGTGTACTGGCCGACTCGATCGTTGCCTATCGCATCAACGCACTGGCGGGCGTACCCGCCCAACTGCTGACGTTCGCCGCCTGGCTTGAGCGTCAGTCACGGACACTGGAGGTTGTCGAAACGCTGCTCTATGGCGGTGAAAGCCTGTTCCCCGCGCAACTGCAATTGCTCGGCCGGGTGTTCCCGAACGCTCGCACAGCCTCCATCGGCTACGCCAGCGTCGATGCAGGGCTGATCGGTATCAGCACCCGCGATTGCCTCCTGGGCGAACACCGAATGCTGGCAACCCACAGTGTGCTGGAGATCATCGATGAAGTGACCGGGGAGATCATCGAAGAGTGCAATCGCAATGGCCGACTGGTACTGACCAACCTGACGCGGCGTCTGATGCCAGTGATTCGCTACCCGGTCGGCGACCTGGCCTGCTGGCGCGAACCCGCCGGGACACCCCTGCGCAAATTTGCCCTGGCGGGCCGCAGCATGCACAGCCAGCGTGTGCGGGTAGGCGTTTTGAGTCTGGACACGGGGGATATCGACGAGTTGGTCCGTGCCCACGGTGCCAGTGATGACTGGCAACTGCTCATCGAACAACAGGGAAAGAAAGACCTGCTGAGTCTGCGTTGGGTACCGGGCACGCAAACGTCTGATATCGCCCTGACGACCACAAGGCTGCGCAGCGCACTGATTGACCAATACCCTTTGATCGAGCAGATGCACGCCGAACATCTGCTCGACCTGCACGTGATCGACTGCGCTAACGACGAACTGGCGTGTCATCCGCGCTCCGGCAAGCGACAGCGGGTCGTCGACCGGCGCGAATATGGCACCCCGTGCCTGAGGCAAGAATGATGGATGCGGTAACCTTGCGCCGCTATCGGATCGACGATGCAGCGGCGGTCAATTGCCTGTTCCGGGAAGTCTACGGCGACCATTATGTGCAACCGCACGTCTATCTGCCCTGGATGATCAGCCAAAACCACCGCGAAGGTCGCTGGCACTCGTTAGTGGCGCTGATGAGCGACAAAATCTGCGGGCACGCCACGTTGTTTCGCCAGGCGGCCAGCCATTCACTGACGGCAGAACTGGCGTTGAGCGTGGTACACCCCGAGACTCGCGGACAGAACATCGCCACACTATTAGGCCAGCAGTTGCTGATTCATGCTCAGGCACTTGATTGCCGGGGCGTCACGATCAAACAGGTGACGCAGCACCCGTACACGCAGCGCATGGCCGCCGGTCTCGGCTTTCACAGTTGCGGCTTGTTACCGGACTACGTGGCCACGCCCTTTGGAGGGCCGGGACGGGAGACGATCATTGTCGGCCACTGCTGCATCGACGGCTATCGACGTCCATTGCCGAAGCTGGTCTGGCCAGAGGCCTGTCGCGAGTTGATGCTGCACCTGGAGACAGCGTTTGGCACCACAGACAACGCTGCACCCTGGAAAGGCCCGAAGGTGCATTTTGAATATGCATCGGGGCGTTATGACATGGTGTTGAAGGCACTCGAGGACGACCTGTTTCAGCAGTTGGATCAACTGCCGGCGCAGTGGCTGATTTCGCTTCGGCTCAGACTCGCCGAGGGGTTTGCCAGTGCATTGCACAAACTGGCTGCCGTGGGTTTCATCTTCACCGGGATCGCCCCGGATGACCGTACCGAAGGCTGGCTGGCACTGTTTCATCGCGGCTATCAGCAACCCGCGCTGACGTTGCATTGCTCACACATGCAACGCCTGCAGGAACAAATCCGACAGACCCGTGAAATCAAACCGCAGTAGACATGAAAACGGCCCGTCCACAGAGTGGACGGGCCGCAGAGGGTCGGCTTAAGCCTTGGCCTTGACGCCTTGATCCACAGGCTTGGGCGCGTTGCCTTCACCGTAGGTTTTCAGGTTCTGCAGCACGTAGATCGCCTTCTTGTACTCGGGGATCAGATTCTTGCCGTAAGCGTTGCCATTGAGGCCATTGCTCTGGATGGCGTCGAGCTGGGTCGCGAAGTACTCCAGCGCGTTGAATTTGGCATCAACGTCTTTGGTCACGCCGAACCGGTCGAACTTGTCGCCAGCATTGAGCAACGTGAAGGAGGTGATTTCAGAGATCAGCCCACGGCCACGCAGGAACGCACTCAGGTTGCCCAATTGCTTTACAGAGGTGTTCGCCGGATCGAAACCCTTGAGATTCTTGCGCAGACCCTGCTTGTCCATTTCTGCAGTGTTCAGCGCGTTCGGATCGTTGCCGACCAGAGACAGCATCTGCTGCACCTTGACACTCTGAGCCACCTGCTTTTTCGCGCCCGTATTGCGAACCAGCACCCCTGCCTTGCTCTCCCAGCCGCCGACAATGCCGATCGTCATGAGAAGACTCCCTGTGAAAAAACCATGAAATGTCCTTGATGGACCACTCGAATGCCGGGAAGTATCTACCGGCCAACTAGTGGCACCAACCCTTTTAGTGCAGTCGCTTACAATTTTTGTACATTCTAGATACAAATCACCACAGATGCGCTATCTCGGGCGTTTCTCCCGGTTGGGCGAACCTCGTCGATGGTTTTTTGCGCGCTTGCACACGGCGCTCAACTTATTTGTATCAAGGCCGATACGCACCTTTGGCCTGCCTTGTGCGTTCTTGTACGAAAGTACCTAAAGCTTCCCCGCTCGCCGACGATACGCTGGTGTACCCCCGCCGTTTTTCCCCCGACGCCACAATAAAAAATCGCAGATCAAGGACCGGTATCCATGCCCGCATTTCGCACCATTCAGGCTCGCTACACGCTATTTCTGGTTCTGTTCATCCTGCTGCTGTCGGTATTGACCGTGGCTGGAATCAGCCAACTGGTCGCGCCCAAGCTGCGCCATACCGAAGAGCAGGTCGTGCTCAATCGCATCGCCGAAGTTGCCGAGCAGATTCAGGGCGAACTGAACAAAGTGCAGGCGCAGCAACGCAGCATCACCCAGACCATTCCCCTGCTCGACAGCGCGGCCATCGACACCGTGTTGCCGGGACTTGTCGACCAGTACGGCGAGCTGAAAGTGTTTGGTGGCGGGATCTGGCCGTTGCCGGGCCAGCGTGAGGCCGGACGCAACAAATTCAGTACCTTCTGGCACCGCGATGCCTCGGGCAAACTGGCGGTGAACACCTTCTGGAACAGCGACGCGGCGCCCAATTACTACGACCAGAGCTGGTACAAGGGCGGCATGCAGACCCCGCGCGGCCAGTGCGCCTGGGCTGCCGCCTATAAAGACGACGCCAGTGCCGAACCCCGCACCAACTGCGCCATGGCAATCCAGAAAAACGGCGCGGCCTGGGGCGTATCGACCATCGACGTCACCCTGGGTTTCTTCAACGACCTGGTGGCGCGCAAGGAAAAAGACCTGAACGCCGAAATGCTGATCGTCGAGGCCGACGGCAAGATCATCAGCAACAGCTCGCGCATCAGCGGGCCGATCGTGCTCAAGAACATCAACGAACTGGCCGCCGGCTCGACCTTTGCCAGCCAGGTCAAGGCCGGCCTGCAGAATCGTGATCAGGCGCAACGTGTGGAGTTCGACAATAACGGCGAGGCCAGCACCTTCTTCATGCGCCCGATCGAAGGTACGCCGTGGTTCCTCGCCACGGCCCTGCCGACCAAAATGCTCACCGCCCAGCGCGACGATGTGCTCAGCAGCCTGAGCCTGTTGCAGATTCCGCTGGTGATCCTGCTGGTGCTGTTGCAGGTCTACGCGATCCGCCAACTGGTTTCGCGGATGAAAGCGCTGAAAGCCAACATCGACTTGCTGTCCAGTGGCGATGCCGACCTGACCCGGCGCATCACCATCCGTGCCGAAGATGAGCTTGGGGCCATCGGCCATTCGGTCAACACCTTCATCGCCTACCTGCAAAACATGATCGGTGAAGTGACCCAGGCCACCGGCGCCATGGCCACGAGCCTCGATGACCTGCAGCGGACGTCGGCGCACACCAGCCAGATCCTGTTGCGCCATGCTTCGGAAACCGATCAGACCGTTACCGCCATCACCGAAATGAGCTCGACCGCCGATAGCGTGGCGCAGAACGCCGCCGAAACCGCTGCCTTCACCCAACGAGCCAACGAAAATGCCGACCGCTCGCGGGTGGTGGTGGGCGAAGCGACCAACAGCGTGGTGGCCTTGATCGACGAAGTGGCCAGTGCCACTCAGAAAGTCGAAAACATGCAGCAGGACGCGCAGCGCATCACCGAGATTCTCGGGGTGATCGGCGCAATCGCCGGGCAAACCAACCTGCTGGCGCTCAACGCTGCCATTGAAGCCGCCCGTGCCGGTGAACAGGGGCGCGGTTTTGCGGTGGTTGCCGATGAAGTGCGCGCCCTCGCCGCCCGCACCCAGGCCAGCACCTCGGAGATCAACGAAATGCTCACCCGCCTGACCCAAGGCGTGAGTTCGTCGGTCAGCGCCATGGAAAATACCCAGGCCAGTTGCCAGTCCGCCGCCGACGCCACAGCGCGCGTCAACTCGGGGCTGGACGAAATGGCCGGTTCGGTCAGCCACATCAACAGCCTCAGCACCCAGATCGCCACCGCCGCCGAACAGCAAAGTGCGGTGACCGAAGAGATCAACCGCAGCATGGTGCAGATCCGCCACATGGTGGAAGAACTGGTGCACAGCGGCCAGGCCAGCGAACTCAACACCCGCCAGTTGCTGGAAGCCAACAGCCGGGTCAGCGCGATCATGGGGCGGTTCAAGGTGCGTTGATTCCTGCGTCCCACATTGGTTTTCTGCCAATCAGATAACCAATGTGGGAGCGAGCCTGCGCGCGGCAGCGGTGTGTCAGTCGACAAACGTGTTGGCTGCAAGACCGCACTCGCGAGCAGGCTCGCGCCCACAGGGGGTGCTTTGTATCAACTTGAAACACTCCGTTGATGCCGGGCAGGATAAACCGGTCAAAATGCATTCCTTTTTGACCCCCATTCCAGCCGAGACCTCATCATGCGAACCTCCTTGCGACTGGCCGCCCTGAGCGCCCTGCTCCTGTCCTCCCTGGCCCAGGCTGCCGATCTGATCCCGATCGAAGTGCATCGTGATGCCAATTGTGGCTGCTGCAAAAAGTGGATCAGCCACCTCGAAGCCAACGGCTTCAAAGTCCAGGATCACGTTGAATCCGATATGAGCAGCTTCAAGCAGCAACACGGCGTGCCCCCACGCCTGGGTTCGTGCCATACCGCGCTGATCAACGGCAAGTTCGTCGAGGGCCATGTGCCGGCGGAACAAGTGCTGGCCCTGAGCAAGCGTGACGACCTGCTGGGCGTGGCCGCACCGGGCATGCCGATGGGCTCGCCGGGCATGGAAATGGACGGCATGAGCGATGCCTACCAAGTGATCGGCCTGAAGAAGGACGGCACGGATGTGGTGGTGGCGGACTACCCGGCCCACTGATGGCCGCCGGTTACGTCGGACTGTTCGCGGCGGCGTTCGGTGCCGCAACACTACTGCCACTACAGTCCGAAGCGCTGCTGGTCGGCCTGATCGCCAGCGACCGCTACTGGCTGTGGGGGCTGCTGGGCGTGGCGACGCTGGGCAACGTGCTGGGTTCGCTGGTCAACTGGTGGCTGGGACGCGGCATTGAACGCTTTCAGGATCGACGCTGGTTCCCTGTCAGCCCCAAGCACATGGCCACTGCGCGCAAACACTACGAGCGATATGGGCATTGGTCGCTGTTACTGAGCTGGGTGCCGGTCATTGGCGATCCGCTGACCCTGATCGCCGGGGTCATGCGTGAGCCGCCGGGGCGCTTTCTGTTGATCGTCACCTTTGCCAAGGGCGCGCGTTACGCCGTGGTGGCGATGCTGACACTGGGCTGGCTCGGTTGAACATTCCGCCGTTGCCGTTGCCTGTGGTTAACGTCGCCCTAATCCAGGCGTTCCAGCATCGGCCGATTTCAATGGAGTTTGCCCTCATGTCCGTCACGCTATCCCGCTGGCTGCCCGGCCTGTTCCTGACTGCTGCGCTGCCGCTGTTTGCCCATGCCGCCGAACCCACTGAAGCAGCGCCCGGTGCAGCCGCTAACGATGGCCCGACCTATGGCCCGCAGTTGCAAGGCTTTCAATACCCCTACACGCTCAAACACTTTGCCTTTCAGTCCCAGGGTAACTCCTTGCAGATGGGTTACATGGACGTCGCCGCCCACGGCAAGGCCAACGGCCGCACCGTGGTGTTGATGCACGGCAAGAATTTTTGTGCCGCCACCTGGGACAGTTCGATCAAGGCCCTGAGCGAGGCCGGTTACCGGGTCGTCGCACCGGATCAGATCGGCTTCTGCACCTCCAGCAAACCCGAGCACTATCAGTACAGCTTCCAGCAACTGGCGACCAACACCCAGCAATTGCTCAAGGCACTGGGCATTCAGAAAGCCACCCTGCTCGGCCACTCCACCGGCGGCATGCTCGCCACCCGCTACGCCTTGCTGTTCCCGGATCAGGTCGAACAACTGGCACTGGTCAACCCGATCGGCCTGGAAGACTGGAAGGCGCTCGGCGTGCCCTACCGCACCGTCGACCAGTGGTATCAGCGCGAACTCAAAGTCACCGCCCAAGGCATTCGCGACTACGAACGCAACACCTATTACGACGGCCGCTGGAAACCGGAATTCGACCGTTGGGTCGACATGCTCGCCGGCCTGAGCAATGGCCCGGGCAAAACCCAGGTGGCGTGGAACTCGGCACTGATCTACGACATGATCTTCACCCAGCCGGTGTACTACGAGTTCAAGGACCTGAAGATGCCGACCCTGTTGCTGATCGGCACGTCCGACACCACCGCCATCGGCAAGGACATCGCCTCTCCAGAGGTCAAGGCGAAAATCGGCCACTATGACGTACTCGGCAAGCAGGTCGCCAAGCTGATCCCCCGGTCGACGCTGGTGGAATTTCCCGGCATGGGCCACGCGCCGCAAATGGAAGAGCCGGCAAAGTTTCACCAAGCCTTGCTGGGCTGGCTGAACAATACCAATCCCGTTCGTTGATGAGGTAAGGCAGATGGCGGTGCAGATTGCAGTGATTGATGACTGGCAGGATGTGGCACGGGATGTGGCCGACTGGTCGGTGCTCGACAGCATTGGCGACGTGACGTTTGAGCATGATTATCCGGCTGACAACGCCACCCTGGCCGAGCGCCTGGGCCGGTACCAGGTGATCTGCGTGATGCGCGAGCGCACACGCTTCGACCAAGACCTGCTCCAGCGCCTGCCCAATCTGAAGCTGCTGGTCACCGGCGGCATGCGCAATGCGGCTCTGGACCTGCAGGCGGCCGCCAGCCTCGGGGTCAAGGTCTGTGGCACTGACAGCTACAAGCACGCAGCGCCGGAATTGACCTGGGCGCTGATCATGGCCGCCACGCGCAATCTGGTGAACGAAGCCAACTCACTGCGCGCCGGTGGCTGGCAGCAAGGGCTGGGCGGTGACCTGCACGGCAGGACGCTGGGCATCCTCGGCCTTGGCAGCATCGGCCAGAAGGTCGCGCAATTCGGCCAGGTGTTCGGCATGCGCGTGATCGCCTGGAGCGAGAACCTTACCGCCGAGCGCGCGCAGCAGGCCGGCGTGATTTACGTCAGCAAGCAGGCATTGTTCGAACAGGCTGATGTGCTGTCGGTGCATCTGGTGCTCAGCGAGCGCAGTCGCGGGCTGGTCGATGCGCAGGCGCTGGGCTGGATGAAGCCAACGGCGCTGCTGGTCAACACCGCCCGCGGGCCGATTGTCGATGAAGCGGCCCTGATCAAGGCCCTGCAGAAACAACGCATCGCCGGGGCCGCGCTGGATGTGTTCGATCAGGAACCGTTGCCGGCGCTACACCCGTTTCGCACTCTGGACAACGTGCTGGCCACGCCGCATGTGGGCTATGTCAGCCGACAGAACTACGCGCAGTTCTTTTCGCAGATGATCGAGGATATTCAGGGCTGGGCGGCGGGGAGTCCGGTTCGCCTGTTGAACTGATCGCCATTTTTGGAGGGCGGTGAACCGACTGACGCCTTCGCGAGCAAGCCCGCTCCCACCTTTTGGACTGCATCCTCCTGTGAGAGCCTGCTCCCACCTTTTTGGAATGCATTGCTCCTGTGAGAGCCCGCACCCACATTTGATCGGTGTACGCCGTTCCCTGTGGGAGCGAGCCTGCTCGCGAAGAGTCCCTCACAAACACCCCATCAACAAACTGCCCGCACCACAACAGTGCATCCTTCCTTCTCGCTAGCACAAAAGCGTGACCGACCAGTCACCGTTTTGGCCCTCTCCAGCAAAAAAACCTGCACTTCGTCGGTGCGTGCGCCCCGGCGCACCACGACTTTCGCTGCCTGCAAACCGATTGTCGAACAATTTACCCATTTGCTCTGGCCCGCTCTAGGATCTGGCCTAGACTGATTTTCGCGGGGCTCGACCTGCCGGTCACAGTGCGGAAAAAAAGTCGAAACTTTTGCGCGAAGCGACGGGTCATCTGAAACACAGGGGCAACGCGACTGGTGCAATCCTTGCAGCGCCCCCTCCACCCATTCTGCTTGCGCGTGTTGGGTAGCGTTTGCTCACCGATGCGTGGCGCGTTTGCGCCCGGCCACAGGACTTGGCCAAGGACATCGCTTGTTCAAGACAAGAATCAGATCAACGAGACGGGAGATTCATATGATCAGTGCGGCATTGGATATTCAGGGAGAGCGTGCTCAGCAGGCCGTTGGCGAATCGAGCAGCGTGAGCCTTCCCGGCAGCCGGTCGATCAACGTCCCGGGCACCAAAACGCTGACGCCGGTCGCCAGCCAGAATCCCAACAAAAAGAAAGTGTTGTTCGTGACCTCGGAAATCGCCGACCTGGTGAAGACCGGCGGTCTGGGTGACGTTTCCGCCGCCCTGCCCCGCGCCATGGCACATCTGCACGATGTGCGGGTATTGATCCCCGGTTACCCGCAGGTGATGCACAGCGAAAACCCGATCCACATCATCGGCGAACTCGGTGGGCACGCCGCGCTGCCACCGTGCAAGATCGGCCGCATGGACATGCCGGACGGGCTGGTGATCTACGTGCTGATCTGCCCTGAACTGTATGAGCGGGAAGGCTCGCCTTACGGCGCCAACAACGGTCGCGACTGGCCGGACAACCATATTCGTTTCGCCCGTCTGGGTCTGGCGGCTGCCGACATCGCCGCCAACCTGGCGCAAATTCACTGGTGCCCGGATCTGGTGCACGCCCACGACTGGCCGGCGGGCCTGGCGCCGGCCTATATGCACTGGCGCGGGCAGCGCACGCCAACCCTGTTCACCATTCACAACCTCGCTTATCAAGGCGTGACCAGCCTCGGTTCGTGCCCGGAACTGGGTATCCCGACCCACGCCCTGCAACAGGAAGGCATGGAGTTCTACGGCAAGATGTCGTTCCTCAAGGCCGGCATGGCCTATTCGAGCCACATCACCACGGTCAGCGCGACCTATGCGCAGGAAATCACCACCCCGGATTTCGGCTGCGGCCTCGACGGTTTTCTCGCCGCCAAGACCCAGCAAGGCTTGCTCAGTGGCATCCCCAACGGTATCGACGAGAGCTGGGACGCGGCCACCGACCCGCACCTGTTCGCGCCATTCGCCATTGGCGACTGGGAAGGCAAAGCGATCAACGCGGCCCACGTGCGTGAACTGTTCGGCTTGAAGGACTCGCAAGGCCCGCTGTTCGCCGTGGTCTCACGTCTGGTCTATCAAAAGGGTCTGGACCTGACGCAGGCAGTGTCCGAGTACATCGTGCAGAACGGCGGCCAGATCGCAATCATCGGTCGCGGCGAGCCGGAAGAAGAACAGGCCATGCGTGAGCTGGCGCTGCGCTTCCCGGGGCAGATCGGCGTGCGCATCGGCTTCAATGAAACCGACGCCCGGCGCATGTTTGCCGGCAGCGATTTTCTGCTGATGCCGTCGCGTTATGAACCATGCGGCTTGAGCCAGATGTACGCGCAGCGCTTCGGTTCGCTGCCGGTGGCGCGCAACACCGGCGGGCTGGCCGACACCATCGAGAACGGCGTCACAGGCTTCCTCTTCAACGAGTCCACCGCCGACAGCTACCGCGAAGCCCTGAGCCGTGCGTTCAAGGTGTTTGCCTTCCCCGAACTGCTCAATGCCATGCGTTGCCGCGCGATGGCCGCGCCGTTCAACTGGTGCAAAGCGGTCGAACCCTACGCCGAACTCTACGAACAACTGGTCGCCAAGGCGCTGGGTAAAGCCGGCCACAAATAACTCAGGGAGTTTTCCACGATGCCGTTACGGACCCAAGAAAACTGGCCCCACGGCGCGATCATGCAGGACGCCGAACACACACAATTTGCGCTGTGGGCGCCGGATGCGTTTTACGTCAGTGTCGAGCTCGAAAACGGCCAGTCCCTGCCGATGTTGCCGCAGGGCGATGGCTGGTTCGTGATCAAGACCCGGTGCCCGGCGGGCACTCGCTACCGCTACAACATCGACGGCGAACTGGAGGTGCCCGACCCGGCCTCCCGCGCCCAGGACGGTGACATTGACCGCCCCAGCGTGGTGGTCGATCCACTGGCGTACCGCTGGCGCCACACCGCCTGGCAAGGTCGGCCGTGGAGCGAAGCGGTGATTTACGAGCTGCACGTTGGCGCACTCGGCGGCTTTGCTGAAGTCGAGCAGCACCTGTCGCGCTTGGTCGAACTGGGGATTACCGCCGTCGAGCTGATGCCGCTGGCGCAGTTTCCCGGCAGTCGAAACTGGGGCTACGACGGCGTATTGCCCTTCGCACCGCAAGCATCCTATGGCACGCCGGAACAACTCAAACATCTGATCGACAGCGCCCACGGCCATGGTCTGGCGGTGATTCTCGACGTGGTCTACAACCACTTCGGCCCCGACGGCAATTACCTCAACCGTTACGCCAAGGGTTTCTTTCGCGAAGACAAACACACGCCGTGGGGCGCCGCCATCGACTTCCGCCAGCGTGAAGTGCGGGATTTCTTCATCGAAAACGCGCTGATGTGGTTGCTGGAATACCGCTTCGATGGGCTGCGTCTGGACGCGGTTCACGCAATTGAAAGCCCGGATTTCCTGCCGGAACTGGCGCAGCGCATCCGCCAGCAGATCGATCCGACCCGTCACGTCTGGCTGACCGTGGAAAACGAACTCAACCAGTCCAGCCTTCTGGAATACGACTACGACGCGCAGTGGAACGATGACGGGCACAACGCCCTGCACGTGCTGCTGACCGGCGAAACCGATGCCTATTACGCCGACTATGCCGCCCAACCCACCGAACAACTGGTCCGTTGCCTGAGCCAGGGTTTCGTGTTCCAGGGCCATATCACCCGCCACGGTGAACCGCGTGGCGAGCCCAGCGAGCATCTGCCCTCGACCGCGTTCGTGCTGTTCCTGCAAAACCACGACCAGATCGGCAACCGGGCTTTCGGCGAGCGCCTGCATCAACTGGCCGACCCGCGTGCCTTGCAGGCCGCAACCGTGCTGTTGCTGCTGTCTCCGATGATTCCGCTGATGTTCATGGGTGACGAGTACGCGGCTGAACAGCCTTTCCTGTTTTTCACCAGCCATCACGGCGAACTGGCGGAACAGGTGCGAGAAGGCCGGCGCAATGAATTCGCGGCGTTCAGCGCGTTCACCGATCCGCACAAGCGTGAGCAGATTCCCGATCCCAACGCCGAACAGACCTTCCACGCCTCACAGCCGCGGTTGATTGGCAACGGCAGTGCGAAACAGCAACAAACCCTCGCGCTGTACCGCCAACTGCTGCAACTGCGCCATCGCTACATCATCCCGAATCTGTCCGGCACCCAGGCGCTCGGCGCGCATCTGCTCGGCCATGGCGCGGTCAGTGCGCGCTGGCGCCTGGGCGATGGCAGTGAGCTGCGAATTGACCTGAACCTCAGCGACACGCCAGTGGTCAACCCTGCACAGACCGACGCCGTGTGGCTGTTTCAGCAGCCGCCGGCCGTTGCCCTGTCGGATCCGGGCCAACTGCCCGCGTATTGCGCGCTTGTCAGCCTCACGGCCGCAACCCCTTTGCAACCTCTGGATGGAGAGCGCCTATGAGCGATGCGCAACTGGAAATTCTGGCCAGCAGAGCCGGCCTCGCCGTCGACTGGATCGACGCCAATGGCCGCCCGCAGAAAGTCGCCCCGGCGGTGCTGCGCAATGTCCTCACCGGGCTGGGCCATCCGGCCAATACCGCTCAGGAAATCGACGCCAGCCTGCTGCAACTGCAACAAGTGCAGCAGGACCGCCACTTGCCGCCGCTGCTGACTGCAGACGTGGGCGTCGGCGTGGACCTGGCGCGCTATTTCGAAGCGCAAACCCCGTGCGAAATCCACCTCGAAGACGGCTCACGGCTGAACCTCAAACTCGATGCCGAGGCCGTACTGCCCGGGCTGATCCCGGTCGGCTATCAACAGGTGCACATCGGCGATCAATATTTCACCCTGGCCGTGGCGCCGCAGCGTTGCTTCAGCGTTGGTGATGCCGTGGACAACCCGATCCCCCGCGTCTGGGGCCTGAGCGTGCAACTGTATGGTCTGCGCCGCCCCGGCGATGGCGGTTTCGGCGACACTCAAGCGCTGGAAGAACTGGCGCGGGTCGCCGGTGAGCGCGGTGCCGAAGCGCTGGCGATCAGCCCGCTGCACGCGATGTTCAGTGCCGACACCGGGCGCTACAGCCCTTATTCGCCGTCCAGCCGTCTGTTCCTCAACTCCCTGTATGCCGCCCCTGGGGCAATCCTCGGTGAACGGGCGCTGCGTGATGCGATCGAGTCCAGTGGTCTGGCCGAGCAATTCCGGCAGCTGGAAGACCTTAAACTCATCGATTGGCCGACGGCGGCCGACACCAAACAGAAACTGCTGCAAGCCTTGTACGACGGTTTCGTCGCCGGCGAGCATCCATTGCATCCGGACTTCGCCAGTTTCCGCCACAGCGGCGGCGAAGCACTGGAAAACCACTGCCGCTTCGAGGCGATTCAGGAGATGCGCGCCGCCCGTGGCGAGAGCCTTGACTGGCGCGAGTGGCCCGAACACTGGCACGACCCGCGCGGCGCCGCCCTCGAAGCGTTTGCCGAGGAGTACGCCGAGCGCATCGGTTACTTCGCCTTCTGCCAATGGCTGATCCACCGTTGTCTGGAGCGTGCGCAAACCGCCGCACGCAGCGCCGGCATGGGCATCGGCCTGATCGCCGATCTCGCTGTCGGTGCTGACGGTGCCGGCAGTCAGGCCTGGAGTTTTCAGGACGAGTTGCTCGCCTCGCTCACCGTCGGCGCGCCACCGGACATTCTCAACCGCTCCGGTCAGGGCTGGGGGATTTCCGCGTTTTCTCCCGAAGGCCTGATCCGCAACGGCTTTCGCGCCTTCATCGACATGCTCCGGGCCAACTTCGCCCATGCCGGCGGGCTGCGCATCGATCACGTGATGGGCCTGCAGCGCCTGTGGGTGATCCCCAACGGCGCCGCACCGGCGGACGGCGCGTACCTGTATTACCCGGTGGACGATCTGCTGCGGTTGCTGACCCTCGAATCCCATCGCCATCAGGCCATCGTCCTCGGCGAAGACCTCGGCACCGTGCCCGACGGCCTGCGGGAAAAGCTCAGCGCCCGCTCGATACTCGGCATGCGCGTGCTGCTGTTCGAACAGGACAACACCCGTTTCAAACCGATTCTCGACTGGCCGGACAACGCCCTGGCGACCACCAGCACCCACGACCTGCCAACGCTCAACGGCTGGTGGCATGGTCGCGACATCGACTGGAATTCGCGTTTGGGTTTCGTCGACGGCAACGGTGAAATCGAATGGCGCCGTTATCGCCAACGTGAGCGCGAAGGCTTGCGCAGCGCACTGAGCCAGGACCCGCAGAACTTTCGCGAAGAGTCCCACGAAGCCGATCAGGTGGTGGACGCCAGCGTGCGTTTCCTCGGCCATACCCGCGCGCCGTTGGTGTTGCTGCCGCTGGAAGATGCGTTGGGCATCGATGAACAGGCCAACCTGCCCGGCACCATCGACAGCCACCCGAACTGGTCACGACGATTGCCCGGCAACAGCGAAGCCTTGCTCGATGGCGTCGATGCGGCCCGTCGCCTGGAACTGCTGGCCTGCGCCCGCCTGCAGGCTGCCGAGCGTGACCAATGAACCAGACGCTCATCCAGCCATTGCGCGCGACTCTGCGCCTGCAATTTCACAAGGGCTTCACTTTGGAGCAGGCGGTGCCACTGGTGCCGTACTTTGCCAGTCTCGGCATCAGCCACCTCTACGCCTCGCCTCTGCTCGCGGCCCGGGCCGGCTCGATGCACGGTTACGACGTGGTCGATCCGACTCAGGTCAACCCGGAACTCGGCGGCGAGCCGGCGCTGCGGCGGCTGGTCAGCACCCTGCGCGAACACGGCATGGGGCTGATCCTTGACATCGTTTCCAACCACATGGCGGTCGGCGGCGGTGACAATCCGTGGTGGCTCGACCTGCTGGAGTGGGGTCGGCTAAGCCCTTATGGCGAGTTCTTCGACATCCAGTGGCACTCGCCGGACCCGTTGATGGAGGGCCAATTGCTGCTGCCGTTTCTCGGCAGCGATTACGGCATCGCCCTGCAGGAAGGCACGTTGAAACTGCACTTCGATGCGCAGCAAGGGCGCTTTCACGTCGAGCACTACGAGCATCACTTCCCGATCTGCCCGAATGACTACGGTGAGTTGCTCAAACCGGTCGAAGCACTGAAATCCCTGGCCGATCGTTTCAGTACCCTCAGTTACCAGACCGACGCCCACTCGCTGGCGATGCCGCTCAAGGCAGAATTGCGCGAGCTGGCAAGCGACCCGCAGATCCTCCAAGCCATCGAACACAACCTGACGCACTACGACTCCACCACCGAGGCAGGCTTTCACAAGCTGCATCAGTTGCTGGAACGCCAGAGCTACCGTCTGGCCAGTTGGCGCACCGCTGCCGATGACATCAACTGGCGGCGTTTTTTCGACATCAACGAACTCGGTGGCCTGCGTGTCGAACGCCCGGCCGTGTTCGAAGCGACCCACGGCAAGATCTTCCAGTTGATCGCCGAAGGCCTGGTCGACGGTTTGCGCATCGACCACATTGACGGCCTCGCCGACCCGCGCGGTTACTGCCGCAAGCTGCGTCGGCGCCTTGACCTGCTCGCACCGGGCCGGCATCTGCCGATTTATGTCGAGAAGATTCTCGGCGCCGGCGAAACCCTGCGCCGCGATTGGGCGGTGGATGGCAGCACCGGCTACGAATTCATGAATCAACTGGCACTGCTGCAACACGATCCCGACGGTGAATACGTGCTCGGCGACCTGTGGCAGCGGCACACCGAGCGCCCGGCAGCGTTCATCGAAGAAGCACAACTGGCGCGCCAGCAGATCCTCAACGGCTCGCTGGCCAGCGATTGCGAAAGCGTCGCCCAGGCATTGCTGCAAGTGGCTCGGGACGACTTGATGACCCGCGACCTGACCCTCGGCGCAATCCGCCGGGTGTTGCAGGCGCTGATCGTGCACTTTCCGGTCTATCGCACTTACATCAGCGCGCTGGGCCGCTCGGCGCAGGATGAACGGTTTTTCCAGCAGGCCATGGACGGTGCCCGTCAGACGTTGGGCGAAGGCGACTGGCCGGTGCTCGACTGCGTGGCGGCCTGGCTCGGTGGCACGCCGTGGCGCAACAAACCGCACGGGCGCTCGCGCAAGATCCTCAAGCACGCCTGCGTACGCTTCCAGCAACTGACCTCACCGGCAGCGGCCAAGGCTGTGGAGGACACCGCGCTGTATCGCTCGGCGGTGCTGCTGTCGCGCAATGACGTCGGCTACAACACCGAGCAGTTCAGCGCACCGGTCAGTGATTTTCATGCCGTCAATCAGCAACGACTGGAGACGTTCCCCGACAACCTGCTGGCGACTGCCACCCACGACCACAAACGCGGCGAGGACACCCGGGCGCGGCTGGCGGTACTCAGCGAACGCAGCCATTGGTACGCCGAACAGGTCGAGTTGTGGCGCGCCCTCGCCCGGCCGCTGCGTGACGATGACCAGGTGCCGTCGTCCGGTGATGAACTGATCCTCTATCAGGCACTGCTCGGCAGTTGGCCGCTGCAGTTGCGCGATGATGATCGCCAGGGTTTCGCCGACTACGCCGAGCGCATCGGGCAGTGGCAGCAGAAAGCCCTGCGCGAAGCCAAGTTGCAAAGCAGTTGGAGCGCGCCCAACGAAGCCTATGAAAACGCCGCACAGACGTTCACCCAGCGTCTGCTCACCGGTGAAGAGGGCGAACTGCTGCGCGCCGCACTGAGCAAGACCGTCAACAGCATCGCCGCTGCCGGCGCGCTCAACGGCTTGGCGCAAACCTTGCTGCGCATGACCGTGCCGGGGGTGCCGGATCTGTATCAGGGCAACGAGTTCTGGGATTTCAGCCTGGTCGATCCGGACAACCGCCGGCCGGTGGATTACGCCGCACGCGAGCAAGCCTTGCACCGGCAGCCGCCGTTGGAGGACTTGCTGGCGAACTGGCGTGACGGGCGTATCAAACAAGCGTTGATCGCTCAGGTATTGCGCCTGCGCGCCGAACACGCCGAGCTGTTTCGGCGAGGCACGTACCAGGCCCTGGAGGTGCTGGGCAGCCAGGCGCACAACGTGCTCGCGTTTGCTCGTGAACACGCGGGGACGTACGCCATCGTGATCGCGCCGATCCGCTGCGCGACGCTGCTGGAAAACAGTGCCGTGCCGCAAGTCGATGCGCTGCGCTGGGGCGATACGCGGGTGGTTTTACCGTTCGCCGCCTCTGAGACAAACCTGAAGGGACTTTTTCAAAGCCGCGCAGTCACAAAAAACAGGGAGCTGAACGTCAGCGCCGCGCTGGGGGATATCCCGGTCAATCTCTTTATCCAACTCTTTACGTAACGACGAGTTCAGTTCAGGAGCATTGCGATGAGTACCGACGATAAACGCATCCGCGAGTTCGCCTATCAGATCTGGGAATCGGAAGGTAAACCTGAAGGTCATGAAGCGCGGCACTGGGAGATGGCGCGCAAACTGGCTGAAGCCGAGGCCCTGGCGCCGAAGAAATCACCGAAAGCGGCGGGCAGCAAGACCGCCGGCAAAGGCACTGACAGCAAGGCCCCGGCGGCCACGCCCAAGGCTCCGGCGGCAGCCAAAGCCAAGCCGGCCAGTGCCGCCAAAGTCGTACCACCGGGTGAAAAGGCCACCGAGAAAAAGCCCCGGGCCCCACGCAAGCCCCCGGCCAACTGACACACCCGGATTATTGAACTGAATGACCGTGTGGCGGGCTCGCTCGCCACCGAGGGCCAACTCGTCCTCAAGAAACACACAACCTCCCTGTAGGAGTGAGCCTGCTCGCGATAGCGATATATCAGGCGAAATCCGTATTGAATGTCAGACCGCTATCGCGAGCAGGCTCACTCCTACTAGGTTTTGTATCAGCCGAGAATTTCCCCGTTTTTGCAGGAGCAATCATGACCCGTCCAAAGCAAGCCGAGCCCGCAGCGCACGCCGAGCCCTCGAGAATCCGTGAAGGCCTGCCCTTCCCGTTGGGTGCGACCTGGGATGGTCTGGGGGTGAACTTTGCGCTGTTTTCCGCCAACGCCACCAAGGTTGAACTGTGCATTTTCGACGATGCCGGCGAAGTCGAACTCGAACGCATCGAACTGCCGGAATACACCGATGAGATTTTCCACGGTTACCTGCCCGATGCCCACCCGGGGCTGATCTACGGCTATCGCGTGTATGGCCCTTATGACCCGGCCAATGGTCATCGTTTCAATCACAACAAATTGCTCATCGACCCCTATGCCAAACAACTGGTAGGCCAGTTGAAATGGTCCGAGGCGCTGTTCGGCTACACCATCGGCCACCCGGATGCCGACCTCAGTTTCGACGAACGCGACAGCGCGCCATTCGTGCCCAAGTGCAAGGTCATTGATCCGGCGCATACCTGGGGCAACGACCACCGCGTCAGCGTGCCGTGGGACAAGACGATCATTTATGAAACCCACGTGCGCGGCATCAGCATGCGTCACCCGGCAGTGCCGGAGAACGTGCGTGGCACGTTTGCCGGGTTGATGGTCGACGATGTGCTCGAACACATTCGCAAGCTCGGCGTATCAAGCGTGGAATTGCTGCCGATCCATGCTTTCGTCAACGACCAGCACCTGCTGCACAAGGGCATGACCAACTACTGGGGCTACAACAGCATCGCCTTCTTTGCCCCGGACCCGCGCTACCTGGCCAGCGGCAAGATCGCCGAGTTCAAGGAGATGGTGGCGCACCTGCACGAGGCCAATCTGGAGGTGATCCTCGACGTGGTCTACAACCACACCGCCGAGGGCAATGAGCAAGGCCCGACCCTGTCGATGCGCGGCATCGACAATGCCTCGTATTACCGGCTGATGCCCGACGACAAGCGCTTCTACATCAACGATTCCGGCACCGGCAACACCCTCGACCTGAGCCACCCGTGCGTTCTGCAAATGGTCACCGACTCGCTGCGCTACTGGGCCAGCGAGATGCATGTCGACGGTTTCCGCTTCGATCTGGCGACTATTCTCGGGCGTTATCACGACGGTTTCGACGAGCGTCACAGCTTCCTCGTCGCCTGCCGCCAGGACCCGGTGCTGCGTCAGGTGAAAATGATCGCCGAGCCGTGGGACTGCGGTCCTGGTGGTTATCAGGTGGGTAACTTTCCGCCGGGCTGGGTCGAGTGGAACGACAAGTTCCGCGACACCGTGCGCGCGTTCTGGAAAGGTGACGACGGCCAGGTCGCCGACTTCGCCAGCCGCATGACCGCGTCGGGCGAGATGTTCAACCAGCGCGGGCGGCGGCCGTACTCGTCGGTGAACTTCATCACCGCCCACGACGGTTTCACCCTCAATGACCTGGTGTCGTACAACGACAAGCACAACGAGGCCAACGACGAGAACAATCAGGACGGCAGCAACAACAACCTGTCGTGGAACCACGGCGTCGAAGGCCCGACCGACGATCCCGAAATCAATGCGCTGCGCCACCGGCAGATGCGCAACTTTTTCGCCACCCTGCTGCTGTCCCAGGGCACACCGATGATCGTCGCCGGCGACGAATTCGCCCGCACCCAGGACGGCAACAACAACGCCTATTGCCAGGACAGCGAGATCGGTTGGGTCAACTGGGACCTGAGCGAGGACGGCAAGGCACTGCTCAAGTTCGTCAAGCGCCTGATCAAGTTGCGCATGGCTTATCCGATCCTGCGACGCGGACGCTTTCTGGTCGGCGAGTACAACGAGGATATCGGCGTCAAGGACGTGACCTGGCTCGCACCGGACGGCACCGAGATGACCACCGAACACTGGCACGACGCGCATAACCGTTGCCTGGGCATGCTCCTCGATGGCCGCGCCCAGGAAACCGGGATCCGCCGCAAGGGGGGCGATGCGACATTGCTGCTGTTGGTCAACGCGCATCACGACATCGTCAACTTCACGCTGCCGGAAGTGCCTGAAGGCAGTTTCTGGACGTGCATGATCGACACCAATCAACCGGCGGTTCGCGGTCAGGAGCGCTTCGACTTCGGCCATGAATATTCCGTCACCGGCCGTTCACTGCTGCTGTTCGAGCTGCAACGCGAAGAAGAAGACTGACATGGACCTGCACTGCTATCTGGCGCGTCGCCCGCCGCACTATCCCGACAGCGAATCCCTCGGCCAGTGCCTGCGGGCGATGGTCGAGGCCGGGCTGGATCAACTGCCACTACCCGGCAGTGGCCGTACGCTGGAGCGCTTTCAGCGCCTGGCGGAAGTCGGCGGACACGATCTGGGTTTGTGCAAACTGTATGAAGGCCACACCGACGCGCTGGCGATCATCGAACAACTCGGCGGTTCGCCCACTCCGGGCAGCACCTGGGGCATGTGGGCGGCCGAACCGCCGCAGGCGCGGGTGCAAGTAACGCCGACCGGGCACATGGTTCGCCTCGACGGGCGCAAGGCCTGGTGCTCCGGCGCGGCAGTACTCAGCCATGCGCTGCTGACCGCGTGGGACGCTGATGAACGTCAGCAACTGGTCGCGGTGGCGCTTGATCAACCGGGCGTGACCATTACCGATCAGGGTTGGCAAGCCGTCGGCATGGGGGCCACCGCCAGCGTTGAAGTAGAGTTCAACGGCGCCGAAGCGCAAGCCATCGGCAATCCCGGCGATTACCTGCAGCGCCCCGGTTTCTGGCAAGGCGGGATCGGTATCGCCGCGTGCTGGTACGGCGCGGCGCGGCAGATCGCCGAGGCACTGCGCCAACACTGTGCAAAACGCCAAGAGCCGCACGCCCTCGCCCACCTCGGCGCGGTCGATTCGGCGTTGTACGCGGCGGCCAGCGTGCTGCGCTTCAGTGCGCTGCACATCGACACGCACCCCGAGGCCAATGCTCAATTGCTGGCCCGGCGTGCTCGCGCCGTGGTCGAACAAACCGCCGAGCAAGTACTGCGCGAAGTCGGGCGAGCGCTCGGCGCCGGTCCTTTCTGCAAGGATCGGCACTTCGCCCGGTTGAGCGCCGACCTGCCCGTATTCCTGCGCCAAAGCCACGCCGAGCGCGACCTGGCTGCCCTCGGCCAACAGATTGCCGAACACTCCGAGGAGGCCTGGACACTATGAACGCTGCCAGCAAACCCAACCCGATCGTCGGTCAAGGCACTTCCCTGGACCAATGGCAACACTCCCGGCAACTGGCTGCGCTGGACAGCATCGATGTCCTCAGTCTGGTACCACCCGGTGCCCGCGCCGTGATCGTCGCTCCGCACCCGGACGATGAAGTCCTCGGTTGCGGGGGGCTGTTGCAACTGCTCGCTGCGGCTGCCCGGCCCTTGCAACTGATCTCGGTCACCGACGGCAGCGCCAGCCACCCGGGCTCCGAGCGCTGGCCGGTCGAGCGCTTGAGCGTGGTGCGTCCACAGGAATCGGCCGAAGCCCTGCGGCGCCTCGGTGTGCCGCTGCACCGGATGAAATGGCTGCGCGGCGGTTTCACCGATACCCAAGTCGCCGCTCAGGAGCCGGCGCTCGTCGAGTTTATCGAACGCCACCTGCACCCCGGCGACGTGGTGTTCAGTACATGGGCCGAGGATGGCCATTGCGACCACGAAGCCGTCGGCCGCGCCAGCATCGAGGCTGCCCGGCGCGTTGGCGCCAGCTGTCACGAACTGCCGGTGTGGACCTGGCACTGGGCCGATCCCGAAGATGCCTCGGTGCCGTGGCATCGAGCGCGCAAGATTGCGTTATCCACCGAGCAAGTCGCGCGCAAACGCCACGCCGTGCATGCATTCGCCAGTCAACTGGAAGGCGATCCGCAGGCCGGACTGCCGCCAGTGCTGGCGCCCTACGTGCTGGAGCGGCTGCTGCAACCTTTCGAAGTGGTGTTCCTATGAGCGTCGATGATCGCTACTTCGACGGCCTGTTCAGCGCCAACGATGATCCTTGGGCCTTTCGCGAACGCTGGTACGAGCAGCGCAAACGCGCGATCACTCTCGCTGCGCTGCCCCGCGCGCACTACCGGGCAATCTTCGAACCCGGTTGCGCCAATGGCGAACTCAGCGCCGAACTTGCCAGCCGTTGCGACCGTCTGCTGTGCTGCGACACCGCCAGTGCGGCGGTGAGTCTGGCGCGTACCCGATTGAGTCTTTTTGACCACGCGCAAGTGCGCCAAAGTCGCTTGCCCGGCGACTGGCCGGAGGAAAAATTCGACCTGATTGTATTTAGCGAAATCGGCTACTACCTCGATGCCCGGGATCTGACAGAAGTAATCCGGCGCATCAGTGATTGCCTGACCGCCGACGGGCAATTGCTGGCCTGTCACTGGCGACCGCCAATCGAAGGCTGCCCGCTCAATGCACGTCAGGTTCACGACCTGATCCACGAACATTTGCCGCTGCCGCGCCTGGCGCTGCACCAGGAAGCCGACTTCATTCTCGAAGTCTGGAGCCGCGAGCCGCGCTCGGTGGCAGCGCTGGAGGGCCTGAGATGATCGGCATTCTGATTCCTGCACACAACGAGGAAGACCTGCTGGGGCAATGCCTCACCGCTGCGCTGCGCGCCAGCAAGCACGGGCTGTTGGCCGGCGAACCGGTGGAAGTGCTGGTGGTGCTCGACAGCTGCACCGACCGCTCGGCGCAGATCGTCAGCGGCTTTCCCGTGCTGAGCCTGCACATCGACGCGCGCAATGTCGGTCAGGCCCGGGCCGCCGGTGCGCAAGTCCTGCTGGAGCGCGGTGCGCGGTGGATTTCCTGCTCCGACGCCGACAGCCGGGTGGCCGATGACTGGCTGGTGGCGCAACTGGGGCTGGGGGCCGACGCGGTGTGCGGCACCGTGACCGTCGAGCATTGGGATCAATCGTTCGACGAGGCCGCGCAGATCCGCTATCACCGCCACTATCAGGCGCGTGACGGGCATCGGCACATCCACGGCGCCAACCTGGGAATCAGCGCCGACGCCTACCGCTGGGCTGGCGGCTTCGAACCGCTGGCCTGCGATGAAGACGTGCAACTGGTGCGGCAATTGGAACTGTCCGGCGCCGACATCGCCTGGAGCCATCGCCCGCAAGTGCACACCAGCGCCCGACTGGACAGTCGTGCACGCGGTGGATTCGGTGATTATCTGCGACATTTGGCACAGCTCGATCAAAAAAAAGCGGATCAGATTGATCTGTGACGCGACGAACCGGCCGTCATGAGCAATACTCTGCTGCGCGGCAATCCAGGGTTCGGAGCGTCGCACGGCAATCCATCAGCCTTCACGGGTCGCGCGCGCCTGATTTTCCACGGCGTCTGTACGACTGAGGGCCAGACACGACAAGGACGTAACACCCATGAAACCGTTATCCCTCAGCGACAATCCGCTGCCGGCGCAGATATGGAACAGCGCCCCGCAGCTGGACAACATTCCCGTCATCAACACCCACAGTCTGGTGCCCCCCGGTGCCCGAGCGGTGGTGGTCGCACCGCATCCTGGTGATGAAGTGGTGACCTGCGGCGGCCTCCTGCAATTACTTTCCAGCCTCGGCCACCCCCTGCAATTGCTCTCGATCACTGACGGCAGCGCCAGCCACCCCGGCTCGCGACAATGGTCGGAAAAACGCCTGAGCGTATTCCGCCCGCAAGAAAGCGTCGAGGCCCTGCGCCGCCTCGGTCTGCCGATGCACAGCCTGAAATGGGTACGCGGCGGGTTCACCGACAATGCGTTGCTGGAGCGCGAAGCCGACCTCACCGACTTCATCGCGCGCTACCTGCGCCCCGGAGATGTGGTCTTCAGTACCTGGGCCGGCGACGGCAGTGACGACCACGAGGCGGTCGGAAATGCCAGCGCCAAAGCGGCAGCGCAGGTCGGAGCAACCTTCCATGACGTGCCGGTCTGGGCCTGGCACTGGCCGGAACGCGATCAGCACCTGATCCCCTGGGAACGTGCGCGCAAATTGCGGCTCGACACCTGGACCGTCGCGCGCAAGAGCCACGCCACCCATGCCTATGCCAGCCAGCTCAAGGGCGAACCGGCCATCGGCATCGCGCCCCTGCTGCCGCGGGTGATCCTGGAGCGCATGCGCCTGCCCTACGAAATAGTCTTCGTCTGAAGCACACAACCCTGTGGGAGCGGGCTTGCTCGCGAACAGGTCGTCACCTGCAACATCACAGGTGTCTGACCCGCCGTCTTCGCGAGCAAGCCCGCTCCCACAGTTTTTTGCCTGCGCTCATACAGCATCTACAAGGAACTGCCGCCCCACTGCATCAGTCGCATAAGAAGGAAGCCGTTTTCAGAGGAGTGAACGTGTCCAGCGATCCCAAGCGTCACGCCGTCGACGCCCCCGTCATCCAGCGCCTGCGCGTGCTGACGGTCAATACCCACAAGGGCTTCACCGCCCTCAACCGGCGCTTCATCCTGCCGGAACTGCGCGAAGCAGTGCGCAGCACCTGCGCCGATCTGGTGTTTCTGCAGGAAGTGGTCGGTGAACACGAACGCCATTCCAATCGCTACAACGAATGGCCGCAAACCTCGCAATACGAATTTCTCGCCGACAGTATGTGGAGCGACTTCGCCTACGGGCGCAATGCCGTCTACCCCGATGGTCACCACGGCAATGCCCTGCTGTCGAAGTACCCGATCCGCGAATACCGCAACCTCGACGTGTCGATCACCGGCCCCGAACGCCGAGGCTTGCTGCATTGTGTGCTGGACGTACCGGGGCACGCCGAAGTGCATGCGATCTGCGTGCATTTGAGTTTGCTGGAAAGCCATCGGCAACTGCAGTTGCAACTGCTCTGCCAGTTGCTCGAATCACTGCCCGACGATGCACCGGTGATCATTGCCGGTGACTTCAACGACTGGCAGTTGCAGGGCAACCTGACCCTCGCCCGCCGCGATGACTTGCACGAAGCGTTCGAGCGCCACCACGGTCGTCCGGCCAAGACCTATCCGGCACGTTTTCCATTGCTGCGCCTGGACCGGGTCTATCTGCGTAATGCCAGCAGCCACGATCCGCAAATACTGGGCAACAGGCCGTGGACACACCTGTCGGATCACTTGCCGCTGGCGGTTGAAGTGCATTTGTAAACGCAGTTCTGACATGACCGTTGGTCAGCCCTGCTTGATCGACGGGCAAAACCTTCTACACCTAAAACAGCTCAAGGAGTAGCGCATTCAATTCGTTAGAGCATGGTTCTCACGTTGTGCCTCAGTTGTATCGGGAGGCCGAGCCAAGGCTCGCTCAAGGATGGATTTCCCGAATTCAGCCGAAGGGAATTGCCATGACGCGCTACGCCAGACACCTGCGGGCACTGCCGCAGGCTTTGCTCCTGCCTGCTTCACTCCTGTTGCTCAACAGCCCACCCGCCTCTGCTGCCTGTTCGCTGATTGCAGGTCCCGGCAACGACGCATTCACCTGTGACAGCGGCAGCAGCGGGTCGCTGACTGATCTTGCCGGCAACAACAGCCTGACCTTCCCCGCCAACGGCACCGGCCAGATCAATGGCAGCGTGACCTTTGGCGCCGGCGCCGACCGGGTGAACATGCAATCGGGGGTGATTACCGGCTCGGTCAGCCAAGGTGCCGGCATCGACGACTTCGTCATGAGCGGCGGTTCCATTGGCTCGCTGGCACAGGGCGACGGCCGCGATACCTTTCTGATGACCGGTGGCACCATCGTCGGCGCCTTCGAGGACGGCGACGTTGCGCGCATGACCGGCGGCACCATCGGCCGCGTCGACATGAAACTCGACAACAACATCTTCGATCTGTCCGGCGGGCAGATCCTCGGCAATCTGGTGACCGGCTTCGGCACCGACACCATTATCGTTTCCGGCGGGCGCATCGGCGGCAACATCAGCGTCAGTGGTGGCAACGACAGCATCACCGTGACCGGCGGTGAAATTGGCGGTGAGATTCGCGCCAGCGCCGGTGACGACAGCTTGCTGTGGAGCGGCGGGATCATCCGCTCGGCAATTCTGATGGGCGACGGCAACGACAACGCAACGCTGCGCAATCTGGATGACAGCCTGCTCACGCTGACACCGAGCGTGGATGGCGGCGCCGGCAACGATGTGCTGACCTTCGACAATACCCGCACCGCACTGCCGGCGCGCTTCAGCCATTGGGAAACAGTGAACCTGAACAACGCCTCGCAACTGGAACTGGGCTCGGGCACCTTGCTGCTGGGCGATGCCGTCAGTGGCACGGGTACGCTGAACGTCGACGCCAGCAGCAGCGTGTACTCGACCCAGGGCGCCGTGTCACCTGCCGTGGCCGGGCAAGCGGTGACTTTCAATAACGCCGGGGTCATTGACCTGACCCGCAACAACAGTCGCACCGATGACACACTGACGGTCAATGGCAACTATGTCGGCAATGGCGGGCAGTTGCTGTTGCAAAGCGTGCTCGATGGCGACGGCGCACCCAGTGACAAACTGGTGGTCAACAACGGCAGCCTGAGCGGCATGACCGCCATCACCGTCAGCAATCTCGGCGGGCTGGGTGGGCTGACGCTGGAAAACGGCATTCAACTGGTACAGGCCCAAGGTACTGCCGTGAGCAACAATTCCGCGTTCGTCCTCAACGGCCCGATTTCGGCCGGTGCCTACGATTACTACCTGTTCAAGGGCGGTGTCACCGCCGGCAGCGAAAACAGCTGGTATCTGCGCTCGGCGGTGGTCGCGCCTCAGGTGGTGAGCGTGCCCAATCCCGATCCGACGCTGCCGCCGATTCTTGTGCCAGTGGTGCCTGTACCGGTAGCGGCCGCCATCATCCCGGCCCCTGTGATCGCGCCCTCGCCTCCCGGGCAACCGGCTTCGCCGACAACCCCTGCATCGCCCCCGGCTGCGCCTGTTGCGGCATTGGCTGTGCAGCCGGTACTGCCCGTCGCCGTGGCAGGCGCCGCACCGATCCCGATCTACCGTCCCGAGGTGCCAACCTGGTCAGTGCTGCCGCCCGCCGCCGCACAATTGACCCTCAGCGCCCTCGGCACTTTCCACGACCGTCAGGGCGAACAGCGCCTGCTCAGCGAGACCGGTGCGTTTGGCGCCGGTTGGGGTCGGGTCTACGGCAAGAACCTCGACCAGACCTGGGCCGGGACTGTCACGCCGCGCCTGGACGGCTCGCTCAACGGCTTCCAGGTCGGCAACGATCTGTACAGCTCGCCGACCTCTGGCGGTCAGACCCAACGCATCGGTCTGTTTGTCGGCCATAGCCGGATTCAAGGCGATGTCGACGGTTTCAACGAAGGCTTCGAACACAACAGTGCGGGCAAGATCAAGCTGGAGGGCGACAGCTATGGCCTGTACTGGACGCTGACCGATCCCTACGGCTGGTACATCGATACGGTGGCGATGGGCACGCGATTCGACGGCGACAACCGCTCCGACCGCGGCCTTAAACTGGACAACCGCGGCCACGCGCTGACGCTCTCCGCCGAGGCCGGTTATCCGTTCGCCCTCAACGACACCTGGCTGGTCGAGCCGCAAGTGCAAGTGATCCACCAGAACATCTCCCTCGACAGCCAGGATGATGGCATCTCCCGGGTATCGTTCGACTCCGACGGCGCCTGGACCGGGCGTCTTGGCGCACGGCTCAAGGGCCGTTATCAGGTCAACGGGATGCCGCTGGAACCCTACCTGCGGGCCAATCTGTGGCACACCTTTTCCGGCACCGATTCAGTGACATTCGACGGCACCGACACCATCGACAGCGAACAGAAGTCTTCGACTGCGGATGTCGGACTCGGCGTCGTGCTGACCCTCGACCGCGCCGTGAGTGTCTACGCCAGCACCGATTACAGTAGCAATATTGATAGCAATGACCTGCGTGGCCTGGCCGGAAATCTGGGTGTTCGCATCAGTTGGTAGACCAATAGCCGGGCGCGCTTTTCGCGCTGTATGCGATCACTGAGGGCCGGGGCCTGCGGTGTCATGACCGACGCCTTCGCGAGCACGCTCGCTCCCACAGGTCTTGCATCGTACTTGTGGGAGCGGGCTTGCTCGCGAAAGGATCGACGTGGTGCCGGATCAGCCCTCAGGCTTGAGAATCAACACCGCCAACGGCGGCAGATTCAACTCCAGCGACAGAGACTGCCCGTGGCTCGCCACCTCGTCGGTGAACGCGCCACCGCCATTGCCGTAATTGGACCCGGCATAGGTGTCGGCATCGCTGTTGAGCAGCTCGGTCCAGCGCCCGGCAAACGGCACGCCCACGCGATAGGACTGACGCGGCACCGGGGTGAAGTTGGCCACCACCAGCACCGGTTTGCCGTCCTTGCTCCAGCGCAGCCACGCATACACGCTGTTGATCGCATCATCGCCGATCAGCCACTGGAAGCCCTGCGGCGCATCGTCCTGATCGTGCAGCGCCGGTTCGTCGCGGTACAAGCGGTTGAGGTCACCAACCAGTTTCTGCACGCCTTTGTGCTCGGAATACTGCAGCAGATACCAATCGAGTTGCTGATCGTGATTCCACTCACGCCACTGGCCGAACTCACAGCCCATGAACAACAGCTTCTTGCCCGGGTGGGTCCACATGAAGCTCAGATAGGCGCGCAGGTTGGCGAACTTCTGCCAGCGATCGCCGGGCATCTTGTCGATCAGCGAGTGCTTGCCGTGCACCACTTCGTCGTGGGAAATCGGCAGGATGAAGCGCTCGGACCAGGCGTAGACCAGACCAAAGCTCAGTTCGTTGTGATGATGCGCGCGGTACACCGGGTCCTGTTGGATGTAGTGCAGCGAG
This sequence comes from Pseudomonas sp. AK-TSAG1-1, assembly GCF_056821665.1. NCBI lineage: Bacteria > Pseudomonadati > Pseudomonadota > Gammaproteobacteria > Pseudomonadales > Pseudomonadaceae > Pseudomonas > Pseudomonas sp. AK-TSAG1-1. The sequence continues at coordinate 3,024,164 of NZ_CM165965.1, read as the reverse complement.
TCGTGCATCCAGCCCATGTTCCATTTGTAGGCAAAACCGAGGCCGCCCTGCTGGGTGCTCTGACTGACGCCTGGCCATGCGGTGGATTCTTCGGCGATCACCAGCGCACCCGGGGCTTCCAGCTCGACCACGTCATTCAAGTGCCGGAGGAAATCAATGGCTTCCAGATTTTCCCGTCCGCCATGGCGGTTCGGCACCCATTCGCCAGCCTTGCGCGAATAGTCGCGATAGAGCATCGAGGCCACCGCGTCGACCCGCAGGCCATCGACGTGAAAATGCTTCAACCAGTGCAGCGCCGAGGCCAGCATGTAACCGTGCACCTCGGTGCGCCCCAGGTTGTAGATCAACGTGTCCCAGTCCTGATGGAAGCCTTCCAGCGGGTTGCCGTATTCGTACAGCGCCGTGCCGTCGAACTGCGCCAGACCGTGGGTGTCGGTGGGAAAATGCGCCGGCACCCAGTCGAGAATCACGCCGATACCGGCTTGGTGACAGGCGTTGACGAAATCGCCGAACTGCTCCGGTGTGCCGTATCGCGCGCTCGGGGCGAATTGCGAGAGCAACTGATAGCCCCACGAACCGCCGAACGGGTGCTCCATGATTGGCATCAGTTCGATATGGGTGAAGCCCAGTTCCTTGACGTAAGGAATCAACCGCTCGGCCAGCTCCGGCCAGGTGTATTGGCGGGCGACTTCGCCCAGATCGTCCAGTTCGCACTGCCACGATCCCGCGTGCAGCTCGTAGATCGACAGTGGCTGCGAATGCTGTTGCCGCTGGCGACGGCCGCTCATCCACTCCTGATCCTGCCAGTTGATCTGCAGCGGCGCGGCGACTTTCGACGCGGTGTCCGGTGGCAGGCTGGTGGCCAGCGCCATCGGGTCGGCCTTCAGCGGCAGAATGCCGTGGGCGCCGAGAATTTCGTACTTGTACAACTCGCCCGCTTGCAGGCGCGGAATGAACAACTCCCAGACCCCGGACGGATGCCGCAGGCGCATCGGGTGCCGGCGCCCGTCCCACACGTTGAAATCGCCCACCACCGACACGCGCCGGGCGTTCGGCGCCCAGACGGCAAAGCGCACGCCCTCCACGCCCTCGACGGTGGTCAGTTGCGCACCGAGGCAACTGCTCAGGTCGCGGTGATTGCCTTCGGCAAACAGATATAAATCCATTTCACCGAGCAACTGGCCAAAGCTGTAGGGATCTTCCGCTACCTGCTCGCCCCCGGCCCAGCGCGTGCGCAGCCGATACGGCCGGGCCTGCGCAAAGTGCCCGACAAACAGCCCCGGGGTTTCGGTGGCCGTCAGTTCGCCGCGCTCTTCGCCGCTGTCCCTGTCCAATACTTCAACTTTCAACGCACCGGGCAGATAAGCCCGGATGAATTGCCCGCCGGCACCATCGCCGTGGGGGCCAAGAATGGAAAACGGGTCGTGGTGTTCGGCGCGCACCAAGGCATCGATGTCCTGCGCCGCCGGCAATAACGCTTCTTTAGCGTGACCCTGTTCCTTGTTCGAGAAACTCATGACTACTCTCCACCAAGATCGGAAAAGGGTTTAAGCCCCGTCAATAACCCATACAAACCGTGCAACGGCACGGGCAGCCACGTGGGGCGATTTTCGGCTTCATAGGCCACTTCATAGGCCGCCTTCTCCAGGCCGAACAGCGCAAGCGCAGCGTCGGCACCTGCAGGATCCTGCCAAGCATGATCAAGACTAGCTGCCGCCCGGCGATATGCCTGCACAAATGCCTCGCGGGCCTCGCGCAAGTAGCGCTCGGCGACGCGATGACGCGCCGCTTCGGATTCAGGACTGTGATCGACGTTGTGTACGTTGATGGTCATTGCTGCGGCGTAATCGAACGAGCGCAGCACTCCGCTGACATCCTTGTACGGGCTATGTTTGCCACGACGCTCGTGCAGCGGCCGTGCCGGTTCACCCTCGAAATCGATCAGATAGGCATCACCCTTGATCACCAGCACCTGGCCCAGATGCAGATCGCCGTGGACGCGAATGCGCAACCCGCCGACGGCTTTTTTCGCCAGATCCTGCACGTGCGTGAGGATGGTTTTCTTTTCGTCGATCAGATGTTTGACCAGTTTCTGATCCGCCGCGCCCAACTGGCCCTGATGCTGTTTGAGCAGCTTCAACGCATGTTCCACTTGCGCCGCAACGTCCTTGCCGATGGTTTGTGCATCCTTGGCACTGGTGGTCTGCGGGGTGAAATCCGGGTTGTCGCTCGGCGCCGCCAGCACCTGGTGCATCTCGCCCAGACGCTGGCCGAGCATGGCGGCGAAGTCCTTCAGCTCACCGAGGGCGTTGTAATGCTGCTCCTGCTCGGACATGGCGTCGGCCAGTTCATCGCGCAGCGCCCGCTCAAGGTTGTTCTGAGTCCATTCCCAGGCATCGCCCTGATTGCTCAGATAGCCTTGGGCAATCATCAGCAGATTGTCTTCGCCGTTGGCATCACGGCGGATCACCGAACCCAGCAGCGGCGAAATGTTCTCGAAACCGGCCTCGGTCAGGCAGGCACTCATTTCCAGTTCCGGGTGCACCCCGGAGGCGACCTTGCGGATCAGTTTCAACACCAGACTGTTGCCGATCACCACCGAACTGTTCGATTGTTCAGCCGACAGATAACGCACTTCCGACTCGGCGCCGAGGCCAAGTTTTGCAAGCTGTGCAGTCGGGGCGAAACGAATCTCGCCCTCTTCGCAATTGAGCACCGTATTGTTCTGCATGCCTTGCAGCACCGCGCGAATGAACGCTTCGAGGCTGAACGCATCGGTGATCAGCCCGACCTGACGTCCGCGCCGTACCCGCGACAACGCCAGCTGCTGCGGCAGCGCCGGGCCGACCTGATCCTCCGCGATGAAACCAAACGGCAATTGATAGCGGCTGGTCTGCCCGCCGCTGGTCACTTCAATCTCGCTCAGCAGCACTGGATGCTGCGCATCGCCAAAGCGTACGCCGTAGGCCAGATGCACCTGCTCGATGGCCGCATCCTTACCGGCAAACCAGCGGCGGTTCTGCAACCAGCTCGGCAAGATGCCCTGCTCCAGGGTGTTGCGGGTTGGCGCTTCGAGCAGCTCTTCCATGCGTTTTTTCAGCACCAGCGTAGTGAAGTCCGGCAGACTCTGCGCCGGCTCCACATGCCAGCTCGGCATCTGGTTTTCCGTGGCCAGGGCGAACCAGTAGAAGCCGTACGGCGCCAGGGTCAGGAGGAAATTCAACTGGCCGATTGGTGGGAAGGCGTTACCGCCGAGCATCTCCACCGGGACCATGCCGACGTAGGCCGACAGATCCAGCTCCGCCGCCTGCGCGCTGCGCGACACGTTGGCCACGCAGAGGATGATTTCATGCTTGCCGTCGGCGTCGGTGAATTCTCGGGTGTAGGCCAGAATCCGCCGGTTGCTCGGCGACAGCATCTTCAACGTGCCGCGCCCGAAGGCCTTGGACTGCTTGCGCACGGCGAGCATGCGTCGCGTCCAGTTGAGCAGCGAATGCGGGTCGCCAGCCTGGGTTTCGACGTTCACCGACAGGTAGCCGTACTGCGGGTCCATGATCGGCGGCAGCACCAGGCTTGCCGGGTCGGCGCGGGAGAAACCACCGTTGCGGTCGATCGACCATTGCATCGGGGTACGCACGCCGTCGCGGTCACCAAGATAGATGTTGTCGCCCATGCCGATTTCATCGCCGTAATACAAGGTCGGCGTGCCCGGCATCGACAACAGCAGGCTATTGAGCAGTTCGACGCGGCGGCGATCACGCTCCATCAACGGCGCCAGACGCCGGCGAATGCCAAGGTTGATTCGCGCGCGACGGTCAGCAGCGTAGTAATTCCACAGGTAATCGCGCTCCTTGTCGGTGACCATCTCCAGCGTCAGCTCATCGTGGTTACGCAGGAAGATTGCCCACTGGCAGTTGGCGGGAATTTCCGGGGTCTGGCGCAGAATATCGGTGATCGGAAAGCGATCTTCCTGGGCCAGCGCCATGTACATGCGCGGCATCAGCGGGAAGTGAAACGCCATGTGGCATTCGTCACCATTGACGCCCGCCGCATCGGTGTCGCCGAAGTACAACTGGGTGTCTTCCGGCCATTGATTGGCCTCGGCCAGCAGCATGCGGTCGGGGTAATTGGCGTCAATCTCGGCGCGAATCTGCTTGAGGACGTCGTGGGTCTCCGGCAGGTTTTCGTTGTTGGTGCCGTCGCGTTCGATCAGGTACGGAATGGCGTCGAGACGCAAACCGTCGATGCCCATGTCCAGCCAGTAACGCATCACCGACAACACCGCTTTCATCACCTGCGGGTTGTCAAAGTTCAGGTCCGGTTGGTGCGAATAGAAGCGATGCCAGAAGTACTGACCGGCAACCGGGTCCCAGGTCCAGTTGGACTTTTCGGTGTCGAGGAAGATGATCCGCGTGCCGTCGTATTTTTGATCGTCATCCGACCACACGTAAAAGTCCCGCGCCGCAGAACCTGGTTTGGCCTTGCGCGCGCGCTGGAACCACGGATGCTGGTCGGAGGTGTGGTTGATGACCAGCTCGGTGATCACCCGCAAACCGCGTTTGTGCGCCTCGGCGATAAAACGCTTGGCGTCGGCCATGGTCCCGTAGTCGCTGTGTACGCCACGGTATTCGGCGATATCGTAACCGTCGTCGCGTCGTGGCGAAGGGTAGAACGGCAGCAGCCAGATGGTGTTGACGCCGAGTTCGGCGATGTAATCGAGTTTGGCGATCAGGCCGGGAAAGTCGCCGATCCCGTCATTGTTGGAGTCGAAAAACGATTTGACGTGTACTTGATAGATCACCGCGTCTTTGTACCAGAGCGGGTCTTTGATGAAGGTGGCTGCTTTGGGTTTCTTCGCCATGTGAAACTCCTGTTCAATTCTAGAAAAACCGTGAGCCGATCACCTGACTCAAACACGACGAGCAACCTGTAGGAGTGAGCCTGCTCGCGATTGCGGTTTGATATTCAACAAAATAGTTACCTGCAAGATTGCTATCGCGAGCAGGCTCACTCCTACAATGGGTCGGTGCTCAGGTGGTAATCCGCCAGATCCCGAACGGCTGATACGCCGGATCAATGCGCATGAACTGGTATTTGCCATGCCAGTCCCAGCGATGCCCGTTCATCAAGTCCTCACCGTGAGTCGTGGCGTCGTCCGGCAACCCCATCTCCCACAACGGCAGCTCGAAATTGGCCTCCTGCACGTGGTGCGGATCGAGGCTCACCGCCACCAGAATGAAGTTGCTGCCATCGAAGCTACGCTTGCCGAAATACAGAATGTTGTCGTTCCAGGCGTTGTAGACCTTCAAGCCCAAGTGCGTGTGCAACGCCGGGTTTTGCCGGCGGATGCGATTGAGCTGGGCAATTTCGGCAATGATGTTGCCCGGCGCGTTGAAGTCGCGGACACGGATCTCGTATTTCTCCGAATCGAGGTATTCCTCCTTGCCCGGCACGGGGGCCGACTCGCACAGTTCATACCCCGAATACATGCCCCACAGACCCGAGCCCATGGTCGCCAGCGCCGCGCGGATGAGAAACCCCGGGCGTCCGGACTCATGCAGGAACGCCGGGTTGATGTCCGGCGTGTTGACGAAGAAATTCGGCCGGTAGCACTCGCGCCACGGCGATTGATTGAGTTCGGTGAAATAGCTCGCCAGCTCGGCCTTGGTGTTGCGCCAGGTGAAATAGGTGTAGCTCTGGGTGTAACCGACCTTGCCGAGGCGCGCCATCATCGCCGGCGTGGTGAAGGCTTCGGCGAGGAAGATCACCTCTGGGTGCAGCGCCCGCACATCGGCAATCAACCACTGCCAGAACGGCAGCGGTTTGGTGTGCGGGTTGTCGACGCGGAAGATCTTCACGCCCTCGTGAACCCAGCCGACCACGATGTCGCGCAACTCGACCCACAGGCTGGGGATCGCCTCTGGCGCATAGAAGTCGACGTTGACGATGTCCTGATATTTCTTCGGCGGGTTCTCCGCGTATTTGATCGTGCCGTCCGGCCGCCAGTTGAACCAGCCTGGATGTTGCTTGAGCCACGGGTGGTCCTGGGAACACTGGATGGCGAAATCAAGAGCGATCTCCAGGCCGTGCCCGGCGGCAGCGGCCACCAGCCGGCGGAAGTCCTCGCGGCTGCCGAGTTGCGAGTGAATTGCCTCGTGGCCACCCTCCTCGCTGCCGATCGCATAAGGGCTGCCCGGATCATCCGGCCCGGCGGTCAGGGCGTTATTGCGGCCCTTGCGGTGCGCGCGGCCGATCGGATGGATCGGGGTGAAATAGAGCACGTCGAAGCCCATGTCCTGAATCATCGGCAAACGCGCGTGTACATCATTAAAGGTGCCGTGACGGTTGGGATCGTCGGTGATCGAGCGGGGAAACAGCTCATACCAACTGGCGAACTCGGCCAGTTCACGTTCGACGTCCATCGGGAATTCGGCGCTCAGGCTCAGGTAGGCGCGGTGATCGGCCTGCGCCATCAGTTGCGCACTGCGCGGGTGCAGAAACAGCGCCACCTGCTCGGTTTCGAGCAGGCCGGACAATTCGTGGTGCAGCGCCGCGAGTTGTTCGCTGAGCGGCCCTTCACTGCGTTCGGCGGCCTGTTGCACCATACTTCGGCCTTCCTGCAACTCCAGTGAGACCGGGACGGCGGCGTGGTGTTTTTTCTCCAGTTCGTACTGAAAACTGGCGAAGTGGTCGATCCATGCCTCGACACAAAACACAAAGCGCCCTTGATGCTCGGGACGAAAGCGCCCTTCCCAGCTGTTGTTACCCAGGTCGGTCATGACCTCGCTCTGCCAGGTCTGTGTGCCTTCTTCGTGCCAACGGATACGCACCGCGAGCTTGTCGTGCCCGTCGGCAAACACTTTGCTGGTGACGACGACGTCACGCCCGGCAATCGACTTGACGGCAAACTGCCCGCCATCGAGGGTCGGCATGGTGTTTTCGATCACGATGCGCGGCAGCAGCAGCGCCTGCGACAGCGGCATGTGCGGGTTGTAGCTCAGCTCTGAAGGTTTTTCAGCAGTCATCGAGCATCTCTCCTTAACGCCCCAAGGACGCTCTTGTGCCGGATCAGTATTCACGACGAGGCACCGGCCCCGACTTGAACTCACTTAGGTTCCGAGCGACCGGCGCGGGGAAAAGTTCACAGGGATTTGCCTGGACAAAAAAGCGGATCGAAATCGCCACGAGGTGGTCAATCCACTTAAGCACTTCTCACGCCATGTGCCACACGGAGGTCTATAGATGAACATCCCGATTCCGGCCGAAACACCTGATCCGAACATCGACAAACCCACCCTGCCCGAGACCGAACCACAACCGATTCCGGAGCAGGAACCACCCGGCACCACGCCACCGGCCAAGGAAGAACCGCCGACAACAATGCCGCCGGTGATCGTCTGAGGTTCATTGGATTGCTCCCACACCCTGCGTGGGAGCAATCGGGTCAGAGGTGATCATTCTTCTGCGGGTCTTTTTCAAAGAGTTTCACGATGTGCGGCATCACGCTGAAGATCACCAGCGCCAGAAAGGTGCTGAGCAGCGCCGTCGCCTCTTTGCCCAGGCCGGCAGCCACGCCAATGGCGGCGGTCATCCACAGCCCGGCGGCGGTGGTCAGCCCTTTGACATGGCCTTCATCACCTTCGTGATTCTTCAGGATAGTCCCGGCACCAAGAAAACCGATCCCGGCGATCACGCCCTGCAACACCCTGCTCATGGCGTCGGATTCGGCCCCGGACGTCTGCGGCACCAGCACAAACAGCGCCGCCCCGAGCGCCACCAGCATGTGCGTACGCACGCCGGCAGCCTTGCCCTTGTGTTCACGCTCAAACCCGAGAATTCCGCCGAGCACGGCCGCCATCAGCAGGCGCACGGTGATCCGTGTCAGTTGCGAGGCGTCGCCAATGTCGGCGAACTCCGCTTGCAGGGTTTCCCACACTTCATGCCACCACGCGTTCATCCGGCAGTCCTTGTAAAGGGTCGATAGAGGATGGACAGCGGCGACCATTAATCAGTTGCGCAGAACGATCAGCGACGCCTGCGCCCTAACCTTTCAGACACCCCTGAAAAAAGGACTGCCCCCATGCCCCTTCGAGTCGATGAAAGCAATCCCGAGCAAAAAGTGTGTTTTTTCGCTGTCGAGAATGGCGAGGAAATTCGCATTTGCGACACCCTGGAGGTCAGGACCGATAGCGAGAAAGCCATGTCGTTCGTTGAAATAGAAGGTCGGCGCATTTACATCACCGAAGCAGAAGCCGACGCATTGACCGTCGCAGGCGCCAAGGACGGTCGCAAGCACCTGAAGGCTGACGAGAGTGATTCGGTGATTTGACTGACCCTGATCAACACCCGGTGCAAACGTCTGCGATAGGCGTTTGCGCCTTTGTCGGCGGGCTGCTTCAAGTTGTCGCAGGCACGCTTGAAAAGCGCATCTGATCCGCTTTTTATTCAAATAGCTGAGTCTGTTATGCAAACAGATCGACGCTCATAGTTCATTCGCCTGATGGAGGCTGATGAGCGAATGACCATGAGCGAACAAATCCCCGTCCGAACCGTAGAAGCAACGCCAACCATAAAAAGTGTGCCTGGTCGCCCAATGAAGGCGAAGGCCGGCTCCACCGACAATCACATCCACACCCGCAGTTTCACCGGCCTGTTCCGCACCCTGCGCATGAGCGGCGCGGGGTTTCTGTTTTTGCTGTTCTTCGGCACCGTGTGGCTCAACTGGGGCGGCCGTCAGGCGGTGTTGTGGGACCTTGCCGAAAGCAAGTTCCACATCTTCGGCGCGACCTTTTGGCCACAGGATTTCATTCTGCTCTCGGCACTGCTGATCATTGCCGCGTTCGGTCTGTTCGCCATCACCGTGTTCGCCGGCCGGGTCTGGTGCGGCTATACCTGCCCGCAGAGTTCCTGGACGTGGATCTTCATGTGGTGCGAGAAAATCACCGAAGGCGAACGCAATCAGCGGATCAAACTGCAAGCGGCGCCGTGGGGCCTGAACAAACTGGCCCGGCGTGCGGCCAAGCACACCTTGTGGTTGGCAATCAGCGTGATGACCGGGCTGACCTTCGTCGGTTATTTCACGCCGATCCGCCCGCTGGCCGAAGAACTGTTCACCCTGCAAATCGGCGGGGTCAGCCTGTTCTGGGTACTGTTTTTCACCGCCGCCACCTACATCAATGCCGGTTGGTTGCGCGAAGCCGTGTGCATGCACATGTGCCCGTATGCGCGGTTCCAGAGCGTGATGTTCGACAAAGACACTCTGGCGATTTCCTATGACGTGGCCCGGGGCGAAAACCGTGGCCCGCGCAAACGCGACGTAAAGCCTGCCGAAGCCGGCCTGGGCGATTGCATCGACTGCCAGTTGTGCGTGCAGGTCTGCCCGACCGGCATTGATATCCGCGACGGCCTGCAGATGGAATGCATCGGTTGCGCAGCGTGCATCGACGCCTGCGACTCGATCATGGACAAAATGAACTACCCGCGCGGCCTGATCCGCTACAGTTCCGAACGCGAATTGCAGGGTGGCAAGACCCATCTGCTGCGACCACGACTGGTGGGTTACGTCGTCGTGCTGGTGGCGATGACCGGTGCACTCGCGCTGGCCTTGGTCGAACGGCCGATGGTCTCGCTGGACGTGACCAAGGACCGTGGGCTGTTCCGCGAGAACGGTCAGGGCCAGATCGAGAACATCTACACCCTCAAGGTGATCAACAAGACCCAACAGCGTCAGGACTACAACCTGAGCCTGGTCAATGGCGACGGCTTCCAGTTGCAGGGCAAGACCGAACTGAGCCTGGCACCGGGGGAGATTGTCGATGTGCCGGTGTCGGTGGCAATGACCACGGAACGCCCGGCCAGCAGCTCGCAGACCTTGAGTTTCAAGATTGCCGACAGCGACGAACCTGCGATTTATAGCGTAGCGAAAAGCAGGTTTGTGGCGCCGATGAATCGCTGATCCCTTAGACTGCGGCGCGGCCATTCGCGAGCAGGCTCGCTCCCACAGGTGAGCATATTCCAATGTGGGAGCGAGCCTGCTCGCGAATGAAGGCGACGCGGTCTTCCAGAATGAACCCAACCCGGACCCATGATGAAACGCTACGAAAAATTCGCCGACGACATCGCTGAACTGATCCGCTCTGGCGTCCTCGGCCCCGGGCAACGGGTGCCATCGGTGCGCTATGCCAGCCAGACTTACGGGGTCAGTCCGTCCACGGTGTTCCAGGCCTATTACCTGCTGGAACGTCGCGGTCTGATCCGCGCCCGGCCGCGCTCCGGCTACTTCGTCAACACCCATGCACCGAGCCCGTTTTCGGAGCCGGTGATCAGCAGCCACGTCAACGACTCCACTGAAGTCGACGTCAGCGAACTGGTGTTCTCGGTGCTGGAATCGATCAAGGACCCGAGCACCGTGCCGTTCGGCTCGGCGTTCCCCAGCCCGACCCTGTTCCCGCTGCAGCGCCTGTCGCGCTCACTGGCCAGTGCGGCGCGGGAGATGGACCCGCGCATGGTGGTCACCGACATGTCGCCGGGCAACCCGCAACTGCGTCGGCAAATCGCCCTGCGCTACATGGTCGGCGGGCTGATGCTGCCGATGGAAGAGCTGCTGATCACCAACGGTGCCCTTGAAGCGCTGAACCTGTGCCTGCAAGCGGTGACCGAGCCGGGTGATCTGGTGGCCATCGAAGCCCCGGCGTTCTACGCCAGCCTGCAAGTGCTGGAGCGTTTGAAACTCAAGGCCGTGGAAATCCCCGTGCACCCGCGTGACGGCATCGACCTCGGCGTCCTCGCGCAGACCCTGGAACGCCATCCGATCAAGGCCTGCTGGTGCATGACCAGTTTCCAGAACCCGATGGGCGCAACCATGCCCGAGGCGAAGAAACAGGAATTGGTCGAACTGCTGCGCCGGCATCAGGTGCCGCTGATCGAAGACGATGTCTACGCCGAACTCTATTACGGCCAGCAAGCACCGAAACCGGCCAAAGCCTTCGACACCGAAGGGCTGGTGATGCACTGCGGCTCGTTTGCCAAGAGCCTGGCCCCCGGCTACCGCATTGGCTGGGTTGCCGCAGGGCGCTACGCGCAGAAAATCGAACGACTGAAACTGATGACCTCGCTGTGCGCCTCGATGCCAGCGCAAGCGGCGATCGCCGACTACCTGCAGCACGGCGGCTACGATCGCCACCTGCGCAAACTGCGCTATGCCCTGGAAGAACAGCAAAGCGCGATGCTCGCAGCGATCGCCCGTTACTTCCCGGCGCAGACGCGGGTCAGCCAGCCGGCGGGCGGCTACTTTTTGTGGCTGGAATTGCCGCCGCAGATGGATTCGCTGAAGTTGTTTCAAATGGCATTGGCGCAGGGGATCAGCATTGCCCCGGGGCCGATTTTCTCGCCGACCCAGCGCTTCAGGAACTGCATTCGCTTGAATTACGGCAGCCCGTGGACCGAGGACTCGGAAAAGGCGATGGAGACGTTGGGGCGGATCGTGCGGTCGTTCTGACCGTTCGATGTTCCCACTAATGACGCCTTCGCGAGCAAGCCCGCTCCCACAGTAGACCGCATTCCATCTTGAAAAACTCGGTGGACTGTGGGAGCGGGCTTGCTCGCGAAGAGGCCGGATCAGGCAATACAACTACCGAAGATCAACGACCACCTCCCAGATCAACAAACGTCCCCGTCGCATAAGAAGCCTTGTCCGACAACAACCAGACAATCGCCTCCGCCACCTCATCCGGCCGCCCGCCACGGGCCATCGGAATCGCCGACTCCAATTTGCTGACCCGATCCGGATCGCCGCTCAAAGCGTGGAAATCGGTGTAGATGTAGCCCGGACGCACCGCGTTGACCCGAATCCCCTCGCCCGCCACTTCCTTGGACAGACCGATGGTGAAGCTGTCGAGCGCGCCTTTGGACGCCGCGTAATCGACATACTCATTCGGTGAGCCCAGGCGTGACGCCACCGACGACACGTTGACGATGCTGCCGCCCTGCCCGCCGTGCTTGGGCGACATGCGCAGGATCGCGTGCTTGGCACAGAGGATCGGCGCCAGGACATTGGTTTTCATGATTTTGAGAATGCGGAATTCGGACATTTCATCGACCCGCGATTTGTGCCCGACGGTGCCGGCGTTGTTCACCAGCGCGGTGACCCGCCCCAACTCGGTGTCGACCCGGTGAAACAGTGCGATCACTTCGTCTTCGATGCTGACATCGGCGCGCACCGCAATGGCGTGCGCCCCCAGCGCCCGCACTTGCTCCAGCACGCTTTGCGCGGCCTGCTCGTCTTGCTGGTAGTTGATGCAAATCCGATAGCCTTGCTCGGCAGCCAACAACGCCGTAGCCGCGCCGATTCCGCGCCCGCCACCGGTGATCACAATGACTTTATCCATGCTGGCCCTTCCCCCAAATGCACACGTAACAGTCGGGGGGAAGAATAACCGCCATTGGATGGTTTTGCATGGTGTCTGATCACTGCCACATCGATATCAGAGCGCCGCCTGCTGCGCACTGACGATGCTCTGCATGAAGCGATCCGCCGGCATCGGATGCCCCAGCAGATAGCCCTGCAACGAATCACAGCCCAGTTTCGTGAGGAAATCCTGCTGCACACCGGTCTCCACGCCTTCGGCGACGATCCGCAAACCCAGCGCCTGACCCAACGCGACAATCGCCGAGACAATCGCCGCGTCATCACTGTCATGCTCAAGATCGCGGACAAAACCGCGGTCGATCTTCAACTCGTTGGCCGGCAAGCGTTTGAGGTACATCAAACTCGAATAGCCGGTGCCGAAATCGTCGATCGACAGATCAACGCCCATGTCCGACAGCTCCTGCAACACCGTCATGCTCGCATCGGCGTCGCTCATGGCCGTGGTTTCGGTGATTTCCAGGGTCAGGCTGTTGGCCGGCAAATGGTGCGTCGCCAGCGCCTTCGCCACGCTCTGCACCAATCCCGCGTGGCAAAACTGCAACGCCGAGAGGTTCACCGCGATACGCCAATCGGTGTAACCCAGCACGTACCATTCGCGCATCTGCCGGCAGGCCTCATTGAGCACCCACTCGCCGATGGCGATGATCACGCCGGTCTTCTCCGCCAGATCGATGAACTTGTCCGGCAGCAACATGCCTTGGGTCGGGTGCTGCCAGCGCAGCAACGCTTCGGCGCCGACCGGACGGCCATTGGCGGCATCGAACTTGGGCTGGTAATGCAGGCTGAACTGATTGTGCTCCAGCGCGGCGCGCAGATCCTGCAACAGTTGCAGTTGCTTGCGGGCGTTGTTGTTCATCGAGGCGTCGAAGAAGCTGTAGCCGTTTTTGCCGCCACCCTTGGCGTGATACATCGCTGCGTCGGCATTCATCAACAGTTCCTGGGCGCTGTGACCATTGCCCGGGTACAGGGCAATGCCGACGCTGGCGGAAATCTGCAGGTCATGGTCGGCCACGCGGAACGACCGGGCGATCAAGCCGACCTGGCGGGCCGCCAGGCTCAGGGCATCGTTGGGCTCGGTCAGGCGCACCAGCAGGACGAACTCATCGCCACCGATCCGCGCCAGCGTGTCCTGGCTGCGCAAGTCTTCGCGCAGACGCACCCCGACTTCGCGCAGCAACTGGTCACCCATGTGGTGGCCAAACGCATCGTTGACCGGTTTGAAACCATCCAGATCGATGAACATCAGCGCAAAACACCCGCCCTGCTCCTCGACCTTTTTCATCGCCTGATTGATCCGGTCGTCCAGCAGCATGCGGTTCGGCAGGCCGGTCAGGGTGTCGTGCAGCGCCAGTTGCGTCAGCTCGCGGTTGGCCAGGGTCAGCGAATGCGCCAGATCGGCAGTGCGCGCTTCGAGGCGGGCATCGAGAATCGAGGTCAGCAAGGCAATCGACAGCACCGCCAGCGTGGTGATCAGCACCAGACTGTCGAGGCCGTTGCCCTTGAGCCCGTTGAGCGTCGCGCCACAAAAACTGCCATCGGCAAACCGCGCGGCGGCCATGCCGGTGTAATGCATGCCGACAATCGCAATGCCCATGATCACCGCCGCGCCGCCACGGATCAGGCGCACATAAGGCGAGTGCTGGCGCAGGCGAAAGGCGATCCATAACGCCGCCGCCGAAGCGCCGACCGCGATCAGCAATGAGGCGCCGAACAGCGTCGGGTCGTAATCGATCCCCGGGGTCATGCGCAGCGCTGCCATGCCGGTGTAATGCATGGCACTGATCCCGGCGCCCATGATCAACGCACCGAAAGCCAGTTGCAGAACCGGCAGTTTCGGCTGGCTGACCAGCCACAAGGCAAACCCGCAGGACAGCACTGCAATCAGCAGCGACAGTGCGGTAATCGTGGTGTCGTAGCCCAGGTCGATCGGCAGCTTGAACGCGAGCATGCCGATGAAATGCATCGACCACACGCCGACGCCCATCGCCAGCGCGCCGCCCGCCGTCCAGAAATGCACCGCGCGCCCACGGGCGGTGGCGATGCGCCCGGTCAGATCGAGCGCTGTATACGACGCCAGAATCGCCACGCACAGCGAAATGAAAACCAGAGTGAAGGAATAATTACCGATGAGCATGGGGATTCTCGCAACCACCCGCGCCGTACTGCGTCCATTCTCGGCCGGGCAAATGCGGCGATTGTACTGATTGCGCAGAAGAACGCACTGACAAAGTAAGCATTTTGCCATCAACCCGATGAAACGCTTGTTTGATCGTTCTGCAAGGCTCTGGCCCGGGCCTTGTCCCGACGTTTTGTGCAACTTGCAAGATCAATGTGGGAGCCAGCCTGTTCGCGAAAAAGCCGTCAGGTTCAACGCAGATGTCGACTGAACTGACGCCTTCGCGAGCAGGTTCGCTCCCACAGATATTGCGTTACCGCAGATCAGCGATTGTCGCTGACGTCGAGTTGTCCATCCCAGCCACCGCCCAGCGCGGCAATCAATTGCACGCTGGCAATCAAGCGGCTCTGCAGAATATTGAGCACCGTGCGTTCGTTGTTCAGCGCAGTGGCTTGTACCACCACCACATCGATGTAGGCGATCAATCCGGCCTTGTACTGGTTCTGGGTCAGGCGCAACGAATCGCGCGCGGCATCCAGCGCTTCCTGACGCACCGCCGCTTCGTCTTCATACACCTTCAATTGCACCAGATAGTTTTCCACCTCACGGAAGCCGTCGAGCACAGTCTGGCGGTACTTGGCGACAGTCTGGTCATACACCGCTTCGGTGCGATCGACTTCGGCCGAGCGAATACCACCGTCGAAGATCGGCAAGTCCAGTTTCGGGCCGACCGACCAGAAGCGGTTGGGCAGGCTGAACAGGTCTTTCGAGGTGCTGCTGCTGTAGCCGCCGCTCATGCTCAGGGTCAAGTCCGGGTAGTACGCAGCCTTCGCCACGCCAATATTGGCGTTGGCGGCGATCACCGAGCGCTCGGCCGAGGCGATGTCCGGACGCCGCTCCAGCAGTTGCGACGGCAAGCTCAGGGGAATCTGCGGCAGATTCGGAATGTTCTGCGTCTCAGCG
Organism: Pseudomonas sp. AK-TSAG1-1; assembly: GCF_056821665.1. NCBI lineage: Bacteria > Pseudomonadati > Pseudomonadota > Gammaproteobacteria > Pseudomonadales > Pseudomonadaceae > Pseudomonas > Pseudomonas sp. AK-TSAG1-1. Next base: position 3,008,658 of record NZ_CM165965.1, on the reverse strand, counting down.
ATGCTGAACTCGGCCGGCGCCTGTCCGGTCAGTACCGCGATAGCGTTTTCGAACTGCGCGCGCTGCCAGATCAGATCGACCAGATCGCCTTGAGTACTTTTCAACTGGGTCTGCGCCTGGGCCACCGCATCACGCCCGGAGATCCCGGCGCGGTACTGGTTCTGGGTCATTTGCAGCGATTTCTCGTACGCCGCCACCGTCGATTCAAGCAAGCGCTTCTGTTGATCGATGACGCGCAACTGCAGGTAGTTCTGCACCAGGTCCGATTGCTGGCTCAGGCGCATCGCCGCCAGATCGGCAAAGCTTGCCTGGGCGCTGGCTTCGTTGGCTTCAAGCCCACGGCGCAGCTTGCCCCAGACGTCCGCTTCCCAACTGACGCCCAATTGCGCGTTATAGGTGTCGCGAATCCCGCTGGAGGAGCTGCTCAGGCTGGAACTGCTGCTGCCGGTGCCCTGGCTGGAGCGGGTCTTGCCCACACTCAGGTCGACATTCGGGTAGAACGCCCCGCGGGCACTGCGCACCAGGGCCTGGGCCTGGCGGTACTGGGCTTCGGACTGGGCGACGGTCTGGTTGGCGTTGTTGAGCCTCGCGACCAGAGCGTTGAGTTGCTGATCACCATACAGCTCCCACCAGGCGCCGCGGGCCAGTGAGTCACTGGGGTTGGCCTGACGCCAGCCCTTGGCTTCCTTGTATTGCGCGACGTCAGCGGTCTGCGGACGCTGATAGTCCGGGCCGACAGCGCAGGCACTGAGCATCGCCACGCACAGCGACAGGCTCAACAAACGCGAGCCCCGGACAGTGGCCAGATTGATAAGCGAACGGTCAGTCATAGCGGAGTTTCCAGAGCGGCGTCAGTACGCACGCCACGCCACTTGTTGAAGCGGTGGCGCAGCTTGTCGAGATAGAGGTAAACCACCGGAGTGGTGTAAAGGGTCAACACCTGGCTGAAGATCAGCCCGCCGATGATGGTCAGGCCCAGCGGCTGACGCATTTCCGCGCCCTCGGCGCGACTCAGCAGCAACGGCAAGGCGCCGAGGATCGCCGCCAGGGTAGTCATCAGAATCGGTCGCAGCCGTTGCAGACAGGCGCTGCGGATCGACTCCAGTGGCGACAGGCCCTGATGACGCTCCAGTTGCAGCGCCAGGTCGATCATCAGGATCGCGTTTTTCTTCACCACCCCGATCAACAGGAACAACCCGAGCAACGAGATCAGGCTGAACTCGCCGCCCAGTGCATAGATCGACAGCAACGCGCCGACCCCGGCCGATGGCAACGTCGACAGAATCGTCAGCGGGTGAATGTAGCTTTCATACAGCACCCCAAGCACCAGATACACCGCCAGCAGCGCACCGAGGATCATGAACGGCTGGCTCTTCTGGGTCGCGGCAAAGGCGTCGGCGGTACCGGCCATTTTCGCGATCACGTCTTCCGGCAAACCAACCTTGGCAATCGCCCGCTCGATCGCCGCGCTGCCCTGCTCCACCGTCACCCCTTCGGCCATGTCGAAGGCAATGCTTTCGGAGGCGAACTGGCCTTCGTGGCTGACCCGGTCGTCTTCCAGGCTGTTTTCGTAGTGGGCGATGGTCGACAACGGAATCCGTGCACCGTCAGCGGTAATCACGTGCACCTGGTTGAGGGTCACCGGATCCTGCGCGTACTTCGGATTGACCTCCATCACCACCTGATACTGGTTGAGGCTGTCGTAGATGGTCGAGATCTGCCGCTGGCTGTAGGCGTTGTTCAGCACTGCCGTGACCATGTTCATGTCGACCCCGAGGCGCTTGGCCTGATCGCGGTCGACAATCAGCGTCACCTGCTGCGCACCGCGCCCTTCACGGGCATCGATGGCCGTCAGCTCAGGCAGTGCGCGCAATGCAGCGACGACTTTCGGGTACCACTCGCGCAACGCCCCCAGATCACCGCTTTGCAGGATGTAGCTGTATTGCGAGGTGGTCTGCTCGCGACCACCGCCGAACTGCAGGTCCTGGTCTGCCATCAGCATCAGTTGAGCACCGGGAACCTTGGGCATTTCCTTGCGCAGACGCTCGATGACCTTCTGTGCCGAGAGGTTGCGTTCCTTGATCGGTTTCAGGCGTACCAGCATGAAGGCATTGTTGGTGCCGTTGGTGCCACCGATGAACCCGGCCACGCTCTCGACCGCTTCGTCCTTGAGCACGGCGCGGCGGAAGGTTTCCATTTTCGGCTGCATCACGCTGAACGACAGGCCGTCGTCGCCGCGCACGAAACCGATCAACTGGCCGGTGTCCTGCTGCGGCATGAATGTCTTGGGCACCACCACGTACAGCGCGACGTTGACCCCGACCGTGATGATCAGGCTGAGCAAGGTGAGACGTCGATGGCGCAACACCCAGTCGAGGCTGGTGGCGTACTTGCCGACCATCCAGTCATTGGTCTTGCGACTCCAGCGTTGCAGGCGGTTTTCCTGCCCGGGCGTGTGCGGCTTGAGCCAGCGTGCGCAGAGCATCGGCGTCAGGGTCAGCGAGACCACCAGCGACACCACGATCGCCGCCGCCAGGGTGATGGAGAATTCGCGGAACAGGCTCTCGACAATCCCGCCCATGAACAGAATCGACAGGAACACCGCCACCAGCGACACGTTCATCGACAGCAAGGTGAAACCGACTTCCTTGGCCCCGAGATACGCAGCCTTCATCGGTTTGATGCCGTCGTCGATGTGCCGGGAGATGTTCTCCAGCACCACAATGGCATCGTCCACCACCAGTCCGGTGGCCAGAATCAGCGCCATCAGCGACAGGTTGTTCAGCGAAAAGCCATACAGGTACATCACCGCGAAGGTGCCGACCAGCGACACCGGCACCGCCAGCGTCGGAATCAGCGAAGCACGGAAGTTACCGAGAAACAGGAACACCACCAGAATCACCAGCGCCACGGCGATCAGCAGAGTCATTTCAGCTTCGTGCAGGGTGGCCTTGATCACCGGCGAACGGTCCATCGCCAGATTCAGCTTCACGCTGGCCGGCAGCACCGCTTGCAGGGCTGGCAACTGCGCCTTGATCTCGTTGACCGTCTCGATGATGTTGGCGCCGGCCTGGCGGTTGATCACCAGCAGCACCGCCGCGTCATCGTTGAAGAAGCCGCTGTTGTAACGGTCCTCGACGCCGTCGCTGACCTTTGCCACGTCTTTCAGACGCAGGGCCGCGCCGTTGTTGTAGTGGATGATCAGCGATTCGTAATCCTTGGCCTTCTCCAACTGGTCGTTGGCCTGGATCTGCCACAGGCGCTCGCCGTCTTCGACCGAGCCCTTGGGCCGGCGCACGTTGGCCCCGGCAATGGTCTTGCGTACATCGTCGAGGGCCACGCCGTACTGATTCAGCGCCTGCGGTTCGAGTTCGATACGTACCGCCGGCAGCGAACTGCCACCGATCTGCACTTCACCCACGCCCTGCACCTGGGACAGGCTCTGGGACAGAATGGTCGAAGCCAGATCATAGAGCTGGCCTTTTTCCAGCACATCCGAAGTCAGCGACAGCACCATGATCGGCGCCTGCGACGGGTTGACCTTCTTGTAGGTCGGCATGCTGCGCATCCCGCTCGGCAACAGGTTGCGCGAAGCGTTGATCGCCGCCTGCACCTCGCGCGCGGCGCCGTTGATGTCGCGGTCGAGGTCGAATTGCAGAATGACCCGGGTCGAACCCTGGCTGGAGCGGCTGCTCATGGTGTTGACGCCGGCAATCGCACCGAACGAGCGTTCCAGCGGCGTGGCCACCGTGGACGCCATTACCTCGGGACTGGCGCCGGGCAGACTGGCCTGAACCACGATCACCGGGAAATCCATTTGTGGCAGCGGTGACACTGGCAACAGACCGAAGCTGACGCCACCCAGCAGCATGATCGCCAGGCTCAGAAGCATCGTCGCGACCGGGCGCTTGATGAAAGGACCGGAGAGGTTCATTGACCGCAATCCCCAGCATCACACCGACCCAATGTGGGAGCGGGCTTGCTCGCGAATGCAATGTGACATTCAACATTGATAGCGACTGATCCAGCGCGTTCGCGAGCAAGTCCGCTCCCACAAGGGGTATGGGTCCAGACAGTCATACCGCCACCTCATCAGGGTCGGCATTGGTCTTGCCAAAACGCCGGCCCAGGCGGTCGAAATACAGGTAGATCACCGGTGTGGTGAACAGGGTCAACACCTGGCTCACCAGCAAACCGCCGACCATCACCAGACCCAGTGGCTGTCGCAACTCAGCCCCGGAACCGGTGGCGAGCATCAACGGCACCGCGCCGAACAGCGCGGCCAGAGTAGTCATCAGGATCGGCCGGAAGCGCAGCAGCGCCGCCTGATAGATCGCCTGTTCCGGCGCCATGCCCTGAGTGCGTTCGGCGTCGAGGGCGAAGTCGATCATCATGATCGCGTTCTTCTTGACGATACCGATCAGCAGGATGATGCCGATGATCGCGATCATGCCCAGGTCATTACCGCTGAGCAGCAAGGCGAGCAAGGCGCCGACCGCCGCCGACGGCAAGGTCGACAGGATGGTGATCGGGTGAATGTAACTCTCGTAGAGCACGCCGAGCACGATGTACATGGTCACCACCGCCGCCAGAATCAGCAGCAAGGTGCTCGACAGCGAGGCCTGGAACGCTTCGGCTGCGCCCTGGAACTGGGTCTGCACGCCAATCGGCATGCCGATGTCCTTCTGCACCTGATCGATGATGTCCACCGCGTGCCCCAACGCCACACCGGGTGCGAGGTTGAACGACATCATCACCGCCGGGAACTGGCCGATGTGGGTGATCGCCAGTTGCGCCTGACGCTCCTCGACGTGGGCCAGACTCGACAGGCGAACCTGTGCGCCGTCAGTGGTCTTGACGTGAATCTGGTCCAGCGCCGCCGGCCCGATCGTCTCCCCGGCCTGCGCCTGCAGCACCACACGGTACTGGCTGGCCTGGGTGTAAATGGTCGAGATCTGTCGCTGACCAAAGGCGTCGTACAGCGCGTCGGTGATGTTCTGCACCGAAACACCGAGGCGCGAAGCCGCATCGCGATCGATCACCAGATAGACCTGCAGGCCCTTGTCCTGCAAGTCGCTGGCGACGTCGGTCAGTTCCGCACGCTGGGCCAACGCCTCGACCAGACGCCCGCTCCACTGGCTGAGCAGTTCGGCATCCGGTGACGACATGCTGAATTGGTACTGGGTACGGCTGACTCGGTCTTCGATGGTCAGGTCCTGCACCGGCTGCATGAACAGGCGGATGCCGACCAGTTTGTCCAGTCGTGGCTGCAGACGCGCGATCACCTGGGTAGCGCTCAGGTCACGCTGGCCGTGGGGCTTGAGATTGATCAGCAGGCGGCCGCTGTTGAGCGTGGCATTGTCGCCATCGACGCCGATGTAGGACGAAAGGCTCTCCACTGCCGGATCCTGCAGAATCACTTTGGCCAGCGCCTGCTGACGCTCGCCCATGGCGGCAAAGGAGATCGACTGCGGTGCCTCGGATATGCCCTGGATCACCCCGGTGTCCTGCACGGGGAAGAAGCCCTTAGGCACCACCATGTACAGGAACACAGTCAGCGCCAGCGTGCCGATGGCCACCAGCAGGGTCAGCGGCTGGTGCTTGAGTACCCACTGCAGCTTGCGCCCGTAAGCGGCGATCATCCAGTCGATGAAGGCACCGCTGGCCCGGTAGAAACGACCCTGCTCGTGGACTTCCGGCTCACGCTTGAGCAGTCGCGCGCACATCATCGGGGTCAACGTCAGCGAGACCACCAGGGAAATCAGGATCGCCACCGCCAGCGTGATGGCGAACTCGCGGAACAGCCGCCCGACCACGTCGGCCATGAACAGCAGCGGAATCAGTACCGCGATCAGCGACAGAGTCAGGGAAATCAGGGTGAAGCCGATCTGCTTGGCGCCCTTGAGCGCGGCCTGCATCGGGCTGTCGCCCTCTTCGATGAAGCGCGCGATGTTTTCCAGCATCACGATCGCGTCATCGACCACGAAACCGGTGGCGATGGTCAGCGCCATCAGGGTCAGGTTGTTGACCGAGAACCCGGCCAGGTACATCACGCCAAAGGTACCGATCAGCGACAGCGGCACCGCCACGGACGGAATGATCGTGGCACTGGCGCGACGCAGGAACAGGAACGTCACCATCACCACCAGCGCGATGGCGATCAGCAGTTCGTGCTGCACGTCGGTGACCGAGGCGCGGATGGTCTGGGTACGGTCGGTGAGCACGGTGACGTCGAGGCCGGCCGGCAGGTTGTCAGTGATGCTCGGCAAAAGCGCCTTGATCCGGTCGACCACTTCAATCACGTTGGCGCCTGGCTGCCGCTGGATGTTCAGCAGCACCGCCTGATTTTCGTTGGCCCAGGCGGCCAGACGCTCGTTTTCGGCGCCGTCGACGATTTGCGCCACATCCTTGAGCCGCAACGGCGCGCCGTTCTTGTAGGCGAGGATCAGGTTGGCGTAGTCCTTGGGCGAGGTCAGCTGGTCGTTGGCATCGAGCATCGAGACCCGGGTCGGGCCGTCGAAGTTACCCTTGGGCTGATTGACGTTGGACGCGCCGATCAGGGTGCGCACGTCTTCCAGGTTCAGGCTGTTGGCCGCCAGCGCCTCAGGGTTGACCTTGATTCGCACCGCCTGACGCTGGCCGCCGGCAATGCTGACCATGCCGACGCCACTGATCTGGGCGATTTTCTGCGCCATGCGCGTGTCGACCAGGTCATTGAGCTTGGGCAGCAACATGGTTTTCGAGGTGATTGCCAGGGTCAGCACCGGGGTGTCCGCCGGGTTGACCTTGTTGTACACCGGCGGCGCCGGCAAGTCGGTCGGCAGCAGGTTGGTCGCGGCATTTATCGCGGCCTGCACCTGCTGTTCGGCGACGTCCATGTTGATGTCGAGGCTGAAACGCAGGGTCAGTACCGAAGCACCGCCGGAACTGGTCGAAGCCATTTGCGTCAAGCCCGGCATCTGCCCGAACTGGCGTTCGAGCGGTGCGGTCACGGCGCTGGTCATTACGTCCGGGCTGGCGCCGGGGTACAGGGTCATGACGCGGATGGTCGGGTAATCGACCTGCGGCAATGCCGATACCGGCAGCAGCCGATAGGCAATCAGGCCGGCCAGGACAATGGCCAGCATGCTCAGGGTGGTGGCTACCGGACGGAGGATGAACAGCCGCGAAATGTTCATGCGCCCTTCTTGGCCTTGTCAGTCGCAGCGGCGTCTGGCGCGTTGGCAGCGGGTTTGCCCTGCAGGTGCCCGGTTGGAGTGGTTGGCACGTCATTGCTGTCGTTGACCACTTCCACCTCACTGCCCTCTTTCAGGCGGTCGGTACCTTCGAGCACCACGCGGTCGCCCGCCGCGAGGCCTTCGGTAATCACGGTGTTATTGCCGTCACTCGCACCGATTTTCAGCTGGCGGATGGTGACCTTCTTGTCGCCGTCCAGCGCGTAGACGAAAGTGCCGTTGGTGCCGAACTGAATCGCCGCCGACGGCGCCAGCACGACACTTTTCAGCGTGTCAGCCAGCAGGTGGACGTTGACGAACTGGTTGGGAAACAGCGATTGATCGCGGTTGTCGTAACGGGCCTTGAATTTCAGGGTGCCGGTAGCAACGTCGATCTGGTTGTCGAGGCTTTGCAGCACGCCGCTGGCCTGGATTTTGGTATCGCCGCGATCCCATGCCTCGGCCGGCAGTTTGGCGCCGCTGTGGTAGCGGGCGAGCACGGTTTCGAGGCTGTTTTCCGGCAGGGTGAAGACCACGCTGATCGGTTGGGTCTGCGTGATCACCGCAAGGAACGTGGTGTCGTTGGCGGCGACCAGGTTGCCGACATCAAGCTGACGCAGGCCGACGCGACCGGCAATCGGGGCGCGGATCCTGGTGAATTCGAGATTGAGTTTGGCGTCGTTGACCGCCGCCTGATTGGTCTTGACCGTGCCCAGATACTGGCCGACCAGCGCTTCGGCGGTGTCCAGCGTCTGCTTGGCGATGCTGTCTTCCTTGTACAGGCCGCGATAACGCTCGACATCGACCTGAGCGTTTTTCAACTGTGCCTGATTTTGCAGCAAGGTGCCTTCGGCCTGCAGCAAGGCGTTCTGGTACGGACGTGGATCGATCTCTGCCAGCAGGTCGCCAGCCTTGACCATCTGCCCTTCCTCGAAATTGATCTTCACCAGTTCGCCGCCCACCCGGCTGCGCACGTTGATGGTGTTGAGCGCAGTCACCGTGCCCAGTGCCTTGTAATACAGCGGGAAGTCACCCGTGACTGCCGGGGCCACGCGCACCGGAATCGGCCCGGTGCCGCCACCGAAGCCTGGGCGCATCATCCCCGAACGTCCGGCATGGCCGTTCGCAGCCTTCTCACCGCCCTCCTTGTGGGCCGAACCGGCGGGCCAGAATTTCCAGCAGAGCACGGCGATGACCAACAGGACGAGCAGGCTGATCAGCCAGCGACGGGAGTTGCGAGGGGACGATTGCATGGAGTGATTAACCATTGGGCGCGTGGGCTTCTTTTACGGGAGGCTGAACGATAAGCACTGGCAGGGAATTAGCAAAGCAGCTTTACCGGCAATTTACCTTCAACTTACGTTTCAAGGTGTGAGGCAAAACACTGATACACAAATGAAAACGGCCTGGACAGGGCCAGGCCGTTAACAATTGTAAAAACGCTTATTTCAGTACGGCGAGTGCTGCTTCGTAGTTTGGCTCTTCAGCGATTTCCTTGACCAGTTCGCTGTGCAGCACGTTGTCGTTTTCGTCCAGCACAACGACCGCACGGGCGGTCAGGCCTTTCAGCGGACCGTCAGCGATGGCTACGCCGTAGTTCTGGATGAACTCGGTGCCGCGCAGGGTCGACAGGTTCTGCACGTTTTCCAGACCTTCGGCGCCGCAGAAGCGAGCCTGGGCAAACGGCAGGTCAGCCGAAATGCACAGCACCACGGTGTTGGCGATGTCGTTGGCCTGAGCGTTGAACTTGCGCACCGAAGTGGCGCAGGTCGGGGTGTCGACGCTTGGGAAGATGTTCAGCACTTTGCGCTTGCCGGCAAAGTCTTTCAGGGTGACGTCGGACAGATTGCCGGCAACCAGGGAAAAGGCTGGCGCCTTGGAACCGGCTTGTGGCAACTGGCCGTTGACTTGAACCGGGTTGCCCTTGAGGGTGACTTGAGCCATGACTTTAGTCCTTCTGAACGTGGTTATTGAGCATGCAAGAGGCAGAAGTTAACCACGAAATTGTCCGACGACCTATGCCCCGATTGAAATTGTTGGGTGCTCGCACAAAAAATTGTATACAACCCGCAAGAATCCCCTTGTAGGCGTGAGCCTGCTGCGATGGCCGCTCATCAGCCAACAATTCGGTGACTGACTTGACGCAATCGCGAGCAGGCTCACGCTTACAGGGGATTTGCGTTGTCATTTGAGCAATTGCAGCATGTTGCGGTGCCGCGCCTCGAAGATTCGCCGCATGTATGCGTCCACCAGCAGACGCTCGCTGAACCGGCCGCCAAACGCTGCATATGTCACCCGATCGGTATAAAGAGTACCGCCCTCACCCGCAGCCACCCGATGTTCATGACGAAAGGCACGCAGCGGCCCCTTGAGCATCTCATCGACAAAATGGCTGTTACCGACTTCGCGAATCACCACCGTCCAGTTTGATGGAATCAGGTTGAACATCCAGTGCCGAAAGCGAAACTGCCGCCCAGCCTCGATCCGCAGTTGATCCGGATCGATATCACCCAGTGGGGTGATGCGCTCAGGGAAGATCTTTGGAAAATTCTCCCCTTCAAGACAAAAGTCCAGCACCTGCGCCGGGGTACGATCGGGGATCAGCGTGGTCAGTTCCAGAACAGGCATCGCGGACACATTCCGTAGTGAGTAGGTACTTGTTAAAACGCCGGGCTGCATCTTTTATTTAACGACCCTGTCGATTCAAGCCTAGCCCGTTCGACTATGCAGTGAATCCCCCCAATACCCTGGAGCAACCGCCATGCGATTCATGATCCTTGTCAAAGCCAGCGCCGATTCCGAAGCCGGCATCATGCCCAGCGAAGAGTTGATCACCGCCATGGGTAATTTCAACGAAGAACTGGTCAAGGCCGGCATCCTCATCGACGCCGACGGCCTGCACCCCAGCAGCAAAGGCGCCCGCGTACGCTTCTCCGGCGACAAGCGCACCGTCATCGACGGGCCGTTCATTGAGACCAAGGAGTTGGTGGCCGGATACTGGATCTGGGAAGTAAAGTCGAAGGCAGAAGCCATCGAATGGGTCAAGCGCTGCCCCAACCCGATGCCGGGCGAGTCTGAAATCGAGATTCGCCAGATATTTTCCGCCGAAGACTTCGGCGCCGAGTTCACCCCCGAGGCACGGGCGCAGGAAGAACGGATTCGTGAGCAGGCGAAGAAAAACGTCTGACCTTGAAGCTCTTCGCTGAATTTGAGATCGCCATCGCGGGCGAGCCAGGCTGCCACAGGTCACCGATTTGTGGACAGCCCTCAGTCCTGTGGGAGCGGGCTTGCTCGCGAAGGCGGCGGATCAAACAACTGATGAGTTGAATGACACACCGCCTTCGCGAGCAAGCCCGCTCCCACAATGGATTGCATTCAGTCAGCCAATCAATCGTCGCTGATGGTGATCGATCACTACACCAGGCGGATTCTGGAGATGGATGGCGGGTTACCCATCCAGCAGCGTCACCACAAAACCACTGTGGGAGCGGGCTTGCTCGCGAAGGCGGCGGATCAAACAACTGATGAGTTGAATGACACACCGCCTTCGCGAGCAAGCCCGCTCCCACACTGGATTGCATTCAGTCAGCGAATCAATCGTCGCTGATGGTGATCGATCACTACACCAGGCGGATTCTGGAGATGGATGGCGGGTTACCCATCCAGCAGCGTCACCACAAAACAACTGTGGGAGCGGGCTTGCTCGCGAAGGCGGCGGATCAAACAACTGATGAGTTGAATGACACATCGCCTTCGCGAGCAAGCCCGCTCCCACAATGGATTGCATTCATTCAGTCAGCCAATCAATCGTCGCTGATGGTGATCGATCACTACACCGGGCGGATTCTGGAGATGGATGGCGGGTTACCCATCCAGCAGTGTCACCACAAAACAACTGTGGGAGCGGGCTTGCTCGCGAAAGCGCCATCTCTGGCGAAACACTTAACCCTTAGCACACAACACAAGTGTGATTCTGTATACAAAACCGAAGAATTAATCCATTCGACTGGCTAACTCCCCATAAGCTGCTAGCGTCAATCGGACGTGTCCTACAGGCTTGATAAAAAAGAAATTACGACCAAACGGCCGACAAGTGCCGAGCTGTCTATAAGCCACCAGGGAATCGGGGATGAAGTTCAATCGAGTGGGGAAGACTCTCTTTCTGGCCGGGTCGCTGGCCGCTACGTGCGCCCAGGCGGATAACGCCGAAGACTCCAATAAAAGCAACAACCCGTTGAACATTGCTCCGGGCGCGAACCTGCAGGATTCCTACACTCCCCGACTCTATGACTCCAACGCGCATACCAACGACGTGTTGCTGCGCGGCACCTTGCCGATAGCGCCCAACGATTTCATCGGCGTACCACAACTGGTGCGCGCAACATTGCCGATCAGCACCCGCCCCGATCCGCACAATGGCTACAGCACCGGCATCGGTGATCTGAACCTGTTCGATATCTTCATCCTGAAAACCGAAGGCATACAGCTCGGCATCGGGCCGCTGATCACCGCACCGACCGCCGAACAGAATGAACTGGGCACCGGCAAATGGCAGGGCGGCCTGGCCGCGGTGGCCATCGATTCTTCGCCACGCGGCCTGCTCGGCGCACTGGTGCAGTACCAGAGCTCGTTTGCCGGCGACAGCGCCCGCGCCCATGTCGAAAGCGCCACGCTGCAGCCGTTCATCATCCATAACCTGGAAAAGGGCTGGTACCTGCGCTCCACCGGCACCTGGACCTTCGACCTGAAAAACAACACTCACTACATCCCTGTCGGGCTGGGCCTGGGCAAAGTCTGGAAGTCGGGCAGCAACATCCTCAACGCGTTCGTCGAGCCGCAGTGGACCGCAGACCGCAAGGGCGACGGCCTGCCGCAGTTCACCCTGTACACAGGCATCAACGTGACATTCGGAAAATAAGGATATTGCGATGCACATTGCACTGCGCGCAGCCGGTTTCAGCCTCATGACATTATTCGCCAGTTGCGGCGTCGGTGCGCAGGACCTGGATACTCGCATCGGCAAGATTGCCATGGACGGCGAGTTACCGGCCCATGATTCGATCGCCAGCCTGTACGCCGAACTCGATTTCCAGCAGGCCACCCAGAGTTATCTGTGGGCCTTGCCGCTGGTGTCCTACGCACAGTGGCAGGAAGAGTTTCGCGACAAACTCGGCGCACGCAGCGGCGATCTGATGGTCCTCGACAGCTACGAAGACAAGCTCGGCGTGATCACTGCCAACGCCACCACGCCCTACATTCTGGGTTTCGTCGACTTGAGTGAAACCGGGCCTCTGGTGATCGAGTTGCCGCCGGGGCCAACCGCCGGCGGTATCGGTGATTTCTGGCAGCGGGCAATTATCGACATGGGCCAGACCGGTCCCGACAAGGGCGAGGGCGGCAAGTATCTGGTGCTGCCTCCAGGCGCCGAGCCACCAGCGGATGCCGGCCAGTATTACCTGGCCAAATCGGAAACCATGAACGTGCTGGTGGGGTTTCGCGTACTTGATCCAGATCCGGCCAAAGGCAAGGCGCTGGTCGAGAATTTCAAGATGTACCCGTACGCGCAACGCAGCGCCCCCGGCAAAACCCGCCTGCTCTCACCGCAAGGCAAACCGTGGTCCGGCACGCAGCCCCGGGGCATTGCCTATTGGCAGCGCCTGCATCAGATCATCCAGAAAGAACCGGTCAACGAACGTGACCGCTTCTACATGGCGATGCTTGCCAGCCTTGGCATTGAGAAGGACAAACCGTTCAATCCCAATACCCGGCAACGCAAGGCACTGGAACAAGGGGTACAGGTCGGCGAATTGATCGCCAAGGCCAACACCTTCGCCAAGCGCTTTCCCGACGCCCAGTACTGGCCCGACCGGCATTGGGACAAGGTGCTGAACATCGCCGAACCGTCGCAACGCGTGGCCTATTACGACCAGTTGTGGGAACGCAGCGCGTGGTTCTACGAGGCAGTCACCAACACCAAAGGCATGATTTCCCGGACGCCCGGACTGGGCCAGACCTACCTCGGCGCCTACTCCGACGCCAAGGGTGACTGGCTCGACGGCGGCAAGCGTTATCGCCTGCACCTCGGCGCCAATCCGCCGGCCAAGCAGTTCTGGTCGATGACCGTGTACGACATCGCCAGTCGCTGCCTGATCGACAACCCGCAGCGCAAGGCTGATCTGTCTTCGCGTCAGGACTTGAAGAAGAACGCCGACGGTTCGGTGGACCTCTACTTCGGCCCTACCGCCCCCAAAGGGTTCGAGAACAACTGGGTACAAACCCTGCCTGGCAAGCACTGGTTCAGTTATTTCCGTCTGTACGCACCGACCGAAGCGTATTTCGACAAGAGCTGGAAACTCGACGACATCACGCTCGCGCCATAAACAAGGACGCACCATGCACACACGCAGTCTGTTGCTGACCGGCCTCGCCCTTACCCTGAGCACCAGCGTCTGGGCCGATTTCAGCGCCACCCCTGAAGAGGCCCGGGGTATTGCCAAAGAGGCCTACCTGTACGGTTTCCCGGTGGTGGAAATGTACAAGACCCTCTACACCCAGGCAGTCGATCGCAAGAGCCCGAACTACAAGGCGCCGTTCAATCAGATCGGCAACACCGCCAAGGCCTTCACCGCCAAGGACACCGCCTTCGTCACGCCGAACGCCGACACGCCCTACTCGTTCGTCTGGATGGACCTGCGCACCGAACCGCTGATCCTGACCCTGCCGCCCATCGAGGAGCACCGCTACTACTCGGTGCAACTGATTGACGCCTACACGCAGAACTTCGCTTATCTGGGCACGCGCAGCACCGGCAATAACGGCGGCCATTTCATGATTGCCGGACCACAGTGGCAGGGTCAGCAACCGGTCAATATCGACCGCCTGCTGCGCAGCGAAAGCAACATCACCTACGCGCTGTACCGCACGCAACTGTTCGATGAAAAGGATCTGGGCAAGGTCCGGCAGATCCAGAAAGGCTACAAGGTCGAAACCCTCAGCCATTACCTGAAACAGAAAGCCCCGGCGCCGGCGCCAAAAATCAGTTGGCCGGCACCCACGCCAACCATGAGCGAAACTCCGGACCTGTTCCGTTACCTGAACTTCATGCTCGCCTTCACCCCGCCGCAAGATGTCGAGAAAGACCTGCTCGAGCGCTTCGCCAAAATCGGCATCGGCGCTGGCCAGCCGTTTGATCCGGGCAAACTCACTGCCGAGCAGCGCAAGGCACTGGAGGACGGCATCAGCGACGCCAAGGCTGAATTCGCCGCGTTCAAGAAAGACAAGGTCGATACCCACGAGATCAGCAGCGGCGACCTGTTCGGCACCCGCGATCACCTCAAGGGCAATTACCTCTATCGCTACGCCGGCGCCAACATGGGCATCTTCGGCAACTCGGCCGAGGAGGCGAACTACTTCGGCTACTTCGTCGACAAGGACGGCCAACCGGCCGACGCCTCGAAACACGATTACACCCTGCATTTCGCCAAGGGCGCCCTGCCCCCCGCCGACGCGTTCTGGTCGCTGACGATGTACGACGGCAAAAGCAAATGGCTGGTCGCCAATCCGCTCAATCGCTACCTGATCAATTCACGGATGCTGCCGGACCTGAAACTCGATGCCGACGGCGGACTGACCCTGTATGTGCAGCACAAGAACCCGGGTAAAGCCCGACAGGCCAATTGGCTGCCGGCACCGAACGGGCCGTTCTACGCAGTATTGCGCCTATATCTGCCGAAGCCGGAAGTGGCCAGCGGCGAATGGAAAATACCGCAGCTCAACCCCGTCAACTCAAAACAATAAGCGGAGTCAGTGATGGTCAAGCCTTACGTTGTGCGTCCCTTATTGGCGCTGTGCATGATCGGCAGTCCGCTGCTGTATGCCGCCGAGGGTGGTGTGGGTCGACCGATCACCGGTCAGCAGGTGTTTTCCAATGCCGGGATCGTACCGCCGGAACCCGGGTGGGTCGTTTCGGTGACCAGCATCTGGTACGACGGCTCGCTCAAAGGCAGCCGGGGTGCGCCGATTTCCGGCGAAATCAGCGCCGGGATCGACATGAAAGTCTCTTACACCATGACCAACCTGACCCACGTCTGGGACACCGGCAAAGGCCCGTGGAACTTTGCCTCGGCGGTCGGCATTCCGTTGCAGTACACCGACGTTGACGCAGCCATCACCGGCCCGCGCGGACGGACCCTCGGCACCAGCGATTACGGCACTCAATTTGCCGATGCACTGGTGACGCCGATTGCCGCCGGCTACCACTTCGATGAACTGAACCACATCGCGTTCTCCCTGCCGATCTACGTGCCGACCGGTGCCTATAACGAGAACCGTCTGGCCAACCCGGGCCAGAACAATTACACGTTCATGCCGACCGTGGCCTTCACCCACCTGGATGGCAAGGGTGGCGAGTTCACCCTGTCCAGCGGTCTGGAGTTCTATACCGAAAACACCACCACTGATTATCGCAACGGCAACATCTTCACCCTCGATGCGCTGTGGACCCACGGTTTTGGCAGTGGCTGGAGCGCCGGTCTGGCGGCCGGTTATATCCAGCAGGTCACTGACGACAAGGGCCAGACCGCCGACGCACTGAATGGCTTCCGTGGCCGCTCGGTCGGTGCCGGCCCGGTGATCGGCTGGGCCGGCAAGTTCGCCGATGCCCAGGCCAGCATCAGCGCGCGCTGGGTGCCCGAGTTCGATACCAAGAACCGCCCGGAAGGCAATGGTTTCGCCATCAACATGACCCTGGCGTTCTTCTAGACCTGCAAAGGACTGTCTCATGACTGCACTCACCGACCTCAACGCCCTGCAAGCCAGCATCGCCGAAGCGGTACTCGGCCAGGATCAAGTCATTCGGCAGATCCTTCTCGGTCTGTTGGCCAACGGGCACCTGCTGCTGGAGAGTCTGCCGGGGCTGGCCAAGACCCGCACGGTCAAGGCGCTGGCCAAGCACCTGGATGCGAAAATGAGCCGGATCCAGTTCACGCCCGACCTGCTGCCCTCGGACATCACCGGCGCCGAGGTGCTGCATCAGGTCGAGGGCAAGCACGAGATTCGCTTCCAGCCCGGCCCCTTGTTCGGCAACCTGATCCTCGCCGACGAGATCAACCGCGCGCCGGCCAAGGTCCAGGCGGCGCTGCTGGAAGCCATGGAGGAACGGCAGATCACCGTGGCCGGCAACAGCCATGCACTGCCGGAATTGTTCATTGTGGTGGCGACGCAGAACCCGATCGAGCAGGAAGGCACTTACCCGCTGCCGGAAGCGCAGATGGACCGTTTTCTGATGAAAGTCCTGCTGGATTACCCCAGCGCCGAAAACGAAAGCCAGGTGCTGCGCCTGCTGCGCAACGAAGAGTTCAGCCACGGGGCGAACACCTCGCCCGCCAAGGGTTTCAGCCTGGCGCAGGAGGTGATCTTCGCCGCGCGTAAAGAGGTCAGTGCGGTGCATGTCTCGCCGGCCATCGACACCTACCTGATCGACCTGATCAACGCCACCCGCCACCCCGCCGATTACGACGAAGACCTCGCCCGCTGGATCGCCATTGGTGCCAGCCCTCGCGGCGGTATCGGTCTGGACCGCTGCGCCCGCGCCGATGCGTGGTTGCAGGGGCAGGACTTTGTCTCGCCGGACAACGTGCGCGCGGTGGTGCACCCGGTGCTGCGCCATCGCCTGCAACTGAGCTACGACGCGGTGGCTGATGGCGTGACGGCAGATCAGGTGCTGGACCGGATCCTCGACAAAGTGGCGATTCCTGCCTGAGGTTGAATATGCAAAGCAGCGACGGGCTGGTCTATGTCTCTCTGGCGCAATTGATGGCGCTGGAGTTCAAGGCCCGTGACCTGAGTTTTCTGGCGCGCCAGCCGCAGGGCAGCATCCTTGCCGGCAACCATGCCTCGCGCCTGCGCGGGCGCGGCCTGAACTTCGATGAGCTGCGCCGCTATCAGCCCGGCGACGACCTGCGTCACCTCGACTGGCGTGCCTCGCTGCGTACCGGCAAACCGGTGGTGCGCACCTTCACCGAAGAGCGTGATCGCCCGGCGCTGATCGTGGTCGATCAGCGCATGTCGATGTTCTTCGGTTCGCAGCGCAGCTTCAAATCTGCGCTGGCTGCCGAGCTCGCGGCGCTGACGGCATGGATGGTGTTCAACGCCGGTGACCGGGTCGGCGGGCTGGTGTTCAACGATCAGCGTATCGACAGCATCGCGCCGTTGCGCAGCCGCAAACGGGTAGAAGCGCTGCTCAGTCGCGTCGTCGAACACAATCAGGCGCTGAACGCTGCCAACCCCGATGCCGAAGACGAAGACCAACTGGACAAAGCCTTGCAGCGCTGCCTGGCACTGGCCGGGCATGACCATTTGATGTGCATTGTCAGTGACTTTGCCGGGGCCGGCGAGCGCACCTTGCAATTGATGCGACAACTGTCGGCGCACAACGACGTGATCGCTCTGCAAGTCTACGATCCGCTCGCCTTGAAGCTGCCAGGCGACGGCCGGCTGCTGGTCACCCAGGGCCAGTTGCAAGTGGAACTGGCCGTTGAAAAGCGCAACGTGCATCAACCGTTGGGCGATTACCTCGGCGGCCGGCTCAAGGATGTCGCCACCCTGCTGCGCCGCAGTCAGGTGCCGCTGATGATGTTCAGCACCGCCGAAGAAGCGCATGAGCAATTGCGCGCCGAACTCGGTAAGAGTGCCGGGGCACGGCGATGACGCCGAACATCCCGAGCATCGACCAGCTCCAGGAGCTGGGCTTGTCCGCACCCGTCAGCTATGCACCGCAGACCTGGGGCTGGTGGGTGTTGCTCGCGATACTGCTGTTGAGCGCGATGCTGATGGGGCTGCGCCGTTATCGCCAATGGCGACGGGATCAGTATCGGCGTGAGGCGCTGCAGCGCCTGGCGCAGTTGCGCGGGCGCAGTGATGACCTCAGCGCCCTGCGCGAACTGCCGGAGCTGTTAAAACGCGTGGCCCTCTCAATACCCGCACATTCCCGGCACTGGAACGCCCGCCCTGTGGGAGCGAGCCTGCTTGCGAAAAGATCGGCACATCGAACATCCATGTCGCCTGGCACACCGCTTTCGCGAGTAAGCCCGCTCCCGCAGGGTCTTGCGGCGCTTGGAGGACTGGATTGGCAACGTTACTTGCAGCAGCACTGTAAAAAAGCGCTGCCCGCCGATTTCAGCGCCCAACTCGCCCTACTCGCCTACGCCCCGGACGCCACTCTGCGCGCCCTCCCCGCCGAACAGCGCCAGGCGTTGTTCGACACCTGCCAGCATTGGGTGGAGCAGCACCATGTGGCAGCTTGATTACCCGTGGCTGTTGCTGGTGTTGCCGCTGGCCTGGCTCGCTTACCGCTACTTGCCTGCCTACAACGAAGCCCGCAGCGCGGTGCGCGTACCGTTTTTTGCTGCCATGAGCCGCGCGATCGGGCAAACACCGAGCAGCGTCGGCAACCGGCGCAATCGCTGGCAACTGCTATTGAATCTGCTCATCTGGGCGCTGGTTCTGTTGGCCGCTGCCCGCCCGGTGTTCGTCGAAAAAACCATCGAGCGCCAACAACCGGTGCGCGACCTGATGCTCGCCATCGATCTCTCGCAATCGATGGAAACCGAAGACTTCACCAATGCTGGCGGGGAGAAAATCAATCGCCTGGCGGCCGTCAAAGAGGTGGTGCAAGGTTTCATCGACAAGCGCAAGGATGATCGCATCGGCCTGATCGTGTTCGGCAGCGGTGCCTACCCGCAAGCGCCGCTGACCCTCGATCACCCCAGCCTGTCGCTGTTGCTGGCCGACACCGGCATCGGCATGGCCGGGCCGAACACCGCCATCGGCGACGCCATCGGCTTGAGCCTGAAGCTGCTGGACCAGGCCCACGAGCAGGAAAAAGTGCTGATCCTGCTCACCGACGGCAACGACACCAGCAGTGCGATCACCCCGGACCATGCCGCCGAAATGGCTGCCTACAAAGGCGTGGTGATCCACACCATCGGCATCGGCGATCCGAGCGCTTCAGGCGAGGCTAAGGTCAATCTGCAGGGCCTGGAACAAATCGCCCAGACCACCGGTGGGCAGTTCTTCCGTGCCGAAGACCGCAGCGCGCTGGATCAGGTCTACAGCACCCTCGACCGCCTCACTCCGCATCAGGTGAAAACCCTCAGCCACCAGCCTCAGCGCGAGTTGTTCTACTGGCCGCTGGGCGCCGCGCTGGCGTTGTTGGTCGTGTATCACCTGGGCGCCATGTTGCGCCCACGGCTGTCACTTGCCCGCCAGCGACAGGAGGCCTGAGATGGACATCAACCTCAGTGACCTGCATTTCCTGCGTCCGCTGTGGCTGTTGCTGGCTTTGTTTGCGGCACTGCTGCCGCTGATCTGGCGCCGCAGCCGCGACCTGCAGCGGCGGCTGCGCGGCAACATCGCCGAACACCTGCTACCGCACCTGCTGGTCACCCCGCAGGATCACCAACGCCTGCGACCCGTGCACTGGTTGTGCGCGCTGCTGATACTCGGCGCCATCGCGACGGCCGGGCCGACCTGGGAGCAGGATCGCCCGGACTTCCTGGAGAACCGTGCACCGCTTATCGTGGCCGTCGATCTGTCACCGTCGATGGACGCCAGTGACGTGCAACCGACACGCCTGGAAGCGGCCAAGCACACACTCCACAATCTGATCCAGCGCCGCGCCGGCGCCCGCACCGCGTTGATCGCCTATGCCGGCAGCGCGCATCTGGTACTGCCGCCGACTGACGATCCGGCGCTGCTCGACAGCTTTATCCAGGCCTTGGGCACCGGGCTGATCGATAAAAAGGGCAAGGACGTCAGCGCCGTCATCAAGCAAGCCAGGCGCCTGCTCAGCGCCGAAAAAACGCCCGGCACGCTGCTGCTGATCACCGACGGCGCCGACGCGGCGCAACTCGATGGACTCGACCAGCAATTGCGCGGCAGCGCTTTGCAAGTGCTGGTGCTCGCGGTCGGCAACGAGGACGGCGGGGTCATTCAGGGCGCCAATGGCCAGCCGAAAACCGACAGCAACGGGCGCCCGGTGCTCGGCAGTTTCGATCAGGCGGCGCTCAAGCAATTGGCGTCCGCCGTCGACGCGCCGCTGGGCAGCCTGACTCTCAACGACGATGATCTGGACTGGATCGAATTGCACGCTCAACAGCACTTCCAGAGTGCCAGCGCCGAACAGCAGGAGTTGCACTGGAAGGACGCCGGTTACTGGCTGTGCTGGCCGCTGTTGTTGCTGGCACTGGTCGGCGTGCGCAAGGGCTGGAGCGTCAACTGGGTGCCAGCGCTGCTGTTGGCCGCAGGCCTTGGCTGGCCGGCCGCACCAGCGCAGGCCAACGCGCTGACCGATGCATTCTTCACCCGCGATCAGCAAGGACGCTGGGCCTTCGAACATGAGCACTGGCCGCAAGCGGCGGCGCTGTTTGTCGATCCGTACTGGAAAGGCGTGGCGGCGTATCACGCCTCTGACTACGACCTCGCACTGGCGACCTTTGCCCGGCTGGACACGCCGCAGGCCTACTTCTACTTGGGCAACATCTACGTGCGGCGCTTCAAGTTCGATCAGGCGATTGCCGCCTACACCCAGGCCTTGAAACTGCAACCGCAGTTCCCCGAAGCCACGGCCAATCTGGCGTTGGCGCAGGCCTTGCTCAAGGACACCGACAGCGCCGGCAAAAACGCCCCCGAGACCAAGCCGGATGAGGTGAAGTTCGACAAGGCGCCGGGCAAGGGCCACAGCAAAAAGGTCGAGACCGAACAAGCGGCATCCGATGCGCTGTGGCTACAGAACCTGAGCACCTCGCCAGCGAAATTCCTCAAGCAGAAGTTCAGCTTGCAGGATCAGGCGGGAGGTAAGCCATGAACCCGACCCACAGTGGGAGCGAGCCTGCTCGCGAAGAGGCCAGATCAGTAGCCGCAAAAATCAGCAGTCTGCTGCTGACCAGCCTGCTCAGCCTGAATGCCTTTGCCGCCACCCCCCAACTCAAAGTCCAGGCCCACCTGCAACCCGCCGAAGGCGCCATGGTCGGCGGCCTGGTCGAGCTGCAAGTCGACGTACTCACTGACACCTGGTTTACCAGCGCCGCCACCCTGCCCGACTTGAAACTCGACGGCGCGCTGGTGATGCCGCCCGACAGCCAGGCGCAGCACCTGAACCAGATCATCGACGGTCAGTCCTTCAGCGGCATGCGCTACAGCTACCTGATCACCCCGAATGTCGCGCAGCGCTACGAGATTCCGGCGCTGACCGTCAGCGCAACGCCGGGGCAGGCCGCCACTGCAATCAGCGCGCAAAGCCAACCGCTGCAGTTCAGCGCCGCCCAGCCGCCCGGATTCAAACCCGGAGAACCGCCGCTGGTGGCCAACGGCGTGCGCTTTACCCAAAGCGTGATCAACTCGGCAACGCCATTGAAAGTCGGCGACAGCATCACTCGCCAACTGACCTTGCAGGCCGACGGCGCACTGGCGATGGCCCTGCCCGTGCCGACGCTGGGTGATGTCGCCCACCTCAGTCGCTATGCGAAAACCCCGCAAGTGAGCAACCTCGATGACGGCCGCGGCACCATGCTCGGCGGCCAGCGCATCGACAGCGTCACCTACCGCATCGACAAGGCCGGCACGCACACCCTGCCCACCATCGAGGTGAAATGGTGGGACGCCAAAACCCGACAATTGCGCACCACGCAGGTGCCGGCGGTGACATTCGAAGCGGCGGCCACCAGTGCCGAAAAGCAGGTATTTTCGATCACCGAAGACCTCAAGCAACTGGACCGCAACAGGCTGTATTTCTCCACGGCATGGCTGCTGTGGCTGGCGCTGCTCACGGCCGTCATTGGCGCCGGTTACTGGCTACGCCCGGCCATCCTGCGTGCGCACCAGCAATGGCAGGCACGCCAGCGTGCGCGGCAACTGGCCTGGGAGCAATCAGCGGCTTTCACCTGGCAGCAAATCGAGCCACAACTGCAAGCACAACCGGCGCAATTGACTGCGCTGTACCTGTGGCTGCGACGCAGTCGGCTGGGGCTGAAACTGGTCGATGCCGGCCCACGCCTGCAAGGCCTGTTGCGCGGTCTTTACGGTCGCGAACCGACACCCGGACAAACACTCGTTCAACTGCGCCAATCGTTGACTACGCTTCACAGTCAGGCCGAACAACAGCAGCACAAACCAGTCCCGGCCCTGCGCCCGCTCAACCCCGTCCACGAAAGGGATTTCCCATGACGAACCCGCCACAGCACCGTCAACGTTTCAGCCTTGCGCTGTGGTTTGCGCTGGCATTGCCACTGCTGGCCCAGGCCACGGAACCGCTGCCGTCATGGAACGACGGACCGGCCAAAAACAGCATCATCGAATTCGTGCGAGCGGTCACCGACCAGTCCGGCAAGGACTTCGTCAAACCCGCCGAGAGGATTGCCGTTTTCGACAACGACGGCACCCTGTGGAGCGAGCAGACGATGTATTTCGAGCTGCTGTTCGCCCTCGATGAAGTCAAACGCAATGCGCCGCAACACCCGGAATGGAAAACCACCCAGCCGTTCAAGGCGGTGCTGGAAAACGACCACAAGGCACTCGCGGCTGCCGGTATGGACGGCATTCTGAAGATTTTCGGCGCTACCCACACCGGCATGACCACCGAGGCCTTCGATGACTACGCCAAGACCTGGCTAAGTCAGGCGCGCCACCCGAAGACCGGCAAGCCCTACACCGAAATGATCTTCCAGCCGATGCTGGAAATGCTCGACTACCTGCGCAGCCAGGACTTCAAGACCTATATCGTTTCCGGCGGCGACACCGCGTTCATGCGGGCCTTCGCCGAAAAGGTCTACGGCATCCCGCCGGAACAGGTGATTGGCACCACGTTCGTCACCGCGTTCCAGCTCAAGGACGGCAAAGCCTCGATCCTGCGCACACCAAAACTGGCGCACAACGACGATGGCCCGGGCAAACCGGAAAGTATCGATGCGGTGATCGGCAAGCGGCCGATCCTCGCCTTCGGCAATTCCGACGGCGACCTGCAGATGCTGCAGTGGACCGCCGCCGGGCCGGGCAAGCGCTTCATGGGCCTGGTGCACCACACCGACGCCAAGCGCGAGTGGGCCTACGACCGCAAATCAGACATTGGCCGGCTCGACAAGGCCCTCGACGAAGCGAATTCCCGCGGCTGGACCGTGGTGGACATGGCAGCCGAATGGCGCCGGATCTATCCGTTCGATCCACCGGCAAACGAGCAGGTGCAATAAGAAAAAGCGTGATGCAGGACTGCAGGAAACGTAAGTCGCAATAAACGACCCCCACAAAAAGGAGCAAGTCAGATGACTCGCATACGCAAGTGGCTACCGAAATTCGCCCTGGTGGCAACCTCGGTGATGGCGCTGTCGGCAACCGCCACAGCGGCCGAAAAACCCAACATACTGGTGATCTTTGGCGATGACATCGGCCAGACCAACATCAGTGCCTATTCCATGGGCGTGGTGGGCTACAAGACCCCGAACATCGACCGGATTGCCAAAGAAGGCATGATGTTCACCGACTACTACGCAGAGAACAGCTGCACGGCCGGACGCTCCTCCTTCATCACCGGGCAGACGCCATTGCGTACCGGTCTGTCGAAAGTCGGTATCCCCGGCGCACCGGTGGGCCTGCAAAAACGTGACATCACCATTGCCCAGGCGCTCAAGGGCCTGGGTTATGCCACCGGCCAGTTCGGCAAGAACCACTTGGGCGACAAGGATGAATACCTGCCAACCAACCACGGTTTCGACGAATTCTTCGGCAACCTGTATCACCTCAATGCCGAGGAAGAGCCTGAGCGTCCGTACTGGCCCAAAGACGACGCCGATTTCGTCAAGGCCAACACCCCGCGGGGCGTGATCCACAGCTTCGCCGACGGCAAGATCGAAGACACCGGCGCCCTGACCACCAAGCGCATGGAAACCATCGACGACGAAACCACCGCCGCCGCGCAGGCGTTCATCGAGAAACAAGCCAAGGCTGACAAGCCGTTCTTCGTCTGGATGAACACCACCCGCATGCACGTGTTCACCCATGTGCGTGATTCGATGAAGGGCCAGAGCGGCATGCCCGGCAACGAGTATGCGGACGGCATGCTGGAACACGATGCCGACGTCGGCAAGCTGCTGAAAACCATCGATGACCTGAAAATCGCCGACAACACCATCGTCGTCTACACCACCGACAACGGCCCGAACCAGTTCTCCTGGCCGGACGCGGCGACCACGCCGTTCCGCAACGAGAAAAACTCCAACTGGGAAGGTGCGTATCGCGTACCGGCCATGATTCGCTGGCCGGGCAAGATCAAGCCGGGAGAAGTGTCCAACGAGCTGTTCTCGGGCATGGACTGGTTTCCGACCCTGCTTGCAGCGGCAGGCGATGCCGACGTAAAAAACAAACTGCTCAAGGGTTGGGCGCCGACTGCCGGTGGCACCAACTTCAAAGTGCATCTGGACGGTTTCAACCAACTGCCGTACCTGACCGGTCAGCAGCCTGCCGGCGAGCGCAAGGAGTTCTACTACTTCAACGATGACGGTGTGCTGGTATCGATGCGCTTCGGCAACTGGAAAGTGGTGTTCTGCGAGCAACGTCAACCGGGTGGTTTCAGAGTCTGGAGCGAACCCTTCGTGTGCCTGCGCGTACCGAAGATCCTCAACCTGAGAATGGACCCGTACGAGCGCGCCGACGTGGTTTCCGATCAGTACTACGATTGGCAGACCAAAAACGTTTACCTGGCGGCGCAAGCGGTACAGAAGGCGGCGGGCTTCCTGCAGACCTTCATCGACTAC
This sequence comes from Pseudomonas sp. AK-TSAG1-1, assembly GCF_056821665.1. Classification (NCBI taxonomy): domain Bacteria; kingdom Pseudomonadati; phylum Pseudomonadota; class Gammaproteobacteria; order Pseudomonadales; family Pseudomonadaceae; genus Pseudomonas; species Pseudomonas sp. AK-TSAG1-1. The sequence goes on along the minus strand of NZ_CM165965.1, from coordinate 2,983,643 downwards.
CCGCCAAGCCAGAAACCGGCCAGTTTCAGCATCGACCAGATCCGTGCTGCGGTAGACGCCAAGATTGCCGAGAAGATGAAAGCGGCACCGGCTGCACAGTAAACCGCTGGATTGTCGTCCGTCCTCAGCGGCGGACGGCCATGTATTGACTTGGGACCGTGTCGGCCTCATTCGCGAGCAGGCTCGCTCCCACAGGGGATTCAGGGGGAACCCAAGTCCAATGTGGGAGCGGGCTTGCTCGCGAAGAGGCCAGCACCGTCACCGCCATTTCCGAATTGAAATAAGGCAATCCGCATGCCCTCACGTATCGCCAGCAAGCCGTCGGCCATACCCGCCCCGCAAGTCGCCAGCGCAGCGTTGCTGTTTCCCGCCCTGCTGCTGTGCGTCTCCGGCGCCGCGGCCCTGGTGTATCAAGTGCTGTGGATCAAGCAACTGTCGCTGGTGGTCGGGGTCGAGGTCTACGCCATCACCACCGGCATCAGCGCGTTTTTCGCAGGACTGGCCATCGGTGGCTGGTGGTTCGGGCGCTGGGCGGATCGCCTGCAGCAACCGGTGCTGCTCTACGCCGGGCTGGAAGTGCTGGTGGCAATACTGGGCGTCGGCGCGACGTTTGCCTTGAGTGTTTCCGCCAGCGGGTTTGCCTGGCTGCAAGGTCACGTCGGTTTGCTCGCCTGGCTGTTGCCGTTTGCGCTGGTCGGCCTCCCCGCCGTATTGATGGGCGGCACCCTGCCGGTGCTGGTGCGCTCACTGACGACTGATCCGGGCAAGGCCGGCGGTCAGTTGTACGCCGCCAACACCTTGGGCGCGATTGTCGGCACGTTGCTCGCCGCATTCGTGCTGATCGCCACCCTCGGCGTGCGCGGCAGCGCGCTGTTTGCCGCGATGCTCAATCTGCTGGCCGCTGCCGGTGCGCTGTGGCTGCAGCGTCAGCACCCGACAGCGGTGGCGGCGCTGGTCAAACATCACAACGAAAAAGCTGCAGACCGCACTGCGCTGTGGTTGTATTCGATCGCCGGTGGTGTGGCGCTGGGCTATGAAGTGGTCTGGTCGCAGTCGATCGTGCAGTTCATGAGCACCCGCACCTATGCGTTTGCTGTGGTTCTGGCCACTTACCTGACCGGACTGTTCCTCGGCAGCGCCCTGCTCGCCCGGCGCGTCGAGCGCATCCGTGATCCGTGGGGAGTCTTCGGTTTGTTGATTGCCGGTGCCGGGTTGGTCGCGTTGGTGGAAATTGCCGTGCTCGGTCGCTGGCTGATCCTCGCGCAGACTCAGACCGAGATGTGGTTGCTGAGCCTGGGTGCCAGCGAACTGGTCGGCATGAGCGCACGTTTTGCCGTGGCGGCGCTGAGCATTGTGTTCGTGCCGACCTTGTTGCTGGGCGCAGCTTTCCCGCTGGCACTGCGGCTGAGCGTCGGCCACGGGCATGTCGGTCGTGATGTGGGCGCCGTCGTGGCGTTCAACACCCTAGGCGGGATCGTCGGGGTGATGCTCTGCGGTTTCCTGCTGATCCCGTTGCTGGGGTTGGTGCGCACGCTGGGTCTGCTGGCAATCATCGCCGCCAGCATCGGCTACGTGGCCGTGCGCAAAGGCCACCACGTCAAGAAAGGCCGACGTCAGGCCGTGGTCGCACTGGGGCTGGTGTCGGTCGCGCTGGCCGTGCTGACGCCAGTCGACAAACTCGCCAGCCTGCTGCCCGGGGCGCGTAACGGCGCGCTGACATTCTATGAAGAAGGCCGAGGCGGTACGGTGGCGGTAGTCGCGCAGGGCCGTGGTGAAAACGCGTTCCACCGTTTGTACATTCAAGGCGTGTCCAACACCGGCGATGCCATGCCGTCGCTGCGCTACATGCGCATTCAGGCGCTGTTGCCGCTGCTGATTCACAACGGCGAGCCGCGTTCGACACTGGTGATCGGCTTCGGCACCGGCATCACCGCCGGCGCCATGCTGCGCTATCCGGGGCTGGAACATCGAGTAGTCGCCGAGCTGTTGCCGTCAGTGGTCAAAGCTGCTCCGCTGTTCAAAGGCAATTTCAACGCGGCCAACGATCCTGCAGTGGATGTGCGCCTGCGCGACGGCCGCCAGGAACTGCTGCGCAGCGAACAGACGTACGACCTGATCACCCTCGAACCGCCACCGCCGTCGGCGGCTGGTGTGGTCAACCTGTACTCGCGGGATTTCTATCAGTTGGCGGCCAGCCGCTTGCAGCAACAAGGCATCGTCGCGCAATGGCTGCCGCTGCCGACGCAGAACATCGATGACTCACGCTCACTGGTGCGCAGCTTCCTCGACGTGTTCCCGTATGCCTCGCTGTGGACCAGCGAGTTCCACGAGATGCTGCTGGTCGGCTCGTTGCAACCGATGGAACTGGACGCGGCGAAAATCACCGAGCGCTTCCAGCAGGACACTGTGCGCAGCACTTTGCAGGATGTCGGGATCGGCTCGGCCGCCGCGTTGCTCGCGACCTGGGTCACCGACCGCGCGGGCCTTGAGCGCTTCGCCGCGAATGCCCCGGCAGTGACGGACGATCAGCCACGTATCGAATACGCGCCGTGGGTACGCAGCAAGGAAATCACCCGGGTACTGCCGGCGCTGCTGGACCTCTATCAGCCGCCGCCACTGGTCAATGCCGATGCCGGATTCAGCGAGCGAATGGACGCCCACCGTCAGCGCCTGATGCAGTTTTACCGCGCAAGCCTGCATGCGTATGACGGAGATCGGGATGCGTGGGGGCGGGATATGCGTGAAGTGATGCGTTGGGATGGCGGCAACCCGTACTTCCGCTGGTTTACCGGGCAGTAACGGGTTGCCTGAAAGACCGCTTTCGCGAGCAGGCTCGCTCCCACACTGAACTGTGTCGTGCACAAAGCCAATGTGGGAGCGTGCCTGCTCGCGAAGCTTTCAGCCGTTATTTGGAGTTGGCCTTGAGCTTCACATACATCTGATGCATGTCATTGGCCCAGCCATCGATCACCGGTTTGACGTCGGAGGCCTTCATCGCCTGCGTGTCATTTTCCAGCGGTTTGCCGGTGCCTTTGCGCACCACTTGCGCCACGACCTTGTTGGTCGCGCCATCCAGAAACACTGCTTCCGTGGCCAGAGTGGTTTCCTGATCGCGGATACCGCTGGCAGTGCTGACCGCTGCGGCCACCAGGGCAATCGGGATCACTTCATAAGCGTGCAGGCCTTCATTCTTGCTGCTGACCGCGGTGATCGCCGCACGTACCACAATCACCCCCGGCCCGGGGCCGGTGGCCAACGGCAGGTCTTTGCCAATTTCACGCTTGAGCGCCTGATCGTAGTAGGAGGTGATGCCGTTGAGGGTCTGCTGGGAAATCTTCGCGGTCGGTTGGGGTTTCGGATAGAGCTGAGTCGGCTCGATGTAGGCACTGGTGAACTTGTTGATGTCGACCTTGGGGTCGATCCAGCGCATCACTTCGGCACCGGACGGGGATTTGGCCTCCTTGAGTTGGCTGTAGTCCTTGAGGAAGCCGGAATACTCGTCGGGAGCGACGGTGCTGCTGGAACAACCCACCACGCCGAGAGTGGCAATGCAGAGGGTGCCCATCATTACTGCTAGCTTCATGCTGTAACTCCTGTCAGAAGGCCAGAAACTTTTTGGGTTGGGGGGAGTTACAGGTATAGCTAAAACCCCGGCAATTGCGATTCGAAAGCACAAAATTCAACTCAGGCTGCGCGGCTGATCACAACCGTCATTTGACAGGAGCCGAGCATCCGGCAAAGCTGCATCGAGCTTGAACGCACGCCAGATGGCAAATGCACCTGGACCATGGAAGTCGTAATGCCCAAGCATAAAAATAAAGTCGCACAGCCTGATCCTGATTCGTCCCGACCGTCCCTTTCCCGTTACCTGTTTCCCGTCACCATCGGCGTACTGCTGGCAGCCGTGGCCGCTATCGGCTGGTTTCTGTTCAGCCCCGCGCCGGCCCCGCTCAAAGCCTTGCCGGTCAGCGCGCCGGCAGCTGTTGTCGCCAAACCACCGCCGGTGGCGCGCAAACCCGCGAGCCTGGTCGACGAGCAACCATGCCAGGGCTGCCACACCGAGCAGGTCAAGGACTGGCAAGGCTCGCACCACCAATTGGCGATGCAGGCCGCCCATGCCGACAGCGTGCTCGGCGACTTCAATAACATCACCTTCAAGGCCGAGAACGAGACCACCCGTTTCTCGCGCAAGGGCGACGAATTCTGGGTCAACACGCCCGGCATCGACGGCAAGAACGCCGACTTCAAAGTCGCCTACACCTTCGGTATCGCGCCCCTGCAGCAGTACCTGATCGAGGTCGGCCAAGGCCGCTTGCAGGCGCTCGGCGTGGCGTGGGATACCGAGCAGCACCGCTGGTTTCACCTCTACCCCGGCCAAGGCGTGAACTTCAAGAATCCGCTGCACTGGAGCAAGCCGAGCCAGAACGCCAACTTCATGTGCGTCGAGTGCCACACCACTGGTTTCAAACGCAATTTCGATGCGGCCAGCAACACCTTCAATAGTCAGTGGAACAGCCTCGGCGTCGGCTGCCAGGCCTGCCACGGTCCGGCGTCGAATCACCTGGAATGGGCGCAGAACAAGGACGACCTGATCCACAAGGGTTTTGCCGTCGACCTCAAGGACAACAACGCCACCGTCGAGATCGAGACCTGCGCGCGTTGCCATGCGCGCCGTGCGCCGTTGGGCGATGGTTACACCGTCGGCAAGCGCTTGATGGACGACTACCTGCCGAGCACCCTCACCCGCGAACTGTATGCGCTGGACGGCAAGATCAAGGATGAAGTGTTCGAACACGGCTCGTTCCTGCAAAGCAAAATGTTCGACAAGGGCGTGCGTTGCAGCAATTGCCACAACCCGCACAGCACCGAACTCAAGGCCCCGGGCAACGCGGTGTGCCTGCAATGCCACAACAGCGCTGGCAAGACCTCGGTCGCAGGCGTCGACGGCAAGGGCCTGCTGGCAAAGAATTACGACTCCGTCGAACACACCCGCCACGCGATGGGCCAGCCCGGCTCGCAGTGCGTCGATTGCCACATGCCCGGCAAGTTCTACATGGGCAACGACTTGCGCCACGACCACAGTTTCAGCATTCCCAACCCCGAGCGTGCGCAAAAGCTCGGCACCCCGGACGCCTGCCTGACGTGTCACCAGGGCAAGGCCGGCGACAGGATTACCGCGCAGTTCAAGCTGTGGAGCGCTTCCGCCGCCCCACAGGCACCGCGTTATGACGAAAGCCTGTGGCTGATCCGCAATGGCCAGCCCGGCGCCGCCAACGCGCTGTACGAGCAATTGCAGCGCAGCCACCTGCCGGCGATCCAGCGTGCGACGCTGCTGGCGGAACTGCCGCTGTACCCGAGTGAACACGCATTGAAACTGGCGACTCAGGACCTGAAAAACCCCGAGCCGCAGGTGCGTGAAAGTGCGGTGCGGGCGATCAGTGCCTTCCTGCCGCCACCGGAGCGCGCACCGCTGCTGACGCCGCTGTTGAATGACCCGGTCAAAGCGGTGCGCATCGTCGTCGCCCGGGACCTGCTGAGCGTGGCCCGCAACAACGGCCTTGGCACCGCACAAGCCCATTGGGACGCGGCGATTGCCGAGTACGAGGCAGTGCAGAAGAGCCTGCTGGAACGTGCCGAAGCCAACCTGAATCTGGCGATGCTCTATCAGGCCAGTGGTCGCAGTGGTGAAGTCGAAGGCTTGCTGCGCAGCGCACTGCAACGTGATCCGGATTTCTACCCGGCGCTGGTGACACTGGTGCAATGGCTGGAGGCCAGTGGCCGTGGGCAGGAAGCACAGATACTGCTGGATGACAGCCTCAAGGCGCACCCGGATGCGGCACTGTTGCAACACACCCGTGGCCTGTCACTGATTCGCGCTGGCAAGACCACCGAGGCCATGAGCGCACTGCACAAAGCCGTGCAGCTGGAACCGCAGAACGCGCAGTACGGTTATGTGCTGGCGGTGGCGTTGCACGACAGCGGCAAGGTCGATGAAGCGTGTGAAGTGCTGGAGCGTCTGCTCAAGGTACAACCGGCAAACCGCAATGCGCGGCTGTCGCTGATCCAGTACTACCTGGAGAACGGCCATGAGCCGAAGGCGCAGGTGCTGTTGCAGGGCTGGAAGAAGATGAACATGGGCGATCCGGCGCTGAAGTGACCGATCAGAACCCACCGCCCCCCCTTGTGGGAGCGAGCCCGCTCGCGAATGCGGTACATCAGTCGCCAGGGATGTTGGCTGAATGATCGCCTTCGCGAGCAGGCTCGCTCCCACAAGGTCAGCGTGAGTCTGATACTGCGCGGACTACCACGAAGACGTCGCCCCGCTCTTCAACGCCATCTCCCGCCGGCTGTTGGCGCGCATCGCCTTGATCAGCGACACCGAGCCCACCAGCAGGATCGCCGCGCCAAACAGGAAGTCGATGTTGTACAACTGGAAGTCCTGCACCGGCCCCACCAGCACCACGCGCACCACGGCAATCGCGACCAGGGTGGCGAGGAAGTCGATCCCCGGCTCATCGCGATAGAACACGTGCAGCAATGGCAGGCACAGCACCAACAGCAACAACAGCACCACGACCTTGAACGAGCCTTTGCGCTCGACGCTGAACGCGCATTCGTGCGGGCCGTAGGCCTTGTAGTCCTCGTCGCGGATCATCGAGTTTTTCTCGTTGATGTACTCGACGCGGTTGTACTTCTGGATGGGCGTGAAGGTGTTGGACATCGCCATCAGCGTGGTGATGTTCTTGAAGCGCAGGTCGATGCGCTCGCTGCCCTTGAGGTAATACAGCACCGGCTTGTAGCCGTAGCGATAGGTGTCGAAGGGGAATTCGGTGACCTGACCCTGTACGCCGATCGGCCGCGGCTCAAGCTCGGCATAAGCGCTCTTGGTCGGCGAAGCGAGGTTGCGGCTCAGCGGTTGGACCTTGACCTGTTCAAGGAAGATTGGCGTGACGCCGTACGACCACTGCAAGGGTTCCAGACGCAGGCGCAGTTCGTTGCGGCCCAGGTCATAGCGGTTGAAGGTGCGTTCGGAGACCACCAGCGAGCCACTGAGCATGAACTCGCCGCGCAGGTTGTTGGTCACGCGCAAGGTCAGTTGATCCTTGCCCAACAGCGCCGCTTCGGTGGACGGCGGCGTGCCGCACCACGCGGTGCTTTCACCGGCGCCGCCCAACTGGCCGTCGCGGTTTTCCTTGATCACATAGAAGTAACTGGCCCACAGCGTCAGCATCAACAGCAACGCCGTGAGGCCCAAAATCTTTTTGCCCGCGCTCACTACCCTGACTCCCTTCTTCGTTCCATCGTCCAGCCGAAAACCCGCTGGCGACGGGGACTCTACCAAAAGGCCAGCATCGACCCAAGGGAAAATCCGGGAATAGCGCAGGATCTAAGGGTTTCCCCTGTGCGAGCAATGCCAAACACCTGTGGCGAGGGCGCGTGTTCCCTCGCCACAGAATCTTCAGCGTCTGCGGAACAGCGGACGTGGTTCGATCACCGAGCGCCCATACAGCACACTCATTCCGGCCAGCCCTTTCAACGCATCTTCAGCCGACTTGTCCTCACGCACCGCAAAGCTGTCGAACCCGCACTGGCGCATGTGGCTGAGCTGATCACGCAACACATCACCAATCGCGCGCAACTCCCCGGCCCAGCCAAAACGGCTGCGCAACAGATACGCCTGACTATAAGCGCGACCGTCGCGAAAGCTCGGGAAGTCCAGAGCAATCAATGGCAGCGAGGCCAGCCACGGCACCACACTTTCAACCTCATCGTCCGGCCCCAGCCACACCGCGTGGGTCGAGGGCGATTGCAGCCAGTGCGCCAGCGGCAGTACCAGCAACCCTTGCGGCCGGTCTTGCTCCGGCTCGCGGACCAGCGTCCACGGATCGTCCTCGACCCGCCGCGCGACACCCTGCTCCAACCGCAGCAGATTGTTCATGCCGTCACCTCCAGCGCTTTCGGGTAGACCCGCTCCTTGAACGGCTCCAGGCCAATGCGCGCCACGGTGTCGACAAACAGCTCCTCGCTTTCGCGGTAACGCACGAAGGTGCCGATGATCCGCTCGATCACCTGCGGTACTTCGGCGGCGCTGAACGACGGGCCGATGACTTTGCCCAATGCGCTGTGCTTGCCCTGCGCACCGCCAAGGGTGATCTGGTACCACTCGCTGCCATTCTTGTCGACGCCGAGGATGCCGATATTGCCGATGTGGTGGTGGCCGCAGGCGTTCATGCAGCCGGAGATGTTCAGGCTGATGTCGCCCAGATCGTGCAGGTAATCGAGGTTGTCGAATCGCGCCTGAATCGCCTGGGCTATCGGGATCGACTTGGCGTTGGCCAGCGCACAGAAATCGCCGCCCGGGCAGGCGATGATGTCGGTCAGCAGGCCGACGTTGGCACTGCCCAGACCGCGCTCGCAGGCCAGTTGCCAGAGTTGATACAGGTCAGACTTTTGCACATCGGGCAGGACGATGTTCTGCTCATGGGCAATGCGGATCTCGCCAAAACCGAAGCGCTCCGACCAGTCGGCGACGGCCAGCATCTGCAACCCGGTGACATCGCCCGGTGGCGCGGCCAGACCCGGTTTGGTCGACAGCACCACGCTGGTGTAGCCGGGTTTCTTGTGCGGCTGCACGTTGCGCGCGACCCAGCGTGCGAACGCCGGGCTCTCGGCCAGGCGCGTGCCGAAATCCAGATCGGTATCGGCCAGAGTGTGGTAGATCGGCGGCACGAACGCACTGGCGACGCGCTCGTACTCAGCGTCGGTCAACTGCGCCGGGCCGTCCTTGAGGTGTTGCCATTCCTCTTCGACTTCCCGGGCGAACGCCTCGATGCCCAACGCCTTGACCAGAATCTTGATCCGCGCCTTGTACTTGTTGTCACGCCGACCGTGGCGGTTGTAGACCCGCAGGATCGCCTCGACGTAGGACAGCAGATGCTGCCACGGCAAGCCTTCGCGAATCTGCAGCCCCAGGATCGGCGTGCGCCCCAACCCGCCGCCGACGATCACCCGCAGGAGCATTTGTCCCTCGCGCCCCGGGTAAAGATACAGGCCGATGTCATGCATCATGATTGCCGCGCGATCCTGCCTGGCCGAGCAGATGGCGATCTTGAACTTGCGCGGCAGGAAGAGGAATTCAGGGTTGATCGTCGACCACTGCCGAAGGATTTCTGCCAGCGGACGCGGGTCGATCATCTCGTCCGCTGCGACCCCGGCGAAGGCCTCGGTGGTGATGTTGCGCACGCAGTTGCCGGAGGTCTGGATCGCGTGCATGTTGACCTGCGCCAGACGTTCGAGAATGTCCGGCACTTCGCTCAGTTCGATCCAGTTGAATTGCAGGTTCTGCCGGGTGGTGAAGTGGCCGTAACCGCGATCGTAATCGGCGGCGATGCTCGCCAGGGTGCGCATCTGTTCGGCACTCAGGGTGCCGTAGGGAATGGCGACTCGCAGCATGTACGCGTGCTTTTGCATGTACAGGCCATTCTGCAGACGCAGCGGCAGGAACTCCTCCTCGCTCAACTCCCCGGCCATGAAGCGCTCGACCTGATCGCGGAACTGCGCAACGCGCTCGAACACCAGCGCCCGGTCGTAATCATCGTATTGATACATGCAGCGGCTACCCCATCAGGTTTGAACGCATCTTCAAAACTGTGGGAGCGGGCTTGCTCGCGAAAGCGTTGTGTCAGGCAACTGAATTGTTGGCTGACACAACGCTTTCGCGAGCAAGCCCGCTCCCACAGGATTTTTCCTGACTATGGACGAACGGCGCAGCACGCAACAGATTCACCTGAAACGATAAAAACCGTATCAGGGCGCGGCAGATGGCCGCAGGCAGCACTTCAATCTGATCCGTACAAATGAAAGATTCCTGAGCCTGTTTTGTTTCTGACGGTATTCCTACAGTGCAGTGCATGCCAGACCGGGTGGCCTGGCAAGACTTTGCAACCGTGGATGAACTGACCATGAGCACAGCAACAATCGGACAGGCTTATAACTACAAGGTCGTCCGCCAATTCGTTATCGCGACGGTTTTCTGGGGTGTCGTGGGCATGGCGATGGGGGTATGGATCGCCTCGCAACTGGTGTGGCCGGACATGAATCTCGACCTGCCGTGGACCACCTTCGGCCGCTTGCGGCCACTGCACACCAGCCTGGTGATTTTCGGCTTTGCCGGCAGCGCGCAATTCGCCGCCAGTTACTACGCGGTGCAGCGTACCTGCCAGGTGCGGCTGTACTCGGACAAGCTCGCAGCCTTCACCTTCTGGGGCTGGCAGTCGGTGATCGTGGTCATGCTGATCACCCTGCCGATGGGCTACACCACCACCAAGGAATACGCCGAGATCGAATTCTCCGGTGCGGTGTGGATGGCAGTGGTCTGGGTCGCCTACGCCATCGTGTTTTTCACCACCGTGGTGCAGCGCAAGACCAAACATATCTACGTCGGCAACTGGTTCTTTGGCGCATTCATTCTGGTGATCGCCATGCTGCACGTGGTCAATCACCTGTCGATCCCGGTGGACTGGTTCAAGTCCTATCCGGTGTATTCCGGGGCGACCGACGCCATGGTGCAGTGGTGGTACGGGCACAACGCGGTGGGATTCTTTCTGACCACCGGGTTCCTCGGGATGATGTATTACTTCGTGCCCAAGCAGGTCAACCGTCCTGTGTATTCGTACCGGTTGTCGATCGTGCACTTCTGGGCGCTGATCACCCTGTACATCTGGGCCGGCCCGCACCATCTGCACTACACCGCGCTGCCGGACTGGGCACAGTCACTCGGCATGGCGATGTCGCTGATCCTCCTGGCCCCGAGCTGGGGCGGGATGATCAACGGCATGATGACCTTGTCCGGCGCCTGGCATAAGTTGCGCACCGACCCGATCCTGCGCTTTCTGGTGCTGTCGCTGGCGTTCTACGGCATGTCGACCTTCGAAGGCCCGATGATGGCGATCAAGACCGTCAACGCCCTCTCCCACTACACCGACTGGACCATCGGCCACGTCCACGCCGGGGCGCTGGGCTGGGTGGCGATGATCACCTTCGGCGCGACCTATCACATGGTGCCGAAAGTCTTTGGTCGCGAGCAGATGTTCAGCACGCCGCTGATCAACCTGCACTTCTGGCTGGCGACCATCGGCACGGTGTTGTACATCGCGTCGATGTGGGTCAACGGCATCACCCAGGGCCTGATGTGGCGTGCGATCAACGAGGACGGCACGCTGACCTATTCGTTCGTCGAAGCGCTGCAGGCCAGTCATCCGGGGTTCATCGTGCGCTTTGCCGGCGGGGTGTTCTTCCTCACCGGGATGCTGTTGATGGCCTACAACGTGTGGCGCACGGTGCGGGTAGCCGACGTGTCGCTGGCGCGCAGCCAGGCGCAGATCGCCTGAGTCAGGGAGCTGATGATGTTCGAAATTTTCTTGAATGTGCTGGGGGTGGTGTTTCTGTGGCTGGCGGTGGAGTACTGCCTGCGCCATCAGACTTCAGAGAGCCTGGATGATGCGAGCATGGTGCCGTTTGCCGATGATCCGGAGGTGGCGCGGCGGGTGGAGCTGGCGACCGGCAAGACCGTGAAAGCGGTGGCACCGGAAGAGGCGAAACCAGGCTGGATCAACCTGCAAATGTAGAACTGCCATCTGCCCCTGTGGGAGCGGGCTTGCTCGCGAAAGCGTCTGATCAGTCACCGAAATGTTGAATGACACACCGCCTTCGCGAGCAAGCCCGCTCCCACGAGGGGAATTTGCAAGTCCTTGAAGTCTAGTTACGGTCGCGCGGGATCAGGCTCTGCAGCTGCTGTGCGAGGAAATCCGCATCGAACACGAACGTGTCCGGATCCTTCAAGCCGTTGGTCTTGCGCCACTGCCACTCGCCGCTCGGCAGCCCCACCAGCGAAATGCTGCCATAGCGCGCCGCCGTCAGGCCCATCACCGCCAGGGAAATCTGCCCGGCGCTGCCCATCACGTCCGGCACGAATTCCACCGGTTTGCCGGCAATCACGATGCTCAGTTTCTCGGTCTTGAAGGTCGAGGTCTCCACCGGCGTACTCGGTCCGAACGCGACGTAAGCCTCGCGGCTCACCTCCAGCAGATTCGGTGCCTGCACCGGTTCCAGCCATTGCTGAATATGGCCGAACAGCTCGCTGATCCGGGCCGACCACGCCTGCGACTGGGTTTCGAACAGTTGCTTCTTGTGCGCTTCACTCTCGGCATAGTGACGAAGCATTTCGCCCAGTTGTTGTACGTCGTTCATCGGTACGTTCCTCGGGGTGAGCCTGCGAAACCCATAGTGACAGATCAACACGCCAGTGCGCGTAAAACCTCGAATGCCAGCCGGTCTCAACTCAGGCTGGCGCGACGGACGGTGGGTCTTTTATGCGGTCACCTGTCAGATCTGACAGTAGGCAAGCCGTACGCGAAGGTTTTAGATGAATCCAGTGAGCAAACCTTTGCGGAGCGGACGAAATGGCCAACCAAAACAACGACAATAAACTGCTGACGATCGACCCGGTACTCATTCCGGGATGGGTTTCACCGATCCAGCATCCGCTGAATCCGCACGGCGGGATTCCGCTCGCGCTGGTCACCAATGGACTTATCCGGGTTCTCGTTGATCCCTGGATCAACCAGAGCCTGGATGACAGTGTTCAACTACTGCTCAACGAGTCGCAAACCATTATTGCCGCACAAACCATCACCCGGACGGAGCTGAATCAACGGTTCAGCATGAGTTTTAATGCGTCCTTGCTGAGGGATGGAATCAACCTGCTGTTCCTGCGGGTGACGCGGATCGCGCAACCGATGCCCGAAACTTCAGTGGAGTTACGTGTGCTCTTCCATACGCCACGCCCCGGCGGAGAGATCGCCGGGGGCGGCATTAATCCGAACTTGCTGATGACCCTGCCGGCCGATGTCATCGCCAATGGCATCGATGCAGCACGTGCGGCGCAAGGCGTTGACGTTACGCTGCGCTATGTCTATATGCGGGCGGGGGACGTCATCACTGTCGATCTTGACGGGCACCATATCCAGCAAACCGTGACCGCGGCGCAGGTTCTAGCCGGTCAAGTGGTGATCAAGCTGACCACCAATGACTTCCGGCAGGATAATAAGCGGTTCCCCTTTAGTTTTCGCGTCACCGACCTGCTCGGCAACTCCTCGGGGCCGCAGGCGATCTGGTCGGCGACCACCTTCGTCGATGTGCATATTCGTCAACCGGTGCTGGATCTGCTTGCCCCCACAGTGCTCGAAGCCAAAGAGGACAACGGCAACAGGCTGAATTTTGTTCGAGACTTCTATGAAGCCCTGTATGCGACCATTATTGTGTCCTACATCGGCTCGGCACCGGGGCAAACGGTCAAGGCTTATTGGAAAGGTCGCAATTCCACTTATGTCAGCGAGATGCAGACCGTCACGTCTGTCGGCCAGACGTTGCAGTTTTTGGTGCCACGCGCAGAAGTGGTCGACACCGTTGGCAGCGGCGCCGAGGCGTCCTTCACCGTCCGGTTACCGGACACCACGGTTGATCTCCTATCCAAGCGGCGGAACATAACCATTACCGGACAAAAGCATCACCTGCCGGAACCGACGCTGAGTGCAGCCAAGGACAACCTGAGGGCCTACTACCCGACGCTGGACGGTGCTTACAAAGTAAGAATATCGCTGACCGTTGGAGCGACTCGCTACGACAGCGAGGAATTCAACATCACCCAGCCGTCCTATACCAACGTCGCTGTCCCGTCGAGCTGGATCACGCCGAACAAGGGAAAACTCGGTCTGTTCAATTACACCCTCAGAAAGACGGGCACGGGCGAACCCATCATTTTTTCCTGGTACCTGCGAGTGACGCTGTAAAGGGCTTGCAGTCGACTTGCAAATTATTCAAGCGAATCCGCCGCTGTCCGCGGCGAGGATCTGCACATGCGTAAATTGGCAGCGTCACTGTTCATTACGTTACTGCTGGGATGCTCACACACAGCCGTTCAACCGCCAGCGGTCATCGGTACACGCGATGCTCAGGCGCTCAACGGCCCACAAATCGCCTCGCATCTCAACACGCTGTATGGGCGGCAGTTTCCCAATTGCAACAAGAGCGAATCGCAGCCAGCGTTTCTCTGTTCCGGAGTCACCTTGCGAGTCACCGTCAGGGATCCGGCAGGCCAATACAAGGTCTGGGATCCGAGTCCGGCCTCGGTGAAAAGTGGCGGCATTTCCTACTCCTATTTGCGCCAGGATGCCAATTTCGGGCGCCTGGCCTGGGGTTACGGCAATGGCTACATCCTCTATCCATTCCTTGAGCAGCCCCCTGGCAAACTGCATCTGAAGGTGTTGTGCTCCTACCCCATGGATGCCTGGACCTGGAGTCGCAGCGCGACCTCCGTCTGTGGTCCGGCGCCCCAATACCCGAATGTCAGCCAAGCCTGTCATCTGGCGGGGGTCTTCACCGGCGAACAGGCCAAGACGGCATGGGACGTCTCCTACGAAAACAAAAATCTGCGGCAATGCGGGTTCGATGTCAGGGATGAACGAAATCACCTCGCCGGCCCGGCATTCTATCAATCGCTCAGAGCCAAGACCTTGCTGGGCGCCACCGGGTTTGGTCAACAAAATGAAATCGTCATTCGCAGCTGGGCTGCCGGGCAGGCCAACGCTCTGCCGATCATGGCGTTCTTTTTCATCGCCGGCGGCACCAATGCCGGCCTGGCGGACGCGCAATACAACCAGCGCGACTTCTATAACTCGACCAACCCGAAAATCGTCGTCCCCATTATTCGCCTGACGCCTGCAGCCAGCGCCGCAGCACCGGCGACTTTTACCTACTCGGCAGCAGATCAGGCGGTGGCTCAATGAGCTTGCAACAGCAACAAAAAGGGCGAGAAAGATCAGATTCCACCTTGATTGCCTTGCTCAATCTCTGCATGGCGCTGCCCCCGCAATCTGTCGAGCCGTTGCCCGAACCTGCGCCGTAACGCTTGACCAAGTTTTTCAACTGACAAACGCAATCCCCATTTCAGGCAAGGGTTTGATCATGAGAACAATCGCCGCAGCGCTTTTTATTGCATTACTGATGGGTTGCACGCAGACCTCCACCCAACCGCCGGTGGCCATCGGCGTCAGTGGTGTTGAGGTGCTCAACGGCCCGGCCATCGCCACTCAGCTCAATACGCTTTACGGGCGAAAATTTCCCAACTGCAACAAGAGCGACTCCCAACCAGCGTTCCTGTGCTCCGGTGTGACCCTGAGGGTGACAGTCAAGGATCCCTCCAACAAATACAAGGTTTGGGACCCAAGCCCGACATCTGTGACCAGTGGAGGCGTGTCATTTTCCTACCTGCGCCAGGATGCCGACTTCGGCCGACTCGCCTGGGGCAATGGCAACGGCTACATTGTTTATCCGATCTTTGAGTCCCCCCAAGACAAGCTCGACCTCGATTATCTGTGTGCCTATCCCTACGATGCCTGGACCTGGACACGGCGGACTGACGCCGTGTGCGCTGCCCACCCGAGCTATCCGGTGCAAAGCCAGCTCTGCCAGAACGCCGGTGTCACCACCGCAGAGCAATGGTACGCGGTCTGGACGATAGCGGGAGGCAACCCGAACCAGCGCCAATGTGGCTTTGACGTCAGCGACGAGCGCAATCATCTGGCGGGCCCGGCGTTCTATCAATCCGTGCGCGCCAGGGCGTTTGCGAATGTCACTGGCTACAATGAACACAATGAGTTGCTGATAAAAACCTGGTGCGATCCGGTCTCCTCCGACCCGGCAAAATCATGTGCTTCGAGTTTTCCTCCCAACCGATTTCCCATCATGGCGTTTTTCTATGTTTACGGAGGCGCCAACGCCGGCCTGGCGGACGCGCAATACAACCAGCGCGACTTCTACAACTCGACCAATCCGAAAATTCTCGTGCCCATCATTCGGTTGACACCCTCTGCCAGTAACGGGGGATCGGCGAGCTTTACGTTCGCGCCAGCGGATCAAGTGGTTACCCAATGAACAGCGGCGGTTTATGGCAAACGGCACCGTTACACCTGGCAGAAGGATTGGCGGTACAGCTGATTTGCGCTGGCGTCCTTCGATGAACAAATGGACACTCTGTGCAGACCTGGTTGTTCGTTCCAGGTCCAAGCCAGAGGAATTTCAATGCGCACCATCGGCCTGATCGGCGGCATGAGCTGGGAGTCCAGCGCCGAATATTATCGCCTCATCAATCAACAGGTCCGCGATCGCCTCGGCCCGCTGCGTTCGGCGCAACTGCTGATGCACAGCGTCGACTTCGGCCCGGTCGAACAGGCCCAGCATGCCGGGCGCTGGGACGATGCGGCGGCGATTCTGGTGGATGCCGCGCGCAGGCTGGAGGCCGGCGGCGCGCAATGCGTGGTGCTGTGTACCAACACCATGCACAAGGTGGCGGAACAGATTCAGGCGGCGATCAGCATCCCGTTCCTGCACATCGCCGAACCGGCAGCGCAGGCGGCGCTGGACATCGATGCGCACACGGTCGGTTTGCTCGGCACCGCGTTCACCATGGAGCAGACGTTTCTCAAGCAGCGTCTGATTGCCAAGGGGTTGACGGTGCTGGTGCCGGACGATGCCGAGCGCCAGGACGTGCACCGGATCATCTACGACGAGTTGTGCGTCGGGGTGATCAGTGACGAGTCGCGCAAAATCTATCAAAGAGTGATCGAATCACTGACCGCGCGCGGCGCCCAGGCGATCATCCTCGGCTGCACGGAAATCGGCCTGCTGGTCAAACCCCAGCACAGTGCCCTGCCCCTGCTCGACACCACCGAGCTGCATGCGCAGTCGGCGGTGGCGTTCGCCCTGGACGACTGAGTCAGACTTGGCCGCGCGTGCGCAGGCGGGCCATGCTCAGGGTGTCGACCCATTGCCCGTCGCGCACGGCGTAGTCACGGAACAGGCCTTCGTTCTCGAAACCGAACTTGCGGTACAGACCAATGGCCGCCTCATTGTCGGCGTAGACCGAGAGTTCGACCCGGTGCAAATTCATCCAGTTGTCGGCGACGTCCAGCGCCGCCGCCAGCAGTTTCGAACCGACACCCTTGCCCTGCCACGCCACAGCGACCGCCATGCCGACACTGCCGGCGTGCGCACGGCGAATCCGCGAATAGTTTTCCAGCCCGAGATGACCGACCACCGCGCCCTGATGCAGCGCCACCAGTTTGAGCATCCGCTCGTTCTCCGCCAGCAACCGCTGACGCCAGATCTCAGTGGATTGAAACGGCATCTGCAACACCTGGCGGGTCACGGCCGGATCGTTGTACAGCGCGGTGACAGACTCCAGGTGCGATTCGTTGAAGCGTTCGAGGGTGATGGCGGGGTTGTAGTCGGGCATGGCGGATCCTTCCTGGATCGATGTGTGGCCAGACACTCTAAACTGCCAGTCATCTATTTGGCGAGGTCCCAGACTGTGGGAGCGGGCTTGCTCGCGAAGGGGCCGTGTCAGACACCTTATCGTTGAATGAAACACCGCATTCGCGAGCAAGCCCGCTCCCACAGGGGTTATGTGTTCAGCTCTGGAACCATTCGTGGCGTTCGTTGAAGGTGCGCTGGATCAGTTCGACCAGGGTCTGCACTTCGGCGACGTCTCGCGATTCAACGTTGACCGCCAGCCATGCCTGCAACTGCATCGGCTCGTCAAACAGCCCCGGCAGCGCAATCAGCCCGCGATCGAAGCGGCTCATGTACGCCGGCAGCAAACCGATGCAGGCACTGCAGCGGATCATTTCCAGCATCAGCTCATAGGACTGCATCTGCACCACGCCGGCCAGGCGCTGTTCGACCAGCTCATTCCACGGCCGGAAGCTGTCGATCTGCCGGTCGTGTTGCCATTGCACCAGCATGAAATCGCTCAGGTCGTCGGCACTGGCCGGGCGCGCGGTGACGCGCGAATAACGTTTGGCGATGTGCGGCAGGTAATCCAGCCGCGCCAGTGCCTGTGGCTGACTGGTGGCGAAGGTCGGGCCGGGATTGGGGGTTTCACCGTGGGCCAGCCACAGCACCACATCAGCGCTGACCGCGCGCAGTGCCAGTTCGCTGTCCAGCGCGATGATTTCCAGGCGCACGCTGGCGTTGCGGCGCAACAGCGCGATCAGGTCGCGACCGAGGATGTCATGCAGGATTGACTCGGCGACGGCCAGACGCACCAGCGGCTGCTCGACCACCGGCAGTTTGCGCTCGTGAGCCAGCGCCACCAGTTGCGCCTGAAGTTGCAGGCCCTCGCGGGTCAGGCTCAGGGCACTGCCCTGAAAGCTGAACAGCGAGTGCTGCAGTTCTTGTTCAAGTTGCGCCAGTTGCTTGCGCAGCAAGGTCGAACGCACGTTGAGGCTGCGCGCTGCCTGCATGAAGCAGCCACAGCGAGCGCTGACCAGAAAATATTGCGCGACGTCGGCATCGATGGTCGCAGCTTGCGCCAGCCAAGGCTCGCGCTCGCCCTGTGCCCAGCGATAATCGGGGCTACCCTGTCGTCCTGCGGGTTCGGTGAATGACATCGATGACTCCCTGTCGATCTTTGTATTTTGAAAAACACCACGGTTCTACTGTGGGAGCGGGCTTGCTCGCGAAAGGGCCATGCCTGCCAGCGTGTCCGTTGAATGCCACACCGCTTTCGCGAGTAAGCCCGCTCCCACCCGGGTTCTGCGGTGAGTCACGATCAGCGTTTCTCTTCCAGGACCTTGTTCAGCTCAGCCCCGTCGATACTCAGCGTCGCCGTGTTGAGCATGCCGTCCAGATACGCCTGGGCGATCTGCTCCTGACGCTGGGCACGCAAGGCCTGGGTCAGTTGGTCACGCAATTCGTCGAGGGTCGCGGTGCGCGCCGGTTGCTGTTCGGTGAGTTTGATCACGTGGAATCCGGCGGCGCTCTGCAGCGGCTCGGACACCGCGCCGACCTTGAGCCGCGCCACCGCGCCACGTACCTGCGGCACCAACTGCTGCAACGGTTGCAACCCGGTGTCGCCGCCGCGTTCGGCGGTCAGCCGGTCCTGCGAATACTGGCTCGCCAGCGCAGCAAAATCCCCCGGCGTGGCCTGAGCCTTTTTGCTCAGCTCCGTCGCCTGTTTGCGCACTGCTTCGAGGTTCTGCGGGTCATTCACGGCGAGGAAAATCTGGCTCACCCGATACAACGCCGGGGTTTGCCATTCAGCCTTGCCGGCGTCGTAGGCCTGCTGCAGCTCGGCCGCACTCGGGTAGTCCGCCGGCACTTCGCTGACCGAGCGCAGGTAATCACGGAAGACAATTTGCTCGGTCGCCGCCCGGGTTTGCCGCACCACGTCCGGACGCTGCGCCCAGCCCTGGGCGTCGGCCTGTTCGAGCACGGCTTTCTCCGCCAGACGCGTGCGCAGCCAGCGCTCCAGCGCCTCACGGTTACCGCGCAGTTGCTCGCGAGTCGTTGGCGGGACGGTCGCCAGCAACGCCTGCAATTCCTGCGGCGTCACCTGCTGATTGCCCAACCGCGCCACTGCCGGCCCGGCTGCAACCGCCGCCAAAGGCGACGATTGCTGCGCGGCGACCGGGTCTGTACCCGGTCGCAGCACCAGCGCCACGGCTACCACCAACAGCGCCACTGCCCCGGCGCCGATCACCATGGCAGGTTTTTTCACAGCGCGACTTCCTCTTGCTCGGCGACGGCGACTTTGGCCGTCGAAGTTTGCGCGGCCTGGCTGAAATCACGCAGATAGACGATGAACTCCTGCAACAGGCGATCCCACAATTCGAGGTTGCCACGCAGGTGATCGTTGCTCACGCCCGCCGCGACCACCACGTCCATTTCCATCACCAGAAACTCACCCTGCAACGACAACCGCGCAAACCGGCGGCTGGCGTTCCACTGTTCGGCCACACCCTGTGGCAACTCACCTTGCACCCGCAGCGCGCAACTGAAGGTGAAATCGACGTAGCGGCCCTGCTCCACCGCCGGGTTGCCGAAACGCACGGCATAACCGATGCCCTGGCTGGCACTGAGCAATTGCACGATGCCGTTCTGTTCGGTCTGGTTGACGCGATAACCGGCGGCCTGCAGGACTTCAGTCAGGGATTGTGGCGATACGTGAGTGATCAATTGAGTCATTGTTTCTTCCTTGTTTATCAGTCTTTTAAATCAGTGTGCGAGCGCGGCTTGCGGCGCGTCGAATTGAGTCTTGTAAAGCTCGTCACCGAACCCCTGAGCCAGTTCATCGAACTTGACCCGGGCGCTGCCCGCAAAGGGCTGGCGGATCTTCATCACCTCGGCCACATCGATGTTTTCGTAGGCGGTGAGGATCTGCTTGGCGACGCCGTACATCTGCTGATTCTTGACTGAACATTGCTGCACTTGTGTGTCACGTTCAGCCAATTGCGCCTGAAGCTTAGACCGTTCTGCCTCTTTGGCACGGGCCATGACCAACAACTCGTCGTAGGCCTTCTTGAACTTGCCGACCTGCTCGTTACTCGCCGCGACTTGCGCCTGGGCCTGGCTGTGCAGGTTCTGCTGCTGGTCGGCCAACTGCTCGGCAACGCCTTTGGCCTTGGCCAGCTCGGCGGTCAATTGCTTGATCTGCGCCTGCGCGGCCTTGGCCTCGTTCTGCGCCGCCAGTTGCGCGGCGCTGGCCTGGGCCTGCTGGCTTTGCAGGGCCTGCAATTGCTGGGTGGTGCTGCGCAACTGGGTGCGCAGACGCTCCTCCATGCCTTCGGCATTGGCCCCTTGAGCGATGAAAAAACTCAGCCCCAACAGTAAAACTCGTGCGTGCATGACCGTACTCCCGGCGCCTTAGAAGCGCGTATTGATCTCAAGCTGCAAGACGTCGATATCAAACGGCGCGCCGTACACCGCCTCGGTGCTCATCCAGCGGCCGGTGGCATAGACGTTCTTCGCCAGACCGTAGTTGCCACCGAGGAAATAGCCCTTGGCGTTGGTGCCGCCGAGGTGGAACGACGAATCGTTGAAGCCGTCAGGCAAGGCGTCCGGCTGAATGTACTTGTAGCCGGCGAACAGATTCCAGTCGCCCTGTCGTTTCAGGTCCAGCGCGTTGCCGAGGGTGAACTGCACCATCCACGCATTGGCGCCGCTTTCGATATCGCCGCTGCTGTTGAGGTTGTTGACGATCTGCCCCTCGGAGCGCTTGCGCATGTCGCCTTCGTCGTAACCAAGGTTGTGGATGTAGTTACCCTGGCTACGCAATTTGAAGTCCTGCGGCAGATCGGCGTCCCACACCAGATTCAGGTCAAGCAGGTTGAACTCCGACGCCAGACCGACGAATTGCGGTTGCGGTGTGGTCGTAGGGTTGGCCGGGTTTGGCGTGATGTCACGCAGCAGGAACACGCTGTTGCCCTTCTGCATGAATGCCACCCGTGAGCCGTCGGTGTCGCAGCCAGGGGCGCCGGCCCACGGTGCGCAAGGGCTGGAGCGCTGGCCCTGAATGTCGTCGAAACGGTAGTAGGCCAAGGCCCCCTTGAGACGGTTGTTGCTGTTGATCGCCCACTTGGCGCCGATCTGCGCGCCGTACAGCCACTTGTTGTCGCTTTCTTCCTTGTCGAAGCCGTTGCTGGTGCTGGTGTCGTTGGTGTAGTCCACCGGGAACGCGCCGACGGTGCCGAACACGCCCCAGTCGCGGTTAAGTTTGTGGTCGAAAATCGCTGCCACGCCGTCGAAATTGAGGTCGTTGGAATACAGCATGTCGGTGGACATGAACGGGTTGGCAAAGCGGCCACCGGTCACCGTCAACTCATCCGTCGGCTTCCAGTTCAGGTAACCCTGATCGAGCCAGATGTCTTTCTTGGCGAAACCGCCGCCCAGGCTCTGGGTGGTCGACACCGGGTTGTTGTCGGAACCAGTGCCAAGGCGAATGCCGGCGGTCCATTGCGGTGCGATCTCGGCCTTCATGCCCAGACGTGCGCGAATGCGAAACTGATTGGTGCGGTCTTCGCGGGTGTTGAGCAACGGCGGCAGATTGGTGCTGCTGTTGGGGTTCACATCGTACGGGCCGTTGTTGTTGAGCTTGGCAAAGTCGACGATCTCGTTGCTGTTACTGTCCGAGTAGTAGCGCGATTCGTCACGCAGACGGATGTCGCCATCGAAGCTGATGCGCGAGGTCCACTCCGAGAAAGTGTTGGGCGCGGCCCAGTTTTCCTGCTTGGCGGTGGCCATGACTTCGGCCTTGACCTGATCGCGGATCTGATCGCGCACGGCGGCCGGCACGTACTGCACGCGCACATCGCCCGGCGCGGCCACGGGGCCTGCTGCGACGGCGGTGGACGCCGCCGCCTGCTTGGCCTGGGCGGCCTCATTCTGTGCCTGGGCGATCAGCGCGTCGGCCTTGTCCTGCTTCAAAATGCCCTGCTCGACCAGCAAGCGGATCAGATTGATCGTGGCGTTCTCCGAAGGCGCGGGCGCTGCCGCGGCCTGACCGACCAGGGTCGCGATGACCATGCCGATCGCCAGGGACAATCGATTCACATTGGAAATCATCTGCACACAACTCCTTTTGGCAAAGCTTGAATGCTTGGCAATAAATAGGTTCGGTTAACCCGGACGCCGCCCTTGCAGGGACAGGCGCACGGGCAAAGTCATGGAGGCCGGTGGCCGTTCGCTCAGGTGCGGCGCATTGCGCAGCGCCGCCAGCACCTGTGTGTCGATTTCGGGGTTGCCGCTGGACTTGATCAGCTCGACGCGGGTGATCTCGCCGACGCTGCTCAGCCACACATCGGCCTGCAGCGAAAACGCGAGGTTGCGCAGGTCCGGGTTCTCGCGCAGCAGCTTCTGAAACGTGAACGCGAGGAACTGGCTGTAGGTGCCGGTGCCCAGCCGCCCGCCCCCGGCACCGGCCATGCCACCGCCCTTGCCCGCACCGATGTTGAACGCGTCGCTGCCGCTCTGGGCATCGCCGTCCATTTGCATCGGGTTGGCCAGATCGTCGGCTGGCGAAGGCGGTGCTTGCTCTTCGGGCTTGACCTCTTGCGGCTCAGGCGTCGGCTCGGGCTCGACGATTTTCTCTTCCACTGGAGTTTCCGGCTCCGGCGGTTTCTCCGGGGGCGGCGGCGGTGGTGGTGGCAACGGAATGATCGTCGGCACCTTCGGTGCTTCACGGCGGATGCCGCTCATGTCGTTGGCCCACTGCCAAAGGAACCAAGCGGCGAGCGCACCGATGACCAGCCCCACGCCCCACTTCGCATAACGTAGCGCAGGCGTTTTAACCGGTAACGGCTCGATCGGGATTTGTGCGGTCATGACTCAGCCCTGACTCGGTTTGCCGGTCACCAGACCGACCTGGGACAGTTCGAGCCGGCGCAGCAGATCCAGCACTTCGATGACCTTCTGGTACTGCACCGTGGCGTCGCCGCGCACGATCACCGGGAAGTCCGGGTTCTGCGCTTTCTCGATGCGCAGGCGTTCTTCCAGCTCGGCGAGCGTCACCGGATAGGCATCGAGGAACACCTGGCCGCCGTCATTGACCGAAATCGCCTTGGTCTTGGCTTCCGACAGTGAAACCGCAGCACTGGCCTTGGGCAGGTTGATCTGAATCCCCGAAACCTGCGCGGTGGCAGTAAGGATGAACATCACCAACACCACCATCAGCACGTCGACCAGCGGGGTGATGTTGATGCTGTCGACCGCCGCATCTTCGTCATCGTCGTGGGAGGCATTTACAGACGCCATGTCAGTGCTCCTCAGGCCGGTACGGAGTGGTTGGCGTGATGGCCGCGCGGGTGCGACGCCTCACTGATCTGGCTCTCGCCATGTAACTCTGCCAGACGGGTGATGAACTCATCGACGAACACGCGCATGTCGGCGCTGACCTCCTTGTTACGGGTGATCAGCCGGTTGTAGCCAAACAGCGCCGGGATCGCGACGAACAGGCCCATGGCGGTGGCGAGCAACGCAGCGGCCATGCCCGGGGCGATGGCGTTGATGTTGACGTCGCCGGCCATTGCGGTGCCGAGGAACACCACCATGATCCCCAGCACGGTCCCGAGCAGGCCGATGTACGGGCCGCCGGCGATGGCGTTGGACAGGGTCGAGAGTTTCGAGCTGAGCGCCTGGTTCTCGCGGGTACGCACGCCGTCCATCGAGCAGCGGATGGCTTCGATGGTTGCGGCAGACACCGAGGAGGTATCGGCGCCCTGCTCGCGACGGGTGCGGATCTCCTTGACCGCCACCGAGTACAGGCGCCACAGCGGCGAATGCTGCAGGCGCTGGGCCAGTTGCGCGTCGTCGGCGAACATTTCCAGGCGTGTGCCGACCTTGGCGAACTGTACGCGGAAGTCTTCGTTGGCCGCCGTGACGCGGCTCAGAGTGCGGTTCTTGCGCAGCATGATGATCCACGACTGGAACATCATCAGCACCAGCACGGCGATAATCACCCAGGCGTCTACCGGCACCGCGTTGAGCAGAAAACCGAGGCTGCCGAAACCGAAACCGGACTGTTCCTCGTCGACGCCATAGGCCACCAGTTTCGACTCGGCGCCTTGCGAGCTCGCGTCAGCCAGCAACAGCGGCGCCGGGCGAGCGACTTTCGACAGGCGCAGTTCGTCGATGGCGCCCACGAACGGTTGGTAAGGCCCTTCGTGCAGATCGGCGCCAATGGCCATGACCGAATTGAACGCCGGCATGGCCTGGGCCAGTGCCGCACCTTCACGACCGTTGAGGTAGAGCGTCACTTTCGAGCCTTCGGCGGTCACCGCGACGTGCTGCCATTGGCCAGGATTCAGCGGCTGAGTGGCGACGGCGCGCTGGCCGTCGATCTCCACGAACGGCACGCCCTGATTCACACCGACCAGCAGGCTGTTGGTGCCTTCGCGGCGGGCCAGGATCAATTGCTCGCCATTGGCCTGATCCAGTCGCAGCCAGGCACTGAAGGTGAACGCGCTGCCGGCGTTGTGCTGCAGCGACGGACTGGCCGGCAGCAGCAATGGCTGACCGCTGAACTGCAAGGCGCGCCCTACTACGCCGTCAATCGCGGCGCCGGTCGCGCTCTGCGCGGTGTTGCCGTAAGCAGTGGTGTCTTTCGCCGGGGTGCCAGTGGCGCCCTCGAAGTGATAAAGCGCGGTGTAATTCGGATCGAATGTCAGTTGGCCGTTGCCGGTGGCCGGCGCTTTCTGGTTGCCGTAGTACATCCAGATGTCCTGGCGCTGGCCGCCCTCGACATTCGGCACGTCGACCCAGATCAGCGCCATGCCCATCAGCGCGTCGAAGCTTTCGATCTGGTGGTTGAGCACGGTCTTGTCGTCGGCGGCAACAAAGCGCAGGTCCGAGCCGTCCTCTTTCACGCCATCAAACGTGAAGTTGCCAGTGTGCAGGCGCACCAGCAGCGCGGTGCGGCCCAGCGCCTGATTGATTCCGGCGCCCTGCGGCGTGGTATCGACGGCGATCTGTTTGCGGTAGTGCCAGTCGTCCTGCCACCAGGCCTGAGCCGTGGCCGGGAGCACGAAGCCCAGGCAGATCAACAACGAAAGAATGAGGCGCTGCATGAACGTGCTCCTTTAGAAAGTGGCTTGAAGGTTGAAGTGCAGGCGCGATTCCTGTTTCGAGGTGTTCGGCCCTTCGAGTAGCGGATAGCCCCAGTCGAGGCTGCCGGACAGCCATTTGCTGAGGCTGGCGCGGGTGCCCAGGCCGACGCTGGCCAGGGCGTAACTGGCGTCCTGGTCCGGCAGTTCGTCGCGCAGATACAGTTGCGCGCCTTCGGCAAAGGCGTAGAAACGCCATTCCTGCATCCAGTTGCCGGCGTACTTGGCGAGCGACGGTGTGCGCAGCTCCTGGCTCAGCAGCACGCCGTCATCAGCGGTGCGCTCAGCCGCCAGGTAGCCGCGCACCGAGGTCGCGCCGCCGGCGGAGAATTGTTCGTTGGAAACCAGTGGCCCCGACGCCAACTGGAACGCGCCTTTGCTCGCGCTCTGCCAATCGTTGTCGAAGGTCCAGGTGAAGTTGCTGTCGCCTTTGAGCACGGCGAAACTCGGCTTGGCGCGGTAGCGCTTGTAGTCGAAATCTTCGTCGGAGCTGCCGTAGCCGAAAAGGCTGCGCGTGGCCACCACCAGGCTCAGACCGAGGCCCAGCTGGCTCTTTTCGGTGTAGCGAAAGCCGTTGTAAGCGAAGGTGAACGGCGCGTATTTGAGCGGCACCTTGTCGCTCTCGCCGGACAGGGTCAGGCGCTCGTCGAAGTTCTTGAAGTCGATGCCCGCCGACAGCGAGTTCGACCAACTGCCGCTGGACGGCAGCGTGTAGATCGCCGACACGCCGTAGGAATGGCCCTTGCCCAACACGTTGCTGCCGCCGATGGTGGCGACGTTACTGTCGGACTGGTAACCAGAAAACTGCACGCTCCAGCGATCGGTCAGTGGCGCGGTGTAGGACCCCGACCAGACCTTGGCGTTGTCGGTGTCCTGCGGCGCGGTGAAGTACGTCAGGTTGATGCTGTGACCAAGCTGCCAGAGGTTGTTGTAGCCGAGGCTGGTCACAGCGCGCAGTTTTTCGGTGTCGGCGCTGTAGTCGTTGTTGAGGCCGACACTGGCGCTCCACGGGTTCTGGTCTTCGACCTGCAAATCCACGTCCATGGTGCCGGGGCGCTGACCTTCACGCACCAGCGGCATGACCTGACGGCCCGGGGTCTTGTTCAGTTGCGCCAGCTCGCCCTGGACCTTGGCGAAGTCCGGCACCTCGCCTTCTTTCAGCGCCGGCACGTTGTCGCGAATGTCCAGTGGCGAATAGTGTTTGGCGCCGACCACGCGCACCCGGCCAACCTTGGTTTCGCTGACTTGCAGGTAGACGATGCCGTCCGCCACCGCTTGCTCCGGCAGTTCGACGAACACCGATTGGTAGCCGCGCTCCTGGTAGGCCTTCTGCAAGGCATCCCGCGCGCCCTCGATGTCGCTCAAAGCCTTTTGCGGGCCGAGGAACGGGTAGACCGCTTCTTCGATCGCCCGCGCGTCGAGCACGGTGTTGCCGCGCACGAAGTATTCGTTGACGTCCACCAGACGCTGCGCCGCTGTGTTTTCGGCCTCATCGGCGAACGCCGGCTGCGCGCCGGCCGTCACCAGCAGCCAGCCCCACAGCGCCAGCCGTGACGTGAAAATCTGATCCACACTACCCCCTGAATTCGCGATGACCTGTTGGCGCAGTTGCGCGCCCTGTGTGTTGCGTCAATGGCTGGTGCGGCTAATTGCTGACGTGCGAGGCACCGCTGTGCTTGCCGAGCCAGGTGTGCAGCAGCGCGAAGTTCAAGGAGAACTCGGGCATTTGCAGCAAGGCCCCGCAGAACACTTCACCGATTATTTTTTGAATGAGCAGCACCGCACGGGGCTCATTGAGCAGTGTGGCGATGTCGCGACTGAGGACGTTGAAGCTCCAGACTTTCTGGTTCAGGCCGAGGCCGACGAACCAGCGGAACAGCAGGTTGTAATTGAGTTGTTCATACAGTTGCTGCTCGCTGGGCACCGAATACAGCAGCTGCAGGAGCAGGATGTGCATGACCGTTTGCGCGGGGATCAGCATGCCGGGCTCGGCATTGAGGTCGTGCAGAAGGCCTTGGTGGGCATCGAGCATGTCGTCGATCTGCGGGCGCAGCAACACCAGCGAATGGCCCGGCGGAATGTAGCTGGAGACCTCTTTCAAGGCGCCCTGCCAATCATCCTGCGACACGATCCAGACCCACGGCGCACCGTAGCGATACACCGAAACCGGCTTCTTGCGCGCCGCTTCGACGATCTTCGACAGGCGCTGATCAAGCTCCTGCATGCCCACTTTCGAGTAGCGTTCCATAGTCCCCATTGCCTCACTCCCGGCGTCCCGCCTCGGCTTGTGAAAAGCGCCCTGTTGGGCCCCTCAAGCGCGTTACATAGGCATGACCGGACTGGCTATGTGCTACCGAACTTTTGTCATAAAAGCTTCATTACAGGGGAGGAGCCAAAAGCAAAAGATCGCAGCCTTCGGCAACTCCTAGAGGGATACTTGATCTCTGTAGGAGTTGCCGAAGGCTGCGATCTTTTGATCTTTTGCGTGATCAGCTCAATTCGCGAGCCAACCTGCCTCGCCCTTATACTTTTTCGCGAATAAAACAATCATTCGTTAATGAGAGAAAACAATCCAGTAACCGTTATTCTATGAGGATAACCTTGTTCTTCATTCTGTCCCATTTCAAAAGTAAACACCCCGTTAATTGCCCCACCTCTTGCGTACCAAACAGTCAGCTTCCCCGACAACGGCAAATAATTCACCAAGTAAGAATCCGACAAACTCGAAAATCTCACTGAAGACAACTTGTCGGCATCAAACACTGCGAACTTATCGAATTTTGGAAACGTCAGCTCCATGTTTGTCCACCCCCTTCCGGCGTTGCCAATTTTCTCACGCACTCTCACCTTGTAGGCCCCCTCAGAAGGAGACAACTCAATTTCAGAGGGTTTAAGCGCCCCAAAAGGAGAATCCGCTACTACTTCAAATGTACCTGTCGTGCTCATGATTAATTTCTCACTTTATCAAGTTTCAAAAAAGTCGACTGACTGATCGTCCAGTTCACAAAGAAGAACGTCGTCAGGCTTTAGTAATAAACCGCGAGAAAAAGAGTGTCTACTGTCAAACTTGACAGTAGACAAAACACTAAAATCACCATCCGACAACAATCAACAACCCTTAACTCAGGAATAAACAGACCAGCTATCGACGATCCTGCCGCCACGCACCGCCAGCAAATCACCGAATTGCAGGAGCACCGCTTCAGTCTGAGTCGGGCGCAGGAAGACCTGGTCTTCTATGGTCAGGCCAACAGCACTGGAGCCATTGACCATCTCCTGATTCGAACTGCGGCCGTAGACACTGTTGCTTTTTAATCCGGGCGGCGATTCGAACTCGGCCATCCAGTTGCCGCCGTAAATGAAGAAAGTCTGGCGCTGGTTGGTGTCCCACCATGAGAACAGCCTGGATTTATCGTCGAGCGCCGGGATGTTCACCGCACCGGTGCTTTTCAATACTGGCGTGGCGATGTAAACCGCGGGCTCATGTTCGACCAGCGACGGCAGGTCGTAATGCGTCGGTTTGAGCATCGCCGTGCCCACCGAAACCTCGGTGCTCAGTTTCTCGTTTTCGTGGATGCGGTAGCTCGGACTGCCAGCGGTGTTCAGGCACAGGTGGTCATTCCACAACGCCGGAAACTGCTGGCGGGTGAAGTCCACACAACGCTGGTAAATCACCATCACCTTGGCGAACAGCTCTTCAGGCGAGCCGAGAATCCCCGGCACGCCCATGCCCACGAACGGGTCGTAGCCCATGAACCCGGCGAACTGCAGATGCTGTGCATTGGCACTGATCAGCGTGAGCATCTGCCCCAACACCTTCACATCACTGACCCCGCCACGATGCAAGCCGACATCCAGTTCGATGTTGATGCGCATCCGTGTGCCCAGCCCCTGTGCCAACGCGAGGTATTGCTGCAAGCGTTCCGGCCCGTCCAGCAGCCATTGCAGTTGTCTGGAAGGATCGAACGGGCCTTTGTGGATTTGATAGAACAGCTCGGCCGAACGCACCGGCAACGGCTTGCCGAGCAGGATGTCGGACTGGGGAAATGTGACCGCATCGTGGTTGAGAAACGGCTGGTGAAAGGACATGAGTTTTTGCGTTCCGGCCCGTTGCGCGATGTAGTTCAAGAGGCCCGGTGATGGCAGGGATTTTTCCACCAGCCGCAGTTGCTTGCCGCCGCGTCTGACCGACTGCATCACCACCTCGATGTTGTGGTCCAGGCGATCCAGATCTATCAGCAACACCGGGCGCATCGGGCCGTTGTCCTTCAACTCTTTATTCAGCGCGCGGTAATACTCGCTGTACGGCCCGCCACGATCACCCGGTCGCAGCGAGGCCCCCACACCCACCAGCAAAGCGCCGACACCCAGCGTGCCGAGCAGAAAATTGCGTCGGTTGACCGCCATCAGCTCACCCCCAGAATCGACGACAGATGTGCGTTGAGAAACCTTCCGCTCGGATCAAGCGCTTGACGCACCTCGACGAACTCGCGCCAGCGCGGGTACAACGGCTGCAAGGTTCGCGCATTGAGCGTATGCAACTTGCCCCAGTGCGGGCGGCCGTTGTACTTCCAGAAGATCGGCTCGACCGCCGCAAAGAAGTTGTGATGATCCATCTGGTAATGCTGGTGCACCGAGATCGAACAGCTGTCGCGCCCCTCGAACATGCTCAGCGCAATGTCGTCGGCCTTGACGTAGCGGTACTCGATGGGAAACCAGGTACGCAGGTCCTTGTCCTGGATCAGCTTGAGGATTTCACGCAGGCAGGCCGGGCCGTGCTCAGCAGGCACCGAGTATTCCATCTCGTTGAAACGCACGGTGCGCACGTTGGCGTAGATGTCGAACGAGTCGCCCACCCGATCATCGAAATTCGCCAGATGGCGCAGACTGTTGAGCAGCGTGCGACGCAGGTCGGGGAAGTCGCTGCCGTACTTGTCGATCTTCTCGATCAGGGTCACGAACTCGTTACCACCCTCCTCTTCAGGTGGAATCGGCGGCGTGGCCGGGTCGCTGGTTTCGTTGAGGGCGATGGACAACGCGTAGTCGGAATGGGTGACCACGAGCATTTCCCAGTGCTGGTTCTCGCGGGTGTTCTTGTCGAGGTCTTCCAGCAATTCTTCGGTCTTGGCGATCCACTGACGTTCGCGCAGGCGATAGGCCGGACGGTTTTGCAGGCGGATTTTCGTCGCCACACCCAATGCGCCAAGCGACACCCGCGCAGCATTGAACACCTCAGGATGGCGTTGGCTGTCGCAGTCCAGCACGTCGCCACTGGCCGTCACCAACTGCATGCCGCAGACATGCGCCGAGTACGACTGAAAGGTTTTGCCGGTGCCATGGGTCGAAGTGGCAATCGCCCCGGCGAGGGTCTGGTAATCGATGTCGGCCATGTTCTGCAATGCCTGCCCGATGTCCTTCAACGGCAGGCCCATGCGCGACATCGGCGTACCCGCGGCAAATTCGGCCTGCAGGGTTTTCGGGTCGTGATCCAGCAGGCCGGTGAAGTAACTCAGCGACAACAGCGTACCGTCGGTGGGCACCAGCGCACTGAACGAATGCGCCGAGCCGACCGGACGGATCTTGCCCTGAGCCTGGCGAATCGCCGAGGTCAATTCATCGAGATTTTTCGGTGCCAGCCGCGCTGCCGGCAGGCAACTCTGCCCGCCCGACCAGTTACGCCAGGGGATCAATCGCGGGGCGCGCATCAACTGCCCCAGTGCGGGGTTGGCCGCCAGCGCACTGAACGCACCGACGATACTTGCCCGTTGCAACAACTGACGCCGGGTCAGATCCATGGTCATGCGCGCGCTCTTATTGTGGGAGGGGCTGGTCGGCCATGAAGCCGATCAGTTGCAGGAATTGTTCTTCGGTGCACTCGACGCACTGGCCCATCGGCGGCATGCCGTTGTAGCCATTTATCGCATGGTCAAGCAGCGTGTCGACACCTTGCTGAATGCGTGGCGCCCAGGCTTTGCGATCACCGGTGAGCGGCGCGTTGGCCGCTGGGTTGGCGTGGCACAGCTGGCAGCTGTTGGTGTAGATCTGCGCCAGCGCCGGGTCCTGGGGAATGGCAGCGTTGTGGGTGGCCGGGGGTTTGGGCTCTTCGCCGCAACCGGGCAGCGCCATGGCCAGTGCCAGCAATAAAGAGAGTCGGATGGCCCGCATAACAATCCTCGCGTGAGTGCCGCTTATTGTTGTGATCACACCTTAAGGCAGCGACGTCAGCGGGTTGAGGGCATTGCAGGACAACGAAGGGGGCTTCGTGGGCCAGCCGCTCGCACACTGGATCGGTGGCGCATGCAAAACGTGTGTTCACCGCGATTGACACTGTGGGAGCGGGCTTGCTCGCGAAGAGGCTTCCAGTCAACAACTGCATTGAATGACCTAGCGCACTCGCGAGCACACCGCCACGCCCACGATAGATGTCGCGTGCCTCTTAGAGCTCTGTTCTGCGCCTTGCGTGACATTCGCGTGACATTGGCGGGTTTAAATTTCGGCGTATTCAGGCGTATAACCTGTAAAGACTTTTTGATTGGTATGCGGACATCAACACGGGGTAGCGACATGACCACAGCAAACATCCTTGGCAATCTGTTCCCTTCTGTCAGCGACATCCCGGAAAAATACCGTCTGGACGGTCAGGTCGAGCAACGCGAATACTTAGTTGATGGCCAACTGCGGCGCTGGGACGGCCCGCTCGCCCAAGTGCGCAGCCCGGTCTATCTGCATGGCGAAAATGGCGACGAACAGGTGATCCTCGGCAGCACGCCGCTGCTCGACGCCGACACCGCCCTCACCGCTCTCGACGCCGCTGTACGGGCATACGACCGTGGTCAGGGCCTGTGGCCGACCATGCGCGTGGCCGAACGTATCCAGCACGTCGAAGCTTTCCTGGGGCGCATGCGCCAACAGCGCGATGCAGTGGTGAAGCTGCTGATGTGGGAGATTGGCAAGAACCTCAAGGACTCGGAAAAAGAGTTCGACCGCACCTGCGACTACATCGTCGACACCATCAATGCCCTGAAAGAACTCGACCGCCGCTCCAGCCGATTCGAACTGGAACAGGACACTCTCGGCCAGATCCGCCGCGTACCGCTCGGCGTGGCGCTGTGCATGGGTCCTTACAACTATCCGTTGAACGAAACCTTCACCACGCTGATTCCGGCACTGATCATGGGCAACACCGTGGTGTTCAAACCGGCCAAGCTTGGCGTGCTGCTGATCCGTCCGCTGCTCGAAGCATTCCGTGACAGCTTCCCCACCGGTGTGATCAACGTGATCTACGGCAGCGGCCGCGAGACCGTCAGTGCGCTGATGGCCAGCGGCAAGATCGACATCTTCGCCTTCATCGGCACCAACAAGGCCGCCAGCGACCTGAAGAAACTGCACCCCAAACCGCACCGTCTGCGCGCGGCACTGGGCCTGGACGCGAAGAACCCCGGGATCGTGCTGCCGGAAGTCGATCTGGACAATGCGGTAAATGAAGCGGTGACCGGTTCGCTGTCGTTCAACGGCCAGCGCTGCACGGCACTGAAAATCCTCTTCGTGCATGAAGATGTGGTCGACAGCTTTATCGAGAAATTCAACGCCAAACTGGCCACGCTGAAACCGGGCATGCCGTGGGACAGTGGTGTGTCACTGACGCCGCTGCCGGAATCGGGCAAGGTCGATTACCTGCACGGTCTGGTGGCCGACGCGCAGAGCAAGGGCGCAAAAGTGGTCAACCCGAATGGCGGCGAGAGCCGGGAGTCGTTCTTTTACCCGGCCGTGCTGTACCCGGTGACGCCACAGATGCGCGTGTACAACGAGGAGCAGTTCGGTCCGGTGGTGCCGATCGTGCCGTACCGTCATCTCGATACGGTGATCGATTACGTGCTGGAATCGGATTTCGGTCAGCAGTTGAGTCTGTTCGGCACCAACCCGGTGGCGATCGGTCGACTGGTCGATACATTCGCTAATCAGGTCGGGCGGATCAACCTCAACGCCCAGTGCCAGCGCGGGCCGGACACTTACCCGTTCAACGGGCGCAAGAACTCCGCCGAGGGCACGTTGTCGGTACACGATGCCTTGCGGGTGTTTTCGATCCGCACGCTGGTGGCGACCAAGTTCCAGGACAGCAACAAGGATCTGATCAGCGAGATTATTCGCGGCCGCGATTCAAGCTTTCTGACCACCGACTACATTTTCTGACGAGGACATCGCACTGAGTACATTCAGCACCCAACGACTGCCACCGCTGTTGCGGCGAATCCTGCGTCCGTTGCTGGACCCGTATCGCCGTTACCAGCACGCCCGACTGATCCATGCGGTGCGGGTGGCACTGGGATTGCTGGCGACCATCCTGCTGACCACCGGCATCAACCTGCCCCACGGCGAGTGGGCCTCGGTGACCATGCTGGTGGTGATCGGCGGCCTGCAACACCACGGCAACATCGGCAAGAAAGCCGCCGAACGCGCCACTGGCACGCTGATCGGTGCCGGCGTCGGTCTGGTGCTGGTGGCGCAACAGGCGTGGCTGGGCCTGCCGTGGCTGACGTACTTTGCCATGGCGGTGGTGTGCGGGTTTTTCTCCTATCACGCGATTGGCAAGGGCGGTTACACCGCCCTGCTCTCGGCAATCACCGTATTCATTGTCGCCGGGCATGGCGACAACCCGATTACCGACGGCTTGTGGCGCGGGGTCGATATCCTGATCGGTATTGCCCTGGCCCTGGCGTTTTCCTTCGCCCTGCCGCTGTACGCGGTGTATTCGTGGCGCTACAACCTGGCCGATGCCTTGCGCGACTGCGCCACGTTGTACGGGCGAATCATCAGTGGCCAACCGGTCAGCGCCGATGACCACCTGAAGCTGATGGGCCGGGTGACCTCGGTCATGGTGCAACTGCGTTCGCTGATGCCTTCGGTGTCCAAGGAAGTGAAGATTTCCATG
Source organism: Pseudomonas sp. AK-TSAG1-1 (assembly GCF_056821665.1). Lineage (NCBI taxonomy): Bacteria > Pseudomonadati > Pseudomonadota > Gammaproteobacteria > Pseudomonadales > Pseudomonadaceae > Pseudomonas > Pseudomonas sp. AK-TSAG1-1. Next base: position 2,949,218 of record NZ_CM165965.1, on the reverse strand, counting down.
ACCGAACTGGATGCGATTCAAAGCAACCTGCGCATGTGCGTCAGCACCCTGGAAATCCTTGGCAACACCCGACCGGATGCCAACGATCCCGACGCCATGGCCCATCTGCAATCGGCGCTGCGGGCCGAGCACCGCTTGATCCGGGTGCAACTGATCGGCATGGCGCGCGCCTTGAAATCCGGTGCGGCGCAACGTCTGGAGCGCCCGCTTGAACTGCCCGACGCCAGCCTCGACACGCCGGTCTACAGCGCGTTGGACGGTTACCGTTTGCTGACCCGACAACTGGCGGCCAACATCGGTGAACTGCGCCAGCGTCTGGCAAAAACCGCGCCGCGCTGGAATATCTGAACGCTACTGGGTAACCAGCGGGCGACGCTTCAGGCCCCAGCCCTGCTGCATGCCGGCGGCGGCCAGCAGAATCGCCGCCACACCGAGCCATTGCAGAGGCTGCAGGCGATGGCCGAAGGCGAACCAGTCGACGAAAATCGCCGCAATCGGGTAGATGGAGGACAGCGCACCGGTCAGGGCCGTCGGCAGTTTCTGGATTGCGCCGTACAGCAGCACATACATCAGGCCGGTGTGGACGATGCCCAACGTCACCAGGCTGGCCCACGCGCCAGTGGTTTGCGGCAGGCCGTTGAAATGCGCGAACGGCGCGAGCAGCAGCACCCCGGTGCAGACCTGAATCAGCGCGATCAGATGCGGCGGCGTGCCCGTCAGACGCTTGATGATCAGCGCCGCTATCGCGTAGAGCAGCGCCGCCCCCAGCGCCAGCGCAATCCCCAGCAGATAGTCGCCACCGCTCTCACCCTGCCCGCCATGGGCGCTGACGATCGCCAACATGCCGAGAAAGGAAATCGCCAGCCAGAACAGTTTCTGCGCGGTGATTTTTTCGCCGAGGAACAGCGCGGCCAGGCCCACCAGCATGAACGGCTGCACGTTGTAGACCGCCGTGCCGATGGCAATCGAGGCCCGCGAATACGAGCCGAACAACAACACCCAGTTGCCGACAATCGCAACGCCGCTGAACACCGCCAACAGGAACGTGCTACGGGTCAGGATGCCTGGACGCAAGAAGCCGAACGCGGCGCAGATCAGCAGCAAGGTGCCGGAGCCGAATACGCAGCGCCAGAACACCACGTCCAGCACCGGTTGCCCGGACACCAGCACGAACCAGCCAATGGTTCCGGAAATCAGCATGGCAGCGGTCATTTCGAACGAGCCGCGCCGGATTGTGTTGTCCATCATCGATCTCCCTTGGCATTTGACGAAAGCGTGGCAAAAGTATGCCAAGCCGACATCGCGCCTCTCCAGCGCAAAAAGCAGGCTAAACTCGGTTTCTGCCTTTTTTATCGCGGGTGGTTTCCTTCAAATGCCTAAGTGCGGAGTTGCCTTATGACCGACGACATCGACCAGATCCTCATCAGCGCCTTGATGGAAGACTCGCGCCGCTCGCTCAAGGCGTTGGCGCAGATCAGCGGCCTGTCGTCGCCAAGCGTGGCCGAACGCCTGCGCCGATTGGAGGAACGTGGCGTGCTCAAGGGCTACACCGTCGAGATCGATCCCAAATGCTTCGGTTATCAATTGCAGGCCATCGTCCGGGTACGACCGCTGCCTGGGCAATTGCAGGAAGTGGAGCGGCAGATCCTGTCGATCCCGGAGTTCACCGAGTGCGACAAGGTCACGGGCGAAGACTGCTTCATCGCCCGTCTGCACGTGCGTTCGATGGAGCAACTGGACACCCTGCTCGACCGGCTCAATACGCTGGCCGAAACCAACACCGCGATCGTCAAGAAAACTCCGGTCAAACGCCGGTTACCGCCAATGGCATGAGTGTGTTTCGCGCCTGTTTGGCGTAGATTAAGGTTTTTCCGGCGAAGGACTGGCGGTGATGAAAATTCAGGCAGTGATGCTGGCGGCAATGGTGCTTACCGGCTGCGGAACCGTGCAGACGGTTGTGAGCAGTGATCACAAGACGGCAGAGCGACTCAGGAAAGAGAAAACCTACTGTGGCGCCGTCCCACGGATCTACAGTGGCGTGACGTATGATTTTTGCCTGATGAACGCCGAGCTGAAGGATGGCGTTGATGCATTCGACTACAAGAATGCCAATCCCGGCGTGCTGATCGATGCCGCAGCGTCCGGTGTACTCGACACCTTGCTCCTGCCCTACACCATCTACAAACAGCAGGTCGATGGCAGCATCGTGATCAATTGATCTCACTTGTACTGTTTCGCAGACAACAAAAAACCCGCCTAGGCGGGTTTCTTGTTGATTCAGCAGCAGCGATCAATCGTCGCGGCTCATGATGCCGAAGATCTGCAACAAGCTGATGAACAGGTTGTAGATCGATACATACAGGCTGATGGTCGCCATGATGTAGTTACGCTCGCCGCCCTGGATGATGGCGCTGGTCTGGAACAGGATGCACACCGAGGAGAACAGCACGAAACCTGCGCTGATCGCCAGTTGCAGACCACTGATCTGGAAGAACATGCTCGCCAGCGTCGCACCCAGCAGGACGAAGAAACCGGCGGTGATGAAGCCACCGAGGAAGCTCATGTCCTTGCGGGTGATCAGCACGTAGGCCGACAAACCGCCGAACACCAGCGCGGTCATCGCGAATGCGGAGCTGACCACTTCAGCGCCGCCCTGCATGCCCAGGTAACGGTTGAGGATCGGGCCGAGCAGGAAACCCATGAAACCGGTCAGCGCAAATGCAGACACCAGGCCCCAGGCCGAATCACGGAGTTTGTTGGTGAGGAAGAACAGCCCGTAGAAGCCGATCAGTACCACGAAAATGTTCGGGTAGCCGACACGCATCTGCTGGGCCACGAAAGCCATCACACCGCTGAAAGCGAGGGTGAGCGCCAGCAAGCCGTATGTGTTGCGCAGGACGCGGCTAACCTCTAGCTGCTCAGCCTGCACGCTGTTGTGAACTGCGTAATCCTGTTCGCGCATGGCGACACTCCTGTTGGTTTGAAACGTTCAGTCGCAAAGATCATAACAGACGCTCTGTAACAAGCCATGCACAGAGTTTGACAGTGTGTTTCATTCAGGTATTATGGCGCCCGCAACGCAACGGAGGTGTGGCCGAGTGGTTTAAGGCAACGGTCTTGAAAACCGTCGACTGTAACAGGTCCATGAGTTCGAATCCCATCGCCTCCGCCATATTTGATACGACAAAGCCCTGATTATTCAGGGCTTTGTCGTTTCTGGCATTTGGGAATTTTGCTCGTCTCACTATGGATCGTTTCCGCATCTTTTCGGCCATTTCCGCAACCCTACCTTTCAGACCGCCCTCCTCCCGTCAGTTTCAACTGCAGATTTGATGTGACGGACGAGCTTGGAGTGTAGCGATAGGCTGCTTTCGGCCAACAGCAGCAAGTCACGAAAGGCTGCTCTCGACTAACAGTGCACCTTCTTGAGGGCAGCTACGGGCCACAAGCGCACAAATATCGTCATCATCTGGGCGCCAGAATCAAAACGTTTGCTCGAGGTAAATTCGACCTCATCAAGGCGTCATAATCCTATACCGCGTGACGCGATCCCCTTGACTATCTAAACTGCCGCAGAAGCCAAAAACCTTTGCTGCGACCGGGGCAACATCCATGGACCTTCAACATCGCAACAATGTAAAAGTCATGGGCGATGGTCCTTCAACGCTGATCTTTTCTCATGGTTTCGGCTGTGATCAGACGATGTGGCGTTATCTCGCCGAAGGCTTCAACGATCGCTTTACAGTTGTGCTGTACGACCTGGTTGGCGCGGGCCAGTCGGACATCGAAGCCTATGATCGGGAAAAATATAACTCGCTGGACGGTTACGCCCGGGACCTGAATGAAATCATTGACCAGTATGCCCGCGGCCCCGTGATCGTTGTCGGCCATTCCGTCAGCAGCATGATCGGTGCACTGGCCGATCGTCAGGCGCCCGGAAGCATTGCCGCCCATATAATGATCGGCCCCTCCCCCTGCTACATCGACACCGACGACTATGTGGGTGGTTTCAAGTTGGAGGACATCCACTCGCTGCTCGACACGCTAGACAGCAACTACCTGGGCTGGTCCAGCACCATGGCTCCGGTGATTATGGGCGCGCCTGGGCAACCGGCGCTGGGCGAGGAGTTGACCAACAGTTTTTGCCGCACCGAACCCGATATCGCCAAGCAATTCGCGCGAGTGACGTTCATGTCCGACAACCGCCAGGACATCGCAGGGCTGGCAACACCCACGCTGATCCTGCAATCCACCGACGACCTGATCGCACCCACCGCCGTTGGCGACTACCTGCACGCTGTGCTGCCCAACAGCAAGCTCTGCCTGATAGCTAACGTCGGCCATTGCCCCCATATGAGCGCGCCCAGTGCATGCTCGGAGGCCATGGAGAACTTCCTGTCACCCTGGATGGGCGAACATGTCGAATGACCATCAGTGGCCGCCTGATAATCAGACGCTATTCGATGAAGCCCCCTGCGGATTGGTGGTGACGAAAGAAGACGGCACGATTCTTCGTAGCAACAAGACGTTCAGCCATTCGATCGGCCTGGACGCACAGGCGATCATCGGGCGGCGTTTCCAGGACCTACTGACCATGGGCGGTCGCATTTTCCATCAAACGCATTGGTCGCCACTGATGCAGATGCAAGGCTCCGTCGCGGAGGTAAAGCTCGATCTGGTTCACCATGACAAACACATTGTGACCATGTTGCTCAATGGCGTCCGACGCGAGCACTCCAGCGGTGTGTTTTATGAGCTGGCGCTCTTTGGCACCAAAGATCGTGACAAGTACGAGCGTGAGTTGGTCAACGCACGCAAGGCAGCCGAAAACCTGCTGCGCGAAAAAACCGCCGCCGAAACGGCCCTCAGGCAGGCCCAGGCCGAGCTGAAAAGCGCCTACGAAAAGGCCCAGCTTCGCGCCACGTTCGCAGAGCAAATGGTCGCCATCGTCAGCCACGATCTCAAAAATCCGCTGACGGCTATCAAAATGGCCTCTGACATCTTGGCCCGAGGTGAACGCACCGCCCGGGAAACCAAAATGCTCGGCCACATTAGTCAGTCGGCCGATCGTGCTGAACGCATGATTGCCGACCTGCTGGACCTGGCGCTAGCCAGAGTTGGGCAAGGCATTTCGATCAGTCCTTCGACGGTGGACTTGCATGCCTTCGTGGGCGCCAGCGTCGATGAATTGCGTATGGCGTTCCCCGAAGCCACGTTGATACATCGGTGCGTGGGGACAGGCAGCGCCCGTCTGGATGAGGACCGGGTGCAGCAAATTATTGGCAATCTCGTGGCTAACAGTGTGGCTTATGGTGATTTACAACAGCCGATCACGATCACTTCATGCGTCGAGCAGGATCACACCCTTGTATCGGTACAAAACCAGGGGGCTGCCATTCCCGAGTCGTTGATGGGCGTTTTATTTGAGCCAATGATTCGGGGGACAGAGACAGGTAGCGATGCGCGAAGTGTGGGGCTCGGACTCTTTATCGTTCGAGAGATCGTCAGGGCGCACGACGGTTTCGTATCGGTGAATTCAACACCGGAGAGTGGCACCACCTTCACGGCAAAGTTTCCAACGCTTTGATACAAACTCATCCGCCTCAATTTCTCCCTCTATCTCCGCTAGTTTTTACGGTCGTTTCCAGTTCGTCGCGACAGACAGAAAACGGCCATAAGCGGTCAGCCCTGGCCGTCTGCTTTTGGCCAAAAGCGGACGTTCTAGAGCGACCGCTGTCGGCCAGAAGCGGACTTAACGTGAACCATTCTGTTCCAGCAATTTTGGGACTGAGGAGCTCTTTACCTCTTCAGATAAGCGCGACCCCTCAGCTGCTGTAGGTTCATAAGCTAGGTGATTGCTCAGGCCCCGTGAAATGGGAAGCCTAGTCATTTATTTTGTGAAGTGAAGAGGTGCTTTTCACAGAAAAGCTGAGAAAAGCCTACTTGCCTCTCACAAAAGTTGATTGGCGTAGTGAGGGCCACTTTTCTACCTTCATGACCGACGCTCAGCCGTTGACGGTACACTGTAGCGGCATGCACAAGAGGTCCATAGCATTCGTATGGACCTCTTCGACCATTATCAGAATAGATCCTGCAGGGTTTGCTGCGTAGGGCTAAGCGATGGGTCACTATACTGCGTGGTGCTCGTCGCCGGCGCACTCTCGATCTTGAATACTTCCATAGCCGTCTGCGGCCCGTCCGCCGATGCCGCTGTCCCGTCTACTGTGTTGATCAGCCGAGTTACAACCCCATCAGGCGCAGGCTGCGAGTAAGGTGCTGTCCCGGCAAGTGCCACCTTCATGTAGTCCATCCAGATAGGCAATGCGATGGTCACCCCCCACTCTCTCCGCCCCAAGCTTTGCGGGTTATCGAAACCTGCCCAGACACTCGTCACATAGTTGCCGTTGTACCCCGTGAACCAAGAGTCCTTGGCGTCGTTGGTAGTGCCCGTCTTGCCCGCAATATCGGGGCGATGCAGCGCGGAAGCGGCGCGACCGGTACCCCGCTTGATGACATCCTGGAGCATGCTGGTGAGTAGGTAGGTCGTACGGCTGTCAACAATCTGTTCTGCCACCGCTTCGGGTGCAGGGTTGCGGGCGCTGGGCGCGAAACGCGGGGCGGCCTCGAAGACAACCCGGCCTGAGCGGTCTTCGACTCGGTCGATGAAAAAGGGCGTGACCTTGTAGCCGCCGTTGGCGAGCACGCTCCAGCCGCCGACCACCGCCAGGGGTGTAACGGACGCTGTGCCCAGGGCGAGGGAAAGGTTGCGCGGCATGTCGTTGGCGTCGAAACCGAAACGCGTGATGTAGTCGATGGTCGGGTCGACGCCCATGGCTTGCAGCAGGCGGATCGAAATCATGTTTCTGGAACGATATAGCGCTTCGCGCAGGCGAATGGGGCCGAGGAAGGTGCGGTTTTCGTTCTGTGGGCGCCATGCAGGCCCCGAGTAGTCGCTGCCCAGCACAATAGGCGCGTCGTTGACGATGCTTGCCGGCGTATAGCCGTTGTCGAGCGCCGCACAGTAGATGAAGGGCTTGAAGCTTGAGCCCGGTTGTCGTTTGGCCTGTACCACGCGGTTGAAACCGCTCTGGTTGAAATCGAAGCCGCCGACAAGGGCCTTGATCGCGCCATTGTCCGGCGCTACCGACACCAGCGCGCCCTGAACGTCGGGCACCTGGCTGAAAGCGAAAGGCTGGGAGCCTGCCCGCTCAACGCGGATCACATCTCCGGGGCTGACGATGTCTGCAGGCCGTGCCGGTTGGCGGCCCAGTGCGCTGTGGTTGATGAAGGGGCGGGCCCACGCCATCGTCTGCCAGGCGACGTCATGTTGCTGGCCGGTCTGGTCGACTACGGTGATGCGGTCGGCGAAGACCTTCGTCACCGCCACAGCTTCCAAGCCGCCCAGTACCGAATATCGTTTCAACCTTTCCAGCCATGCTGGGCTCAGGCTGCCGGTGAGATGGCCTTCGGGGCCGCGATAGCCGTGGCGCTTGTCATAGGTTTTCAAACCGTTCTGTAACGCAGCGTTGGCAGCCTTCTGCAGTGTACCGGAGAGGGTCGTCACCACGCGAAAGCCCTGCGTGTAGGCGTCATCGCCGAAGCGGCTGACCATTTGGGCCCTGACCATTTCGGCGATGTAGGGGGCACTTACCTCGGGTTCAGGCGCGTGATATTGCGCGGTCACGGGCGCCTCCAGCGCGGCACGGTAGCGGGCCTCATCGATGCTTCCCAGCGCGTACATTCGCCGCAGAATCCAGTCGCGTCGTTGTTTGGCCCTAGCGGGGTTATTGATAGGGTTGAACCGTGAGGGCGCCTTTGGCAAGCCCGCGATCATTGCGGTCTGCGCCAGGGTGAGTTGGGATACCGGCTTTCCATAATAGATCTGTGCGGCGGCTGCGATGCCATAGGCCCGCTTGCCCAGGTAGATCTTGTTGACGTAGAGGTTGAAGATTTCGTCCTTGGTCAATGTGCGTTCAATGCGCAAGGCCAGCAGTATCTCGGTCAGTTTGCGTGAGAACGTCTTCTCTTTGCTCAAGAAGAAATTCTTGGCCACCTGCATGGTGATCGTGCTGCCGCCGGAGCGCACGTGCCCGCTGCTAATCAATTCCATGGCCGCCCGCACCAGGCCTGTGGGGTCGACGCCACGGTGATGGTAGAAGTTGGCATCCTCCGCAGCCATGAAGGCGGCCAGGAAGTCGCCCGGGATTTGTGTGGACGGCAGGGGGATACGGCGTATTTCACCAAATTCGGCGATTAGCTTTCCTTCTGCGCTGAATACCTGCAAAGGCTCTTGGAGTTGCACGGCCTTGAGGCTTTCTACATCGGGCAATTGTGGGTTGAAGTACAGATAGGTGCCGCTTGCACCAAGCACCAGCACGCTGACAAGAGCCAAGGCACACCAGCCCAGGGCCTTTAAAAGCCGCATTCGTTGCTCCTTAAGTAGGTTTTTCGGTACCGGTGAGGGTGCGTCGGAGCATTCCAACGCGTGGATCGGTCTTTGTCGGCTCGGGTATCGAGGCGTTTTGCAGGGCATTCGGGACGTCGAATTCCGGCTTCAACTGCCCGTGTGCATCCAGTAGCCAGGCGTCCATTACCTTCCTGACCACCGGCCCTGCGACCCGGGCTCCGGCTTCTCCGTTCTCGATCATCACCGCGACCACGATGGCCGGACGTTGCGCGGGGGCAAAACCGACAAAAAGTGCGTTGTCGCGATGGCGTTCACGGGTCTTGTTGCGGTTGTAGCGCTCGCCCTGCCTGATCGCGATGACCTGTGCCGTGCCACTCTTGCCGGCTATACGGTATGGCGCGCCCTGGGCTGCCCGGCGCCCGGCACCGCGCGGGTTGTGCATGACCATCTCCATGCCCTTTACCACCTCGCGCCAGGTGTCCGGATTTTTCAGGGTGATGTTGGGCAGGGGGTGTAGGTCGGCCGGTTTTTGCCCACCAATCGACAGCGCCAGGTGCGGCCGATGCCAGATGCCTCTGCTGGCAATCAGGCTGGTGGCCTGGGCCATCTGCAGGGGCGTCATCTGCACATAGCCCTGGCCGATGCCCGCGATAAGCGTTTCGCCGGGGTACCACTGCTGGCGGCGGTTTGCGCGTTTCCAAGCCGGGGAGGGCATCAGCCCGGGCGCTTCCTCGAACAGGTCGATCGAGACCCGCTGCCCCAGGCCAAACGCGGTGAGGTAGCTGTGTAACCGCTCGATACCCAGCCTGTGGGCTAGGTCGTAGAAGTAGGTGTCATTGGAGCGCATGATCGCGTCGTACATATCCACCCACCCCTCGCCTGCCCGATTCCAGTTGCGGTATTTGTGCCGGTAATTAGGCAGTTCGTAATAGCCACGGTCGAATACCCGCTGGTAGGGGGTGATGACGCCACTGTCCAGCCCTGCAACCACCACCATTGGTTTGATGGTTGAAGCCGGGGGGTAGAGGCCGCGTAGCACGCGGTTGAACAGCGGCATGTCGGCTGAATCTCGCAAGGCCGCATAGTCCCGGGCCGTGATGCCCTTGACGAAAGGGTTGGGGTCGAAGCTGGGCCGACTGACCATGGCCAGGACATCGCCAGTTTCCGGATCCAGTGCGACCACCGCTCCACGCCGGTCTCCCAAGGCCTGCTCGGCAGCACCTTGCAGTGACGCATCGATCGTCAGCACGATGTCCTGGCCCGAGGTTGGGTTGTGTCGGCCCAGCACGCGGATCACCTTGCCTTGCGCATTGGTTTCTACTTCTTCGAAACCCATCTGGCCATGCAGGGCGTTTTCATAAAAGCGCTCGATGCCGGTTTTGCCGATCTGTTCCGTGCTCAGGTATTTTGCGTGATCGAGTTGCCGGTATTCTTTTTCATTGATGCGCCCGACATATCCCACCGAATGGGCAAAGTGTTCGGCCAACGGGTACACCCGTGAAAACTGCGCTTGGACATCTACCCCCGGCAGTCGAAATTGATTCACTGCCACCCGTGCGATCTGCTGTTCGGTGAGGTCCGTCATCAAGACGACTGGCTCGAACGCTCTGCCCCTCCTGTGCATGGCCCTGTCTATCTTGTCGCATTGACTGACGCTCAAACCCAGCACCTGGCACAACTGGCTGACGACGGACTTGCTATCGCCTGCTCGTTCGCGGGTGATCGTCAGGTTAAAGGTGGGTATGTTGTCGGCCAGCACGACATTATTGCGGTCATAGATGATGCCCCGTGCTGACGCGATTGGCCGCATATGCACGCGGTTTTTTTCTGCGACCGCAACGTGTAGATCATGCTGAGTGACTTGCAGGAAGTACAACCGACACACCAGTGCGGTTGTGAGGGCTAAAACAAGTACGGTGCTGGCGATAATCCTTGTTTTTACAATCCTGTGGCTTGCTTCCCTGTCCTGTAATTCGGTGGAATGTGTCATCTGGAGATACTTACGCTTTTTGCAGGTCTTACGCTCGTGGACCTTTATTCTAAGGGGCGCAAATTATTCAGCAATTCGTACTTCTGGCTATCTGATATCAATAAGGTTTATGTCATACAAAGGCTTCTGACTCTGACCGCTCGCTTATCAAAATCGAGGTGGCTCAGGTCAGGCAAAAGGTCTCATCCACCAGTTCTATGATCATCGCCTTGACCGTTTGTAGCGTGCTGTCGTGCTTGCTACCCACTCGCGTGCCGATTTCAAGATCGTAGGAGGGCATTGGAACGGGGCAGGAGAACGTTTGCAGCGTGCTGACCCTTTCCATGGCGCGAGCCGCATGAGTAGGCACAGTGGTGATCAGTTTCGATCCCATCAGCAGAAACGGCACTGCGGCAAAATGCGAAGTAGAGGCGTGGATACGGCGTTTGTAGCCGACTGCATTCAAGCCTTCGTCGACGATGCCGACGAAACCGGCTGAAGAGACCAGCAGGTGGGGCCGCTGGGCGTAGTCTTCGGCGGTGGTGGGTAGCGTGTTGTTGGCATCGGCAATGCCTAGGTAATTGCCCCGGCCAAGGCGGTGCCGGGCGATCAGTGGCGACGACATCCCGCCGGCCGACAAGGCAATGTCTATCTGATGATGCATCAACATGTCCTGGACCAGTCCGCTGTGAGTCTGCCGAAAAATCACGCGCAAGCCAGGCAGGTGTTTGTCGATCTGCGATACCAGGCTTTCGCCGAGGGCGATTTCACTGTCATCGGACAAGCCGAAGGTGATCGTCCTACCCTTAATGTCCCGATCACCGCCCGAAAGTGCAAGGGCTTGCCGGCAGCAATTGAGGGCCTCGCCAATGAGCGGTGCCAGCTCGTTGGCGCGCCTTGTCGGGCGCAGGCCACGGCCAGTGCGCTCGAACAACGGGTCGGCGTAGATCTCACGCAGGCGGCCAAGTGCGGCACTAACCGCAGGCTGCGTGACGCCCAGACGTATGGCAGCACGGCTGGCGCCACCTTCTTCGATCAGGGCGACAAAAACTCTGAGCAGATTCAGGTCGGCACTTTCGATATCAATGTTTTTCATATCAGATATCTTGATAGTTGATTGATTAATAGTATAGGCGTGCGGACAATACACGGCAAATAGTTAACTAATGCTTGAGTCGCTATTTGGCTGGGCAGGTAAATTGATACTAATGAATGCAAGCAAAGTTGTTGCGGGTTTACTGCTGGTTATTACTGTCGGCACGTTGAATGCCGCGCCCATGCCGCCGAAAGATGAGCCGCACGCCAGTGTAATGATGCCGCTTGGCAAGCAATTGATCACCGAACTTCAGGTCGCGCTGCAGGGGCACAACTATTATCAAGGCGACATCGATGGTTTGTTTGGCAGCGAAACACAAGAGGCCATCTATTTGCTGCAGTTGGACCAAGCGTTGCCATTGACCGGGAGTGTCAACGTGCAACTGCTGGAATGGCTCGGTATTGCCCCCCCCGCCTGGCTGTTGCCTTGATCATCGCTGTGAGTGTCTTAATGCGTCCCTTTTCTAGAACGCTGCCCGGTTATCCGTGGCGGTTCAGGCTCGTGGTCGGCGTCGTATTAATCCTTGCGTTCACGCTGTGTTGGCGCATTGTCGAGTTGCAAATTGTCGATAATGCCTTCCTCCGCCATCAGGGTGATGCGCGGAGCCTGCGTTATCTGACCCACCCTGCGCCCCGAGGGGTGATCACGGATCGGGCCGGACACCCGCTGGCTGTCAGCACCCCAGTGGTTACCCTGTGGGCTGACATGCGTGAACTTTCCGATGAGAAGGCCAAATGGCCGTCGCTCGCCGAGGCGTTGGAGATGCCGCTTGCGACGCTCGAAAAGCGCTTTGCGCAAAACCGGCACAAGGCGTTTTTCTACCTGCGCAGGCGCCTGCCCCCTGAACGGGCTGGGCAGGTGTTGCAGGTCATCCACCAACAGCACATCAAGGGCATTTACAGCTTAGAGGAGTCGCGACGCTTCTATCCTACAGGTGCCATCGCCGCGCAGGTCGTTGGTTTTACCGATATCGACAACAACGGCAGCGAAGGAGTGGAGCTGGCCTACGATCAGGCGCTACGTGGGATCAGCGGCAGGCAGCATGTAGTCAAAGACCGCAAGGGGCAGGTAATCCAGGATCTGGGAGTGAGCCGGCCTGCAAGACAGGGGCAGGATCTGGCGCTGTCCCTGGACATACGCTTGCAGTACCTGGCGAGCCGCGAGTTGGAGAAGGCCGTGACCGACAATGGTGCCGACGCGGGAAGTGTCGTGATCCTCGATGTCGAGACCGGGGAGCTGCTGGCACTGGCCAACTACCCCACCTACAACCCTAACAACCGAGGGCAGGCCAGCCCATTAGCGATGAGAAACCGGGCGCTAGTGGACGTGTTCGAGCCTGCCTCGACGATGAAACCGTTTTCGGTTGCCGCTGCACTAGAAAGCGGGCGCTGGAAACCGTCCGACACCGTGCTGGTAAAAACCGGCAGCCTGAAGGTTGGCAGGTTCACCATCCGGGATGCCTCGCGCACCGCGGGGGAGCGGTTGGACATGGCCGGGATCCTGGTGCGTTCCAGCAACGTTGCGATCAGCCAGGTGGCATTCGATATTGGCGGTGAGAAGATTCATGGCCTGCTGCAGCGCTTGGGCCTGGGGCAATCGACCGGTACGGCGTTCCCCGGGGAGCGTTCGGGCGTGTTGCCCACCCGACGCCAGTGGCGGGACGCCGAAACCGCAGCGATGTCCTACGGCTACGGCGTTTCCGTCACCGCCGTGCAGTTGGCCAAAGCCTACGCCACCCTGGCCAATGGCGGCAGAAGTGTGCCTGTCTCGCTGTTGCGTGTCAGCGAACCAACGCATGCGAGTCAGGCGATGCCTGCCCCGGTGGCCAATGCGCTGAAGCACATGCTGGTACAGGTTGTTGAAGCACCCAGGGGTATTTATCGGGCCAAGGTTCCGGGCTACCACGTGGGCGGCAAGAGCGGTACCGCCAGGCGGCCCAGCGCCATCAATAAGGGCTATCAGCACAATACGTACAGGGCGATGTTCGCCGGGTTCGCACCCGCCGCCTCACCGAAATTTGTGGTGGTCGTGATGATCGACAACCCTTCCAAGCACGGCTATTTCGGAGGGCTGGTATCGGCGCCGGTTTTCAGCAAGGTCATGGCGCAGGCGCTTCGGTTATATAATATTGCCCCGGACAATCTTCCCTGACCTAGGCTCGGCGCCATCTTCACCCGCGACTTGCGAACGTGTGAGCAAGAAATGCTGGGAGGGGATTGACAGAGCAACAAAAAAAGAAAAATTTGCGCGTGTTGTGTCTAAGCAATCACGAGCTAGTACTGTTTTTTCTTTTGTTGCTCTGTCTTCCCTCAGCAAAGGTATTTACGTCTGGCTTACTCCTTTTGTAGTTGAAAAGCGAAAAAGTACTGTGTATGCAGGCTAAGATTTTTCTCGAACACAATCGTTTAACTATTTGAACAAATAGAGCTTCCGGATACGGGGCTTACTTTATTTTTAACCGGCTGATTTTAATCCAGTCGTTTAAACGGCGCAAACTTTCCGCGCCAAATTCACATTTAAAACTTTCCTCGCTAGAACACACTAGCTTGCGCGATTTGGTTAACAACCAGGACCAATAGTATTAGTTGTACGTGTAAGGATTTAAATAACAAGCTTATCATTGTAGTCCCGCAGCAACCTATTAGAAACCGGTCCTCACCAGAGAAATCCGGATTCTCGCATGCCACAATCCAGTATTGGATTCCAACTGATAAGCCTCACCGAATGAGGAGAGCATCCCGAGGGTATCGCCACCTTAGAGCTCCTTCGGGTCGATTCGCATACCGCGCGCGCAACCAAAGGCCGCTATTGGCCGATAGCTGCCAGCTTCCTCCTCACGTTCAGATGCTGTAAGACACATCGGTGCGACTGGCATATCGCCATACTGCGCAACTTCTTGCGCACTCGTCCGGCGAAAACGACCGCCGATCATTCTACAGGCCTTGATTGGCGTGACTCGCAGCCAAGTGCGCAGAAAACTTCGTCCCAACCGCAGTCCAGAGCCGTTCCACCCCCGGCTTCCGGGACCTTCAACAAACCTGGCACGCTCCTTGATAACAATCTGGCACCCACCGGGCGATTCCGCCTCCCGGGCACCCTAAATTTATCCGCAAGGAGAGCACCCCATGGCAACACCAGCGTACATGTCGGTTACCGGCGAAAAACAAGGCCTGATCACTGCCGGCGCCTTCACCGCCGACTCCGTTGGCAACACCTACCAGGAAGGCCACGAAGACCAGGTCATGGTTCAGGCTTTCAGCCACGACGTGATCATCCCGCGTGACCCACAATCCGGTCAGCCAACCGGTCAGCGCGTTCACAAGCCAGTTGTGATCACCAAGGTCTACGACAAGGCTTCGCCTCTGCTGCAAGCTGCTCTGACCTCCGGCGAGCGCATGAGCGAAATCGTTATCCAGTGGTACCGTACTTCTGCTCAAGGTACTCAAGAGCACTACTACACCACCAAACTGGAAGACGCGATCATCGTCGCCATCAACAACAAAATGCACAACTGCCAGGATCCAGGCAACTCGCACTTCACCCACCTGGAAGAAGTGCAGTTCACCTACCGCAAAATCACCTGGACCCACGAAGTATCCGGTACTTCGGGTTCCGATGACTGGCGTGCTCCAGTCGTTTAATTACGGCTGATCGTTACAAGCATCGACCAGCCCTGCTGGTCGATGTTGTTTACGCCCCTCCAGAATTTCGCGTGCGTTGATCCGCCTGGCGGTAGTCGACGAACGCCGCTGTACAGCACGAGGAACAAGGGATGTTCGCGCCGGCCAATGAAACCCACTTTGCCCTGACCATCGAAGGGCTTTCCGCCGATTTTCAGGTATTTACCCTGACCGGCCGGGAAGCCATCAGCCAGCCTTTTGTGTTTGAGGTGGAGCTGGTCAGTGAGCAGCCGTCGCTGGACCTCGAAACCCTGCTGCACAAACCGGCCTTCCTGCAGCTGTCGCCCGATGGCAGCGGCATCCACGGCCAGATCTACCGCGCCGCGCAAGGCGATTCCGGCAAGCGCCTGACGCGCTATTCGGTGACCCTGCGCCCGCAATTGTCGTACCTGGCGCATCGCGTCAACCAACGCATCTTCCAGAACCTCACGGTGCCGAAAATCATCGGCATGGTCCTCGAAGAACACGGCATCCAGAGCAACGCCTACGAATTCAAGACCGGTTCGATCTATCCCGAGCGCATCTACTGCGTGCAATACGATGAATCGGACCTGCATTTCATCCAGCGTCTGTGCGAGGAAGAAGGTATCCACTACCACTTCCAGCACAGCGCCACGGCGCACAAGCTGGTGTTCGGCGATGACCAGACGGTGTTCCCGAAACTCAAGCCTGTGGCCTACCAGCAAGACTCCGGCATGGTCGCCAGCAACCCGGTGATCAAGCGTTTCGACCTGCGCCTGGAAACCCGTACCAGCCGCACCACGCGCCGCGACTACGATTTCGAAAAACCGCGCATCACCCTAGAAAGCGAAAACCGTGGCGACGCCCTGCCCGACCTCGAAGACTACGACTACCCGGGCCGCTTCATCGACCGCGAGCGCGGCAAGCACCTGGCCAAACGCGCCCTCGAACGTCACCGCAGCGACTTCCAGCTCGCCGAAGGCAAGAGCGACCAGCCGCTGCTGGTCAGCGGCCATTTCCTCGCCCTGACCGAGCACCCGAAGGCCAAGTGGAACGACCTGTGGTTGCTCACTGAAGTCCTGCACGAAGGCAAACAGCCACAAGTGCTCGAGGAGTCGGTGACCAGCGACACCACCGCATTGAAAGACGACTTCCATCAGGGCTATCGCAACCGCTTTCAGGCCACCCCGTGGGACGTGCCAAACCGTCCACCGCTGCGCCACCCGAAACCGCGCATCCTCGGCAGCCAGAGCGCCGTGGTGACCGGCCCCAAAGGCGAAGAGATCCACTGCGACCAGTACGGCCGCGTCAAAGTGCAATTTCACTGGGACCGCGAAGGTCAGGCCGACGACAAGACCAGTTGCTGGCTGCGCGTCTCTTCCGCCTGGGCCGGCGCCCAATACGGCGGCATCGCCATCCCGCGCATCGGCATGGAAGTGCTGGTGACTTTCCTTGAAGGCGACCCCGATCAACCGCTGATCAGCGGCTGCCTGTACCACAAGGAAAACACCGTCCCCTACGCGCTGCCGGCGAACAAGACCCGCAGCACCTTCAAGACCCTGAGTTCGATGGGCGGTGGCGGTTACAACGAACTTCGCATCGAAGACAAGAAAGGTCAGGAGCAGATCTACCTGCACGCCCAGCGCGACTGGGACGAAAACATCGAGCACGACCAGAAAATCCGCGTCGGCAACGAACGCCACGACACCGTCGAAAAGAACAGCTACAGCGAATTCAAGGCCGAAGAGCACCACACCGTCTACGCCGACCGCAAAGTCGAAACCCGCGCCAACGACCACCTGACCGTGGGCGTCAACCAGCACATCAAGATCGGCACCGGCCAGTTCATCGACGCTGGCCAGGAAATCCACCTGAGCAGCGGCATGAAAGTCGTGCTCGAAGCCGGCGCCGAGTTGACCCTGATCGGCGGCGGCAGCTTCATCAAGATCGACGCCGGCGGCGTGACCATGAGCGGCCCGGTGATCAACATGAACTCCGGCGGCAGCCCCGGCAGCGGCACCGGCGCCGCCCCGCTGATGCCCGGCATCCTCAAACAGGCCGACGCTGACAAGGCCGGCCAGGTCCTGACCCCGGCCCAGATCAACACCCTCAAACGCAACGCACCGTTCTGCGAAGAATGCGAAAAATGCAAGGCAGGTGCCTGTGCCATCTGATCGACTGACACCCAAGGACTGGCTGGCACAACAGCCGCTGCAGACTGGCGAGCGTCTGTATCTGGTCATCAGTGCGGCGAGTGATGCCGACGCACTGAAAACCCTGTACCTGACCGAACCCACCGCCCAGCTCCTGCCGATCTGGGGCGGCACGCCCTACTCCACCTGGCAACCGGTGATGCCCTACGTTACCGAGCTGACTTCCAACTCGCCATTCTTGCCATGGATCGCCGAAACCGACGCCCTCGACTGGGGTTGGCTTGCAGTATCACGCGCCGAACCGAATGGTGTGTTTGAGCATCTGCGCAGCCTGACGCAGGTGAAGATGCCGGACGGGACTGAGGTGTTTTTCCGGTTCTGGGATGGCAGGCATATCTATCCGATTCTGAAGGGGCTTGGGGAGAAGGCTGGGGAAGTACTGCCGGTGTTTGAGCGGTATCTGATTAACGGGCAAACGCTGGAGGTTGGGACACGGGTTTTGCCGAAGGTGCGGGATTGGCCGTGGTGGGAAGTGCCGAAGCCGTTGCTGGACAGTTTGACCAAGGAAAACCCTTCGACACTGATTGGCAATCTCCTGCAATGGCTCGAAGAAGAACGTCCGGACCTTTACAACGCTTGGCCAGAGAACAACCTGAAGCTGAAAGTCAGCCGTTTCGTGCGCCGCCCGGATGCGCCGAAAAACCTTAAAGAAGCACTGTTAAACCACCTGATTCTGGAGCAAGGCTGATGGATCGCGTTGCCACTATCGAAACCCAATTGGACTCCTTCAAAAACAGCCTCAAGCTGTACCGCGAGGAAACCAAGAGCTGGTACGCACAGCTTGCTGACAAAGCCAGCCGAGCTGCAGACATGCCCTCCCTTCTTGGTATGGAGCGCGTGATCAAGGCCGGTGACTCCAGCAAATCTATCAGCATGACTGATGGAGATTTTTCATACGTCGCCAAGTGCCCGCTTGTAGGACCACTGCTGATTGAGAGCAAATTCGAATCAGTTTTCGACATCCCTATCGGCGATATCAAGGTCGATATCATTGCCGTGGATGGAGGCGCCAAGTCGACGATTACCTTGGATAAACAGGGCAAAGGCAGTTTTCAGGGACAGCCTGGAAAATCCTACAAGATCCACGTCCACGATCAAGTGACGCCTGCGCAGATCGACACGCTCTTCAAATCCTACGACGGCTTAGCTGCCGATCTAGAAGGATTCCTGCGCAAAGAATGGGCAGGCTTCAAACCGCAGTGGTCGAATCAGAGTGCGTCAGCCAAAGCGATGGCAATTGGGGTCGGCATTCTCGAAGGTGGATGGGAAGCTATCAAAGGCGTTTGGGATGGCATCTCAAAGGCCTTGGACATCCTTCAAAACCCTAAAAAGTTCGCAGAGGATTTAGGGGCCGGTGCAGAGGAACTGATCAAGCTGGCCAAAGAGGCGCCAGATGTGATGAAACAGGCCATGTTGCTTGCCAGCGACGAGGCCGCGCTGTTCTTGATGGTGCATTGCGCTTCAATCTGGGTTTCAGCATTGCCACCGACGCAGGCGGCTGGCCAAACGGCAAAGATGACATCTGCAGCCGTCATCGGAATTCTCATCGACATCGTGATTTCGGTCGTATTGACCGTAGCAGCCGAAGGCGCCGGGCTATTTTATCTGGCCGCACGTTTAGCGAAGTACGGCCAGATCATCGTCAAAGCTGTCACCGGATTCGTGAAGTCGTTATTCAGCATCATCAAGGGCTTCATGGGTTACGTCGGTAAATACGTCGCTGTCGCAGCTCGTGGAGTGGCGACTCGTGTAGAGAAAGGAGTCGCGCAGCTACGCTTTGATGGCAAACGTAATGCGACAGTTGAGCACGGCAAGCGTCCCGATGACGCCTCGAAACAATCGAAGAATCCTGACGACAAGAGTGCGGCGCCGGCGCAAGACACTTGCACCAACGGCTGCCCTGTCTCGATGGTCACGGGCGAAGAATTACTGACTCTTACCGATGGTCAACTCGATGGTCTGCTTCCGTTTGAGTGGACGCGCCTCTATCGCACCAGTGCGGTCGAGATCGACAGCCGCCTTGGGTTTGGTTGGAGCCACGCACTTTCTCACCGACTGGATCTGGATGATGAAGGCGTCCTGTGGACGGATAACGAAAACCGAACCACTCGTTTTCCGATGCCGACACAGCAACGCCCCGCCATCATCAACAGCCTGTCGAAAGCGGCCATCTACCTGGGATCGACACCAGGCGAACTCATCCTGACGCAGGCCGGGCAGAATCCGCGCTTTTATCATTTCCGTGCGGGACGCTTGATCACCATCAGTGACGCGTACAACAACCAGTTACAGCTAAGTTACGACTTCGCTGACCGAATCCAGCGTATCGACAACAACGCCGGACGCTCCCTGTTAGTCCGCCACGAAGATCGTCACATCGTTGCCGTGGATTATCAGCAGCGCCGTGCTGAGTACACGGAGCAGGGTCAACGGCAGGAGCCATGGATCACCGTTCAAACGCTAGTGACCTATCGGTATAACGCACAGGGCCAGCTCATCAGCGCCACCAATGCTGCCGGTGAAACTGAACACTATCGTTACAACGACCAACACGTCATTTTGGAACGACAACTGGCCGGTGGTGCGAGCTTTTTCTGGGAGTGGGAAAACGAAGGCAAATCGTCACGCAGCATCCGTCACTGGGCCAGCTTTTCGCAGATGGACTCGCAATACGCTTGGGACGATGCCGGCAAGGTTACCGTTACAAACGCGGATGGGAGCGAGCAGGTTTATGTGCATGACGAAAATGCTCGACTCATCAGCGAGATCGCTGCGGACGGCGCTGAGACTCAAAAGGCTTATGACGACAAAGGTCGGCTGATTGCAGAAAAGGACCCTCTCGGAGCAATTACCGAATACCGTTACAACGATGCCGGCCTGCTTGTCGTTGTTATTCCTCCTGAAGATGCGCCGACGTTCTACGAATATCGACATGGCTTTGTGAGTGAGATTCACCGAGGTAAAGCGAGCTGGAAATACCAGCGAAATAGCCAAGGCGATATCACCCGCCAGACAGATCCTGACGGCAACGAAACACACTACAGCTACGATGCCCAAGGTCGTGTGCTGGAGATCGTTCATCCAGACGGCGGACGGCATCAGCTCGCCTGGAATTGACTGGGTCAATTGCTCGAAGAAGCATTGCCCGATGGTGGTCGTCGTAAATACCGCTACGACGCACTGGGTCGTCAAATCACCCGCCAGGACGAACACGGCTCGATCACCCATTACCAATGGGATGCGGCTGGCCGTTTGACGCAGACCACACAGCCTGGCGGTGCGACCCGCACTTATACCTATAACGCCTACGGCAAGGTCACAGCCGAGCGCGATGAACTAGGCCGTATCACACGCTACGAATACGCCGACAATCTGCAACTTGTCAGCCGCCGCATCAACCCGGACGGCAGTGAGCTGCGCTATCGCTACGACAACTCACGCCTGCTGCTGACTGAGATCGAAAACGAGCGCGGCGAACATTATCAGCTCAACTATTACTCAAACGGGCTCATACAGCAGGAAACTGGATTTGATGGTCGCCGTACTGCCTACGAATATGACCTGAATGGCAACCTGCTGAAAAGAACTGAGTACGGCGACGACGGTAGCGAGCTGGTCACTGAATACCAACGTGACTCCGCTGGCCGCTTGCTTGTGAAGAAATTGGCCGATGGTGAGGAAGTTCACTACAGCTATGACGCACTCGGTCGCTTGGTCAATGTTGATGACGGTCATTGGCCACTGGCTTATGAATACGACTCCCAAGATCGGCTGATTACCGAGCACCAGGGTTGGGGCACCCTGCGCTACGAGTACGACAACGTAGGCCAACTAAAGCATTGCCGTCTACCGGACGGTAGCAAGCTCGACTATCGCCGGTTACCCGGCGGCAATCTCAGCAGCATTGACCTCAACGGTTCTCGCCTGACATCTCACCAGTTCAAAGCTGGTCGTGAACAGCAACGTCAGCAAGGCTTGCTGTTGAGTCAGTATCAATACGACGATCAGGGGCGCTTGCAGGCTCACAGCGTTAGCCAACGCGACAGCATCGTGCTGCAGCGCCGATATAACTACGACGCGGCAGGTAACCTCGCAGGCATCAATGACAGCCTAAAGGGTGCCCGTAACTTCCACTACGATCCGCTTGATCGCTTGATCAGTGTTCGGGGAGCAACACCGGAGAGCTTCGCGCACGACCCAGCTGGCAATCTGCTGGGCCAGAACAACGAAGGCACCGCCAACCTTGCCAACGTCAAAGGCAACCGCCTGCTGATGCAGGGTGACCGCCACTACGACTACGACGCCTACGGAAATCTGATTCGCGAGCGCCGCGGTACCGGGCAGAAGCTCGTCACTGAATACCGCTATGACTGCCAGCATCGCTTGATCGGCGTCAGCCTACCCGGCGGCAGTATCGCGACCTACAAGTACGACGCCTTCGGTCGACGTATCGAGAAAACAGTCGATGGCCACACCACCGAATTCCTCTGGCAAGGCGAACGGCTGATTGTAGAGAGCGGTGAAAGTCGGTATCGCACCTATGTCTATGAGCCAGACAGCTTCCGCCCCTTGACGATGCTCGACGGTGAAGGCCCTCTGAAAGCCACGCCGTTTTATTACCAGCTCGATCACTTGGGCACGCCGCAGGAGCTCACCGATTACAGCGGCGCAATTATGTGGTCGGCCAAGTATCGAGCCTACGGCAACCTGGCTACGCTGGATGTCGCGGAGATCGACAACCCGCTACGGTTTCAAGGCCAGTATTTCGACGCAGAGAGCGGACTTCATTACAACCGCCATCGGTACTACAGCCCGAGCACAGGACGATTTCTAACCCCCGACCCGGTAAAGCTTGTAGGTGGCCTAAACAATTACCAGTACGCCCCCAACCCTACCGGCTGGGTAGACCCGCTCGGACTAATGTTCAGGGCGATTACTAAAGCGATTTCTGGTGTTGCGAAAAAAGCACCACTGAAGCCCGCTGCGAACTGCCCCAAGCCTGGAGGATCATCTTCTCCGAACACTACCCCTACTCCTGCAGACTCCAGCGTAAAGACTGGAGACGTCACTCCACCGGCGGTCGTCGAGTCGAAGCCAGATTTTTACGTTGGCCCATCCGGACCGGACTCGACATTACCTTCGACGGCATATCGATACATGGGCTACAAAAACGCTGACGGAACAGTAAACACTCACGCGCAGAACACGATCAACACCGGCGACGCACGACTATCCTATTTTGGGTTCGACAAATTTGAGACTGGAGACGCTGCTACAGAAGCATTGCAGATGCGAGCGCCAAAGCATGTCACTCCTGCTGATCCCGACCCGGCGTGGAGTGATGGTCGCCTGCGATTGAAGTTCGACACACTGCAGCTCTATAAGGATGGCGAGCCAACCGTTACAGTGCCGTATGAGCTCGGTGGTAAGGGTCCGAATCTGGAACCGTTCACCAAAGCGTACCCTGACTACGGTACGGGTGGTGCGCGACAACTCATTCCGAAACCGGGTACCACCACCATCATTAAAGCGGATGAAGTCACCATCTTGCCGGAGAAGTAACAGTGCTGACCGATCTAGAGGCGCGCATAGCGCTCAAAGAACTGATTGAAAAATACCTCAAGGGAAGAGATCCGGATTACGACCGTCTGATCGAAATTGTACAGGACCCTTCGCGGCAAGTTCCGATCAGAGGTGTGCTCGAGGACATTAGACGGTACAACAAGGTCCAGTACACAAAGCAGGAGCTTGAGCTGATCGACGACCTTTTGTACATGTATGGATGAAGCACCCTCCGCCCTGAGGACTGCCGTCCAGGAAGGAGGTTCTGTTTGTAGTGGTCTAATGAAACCGGACACCCATTTAGGCGAGAATGCTCGCCAGATAGAGGTGTCTGATGACCAAACAACGTCGTTCCTTTTCCGCTGAATTCAAACGCGAGGCCGCAGGCCTCGTGCTCGATCAAGGCTATAGCCATACCGAAGCCAGCCGTTCGCTTGGAGTGGTCGAGTCCGCGTTGCGTCGCTGGGTTAACCAACTCCAGCAGGAGCGCAGCGGCGTTACTCCGCAGAGCAAAGCGCTGACGCCTGAGCAGCAGAAAGTCCAAGAACTGGAAGCGCGTATTGCTCGTCTTGAGCGGGAGAAATCCATTTTAAAAAAGGCTACCGCGCTCTTGATGTCGGAAGAGCACGAGCGCACACGCTGATTGATCAGTTAAGTACCCAAGAGCCGGTCGATTGGCTTTGCGCAGTCTTTGATGTCACTCGTTCGTGTTACTACGCCCACCGCCTCAGGCGCCGAAATCCCGACGTTGAGCGGCTTCGTTTGCGCAGTCGGGTCAACGAACTTTTCACGCAAAGTCGAAGCGCTGCCGGTAGCCGCAGTATCGTGTCGATGATGCAGGAAGACGGCGAGCAGATCGGGCGGTTTAAGGTGCGAGGCCTGATGCGGGCACTGGCGCTAGTCAGCAAACAACCTGGATCACATGCCTACAAACAAGCGACGGTCGAGCGGCCTGACATTCCGAATATCTTGAATCGAGAGTTTGATGTTCCGGCACCCAACCAGGTCTGGTGTGGCGACATCACCTACATCTGGGCTCAAGGGAAATGGCATTACCTGGCAGTCGTTCTGGATCTCTACGCACGCCAGATTGTGGGCTGGGCGCTGTCAAACAAGCCGGATGCGGATCTGGTCATCAAGGCGTTGGACATGGCTTACGAGCAGCGTGGCAGGCCTCAAGGGCTAATGTTTCACTCGCATCAGGGCTCGCAATATGGCAGCCGTCAGTTTCGCCAACGGCTCTGGCGTTACCGCATGCGCCAAAGCATGAGCCGTCGTGGAAACTGTTGGGATAAAGCGCCGATGGAGCGTGAGTTTCGCAGCTTGAAAACTGAATGGATACCGACCGTGGGCTACATGACAGCTCAAGAAGCGCACCGCGACATCAGTCATTACCTGATGCATCGGTACAACTGGATTAGACCGCACCAATTCAACAACGGACTGGCCCCAGCTCAGGCTGAGAAAAAACTTAACGTCGTGTCCGGGATTAGTTGACCACTACAGATGCCTTCTTTCAGCCACTCTGCAAAGCTTGCATCAGCTGTCCAACAACTTTGGTTTCGACTGCGCCATCACTGGCGTCCGTCTCGAAAACAGCGCAACAAGCCGATGCGTCTCCATCGCAAATACGGTAGACAGCAATTACACTGTTTGGCCCGCAGCCCGTGTGCCCGCAGAGGGTAAATCCGCCGTCAATCGCTCCCTGCATCACACCAAGGCCGTAACCCGGCGTGATCCATGGGCGCCCGGGAATCGGGCCGCCTAATATTCGCGCTACCTGCATTTCCTGCAGCAAGCCTGTAGGGAGCAGGTCTGCGCAGAGGAGTCGATCCAGAAATAGCGCTGCTTGCGAAATTGGGCCGATCAGCAGGCCGTGATAAACCCAGGCAGGGTCATAATTTGAGGCGTCTCCAAGATGGGTCGTTTGAAAGTCTGCTCGCGTTTTAGCAAAGCGAACGTTCGAAAGGCCAAGTGGGGAAAGTGTTCGTTGAATCACTGCTTCATCAAACGTCAGATCAGTTAGCCGTTCAATTAGCCTGCCGATGAGCAAGTAGCCAACATTCGAGTAATGCCAACCGGCTCCGGGACAGTATCGAAGTCTGGTGCCGTCAAGGCGCCGCATCATGTCATCTACCGACCAGGCCGACACATTATTCCTGACAGCGGCGTGATACTCCGCAAGTTCGCCGTAATCGGCCAGACCCGCCTCATGCCGCAGTAATTGACGTAACGTGAAAAGCTGTTCAGGAATTTGCTCGTCCAGCCCGATGAGTCCATCACGAACCAACGACAGGGCTGTTGCAGCCAATACTGTTTTCGTAAAACTCCACCAAGGGATCATCAGTTCTAATCGGTCAGTCGTTTGTGGCTGACCATTTGATATGAGTGAACTGAGCATTGGCTTCCTTGGAGTGCTGAGCGAATAGGCAGCTCGACAAGATAACTCAACCACGCGTTTTTCCAGAGTATAAAGTCAGGCGTCTGTACCGACCTGAACGACTGCTATTGGCAGTTTTCTGCCTGTCGCGACTGGCACCAGTAGGTCAACATTGGCTTCCTGACCTGTTTCGAAGCGAACGGTGGTTCACCACCAAGATGGAGCGTGTGGTGAAATCTTGAAATTAAGAGCCTCTAAGTTAACGAATAGAGAGCTATCCTTAATTAAGATAACTCCTTCATGGAATATAACGCCTACTTCCCATTCGACCTTGTCGGGGTGATAAACGCACAAACTGTCACACTCGCCAATAAAATCACTTTCATTAAGGGCAATAATTTTAATTAAGTCATCGGTGATTTGAAGTCGCTGAGTGCATCTACCGACAATGTGGCTCGGGTAAGTTGTAACCGGTAAAGCATTGACTTTGGTTGGAGAGTCGGCGTGAAAGCCAATTATACTTTCGGTGCTCGATTCTGGGTAAAGCCAAATCACTAGTTCAAGTCGCGCTTTACTCGACAGCTTCGAAAGCAATAGGATTTTCCTAGTAAAGCTGCTCTCTGTGATGTAAAGCATCGCATCTATTTTACCTGTCATTTTTTGGCGCGCCCCTTTTTCAACCCATGTGTCGAGCGTAGACCGTAATCAAAAGCTATTTCTTGAGGAATAAAAATATTTCTGATTTGCGGGACACATCTGTACGACTGGAATTACCCGCGAGGGGCACGTCCGCTCCTGGCCGATTTCAGCCTTTCGCGAGAAGTAGAAAACGTCGCAAAAAAGCTTAGTATTCCCTTGCTGAAAACCCCTCCTGGCTCTGGCCTTAAGGTGATAGGAAAAATGCAAAACGTCACATCCTCAATCTGGTGCATCGCTCCCGAGTTGGGTACTCCTGAATCACCCGCGATACTGGCAGCGTCAGCTAGCCTCTGGGTGGCATACTTCCGGCCGGGAAACGAAACGCTTGCCGTTGTGAGGTTTACGGGGCTTATAGACCATCGTCTGGCCCCCATCAATGATCAGGGCTTGGGGCGCCATCGCTACGTGGCGAGCGGCTTGCAGCCGTACTCTTTCAACGAACTGACAGGCACTGAAGAAACGAACTACTGGCGGACATTGGGCGCGAGGCATTGGGTGGTTACGTTCCAGGATACAACCTTGGATGTCATTGCTCGTGGCGGCGACGTTGTATCCTCAGAGTTAACAGAAGCATCGCCACTCGAAGCTTTGATTTCGCAGTTGCGGAAAAGCAGCCACTGCGAACGGTGACACTTATCAGCTCGCAAATGTCAGCTTCTGGCCGAAAGCAGCCGCTCATTACAGCTCGTTGCATAACCCTAGCCCGCTTTTGCTGCCTCGATCACCGTATAAGAGCAAGGCGCTTCTGTGGATCCCTCCGACATCGAAAACACCGACGACTGGCTCGGCTGCCCGACGCCGCTCGAAACCTGCCCGCAGCAGCTCGCCCTTTACGAAAATGAGTTCGAGGAACTGAACCTGCAACTGCGCCAAGCCAGAGAGCGCATATTCAAGATGGTCGAGATGAACGATGAACTGTCTGCTGGCAAAGCCAAAGCAGAAGTCGCACTCAAGAAATCCTTCGCTGATGCTGCGCGACTCCAAAGCTAACGAGCAGAGCTACTCGGACAGGTTGTGTCCGATCAGCGTGACCACCTCTTCCTTGAGAATCAGCGCCTACTGAGGGAAGCTCGCGAGAGGAACAGCTGAGGGCTAGGCTCAGGGTTCACTTTGAGGAATCAGTCGATGTGCGGACGACTCTCCCAGTACAGCGGCATTCACGACTTCGTGGCGGCGCTGAGCATGCCGAATGCACTTGTCAACTCGACCGGGGATCAGCCCATCGAGCAGTACAACGCCGCGCCGACCACTCAACTTGCGCTCTTCCACCAGGACGGCCAGTTTCTTCACGCCGACATGGTCCGGTGGGGATGGCGACCACACTGGGCCAAGGATCGCGCCGCGCCGATCAATGCCAGGGTCGAGAAAGTCGCCCATGGCCCGTTCTTCCGCGCGATCTGGCCGCACCGGACGGTCATCGCGATCAACAACTGGTTCGAGTGGGTCGACGAAGGAGAACCGAGAAAGCAGCCCTACCTGATCAGGCATCGGGACCAGTCGCCGATTCTCTGCGCCGCCATCGGCCAATACCCGAACGAGGAGCACGCGCCAAGCGAGCATGACGGCTTTGTGATCATCACCGCGGACAGCGCCGGCGGCATGGTCGATATTCACGATCGCCGGCCCGTGGTGCTATCGCCCGAGCTCGCCCGGGAATGGTTGGACCCGGCCACCCCGAAAGAGCGCGCCGAACAGATGGTGCTGCACCAGGGCGAGCCGACAGAGACGTTCGAATGGTACAAGGTTGACCGGGCCGTGGGGAACGTCCGGAATCAAGGCCCGGAGCTGATCAAGCCGGTCGATTGATCAGCGCTTCGACAGAGTTTTAAGACGCTCCACCAGCGCGGCTTCAAAAATGGTGTACAGCTTTTCAGCATCGTCGGCACGCAAAGCACCACCGGTTTCCAGTCCAAGCACGAAACCGTCCGCCCGTGCCCCTGCCTTCACAGCGATGATCATCGAGTCGGCCCGGACAATTTGCGCCAGCAGTCGATCTGCTTCCCGCTGCATTTTTTCGCTCAGCACTACGCCTTCCACATCAGCCCCCATCACCTTAATGCGATATCCAATAAATCACCGTAAACACAAGCGCGATCCAGACGAAGGACGAAAGAACCTCCAATCCTGCAAACGTATGTTCATGGGGCTCAAAGTCTGAAAATTAATTCCATTCGATTAAGGATGGAAAATCGAGACCGCCGATCAGCTTCCTGCCGGTCAGACAGAACGGCTGGAATGCGCTGGCTGAATGGCACCTTGAGATTCGCGCAAATCATCTTTTCCTATCACAGCCATTAGAATCCGACCCATTGAACGATTCAAACTTGATTAGAATCATAACGCTAACTTTTAGTACGCAAAACAATGGCTGCTTGGCAATTTTTATCACCGGGAGAAGAACGTATGCCTCTTAGCGACACGATTCACAGAGCAGCGCTCAGCGCGGAGGAGCGCTCCTCCATCGCTGAAATCGAGGCGACCACAAATATTCTGCAACTCGTCACTCGGATGACGGGGACGCGTTTTGCCGCAATCGCAAAATTCACCGAAGCAGAATGGATAGTTTGCTCCGCCTACGATCCGCTAGGCCTAGGGATAAGCGCCGGGGATACCTTGGAGTTGGAAACAACGCTTTGCAGCGAATTCCGAAGGGATCCTCAAGTACTTTTCATTCCCCAGGTCAGTCAAAATGCCAGATTTTCTGCGCGATTAGTTGTGAAGCAATATTTGATTGAAAGTTACGCAGGAGCACCTATTTTCCTTCCCGATGGACAGCTGTGGGGAGCGCTATGTGCTTTGGATTCTCGGGCAGTCTTGTTTGATGACCCGGATCTCGCGGACACATTAGGCCTATTCGCGAGACTTATCGGGTGCATTTTTTACGCGAACCTGACGAGTGCGGGGAGCGGCTACGGTAAGGCCGGAACAAGCGTCACGGAGTAATGAGGGTTCTTATAACGCTCGGCCCCCTGCAACACGCTCAACCCTTGATCGCCGGTTTCGGTGATGGCAGTAATTCGATGAGCATGCACCGACTCAAGTGGGGCCCCTCATGACTGACCGTTTTCGGCCAGCAGGCAGCTCAGATTGACCGATTTCGACCCAAACCGGACGCTCGGCAGCACCTCTGGCAATATATTTTCTGACAAGCCTGTCCTGAATCCATCGTGTAACTGAATTGAAGAGTACTTTCACCCCATGAGCAAAGGTCTGAGTGATGCCAACCTTAATTACGTACTTGCGGTCATTGAAAGTGCCCCAAACACCGAGTTAGGTGTGATGTGTGAGCACCTACAGATCGACAGTCGCGATCTTTTGAATCAGTTGGCGATCTCAGTAGCAAGACTGTTTATTACAGGCACCCGCGATTTTCATTACTGTGATGAGGTGATGAATACTGTCATCAGCGATATCGTCGACTTGTCCATGCACGCGGATATACCCCAGCCGGCATTCTCTATCTACCAGGCATTTGATGCAGGCGAACATTGGCACAGCGACGACGACCAGGACGTATTTCCTTGGGAGAAATGGACGCGGCCTGAGCTCGAGAGGATTTTGTGTGAGGTCGACGACGGCGCGAACGGGTTTTCGAAGTAGGTTCGAGTCGAGCCCCCCAAAGCACCGCTTCTGGCCAACAGCAGCCGTTCGCGACAGGCTTTAATCGGCCAAAAGCAGCCATTTGAAATGCTCAGCTACCACTCTAAATCAGTCACTCAATTCACCTACTAAACTCAGGGTGGTACCTACCTTCGAGGCGTTCTTTCCATGCAAAGCTCGTTACTACTTGCATGTCCATCCTGTTCCTCAATATTGAGTCGAGCAGCGCAACGGCGCATGACGCCTTTTTGGGGGGAGTTTCCCGTCGTCCCGTGCATTTCTTGTGGAGCGCCTTTACGCTGGCACGTGACACTGCATCGTAGACTTCGGTTTGGCGGGATAATTTTCCGGATCGGAGTCTGTGGCGTTGCCATAGCGTTTCCGCTCGTTTTTCTATTGAACAAAAATGACTGGGCAATAGTAATCACGGGGGCCAGCCTCCTACTGTCATTTTTTGGGGTATTTGCCACCGCAACCAGGACAGGCACCCCTTTCGTGGAAGTCATAGAGGATGCAGGCGCGCATTGATGAAACGCTGCGCACGGCCAATCACAAGCTGAGCATGCACATGACCGGCCGACGCCACCCGAATGCACTCCCCTTCGCGCCCAGCGGCACCATCGGATGAAACCGACGATGCCCAAGTGCACCGTCACTCGCAGAGCCCACTCACGAAAGCCCGTCGAACCAACCCAGAACACGCAGCACCTTCGCATACGTCTTTTCATTCGAAAGCAGCACTAGCAGCATCAGAACGCTCCCCATGACAGTGAAAAGAACACCGCCTGTTCCCTCGATGGCAATCAAAAATATCCCCAACACCAGGAACGCTGCTCCAAGTGCCCCAAATACTCTTCGGCTCTCCTTCTGTTCGGGATATTTGTTGAACATTCACGTTCTCCACATCCGGTAGCGCACGCGTCAACTGTAGACCAGACCCGAGCACTCACCTGTGTCTAAATAACCAGCCACCACTCATAATGCCGCCCCTCCCGACTCCCTCATCAAAGTTCGACAGCCATGCCTGAAGAGTTCGAAGTACCAAGCCCTCACGAACAACATATTGAACACACTACCCACCATGCCCATGCACAAGGCGATCGCTTTGCCAGCAAGATCGCAGTCATGACGGCGATCATGGCGACTGTCGGTGCCTTGATGAGCTATCAGGCCGGCTCGACGGAAAGTGAGGCGGCGATGGACAAGAACAACGCCGCCATCCAGAAGACCGAAGCCGCCAACGAATGGAGTTACTACCAGGCCAAGTCCAGCCGGCAGAACCTGTCGGAGCTGGCCAGCCATCTGCCGGGGCTGGACTCCGCCCATTATGTTGCCGAGGTGCAGCGCTACGGAGAGCAGAAAGAGCAAGCGCGCAAGAAGGCCGAAGCCCTTGAACAACAGGCGCACGAATGGGACGAGAAATCGGAGCAGATGCTGCATCAGCACCACCGCTGGGCCCAGGCGATGACCGCGATTCAGATCGCCATTTCACTGGCGGCCATCACCTTGCTGACGCGCAAGGAATGGCTCAGACGCGTGTCTTTTGGGGCTGCGGGTTTGGGGGTCATGTTGGGTTCACTGGCCTGGCTGCATATTTGATCGTTGAGTCTGACCCTGCTCGGCAGGGTTGATGCGGTGGGCCTGACCGGCATCTCTTTGCACAGTGCGCCCCGCCAGCCAGGCAAGTACAGACGCAACAACCAGCACCGCTGCGCTAAGCTCGAATGTGGCTTTGTAACCACTCAGATCAAATGCCAGGCCACCAACGATTGCGCCTGCGGCGATCGCCAGTTGCACGATGGCCACCAGCAACCCTCCGCCGGCTTCAGCATCTTGCGCAAGCGTCTGTGCCAGCCATGTCCACCAGCCGACCGGTGCCGCCGTAGCGACCAGTCCCCAGAGGCCGAGCAGCGCTGCAGTGAGCAATGGCGAGGCGCCGACGTTCACCAGCGCCAGTGCGATGATCGCCATAATCAGCGGGATCACCGTCAGCGTGCGATAGAGGCCTTTGGCGATGAATCGTTCGATCAGGAAAGTGCCGATGAAACCGGCAAGGCCCAGTCCCAGCAGCATCAAGGACAACGTCGAAACGCCGACGCCAGTGACCCCCTCAAGAAATGGGCGCAGGTAGGTGAACAGCATGAACTGCCCCATGAAAAATACGCTGACGGCGATCATGCCCAATGCGACTGGCAAGCGCTTCATCAGACGCAGGACATTGCCGCTCCCCGCCTGGCGCTCGTTCTTGAAAGATGGAAGGCTTATCAGCAGCCACACGGCCGCAATCGCCGCAACGGGAACCACACAGAAAAATGCTCCGCGCCAGCCTATCAGCGAGCCGAGGAAGCTACCCGCCGGCGCGGCGATGACTGTCGCCAGCGCGTTACCGCCATTGACGATGGCCAGCGCCCGGGACACCTGATCGGGCGGCACCAGACGCATGGCGGTCGCCGCCGACAATGACCAGAAACCGCCGATGGCGATGCCGATCAAGGCCCGTCCAAACATGAATGACGGGTAGCCCGGCGCAAACGCGACCACCGTGCCAGACACGATCATCAGCAAGGTCAGGCACAGCAGCAGCTTCTTGCGCTCAACGCGCGCGGCGACCGCGGCAATCGCCAGGCTGGTGAACAAGGCGAAGGCACCGGAGACGGCAATCCCCTGCCCGGCCTGGCCTTCGCTGATGTGCAGTTCTGCGGCAATGGGCGTCAGCAGGCTGACGGGCATGAATTCCGAGGCGACCAGGGCGAATGCGGCCAACGACATGGCCAGCACAGCGCTCCAGCCGCGCTTTTCTGTGGAAAGAGAGGTCATTGGAACTACCTGGGGTACGAGAGGCGTCCGGGCGATTGCCCGGACGCGCTGTTTTTCACTGCGCCAGCGTCGCGTTGTCGATCACGAACCGGTATTTGACGTCACCTTTGAGCATGCGCTCGTATGCCTCATTGATCTGCTCGGCGCGGATCAACTCGATATCCGAAACGATGCCGTGTTCGGCGCAGAAATCGAGCATCTCCTGGGTTTGCGGGATGCCGCCGATCATCGATCCGGCCAGGGTGCGACGCTTCATGATCAGATTGAACACGTTGGGCGATGGGTGCGGCGAAGCCGGCGCGCCCACCAGAGTCATCACGCCGTCACGCTTGAGCAGGACCAGCAAGGCGTCGAGGTCGTGCGGGGCAGCGACGGTATTGATGATCAGGTCAAAGCTTTTCAGGTGCGCGGCCATTTGCTGCGCATCGTTTGAGACCACCACTTCATCGGCACCCAGGCTTTTCGCTGCTTCACGCTTCGATTCCGAGGTGGTGAACGCCACCACATGCGCGCCCAGCGCATGTGCCAGTTTGATGCCCATGTGACCGAGGCCACCGACGCCCACCACGCCGACTTTCTTGCCGGGGCCAGCGTTCCAGTGCCGCAGCGGCGACCAGGTGGTGATGCCCGCGCACAGCAGCGGCGCCACGGCAGCCAACTGCGCTTCGGGATGACGAATACGCAGTGCGTAGCGCTGGTGCACAACGATCGCCTGCGAGTAGCCACCGAGGGTCCAGCCCGGGGCATCCGGGGTCGGGAAATTGTAGGTGCCGATCATGCCGTCGCAATAGTTTTCGAGGCCTTCGGCACACTCTTCGCAATGCTTGCAGCTGTCGACGATGCAGCCCACGCCGACCAGATCGCCCGGGGCGAACCCGCTGACCTTTTGGCCTACCGCCGTGACACGACCGACGATTTCATGGCCGGGCACACAAGGGTATTGCGTACCCTCCCATTCGGCGCGCACCTGGTGCAGATCCGAGTGGCAGATACCGCAGTAGGCAATCTCGATCTGTACATCTTCCGGGCCGGGATCGCGACGCGTGATGCGCAGAGGTTCAAGCGGTTTATCGCCGGCATGGGCGCCATAAGCGAAGACTTGCATAGGGACTCTCCTATAAGGGCTTTCCTGTAACAGCCCGACACATTCTCCCGGTCGATCCGCCTCTGCCCTAGTGCATTCCTCTTGAATGCTTGCCTGATCCTCTGAGGATGCAGGGCGATGGATAGGAAACGCCTCGGCAGCGGATTAGAGTTCGATCAACAGGAGTGACCCCACATGATCGATAGCCCCCTGCGCCATGAATCACCGTTGGCGTTGAACATTGACCCGCGCGTGAGCGTGCCGGGTGACTTCGCCACAGCCATACCCGGGCTGTCGCTGTTTCGTCGCGATCAGCCGGCGCCCCCGGCAGTGTGTATGGTCGAGCCGAGCCTGATTCTGGTGGGCCGTGGTGAAAAACGCTTGTGGGTCGGTGGCGAGGGTTACAGCTACGACCCGTCGCGGTTTCTGGTCACCTCACTGGACTTGCCCGCCAACTCCGAGGTGATGCTTGCCAGTCCAGATCAGCCCTGTGTCGGGCTGGTGCTGAAACTGGATGTCGGCATGCTCGCTGAGGCCCTCAGCAAGGGCGGTTTGCCCGCCAGGCGCCATCCTTCGATGAGCACAGGCGCGGGCATTGGCAGCCTCTCGCCCGCCCTCGAAGACGCCCTTGATCGCCTGCTGGCATTGCTCGATGAGCCCGAGGCGATCCCGGTGCTGGCGCCGTTGATCCTGCGGGAAATCCACTATCGACTGCTCAATACCGATCAAGGCGCGCGGCTGCGACAAATCATTGCCGTGGATGGCCAGGGTTATCGCATCGCCAAAGCCATCGACTGGCTCAAGGTCAACTACACCGAGGTGCTGCGCATCGAAGAGCTGGCGGCGCGGGTGCAGATGAGCGCGCCGACCTTCCACCATCATTTCCGCCAACTCACCGGCATGAGCCCTTTGCAATATCAGAAATGGCTGCGGCTGAACGAGGCCCGTCGGCTGATGCTGACCGAGCATCTGGACGTCTCGCGGGCAGCGTTTGCGGTCGGCTACGAAAGCCCTTCGCAATTCAGCCGTGAATATGGCCGCCTGTTCGGCACCGCGCCGAGTCGCGACATTGCCCTGTTACGCGGGCAGCCATTTGAGGCAGAAGCGCCCGGTGCAGTCGCGAACTGAACGAGTCAATGGCTAGACTTCCCCCACCGCCAGCCCAGGCCTGGACGCGCCATGCTGGCGTGCAGCGATCAGCCCGATAAAGGAAATCAGCAACGCCAGGCCAATGGTCGAGGTCACCTCGAGCCGGTGTTCGGGTGTGAACATCATCACCGCCAGGGCGGCGCAGATAAACGCGATGACCAGATAGGTCAGCCAGGGAAACAGCCACATCCGGAAGGCCAATTGGACATTGCGACGGAGAAGCATCCGGCGCATGCGTAACTGCGATATCGCGATCACCAGATACACCAGCAACGCGATGGCGCCAGAGCTGGCGAGCAGGAACTGGAACAGGCCGGCGGGCATGAAGTAGCTGAACAGCGTCACCCCGGCGCCTATGACCGTGCTGGCGATCACGGCGGCCCTTGGCACCCCTGCCGGCGATGTCACTTTCAAAGCGCGCGGCGCATCACCACGGCGCCCCAGCGAGAACAGCATCCGTGACGAGATGTAGATCGACGAGTTCATGCAACTGGCAACCGCGATCAGCACGACGATGTCGACCATGGATTTCGCGTGAGGAATGCTCATCAGCTCCAGCGCGCGCTGGTAGGAGCCAACCGACGCCAGCAAGGGATCGTTCCAGGGCACAACGGAAATGACCACGAAAATCGACAACAGGTAGAACACGCTGATACGCCAGATCACCGAGCGCGTGGCCTTGGCGATGTTCTGTGCGGGATTGCTCGATTCCGCCGCCGCGATGGTCACCGCTTCCGTACCGATGAAACTGAACATGATGGTGATGAAAGCACCGACCACCGCGGACAAACCATTGGGTGCAAAACCGCCGTGTTGCTCCATCAGTTGGCTCAAACCACTGGCTTGATGTTCAGGCAGCCAGCCCATCAGTACTGCGAAACCAAGACCGATGAAGCCGATGATCGCCACGACCTTGGCCAGTGCGAACCAGAACTCAAACTCACCGTACTTGGACACACTGAACAGGTTGGTGATCACCAACAGGACGATCGACAACAAGGCGAACAGCCAGGCATCAACCTGGGGAAACCACTGGTTGAGGATGTGGCCTGCGGCGAGCGCCTCGATGGGGATGACCAGCACCCAGAACCACCAATAGAGCCAGCCGATGGTGAACCCGGCCCAGCGGCCGATCGCCTGGTCGGCATAGGTGGAAAAAGACCCCGTGTCCGGGTTCGCCACGGCCATTTCGCCGAGCATGCGCATGACCAGCACCACCAACAGGCCGGAAAACAGATAGGCCAGCATGACGGCCGGCCCCGCCGCAGCGATGGCGTGTCCGGAGCCTACGAACAGTCCCGCGCCAATGATCCCGGCAATTGACAACATGGTGACGTGGCGCGGCTTGAAACCCTGCGCCAGCTGACCGTTCGAGTCCTTCGAGTTCAAGCTATTCATTGTTTTTGTTGTTCTCTGGTGATCGACGTTCGGGCGTACTGACTGAGGGTGGCGACGAAACGATGTGTCACCTTACGTGGCAGGCGCTGATCGAAAATGGCCCGTGAGCGGCATCGTCGTGCCTGATTTCGACATGCTGCGCTGCGCTCAATCCTGCGCAGGACAGCTGACTTGACGCTGCGCCGGGGTTCGCCGGAAACGCAGGTCAGCCATTCCCCCGCACAAACCGGTCACGTCCCTGCGCCTTGGCGTTGTACAGCGCCTGATCGGCCACCTCGATCAACCCTTGCAGACGATCCAGTTGCGGGCCTGTGCCCGTCGCGATCCCGATACTCACACTCAGCCGTCCGAACGGACTGGCGTTGTGCGCAATGTTCTCTTGCTTCAGGCGGTCGAGGATGAGCTGCGCCACCACTGCGGCGCCGCCACTGTCGGTGTCCGGCATGATGACGCCCATCTCCTCGCCACCGTAACGAGCGAGCAGATCTGACGGTCGCCGCACACACGCCTCAAGGATTCTGCCAATGGTCTGCAGACAGGCATCGCCGGCAACATGTCCGAACGAATCGTTGTACAGCTTGAAGTAGTCGATATCGATCATCAGCAAGGCCAGCGTCGTACCATCCCTTTGTGCACGCCGTGCCTCCATGGCGAGGCTCTGGTCAAAGCAGCGCCGATTCGCCAGCCCCGTCAGGGCGTCCTTCATCGCCAGCAACTCAAGCTGGCGATTGGATGACAGCAACTGCTGCTGCGTCCCGCGCAACTGATCTTCCGCCCTGGTGCGCCGACGGATATCCAGGATCAGGAACCAGCCGATCAGGCCGGTCAGCCCCAGCAGCCCCGTCACCACCACGGCCGACAGCCATGCCTCCATGCGCCAGGCAGCGAGGGCCTCACGCTTGCCGAGTGCGACAGTGGTTATCAGCGGCAGCCGATCACTTTTGCGGAAGGCGTAGAGCCGCTCAACACCATCCAGGCTGGAGGTAAACGATGCCGTACCGACGGATCGATCGACGAGATACTTTGCATAAATCGGCGATCTGGAAAAGTTGCGCCCCATGTCCTGCTCTCGAAACGGATAGCGCACCAGCAACGTGCCATCGGTATAGGACAAGCCGATGGCGCCGTCCTGCCCGACGTCGATCTTGCCAAACAGGCGCAGGAAGTTCTCGACGCCCAAAGTCACCGCGACCACGCCGGCAAACGCGCCGTGAGCATCGTTGAAACGGCGGCTGACGGTAATCACCCACTCCTGATTGGAGCGGCTCTGAATCGGCGGACCGATAAAGGTCTCACGGGATGGATCGTCGCGATGATGGATGAAATAGACGCGATCGCGGCTGCTCGCCCCGGCGGGAATCGGCCGATTGGAAGACATCAGCCAGCGTCCCTGATTATCGTAGATGGTGACGCCACTGAGCTGGGGCATCAACGGCTGTTGGCGGTCGACCAAGGCGCTCAGCCGCTCGATCTGTGCCTGGCCACTGCCTTCGGTTTCCAGGCGTTCGACGAGTCCGAGCAACAGCAGTGAACTCTGGCGGACGATACCTTCGGAGTAAGTCGCAAGCGCCTGGGTCAGGTTCAAGCCATGAACATCGACTTCTTCCAGTGCCCGTTCTCGAGAGGCCAACACCTTCCACACCGTCAATGACGCCAGGGAGCAACCGATCACCAACAACAAAAGCACCACGAGGCGGGTATCACGCTTCACATTACTACCTATTGGAAAGTCCGGTTTTCCGTTCCAGCGACTGGTGGATCGACTCAAAGGCGGCAGCCGCCTGTCCTTGTCGTGAACAAGGATACAAGCAGCAACGGATTATGCAGCGTATTTCTGCTTTGCAACGCCTGGCCCGCACGAGCCGAGTCCTGGATTTCAAGCGCGCAGTTTCGCTCTCGGCGCAACGGTGACAAGCATGCCAGAGCAAACCATCATCAGGCTTTCAACATCAGACTGGAGCTGAAATCGACAATCGGCGGATTCCGCTCATACGCGATGAAACGGCACTTTCCGAGGTCTGCGCCCCCGCCCACAGCCAACTTTCTGACGCCTGTTTCACGACCTTTTACGCGGCTTTCTCCAAGCCTGAAATTTTGGCACTTTTGCACAACAAGTTGACATCCAAAAGCATGCCATGGGCGACCGATATCATTAGAGTATGCGCCCTTAAAAAGGAAAGGACTCTCGATGACTCAGTCACTCTCACGGCGCGTTGTGGCGATTACCGGCGCCCTGGGGAATCTCGGCGAGACCCTGGCGGACATGGCGGCGGCCCAGGGCGCGGATCTGGTGCTGATCGATCAGGCGACGATTGCGCTGCCCAGTTCGCACAATCGACTGGTCCTGTCCGGCATTGATCTGGCGTCTCTCGCCGATTGCCAGGAGGTCGCCCGGCAGATCAACCGCTATTTCGGCCGACTCGATGCGCTGGTCAATGGCGCCGGC
Source organism: Pseudomonas sp. AK-TSAG1-1 (assembly GCF_056821665.1). NCBI lineage: Bacteria > Pseudomonadati > Pseudomonadota > Gammaproteobacteria > Pseudomonadales > Pseudomonadaceae > Pseudomonas > Pseudomonas sp. AK-TSAG1-1. The sequence goes on along the minus strand of NZ_CM165965.1, from coordinate 2,910,757 downwards.
GGCTATGCGTGGGAGCCGTTGCTCGGCGGGGCGATAGACGCCTGGGATCGGCTCTACACGCTGAACCTTCGAACCGCATTGAACGCCAGCAAGGCCCTGCTGCCGTTGCTGCTGCAGTCCTCGGCGGGGCGCATCGTCAATATCGGTGCGAGCATGGCCGCGAAAGCCGGGCTGGGCATGGGCGCCTACGCCGCGTCGAAATCCAGCGTACTGCGTCTGACCGAAAGCCTGGCCGAAGAGCTCAAGGACATGAGCATCACCGTCAATGCCGTGCTGCCCAGCATCCTCGACACCCCGCAAAATCGTGAGGCCATGCCCGACGCCGAGCATCAGCGCTGGGTCACCCCGGCCCAACTGGCGGCGGTCATTCTGTTTCTGATCTCGGAACAAGCTTCGGCGGTCACCGGTACCGGCATCCCGGTGATCGGGCGCATGTAGGGTCTACTGACGCCGCGCGCCTTGGCGACGTCGCTTCCTTCACCTTTCGGAAAAGCAAGATCACCGGATTACCGGACTTCCCCTCCCCCCATGCGACCCGCCACCTCCAGCGCTGCCTTCGTCAACCACGTCCTTGATGTCGCCGAACAACACGGCTGCGATGGCGATTGGCTGTTGCACCAGACCGGACTCTCACGCGAGCAGTTGTCCGACTCCATCGTGCGCATTCCCATGAAGCAGCTGCGTGCCCTGCTGGAACTGGCGGCGCGCAGCAGCAACCTGACGCATTTCGGCCTGCTGGTCGGCGCGGCCGTACGCCCCGGCACCTACGGCGTGCTGGGTTATGTGCTGATGACCAGCGCGACACTGGGTGAGTCGCTGAACATGATTTTGCGCTTCGGCAAGATCGTCTACGACAGCCCTTCCAGTCAGACCCGGATCGTCATCGGCGACGGCCGCGTGACCCTCGAAGATCAGCGCACCAATGAACTGGAACCTTATTGCGCCCTGCATCAGGAAGCCCTGATGGTCGGCTGGGCGGCGTTCGGCCGCTGGTTGATCGCCAGCAACCAACCGATGCTGGAGGTGCGAATGATGCATGCCGCTGTCGGCGAACCGGCGTTGTATGAGCATTTTTTTGGCTGCCCGGTGCAATTCGAGGCCGGGAGCAACGCGCTGGTGTTTGCCGAGTCGACACTCTCGGCGCGGATCCAGGGCGCCGACCCGCGCATGCATCGCAGCATGCTGCTGGAAGCCGACTGGCAGTTGTGTCTGTCATACCCGGCGTTTTCCGTGACCGACCGTTTGCGTGCCCTGCTCACCGAACAGTTGCCGACCGGCGATTTCAGCCTGAAAAGCCTGGCCCGGCAGCTGGCGATTTCGCCGCGTACCTTGCAGCGCAAACTCGCGGCGGAAGGCGAAAACTTCAATCAGGTACTGGAAACCATGCGCATGGAACTGGCCGACCATTACCTGCGTCGCACCGAGACCAGCATCATGAACATCGCCCTGATGCTGGGCTACTCGCAGGCCAGCTCGTTCAGTCATTCCTTCCGCCAGGCCCGCGGGATCTCGCCGGTGGATTACCGTAAGTTGCTGCGGGCCAGATAAGCCGCTTACGTGCTCCGCGACCTCAGGCGCTCGACGCTGACGTCGCCGCCTCATCGATCAACGCCGCCACCTCGGCCGCGCGTGACGCCAGCGAAGCATGGCTGGCATCCAGCGTGATGACCTTCTTCGCACCGAGGCGCGCCGACATCATCTTCTGGTTGTCCGGGTGGATCATGTGATCCTGACTGGAGATCTGATACCAGCTCGGCTTGTTTTTCCACGCAGGGTTGCTGATCGGATCGCCAAAGGTGCTGGCCACCGGCGCTTTCTGGGTGACCGCCATGACCAGCGCTTCATCGGCCGGCAGGTCCTGGCAGAAGCTTTCATGAAACTTGCCAGCCTTGAGCCACAGAAAACCGTCGCTGTCCGGTTCCAGGTTCGGCGCAGCTTGCGGCAGATGTTGCTGAGTCAGGCCGCCCGGGCTTTCACCGGCGTCCGGGGCGAACGCGGCGATGTACACCAGACCGACAACGTTGGGCTGATTACCGGCCTCGGTGATCACCGCCCCACCGTAGGAGTGCCCGACCAGCAGCACCGGCCCGGGCTGTTGCGCAATCATCTTGCGGGTGCGCTCGGCATCGTCGGCCAGCGAAGTCAGTGGCATCTCCACCGCCCGGATGTCCGTGTAGCCCTTGCGCGTCAGCTCGACAATGACGTGGCCCCAATGCGCCGCGCCCCCCCAGAAACCGTGTACCAGCACGATCGTCGGTTTATTGCTCATGGCCTTGCTCCTGTCAGGATCGAAGATGTTTGCCAAACCGCCGCAGGAGTATGGAACCGATTCACGAGTTGGGCCACCAAGGACTTGAGCACGACACAACCATAGGCCGGCGCGGCGCCAGAGGCCCTGACACCACCCAATCAAAATTGTGGGAGCGGGCTTGCTCGCGAAGAGGCCACATCAGCCACTGCATATGCTGACTGACACCCCGCCTTCGCGAGCAAGCCCGCTCCCACATGGGCCGGCGCGGCGCCAGTGCCCCTGACACCACCCAATTAAAATTGTGGGAGCGAGCCTGCTCGCGAAGAGGCCATGTCAGCCACTGCATACGCTGACTGACACACCGCCTTCGCGAGCAAGCCCGCTCCCACATGGGCCGGCGCTGCGCCAGTGCCCCTGACACCACCCAATTAAAATTGTGGGAGCGGGCTTGCTCGCGAAGAGGCCATGTCAGCCACTGCATACGCTGACTGACACACCGCCTTCGCGAGCAAGCCCGCTCCCACATGGGCCGGCGCGGCGCCAGAGGCCCTGACACCACCCAATTAAAATTGTGGGAGCGGGCTTGCTCGCGAAGAGGCCATGTCAGCCACCTCATATGCTGACTGACACACCGCTTTCGCGAGCAGGCTCGCTCCCACATGGGGATGCGCTGGGCCTGTGGTTCTGACCACATGGGGAGGTGTCTTTGGCTGGAGACGAACAACGGCTCGGCCTATTTGACCAGGCGTTTTTCCTTGGACGGTCGATAGCCGAAAAACGCGCTGTAGCATTTGCTGAAATGGCTCGGCGACACAAAACCACACGCCACCAGCACTTCCATCTGCGACAGCTCGGTGTGCTGCAACAGCCGGCGAGCTTCGGTGATGCGCAGCTCCAGGTAATAGCGCTGCGGCGTGGTGCCCAGTTGCTCCTTGAACAAACGCTCCAACTGCCGTCGCGAGCGGCCGGCATACACCGCCAGTTGCTCAAGCTCCAGCGGCTCTTCGAGGTTGGCGTCCATCAGTTTGACCACCTCGCGCAACGGTGCGCTGACGCAGAGGTTTTCATCCGGCTTGATCCGCCGATACCGCGACTCCTCGAATGCCAGAATGTCTTCGATCCCTTCAACCAATGCCTTGCCGTGCAGGCCCTTGATCCAGTCCAGCGCCATGTGGAAAGCCCCCGACGGGCTGGACGCCGTGAGCCGGTCGCGATCGATCACATAAGGTTCGCTGCTGACCTGAGTCGACTTGGCAATTTCCGTGAGCGCAGGCCGGTGTTCCGGGTGAATCGCGCAACGATAACCATCGAGCAACCCGGCCCGCCCGAGGAACCACGCACCGTTCCACAAACCGGCCAGGCTGACACCGCGTTCCGCCGCCGCGCGCAACAGGCTGATCAACTCCTCACTGGCTTTCAGTTCCGTGCGATAACCGCCGCACACCACCAACAGATCCAGCTCGGCAAGGCTGGCCGGGTCAATGCGTGCATCGGGGCGAATCACCAGGCCCAGATCACTGATCACCTCGCCTTCACCCAGACCGAACGTGCGCGAAGCGAACAGCCCGGCACGCAACAGGTTGGCGGTAATGATCGTATCCAGGGCCTGGGTGAAGGCCGGCAGCGAAAAGTGTTCCAGCAGCAGGAAACCGGTGCGGGTGAGGCAGAAGTCAGCAGATTGTTCATTCAGATAGCGGAGATTTTTGCCCTTCATGCCTCCGCTGAATTGACGTCGTTCGATCAAGGTCTGGCCCATCGGTCATGTTGTTATCCGCCGATAGTTGGCTCGATGGGCCAAAGAGTCAATCACGCTTGCGGCTGATGACTGGTCACACAGTGAATCCCGCCGCCACCGGCAGCAATCGCATCGATGTTCAGCAACTCGACTTTGCGCTCCGGGTATAGCTTCGACAGCAGCTCGTAAGCCTTCTGATCGGCCGCCTTGTCACCGAATTCCGGGGCGATAATCGCACCGTTAATCACGAAGTAGTTGATGTAACCGGCGGCGAAATCCGGGTTGTTCTTGCTGAATTTGCTCTTGCGTGGATTGAGCGGCGGCGAAACGGTGTGGATCTGTAGCGGCCGGCCGTCAGCGTCGGTGGCCTTCTTGAGAATCTCCAGGTGCGCCAGCGTGACCTGGTGATCGTAGGATTGCGGGTCGGTATCGAGGTTGGCGATGACCACGCCGGGCTTGATGAACCGCGCGTAGAAATCGACGTGGGCGTCGGTGATGTCCTTGCCCTTGATCCCCGGCAGCCAGATGATTTTGCGCAAGCCCAGCCGCGCCTTCAGTTCAGCCTCGACGTCAGCCTTGCTCCAGCCCGGATTGCGGTTGCTGTTGATCCAGCTGCTTTCGGTCATGATCCCGGTGCCGTGACCGTCGACTTCGATGCCGCCGCCCTCGCCCACCAGCTCGCTGCGCAGGTAAGTCGCTTGCGCATCATGGGCCACTGTCGCGGCGATTTTCGCATCCTTGCTGTGCTGCTGTTTGTCGCCCCAACCATTGAAGTTGAAGTCCACCGCACCGAGACCGCCCTTGTCGTCGATGACGAAGTTGGCGCCGATGTCACGCATCCAGATGTCGTCGAGCGCCGCAGTCACGTAAGTGACATTGCTTGTGCCGCAATACTCTTCGGCCAGGCTGCGCTCGCCTTTGCGACAGAACACGGTCACCGGCTCATACCGGGCAATGGCGCGGGCGATGCGGCCCAGCGCGGCCTGCACGTCAGCGGTGAAGTCTTCCCAGATCGCGTCCTGCGCACCGAACGCGATGAACGCGCGTTCGTGCTGGTCGCCCTCGTCCGGCATGAACCAATCCAGCGCGCTGGCTGCCAGCAGTTTGCCCGGCGACAGGCCAAGGCCCATGAATGCGGCGCTGACACCGGCGGCGACCGATACTTGTTTGATGAACTCACGACGAGTCGACATGTTGGCTTTCCTGAAAATGGCCGGCGACCAGGCGCCGGCGGTTGCGTCACGGGGTGGCGGTTTTGAACTTGGTCCAGGTACGCATGCGGGCGCGCATGTCGGCCTGGGGAATGTCCTTGCCCGGGATCAATCGAGCATAGGTCGCGTCGTCGAGGTAGATGTCCGGGTTGTCGCGCATGGCGGCATCGACACTGGCTCGCGCCTTGGCGTTGGAGGTCGGGTAGCCGGTGAAGTTACTGATCGCGGCCATGTTCTGCGGGCGCATCACGAAGTTGATGAATGCGTAGGCGTACTCCGGGTGTTTGGCATCGACCGGAATCGCCATGGTGTCCATCCACACCGTAGTACCCTCGCGGGGAATGCGGTACTGGAATTTCGTGGTCTTGCCAGCGCTGTCCGAGGTGCGTTGAGCCTGGGTCATGTCGCCGCTGTAACCCAGCGACAGGCACAGGTTGCCGTTGACCAGATCGGTCACCGGCTGCGACTGGAACTTGCGAATGTACGGGCGCAGTTTCATCAGCAAGTCACTGGCCGCCGCCAGATCTACCGGTTTGGCGCTGCGCGGGTCGCGTCCCAGATAATTGAGCACCACTGCCAGCACCTCATCCGGCGAGTCGATCATCGAGATCCCGCAATCGGCAAATTTCGCCGCCAGTTCCGGTTTGAACAGCAGGTCCAGGCTGTTGACCGGCGCATCGGCCATGCGCTGCTGGATCTGCGCCGCGTTATACGTCAGGCCGATGGTGCCCCAAGTGTAGGGCACGGTGGCCTGGCTGGAATGTTCGTAATGACTGCGCAATTTCTGCAGGCCGGGTTCGATGTCGGCCAGTGCCGTGAGCTTCGATTGATCCAGCGGCAGCAGGCTGCCGGCACGCATCAGGCGCTCGGCCACGGTGTCACCGGGGAAGATCAGGTCGTAGCCGCTGCCACCGGAGAGCATCTTGGCTTCGAGGGTTTCGCTGCCGTCCATGACGTCGTAGATCACCTTGATCCCGGTTTCGGCGGTGAACCGGCTCAGGGTGTCTTCGGCAAAATAATCGGCCCAGTTGTACAGCCGCAGGGTTTTGTCCTCGGCATGCAGCGACGGGATCACGCAAGTCAGCGCCAGACCCAGCGCGCCGAGCAGTCGTTTGTGGTGCGTAGCCATGTTCAAACCCCTTGAGTATTCCAGCGTGCATGCAGGTGGCGACCGTCATGACTGAGCAGTGCGCCATACATGTCCGGCCGGCGATCACGGTAGATGCCCCAGCTCAGGCGTTCCTCGCGCATGGCCTCGAGATCGAGGCTGCGCAGCAGCACGCCGGTGCTGTCGCGGTCGGCCTCGGCGAGCAACTTGCCCTTGTGGTCGCTGATGAACGACGAGCCGTAGAAGCGCATGTGCAGCGCCGGATCGGTGGTCGCGACCTCGCCCCCGACACGGTTGGAAGCCACCACCGGCAACAGATTGGCGGCCGCATGACCACGCATGGTCATCTGCCAGTGGTCGCGAGAATCCAGCGCCGCACAGCCAGGCTCAGAGCCGATGGCGGTGGGAAACAGCAGCACTTCAGCGCCCATCAACGCCAGACAACGCGCCGTTTCGGGGAACCACTGATCCCAGCAGATGCCCACGCCGAGGCGGCCGAACGCGGTGTCCCAGACTTTGAAGCCGCTGTCGCCGGGGCTGAAATATTCCTTCTCCTGATAACCAATGGCGTTGGGGATGTGGGTCTTGCGATACACCCCCGACAGGCGCCCGTCGGCATCGGCGACAGTCAGCGAATTGAAATACGCATTGCCGGCCTTCTCGAACCAGCTCAACGGCAGCACCACGCCCAGCTCTTTCGCCAGTGCGGCGAAGCGCTGGAGCATGCGGCTGTCGCGAAACTCCTCGGCCAGCGCCAAGTGTTTGTGGCTTTGCTCGATGCAGAAGTACGGCGTGGCGAACAGCTCCTGCAACAGGATTACCTGCGCGCCCTTCGCGGCCGCCTCGCGAACCAGTTGCTCGGCCTGATCGAGGTTGTGCTGCAGGTCCCAGGTGCACGGCATCTGGGTAGTGGCGATGGTCAGATGGCTCATCGATCAACCCTCCAGCGGCCAGGCAGGTTGCTGCTGGGTGATGCAATGCACGCCCCCGCCGCCATGGGCCAGGTGATTGATGCGCACCGGTACCACTTCACGTCCGGGGAACGCCTGTTCGAGTACTTTGGCAGCGACCTGGTCAGCCTCGATGCCGTAGGCCGGCATGATGATCGCGCCGTTGGCGATGTAGAAATTGGTGTACGAGGCACAGAACACTTCGGCTTCAGCGTCCACCGCTTCGCTGGCTTCGTAGAGTTTGATCAGCTCGAATTTACGGCCTTGTGCGTCGGTCGCCAGCTCCAGTGCGCGGCGATTCTCGCGCGCCACTTCGGCGTACACCGAGTTCTGGTCGTGGGTCGCATCCACCAACAACACGCCGGGCCGGGCGAACGCACACACGCCATCGACGTGGCCGTCAGTCATGTCGCCTGTGACGTAATCCGGATCGCCCGGCAACCAGATGGTTTTCTTCACCCCCAGCAAGCGGCTGAAAATCTCTTCCATCTCGGCCTTGCCGATGCCCGGGTTGCGATTGGGGTTGAGCAGCACCGACTCGGTGGTGATCAGCGTGCCCTCGCCGTCAACGTGAATCGCCCCACCCTCGTTACTCAGCGGCGTGCCGAAGCATTCCAGGCCAAGATGATTGAGTGCGCGGCGTGCCAGGCTTTCGTCCAGATCGTGCGCCGACTTGCCGCCCCACGCATTGAAGCGCCAGCTCACACCCGCCAGCCCTTGCTGCGGATGGCAAATGAAGCTCGGGCCGGAGTCGCGGCACCAACTGTCATTGACCGCCAGCGGGAGCAATTCGATGTTCGGCCCGCACAGTGCCTTGGCACTGGCGATGGCTGACGGATCGACCACCAGTTTCACCGGCTCGAAACGGGCAATGGCATTGGCCACCCGGGCGAAGTCTTCCTGCACCTGCGCCAGGGTCACGCGCCAACCCGACTCCCACAAGGCCTGGTTATGCGGCCAGACCATCCATGTGGCGGCGTGGGTGACCCATTCCGCCGGCATCATCCAGGCGCTGTTTTTATTGTCATTGTGCTGCATGATAAGCCTCGTTAGTTAAGCCAATGTGTTCACGACGACCATGCTACGGACGCATAAACAGGCAAACAAACGATGGATTTAGCGGATAACTGATTAGAGGAACTTATCGATATGCTCAAACACTGGCCGCCACTCAGCTCCCTGCGCGGCTTTGAAGCCGCTGCCCGCCTTGGCAGTTTTCACAAGGCCGCTGAAGAGTTGAGCCTCACTCAATCGGCGATCAGCCAGCAGATCCGCAGCCTCGAGGCGTACCTCGAACAACCGCTGTTCTTTCGCAGCGGGCGCAGCGTGGCGCTGACCGACGCCGGCCACGATCTGCTCAGCACCACGCAGGCGATGCTCCAGCAATTGGCGGTTGGCATCCGTCGCCTCGGGCAATATCAGAAGCCCAATCAACTGGTGCTCAACACCACACCGGCATTCGCCCGACACTGGTTGTTGCCGCGTCTGGCGGATTTTCGCGCTCGGCATCCAGAGGTGGATCTGTGGATCTACAGCACCGATGAAGTGCCGGACATGGCCACACAAACCATCGATATTGCCGTGCGTGACGACATCAGCTCCCAGGCCGAATGCAGTTTCAAGGTGCTGCACGCCGACCGCCTCTACCCGGCCTGTCATCCGAACGTATTGGCGCAACCCGCTGCGCAGCGCACCACGTTGCACGGCGAACGGGAAATGGACTGGAGCCATTGGGCGGTCGAGGCCGGGATCGACGTCGGGCAGCAGGATCAGGGGCTGAATTTCTCCGATCCGGGCCTGCTGCTGGATGCTGCGTGTTCCGGCCTGGGGATTGCGCTGGTCAGTCAGTTGCTCAGCCGTCAGGCGCAGGCCAGCGGGCTGTTGCAGCCGCTGGTTGAGCAAACCATTCGCGGCCCGAACTGGGCGCTGCTGACCCACCGCGACAGCGAGAACGACCCGATGGCGCGATGCTTCAGCGAGTGGTTGTTTAGAGAAATGACGCAAGCCCCATATTGAAGCACCGCTTTCCTGAAACTTCAGCGTTTACGCTTGCAACCGCTTGCCGGGTTCAAGGACGATGGCGGCCAACCGCCTCAATTCAGTGTTATGGATGACAACGTATGAAAATTTTCCACTTTGACGGACCAAGCTGGGCCTTTCTGACCCCCGAACAAATGTACGGTGAACAGGGAAAGCTTCGTCTGGCTCACAAACACTATCAAGATGCCAACATCTACTTTCTCTCGATCATGAACGTCTGTCGGTTCAACCCGAAGAAGACCAGAGTTACTCTAAATGGCGACCTTCAGTGTGAAGTGGAAATCGGCGACCCCGAAAACAGGACATTCCGCTATTTGCAGTGCTCCTTCCCCTTGGTCGATATGCTGCACTCTCTGCCTGGATTCATGAGCAAGTTTCCCGAGCGGGACACGTTCCTCCGATACCTTCTACTGGAGCGCTACCTTCCCCAAAAAAAGGTCAAGCGACAGCTTTATCTGGCGACGATACGCGCGCATGCCAAGAAATGGCTCAGTGAACGCTTTGCGCTGAAAATCCTGCTTGGCATTTATTCCCGGGAAGTCGAATTCGATCACGACACACGTTACGAGATAAAAATCTTCGATCCTTTTTGGGATGCCGTCACAGACGATAAAAAAGCCATTGATTCGAGGAAAAACCATCCTGACTTTCACGCCTTGAACAATGCCATGTGGGACACCACAAAAACCGAAAAGGTGGATTACAGCCTGTTACCCGGGGCTGAAGGCCGGGCAAACTGCCGGCTGACCATTGATCAGATTGCCAACCACTTTGATCTTGATGTGGGCAATCAGCGCATCGCCTACATCGGAAAAACGGAGCAAAAGCCATTTGATAGGCTGTTTCCCCATACCAGGCTGAACGAGCTGAATAGCGAACTCGCCAGAAACGAATATGAGTCGCTCATCATTCACTTGCTTGGGTTCAGGATGCGAGGCCTCGATCTCACTTCGAACAAAGAGTTGAAAACGCTTACAAAGTCCGAAGCGATCACCATTACCGAAGCGGAACTGATCAATTACTTTAAACCGTTGAAAAACGTCGATTACGTCAAGAATGACGGGAAACCCAAGTGGGAGCACATCAAGCTTCTGCTGAACAAAAAATACAAAAGCATCCGGGGACTGCTGGAGATTGATGGGCGCTACGCGAAGTTCTATACAACGCAGGTGGGTGATCAGAAGCTCAATAAGCATGAAATAGATGTCGATCTGAGTGCCTATCGACCCGTCTCGAAAACGGGTGCAGCCAAGTCCTGAGTTCTTCCATCTTGGTCATTCAAGAAGCAGAACCGCCGACACTGCCAGCGTGGGAAAAGGCTGACAGCGTATCAGGAAGATACACTTCTCCCGCAGGCCAACCATGTCGACTCTGGCGCATACGCCTGCGGCTGCGTATAACCTCGCCGTTTCGTCTAACCTGATTGAGCGCCCGGCCGCGACACCGCGTCCCGCGGCGCTTAGAATGCGACGCTCATGAAACGGAGATTTCCATGCTCAAACGCACCCTCGCACTGACCGCTGGCCTGGCCCTGACTTTTTCCACTGTGGTGGCGCATGCCGCCGATGTGCTGCGGGTCAGCGCGATTCCCGATGAAGCCCCGACCGAATTGCTGCGCAAGTTCGAGCCGCTGGGGGCTTATCTGGAGCAGCAGTTGGGCATGAAAGTGCAGTTCGTCCCCGTGGCCGACTACCCGGCAGTGGTCGAAGCACTGGCAACCGATCGTCTCGACATGGCCTGGCTGGGCGGTTTCACCTTTGTTCAGGCGCGCCTGAAGACGGACGCCACCACTCCGGTGATCCCACTGGTGCAGCGCGAGCAGGATGCGCAGTTCACCAGCAAGTTCATCACCGCCGACCCGAACGTGAAGAGCCTCGCCGACCTCAAGGGCAAAACCTTTGCCTTCGGCTCGGTGTCGTCCACCTCCGGCAGTCTGATGCCGCGTTACTTCATGCTGAAGAACGACAACATCAAACCTGAAGCCTATTTCAGTCGCGTCGCCTACTCCGGCGCCCACGACGCCACGGTTGCCTGGGTCCAGGCCGGCAAGGTCGACGCCGGTGTATTGAACGCCAGCGTCTGGCAGAAACTGGTGGACGCCGGCAAGGTCGATACCAGCAAGGTTCATGTGTTCGCCACCACCCCGGCCTACTTCGATTACAACTGGACTGTGCGCGGCACGCTCGACCCGGCACTGGCGGCGAAGATCAAAAAAGCCTTCCTCGACCTCGACCCGGCCAATCCGGAGCAGAAGAAGATTCTTGATCTTCAGGCAGCCAGCCGTTTCATCGACACCAAGCCCGAGAACTACAAGGGCATCGAGGAAGCTGCTCGCGCCGCCGATCTGTTGAAATGACCCTGAGCCTCAAACAAGGCCGCCTGCACCACGCCAATGGGGTCGACGCGCTACGTGGCGTCGATCTGCAATTGGGTGCCGGTGAACAGGTGGCGATCATCGGCCCGTCCGGGGCCGGCAAGTCGAGTCTGTTGAACCTGCTGGCCACGGCTTTGCGTCCCAGCAGCGGCGAAATCGAGATCCTGGGCGAACGTCCCTGGCACCTTTCCACTCACCAACGCCAACGCTTGCGTGCGCGCATCGGTCTGGTCCATCAGGCACCACCGCTGCCACCGCGCCAACGCGTGGTGACGGCTGTGCTGGCCGGCAGGCTCGGGCAATGGAGCCTGGGCAAGAGCCTGTTGAATCTGCTGCATCCGCTGGACATTTCCGGTGCCCGTGCGGCACTCGCACGGCTGGATCTGGACGACAAGCTGTTCGCTCACTGCCAGCAATTGTCTGGCGGCCAATTGCAGCGTGTGGGAATTGCCCGGGTGCTGTATCAGGCACCGGACATTCTGCTGGCGGACGAACCCGTCTCCGCGATGGACCCGGTACTGGCCGGGCACACCCTGTCGATCCTCTCGCAACATGCCCGGGCGCATCACGTCACGCTGGTGGCGAGCCTGCACGCGGTGGAACTGGCGCTGGCGCATTTTCCGCGCATCATCGGTTTGCGCGACGGCCAGATCCTGTTCGACAGCCCTGCCGAACAGGTCAGCCGCGACATGCTCGACACGCTCTACGCCAACGAACAATTGCAAAGCCCGACGACGCCGAGTGCGCCGCTGATCGTGCAGATTCCGCGATGCTGAAGATCGATTCACGAGACCCGGCTAGCGGGCCGCGACTGCTGCTGACCTTGCTGGCGATCGTCTTGTTGTGGCCGGGCATCCAGCTCAGCGAACTGGATCTGGGGGTGCTGCTGCACACCGACAGCCAGACCGAAATGGGCCGTTTCATCGCGGGCTTCTGGCCGCCGGCGCACGACGCCGATTTCCTCCAACTTCTGTTCAAAGCCACCCTGCAAACCCTGGCCATCGCCACCGCCGGTATGGCGTTGGCTTTGCTGCTGGCGGTGCCGGCCAGTTTGCTTGCCAGCCGTGCGCTGTCGCTGTCTGCAGCCTCACGGAGTGGTGTTCCAAGCCGGGCCGGGCGCTTGCTGCGCTGGCCGGTGCGCGGGCTGCTGATCTTCCTGCGCAGCGTGCCGGAAATCGTCTGGGCGCTGCTGTTCGTGCGCGCCGTGGGCCTCGGCCCGGCGGCGGGTGTGCTGGCGATCGCCATCACCTACAGCGGCATGCTCGGCAAGGTTTATGCGGAAATTTTCGAGTCCACCGACCAGCGTCCGGCGCATGCCTTGATGCAGGCCGGCAGCGGGCGGCTCGCAGGTTTTGCTTACGGGATTCTGCCAAATGTCGCGGCGGAGCTGCTGTCGTACACGGTCTATCGCTGGGAGTGCGCGATTCGGGCGTCGGTGGTGATGGGGTTTGTCGGTGCCGGTGGCCTGGGGCAGCAGATCGACCTGTCGCTGCGCATGTTCGCCAGTGGTGAAGTGGCGAGCATGTTGCTGACCTTCCTGATCCTGGTGCTCGGCGCCGATCAACTCAGCCGCCTGCTGCGCTGGAGGCTGACATGAATCGCCTGATCAATCTGTTGCTGATCGTCGGCATTGGTGTCGCGGTTATCGCCTCATTCGTTTATCTCGAACTCGACCTCGGTGAACTGGCCAGCAGCACCAGCCTCAAGCAGATGGGCGCCTACGCGCAGCGTTTTCTCAGCCCGGATATGAGCGCCACGCACTTGCAGGCGATCCTCAAAGGGGCAATGGAAACCCTCGCCATGTCGGCCCTCGGCACCCTGCTCGCGGCGGTGCTCGGCATCCTGCTCGCGCTACCCGCTGCCGGGCGTTTCGGCTGGCCGCTGCAAAGCGCCTCGCGCCTGTTGCTCAACGGTCTGCGGGCAATTCCGGAACTGGTGTGGGCGGCGCTGATGGTGCTCGCCGCCGGCCTCGGCCCGAACGCCGGCACCCTGGCGCTGGCCCTGCACACCACCGGCGTACTCGGCCGGTTGTTCGCCGAAGCGCTGGAAAACACCCCACCCGAACCGGCCGAAGCGATCCGCTTGCAGGGCGGCAACCCGGTGCTCGCCTTCTGCTACGGCACCCTGCCCAACCTCGCCCCGCAGTTACTCGCCTATTGCCTGTACCGCTGGGAAAACAACATCCGCATGGCCAGCGTGCTGGGCTTCGTCGGCGCCGGCGGGCTGGGGCAGATGCTGTATGTCAGCCTGAGCCTGTTTCAGGAAGCGCAGGCGAGCACGGTGATTCTGGCGATGCTGATTCTGGTGCTGGGCGTGGATTCGCTGAGTGCCTGGAGCCGGCAGCGTTGGGTCAAGGCCTGACTATAACAATGCTCGTCAGAATTTGTACTGCTAACATTGCTGCCTGTTTCGGATAGTCATGCCCGTTCATGGACGCTCAAGGTTCAACATGCAAGCGCACAGAAACATTAGTACTAGCAATCAGCTCTGCCCTGGATGCAACTTTAATTTCCCCAATCTATCGATCACAGTAGACGGATCGGAGGGTGCCCTTTGAGACTCGGTAACATTCGCCTGAAAAACTACCGAGGTTTCGAAAAATTTAATCTCAAATTACACCCCGATCTGACAGTCATTGTGGGTGTGAACGGTTGCGGCAAAACGACGTTGATGAGCGCTTTGAGGCTGCTACTTTGGTCCTATGTTCGCAACTATGGGAACGATGTCAGACCAGGATCACCACCTCGAATCGACATCGACGATGTACATCGCATCCAGACAGCAAACGGTGTCATTGCGTTGCAGTTTCCGTGCTCGGTTGAAGGGAAGTTTGTCTTTCCTGAAGACTGGGACTCGGACGCCTTTGATGAGGATGACGAGGACGATCTCTTTGAGAGTCTTTCTCTCAATAAAACTGGCTGTGCGCTAAAGACTGAAAAAGCCAGACTTCAATGGTTACGCGGTAGTTTTGTCGACGTGCGTGCAGCCGAAAAGGCAATGGATGCTGTATCTGAAGATCTTGATCTTCTTTTGGGAGAAAATGTACGGGCTACTGATCTACCGGTTATCGCCTGTTACGGAACAAATCGCCTTTGGAAAAGAAGTGCAGGTCTTAAAGCAACTAGTCGTTCTACTCTCAGATTTGTGGGATACGACGGTGCAACGAGCGTTAAATCGAGCTTCATGAGGTTCGAATGGTTCGTTATGTTTCTATTTTCTTCAGCGAACAGTGGATTACTTAATCGTGAGTCAATTGCTCTACTGTGGAAGGGGGTGGGTAATGCGATCTGCACCGTCACTGGCTGGCAGGTTCAACTCCCGAAGCCTGGCGAAAAGGATCTGCTTTTCAAGCATGGCTCCGAGGAGCTGAAGCTCTCTCAACTGGGCGATGGTGTTCGCTGCATGATTGAACTGGTCGGTGATCTTGCCTGCCGCTGCGCGCTGTTGAATTACTATTATAAAAAAGACGCCGTGAAGAAAACCTCTGGCGTTGTGCTTATTGACGAGATCGATATGCACCTGCACCCCGGATGGCAACAAACAATCCTGAAGCAACTGCAGGACGCCTTCCCAAAAATACAGTTCATTGTCACGACGCACAGTCCTCAAGTACTAAGTACGGTGCGCCGGGAAAACATTCGGGTAGTCGACCGCAATGCCGATGGTCAAATCGTGGCAAGTGAACCCCTTGTCCACACTTATGGCGAATCTAGCGGTGACGTACTGCAAAGTGTAATGGAGGTGGATCCACTGCCGCCCGTACCAGAGAAAACCGACCTGAAGCGACTCACCGCACTCGTTGACCAAGGGTTCCATGAAGCCCCTGAAAGTGTTCTGTTAATGGAGCAATTGATTGCCACGTTGGGTGAATTGCACCCACAACTGCTTAGGCTCAAACGGGACATTCAGCGACAAAAGGCGCTGAGCAGATGAAATATATCCGTGAGCGGGTAAACGCGGAAAAATACCTGAAAAAAGAACCACCTCAGACATCTCGACATGCATCACTCAAATGGAACTATTTCAAGCACAGACAGAAAATTTTGAACATCATGCTCTCCGAGCAATGCTTTCTGTGCTGCTACAGCGAATTACGCGCTGATCAGTATCAACTGGGATATCACATTGAGCATCTAGAGAACAAAAGCCAGAGCCCTCAGCGTACTTTCGACAGTAGCAATATAGCGGCGAGCGCCTTACGCAGCGACGAGATCGGTTCCTTTAAAGCAGCTCAGCCTGTCAAACATCCCAAGATGATATTCGGTGGTCATGCTCCTAAAAAACAGAAAGCTGTCGACATGCAACGTTTTGTTTCACCTCGCCAGGCTGATTGCGCTCGCTATTTCTGGTATCTACCGGACGGAAGCGTCGTTCCTGCTGAAGGGTTGAATCAAAAAGATAAAGACTGTGCGCTATACACCATCGATGTGCTCAACCTGGACAGCCCCTTCTTACGCACAGAACGACGGAAATGGAGACATGAATTGAATGAGTTCTATGAAAAATACAAAAACGATGAGAGCGCTCTTCAACGTCTCGCCAGCAATGAACTACTACCTCAAAATGGGAAACTCAGTTCCTTTTTCAGCCTGACCCGGCAGTTCTACAAACGTATTGCGGAAGACATACTTCAAAAGGGAAGCGACTGAACCCCTTAGATCCCCGGCGCGCCCCTAGCTCCCCGTCGCCAACCGATACTGACGGGGGGTAAACCCGGTCGACGCCTTGAACTGCCGAGTAAACGCGCTGTGGTCGGTATAACCGCACTGCAGCGCCACTTCAGTGATCGGCAAGTCGCCGTGCAACAGCCGGTGCGCATGCTCAAGGCGTACTTTCTGGATCATCTGCCGCGGTGTCAGGTGGAACACCCGTTTGCAGTAACGCTCCAGTTGCGCCACTGAAATTCCGGCGATGCGCGTCAGTTCGCCGAGGCTGACGCGGCGATTGAAGTTCGCCCGGATGTACTCGTCCACCGCCGCCAGGCGTTGATAGGCCGGATGGGTTTCGCTGGCGGTTTGCAGATCGACGGAAATCCCTGCCAGGCCGATGATCTGATTGTTGCGGTCGTACAGCGGACGTTTGTGGGTCAGGCACCAGCCGGGTTCGCGACTGCCGTACAGATGCAGTTCCAGTTGATCCTCCAGCACAAATCCCTCTTCCAGCACCCGCCGGTCCTGCTCGGTATAGCCCGGGCCCAGTTGCGCCGGAAACACCTCGGCACTGGTCTTGCCGAGCAACGGGCGCAGGTCTTTCAAACCACAGCGCTGCACCAGCGTGCGGTTGGCCATGACGTAGCGCGCCTGCAAATCCTTGATGAAGATCGCCGCGTTGGGAATCACGTCCAGCATCGGTAACAGCAGCGCCATGCCCGCCAGCAGATCGTCGAGGGTCTCTGGCCGGCTCGCCTCGTTCTGTTGGCTCAGGATCGCAAACGCATTCTGCATCATGCCCCTCACTCCCCACGTTGCGCATTTACCTGCGCGCAGATTGCCCCAAGGCTGACAGCCTGTCGAGCCGGGGCTTTCGCATGAGCGACTGTGCTGAATTCGTCATCGCTTCCAGCAAAAAACATCAATCGCGCCACGCTTGATGAGTTCACTGTAGCGCCACTGCACGCCCCTCCAACAACCAACAAGAAGGCGACGCTATGACAGGCCAAGGCAAGTTCAAAAAACAACTTTCATTGATAGACCTCACGTTCATCGGACTGGGGGCGATCTTCGGTTCAGGCTGGTTGTTCGCGGCCAGTCACGTGTCAGCCATTGCCGGTCCGGCAGGCATTTTTTCCTGGCTGCTCGGCGGGTTCGCCGTGTTGCTGCTGGGCATCGTCTACTGCGAACTGGGCGCCGCGTTGCCCCGCGCCGGCGGCGTGGTGCGCTACCCGGTTTACTCCCACGGGCCGCTGCTCGGCTACCTGATGGGCTTCATCACCTTGATCGCGTTTTCCAGCCTGGTGGCGATCGAAGTCGTCGCCTCACGGCAATATGCGGCGGCGTGGTTTCCCGAACTGACCAAGGCCGGTTCCAGCGACCCGACCGTGCTCGGCTGGTTTGTGCAATTGGGTCTGTTGTGCCTGTTTTTCCTGCTCAACTACCGCAGCGTGAAAACCTTCGCCATGGCCAACAATCTGGTCAGTGTGTTCAAGTTCATCGTGCCGCTGCTGGTCATTGGCGTGCTGTTTACCTTCTTCAAACCGGCCAATTTCGAGGTGCATGGCTTTGCCCCGTTCGGCCTGTCCGGGATCGAAATGGCAGTGTCGGCCGGCGGTGTGATCTTCGCCTATCTGGGCCTGACGCCGATCATTTCGGTGGCCAGCGAAGTGAAGAATCCGCAACGCACGATTCCGATTGCGCTGATCCTTTCGGTGCTGCTCTCCACCGCTATCTACGTACTGCTGCAAACCGCGTTCCTCGGCGGCATCCCGACCGAAATGCTCGCCAATGGCTGGGCCGGCGTCGCCAAGGAACTGGCCCTGCCGTATCGCGATATCGCCTTGGCGCTGGGCGTCGGCTGGCTGGCGTACCTGGTGGTGGCGGACGCGGTGATTTCCCCCAGCGGCTGCGGCAACATCTACATGAACGCCACCCCACGGGTGATCTACGGTTGGGCGCAGACCGGGACCTTCTTCAAGATCTTCACCCGCATCGACGAGAAGTCCGGCATCCCGCGTCCGGCGCTGTGGCTGACCTTCGGCCTGTCAGTGTTCTGGACCCTGCCGTTCCCGTCGTGGGAAGCGCTGATCAACGTGGTCTCCGCCGCGCTGGTATTGAGCTACGCCGTGGCCCCGGTGACAGTTGCCGCACTGCGCCGCAGTGCACCGGACATGCCGCGTCCCTTCCGGGTCAAGGGCATGGGTGTGCTCGGGCCGCTGTCGTTCATCATCGCCGCGCTGATCGTCTACTGGTCGGGCTGGGGCACCGTGTCGTGGTTGCTCGGCCTGCAAATCCTGATGTTCGTCATCTACCTGCTGTGTGGGCGCATGGTGCCGACCGCGCACCTCAACCTGGGCCAGCAAGTGCGCTCGTCGGCATGGCTGATCGGCTTCTACGCCGTGACCATCGTCCTCTCCAAGCTCGGTAGCTTCGGTGGTATCGGCGTGCTCAGCCATCCGTTCGACACGGTGATCGTCGCGGTCTGCGCGCTGGGCATCTACTACTGGGGCGCCGCCACCGGCGTACCGGCGCACCTGATTCGCCTGGAAACCGAGGACGACGAAAGCGAAGCCGCTGAATCCTCCGCCAGCACCGCCACCGGCCAACGCCCGGCTCACGCCTGACTTTCACGCAAGGGACGAGTTCATGAAACGAATACACATCATCGATTCCCACACGGGCGGTGAACCCACGCGCCTGGTGATGCAAGGCTTCCCCGACGTGCACGGCAACAGCATGGCCGAGAAGCGCGACAGCCTGCGCACCCAGCATGACCAATGGCGCCGTGCCTGCCTGCTGGAGCCGCGTGGCAACGACGTGCTGGTCGGCGCGCTGTACTGCGAGCCGGTCTCGCCGGATGCGACCTGCGGGGTGATCTTCTTCAACAATGCCGGTTACCTCGGCATGTGCGGCCACGGCACCATCGGCCTGATCAACTCGCTGCATCACCTGGGGCGCATCGAACCGGGCGTGCACCAGATCGACACCCCGGTCGGCCCGGTCAGCGCGACTTTGCACGAGGACGGCGCGGTGACCCTGCGCAATGTGCCCGCCTACCGCTACCGCAAACAGGTGCCGGTGGAAGTGCCGGGTTACGGTCGCGTGTTCGGCGACATCGCCTGGGGCGGCAATTGGTTTTTCCTCGTCTCGGAGCACGGCCACGACCTGCAGATGAGCAACGTCCAAGCCCTGACCGATTACACCTGGGCGATGCTCAAGGCCCTGGAGGCCCAAGGTATCCACGGCGAGGACGACGCCTTGATCGATCACGTCGAGCTGTTCGCCGCCGACGACCAGGCTGACAGTCGCAACTTCGTCATGTGCCCGGGCAAGGCCTACGACCGCTCGCCGTGCGGCACCGGCACCAGCGCCAAACTCGCCTGCCTGGCCGCCGACGGCAAACTCGCCGCAGGCCAGGTCTGGACCCAGGCGAGCATCACCGGTAGCCAGTTCGAAGGCCGCTTCGAATGGGAGGGCGAGCGCGTGCGCCCGTTCATCACCGGGCGCGCCTACATGACCGCCGACGCCACCCTGTTGATCGACGAACAAGACCCTTTCGCCTGGGGCATCTGACCTGCCCCGCTTTTTTTACCGATCTGAATGAATGTCCCGAGGAGCTACAACAATGAGCGATAACATCTTCACTGGCTGCATTCCGGCCCTGATGACTCCGTGCACCGCCGCGCGCAAACCTGACTTCGACGCCCTGGTCGCCAAGGGCCGCGAGTTGATCGATATCGGCATGAGCGCGGTGGTTTACTGCGGTTCGATGGGCGACTGGCCGCTGCTGACCGAGGCCGAGCGTCAGGAAGGCGTGGCGCGTCTGGTGGCTGCCGGCGTACCGACCATCGTCGGCACCGGCGCGGTCAACAGCCGTGAAGCGATATCTCACGCCGCCCACGCCGCGAAAGTCGGCGCCCATGGCCTGATGGTGATTCCACGGGTGCTGTCCCGTGGCGCCTCCGCGACCGCGCAAAAAGCCCATTTCGCCGCCATTCTCCAAGCCGCACCGAACCTGCCGGCGGTGATCTACAACAGCCCCTACTATGGCTTCGCCACCCGCGCCGACCTGTTCTTCGAACTGCGTCGCGAGTACCGGAACCTGATCGGCTTCAAGGAGTTCGGTGGCGGCGCCGACTTGCGCTACGCCGCCGAGAACATCACCTCGCAGGACGATGCCGTGACCCTGATGGTCGGCGTCGACACCCAGGTGGTGCACGGTTTCGTCAACTGCAACGCCACCGGCGCCATCACCGGCATCGGCAACGCCCTGCCCCGCGAAGTCCTGCAACTGGTGGCGCTGAGCAAGCAAGCGGCCAAGGGTGACGCCAAGGCGCGGCGCCTGGCCCGTGAGCTGGAAGCAGCGCTGGCGGTGCTGTCGTCGTTCGATGAAGGCTGCGACCTGGTGCTGTATTACAAGCACCTGATGGTGCTCAACGGCGATCGCGAATACGCCCTGCACTTCAACGAAACCGACGCCCTGAGCGACGCCCAGCGCCGCTACGCCGAGACCCAGTACGCGCTGTTCCGCCAGTGGTACAAAAACTGGTCCGCCGAACAGAACCTCGCCTGACCGCTGTCTCTGCCCCGGCGTTTCGCCGGGGCTTCACTCCCAGATATCAGGAAGCGCCATGACTCTGACAGGCCACATGCTGATCGGCGGCCAAGCCATTGCCGGCAGCCGTGAAGCGATCCGCGCGATCAACCCCGCCACCAACGCCGTGCTGGAACCGGCCTACGCCGGCGGCAGCGCTGAGCATGTCGAACAGGCCTGCGCCCTGGCGTGGCAAGCGTTTGACCGTTATCGCGAGACGTCCCTGAGCGTTCGCGCCGAATTTCTCGAAAGCATTGCCGATGAGATTGAAGCCCTCGGCGATGCGCTGATTGACCGTGCGGTGGCCGAAAGCGGTCTGCCGCGTGCACGTATTCAAGGCGAGCGCGGGCGCACCTGCGGGCAACTGCGCACCTTCGCCCGCACCGTGCGTGCCGGCGAGTGGCTGGACCTGCGGGTCGATCACTCGCAACCCCAACGCCAGCCGCTGCCCCGTTCTGATTTGCGCCAGCGGCAGATCGCGCTGGGGCCGATAGCCGTGTTCGGCGCCAGCAACTTTCCCCTGGCGTTCTCAGTGGCGGGCGGCGACACCGCCTCGGCACTGGCCGCCGGTTGCCCGGTGATTGTCAAGGCACACAGCGCGCATCCCGGCACCAGCGAGCTGGTCGGCCAGGCGCTGACTCGCGCAGTGAAAAAATCGGGCTTGCCCGAGGGCGTGTTCTCGCTGCTGTTCGGTTCCGGCAACGAAGCAGGCATTGCGCTGGTCAGCGACTGGCGCATCAAGGCCGTGGGCTTCACCGGCTCGCGCAGTGGCGGCATGGCCCTGAGCAAAGCGGCGCAGGCGCGGCCCGAGCCGATTCCGGTGTACGCGGAAATGAGTTCGATCAATCCGGTGCTGTTGTTTCCGGCGGCGCTTGCGGCGCGGGGCGAAGCGCTGGCGCAAGGCTTCGTCGCCTCGCTGACCCAGGGCGCCGGGCAGTTCTGCACCAACCCCGGGCTGGTGATTGCTCACCAAGGGCCGGCACTGGACCGTTTCATCGCAACGGCCGCCGAGCTGGTCCAGCGCAGTCCGGCGCAGACCATGCTCACACCGGGAATTTTCCGCGCCTATACAACCGGCGTCGGCACGCTGGCCGAACATCCGCAAGCGCAGCGCGTAGCCAGTGGTCTCGCCGCTGAAGGGCCGAACCAGTGCCAGGCACAATTGTTCGTCACACAGGCTCAGGACTTCCTCACCGACGCACGTCTGCAAGGGGAAATTTTCGGCGCAGCGTCACTGATCGTGCAGTGCACCAACGACGATGAAATCCATCAGGTTTGCGAGCACCTGGAAGGCCAGTTGACCGCCACCCTGCAACTGGATGACGCCGATCTGGACCGCGCCGGGGCCTTGTTGCCGACGCTGGAGCGCAAGGCCGGACGCCTGCTGATCAACGGCTGGCCGACCGGGGTCGAAGTGTGCGATGCGATGGTTCACGGCGGGCCGTTCCCGGCCACGTCGGACTCGCGCAGCACCTCGGTGGGCACCGCGGCGATCCTGCGGTTCCTGCGCCCGGTGTGCTATCAGGACTTCCCCGACAGCCTGCTGCCGTCAGCGTTGCAAAAAGCCAATCCGCTGCACTTGCGGCGATTGCTCGACGGTCAGAGGGAAGCCTGAAACATGTCCGATAACTTCACAGCGGACAACGCCGACATCGCGGTGATCGGCGCCGGCATCATCGGTGTCGCCTGCGCCCTGCAACTGGCGCGTCAGGGCCGGCGGGTGGTGGTCATCGACCGTCAGCCGCCAGGCCACGGCGCCTCGTTCGGCAATGCGGGACATCTGGCCACCGAGCAGGTGTTTCCGATTGCCGACGCGTCGATCCTCAAGCGTTTACCGGCGATGCTCATGGACCCCATGGGACCGCTGCGCCTCGACTGGAAGTACATGCCGCGCGCCGTGCCGTGGTTCACCCGTTTGTTGCTGAACCTGCGCCCGGCGCCGTTCCAGCGCACGATCGCTGGCCTGCGTGCGCTCAACGAGAGCAGCTTCGCGGCGTGGAATCGCTTGCTGCAGAGCATCGGCCAAACCGATCTGCTCAAGGAGGACGGCTCGCTGCTGGTGTTCGAACGCGCCGAATCGCGACAAGCCATCGAAGCCTTGCAGGCGCGCATGCGTCAGCAACAGGTACCGGTGGATTTCTGGTCGGCCAATACTGTGCAGAACAGCGCGCCGCAACTCAGCGCGCAGATTCAGGGCGGCTTGTTCTTTCCGCACACCGGGCACTTTCTCGACCCGTATCGAGTGGTGTGTGAACTGGTGAACGCCGCGAAAACGGCCGGCGTGCAGTTTCTCGAACAAGAGGTGCTGGGCGGCCAGTTGCAGGAACATTGCGTGGCGTTGAACACCACTCAAGGCCGCTTCACCGCGCGCCAGGTGCTGATCGCCTGTGGCGCGCACTCGGCCAGACTCACTGCTGAGTTGACCGGCAAACAGGTGCCGCTGGACACCGAGCGCGGCTATCACCTGATGCTGCCGCATGAGCACGGGCGCCTGCCGTTCGCCGTCACCTCGCTGGAGCGCAAGTTCATCATGACCCCGATGGCGGGCGGCCTGCGGCTGGCCGGTACGGTGGAGTTCGCCGGCCTTGAGCGCCCGCCGTTCATGGAGCGCGCCTGGCAGCTGCACCGTTTGAGCAAGGGCTTGTTCCGCCGCGACTTGAACGCTGAAGACGCGACACCGTGGATGGGCTTTCGCCCGTCGCTGCCGGACTCGCTGCCGATCATCGACAAGGTCTGCGACGGCAAGGTACTGCTCGCGTTCGGTCATCAGCACCTGGGGCTGACGCAAGCGGCGGTAACGGCGGAGCTGGTCGCGCAACTGGTCTCCTCGGGAACACATTCCGGCTTGCCGGCACTGGATGCCTATCGGCTGGATCGCTTCTGAGATATCGATGAAACGTTTTTGGTTTCATAATGAGCGCCGACCTTAGCCCCGCGCACATGGAACCGACTATGACCTCATCAATGGATAACCAGACACCCGAGCCGCAAGCCATCTGCAACCCGATCACCAGCAGCGCGATTTTCATCGTCGCCACGCTGATGCCCGGCAGGGACGCCGCCAGCCAGGTGCGCGGCTGGTGCGGCGACATCGCCGCCCTCACCCGTTCGGTCGGCAAACGCGTGCCCAACGGCAACCTGTCGTGTGTCTGCGGTTTCAGCGCCAGCGCCTGGGATGCCCTGTTCGGCAGCCCGCGCCCGGCTTCGCTGCATCCGTTCCGTGAGTTCGGCGTGGAAGGCCGCCGCGCGGTGGCGACGCCGGGGGACATCCTGCTGCACATCCGTGCCGACCAGATGGACCTGTGTTTCGAACTGGCGACGCAGTTGTGCAGCGCACTCAATGGCGCGATCACGGTGGTGGATGAGGTGCAGGGTTTTCGCTACTTCGACATGCGCAGCATCATCGGTTTCGTCGACGGCACCGAGAACCCGGTGGGGCGCAAGGCAGACCACTTCACCCTGATCGGCAACGAAGACCCGGCGTTCGAATCCGGCAGCTACGTGCTGGTGCAGAAGTACCTGCATAAGATGGAGGCGTGGAATGCGCTGAGCGTCGAAGCTCAGGAAAAGGTGATCGGCCGCACCAAGCTGGCCGACATCGAACTCGGTGAAGAAGTGAAACCGAGCAACTCCCACAGCGCCCTGACGACCATCACCAAGGACGGCCAGGAGCAGAAAATCCTGCGTGACAACATGCCGTTCGGCCGCCCGGGGGCTGGCGAATTCGGCACCTTCTTCATCGGCTACGCGCGCTCGCCCGAACCGATCGAGCAGATGCTGGAGAACATGTTTGTCGGCAAACCCGTCGGCAACTATGACCGTTTGCTGGACTTCAGCACGGCGGTCACCGGGGGGCTGTTTTTCGTGCCTTCAGCCGACTTGCTCGAAGCGCTGGCGGATCGAGAGCCCGCGCAGGCGTGACACCGTAGCGCCACGCCCGCCCGTCACTCAGTGTGGCGCGCGCGGGATGGTTTTCAGCAGGTCTTCGGGGCTGATGTGACCCACCACGCTGCCCGGTTGCGGCATGTTGAGGATGTGGCCTTTCATCTTCCCGATGATGTGCATCTCGCACGGCTTGCAGTCGAATTTGAGGGTCAGCACTTCGTCGCCGTGAATCAACTGCATCGGCGCAACCTTGGTGCGCACACCAGTCACACCCTTGGCCTGTTTCGGGCACAGGTTGAACGAGAAACGCAGGCAGTGCTTGGTGATCATCACCGGCACTTCGCCGGCCTCTTCGTGGGCCTCATACGCCGCATCGATCAGCTTCACACCGTGGCGGTGATAGAAGTCCCGCGCCTTCTGGTTGTAGACGTTGGCGAGGAACGACAGGTGCGACTCCGGGTACACCGGCGGCGGCGTGGTTTCGGCCTTGCGGCCACCCCGCGGGTGCGCCGCGACGCGGGCGGCGGTCAGCGCTTCGATCACTTCGCGGCGCAAGGCCTTGAGCTGCGAGTTCGGAATGAAGAACGCCTGCGGTGCATCCAGCTTCACGTCGATCGCGTGGTACTGGGTGGTGCCGAGCTGGCCGAGCAGGTCTTGCAGTTGCTCCAGCGCCTGCTCCGGCTTGTTGGCCACGCCGAAGGGACCGTTCAGGGTCACGCTGGCACTGATGCCCTCTTCACTGGTGGCGGTCACTTCCAGCTGTTCTTCACGCAGACGCGCAACCCAGCTCAGGGCCACGCGGCGCTCGGCGGACGTCTTCTGCAGCGCCTGTTGCCAGTTGTGGTCGAGGTTGCGGTTCAGCGGATGGTTCGGGCGCAGCTTGTACAGGCCGTCCGGCATCTCGTTCGGCTCGACGCGGTAGCGATAGCGCTTCTCGCCGTCTTCTTCGAACTCGCCCTTGGGCTCGGCGATGTTGGCGCGGAAACCCACGACTTCACGCTTGACCAGTACGTTGAGGCCATCGCCGTTGGACAGCGGCTCCTGGGTCACCACCTGCATGTCACGCTTGCCGACTTTCTCGACCGTGCCCACTGGCAGGCCGGTGAAGGTCGGCGAATCGAACGCGCCGATGTCGATCTTGCGATCGGTGACGAAGTAGTCGGTGCTGCCACGGTGGAAAGTTTTTTCCGGGTCCGGCAGGAAGAAATGCGCTGTACGGCCGCTGGAGGCGCGGGCCAGGTCCGGGCGGTCTTCGAGCACGTCGTCGAGGCGTTGGCGGTAATAGGCGGTGATGTTCTTCACATAGCCCATGTCCTTGTAGCGACCTTCGATCTTGAACGAGCGCACACCGGCCTCGACCAGCGCGCGGATGTTGGCGCTCTGGTTGTTGTCCTTCATCGACAGCAGGTGTTTTTCGTAGGCGATCACCCCACCCTTTTCGTCTTTCAGGGTGTACGGCAAGCGGCACGCCTGGGAGCAGTCGCCACGGTTGGCGCTGCGGCCGGTTTGCGCATGGGAGATGTTGCACTGCCCGGAGAACGCCACGCACAGGGCGCCGTGGATGAAGAACTCGATGGCGGCATCGGTTTCATCGGCGATGGCGCGGATTTCTTTCAGGTTCAGCTCACGGGCCAGCACCAGTTGCGAGAAACCGGCCTGATCGAGGAACTTTGCCCGCTCAAGCGTACGGATGTCGGTCTGGGTACTGGCATGCAGTTCGATCGGCGGAATGTCCAGTTCCATCACGCCCAGGTCCTGGACGATCAGCGCGTCGACACCGGCGTCGTACAACTGGTGGATCAGCTTGCGTGCTGGCTCCAGTTCGTTGTCGTGCAGGATGGTGTTGATGGTGGTAAAGATGCGCGCGTGATAACGGCGGGCAAACTCCACCAGCTCGGCGATTTCGCTCACCTCGTTGCAGGCGTTATGGCGTGCGCCGAAGCTCGGGCCACCGATGTACACGGCGTCGGCGCCGTGCAGGATGGCTTCACGGGCAATGGCCACGTCACGGGCGGGGCTGAGCAGTTCCAGGTGATGCTTGGGCAAGGACATAGTTTTTTTAGTCAGGCTGTCACGGTTAAGGCGCGCATTGTAGCTGCGAAACGCCTGGCCGGCACGCCTGTGCTGCCAAGTGGCAGGCCTTGTACGAGGGAATCTGCGGCAGGTTGAAGGTATTTTGGCAGGCAGACCGCCATCGCCAGCCAAAGGGACCTGTGGTGGTCGGCAATCTATGGCTTCGCACAAATCAATGTGGGAGCGAGCCTGCTCGCGAAAGCAATTTGTCAGTCAGAGATGTTTTGTCTGACAGGCGCTTTCGCGAGCAGGCTCGCTCCCACAAGGCAATCAGGCCTTGGCGGCCATTGCTGTGACTTCCACGCGCATACCCTCAACCGCCAGCGACGCCACGCCAACAGCAGCGCGCACCGGCCATGGCTTGGCGAAGAAGCGCTTGTAGACTTCGTTGAATGCCGCGCGATCAGCCATATCGGTGAGGTAGATGGTCAGGTGCATGACCCGATCCATCGAACTGCCCGCCCGCTCCAGCGCCACCTTCAGCGCCTGCAAGGTGCATTCGCTTTGCAGGGTGATGTCGCCCAGCTCCAGGCTGCCGTCGGCGCGGGTCGGGATCTGGGTCGAAACCAGGATGCCGTTGAAGCCGACAACGTCGGAGGAAATCGAATCCGCATCCGGATCAGGGGTGAAGCTGAGGTCATGATTAGCCATGTAAGTCTCTTGTCTGGAGAGAGTGAGGGTCGCCGACAAACAACCTGCCGGGACTTTTCGCGGGGGAGTTTACAACAGTCAATCGCTCCGGCTCAGGCAACTGTCTAGGCCAGACACAAATCGCGCGCATAAAAAAACGCCAGCCCTTTCGGACTGGCGTTTTTCTGAATATGGCAGGGGCGGCTGGATTCGAACCAACGCATGGCAGGATCAAAACCTGCTGCCTTACCGCTTGGCGACGCCCCTGTATCTCAAGCTCTGTAACAAGCTCTGCGAGAATGGGCCGCAATTTACCAACCTTTTTCTGATCTGGGAAGCCCTGCGTGCAAAAAAATTTGTTTTAAAACAGCCAGTTATTCCTGAACCAAGACAAACGCCGCGATTCACTTCGACAAATTCAACGCAATCGCCTCGCGAATCAGCGCTTTCAAGGCCTGCGCATCGACCTGGTCGCCCTCGTGAAAATCAATCGCCCGCCGAGTGTTGCCCTCAAGGCTGGCGTTGAACAACCCCGCAGGATCGGCCAGCGCCGCGCCCTTGGCGAAGGTCATCTTCACCGCCGCCTTGTAGGTCTCCCCGGTGCAAATGATCCCGCCCCGCGACCACACCGGAACACCCCGCCACTTCCACTCCTCCACCACCTCGGGGTCAGCCTGGTGAATGACCTTGCGAATCTCGCCGAGGATGGCACCACGCCAATCGACCAGTTCAGCGATTCGAGCGTCGATGAGTGCCGAGGCGTCGGTGAGCGGTTTTTCGGGTTTCATGGCGAGGTTCTCCTCGGTGTCGTTTGAATCGTTTCGATTACAAGCCGATTTGCTTGAGCCCCTCACGCATCCCTTGATCCGCTTGCTCGCACCATTGCTTGAGGTTCAGATCCGGCGGCAGGTTGCCTTCCAGGCTCTTGTATTGACCGTCGGCCAACACTTCGCCTTTGCGACCGAAACCTTCGCTCTTGTCGCCATCGGCCTTGTCGAACTCGCCCGGCATATTCGCAACGAACGCCACCATTTTATTGGCGTTTTCAGTGCTGTCCGCTTTCAGGTAGCCCTTGTCGACGCAATGCTTGATCAGGCCCGACATGTTACGGCCGCTGTCGTACATGTCTTTCAGGGTAGCGGGATCTGGCGCTTCTGCGTGGGCCAGACCAGAGAGGCCGACAGTGGCGGCGATAGCGAGAAACAAAGAAGTGGCTTTCATATTTATTCCTTTAACATCCAGAGAGTTTTGAGTTCCATCGTTACTTCAATTACCGGCTTACTCGAACAGCCTGACGTTGATCCAGCCTGTAAAACCCTCGGCTTGTTGGTTGGCATCAATATTCAGGCGATGCAGAAGAACGACTTCATTCATGCTTCAAGTACCCTTCAAACAGGCGGCAGGAACCCACCGCCCTGCAAAAGGCAATCGATGCACAAAATATGGATTCAGCTGATCACAGCCCCTTTCGGCCCACTGGCAATCAACGCCGCACCGCAGGCGGTCTTCATGCCGTCGAGTGCGATGGGTACGCCATCGACGGTGTAGGTGCTGCTGCCCTCGGCAATCGGGAAAATCCCCTTGCATAACGGGCAACTGACCTTGTGCCCAACCCCGGCAATCGGCTTGCCGTTGAGGTCGGTCCGAGAAAAGGCTTCGAGGACCTTGCCACCGTGGGTGGTGGAGTCGCCCAAGCGAATGGCGTCTTTCATGTTGTCACTCCTTTGACTCTGAGCTGGATGGCGTTACTCCGTCATCCAGCTGCCTTCAAACCCTTCGGGGTCGAGCATCAATTTCGCACCTGTGAGCAGGCTGCGACTACTCATGACTAGCGCCAGCATCAAAACATCAGCCTGGCCGCCCCGGCATGACAAGAAATGCGGCAAAGCTGTCCGCTACCTGGTCAATTTCACCGGTTTCGTGAGACCACAAGACCACGACCGGCTCTCCTGTCTGCCCCGTTACCGCATAGTTGAAGCAGTAATAATCCCCCGTGCCAAACTCGGCGAACGGCAGAAGTCCTGAAAAGTCGGTAGAGGTATCGGAAAAATTCTCCAGCCAGTCCTGCCAGTCCTTTTTAAAGTGATGATCGATCGATTCCCAGGTCTTCCTTGGGTCACGAGCGTCCAGAACGGGGAAAATCGTTAACGCCCCCAGTGACTTCCCGTTATTTGAAAGAAGCCAATCGGAAAAGGACTTGGGCAGTGTTCGGCCCAGTTTCTTTTCTTCTTCCTGAATAGCGTCTGTCGTTGTACCAATCACACGTGTCTTAGACATAAATCCTCGCTTATGGAAGCGCCCCTCGTTTAGGCAGACTTAACTTACCCGTTCCCGGAAAACCCGATTTAGGCATTCTCGCAGTCCAGCATCCGCCGCGTTTTCGCCAGTAACGGTGTTGAATGCCGCGGTGATCGGCTGCCAGCATCGGGTCGGCGTGAGAATAGTCATACCCTGAGTCATTCTCGAACCGTGGACGGTGTGCCAACTCATAGCCTGGCGGTGCCTTGATATTGGCTTGCTTGCCGGCATCTACTCGGCTTGCCTGATTTTTGATCCAGCCGCGCATTGAAGACGGCGTATTCGGATCTTCCATGACCTGGCGCCAGCGTGCGTCCTGGTTGACGTAAGGCTCACCACAGCAACAGGTTTTTGCCAGCCCGAGCGGATCGATCCAGCCGGTAGGATTGGGTGCATAACTGTAAAGATTCAATCCACCGACGTAGCTGATCGGGTCCTGCCCGATAAATCGGCCGGTATCGGGATCGTAATAGCGGTGTCGATTGTAATGAAGTCCGGTTTCGTGGTCATGGTACTGCCCCTGGAACCGTAGCGGATTGGTTACACCCTCTCGCCGTGCACCCGAAGAGCGCTGTTCCTGAACCGAGCCCCAAGCCTTGTATTCGGCACTCCAGGCTATCTCACCCTGCGCATCGGTCAACTCTCGCGGCGTTCCCAGATGGTCGCATTGATACCAGTTCAATACGTCAACAGGTTGAATGGCAACTTTATGGTTCCATAACGGATCATCTTCCAGACTGTAATCACCACTGGAATCAGGCAATCCCGTCAGGTCGATGGCTCTATGGACCAGCGCCTGGGCAACCGGGACAAAAGTGCCGGGTTCAAAGATGTAATGCACGGTGCGCCCCGTGCCGACGTCCTGTTGGGACGGACTGCTTTCCCAGGCAAGATTGTCACCGTCCCATCCATACAATGTGAAACCGCAGCCAGACTCCCGCTGTTTTCGAGCATATTCACTTTGATTCCACAGCGAACCCGCTTCCGGGCGCTGTTTGAAATGCACGTTGGAGTTTTTATACAGACGTCGGCCCAGAGCATCGTAAGCAAAATCCACGGCCAGGCGAGCGTCGTCAAAATGCACCAGTCGATCGAAAAGATCCCAACGCATCTCGCGGCGGCTACCGTTATGCCAACGCACCGTCTCATTGCCGCGCTCGTCGTATTCGTAATGGGTACCTGCATAATGGCGCAGCAAGTTATCGATCAGTTTGCTGCGTAGCGGCGTCTGTTCCAGCGGTCGGCGGATCTGCGTGGTCTGGTTGTCCAGAAGATTACCGGCCGGATCGAAGTCGAAGGTTTCCACTCCCTGTCGAGTGGTGGCTGCAAGCAAGCGTCCCACCGGGTCATAACGGTAGGACGACAAACCATGAAAACTGTCGTCCAGATCCGTCAGTTCACCCACGGCATCGTATTTGTACTCACGCTTCAATACGGCTGTTTTGCTGTCGCCGTGTATGAGCAGTTGCTGTTGCAACTTCCCGGCCGGATCCCATTTTTGGGTTTGCAGCAGGCGATTACCCTGATGACGAACCACCTCTCGATGCAAATCGTCGCGCTCATAGCCGACCAGTTCGTGCTCGTCCAGCCGTAGCCCCAACAAATGGCCGCTGCCATACGTGAGCCAACTGACCCGGTGACCATCAGGACGCGTCGTTGCGACACGCTGATTGAGTACGTCGTACTCGTGCTGCCAGACCGCAACCAGTGGCTTTTCCAGGCCAAGATAGTGTTGGTGCTCACGCAGCAGGTTCCCGGCAGGGTCATGGAACCATTGCAGTCGGCTGTCAGCATTGCTCGCCATGACCAGGTTTCCATTGCCGTCATAGGCGAAGGTCTCGCTTTGCTGTTGATTGCCCAGACTGGCGCGACGCTCCGTTATGCGGCCCATCGGATCGTAGCTCAGAGCAATGCTGCGCTCTGCGGTACGGGTGCCCACCAGCCGACCTGAGACGGAGTCGTACTGATATCGTGTCGTTCGACCGTCGAAGCCGGTCTCCATCAGGAGACGTCCCACCGGGTCGTAGTGGAACTGCGCACTGCTCTCGTTTTCGTTTTCCAGATTCGTCAATCTTCCGAGCCGATCCCAGCGATAACGCAAGGTCTGTTCGGCTGCATCGACTCGTTCGGAAATCAATCCGGCGGCGGTGTAGCTCCAGGTGGTGCAACGATCCAGTCCATCGGTGTAAGCCAGCAACCGCCCCTCGGCATCGCGCTGAAAGCGCTCCTCGGTCTTGTCCGGGTGTTTGATCAATACCAGGTGCCCAGCCTTGTATTGATATTCAGTGCTGTTCCCGAGCGCATCGGTGAAGCAAACCATCTGGCCCGGTTCGTTGTATTCCCAGGCGCTGGTCTTGCCCGAGCAATCGACATACTCCACCAATTGTCCGGCATTGTTGTAGGCCAGCGTTTTCTCGTTGCCGTTGGCGTCCTTGATCGCGGTCGGCCGGCCAGTCTTGTCGTAGGCGTATTCCGTCTTGTTGCCCAACGGATCGACAGTTTCGACGAGATTCCCTTGATTATCGTAGGCACGAAGCCATTGACCGCCCTCCGCGTCACTTATCTTGATCAGCAAGTCCTGATCGTTGTAAGCGAAATGCACTACCGTGTGATCAGCCTGGATGTGTTCGAGACGGTTGCCGCGCTCATCGTAGCGATACTGATCCGTGCTGCCATCGGCATGTACATGACGAATCACGTTCTTGGCTTCATCTCGGAACAACCATTCCGAACGCTCATCCGGGTATCGAATGCGGTACGTGTAACCAAGAATGTCGTAGTAATGCCAAGTCTCGCCGCCATGCGCGTCGGTGACATAAGTCAGGCGAATGTTTTCGTCCCACTCAAGGCGTGTATCGAAGCTGCCATCGTCTGCCCATTCACGAATGGCTCTGGCATCGGCACCTGTACCCTGCCACTGCAGATTCATTGCGCGGTGGGTACGGTCGGTGTAACGGGTAATCAAGTGATGCTGGAACTCATACGTCCATGCCGCACCATTCTCGTCTTGCGCCTGAATCAGATCGCCAAAATCGTCGTAGCGGTAAGCGCAGAGTTGGCGCAGCGGTGCGCCATTGCAAATTTCCCAAAGGCCTGTGAGGCGCCCGTGATGATCGATCAGGGTGCCGAGGTGCAAGTGGACTTTGCTGATGTCGTTTTCCTGATAGGTAATCAGGTCTGAGAGCACCGCTCGCTCGCCGTGACGATGCTCGTAATGCAGCATGATCCCGGCGCCATTGCGCAACACGATGCCGGTCAACACATAGGTTTGGCCACGCCGGACGTAGGTTTCCTTGCGTTCGAAGCCACGGCACAGCAACAACTGATCGTCGCTGGCCCGAATCAGGGTGGTGTTTTCGATGGCGTCGTAATGGGACAAGCCTGCCTTGGGCAGAGGGTACGAATGGCTGCGACCGTCGGCATCGTGGAACGACAGGCCATCGTCAACGCAATCAAAGCGCGTGGTGAACTCGCTGATCCAGCGAGCGCCAATTTCGCCCTGATCATAAGCCCCGAGACGTGAGTGGTAGGTTCGCGTCCACTCGACCGGAAACGGCCCAGGCAAACTGAAATCGGTATGACTGAGGGTTTCCGAACCCAATGCAAAATTGATGCTGTTACAGGTACTGCTGCAGGTGCCGTTTTTCTGCGGGTCCGGTGCGTGAGTTGCCGGAGCCTGTTGACTGGTGGACTCCAGGCGACCCTCTCCCGCACGATGTTGAGACTTCGAGGTAGTTCCCGGTTTGACGCTTGCGCCTTGCCCATGTGATCGGCGCTTGCGCCAGGTCACAACAGCGCCCGCCAACATCTGCAGCAACCAACCGATGGAGTGCTGCACGCCCGGATCACCGAGCTTTTTCATCTGCGTTTTAAGTTCCACACCCAGGGTACGCAGCATCCCGGTGTTGCTGAGCACAAGTGCCTTGGCGTCTTCCGGCAGCAAATGCTTCGCAGCACTGTTGGCGACACCTTTCCCCGCCGCCTTGTAGGCACTGTATGTAGCCCCAAGAAAGTTACCGATTGATGCTTTGGGGTCATGCCAGAACTGGTTGCCCGCGGCACTCATTTTGGCACCCGCCGCCTTGAGGTCACCCTTGGCGTCGAGTTTGCCGTTAACCACGGTTTCCAGACCCTTGGCGATCTCGTTCACCGCCTTCTGACCTAGCTCTCCCGCATCATCGAGGATGCTTGCCAGCTTGGGCTTGGCTTGCTCCACAAAGTCATCGATCGTACCAACGATGGTGGCATTCAAATGCCCGATCAACACCTCGATCAAAGAGTCGCCCAACAACATCTTCGCGCTGTTGCGCAGTTCCTGACGAACCAGTGATAACGTCGGACGCAAGGTCATCCGCGCCGACGCCATGGTCGGCGGTGCCGGCAGTACGCCGATCAGGTTGATACCCAGGCTGACCCAATCCAGCAATTGACGCTGCTTGCTCTTCGCCAGGGTGACTATGTCTCCGAGGGCGTCAACCAGAGCCATGATATTGCCCACTACCGGCAGCGCGCCGGCAACGTTCTTGACTCGTTCAAGCGTGACCACGCCACCGCTGATCGACTGCAGCCACGCATCGAACCTGGCAGCCCCACGCCCGACGTCCTTGATATCGATAGTGTTGAGCGGCACGACCGCGACTTGCGGCTCGCGTTTTTTCACAACAGGTGTTGGTGCAGTCATGACAACTTCTCATCGGGCAGCAGAGTGGAAGCGAAACTCAAATCCGGGGTTTTCAAGGAAGGCTTCGGTAGCGACGGCGCCGGCAGCCCCGGCAACTTGCCACTCTTGCTCGCCGCCCCCAAAATCCCCGAAGCACTCGGCAGCGCCGCGCTCGCCAGTTTCGGCAACCCGGCCGCCCCGCCCTGCACCACGCCTTTCACTTGCTGCGCCGTTTGCATTGCGCCTTGGGCAGTCTGCATGGCGCCCATGCCGGTCTGGGCCAGTTCCTTGCCCTTCTCCAACATGTCCCAGTTCTTGTTCGGCAGAACCTGCGCCACCATCGCCTGCACCTGGCTCGGCACGTCTTCCGCGCCCGGCGGATTCAGCGGCCATTCCGGCTTGCCGATGTAGCTGCCGTCGCTCCAGGTGTCCGCCGGATCCTTGCCGAACACCACACGCGCCGGCCCCGGCGCAGCGCCGGCGACGCTGGCGAAACCCTTGCCGTCGAGCTTGCCCTTGATGCTTTTGCCCAGCGCATCGATGACTTCGTAATCGCCGTCCTTGATGCCCTGACGCCCGGCGTACTGGTTGAACAATTCCAGATTGCCCTTGCCCGGTTTCGGCGGTTCCGGGAACACCCCGGCGAGACTTTTCGCGCCGGTGTAGGCGAAGTTTGCCGCGTGGGCGGTGTACGGGCCGCTGGTGGCGTGGGTGATGCCGCCGGCGTTGTAGGTCGTGGCGCTGCCGCCGCCCTGAATCACCAGTTCGGTCTTGGCGGTGATGGTGATGCGGTCTGCGTTGGCAGTGATGTTGAGTTTGGCCAGCAGGTTGATGCTGTCCTTGAGTGCCTTGACGTCGATGTCGCCGGAGGCCGCGACCAGGCGCCAGCCCATGCTCTGCACAAACAGGCGCATGCCACGGCTGGCACTGGCCAGCAGGCGTTTGCCGATGGAAAAACTGGTGTGGCCGGTGCTGCTCAGCGCCAGGTGTTCGCCGGTGGCGATGTGGCTGGAACGCGGTGTGGTCAGGGCGATGCCGGCGGGACTCGCGAGCACCAGATGCGGCTCGGTGAACTCCGGAAATTCGTTGGCGGTCATGTTCGCCGGGCCACTGCCAAGCACACCTTGATGCTGCGCGTGCAGGGCTTTGGCGACGTCGTCCTGATCGCCCGCTTCCTGGGCTTGAAGCTCTTTGGCCTGGGTGGCGAAACCGTCCTGCTGATCGCTCGCGGTGGCGAGGCGTTCGGCGGTTTCCGGTAGATCCTTATGGTGTTTCGATTCGTTCGGGCGCGGCTCGGTGGTGATCAGCAGACCTGCGCCGGCACGCACGGCGCCGTGGCGGTCGGTGCGTAACTCGAAACCTTCGCCACGCGGCTGGCCGCCGCTCGGGCGCGGATGGGTCAGATAACCGAGATTGATCGCGCTCGCGCCGTGGTCACTGCGCAGCGCGATGCTGATTTCGCTGGTGGTGTCGTCAATGCGCAGTTCGTTGGCGCGGCTGCCCTTGTATTCCTTGCTCTTGACCGTGGCCAGGGTCTTGAAGTCCGGCAGTTTGTACGGCGGCAGGTTGGCGCCGTGGTACAGGCAACCGGTGATCAGCGGCTGATCGGGATCACCTTCGAGGAAGGTGATCAACACCTCCATGCCGACTCGCGGAATGTTGATCGCACCAAAGGTTTCGGCGGCCCAGTTCGACGCCACGCGCATCCAGCAACTGGTCTTGTCGTCGTGCTCGCCTTCGCGGTCCCAGAAGAACTGCACCTTCACCCGGCCGTACTGGTCGCAGTAGATCTCTTCGCCCTCGGGGCCACAGACCACCGCGCTCTGGGTGCCGAGCACCTTCGGTTTCGGGTGATCGAGCGGCGGACGGTACGGCACGTCCCACGGGATCGCGTTGAAGCGGTTGCGATACCCTTGGTGGAAATCGTCCTTGTTGTCGGTGGTGTCGCTGGTCACCGACTCTTCCAGCACTTGCGGCTGTTTGCCTTCGTGGAAGATCTCGGTCAGCAGCCACAGATCGTTCCACGTCGGGTTGGCGTGTTCGGTCAGGGCGAGGAAATGCCCGCTGACCAGAATCGGCTGATCGCTGTTGCCCTCGGCCAGCCGATAGTCGCTGCGATGGCGTTCCAGTGCGCGATTGGCGAGGTGCTTGCCACGCTCGCGATCGACGAAACGGCCCGGGTAATCGTAGTCTTCCAGATCCGGCTGGGCGCTGCTCTTGGCATCGCTTTCGAGCTCGATTTTCGGTTTGACGAAGTCGTAATCGCGCCGCGTGGTGCGACTGGTGCGGGTGGCCAGACGCAGGCCGAAACGCTTGACCACCGGTTTGTCGGCGACCAGTCCGGAGTCCTGCTGATAGGCCACCGGCGCGAGTTTCGGGAACACCGTCTGGTCATCGCCGAACATCAGTTTGTGGCCGCTGGACGTGTGCTGGAAGTGGTAGTGAATCCCCTCCTCCTCGCACAGGCGCTGGACGAAATGCAGGTCGCTTTCGTCGTACTGCACGCAGTAGATGCGCTCCGGGTAAATCGCGCTCAGCTGGAAGTGATAGTCGCTGGCGAGGATGCCGTGTTCTTCCAGCACCTTGCTGATGATCTGCTGCACGGTCATCTGCTGGAAGATGCGCTGGTTGACTCGATGCGCGAGGTACGACAGCTGCGGGCGCAGGGAGATTTTGTAGCGGGTCAGGCGCTTGCCGGCCTCACCCTGGGCGATGCTGTAGATCAGCCCGTGAATCCCCGTGCCGCTGGGTGACAACTGCAGGAACGCGAGTTTGTGCAGCAGGCTTTCGAGGTTGATCGAGGCTTTCTCACTGACCAGTTCCAGCTCGAACTCGAAGGGGGTGTTGAGCGCCTCTTTCCCGGTGAACGATAGCACCTGGAAATCGCTGTCCGCGCCATCGATGGTCAGATTGAAATGAGGCTGGTTGGCCGGTGAGAACATCCCTTGTTCCTCGCGCAATGCTGCGACGGGCGCCCGTCCGTGAAGCGTGGCGCACGCAAAAAAATCTGTAGGTCAAAGCCGCCCCGGCCAGCCGCACTGGCCGGGGCAGTACAACAATCAGCCGTAATTAAACGACTGGAGCACGCCAGTCATCGGAACCCGAAGTACCGGATACTTCGTGGGTCCAGGTGATTTTGCGGTAGGTGAACTGCACTTCTTCCAGGTGGGTGAAGTGCGCGTTGCCTGGGTCCTGGCAGTTGTGCATTTTGTTGTTGATGGCGACGATGATCGCGTCTTCCAGTTTGGTGGTGTAGTAGTGCTCTTGGGTACCTTGAGCCGAAGTGCGGTACCACTGGATAACGATTTCGCTCATGCGCTCGCCGGAGGTCAGAGCCGCTTGCAGCAGAGGCGAAGCCTTGTCGTAGACCTTGGTGATCACCACTGGCTTGTGCACGCGCTGACCGGTTGGCTGACCGGATTGCGGGTCACGCGGGATGATCACGTCGTGGGTGAATGCCTGAACCATGACCTGGTCTTCGTGACCTTCCTGGAAGGTGTTGCCCACGGAGTCGGCAGTGAAAGCGCCGGCAGTGATCAGACCTTGTTTTTCGCCAGTGACGGACATGTACGCTGGTGTTGCCATGGGGATGCTCTCCTTGCTTGAAAACACAAACCGACAGGCACCATTGCCTGTCCGGGTGCCTGTTCAGTTATCAAGTTCCGTGCCAGCCATCATCTAGCCATTACGGATCAAGGGTTTGGCGACGATGCCTTCACGTTTTGGTGTTTTAAACTTCGATAAACAGAAAAAAGTGCGCAAGAAGTTGCGCAGTACTGTGCAACTTCTTGCGCACTTGACTGAAAGGCACGGTTTATAAGGGTTTGAAAGGCGTTAGCGGGTGAAATCGGCGAAGCAGGTGCGCAACTTTTTGCGCAGTTGCGATGCTTATGTTTTCGGCGTAGACGACGCCACTTGCAGTAGACGATAAGCGTCCACCAGTTGCTGAAGATTGAACGCGAGGTTCCTGCCGCTGGGATTGGGCAACACCCACACCCGTGCGCCGCCAAAGGTCTTTGCCTGCGCCCCCCACGCCACGACTTTCTGCTCCGACAACGCGGCATACGCAGGCTTGCCGAGAAACGCCACATAGCGCGGCGCATAGCGGGTGATCTTCTGCTCAAAGCCCATGGCCGCTGCGGCAAACTCTTCCACCGCCACCTGATCCGCCCGCGCCGTCGGCCGCTCGACCACCGCTGTCAATCCGCAACCGAATTGCACCAGCCTGCGATCATCCTCCGCCTGCAGTTCATGCGGGGTGAACCCGGCCAGGTGCAAGGTGCGCCAGAAGCGATTACTGCGCCCGGCAAAATGATGCCCCTGCGCCGCCGCGAGCAACCCCGGATTGATCCCGCAAAACACCACCGAAAGCCCCGGCGCCAGAATGTCCTCAAGCCCTTCACCCGCCATACGCCCGCCCCTCGTTCGCAAACATTTGCAACACCACCCACGGCAAACCCTAGAATGGCTGCCCCATCCACAGAGACAACAACACGATGGACGTTATTCAGACTCTGCGCTGCTTCGTCGCCGTCGCCCAGAGCGGCAGCTTCACTGCTGCAGCCGACGTGCTCGACACCACCACGACCAACGTGTCCAAAGCCGTCTCCAGCCTCGAAGCCCGGCTGCACACGCGCCTGATCAACCGCACCACCCGCCGCCTCGCCCTGACCGAAGCCGGCGTGCGCTACTTGCAGCGCGCCGAAAAAATCCTTGATGACCTGCGCGAAGCTGATGAAGAAGCAGCAACCGCCCAGACCCTGCCGGTCGGGCGTCTGAAGATCCACGCCATGGCCGCCATCGGCAACCACTACGTGATCAACGCCATCGCCCGCTACCGCGAGATTCACCCCTCGGTGATGTTCGACCTGACCCTGAGCAATCGCCTGCCCGACCTGCTCGAAGAAAGCTACGACATGTCGATCGTCCTCGCCCGCGACCTGCCGGATTCCGGCTTCGTCGCGCAACGCCTGGGCACCACCTACAGCATCCTCTGCGCCTCGCCGTCGTACCTCACCAAACGCGGCCACCCCGCAACGCCCGCCGACCTCGCCGCGCATGACTGCCTGCGCATCGTCAACACGGTGATGCCCGCAGAAAACTGGGTATTCGAAGGGCCACAAGGCATGGAAACGCAGAATATCCCCGACTCGCCCTTCCACATCAACACCGCCGACGGCATGGCCACCGCGATCAGAAATGGCATGGGCATTGGCATTCAACCGCTGGCATCGGCCGTCGAAGGATTGGTGGGAGGCACGTTGGTGCGGGTCCTGCCGGAGTACCGCCTGGAGGAATACAACCTGTTCGCGATCTACCCGTCGCGCAAATTCGTCGACGCCAAAATCAAGACCTGGGTGGAGTTCCTGAAAACAGCCATCCCGCAACTGCTGGCGTCCGATGAAGACATGGCCGGGGCCAAAGAACTCGCTGATGCTTAGTGCCGCATGCCTGGAGTGTCGACCCTCCAGCGCCTGCACCGACATCAACCGTTGGAACAACCGCTCCCCATCACCTGGTATTGCACGACATGCCGCGCACCGGTCGAGTCGTCATAAGTCATCTGCACCGGCACCGCACCGCACTGGTTAGCCGCATCGGAGATCGACACCACGTGCGCGATGTCCGGTTGAGCGGCAGCGTTGTAGGCCTCGACTTGCGCGGTTTCGTCCGCCGCAAAGGCTTGCGCGGCGATACCGCCGAGGACTAGCAGAAGAACGATTTTTGAAAGCTTCATGATGTTCACCGTCTCGTGGGGAACCGTGTTTGTTCACGGAGTGGAGACGATGTTAGGGGTTGAAGCGGGCGGCAAAAATCGGTCGGCTGGACAAACACTGTGTCCAGAATGGTGATGAATAAAGCCTGAGTATCGTGGATGCCCCATTCGCGAGCAGGCTCGCTCCCACAGGTTTCGCACCAACCACAACATTCGTGTTCGCCGCAAAATCCATGTGGGAGCGAGCCTGCTCGCGAAAGCGTCAGCCCAGTCACCGAATAACCCGAAGCTGCCGCAGGCTGCAGAACCGACCCCGCAGTTGCCTATTCAACTTGCTGATACAGCCTCTCTCACAACGGTAACGGCCGATCCTGCACTACGCGCTTCATCACCAGCGTCGAGGTCAGCCGCTGCACATTCGGCAATGTCGAGAGGTACTCGTCATACAGGCGCTGAAACGCCGGCAGATCCTGGGTGATGACGTGCAGCAAATAGTCCGGTTCGCCGAACAACCGTTGTGCATCCACCACCTGAGGTATCTCCACCAGCGCCGCCTCGAACGCGTCCACCGCTTGCCGGTCACCCTCACGCAACGTGGCGAAGACCATCGCCGAGAAGTTCAGCCCCAGCGCGACGGGGTCGAGTTTTGCGCGGTAGCCGAGCAAAACTCCGGACTCTTCCAGCGCCCGCACACGGCGGTGGCATGGCGAAAGGCTCAGGCCCACGCGATCAGCCAGCTCAGTGACCGACAGCCGACCATCCTTTTGCAGCTCAGCAAGAATCTTCCGATCAATTCTGTCCATGCAGTAGAACCTTCCAATCTGTAGCGCCAAGGCGAGTATCTTTGAAAAAATATTCTAGCCTGGTTTGCATATTCTTCCCTCAACCAAAAGTAACCGCGCCGCTGCAACCGGCGCGACACCTGATTGATGGGAAACCAATATGAGCAAAGCAACGCCACATCAACGGCCATCGGTGACGCCATGACCTTCAGCGTATTCGCTGCCTTCTGGGCGGTATCGATTCTGTTTGTGATCACTCCCGGCGCCGATTGGGCCTACGCGATTTCCGCAGGCCTGAAGCACCGCGTCGTGCTCCCCGCCGTGGGCGGTCTGCTCTCCGGGCACTTGCTCGCCACGCTGATCGTCGCGGCCGGGGTCGGCACGCTGCTCGCCGGGCATCCGCTGGCCCTGACGGTGCTGACCATGGCTGGCGCGATTTACCTGCTGTGGCTGGGCGCCAACCTGTTCGCCTGC
The DNA here is from genome assembly GCF_056821665.1 of Pseudomonas sp. AK-TSAG1-1. Classification (NCBI taxonomy): domain Bacteria; kingdom Pseudomonadati; phylum Pseudomonadota; class Gammaproteobacteria; order Pseudomonadales; family Pseudomonadaceae; genus Pseudomonas; species Pseudomonas sp. AK-TSAG1-1. Next base: position 2,869,324 of record NZ_CM165965.1, on the reverse strand, counting down.
CCTTCCACTCCGCATGCCGGCGCCAGCCAGACCAGCGACTCATGGACGCGTTGGGCCTTAAAGGGCCTATGCGTCAGCGGGCTGAATCCGAAAGTGTTCCTGTTGTTTCTCGCCCTGCTGCCGCAGTTCACCGACGCCGCCGCGCCGTGGCCTGTGCCGATGCAAATGGTCGCGCTCGGCCTGGTGCATACCGCCAGTTGCGCGGTGATCTACCTGATGGTCGGGTTTGGCTCACAAGCGGTACTGCGCGCCAGGCCTGCAGCGGCGCGCAGGGTCAGCCGTGCTTCGGGGCTGATCATGATTCTGATCGCCCTGGCGCTGCTGATCGAGCAATGGCGAGCCTAACTGCAGCAATCGAATCCGCCAAAATCCATTCCACCTTGCGAGAGTGCCCACAGTATTTCTCTATAGGGGCGAAGTCGGGGCCTGTGCCGAAGTCGAGCTGGAAAGCCTGGAGTTTCGCCTAGCCTGAACTTTTCAATGACTACGGCGAGCTCCAACGCTCTGCAAACAAGTTTCGGGAACGCAGAAAGGGGAAAGATCTATCTTGCGCATCCCCTCCTGGTCGAAAACCGCCATCGACTGCGCTCTTTTTCTGGTCGAAGCGGACCCAACACCCGCGACTCAATTCCCCGTCACAAATCTGTCATCCCCAAACTGCTAACCTCCCCCCACCGCCCCCTTACCCAAGAGCCCCTGACCCAAGGTACCCCCCAAGGTGTCCCCAACCCCACCCCGCCAGAAAATCATCCTGCGCTCCGAAAATCTCCATTCCGAAGACTTCGGCGCCCTCTTCTCCCGTCTCTTTGGCAACCGCTACGCCGACACCCCGCCGATTCCCTCCAACATCATCATCGGCGGCGTCTACGGCAGACACGACGGCGTGAGTTTCCGTCGCATGCATTACCACGGCGATTTCACCGTCACCTTTCCCGACCCGCAGGATGAGATCACTTTCGTGATTCCCACGGCGGGCAAGATTGTGTTCAACCACAGCACGGAATCCGTCGGTGTGGCGCAGGTGGGATTAGCGATCGATAAGGCGGATATCCGCTCAATGCGGTTTCTCGACAATCATGCGCAGCACGGGATTTCGGTGAATCGGGGGCAGTTGACTGAGCGGTTGTCGGCGTTGTTGGGGCGGCCGATTGTGCAGAAGCTTGTGTTTGAGCCGGTGGTGGATCTGCACACGACGGCGTTTCAGGGGATCAAGGCGTTGATCGATCTGGCGACGGGGACGGAGTTTGATCTGTTGCTCAACAGCGGCACGCTGATGCCGTCGCGGTTACGCGAGATGTTGATTGATGCGGTGCTGGAGGCGTGGCCGCACAATTTTACCGAGGCGTTGCGCCAGCCGGCCCCGAGGGTCGCGCCGCGGCATGTGAAGTTGGCGGTGGAGTTTATTCAGGCGCATCCGGAGCAATTGGTGAGTGGCGTTGAGTTGGCGCGGTTGAGCAATGTCAGTCAGCGGGCGTTGCAGGAGGGGTTTCGGCGCTTCGTCGGGACGTCGATTGTCGCGTATCAGCGTCAGGTGCGGCTGGAGCGGGCTTTCGAGGCGCTGGGGCAACGGCATTCGGCATCAGTGACGGAGGTGGCGTTGCGCTTTGGGTTCAGTAATGTCGGGCGGTTTTGTCAGTATTTTCAGCAGGCGTATGGGGTGAGTCCGGCGGAGTTGAGGGGACGGGGTTGATGGGTTCATAAGCGGGGATGCCTGTTGAGCTTGCGAAAGCGGGGAGTCAGTTGATGGTGTGGTCGGATGGGATGGCGCCTTCGCGAGCAAGCCCGCTCCCACAAGGAGATTGCATTTCAACTGTGGGAGCGGGCTTGCTCGCGAAAGCGGTGGGTCGGTTGATGGTGAGGTCGGATGAGATGGCACCTTCGCGAGCAAGCCCGCTCCCACAGGGTTTATCTGGTGCTTTGTGAATGGTGGTCGTCCTTGACCTTGCGGCTTTATTCGTACTTTTAGAACGCGTAACTGGCCTTTAGGCTGCCGCTGAAACCGTGGCTGTCACCGCCGCCGCTGGCGCCGACTTCCGCGCCGACGCTGACGGGGCCGAGGCTGGCCATCAGGTTGACGCCACCAGTGAACTGGTCACGGTTGTCGAAAGCGGCGCGTTGTTCGATGTCGAGGCCCAACAAGTGGCCCTGGCTGTTGACGTCGTTGCTGCCCAACGTGCGCTCGTATCCGACTTGCACGCCCGGTACCAATTGCCAGGCGCCCATCGCCACCGGGGCGAACGCCACGTTAAGGTTGGCGACGGCGCTGCGGCGGGTGGCGGTGTTGTCGTCGACGTCGAGTGACAGTTCGCTGCCCTTCTCTTTGAAGCCCTTCAGGTCGAGGTGGCTGACCCGGAAGCCGAGGCTTGGTTCGAGAATCATGCCGTTGACCGGGGCGCGGTAACCCAGCGCCAGGGTGGCACCGGTGAGGTTGCCGTGGGTGTCGCCCTTGGCCGTGCCGAGGCCGCCACCGAGCTCACGCTTGCTGTCGTAGTCGACGTAACCGGCGCTGGCGTTGGCATCGACGAACAGGCCGCGTTCCAGGCCGGTGAAGCCGTAGCGGGCGCCGAGGTTGAAGAAGGTGAAGTCGGTATCAGCCTCGCCACCCGCGCCGCCGACAGTGCCTTTGCTGTAGCCGAATCCGCCGCGCGCGCTGAGTTGTTCGGAAAAGCGCTGGGTGATGCCGACCATCAGGCCCTGGCTGTGTTCATTACTGCTCTCGGCGTGAGACGAGCCGTCGGTGCCGAAGTAACCGGCGAGCGCCGTGGTCCACAGCCGGTATTGGCCGACCTTCAGGTCGGAGCCGCTGGCGTACGGTGCGGCGGCTTGTTCGATCAGCGCGTTCTGGCGCAGCAGGTAGCTGGCGGCGTCAGCGTGAACCTGGCCGCCGACCTGCGATTCGACACCGCCGAGGGTGCCGGCGTCGATGGCCGATTGCAGGTAATAGTTGTAGGCGTTGTAAGTGCCGGACAGGTTGGTGTTCTGCAACTCGCGCAGCAATTCGGCACCGGCGGCCGCGTTGCCGATCAACCCGGCCTGCCCCGGCAGGCTGTTGTACTCGACCAGTTTGCCGCGCAGGACGTAGAGGGTTTCTTGCGACAGGCCGAGGCCTTGTTTGAGGTAGTTGTCCATGCTGCCGTATTCGGCGGTGACTTCATCAAGACCGGCCTGCAAGTAGCTGGCCTGCACGCCGAGCAACGGCGCATAGATCGAGGCCATGCTCGGCGGCAGCGCCTTGAGGGTCGCGGCGACGCGGGCGGCGGTGTAGTCGTTGGTCGCGAGATAGTTGGCCATGATGGTCGCATTGTCGACCCCGGCGATGCTCTGCAACACGGCGGCGGTCCAGCCGGTGCGGTCCTTGCCGGCGGTGCAGTGGAACAGTTGTGCGCCGTCGGTGGTGGCCAGTTCGTTGAACAGCTTGCCGAACTGACCGCGCATCCCCGCGTCGTTGACGAAGGCGCGGTTGGTCTGTTCCATCATGGCGATGGCGTCGGCGGCGCTTTTGAACGATACGGTGGTGATGTTCGCGCCCGAAGTGGTGCTGCCGATGATGTCGATGTTCTGGTAGGTCGCGCCGGTCAGCAGGGTGTCCGGCGTACCGGCAATTTCGCTCGGGGTGCGCAGGTCGTATACGGCTTTGATGCCGAGGCTGTTGAGGGTCGCCAGATCCGCTGCCGACGGCGTGATCGCGTTGGAACGGTAGAACACGCCGCCGCGCATCGTGCCGTCGTGGGCCGTGGAATACGCGGTCGTGAGGCCGGCGACATCACGGAAGTTGTCGATGCTTTTCAGCCGTGGCGTGTCGAGCGCGACAGGCTCGGCAGCGTGGGCAGCAGCGATGGACAGGCTCAGAACGGACAGCGAACACACAAGACGTTGAAACACAGTGCAGCCTCATTGGAATTAGCGTTGGGCTGGCTACTATCTGCAATCAAGTGATACCGAATATGACAGAACGACTGCCGAAGGAAATGGCTGCGCGATTGGGCCGTAGGCCGCGTTTTTTGTCCATAAGGAATCGGGTTGCTGCATAAACTTCAGGCCCCCTCTCATCAACCTGTGGGAGCGAGCCTGCTCGCGAAAGCGGTGGACCGGTCAACGTGATGTCGGCTGATGATGTCCCTTCGCGAGCAGACTCACTCCTGCAGGGTTATGTGCTGAATTCAGGGTTGGCGGCTGCTGGAGATCCAGTGTGGGCTTTGCACAGACAAACCGCCCTCGCCAGCAGGCTAGCTCCCACAGGATTTTTTAGTTGGCATTGATCAATGGTCTGCGGGGATCTGGCGAAAACTCACCGCCAGGCGATTCCAGCTGTTGATGGTGCTGACGGCCATGGTCAGGTCCACCAGTTCGGCTTCGTTGAACTGCTCCCGCGCCTGTTGGTAGACGTCGTCCGGCACATGACTTTCCGCCAGCAGCGTCACCGCCTCGGCCCAGGCCAGCGCCGCCCGCTCGCGCAGGTTGAAGAAGCCGCTGTCGCGCCAGACTGCGATGGCGTAAAGGCGTCGATCCGTCTCCCCGGCCCGCCGCGCATCCACCGAGTGCATGTCGGTGCAGAACGCGCAGCCGTTGAGTTGCGAGGCGCGGATCTTGATCAGGTGCAGCAGCGGCGCCTCGATGCTCAGGTTGCTGGTCAGTGCTTCCAGGGCGATCATCGCTTTCATGGCTTTGGGTGAAGCGCTGTAGTAATCCAGACGCGGGGACATGGGTGGGTCTCGGGCAGCAGAAGAGTGATTTCACGGTAAGCGCTGGTTCGGCAACGTTACAGCCCCAATTCCACGGAAAACCGGTACACCACTGAACCTGTGGGAGCGGGCTTGCTCGCGAAGGCGGTGGGCCAGTCGATTTTTAGTTGCCTGACACGACGCCTTCGCGAGCAAGCCCGCTCCCACAAGTGACGGTGACCAATTCAAGGTATTTGTCGTGCGCAACTACTTCCCGATCAGCAACAGCGGTAATCTGGCCGACACTTCATTCGCCCCCAGGAGCCCCGTCAGTATGGAACTGCATGTCGTGATCAACGGCCGCAAGGATCTGGCCGGTCAGTTGTATCAGCAACTGCGCGGCGCCATTGAATCCGGGCGCCTGGCCGCGGGCACGCAGTTGCCGCCCAGCCGCCTGCTGGCCGAGCAACTGGGGATTTCGCGCAAGACCATTTCCGACACTTACGCGCAGCTGACGTACGAAAACTTCCTCACCGGCGTCATCGGCAAAGGCACTTACGTCAATGCGCGCTCGACGCCGGTGCAGCGCAAGCAAAGCCATTCCGAACTGGCCAGTTCCGAGGTGATCGAGAGCTGGTGCAACCTGCCGGTATTTCTGCGCCATCCGACGCTGGAAGGCTCGCTGCGCTACGACTTCATCGGTGGCGCCACCAGCAAGGGCCAGTTCCCCCACGATGACTGGCGCCGCTGCGTGTCCCATGCGATGCGGCAGATGGCGGGTTCCAAGGGCTTCTACAGCGTGGCGGAAGGCTTGCCGGCGCTGCGCAATGCGATTGCCCGGCACATCGCGTTTTCCCGTGGCGTGAACTGCCAGGACGAAGACATCGTGGTGTGCAACGGCGCGCAACAGGCGCTGGACCTGATCGCCCGGGTGCTGCTGCGCCCCGGCAGCCTGGTGGCGATGGAAGATCCGGGTTATCCGCCGGCACGGCTGCTGTTCGGCACTCATGGCGCCACCGTGGTCGGGGTGCCGGTGGATGCGGAAGGGATTCAGGTCGAGCACATTCCCGACGGCACGCGGCTGATCTACGTGACACCGTCGCACCAGTTTCCACTGGGGATGCCGATGAGCCATGCGCGGCGCGAGGCGTTGCTGGCCCGGGCTTACGAACTCGGCGCGATCATCATCGAGGACGACTATGACAGCGAGTTCCGCTACGAGGGCCGGCCGACGGACTCACTGCACAACCTCGATCAGCGCGGCATCGTCGCTTACGTCGGGACCTTCTCCAAGACCCTGCTGCCGGAGTTACGACTCGGCTACGCGATTCTGCCCCCGGCGATCCTCGAAGCGGTGATCCGCGCCAAGCAACTCACCGACCTGCACGCCTCCACCCTGCCGCAATGGGCGCTGGCCAAGTTCATCGCCGAGGGTTGCCTGCTCAAGCACATCCGCCGCTGCCACACTATTTATGCCCAGCGCCGGGAGCGGATTCTGGCGCGCATGGCGACCGATCTGTCGCCCTGGCTCGACGCGGTGCCGGCCAGCGCGGGTTTTCACATGGCGGTGTTTTGCAAAGTGCCGATCGATCTGCCGCTGGTGATCGACCTGGCGAAAAAGGTCGAGGTCGGGTTGTATTCGATCAATGGTTTCTATCACCAGCAACCGGCGAAAAACGGCCTGTACTTCGGCTTCGGTGCCATCGAGACGCTGGACATCGACATCGCTCTGGATCGCTTGCGCGACATTCTGCAACAAGTCGCGTGAATGATTGGTCTGGGCGATTAACCGCCGATTGGTTATTGGTGATCACGGGGTGCAGGCCTATTCTGCACTGGCGTTATCCCTCAATGAGCAGGATTCGTCCGGCCTGATTCAGGAGTGTGAGCAATGTCCAACGAAGTGATCAACACCGTCGAGGTGCGGGCTGCAGCCGGGCGTTCGGAAGAACTCGGCCGGCAGTTGCAGAAGATCGTCGAAACCCTGCGCGAAACCCCGGGCTGCGATTCCTATATGGTCGACCGCTGCCCCGACGACAGCCACCGCTGGACGGTCAGTGCCCACTGGCAGTCGGAAGCGGCGATGCAGGCGCACTTCAACCGGCCTGAGGCCCAGGGGTTTATCGACCTGATCGATAGCCGGCTGGCCAATAGTGTGGATTTCAACAGTTTCCCTATCGTCTGAACTAACGCCATCGTCGGAACGCCGCCCGGAGCAGGCTCGCTCCCACATTTGAATACGGTTGAATGTGGGAGCGAGCCTGCTCGCGATGGCGTATTTGAATGCGCTGATATCCCCCAGATTGGTCACCCGAACTTCCCGAATATTGGCCGTTTGAATGCCTCACTCCGCGGACTACTGTGAAGACCGATTCCTCCACTTCACAGGTGACCCGCCATGAAACTCCTGCACGGCTTCGCCGCCGCCCTCGCCCTCAGCCTTTCCGTTCCAGCCTTGGCTCACGATGCCTCGGAAAAGGTCTCGGTCCTGCAGGACCAGATGCTGAAAAATGTCCCCGGCAAAAAAGCCATGATGATCGAAGTCGACTACAAACCCGGCCAGTCCTCCATCGCCCACAAACACGACGGCACGGCCATGGCGTATGTGCTCGAAGGCGAAGTGACTTCCCAGGTCAAGGGCGAACAAGCGATCACCTACAAGAAGGGTCAGTTCTGGTACGAACCGGCCGGCTCCGAACATCTGGTGTCGAAAAACGCCAGCAAAACCAGGCCAGCGAAGTTGTTGGTGTTCATGGTGCTGTCGCCTGACGAGCAAGTGCTGATCCCATTGAAAAACTGATGGTTGTTTAACCAGCCATAAATAAAAGGCGCAAATCATTGATTCGCGCCTTTTTTATTTCCTGCGGCAATTAATCAATAACGCTTACAGCCAATAAAACTATTGCATGACAGTCATTCAGCAAATTGTCAGGTTGTTTTCAGTTTGGCGGGAGTAGTCTGAGGCCACTGTCGCCGGTTTTATTTAATCAACCCCGACACCTCTGACTTTCCGACTGAAGTTGCTTCACAGGAGACTCACCATGAAACTTGCATTTGCCAGTACATTGGCGATATCGGTTTTAGCCTTGTCCGCCTGTTCTGTTCCTACCGCCCCGACAGCGGTTTCCTCACTCGACACGCTGTTCACCCAGCCGGTCGGCCGCAGCAGCGCCGCCCAGGTCAAAAGCGGTCCCGGTGTCTCACTGGGCGTGGTCTACAGCCCAAGCACCCAGACCAACCGCGAATACCTGCGCGACTATCAGGCCAACGCTGGCACCGGTTTCGGCCAGAGTTTGCTGGTGCAACCGATCCATGACGCCTATGTCGCCACCTCAAAACCGGACATGGCCGTGGATTGGGTGAAAGCCTCGCTGCAACGCCAGTTCGGCTCGGTGACGGTGTATCCGGACATGCAGAGCCTGCGTGCGGCCAACCCGGATGTGGTGGCGATCGTCGACACTCACAGTCAGTTGATGACCTCGCGCAGTTCCGACATCAAGGCGGATGTGAGTGCGGATTTTTATGACGGTAAGTTTAACTATATCGGGACGGCCAAGGGGGCTGAGGCGAAAGAGTTGACGCCGGTGTGGGCGGACTTCAAGCGTTCAGAGGAAATTGTTGCGGATATTAATCAGCAGCAGGAAGTTCAGGTTCGGGCATTGCAGAAGTTTGACCAGTCGCTCAGTAATTTGTTGACCAGGCCGACAGATAAAGTGTCGATGCTCGATACTAAACAAGGTCTTAATGTGCGGTGATAGTTAGACCGCTGCCCTCACCCTAACCCTCTTGGGGGAGAGGGCTGGGGTGAGGGGGTAAGATTTAACGGACACAAATAAATCAGCAGAAATAAAAAAGCCCCCGCATCTCACAATGCAGGGGCTTTTTCATTCAACGGCTACTCAAGCAAGCTCAAGCTCCGTAGTCGCTGCAGCAGCAGGCACAACCGCCTGACCGCTCAGCGCCACGTCGTTCAGCTCACGGTTGGCCACCGCGTACATGGCGTAGTCGGTGCCGCTGGCGGCACGGATTTCTACCAGCATGGCGCGCCAACGTTCGATCATGGCTTCGTGCTGACCCATCCACAGCGCCAGACGTGCTTCCACGTCCAGATCGCCGTTACCCGCTTGCAGGACAGCGATGGTGATCGCACGTTGCTGCCAGTCGACGTCATCACGGAACGCTTCACGGGCCAGGGCCTGCCAGTTGTTTTCAACCGGCAAGGCGCTGATCTGCGAGATGTACCAGGTGATGTCCAGCGCGCTGCCCACGGCGAAGTACGCCTTGGCCACTTCGGCTGGATCCTGACCGGTTACATCGGCAGCCTCGATGATCGGCAGCAGCGTGTAGAGGTGGGAAGTCCCCGCCACCATACGCGCCAGCAGTTCCGGTACACCGGCTGCGACGTAAGCCTGATAACGCGCCTGCCAGTTTTCGCGGATTTCGCCGCTCAGCAGTTCGTCCAGCTTCAGACCCAGCTCCTTCAGATGCGGGCCGAAATGCGCGACGTCACGGGCAGCGTTCTGCTCGTTGCGACGGGCACGCAGGAACCAGCGCGTAGCGCGACGGCCCAGGCGCATCAGCTCATCCATCAGCTCCAGTTGCACGTCAGCGGAGACCTGATAGTCCAGCGCTTCGATCTGACGGAACCAGTGTGGGAGGTGGAAAATGTCACGCACGATCACGTAAGCGCCCGCCACGTTCGCCGGGGTCATGCCGGTGGACTCTTTGAGTCGCTGAACGAAGGTGATGCCCATGTGGTTGACCAGATCGTTGGCGATCTGGGTGCTGACGATCTCGCGCTTCAGACGGTGACGGCGCATGGCATCGGCGAACTTGCTGACCAGGCTCGGTGGAAACGCGGTTTCCATGTCGCGGGTCAGGTAGTCGTCGTCCGGCACCAGCGAGTCCAGCAGCTGCTGCTTGAGGTCGATCTTGCTGTACGAGATCAGCACCGACAGTTCTGGACGCGTCAGGCCCTTGCCAGTCGCGGCGCGCTCGGTGAGCTGCTCCTCGGTCGGCAGGTACTCGATGGCGCGGTCCAGCTTGCCACGGCCTTCCAGATCGCTCATCAGGCGTTTGTACTCGGCGGCACGCTCGTAGGCACGGCGGGCAGCCAGGGACAGGGCCTGAGTCTGCTTGTAGTTGTTGCCCAGCACCAGACCACCGACTTCGTCGGTCATGCTTGCCAGCAACTGATCGCGTTGCTTGCCCGTCATGTCGCCGGCCTGAACCACTTCGTTCAGCAGGATCTTGATGTTCACTTCGTGGTCGGAGCAGTCCACGCCACCGGCGTTGTCGATGAAGTCGGTGTTGGAACCGCCGCCATTGAGACCGAATTCCACACGACCCAGTTGGGTCATGCCGAGGTTACCGCCCTCGCCCACCACTTTGCAGCGCAGTTCGTTGCCGTTCACGCGCAGTGCATCGTTGGCCTTGTCGCCGACATCGGCGTGGCTTTCGGTGCTGGCCTTGACATAAGTACCGATACCGCCGTTCCACAGCAGATCCACCGGCGCCTTGAGCAAGGCGTTCAGCAGTTCGGTCGGGGTCAGTTTGTCGGCCTTGATGTCGAAGCGTTCCTGCATCTGCGGGGAGATGGCAATGCTCTTCGCGCTGCGCGAGAAGATACCGCCACCTTCGGACATGATGCTGGTGTCGTAGTCGGTCCAGGCCGAACGCGGCAGGTCGAACATGCGCTGACGCTCGACGAAGCTGGTCGCCGGGTTCGGGTTTGGATCGATGAAGATGTGCATGTGGTTGAAAGCCGCGACCAGTTGCAGCTTGTCGGACATCAACAGGCCGTTACCGAACACGTCACCGGCCATGTCACCCACGCCGACCACGGTGATGCTGTCTTCCTGGACATTGATGCCGCGCTCGCGGAAGTGGCGCTGTACGCCAACCCACGCGCCTTTGGCGGTGATGCCCATTTTCTTGTGGTCGTAACCGGCCGAACCACCGGACGCGAATGCGTCACCCAGCCAGAAGCCGTAGTCGATGGCGATGCCGTTGGCGATGTCGGAGAAGGTCGCAGTGCCCTTGTCCGCGGCGACTACCAGGTACGGGTCATCGTCGTCATGACGCACGACGTTGGCCGGCGGCACCAGGGCGCCGTCTTTCAGGTTGTCGGTGATGTCCAGCAGACCCGAAATGAAGATGCGGTAGCAGGCGATGCCCTCGGCCGCGATCTCGTCACGGCTGCCGCCCAATGGCAGGCGACGCGGCAGGAAGCCGCCCTTCGCGCCCACTGGCACGATGACCGAGTTCTTCACTTGCTGGGCTTTTACCAGGCCGAGGACTTCGGTGCGGAAGTCTTCTTCACGATCGGACCAGCGCAGACCACCGCGAGCGACGTTGCCGAAGCGCAGGTGCACGCCTTCGACGCGTGGCGAGTACACAAAGATTTCGAACTTCGGAACCGGCTTCGGCAGCTCAGGGATTGCGTGCGGGTTGAACTTGAAGCTGAAGTACGACTTGTTCTGGCCGTTGGCATCAGTCTGATAGAAGTTGGTACGCAGGGTGGCTTTGATCAGGTCCAGGTAACGACGCAGGATGCGATCTTCGTTGAGCACCTGAACATCGTCCAGTGCAGTCAGAATCGCTTGTTCCAGACGTTGTTGCTTGTCTTCCAGATCATCGCTGCCCAGCTTGCGCGCCAGGTAGAAACGGGTCTTGAACAACCGGGTCAACTCGCGAGCGATGTCGGTGTGGTTATTCAGGGTGCTGGCGATGTAACCCAGGTCGAAGCCCAGACGAATCTGCTTCAGGTAACGGGCGTAAGCGCGCAGCAGCGCGACGTCGCGCCATGGCAGACCGGCAGTCAGCACCAGACGGTTGAACGCATCGTTCTCGGCATCGCCACGGACGATGTGGACGAACGCGTCCTGCAGGGTGTCGTTGAGCTGCTGGATGTCGAGGTCGAGGCCTTCGGCAGCGGTGAACGCGAAGTCGTGGATCCAGAACTCGCGGCCGTTGGTGTGACGCAGGCGGTACGGGAATTCACCCAGCACGCGCAGGCCAAGGTTTTCCAGGATCGGCAATACGTCGGACAGCGCCAACGGGGTGTCGGCGTGGTACAGCTTGCAATGCAGCTCGCGCTGACCGGACACCTGACCCAGCGGCTGATAGAAGCTCATCACCAGCGGATTTTTTTCGTTCAGGCTCAGCAAGTGCTGCATGTCGACCACGGCCGAATGCGCAGCGAAACGCTCGCGGTAGCCGGCCGGGAAGCCTTTCGGGAAATCCGCCAGCACGTTGGTACCGTGGGCTTCACCGAAGCTTTCGACGGTCAGTGCAGCGTAGTCGTCCTGCCAGCTGCGGCAGGCCTGTACCACTTCTTTTTCCAGCAGCAGCGGGTCGATGTCGAGGCGGTTCTTCGGATCGACGCGCAGGATCAGCTGTACGCGGGCCAGCACGGACTCGGAGAAGAACGTCCAGAATTCGCAGTCGGTAGCCTTCAGGCGCTCCATCAGGACTTGCTGGATCTTCTGGCGCACTTCGGTGGAATAGATGTCACGCGGCACGTAGGCCAGGCAGTAGCAGAAGCGACCGTACGGGTCTTTGCGCAGGAACACGCGGATCTTGTTGCGTTCCTGGATCTGCACGATCGACATCACGGTGCTGAACAGCTCGTCGACCGGGGTCTGGAACAGGTCGTCACGCGGCAGTACTTCCAGAACCTGCGCCAGTTCCTTGCCCAGGTGAGCCTTGGACTGGAAGCCGGAACGGCGTTCGATTTCTTCGACCTTGCGGCGAATGAACGGGATAACCCGCACGCTCTCGCCATACACCGAAGAGGTGTACAGGCCCATGAAGCGGTGTTCCTTGATGACGTGGCCGTCAGCATCGATTTCGCGGATCGACACGTAGTCCGGGTAAGCCGGACGGTGCACGCGGCTCGGGTGCGCAGCCTTGGCGAACGACAGCAGGGTCGGTTCGCGCAGGTAGTTCACGGCGTAGTCTTCGATGTGACGGTCTTCGTTGGTCAGACCGGTGCGCAGCAGTTTGGTCAGACCGAGGAAGGAGTTCTGGTCGTATTCGATGTGGCCGCCATCGGCCTGATCGACAACGGTGAACTCTTCGTAGCCGAGGAAGGTGAAGTGGTTGCCCACCAGCCATTCCAGGAAGCTCTTGATTTCGGTCTTTTCGTCGGCATCGACGGCGAATGCGCTGTTATCGAGCTTGGTGAGGATTTCCTGCACCTTGGCCTTCATCGGCTCGAAATCGGCAACCGCGACGCGCACTTCACCAAGCACCTGTTCCAGCTCTTTGCTCAGCACGTTCAGTTCGGCCGCGTTGGCGCAGCGGTCGATTTCCAGGTACATCAACGACTCGTGCAGCACGCCTTCGCCGGTGCTGCCTTTTGGCAGGATTTCCAGCAACTCGCCCTTGCTGCCACGACGCACGCTGAGCACGGTGGTTTGCAGGGTGTGGATGCTGTAGCCGCGGCGGTTCAGCTCGGTACGGACCGAGTCGACCAGAAATGGCAGGTCATGGTGCAGGACTTCGACCGCGGTGTGGGTCGACTGCCAGCCATGACGCTCGTAATCGGGGTTGTAGACGCGCACTTGCGGTTGCGCGTGATCGAAGCGCTCAAGCAGGCGCCACGCGGAAAGAGTACAGCCAGCGAGGTCGGAGAGGCGACGTTGGGTCAGCTCGTCCAGGGAAATGATGCCGAAGAATTGTTCAGCGAACAGCGCCACTTGTGGCAGTGCCTGTTCACTGATGTGCTGCGCCAGTGCCGCTTGCAGTTGGTGCTGGAAGTCGGCTTTGCTGGCTGCGGTGAAGAAAGCCATCTGTGGTACTCCGCTTAAGCTTGTTATTGATGGAAAGCGTCGCGTGCAACACCCCTTTCGGGGCTTGTGTCGCCCTGTTCCTGATTCTCGGGCAGAGGAAACAGGGGGACAGGTGGGTGAAGCTGGACGAGACACTCAGGTCACATTCACCTTCCATTGAATGGGCATCTGCAAAAACGACTGTCGGGGCTGCCGACAATGTCTTTACGGGTGCTCATCCGTTGCGCAGCTTAATGGGTGCGACAATGTGTCTGCTTGCGGTGCTGCGACATATTCGGTCATTGGCACGTAAACCAAGGCTTTGGCAACGGTAAACACTAGCAGCCACGGTGGAAAATGCTGGTCTGAATGCCCGATTTCACGGTACATCCGTGCCAGAAATGACCATTGACCTGTGTCGCGTTCACGACACATCCTCTGACACTCTCACATGCAGAAATTCCCGAGGGCTGGCAGAATCGCGCCCAATTGCGACCAACACGCCCGCCGAGGCAGGAATTCCCCATGCAAATGACCACCGCCCTACTGATCGTCAATCCGTGCGACGACGAAGAAGACAACATGGCCATGCTCTGCTGCCACAGCGACAAGGGCGATATGTTTCTGATGAGCCGCTACCCGGACGAGGATGAACTGGAAATCACCCTGGACGGCGAACCTTCGACCCTCGACGGCGTAAAGGTCACCCTGAGCAAGACGCTGCTGAAGATCGAAATCGCGGCGGCGGATGCCGATGCGTTGAATGGGGATGATGTGCTGGAAATCACCTTCAATCCGGACATGGTGGATCTGGATGAAGTTGAGGAAACCCTGAAGAACATTCTGGATGGCACCGGGACTTACATCAGCCAGATTTGATGTTGGCCTCACGGGCCCTTTCGCGAGCAGGCTCGCTCCCACTCTGACCGGTGTACGCCGTTCAAATGTGGGAGCGAGCCTGCTCGCGAAGAGGCCTTGAAGAACACCGCACCTCTCCCCCGCTACAAAAATCCAACAATTACCCCGGTCATTTCCTGCACTTTGCGCAAAATGCCGTTAGTCGCCACCCCCCTCGATGGATTAAAGTAACGCCCCCAGCCCCGGCGTTATCCGAACGCCTGGGGCCACCCTTTCCAGGAACAGTCACCGATGGAACATCGTGAAGCGCTGCTAGCGCTGCGAACCTTTCTTTCAACGCAGATTCTCGGCCAGGAAAAACTCATCGAGCGCTTGCTCATCGCCCTGCTCGCCGACGGCCACATGCTGGTCGAGGGCGCTCCGGGTCTGGCCAAGACCAAAGCGATCAAAGAACTCGCCGAGGGCATCGAAGCCCAGTTCCATCGCATCCAGTTCACCCCCGACCTGCTGCCGGCCGACATTACCGGCACCGAGATCTATCGCCCGGAAACCGGCAGTTTCGTGTTCCAGCAAGGGCCGATCTTCCACAACCTGGTGCTGGCGGACGAAATCAACCGTGCCCCGGCCAAGGTGCAATCGGCGCTGCTCGAAGCCATGGCCGAACGTCAGGTCAGCGTCGGGCGCAGCACGTACGAACTGTCGCCACTGTTCCTGGTAATGGCCACGCAGAACCCGATCGAGCAGGAAGGCACCTACCCGCTGCCGGAAGCGCAGCTCGACCGCTTCCTGATGCACGTGAAAATCGGCTTCCCGGACGCCGCCGTCGAACGCCGGATTCTGCAACAGGCCCGTGGCGAAGCGCTGAACGGCGAAACCAAGCCTGAACGCCGGGTCAGCCAGCAGGCGATCTTCGCCGCGCGCAAGGAAATCCTCGGTCTGTACATGGCCGACGCCGTGGAGGAATACCTGGTGCAACTGGTCATGGCCACCCGCACCCCGGCCAAATTCGACCCGGAAATGGCCGAGTGGATCGCCTATGGCGCCAGCCCGCGCGGCTCCATCGCCCTTGACCGCTGCGCCCGTGCCCACGCCTGGCTGGCCGGACGCGACTTCGTCAGCCCCGAAGACATTCAGGCGGTGCTGTTCGACGTGTTGCGTCACCGCATCATTCTGTCGTTTGAAGCCGAAGCCGCCGGCATCGATCAGGATCGGGTGGTGCAGCGGATTCTCGACGTCGTAGCCGTCGCTTGACCCCCATGAACACCCCCCTGCCGTCCGAACCGGGCATCCGCATCAGCCTCACCGACCTGATCGAGATGCGTCACCGTGTGCGCGAAGTGCAGCTGTTTTCCACACCGAGCCAGCGCAGCCCGCTGATCGGCCTGCATCACTCGAAATTCCGCGGTCGCGGGGTCGACTTCGATCAAGTGCGGGTCTATCAGGCCGGCGACGACGTGCGCACCATCGACTGGCGCGTGACGGCACGCACCCAGGAGCCGCACACCAAGCTGTTCCATGAAGAGCGCGAGCGGCCGATCTTCATCATGGTCGAGCAGAGTACCCGCCTGTTTTTCGGTTCCGGGCTGATGTTCAAGTCGGTGCTCGCGGCGCAAGCGGCGGCACTGATCGGCTGGGCTGCGTTGGGCCACAACGACCGGGTCGGCGGGCTGGTGTTCGGTGACAACGAGCATTACGAAATCAAACCGCGCCGCAGCAAGCAGAGCCTGTTGCAGTTACTCAATCGCCTGGTGAAGGTCAATCAGTCGCTGCACAGCGAACGCGAGCCAGACCGCGACGCCCTCGGCGTGGCGCTGCGCCGGGCCCGCGAGGTGTTGCGCCCGGGCAGCCTGGTGATCGTGATCTGCGATGAGCGTGCGCTGTCTGACAGCGCCGAACAGCAACTGAGCCTGCTGTCGCGCCATTGCGACCTGCTGATGCTGCCGCTGTCCGATCCGCTGGACCACGCCCTGCCCGCCGCCGGGCTTTTGAGGTTCGCGGAAAGAGGCGCGCAACTGGAACTCGACACGCTCAATTTCGATCTGCGCCAGACTTATCGCGCTCAGGCCGAAGCCCGCATCGCGCGCTGGGAATTGCTCGCGCAGAAACTGCGGGTGCTGCTGATGCCGTTGAGCACGCAAAGTGAAATGGTCGAGCAGATGCGTGAATTCCTCAATCCGCAGCGCCCGGGGAGCAGTCGATGAACGGCCTCGAGCAACTGCAACCCCTGATCTCCCCGCCCCCGATCGACTTCTGGCCGCCGGCGCCAGGTTGGTGGTTGCTGCTTTTATTGTTGCCGCTGCTGGGTTTCGCGGCGTGGCGCCTGCGCCGGTTCATACCGACCAGGAAACGCCCGATCGTACGCGCCGAGCAACCACTGGACCCGGTGCGCATCGCCGCACTGGCCGAACTGGCACAAATGCCCAAACCCTACGACGGTGCGCCGGCCGGGGCGTGGCTGCAGCAACTCAACGGCTTGCTCAAGCGCCTGTGCCGCAACCATTACCCCTACAGCCAGAGCCACACCCTCAATGGCCGCAAATGGCTGGCGTTTCTCGACAACCGTTGCCCGGCCGCCGGCCTGACACGCTGGATGGTGCTGGTCGAAGGCGCCTACAAACCCGAATGCAAACTCGACGACAAAGCCATCGCCGGCCTGACGCAAGCCGTCGACACCTGGATTCGCAAGCATGTTTGAGTTCGCCTGGCCGTGGATCTTCGTGCTGCTGCCGCTGCCGTGGCTGATGCGCCTGGTGCTGCCGGTGGCCGACAGCGGCGAGCCGGCGCTGCGCGTGAGCTTTTTGTCCGACCTCGAAGGCCTGGCGCGTCGACGTGCCCGCGCCAACCTGCCGGCGTGGCGCCAACAAGCGCCGTTCCTGCTGCTGTGGCTATTGCTGCTGAGCGCCGCCGCGCGTCCGCAATGGCTCGGCGAACCGTTGCCGATTGCCGCCAGCGGTCGTGATCTGCTGGTGGCGGTGGACGTGTCCGGCTCGATGGATTTTCCCGACATGCAGTGGCAGGACGAAGACGTCAGCCGCTTGTCGCTGGTCCAGCATTTGCTCGGCGATTTTCTCGAAAGCCGTGACGGCGACCGGGTCGGTCTGATCCTGTTCGGCAGTCAGGCGTACCTGCAGGCACCGCTGACTTTCGACCGCCACACCGTGCGCGTCTGGCTCGATGAGGCGCGCATCGGTATCGCCGGCAAGAACACCGCCATCGGCGATGCGATCGGCCTGGCGCTGAAGCGCCTGCGCATGCGTCCGGCACAAAGCCGGGTACTGATTCTGGTGACCGACGGGGCCAACAACGGCGGCGAAATCGATCCGCTGACCGCGGCAAAACTGGCCGCCAGCGAGGGGGTGAAAATCTACCCGATCGGCATCGGGGCCGACCCGCAAGACAGTGGCAGCACCGGCCTGCTCGGGGTCAACCCGAGCCTGGACCTCGATGAACCGGCACTCAAGGCCATCGCCGCCGCCACCGGCGGTCAGTACTTCCGAGCCCGCGACGGCAAGGAGCTGCAAGCGATCAGGGAGACCCTCGATCAACTCGAACCGGTAACCCAGCAGCCGACGCAGGCGCGCCCGGCGCAAGCCTTGTATCAGTGGCCATTGGCGTTTGCCTTGCTGCTGAGCCTGTTGCTGGTCGCCCGTGAATTGTGGCCGGACAACCCGCTGCAACGCCTGTTCACCAAGGAGCTGTATCTGCAAAGTCCGTTGCCTGACTGGCGCGCGCGACTCAAACGCCTGCGTCTGCGGAGGCGCCGATGATCACGCTCTGGCCGCACTGGTTCCGTCCCTGGTGGCTGCTGTTGTTGCCGCTGCTGGGCTGGCTGCTCTGGCAACTCTGGCACCGGCAGAAGCGCGCCGGGCGCTGGCAGATGATTCTGCCGCCGGCGTTCCACGCCACCCTGCTCAGCGGTGGCAGCGGACGCGACAGCAAACTGCCGTGGGTTGCCCTCGGGGTGGCTTGGTTGCTGACCCTCGTCGCACTGCTCGGGCCGAGTTGGGAGCGGGTTGAACAGACCAGCCAGAAACCTGCCGATCCGCTGGTGGTGGTGCTTGAACTGACCCCGGAAATGCTCGCCACCGACTCACCGCCCACGCGTCTGGAACAGGCCCGGCGCAAGCTGTTCGACCTGTTGCAGGCCCGCAGCGATGCGCAAACGGCGATCGTCGTCTACGCCGGCAGCGCGCATACGCTGGTGCCGCTGTCGGATGACCTGGCGACCAGTCGCAATCTGCTCGACGCGCTCAAGCCGTCGTTGATGCCGGAAAGCGGCCACCGCGCCGACCTTGGCGTGAGCAAGGCACTGGCATTGCTCAAGCAAGGCGCGCTCGGTCAGGGGCGGATTCTGCTGATCGGCTCCTCGCTGACAGAAGAAGAACGCCAAGGCATTCGCCGCGCCCTCGGTAAACAATCGGCGCAACTGCTGATGCTCGGCATCGGCACCGCCGAAGGCGCACCGATTGCCCAGGAGGACGGCAGCTTCCTCAAGGACGAACAAGGCGCGATCCGCGTGCCGCAACTCGACAGCGCGAGCCTCGGCGCCTTCCTCGCCAGCGTCGGCGGTGAATACCACAGCGCGCGGCTGGACGAGACCGACTTGCACGCCCTCGGCCTGCTCGACGGCCCCCGCAGCCTGCGCAACGATGGCCAGACCGTGCGCCTCGACACCTGGGCCGATCAGGGCTACTGGCTGTTGTTGCCGCTGTTGCTGCTGGCTGCCTGCGCCGGGCGACGTGGCTGGCTGTTCTGCCTGCCACTGCTGTTGTGCCTGCCGCAGCCAAGCTACGCTTTCGACTTCGAAGACCTGTGGCTGCGTCCCGACCAACAGGGCCTGCACCTGCTCAAGCAGAAGCGCCCGGCCGACGCCGCCGAGCACTTTGAAGATCACCAGTGGCAAGGGCTGGCGTTGTATGAGGCCGGCGATTACAGTGGCGCCGCTCAGCGTTTCGCCGAAGGCAGCGATGCCCGCGCCCACTACAATCGTGGCAACGCCCTGGCGAAAAGCGGCGAGCTGGAAGCGGCCATCGACGCCTATGAGCAAGCGCTGGAACTGCAACCGGATTTGCGCCCGGCACTGACCAACAAGGCGCTGGTGGAAAACCTGCTCAAGCAGAAGCAGACTCCGCCACCGGCAGAACCGCAGACGCCACCGGCCCAGCCGAACCTGCCCGGCGATGAGCCACCGCCGGCGACCGCGCCGCCAGCGGCAGTCAAAAGCGAGACCCCGAGCGAGGCGCAACCCGGCGAATCGACCAGTGAACCGCCGCCGACCACGCCGCCGCAGCCAGGCCCCAACGAAGTGCCGGGCATTGATGAAGCGGAAGAAACGGACACCGTGCCGACGCTGCGTCCAAGCGAGGACAACCTCGAAGGTGAGCAACGTCAGGCCCTGGAACAATGGCTGGGCAAAATCCCCGACGACCCGGGCGAACTGCTGCGTCGCAAATTCTGGTACGAACAGCAACAACATCAGGATCAGGAAAAAACTCGATGACCCGTTTCACCGCTCTCTTGCTGCCCCTGCTGATCTGCACGGCCACCGCCCAGGCGGCCGAGTTGACGGCCAGCGTGGATCGCAGTCGCCTGAACTCCGGCGAGACGGTCGAACTCACCCTCGAAACCAGTGATGTCACGCAGTTCGGAAAACCTGACCTGACGCCGCTGGAGCCGTTGTTCGAGGTGCGCGGTACGCGCCAGGTCAACCAGTTGAACACCCTCAGCGGCGACAACCGCGCCACCACCCGGTGGATCATCACCCTGCTGCCGAAAGAGAACGGCAGCGTGGTCATTCCGCCGCTGCAACTGGGTGATGTGCAGAGCCAGCCGATCACCGTGCAAGTGGTCGAGAGCGACACCCGCGAAGAAAAAAGCAATCCGGCTCCGGTGTTCATCGAGGCCAGTCTCGACCAGTCCAGCGTGTATGTGCAGGCGCAGGCGATCCTGACGTTGCGTATTTACCACTCGGTGTCGCTGTACGACGACAGCAGCCTGACCCCGCTGCAGATCGCCGATGCACGGATCGAGCAACTGGGCGACACACGCACCTACGAAAAAGACATCAACGGCGTGCGCCATGGCGTGATCGAGATGCGCTACGCGATCTACCCGCAGCACAGCGGCTTGCTGCTCATCGCCCCGCAGACGTTCAGCGCCACGCTGGTCGACACCCAGCCCAGTCAGGACGCCACCGCGCAAGGACCGAAACCGGGCAAGCTGCTGCGCGTCAATTCCGCCGAGATTGCGCTGACGGTCAAACCGAAACCGCTGACCTATCCGGCCGATGCGCCATGGCTGCCCGCACGCAGCCTGAGCCTGAGCGAAAGCTGGAACCCGGAGCCGGAGCACATTCAGGTCGGTGACTCCCTGACCCGCAGCCTGACCCTGAAAGCCGAAGGCCTGGCCAGTTCACAGTTGCCGGCCCTGCCCGCCACCGACGCCAACGGCCTGCGTCGCTACCCGGATCAACCGGTGCTGAGCAACCAGAGCGGCGAGCGCGGCCTGATCGGCAGCCGTGAAGAACGCGAAGCGCTGGTGCCCAGCCGCAGCGGCGCCATCGAACTGCCGACCGTGGACGTGATCTGGTGGAACACCTTCGAGGATCACCTGGAACACACCAGCCTGCCGGCGCGCACTCTGCAAGTGGCGAACAACCCGAGCCTGCAGGTCGACACCCCGGCCGGCACCCTGCAATCGGCCAGCGTCGACAGCGACACCCTGTGGTGGTGGAAACTCAGCACGCTGATCCTCGCCTGCACCACCCTGCTGGGCTTCGGTCTGTGGTGGCGTGCGCGCTGGCAGCCGGCGGTGCACCGCGCCGCACAAACCGGCCCGAGCCCGCGCACCTTGATGGATGACATCAAACGGGCGAGCCAGGCGAACGATCCGCAAGCGACGCGACAGGCGCTGGATGCGTGGGCGCGGCAGCAGCCGGAAACGCTAGCGGACATGGCAGCGCGGTTTGTGCCGTTGTCGGATGCGCTCGACGGCCTCAACGGTGCGCTGTACAGCGAGACCGGTCAGCACTGGCAGGGTGAGGATTTGTGGCGGGCGATCCGCACGATTCCGGCGGCGGAGCGAGTGCAGGATCCGGTGGGTGACAGCGGCTTGCCGCCGCTTTATCCGAAGTGATTTCTGTAGGATTTATAGCCTGACAGCAAGCCGCTCAGCCCAACCGGAAAGGCCCTACGTCAAACGCCGATTTATCTGACTTCACCGATGTGCCCATCTTTCCCCACAGTCCTGTGCCTTACACAGACACAGGGAAATGTGGATGCTTACCGCCGGCCAATCCGTCGTTTTCAGACTCGATATCAAGGACGTTCCCCACGACTTTCAGGTATACGAGTTCTGCGCCATTGAGGCGCTCAACCAAACCTACAGGGTCGAACTCGAACTGGTCAGCGAGCAGCGCGACCTTGATCTCGAGTCCTTGCTGCACCGTCCAGCGTTTCTCTCATTCTGTGCCAACGGCGATGGCCTGCATGGTCAGATTTATCGAATCGCCCAAGGTGACTCCGGTGCTCGCCTGACGCACTACCAGATTGTTCTGGTGCCGTATCTGGCTTACCTCGCCCACCGCCACAATCAGCGGATCTTTCAACAGCAAAGCGTTCCGCAAATCATCGCCACCCTCTTGAGCGACCATGGTCTGCAGCCCGATGCCTGGCGTTTTCAACTCGGTGCCGATTACCCGCCACGCCTGTACTGTGTGCAGTTCGACGAGACAGATTTGCACTTCATCCAGCGCTTGTGCGAGGAAGAAGGCCTGCACTTTCATTTCCAGCACAGCAGCGATGGGCATCTGCTGGTGTTTGGCGACGACCAGACCGTCTTCCCCAGACCTGACGCGCCAACCGCTTATGCGCAAGGCAGGGGCATGGTGGCCGACAAGTCGGTGATCGACCGCTTCAACGTGCGCCTGGAAACTCGTACCAGCCACGTCAGTCGCCGCGACTATCACTTCGAAAAACCCACGGTGCAACTGGACGCGGAAGTCAAAGAGCAACGGTTGCCGGCGCTTGAGGATTACCGTTTTCCGGGGCAGTTCACTCATCGTGATCAGGGTAAGCACTTGAGTCGGCGCGCGCTTGAGCGGCACCGCGCCGATTACCGTCAGAGTCAGGGGCGCAGTTATCAAAGCCTGATGCGCAGCGGCAGTTTCGTCGATGTGAGTGAACACCCACGCGCCGACAGCAATGGCTTGTGGCTGCTGACCCGTGTTGAACACGTCGGCCGACAACCGCAAGTGCTTGAGGAAGCATCAGCCGCCCCGACTACGGACGATGGCTTCAGTCAGGGCTATCGCAATACCTTCGTCGCGACGCCTTGGGAAGTGATTTTCCGTCCCGCACTGCAACACCCAAAACCACGAATGACCGGCCACCAGCACGCCGTGGTGACCGGGCCGGCCGGCGAAGAAATCTACTGCGACGCCTATGGACGAGTAAAAGTCCAACTGCTGTGGGATCGCGAAGGCCAGCTCAACGAGCAATCCAGTTGCTGGTTGCGCGTCGCCACTGGCTGGGCCCATGACCGATACGGCAGCGTGCAGATTCCGCGCGTTGGCATGGAAGTACTGGTCGGGTTCACCGAAGGCGATCCGGACAAGCCGTTTGTGACAGGTTGCCTGCCCAACGCGACGACGCCGCTACCGCTGGATCTGCCGGCCGAACGCACGCGCAGCATTTGGCGTAGCCAGAGCAGCCCCGGCGGTAGCGGCTATAACGAACTGCGCATCGAGGACAGAAAGGGCGTTGAAGAAATCGCCATTCGCGCCCAGCGTGACTTGGCTCAGTGGGTGCTCAATGACCAACGGGTGCAGGTCGACAACTCGCACACCATGGTCGTCGGCGGCGTTTGCAGTCTTGACCTGCGCAGTGATGAGCATCATCTGACCCACGGCAATCGCCTGACCGAACTCAAGCAGGACGACCATCTTTGGGTGCAGGGCGACCGCCATATTCGGGTCGCCAGCCAACGGCTCAGTGCCAGCGAGCAAATTCACCTCGGCGCTGGCCAGCAAGTGGTCATCGATGGCGGCACCCATGTAACGATCAAGGCGGGCGGGCATTGGCTGACGCTGGGGCCTGAGGGCCTATGCAGCAGCGTGCCGATTGTCCAGGGGGGCGCGCCTGCGGTTGGGCAGCCCGCAGAACCGTTGGTAGCGGGCGCGTTGCCGTTGTTGAAGCTGACGGTAGATCCGCTTCAGCAACGCATCAATCTGCTTTCAAACAGCACATCACGCTGCCTGATTTGCGAGGCGAGCCCAGCATGAACTTCTCGCCTTTACTGCCCACAGACCTGCCGTGGAATGAGCAACTCGCTTTTGTATTGCTGGACGGCGCGACCCAGACAAACCTGTTGGAGCGCTTGAAACAGCATGACCCCGGCGTCAGCTCTATCGCCCTGTTCGACGGCACGCCCTTCACCGAGCTACGGGACATCTCACCGCTGTTGGTGACGATTGAACACCCTGAGGCGGCCATTTTTCAGTTCTATTGCGAGCATGCCCAAGAGGAATGGGGGGTGCTGCTGTTCAGCCCTGAGCCCGCCCATGCCGTGGCACAGCATTTGCGAAAACTGCTGGCCGTTGAAATCACGGAGGGCCTGCCAGTCATGCTGCGACTGGCCGATGCTGCCGTGGCGAACGTGTTGTTTGGCAGCGACGATCAACGACTGTTTGGCCCGCTGTCCTGTGTCCTGACGGCTGATTGCGTTGCTGCGAATTGGCATCGACACCAGCCTCGTCTGCCTGAGCGCCTCGACCTGCCGACGCCCTATCGCCTGAGTGCTGAGCAAAATTCAGCACTGGACCAGGCGGATCACCGCCGCGCGCTGATCGAACTCGACGCCCATCTGCTCAGCTACTTCCCGACCCACCATGACGGCAAAACCCTGGCCCAGCGCTGGCCACGGCTCGAACAGCTGCGGGAGCAGGCCCGAGCGCTGGATTTGAGCAGCAAGTCCGAACTGTTCTTCTACGCCAACGTCATGGCCTCAATGGAGGGCGCGACGCCCGAACAGCATTCGCACATTCATCAATTGCTGCAGACGTCATCACTGCAACCGCCCGATGAGCGCGTTGCGCTGGCTGCAGAGCTTGCTCATCAGTGGGCCATTCAACGGGGCCAATCATGACATCACTCGCTAACCTCGCCGCGGCTGCGGCCTCCAAAACGCCGATTGGCTCGCTGGGCGCCTGCCCCTTGCGCAAAACCCACGTGCAGCTTCTGCCTTTGCGCTACGGCCTGGTGGAAAAAATCGTCGCCCCCGGCGCCTCGCTGAAACTGCCCTACGCTCTGCAGACCCGACAACTGGGCATCCGCAGGCTGCGCGATGGCTGGTTATATGTGATCGATAGCGTGACCGGCCACTTGCATGAGTACCGGGTTCTCGATGGATCGATCAGCGCCTTGCTGCACAAGGGCGCCAAGGTCGACAGTGACCAGCGCACAGCGATCGAAGAGCGCCCGGCACTGGTGTTTTCCCGACGCAGCCTGTTGCATGTGTGCTTTGCCGAAGTCCAGTGGGCCGCGGCCAAATGCGCGCAAGTGACCGACAACCCCAAGGAGCGCGAGTACTTCATGCAGGCCATCGATCTCGGCCCGGTGAATTGCGAAACCGGTGGCGAGCACCTGTTGACGGTCACACAGGCGAGGACATGGATGGCAGAGATCGCGACCGTGCCGACCAAGCAGGCACAGGCTGAAGAAAATCGCGCCATGCTGAAAAAAGCTTCGCCAGCAGACGCGGTTCTAATGCCCGAAGTTGAGGTCTACAGCGCCCCCGAGCACGAACGCGAACCTTATCTGTGGGAGCAGCCTCGACGCTTTCGCGACGCGCATATCGGCGAGTTTCTCGGGCGGGTGCGCCCGGCTTATCAGGACGACACGCTGTTTCTCGTGATTGAGGACGATCTCGGGGTGCTGCGTGACCTCGCCAACTATCAAGATACAGTGGCCGGTTGGCTCGACCACTGGAGCAATACCTACAACAACGAGCGTGATTATCTGCTGGCCTGCTATATCGAGTCCCTGAGCCAGCTCAGTCCGGCAGATGTCGGCAACCTGAACAAGGCCAGCGATGACCCGGCGGTCAACGCCCTGCTGGGCGATCTGCAACAGTTGCCTGAGCCCACTCAGGGACGCACGCGCGAAGCCTTGCTTAACTACTTGAACAAAGGCGGCAAGGTCGAGGTGGACGGTGTTCCCGTCCCGCCCGAACTCGAGCAATTGCGCAGCGCGGCGGCGGCTGAAGCAAAGAAGATGCTTATGCTTCAGGGCGCAGCGCCAGACCTCAATGCGCACCGGCGCGCCATTGAAGACGCCGACCGCACCTACTACACCCGCCAGCACTTTGCGATGGCACCTCCCGACTTCGTTGAGCGGCATCTCGCAACGCTGATCAAACTCGGCAGGGAGCAAAACAACCGTATTGAGGACGTGCTTGAAGGCTCCCGTCTTTCCGGCAAACGCGGGATCAACGATTTCATTGATCGCCCGGCCATGGACGAGACGCTGTTTCAACACCGCGCCGACCTCAAGCGCTGGAACCGCTTGCTCGAACGCATCACCGCCGACCGCACGGACCTTGTATGTGCCGGGCGTTTCCATCGCTCGGCCTGGTATTACGATGCGCACCACCCGCAGCAACTGGCCGAGGCCTTCGCGGCCGAATACGCCTGCATCAAAGACATCTGCCGCAGCGACCACGCCAGTGAAAAAATGCTGGGGTTTCTGGAAGAACACCCGCAGATGACGCGATCGCCGTTCTATACCTTGCCGCTACGGGTCAGACCTGACCTGCTGGTGCAATACAGCCTGCTGTCGAATGCCGGAGCCGGCCTGTTCAACAACCTTCCCGATTGGCTGGAAACCCTGCGCAACATCGAGCATCCGCACCTGCCGGCCCTCGATGATTTACCCGAACATACCCGAGCCCTCGCCGACGCGGTGCAACACAGTTACAGCCCGGCCTTGAATCTGGGGCTGAGCCGCGCACTGGAAGGCTTCGACCTGGCGCAAGGTAATATCCCCGACCTTGACGAACTGTTCCGCCATCTGCCCAAGGCATTGCCGGCACGCATCCTCGATGCGGCGAAAAGCACCGGAGTGACCTTCACCGTCGCCACCCCGGCCGAACACAAGGCGCTGCAAACCGACATCAAGGACCTGCTCCGCGAACGTGCCGACCTCAAGTTACTCAACAATGAGCGCAACCGGCTTACCCACAATAAAAATCTCGCGGGCCACAAGACTGCACGTGCGATGGAGTTGCAGACCGAGATCGTTCGGGTGCGTGCCGGGTTGACTCAACTTGAAGGCAGGCTCGCGGGCGCGCTGAGCCCGATTGCCGAATTGCCGGATGCATCGGTGCGCCTGTACGGCGCCGCCCCCGCCCGGGCGGGAGTGACGGTGGTGTTCGCTGCGGCGCAACAGCAGGAGGTGAGGAGTTTGCTGAAGAACATTCGGCTGGGGGTTCAGAGTGTGCCGAGGGCAGATTTGATCAAGAGTGAAGGGGTTGGGTTGTTGGTGTTTTTGGCGCAGGCGGTGAATTTGGTGGGGGTTTATCGGGAAATGATGAAGCAAACCCGCAACGAACGAGTCTGGAAGACATTCGGCAATGCAGCGGCTGCCACAGGTGCTGCGGGGTTTGCGGCAGCACAAAGCCTGGCAGATACCGCTTTGAAAACGCAGAGCGATAGGCTGGTCCGATCAGCTCAACATCACGCGTTAGAGAACGTGCATGTGCAGATGGGGAAAATGCATGTGGGGCTTGGTTTTGCTACCTACATTTTTGGGCTTTCATCATCATTGGTAAGCCTCAATACACAGCAACAGAATTGGCAGAACTCCACGCGAAGTGGCAATCGTGCGGCACAGGCAAGTGCTGCTCTTGCCACAACAGGCGCGAGCGGCATGGTTGCAGTTAACGCCTACGGCCTTGGTCATACCGTTTACGCCACTTTTCAAGTGGCGAAAGCCGGAAGTGCTGCGGCACGAACCGCTGCCTGGGCCGCCGCAGGGACACGGCTGTCCACCGTATTTTTCCGGGTCAACCTGGCCGGTGCGTTGTTCACCGTACTGGAGCTGGGCGGCACCTGGCTGTACAACCGCTACAACATCAGCACCCACGACAAGTGGCTGAGAACCACACCCTGGAGCCTGGACAGTGATGAACGCGGTAACTACACCCTGGATGAGTACCAGCGTTACCTCGGCGACTTGATTCATGCCCCTTTTGCACTACTCGGCCCCGAAAAGCATGACTCACTGCTGAAGAACCTGTTTTTGCGCGCCAAGCCCAGTGATATTCATCTGGAGCTGCCGGGCGTACAACTCAGTGACTTCCAGCCACCGTTAAGCGGTAAAGCGTCTCACCGCCTGGGCATCGGCGCCCATCGGTTGTTTCGCCCGCTCGACAGCCGCGGGGTCGCGCGGGAACGCAAGGATGAGATCAGCAATGAAGTGGCGGACAGCCTGCAGATCGTGCAAACAAATCCGCTGATCCTGTGCCTGAAATATCCGCTTAATCGTGAGGCGCCGTTGACCCCCGTGGTCGAGACACTCGAGTTGGGCGTGTGCGTGCAAAAGCTCAACGGCAAAGGCGAGTGGATCTCTCGCACACACTTCATTCATCTCAATCCTCGAGGCGAAGGTCGTTACCCTTCGTTACCGCCCAAATCCGTCACCGAGCCCCCGCCCCTGTTACTGGTTGAAACCCATTTGCTGGAGCTGGTCGACCATGCCCAAAAGCCTTGATCCCGTGCCGGCGCCGCACCTCGAGCAACCTCGCAAGGCAGGCGATGTCGAGCCTTTTCCCAGCGGGAAGATCACCTATCTCGCGCCGTTGCCGCTGCCGACACTACTGCCACCTCGTGGCCCGCATATTGGGGAGTTAAATGAGGTGTACATGGACTTCGGGTTGGGATCGCCGCAAGTGTTCTCATGGCAAGTCATATTAGGAGGACCATTCAGTGGGGCAGTTATGATCGCCTTCCTGTTTCCGCTGTTGGGTGGTTTTCTTGGCGTTGTATTTGGGTATGGCTGGGAAGACATTCGGGACTCAATAGAAGGGATTTTCCAGGCGTCTTACGAAATGGCCCTGACAACAGGCTTCATCAGCCTCTTCATCGGCCTCTGCGTCTGGCTCCACAATCACAACAAACGCGCTGAAACCATCCCCACCCGCTTCAACCGCCAACGCCGTGAAGTCTGCTTCATGCCCGAGGACGCCACCGAACCGCTCTTCGTCCCGTGGGAGTCGCTCTCGGCCTGGGTCATCGAAGCCCAAAACGCCACCCAGTACGGCACCCGCCGCCAATACGGCATGGGCATCGGCTTCCAGCATGGCGAAGTCCTCACCAGCGTCGAATTCCCTTGCACCGGCCTGCCCATCGCCATCAGTCATTGGGAAGCCATCCGCGGCTACATGGAGTTCGAGGTCAACGACCTCAAATCGATTCAGTACCAGCAAGACCTGCAAGGCCCCGACGATCCGCCCCACGAAGGCCTGCACACGTTCCATAACGCCCGCACGCGCATGCATCAGCAGATCCGTGATGGCGAACGCGGCCGGGTGTCGGGGTTCTTCTGGTACCTGTATCACGTCATGACCTTCTGGACGCTGCCCAATCATTTGGTCGAATGGGAAATCCGCCGCATCAAGGCCATGGGCCAACACGTGTTGCCCGAGGTTATGCGCCAGTGGTCAGAGCCGTTGCCAAAAGATCAGTGGGCCAAGCCGAGTGAAGAACTGCTGCGAATGAGCGCACAGGTCAGGACGCTACAAAAACGCCTGCCACACCGGGCGATCACCGCGATATTTGCTGAAGTACAGCAACTGAACAGCAGCACCACACATCGCGCATGAAGCGAACGCAAGGAGATGATCCACCGTGTTACTGGTTGAAACCCATTTGCTGGAGCTGGTCGACCATGCCCAAAAGCCTTGATCCCGTGCCGGCACCGCACCTCGAGCAACCTCGCAAGGCAGGCGATATCGAGCCTTTTCCCAGCGGAAAGATCACCTATCTCGCGCCGTTGCCGCTGCCGACACTGCTGCCACCTCGTGGCCCGCATATTGGGGAGTTAAATGAGGTGTACATGGACTTCGGGTTGGGATCGCCGCAAGTGTTCTCATGGCAAGTCATGTTAGGAGGACCATTCACCCTGGCCTTTATGTTTATTGTCCTATTCCCCTTGTTCTGCTTTTTCTTCGCTCTCGTTTTGGGGTACGAGTGGGATTACTCTTGGGAGTTTGCGACCGATGTTTTTTTCGAAGCGTCAAAACTCGGGCTACTAACAGCCTTTATCAGCCTATTCATCGGCCTCTGCGTCTGGCTCCACAACCACAACAAACGCGCTGAAATCATCCCCACCCGCTTCAACCGCCAACGCCGTGAAGTCTGTTTCATGCCCGAGGACGCCACCGAACCGCTCTTCGTTCCGTGGGAGTCGCTCTCGGCCTGGGTCATCGAAGCCCAAAGCGCCACCCAGTACGGCACCCGCCGCCAATACGGCATGGGCATCGGCTTCCAGCATGGCGAAATCCTCACCAGCGTCGAATTCCCTTGCACCGGCCTGCCCATCGCCATCAGTCATTGGGAAGCCATCCGCGGCTACATGGAGTTCGAGGTCAACGACCTCAAATCGATTCAGTACCAGCAAGACCTGCAAGGCCCCGACGATCCGCCCCACGAAGGCCTGCACACATTCCATAACGCCCGCGCGCGCATGCATCAGCAGATCCGTGATGGCGAGCGCGGCCGGGTGTCGGGGTTCTTCTGGTACCTGTATCACGTCATGACCTTCTGGACGCTGCCCAATCATTTGGTCGAATGGGAAATCCGCCGCATCAAGGCCATGGGCCAACACGTGTTGCCCGAGGTCATGCGCGAGTGGTCAGAGCCGTTGCCACAGCAGCAATGGGTGAAACCAAGCGAAGAACTGCTGCGAATGAGCGCCCAGGTCAGGACGCTACAAAAACGCCTGCCACACCGGGCGATCACCGCGATATTTGCTGAAGTGCAGCGGCAACATACCGACCGTAAAGTGAGCGGTTGATATCGCGCGATTCATCAAGGCTTTGGGCACGCCCACGCATTTGCCAGTAAACTCTCCCCCTCTTTCGCCGCCCCCTCATTTCCCTGCGGCCATCACCTCTTTAACTGTTGCGGAGTCCGCCTTGCGTCTGTTTCACACCTCCGACTGGCACCTTGGGCAAAACCTGCACGGCCAGGAGCGCGATTTCGAGCATGCGTGCTTTCTCGAATGGCTGCTGCGCCAACTGCAACTGGCGCAGCCGGATGTGCTGCTGATTGCCGGTGACATCTTCGACACGGTCAATCCGCCGGTCAAAGCCCAGGAACGCCTCTACGATTTCATCGTCAGCGCCCACGAGCAGCAACCATTGCTGACCATTGTGATGATCGCCGGCAACCACGACTCAGGCTCGCGCATCGAACTGCCGGCGCCGCTGATGCGCCGTTTGCGCACCCATGCGCTGGGGCGGGTGTTGTGGCTGGATGACGGCCAGCTCGATGCCGAACGGCTGTTGCTGCCGCTGCCGAATGCCCAAGGCGAAATCGCCGCGTGGTGCCTGGCGCTGCCGTTTCTGCGCCCAGCGGAAGTGACCGGCGCGCATCTGGGCGACAACTATTTGCGCGGCATCGGTCAGGTGCATGAATGGCTGATCGAAGCGGCCAACGCCAAGCGCCAACCGGGTCAGGCGCTGGTCGCGATCAGCCACGCGCACATGGCCGGCGGCTCGGTCTCGGAAGACTCCGAGCGCAGCCTGATCATCGGCAACGCCGAAGCGCTGCCCGCCAGCCTGTTCGGGCCGAGCATCAGCTACGTCGCCCTCGGCCATTTGCACAAGCCGCAGAAAGTGAACGGAGAAGAACGCATTCGCTACAGCGGTTCGCCGATTCCGCTGTCGTTCTCGGAGATCGGCTATCAGCACCAGATTCTCGACATCACCCTCGACGGCGAAACCCTGGTCAGCGTTGAACCGAAACTGATCCCAAGATCGGTCAACCTGCAACGCATAGGCCCGGCGCCGCTGGCGGAGATCCTGCTGCAACTGGCAGACCTGCCGAACATTGATCTGCTCGCCGAAACCCAGCGCCAACCGTGGCTCGAAGTGCGCGTGACCCTCGACGAGCCGCAGCCGGATCTGCGCCATCAGGTGGAAAGCGCCCTGCAAGGCAAAGCCGTGCGTCTGGTGCGGATCGCTGCCGAATATGCCGGCAACCGCGGTGCTGACGGTGCCGAAGACGGCAGCGCATTGATCGAACTCGATCAGCTCACCCCGCAGGAACTGTTCAGCCGCGCCTGGCTCGACAACTACGGCAACGAGGTCGACGAACAGACCCTCAAGGACTTCGCCGAGCTGCTGCAGGACGTACAACTGGAGGGCGAGCAGCCATGAAGATTCTCGCCATTCGCTTGAAGAACCTCGCCTCGCTGGCCGGGCCGTTCGAAATCGATTTCACCGCCGAACCGCTGGCCAGTGCCGGGCTGTTCGCGATCACCGGGCCGACCGGTGCCGGCAAAAGTACCCTGCTCGATGCCCTGTGCCTGGCGCTGTTCGGCGCCGTGCCGCGCCTGAACAACACTGGCCGTGACGCCAAAGTCCCGGATGCCGACGGTGAAATCGCCACCGGCGACCCGCGCACCTTGCTGCGGCGCGGCACCGGTGAAGGTTATGCCGAAGTGGACTTTGTCGGCGTCGATGGCCGCCGCTATCGCGCCCGCTGGGAAGCCAACCGGGCTCGCGAGAAGGCTGGCGGCAAGCTGCAGGCCAGCCGTCAGAGCCTGCGCGACATCGATCAGGATCAACTGCTCGCCAGCCAGAAAGGCGAATACAAGACCCAGCTGGAAGCCGCGCTCGGCCTCAACTTCGAACAGTTCACCCGCGCCGTGCTGCTGGCGCAGAGCGAGTTCAGCGCGTTCCTCAAGGCCGACGACAACGACCGCAGCGAACTGCTGGAAAAGCTCACCGACACCGCGCTTTACACCCGCCTCGGCCGTCGCGCGTTCGACAAGACCAAAGAAGCCCGCGAAGCGCACAAGCTGCTGCAAGATCAGGCCACCGGCGTCACCCCGCTGGCGCCTGAGGCTCGAGCGCAGCTGGACGAGCGTTTCAACGCCGCCCAACAACAGTTGAAGTTGCAGCAGGCGCAGCTCAAGCAGCTCGAGCAACAGCACAGCTGGCTCAAGGATTTGCGTGTGTTGCAGGACGCGCAGCAAGCCGCCGCCGAACAACTGCACAGCGCCCAGCAGACGTCGGAAGGCCTGGCCGGCGAACGCATGAAGTTGACGCGTCTGGAACAGCTCGGCCCGCAACGGCATCAGTTCGCGCGTAAAACCGAACTCGATGCCCTGCTGACGCCACTGGCCGCGCAAATAGCCGCGCACACGCAGCAACACGCCGAGCTGAACGAGCGCCAGACACAACTGGAGCAGGACCTCGAAGCAGCGAAAGTCGCTTTGAGCGAAGCGCAGCATCGGCAAACCGCAAACGCGCCGCTGTTGCGTCAGGCGTTTGAAGAACAAAGCACCCTCGCCCGTCTGGTCAAGGATGTCGCCCACAGCGCCGACGCCAGACTCAATGCGCAACAGGCGTGCACCGAGGGCCAGAACGCCCTTCACGCCTTGCTGGAAAAGCAGACCCAAGTCGCCGAGCGCCTGCAACGCATCGCCGCCGAACTTGAGCAGAGCGCTCATCTGGCGCCGCTGAGTGATGCGTGGAATGCCTACCGCGATCGCCTGCAACAGCTGATGCTGATCGGCAACCGCTTGAACAAAGGCCAGGCGGAACTGGCGAGCCTCGAAGAAAACGCCACCCGCAGCGCCGCCGAGCTGACCTCGCAGAAGCAGCAACTTGAAGTGCTGTTCAAAGAGGCCGGCGCCGAACCCGATGCCGTCGCCGAACAGATCGGCATCCTCGGCACGCTACTGCAGGACAACCGCAAACAACTGCGCGCCTTCGAAGACCTGTCACGCCTGTGGGCCACGCAGCAGGATCTCGACAAGCGCAGCAGCGAGCTGCAACAACGCCAGCTCAGCGCCCAGCAGGAACGCGAACGCCTGACTCAGGACGGGGTAAAAACCAAAGCCAAGCTGACCGTCGCCGAGCAGACTCTCAACGTCACCCGCGAACTGCTTGAACGCCAGCGTCTGGCGCGCAGTGCCAGTGTCGAAGAGTTGCGCGCGCAGTTGCAGGACGATCAGCCGTGCCCGGTCTGCGGCAGCAACGAGCATCCGTATCACCAACCGGAAGCGCTGCTGCAAAGTTTCGGTCGCCACGATGAAAGCGAGCAGGCCAACGCCCAGCAGGTGGTCGATCAGCTCAAGGAAAAGCTCATCGAGTTGCGCGCCGAAGTCGGTGGCGTCATTGCTCAGCAAAAAGAACTGCTGCAACAACAGGAACACCTGGCCACCCAGCAACAAGCGCTGGCGCCGAGCCTCGACGCGCATCCGCTGGCCGCGCAGTTGCTCAATCAGGACGCTGACAAACGCGATGCCTGGCTCGCCCGACAAAACGACCAGTTGAACCAGAGCATCACTCAGGACGAACAACGCCAGAGCGCCCTGCTCACCCTGCAACAGGATGCCGCGCGTCTGACCCAGCAATTGCGTCAGACCGAAACCGCCCATCAACAAGCGACGCAGCACCTGAGCAATCAGCAGCGTGAGCTGAGCAGCGACCGTCAGCGTCTCGACGAAGAACTCACAGCGTTCGGCAATCTGCTGCCAGCGGACACCCTGGAGGCTTTGCGTCAGGAGCCCGCAGCGACGTTCATGCAGCTCGACCGGCAGATCGCCGAGCGCCTGGCGCAGGTCGATCAGCAGAAGGAAGAACAGGCCGAACAGCAACAGCGTCAGCAGACGCTGGAGAAAGAACAGGATCGTCAGCAGACCCGTGCACAGCAGTTGCTCAGCGCCGAACAGCAATTCACTGCGCTGACCGAACAGCAACGCACCTGCCAGGAAAAACTCGCGCAACTGCTCGGCGAGCACAGCAGCGCCGAGCACTGGCAACAGCAACTCGAGCACGCGGTTGAACAGGCGCGCAAGGCCGAAACCGGCACCGCACAGGACCTGCAAAACCTGCGCACGCAACTCGTGCAGATCGCCGCCGAACTCAAGGCGCAGCAAGAGCGTTTGCAAGCGCTGCACAGCGAAGATCAGGATCTGACCGGCAAGATCGCCGACTGGCGCGCACGTCATCCGGAGCTGGATGACGGCGGTCTCGAAGACCTGCTGCGCGTCGATGACGCTGAGGTCAGCGAACTGCGCCAGCGCTTGCAGCACAACGAAAAAGCCATCGAGCAGGCCAAAGTGCTGCTGCAGGAACGTGATCGCTTGTTGCTCGATCATCAGGCGCAACACAACGGCAACCTCGATGCCGAACAACTCGCCACCGCCCTCGCCGACCTGCAAGACCAGTTCACCGTCAGCGAACAGCAATGCGCCGAATTGCGTGCCGAACAGGTCGAGGATCAGCGCCGGCAAAACGCCAATCAGGCACTGGCGCAGCAGATCGCTGACGCCTACGCCGAGTATCAGCGTTGGGCGCGGCTCAATGCGTTGATCGGCTCGGCCACCGGCGACACCTTCCGCAAGATCGCCCAGGCCTACAACCTCGACCTGCTGGTGCATCACGCCAACGTGCAGCTGCGCCAACTGGTCAAGCGCTATCGCCTGAAACGCGGCGGCAGCATGCTCGGTCTGCTGGTGATGGACACCGAGATGGGCGATGAATTGCGCTCGGTGCATTCGCTGTCCGGTGGCGAGACGTTCCTGGTGTCGCTGGCCCTGGCGCTGGGCTTGGCGTCGATGGCCTCAAGCACGCTGAAGATCGAATCGCTGTTTATCGACGAGGGCTTCGGCAGCCTCGACCCGGAATCCCTGCAACTGGCGATGGACGCCCTCGACGGCTTGCAGGCGCAGGGGCGCAAAGTCGCGGTGATTTCCCACGTGCAGGAAATGCACGAACGGATTCCGGTGCAGATTCAGGTACAGCGCCAAGGCAATGGCCTGAGCACCCTGGAGGTGAAATGAACACGCTATACTCGTTCCGCCGCTGCCCGTACGCGATGCGCGCGCGGATGGCTCTGCGTTACTCGGGCGTGCCGGTAGACATCATCGAAGTCAGCCTCAAGGCCAAACCGGCCGCGATGCTGGCTATCTCGCCCAAGGGCACGGTGCCGGTGCTGGACGCCGATGGCCGGGTGATCGACGAGAGCCTGGAGATCATGCATTGGGCCTTGGCGCAGCATGATCCGCAGGGCTGGTTATTGGGAGGTGATGCACGAATTGCCGAGTTGATCGAAGCCAACGATCAAGGGTTCAAGGTGCAGTTGAATCGCTACAAGTACGCCGAGCGCTACCCCGAGCAGCCGATGGAGGTTTATCGGGCTGAGGGCGCCTTGTTCTTGCAGAGGCTGGATGAGTTGCTGACGGATCGCGATTACTTGCTGGCCGATCACTTGAGCCTGGCGGATGTGGCGCTGCTGCCGTTCGTGCGGCAGTTCGCGCATGTCGATCGCGAGTGGTTTGCGCAAACGCCTTACGTGCGTTTGCAGGCGTGGTTGCAGCGTTTGCTTGAATCCGGGCTGTTTACGGCGATCATGAAGAAGTAACCCCGAATTTCTGCTACCGAACACCATGTGGCGAGGGGATTCATCCCCTCGCCACAAGGTGTTCGCTCAGTCTAAGCCAGTGCGTCACACATCCCCAGTGCCGAGCAATCCACTTCAAACGGCCCAAGAAAATCGACTTCGGCCTTGATCGGCGGGTTACCGGCCAGCAGCCCCTGCGAGTTGGCCCGTTCGATGTTGTGCGCGATGGTGTGATTGGCCTCTATGGCCCGTGCCAGCGCGCCGACCGAGCCCTGACCGAAGCCCAGTAATGCCGCACCATTGGTCATCAGTGCCAGGGCGCCGATGACCCAGAGTCTGTAGCCTTTCATGCTGCGCCCACTCCTGCGAGTTCCGCCCGATCGACCAGCACGCCTTGCGCGCGTTGTTCGAACTGGATGCCGGGGTGTGCGACCTCGATCGGTGCGTCAAAGCTGTGTTGAGTGTGCGAGGCGACGCTGACGAACAGCACCAGGACCAGGTAAAGACCGATGGCCAGGTAGGCGCCGCGCTTGGCTGAGGTGATGATTGAACTGGCCATGATGTTCTCCGTGGGCATGTTTCAGTGCCGTCAGGATCAATCAAAAAAGCCGTAGCAACCACTCAGGGTTTGCCATAGTAAATATCAGCTTCATTGATCATTAAGCCGATCTATAGGGGTATTACAGAATATTTATGGGAACCGAAAATGCGATATGCAGGAGCGACATCACTTCTCTGGCCGCCGATCGTGACAACGATCATCGACACAAGTGACTTCGCTCCTGCATATCGGATGCAGCGCGGGACGTTCAGTGTTGGATTTTGTGATCCAGAGCAGCGTAGAAGTTGGCGCTCTGTTGCAGGTATTTCTGGGTGTAGCTCTGGGTGTGAGCTTTTTTGCTGTTGATTTCAACGTTGGCACTGGCTGGCAGCGCAACGGTGGCGGAGATGGCGGAAGCGGCGATGACAGAGAAGAGATTGAAGTTCATGGCGGTAACCCTCGTGTTCGGTTGGCTTGCTTGCCCGGTTGGGCCGTGAAGCAAACTTAACGCTCGAAGGCTGATCGCTTGAAATGCTTTGTAGCATTACCGGATATCAGCGCGATTAATACAAAGAGACAGGCCCCGTAAACCGGGGCCTGTGGCTTATTGTCGCACCAGGAACTTGAGGTCGCTCGGGGCGTCCATTGGCAGTTTCTGCACGGTTTTGCCGAGCAGACCGGTCTTGGCATCGCGTTCGACGACGACAATTTCGTTGCTCTTCTGGTTGGCGATCAGCAGGAATTTGCCACTCGGATCGAGGCTGAATTCGCGCGGGTGATCACCTTCCACCGAACGCTTTTGCAGTTCTTTGAGCTGAGCGGTCGCCGGGTCAATGCTGAATACCACTAGTTGATTGGCGGTGCCGCGATTGCTGACGTAGAGGAACTTGCCATCGGCCGAGGCGTGCAGCGCTGCACCGGCCTTGTCCGAAGTCGGCTGACCGGCGGCCAGATCGACCAGTTGAGTTTGCGTCAGCACGCCGTCGTTGTAGTCGAACACCGCGACCTGCGCGCTCATTTCCATGGTCAGCCAGGCGTGCTTGCCGTCCGCGCTGAACAGCAGATGACGCGGGCCGCTGCCGGCAGGCATGGACACCGAAGCGGTTTTCGCCGGAGTCAGCGGCAGGTCCGGGTTGGCTTTCGGGTCGAATTTGTAGATGAAGACCTTGTCCGCGCCCAGGTCGTTGGAGAACACGTAGCGGCCATCCGGCGAGGACACCGTCGAGTGCACATGGTTGGACGCCTGACGCTCCGGGTTGACCCGGCTCGCCGGGTGCGCGCTCATCTGCACCACCGGTTTGAGCTTGCCGTCAGCGCCGACCGGCAACACCGCGAGGGTGCCGCCCGGGTCTTCCATCACCGAGTAGTTGCTGACGAACAGGTGGCTGGCATCGCCGCTCAGGCTCGAATGGGTCGGCTCATTGCCCAGGCTCTGCACCTGATTGATCAGGCTCAGGACGTGGGTCTTGGGGTCGATCGAATAGCTGCTGACACGGCCAACCGGGTCTTTCTGGCCGGGGCCGTTTTCATTGACCACGAACAGCCGATGCTGGTCCTTGGACAGGGTCAGCCACGACGGATTTTCGCTCTTCACCACTTGCAGCGGCTTGGCGGCGATCTGGCCGGTGGCACTGTCGAAATTCATTCGATAGATGCCTTTGCTGGTGCCGGCGGTGTACGAGCCGACCAGCAATTGATAGTTCTCGGCGCTGGCACTGGACAGGCCCATCGCGCCGACGCTGCCGGCCATCAGCAGCGGCCAGAATTTACGCATCTTCATCGGTTTCGTCCTCGTCATCGCTGCCGCCGAAGGCCTCGCTGCAGACCAGGCGGTGCTCGCCGGAATCACCAACGATCAACCAGCTCTCTAGGTCGTTATCAAAAGTTGCTGCTGCAACCTGCGCCG
The DNA here is from genome assembly GCF_056821665.1 of Pseudomonas sp. AK-TSAG1-1. NCBI lineage: Bacteria > Pseudomonadati > Pseudomonadota > Gammaproteobacteria > Pseudomonadales > Pseudomonadaceae > Pseudomonas > Pseudomonas sp. AK-TSAG1-1. The sequence goes on along the minus strand of NZ_CM165965.1, from coordinate 2,830,950 downwards.
GCGTGAACTCCCAATGCTTGGCCGCTCGGCCATCCATGCATTCGATGTGCAAGTTGTCATCTTCGTCGAGGGCGAATTCGAAGGCGTGCAAGCCATCGATTTCGACCATATCGCAGTGTTCGAGGACGTCGAGAAGGGTTTGGGCAGTCATGGCAAACAGTCTTTCTTAGGGGGAAAGGGCCAATGATAGCTCAATGTGATCCAGAGGCCTTGCTGGAACCCCTGTGGGAGCGAGCCTGCTCGCGAATGCGGTGTGTCAGACCATGAAAGGCTGACTGGCAGAATGCATTCGCGAGCTGGCTCGCTCCCACATGGAATGCTGGCTATCAGTTACAACGCGTCGCGCGAGGGTTTGCCGTCGACCAGACGCTGGATGCGCAACGGGTTGGCGTTTTTCAGCGGTTCGGGGAGCAGGAAGTCCGGGTAGTTCTGGAAGCACACCGGGCGCAGGAAACGGTCGATCGCCAGGGTCCCGACCGATGTGCCGCGTGCATCCGACGTTGCCGGATACGGCCCGCCGTGGACCATCGAGTCACACACTTCGACCCCGGTCGGGTAACCATTGAGCAAGATCCGCCCGACTTTCTGCTCCAGCAATGGCGTCAGTTCCGGGAAGCGTTCGAAGTCCGCCTGCTCGCCGATGATCGTTGCGGTGAGTTGTCCATGCAGCCCTTGCAACGCCGCGCTGAGCTGGGCCTTGTCCGCCACTTCGACGATCACCGTGGTCGGGCCGAATACTTCTTCCTGCAGCACTTCATCGCCCCCGATCAACAGGCTGACATCCGCTTTGAACAATTGCGGTTGAGCTTGATTGCCCTGCTGCGGGCTGCCTGCCAGATGTTCGATCCCGGAATGCGCCAAGAGCGTGTGCAAGCCGTTGCCGTAGCTGCCGAGGGTGCCGGCGTTGAGCATGGTTTGCGCCGGTTGATCGCCGATCAGCCCGGCGACTTGCTGCACGAAGGCGCTGAATTGCGCTGAGCGGATACCGATCACCAGACCGGGATTGGTGCAGAACTGACCGCAGCCTTGCACCACCGACGCGGTCAAATCGCGGGCGATCGATTCCGAACGCGCGGCCAGCGCCTGCGGCAGGACGATCACCGGGTTGATGCTCGACATCTCGGCGAACACCGGAATCGGTTGCGGTCGCGCCGCCGCCATATCGCACAACGCCCGACCGCCCTTGAGCGAACCGGTGAAGCCCACCGCCTGAATCGCCGGATGTTTGACCAGCCATTCGCCGACGCCCCCGCCGTAGATCATGTTGAACACCCCGGCCGGCATCGCGGTTTGTTCCGCCGCGCGAATCAGTGCATCAGCGACCCGTTCTGCTGTAGCCATATGGCCGCTGTGGGCCTTGAACACCACCGGGCAGCCAGCCGCCAGCGCCGCCGCCGTATCGCCGCCAGCGGTGGAAAACGCCAGCGGAAAGTTGCTCGCACCGAACACCGCCACCGGGCCGAGGCCGATGCGGTACTGGCGCAGGTCCGGACGCGGCAACGGCTGGCGATCCGGCAACGGCAGTTCGATTCGTGCGCCGTAGAAATCACCGCGACGCAGGACTTTGGCGAACAGGCGCATCTGACCGCTGGTACGACCGCGCTCACCCTGAATTCGCGCCGCGGGCAACGCGGTCTCACGGCAAACCACGGCAATGAAGTCATCGCCCAGCGCATCCAGTTCATCGGCAATTGCGTCGAGAAACTGCGCGCGGCGTTCGGCGCTGAGGCTGCGGTACGCCGGATACGCGGTAGCAGCTGCCTTGGCGGCAGCGTCGACTTCTTCAGCTGTGGCCTGGATGAAATCGTAAGGCAGGTGTTCGCCAGTGGTCGCGTCGACGCTCTGCAGTTTGACGTCGCCCGCCGCACTGCGCTGACCGCCGATGTAGTTGTGGCCGAGAATCTGAGTCATGGGAGCTCCTTAAAGGGTGCCGATGCTGTCGGGCTGAAAAGCCGCTACTGCGGGGGCGATGCCGTTGACCAGCGGTGCGCCGAATTCGGCCTGGGTGATTTCAAACACATCGCCCGGTTGCGTGCGGATGCCATCGGCGAACGACAGGGTCGCGGTGCCGAAGAAGTGAATGTGCACGTCGCCCGGACGCAGGAACTGGCTGTACTTGAAGTGGTGATATTCGAGGTTGGCGAGGCTGTGGCACATGTTGGCTTCGCCGCTGAGGAATTCGTTCTGCCACAGCACTTCGCCGTTGCGCAGGATGCGGCTGCTGCCGGCCAGATGTTGCGGCAGTTCACCGGTGCGCAGCTCCGGGCCGTAGCTGCAACTGCGCAGTTTCGAGTGGGCCAGATACAGGTAGTTCTTGCGCTCCATGACGTGGTCGGAGAACTCGTTGCCCACCGCGAAACCGAGACGATACGGTTTGCTGTCATGGCCGATGACGTAGAGGCCGGCCATTTCCGGTTCTTCACCGGCGTCTTCGGCGAACGGTGGCAGCGCAAACGCCTCGCCCGGGCGCACGACGATGCTGCCGTCGCCCTTGTAGAACCATTCCGGCTGCACACCCGCCTGCCCGGCTGCCGGTTTGCCGCCCTCCACGCCCCATTTGAAGATGCGCATGGTGTCAGTCATTTGCGCTTCGTCAGCGGCGTGCTGGTGCATTTTGTCGCGAGCCGAAGCACTGCCCAAGTGCGTCAGGCCGGTGCCGCTGACCAGCAGGTGCGCCGGGTCCGGATGATCCAATGGCGGCAGGATGCGTCGCGTGCCCAGCAGTTCGGCGTAGTCATGGCTGATGCCGAGGCCGAGGGTTTGCATTTGCTGCTCCAGAGTGCCACCGGCTTCGATGGCGGCCAGGGCCAGGTCACGCACGCTGCGAACGTCCTGCACTTCGCGCACCAGACCGTGGTCGACCACGCCGACGCGGCGCTCGCCGTTAATCAATTCGAATTGAACCAGATGCATGTTTTTCTCCTATTCCTTCAATACACCGCAGTTCCCCTGTGGGAGCGAGCCTGCTCGCGAAAGCGGTGTGTCAGTCAGCGAAAAAATTGAATGTGCCGGCCTCTTCGCGAGCAGGCTCGCTCCCACATTGGATTAGCGTGCACTGGCGGCAAATTGGTCTACCGGCAGCACATGCTTGCGCTCAAGCACGCGGTAAACCACGCCGGTCAACACCAGCCCGAACACCATCACCCCGCTGAGGAAATACAAACCCGAAGCCAGATTCCCGGTGTACTCCTTCAGCGCACCGATCACGAACGGCCCGATGTAGCCGCCGAGGTTGCCCACCGAGTTGATCAAGGCGATCCCCGCCGCCGCACTGGCACCGGCAAAGAACCGCCCGGGCAAGGTCCAGAACACCGCCGTGCAGGAAAACAGCGCGAACGCCACCAGGCACAGCGCCGCCAACTGCGCCACCGGCAACGACAGCCAGGCACTCATGAACAGGCCAATCGCGCCCAGCACATACAGCACCGCCAGGTGCCCATAACGATCATTCATGCGATCGGAGCTGCGCGGCACGATCAGCAGGCCGACGATGCCGAAGACATACGGCACCGACGAGACGAAACCGGTGACCAGATCACTGCCGCCGAACTGTTTGATCAGCGTCGGCAGCCACAGGCCGAGGCCATAAATGCTCAGGGTCACCGGCAGATAAAACAGCGCCAGCAGCAACACGCGTTTGTCCTTGAGTGCATGCAACGGGTTGCCGTGACGGGTCTGGCCGTATTCCTGCAAGTCTTTTTTCAGCTCGCCGGTCAGCCAGTCTTTCTCGCTCTGATCCATCCACTTTACTTGCTGCGGGCCGTCCGGCAGCCAGCGCAACACCGGCCAGGTCAACAGGATTGCCGGGGTGCCGATGACGATGAACAGCCACTGCCAGCCGTGCAGGCCAAGAATGCCGTCCATGCCCAGCAAGCCGCCGGACACGGGACCGGTGATCATCATCGCGATCGGTTGGGAGAGGATGAACAGGCCGAGGATCTTGCCGCGATGGCGCACCGGGAACCATTGAGTGATGTAGTACAGAACACCGGGAAAGAACCCCGCCTCCGCCGCGCCGAGCAGAAAGCGCATCACGTAGAAACTGTGCGGGCCCTGGACGAACGCCATGCCGATGGTGATCGCGCCCCAAGTGATCATGATCCGCGCGAACCAGCGCCGCGCGCCGAAGCGTTCAAGCATCAGGTTGCTGGGGATTTCCAGCAGAAAATAGCCGATGAAAAACAGCCCGGCACCGAGGCCATAGGCCGCATCACCGATGCCGATGTCGGCGCCCATGTGCAGTTTGGCGAAGCCGACGGCGGAGCGATCCACATAGGCGATCAGGTACAGCAGGATCAGGAAAGGAATCAGTTTCAGCGTGATGCGGCGAATAAGCCGCAGTTCCTGGCTCATGGGATCGGTCTCCGATTGTTGTTTTTATAGAACCTCGGGGGACGCCTCTCGCGGAAACCGCCAGGGCCGATCCCTCCGTCGAAAACGACTATATAGTAATACTAATTGCTCAACAACACTTCCAAATCGCCGATTTTGAGCTTATGTTTAGCCGTGACTCGCAAACAATAGTCTTACAATAAGAGAATCGATCATGTCTGAGAAGAAACCCACTCTGCGCTCGGCCCAATGGTTTGGCACTGCCGACAAAAACGGCTTTATGTACCGCAGCTGGATGAAGAATCAGGGCATCGCCGACCACCAGTTCCACGGCAAGCCGATCATCGGCATCTGCAACACCTGGTCGGAACTGACCCCATGCAACGCGCATTTCCGCCAGATCGCGGAGCACGTCAAACGCGGGGTGATCGAGGCCGGTGGCTTCCCGGTGGAATTCCCGGTGTTCTCCAATGGCGAATCGAACCTGCGCCCCACCGCCATGCTCACCCGCAACCTGGCGAGCATGGACGTTGAAGAGGCGATTCGTGGCAACCCGATTGACGGCGTGGTCTTGCTCACCGGTTGCGACAAAACCACTCCGGCGCTGCTGATGGGCGCGGCCAGTTGCGATGTGCCAGCAATCGTCGTCACCGGCGGGCCGATGCTTAACGGCAAGCACAAGGGCAAGGACATCGGTTCCGGCACGGTGGTCTGGCAGCTCAGCGAGCAGGTCAAGGCTGGCACCATCACCCTCGACGACTTCCTCGCGGCCGAGGGCGGCATGTCGCGTTCGGCGGGCACCTGCAACACCATGGGCACCGCGTCGACCATGGCCTGCATGGCCGAAGCACTGGGCACGTCCTTGCCGCACAACGCGGCGATTCCGGCGGTGGATGCGCGCCGTTATGTGCTGGCGCACATGTCCGGCATGCGTGCGGTGGAGATGGTTCGCGAGGATTTGAAACTGTCGAAAATTTTGACCAAAGCAGCCTTCGAGAACGCTATCCGGGTGAACGCCGCCATCGGCGGTTCGACCAACGCGGTGATTCACCTGAAAGCCATCGCCGGTCGCATCGGCGTCGAACTGGATCTGGATGACTGGACGCGCATCGGGCGCGGCATGCCGACCATCGTCGACCTGCAACCGTCCGGGCGTTTTCTGATGGAAGAGTTCTATTACGCCGGTGGTTTGCCGGCGGTGCTGCGCCGTCTCGGCGAGGCCAATCTGCTTCCCAATCCGAATGCGCTGACGGTGAACGGCAAAACGCTGGGCGAGAACACCAGGGACGCGCCGATCTATGGCGAAGATGAGGTGATCCGCACCCTCGATAACCCGATCCGCGCGGACGGCGGCATCTGCGTATTGCGCGGCAATCTGGCGCCGCTCGGTGCTGTGCTCAAGCCCTCCGCTGCGACCCCGGAACTGATGCAGCATCGTGGGCGTGCGGTGGTGTTCGAGAACTTCGACATGTACAAGGCGCGGATCAACGATCCGGAGCTGGACGTGGATGCCAACTCGATTCTGGTGATGAAGAACTGCGGGCCGAAGGGGTATCCGGGCATGGCCGAGGTAGGCAACATGGGCTTGCCGGCCAAACTGCTGGCGCAGGGGGTGACCGACATGGTGCGCATTTCCGATGCGCGGATGAGCGGCACCGCGTACGGCACCGTCGTTTTGCACGTGGCGCCGGAAGCCGCTGCCGGCGGGCCTTTGGCGGCGGTGCAGGAAGGCGACTGGATCGAACTCGATTGCGCCAGTGGGCGGCTGCATCTGGATATTCCGGAGGCCGAACTGGCGGCGCGCATGGCGGATCTGCAGCCACCGCAACAGTTGCTCGTGGGTGGCTATCGTCAGTTGTACATCGACCATGTGCTGCAGGCGGATCAGGGCTGTGACTTTGACTTCCTGGTCGGTTGCCGAGGCGCTGAAGTCCCGCGCCATTCCCACTAATCCGCCATTCCCCCTGTGGGAGCGGGCTTGCTCGCGAATGCGGTGTGCCAGTCGAAATATGCATGACTGACACACCGAATTCGCGAGCAAGCCCGCTCCCACATTTGGCGTGTGTATCTGCCTCAAGATTGTGCCGTGCCTGCTATGATGCGCGGCATCTCCATCGCTCAGGATCGCGCCGTTCCCCATGGATTACCGCAAACCTTCCGACCGCAAAAGCATGCACTCGCGCATCGTCCAGGAACTGGGCATGCAGATCGTCTCCGGACGCTTTCTGCCCGACGACAAGCTGCCCGCCGAAGCCTTGTTGTGCGAGGAGTACGCAGTCAGCCGGCCGGTGTTGCGCGAAGCCACGCGGGTGCTGGTGGCCAAGGGGTTGGTGTATTCCAGGCCACGGGTCGGCACGGTGGTCAAACCGCGCCGGGAATGGCACATGCTCGATCCGGACGTGCTGCACTGGCTGATGCAAAGCAGCCCGCAGAATGAATTCTTCAATGTGCTGACCAGCGTGCGCAGCATCATCGAACCGGCCGCTGCCGCCCTCGCCGCCCAGCATGCGACCGAGGCCGATATTGCGGCCATCGGCGAAGCCTATCAACGCATGGAAGCAGCTCCGACCCCGGAAGCCCTGCTGCAGCCGGATCTGGATTTCCACAGCCGCATCGCCGATGCGACCCACAACGATTTGCTGGCGAACCTGTGCAACATGCTCTCGGTGGCGATCGCCGAGGCGTTGAAGCATTCGAACCAGCGACCGAACCTGCATGAGCTGGCGCTGCCACGGCACAAGGCGATTCTCACCGCTATCGAGAATCGGGATGCCCTTGGCGCCCGCCACGCGACGCTCGTGCAACTGGACGATGCGCGCAGTGCTCTCAGTGCAGTGCTCGGCACTGAACTCTCCTGACACACCGCAATTCCCCTTGTAGGAGTGAGCCTGCTCGCGATAGCGGTCTATCAGATAGAGAATCACTGACTGACACACCGCTATCGCGAGCAGGCTCACTCCTACAATGGATTGTGTGAAGTTCGCGGGATAAAAAAAGCCGCAACCCGAGGGTTGCGGCTTTGTCGTTTCAGGCCTGCCGATCAGTGGGCAAACAGCGAATTGCCCTTCTGCCCCGCCAGTTTCTCCGGCTTGATCAGGAACTTGGCCAGCGCTGGCAACAGCCACAGCGCACCGAACATGTTCCACAGCAGCATGAAGGTCAGCATCAGGCCCATGTCGGCCTGGAACTTGATCGCCGAGAAGATCCACGTGCACACGCCGATGGCCAGGCACAGACCGGTGAACAGCACCGCTTTACCGGTGGACTTCAAGGTCTGGTAATAGGCTTCCTGCAACGGCAGCCCCGCGCGCAGGAAACTTTCCAGGCGGCTGTAGATGTAGATGCCGTAGTCCACGCCGATCCCCACGCCCAGCGCCACCACCGGCAGGGTCGCGACTTTGACGCCGATGCCCATGAACGCCATCAGCGCGTTGCCCAGCACCGAGGTCAGCACCAGCGGCAGGACGATGCACAGGGTCGCCGCCCACGAGCGGAAGGTGATCATGCACATCACCGCAACACAGATGTACACCAGGATCAGGATGGTCAGTTCGGCCTGCTTGATCACCTCGTTGGTGGCTGCCTCGATCCCGGCGTTACCGGCAGCGAGGATGAATTCCAGACCGTCCTTGTTGTTGGCCTTGGCGAATTCCTGCACCGCATGCACTGCACGGTCGAGGGTTTCGGCCTTGTGATCATTGAGGAAGATCAACACCGGCGCCAGCGAACAGCTGTTGTTGTACAGGCCGTCGGCGCGGGCAATCGAGTTGTTGAGCACGTCCGGGTTGCGCGACAGGGTTTCCCATTTCAGGTTGCCTTCGTTCATGCCCTTGATCATCTGCTTGGACACGGTCACCAGCGAGATCGCCGACTGCACGCCCTCGGTGTTCTGCATCTTCCACATCAGCTCATCGATCGGCGCCATCGCTTCGTAGCGCGAACAGCCTTCGGTGGCGGTCTTGACCATCACTACCAGCACGTCGGAGCTGGTGGAATAGTTGTTGATGATGAAGTTGTTGTCCTTGTTGTAGCGCGAGTCCGGACGCAGCTCCGGCGCGCCCTGGTCGAGGTCGCCGATTTTCAGGTTCTGGCTGTACCAGAGGCCGCCGCCGAAAGCGATCAGCGCCAGAGCAATCGAGATCGGTGCGACTTTCGGGCTGGCGAAGTTCGACAGCATGCGCCAGAACGGGTGTTCGCGATTCGCGTCTTTCTTGCTCTTGGCAATCGCACGCTTGCTGATGCCGACATAGGAAATCGCCACCGGCAACAGGATCAGGTTGGTGAACACGATCACCGCCACGCCGATGGACGCGCCAATCGCCAGTTCGCGGATCACCCCGATGTCGATGATCAGCAGAGTGATGAAGCCCACGGCGTCGGCGAGAATCGCGATCATCCCCGGCAGGAACAATTGCCGGAACGTGCGCCGCGCGGCGGTGAGGGCGTTGTCCGCCTCACTCGATTGCAGGGCGATACCGTTGATCTTTTGCACACCGTGGGAAATGCCGATGGCGAAGATCAGGAACGGCACCAGCATCGAATACGGATCCAGCCCGAAGCCGAAAAAGTGCATCAGCCCGAGTTGCCAGACCACCGCCACCAGCGTGGTGCTCAACACCGCGATGGTGCTGCGCAGGCAGTTGGTGAACCACAGCAGCAGGATCAGGGTGATGACGAAAGCGATGCCGAAGAACATCACCACCATCACCAGACCGTCGATCAGGTCACCGACCTTCTTGGCGAAGCCGACGATGTGGATCTTGACGTTAGGGTTCTGCGCTTCGAACTTGTTGCGGATCTTGTCTTCCAGTTCGTGGGAGAACTGGCGATAGTCCAGCGCCAGCAGCTTGCCCTGGTCCTGCGGGTCCGGGTAGGACTCCAGCAGCGGGATGTCGACGATGCTCGACTTGAAATCGTTGGACACCAGCCGCCCGACCTGCCCGGATTTGAGGACGTTGTTGCGCAGCATGTCGAGGCTGTCCGGCGAGCCGTCGTAGCTCTGCGGGATCACTTCACCGCCGGCGAAGCCTTCCTCGGTCACTTCGGTCCAGCGCACGCTCGGACTCCACAGCGACTTCAGCCCGGAGCGGTCGACGCCGGAGATGTAGAACACCTCGTCGTTGATTTGACGCAGGGTCTCCATGTACTCCTTGGAGAAGATGTCGCCGTCTTTGGCTTCCACCGAAATGCGCACGGTGTTGCCCAGGTTCGCCAGATCGTTGCGGTGCTCCATCATCTTCTCGATGAATGGATGCTTGAGCGGGATCATTTTTTCGAAACTGGTGGACGGCCGGATCAGCGTGGCCTGCCAGAACAGGAAGACGCTGACCACCAGGCAGATCAGGATCACTGCCGGGCGATTGTTGAAAATCAGACGTTCAAGAAACGTCGCCTTGTCCTGATGATGAGTGCTCAAGGAAGTCATAGCCCCGCCTTCTTATTATTGATCTCGGCGCCGTTTGGCTGCGTGGTGTGAACGCCACCCTGCCCGGTCAGAATCAGATTGCCGTCGCCGGCGGCCGTCACCGAAGACAGCGAAATGCGGTCCGGGCGATTGAAGACGCTGAAGGTTTCGCCGTTGTCGCTGCTGCTGATCACCGAACCGCCGTTGCCGACGATCACGATCGAGCCGTCCGCGAGCAGTGTTGCGCCGGACAGGCCGAACTCCAGCGCGCCGCGCGCGGCCTTCAGTTCGACCTGCTGCCAAGTACTGCCAAAGTCGGTGGAGCGATAGAGGTTGCCGCGCAGGCCGTAGGCCAACAGGGTGTGTGCTTGCGCGGTGCCGATCACGCCGAACAGCGAGCCCTGATACGGGCCCTGGAGTTTTTCCCAGGTCTGGCCCCAGTCGGGAGAGCGAAACATGCTGCCCTGCTCGCCGACGATGAACAGGCCAGCGTCCTTGACCGCAGCGATGGCGTTGAGGTGGAACTGGTCCTGGTTGTCGAGGCGGTCGCTGACGTCCTGCCAGTTTTTGCCGCCATCGGTGGTTTCCAGCAAAGCCCCGTAAGCGCCCACGGCAACGCCATGATTGACGTCCTGGAACCAGACATCGAGCAGCGGTGCTTCGCGTTTGAGGTCTTCGAATTGTTTGCTCCAGGTCAGGCCGCCATCTTCGCTCGCAAGCACCTGCGCGTCGTGCCCCACTGCCCAGCCGTGCTTGTCATCGACAAAGTACACCGCCGTCAGCAGTTGCCGGGTTGGCACCTTGGCCTGGGTCCAGGTCTTGCCCTGGTCGTCGGAATAGAGAATGTGCCCACGATCACCGACCGCCACCAACCGGGTGCCGGCGTGGACGACATCGAGCATCAGGCTTTTTGCGGCTTTGGCCGATTCGGTGGAGTACACCCCGTCGGCTGGCGCTTCGGCGGCCAGTACGGGTGCCGACAAGGCAGCACAGCCCAGCAGAGTGAGTGCTGTGGCCAGCAACGCGGTGTTGCGTAACGCCGGCGGGCGGCAACGACTCATAGACCTTCCCCTATTTATTATTGTTAGGCCGTTCGGCCTTAGGGCGCCGCAAGGGTGCTCGTGGTGACTGATGGGTCACAAGCATAGCCGTGAAACCCGCAGTCCAGAGCGCCTTGGGAAGCTGACTCATCCTATCGGGCTTTGGAAACGTCTGACAATCGGCGCCACGTTATCTTTTGTTAACCGGATGAAGCCTGTGTAGCCGCTGAATTCCAATGTGGGAGCGAGCCTGCTCGCGAAGGCGCTGTGTCAGCCACGCTATATGTCAACTGACCCACCGCTTTCGGGAGCAAGCCCCCTCCCACATTTGTTAACCGGATGAAGCCTGTGTAGCCGCTGAATTCCATTGTGGGAGCGAGCCTGCTCGCGAAGGCGCTGTGTCAGCCACCCTATATGTCGACTGACCCACCGCTTTCGGGAGCAAGCCCCCTCCCACAGGGTGTAGTGGTGTCTGTGGGATTTGTGGTGGCGGATCAATACACCGCCATTCGCCGGGTCGATGGGCAAATCTTGCAAGGGGGACTTGCACGATCGGTATTATGGTATACCATCAGACGCACAGACACTCTCAATTCCCCTACGGAGCAGCTCATGAGTTTCGAAATTCGCAAGATCGTCAGCTATGTCGAAGAAACCTTCATCGAAGGCGGCAAGGCCACTGACAAGCCGGTGACCATGGTCGGCCTGGCCGTGGTGATGAAGAACCCTTGGGTAGGCAACGGCTTTGTCGAGGACCTGAAACCGCAGATCCGCGCCAACTGCTCCGACCTCGGCGCGATGATGGTCGAGCGTCTGGTGGGCATCATCGGCGGCGCCGAGAAGATCGAGGCCTACGGCAAGGCAGCAGTGGTCGGTGCCGACGGCGAAATCGAACACGCCTCGGCGGTGATCCACACCCTGCGCTTTGGCAACCACTACCGCGAAGCGGTCAAGGCCAAGAGCTACCTGAGCTTCACCAACAAGCGCGGCGGCCCGGGCACCTCGATTCAGATCCCGATGATGCACAAGGACGACGAAGGTCAGCGTTCGCACTACATCACCCTGGAAATGCAGATCGAAGACGCGCCGCGTGCCGACGAAATCGTCGTGGTGCTCGGTTGCGCCGACGGTGGTCGCCTGCACCCGCGCATCGGTAACCGTTACATCGATCTGGAAGAACTGGCCGCCGAAAAAGCCCAGTAATCACAATAAAAAGGCATTGCAGGAGCGCTCCATGATTCGGCTCACCGCTGAACTCACCCCGGCTGGCACCAGTTACCTGGCGACCGGCCAAGGCCAGCCCGTGGTCTTGATCCACGGCGTGGGCCTGAATAAAGAAATGTGGGGCGGGCAGATTGTCGGCCTCGCCAGCCAATACCGGGTGATCGCCTACGACATGCTCGGCCATGGCGCCAGCCCGCGACCGGCCAACGGCACCGACCTGCTCGGTTACGCCGATCAGTTGCTGGAGCTGCTCGACCACCTGAAACTGCCGCAGGCAGCGGTGATCGGTTTCTCCATGGGCGGTCTGGTCGCACGAGCGTTTGCCCTGCATTACCCGGAGCGCCTGCAAAGCCTGGTGGTGTTGAACAGCGTGTTCAACCGCAGCGAAGAACAGCGCGCCGGGGTCATCGCTCGTACCGCGCAAGCGGCCGAACACGGCCCCGACGCCAACGCTGAAGCGGCGCTGTCACGCTGGTTCAGCCGCGAGTATCAGGCAGCCAATCCGGCGCAGATCGCCGCGATTCGCCAGACCCTGGCCGGCAATGATCCGCAAGGCTATCTGACGACCTATGAATTGTTCGCCACCCAGGACATGTACCGCGCAGACGACCTGAGCAGCATTCAGGCGCCGACGCTGATCGCCACTGGCGAGCTCGACCCCGGTTCCACTCCGCAAATGGCCGAGCAACTGGCCCGGCGCATCCCCGGTGCGAAGGTTGCGGTGCTGCCCGAGCAACGGCATATGATGCCGGTAGAGTCGCCGCGCCTGGTCAACCAGACGCTGCTGGAATTTCTCGAATTCGCACACTCCCGACAAAACTCTATAAAGGGGATCGTTGCATGACACTCGCACGCTTCCAGATGTGCATCGGCGGAGAATGGGTCGACGCCCTCTCCGGCAAGACCTTCGAAAGCCTCAACCCGGCTTGCGCACAAGCCTGGGCCGAACTGCCTGACGCCGATGAAGCTGACGTCGAACGTGCCGTGCAAGCGGCCCAAACCGCCTTCGACAGCCCGGCCTGGCGTGGCCTGACCGCCACCGCACGCGGCAAACTGCTGCGCCGTCTTGGTGACCTGATCGCCGAAAACAAGGAGCAATTGGCGCAGCTGGAAAGCCGCGACAACGGCAAGCTGATCCGCGAAACCCGTGGTCAGGTCGGTTATCTGCCGGAGTTCTTCCACTACACCGCAGGCCTGGCCGACAAGCTTGAAGGCGGCACCCTGCCGCTGGACAAACCCGACCTGTTTGCCTACACCGTGCACGAAGCCATGGGTGTGGTCGCCGCTATCATTCCATGGAACAGCCCGCTGTACCTGACCGCGATCAAACTCGCCCCGGCCCTCGCCGCCGGCAATACCATCGTGATCAAGCCGTCCGAGCACGCTTCGGCCACCATTCTGGAGCTGGCGCGCCTGGCCCTCGAAGCCGGGATTCCGCCGGGCGTGGTCAACGTCGTCACCGGTTACGGCCCGAGTACCGGCGCCGCCCTCACCCGCCATCCGCTGATCCGCAAGATCGCCTTCACCGGCGGCGCGGCCACGGCCCGGCATGTGGTGCGCAGCAGCGCCGAGAACTTCGCCAAGTTGTCGCTGGAACTGGGCGGCAAGTCGCCGAACATCATCTTTGCCGACGCCGATCTGGACAGCGCGATCAACGGTGCGATTGCCGGGATCTATGCTGCGTCGGGTCAGAGCTGCGTGTCCGGCTCACGGCTGCTGGTGCAGGACGACATCTACGACGAGTTCGTCAATCGACTGGTCGAGCGCGCCCAACGCATTCGCATCGGCAACCCGCAGGAAGACAGCAGCGAGATGGGCCCGATGGCCACCGCGCAGCAACTGGCGGTGGTCGAAGGACTGGTGGCCGATGCCATCGCCGAAGGAGCGCGGTTGCGCACCGGCGGCAAGCGTCCGAGCGATCTTGGTGAAGGCTGGTTCTACGAGCCGACGCTGTTCGAATGCGACCGCAATTCGATGAAGATCATGCAGGAAGAAGTCTTTGGCCCGGTGGCCTCGGTGATTCGCTTTAAAGATGAAGCCGAAGCGCTGGCCATCGCCAACGACTCGCAGTTCGGCCTCGCCGCCGGCATCTGGACCCGCGACCTGGGCCGTGCCCATCGCCTGGCGCGCGACGTTCGCTCGGGGATCATCTGGGTCAACACCTACCGCGCCGTATCGGCCATGGCGCCGATCGGCGGTTTCAAGAACAGTGGCTATGGACGCGAAAGCGGCATCGACTCGGTGCTGGCCTACACCGAACTGAAAACGGTGTGGATCAACCTCTCCCAGGCGCCAATGCCTGATCCGTTTGTGATGCGCTAGGAGTCCTGCGACATGATCGAACCCGGCATTTACAAAGATGTGATGAGCTCGTTTCCGTCCGGGGTCACGGTGGTCACCACCCTCGACCCGGCAGGCGCCATTGTCGGCATCACGGCCAGTGCCTTCAGTGCGCTGTCGATTGATCCGGCACTGGTGCTGTTCTGCCCCAACTACGCCTCCGACACCTACCCGGTACTGCGCGACAGCAAGAAGTTCGCGATCCATTTGCTGTCCGCCGACCAGACCGCCGAGGCCTATGCCTTCGCTGGTAAAGGCAAGGACAAGGCCAGGAATATCGAGTGGCATTTGAGCGAACTCGGTAACCCGATCCTCGCCAAGGCCACGGCGATCATCGAATGCGAGTTGTGGCGCGAATATGACGGCGGCGATCACGCGATCATTGTTGGCGCAGTGAAGAACCTGATTCTGCCGGCGCAACCGGTGACGCCGATGATTTATCACAAGGGCAAGCTCGGGCCGCTGCCGACCCTGGCCTGAAAGATTCACACAAATCCCAGTGTGGGAGCGGGCTTGCTCGCGAAGGCGTCGTGTCAGTCGACCTCTATGCTGAATGAGCTACCGCATTCGCGAGCAAGCCCGCTCCCACAAGGGAATTGTGGTGACTGGAGGATTTATGAGTAACGAGAAGTACGAAAAAGGTCTGAAGATTCGCACTCAGGTGCTGGGTGAAGCTTACGTGCAGCGCTCGATGGAAAACGCCGACGACTTCACCCGTCCGTTGCAGGAAATGGTCACCGAATACTGCTGGGGCCATGTCTGGGGGCGTGAGGGTCTGTCGCTCAAGGAGCGCAGCATGATCAACCTGGCGATGATCTCAGCGCTCAACCGTCCGCATGAACTCAAGCTGCATGTGCGCGGCGCCTTGCGTAACGGCCTGAGTCGTGAGCAAATACGCGAAATTCTGCTTCAGGTCGGTATTTATTGCGGCGTCCCGGCAGCCGTGGACAGTTTCCGGCTCGCCCGTGAAGCCTTCGCCGAAGCCGACGCCGAGGCCTCCAGTTAACCCCTCGGCTGTTTGAATGCCCGTCTGGCATGGACAGCCAACTTAAAGAGCGGACCCCATGAAACGCCTGCCACTCGACGACAGCTTCAAGGTCAATCGCAACCCCGTTACCCTGCGCGAAATCGTGCTGGATAAACTGCGAAGCGCCATCATGAACTTCCAGCTTCTGCCAGGCGATCGTCTGGTCGAACGCGATCTGTGCGATCGTCTGGGCGTGAGCCGCACTTCCGTTCGCGAAGCCTTGCGTCACCTGGAATCCGAAGGCCTGGTGGAGTTCGCCGACGCCAAGGGCCCGCGCGTGGCGATCATCACCCTCGCCGACGCGGTCGACATCTATGAGCTGCGCTGCGTACTCGAAGGCCTGATCGTCCAGTTGTTCACCCTGCGCGCCAAGGCCAAAGACATCAAGGCCCTGGAAAAAGCCCTCGACGAGAACCGCAAGGCGCTCAAGGACGGCGAGCTGCAACAGGTGATCGATTCGGTTCAGGGTTTCTACGACGTACTGCTCGAAGGCTCCGGCAACCATGTCGCGGCGACTCAACTGCGTCAGTTGCAGGCGCGCATCAGCTACCTGCGGGCGACGTCGGTGTCCCAGGAAAACCGTCGCGGCGCGAGCAACCAGGAAATGGAAAAAATGGTCGAGGCGATCAAGAGCGGCGATCCGCTGGCGGCGCATCAGGCCTGTGTCGATCACGTGCGCGCTGCCGCGGCCGTGGCCCTCGATTACCTCAAGCGCAAACAGGAAGAGACCGGAGCAACGCCACCGATCACCCTGCCCATCGCGCTGAAAGAACCACGCATAGGTCACTGACATGTTCAGCCCGAGCTTTTGCCCGAAATGCGGTGGCGCCGACCTCGGTCAGCAAGTGCCGCCGGGCGATACGCACGAGCGCCTGATGTGCCGTGGCTGCGGCTACATCCACTATGTGAACCCGAAGATCATCGCCGGCTGCATCATCGAGCAGGACGGCAAATACCTCTTGTGCCAACGGGCGATTCCCCCGCGCCCGGGCACCTGGACCTTGCCGGCCGGCTTCATGGAAAGCGGCGAAACCACCGAACAGGCCGCCTTGCGCGAAGTCTGGGAAGAAAGCGGCGTACGCGCGGAAATCGTCTCGCCGTACTCGATCTTCAGCGTGCCGAAGATCAGCGAGGTCTACATCATCTTCCGCGCCCTCGCGCTGGAGATCACCGGCCAGTTCGGCCCCGAGACCCTGGACTACAAGTTCTTCGCCCCCGAGGACATTCCGTGGGAGCAGATCTACTACCCGGCGATCCGGCAAATCCTCGAACGCTACATCGAGGAACGCCAGGCCGGGGTCTATGGCATGTACATGGGCAATGACGACAGCGGCAAGATTCATTTCATGCGTTGATTAAATATCACTTGCCAGAGATGCAGAGCTGGGCCCGGGTCCTCGACAGCTGTTCACTCAATCCGGCATCGCACGAATGATATCCGCCAAATCATCTTTGGTGATTTCATTGGCTTTGAGAGCAGCGGAGATGTCTTTCTTGGAGAGCGGGAAACGCTTGAAAATGTCCTTCAAGGTATCGGCATCAATATTGGCGAGCCAAAGAGGATCAATAAAAGAACCGCCATATTCAGGCTTCATTGGGACTTCTTCGTGGGCAATGGCACCTTTGTGATTCAGATACACAACATAACGATCGTGCCCTTCAGGAAAGCTTTTATCGTGATATAGCGTTGTACCCATCGGCAGGACATAGTAATTGTCATCGCCACCTTGCCCTTCGATCAGCAGGGGTTCTTTGGTTTTAATCATTTCCAGATCGCGTCCCTTGGCACTGTTCCCGAGAATCAGAAAAGACAGAAAGACCGCATTTACCAATAGAGC
The DNA here is from genome assembly GCF_056821665.1 of Pseudomonas sp. AK-TSAG1-1. Classification (NCBI taxonomy): domain Bacteria; kingdom Pseudomonadati; phylum Pseudomonadota; class Gammaproteobacteria; order Pseudomonadales; family Pseudomonadaceae; genus Pseudomonas; species Pseudomonas sp. AK-TSAG1-1. The sequence goes on along the minus strand of NZ_CM165965.1, from coordinate 2,813,745 downwards.
CGCCACTAGCCAGAGGCCTACTCGCCAACCTGCAAACATTTCTTTTGTCATGCGCATCAATATTCCCTAAGAGCACATCGTGCAAAACCGCAGGCATTAAATTCCGTCCGTCAGGCTATCTCCTGATCCAGAAAAATATCAAAAGATCGCGGCCACGTTCGATTTTGTAGTTCCTGCGGGTTTGCAGGCAAGACGTTACAGCGCCATCCCTTCCACAATTATGATCTCCGCCCTCGCCCACTCCTCGCGGTAGCTTTTCGCCTCCTGATACGCCGCCGAGCGATAGCACGCCACGGCTTGCTCGTAGCTGTCGAATTCAATCACCACGCTGCGCTGCGGCGTCGCCCGCCCTTCCATTGCTTCGCTGCGCCCGCCTCTGGCTAAAAACTTCGCGCCGAACTCGGCGAACGCTTTCGGCGCGCGCTGGGTGTATTGGCTGTAGTGCTCGGCATCCGCGACATCCACGTGGGCAATCCAGTACGCCTTCATAGTGACCTCTTGGTTGAATTTGTATTATGGTATACCACAAATTTCATCCACATCGAGAGTCCAGCATGGCCTTCAACAGCATCGAAGAAATCATCGAAGATTATCGCCTCGGCAAAATGGTGCTGCTGGTCGATGACGAAGACCGGGAAAACGAAGGCGACCTGTTGCTGGCCGCCGACCGTTGCACGCCCGAGGCGATCAGTTTCATGGCCCGTGAGGCCCGGGGGCTGATTTGCCTGACGTTGACTGACGATCATTGCCAGCGACTGGGGCTGGAGCAAATGGTGCCGAGCAATGGCAGCGTGTTCAGTACCGCGTTCACGGTTTCCATCGAAGCGGCGGTCGGCGTGACTACCGGCATTTCCGCCGCTGACCGCGCTTGCACGGTGGCCGCTGCGGTGGCGCCGAACGCTCGTGCAGAAGACCTGGTGCAGCCCGGCCATATCTTTCCGTTGCGCGCCAAGGAAGGTGGCGTACTGACCCGTGCCGGTCACACCGAGGCCGGTTGCGACTTGGCGCGGCTGGCGGGCTTCACGCCGGCCTCGGTGATCGTCGAGGTGATGAACGACGACGGCACCATGGCCCGTCGCCCGGACCTGGAAGTCTTTGCGCGCAAGCACGGGATCAAGATCGGCACCATCGCCGACCTGATCCACTATCGCCTGAGCACCGAACATACCATCGAGCGCATCGGCGAGCGGGAGCTGCGGACGGTGCATGGCACCTTCCGCCTGATCACCTTCGAAGATCGCATTGAGGGTGGCGTGCACATGGCGATGGTCATGGGCGATCTGCGCCGTGAAGAGCCGACGCTGGTGCGCGTGCATGTGATCGATCCGCTGCGCGATCTGGTGGGTGCCGAGTACAGCGGGCCGACGAACTGGACGTTGTGGGCCGCATTGCAACGGGTCGCGGCCGAAGGGCATGGCGTGGTCGTGGTGCTGGCCAATCATGAGTCATCGCAGGCGTTGCTCGAACGCGTGCCGCAACTGACCCAGCCGCCTCGCCAGTTCAGCCGCTCGCAATCGCGAATCTATTCAGAGGTGGGCACCGGGGCGCAGATTCTGCAGAACCTTGGGGTAGGCAAGCTTCGGCACCTCGGCCCGCCGCTCAAGTATGCAGGGTTGACCGGGTATGACCTGGAAGTGGTCGAGAGCATCCCATTCACTGAATAACCGAAGCCAAACACAATTCCAACTGTGGGAGGGGGCTTGCTCCCGAAGGCTCCGTATCAGTCGACATCAATGTTGAATGATCAAGCGCATTCGGGAGCAAGCCCCCTCCCACAAGTGTTTTGCATTTCAGATCGGCATCTCACAACCCCAAAAAAAGCACATTCGCCAGATAGCCGGTAAGGCAAAGTGCTTGCACAAAGTTTGGAATACCATAATATGATATTCCATAGACCGGACGACCTGAAAAACCGTCCAGCTACTGCTCCCGACAGGCGGGCAACAACGCAAGCCCGCTCAAAAACACAACAATGAGGGCGTAAAAATGGTGTTGAACAAAGCTGCAACCGCAATCCTTTTTGCGGGACTGCTGAGCGTGACCGGCCAGGCCGCGATGGCCGCCGAGAGTGTGAACTTTGTCAGCTGGGGCGGTAGCACCCAGGATGCGCAGAAACAGGCCTGGGCCGATCCATTCAGCAAGGCCAGCGGCATCACCGTGGTGCAGGACGGCCCGACCGACTACGGCAAACTCAAGGCCATGGTCGAAAGCGGCAACGTGCAGTGGGACGTGGTTGATGTCGAAGCCGACTTCGCCCTGCGCGCCGCGGCCGAAGGCCTGCTCGAACCCCTCGATTTCAAAGTCATCCAGCGCGACAAGATCGACCCGCGTTTCGTCAGCGACTACGGCGTCGGCTCATTCTTCTTCTCCTTCGTCCTCGGCTACAACGAAGGCAAACTCGGCGCGGCCAAGCCGCAAGACTGGACGGCGCTGTTCGACACCAAGACCTACCCCGGCAAACGCGCCCTGTATAAATGGCCAAGCCCCGGCGTGCTCGAACTGGCGCTGCTGGCTGACGGTGTGCCGGCCGACAAGCTCTACCCGTTGGACCTGGATCGCGCCTTCAAGAAACTCGACACCATCAAGAAAGACATCGTCTGGTGGGGCGGCGGCGCGCAGTCGCAGCAACTGCTGGCGTCCGGCGAAGCGAGCATGGGCCAGTTCTGGAACGGCCGGATTCACGCCCTGCAGGAAGACGGCGCACCGGTGGGTGTGAGCTGGAAACAGAACCTGGTCATGGCCGACATTCTGGTAATTCCAAAAGGCTCGAAAAACAAGGACGCGGCGATGAAGTTCCTGGCCAACGCCAGCAGCGCCAAAGGCCAGGCCGACTTCTCCAACCTGACCGCCTACGCCCCGGTCAACGTCGACAGTGTGGCGCGCCTGGACTCGGTGCTGGCCCCGAACCTGCCGACTGCCTACGCTAAGGATCAGATCACTCTTGATTTCGCGTACTGGGCCAAGAACGGTCAAGCCATCGCGACACGGTGGAACGAATGGCTGGTCAAATGAAAATGGCGGCCACTGCGTCCCGTCCCTCCTCTGTCGCCGGGAGCGCTACCAGCGCTGCCGGTTCAGCCCACGCAAAACAGGCGGTTGCGATGCAGCAAGCCCCGTCCCTCAGACAACGCTGGCGCGGCGCCGGCAACCTCGCACCGGCGCTGCTGTTCCTCGGCCTGTTCTTTCTCGCGCCGTTGATTGGCTTGCTATTGCGTGGCGTGCTGGAACCGACCCCGGGCCTTGGCAACTATGAACAATTGTTCGCCAACTCGGCATATGCCCGCGTCCTGCTCAATACCTTTTCGGTGGCCGGGCTGGTGACGCTGTTCAGCCTGCTGCTGGGCTTTCCGCTGGCCTGGGCAATCACGCTGGTGCCGCGCGGCTGGGGACGCTGGATCCTCAACATCGTGTTGCTGTCGATGTGGACCAGCCTGCTCGCCCGCACCTATTCGTGGCTGGTATTGCTGCAAGCGTCCGGTGTGATCAACAAGGCGCTGATGGCCTTGGGCATTATCGATCAGCCGCTGGAAATGGTGCACAACCTGACCGGCGTGGTGATCGGCATGAGCTACATCATGATCCCGTTCATCGTGCTGCCGTTACAGGCGACGATGCAGGCCATCGACCCGATGATCCTGCAGGCTGGCTCGATCTGTGGCGCAAGTCCGTGGACCAACTTCTTCCGGGTGTTCCTGCCGCTGTGCCGGCCGGGTCTGGCGTCCGGCGGGTTGATGGTGTTCGTGATGTCGCTCGGTTACTACGTCACCCCGGCGCTGCTGGGCGGAGCGCAGAACATGATGCTGCCGGAGTTCATCATTCAGCAGGTGCAATCGTTCCTCAACTGGGGCCTGGCCAGTGCCGGCGCCGCGTTGCTGATCGCGATCACGCTGGTGCTGTTCTACTTCTACCTGAAGCTTCAGCCGGAATCCCCGGTTGGCGCCAGCAACGCGAGGTAAGCCGAGATGCTCCTGACTCCCAATGCCATGAGCCGGCGGATGCGCTTCGGCCTCTACGCCACCACCGGGCTGATCGGTCTGTTCCTGCTGTTGCCGATCGTGTTCATCGTCCTGCTGTCGTTCGGCTCATCCCAGTGGCTGGTGTTCCCGCCGCCGGGCTGGACGCTGAAATGGTACGGCCAGTTCTTCTCCAATGCCGACTGGATGAACGCTGCAGCGGCCAGCCTCAAGGTCGCCGTACTGACCACGATCTGCGCCGTGGCCCTCGGTTTGCCGACCGCATTCGCCCTGGTACGTGGCCGTTTTCCCGGCCGGGAAATGCTCTACGGCCTATTCACCCTGCCGATGATCGTGCCGCTGGTGATCATCGCCGTGGCGGTGTACGCGCTGTTCCTCAAGCTCGGTTATACCGGGACGATGTTCGCCTTCGTCGTCAGCCATGTGATCGTCGCGCTGCCGTTCACCATCATCTCGATCATCAACTCGCTGAAACTGTTCGATCAGTCGATTGAGGATGCGGCGGTGATCTGCGGCGCCTCGCGCCTGCAAGCGGTGTTCAAGGTGACCTTCCCGGCGATTCGCCCGGGCATGGTCGCCGGCGCCCTCTTCGCCTTTCTGGTTTCGTGGGACGAAGTGGTGCTCAGCGTGATGATGGCCAGCCCGACCCTGCAAACCCTTCCCGTGAAAATGTGGACCACCCTGCGCCAGGACCTGACACCGGTGATCGCCGTCGCTTCGACGCTGCTGATCGGCTTGTCGGTTTTGGTCATGGTGATCGCCGCCGCATTGCGCCGGCGCAACGAAATCAGCGCTTGAGCGCCAGGAGTACGACATGAGTGCCGTGATCAAAGACGCATCCCAGCAGAACGACAAACCCCTGGTCAGCCTGCGCAACCTGAACAAGCACTACGGCGACTTTGCCGCCGTCGACAATATCTCGCTGGACATCAAGGACGGCGAGTTCCTGACGTTCCTCGGCTCCAGCGGCTCGGGCAAGAGCACCACGCTGTCGATGCTCGCCGGATTCGAAACGCCAAGCAGCGGCGAGATCCTGGTCAACGGTCAGTCGCTGGTCAATGTGCCACCGCACAAGCGCGACATCGGCATGGTGTTCCAGCGTTACTCGCTGTTTCCGCATCTGTCGGTGCGCGACAACATTGCCTTCCCGCTGGCGATCCGCAAACTCGCCGCCGCCGAACGGGACAAGCGCGTCGATGCCATGTTGAAACTGGTGCAGCTGGAACAGTTCGCTCACCGCCGTCCTTCGCAACTCTCTGGCGGCCAGCAGCAACGGGTTGCCATTGCCCGGGCGCTGGTTTACGAGCCACGCATTCTATTGATGGACGAACCGCTGGGTGCGTTGGACAAAAAGCTGCGGGAAGACCTGCAGGACGAACTGCGCCAGCTGCATCGACGCCTGGGCATCACCATCGTCTACGTGACCCACGATCAGGAAGAAGCCATGCGTCTGTCACAGCGCATCGCGATTTTCAGTCACGGCAAGATTGTCGGTCTGGGCAGCGGTTATGACTTGTACCAGAACCCGCCGAATGCGTTTGTCGCATCGTTTCTCGGCAACTCGAACTTCCTCAAGCTCAAGGCGCAGGGCAACGCAGCGGCGAGCTTTGAGGGGCAGTCGCTGTCGATTCGACTGACTGCCGGGTTGCACACCGATCAGGATGTGCTGCTGATGGTGCGCCCGGAAAAGGCCCTGGCGCTGAGCGTGCAACAGGCAAATGATGAGCCGTTGGCAGCGGGTTGGAATGAAGTGTCGGCGAAGGTCGTGGAAGTGCTGTTCCTGGGAGAAAGCCAGACTTGCAGCGTGGTCACCTCGGGCGGGACTTCGATGACGGTGAAGGCGCTGTCGGCGGCGGGCATGCCGCTCAAGGCCGCAGATGCGGTGCGGGTGCGCTGGGCGACCGCCGATGCCTGCGTGTACACCGAGTGGACTGAAAGCGACCTCAACAAAGCGGCAGGCGCTCACTGAGGGTCTCAATAACACCACAAATCCCCTTGTGGGAGCGGGCTTGCTCGCGAATGCGCTGTGTCATTCGACATCAACAGTGACTGACGCACCGCATTCGCGAGCAAGCCCGCTCCCACCGTTCTTTGGGGCACTCAGCTAATCGGGGTGAAACCTTCAATGTCGTCCGGCCATGCCGTCAGCACTTCGAAGCCCGTCTCCGTCACCGCTACCATGTGCTCCCACTGCGCCGACAACGAGCCGTCCTTGGTCAGCACGGTCCAGCCGTCCGGCATGTTCTTCACATGGCGTTTGCCGGCATTGAGCATCGGCTCGACAGTGAAGATCATCCCCGCCTTGAGCTTCATGCCCTGATTGGGAAAACCGTAATGCAGGATCTGCGGTTCATCGTGATAGACCTTGCCAATGCCATGGCCGCAGTACTCGCGCACCACGCTGAAACCTTCCTTCTCCGCCAGGCTCTGGATCGCATGGCCGATGTCACCCAGCGTCGCGCCCGGGCGCACCATGCGAATGCCGGCGCACATCGCCTCGTAAGTGGTCTTGATCAGGTGCTGCGCCTCAGGCGTCGTCTCACCCACCACGTACATGCGACTGGTGTCGCCGAACCAGCCGTCCTTGATCACCGCGATGTCGAGGTTGACGATGTCGCCGTCCTGCAACGGTGTGCCCGAGGGAATGCCATGGCACACCACATCGTTGACCGAGGCACAGACGGTTTTCGGGAAGCCGTGATAACCGACGTTGGCCGCAATCGCCTTCTGCACATTGACGATGTAATCGTTGCACAACCGATCCAGCTCATCGGTACTCACCCCGGCCTTGACGTGCGGCACCAGCATCGCCAGTACTTCGGCGGCCAGCTTGCCGGCAGCGCGCGACTGGGCGATTTCGGCAGGGGTGTTGATCTTGATCTGGTTTCTCATGCGCTGACGGCTTCCTGAGTCAGTTGATGCAGATCCAGCCCGCCGTTCTGTTCGGCGCGGATCAGCAAGCGGCAAATGGCGCTGTGGTCGAGGTTGGGGTGCAGTTCGGCGAGCATGCCGATGCGCATCCAGTGCTCAGCCTGCGCGTTGATCGAGCGGCTGAGTGCGGTGCTGGAGATGCGCAGGTTCTCGTGCATGTCTTCTGAAATCTTTACGATGCCCATATCCGAATCCGATACGAAGTGTATATGGATCGTATATTAGCCAAGTGCCGTCGGCGATTGCAACCTTGCGCAGGGATTGGCAAATCGCAGGCAAAAAAAAGCTGCCAAAAGAGGCAGCAAAAACTTTAAGAACACGCGATTGATTGGGCTCAGCATAGACGCCGGATAATGACAGTGTCGTGACAACCGCAAATTCATTGAACCGCCCCTGCCCCGTCATCAGGATGTCATCAAGACAGCGGCAGAATCCTCGCAAACCGTCTTGCGCCTTCGACGGACGTTTTGCAAGGACTCCCATGAAATCAGACGCCTCGCTGTTTGCCGCCATCGACCTGGGTTCGAACGCGTTTCGAATGATGATCGGCCAGTCGGTTCGCAGCCGAAAGGGCTTCGTGATTCAGGAGGTGAAAACCTTGCGCGAGCCGGTAAGGCTGGCCGAGGGCTTCGAAGGCGGTGCACTGGACACGATGGCCCTGGATCGTGGCTGGCAGGCGCTGGCACGGTTTGGCAAAAAACTGCGCGGCTTTGAAGCGGGTCGGGTTCGAGCGGTGGCGACCAGCGCCGTACGCGAGGCCGACAATGCGCAATTGTTTCTCGCCAGCGCCGAGCGGCATCTGGGTTTTCCCATTGACGTCATTTGCGGCCATGAGGAGGCGCGCCTGGTGTACGCCGGCGTGACCCACACGCTGGCAGGCGCCGAAGACTTGCGGCTGGTGGTCGACATCGGTGGTGGTTCCACCGAGCTGATTCTGGGCCAGGGTACGCAACCGCTGCTCACTGAAAGCATCGCCATTGGTAGCGGCACGCTGGGTTCACGCTATTTCCCCGACGGACGGATCGCTCCCGGCGCGCTGCAAGAAGCCGAGCGTGTCGCCATCCTGCAATTCGAGAAAGTCGCCCGGCGCTACCGCGCACAGGGCTGGCAGCAGACCATCGGCTCGTCAGGCACCGCACGCATGCTGGCAAAAGTGCTCAAGGCCAATCGGCTCAACGACTTCGGCCAGGACGGCATTACCTATGGCGGCCTGTTGCGCCTGTCGCTCCTGCTGCTGAAAGTGCAGGACGTCCAGCAATTGAAGCTTGCCGGCTTGCAGCCGCATCGCCAGAGCATCCTCCCGGGCGGGCTGGTGCTGATGCTGGCGGCGTTCAAGGTGTTCGGCATTTCGCAGATGGTGCCGTCGGAACCCGGGCTGCGCCTAGGCGTACTTCACGGGTTGATGAGCCGCCACTGACACGGTGTGAGCCCACCTCCCCAATTGCCAAACTGCACAACTCCCTGTGGGAGCGAGCCTGCTCGCGAAAGCGTCCGATCAGCCAACACCCGTGCTGAATCAACCGACCCTTCGTGAGCAAGCCCACTCCCACCCTTGATCCCGGCCAGCCGCAGATCCGCCATCCACCGACTATCCCCTGTGGGAGCGGGCTTGCTAGCGAAGGCGTCCGATCAGCCAACACCCGCGCTGAATCAACCGGCCCCTTCGTGAGCAAGCCCACTCCCACCTTTGATCCCGGCCAGCCGCAGATCCGCCACCCATCGACTATCCCCCTGTGGGAGCGAGCCTGCTCGCGAAGGCGTCCGATCAGCCAACACCCGCGCTGAATCAACCGGCCCCTTCGTGAGCAGGCCCACTCCCACCCTTGATCCCGGCCAGCCGCAGATCCGCCATCCACCAACTATCCCCTGTGGGAGCGGGCTTGCTCGCGAAAGCGTCCGATCAGCCAACAGCCGTGCTGAATCAACCGGCCCCTTCGTGAGCAAGCCCACTCCCACCTTTGATCCCGGCCAGCCGCAGATCCGCCACCCATCGACTATCCCCCTGTGGGAGCGAGCCTGCTCGCGAAGGCGTCCGATCAGCCAACACCCGTGCTGAATCAACCGGCCCCTTCGTGAGCAAGCCCACTCCCACCCTTGATCCCGGCCAGCCGCAGATCCGCCATCCACCGACTATCCCCTGTGGGAGCGGGCTTGCTCGCGAAGGCGTCCGATCAGCCAACACCCGTGCTGAATCAACCGGCCCCTTCGTGAGCAAGCCCACTCCCACCTTTGATCCCGGCCAGCCGCAGATCCGCCACCCATCGACTATCCCCTGTGGGAGCGGGCTTGCTCGCGAAGGCGAAGTGTCAGTCGACACATCCTTGGCTGATGCACCGTGTTCGCCAGCAGGTTCGCTCCCACAGGGGGATTGTGCTCAGGGCTTCAGGCCAGTTCTTTGCGTAGTTGGCGAGCGGCCGTGACCATGTGCACCAGCGCCGCTTCAGTCTCCGGCCAGCCACGGGTTTTCAGGCCGCAGTCCGGGTTGACCCACAGCCGCTCTGCCGGAATCCGCTGGGCGGCCTTGCGCAGCAGGTTGGCCATTTCCGAGGCATCCGGGACGCGTGGCGAGTGGATGTCGTAGACGCCCGGGCCGATCTCGTTCGGGTAGGCGAAGGCTTCGAAAGCATCGAGCAGTTCCATGTTCGAGCGCGAGGTTTCGATGGTGATCACGTCGGCGTCCATCGCGGCGATGGACTCGATCACATCGTTGAACTCGCTGTAGCACATGTGAGTGTGGATCTGGGTTTCGTCACGCACGCCGCAAGCGCACAGGCGGAATACTTCGGTGGCCCAGTCCAGATAGTGCTGCCACTGCGCCCGACGCAATGGCAAACCTTCGCGGAACGCGGCTTCGTCGATCTGCACGATCTTGATCCCGGCGGCTTCCAGATCCACCACCTCATCGCGGATCGCCAACGCCAGTTGGCGAGCCTGGACTTCACGGGACACGTCTTCGCGGGGAAACGACCACATCAGCATGGTCACGGGGCCGGTCAGCATGCCTTTCATGACCTTGTTGGTCAGGCCTTGGGCGTAGCGGATCCACTCCACAGTCATGGCCTTCGGACGACTCAGATCGCCAAAGATCACCGCCGGTTTGACGCAGCGCGAACCGTAGCTCTGCACCCAGCCGAAACGAGTGAACACGTAGCCGTCCAGTTGCTCGGCGAAGTACTCGACCATGTCGTTGCGTTCGGCTTCACCATGCACCAGTACATCGAGCCCCAGTTGCTCCTGGATTTCCACGGCGTGGCGGATTTCGCTGTACATGGCTTCGGTGTATTCGGCTTCGCTCAGCTTGCCCTGCTTGAATGACTGGCGCGCCAGACGAATCGAAGCGGTCTGCGGAAACGAACCGATGGTGGTCGTCGGGAACAATGGCAAGTCGAGCCTGGCGCGTTGTTTGCCGATGCGCCGGGTAAACGGCGACTGGCGCTGGCTGTCTTTGCCTGTGATCGCGGCAACACGCGCCTCGACGGCAGGTTTGTGAATACGGGGGGAAGCGGCGCGAGCCGCCTGAACCGAGCGGCTTTGAGTCAATGCGCGCAGCACGTTGGGTGCTTCCGGCTGGTTGACCGCTTGCGTCAGAACAGCCACCTCTTCGCACTTCTGTACGGCGAACGCCAGCCAGCTTTTCAATTCGGCATCGAGTTGGTCTTCGCGGCCAAGGTCCACCGGGCTGTGCAGCAGCGAGCACGATGGCGCGACCCACAGACGATCACCCAGACGCTCATGCGCATGCTGCAAGGTAACGAGGGCGCTTTCCAGATCGCAGCGCCAGACGTTACGACCATTGACCACACCCAGCGACAACACTTTATAGGCCGGCAGACGATCAAGGATGGTCGGGTACTGCTCCGGTGCGCGCACCAGATCAATGTGCAGGCCATCGACCGGCAAATTGGCGGCCAGACCGAGGTTTTCTTCCAGACCACCGAAGTAGGTGGCAACCAGCTTCTTCAGCGGATCACGCTGAATCTGGTTGTAGGCGCGCTCGAAGGCGTTCTTCCAGTCCTGCGGCAGATCGAGTACCAGAATCGGCTCGTCGATCTGTACCCACTCAACACCGAGTGCGGCTAGCCGGGCGAAGATCTGCCCGTACAGCGGCAGCAAACGATCCAGCAATTCCAGCTTGTCGAATTCGGCGCCTTTGGCCTTGCCCAGCCACAGGTAAGTCAGCGGCCCGATGATCACTGGCTTGACGTTGTGACCCAGTGCCCGGGCCTCTTCGACTTCTTCGAACAACTGTTCCCAGCCAAGCTGAAACTGTTGATCGGCGCTGAATTCCGGGACCAGGTAGTGGTAGTTGGTGTCGAACCACTTGGTCATTTCCTGAGCGTGGGCACCGCCGCAGCAACTGTCGCTGACGCCACGGGCCATGCCGAACAGGGTTTGCAGCGTGGCCTTGCCGTCGTGCGGTCGGAAGCGCTCGGGGATCACGCCGAACATCAACGAGTGGGTGAGCACCTGGTCGTACCAGGCGAAATCGCCCACCGGCAGCAGTTCGATGCCGGCGTTTTTCTGCAGGTCCCAGTGGGCCTTGCGCAGCTCACGACCCACCTCACGCAGGCCGGCCTCGTTCAGTTCTCCTTTCCAGAACGCCTCTTGCGCCTTCTTCAGTTCGCGGTCGCGACCGATGCGCGGAAATCCGAGGGAATGGGCCAGTGCCATAACAAAAAACTCCAATGTCTTGTTGATGGTGGCCATTGTCGAGATCAAGCCTTGGTGAGACAAACTCATTTTAATCTTGATGATCACAAGTTTCCCTCATGATCGAATGATCGCGGCTTATCGCCTCGCAACGATTCCGTTCACGCATCACCCAAGGGTGTGCACTGCAGGATATTGATCAGCAGATCAAGCCGTTGATGACCGATACGACGCCCTTTGAATACTCAATGGCGCCTCGATATAAACCCGCCATAACCGGCCCCTTGCAGGTTTCGATTTTGTTCTATGGTTAGATCGAAATGGCTGAATTCGCGACTGACTAAAGGTTGCGACAGATCATGTCTGAGCCTATGTTGCACGCGAGCTTTTCCCCGCGAATGGAACGCGATCAACACCACTAAGAGGTGAAGAAATGTCAAAGGAATCACGCCCTGCCGTACTTGGGCTGATCGGCAATACTCCGCTGGTTCAAGTCACTCGCTTCGATACCGGACCGTGCACACTGTTTCTCAAACTCGAATCACAGAACCCTGGCGGCTCGATCAAGGATCGCGTCGGCCTGGCGATGATCGACGCCGCTGAACGCGATGGCCGCCTGCAACCGGGTGGCACCATCGTCGAAGCCACCGCTGGCAACACTGGCCTGGGCCTGGCGCTGGTTGGCCGCGCCAAAGGCTACCGCGTGGTGCTGGTGGTGCCGGACAAAATGTCCACCGAGAAAGTCCTGCACTTGAAAGCCATGGGCGCCGAGGTGCACATCACCCGCTCGGATGTCGGCAAGGGTCACCCCGAGTACTACCAGGACGTCGCCGCACGCCTGGCCAAAGACATTCCCGGCGCCTTCTTCGCCGACCAGTTCAACAACCCCGCCAACCCGCTGGCCCACGAGTGCAGTACCGCACCGGAAATCTGGGCGCAGACCGAGCATGACCTGGATGCGATCGTGGTCGGCGTCGGTTCCGCCGGCACCCTGACCGGCCTCAGCCGCTTCTTCAAGCGTGTACAGCCGGATCTGGAAATGGTCCTGGCCGATCCGGTCGGTTCGGTGATGGCGCAATACAGCCGCGACGGCACGATGCCCAAACCCGGATCATGGGCAGTGGAAGGCATCGGCGAGGATTTCATTCCGTCGATTACCGATCTGACCAGCGTGCGCCACGCCTACTCGATCAGCGACGAAGAAAGCTTCGATCATGCCCGCCAGTTGCTGCGCGCCGAAGGCATTCTCGGTGGCTCGTCGACCGGCACCCTGCTCGCCGCCGCGCTGCGTTATTGCCGCGAACAGACCGAGCCAAAACGCGTGGTCAGCTTCGTCTGCGACACCGGTACGCGCTATCTGTCGAAGGTCTACAACGATCAGTGGATGACCGATCAGGGCCTGTTGCAACGCAAGGGTTATGGCGACCTGCGCGACCTGATCGCCCGCCGCTTCGAAGACGGTCGAGTGATCAGCGTCGGCCCCGACGACACCCTGCTGACCGCGTTCCAGCGCATGCGTCTGGCGGACGTCTCGCAACTGCCGGTGCTGGTTGAAGGCAAACAGCTGGTCGGCGTGATCGACGAATCCGACATCCTGCTGGCGGTGCACGAAGACGCCGCACGCTTCAGTCAATCGGTGTCCAGCGTGATGACCGACAAGCTGCAAACCCTCGCGCCCGGCGCCCACCTCGCCGAGCTGGAATCGGTGCTCAGTCGCGGCCTCGTGGCGATCATCGCCGACGCCTCGGGCTTCCACGGCCTGATTACGCGCACCGACATGCTCAACCAATTACGGAGATCCCTCGCATGAGTCAGCACGACGATAAATCCCAAGGCTTCGCGACCCGGGTGATCCACGCCGGGCAAACGCCGGACCCGACTACTGGCGCGCTGATGCCGCCGATCTACGCCAACTCGACGTACCTGCAGGACAGCCCCGGCGTGCACAAGGGCTTCGACTACGGGCGCTCGCACAACCCGACGCGTTTCGCTCTGGAGCGTTGCGTGGCGGATCTGGAGGGCGGCACCCGCGCGTTCGCCTTCGCATCCGGGCTGGCGACGATTTCCACCGTGCTCGAACTGATCGATGCCGGTTCGCACGTCATCTCCGGTAATGACCTGTACGGCGGCACGTTCCGCCTGTTCGACAAGGTGCGCCAGCGCAGTGCCGGGCATCGTTTCAGCTACGTCGATCTGACTGACCTGGCAGCGTTCGAAGCGGCGCTGCAGGACGACACACGCCTGGTCATCGTCGAGTCACCGACCAACCCATTGCTGAGCCTGTCGGACCTCGCCGCTATCGCCCGTATCTGCCGCGCACGCGGGATCATCAGCGTGGCCGACAACACCTTCGCCAGCCCGTATATCCAGCGGCCGCTGGAGCTGGGTTTCGACATCGTGCTGCACTCGACCACCAAGTACCTGAACGGGCACTCGGACGTGATCGGCGGCATTGCGGTGGTTGGGCAGAATGCCGAACTGGCGGACAAACTCGGCTTCCTGCAAAACGCCGTCGGCGCGATTTCCGGGCCGTTCGACGCGTTCCTGACATTGCGCGGGGTGAAAACCCTGGCGCTGCGCATGGAGCGTCATTGCAGCAACGCGCTGGAACTGGCCAAGTGGCTGGAACAGCAACCGCAGGTCAAACGCGTCTACTATCCGGGCCTGCCGTCGCACCCGCAGCATGAGTTGGCCAAACGGCAGATGCACGGTTTTGGCGGGATGATCTCGGTGGATCTGAACAGTGATCTGGAGGGCGCACGGCGCTTTCTGGAAAACGTGAAGATCTTTGCGCTGGCCGAAAGCCTGGGCGGCGTCGAAAGTCTGATCGAGCATCCGGCGATCATGACCCACGCGACCATTCCAGCTGAAACACGCGCGAAACTGGGCATTGGCGATGGCCTGGTGCGTCTGTCGGTGGGTGTCGAAGACCTCGAAGACCTGCGCGCCGATCTGGCACACGCGCTGTCGAAAATCTGATCCTGCAACAACGACAAAGCCCGCAGCAATGCGGGCTTTGTCGTTCGAGTAGGCGGCCAGTGCTGGTCTCTGGCTTACAAGGTTTATCGGGCCTCTCACAGTACAAAGCAACCATGGAAAAAGAGCGGCGCTTTGCTGCCTCACACGGCATAAGGGCTGGATCTCAGCGCGGAGATCTTTCTAACCGTGTACCCTTCGGAACGCGCCCCACGTCCCCTTGCTATCCGCTTGCGCATCAGTCTGCGTCTTCGCCTACACCTTTGAGGCTAGCAAAAGCCTCGTAGCCATGGGCGCCTGTTTTTAGACTGATTTCCTTCAAGCAGTCTTGTGCAAGGAAGTTAACCGACTATCGCTTCCTCGCGCCCGCCACCGGTGCCGCCGTTTTACCGATCTATACTTTTCAGTTCGCTATCGCGGTTTCATGCAATACGTCGACACCCGTGCGCTTTGCAGTGCGCCCGTGCCAATCGCCAATCTGGTCAACCCCGGGCCAACGAATGCTGTGTGGCTGATGGGTCGTGGAGAAAATCATGAAACACACGCTTTTGTCTGGCGCCATTCTTGCGGTCGCAGCGACCGTCATGCTGCCAACGGCCTGGGCTGCACAGCCGCAGGCGGTGGCTTCCGATGGCGCAGACCATGTGAAGGCTGGGGCGGTCGCCTCCGATGGATCTGATCATGTAGGCGCTGGAGCGGTTGCCTCCGATGGTTCCGATCATGTCGGCGCGGGTGCAGTCGCCTCCGACGGTTCCGATCATGTCGGCGCTGGTGCAGTCGCTTCCGACGGTTCCGATCACGTCGGCGCTGGTGCGGTCGCTTCCGACGGTTCCGATCATGTCGGCGCTGGAGCGGTCGCTTCCGATGGCTCAGATCATGTCAGCGCCAATACCCTGGCCTCCGACGGGACCGACAAGGTCGGCGCCAACCGTTATGCCTATTCGCGCGTTGGGGTCGGCTCCGATCGCGTTGCCTCGGCGCTGATGACCGGCAGCTATTCCGACCAGTTCAACAGCCCGCAATAATCGGCATGAGGCGACCCGCCCGGGTCGCCTCACCCACCGCCGCACTAGCACATTTGTGCTAATCGACCGCCCCGCCGCCCGGCGTTATATTCCCTCGCACCCCCCGATGCTCCCCAACATTGCTGCTGTGCAGTGCGCGGGATCGTTGTGCCTGGAAATTAGAACAACACCAAGGAAGAAGCACCATGAAACTGCCTGCAAACCTGTACAAAGTCGCCATCGTCGGCGCCGTGCTGGTCGGCGCCAGCGGTTGCCAGACCGCCAAGCCCACCGAAGCCAGCATGAAAGAACGCGCCCAGACCGTCATCGGCAAACCGGTGTCGAAAATCGACAACATCCGCAGCGACAGCACCCTCACCTACTACACCGCCTACACCCCGGCCGGCGAGTACAACTGCGAGTTACCCAGCGGCGCCATTGTCGCGGTGGCGAGCATGGGCATCATGAGCCCGCCGCTGTCCTGCCTGCCGAAAGGCGCCTCACCACTGCCAGTTCAGTAATTCATCTTCCCGGAAAAGGACGCCGTCCCATCATGAAAACCCTGATCGCAACTCTCACCCTCACCGCCTTCGCCCTGACAGGCTGCGCCACGCCCAAACAGTGGGAAGCCACTGGTGGCAGCAAGAACGACGGCGTCGTTCAGGTCTCCTATGAACTGGGCCAGTTTGAAAGCGGCCAGACCAGCGCCGCGCAAGGCCTGACGGTCGCGATGGAGCGCTGCAAGACCTGGGGCTACAAGAATGCCGAGGTGACCGGCTCGGAGAAAAACATCTGCCGCACCATGGGCCAGTACAACTGCCTGCAAACCACCATCACTCAGGACTACCTCTGCAAGCGTTGATTCAGACCTCGACCGGGTCGGTTTGCCGGTCGCGCAGGGCCCGCAAGGTCGCGCGCAGCTCGGCCGGGCGTACCGGTTTGGACAGGATGGCAATTTGGCGGTCGTGCAAGGCCGCCTGTATTTTTTCAATGTCATGGCCGGTGATGATCATGGCCGGCACCGCGAAGCCGCGCTGACGCCGCACGGCGTCGATGCACTCGATACCGTTGCTGTGCGGGCCGAGGTCATAGTCGGCGACGATGATCTCGCAGTCCGTCAGCAGATCCACGCCCGTCAGCTCCGCCTGCACCACGCAGCCCCAACGCTCGAGCAGCGCCGAGGTTGCCAGCAGCACGTTGCGGTCATCCTCCACCAGACACACCTTCAAACCGGTCAACAGACCGACCTGCCGCGCGTCATCACGACCGGTCGACAACGGCGGCTGCGCAGCGACAGGCAACCCGAACAAGGTCACCGCCGTTCCCCGCCCAAGCTGCGAGCGCAGCGCGACATCGACACCCACCAACTGCCCCAGACGCTTGACGATCGACAGCCCGAGACCCACGCCTTCGACGTCCTTGTCACGCACCTGGCGCACCCGGTAGAACTCTTCGAAAACCTTGGGCAAATGCTCTTCGGCGATCCCGTTGCCCTGGTCATAAATCACGATCGCGAGCCCGGTTCCACGCCGACGGACACCCATCAGCACCGGACGATGTGCCCCGTATTTGAAGCAATTGGAGAGCACGTTCTGCACCATGGTCGCGAGCAGCGCCGGATCAGTTCGCACCCAGTAGGGGCAACGTCGCAAGCGCAGTTCCACGCCTGCCCAACGCGCCGCTTCGGTATTCTGCCGGACCAGATCGGCGAGCCACTCGCCCAGATTGAACACCTGCAGCTTGGGCAGGACGCGTCCGTTGTCGAGGGTGTACAGATCGAGAATCGAGCGGAACAACTGCGAAACGTTGAGCAACGAACGGTCGATGTTGTCGACCAGCTGCCGCTCGTCCGCACCCAGCGGCGATTCGCGCAGGCACGCGGTAAACAGGCCGATAGAGTGAATCGGCTGGCGCAGATCGTGACTGGCCTGAGCCAGAAACCGCGACTTTTCCAGATTAGCCGCGACGGCCTCTTCGGACGCCTTGCGCGTACGCTCCAGCAGCAAGTGCGCGTAGAACGGGATCACCGTGCTGGTGAGCATCAGCATCAACACCATGTACGGTTGCGCCTGCCACACCGGCGTCAGCCGATAAACCGCCATCAACGCCACCAGCGCCAGCCCCGTGGCAATCGCCAGATAGCGCGAGCCGTAGCGCATGCCGTTGCCCAGGTTGACCCAGATGATCACCGCATACAGCGGCAACGCCGCTTCGCCACCGATCACCAGGCCAAAGCAGGTGCCGGTGTAATCGTGGACCATGCCGAAAATCCGCCGCGCCGGATAATGCCCGGGCCAACGCACGATGGCCTGGCGCAGGCCGATCGACGCCAGCAGAAACAGGGCGATGTAAACCACCACCGGCACATAGGTGTCGAAGCGCTGACCTGGCAAGACACCGAGCGCGCAGATATACACCATGGCAATGCTGGCGATGATAATCCGCAGATTGGCCTGATCCAGCTCGGTGTTTTTCTCGAACTTCATGGGCAACGTCCTTGTGCAACCGTCGTCAGATTCAGCACCCGGCGACAGGCAAACTGCGCCGGCGGTGCTAAGGTGCATGCCGTGAACAACGCCTGATCCAGGGAGGGTCACGCCATGACATGCCGAATCATCATAGCCGACGATCACCCACTGTTTCGCGAAGCCATGCGGCGCACCGTGCAGCGCCTGCTGCCCGAGGCGACGCTCGAGGAAGCCGGAGATCTCGACGCCGTGCAGGCCTTGCTGCCCGGCGGCAGCGAGCCGGACACGCTGATTCTCGACCTGCGTTTCCCCGGCCTGACGTGCATCAGCCAACTCGCCGACCTGCGCCGAAAGTTGCCGCGCACCACATTGATCGTGGTGTCGATGGTGGACGACGAAGCCCTGATCGGTGAAGTGATGGCGGCCAGCATCGACGGTTTCATCGGCAAGAACATCGCCCCGGACGAAATCGGTGAGGCGATCCTGGCGATCCGTGAAGGCGAAGTGCTGGTGAGGTTCGCACCTTCAGGGCTATTACCGCTGGAGACCGGCGCCGCCCTCACCCCGCGTCAGCAGGACGTGTTGCGGCTGATCGCCCAAGGCAAGACCAACAAGGAAATCGCCCGGGCGCTGGATATCTCGCCGTTCACCGTGCGCATCCATGTGTCGTCGTTGTTGCGCGCGCTGAACGTGCCGTCGCGGGCAGCCGCCGCCGTGAAGTATTCGGGAGGCAGCGGGACAATTTAAATGAACCCTGCGCGCCGAGGCTCACCTAACTGAGAGACCATCAGGAGGTAGCCCATGCAAATTGAACCCGTCTGGATCGTACTCGCCGTCGTTCTTGTGATCATAGAATTGTGGGCGATCAACAGGGTGCGCAAGAGCGCAGACAAAGGCAGCAACAAGGGCGTGTGGATCATCGCCATCGTCTTCCTGCCGTTGTTTGGCCTGATTGCCTGGGCCTTGGCCGGCCCGAAACATGTAACTCAAGACTGAAAGGCTGTTTCTTGACAATGCCCTGCGCGGTCAACTGTGGGAGCGAGCCTGCTCGCGAAGGCTGACCGCCGGGCAACACAGCATTACGGATCGACCTGCGCCATCAACTCCGGCACCGATTCCGGCCGTTTTGCATAACGCTGCGCCAACACCGCGCAGACCATCAATTGAATCTGATGGAACAGCATCAGCGGCAGAATCAACACACCAATCGTGCTGCCGGCAAACAGCACCTGCGCCATCGGCACGCCGGTGGCCAGGCTCTTCTTCGAACCGCAGAACAGAATGGTGATGCGGTCTTCCTGGCTGAAGCCGAACACCTTGCCCAGCAGCGTCGAGGCCAACAGCACCAGCGCCAGCAGAATGCAGCAGACCACCACCAGACCCAGCAGATCGACCACCGGGATCTGATGCCAGATGCCCTCGTTGACCGCCTCGCTGAACGCGCCGTAGACCACCAGCAGAATCGAACCCTGATCGACGAATTTCAGCCAGTTTTTGTTGCGCCCGACCCATGCGCCGATCCAGCGGCGGGCGATCTGCCCGGCAATGAATGGGAGCAGCAATTGCACGCTGATCTTCAGGATCGCATCCAGTGTCGAGCCGCCATCACCGTGCACGTTCAACAGCAGCGTCACCAGCAACGGCGTGAGGAAAATCCCGAACAGGCTCGACGCCGCCGCACTGCAGATCGCCGCCGGAATATTGCCCCGGGCGAGTGAGGTGAAGGCAATCGCCGACTGCACGGTGGCGGGCAACGCGCAGAGGTAGAGCATGCCCATGTACAGCTTGTCGCCGATCAGCGGTGACAGCAGCGGTTTCAGCGCCAGCCCGAGGATCGGGAACAGCACAAAAGTCAGGCCGAACACCAACAGGTGCAAGCGCCAGTGGCCGGCACCGGCGATGATCGATTCGCGCGACAGCTTGGCGCCGTGCAGGAAAAACAGCAGCGCGATGGCGATATTGGTCAGCCAGCCGAACCCGACCGCGACCTGACCGCTGGCCGGCAGAAAACTGGCGAGCAGCACGACGCCGATCAGGGTCAGGGTGAAATTGTCGGGCAGGAATCTTGGGCGGGTCATGGGTTTGTTCATCCGGGGGTTGCCAGTACGTGACTGCGACTCTAACGTGAGCAGAAATTACCGACTAACGCCGAAGAGCCAGTAGATGCCGCCTAAAGGACACGAGAAAAGCTTCCGGCGCAGCATTCCCGGGCTACCCAGCCTGCCGCGTCCGCTGTACGGGCGCACCGAATCGTTGCCTAATCGCGCACTGACCCGGCGTCACAGTCACCCGTGGGTGCAATTGTCGTACGCGATTCAGGGTGTGCTCGAAGTGCAGACCAGCGCCGGGCGTTTCGTCGCCCCACCGGAGCGCGCGGTGTTGATTCCGGCAGGCGTTCCGCATCGTGTGTTCAGCTCGCCGCACACCGAAATGCGCAGCTTGTACATCGATTGCAGCGTGGCCGGCTGGGCGCTTGAACGCTGTCATGTGCTCGGCGTCAGCGACCTGTTGCGCGAGCTGATTCGCGCGTTCAGTCGGGTGCCAGTGGAATACGACCAGAACGGTGCGCATGGCCGGCTGGCCCAGGTGATCCTCGATCAATTGGCCGAGGCGCCGCAGATCGACCTGATGTTGCCACTGCCACAGGACAGTCGTCTGCGGCAGATCTATTCAAGCCTGGAGCAACATCCGGAACAGCAGACCACACTGCAGCACTGGAGCGAACAATTCGGCATCACCGAAAAAACCCTCAGCCGTTTGTTTTTACGCGACACCGGTCTGACCTTCCGCGCCTGGCGCCAACGCCTGCGCCTGTTGGGCGCGTTAACCCCGCTGGAGCGCGGCGAACGCGTCACCGATGTGGCTCTGGCCTGCGGTTATGACTCGACATCGGCGTTCATCGCTGCCTTCCGGCAGCAGTTTGGCGAGACGCCGGGAGAGTTTTTTCGTTGAGTTTTGTCGATATTTATCGAATTAGCACATGCCATTCGGCAAAGTTCAGGGTAGAGTTTCGCCCATACGGAATTCTTTACACGTTTCGACGATAACCATAATGACCCACCCCTTTAGCGAACCTGTCGGCGGTAACAGCATGATCGAAGTCACTGAAGTCTCCATTGCTCAATTACGCGCGGCGCTCGACGCCGGCCGGACCACCGCGGTTGAACTGGTGCAGGCCTATCTGGCCCGGATCGACGCCTACGACGGCCCGAACACCGCCACAGCGCTGAATGCCGTGGTGGTGCGCAACCCCGAGGCACTGGCCGAAGCCCAGGCCTCAGACGCGCGCCGGGCCAAGGGCGAAACCCTGGGCCCGCTCGACGGTATCCCTTACACCGCCAAGGACAGCTACCTGGTCAAGGGGCTGACCGCTGCTTCCGGCAGCCCGGCGTTTGCCGATCTGGTGGCGCATCGCGACGCGTTCACCATCGAACGCCTGCGCGCCGCCGGGGCAATCTGCCTGGGCAAGACCAACATGCCGCCGATGGCCAATGGCGGCATGCAGCGTGGTGTCTATGGCCGGGCCGAAAGCCCGTACAACGCCGCCTACCTGACGGCGCCGTTCGCCTCCGGTTCGTCCAACGGTGCCGGCACCGCCACCGCCGCGAGCTTCTCGGCCTTCGGTCTGGCGGAAGAAACCTGGTCGAGCGGGCGCGGCCCGGCTTCGAACAACGGTTTGTGCGCCTACACGCCGTCGCGCGGAGTGATTTCGGTGCGCGGCAACTGGCCGCTGACGCCAACCATGGACGTGGTTGTGCCGTACGCGCGAACCATGGCCGACCTGCTCGAAGTGCTCGATGTGGTGGTCGCGCAAGACCCCGACACCCGTGGCGATCTGTGGCGCCTGCAGCCGTGGGTGCCGATTCCGAGCGTCGACTCGGTGCGCCCCGCCTCCTACGCCGAACTGGCAGTGAAGCCTGCTGCACTGGCCGGCAAACGCCTCGGCGTGCCAAAGATGTACATCAACGCCGACCCTGAAGCCGGCACCAGTGAAGCCCCGGGCATCGGTGGCCCGACCGGGCAACGCATCAACACCCGCCCATCGGTGATCGACCTGTGGAAACAGGCCCGCGTCGCCCTGGAAGCGGCCGGCGCCGAAGTCATCGAAGTGGATTTCCCACTGGTCTCCAACTGCGAAGGCGACCGCCCCGGCGCACCGACCGTGTTCAATCGCGGCATCGTCTCCAAGGAGTTCCTGCACCAGGAGCTGTGGGATCTGTCGGCCTGGGCCTTCGACGATTTCCTGCGCGCCAACGGCGATCCGAAGCTCAACCGTCTGGCCGACGTCGACGGGCCGAAGATCTTCCCGCACGACCCCGGCACCCTGCCCAACCGTGAAGGCGATCTGGCCGCCGGTATGGACGAATACGTGCGCATGGCCGAGCGCGGCATCACCCCGTGGGACCAGATCCCGACCCTGCCGGACGGCCTGCGCGGCCTGGAAAAGACCCGCAAGCTCGACCTGGAAGACTGGATGGACACGCTCAAACTCGACGCGGTGCTGTTCCCGACCAACGCCGACGTTGGCCCGGCGGATGCCGATATCAATCCGGAATCGGCAGACATTGCCTGGAGCAACGGCATCTGGGTCGCCAACGGCAACCTGGCGATCCGTCACCTGGGCGTACCGACCGTCACCGTGCCGATGGGCATCATGGCGGACATCGGCATGCCGGTCGGCCTGACCTTCGCCGGTCGCGCCTATGATGACTCGAATCTGCTGCGCCTGGCCTCCGCATTTGAAGCCACCGGCTCAAAGCGTCAGGTACCGCCGCGCACGCCGGCGCTGACTTCCGGCAAGTAACAACACAGGACGGGATTGGGGCCGCAAAGGTCTCAATCCTTTCTGTCCTGCAACGCCCTTCCCGCCAGCGCTCACCTCCAACACTTCGTTTTTCCCGAACTGATGCTCAGGAATAAGCGATTTTTCTTGCGCACAATCTCCCCGCTAGCATGGCCTCGTCTACTCCCAAACCCGCTCGGACAAGGAGAACGCCATGTCGCCCCTGAATATCGGCGAACCGTGGATGTGGGGCGCCTTTATCGTCTTCGTCCTCGCCATGCTTGCACTGGACCTGTTCGTCTTCGGCGGACGCAAGGCGCATCGAGTGTCGGTGCGGGAAGCATCATGCTGGGTGATCGCCTGGTGCGCGCTGGCCATGGCGTTCGCTGGATTGCTCTGGTGGTACTTGAACGGCGAGTTCGGCGCCGAAATCGCTCAGCGCAAGACCCTGGAATTCCTCACCGGGTATCTGATCGAGCAATCGCTGTCGATCGACAACATGTTCGTCTTCGTGATGATCTTCAGCTACTTCGCCGTGCCGCCGGAACTGCAACGCCGGGTGCTGCTGTACGGCGTGCTTGGGGCGATTGTGATGCGTGCGGCGATGATCTTCGCCGGCGTGTGGCTGGTGTCGCAGTTCGAATGGCTGCTGTATGCCTTCGGGGTGTTCTTGATCATCACCGGGATCAAGATGCTGATGTTCGCCGAGCAGCAACCGGACCTCGACAACAACCCGTTGCTGCGCTGGGTGCGTGGGCATTTGCGGATCACCAAGGGCTTTCATGGCGAACGCTTTTTCGTCCGGCAGAACGGCGTGCGCTGGGCGACGCCGATGTTCCTGGTGCTGGTACTGATCGAGGCCAGCGACCTGATGTTCGCGGTCGACAGCATCCCGGCGATCTTCGCCGTCACCACCGACCCGTTCATTGTCTTCACCTCGAACATCTTCGCGATCATGGGCCTGCGGGCGCTGTACTTTCTGTTGGCGGACATGGCCGACCGCTTTCATCTGCTCAAGTACGGACTGGCGATCGTACTGGTGTTCATCGGCGGCAAGATGACATTGATGCCCTGGATTCACATGCCGGTGGAATGGTCACTGGCGGTGGTGGGCGGGGTGATTCTGGGATCGGTGGTGTTGAGCCTGATCGTCACCCGCAAGGAAAACGTCCAACTCTAGGAGCGAGCCTGCTCGCGATGGCGGTGTGTCATCCGCTGAAGATGTCGGCTGATCCGGCGCCTTCGCGAGCAAGCCCGCTCCCACAGGGGGTCGTCGGTGGAGGGAGAATTCGGGGCTGACCGGGGTCAAGGATGGGAGTGGGCTTGCTCACGAAGGCGGTGTGTCATCCGCTGAAGATGTCGGCTGATCCGGCGCCTTCGCGAGCAAGCCCGCTCCCACAGGGGATTGGCGGTGGATGGAGAATTCGGGGCTGACCGGGATCAAGGGTGGGAGTGGGCTTGCTCACGAAGGCGGTGGGTCATTTGGTGAAGATGGTGGCTGATCCGGCGCCTTTGCGAGCAGGCTCATTCCTGTAGGGGAACGGTTTACTTGTCGGATTTGATGCTGGTCCACACCCGGGTGCGTACGCGTTCGAGCTTCTGCGGTAGTGGCTGGACGACGTACAGGGTTTTCAGCGCTTCGCTGGTCGGCGTCAGGTTCGGGTTGCCGGTGATGTCCTTGTTGACCAGCGACATCGAGTCCTTGTTCACGTTCGGGTAACCGAGGAAGTCGCTGATTGGCGCAATCACTTTCGGGTCAAGCAGCGTGTTGAGGAATTCATGCGCCTCTTCGACATTCTTCGCGCTCTTTGGAATCGCGAAAGTATCGAACCAGATTGGCGCGCCCTCCTTCGGCAGACGCCAGTCGACCACCACGCCGTTGCCCGCCTCTTTGGCGCGATTACCGAACTGATAGAAGCTGCCGGAGTAACCGATGGCCACGCAAATGTCGCCGTTGGCGATGTCGGTCATGTACTTGGCCGAGTTGAAGTAGGTGACATAAGGGCGAATCTTCAGCATCAGATCCTTGGCCTTTTCATAGTCGGCAGGGTTCTGGCTGTTCGGGTCGAGGCCGAGGTAATGCAGGGCCAGCGGCAGAATCTCCGACGGCGAATCGAGCATCGCCACGCCGCAGGATTTGAGTTTCTCCATGTTCTGCGGCTTGAACACCAGATCCCAACTGTCCACCGGTGCGTTGTCGCCCAATGCAGCCTTGACCTTGGCCGGGTTGAAGCCGATCAGCACGGTGCCGTACATGTAGGGCACGCCGTACTGGTTACCGGGGTCGTTGGCATCCAGCAGCTTGAGCAGCGCCGGGTCCTGGTGGCTCCAGTTCGGCAGCTTCGACTTGTCGAGTTTCTGGAACACGCCAGCCTTGATCTGGGTGTCGATGAACTGGTTCGACGGCACCACCAGGTCGTAGCCGGAGTTGCCGGTGAGCAACTTGGCTTCCAGCGATTCGTTGGTGTCGAAGGTGTCCCAGGTCACTTTGATGCCGGTCTTCGTGGCGAAATCCTTGGGCACGGACGGCAGGATGTAATCCGCCCAGTTGTACACCCGCAGCTCGCGCTGTTCGGCGTGCACCGCGCTGGCCAGCAGCGTCAGCCCACACACGGTGGCACCCAGAATGCGTTTGATCGTGACCATGGTTGTTTCCCCGGATTGCGACGTGAGATCGATGGTTTTTATGTTCTGTACACGGCAGCGGCTGTAAAGGTAGCCAAGGGCAAGGAAGGTTCAGCGTTTCGTTGTAGCGTTGATTCTTGCCGACAGCGGGGTCGCGGCACAGTGGGTGATGGGCCAAAAGGGGATCGAAATGGCCAATTTGAATGACCGCCGGAATGCGGAAACTAAAATGCCCGGCGCAGTGCCGGGCCTTTCAAAGGGGAGACGAACTCAGTCGGTGTAACCCAACCGCGCCGCCCTGCTCCGTTGAGTCTGCCCACGAGTGGCGAGGCAGTAATACAGCGGCACCGTCACCACCAGGCCGAACAGCCACGACAGGTCCGCACCGTCCACCAGGTTGGCGTATGGCCCGACGTACAACGAGGTATTGGCGAATGGCAGCTGCACGATGATGCCGATGAAATAGGCAATGATCGCGTGCAGGTTGAAGCGCCCGTAAATCCCGCCGTCAGCACGGAAGATCGAAGTGATGTCATACACGCCGCGCTTGATCAGGTAGAAGTCGATCAGGTTGATCGACGCCCACGGCACCAGCACCAGCAGCAACGCAAGAATCAGCCCGATGAATTGCGAAATGAAATCCGCCGAGGCCCCCAGCGCAACCACACAGCAACCCGCCAACACCACGCTCGACAGCAGCACGCGCACCTTGATGCTTGGCGTCCACTGGCTGGCAAACGTCTGGATCGAGGTGATGATCGACAGCACCGCGCCGTACAGATTCAAGGCGTTATGGCTGATGATATTGAGCAGGAACAGCACCATCAGAATCGGCCCCAACCACCCGGTGGACTGCCTGACCGCCGCCATCGCCTCGGTGCCTTCAGGCGTTGCCAGCACCGCCACGGCGCCGAAACTGAAAGACAGAATCGTGCCCAGCGTCGCGCCCAGGTAAGTCGCGAAAAACGGCTTGGCGATACCGATGTCCGCCGGCAGGTAACGCGAATAGTCGGACACGTATGGCGAGAAGCTGATCTGCCAGATGATCCCCAGCGACACCGTCGCCAGCCAGCCCGACAGGTTGAAGCTACCGCGCGTCAGAAAGTCCGCTGGCAAATCGTGAGCAAAGATGTAAATGAAACCGGCGAGCAGCGCGCTGCCCATCACCCAGGTGCCGATGCGGTTGAGCGTATGGATGAAGTTGTAGCCGATCACACCAATCGCCGTGGCCGCCAGCGCACCCGTCAGAATGCTCAGCGGCGCGGGCACCGACGGCGCAATGCCGACAATCGATTTGCCGGCAAGGACGATGTTGGAAATGAAGAAACCAATGTAGATGAGCGCCGCGAAGAACACGATCAACAGCGCGCCATAACGCCCGAACTGGCCGCGACTCTGGACCATTTGCGGAATGCCCATGCGCGGGCCTTGCGCCGACGCCAGGGCAATCACTACCCCGCCGATCAGGTGCCCCAGCGCAATTGCCAGCAACCCCCAGAGCAAATCGAGATGAAACACCTGAACCACCATGGCGCCGGTGACGATGGGCAGTGGCGCGATGTTGGTGCTGAACCACAAGGTGAAAAGGTCGCGGGCCTTCCCGTGGCGTTCCGCGAGTGGGACGTAGTCGACCGTATGATTCTCGATCAACGGATCTTGCCGGGACATCTGGGACATATGCATGAACTCGAGTTTGTCTGTTCTTATCTTTGTATGAAGCCAAACCGGGGGAGCTCTGTGGCCGCCCCTCAGATGCAGACCATATTATGGTATTCCAAACATTTCACAAGACTGATCCGTAGTTTGAAGCGCTATCTGATACGCCATCCTCACTGATACCGCGGCCTGCAGGCCAGCCAGAAGTCCAATAAACGCTGAGTTTCCGACGAAACAACTACGTTTATCGGTTCAGCCCAAAAGCCCTTGCAAAGAAAAAATACTGGTATACCATCAGACCAACAAACACATAAAAATAGCGTTACAACACCCGAGGACCGTCCAATGATCGATGCCGCCATCTACAAACAAGTCATGGGCTCGTTCCCGTCCGGCGTAACCGTTATCACCACGCTGGACGATGACGGTCAGATTGTCGGCCTGACCGCGAGTGCGTTCAGCTCACTGTCGAAGGACCCGGCGCTGGTGCTGTTCTGCCCCAACTACAGCTCTGACTCCTACCCCGTGCTGATCAAGAACAAACGCTTCGCGATCCACGTCCTGTCCGGCGGCCAGCAAAGCGAAGCCTACGCCTTCGCCCGTAAAGGCAAGGACAAGGCGCAAGGCATCGAGTGGACATTGAGCGAACTGGGCAACCCGATCCTGGCCAACGCGACAGCTATCATCGAGTGTGAGTTGTGGCGCGAATACGAAGGCGGCGACCACGCGATCATGGTCGGCGCGGTGCAGAACCTGATCGTGCCCGAGCAGCACAGCGGACCGTTGGTGTACTGCCACGGCAAGATGGGCGCCCTGCCGGTTCTGACCTGAGCAAAATTTCAGCCCCACAAAAATCCACTGTGGGAGGGGGCTTGCTCCCGAAGGCGATGTGTCAGCCACCAGAGATTTCGATTGATCCACCGCTTTCGGGAGCAAGCCCCCTCCCACACAGTTTTGTAGCCTCAACAATAAAAGATCCGAGGAAGCGTCATGAAATTTTCCCTGTTCATCCACATGGAACGCTGGGACGAAAGCGTCAGTCACCGCCAACTGTTCGAAGACCTGACCGAACTGACCCTGATGGCCGAGGCCGGTGGTTTCAGCACTGTGTGGATCGGCGAACACCACGCCATGGAATACACCATCTCGCCGAGCCCGATGCCGCTGCTGGCCTACCTCGCCGCCAAAACCACGACCATTCACCTGGGCGCCGGCACCATCATCGCGCCGTTCTGGCACCCGCTGCGAGTGGCCGGTGAATGCGCCCTGCTCGACGTCATCAGCAACGGGCGCATGGAAGTTGGCCTGGCGCGTGGCGCCTATCAAGTCGAGTTCGATCGCATGGCCGGTGGCATGCCCGCCTCCAGCGGTGGCCAGGCCCTACGGGAAATGGTTCCGGTGGTCCGCGCCCTGTGGCAAGGCGATTACGCCCACGACGGCGACATCTGGAAATTCCCGACCTCGACCAGCGTGCCGAAGCCGATTCAGAAGCCAAACCCACCGATGTGGATCGCCGCCCGCGACCCCGACTCGCACAACTTCGCCGTGGCCAACGGCTGTAACGTGATGGTCACGCCGTTGATGAAAGGCGACGAAGAAGTGGTCGACCTGAAGAACAAATTCCAGACCGCCCTGGACAACAACCCCGACGTCCCGCGTCCGCAACTGATGGTGCTGCGCCACACCCACGTGCACACCGCCGATGACCCGGACGGCTGGAAAGTCGGTGCCAAGGCGATCTCACGCTTCTATCGCACTTTCGATGCGTGGTTCGGCAACAAGCAAACCCCGGTCAACGGCTTCCTGGCCCCGAGCCCGGAAGAGAAATTCGCCGGCCGTCCGGAGTTTGAACTGGAGAATCTGCACAAGACCGCGATGATCGGCACGCCCGAAGAAATCATCCCGCGGATCAAGTACTACCAGGAACTGGGGGTGGACGAGTTCAGCTTCTGGTGTGACAACAGCTTGCCGCATGCGGAGAAGAAAAAATCGCTGGAGCTGTTCATCCAACATGTGGTGCCGGCGTTTCGCTAAGGACTCTGCGGGTTGAGATCGAGCAAGCAAACGCCCCGACAATGTTTCGGGGCGTTTGCGTTCAACGCTTCGGTCAGTGCACAACGCCCAGTTGCGTCGCCACCTCTTGCGGTGCCAGCAGGCGGCCGTCGGCCGAACGCAATTCCAGCTTCCTGATCGGCTGACGCTGCTGCGCATCGACCATCACCGAACCCGCCTCCCCCGGCGCGTACATGTGCTCCCCCCCCCATTGCGACAGCGCAACAATCACCGTCTGCAAGGCTTTGCCGCGCTCGGTCAGCACGTATTCCTTATAGGCACCGCCATCGGCGGCCGGCACCGTTTGCAGAATCCCCTGCTCCACCAGGCCCTTGAGCCGGGCACTGAGCATGTTCTTGGCGATGTCGAGGTTCTTCTGGAAATCACTGAAGCGACGAATGCCCTCCAGCGCATCGCGGATGATCAGCAACGACCACCAGTCGCCGATCAGGTCCAGCGTGCGGGCGACCGGGCAAGCGTTGCCGTGCAGGCTTTTGCGCTTCACAGGGGGTATCTCCTTCAATCCTGGCGTGTGGTTGCATCTTACAACTGTGCTCGCGCAAAAGAACCCCACGCCGACAGCGCAGCACCTGCATACAAGTGGCGACGTTCGATTGCGCGGATAGTCAATCCTGCTTTCAAAGTCCCTCCCGTACGCCCACTCAAGCAAGGAGTTTCCATGAGCACATTCACCACCGACGACGGCACCGAGATCTATTTCAAGGATTGGGGCAGCGGCAAACCCGTGCTGTTCAGCCATGGCTGGCCGCTGGACGCCGACATGTGGGAATACCAGATGGAGTACCTGAGCAGTCGCGGCTACCGCACAATTGCCTTCGACCGCCGCGGTTTCGGGCGCTCCGATCAACCGTGGAACGGCTACGACTACGACACCTTTGCCGATGACATCGCGCAGCTGATCCAGCACCTGGACCTGCGCGAGGTCACGTTGGTCGGCTTCTCCATGGGCGGCGGCGACGTCAGCCGCTACATCGCCCGCCACGGCAGCGAACGCGTTGCCGGTCTGGTGCTGCTGGGCGCGGTGACGCCGCTGTTCGGCAAAAAAGCCGACTACCCGCAAGGCGTCGACACGGCGGTGTTTGACGGGATCAAGGCCGGCCTGCTCAAGGATCGCGCGCAATTCATCGCCGATTTCGCCGCGCCGTTCTACGGCACCCATCAGGGCCAGACTGTCTCCGACGGCGTGCTGACGCAAACCCTGAACGTCGCCCTGCTGGCCTCGTTGAAAGGCACCGTGGATTGCGTCACTGCGTTCTCGGAAACCGACTTCCGCCCGGACATGGCGAAAATCGACGTACCGACCCTGGTGATCCACGGTGACGGCGATCAGATCGTGCCGTTCGAAACCACCGGCAAGCAGGCGGCGGCGCTGATCAAAGGCGCCGAGCTGAAAGTCTACGCCGGCGCACCTCATGGCTTTGCCGTGACGCATGCCCAGGCACTGAATGAAGACCTGCTGGGCTTCCTGAACCGCTGACACGCCGCGCTGACCGGGCGCCCGCCTGGTCAGCGCACGTTGCGATACAGCATCAGCCGCGCGCTCTCGTGCAGCCCCCGCGTCAATTCCAGTAGACGCTGGAACTCCTGCGGGTTTTGCTCCGCCACGTTATCCAGCGGCGTATTCGATGCCAGGTCATGCAGCGTCGGTAAACTGCCGTCATGCTCCATCTGCAGCAGGAAATCCTTCGTCACCCCGCCAATCAACGGGAACGTCCCCTCGCGCAACACCAGCGGCACCACACGCTCACCTTCCGGTGCCGGTTGCTGGACATCGCGGCCCATCGCGCCGTTGCGAAACGGTATGCCGGCCATCCCCGCCACGGTCGGCAACAGATCTGCCAGCCCCACCGCGTCCTCGATAACCCTGGGCGCCAGCAGCCCCGGTGCGTGAATCAGCATCGGCACATGATTGCTTTCCAGACCCAATAGCTCGAACGCGGGCGGCATGTGCGGGATCTGACTGATGCGCGTGTTGTGGTCGCCGAAGAACACAAAAATCGTGTTGTCGTAATAGCCACCCGCCCTGGCCAGCTCCATCAACTTGCCGATGTTGAAATCCAGCAGGCGCACCGCGTTGTACTGCTCGACGCTGCGCGAACCGGCGGCCTGCACCTGTTCCAGCGACAGATTGCTGATCTGAAAACCGTCGTTGTCCTTGGGAATGGTGAACGGCCGATGGTTGCCCGAGGTTTGCACGTAGGCAAAGAACGGTCGGTCCTTCGGCAGATCGCGCAGGATCCGGTCGCTCTCCTTGAACAGATCCAGATCGGAAATCCCCCACACGTCCACCAGCGGCGAGCGCCAGTCGCTCTCCTGATACAAGCGCACACCATCGATGCTTTGCTGGATCAGCGCATTGATATTGGCCCAGCCGGCGTTGCCGCCGATCATGTAGAGCTTCTGGTAATCGCTGAACGCATTGATCAGCGTGTGCTGGCGGGTGATCAGCGGATGGCGTGTCGCGGTTTCGCGACGGGTGACGTCCGGCACCCCGGTGATACTCGCCCACACGGTTTTCGCAGTGCCGGTGACCGGCACATAAAAGTGCTTGAAGAACCAGCTGCGGGCAGCCAATTGATCGAGGTTCGGCGTCGGGTTCAGCGGGTTGCCGTAGGCGCCGACGGCGCTGCTGCCGAGCGATTCGAGCATGACGAACATCACGTTCGGCGTGCCCTTCAGCTGATACGGCTGCACGGCTTGCTGACGCTCGAAAGTCAGGGTCTGCGCATTCGGCTGGTCCACTCCCAGATACCGCGCCACCACCGGGTAATGTTCGCGCACTTGCTGCTCATCGAACTGCGCCTGCCCGGCCTTGAGCGTGTCGTACAGGAACAGCACCGGGTTCAGGCCCACCGCGGCGATCTGGCCGTTGCCGGAAAAAAACGCATCGCTCCAGCGCAGCGGCACCGGATTTTCCAGATTGAGATTTTCCACCCGGCCGAGCAATGCCAGCAGCACCGCGACCACACCCAACCCTGCACCCAGTGCCAGCGACGAACGACGGATGACCTTGGGTTCACGGGCCAGCGTCAGACGCTCCAGCGCTAGAAAGCCGTAGAACCACAGGCCCAGTGTCGCCAGCCAGCCAAGGGCGATCCACACCACCGGATAGGTTTCCCACACCATCTGCTGCGAGATCTGCGCGTCGTCCAGAAAACGCAGCACCGTAGCGTTGATCCGCACGCCGAGGTAGGCGTAATGGCCGAAATCGATGATGTACAGCAGGCCCACCGCACCGAGCGCCAGCAACCAGTAAACCCGCACCAGCACGCGCAACCAAGGCAGGCGCGTGAGGTTCCAGCGTGGCAGCCAGGCCAGCAGCGCCAACGGCAATATCAGCAACACCGCCAGACGCAGATCGAAGCGCAAGCCGATGCCCAGGGTTTCGAGCAGCGCCGGATTATCGATGAACTCGCCGGGCGCGATCCCGGAAAATCCCAGCACGAATACCAGCCTGAGCACAGCAAACAACAAGAACGCCAAACCTGCCGCACCCACGCCGTAGCGCAGGCGGCGCGATTGCAACCAGCCCATCATTGACCTCTGTGTCATTGGTTCAGATAGAAGATGTCGGGGCCGCCGGTACAGGTCGCAGCAAACGCCAGACCTCGCGCAGGCACAGCGTCGCACCGGCCACCAGGCAATAACCCGCCAGGAGCGGATCGATCAGGTAATCCCAATAGTTTTCCGAGGCCTTGAGTCGCAGCGCAAAGGCCAGCGTACCCAGCGCGAGCATCAAGACTGCCAACGCATTGCCCAGCCACAACAACGCCAGCGTCAGCAGGCCGATAGCGACGATCAGCGGCCGTGGGTTGAAGCCCCAGCGGTACGGATCGACATACGTCAGGCCCATCGTCGCCGGATACAACAGCGCGGCCAGCACGGCAAACAGCACCAGCACCTGAACCCGCGCCGACAGTGCCTGCTTCCTTACGACGCCGAGCCGGACCAGACTGGCCCAGCCGAGCAACACCAGGGTGGTGATCGCCAGATCGTCGGTAAAACTGCGCAGGTACGCCGCCACAGGCAGATCACCGACCGGAATGAAACTGACCGCCGCCAGTATCGGCAGCAGCCACGGACGCCAGCGTTGCGTGCAGTGCATCGAACCCAGCAGGACGAAACCGAGCAGGATGAAAGTCAAATGGGCTTGCCAGAGAAACAGCATCATAGGCGCTCCGCCAGCCAGGCTTCATTGAAGCTGACGTGTTTGATGAAGGTGTTGTTCCACGAATACACCAGGTGATACAGCCCGTCGCTGCCCCGGCTGAAGTACGGATATTCGTACTCGAAATCACAGCCCTGCGGCTTGCACACCCGGTAATCCAGATTGCTCAGAAAGCGCTGTTCCAGCGGCAAGCGTCGGGCACCGCTGGAGGCGCGAAAGCCTTCGCCGATGATCGCCTTGTAGGCTTGCGGGGCGAACGGTTGACCGAGCGGGTCGGGCGACTGATCAAGTTCGATCACATTGCGCCAGTGATTCAGGTCGGCATCGGTACCGTACAGGCTGAGCTTGAAGCGTCCGTCCTGCAGATCGTTCAGCGCCACCAGCAGACCGTTGTCATCGGTGCCCACCGCCGCCAGCGACGAGTTGGGATTGGCCGGCTCCAACGGGTACGGCTCGCTCCAGGTCTGCCCGGCATCCTCGGTGCGGCTGGCCAGCACCCGATGATGGGTCTCGCCGGCATAGCGCAGCATCGCCACGGCACGTCGCCCGTCCAGCGGCACGATGGTCGGCTGCAACGAATGCTTGCCACGGCTGATGCGGAATTTGTCGATCACCGCGCCGTCCGCGCTCAGGTACAGATACTCGGCGAATTTGCCCATGAACTCGTGGTACACCGGCAGGCCGATCGAACCGTCGGCATGGAACACCGGCGCCGCGCGCACCAGCGTGCTGATGTTGAAAAAAGGCGACGTGATCAACTGCCGTGGCGCCGTCCAGTTGCGCCCGAAATCATCGGAGACCATCACGTTGATCGCGCTGGTGGCCCAGCCCCCCACGGACACTGACACGTAAAACATCCACAGGCGCTGATCCGGCGCGAGGGCAATCACCGGGTTGCCCAGTTTGCGGATGTAACGCCGGGTGCCGTCGCGGGTCGATTCGCGGGTGGCCAGCACTTGCTCGGCGCCCCATTCCGCCGTGTCGGCGTCGTAACGCGCGGTGCGGATCTGCACGTCGGCAGCGCCCTCGCGGGAGCCGGCAAACCACACCGCCATCAGGTCGCCGCCCGGCAGCGCCGTGACCGACGACGAATGCACGAAATCATTCAATTGCGAGGAGACGAAGCGGCTGTTGTACAGCGGTTCCGGCGCCTGCAACGACGCATCGATCCGCGGCGTCGCCACGGCAAACGGCGCCAGTACATGGGCCGGGTGACTGCGCCAGGCACACCAGAAAATCAGGCACACGGCCAGTCCGCCAAGGGTCAGTTTCAAGCGATAGGACAGCGCACGCATAGTGGACTCACGGCAAGGACAGGATGGAGGGTAATCGGCAAAACATCCTTGTCAGCACGTCGGATCGTCCGGCAAGCGGCGACGGCGTCCCGTGAGCATCGACAACGGCAAGTTGTCGCGAACCAGAAAACTCTCGAACAGCGCGGCGGCGATATGCAGACACACCAGCACCAGCAAGGTGTCGACCGCGGTTTCGTGCACCTGCAACGGCCAGTCGGCGCCCCACAAGGCGTCGACCTCTTCCATGGCCCAGCCGCTTGCGCCAGCGGTGAACATCGCCAGCAGCATCAGAATCATCACCAGCGCGCCAATCGGCGAATGCCCGAGGCGATGCTCGGGCCTGCCGGCAATCAGCGAACGCGCATGGGCGATCAGCCGCGCCGGCGTCGGCCAGAAATCCGCCCAGCGCGCACTGCGCGGCCCGACAAAGCCCCACAGCAGTCGGACCAGCAGCCAGCCCATCGCGTAATAGCCGAGCCAGACGTGCCAGTCATCCCCGGCTTCATTGAAGAAATAATTGGCGACGAAGACGCCCGCGATGGACAGATGAAACAGCCGCACCACGGGGTCCCACAGGCGCAGGGACGCGCTCGGCATCAGCCCTTGATCTCGGTCTTCACCGCTTTGCCACTGACCGGGTCGTGGTAGATCTCGACCTTGCGCTTGTCCTTGTCAAAGCCATAGATCTCGTAGCAGTTGCCGTCGGTGACCTTGAACTTGCTGATTTCGTAGCCTTGGGCCTTGAGCTGCTCCTGAAAGGCTTTCTGGTCTTGCCATTGCGAGCGTTCGGCGGTGGTGCATTGCGGGCCAGCGACGGCCAACGGGCTGGCAACGATCAGGGACAACAGCAGAAGTTTGCGCATGGAAACACTCTCGCTCGATGAGGAAGGCCTCACTGTGCAAAAGCAACCTTAGCGAAAGCTTAGTTGGCAACGAGTCGTTACATCTTTCCCGTCGGGTGAGCTGCCACAGCCGGCTGCGCAGCGGCATGATGCGGCCGGTCACCCGCCCTGTTTCTGCAAGAGAATCCACTATGCGCCTACTGCTGGTCGAAGATGATCGCGCCCTCGGCCAAGGCATTCGCGTTGCCCTCGGCAGCGAAGGCTACACCCTCGACTGGTTGCAGGACGGGGTCAGCGCCTTGCACGCCCTGCGCAGTGAAAGCTTCGATCTGCTGCTGCTCGACCTCGGCCTGCCGCGCCTCGACGGCCTGGCGCTGTTGCAACGGCTGCGCGGCGAACAACTGGATCTGCCGGTGCTGATTCTCACCGCCCGCGACGGCACCGCCGAACGCATTGCCGGGCTGGACGCCGGTGCCGACGACTACCTGATCAAGCCGTTCGATGTCGATGAATTGAAAGCGCGTATCCGTGCCCTGTTGCGCCGCAGTCAGGGCCGCGCGCAACCGGTGCTGGAGCACGCCGGAGTGTGCCTCGACCCGGTCACGCAACAAGTCAGCTGGCACGGCAACGAGGTAGTGGTGACGCCGATGGAATATCAACTGTTGCACCAACTGCTGGCCCGCCCCGGCAAGGTCGTCACCCGCGAACGCCTGTCCCGGGCGCTGTATGGCTGGCAGGAACGGGTCGAGAGCAACACCCTCGAAGTGCTGATCCACAACCTGCGCAAAAAGCTCTCGACCGAGTTGATCCGCACCGTGCGCGGTGTCGGCTATGTGCTGGAGCTCAAAGCATGATTTCCATCCGTGCGCGGATTCTGGTGCCGGTGCTGATACTGGTGTTGATCGGCGATGTGCTGATCAGTTGGCTGGTGCTGCGTGACAGCCACCATGAGATCGAAGAAGTCTACGATGCCCAGTTGGCGCAAAGTGCCCGTCTGTTGCAAGGCGTGCTGGCCCAGCGCGCGCCGGGCGACAACGACTGGAGCCGGCTCTATCAGGCCTTCGATGAAGCCATGAGCCGGGTCGGCGACGGCGAGGCTGCGCACCCTTACGAAACCCGGCTGACCTTTCAGGTCTGGCGCAGCGACGGGCAGTTGCTGGTGCGCTCGGCCGAGGCGCCGGAACTCGCGGCGCCACCGACCACTCCGGGCTCGCATGACCTGATGGAGAATGGCCGCGACTGGTGCGCCTTTCTGCTCAAGGATCCGCAACAGGGGCTGCTGATCTGGGTCGGCGAGCGCGACGATATTCGCCAGGACCTGATCGAGCGCATCGTCGGCCACACGCTGTGGCCGAGCCTGATCGGCGTACCGTTGCTGGCCGCGCTGATCTGGCTGACCATCGGCTGGGGCCTGCAACCGCTGCGCGCCATGGCGCAGAGCATTCGCGGGCGTGACACCGAAACCCTGAAACCGCTGCACCTCAGCCCTCTGCCGCATGATCTGGAGCCGATGCAAACCGCGCTCAATCGCCTGTTGCAGCAGATCGACAATCTGCTGGCCCGCGAGCGCCGCTTCATCGCCGACGCCGCGCACGAACTGCGCACGCCACTGGCGATCCTGCGGATCCATGCGCAAAACGCGCAACTGGCCGCGACCTCGCAACAGCGCGAAGAAGCCCTGGAATATCTGGTCAGCGCCGTGGATCGGGCGACGCGCATCGCCAGCCAATTGCTGACCATGGCGCGTATCGAACCGCGCCTGGCCAACCCCGAAACCAGCGCGGTGGACCTGACCGAACTGGTCCGCGAAGAGCTCGCCGAACTGGCGCCGCTGGCCCTGGAAAAAGACGTCGAACTGATCCTCGACAGCGAGCACCCCTGCCCAATCGAAACCGACCCGGTAGCCCTCGCCATCGCCCTGCAGAATCTGGTGACCAACGCCCTGAATTTCGCCCCGCCCGGCAGCGAGGTGCGGGTGCAGGTGCAACCGCAGGCAGGCGGTGCGGTGTACATCAGCGTCGAGGACGCCGGGCCCGGAATCAACGAATTGGAATACGCGCGGCTGTTCGAGCGTTTCTACAGCCACGGCCACGGCAATGGCGCCGGACTCGGGTTGGCGATCGTGCAGATGATCGTCAGCAAGATCGGCAGCTCGCTGCAGTTGTATAACCGAGCGCAGGGCGGTTTGTGTGCCGAGTTGCGGATCAACGAAGTTCCCAAGGGCCTGGCATCGGCCAGTTAAAATCCAGTGGCTCGCCACAGGAAATTCTGATCACGGAAGGCTCAAGGTGAGTGGACCTCTTCAGCTCGACTCTTTTGACAAAATTTTCATATTTGCCCGATTAAGATCCGGGGCCTCGTTGGGGAGTAGCCTGTTTCCGAGTCCCTCGGAAGCGTTCGTATCAACATTCTCGGCAACACGCCGTGGTGCGAACACCTTTTGGTTGGTGAGACCGACGACACATCCATGCCTAAAGTCGGGCGTGTGGTTGTGTCGTTGACTCATAGCCCGACTGGAAGTGTGCCCCCGTGAATCCTGTTTCCCTCATTTTCCTCGCCCTGGCCATGTCCACGGACGCGTTCGCCGCGGCCATCGGCAAAGGCTCCAGCCTGCACAAACCGCGTCTGAGCGAAGCACTGCGCACCGGTCTGATCTTCGGTGTGATCGAAGCCATCACCCCGATCATCGGCTGGCTGATCGGCCAGGCCGCCACCCGATGGGTCGCCGAATGGGACCACTGGATCGCCTTCACCCTGCTGGTCATCCTCGGTCTGCACATGATCTACAACGGCCTCAAACACGAAGACGAGGAAGAAGAAAAACCCGGTCAACACTCGTTCCTGATTCTGGCGGTCACCGCGTTCGCCACCAGCATCGACGCGCTCGCGGTCGGCGTCGGCCTGGCATTTGTCGACGTGAATATCTGGGTGGCGGCAGCGGCCATCGGCCTGGCGACCATGACCATGGTGACCATCGGCGTGATGCTCGGTCGGGTACTCGGCGCAGTGGTCGGCAAGCGTGCGGAAATCGTCGGTGGCGTGGTGTTGATGATCGTCGGCGCGACCATTCTGTACGAACACTTGTCCGCCTGACTCAACCCCTGACCAATACCACCAGTGCCAACGCGTTCCTCAAAGCGGCGCCACTGGCGGTGTTGTCGAAGATGCACCAGGTCGCGGCGCCTTCTGCTGCCGCGACTTTCAGCTGCTGTGCCAACGCTTGCAGATAACGTTCGTCGTAGGTGCTGTGGTAAATGCGTGGTGAGCCGTGCAGCCGCCAATAGCGTATACCCGGCCAACCCTGCACTGAGCCATCGGTACTGATCCGCGAGGGATCGACCACCACTTGGGGGATCCGATACGCCCGCAACATCGGCTCCGCCGCCACCCACGATTCATGCCGTGGCTCAAGCACCACATCACCGTCGAATCGCTGTCGCAACGCCACGAAAAATGCTTCAGCACTGGCCGGCGCAAATGCCAGCGATGGCGCAAGCTGTACCAGCAAACATCCCAGCCGATCCGCCAGGCCGCCGCACTGGCCGAGGAACTCATCCAGCGCCTGATCACAGTTTTCCAGGCGCAATTCATGGGTGATCCGTTTCGGTACCTTCACCGAAAAACGAAAGTCCGACGGTACCGAATTCGCCCAGCGCTCATAAGTCTGACGACGATGCGGGCGATAGAACGAGCTGTTGATTTCCACCGCATTCAGCCGCAACGCATAGCGCTGCAGGTGAGTGCCCTGCTGCGCAAACTCAGGCCAATACTCGCGCCCGAGGCTCCAGCCCGCGCAGCCGATGAAAATCGTTGGTGCAGTCAATCGCTCTCCCTCATCGCTATTTCTTGTGCGGCAGCACCGCGCCCAGCACTTGCTTGGCAGCCTGCACGATGATGCCCGCTTCATCCGGGTCGCCCTCGAGCAGCGTCGTGGCAAATTTCTTCGCCTGTTCGAGCTTGATGTGTGGCGGCAACGGCGGCACGTTGGGGTCGGTCTTGAACTCGATCAGCACCGGTACGTCCGAGGCCAGCGCCTGCTCCCAGGCGGCGGCGACGTCTTCTTCGCGATCGACGAAAATCCCTTTCAGGCCGATGGAAATGGCGAACAGGTGATACGGCACGTCGGGGATGCTTTGCGAGGCTTCAAACTTCGGATCGCCCTCCATCACCCGCTGCTCCCAGGTGACCTGATTCAAGTCTTCGTTGTTGAACACTGCGCAGATCCACTTCGGGCTTTCCCACTGACGCCAGTATTTGGCGACGGTGATCAGCTCGGCCATGTTGTTCATCTGCATCGCTCCGTCGCCCACCAACGCAATCACCGCGCGCTCGGGATGTGCGAACTTGGCGGCAATCGCATACGGCACCGCTGCGCCCATTGAAGCCAGGCCACCGGACAGCGAACACTGCATGCCGCGGCGAATCTTCAGGTCGCGGGCATACCAGTTGGCGCAAGAGCCCGAGTCGCTGGTGATGATCGCCTGCTCCGGCAGACGCGGTGACAGCTCATACACCACCCGCTGCGGATTGATCGGGTCGGCTTTGGCCATGGCGCGTTTTTCCAGGGTTTTCTCCCAGCTGCCGCGCCAGCCTTCGACTTTTTTGCACCACTTGCGCGAGGTCTTCTGTTCGAGCAAGGGCAGCAGCGCGGCGAGGGTTTCTGCGGAGTCGCCGACCAGATTGACCTCCATCGGATAACGCAGGCTGAGCATGTCCGGCTGCAGGTCGATCTGCACGCCGCGCGCCTGACCTTCCTTCGGTAGAAATTCGGCGTAAGGGAACCCCGAGCCAATCATCAGCAAGGTGTCGCACTCGCTCATCAACTTGTAGCTCGGCTCGGTGCCCAGCAGGCCGATGCTGCCGGTGACCCACGGCAAGTCGTCCGGCAACGCGGCTTTGCCGAGCAGTGCCTTGGCCACCCCGGCGCCGAGCTTTTCCGCGACAGCGATCACCTCATCGGTCGCCTGCAATGCACCGGCGCCCACCAGAATCGCGACTTTTTCGCCGCTGTTCAGAACGTCGGCGGCACGCTGCAGATCCGCCTCATAGGGCAGCACTTTCGGCTTGGTATAACCGACGCCGGAGTGCGCGGTGCCGTGCGCTCGCGCCGGTGGCTCGTACTCGAGATCCTGCAAATCATTGGGCAGGATGATCGCCGTCACCCGCCGCTCGCCAACCGCCGTGCGTACCGCTCGGTCGAGCAGATGCCGGACTTGCGACGGCGCCGACGCCTGCTGCACAAAGGCGCCGGCCACATCCTTGAACATCGAGACCAGGTCCAGCTCCTGCTGATAGTGGCTGCCGAGTGCGGTGCGCGCCTGCTGGCCGACAATCGCCAGCACCGGCTGGTGATCCATGCGGGCGTCATACAGCCCGGTAATCAAGTGCGAAGCTCCGGGGCCAGAGGTGGCAATACACACGCCCAGTTCGCCAGTGAACTTGGCATGGGCCGAGGCCATGAACGCGGCCATTTCTTCGTGCCGCGCCTGAACGAATTCGATCTTGCCGTTGGCTCGGGCGAGCGCGCCGAACACGCCATTGATGCCGTCTCCCGGATAACCAAAAATCCGCGTGACGCCCCATTGGCCAAGCCGCTCAACCAGAAAATCTCCCACTGTCGTCGTCATCTCGTTCCTCGCCTGTCACCGATGCATGAAGCTTGCCCGGCGTGATATCCGCCGGGCGGTACAAGGGTCTGGACAGTCGAGGCGCGCGCGAAGTTTCGATTGTTTTTGCCGCTAACCCGTGACGACCGGCGCTGTCTGCGGCCAGTCGGCCTCGTCGATCTGCTCAAGACTAAGGTGAGCCGTCTCCTTGAGAAGCAATGAACACAGCGCCACGATGCCCAGCGCAATCGCGCCGTAAACTGCCACCCCGAACGCGTCGTGGTGGTTGGCGATCAGAATCGCTGTGGCCACACTGGATGCCGTCCCGCCACCCAGCGCCGCGCCGATCTGATAGGCCGCCGACATCCCCGAATAACGCATCTGCCGTGGAAACTGTTCGGCCAGGAACGCCGGAATCGGACCTTGCGTCGCCCCCATGAATGCACCGATGGCGATGTACGCAGCGGTAGAAATCCATCGGCTCTTGAGGCCGACCAACGGGAAGAACGCGAAGAAGCCGAGGGCCATGATCACCGCGCCGAGAACCATCACCTTGCGACGGCCGATCCGGTCGGAGAGCAAGGCAAACAGCGGCGCGGTCATCACGATGGCGATCGACAGCGACAAGTCGAAAACCAGCGCGTCAGTGCTGCCATAACCCAGCTGCGTGGCGTACGACAGAAAGAACGTGCTGCCGATGTAGGCAATGGTCACGTAGCCAAAGGCAATGCCGGTGCACAACAGCATGGCTCTGGGTCGTGCGCGCAGTGCTTCGAGCAGTGGCATGCGCACGTGCGCCTGCGGTTCGGCCGTTGTTTCGAGCGGCTTCTGCAAACGCGCATACAGGCCGATCAGCACCAGCACGCCACCGAGCCAGAACGGAATGCGCCAGGCGAATCCGGCCAGGTCATCGTGCGACACGACACTGACGATGGCGAACACCCCGGCACCGAGAATCCCACCGATACCGATGCCCATGCTGGTGAAACTGCCCCACAGCCCCCGTCGTCCGGGTGGCGCCGATTCGATACCGAACAACGCCGCACCGCCCCACTCGCCACCCGCGGCAAAGCCCTGCACCAGCCTGAGCAGCACCAGCAACACCGGCGCGCCGGCGCCGAGGGTGGCATAGCCCGGCAGGCAACCGATCAGCAGCGTGCTCAAGCCCATCAGCAGCAACGTGATCACCAGCATTTTCTGCCGGCCCAGCTTGTCGCCGTAATGCCCGAACACCATGCCGCCCAGCGGCCTGGCGAAGAAGCCTGCACCGAAAGCCCCGAACGCCACCAGGGTCGCAGTCAGCGGATCCATCTGCGGGAAGAACACCTTGGGAAACACCAGCGCGGCGGCGGTGCCGTAAATCACAAAGTCATAGAACTCCAGGGCGGTGCCCATGCCGGAGACAAAAAACGTCCTCAGCGCAGACGGGGAACCGCTCTTGCGATCAATCTCGGTAGCCATGTGCAATGCTCGTTTTGTTTTTATTGGAAGCAGCGACTCAGAAACGCAGATAGCCGTTTCGGGCCAGTTGTTTAGGGTTGCCGGCAGCGTATTCGAGCACGCTGTTTTCAGTGTCGATGCCAATCGTCAGCAGGGTTTCCCAGCGCTCGGTGGCCGGCATGCTCAGGTCGGGGTGGAAGCAGATCGGCGCGTCTTCGCCCGCCTCGCCGCACATGGCGTCAGCCCGACGGCTCAGCTTGCCACTGGCCATGCTTTGCCGCGCCGCGTTGACATGGGCGAAGCGCGCGTAAGTCGTCGAAGCGTCAGGCGTGCGTTCGCCGAGGCTCAGTTCGGGGTCGAGAAAGTGGTTGGTGTGGGTGATCCAGCCCTCGGCATCAGGTCGCACCACAGCGGTGAAGGCCGGTGACATTTCAATGCTCACCGCACGAGGGCTGGAGTCATCACGGGAGAACACGGTCAGCACCGTGGAGGCGCTCACCCGCGCCGAACGCGCCAGAGCAATCGCTTCATCAATACAGGTGGCTTCTTCGAGAATGCGCCGGGCAATCGCATGCACCGGTACTCCGGCAGACCCGTTGTCGCTGGCATGGTGCAGGATATTGAAGTGCAGCCCCAGCCCCGCACTGTTCACGCCGATCTTGCCGAGCATGCCGAATTCGGTGAACAGCTTGACCGTCATCCCCCCGGCCGTGGTCAGTTGCAGGAGCAGCCCGTTGGGCACCAGCGAATCGTGCCAGTCCCAAGTCTGAATGGTGCGCGGCGGCAGTGCGCCGTTGGGCGCGAACACGGCGGTCGAGCACTCGCCTTCGGTGGACGCCGGCATCACCGCCAGAATCTCGGTGCGGGCGTTGAGGCTGGCGAGCTGCCAAAGCGGCACGCCAGCACCTTCAGCGGTGGCGACGATTTCTTCGGCGAGGCTCGGGCACCAGCCTTGCAGGGTTTGCAGGCTGGCTTCGCCGATGGCCTGCACCTGTGCCTGGGGCACACCGACCTGATTGAAGAAATTCAGATAGAGCGCCACCGTCTGGCGGATCTGCGCGGCCCAGGTGGCGCCAATCTGATGCCCGCGAATCTGCGGATTACGGGTGTCGGTGACGAAGCAATGAACATTCACGAAAGGGTTTCCTTGTTTACGTTGCACAGAGAGGCCATCAAGGCTTGCGGCGGTAGATTTCGCGACC
Source organism: Pseudomonas sp. AK-TSAG1-1 (assembly GCF_056821665.1). Taxonomy (NCBI): domain Bacteria; kingdom Pseudomonadati; phylum Pseudomonadota; class Gammaproteobacteria; order Pseudomonadales; family Pseudomonadaceae; genus Pseudomonas; species Pseudomonas sp. AK-TSAG1-1. The sequence continues at coordinate 2,770,052 of NZ_CM165965.1, read as the reverse complement.
GGCAAACCAGGTAGTGAGCACTTGGGTGTCGCGCAGGGCTTCGGACTCGACACTGAACACATCGCGGTCGAGCACGATCATGTCCGCCTGCTTGCCGGGCTTGAGCGAGCCGATCTGGTCTTCCAGGCGCAGGACCTTGGCCGCGTTGAGGGTGTAGGCCTGGAACATGGTCTGGCGGTCGATGTCTTCGGCGGCGTTGAGCACGCCTTTCGGGCCTTTGCGGCTGACGGCCTGATAGATCGCTTTCCAAGGCTCGGGGGTGGTGATCGGCCAGTCACTGGCGCCGGCGATAGTCGCGCCGTTCTTCAGCAGCGAGCGCGCCGGGTAGGTGTACATGAAGGCCATCGCGCTGACGTAGGGCTTGACCAGATCCATGCTCGACTCATCGGCGGCGGCCCAGAACATCTGCATGGAGGCGATCACATTCAGCGCCTTGAAGCGGGCGAACTCCTTGGGGTTGACCATTTGCAGATGGGTGATCGAGTGCGCGATGCCACTCTGGCGATCCTTGCGCGCCTGCTCGATGCCGTTGAGCGACTCACGCACCGCGCGGTCGCCAATGGCGTGGATGTGCACCAGCCAGCCGCGCGCATCGGCGGCGCTGACCAGTTCGCCGAAATGCGCGGGGTCGATCAGCAGCTCGCCGGTCTTTTTCGAGTTGCTGTACGGCTCAAGCATCGCCGCACTTTGCGCCGGCACTTCGGCCACACCGTCGGCGAAGATCTTGATCCCCGGCAAAGTCAGGTTGCTGACACCGAGGAACTGTTGACGGACCTTGTCCAGCTCATCGAGGTCGGCCGGTGTAGCCTTGGAATCGGCCATCAGCAACGCCGCAACGTGGGCGGTCAGCTCGCCGTTCTCCGAGAGTTGCTTATAGGTCGGCAACACCCCGAGCGTGCTGTTGGTGACGTCACTGCCGGGGACTTCGTTGGCAATCGGGTCCATCCACCCGGTGATTCCCAGACGCTTGTAATAGCTCAGCGCCGCGCGCCCGCCGGCCAGCAACGCCTCAGCCGTCGGCGGCGGCAGCAAGGCCTGCACCGGGTACAGACCGGCATCGACGAGGAAGCCATCCGGGGTGCCGTCGGGGTGATGGCCGATGGTCGCCTGCTCTTCACCTTTGAGGGCCTTGACCTTTTCAGGCGTGACGCCGGCACGTTCGAGCATGGCCCGATTGGCCCACCCGGTGTGCAGATCCCAGCCCAACAGCAGGATCGGCTGGTTCGCCCATTCGCCCTGATTGAAGCGCTGTTCGAGAGCGGCGACGTCACTCCAGTAGGTCGACGGCAACCCGCCGACACTGAGGAATTCCCCGCGTTGCGCCTTGCCGTCCTGGCGCCACTGGCGCAGGCGTTGTTCCAGTTGTTCGAGCGGCAATAACTGCCCATCGAGGTTGGCCTGCAACAACTGCAGCCCGCCCTTGATCGTGTGGGAATGCGAGTCGATGAAGCCCGGCATCAGCACTTTGCCGTGCAGGTCGATCACCTGCGTGGCTGCCGTTTTCAGGCGCAACACCTGCGCATCCGTACCCACTGCGAGGATCTTGCCGTTCTCCACCGCGACCGCTTGCTGCAAGGCCTGGCCGGGTTCGGCGGTGTAGACCTTGGCGTTGTGCAGGATCAGATCGGCTGACGCCAGACTTTCCAGTGAGGCACAGGCCAGTGCCGATGACACCATCAGGGTCAGTAGCTGCTTCATGAGGTTTCTCGTTATTTTTGTTAGGCTGCGAACAAGCCTATCCAAGCCCTGGCGATAACTGAATGCCACCTCGCGCACAACTTCTGTGCCCAGCAGGAATAGATCAATGGACAAGATGAGCGCCCTGACCATGTTCGTCGCCACCGCCGAACACGGTAATTTCAGCCGCGCCGCCGAGGTGCTCGGCAAGACCCCGTCAGCCCTGACCAAAGCCGTGGCACAGCTGGAAGAGGAACTCGGTACACGGCTGTTCGACCGGACTACGCGGCGCATGGCGCTGACCGAGGCCGGGCGGATTTATCTGGACGGCGCGCGGCAGGCGCTGATGCAACTGCAACTGGCCTGCGAAGGCGTCGAACAGCTCAAGCACGAATTGAGCGGCGGCTTGCGCATCACCGCCCCGCCCTCCTTCGCCCCGGCGTTTCTCAACGAAGTCTGCTGCCGTTTCCTCGACGCCCATCCGCAGGTGCATCTGGAGGTCGACTTGAGCGACAGCTATGACGATCCGGTGGATGGCGGTTACGATCTGGCGCTGCGCGACGGCCCGATCGATCTGCCGGGAGTGATCGCCCAGCCCATCGTCGAAAATCAGGTGGTGTTGTGCGCCAGCCCGGCGTATCTGGCACGCAAGGGTCAAGAGGTGTCGCTGGACAACTATCAGCGCCATGATTGGCTGATCTTCCGGCACCCGCTGCTCAACCGGCATTTCTGGTGGGTCAAGCAAGGGGACCGGCGGATACGTTTGACCCAGCCGAGCCCGCGCGTGGCCAGCGACAATTACGACTTTCTGCTGGCCTGCCTGCTACAGGGCCAGGGCCTGCAGTTTCTGCCGCAATGGAGCGCCGCACCGTATCTGGCGCGCGGCGAACTGGTGGAGGTGATGCCCGAATACTGGCGTGAGCCGAGCGCATTCGGCCCGTGGATTTACGTGCTGTATCTGGCCCACCGCCGCAGCACGCGCAAGGTCAAAGTGTTTATCGAGTTTCTGAAGGCGCACTGGCGCCCATTACCGCAAGGGACGAATGAAAATGCAGCTACCACAGACATGGCGCAGCCGCTTCGCTGACAGCGCCTGCGAACAACAGACCATCGGCGAATCCCGCGCCGACGTGTTTCGCCTGACGCCCGCCGGCTCGGCGCCGCTGTTCGTCAAATCGGAACCACGCATCTCCTTTGCCGAACTGCCCGGCGAAGTGCAGCGCCTGCGCTGGCTGGCAGAGCAGGATTTGCCGGCGGCGCGGGTCCTCGACAGCATCGATGAGCAGGACCGCTATTGGCTGCTGATGAGCGCTGTACCGGGGCGCGACCTCGCCAGCAGCGAGCACCTCACCCCACAGCAAATCGTCACACTGGCGGCGAATGCCTTGCGCACATTGCACGCGCTCGACATCACCCAATGCCCGTTCGACCATCGCCTTGATCCGAAAATCGCCCTGGCCCGGGAGCACCTGCTGGCCGGTCTGATCGACGAAGAAGATTTCGACGATTCGCGCCTCGGCCAAAGCGCCGAAGCGGTGTTCCAGCAGATGCTCGACGCACGCCCGGCCAGCGAAGACCTGGTGGTGACCCACGGCGACGCGTGCCTGCCCAACCTGCTCGCCGACAACGACCGCTTCAGCGGTTTCGTCGACTGCGGGCGACTGGGAGTGGCCGACCGTTTTCAGGACCTGGCGCTGGCGGCCCACAGCATTGCCTACAACCTCGGCGAACAATGGGTGCCGGTGTTTTTCGACGCTTACGGGGTCCAGCCGGATCAGCAAAAAGTCGCCTTCTATCAGCTGCTGGACGAGTTTTTCTGAGGTGTGAAATCAGCGATGCGGGTGCACCGTCATTGACACAAGCTTGATCACAATCGGCCGCACCACGAGGATGCACAGAAACGCCACCGGCATCGCCAGCTTGTAGGCGTGCAACGCATTACTCAGGTAGTCGTTATCAATGCCGGAGTTGGCGGCGGTGATCACCAGCGACATCAGGAACGCCATGATCGTCGCCATGTACAGCGCAAACACATACGGCGTCGCCCGCGGTGACAGCTTGCGACGCGAGGGATACAAGGCTTCGGTGGTTGTTCTTTGATTCATATGGCTTTTCCATCCATTGACAGGGAGCCGGCACCTTAGCAAAGCCCCTGCCCGCCAACTAGACGGCCCGCCACAGGTACTTTATAAAGCAGAACTTACGAATCGAACCCACTCGGCGGGACACGGATGAATCTGTTGGCGGCGATTGCCAGTTTTATCAAAGTGGTCGAAGCCGGCTCCATCGTCGGCGCCGCCAAGACTCTGGGCGTCAGTGCGGCCGCCGTGAGCCAGACCCTCAATCGCCTCGAAACGCACCTCGGCGTACGCCTGCTGCAACGCACCACCCGCCGCATGGCCCTGACCGAAAACGGCGCGCAGTATTACGAAAAGGTCAGGCGCATCGCGGCGGATCTGGAGTCAGCGCAAAGCTCGATCATCAGCGATCAAGGCGAGCTGCACGGCCGCTTGAGCATCGCCTCGACCTCCGCGTTCGGCCGGCATGTGCTGGCACCGCTGATTGCCGGTTTCGCCGCGCTGCACCCGCGCCTGCTGCTGGAACTGTCGATCACCAATGGCAAGATCAACCACATCCAGAACGGCATCGACCTGAGCCTGCGGATCAAGCCGCAACTGGAAGACGGCATCGTGGCACGCAGGATCGTGTCCCTGCCCTTCGTCTTCTGCGCCGCCCCTGCCTACCTTGAGCGCGCCGGTGTACCGCAAGCGCCGCAAGACCTGCAGCACCACGCCTGCCTGGCATTCCGCTACCCGCTGGACGGGCGCTTTCTGCGCTGGGGTTTTATCCGCGACGGCCAGCACTACGACACCCCGATCAACGCCACCGCCATCAGCGACGACATCGACGCCCTGGCGCAAATGGCCGTCAACGGCGCAGGCGTCACACGCCTGGCCGAATTCGTCGCAGCCCCCTATCTCGAAAGCGGTCAGTTGCTGCCGCTGTTCGAGCAATACCAGGCTGAACACCAGGCTTACGGCGAGCCGATGGAGATCTTTGCCTGCGTGCAGGAGCGTGCGGCGCTGACGCCGAAGGTCCGAGCGTTCATGGAATATTTGACGGAACATTTGAAGAAGCGCTGGCCGATGGAAAATGCTTTGGCCACCACGTTTCACACACCTGATGAAAAGGATTTGCAGTGAACACGCCACGTTATGCAAAAGACTCAGGGCAGCCCCCCGTACATCTGGCGTCGATCAAATCGACCGATTCGATGACGGGCCATCTGGTGTTTGCCGGTGCTGCAGCCGGAGAACGCACGCTAACGTTCACGTCCCACGCCGAGCTCGTACGCCTGCTCAACGAGCTGATGCTTGCGCGCGTACCTTTCGCGGCCGGAGGCATGTGCCCCGGCCCGGCGGATGAAGCGAGCTTGCTGATCGCCAACGCGCAGCTTGCAGGCCCCTACCTCGAGCTATCCTGGACGGGCCCGCAGCAATAGGTTGTACGCCAGATCACAGGCACCTGCGGTCAATGGCAGCTAGCACCTGACGTCAGCGAGATCGCCAACACATCATTCGATCCGGACTCGCTAAAAAGTCCATCCGAGACCTTGCGAGGCAGTTGCCTTTGCGGCGCAGTCAAATACCAGATCAACTCAAAACCAAAAGCGGTTGCTCACTGCCATTGCAGTCAGTGTCGCAAAAGCCATGGTGCAGCATTTGCCAGCTATGGCAGCGTGCTGCGTAATGACCTCGAGTTGTTGCAGGGCAACGACGACATCAAGTCTTATCCATCTTCTGAAGCAGTGCTGCGTCAATTTTGCACTCACTGCGGGGCTTCGCTGTTTTGGTCCCGCAGCCGAGGCGAGTTCTCGGACTGGATCTCAATAGCGCTGGGAACACTGGATACGGTTTTTATCCCTGACAAACAGCAGCATGTCGAGGTGACATCCAAAGCTTCGTGGTATGAAATTCAAGATCACTGGCCACATCACTAGCACTGAACTGTCGATCACAGGCCGATTTTCCCGGCACTGATGGTACACAGCGGCGACTGATGGCGGGGTTAAACAGACTCGGGTGAGCGAACCGTAATTCCATCCCCGAGTTGCCGACCGCACGCACTCATCTGCTGCGTCACCCATTCGCGAAACAGCATGGCATTGGTGCTCTGCTCAAACGGTCGCGGTGACAACAGGCAATAGCTCGAACCATCGCGCACAAAGCCGAATGGCGCGATCAACTGGCCGGACTTGAGTTCGTCCTGCACCATCAGAAACGACGCCATGCCAATCCCCAACCCTGCCAGCGCCGCCTGAATGCACAGGTAGAAATACTCGTAATCGACCCGGCTGGCGTCTGCCGCGGTCATATCCGCCAGCCGCAGCCAGTTGTCCCACGCCTGCGGGCGCGTCTTGCTGCGCAACAAGCGTGCGCCGTGCAAATGATCGCTTGCAGGAGGACCGGTCGGCACGCAGACCGGGCCGATCCACTCCTCGCAAATCGTCACGCCATGCACGCTTGCATCCCAATGGAAATCGTCATGATCGACAAGGTGATCGGTGCCGCGCTGATTGGCCTGGCAGCCTGTTTGATGATCCCGGGGGTTGCGCAGACTTGAGCCAGAGCGTTTATGCTGTCGCGTCTGATACCCGTCAGGTCATTCTCGGCACAATCACGATGAGGCCCATTTCATGAGTAAAGCGCCCTACGTACCGCCCAAAGTCTGGAAGCACGAAGCACCGTCCGGCGGCCAGTTCGCCAGCATCAACCGCCCGATTGCCGGGCCGACGCATGACAAAACGCTGCCCGTGGGCAAGCATCCGCTGCAGCTTTACTCGCTGGCAACGCCCAACGGCGTGAAGGTGACCATCCTGCTGGAAGAGTTGCTCGCACTGGGGCACACCGGTGCCGAATACGATGCGTGGCTGATTCGCATCAACGAAGGCGATCAGTTCTCCAGCGGCTTTGTCGAGATCAACCCGAACTCGAAGATTCCGGCACTGCTCGACCGGAGCGCGCAGCCGCCGATTCGGGTGTTCGAGTCCGGCTCGATCCTGTTGTATCTCGCGGAGAAATTCGGCGCCTTCCTGCCCAAAGACCCAGCCGGGCGCACCGAAACCCTCAACTGGCTGTTCTGGCAGATGGGCGCGGCGCCTTATCTGGGTGGTGGCTTCGGGCATTTCTACGCGTATGCACCGGAGAAGCTCGAATACCCGATCAACCGCTTCACCATGGAAGCCAAGCGACAGCTCGACGTGCTTGACCGCCGTCTCGGTGAAAGCCGCTATCTGGCCGGCGACAGCTACACCATCGCCGACATCGCCGTCTGGCCGTGGTACGGCCAACTGGTGCGCAACAACGTGTATTCGGCTGCCGAGTTTCTAGCGGCCCAGGAGTACACCCACGTGCAACGCTGGGCAGAAGACATCGCCCAGCGACCGGCAGTCAAGCGCGGGCAACGCGTCAACCGCACCTGGGGTGACGAGGCGAGCCAGGTCGCGGAACGGCATCAGGCCAGCGACCTGGATTGATTCCAGGGCTTAAACGGTTTGCCGGCGCATGGTCAAAATCGCCGCACCAAAACCGATGAACGTGGTGCCCACCACCCGGCTGACCCAACGCGACAACGCGGGCCGGGTCAGCACACCCTTGGCCCGGGAGGCCAGCGCGGCATACAGGCTCAGCGACGTCACCGACAATGCCATGAAGATTGAGGTCAGGATCAGGAACTGCGGCAACAGCGTTGCGCCCTGATCGATGAACTGCGGGAACAGCGCGGTGAAAAACATCGTCGCCTTGGGGTTGGTCACCGCCGTGAGGAACGCCGACTTATACAGCTTCGTCCGGGTCGGCCGGCTCTTGCTCACGTCATCGGCAATGCCGTCGGGCAGCATCGGGCCTTTCTTGAACAACTGCTTGAGCCCCAGATAGAACAGGTAGCCGGCACCAAGAATTTTCACCGCATTGAACAGCCACTCGGAACTCGCCAGCAACGCCCCCAACCCCAACATCGCCGCCGCCGACAGGCAGAACAGGCCGCTGGCATTGCCCAGCGATGACCAGATCGCGCTGCGCTGCCCGTGAGCCAGGCTGTTGTTGATCGCCATCAAAGTCGCAGGCCCGGGACTGGCGATGGCAATTGCCGCAACCAGGGTGAAGGTCAGAATCGAGTGAGAATCCATTTTCAATGCTCGTGGGTAGTGAGGTGAGGCATGTTACCGCAGCTTCAGCTCTCTGCACGCGGATTCAGGCGATGGAAAAAAGTACCGGGCCTGACCCGGAGGCAGTGGCGGGTAAAGAGCTGGATACGCTGATCTACAAACCTGGGAATACGCGAAGAGTTCGCCTTTGATCCGGCGTACGACTTCCTCGCTGCCGGCGATATATGATGAGCGCTTTTGATCGCTGGCCATTGTCGGCAAAGGAACTCGCAATGCCCCCTGGAAAACGTGAACTGGCGCGGATCGAGCGGCGCTTGATTGCCACGCTCACTGACGCGTGTGAAACCGCAAAAGGTGAAATCAAAGGCTTCACCTGGCTGACCCACACCGCTGACCTGAACGAGTTGCCGGAAACCCTGACAGTCATCTGGGTGTTCGAAACCGAGGCAGACAAAACGCTCGCCCTGACGCAAGCCAAAGCACGCATCTTCGAACTGACGGCCACCGCACTGAGGGAAGCCGACATCGAACTGATCCCTTCAGACCGCTGCGTGCGTTTCGACTCCGAACAAGAGTGCCTGCGCACGCACGGTGGCAACTGGCGTGCGCGTCTGGCGCAAAACACGCGGGGGCAACGGTGATGGAGCTGTAACTACCCGGCTTTCGATCAGGTTCGCTATCATCCTTCGCAGCTGGCTTTCTCCTTCAGGGACAGTGAAACCATGGAACAGTCCAAACCAGATCCAGGTTCCGATTGGTTAGTGCGCAGCACTCAGCCGGGGCGGATAGAACGCATCGAGGCCTGGTTTGGCGGCCATGGCTACCAGCCACATCGGCACGACACTTATTCGATCGGCCGCACACTCTCCGGCGTGCAGAGCTTTCACTACAAGGGCACCTTGCGCCACGGTTTGCCGGGAAACACTTTGCTGCTGCATCCAGATGAACTGCACGACGGCATGGCCGGGACCGAAGCAGGTTTCCACTATCGCATGGCCTATATCGACCCGGCCCTGATTCAGCAGGTTTTGGAGGGTGAGCCGTTACCCTTTATCGCCGGCGGCCTCTCCAGCGATCCGCGTCTGTATCGGGCCAGCGAATCCTTCGTGCAGGCGATGGATCACGCACTCGATCCGCTGGAAGAACAGGACGCCCTGTTTGAGCTGGCAATGGCCCTGCGAGCGGTGGCGGGCAAACCTCGTGGACGCAAACTGCTCGATTACCCGGCAGCCGAGCGCGCCAGAGAATTCATCATGGCCCACCTGCACCAGAGCGTGACGCTGGAGATGCTGGAGCACGCCAGCGGCCGTGAAAAGTGGAGCCTCTCCCGGGACTTCAGAGTGCTGTTCGGCACCAGCCCTTATCGTTTCGTGACCCTGCGTCGCCTGGATGTATTCCGCATGCTGGTACTTGACCGGTTCTCGCTGGTGGACGCCGCGCTGGCGGCGGGTTTTCACGACCAGAGTCACATGACCCGACACTTCACCCGCACTTATGGTGTATCTCCGTCGCGTTGGCTGGAGCGCGTGCGCGCACAGGATCAACTTGCAGGATCGTACAAGCATTGCCAATCGCCCCTTCGCTAGGCTGACGACTCCCGTTTGAGAGAGGATCTGTCATGCCACACACCCGCAAAGAACCGAGTCTGCACGCCATCAATCTGGCGCAAAAAGCCGCACTGATCGACCAGCAATGGAGCCCGCGAGTGGTCGCCGAAATGAATGACTACCAGTTCAAGGTGGTTCGCATCGAAGGTGAGTTCATCTGGCACTCCCACCCGGAAACCGATGAAGCCTTTATCGTGATCGAAGGCACGCTGCGGATCGATCTGCCCCATGGCAGCGTCTACATCGGGCCAGGTGAGTTGTACGTCGTGCCACGCGGGATCGAGCATCGGACGGCAGCAGAGAGAGAAGCGCGATTGATGATGATCGAGCCTCGGGGTGTGCGTAACACCGGGCACGAAGGTGGGGAGCGCACGGCGGACAACGACGTCTGGATCTGAACAGAATGCGCCGTGAAACCGTGGTTTGACGGCGCCATTGATGAGTTTTCCAGCCCTAGCGTTGCCGCTGATACTGTGCCACCAACTGGTCGAGAAACTCGAAGAGCTTGAGGTTCATCTCCTCATAGACATTGGTTCGAAGCGCCGCCGGCTGCTGCACGAATCGACGTCCAGTCGCCGCTGCCAACTCGTCGCCGGACGCGCCAATCAAGGACTCCACGGCATCCGCCGTGAACTCCATGTGGCACTGAAAGCCGTAGACCAGATCGCTGTACTCGACAATCTGCCGCGGGCAACCTTCACTTGCGGCGAGGATCTTCGCATCCGCCGTCAGCCCCGGCATATCGTTGTGCCAATGCCCTACCTCCAGCACATCGCCGAAGTGCGCCACCTTGGCATTGCCTTTCCCCGCCTCCGTCAGCCTGATCGCAAACTTGCCGATTTCCTTTTCCGGGCTGTGACCGTGTGCAGCCCCCAGCGCCTCACCCACCAGTTGCGCCCCCAGGCAGACGCCCACTACCGCTTTGTTCGCCTTGATGGCTTTAGCGATCAATCCGCACTCGGCAGCCGCGTCGAAATGCGGGCAATCCTCCAGCGTAGTCGCCGGCGATTGCGGGCCACCCAGCACCACCAGCAGGTCAATGCTCTCCACGCTTTCAGGCAAGGCATCGAACGCATGGACATGCGAATAGCTTGCCTTGTACCCCCGCTGCAGAATCCAGGTCTCATAGGCACCGGGCAACTCGAATGCTTCGTGAACCACGAAATGAACGTTCATTGAAAATCCTTGATGGGAAGCGCGATGGAGTGACACGCAAAAGACTATATGACACATAGTGTCATTAGCAAGCCTTGGCTTTCGGCCGGAAACGCTCCCGCTACATGCCCTGCGGATCTTCATAATTCGGCAGGTCGATTGCGTCAGCCTTCGGTGAAAGAATCTTTGCGAACAAGCTCCTCAACCCCGGTGCGGTGGCCATCCTCAACACTGCGTGGCCGAGTGCAATGCCCAGACGTGAATGCGGCGATGCCAGTCTCGGCGCGAACCCGGGCACGCTTTGCGCCTGCGTCACGTAAGGACGCAGGCGCTTTTCGTAAGCCGCGAACGCTTGGGTGTGGTCGGTGTGGCGGCCCAGTTCGCCGGCCAGCACATACGCGCCGCACAATCCCAGGCTCGTGCCCATGCCGCTGATGGGCGAGGCACAATAGGCTGCATCGCCCACCAGCGCGATGCGCCCCTTGGACCAACGGGGCATCTTGACCTGCCCCACTGCGTCCAGATAAAGGTCGGTTGCATCCTCCAGCGCAGCGAGCACGCGAGGCGTCTCCCAACCGGCATCGGCGAACATGTGCTTGAGCAACGACACCTGCTGATCCTTCGGCAATTTCTCGTACCCGCTCGGCGCTTGCTGGAAAGACAAAAAGGCCCGCGTGGTGCCCAGATTATCCGGGCGCAAACACACACAGCGGCCGCCGGGGATGTTGTACCAACGCATGACCTGACCATCGCTCGGCTGCCGAGGCACGGTGAAATAGGCGGTGTAGAGATTCAGGAGGCGGCGCTGGACTTCATCGCCAAATACCTGATTGCGCGTCGCCGAGCCGATGCCTTCGGCGACAATCACCAAATCGTAAACCTGCTCACTTCCCTGCTCGAAGCGCACCTGCACCTGCTCGCCATCGTCCTCGATGGTTTCGATGCTGTCGCCGAACCGATACGTGACCCGCTCCTGGCTGTGGCGGATCAAGAGTTTGGCGAGTTCGCCGCGCAGGATTTCCAGTTCGGCGATAGGGCCGTCACCCTCAAACGCATCCACATCAATGAACGCTTTGGTCTGATTGCCCCGGTCAACAAAGGCGATGCCCTGCTCATGGGTCGTGTTCGCCCGGATCTGGCCCTCAAGCCCCATACGCTGAACGACGATACGACCGGCACCCCGCACGTCGATCGTCTGCCCGCCATCGCGAAACGCCGGCGCCCTCTCGACCACGGTGACGTCCATGCCCTGCCGGGACAGCCAATAGGCCAGGGCAGGCCCGGCGATGCTTGCTCCGCTCACCAGCACTTTTTTTGCTTTCATCGCGCGCCCTGCTGTTCAGCGTCAGGATCAGCGCTACCGGGCAAGGTGCTGCGGTAGACCTCGATCACCTGCCCGAGAAACCCCTCGACCACCGCGCGCTCCCGCCCTTCGAGCGCGCCGAGCACAGCGCTCAGGCCATTGAGCATTGGCGCGACATGCCGATAAGCCTGCGCCACCGACTCGGCTACGGGACAGACCAGCACCCGACGCTTGTCATCGAGTTGGCGCTCACGGACCACATGCCCGGCGCGCTCCAGTCGGTCGATGACTTGAGTAATGCCTGCGGTGGTCACAGAAAGCCGCGCTGCAAGCTCGGTGGGCGGCAGCGGTCCGTCCGTGATCAGGTGCTCCAGCGCGGCCATGTCGGTCTGATTGATGCCCAGGGCCATGCCCAGATGGCTCGCCGATTTTCGGGTCAGGATAGCGATCTGCTGCAGCTGCTGGCCGACGGTGTCGCTGGCGATTTGCAGATTGCGTGGGTCTTCGGCGGGGGGTGAAGGTGACTTCATGCTTAGCGGCTATCCAGAATTTCGAGGCTGATCGTGATGAGAAAAGCCAAGCTAACATATAGCTAACTTGCTTAGCTAGTTTCCGAAGCCGGATTGATGAATGGCCCGCTTTGCCGAAAAGCCCCTAGGTAGGTTTCAAGTACCGATAAAGCGTCTGACGACTGATATCAAAATCACGTGCCAATCTGGATTTGCTTTCCCCATTGCTGGCTCGGCCAATCAAACTGACAACCTGACTGTCAGACAGTTTTTTCTTGCGGCCTCTGTAGGACCCCCGACTCTTTGCGCTAGCAATTCCTGCGGCCTGTTTTTCCCTGGTCGCCGCACGCTCGAACTCTGCGAGCTGCTCCATGACGGCAATGATGGGCTCCACCACTTCAAGACAGTCATGGCGAAAAATCAGGTTTTCATTCAGAAACTCGAGCGTTACCTGTTTTTCCATCATCTGCCGAATGATGCTGCACAACTGTTCGGTGCTGGAGGTGAGCGATGCCATGCTGTCCACCACCACGGTGTCTCCGCATTGCACGTAGCGAATCAGCCTTTGAAGGCCTGCGCGATTCACGGAATTGTCGGCAAGCTCATCGAAAAACATTGCGTCAAATACATCATGACGGCTGATTTTCTCTGTGTTGTCCTCGGACGGTTGTAGAGACAGCCGGAAATATTTTATGCGGTGCAATCTCATGGTGCCTCCTTGGCAATACTTGTACGCATGCATTTTATATTTGTACAAACTGTAACTAAATAATCAAATAATTACACAACACCTGTAACACTTGACCCACCCAAAATACACAGTTGCAAAGACGGGTACTTGCCTTATCATTTCAAAACCCGAAATGATTCTAGCAAGCTTTTTGGAATGCCGTCGATTTGGCACTTATTGAATAGCGCGCACGCACTTTGCGCGGTGTTTTTTAGCACCTGTTGTTTTATCGCTCGAACAATTGACGTGACCGGCTTGACGGGACGGGTAACTCCCCGGCGCAAACAGAGGATGAATAAATGAATGTCATGGAAAACACCAGCCCACTTGAACGCCCTGATACCGATCAGGAAAAGATCGAGAATGTAACCAGGCGCATTACCGAACATGGCAATTATCTACGCGAGCGTTATCCGGTCCTGCAGTATCAGAATGCTCTTGGTGCGAGCGTCATGGCGTTTTCCCTGATAGGGATGGTCGTCACGGGTGGCCTCTACCTGGAGGGTTTTATCCCCGGATGGCTGTGTATTCTGGTCAATGCGCTGCTGACTTCGTTCATTCATGAAATCGAACATGATTTGATTCATCGTCTTTATTTCAGAAAACAGCCGCTTGCGCACAATGCCATGATGTTTTTGTGCTGGCTGGCCCGGCCGGGAATGCCCAGTCCGTGGCTAAGGCGCAATTTGCACTTTCATCATCACAAGGAATCCGGAACCGACACGGATGTCGAGGCCTGGATAACCACCAGTGGCAATCCGTGGGGAATACTTCGGTTATTGAAACTCATGGATGGATTTGTATTTGGTTTTCTAAATGCGGTTTTTGCTCCGGGATGGCGGCAAAAGGTAAAATTGTTGGGCAAGATTATCCGCCTCAATACACCGTTCGGTCTTTTATATTGGGGATGCTGGTATCTGTTCCTCGGCTACCATCTGTATGTCTGGCTTGGCTCGATCATTGGACAGGAAATCCATAGCTCTGCTGCGACGCTGACGTTAATGAACATCATCAATAGCGTAGTTGTTATTCTGATCGCCCCAAATATGATACGGCAGTTCTGCCTGTTTTTTATAAGCTCAAACATGCACTACTACGGCGATGTTGCCCCACGCAATGCGCTACAACAAACCCAAGTAATGAATCCTTGGTGGTTGTGGCCGTTTCAGCTGTTCTGTTTCAACTTTGGCAGCACTCACAGCATTCACCACTTCGTGGTGAGAGACCCGTTCTATCTTCGTCAGATGACGGCACCTTATGCTCATAAAGTCATGGCTGAGGCAGGTGTCAGATTCAATGACTTCGGCACCTACAAGCGTGCGAACCGCTTCTCCATGGATCACTCTCACACTCGGTCGCGGGGGTGAATTTCCCAACAAACACTAATTGTTTGAAGCACTTCAAATAGGAGGAACTCGAGGGATGAAAGCGCAAGGGATGTGTGCCAAGCAGTTCGAAGCGGTCAAGCAAGCCTTCGAAGACATGTTTGATGATCCTCAAGAGCGCGGGGCCGGGCTCTGCGTGCAGGTCGGCGGAGAAATGGTTGTCGACCTGTGGGCCGGCATGGCCGATCAGGAGGGCAAGAAGCCCTGGGCCCGCGATACGCTGGCCAATACCTTTTGCGTTGTAAAACCCTATGTTGCGGTGGCCATTCTGATGTTGGTCGAGGCCGGCAAGCTCGAACTGGATGCGCCTGTGGCCCGCTACTGGCCGGAGTTTGCCCAAAACGGCAAAGCCAGGGTCACCCTGCGTCAGGTGATGAACCACACTGCGGGCCTGCCGGCGCTGCGCGCACCCGACCATAACCCCATGATGTATGACTGGGAGCAGATGGTGCGGATCCTCGCGGCCGAGCCGCTTTGGTGGGAAGCAGGAACAGACCTGGGGTACGGCACCACCACCTTTGGCTGGATTCTTGGTGAGTTGATTCGTCGGGTGGACGGACGAGATCCCTGTGTCTTCATCCACGAAGAGATTCTGGACCCCCATGAACTCGACGTTCACCTTGGCGTGGACGACCAGGACTTTCATCGAATTGCTCGTTTCGACAGTGCCACGGGACGCGTTGGTGATCCGTACTCGCAAGCCTTGCGAACCGTGCTGAAAAACCAGCCAGCACATGTCGCGACACTCGCCTTCACCAACCCCGGGATGGTGCCTCGACGAACCAGTGATCCTCGCTGGTGGGCCTACCGTCAGCCGGCTGTGTGTGGTCACGGCACCGCTCATGGCCTCGCCGGTTTCTACAGCGCGTTGCTGGCCGGACGCTTTATCGGTCGCGAACTGCTCATCGAATTCACTCAAGAGCACAGTCATGGCATGGATCGGGTATGGATGCGGCCAATGCGTTATGGATTAGGCTGCATGCTGGAACAGCAAATCGACCCGACAGCTTCACACGCCATGGGCCCGGACACCTTTGGTCATATCGGCCTGGGTGGCCCGATAAGTTTCGCCGACCCCGAAAAGCAAGTGAGCTTTGGTTTCGTTACCACGACCTCGGGCAGCCATTCGATGATTGATCCGCGCCCTGGCCGGCTATCATCGCTGGTCTATGCGGCGCTTTGAGCGGGATATCCATCAGGCAGGGTGCGTGCTCAAGGCTACGCACCAGCCATTCTCTGCCCTGGCTCTTGCCGCAACGGGCCAAGGCCTCGAAACCCGATCCACCTGGCACCTCATCTGCCGCCGTTCAGGCGCAACGCCAATACCTGCAAATGCCCCGAACTTATGGCGATCGCCAACAGCACCAGCATGATCAACAGCCAATCAGTGGCACCTGGATGCTGGCCGAGGATCACCATCGAACTGAAGATGCCAAACACCGGAATCAACAGTGACAACGGTGCTACCCGCGACATCGGGTATTCACGCAACAACAGGTTCCAGCCCCAGTAACTGAAATGCGTCGCGGCGTAGACCTGGAAAGCCAGTGAAAACAAGGTCATTGCATTGAACTGTGAAGGCAGCGCACTGAACGGCGCCGAGCCATGCAACAGCCACGTCAGCAACAGCAGCGGAATCGGCGGAAACAGGCTGGCCCACACCACGAAGGCGAAGATCTCACGGACCTTCGAGACCTTGATCACAACGTTGCCGATACTCCATGCCATTGCGCTACCGATGACCAGCGCCACACCGGCCCTCGATGCATCGCCGGGGCTGCTCACCACGATCCCGAGCAACCCTGCGGCTGCCAGCACGCTCCCGACCCATTGCGCCCGCCGCAGACGCTCACCGAAAAAAATCACTCCCCAGCCCAAAGTGAAAAATGCGCTGCACTGGATCAGCAACGACGCAGTGCCGGGTGGCACGCCCCAAGCGATTCCGACGTTGATCAACGCCCACATCGCCACGCCAAAAATCAGCCCGTAGGCGGCCAGCCAGCGCAAGGCAACGCGCGGCCGTTTGACGAAAAACACCCAAGGCAAGGCAGCCAGCGCAAAACGCATCGCGGTCAATAGCAGCGGGTCGATGCCGGCAAGCCCGAGCTTTGTCACGGGGAAATTCAATCCCCAGACAGCCGTTACCAACACGGCGAGTAATACATGTTTTTTCTGCATATTCAGTCTTTCTCGACGCACAGCGAAATGCTCGTGTGCAGAGAAATATGCAGGTAATCGATCTGGCCTGCTTTCCGTGGCAGGCCAATTTTCATTAGAATCGGGCCATGCGAGAAACAATCCAGGATACCTATCAGAATATTGCGCGCGATGCCGTCGTGACGGCGCGCGACTACGCCGACGGCGCACTGTTCCCGCGCCATGACCATCAACGTGGTCAGTTTGCGTACGCCGCCAGTGGTGTCATCACCGTGTTTACCGATGACGGCAACTGGGTCGTGCCACCCCAACGCGGCATCTGGGTTCCGGCGCAACTCCCCCACTCCATGCAGATGCGCGGCCCGGTCACCCTGCACAACACCTATATTCGCAAACACGCGGCTCGCCGGCTGGGCCTGCCGGAGCAATGTCAGGTGCTGGACGTCTCGCCGTTGTTGCGCCAGTTGTTGTTGAAGGCCATCGATGTGCCCCCGCGATATTCCATTCAGGGACGTGACGGTCATTTGATGGGATTGCTGCTGCACGAAATTGCCGACATGCCCGCGCTGTCCCTCAATGCCCCGCTGCCGACAGATCCACGCCTTGCGAGGGTCTGTCGTGAGTTTCTGGCCCAACCTTCGCTGGAGGTGAGCGTCGACGATATGGCCCTGCGCGCCGCAATGAGTCGCCGAACCTTCACCCGGCATTTTCGGCTGCATACCGGGATCAGCTACATCGAATGGCGACAGCAAGCCTGCCTGCTCGCAGCGATTGTCCAGCTAGGCAAAGGTCAGCCGGTGACACAAGTCGCCCTGGCGTTGGGTTACAGCAGCTCAAGTGCTTTCGCGACGGTGTTCAAGCAATTGCTGGGGGAAGTGCCCAGCCGTTACTTTGTCGAGCCATAGGTTCAGGGCGCATGATTGATATCGTTGCCCCGGCCACAGGCGAAAGCCGTCAGCCATTAACAGCAGAAAACCACCGTATGCAAACACTGGACATGACCAACGCTACAGCGCCAGCGTCGTCCGCTTCGATTGGAGGGCCACACCATGGACGCTATTGCCGATTACTCAAATGAACACCATCTTCAGCCTTTATTACAAACAAATGACAGGAATTACGCCCGATTAGTCCACAAACGCGACACCCACGTTGAGCCCGAATCCCGGCTGAGATAGAACACCTTGGCAGCATTGGCCGCAGTGGCTCAATCCGTGTTTTAAGGGCTCAAACGTGAAAATAAAAATAAACCAGATCTCCCCCTTGTTTCTCTCTCTACTGATGCTGCACGGCGCTCCCGCCTTTGCAGAAGAAACCGCCAGCCCGCCATCGAATCTTCTGACCGCCGCCGTCGCCTGGAAGCAGACCGCCGCCGAGTTCGAGGCGCTTTATTACCAAGGGTTCAACATCGCCCGAATGCAACTGGATCGAGCGCTGCAGGCGCACAAGCCGGGCGATAGACCATTGGCGATCATCAGCGATGTCGACGACACCGTGCTCAGCAGCAACAGCTATTGGGGCTACATGATCAATGCCGACAAGGAGTTTTTCGACGACGCGGCCTGGGACCAATGGGTGGCTGACAATGGCCCGGTTGCCACGCCCGGTGCGGTGGATTTCCTCAGCTATGCGCAATCCAAAGGCGTTGAGATTTTTTACGTCACCAGCCGCGACCAGGGTGAAAAAACCTATGAATACGCCTTGGCAAACCTGCGCAAAAACAACCTGCCGGTGGCCGACGAGAAACACCTGACGGTTTACCGTGACAGCTCCAACAAGGAGCCGCGTCAACAGGAGATCGCCAAGGATTACGATGTGGTGGTGATGCTCGGTGACAACCTCAACGACTTCAAGCGCAAGTACTACGTTGCAGACGTCAAACAGCGCACCAGCCTGATGACCGAGGACAAGGAGCAGTTCGGGCGCAAGTTCATTATTTTCCCGAACCCGACCGATGGGCACTGGCTCAAAGCGATTTTCGGCGACTCGGAACCACCGGCCACCGCGCAGAATCGTGCGAAGTTCAAGGCGGCAGCGGGTTCTACGGCCTGGCAGCCCAAGCAGTAACTTGCTAATGCGATTGTCAGTCAGCGGGGGCGGCAACTATTGTCGCCCCCTGCTCGGCCCGACCAGGATCCGCCAATTCTCAGATAAACGCAGCCTCGACAAAGGCCTGCAGCGTTTTCTCTTGCAGTATCTCAATGGAAAAATGCCCGAAGCGCTTTGGCAACCAGATAATCCGTCTCCCGGAGGTGGCTCCCATCGAAACGATACTCATGGTAAGCACGACGCGATTGTTCATGTAGTCGGTTTCATCACCGATTTCCCCATTGGAATACCTTCCCGTCTGTGAGACAAAAGCCCGAGCCTTTCGAGGCAACCACGCCATCAAGGAGCGCTGCACCCCATGGATGAAACCATCACTTACCGAACTGCGACGGTC
Organism: Pseudomonas sp. AK-TSAG1-1; assembly: GCF_056821665.1. Classification (NCBI taxonomy): domain Bacteria; kingdom Pseudomonadati; phylum Pseudomonadota; class Gammaproteobacteria; order Pseudomonadales; family Pseudomonadaceae; genus Pseudomonas; species Pseudomonas sp. AK-TSAG1-1. Next base: position 2,750,920 of record NZ_CM165965.1, on the reverse strand, counting down.
GAAGACGCACTGAGCATGTGTGAGCTGGGCCAACTGCTCAATGAGGTGCACCACACGGCCCGCCCCGACATTTATGCCCCGGCCACCGTGGAGTTTTCCCGCGATCTGCCTCACTGGTCAGGCCTTTTCGAGAAGCCGGGCCATGTTGTTTTCATCGCCAGTGTCGATGACCAAGCGGTGGCGTTTATCACCGCCAGCCTGTCGGCCAGCTCAGGGCCATTGATGCAGCCGCAAAACGTTGTGCGCATCGGCTCGGTGTGTGTCGCCGAACCGTTTTCGGGCAAAGGCATAGGGCGCGGGCTGATGGCGCTCGTGAAAAACTGGGCAGTCGAACAGGATGCTCAGGATCTGCGTTTGACCGTCTGGCCGTTCAATAGCCGTGCCGCGCGGATGTATGCGGAGTTCGGATTTGAACCCCGCGCCTTTGAAATGGGCATGCGTTTGTAGACGCTTGCCCGCTCGCAGAACCCTGCCTCAACCCAAGCGCATCGACAGTTCGATATCGTCGGCAAACGGCACGGACAGGTAACCGTTCTGCGGTGCGCGCACGTAAGCCAGGTACTCCGGGCAATAGTTGGTGTTATCCGCCACCACCAGCGCGCCCGGTTTCAGGTGTTTTTCCACCAGGTTCAACACGTCGCCATACAACGCTTTGGCGCCATCGAGCAGGAGCAGATCAACTGAAGGCGGCAAGTCGCTGGCGAGGGTGACGAGTGCGTCGCCTTCACGGATCTGCACCAGGTCGCTGACGCCGCCTTCGACGAAGTGATGACGCGCCAGGGCGATTTTCTGCGGTTCGAATTCGCTGCCGATCAGCATGCCGCCACCGTTGTCGCGCAGCGCCGCCGCCAGGTGAAGGGTCGACAGGCCGAACGAGGTGCCGAACTCGACAATCGCCTTGGCCTTGGTATTGCGCGCCAACATGTACAACAGCTTGCCGGTGTCACGGGAGACCGGCAGCCACAAGTCCTTGAGCATTGCGTAGAGCTTCAGGTACTCGGTCTTGCTGTGCATCAGGCGTTCGCGCTCCGCGCCGGATACCGTTTCCAGCAGCGGACTGGTGGCGGCGCTGGCCTGGTTGTAGAGGCGTTCGATCAGGCTCGCCAGTGGTTCAGTGGTCAGGGTTGTCATGATTGCTTTCCGTCAATGGGGGATTAAGATGCGAGCAATTCGTCGCATTTAAATGATGCGAGTGATTCACCCGATCCGCTATTCGCGTTTCCCCCGAGGCCCGAGCCGCCCATGAGCAATCGCCAGACCGCCCGTATTTCCTCACGCAAACAGCCGCAGCAGGCACGCTCCACCGATCTGGTCGCGGCGATTCTGCAGGCGGCTATTCAGGTTTTGACCGAGCATGGCGCCACCCGATTCACCACCGCACGGGTCGCGGAAAAGGCCGGTGTGAGCATCGGCTCGCTGTATCAGTACTTCCCCAACAAGGCCGCGATCCTGTTCCGTTTGCAGCGCGATGAGTGGCTGCACACCACGCAGATGCTGCAGCGGATTCTGGAAAATCTCGAGCAGCCACCACTTCTGCGCCTGCGCACATTGGTGCAGGCATTTGTCCGTTCGGAGTGTGAAGAGGCACAGATGCGCGGCGCGTTGAACGATGCCGCGCCGCTGTATCGCGACGCCCCCGAGGCGCACGAAGTGCGCGCGGCAGGACGGCAGATCTTCGCCGCGTTCATCTCGCAACTGTTGCCCGAAGCCAGCGGGCCAACGCGCGCGGCGGCCTGCGAACTGATCCTGACCACGCTCAGTTCGGTGGGCAAGGATTTTTCCGCCAGCCCACGCGCCGATCTGGAAATCACCGCATTCGCCGACGGCCTGGCGGACATGTTCAGCGCTTACGTGGTGGCGCTGAATCAACCTTCAGGGTAAATCGGCTGCGTGCGGTCTGATGCGGGTGAACTGCTGTTCGGTCACGAGGGTGCCCCACTGACTGCCCTGCTCTTCTTTGCTCAGTTCGAAGCCGGACGCTTCATACAGTCGGCGCGCGGCGTCGAGGCCCTTGAAAGTCCAGAGCTGAATGGCGTCAAAACCCTGCTGATCACAAAACGCCACGGCCGCATTCAGCAGCTGCCGGCCGACACCGCACCCGCGGCAACCATCGTCGAGGATGAACCAGCGCAAATGCGCTTGCTGATGACCCAGGTCCTGCCCGTCGATCGCGATCGAACCGACGATGCGCTCGTTGAGGGTCGCGACCCAGATCTGGTTGCACGGCTGATCGAGGCGCCCGACGAACTCTGCCACGCCACTGGCGACCCGGCTTTCGAAGATCGCGCCGAAACCGGCATGCCGCGAGTAGTAATCGGCATGCATTTGCGCCACGCGGCCAATCAGGCCCCGGCGGTAGCCGGCGCTGATCGACAGGTTCGGCGTGAGTGTCTGTTCAGCGCCCAGGCGAATGCTCTTGAGGGCGTGGGCGTAGGTCGTGAGGCCTTGCGCCACGCTCTGTTGCTGCGAGGGATTGAGCGCCTGCAATGCCTTGTTGACCTGCGCCTGCCCGAAAGCGTGAATGGCGGCGACGGTCTGCCGGCCTTGCGGCGTCAGCTGCAAGCGCTTGACGCGAGCGTCCTCGGCGGCACGCTCCTGGATCTCGCCGGCCTTGATCAGCTTGCCGACCATGCGGCTGACACTCGACTTGTCCAGCCCCAGGCTTTGCGCCAACTGCGCAGCGCTCACACCGTCCCCTGCCTCGATTTCCAGCAACGCGTGGACACCCGAGGCGGAGTAGTCGGTCGCTGCCAGCGTGGCGCGCATGAAGCCCAGTTCCCGCACCATGGTGCGCGACGCCGTGCGGATGTCTTCGATCAACGCTGGGGCAATCGTCATGACCAACCACCTCTGAAAATGGTTGTCCGATACAACCATAATCCGCTACCGCTGTGCAACGGGCCGACTACGCTGAGTAACAGCCAAACGCATCGGGTCGACAAATCCGGCAGCAGGTTCCACCATGGCCCCTTTCCTTGAAATGACAGCGAGGCGTTGTAATGAGCCAATCCACCATCCGCGCGTTGATCCTTGATGACTACGCCGACAACAGCTTTCGCGAAGCACAGATCGAACGCCCGGTGCCGCAAGCCAACGAGGTACTGGTGCGCATCGTGGCCAGTGGCGTGAACCCCATCGACTACAAGATCCGCACCGGCAACGCACCGTACGCCATGCCGCAGCTGCCAGCGATTCTCGGAACTGACATGGCCGGCGTGATTGAAGCGGTCGGCGCCAACGTCAGCCATCTGTCAGTGGGCGACGAGGTGTTCGGCATGGTCGGCGGCGTGCGCGGCCTGTCGGGGTCGCTGGCCGAATACCTGGCGGTGGATGCCGACCTGGTGGCGCTCAAGCCGAAGAACCTCGGGTTCCGTGAGGCGGCAGCAGTGCCGCTGGTGTTCCTCACGGCGTGGGAAGGTCTGGTCGACCGCGCGCACGTCAAGGCCGGTCAGAAGGTGCTGGTGCAAGGTGGCGCGGGCGGTGTCGGGCACATGGCGGTGCAAATTGCTGCGGCCTTGGGCGCTGAAGTGTTCGCCACGGTGTCGCCGGGCAAACGTGCGATTGTCGAAGGCTACGGCGCCACCGCCATCGACTATAAAAGCGTGCCGGTCGAGCAGTACGTAAACCAATTCACCGACGGCAAGGGTTTTGACGTGATCTACGACACTGTCGGCGGCCAGAGCCTGGATGATGCGTTCGCAGCGATCCGCCTCTACGGCCACGTCAGCAGTTGCGCGGCGTTCGGCACCCACAACCTGGCCACCGGTTCGCTGCGCAGTGCGACGCTGTCGGGGATTTTCGTGTTGCTGCCGATGCTCACCGGGGTCGGGCGCAAGCACCACGCGGAAATCCTCGGTTACGCCACGCGGTTGATCGAGGAAGGCAAGGTCAAGCCGTTGATGCACGCTGAACGCTTCAGCCTCAGCCAGGCGCGACAGGCACACGACGCGGTGCAACAGGGCACGGCGATTGGCAAGGTGGTGATCGACGTCGCCTGAACGGCAAAAAATCAGGGCAAAAAAAGCCCCGCAACCGAATGAGGTGCGGGGCAAAGGATTGGTTGGTTGCGGCCAACCAAAGGAGCGCGGTCAAAACAGTTCGCAAGCCTGGGTCAGAGGCAATCCTGGGCAGCGCGTTCAAAGCTTGATGGCAGGAAGTTGGAGGCCAGCAAGTGGCGCTCGTAGATGAACACCTTGCCGCCGCTGCCGGCCTTGTAGGCTTCCAGCACGTTGTCCGCCGAGACTTTGCTCGGTACCACGATCCGGTAGCTGCGCTGCGTTTGCGAGACAGTCGGGTTCAGCGCACTGAGCTGCAGCTTCGGCACCACGCAATCGGCGTACTGCGCCGGGGTCTTGCTGGTCTGCAAGGTCAGCGTCGGGTCATTCGGCGCGGAAGCGCAACCGGCGAGCAGCAACGTGGCAACGGCCAGGGTCGGGGCAAATAAAGAACGCATCGGTGTAATCCTGAAAATAAAGGTTCGGTTCAACTGGCAGTGGTTCAGCGTCACGGCGCCGCCTCTGCCCTTTATGTTTTTGAGTATTCAGCTTGAAGCCACCAACGCCTTGAGCGAGGCATCGAACTGCTTCAAGGCATTGAATTGCAGGTCACGTTGTTTCTCGATCTGCGCGGCAATCTCATGCGCCGCCTTGTCGTGTACCCAGACCGACGGGATCTGTTTCTCGACGGAGCCTTCGGCCTTGCCGATGTACTGCAGGTCGGCGTCGTAGAAACGCGCGATGAAGTGCGCTTCGAACAGGCTGTTCTGCTGGGTCAGCAAGCGGTTGAAGGTGTCGAGTTTCACCACGATGTCCGGATGTGCCTGAATCAGCGCATCGAGGTTGTCGTAGACAGTCACTGACATGAACTGGCGCTGCAGCGAGCTGAGCAACCAGTCGATCGCCAGCTCCGGATCAGAGCTGCGCACAAAGGCCGCGCGAATCTGCGAGTCCAGCGCATCCTTGGCCCCGTGCAGCGCCATGTCGTGGTAACGCGTCAGGTACTGCAGGTTTTCCCGGGTGTTTTCGCTGTACAGCACACCCACGCTCTGCGAATGCTGCAACGTCGCGACGCTGCCGGCGATCGGTTGAAGATGACACGCACAGGCGTCGTCTGCGAAAGACGGTGCGGTGGTCATCACCCCGCCCATCAGCAGGGCGATCAGCGCCAGTCGGGTCAGTGTCTTCATCGCGCAATTTCCTTGAGCTGCGTGTTCAATGACGGCAATTTTCCGCCTATTGCATACAAAGCTGAACTTGCGTTTCGTGATGGTCACTATTACTTCTAGCGATAGTTGCGCACGATAAAGACAGGTACACACTCATCCACAACGACCAGAACAACAGTGAGGTAGCCGATTTGAGAACCTTTGACCTGATCCGCGACGCGGTCTTGCCCGACTTTCGCGAGCGGGTGGCCGAATATCTGGTGCAGTACGAAAGCGTGTTGCTGGACAAAGGCATCACCGATGCGCAGCTCAAGCGTGACACCGCCAATCAGCTGCGCGGCTACCTGCGCGGGCTGAACACCACACGGGTATTGGGCATGGCCTACTGGGAAGAACTGGATCGACGGGTCGTCAACACCTGGCTCGCGCCGGCGCAATGACCGACTAGACTTGCCGGGCTGCCAATGTCCCGTCAGTCGAACCGGAGGTGTCCCCATGAGCAACACCGAATCTGCAACTTTCAACGGCTGGGCCGCCACCGCTGCCGGCGCCCCGCTGGAACGCTACAGCTACGACCCCGGCCCGTTAGGCGCAGAAGACGTGGAAGTCGCGGTGGAATACTGCGGCGTCTGCCACTCCGATCAGTCACTGATCGACAACGACTGGGGCATCAGCCGCTACCCGTTCGTGCCGGGCCACGAGGTGGTCGGCAAAATCGTGCGCGTGGGTCCGCAGGTGCGCGGTCTCGAACTGGGCCAGCGCGTCGGCATCGGTTGGTACAAGGGCAGTTGCATGCACTGCTCATCCTGCATGAGCGGCTCGCAACAGCTGTGCGGCACCGCCCAACCGACCATCATCGGCAGCCACGGCGGCTTCGCTGACCGTTTGCGCTCGCACTGGGCATGGGCAATTCCGGTGCCCGCCAATCTTGATCCGGCCATGGTCGGCCCGCTGTTCTGCGCCGGCTCCACCGTGTTCAACCCGTTGCTGCAGTTCGGCGTCAAACCCACCGACCGCGTCGGCGTGGTCGGTATCGGCGGCCTCGGTCATCTGGCGCTGCGCTTTCTCAACGCCTGGGGCTGCGAAGTCACCGCGTTTACCTCGTCGTTGAACAAACAGGACGAAGCCCGGCGTCTCGGCGCGCACAACGTGGTCGCCTCGACTGACAGCAATGCGCTGAAAGCGATTGCCGGCACCCTGGACTTCTTGCTGATCAGCGCCAACGCCGACCTTGACTGGACGGCGATGCTCGCCACCCTGCGCGGCAACGGCCGGCTGCATTTTGTCGGCATCGTGCCCAGCGCGATTCCGGTGCATGTGTTCGACCTGATCCCGCAGCAGAAATCCCTGTCCGCCTCCCCGGTCGGCTCGCCCGGGACGATGGCAACCATGCTCGAATTCTGCGCCCGGCATCAGATTCTGCCGCAGGTCGAGATGTTTCCCATGAGCAAGGTCAACGAGGCGGTCGACCATCTGCGCAGCGGCAAGGCGCGCTATCGCGTGGTGCTCGACGCCAGCCAGTAACGAAACCGTGCGGCGCCTGCCCCTGCAGACGCCGCCGCTCCTGCCAAAACAGGCCCAAACGCTTACAATCGCCGGTCTAACCGAACTTCAGACAGGCTCCTCAAGAAATGCCGCTCGATCCACCAACGATGCTGACCATCTCGATCGCTCTAGCGGCCGCTGCCGCGCTCTACCTGGCGGTCGAGTGGCGCAGTATTCGTGAGCCTTCGCTGCTGTTGTGGAGCGCCGGTTTCGCCACGATTACCGTCGGTTCCACCTTGGCCCTGCTGCGCAGCAACGGCTTTTTGCTGATCGGCATCTGGTTCGCCAACGGCCTGCTGGTGACCGCCCATTTCCTGTTTCTGCTGGGGGTGGCGCGCTTCACCCGGATTCGGCTGTCCCGGGCCTGGTACCTGATCTTCGTCACCTGGCTGGTGATGTTGCTGCTGCCGGACGGGCCGCTGTGGTCGAAGGTGATGCTGGCCGCCAACTCGCTGCTGGTGGCCGCCTCGACGCTCAAGGCCAGTCTGCTGCTGCGTCCGCATGGCAAATCGCTGAGCGTCGGCGCGGTGCAACTGCGCTACGTGTTGCTGGGCCACGGTATTTTCTATGTGGCCAAGGCCCTGACGGTGATGATCCCCGGGACACTGATCGATCTGGCCGCGTTCCGTGGCGAAATCATCCAGATCTCGCTGGTCGAGGGCGCGATGGCGATCATGCTGATCGCGCTGTCGATGACCGGCACCGAACGCTACCGGCGTGAAGAGCAGATCGCCCGGTTGGCCGCCCGTGATCCGCTGACCGCCCTTTTCAACCGCCGCGCCCTCGACGTGCGCGCCCCGCGCCTGCTCAGGGACGTCTCTGCGCAGCAACCCGGAGCGCTGCTGCTGATTGATATCGACAACTTCAAACTGGTCAACGACCAGTACGGCCACACTGCCGGCGACCGCCTGCTGGTGGCCTTGAGCGAGATGATCCGCGCCGAATCACCCGACGGCGCACTGGCCGCCCGACTGGGCGGAGACGAGTTCGTGATATTGCTGAATAACGCGCCGAGTGAACGCATCGTCGCCCTCGGCGACACCCTGCGCGATCAGTTTCAGCGCAGCGCCATTCAGGCATTCCCGACCTCGGAGCCGGTGACGCTGAGCATCGGCGCCACCCTGTTCAACAAGCCGCCAGCCAGCCTCGCAGCACTGATCGAGCAAGGCGATGCCGCACTCTACGAATCCAAGCGCGGCGGACGCAACCGCCTGCGCCTGACCGGACTCACCCCTTCAGGATGACCAGACCCATGACCTGTTTCGACACTCCCCTGCAAGACCTCGCCGCCCCCGAAGGCGTCTGCTACGGCTGCGGCGGCCGCAATCCGCACGGGCTGCACGTGAAAAGCTTCTGGCACGAAGACGGCGTGCACGTCATGGCCGAACACCTGCCGGACGACAAATACTGTGGCTGGCCGGATCTGGTGTACGGCGGCTTGCTGGCGATGCTGGTCGATTGCCATTCCAACTGGACGGCGATGGCCTGGCACTACCGCAACGAACAGCGTGCACCGGGCAGCCTGCCGCGTATCGACTGCGTGACCGGCAACCTCGGCATCAAGTTCATCAAACCCACACCGATGGGCGTGCCACTGACCTTGCGCGCCAAGGTCGAGGGCGACGTCGGGCGCAAGACGCGGGTGATCTGCGAGGTGTACGCCGGGGATGTGCTGACGGCGATTGGCGATTCGGTGTTTGTGCGGGTCGATACCGGGCAACTGGCAGACGCAGCTCACGGGCGACAGGCATAGAGCAAACGCGGCTAGGCGCGACCCTGTCGAAAACGCAGAAGCTATCGCAGACCGCACTTCTCAGGAGTTTCCAACCCGTGTCCGAGCTGCCGATCCACTTCGCCTACACCCGACGCTTCAACGCCGTGCTCGCCTATATCGAGGCCCATCTCGAGGACGACTTGTCGGTGAGTACGTTGAGTCAGGTGGCGAACTTTTCGGTGTTTCACTTCCATCGGCAATTCAGCGCCTTCGTCGGCGTGCCGGTCTCGCGCTACGTGCAGCTGATGCGATTGCGCCGAGCGGCGCATCGGCTGGCCGCGCAACCGGAGCACTCGATACTCGACGCCGCGTCTGACGCCGGGTTCGAGAGTCCGGAAGCGTTCAGCCGAGCGTTCAGGCGCGACTTCGGCATGACGCCGAGTGCCTTCAGGAAGCAGCCGAACTGGCAGACCTGGAATGCGGTATTCGCCATCCCTCACTTTTCCAGGAGCATCATCATGCACACCAGAATCATCGATTTCCCAACCGTACGGGTCGCCGCGCTTGAGCATTGCGGCTCGCCGGGTGAGGTTCAGCAAAGCGTGCAGAGATTCATTGCGTGGCGCATGCACAGCGGGCAGTCGCCCGTGGCGTCGAGTCGCACCTTCGGCATTCCCTACAACAACCCCGACACCACACCCGCGGAGGATTTTCGCTTCGCCATTTGCGGTGAGATTGACCAGGCCGTCACACCCAATACGTTCGGCGTGCGCGAAATGGTCATTCCCGGCGGTCGTTGTGTGGTGGTACGACACGTAGGTTCACCGGATCACATCGGCGAAACGATCTACCCGATCTACCGCGACTGGCTGCCAACCAGCGGCGAGGAATTGCGCGATCATCCGCTGTTTTTCCATTACCTGAGCGTGTATCCGCAGACGCCGCAGGAGCAATGGCAAACGGACGTGTACGTGCCGTTGCAATCGTAAGAGCCGCCGAGGTGTTTTTCCGCTTGTCGTGTGCAATGCCAACCCCTTATAAGAGCGGCTCTTTCTCTCGAACTAAAGGATGTACACATGAGCAATGCCTGGAACGAAGGGTATTTCACCGACGAGGGCTACACCTACTCGTACAGCCGGGAAATCAACCCGGTGTTCCAGCGCTTTTGTCTGTTGTTGCGTGGCTTTGCCACGCTGGAAAATGCCGGCGGCTATCACTGCGAGCTGGGCTTCGGTCAGGGCGTCTCGATCAACATCCACGCCGCCGCCAACCCGGGAAACTACGTGGGCACGGACTTCACGCCGTCCCAGGCGGCGCATGCCATCGCTCTGGCCAACGACTGGAACAGCCAGGCGCGGCTGTACGATGACAGTTTCGAGCAACTGCTGGCCCGCGATGATCTGCCGGCGTTCGACAGCATCAGCCTGCATGGCATCTGGACGTGGGTCAGCCGGGATAATCAGCAACTGATCGTCGAGTTCGCCCGTCGCCACCTCAAGCCGGGGGGCCTGTTGTATGTCAGCTACAACTGCTTCCCGGGCTGGTCGCCTTCGGCGCCATTGCGCAATCTGTTCAGCCTGCACAACCGCTTTGCCAGCCAGATTTCTACCAGCCCGGCCAAACGCATCGATGCCGCACTGCAGTTTTCCGAAGCGCTGCTGGCGGCCAATCCGAAATATGCCCACGCAGCGCCGAGCCTGGGCGCCCAATTGAACAGCATCAAGGGCCAGAATCGTCAGTACGTGGCCCATGAGTATTTCAACCGCGACTGGAACTGCATGTATTTCACTGACGTGGTCGACGCCATGACCGCAGCCAAACTTGACTACGCCGCGACCGCCGTGCCGCTGGATACCGTGGCCCCGCTGAACCTGAGCGCAGAAGGCATGGACTTTCTCGAAGGCATCGAGCATCCGGTCATGCGCGAGCAAGCGCGTGACTACTTCGTCAATCAGAATTTCCGTCGGGACCTGTACATCCGTGGCGCCAATCGGCTGTCTGCCGCCGAGCACCGTGACGGCCTGCTGAGGACCCGCTTTGCCCTGTTGCAGACCGTTGAAAGCATTCCGGGCACGGTGACCGGTCCCGCGGGCGAGGCTGCGCTGCAAGCGGAGATTTACAGTCCGGTGCTCGCAGCGCTCGCCGCCAACGCCTGCCAGCCGAAAACCCTGCAGCAATTGTTGATGGCGGTCGGCTCCGTTTCGTATGACGATCTGTTGCAGGCCGTCACCGTGCTGATTGGCATGGGCGTTGTTGCGCCGTGCCAGAGCGAAGCCGCCGAACGACAGGTGCAGGAGCGTTGCAACACCCTCAACCTGCAACTGTGCAAGCGTGCGCTGTTCAACAGCAACATTCAGGTGCTGGCCAGCCCGGTTACCGGCGGTGGCGTGCCGGTCGGCCGCTTCCAGCAGTTGTTCCTGATTGCGCTCAAGCAAGGCATGACGCATCCAGGCGAATGGGCAGAGTTGGCGTGGGGCGTCATCAGTGCCCAAGGCGAAGCGCTGCTCAAGGGTGATCAGCCGCTGCTCACCGCCGCAGAAAACCTTGCCGAACTGACTGAGCAGGCCCAGGCATTTGCCGAGACATCGCTGGGCATTCTCCAGGCGTTGAAAATTGCTTGATCCTTGCCTGCGCAGCGACTGACGCGCAGGCAACCCGGGCGACTGGCCGCCATCGAAAGCGCCAGTCGTCTGCGTTTACCGCTCTGTGTGCCGTCATCTGAGCAGCCACACCGCTTGCCTCGCCCCGCGCCCCGGCAAAAAAGCAAAATTGCCATGTGTTTCCATCGTTCCTTCTTGCGTCGCACTGTTCATTGCCCGTTCCTGTCTGGAGTTCCTCGATGCCCGCGTCAAAATCCCTGCCCACTGCCCTGTTGGGCCTCGCCCTCGCCTGCCCGGCCATGGCCGAGGAACCCAAAGGCATGGAATTGGGCCAGGTGCTGATTTCGGCCGAGGAACAGAGCGGCGCCGATGCCTCCGTGGCCGAGGCCGAGGCGCGCCTTGCGCAGGTGCCCGGCGGCACCAACGTGGTCGACCTGCGCCAGCCGCTGCAAGGTCGGGTGGCGAGCAATCAGGACGTGTTGGCGTATCAGCCGGGGGTCTACGCGCAGTCGGCGGGTAATGAAGGGGTGAAGATCTCGATCCGTGGCTCGGGAATCAACCGTGCACCCGGCGCTCATGCTTCGGGGCTGTACACCATGCTCGACGGCCTGCCGCTGACCGGCCCGGGCGGCACGCCCTACGAATTGCTCGAACCGCTGTGGCTCGACCATGTGGAGGTGCTGCGCGGCGCCAACGGCTTCGATCGCGGCGCTCTGGCGCTGGGCGGTGCCATCGATTACGTCAGCCACACCGGTTACGACGCGCCGAAATTGCAGGTGCGCTACGCCACCGGCAGCCATGGTTATCAGCAGCGTCAGGTCAGCTCCGGGCAGGTGCTGGGCGACTTCGACTACTACGTGTCGTTGACCGATTCGAACGCCGACGGCTATCAGGATCACACCGCCAGCGACAGTCAGGGGGTGATCGCCAATTTCGGCTATCGCTTCAACCCGAACCTGGAAACCCGTTTCTATTTCCGCTACCGGCAGACCGACAACGACCTCGCCGGGCGCGTGACCAAGCACTCGATCGAGCACGACCCGCGAGCGGCCAACCCGGCCTACGTGTCGCGCGACGACAGCCGCAAGCAACCGGGCAGCACCTTCATCGGCAACAAGACCACCTACTACATCGATGATGATTCGAGTATTCAGACCGGGCTGGTCTACCACGACTACCCGATGGACCTGCGCGAAGGCCCGAACCGGCTGAAAGTGGCCTACACCGACGTCAGCGGCACCTTCGATTACAAGCGCCGCGACAGCATTTTCGGTATGGAAAGCCGCAGCACCGTCGGCCTGCGCACCACCAAACACCTGCCCAATGACGGCGCCAGCGAGTTCGTGCGCATCCCCAGCGGTAATACCGCCGGCTATGCGCCTGGCACCCGCATGCGTAACTTCACCTATCAGGGTTCGGACACGGTTCTGCACGTCGGCAACGACCTGGAAATCGCCGATGACCTGTGGCTGACGACCGGTCTCGCCGCTATCTATACCCGCCGCGAAAGCGCCGTCACCTACCCGCAAAGCGGCGGCAAGACCAGCCTGAACGACTGGGACTACGCACCGCGCCTGGGCTTGCGCTATCAGCTCACGCCGGACCTGCAACTGTTCGGCAACCTCAGCCGTTCGGTCGAGGCACCGCATCCGTGGTCGCTGATCTACAGCTCGAACATCCGCTTCCCGGCCGGCAACGGTGCGGCGACCGGCACCCAGAGCGACCCGATCAAACTGCAAAACCAGACCGCCACCACCCTCGAACTCGGCGGGCGTGGCGACAGCGCAATCGGCCAGTGGAGCCTGGCGTGGTACTACGCGCAGGTGCGCCACGAACTGCTTTCGGTGCTGCCGGACGCCAACGCTGTCACGCCTTACGAACTCAACGCCAGCCCCACCGTGCATCAAGGCGTGGAAGCCAGCCTGCAAAGCACCCTGTGGTCAGCCGCCGACGGGCGCAAATTGAGCCTGCGCCAGGCTTACACCTTCAGCGACTTCCATTACCGCGACGATGAGCGTTTCGGCGACAACCGCCTGCCCGGCCTGCCGATGCACTACTACCAGGGCGAACTGCGCCACGACTGGCCGCAAGGCTTCTTCGCGGCGGTCAATACGCAACTGGTGTCCAAAGTCGCGGTGGATTACGCCAACAGCTACTACGCCGATCCCTACGCGCTGTTCGGCGCCAGCGTCGGCTACAACGCGCCGAAAAACGACTGGCAAACCTGGCTGGACCTGCGCAACCTGACCAACCAGCACTACGCTGCGACGGTCACTCCGGGGTATGACGACAAGGGCCAGGACGCGGCGCGGTCTACGCCGGGTGAAGGATTGGGGGTTTATGTCGGGGTGTCGTGGAGCCTGCTCTGAGCGCATGATCTGACCGTCACTCAAGGCATGCAGCGGGTCAGAACGGCCCCTGCGTCATCACCCGCGTCTCGGTGATATTGCGCAGAGCCTCGACCCGCCGCTGATACAGATCCGTCAGACAACCGACCTTGGCGCCACAGGCCTTGCGGCTTTTCAGAAAGGCCTGTTGCTCGCCGATCAAGGCGTCGCGCCCGCCCATCGGCAGCAAGCGTTTGTCGAGGCTGAACAGCTCGCCCATGGTCACATCCAGATCGTTCAGCGCGCGGTTGGCGCAGACCGCTTTTTCGTCCGCAGCCTTGGCCTTGGCGCAATCGAAGCTGGCGGCGCATGCCATTTCGGCGGCCAGCAGCAAACCGGCGCCGAGCAGCGCGCCGATCACCGATGAAATTTCTCGAACTCGCGTCATGTCGTCGTATCCAACGTGGTAAGCCAATGGAGGTATGAAAAATGAAAAGTACCGATGACAGCAAGCCCGCAACCCCTCACAACGCACCACCGCTCGACGCGGCGGGCAAACCGGTGGATGTCGTTCGCCGCGATCTGCAGGACAGCGACGACGACACCAGGGCCGTGGACGAGGTGATTACGCCAACCTCGATCCGCACCAAGGAACAGGAGGCCGAGGAACTCAAGCGTAAGACCGATGCGATCGAACGCAAGGTTGCCGACGGCAATTAGTTCGCCCAGCACCGGACAGCGCTGCTCGAATATGCCTGGCGGGTGCATTGCTTATTGCCAATGAATCCATACGTTGTGTGCTCCTTTCTGTCCTACCGATAACCGTGTCCGCTCAAAGGCTTGGAGGCCTTGAGCGAGCACGCCCGGTTTACCGTCAATGTCCCGCGCACGACCGTTCGGCGCTTTCTCTGGCAGGCCTGCGAAATCGGATCTAGGGTTGCGTGGCTGGCGATATGCCAGCGACCCGCGAACGTCAGACAGACGCTCGCCCGTAGCGGCACTGGAAAAGAAATCAGGGATGGTTTTTGTGCTTGCGGTTCCCTCTGCGCTCTAGCCGAGCGCGCCACTGATCCCTGCGTTTCGTTGTGTTCTATCAAGGACAGAAAGATGAACAACGTACCGGTCAATTCCTCTCGCCTGTCACTGCGACAGGCCACGCGCGACGCTCCGAAAGCCCAGCCCGGCGGCTTCGGCTGAGGACTCGCGCGCCAGCGCCGGTGTCTGCGCGCCGATGCTGGGCAAACTGAAAATACCACTCGATCAGATCCCGACGGATCAGGTTGCTCGCTCGCCGAGAACGCCGCTTGCCGGTGTTCTTGCAGGCAGAGGCTGCCTGTCTGTCAGGTAAGGCGCCCCTTCACCAGGGGCGGTTCTGCAGCACGGATGAGGAAACCCGCGTTATGACCCGTTCAACGGCCAACATCCCGCCTTACGGGGTCGCCATTCAAAGTGCGATCAAACAAGGCGATGTGCAGCACATGAAGACGTTGTTGCAACAACGCGACACCAGCAAACCTGAAGCGCAAGACCTGAAAGACGCGTACGAAAACCTGGCCAGGGAAGTTTCCAGGCACGAAAAGTCCTGAAGCCATCAATCACATTGCAATGGAGGCAAACAACATGTCCGGTTCTACTGAAAATGTCGGCCTGTTTCCGGTGAGCTACCGCATCGGCACCGGCGCGCCCGGTGCCCAGACGCTGGTACTGCACCTGCTGGTCTCGACACCCAATACGAAGGTCAACGGTACTGCAGCGATCACCCAGGCAACCAATCCGCCACTCGACGTGCATTCAGACGTCTGGGGCGAGTACACCTACCTCACCGTGATGTCGCCCGGGGTCAGCAAAATCCTCGTGACCGCCCAAGGCAATCACGGCGGCCCGGGGTCCAACTCGATCAATAACTTCGATGTGCGTCTGGTGGTGGGTACCGACTGGCGCGAAGGCGTCGCCAACTATCGCTACTTCGATGGTCAACGCTGGCACGAGGTCAATAACGCCCCGGCGCATCTGCAGGAATCGCTGCCATCACCGTACAACCCAGGCCCTGTGATCATTCCGCACCCGCCAATCCTGCCGCTGTACGCCGCGCCGATTCAGAGCGCAATCGCCAGCGGTGATCTGGCCCAGATGAAGAATCTGGCCAAACTCGCCCAGCAGCAGCTGGACCAGCAACCGCAACTGCAGAGCGCACTGGAAGCGGCGAAGAAAGAAGTCAGCCGGCTGCAGAGCCGCTGAGTCAGGCCACTTGATCCGCCATTCACTTTAGGGAGTAGCACCATGTCGATCGGACTTTTTCACACCCGTCTCAGCATCAGCAATGCACTGCCGGGCGCACCGGTTCTGACCCTTGATCTGCTGGTCGATACCGCGCACAAACGTGTCAGCGGGATCGCCAGCGTGTTTCAAGCCACTTGGCCGACGGTCAATTACCGGGCGCAGGTCTGGGGCAGCTTTTCCGAAACCAAGCTGACGGCCAACGTCGAGAACCACATCATCCTCACCCTCGATGGCGGCCCGAGCGGCCCGCTCAGCCAGATTGCCCAGACGTTCCACCTAAGAGGCATTCTGGGCAGCGACTGGGCCAGCGGCTTTGTCGATTATCGCTACGAAGAACAGGGCCAGTGGCACGAAGTGAAGCACGTTGCAGTCCATCAGGCTCCCAACGAGCAGCCGCATCCGGGGCCACATCCGCAGCCGCTGTACGCCGTGGCTGTGCAGCAGGCGCAGACCAGCGGCGATCTGGCGCAGCTCAAAATCGTGGTGCAACAGGCCGAGCAACAAGTGGCGCACGAAGGTGCATTGCGCAGTGCCCTTGAGCATTTGAAAGCGGAAATCGCGCGACTGGAAGCGCGCTAACCGGTAAGCCCCGGGCGAGATCGCAACGGATCTTGCCCGGGTCTTGTTCAACCGCGGTCAATCCCTTCGTAGCGCGCACTGGATTGTGCGCAAGGATTTCCCATGTCAGACGTGCGCCCCGCCCGTTACCTCAGCGACACCGATCTCAAACGCTATGTGCCGGTGCACGTAGTCTGGGAGATCACCCTGGCCTGCGACTTGAAATGCCTGCATTGCGGCTCCCGCGCAGGGCATCGACGGCCTGACGAACTCAACACCCGCGAGTGCCTGGACGTCATCGACGCGCTGGCCGCGCTCGGCACCCGCGAGATCACCCTGATCGGCGGCGAAGCCTATCTGCGCAAGGACTGGACGCAACTGATCAAAGCCATTCACGACCACGGCATGTACTGCGCGATCCAGACCGGCGGACGCAATCTGACGCCGGCGAAAATGCAGGCGGCGGTCGATGCCGGGCTCGACGGCGTGGGTATTTCCCTGGACGGCCTGGCGCCGCTCCACGACGCGGTGCGCAACGTACCCGGCTCGTTCGACAAGGCCGTGGACACCCTGCGCCGGGCCAAGGCCGCGGGGCTGGCGGTGAGCGTCAATACCCAGATCGGCGCCGCCACACTGCCGGACTTGCCGGCGCTGATGGACACCATCATCGAACTCGGCGCCACCCACTGGCAGATCCAGATCACCGTGGCCATGGGTAACGCGGTGGATCATCCGGAGTTACTGTTGCAACCCCATCAACTGCTGGACGTGATGCCGTTGCTGGCCCGGCTGTATCGCGAAGGCGTCGACCGTGGCCTGCTGATGAACGTCGGCAACAACATCGGTTATTACGGACCGTATGAACACCTGTGGCGCGGCTTCGGTGACGAACGTGTGCACTGGACCGGTTGCGCCGCCGGCCAGACGGTGCTGGCGCTGGAAGCTGACGGCACGGTCAAGGGCTGCCCGTCCCTGGCAACCGTCGGTTTCTCCGGAGGCAATGTGCGCAACATGAGCCTGCACGACATCTGGCACTACAGCGAAGGCATGCATTTCGGCCGTTTGCGCTCGGTGGATGATATGTGGGGTTACTGTCGCGGCTGTTATTACAACGATGTCTGTCGCGGCGGTTGTACCTGGACCTCGCACTCACTGCTCGGCAAACCCGGCAACAACCCCTACTGCCATTACCGAACGCTGGAACTGCAAAAGCGTGGACTGCGCGAGCGCATCGTCAAGGTCGAGGAAGCCGCGCAGAAATCATTTGCAGTCGGCCGTTTCGACCTGATCACCGAACGCATCGACACCGGCGAGAAGGTCAGCAGCGTCAGTGACAGCGGCCAGGTGGTCAAACTGGCGTGGATCAATCAGGGCCAGCAGTCTCCGGAACAAGGCCGGATCGCCCCGCAGCTGAGCCTGTGTCGCAGTTGCCTGCAGTACATTTATCCGCACGAGGTCAGCTGTCCGCATTGCGACGCCGATGTCGCCACCGCCGAAGCCGAGTATCAGGCCAATCGCGCGCGGCAGCAGGCGATCATGAACACGCTGACCGGGCTGCTGGGCATCGCCCCCAGTCAATTGAACTGAGCGCCCGGCGCCCTTGCAGTAAATATTTTCCCTGTCTGTCCCGGGTTTTCCTGCCCGGGACAACCCTCCCCCTGCCCTGCAGGCCACGGTTTTACTGGGCTTGTCCTTTCTGCTTCAGCAATTTGTATTCACATCCCAGCTTAATAATATTTTACCGATACCCCCCTCCTGCCTAGTCTGGCCGCAAGCAAAACGGACAAGCCTGAAGCGATCCGAATCCACTTGCCTTGCCAGGAAGGATGTAGAAATGACCACTGAAATAATAAAAACAGACACGCTTGTCGTGGGGGCCGGACAGGCCGGTGTGGCGATGAGCGAGCACCTGAGCAAACTCGGCGTGCCGCACCTGGTGCTGGAGCGCAGCCGCATTGCCGAACGCTGGCGCACCGGACGCTGGGACTCGTTGGTGGCCAACGGTCCGGCGTGGCACGACCGCTTTCCAGGACTGGAATTCGATGACGTCGACCCTGATGGTTTCGCCCATAAAGAACGGGTGGCGGACTACTTCGAAGCCTACGCGAAGAAATTCAATGCGCCGATCCGCACCGGCGTCGAAGTCAAAAGTGTCGTGCGCAATGTCGGCCGTCCGGGGTTCACCGTCGAGACCTCCGAAGGGGTGATCGAGGCCAGCCGCGTCGTGGCGGCAACCGGTCCGTTCCAGCGTCCGGTGATCCCGCCGATCGCCCCGCAAGATCCGCGTCTGTTGCAGATCCACTCCGCTGACTATCGCAATCCGCAGCAACTGCCCGACGGCGCGGTGCTGGTGGTCGGTGCCGGCTCGTCTGGTGTGCAGATCGCCGATGAATTGCAGCGCTCCGGCAAGCAGGTCTACCTCTCGGTCGGTGCCCACGACCGTCCGCCGCGGGCCTACCGCAACCGTGATTTCTGCTGGTGGCTGGGGGTGCTCGGCGAGTGGGATCAGGCCGCGATGAAACCCGGTCGCGAGCACGTGACCATCGCCGTCAGCGGTGCCCACGGTGGGCGCACCATCGACTTCCGCGGTCTGGCCCATCGTGGCATGACTCTGGTCGGCGTGACCGAATCGTTCAACAACGGCGTGGTGACCTTCAAGCAGGACCTGGTCGACAACCTCAAACGCGGCGATGACAACTACCTGGCCCTGCTGGACGCCGCCGACGCCTACATCGAGCGCAACGGCCTCGACCTGCCGCAGGAACCTGAAGCGCGCGAGACCTATCCGGATCCCGAGTGCGTGAAAAATCCGCTGCTCGATCTCGACCTGGCCAAGGCCGGCATCACCTCGATCATCTGGGCCACCGGGTTCGCCGTGGATTATTCCTGGCTGCAGGTCGCGGCATTTGATGACAAGGGCAAACCGCAGCACCAGCGCGGTGTGTCCAGCGAGCCTGGGGTGTATTTCCTCGGACTGCCATGGCAGTCGCGGCGCGGTTCGTCGTTCATCTGGGGCGTGTGGCACGACGCCAAACACGTGGCCGATCACATCGCCACCCAGCGCAAATACCTCGACTACAAAGATGCCGAGCAGCGTGAAGCCGCCCTGCATTCGACCGCCAACACGAAAACCGCCGACACCGTCGACGCTTGACCTCCCTCTTTCGCGGCGGTGCCCGGTGCACCGTCGCCGCCACTGTCTGGAGCTGTACATGAGCAAGCCAACCCACACCCGCATCCGTATGTTCAACACCAAGGACACCTACCCTAACCAGACCCTGGACAACGACCTGTGCCAGGCCGTGCGCGCCGGCAACACCGTGTATGTCCGTGGGCAAGTCGGCACCGATTTCGACGGTAATCTGGTAGGCCTCGGCGACCCGCGTGCACAGGCCGAACAGGCTATGCGCAACGTCAAGCAGTTGCTGGAAGAAGCCGGCAGCGACATGAGCCACATCGTCAAGACCACCACCTACCTGATCGACCCGCGCTACCGCGAGCCGGTGTACCAGGAAGTCGGCAAGTGGCTCAAAGGCGTGTTCCCGATTTCCACCGGGCTGGTGGTGTCGGCACTGGGGCAGCCGCAGTGGCTGATGGAGATTGATGTGGTGGCGGTGATTCCCGAGTAAGTCGGCAGACCGCGTCGCGGCTATCGCGAGCAGGCTCACTCCTACAGGGGAATGCATTCCAATTGTGGGAGCGGGCTTGCTCGCGAAGAGGCCCGCAAGGACAACAAATTCCTGGAACGGAGTTAGACCATGACCTTTTCAATCGCAGCCCGTTGCCCCGAAACCGGCCAGTTCGGTGTCGCCATCAGTTCCTCCAGCATCGCCGTCGGCGCGCGCTGCCCGTGGCTGCTGCCGGGCGTCGGCGCGGTGTCGAGCCAGAACATCACCCTGCCGTCCCTCGGCCCGGAAGTCCTCGCGTTGATGGAGCAAGGTCTGGCGCCTGACGCTGCGCTGGACAAAGTGCTGACCCGTAACGGCTACAGTCAATACCGGCAGATCACCGCGATCAACCACCTCGGCCAGACCGCGCATTTCAGCGGCGCACAAACCCTCGGCGTGCACAACGCGGTCAGCGGCGAACAATGCGTGGCTGCCGGTAACATGCTCGCCGGACGCGTGGTGATCGAGGCGATGGTCAGTGCCTTTGAAGACGGTGAAGGCCAATTGGCCGACCGTTTGCTCAAGGCCCTGCACGCTGCACAAGCCCTCGGAGGCGAAGCCGGACCGGTGCATTCGGCGGCCGTGGTGGTGGTCGGCGAACAGACCTGGCCGATCGTGAATTTGCGGGTCGACTGGGCTGACGAAGACCCGATCGGCCAGTTGCAAAAACTCTGGGACGCCTATCAGCCGCAGTTGCAGGATTACATCGACCGCGCGCTCGACCCGGCCAAAGCGCCGGGCTATGGCGTTGCCGGTGATGATCGATGAACAGCGTCGCGTTGCTCAAGACGCTGGTAGGGTTCGACACCACCAGCCGCGAATCCAATCTGCAACTGATCGAGTTCGTGCGTGATTACCTCGCCGGTTTCGATGTGTCGTGCACGCTGATCTATAACGCCGAGCGCAGCAAGGCCAATCTGTTCGCGACGATTGGCCCGGCCGATCAACCGGGCATTGTGCTCTCGGGGCACACCGATGTGGTGCCGGTCGACGGTCAACCGTGGACCGTGGCGCCGTTCGAGCTCAGCGAACACGACGGCAAGCTGTTCGGACGTGGCACGGCGGACATGAAGGGCTACATCGCCTGCGTGCTGGCCCTGGTGCCGACGCTGGTCACCGCAGCACTGCGCATGCCGGTGCACATCGCCCTGTCCTACGACGAAGAAGTCGGTTGCCTCGGAGTGCGTTCGTTGCTCGCCGAACTGCAACAGCGCCCGGTCAAACCGCTGCTGTGCATCATCGGTGAACCCACCGAACTGAAACCGGTGCTCGGCCACAAAGGCAAGCTGGCGATGCGCTGTGACGTGCACGGTCATCCATGTCATTCCGCCTACGCACCGCTGGGGGTCAACGCCATCGAGTACGCCGCCGAACTGATCGGCGAACTGGGGCGCATCGGCCAGCAACTGAAAGCGCCCGAGCATCACGACGGGCGTTTCGACCCGCCCTACAGCACGGTGCAGACCGGGGTGATCAGCGGCGGCAAAGCGCTGAATATCGTCCCTGCCGATTGCCGCTTCGACTTCGAGATCCGCGCCCTGCCCTCGCAGGATCCGGCGCGGGTCGCGCAGCAGCTGCAAACCTACGCCGAGCAGCAGGTGCTGCCGCGCATGCGTGCGGTGAGTGCGCACAGTGAAATCCGCTTCAGTGAGCTGTCAGCCTATCCGGGTCTGGTCACCGATGCGCAGAGTCAGGCGGCTGAACTGATCGCGGCGTTCTGCGGTTCCCGGGAATTCGGCACCGTGGCGTTCGGCACCGAGGGCGGGCTGTTCGATGCGGCGGGTATTCCCACCGTGGTCTGTGGTCCCGGCAGCATGGACCAGGGGCACAAACCCGATGAGTTTGTCAGTCGTGCACAACTCGATGCCTGCGATGCGATGCTGCAACGAATGCTGACCTCGATTCGCGCCTGACCCCTTCGGCCCGGCTGCCTGCCTTCAGGCGTACAGTCGGGCCAACTCCTCGCGACAATGATCGACGAATAACTGCACCGGTTTGGTCAGTTGCACCCGGCGCAGCCAGGCCGCTGACAATCCCGAGCCGGTCACGGTTTCCACCAGCGGCACGCACACCACTTTCTGCCCGTCGTAGGTGTACTCGCCGAACGGTCGGGTCACCAGAATCGAAAAGCCGAAACCACGCCCGACCATGCCACGCACCATTTCGATCGATGGCGAGCTGAAGACGATGTGCGGGGTCAGTCCGCGCTCTTCGAAGATGCTTACAAAGTAGGTGCGGCTGGGCACCACGTCGAGCAGGATCATCGGTTCCAGCACCAGATCGTGCAGCGACACTTTCGCCTGTTGCGCAAAGCGATGATCGGCCGGCAGCAAGGCGTAAGGCTGTTGCGGCGGCATCAGCGGCGTGGTGTCGATGGTGGTGTCGAGGTCGTGTTCGAACAGCATTGCCACATCGATGCTGCCAGCGGTCAGGGCCTGCACCAGCTCCTGTTGTTCGCCATCGCGAATACGGATTTCCACCCCCGGCCAACGCTCCTTGAAACCGGCGATCAGACGCGGCAGGTACAGCGGCGCGACCGTTTCGAAACAGCCGATATCGATCTGCCCCGAGACCACGTCGTTATCAGCCAGCGCGTTCTGCTCGAACTCATGCGCCACTCGCAGCAACTCCATAGCCTTGCGATAAAACCGCGAGCCGCTGGGCGTCAGTGACACACCCTGGGCGTGATGACGGATGAACAGCTGCACACCAAAGCTTTCTTCCAGATGCTTGATCGCGGTCGACACCGACGGCTGGGCGATATAGAGCTTGCGCGAGGCTTCGGCGACGCTGCCGCAATCGGCGGTGGTGACGAAGTATTTGAGCTGGCGCAGGTTGTAGGCAGCCATATAAAACCTCTGCAGAGAAACGACGCGTTTGTGGCGAGGAGATTCATCCCCTCACCACACAACTGTGTAAATCCAGAAAAGAGCGAAGCCTGAACATACCGGACAGCCCCCGGACCCGGGGCATATATTTTTTAAGGTCTGAAGCAACAAACTTACTAATTTATCTATCCCGGGCCTTTGCACATGATCGCTTCAACAAGAAATGCGCCGTCCGTGTCGGCGCTTACCGAAGTACGTCCACGTACTCATCCTTGCCTTGGAGTTCGTCATGTCCACCTCTGCAACAACGTCCGCCCCGCTCATTGAAAAACACACGATAGGATACGTGCCCCCCGAAGATCGCCACGGAAAGGTCAGGGATCTGTTCACGCTGTGGTTCGGCGGCAACATTGCGCCGTTGCCCATCGTCACCGGCGCGCTGGGCGTGCAGTTGTTCCACTTGAATCTGGTCTGGGGCATCGTCGCCATTCTGGTCGGTCATCTGGTCGGCGGCGTGCTGATGGCGCTGCATTCGGCGCAAGGCCCGCAGATGGGCATTCCGCAGATGATCCAGAGCCGCGCGCAGTTCGGCTCGCTCGGCGCCCTGCTGGTGGTGCTGATTGCCGGCGTCATGTACATCGGCTTCTTCGCTTCCAACATCGTGCTGGCCGGCAAGTCGCTGCACGGCGTGGTCGATAGCGTGCCGGTGCCGGTCGGCATCGTCATCGGCGCCCTCGGCTCGGGGATCATCGGCATCATCGGCTACCGCTTCATCCATGTGCTCAATCGCATCGGCACCTGGGTGCTGGGGATCGGCATCGTGGTCGGTTTCGGCTACATCTTCACCCATATCCAGACCGATGATTTCCTCACCCGGGGCAGCTTCAACCTCTCCGGCTGGCTCGCCACCGTGTCGCTCGCCGCGCTGTGGCAGATCGCGTTTGCCCCTTACGTGTCCGACTATTCGCGTTACCTGCCGGCCGACGTCAAAGTCTCGTCGACGTTCTGGACCACGTATCTGGGTTCGGCGCTGGGCTCGAGTCTGGCGTTCATCTTCGGTGCCGTCGCCGTGCTGGCGACGCCCGTGGGCATGGACACGATGGACGCGGTGAAAATGGCCACCGGCTCGATCGGTCCGCTGATGCTGGTGCTGTTCCTGCTCAGCGTGATCAGCCACAACGCTCTCAACCTGTACGGCGCAGTGCTGTCGCTGATCACCCTGGTGCAGACCTTCGCCTACCGCTGGATCCCGACCGCCAAAAGCCGTGCGGTGATCTCGATCATCGTCCTGCTGGCCTGCTGCTTCGCCGCGGTGGGCGCGTCGAAAGACTTCATCGGTCACTTCGTCGACATGGTGCTGGTGCTGCTGGTGGTGCTGGTGCCGTGGACTGCGATCAACCTGATCGACTTCTACGCCATCCACAAAGGCCAGTACGACATCCAGTCGATCTTCCAGGTCGACGGCGGCATCTACGGACGCTACAACCCGCAGGCGCTACTGGCCTACGCGATCGGCATCGCCGTGCAGATCCCGTTCATGAACACCCCGCTGTACGTCGGCCCGATCTCGGCACACATCGACGGCGCGGACTTGTCGTGGCTGGTGGGCCTGCTGGTGACCTCGCCGCTGTACTTCTGGCTGGCCAGTCGTGACAGCGCCTATCGCCGGCGAATGATGACCGGCGCGAAGCTGGTGGGCAGTCTGTGAGGGTGCCTGCATGACAAAAGAAGGCCCGCCATGCGCGGGCCTTCTGCATTGCAGTGTGGTATTTGTTGAGGCCCGACAGGCACCCACGAGACAGGGAATCCCATGCTGCGAATTCTGGGCAAGGCGTCATCGATCAATGTGCGCAAAGTGCTGTGGACCTGCGCCGAACTACAGTTGCCGTTCGAACGCGAGGATTGGGGCTCGGGCTTCAAACCTACTGACACACCGCAGTTTCTGGCCCTCAACCCTTGCGCCATGGTGCCAGTGATTCAGGACGGTGATTTCACGTTGTGGGAATCGAACACGATCATTCGTTACCTGGCGGCTACCCATGACGGCGCAGACCTCTACCGCGCCGAGCCGCGAGCCCGTGCGCGGGTTGATCAGTGGATCGACTGGCAGGCCTCGGAACTGAACCGCTCGTGGTCGTATGCGTTTGTCTCGCTGGTGCGCCAATCACCGGATCATCAGGACAGCGCTGCTTTGGCTAACGGCATCGCGCAATGGTCAAGGAACATGGCGATCCTCGACCGGCAGCTACAGAAGACTGGCGCCTACGTCAGCGGCGAAGCATTTTCGCTGGCCGATATTCCCATCGGACTGTCGGTGAATCGCTGGTATGAAACGCCGCTCGCGCATCCGGACTATCCCGCCGTCAGCGCGTATTACGAGCGTCTGAGCCAACGCGAAGGCTTTCGGCTCTACGGCAGAAACGGTACGCCGTGACGCAAAAAAACCTCTGACTCCAGCGTTCGGAATCAGAGGTTTTTTATTGACCTGAACAGCAGATCAGGCAGGCACGCCCAGAATGATATGCGAAGCCTTGATTACCGCCGTGGCGCTGACACCCTTGGCCAGACCCAACTCTGCAACGGCATCACGGGTGACAATCGAGTAGACCTTCGAACCACCGGCCAGCTCGATCACCACTTCAGCATTGACCGCGCCGTCAGTCACGCTCAGTACTTTGCCTTCCAGGCAGTTGCGTGCCGACAGGCGAACGTCGCTGGACTCGGTCATCAGCATCACCCACGGCGCCTTGACCAGCGCCACGGCTTCTTTACCAACGGCGATGCCGAGGTTCTTGATGCTTTCCATGGTCACGACAGCAACCAATTGCTCGCCCCCGGCCAGAGTCAGAACCACTTCGGCGTTGACTGCGCCGGCTTGAACCTGGCTGACTTGGCCTTTGAATACGTTGCGTGCGCTGACTTTCATGACGGGCTTCCTTTTTTGACTTTAGAGTTAGGAAAAACGGCCTGCATCATCGGAGTAAACGCTATGTAGAAACAACTATAGCGCTGCGCCCTGTTGCCACACTTGAGAGCTGCCGAACAACGATAGATCAGATCAGCAGATCTTCATAAAACGCGCCGAACGGTCGCTGCGGGTGGGCAATCTGGATTTCCAGAATCCATACACCGGCATGCGGTGCCTGGTCGAAATCGCCGAGATTGCCACCCTTGTAAATCGCATGAGGGAAGTCGCTGACCCGGTGACCCTTGATGTCGAGGTGCAACACCCAGCCCATGGCGTTGGCCTGATCGGTGGCATAGCGGTACAACTCGACGCCGGACACGCCTTCGCGCCAAAACGCCTCGACCCGATCAAACAGCTCCTTGGCTGCCGCAGCACAAGCGATCATTTCCGGGTCGGAACCGGTGGTGAACGTCGCGCCGGCATCGCCTTCGTGCCCCTGCCAGACCACGCCCATGTCGATGAGGAAAATGTCATTTTCACCCAGCACCGGATCGCCGTCGGAACGCTGCTTGAAGGTCTTCAGGGTGTTGGCGCCAAAGCGGATCAGCAGCGGATGCCAGATGCGGTCCATGCCCAGTTCGACGAGGATCTGCTTGCCCTGCTCCTGCGCTTCGGATTCACGCATGCCGGGCTTGATCACCTTGGCGATGGCGTCGACGGCTTTCCAGGTCAGGCCTTGCGCGTGACGCATCGTTTCCAGCACAAACCGTTCGCCGACCGCTTCTTTACCGCTAAGGGCTGCACTCATTTCCTTGTTCCTCATGGCTACGCTGTATAGTTTTTTATATTGCGAAACGCAGATAAAGATACAGCCATGACACAAGGTGTCAATTACTCTTCTGCACGCACCACACCGCGCTCTTCCAGCAAGCGCACGAACATGCTCAAGCTACGCGACACTGCGCCCCTTCGCCACACCAGCCACGTGGTCAGATAACGAAAATCCGCCGCCAGCGGCCAGACGCTGATTGTGGCGCTGCCGGGCATACTCTGCAGCATCTTGCGCGGCATCAGCGCCAGCCCCGCCCCGGCGCTGACGCAGGCGAGCATGCCGTGATAGGACTCCATCTCGAAAATCTTGCCTGGCACGGCGGCGTCGGTGCTGAACCATTTTTCGAAGTGGTGACGGTAGGAACAGTTGGAGCGGAACGCATAAATGTTCTCGCCGTTGACGTCCGCTGCGCGCAGCACCGGGGCGTGATTGAGCGGCGCGATGATGACCATTTCCTCTTCGAACGCCGGCACACCTTCGAGGGCCGGGTGCAACACCGGGCCGTCGACGAACGCCGCCGCCAGCCGCCCGGACAGCACGCCATCGATCATCGTCCCGGACGGCCCGGTCGACAGGTCCAGATCGACCTTGGGGTGCAACTGGTTGTACGCCGCCAGCAACTCGGGAATACGCACCGCCGCGGTACTTTCCAGCGACCCCAGAGGAAACGCGCCCTGCGGCTCTTCACCCGCGACGGTGGCGCGGGCTTCCTGCACCAGGTCGAGAATGCGCCGCGCGTACTCAAGAAAACTCCAGCCGGCGGGCGACAAGCGTAAACGGCTTTTCTCGCGGATGAACAGGTCGACGCCCAGATCCTGCTCCAGCTGTTTGATGCGCGTGGTCAGGTTCGACGGCACGCGATGGATCTGCGCCGCGGCGGCGCTGATGCTGCCGTGCTCGGCAACGGCCTTGAAGATTTCCAGTTGCACCAGATCCACAGTCATTCTCCAAACGTGAAAGAAACGATCTTTATTATTCAGTTTCCAGAAAACAAACGCCACCCTACTCTAGGCCCATCCACTGAACTCGCAGGAGCCAGCCATGAGCCCGATTTCCAGCCAGACCCACGCCATCTCGATCAACCCCGCCACCGGCGAGCAGATTGGTCATTACGCCTTTGAATCCGCCGCCGCCCTCGACGCCGCGCTGACCCGCGCCGCGTTCGGTTTCTCGAAGTGGAAACGCAAGCCGCTGCAGGACCGCTCCCGCGCCCTGAGCGCTCTCGCGGGTGCGCTGCGTGACAGCGCCGAAGCCATGGCGACCATGATTACTCTGGAAATGGGCAAGCCGATCGCCCAGGCCCGTGGCGAAATCGAAAAATGCGCCAAGCTGTGCGAGTGGTACGCCGAAAATGGCCCGGCCATGCTCGATGCCGAACCGACGCAAGTCGAAGGCGGCAAAGCGCGGATCGAGTACCGTCCGCTCGGCCCGATCCTCGCGGTGATGCCGTGGAACTTCCCGATCTGGCAAGTGCTGCGCGGCGCAGTACCGGCCCTGATCGCCGGCAACACCTACGTGCTCAAGCACGCGCCAAACGTGATGGGCAGCGCCTACCTGCTGCGCGATGCCTTCAAGAACGCCGGTTTCGCTGATGGCGTGTTTGAAGTGATCAACGTCACCCCGGAGGGCGTTTCCAGCGCCATCGCTGACCCGCGCATCGCAGCCGTAACCCTGACCGGCAGCGTGCGCGCCGGCATGGCCATCGGCGCCCAGGCCGGTGCCGCGCTGAAGAAATGTGTGCTGGAACTGGGCGGTTCCGACCCATTCATCGTGCTCAACGATGCCGATCTCGACGAAGCCGTGCAGGCTGCCGTTATCGGTCGTTATCAGAACTCCGGCCAGGTGTGCGCCGCCGCCAAGCGCCTGATCATCGAAGAAGGCGTGGTCGAGGAATTCACCCGCAAATTCGTCGAGGCCACTCGCAAGCTGAAGGTTGGCGATCCGCTGTCCGCTGACACCTACATCGGCCCGATGGCACGTTTCGACCTGCGTGACGAACTCGATCAGCAAGTGCGCGACACCCTCGAAGAAGGCGCCACCCTGCTGCTCGGCGGCGGCAAGGCGCAAGGCCCGGGCAACTACTACGAGCCGACCGTACTGGCCGATGTCACCGACCGCATGACCTCATTCAAACAGGAACTGTTCGGCCCGGTGGCGTCGATCATCACCGCCCGCGATTGTGCCCACGCCATCGCCCTGGCCAATGACAGCGACTTCGGCCTGACCGCCACGATCTACACCGCCAACGTGCAACTGGCCCAGCAATTGACCAGCGAACTGGAAACCGGTGGCGTGTTCATCAACGGCTACTCCGCCAGCGACCCGCGCGTGACGTTCGGCGGCGTGAAGAAAAGCGGATTCGGGCGCGAGCTGTCGCACTTTGGCGTACGCGAGTTCTGCAACGCACAGACGGTGTGGCTGGATCGCAAATAACCCGCAAGATCACCTTCCGCAGCGCCTACAGGTCGGGGGCCTGGCAACAACCTTGCGAGCGCCACCGAAATCTGTAGGAACGGGCTTGCTCGCGAAAGCGCTGGAACAGTCACTTTTGCAGTGAT
Source organism: Pseudomonas sp. AK-TSAG1-1 (assembly GCF_056821665.1). Classification (NCBI taxonomy): domain Bacteria; kingdom Pseudomonadati; phylum Pseudomonadota; class Gammaproteobacteria; order Pseudomonadales; family Pseudomonadaceae; genus Pseudomonas; species Pseudomonas sp. AK-TSAG1-1. The sequence continues at coordinate 2,721,938 of NZ_CM165965.1, read as the reverse complement.
TGACCTGCCCTCTCGCGAGCAAGTCCGCCCCCACTGTGGCCTGGCGTCAAGCCGCTGCCTGTTGCGCCTTTGCGACCGTTCGATCCTTGCTCAACAGCCCGAGCACCACCGCCGCCGAGGCCAGGGTGATCACGGTCAGGATGTGCAGCAAGTATTGAAACGCCGAAGCATAACCTTCCACCAGACGTGCATTGACCAGTCCCGGAATCGCGTTGATCGCATGGGCCATGTCGCCTGTGGTGACCCGGTGTGCCGTCTCGGCAATCAGCACCGTATCGACATTGCCTGTCACTGCACTCGACAGATCGTTCTGCAGCAGCGAAGCCAGCATCGCCGCGACACTCGCCAAAGCAATACCCTCACCCGCCACCCGCACCGTGTTGAAAATCCCCGCGGCCATCCCCGCGCGCTCTTTTGGCACGACGCTCACCGACAAACCATCCATCAGCCCCCACGGCAGGCCGGCACCGATACCGATCAATACCATCGGCACGATCAGCGCATGTTTCGGCTCGCCGACGTTGTACAGACTCAGCCAGTGCAGCCCGAGCGCGGCTATCAGAAAACCGCTCCCCGACAGGATGCCCGCCGAGACAAACCGGGTCATCGATGCCGCCAGCATCGGTACCACCAACATCGGAGCGGACAGCGCCAGCAACAGCAGACCGGCGTCGATTTCGCTCAAGCCTTCCACGCCGATAAAGCGCAGCGGCAACATAACCACCAGCACGATGTAGCAAAAGCAGGTGCCGATCGGCAGCATTTGTACGCCGATGAAGCGCGGAAAACGGAACAGGGTCAGATCGAGCATCGGTCGTTTGGCACGCATTTCGATCATCACGAACAATGTCAGCATCAATGCCGAAGCACTCAGCAGACCGACCACCAGCGGGCTGCCCCAACCACTTTCCGGTGCCTGGATCACACCAGAAGTGAACAGCGCCAGCATCGCGCTGAAGGTGATTGTGCCCGGCCAATCCAGCCCCTTGGCATCCGGATCGCGGGTTTCGCGCATGCGTGGCAGGCCGAAGACCATGGCAATCACGCCGATCAGCGCGGTGAAGACGAAAATCGCCCGCCAATTGAACGCTTCGATCAATGCCCCGGCCACTAACGGGCCAAACGCCAGACCGATACCGAACGTGGTGCCGAGCATGCTGTAGGCACGAGTGCGGGCATGGCCTTCGAACTCCTGCGCCAACGCCGCCGAACCACTGGCCAGCGCCGCAGCCCCGGCCACACCTTGAACAGCTCGCAGCACGTCCAGCCAGAACACCGACGGTGCCACGCTCTGGGCAAGCGATGCCGCCGTGAACAGCAACATGCCGAAGGTGAACAGGCGTTTACGCCCATAGACATCGGCCAACGCCCCTGCCGCCATCAGCAAACTGCCGAACGACAACATGAACGCATTGGTGATCCAGGTCAGGGCAACGGGACTGCCGCCCAAATCACGGCCAATGGCGGGTGTCGCCACCGCGCCACCGGTAAAACTCAAGGGCAGTACCAGTGCCGACAGGCACACCGCTGCGAGGATCAGCTGCTGGTTACGCGCTCCTTGCTGTTGAGCGACAGGTGTCATGAATTCGTCCTTTATGAAGTTTGCCAGGCTGCGACTGTAAGGCCGTGCTATTGATGTGATAATCCCAGCAAACCTGCATGACTTTGTGAAAGGCATTCACAGATGAAATCACCCTCAGCGGCAGACCTCTCAGTATTCCTCTGCACGGCACAACACTTGAACTTCAGCAAAGCCGCCGTCGAACTTGGCCTGACACCATCAGCCCTGAGCCATTCGGTAAAGGCACTGGAGAATCGCCTCGGCGTACGCCTGTTCAATCGCACCACCCGCAGCGTGGCGTTGACCGAGGCCGGCGAGCGCCTGTGCGCGCGACTGAAACCGGCGTTCCGCGACATCGAAGACGCACTGGAAGACCTCAACCATTTTCGCGACAAACCCACGGGCAACCTGCGCATCACCTGCGGACGCCAGGCATGCGAACTGGTATTGCTGCCGATTGCCAGCGAGTTCCTGCAGGCGTATCCGGACATTCGAATGGAAGTGGTCGAAAGCGAGGCGCTGCTGGATATCGTCGCCGGCGGATTTGATGCGGGCGTGCGCTTTGGTGATCGACTGGAGGCCGACATGGTATCGCTGCCGATTGGCCCGGCAATGCGTTCGGTGGTGGTCGCTTCGCCGGCATTCCTTGAGCGCCATCCTGCGCCACAACAACCCGAAGACCTGCACGACTTGCCGTGCCTTCGCCACCGCTATCCCAGTGGCACGATGTATCGCTGGGAGTTCGAACGTGAAGGCATTGCCCGGGAAATCGAGGTCAGCGGCCCACTGACCCTGGGCGACGTCAGCCTGATGGTCGGCCCTGCGCTGCAAGGCCTGGGATTGGCGTATGTGTTCGATGAAATGGTCAGCGAACACCTGGCATCAGGGCGTCTGATTCAGGTGTTGGCCGATTGGTGCCCTTACTACCCGGGCCTGCATCTGTACTACCCGAGCCGGCGCCATTTACCGGCGCCGCTCAAGGCTTTTATCGAGTTCGCGCGCGAGCGCAGTGGTCGCTAGGGTTTTACAGGTATTTCAGCCAGCCAATGTCGCGGCGCCGCGCCTTCAGCGCCGAGAACCAGCGCACTGCCGGGTACAGCGCAAGCGTCAACAGCGCCGATACCAGCCATATCGCCGCCACAGAATCGAAGCCGAAGTAGCTACCGTGGTTAAGGCCGAACAGCGCCACGGCGATCAGATACAGCACCTTCAGCACGTACAGGTGCAGCAGGTAGAAAAACATCGGCGCCGAACCGAAAACGCACAGCCAGCGAATCCAGCGACGCGTCTGCACTCGCTCAAACACCCGCAACAACAGCAGTCCCACACTCAACGTCAGCGTGATGAACAACAGCGATGGCGGGTACTTGGTGATATTGAAAAACGCCATCAGCGTTTGCACGGTCGTGTCGTGCAGCGCCCAGGGCTTTTCGCCGTAACCGTTGAGCAGCCGCAGCCCCACGAAACCCAGCAGACCGGCGACACCGCCCAGCAACAGGCACTGCTGACGAGTCCCGGCATCGGCCATGCGCGCGAACCAAGGGCCCAGCGCATAACCCAGCCCGATCACACCTATCCACGGCAACAGCGGATACGAGGTACGCAAGCGCAAGCTGTCGCCGGCGTCGATCCAGCCGCGGTCATGCAGAATCGCCCATGGCACATGCAGTGCCGACTCCGGCGCGAAATGCAGCCCATCGAGCACGTTATGCCCGGCGATGATCGCCAGACTCAGCGTCAGCAGCAGCCAGCGCGGCAGCCACACCAGCAGCGACAACACGATCATGCTCAGGCCAATCGCCCAGATCACCTGCAGATAGATCACACTCGGCGGCAACTGAAACGTCCAGGCGAAGTTCACCAGAGTGAATTCCAGTACCACCAGAAACAGCCCCCGCTTGAATAGAAAGGCACTGACGTCGGTCTTGCCCGCGTACTTCTCGCCAAACAACCACGCAGACAATCCGGTCAACAACACGAACACCGGCGCGCACAGATGCGCCAGCGTGCGGCTGAAAAACAACGCCGGCTCGGTGCTGGCGATGTCCATCGGGTCGGAGACCTGACGGTGCAGCACAAACGTCTCGCGCACGTGGTCCAGGAGCATGAACAGGATGACCAGACCTCTTAGCGCATCAATGGACAACAAGCGCCCGGTCGGCGCCGGGCTGGAAGGAGCACACGCAATCGTCATGGACATTTCGCTATCGAATGGATGAATCGGGGTGATCGCAACGGCGCGGCCCCCCTGAGAATTCTCGTTACTCTATAACATTAATAATCGAAGCCCAACCCAGACGCTACCGGTTCTCAAAAAAGCCGCAGAACCTTCGCCGCCATTTGCCCTATCACGTCAGGCTTCTATAGTGATCAGGCGCCCCCCGCCCTTTGCGCCTGCTGTCGAGCCTTGTCCATGACCCAGACCGAACACCTGATCATCTGCGAGCACTGCGATTGCGTGTACGAGAAAGTCGTGCTCGGCAAACACCAGAAAACCTCCTGCGTGCGTTGCGGTGGCGTGCTGCAGCGCTATAACGGCCTGACCGTCGAGCAGCGCCTGGCCCTGAGCTTCACCGCAGCCATGCTGTGGCTGTTCGCCAATTTCTACCCGGTGATGAGCATCAGCATGAAGGGCCTGAAAAACAGCGCGACGCTGTGGGATTCGGTGCTGGCGTTGAGTCAGGGACCGATCACGTTCATGGCGATGGTCGCGGCAATTTCGATCATCATCGCCCCGGCGTTTCAGTTGGTGCTGTTGATCTGGGTCCTGAGTTTCGCCCTGTCCTCGCGGCGCGCGCCGGGGTTCAGGTTGTGCATGCGCTGGCTGGAAACGCTGCGCCCGTGGAGCATGCTCGAAGTCTGTCTGCTGGGGGCGATGGTGGCGGTGTTCAAATTGGCCGGTCTGCTCGATGTACTGCCGGGCATCGGTCTGTTCGCCCTGGCGGTGTTGAGCCTGATGATGATCCGCATCGCCGGTCGCGACATTCGTGATTTGTGGGACATTCTATGAAGCGACCACCGACCGCCAGCGAACTCAACCTGTGCCTGTGCCACAGCTGTGGGCTGGCCTGCGACATGACCGATGAGCCGCACCAGTGCCCGCGTTGCGAGGCGCCCCTGCATCGACGCAAGACCAATTCCCTGGCCCGCACCTGGGCCTACATGTTCGCTGCGCTGGCGTTTTACGTGCCGGCCAATCTGCTGCCGGTGATGAACACCGTGATGCTCGGCAATGGCGCCGACAGCACGATCATGAGCGGCGTGCTGGAATTTTGGGAAGGTGGTGCGTGGGACATCGCCCTGATCATCTTTATCGCCAGTATCGCGGTGCCGGGGATCAAGTTCGTAGCCCTGACACTGCTGCTGATCACCGTACAGCGCGACAGCGGCTGGGCGCGCCGCGAGCGCTCGAAGCTGTACCGTTTCGTCGAGTTGATCGGTTATTGGTCGATGCTCGACGTGTTGGTGGTCGCACTGGTCGCGGCGCTGGTGAAGTTCCAGGCGCTGGGCGATATCGAGCCACGACCGGGCATTCTGTTCTTCGGCCTGGTCGTGGTGTTCACCATGCTCTCGGCGATGAGCTTCGATCCGCGACTGATCTGGGACAACGCCCCGGAGGACGAGCCACTCAGCGACGCACCACCTCAAGCAACACCTGCAACGGATGGCGCAACGCCCGATCCGACTGGCGCTTGACCTGACTGCGGCACGAATAACCGGTGGCCAGCGCCTCGCCGCGCTCGCCCGGCGCCTCGATCTGGTTGGCCCAGGATTGCTCGTAGATCACCGCCGAGGTTTCGCGGTTGCGCGCCTCGTGGCCGTAGGTCCCGGACATGCCGCAACAACCGGTGGCCTGCGTCGCCAGTTTCAACCCGAACCGCTCGAATACCTGCTCCCACTGCCGGGTGGCGGCCGGTGCGTTGGTTTTCTCGGTGCAGTGCGCCAGCAGACGGAACGCCTGGGCAGAATCTGCAGCGGCCTGCTCCGGGATCACCTTGAGCAACCATTCCTGGACCAGCGCGACTTCCGGGCACTGCTGCATGCCGGGTACTTTCAAGTATTCCTGGCGATAGACCAGGGTCATCGCCGGGTCCAGTCCCAGCAACGGCACACCGACATCGGCCAGCTCACGCAGTTGCTGCGCATTGCGCAACGCCGCGCGATTGAACGCCGAAAGGAAGCCCTGCACATGCAGCGGCTTGCCATTGGCGCTGAACGGCGCCAGATACACCTGATAGCCGAGTCGCGAAACAAGCTCCAGCAAATCCGCCAGCAGCGGCGCCTCGAAGTAACGGGTGAACGCATCCTGCACCAGCACCACACTGCGCTCGCGTTGCGCCGGGGTCAGTGCCGCCAGCCGGGCAACCGTCGCCGGCTGCACCTTCCAGCGGCGCAGCGCCGCGTGGAAATCAAAGCGGCTGAGCAACGGCACATCGACCATGCCACCGAGACGTTCAAGCAGATTGCGGACAAACGACGCGCCCATCACACCGTTGTACAGCGCCGGAATCCGCGCCATGTACGGGATGCTGTACTCCAGCGAGGCGATCAGATAGTCCCGCGCCGGGCGCAGATAACGGGTGTGATACAGCTCGAGAAAGCGCGAACGGAATTCCGGCACATTGACCTTGACCGGGCATTGGCCCGCGCAGGACTTGCACGCCAGGCAACCGGCCATGGCGTCGTAGACCTCATGGGAAAAGTCGGCGCCCTCGCTGCGGCTGTTGCGCCAGCGCGTCCAAAGGCTGCTGAAGAAACCCGGACGACGGATCGCATCGGACAGCACATCCACGCCCGCCTCGCCCTGTAACCGTAGCCATTCGCGGATCAGCGATGCGCGGCCCTTGGGCGATTGCGCACGCTCGCGGGTGGCTTTCCACGACGGGCACATGGCGTCATCGGGATCGAAGTTGTAGCAGGCGCCGTTGCCGTTGCAATGCAGGGCCGCGCCGTAGCTTTGCCAGACTTTCTCGTCGATCTGCCGATCCAGTTCACCGCGCAGGGTTACCTCGTCGATCTTCAGCAGCGTCGCGCCGCTGTTGGCCGCAGTGGCGATCTTGCCCGGATTGAACTGGTTGAACGGGTCGAACGCGGCCTTCAACGCTTGCAGCGCAGGGTACAGCTCGCCGAAAAACGCCGGTGCGTATTCCGAGCGCAGGCCTTTGCCGTGCTCGCCCCACAGCAGGCCGCCGTAGCGCTGGGTCAGCGCCGCCACGCCATCGGACACCGGTCGCACCAGCGCGGCTTGCTGCGGATCTTTCATGTCGAGAATCGGCCGTACGTGCAGCACGCCGGCATCGACATGGCCGAACATGCCGTACTGCAACCCATGGCTGTCGAGCAGCTCGCGCAACTCGGCGATGTACTCGGCCAGGTGCTGCGGCGGCACCGCCGTGTCCTCGACAAACGGCTGCGGCCGCGCTTCACCGGCGACGTTGCCGAGCAGACCCACCGCGCGTTTGCGCATGCCATAGACCTTGTTCACTGCCGCCTGACCGACCGCCAGCGTATGGCCCAGGCGTTCGACCGTGGTGTCGTTGCTCAAGTGTTCGAGGAACGCTTCGACTCGGCGCTGCAGGTCTTCGGGATCATCACCGCAAAACTCCACCAGATTGATCCCCAGCGTTGGCCGTTCGGCACTTTGCGGGAAGTATTCGGCGACGCCGTGCCAGACGATATCCTGCATCGCCAGCAGCAACACTTTCGAGTCGACGGTTTCAATCGATAGCGGCCTGAGCGCCATGAGCGCCCGGGCATCACGCAATGCGTCCATGAACCCGGCGTAGCGGATGTTCACCAGCATCGTGTGTTTGGGAATCGGCAGCACATTGAGCCTGGCCTCGACCACAAACCCCAGCGAGCCTTCGGCGCCGCACAGCACACTGTTGAGGTTGAAGCGCTTGTCAGCCTCGCGCAGGTGCGCAAGGTCGTAGCCGGTCAGGCAGCGATTGAGATCAGGAAAGCGCTGTTTGATCAGTTCGCCCTGCTCATCAATGATCTGCCGCGCACAGCGGTAGACTTCGCCAACCCGATCTTCCCGCGCACACAGCGCTGCCAGATCGTCTTCAGCCAGCGCCTCGCCGTGCAGGCGCTCGCCGCCACGCAGGATCATCTCGAGTTGCAGCACATGGTCACGGGTCTTGCCGTAGGTGCAACTGCCCTGACCGCTGGCATCCGTGTTGATCATGCCGCCGACAGTGGCGCGGTTGGAGGTCGAAAGCTCCGGAGCGAAGAACAGCCCGGCGGACTTCAGCGCGGCGTTGAGCTGATCCTTGACCACCCCGGCCTGCACGCGTACCCAGCGCTCTTGGACGTTGATCTCCAGAATACGGTTCATGTGCCGCGACAGGTCGACAACAATGCCATCGGTCAGCGACTGACCGTTGGTACCGGTGCCGCCGCCACGCGGGGTGATCACCACTTTCTGGTAAGCCGGCTCGGCGATCAGTCGTGCGACCCGCGCCACATCCTCGGCGTCCATCGGAAACACTGCCGCTTGCGGCAGGCGCTGGTAGATCGAATTGTCAGTGGCGAGCACCACGCGGCTGGCGTAATCGGCGCTGATCTCACCGCGAAAACCGCTGGCTTTCAGGGCGTTGAGGAACTGCTGGTAATCGGCAGTCAATGCGGTGGCGGGCGACAGCTGGGCAATCATCGGTCAGGGAATCTCGGTCAAAATCGGGCCGTGTGGCGGTGAACAGTTGTGCGCAATGAATGATTGCGTCACGCTCCCGCCATCTCATGGTGCTTATGTTCATTGCTTGGCGCCATCGGGACAAGCGTAAAATCGACCCGCAATCCATGACTAAAACGAATGAATCCGCGAACCCTCACCCCTTCCATGTCGTTGTTGCTGGCCTTCGAGGCCGCCGCGCGCCATGAAAGCTACACCCGCGCCGCCCACGAACTGTCGCTGACACAGAGTGCGGTCAGCCGCCAGGTGCAGATTCTGGAAAAGATGCTCGGCATGCGTCTGTTCAGCCGCGAAGGCCGGCAAGTAGTGCTGACCGATGTCGGGCGCATGTATCAGCGCGAACTGGCCCAAGCGCTCGGACAGATCCGCAGCGCGACCTTGCAGGCCATGGCGTTTGGTTCGGGCATCCACAGCCTGCGGCTGGCGACGCTGCCAACCTTCGGCTCGAAATGGCTGCTGCCACGACTCAAGGATTTCTACACCGCGCACCCGGGCATGACCGTGCACTTGCATTCGCGGATCGAAGCGATCGACTTCGACACCAGCGAGATCGATGCCGCGATCTGTGTCGGTGGTGGTCACTGGCCGGGACTGAGCGCCCTGCCCCTGCACACCGAAGAACTGGTGGTGATCGCCAGTGCACAGCTGTCAGCAGTCGAGTATCAGGACGCCGAACAGCAGATTGCCGAACAGCTGCTGCTCAATGTCAGCAGCAACGCCCAGGCCTGGGCGGAATGGTTCACTCATCACCGCCTGCCGCACCGCAGCATGCGCATCGGGCCGAGCTTTGAAATGACCTCGCACTTGATTCAGGCGGTGCGGGCCAATATCGGCGTGGGGCTGGTACCGCGGATTCTGGTGGAGGATGAATTGCTTAACGGCGAGCTGCTGCAACTGGGGGAACCGATTACCAGTCGGCGCAGCTATTACCTGGTGTATCCGCCGCGTAACGAGGCGTTGCCGTCGTTGAAGGCGTTTCGGGATTGGTTGGTGGACATGCTGTGATCGGCGCCCCCGCACATGCAAAACATAACGAAACGCCGCTCGATGAACGGCGTTCAGTCAATCCCTGGACTGGCGCTTTAGCGGAGGCGGCGCACTCGGCCCTTTGACGAGGGGCTTGGCCAGCAGTTTGCCGTCCGGGCCATAAAAGAGGCGTCTGACGCTAGGCGGCATGGGAGTAGGCTCTTTTGCGCTCATGTTGAAACCTCTTCGATAGAACTGAATTCGACCCACTGAACTTTCGAGGAATCTATCACTAATAGTTCGGCGCCAAAAGGCAGCGCCACGCCATCCTCCCCCAGCCAGCCTGGATTGAGCATGATGAACTGTCCCTCCAGAGGTCCGGAAGGCCACTCGACGGGCCAGCCAAACAATCGCCTCTCATCCGTCAAATGCAGAGTTACCAGCCGATTGTGGCGGACAAACGTGCTGTACCACTCGTTGGGATAAGAGTTTTTATTCGTTACATTTTTACTTCGTAACCATTTGTGCAGTTTGTCATTCGAAGCCAGAGCACACGACAACAGCCCAAGCGCCATTGAAACGATAAACGCCCACAAAGCCTCGGCTTTACCATCCCACTTTCCTACAGAGATACCCTTCGAGCCTATCCACAAACAGGCAGCCCCGATCCCCAGCACCACCCCATGAATCACAAACGTAAAAATCAACGCCTGCACAATCTGCCCAAACGTGTCGGGTCGCTTGAATGCGGTGAGCGTATAAAAAATCCAGGTCGAGACAAACCCGGGAATCAGATACTGCAACAACGGAATCACTTCTTTGACCAGATCATCCATGATCCGTGGCTCCTTGAAAGACTTGCCGGCCCGATAAGTGACCGGCAATCAAAGCCTAGTGCACGCTGAAAGAATGCCTTCGCCCAACTGTCACAGCGCATTACGCCAGCCGCTAAACCTGCGCATCCTGCAAAATCAGATCCGCACCCTTTTCCGCCACCATCAGCACCGCCGCATGGGTATTGCCCGACGTCACGTTCGGGAAGATCGACGCATCGACAATCCGCAACCCTTCGAAGCCATGTACCTTCAGGCGCTTGTCGACCACCGATGTCTGCTCGTCCGCCCCCATCGCGCAAGAACCACAGAGGTGATAGATCGAGCCACAGTTGTCGCGAAAGTACTGCAACATCTGCTCATCGGTCTGCACCGCCGGGCCGGGCAACACTTCATCGACGGTGATGCTCTTGAGCGCCGGGGCGTTCATGATCTTGCGCATCAGGCGACTGCCCTGAATCACTTCATCGATGTCCTTCTGCGTGCTCAGGTAGTTCGGGTCGATCAACGCCGCGTCCCGTGGATTTTTCGAGGCGATTTCGACGCGCCCGCGACTGGTGGGCCGGCACGGATTGAAGCACAGCAAGAAGCCCGAATACGGTTCCGGCTTGAGACTGGCCTTGTTGTTTTTCGGGATCTGGTACGACAGCGGGTTGAAGTACAACTGCAAGTTGGGATGCACCTGCTGCTGGTCGCCGCGAAAGAACCCACCCGCCTGATTGACGCTCATCGCCAGTGCGCCCTTGCGGGTCAGCAGGTATTTGATGCCGAGCTTGAGCTGGCCGAACAGCGAGCTCAGTTCATCATTGAGCGTCGGGATGTTGGCCTTGTAGTAGTAACTGGCACACAGGTGATCCTGCAGATTCTGCCCCACCGCCGGCAGGTGCCTGACCAATGGAATCTGGTGCCTGGCGAGCAACTCGCGATCGGCCACGCCGGACAATTGCAGGATTTTCGGCGTATCGACCGCGCCCGCACACAGGATCACCTCCTTGCGCGCCGTAAACGTGCGCGTCACACCGTGCTGGGTGATCGAGATGCCAGTGGCGCGCTGCTGCGCAGCGTCAAACAGCACGCGATCCACCAGGGCGTAATGCTCGACCGTCAAGTTCGGCCGGCTCAGTGCCGGATGCAGATGTGCAAAGCTGCTGGAGCAACGCTGGCCGTTTTTGGTGTTGACGTCGTACAAGCCCGCACCTTCGAATTTCGCCCCGTTGAAATCGTCGCTGCGTGGATAGCCGAGCTGCGAACAGCCCTCAAGAAACACATCACAGATCGGGTGGGTCTGGCCCTTCATCGGGGTGATGCTGATCGGGCCGCTGCCGCCATGGTATTCGCTGTCGCCCAGCGGATGGTTTTCCAGTTTGCGGAAATACGGCAGCACTTCCTTGAAGCCCCAGCCGTCGTTGCCGTTGGCCGCCCAGTCGTCGAAGTCATGGGCCTGGCCACGCACGTAGATCATCGCGTTGATCGAACCCGAACCGCCCTGCACCTTGCCGCGCGGGGCGTAGATTTCGCGATTGCCCAGTTGCTTCTGCGGCTGGCTGTAGTACATCCAGTTGAAGGTCGGGTTGTAATACATTTTGGCGAAGCCGACCGGAATCCTGAACCACAGCGAGCTGTCTTTACCGCCCGCTTCCAGTAGCAGCACCGTGTATTGCCCGCAGGCCGAGAGCCGATTAGCCAGCACGCAGCCTGCTGCGCCGGCGCCAGCGATGATGTAGTCGTATGTCATGCACGGTTACCGCGTAAGTCGTTGTACAAATCGAAAAGCGCACCACACTCCCCTGTGGGAGCGAGCCTGCTCGCGAAGGCGTCGTATCAGCCGCCACTTTCAGAGGGTGACCCAGCGCTTTCGCGAGCAAGCCCGCTCCCACAATGGATCTGCGTCAGCCTTTGGCCGGGGATGTGTCTTTGACGTCCACTGGCGTCGGCGCCATTTGCAGGTGCAGGCGCTCGCCGGTGTACGGCGAATGCCTGCGCACCACGTCCATGTTCAGTTCCACGCCCAGGCCCGGTTCGGTGGACGGGATGATGTAGCCGTCCTCCCACTGCAGCGGCTTGTTCAGGATCTCGGCATGGAAGCCGCCCCAGGTCTCGATGCTTTCCTGAATCAGGAAGTTCGGGGTGCAGGTCGCCAACTGGAAACTGGCCGCAGCACCAATCGGTCCGTTGTACAGATGCGGAGCGATCTGCGCGTAGTAGACCTCGGCCATGCTGGCGATTTTCTTGGCTTCGAGCAGGCCGCCGCAGCGCGCCACGTTCATCTGCAGAATCGACGCGCCGCCGGCCTGCAACAGCTTGAAGAACTCGTACTTGGTGGTCAGCCGTTCGCCCGTGGCAATCGGGATGCTGGTCTTGGCCGCGACTTGCGCCATGGCCTCTTCCTGCCCCGGCGGCACCGGCTCTTCGAACCACAGCGGGTCGTACTTTTCCAGGCGCCTGGCCAGACGAATGGCCGATGACGGCACCATCTGCCCGTGAGTCCCGAACAGCAGGTCGCACTTGTTGCCCACCGCTTCGCGGATCTTGCGGCAGAAGGTTTCGCAGCGCTCCAGCACCTCCAGCGAAATCTGGTGCCCGGAATACGCGGTGTACGGGCCGGCCGGGTCGAACTTCACCGCCGTGAAGCCCTTGTTCATATTCTCCACGGCGCATTCAGCCGCCAGATCCGGATCGTCGTAGTCGTACTCGCCACGGCTGTTGACCGGGTACAGATAGGTGTAGGAGCGCAGGCGCTCATTGACCTTGCCGCCGAGCAGTTCGTAGACCGGCTTGTTCGCCGCTTTACCGATGATGTCCCAACAGGCCATTTCCAGGCCGCTGACCACCCCCATCATGGTCAGATCGGGGCGTTGGGTGAACCCGCTGGAATAGGCCTGGCGGAAGAAGCGTTCGATATGGTGCGGGTCCTGATTGAGCAGGTAGCGTTCGAACACGTCGTCGATGATCGGCAGCATGGCGTTGGGGCCGAAGGTCGCGGCGTAGATCTCGCCGACGCCTTCGATGCCGCAGTCGGTCCTGAGCTTGACGAACAGCCAGTACATGCCGCCGATGTGCGGTGGCGGTACGGCGACGATATGGGTTTCCAGGGCGATGATTTTCATGTCAGGCACCAGTTTTCTTCGAGGATTTGCGATTGATTCGGGCACGCAAGGTCACAGCAGCCAGAGTGCCGAGCAGTCCGATAAAGGCGATGTAGCCGAAATACAGCTTGTAACCAAAGGCTCCCGGGAACCGTTCGGTGAGGTAGCCGTTGATCAGCGGAATAAAGGCATCCGGCATATAGCCGACCACCGAGACGATGCCGATGGCCAGACCGGTGATGCGCAGCGGAATGTTGCAGCTGTCGAGAATTGCCCAATACAAACCGCGAATCGCGTAAGTCATCAGGCCAATAAAAATCACCGTGGCAATCAGCAGCCCCATGCTGTTGAGCGCCGGGAATACGATCAGGCCGACGATCGCCAGACTCGCCAGCAACAGCGCGACGATCAGCACCGAAATGTTCGAGAACCTGTCCCCCAGCCAGCCGCCACCGATGCCGCCGATCGGGCGCATCCACAACTTGATCGTGGTGATAGTGCCGGCCATGACGGCGGTCAGGCCGCTGCCTTGCAGGTAGTCCGAGAAGCTGTAGGTGGCCCAGAAGATGTGATAACCGCAAAACACGATCGCAGTGACCAGCCATAGCTCGGGAATCTTCACCAGAGTCGCCAGATCCGTGAGCAGGTTGAACTTGCCCTTCTCCACCGGCGGCGTGTCCGCCATCGATTTCGGATCCTTGATCAACACCAGCACGCAGCCGATGGCGATACAGGTGAAGGCGTACAGATAGACCACATGGCGGAAGCCTTCGGCGGTGGATTCACCACGGGTTTCGGTGGCGAAGGCGAACAGCGCCAGCGCAACCGTCGCCAGCAGCGCCTCGACCAGGCCGCGACCCCCATCAAGGATGCCGAAGAAGCGCCCCTGTTCGGTGTGATGAGCAATCATCTTCACCCGTTTGAGCACCGAGGCCCAGAAGGTCAAACCGGTGGTCAGGCCCCAGCAACCGAAGATGATCATCAGCCCGCTCATCGACGGCGCCGTCGAATACCACAGGCCCAGCGCGCCGGTCGCCACCAGCGAAAAGAAAATCAGAAAGCGTGGCGCAATGCGGTCGGCCAGCCAGCCGCTGGGCAAGTAGCTGAGGAGGAAAATCGTGCCGAGCATCGAGTACAGATAGCCCAGTTCACTGTGGTTGATCTGGAACACTTCGAGCATCGTGGTCTGGTAGACCTGACGCAGGTACAGAATCGGATAGATCGCGCCGGCCGCGAGCACCAGCAACATCAATTGGACATAGCGACTTCCCTTGTCACTCGGGCTTTTCACAGCCGAATGGGAACCCTGAACAACGGCAGCAGAGGATGCATGCTTGGACATTGAAGTGACCTCGGGCGACCCGTGCTCCGGGCGCCCCTGATAATTGTTTTTATAGGTGCAGCATGAGGCGTGTTGCGGTGGATCAGTACTTCATGACCACGAGGCGGGTCTGGGTGAATTCGAGCATGCCGTGCTTGCCGTCATCGCCGCCCAGGCCCGAGCGTTTCCAGCCGGCGTGGTAGCCCTGATACGGGTCGGCCGGGGTGCGATTGACGTACAACTCGCCGGCTTCGATAGCGTTGGCGACTCTCTGCGCGGTGCGATAGTTCTCGGTGTAGAGCACCGACGACAGGCCGAACTGATGATCGTTGGCCATCGCCAGTGCCTCATCGATGTCGCGGTACTTGAGCACCGGCAGTACCGGGCCGAAGATTTCTTCCTGGACAATTTCCATGTCCTGGCGGCAGCCGCTGAGCAGGGTCGGCGGATAGAAATGCCCACGGCCTTGTGGCAATACACCGCCGCTTTCGAGGACCGCACCGTCGGCGATGGCGCGCTCGACCATGGCGTGGATGTTCTGCTGCGAACTGGCGTTGACCAACGGCCCCATCAGACTGGCGTCCGTGGCGCGATCGCCGAATTTCACGGCGGCAATCTTGGTCTTGAGCAAGGCGAGGAAGCGGTCATGAACGCTTTCCTGCACGTAGACCCGCTCTACCGCCGTGCACAACTGGCCGCAGTGGGTGGTTTTCGACGCAACGATCGCCGTGGCTGCGGCTTCCAGATCGGCATCGGCCTCGATGATCGCCGGGGTCTTGCCGCCCAACTCCAGCGACGGCTTGGCGATGTTGGCCTTGCAGTAGTCGAGGACGATGCGCCCGGCGTTGACGCTGCCGGTCAACGTAATCAGGCCCACGGCTCTATGGGTGCAGACTGTCGCTGCGGTCGCGTGATCCATGGTCAGAATATTGATGACGCCCTCCGGCATGCCCGACTGTTGCACCGCTTTGGCGATTTCGAACGCCGAGGTCGGGGTGTTGTTGCTCGGGCGCACCACCACGGTGTTGCCGGCAATCAGCGCCGGGGCAATTTTGCGCAACAGGGTATAAACCGGGTAGTTGAACGGGATCAGGCAGGCAACGACACCGATTGGCTCGCGGTGCAGAAACAGGTTTTCGTCGGGGCTGTCGCTGGGAATGATCTCGCCTTCGATGCGGCGTGCCCACTCGGCGTGATAGCGGGTGATCTGCGCGGCATAACGCGCTTCGTTGCTGGCGTCGGCGACGCTCTTGCCGGACTCGGCAGCCAGTGCGGCGCCGATGGCTTCGGCACGCTCTTCAAGGGCAGTGGCAAAGGCTCGCAGATGTTCGGCGCGTTCGATGCTGGTGAGCTTGCCCCAGACCTTTTGTGCGGTTGCTGCCGCATCGACGGCTGCGGTGGCTTCCTCGACGGTCGCGGCCGACACATGGCCGAGCAACGCTTCAGTGGCCGGGTTATAGACCTCGATCAGCGCCGCGCTGGCAGGCTCGATGAAGTGGCCGTTTACATAATTTCGCTCGACTCGCATGTGCATCGCCCATCGTTTGTTTTTATCAATGCCGCCAGTCTTGTCATCGCTGGCGGGTTGAACAAACGATTTAAAGGGCGCTTAAACATTCGAAAAATGCAGGTTACCCTCGCGCGCGCAGAATCCTGTGTGGGAGCGGGCTTGCTCGCGAAAGCGGGGTGTCAGGCGTTGTCGATGCAAGCTGACGCACCGCATTCGCGAGCAAGCCCGCTCCCACAAGGGGATTTGGGGTGGGTCAGGTCGCAGCGGTCGAGGGCTCGAGTTGGCGCTGCGCCAGCCAGATTTCCTCCTGCAGCCATTGCGCAAACACCTGCAACTGCGGCATCTCGGTCTGCTCCGGCCGGGTCACCAGCCAGTAGGACTGGTGCCCTTCCACGTGCACATTCAGCACTTGGGTCAACTGCCCGCTGGCCAACTCAGCGGCGACCATGTGCCAGTCGGCAATGGTGATCCCCAGCCCGTCGGTCGCGGCCTGAATCGCCAGGTCCAGCAGATCGAATTCGTAACCGCCCTGGGTGTCGACTCCGCTGATGCGCGCCGCGTCCAGCCAGTGTTTCCAGGTCAGATAGCGCTGATCTTCCTTGGCCAGCACGTGCAGCAGCGTCAGGTGATTGAGGTCGATGCCCTGCTCGCCGCCCTCGCGGGCATACAACGACGGCGCGCACACCGCAATGTGCCGTTCCTGAATCAGCAGCGAACTGTCGAGGCCGTCCCATTCACCGTCGCCAAAACGGATCGCACAGTCGAGTGTGCTGGTTTCCGCCAGGCTGTCCTGCAAGCGCGTGGTGATGCTCAGTTCGAGTTCCGGGTGCTGCTCGCGCAAACGCCCCAGGCGCGGCATCAGCCAGCGACTGGTGAAGGTCGGCGGCGCGTTGATGTGCAACCGGTTGGAATGGGTTTTCTGCTGGATGCTGCGCACCGTCAGTTCGATCTTGTCGAACGACTGGTGCAGTGCCCGCAGCAGCACCTTGCCGGCGGCGGTCAGCTCCAGATGATGATGGCGCCGCTCCAGCAGGCTTTCACCGAGTTGTTCTTCCAGTTGCCGCACCTGACGGCTGACCGCACTCTGGGTGACGTTGAGCAACTCGGCGGCGCGGGTGAAACTGCCGGTGCTGCCGGCCACCTCGAACGCCTTGAGCGCGTTCAGGCCAGGCATTTTGCGTTTCATATCAAGGCACTCGAAAACCACTGACAAGGCGTAAAGCATCCCATGCCTGTGCCGGACTGTCCTACAGGATTTTTTGAGTAACATGCATTCGATGCAGGTTTGCGCACCGTTTTTATCGTTTGTTCAACCTCCAGCGGATGGCAAAACTGCGCGGCATCTCTAATAAAAACAATCGAGAGCCGCTCCATGCCCTTCCCTGCATCCTTGCGCCTGCGCACCACGTCTATCGTTCTGTTCTGCAGCGTTGCCGCTCCGGCGATGGCGGTACAAGTCACCGACAACCTTGATCTTGGCGGCGCCATTCGTGCGCGCTGGGACGTGGACCCGGATCGCGACATTCAGAAGTTTGGCCTCGACACGGTCTTCCTCAGCGCCAAATACAATTCCGACAGCTGGATCGGCGAGGCGCAGTATCGCTTCTACGGTCGCTCCTACCCTTACCAGTACACGAAAAACTATGCCGACATTCAGTTCGCCAAGTTCGCCTGGGTCGGCTACAAGTTCAATCCGGACCAACAGGTACAAGTCGGCCTGAACAGTGTGCCGTTCGGCCTGCAGCCGTATTTCGGCAGCACTTTCTACGAAACCCTGGGCAACGTCATTGGCCTGGAAGACGTGCAACAGGTCGGCGCCAAATACATCCAGCAAAGCGGCGACTGGAATGTTCAGGCCGGTTACTACTTGCGTCCGGCGTGGCAAGGCAAAGGCACCAGCAAAGGCGTCACCTATTCCAGCGTGGTGTCCGGGGCTGACAGCTACGTGGCGGACGGCAGCGACAACCAGGAACGCAACACCGTGGTGCTGCGGGTGGCGAAAGCGCTGGAGCTGGGGCCGTGGAAATCCGAAGTGGGGATCTCCGGCCTGACCTCAACCTTGGAAAACAAGGACACCGACAACGATGGCCGGCGCAACGCCGTGGCCGTGCATTATCTGGGCAAAAATGGCCCGTGGGGCGTGCAGTTGCAGGCAGCACGCCAGCAGATGTCGCCGCGCAATGCCGGCACTGATGAGCGGGTGACCCTTGGCGGTTACGACGGCACTTACAACGTTGCCAGTCGCGGCAATCTGTACGTGGCGGATCTGAGTTACGACGTGGCTGGCAAATACCTGTTCGATCAGGTCAGCGGAATCAAGCTCTACGCCAACTACAGTGCCTTCGACAAATCCGCCAGCGGCTTCAAGACTTCTGAACGGATGATCCTCGGCAGCTCGTTTTCAGTGAGCAAATTGTGGGTCGCAACCGAGTGGTTGTTTGGCAGGAATGACCCGTACATCGGTGGCAGCAGTTACACCCAGAGCCTCGGTGCGGGTGGGCTGGATCAGTGGGAGAATCAGCTGTATGTGAACGTCGGTTACTACTTCTGATCCGGGATTTACCGCGCCTGAAAGTCAGCCTTCGCGAGCAAGCCCGCTCCCACCTGATGTGTGTCTGACACACATCCAATGTGGGAGCGGGCTTGCTCGCGAAGGCGTCCTGCCAAACAACGCTTGCATCCGCCCCCTCACCAATAGTCAGATAACCCCTACCAACAAAACCTACAAAAACAAAACCGAGCCAAACGCTCGGCCCGGAGTTCCACCTCCATGCGTCAACTGCCCTCGCTCAACACCCTGCGCGTGTTCGAAGAAGTCGCGCGGCATCGCAGTTTCAGTCAGGCCGCACTGGGCCTGAACGTCACCCAGGGCGCCGTCAGTCGCCAGATCAAACAACTCGAAGACTACCTCGGCGTCGCGCTGTTCGTGCGCACGCCGCAAGGCCTGTCACTGACCGAAGCCGGCAGCAACCTCAAACCGCATCTGGCCGAAGCTTTCGATCACATGGAGCGTGCGCTGCAAGCGGTGCGCGTGCCCAATCTGCGCCAACGCCTGCGCGTGCTCGCGCCACCGACCTGGGCCACGCGCTGGCTGTCGCCGCACCTGCGCGCGTTCTGCCAGCGCTACCCGGACATCAGCCTCAGCGTAACCAATCAGGCCAGCCACGACAGCCTCGCCGAGATCGATTGCCACATCCGTTTCGGCCTCGCAGCGGCCACCCATTGCGCCAGCCAACTGCTGGTGATGGAACGCCACATCGCCGTTGCCAGCCCGGAGCTGTTCGACGGCGAGCAAGCACCGGATCTGCGGCAATTTCCATTGCTGCACATTCTCCACGACGGCAAGCGCTTGAAGGTCTGGGAGAACTGGCTGGCAGCCATGGGACGCGACGACATCGATGCTGCCCGAGGTCTGGAATTCAGCACCCTGGACCAGGTGATTCACACCGCACTGGCCGGCGGCGGGCTGGCGGTGATCGACCGGCAGATGATCGAAAAGGAACTGGCCAACGGCAGCCTGTTGCCGATCACCCCGATTGAAGTGATCGGCCCGTATGGCTACTGGCTGGATGTGGCGAATGACAAGCAGGGCTTGTCGAAAGTGAAGCTGTTCACCGACTGGCTGAGCCTGGTGAGCAACCCCTGACACCGCAAAACCAATGTGGGAGCGGGCTTGCTCGCGAAGGCGGCAGATCAGTTGAAATCAATGTCGACTGACACACCGCTTTCGCGAGCAAGCCCGCTCCCACAGTTTTTGGGTGGCAGGCCGTTAGATCGGGGTGGCGATTTTGGTCACGGTGATGACGCTTCCCTCCACCGGACTTTGCGCCTTGCACGCCTGGCTCAGTGTCAGTGACTTGGTCTCCGGCGCCCACGCCCATGACAGCCATGCGCCAATCGCCAGGATCGCCGCGAGAATGCCCATGGTCGGGCTCAGGCCGATCCCCGCCACACTCACCGGCAGCAGAAAGGTGCTGACCGCCGAGCCCAAACGGCTGACTGCCGTGGCCAGGCCAATGCCGCTGGCACGCACTTCGGTCGGGAAACTCTCCGCCGGGAACACCCCGACCAGGTTGCTCACCGCCGACAGCACCAGGGTGAACACACCGAACACCAGCACCATCAGCCACGCTGCGCTACCCGGCAGCACCGCCAGCAGGAACAGCGCCACCGCGAGGATGATGAACGAGTTGATCAGGAAGCCGCGACGGCTGAACCTGATCGTGCACCAGATACCGATCAAGGCGCCGAGGATCAGCAACAGGTTGAGCATCAGTTCAGTGCCGAAACCTTCGGCCAGGCCCATCTTCTGCAGGATCGAAGGCAGGAACGTATAGATCGCGAAGTACGGCATCACGATGCAGACGAAAAACAGGCAGTTGAACGCCGTGCGTTTGCGGTACTCGCGGCTGAACAGTACCGCGTAACCGGAGCGGGTTTGCGTGGTGCGGGTTTCGTCCAGTTCGACATTGTCGCCCAGATGCTTTTTGACGATCGCCCGCGCCTCGGCGATGCGCCCCTGGTTGACCAGCCAGCGCGGTGATTCCGGCGTGCCGATGCGCGCGATCAGAATCAATGCCGCTGGGATCGCCGACGACGCGAGCATCCAGCGCCAGGCATCGTCGCCGAGGCTGAGCATGGCGGTGCCGACGAAGGTCGCGGCAACGTAACCGAAGGTCCAGATCACGCTGAACGAACCGAGCAGTACGCCGCGATGTTTCTTCGGCGAGAACTCGGCGAGCATCGCGTGTCCGACACTGAAATCACCGCCCAGGCCAATGCCGATCAATACCCGGCAGAGAAACAGGCTCATCGCGCTTTCGACGTAGAACTGCATCACCGAGGCGATCGTGATCAGCACGAAGCTGACGAGGAAAATCTTCTGCCGGCCGACCTTGTCCGAGATCCAGCCGAAAAACAGACTGCCGAGAAACAGCCCGATCAACGCCGACGCGCCGATCAATCCCTGCCAGAACGCATCCAGGTGCATCTGCGGGCTGAGCAAGGTAAACGCAATGCCGATCAGGCCGAGGATGTAGCCGTCGGTGAAGTGCGCGCCGAAGGTCAGCCCGGCGATCTTGATATGAAACCGACCGATGGGCAGGTCGTCGATTTTTACGGGTTGAGCGGACATGTTCGTCTCCAATTGTTGTTATTGACGGAGAAACGGATTGCTCTTGCTTCTTCTGTAGGAGTGAGCCTGCTCGCGATAGCAGTGTGTCAGTCAAAGCCGTATTGCCTGATGCACCGTCATCGCGAGCAGGCTCACTCCTACAAGGGGTGGTGGTGGGGTTCAGAGACCGCCCATCAACAGGTATTTGATCTCCAGATAGTCATCCAGACCGTACTTCGAACCTTCGCGCCCCAGGCCCGATTCCTTGATGCCACCGAACGGCGCCACTTCCGTGGAAATGATCCCTTCGTTGATCCCGACCATCCCGGCTTCAAGGCCTTCGGCCATGCGCCAGACCCGGCCGATGTCGCGGCTGTAGAAATACGCCGACAAACCGAATGGCGTGTCGTTGGCCCGCGCCAGCACTTCGGCCTCATCCTTGAAGCGGAAGCACGCGGCTACCGGCCCAAAGGTTTCGTCCTGGGCGATCAGCATGTCGCCGTTGACCTCGGTGAGGATGGTCGGCTCATAGAAGGTGCCGCCGAGAGCGTGGCGACGACCGCCACACAGCAACGTGGCGCCCTTCGCCAGCGCATCGCTGACATGGCTTTCGACCTTGGCCAGCGCGGCAGTGTTGATCAGCGGACCTTGCTCGGTCTCACCCTCGAGCGCGCTGCCGACGCGCATCGCGGCGACTGCTTCGGCAAGCTTGCCGGTGAAGGCCTCGTAGACGCTGTCCTGAACAAAGAAGCGATTCACGCACACACAAGTCTGCCCGGTATTGCGGAATTTCGAGGCCATCGCGCCTTTGACCGCGGCGTCCAGATCGGCATCGTCGAAGACAATGAACGGCGCGTTGCCACCCAGTTCCAGCGAGACTTTCTTCAGGGTGTCGGCAGCCTGACGCATGAGCAGTTTGCCGGTGCGCGTGGAGCCGGTGAACGACAGTTTGCGCACGATGCTCGAGGCTTGCAGCGCACCGCCAATCGCCACCGCATCACCGGAGACGATGTTGAACACACCCGCTGGAATCCCTGCCTGCTCGGCCAACACTGCCAGGGCAAATGCCGACAGTGGGGTCTCCTCCGACGGTTTGAGAATCATTGTGCAGCCCGCCGCCAGCGCCGGGCCGACCTTGCGGGTGACCATCGCCAACGGGAAGTTCCACGGGGTGATCGCCGCGACCACGCCGATGGCTTCCTTGACCACGATGATCCGCGCATCGGCCTTGTGGCTCGGGATCACGTCGCCGTAGGCGCGCTTGGCTTCCTCGCCGAACCACTCGAGAAAACTCGCGGCGTAGACCACCTCGCCCATGGCTTCGGCCAACGGTTTGCCCTGTTCGCGACTGAGCAATGTCGCCAGGTCCTTCTGGTGGGCGAGCATCAGATCGCTCCAGCGTTTCAGGCGCTGGCTACGCTCCTTGGCGGTGAGTTTGCGCCACGCCGGCAGGGCGCGGTTGGCGGCATCGATGGCCAGATTGGTTTGCTCGGCGCCAGCCTTTTGCACGTCGGCAATCAGTTCGCCGTTGGCCGGGTTGCGCACCGCGTAGGTCGCACCGCCCTGCCCCCACTGGCCATCGATGAAATTACCGTGACGGATCAACTCGCTCATGCCACCGCCCCCTGCAAGCTGAACCGCTCAAGCCCCGGGCGTGCCGTGCGCAGGATGCGCTTGCCGGCGGTGTAGTCGTTGATCACATCGCACGGGGTGTAATTGCGCTCCAGCTCGTGCAGCTCATCAGCATCCAGCCTGGTTTCCAGCGCCGCCAGCGCACTGTCGAACTGCGCGGTGGTATCGGCGCCGACCAGCATGCAATCGACCCCCGGATGGTTGGCCACCCACGCCTGGGCAATCTGCGCATTCGACACGCCACGGGCGCGGGCCACGCGCTGCACTGAGTGGGCGATTTCGAACGAGGCTTCGTCGCTGTACATCTGCTGGGTGAAGAAGTCGGTCTGGTTGCGGGTCGACTGCACGTCGCCAGTCAGCAGGCCACGGGCCAGCGGGCTGAACACCGAGACGCCGATGCCCTGATCGCGACAGAACGGAATCATCTCGCGCTCTTCTTCGCGATAAGCGCAGTTCAGCTGCAATTGCATATTGATCGGTTTGACCCAGCCATTGCGTTCGCAGGCCATGAGGATCTTCGCCAACTGCCCGGTGAGCATGGTCGACACGCCGATGTAACGGGCCTTGCCGGAGCGCACGATGTCGTTCAGCGCCGACATGGTTTCTTCGACCGGGGTGTTCACATCGAAGTAATGCAGCATGAACACGTCGACGTAATCCATGTTCAGGCGTTTCAGCGAGGCGTCGATGCTGTCCATGATGTGCTTGCGCGAATGGCCGCTGGCGTTGATCCCGCTGCGGGTGCCGTAACCGACCTTGGTGGTGATCACCAGGTCCTCGCGGCGAGCCAGGCGCTTGACGATGCGCCCCACCACTTCCTCGCCGACACCGGCGGAATAGAAGTCCGCCAGGTCGATGAAGTTCACACCCTTGTCCAGCGCGTGGGCGACGATCGGCTCGCTCTGTTTTTCATTGAAGATCCACGGTTTCCAGTCCGGCGTGCCCATGTTCATGGTGCCCAGGCACAGACGAGAAACCTGCAGGCCAGAGTGGCCCAAACGAATGTATTGCATGGCGCGGACCTCAGGCTTTTGGCGTGTAGAAAGGGTTGCTGATGTGATTGACCACATCGGCCAGCTGTGCGGTTTGCGGCTTGCCGGTCAGGGCGGCGCGGATCGCGGTGCGACAGGCGTTGTAGTTGTTCAGGTAGACCGCATCGAGGTCGTCGCAGGCCGGGTTGACCCAGTTGGCGGTGACAATCGCCCACTCGTCCTCGGCTTCCGGCGGCAAGGTGCCGTCGAGCAGCGCTTCGAGCACGGCTTTGGCGATCCCGGCCTGCGACGCGCCCCAGGTGGCATTGCCGTGCAGGTCGCTGCTGATCGCGGCCTTGTTCACATACAGGGTCATCGGCTTGACCGGAATGTTCGGCTGGGCGATCACCATGAATGGGCAATGGCCCTGACTCGGCGACGCCAGGCTGTTGGCGAACGCCTGTCCGGCCGGGCCATTGCGCGGGCCGATCAGGATATTGATGTGTGCGGCGTTCACGCCCGGGCCTTCGAAACCTTCACCGATGTACAGGTCGAGTTCTTTCATCAGTCATTACTCTTTTGCGCTGCGAGGGATGGTCGATAGCTCACGCGGGCCGAATGGCCGGTGCGCTCAATAACGGGCGTAGGGAGATGTGGCGAGGGAAACGGGACATGGCTGCAAACGCTCTCTGGTTGTTATTGATGAGCTGTGCTTGCGATTTTTTAACACCGGGGTTTGCGCGGGCCGTAACCATTAAAAATCATGGGGCCATGAGTTTTGGTCATAGCCTTCGGGCGCAACATCGCGGCCTGAGCAAAAAGCCAAAAAAAAACAGAAACCGGTGATCCGGTTTCTGCTTTTTTTTGGCGGCGGGCTTTTGCAGCTGAGGCTGGGTTTTACAGGCAGTCACGCACCGATTTGCGCAACGACCCGGACTTGGCCCATGGCGGCCCTTGGTACAGCGAAACCCGGCTGCCGTCCTTGTACTTGATGATGTCGAGAATCTCGTCAGCGGTAACGATGCTGGGCGCAGTGATCCGATAACCGTTGGAGATCGCCGTCTGCGTGGTCTTCGGAATGTCCTTCTGCCACAACGGCAACAGGCACGCGGCATAGTCTTTAGGCGCCTTGGTGCTGGTCTTGCTGAGATTCGGCTCACCCGGTACCAGTGACGCCGGCAACGAGCAACCTGCAAGCAATGCCAACGCCAAACTCCCGATCCATATCCGCATGGTGTTTCCCTGATCTGAAAAAAAGCGAATGTAACGTGTAACTGGGTGCACATCCATCGTGGCACCACGCCCACAGGGGAAATTGGACAAATATTTACATCCATTGCGCCCGGTGACAGACGAGCTGTGCACCCTCGATGAAAAAATACGGCTACTCTTTTCTACCGAGAATGTTCCGGAGGTGATCATGCGGCTCAATGAATACGAACACGAACTTCAGCGCGACCTGCAAGCCGTTGCATCGGACCTGAGGTGGTCGGCGGTCGACCTCAAGCGCATTGCCGAACAACTGCGCAAGAGCGGCAATGAAGCGGATGCCCAGGCAGTGCTCAGGTCTTGCGAGGTGCTGCAAAGCGATGAAGAGCGGCTGCAGTTGTATGCCAGGGAAGTAAAGACGCGCACCATCAGCCGAAGCAAAGTCCACTGACAACGCCCGCCCCTCAACAGAAGCCCCGGCAATCACCGGGGCTCTTTCGTTACATTTGCGTCAACTTGTGGTGTGACTTCGCGCCCGCGCCGAGCGTTGTTTGTAACCCGGCAACGCGGCGGCGTAAGCCAGCGCCTCTTCTCTGCTACCAAACGACGCAAGGCGGTCGCCCTGGGTACAAACCCGCCATGGGCCGTTGTTCACGCTGAGTACGTCGTAGCCGTTCATGTGCATCTTGTTCAGTACAGGAATGCTCATGGGTACCTCCTTTTCTGCCGGCGATTGATTCAGCCATACTTTTTTACCTTACACCCAGCGGCTGCCGGTGTGCCGACCGAGTGTCGCGCCAGCGTTCCGGCACTTTTTGCTCGACCGGGCAATCCAAGATCCCACGGAACCTGTGGTTTGCGGCCCGGCTCGAATATTGCAGATTTATTTCATTTATGTGACACGCAGTAAACAGGTAACAGATGAAAGAACGTGCAACCGTCATTTGCGAGCAGGATCGACACATCCTCCTGGTGCGCAAACCCAGATGTCGCTGGACCTTGCCGGGTGGCAAGGTGGAGCCCGGGGAAAGCAAAGCCACCGCAGCAACGCGCGAGCTGCAGGAAGAAACCGCACTGGAGGCGGAACAGATGCTTTATCTGATGGAGTTGCGCAGCGGCAGCACCCAGCATCATGTCTACGAGGCGTCAGTGCTGGACCTCGAACAGTTGCGCCCGCAAAACGAGATCACCGAATGCATCTGGCATCCGCTGGACGCCGTGCAGAATCTGCCCACCAGCGAAGCGACGCTGCGCATCGTGCAGGCATTTCAGCGACGCTTGTGAGGTTTCAACCGGCGAACGCTCGGCGTCCGGCGCTCATTTCCGTGCGCAATTCGCCGATGAAGTTGGAAATATCGCGGATCGTCACCAGGTGTTCCGGCGACACACCATTGAGCAACAACTCGACCCGTCCGGAGTCAGGCTCATAAACCTTGATCCGCAACAGTCCCTGCTCCACTTGGGTGCATTCGCATTCAAGCGACGGAAAGCCGGATTCGACTATCCGGCAAATGTCGGCAATGGCTAGCATGGGCGCACGCCTCGCAGGCGATGAGTCGGTCGACCCGTTTAGCATAGATGAGGCTTCGCCGACCTGCCGCCCCGGCAATTGCCAACCCGATCACATTTCTGGCGCAGCCTCAGTGCGCATCATGATCCCAGATCCAGTTCCACATCCCCGGCAGTTGCACCGGCTCCGAACTTTGCTGAACCGTACGCGCCAGCGCCGCTTTCTGCAACGCCGCATGATCATCGTAAAACGGCTTGTCCGCCAACCTCACGCCAGTGGCTGCGGCACTGTCGAGGAGGATTTGCAGGTACTCGCGGGTATGGCGTGCGGTATAGCGGTTGAGGTCATGAAAGGTCACCACCACCGGAATCACCCCGTCCACGGTCGGAAATTCCCCGAGGGCAATCCGCTCGCGGACTTCCGACAGCTGCCGCAACATGTTCGCCCGACGCCTGGGGCTGGCGTTGAAGCCCCAGATCTTGCCGTCGTTGGCGCTCAAATCGGTCAATAACACGTGCAGGCCGTGCTGTTGATAGGCCGCGAACGTGCGTTTGTCGTAATTCCAGAATGGCGGCCGCAGCAGGATTGGCGCCGCCCCGGTGATCGCGGCGATATCTGCACTGCCGTTGGTCAACGACTGCTCCAGTTCCTGCGGGTCGAGCGAGCGATGGTTGGTGTGCCAATGAGTGGCCGTGTGAAACCCCAGGATGTGCCCTTCGGCGTGCTCGCGGCGCATGATGCCGCGGCCGATCTCACTGTTGCCGGCACGGGGCGCGCGGGTCTGGACGAAGAACACCGCTTTGATGTCCGGTTGCACCGGGTTGACCTTGAGGCTGTCGAGCACCGTCGCCGACGGGTTCCAGAAGCTCGAAGCGCTCGGGCCGTCATCGAACGTCAGCAGAAACCGCACCGGCGCCTGGGATTTGAGGCGGGTGGCGGTTTGCGCGGTCATCTCGATGGGCGCCGCTATGCAGCCGGCCAGCCCGAGCGCGATGGCCGCAGCACAGAGAAAGTTGAAAGCGTATTTCATGTTTTGCCTTGCGCCTGACCGTTGCGGCCCTGTTGTCGACTGGCAAAACTCCCTCGCCCTGATCCATCCCTGCGCCCGGCTGTTCGAGCCAGGTTTGAATAGGGTACACAGGCTTTGGTTCCGGCGCTCGTTCAGTCAGCCAGTGCCTGCTGGAACGAGGTGTCGATGATCCCGGCGGTGGCCAGCGGCGCCGGCAATGCCTTGACCTTGAACAGGAAGTCCGCGGTGCTTTGCAGGTCTGCTGCGGCCTGTTGATCCACTGGCCCGACCGTCATGTGCGCCTGACGCAACCAGTGGCGTGACACCTGCTGATCGAGGTTGGCTTTCTTCGCCCAGAGATCTGCGTATTCGTCGGTATGGCTGTCGACCCAGGCTCGTGCCTGCTTCAAACGTCCGAGAAAATCGGTGATCGCTGCGCGTTTACTGTCGATTGATGGCGCCGACGCCGCAATGGCGCTGAGGCCCGGCATCAGGTTCTTCGCGGTGAGAATCGGTCGCGCACCGGAAAACACGATTTGCTGGGATATGTACGGCTCCCACACCGGGAAGGCGTCGATACTGCCTTGCGGCAACGCAGCCGCCGCATCGATCGGCATCAGCTTGACGAACTCGACGTAATTTTCCGGCAGACCGCCCTGCTCCAGCGCACGCAAGGTCAATTGCTGGCTCCAGGCCCCGGGCCAATAAGCGACTTTCTTGCCTTTCAGATCGGCGATGGTTTTCACCGGCGAATCTCTCGGCACCAGCAACGCGATGGTGTCCGGGTTCTGCCGCGATACACCGATGAGCTTCACCGGCGCCTGTTTGGCGGCGAGAAACAGAAAACCGGAATCGCCGAGAAAGCCCAGATCCAGCGAACCGGTCTGCAACGCCTCGGCCAATGGCGCAGCCGCCTGGAAATGCTTCCAGTCAACGCTGTAAGGCGCGTCTTTCAACACCCCGGACGCTTCTATCGAGGCGCGGATGTTGTAGTAATTCTGATCACCGACGTGCAGGACCAATGGCTCAGCGGCGTAGGCCAACGGAGTGGCGAACAGTCCGGCAATCAGGGTGGTGCGGAGGAAACGGGAGAGCTTCATGGCGGGTCCTGCAATGGATTTTGCATAGACCATAACGCTCTTGATCAGTCATTTTTAAATTCGATTAATGCATAAGCTCAGTACCCTGAATGCTCGCTGTCCGTTACGCAACAGCCCCTCGTCACACTGTTGCTCCAGCAACAGCTGAACACCAGCAAACCTGGCAATCCTCCCGTAAACACGGGCTCAGACACACATGGCACAGAGCCTGCAATATTCCATTGATGCAGGACGCAGCCGTTAAAAATATATTTTCGGACATAAAAACAGTGCTTTTGCCGGAGCGCCCCTCATGACATCGTTCTTACCGTTTTCCCGTCTCAAAACGCTCCTGGTCGCCAGCGCCATGGCGCTGGGCCTGCAACCGCTGGCCCACGCCGCCGAAGCCGCGCCCGCCGAGGTTCATCTGGATTACGCCTATTACTCCCCCGTGAGCCTGGTGCTCAAGCATTTTGGCTTCCTCGAAAAAGCCCTGCCTCAGACCAAAGTCAGTTGGGTGCTCAGCCAGGGCAGTAATCGTTCGCTGGAATACCTGAACAGCGGCGGCGTCGATTTCGCCTCCAGCGCCAGCCTCGCTGCCGTACTGAGCCGCGCCAACGGCAGCCCGATCAAATCGGTCTACGTCTACAGCCGCGCCGAATGGACCGCGTTGGTGGTGCGAAAAGACTCGCCGTACCAGAGCGTTGCCGACCTCAAAGGCAAGAAAATCGCCGCCACCAAGGGCACCGATCCTTACCTGTTCACCCTGCGCAGCCTGCAACAGGCCGGGCTGAAAAAAGACGACGTGGAGTTGGTACACCTGCAGCATCCGGACGGCCGCACCGCGCTGGAAAAGGGTGATGTCGACGCCTGGGCAGGCCTTGACCCGCACATGGCGGCCAGCCAGGTCCAGGCCGGTTCGCGCCTGCTGTATCGCAACCCGGCGTTCAACAGTTATGGCGTGGTCAGCGTCACCGAGCAGTACGCCAAGGAGCATCCGCAAACCATCGCCAGCGTGATCAAAGCCTACGAACAGGCGCGGGAATGGGCATTGAAAAACCCGGGTGAGTTCGCCGCCCTGCTCGCCAAGGAGTCCGGCCTGCCGCTGGACGTGGCCAAGCTGCAACTGTCGCGCACCGACCTGAGCAGTCCGCAACTGACCGCCAAGGATGTGCAGGCCTCCAAGGCAGCGGCGCCGATTCTGGTTTCCGAGGAGCTGGTACGGCGTGGGGTGAATGTCGATCAAGTCATCGATCAGTTGCTCGACAGCGGTGTGCAGCAAGCCGTCGCCCGCCAGTAATCGATCAGACTCACCGCGAACCTGCGCCTGACGCGGTTTCGCGGTGAACGGAGCCCACGTATGACCACACGCAGTAATGAACTGCCCGCACCTCGGCGCCTGTCGAAGACGCGTCCTTCCCCGCTCAATCCAACCTGGCGACGGCGCTTGAAAGGCCTGGCCCTGCCGCTGCTGGCCGTAGTCGCACTGGAGTTCATCGTGCGCATCGGCTGGCTGCCGTCCTACCAAATGCCCGCCCCGAGCGAGATCGCCCTGACCCTCACCGACCTCGCCGAAGGCGCTTTGTGGAAGCACATTGGTGCCAGCCTGACTCGCGTGTTGCTCGGGTTTGCGATCGGCGCCAGCCTGGCGCTGGTGTTTGCCGCCTGGGTCGGTCTGAGCCGTGAGGCCGAAGCGTATCTGGAGCCGACGTTCGCCGCCCTGCGCTCCATCCCGAGCCTGGCCTGGGTGCCGCTGTTGCTGCTGTGGCTGGGCATCGATGAAACCTCCAAAGTCGTGCTGATCGCCATCGGCGCGTTCTTTCCGGTCTACGTCAACGTGGTCGCGGCGATTCGCAACATTGATCGAAAACTGGTGGAAGTCGGTCACATTTATGGCTTCAGCCGCCTGCAACTGGTTCGGCGAATTCTGTTGCCGGCCGCCCTGCCCGGCCTGTTCACCGGGCTGCGCAGCGGCATGAGCCTGGCGTGGATGTTTCTGGTGGCCGCCGAACTGATCGCCGCGACCAAGGGTCTGGGCTATCTGCTCAGCGATGGGCGTGAAACCTCGCGACCGGACATCGTGCTGGCGGCCATCATCGTGCTCGCCCTGCTCGGCAAACTCAGCGACGGGTTGCTTGCGGGGCTGGAGCGCCGCTGGCTGGCCTGGCGCGACACGTTCTCAGGTCAAGAGGCGAAGGCGTGATCCTCAATCGTCCCGCGTCAAAACCTCGAGCAACTCGATCTCGAACAGCAGATTCGAATTCGGCGGGATCTTGCCCATCGTCCGCTCGCCATAACCCAGGTGCGCGGGCACCAGCAGCTTGCGCTTGCCGCCCACCTGCATGCCCATGAGTCCCTGATCCCAGCCCTTGATCACCCTTCCAGTGCCAATCACGCACTGGAAAGGTTTGCCACGGCTGTGGGAAGAATCGAACTCGCTGCCGTCTTCCAGCCAACCGGTGTAATGAGTGGTGATCAGCGCGCCTTTGACGGCGGCCTTGCCCTCTCCCACCTGAAGATCGATTACCTGCAGTTCATCATTCATAACATTCACTCTATTGTTCAGCTGGCGGCCGTTTTCCCAGAATTGTCGGTGATTGGCAACCCGCAAGCGCAGATCAACGCTGTATCCGAAGTGAGTGACCAAGCATTAACATAGCAAACCGCCATTACTTCTCGGATCGACTCCTCATGCTGGCAGCGCCCCAATGATTCAGCTCTGGATCGGCCTTGCCATTGGCGTCGTCATGCTTGCTGTGATTGCCGTGCTGGTTTTGCGCGAACGCGACTTGCGCCGGCAGTTAGCCGAATACCGAGAACTGCTGGCCCGCGCCGCCGAAGGCAGAAACATCCATCAGGATCACGACGCCGAGCGCTTCAAGCGCAGCCAGTATTTTGCGCGGATCGGCACCTGGGATTGGGAAGTCGACACCGATCGACTGTACTGGTCTGACGCGATCTACGGCATGTTCGGGTTCAAGATCGGCGAGATCACTCCGTCCTATGCGCTGTTCTGTTCCTGCGTGCACCCGGACGATCGCCTGCGCGTGCGCGACGGCGAGTTGCGTTGCCTGGAAACCGGCGAAAACCACGACGAGGAGTACCGCGTGGTCTGGCCCGATGGCACGATTCGCTGGCTGCGGGAGACCGGTAACGTGGTGCGCAACGACCACGATGCGGTCATCAAAATGATGGGCGTGGTGCGCGACATCACCGAAGAAAAAGCCTCGGCCAGTTACCTCAAGCACCTCGCCCACTACGACCCGTTGACCGGACTGCCCAATCGACTGGTGCTGGAAGAGCGCCTGGCCGAAGCACTGGACCAGGCGCGACAAACCAACACTCGCGTGGCACTGGTGTTCGTCGACCTGAACGGTTTCAAAAACATCAACGACCACTACGGCCACGCCGCTGGCGACCGCGTCTTGATCACCACCGCCACCCGCCTCAAACGCATCCTGCGCGCCACCGATACCGTCGCGCGCATCGGCGGCGACGAGTTCGTGGTGATCCTGCAAGGCCTGGCGCCGAGCCTCAACCTGCAAGACGAAGCCCGCCGCATCTGCCAGAAGATTTTCATCGAACTGTCGCCACCGATCGGCATCGGCAACGACCAGCGCCACATCGGTACCAGCCTTGGGGTGGCGGTGTTTCCCGACCATGCGCCAACCATGGATCGGCTGCTGCACATTGCCGATCTGGCGATGTATGAAGCCAAGCGCAGTGGGAACAATCAGTATCGGTTGGGCGGCGAAAGCCCTGCACGAGTGCATGTGCAGGGCCTTTGAGCCCGGTGCTTAACGCTCGACTGGTTGCATCTGGACGATGGTGCCGTTGGTGATCATGACCATCACGTACTTGTCGTTGATTTGCACCCACTGCGCCTGTTCGATCGGTGCTTTCAAGCCTTTCTGTTTCCAGTTTTTCAAGGCTTTGTCGCTGCGCTGATAAATGTCTGGAGCCCGGTCGTTGACCTTCAATTCACGGTCGCTGGTCGGGGACTGGACAGCAGGTTCGCTTGAGGTTTGCGCCGCTTGAACAAGTGGACTGATCCCGGCAATGCCGGCGACGAGGGCCAGGCTGGCGATTAGGGTTTTGCTGTTCATCGGTGAACCTCCTTCAGATGTGTGATACCTGAACTCCGACTGCGGAGTCACAGAATCATTCCTTGTTTTTTTGCCTGGGCTGGCCGGGAGAGTGTAGTTGGCAGACAGGCCGTTTTCGCGAGCCAGCCCGCGCCCACAGGATCCGGGCTCAACCGCGTGCTTTTGCGCTAACATGCCGCGCAAAATCCCGCCGAGTGAACAAGGACATCACCGTGAACACCTATCTTGTCGTCAATCTGGTTTTGCTCGGACTCTGCGCGCTCTATTGCGTGTACCTGTTCAATGCGCTGGTTGCCCGGCGCAATGAAATCAAAAACGCCTTTGCCCAGGTTGAAGTCCAGCTCAAGCGCCGCTACGACCTGATCCCCAATCTGGTAGCGGTTGCCAAAGGCTACCTTGCCCACGAGCGTGAAACCCTCGAAGCGGTGATTGCAGCGCGCAATGCCGCAGTGGTCGGGCTCGAGGCTGCACAGGCGCAGCCGGGCAGCGCAAAAAACATCGAACAGTTGGGCCTGGCGGACAGCACCCTCAGCAGCGCTTTGAGTCGGCTGAATGTGACGCTGGAGGCTTATCCCGACCTCAAGTCTTCGCAAAACATGCAACAACTCAGCGAAGAGTTGAGCAGCACTGAAAACAGGGTCAGTTTTGCGCGCCAGGCCTACAACGATGCGGTAATGGCCTACAACACGCTCAAGCAGGGCTTTCCGGCCTTGCTGCTGGCCCCCGGATTCGGTCACGGCAGCGACGCGGCGCCGTTGAAATTCGCCGACACGCTGGCAATCAAAGTCGCCCCCAAAGTTTCTTTCTGACCCCTCTCTGCCCACGGACGGCCTCATGAATTTTTTCCAACAACAACGCCAGGCGCGTCACCAGACCGCTTTGCTCGTCGCGCTGATGATCATCGCAGTGCTCTGCCTGATCACCCTTGCCAGTCTGCCATTTGTCATCGGCGTCCTTGATAACCAGCATGACAGCGAGGCCAGGACCAAAGCCCTGCACACCACAGCCGTGGTCGCCCTGATCGTTTCGGGCATCGTGTTGCTCGGCAGTCTGTTCAAGTATTTTCAACTGTTGGGCGGCGGCAAAGTGATCGCGGAAAAGCTTGGCGGGCGTCCGGTCAACGACGACGTGCGCACAACGGATGAGCGTCGACTGATGAATGTGGTCGAGGAAATGGCGCTGGCCTCCGGCGTCGCCATACCGGCGGTGTATCTGCTGCCCGACGAAACCATCAATGCGTTCGCAGCGGGTTTCACCCCCAAGGATGCGGTGATCGGCGTCACCCAGGGCGCGATATCGCTGCTGACGCGCGAGGAACTGCAAGGGGTGATCGCTCACGAGTTCAGCCATATCTACAACGGTGACATGCTCCTCAATACCCGCTTGGTGGCGACTGTCCACGGGATTCTGGTGGTGGGTCTGGCCGGCGCCTATTTGCTGTTTGGTCTGACCAGGTCGAAGAAAAGCAAAAAGAACGATGACGGATATCTTTTGCTGCTGCTGGCGTTCATGGGCATGGTGTTGTGCGTGGCCGGTTTCATCGGCAGCTTCTTTGCCAACGTGATCAAGGCTGCCGTGAGCCGACAGCGCGAATACCTCGCTGATGCCAGCGCCGTGCAATTCACCCGCAACCCACAAGGCATTGCCGGCGCGCTGAAAAAAATCGGCAGCCAGGGCTCGACCCTGAGTTCGCCACGGGCCAAAGAGTTCAGCCACCTGTATTTCAGCGCCGGCTCGACGACATTCTTCAAGAGTCTGTTCGCCACCCATCCTGA
The DNA here is from genome assembly GCF_056821665.1 of Pseudomonas sp. AK-TSAG1-1. Lineage (NCBI taxonomy): Bacteria > Pseudomonadati > Pseudomonadota > Gammaproteobacteria > Pseudomonadales > Pseudomonadaceae > Pseudomonas > Pseudomonas sp. AK-TSAG1-1. The sequence goes on along the minus strand of NZ_CM165965.1, from coordinate 2,687,563 downwards.
CCTGAGTGAGCGCATCCGGCGGATCGATCCGCAATGGGACGGCCAGTTTACGTTACCGCCCGCGCAGTAACCGCCTGCACACCTGAGCACGATGCCTCAGGCGCACTCGACAATTTCAGGACATTACGATGAATTTCTTCCAGCAACAGCGCCAGGCCAAGCGCCGCACCGTGTATCTCATTTTCTTGATGTTCATGGCAGTACTCAGTCTGATCGCAATGTCGTGTGTGCTGATGACCATCCCGGTCGAGGATGGCAGCGGTAACGTCCTGATGGATTTGAAGCTCGATCGGCAGTTGGTCATGACCGTATCGGCGGTGGTCGTCAGCATCGTGCTGCTGGGCAGTCTGACCAAGCTTGCTGATTTGTCAGAAGGCGGCAAAGTGGTTGCGCGACGCCTCGACGGGCGCGTGATCAACCACAGCGCACAGACGCTGGAAGAGCAGCGATTGATGAACGTGGTGGAAGAAATGGCCATCGCCTCCGGAACCGCCGTGCCCACGGTGTACTTGCTGCCCGATCTGGGCATCAACGCCTTCGCGGCGGGACTCACGCCACAGGACGCCGTCATCGGCGTCACCCAAGGCGCAATCAGTGTGCTGACCCGTGACGAGCTCCAAGGGGTGATCGCCCATGAGTTCAGTCATATCTATAACGGTGACATGCGCCTCAACACCCGACTGATTGCCATCGTCCACGGGATTATGGTTCTCGGGTTGACCGGCAGCTATATCCTGGAAGGCACGGAACAGGTCGGCAAAACCCCGCTGCAGCGCAGTAAGTTCGTCGCGATACCGATGTTGATTGGTTTTGTACTGTTGTTTGTGGGTATCGCGGGGACGATTTTTGGCAATCTGATCAAATCTGCAATCAGTCGACAGCGTGAATTCCTCGCCGATGCAACTGCTGTGCAATACACCCGCGACCCGCAAAGCATCGCCGGTGCGTTGAAGAAAATTGGCGGTTATGAATTGGGCGCAACCATCAGTTCCGCGCGCGCGGAGGAATACAGCCACTTGTACTTCGGACCGGGTTACTCGAACACCGACTCGACGGCTTCCCATCCTGATCTGCAGGAGCGAATTCGCCGAGTCGATGCGCAATGGGACGGCAGCTTCATCAAAATCGCAGCAGCGCAAACCGAGACGCAGTCCACCGCCAGACCGCCCCTACCGGAGGCGTTCGGCGGTGTTCCCGCTGCGGCCAAGTCGGTGCTTTACGATATGAATGCAGTTCAGGCTTCTGTTGCGGCCATGGGTGCCCCGCAAAAAGAACACCTGATGGAAGCTCGCCGTGTGCTGGAAGACATTGAGCAAACGCTCAAATCCGCAGCCCGCAACATTGAGGGCGCACAGGCCATTGTTTATGGGCTGCTGCTGTCACGTTCCGGTTCCCTGCAAGGGGCTCAACTTGATGCACTGCGGCGGGAAATCGACGAGAGTGTGTTTGATGCCGTGGGTCTGTTGCGTGAACCACTAGCGCAGCTCAATCCCGGCCTGCGTCTGCCATTGCTTGATCTGGCGATTCCAAGCCTGCAACAGCTGGACAAAAAATCGTTTGCCAAGGTCAAGCGCAACCTGAATCTGCTGATCGACGCCGATAACGAAACCGAGTTGCTGGAGTGGACGCTGCTGCGCATCGTCGAACGCAATGTCGAGGGCGCGCCAGCGGTACAGTTCAAATTCGGCCTGTTCCAGTGCGCCGAACAACTGCTGGTGCTGTTGAATGCGCTGGCGCGCGCCGGTCAGCAGAATCAGCAAGTGGCGTTACAGGCGCTGCACTTTGCCTGGGAGGAATTGCCGTTCGAGCGACCGTTGGAATTGCCTGTCGAGCTTGAGGATCTGCAAGGGCTCGAAGCCGCAATCAAACGCCTGCGTCACCTGATGCCCGAGGAGCGTCCCGCCCTGCTCAATGCCATGACCCGGTGTGTGATGCATGACGGGGTGATCACTGTGGCGGAGGCCGAGTTGTTTCGTGCGGTGGCGGATCTGCTCGATTGCCCGCTACCACCCTTCCTGGTCACACCACCCGAAACGCAAACCAGCAAGAAAGAAATTGCAGGCGAAGAAGCCAGACAATCCAGCATTGGCATTGCCTGACACACCGCTTTCGCGAGCAAGCCCGCTCCCACAGGGCCCAGTGGCGTTAACGAGATTTGCAGACAACCCACAAACCTGTGGGAGCGAGCCTGCTCGCGAAGAGGCCGGCACATCCAATATTTTCTTCGCCTGATACACCGCTTTCGCGAGCAAGCCCGCTCCCACAGGGCCCAGCGGCGTTAACAAGATTTGCAGACAACCCACAAACCTGTGGGAGCGAGCCTGCTCGCGAAGAGGCCGGCACATCCAATATTTTCTTCGCCTGATACACCGCTTTCGCGAGCAAGCCCGCTCCCACAGGGCCCAGCGGCGTTAACAAGATTTGCAGACAACCCACAAACCTGTGGAAGCGAGCCTGCTCGCGAAGAGGCCGGCACATCCAATATTTTCTTCGCCTGATACACCGCTTTCGCGAGCAAGCCCGCTCCCACAGGGCCCAGCGGCGTTAACAAGATTTGCGGACAACCCACTAACTTGTGGGAGCGAGCCTGCTCGCGAAGAGGCCGGCACATCCAATATTTTCTTCGCCTGATACACCGCTTTCGCGAGCAAGCCCGCTCCCACAGGGCCCAGTGGCGTTAACAAGATTTGCAGTCAAACCACTAACTTGTGGGAACGGGCTTGCTCGCGAAGAGGGGCCGGCACATCCAATATTTTCTTCGCCTGATACACCGCTTTCGCGAGCAAGCCCGCTCCCACAGGGCCCAATGGCGTTAACGGGATTTGCGGACAACCCACTAACTTGTGGGAGCGGGCTTGCTCGCGAAGAGGCCGGCACATCCAATATTTTCTTCGCCTGATACACCGCTTTCGCGAGCAAGCCCGCTCCCATAGGTACAGTAGTAATTCAGAGGATTGATCCACTTTGCGCATCAATCCATACCAATAATGCAATTAACATCCGGTTACACCTGCGCCACTATCCGCCGCAATAACAACCGTGCGCCGCTTCCACGTCGCGCACGTCATAAAAGCGGTGGAGTTCTTTTCTATGACAGCCTCAATCCCTCACGGCGGCTCGCGGGCCGGCGCCATTTTCCGGGTGACCTCGGGCAATTTCCTCGAACAGTTCGACTTCTTTCTGTTCGGTTTCTACGCCACGCAGATCGCGGCGGTGTTCTTCCCGGCGAGCAGTGAGTTCGCTTCCCTGATGATGACGTTTGCCGTGTTCGGCGCAGGCTTTCTGATGCGCCCGCTGGGGGCTATCGTGCTTGGCGCCTACATCGATGATGTCGGTCGGCGCAAAGGGCTGATCGTCACCCTGTCGATCATGGCCAGCGGCACGATCCTGATCGTGCTGGTGCCCGGGTACGAAACCATCGGTCTGTTCGCTCCGGCGCTGGTGTTGATCGGGCGGCTGTTGCAAGGCTTCTCCGCCGGTGCGGAACTGGGCGGGGTTTCGGTGTACCTCTCGGAGATCGCCACCCCGGGCCGCAAGGGCTTTTTCACAGCCTGGCAGTCGGCCAGTCAGCAAGTGGCGATCATTGTCGCCGCTGCGCTGGGCTATGCGCTGAATGCGTGGATGGCCCCCAATGTGATTGCTGATTGGGGCTGGCGGATTCCGTTTTTCGTCGGTTGCATGATCGTGCCGTTCATCTTTCTGCTGCGCCGTAACCTGGCGGAAACCGAGGAGTTCGCCGCACGCAAACACCGCCCGAGCATGGGCGAAGTTTTCCGCACCCTCGGCCAGAACTGGGTGGTGGTGCTTGGCGGCATGCTGATGGTCGCACTGACCACTACCGCGTTTTACCTGATCACCGTCTACGCGCCGACCTTCGGCAAAACCGTGCTGCACCTGAGCACCTCCGATGCGCTGCTGGTGACCTTGCTGGTGGGTGTGTCGAACTTCTTCTGGCTGCCGATTGGCGGCATGTTGTCCGACCGTATCGGCCGGCGTCCGGTGCTGATCACCATGTCGCTGCTGGCCCTGGCCACCACGTATCCGGCGCTGTCATACCTGGTGCAGGCGCCGAGCTTCAGCCACATGTTGCTGTCGCTGCTGTGGCTGTCGTTCATTTACGGCATGTACAACGGCGCAATGATTCCGGCGCTCACCGAGATCATGCCGGTGGAAGTGCGGGTGGCCGGTTTCTCTCTCGCTTACAGCCTGGCGACCGCAATTTTCGGCGGCTTCACCCCGGCGATGTCGACCTTCCTGATCCAGTACACCGGTGACAAGGCCGCGCCCGGTTACTGGATGAGCGTCGGCGCACTGTGTGCGTTGTGCGCCACGTTGTACCTCTATCGCCGCGCAGGCGGCCGGTTGCAACCGGTTGCCGCATAAGGAGCAATCACTTTGAAAAAACTGATCAACCTCAGCGCCGTCGCCCTCTTCGCATTCAGCGCCCTGGCACACGCTGAACAGCTGAACGTGATGACGTCGGGCGGCTTCACCGCCGCGTACAAAATCCTCGGGCCGAAATTTGCTGCCGCCACCGGCAACACCCTCGACACCCAACTCGGCCCCTCGATGGGCAAAGCCCCGGAGGCAATCCCCAATCGGCTCGCTCGTGGCGAACACGCCGACGTGGTGATCATGGTCGGCTATGCCCTCGACGACCTGATCAGACAAGGCAAGGTCGACCCGGCCTCGCGAGTCGAACTGGCGGACTCGCGCATCGGCCTGGTGGTGCGTGAAGGCGCGGCGAAACCCGACATCAGCAGCGTCGAAAGCCTGAAGAAAACCCTGCTCGACGCACAGTCGGTGGCCTACTCCGACAGCGCCAGCGGCGTGTACATCGAGCAGCAGTTGTTCAAGAAGCTCGGCGTTGAGGATCAACTGAAACCGAAGGCGAAGATGATCCCGAAAATCCCGGTCGGCTCGGTGGTTGCCACTGGCGACTATCAACTGGGCTTCCAGCAGGTCAGCGAATTGCTGCCAGTGCCGGGGGTGAGTTTTGTCGGCAAGATTCCGGAGTCGGTGCAGTCGGTCACACGCTTCGCCGCCGGCATTCCGGTCGGCGCGCAGCATCCAAAAGAGGCCAGAGCCCTGCTTGCCTACCTCGCCGCACCCGCCGCCCAGGCGGATGTGCAGGCCACCGGGCTGGATTCGGTCAAGCGCTGATCGTGGGCGGCTGGACCTTCATTTCCACCACCAGCCGCTCCAGTTCCAATGCCGCCGGGGTCAACGTGCGATCCCGGCGCTTGATGATGCCGACACTGCGCATCACTTGCGGATCGGTCAGCGGCACCCGCGTCAGGATCGGATGATCCGGGCCGGGCATCGCCATCAGCGGCACAGCCGCCACGCCCAACCCTGCTTCCACCAGACCGATCATGGTCGTCACGTGCCGCGTCTCGCAAATGCTCGGGCGCTGCGGTACCACGCCGCTCAAGGCCTGATCGAGGAGGAAACGATTGCCGGAGGTCTTGTCCAGCGAGATGTAGTCCTGCTGATAGAACTCATCCCAGGTCACGCTGCTGCGCCCGGCCAACGGGTGATCGCGGCGACAGGCAACCACGTAGCTTTCCTGCACCAGCGGTTCGAATTCGACTTTGGCCTCCTGGGTGCCCATGAAACTCAAGCCGAAATCCGCCTCGCCGTTAACCACCGCGCTGAGCACATCGTGGGCGCTGGAATCGAGGACTTTGACTTTGATTCGCGGAAACTGCTGGTGATAACGGGCGACCACACGCGGCATGAAGTAGTACGCCGCCGACGGCACGCAGGCGACCGTGACATGCCCCAGTCGCGTCGAGGCCACTTCGCTGATGCCCAGCAGCGCCACGTCCAGGTCATCGAGCAAACGTTCGACGCTGGGCATGAAACCGCGTCCGGCCTGGGTCAGGCTGACCTTGCGCGTGGTGCGCTCGAACAGCTTCACGCCGAGGGCGTCTTCGAGCTTTTCGATGCGCCGGCTCAGGGCCGGTTGCGACAGGCGCACGGTGTCGGCGGCCTTGCGGAAACTGCCTTGCTCGACCACGGCGCGAAAGGCTTGCAGGTCGTTGAGATCGAAGTTGATGGCCATGGCGGGACTCGCAAAGGACTGATTCGCAGAGGCTATCAATGTAACCAATTGATGCGTGCTTTTACACAGCGCGTTGCGTCGAGAATTGCCGCTGAATCGAAGCCAGGTTGCGCCGCCGGATCCAGCCGCTGGCCAGGCGGATCAGCAGCCAGTAAGGGGTAAACAGCATTTTCGTGCGGGTATTGGCGCAATAGACGAAGGTTTCGGTGCGCAGCGTGCGAATGCCCTGAGCATGCTCGATGACCTGAAAGCGCAGTACCAGTTTGGCGACGTTCGGGTCGTCCAATGCCTTGAAAGCTTGAGCGTCAGGGATGCGGCCGGTCTTCAGATCCGGGCGCCAGAAGCGTCCCGCCAAACCGAAGGTCACTTCAGAGGCGGTGCGCTCAAGGAGCGTGAAGGCATCAAAACCAAAGGGCGCGGTTTGCTGTTGCAGTGTGGGGTCGCCGAACTTGCGCAGTATTTTCCCGGGTAATTCACGCAGGGACAGCAGCGCATCGACCACGCGGTCTTCGCGCATGTCCAGCGCGCAAACCGCAGCGATGATCGCGTCTGGCTGCGCACGGATTGCACCCGATTCGTGGCGCTCGTGAAACTGGAACAACCGCAGAAAAGGCGACGGATATTCCCACAGCAGATTATCCCTGCGCCCGATGATGCCCAGTGCGTTGCAGAATGTACGGTTCATGAAACAGCGGTCCCGTGTGATCAGACGATGTGAACCAGAGCGCGGCACCTTTGAGGTCGATGCGGGCATCGCCGCAAAGGTGCTGCGTATCGCCGGTCAATGGCTGGGTCAGGCCTGCAGGCGCTCACCTGTTGCCTGCGCCGGCGTGTCCGCCAGGCCGGACTTCTCCGGCACCTCGCAGGGTGCCACAGCGAGGGTCTGGCGCAGGTCGACCTTCAACGCGCCCCACGACAACCCGGCGCCGAAACCGCACAACACAACGTGTTCGGCTTGCGGCGTGCCGATCGCGGCATGGCGCGACAACACGATCGGAATCGAGGTCGAACTGGTGTTGCCGACGCCATCGATGTCGACCGGCATCTTCTCTGCCGCCACACCAATCATCCGCCGCAGGTAATTGAGCATGAACGCGTTCGCCTGATGCAGCACCAGCAAGTCCAGCGTGGCGGGGCTCGACCCGGTGGCGTCGAGCAAGGTCTTGACGGTCTGTGGTACGCGGTTGAGGGCAAAGTTCATCACCGCCGTGCCATCCATCTGCAAACGCTGGATGGTCGCGCAGACGTGGCTGCCCTCCTCCCGGGCGTAGCCGATGTCCGACTGCAGCGCCGCACCGCCGCTGCCGTCGGCACCGCAGATGAACTCGAACTTGCCGTCACCCGGTTCGAGCAAGGTTGCCGAAGCGGCGTCGCCAAACAGCATTTTCACGTGGCGGTCGCGCTCGTCGAGGATCCGCGTGGTCACGTCGCCGGTACACAGCAGGATCTTCTTGCAGGCGCCGGACGAAATCAGTGCGCCCGCTTGCACCAGTGCACTGATGTAGCCAGAGCAGCCAGCGGCCACGTTCAGCACCAGACAATGCTGCGGCAGGCTGAGAGCCTGCTGCACCATGAACCCGACACCCGGCACCCATGAATCCGGGGTCTGGGTGACGACGATCAGGCCATCGATGTCCGCTGCCGCAGCATGCCCTTGGTCGAGCAGATTGCGACACGCGGCGATGATCAGGTCGGAGGTGTGCAGGGTTCTGGTTTCCCGGATCGACTGAATGCCGGTGCTCTTGGCGATACGTGCGACTTCCTTGGCGCCGAACAGTTCGGCGAAGTCCTCTTCAGTCACACGGCGCTCGGGCAGCGCTGCCGTGACCGCACGGATGGCGACGCCTTCAATGGTCAGCAGGCTCATGCGGCGTCCTTGATTTTCCGGTCGATCAGATCGAACAGATCCTGCACCGTGACCACGCGCTCGATCTCCTCGCCCGACACGCTCACGCCGGTTTGTTCGAACACCAGGGCGACAATCCCGATTCGCGCCATCGAGTCCCAGTTGTCGCTGTTTTCCAGCACGGTTTCGCCGTGCAGCTCGGCCAGCGGAATGAACAGGATTTCAGCGATGCTTGCGCGCATTTTTACCAGATCAACCATTTGTCATTTCCTTATAACGTGATGAGTAAACCGGTCTCACGACTGGGCGAGAACGCCGGGGTGACGCATTTTCTTGAAGCGGCTGGTGTACAGCGGAGTCTCGGCAATGGACACCACCCGCGGCAGTTGCTCCGGGGCCAAAACGCCGCGAACGTGCTGATACAGGCGGACCTTGAAGGCCTCCAGCGCTTCCGGTTCGAACAAGGTGAACTGCGCGGCAACAATCTGCCCGAGCAGCGGGTTGGGCTGCGCGTAGACCACCACATCGCAGACGTTTTCCAGGCCCATCAGCACGCTTTCCACGTGCGACGGAAACACCTTCTTGCCACCGACGTTGATCAGATCGACCGCCCGCCCCGTGACCCGAAAGTAGCCTTCGTGTTCCTCGGCCAGATCGTGGGTGATCAGGTAGCCGTCACTCGACAGGTCGCCGGCGCTCGCCAGGTAGCCAAGCATGTTGGTCGCGCCGCGCACGTGCAGAATGCCGTCGACCACCCGCAGGCTGTAATTCGGATCTTCGATCCTCATCCACGCGCTGTCGCCGTCCTTGCTGCGGCACGGCAGCACACCGATTTCCGACATCCCGTACAACTGCTGCAATTGCACCTGCGGCATCACGTTGGCAATGCGCTGGATGGCCTCCGGCGAACTCGGCTCCGAGCCGAAGTAGATGCGCTGCAGACTGGTCGTGTCCCACTTCTGGAAAACGCCAGTGATCGTCGCCAGGTTCAGCAGCGTCGGCGACACGTGCAGGGTTTGCACGTTGAACGATTCGATGCAGCGACCGACCTCTTGCGGCGAACGCTCCTTGGGCAACACCAGCGTGCCATGGGTCGCCAGCGCCTGCAGCACGGTGACCAGGCCACCGATATGATCGAACAACAAAAACGCCAGAATGGTGCCGCAGCGTTCGGCACTCAGGTAGCGTTCGAAAAATGGCGCGATGCTGTGCACCACACCTTTGGCAGGCCCGGTCGAACCTGAAGAAAACACAATGAAACCGGCCTGATGTTGCGACAGCAGTCCGTCGACCGTGGGCGGCACCTGATTGTTGCCGTGAGCAATGACTGCCGACTCCGGCCCCCAGCCGATCACCGAAAACCGCGCGCCCGCGGCGCCCGCCAACTGCGCCAGTTGCTCCTCGCCCTTGGGCACAGAAAGCGCGACGACGTTGTTGTGCAGCCACAACGCGAACAACATGCAGACACTGTTGAAGCTGTAGTTGTCGACCAGCAGCACGCACGAATCGCAGACGGACTTTGCCGCCAGTTCCGCACCATAAGCGTTTATTTGCGCGTGCAACTGATCATAGGTAAAGCGCCCCTCATCACTGACGATCGCCAATTGGCTGCCAGCGCTTTTCAGATGAGCCAAAAATGCTGCTACTTGCATACCCCAACCCCTCGTTCGGTCAAACGGCTTGAACCTGAGCTTGCGCTGCAGACAACCGGTCCATGATGTAGGCGATCAGCGTGCCCAGCGTGGCAAACGGTGTGGCGGCTTCGGGCAGGTCGGTGGTATCGGCCAGACGCACGTCAACGCCCAACTGGCTGCGCAGTTTCTCTTCGACATCGACGATGATCGACACCAGGGTCAGCGAGTCGATGCTGCCGTCCACGCCATAGAGGCGGCTGTCTTCGCCATGGGACAAATCGATCGGGGTGCTCAACAACAGATCCTGTTGCCGAATGGCTGACTCGGTCAGCGCTTTGACTTGATTGAACATTCCAACATTCCTTTATTGGCTGATGCAGGTCCCTGCGTTGACTACGCCTGAGACAATGGCTGGTGCGCTTTCTGGTGATCGGCCAGCGCCGTGCGCATGTCGACAAATATCCCGCTCTTGATTCCGTAGGCATCGGGTGCGTCGATCATCGCCAGGATGTCAATTGCACGTTGCGCGGGAGAGACCATGTAGCCGGGCGCCAACGCCCTTTGCTGCAAGGACTTGAGATCGGCAAAGTCGGCGGTGCGCTGGCTGAAGCTCACCTGCCGCGACAGCCCGGTATCGACATTGCACAGGCCGAGCACGGCGAAGAAGATCTCCGGATTTTCCTCGGCATACACGCCGCCCAATGCCTTCAGCGCAGCTTTCGACAGGCTGTACGGCAGCGTACCCGCACGAAAGCGTACGCCGGCCATCGAGGCTGACAGCACGCAGGTCGCTGGACGGTGCGCGGCAGACAGCATCAAATCGAGAATGGCCTTGTTCGCCAGCACGTTGACGTTGAGCACATGCTGCAACTCATCCAGCGAGAACTCCCCGCCACGCCCCGGCACATTTCCGCTGACCCCGGCATTGAGGAAAAACCGGTCGACGCCCTGCTCCAGAACGGTGGCAAAGTTGTCCTTGAACAACTCGCCCATCTCGCTCGGCCGGGAGAGGTCGAATGGCCGAAAGTGGAAGTTCGGATGGCCCATCAGCTGATACGGCTGACGGCGCGAGGTGCCAAAAACCGTGTGCCCGTTTTGCAGATGCAGTTGCGCCAGCGCCTCGCCGATGCCGCTGCTCACGCCGGTGATGAACACCCGCTGTTTGCCCTTCTCGCGGGGACCTGTGGTGGCGTTGCGTTTGACCGTGTGCATCAGAATTTACCGGCCGAAAAACCGCCATCAACCGGCATCACGGTGCCGGTGACAAACGACGAGGCGTCGCTCAGCAGCCACAGGATCGCGGCAGAGATTTCGCCCGGATTGGCGAAACGCTTCATCGCCGTCACCTGCAGCTTGTGTTTGGTCGATTCCGGGTTGGCCTTCAGGCGTTCTTCCGAGTTCATGCCGCCCAATGTCGGGCCGGGGCACACGGCGTTGACGCGAACCGAATGGCGCTCAGGCAAGGCTTCTTCAGCGCACTCGATCGCGCACACCTGGGTCAGCATGTTCAGCGCAGCCTTGCTGGTGGAGTAGGCGCTTTGCTTGGCCACCCCGAGCAGACCGGCGCAGGACGAGACGTTCACGATCGAGCCGCCGGCATGTTTCGAGATCAGGTTGGTCTCGTGCTTGAGCAACAGCAGCGGGCCCAGCAGATTGATCTCCAGTACGCGTTTCCAGTCTGGGAAATCCATGTCGCGGATCGGCGCGTGTTTGGAGGTGACGCCGGCGTTGTTGACAGCCAGATCAAGGCGACCGTGTTTGTCGTTGATGATGCGAAACAGCTCGATGATCGAGGCTTCATCGGTGACGTCGCTTCTGATGAACGTGCAGTTGTCGCCGAGGCGACTTTGCGCCGTCAGGCCATCGTCCTCGTTGCGCCCGGTGATGTAGCAGATGCAGCCGGCCTCGATCAGCTTCTGGCTGACATCGAAACCGATCCCGCGTGTGCCGCCGACAACGAGGGCGATCTTGGCGTTGAAGTTCATTTCAGGGTTTCCTCATAGTGCTGTTGTAGTTGTTCTGGCCGTCGATAGTCAGGATTGACGCAGCAGTAAACGCGCTCGGCCATGGGGTCTTTTTTGTCGCGGAAACAAAAGGCATCGCCTCGGCAGCGGTTGACCTGATCCGCTCGACCCGCCAGTTGCTTGGCGACAAAGCGCTGGTCGGCGAGCATGGCGCGGCCGAACCCGACGAAATCGGCATCACCGCTGGCGATGATTTCATTGGCTTGCGCCACGTCCGCGACCGAACCGGTAAAGCCCAGTGGTATCCGCACGAAACGCTTCAGATAGCGGCATCCGGCGCGCGACATGGCCAGGGCCTGTTCGGTATTTTTGAAAAAGAAGCGGAAGGTCTCACTGATGCCCAGCGAACAGGTAATCGCCGCAACCCCACTGGCCTCCAGAGCGGTGACGACATCCCCCAGCAACGCGGCGTGCTGCCCTTCTTCGCCGAGGCCATCGTCCATGCCCAGGCGCACGGTGACCGCGACCTTGTGGTCGGTGGCCTCGCGGATGCCCGCCACGATGGCGAGCAACAGCCTGGCGCGCTTGAGCGGCGTGCCGCCCCAATCGTCCTCGCGCCGGTTGGTCTTCGGCGAGAGGAAGCTGCTGATCAGATAACCGTTGGACGCCTGCAACTGGATCAGCGTGGCCCCGGCCTGCTGCGCATAGCGTGCGGCGGCACAGAAATGCTCGATGCAGCGCTGGATCTGCGCCTCGGTCATTGCCACCGCCCGCGCCTCGGGATGCGCGCTGAGGATGGTTGGGGACGCAATGGCGCTGGGGGTCAGAATAATCCCCTGCTTCGACGGCAGAGACTGCGGCCCGTAATGCTGCAGTTGTACCCCGAGCGGAAAACCCCGCGCCCGCGCCGCATCAAACAGCGGACGCAGGGCCTGCGCGTGGGCCGCCGAAGTCAGCCGCAGCCCACGGCTGTTGTAACGCGCATCGGCGTCGACGCTGGCATTACCGAGAAACCCGAAGCCGGCGCCGCCGTCCATCAAGGTTTGATAAACCGCGAAAAACGCCGGCTGCGGGAAGCCATGTTCGTCACACAGATCCATGCCGAGCGAGGAAAAATACAGCCGATTCTTCGCCACCGCATGCGCACCGAAATGCAACGCCTGCGTGGCGGCCTCGAAGGTCGGGGGTTGCTTGATCATTGCTTCAGCGCCGCAAGCGCCGCCTCATCGAGGTAGACAAAACCGCGCTTGATGATGTCGCTGATCACCTGCAAGCCGTTGAAGTCCACCTCAGCGAACTCCCACGACGAATGCTCGCCCTGACCGGCACGGCGAATGCCGGTGGTAAAACTGAATTTGCCTTCGTAGACGATATTCAGGCTGACCGGGTCAGGCAGATCCGATGTCGTCGTCACGCAACCGCTCTTGCCCAGGCCCAACAGCTGCACCCCGGCGCTGCGGCCCTGCTTGTCGCTCAGGGTGCAGGCCAGCTTCAATGGTTGCAGCGGGGCAAACCAGTCGTTGGAGTGGATGAAGATGTTGCGCGTCTTTTCGAACAGCGGCATATCGATCACGGTGGCCTTGGTGTCGACCGTGGCGAACAAGGTCTGACGTTGATAGAACGCAACCCGCAAATGGATTTTCTTCGGCGATGTGGCATCACTCGGGGTCATGTTGTCGACCACCAGTTCGATCGGATACATCAGCTCGGCGTAGGCGAAAAAGCTCGCGTTCAGCTCGTTGACGCTGACAGTGACGGCACCGCGTGCATGATCGGTGTGGTGGTACAGGTGGTGATAGACCGCCTGGCGCGCCGCCTCGATGAACATCGTACCCGGCACATGTTCGTGCGCCTTGCGGTAGAAGAAGTAGTTGTCGGCGTTATTGATGAAGCGAAACGAACTGGCGCGGCGAATGGCCGGAATCGATTCGCACAGTGCGGCCACCGAGAACTCCAGGTTGTCGCCCTTCGTCTGGACCGCCCCCAACTGCGCAGCGACGATCTGATAGGGCAGCGCCCTGACCTTGTTCCATTCATCATCGGCGCCGACGCCGGCCATCCGGGTCTTTTTCTGCAGCTCGGGCGCAATGTCGAAGCGCGGCTGCTGGTTGGCGCTCAAGGCATAGTTGCGCACCAGCGGGTTATGCCCGTTGGCCTCAATCAGGGCTTCGTCCAGATACAACGGAAGCGCGTCTCTGGGGGCGCAAATCAATACGTCGTCCGCCGAACCTTTGTGCAGGAGATCGGGCGAAATGCTGTCGTTATTCATCATGGTCAGCTCATCTCGGTAGTGGTTGTATTTTTTGTTGTACGGGGCTGGCGACAGCCTTCGGTTACGAGGCTTCCATCACGTCGCGTTCCTCTTCTTCACTCAGTTGCCTGGCGATGACAGCGGATGGCTGCCATGACTCGACACCGTGGATGACCGGTTTGTCCGCCAGAATCTGTTCGATGAGTTCTTTCTCGCGCAGACGTGCCGCCGCAATCGAACGGTCCTTGACGTGGCCGTAGCCGCGAATCGAATCCGGCAGACTCGCCCAGGCAACGAACGCCGACAGATTCTCCGAGCTCAATTTCGGCAACAGGCGTTGCAGGGTTTGCTCGTAATCGCTCAGCAGACGGCGTTCTTCGCGGCGCTCAGCGGAATAACCCAGCGGATCGAACCGGGTATGGCGCAACACGCGGCCCTTGGCCAGGACCTTCAGCAGCGGCAGGATCCAGCCGGAGAACGCGATTTTTTTCGGCTCGCCGGTGCTCTCTTGGTTCTTGCGCAGCAGCGGCAAGGCAAAGTGGAATTTCAGGCGAATGCCCCCGTCGAACCGGGCTTTCAGCGAGTCGGTGAAACTGCGCGTGGTGAGCAACCGCGCGACTTCGTACTCGTCCTTGTAGGCCATCAGCTTGAACAGATTGCGTACCACCGCCTGAGTCAGCGCGCTGTCATCACCGGCTGCCGGCAGCGCCCGCAGTTGCGCGATGACCTTGCGATAACGTGCTGCATACGCAGCGTTCTGGTAGTGGGTCAGGAACTCGCTGCGGTTGTTGATCAACTGCTCGAGACTTTCGCGGCGACCACGCATGTCGCTGATGTCGCGAATCGCAATCGTCGACACGGCGTCCACCGGTTGATCGAGATAAGGCGCAACAAAGGCTGCGTCCTGCGCCCACAGCCGGCCCCAGGCAAAAGCCAGATGGTTGGTGGCGGCGCTGCCGGCCAGGTCGATGGCCTTTTTCAACGCTGCCAGCGACACCGGCACTGTGCCCTGCTGCCAGGCATAACCGAGCAACAGCATGTTGGCTTGCATCGGACTGACCAGCGAGTTCGCCAACTCCCCGGCATCGAGGCTGTGGAAGTGCTCGGCGCCGACCTTTTCTTTCAAAAAGGCCTGAATCGCGTCGGTCTCGATATTCAGTTGGGTATTGCGCAGCATCGCGCCGGTCTGGGTCATGGCACTGTTGGCAATGACCACGGTCTTGTTTGGCCGCAGCGTCACCAATGCATCGTCCTCGCTGGCCACCACCAGATCGGCGGCAAGCAGCAGGTCGGCCCCGCCGATATCGATGCGGTGCTGGTGCAGCGCATCGGCACTGCCGGCCAGGCGCACATGGCTCAACACAGCACCGCCCTTCTGCGCGAACCCGGTGAAGTCAAGCACGCTGACTGCACGCCCATCCAGGTGAGCGGCCATGGCAATCGCCCGCGCCACGGTCACTACACCCGTACCGCCAACACCCGCCAGCAGCATTTCATACGGCAGCTCGAGCGAGCGCGGCACTGGCGGCATCGCCAGCGCTTCGGCCCGCGCCAGCACCTGGGCGCTGTCGGCCAGTTTGCGCGGACGCTGCCGTGGTTTGCCGGTCACCGTCACGAAGCTCGGGCAAAAGCCCTTGATGCACGACAGATCGGTGTTGCACGAGTGCGGATCGATGCGACGCTTGGCGCCGAACGGTGTTTGCACCGGGATCACCGACAGGCAGTTGGATTTGACCTGGCAGTCGCCACAACCTTCACAGACGGCTTCGTTGATCACCACTTCAGTCTTCACCAGCGGTGCCGGCAATTGCTTCTTGCGGCGGCGCCCTTCAACAGCGCAGACCTGATCGAAAATCAGCACGCTGACACCGCGAGTGTCGCGCAGCTGCAACTGCACTTCTTCCAGCCTTTCGCGGTGAAACACTTCGATGCCCTGGGGCAGACTGTCATGCGCCTGATAGCGCTGCAGGTCATCCGCCACCACCACGATGCGCTGCGCGCCTTCGGCCTTGAGCAGCTCAACGGCTTTTTTCACCGTCAGCTTGCCGTCGATAGGCTGACCACCGGTCATGGCCACCGCATCGTTGTAGAGCAGTTTGTAGGTGATGGTCGCACCGGCCGCGATGGCTTGGCGCACCGCGAGGAACCCAGAGTGGAAAAAGGTCCCGTCGCCGATGTTCTGGAAGATGTGCGGCGTCTGCACGAACGGTGCCTGGCCCAGCCAGTCGACCCCTTCCCCGCCCATCTGCACGCTACCGGTGGTCGAGCGTTCCGGCATGCGCGCCGCCATTGCGTGGCAGCCGATGCCGAGCCGCGCTTCACTGCCCTTCGGCACCTGGGTCGAGGTGTTGTGCGGGCAGCCGGAACACAGGTAAGGCGTACGCCGGATCCAGTCGCCAGCCCGCGAAATACCGGGCATACGCCAGAAATACGGAAGGCTGAGGTCGATGCCCAGGCCTTGCAGGCGCTGCTGCAACAGTGCGGCGATGCGCGACGGTCGCAGCTCCTCGTGGTCCGAGATCAGCGCCTGGCCGTCCTCGTCGGTCTTGCCGATGATCACGGCACGCTGGTCGTGGGCCGCGTTGTAGTACTTCTGTTTGAGCTGCTCTTCGACGATCGCCTGCTTCTCCTCGATGACCAGCACCTTGCCGGCGCGCTGGGTCCAGGCGTCCAGCACCGGCGACAGCGGATACACCAGGTTGATCTTGAGCAGCGCGACGCCGGCGTTTTCCAGTTGTTCGAGGGAGATACCGCATTGCTGCAAGGCCTGGCGCACGTCGCCGTAGGCCTTGCCGACTGCCGCGATGACCAGCGTTGGCCGGGCTGGCGCGGTGACGGCGGTATCGATCGGATTGGCCAGGGCAAAGGCACGGGCAGCGTCGAATTTGAACGCGGTCCGGCGTTCGATCTGCATGCCTGGCAGGTCCGGCCAGCGCCAATGCAGGCCGTCCGGCCCCGGATCGATATCCGGGGTGACGAATGTCGGCAGCGTGATCGACTCGACGGAGGTGGTCGCCTCGACAGTTTCGGTGATGGCCTTGAACCCCACCCACAATCCCGAGACCCGGGACAGCGCCCAACCCCACAGGCCACATCGCTCATAATCGCCAAGGCCGGCCGGGTGAATCACCGGCAAGCCCCAGGCGATCAGCGTGCGGTCGGATTGATGCGACATCGACGACGACACGCAACCGTGATCGTCACCCGTGACCACCAGGACGCCACCGTTGGGCGAGGAACCATAGGAGCTGCCGTGCTTGATCGCATCGCCCGAGCGATCGACCCCCGGCCCCTTGCCGTACCACATGCCGAACACGCCGTCATACAGGCGTTGCGGGTCGGTTTCCACGCGCTGGGTGCCGATCAGGGCCGTGGCCGCCAGATCTTCGTTGATCGCCGGTAGAAAGCGGATGTTGGCGTTTTCCAGAACCGCCTTGGCCTTGACCAGCTCGCGGTCCACGCCGCCCAGCGGTGAGCCGCGATAACCGCTGACAAACCCCGCCGTGCGAATGCCGTTGGATCGATCAAGTTCGGCCTGGGACAGCAGCAGCCGCACCAGCGCCTGCTGACCGCTCAAAAAGATCCGTTCGTTGGGCTGCGCGTGTTCCCGGCAATACATCGAGCGACTGTCGTACTGCTCGATCCGCGACAGTGCAGCCTGAGCCTCAGTACTCGCGAGTTTGTCGGGTTGCAGGCGTTGACGTTCTGAATCAATGGAATCTAAGTACACAGTTTCAAATCCTTATGAAAACTTCACATTAAATGTGCTTTTTTGCGCACTACAGCAGAGGTTGCATCAAAACTTTCGGCCGTTACACGACGGAAATACGGGAGTACCAGTACCTGATTGGCCGCACGAAAAGACGCACCCGCATGGCTCCGCGACTTTTCGGGAGCACATCGAGTTATTTCAGTCCTTTTAAGCAGACAGCAGAAAAAACAGGCACAAAGTTTCAAATCCTTGTGAAAGCTTTACTTCAAATAGATGGATATTCTCGCCTCGGCGAGCACAACTTCAGACTGGCGAATTCGCCCCGGCAAGAGTGACGGCGTTATAAGCGCGTGACGGCTCGCGGCGACCCGATTCAACTGAAGTTGCCGACGTCATGAACCGTTCGGAAACGCATCAACTGCGGCTTGGAGAGCAAGCTGCTGCACAGGGGCTATTCGTTTTTTTGAAATGATCGATCCGGCCGAGTCCACGATTCTTCGAGACCCGATCAAATGATTGTCATGAATTTGGCGACGTGACAATGGCGCCATGATTTCTGCCTGTCCACGATCTTGTGTCACGCCCCGGACAAAACAGGAAGCGAGCTGATCGAGCCGAAATCGCAGAGGTTCCGATCCAATGGAATCCAGATACAAGTTTCAATTCCTTATGAAAACTTTGCGACCATCCTGGCCGCTTTATTACGGCCGTTATAAACGGCCAGCATCTTGGCGGAAAAATAGTAGGTTCGGAGTGCGCACCTTGTCAATCGCTGTAACAAACATTTAATGGTCATTTGCAAACTATGAACTATCTGGTTCACGCAATCACAACGGGCACACATCTAGAACATGGCACTGCAAGCTTTACATTATCGAATCGGCTGTCTAAGTCTCCGACTTACCGCAGCAAGCGCTTTATCTTTCACAACTTCGCCCATCGCCAGCGATTATCGAGCCATCACACAATGGCTCGGCGATATCGCGCCCGCCACCTATAAGACCAAAGTCTAACTTTACTTAATCATATAACCGCAAAACCAACTTTAACTCGATGACGGCAATTCGATAACTTTGAAGTTATTTCGATGATCATCGGCACCTGGCACTTGCGACAAAAAAGACATTGATCGATCAAACGCTGGCCAAGAGCGCCTGTGGTGCGACGGGGAATCAGCCTTTATCCTTGACGCCCCCGCCGTACCGCTGTCAGGAGACAACCCATGCCCCATGAAGGCAACCTGTTACAAGCCGCTGTCGTGTTTCTGTTCGCGGCAGTACTCACCGTACCCTTGGCCAAGCGCCTGCAACTGGGTGCCGTGCTCGGTTACCTGTTGGCGGGAGTGATCATCGGCCCGTCCGTGCTCGGCTTGATCGGCAACCCGCAAAGCGTTGCGCACATCTCGGAACTGGGCGTGGTGTTGCTGCTGTTCATCATCGGCCTGGAACTGTCGCCCCGCCGTCTTTGGGTGATGCGCAAATCAGTGTTCGGCGTCGGGCTGGCGCAGGTGCTGCTGACTGCTGCGGTCATCGGCGTGCTGGCGCTGTACGTGTTCGGGCAACCGCTCAACAGCGCGATTGTGCTCGGCCTGGGCCTGGCGTTGTCGTCCACGGCTTTCGGCCTGCAAAGCCTGGCCGAGCGCAAGGAGCTGACCAGCCCCCATGGGCGGCTGGCGTTCGCGATTCTGCTGTTTCAGGACATCGCTGCGATCCCGCTGATCGCGCTGGTGCCGATGCTCGCCGGCGGTGCTCACGACACCAGTAACGCCGCAAGCCTGAACCACGGTTTGCAGGTGCTCGGCGGGATTGCTGTGGTGGTGGTCGGCGGGCGTTATCTGTTGCGTCCGGTGTTTCGCGTGGTGGCGAAAACCGGTCTGCCGGAAGTCTCCACCGCCACCGCATTGCTGGTGGTGATCGGCACGGCGTGGCTGATGGATCTGGTCGGTGTGTCGATGGCGCTCGGCGCATTCCTCGCCGGCCTGCTGCTGGCGGACTCGGAATATCGCCATGAACTGGAAGCGCAGATCGAGCCGTTCAAAGGTCTGCTGCTGGGGCTGTTTTTCATCAGTGTCGGTATGGGTGCAAACCTGAGCCTGTTGCTCAGTGCGCCGATCACCGTGCTGGGACTGACGCTGTTGCTGATCGGTTTGAAGCTGCCGCTGCTGTTTGTGGTCGGGCGTCTGGCGGGTGGGCTGAACAAGGTCAGTGCGATCCGCCTGGGCATCGTGCTCGCGGCCGGTGGTGAATTTGCTTTCGTGGTGTTCAAGATCGGTCGCGACCAGGGTCTGTTCGAACCGCGCCTGTACGACCTGCTGGTGCTGACCATCACCCTGTCGATGGCGTTGACGCCCTTGTTGCTGTTGATCTGTGCACGGCTGGTCAGCCCGACGGTGCAGCCGGTGGAGGTGCCGGAGAAATTCCGCGAAATCGATACCGAGACGCCGCGTGTGGTGATCGCCGGCATGGGCCGGATGGGGCAGATCGTGGCACGGATTCTGCGTGCGCAGAACATCAAATTTGTGGCGCTGGACACCTCGGTGGAAACCATCGAACTGTCGCGCAGCTTCGGCGGGGTGCCGGTGTTCTACGGCGACCCGATGCGCCCGGAGATCCTCAACGCGGCCAAGGTTGGCGAGGCGGAATATTTTGTCATCGCCACGGATGATCCGGAGACCAACATCAAGACCGCCGAGATCGTGCGCAAGCTGTATCCGCACATGAAAATCATCGCCCGGGCACGTAACCGTCAGCACGTGCACCGTTTGGTCGATGTCGGCGCCGAGCCGATTCGAGAGACGTATTACTCCAGCCTGGAAATGAGTCGCCGCACCCTGGTCGGGCTTGGTCTGACCCAGGCTCAGGCCGATGCGCGGATCAAACGCTTCAAGCACCACGACGAACAGGTGCTGGAAGCCCAGCACGCAATCTACGATGACGCTGCAAAAGTCCTGCAGACCGCCCAGGAAGCCCGGGCGGAACTGGCGCGATTGTTCGAGTCGGATCAGCTGGAAGAGGAATCGCGCAAGGCCTGACCTTCACGCAAATCCAATGCAGGGGCGGGTTTGCTTGCGATGGCGCGGTGTCAGGCAACACAGCCGCGATTGACAGATTGCTTTCGCGAGCAAGCCCGCTCCCACAGGGTTTGGTGTCGTGCGCAAATGATCGGCATGCCATTGATCAATGTGGGAGCGAGCCTGCTCGCGAACGCGGTGTGTCAGGCAACACGTCGGCAACTGACAGATTGCATTCGCGAGCAGGCTCGCTCCCACACGGTGCCGTACCTGGACTTTGTGAACACCAGAGAAAACGGTGGGAGTGGGCTTGCTCACGAAGAGGCCGGCACATTCAACATCGATTGCGCCTGTCCGGACGCCTTCGCGAGCAAGCCCGGTCCCACAGTGTCCAAGGTGTGGCCGAGACTGCATGCGCAACCCCATCCTGTGGGCGTGACGCCCGAATCAGCGCCGCTTCAACGCCTGCTTGTGCGCATACATCGCTCCGTCGGCATCCGCCAGCAAGCGATCGACGCTGTCGTGACGCGGCGGGTCGTATTCGATCTGGCCAACACTGAAACGAATGTCGTAGCCGCGTTGCAACATCGCATTGCGTTCGTCGAGGATGTCTTTGAGTCGCGTCATGATCGCCGTGGTTTCGACGTGACTGGAGCCAGTCAGCAACACCACGAACTCGTCACCACCGAGGCGTCCGACCACGTCGCTCTCGCGAAAGGCAATGCGCAGCACGTCGGCAAATGTCTTCAGCGCACTGTCACCTTCGGCATGCCCGTAAAGATCATTGATCTGCTTGAAGTCATTGAGATCGAAGAACAACAACGTCGCCGGTTTCTGCAGGCGCGCGCAGGCGTCCAGACCGTGTTGGGCAAGGGCCTTGAAGCCGCGGCGGTTGGACAGCAGCGTCAACTCGTCCATGCTCGCCATCTGCACCGCCATCAACTCTTGCTCGGCCATGCGCGCCAGATCGCGCAGCAGTTCACGCTCCTCGTCATCGAGTTGCCGGGGTTTGGTGTCGATCAGGCACAAGGTGCCCAGTTTGCTGCCATCGCTCACTTGCAGCGGACAACCGGCATAGAAGCGGATGCCCGGCGCACCGGTCACCAGCGGATTGTCGTGGAAGCGTTCATCCTGTGCCGCATCACTGATGTGCAGAATCTGGTCCCCCAGAATCGCATGCCCGCAAAACGACACGTCGCGTCCGGTCTCACTGGCATCCAGCCCCACGCACGACTTGAACCACTGCCGATTGGTATCCACGAGGCTGACCAGGGCAATCGGCACGTCGAACACTCGCCGCGCCAGGCGCGTCAGCCGATCGAATCGCTCTTCGGGAGCGCTATCGAGCACATTGAGCCCGCGCAGGGTCGCGACACGGGCCTGTTCGTTGGCGGGTTTTTCCGGGGCCAGCATGGGTTACTCCATCGAGGGGTCTACCGCTTCAGAGTAGACCATGCGGTGTTTGACTCCTCTGCGCTGTTACCTTTGGTCAGCCGCCCGCCACCGGGCATGGGCCACCGGCATCGGCCCAAAGCTTGAACTGCTCGACAAAAATGTCATGCGGCACCGGCACCGGCGTGCGCCCTGCCCCGGGATTCCAGCCCCACAGCACCAGTTTGTCGTCGCTGACGTGCTTGATCAGCGCCGCGAAATCACGGTCGCCGTTGCTGGAACGATCCTTGATCATGGCGCATAACTTGTCGGGCGGCAGGCCGATCCAGGCCATTTTGTGTGCCGCCGGCGGCAGGCTCCAGTGCGGTGCACCCGGCGGCGCATGCGGGCCGTAACTGGCCGGCGGGTTGCTTTCGGCGTGGCAGGTGGCGCAAGGCAAACCGGCGGCGCCCTTGCCGTCCATGCCGCGCACTACATTCATCGCGTGCGGGGTGCCGGCGTCGAACTGCAGCGGCGAATCACCCGGGATGTGGCAGTTCTGGCAGCGCGGGCTCTGGAACACCTTCTGCACCGTGCCGAACGCCTTAAGTGCTTCCTGGTCATCGGCAAACAGGTCCGAGGCGTAACCGCCCAGACCCAGCAGGATCACCGTGCCCAACAGCAAATGTCGTTTCATCTCACACCCCCGACAGTTGCAGCGGCAGTTCACGCAGGCGTTGCCCGGTCAGGGCAAAGACCGCATTGGCCACCGCCGGCGCGGTTGGCGGGACACCGGCCTCGCCGATACCCCCGGGCTTGTCGCTGCTGGGCATGATATGCACCTCGACCAGCGGCATTTCGTTGAGCCGCAACACCTGATAATCGTGATAGTTGGACTGCACCACCATGCCGTTCTTCACCGTCAGTTTGCTGTGCAGCGCCATGCCCAGGCCAAAGGTGATGCACGATTCCATCTGCGCCGCGATGCTCTGCGGATTGACCGCAATCCCGCAGTCCACCGCACACACCACCCGGTGCACGCGAATCGCCAGGTTGTCCTGCGAGACCTCGGCGACCTGCGCCACATAACTGCCGAACGATTCGTGCACCGCCACGCCCAATGCATGCCCGTCCGGCAGCGGCGCGCTCCAGTTGGCCTTCTCCACCGCCAGGTTCAGCACGCCCAGATGCCGTGGATGGTCCTTGAGCAGTGTTCGTCGATACTCCACCGGGTCCTTGCCCGCCGCCGTGGCCATTTCATCGATCAGCGACTCCATGACAAACCCGGTGTGGCTATGCCCCACCGAACGCAACCACAACACATTGATTCCGGTCTGCGGCGAATGCAGCTCCACCTGCTGATGGGCCAGGCCTTTGAGATACGGGCTGTCGGCCACGCCTTCGACCGAGGTCGGGTCGATGCCGTTCTTGACCATGGTCGCTTCCAGCAGCGTACCCGTCATGATCGATTGGCCGACCAGCACATGCTGCCAGCTCAGCGGCATACCCTGCCCGTCCAGACCGATGCGCGCCTGATGCAGGAACATCGAACGGTAATAACCGCCACGAATGTCATCCTCACGGGACCACACGGTTTTCACCGGCGCCCCGGCGGCTTTCGCCACCTGCACCGCTTCGGCGACAAAATCCGACGTCGGATTGGCCCGGCGCCCGAAGCCGCCACCGAGAAACTCGGTGTGAATCTCCACCTGCTCGGGCTTGAGCCCGGTGATCTTGCCGGCGATCATCTGGTCGAGGGTCTGGAATTGCGTGCCGGTCCAGATCTCGCACTTCTCGGCGCTGATCTTCACCGTGCAGTTGAGGGGTTCCATCGGCGCGTGGGCCAGATACGGCACGCTGTACTCAACGTCGATTTTCTTCGCCGCCTTGTCGAAATTACCCTTGGGGTCCCCGGCTTGGGCGGCCGATGTGCCCGGCGTTGCCGCCAGTTTGCGGAAACTGTCGAGCAGGTCCTGGCTGCTGAGGTCGGCGTGCGGCCCCATGTCCCAATCGACTTTCAAGACGTTGCGGCCCAGTTTGGCCGCCCAATAATGCTCGGCGATCACCGCCACACCGGTCGGCACCTGCACCACTTTGTGCACGCCTGGCACTGCCAGCGCCTCGGCGCCCTCGAAGGATTTGACCGTGGCACCGAACACCGGCGCCCGCGCGACCATCGCGGTCATCAAGCCCTCGAACTGCACGTCCATGCCGAACTTGGCGCGCCCGGTGATTTTCTCAGGGGTGTCGAGGCGCCTGGTCGGTTTGCCGATGACCTTCCAGTCCTTGGCCTCCTTGAACGTGATCGCCTTCGGATCCGGTACCGGCAGTTGCCCGGCGTCGTCCGCCAGCTCGCCGTAGGTCGCGCGTTTATCGCCGGCAATCACCACGCCCGATTCGGTGCGGATCGTCGACGCAGCGACGTTGAAGCGCTTGGCCGCTGCTTCCACCAGCATCTGCCGTGCCGTGGCCCCCGCCAGCCGATAACGGTCGAACTCCATCCAGGTCGAGGTCGAGCCGCCGGTAATCTGCATCCCGCCAAACGCCGGCATGCCGTAATTGGCCGCCGAGGCCGGCGAGTGTTCGACGCGGATCTTCGACCAGTCGGCGTCCAGCTCTTCGGCAATCAGCATAGTCAGGCCGGTCCAGATGCCCTGGCCCATTTCCGAATGCCCGAGCAGAACCGTCACGCTGTTGTCCGCGGCTATCCGTAAAAACGCATTCGGCGCAAAGACCTTGCCTTCATTCTCCGCCGCCCGGGCAAACCGATGGGCACCGGGCACGACAAACGCCACCACCAGACCGCCACCCAGCACGGCACTGCCCTTGAGAAAGCCGCGACGCGATACAGGACTGTTCATCGTCTACCTCCCAATCAGCCAATCTCGGCCGCACGTTTCACCGCCGCGCGGATTCGCGGATAGGTGCCGCAGCGGCAGATGTTGCCGGAGAGCGCCTGATCGATATCGCTGTCGGTGGGCTTGGGGATTTTCGCCAGCAGCGCGGCGGCCGACATGATCTGCCCGGACTGGCAGTAACCGCACTGCACCACGTCCAGTTCGGCCCAGGCTTGTTGCACCGGGTGCGAGCCGTCCGTGGACAGGCCTTCGATGGTGAGGATTTTCTGGCCGTTGGCCACCGCGGTGGCGGGCGTGATGCAGGCGCGCAACGGCGCCCCATCGACGTGCACGGTGCAGGCGCCGCACTGGGCCATGCCACAACCGAATTTGGTACCGGTCAGGTGCGCCACATCACGCAGGACCCAGAGCAGCGGCATGTCGGCCGGCACATCGAGTTCCTGATCCTTGCCATTGATATTCAAGGTCAGCATCGGGGGATTTCCTCAGACTCACGGTGTTCTGAAGGGGGCGTCGCTACAGCCGGCAAAGCCTGTGCGCGCCTCGGCTTATCCCTTTCAGCAAAGCCTAATTTGCGCCGCAAGCCAGACGTTGCGACCACCGGTCATGCCCCAACGCAAAAATGTCGACTTTAATCCTACGGCTGATAACGGCGCTCACCCGAGCCATCACGACCGGTCTGCAGCGTGCGCGCTAACTCATCACTTTGCTCAGGAGTCGCGAACATGGGATTTGTCACCACCAACGACGGGGTCGATATTTTCTACAAGGACTGGGGCCCGAAAGACGCGCCGGTGATTCACTTCCACCACGGCTGGCCGCTCAGCTCGGACGATTGGGATGCGCAAATGCTGTTCTTTCTCGGGCAAGGTTTTCGGGTGATCGCCCATGATCGCCGGGGCCACGGCCGCTCGAGCCAGGTGTGGGACGGCCACGACATGGACCACTATGCCGACGACGCCCTGGCCGTGGTCAAACACCTGGGGCTGAAGAACGTCGTGCATGTCGGCCACTCCACCGGTGGCGGCGAGGTGATCCATTACATCGCCCGGCATGGGCAGGACAACGTCGCCAAAGGTGTGTTGATCAGCGCCGTGCCGCCGTTGATGGTCAAGACCGAGAACAATCCCGGCGGGCTGCCGAAGCCGGTGTTCGATGATTTTCAGGCGCAACTGGCGGGGAATCGGGCGCAGTTTTATCGAGACATTCCGAGCGGTCCTTTCTATGGCTACAACCGGCCCGGCGCCAAGCCTTCGGAAGGGATCATCGGCAACTGGTGGCGCCAAGGCATGATCGGCGGGGCCAAGGCGCACTACGACGGCATCGTCGCCTTCTCGCAGACTGATTTCACCGAAGACCTGAAGAAAGTCACCGTGCCGGTGCTGGTCATGCATGGTGAGGATGACCAGATCGTGCCGTATGCGAATTCGGGGCCTTTGTCGGCGAAACTGCTGCCAAATGGCACACTGAAGTCATACCCGGGCTTTCCGCACGGAATGCCGACGACAGAGGCGGCAACGATCAACGCGGATCTGCTGGCATTTATACGCGGTTGAAATAAGTGGCCTTCACACAACATCGGGGCCAACCGAACCACCGCTTTCGCGAGCAAGCCCGCTCCCACATTTGTCTGTGGTGAACACGAATTTGGCGAATGGCCGAGATCATTGTAGGAGTGAGCCTGCTCGCGAAGGCGTCGGGTCAGGCAAAGGGATGGTGACTGACACGGCCTCTTCGCGAGCAAGCCCGCTCCCACAGGGGGTACCTGCTAACCACAGGATCGATGGCTGGCAGAAATCCCTTGTGGGAGCAAGCCTGCTCGCGAATGGGCTCAGGCTGGCGCCCAGCGCCGGTGCAGCCACCGCGCAAACGCGTCCAGCGCAAAACCCAGCACACCGATCAGCAGCACCATCGCCATCAGTTCCGAATACGCCAGGCGGTCCCGCGTATCGAGGATGAAGTAGCCCAGCCCCGCGCTGACCCCAAGCATTTCGCACGGCACCAGGACGATCCACAGAATGCCGATCGACAACCGCACCCCCGTCAACACATGGCCGAGGACGCCGGGCAAAATCACCTTGCGCAGGGTTTCCCAACGGGTGGCGCTGAGACTGCGACTGAGCTGCAGCCAGCGCGGATCGAGTTGGCGTACGCCGGCCACGGTGTTGAGCAGGATCGGCCACACCGCAGCAAAGGTCAGCAGAAAGTAGATCGGCTGATCACCCACGCCCATCAGCATCACCACCACCGGCATCCACGACAGCGGCGAGATCATCCGCAGAAATTGAAATGCCGGGGTGGTCGCTGCTTCCAGATGCCGGTAGCTGCCGATCATCAGCCCCAGCGGCACGCCAATCAGCAACGCCAGCAGCAGGCCGAGCAGAATCCGCTTCAGGCTGACCAGTACATGCTCGTACAGCTCCGGGCGCAGCAGCAGTTCGCCGAGGCTGGCCAGCGTGGCTTCCGGGGAAAAACGCAACGCCAGGCTGTCGTTGCCGCCGAGCAGGTGCACGCCCAGCCACCACAGCAGCAACAGGCACAACAACCCGGCAACACCCAGCGCGCCGTGCAAGGTCGAGGAAGATCGCTGACGCATCAGAGGCTGAACTCCTCGCTGCGCTCGAAGCTTTCCGGCAAGCCGAATGCCTTCATCCCGCCGACTGCAGCAATGGCATTCCGCACGAAGCGATCGTCTACCAGATCCCTGGCGGTCTGCTGCGGATCAAGGCTGGCGAGGAAACCCTTGTCGCCTTCGATCAAGGTGTCCTTCAGGCGCCTGACCAGCTCCTCGGTGTAGCTGGGGAACGGGTACGGCTGGAAGTCGATGCGCTGCTCATCCCAATGGCTGTGCTGGATCGCCCCGCTGCTCAGGTACAACTCACGATCACTGGCGGCCGGCGCCAGCACGCGGTCGAGCACCGGTTGCGCGTGGGGCGTGTAGCGATTGGCGCCGTCCCTGGACAGCAGTTTGGCCGCCTCGGCGCGGTTGTCTCGGGTCCAGACCTGCGCCTTGACGATGGCGTTGACCACTTTCTGCGACCACTCGGGACGGTTGTTCAAGTCCTGCTCGTGCATGAACACCACGCAGCAGGCGTGATTGCGCCAGACGTCGCCGGTAAAGCGCTGCACGCGGCCCACCTTTAGCTCCTCGGCCAGAGCGTTGAACGGCTCGGCGACGATGTAACCGGCAATCCGCTTGGTGGCCAGGGCTGGTGGCATGTCCGACGGCGGCAACACCAGCAGGTTGACTCGTTCGGCGCCAGCGCGGCGCTGGCCGGCTTGCTCACCGGCACCAGCCCGTGGTCGCGGAACAGCTGCTGCACCACCACGTTATGGATCGAATACCAGAACGGAATCGCCACCGACTGCCCGCCCAGTTGCTTGACCTCGGTGATACCCGGCGCCACGGTCAGGCCCGAGCCGCCGACGTGGTTCCACGCCACGACCTTGGCCGGCACCTTGCTGCCGTAGCGCGCCCACACGGTCATTGGCGACAGCAGGTGAATCACGTTGACCTGCCCGGAAATGAACGCCTCGATCACCTGCGCCCAACTGCGCAACAGCACTGGGCGCTCGGCCTGAATGCCTTCGGCCTCGAACAGGCCATTGTTGTGCGCGACCAACAACGGCGTGGCGTCGGTGATCGGCAGATAACCGATGCGCACCGGCGCGTTCGGCTCGGATGCAGCGCGGGCGTTCAGGCTGTTGAGCAGCGGCAACGCGCCGCCAGCGGTCAGCAAGGCGCTGAGTTTGAGGAAGTCACGACGTGTGTGAGTGAAGTCGTCCAGGCACATGGTCAATCTCCGACGTAGCGGGCACAGGTTGAGTGAGAGGATTGCGGCTCGCCCGCCGAAGGGTTTTGAGAATGTCGATACGCAGCGCGCCCAGTTCCTCGACCAGCTCGGCACGCGGCTGAGGCAGGTCGATGCGCCACTCGCCGAGGATGTGCGCCGGGCTGTTACCCAGTAGCAGAATCCGCTCGGAGAGCAGCAGGGCTTCGTCGATATCGTGGGTGATCAACACGGCTGCGGTGTGGTGTTCGGCAATCAGTTGCAAGAGCAATTGCTGCATGTCGGCGCGGGTGATTTCATCCAGCGCGCCGAACGGTTCATCAAGCAACAGCACCTGCGGCTGCCGCGCCAGACAACGCGCCAACGCAGTGCGCTGGGCCATGCCGCCGGACAGCTGCGCCGGGTGCTGCAACCGTGCGTGCTCGAGGCCGACGGCGGCAATCGCGTGGTCGATCCGCGCCTTGCGTTGTTCGGCGGTCAGGTGCGGCTGCCGGGCGAAATCGAGGCCGAAGGCGACGTTCTTTTCCAGGGTCAACCACGGCAGCAGGCTCGGGTCCTGAAACGCCACCGCCACCCGAGGATGCGCGCCGGTCAGCGGCTCGCCAAGCAGGCTCACGCGGCCCCGCTGCGGCGCCTGCAAACCGGCCAGCACCCGCAGCAGACTGGATTTGCCGACGCCACTGGGCCCAAGAATCGTCACCACTTCGCCGGGCTGCAATTGCAGGTCGAAGTGTTCCAGCACAGTGTGCCAGCCCTGCTCCCGAGGGTAACCGAGGCTGATGCCCTGCGCCTCCAGCAACGGCGTAGTCATGCCGTCGCTTCCCGTTTCTGCCGCTGCAATTCGGCGCGCAGTTGCACCAGGCTCGGGGTGACAATCGGCACGAACGCCGACTCACGCCAACGCCGGGCGAAACCACTGCCGTGCGCGGTCAGATAAGCCTTGCCACCGCTGGCCTGCAATTCCAGTTGCACGGCGCTGGCGGCGGACTCAGCCAACGCGATGCGAACCCGGAACAAGGCCGCCGGATGCGTCAGGAAACGCCCATCCTGCAAGCCTTGCTTGAGCTCGCCAACGGTCTTCGCCAGTTGCTCGCGTTGCTCATGCAGCGGCTCCAGCAGAACCGAGCGACCGTCTTGCAAATGCCCTTCGACCTCGGCCAACGCACGTCGCGCCAGACCGATCGCCATGCCGCACTGCAAGCCGAGAAACGCCGGACGCACCGCTGGTAGAAACGTGCGCGCATCCTCATGCAACAACCATTCGCGAGCGACCGTCACCCGGGTGAAATCGATGGCCGCGGTGTTACTCGATTGCAGTCCCATCAATTGCAGATCGGCCGAACGTTGCACGCCGCCAGCGTCATCCGCGATCGCCAGCACGAACGGCGAACCGCCCTCTACGTGCTCGATCGCTGCGGCCACTACAAAACCGCTTTGACGCAGGTTGGTCACCCAGTGCAAGCGCCCGTTCAAGGTCCAGCCGTCGGTGGCACTGGCCGCGCGCACTTGCAGCGCTTCGATGCCGGACAGGAACTTCATCGCGTTGGACAAACCGGTCGCCCCAGCGAGTTCGCCGCTGAGCAACGACGGCAGCAGTCTGTCGCGCAGCACGGTGTTGGGGCTGTGCAGCAGGTATTCGATAAAGGCGCGCTGGCCCCAGAACACGAACGCCGCCGCCAATGAATGGCTGGCAACGGCGGCCAGGGTTTCCACGGCGTCGCTGACGTGCCCCCCGCTGCCGCCTAGCGCCGGGGCGATGCCGACGCGCAGCACCCCGGCCTGTGCCAGCTGCGTCAGCACCTGCTGCGAATCGCCGTCGCCCGTATCCAGGGCCTGGGCGTTGTGTTCCAGCCATTCAATCAATGCCGGATTGAGCATGTCGTTTCTCTCCTTGTACGCAGCCGCATCAACCATAGACGATGCAGCCTGAAGCACTCGCCGATTACGCGCGATACGGGGCCAGCTCAGGGTTGAGCGGCGTGTCGGCAAACACGTTGGCGAAGTTGCACAGGGTCGCGAGGCTGACACCGAGGATCACTTCCAGCGCTTTGCCTTCGGTGTAGCCGGCGGCCTTGAACTCATTGAAGGTCTGATCACTGACCTTGCCCCGGGTGGCAATCACTTCACGGGCGAACGCGGCCAGGGTTTCCAGTTTTTCCACGGGCACGGTGGCTTTCTCACGCAGCGCACTGACCACCTCCGGCGGCAGTTTGGCCTTATTCAGCGCGACGGCGGTATGACCTGCGACACAGAAATCGCAACCATGGTTGGTCGCGGCAATCAGTTGCACCACTTCGCGCTCGGCGAGGCTGAGTTCGGCTTTGCCATTGAGCGCCGATACCGTAACGTAGGTTTCCAGCGCGGCTGGGGCGTTAGCCAATACGGCCAGCAGGTTGGGGATGAACCCGGAGCTCTTCTGCGCATTTTCGAGGAACGGCCTGGCCGCTTCGGGTGCGCTTTGCACGGTGTGTAAGGTAACTCGCGACATGGTGGAGACTCCTGCTGATGAGTGTCCGGCAAGTCTGTTGGTTATAAAAATTCCGATCCATATTCTAAAGTAGCGATTACTTGCTCCTGAGTGTTTCCATTAGATGATTTCGTCCAGCCCACTGGTTGATTGGTTATTAGAAAGCCTCGAACTCGACGCCCGCCTGTTCCACGTCGGCCGCTACTGCGGTGCGTGGCACGCGAGCACTCATGGGCTAGCGCGCGCAAGTTTCCATCTGATCGTGCAGGGCCGTTGCTGGCTGCACATCGAAGGTCATCCAGTGGCCCTGCGCCTGGACAGCGGCGATGCGGTATTCCTGCTGCGCGATCTCAACTACCGGCTCTCCAACGCCGAAAATCCGGCCATCGCCCACACGTTGCCGCGCGTGGCCATGACCGCGCTCGACAGTCAGGCGCAGGACGGTGTCGGGCTGGTCTGCGGCTTCTTTCACTTCAAGTCCGGGTTGTCATCGCTGATCATCGAAGGCTTACCGGACTGGATCATCCTGCGCGCAGGCGACCCGAGCTCGAGTGCGGCGCGGGCCTTGTTCGAATTGATCCTGCACGAGTGCGAACGCCTGCCTGCCCCCTCCTCGGCCCTGCTGGAACGCTTGAGTCATCTGCTGTTTCTTTACGTGCTGCGTCAGCAAATGGCCGACAACCAGCGCCTCGGCGGCCTCGTGGCACTGGCGCGCAATCCGCAGTTCGCGCCGCTGCTGGATCAGTTGATCGAGCAGCCGCAATTGCCGTGGTCACTGGAAAGCATGGCGGCGCGCATCGGCCTGTCGCGCTCGGCGTTCTTCAAACGCTTCAACGAACTCGCCGGGCAATCACCAGGGCAAGTGCTGCTGGCGCTGCGCATCCGCCACGCCTGCCAGTTACTGCGCGCCAACCACACGGTGGAGCAGGTGTGTGCGGCGGTGGGGTATCAGTCGATTGCCGCGTTTACCCGGGCGTTCGCCAAGTCGGTGGGCGTGCAACCGGGGGCCTATCGCAAGCAGCATGAGGGGCGCTGAGCACATGTTAATATGCCATCACTTTTTTCTTGATGGCGTGTCCCCGCATGGATGCCTTGATTCGGCGCTTCAATTGCTTGTCGTTAGTTACTCTGGCCGTGGCGCTCGCCGCCTGCCAAAGCCCTGCGAAGAAACAGACCTCGGCCGACCTCGACGCAATGGGCCGCGAAGAACTCACCGCAGCCCTTGCCCTTCAACCGGAATCACACTCGATCGTGCGTGAGGGAGACTACGTCACCTACGTGGTGATGGAACTCAACGGCCACAACATCCGCCATCTCGTGCGCTTCGATGCCAACTGCCACCTGCCAGACGCGCAAATGGCTCACCTGACCACGGGTGGAATGCTGCGCTTGGCGGTCGATCGAAAAAGTGCAACGGCGGAAGGCAGACAAATGCCTGGCGCAGAGAAACAACTGTTTTTGCAGAGCGCCCAACTCAAGCAGGTGTGCGCCCAGACGCCCGTACCTCAATGGCGTGTCATTGCCGCGCCCGAACAGCAGGACTGGCAGTTGCTGGATCGCGCCAGCCTGATTCATAAGGACGGCCAGACGTTGTTCTGGTCTGCCCGGGTTCCCGCTGCCGAGGCGTTGATGCCGTCGGATAAAGACCTGTACGCGCAAGTCCGGCAACGCTGGAGTGCCGACTGCGCTCAGCAGCGATTGACCTCGCTCAGCACGTTTTATCTGGACAAGGACAACCGCGTGATCGGCGGCGCGATGGTCCAGCAACCCGCCGTGTTGCAAAACCCGGATGCCGATGAGCGCCAGTTGCTGACGCTGGCCTGCGGTACGCAGCAGGCGCTGGATCAATACAAGCCTTTCCCGGGCCGGACGCAAACTGCCTTCGAATTGCCGGATCCGCAACTGCCAGCCTCGGTTGTGAAGTCCATCGAGGCGTTGAAACTGCCGGCGCCGGAAAAAAGCATCGAGCATCTGCGCCTTTCCTATAAGAGCTTTAACGAAGCACACGAACAAAAGATCGCAGAACAACTGGATCTGTCGATCCTCAAGGACAGGCTACGCAACCCCGGGCGTGACACTCGCTATCTGCCCTACCAGCCTGGCAAGCAGTTGATGGAGCGCTACGATGGCAACACGCGCCAAGTGGTCAACGTCAGCTTTCGCGGGCTGACCGAGCTGGCCAGCATTGACTACACCAAGGACCATTACGGAGTCAGGGTCAGAAAAAACGCCATCACCGATCTGCGATTCGAAGGTGACTGGACGAACATGCCGGTCGGCAGCCACCTGGCCTATACCGTGCAACGCGCCTCCGCCCGATATCAAAAAGCGCCTGAACCGGAGGACTCCAGATTTGACTGCCAGGTGGAGTCGCACAAACCTGCCAGTGAGTTCTATCCATCGTTGAGCGGCACCGCCAAGGTCATCACCTGCGCACGCAAAGACAAGGGCCAGGACAGCGCCACCTACGCCTATCTGCAAACCTACGGTTTATTTGTCCCGGTCGATGCCGGAAGTGCATATGGCTATGGTCAGTACAAGATCGAAGCGGCGGAATGAGGCGTCACTGCAGCGAGAAAGCTGTTGCGAAACCCGTGGAAGCCGACTTGCCCGCGAAGGCGTCGGCACATCCGGCATCGCCTTGACTGACCCGGCGCTTTCGCGAGCAGGCTCGCTCCCACAGTGCCCGTGTCGATCAGCGGATTGGGGCATGCCACAAGATCCGTGGGAGCCGAGCCTGCTCGCGAAGGCGTCGGCACATCCGGCATCGCGTCGACTGACCCGGCGCTTTCGCGAGCAAGCCCGCTCCCACAGTGTCCGTGTCGATCAGCGGATTTGGGCATGCCACAAGATCCGTGGGAGCCGGGCTTGCCCGCGAAGGCGTCGGCACATCCGGCATCGTGTCGACTGACCCGGCGCTTTCGCGAGCAGGCTCGCTCCCACAGTGTTCGTGTCGATCAGCGGATTGGGGCATGCCACAAAACCCGTGGGAGCGAGCCTGCTCGCGAAGGCGTCGGCACATCCGGCATCGTGTTGACTGACTCTGCGCTTTCGCGAGCAGGCTCGCTCCCACAGTGTTCGTGTCGATCAGCGGATTTGTGCACGCTGCGAGACCTGTGGGAGCCGGGCTTGCCCGCGAAGGCGTCGGCACATCCGGCATCGTGTCGACTGACCCGGCGCTTTCGCGAGCAAGCCCGCTACCACAGTGTTCGTGTCGATCAGCGGATTGGGGCACGCTGCGAGACCTGTGGGAGCCGGGCTTGCTCGCGAAGGCGTCGGCACATGCGGCATCGTGTCGACTGACCCGGCGCTTTCGCGAGCAAGCCCGCTACCACAGTGTTCGTGTCGATCAGCGGATTGGGGCATGCCACAAAACCCGTGGGAGCGAGCCTGCTCGCGAAGGCGTCGGCACCTCCGGCATCGCCTTGACTGACCCGGCGCTTTCGCGAGCAGGCTCGCTCCCACAGTGTTCGTATCGGTCGCCAGACTTGTGTTCGCAGTGAATCGTTTGGAAGCCGCGATTCTGGTACAAGGTATCGTTCAAGCCCCGGACAGATGACTTTTCTTATTCCAGAAATAGAACACAGAACCATTTTTTAATCTTTTATCGCTATTAACCTCGCCTTCTATAATTGCGCGTCGGCACTCAACTCATCAAAAGGGATGTTCCATGCAAAGACGCCTGTTATTGGCTGCGCTGTTCGTCGCTGTCGCCGGGTGCGCCAGTCCTCCTGCGGTTTCCGTGCACACCAAAGACCCCGCCAGTTCGACCCTGCAAGGCGACGCCACGCGTCCGGCGCAGGCACAGTGGATTCGCACCGAGTTGTACTTCTCGGTGGGCACGGTGGATGGCAAGGAAGGTGCGGTCAGCCCCGCGCGCTGGCGCGAGTTTCTCGATAAGGAAGTCACCTCCAGATTTCCCGACGGATTCACCGTCTTCGATGCCTACGGACAGTGGCGCGATCATGGGGCAAAGGAGCCTGAGCGCCTGAGCACCAAGGTCATCGTGATTTTGCACGAGAACAATCCGCAGAATGACGGCAACATCGAGGCGATTCGGCTGGCGTACAAACGCATCACCGGAGACTTGTCGGTATTGCGCCTGTCGCAACCGGCGCACGTTTCGTTTTAATCAGCGACAGGTCCAAGAGCTTGCCGAGGCGTCGACGCCAGGCGGCTCAATCCCGCCAGCAGCAACGCGCCCACCAGCAACACGCCAATCCCCAGAAACGCGCCCCAGCCCACCACTGTCACGCTCGAATAGAGCATGTACAGGCACAGACCGAAAAACAGCAGCGGCAACAGCGGATACAACGGCACCCGAACCGGCCGCGGCACCTCGGGAAAGCGCCGCCGCAAAATGATCAAGGCCAGGCTGCTCAAGCTGAGAAACAGCCAGTACACCGGTGTCAGGTACTCGACCATGGTGTTGAAACCGCTCTGGGTGAAACTGCCGAACAGCACCAGCAACAACGCGACCGCGCCCTCCGCCAGCAAAGCCTTGCGCGGCACGCCGTCGCGTTCATTCCACTCGCCGAAGCGGCGCAATTGCGGTACATCGCGGGCGGCGGCGTAGGTGGTGCGGGCGCCGACCAGCAAGGTCGAATTGATAGTGGCGATGGCCGCGATACCGACCATCAGCAGAATCAACAGCACGCCCGGCGCACCGAACGCCCGGTTCAGCAGTTCCACCGCGGGCGCGTTGCTCGCGGCCAGTCCGGCAAAACCCAGGCCTTGGACAAACGCCCAGTTCAGCGCCAGGTAGATCGCCATCAGCACCGTCAGTGCGCCGAGCATCGCAATGAATATGCCGCGTCGACCGTCGCGCACTTCCGCCGACAACGTTGCCGCATCGCTCCAGCCGCCGAATGCGAGAAACACGAAAATCATCGCCGCCGAGAACCCGGCCATGCCAGTGTTTTCCGGCGTGACCGATACGCTCGGAGCCGCTGCTTCGTTCCCCTGCCACGCCAGCCACACACCTGCGCTGGCAATGCTCAAAAAGCCCAGGGCCAACAAGCCCACCAGCAAGGTCTGAGTGATGAACCCGATGTGTTTGCCGGTGAGATTGAGCAGCACCAGCGCCGCTATTATTCCACCGGCAAACAGTCCCGGGCCGTATCGACCGAGCGGCACCACGGCGTTGAAGTAATCGGCAAACATGAACGCCGACAAGGCAATCCACCCGGTGTGCATCACCGAAAAACGCGACCAGGCGAACAGGAGCCCCATGCGCTCGCCATAGGCGGTGCGCAGAAAGTGATAGTCGCCACCCGGATGCGGAAAGGCCGTGGCCATTTCGGCGAAGCACAAGGCTCCGGCCATCGACGCCAGACCGCCGAGGACCCAGACCCAGTAAAAACAGGAAGGCCCGACGTTCAGTGCCACGGTCGGCGCAGTCTTGAGGATGTCGGTAGTGATCACCATGCCCAGCGTGATCAGCAACGCCTGCAACACCGGCAAATGGCGCTTGGGGCCGTTCGAGTGGCTCATAAACAGTCCTGCAGAAGATCCGCCGTCCGTGGCGGTTCGGCTCAGAAGCCGTAGGTGGCGCTGGCGTAGTAATAAGCACCATTGGTGCCGATCGGCGACAGCACGTCATACGGCAGGTTGCCGCCGTAGTTGATCGCCGAGCCGGAGCGTTCCGGGTAATTGTCGGTGAGGTTGTTGCCGCCCAGCGCCACGCTGAATTTCGGGGTGAATTTGTAGGTCACCTCGGCGTCCAGTTGCCACACCGCGCCATAGGTCTGCTCCGGTTGCGAGTCACCGAAATCGAACACCCGGGTGGTCTCGCCCTGACGGGTCAGACGACCGAGCAGGCCCCAGTGTTCGCTGGCCCAGTTGGCCGTGAACACGAAGCGATCCTTGGGCGCGGCGTCGGTCAGGGTGTTTGTTTCTTCGACGCCGACCAGAGCGTCGCCACCGATGCCCAACGCGCTGAGCTGCGACGGCGTGCCTTTGGTGTGGGTGACGCTGGTGTGGTTATAGGTGTATGCGGTGGTCAAGCCGAGTTGTCCGTCATACAGCGGCTGGTGGTAGTTGAGCACCAGTTCGGCGCCGTGGGTGCTGGTGTCGGCCGCGTTGGTGAAGAAATTGACGTCATGCACCCCCGGCACGCCGAAGGTGTCGTTGATGTATTGCTCCATGGCGTCGCTGCCGATGCGCTGCGACAGGGTGATGCGGTCCTTGACGTCGATGCGGAACACGTCGAGCGAGGCATCGAAACGTTCGTTCAACTGGAAGGTCAGGCCGAGGCTGAAGTTCTTCGAGGTTTCCGGATCGAGCTTTTGCGCCCCCAGCGCACGGGCGATCGGGTCGTTGACCGAGAGCACGCGAATGTCAGTCAGGGTGCCGCCTTCGCCGAAATTGCTGGTGGTGTTCTGGAAACCGCTCTGGGCCAGCGACGGCGCGCGGAAGTTGTTCGACACCGCGCCGCGCAACGCCCACTGTTCGGTCAGTTTGTAGCGGCCACTGAGCTTGCCGGTGAGTTTGCTGCCGGCATCGTCGTAATGTTCCCAGCGAGTTGCGGCGTCGACGAAGAAGCGGTCAGTGAGATCACCCGAGACCTCGGCGTAAGTGGCAAACACGTTGCGGTCCAGGTCCGACTCTTCGCTGGGGCGCAAGCCATTCGCGCCGTCAGCGCCAGAGCCGATGTAAGAGGCTTCGTCGCCGGCGTAGGTCAGGTAGTTTTCGTAGCGGTATTCGCCGCCCAGAGCCAACACAAACGAGCGCCCGCCGAGGCGCAATTCTCGGCTGAAGTCGAGGTTGGTGGTGGTTTGGCGCAGCTCGTAATCGCCAGTGTCGAACTTCGTCGGCGAATCTTCTCCGAGGCTGACGTTGAGGGTGCGGCGGGTGGATCCGTCAAACCGGTTGCGGCCATGGGTGACGCTGCTGTCGAAATCCCAGTCTTCACCGATCATGCCCTTGAAACCGGCCGTGGCGGAGATGTCCTTGTTGTCACCCAGCGACTGCGGCAAATAGCCGTTGGGATAGAATTGCGGCTGCTCGTAGGGGTAGCGATAGAACTCGGCGCCGGTGGTATGGCGCTGGTTGTAGGTGCCGAAGCTATAAGCCTTGCCGCCGGCCAGCGGTACCTCGCTGTTGAACCACAGGTTGACGTCCCGCGCGAGACCGTCCCCCATCACATAGTTGCGCTGCTCGGGGCTATCGGCGAAACCGTCGAAACCGGCGCGGTTGGTCGGGTTGCGGTTTTTGTACTCGGTGCCGCCGCGAATGAAACCGCCCTCTTCGCCCAGGCGCGTGCCGATCTTGGCGGTGGTCACGCTGTTCTGGCCGTCGGTGGTGGTGCGGCCGATCGCATCCTGATGGGTGTGATAGGCACCGTAACTGGTGGACACTTCACCACCTTCGGGGGCGTCGTCGAGGATGATGTTGATCACCCCGGCAATCGCGTCGGAGCCGTACTGCGCCCCGGCACCGTCGCGCAGTACTTCGATGCGTTTGATCGCGCTGATGGGGATTGAGTTGAAGTCCACCGGCGCCGTGCCGCGGCCGATTTTTGAGGAGTCGTTGACCACCGCCGAAGTGTGGCGGCGCTTGCCGTTGACCAGCACCAGCACTTGATCCGGGCTCATGCCACGCAGCTGCGCGGCGCGCACATGGTCAGCGCCACCGGAGTTGGACTGGCGCGGCATGCTGAAGGACGGCAGCAACGTCTGCAGCGCCTGGCCCAGCTCACCGTCGGCAGCGCCAGTGGACTTGAGGTCGGCGGCGGTCAACACGTCCACCGGCACCGGTGAGTCCAGCACCGTGCGCGCAGTGCCGCGGGTGCCGGTGACCAGCACGGTACCCAGCCGTGTGTCATCGTCAACATGCGTGGACGTGTCCTCGGCTTGCGCCGGAAGTTGCCAGATCGCACCGACAACCGCGATGGCGAGTAATGAACGGGAACGCTGATGCATGTTACGGCTCCTTTATCGCAGCTAATACCCGGCCGTTGCCGACAATAAGAGTTCGGCAATCAATGCGCGGCAA
Source organism: Pseudomonas sp. AK-TSAG1-1 (assembly GCF_056821665.1). Taxonomy (NCBI): domain Bacteria; kingdom Pseudomonadati; phylum Pseudomonadota; class Gammaproteobacteria; order Pseudomonadales; family Pseudomonadaceae; genus Pseudomonas; species Pseudomonas sp. AK-TSAG1-1. The sequence continues at coordinate 2,648,597 of NZ_CM165965.1, read as the reverse complement.
TGTCTGCTGTAGTTTTAGAAATCAGGAAGGCGGTGAAGGCTGTTTTAACGTGGTTAGTGGGTAAAGCGCAGAATCCCCAAAGTAAGTCATTCCCCCTTGAATGCTGATGCTAGACGAGCCGGTGCCGGGCGCAAAAGAACCAATAACACTTAGGTTAGATCAGCCCCGTTAGTTGTTTTAAGGGCAACACAAGTGTTGCCAGAACAACAGCAATTCAACTAACCAACAACTAACTCAAGCATAACCACCACACCTGTGGGAGCGAGCCTGCTCGCGAAAGCGGTGTGTCAGTCACTGAAGATGTTGACTGAGCAGGCCTCTTCGCGAGCAGGCTCACTCCCACAGTTTTTATTGGGGGGGAACACAGATTTTCCGTACGACATAGATCCAATGTGGGAGCGAGCCTGCTCGCGAAAGCGGTGTATCAGTCTCCGAATATGCCGACTGGAATGGCCTCTTCGCGAGCAGGCTCGCTCCTACAGTTTTTATTGAGGGGAACACAGATTTTCCGTACGACATAGATCCAATGTGGGAGCGAGCCTGCTCGCGAAAGCGGTGTATCAGTCTCCGAATATGCCGCCTGGACTGGCCTCTTCGCGAGCAGGCTCGCTCCCACAGTTTTTATTGGGGGGAACACAGATTATCCGTACGACATAGATCCAATGTGGGAGCGAGCCTGCTCGCGATGGCGGTGTATCAGTCACTGAAAATGCCGACTGGACTGGCCTCTTCGCGAACAGGCTCGCTCCTACAGTTTTTATTGAGGGGAACACAGATTATCCGTACGACATAGATCCAATGTGGGAGCGAGCCTGCTCGCGAAAGCGGTGTATCAGTCTCCGAATATGCCGCCTGGAATGGCCTCTTCGCGAGCAGGCTCGCTCCCACGGAATCTGTCGTTGGATGATAGTTTTCAGTTGGCCACAGGTATCCACTCGGCCCGCGCCACATTGGCGGTATCACCGAAGGCCGGGAGTTTCTGCGCCAGGTCGCGGACGTTTTTCACGTCCAGGTCCAGCAACTGCTGACGGGTGATCAAGGTCGGTGGCACCAGCACCTGATGCCCCGGATTTTCGCCGGCAATCAGCATCGCCAAACTGCGCACGCTGATCGCCCCCGCCACTTGCGGATTGACCGCCGCGGTCGCCGCCCAGGCGCTGTCCGGTTCTTTCATGATCTGGATGTCGGCGGTGGAAATGTCGGCGCTGTAGATCTTCACCTTGCGCCCCAACCCGGCCTCGTCGACAGCAATCTTCGCGCCTTTGGCAAACTCGTCGAACGGCGCGAAGATCACGCTGATCCCCGGATTGGCGCGTAACACCGCGCTGGCCTGATCCGCCACCGAGTTGGCAATCGGCGGGTTGAGCGTGCCGAATCGCGCCTTTTCAATGATGCCCGGATTAGCCTTCTTCACCTGACTCCAGATCTCGTCGCGACGCTCCATCGGCGTGAAGCCACTGATGTACACGTAACCGGCGTCGAACCGTGTGCCGTTGTCCTTCACCGCCTGCTCCAGCGCCAGTCGCGCCAGCGCGTGGTGATCCTGCTCGACCTGCGTCACTTGCGGGCTGTTCAGGTCGACGTCGAACGCCACCACCTTGATGCCTTTGGCGATCGCCCGGTCAATCGGCCCCTTGAGGGTTTCCGCCAACCCCAGTTGCACAATGATCCCGTCGACCCCGAGATCGATCGCCTGATCGATCATCTCGCCCTGACTCGCCGCCTGCTGCCGCGCATCGAATACCCGCAGGTTGGCTCCCAGCGCTTCGGTCTGTTTCTCCACGCCGCGCAGATACGCCTCGGGAAAGTCCCCGGAAAACAGATAACCGACCAGAGCGATCTGTACCTGGCCCTTGTCAAACGGTGCCGGCGCACCCGGTAAGGCCTTGGCCTGAGCGCTCAAGGCCAACGCCGAGAGCATGGCGCCGGCGAGGCAATGGCGCGCGAACTGTTTGAGTGAACCATGCATACGACTTTCCTTGAACGATGTCGACTCAGCGCGCCCGATGCGCGAGGCCGAAGGTGAACATCAGGGCCAGCACCAGCACCAGTCCCTTGACGAAATCCTGCGCGTAATACGGCGCGTTGAGCATGGTCAGGCCATTGAGCAGCGAGGCCACCAGCAATGCCCCGACCAGCGTGCCGAAAGCGTTTGGCTTCTTCGCGCCGAGCACGGCAAAACCGATCAGCGCCGCACCGAGCGCGTCCAGCACCAGACCATTGCCGGAGCTGACGTCGCCCCGACCCAAGCGAGCAGCCAACAACAAACCGCCGAGCGATGCGAGCAGCGCCGACAGCACGTAAGCGAGCAACTTGAAGCGCTGCACCGGTGCCCCCGCCAGCCGCGCCGCCTGCTCGTTGCCGCCGATCGCATAAAACAAACGCCCGACGCGCGTGCGCTCGAGAAACAACCACACCGCCAGCGCTACCAGCGCAGTGATCAACACCGGCACCGGCACCACCTCCCACAGCCGTCCGCGACCCAGGGCGAGAAACGCCGCACTGAAGGCCCCTTCAGTTTCCTCGCCACTGGGCAAAGTCATGCCCACCGCAATCGAGCGCCCACCGGTGGGAATCAGTTGCACCCCGATCACCAGAAACATGCTGCCCAGCGTCGCGAGAATGTCCGGCACCCGCAGCTTGACGATCAGCCAGCCATTGAGCAGTCCGACCAATGCGCCGCCGGCCAGACTGATCAGCACCGCCGGCACCGCGCCCCAACCGAGCACCACCATGACGTAGCTGGCAATCATCAGGCTCATCGCAGCCACCGCACCGATCGACAAATCCAGCCCGCCAACGGCCATGGTCAACGTCACACCAAGCGCCAGCAGCGCAACAATCGATACCGACTGCAAGATGCTGAACAGGTTGCCAACGCGTAAAAACGCTGGCTCCGCGACGCTGAAAAACACCACGATCAGCGCCAGCAGCCACAACAGGCCATAGCGGATCAACGCTTGTAGCAAGCGCTCGGCGGGTGCCGCTGCGCTCGATAACAGTGAACTCGAATCAGGCACTCGCTCTGCTCCTTGACGTGGCATGAAAGGGATGTTCGATCACCTCGGTGCCGGCCAGCGCGGCGACCAGCGTGGCGCGTTGCAGACCGGCGCGCGGGAAGTCGGCAACCACCGCGTGATCACGCAACAACAGAATTCGATCAGCGATTTCCAGGGCTTCGTCGACATCCGCGCAAATCACCAGCGTCGCCCGGCCGACGGCACTGTCGCGCAGCAGTTGACCGATCTCACGGCGGGCCCGGACATCAACGCCCTGAAACGGCTCGTCGAGAATCAACACCCGCCCTGCCCCAAGCAACCAGCGACCCAGCACGACCTTCTGTTGATTGCCGCCGGACAGCGCGCTCATCGGCACTTCGATTCCAGCGGTCTTGATCCCCAGCGCCGCAACTTGCGCCTCGACCGCCGCTGCTTCAGCGCGGTTGCGAATGAAACCGGCGCGGGTGAAGCGCTGCAGAAACGGCAGCGTCAGCGTGCGGCGCAAAGAAAAATCAGGCACCAGCGACTGGCTGGCCCGGTCCTGCGCCGCGAGAAACACGCCGCGATGAATGGCTTCCCTTGGCGAGTTCGGCTGCCAGTCCACGCCATCCAGTTGCAGGCTGCCAGCCACAGCTTGACGCAGGCCGAACAACACTTCGGCAATCTCGCTTTTGCCGGCGCCGAGCAACCCGGTCAGCACCACCACCTCACCTTCGTGCAGGTCGAAATCGAACCGTTGCGAGCGTGGCAAAATCTGCAGGCCGCGCACACCCAGGACTTTTCGCCCCACAGTCCCTGGCCTGTAGACATGCCCGTCAAGCGCCTGCCCGAGCATCGCGTGAACCGCTTCGGGCAACTGCCGCGCGCTGAACTCCCCGGCCAGGCGCCCGTCACGCAAGACAATGGCGCGATCCGCCACTCGTTGCAGATCGGACAGGCGATGAGAGATGTAGATGATCGCCACTCCACGGCTGCGCAAGGTGTCGATCAGACCGAACAGGCGCTGCGCCTCGGCGTCGGACAACGCCGCCGTCGGCTCATCCAGAATCAGCAGGCGCGGCTGCAAGGCAAAGGCCCGGGCCAACACCACCAACTGCCGTTCGGCCTGGCCCAGATGATCAATGGTTTGCTCCAGCGGCAACACCAGCCCGAGCCCGGCGGCGATGCTCGCAGCGCGTTCCAGCAGGCGCTTGCGATTGAGCCAGAAGTCGGCGTCGGGTTTGCACAACTCATCGAGCAGCAGGTTTTCCGCCACACTCAAACCGGGGGCAATACCCTCGTTGATCTGCTGATGCACCGCGACAATTCCCACCCGCCGCGCCGACAGCGGCGAGCTGAACTGCCGGAGCTGCCCATCAACATGAATCGCGCCAGCATCGGCACGTTGGCTGCCGGCCAGAATCTTCACCAGCGTCGATTTGCCCGCACCGTTGGCACCAAGCAACGCCACCACTTCGGCAGGATGAATCTGCAGGCTGACGCTATCCAGCGCGCGGTTCGAACCGAAGGTCTTGCTCAGTTCGCGCACTTGAATCAGCGGCTTTTGAGCCACGACGACACTCATACAATTCCTTAACGTCGATGGGCCAGCGACCGCACCAGCCGGTCTCCGAGGCTTTGCACGCCCTGAACCAGAATGACCAGCACCACCACGGTGGCGACCATCACTTCATTGTTGAAACGCTGGTAGCCATAACGGATCGCCAGATCGCCCAGACCACCACCGCCAATCACCCCGGCCATGGAAGAAAAACCGATCAGCATCACCAGCGTCAGGGTGATCCCCGCCAGCAACGCCGGCAGCGCTTCGGGCAGCAACACTTTGCAAATCACGTGGCGGATGTCGCCGCCCATGGCGAGGATCGCTTCGATCCGGCCCTTGTCGACTTCATCCAGCGCGTTCTCGACGATCCGCGCAAAAAACGGAAACGCGCCAATGGTGATCGGCACCACCGCCGCCGTGCTGCCCAGTGTCGTACCGACCACCAGCCGGGTCAGCGGAATCAGCGCGATCAGCATCACCACGAACGGCAGCGAGCGCCCCAGGTTGACCAGCGAACCCAGTGCCGCATTCAGCCGTGGCAGCGGCCACAGTCCGTCGCGCCGGCTGACAAACAGCAACACACCCAGCGGCAGACCGATCAGCAGCGTGAACAGCCCGGCGAGCAGCACCATGTACAGGGTTTCGCCGGTGGCGTTGAACACCAGTTGCAGGATTTCATCCCAATTGATTGTGCGGTTCATGACTGGGCCGCCCGTACGCCGTATTGCTTGAGGAAGCTCAGCCCCGGCGCGGCATGCCCCAACGGCAGACCACAGGTCGGACGCAGCGAGGCGCCCAGCAGCGACTGCGGATCCGCCAGCAGTCGCGGCACCGGCCCGGCCTCGACCAGTCGCCCGCCAGCCATGGAGGCGGCGTGATCACAGATCGATTTGACCACGTCCAGCTCATGGGTGATCAGCACGATGGTCAAGCCCAGTTGCCGATTGATGTCGCGCAACAGGTCGAGAATCGATGCGGTGGTGTCCGGGTCCAGCGCGCTGGTGGCTTCGTCCGACAGCAGATACGCCGGCTCTGCTGCCAGCGCGCGGGCAATCCCCACGCGTTGCTTCTGGCCACCGGACAACTGCGAGGGAAAGGCTTGCGCCTTGTCACTCAAGCCGACCAGTTCCAGCAGTTCGCGCACCCGTACATGGCGCCACGGTTTGCCGACGTTGGCGATCTCCAGCGGCACCGCAATGTTGTCGAACACGGTGCGCGAGTGCAGCAGGTTGAAGCCCTGGAATATCATCCCGATGCGCTGACGCTGGCGGCGCAGGTCGCTGGCGGACAGCGTCAGCAAGTCCACGCCGTCGATCAGGATGCGTCCGCTGTCCGGGCGTTCGAGCAGATTAAGGCAACGCAGCAGGGTCGATTTGCCCGCACCGCTACGCCCGAGAATGCCGTAGATCGCGCCGTCGGGAATGCTCAGCGACACCTGATCGAGTGCCGGCGCGGTGGATGCCGGATACGTTTTGCTGACCTGCTCGACGACGATCATGGCGTGGCATCCACCACTGGGATCACCGAGCCATTGAAGGTGTCGGTGATGTATTTCGCCACTTGCGGCGAAGTCAGGTCCCTGGCCAGTTGCGCGATCCGTGGATCGTTCTGCAATTTCGGCGTGGTCACCAGAATGTTGGCGTACGGATTGTGCTCAGCCTTCTCCAGCCCCAGCGCATCCCTGGCCGGCACCAGCCCGGCTTCCAGCGCGTAGTTGCCGTTGATCACGGCGAGGTCGACATCGTCCAGCGCCCGGGGAATCTGCGGCGATTCGATTTCTAGGATCTTCAGCTGTTTGGGGTTCTCGGCGATGTCCTTGGGCGTCGCCTGATCGGCCGCCGGGTCCTTGAAACCGGGCTTGAGTTTGATCAGGCCGTTGTCCTGCAAAAGGTACAGCGCACGGCTCAGGTTGGTGACGTTGTTGGGGACGGCCACGGTGCCTTTTTCCGGCACTTGGGCGAAGTTTTTGTGCCGGCGTGAATAAATCCCCAACGGCTCGATATGCACCGTGGCCGCCACCGCCAGTTGCTGCCCCAGCGCCTGCTCCTGGGATTTGAGGTACGGCAGATGCTGGAAGTAATTGGCATCGACATCGCCGTGCACCAGCAGCTCGTTGGAGTTCACACCGTTGGGGATCTCGATGACCTTGAGGTTGAGTTGCGGATCGATCTTCTGGATGTAGGCGAGGATCTGCGCGTGCGGCACCGGGTCCGCCGCCACCCGCAATGGCTCCAGCGCCTGAGCGCCAAACGAAGTCACCAGCGCGCCGAGCACGGCCAGGGTCAAACCTGCTTGTTTCAACATGGGCGTAATCCTTGAGCGAGTGATGAATCAGGCGTTGGCGGTCTTGCGAACCGGTGCAGCGGGCATCAGTGCGTCGGCATAAAAGCGTCGGGCGACGTCGGGGTGCGAGCGCAACCGGCCCTTGAGGTAGTTCCAGCCGACATCGCGAAACAACGGATTGAGCGGATCACTCGCCGGGCCGCGTGCTTCACGCAGCAGCACGGTGGGCAAGGGATACAGCGGCACCACGGCGTCGAGTTGCGCGCCGAGGAAAAACGCGATGGACAGACGTTCGCTGCCTTCAGGTGGCGACACCACCCGATGCACGGTGGCGCGCAGATAACCGTTGGTGGCCAGCTCCAGCAGTTCGCCGATGTTCACCACCAGCGTGTTGTCGCGGGGCAGCGCATCGATCCAGCGCCCCTCCTCGACTTCCACTTGCAGCCCCGCCTGCTGGTCTTGCAGCAAAAAGCTCAGGAACCCCGAATCCTTATGCGCGCCAACCCCCTGATGACTGGCCCCACGTGCCTGCCCCGGATAGCGCATCAGCTTGATGTGTTCGTTGGGCTTGTCGCCGTACAAGCGGTCGAAGGCATCGGCCGGCAGCGACAGCGCCTCGGCAAACGCCCGCAACAGACGCAGCGACATACGCGTCATCGCCTGCTGCCAGTCGAGCAGCAACGGCTTGAGTTGCGGCAGGGCCTGCGGCCATTGGTTGGGCCCCTGCAACCGCGTCCAGAAAGGGCTGTCCGGCGACCACGGCAACGCTTCGCGCTCGGCACCAAGATCGAACTGCTCGCGCAGGTCAGGTTGCCCGCGAGTGATTTCGGAAGCGGCACGGTTGTAACCACGAAAGTGCGGCGAATTGATCATGCCGACAGCGGCTTTATCGCTTTGCGGCAAGGCAAAGAACTGCCGTGCCTGATCCTGGACCTGTCTGAGCAGGGAACCGTCGATGCCATGCCCGGCCAGGTAAAAGAACCCGACGTCACGGGCGGCATGGCGCAGGTCTTCGAGAAATTGCCGGCGCTGCTGCGCCGAGCCGTCGAGCAGCGAAAGATCAAGAATAGGCAGCGTGTTGATGACTGATGCGTGCGGCATGATTCACTCCCGTGTGAATCAAACCTGAAGAGCCTGTGATCGATTCAGCGTGTGCCGTCATGGCAATCGGGAGGTCTATCGGTTTGATGCTTTGGTTCGTCTGTGAGCCAAAACTAAACGATATTAAAAACACCGAACAAATATCTTTTTTGCATTAGCTTAGCGCTGGGGATGATCAGCGCTGCGGGTGTCGAAAAAACAAAAGCCTGCTCTCCAAAGCAGGCTTTCAGTCTGACACCAACGCTTACTTCTGCGCTGCGGTAATCGCCGAGTAACTGTTCATCAGGTTGCGATAGTTCGGGATCCGCTGCGACAGCAGATTGCCCAGCCCTTCGATGTCGTTGCGCCAGTCGCGGTGCAGTTCGCAGGCTACCGAGAACCAGTTCATCATTTGTGCGCCGGCCTGGGTCATGCGGCTCCAGGCGGCTTGCTGGACGGTGGTGTTGAAGGTGCCGGAGGCGTCGGTGACAACGAATACGTCGAAACCTTCCGCCAGTGCCGACAGGGTCGGGAACGCTACGCAGACGTCGGTCACGACGCCGGCGATGATGATCTGTTTGCGGCCGGTGGCCTTGATCGCCTTGACGAAGTCTTCGTTGTCCCAGGCGTTGATCTGGCCTGGGCGGGCGATGTACGGTGCGTCGGGGAACATTTCCTTGAGTTCCGGAACCAGCGGGCCGTTGGGGCCTTGTTCGAAACTGGTGGTGAGGATGGTCGGCAGGTTGAAGAATTTTGCCAGGTCGGCCAAGGCCAGGACGTTGTTCTTGAACTCGTTCGGCGAGAAGTCCTGAACCAGAGAAATCAGGCCAGTCTGGTGGTCGACCAACAGGACTACGGCGTCGTCTTTGTTCAGGCGGTTGTAGGTTGCAGTGCTCATGGTTGAATCCCTTTTCTTGGTTGTGATGGTTGGGGTTGCGTTGAACATGGGCACAGATTACGGACACGACCTGATCGGATAAATCCGTTGAAACGCGTTTTACTGTCAACTCAAAAGGGACAATCGAGCAATAGCTGCAGGCGCTGCCTACAGAAATCCCGAGGGTCGGCAGTTATGAGCTAATAACACCTTCATTAAACCGTCTTCCAAACGTTGTACTAGGATAGGATCCAATTCCTGAAGTTTGCCTCGGCCAAGGAATACGGTCGACGCAGGCCAGGAATGGATTGTTTCACCTGTAATCATGGATGACGCTTATGAACTCACACCTGTTCCCCCACATCGGTAAAGTCATCGCCAGCACCGGCAGCCGGCACTTTCCGCGGATGCTGCATGACCTGATCCAGACCCAACTGGCGGTGGACGCCACGCATATTCGCCAGGTGCGCGTTGAGCCGGTGGGCCGCACCGCCAGTCACAGTCAGCCGGACATCGGCAAAGACCCGGCCCTGCTGGCCGAGACAGTGTTCTCCGAACACAGTGCCGCACGCTCCGCTGAGCCGGCCGCCGCATTACCGGCGGCCAGTACCGACGCCTCGCAACTGCACCTCACCCGGCGCAAGGACGGCTACCGCTATGTGATCTCGGTGTATCGCAACGATCAGTCGCAGCGCTTCTCCGCCCAGGAGCGAAGTTTGTTGCAGGATATTTCCCCAGTGCTGTTACCGATGGTGGAAAAACACATCCATGCGCTGCAACCGGTACGGCCCGGCGCAGACGATCAATTGATCCACGCCGACGGCACGCAACCGGGTCTGGAAAACCTGCGCCAACGCTTTGCCGAGCGCCTCGAGCAACTGGGTCTGAGCCTGTCCAATCGCGAAACCGAGGTGTGCATCGGTCTACTTGCCGGGCGCACCGCACCGGAGCTGGCCGGGCAGTTGCAGTTGAAGGTCAATACGGTGGAAAGCTATCTCAAGCGCGCCGCGATCAAATTGGGCATCAGCGGCCGGCATTCGTTGATGCGCTGGATGTATTCACCCGAGGACACCAGCCACGCCACCACGGCGGCCTGAGCCCGCGACCGAACGCAAAAACCGCCGCCCTCCCCGGGCAGCGGTTTTTTTTGGCGTCGTTCAGTCCCGGGCCAGCGCCTCGATCGGATCAAGACGTGAGGCGTTGCGCGCCGGCACGAAGCCGAAAACGATGCCGATCAAGGTCGAGCAGATCACCGCGGTGATCACCGAGGCCAGCGAGAAGACCATTTCCCATTCCTTGATGAACACCGAAAACAGGTGCCCGATGGCGTACGACAGGGAAATGCCGATCGCCCCGCCCAACAGGCAGACCATCACCGCCTCCACCAGAAACTGCTGGCGAATATCCGACTGACGCGCACCGACCGCCATGCGAATGCCGATCTCCCGCGTGCGCTCGGTGACCGACACCAGCATGATGTTCATCACCCCGATGCCACCGACCACCAGCGAAATCACCGCGATCAGCGACAGCAGCAACGCCAGCGAGCGGCTGGTTTTCTGCACGGTCTGCATCACGCTGTCGAGGTTGTTGGTGTAGAAGTCCTTGATACCGTGGCGTTGCAGCATGAGTCGGTTGACGTGCTCTTCCACCACTTTGCTCGACTGACCGTCCTTCATCCGCACGCTGATGCTGTCGAGAAACCGCTGGCCCAACAGGCGGCCGGCGGCGGTTTCGTAAGGCACCCAGACGTTCAGGGTCTTGCCCGAGGCAAACAGGTTTTTATTCTCCGCCGCGACCCCGATCACCGTGCACGGCAGGTTGCCTATCAGGATCACCTGGCCCAGCGGATCGACGCCCTCGGCAAACAACCGATGCCGGGTGTTGTAATCGATCACCACCACCTGCGCCTGACGTCGGGCATCGTTTTCACTGAAGGTGATGCCCGCCTCCAGCTTGATCCCGCGTACCTGGAAATACTGGTCGCTGACACCGTTGATCTGTGCGTCGAGGTCGATGTTGCGATAACGCAGGAGCATGCTGCGGCCGACCACCGGGGTGGCGCTGTCGACGTAATACAGCTGATTCAGCGCGGTAACGTCGGCCGGCACCAGCGTCTCGATCGAGGCCGCGCGCTTGTCGCCGAAACTGGTGCCGGAATAGATATCGATGGTATTGCTGCCGATCGCCGAAATATCCTTGAGCACGTAGCGTTTGGCGCCCTCGCCGATGGCCGAAATCGACACCACCGAAGTGATGCCGATGACAATCCCGAGCATGGTCAGCAAGGTGCGCATGCGGTGCGACACCAGCGCCACCCAAGCCATGTTGAACGCCTCCTTGAACAGACCCAGGCTGGCCACCAGCCGGCGGGTCGCCGGTGGTTTCGGCGCGACGTCCTCTTCGCTCGGCAGCTGCCCGCTGTCGCGCACGTTGAGGCGGTCACTGAGGATTTCGCCGTCGCTGACCTCGATGATGCGTTCGGCGTTGGCCGCGACTTTCGGGTCGTGGGTCACCAGAATTACCGTGTGCCCCGCCGCGTGCAGCTCCAGCAGGATGCGCATCACTTCCTTGCCGCTGGCCGTGTCGAGGGCGCCGGTGGGTTCGTCGGCGAGGATCACTTCACCGCCGTTCATCAAGGCCCGGGCGATACTCACCCGTTGCTGTTGGCCCCCGGAGAGCTGGCTCGGACGGTGCGTCAGGTGCCCCTCCAGCCCCAGCCGCGCCAGCAATTCGCGAGCGCGGGCGTGGCGCTGCGGTGCAGGCGTGCCGGCGTAGATTGCCGGCATCTCGACGTTGTGCATCGCGCTCAGGTGCGGCAGCAAGTGATAACGCTGGAAGATGAAGCCGAAGTAATCGCGGCGCAGTTCGGCCAGCGCCTGATCGTCGAGGTCGCGGGTCTCCTGACCGTTGATCTTGTAGCTGCCGGCGGTGGCGTAATCGAGGCAACCAAGGATGTTCATCAAGGTCGATTTGCCGGAACCGGAAGCACCGATAATCGCCACCATTTCTCCGGCTTCGATCGTCAGATTGATGTTTTTCAGCGCCAGGAACTCGCGATCGCCAGCGGTGAAACTGCGGGTGATGCCGGTCAGTTGCAGCAGCGGTTGCGTCATGCTCAAGCCCCCGCCACGGCAGGTAACGGATCACCGATCACGACCCGGTCGCCTTCACTCAGGCCCTGATTGATCTGCACTTTGACGTTGTTGTTGATCCCGGTCTGCACGTTGCGCGACTGCGCCTGGCCCTTGGCATCCAGAACCCGCACCGTAAAGCTGCCATCGGCATTGCGCGGCCCGAGCGCCGCCACCGGCACCGTCAGCACCGATTGCGCGGTGTCGAGGACGATGCGCACCTGCGCGGTCATCGAAATGCGCAAGCGGTGGTCGGGGTTGGGCACCTCAAACAACGCGTTGTAGAACACTGCGCTGTTTTGTTTCGGCGTACCGGCCGGCGGTGTTTCGAGGAAATTCTGCGGCGCCGGTTCCGTGCCGCGCAATTTGCCGTAATAGCGTTTGTCCTCCCCCAGAATGGTGAAATACACCGCCTGCCCCGGTGCGATGTGGATCACGTCGGCCTCCGACACCTGAGCCTTGATGGTCATGGTGTCCAGGTCCGCCAGTTTCAGCAGGATCGGCGCCAACTGGTTCGCGATCACCGTCTGGCCTTCCTGAGTGACGATCCCGACCACGTCGCCATCGATCGGCGCGACAATCCGCGTATACGCAAGGTTGACCTTGGCGGTGTCGATCTGGATGTGTGCGCTCTTGATCTGCGCGTCCAGCGACAACAGGTTGGCCTGCTGCACTTCGTAGTTCGATTGCGCGGTTTCGAAATCCTGACGCGAGATCGACGCGTCTTCCTGCAGGTTCTGATAGCGCTCGTAGATCGCCTTGGTCTGCCTGAGCTGAGCCTGTGTCGCGCGCCTTTGCGCCTGCAGGTTTTCCTCATCGACCTGCGCTTGTCGCAGGGTGTTCTGCAGTACCAGCGGATCGATTTCCGCCAGCCACTGGCCCTTCTTCACCTTGTCACCGACCTTGACCTTGAGCGACTTCAACTGCCCCGACACCTGAGCGCCGACGTCCACCTGCTTGATGCCCTCCAGCAAGCCGGTGGCGAGTACGGTGTTTTCGATGTCCGTACGCTCGACCGGCGCCGTCTGGTATTTCGGTGCCTCGGCGGGGGCCTGCACCGTGTACAGCACCAACCCGGCCACCGCCGCCAACGCCAACCCCATACCGACTTTGCGCAACTTCGACTTTTCCATAAATAACCACAAGTCCGTTCAGGGATGAACCCGGCCAGCGGCCGGGTCTTGATAGAAAAACACCATTCAGGACAGCACTTGGCCGACCGCGACCGACAGGCCGTCGTGCCACCACGCCGCGAAACTGAAGACGTTGGGCGCCTTGAGAATCGTGAAGTGGTTGCCCGGCCCGTACCACACCGCCAGATCGTCGACCTGACGCTGCCAGCCCTCGAGCACCGCCGCCTGTTCGCGCTGATTGCCCCATTCGTCCAGCGTCGGGTCATCGACCAGTACCAGCCGCACCGGCCCGGTATAGGCCAGACGCGGTTGATAAACCGTGCGCAAGGCGCTGGAGAAGGTGCGTACCGGGCCGTGCATCGCGTCGGGCGCCGCCCGCTCCGACAACACCCCGGTGCGCACCATGCCTTCGTGCAGCAAGCGCAATTGCGTGGTGTCATCGGCGTTGGCGAACAGCGCAGGATCGATGCCCAGCGATTTGCCGCAGGACAACTGCAGGGTGTCGATCAGCCGTTGCAGCGCGGCAGTGGCCGTGTACGGTTTGCCGGCCGTGCCGTCGCCGCCCGGCGCCTCACTGTCGATCAACGTCAGCGAAGCCACCTCACGTCCTGCCGCCTGCAACTGCGCGGCCATTGCATGCGCCACCCAGCCACCGAAGGAATGGCCGATCAGATGCACCGGCCCTTGCGGGTAGATCTGCGCGATCGCCTGCAGGTAGAACGCCGCGGCCGCCTCCACTTCGCTGTGCGGCACACTGACGCCGTCCAGCCCCCGGGGTTGCAGGCCGATGATCGGCCATTCCGGGCCGATGGCTTCGGTCAGGTGAATGAACCCGGTGACACTGTCACCCGCCCCCGGCACACAGAAAATCGGCGCATGCCCCACGTGTCCGGTCTGGATCGTCAGCAGCGGTTGATACGACGTCGGTTCCGGCGCCACCAGAGTTTCCAGCGCCTGGGTAATCGCCTGACCGAGGGCCTGGATATGCGGCTGTTTCATCATCGTGCGGTGATCGCCGGGGATGTCGATGCAACGCAGCAATGTCGGGTCGAAACGCTCTTCCCAGCCACGGGTCGGGCTCGGCAAGGACTGCCCGTCCATCAACGCCTGGGCGCGGAACAGGTGGATCGTCTGGCTCGCCGGGCTGACCCGGTAATGCGCCAGCGCCAGGCGATGCGCCGCTTCGCGCTCAAAGTAGTGCCAGGCATCCGCCGCGCTGACCGTCGCCAGTTCCGGGTCGGTCAGTTGTTGCGCCTGGCAACGCTGGAACAGCTCAATGAAATCCAGCTGTTCGACCTGCGCTTCCAGCGCTTGCACTGCCGCCAGTGCCGCCTCGCCTTCAGCACCGAGCATCATCGAACGCCCACGGCAATGGCCGAGCAACTGACGTTTGTCCAGCCCTTCACCGCTCCACATCGCCTTGTCCTGGGCCAGCGGATTGGGTGCATAGCTGTCGAGCATGCCGATGAACGCCACCGGTTCATCGAGGCCAAGCAATTGCTGCGCGACCTCATGCGCCAGCACACCGCCAAACGACCAGCCGGCCAGACGATACGGCCCGTGCGGCTGCACCGCGCGGATGATCCCGACCATGCGCTGCGCCATGCACTCGAGGGTGCGCAATTGCGCTTGCCCAAGGGGAACGCCGGGCAAGCCGTAGATCGGGAACTCGCCGCCAATGTGCTGGGCCAGCGTCGGGAAATACACGTCGCGGCCGCTGAACTCATGCATCAGGAACAACGGCGTACCGTGCTCCCCGGCGCGTACCACGACCAGCCCGTCCGGCTGCCCGCCCGCCTCGTCCTGACTCAGCAGCGCGGCGGCAGATTCGACGCTCGGATGCTGGAACAGCTCGGCCAACGACAGTTTCAGCCCGGCCCTTTGCATCAGATTGACCAGCCGCACCGCCAGCAACGAATGCCCGCCCAGCTCGAAGAAGTTGTCGTGCCGCCCGACCTGTTCGACGCCGAGCACCTCGCCCCAGATCTGCGCCAGTGTGGTTTCGACGTCCCCCTGCGGCGCCACGTAAGGCCGGTTGATCACCGCATCCGCACCCGGTTCCGGCAGGGCTTTGCGGTCGATCTTGTCGTTTGGTGTCAGCGGCAAGGCGTCGAGCCGCACGAACGCACCGGGCACCATGTACTCCGGCAAACGCTCCAGCACATGGGCGCGCAAGGTCTCCAGGCTGGGTTCATCCACGCCAGAGCGCACGGTGTACCAGGCCACCAGACGTTCGTCGCGCACCATCACCACCGCTTCGCGAATTGCCGGATGCTCGATCAGCCGCGCCTCGATTTCTCCTGGCTCCAGACGCAAGCCACGCAGCTTGATCTGGAAGTCGTTGCGACCAAGGAATTCCAGTTCACCGTCGTTGTTGTAACGCACCAGATCGCCGGTGCGGTACAGCCGATCACCCGCTACAAACGGGCTGTCGATGAAACGCTCGGCCTGCATCTCGGGCAAGCCGTGATAACCCCGCGCCACGCCGACACCGCCAATGTGCAACTGACCGCTGACGCCTTGCGGCACCGGTTGGTCGTAAGCGTCAAGCACATACAAACGCGTGTTGCTCAACGCTTTACCAATCGGCACCGCGCTGTCCGGCACCGGCATTGCCGGTTCCAGCGTCCAGCCGGTGCTGTCGACCGTGGTTTCAGTCGGGCCGTAAACGTTGTGCAAACGCACCCACGGCAGCCGCGCGCGCACCTGCCGCGCCAGCGCAGCACTGAGTTCGCCGCCACCATTAAGCACGTCGGTGAGGCTGGTGCATTGCTCGACACCCTCCTGCTCGATGAACTGCTGCAGCAACGCCGGGACGAACTTGACCACCGTCACCTGTTGCTGGCGGATGGTCTGCACCACGTACGCCGAATCGCGGTTGCCGTCGGGCCGCGCCAGCACCAGACGCATGCCGGAGCACAGCGGCCAGAAGATCTCCCACACCGAACTGTCGAAGCTGAACGGCGCCTTTTGCAGCAGTGCGCCGTGTTCGGTTGGCGGACTGAGCTGCGAACCCCAGTGCACCATGTTGCAGGCGCTGCGGTGCTCGATCATCACGCCCTTCGGCAGGCCCGTAGAACCCGAGGTGTAGATCATGTAAGCGAGGTTCGAAGCGCTCAGGCCCGGCACCTGCGAGTCATGCTCCGGCAGGGTCTGCCAGGTGCTGTGGTCAAGGTCGATCAGCGTCGCTGCCGCGTTATCGAACAACCCGCGAGTCGCCGTCTGCACCAGCACCGCCGTCGGCGCGCTGTCCTTGAGCATGTAGGCCAGACGCTCCGTCGGGTAGCTCGGGTCCAACGGCACATAGGCGCCGCCCGCCTTGAGGATGCCGAGCAGACCGACCACCAGATCCAGCCCGCGCTCGACGCAGATCGCCACCCGAGCATCCGGCTGCACACCGAGTTCGCGCAGGTGATGGGCCAGGCGGTTGGCGCGTTCGTTGAGTTCGCGATAGCTCAGGCGCTGTTCCGCCGTCTGCACGGCGACCGCGTCAGGTCGGCGCCGCACTTGTGCTTCGAACATCACATGCAGCGGTTGCTCCAGCGGGCACTCGACTTGCGTCGCATTGAAGTCCACCAACAAGCGCTGACGCTCGTCCGCCGCCAGCAACGGTACTTGCGCCAGCACCACCTGATCATCGTTGACCAGCGTCGCCAGCAGTTGCTGGAAGTAGCCGACAAAGCGGCGAATGGTCGCTTCGTCGAACAGCGCCGTGGCGTAGTTCAGCGCCCCGCGAATCCCGCTCGGGTGCTCACCGAGGGTCAACGACAGGTCGAATTTGACGAATCGGCTCGGCCCGGCCACGCCTTCAAGGCTCAGTTCACCCAGGGTCAGGGCCGGCCCGTCGTTGTTGTCCCAACTGAGCAGCGTCTGGAACAACGCGCTGTGGGACAGGCTGCGCAGCGGCTTACAGATTTCCACCACCTGTTCGAACGGCAAGTCCTGATGCGCCTGCGCTTGCAGGGTTTGCGCCTTGACCCGCGCCAGCAACGCCTCGCCGCTCGGCTCGTCCGAGGTGTCGATGCGCAAGGCCAGGGTGTTGACGAACATGCCGATCAAGCCTTCGATCTCGGCGCGAGTGCGGTTGGCCACCGGCGAGCCGATCACCACCTCGGTCTGGCCGGACAGGCGACTGAGGGTCATCGCCCACGCGCTCATGATCACCATGTACGGCGTGACTGCGCGGCGCTGACACAGGGTCTTGAGCCCGGCACTCAGCTGTTCGCCCAGCTGTATTTCGACACTGCCACCACTGTGGTCCTGCTGCGCCGGACGCGGTCGGTCGGTGGGCAGGGTCAGCAACGCCGGTGCGCCGGCCAGGGCCTGTTGCCAGTAATCGCTCTGGCGTTGCAGCACCTCACCGCTGAGCCAGCGGCGTTGCCACACCGCGTAGTCGGTGTATTGCAGCGCCAGTGGCGGCAACGGATCGGGTTGGCCGTGACTGAACGCCTGATACAACGCCGCCAGTTCACGGGTCAGCACGCCCATCGACCAGCCGTCGGAGACGATGTGGTGCAGGGTCAGCAACAGCACGTGGTGATCGTCCGCCAGCCGCACCAGACGACCGCGCATCAACGGATCGTCCTGCAAATTGAACGGCGCGCAGGCCTCGGCCTCGGCCAGTCTGTGCAGGGCCTCGTCGGCCTGCGGATAGCCACGCAAGTCTTCGACACGCAGGACCACACCGGTGTCCACCGGCAGGATCTGCACCTGGGCCTCATCGTCAAGCTGATGGAAACGGCTGCGCAGGGTTTCGTGGCGCGCAACGATCCGCGCCAGCGCCCGTTGCAGCGCGTCTTCGTCCAGCCGGCCGCTCAGGCGCAAGCCGACCGGGATGTTGTAGGCGCTATTACCGCCACCCATCTGCGCCAGGAACCACAGCCGTTGCTGAGCGAACGACAGCGGCAGCACTTGATCACGCGGGGCCGGCAGGATATCCGGCAGCGTGCTGCGTCCGGCACGGCTGAGCACGTCCGCCACGGCGGCCAGTTCCGGGTTGGCGAACAACTCACCCAGCGCCAGCTCGATCCCCAGTTGTTGGCGCACCTGCGACAACATGCGCATCGCCAGCAGCGAATGCCCACCCAGTTCAAAGAAGTTGTCGTGACGACCGACCTGCGCAACCTGCAACACCTCGGCCCAGACCCGCGCCAGACTGGCTTCCAGCGCCGTGACCGGGGCCTCGTAAGCGCGACTGAGCAGCGCCTCTTGGGTCGGCGCGGGCAACGCCTTGCGGTCGATCTTGCCGTTGTTGTTCAGCGGCAACGTCGCAAGTTGCACCCAGGCACTCGGCACCATGTATTCCGGCAACCGCGCCTGCAATTGCGCGTGCAGGTCGGCGCTGTCCAGCGGCTGATCGTGCACGGTGTAATAGGCCACCAGACGCGGGGTTGCCTGGCCGTCGCGACGCGCCAGCACCACCGCTTCCTTGACCCCGGCGCAACTGAGCAAGCGGCTCTCGATTTCTCCCAGCTCGATGCGGAAACCCCGGATCTTCACCTGATCGTCATTGCGCCCGATGCAATCGAGTTGCCCCGATGCCAGCCAGCGTGCGAGGTCGCCGGTGCGATAGAGCAACGCGCCAGGCCGGTCGCTGAACGGATCACGCAGGAACTTCTCGGCGGTCAGGTCCGGGCGGTTCAGGTAACCCAGCGCCACGCCCTGCCCGCCAATGTACAACTCGCCGGTCACGCCCATCGGCACCGGTTGCTGGTGCGCGTCGAGCACATACACCTGGGTGTTGGAAATCGGCCCGCCAATCGGCACGCTCTCGGCGTTTTCAGCCACCTCAAGCACCTCGAAGGTGGTGGCGTAGGTGGTGGTTTCGGTCGGGCCGTAGCAATGCACGATGCGTAGTTGCGGCGCAGCAGCCCGCAGCGTGCGGAACGCCGCCGGATCACCGCGCTCACCACCGCACAGCAGGATGCGCAAGCCTTTGAGCGCCTGCGGAATCAGTTGCACGTACTGGTTGAACAGCGCGGTGGTGACGAACAGGATCGTCGCCCCGGAGTTGCTCAGTTCGCGGCCAAAAGCGTTCGGATCGAGCAAGGTCTGGTGATCGATCACCACCACGCGCCCGCCGTTGAGCAACGGGCCCCAGATGTCCATGGTGCTGGCGTCGAACGCCGGGTTGGAAGCGAACACCACACGGTCCTGCGCGTTGAAATCGGCGTAACCGTTGTTCAGCACCAGACGCCCGATGCCACGGTGCGGGACCATCACGCCTTTTGGGGTGCCGGTGGAGCCGGAGGTGTACATGATGTACGCCAGCGCCTCCGAGCTTTGCGCCAGGTTCGGGTTGTGCGTCGGCTGGCCGCTGAGCTTGAGCCGGTCAAGGTCGATGCGCGGCGCGGCGTAATCGATGGTTTCACTGCTGAGGGTCAGCAACGCCACTGCGCGGCAGTCCTCGACCATGAACGCCTGACGCTCGCTCGGCGCATTGATGTCCAGCGGCACATAGGCCGCCGCGCACTTGGCAATCGCCAGTTGCGCCACCAGCAGCTCCAGCGAGCGCGGCAACAGGATCGCCACGTGGTCGCCCGGCTGCACGCCTTGGCCGATCAAGTGGTGCGCCAGGCGGTTGGCCTGGGCGTTCAGTTCAAAGTAGCTCAGCGAATGCTCGCCATGCACCGCCGCCACAGCCTTTGGATGCGCTGCGGCCTGCTGCTGGAATACCCCGTGCACGGTCAGCGTCTGCGGGTACTCGCGCGCGGTGGCGTTGAACCCACACAGCAAGCGCTGACGCTCATCCTCGGCGAGTAACTGCACCCGCTCCAGCACCGCCTGGTCATCACTGACCATCGCCGCCAGCAAGCACTGCAAGTAGCCGACATAACGCTGGATGGTCGACTGATCGAACAACGCCGTGGCGTATTCCAGCGAACCGCGAATCACCCCGTTGGCTTCGCCCAGGGTCAGGGTCAAATCAAACTTGGCGACCTGCCCCGGGGCGGCCACACCTTCGAGGCTCAGGTCGCCCAGTGCGAGGTGCGGTCCGACGCTGCTGTCCCAGCTCAGTGTGGTCTGGAACAGCGGGCTATGCGCCAGGCTACGTACCGGTCGTGCGATTTCCACCACCTGTTCGAACGGCAAGTCCTGATGCGCCTGGGCTTGCAGGGTTTGCGCCTTGACCCGCGCCAGCAGCGTGGCCACGCTCGGCTCACCCGAGGTGTCGATGCGCAAGGCCAGGGTGTTGACGAACATGCCGATCAGACCTTCGATCTCGGCCCGGGTACGGTTGGCCACCGGCGAGCCGATCACCACATCGGACTGCCCGGACAGGCGACTCAGCAGCAGCGACCAGGCACTCATCACGGTCATGAACAGGGTCACGCCGTGACGCTGACTCAAGGCTTTGAGCCCGGCGCTCAGACGTTCGTCCAGCAGCACCTCGACCGTGCTGCCGGCGTAATCCTGTTGCGCCGGACGCGGACGGTCGGTGGGCAGGGTCAGCAAGGCCGGCGCACCGTCGAGGGTCTGTTGCCAGTATTGGCTTTGGCGCTGCAGCACTTCACCGCTGAGCCAGCGCCGTTGCCACACGGCGTAGTCGCCGTATTGCAGCGCCAGCGGTGGCAACGGATCGGGCTGGCCCTGACTGAAGGCCTGGTACAACGCCATCAGTTCGCGGGTCAGAACGCCCATCGACCAGCCGTCGGCGACGATGTGATGCACCGTCAGCAACAGCACATGGTGTTCGTCGGCCAGTTTTACCAGCCGCCCGCGGATCAGCGGGTCGTGCTGCAGGTCGAACGCCGTCGCGGCTTCTTGCGCAAGCAGCGCCTGCAACGTCGCTTCGGCCTGAGGGTCTTGGCGCAGGTCTTCCACCTGCAACAGCAGGCCGCTATCAACCGGCGCAATCGTCACCTGCGCCTGATCTTCAAGGCTGATGAAACGGCTGCGCAAGGTTTCGTGTCGCGCCACGATCTGCCCCAGCGAGTGTTGCAGCGCTTCGCCATTGAGCCGCCCGCGCAGGCGCAGGCCAATCGGAATGTTGTACGCCGAGTTGCCGCCAGCCATTTGCGCCAGGAACCACAGGCGCTGCTGGGCGAACGACAGCGGCAGCGCCTGATCACGCGGTGCCGGCACAATCTCCGGCAGCGTGCTGCGCCCGGCGCGGTTCAGCACTTCGGCCACCGCGCTCAGGTGCGGATCGGCAAACAATTCACTCAAGGGCAGCTCGACGCCCAGACGCTGGCGCACCTGCGACAGCATGCGCATCGCCAGCAACGAATGCCCGCCGAGTTCGAAGAAGTTGTCATGCCGCCCGACCTGCCCGGTTTGCAGGACCTCGGCCCAGATCTGCGCCAATGCAATTTCCAGCTCGCCCTGCGGCGCAGCATATTCGCGGGTGAACAGCGCCGCCTCATCCGGCTTGGGCAAGGCTTTGCGATCGACCTTGCCGTTGTTGTTCAACGGCAGGTTGTCGAGGGCCACCCACGCACTCGGCACCATGTATTCCGGCAGCCGCGCCTGCAAATGCTCGCGCAGAGTGGCAATGTCCACAGCGCCATCGTGGGCGGTGTAGTAAGCCACCAGCCGCAGCGGCTCCTGAGCATCACGGCGCGCCAGCACCACGGCTTCCTTGATGCCCGGACAGCCCAGCAGGCGGCTCTCGATTTCCCCCAGCTCGATGCGGAAACCCCGGATCTTCACCTGATCGTCATTGCGCCCGATGCAATCGAGTTGCCCCGGTGCCAGCCAGCGTGCGAGGTCGCCGGTGCGATAGAGCAACGCGCCAGGCCGGTCGCTGAACGGATCGCGCAGGAACTTCTCGGCGGTCAGGTCCGGGCGGTTCAGGTAACCCAGCGCCACGCCCTGTCCGCCAATGTACAACTCGCCGGTCACGCCCATCGGCACCGGTTGCTGGTGCGCGTCGAGCACATACACCTGGGTGTTGGAAATCGGCCCGCCAATCGGCACGCTCTCGGCGTTTTCAGCCACCTCAAGCACCTCGAAGGTGGTGGCGTAGGTGGTGGTTTCGGTTGGGCCGTAGCAATGCACGATACGTAGTAGCGGCGCAGCAGCCCGCAGCGTGCGGAACGCCGCCGGATCACCGCGCTCACCACCGCACAACAGGATGCGCAAGCCTTTGAGCGCCTGCGGAATCAGTTGCACGTACTGGTTGAACAGCGCGGTGGTGACGAACAGGATCGTCGCCCCGGAGTTGCTCAGTTCGCGGCCAAAAGCGTTCGGATCGAGCAAGGTCTGGTGATCGATCACCACCACGCGCCCGCCGTTGAGCAACGGGCCCCAGATATCCATGGTGCTGGCGTCGAACGCCGGGTTGGAAGCGAACACCACACGGTCCTGCGCGTTGAAATCGGCATAACCGTTGTTCAGCACCAGACGCCCGATGCCACGGTGCGGAACCATCACGCCTTTTGGGGTGCCGGTGGAGCCGGAGGTGTACATGATGTACGCCAGCGCCTCCGAGCTTTGCGCCAGGTTCGGGTTGTGCGTCGGCTGGCCGCTGAGCTTGAGCCGGTCAAGGTCGATGCGCGGCGCGGCGTAATCGATGGTTTCACTGCTGAGGGTCAACAACGCCACTGCGCGGCAGTCCTCGACCATGAACGCCTGACGCTCGCTCGGCGCATTGATGTCCAGCGGCACATAGGCCGCCGCGCACTTGGCAATCGCCAGTTGCGCCACCAGCAGCTCCAGCGAGCGCGGCAACAGGATCGCCACGTGGTCGCCCGGCTGCACGCCTTGGCCGATCAAATGGTGCGCCAGGCGATTGGCCTGGGCGTTCAGTTCGCCATAACTCAAGGTTTGTCCGCCATGCACGGCGGCGAGGGCTTGTGGGTCGGCCAGCACTTGCCTTTCGAACAGGGCATGCATGGTCAGCGTCTGCGGGTATTCACGCGTGCTGGCGTTGAACTCGACCAGCAGTTGCCGGCGCTCGTCCTGCGACAGAATCGACAACTGATCAACGCTCGACTGCGGCGCCTGTTCCAGCGCGTGCAACAGATTGCCCACGGCCAGTTGCATGTACTCGCAGATGCGCCCGGCGTCGATGCCGTCGCCGGCCATTGCGGTGAAACTGAAGCCTTCGCCCAGGTCATCGACACTCAGGCTCAGCCGGTAGTTGGTGCGTTCCTCGGCATTGAGCAACTGCATGCCTTGCCACGCGCTTGCTGCAGCCCGGGAAGACGCGCCGGCAGTCGCGCTGTGGCGATAGTTGAACAAGGTGCTGAACAACGGCGTGCCGGCAGGCATGGCGCTGCAATGTTGGGCCAGAGCCAATTGCGCATGCTCGTGTTGCAGCAGCGCGTTCAATCGTTGGTGGGTGGCGAGCGCGGCGTCCTTGACCGAGCGCTGGCCCAGATCAATGCGCAATGGCAAGGTGTTGATGAACACCCCCAGCGCCCGCTCGGCGCCCTCGCCCGCTTGCAAGCGGCCCAGCAGCACGGTGCCGAACACCACCGTTTCCCCCCCGGACAGTTGTCCCAGCACCTGCGCCCAGGCCAAATGCATCAGGCTCGCCGCGCTGATGCCCAGACGCCGCGCCTTGGCCCTGACGCGCTGACTCAGGTCCAGGTCGAGCGAGCGCCGGGCTTCTTCACCGAGACCTTGCGCAACACTGCTTTGGCCATACGGCACGCTCGGTTCGCTGACGTCTCCAAGCATTTCGCGGAAGAAGCTTTCGTGCGCCTGAGCGCTCAACCCGGCACGGGTGTGCGCCACATAATTGCGGTACGCCACCGGTTCGGCCAGACGCTGCGCCTGACCGAGCAGGAACGCCTGCATTTCGTGTTGCAGCACTTCCAGTGCCACGTGGTCCATCACCAGGTGATGGAACAGCAGGATCGCCACCACGCGCTGATTGACCGTGTCCGGCGCGTGGACCACACGCAACAGCGGTGCCTGATCGATCGGCATCCGATAGTGACCGGCGTCAAAGCGGCTGCGCAGTTGCTCCAGCGCATCAGCATTCGCCGCGTCCAGCAGCACGCCCTCACAAGCCAGCGGCGCGTGGCGCCAGACCACCTGCACCGGCTCCTCCAGCCCGTCCCAGAACAGCGAAGTACGCAGAATGTCGTGACGCTCGATCACCTGTTGCAAAGCCTGGGTGAAAGCTTCAAAACGTTGCTCGTCGGCGAAGGCAAACTGCGCTTGCAGCACATAAGGGTCGCCCTGAGGCGCCGACAGGTGATGGAAAAAGATCCCCGCCTGCAGCGGCGCCAGCGGATAAATGTCCTGCACGTTGGTGACGCCGCCCGGGATGCTGGCGACGATGCGGTCAATGGCGGCCTGGTCGAGTGCCACCAGCGGCAGCAGCTCGGGGGTGATGCGCGGGCAATCCGCCGCAATGCGGTTGGCCGGCACGTCAGCCTGCGGCTCGCCACCGACAGCCGCGGCCAGTGCAGACAGGGTCGGCTGGTTGAACAACACGCGAACGTCTGCCGTCAGCCCGGCACGACGCATTTTCGCCACCAGGTTGACCGCCAGCAGCGAATGCCCGCCCAGTTCAAAGAAATGATCGTGGCGCCCTACGCGCTCGACGTTGAGCAGCTCGGCCCAAAGCGCGGCGAGCACGGTTTCCACTTCACCGACCGGTGCTTCGTATGCGCGACCCGGTAGCGACGCCAGATCCGGCACAGGCAGTGCCTTGCGGTCGAGTTTGCCGTTGGGGCTCAGTGGCAATGTGTCGAGGTGCACGAACACGGCAGGCACCATGTAATCCGGCAACTGCTCCAACAGATGGCTGCGCAACGCGTCGATGTCCAACGGCTCACCGGTGTAGTACGCCACCAGACGCTTGTCACCGGGCACGTCTTCGCGGGCCAGCACAGCGGTTTCCTGCACGCCGTCGAGCTGGGTCAGGCGTGCCTGGATTTCACCCAGTTCGATGCGCAGGCCACGGATCTTCACCTGATCGTCGTTGCGCCCCAGGTACTCGATATTGCCGTCGGCCAGATAGCGCGCGACGTCGCCGGTGCGGTACAGGCGCCCATGGGCCTGGAAAGGATCGTCGAGGAAGCGTTCGACGTTCAGTTCCGGGCGGTTCAGATATCCGCGGGCCACCTGCACACCACCGATGTACAGCTCGCCGACCACGCCGTGCGGCACCGGTTGCTGCTGTGCGTCGAGGATGTACAGACGGGTGTTGGCAATCGGTTTGCCGATCGGTGTGTTGTCCGGGGTCTGCTCCAGCGGCCCGGCGCAGTTCCACGCGGTCACGTCTACGGCGGCTTCGGTCGGGCCGTAGAGGTTATGCAATTCGCTGCCCGGCAATTGCCGTTTGAAACGCCGCACTACACTGCCCGGCAACGCTTCGCCGCTGCACATCACCTGACGCAAGCCACCGCAGCGTGCGGTGTCGGCGTGGGCGAGGAACACGTCGAGCATCGACGGTACAAAGTGCAGCGTGGTGATGTGTTCACGCTCGATGATTTCGCTCAGATACAGCGGGTCCTTGTGCCCGCCCGGCTGCGCCATGACCAATCGCGCACCGGTCATCAACGGCCAGAAGAATTCCCACACCGACACGTCAAAGCTGAACGGGGTTTTCTGCAGAACGGTATCGGCCGCCGTCAGTTGATAGGCGTCCTGCATCCACAGCAGGCGGTTGACCACCCCGCTATGCTCGTTGATCACGCCTTTCGGCTGACCGGTGGAGCCGGAGGTGTAGATGACGTAGGCGGTGTGCTGCGGGGTCAGTCCAGCGACCGCGAGATTATCCGTCGGCAGCAACTGCCAGTGCGGCTGATCCAGATCGATCAGCGGCACCGCGCCCTCGCCCAGCAATGCGCGGGTCGAACCCTGCACCAGCACCGCCAATGGCGCGCTGTCCTCCAGCATGTAGGCCAGGCGCTCCAGCGGGTACGCCGGATCCAGCGGTACGTAACCGCCGCCGGCCTTGAGGATCGCCAACAGCCCGACCACCATGTCCAGACCACGCTCGACGCAGATTCCGACCCGCGAATCCGGCTGCACACCCAATCCACGCAGGTGCCGCGCCAGTTGATTGGCCCGGGCATTGAGCTCGGCAAAACTCAGGCGCAGCTGATCACTTTGCAACGCGATGGCCTGCGGCGTGCGTGCCACTTGCGCCTCGAACAGACCATGAATGGTCTGTTCGAGGTTGTAATCCACCGCCGTGGCATTGAACCCCTCCAGCAAACGCTGCTGCTCTTCCTGCGCCAGCAGCGGCGCATGTTCCAGCACGGCCTGATCGTTGGCGACCATTGCCTGCAACAGGCGCTGGAAGTAACCGACAAAACGCTGCACGGTTGCCTCGTCAAACAGCGCCGTGGCGTATTCCAGCGAGCCACGAATCGCCCCGCTGGATTCGCCCAGACTCAGCGACAGGTCGAACTTGGCAAAGTGGCTCGGTTCGGCCACGCCTTCCAGTGTCAGTTCGCCAAGGGCCAGCGCCGGGCTTTCGAGGCCGTCCCAGCTCAGCAACGTCTGAAACACCGGGCTGTGCGCCAGGCTGCGTACCGGCCGGGTGATTTCCACCACCTGCTCGAACGGCAGGTCCTGATGCGCCTGCGCTTGCAGGGTTTGCGCCTTGACCCGCGCCAGCAGCGCTTCGACGCTGAGGTCGCCCGATGTATCGATGCGCAGGGCCAGGGTGTTGACGAACATGCCGATCAGGCCTTCGATCTCGGCGCGGGTGCGGTTGGCCACTGGCGAGCCGATGACCACGTCCGACTGCCCGGACAAGCGGCTGAGCAACATCGCCCAGGCACTCATCAGCGTCATGTACAAGGTCACGCCATGGCGCTGGCCCAAGGCCTTGAGCGCGGCGCTCAAACGCTCATCGAGCAGCACTTCGACGCTGCTGCCGGCATAGTCCTGCTGCGCCGGACGCGCACGGTCGGTCGGCAGCATCAGCAGCGCCGGAGCGCCGGCGAGCGTCTGTTGCCAGTACTCGCTCTGACGTTGCAGCACTTCGCCGCTGAGCCAGCGCCGCTGCCACACCGCGTAGTCGGTGTATTGCAGCGCCAGTGGCGGCAACGGGTCCGGCTGACCGTGACTGAACGCCTGATACAGCGCCATCAGTTCGCGGGTCAGTACACCCATCGACCAGCCATCGGAGATGATGTGGTGCAGGGTCAGCAACAGCACATGGTGATCGTCGGCCAACCGCACCAGCCGTCCGCGAATCAGCGGATCGTCCTGCAAGTCGAACGGCCCCGAGGCTTCGCCCTGAATCAGCGCTTGCAGGGTTTCGTCGGGCTGCGGGTGCTGGCGCAGGTCTTCGACCCGCAGCAGCAGGCCGGTATCCACCGGGGCGATCAGCACCTGGGCTTCGTCGTTGAATTGGGCGAAGCGGCTGCGCAGGGTTTCGTGGCGGGCGACGATGCGCGCCAGTGCGCGTTGCAGCGCCGCGTCGTCGAGACGGCCACGCAGGCGCAGGGCCACGGGAATGTTGTAGGCGGTGTTGGCGCCTTCCATTTGTGCGAGGAACCACAAGCGCTGCTGGGCGAACGACAACGGCAAGGCGCCGTCACGCGGTACCGGCAGGATCTGCGGTTGCGCACAGCGTCCGGCCTCGCTCAGCACAGAAGCGACCGCCGCCAGTTCGGCGTTGGCAAACAGATCACTCAGTGCCAACTCGACACCCAGCCGTTGCCGCACCTGCGAGACCATGCGCATCGCCAGCAGCGAGTGGCCGCCCAGTTCGAAAAAGTGATCCTGACGCCCCACCCGCTCGACCTGCAGCACATCAGCCCAGATCTGCGCCAGCGCGGTTTCCACCTCGCCTTCGGGCGCCACGTACTCGCGGGTGAACAACGCTGCCAGATCGGGCGCCGGCAAGGCCCGGCGATCAACCTTGCCATTGGCGGTCAGCGGCAGCGCGGCAAGTTTGACGAACGCTGCCGGCACCATGTATTCCGGCAACCGGCTGAGCAATTGCGCACGCAACTCGCCCACCGGCAGCGCCTCGACCTGCGCCTGTTCGGTGAAATACGCCACCAGTCGCGGCTGCCCGGGCTGGTCTTCGCGGGCCAGCAGCACCGCTTCCTGAATCCCCGGCAACTGGTTGAGGCAGGTTTCGATTTCCCCCAGTTCGATGCGCACGCCACGGATTTTCACCTGATCGTCGTTGCGCCCCAGGTACTCGATCGTGCCGTCTTCGCGCCAGCGCGCGAGGTCACCCGTGCGGTACATCCGCGCGTTGGCAGCCGTACTGAACGGGTCGTGCAGGAAGCGCTCGGCGGTCATTTCCGGGCGATTCAGGTAGCCACGGGCGACACCGGCACCGCCGACGTACAACTCACCGGCAACGCCGATCGGCACCGGGCGTTGCTGCTCGTCGAGCAGGTACACCGTGGCGTTGCTCACCGGTTTGCCGATGTGCAGCGCATCGCCGCTTTCCACCAGGCCCGAGGTCGCGACCACCGTGGCCTCGGTCGGGCCGTAATTGTTGATCACGTCGAAATGCTGGTGGCGGTTGAACTGCCGCAAGCGATCGCCGCCGATCAGCAGCGTGCGCAAGGTCGGGTGATCGAGGTGCTGGCTGAAGGCGTATTCGGCCACCGGCGTTGGCAGGAAGCTCACGTCCAGCGGCTGCGCGCACCACCAGGCCAGCAGCGCGTCGATGTCTTCAACGCCCTCGTGGGTCGGCGCCAGATGCAGGGTCGCGCCCGCGCACAGCGCCGGCCAGACTTCCCAGGCCATGGCGTCGAAACCGAAACCGGCCAGGCTCGAGGTGTGGCGCCCGGCACACAGATCGAACGCTGTGCAGTGCCAATCGACCAGATTGCTCAAGGTGTGATGCTCGACCATCACGCCCTTGGGCAGGCCGGTGGAGCCGGAGGTGTAGATCACGTAGGCCAGGTGCCGAGGCGTCAGGCCCGGCACTTGTGGGTCAGGCGCCGCACTCGACGGCCAGGTGCAGCGGTCGAGTTCAATCACCGGCACGGCCAGCGCCGGCAAGCGCTCGCGCAGATTGCTTTGGGTCAGGACCACCACTGGCGCGCTGTCGCCCAGCAGATAGTTCAGGCGCTCGGCCGGGTGTGCCGGGTCAATCGGCACATAACCGGCGCCAGCCTTGAGAATCGCCACCAGGCCGATCAAAGTGTCCAGGCCCCGACGCGCGACGATCGCCACGCGGGCGTCCGGGCGTACGCCCAGATCGATCAGGTGCAGGGCCAGGGCATTGGCGTGCTGATTCAACTCGGCGTAGGTCAGCGTCTGCCCCTGAAACTCTGCCGCGATGGCTTGCGGGCGCTCGGCCACCTGAGCCTCGATCCGCTGTGCGATGGTCAGTGGTTGCGGATAGTCGGCCCGGGTGGCATTGAACGCGACGAGCACTCGCTCGCGCTCCGCTTCGGGCAGGATCGACAATTGATCGAGCGGTGTCTGCGGCGCCTGCTGCAGCGCCAGCGTGAGGTTTTCCAGCGCGCACATCATGTAGGCGCAAACCCGCTGCGGATCGATCTGGCGACTCGCCAACAGGTTCAGGCTGAAGCTGTCGCCATAGTCATCGATACTCAGCGCCAACGGATAGTTGGTGCGTTCCTCCGAATGCAGCATGCCGATGCCTTCCCAGGCGGCGTGCGCCTCGGCGTCGGTTGCGTGGGCGTTGTGACGGTAATTGAGCAAGGTACTGAACAGTGGCGTCGGCGCGCTGACCCCGCTGCATCGCTGGGCCAGTGCCAGCGGTGCATGTTCGTGGCGCATCAGGGTCGTCAGGCGTGCATGCGTGGCCTTCACCGCGGCGCGCACGTCTTGTCCGTTCACATCCACCCGCAGCGGCAAGGTGTTGATGAAAATGCCCAGCGCCCGCTCGGTGGCCTCGGCGCCCTGCAGACGGCCCATCAGCACCGTGCCGAACACCACTTGCGGCTTGCCGGCGACCACCGCCAGCACTTGCGCCCAGGCCAGGTGAAACAGGCTCGCGGCACTCACGCCGAGCTGCCGCGCCTGCTCCCGCAGTCCCTCGCCCAGCGCTGCCGTCAGCGGCAGGCACAGCTCGGCAATGTCATGTCCTTCACCCTGCACGTCGTGCAGACCGAACGGCAGCGTCGGCTCGTCGATGTCACCCAGCATCTCGCGAAAGAACGCCTCATGCTGCGCTTCACTGATCCCCAGCCGCGCCTGCGCCACATAATTGCGAAACGGCACCGGTTGGCCCAACTGTGCGAGCCGCCCGGACAGGCAAGCCTGCATTTCCTGGCTGAGCACCGCCAGTGCCGAGTGGTCCATGGCCATGTGGTGAAACAGCAGAATGCCGACCACTCGCTGACCGATATCGTCCCAGGCATGCACCAGGCGCAGCAGCGGCGCCCGGGTCACGTCGAGGCGAAACCGCCGCGCATCGAAGCGTTGCTGCAACTGCGTGAGCACGTCGCCATCGGCGCTGTCGAGCAGCACCTCCTCGACCGGCAATTGCGCCTGGCGCACCACCACTTGCAGCGGCGTATCCAGGCCATCCCAGACCATCGCGGTGCGCAGGATGTCATGCCGGTCGATGACGGCCTGCAACGCACCGATGAACGCCTGCAAGCGTTCGCGCCCGGCGAACTCGAACTGCGCCTGCATCACGTAGGGGTCGCCCTGGGTGGCACTGATGTGGTGATAGAGCATGCCTTCCTGCAACGGTGCCAACGGATAAATATCCTGCACATTGGCGGCACCGCCCGGCACCCCGTCGACGATACGCGACAGGGTCGGCTGATCGACTTCGGCCAGCGTCACCATCGCCGGGGTGATGTGTGTGCTGCCGGGCACGATGCCATTGGCCGGCACCTCGACCTGACCGATGCGCGCCGCCGAATATTCACCGGCCGAGATCAGCCCGATCAGCGCCGGTTTGTGCTCACGCAACGCCGCCAGCAGTGCCGGATCGCTCAAGGCCTGCTTGTTGCCGTTCACCCGCAACTGGTCGTCCGTGACCGTCAACTGGATGTCTTTTGCCTTCAGTGTCGCCAACAGTTCGAGCACATTCACAGGACGATCTCCATTCTTTCTGTAATTGCGGCGTAGCCGGCCAGTGTCGGTTGTTCGAACAACGCCCTGACATCAGCTTCCATGCCTTCCTGACGCAAGCGGCCGATCAGGCTGACCGCGAGCAATGAGTGACCACCCAGTTCAAAGAAATGATCGTTACGCCCTACCCGCTCCACGTTGAGCAACTCGGCCCACAGCCGTGCGAGGAGGATTTCCACTTCACCGACCGGTGCTTCGTATTCACGGCTGAGGGCCGCGGTGTGATCAGGCAGCGGTAAGGCATTGCGGTCGAGTTTGCCGTTGGGGCTCAGTGGCCAGGCGTCGAGGTGCACGAACAGCGCCGGCACCATGTAGTCCGGCAGATGCTCGAGCAGATGGCTGCGCAACGACTCGATTTCCAGCCGTTCGCCGGTGTAGTACGCCACCAGTCGCTGGCCGCCCGTGGCCTCCTCGCGGGCCAGCACCAGGGCATCCTGCACGCCGCTGATCTGGCTCAGGCGCGCCTGGATTTCTCCCGGTTCGATGCGCAGGCCGCGAATCTTCACCTGATCATCGTTGCGCCCCAGGTATTGCACGCTGCCGTCGGGCAGATAACGACCGATGTCCCCGGTGCGATACAGACGCGCGCCCGGTGTTGCGCTGAACGGGTCGTCGAGGAAGCGTTCAGCACTCAATTGCGCCCGGTTGAGGTAACCGCGCGCCACCTGCACGCCACCCAGATACAGCTCGCCGATCACGCCTTGCGGCACCGGCTGGCGCTGCGCATCGAGAATGTACAGGCGGGTATTGGCGACCGGTTTGCCGATCGGTGGCAGGTCGCCCGTCAGTGGTGTGTGCGGCTCGAGCGTCCACAGCGTGCTGTCGACAGTGGCTTCGGTCGGCCCGTAGACGTTGTGCAGGCGCACCTGCGGCAGACGCTCGCGCACGCTGTGCACCAGCGCCGCCGTCAACTCGCCTCCGCCGCAGAAAATGTCGGTCAGACTGCGGCACTCGGCGACGTCCCGGGCTTCGAGGAACTGCTGCAGCAAGGCCGGCACGAACTGGATCACGCTGATCTGTTGCTCGCGAATCACTTCGCTCAGGTAGTCAGGGTCACGCTGCCCGTCCGGGCGTGCCAGCACCAGACGCTGGCCCGAAGTCAGCGGCCAGAACAGCTCCCACACCGAGGCATCGAAACTCAACGGAGTCTTGTGCAGCAACGCACCTTGCGCAG
Organism: Pseudomonas sp. AK-TSAG1-1; assembly: GCF_056821665.1. Taxonomy (NCBI): domain Bacteria; kingdom Pseudomonadati; phylum Pseudomonadota; class Gammaproteobacteria; order Pseudomonadales; family Pseudomonadaceae; genus Pseudomonas; species Pseudomonas sp. AK-TSAG1-1. Next base: position 2,616,431 of record NZ_CM165965.1, on the reverse strand, counting down.
AGGTCGGGCAGGTGCGCGCGCTCCATTGCACCAGGTTGCACAGGCCCCGGTGCTCGACCATCACCCCTTTCGGCGTCCCGGTGGAGCCGGAGGTGTAGATCACGTAGGCGAGGTTCGCCGCACTGAGCCCCGGCACCTGCGGATCGCTGTCCTGGTGGCCCTGCCAGTCGTGCTGATCCAGATCCAGCAGCGGCACGCCGAAATCGCCGAGCAACGTGCGGGTCGAGCCGTGCACCAGTGCCACCCGCGGCGCACTGTCGCGCAGCATATGGCTCAGGCGCTCGGCCGGGTAACCCGGATCCAGCGGCACATAGGCACCACCCGCCTTGAGGATGCCGAGCAGACCGATCAACAGCTCCAGCCCGCGCTCGACACAGATCGCCACCGGGATGTCCGGCCCGACGCCTTGAAGGCGCAGGTGATGGGCGAGTCGGTTGGCCTGCGCATTGAGTTCGCGATAACTCAATTGACGTTCACCGGCTTGCGCGGCAATCGCCTGTGGCGTGCGTCGGGCCTGAGCCTCGAACATCCCGTGAATGGTCTGCTGCAGATCGAAATCGACCTCGGTGGCATTGAAGTCCACCAGCAACCTGTGCCGTTCTGGCGCCTGCAACACCGTCAGGCGATTGAGCGACTGTTGCGGGGCCTGCTCCAGCGCCTGGGCCAATGCCGCTAGCGCCATCTGCATGTACCCGCCTATCCGCGCAGCGCCGATGTGCGCCGGGGTCAGCGTGGTCAGGTAAAAACCGTCGCCCAGATCGTCGACACTCAGGCTCAGCGGATAGTTGGTGCGCTCCTCGCTGGAGAGGTTTTCGATACCTTGCCAGGTCAGGCGATTGGCTTGCTGCTGTTGTTCGTTGACGCTGTGCCGGTAATTGAGCATCGCGCTGAACAGTGGCGCCGGCGCCGCCACCCCGCTGCAACGCTGGGCCAGCGCCAGCGACGCATGCTCATGGCCGAGCAACGCGGTGAGTTGCGCATGGGTCGCACGCACGCCGGCCCGCACCGAGGTGTCGCCCAGGTCCACGCGCAACGGCAAGGTGTTGATGAACATCCCCAGGCCGCGATCGGCACCGGTACCGCCCTGCATCCGCCCCAGCAATACCGTGCCGAATACCACACGGTCCTGCCCGCAGGTCGCTGCCAGGACTTGCGCCCAGGCCAGGTGGAACAGGCTCGCGACGCTCACGCCCAACTGCCGCGCCTGACTGCGCAAGCGCAGGGCCAAGGCCTCGGGCACGCTCTGGCGCACTTCCTCGATGTCATTGCCGTCGCCGCGTACATCCAGCAGACCGAACGGCAGCGTCGGCTCGTCGATATCACCGAGCATCGCGCGAAAGAACGTTTCGTGTTCCTGCTCGCTGACGCCCAGACGCGTCTGCGCCACGTAATTGCGGTACGGCACGGACGGCATCGGCGCTTCGCCCTGCCCGAAGAGAATCGCCTGCATTTCCTGCTGCACCACTTCCAGCGCGGTGTGGTCCATGGCGATGTGATGGAACAGCAGCATGGCGACGACCCGGTCATTGACCGGATCCTGCGCATACACCAGACGAATCAACGGTGCCTGACTGATATCGATCCGGTAATGCCGCGCGTCGAAACGCTCGTACAACTGCGCCAGAACATCACCGGCCGCCGGGTCGAAAGCGACTTCCTGCACTGGCAGTTCGGCGTCGCGCCAAACCACCTGCACTGGCGTTGCCAACCCTTGCCAGACCACCCCGGTACGCAGGATGTCGTGCCGGCTCATGACCTGGCGCAGAGCAGCAGCGAAAGCCTGGAAACGCTCAAGGCTGTCGAAGGCCAGGCGCGATTGCAACAGGTACGGATCGCCGCGCTCGGCGGTGATGTAGTGATAAAGAATGCCTTCCTGCAACGGCGCCAGCGGATAAATATCCTGCACGTTGGCCGCCCCGCCCGGCACCGTCGCGACGATGCGCTCGAGGCTGTCCTGATCCAGCTGCACCAGCGTCAGCAGGTCCGGGGTAATGCGCGTGCATCCGGGCGCAATCAGGTTGGCCGGCACCGCGACTTCGCGACCGCTGCCCACGGCGGCGGCCAGTGCGGCGAGGGTCGGCTGGCTGAACAGCACGCGCACGTCGGTGCTCAGGCCGAGCTGACGCATGCGCTCGATCAGGGTCACTGCCAGCAACGAATGGCCGCCCAGTTCGAAGAAGTTGTCGTGTCGCCCGACCTGTTCGACCTGCAACACCTCGGCCCAGACCTGCGCCAGCGCAGTTTCCACCGAGCCTTGCGGCGCCTCATATTCGCGGCTGAGCCAGGCGTCCTGATCCGGTTCGGGCAAAGCCTTGCGGTCGAGTTTGCCGTTGGCGGTGAGCGGCAGCGCTGGCAGGCGCACGTAAGCGGCGGGCACCAGTGCCTGCGGCAAGCGTGCCTGCAGATGCAGCCGCAGGTCTTCGATGTCGACCGCCGTGCGCGCAGTGAACCAGGCAATCAGGCGCGCCTCGCGCACCAGCACCACCGCATCCTGCACCGCCGGATGGCTGGACAGCGCGGCGTCGATTTCCCCCAGTTCCACACGCACGCCACGCAGTTTGACCTGATCGTCGTTACGCCCCAGGTACTCGATGTTGCCATCGGCCAGCCAGCGCGCCAGGTCGCCGGTGCGGTACATGCGCGCCTGCGGTTCGTCGCTGAACGGGTCTTCGAGGAAGCGTTCGGCAGTCAGCTCAGGACGGTTCAGGTAACCCCGGGCCACGCCCGCGCCACCGACGTACAACTCGCCGGCGACCCCGACCGGTACCGGGCGTTGCAGGTCATCAAGCAGATAAACCCTGGCATTGCTCATCGGCCGGCCGATGTGCAGCAACTGTCCGGCATTGACCTGTCCGGAGGTTGCAACCACCGTGGCCTCGGTCGGCCCGTAGTTGTTGATCACCGCAAAGCTTTGCTCGCGATTGAACTGGCGCAGGCGATCGCCGCCGATCAGCAGCGTGCGCAACGTCGGGTGCTGCAGTTCACGGCTGAACGCGTATTCGGCGATTGGCGTCGGCAGGAAACTCACCTGCAATGGCTGCCCGCGCCACCAGTCGAGCAAGTCATCCAGGTGTTCGTTGCTGATCGACGGCGGCGGCAGGTGCAGGGTCGCGCCGACGCACAACGCCGGCCAGACTTCCCAGGCCATCGCGTCGAAACCAAATCCGGCGACGCTGGCGGTGTGGCTGCCGGCGCGCAGGTCGAACGCCTCGCAGTGCCAGTGCACCAGGTTTTCCACGGTCGCGTGTTCGACCATCACACCTTTCGGCTGGCCAGTCGAGCCGGAGGTGTAGATCACGTAGGCCAGATGCGCCGGGGTCAGCGTCGGCAGCAGTGGATTGGAGTCCGGCAGGGCCTGCCAGACGGGGTTGTCCAGATCGATCACCGGCACCCGGCCCAGCAGGTCGCGGGTCGAGGCCTGCGCCAGCACCGCCACCGGATCGCTGTCCTGCAACAGGTACGCGATGCGTTCGGCCGGGTATGCCGGATCGACCGGCACATAACCGGCGCCGGCCTTGAGGATTGCCAGCATCGCGACCAGCATCTGCGGGCCGCGTTGCAGGCACACGGCAATCCGGTCGTCCGGTTGCACGCCGAGGCCGAGCAAGTGATGGGCCAGGCGATTGGCCTGCTGATTGAGTTGCGCATAGGTCAGTTGCTGCGCGCCTTGCACCACCGCCAGCGCCTGCGGTTGCTGCTCGGCCTGCACTTGCACCAGGGCCTGAATCGTCGCGCCGCGCGGGTATGCCGCCGCTGTCGGGTTGAAACCGACCAGCAAGTGCTCGTATTCCTCCACCGAAAGAATCGGCAAGCGGTTGAGCGGGCGTTGCGGCGCCTGTTCCAGCGCGTTCACCAGATGCTCAAGCGCGGTGTGCATGTAGCCGCAGATGCGCTGCGCGCCGATCTGCGCCAGCGCCAGCACTGCCAAGGCAAAACCTTCGCCCAGGTCGTCGACGCTGAGGGTCAGCGGGTAGTTGCTGCGCTCTTCGCCACCGAGCAACTGCACACCTTCCCAGATGCCCTGACCGTCACGCGGCTGCGCTTCGGCCGCGCTGTGCCGGTAGTTGAGCAAGGCGCTGAACAGCGGCGCGCCGGACACCGCACTGCAGCGTTGGGCCAGCGCCAGTGGCGCATGCTCGTGGGCCAGCAGCGCGGTCAGCCGTGCGTGGGTAGTCTTGACCGCGCTGCGCACGCCTTCGCTGACGTCCACGCGCAACGGCAAGGTGTTGATGAACACCCCCAGCGTACGGTCGGCGCCCTCGCCGCCCTGCAGGCGGCCCATCAGCACCGTGCCGAACACCACGTCGCGGCGGTTGGCAAGCACGCCCAGCACCTGCGCCCAGGCCAGGTGCATCAGGCTCGCCGGGCTGACACCGAGTTGCCGGGCCTGCTCACGCAGACGCCAGGTCAGTTCGGGATCGACCGCTTGCTGCGCCTCTTCGATGTCACCGCCATCACCCTGCACGTCGTGCAGACCGAACGGCAGCGTCGGTTCGTCGATATCGCCGAGCATGTCGCGGAAAAATGCCTCGTGTTCCTGCTCACTGGCGCCCAGTCGCGCCTGCGCCACGTAGTTGCGGTACGGCATCGGCGTGCTCAGGCGGTCGGCCTGATCGAACATGAACGCGCGCATTTCCTGCCCCACCACCTCCATGGCGGTATGGTCGAGGATCAAGTGCTGGAACAGCACGATGGCCACCACCCGTTGCTGCGCCGGGTCTTCGGCGTAGACGATGCGCATCAGCGGCGCCTGGGTCAGGTCGAGACGGTTGTGCCGGGCATCGAAGCGCGCGTGCAACTGTTCAAGGACATCGCCCTGCGCCGGGTCCAGCGCCACGTGCTGCACCACCAGCGGCGCCTGGCGCCAGACTACTTGCTGCGCGCTCGCCAACCCTTCCCAGACCACGCTCGTGCGCAGAATGTCGTGACGGGCGATGACTTTTTGCAGGCTGTCGGCGAAACCCTGCAAACGGTCGAGGTTGTCGAACGCCAGCCGCGATTGCAGCAGGTACGGATCGCCCTGCTCGGCGCTCAAGTGGTGGTAAAGAATGCCCTCTTGCAACGGCGCCAGCGGATAGATGTCCTGCACGTTCGCCGCCCCGCCCGGCACCGTGGCGACAATGCGCTCGATGCTCGGCTGATCGAGTTCGGTCAGGGTCAGCATGTCCGGGGTGATGTGCGTGCAGCCATCCGGAATGCGGTTGGCCGGCACTTCGATCTCGCGGCCGCTGCCCACGGCGGCGGCCAGTGCGGCGAGGGTCGGCTGGCTGAACAGCACGCGCACATCGGCGCTGAGGCCGAGTTGGCGCATGCGTTCGATCAGGCTCACCGCCAACAGCGAATGCCCACCCAGTTCAAAGAAGTGGTCGTGGCGGCCGATGCGCTCGACCTTGAGCAGATCACTCCAGATCTGCGCCAGGGCGATTTCGACCTCGCCCTGTGGCGCGGCGAATTCGCGGCTGAGCCGCGCGCCTTCATCCGGCGCCGGCAAGGCCTTGCGGTCCAGCTTGCCATTGGCGGTCAGTGGCCAGGCTTCAAGGCGTACGTAGGCCGAAGGCAACATGTAGTCCGGCAACCGACCTTGCAGTTGTTCGTGCAGGTCGCTGATTGCCGGCGCGTGAGCGTTGTCCTGCGCGGTGAACCAGGCCACCAGTCGTTTGTCCCCGGGCACGTCTTCACGCAGCAGGACCACGGCGTCGCGCACACCGGCGCATTCGGCCAGGCGGTTTTCGATCTCGCCCAGCTCGATGCGATAGCCGCGAATTTTCACCTGCTGATCGTTGCGTCCCAGGTATTGCAAGGTGCCGTCGGCCAACCAGCACACCAGATCGCCGGTGCGGTACATCAGCTCACCCGGGACTTCGCTGAACGGGTCGGCGAGGAATTTCTCGCGGGTCAGTTGTGGCTGGTTCAGGTACCCCTTCGCCACCCCCGCGCCGCCCATGTACAGCTCGCCGACGGCGCCCACCGGCAACGGCTGCTGACGCGCATCGAGCACGTAGGCGCGGGCGTTTCCGATCGGCCGGCCAATCGGAATGCTGCCGGCCTCCAGCGCACGGATTTCATGGGTGGTGGAAAAGGTCGTGGCCTCGGTCGGGCCGTAGCCGTTGAGCAGGTGCTGCGGCGCGCCGTCACGCAGAACCCGGGCGATCACCGCCGGGTCCAGCACATCACCGCCGACCAGCAGATAACGCAAGCGACGGAACGCCGGCATCAGGTCATCAGCGTATTGGTGAAACAGCCCGGCGGTCAGCCACAACACGCTGACGGCTTGCGCCAGCAGCTCGTTGAGCAAGCCTTCGCGGGACAGCACCTGGTTCTGATCGATCACCACTACCGCGCCGCCGTTGAGCAGCGGCGCCCAGACTTCGAAGGTACTGGCATCGAACGCCGGGTTGGAGGCGAAGGCGACCCGATCACTGGCGTTGAACTCGGCGTAGCCATTGTTGATGACCAATCGGCTGATCGCCCGGTGCGGCACCAGCACGCCTTTCGGTGCGCCGGTGGAGCCGGAGGTGTACATGATGTACGCCAGCGCTTCGGCGGACTGCGGCAGGTTCGGGTTGTGCGCCGGATACTCGGCCGGCGTCAGCGTGTCGAGGTCCAGGCGCCGCGCCGGGTAGCCGACGGTTTCGCTGCTGCGGGTCAACAGCAGCACCGCGCGGCTGTCCTGCACCATGTAGCCCTGCCGGTCGGCCGGGGCGTTGATGTCCAGCGGCACGTACACCGCGGCGCACTTGCTGATTGCCAGTTGGCACACCAGCAACTCCAGCGAACGCTCAAGCAAGGTCGCAACGCTGTGCCCCGGCTGCACGCCGAGGCCGATCAGATGATGGGCCAGGCGGTTGGCGCGCTGGTTCAGTTGCTCGTAGCTCAGGCGCTGTTCGCCCTGCACCGCCGCCAATGCTGCGGGACGGCGTGCAGCCTGGGCTTCGAACAAGCGATGCACGGTCTGCTCGCGCGGATACTCGCGACCGGTGATGTTGAAACCGACCAACACCCGTTGACGTTCGCTCGGCGAGAGAATCGACAACTGTTGCAGCGGCGTCGCCGGGTTGTCTTCCAGCGCCAGCAGCAGATGGTGCAACGCGGTTTGCAGGTAATCGCCGACCCGCGTGCCATCGACCTGCGGCAAGGCCTGCACCGTCAGTCGGAAGCCTTCGCCCAGATCGTCGACGTTGACCACCAGCGGGTAGTTGCTGCGCTCGCGGGAGCTGAGAATTTCGATCCCGTCCCAGGCCACGCCTGCCGATTTCTCAGAACTATGGCGGTAGTTGAGCAAGGTGCTGAATAGCGGCAGCGCCGCAGAAACGCCGCTGCAACGCTGGGCCAACGAGAGTGATGCCTGTTCGTGCGCGAGCAGTTGCGCCAGACGTTCATGGGTAGCACGCACGCCCTGTTGCACCGCGGTCGCGCCGACACTGACCCGCAGCGGCAAGGTATTGATGAACATGCCCAGGGCCCGCTCGGCACCTTCGCCACCCTGCATGCGCCCGAGCAGCACGGTGCCAAACACCACCTCTTCGCGCCCCGAGACCTGCGCCAGTACCTGACCCCAGGCCTGATGCACCAGGCTCGCCGCGCTGATGCCGAGCCGCCGCGCCTGTTCACGCAAACGGCGGGCAACGCTTGAATCCAGTGCCTGTACGGTGTCGACAACCGTGCTGCCGTCGCCATGCACGTCCTGCAGACCGAAGGCCACGGTCGGCTCGTCGATGTCGCCAAGCATGTCGCGGAAGAACGCTTCATGCGCCTGGGCATTGGCCTGCTGTTGCGCCTGTGCGACGTAGTTGCGGTACTGCACCGGCGTCGGCAGGTCGCGACCACTTGGCTGCAGACTGTCGTTCATTTCCGCCAGCAACACTTCCAGTGCGGTGTGGTCGAGCACGATGTGATGCAGCAACAGGATGCCGATCCAGCGCTGGTGTTCGCGGTCTTCGGTGTAGGCCAGGCGCATCAGCGGTGCGCGGCGCAGGTCGAGGCGATAGTGGCGCGGGTCAAAGCGCGCCTGCATCTGCTCCAGCACGTCGCCTTCCAGCAGGTCGGCGTCGACGCGCTCCAGCGCCAGTGGCGCTTCACGCCAGACCACTTGCATCGGTTCTTCAAGGCCTTCCCAGACCACGCTGGTGCGCAGGATGTCGTGACGTTCGATCACCGCGTTGAGTGCACGGACGAAAGCCTTGATCTGCGCCAGGCCGGCGAAGGCGAATTGCGCCTGCAGCACGTACGGATCCCCGGCACTGGTTGCCAGGTGGTGATAGAGAATCCCCGCCTGCAACGGCGCCAGCGCATAGATGTCCTGCACATTGGCGACGCCGCCGGGGACCGTCGCCACGATGCGGTCGATCCCGGCCTGATCCAGCACCGCCAACGGCAGCAGGTCCGGGGTGATTTGCGTGCAGTCGGGGCCGATCAGACTGGCCGGGGCCGCAACGGTGTGGCCGCTGCCCAGGGTCGCGGCCAGCGCCGCCACGCTCGGCTGGCCGAACAGCACGCGCACGTCGCACTGCAAATCGTGCTGCCGCATGCGCTCGATCAGTTTCACCGCCAGCAGCGAATGGCCGCCAAGTTCAAAGAAATTGTCATGCCGCCCGACCTGTTCGACACCGAGCAGGGTCTGCCAGAGGCCGGCGATCAGCGTTTCCACGTCGCCCACCGGGGCCTCGAAGCCGCGACGGGCGAAGGCATCGCTGTCGGGTTGCGGCAAGGCTTTGCGGTCGAGCTTGCCGTTGGTGGTCAGCGGCAACGCCTCGAGGCGCACAAAGGCGCTCGGCACCATGTACTCGGCCAGCGATAGCAGCAACTCGTCACGCAATTGCGCGGCGCTCGGCTCAGGCCCTTCGGCGGCCAGCCAGTAGGCGACCAGCCGCTGATCGCCGGGGCTGTCTTCGCGTGCGATCACCACCGCCTCGCGCACACCGGCGCAAGCTGCAAGGCGTGCTTCGATCTCGCCCAACTCGATGCGGAAGCCCCGGATCTTCACCTGATCGTCGTTGCGCCCCAGGTATTCAAGGCTGCCATCTGCGGTCCGCCGTGCGAGGTCGCCGGTCTTGTACAGACGCGCCTCGGCACGCCCGCTGAACGGGTCGGCAATAAAGCGTTCCGCGGTCAGCGCCTCGCGATTGAGGTAGCCACGGGCAACCCCAGCACCGCCCACGTACAACTCGCCGATCACGCCGGTGGGCACCGGTTCGCGCTGCGCATCGAGCACGTACAGTTGCAGGTCGGGAATGCCCACGCCAATCGGACTGCGCCCAACAGATTGCGCATCCGCCGCCACCAACGGTCGATAAGTGACGTGCACGGTGGTTTCGGTGATGCCGTACATGTTCACCAGGCGTGTGCCGGCATTGCCGACCCGGGCGTACCAGGGTTTGAGCACACCCGGTTCGAGGGCCTCGCCACCGAAGATCACTTCACGCAGCGAATGCTGCAACGGGCTGCGGCCCTGCGCCGAGATCAACTGACGGAAGGCGCTTGGGGTCTGATTGAGCACGGTCACGCCGCTGCGGCACAGCAACGCGTAGCAGTCGTCCGGCGCGCGGCTGACCGCCTGCGGCACCAGCAGCAACTGGCCGCCAAACGCCAGCGCGCCCCAGATTTCCCACACCGAGAAATCGAAGGCGAAGGAATGGAACAGCGCCCACACGTCCTGCGGATTGAAGTTGAACCAGTCATGGGTTGCCGAAAACAGCCGCACCACGTTTCGGTGTTCGACCATCACGCCTTTGGGCAGCCCGGTGGAACCCGAGGTGTAGATCACGTAGGCGAGATGACTTGGAGTGAGCTCGGGAATGTGCGGATTGCTGCTGAGTTCAGCCTGCAACTGCACGCTGTCCAGATCGATGATCGGCACGTTGAGCGCGCCAACCCTGTCCAGCGTATCGGCCTGGGTCAATACCGCCACCGGGGCGCTGTCCTGCAAGGTGTAGGCAATGCGCTCCAGCGGATACGCCGGGTCGATCGGCACATAACCGGCGCCGGCCTTGAGCACGCCGAGCAGAGCGATGATCATTTGCGGGCCACGCTCGACACAGATCGCCACGCGCTGATCCGGGCGAATGCCCCGCGCCAGCAGGTGATGCGCAAGTTGATTGGCGCGGCGGTTGAGTTCGCCGTAGCGCAGCGTCTGCTCTTCGAAAATCAGCGCGGTGGCCTCGGGCCGCGCCAGTGCGTGGGCTTCGAACTGTTGATGAATCAACGGTGTTTCGGGGAACTGTGGCAACGGCGAGTTGACCCCATGCACCAGGTATTCACGCTCGGCGGCCGGCAGAATATTCAGCCGTTGCAGCGACGCATCCGGGGTCGTTTGCAAGGCTTGCAACAGGCTGCGCAATGCCGTGTGCAGATAGCCGGCAATGCGTTCGGCGCCCAGCGCTGCATCCGCCAGCGCGGTGATGCGCAAGTCCTCGCCGAGGTCATCGATGTTGATCGTCAGCGGATAGTTGGTGCGCTCGCGGGCGCCCAGCACCTGCACACCCGGAACCAGCTCGCTGACGTCAGCAATCTCTTCGCGGCTGCTGTGGCGGTAGTTGAGGATTGCGCTGAACAACGGCGTCGGCACTGCCACCGCGCTGCAGCGCTGGGCCAGCGCCAGTGACGTCTGCTCATGGCCGAGCAATGCGGTCAGGCGCCGATGAGTGGCCAGCACCCCGGCACGCACGCCGTCCTGCCCGACATCCACTCGCAGCGGCAAGGTGTTGATGAACATCCCCAGCGCTTGCTCGCCGCCCTCACCCGCCTCCATCCGCCCCAGCAGTACGGTGCCGAACACCACCGCCGTGCGCCCCGACAACTGCCCGAGCACCCGCGCCAGCGCCAAGTGCATCAGGCTGGCGACGCTGACCCCGAGCTGACGCGCCTGGCCGCGCAGTTGCCGGCTGAAATCGGTGTCGAGCATCAGCAAGGCTTCTTCGATGCCCTGGCCGTCGCCTTGCACATCCTGCAAACCACAGGGCAAGGTCGGCTCGTCGATGTCGGCGAGCATCTCGCGGAAGAACTGTTCGTGAACCTGTTCATCCAGGCTCAGGCGCGCCTTGGCCAGGTGATCGCGGTACGGCACCGCCGGCCCGACCTGCGCGGCCTGGCCGAGCAAATGCGCACGGGTTTCCCGGCGCACCACGTCGAGGGCGACGTGGTCCATGATCAGGTGATGGAACAGCAGCAAGGCGACCACGCGCCCGTTGATCGGGTCTGCGGCGTGAACCAGACGCAGCAGCGGTGCCTGCTGCACGTCGAGCCGGAAGGACCGTGGATCGTGGCGCTCCAGCAGTTGCGTCAGCACATCCACGCCCGGATCCAGGGCGATTTCTTCGCAGTGCAGCGGTGCATGTCGTTGCACCACTTGCAACGGTTCATCCAGGCGCTCCCAGACGAATGAGGTGCGCAGGATATCGTGCCGCTCGATCATCCATTGCAGCGCCTCGGCGAAGGCGTCCAGGCGTTCGCGACTGTCAAAGGCGAACCGCGCCTGCGACACATACGGATCACCAGCAGGCGCCGACAAGTGCAGGTAAAGCATGCCTTCCTGCAGCGGGGCCAACGGGTAAATGTCCTGCAGGTTGGCAGCGCCGCCGGGTATGTTGGCGACCAGCCGATCGATGGTGAGCTGATCCAGCTGCACCAGCGGCAGCATGTCCGGGGTGATGCGAAATGCCGGGCTCAGCCAGTCGCCACCGTGACGGGCGACCAGCTCCAGCAATTGCGCCTTGTGCGCAGCGAGGCTGTCCCACAACGCATCGTCCAGCGCGTCGTCGCTGCCCAGAATGACCAAGTCTTCATCTTCCTGTTGAAGGCGGATCGCATGGGTGGAAATAACAGCCATCAGTTCGCTGAAATGCATGGGATAACCTGCTGTAAATACGAGAAAAAGGAGCGCGCAGCCGCGAGTCCGTGCGAGATGCGCGCAGCCGGGAAAAGCTAAAACATCGAGGCCTGGGGGGCTGACATGGGAAGCGGGGACAAGCGGCCGGCATTGGCGCCGCAGATCCTCCCTGTGGGTGCGGGCTTGCTCCGGGCGGCGTTCCGACGAATGCGCTGGTTCAGTCGATATTGATGGCGACTGTTACAGCGCATTCGGGAGCAAGCCCCCTTCCACAGGATTTGGTTTGCACAATCAGTTCCGGGTCAGAGCCGGCGTTTGCGGTTGAGGCTCGGGATGGTGGTTTGTGGAATGAGCACTTGCTGCGCCTGATCGGTGGTGCTGAGCGCCAGCGCCGCCAGCGTCGGCTGGCTGAACAGTGCCCGGGCGTCGGTGTGCAGACCACTCTGACGCATGCGCGCCACCAGACTCACCGCCAGCAGTGAATGCCCGCCCAGTTCGAAGAAGTTGTCGTGCCGCCCGACCTGTTCGACGCCGAGCACCTCGCCCCAGATCTGCGCCAGCGTGGTTTCGACGTCACCCTGCGGCGCCACGTAAGGCCGGTTGATCACTGCATCCGCACCCGGTTCCGGCAGGGCTTTGCGGTCGATCTTGTCGTTTGGTGTCAGCGGCAAGGCGTCGAGCCGCACGAACGCACCGGGCACCATGTACTCCGGCAAACGCTCCAGCACATGGGCGCGCAAGGTCTCCAGGCTGGGTTCATCTACGCCAGAGCGCACGCTGTACCAGGCCACCAGACGCTCGTCGCGCACCATCACCACCGCTTCGCGAATTGCCGGATGCTCGATCAGCCGCGCCTCGATTTCTCCTGGCTCCAGACGCAAGCCACGCAGCTTGATCTGGAAGTCGTTGCGGCCGAGAAACTCCAGTTCGCCGTCGTTGTTGTAACGCACCAGATCGCCGGTGCGGTACAGCCGATCACCCGCTACAAACGGGCTGTCGATGAAACGCTCGGCCTGCATCTCGGGCAAGCCGTGATAACCGCGCGCCACGCCGACACCGCCAATGTGCAACTGACCGCTGACGCCTTGCGGCACCGGTTGGTCGTAAGCGTCAAGCACATACAAACGCGTGTTGCTCAACGCTTTACCAATCGGCACCACGCTGTCCGGCACCGGCATTGCCGGTTCCAGCGTCCAGCCGGTGCTGTCGACCGTGGTTTCAGTCGGGCCATAGACGTTGTGCAAACGCACCCACGGCAGCCGCGCGCGCACCTGCCGCGCCAGCGCAGCACTGAGTTCGCCGCCACCATTAAGCACGTCGGTGAGGCTGGTGCATTGCTCGACACCCTCCTGCTCGATGAACTGCTGCAGCAACGCCGGCACGAACTTGACCACCGTCACCTGTTGCTGGCGGATGGTCTGCACCACGTACGCCGAATCGCGGTTGCCGTCGGGCCGCGCCAGCACCAGACGCATGCCGGAGCACAGCGGCCAGAAGATCTCCCATACCGAACTGTCGAAGCTGAACGGCGCCTTTTGCAGCAGTGCGCCGTGTTCGGTTGGCGGACTGAGTTGCGAACCCCAGTGCACCATGTTGCAGGCGCTGCGGTGCTCGATCATCACGCCCTTCGGCAGGCCCGTAGAACCCGAGGTGTAGATCATGTAAGCGAGGTTCGAAGCGCTGAGGCCTGGTACCTGAAGATTCCCTGTCGGCTGCTGTTCCCAACTGCCGCGATCCAGGTCGATCAACGCCACACCCGGGTCACCGAGCAGTTGGTGTGTGGCGCCGTGCACCAACAGCGCGACCGGCGCGCTGTCCAGCAACATGTAGTTCAGACGTTCCAGCGGATAGTCCGGGTCCAACGGCACATAGGCGCCGCCCGCCTTGAGAATGCCGAGCAGACCAACCACCAGATCCAGCCCGCGCTCGACGCAGATCGCCACTCGCGCATCCGGCTGTACACCAAGTTCGCGCAGGTGATGGGCCAGGCGGTTGGCGCGTTCGTTGAGTTCGCGATAGCTCAGGCGCTGTTCCGCCGTCTGCACGGCGACCGCGTCAGGTCGGCGCCGCACTTGTGCTTCGAACATCACATGCAGCGGTTGCTCCAGCGGGCACTCGACTTGCGTCGCGTTGAAGTCCACCAGCAAGCGCTGCAACTCATCGGCTTGCAGAATCGGCAAGCGGTTCAACGGCTGTTGCGGCACCTGCTCCAACGCCTGCACCAGGCCGCTCAACGCCGCGTGCATGTAACCGCAGATCCGCTGCGCGCCGATCTGCGCCACAGCCCGGCCGGTGAGGCGCAAGCCGTTGCCATAATCATCCACGCTCATGGTCAGCGGATAGTTGGTGCGTTCTTCGTTGGCCAGGGTTTCGATGCCTTGCCAGGACTGCCGGGACGGCTCCAGCAACTCCGATTCATCACTGTGCCGGTAATTGAGCAGCGCGCTGAACAGCGGCGACGGCGACGCCACCCCGCTGCAACGCTGGGCCAGCGCCAATGAAGCGTGTTCGTGCCCGAGCAGCGCGGTCAGCCGCGCGTGGGTGACACGCACGGCGTCCAGCACTCCGGCGTCGACGTCGATGCGCAGCGGCAAGGTATTGATGAACACCCCCAGCGCCCGGTCAGCACCCTCGCCGCCCTGCATGCGTCCCATCAGTACCGTGCCGAATACCACACGTTGCTGACCGGACGTCGCCGCCAGCACCCGCGCCCACGCCAGATGAATCAGGCTCGCGACGCTGACACCGGCCTGGCGCGCCTGATGGCGCAAATGCTGATAGACGTCTGTCGGCAGCGCCTGCTGCGCCTCGTCGATGCCGCGCCCGTCGCCCTGCACTTCTTGCAGGCCGAACGGCAGGGTCGGTTCATCGATGTCCGCCAGTTGTTCGCGGAAAAAAACCTCGTGCTCCTGCTCGCTGACGCCAAGCCGCGCCTGCGCCACGTAATTGCGATACGGCACTGGCGGCGCCAGCGCCACAGCCTGCCCCGACAGACTGGCCTGCAACTCGCCGCGCATCACTTCGAGGGCGATGTGGTCCATCGCCAAGTGATGGAACAGCAGAATCCCCACCACCCTGCCCAGCGCCGGGTCACGGGCATACACCAGACGCATCAGCGGCGCCTGACTGACGTCGAGACGATAACGCCGGGCGTTGAAGCGCGCGTGCAACTGCTCGAGGATCGGCCCGTCAAGCGGATCAAGTTCGACCTCCTGCAACGGCAGCAGCGCGTCACGCCACACCACCTGCACCGGCGTGCTCAAGCCTTCCCAGACCACCGCCGTGCGCAGAATGTCATGACGCGCCATGACTTGGCGCAACGCAGTGGCGAAGGCCTCGACGCGCTCGATACTGTCGAACGCCAATTGGGATTGCAGCAGGTACGGATCGCCCTGCGCGGCGGTGATGTGGTGGTAGAGAATGCCTTCCTGCAACGGCGCCAGCGGATAAATGTCCTGCACGTTGGCAGCTCCGCCCGGCACCGTGGCGATGATTCGCTCGATGTCCGCCTGCTCCAGTTGCACCAGCGCCAGCATCGCTGGAGTGATGTGCGTGCAATCGGCGGCGATGCGATTGGCCGGCACCTCGATTTCGCGCCCGCTGCCGACCGAGGCGGCCAGTGCCGCCAGGGTCGGCTGGCTGAACAGCACGCGCACGTCGCTGCTCAAATCGAGCTGGCGCATGCGCTCGATCAGAATCACCGCCAGTAACGAATGCCCGCCCAGTTCAAAGAAATGGTCGTGACGCCCGACCCGCTCGACTTGCAGCACTTCAGCCCAGATCTGCGCCAAGGCCATTTCGACCTCGCCTTGCGGCGCTTCGTATTCGCGACGAATCAGATCGTCCGGCCCGGGCACCGGCAGCGCCTTGCGGTCAACCTTGCCGTTGGCGGTCAGCGGCAGAGCCGGCAGGCGTACGTAGGCGCTCGGCAGCATGGCGCTGGTCAGGCGCTCTTTGAGGTGCCCGTGCAATTGATTGATATCCAGCGGCGCCTGCTCGGTGAACCAGGCCAACAACTGCCCGTCGCGCACCAGCACCACGGCTTCGCGTACCGCCGCATGGCTGGCGAGTGCGCTCTCGATTTCCCCCGGCTCGATGCGTACACCACGGATTTTCACTTGGTCGTCATTGCGCCCCAGATATTCCAGATGACCGTCGGCGCGCCAGCGTGCAAGGTCGCCGGTGCGGTACATCCGCGCCCCCGTTTCAGCGCTGAACGGGTCGCGCAGAAAGCGTTCGGCGGTCAGGTCCGCACGGTTCAGGTAACCACGGGCGACCCCGGCACCGCCGACGTACAACTCACCGCTCACGCCAAGCGGCACCGGTTGCTGCTGCTCATCGAGCAGATACACCGTGGCGTTGCTAACGGGTTTGCCGATGTGCAGCGCCTGCCCGGCTTCGATACGCCCGGAGGTCGCCACCACCGTGGCTTCGGTCGGGCCGTAGTTGTTGATCACCGCGAACGATTGCTGGCGCGGGAACTGACGCAGGCGATCACCACCGATCAGCAGGGTGCGCAAGGTCGGGTGATCGAGTTGCCGACTGAACGCGTATTCGGCAATCGGGGTTGGCAAAAAGCTGACATCCAGCGGCTGCGCACGCCACCAGTCGAGCAGCGCATCGATGTCTTCGCTGCCATCGCTGGCGGGCGCCAGGTGCAGGATCGCGCCCACGCACAGCGCCGGCCAGACTTCCCAAGCCATCGCGTCAAAACCGAACCCGGCGAGACTTGAGGTATGGCTGCCGGCATTCAAGTCGAAAACGTCAGCGTGCCAATCCACCAGATTGCACAAGGTCCGGTGCTCGACCATCACCCCTTTGGGCAGGCCGGTTGAGCCGGAGGTATAAATCACATAGGCGAGGTTTGCCGGGGTCAGTCCAGGCACTTTCGGCGCGCCAAGGTTGGCGGCGGACCAGGTCTGGCGATCCAGCTCGATCACCGGCACCGACAACGCCGGCAGATGCCCGCGCAATGCACTTTGAGTCAGCACCGCCAGCGGCGCGCTGTCATCCAGCAGATAGCTCAGGCGTTCGGCCGGGTGCGCCGGGTCGAGCGGTACATAGGCGGCGCCAGCCTTGAGAATCGCCAACAGCCCGACCAGCGTGTCGAGCCCGCGCCGCGCGATGATCGCCACCCGGTCATCCGGGCGCACGCCGAGATCGAGCAGATGATGAGCGAGCGCGTTGGCGCGCTGATTGAGCTCGGCATAAGTCAGGCATTGCCCTTGGTGAACCGCCGCCAACGCCTGCGGCCGTTGCACCGCTTGAGCCTCGATGCGCTGCTCAATCGTGGTTACGCTCGGATAGTCCACCCGCGTCGCATTCCATTGTTGCAGCAGCGCGACTTCTTCAGGAGTGCTCAGGCTGAACTCCATGACCGGCAGGTTCACCGCCTCCAGTCCTTGTTCCAGGATCAGCAGCCAGCGCTCGGCCAGAGCCTTGACCTCCTCGGCACTGAAATACGCCTCGCTGTAAATCAGGTACAGGCGCGCGTCATCGTTGGCCAGATTACTCAGCAGGTGCACCGCCAGTGGCGTCGCCTCTTCCACGTTGGAGACCTTGGTAACCCGCGCCAGCGCCTCGCCATAGCGGTAATCGTGGGTGTCCTGCTCGTAGGAAACGGTCAGTTCGAACAGTTGCGAACGGTCCTCGCGCAACAGGCCCAGGGCGCGGTTCATCTCACTCAAGGGAAAGCGCTGATGACGGAAATCCTTTTTCAGTTCATCGCGAATAGCCCTGATCAGCTCACCGAATGTCTGTTCGCGGCCAAAGCCCATGCGCACTGCACTGATTTGCGCGAACAGCCCGAGGGTGGATTTGAAGCGTGCACCGGAGCGGTTGAGGATCGGCAGCCCCACCACCCATTCGTCACGCTGCGCGGTGCGGCTGAAATACACGTGCAACGCCGCCAATAGGACATGGAACGCCGAAGCGCCAAACTCCCGCGCCACCTGTTTCATGCGCTGGTGCAGCAGCGCCGGCAGGGGCTGCGCAAGGACCTGAGTCTGGGCAGCGGCGCCGGCCAGACTCTGTTGGTGGCGCGGCAGCAGCAGCGGCTCGGGCAATTCTCGGTACTTGTCCAGCCAGTAGGCACGGTCCAGCGTATAGCGGGGCGAGCCGTGATAGCGCGCATTGTCTTCGATGAAGTCGATGTACGACGGCGCGGTGGCCGGTGCGGGCCGGCCGTGCGCCAAGGCGTTGTAGATCTCGTCCAGCGACTTGAGCATTTCTCCGAAGCTCCAGCCATCGACGATCAAATGGTGGGCCAGAATCGACAACCAATGCCGCTGCTCGTCGAGGCGGATCAGCAGGAAACGGAACAGGGGACCGCCATCCAGCACGAAGGGCTGATCGATGCGCTGCTGAATCAATGCCCGCGCTGCCGACTCCGGGTCGGCGTGCGCCGACACATCGTGAATCGGCATCGGTGCAGGCAAAGCGTGGGCAAATCGCTGCAAAGGCAGGCCATCGACACCGGCGCCCGGCAACAGGACCGTGCGCATGGCGTCATGCCGGGCCACCAGACCTTCGAGGGCCGCCTGCATGCAAGCCGGATCCAGTGGGCCGCTCAGGTTCATATACCCGCCGATGTTGTACAACGGCGAATCGCCGCGACTCAGCTGATCCAGCCAGATGTCCAACTGCGCAGCAGTCAGCGGATACGTCTGGAGCGATGCGGACGGGGTGTCCGCCGCAGGGGCAGAAATAGGCGGCATAAGATCCTTCTCATGTGATTTTGCGCCTATTCAAGCATCGCCCCCGGCGCTGACATGACACGTGAAACCCGGACAATCCGGTCCGCCGCACGGGGCTGTCAGCCCTTGTTGTGCCTGATAGGGCCGGAAGTTTCTAAAAGTTCGGAGAGGAAACACTGAAAAGCTTGTAGGAAAAATGCCACACGCTAGCGCTGCCATCGACCTGCTCAGCCAGCACACAACAGCACAACTTCCCCGGTTTCCGGGGCTTTAACGTGACCAAACAGTCACACAAAGCACGGCACCTGTACCAAACACCGTCAGAAGCCCGGCGCCAACTTTCAGAAATGATGGCACTTTGTGTCCCCGGTTTCCCCTACAGACGCAGGGCAAAACCATAGGCTTAAATCCCGCCCCAGATCAGTTTCAAGGAGAGATGATTGCGTGGGCGGCTTTTGCATAAACAGCGGACGACTCGGTGATGACTCGGAACCAGGGATGACAAGGATATGAATCTGACCGGCAGCATTCGCAACATGGAAAACCCGCATTTCTACTGGCAACTGGGAGAACTGATTGCCAGCACCGGCGACGATCATTTCGCCAGCAACCTGTTCCAGTTGGTCGACACCCTGGTGCCGGTCAACCGGGTCGATCTCAGCGAATGGACGCTGGACGAACGCCAGGCCAGCGTGGTCGAGATCAAGGCGCTGGGCAGCGCGGGCCTGCCGCAGACCTTCCCGCCGCCGGATCCGTTGCAACGCCCGGACGATCATCCGCTGTTGCAGAAGATGATCGAGATGAATGATTCACTGCTGATTCAACTCAAAGCATCGCTCCAGCCCAGACATCCGCAGCACAGCGTGCACCAGTGCAATCTGGTATCGCGCACCTCCAACCGCCGTTGTGTCATCTCGTTCTATCGGCCGCATACGCAACGGGTGTTTTCCCTGCCGGAGCTGTCGTTTCTCAAAAGCCTGTCCGACACGCTGTTGCCGCTGATCGAGCGCCACGCGCACCTGAGTCGGCAGATCATCGCCAAACAGCCACGCCAGCCATTGGCCGATCTGGAACAGGCACCCTTGCAGCAGGTGTTCGATGAGCGTCTGGCGCTGGGCGGCGTGGTCCTGTCGGCGCGGGAAAAAGAAGTCTGCCTCGGTCTGCTGACCGGCGGCACCGTGCCGCAGCTGGCCGAGAAGCTGCGGGTCAAGAGCAGTTCGGTCGAGACTTATCTCAAACGTGCGACCGCCAAACTCGGGGTCAGCGGGCGGCATGGCCTGGCACGGTGGATGGCCGGGGCCTGATCCCCGACAAGCGCAATCAGGATTTTCCATTGGGCCGAGGGGCTGCAGTGCCTTGGCCCGACTGTGCCGAAACGGGCACGCCTTTTTTCTGCATGAGAACGTTCGATGTTGCGCATTTCCTTATTGTCCCTGGCCGTTGTGTTGGCCGGTTGTTCGTTGATTCCCGAGTACCAGCGCCCTGCCTCGCCGAGCGCTGCGCAGTATCCGCAAGGCGCCGTTTACCCGGCACAGACACAGCCTGCAACGCGCACTGAAGACTGGCGCACGCTGTTCAACGACGCGGCGCTGCAACAGTTGATCGAAAGCGCACTGGTCAACAATCGCGACTTGCGGGTGGCGGCGCTGAACGTCGAGGCGTTTCAGGCGCAGTACCGGATCCAGCGCGCCGACCTGCTGCCGGCGGTGTCGGCCAACGCCAGTGAATCGCGCCAGCGCGTGCCGCCCAGCGTGACCCGCAGCAAAGCGCTGATCAATTCGACCTATGGGGTGAATCTGGGCGTCAGCGCCTATGAACTGGATTTTTTCGGCCGGGTACGCAGCCTCAGCGAGCAGGCGTTGCAGACCTGGCTTTCGACCGAACAGGCGCGGCGCAGTGCCGAGCTGAGCCTGGTGGCCAACGTCGCCAATGCCTACCTGACCTGGCGTGCCGATCAGGAGCTGCTCGAATTGACCCGCCAGACCCTCGCGGCCGACGAACAGAGCCTGCGCCTGACCACCCGCAACCGGGATGCCGGCAAGTCCTCGGCGCTGGAACAGGCGCAGGCCAAGACCAGCGTCGACAGCTCGCGAGCCAATCTGGCGCGCTATCAACGCCAAGTGGCTCAGGATCTGAACAGCCTGACACTGTTGGTCGGCACTCAGGTCCCCGCGACGTTGCCCGCGCAGCCGCTGTCCAGCGATCTGGTGCAGCAACTGCCGGCCGGGTTGCCGTCGGACCTGCTGCAACGGCGCCCGGACATTCTTCAGGCCGAGTCGAAACTTAAGGCCGCCAACGCCAATATCGGCGCGGCGCGTGCGGCGTTTTTCCCCAGTGTGAGCCTGACCGCCAACGCCGGCACCTCCAGCCGCGATCTCGCCGGGCTGTTCAGCGCAGGGTCCGGTGCGTGGACTTTCCAGCCGCAAATCAACCTGCCGATTTTCAACGCCGGCAGCCTGCGCGCGAGCTTGGATTATTCGAAACTGCAAAAAGATGTGGCCGTCGCCGAATACGAGAAATCGATTCAGACCGCGTTCCAGGAGGTCGCCGACGGACTGGCGGCACGAGGCACGTACCAGCAACAACTGCAGGCGCAGCGCGACCTGGTGCAGGCCACGCAGGACTACTACAACCTGGCGCAACACCGTTACCAGAACGGCGTCGACAGCAGCCTGACGTTTCTCGACGCACAGCGCTCACTGTTCAGTTCGCAACAGGGTCTGATCACTGACCGGCTGGCGCAACTGGTCGCCGAGGTCAACCTGTACACCGCGCTGGGCGGCGGCTGGCGGGCCGATGAGGTCAGCGTTCAGTAGTCACTCGTCACTTTTTCTTACACCTTTTGTCGCCCGATCCTACGCTGCGCGGCGATCCGCGGCCGGCGTCTGCCTGCAGTTTGGTATCATGCGCCGCTTTTACGGTTAACCCCCCGCCAGTCCTGCTGACTGACGGGCTGCAAAAGGCGGTATTAGATGACGGCTTTGTTGACTCGCCGCAAGGTGCTTGCGGGAATGGGCGTGCTGGGCCTGGGCCTGCTCGCCGGCTGCGACACCCGTGGCCAACTGTCGTACAAGTACGGCAAGGACCTGAGTGACAAGATCCTCGGACGCACCTTCAAACTGAAGAACACCGACGGCGAAACCATGTCGCTGTCGAGCTTCCGTGGCCTGATGCCGATGATCTTCTTCGGCTTCACCCAATGCCCAGCGGTGTGCCCGACCACCCTCGCCCGCGCGGCGCAAATCAAGAAACTGATGGGCAAGGACGGCGACCGTCTGCAGGTGATTTTCATCACCCTGGACCCGGAGCGCGACACGCCGCAGATCCTCGACGCCTACGTCAAAGCCTTCGACCCGAGCTTCGTCGCGCTGTACGGCACGCTGGAAGAAACCAAGGCCACCGCCAAGGAATTCGACGTGTTCTACGAGAAGGTGCCGGCGGGCGACACTTACACCATCTCTCACACGTCCACCAGTTACGTCTACGACTCGCGCGGCCAGCTGCGCATGGGTCTGTCTGTATCGCTTTCGGCACAAGAGTGCACGGAAGATTTGCTCACCGTTATGGAGGTCTGCTGATGCACCCCGTTCTGAACAACATCAAACGCGCCGTTTTCGGTCTGTCCCTGCTGGGCCTGGCATTTCAGGTTTCCGCCCAGACCAAGGTCGACGACGCCTGGGTGCGTGCGACCGTGCCGACCCAATCGGCCAGCGGCGCGTTCATGACCGTCACCGCCGACAGCAACAGCAAACTGCTGAGCGTTGCCTCGCCAGTGGCCAAAGATGTGCAGATCCACGAAATGTCGATGAAGAACGACGTGATGAGCATGGGCCCGGTCAAATCGGTTGACCTGCCGGCCGGCAAAGCCGTCAAGTTCGACCCGAACGGCTACCACGTGATGCTGATGGGCCTGAACGGCCAGCTCAAGGAAGGCGAAAGCGTGCCGCTGACCCTCACCGTGGAAAACGCCAAGGGCGAGAAAGAGACCGTTGAAGTCAAAGCCCAAGTCCGTTCGCTGACCACTATGGAAGGTCACGATCACAGCAAGATGCATTGATCCGACTTTGCGGCAATGAAAAAGGGGCGGCCCGATCGATTGATCAGGCCGCCCCTTTTTTTGCGCGTTACACGTTGGCGCAATCGCGCGGGTGATCATGTGTCTGGCCGCCCAAACGCAGTCGCTGTGTTCATAAATGAGTCGTCGGCGAATAACTGTCCCACATCCCTTGGTTCAAAGATTTCGCGCGAGCAACCGCGTGATCCTGCGCCGAGTCGCTTCACGCACATAACCCTTGCTCAATTTCTCCAGATGCAGATTCAGACCATTGACCAGAAGCATGTTGCGTTTGGCGCTCTCGGCTTTCAGCAGGTAGTAAACGACAAATCCCGCAGACGCGCCCCACCAATCGAAGTAGGCCCCCGCCACTGCGGAAGTCGCCAGGCAGGCAATAAACGGGAGGTTCTTCCGGCTGCGAGGAAACAACTCTTCGTGAAGTGCTTTCCCCTCCGACAGCGGCGTGAGTCGGCCCTCGCAGTGGTTGAACACACAGATCGCGCTCCTGAGCTCGCCGCCCGGCACGCAACCGTAGAGCACCGATATCTCATGGCCCCGCTTGACCGGCAGGTCCTTGTTGAACAGATCCAGCGGCAGGTCACCCTGTGCAGTCCTGACCCAATATCGATCCTGACGCCCGCTGTCAGGCATCAAAAACTGCTCATGGCGAACCATCGTTCCTCTGAAATCAGCGAACTCGACGACGACCTTTCCACTCTTGAACGCTTGCATGGCTAATTCTGGCCTGTCGTCATCAATGCTTTCGAGCCAATGCGTCACGCACACTTTGCCGAGACATCCCCGAGCTGGAACTGATCCGGGTTTTTTGGTGAATCTCGCCGTTGACCAGGGTCACGACCGTTCGTTGTTGGCCATTGGGGGTGTCGCGCATGTCGATTCCTTGAGAGTTCCACGCCGGGCGACGTGCAAAGGGAAAATCCGTTGGGCGCAAATGCTACTGAGTGCCTATCACCCTGTCCACAAAGCACATCGACCGGAGCTTGCGACGGCGCCCCTTAAACAGTCTGAAACAATAAATCCACCGGAGCACACCACTCGTCATCGGTCCCCTATTCGGCTGACACGAACGCCTGGCACGGCGTGAGGGCATCTGCCGGGCTGACGAGAGCAGATCAGGCATGTGTTTAAAAGGGCGATCAGACAGCCCACCCTTGGTATCATCGCGCACACTTTTATGACGGTTTGATGGCTGGAAGATCTTTTTGTGAGCGTTCTTTTTCGTTGGTTGCGGCAACCACACGCCCGCCTCTTTTCTCTGATTCTGCTGGTACTGATCGTACCGGTGTGCCTGCGCGCGGCGCTGGGCTGGTCATCGTCGCTGGGCTACTTGTCCGATCTGGCGATCGGCAGCCTGCTGCTGGTGTTGCTGCATCGCCGTGCGTGGTGGTTGGCGTTGCCGTTGCTGTTGTTCTGGGGCCTGCTGGCGGTGGCTACGACCGAGCTGGTCAGCGCGGTCGGCCGACTGCCGAACCCGGCCGATCTGCATTACCTGATTGACCCGCAGTTCGTGGAAAACTCCACGGGGGGCGGTCTTGCCCATCCTGCCGTGGGCATCATTCTGGGACTGGCGCTGATCTTCTGGCTAGCGACCCGTTTCGCCAATCGCGCCCAACCCGCGCCCGCGCTGCCCCGCTCGCTGTGGGCGGCACCGGCGCTGCTGTTTGCCGCGCACTGGGGTGTGCAGAACCTGTGGCCGAACGATCAAGACCCGTGGCGCCTGTACAACCTGCCGCACCACTTGCTCGCCACGCAGGTGGCCGATCTGCAATTGCAGGCCGAAGAATGGCTGGACGGTGACGCCGAAGAACCCGCGCCGCAGATGACCGGGCTGACGGATCTGGACCTCAACGGACACAAACTGCTGGCCGCGCCGGGGCAGGCGCGCAACGTACTGATCATTACGCTGGAAGGCATTCCCGGCGCCTACATCCGCGCCAACCGCGAGGCGATCGGCAGCCATTATCAGGAAGACCTGATGCCCAACCTCAGCCGCTGGGCCGAGCGCGGCATGAACACGCCCGATTACGTACTGCATACCCACCAGACCATTCGCGGCCTGTACGCCATGCTCTGTGGCGATTACGACAAACTCAACAACGGTACGCCCAAGGGCGTGGAAATGCTCACCCAGCACGAACGCAATCAGGCATGCCTGCCGGCGCAACTGCGGCAGAACGGGTTCAGCACCCACTACCTGCAAGGCGCCGGGCTGCGCTTCATGGCCAAAGACAAGATCATGCCGCACATCGGCTTCGATGCGACCCATGGTCTGGAGTGGTTCACCAACGCCAACTACCTGGAATTCCCCTGGGGCAAGGATGACAAGGCGTTCTTCGAAGGCGCACTGGATTACGTCAGCCAACTGAAGAAGCAGAAACAACCGTGGATGCTCACCCTGCTGACCGTCGGCACGCACCAGCCCTACTCCGCACCGGAGCAATACCTGGAGCGTTACGACACACCGAAACAGGCCGCCGTCGGTTATCTCGACGATGCGCTGGAGCAGTTCCTCAGCGGTCTCGAACGCCAGGGCGTGCTCAAGGACACGCTGGTGGTGATCACCTCGGATGAATCCCACGGCATCGATGGCGTGCGCCTGGCATCGTCCTGGGGTTTCAACCTGACGCTGGCGCCGGAACACGAACAACTGCCGCGGCTGAATGCCGGAGTCTATGGGCATGTCGATCTGAGCGCGTCGATCCTCGACTATTTCGACCTGCCGGTGCCTACGGCATTGAGCGGCCGCTCGCTGTTTCGCGACTACGCCAGCGGGCGTGAAATCATGTCTTACACCAACGGCAAACTGCGCTACCACAACGGTCAGGGGACGTTCTCCGAGTGCGACATGCCGCGCCGTTGCCGCTACTACGAAAGTGCCGGGTTCATTGCCGACAGCGCCACCTTCAAGGGCAACGAAAGCAGCCAGCAGGCCCGACAGATTGCGGCGCGCGCCATGGCGCTGGACCTGTCGCTGCTGCGCACACCGCTCAATCAGCGCTATCAGTTCGGCAGCAACAACGTGATCCCGCTGCAGGCGCAGATCAAGGATGACTGGGCCGACAACCTGATCGGTGCGCAATACCTGGAAATGCCCAAGGGCTCGCACACTCGCGTGCGCCTGACCGTGCGTTCAGTCGATCCACAGCAGACGGCGTACATTCAGCTCAAGGCCAAGGAGTTCGAACAGGACGTGCAATTGGGACTGCCGACCGAGATGGTCGCCACGGCGGACCAGCCACTGGAGATGGATTTCAGTTTCGACAACCCGAAACAGCGCAAGGCCTTCTCGTTCCACTTGCTGGGCTATGGGCTGGGGGCGGTCGAGGTCACGGATTTCAGTGTGATCACTGAGTTGCCAGGGCAGGAAGATCCACTGGATGCGCTGCCGGACGACGACACCGCGCAATCGAGTTGAGGTATTGCCAACGTCACGCACCTGGCGTGACGTTGGCAATCGCCGAGTCCAATCAGAACGTCGTGCGCAACCCCACCTGAATGCTGCGCCCTTCTGCCGGCGCAACGTCGCGCAGGATCGAACTGGCGTAACGCACGGTCTGGTTGGTCAGGTTCTCGGCGTTGACGAAAGCCAGCCATTTGCTCTGACCGACATCAAAGTGATAACCCACATTGGCGCCCAGCGTGGTGTAGCCATCGGTGCTGCTTTCGTTGGCCGGCACGCGATGTTGCGAGCTGGCGTGCTCGATATCGATCCGCGCCTGCCAGCGATCCAGTTCCCACAACAAACCACTGTTCAAGCGCAACGGCGCGATGCGCGGCAGGTCTTGGCCGTTGTCGAGGTTCTTCGCACGGGTGTAATCGCCCGACAGTTCCAGGGCAAACTTGCCGTACGCATTTTCGCCAAGCGTCCAGCGATCCTGCGCTTCGATGCCGCTGAAACGTGCGCGCACGCCCGAGTAGGTGTATTCGGGAATGCCACCGGCGTCCTGTTCCCCTTCGTCATTGAGCGTGCGACCCGTGCCTAGCAGACCGATGTAATTGGAGAAATGGCTATAGAACACGCCGACACTGCCCTTGTGCGTGCCATTGTCGAAGCGCAACGCCAGGTCGCTGGACACCGCTTTTTCTTTCGACAGTCCGGCGTCGCCGACTTCATAGGTGCCGGTCGCGACGTGCGCGCCGTTGGCGTACAACTCATAAAACGTTGGGGCGCGTTCGGTGTAGCCCAGTGTCGCGGCGACCGACCAGATCGGCGTCAGCGTGTACACCGCGCCGGACGACAGGCTGCCGGCGGTGAAGCTGCTGGAGCGGTCGGCGTTGGCGAAGCGCTCGTTGCCTTTGGCATCCGGATCGACCGTGGTGTGTTCCAGTCGCCCGCCGAGGGTGAACAGCAGTCGCTCGGTGGCTTGTAACTCTTCCAGAATGAACAGTGCGCCGGCATCCGTATCGGTGTGCGGCACGAATGCCTCTTCGCCCAGCGCCGAAAATTCGTTGCGACTGACCTGAGCGCCGATCACCCCATTGAACGGCCCCAGCGGCCGGTGCCGAGCCTCAACCCGTGCTTCGTAACCCTTGTTCTTGAAGGTTGTACCGACTTCACCGCCCTCGATTTCCCGATGCTCATAATCGGTGTAACCCGCGTCGAGTTTGATTGAGCTGAACGGGCCGTCGAGGTTGCGGATTTCCGAAGCAAACGCGTAGTGCTCCTGCTGCATGCGGATGCGCACGACATCTTCGGCGGGTGAGCCGTAGTTCGAATCGTAATTGCTGTAGGACAGACCGGCGTAACCGTCATCCCAGGTGTAGGAACCGCCAACAGCGCCGCCGTCCTGGCGCCCGTCGCTGTTGGCCAGCCGATGCTTGCGCGAATCACCGTCGTCGTTGGCGCGCGCAGCGCCGGTCTTGGCGTAACCGGGGATTTTCAGATCGTTGAATTCACGGGCGCTGGCATCCAGGTGCAAGGCGAACTGGCCGTTGCCCGCTTCCAGTTTCCCCGCACTGCTGCGGGTCGTGTCGGCGCCACCGTAGCGCAGCTCGCCGGCGCCATGGATGCCGTCGATGGCTTCGGTAGGAATGCGGTTATCGAACGTGTTGACCACCCCGCCGATCGCGCTGCCGCCGTACAGCAGCGCTGCCGGGCCGCGGACGATTTCGATGCGCTCGACATTGACCGGATCCAGCGGCACCGCGTGATCGTAGGACAGCGACGAAGCGTCCAGCGCGCCGACGCCGTTGCGCAGGATGCGAATGCGGTCACCGTCCTGACCCCGAATGATCGGCCGACTCGCGCCCGGGCCGAAGTATGACGAGGACACGCCGGGCTGCTTGTTCAGGGTCTCGCCCAGGCTGCCTTTCTGCTGATACGTGAGGTCGTCGCCACTGAGGACGGTCGAGGGCGATGCCAGGGTCTGGCTGCCCAGTGGATTGCCGGTGATGACTTGTGGTTGCAGCTCGAGCGGTTCGGCGGCGAACACCGGCGAGGCAAGCAGCAGCGCGGCGGCCAGAGGCGTCAGGCGTCGTTGAAGGGGCTGGGAACGGGCAGGCATTTCAGAACTTCCATGAGCAGAACAATGAGAATCGCTGCCGGCGTTTTGCTGATGATTACCGGCAGAAACAGAATGAAATCTTTTTTATGTTATACAATAACATTTCTTTCTGTCATCCCGATTCTTGCAATTTGTTGTGCAGCAAGCGCTCAAGGACGCGGATTTGCGGCTTTGGTCAAACGGCCCGGCAGCCTGCAAAAGCGCATGAAGGCGCTGAAAGACTGCGGCTATCAGCCTCCAATAGTCGGCCTATTAGCTGACTGCCCGAGTCGGGTCTAGCCTTACTAGTCCGAAGTCGGCACGAGCCGGCCGTAGAAGACCTGATAAGGACCCGAACATGGCAAACGAATCGAAATGCCCGTTCAACCACGCCGCCGGTGGTGGTACGACGAACCGTGACTGGTGGCCGAATCAACTGAACCTGAAGATCCTCAGCCAGCACTCGCCCAAGTCCGATCCGCTGGGCAAGGACTTCGACTACGCCAAAGCCTTCAAGAGCCTCGACTTCCAGGCGCTGAAACAAGATCTTCGCGCGCTGATGACCGACTCTCAGGACTGGTGGCCGGCAGACTTCGGCCACTACGGCCCGCTGTTCATCCGCATGGCCTGGCACAGTGCCGGCACCTATCGCACCGCCGATGGCCGCGGTGGTGCCGGTTCCGGACAACAGCGTTTCGCCCCGCTCAACAGCTGGCCGGACAACGTCAGCCTCGACAAGGCCCGCCGCCTGCTGTGGCCGATCAAACAGAAGTACGGGCAAAACATTTCCTGGGCCGACCTGATCGTCCTCACCGGCAACGTCGCGCTGGAATCGATGGGCTTCAAGACCTTCGGTTATTCCGGCGGCCGTCCTGATGTGTGGGAGCCGGATGAAGACGTGTACTGGGGGTCGGAACATGAATGGCTGGGCGGCGACAGCCGTTATGGCAAAGACAAGGCCGCCATGCAGGAACCCGGTGACGGCACGCTGGTAGCCGAACCCGATTTGCACGGCAAAGAGCAAAGCCGCACCGATCAGGGCGAACGCAATCTGGAAAACCCGTTGGCCGCCGTACAAATGGGCCTGATTTATGTGAACCCGGAGGGCCCTGAAGGCAATCCAGATCCGGTCGCATCGGGTCGCGACATCCGCGAAACCTTCGGCCGCATGGCCATGAACGACGAAGAAACCGTAGCCCTGATCGCCGGCGGTCACGCCTTCGGCAAGACCCACGGCGCCGGCCCCGCCGACAACGTCGGGCCTGAGCCGGAAGCCGCCGGGCTGGAAGAACAAGGCCTTGGCTGGCGCAACGCATTCGGTAGCGGCAAGGGCGCCGACACCATCACCAGCGGTCTTGAAGTGACCTGGACCACCACCCCGACCCAGTGGAGCAACAACTATCTGGAAAACCTGTTCGGCTTCGAGTGGGAACTGTTCAAAAGCCCGGCCGGTGCGCACCAGTGGAAACCGAAAAACGGCGCCGGGGCCGGCACCGTTCCGCATGCCCACGATCCGAGCAAGAAACTCTCGCCGACCATGCTCACCTCCGACCTGGCCCTGCGTTTCGACCCGATTTACGAGCCGATCGCCCGGCGCTTCCTGGCCAACCCGGATCAACTGGCAGACGCCTTCGCCCGCGCCTGGTACAAGCTGATCCACCGGGACATGGGCCCGCTCTCGCGTTACCTCGGCCCGGAACTGCCCAACGAGGAACTGCTGTGGCAGGACCCGATTCCTGACGCCACTCACCCGCTGATCGACAGCAACGATGCGCAGGCGCTGAAAAGCAAAGTGCTGGCATCCGGCCTCTCGGTGTCGCAACTGGTCTCCACCGCGTGGGCCGCGGCGTCTACGTTTCGCGGTTCCGACAAACGCGGTGGCGCCAATGGTGGCCGTCTGCGTCTGGAGCCTCAACGCTCCTGGCAGGCCAACCAGCCTGAGCAACTGGACAAGGTGCTGAAGACCCTCGAAGGCATTCAAAACGAGTTCAATGCCGGCGCCTCCGGCAAGAAAGTCTCGCTGGCGGACCTGATCGTGCTGGCGGGCAATGCCGGGGTCGAGCAAGCGGCGAAAAACGCCGGGCACTCGGTTTCTGTGCCGTTCAATCCAGGGCGCACGGATGCGACTCAGGAGCAAACCGACGTCGAGTCGTTTGGTTTCCTCGAACCGATTGCCGATGGCTTCCGTAACTACAGCAAGGGCAAATACACCGTTTCAGCCGAAGCATTGCTGATCGACAAGGCCCAACTGCTGACCCTTTCCGCCCCGGAAATGACCGTGCTGCTGGGTGGTCTGCGGGTATTGGGAGCCAACGTCGGGCAGAGCCGGCATGGCGTGTTCACCACACGCACCGAAGCGCTGACCAACGACTTCTTCACTAACCTGCTCGATATGGGCGTGGAGTGGAAACCGACGTCACCGGCGGCGGACGAGTTCGAAGGACGCGACCGCAAAACGGGCAGCGTGAAATGGACGGCGACGCGGGTTGATCTGGTGTTTGGTTCCAACGCAATACTGCGGGCATTGGCCGAGGTGTATGCCAGTTCGGATGCCAAAGAACAGTTCGTGAAGGACTTCGTGGCAGCCTGGACGAAGGTGACAAACCTGGATCGGTTTGACCTGAAGTAGCCGACTAGACGCCCCCCCCCCTGTAGGAGTGAGCCTGCTCGCGATTGCGGTGTATCGGATGACATCTCCTTGTCTGACACACCGTATTCGCAAACAGGCTCACTCCTGCCAAGGATCTGTGGCGGGGACAGAATACGTGTTCGCCCCAATAAAAACGGTGGGAGCGGGCTTGCTCGCGAATGCGGTGCATCAGTCGACATCTCTGTGTCTGACACGCCGTATTCGCGAGCAAGCCCGCTCCCACATTTCGTTACGGGTTACGCCAGGCTTTTGCTCACCACCTCGTACACATCGCTCGACAACTGCCCCGAAGCCAGAATCCGCTCCAGTTCGGGGGACAGAATACGTGTTCGCCCCAATAAAAACGGTGGGAGCGGGCTTGCTCGCGAAAGCGGTGCATCAGTCGACATCTCTGTGTCTGATACACCGTATTCGCGAGCAAGCCCGCTCCCACATTTCGTTATGCGTTACGCCAGGCTTTTGCTTACCACCTCGTACACATCGCTCGACAACTGCCCCGAAGCCAGAATCCGCTCCAGTTCGGGGGACAGAATACGTGTTCGCCCCAATAAAAACGGTGGGAGCGGGCTTGCTCGCGAATGCGGTGCATCAGTCGACATCTCTGTGTCTGATACACCGTATTCGCGAGCAAGCCCGCTCCCACATTTCGTTACGGGTTACGCCAGGCTTTTGCTCACCACCTCGTACACATCGCTCGACAACTGCCCCGAAGCCAGAATCCGCTCCAGTTCGGCCTTCATCAACGCCTGCCGCGCAGTGTCGTATTTACGCCAGCGGGTCAGCGGTGCCAATTGGCGCGAAGCGATCTGCGGGTTGAAGCCGTTCAACTCGATTACCAGGTCCGCGAGGAAGCGGTAGCCCGAACCATCGGCGGCATGGAAGTTGATCAGGTTTTGCCCGGCAAACGCACCGACTAGCGCGCGCACCTTGTTCGGGTTCTTGATGTTGAACGCCTTGTGCTGCATCAAGGCTTTAACACGCTCCAGACCGCCCGGCAAAGTACTGCCGGCCTGCACGCTGAACCACTGATCCATGACCAGCGGATTGTCCTTGAAGTGCTCGGCGAAGCTCGCCAGCGCCCTCGCTTTCTGCTCGTCGAACGGCGAGTTGACCAACACAGCCAGCGCGGTCAGGCGCTCGGTCATGTTGTCGCTGTTTTCGAACTGCTCAAGGGTGGCGGCCAGCACCTCGGGCTTGCCGCTGAGCATCAGGTACGACAGCGCAATGTTCTGCAACGCACGACGAGCGAAATGCTCGGCCTCGGCCACGTAAGGGGTTTGCTTCGACAAATCACGGTTGGCCTGATAACGCAGCCACAGCGCTTCGAACAGGTTGTCCGCCAATTGTCTGCGGGCAAATTCGCGAGCGTTGTGGATCGCCTCGACGTCCGCCACTTCGCTGATTTCGGTCAGATAGGCTTCGCTTGGCAGCGAGAGCATTTCGGCGACCATGGCCTGATCCAGCGACTCATCGGACAGCACGGTTTTCAACGCCGAGATCAGACGCGGATCGAGCACCAGGCTCTCGCCCTTCTGCTGCTGGGCGATCAGCTCCTGCAGCACCTGTACCGACAGTTGCTGACCGGCATCCCAGCGGTTGAAGCCGTCGCTGTCGTGCTGCATCAGGAACATCAACTGGTCGCGGTTGTACGGGAAGCTCAGCTTCACCGGCGCCGAGAAACCGCGCAGCAGCGATGGCAGCGGCTGTTCGGCGATGTCGACGAAGGTGAACGTCTGCTCGGCTTCGGTCACCGAGATCACGCGGCTGGTGCCTTGCGCCGACGCTTCACCGGCCAGACGCAGGGCAATCTCGTTGCCTTTGCTGTCGAGCAGGCCCAGTTCGACCGGGATCACGAACGGCAGTTTTTCCACCTTGTCCGGGGTTTCCGGGCAGCTCTGGCGGAAGGTCAGGCTGTAGGTTTTTGCCGCCGCGTCGTAGGACTCGCTCACCGCCAGACGCGGTGTGCCGGCCTGGCTGTACCAGCGCTTGAACTGGGTCAGGTCGACCCCGTTGGCATCTTCCATGGCCTTGATGAAATCGTCGCAGGTCACGGCTTGGCCATCGTGGCGCTCGAAGTACAGGTCACTGCCCTTGCGGAAGCCATCGGCGCCCAGCAGGGTGTGGATCATGCCGACCACTTCCGAGCCCTTTTCGTACACGGTCAGGGTGTAGAAGTTGGAGATCTCGATGAAGCTGTCCGGACGCACCGCGTGGGCCATCGGCCCGGCATCTTCGGCGAACTGGTGGGTACGCAGGTACGCCACGTCCTGAATGCGCTTGACCGTGGCCGAGTTCATGTCCGAGGAGAAGCCGGCGTCGCGGAACACGGTGAAGCCTTCCTTGAGCGACAGCTGGAACCAGTCGCGGCAGGTCACGCGGTTGCCCGACCAGTTGTGGAAGTATTCGTGGGCGACGATCGCCTCGACCCGCTGGTGCGCGGCGTCGGTGGCAGTTTCGGCGCGGGCCAGCACGGCGCTGGAGTTGAAGATGTTGAGGCCTTTGTTCTCCATGGCGCCCATGTTGAAGTCGTTTACCGCGACGATCATGAAGATGTCCAGGTCGTACTCACGACCGTAGACCTCTTCGTCCCAACGCATCGACTTCTTCAGGCTGTTCATCGCGTGCTGGCACTTGTCGATGTTTTCCGGCTCGACATAGATGCGCAGCGCGACGTTGCGCTGGGTCATGGTGGTGAACGTGTCTTCGACGCACCACAGATCACCGGCCACCAGCGCGAAGAGGTACGCCGGTTTCATGAACGGGTCTTCCCAGGTCGCCCAGTGCCGGCCATCTTCGCCCGGGCCGGAGGCGATCGGGTTGCCGTTGGACAGCAGCACCGGGTAGCTGTGCTGCTCGGCGACCACCGTGGTGGTGAACTTGCTCATCACGTCCGGGCGGTCGAGGTAGTAGGTGATCTTGCGGAAGCCTTCAGCCTCGCACTGGGTGCAGAACATCGTGCCGGACTTGTACAGGCCTTCCAGCGCGGTGTTGGTTTCCGGGTGGATCCGGACGCTGGTGTCGACGGTGAAGCTGGCGCTGGCCGGCTGCAGGGTCAGGGTGTTTTCCGTCAGCTGATAGTCGTCGGCGCCGAGTTCCTGGTCAGCCAGGGTCACCGACAGCAACTCCAGCTGCTGCCCATCCAGCACCAACGGCGGCAGGCCCGGGCCGCGCGCCGGGTTACGGCGCATCACCAGTTGCGCGTGAACCAGGCTGTGGTCCTCGAACAGCTCGAAGGTCAGGTGCGTCTCGTCGATCAGGTACTCGGGCGCCTGATAGTCCTTCAGGTAAATCATCTTCGGTTGTTCGGTGCGCATGCTGGAATCCTTATTGATGCACGGCGAGCTGATAAGCCGTGTACTTACGAATGTTGATCACGCCGGTGTCGAAGATCAGGTACTGGCCCTTGATCCCCAGCAACGTGCCTTCGGCAATCGGGTTCTTGTCCAGGTTGAAGCTGACGATTTTGGCCGGGTATTGCTCGACCGGATAGCGGATTTCGAGAGGTTCTACATCAGTAATCGTCTGAATTGCTTGTAGGCCGAATCGCTGTTGCAGCCCCTGCAGCCCTTCGGCGCAGCTGGCGAACAGCTGATCGCGTACTTGGGCCAGATCCACCGCCGCCGCGTCGCCCTTGAGCAGCGCGCGCCAGTTGGTCTTGTCCGCCACCTGGCTGCGAAACAGGTCTTCGACGAAGCCAGACTGCTGCCGAGTCGCCACGCGCATGATCGGCAATGCCTGACTCGCGCCCTGATCGAGCCAGCGGGTCGGCAGTTGCGTCGCGCGAGTGATACCGACTTTGATCCCCGACGAGTTGGCCAGATACACCACATGATCGGTCATGCAGAATTTCTCGCCCCACGCAGGCTCGCGGCAGGTGCCGGCCTCGAAGTGGCAGCGCTCCGGGCTCATGATGCAGATGTCGCACTGCGCCAGTTTGGTCATGCACGGATAGCAGTAACCCTGGCTGAAACTGGTTTTGGTCTTGCGCCCGCAATGGGTGCAATGGATCGCCCCCAGGTATTCCAGACGCACCGTGGTGCCGATCATGGGATTGACCGGCACCTCGACGTCATCCAGACGAAACGCGTATTGCACATTCGG
The DNA here is from genome assembly GCF_056821665.1 of Pseudomonas sp. AK-TSAG1-1. Taxonomy (NCBI): domain Bacteria; kingdom Pseudomonadati; phylum Pseudomonadota; class Gammaproteobacteria; order Pseudomonadales; family Pseudomonadaceae; genus Pseudomonas; species Pseudomonas sp. AK-TSAG1-1. The sequence continues at coordinate 2,581,603 of NZ_CM165965.1, read as the reverse complement.
CCCGTCCAGGCGCGCCGACATTTTGCTGATTGCACCGCGGCCAATCTCGATCAATGGATAGCGTCCGACTTGAACAGGATGTTCGGCACTTCGATCGACTTCGACGCACACTCTTGCGGGCCCATGTAACCGGTACGCTGGTCTTCAGGCAGGTTCTGGATCTCCCAGGCGATCATCGCCTGCAGCGATAGCTCACGCTGTTCGGCGGTGAGCTTGCCACCGTCGGACCACTTGCCGATTTCCACGGCCAGTTTCAGGCTCTCGTAGATGTCCGGGGTAATGTTGTTGATCATGTCGTTAAAAGAGGACATCAGGGTCTCCGTGCTCTTTATTCACTGAAATTTTAGGCGGCCAGTTTACGGCGGTTATACAAACCACCCAACAAACCGGTGAAGCATCCGATGAGTAACCCGCCGACGTGGGCGGCGTTGGCGATCTGGCCGAAACCGATCATCGAGACCAGCCCGGACATGCAGATCACCAGCCACACCAGCATCATCACCAGCACGCCACGCGGCAGGCGATACGCCGGGTTCGGTGCCAGCAACTGGAAGATCCAGCAGTGACCGAGCAGCCCGTACAACACGCCGGACAGGCCGCCGAACAGGGTCGGGCCGCTCCAGGCAAACTGCGCGTAGTTGGACACCAGGCTGAACAGCAGCGTCAGGCCGAGCAGATTGATGCTGCCCTGGCGCGATTCGATGCGCCGCCCCAGTTCCCAGTACCACATGCCGTTCATGGCCAGGTGGAGGATGCCGAAGTGCAACAGCATCGGCGTAAACAGCCGCCACCACTGCCCCGCCGCGAGGCTGTCGGCCAGTGGTGTGAAGTGGATGTAATCGCCGACGACGCGAAAGTCGAGGAAGCTCAGCCAGCGCACGGTCTCAAGGTTGTCACCCAGGTACGTCAGGCCGCCGACCAGCAGGCTCAGCAGCAGGATGAAACCGGTGGCCCTGGCGTGTTTGAGTTGCTCGGCGAAGCTTGGACGCTTGAAGGTCGGGGCCAGCGGGATGTCCAGTTGCTGATCGGGATCGCCGGCCGGAAAACGCTCGTACAGCGAACGCACATCCTCACTGATTTCCGACGGTGCCCACAGCACCTGCTCCCCCGCCTCCTCGCTGACCCGATGGGGCACCTGCATGCGTTGCAACAGTTTGACAAAACCGCTCAGGTCTACCGCCAACGGCAGACGCAATACCGCTACCGCACTCATTGCAGCACCTCCGGCCGCTCGACATCGACCCAGACAAATTTATGCGGATCCAGGCGTGTTTCCTGATCCAGACGATAGGCCACCAGTTTGCCGTAGAGCACCGCGCTGTAATCGAGACACGCGAGGTTCGGGCGGATCGGTGCCGGTTTGCCGCTGCGCCAGTAATGGCCGACGAACAGCAAAGGCTCATCGACGCCGTAGCGCAGCAGGTTGTTTTTTTCGCTGGAGGTCAGCGGCTTCTGCGCCACCGGCTCCGGCAGTGCATCCGGCTGGAAGACGATGTCGCCGTAGGTTTTCGGGTCGTCTTCCCAGAACTTGGTACGGAAGAACGAACGCACCAGACCGTCGCCGCTGGTCATGGTCAGCCCATCCGGCAGGCGCATGTCGGTGCCGCGCAACAGGCGATCGAACACGGTGCAGGCAAAGCTGTCCGGGACTGCCGAAGCCTGCAGGAAGTGTTCGTCGATGCAGCCATTGGGGAACAACGCGCGCAGCGGCTCGATCAGCCCGGCATCCCAGCAGGCGTGGACCACGCGGAACCGCCCGGCATCGACAAACAGCGGCAACTCGTAGAACCAGCGCTGGAAATCGTGCCAGTCGCCGGAGTGGCCCTCGAACTGGGTCAGGGTCTCGTGCAACAGACGCGCATGGCGCGGCGTGTGCTCGCGGACAAACTGCTTGCCGCTGCCCGGAGGGGCCGGCGTGCTCCAGCCCAGTGCGTTGAATTCGTGGTTGCCCATGATGCACAGCGCCTGTCCGGCCTCGACCATGTCGTGGACGATGTGCAGTGCCTCGCGGATCCGCGGGCCACGGTCAATGATGTCGCCGACGAACACGGCCATGCGCGATGGATGCCGCCAGACCCCGCCTTGCTTGTGATAACCGAGTCGGTCAAGCAAGTGTTCCAGGGTCAGGGCGCATCCGTGCACGTCACCAATCAAGTCATAACTGCGCGCGGGATCGAGCATCAGTCTCCTCCACCACCCAACTTGCTGCCCCAGCCGAGCTTGGTCCGGCAGACTTCGTAGTAGTTGTGGTCGAGCGGGTGAATCAGCCGCAGCTTCTGCGCTTTCTTGCTGACGGTAATGGTGTCGCCCGGCGCGCAGGTGAAGTGGTTCTGCCCATCGCAGGAGACCTGCGGGTAGATCTGCATGTTTTTCGACACGACGATTTTCAGCTCACTGTTGCCATCGACCACAATTGGCCGACTCGACAACATATGGGGATACATCGGCACGATCACAATGGCGTCCAGCTTGGGATGCATGATCGGCCCGCCGGCGGACAGCGCATAAGCGGTGGAACCGGTCGGGGTGGCGACGATCAGGCCGTCGGCCTTCTGGCTGCAGACGAACTGGCCGTCGATGTACAGCTCGAACTCGATCATCCGCGTCGATTTGCCCGGGTGCAGCACCACGTCGTTGAGCGCATCGCCCTGGCCGATGGCCTCGGCATGGCGGCGAACTTCGGCTTGCAGCAGGAAGCGGTTTTCCACCAGGTAATGGCCGTCGAGCACCTTGGCCACTTCGACTTCCAGCTCATCGGGACGAATGTCGGTCAGAAAGCCGAGGCTGCCACGGTTGATCCCCAGTACCGGAATATTGTGCTTGGCCAGCGCCCGTGCAGCGCCGAGCAGGCTGCCGTCGCCACCGACGACGATGACCATGTCGCAGACTTCGCCGAGCATCTTGCGCGATGAGGTCTGCAGGCCATGGCCCGGCAGGACTTCGGCGATGGTGTCTTCGAGAATCACGTGCAGGTGACGATCGAGCAGAAAGCGTTTCAGTCGGCGGACGGTATCCAGCACCTGGGAGCTGCCCAGGCGACCGATGATGCCGATATTACGAAATTGCTCCATGGGACCTCTGCGGACAATCGAAAACGCGAAAAACACGATTATGGGCGAAAGCCCGCCATAGACAAAATCCTTTCAGCCTCAAGGGTGCGCTCGTGTTTCAGGCTATGCTCGCAAGATGATCCTGTTTCCCGAGCTGCTCCAGTTGCCACACCAATTACGCCATCCGGAGGTGCGGGATCTGGCGTGGGTGATTCTCGCCCCGCCAATGCTCGCAACGACGCCGTGGCCGCAGCGCCACCCACTGGCCGGCAGCGATTGGGTGAGCGATCCGCAGCGCCTGGAGCAGTGGCTGCGGCAACTCGATCGCGACAGTTATGGCTTGCTGCATTGGCTGTCCCAGGCGCGCACCCGGCGGCTGGGGCTGTATTACGAGCGGTTGTGGCAGTTTGCCGTGGAGCATGCGCCGGGCATTGAACTGATTGCCGCCAACCTGCCGATTCGCCGCGAGGGCCACACCCTCGGCGAACTGGACATGCTGCTGCGCGATCGTGACGGCGTGCATCACCTGGAACTGGCGATCAAGCTCTACCTCGGCCCGCAGCATGGCAACGGACATGATACGGCGCAGTGGCTGGGCCCGGGCTGTCACGATCGACTGGACCGTAAACTGGCGCACCTGGCGGAACACCAACTGCCGATCTCGGCGCGTCCGGAAAGCCGCGCGGTGCTGGCGAAGCTGGATATTGAAGTGTTCAGTGCGCAGTTGTGGCTGGGCGGTTATCTGCTGTATCCGTGGCCCGGTCAGGCCGAACCACCAAAAGGCGCGCATCCGCAGCACCTGCGTGGGAGCTGGCTGCACCAGAAGGACTGGCCGGCGTTTGTCGACCAGCGCCCGCCCGGGCGCTGGCAACCCCTGCCCCGGCATGCGTGGCTGGCGCCGGCGCATTACCCGGCGGATCAGACCTGGAACGCTGACCATCTGCAGATGTGGCTGGAGGCCCTGGAACCGCTGGCCCCGGCGCAACTGATGGTGCGCCTGATCGAGAACGCACGGGGCGAATGGGAAGAGGCGGAGCGGTTGTTTCTGGTGTCGGATCTTTGGCCGAATGTACCTGGCCAGGCGTGAGTTTTTGTAGCGCCTGTTCCGGCCCTTTCGCGAGCAAGCCCGCTCCCACAGGGGGACCGCATTCCAATTGGAATGCAGTTCAAAATGTGGGAGCGGGCTTGCTCGCGAAGGGCTCAACGCGGTCTAGATGGAAAGCCGCAGAGCCAAAGCCGCCAAGGTAATCAATAGCACTGGCACCGTCAGCACAATCCCGACCTTGAAGTAATACCCCCAGCCAATCCGGATATCCTTGCGTGCCAGCACATGCAGCCAGAGCAAGGTCGCCAGACTGCCGATCGGGGTGATCTTCGGCCCCAGATCGCTGCCGATCACGTTGGCATAAATCATCGCTTCCTTGACCACACCGCTGGCCTGACTGGCATCGATCGACAACAGGCCGATCAGCACCGTCGGCAAGTTATTCATGATCGACGACAACAACGCCGTCAGCACCCCGGTGCCCAGCGCCGCGCCCCACACGCCATACCCGGCGAACACGTCCAGCCAACCGGCCAGATACCCGGTCAGCCCGGCATTGCGCAGGCCATAGACCACCAGGTACATGCCCAGCGAGAAAATCACGATCTGCCACGGCGCTTCTTTCAGCACCTTGCGCGTGGAAATCTTGTGGCCACGGGCGGCAATCGCCAGCAGCAGCGCGGCGCAGACCGCCGAGATCGCGCTGATCGGAATGCCCAGTTGTTCGAGGAAGAAGCAGCCGATCAGCAGGATCACCAGCACCACCCAACCGGCGTAGAACGTGGCTTTGTCGTGGATTGCCGTGTGCGGCTGGTCGAGTTGTTCGGGGTCGTAAACCTTGGGGATGTCACGACGGAAGAACCACAGCAACACGCCCAGCGTCGCGGCCACACTGACGAAGTTGACCGGCACCATCACCGCGGCATAGCGGTTGAAGCCAATGTGAAAGAAGTCCGCCGAGACGATATTGACCAGGTTCGACACCACCAGCGGCAGGCTCGCCGTGTCGGCAATAAAACCGGCGCCCATCACGAACGCCAGGGTCGCCGCCGGTGAAAAGCGCAGTGCCAGCAGCATCGAAATCACAATCGGGGTGAGGATCAGTGCGGCGCCGTCATTGGCGAACAGCGCCGACACCAGCGCGCCGAGCAGCACCATGAAGGCAAACAGCTTGCGTCCACTGCCCCGCCCCCAACGCGCCACGTGCAGCGCAGCCCAGGCGAAGAAACCCGCTTCATCGAGCAACAGGCTGATGATGATCAGTGCGACGAACGTGCCGGTGGCGTTCCAGATGATCTGCCACACCAACGGAATATCGCTCAGGTGCACGACGCCGCAGATCAGCGCCAGCACCGCGCCGAGCGTCGCGCTCCAACCGACCCCGAGGCCTTTGGGCTGCCAGATGACAAGGGTAATGGTCAGCAGGAAGATCAGTGACGCAGCGAGCATTCGCGACAGCCTTCAAATTTCAAATGAGTGGAGACCCCAATGTGGGAGCGGGCTTGCTCGCGAAGGCGGAGTGTCGGATGCAAAATTGTCATCTGACACACCGCCTTCGCGAGCAAGCCCGCTCCCACAGGATCTCTGTTTTACCGCAGATCTGACCAGATTATTTTTTGTGTTGTTCCACAAACTGCCCATACGCATTGATGAAGTTCTGCAGGAACGGCTTGACCGAATCGCTCAGCTTGCCCGCTTCGTCAAACGCCGAGCCCGCGCCGCCCAGATACGCTTCCGGCTGCTGCATGCACGGCACGTTGAGAAACACGAAGGATTGACGCAGATGCTGGTTGGCACCAAAACCACCGATGGCCCCCGGCGAGACGCTGATTACCGCTCCCGGCTTGCCACCCCAGACGCTTTGGCCATAGGGCCGCGATCCCACGTCAATCGCATTCTTCAACGGCGCCGGCACCGAGCGGTTGTATTCCGGGGTGACAAACAGCACCGCGTCGGAAGAGCCCACCTGTTGGCGGAAAGTGCTGTAGGCTGCCGGCGGTGAATCGCCGTCGATGTCTTCGTTGTAGAGTGGCAGATCGCCAATTTCGACAATCTTCAGTTTGAGGTTCGCCGGCGCCAGCTCGGCCAGCGCCAGGGCGACTTTGCGGTTGATCGATGCTTTGCGCAGGCTGCCGACGACTACAGCGACGTTGTAGACATTGCTCATGGAAGACTCTCGACTGTCCGTGGGAAGAGCGTGTAGTTATAGATGATTCGATGACGGTTTCACCAGTGAGCGAGGGAAATTCCTCCGCGTTGATTATTTTTTTCCTGTAGGAAAACTTACAGGGCTTGATGACGGTCTACCAAGCCGCAAATCAAGCGTTTTATCTCCAGAGGTTCTAAGCAGATGGCAGCAGTACTCGTCGGTCAGTTCCATGCAAGAGATGCGGAAGGCCGCGTTTATTCCGTGCATGAGTTCCAGGAATCCACCCCGTCGGCAGACGGTCTCACCGGCATGGAGCCTGTCACCACCTACAAGCTGGCCATTGGCGATCGCGTCAAAAAGCTCAGTGACAGCGAGTTTTTGCTGGTTCAGTCGGACATCACCCTGATCCGCGAACCCGAGCCAACCGTCGCTCAATAACCGCGCGTTATGAGCAGAAGTCATATGCGCAGACTTGGGGTAGGATTCAGCCACTGACCCCACCTGCTGAACATGGACTTCACGCATGCGTTTACGTCATATCGAAGTGATTCAGGCGCTCTTGCAGACCGGTCACCTGGGCACCGCTGCCGAATGGCTGCAGCTCCCGGTGACCGAGGTCGAAGAGCGATTGCGCGAAGCCGAGAGTCAGTTGGGGTTCATGTTGTTCGCCAGCGTTCGCGGCCGGCTGCAATCGACGCCTGAAGCGCGGGCGCTGCAAGTCGAGATCGCTCACGTCTATGAAGCGCTGGAGCCGGTGCAGCGCCTTGCCAGCAGCCTCAAGCAATACCTCGCCGCGCCCCTGCGCATCATCGGTACCCCGCCGCTGGCGCAACACCTGTTGCCACAGAGCATCGCGCTGCTGCGTCGGCGTTTGCCTGATGCGCCGTGCCGTCTGCTCAGCGCTGCCACGTGCGACATCGTGCGCAGCCTGCTGTTGCGCGAAAGCGATCTGGGCCTGAGCCTGCACGACCCCGAACACCCCGACATCCACGCCCGGCCGCTGGCCCAAGGCAAGCTGCAATTGCTCGCGCCCCACGGCTGGCTGCAGCCGAAGCAGAAATACATCTCCCTGCAGGACCTGGCCGGGCAGGCGATGGTCGGCCTCGAAGGCCACGACCCACTGAACCCGGCACTGGACAACAAACTCCAGGCCCTGCACCCGGCGCCGAGCATCCAGACCCGGGTGCAAACCCATCAGATGATGCGCAGCATGGTCGAGGCCGGTGAAGGACTGGCCATCGTCGACCCGTTCACCGCCCTCGGCGCGCGAGCGGGCGGACTGGACGTCTGCCCATTGTCACCGGCGGTGCCGATCAGCCTGTATGCACTGACCTACCAGCACAGCGCCACGCCGGCGGCGATTCAGACCCTGCTGACGATCGTCACGGAACAAGCCGAGGTGATGCTGGCGAGTTGAGCGGGTTTTCCAACGGGTTATCGAACAGTCGATACCAGAACAACGCGATTTCGGCGGTGTTCGGATCAATGCCGCGATAACGCAAGTGGTCGACGCCACCAATCTCGTAGCCGCAACGCTCATACAGGCGACAGGCACCGAGGTTGTTGTTCTGGGTTTCGAGCATGATCCCCGGCAGCTTCTTCTTGCGACTCCAGAACTGCGCCACATCCAGCAACGCCTTGGCCACGCCATGTCGGCGCGCCGGTGCATGCACCGCCAGTTCGTCGATGTGCGCGAAGCCGTTCCAATTGGTGCTGATCACCAGATGACCGACCGGCTCGTCGTCCAGATAAGCCATGAAAATCGCGCTGTCGGCGGCATCACGATAGCTGCTGAACTCCTCGGGATCGATGCCATAGCATTTGCGGTACGGCACAATCGGCGTCACTGCCCACTGCGCCACGGGCTGACCGATCACCGCCGCGCCGTAGGACGCCACTTCGAAACTGAAGTCGCTGCCCCAGATGTAGGCGGCAAAACCATCGTCGGCAACGCGCACCGACAGCCCTGGGTATTTTGGATTCATGACCGGTTGCATACTCGGAAAAGTCCTCATTCCTTGACGCAATCGACGGTGTACTGCCGTCCATTGCCTTCATCTTCATGTTGCAGTCCATGCACATCAGCGACAAAACCGGGGAAGCTGCTATCGAACGTGCGGGCAAATTTCAGGTAATCGATGATCGAGCGAGTCGATTCGGTAAAGCGCTCGCCGGGCATGATCAAAGGAATGCCCGGTGGATACGGCACCAGCATCACCGCGGCGATCCGTCCCTCCAGCTCATCGATCGGCACGGCCTCGACCTCGCCCCGCACCAGATGATCGTAGGCGTGGGCCGGCTTCATGGCGATTTCCGGCAGCACCGTGTACATGCGCTTGAGGTGTTTGGCGGTGGCGTTGCTGCGGTAGCAGGCGTGCAGTTGATCGCACAAGTCACGCAGACCCATGCCGCGATAGCGCGCGGTATCTTGCTGCGCGACACAGGGCAGGCAGCTCGCCAGACTGACGTTGGCGTCGTAACTGCGCTTGAACTCGAGCAGCTCGGTGAGCAGCGTGCTCCATTTGCCCTTGGTGATCCCCATCGAGAACAGCACCAGGAACGAATACAGCCCGGTCTTCTCCACCACCAGCCCGCGCTCCCAGAGGAACTTGCTGACCACCGCCGCCGGAATGCCCTTCTCGCTCAGCGCGCCACCGGCATTCAAGCCGGGCATCACCAGCGTCACCTTGATCGGATCGAGCAGCACGTAGTCGTCGCTGACCTCGCCGAAGCCGTGCCAGTCGGCGTCCGGCTGCAACAGCCAGTCTTGAGTCTGCACCCGGTCGATGCCTTCGACACCCGGCGGCTGCCAGATCGAGAACCACCAGTCATCCGCAGCGATATGCTGGCGCAGATTGGCCAGCGCACGACGGAAACTCAGGGCCTCGTCGAAGGTTTCCTGCAACAGCGAACGCCCGGCCGGCCCTTCCATCATCGCCGAGGCCACGTCCAGCGAGGCGATGATGCTGTATTGCGGCGAGGTCGAAATGTGCATCATGAACGCTTCGTTGAAACGGTCACGATCCAGTTGCCGCGCGCCGCCGTCCTGCACATGAATCATCGAGGCCTGGCTGAACGCGGCGAGCAGCTTGTGCGTGGAATGGGTGGTGAACACCAGCGGGCTGTCTGCGGTGCGCGAAGTGGCCATGCCATAGCGCCCGGCGAAGAACTCGTGAAACGCCGCATAGGCGTACCACGCCTCATCGAAATGCAGCACTTCGACACTGTTGCCCAGGCTTTGCTTGATCAGCTCGGCGTTGTAGCACAAGCCGTCGTAGGTCGAGTTGGTGATCACCGCCAGTTTGACTTTCGGCGCGCGCCCCTTGGTGAGCGGACTGGCGTCGATCTTGGCCTGGATCGATTCGCGGCTGAATTCGCTTAGCGGAATCGGCCCGATGATCCCCAGCTCGTTGCGTTCCGGACACAGGTACAGCGGAATCGCCCCGGTCATGATGATCGCGTGCAGCACCGACTTGTGGCAGTTGCGGTCTACCAGCACCAGATCATCACGGCCGACCATCGAATGCCAGACGATCTTGTTGGCGGTCGAGGTGCCGTTGATCACGAAAAAGGTGTGATCGGCGCCAAAATTGCGCGCCGCACGCTCTTCCGCCTCAGCCAGTGGCCCGGTGTGATCGAGCAGCGAGCCGAGCTCCGGCACCGATACCGACAAATCCGAACGCAGGGTATTTTCGCCAAAGAACTGGTGAAACGCCTGCCCGACCGGGCTCTTGTGATACGCCACGCCACCGCCATGCCCGGGGGTGTGCCAGGAATAGTTGGAATCAGCGGTGTGCTGCACCAGCGCCTTGAAAAATGGCGGCAGCAGGCCATCGAGGTACTTGCGCGCCGCCCGCGCCACTTGCCGGGCCAGAAAAGGCACAGTGTCTTCGAACAGATAGAGAATGCCGCGCAGTTGATTGAGTTCGGCCATGGCATCGGCCGGGGCGTTTTCCAGGGTGACTTGTTCACCCAGGGCAAAGATCGGCAGATCCGGCGCCCGCACCCGGGCCAGGCCGATCAGCTCGGCCATGTTCTGCAGCAAGTGCGAATGGGTGCTGGCGTCTTCGGCAGCGATCAGCATGCACGCCAGACCGTGATGGGTCGACGCCACTAACCGCCCTTCGGTGTAGTCGATGGCCGAAACGATATTGAAACCTTCCTGCTCCAACTCACGGGCGATGCCACGGATACGGTCACCGGCGACCGTGTCGGCCTTGATGTCGCGGTGGACGATCAACACCGGAAACTTCAAATCTTTGTACATGAGGCTCAGTGTCCTGAGGCGGCGGATCAATGTCTGCCAATGCACTCAGGGTAGAGGGTTGCAGCGAAAGTGGCGAGGGTGGCCAGTTGGCTTCATTGAGCACAGTGGCCGAGCAGCCCAGAGAGCAGTGCTTTTTGTGACGAGGTAGCAAGCTTCCTCGCCACAGAGGGGATCAGGCCTGAGCATCAGCCTCGGCGATCTGCGTCCACAGCGCCGGGCCGCCAGCGGATTTGGCAATGATTTCCAGCCGCACCTGATGCGCCGCCAGCTCTTCTTGCGTCGCACGAATGATCCGCGCAGGCTGACGATCAGCCGGCAGGCGGCGGATTTCAGTGGCGGAGTTGTCCGCGCCCTCGCCCGTGCCATTACCGTCAGAGGCATTGCCGGCCAGCGACAGACTGGTCTGGCCGCCGGTCATGGTCAGGTAGACGTCGGCGAGAATTTCCGAGTCGAGCAAGGCGCCGTGCAGTTCACGGCCGGAGTTGTCGACGCCATAACGCTTGCACAATGCATCGAGGCTGTTGCGCTGCCCCGGGTGACGTTCCCGGGCCATCATCAGGGTGTCGAGGATGCTGCAGTGCTGCGTGATGTCAGCACGATCGTGCTGGCCCATCAGAGCGAATTCGTTGTTGATGAAGCCAACGTCGAACGCCGCGTTATGGATGATCAGCTGCGCGCCGTTGATGAACTCGAAGAACTCGTCGGCCACTTCGGCGAAGCGCGGCTTGCCGACGAGAAACTCGTTAGTGATGCCGTGGACGCCGATCGCGCCCTCGTCACTCTCGCGATCCGGTTGCAGATAAACGTGAAAGTGCCGGCCCGTCAGGCGCCGACCGATCAGTTCGACACAGCCGATTTCAATGATCCGGTGACCATCGGTCACCGGCATGCCGGTGGTTTCGGTATCGAGTACAACGGATCTGGTGGCCATCAGTGTTCAATTCTCAACGGGGTCAATCGTGCAAAGGCGGCGATGTTAACACGCTCGGCGGGGTGTTTCAGTCAGACCGTATCGCGCCCATTCGCGAGCAGGCTCGCTCCCACAGGTAACCGCATTCCAATGTGGGGCGAGCCTGCTCGCGAAGGCCACGACTCGGTGCAATGGAGGGAATCAGCTCTGCTTGTAACCGCGTACTTCGTCAACACCCCGGTTGGCCAACTGGTCAGCCCGCTCGTTGCCGTGATGACCAATGTGCCCGCGCACCCACTTCCAGGTGACCTTGTGCCGGTTGACCTGCTCGTCCAGCTCTTTCCACAGGTCGGCGTTTTTCACTGGCTCCTTGGCTGCGGTTTTCCAGCCGCGTTTTTTCCAGTTGGCCATCCACTCGTTGATGCCCTTCATCACGTATTGCGAGTCGGTCACCAGCAGCACTTCGCACGGCCGCTTCAAGGCTTCGAGGCCACGAATGGCGCCGAGCAGTTCCATGCGGTTGTTGGTGGTGTTGGCTTCGCCGCCCCACAGTTCCTTTTCGACGCCCTTGCACACCAGCAAGGCGCCCCAGCCGCCGGGGCCGGGATTGCCCTTGCAGGCGCCGTCAGTGAACAGTTCTACGCTATCGACGCTTTCGCTCATGCCACTCTATCCAGAAAAATGCCTGGCCCCGTCAATCACGGATCGACGATGGCCGCGGCCGGAGCAAGTCCGGCCACTATAAAAAGAAGGTTTACGGTTCGATACGACGGCGGTTGACCTTGGCCATCGGCAGCGGAATCAGCTTGCCCATCGGCTCGCGGCGCTCCTGACGCACCGGACGCAGGCCGACCACGATCTTGCGCGCGACCAGTAAATAGAAGCCGCCGCCCGACAGTTGCCAGTCACCGGCCTTGCGTTCCCAGCCGGCCAGTCGGGCCTGCCACTTGGGCGACGCGAGCGGCGGACGATAGCACCCGAAGCGGCGTTTCTCCAGCGCAAAGCCCAGCAGATTAAGCCAGTCAGCCACCCGTGACGGCGAGATGCAGCGCGCCTGGCGCAAGGCGTCGTGGGCGAAAACATGACGCAGCCCCCAAGCGCTCCAAGGATTGATGCCGATGATCAGCAAATGCCCGCCGGGCCGCACGCTGCTCGCCGCTTCACGCAGCAAACCGTGGGGCGACAGGCAGAAATCCAGGCCATGCTGCAACACCACCACGTCGGCGGCGTGCTCGCTCAACGGCCAGGCCTGCTCCTCGCAGACGATCTCCACACCCGGCAACGGCGCACCGAGGCGCACGTTGCGCTGCACCTGCGGCGCTGACGGCGGGGTCTGGGCCGAGGGTCCGTAATGCACCAGATAACCGCCGAAGAAGCGGCCCAACTCGTCTTCGAGCATGCGCCGTTCTTCATCCAGCAGAAATTGCCCGAGCGGGCCGGCCAGCCATTCACGGGCCGCGCCGATCAACGCCAGCCAGTCGGGATCGGCCTGAGCGAACGCTTTATCGGTCATGTCATTCTCCAACGCCGCTAGAAGCTCTAAGATGCGCCAATGTTTTCCGCTTGGCGAATTCCGACGATGATACAGATCAGTGCCCTGCCCGCGTTCACCGACAACTACATCTGGTTGTTACAGGATCACCGCACCCAGCGCTGCGCCGTGGTCGACCCGGGCGATGCCGCGCCGGTGCAGGCCTGGCTGGCCGCGCACCCGGGCTGGGTGCTGAGCGACATTCTGATTACCCATCACCACCATGATCACGTCGGTGGCGTCGAGCGTCTGAAAGCGGCGAGCGGCGCCAAAGTCTACGGCCCGGCCAGCGAGAACATTCCGGGGCGCGACGTGGCGCTCCAGGACAACGACACGGTCAGCGTCCTCGGCTGGGACTTCGATGTCTATGCGGTGCCGGGTCACACCCTCGGCCACATCGCCTATTACCACCACGGCCTGCTGTTTTGCGGCGACACCCTGTTCGCCGCCGGCTGTGGACGCTTGTTCGAAGGCACGCCGGAACAAATGCACCAGTCGCTCAGCCGTCTCGCCGCCCTGCCCGAGGATACGCTGGTGTATTGCACCCATGAATACACCCTGAGCAATCTGAAGTTTGCCGCGGCGGTCGAACCGAGCAACCCGGACATCGCCGCCCGTCTGAAAGAGGTCAGCGAAAAACGCGAGAAAGGCGTCATGTCCCTGCCCTCGACCCTGGCCCTGGAAAAGCTCACCAATCCGTTTTTGCGCACCGCTGAAACATTGGTTACACAAAAAGTGGACGAACGGGCAGGCGCTCAAAACCGGGCGCCGAGTGAGGTTTTTGCGGCTCTGCGGGCCTGGAAAGATACGTTCTAAGTGACTCACCACTCGGTACAAAAATTCTGAATGGTTGACCGCAGGGGGTGCGCTTTCTAGAATCGCCCGACATTTTTGCCCGGAACTTACTTCCAGCCAATGTCGTCATCCATACGTAAGTCCGTCAATTCAGACACGTTGACCCGCTTGGCGCAAGCCATCGCGGTGGCTGTGTCCGCCACGCTGGCGGGCTGCTCCAGCCATGCTCCGCAGACTGAAGCGAGCCATACGCCGAACATTGCTGCGCGAGCCAAGCAGAAGCCGATCTGGCTGACTGAAAAGCCAAGCCCACAGGTGCCTCAGGACATCTGGGAGCGCATGCGCGGCGGTTTCCAGCTGCAGGACGGCCTGGGCGTGAACCCGCGCATCGAGCAACAGCGCCTGTGGTTTGCCAGCAACCCGTCCTTTCTCGAGAACGCCGGCGAACGTGGCAGCCTCTACATTCATTACATCGTCGAGCGTCTTGAAGAGCGCAACATGCCACTGGAACTGGCCCTGTTGCCAGTGATCGAGAGCGCCTACAACCCGATGGCCTATTCCCGGGCCGACGCGTCGGGCCTGTGGCAGTTCATCCCGTCCACCGGCCGCTACTACAACCTGCGCCAGACCCGTTTTTATGATGGCCGTCGCGATATCACCGCCTCGACCACCGCCGCGATGGATTACCTGACCCGTCTGCACGACATGTTCAACGGTGACTGGCTGCTGGCCCTGGCGGCTTATAACGCCGGTGAAGGCACCGTCAGCCGCGCCATCGAGCGCAACGAGAAGCTCGGCCTGCCCACCGACTACTGGAACCTGTCGTCGTTGCCGGCGGAAACCCAGGCCTACGTGCCAAAACTGCTGGCCTTGTCGCAAGTGGTGCTGGCCCCGGAAGCCTACGGGGTGAACCTCAACCCGATCGCCAACGAACCGTACTTCCAGGTCGTCGAAATCAACCAGCGCATGGACCTGTCCAAGGTCGCGGCAGTGGCCAACATCGACGAAGACGAACTGTTCCAGCTCAACCCGGCGTTCAAGCAACGCACCACCGTCGATGGCCCTCAGCATCTGCTGGTGCCGACGTCCAAGGCGCAACTGCTGACCGCCAGCCTGCAGACCATGCGGCCTGAAGAACTGATCAGTCCGCGTTCGCTGAAGCCGGTGTTCGACGGCGCCGACCCAAGCGAAGTGGCGAAGCTCAAGCGCGCCTACCGGGTCAAACGCGGTGACAACCTCGGCTCCATCGCCAAGGCCAACAAGGTCGAAGTCAAGGATCTGCAGCGCTGGAACAAGCTGACTGGCAAGAACCTCAAGGTCGGCCAGACCCTGGTGATGCAGGACACCACCAAGCGCACCCCGGCGCGCAGCGGTGGCCGGGTCAACACGGTGATCGCCGCCAACAGCAAGACCAAAGGCAAGGCCGACAGCCAGCAGCAGACCCAGTACAAGGTCAAGCGTGGCGACACCCTGTACGTAGTGGCCAAGCGTTTCAACGTCGAGATGCAGCATCTCAAGCGCTGGAACCCGGGTGCCGGCAAGGCGTTGAAACCTGGGCAGATGCTCACGGTTTACCAGCCGCACTGACAGAAGAGCCCCTGACATTCAGGGGCTTTTTTTGCTTTTGGCTCCCACAAAAGCAAAAGCGATAGAACACGATTAACAGCGCATTAAACCGCTGTCTTTTTCCTGTCCAGACAAGCTGTTACTGTACGGCCCACAAAGCCCAAGCCGCCTGGACCGGATCTGACTTGAAGCGTCCCCTCCTCCTGCTCCTGATCAGCCTGGCCTTGAGCTCACCCGCAAGCGCGACGATTACCGAAAGTCATGGTTATGCGCAGTTCGGCACGCTCAAGTACCCGGCCAGATTTACCCACTTCGACTGGGTCAACCCGCAAGCGCCCAAGGGCGGTACGTTGCGGGTGATGGCGTTCGGCACCTTCGACACGGTCAATCCGTACACCTTCAAGGGCACCAGCCCGGTCACTACACCGAACTTCCTGCAGTACGGCATCAACGAACTGAACGAACCGCTGATGGTCGGCACCGGCCAGTATTCGCCGTCTGGTGACGAGCCGGCATCGAGCTATGGCCTGATCGCACAATCGGTGGAATACAGCGAAGATCGCAGCTGGGTGGTGTTCAACCTGCGCCCAGAGGCGCGCTTTCACGATGGCACGCCGATCACCGCCTACGACGTGGCGTTCTCCTATCGGTTACTGCTCAAGGAAGGTCATCCGCTGTACCGTACCGCCCTGCAGGAAGTCTCACGCGTCGACATCCTCAACCCGCAACGCATTCGGTTCGTGATGAAGCGCTCGGGCAATCCGCTGCTGATCCTGCGTCTGGGCGAGCTGCCGGTGCTGCCACAACATTACTGGAAAGGTCGCGACTTCAAGGCCACCACCTTCGAACCGCCGCTGGGCAGCGGGCCGTACCGCATCACCTCGGTAACGCCAGGTCGCCAGTTGATCTTCGAGCGGGTCAAGGACTATTGGGGCAAGGACCTCGCCGTCAATCGCGGCAAGTACAACTTTGATCGCATGGAGGTCGAGTTCTACCGCGACAGCGACGTCGCCTTCGAAGCGTTCAAGGCCGGTGAATTCGACATCTACATCGAACATCAGGCAAAGAACTGGGCCAACGGCTACAACTTCCCGGCCGTGCGCCGTGGCGAAGTGATCAAGGCGCAGATCCCGCACCAGATCCCGACCCAGAGCCAGGGTCTGTTCATGAATACCCGCCGCGCAACGTTTTCCGATGTGAAGACTCGCGAGGCGCTGGGCCTGATGTTCGACTTCGAGTGGACCAATCGCGCGTTGTTCAGCGACGCCTACAAACGCACCACCAGTTATTACCCCAACAGCGAGTTTTGCGCGACGGGGCTCCCGGTCGGGCATGAATGGCTGATGCTCAAGCCGTACAAGGAGCAACTGCCGGCCAAGCTGTTCACCGAGCCGTTCACGTTGCCGCAAACCGACGGTCGCGGCATCCCGCGGGAAACCATGCGCAAGTCGCTGGCATTGCTCGCCGAAGCCGGCTGGAAACTCAACGGCCAGCGTCTGCAAAACGCCGCAGGACAGCCGCTGAGTTTCGAGTTGCTGCTGGTCAATCCGAACCTTGAGCGGATCCTGCAGCCGTACATCGAGAACCTCAACAGCATCGGCGTCGATGCGCGCCTGCGCACGGTGGATCGCGCCCAGTACAAACAACGTCTGGACCAGTTCGATTTCGACATGATCCTGATGACGCTCAACCAGACCCTCAGCCCGGGTCTGGAGCAATGGCAGTACTTCCATTCCAGCCAGGTCGGGGTCAAAGGCAGCAAGAATTACGCCGGCATCGCCAACTCGGTGGTCGATCACCTGCTCGAACAACTGCTCGCCGCGCAAACCCGCGATGAACAGGTCGCCGCCGGCAAGGCGCTCGACCGCGTGCTGCTGTGGCAGCACTACAGCATTCCCAACTGGTACCTCAATTATCACCGACTGGCCTACCGCAACCGGTTGGCTTTCGTTACCACGCCGCCCTACACCCTGGGCCTGAGCGCGTGGTGGCTGAAATCTTCGGAGAACAATAAATGAAGCCCATCCGCGCCCTGCTCGTGCAGGCCAGCGGTCTGCTGTTCGCCGGGCTGGCCTGCGCCGCCCCGCAACACGCCGTGACCCTGTACAACGAGCCGCCGAAATACCCGGCCGATTTCAAGCAGTTCGACTATGTGAACCCCGACGCGCCCAAGGGCGGGATCTTCCGTCAGGCCGGGTTCGGCGGCTTCGACAGCCTCAACCCGTTCATCAGCAAAGGTGTACCGGCCGATGACGTCGGGCAGATCTATGACACCCTGACCAAGCACAGCCTCGACGAACCGTTCACCGAATACGGCCTGATCGCCGCCAAAATCGAAAAAGCCCCGGACAACAGCTGGGTGCGCTTCTACCTGCGCCCGGAAGCACGTTTTCATGACGGCCATCCAGTGCGCGCCGAAGACGTGGTGTTCAGCTTCCAGACCCTGACCAAGGACGGCTCGCCGCTGTTTCGCGGCTACTACAGCGATGTCGAAGAGGCCATCGCCGAAGACCCGCTCAAGGTCCTGTTCAAGTTCAAGCACAACAACAATCGTGAGTTACCGCTGATTCTCGGACAGTTGCCGGTGCTGCCGAAGCACTGGTGGGCCACTCGCGATTTCACCAAGGGCAACCTGGAGATTCCGCTGGGCAGCGGCCCCTACAAGGTCGCCGACGTGAAGGCTGGGCGCTCGGTGCGTTATGAGCGGGTCAAGGACTACTGGGGCAAGGACCTGCCGGTCAATCGCGGGTTCTACAACTTCGACGTGATGACCACCGATTACTACCGCGACAACACCGTCGCCGTCGAAGCGCTGAAGGCCGGCCAGTTCGATTACTGGCTGGAAATGACCGCGAAGAACTGGGCCAACGCCTACAACATTCCGGCGGTCACCGAAGGTCGCTTGATCAAGGAACAGATCGCCAACAGCAACCCGACCGGCATGCAGGGCTTTGTCTACAACCTGCGCCGCCCGGTGTTCCAGGATGTGCGCGTGCGTCAGGCGCTCGGCCTGCTGTTCGATTTCGAATGGACCAACAAACAACTGTTCAACAGTGCCTACTTTCGCACCCGCAGCTATTTCGAGAACTCGGAAATGGCCGCCACCGGCCTGCCGGACGCCGAACAACGGGCGATCCTCGAACCGTTTCGCAGCAAGCTCCCGGCCCAGGTGTTCAGCGAAGCGTTCGAGAACCCGAAGACCGACGCCAGCGGCATGATCCGCGCCCAGCAGCGCGAGGCCTATCAACTGCTGCAAGAGGCCGGCTGGAAGATCGTCGACGACAAAATGGTCGACGCCACGGGCAAACCGGTGGTCATTGAATTCCTGCTGGCGCAGACCGAATTCGAACGCGTGCTGTTGCCGTTCAAGCGTAACCTCGCCGACCTCGGCATCGATCTGGTGATCCGCCGCGTCGACGTTTCGCAGTACATCAACCGCGTGCGCTCGCGGGACTTCGACATGATCGTCGGCAGCTTCCCGCAATCCAACTCGCCGGGTAACGAGCAGCGCGAATTCTGGATGAGCGCCGCCGCCGACAAACCGAGCAGCCGCAACACCATGGGCCTGAAGGACCCGATCGTCGATCATCTGGTGGAAAACCTGATCAACGCCGATTCGCGCAACAGCCTGGTGGCCCATGCCCGGGCGCTGGATCGGGTGCTGCAATGGGGTTACTACGTGGTGCCCAACTGGCACATCAAGACCTGGCGCGTGGCCTACTGGAACCACATCGGTCACCCGAAAGTCTCGCCCAAATACGACATCGGGATTAACACCTGGTGGGTCAAGCCCGACGCGAAACCCGCCATAGAAGTCGAAACCAAACTGCAAGCCGACCCTGTGGGCACGGAGTAATCAGATGCTGGCGTATATTTTTCGGCGACTGTTGCTGATCATCCCGACCCTGTTCGGCATCCTGCTGATCAACTTCGTGATCATCCAGGCCGCGCCCGGCGGCCCGGTGGAGCAGATGATCGCCAAGCTCGAAGGCTTCGAGGGCGCCACCAGCCGCATCGCCGGTGGCGGTGCCGAGGTCTCGGTGGCCGGTTCCGCCTATCGCGGCGCGCAAGGCCTGGACCCGGCGCTGATCAAGGAAATCGAGCACATGTACGGGTTCGACAAGTCGGCCCCGGAACGCCTGTGGATCATGGTCAAGAACTACGCGAAGCTGGACTTCGGTGACAGCTTCTTCCGCGACGCCAAGGTCATCGACCTGATCAAGGAAAAGATGCCGGTCTCCATCTCACTGGGGCTGTGGAGCACGCTGATCATGTACCTGGTGTCGATCCCGCTGGGGATCGCCAAGGCCACGCGGCATGGCAGTCACTTCGACGTCTGGACCAGTTCGGCGATCATCATCGGTTATGCGATTCCGGCGTTCCTGTTTGCGATCCTGCTGATCGTGGTGTTTGCCGGCGGCAGTTATCTGGACTGGTTCCCGTTGCGCGGGCTGACCTCGAACAACTTCGATGAGCTGAGCCTGGGCGGCAAGGTCCTCGACTACTTCTGGCACCTGGCGCTGCCGGTGACCGCGCTGGTGATCGGCAACTTCGCAACCATGACCCTGCTAACCAAAAACAGCTTCCTCGACGAGATCAACAAACAGTACGTAGTCACCGCCAAGGCCAAAGGCCTGACGCGCAATCGCGTGCTTTACGGCCACGTGTTCCGCAACGCCATGCTGCTGGTGATTGCCGGTTTCCCGTCGGCGTTCATCGGCATTTTCTTCACCGGCTCGTTACTGGTGGAAGTGATCTTTTCCCTCGACGGGCTCGGCCTGATGAGTTTCGAAGCGGCGATCAATCGCGATTACCCGGTGGTGTTCGGCACCCTGTTCATCTTCACCCTGCTGGGGCTGGTGGTGAAACTGATCGGCGACCTCACCTACACCCTGGTCGATCCGCGCATCGACTTCGCCAGCCGGGAGCATTGAGATGAACCTGTCCCCTCTCAACCGCCGCCGGTTCGAACTGTTCAAGGCCAACAAGCGTGGCTGGTGGTCGCTGTGGCTGTTCCTGATCCTGTTCGGGCTGAGCCTGGGCGCCGAGCTGATCGCCAACGACAAACCGCTGGTGGTGCACTACGACAACAACTGGTACTTCCCGGCGATCAAGCGCTACCCGGAAACCACCTTCGGCGGCGAATTCCCGCTGGAAGCCAACTACAAGAGCCCGTACATCCGCGAACTGCTCAAGGCCAAGGATGCGTGGGTCTTGTGGGCGCCGATTCCCTACAGCTACCAGAGCATCAACTACGACCTGAAAGTCCCGGCACCCGCGCCACCCTCGGCAGACAATCTGCTGGGCACCGACGATCAGGGCCGTGACGTGCTGGCACGGGTGATCTATGGCTTCCGTATTTCGGTCCTGTTCGCCCTGACGTTGACGGTATTGAGTTCGATCATCGGCGTGATTGCCGGGGCCTTGCAGGGTTTCTATGGCGGCTGGGTCGATCTGGCCGGGCAGCGCTTTCTGGAGATCTGGTCGGGGTTGCCGGTGCTGTACCTGCTGATCATTCTGGCCAGCTTCGTCCAGCCAAATTTCTGGTGGCTGCTGGGGATCATGCTGCTGTTCTCGTGGATGAGCCTGGTCGATGTGGTGCGTGCCGAGTTCCTGCGTGGGCGCAACCTCGAATACGTGCGCGCCGCACGGGCGCTGGGCATGCGCAACGGCGCGATCATGTTCCGCCACATCCTGCCTAACGCGATGGTCTCGACCATGACCTTCATGCCGTTCATCCTCACCGGCGCCATCGGCACCCTCACCGCTTTGGACTTCCTCGGCTTCGGCTTGCCGGCCGGCAGTCCGTCGCTGGGTGAACTGGTGGCTCAGGGCAAATCCAACCTGCAAGCGCCGTGGCTGGGCATGAGCGCGTTCGCCGTGCTGGCCCTGATGTTGAGCCTGCTGGTGTTTATCGGCGAGTCCGCTCGCGATGCCTTCGACCCGAGGAAGTGAAATGAATCAGGACAATCTGATCGAAGTGCGCGACCTGGCCGTCGAATTCGGTTTCGGCGAGCGCGTGCATCGCGTGGTCGAAGGCGTGAGTTTCGACATCAAACGCGGCGAAACCCTGGCACTGGTCGGCGAGTCCGGCTCGGGCAAATCGGTGACTGCGCACTCGATCTTGCGTTTGCTGCCCTACCCGATGGCCCGGCATCCGGCCGGCAGCATCAATTACGCCGGGCAGAATCTGCTGGGGCTGAGCGAGAAAACCATCCGCCACATCCGTGGCAACCGGATCGCGATGATCTTTCAGGAGCCGATGACCTCGCTCAACCCGCTGCACTCGATCGAGAAGCAGATCAACGAGATCCTCGGCATCCACAAGGGCCTGAGCGGCAAAGTCGCGACCAAGCGCACGCTGGAGCTGCTGGATATGGTCGGCATCCCCGAGCCGCACAAGCGCCTCAAGGCCCTGCCCCACGAATTGTCCGGCGGCCAGCGCCAGCGGGTGATGATCGCCATGGCGCTGGCCAACGAGCCGGAACTGCTGATCGCCGATGAACCGACCACTGCGCTGGACGTGACCGTTCAGCTGAAAATCCTCGATTTGCTCAAGGAACTTCAGGCTCGATTGGGCATGTCGCTGTTACTGATCAGTCACGATTTGAACCTGGTGCGAAGAATTGCGCATCGCGTATGTGTCATGCAGCGCGGTTGCATCGTCGAACAGGCATCGTGCGAAGAGCTGTTCCGTTCGCCGCAGCATCCGTACACTCGGGAATTGCTCGGCGCGGAGCCCAGCGGAGGCCCGGCGAGCAATAAAATCGGCGCGCCGCTGCTTGAGGTCGAGAACCTGAAAGTCTGGTTCCCGATCAAGAAAGGCCTGCTCAAGCGCACGGTGGATCACGTCAAGGCCGTGGACGGCATCAACTTCAGCCTGCCTCAGGGTCAGACTCTGGGGATTGTGGGGGAAAGCGGTTCCGGTAAATCCACGCTGGGTCTGGCGATTTTGCGGTTGATCGGCAGCAAAGGCGCGATCCGCTTTGAAGGTAAGCAGCTAGACTGCCTGACGCAGAATGAGGTTCGCCCGTTGCGTCGGGAGATGCAGGTGGTGTTTCAGGACCCGTTTGGCAGCCTGAGCCCACGGATGTGCGTGAGCGACATCGTTGGCGAAGGCCTGCGGATTCACAAGATGGGCACCGCAGCCGAACAGGAAGCGGCGATCATTGCGGCATTGAAGGAGGTAGGTCTGGATCCGGAAACCCGGCACCGCTACCCCCACGAGTTTTCCGGTGGGCAACGGCAACGTATCGCCATTGCCCGGGCTTTGGTGCTGAAACCGGCGCTGATCCTGCTGGACGAGCCGACCTCGGCGCTCGACCGGACGGTGCAGCGGCAAGTGGTGGAGCTGTTGCGTTCACTGCAAGCCAAGTACAACCTGACGTATTTGTTCATCAGCCATGACCTGGCTGTCGTCAAAGCGCTGAGCCACCAGTTGATGGTGGTCAAGCATGGCCAAGTGGTCGAACAGGGAGACGCGCAAGAAATCTTTGCCGCCCCTAAACATCCGTATACACAGCAGTTGCTGGAAGCCGCTTTTTTGGCACCAGCCACTGCGCAATAACCTGAAAGAGGAGCAACACATGGGTTTTCTCGCCGGTAAGCGCGTACTGATCGTCGGTGTCGCCAGCAAGCTGTCCATCGCATCCGGCATCGCTGCCGCCATGCATCGCGAGGGCGCTGAGCTTGCCTTCACTTATCAGAACGACAAACTCAAAGGTCGTGTTGAAGAATTCGCCCAAGGCTGGGGTTCGAGCCCTGAGCTGTGCTTCCCGTGCGACGTGGCCAGCGATGAAGAAATCGCCAAGGTCTTCGAAGCACTGAGCAAGAAGTGGGACGGCCTGGACTGCATCGTGCACTCCGTTGGTTTCGCCCCGGGCGACCAACTGGACGGCGACTTCACCGAAGCCACCACCCGTGACGGTTTCCGCATCGCTCACGACATCAGCGCCTACAGCTTCGTGGCCCTGGCCAAGGCGGGTCGCGAAATGATGAAAGGCCGCAATGGCAGCCTGCTGACCCTGTCGTACCTGGGCGCCGAGCGCACCATGCCGAACTACAACGTCATGGGCATGGCCAAGGCTTCGCTGGAAGCTGGCGTACGTTACCTGGCCGGCTCCCTGGGCCCGGACGGCACCCGCGTCAACTGCGTATCGGCTGGCCCGATCCGTACCCTGGCAGCGTCGGGCATCAAGAACTTCCGCAAGATGCTGGCCGCCAACGAAGCGCAAACCCCGCTGCGTCGCAACGTCACCATCGACGAAGTCGGCAATGCCGGCGCCTTCCTGTGCTCCGACCTGGCGTCGGGCATCAGCGGTGAAATCATGTACGTGGACGGCGGCTTCAACACCACCGCCATGGGCAACATCGAAGAGTAATCTTCGCTTAGCCAATAAAAAACCCGCCCATTGGCGGGTTTTTTTTTGCCTGCAATTTCTTGAACACCCGATAAACCTGTGGGAGTGAGCTTGCTCACGAAAAGGCCAGTACATTCAACATCGATTTCGCCTGACCGGACGCCTTCGCGAGCAAGCCCGCTCCCACACGGTGCTGCGCCGTACCCGGGCTTTGTGAACACTGGAGAAACCTGTGGGAGTGGGCTTGCTCACGAAGAGGCCGGAACATTCAACATTGATTTCGCCTGACCGGACGCCTTCGCGAGCAGGCTCGCTCCCACGGGATTTTGTGCCGTACCTGGATTTTGTGAACACTGGAGAAACCTGTGGGAGTGGGCTTGCTCACGAAGAGGCCAGTCCATTCAACATCGATTTCGCCTGGCCGGACGCCTTCGCGAGCAAGCCCGCTCCCACACGGTGCTGCGCCGTACCCGGGCTTTGTGAACACTGGAGAAACCTGTGGGAGTGGGCTTGCTCACGAAGAGGCCGGCACATTCAACATTGATTTCGCCTGACCGGACGCCTTCGCGAGCAAGCCCGCTCCCACGGGGTTTTGTGCCGTACCTGGACTTTATGAACACCCGACAAACCTGTGGGAGTGAGCTTGCTCACGAAGAGGCCAGTACATTCAACATCGATTTCGCCTGACCGGACGCCTTCGCGAGCAGGCTCGCTCCCACGAGGTTTTGTGCCGTACCTGGATTTTATGAACGCCCGATAAACCTGTGGGAGTGGGCTTGCTCACGAAGAGGCCGGCACGTTCAACATCAATTTCGCCTGCCCGGACGCCTTCGCGAGCAGGCTCGCTCCCACGGGGTCTTGTGCCGTACCTGGACTTTGTGAACACCCGATAAACCTGTGGGAGTGAGCTTGCTCACGAAAAGGCCAGTACATTCAACATCGATTTCGCCTGGCCGGACGCCTTCGCGAGCAGGCCCGCTCCCACAGGGTTTGGTGTCGTGCGCAAATGATCGGCATGCCATTGATCAATGTGGGAGCGAGCCTGCTCGCGAACGCGATGTGTCAGCCAACACGCCGGCAACTGACAGATTGCTTTCGCGAACAGGCTCGCGCCCGCTGGGGTTGGCCCTGGACGTGGGTCAGGCCAGTTCCAGTTCGCGCACCTCTTGCACTGGTGCGACCTCAAACCGATCTGCCAGAAACGGCGTGATGTCCAGGGGCAGCGCTTCGTGATTGACCAGTTTGTCCAGTAGCACCCCGGTAATCGCCGAGGTCAGGATGCCCGTGCGGAAGTGCCCGCAGGCATTCAGATAGCCCTCCACCCCACGCATCGGTCCGAGTATCGGCAGCTCATCCGGCGACCCCGGACGCAGACCGGCCCAGGTGCGTTTGAGATTGACGTCCTTGAGTTCCGGCAGGCAGCGCACTGCGCCCTGCACCAGTCCGGCGATTTCCGGGTAGGTGGTGGTGACGTCGAAGCCTTTGTCCTCGGTGGTGCTGCCGATCAGGATTTCACCGTTGTCCTTTTGCGCCACATAGCAATCGCTGGTGGTCAGGCAGCCGTTGAGGATCTTCGGCATGCGCTCGGTCAGCAGGATCTGGCCCTTGACCGGTTTCACCGGAATGCGCACCCCGGTGGCCCACTCGCTCAGGTCCGCCGCCCACGCACCGCCGGCGTTGATCAGGGTCTTGCAATGGAACACGCCCTCCTCGGCCGTCTGCACACCGGTCACACGGGTGCCGTGGTGCAACACGCCGGTGACGTTGGTGTTGACGTAAATGTCTACGCCATTTTGCCGCGCGCCTTCCATGTAGGCATCGGCGAGGCGGAACGGGCTGACCTGGTGATCGCAGAGGAACTCCAGCGCACCACGGGCCTCGTGGCTGACGCTCGGCTCGGCTTCGCGCAGCGCCGCCTGATCAAGCCAGCGCACCTGATCGGCGAGGTGCGGAATGCAGCCGACGATGTGCTCGGCGTAGAGCCGGTCTTCGTCGTCATAGATGACGAATTTCAGCCCGGTCTTTTCGAACTTGAAATCCATGCCGTGATTGTCTTTCAGCTCACGGTGCAACGCCGGGTACAGCGCGTTGGACTGCAAGGCGAAATCGAAGAACGACTCCGGCAGGATGTGCGGCGTACTGGCATCCACTGCCACGGCCGCACCCTGGGTTTCGCGCTTGCGATTGGCCGACATCATGCGGAAGAAAATCACCCCGCACCCCAGCCCCACCGACTCGCCGATGGCCCATAAACCACCCGCCGACGCACGGGTCGCATTGCCCGGGCGCTTGGCGTCGATCAGCGCGACCTTGAGGCCTTGGCGCTTGGACAATTGATAGGCGCAGGACGCCCCGATCACACCGCCGCCGGCAATGATCACGTCATAGAACTTACTCATGGGAAGCGGCCTCCGTGCCGACGGACTGGAACGCGGAAAAAGGAATCGGATCGATCGGGAAACGCGGGCGCAACCAGCCGACGTCCTTGCGCCCGGTGGCCTGGCGCAGGCGGTCGCTGCAATAGCCGACGCACATCCGCCCCTGACAATCGCCCATGCTCACCCGGGTACGCATCTTCAGGCTGGCGATGTCCTGCACGCCCTGCTCCAGCGCCAGATCGATGTCGGCGCGAGTGGCATGCTCACAGCGGCAGATCACTGTGTCAGCGGCCGGCAGCGCAGTCTGGCCGACACCGCGTTCGGTGTAGCGGTCCACTGCCGCGCGGAAACGCACGATGGTTTTCAGCTTGCTCAGGAAGCGGTCGCGACGCACCCGCGCCAGATCTTCTTCGATAATCTCGCGCTGGAGCAGGATCGAAGTCGCGGCGATCTTGCCGGCGAGCATCGCCGCTTCACCGCCGCGAATCCCGCCCATGTCGCCGGCCAGGTGCACGTGCGGCTCGTTGCTTTGCTGCCAGATATTCGAATTGGCGCGCAGGTAACCGTCGTCACTGAAGCCGTGATCCAGGCCCATTTGCTGACTGAGCTGGGTGCGCGGAATGAAGCCGTAGCCGACGGCGAGGGTCTTGGCTTCGAAGCGCTCGATGCGCGTCAGATCCGGCTCCCAGGTGGCCGAGTACGGTGCCACCGAGACGCTTTTCAGCTCACCGTCGCCGTGCGCTTCGACCACACCCCAGCCGTAGTTCATCGCGATGCCGTGCAGTTTCAGATAGGCGAGCATGCTCAGGCCATCGAGGAACAGCTGTGGTTTGTTCAGCAGCGCCAGGCTTTCGCGGGCAATCTTGCCGAACGCGCAGGCTTCATACACGCCCGCGACCTTGACGCCGGACGCATGCAACTGGGTGGCCACCAACGGCAGCAGCGGCCCGGTACCGGCGATGATCACCGGCCCCTGCGGTTTGACCACGCCACTTTTGATTTGCAGTTGCAGGCCGCCGAGCATGATCACTCCCGGCAGTGTCCAGCCGGGGAACGGCACGCTGCGCTCATGACAACCGGCAGCCAGCAACAGCTGCGGGTAGCCAATCTCGTGCAGTTGCTCGTCACCATCGAGCACCACCAGCGCCCGGGTGCCTTCGGCGCCAACCACGCGGTGGTTCAGGCGCACGTCGATCAGAGCGGCGTGTTCCTGGAAATCACCGTGCAGTTTGCCCAGTGCCTCGGAGTAGCGTGGCCCCAGATAGTCGAGCTGCACACCGTCGCGCAACGGCCCGCGATAGACCACACCGCCAAGGCGCGATGCTTCTTCGAGCAACGTGCAGCGCACCCCGTGGCGCGCCAGTTCGATGGCTGCCGCCATCCCCGCCGGGCCGCCGCCGACGATCACCGGTTGCTGGCTCATACGACCTCCTGCGCAGCGACGCGATTGACCTGGGTTTCGATCTGCATGCCGTCACGCACGACGGTCTGGCAGGCACGGCGCTTGTGCCGACCGTTGATTTTCACCAGGCAGCACTGGCACACGCCCATGCCGCAGTAGGCACCGCTGATCTGGTCATGATCATTGCGCGCAATCTGGCGCACGCCGATGGACTGGATGACGCTGAGGACGGTTTCGCCGATGGCGGCAGTCACCGCTTGGCCGTTGATGTGGACGGTCATATCCGCCTGGGTCAGGGGCTGGATATCGAAGGTTCTTTCTAGGCAGTGCATTGCAATGTTCATCCGTGAATGTTCGGTTGAGGTTGTGTCAGCTCCTTGCTGCACTACACCGTGTCGACTTTTATTGCTTTGATTGGGGCGTCGACGCGGGTACTTCGTCAGCGCAACGAGATGCGCGTGAAGCACTGTAGTTCATACCTCAGCAAAGGCCTGGATCATTTACGTTAGGCGAAATGAGCGAACGAAATATTGATCCAGGCCAGTGAAAGCGGTCGGATTGTTCAACGATCTCAGTTGGAGAAGACGAACTGCCCCTTGATCTTTTTCGAGCCCATGAAACCGAGGTCGGGAAACAGCAGGTTTTTCACCCAGGCCACGAAAAACACCATTGCCAGCGTGATGACCGCACCGACGATGACCGACACCGGGTCTTCGGCGTAATCCTTGAACAGCCGTGGCAACTGGCTGATCGAAAGCAGCATGTACACGGTGTAGGTCTGCGCCGAGTTGCGGTAAAAACCCCAGGCGAACAGCAGCGGCACACCGCCACCGAGCAATCCGAGGAAGATCGCAAAACCACTGCTGATGGTCAGCCCCAGTAGATAGCCGCCCAGCAGCCCGATCAACGCCTGCACGTAAATCAGCCCCAACAACACTTTGATCTTGCCGGCATGACGCTCAAGCAATTGCGGATCCGGGCGGGAGCCGATCCAGTAAGCCAGCACCTTGTCCTTGACCGCACCACCTGCCAGCGCCTGGAAGGTCTCGGTTTTCGAGCGCCCCGCCTCAAGCATCTGCATGGCCTGACGTTTGATTTCCTTCTTGTCCAACGTACTTTTCCTTAAATAGAGGGCTCGCGGTATGAAGCGCAGCGCTTCAGCCGCCGATTCTCGCCTTGTTGGACTGCAGAAAGCAAAAAGCCGCTTCCACCGTGAAGTGGAAGCGGCCGAGGCAATCGCCTCAGAGGGATCAGTGTACGAACAGGGCGATCAGGATGATGATCGGGATCGGCACGCCGAGGAAAAACAGCAGTAATGAGCGCATGGTGATTCTCCTTGCTTAACGGACTGGAGGCAGCGTGGTGGTAGTGGTTGCGTAGGTGTCGACTTCTACGTACTCGACCGCATCCCGGCGACGACCGCCGAAGGTAGCGGCGAGGCTCGCGAAGAACGCACCGGCAAGCAGCGCGATGAACATCCACAACGAAGTCCAGGCAGCGACTTTGGCAGCGGTGTCGGCAGCCTGTTGGGCTTTGACTTTGGCGTCGGCAATGGCTTTCTGGGTGCGGGCATAGACTTCATCGACACGACGTTCGGCGTCGGCCTGACTCAGGTTGGTCCGTTGGGCGACCAGTTGCGCGAGATAGGTACGGTCTTCAGGGCTGAGTTGGCCGTTGGCCAGGCTCTGGGCGAAGATCCGGGTCACGGCGCCATGGGCGGCGTCATCGCTGACGGATGCCGGGCGATCATCGCGGAACAGGCTGTCGACGAAGTAACCGTACTGGTCGCTGCTGGTGTTCGCAGCAGCGGTACCGGCCGCTTGAGTCACGGCAGCTGCGGCGCCACCGGCCACACTGGCACCGGCCTGCACACCGCCACTGATCACACTGCTGACCGAGCCGACCACCAGCACCGCGGTCACCAGCGTGGCCACGCACCAGGAAAGGAAACCATGGGCGGTATCACGGAAATACACTTCATCACCGTGCATGTTGGCCCACTTCACCCGCAGGCGACC
This sequence comes from Pseudomonas sp. AK-TSAG1-1, assembly GCF_056821665.1. Taxonomy (NCBI): domain Bacteria; kingdom Pseudomonadati; phylum Pseudomonadota; class Gammaproteobacteria; order Pseudomonadales; family Pseudomonadaceae; genus Pseudomonas; species Pseudomonas sp. AK-TSAG1-1. Next base: position 2,552,132 of record NZ_CM165965.1, on the reverse strand, counting down.
GGCAATGTAGCCGCCAAGGCCCGACGCGATGATTTGCGTCGCCGCCAGCCAGACAATCGTCGAAATCCCCAGGCTCTTGGCGCTGACGCCCTCCCCGGCCCAGGGTGAAACGGCAGAAAATCCCAAACCGAAGCCGAGCAGCACCAAAATCATCGACAGTGCTGCGGCCGCCGCTGCGCCCGCGAAAATCGCGCCCCAGGACACGCCTGACACGTTGCTCGATTCTCCTTCGAAGGCAGGATAAAACCCATCAGAGGATCTATTCATTGTTGTAGTGCTCCAGGCATGAAAAATGGTGTTACAACTCGTCATCAGAGGAATTGCAGCGACCGTGCCATCTATCAACTTTAAATAAATTCTTATTTTTCAACAGGTTAAAAAGACTGAACTTCTAGAATCATTGCAATTTGCAACAAAGCACTGAAAGCAGCGGGTTTTATGCATTGGCACAAGGCGAGTCATTTGCGCTTGTAGCTTTTGTTTCCGCTTGGCGTCAGGCAATACACGCCGCCACGCGGCCCGGTGCAGAATGAGCCGGTACCGCAGGTGCAGCCATCATCGCTTTGCAGAAATTGCTGTGAGCGCGCCTGGCCCTTGATTCCGAACATTGCCGCGCAACTCTTCTTCGAACCACTGATGGAGCCGTCGTTGCACAAAAACAGATCGCCGTCGCAGCGATCGATGCCGCCCTTCTTCCCGGAACACGGTGTGTTGCCGGCCAGGGTTGCAGTGCTCAGCAGCATCAGCAACAAACCGGTGATCGGCATCCAGCCGCGGCGAATCGAAGTACGCACGGAACCACTCCTGTCGAAAATTATGGCCAGATGATATCAATGATCGCGGAAATAATTCCGCAGCCTTGGCAAATCGCAGCTAAAACATGAAAGTTAATTTAAAGCGTCACGGAAAATACTTGGCAAAATGCTGCCATTCCGTTTGAACCGATCAAGGCCTGCCCTATGACTCGTATTTTGACCATCGAAGACGACGCCGTGACTGCCCGTGAAATCGTCGCCGAACTCAGCAGCCACGGCCTGGAGGTGGACTGGGTCGACAATGGCCGCGAAGGCCTGGACCGTGCCGTCAGCGGCAACTACGACCTGATCACCCTCGATCGCATGCTGCCCGAACTCGATGGCCTGGCCATCGTCACCACCCTGCGCACCATGGGCGTGGCCACGCCAATTCTGATGATCAGCGCGCTCTCCGATGTCGATGAACGTGTGCGTGGCCTGCGCGCTGGCGGTGATGACTACCTGACCAAGCCGTTCGCCACCGACGAAATGGCGGCGCGCGTGGAAGTGCTGCTGCGCCGCCAGAACAGCGTCGCCACTCAGGCCACCACGCTGCAGGTCGCCGACCTCGAACTGGACTTGATCAGCCACGAAGCGCGCCGCGCCGAACAGGTGCTGACACTGCTGCCGACCGAATACAAGCTGCTGGAATTCCTCATGCGCAACAGCGGACAGATTCTGTCGCGGATGATGATTTTCGAAGAGGTCTGGGGTTATCACTTCGACCCGGGCACCAACCTGATCGACGTGCACATCGGTCGTCTGCGCAAGAAGATCGACGCGGCGGGCAATGTTCCGCTGATTCGCACGGTACGGGGCTCGGGTTATGTCATTGCCGAACCCGTCTGACGGCTGGCGTTCCTCCAGCAGCCGTTTGCTGGCGCTGTACAGTTCACTGTTCGTGGCGTGGAGCGCGATCCTCATGGGGGTCATGTATTTCGAGGTCTCCGGTTACCTCGACAACCTCGCCAAGCATTCGTTGATGCAGCGTCAGCATCTGTTTTCGCACTTTCGCGGTGAGCAACTGGAAGAAGCGCTCGCCGCCAGCATGACCTTCGACATCCGCGGCATCGACGCCTATGGCCTGTTCGACGCCCAGGGCGTGTACCTCGGCGGTGCGCTGCAGCAACTGCCCGAAGGCCTGCCGCTGGACGGCAAGATCCACACTCTGGATGACTGCGCTGACTCCGACGACCCGACCCTGCCCGCCGACAGTTGCGACGCGGTGGCGACCCAGACCCGTGACGGTCGCTGGCTGGTGTTGCTGCGCGACAACGGTTCGCTGTTCGCGGTGACGCGGATCATTCTGCATGCGTTGTTCTGGGGCGTGTCGCTGACGATTCTGCCGGGGATTGCCGGTTGGCATCTGCTGCGCCGCCGACCGATGCGCCGCATCCGCGCCATTCAGGACAGCGCCCAGGCGATTGTCGCCGGCGACCTGACCCACCGTTTGCCGCTGTCCAATCGCCGCGATGAACTGGACATGCTCGCCGCCATCGTCAACGCCATGCTCGATCGCATCGAACGGCTGATGCATGAAGTCAAAGGTGTGTGCGACAACATCGCCCACGACTTGCGCACGCCGCTGACGCGTTTGCGCGCGCAGTTATATCGCATGCAGCAACAGGCGGGCGAAGGCTCACAGGAAGCCGCGCAACTGGATCTGGTGCTGGCCGAGGCGGATACGTTAATGGCGCGGTTTCGCGGGTTGCTGCGGATTTCCGAGCTGGAAGACCGCCAGCGCCGCTCAGGGTTTATCGAACTCGATCCGGTGCAGTTGCTGGAAGAGTTGCATGAGTTTTACCTGCCGCTCGCCGAGGAAGGCGAACTGCTGTTCGTGTTGAACATGCCGGAAACCCTGCCACGCCTGAACGGTGACCGGGCGCTGCTGTTTGAGGCGCTGGCGAATCTGTTGAGCAACTCGATCAAGTTCACCCCGACTGGCGGGACTGTGATCTTGCGTGGCGTGAATAACGGCGGGCATACGCGGATCGAGGTCCACGATTCCGGGCCGGGGATTCCCGAAGCCGAGCGTGAGGCAGTGTTCCAGCGTTTTTATCGGGCCGAAGGTGGACAACCGCAAAGTGGCTTTGGCCTGGGACTGTCGATTGTCGCGGCGATTGTCAGCCTGCATGGCTTCAATCTTGAGGTGGGCAGCAGTGAGCTGGGGGGCGCGAAACTGGTGCTGGATTGTCGGCAGAGTTTGATCGCCAATACCTGACAGGACATGGCCCCCCTATGGTAATCGTCGCACCGCCGCTCCCATAGGGGGATCTTTGTCACCTCACGCGGGGTAGTTCGCCCGCAGCGCCTCAAGACCACCCTGGTAGATGCCGCTGAACAACGCCACCACTTCCTCATCGCTCACGCCTTTGGCGGTAAAACGCCCCGACCACGTCACGCGAGCGCCCTGTCCATGGCTTTCAACCTTGAGGGTCGCCAGATAGTCAGTGGCCGGAAACGGCGCCTGTTCAATCGAATAGCTGTAGGTCTTCGCTGCGTTGTCGAACGCTTGCAGACGCTCGATGACTACGCCGCCATCGGCGGTTTGCAGGGTGCGCACGCGCCCGCCTTCGCTCAGTTCACTCTTGGGAATGAACGGCAGCCAGTCCGGCAGCGTGTTGAAGCCGCCGATCAATTGCCAGACCTGATCGGCCGAGGCCGGGATGTCGATGGTTGCAGATGCAGTTGCCATAAATAAACGTTGCTCCAGAAAGATTCGGGGTCAGATCGCCATGCTGTCGACGACGCCGCCATCGACCCGCAGGGCCGCGCCGGTGGTGGCCGAAGACAGCGGCGAAGCGATGTAGGTGACCAGATGCGCGACTTCTTCGACATCGGCCACGCGCTGGATGATCGAGGTCGGGCGGGCCTTTTGTACAAAGGCGTCAGCCTCATCACGCAGGCTGCGCCCGGACTCGGCCGCAGCGCCTTTGAGCATCTGCTCCAGGCCATCGGTGAAGGTCGGCCCCGGCAGAATGGCATTGACCGTGACGCCAGTGCCGGCCAGCCGTTTGGCCAGACCATGGGACACCGCGAGGTTAGCGCTTTTGGTCACGCCATAGTTGAGCATGTCGGCCGGCGTCGCCACACCGGATTCAGAAGACAGGAAAATCACCCGGCCCCAGCCCTGCTCGACCATCGCCGGCACGTAATGCCGCGACAGGCGCACGCCGGAAATCACGTTGACCTCGTAGAAACGTGTCCACTCACTGTCCGGGGTATCGAAGAAATCCACCGCGTCGAAGATCCCGAGGTTGTTCACCAGAATGTCTGCGCGCGGTTCGGCGGCGAAGAGTTTTTCAGCACCTTCGGCGGTGCCCAGATCGGCCGTCAGACCGCGCAACTGTGCACCTGGCACTTTCTGCCGAATGCTCGCCAGTGCCTGTTCGACCTTGGCCGTTTCGCGACCGATCACCACTACGGTGGCGCCGGCCTCGGCCAGCGACTGACTGATGCCCAGACCAATGCCGGCGGTGCTGCCGCTGACGATTGCGAGTTTTCCACTCAGATCGATTTTCATGCTTTCACCTCATCGATTGGCAACGGTGCACGTTCGGACACCAGTTTTGCGTCGCGCAGGGCCTGCCAGAAACCGGCCGGAATCGTGGCCGACAATGCTGCGACATCTTCAGCAATGCGCCCCGGCTTGCTCGCACCGGGAATCACCGCTGCCACTACCGGGTTGGCCAGCGAAAATTGCAGGGCGGCGGCTTTTACATCGACGTTAAACGTAGCGGCGATGCGTTTGATCTGCTCGACCTTGGCGATGATCTGCGGGCTGGCCTTCTGGTATTCGAAGTGCGCGCCGCCGGCCAGGATCCCCGAGCTGTAAGGGCCGCCGACCACGATCTCGACGTTCTGCGCCAGCGCCGCGTCCATCAGACGTTGTAGCGCACGCTCGTGATCAAGCAAGGTGTAGCGCCCGGCGAGCAGGAAGCCATCGGGCTGCGCTTCCGCAAGGTCGAGGGTCAATTCGCACGGCTCGACCTTGTTCACACCCAAACCCCAGCCCCTGATCACGCCTTCCTCGCGCAGGCGGGTGAGGACTTTGAAGGCCCCGGTGCGGGCCTGATTGAAGTACTCCAGCCACTGATCGCCGTAGAAATCCTGAGCGATGTCGTGAACCCAGACGATGTCCAGGCGATCGGTCTGCAGGCGTTTGAGGCTGTCTTCGATCGAGCGCAGCGTGGCGTCGGCGCTGTAATCGTTGACGATCTTGTTCGGCCGACCGTGTTCGAACACCCCGCTTTTTTCGCCCAGGTCGCGGGCGGCGGCGTCCTCGACTTCATCGAGAATCACCCGGCCGACTTTGCTGCTCAATACGTAGTCATCGCGGTGGTATTGCTTGAGCGCCTCGCCCAAGCGGATTTCCGACAGGCCCGAGCCGTAGAACGGCGCGGTGTCGAAGTAGCGTACGCCGGCGTCCCACGCGGCGTGCACGGTGGCTTGCGCTTCGTCTTCAGGGATGGCGCGGAACATGTTGCCCAGTGGCGCAGTGCCGAAGCCCAGTTGGCCAGGCAGTTTGTCTTTCAAACTCATTGAGGAGTCCTCGTAGGTGTCTGGGTCTGTGTGACCGTTGGGCAGATCCTAGATTGCGGCGCCGAGACCGTCCAAGACATAATGTGCAGCACTTGAGTCCCTATAGGTCTTACATGATCGACATCCGCCAATTGCGCTACTTCGTCGCCGTCGCCGAAGAAGAACACGTCGGCCGCGCCGCCGAACGGCTGCACATTTCCCAGTCGCCACTGAGCCGGCAGATCGCCCAGCTCGAAGAGCGCCTGGGCCTGACGCTGTTCGAACGCAGTCAGCAGCGCATCCGCCTGACTCGCGATGGCCAGACTTTCCTCGCCGAAACTCGCGCCCTGTTGACTCACGCCAGTCGCCTGGAATCCCTCGGCAAACGCCTGGGCCGCGGTGAAGAAGGCGGCCTGTGCATCGGCTACAGCGAGAACGCCATGCACGCCGGGGTGTTGCCCAATGCGCTGCGGGTGTTGCGGGTCGATCGGCCGAATGTGCATGTCGCGCTGTACAACCTGAGCGCCGCTGAACAACTCGAAGGCCTGCGTCAGCGTAGTCTCGATATCGCCCTGGTGAGTGAGCCGCCGACCGATGACGATCCGGACCTTTTGGGCTTTCAGGTGCTGGACGATCCGATGCTGCTGGCGCTCCCCGAACAGCATCCACTGGCCCGGCTGGCGGTGCTGCGTCCGGCGGATCTGGCCGATCAGGAGTGGATCGGCGTGCAATCGCGTCAGGGCGCAAGCGACGAGTTTGTCAGTGCCTGCATCCGCGCCGGGTTCACTCCGGATGTGCGCATGCAGGCCACCGAACCATTCACCGCGTTGGGGCTGGTGGCGTCCGGGCTGGGGATCGCGATGATTCAGAAAGGCCTGAGCCACAACGCACCACCCGGTGTGATCCTGCGCGAAGTGCCGTGGCTGGCGTTCACCACACCGTTGTGGGCGGCGTGGCACCGGATCAATTTGCGGCCGTTGGTGGAGACCTTCCGCAAAGTCCTGACCGCCCCCGCAGACCAGCACACACTCCCCTGCAGGAATGAGCCTGCTCGCGATGGCGCCGACACATCCAACATCATCAGCGACTGACACACCGCCTTCGCGAGCAGGCTCGCTCCCACATGGGGCCGGCGCTGCGCCAGCGTCCCTGACACCACCCAATTAAAACCGTGGGAGCGGGCTTGCTCGCGAAGAGGCCATATCAGCCACTTCATATGCTGACTGACACCCCGCCTTCGCGAGCAAGCCCGCTCCCACATGGGGCCGGCGCTGCGCCAGCGTCCCTGACACCACCCAATTAAAACCGTGGGAGCGGGCTTGCTCGCGAAGAGGCCATATCAGCCACTTCATATGCTGCCTGACACTCCGCCTTCGCGAGCAAGCCCGCTCCCACATGGGGCCGGTGCTGTGCCAGTACCCCTGACACCACCCAATTAAAATTGTGGGAGCGGGCTTGCTCGCGAAGAGGCCATGTCAGCCACCTCATATGCTGACTGACACTCCGCCTTCGCGAGCAAGCCCGCTCCCACGGGTACAGCGCTACCACTGGCGATCTACACTCAGGGGACGAGCGATCTGCCGTGAGGTGCCCATGAAGATGTCTGCGCAAATGATCGTGGTCGCGGTGCTCGCCACCCTCGCCTACCTGGGCCTTGCGGTGTGGGGCATTGGCGGGCCGGCGGTATTCTTTGCCCACGGGGCGCTGGTGGTGATTGCGCTGGCAACCGTGCTGATGGTGGTGGCGTCACTGTTCACCGATGTGAACATGAGCTCCGGCGAGCGTGAGGATCGCGCCAATCGTTGGGTGATTCCGGCGTTCGCGATGATCGGGTTGGTCAGCGGTTTTCTGCCGGCGTATTGCGACCGCGTCGACTTCTGGACCTTCGGCGCCGAAGGTGTGCGATGGCTCGGTGCCTTGCTGTTTATCGTCGGTGGTGCGCTACGACTGTGGCCGGTGTTTGTGCTGGGCCGGCGGTTCAGCGGGCTGGTGGCGATTCAACCGGGCCATCGCCTGGTCACTGACGGCATTTACAGACGCCTGCGCAATCCGAGCTATCTGGGGCTGGTGGTCAACGCGATGGGCTGGGGGCTGGCGTTTCGTTCCAGCGTCGGGTTGATTCTGGCGGCGCTGACACTGATCCCGCTGATCGCCCGCATCCACTCGGAAGAGGCACTGCTGCGTGGCCAGTTCGGCGCTGAGTACGATGCCTATTGCGCGCGCAGCTGGCGGTTATTGCCGGGGGTTTACTGACCTGAGGTCACCGCAAATCCCTGTGGGAGCGAGCCTGCTCGCGAATGCGGTGGATCAGTCGACATCGCCTGCCACTGACAGACCGCATTCGCGAGCAAGCCCGCTCCCACACGGGCTGTTTTGTGTCAGCTTTTTTGCAGGTGCAATTGACCTTTGCCGTCGACGGTAACGCTGAGCGCTTCGTAACTGCCGACGGTCGCATGGCTGGTTTCGAGGGGATGCTGGTGCGTCGTGGTGATGATCATCAGCGCTGCGCCCGCCGCTTCTGCTGCCTGGATGCCAACGGTGGCGTCTTCGAAAATCAGGCAGTCGCCAGGTTCGACCCCAAGGCGCTTCGCCGCCAGGCGATAACCGGCCGGATCAGGTTTACCGACGCTCACATCCTCAGCAGTGATCATCACCGCAGGCTCGGCAATCCCCGCCGCCGCCATCCGGCGCAAGGCCAGATCCCGTGGCGCCGACGTCACCATGGCCCAGCGCCCGGCGGGCAGGCTGGCGAGAAACGCGGCAGCGCCGGGAATCTGCACAATCCCTTGCACGTCGTCGATTTCCGCCTGGGCAATGAACGCCGCTTGCGCCTCGGCGTCCACTCCCGGCAGGTTCAGGCGGCGGATGGTGTCGATGGCGCGCACACCGTGGATGGTCGGCAGAAACGTCTCGACATCAACCCCGTGGCGCTCTGCCCACGCGGCCCAGACCCGCTCGGCAGCGGCGATGGAGTTGAGGACGGTGCCGTCCATGTCTAACAGGAACGCGCCGAACGCGCGGTCGAAGACGTTATCGTGAGCAGACAAAAGGTCGCATCCTTTGAAAGACTTGGCAGATTGGCCGGGCAATGTAGCATTTTTGCCCGGCGATTCGACCTGCCACTTCAGTGCAGGCGCGGAGCCTTGGACTTGAACGCGCTGTCCACGCAGTCGAGCAACTGGCCGATAGCCCAGGGCTTCTTGATAAACGCCACCGGATGCTTGACCCCGGACGTCTCCGGGGTTTCATAACCGGACATGACCATCACCGGTTTGTCCGGCCAGCGCTCGCCGACCAGATTGGCCAGCCCAGCGCCATTGATCTCACCGGGCATGGTGATGTCAGTCAGCAGCAAGGCCACCTCGGGCGCGTGCTCTTCCAGATACAGCTTGGCGTCATCCGCGCTGGTCCGCGGTTCGACCACAAAACCTTCCTCCTGAAGAATTTCGCAGAGAAACTCCAGAATCAACGGATCGTCCTCAACCACTAGAATCAACCCGCCAGGAAGGTGCGCGCTCGACGTCGGTATTGGACTCATGAACTGGCACTCCCTGAATTGCATTAACGATTTAGCGGCTCGAATCCGCTGCTTATCTGGTATGAGCAGCGCGACCTGCATAAATTCATTTTTGATACAGGTCTTTTCTTAACAGTGCTGAGCGGCCTTGGGCGACAAGCGTTCGGCAGGCGGTTTTTGTGGTTAAAATGCCGGCCCTTTTGCTTGCCGACCGTGACTGATGAACCCTGAAGCCCTCGCCACCCTCCGCGCCCATCTGCTGCCTGCACTCGCCACGGCACCGAGCGAAACCCGCCGCCTGTTCCATGGGCGCGGACGTTGCTGGCCGGGGCTGGAGCAACTGACGGTGGACTGGCTGCAAGGCGTGGTGCTGGTCTCACTGTTCAAGGAACCAGCGCCGGAGCAGCTCGAGGCGCTCAAGCAATTGCTGCTCGACATCAGCACCTCGGCGCAGTGGCAACAGTGCGGCGCCCACACTTTGCTGCTGCAACATCGCTACTTGCCGCAAAGCACCGCCGAATGGCTGCTGGGGGATGAGATCGACGAGATGAGCATCGTCGAGGGCGGCTTGCAGTACCGCGTCGATCTCGGTCGCAAGCAGAATGCCGGGCTGTTTCTCGACATGCGCTACGGGCGCAACTGGGTCCGCGAGCAGGCGGCTGGCAAACGGGTGCTTAACCTGTTTGCCTACACCTGCGGCTTTTCCGTGGCCGCGATCGAAGGCGGCGCCAGCCATGTGGTCAATCTGGACATGTCCCGCGCCGCCCTCAGCCGTGGCCGCGACAATCATCGCTTGAACGGGCATGACCTGAGCAAGGTGAGTTTTCTCGGCCACGACCTGTTCAAGTCCTGGGGCAAGGTGATCAACAGCGGCCCGTACGACCTGGTGATCATCGACCCGCCGTCGTTCCAGAAAGGCAGTTTCCTGCTGACCAAGGATTACCAGCGGGTGCTGCGCCGCCTGCCGGAATTGCTGACGCCACAAGGCTCGGTGCTGGCGTGCATGAATGACCCCTCGTTCGGTTCGGACTTTCTGATTGATGGCGTGACTCAGGAAGCACCCAGCTTGCGCTTCGAGCAGCGGCTGGAGAATCCGCCGGAGTTTGCGGATGTTGATCCGCAGAGTGGCCTTAAAGCCTTGGTCTTCAAACGCACGGAATGACCTGACACCCCGATAACCCATGTGGGAGCGAGCCTGCTCGCGAATGCGGTGGGTCAGCCAGGATTTCATCAACTGACAGAACGCTTTCGCGAGCAGGCTCGCTCCCACAAGGGGAATTGTGGGGGTTCAGGAGGCGTGGGGGCGCAGCACCAGCGCAAACAGCTCGCCATGCCCGTTCACATTGAGCTTGTGATAAAGATTGCGCCGATGCACCTTCACCGTCTCCGGCGAAATGCCCATCTGCTGAGCGATGGCCTTGCTGGAGAAACCCTGCAGAATCAGCCGCGCGGTATCGACTTCGCGCGCGGTCAGGCGCGCATCGAAGCGGTCGAGCAAGGTCGCCAGGTCCCCCGCCACAGGTTCGGCGCCCGCCCCTTGCGGCGGCAACAGTTGCACATGGCGACGCATCGCTGCCAGCACCCAGTCGCGCACACACAGCAAGCGCCCCTGCTCGGCCAGATCGAAAGCGGTCGAGCGCCCCAGTGACAAGCCAAGCACGCCGCCTTCGAGGTTGATCATGAACTGCAACTCGTCCTCGCCCACCACCGAACGGAAATAACTCTGGTAATACTCGCTGTGCAGAAACTGGTCCGGCGCCACCGAGGCCAGGCTGTGCAAGCCGTCGGCAATGCCGGTCGAAGCGGTTTGGTAAAACGGATCGAGCAGGTACATCCCGGCGCTGTAGCTGGCCAGTTCCTCCTGCTCATCGGCGCGCCCCTTGCTGTCGAAATCGATCAGTAATCGTGGCGCCTGCCCCGTCTTCATCAACGCCACCAGCGCATTGTCCAGCGGCACCAGCAGCCGCAACGTGTCCACCAGCGCGCGCCAGAAAGCGTCCTGGCCGACCGCGGCAAATACCCGCGCCAGACTTTGATGCACCGGCAACTCCTGCAACAACGCGTCCACGCACTACCCCTTTTGAGTAACCCATGATGGGAATGGGTCAGGCGTGACCGGCCCGATAGGCTGAGCACTCCCGATCATCACCGGCCTGCCGCAGGCCAGGAGTGCCGCATCATGCGTTGTCACCGTGGCTATATCAACTTGGGCCTGCTGGCCTGCATCAGCGTCGCAGGCGCCGCCAGTGCCGCCGATGCACCGAGCGTGCACGTCTACAACTGGTACGACTACATCGGCCCCACGACCCTGGCTGACTTCAAGCGCGACAGCGGCATTCAACCGGTCTACGACACCTTCGACAGCGCCGAGGTGCTCGAAGGCAAACTGCTGACCAGTCGCAGCGGTTACGACGTGGTGGTGGCGAGCAACTACAGTTTGCCGACGCTGATCAAGGCCGGCGCCCTCGCCCCGCTGCCGCGCGATCAACTGCCGGGCTGGAAGAATCTGGACAACGACCTGCTGAGCAAACTGGCCAATAACGACCCCGGCAATCAATACGCCGTGCCGTACCTGTGGGGCACCAACGGCATCGGTTACAACGTCGACAAGGTTCGCGCCGCCCTCGGTGACAAGGCGCCGGTGGATTCCTGGGACCTGGTGTTCAACGAAGAGAACCTCGCCAAGCTTGGCCAGTGCGGTGTGGCGATGCTCGATTCGCCGTCGGAAATGCTCCCGGTGGCCCTGCACTACCTCGGGTTGCCGCCCAACAGCACCCGCCCCGAGGACTACCAGAAAGCCGAAGCGCTGCTGCTCAAACTGCGCCCGCACATTGCCTACTTCAACTCGTCGAAATTCATCAGCGACCTGTCCAACGGCAACATCTGCGTGGCCGTGGGCTGGTCCGGCGCGATGCTCGAAGCCAAGACCAATGCCGAGCAGGCCAACAACGGCGTGAAGATCGCCTACAGCCTTCCCAAGGAAGGCGCGCCGGTGTGGTTCGACACGCTGGTGCTGCTCAAGGATGCGCCGAACCGCGCTCAGGGCCTGGCATTCATCGACTACCTGCTGCGCCCGGAAGTGATCGCGCCAGTCAGTGATCACCTGTCGTATCCAAACGGCAATCGCGCCGCGACGCCACTGGTGGCCGAAGCCACTCGTGATAACCCGGCGGTGTATCCGTCCGCCACCGCGATGGCCACGTTGTACACCCTCGAACCGCTGCCTAAAGCCACCGAGCGGGTGCGCACGCGGGTGTGGAGCAAGGTCAAGAACGGCCAGTAGACCCACCACTATTTCCCTTGTGGGAGCGGTGAACAATCCAGCAACTTTAGAGAGACAGAATTCGATGAAACCCCGTGCACGTGACCTCAATATCCGCATCGGCCAATTAGAACCCGGCCCGCTCAACGCCATCACCGACGTCCCCGGCGTGCGCGTCGGCCACAGTAATGTGCGCGGGCGCAGCGATGCCGGACGCGACATCTGCACCGGCGTCACCGTGATCGAACCGCGTCGCGGCTCGACCAACCAGCAACCGTGTTTCGCCGGGGTGCACGTGCTCAATGGCAATGGCGATGCCACCGGCCTTGAGTGGATTCGCGAGGCCGGGCTGCTGACCAGTCCGATCGCCTTCACCAACACCCACAGCCTTGGCGTGGTGCGCGATGCGTTGATTGCACTGGATCGCCAGCAGCAACCAGACGACGGCCGACTCTACTGGAACATGCCGGTGGTGCTGGAGACGTTCGATGGCTTGCTCAACGACATCAATGGTTTCCACGTGCGCCCCGAGCATGTCGCCGAGGCGCTGAATGACGCGCATGACGGTGCCGTCGAAGAAGGTGCAGTCGGCGGCGGCAGCGGCATGATCTGTCATGAATTCAAGGGCGGGATCGGCAGCGCATCGCGCCGTTTGAACAGCGCGCAAGGCGGATGGACGGTGGGGGCGATTGTCCAGGCCAACCATGGGATTCGCAGCGAGTTGCGGGTCGACGGTTATCCGGTAGGTCGTTACATGGAGCAGGTGGATTCGCCGTTCCTGCGCGCGGCGCTGCCACACCCGGGCATGGGTTCGATCGTGGTCTGCCTGGCCACCGATGCCCCGCTGCTGCCGCATCAGTGCACGCGTCTGGCGCAACGGGCCAGCCTCGGCCTGGCGCGCAGCGGCGGCGGCAACGAAGACCACAGCGGAGACATCTTCATCGCCTTCGCCACCGGCAATGATCACGTCCCGCCCGCCGCGTATGAAGGCAAAGGTGCACCCACCTGCGACGGTTTGCGCATGGTCAACAACGACCACATCAGCGAGTTGTTCCTGGCTGCCACCGAAGCGGTAGAAGAGGCGATCATTAACGCCCTGCTCGCCAGCGACAGCACCGCAGGCAACGGGCATGCGGTGCCGGGGCTGGACAAGGAAACCTTGCTCGCCGCCCTTGCCAGGGCAGGCTGGCCCGGCACCCGCTGACATTAAGATGCCCAGTGGGAGCGAGCCTGCTCGCGAAAGCGGTCTGTCAGTTGGTAATCAGTTCAACGTCATGGGCGCCTTCGCGAGCAGGCTCGCTCCCACCCAGAACCGGGAATATCCGGACACCTAGTTTATAAGCCGTCTGCAGATGCACCAGCGGATCACTCGACTCCGATTCCAGCAGCAACGTCGAACTCTGCACCGTCGCCCCGCTGTAATCGAAAATGCCGTGCTCGATCTGCGCTTTCATCGCCGCGCCATAGCCGTGGCGTTCAAACGCCCCGGCGTCCGCCCCTCCCAGCCCGACCAAGTGCACCCGCAGTCGCTGCAGCTTCTTCACATGCTTCTGGTCACTGCCGTAATCGAACGCCCAGCCATTGCTGAACACCCGATCGATCCAGCCCTTGAGCAGCGCCGGCATCGACCACCAGTACACCGGGAACACCAGCACCAGCGCGTCGGCGCGGTCAATTCGCGCATGCTCGGACTGCACGTCGGCGGGCGGATGCGCTTCGCGGTGATGCACGGCAAAATCCGCTGCGCCGAAAACCGGCTGGAAACCTTCGGCGTACAAATCAGCGATTTCAAAGGTATTGGCGGAGTCGGCCAGGGTCAGGCCCTCGGCAATCTGCGTCGCCACGCTGTGCGTCAGCGAACGCGGTTGGTGATGCGCAATAACAATCAATGCGTGCATGGGGATTCTCCTGTAAGTTTGCGCTGACCAAGGGCTATATACTCTTGGTAAGTTACGAACAGTAAGTTACGTTTGGTATATTAGCGATGTCAACCACTGAAATGAGCGAAGCCGATTCCCCTGCCCAACCGCGCCGCCGTCTGTCGCGCGAAGACCGCAATCGCCAACTGCTCGACGTCGCCTGGCAGATCATCCGCGCCGAAGGCACCGATGCCTTGACCCTGGGCTATCTTGCGGAACAGGCCGGGGTGACCAAACCGGTGGTCTACGACCACTTCGTCACACGTGCCGGCCTGCTCGCCGCGCTGTACCGGGATTTCGACACCCGACAGACCGCAGTGATGAACGCCGCGATTGCCAATGCCGAGCCGACATTGACCGGCACCGCACGGGTGATCGCCACGGCGTATGTCGATTGCGTGTTGTTGCAGGGCAACGAGATACCGGGGGTGATTGCCGCGCTGGCAAGCAGCCCGGAGCTTGAGAGAATCAAGCGCGATTACGAGGCGATCTTCCTCGAAAAATGCCGCAGCGATCTGGCGCCCCATGCCAATGGCGGACAGATCACCCAGGCCGGGCTGCGCGCCATGCTCGGCTCGGCCGAAGCGCTGTCGCATGCCGCCGCCAATGGCGAGATAAGTGCTGCAGAGGCCAGCGACGAGTTGTTTGCGACCATCGTTGCAATGGTCGAACGCGCCGCCGCCCGTGCGACTGGCGGTACTTGAGCCGACCCCGGCACACTCCTAGGATGGAGTTACGCAGCGACTTGGCTCCTCCAGCGCTGCGTAGGCGCGGGTGTTCTGAACCCCAATCAAGCCCACGCCTTGTTCCACGCGCACCTTGAGCCTCACGGGCTCTACTTCCTCCCCATCAAAGAGCTTTGAGGCTCTTTTTTTGTCTGTGCATTTCAGGTGTCAGCGCCGTCAGCACCACGAATCGAACGCCACGCCCGGCAATAACGGTCGGCCTGGCCGATGATCAGCACCGCCACCGCCCTTTCTTGTTGCCGAAATGGTGAAAGATCGCGCCGACGCTGGTGTCGCATTCGGTCCCTTGCTTCGAATTCATAGCCACAAAAAAGCCCTTGCTGCGGGACGCGCAACAAGGGCTTTTGGAGGCAGACGGATAATCAGTGCAGCGTCAGGCGCTGGCGGACAAATGCCTCGGTGTGCCGGGTGACCTGATCCAGCTGCCGGTCGCGCTGTTTCTCGGCATCAAGCATCGCGCGCTTGCCGTTCTTCTGCAGCAGGTAGGTGTGGATCTGCTGCACTTCCAGCGAACGGTAGATCGGCGTGGTGTCGATAAAACCGCGCAAGCCGTTACTGCGGTAATGCCGGGTGCTCATCAGCACTTGTGTTTCGCGCGCGCCGATCACCTCGAAACCCAGTGCCTCGAAGTACGGTACTTTGCCGACACTGCAGGTCAGTTCGGCATGCGGATAACGGCTGATCATCTCGCCGATCATCGCCCGCGCCACACCCTGGCGCCGATACCCTTCGCGCACGGCCATGTAGGCGACGCTGCACGCTTCCCAATCGCCCTGCACCGGCAGGTACAAGAGGAAACCGATGACCAGCTCCGGGTCGTCCTCGGCCGTCGCGACCAGCAACTCCACCTCGGTGCCCTTCTCACCGTTCAGCGCTTCCAGATACAGATGCACCTCATAGCCAACCGCGTACTGATAGACGTTGTACAGCAGGTTGCTCGGGCCGAGACCGACCGCGCTGATGTCGGTCAGATAGTCGACCACCAGTTGCAGAATCTGACTGTTGACGCTTTCGGGGCATGGGGATTTGTAGTGGGTGATGCGTGGCATGACAGCTGAACTCCGGCGGTAAAGACATGTTGCCGGCGGTCGGGCTGCCAGCGAACCGCGACATCATACCGTGCCCGGCCCGGCCACGGCCTAAAGTTCCCGGGTCCAGCGCCGATGCAGCGACTTCCAGCGTCTGCCATCACCAAGGATCAGGTCATGTTCTATCCCCGCGAATCTGCAAGAGACCACCTCTACAACCGTATCGTCTTGCTGACCGTCGCCTGCTGCGTCTTGTTGCTGCTGGCCGGCATGGCCCGACAGCAAGGCATTGTGTATGGCGCGCTGAATTTCAACGGCTTGGAAGTCAGCGGCACCGTCACGGAGCTGGAAGAGATCATGATGAACCGCAACGGCAAGATCATTCATTATCGTTACAGCGACACTCAAGGCCAGACTCACGAGGGCCAGTATCAGGACGAACGCTACGCCGAGCACAGCCAATACGCAGTCGACGGCCCGGTGCCGCTGCTGGTATCGCGCTGGCTGCCGGACAAGAGCACCCTGGCCAGCGAGCTTCACACCTATCGTCCAGGCTTCTACATCATGACCGGCGGCTTCCTGCTCGGGCTGCTGTGCCTGCTGATCTCGGGCCGCACCTTCTGGCAGATCCAGGCCATGAAAGAGCAAGACCGGTTTTATTGATGCGCTGCGCATCCTTTGATGCCATGGCATGTTGGCGTGTTTGCCGATTGCGAACTACAAACAGGATGAGCGGGATACGCCCGCTCCCGCTTGCAAGGGTGGCGCTGACCAGCATACTCGGAGCATGGAATGAACACACGACGTCGATTTTTGCTGGCAACTTTGCTGTTCCTTGCAGCACCTGTGAGTTCCGCCGCCGACGGCCCCACGTTTAACGCGCCACACATGGATGTCCCTACCGCAGAGGTGCTGCAGAAGGAGTTCGCGATTCCTGCTCATCTGATCCCGCTGTATCAGATAGGTGGACACTTCTACACCGTTTCTTATATCGCCGAGCTGGCAGGTGTCGAACGCAGCAGAGCCGACAGGTTGACGTGTTTTTCTCAGGCGCCGGACGCAATAAGCACTTACAACGCCATTCCGGTCTCGATCAAAAATACCTTCTACGACCGAACCTGGCGGCACCAGATCGTCAATTCACTGCATTCATTGCATGGCGGCGACAGCCAGGCGGTCGCTGCCAGACGATCCAACCTGCAAAGACTGGTGGCTGCCTCGTATGCGAGGGGCACAACGTCGGACTGGAAAACCGGCTTCCTGATCCACGCCCTCGGCGATAGCTATGCCCATGTCTACGGACCGTTTGAAGCCCCCCATGCCTACCCCGAGGCCTACGGGCATCTCTTCGCGCTGTTCCAGAGCCCGGATGACGTTTATGCCGGCGAGAATTACCGAGCGTTCGATGTTTACATCCACGCCCTGTTCGACACGCTCAAAGATCTGCAACACGCCGGGGAGCGCAGCAAAGTCGATGATCTCGCTGCGATCATCAAGAACAATGCCGGACAGGGTAATAAACAAGACTACCGACTCATTTCTCTGATGATCAGCCTGACACATGCGCCCATTTCGGAAAGCGATTGCACCCGCATCAATGCCGAACTGAACGAAGCGGATGTCCGCACATTCCTGGCCGAACTCACCCGTGAACTGAAAGCCCCCTAGCGCTCGACGAACCCTGCGGCCACCTGCTCGACCCTGAAGAAAATTTCATCTGCTGCAAACCGGATCTTTCGCCGATTTGGCGTCCAATTCTTCAACTGCGATGTGTTTTTCACGCAGGCCTTGAGGAGTTGTCATGAGCGTTTTGCGTTCCCTGTTCAAATGGCGAAAGACCCTGCTGCTGGTGCCGATGACACTGGCGGCGCTGGCCAGTGCGCCGGTGTTTGCCCAACAAGTGGTGATCGTCCAGCAAGCCCCGCCGCCGATGCGCATGGAAGTGATGCCCGGGCCGCGTCACGGTTATGTCTGGGACCAAGGCCATTGGCGGTGGGAAGGACGTGGTTATGTGTGGATGCCCGGTCACTGGCAACCGGTGCGCTACGGCGCGCATTGGCGGCCGGGGCACTGGCAGGCTCGCGGGCCGAACTGGTTCTGGGTTGAAGGGCGCTGGGTGCGCTGAAATCTCGTCAACCTGAGCCTCTCAACTATAAGGAACTTCCCATGTCCAGAACCGTTAAAGCCTTGCTCGCTGCTGCACTGGTGGCCATCACCCTGTCCGGATGCGTCGTTGCCCCGGCGCGTCCGCACCGACCACCGCCGCCGGTGGAAGTCGTGCCGGTCATGCCTGCGCCGGGTTATCACTGGGTCGCCGGTCATTATCGCTGGGGCGGCAATGAATGGCGCTGGGTGCCAGGACACTGGCGGGCCTATTGACCCAAAGGGCTGGCGTCACTGCTGTGGCGCCACCACTTTGAATTTGATGGCGATGTCGTTGGACACCACCGTGTCCGCCCACTCCCCCGCCCCCAGCCCGAACTCGCTCCTTTTGAGTACCAGTTCGCCGTCGAAAATGCCGATCGCGCTGTCCGGTTTAAGCTCGACCGGCACCTGCACCTCGCGGGTGATGCCTTTGACGGTGAGCTGGCCGGTGACCAGATAGTGATTGTCCGCCACCTGGGTAAACCGACTGGACTCGAACAGCGCCACGGGAAAGCGCTGGGTATCGAACCACGCCGGCTTCACCAGCTCGGTGTTGGCATCGGTGCTGCCGGCGTCGATGCTGTTGAGATCAATGTGCAACGTGGTGTGGGCGCCGGCGAGGTTGTCGCTGTCGAACTGCAGCGTCGCGTCGAACTTGCCGAAGGTGCCGTACATCTGCGAGCCCATCTGGTTGTAGGTGAAACTGATCTGGCTGGCAGTCGTGTTGACGCGGTTGTATTCAGCGGACTGCGCGACATGCATGACGCACAGGCAGGCAGACAGTGCCGCAGCGGTGAATCGGGCACGCATGGGATTCTCCGGACAGGGCAAACCTTCAAGGCTTCGACTGACTTAAGCAAACAACCTGCGAATGCGCCATGTCACCTGTCTGCCCATGAGGATCAACCTCAGACCAACCGCTCGATCTTCTGATGCTGCCAGACCAGTTTGTAATACAGGGTCTGCAACACCAGCATGCCCAGATACGCCACCGGGAACGCCATCCACACGCCTTGCAGGCCGTACTGCCCATCCAGCCAGTAAGCCGCCGGCAGTTGCACGCCAACCACACAGACAATCGCAATCGCCACCGGCACCAGCACCGTGCCGCTGGCGCGCATGATCCCGCCAATGATCGCCTGGAAGCCGAACACCAGCAGACTCCAGAGCATGATGTGCAGCAAGTGTTCTGCCATCACCCGGGTCGAATCTTCGGTCAGGAACAGCCCCAGCAACCAGTGCGATAACAGGTAACCCAGCACAATCAGACCGCCAGTGAGGCACACGTTGATCAGTAGCCCGGTGCGCAGGATAGGCGCCATGCGTTCCAGGCGCCCGGCACCGATGGCCTGCGCGCCGAGGATCGAGGCGGTGATCGCAATCGACAGCGCCGGGAATTGTACGTAGTTGACGATTTGCGTTACCGCGCCGTAGGCCGCCGTGGCCTGCGAGCCGTGCTGGTTGACCAGCGCGAGAATCACCAGCTCCGAGAGTGACAACACGATCATCTGCACCCCGGTCGGCAGGCCGATGCGCAGGACCTTGCCGAGAATCGCCGCGTCCAGCCGCAGTGCGGCGAAGAACTCGCGATCCGGTGCCAGCGGATGGTTCTTGCGAATCAGCCGCCACGCCAGCCACGCCATCGCCGACAGGTTACCCGCAAGGCCGGCGTAGGCAGCACTCTGGATGCCCAGCTGAGGCAAACCGAACCAGCCACGAATCAATGCCGGGGTCAGCGCCAGCCCGACCGAGGTCGACACCATCAACGCCAACAACGGCGACACGGTATCGCTGACCCCGCGCAGCAATTGCGTGAACAGCACAAACACCAGCATCGACGGCAGAATCCACATCATCACGTGCGCATAGGCCACTGCATCGTCCAGCACATCCGCCGGCGTGCCCAACCCCTGCAAAGCCTGCCGCGCGAACACACTGCCGAGCACCGCCGCCGCCAGCCCGATCAACACGCCCAGCAACAACGTCGCCCCGGCAATTGCCTTGACCATGTGCGCCTCGCGCGCGCCCCACGCCTGGCCGATCAACACCCCGGCGCCCGCGCCCAGCCCGATCACCAGCGCGATAAAGAAAAAGATGATCGGAAACATCCCCGACACCGCCGCCAGTGCCTGCGTACCGAGCATCTGCCCGATGTAGATGCTGTTGACCGTGCCCGACATCGACTGCAGGAAGTTGGACAGCACCATCGGCGCAAGGAACAGCAGATAGGTTTGCCAGAGGGGTTTGGTGGCGCTCGGGGTTTGCATAAAACAAAGATCCATCTGGATGGCGGGTGGGCAGATTAACGATAGCTTCGATGCGTTGCACCCAGTCTCGATACAGCAATTATTTTTCCCTTCCCCCCTCGCAACAACACTTCATTGATCGGCCAATACACGCTGCTTGAGCACTTGCGGATCGTTCTCGCAACCGGCCGCAAAGGCACTCTCCAAGTCGATTTTCGCCTGACTCGTCATTGGATACACCTTGTCGGCGGCCAACACATAAAAACCTTCGGCTCTCATTTGTCTGGCATCAAGCATTACAGGCTCCAGTGCCTTCATCATTTTCGTCAGCGGCGAATCGTCCGGGTCGGATGGTGCGGCCTCCTTTTTGAAACAGTTGGCGAGAGTCAAAGGCAAAGGGTAGGCATCGGTATAGATATCCTGACCGTTCAGCGCGGCGCGTAGCACAGTACGACTGGTCTCATATCGGGGTGTGCGCGGGAACCTGTCATTGCAATTGACGAACGCCACGGCCGCCGCCACCAGTCCCTTCTGCGCTGCTTCGCCATACATGACACAGGCGCTCTCGCGCATTTGCGCCCAATTGTTATCCTTGGGCTTGCTCGCCTCCGTCATGCGCGCCCGCATGTAAAGAGCGGCGGCATTTCCTGACTTGATGGCGACGTCCAGAAGGCTCTCGATCCGCGCCCTGTCCTCGGCAAGCTGTTCGGTCGCAGCCTGCACTTTATCCTTGTCAGTACTTTTGTCATTCAGTATGCCGATGATCGACTGTACTCGCTCTTGCGCCTCGCTCATCGCGGTTAGCATCAGCTCGTATTGCTCGGCGCCAGGTGGGCTTGCCTGAGCCACAGCAGATGAGCCGAGCAGCGAAACCAGAAGGCCAATGATCGTTCGAGACATCAAAACAGTTTTTTCCATGCAGGTTGATTATCCGGTTGTGTTAATAGAACAGCATCAAAGAATTACCAATTACTGATCTTGTGTAAAATCCTCTCCAGTTCAGTTGCAGCATACTTCGCCTTCTCCAGAACTTCATTCGACACAAAAAAGTCTCGCCCGTGCACCAGTGCATTTCGATACCGAATCAACTCGTGTAATTCTTCAGCAAATGTTTGATTGATCAAACCCTGATCGAGCATGGCCTTAACAACCCTGGGTCTCGGCCAACGCAATCGACTGGCGGTTTTATCCTCCCGATAGGATGGATGGCGAGACAAATCACTCTCACCAAGTCTGTTATGCTCCAGATACAAATCAGCAAAGATATCGAGCGAGTGTTCAATGTAATTGTAGCGACCAAGAAACTCTTCAAAAGAGTTCATCTTCCCGTCATTGAGACTACTATTGGTTGCGCCTGTTTTTTTGCCGAGACCATCACCATCAACGGCACCATTCGATTTAACATTGCCTTTACTCTGCCCATCCGAAAGTTCAGACAAGGCCCTGGAACGCGCTTCAATCTCTCTCTTAATTTTCTCGCTTGCTTCCTCAATCTTGTTCGGCCTCATGGCCTCGTGTACAAAATACCCGGTACAGATCAGCGCTATGAAAAATAATGAAGCCGCGGCATTCTGCGTAAGAACCTTCAGCAGTGCGCTTGGCGACTCGCGGAAAACGATCGCAAACAGCGCAAAAAAAATGGAAAACAATGATACCAGTGACAAAAACGTAATGAACGAATGTTGCCTGACCTTGATATCATTCAATGCACCAACAATCGTCTCGTCCTTATCAGCCAACCGCTCTTGCTGCCCATGCAAGAATATATAGCCGGTAATGGTCAAACCATAAATAGCCGCAACAATTTGCGCTTGAGAGGAAAAAACATACAACGCTTGATTTTCACTTAACTGGACAATGGGTGCGACCCAACCCAATATCATCCATGCCAATACAACCGCAAAAGCCATACACAATCTGAAAAACACAATCAGCACTTCCCTTCCAGGCTAGAACACAACCAACCAAACACCTTGACATCAAGTACAAAGAGCACCCTTCAGGTACTTGAACAGGCCATCCCAATTATGCAGCGCGTATTTCCCCAGAAGCGTTTTATTTAGCTTTATCTGTGGAATTTTCCACGTTATTGATTCACTCCATTCACGCTCACCGAGAATCTGGCCCGCAGTAAAATAGCGAATATCTTCAAGCGTGTAATTATAAATTATAAATACACGCTCTGGATTAACCGACAATGCAGCAGTACCGATACCGCGCTGATTTACCCAATTCATACCGCTTTTAATCTGAACTTCAAAATACTTCCCATTGAAACCGACCAAGCCGTCAATGCCTTTATCGTCGACCAGTGACGGATACACATCAAAACCAGCATCAATCAGGCGAGCCCACACCCGGAATTCATTTCGTTTGCCAATTGCCATTTTGTGCACAGACTTGTTCCTTGTCGGTGAAAGGCTGAATCATGCACGAAAATAGTGGCCCAGAGCCACCATCTTGCTCATCAATTTTCCATGCCCTGCGCGATCGACAACTCAGTATCCTTGTGGACAATCGCGCGTTATCCAATCGTGTAGTTCCCCAAGAGAGTTTTCAGAATGCTTGCGCAGCCATCCCGCTTCCACTTGCTGACGTGCGCCCTATTAGCGGCTTTCACTTGCTCAGCCAACGGCGCTTCATCCTCACCTGAGGTGGTACATCCCCTGCTCAAAACCCTGAACCAACGCCTGAACATCGGCGACCTCGTAGCGCTGACCAAATGGGACAGCGGCAAGCCGATTCAGGACAGCCCGCGCGAAGCACAGGTCATCGCCAATGCCCGGACGCTGGCGAGCGAATACAAGCTTGATCCCGAAGAAGTCGCCCAGTTGATCGCCGCGCAAATGGAAGCGAACAAACTGGTGCAGTACGGGCTGCTGGCGCAATGGCAGGCGGCAGGTCGCGCGCCGGACACGCCGCGACCGGATCTGGCGAAACAGATTCGCCCGCAACTGGACCAATTGCAGAGCCGTCTGCTGCGCCAATACGCCGACTTCGTCCCTTATCGTCGTGACCCTGATTGTCCGGTCTGGCTGGCCAGGGCGCGTCAGGGTCTGACCCACGATGCATTGCACGATCTGGCCCTGACCCGCGCCACCGGGGAGCTGTGCATTCGGGCGGCGGGCCTCTGAATCGCGGGTTCCGGCACACATCGCTGGCGTCGATAGTCACCATCACGCCAATGAAGTTCTCATAAAAAATCCGCGGCGTAACATCGGCTCCAGACAAACCAACTACACCCCGGAGCACACGATCATGAAACGCCAAACCATCCTCGGCATCGCTTTCTCGGTTCTCGCAGTCAACGCTTTTGCAGCAACGCCCGCTCACACCCTGGTCGCTGAAGGCGGCTCGGACAAGTTGATAGAAAGCCGTCTGGCTGAAGGTGGTTCTGATCGCTTGCTGGAACGTCGCGTTGCCGAAGGTGGCTCCGATCGTTTGCTGGAACGTCGTGTCGCCGAAGGTGGCTCGGATCGTCTACTGGAACGCCGTGTCGCCGAAGGTGGCTCGGATCGTCTACTGGAACGCCGTGTTGCCGAAGGTGGCTCGGATCGTCTGCTGGAACGCCGTGTTGCCGAAGGTGGCTCGGATCGCCTGATCGAAAGTCGCAACGCCTGAACCAATGGTTCTCCCCGGAAGCCCGGCCTGATCAGCCGGGCTTTTTTCATCTCGATTTTTTGCAGTTGTGGCTTGTTTCAACACAGGCCGTCAGCAATGACGACGCGGTAGCGAGCACTGGCGAAAGCTCCGACAACAAGTGACCGAATCGACTGACTGGCAGCCCGACGCTCATTGCGCATACCATGCGCCGACAACTCCAAAACAGAATTCGCCCGCCCATGCTCAAAGCCAGTCTGCGAAGCCACCTGACCCTTTGGTTTGCCGGTTTGTCCCTGTTGACGCTGGTGAGCGTCGGTTTCTATGTCGGTCATATCGCCACCGAACAGATGAAACAGGCCAGCGGCAATGCGTTGTTGAATACCGCGCGTTCGGCAGCGACGTTGCTCGGTGATCAGTTGCGCGAACGCCAGTTGGAGGTTTACCTGCTCAGCCGCGCGCCGCACCTCGAACGGGGCGATCTGGACAACCCGGCGATTCTCAAATCAATGCAACTGCGCACCCAGGCCCGTGCCGAATATGCGTGGATGGGCGTGACCGATGCTCAAGGTCAGGTGCATCAAGCGGTCAACAATCTGCTGGTCGGTCAATCGGTGCAACAGCGACCATGGTTTCAGGCCGGTCTGCGCGGCGAGTACACCGGCGATCCGCACGAAGCCGTGTTATTGGCCAAATTGCTACCGGGAATGCCCAACGGCGAACCGCTGCGTTTCATCGACTTTGCCGCGCCTATCCGCAACGCCGACGGCCAGCTGATTGGTGTGCTGGGAGCGCACGCGCATTGGAGCTGGGTGACCCACATCGTCGAGTCGGGGGCGTTCTCCCATAAAAACACATCGCCGGATATCGAGGCGCTGATCATCGATCACGACGGCAAGGTGCTGTACCCCGAAGCGCTGGTGGGCCAGCAACTGGCGGTGAATGATGCGAAGTCGTCGGGCTGGTCGGTTGGCAACGGTTACCTGACCAGCATGGTCAGCGTACCGACGCCGCCGAGTACCGCGCTGTCCTGGTCGATCGCCGTACGCCAACCGTTGGACACCGCCCTGGAGCCTGCGCGTCTGCTGCTCTATAAATTGTTGCTGCTGGGCGTTGCGGCGGCGGTCGGATTCGCCCTGGTGGCGTACTACCTGGCGCAATACCTGAGCCGCCCGATCGAGCAACTCGCGCACTCGGCCAAACAGGTACAGAACAAGCAGCCTGGCGCACACTTCCCGTTACAGCACCCGGTACTGGAAATCGCCCAGCTCGGTCAGTCAATCGACGCCATGACCCGGTCGCTGCTGGCCAAGGAACGCGAGCTGCAGGAAGCGAACGCCTCGCTTGAAGCCATCGTCACCCAGCGCACCGCCGCGCTCATGCAGGCCAACGCCGAGCTGTTGAACCTGGCGACCCACGACGCGCTGACCGGCGTCTACAACCGGCGTCGCCTTGATGAAAAACTCAGTGAATACAGCCTGCTGTTCCGCCGTACCGGGCGACCGTTTGCCCTGTTGCTGGTCGACGCCGATCACTTCAAGCGCATCAACGATACCTACGGCCATGCGATTGGCGACGACGTGCTGCAGCAGTTGGCGCAGATCATTGAGATCAACGTCCGCGCCACCGATTTCGTCGCCCGTTACGGCGGCGAGGAGTTCGCCGTGCTGCTCCCGGAAATCGCCCAGCCCGATACGCCGGACGTGGTCGCGGAGAAAATCCGCGCCGCCGTGGCCCAGTCGCACTTCCCCAACATCGGACAGGTTACCGTGAGCATCGGCGTCGGCCTGGCCGATCCGGCGGACAACAGCCACGCCATGCTGATCAAACGCGTCGACCAGCAGCTATATCAGGCGAAAGCGGCTGGACGCAATCAGGTGGCTTGATCAGCCTGAATGCCTTGCACAATGCCTCGGGATCGATGGCGTATTGCTCGGGTGAATAGGCGATGGGGTTGGCGTCATTGAACACGCGGACGCCATCCCGATTGCCATGTCAGCGCACAGACGAGAATGAAGCCTTGAGGGTACGGGCCGTGCATCCCTGCACAGCGCGGATCGAGTGCGTGCACTCAGGTATTGGTTTTCAACTTGGTCCACAAGCGCGTCGACAACCGCGCAATCGCTGCCGGCAACTCTTCCACGGTAAACAACCGTTGCATCACGTCCTTGGGCGGGTAGATAGCCGGATCCTGCTTCACGTCCGCATCGAGGAACGGCTCGGCCGCCGCATTCGGGTTGGCGTAGTGAATGCTGTTGCTGATATTGGCCACCACTTTGGGGTCGAGCAGGTAGTTCATGTAGGCGTAACCGTTCTTTTCATGCGGCGCGCTTTTGGGCATGACTACCATGTCGAACCACAAGGTCGTGCCTTCTTTCGGAATCGAGTACGCGATGTCGATGCCGTTCTTCGCTTCCTTGGCACTGGCGGCAGCCTGAACGATGTCGCCGTTGAAGCCGATCACCGCGCAGACGTTGCCGTTGGCCAGGTCACTGATGTACTTCGAGGCGTGGAAGTACTGAATGTACGGGCGAATTTTCAGCAAGGCCTGTTCGGCCTGTTTGTAATCCGCCGGCTCATGACTGTGCGCTGGCAAGTGCAGGTAGTTCAGCGTGATCGGCAGCACCTGTGTCGGGTTGTCGATGAACGCCACGCCGCACTGGCTGAGCTTCTTGATGTTTTCTTCGTTGAAGAAAAAGTCCCATGACTGGGTGACATCGGTGCTGCCGAAGATCGCCTTGATCTTCTCGACGTTGTAACCGATCCCGGCCGTGCCCCACATGTAGGGGTAGCCGTACTGGTTGCCGGGATCGTTGACTTGCAGCTTTTGCAGCAGCACCGGGTCGAGGTTTTTCCAGTTCGGCAGTTGCGCCCTGTCGAGCTTCTGAATCGCTCCGGCCTTGATCAACCGCGAGAGAAAGTGGTTCGACGGACTGACCACGTCATAACCGGTGTTGCCGGTCATCAATTTCGATTCCAGCACTTCGTTGCTGTCGTGAATGTCGTAGGTAGTCTTGATCCCTGTGGCCTGGGTGAAATTGGCCAGGGTGTCCGGGGCGATGTAGCTGTTCCAGTTGGAAATGTTGACGGTTTCGTCGGCACAAGCGGCCGTGCTGGCCGCGAGCAGAATCGCCAGGGAAAGTGGATTGACGCGCATGGTCTGTCACCTGTGTTGAGTGGCTTTTGTTGTTGTGCGGTAGGCGAATATTCAGATTTCTGTTCTGGCCCTGACTGCCTCCACGCGCATGCGAAGCATGGCACCGATGTCGAAAAAAGGTCGCGGCGGCAGCCAACCGGGTTCGGCCCGTTGCATCACCGATTGCAGCAGCGGTGAATCAACGCCGGATGCCAGTTCCGCCAGTAAACGCCCCCACAGCGTGCCGCGCGCCACCCCTGAACCATTGCAACCGGCCACGGCAAACACGCCCTCTTCCACGCGCTGGAAAAACGCCTGACCGCTGCGGGTCGCGCTCAAGTGACCGGACCAGGTGTATTGCAGGTCTTGCTCACCGAGGAACGGAAAGCGCCGTTGCAGGCCGCGAACATGGTGCTGACGGCGCACTGCCAATTCACTCTCGGACAGATCCCGCGTGCGGTATTCGGCAGTGTTACGGATCATCACCCGACGATCCGGCGTCAGCCGCACCGTGGCACCCAACGGCCGGGTCGACAGCACGCCCCACGGCTCGACCGCGCCGATGGCCTGAAACTCCTGATCGCTGAGCGGCCGAGTCAGACTGGCGCTGAGTTCCATCGGGAAGGTACTGCTGTCATGGATTCCGACCCGGGGGATGAAGGCATTCAGGCACACCAGCACCCGTTTGGCCTCGACGCTGCCACTCACCGCATTGGCTCGCAGTCGCCCGTGGCTCATGCGCTCCAGGCGGGTGATGTCGGTGTGTTCGTAAACCGTGACGTTGCCCGGCAACGCATTGAGCAGACCTTTCACGTATTTGCCAGGTTGCAGCAGTGCATTGCCGTTGCCGCACCAGATCGCCGCCGTGTAGTGCGGTGTGCCGAGCTTTTGCGCCAGTGCCGCGCCCTGAAGAAATTCAGCGCGGGCACCCAGGGCGCGCAAGGTCGCCAGTTTGGCGTCGACATGGCTGAGCTTGGCGGCGTCGCTGACAGCGAAGAAATACCCGTTGTCACGAAAGTCGCAGTCAATCGCATGGTCGGCGATGCACTGGCGTACGGCGTCGCTGGCCGCACGGGAAATCGCCGTGTCGATTTCAAACCCGGCAAAGCCTGGTGCGCCGATCAATTCACTGTCGGCGGGATGCTCGTGGGCCACGACAAATCCCGAGTTACGTGCCGAAGCGCCTTGCGCCGCGCGCTGCCGATCCACCACTACGATGCGCGCCTGCGGGTGCATTTGTGCCAGGTTGTGCGCGGCGCTGAGACCGGTGATGCCAGCGCCGATCACCAGCCAGTCGGCGTGTTGCGTATCGCTCAGGCGACCGCGCTGTGGCGAACTGCCGGCCTGCGCGATCCAGCCACATACGTTTTCCATTACTGACCTCATTCGACTGTCGTTCCACGGCTTGCCTTTCGCCCTGCTCCATGCGTGAATCGCATGAAAAAACTGCAAAGGTCGCCGCCAGAGCTAAAATCTATAAGGTCCTGGCTTGCCCAACCAACGTTATAAAATCATCGAGCCATTCTGAAAACGCATGGATAAAATCCGCCACGTGCCCTCGCTGCAAGCCATGCAGACGCTGGTTGAAGTCGCCCGCTGCGCCAGCTTCACTCAGGCTGCACAGCAACTGTGCCTGACCCAGAGCGCCGTCAGCCGGCAGGTTCAGCAACTGGAAAGCCATTTCAACGTCGCGCTGTTCATCCGCACCAGCCGCAGCCTGCGCCTGACCCCGGAAGGCGAACAGGTTCTGGCCAGCGCCATCAGCATTCTCGACCAACTGAAAACCCTCGAAGAACGCCTCGTCCCGCAGAAGCGCCCGTTCCGTATCCGTATGCACGTGTCACTGGCGGTACGCTGGCTGCTGCCCAGACTCAGCGACTTCTACCTCAGCCACCCCGAGGTCTCGCTGGCGATTGAAACCGTTGCCACCGAAGTCGTCGAACCGGCCAGTGACAGCGACGCCTACATCCTTTATCTGTCGCAGCCGTCCGCTGGCGCGGATTGTCTGACGCTGTTCGAGGAAACCCTGGTGCCGGTGTGCGCGCCCAGCCTTGCGGGGGCACCCCGGTCAGTTGATGAGTTACAGCGTTTCGCCTTGCTGCATCGCTCGGCCGATCGGCAGGCCTGGATCGAATGGCTGGCAGCCAATGACGGCCAGCCGCTGGAGCGCTACCGGCACATCCCGTTCAACCTCGATGAGTTGGCGCTGGATGCGGCGGCGCGAGGTCTGGGCGTGGCGGTGACGGACATGACGCTCGCGGCGGAGTCCATCGAGCGTGGAGTGTTGGTGGTGCCGTTTGGGCAGCCGTTGAAGACCGGCGGAATTTACGCGTTGTGCCTGCAGCCGGCAGCGGCTTCAAATCCGGCGTGCGAGGTGGTCATGCAGTGGTTTGCCAGGCAGGCCGAGCACAATCTTTAATCGGAGAATTGCTGCAGATACGCCAGCAGGTTATCAATCTTCTCCTGATCACTCAGGCCCCAGAAAATCATCCGCGTGCCCGGCACCACGCCTTTGGGGTCTTTCAGATACGCAGTCAGCGTGTCGCGATCCCAGGTCACGCCAGAGTTTTTCATGGCGTCGGAATACACGTAATTGGCCGAGGTTCCGGCCGCTCGACCGATGATGCCGTTGAGCTGCGGGCCGAACCCCGGACGGGCGTCCGGCCCCACCTGATGGCAGCCGCCACACAGACGCGGGAAGATTTTTTCGCCAGCGCCTGGGTCGCCTGCGGCGCGGGTGGTCGAGCTGAACAGAACCGCGGTGGCGGTCAAGGCTAGCAAGAGTGCAACGGTGTTTTTCATCTAAGGTTCCGGAACGGCTTGAATCTGGCTGCGCAAGGGTAGCATTTGTACTCAGGGTCTCGTTTTACAGGTAAGCAGCGATGATCCTCCTGACAGTGATCAACGCCTGCTCCAACACATCCATTTCCACCGACCCCAGCGCCAGCCGAATCGCATGCGGCACATGCGCCGATACCGCAAACGGCTCGGCCGTGGTCACCGAAATCTGCTCGTGCATCAACTCCACCACGATCTGATCAGCGCGCACGTCTTCCGGTAATGGCAGCCACAGGAAGTACGAATTCGGATGGGCAACGCACGGCAAGCCTTTGAGCAACCGGGCGGCCAGTGCCTGGCGGGCCTGAGCGTCGCTGCGCTTTTGCGCTTCCAGCTCGATCACGGTGCCATCGTCAAGCCAGCCACAGACAATCGCGGTCATCAGCCCCGGCGTGTTCCAGGTGGTTGCGCGGATAATCCGCTCCAATGCCGGCACGCTGGCTGCAGGTGCGGCGATGAAGCCAACGCGCAGGCCGGTGGCGATGTTCTTCGAAAGACCAGAGACGTAAACCGTGCGCTCCGGCGCAAGATCAACCAAGGGCCGCGGAGGGTTTTCCACCAGAAAGGCGTAGGCCGCGTCTTCGATGAGGGTCAGATCATGCCGCCGCGCGATGGCTACCAGTTCCTCGCGCTGCGCAAGCGGCATCACCCAGCCCAGCGGATTGTGCAGGGTCGGCATGCTGTACACGGCACGTACCGAACGACTGCGACAGAGTTTTTCCAGCGCTGGCAGATCCGGCCCGTGCTCGTTGACCGGGATCGCCACCACTTCCAGATGCAACGCTTCGGCCAGCACTTTGAACCCGGAATAAGTCAACGCATCGGCGGCAATCACGTCGCCGGGCTTGAGCAACGCCATCAGCGTCACCGCCAGCCCCTGCTGGGCACCGTTGACGATCAGCACTTGCTCGGCATCCACCGTCACCCCGCGACTGCGCAAATGCCGGGCAACCGAGGCCCGCTCATGAGCACGACCGGCATGCGGCTGATAGCGCAACAAGGCTTCCAGGTCACCGGACAACGCCAACTGACGCAAGGCGCTGCGCAACAACTGCGTCTGACCGGGCAACGACGGGTAGTTGAAATTGAGGTCGATCATGCCGGCCGCGACATCTTTCTGATCGATGCCCTGCCCCGGTGACAACGAAGTTTCACGCACAAAAGTACCGCGCCCGGTTTCGCCGCTGACCAGCCCCATGGCTTCGAGTTCGGCATACACCCGCGAGGCCGTGACCAGCGCCAGCCCTTCCTGCGTGGCCAGTTGCCGGTGCGTCGGCAGTCGCGTGCCGGGGGCCAGTCGACCGGTGCGAATGTCGGCGGCGTAAGTGTCAACGAGGGTCTTGTAACGGGAACGCGACATGTCGGGATGTATCCATGACAATTTTTTGATTGTCCTGATTCTCGATCATAGGATTCTCTCAAAGCAACCCACAATGAGCGTGAATCGTATGGAACGGACTTCGAACCTGAGCAACCCTGCACTGGAAAAAACCAGCGGATGGATCAACGGCTTTATTGGCGTGGTGTTCTTCAGCGGCTCGCTGCCGGCCACGCGCCTGGCAGTGCTGGAGTTTGACCCGGTGTTTCTCACCGTCGCGCGTGCGGCCATTGCCGGCGTGCTGGCCGTGGCGTTGTTGTGGTTGTTCCGTGAGCGGCGACCGGCAAGGGATCAGTGGTTGTCATTGGTCATCGTGGCATTGGGCGTCGTGCTCGGCTTCCCGCTACTGACGGCGCTGGCCCTGCAACACGTGACGTCGGCACATTCGATTGTGTTCGTTGGCTTGCTGCCGCTGGCGACTGCGTTGTTTGGTGTGTTGCGCGGTGGCGAGCGTCCGCGCCTGGTGTTCTGGATCTTCTCGATCCTCGGCAGTGCGCTGGTGGTTGGATTTGCCTTGTCGCAAGGGCTGTCCGCCTCGCCCACCGGTGACCTGCTGATGCTAGCCTCGATTCTGGTCTGTGGCCTCGGTTATGCCGAAGGCGCAAAGCTGTCGCGCACGCTGGGTGGCTGGCAGGTGATCTGTTGGGCGCTGGTCTTGTCGCTGCCATTGATGGCCGTCGCGAGCCTGTGGCTGGCGCCGCCGTCGTTCAGCGGCATCAGCGTGTCGGCATGGGTCTGCCTGGGCTACGTTTCGCTGTTCAGCATGCTGATTGCCTTTGTGTTCTGGTATCGCGGACTGGCCCAAGGCGGGATCGCGGCCGTCGGACAGTTACAGTTGCTGCAACCGTTTTTTGGCCTGGCCTTGGCAGCGACGTTACTGCATGAGCACGTCAGCATCGGCATGCTGGCGGTGACGGTAGGCGTCATCCTCTGCGTGGCCGGGGCCAAGAAATTCGCCCGGTAGTCCTCTTTGGGATCCCACTGGGATTGGTGGTGGATGAAGGATTTGGGGGCTGGCCAAGATCGAGGGTGGGAGTGGGCTTGCTCACGAAGGGGGCGGTACATCCGGCATTGATGTCGACTGACCTGACGCTTTCGCGAGCAGGCTCGCTCCCACAGGGGCCGGCATATCCGGCATCGATTTTGATTGACCTGACGCCTTCGCGAGCAAGCCCGCTCCCACACTGGATTGGTGGTGGATGAAGGATTCGGGGGCTGGCCAAGATCGAGGGTGGGAGTGGGCTTGCTCACGAAGGGGGCGGTACATCCGGCATTAATGTCGACTGACCTGACGCTTTCGCGAGCAGGCTCGCTCCCACAGGGGCCGGCGTATCCGGCATTGATGTTCGCCTGACCTGACGCTTTCGCGAGCAGGCTCGCTCCCACAATTGATCAGTGGTGTTCCACTCCGGCGCGTTTCAACAGTTTCTTGCAGCGCTCGGACAGGTGAAACACCTGCAACTCCTTGCCAGCCTTGGCGTAACGCTCGCGCAAGGTTTTCAGCGCGGCAATTGCCGAGTAATCGACAAAGCTCAGATGCCGGCAATCCAGCGTGACTTTGGCTGGGTCATTGGCCGGGTCGAACTGGTTGAGGAACGGCGTGGTCGAGGCAAAAAACAACGTGCCGTGCAGGCGGTAGAGTTTGCTACCGTCAGCTTCGAGGTGCGCGTCGGCGTACAACTCACGGGCCTGCTGCCAGGCAAAATTCAGCGCAGCGATGATGATCCCGCACAGCACGGCAGTAGCCAGGTCGGTGAACACGGTGATGGTGGTCACCGCGATGATCACCAGCACATCGTTGAGCGGCACTTTGTTCAGCACCCGCAACGAGGCCCAGGCGAAGGTCTGCTGCGACACCACAAACATCACGCCCACCAGCGCCGCCAGCGGAATACGCTCGATCAGCGGTGACAGAAACAGGATGAACAACAGAATCAGCCCCCCCGCCACTACCCCGGACAAGCGCCCGCGTCCGCCGGAGCTGAGGTTGATCACAGTCTGGCCGATCATCGCGCAACCGCCCATGCCACCGAACGCGCCAGAGACCATGTTCGCCGCACCCAGCGCCACGCACTCGCGATCCGGGTAGCCACGGGTTTCGGTGATTTCGTCGGTGAGGTTGAGGGTCAGCAGGGTTTCCAGCAGGCCGACCAGCGCCATCAGAATCGCGTACGGAGCGATGATCTGTAGAGTCGCCAGGTTCCACGGGATGTCCGGCAGCGCGAAGCTCGGCAGGCCGCCGGCGATATGCGCCATGTCGCCAAGGGTTCGGGTCGGTAAACCGAACAGGTAAACCAGCAGCCCCACACCAAGGATCGCCACCAGTGCCGGCGGCACCGCGCGGGTCAGGCGTGGCAAGAGGTAGACGATGGCCATGGTCAGCAGCACCAGCCCGGTCATCAGGTACAGCGGTGTGCCGCTGAGCCAGTGTTCGCCGCTCTTGAAGTGCTCCAGTTGTGCCAGCGCGATGATGATCGCCAGGCCGTTGACGAACCCGAGCATCACCGGGTGCGGCACCATGCGCACCAGTTTGCCAAGGCGCAGCAAGCCGAAGGCCATCATGATCAAGCCGCCGAGCAGCACCGTCGCCAACAGGTATTGCACCCCGTGCTGCACCACCAGCGCAACGATCACCACCGCCATCGAACCCGCGGCCCCGGAAACCATCCCCGGCCGGCCGCCGAACAACGCGGTCAACGTGCAAATGATAAAGGCGCCGTACAGGCCCATCAGCGGATTGAGGTGGGCCACCAGCGCAAATGCAATGCATTCGGGCAACAAGGCAAACGAGGTGGTGAGTCCGGCCAGGACATCGGCGCGCAGACGTATCGGTTTCATGGCTTACCTGACTGAGCGGCCGACGAGCGTGGCCGCGGATGTTCGTAAAAAAGCGGGGTGCGGATGTTACGGAATAGTTCGGAATCGGGCCAGCGATCGCTGACACCCGTCGACTCGCGATTTATGCTGACGCGCTTCTGCCACCATCGAGTACGACCATGACTGCATTGCTGAGTGCCCGCGACGTTTGCCAGCGCCTGCGCGAGGCAGCGCTGGGTGTACTGAAGTTCGAAAGATGCATGACACCCGTCGACGGCGGACTGGCTGCGGTCGATATCGAGGGCTGGCGTCTGTTGCTGGATGTTGAGGGTGGGCGCTTGCATCACTGTGACCATTGCCGTTGTCCGGACGGCCGCGAATGGTGGTTCGACAGCCGGTACGGCACTGACCCGGTGAATCTGCTCAGCACCTGGGAGCTGGCACAGATCGAGAGTCTATTGAAGCACTGAGCGCTTCATGGGCGAAGACGGTTGCCCAATGATGGCACTCTGCCCATAATTCGCCCCCCCTTTATTCCGCACGCAAGGAAACGCCGTGAAAAAGTCTCTGTTGTTGATCCCGATGCTGGCCGTGCTGCTGCAAGGTTGTGGCATGACCATGACTCGCTATGAGCCAAGCTACGAAAACGTTCAGAAGCTCAAGCAGACCCCTCCCCTGCATGCGATCAGCAATCCGCAAGTGAGTGCCGAGTCCGGCGAAGGTTCGCTGACGGTGCGGGCCAACCCGGTGCGCTCGCCGTCCGGCAGCATCCCGGCGCACATTCAGGACGCCATCACCGAAGAGCTGCGCAAGGCCGGCCTGCTTGATCCGCAAGCCCAGCGTCAGCTGAAAGTGCTGGTGGTGAAGAACAACTTGTCGGCCGGCATGGGCACAGGCGATGGCGAACTCGCTGCACGCTTTACGCTGCTTGACGGTCAGCACGTGGTCTACGACGCGACCAAGAATGTCAGCAGCCAGTGGAGCAGCAGCTTCTTCGGTTTCATTGCGATTCCGAATGCGGTGAATGCCTACAACCCGATGCTGCGCGATCTGCTGAAGGAACTGTACAGCGATCCTCAGTTCATTCAGGCCCTGAAATAAGGGCAAAAAAAAGAGCCGCGATTGCGGCTCTTTTTTTCGCATCACGCCCGTGGAATACGCGTCTCGAGCGCCGAGTATTTCAGGTGGTTGTTGTCGATCATTTGCTTGAGCAGCGCATTGACCTGACGGGCGAACGTGTCATTGACCGCCGCCTTCGGGGTATTGCCCATCAGCGGAATGAACCAGATGCCGATCCAGGTACCCACCGCATCGTGGTTGCTCGCGGTGGTCAGGGCCTGACCCGTTCCGTCCACGGCTTCGAGGCTCATGGTGTATTGATCAGTGCCGTATGCCGGGATCACCCCCAGACTGAAACCACTGATGAAGCCCAGCACCATCGAACCGGCATTCGGCGGATGGTTGTACATTTTCAGGCGCAGGCTGTAATCGCCCGGTTGCTTCTGGAACTCGTCCAGCGTGACACGGCCAAACAGGCCGGAATCGCTCAGAATCTTTTGCAGCTCTGGTTTGAGCTGGTCACGTGCCTGCGGCACCTCTACAGCCGAAGCGCTTTTCGGCTCGCCCTGATAGAAGTCGAAATCCACATAGACATTGGGCTTGTTGGCGTAGCTGGCCATCGATGGCAGTTTGACCGGCGCCACTTCGTCTTTGGTGAAACTGGCACAACCACCCAGCGTAAACACCAGGCCCAGCGCCAGGATTTTCCCGAATTGCATATTGTCTTCCCTATCTGAACCGAGCCAAGTGATATCAAAGAGCCTCCATTGCGGAGGCCGGGCGGATTCTAGAGAGAGCAGTCGCTTGAGGAAAGACTGAATCGGGAAATTTACACAAAAAGTCAGTCAGTCCTGCCGCAGATCGAGCATATAGGTGTAATAACCGCTATCACGCACATAACCCAGTGACTCGTACAACCCCTGCGCAGTGAAGTTGTCGGTAGCGGTTTCCAGCACCAGCCCTTTGGCGCCGGTCTGCAGCGCAAAGTCGCGGGCCGTGTTCATCAGCAATCGTCCGACCCCGCTACCACGGGCGGCAGGCGCGGTGAACAGGTCGCTGAGCAGCCAGGTGCGGTGGGCATCGATCGAGGAAAACGTCGGATACAACTGTACAAAGCCCAGCGCTCCGCCCTGTTCATCCTGCGCAAGAAAAATCGCCGACTCATCGCCGGCCATGCGCTCGGCAATGAACGCTCGCGATTGCGCCAGATTCGACGGCTGCTGATAGAAACCGCGATAAGCGTCGAACAGCTCTGCCACCGCCTCCAACTGAGCCGTGGTCGCGCGCATTACCTGAATAGTCATATCCCCTCCCCGTTATTCCAATGATCGAACCAGCATAGCGCTGTCCGACGAGTTAGCTGGCCTCACCGCTATATAGTTTTGTATATTGCGAAACCGAATTCGCTAGAACCTGCCCATGCCATCCACTCACATCGTATTCCCATGAGCGCCATCCGCGTACGCAACGAGCAACTGATCCTCACCGCCGCCAGCGAGGAGTTTGCCGCCAACGGCTTCGACGCGACCCAGACACGCGACATCGCCGCCCGCGCCGGCGTGCCCAAGGCCAACCTGTATTACTACTTCCAGACCAAGGAAAACCTGTATTGCAAAGTCCTGCTGGGGTTCGTCGAACCGCTGCTGGAAGCCTCGGCAGCGCTGCGCGAAAGCGACGATCCGCTGATTGGCCTGCGCGCCTATGTCGCCGCACGCATCCGCATCGCCCGCGAGCATCCGGCGATTGCCAAAGTGTTCAGTGGTGAACTGCTGCTCGGCGGTCGACAGTTGCCGGACGAATGCCGTGACCTGCTGCACGCCGAAGCCCGACGCAACGTCGACTGCCTGCGCAGCTGGATCGAGCGCGGCTTGCTGGCACCGGTGGACCCGGAGCATCTGATGCTGTTCATCTGGTCGGCAACCCGCACCTACACCAACATCGGCTGGCAAATGGGCTGCATCACCGGGCGCCCGGTGCCACAGGATGAGGACTACCAAACGGCAGCGGATACGATCACGCGGATGGTGCTGGAGGGGGTGGTGTCGGAGCCGGTGGCGAGTGCGCGAGGGTGGATGTTTGCGACTTGAGCCAAGCGGGGCCTGCAGGGCAGCCCCGTCGATGTGTCGCTCAGTCCCTCGCGGCAGAGAATCAGGGCATGAAATCCAGCGGCAAAGTCTCACCGTTTGCTATTCGCTTATGCCAGGCAAGCAGTGCTTCGGGCACACGTTTTTTCCATTGCGGTACGTTGGTGTAATAGCGGGCACGCAATTGACGCTGCTCATCGAACACCAATAACACGAGCCATATCCGAGCGTCCGGCGCTCGCATCAGGATGCCTGCATTGGTATTGGCCAGCCCACGTAACCAGAACTCATCGACCTGAGCATCCGGCACATCGCTGGAAGCCTCCCCCGTCACCATCGAGCCGCTGTTTTGCAACAACGTCTGATAATCGCCTTTGAGCAGCGTGTGCAACAGCTCGTTTTCCTGCTCAGTCCGCGCCACCCCCAGACTGAGCAGGTCGTAATCAATCGACAGTGACTGTTCCGACGCCACGTAGCGCCCGCCGTAATAGACCACCATACCACCACCGCAAGTAGGGTCTGCACCATCTTGTGCAATGTCCAACAGTCCGTTGAATGCGCTGAACTTCAACGAACAGTCGTCTTGGGCATAGTGCGCTTCGCTGCCCTCAATGGTGGCGACGCCATCCATGTCGCCGGAGTTGGCGCCGGCCACGCCTGAAATATCAAAGGCGATATGAGTGGCATCGATACGCTTGGTATTCACCACAACCGCCGCTGAGACGCCCCATGGAATGAGCTGCCATGTCGCATCCCAATTGAAGGGTTTTGTCATGAACTCCAGGGCCTTGAGGCGCATCAGGTATTGCCGGCGCAAACAAGCAACATCCGCAGCACATTCATTGCGTTGCTTCAGCCAGCCTCGTTGATCGACCTTCAAGGCTTTCGCATCCACAACGTTCGGCAACGCAGCACGCCACAGCGAGCCCAGTTTCTCATCAAGATTCGAGATATAGGGATCAGAGCAAATGGTTTTTTCAGCCGGACTGGTGGCGCTAGCGCAATCGAAACTGCTGGCGTGTACAGCGGGAATGAACATCAGGGACGCCAGCAGAAAAGCATGGCGGGGTTTCAAAGACAACATCGACAGATTCCATTCTTCGGGGCGGCGGCATTATGCCTGCGATGTGTTGTCAGTGCTGCCACCTTCGCGAGCAGGCTCGCTCCCACAGGGGACTTATGCCGGACAGGGAAACCTGCGAACACCACACATTATTGTGGGAGCGGGCTTGCTCGCGAAGGCGTCAGGTCAGTCGACATTGATGCTGGCTGTGCCGGCGCATTCGTGAGCAAGCCCACTCCCACTTTTGATCTCGGTCAGCCGCAAATCCTTCATCCACCCACAATCCCCAGTGGGAGCGGGCTTGCTCGCGAAGACGTCGTGTCCGCCAACACATGCGTCACTGGCACACCGCTTTCGTCGGAACGCCGCCCGGAGCAGGCTCGCTATTACAGGGGTATTCGCGGGCTCTAGAAAACGATATCGGCTGCGGGTTTGACGTCGATACGGCCGGTAGCACCCGTCAGGTGCGCCAGGTCTTTGTTGTGTTCGGCGATGATGTCTTCGGCGCTCATGTTGCCGTTGTCGAGGGTGGAGTGGGCGTCCGCGACGAGCACCACGTCATACCCCAGTTGATGGGCCTGACGCACGGTGGCGTTGACGCAGTAATCGGTTTGCAGGCCGCAAATGATCAGGCGTTCGAAGTCTTCGCCGGGCAGCAGTTTGCCCAGGTCGGTCTGGTAGAACGAATCCGGGGTGGTTTTGCATACACGCAGGTCCTGCGTGTCAGTCAGCAAGCCTTCGGCCAGTTGCCAGCCTTCGGCGTCGTTGGCCAGCGGGCTGTCCTTTTCTTCATGCTGAATCAGCACCACCGGCACACTGGCCTCACGCGCGCGCGTGCTGAGCTGGTTGATGGTGGCGATGACGCGGTGGATGTCGAAGCACTGGTACTGGCCGGAGCAGAGGACCTGCTGGACGTCGATGATCAGCAATGCGCTAGACATGATGGGCCTTCCTTGATCGATCCTTGAGACGGGGGCGGACCAGAGTCCGCCCCCCCTCTTTTACGCCTGTCAGTAACCCAGTGACAACCCGGTATTGCGCCGTGGATCGTTGGCGCCGTAGAAACGGTTTTTGCCCACCGGCTTACCGTCCAGCGACGGCGCACCGACCAGGATCGCAGCGATATGGTTGGCGTCCTGCGGCCCCGCAAACTTGTGGCCCCAGCTCTCGAGGATCTTCTTCGTGTCGGGGCTGGCGGCGAAGTCTTCGAGGTTGGTTTGCTCCGGCATCCATTGCTGGTGGAAACGTGGTGCGTCGACCGCTTCCTGCAGGCCCATGCCGTAGTCGATGACGTTGAGCATGGTCAGCAAGGTGGCGGTGATGATCCGGCTGCCACCCGGCGTGCCGACCACCATGACCACTTTGCCGTCCTTGGTGACGATGGTCGGGCTCATCGACGACAGCGGGGTTTTACCCGGCGCGATGGCGTTGGCTTCACCCTGGACCAGACCATACATGTTCGGCACGCCGACCTTGGAGGTGAAATCGTCCATTTCGTCGTTGAGGATCACCCCGGTCTTGCTCGCCATCACGCCGGCGCCGAACCAGTCGTTGAGGGTGTAGGTCACCGACACCGCATTGCCCCACTTGTCGACGATCGAATAGTGCGTGGTGTTGTTGCCTTCATGCGGCGCGACGCCGGGTTTCAGCTCGGCGGAGATTCCGGCCTTCTGCGGCTGGATCGCGTTGCGCAGTTTGGTTGCGTAGTTCTTGTCCAGCAGGTGCTCAATCGGGTTCTTGACGAAATCCGGGTCGCCCAGATAGCTGTTGCGGTCCACATAGGCGTGGCGCATCGCCTCGATCTGGTAATGCATGCCCTGGGCCGAATGGAAGCCCAGGTCCTTCATCGGATAGCCTTCGAGGATGTTCATGATCTCGCAGATCACCACCCCGCCGGAGCTTGGCGGTGGCGCCGAGACCACGTGGTAGCCACGGTAATCGCACTCCACCGGGGCCAGTTCGCGGGTCTTGTATTTGTCGAGATCGGCCTGGGTGATGATGCCCTTGTTGGCCTGACTGGAGGTGACAATGGCGTCGGCTACCCAGCCTTTATAGAAACCATCGGCGCCTTTTTCAGAAATGGTGCGCAGGGTTTTCGCCAGATCCTTCTGCACCAGTTTCTGCCCGACCTGCATCGGTTCGCCGTTGTGCAGGAAGATCGACCCGGAATCGCGCATGTCCTTCTTGAACACATCGGTGGCGTAGTCCAGCAGATCGACGTCGCCCTGCTCCAGTTCGAAACCGTCTTCAGCCAGTTTGATCGCCGGGGCGATCATGTCCTTGCGCGGCTTGGTGCCGTACTTGCTCAGCGCCAGCTCCATGCCTGACACGGTGCCTGGCACTGCCACGGCGAGATGGCCACGGGTGCTCAGGTCCGGGACGACGTTGCCGTCCTTGTCCAGGTACATGTTGGCGGTCGCCGCCAGCGGGGCTTTTTCGCGGAAGTCGAGGAATGTCTTGCGCCCGTCCGCCAGCTGAATGGTCATGAAACCGCCACCGCCGAGATTGCCAGCTGCGGGATAGACCACCGCCAGCGCATAGCCAACGGCAACCGCGGCATCGACGGCGTTGCCACCGTTTTTCAACACATCGACGCCGACGTAGGAGGCCAGGTGTTGGGCGGTGACCACCATGCCGTTCTCGGCGGCAACCGGTGCCACCGACGCAGCGTGGGCCATGAGGCAGCTCAGTGCCAGTGACGTCGCAATCAGCGTTTTGGCCAAAGGTTCGTACTTCATGAGTCGATCTCTTTTATTGTTTTTGGATTCTGTGCAGGACAGACGGGAACGCTTCAAAAGCAACAAGCAGTATGGTCGCTATTGCGATTTGCGCCTCCTCGATCAGGCAGTATGCTGGGCGCTCTTGCCGTGCCGAACCGGAGTTCTGCCCATGCCTTACACGTTCATCACCCTACCCTCACCGGTCGGCGAATTGAAGCTGGTCGCGAACGGCGCACGACTGGCGGCCATCCTCTGGGAAAACGATAAACCAGGCCGGGTGCGCCTCGGGCCGATGACGCAAGCGCCGGACGATCCGTTCCTGCAGAAAGCCGCTCGGCAGTTGCAAGAATATTTTGCCGGCAACCGCGACTGCTTCGATCTGGAGCTGGATTTCGTCGGTACCGATTTTCAGAAGAAGGTCTGGGCTGCGCTGCTGACCATCCCCTTTGGCGAAACCCGCACCTACAGCCAGATCGCCGAACAGATCGGCAGTCCATCCGCCTCGCGAGCGGTGGGCGCTGCGAACGGGCGCAATCCGATTTCCATTGTCGCGCCGTGTCATCGGGTGATCGGCGCGTCGGGGAAGTTGACCGGATTTGCCGTAGGGCTTGAGGCCAAGGAGCGCTTGCTGACGCTGGAGGGTGGCCAGTGGTCAGCGATTGGCACAACCGGGGATCTGTTCTGACTCAGGCACTGAACAGATTATTCATTGCCGCATACTGCAACAGCATGATGGTCTTGGCGTCGCAGATCTCGCCGCGATGGAACGCCGCCAACGCGTCATCAAAAGCCCATTCCAGCACTTCCAGTTCTTCGGTCTCCTCTTCCAGGCCACCACCCTCGCTGACCTTCGACTTCGCGTCGTACTCGGCGATGAAGAAGTGCAGTTTCTCGGTCACCGAGCCAGGGCTCATGTAGGCCTCGAACACCTTCTTCACCTCATGCACGCGGTAGCCGGTTTCCTCTTCGGCCTCGTCGCGGATCCGCTGTTCCGGCGCCGCACCTTCCAGCAGCCCCGCCGCCACTTCGATCAACAAGCCATCGTGGCCATTGACGAATACCGGCAGCCGGAACTGTCGGGTCAGCACCACGCTGCGCTTGTCGCGGTTGAACAGCAGAATCGCTGCACCGTTGCCACGGTCGTAGACCTCACGGGTCTGGCGCTGCCAGTCGCCATTGTTGCGCAGGTAGTCAAAGGTGATTTTTTTCAACAGGTACCAGTCGTGGGACAACACCTGAGTGTCGACAATGTTGACCCGCTTGGCTGTGTCGGACATGACGCATGATCCTTCTGTCATCGCAAAGCCCCCATAGTCGAATAATCGCGCCCACAAAAAAAGCCCGGCAGTGCAGCCGGGCTTGTTTACGGGCGTCAGCGTGGCTTCACAGATCAACCAAATGCCGATCGATGCGCTTGAGCACGCCCTGGATCAGGTTCATCGCACTGTCAGCCCGAAACGGCAGGTTGAGCGACGGCTCGCATATTTCCATCTCCATGATCATCGGCCGGCCGGCATAATCGCGGATCACATCGACCCGGCCATAGAGCAGTGGCAACTCCAGACCCAACACCTGCGCAGACGCCACAAGCGCGGAAAGCGCCACCGCCTGCTCCTCGGCATCCGCCTCCCGCGGCTGGCGAAACTCGGGGGTCGGAACGTTGACCGTGCCGTCCGCCATGAGCATGGCGCCCTTGCGGATGGAATGGCTGAACGTGTCATCGAAGAACGTCAGGTCCGTCTCGCCATACGTGTCGATGGTGGTGATGTACGGCTGGATGATCACATGCGAACCACGCTGTTGCAGCGAACGGATATGCGCCAGCGCCGCAGCGCTGTCATCGCGGACAAACCGTTTGACCCCGCGCGAATACGAACCGATGGTCGGCTTGACGACAAACTCATGGCTGTCGCTGTTCGCCCGCAGGAAGTCCGCCAGAAATCCTTCGGGAGTATCGTCAGGCGCCAGGAACACGCTGGGAATGATCGGCACGCCGCGCGCAGCAATGTCCTTCAGGTACAACTTGTTCAATCCCCAACGGGCCACTGACGGCACGTTCAACAGGCAGGTCAGTGCGTGCACCTTGTCGCACCAGGCAAAAAACGCGTCGAGGTTTTCAATGCAATCCCACGGTGAGCGAATCAACACGGCGGTGTAGGCCGCCCAATCGATTGACTCATCGTCCCAGAAGCACACATCGGCCTTGATCGACAGTTGCTCGCAAGCCTGGAGCAATGGCGGCATGTCGTAATCGATGTGCAGGTTCGGCTTATCTGTGACGAGTGCAAG
This sequence comes from Pseudomonas sp. AK-TSAG1-1, assembly GCF_056821665.1. Taxonomy (NCBI): domain Bacteria; kingdom Pseudomonadati; phylum Pseudomonadota; class Gammaproteobacteria; order Pseudomonadales; family Pseudomonadaceae; genus Pseudomonas; species Pseudomonas sp. AK-TSAG1-1. Next base: position 2,508,970 of record NZ_CM165965.1, on the reverse strand, counting down.
CTTAATCATGAAGAATCCCTTCTACTGAACAACAAGAATAAAAACCGCCATTGACTCACCAGGGGATGACGCGGTCCTGATGCCGGTAGGTGCCCGTGGGGCCATCGGCGCCGATCATTGCCAGCGCGACACTGGTCCGCGCGCCCTCCTGCACCTCAAGATCACCGGCACCGTCATTCATGCCGGTTTTGGTATAACCGGGATGTACCGCATTCACCTTGATCGGCGTGTCGCGAAGTTCGTAAGCCAGGTGCACCGTCCACGAATTCACGCCACTTTTACTGGCGCTATACCCCGGCAAGGATTTGAACATCGGTGAATAGGCGTACGAATCAACGTCGGTATGAGTGGTGAGCGATGCCAGCAGGCTGGAGACGTTGACGATGCGTCCGGCCGGGGATTTGTGAATCAACGGCAATAAGTGCTGCGTCACCGCGACCATGCCGAACAGGTTGGTTTCAAACGTCTGTCGCCACTGTTCGAGTGGCTGTTGCGAAGGGTTCAACCCGTAGGATTCGATGCGAATCGCGGCGTTATTGATCAGGATGTCGAGCCGACCGAACCGCGCCTCCAGCAGTTTGGCCGCCGAGGCGATGCTGTCTTCATCCGTGACATCCAGCAGGCACGGAAAGGCCTTCAGACCCATGCCGACCAGCGTATCGCAGGCCTGCGCGACAGCCTGATAATCCCTGCCGCTGAGCACGACCGTCACCCCCTCACCGGCCAGTTGGCGTGCCACCTCGAAACCGATGCCACGGTTGGCGCCGGTCACCAATGCAACCTTGTCAAAATCGTTCATCGTGCAACTCCAGGCGACGCTCCGCCCTGCCCGCAGGAAGGACGGAGCCAATACGATTCATGAAATTTTCCAGCAGTGGCCCGAACGCTTGCAGATCGGTCAGAAAGGCATCGTGCCCGTCACGGCAATCCAGCCGGACAAAGGTCACCTGCGCGCCATCCTGTCCGAGTCCTTGGGCGATGTGTTGCTGTTGGGCAACAGGAAACAACGTGTCGCTCTCGACCCCCACCACCAGAACCTGCTCAAGGCCTACAGTTTGAAAACCGCCCCGGGGGCTTTTCAGGCAGGCATAAAGGTCGATCGCGCGGCTCAGTTGCAAATAACTGTTGGGATCGAAGTCCCGGGCGAATCGACAGGCATTGGCTTGCAGATAATCCTCAACTTCGAAGTCGTGAGCCGTGCCCGCGGATTTCCCTGCCGACTCATCCGGGCGGGCAAATCGGCGATTCAACTCCGCGCCGGAGCGATAACTCAGCAGGCCCATCTTGCGGGCGAGCGTCATCCCGTGAATCGGCCGCGCATCCGGCGAGTACTCGCCACCGGCCCAGAGCGGGTCACTGCGAATGGCTTCCCGCTGCAATGACCGCAAGGCCGTGGACACCGGAAGCGAACTGGCGGCGCCGCAGAGGTTGATGTGATGCCGGACGAAACCCGGATGCCGGGTCAACAGGGCCAGCGCGCACATGCCGCCCATCGAGGTACCGATCAGGCAGGCCACTTCATCCATGTCCAACGCCTTCATGGCCATGACGATCGTGTCAGCGATGTCTTCGATGGCCAGCTCGGGAAAACGCGACCGGTAAGGTCTGCCGCTCCTCGGGTCGATGGACATCGGCCCGGTCGTTCCCTTGCAACCGCCCAGGTAGTTGAAACAGATCACGAACCAGCGGTCTGTATCTATCGGCTTGGCCGGGCCGGCAAAGTCTTCCCACCAGCCGCTCTCAGGATCGCGGGCGACACTGCAGACATGGCTGTTGGCCGACATGCCGGGGAGGATCAGAACGACGTTGTCGCGACGTTCATTCAGTTGCCCGAACGTCTCATACGTCAGCCTGAGATCTTCCAGTACACCACCACGGTGCATTGGAAACGGGCGCGTGAACGCTATGTAATCTGCTGCTGCCGGAAGAGTTTCCACCATGATGCCAATCCCTTAGAACAGGTGCTCTGCGAAGTAACCGTTCCCTGTTACTGATCGAGCGATTGCAGCCAGTCATCGTCGGAACCTTCGGCGATGCCGTCCATCAGGAAGGTCGAGAGATAACGCTCACCGGTGTCCGGAAGCATGGCCAGCAGCACCGAACCTGCCGGCGCGGTCTCGGCAATTTTCAGCGCTGCGGCAACCGAGGCCCCGGAAGAAATACCGACAAAAATGCCCTCTTCCCTGGCCAGCCGTTGAGACGTATCGCGCGCTTCATACTCATTCACGGTCAGGACGGTATCGATGACCGTCTTGTCCATGATGGTCGGCGTGAAGTTGGGCGCCAGCCCCTGGATCTGATGCACGCCCCAGGTACCGCCCGACAGCAGCGCGGCGTTTTCCGGCTCCGCTGCCACGATCTGCACCGCCGGCCGGGCGAGTCTCAGCATCTGGCCGACGCCGGTCAGCGTGCCGCTGGTGCCGAAACCGGTGACGAAGTAATCCAGCCGTTTACCGGCAAAATCGCCGAGTATTTCCGCAGCGGTGGTTTCGCGGTGATAGGAAGGGTTGGCCGGGTTATCGAACTGCCGGGACCTGAACCAGCCGAATTTCTGCGCCAGCTCATCGGCCAACTGATTGCCGCCGCTGCTGCCCAGGTGGGCAGGAAACAGCAGGACCTTGCCCCCATAGGCGCGAATCAGTTTGCGCCGCTCCATGGAATAGCTGTCGGACATCACCGCCACAAAGTTGTAGCCACGTGCGGCTGCCACCATCGCCAGCGCAATCCCGACATTACCGGAGGTGCATTCGGCGATCGTATCGCCAGGCTTGAGCAGCCCCTTGGCCTCGGCATCGAGGACCACGGCCAGTGCCAACCGGTCCTTGACCGAACCACCGGGATTGAACGACTCAACCTTGGCATAGACGGTGACGTGTTCCGGGGCGAGTCTTTGCAACTTGACGATTGGCGTACGGCCGATCGTGTCCAGAATGCTTTCATACAACGGCATGAGCGAGTTCTCCATCAAATACGAATTCAGCAGGGCCGGAGAGATACATCGCGGACAAATCACTCTCCCATGTCACTCCAAGGGTTCCGCCGGGCAGTTCGACATCGACCGAACGGTCGACCCGTCCGGCGCGCGCCAACACCGCGACAGCCGCGCACGCGCCGCTGCCGCAAGCCAGGGTTTCGCCGGCGCCGTATTCGTAAACCTTGAGTTTTATCTTGTTTCGCGACTCCAGCTGTACAAACCCGACGTTGACGTCTGGAGAGAAATACCCGGAGTTTTGCAGGGCGCTGCCGACAGCCGGGATTGGGTAATCCTTGTCCTGGGCATCGATCACCGCGTGGGGATTGCCCATCGATACGGCGGCACACACAAGGTTCTGCCCGGCGACTTCGACCTCATAATCCGCCTGCGGCTCTGTGAAGCCGAAGACCGGTATTGCAGCGGGCGAGAAGTTCGGCGCGCCCATGCTGATCTGATAATTGCCACCCTCCATGACCCGGACCCGATGGGTCCCGGAAGGACTGTCGAGGGTGAACTCGCACGCGTCAGTCACGCCTGCACGTACCAGCCATGCCGCCACACATCGCGCGCCATTGCCACATTGCCGGGACGACTCGCCCTGTGCAGTCCAGATATCGAACGAGGCGACAGACAACGGATTGCGCGGCGCCTTGACGCCCAGGACCATATCGCCACCGATCCCTTTATTGCGATTCGCCAGGTACTTGCACAGCTCGCGCGACGGATCCTGTGCATTGCGCAGATCCAGAATGATCATGTCATTGCCCGCGCCGTGCATTTTGCTGAAACGCAGCCGCCCAGTATCGGCGGTGTGTTTATGCATGACACACGCTCGCTTCAAGGTGCGTCTTGGACAGAATCGGGTCGACGATATCGATGATGTAGTTCGTCGCACGCTGGGCCGTGGCGGCATCGCAGGAGGCATTGAACTCGGCGATTTCCAGGCCCACGATCTGCTCGAGCGGAATTGCTCCCAGAATCGAGCTGAGTTGTTGCGGCAGCAGGCCGCCGGGCACCGCGTAGTCGGCTGGCACATAACCCGGCTCAAGGGAGTCCCAATCGATGTGCACCCAGACTTTCGATTGTCCGATGGCGCGGCGCACGTTCTCGGCAGTGGCGTCCTGCGGTGCAATCGTGCGCACGTTATGGGCGCTCAACAGTTGGCGCTCTTGCGCGTCGATGTCGCGAGCGCCCAAAAGCACCACGTTCTCCGAGCGTATGCCCGCGCCGCAGCCGCTGTCCCAGAGACCGCACAGCGCAGACACCACCATCCCGCCAAGGTAGCCCGTGTCGGTCGTCGCCGGGATATTGAAATCGCCGTGGGCATCAACCCACAACAGGCACAGGTCAGGGTATTGCCGGGCTGCGGCAGGGATGCTGCCCAGACTGGCCGGGCAGGTTCCATTGATGACCACAGTGAGCTGCTCTTGCTCCAGCGCGCAGGCCACGGCGCGGTGCAGTGAATCAATCTGCTCACGCCCGGCTGGCAGACTGACCGTCCAGTCATCGGCTGCCGGTTCGCACTTTGCGTTACCGACATACAGCGGCGCTACCGCGTACTTTTCTTCGAGTGCCGAAGCGGCTTTCAATGCACCGATGCGTGTAAAGGCAGTTCGGTCCGCTACCCTGCCGTTGGATACAATCAACTTGAACATCAGGCTTCCTCTTTATTTTTATGGCTGGAATGTTTGAATGGACAAACATCCGTGCGTTCTGCATTTTCTTCAATCAAACCGTATTGCCACCACTCTTTGGCGCCAGATCCAAAACCGCCTAATTGCAAAGCGTGGGGCGCCGAATCATATTTAAGGATGCGTTTACGTATATTCGCCCGAACATTACGTCCACCCACAGTATCGCCGGCAAACACATCAAAGCGTTCACGCGGATTAATCACCAGCGCAAATCTTGACCCCAGGTTTCTGCTCTTGCGTTGTTGATGTGCCGGAGAACTCATATTCACAAACAGTTGCATGCCAGCGAAGCACATCGACCAGAACGGAGACTCCGGATCGACATCGACACTTTCCGGCCAGGGACTTTCGTCCAGCCAATGCAGGCTCTGCAGCACGCCCCACCCGGCCGAGTGATAGGCCTGGGCGGTATCGGCGCTAATGGCCTCAGTTGCGAAAAACACGATGAGCGGATAAGCGTCTTCGATTGAACCGCTCCAGGTTCTGGAAAGCGTTACATACTCTTTCAAACCTTCGGCCAGTTTTGCCAGGCCTGTTGCATCCAGCGTTTCGACAAACACAAACTTGATCGCCGACTTCTTGAACGCGTTTTTCGAAAAGATGCAGGGAAAATCAGAGCCTGCCTCAAGTCGCTCTGCCAACTCGCCCAAGGCATCTTTCTCCCAATCGGCCCCGCGATGTTTTACATCATCCTGAGAGAGCATGACTCGATAAGAAACTTGCACATCAAAGTTCCGCATACTAATTCCCTTTATGCTGCACAACCTGGAAAGATGGCCGAGCGTGGCATCCAGCCTGACGCGCGCCGCTGACACGCCTGCCACAAACTTGCGTCTGGCACCGACAACTTGATTACTTGATTGCTGTTTGAATCAGAACACTGGCCACAGATCCCGGGCGCTATTCAACGCACGGCGAGTACTCAGGTTTTTGACCGACTTACGGCTGATGAATCGATGAATCCGCGCCACGGCATCCTCCAGATCCGGAACAGCTGCCAGCGTCACCACACGGAAATGGTCCGGCTCGGGCCAGTTGAACGCGGTGCCTTGAACGACCAGCAAGCGTTCCGACATCAGCAGCTCAAGGACAAACTTCTCGTCATCCATGATCGGGCAGACCTTGGGATCGATTTTCGGGAACGCGTACAGCGCACCCATCGGCTTGACGCAACTGACGCCGGGAATATCGTTGAGCAATGCATGTACCCGGTTGCGCTGTTCGAGCAAGCGGCCTTGGGGCAACACCAGGTCATTGATGCTCTGATAGCCACCCAGCGCGGTCTGGATCGCGTGCTGTGCCGGCACGTTGGCGCACAAGCGCATGTTCGCCAGCATGTCGATCCCTTCGATGTAGCCGGCCGCGTTGTGTTTAGGCCCCGAAATAATCAACCAACCGGAGCGAAAGCCGGCCACCCGGTAAGATTTGGACAAACCATTGAAGGTCAGGCACAGCAAGTCCGGCGCGAGCGAGGCGGTGCTGATGTGCACGGCCTCGTCGTAGAGAATCTTGTCGTAGATCTCATCGGAGAACACCACCAGGTTGTGCTGGCGCGCAATCTCCAGCATCCCCAGCAGTACTTCTCTGGGGTACACCGCGCCCGTGGGATTGTTGGGGTTGATGATGACCAGCGCGCGGGTATTGGAGGTGATTTTCGCGCGGATGTCGTCAAGGTCTGGCCACCAGTCCTGCTGCTCGTCGCACCTGTAGTGCACCGCGTTGCCACCGGCAAGACTGACCGCGGCGGTCCATAACGGATAATCCGGTGCAGGCACCAGGACTTCATCCCGGTTGTTGAGCAACGCCTGCAGCGACATGACAATCAGTTCGGAGACGCCATTACCCAGATAGATGTCGTCGATGCCGACACCCTCGATCTGTTTCTGCTGACAGTACTGCATGACCGCCTTGCGCGCGCTGAACAAGCCTTTTGAGTCACTGTAGCCTTGCGCTGTCGGCAGATTGCGGATCACGTCCTGGAGAATTTCGTCGGGTGCCTCGAAACCAAAGGGGGCCGGATTGCCAATGTTCAACTTGAGAATGCGCTGGCCATCCTCCTCCATCTTTTTGGCCTGCTCGAGTGCCAGGCCACGAATGTCATAACACACACTGTTCAGTTTCAGCGATTTCAGATACTGCACGATCAAACTTCCTTGTTGTTTTTATCAGGACCGCGGCAACAACAATCATCAGGTCCGAGAGACTGTTTTCAATTCCTTGGGCGCAGACTTCGACAGCGCCCGCGACATATTCAGGAAGACAAACAGCACGACGATGGGAATCGCGATAAACAGTGCCAGGGCACGAACACCCAGTTCAGGAAACGAACTGACGAACAACCCGTAACCCGCGCCGGCCGCCATCTGGAAAAAGAAAAACTGTCCCGAGGAAATACCGATATCGCGGCTGACACTCTTCAACAGCCCAGCCTGAGTCGCAGGAATCACCATGCCGACCGACAACAGAATGAACACCATCGGAAGCAGCAGCGCTGGCAACACACTGCCAAACACCGACAACAAAATGGCCAGCAAAATACAACCGACCATGCCCACCCGGCTCCCCAGCAACAGGATTTCGTTCAACGCCCACCGGGTACTCAATGCACGCGCCAGCGTACTGCCAACGACATAACCGACCGCACACAGGGAGATCACCGCACCGTAGCCGATGCTGGACATTCCCAGTTCGGTCTGCAGCGCGTAAGTCGAACACGACAAAAAGACGAAGTAACTCATCCACACCAGACTGATGCCGGCTGCATAAATCAGATAATCGGTGTTTTTGAAGTTATCGGCGTAGACGGCAATGATGCTCCGTCCCGTCGAATCGCTCGCGCCCGGGGATGTCTCGACGCGCCAGAAGAGCAGCAACGCGCCAAGATTGAAGACCGCCACGCCGCCCATCATCCAGCGCCATCCCATCGTCGGCAGTAACAAGCCGCCTAACAACGGTGCGATACACGGTGTGAGGGCGATGGCCGAGGCCAGGGTCGTGAGTATTCGAAGCCGCCCGCTTTCCGGGTAGTTCGATTTCACAATCAGCCGCGTGGTTACCGTCCCCACACAGCCGCCCAGGGCCTGCATGAAACGCGCGATCGCAAACAGGTAGAAAGAATCCGAGAACGCGGCAAGCACGCAACCGGCAGCGCAAATCAGCAACCCCGAAAGTTGTACGCGGCGGGGGCCGATACGATCGGCAAGAATTCCTGCCAATACCACGGACAACGCATACCCGACCATGTAAACAACGAATGTTTCCTGAATGGCTTCTTGGGGAACTCGAAACTCCTCGGCCAGTTTTGCAACGGTGGGAGTCATCAGGCCGAGCCCAAGCTGCGGCACAATTACAGCTGCCAACAGTGCGGCAGGCAACAGGATTCCGGGACTGCTGGATTTCACGCAGAAAGCTCCTTGAGGTATTGATCACTCGTCAACAAGTGCGGCAGAACCCGGTCGATCTGACGCGTGATCATCGCCAACGAGCTGGTGTAGTAGTGGTTGCCTGCCGCCAGTTGTCCCAGGGCATAAATGACATCGCTGGCCTTGCCGCTGCGGTCGATCACCTTGTGCGAACCGAAAGACACATGCAGGCCGCCAAACGGGTGGTGTTGAGCAACGCCATTGTTGACCATCGACGACACCAGCTCGGTCCCGGCCTGGCCTACTCCACCTGTTTCAGATCGCGTGGCGTTGATGACCCAGTCCGAATGACAGGCCCCTGCCTGGTAATTCAGAACGAAACCGCCATCAGGGCACAGTTCCACTTCTTTCAGGCCCGGACGAATAACCAGTTGCCCGGCTTCGAGCATGTTGCGCAACTTGTTGGCTGTGGCCGGTGGCATCGGATTGCACAGGCTCATGAAGATCGAGTGATAGTTGGCCATGTAAAAGCGGCGGTCAGCGGCACTCAGACTGTCCCAGGCCAGTTCGACGTAATCGTTGGCGATATCGATCAGGATGGACAACCACTTGTCGCCATTGGTCGAGGCTTGCAGATGGCGCTCAAGCCGCTCGAACGGCAGTTGGCCGGGTGCCAGTTCGGCCTTGAGTTTTTCCAGATCGACGCCTTGCGCCGTCATTTCGAAGGTGATCAGGCCAAGCCACTTCGACCAGGAAATCAGCCCTTCGTCATCGCGAAGCTCTTCGATTCGATCTCGGGTGATGACCTTGTAGGAGAAGTCGTGATGCGGCATGCGGACCGCCGGCAGCAATGCATTGCGCGACAACATGACGATCTTCCCTCGATGCCCCTGGGCGTTCAGAGCCAGGACGGCATCGACTGCGGACAGACTGGAACCAATGATCGACACCTGGTCTTCAACACCAATGGCGGAAAACTTTGTCCACATCGGATAAGGGTTGCCAATGTAGTTCTGGGAACAGGCCAACGAGAAGATATCCGCCGGCTCCGCTGTACCGATACACAGAATCACACGGTCAAACACCTGCTGCGGCCCGTTTTCGATGCCCACGACCGCTTTATCATCATGCATCGACAAACTGGTGACCTTTTGCCCGATAACGCGAATCGGACGTTTCAGTTCTCGTGCCAGAGCAACTTGCTCGGCAAAACAATCGGACAGGTACTCACCGAAATAATGGCGTGGCAGAAAATCATGCTGCGCCAACGCGCTGCCATATTTATGGGTAACCCATCCGACAAAGTGCTTGGGGTCATCACTTTTAACGGACATGAATCTGGCCTGACGATTGATCAAGCCATAATCACCATCGTTTTGATAGGCGCGACCAGGCCCGATTTTCTTGTCGGGTTCATAGAGGGTAATTGCAACATCCATATTGTTCAGCTTTGCGTCTCGCTGCAACGCATCAATTACACTAATCGCTGTTGCTCCACCACCGACTATCGCAATCTTTAGTTGCGGCTCGCGATGATTAGTCTTATTGAGTGTTGACAGTTTTTCAAAAGCAGTCATTGCCGACGATATCCCTATACCAATCCAGTTTTTCTTGACCCCAATGACTCGCGCGTCGCCTCTCAACGCGTTAGCTTGAGCGGCGTTGAGCGTATTTGTATGCCGCGATAAGATGAAGATCCATTAAATGGATTTTGGTGTGTACCACTATGACCAGAGGTAAGCGGCCAATTGGCCTCGATCTAGTCTTGCCGTTCGAATTGACCTCACATTCGCTGTCCACCAAACACCAGCTTTTGTATCGTTTCCTTGAACACCTCATCAGCTCGCGGCGGCTTGCGCCCGGCGAAGCACTGCCCTCAACCCGCACACTCTCACAAAGATGGGGCGTTTCCCGAGGTACTCTGGAGACGGTTTTCGATCAATTACGCGAAGAAGGTTTCATCCTTCGCAAACGAGGTGCCGGTTCGATTGTCTGCGCGACATTGCCGGACAATTTGCTCGCGGCAGCCAAAACCCCAGAACTGCAAGTCAGGTCTAATACCGACCGGTCATCTGAAACACCTGCGCCAATCACCTACTTACAGCCTTATGTACCGTTTATTTCCAGGCTGGCCGATCCCGGTTTGCTTGAAGAGAAAGATGTGAAGTCGCTCTGCACACCTTCGGCCAAAGACCTCGCCACCGCAGTATCGGCTTCGTCGCTGGGAGGCGATGAGAACTTGCGCAAGTCTATTTGTGATCATATCCAGATCTATCGGGGCATTGATTGTTCGCCTCAGGACATCGTGATCACTCACGGCATCAGACACTGCCTTGACTTGATCAGTCGGGTACTGGGAAAAGATGCAGTAGTTGCAATGGAAGACCCTGGTTATTACTGGGCAAGGCGAATATTCAATTGCTCCGCCAACACCATCATCGATATTCCAGTCGACAATGCGGGTTTGATCGTTGAAGCATTGTCTCGAATCAAGCAAGTCCATGCTGTTTATGTAACGCCTTCACATCAGGCCCCATTGGGCGTTTGCATGAGCATGGAAAGACGCCAGGCACTACTGGCCTCGGCGAAAGAAATGAATGCGATCGTTATCGAAGACGACTATGACAGCGAGTACAACTACGGCAGTGCTCCCCTTCCCGCCATCAAATCGATAGATAAACATGACCGGGTTATTTTCTGCGGCAGCTTCAATAAAACCCTGTTCAGCAACTTTCGCCTGGGCTTCATGGTTATTCCCAGGCACTTGCAGAAGAAAATAATCAACCTTATCGAAGACACCGGGCAGACCCCAGGCATACTCGGCCAGCTCGCGCTCAACCAGTTTCTTTGCACCGGAAAATATGTCCGACACCTGCGGATTTCCCGGCAGACGTATCAGCATCGAAGAGATTTGTTGATCGCCAAACTGCGAGAAAACCCTGATCTGGAAATTTCCGGCGAGCAATCCGGGCTGCACTTTGTGCTGTCACTCCCGGCCGGCATTGATGAAGAAGAGTTCTGCGCACGCGCGACCCTCTTCAACCTCTGCCTGCAACCCGTCTCGGCGTTTACCAGCAGCCACACGGTCAAACCGGGCGTATTGATTGGCTACGCAGCCCTCACTGATGAGCAGATAAACCATGCTGCTGCCTGCCTGCTGGATCTTATCAACTCATTCACTCAAGGCGCCGAACACCACGCTTGAATAAACGACCCGCACGATGGCCATTCACCTCAGCCCCTTCAGCACTCTGGCTGCACAAAAAAGCCCGGCAGCGCTACCGGGCTTCTTTATTTGCGTTTAACGGGCGAGGCGCGACAACGCGGCATCCGTCTCCTGCGCCGCTGTACGGGCTCCGTGAATCAGCGGTCCATAACGCCGACTGAATTCCCAGTTGTACGGCACGCGGTCCTTGCTGGCGCCGTTGTCCCAGTTCACCGACCAGGTCATCAGCCCCTTGATCGGCAGACCTTTGATCGCCAGGCGCTTGAGCGCATTGCCCACTGCGGTGCTGTCGATCACATAACCGGTAGCGGCGGCGTCAACGTTTGCCGGCAGGCCGATCACGAATTTGTCTGCCGGGATTTTGGTGAAGCCACGGGTACCGGTCACCAGACTTTCGGTCAGGTAATAGAGGAAGTCCTCTTTCAGCGCGTCGTTGTTCTGCGCGATCCACGCACCGTTGCCGTTGTTGGCTTCCGGCACCCAGACCCCGTCGCCGCCCTGGTTATAGAACTGCGGGGCGATGAAGTCGTAGTAGCCTTCGAGCGCCTGCAGGTAACCGACGTACTTGCCATTGGTGTTCAGGTACGGAAACTCCGGGGCCATGCTGATAATGAAGTGCTTGCCCTGGCCTGCGTAGTGATCCTTGACCAGTTTCAGTGCGGCCGGGAGCACGGTCTTGTTGGCAGCGAAATCAATCGCGCTCTGTTCAAGATCGATGTCCAGTCCATCGAAGCCATAGGTCTCCACCAGGCGGATGATTTCATTGGCCAGCGGCTGTTCTTGTCCGGCACGCAGTTCGATGTGCGCATCGGCACCACCCAGGGAGATCAGTACCGCCCGCCCCTGACTGTTGAGCACGCCGACCTGACGACGAAACTCGGCATCGGAGACGTTGTATGGCTTGAAGGTCGGAATTCCGCTGCCCTTCATGAACGCCACCGCGACCACGTTGTACTCCTTGGGCACTGCCTCCAGAGGCATTTCGGCGAACCGGCCCTGACGGTAGCCGTCACTCGGACCGGCCGGCCAGTTGTGCCAGAAGCCCATAAGGATCTTCTTGCCGGCGATGCTCGGCATTAACGAAGCAGCGTCACCCGCCGCGTTTTGCATCAATGAAAAGTCGATTTTTGACATGTTCTAATCCTTCAGAACCTGTGAATTTGGCGACGTTGCGCCGTTATTTGAAGTCGACGTCGAACGCCTGATAGAACGCGTTGCCCGTGTTGGCGACGATCCACATCAGCACGATGACGTGATGCCCCTTCTTGTTGGCCGGCAGTTTCACTTCGTGATCGACCTTGGCCTTCATCTCACCCGCATGACTGTAGTACGGCACTTGGGTGTAGAAATCCTCGAAGAACGGCTGTGCTTCCAGTTGCGCACGGCTGATGCGCTGCTGCGGATCCCAGCCATCCTTGGTGATCAGCCAGCGATAACCACGGGTGGTGTGCGGCGCGGTGTACACCCAGTTGACCTTGAGAGTCTGGCCCGGGGTGACGTTGAGCAGCGGCCACTCGAATGGGCGATTGAGCTTCTTGCTCATTTCGGCGCTGGTGAAGTTCACGCAATCACGGGCATCGGCCTTGCCGCCACTGAGGACGTAGCCATCGGCCGGCGGCGTGACGCTGTCACTGTCGGAGCCATACGGCGCCGGGAACGGCCCGGCCGCCAGTGCCGGGAAATTCTTGCCGCCTTCCATTTCGTTGACTTGCCAGCCGGCCAGCAGACCAAGGTCGATGGCGACCGAGCCACGGCTGGCTGGGGAGGTGACGCGACCGTGTCGCAGTTGGGTTTCAGGATTTGCTTGATTCATGTTGTTCACTCCGTTGATTTAAGAACTCTCCTTCCCGAGGAGAGGCCTTCAAGCTAACGGAGGTGGATTTTTTGTCCATCGGCGGTTTTGTCACAGGCATTCACCCTTGATGGCTGAAAACGCCGAAAATACTGGATGCATATACAGTTTATTACGACAAAACCCACCCGACGCATGGCTAAAAGACTACACGCCAACGCTGCAAAAACCGCCATTCACCGCTCACGGCAGTTGTGCCTGGTATTCCTTTTCGTATTGGCCCGCGAGCTGTTCCTTTTGCTTGTCGTCGAGCAACTTGCCGGCCATCTGGAAGAACTTCTGCTCCTCTTCCTTGAGATGGTGATGGACCTTGTCCGAGAGCTTCTTCGCGATTGCCAGCCACGCCGGGCTGGACATCTCGGTCTCGTCCAGTTCTTCCATCATTTCATCCATTTCATGGTGCTCGGCGATGGCATGGCGACTGAGGTCGACACCGTTGTCGAACTCCATCAGCGGGATGTAGAAGTGGCGCTCCTCGGCCGTTTCGTGGGCCTGCAGCTCAGCCTTGAGCTGCTGGTAGGCCTCAACCCGTTCGGGGGTGTCGCCGCTGGTTTGCACCAGAATCCTGGCGTAACTGCGCTGGCGGTCGTGGCTTTCGCGAAGGGCTTCGAAAATGTTCATGGAGGGTCCTCATCAACCGCGTTCGAAAATGACGCTGTAAAGGCTAGACCCCAGCGCATCAACGACGGTTCCAAAGGGTTGAGGAAGGACTTGGAACACGCCCTCCGGACAGGATAGGCTGCGAGTTCATCTCACAAGGAAGTTGCACATGACGTTGCGAATCGAGTTGTCGCAGAACCCCACCGAAGAACAACGCAAAGCCATTCTCGAGCCACTGATTGCCTATAACGACGCCAAGACCGGCGGCTCCACGTCGGAACCTTTCGCGCTGATGGTGCGGGATGAACACGACGCGATTCTCGGCGGTTTGTACGGCCGGGTGATTTTCCAGTGGATGTACATCGAGTTGCTTTCAGTGCCGGAACAGGGGCGCGGCCAAGGCATTGGCTCAAGACTGATGGCCATGGCCGAAGAACTGGCCAACGAGAAGCGTTGCCTGGGGATCTGGCTGGACACCTTTGATTTTCAGGCGCCGGAATTCTACAAGAAGCTGGGATTCAGCCAGTTTGGCGAGATCATCGATTACCCGCCGGGGCACAGCCGCCATTATTTCCAGAAGCGGTTGATCGGCTGATCCGCAGGACTCCTCGCGAGCAGGATCACACCTACAGGATGGTGGCAAACGCAAATCCAACGTAGGAGTGAGCCTGCTCGCGATGACGGCAGTTGCCTCAACGCCTGATCAGAGACAGGTCGCCAACGCCGCCAACCGCCGCTTGGCAACAAAGTCATCCTTCTGCGCGTAGTAATTGAGCACGGTCCCGGAAGCATCGGTGGATACGTCAACAAACGATTCCGCCGAACGGGTATAAACCGTCGACCCGCCCTTCTTGCCCGGTTGCAGATACGCCCCGGCATCCACGCCGAACACCGCTTCGTCCTGCCAGCCGAATTGCACGCACTGGGCCACGACTTTCTCGGGTTTGTCCGAGGTCAGGACCTTGTAGGGGGCTTTGGTGCGAGAATCGTCCATTACCGATCCCGCGCAGCCGGCCAACACCGTCGCGGCCAGCGCTACCATCAGAATTCGCATTGCATTCGCTCATTCAGAAAAAAGCGGACTGTATCACCGCAACAGGCAAAATCGTTCTGCTTTACTGCATTAATAGCGCGACACGCACGGGCCGCTCCGGCACCCTAGGGTCATCAGCCTCACAAGGAACGCACATGGCGCCCACCGATCAGCGACATGAACAAGCCCTGAAACTGTTTCTCGACGCACGCCCCGAACTGCGCGAAACCCTCGATCATCTCAACCCGCTGCTGGCCCAGGCCAAAGGTGAAACGGCGGCGCAATACCGTGAAGAGCGCCTGCACGAGGCTTTCGAGGCCGAGGCTGAGAATCAAGGCCTGTTCGCCTGGGAATTGACCTTGCTGCTGACGGCGGCAACGCCCGAGGAGTATCAGGCCCAGCGCATGGAGGTGCATCGCGAAGTGGCGGAAATGGCGCACATGAGCTGGGCGGATTATTGCGACCTGTACGGGCTGGAACCCTAACCACCGCTCAAGGATATCGATGCTGCCCTCCACCTCCACTCACCGCGCCACTTCCGGGCATCTGCATCGGCAGAAATGGCGCGGGCGCATCGGTCTGGCACTGGTGGCCAGCCTTTCGGTACTGGCCGGGATGACCGACGCCATCGGCTTCATGGCCAGCGGCGATTTCGTCTCGTTCATGAGCGGCAACACCACACGGCTGGCAGTGGCGATCAGTGTCGGCGATCTGGGGCTGACATTGCGCCTGGTCATCCTTGTCGCCACGTTTGTGCTCGGCAATGCCCTGGGGATTGTGATCGGGCGTGTGGGCGGGCGGCGCACACTGCCGTTGTTGCTATGCATCGCCACCCTGCTCTGCGTGGCCGCCGCGTTGCCATCTGACACGCAACTGCCGGCGCTGCTGGCGGCGATCGTCGCGATGGGCATGCTCAACGCCGCGGTCGAGGAAGTGAACGGGTTGCCGGTCGGCCTGACCTACGTGACCGGGGCGCTATCGCGGTTTGGTCGAGGACTTGGGCGCTGGATGCTCGGCGAACGCCGGAACGGCTGGCGGGTGCAACTGGTGCCGTGGACCGGCATGTTCATCGGTGCGATCCTGGGCGCGGTGCTGGAGCATCATTTCGGGCTTCGGGCATTGTTCGCCAGCGGATTGCTGGCGGCGGTGCTTGGCGTGCTGTCGCTGAGCATTCCGCGGCGCTGGCAACTCGGCTACATGCCACGCTGAAATGCGCTCTTGCGGGAGCAGGCTTGCTCGCGAATGCGCCGTGTCATTCGAAACATCTTTGACTGAACCGCCGCTTTCGCGAGCAAGCCCGCTCCCACAGGGGGCATGTGCATGACTTCATAAAGCTTTATCATGAGCGCAGTTTTGCTGATCGAGTCTGTCATGAAGTTCGCCATTGCGCTGTTTTCCGCCTCCCATGCGCCCTCCTCTCGCCGCGCCCTGCTGTTCGCTCAGGCAGCGCTGGCCGGTGGGCATGAGATTGTCCGGCTGTTTTTCTATCAGGACGGCGTCTACAACGCCTCCGACGCGGTAGTTACCCCGCAGGACGAACTGGACCTGCCCAAACAATGGCGCGCATTTATCACCGAGCAGCAACTGGACGGCGTGGTGTGCATCGCCGCCGCTTTGCGCCGTGGCGCATTGAACGGCGAAGAAGCCAAGCGCTACCAGCGTGAGGCGGTCTCGGTCAGCGCCCCGTGGGAACTGTCCGGCCTCGGCCAGTTGCACGATGCGGTGCAGGACGCCGATCGACTGATCTGTTTCGGAGGCGCGTAACATGGCCAAATCCCTGTTGATCATTAGCCGCCAGTCGCCGTGGTCTGGCCCCGGCGCCCGCGAGGCGCTGGACATCGTGCTGGCCGGTGGCGCGTTCGACCTGCCGATCGGCCTGCTGTTTCTCGATGACGGCGTGCTGCAACTGGCCGCCGGGCAAAACGCCAAGGCCTTGCAGCAGAAAGACCTGAGCGCCAACCTGCAGGCGCTGCCGATGTTCGGCGTTGAAGAGCTGTTCTATTGCGCCGACAGCGCCAGCGTGCGTGGCCTGAGCGATCTGTCGCTGGACGAAGCGCAGCCACTTGGCGCCGAGCAAATCACCGCCCTTATTGACCGTTACCACCAGGTGATCACCCTCTGATGTCGACTTTGCATGTGTTGTCTCATTCCCCGTTCGGCGACGAGCGCCTGACCAGTTGCCTGCGCGTGATCGGCGCCAAGGATGCCTTGCTGCTGACCGGCGACGCGGTGTATGCCCTGCAACCCGGCACCGCGCCGTTCACTGCGCTGCAAAGCCGTCAGGTGAAACTCTGGGTGTTGGCCGAAGATGCACAGGCGCGTGCCGTGCAGTTGCCGGACTGGGCCAAAGCCATCGATTACCCGGGCTTTGTCGAGCTGTCGATTCACCACGACAAGGTCAACAGCTGGCTATGAATTCTTTGACCGTCGGCGCCCGCGCCATCGAACTGGACAAGGACGGCTTTCTGGTCGACCTCAGCGACTGGTCCCGTGATGTCGCCGGCGCCCTCGCCGCCGCCGAAGGCATCGAACTGACCGTCGAACACTGGGAAGTCCTCGAACTGCTGCGCAACTTCTACGCGCAATTCCAGTTGTCGCCGGCCACGCGTCCACTGATCAAGTACACCGCACTGAAACTCGGCCCGGACAAAGGCAACAGCCTGCACCTGAACCGACTGTTCAAAGGCACCCCTGCCAAACTCGCCGCGAAACTGGCGGGCCTGCCCAAACCGACGAATTGCTTATGACCGACTTTCCAGCGCTGACCCTCGAAACGCCCGCCGAACACCCGTTCGCTCAATTCGTGCGGATCCTCGGCAAGGGCAAGCGCGGCGCCCGCGACCTGACCCGTGAAGAAGCCCGGGAAGCCATGGGCATGGTGCTCGACGACAAGGTCGAAGACACCCAGCTCGGGGCCTTCCTGATGCTGCTGCGGCACAAGGAAGAAAGCGCCGAGGAGATGGCCGGTTTCACCGAAGCCTTGCGCGAGCGCTTGCAGGCGCCGGCGTTGAACGTCGATCTGGACTGGCCGACCTACGCCGGCAAGAAACGTCATCTGCCGTGGTACCTGCTGGCGGCCAAATGCCTGGCGCAAAACGGCGTGCGCATTTTCATGCATGGCGGCGGCGCACACACTGCCGGGCGCCTGTACACCGAACAACTGCTCGGCGAGCTGAACATCCCGCTGTGCCGCACCTGGCAGCAAGTCGGCAGTGCGCTGGACAATGGCGGCCTGGCGTTCATGCCGCTGATGGACTGGGCGCCGCCGTTGCAGAAGATGATCGACCTGCGCAACACCATGGGCCTGCGCTCGCCAATCCATTCGCTGGCCCGGATTCTCAATCCGCTGCGCGCGCGGTGTGGCCTGCAAAGTATTTTCCACCCGGGCTATCAAGCGGTGCATCGCGATGCCAGCGGCCTGCTCGGTGACACAGCGATCGTGGTCAAGGGCGATGGCGGCGAAATCGAGATCAACCCGGATGCCGACAGCCACCTGTACGGCACCACTGGCGGCGAGAGCTGGGACGAGGAATGGCCGCAACTGTCGAGCCAGCGCCACGTCAAGCCAGCCACGCTGGACGTGGAACACCTCAAGGCCGTGTGGCGCGGCGCGGCGCTCGACAGCTATCCGCAAATGGCCCTGATCTCGACCATGGCCCTGGCCCTGCGCGGCCTTGGTCAAAGCCGCGAGCAAGCGTTCGAAACGGCCGAACAGTACTGGGCAGCACGCAACAAATCGATTTAACCGATCATTGACGCCCGATCTTTGCGCTTTTTGTTCGAACTCATCGGAATAGACTCGGCTCCAACGCTTATTGGATTGTGGAGTCTTGATCATGGGTTTACTCGTCGATGGCCGCTGGCAGGACAAGTGGTACGAAAGCAGCAAGGACGGCGCGTTCCAGCGCGAACAGGCACAACGCCGCCACTGGGTCACCGCTGACGGCCAGCCCGGGCCGAGCGGTGAAGGTGGTTTTGCCGCCGAAGCCGGTCGTTATCATCTCTATGTCTCCCTCGCCTGCCCCTGGGCGCACCGCACGCTGATTTTGCGCAAACTCAAAGGCCTGGAAAACCTGATCGACGTGTCCGTGGTCAGTTGGCTGATGCTGGAAAACGGCTGGACCTTCGACAAGGCCCACGGCTCGACCGGCGACAAGCTCGATCACTTCGATTTCATGCACCAGCGCTACACCGCCGACACACCGGACTACACCGGCCGCGTCACCGTTCCGGTGCTGTGGGACAAGAAACTCAAGCGCATCGTCAGCAATGAATCGGCGGAAATCATCCGCATGTTCAACAGCGTCTTCGATGACCTGACAGGCAACGAACTGGACTTCTACCCCGCGCCCTTGCGTGGCGAGATCGACGCGCTGAACGAGCGGATCTACCCGGCGGTAAACAACGGCGTGTATCGCGCAGGCTTCGCCACGTCACAGTCGGCCTATGAACAAGCCTTCGACGAGGTGTTTGCCGAGCTCGATCACCTGGAACGGGTGCTGGGCGCCAACCGTTATCTGACTGGCGAGTACCTGACCGAAGCCGACGTGCGCTTGTTCACCACGATGATTCGCTTCGATGCGGTGTACCACGGGCACTTCAAGTGCAACCTGCGACGGATTGCCGATTATCCGAACCTGTCGAACTGGTTGCGTGAGCTGTATCAGATGCCGGGCATTGGCGAGACGGTGGATTTTCAGCACATCAAGCATCACTACTACGGCAGTCACAAGACCATTAACCCGACGGGGATAGTACCGAAGGGGCCGGAGCAGGATTTCAGCGTGGCGCACGATCGGGCGCGGCTAAACGGGAAAGGAGTTTGGCGCAGGGGCTGATATCTGTGCGATTTTTGAGGGTCCCCTTCGCGAGCAAGCCCGCTCCCACACTGGATCTGTGTCATGCACAAATCCAGTGTGGGAGCGGGCTTGCTCGCGAATGAGGACTGCTCGGTTGTCAGACTTGCGCCTGAGCCCCTTCGAACCACGCCAGTTTCTCGCGCAGTTGCACCACTTCCCCTACGATCACCAATGTCGGCGCATGCACTTCATGCTCCGCCACCAGACGCGGCAGGTCGGCCAGCGTGCCAGTAAAGACCCGCTGATTGACCGTGGTGCCCTGCTGAATCAACGCCGCCGGGGTAGCCGCCGAGCGGCCGTGTTTGATCAACTGCTCGCAGATGATCGGCAAGCCCACCAGGCCCATGTAGAACACCAGCGTCTGTGCCGGCGCGACGAGGTCGGCCCACGGCAGATCGGTGGAACCGTCCTTCAGATGCCCGGTAACGAACCGCACCGACTGCGCGTAATCGCGATGGGTCAGCGGAATTCCGGCATACGCCGCGCATCCGCTGGCCGCCGTAATACCCGGCACCACCTGGAACGGAATCCCGTGGGCCGCCAGCTCTTCAATCTCTTCACCGCCACGGCCGAAGATGAACGGATCACCGCCCTTCAACCGCACCACACGCTTGCCAGCCTTGGCCAGGTCGACCAATTGCTGGTTGATCTGATCCTGCGGCACCGCGTGATCGGCGCGACGCTTGCCGACGTAAATGCGTTCGGCATCGCGACGGCACAGCTCAAGAATCGCCGGCGCGACCAGACGGTCGTACAGCACCACGTCGGCTTGCTGCATCAGGCGCAAGGCGCGGAAGGTCAGCAGGTCCGGATCACCCGGCCCGGCGCCCACCAGATACACCTCGCCGGTGGTGATATCGGCTTCACCATCGATCTTGGCTTGCAGCAGTCGTTCGGCCTCGGCGCCCTGCCCGGCCAGTTGGCGGTCGGCAATCGGGCCTTGAAACACGTCTTCCCAGAAACCGCGACGTTGCTGAACATCCGGAAACAGGTTTTTCACCTGATGACGGAAACGCGCAGCCAGTCCGGCCAGCTGGCCGTAGGTCGAAGGAATCCAGGTTTCGATCTTGGCGCGAATCAAACGGGCCAGCACCGGCGCATCGCCGCCGCTGGACACCGCAATGATCAATGGCGAACGATCGACGATCGCTGGGAAGATCACGCTGCACAACTGCGGCGCGTCGACCACGTTGACCGGCACACAGCGCCGATGAGCATCGCTGGACACTTGCGCATTCAGCGCTTCATCGTCGGTGGCGGCGATGATCAGCCCGCAACCGTCCAGGTCCGCTTCCACGTACCCACGCAACAGGCACTCGCCACCGCTGGCAGTGACCAGTTCACGCAGTTGGCTTTCGATCTCAGGTGCGACCACCCGCAGCAGCGCACCGGCATCGGCCAGCAGGCGGGATTTGCGCAAGGCAATTTCCCCCCCACCGACGACCAACACACGACTGCCGCGCAGGTTGTGAAACAGCGGCAGATATTTCATTTAGCCGATGACCTCAAGGCCACCCATGTACGGTTTCAGCACGTCCGGCACACGGATCGAACCGTCGGCCTGCTGGTAGTTCTCCAGCACGGCAACCAGGGTACGACCGACCGCCAGACCGGAACCGTTCAGAGTGTGCACCAGCTCAGGCTTGCCGGTTTCCGGGTTGCGGAAACGCGCCTGCATGCGGCGGGCCTGGAAGTCGCCGCAGTTGGAGCACGACGAGATTTCACGGTATTTGTCCTGGCTCGGGATCCACACTTCCAGGTCGTAGGTCTTCACGGCGCTGAAGCCCATGTCGCCGGTGCACAGTGCCAGGGTGCGGTAAGGCAGGCCCAGCAGTTGCAGCACTTTCTCGGCGTTAGCGGTCAGGCCTTCCAGCGCGTCCATCGACGTCGACGGCTCAACGATCTGGACCATCTCGACTTTGTCGAACTGGTGCTGACGGATCATGCCGCGAGTGTCGCGACCCGATGCGCCAGCTTCGCTGCGAAAGCACGGGGTATGAGCGACGAACTTGATCGGCAGCAGTTTCGAGTCGACGATTTCACCGGCCACGATGTTGGTCAGCGACACTTCGGCAGTCGGGATCAGGTACAGATCCGCTTCGCCTTCGCGAGCGATCTTGAACAGGTCTTCTTCGAATTTCGGCAGCTGACCGGTGCCTTGCAGCGCCGGGGCCTGAACCAGATAAGGCGTGTAAGCCTCTTCGTAGCCGTGCTCGTTGACGTGCAGGTTGATCATGAACTGCGCCAGCGCGCGGTGCAGACGGGCGATCGGGCCGCGCAGCAGGGCGAAACGGGCGCCGGACAGCTTGGCGGCAGTTTCGAAATCCAGCCAGCCGAACTTCTCGCCCAGGGCGACGTGGTCTTTGACCTCGAAGTCGAACGCGGTCGGCGTGCCCCAGCGGCGCACTTCGACGTTGTCGTCTTCGTCTTTACCGACCGGAACGGATTCGTGCGGCAGGTTCGGGATGCCGAGCAGGATCGAGTCCAGTTCGGTCTGGATCGCGTCCAGCTCGACTTTACCGGCGCTCAGTTCGCCCGCCATGCGCTCGACATCCGCCATCAGCGGCGCGATGTCTTCGCCGCGCTGCTTGGCCTGACCGATGGATTTGGAACGCGCGTTACGCTCAGCCTGCAGTGCTTCGGTGCGGGTCTGGACGGTCTTGCGCTGTTCTTCCAGCGCTTCGATGCGCGCGGTATCCAGGGCAAAGCCACGGGAAGCCAGGCGGTCCGCTACGTCCTGAAGGTTGCTACGTAACAGTTTGGAATCGAGCATGTCGGTTTCTCGTTATCAAAGTTTGGTCAAAGACAGGCCAGCCCACGTTGCGAGCAGCCCGCCGAATACGCTGAGTGCCGCATAGCCCAGGGCCAGCGGCACTTGCCCGCTTTCCAGCAGGCGCACCGTATCCAGTGAAAAGGATGAAAAAGTCGTCAGCCCCCCGAGGAAGCCGACCATCAACCCGGCACGCACCTCGATCGGTACTTCCGGGCGTATCAAAAACAGGCCGTACAACACGCCAATCAACAGACAGCCCACGATATTAACGGCCAGCGTCGCGGTATAGAAGTGCCGCGGCCAATTGGCATTGACCCAATTGGCCGTTGCGAAGCGCAACAAGGTGCCAGCGACTCCGCCGGCGGAGACCGCAACGATCAATGGAAGCACTATTTTCTCCGCTGCCTTGGGCTTAAACGGTCGAGTTGGGCGAGGTGGTTGAGCTTCTCGCCGATCTTCAATTCCAGGCCACGGGGCACCGGTTGATAGAACGGGATCGGGTCGAGTTCTTCCGGGAAATAATCTTCGCCGGCGGCATACGCATCCGGCTCGTCGTGGGCATAACGGTATTCGTCACCGTAACCCAATTGCTTCATCAGCTTGGTCGGCGCGTTGCGCAGGTGCAGCGGCACTTCCAGCGAGCCGTGTTCGGCGGCGGCGCGCAGGGCGGTTTTGAAACCCATGTACACCGCGTTGCTTTTTGGCGCGCAGGCCAGATAGGTAATGGCCTGCGCCACTGCCAACTCACCTTCCGGGCTGCCGAGGCGCTCCTGCACTTCCCACGCCGCCAGGCACAGGCTCAACGCGCGCGGGTCGGCATTGCCGATGTCTTCGCTGGCCATGCGCACCACACGTCGGGCCAGGTACAGCGGATCGCATCCGCCATCGATCATCCGCGCGAACCAGTACAGGGCGCCGTCGGGATTGGAGCCGCGTACCGATTTGTGCAGCGCGGAAATCTGGTCGTAGAACGCTTCACCGCCCTTGTCGAAACGCCGACGGGTGTCGCCGAGCAGGCTTTGCAGCAGCTCAGTGCCGATCTCGCTGTTGTCTTCGGCCAGGTCCGAGGCGTTTTCCAGCAAATTGAGCAGACGCCGACCATCGCCATCGGCGGCCGACAGCAACATCTGGAAGCCTTCATCGTTCAACGTCAGATTACGCTTGCCCAAGCCACGCTCTTCGGTGAGCGCGCGGTGCACCAGCTTGCGCAGCGCCGTTTCGTCGAGGCTTTTCAGCACGTAAACGCGCGCCCGCGACAACAGGGCGTTATTGAGTTCGAACGAAGGGTTTTCGGTGGTGGCGCCGATGAAGATCAACGTACCGTCCTCAACGTACGGCAGGAACGCATCCTGCTGCGACTTGTTGAAGCGGTGCACTTCATCGACGAACAGGATCGTGCGCTTGCCGTACTGGCCGGCCTGCTGCTTGGCGATTTCAACCGCCTGACGGATCTCCTTGACCCCGGCAAGCACCGCCGAGACCGTTTCGAAGTGCGCATCCGAGACTTCCGCGAGCAACCGCGCCAGTGTGGTCTTGCCCACGCCCGGCGGGCCCCAGAAGATCATCGAATGCAGCGCACCCTGCTCCAGCGCCTCACGCAGAGGTTTACCGCGAGCGAGCACGTGCTCCTGACCGACATACTCATCCAGATTGGTCGCACGCAAACGCGCGGCCAGTGGCTGGGCAATCGGTGCACTGCGAAACAGATCCATCACGTAGCGTTGAAACCTCTATTTGATCTCAAGATCGATCATTTACCCCTGTGGGAGCGGGCTTGCTCGCGAAAGCGGTGTGCCATTCGACATCGATGGCGGCTGATCCACCGCGTTCGGGAGCAAGCCCCCTCCCACAAAGGTTATGGGTTTATTCCTGGATCACGTCGGCACCTTTGGGGATGTCGAACTTGAACTTCGACGCCGGTACCGCTTCGTTGGCCTTGACCCCGGTGAATAGGATGTTGGTGCGCTGGCCGACGCTGTCGATCAGTTGCATGTCATTGACCAGGCCATTGCGGAACGACAGACGCAGGTTGTCGAACAGGGTGTCCTTGGTTTTCGGCTTGAGAGTGAAGTCGATCACGCCGCCCGCTTCTTTCGCGGTGATGTCGAAGCTCTGGCTGATCTTCGATACGTCACCGGACAGCAGCAGTGCCGGAGTCTGAGTCAGGCGCTCGTCGAGCTTCTTGATGGTCGCCTGTTCCAGATCAGGGTCCCACAGGGTGACCTTTTTGCCGTCGGAGACCATGGTCTGCTCGTTCGGCGCATTGGTGTGCCAGTAGAACAGACCTGGACGCTGCAGGGTCATCTCACCGGTGGTTTCCTGCAACTGGGTACCGCTGCCGTCGAGGGTCAGCTGGGAAAAGTTCGCGGTCAGGGTTTTCGATGTTTCCAGCAGTTGGGTCAGACGCGCCACGTCCTTGTCATCGGCGTGGGCCGTGAGCGTGGTCAGCGCCAGTACTGGCAACAGCATGCGGATAAGACGCATGGGAGTCCTCGTGAATACTCGTTGGGAGAGCGGCGGCACATCATTGTCCCGCCTCTTGCTTTTGCAATCAGTCGCGTACCGGGCCCGGAGCCAGAACTTCACGCGAACCGTTGGTGTTCATGGAGGTGACGACCCCGGCCATTTCCATGGCTTCGATCATCCGTGCGGCACGGTTGTAGCCGATCTTCAGCTTGCGCTGTACCGCGGAAATAGAAGCACGGCGGCTTTCCAGGACGAACTGCACGGCTTCGTCATACAGCGCGTCGGCTTCAGGATCATCGCCGTCGCCACCACCGCTGCTGCCTTCAAAACCGCTGCCCGCCTCTTCGACACCGTTGAGGATGTCGTCATTGTATTCAGGTGCACCACGCAGCTTCCATGCTTCCACCACACGGTGGACTTCATCGTCGGAGACGAACGCGCCGTGAACCCGGATCGGCAGGCTGGTGCCCGGCGGCATGTAGAGCATGTCGCCGTGGCCCAGCAGTTGCTCGGCGCCGCCCTGGTCGATAATGGTCCGCGAGTCGATCTTGCTCGACACCTGAAACGCCATACGGGTCGGAATGTTGGCCTTGATCAGACCGGTGATCACGTCCACCGAAGGACGCTGGGTCGCAAGAATCAAATGGATACCGGCGGCACGCGCCTTCTGCGCGATGCGGGCGATCAGCTCTTCGACTTTCTTGCCGACGATCATCATCATGTCGGCGAATTCGTCCACGACCACGACAATGGTCGGCAGCTTCTGCAGCAACGGCGCTTCGTCGTGAATGCTTTCGCGCTTGTACAGCGGATCGCTCAACGGCTCGCCGGCGTCCTGGGCTTCCTTGACCTTGGCGTTGAAGCCGGACAGGTTGCGCACGCCCATCTTCGCCATCAGCTTGTAACGGCGCTCCATCTCGGCAACGCTCCAGCGCAGGGCATTGGCGGCGTCCTTCATGTCGGTGACTACCGGGCACAGCAGGTGCGGAATGCCTTCGTAGATCGACAGTTCGAGCATCTTCGGGTCGATCATGATCAGCTTGGCGTCTTCCGGGCCGGACTTGAACAGGATCGACAGGATCATCGCGTTCACACCCACCGACTTACCGGAGCCGGTAGTACCGGCCACCAGCAGGTGCGGCATCTTCGCCAGGTCGGTGATGACCGGCTTGCCGCCAATGTCGTGGCCCAGAGCGAGGGTGACGGGCGACTTGAAGTTGTCGTACTCGGGGGTCGACAGCACTTCGGAGAAACGCACGATCTGCCGGTCTTCGTTGGGAATCTCGATACCGACCGTGGTCTTGCCCGGAATCACCTCGACCACCCGCACACTGGTCACCGCCAGCGAACGCGCCAGGTCTTTCGCCAGGTTGGCGATGCGGCTGACTTTGACGCCGGCGGCAGGCTGGATTTCGTAACGGGTAATCACCGGCCCCGGGTGGATCGAGTCCACTGTGACCTCGACGCCGAATTCCTTGAGCTTGATCTCCAGCAAGTGGCCGACCGCTGCCAGGGATTCAGGCGAATAATTGAGTTGTTTCTTTTCCGCAGGATCGAGAATCGAGATCGGTGGCAAGGTGCCTTCCACGGCGCTGTCGACAAACAACGGCACCTGTTTCTCTTTCTGCACGCGCTTGCTCGGCTCGGGCGCCTTGACCGGTGCCGGAGCGATGACCGGCGGCACCTGCTTCTCGCGATCGGACATGTGTTTGCTCAGGGCCTGCTCGCGTTCGATCAGGCGCTCCTTGACCTTGGCCTGTTCGCGCTTGTCGGTGACGGTCGGCGCGACCACATCATGGACGCGGTCATCGACTTCACGCAGTTGCGCGACCAGTTGCTTGCGCTCGGTACGGGCCGACCACCAGCGGTTTATCGCGCCCTGGAACAGTTCGAACAGGTCGAGGGTGATCTTGCCGGTGACGTCCATCACCTTGAACCACGACAGGTCGGTGAACACCGTCAGGCCAAACAGGAACAGCGCGATGAACAACAGCGTGCTGCCCTGGATATTCAGGGCGTTGCGCGCCAGATCGCCAAGACTCTCCCCCAGCGCCCCGCCCGCACCCGCCGGCAGACCGGTGGCGGCGTGGAAATGGATATGCGCCAGCGCAGCACCGGAGAGCACCAGGAACACCAGACCGATCAGGCGCCAGGAAAACAGCCAGCCGCTCCACTGCCACGGTTCGTGGCGTTGACGGAAGATCTGATACGCCTTGATCGCCAGCAGCAGCGGAAAGATGTACGCGAAGTAACCCAGCACCATGAACAGGATGTCGGCGCTGTATGAGCCGGCCGGGCCGCCGAAGTTCTGCACGTCGTCGATCTTGCTGTTATGGCTCCAGCCCGGATCGTCCTTGCCGTAGGTCAGCAAGGCCATCATCAGGAACAGGCACAAGGCACCGATGGCGATCAGTGCACCTTCCTTGAGCCGGTAGTGCAATTGCTGACGCCAGAGCGGAACGACTGTTTTTGGTGCTGCGGTGGATTTCTTCAAAACGCTTCTTTTCCTGCGCCCGGGGCGCGTCCATCTATTGAATGACGATAAAAAACTGCCCAATCCAGGCAGGTAAAAAAGTGAACCGGCACATCTGAGACTACTTTTAACACTGTGCCGCAGCTTTTATAAACACGGCTATAAACACGGCTCACGGCGAATATTTTGTAACAGCCCGGCATTGTACGGGTTTGTGCGGCTGATGCCATGCTTCAAACCCCATAGCAGAGCATAGCCAACCCCACAAATCCTGCGGCTCAATTTGAGCATGCATTGTCTTTTGTGACAAAGGCTTATGAGGTGTATTTGATGAACGCAGCGAAGCATTCACGCCTGATCATTCTTGGCTCCGGCCCCGCCGGTTACAGTGCCGCCGTGTACGCCGCCCGCGCCAACCTCAAACCGGTGGTCATTACCGGGCTACAGGCCGGTGGCCAGCTCACCACCACCGTCGAGGTCGACAACTGGCCCGGTGACGTCGAAGGCCTCACCGGCCCGGTACTGATGGAGCGCATGCAAAAACACGCCGAACGCTTTGCCACAGAGATCGTTTACGACCACATCCACACCGCCAAGTTGCAGCAGCGTCCGTTCGAGCTCATCGGTGACAGCGGCACCTACACCTGCGACGCGCTGATCATCGCCACCGGCGCTTCGGCGCAATACCTGGGCCTGCCCTCGGAAGATGCCTTCGCCGGCAAGGGGGTATCAGCCTGCGCGACCTGCGATGGTTTTTTCTACCGCAACCAGGTCGTCGCCGTGGTGGGTGGCGGCAACACCGCCGTCGAAGAGGCGCTGTACCTGTCGAACATCGCCAGGGAGGTGCATTTGATCCACCGGCGCGACAAATTGCGCTCGGAGAAAATCCTCCAGGACAAACTGTTCGAAAAAGCCGCCAATGGCAACGTTCGCCTGCACTGGAACCAGAATCTGGACGAAGTGCTGGGCGACGCCAGTGGCGTGACCGGGGCACGTTTGCGCGACAGCCACACCGGGCAAACCAGTGAACTGGCACTGGCTGGCGTATTCATCGCCATCGGCCACAAACCCAACACCGATCTGTTTCAGGGCCAGTTGCCGATGCGCGACGGCTATCTGCTGATCAAAGGCGGCAGTGACGGTGACGCGACGTCCACTGAAATCCCCGGCGTCTTCGCTGCCGGCGACGTGGCCGACCACGTCTACCGCCAAGCCGTGACCTCGGCCGGGGCCGGTTGCATGGCGGCACTGGACGCGGAGAAGTATCTGGACGACATTCCTGTCATTTAACGGCACACTTTATCGCGGGCCCTAAGCCCGCACCGCCCTCCCCTTCTGCAAGCCTGGACGCCATGCTGACTTGGTTACAACGCAACTCCCTGACCTTCCCGCCCCTGGAAAAGGCCATGCGCGATCCCAATGGATTGCTGGCTGCGGGTGGCGATCTGTCCGCCGACCGCTTGGTGCAGGCTTACCGGCACGGCTGTTTTCCGTGGTTTTCCGAAGGCCAGCCGATTCTCTGGTGGTCGCCGGATCCGCGTACCGTGCTGTTTCCCGACGAACTGCACGTCTCGCGCAGCCTCGGCAAACTGCTGCGCAAGGAACGCTATCAGGTGACCTTCGATCAGGATTTCGACGCCGTGATTCGCGCCTGCGCCGCGCCCCGGGATTACGCTGACGGCACCTGGATCACCGAAGCCATGCAGGACGCCTACCTGGAACTGCACCGCCGCGGTTTCGCCCACTCCGTCGAGGTCTGGGATCAAGGCCAACTGGTCGGCGGCCTGTATGGCCTGGCGATGGGGCAGCTGTTTTTCGGCGAATCCATGTTCAGCCGCGCCGACAATGCGTCCAAATATGGCTTTGCCACCCTGGTGCAGCACCTGAAAGACGCCGGATTCGTCCTGATTGACTGCCAGATGCCGACCGATCATCTGCACAGTCTCGGCGCCAGGGCGATCCCTCGCCACGAATTCGCCGACTATCTGGCCCGCCATCTGGATCAACCCAGTCGTGCCACCTGGGTTTGCTGAGCGACTTTTGCGCGCGTGGCTTACACTTAATTCACCAGCTTATCCCGAGGGTTGATCATGACCGAGTTGGCGCGCTTGAAGTTCTATGCCACTCAGCCTCATTCCTGCAGTTATCTGCCCGAGGAGCAGGCGACGACGCTGTTTCTCGACCCGAGTCAGCCCATGGATGTGCACGTCTACGCAGATCTCTCGGAAATGGGCTTTCGTCGCAGCGGCGATCACCTGTATCGGCCCCATTGCCAGAATTGCAATGCGTGCGTGCCTGCGCGCATTCCGGTGGCGCAGTTCAACCCAAACCGTCAGCAGAAACGTATTTTCAAACGCAATGCCGATCTGCAGGTGCGCCCGATAAAACCGCATTTCAGTGAAGAATATTTCGACCTGTACCAGCGCTACATCGAGCAGCGGCATGCCGACGGCGACATGTACCCACCCAGTCGTGACCAGTTCTCGACCTTTCTGGTACGTGACCTGCCCTTCTCGCGCTTCTATGAGTTTCGTCTCGACGGACGGTTGCTCGCCGTTGCGGTGACCGATTTGCTGCCCAACGGCCTGTCGGCGGTCTACACCTTTTACGAACCTGACGAGGAGCGCCGCAGCCTGGGACGTTTCGCGATCCTGTGGCAAATCGCCGAAAGCCAGCGGCTGGGGCTGGAAGCGGTGTATCTCGGTTATTGGATCAAGAACTGCAAAAAGATGAACTACAAAACCCAGTATCGCCCTATCGAATTGCTGATTAATCAGCGCTGGGTGATCCTGAACTAATCGCAGGCCCTAAACCCCTTGGCTTAAACCCCCTTTTTCGGGCACAATGCACGCCGCTTTTGCCTGGCGCAGTTGCACCGGGCCATTCATTGGACACCGAGGGCTTTACTGCATGTCGAAAGAAGACAGCTTCGAAATGGAAGGCACTGTCGTCGACACCCTGCCCAACACCATGTTTCGTGTGGAGTTGGAAAATGGGCACGTCGTAACCGCGCATATTTCCGGCAAGATGCGCAAGAACTACATTCGTATTCTTACCGGTGACAAAGTGCGCGTCGAGCTGACGCCCTATGACTTGAGCAAAGGGCGCATCACTTACCGCGCTCGCTAATCAAGTCAATACAAGACGCCCGGCTATGCCGGGCGTTTTTGTTTGTCTGCGATTTGGGTTTTGGTTTTGGGTGTATATCCGTTGCTGCGGGTGTTGCGGCTGGCGGTTTCGCTTTTACAGCGAGTCCCTTTTTCAAACGCCAAAAAGGAACCAAAAGGCTTTGCCCCGGCGTACGGCACTTCGCTGAGGCTCAGTGTTCCCCCCCTACGGTGTCCATCAGGGGGCATCGCCTACGGTTTGCTTCGCTGCACCTCCTCTCGATGTATGCGGCTTCGCCGCACGGCGCTGCGCGCCTACCCCCTGATGAACACCTACGCTCGGCCTGCCGAAGGGGCAAAAGATCAAGAGCCAAAGCCAAAGCCAAAGCGAAAGCCAAAACAAGATCAAAAGCCCCTCACCCCAGCCCTCTCCCAGAGGGAGAGGGCTGGGGTGAGGGGCAAATCCACCACAACCCCAAAGCCAGGCACGCTGTGCTTTTCACCACTCAACACGATGAGCGTTAGCTCGAGTAAAGCTTTTGATCTCAAGGCCCGTCGGCAGGCTGAGTGGAGGGGGTTATCCGGGGGTGGGAGCGCAGCGACCGTTTGGCGCAGCCAAACACATCGAGAGGAGGTGCAGCGAAGCAAACCGTAGGCGATGCCCCCGGATCAATCCCGCAGCGAAGGAACCCGAGCCTAGGCGAGGGCCGAACGTCAGGGCAAAGCCTTTTTGGTTACTTTTTCGGCGTCTGGAAAAAGTGACCCGCCGTAAGGGCGGAACCCTAACAAGCCGTTACCGCAGCAACGGATATACACCCAAAACCCAAAAACTCCAGATAACAAAAAAGGCGCCCGAAGGCGCCTTCCAAAGCCACAACCAAGCCGTCAGGCCATCTCAGCCGTAGTCTCGAAGTCAAACGTCAGCTCACCATCCTTGATGTCGATGTGAACCACACCGCCATGCTCGGCCAGCTCGCCAAACAGAATCTCCTCCGCCAACGGACGCTTGATCTTGTCCTGGATCAAGCGCGCCATCGGACGTGCGCCCATGGCCGAATCGTAACCACCGGCCGCCAGCCAACTGCGCGCCGCGTCGGTAACCTCCAGCAACACACGCTTGTCTTCCAGTTGCGCCTGCAGTTCGGTAAGGAACTTGTCCACCACACTTTTGATGACCTCATGGCTGAGGCGACCAAACTGGATGATGGTGTCCAGGCGGTTACGGAATTCAGGCGTAAAGCTCTTCTTGATCACTTCCATCGCATCAGACGAGTGGTCCTGATGGGTGAAACCGATCGAAGCACGCGCTGCGGTCTCGGCACCGGCGTTGGTGGTCATGATGATGATCACGTTGCGGAAGTCCGCCTTGCGCCCGTTGTTGTCGGTGAGCGTACCGTGATCCATCACCTGCAGCAGCAAGTTGAAGACTTCCGGATGCGCCTTCTCGATTTCATCGAGCAGCAATACGCAGTGCGGCTGCTTGGTGATCGCTTCGGTCAACAGACCGCCCTGATCGAAACCGACATAGCCCGGAGGCGCACCGATCAGACGCGACACGGTGTGGCGCTCCATGTACTCGGACATGTCGAAGCGCACCAGTTCGATCCCCAATGCCTTGGCCAGCTGCCGCGCAGCCTCGGTTTTACCGACACCGGTAGGCCCTGCGAACAGGAACGAACCGACCGGTTTGTCAGGCGACTTCAGGCCGGCACGGGACAGCTTGATCGCGGTCGACAGCGAATCGATCGCTGCGTCCTGACCAAACACCGTCAGCTTCAGGTCGCGCTCCAGGTTACGCAGAAGCTCCTTGTCGGAACTGGTGACGTGTTTCGGCGGAATCCGCGCGATTTTCGCCACGATGTCTTCAACCTGCGGCACGTCAATGCGCTTCACGCGCTTCTCGACCGGCTGCAGACGCTGATAGGCGCCCGCCTCGTCGATCACATCGATGGCCTTGTCCGGCATATGCCGGTCATTGATGTAGCGCGATGCCAGTTCAGCAGCGGCGCGCAACGACTCATCGCTGTATTCGATGTTGTGATGCTGTTCGAAACGCCCTTTCAGGCCGCGCAGGATACCGATGGTGTCTTCCACCGATGGCTCGACGACATCGACCTTCTGGAAGCGCCGCGCCAGAGCACGGTCCTTCTCGAAGATGCCGCGAAATTCCTGGAACGTGGTCGAGCCGATGCAGCGAATGTCGCCAGACGACAGCAATGGCTTGAGCAGGTTCGAGGCATCCATGACGCCACCGGACGCAGCACCCGCACCAATGATGGTGTGGATTTCGTCGATGAACAGAATCGCCTGCGGACGTTTTTTCAGTTCATTGAGCAGCGCCTTGAAGCGCTTCTCGAAATCACCGCGATACTTGGTGCCCGCGAGCAGAGCGCCGAGATCGAGCGAGTAGACGACGCTGTTGGCCAGCAGATCCGGCACCTGGTTGTCGACAATACGCTTGGCCAGGCCTTCGGCAATCGCGGTTTTACCCACGCCAGCCTCACCCACCAACAGCGGATTGTTCTTGCGCCGACGCGCAAGAATCTGCGCGACACGCTCGACTTCCATTTCGCGGCCGACCAACGGGTCAATGCGACCCTGGCGCGCGAGTTCGTTCAGGTTGCTGGCATAAGCATCCAGAGGATTGCCTGAGGAAGAAGACTCACCGCCCTCGTCGTCCTGCATATCTTGTTCACCTTCAGAGTGATCGCCGTGCCCAGGCACCTTTGAAATGCCGTGGGCGATGTAATTGACGACATCAATGCGCGCAACGCTCTGCTGTTTCAGCAGAAACACGGCCTGACTCTCTTGCTCACTGAAGATTGCAACCAGCACGTTGGCGCCAGTCACTTCGCGTTTGCCCGAGCTCTGTACGTGAAAAACAGCACGTTGCAGTACACGCTGGAAGCCCAGGGTTGGCTGGGTTTCGCGATCTTCGTCATGGACGGGGATCAATGGCGTGGTGGAGTCGATGAACTCCTGCAGGTCGTGCTTGAGTTTGTCGAGGTTTGCGCCGCAGGCACGCAATACGGTGGCGGCAGCCTCATTGTCCAATAGGGCCAGCAGCAGGTGTTCGACGGTCATGAATTCATGACGCTTCGAACGAGCCTCCTTGAAGGCAAGATTGAGGGTGACTTCGAGCTCGCGGTTTAACATAGCTTCACCTCATACCCAAGTGGTCGGCGATTAACCGTCCTTCTCGATTTCACAGAGTAGCGGATGCTGGCTTTCCCTGGCGTACTGGTTGACCTGCATGGCCTTTGTCTCGGCGATGTCGCGGGTAAACACTCCACATACTGCCCGTCCTTCTGTGTGGACGGCCAGCATGACCTTGGTCGCCAGCTCGCGATTCAGGTTAAAAAACACCTCGAGCACTTCGACGACGAAATCCATCGGTGTGTAGTCATCGTTGAACAAAACCACCTTGTACATCGGCGGCGCCTGTAACGCAGGCTTTGCTTCCTGAACAGCAACGCCTGCCGAATCGTCGTCGTGCTCCTGTGGAAGATCCTTTTGGAGAAGCGGGCGATCCTGATTGAATGTTAGTCGAATCTGGCTGATTGCATGCATGGAAAGAAAGGTTCGTCAGTTGTGCAAATACAGTGGTGGGGGCGGTTGTGCACCTTTTCAACTCCGACTGCCCGGTCACCTTGACTATCGGGAAAACGGTGTTACAACCAATAGAGCCCACAGTGGGTAAAAAAGATCCGCGGAGTCAATTCATTTAACCGAATTCGATTGCGGATGTCCTGGATGATACTCCAGCGATGGAGTCTGTTGCAGAGGGATTTGAGCATGGCTGTCGGCAAGGTCAAGTGGTTCAACAATGCCAAGGGATTCGGCTTCATCAACACCGATGCCCGCGAAGGACGCGACGAGGATGGCAAAGACATTGATTTCTTTGCGCACTACTCCGCCATTGAGATGGACGGGTATAAAACCCTCAAGGCCGGACAGGCCGTGAGCTTCGACATCGTTCAAGGCCCCAAAGGCCTGCACGCCGTCAAGATCAAAGCTGCGACAGCTGCCAGCGAGCCGGCCGTGCCTGCGCACCATACCGAAAAGGTGTCGAGCTGACGCTACCCGTCACTCAGCCATGAAAAAACCGCCCGAAGGCGGTTTTTTTGTACCCGCATCGCTTACATGTGCGAAATCAGCGCATCTCCGAAGCCCGAAGACGAAACCAGCTTGGCCCCATCCATCAGACGTTCGAAGTCATAAGTCACGGTCTTGGCACCGATGGCGCCGTTGGTGCCCTTGATGATCAGCTCCGCCGCTTCGATCCAGCCCATGTGGCGCAGCATCATCTCGGCCGAGAGAATCAGCGAACCCGGGTTGACCTGATCCTTGCCGGCGTACTTCGGCGCAGTACCGTGAGTCGCTTCGAACATCGCCACGGTGTCGGACAGGTTGGCGCCCGGCGCGATACCGATACCGCCCACTTCCGCCGCCAGAGCGTCAGAGAGGTAGTCGCCGTTGAGGTTAAGGGTCGCGATCACGTCGTACTCGGCCGGGCGCAGCAGGATCTGCTGGAGCATGGCGTCGGCGATGGCATCTTTCACGATGACGTTCTTGCCGGTTTTCGGGTTCTTGAACTGCATCCACGGACCGCCGTCGAGCAAGGTCGCGCCAAACTCCTCGGCCGCCACTTCATAGGCCCATTCCTTGAAGGCACCTTCGGTGAACTTCATGATGTTGCCTTTGTGCACGATGGTCAGCGAGTCGCGATCGTTGTCGACCACATATTGCAGGGCCTTGCGCGCCAGACGCTTGGTACCTTCGAGCGAAACCGGCTTGACGCCGATGCCGCAGTTTTGGTCGAAACGGATCTTGGTGACGCCCATTTCTTCTTTAAGGAATTTGATGACCTTGGTGGCCTCCGGCGAACCGGCCTTCCACTCGATGCCGGCGTAGATGTCTTCGGAGTTCTCGCGAAAGATGGTCATGTCGACGTCGCCAGGCTTTTTCACCGGGCTTGGCACACCTTCGAACCAGCGCACCGGGCGCAGGCAGACGTACAGGTCGAGTTGCTGACGCAGGGCCACGTTCAGCGAACGGATGCCGCCACCGACCGGCGTGGTCAGCGGGCCTTTGATGGAAACCACGTAATCCTTGACCGCGTCCAGGGTTTCCTGGGGCAGCCAGGTGTCCTGGTCGTAAACCTGAGTGGCTTTTTCGCCGGCATAGACTTCCATCCAGGAAATCTTGCGCTTGCCGCCGTAGGCCTTCTGAACAGCAGCATCGACAACCTTGATCATCACCGGGCTGATGTCGACACCAATGCCGTCACCTTCGATGAAGGGGATGATCGGGTTATCAGGAACATTGAGAGAATGGTCTGCATTGACGGTGATTTTGTCGCCGACGGCTGGAACCTGAATCTTCTTGTAACCCATGCTGAACTCCATTGTTTGGATTGAACATCTGGCTTGGTTCGAGCGTAACCCAGTTAAATCAACACGCAAACCCTCTGTTCACGGCGCGGGCACATCTGGCTTCGTACAAGCCTGAAAGCAAAGGGAAAAGCGCCAAACTCAAGCATTCACAGCGACTCTACGCGCCACCCTGCCCTGCGACCTTTAGACCAATGGACGAGAATCGTTGCATATGAACCATCGGCAGATTGCCAGCTACCTATGTATAATGCCGCCCGCTGACCAAAGGGTCACGACGGCTGGCCTCTCTAGCACGAGACTTTCCGCCTGATTGGTCGGGTTGTTACCGCAGTCCGACTGCTTGACGCTCTACTGATGCACCCAACATCACCGCGAAGAATCTCGACATTCGGTTCATGGATGACTTTGAACGAACGCGCTTACCCGGCGCCCCTCGAGTTTCTGCGCACGCTTTAGCAAAGAAGAGAGAGTTAATCCGAATATGCCCACCCGCTCGAAGATCATCTATACCTTCACCGACGAAGCTCCAGCCCTCGCCACCTATTCCCTGCTGCCGATCATCGAGGCTTACACCGCCTCGGCCGATATCGCCGTGGAAACCCGCGATATCTCTCTTGCAGCACGCATCCTGGCCAGCTTCCCCGAGCAACTGGGCGACAAAGCCGTAGCCGACCACCTCGCCGAACTGGGCGCTCTGGCCGTTACGCCTGAAGCCAACATCATCAAGCTGCCGAACATCAGTGCTTCGGTTCCTCAGCTGCAAGCGGCGATCAAAGAGCTGCAAGCCCAGGGTTACAACCTGCCGGACTACCCGGAAACCGTGACCAGCGACGCCGACAAAGACGCCAAGGCGCGTTACGACAAGGTCAAGGGCAGCGCCGTGAACCCGGTTCTGCGTGAAGGCAACTCCGACCGCCGCGCTCCGCTGTCGGTCAAGAACTACGCGCGCAAGCACCCGCACAAAATGGGCGCCTGGGCCAAGGACTCCAAGTCCCACGTCGCTCACATGAGCACCGGCGATTTCTACGGCAGCGAAAAAGCTGCCCTGATCGACGCCGCTGACGCTGTGAAGATCGAGCTGATCGCCAAAGACGGTACCGCTACCGTCCTGAAAGAAAAAACCACTGTTCAGGCCGGCGAGATCCTCGACTGCGCCGTGATGAGCAAAAACGCCCTGCGTGCGTTCATCGCCGCTGAAATCGACAGCGCCAAGGCACAAGGCGTGCTGCTGTCGGTTCACCTGAAAGCGACCATGATGAAGGTCTCCGACCCGATCATGTTCGGCCAGATCGTTGCCGAGTTCTATAAAGACGCCCTGACCAAGCACGCTGACGTGCTGGCCCAGATCGGCTTCAACCTCAACAACGGCATCGGCGATCTGTACGCGCGCATCAAGGCCCTGCCAGCCGAGCAACAAGCTCAGATTGAAGCCGACATGGCAGCGGTCTACGCCGCTCGCCCATCGCTGGCGATGGTCAACTCCGACAAGGGCATCACCAACCTGCACGTGCCAAGCGACGTTATCGTCGACGCCTCGATGCCGGCGATGATCCGTGACTCCGGCAAAATGTGGGGCACCGACGGCCAACTGCACGACACCAAGGCTGTGATCCCGGATCGTTGCTACGCGACCATCTACCAGGCCGTGATCGAAGATTGCAAAGCCAATGGCGCTTTCGACCCGACCACTATGGGCAGCGTGCCAAACGTTGGCCTGATGGCGAAGAAAGCCGAAGAGTACGGCTCGCACGACAAGACCTTCCAGATCAAGGCTGACGGCGTGGTTCGCGTGACCGACAGCAAAGGCACCCTGCTGATGGAACAGGCTGTTGAAGCCGGCGACATCTTCCGCATGTGCCAGACCAAAGACGCCCCGATCCAGGACTGGGTCAAACTGGCCGTCAACCGCGCTCGCGCAAGCAGCACCCCGGCAATCTTCTGGCTGGACCCGATGCGCGCCCACGACGGCGTAGTGATCGAAAAAGTTCAGGCTTACCTGAAGGATCACGACACCACCGGTCTGGACATCCAGATCATGGCCCCGGTCGACGCGATGAAGTACACCCTGCAGCGCACCCGCGAAGGCAAGGACACCATTTCGGTCACCGGTAACGTTCTGCGTGACTACCTGACCGACCTGTTCCCGATCATGGAACTGGGCACCAGCGCCAAGATGCTGTCGATCGTGCCGCTGATGAACGGCGGTGGTCTGTTCGAAACCGGCGCCGGCGGCTCGGCTCCGAAGCACGTGCAGCAACTGGTTGAAGAGAACTTCCTGCGCTGGGATTCGCTGGGTGAATTCCTTGCACTGGCAGCGTCCCTCGAGCATCTGGGTGTGAACTACAACAACCCGAAAGCGCTGGTGCTGTCCAAGACCCTGGATCAGGCTACCGGCCAGTTCCTCGACAACAACAAGTCGCCATCGCGCAAAGTCGGCAACATCGACAACCGCGGCAGCCACTTCTACCTGGCGCTGTACTGGGCTCAGGCCCTGGCCGCCCAGACCGAAGACGCTGCACTTCAAGCGCAGTTCGCGACCCTGGCCAAAACCCTGACCGAGAACGAGGCGACCATCGTTGCCGAACTCAACGCCGTTCAGGGCAAGCCAGTGGACATCGGTGGTTACTACCACGCTGATGCCGAGCTGATCAGCAAGGCCATGCGCCCAAGCGCAACCTTCAACGCGGCGATTGCTGCGCTGGTATAAGGTTGTAGCGCGGTAAACAAACCCCGGCCCCGTGCCGGGGTTTGTGTTTCTGCCTGCAATACCCCCCCCCTGTGGGAGCGAGCCTGCTCGCGAATGCGGTTTATCATTCAACATCTTCATTGACTGACCCACCGCTTTCGCGAGCAGGCTCGCTCCCACAAGGGATCGGGTTTTAACCAAGAGATTGAGGAAGTTTTATGGAATGGCTCCCCCACATCACCGTCGCCACCATCGTCGAGGAGAACGGCCGCTTCCTGATGGTCGAAGAGCACAAGGCCGGACGTAATGTGCTTAACCAGCCCGCCGGCCATCTCGACCCCGACGAAACCCTGATCGAAGCCGCCGTGCGCGAAACCCTCGAGGAAACCGGCTGGGACGTCGAACCCACCGGCGTGATCGGCATTTACCTGTATACCGCTCCGAGCAACGGCGTGACTTACCAGCGCGTGTGCTTCAGCGCCAAAGCCGTGCAACACCACCCCGACTATCAACTCGATGACGGCATCGTCGGCGCCAAGTGGCTGACCCGCGACGAATTAATCGCCCAGCGCGATAACTGGCGCAGCGAGCTGATCATCCGCTGCATCGACGATTATCTGGCCGGTCATCACTTCAGTCTCGAACTGATCCGCCCTTCTCTTTAGCCTTGAGGCCGTGAGCCTGATAGAATCGCGTCCTTTTTCAAGACACTCATTGAATCCCTATGCGTGATCCAGCCCCTTCTGACACATCCAAGAAGCGCGTCATTGTCGGCATGTCCGGCGGCGTGGACTCTTCCGTTTCCGCTCTCCTGCTGATCGAGCAGGGTTACGAGGTGGAAGGCCTGTTCATGAAGAACTGGGAAGAAGACGACGGAACGGAATACTGCACCGCCATGGACGACCTGGCGGATGCTCAGGCTGTGTGCGACAAAATCGGTATCAAGCTGCACACCGCCAACTTCGCCGCCGAGTACTGGGACAACGTGTTCGAGCACTTCCTGGCCGAATACAAGGCCGGGCGCACGCCGAACCCTGACATCCTCTGCAACCGCGAGATCAAGTTCAAGGCGTTCCTCGATTACGCCATGATGCTCGGCGCCGACCTGATTGCCACCGGCCACTACGTGCGTCGCCGTGACATCGAGGGCCGCACCGAACTGCTCAAGGGCCTGGATCCGAACAAGGACCAGAGCTACTTCCTGCACGCCGTCGGCGGCGAACAGATCGCCAAGACCCTGTTCCCGGTCGGCGAACTGGAAAAACCGGAAGTACGCGCAATTGCCGAGAAATACGAGCTGGCGACCGCCAAGAAGAAGGATTCCACCGGGATCTGCTTCATCGGTGAACGTCGTTTCAGCGACTTCCTCAAGCAATACCTGCCGGCACAACCGGGCGAAATCAAAACCACCGAAGGCGAAGTCATCGGCCGTCACCACGGCTTGATGTACCACACCATCGGCCAGCGTCAGGGTCTGGGCATCGGCGGCCTGAAAGATGCCGGCGACGAACCGTGGTACGTGCTGCGCAAGGATCTGGACACCAACGAACTGATCGTCGGCCAGGGCAACAATCATCCATGGCTGTTCTCCAGCGCCCTGCTCGCTTCGGAAATCTATTGGGTCAACCCGATCGACCTGAGCCAGCCGCTGCGCCTGACTGCCAAGGTTCGCTATCGCCAGAGCGATCAGGCCTGCACCCTGGAAAAAACCGCCAGCGGCTACCGCGCCGTGTTCGACGAACCGCAACGCGCGGTCACTCCGGGCCAGTCCGTGGTGTTCTACGACGGTGAAATCTGCCTTGGCGGCGGCGTGATCGAAGTCGCCGAGCCGTGGAGCGGCCAGGCATGAGCCCGACTCAGGAGCAACTGACGGCGCTGGGCGGCGTGTTTCTCGCCGCCGTGCTGGTCGACCGGATCGCCAAGACCGGCCAGACCAGCGAGGCGGGCCTGAGCTGCATGCTCGGCAGCCTGCTGGTGCGCGACCCGAAGGACACACTGGACGTGTACGGCGGCGACGACATCAATCTGCGCGAAGGTTACCGGGCCTTGATCGGCGCGCTCGAACGCGACCCGAGCACCCTGCAGCGCGAGCCATTGCGCTACGCCCTGTCGATGCTTGGCCTCGAGCGGCAACTGGCCAAACGTAACGACATGCTCGACACCATCGGCAAGCGCCTGCCGCAGATCCAGTCGCAGGTCGAACACTTCGGCCCGGCCCACGAAAACGTGGTCGCTGCCTGTGGCGCGCTGTATCAGGACACCCTGAGCACCCTGCGCCAACGCATTCAGGTGCATGGCGACATGCGCAACCTGCAGCAACCGAGCAACGCTTCGAAGATCCGCGCCCTGCTGCTGGCCGGCATCCGCTCGGCACGCCTGTGGCGACAGCTCGGCGGCCACCGCTGGCAGTTGGTGATCAGCCGGCGCAAGCTGCTCAAAGAGCTGTATCCGTTGATGCGCAGCGAGTAAATCGTCGCGCAATAAAAGTTTTGTAGTCTGTAGCGCGTAATACGCCGGTCAGTTGGCAACGGACCGGCGGATTTTTTCATGTATGATACGCGCCCCATTTCGTTGCCCGACTGTCCGAGAACACCCCATGCAGCTCTCTTCGCTCACTGCGGTTTCCCCTGTTGACGGCCGCTACGCCGGCAAAACCCAGGCCCTGCGCCCGATTTTCAGCGAGTACGGCCTGATCCGTGCCCGCGTTCTGGTTGAAGTGCGCTGGCTCCAGCGCCTGGCCGCCCACGCCGGTATCCCGGAAGTGCCAGCCTTCTCCGCCGAGGCCAACGCCGTTCTGAATGAACTGGCTGAAAACTTCTCGCTGGAGCACGCCGAGCGCGTCAAAGAGATCGAACGCACCACCAACCACGACGTCAAGGCGATCGAATACCTGCTCAAGGAGCAGGCGGCCAAGCTGCCGGAGCTGGCCAAGGTCAGCGAGTTCATCCACTTTGCCTGCACCAGCGAAGACATCAACAACCTGTCCCACGCCCTGATGCTGCGCGAAGGCCGTGACGACGTAATGCTGCCGCTGATGCGCCAGACCGCCAACGCCATCCGCGAACTGGCGATCCGCTTCGCTGACGTGCCGATGCTGTCGCGCACCCACGGTCAACCGGCCTCGCCGACCACCTTGGGTAAAGAGCTGGCGAACGTGGTTTACCGTCTCGAGCGTCAGATCGCTCAGGTCGCTGCCGTTCCGCTGCTGGGCAAGATCAACGGCGCTGTCGGCAACTACAACGCGCACCTGTCGGCCTACCCGCAGATCGACTGGGAAGCCAACGCCCGCGCCTTCATCGAAGACGAGCTGGGCCTGGGCTTCAACCCGTACACCACGCAGATCGAACCGCACGACTACATCGCCGAGCTGTTCGACGCGATTGCGCGCTTCAATACCATCCTGATCGACTTCGACCGTGACATCTGGGGCTACATTTCCCTGGGTTACTTCAAGCAGCGCACCATCGCTGGCGAAATCGGTTCGTCGACCATGCCGCACAAGGTCAACCCGATCGACTTCGAAAACTCCG
Source organism: Pseudomonas sp. AK-TSAG1-1 (assembly GCF_056821665.1). NCBI lineage: Bacteria > Pseudomonadati > Pseudomonadota > Gammaproteobacteria > Pseudomonadales > Pseudomonadaceae > Pseudomonas > Pseudomonas sp. AK-TSAG1-1. Next base: position 2,466,939 of record NZ_CM165965.1, on the reverse strand, counting down.
AAGGCAACCTGGGCATCGCCAACGCGCTGTTCCAGCACCTGGCGAGCAAACTGCCGATCTCCCGCTGGCAGCGCGACCTGACTGACTCCACCGTACTGCGTAACCTCGGTGTCGGCTTTGCCCACAGCGTGATCGCCTACGAAGCCAGCCTCAAAGGCATCAGCAAACTGGAGCTCAACGAGCAGAAGATTGCCGCTGACCTCGACGCTTGCTGGGAAGTCCTGGCTGAGCCGATCCAGACCGTAATGCGCCGCTACAACATTGAAAACCCGTACGAGAAACTGAAAGAACTGACGCGCGGCAAAGGCATCAGCCCGCAAGCGCTGCAGACTTTCATCGACGGCCTGGACATGCCAGCCGAAGCGAAAGCCGAGCTGAAACAGCTGACTCCGGCCAACTACATCGGCAACGCTGTAGCACAAGCCAAACGCATCTGATCGACCGCTTGACCCGTTTGAGACGCCCGGCCGCGCCGGGCGTTTTTATTCCCGTCTGAAAAGTGCTTTTTTTCAATAGGTTACATATGAATCCCGATATTCATCTTCAACTTCTGGGTGGCATCACGGCGCGCGAGTTCCTGCGCGACTACTGGCAGAAAAAGCCATTGCTGATCCGCCAGGCGATTCCTGACTTCGAAAGCCCGATCGACGCCGACGAACTGGCCGGCCTGGCCCTGGAAGAAGAAGTCGAATCGCGCCTGGTGATCGAACACGGCGAGCGCCCATGGGAACTGCGTCGCGGCCCGTTCGCTGAAGACGAGTTCAGCAAACTGCCGGAAACAGAGTGGACCCTGCTGGTGCAAGCAGTTGACCAGTTCGTCCCGGAAGTCAGCGAGCTGCTGGAAAACTTCCGTTTCCTGCCGAGCTGGCGCGTTGACGACGTGATGATCAGCTTTGCCGCCCCAGGCGGCAGCGTCGGTCCGCACTTTGACAACTACGACGTGTTCCTGCTGCAAGGCCACGGCAAGCGCAACTGGAAAATCGGCCAGATGTGCGACTCCGAAAGCCCGCTGCTGCAACACGCCGACCTGCGCATCCTCGCCGAATTCCACGAGACCGAAGAGTGGGTTCTGGAACCGGGCGACATGCTTTACCTGCCGCCGCGCCTGGCCCACTGCGGTGTAGCCGTGGACAACTGCATGACCTACTCGGTCGGCTTCCGTGCGCCGAGCGCTTCCGAAGTACTGACTCACTTCACCGATTTCCTCAGCCAGTTCCTGACTGACGAAGAGCGCTACACCGATGCCGACGCCAAGCCAGCCGTCGATCCGCATCAGATTCAGCACGATGCACTGGATCGCCTGAAAAGCCTGCTCGCCGAGCACATGAGCGATGAGCGCCTGCTGCTGACCTGGTTCGGCCAGTACATGACCGAGCCGCGCTACCCGGAACTGGTGGTCGGTCCGGAAGACGTCGAAGAAGATGACTTCCTCGCTGCCCTGCAAGACGGTGCCGTGCTGATCCGCAACCCGAGCGCGCGCCTGGCCTGGTCGGAAGTCGATGACGACCTGCTGCTGTTCGCCAGCGGCCAGAGCCGTTACCTGCCGGGCAAGCTGCGCGAGCTGCTGAAGATGATCTGCGCCGCCGACGCGCTGCACGCCGACAACCTCGGCGAGTGGCTGAACGACGAAGACGGCCGCGGCCTGCTGTGCGAGTTGGTCAAACAGGGCAGCCTGGGATTCGCCGATGAATAAGATTCGCGTACGTGTCGCAGACTGGCAGAAGGACATCGCCGAGATCCGGCGCATTCGTGAAACGGTGTTCATTGCCGAACAATCGGTGCCACCTGAGTTGGAATGGGACGCGGATGACGCGACCGCCGTGCATTTTCTGGCGTTCGAAGGCGACTTTCCGATCGGCACTGCGCGCCTGTTGCCTGATGGGCACATCGGTCGCGTTTCAGTGCTCAAAGACTGGCGCGGGATGAAGGTGGGCGATGCGCTGATGCAAGCAGTGATCGCCGAAGCTGAAGCCCGCGGGCTGAAGCAGCAGATGCTCAGCGCGCAGGTGCAAGCCACGGCGTTCTATGAGCGTCTGGGCTTCAAACTGGTCAGTGAGGAATTCCTCGAAGCCGGGATTCCGCATGTCGATATGGTTCGGCATTCGGCGTAAGACCGAGGCGCTCCTTTCGCGAGCAGGCTCGCTCCCACAGGATTTGCACTGAACCTGTGGGAGCGAGCCCGCTCGCGATAGCGGCGTCAAGAACACTCAAAACGCCCCGCCATCTCACGATGCCGGGGCGTTTTGCTGTCTACGATTCAACTTGCCCCACCCCGGGCCGACAAACTGGCAATATCAAGCCTTTCGAAAGCGGAGATAACGGACATGTCCCTACGCACCCTGCTCACCACCCTGCTGCTCGCCTGCAGTTTTTCGGTGATGGCAGCCACTGAAATCGTGCCCCTCAAGTACCGCACCAGCGCCGACATGCTGCCGATGGCGCAAGACTTCATCGGCAGGGACGGCCAGGTCAGCGCCTATGGCAACCAGCTGATCATCAAGGCCGAGCCAGACAAGATCCAGGAACTCAAAGCCCTGATCACTCAGCTCGACACCGCGCCCAAGCGCCTGCTGATCACCGTCGACACCAACGAGAACAACCAGCAGAACACCGGCGACCAACAGACCAGGATCATCAACTACAGCACCGCCAGCCGTGATGGCGGCATCCAGCAGGTACAGGCCAGCGAAGGCGCACCGGCACTGATCCAGGTCGGCCAGAGCGTGCCGATCACCAGCAGCCAGACCAACTCCTACGGCGATTACAGCAGCCAGACCCAATACCGCAACGTCACCCAGGGCTTCTACGTCACCGCCAGCGTCACCGGCGACATCGTTCACCTGGCAATCAGTACCAACCGTGACCGCATGAGCCAGGAACGTCCCGATGTAGTGAACGTGCAAAGTACCGACACAACCGTCAGCGGCCGGCTGGGAGAGTGGATCACCCTCGCCGGCATAAACCGCGAAACCCAGGCCGACAAACAGAGCCAGACCCGCAGCTACTCTACTCAAGGCCGGGATGACATGACTTTAAGGGTGAAAGTCGACACGCTGGACTAAAGCACCGAAAACTGACTGATTAGTCGTATTAGACGAAAGATGTAGTGCTTGAAAAAAAGCACTACAAAACGTTTGACGAGGCAAAAAAGCGAAGGCATGATGGCCTCGCTCCCGCTAATCAGAGGCCCTGGCAAGGGCCTTCGAAGCGATGTTTCGCACCTACCCCGCGAACCGCTTCGTGTCTGTACCGCCCACAAGGTGTGTTTGACGAGGTTGCCGACTGGAACGAAGTTGTCCCGAGGGACGGAAGCGTAATTAGGTAACCCGGCTTCACGCTGTAGTTCGTATAAAGGCCCACGACGCCCGAATGCGCTCCGCAGTGCGCCACTACCTGCTCACTTCCCCTCGAGCCCATCGTTCATCCCGTCGCCTACCCCGCCGAATCCGACTTGACCACCTAAGCTTCTGGTCAGCGAGCGCAGGAATTTTCCACCGCAGAACAACTTTTCATAAAGACGCGACGAGGTTTATCTCCATGGCACTGACACGCGAACAGCAAATTGCAGCCCTTGAAAAAGACTGGGCTGAAAACCCGCGCTGGAAAGGCGTGACTCGCACTTACTCCGCTGCTGACGTCGTCCGTCTGCGTGGCTCGGTTCAACCTGAGCACACCTTTGCGAAAATGGGCGCCGAGAAGCTGTGGAACCTGGTGACCCAGGGTGCCAAGCCGTCCTTCCGCCCAGAGAAAGATTTCGTCAACTGCATGGGCGCCCTGACCGGCGGCCAGGCTGTTCAGCAGGTTAAAGCCGGTATCCAGGCAATCTACCTGTCGGGCTGGCAGGTGGCTGCGGACAACAACTCCGCAGAATCGATGTACCCGGACCAGTCGCTGTACCCGGTGGATTCGGTTCCGACCGTGGTCAAGCGCATCAACAACTCGTTCCGTCGTGCTGACCAGATCCAGTGGAAAGCCGGCAAGAACCCGGGTGACGACGGCTACATCGACTACTTCGCGCCAATCGTGGCTGACGCTGAAGCCGGTTTCGGCGGCGTGCTGAACGCGTACGAGTTGATGAAGAGCATGATCGAAGCAGGTGCCGCCGGCGTTCACTTCGAAGACCAACTGGCTTCCGTGAAAAAATGCGGCCACATGGGCGGCAAAGTACTGGTTCCAACTCAGGAAGCCGTGCAGAAGCTGACCGCTGCACGCCTGGCGGCTGACGTTGCCGGCACGCCAACCATCATCCTGGCCCGTACCGACGCCAACGCTGCTGACCTGCTGACGTCCGACTGCGATCCGTACGACCAGCCGTTCGTAACTGGCGAGCGTACTCAGGAAGGCTTCTACAAGGTACGTGCCGGTCTGGATCAGGCAATCGCCCGTGGCCTGGCTTACGCGCCGTACGCCGACCTGATCTGGTGCGAAACCGCCAAGCCGGATCTGGAAGAAGCCCGTCGCTTCGCCGAGGCGATCAAGAAGGAATACCCGGACCAACTGCTGTCGTACAACTGCTCGCCTTCCTTCAACTGGAAGAAAAACCTGGACGACGCGACCATCGCCAAGTTCCAGCGCGAACTGTCCGCCATGGGTTACAAGCACCAGTTCATCACCCTGGCCGGCATTCACAACATGTGGCACAGCATGTTCAACCTGGCGCACGACTACGCCCGCAACGACATGACTGCCTACGTGAAGCTGCAGGAGCAGGAATTCGCTGACGCCGCCAAGGGTTACACCTTCGTGGCTCACCAGCAGGAAGTGGGCACTGGCTACTTCGACGACATGACCACCGTGATCCAGGGTGGCTCGTCCTCGGTCACCGCACTGACCGGTTCGACCGAAGAAGAACAGTTCCACTGATTCGGCTTCGCTGAGCAAACGGCCTTTGCGGATCGGATAAAAAGCTAACCGCAGAGCTGCACGACTGACGCCCCGACTGGTTCGGGGCGTTTTTTTGCCTTTGAAAACCTCACCGGCACCGCAAATCCCTTGTGGGAGCGAGCCTGCTCGCGAAGGCGCTGTGTGAGCTTGCATATGCAGTGACTGATCCACCGCTTTCGCGAGCAGGCTCGCTCCCACAGGAAAAGCGTCAGCCGCGACAAAAAACATTGATCCAGAGCGGTACCCGCGTCACAAAAAACCGGTAAAACGCTCGCCACCGCTACTTGCAGTAACGGGCATATAAGACAACTTTCCGATTACTGCACCGCTAAACAGTTACAAAACCACTCCAAACGATATCAATTATCATTTAGCAGCAACTATGTTCGTTACATTTCCCACAAAACATAATTCGCGTAAACCCGGCTAATGCCCGCAACGCATGGGCTGCAGGGCATTGGAGGTGCGCTATGTCCTTATTCCAATAAATAATTTCGCTATAGGAATTTTACTTGCTGGGTGTTTAGCCATAAAATCAGCCCGATTGATTGCTGCGACATATCGTCACTGCCTTATTTCTTTATCAAGCTCAGAGACCTTTGCTCTCTGTTAAGGATTACCAGCATGCCCGAAGCGACAGGACTCATGGCCCACAACTGGGGCTTTGCCATTTTCCTTCTGGGTGTAGTCGGCCTGTGTGCCTTCATGCTCGGCGTCTCCAGCCTCCTCGGGTCAAAAGCCTGGGGCCGCAGCAAAAACGAACCGTTCGAGTCCGGCATGCTACCTACCGGTGGCGCCCGCTTGCGGCTCTCAGCCAAATTCTATCTGGTCGCGATGCTGTTCGTGATCTTCGATATCGAAGCCCTCTTTCTCTTTGCATGGTCTGTGTCCGTCCGCGAAAGCGGCTGGACCGGATTCGTCGAAGCTCTCGTTTTCATAGCAATTCTGTTGGCAGGTCTTGTCTACCTGTTCCGAGTGGGCGCCCTTGACTGGGCTCCGGAAGCTCGTCGCAAGCGGCAGGCGAAGCTGAAACAATGAGGCTTTGGCAATGCAATACAATCTCACCAGAATCGACCCCGATGCTCCTAACGAGCAATATCCGATTGGCGAACGGGAAACTGTTTCCGATCCGTTAGAAGATCAAGTCCACAAAAACATTTTCATGGGCAAGCTCGAAGACGTGCTGAGTGGCGCGGTCAACTGGGGGCGTAAAAACTCCCTGTGGCCGTACAACTTCGGCCTTTCGTGCTGCTATGTGGAAATGACCACCGCCTTCACGGCGCCCCACGACATCGCGCGCTTTGGCGCCGAAGTTATCCGGGCATCACCGCGTCAGGCCGACTTCATGGTTATCGCCGGCACCTGCTTCATCAAGATGGCGCCGATCATTCAGCGTCTCTACGAGCAAATGCTCGAGCCGAAGTGGGTGATTTCCATGGGCTCGTGCGCCAACTCCGGTGGCATGTACGACATCTACTCCGTGGTTCAAGGGGTGGACAAGTTCCTGCCCGTGGACGTCTACGTACCTGGCTGCCCGCCCCGTCCAGAAGCATTTCTGCAAGGCTTGATGCTGTTGCAGGAATCGATTGGCCAGGAGCGTCGCCCACTGTCCTGGGTCGTTGGTGATCAAGGCGTTTATCGCGCCGACATGCCTTCGCAGAAAGAACAGCGCCGCGAACAGCGAATCGCAGTCACCAACCTGCGCAGCCCTGACGAAGTCTGATCCAGTCTGTTCTTACAAAGAAACGAGAAGCTGGCTTCATTCTTTACGTTGACCGAAAGCGAAAAAATAACCATGACTACAGGCAGCGCTCTGTACATCCCGCCTTATAAGGCAGACGACCAGGATGTGGTCGTCGAATTGAACAACCGTTTTGGCGCCGAAGCGTTCACCGCTCAGTCGACCCGCACCGGCATGCCGGTGCTGTGGGTGGCTCGCGCCAAACTTGTCGAAGTCCTGACCTTCCTGCGCAACCTGCCCAAGCCGTACGTCATGCTCTATGACCTGCACGGCGTGGACGAGCGTCTGCGCACCAAGCGTCAAGGGCTGCCGTCGGGCGCCGACTTCACCGTGTTCTATCACCTCATGTCGCTTGAGCGTAATAGTGACGTGATGATCAAAGTCGCCTTGTCCGAAAGCGACCTGAGCTTGCCGACCGTCACCAGCATCTGGCCGAACGCCAACTGGTACGAGCGTGAAGTCTGGGACATGTACGGCATCGACTTCAAAGGCCACCCGCACCTGTCGCGCATCATGATGCCGCCGACCTGGGAAGGTCACCCGTTGCGCAAGGACTTCCCGGCGCGCGCCACCGAATTCGATCCGTACAGCCTCAACCTCGCCAAGCAACAGCTTGAGGAAGAAGCCGCGCGCTTCCGTCCTGAAGACTGGGGCATGAAGCGTTCCGGTGCCAACGAGGACTACATGTTCCTCAACCTCGGCCCGAACCACCCTTCCGCGCACGGTGCTTTCCGCATCATTCTGCAACTGGACGGTGAAGAGATCGTCGACTGCGTGCCGGACATCGGTTACCACCACCGTGGTGCCGAGAAGATGGCCGAGCGTCAGTCCTGGCACAGTTTCATCCCTTACACCGACCGTATCGACTACCTCGGCGGCGTGATGAACAACCTGCCGTACGTGCTCTCGGTCGAGAAGCTGGCCGGCATCAAGGTGCCCGAGAAGGTCGACGTCATCCGCATCATGATGGCCGAGTTCTTCCGGATCACCAGCCACCTGCTGTTCCTGGGGACTTACATCCAGGACGTCGGCGCCATGACTCCGGTGTTCTTCACCTTCACCGACCGCCAGAAGGCGTACACGGTGATTGAAGCCATTACCGGTTTCCGTCTGCACCCGGCCTGGTACCGCATTGGCGGTGTTGCCCACGACCTGCCGCGCGGCTGGGACAAACTGGTGAAAGACTTCGTTGAATGGCTGCCAAAGCGCCTCGACGAATACACCAAGGCTGCCCTGCAGAACAGCATCCTCAAGGGCCGTACCATCGGCGTCGCCCAGTACAACACCAAAGAGGCCCTGGAATGGGGCGTCACCGGTGCCGGCCTGCGTTCGACCGGTTGCGACTTCGACCTGCGTAAAGCGCGTCCGTACTCCGGCTACGAGAACTTCGAGTTCGAAGTTCCGCTGGCTGCCAACGGCGATGCCTACGACCGCTGCATGGTCCGCGTCGAAGAGATGCGCCAGAGCATCAAGATCATCGACCAGTGCCTGCGCAACATGCCGGAAGGCCCGTACAAGGCGGATCACCCGCTGACCACGCCGCCGCCGAAAGAGCGCACGCTGCAGCACATCGAAACCCTGATCACGCACTTCCTGCAAGTTTCGTGGGGCCCGGTCATGCCGGCCAACGAATCCTTCCAGATGATCGAAGCGACCAAGGGCATCAACAGTTATTACCTGACGAGCGACGGCGGCACCATGAGCTACCGTACCCGGATCCGCACTCCGAGCTTCCCGCATCTGCAACAGATCCCTTCGGTGATCAAAGGCAGCATGGTCGCGGACTTGATTGCGTACCTGGGTAGTATCGACTTCGTTATGGCCGACGTGGACCGCTAAGCATGAACAGCACGCTTATCCAGACAGACCGTTTCACCTTGAGTGAAACCGAGCGCTCGGCCATCGAGCACGAGCTGCATCACTACGAAGACCCGCGCGCGGCGTCGATCGAGGCCCTGAAGATCGTTCAGAAAGAACGCGGCTGGGTGCCGGATGGCGCCCTGTACGCGATCGGCGAGATCCTCGGCATCCCGGCCAGCGACGTTGAAGGTGTGGCGACATTCTACAGCCAGATCTTCCGTCAGCCGGTTGGCCGTCACATCATTCGCGTCTGCGACAGCATGGTCTGCTACATCGGTGGCCACGAGTCGGTGGTCAGCGAAATCCAGAACAATCTGGGCATCGGCCTGGGTCAGACCACCGCCGACGGTCGTTTCACCCTGCTGCCTGTCTGCTGCCTCGGCAACTGCGACAAGGCACCGGCGCTGATGATCGACGACGACACCTTTGGCGACGTGCAGCCTGCTGGCGTGGCCAAACTGCTCGAGGGCTACGTATGACCCTGACATCTTTCGGTCCTGCCAACCGCATCCAGCGTTCGGCCGAGACTCACCCGCTGACCTGGCGTCTGCGTGACGACGGCGAAGCCGTGTGGCTCGACGAATACCAGGCCAAGAACGGTTACGCCGCTGCGCGCAAAGCCTTCGCCGACATGGATCAGGACGCCATCGTCCAGACCGTGAAAGACGCTGGCCTCAAAGGTCGCGGCGGTGCAGGCTTCCCCACGGGCGTGAAGTGGGGCCTGATGCCCAAAGACGAATCCATCAACATCCGCTACCTGCTGTGCAACGCGGATGAAATGGAACCGAACACCTGGAAAGACCGCATGCTGATGGAGCAACTGCCCCATCTGCTGATCGAAGGCATGCTGATCAGTGCCCGCGCACTGAAAACCTACCGTGGCTACATCTTCCTGCGTGGCGAGTACACCACCGCCGCCAAGCACCTCAACCGTGCCGTGGAAGAAGCCAAGGCAGCCGGCCTGCTGGGCAAGAACATCCTGGGCAGCGGCTTCGATTTCGAGCTGTTCGTCCACACCGGCGCCGGGCGTTACATCTGCGGTGAAGAAACCGCACTGATCAACTCCCTTGAAGGCCGCCGCGCCAACCCGCGCTCCAAGCCGCCCTTCCCTGCCGCCGTGGGCGTGTGGGGCAAGCCGACGTGCGTGAACAACGTAGAAACCCTGTGCAACGTGCCGGCAATCATTGCCGACGGTGTTGACTGGTACAAATCGTTGGCTCGCGAAGGCAGTGAAGACATGGGCACCAAGCTCATGGGCTTCTCCGGCAAGGTCAAGAACCCTGGCCTGTGGGAACTGCCATTCGGCGTCACCGGTCGCGAGCTGTTCGAAGATTACGCCGGCGGCATGCGCGACGGCTTCAAGCTCAAGGCCTGGCAGCCAGGTGGGGCCGGTACCGGTTTCCTGTTGCCGGAGCACCTCGACGCACAAATGTACGCCGGCGGCATCGCCAAAGTGGGCACCCGGATGGGTACCGGCCTGGCCATGGCGGTGGACGACAGCGTCAACATGGTCTCCCTGCTGCGCAACATGGAGCAGTTCTTCGCTCGCGAGTCGTGCGGCTTCTGCACCCCGTGCCGCGATGGTTTGCCATGGAGCGTCAAGCTCTTGATGGCCATCGAACAAGGCCGCGGTCAGCCAGGTGACATCGAGACCTTGCTGGGTCTGGTCAACTTCCTCGGCCCAGGCAAGACCTTCTGTGCTCACGCACCGGGTGCCGTGGAGCCGTTGGGCAGTGCCATCAAATACTTCCGTCCAGAGTTCGAAGCCGGTATCGCGCCTGCAAGCGCCGCCGTCCCGCCTCTGGCAAGGCCGATTGTAGTCGGCGCGTAAACGCTTAAAAAGGCGAAGGGTCCGTGCCCTTCGCCTTTCGTCCGATGACGCCTTTCGGGGCTGACTGGATTCGGACGAATAACAAGATTCCATTAGCCACGCCCGCTGACACCGGGCCAACGAAGACCTTTGAACCATGGCCACTATCCACGTAGACGGCAAAGCGCTCGAAGTCGACGGGGCAGACAACCTGTTACAGGCATGTCTGTCGCTGGGCCTCGACATCCCTTATTTCTGCTGGCACCCCGCGCTTGGTAGCGTCGGGGCCTGCCGCCAGTGCGCGGTCAAGCAGTACACCGACGAGAACGACACCCGTGGTCGCATCGTCATGTCCTGCATGACGCCTGCCACCGACAACACCTGGATCTCCATCGACGACGATGAGTCCAAGGCGTTCCGCGCCAGTGTTGTCGAATGGCTGATGACCAACCACCCGCACGACTGCCCAGTGTGCGAAGAAGGCGGTCACTGCCACCTGCAAGACATGACCGTGATGACCGGCCACAACGAGCGCCGTTATCGCTTCACCAAACGCACCCACCAGAACCAGCAACTGGGCCCGTTCATTTCCCACGAAATGAACCGCTGCATCGCCTGCTACCGCTGCGTGCGTTTCTACAAGGATTACGCCGGCGGCACCGACCTCGGTGTATTCGGCGCCCACGACAACGTGTACTTCGGTCGCGTTGAAGACGGCACCCTCGAAAGCGAGTTCTCCGGCAACCTCACCGAGGTCTGCCCGACCGGCGTGTTCACCGACAAGACTCACTCCGAGCGCTACAACCGCAAGTGGGACATGCAGTTCTCGCCGAGCATCTGCCATGGCTGCTCCAGCGGTTGCAACATTTCTCCGGGCGAGCGTTACGGCGAACTGCGTCGCATCGAAAACCGTTTCAACGGTTCGGTGAACCAGTACTTCCTGTGCGACCGTGGCCGTTTCGGTTATGGCTACGTCAACCGCACCGACCGTCCACGTCAGCCGCTGCTGGCCGACGGCACCAAGCTGGGCCTCGACGCTGCGCTGGATAAAGCCGCTGATCTGCTGCGCGGCCGCAACATCGTCGGTATCGGTTCGCCGCGTGCCAGCCTCGAAAGCAACTACGCGTTGCGTGAACTGGTCGGCGCCGAGCACTTCTACTCCGGTATCGAAGCATCCGAACTGGAGCGTATCCGCCTGGTTCTGCAAGTGTTGAAAGACAGCCCGCTGCCTGTGCCGAACATGCGCGACATCGAAGACCACGACGCGGTATTCGTGCTCGGTGAAGACCTGACCCAGACCGCTGCCCGTATGGCCCTGGCCCTGCGTCAATCGGTCAAGGGCAAAGCCGAAGACATGGCCGAAGCCATGCGCGTTCAGCCTTGGCTCGACGCGGCAGTGAAGAACATCGGTCAGCACGCGCTGAACCCGCTGTTCATCGCCAGCCTGGCTGAAACCAAGCTCGACGACATCGCTGAAGAATGCGTACACGCAGCGCCTGACGATCTGGCGCGCATCGGTTTCGCCGTGGCTCACGCCCTGGACGCCAGCGCACCAGCCGTTGAAGGTCTGGACGCCGAAGCACTGGAACTGGCCAAGCGCATTGCTGATGCCCTGCTCGCGGCAAAACGTCCGCTGATCATCGCCGGTACTTCGCTGGGTTCCAAAGCCTTGATCGAAGCCGCCGCGAACATCGCCAAGGCCCTGAAGCTGCGCGAGAAGAACGGTTCGATCAGCCTGATCGTGCCGGAAGCCAACAGCCTCGGCCTGGCCATGCTCGGTGGCGAATCGGTCGACGCGGCGCTGCAAGCGGTCATCGACGGCAAAGCAGACGCCATCGTCGTGCTGGAAAACGATCTGTACACCCGCACCTCGAAAGCCAAGGTCGATGCGGCATTGAACGCGGCGAAAGTCGTGATCGTTGCCGACCACCAGAAGACCGCCACCACCGATCGCGCTCAACTGGTTCTGCCAGCGGCAAGCTTTGCTGAAGGCGACGGTACGCTGGTCAGCCAGGAAGGTCGCGCCCAGCGCTTCTTCCAGGTTTTCGATCCGCAGTACATGGATGCGAGCATCCTGGTTCACGAAGGCTGGCGCTGGCTGCACGCCCTGCGCGCGACCCTGCTGAACCAGCCAATCGACTGGACGCAACTCGACCACGTTACCGCTGCCGTGGCCTCGAGCACTGAGCAACTGGCGCGTATCGTTGATGCCGCTCCGTCTGCCGCGTTCCGCATCAAGGGTCTGAAACTGGCGCGTGAGCCGCTGCGCTACTCCGGTCGCACCGCAATGCGCGCCGACATCAGCGTTCACGAACCACGCACTCCGCAGGACAAAGACACCGCGTTCGCCTTCTCCATGGAAGGTTACTCGGGTTCGGTTGAGCCGCGTCAGCAGGTTCCTTTCGCCTGGTCGCCAGGCTGGAACTCGCCGCAAGCCTGGAACAAGTTCCAGGACGAAGTCGGTGGTCACCTGCGCGCTGGCGATCCGGGCACTCGCCTGATCGAAAGCACTGGCGACTCGCTGAGCTGGTTCGCTGCCGCTCCGCGTGCGTTCAACCCGGCGCCGGGCACCTGGCAAGCCGTGCCGTTCTACCACCTGTTCGGCAGCGACGAAAACTCGTCGAAAGCCGCGCCGGTTCAAGAGCGCATCCCGGCTGCTTATGTTGCTCTGGCGAAATCCGAAGCAGATCGCCTGGGCGTCAACGACGGTGCCCTGCTGAGCCTGAACGTGGCCGGTCAGACCCTGCGTCTGCCGCTGCGCATCAATGAAGAACTGGGCGCTGGTCTGGTGGCCTTGCCTGCGGGCATCGCCGGCATTCCACCGGCATTCGCCGGCGTGTCCGTCGACGGTCTGCAGGAGGCAGCGCAATGACCTGGTTCACCCCTGAAGTGATCGATGTGATCCTGACGGTCATCAAAGCCATCGTGATTCTGCTGGCCGTTGTGGTCGCAGGCGCGTTGCTCAGCTTTGTCGAACGTCGCCTGCTGGGCTGGTGGCAGGACCGTTACGGCCCGAACCGCGTTGGTCCGTTCGGCATGTTCCAGATCGCCGCCGACATGCTCAAGATGTTCTTCAAGGAAGACTGGACCCCGCCGTTTGCCGATAAAGTGATCTTCACTTTGGCGCCGGTGGTGGCCATGTCCGCCCTGCTGATCGCCTTCGCGATCATCCCGATCACCCCGACCTGGGGCGTGGCGGATCTGAACATCGGCCTGCTGTTCTTCTTCGCCATGGCCGGCCTGTCGGTCTACGCGGTGCTGTTCGCCGGCTGGTCGAGTAACAACAAGTTCGCCCTGCTCGGCAGCTTGCGTGCCTCGGCGCAGACCGTGTCCTACGAAGTGTTCATGGGCCTGGCCCTGATGGGCATCGTGGTGCAGGTCGGCTCGTTCAACATGCGCGACATCGTCGAGTACCAGGCGCAGAACCTGTGGTTCATCATTCCGCAGTTCTTCGGCTTCTGTACCTTCTTCATCGCTGGCGTGGCTGTGACTCACCGTCACCCGTTCGACCAGCCGGAAGCGGAACAGGAACTGGCCGACGGTTACCACATTGAATACGCCGGTATGAAATGGGGCATGTTCTTCGTCGGTGAATACATCGGCATCATCCTGATCTCGGCGCTGCTGGTCACCCTGTTCTTCGGTGGCTGGCACGGTCCGTTCGGCATCCTGCCGCAACTGTCCTTCGTCTGGTTCGCACTGAAGACCGCGTTCTTCATCATGCTGTTCATCCTGCTGCGCGCTTCCATCCCGCGTCCGCGTTATGACCAGGTGATGGATTTCAGCTGGAAATTCTGCCTGCCACTGACCCTGATCAATTTGCTGATAACCGCTGCGGTTGTGTTGTGGAACACACCTGCGGTTGCGGTTCAGTGAGGATTTGACCCATGTTCAAATATATTGGCGACATCGTTAAGGGTACCGGTACCCAGTTGCGCAGCCTGGTCATGGTCTTCGGCCATGGCTTTCGCAAGCGCGACACCCTGCAATACCCGGAAGAAGCGGTCTATCTGCCGCCACGCTACCGTGGCCGTATTGTCCTGACCCGCGACCCCGATGGCGAAGAGCGTTGCGTAGCCTGCAACCTGTGCGCCGTGGCTTGCCCGGTCGGTTGCATCTCGCTGCAAAAAGCTGAAACCGAAGACGGTCGCTGGTACCCGGACTTCTTCCGTATCAACTTCTCGCGCTGCATTTTCTGCGGTCTCTGCGAGGAAGCCTGTCCGACCACCGCAATCCAGCTGACCCCGGATTTCGAGATGGCCGAGTTCAAACGTCAGGACCTGGTGTACGAGAAAGAAGATCTGCTGATCTCCGGCCCCGGCAAAAACCCTGATTACAACTTCTATCGTGTTGCAGGTATGGCAATCGCTGGCAAGCCGAAAGGCTCTGCGCAGAACGAAGCCGAACCGATCAACGTGAAGAGCTTGCTGCCTTAAGGAAGAACGATGGAATTCGCTTTCTATTTCGCATCGGGTATCGCGGTTGTGTCCACGCTACGTGTGGTCACCAACACCAACCCTGTGCATGCCCTGCTCTACCTGATCATCTCGTTGATCGCCGTGGCCATGACCTTCTTCGCACTCGGCGCACCGTTCGCCGGCGTGCTGGAAGTGATCGCCTACGCTGGCGCCATCATGGTGCTGTTCGTGTTCGTGGTGATGATGCTGAACCTGGGCCCAGCCTCGGTTCAGCAGGAACGCAGCTGGCTCAAGCCCGGTATCTGGGCGGGGCCGGTGATTCTCGCCGCCCTGCTGCTCGCCGAACTGCTGTATGTACTGTTCGCTCACCAGAGCGGTCAGGCCATCGGCCACACCACCGTGGACGCGAAAGCCGTGGGCATCAGCCTGTTCGGCCCGTACCTGCTGGTGGTCGAACTCGCCTCGATGCTGCTGCTCGCCGCAGCCGTCACGGCGTTCCATTTGGGCCGTAACGAGGCGAAGGAGTAAGACATGCCTGCTATCCCTCTCGAGCATGGATTGGCCGTTGCCGGCATCCTGTTCTGCCTTGGTCTGGTCGGCCTGATGGTCCGCCGCAACATTTTGTTCGTGTTGATGAGCCTGGAAGTGATGATGAACGCCTCTGCACTGGCCTTCATCGTGGCGGGCGCTCGCTGGGCGCAACCGGATGGACAGATCATGTTCATTCTGGTGATCAGCCTTGCAGCCGCCGAGGCCAGTATTGGTCTGGCGATCCTGCTGCAACTGTATCGCCGCTTCCACACGCTCGATATCGACGCTGCCAGTGAGATGCGCGGATGAACCTAATCTTTCTGACTTTTGTATTCCCCCTGATCGGTTTCCTGCTGCTGTCGTTCTCCCGTGGACGCTGGTCGGAAAACCTCTCGGCGCTGATCGGCGTGGGTTCCATTGGCTTGTCGGCGATTGTTGCCGCCTACGTCATCTGGCAATTCAACGTCGCGCCACCCGAAGGCGGTCACTACACCCTGGTGCTCTGGAAGTGGATGGCGGTGGAAGGCTTCAAGCCTGACTTCGCCCTCTACGTCGACGGCCTGTCGGTCACCATGCTCGGCGTGGTGGTGGGCGTAGGTTTCCTGATCCACCTGTTTGCGTCCTGGTACATGCGCGGCGAAGCGGGTTACTCGCGCTTCTTCTCGTACACCAACCTGTTTATCGCCAGCATGCTGTTCCTGGTGCTCGGCGATAACCTGTTGTTCCTGTACTTCGGCTGGGAAGGCGTGGGCCTGTGCTCGTACCTGTTGATCGGTTTCTACTACAGCAACCGCAACAACGGTAACGCCGCACTCAAGGCCTTCATCGTGACCCGGATCGGCGACGTGTTCATGGCCATCGGCCTGTTCATCCTGTTCCAGCAAGTGGGCACGTTGAACATCCAGGAACTGCTGGTGCTGGCACCGCAGAAATTCCAGGTCGGTGACTTCTGGATCACTCTGGCAACCCTGATGCTGCTGGGTGGCGCAGTCGGTAAATCGGCGCAACTGCCACTGCAAACCTGGCTTGCGGATGCGATGGCCGGTCCGACCCCGGTTTCGGCACTGATCCACGCCGCGACCATGGTGACCGCCGGTGTCTACCTGATCGCCCGTACCCACGGTCTGTTCACCCTGGCACCGGAAATCCTGCACCTGGTCGGCATCGTCGGTGGTGTGACTCTGGTTCTCGCAGGCTTCGCGGCACTGGTACAAACCGACATCAAACGTATCCTCGCCTACTCGACCATGAGCCAGATCGGCTACATGTTCCTGGCGCTGGGCGTTGGCGCATGGGATGGCGCGATTTTCCACCTGATGACCCACGCCTTCTTCAAGGCCCTGCTGTTCCTTGCTTCCGGTGCGGTGATCGTTGCCTGCCACCATGAGCAGAACATCTTCAAGATGGGCGGCCTGTGGAAAAAACTGCCACTGGCCTACGCCAGCTTCATCGTCGGTGGTGCTGCGCTGGCCGCTCTGCCACTGGTCACCGCGGGCTTCTACTCCAAGGACGAAATCCTTTGGGAAGCGTTCGCCAGCGGCAACCACGGTCTGCTCTACGCAGGTCTGGTCGGCGCGTTCATGACGTCGCTGTACACCTTCCGCCTGATCTTCATCACGTTCCACGGTGAAGCCAAGACTGAAGCCCACGCCGGTCACGGCATCGCTCACTGGCTGCCACTGTCGGTGCTGATCGTGCTGTCGACCTTCGTCGGCGCCATGATCGTTCCACCGCTGCACGGCGTACTGCCGCAAAGCGTTGGGCATGCCGGTGGCGAAGCCAAGCACAGTCTGGAAATCGCTTCGGGCGCCATCGCCCTGGCCGGTATCCTGCTGGCGGCCCTGCTGTTCCTCGGCAAGCGTCGCTTCGTGACGGCAATCGCCAACAGCGGCATCGGCCGTTTCCTCTCGGCCTGGTGGTTCGCTGCCTGGGGCTTCGACTGGATCTACGACAAACTGTTCGTCAAGCCGTACCTTGCGATCAGCCACATGCTGCGCAAAGACCCGCTCGACCAGACCATCGGTCTGATCCCGCGTATGGCCAAGGGTGGTCACACCGCCCTGAGCCGCACTGAGACCGGTCAACTGCGTTGGTACGCTGCTTCGATGGCTGCTGGTGCCGTGCTGGTCATTGGCGCCATCGTGCTGGTAGCGGTCTGATATGAACCTTGCGAATTTGCGAAAGGAAACGAGCCCGTCATGATTCTGCCTTGGCTAATCCTGATCCCCTTCATCGGCGGCCTGCTGTGCTGGATGGGTGAGCGCTTCGGCGCTACCCTCCCCCGCTGGATTGCGCTGTTGACCATGACCCTGGAACTCGCCCTCGGCCTCTGGCTGTGGGCCCACGGTGACTATTCATTTGCTCCGGCGCCTGGCGCCGATCCGACCTGGGCGCTTGAGTTCAAGCATGTCTGGATCCAGCGCTTCGGCATCAACGTGCACCTGGCCCTCGACGGCCTGTCGCTGTTGATGATCCTGCTGACCGGCCTGCTGGGTATCCTCTCGGTACTCTGCTCGTGGAAAGAGATTCAACGTCACGTTGGCTTCTTCCACCTGAACCTGATGTGGATCCTGGGCGGCGTTGTCGGCGTGTTCCTCGCCCTCGACCTGTTCATGTTCTTCTTCTTCTGGGAAATGATGCTGGTGCCGATGTACTTCCTCATCGCGCTCTGGGGTCACAGTTCTTCGGACGGCAAGAAAACCCGGATCTACGCAGCAACCAAGTTCTTCATCTTCACTCAGGCTTCCGGCCTGATCATGCTGGTGGCGATCCTGGGTCTGGTGCTGGTCAACTTCAACAACACCGGCGTGATTACCTTCAACTACGCCGACCTGTTGAAAACCAAGATGTCGATGACCACCGAGTACATTCTGATGCTCGGCTTCTTCATCGCCTTCGCGGTCAAGCTGCCAGTGGTGCCGTTCCATTCGTGGCTGCCTGACGCTCACGCCCAGGCACCGACCGCAGGTTCCGTCGACCTCGCCGGTATCTTGCTGAAAACCGCGGCCTACGGTCTGCTGCGTTTCGCCCTGCCGCTGTTCCCGAACGCCTCGGCCGAGTTTGCGCCGATCGCCATGACCCTCGGTCTGATCGGGATTTTCTACGGTGCATTCCTGGCGTTCGCCCAAACCGACATCAAGCGTCTGATCGCCTTCTCGTCCGTTTCCCACATGGGTTTCGTACTGATCGGCATCTACTCCGGCAGCCAACTGGCGCTGCAAGGCGCTGTGATCCAGATGCTGGCGCACGGTCTGTCGGCGGCGGCACTGTTTATCCTCAGCGGTCAGCTGTACGAGCGTCTGCACACTCGTGACATGCGTGAGATGGGCGGTCTGTGGTCGCGTATCGCTTACCTGCCGGCAATCAGCCTGTTCTTCGCCGCCGCATCCTTGGGCTTGCCGGGGACCGGTAACTTCGTCGGCGAATTCCTGATCCTGATCGGCACGTTCGCCAGTGCGCCATGGATCACTGCGATTGCCACGTCCGGTCTGGTGTTCGGTTCGGTCTACTCGTTGATCATGATCCACCGCGCCTACTTCGGCCCGGCCAAATCGGATTCGATCCTGCACGGTATGGACGGTCGCGAACTGATCATGGTGCTGGGCCTTGCGGCGTTGCTGGTTTACCTCGGCGTCTACCCGCAGCCGTTCCTCGACACTTCCGCCGCCACGATGCATGGCGTGCAGCAGTGGCTCGGCACCGCCTTCACTCAACTCGCTTCGGCCCGGTAAGAGCGCTATGGAATTCACGATTCAACACTTTATTGCGCTTGCGCCACTGTTGATCACCAGCCTCACCATTATCGTGGTGATGCTGGCAATCGCCTGGCGCCGCAACCACTCGCAGACCTTCCTGATCTCGGTCGCCGGTCTGAACCTGGCCTTGCTGTCGATCCTGCCTGCACTGAAAGTCGCGCCTCTGGCCGTGACCCCGTTGCTGCAGATCGACACCTTCGCCTGCCTGTACATGGCGCTGATCCTGGTCGCCACCCTCGCCTGCGTCACCCTCGCCCACGCCTATCTGGGCGATGGCGGTTCGGGTTACCCGGGCAACCGAGAAGAACTCTACCTGCTGATCCTGATGGCCGCCGCCGGCGGTCTGGTTCTGGTCAGCGCGCAGCACCTGGCCGGTTTGTTCATCGGTCTGGAACTGCTCTCGGTACCGGTCTACGGTCTGGTGGCTTACGCCTTCTTCAACAAGCGTTCGCTGGAAGCCGGCATCAAGTACATGGTGCTGTCGGCCGCCGGTTCCGCGTTCCTGTTGTTCGGTATGGCGCTGCTGTACGCCGACTCGGGTTCGCTGAGCTTCGTCGGTATCGGTCAGGCACTGGCTGCAACCGGCCTGCCTAGCTCGCTGGCGCAACTGGGCCTGGGCATGATGCTGATCGGTCTGGCGTTCAAGCTGTCGCTGGTACCGTTCCACCTGTGGACGCCTGACGTCTACGAAGGTGCTCCGGCACCGGTCGCAGCCTTCCTTGCGACCGCTTCGAAGGTTGCGGTGTTTGCGGTCATGGTGCGTCTGTTCCAGATCTCCCCTGCTGCCAGCAGTGGCGTGCTGAGCGACGTACTGACCGTCATCGCCATTGCCTCGATCCTGTTCGGTAACCTGCTGGCCCTGACTCAGAGCAACCTCAAGCGTCTGCTCGGTTACTCGTCCATCGCGCACTTCGGCTACCTGCTGATCGCACTGGTGGCGAGCAAGGGTCTGGCGGTGGAAGCCATCGGCGTCTACCTGGTCACCTACGTGATCACCAGCCTCGGCGCGTTCGGCGTGATCACGCTGATGTCCTCGCCGTACAACGGCCGTGACGCCGACGCACTGTACGAGTACCGCGGCCTGTTCTGGCGCCGTCCGTACCTGACCGCCGTACTCACCGTGATGATGCTGTCCCTGGCCGGTATCCCGCTGACCGCGGGCTTCATCGGCAAGTTCTACATCATCGCGACCGGTGTCGAATCGCACCAGTGGTGGCTGGTAGGTTCGCTGGTACTGGGCAGCGCCATCGGCGTCTTCTACTACCTGCGCGTGATGGTCACCCTGTACCTGATCGAGCCAAACCTGCGTCGCCACGACGCCCAGCTGCACTGGGAACAGAAGGCAGGCGGCGTAATGCTGCTGGCCATCGCCCTGGTCGCATTCTTCCTGGGTGTGTATCCGCAGCCATTGCTGACACTGGTTCAGCAGGCGGGTCTGGCGGGCTGATTGCTCCGTTAGAACTGGCAACAAAAGAAACGGCACCTTCGGGTGCCGTTTTTGTTTTTACAGGATTCGATATCTCGAGCGCTTGCGCTGTCCTCATCGCGGGCAAGCCCGGCTCCGACAGGTTTGTGCGTCGTTCACAAAATCCGGGGACACCCAAAAACCAATGTGGGAGCGAGCCTGCTCGCGAAGGCGTCGGCACTTCCACCATATTCAGTGCCTGAGACTCCGCTATCGCGAGCAGGCTCACTCCTACAGGTTGTGTGTCATTCACAAATTCTGTGCCACCCCGGATTACTGCAGGAGCGTGGCTTGCCCGCGATGGCGTCGGCACATCCACCCTCTTCATAGCTTCACACCCCGCCACTTTCGCCATTCGGCGCTGGACACTGCTGCGCGATTGTTCCGACACGCCAGTTGCGAAGCCTCTTCACAGATCAGTCGAACGTTCCTACAGCTCCCGTCAATTCGTCCTACAGGTGTTTTTACGACCGGCGTCTACCGTTGAAAAAGGGACGAAAAGCAAGGCCAGGAGGCCTTGACCGATTCGATTATCGAGACAACACTATACGTAGGTAGCGTACAGAACATGGATGCTCTATTTATCGAATTGCCTGTGTTTCAGAAGCACCGAGACGACTATCTGGATGACGAACTGTTTCGCAGCTTTCAACTGGAGTTGCTGAAAAATCCGCAAGCGGGCGATCTCATTGAGGACACAGGCGGGCTTCGTAAAATTCGCTTTAGCGACCAACGAAGAGGCAAAGGTAAGCGCAGCGGATTACGAGTGATTTATTACTGGTGGTCAGGCTTCGATCAGTTCTGGCTCTTTACCGTCTACAACAAAAACGAGCAGGACGATTTGACACCTGCCCAGAAAAAACTTTTCAGAAAAACACTGGATAGAGAACTCAACGCGAGAACCCACTATGAAACGTGACATTTTTTCCGAATTGATGGATGGACTGGAAGCACTGGCCGATGAACGCCAAGGCAAAATCACCTTGCGTACCCACAAGGTTCAGTTGCCAAAACTGATGCCGATCACTGCGGAGGAAGTCGTAGCCATCCGTCAGCAACTTAATCTTTCCCGGTCAGTATTCGCGATGTATCTACGCACCAACACGCGAACACTCGAAAACTGGGAGCAAGGACGAGCAACGCCCAATGCTCAGGCCACAACCCTGATCCGTCTGGTCGAACGTTTCCCCCAAACGATCGAACAGCTCGCAGCCCTGACCTGACCGTTTTCACTCCACTCACATGACGAAATTGTAATTCCCCCATCACCTTGGCGTTATCCGCAGCTTGTAACGATGTCACCCGGCGACCAATGCCGGCGGGCCCTGCCCCGCCGAACAATAAAACTTACGCCGAAGCACGTTCCCGCTCTGCCGATCCCAAGGAGTGTTTGATGGTTAACCATAAAAAAATGTCGATGGCCGCTTTAGCGGTGGTGGTCGGCTCCGGGCCGTCCATGGTGTTTGCCGAAGACAAGCCCGAGGGCTTTGTCGAAGGCAGCAGCCTGACGGTGCTCAACCGCAATTTCTACTTCAATCGTGATCATCGAAACGGCCAGTCCAGCCCCACCGGCAACGGTTATTCCGAAGCCTGGGCGCATGCGGTAATCAGCAAGTTCGAATCCGGTTTCACCCAGGGCACCGTCGGGGTGGGTGTCGATGCGTTTGCGATGATCGGGCTGAAGCTCGACACCGGCGACGGGCGCAACGGTGGCCGCAGTTCGTTTGATGTGTTGCCGGTCAACAGTGACGGCCAGGCGCGGGACGAGTACACCAAGGTCGGTGGCGCCGCGAAAGTGCGGGCGTTCGATACGGTGATCAAGGTGGGCGATGTGTTCCCTGCGACGCCAGTCGTTGCAGCAGGTGACTCACGCTTGTTGCCGGAAAGCTTTCGCGGTGTGACGGCAACCAACACCAGCATCGAAGGCCTGTCGGTTCAGGGCGGGCGCTTGCACGCGATGAGCCAACCGGTTTCCAGCGACATGCGCGAGAACTTCGCAACCTTCTACGCAGGCCCGGTCAATTCGCCGTGGATCGCTTACGGCGGTGGCGATTATGCGCTGAACAAGAACCTCAGCTTCAGCCTCTATTCCAGTCGCCTCAAGGACGCCTGGAATCAGTATTACGCCGGCACCGCATGGACCTATCCACTGTCCGATGACGTGTCATTGTTCGCTGGCCTGAACTATTACAAGGCTGTCGACGAAGGCAAGCAGTTGCTCGGGCGGTTCGACAACAACATCTGGAGCGGCCGTGTCGGCGTGAAATTCGGCGCCCACTCCGTCGCCCTCTCCCACCAGCGCAACAACGGAAACGACGACTTCGATTACCTGCGCCAGTCCGACTCGATCTTCCTCGACAACTCCATCCAGTACAGCGACTTCAACTCGCCGAAAGAACGTTCATGGATGGCGCGTTATGACCTCGACATGACCGCGTACGGCGTACCCGGTTTGTCCTTCATGACCCGCTACGCACGCGGCACTGACGCGGACTATTCCAACGCCAACGCCGTGTACATGCGCCGCGATGCCGAGGGTAATCCGCTGACCGACCAGAAGCGCTGGGAGCGGGATGTCGAAGTCAAATACGTGGTGCAAAGCGGTTCGATGAAAGACCTGTCGCTGCGCCTGCGTCAGGCCACCACCCGCGCCACGGCGTTCGAATCCGACCTGGATGAAGTACGCGTGATCGTCGAATACCCGCTGGCGATTCTCTGAGTTTAACGAGCAATACCATTCACCTTTTAGAAGCTCCTTGCTCCTTTGGTCAGAGGTGAATTTTTGGCGTCCTTCGGGACGCCTTTTTTGTGCCCCGATCGATATCACACCGCAGATACCTGTGGGAGCGGGCTTGCTCGCGAAGAGGCCGTGTCAGTCGACATCAATATTGAATGGACACACCGCTTTCGCGAGCAAGCCCGCTCCCACCGAGTTATGCGGCAGGATTGACGTTATCCAGTGCCTTGTTCACCGCCAGTTCGCCGAGCATGACGACTTGGGCGATGCCGAGCAGCGTCTTGCAATGCGTGCCTTCCAGCAACGCAGCAAAGTCGCCGAGCATCACCGTGGCCGAGGCGAAGGAAAGGGGGAAGTTGTACGCAGGTTGGAACATTGGGTAGAGAGCGGATGTCCGACGGGCAACCTGAAAACTTGTGTGGGAAAGCTCAGCATTTCCCACACAAGTTTTAAACATTCCGAATTGAAATACGCAACGTGTGCGTCCTCAGCCACCGCTGTTGCGGCACACACCCGCCACGCTGTACTTGAGCGTATTGAGCTGTCCTTTCGAATCCTCGTAGGTCATGGCCGTCGGGACCACCGCGCAACCTGGCTGCGGCTTCACCACACTGACGATTTTCACCACGTCCAGCTTCATGCCGTATTCGTAGTCCTTCACCACTGGCGCCGCTTTGCCTTGCTCGGCGGCGTATTGCTCCATGGCTTTGGCGTTGGCGCTGAAGGCGCGCTCGAAGGTGCGGTCACCGCCGCCTTCGGCCATGACCAGAGAAGACATCGCCATGACACCGGCGAACGCGATCAACTTGAGCATTTTCATATCCATTTCCTTCCCACCCAGGCTTAAAAAAAAGCCCAGCATCGATGCGCGATGACGGGCTTGATCAAGTGCTGTCGCTTACAGGCTCTTGCTGTTGTCGACGGCTTTTTCATTGACCACCACCGGGTTGCCGGCGGCTTTTTCCTTGGCCACGAACAGCTCCATGGAGCGGTCGTTGTTGGTCATCATCCGGTCGAATGTGCGGTCGCCGCCGCCTTCAGCCATGACCAGGGAAGACATCGCCAACGCCACTACAAAAGCACCCATCTGTACGATCTTCATCTTTGATTCCTCGTTTAAGTAACTGACGGGATCAAGGTAACAATCCGAACCTTTCGTGACGGTGGCGTGGAAATTACATATCCGTAATGTGCCTGGCACAGGTTCCAGACCAGACAAAAAACGGTGGGAGCGGGCTTGCTCGCGAAGGCGGTGTGGCATTCAACATTGATGTCGACTGACACGGCCTCTTCGCGAGCAAGCCCGCTCCCACAGGGGAAATCACCTACTGAGTGAGAAGCGGATCCTCATCCCGGCGGTGGGCAAGTTGATAGAGCGCGGGCAGGATCAGCAACGTGAGGATCGTGGAGGACAGGATTCCGCCGATCACTACGGTGGCCAGCGGTCGCTGCACTTCGGCCCCCGTACCCGTCGCCAGCGCCATCGGAATAAAGCCCAGCGACGCCACCAGCGCGGTCATCAACACCGGGCGCAATCGTGTCAGCGCGCCGACATTAATCGCATCCGCCAGCGACCGCCCTTCCTCACGCAGATTACGAATGAACGCAATCATCACCAGGCCGTTGAGCACCGCCACCCCGGACAAGGCAATAAACCCGACGCCCGCCGATATCGACAACGGAATATCGCGCAGCCACAGCGCCATCACGCCGCCGGTCAAGGCAAACGGGATCCCGGTAAACACCAGCAAACCGTCCTTGAGGTTGTTGAACATCATGAACAACAAGCCGAACACCAGCAGCAACGCCACCGGCACCACAATCTGCAGGCGCTTGGCCGCCGATTGCAGTTGCTCGAACTGCCCGCCCCAACTGGTCCAGTAACCGGCCGGGACTTGCACGTCGCGTTCGATCACCTCAGCGGCCTCGCTGACGAACGAGCCGATATCGCGCCCACGAACGTTGGCGCTGACGATCACCAGACGCTTGCCGTTTTCACGGCTGACCTGATTCGGCCCGAGCACCAGGTCGAGGCTGGCGACGTCCTTCAGTGCGATAAACCCGATCTGGTTCGCCGCGCCGCTCAGCGCCGGTACCGGAATCAACAGCGCCGACAAACCGTCGATGTCCTTGCGCATGGCATCGGACAAACGCACCACCATGTCGAAACGTCGATCACCCTCGTACAAGGTGCCGGCCTGACGCCCGCCCACCGCCACGGCGATGGTGTCCTGCACATCGCCAACGTTGAGGCCATAACGCGCGGCCTTGTCGCGGTCGATGTTGATGGTCAGCACCGGTAGCCCGCTCGTCTGCTCGACCTTCACTTCAGAGGCGCCGGTGACCTTCTGCATCGCCGCCGCGATCTTCGCCGCCGTGGCGTTGAGCACGTCCATGTCATCACCGAACACCTTCACCGCGACATCGCTGCGCACGCCGGAGATCAGTTCGTTGAAGCGCAGCTGGATCGGCTGCGACAGTTCATAGTTGCTGCCCGGCAGCGTCGCGGCGGCCGCTTGCAGTTCGGCCATCAGGGTTTCGCGGGACTTGCCCGGGTCCGGCCATTGATCCTTGGGCTTGAGCATCACGTAGCTGTCGGAGATGTTTGGCGGCATCGGATCGGAAGCGATTTCCGCGGTGCCGGTTCGGGCAAAGACGCGTTCGACCTCCGGCACTTTGGCCAGAATCAACTTTTCCAGACGCTGCTGCATGTCCACCGATTGCGTCAGGCTGGTGCCCGGTACGCGCAAGGCTTGCAGGGCGAAATCACCCTCGCTGAGGCTCGGTACAAACTCGCTGCCCATGCGACTGGTCAACACGCCGCTGAACACGATCACGCCCAACGCCGCGCCCACAGCCACCGTGCGATGCGCCATGACCCAGCCCAACGCCGGTGCGTACACACGACGTGCGCCACGCATCACCGCGCCCTCTTCTTCCTTGACCTTGCCGGTCACGAACAACGCAATCGCCGCCGGCACGAAGGTCACCGACAACAACATCGCACCGAGCAATGCGATGACTACGGTGAACGCCATCGGATGGAACATTTTCCCTTCGACACCGCTCAGGGCGAAGATCGGCAGGTACACCACCATGATGATCAACTGGCCGAAAATCAGCGGACGCCGCGCCTCTTTCGCCGCCGCAAAGACTTCCTTGAAACGCTCGGCACGGGTCAGCAATCGCCCGTGATGCTGCTGCGCATGGGCCAGGCGGCGCAGGGTGTTTTCGACAATCACCACGGCGCCATCGACGATGATGCCGAAGTCCAGCGCACCCAGGCTCATCAGGTTGGCACTGACCTTGTTGCTGAACATGCCGGTGAAGGTGAACAACATCGACAGCGGAATCACCATCGCGGTAATCAGCGCCGCACGGATGTTGCCGAGGAACAGGAACAGAATCGCGATCACCAGAATCGCGCCTTCGACGAGGTTTTTTTTCACCGTGGCGATGGCTTTATCGACCAGGTGCGTGCGGTCGTACACCGGTACAGCGATCACGCCTTGCGGCAGGGATTTGTTGATCTGTTCAAGCTTGCTCGCGACCGCTTGCGACACTGTGCGACTGTTCTCGCCGATCAGCATGAACACCGTGCCAAGCACCACTTCGCGACCATTTTCCGTGGCCGCACCGCTGCGCAGTTCACGACCGATTTCCACGGTGGCGACGTTCTTCACCCGGATCGGCGTGCCGTCGACATTGGCCATGACGATGTTGGCGATGTCCTCGGTGCTCGCGACTTGGCCTGGGGCGCGAATCAACAACTGCTCGCCACTACGCTCGATATAACCTGCGCCGACGTTGGCGTTGTTGCGCTCAAGCGCAGTGATCAGATCGGTGAGCGTGAGTTTGTACGCGGCCAGGCGTTTCGGATCAGGCGCAATCTGGTATTCCTTGGCAAAGCCACCGATGGTGTTGATCTCGGCCACGCCAGGCACGTTGCGCAGTTGCGGCTTGATGATCCAGTCCTGAATCACCCGCAGATCGGTCGGCGTGTAGGCGCTGCCGTCATCCTTGAGAGCACCTTCCTTGGCTTCCACCGTCCACAGGAAGATCTCGCCGAGGCCGGTGGAAATCGGCCCCATCATCGCTTCCACGCCTTCGGGCAATTGCTCCTTGGCGATCTGCAGACGCTCGTTGACCAGTTGGCGGGCGAAGAACAGGTCGGTGCCGTCTTTGAAGATCACCGTCACTTGCGACAGCCCGGAGCGCGACAGCGAACGAGTCTGCTCCAGCGCCGGCAAACCGGCCATCGCGGTTTCAATCGCAAAGGTAATGCGCTGCTCGGTTTCCAGCGGTGAGAATCCGGCGGCGCCGGTATTGATCTGCACCTGGACGTTGGTGATGTCGGGCACGGCGTCGATCGGCAGCTTTTGATAACTGGCGATGCCGAGGCCGGCCATGAGCAGAACGGCGAGCAGCACGATGATGCGCTGCTCGATGGCAAACTGGATCAGGCGTTCGAACATGAGGACCTTCCAGAATTAATGACTGTGCTCGGCTGAGGCTTTGCCCAGCTCCGACTTGAGAACGAAGCTGCCAGCGCTGGCGACTTGCGCGCCGGCGTCCAGCCCTTGAGTGACTTCCACTAAACCGGCGGCTCGACTGCCCAGCTCCACCGCTTGCGCCTTGAAGCCATCGTCGGTGCGCACGAATACCGTGGGTTTGTCCTCGACGGTCTGGATCGCGGTTTCCGGCACGGCGACTTTTGCCTGACGGCTGTCGGTGGCGACCAGCGCGCTGACGAACAGCCCCGGGCGCCACGAGCCTTGCGGGTTTTCCAGGGTGACGCGAACAGTCGCGGTACGGGTCTGTTCGCCAAGCAAGCTGCCCACATAGGCCACGGTGCCGGTGACCTCGGCTTTCAATTCCGCAGCGCTGACGGTGACCGGTTTGCCCACCTGCACTTTGTTCAGATCCTTGGGCGAAACACCGAAGGTGACCCACACCCGCGACAGATCCGAAAGGGTGAACGCTGCTGTGGTCTCATCGACCACCTCCCCCGGCGTCAGGTGTTTTTCCACCACCACGCCGTCGAACGGTGCGCGCAGTTCGTAACGATTGCCGCCAGTGGCGACCACGCTGCCGCTGAGCACGCTGATTTTCTGTCGGGCGTTGTTCATGGCGATTTCCGCCTCTTCCAGCGCCTGCTTCGCCTGCAGGAAATCCTGCTCGGCGGAGATTTTGTCCTGCCACAGCTTTTTCTCGCGTTCGTAGGTAGTCCGCGCCAAAACCAGACGCCGTTGCGCGGCAGCCTGTTCGCTGCGTTGATCGGAGATCTGCTGACTGGCGATCACCGCCAGCAACTGGCCCTTTTTCACCGATTGCCCGAGGTTGACCGCCACCGACTCGACCACCCCTGGCACTCGCGGCACGACATGCGCCGTGCGATCCTCGTCGAAGCGCACTTCGCCGGGGAACGACAGGCCGAGACTGATGCTCTGCGCCCGCGCCTCGGCCAGTTGAATGCCTGCGGCAGTGATCTGCTCGGTGCTTAGTTCGATGTGCCCTTCTTCGTCATGTTCGCCGTCGGCCGCAGCGCCTTCCTCGGCGTGATCAGCGTGTTCGGAAGCCTCGTCGGCGTGCGCTTCGATATTGCTCGAGGCCGGCCACATCGCGCCGATGCCGATGCCCAATGCCAACGTCGCCACCGCGACAACCATCAGTCTTTTGTCCATGGAAACTCCTCTGCGCCGTGCCATCGCGCAGTTGTCTGAAAGTGAAATTCAAGGGCGGACGCTGAGGTCGCCGAAGATCCGTTCGATGCGCACGCGAGCGTCGGTCGCCTCGCTGACGGCCTGGATGTATTGGCTGCGGGCGGCGATCAGCGTGCGCTGGGCATCGAGCACGTCGAGGAAACCGAACTTGCCCATTTCGAAGCCGCGCGTGGCGCTGTCCACCGCACTTTGCGCGGCGGGCAGGATGGTCTGGTTGAACGCTTTGACTTCGCCGTTGGCGGTCTGCCATTGCTCGAGGCTGGTCTGGATTTCGGTGCGCAAGCGCAGCTCGGTGGCGTTGCGCAGATCGCGCGCCTGATCGGTTCTGCGTGCAGCCGCGAGGACGTTGCCCTGATTGCGGTTGAACAGCGGAATCGGCATCGACAGCCCGACCACGTTGACCCGCTCGCGCTCGGTCTCGCTGTACTGGCTGCCGATGCTCACGGTCAGGTCGGGAATGCGCTGGGACTTTTCCAGGCCCAGCGACGCTTCGCGCTGGTCGATCTGCAACTTCGCCAGACGCAGTTCGGCAGTCTCGTTCAAACGCTCGAGCAAACGGGTCGGCGGCGGCACACTGGTGAGGTTTTGTGTGGCGGCCTGCACGTTGGTCGAAGTCGGCAACGGTGCGCCCATGACCTGCGCCAGTTGCTGATAGGCGTTGGCCTGATCGCGCTCGGCGCGACTCAGTTCCAGGCGCACTTCAGAAAGCTGCACCTGTGCTCGCGTGCCTTCGACCGGCGACGATTTGCCGGCCTCGATGCGCCCTTGGGCCACACGCAATCCGTGCTCGGCCAGTTGCAATGACTGGCGCGACAGCTGCAGACGTTGCTGCGCAGTTTGCGCGCTGTTGAAGGCTTGAATCACATCGGCACGCAAGGCGTTGCGCTTGCGCTCCAGCTCGATGCCGGCAGCATCCTGCGCGCGGCTGGCGACGTCGATGCGGGCGCCGCGTTTGCCGCCCAGCTCAATCGGCTGGCTGAGCATCACTGTGGTGGTGCGCGAGTTGCGCCGGGTGTCTTCGGCTTCCCAGGAAACTTCGGGGTTGGGAATCAGGCCCGCCTGCTTGCGGTCGCCCTCGGCAATGCCGATTTCCCATTGCGCGGCGGCCAGATCCGGGTTGCCGGCGAAGGCGCTTTGCAGGGCTTGATCCAGGGTCAGGGTCGATGCGCTGGCCAGGCTGCTGCCGACCAGCAACAAGAGCCCGCTGGCGGTTTTTTTCAGGCGTGATCGCGCCGTCAGTTCTATTAAACCGGGCAATGGAAGACTTCCTTTAGTTCAGGATTTTTCGATGCCGCCACGGTAGGGTTTTGAACTTATCGACAAGGTGACTGAAACATTACAAATCCGTTATCCACGGTTTACGGAAGTTGTTTTGTTCTAGGATGCGAAGTGCAAAAGGCTTTGCCGCAACACATGGAAACAAATACACAGTAGTTATCTGCCGAACAGCACTTGCCTGAATGCAATACATGTTTTTAGCGCACTCAAGCTGCGACAGGCTGTCGCGGATGGCCATTTTAAAGGCCTTTTTGGTTGACCCTGTAGCCGCTACAGCCTTTACCGTATATGCCATTCACTTATTGAAATCCGTCCGGAAGCTCTTACAAAAACAATAACTTTCCCGACCACCTTAATTAAATATCCATTAAATAAAAGTGGTGATAGATCATGCGAATCCTTGTCGTCGAGGACGAGCTTAAAGCGGCCGAATACTTGCATCAGGGTTTGACCGAAAGTGGTTATGTCGTTGACCACGCCATCAATGGCGCCGACGGTTTGCATCTGGCGCAACAGCAGACGTATGACCTGATCATTCTCGACGTAAACTTGCCGGAACTCGACGGCTGGGGCGTGCTGGAACAACTGCGCCGCACGCACTCAACGCGGGTGATGATGCTCACCGCACGCGGGCGCCTGGCCGACAAGATTCGTGGTCTGGATCTGGGTGCCGACGACTATCTGGTCAAGCCGTTCGAATTTCCCGAACTGCTGGCGCGGGTGCGTACATTGATGCGCCGCAGCGAAAACATCCCGGTGCCGCAGGTGCTGAAAGTCGCTGATCTGGAACTCGATCCGGGCCGACATCGGGCGTTTCGTGGCGAGCAGCGCATCGACCTGACCACCAAGGAATTCGCCCTGCTGCATCTGTTGATGCGCCAGTCTGGCGAGGTGCTGACACGTACGCAGATCATCTCGCTGGTGTGGGACATGAATTTCGACTGTGACACCAACGTGGTCGAAGTGTCGATCCGCCGCTTGCGGGCAAAGATCGACGACCCGTTCGACCACAAGCTGATCCACACCCTGCGCGGTGTCGGCTACGTGCTGGAGGCGCGGGAATGAAGCCCGCCAGCCTGTCGATGCGCCTTGGTCTGACGGTGAGTACGCTGGGCGCAATGTTGGTGGTGTTTCTGGCGATCCTGGCGTATTTCGCCCTGACCCATGAGCTCAATGCGCTGTCCCGCGACAGCCTGCAAAAGAAGATGGCGCAGGTTGAACACAGCCTGTCGCTGTACATCGATGCCAATGAAGTCAGCGGCAAGCCGCACATTCTGCTTGATCAGGTGATGGGCCACGACAACCTGACACTGACGATTTATGACCGTTTGAATCTGCGCTCGCCGCTGCTCAAGTCTGGCTCGGGGCTGACCGATCCACGGGTGGAACTCAGAGCTGTTCGCGGGACCACCGATCAACTGACCTACAGCGACAGCACCGATGCCGAAGGCGCCAGATTCCTCACTGCCTCGAAGCTGATTCGCCTCAAGGATGGCAGCAGCGTGCCGGTGCTGTTGTCGATGGACAATGCCCATGATCAGGCGCTGCTCAGTGCCTATTTGCGTTCGACGCTGGTTGCCTTGCCGTTGCTGCTGGTGTTCATCGGCCTGACCGCCTGGGGCGCAGTGCAACGCGGATTGGCACCGCTGCGCGAGTTCCGCAAGGTGGCGGCGATGGTCTCGACCCAGGATCTGGAGCATCGACTGTCGGTGGTGAACATGCCGCAGGAGTTGAGCGCACTGGCACAAGGCATCAATTTCATGCTGGATCGGCTGGACGCCGGCGTGCAGCAGTTGTCGCAGTTTTCCGATGATCTGGCCCACGAATTGCGCACGCCGATCAATAACCTGATGGGCAAGGCGCAGGTAACCTTGTCCCGCGAGCGCACGACCGAAGAGTACAAGGACGTGCTGGAGTCCTGCACCGAGGAGCTGGAGCGCGTCGCGCGGATTGTCTCGGACATGCTGTTTCTGGCGCAGGTCAGCCATCCGTCGGCGCTGGCGCCGTTTGAGCCGGTGGCGCTGGAGGATGAAGCAGCGAAGGTCGCGGAGATGTTTTCGCTGTCGGCGCAGGACAAGGACATTCACCTGAGCGTGGTGGGCTGCGCGACGGTGGCGGGCGATCGGCTGATGATTCAGCGGGCGATTTCAAATCTGCTGTCGAATGCGTTGCGACACTGCCCGAACGGTAAAACCGTGACATTGCTGATCGAGCAAGGTGCAACGCAAAGCTCGCTGCTGGTGAGCAATCCTGGGCCCGGCATCGAGGCTCAGCATCTGCCGCACCTGTTCGACCGTTTCTACCGCGTCGACAGCGCCCGCTCGCGCTCGCAAGGCAGCACCGGGCTGGGCCTGGCCATCGTGCGCTCGATCATGAGCCTGCATCAGGGGGTGGCCGAGGTGAAGAGCCTGCCGGGGGTGATGACGGTATTCAGGCTTGGTTTTCCTGCGGTGACAGGAACGCCCCCATCGCTTGCAGGCAAGCTCCCACAATGATCGGCGTTGTGAACACTTCAAAACCTGTGGGAGCTTGCCTGCAAGCGAAGGCGGCGGGTCAGTCACCTCTTTGTTATCTGAGACATCGCCTTCGCGAGCAAGCCCGCTCCCACAATGATCGGCGGTGAGCCCTGCAGTTGTGAACACCGCGAAACCTGTGGGAGCTTGCCTGCAAGCGAAGGCGTCGGGTCAGGCACCTTTTTGTTATCTGACACACCGCCTTCGCGAGCAAGCCCGCTCCCACAATGATCGGCGGTGAGCCCTGCAGTTGTGAACACCGCGAAACCTGTGGGAGCTTGCCTGCAAGCGAAGGCGGCGGGTCAGTCCCCTCTTTGTTATCTGAGACATCGCATTCGCGAGCAAGCCCGCTCCCACAGTGATCGGCGGTGAGCCCTGCAGTTGTGAACACCGCGAAACCTGTGGGAGCTTGCCTGCAAGCGAAGGCGTTGGGTCAGGCACCTTTTTGTTATCTGACACACCGCCTTCGCGAGCAAGCCCGCTCCCACAGTGATCGCGGTCATCCGCAAAATGTGTGGACGCCGCCGAAACCTGTGGGAGCGGGCTTGCTCGCGAAGGCGGCCGATCAGGCACACATGAAAACGGCACCTTTCGGTGCCGTTCGCCTTTCACAGTGCCGCTATCACTTGCGCGCATCCGCCCACGATTTCAGCAGTTCGTTGTAGCTCACGGTCTCGCCTTTCGGCTTCTCGTTCGCCAGTTTCGGTTTTGGTGCGCCCGGCTGATCGAACCAATACTGCGCGTCGCGTTCCGGGTTCATCTTCGGTGCGCAAGTGGCCTGGGCCTTGGAGCGTTCCAGGCGCGTCATGATCGCGTCCTGATCCTTGGCCAGGCCATCCAGCGCCTGTTGCGGGGTCTTCTCGCCGCTGGCAGCTTCCGCGATGTGGCTCCACCACAGTTGCGCCAGCCGTGGATAGTCCGGCACGTTGGTCCCGGTCGGGGTCCATTGCACGCGGGCCGGGCTGCGGTAGAACTCGACCAGGCCACCGAGTTTCGGCGCCAGATCGGTCATCGCCTGCGAGTTGATGTCCGACTCACGAATCGGTGTCAGACCGACGATGGTTTTCTTCAGCGAGACGGTTTTCGACGTCACGAACTGCGCGTACAGCCACGCCGCGAGTTTCTGTTTCTCAGGCGTGGACTTCATGAACGTCCACGAACCCACGTCCTGATACCC
Organism: Pseudomonas sp. AK-TSAG1-1; assembly: GCF_056821665.1. Taxonomy (NCBI): domain Bacteria; kingdom Pseudomonadati; phylum Pseudomonadota; class Gammaproteobacteria; order Pseudomonadales; family Pseudomonadaceae; genus Pseudomonas; species Pseudomonas sp. AK-TSAG1-1. The sequence continues at coordinate 2,433,047 of NZ_CM165965.1, read as the reverse complement.
CAGCTTCATGCCCTCTTCCCAATACGGCCCGCGCGGCGACGGCGCCATGCGCCATTTCGGCGTGCCGTCGGCGTTGACCACCGGTAGGCCGGGTTTGGTCATGTCGGCGGTGAACGCGGTGTACCAGAAAATCTGCTGCGCGATGTTGCCCTGCGACGGCACCGGCCCCGACTCGGAGAAGGTCATGCCCGCCGCTTCCGGTGGTGCGTAGGCCTTGAGCCAGTCGACATATTTCTGCGTGGCGAACACCGCGGCCGGGCCGTTGGTGTCGCCGCCGCGGGTCACGCTGGAACCGACCGGGTGGCAGTCCTCGACGCGAATCCCCCACTCGTCCACGGGCAAGCCGTTGGGCAGGCCCTTGTCGCCGCCGCCGGCCATGGAGAACCAGGCATCGGTGAAGCGCCAGCCCAGCGATGGGTCTTTCTTGCCATAGTCCATGTGCCCGTAGACGCGTTTGCCGTCGATTTCCTTGACGTCTTCGCTGAAGAACTTGGCGATGTCTTCATAGGCCGACCAGTTCACCGGCACGCCGAGTTCATAGCCGTACTTTTCCTTGAACTTGGCTTTCAGGTCCGCCCGTTCAAACCAGTCGGCGCGGAACCAGTACAGATTGGCGAACTGCTGATCGGGCAGTTGATAGATCTTGCCGTCCGGCGCGGTGGTGAACGAGATGCCGATGAAGTCCTTGATGTCGAGGGTCGGCGAGGTGAAGTTCTTGCCTTCGTTGGCCATCAGGTCGGTGATCGATTCAGTCTTGCCGTAGCGAAAGTGCGTACCGATCAGGTCCGAGTCGTTGACCCAGCCGTCGTAGATGTTCTTGTCGGACTGCATCACCGTCTGCATTTTTTCCACCACGTCACCTTCTTGCAGCAGGTCGTGGGTGAGCTTGATCCCGGTGATTTCGGTGAAGGCCTTGGCCAGCACCTTGGACTCGTATTCGTGGGTGGTCAGGGTCTCGGAAACCACCTTGATTTCCATGCCGCGAAACGGCTCGGCAGCCTTGATGAACCACTTCAATTCTTCGAGCTGCTGATCGGCCGTCAGGGTGGACGGTTTGAATTCGCTGCCGATCCATTTTTTCGCAGCGTCCTCGTAGGCATCGGCCCAGGCAGATGCGCTCAAACCGCTGAGTGCCAGCATGGCTGCCAATGAAATGCTATGTCGCAGCTTATTGTTTTTATCGAACATAGAGACCTCCAGTTAGAGTTTCGGAGCACGATTGCCGAGCGACTCGACTAGCCCCAGCGCATCACAACCAACAGCCACACCAGAGACAGCGCGGACGCTACCCAGATGCTCCAGTCGGTGGCGCCGATGACCAGCAAATGCAGGTAGGCGCTGCCGAGAAGACCGATGAACAAGCGATCGCCACGGGTGGTGGCAATCGGTAGAAAACCTCGCCGCAGGATGCTCGGCGAGCGCAATTCCCAGGTGGTCATGCCCACCAGCAACAGGCCGATGGCGATAAAGAACCCCGCCGTGGGGGTGGTCCAGCTCATCCATTCCATCATGCGTTCCTCAGACCCGACCCAAGGCAAAGCCCTTGGCCACGTGATTGCGAACAAACCAGATCACCAGCATGCCCGGCAGGATGGTCAGCACCCCCGCCGCCGCCAGCACGCCCCAGTCAATGCCTGACGCCGAGACCGTGCGCGTCATCACCGCGGCAATCGGCTTGGCGTTGACCGAGGTCAGCGTGCGCGCCAACAACAGTTCGACCCAGGAAAACATGAAGCAGAAAAACGCCGTGACGCCGATCCCGGAGCCGATCAGCGGGATGAAAATCTTCACGAAGAACTTGGGAAAGCTGTAGCCGTCGATGTAGGCGGTTTCGTCGATTTCCTTGGGCACGCCGGACATGAAGCCTTCAAGAATCCACACCGCCAACGGCACGTTGAACAGACAATGCGCCAGCGCTACGGCGATGTGCGTATCGAACAGCCCGATCGATGAGTACAACTGGAAGAACGGCAGCAAAAACACCGCCGGCGGCGCCATGCGATTGGTCAGCAGCCAGAAGAACAGATGCTTGTCGCCCAGGAAGCGATAGCGCGAAAACGCGTACGCCGCCGGTAACGCCACGCTCAGCGAGATCACCGTGTTCAGGCTGACGTAGTACAGCGAGTTGATGTAGCCGCTGTACCAGCTCGGGTCGGTGAAGATCACCTTGTAGTTGTGCCAGGTGAAGTCCTGCGGAAACAGGGTAAGGCCGCCGAGGATCTCGGTGTTGCTCTTGAACGACATGTTCAGCAGCCAGTAGATCGGCACCAGCAGAAACAGGATGTACACCAGCAGCGGGATAAGCTTTCTTTTGCTCATGGCCGGGCCTCAGCGATTGGCGTCGGAATGGGTCATGGCGGTGTAGAACAGCCACGAGACCAACAGGATGATCAGGAAGTACACCAGCGAGAACGCCGCTGCCGGTCCCAGATCGAATTGGCCGACAGCCATCTGGGTCAACGTCTGGCTGAGGAAGGTCGTGGCATTGCCCGGCCCGCCGCCGGTGAGCACGAACGGCTCGGTGTAGATCATGAAACTGTCCATGAAGCGCAGCATCACCGCGATCAGCAGCACGCTCTTGAGCTTCGGCAACTGAATGTGCCGGAACACTGCCCACGCTGAAGCACGATCGATGCGCGCGGCCTGGTAATACACGTCGGGAATCGCCCGCAGCCCGGAAAAACACAGCAGCGCCACCAGCGAAGTCCAGTGCCAGACGTCCATCACCAGCACCGTGACCCAGGCGTCCATGGTGTTGGCCGCATAGTTGTAGCTGATGCCCAGCGCATTCAGGCTCGACCCGAGCAAACCGATATCGGCGCGGCCAAAGATCTGCCAGATGGTGCCGACCACATTCCACGGAATCAGCAGCGGAATCGCCAGAATGATCAGCACCACCGACGACCAGCGGCCCTTGGTCGGCATGGTCAGGGCGACGGCGATGCCCAGCGGGATTTCGATCAGCAGCACACACGCCGAGTAGATGAACTGACGCAGCAAGGAATCGTGCAGACGCGGGTCGAGCAGCACCTGCTTGTACCAGTCGGCACCGACGAAGTAGCGGCTGGACTGGTCGAAGATGTCCTGCACCGAATAGTTGACCACGGTCATCATCGGGATCACCGCACTGAACGCCACCAGCAGGAACACCGGCAACACCAGCCACCAGGCCTTGTTGTTCTGTACCTTGTTCATGGCTGCACCTCGGCAGGGTCGGTGTCTTCCAGGAGGAACTCGTCGGCATAGACCATCAGCCACTGCGCCGGAAAACTGATGTACGCCGTGCCTTGCGGCACCGGTTTGTCTTCCGCCAGGCGCACCTTCAGCGGCGCACCATCGAGGTCGAGGGTGAGGATCTTGTAGGTGCCGAGGTCTTCGACGTGTACCACCCGGGCCTGCATCGCGTCGTCAAACGGCTCGTCCCAGACGTGAATGAATTCAGGACGGATGCCGACCTTCAGATTTTTCCACTGACCGTGTTCGATATGCCGCTGCAAGGCCTCGGACAGCGGCAGGTGCGTCGAAGCGAAACCGACCCCGCCCGGCTGCGGCTGCACTTCGATGAGATTCATCCCGGGGCTGCCGATGAAGTAGCCGACAAAGGTGTGGCTGGGCCGCTCGAACAATTCGCGGGGCGTACCGAACTGCACGATCTGGCCGCCGTACATCACCGCGATCTTGTCGGCAAAGGTCGAGGCTTCGAGTTGATCGTGGGTGACGTAGACCATGGTGATGTTGAACTGCTCGTGGATCTGCTTGAGCTTGCGCCGCAGCTTCCACTTCAGGTGCGGGTCGATCACCGTCAGCGGTTCATCGAAGAGGATCGCCGAAACGTCGTCGCGCACCAGGCCACGGCCCATGGAGACTTTCTGTTTTTCGTCGGCAGTGAGGTTGCGCGCCTTCTTGCTCAACAGGTTTTGCAGGTCGAGGACTTCGGCGATTTCCTGCACCTTGCTGTGCACTTTCGCCTCGGCCATGCCCTGATTGCGCAGGGGAAAAGCCAGGTTATCGAACACGGTCATGGTGTCGTAGACCACCGGAAACTGGAACACCTGGGCGATGTTGCGCTTCTCCGGCGTCAGGTCGTTGACCGCTTTGCCGTCGAACAACACATGGCCCTGCGAGGGGCTGAGCAGGCCGGAAATGATGTTGAGCAACGTCGACTTGCCGCATCCCGAAGGGCCGAGCAAGGCATAGGCACCGCCCTGTTCCCAGACGTGATCCATCTCGCGGATCGCATAATCATCAGGCCCGCTCGGGGTTTTGCTGTAGCTGTGGGCGAGGTGCTGCAAACGGATTTCGGCCATCAGGCAACCCTCGCGACACGCAGGCCCGGTGCCTGCACCAGACGGCCCTGCGCATCGAACACGAACAGCTTGTGGGTCGGGATGTAAATGCGGATCGGCGCATCGACGTCGTACTCGTGAACCCCGGGCAGGTGCAGCACCAGCAGGAAATGCTCGTTGCGCACATGCAGGAAAGTTTCCGAACCGCTGATCTCCGCCACTTCGACAGTGACCGCCAGTTCCAGGTCGTCATCGTTGCTCGGCACCAGCGAGATATGGCTTGGGCGCACGCCAAAGCGGAACTCGCCCTCACCCACCGGGCGCAGATCGACGTTCAACGGGAAGTGCACGAAGTTGGCGAAGCTGACTTCATTGCCGACAATGCGCCCGGGCATCAGGTTGATCGGCGGCTCGGAGAACAACTCCGCCGCCAGCACCGATTGCGGCTGGTGATACACCGAGGTCGACGGGCCGCTCTGAATCACCCGGCCCTCGTGAAGAATGGTGGTGGTGCCGCCCAGTGCCAGCGCTTCGTTGGGCTCGGTGGTGGCGTAGATCGCGATGGTGTGGCGCAGCTTGAACAACTCGCGCATTTCCTGGCGCAGTTCTTCGCGCAGCTTGTAGTCGAGGTTGACCAGCGGCTCGTCGAACAGGATCAGCTCGGCGTCCTTGACCAGCGCCCGGGCCATCGCCGTGCGCTGCTGCTGACCGCCGGAAAGCTCCAGCGGATAGCGTTGCAGGAACTTCTCGATGCGCAGCATCTTCGCGGTTTCCAGCACTTTGCCGTGAATGATGTCTTTCGAGACCCCAGCCTGACGCAGCGGCGAGGCGATGTTCTCGAACACGGTCATGGTCGGGTAATTGATGAACTGCTGATAGACCATCGACACATTGCGCAACCGCACCGGGCGCTGGGTGACGTCGACGCCGTTCATCAGGATGCGCCCGCTGTCGGGCTTGTCCAGACCTGCCATCAGGCGCATCAGGCTGGTCTTGCCGGACAGTGTGCGGCCGAGCAGAACGTTGAAGGATCCGGGTTCGAATTTCAGGCAGGCATCGTCGATCCAGATCTGGCCCTCGACGGTACGGCTGACGTGCTCCAGGGTGAGTGACATGGCTCGGCCTTTTTTATTATTGGAGTCAAGCGACCTGTGCAGCAGAGCGACATTCGTGCCAGAAATGGCAAGTGGTTGATTTGTCGCGAAAAGTGCCGAAACCGAGGGGAACGGGGGTTCATTGCTGAACACATTTGAACAGTTGGGCGATTGACAATGAACAATCGTGAACAACACTCTATGAACGCTTTTTACCCGATCTCATAACCGCTGAAGATCCAAATGTGGGAGCGGGCTTGCTCGCGAATGCGGTGTGTCATTCAACTGGTTGATTGACTGAAACACCGCATTCGCGAGCAAGCCCGCTCCCACAGTTTCGATCTGTGCTGTTCTCGAGATTTGGGTTCATAACAACAATAAAAATCGCTGCATCAGAGGCCCACTGCCATGGCCGCACCTGTCCCGCCGCTTTCCCATGAGGCCATCGTTCAGGACTCCTGGTCCCGTTGCCGCGCCTTCGGCCTCAAGCATCAAAGTGTCCCGGCATTCGATCAGCTGCCTTCCTCCGGTATCGCCCAATTGCTCGACAGTCACCATTCGCTGGTGCAAACCACCCATCAGGAAGTGCTGCCGTACTACGAGAACATCCTGAGCAACTCCAATTGCCTGATCATGCTCGCCGACAATCAGGGCCAGGTGCTGACGTCGTGGGGTACCCAGCGTTTTATCGAACCGAACCTGGCCCGAGGATTCAGCGCCGGGGCGAGCTGGATGGAACGCGCCAGCGGCACCAACGCGATCGGCACCGCACTGGCCTGCGAACAAGCGGTGCACATCGAGCACGATGAGCATTTCCTCAAGGCCAACCGGTTCATGACCGGTTCCGCCGCACCGATTTTCGACGCCGAGCGCAAGGTCATCGCGGTGCTCGACGTGTCCAGCGACAGCTACCTGCCGCCCTCGCACACGTTGGGCATGGTCAAGATGATGAGCCAGACCGTGGAAAACCGGCTGATCCTCAACCTGTTCCACGGTCAGCACTTTCAACTGACCTTCAACACAGGGTTGAACAACCTCGACAGTCAATGGGCCGGGTTGTTGATTTTCGATGAGAGCGGTCAGGTGCTCTCGGCCAATCGCCGGGCGGACAATCTGCTCGGTGTGCGCCTGTCGCGGGTCAGTGTCGAAAGCCTGTTCAACGTGTCGCTGCTGGAACTGATGAACCAGCCCGACGGCTTGCCGTTCGCTCTACAGACCGCTGGACGCAACCGCTTCCAGTGCTTGTTGAAGCGACCGAAACAGGCGCCGGTTCAGCCTCGAATCTTTGCCGAACCGAAATCCGCGCCAACGCCTGCCACGGTGCCGGGGGCGATCAGCCTCAACGCCCTGCACTTCGGCGACAGCCGCGTGGAAAAAGCCGTGCGCCAGGCCGAAAGGCTGCTGGAAAAAGACATCCCGTTGCTGATCCACGGCGAAACCGGGGTCGGCAAGGAAGTCTTCGTCAAAGCCCTGCATCAAGCCAGCTCGCGCAGCAAACAGGCATTCATTGCCGTCAACTGCGCGGCGATCCCCGCCGAACTGGTGGAGTCGGAGCTGTTCGGTTATGAGAAAGGCGCATTCACCGGCGCCAACCAGAAAGGCAGCATCGGCCTGATCCGCAAGGCTGACAAAGGCACGCTGTTTCTTGACGAAATCGGTGACATGCCGCTGCCGACTCAGGCACGGCTGTTGCGGGTGTTGCAGGAGCGCTGCGTGCAGCCGGTGGGCAGCAGCGACTTGTTCCCGGTAGACCTGCGGATCATTTCGGCGACCAACCGTTCGCTGCGCGAGCAAGTGCAATTGGGGCGGTTTCGCGAGGACCTGTATTACCGCATTGGCGGCCTGACCCTGGAATTGCCACCGTTACGCGAACGCAGTGACAAGCAAGCGTTGTTCAAGCGCCTGTGGGAGCAGCATCGCGAACCGACGCAATGGGCCGGCCTGAGCCACGAGGTGCTGGAGCTGTTCAGCCGGCATCCGTGGCCGGGCAATCTGCGTCAGGTCAGCAGCGTGATGCAGGTGGCACTGGCGATGGCCGAGGAACAACCGGTGCGACCGGAGCATTTGCCGGATGATTTTTTTGTCGATCTGGAGATGGAACCGGTTGAGGTGGCGCAGCCGCTGGGGGTTGATCTGAATGATGGCGAGGCGTTGAACCGCGAGTTGTTGGCGGCGGGGGGGAATATTTCGCATTTGGCGCGGCGGCTGGGGGTGAGTCGCAATACCCTCTACAAGCGCTTGCGTCAGGCTGAGTGACAGGGTGGCTGAACCGGCCTCTTCGCGAGCAAGCCCGCTCCCACAGGGGGGAATGTCGTACACAAAAGTCAGACATGCCCAAAATCCAGTGTGGGAGCGGGCTTGCTCGCGAAGGCGCCAGCCCCGTCACCACACAACTATCAATCCGCCCCCATTGACCGAACCGACTAGACTGTGACGAAATGTTTCAGCTTTTCGCCATGCCTTTGATCCAGACACCTCCCTCCTCCTGATTCTCACAGGATAAGTGCTTTGACCAACATCTGTTCTACCGGCCTTGATATCGGCTTTGCCTCTCTGGACTACCTGCAGATCGGCATCCTCGGCATCATTCAAGGCATCACTGAGCTGCTGCCTGTTTCCTCCACCGCGCACATGCGCATCGTCCCGGCCCTGCTCGGCTGGCCGGATCCGGGCTCGGCGTTTTCCGCTGCCATGCAGCTCGCAGCGCTGGCCGCAGTGGTCAGTTATTTCTGGCGTGACGTCAGGCAGGTGGTGGGCGGCAGCGTCGAGGCAGTGCGTCAACGTGACTTCAACAATCAGTGGTTCATCCTCGCGGTGGCCATCGTGCTGGCAACCATTCCCATCGGTATCGCCGGCATAGCGTTGTCTTCGACGCTCAATGCCTGCAACTCGCCCCTGCGCGGACTGATGGTGATCGGGATCTCCTGCGTGGTCATGGCGATTCTGCTGGCTGCGGCCGAGCTCACCTGCCGGCATCGCCGCACGGTGAGCGAAATGCGCCTGCGTGATGCGCTGATCGTCGGCATTGCGCAGATCGGCGCGCTGATTCCCGGGGTGTCGCGCTCCGGGTCGACGCTGACGGCGGCACTGTTCCTCAACTTCAAACGTGAAGAAGCGGCGCGCTTCTCGTTCCTGCTGGGTTTGCCGGCGATTGCGCTCGCGGGCCTGAAAGAGCTGTGGGTGCTGTTCCATGCCGACCTTCCCGCCTCAGTCTGGGGGCATCTGATTTTCGGTCTGGTGATCGCCAGCATCTCCGCGTTCTTCGCGATCTGGGGCCTGATGCGCTTTCTGGAGAAGTTCTCCACCTGGCCATTTGTCATCTACCGCGCAGTGCTGGGGATTTTCCTGATCGTTGCGGTCAGTACCGGGCTGTTGAGTTGATTTGAGCGAGAAAAACAAAACCCGCACTTGGCGGGTTTTGTTTTTAATGCCTGTGCACACAGCACATTACGGGTAAGCCGACTCAACACTCCTGGTTGAAACGGCACTCAATGTACGCAGCCCGATCAGCACTACCGACACCATCACCAATCCCGCAAAAATCGATACGCCAAACCCTGCCCGAGCACCGCAGGCATCGATGATCAACCCCGCCAGCATGCCGCCAAGCGCCACCCCGATGCTGATGCCGGTGGTCATCCATGTCAGCCCTTCGGTGATCCTTGACGGTGGGATGATGATCGTCCCCAGCTTCATGACCACGACCATCGTGGGTGCAAACGATATGCCGGCAATAAACAGCATCGCCGAGAGGACATAAACGTCAGGAGAAAACATCGGTAATACGCCTGTGATGGCCGTGACCAGTATGCCGATAAAGAACTGTTTTTCGATTGGCAGGGAAACCCTCAAGGCACCGAACGTCAGGCCCGCCACCAGCGATCCGAACGCATAGGCTGCGAGAATGAAGGTCGCAGAAGCAGGCCAGTCTTGCGCATTGGCGAAGGCTACAACGGCGACATCGATTGAGCCGCCGATTGCGCCCATCGCCAACAGCGCCAGCACGATGGTCGGAACGCCGGGAATCCGCAGGGTTGAGCCCGTATGCCTCGCATGACCCACGACAACCTGGGGTTCAGTCTGGCGCTGCAGGAGAAACGCCGTCACTCCGACGGCCAGCAACGCGACCGCGACAAGCGGCCCGGCTTCGGCGAAAAAGCTCACGCTCAGGCCGATCGCCAGTGGCGGGCCAATGATATAAGCGAGCTCGGTCAGCACCGTATCCAGAGAGAACGCCGTGTGCAGCTGCGGTTTGCCCCGGAACAATTGCGTCCAGCGGGCCCTGATCATCGACGGCATGCTTGGCATTGTCCCGGCCAATGCCGCCAGAACGAAAAGCAATGCCGCCGGCGCCCTCATGTAGACGGCGCTGATCAGCGCCAGCAACATGCCAATGCTGAACGTCGACACGACAGGCAGCACACGGCTTTGGCCACGCTGATCAACCAGTTTCGAGATGTAGGGGCCGATCAGTGCGTTGGCGAGGGTAAACGTACCGGCGACTGCACCGGCCAGCCAGTAGACCCCGGTTTGCTCCACCAGCATGGTAATGATGCCAATGCCGATCATTGCCTGCGGCAATCGCGCGATAGCGCTCGCGAGCACCAACCCCGTTGCACCAGGAGTTGTCAGGAGTTCGCGATAGTGGTTTGCCATGATGTCTCCATTCCATAAACGTCGCCGACCAGCATCCCGCTGCAAGGGCTGCAGCCCATGTTGGCCGCGTCAGACATCAAGACCTACGCGCAGAGCAAAAGCAACCACCGCCTGAACAGCAGAAAAACAAAAACCCGCACAAGGCGGGTTTTGTCTGTAACAGGTACAGCAGTCAGTCAGCCAGACGCCAGGTCGTGCCGCCCTTGCCGTCTTCCAGCACCACGCCCATGGCGGTGAGCTGGTCGCGGATGCGGTCGGACTCGGCCCAGTCTTTGCCAGCCCGAGCCGCCAGACGCGCAGCGATCAGCGCGTCGACTTCGGCTGCATCGACACGCCCTTCGGCGCCGGCCTGCAGGAAGTCGTCGGCTTCCAGTTGCAACACACCCAGCACGCTCGCCAGTTCTTTCAGACGCGCCGCCAGACCGGCCGCTGCATCGAGATCGCTCTCGCGCAGACGGTTGATCTCACGAACCATCTCGAACAGCACGGCGCAGGCTTCCGGCGTGCCGAAGTCGTCGTTCATCACCGTGGTGAAACGCTCGACGAACGCTTCACCGCCAGCCGGCGCAACGTTCGGCAGGCCTTTCAACGCGTGGTAGAAACGCTCGAGTGCGCCCTTGGCGTCCTTGAGGTTGTCTTCCGAGTAGTTGATCGCGCTGCGGTAGTGGCTCGACACCAGCAGGTAACGCACGACTTCCGGGTGGTACTTGTCGAGCACGTCGCGAATGGTGAAGAAGTTGTTCAAGGACTTGGACATCTTCTCGCCATTGATACGGATCATGCCGCAATGCATCCACGCGTTGGCGTAGGTCTTGCCGGAGGCCGCTTCGCTCTGGGCGATTTCGTTTTCGTGGTGCGGGAATTCCAGGTCGCTGCCGCCACCATGAATGTCGAAAGTCTCACCCAGGCAGCAGGTGGACATCACCGAGCACTCGATGTGCCAGCCCGGACGCCCGGCGCCCCACGGCGATTCCCAACTCGGTTCGCCCGGCTTGACGCCTTTCCACAGCACGAAGTCCAGCGGATCTTCTTTGGCTTCGTCGACCTCGATCCGCGCACCGATGCGCAGGTCTTCGATCTTCTTGCGCGACAGCTTGCCGTAGCCCATGAACTTGCCGACGCGGTAGTACACGTCGCCATTGCCCGGGGCGTAGGCGTAACCCTTGTCGATCAGGGTCTGGATCATCGCGTGCATGCCCGGAATGTGATCCGTGGCGCGCGGCTCCATGTCCGGCTTCTTGATGTTCAGGCGCGCTTCGTCTTCGTGCATCGCCGCGATCATGCGTTCGGTCAACGCTTCGAACGACTCGCCGTTCTCGTTGGCCCGGTTGATGATCTTGTCGTCGATGTCGGTGATGTTGCGCACGTAGGTCAGGTCATAACCGCTGAACCGCAACCAGCGGGTCACCAGGTCGAACGCGACCATGCTGCGGCCGTGGCCCAGGTGGCAGTAGTCGTACACGGTCATCCCGCAGACGTACATGCGCACCTTGTTGCCATCCAGCGGCTTGAAGACTTCTTTGCTCTTGGTGAGCGTGTTGTAGATCGAAAGCACGATGGTTCCTTAAGACTTGATCACTGGCCCCACGAATCACGCAGGGTCACGGTACGGTTGAATACCGGCTGACCTGGTTTCGAGTCCTTGATATCCGCGACGAAGTAGCCTTCGCGCTCGAACTGGAAACGGTCTTCCGGCTGTGCATTGCCGAGCGATGGCTCAGCACGACAACCGGTCAGCACTTGCAGCGAGTCAGGGTTGATGTTGTCCAGGAAACTCGCGCTGTCTTCGGCCTTCTCAGGGTTGGCCGAACGGAACAGGCGATCGTACAGACGCACTTCGCACTCGATGCTGGCAGCGGCCGGCACCCAGTGGATCACGCCCTTGACCTTGCGGCCTTCAGGGTTCTTGCCCAATGTGTCCGGATCGTACGAGCAACGCAGTTCGACGACGTTGCCGTCGGCATCCTTGATCGCTTCGTCGGCACGGATCACGTAGCTGCCGCGCAGACGCACTTCGCCGTTCGGCTCCAGGCGCTTGTAGCCCTTTGGCGGCTCTTCCATGAAGTCATCGCGGTCGATGTAGATTTCACGGGCGAACGGCAGCTTGCGCACGCCGAGTTCTTCTTTCTGCGGATGACGCGGCAGTTCGAGGTTCTCGACCTGATCTTCCGGGTAGTTGGTAATCACGACCTTCAACGGGCGCAACACGCACATGGCGCGCGGGGCGTTCGCGTCCAGGTCCTGACGGATGCTGAATTCGAGCATGCCGAAGTCGACCACACCGTCGGAGCGGTTGGTGCCGATCATGTCGCAGAAGTTGCGGATCGACGCCGGGGTGTAGCCACGGCGGCGGAATCCCGACAGCGTCGACATGCGCGGGTCGTCCCAGCCATGGACGTGCTTTTCATCGACCAGTTGTTTGAGCTTGCGCTTGCTGGTGATGGTGTAGTTCAGGTTCAGGCGGCTGAACTCGTACTGACGCGGGTGCGCCGGCACTGGCAGTGCGTCGAGGAACCACTCGTACAGCGGACGATGGCTTTCGAATTCCAGGGTGCAGATCGAGTGGGTGATGCCTTCGATGGCGTCCGACTGACCGTGGGTGAAGTCGTAGTTCGGATAGATGCACCACTTGTCACCGGTCTGATGGTGATGCGCGTGACGGATGCGGTACATGATCGGGTCGCGCAGGTTCATGTTCGGCGAGGCCATGTCGATCTTCGCGCGCAGCACGCGGGCGCCGTCCGGGAACTCACCGGCGCGCATGCGGGCGAACCAGTCGAGGTTCTCTTCAACCGAACGGTCGCGGAACGGGCTGTTCTTGCCCGGCTCGGTCAGGCTGCCACGGTATTCCTTGGCCTGCTCAGGGGTCAGGTCGTCGACGTAGGCCTTGCCTGCCTTGATCAGCTCGACGGCCCAGTCGTGCAACTGGTCGAAATACTGCGAGGCGTAGCGCACTTCGCCGGACCACTCGAAGCCCAGCCATTTGACGTCGCTTTCGATCGCGTCGATGTATTCCTGGTCTTCCTTGGCCGGGTTGGTGTCGTCGAAGCGCAGGTGCGTGACGCCGCCGAACTCCTGGGCCAGGCCGAAGTTCACGCAGATCGACTTGGCGTGGCCGATGTGCAGGTAGCCGTTGGGCTCAGGCGGGAAACGGGTAACGATCTGGGTGTGCTTGCCCGAGTCCAGGTCTGCCTGGATGATCGGCCGCAGGAAATTGACCGGCACGGCAGGGCCGGACTTGGCATTCGAGGTAGGGTCGACAGTGGGCTTGCTCATTAGGATCCTTGACTTACATGTGCGCGGCCGCAAAAGGGGGCCAGACAAAACAAAGCCGCTATCATAGCCGATGCTGTCAAGGGGCTGACAGAGCGCGGCTTATAAAGGAGCGCATTTAATCGCCGGGATTTGAAAAACAGCCTCGAAATTCGCGCCTGTCACGCTAAACTGCGCACCTTGGCCGAAGCAGGCTGAACCGGTTGTGGGGCTGAATGTCCCAGAACCACGAATTCTTTATAAAATGCTTCATTGAAAAAGAGCACCGATCATGACTCAAGTCAAACTGACCACCAACTACGGCGACATCGTCATCGAACTGGACGCGGAAAAAGCGCCGATCACCGCTGCCAACTTCCTCGAATACGTTAAAAACGGTCACTACGAAAACGTGGTATTCCACCGCGTGATCAAGGGTTTCATGATCCAAGGCGGCGGTTTCGAGCCTGGCATGCAGGAAAAGAAAGACAAGCGCCCGAGCATCCAGAACGAAGCGGACAACGGCCTGAAGAACGAGAAGTACACCCTGGCCATGGCCCGCACCATGGAGCCGCATTCGGCCTCGGCGCAGTTCTTCATCAACGCCACCAACAACAGCTTCCTCAACCACACCGCCAAGACCGCTCAGGGTTGGGGCTACGCCGTGTTCGGTAAAGTCGTTGCAGGCACCGACGTTGTCGACAAGATCGAAGGCGTTGCGACCACTTCCAAGGCTGGCCACCAGGACGTACCGAAAGACGACGTGATCATCGAGAAAGCCGAGATCATCGAAGCGTGATATTGCTGATTTCAGACTTGCATCTGGAAGAGGAGCGCCCGGACATTACCCGGGCGTTTCTGGATTTGCTCGCCGGACGCGCCCGCTCGGCGAGTGCGTTGTACATTCTGGGCGACTTTTTCGAAGCGTGGATTGGCGATGATGCCATGACGCCCTTCCAGCGTTCCATCTGCCAGGCCCTGCGCGAATTGAGCGACAGCGGCACGGCCATCTTTGTGATGCACGGCAATCGCGACTTCCTGCTCGGCAAGGCCTTCTGCAAAGCGGCCGGCTGTACGCTGTTGAAAGACCCGAGTGTCGTGCAGTTTTACGGCGAACCGGTATTGCTGATGCACGGCGACAGCCTGTGCACGCGCGACGTCGGCTACATGAAGCTGCGTCGCTACCTGCGCAACCCGATCACCCTGTTCATCCTGCGCCATTTGCCCCTGAGCACCCGCCACAAACTGGCGCGCAAACTGCGCAGCGAGAGTAAGGCGCAGACGCGGATGAAGGCCAATGACATTGTTGACGTCACCCCGGAAGAGATTCCGCGGCTCATGCAGCAATACCGGGTGAAAACCCTGATTCACGGCCACACCCACCGCCCGGCGATCCACAAGCTGCAGCTCGGCGAGCAGGCGGCGAAGCGGATTGTACTGGGGGATTGGGATCGTCAGGGCTGGGCGTTGCAGGTGGATGAGAACGGGTTTGCCCTGGCGCCGTTCGATTTCGCCCCGCCTCCAGCCCTGCCCGCCCCGTCAATCTAAAACCCTGGCACAAAACAAATGTGGGAGCGAGCCTGCTCGCGAAAGCGTTGTGTCAGGCACTTCAGTGCTGAATGACACACTGCATTCGCGAGCAGGCTCGCTCCCACATTTGATCGTGTTGCAGGTCAGTGCCCGGAAGCAGCCGGGCCTGCTTTTGCAGCAAACGGCGGTTTCGCCAGCCACACAATCAGAATCAGCCCCATGAACCCCCAACCCAACAACGTGAAGTAATCCACGGTGGAGAGCATGTACGCCTGGCTGGTAAGGATCTGGTCCATCTGCGCGTAAGCCGATTGGCTCGCCCCGCCTAAATGATTCAAGGTCTCGCGGGTCGCCGGCTCGAAGGTGCTGATGCTTTCGCTCATGTACGCATGGTGCTGATCGGCGCGGCGAATCCAGATCCACGTGGTCAGCGACGCCGCAAAGCTACCGCCCAAGGTCCGCAGAAAAGTCGCCAGCCCGGCGCCGTCAGCAATCTGGCTCGGCGGCAGGTCCGACATCAGGATGCTCAGGGTCGGCATGAAGAACAGCGCCACGCCAATCCCCATGAACAGTTGCACCAGGGCGATGTGCTGGAAGTCCACCTCGTTGGTGAACTCGGCCCGCATGAAGCAGCTCAGGCCAATCGCCAGGAACGCCAGCCCGGCCAGCAGACGCAGGTCGAACTTGTGCGCGTACTTGCCGACAAACGGCGACAGCAATACCGGCAGGATACCGATTGGCGCCACGGCGAGACCGGCCCAGGTCGCGGTGTAGCCCATCTGGGTTTGCAACCACTGCGGCAGGATCAGGTTGATGCCGAAGAACCCGGCGTAACCCAACACCAGCACCAGCGTGCCGATGCGGAAGTTGCGGTGAGCGAACAATCGCAGGTTGACCACCGGATGTTTGTCAGTCATTTCCCAGATGATGAACACCGCCAGCGCAATCACCGAAATCGCCGCACCGATGATGATGAAGTTCGATTCGAACCAGTCTAGGTCATTGCCCTTGTCGAGGATGATCTGCAACGCACCCACACCAATGATCAGCGAGATCAGGCCAACGTAATCCATCGGCTGGCGACTGGTTTCCACTGGGCGCTTGGCCAGTTGCGAGCGCACCACCATCACCGCAAAGATGCCGATCGGCACGTTGATGAAGAAGATCCACGGCCAGCTGTAGCTGTCAGTAATCCAGCCACCGAGAATGGGACCTGCAATCGGCGCCACCACCGTGACCATCGCCAACAGCGCCAACGCCATCCCGCGCCTCGCCGGTGGATACACGGCGATCAACAGGGTTTGCGTCATCGGGTACAGCGGCCCGGCCACCAGGCCTTGCAGTACGCGGAAGCCGATCAGTTCCGGCATCGACGTGGAAATACCGCAGAGGAACGAGGCCAGCACAAACAGAATGGTGGCCCACAGAAACAGCTTCACTTCGCCGAAACGCCGACTGAGCCAACCGGTCAGCGGCAGCGCAATGGCGTTACTCACGGCGAACGAGGTGATCACCCAGGTGCCCTGCTCCGAACTCACCCCCAGGTTGCCGGAAATCGTCGGCAGGGCCACGTTGGCAATGGTGGTGTCGAGCACTTGCATGAACGTCGCCAGCGACAGGCCGATGGTGCTGAGCAACAGGCTGGGCGGCGTGAAAGAGGCGTTATTGCTCATTGTGAATCCTATGAAACCGGGTTGGCGCTGCGCCCTATGTGGGAGCGGGCTTGCTCGCGAAAGCAGTGCGTCAGTCAACATCCATGTTGAATGTCAGTCAGCATTCGCGAGCAAGCCCGCTCCCATTGGGCCGGAGTCGATATCAGCGTTGCGCGGTTTTGCTGACCGCAGCGCTGTTGTCGTGAATCAGCTGGGCGATCATCGCGTCGGCTTCGGCCAGTTGCTGGTCGTAGACGTTGGTGCTGAACGAGGCCTTTTGCGGCGGCTGCTGCGCCAGCACCGGACCGCTCTGGTCGTGCAGGTTCACTTCAACGTTGGTCGACAGACCGACCCGCAGTGGGTGTTTCGCCAGCTCTTCGGCGTTGATGTGAATCCGCACCGGCACGCGCTGCACGATCTTGATCCAGTTACCGGTGGCGTTCTGCGCCGGCAGCAGGGCAAACGCACTGCCGGTACCGGCGCCGAGGCTGTCGACGGTGCCGCTGTACTTCACGCTGCTGCCATAGATGTCGGACTCGATGTCCACCGGCTGGCCGATGCGCATGTCGCGCAGTTGGGTTTCCTTGAAGTTGGCGTCGATCCACAACTGATCCAGCGGAATCACCGCCATCAGCGCGGTGCCCGGCTGAACGCGCTGGCCCAGTTGCACGGTGCGCTTGGCGACGTAACCGGTGACCGGCGCGATCAGGGTGCTGCGCGCATTGTTCAAGTAAGCCTGACGCAGATCGGCAGCCGCCGACATCACGTCCGGGTGCGAGGAAACCACCGTGTCATCGACCAGCGCGCTGGTGGTTTTCAGTTGCTGTTTAGCGTTGGCCAAGGCGTTTTGCGCCGAGGTCAGGTCGTCGCGGGCGTGGGACAGTTCTTCCTGGGAAATTGCCCCGCCAGCGGCGAGGTTTTTCCGGCGGTTGAAGTTGTCCTGGGCTTTCTGCACTTCAGCCTGTTGCGCGTTGACCTGGGCTTTCATGCCATCAACGTTGCTGTACAGGCCGCGCACCTGACGCACGGTGCGCGCCAGTTTCGCCTGGGCACTTTGCAGGCCGACTTCAGCGTCGTTGGGGTCGAAGTTGATCAATACCTGGCCTTCGTGAACCAGATCACCATCGTCAGCGCCAATGCTGACCACAGTGCCGGTGACCAACGGGGTGATTTCCACCACGTTGCCGTTGACGTAGGCGTCGTCGGTGCTTTCGTTAAAGCGCCCGATGAATTCGTGATACGCCCAGACGCCGGCACCGGCGAGCAGGACCACCACGGCCAGCACCAGCAGCATCACTTTGCGCTTGCGCGGATTGCCGGTGTCCGGGGTGTTGTCTTGAGTTTGAGTGTTTTCGGCAGTGGCCATGACAAATACCTGAATTAGTTGTGCGACGTGGCTGGGGTGGTGTTGGCGGCGGTCAGGGCTTCACCCTGGAAGCCGCCCCCCAGCGCTTGCATCAGTTGAATCGACAGGTCGATCTGCTCGGCATTGAGGTTGGCCAACTGACGCTGGGCCTGCAGCAATTGCTGCTCGATGCTGAGCACGTCCAGGTAGTTGCCGATGCCGGAACCGTAACGCTGGACGACGGTGTTGTAAGAATCCTGAGCAATGTCGGTGGCGTGTTGTTGCGCGCCGATCTGCCGGCCGATATCACGCAGCTGGTTGATCGTGTCGCTGACATCGCCCAGTGCTTTCACCAGGCTTTTGTTGTACTGCGCCACCGCCAGATCGTAATCGGCGTCGCGTGCATCGAGGTTGGCGCGCAGGCGCCCACCGTCGAAGATCGGCAGCGAAATGGTCGGGGCGATGCTGAAGAAACGACTGGCCGAACCGAACATTGCGTCACCCAACAAGGATTCGGCACCGGCGGACGCCGTAAGGTTCAGATTGGGGTAGAAGCGGGTCTTCGCCGAGTCGATGTCTTTGCTCGCCGCCTCCACGCGCCAGCGCGCGGCGACCAGATCCGGGCGACGACCGAGCAGCTCTGCCGGCAGTACCGACGGCACGGCCACGGCGCTGGCTTGCAGAACTTTCGGCCGGGCGATTTCGTTGCCACGATCCGGGCCTTTGCCGAGCAACACGGCCAGGGCGATCTTGGCGCTGTTCAAGCGTTTTTGCGCATCGATCAGACTGGCTTCGGAGCTGGCCTCAAGGCTTTGGGTCTGCTGGAACTGATACTGGCTGTCGATCCCGGCACTCAAGCGACGCTGGCTCAGGTCGAGCATCTGTTGGGTGCGTTTCAGATCGTCGTTGGACAGGTCGTAGACGATGTGTGCCTGCCCCAGATCGCTGTAGGCCCGGGCCACATCGGCGGCGAGGGTCAGTTGCGCGGCCTGACGGTCGACTTCGGCGGCGCGGGCCTGACCGAGTGCGGCTTCCCACGCATCCCGCTGGCCGCCCCACAGGTCGAAGTTGTAATTGAAGCCGGCGCTGACGTTACGCACGGTGGCGTAGGCATCGCCCTGCCCTCGCGGGTCCTGATCCTTGGCCAGACGCGAACGGCTGATGCCGGCGCTGGCGTCGAGGGTCGGATAGCGTTCGGCATCGGCGGCATACGCCGCGGCGCTGGCCTGATGCGCACGGGCTTGGGCGATCTGCATGTCCGGGCTGTCGTGCAACGCTTCGCGAATCAGGCCGTCGAGTTGCGGGTCGCCGAGGCTGGTCCACCAGTCGCTCTTCGGCCACGCGGCCGGCGACAAGCTGACACCGTTGAGGGTCTGGCTGACGTTGAGGTTTTTCGCATCAAGGTTTTTGCCTTGAGTGTCGAGGCCGCTGTAGTTGGCACAGCCGGCGAGGATCATCGCCGACAGCACCAGGGTCAGGCTGCTGCGCAAGGTTTTACCGCTCATTGTGTTCACCTAACCGCTGGATAGTGATCGGGTCACCGGCTGCCAGCAGGATTTTCTTGAGGATGTATTCCAGGGTTTTCAACTCGTCCGTAGTGACGGCACCGGCCAGTTCATTCATTGCGTCGGCGCCGATGTGCGGCAGGCGATCGGCCAGTTGCTGGCCTTGCTCGGTGAGCTTGAGCTGCACCTGCCGGCGATCGCCTTCGCTGCGTTGGCGAGCCAGGAAACCTTTCTGCTCCAGACGATCGAGCATGCGCGTCATCGAACCGCTGTCCAGCGACAGGTGCCGGCACAACTCGGCCGGGGTATCGACGCCGTACTGGGCCATGATGATCAACACCTTGAACTGCGCGGCGGTGATGCCGTGGGGTTCCATGTGGGTGTCGATGATCCGGTCCTTGAGCAGCGCAGCACGGCCAAGCAACAGGCCGAGATGGCAATGTTTGAATTCGTCCGGGGTGAAGTGCTTCATGTGCTCACCTAATAACTGCCTAGGCAGTGAATGTATGTCGAGATGTTACTGCCTAGGCAGCGAATGTCAACGTAATAGTTAGGTTGCTTTGTAATTAGTTGACCAATGGAGTTGGTTTTTGCGCTGAGCACGCGGGCGCCGTCGCGAGCAGGCTCGCTCCCACAGGGTTCCACAGCGCACACAAATGTGTGTCCGCCAGAGATTCAATGTGGGAGCGAGCCTGCTCGCGAAGGCCGTAATTCGGTGGAACGCCGGTCAGTTCTCGTCGGAAGATTTGGCAGGCGCTGACGGTTGCAGCGGATGCACCTCGCGCCCGCGCATGGCCGTCACCGCATAACCCCAGGCGCGCTTGGCCCCCGCGTACATGCTGTGCCAACCCGGCGGCGCGGGCTCGATGGCCGCGTGCAGCGCCAGTGCGTAGTCGAGCACCAGCCCGGGTGTCCAGGCCATCACCTCGGCGCGTTTACGCACTTGAGCCGCCACCCAGAACTCTGGACTGAGAAAGACCCGGGCGAAATCACGCATGCTCGAATGCCCCCGGTTCATCGCCCCTTCAAGGGCCGCTTCAAGGCTATGGGCAACGGCACTCGAACAATTGCGGCTGGTGAGGTTGTACGTGCTGTTGCGCCGATACTCGGCCCAGAATGCCTGCAACCGCCGCGCGTCATAGTGGGCAAAACTGACTTGCACCGAAGACGGGCACCAGTCAGCCACCTCGCCGGCATAGTCCGGCAGAAACCGGCCGGCAACATCGTTGTTCGGCGTCGCCCGCAGCAAGCGCACGAAGTCCCCCGCCGACCGGTCGATGTCGTCCAGCGGGTAATGGCTGATGTAGATATCCGGGCCACATTCGAGGGCCGCGTGGCCGGCGGAAATCACACCGTTGATGTCGACTGCCGCGATGTAGCGGTTGAGCAACCGGTTGCGCACCAGGACGTCATCAACGGTGCCACTGGGTGTCCAGACATGGATCACCAGCGCGGTGTCGTGTGCCGGCACACTGACCGCAGAAGAGCTTGTCATCGCCGGCTGTTTTTTGAAGCGCACCGCCTGCTGCAGCAAGGCACAACCCGAGAGAAAGATGCTCATGCCAATGCAAAACGGCACCGTGCCCTTGTACAGCGTCGGGTACGGTTCGAGGATGAACAGGCCAAAGCCGATTTCGAACAAACCGGTCAGCAGCGACAGTCGCCAACCGACAAAGCGCACCACCACCGCAGCCGCCAGCCGAAAACCGCCATCAAGCAGAAACGCCACACCAAACAGCACCGCCAGAATCAGGCTGGCGGCATGTTGCCGGTCGACGATCAGCAGCCCGAGTATCAGGAACGCCAGCCCCCGCGCTTTGCGCAACGCCGCCGCAGTCCCGGTTTGCGGTGCCGGCACCAGCAGAATGATCAGCGCTTCGAGCAACAACAGGTAGCCAAAGACATGCAGCGGGAAATACAGCACGCCGTCCAGCGCATCGATGAAGATGGCCACCCCGGCCGCGCCCCAGACAATGCCGGTCAGCGCCAGCGTTGACCAGCGTTTGCGGACAAAGTCGTTACCGAGCAAAACCATACTCAAGCGGATCATATGCGCCCCTGTTCTCTTCGGGCAGCCGCCAACCGCGCAGCGCTTGAACTGCGATGAGTCTAATTCATTCTGGAAAAGCCGGATCGCGGCGGTGCGATCCGGCTATTGATTGCGCGACCTAAAAATCGCGTTTGTAGAAGATATCCAGCGAGCTGGCGACGCCGCTCGCTGCTTCCAGATAAACCTTCTTGCTCAGCTTGTAACGCAGCGCGATGGTGTTGGCCGGTTCGAACACGCCGACGCCATAACGCAGACTGAGCTTCTCGGAAATGTTGCCACTGGCGACCACGCTGGTGGTGTTGCCACTGCCCTGGGTGTCGAGCTGGAAATCCTGAATGCCGAGGTCTTTGGCCAGACCGCTGGTGACCCCGGAACTGCCCATCAAGCCCAGACCCAACGCCGCTTGCGCGAGCATATTGTTGTCTTCGCCGTTGGTGCTCAGCGGACGCCCGAGCACCAGGTACGACAACGCCTGCTCCTGGCTCATGGCCGGCTCGGAGAAAATCTGCGTGGTCGGCTGCTCGGCGCTGCCGCTCAGGCGAATGCCGGCGATGACGTCGTCGGTCTGGCGAATCGCTTCGATGTCCAGATACGGCTGATCGATGGGGCCGGCAAACAACAGCCGCGCGCGGCGCACGCTCAGGCGCTGGCCATAGGCGCGGTACTTGCCGTCGTTGAGCCACAGCTCGCCACGGGTGTCCATGTTGTCGCCGATGTGCACGTGACCTTGCAGGTTGGCGGTCAGGCCGAACCCGGCAAAACTCAGTTTGTCTTCGCCGACTACCACGTCGATGTCCATTTTCATGGCGATCGGCGGTTTGCCCTCTTCGGTCTGCGCGCCGACGATGATCGTGTCGTCGGAGACTTTCACCGTCGATGGCGGCAATTCACGCACGGTGATTTCGCCTCTCGGCACTTGCACCTTGCCGGCAATCTTCAGCTCATCATCGGCCATGGAAATTTTCAGGTCCGGCGCCACTTCCAGCTTGGCGTACGGCTCAACGGTGACTGGCAGCTGCGTGCCCTTGAGCGCCAGATCGACCACCAGCGCCTGACCCCAAGCGACATTGCCGTTGAGGCTGCCCTGGCCGGTCTTGCCGCTTTTCCAGCCGCCGTCCAGACGTACCGACTCACCGGCAATCACCGCTTGCAGTTGCAGGTCCTGCAACTCCATCGGCAACTCGGCGCCGGACACTTCCCCGTCGCTGAGCTTCACCGTGCCGTTGACCAACGGTGCCAGCAGGCCACCGGAAATCGTCCCGCTGCCGTTCAGGCGCCCGGTAAGTTTCTCGACCATCGGCACAAACGGCCGCGCCACCGACAAGTCCAGCCCGCTGAGACGGAACGAGCCGCTCAACGGTTTGTTTTTCGGCAGCGGATTGAGCTGCGCCTGCACCATCAATTCGCCGAGTTTGCCGCCAACGAAGTTGAGGTCCGTGTCGATGCGCTTCGGTGTGAGTTTGCTGGTGAGTTTCAGGGTCTGGTACGGAAAGTCCAGCCACTGATCCTTTTCCTTCATGCGCAAGGTGCCGCCGCTGGCGTCGATGCTGACCACGCCGTTCGGGCCGCTGGCCGGCAGGTCCAGTTGCAGGTCGGCGTTGAGCTTGCCCTGCCAGGCGAAGTCTTTCGGCAACCATTGCGCGAGGCTTTCGATCGGGAACTGCTTGAGGTGGTAACGCAGTTTCGGCTCGGGCATCAGCCGCTGGTCTTCACCGCACAGGCTGGCATTGCCAGACATCCAGCAATGCGCGCCGAAGTTGATCTTGCCGTCAGCCAGGCGTTCGAGCTTGGCCGGATTCTGCAGTTTCCAGTCCTGGCCGCCGGCCTGAATGTCACCGCTGGCCAGACGTCCGCGCCAGTTGCCCTTGTCCAGATTGCCGTCCAGGCCGAGGGCCAGTTTCAGCTTCGGCCCAAGCAAATCGAGGTTGAGTTTCTGGCTCTTGATGTCGCCCTGAGCGCTGGCGGTCAACACGCCGAGGTTGGTATCGCCGGCCTGAATCCCGCTGCCTTTCAGATCGATCTTCGCCCGTTGCACACTGTCGAGGCTGGCGTCGAGGTTGAGGCTTTGCAGGCGATTGTCCTGGAACGCCAGTTGCGAACCTTGCAGACCGAGTTTGCCTTGCGGCGCCTTCAGCGTCCCGGCGACGTTGACCTGGCCGGTAACCTGCCCGCGCAGCTGCGGCCAAAGTTGGGCCAGCCGCGCCAGCTTGATGTCGATCTGGCCGCTGAGTTTCTGTTGCAGGCTGCCTTTGCCGCTGATGCTGTTGTCACCCAGGCGGATTTGCAGGGCGTTGAGGTTCCACTGCTCGCCGGCACCGTCAGCCTTGGCCTGAAGGATCGCCGGTTGGCCGCGCAGTTTGCCCTTCAGGTCGAGGTCGGCGGTGAGGCTCACGCGCTCGTTCTTCATTTCGCCCGTGCTTTTCAGCGGTCCAGCTAAAGTGCCCGGCAACTCCGCGACCCAGTACGCCGGGTTCAGCGCCGACAGTTCGAGCGCGGTGTCCCAGGCGATGCCGTCGGCGAACTGCACGTTGACATGACCTTCGGCCTTGCCCTGCCCGGCTTCCATCTTCAGTTGCGGCAAGGCGATCTGTTTCAGGCTGCCGCTGAACGGACTGCTCAGGCTGAACGCCCCCGCCGGGCCGTCCAGTGCGGCGGCGAAGTTACCGATGTATTGGCCGTCGGTGTAGGAGACTTCGCCAGTGAAGGTGCGCAACGCGACTTGCGGCTCGTCGATTTCGTTATAGAGCCGATGCCACGGGAAATCCTGCCAGTTGATGTTGGCTTGCGCGGCAAGGCCTTTGCTCCAATCGACACTGCCGGTGAGCTTGAGGCTTTGCTTGTCGCTGGCCGTCAGGTCGAGGCCGGCGATCTGCGCACCGCTGGCATCTACCTTGCCTTTGAGCAGCAACGCCACCGGGCCTTTATCGGCGGGCAGCGTGGCATTGCCGTTTAACTGGTAACCGTTTTTCAGGTCGCCGTCGGCGGTCAATACCAATTGATTGAGTTGCAGGGTATCCGGCAGGTCGGCGCTGGGTTTGAACGCGTCCGCGGTGATGCGCACCTTGGCCGGCAGGTTTTTCGTCAGTGGTTGCAGCTCACCGCTCAACTGACCGTCGAGGTAACCGTGGCTGTCGGCATGCAGGTTGAGGGTTTTCAGCAGATCGCCGTCAACCTTCAGCGCCAGCGTCCAGGGGCCGACACCGGGCGATGGCAGGGTCAGGTCGCCGGCCATGTTCAACGGCCAGTTGCCAGTCGGCTGCAGCAGGCCGGAGAGGTTCAGGCTGAGGTCGTCGCGCTGCAGTTTCACGCTGTCGATCTGCAGGCCTTGGGCACTCCAGTGCGCCGCCAGTTGCAGGCCTTTGAGTTGCTCGCTGCCGTTGAACAGCAGACTGCCGACCTGCACGTCGCCCAGCTCGATCGCCAGCGGCAGTTGCAGGTCAGGCAGTTTGATCGGGCCGCTGTCGCCGGTGTCTGCGCTCGGCGGGAATTGCAGAATGACCTGATCAGCCTTGAGCTGTTCGATGCACAGGGTCATGCGGGTCAGGCACAGCGGCGACCAGGCGAAGATCGGCTTGTTCAGCTCGACCCGGCTGCTGTCCTGCTGCCATATCAGGTGATCGGCGCTCCATTGCCCGCCGAGGCGGCCCTGGAAATTCTCTACGCTCAAACCCGGCACCAGACCCAGCACCCAACGGCTGCCAGCCTGTGTTCCGAGTACAGTGGCGATACTCAATACCACCAGCAACACCAGCGCCAACAGCGCCAGTGCAGTCATTTTCAAACCACGCTTCACAGCTCAGGCCCCATGGAAAAGTGCAGCCGGATGCCGCCATCGTCGTCCAGCGCGTGGGCCAGGTCGAGGCGGATCGGCCCCACCGGCGAGACCCAGCGCACACCGATACCGACCCCGGTCTTGAGGTTCGGCAATTCGAGTTTATTGAAGGAGTTGCCTTGGTCGACGAAGGTCGCGACTCGCCATTTCTCGGCAATCGAATATTGATACTCGACGCTGCCGGCGACCATGTAGCGTCCGCCGATGCGGTCGCCCTTGGAGTTCTCCGGAGACAGGCTCTGGTAGTCGTAACCGCGCACGCTCTGATCGCCACCGGCGAAGAAGCGCAGCGATGGCGGTACCGAGTTGTAGCCGTTGGTGGCACTGCCGCCGACCTGCACCCGACCAAGGAAGCGGTGGTTGTCGAATACGGTGGTCAGGCCTTTGATCAACGCGGTGCCGTACAACAGGTTGTTGTCCGAACCGAGGCCTTCCTTCGCCACTTTGCTTTCAAAGGTCAGGCGATAGCCGTTGTGCGGGTCGATGCGGTTGTCGCTCTTCAGGTAGGAATAGCTGATGCCGGGCATCAACAAGGTGCTGAGCCCCGAGTCGTCGCCGAGCTGATATTCCTCGCGCTGCCATTTCAGCGAGATGACCCGCTGCCAGCCGCTGGGCAACTTGCTGTGCCATTCAGGGCCGAAGGTCAGCAGCTTGCTCAGGGTGTCGGAACCGTCGATGTCTTCATATTGATAACCGCCGGCCCAACGCAGTTTGTCGGTCAGCGGCGGGTCGAGCGGGATGTCATAGAACAGTCCGACGTTTTGCCGTGGCGCCGACAGTTCGGCCTCCCAGCCATAACTGTCACCTTGTGGGTTGACCCAGTGGCGAGTCCAGTTGGCCTTGATCCGTGGGCCGACGTCGGTCGAATAACCGAGGCCCAGGCCCATGGTGCGCGGCTTGCGCGTGTCGAGTTTGACGTCCACCGGGATTACGTCGTTCTTCGCTGCGGTCGGTGCGGCATCGACCCGCACGCCTTCGAAGTAGCCGCTCGATTGCAGGTCGCGGTTGAGTTCGGCGATCAGTTCGGAGTCGTATGGGTCGCCCGCCTTGAACGGCACCATGCGCTGCAACAGGTCTTCGTCGAACGGCGTGTCGCCCTCGAAACTGACTTTGCCCAGCGCATAACGCGGGCCGCTTTCGTAGATCAATTCAATATCGGCCACCCCGGCGCGCGGGTCGACCAGCAGTTTCTGGCTGGTGAAATGGCCGCTGAAAAAACCGAAGCGCGACGCCTGGTTCTGGATCAGGCGTTTGGCGTCTTCATAACGCCCATGGTTGAGGACGGCACCGGACTTGAGCGTGTCGCTGCTCGGCACACGAAAGGATTTGAGGGAGGCAGCAGGCCCGTCGACCCGGAGGGTGACGTTGCGCAGGCGAATCGGTTCGCCGGGATCGATGTTCAGCACCAGGCGCGGTTTTTCACCGCCCTTCACGTCACTGTCGATCTGCGGCTGATAATAGCCCAGGGCCTGCGCTGCTTTGCGCGCCTGTTCTTCGGCCCCGCGACTGAAGCGCAGCAAGGCTTCTTCGTCACGATCGCCGAGGCTACCGATATAGCCTTCTATGTTGGCTTTCAGTTCATCGTTGGACGGTTTGATCCGCACGTCCAATTCACTTTGCGCCAGCGCCGCGCAGCTGGTTAACAGCATGAGCACGCCACTGGTAAATCTTCCTGGAAACTTCATAGGCGCGGATGCTATCACGGGCTTGGGAGCGTGATAGAACAGGAAATTTCCCAAGAAGTTCGATTGTCATGCTGTTGCAGTTTGTAACACCTGCGGATTGGCGTGGAAAAATACGTGTTCGCGCACCGGGCCGACGGCAACTTCGCCAATCTCCTCATAACCCTGACGTTTATAGAATTCCAGGTAACGCGGGTTGCCGGTGTCGAGCACCACGCCTTGGGAGGTTTCGTCGACTGCGCACCAATTGTGCACCGCTGTCAGCAACTGCTCGCCGAAGTGTTTGCCTTGAAACTGCGGATGAATCCCCAGCAGCGGCAACATGTGCACCGAGTCGCTGGGCACACACGCGGTCACCGCATCGTGATATTCCAGATAACGCCGGGTGCAGCGAAAACCGGTGCTGAGCACCATGCGCAGGCGCCACGCCCAACTCTCGGTGATGCCCAGACGACGCTGCGGCGGAGCGATCAGGGCGATGCCGATCAGGCGATCGTTGACCAGCAGGCCGATGGCCGGCAGATCCTGCAGAAAATGCTGTTTGACCAGCTCGCGCACCGTCGCCCGCACGCGTTGCTCGTAGCCCGGGCGCTCGGCCTCGAACAGGTAGCCGAAGGTCGGCTCGTGGCGATAGGCCTGATACAGCAGCGATCGGGCTTCACGCGAGTAACCGCGGTCGAGCATATGAATGTCGGCGATGGCAGTCTGGGTTTCAGGCATGACAGTGATTCTCCCCCGGGGCGCATGCAAAGGGCGGCGCTCTTGTTGGTACGAACCTTTTGCGGGTGGTGCGGTTCCCCACAGGTATAGACCACGGCTGGATCTTCATCGACTCGACTGACGCCTTCGCGAGCAAGCCCGCTCCCACATTTGGAATGCATGCCCCTGTGGGCGCGGGCTTGCTCGCGAAGAGGCCTGTCCAGGCAACGCAAATCCCACAGATGAAAATGATTTCTCCCACCCCACACTGGCCCCCACCCCACATGTCAGCTAGCATCGCCCTTTTGCCAGGACTGCCGACCATGAAGATCGTTTCCTTCAACATCAACGGACTGCGCGCCCGTCCGCATCAGCTGGCAGCGCTGATCGAAAAGCATCAGCCAGACGTGATCGGCCTGCAGGAAACCAAGGTCCACGACGACCAGTTCCCGCTGGAAGAAGTGCGCGCGCTGGGTTATCACGTTTATTTCCACGGGCAGAAAGGCCATTACGGTGTTGCCCTGCTCTCGCGCAACGAGCCGATTGCCATTCACAAGGGCTTCGCCAGTGATGAAGAAGACGCCCAGCGCCGCTTCATCTGGGGCACCTTCGCCGACGCCAACGGCGTGCCGGTGACCATCATGAACGGCTACTTCCCACAGGGCGAAAGCCGCGACCACCCGACCAAGTTCCCGGCCAAGCAACGCTTTTACAGCGACCTGCAAACCCTGCTGGAAAGCCAGTTCCACAACGAACAGCCGCTGGTGGTGATGGGCGATGTGAACATCTCCCCGGAAGACTGCGACATCGGCATCGGCCCGGACAACATGAAGCGCTGGCTGAAAACCGGCAAATGCAGCTTCCTGCCGGAAGAGCGCGAGTGGATGGCCCGCCTGAAAAACTGGGGCCTGACGGATAGCTATCGTCACCTCAATCCAGACGTGACCGACATGTTCAGCTGGTTCGACTACCGCAGCCGCGGGTTTGAGGATGAGCCCAAGCGTGGCCTGCGCATCGACGTGATCCTCGCCTCCCATGGCTTGCTGCCTCGGGTGAAGGATGCGGGTGTGGACTACGAACTGCGCGGCATGGAAAAACCGTCGGATCATGCGCCGATCTGGCTTGAGTTGGCCTGACCTGCAAATCGCTTGAAATCTCCTTGTGGGAGCGGGCTTGCTCGCGAACGCGGTTTATCAGAAACACATTTGTCGACTGACACTGCGCATTCGCGAGCAAACCCGCTCCCGCAGGGCCTGGCTGTCATGTTTTGGTCATGCGCCTGACTTAATCTCCCCGGCAATCCCCTTGGCTTGATTCGGTGCCGGCATGACCCTGCGTGTTCTGTTCGTCTGTGTGTTGAGTGCATGGCTGTCGGTGTCCGCCGCCGCCCTGCCCATCCCCGAAAACGGTCCGGCACTGCGCATTCAGGGCTCCAACACCATTGGCGCCGACCTCGGCCCCGCGCTGGTCGAAGGTTTCCTGCAGGAACAGGGCCTGCTGAAGATTCACCGCGAAAACCCCGACACCGCCAATGAACAACACATCGTCGGCCAGACCGCACAAGGTCAACGGGTCGTGATTGAGGTCGCCGCCCACGGTTCCAGCACCGGTTTCACGGCACTGAAAACCGCCAGTGCCGATCTCGCTGCATCCTCCCGTCCGATCAAGGACAGCGAACTGCTCGGCCTGCAAGCACTCGGCGATCTGAAAGGCCCCGCCGCCGAACAGGTCATCGCCATCGATGGCCTGGCGATCATCCTGCATCCCGACAACCCGCTGCAGCAGCTGGACACCGAGCAACTGGCGCGGATCTTCGCCGGAGAGGTGAAAACCTGGGAAGACCTTGGCGGTCGCGGCGGTGCGATTCATTTATATGCGCGCGATGATCAGTCCGGCACCTACGACACGTTCAAGGAACTGGTACTGGGTCGTCGTGGGAAAAATCTGAGTGCCACGGCGAAACGCTTCGAGTCCAGTGAGCAATTGTCCGATGCGGTAAGCAGTGATCCGCAAGGCATCGGTTTCATCGGCCTGCCGTATGTGCGCCAGGCCAAAGCTGTGGCAATCGCTGACGGTGCGTCGCAATCGATGTTGCCGCTCAACAGCCTGATTGCCACCGAAGACTATCCACTGTCACGTCGCCTGTTCTTTTACCTGCCTCCAATCAGCAAAAATCCCTGGGCATCGGCGCTGGTGGCGTTTGCGCAAAGTCCGCAGGGTCAGAAGATTGTCGCGGGCAACGGTTTTATCAGCCAGACCGTGCACGCGATGACCGTCACGCCGAATGCGCTGATGCCCGAGGGTTATCAATCGCTCAGCCGACATGCCCAGCGTCTGACAGTGAACTTCCGTTTTGAAGAAGGCAGCGCGAGCCTCGATAACAAGGCGCGACAGGATCTGGCGCGGGTGCTCGACTATATAAAGCGCCACGACAAGACCGAACGTGCGGTGACGCTGGTGGGCTTTGGTGACGAGAAAGACGACCCGGCGCGGGCCGACTTGCTGTCGAAGCTGCGGGCGATGGCAGTACGGCGCGAGTTGGTGAAGAACGGCGTGGTGTTACGCGAGGTGCGCGGGTTTGGTGCGTTGATGCCCGTGGCGGCGAACAGCGCGGATGAGGGGCGGATCAAGAATCGGCGGGTTGAGGTTTGGGTGTACTGAGCCTGATGGTGATGTGTTGGCTGCATCGGCCCCTTCGCGAGCAAGCCCGCTCCCACTTTTGATCGCATTGTTCCAACAGGAATGCGGTCGAATGTGAGAGCGAGCCTGCTTGCGAAGCAGGCGACGCGGTCTTAATGACCGCTGCGCAGCAGTTCCTTCGGCACATACTTGCCGATCTCGAACTTGCCGATCGCCGCGCGGTGCACTTCGTCCGGGCCGTCGGCCAGGCGCAGGGTGCGCTGCATGGCATACATGTAGGCCAGCGGGAAATCGTTCGACACCCCGGCCCCGCCATGCATCTGGATCGCCCGATCTATCACGCGCAACGCGACATTCGGCGCGACGACCTTGATTTGCGCAATCTCGCTCTTCGCCACTTTGTTGCCCACGGTGTCCATCATGTACGCCGCTTTCAGGGTCAGCAGGCGGGCCATGTCGATGTCCATCCGCGAGTCGGCGATCTTGTCGACGTTGCCGCCCAGCCGCGCCAGCGGCTTGCCGAATGCGGTGCGGCTGACCGAGCGTTTGCACATCAATTCCAGCGCACGCTCAGCCATGCCGACCGAACGCATGCAATGGTGAATCCGCCCCGGGCCAAGGCGACCCTGAGCGATTTCAAAACCGCGGCCTTCACCGAGCAGGACGTTTTCGTACGGCACCCGCACGTTGTCGAACAGCACTTCGGCGTGACCGTGCGGTGCATCGTCGTAACCGAACACTGGCAGCGGACGGACGATTTTCACCCCGGGGGTGTCGACCGGCACGAGGATCATCGAGTGCTGCGCGTGGCGCGGAGCATCCGGGTTGCTCAGGCCCATGAAGATCAGGATCTTGCAGCGTGGATCGCAGGCGCCTGAAGTCCACCACTTCTTGCCGTTGATCACCCACTCGTCACCATCACGCACGGCGCGGGCGGCCATGTTGGTGGCGTCGGACGAAGCCACGTCCGGTTCAGTCATGGCGAACGCCGAGCGGATTTCGCCGCGCAGCAACGGTTCGAGCCAGCGCTGTTTCTGTTCTTCGTTGGCGTAGCGCACCAGCACTTCCATGTTGCCGGTGTCCGGCGCCGAGCAGTTGAATGGCTCTGGGCCGAGCAACGAGCGGCCCATGATTTCCGCCAGCGGCGCATATTCCAGGTTGGTCAAGCCCGCGCCGAGTTCCGATTCCGGCAAGAACAGGTTCCACAGGCCTTCGGCTTTGGCCTTGGCCTTGAGCTCCTCCATGATCGCGGTCGGCTGCCAGCGATCGCCCTCGGCAACCTGGCGTTCGAATACGGCTTCGGCCGGGTAAACGTAAGCGTCCATGAACGCGGTCACGCGCTCACGCAGTTCTTGCACCTTGGGCGAATAAGCGAAATCCATGAGCAATTACCTTCTATGGGCAGAGGTTGTTCAGATCATGCAATCGATGCTAGAACAGCGCTGATAATTTACCTAGCCTATTCTCGGCGTGTATAAACATTCATCACCGATATATGATTCGCTGATTGTCAGCCCATAGAACAAGAGAAGCCGCGTTATGAATCTGAGTAAGGTCGACCTCAACCTTTTCATCGTCTTCGACGCGATCTACACCGAAGCCAACCTGACCCGCGCCGGGCAGATTGTCGGCATCACCCAGCCGGCGGTGTCCAACGCGTTGGCGCGGCTGCGCGAGACCTTCAACGATCCGCTGTTCGTACGTACCGCCCAGGGCATGGTGCCGACGCCGATGGCGCAGAACATCATCGGTCCGGTGCGCAATGCGCTGTCATTGCTGCGGGTGTCGGTGCAGGAGAGCCGGATCTTCAACCCGGCCCAGGCGGTGAAGACTTACCGCATCAGCATGACCGACCTCACCGAGGCCGTCATTCTGCCGCCGCTGTTCCAGCGTTTGCGCCGTCTGGCACCGACAGTGATCATCGAAAGTTTCCTGTCCAAACGCCGCGAGACCACCAAGGAACTGGCGGCCGGGCGTCTGGATTTCGCCGTGGATGCACCGCTCAATACCGACCCGCAGGTACGCCACGTCAAGCTGATGGAAGACCGTTATGTCTGTGCAATGCGCAAGGGCCATCCGCTGGCGGGCAAGGAAAAACTCAGCCTCGACGATTACCTGTCAATGACCCACATTCACATCTCCAGCCGCCGCAGCGGTCTGGGTTATGTCGATCTGGCGCTGGGTAAAATGGGCATTCAGCGCAAGATCGCCCTGCGCTCGCAGCATTACCTGATGGCGTCTCAGGTGATGCAGCAGACCGATATGGTGATGACCGTGCCCGAACGCTTTGCCCGGCGTAACGACTTGCATGCCGTCAACCTGCCGGTCAACGACGTGCCGCCGGTGGAGACCCACCTGTACTGGCATGAAAGCACTGATCAGGACCCGGCCAACCGCTGGATGCGCGAGCAGATCATCGAGTTGTGCCAGCAGGTGGCGGCGCAGGAGAAGAAGCTGGATAAGGTGTAGGGCTTTTTACCGCGTCATCGTTCTTCGCGAGCAGGCTCGCTCCCACATTGGAATACGGTGCCCTTGTGGGAGCGGGCTTGCTCGCGAAGAGGCCAGCACTCACACCACACACCTTGAACCTTGAACCTTGAACCTTGACGTAAACGTCAACCACCCATTAGCTTAGCGCCAAGACCTTTTTTCGAGCGCTTTCATGAGCAGCCAGACCTACAGCATTTCCGACCTCGCCCGCGAGCTGGACATCACCACCCGGGCGATCCGCTTTTATGAAGAGCAAGGCCTGCTCAGCCCTGAGCGCCGTGGCCAGGAACGCATCTATTCACCACGCGACAAGGTCAGCCTGAAGTTGATCCTGCGCGGCAAACGCATCGGCTTCTCGCTGGCCGAGTGTCGCGAGTTGATCGAACTCTACGACCCGTCCAGCGGTAACACCAAACAGCTGAACAGCATGCTGGCGAAAATCAGCGAACGCCGCGAGCAGCTGGAGCAGCAGTTGCTCGACATCGAACAGATGAAACTGGAACTCGATACCGCTGAGGAGCGCTGCGTGCAGGCACTGGAGCAGACGCTCAAGAGTCAGCAGATAGCGCAGTAATTGAACCCAACATCTCCCACTGTGGGAGCGGGCTTGCTCGCGAATGCACTGTGACAGTCGACACATTGGTATCTGACACTCCGCATTCGCGAGCAAGCCCGCTTCCACAGGGGAACTCATGTCATTCCGAAAATGAGCAGGTCAACCGCCATGTCCCTCCCCTCCCAAGTACGCCTGATCGAAGTCGGCCCGCGTGATGGCCTGCAGAACGAAGCCCAGCCGATCAGCGTGGCTGACAAGGTGCAACTGGTCGACGCCCTGAGCGCCGCTGGTCTGGGTTACATCGAAGTCGGCAGTTTTGTCTCACCGAAATGGGTACCGCAGATGGCCGGTTCGGCCGAGGTGTTCGCGCAAATCCAGCGCAAGCCCGGCGTAACCTATGGCGCGCTGGCGCCAAACCTGCGCGGTTTTGAGGACGCGCTGGCCGCCGGCGTGAAAGAAGTCGCCGTGTTCGCCGCCGCGTCCGAAGCGTTCTCGCAGCGCAACATCAATTGCTCGATCAACGAAAGCCTGGCGCGATTTGCGCCAATCATGGAAGCGGCGAAACAGCACGGCGTTACCGTGCGCGGTTACGTGTCCTGCGTGCTCGGCTGTCCGTATGAAGGCTCGGTCGCCCCGGAGCAAGTGGCGATGGTCGCCCGCGAGCTGTATGCGATGGGCTGCTATGAAGTCTCTCTCGGCGACACCATCGGCACCGGCACCGCTGGCGCGACCCGCAGATTGTTCGAAGTGGTTTCGGCACAAGTGCCACGGGAAAAGCTCGCCGGCCATTTCCACGACACTTACGGCCAGGCCATGGCCAACATCTATGCCAGCCTGCTCGAAGGCATCGCGGTGTTCGACAGCTCTATCGCCGGCCTCGGCGGCTGCCCGTATGCCAAAGGCGCGAGCGGTAACGTCGCCACCGAAGACGTGGTGTACCTGCTCAACGGCCTGGGGATCGAGACTGGTATCGACCTCGACGCCTTGATTGCTGCGGGTCAGCAGATCAGCGCAGTACTCGGTCGCCCAAGCGGTTCGCGCGTGGCCAAGGCCCGCAGCGCACAGTGAGGGCGAAGGTGTTACCGCTGTGTCCGAAACGTGGGCATAGACGAGTAACACGGAAACAAATTGTCTGGTTTGCACTGAAGGAAAATTCCTTCAAAAACTCAACTCATTGATTTAAAAGGATTTTTAAAAGTTGGCACGGCTTCTGCTATCTCTATGGCATAACAAGAATAAAAAGCAGCAAACCAATAAAAATAAGACGTACCGACTCTGACATAACAAAAACAACACGGCAGAGACGCAGCTAACAGATTTTTTTGGAGAAGGTGTGCTTTTCAGGGTGCTCTCAGGAGTGACCCGCAACCGGGCAGAGAACAATAAAACTACCTTCAGGTAGCTCCCGAATCGGTTGGATCGCTTGGCGAGAAAGCAGATCAGCGCTCAAAAAAATACGTTTGCTCTTGACCCCGGATGGGGGTCGCCAAAAAACAGCGGTAAAGGGCCACGGTTGCCAAAAACAACAACAGACCGCCCCTCAATAATAAAAAAGAGCACGCGACGACAAAATTAAAGGGGAGCTTCGGCTCCCCTTTGTGCTTCCTGTGATTCCTGTTTTCACCGCCGCCCCCTTTGTGGGAGCGGGCTTGCTCGCGAATGCGTCAGGTCAGTCAACATGCTTGGTGAATAGAACACGGCATTCGCGAGCAAGCCCGCTCCCACATTTGATCTTTGTCAGGCGTGCTTTTCGCGTAATTCTTCGATACTGATCTCGCGCATCCGGAATTTCTGGATCTTGCCCGTCACCGTCATCGGAAACTCTTCGACAAACTTGAAGTAACGCGGCGTTTTGAAGTGCGCGATGCGTTCCTTGCACCAGGTTTGCAGCTCAAGCTCAGAGGCATTGTGCCCGGGGTGGAATTTGATCCAGGCGACAATCTCTTCACCGTAACGCGAGCACGGAATGCCGATCACCTGCACGTCGGCCACCGCCGGATGGGTGAAGAAGAACTCTTCCAGTTCACGCGGGTAAACATTCTCGCCACCACGGATGATCATGTCCTTGTTACGCCCGGCGATGTTCACGTACCCCTCATCATTCATGCTCGCCAGGTCGCCGGTGTGCATCCAGCCGGCCTCATCGATGGCGTCGGCGGTGGCCTGCGGGTTGTTCCAGTAACCGAGCATTACGCTGTAACCGCGGGTGCACAGTTCGCCGATGGTGCCGCGCGGCACCAGGTTGCCGGCCTCGTCGATGATCTTGCTTTCCAGTTGCGGCTGCGTGCGGCCGACGGTGGTCACGCGCAGTTCCAGCTCATCCGCCGGACCGGTTTGCAGTGACACCGGGCTGGTTTCGGTCATGCCGTAGGCAATCTGCACTTCGCTCATGTGCATCTCGCTGATGACCCGGCGCATCACCTCGATCGGGCAAGTGGCCCCGGCCATGATCCCGGTGCGCAGGCTCGACAGATCGAACTCGGCGCGCAGCGGCTGATCGAGCATGGCGATAAACATGGTTGGCACGCCGTACAGACCGGTGGCCTGTTCTTCGGCGACGGTTTGCAATGTCAGCAACGGATCGAACGCATCATTGGGGTAAATCATGGTGCTGGCGTGGGTGATGCAGCCGAGATTGCCCATGACCATGCCGAAGCAGTGATACAGCGGTACCGGAATCACCAGACGATCGCTCGGGGTCAGGCCGATGCTTTCGCCGACCATGTAACCGTTGTTGAGGATGTTGTAGTGACTGAGGGTCGCACCTTTGGGAAAACCGGTGGTGCCGGAGGTGTACTGGATATTCACGGGTTGATCGAAGTGCAGGCTGTCGCTGCGTTCGCTCAGTTGTTCTGGGGTAACGCCGCACGCCATGTCGGTCAATTGTGACCACGGCAGGAAACCTGAAGGGGGTTGTGCGTCGAGGCTGATCACCCCGCGCAAATCCGGCAGACGCTCGCTGCGCAGTTCACCGATGGATTGCTCAGCCAGTTCCGGCACCAGGCCTTGCAACATGCTGTGGTAGTTCGAAGACTTGAATGCCCCGGCACACACCAGCCACTGACAGCCTGACTGCTTGAGCACGTATTCCAGCTCGGAGCTGCGGTAGGCCGGGTTGATATTGACTAGAATCACGCCGATTTTCGCCGTGGCAATTTGCGTGATGCACCACTGCGCGCAGTTCGGTGCCCAGATGCCGAGCCGATCCCCTGCTTGCAAACCCAGCGCCAGCAAGGCTCTGGCGTGTACGTTCACCGCCCCGGCCAATTGCCGCCAGGTGTAACGCTGCTGCTGATGACGCACCACCAGCGCTTCGCCATCCGGGTACTGCGCGACGGTTTCGTCGAACTTCTTTCCGATGGTCATCGCCAGCAAGGCTTTGTCCTGGGAACCACGGGTATAGCTGCGCTGCGGGTTTGCACTGGGTTGATCCATGACGACCCCTATTGTCTTTATTAGCGGGTGTTGGACCGGAGCCATATCAGCTCCGACCATTCAGAACTGTCCCTACTCTCGCTCAAGTTGACGTTAACGTAAAGGGTGATTGACAGCCATTCGCCGCAGGCTTACGTTAACGTAAAGGTGAGAGCCGAACCGCCGCTCTCCCCGCCCTACAAAAAAGCCAAAAGGTGACCCATGAGCTATCCATCCCTGAACTTCGCCCTCGGTGAAACCATCGACATGCTGCGCGATCAGGTTCAGTCCTTTGTCGCCAAAGAGGTCGCTCCGCGCGCCGCGCAAATCGACAGCGACAACCTGTTCCCGGCCGATCTGTGGCGCAAGTTCGGTGACATGGGCCTGCTCGGCATCACCGTCCCGGAAGAGTACGGCGGCGCGGGCCTGGGTTACCTGGCGCACGTGGTGGCGATGGAAGAAATCAGCCGTGGATCGGCCTCGGTGGCACTGTCCTACGGCGCGCATTCCAACCTCTGCGTCAACCAGATCAACCGCAACGGCAACCACGAACAGAAAGCCAAGTACCTGCCGAAACTGATCAGCGGCGAACACGTCGGCGCACTGGCGATGAGCGAGCCGAACGCCGGTTCCGACGTGGTTTCGATGAAACTGCGCGCCGACAAACGCGGCGACCGTTTCGTGCTCAACGGCAGCAAGACCTGGATCACCAACGGCCCCGACGCCAACACCTACGTGATCTACGCCAAGACCGATCTGGAAAAAGGCCCGCACGGCATCACCGCATTCATCGTCGAGCGCGATTGGAAAGGCTTCAGCCGCAGCAACAAGTTCGACAAGCTCGGCATGCGCGGCTCCAATACCTGCGAGCTGTTCTTCGATGACGTCGAAGTGCCGGAAGAAAACATTCTGGGCGTGCTCAACGGCGGCGTGAAAGTGCTGATGAGCGGCCTCGATTACGAACGCGTGGTGCTGTCCGGCGGACCGACCGGGATCATGCAGTCGTGCATGGACCTGATCGTGCCGTACATCCACGACCGCAAACAGTTCGGCCAGAGCATCGGCGAATTCCAGCTGATCCAGGGCAAAGTCGCCGACATGTACACCCAGCTCAACGCCAGCCGCGCCTACCTGTACGCGGTGGCCCAGGCTTGCGAACGCGGCGAAACCACCCGCAAAGACGCCGCCGGGGTGATCCTCTACACCGCCGAGCGCGCCACACAAATGGCCCTCGACGCAATCCAGATTCTCGGCGGTAACGGTTACATCAACGAATTCCCCGCCGGCCGTCTGTTGCGTGACGCCAAGCTGTACGAAATCGGCGCCGGCACTAGTGAGATCCGTCGCATGCTGATCGGTCGCGAACTGTTCAACGAAACCCGCTAACGGAGCTGTCCATGGCTATCCTGCATACCCAGCTCAACCCTCGTTCAGCGGAGTTCGCTGCCAACAGCGCGGCGATGCTCACACAGGTCGACGCCCTGCACACCCTGCTCGCCCAAGTGGCACAGGGCGGTGGCGCGAAAGCCCAGGAGCGTCACACCTCGCGGGGCAAACTGCTGCCGCGTGAACGCATCAATCGCCTGCTCGATCCTGGCTCGCCCTTTCTGGAAATCAGCCAGCTCGCCGCACACGCCGTGTATGGCGAAGACGTACCCGCCGCAGGCGTGATCGCCGGGATCGGCCGGGTCGAAGGCGTCGAGTGCATGATCGTCGCCAACGATGCGACGGTGAAGGGCGGCTCGTACTACCCGCTGACCGTGAAAAAACACCTGCGCGCGCAGACCATCGCCCAGCAGAACCGCCTGCCGTGCATCTATCTGGTGGACTCGGGCGGCGCCAACCTGCCACGTCAGGACGAAGTGTTCCCAGATCGTGAACACTTTGGCCGGATTTTCTTCAACCAGGCCAACATGAGTGCCATGGGCATTCCGCAGATCGCCGTGGTCATGGGCTCGTGCACCGCCGGAGGCGCGTATGTGCCGGCGATGGCGGACGAAGCGATCATGGTGCGCAATCAGGCGACAATCTTCCTCGCCGGCCCGCCGCTGGTGAAAGCGGCGACCGGCGAAGTGGTCAGCGCTGAAGACCTCGGCGGTGCCGATGTGCACTGCAAAATTTCCGGGGTGGCCGACCATTACGCCGAGAGCGACGAACACGCCCTCGCCCTCGCCCGCCGCAGCGTCGCCAACCTCAACTGGCGCAAGCTCGGCGAGGTGCAGCAACGTGCGCCGGTTGCGCCGCTGTACGCCAGCGATGAGTTGTATGGCGTGGTCTCGGCCGACGCCAAGCAACCGTTCGATGTCCGTGAAGTGATTGCGCGGCTGGTCGACGGCTCGGTGTTCGATGAGTTCAAGGCGCTGTTCGGCACCACGCTGGTGTGTGGTTTTGCACACCTGCACGGCTACCCGATCGCGATTCTGGCGAACAATGGCATTCTCTTTGCCGAAGCCGCGCAGAAAGGCGCGCACTTCATCGAGCTGGCCTGCCAGCGCGGCATCCCGCTGCTGTTCTTGCAGAACATCACCGGCTTCATGGTCGGGCAGAAATACGAGGCCGGCGGCATCGCCAAACACGGCGCGAAACTGGTGACGGCGGTGGCCTGCGCCAAGGTGCCGAAGTTCACCGTGATCATCGGTGGCAGCTTCGGCGCCGGTAACTACGGCATGTGCGGGCGCGCTTACGACCCGCGCTTCCTGTGGATGTGGCCAAACGCACGCATCGGCGTGATGGGCGCCGAGCAGGCGGCCGGCGTGCTGGTGCAGGTCAAGCGCGAGCAGGCTGAACGCAGCGGCCAGGCCTTCAGTGCCGAGCAGGAAGCGGAGATCAAGCAACCGATCCTCGACCAGTACGAGGAACAGGGTCACCCTTACTACTCCAGCGCACGGCTGTGGGACGACGGGGTCATCGACCCGGCGCAGACCCGCGATGTGCTGGCCCTGGCCTTGTCCGCGTCGTTGAACGCGCCTATCGAACCGAGCCGCTTCGGCGTGTTCCGGATGTGATGCTTTTTTGTGGGAGCGAGCCTGCTCGCGAAGGCTTCCGCGCGGTTTGTCGGCCTGACCGCGTCATCGTTCTTCGCGAGCCGGTTCGCTCCCGCAGAAACCGTGGAGACGGATGAATATGAGCGATTTCAACACCCTTGAGCTGCAGAACGACCCACGCGGTTTCGCGACCCTGTGGCTCAACCGCGCAGAAAAGAACAACGCGTTCAACGCCGAGATGATCCGCGAGCTGATTCTGGCGCTGGACAAGGTCGCCAGCGACGCCAGCCTGCGTTTCCTGTTGGTGCGCGGGCGTGGCAAACACTTCAGCGCCGGCGCCGATCTGGCGTGGATGCAGCAGTCGGCCGAACTCGATTACCACACCAACCTGGACGATGCGCGCGAGTTGGCGGAGCTGATGTACAACCTCGCCAAGCTGAAAATCCCGACGCTGGCCGTGGTGCAAGGTGCGGCGTTCGGCGGCGCGCTGGGCCTGATCAGTTGCTGCGACATGGCGATTGGCACCGATGACGCGCAGTTCTGCCTGTCGGAAGTGCGCATCGGCCTGGCACCCGCGGTGATCAGCCCGTTCGTGGTGCAGGCCATCGGCGAACGCGCCGCACGTCGTTATGCGCTGACCGCTGAGCGTTTTGGCGGCCAGCGTGCGCGGGAAATCGGCTTGTTATCCGAGAGCTATCCAACTGCAGAAATGGATCAACAGGTTGAACAATGGATCAACAACCTGCTGCTCAACAGCCCCGCCGCGATGCGCGCCAGTAAAGATCTGCTGCGTGAAGTCGGCAACGGCGCGCTGACTCCGGCCCTGCGCCGCTACACCGAAAACGCCATCGCCCGCATCCGAGTCAGCCCTGAGGGCCAGGAAGGCTTGCGCGCCTTCCTGCAAAAACGTGCGCCGAGCTGGCAAGCCGCAACCACCACCAAGGAGCCGCGTTGATGAGCGCACCTGTTCTCACCACCCTGCTGGTGGCCAACCGCGGCGAAATCGCGTGCCGGGTAATGCGTACCGCCAAGGCACTGGGCCTGACCACCGTCGCCGTGCACAGCGCCACCGACCGCGAAGCGCGGCACAGCCGGGAAGCGGATATCCGCGTCGACCTGGGCGGCAGCAAAGCGGCGGACAGCTATCTGCAAATCGACAAACTGATCGCGGCGGCCAAGGCCAGCGGCGCGCAGGCGATTCATCCGGGCTACGGCTTTCTCTCCGAGAACGCCGGATTCGCCCGCGCCATTGAGCAGGCCGGACTGATTTTCCTCGGCCCGCCCGCCTCGGCCATCGACGCCATGGGCAGCAAGTCTGCCGCCAAAGCCTTGATGGAAAACGCTGGCGTGCCGCTGGTGCCGGGCTATCACGGCGAGGCGCAGGATCTGGAAACCTTCCGCGATGCCTGTGAACGCATTGGCTATCCGGTACTGCTCAAGGCCACTGCCGGTGGCGGCGGCAAGGGCATGAAAGTGGTCGAGGACGTCAGCCAACTGGCCGAAGCCTTGGCCTCGGCTCAGCGTGAGGCGCAATCATCGTTCGGTGACTCGCGGATGCTGGTGGAGAAATACCTGCTCAAACCACGTCACGTGGAAATCCAGGTGTTCGCCGATCAGCACGGCAACTGCCTGTACCTCAACGAGCGCGATTGCTCGATCCAGCGCCGCCATCAGAAAGTCGTCGAAGAGGCACCGGCGCCGGGCCTGACCCCAGAGCTGCGCCGTGCCATGGGCGAAGCGGCGGTGCGTTCGGCGCAGGCGATCGGTTATGTCGGTGCCGGTACCGTGGAGTTTCTGCTCGACGCCCGTGGCGAATTCTTCTTCATGGAAATGAACACCCGGTTGCAGGTCGAGCACCCGGTGACCGAAGCGATTACCGGCCTCGATCTGGTGGCGTGGCAGATTCGCGTGGCACGCGGTGAAGCGTTGCCGATCACTCAGGATCAAGTGCCGCTCAACGGTCACGCGATTGAAGTGCGGCTGTATGCTGAAGACCCGTCGAATGATTTCCTGCCAGCCACCGGGCGTCTGGCGTTGTACCGCGAATCGGCTGCCGGCCCGGGGCGACGGGTTGATAGTGGGGTTGAAGAAGGTGACGAGATTTCGCCGTTCTACGACCCGATGCTTGGCAAGCTGATCGCCTGGGGCGAGGATCGCGAGCAGGCGCGGCTGCGGCTGTTGAGCATGCTCGACGAGTTCGCGATTGGCGGTTTGAAGACCAACATCAACTTCCTGCGGCGAATCATCGCGCACCCGGCCTTTGCCGCGGCGGAGCTGGATACCGGCTTTATTCCGCGGTATCAGGAGCAGCTGTTGCCGGCACCAGGCGCGCTCAGCGACGACTTCTGGAATGCCGCAGCGCAGGCTTTCGCGCAGAGTCTGCCGGGCGCGGTGCGAGCGGACGACCTGGGCTCGCCATGGGCATTGAACAATGGTTTGCGCGCGGGGCTGCCGGCGGAAATCACTTTGCACTTGAGCTGTGAAGGTCAGGATCGAGCGCTGACCTTGGGCAGCGCCGGCAACGCCAAACTGTCGGATGAAGCACTGGTGGTCGAGCACGATGGCGTGCGCCGTACTTTGCGCACCCTTCGCCAAGGCGATTCACTGTATCTGCAATGGGACGGCGAGTTGCGCCGCATCGAGGCCTACGACCCGATCAGCGCCGTAGACGCGAGCCATAGCCATCAGGGCGGGCTGACTGCACCGATGAATGGCAGCATCGTGCGGGTGTTGGTGGAGGCCGGGCAAGCGGTCGAGGCCGGCGCGCAACTGGTGGTACTGGAGGCGATGAAGATGGAGCACAGCATCCGTGCGCCCCATGCGGGAGTGATCAAGGCGCTGTATTGCCAGGAAGGCGAAATGGTTGGCGAAGGCAGCGCCTTGGTTGAACTGGAAGCCGTGTAAATGGACAGATCGATCCTACGCCGGGCGAGGATCGATCTGACTAGAAACGCGCCGTTGCCTGAACCACTACGCCGATAATTCGACACTCGTCGGTGAACAGGGCTTTCGGCCAGGTCGGATTGAGCGGTACCAGGTAACGCTGGCCGCCCTCTTCGTCCAGTTTGCGGAAGATCGCTTCTTCACTCGCCTGCCACTGGACAATCACCAGTTTGCCGGGCACCGCCTCCACTTCCGGGTCCACCAGGATCAGCATGCCTTCGGCAATGCTCTGGCCGGTGGGTGCGGTCATCGAATCCCCCGCCACCGTCAGCCAGAACGCCGCACCACGGGCGTGATAATCCGTCAACTCGAAGCGCTGCTTGTCCTGCGCCGGGGCATAAGCCGTGGTTGCACTCTCACGTGTTTCGCACGAGGCGCGCCAGTCGCTGACCGGGTAGCGAAAGTACGGGTTGTACTTCTGCGCCAGCGGCATTTCGTCATCCGCCGCTTCCTGCGGTTCACGGATCACCAGCACCACTTCGAGGAACTCCATCCCCAGCGCCTGCAACACTCGGTTCATTTGGGTGATGCCCGGTTCGCGACGCTTGTTCAGCCAATGGCCGATGCCGCCCTGGGACATGCCGACGCGCTCTCCGAGCTCTGTTTGAGTGATTTTGAGTTCACTCATCTTGGCCTTGACCAACTCAATCCATTTATCCATATGGGGCACCTTACGTGGACGCCTTCGGCCAGCAAAACACATATTGTAGTATTTAAATTCTGGTCACAACTACGTACCGTACTATTCTGAAAGCACGGATTTTCAATCGAACAAGGAGTGACCTTTCACCATGAATATCAGCAGCAAAGACTTGCCCGATCTGCAGATGGACACCACGTTCACCTCCCCTCAAGGCAACGCGGCAGCGCAGCGGGCGCTGGATTATTACTTGAAACCGGCTGTGTCAGAACCCGAGGTCGAAGAGCGTTTTTTCGATGTAAAACGTCATCTCAGTGGCGAAGAGGCTCTGGTGCATGCCTCCGACCTGTTGCGTTGTGCAGCCGCCACCGCCTTCAAGGCAGCAGAAAACCTGCAGGGCGCGAGTCGCGACCTGGCATTTTCGGTGGTGCATATGGTGGATATGGCGCGAGCGATGGTCGACCATTCAATTGATGGCGAACAGCTCTGAAGAACACTGAAACAGAGGACAGGAAAGAATTTCCCCATCGCACAGATAAAAACATTTGACTTGCAAATGATAATGATTATTATTGCAAGCAACTGGTCGCGAGATCAGTCGATGGACCAGAGACCTTAGGTCGGTCTTCTGGACTATCTCCTCATCAGGCTAATCACGGTTTTTGACCCGGCTTTTTGCCGGGTCTTTTTTTGCCCGTTTTCGGGCTTATGGCTTCAGGCTAATGAAGTCTTTAGGTGCTGCAAATTCGATGGCGCGGATAATATCAAAAGAATATCGCTTGGCAAGCGAAGCCCGGCCAGATTGGGGCAAACTAATGACAATTAGCACTTGAGAATCAATCGCACAGTCTCTAAGCTGCTTGCGCGTCATGGAAGACGCCCCCCCACCGCAACCCCGCAATTTCCCTCGGTTTCCCCCCAGTCTTGCGTGTAAAGTAGCCGCCATAAAAATCATATTCAGGAACCGATTATGACCGTGGCCAAATCTTCGTTCGACATCAGCGCCAACTTCGACAGCGGCAACATTCAAGTCATCGACATCTCCAACCCGCTCAACCCGGTTCTGGCCATCCGCCCGGATACCCGCAGCGCGCATTTTCAGTGGTTTCACTTCAAGGCCAGCGGCCTGCATGTTCATCAAGAGCACTGGTTTCGCCTGGTCAACGCCAGCCAATCCTCCTATAACAAAGCCTGGACCGGCTATCAGGCCGTTGCTTCCTACGACCACGTCAACTGGTTCCGCATTCCTACCAGTTTCGAAGGCGATAGCCTGCGCTTTTGCCTCGAAGCCGAGCAGACCCACGCCTGGTTCGCCTACTTCGAACCCTACAGCCGTGGCCGTCATGACTGGCTGATCGAACAGGCGCTGACAAAGGCCGGCACTGAACTGCTGGCCACCGGCAAAAGC
Source organism: Pseudomonas sp. AK-TSAG1-1 (assembly GCF_056821665.1). Lineage (NCBI taxonomy): Bacteria > Pseudomonadati > Pseudomonadota > Gammaproteobacteria > Pseudomonadales > Pseudomonadaceae > Pseudomonas > Pseudomonas sp. AK-TSAG1-1. The sequence goes on along the minus strand of NZ_CM165965.1, from coordinate 2,388,389 downwards.
GTCGAAGGTCGTGACATTCAGTTGCTGCGCAAGGGCAGCGGCGCCGAGGGCCAGCGCAAAGTCTGGATCATCGCGCAACAGCACCCGGGCGAGCACATGGCCGAATGGTTCATGGAAGGCGTAATCGAGCGTCTGGAACGCCACGAAGATCCGGTGCTGAACAAACTGCTGGCCAGTGCCGACCTGTATCTGGTGCCGAACATGAACCCGGACGGTGCCTTCCACGGCCACCTGCGTACCAACGCCATGGGTCAGGACTTGAACCGTGCCTGGCAAAGCGCCAGTCAGGACATCAGCCCTGAAGTCCTTTTCGTACAGCAGCAGATGGAAAAGTACGGCGTCGATCTGTTCCTCGACGTACACGGAGACGAGGAAATCCCCCACGTGTTCACTGCCGGTTGCGAAGGCAACCCGGGGTACACGCCGCGTATCGAGAAGCTCGAAGAGCATTTCCGCACGCACCTCAAGCACACCACCAAAGACTTCCAGACCAAATACGGCTACACCCGCGACGAACCAGGCCAGGCCAACATGACCCTGGCGTGCAACAGCGTTGGCGAGAAATACGACTGCCTGTCGCTGACTCTGGAAATGCCGTTCAAGGACCACGATGACGCGCCGAATCCGCTCACTGGCTGGTCGGGCAAGCGCTCTAAACAATTGGGCAAGGACGTACTGACCACCATCGCCGACATGGTCGATACCCTGCGCTGATCCCTCCCCCGCCACACCCAAAAGATCGCAGCTGTGTCTGCGATCTTTTTTTTGCGCTATCAAACGCCACGACCAACAAGGTTGCAAATTAAAACCAGAATGCTTACCGTGATTCTGGTTTTATTTTGAAACCCGAAAAGGAATCAGGGCATGCAACCTCAATCACTCAAAAGCAGCGTGGTGCTGCTGTTCGCCGTTGCCTGCGGTCTGGCCGTGGGCAACGTGTATTACGCGCAGCCGCTGCTGGACGCCATGGCCGAGGCATTTGCCATGTCGCCGGCAACCATCGGCATCGTCATCACCCTGACGCAGATCGGCTATGGCATCGGTCTGGTGTTGTTGGTGCCGCTCGGCGACCTGCTCAACCGACGACGGCTGATCGTCACCCAGACCCTGCTCTCGGCAGCCGCCCTGCTGCTGATCGCGCTGGCCCCCAGCAGCGTGTGGCTACTGCTCGGCATGACCCTGACCGGCCTGCTCGCGGTGGTAACGCAGGTTTTGGTCGCCTACGCCGCGACATTGGCCCTCCCGGCGCAACGTGGCCGGGTCGTCGGGGTCGTCACCAGCGGCATCGTCGTCGGTATCCTGCTCGCGCGTACTGTGGCCGGGGCCATGGCTGACCTGGCCGGGTGGCGGGCGATCTACATGCTGTCGGCAGGGCTGACGCTGCTGATGGCGCTGTTGCTGTTGCGCGTCTTGCCTAAGGATGAGTCCGCGCAGCCGGCCAGCGGCTACGGCGCGCTGATCACTTCGGTGTTCAGCCTGTTCAGGCAAGAGCCGGTGCTGCAACAACGGGCGATACTCGCCTTGCTGACCTTCGCCAGCGCCATGGTCCTGTGGACGCCGATGGTGCTGCCGCTGGCCGCGCCGCCGCTGTCGTTGTCCCACAGTGAAATCGGTTTGTTCGGCCTGGCCGGTGCCGCCGGTGCACTGGCTGCGGCACGCGCCGGACATCTGGCTGACCGGGGGCTTGGCCAATGGGTCAGTGGACTTTCGTTATTGCTGATGCTGGCGTCGTGGCTGCCGATCGCCCTCACTCAGTCGTCGCTGTGGGCCCTGTTGCTCGGCGTGATCACGCTCGATCTGGGCTTGCAGGCCGTGCACGTCACCAGCCAGAGCATGATCTACAGCGTGCGCCCCGAAGCACAAAGCCGCCTCACCGCCGGCTACATGCTGTTTTATTCGATCGGCAGCGCAGTGGGTTCGCTCATTTCGACGGCGATGTACGCATGGGCCGGCTGGACCGGTGTGTGCCTGCTCGGCGCCGGTATCAATGCGCTGGCGCTGGGTTACTGGTGGCTGACCCTGAACAGTGGCGCACCGCAGCGGTGCGCCACCCAGGCAGGCTAGTCGCGATCCCGACCACGCAGCATGCTGTCGAGCACCTCGTCGCGGCGCACCCAACCATGGAACAGCGCCGCCGCCAGGTGCAACAGCACGGTCAGGAACAGCAGATATGCCAGGTAGCCATGCGCCTTGCGCAGCAAGGCAAACAGCTGCGCATCGGCCGGCAGGATCGACGGCAACTGCAACGTACTGCTGAGCATCACCGGCTCGCCTGACGCACTGATCATCGCCCAGCCGAGCACCGGCAGCACCAGCATCAACGCGTACAACAACACATGCGACGCCTTGGCCGCCATCACCTGCCAGCCGGGCAGATCTGCCGGTAACGGCGGCTGTCGGGTGGAAAACCGCACAAACAGGCGCACGACCACCAGCAGCAGAATCGCGATGCCCAGCGGTTTGTGCAGGTGAATCAGCCATTCATGCCGCTGCGAAACGGAGGTGACCATGCCGGCGCCAATGAACAACATGGCGATGATCATCAGCGCCATCAGCCAGTGCAGCAGCCGCGCCAGCAGTGCAAAATGAGTCGGTTGCGTGCTCATGGGCGAGCCTCCTGCTTGGCGGCGGGCAATTGGCTGACTTCACTGGTACGCCGCAGGTAAGAATCGGCGTAACCGGCAGAACGCGCGGCGAGCAATGGGTCGTCGGAGCCTTCGATACCGGCCGGCAGCACCAGCGGATCGTAGTTGATGTCACGGCATTCGCCGCTGAGTTGCGGCTGAGTCTTCTCCAGCACCAGCGTGCCGGCGTTCAACACCTTGCGCCCCTCGGGCCAGGTCTTGCTGGCGTCGTTCACCGGATCACCGGGATTGGCCAGGGTGATGTTCAACTGCCAGCGCAACGGCCCTTCCGCCAGACGCTGCACCAGATCCTTCTCGAGAAAATCCGCACCCTCCGGCGCCGTGGCTACGGCGGCATCACGCGCCAGTGGCGTGACGCTCCAGCGCACAGCCTGCTTCTGGCCACTGGCGTTGACCAGATAGAACGCATTCACGCTGTTGTAGGTTTCGGTGGCATAGCTGGCCGACGGTTTGGCAGTCTTCACCCAAGTCAGGAATGGCACGGCCTCCGGGTGTGCGGCAAAGAACGCTGGCACCTTCGACGGGTCCGGTTTGCCAGTGGCCGGATCCGGCGATTGGGCTTGCTGCAACTGATAGAACGCCTCGGGCGTGCCAACCGGAAACACCGGCATACTGTTCATCCCGGTGCGCCATTGCTGACCGTTGGCCTGGGTGAAACGCAATGCCAGGCTGCGGATCGGCACGCTATTGTCCGGTGCGTAAGGATTACCCGCCGGCAGTGCGAAACGACCGACCACCGGGGTCTGCGGCTCGTTGAACACCTGCGCGGAGGAAAACGCCCGCGCTTCGCCGCTGCTCTCGAAATGCCCGATCACGCACACGCCCTTGGCATGGTTGCGACGAAACCCGGGATGCACGCCGTTGTTTTTCTCCAGCACATCGACCAGTGCCTTGGGCGTCAGACGTTGTGGGTCAAGGTTACCGTGCACGTAGGCAAACGCCCCGGCCACTGCGGCAACCACCACGGCTATGGCCGTCAGGCGCAACACTGCGCTTGCGGCACTCAAGGGCGGACGCGGCGGCCTGCCCGGCGGTGAAGTGCGATCAACCATGAACAACTCCAGGGCCATCGGCCACAAGTAGGAAGAATCAGCAAGACGCACCCCGGCAGGATTTATTCCATGGCCCGGTATTTATTTTTCCGAACGTGGAATAACCTCGAACGGTAGACGTCTCCCTAGTCCACAGCGTAGTGACTAGCAGAATTTCATGAGCGAATTCGACGAACAGTTGAGAGAAATCATTCCCAGATTGCGCCGCTTTGCCGTGTCACTGACCCGCAACAGCAGCAGCGCCGACGATCTGGTGCAGGCCAGCCTTGAGCGGGCCCTGTCCGGCTGGGGTGGCAAACGTGCCGACGGCGACGTACGCGCCTGGCTGTTCTCGATCCTCTACCGGCAGTTTCTCGATGCCCATCGCCGTTCCCGCCGTTATGCGCGGATGCTGGAGTTCTTCACCGGCCGCGACGATGCCGAGCCGTCGACCGAGCGCACGGTGATCGCCCAAGCGACCCTGCAAGCCTTCGATCGCCTGCCCACCGAGCAGCGTGCCCTGCTATTGATGGTCTCGGTGGAAGGCCTGACGTACAAGGAAGTCGCCGACATCCTCGACGTCCCCACCGGCACCGTGATGTCACGCCTGTCCCGTGCGCGCCAGGCGTTACGCCAGCTCAGCGACGGCGAAATCAGCAGCCCTTCTTTGCGGATTCTCAAATGATCAGCATGCCCCCCAGCGAGCGCGACCTGCACGCTTACGTCGACCACCAACTCAGCGAAGCCGATCGGCGCGTACTCGACGCCTGGCTGGCCAATCACCCGGACGCAGCCGCGCAGGTTCATGCCTGGCAGCAGGATGCCCAACAATTGCGTGCGGCACTGGGCGGCGCATTGCAGCAACCAGCCAATCCAGATCTGGATCCGGCGTTGATTCGCCAGCGCCTAAAGCGACAGGCGCGGCGTCACCTGGCCAGCGCGGCGGTGTTGCTGATCGCAGTGGGCATCGGCGGTTTCAGTGGCTGGCAGGCGCGGGAGATGACCTTGGTGCGCTCCTCCCTGCTACCGATGACCGACGCCCTGCAGGCCTATCGACTGATCGCTCAGCAAGGGATTTTGCCGGCGGACTACAAGGTCGACTCCGACGGCGACATGCAGCGTTGGCTCGACCGTTATTTCACTCGGGCCAGTCGCCTGCCGGACCTGAAATCCGCTGGATTCGAACCGGTCAGCGGCCGTCTGCTCAGCACCGACGAAGGCCCGGCGGCGATGGTGATGTACGAGGATCGCGGCGGCCACAAGGTCAGTTTCTACGTACGCCCACCGGGGCCGAAGAACACCTTCCTGCCGCGCGGCAGCCGCAGCGATGGTGATCTGCAGGCCGATTACTGGTCCGGTGGCGGGTACAACTATGCGATGGTCAGCCCGACAGATTCGCCAGCGGCAAAACAACTCAAGCAATCAATGCAATTCTGAAAGCGCCTCAAATCCCCTCCAGGAGTGAGCCTGCTCGCGATAGCGGTGTACCCGTCAGATCAGATGTAACTGACAGAAAGCTATCGCAAGCAGGCTCACTCCAACAGGGACTGTGTGAATTCAAAACCCCACGTCGAGCACCACATTGTCCAGATACGTTCCAGCCGGTGGCGTGGTCTGGTCGGTGTAGATCTTCGCGTTGTAATTGAAGATCTGGCTCCCGGTGCCCAGACCGTTCCCCGGATTGACCTCGGCGTCGGTGCTGTTGCGACGTGCACTGCCAACACTGCCCCAACGGGTGGTGCCGGCACTTTTGAAGATGTCGTAGGCCAGATAATTGCTCCCGGAAATCATCCGCCGTCGGCCGCCAACGCTGACCGGGTTTTGCCCGTCGCTCAAACCGACGGTGTAGGCGCTGCCCTTGGTGCAGGCCAGATTGATTGTCTGCCCGGTCACCGGGGTGAAAGCGCTGATCACCGGCGCGCTGCCGAAGGCGATGTTCGGCGCACTGATCGTGCAATCGTTGGACACGGTGAGGTTCACCGTCAACGTGGCAGTGCCGTTGGCGATATCACGCCCGAGACAGATGGCACCGATGCCAATGCCCGAGCAGTAATTCCAGTTCCAGAAAATACTCAGGGTTTCCGTATAGACCCCGGCGGCGACGTTGCTGCCAATGGTCGTGCCCAGGTACAGCGGCACGGTTTTCGGCGTGGTGCCATTGAGCAGCCCCAAGGCGTCGATGATGCCGTTGCGGGCAAAGTCGTAGGCGGTGCCACGGGTCACCGGGTAGCTGGTGCTGTTGTTGGCGTAGATCGTGTAGCCGATGACATCGCCCGTGGGTCCGAGCAGACCGCTCTGGGTCGATGTGATGGTGGCGTAGAAGTGGTCGTTGCTGGTCAGCAGTGACAGCAGCGAGCCGGTGCAACTCAACCCGGCATTGAGCGTGGAACTGGGCTGGGTCGTGGTGCGCACGGCAATCGAACTGATCGAGCCGAACGCCGCCGGCGTGGTGCTGGTCACCGAACACAGGGCATGCGCTGCCCCCGGCAGCAGCAACACCAGGCACAGACAGATCCGGGTGGCGATCACTGGCACACCAATGGGCCGATCAGCGGCACCTGGCTCTGCTGCATGTCCACGCTGAACTGCGCCTTGCAGGTCTTGCCGTCCGCCAGTGTCACCTGCAACGAGTTCTGCGCCTGCAGGTTTTCCAGATAGACCAGGCCATCCCAGCCGACTACCGTGCGCGTGCCGCTCTGCTCATGCAGCACGCCCGCGCCAAGCGGCAGTTCTCGTTGCTGCGCGTCCACCAGCACGAGGCTCGCGGCGATCACTCGGGTCAGTGGAAACTCCAGCAAATAGCCACTGCCCCGACGCACGGCAATACGCTGCTCGACATTGGGACTGCGCACATTGGCCGGCAGATTCAGTGGATCGATTTCGTATTTGCCTCGGTAGTAAGCGCTGCTCCACGGCACCAGTAAATGGCCATTCTTGTCGGTCTGACCGACCTGCTGGTTTTCGTAGCGTACCGGAATGTCGGCAAAGCCCTCAGTGCTGACCACCACAAATGCGTCGTCGATACGATTGGCAGCGAACACCTGCCGATCCATCCACACCAGCGAACCACTGGCATCGGCCCAACGGGTTTCGGCGTCTGAGGTGCCGTAGACCCCGGCCTGCAACTGTACCGATTGCAGACGCCAGGTCACGTCGGCCTGTCGATAATCCGCACCATCACCCTTGGCGTACCCCAGATTGAAGCCGACCCCGCCCTCGGTCGGCACCGAACGGCTGTAATTGACCCGTTGCTGACTTTGCCCGGTCTTGCTGCGTTCGCTGCTGATCGCCAGGCTGCCGCGCAGATCGAACGGGATCACCAGTTGCGCCTGCACCGCCCAGTTGCTGTCACCAATCTCGCGGTTGGCCGACAGGTAGAAACTGCTGTTGCGCCACAACGGCTTGCTCCAGCTCAGGTTGAGCAGTCGCGTGCGCGAATCGTCCGCCGCGCGCACGTCGAAATAGCCGGCACCGAGGCTGCCCCAGCGGTCGAGGTTGACGCTCAGGGTCGCCTGTTCGCTACGACGGCTGAGGCTTACGTATGGGGTATCGATCACGCTCAGGTCGGCATACTGGTCGCGGCGTTGCAGGCGTTGATAGGAAAAGCTGTAGCGCTGGCTGCTGTACTGATAACCGAGGCTCAACTGGTCGCCACCGTCACCTTCGAAACGGCTCTGACTGATGGCGCTGTTGAGCACGCCGAAGTTGCCCAGGCGCAGGTTGCCGCCAATCCCGCCGAGGGTCAGCGAGTCTGCTGCTTCGGCATGGCTTTCCAGGGTGAAACTGTCACTGACGCCATAACGCAGGCTGCCGGAGGTGACGCCGGTGCCGTAGCTGAAGTCCTTCAAACCGTAATCGCGGCGCAACGTACCGGCTGCCACGGAAAAATCGCTCAGGCCTTTTTGCAGCAAACTGCTCGTGACATAGAACGGGACCGTGGTCGACACCTGCCGCCCCAGCGCATCGGTGGTCACCACCACCGCCTCCCCCGCACCGTTGATGAACGGAATGTTGGTCAAGGTGTACGGCCCCGGTTGCAGGTCGGCGCTGCTGGACTTGTAGCCGTTGATGAACAGATCCACCGACGACGGCACCGCCGCTTCACCGGCAAACTGCGGCAGTGGATAGGTCACCAGATCCGGGCGCACGGCGAAGTCCCGCGAGAACTGCACGCCGCCCAGACGCACCGAGTTACTCCAGGGCAAGGCGCCGCTGATCACGTCGCCGCCCTCGTAAGTGAGCATTCGTTCGTCATCGGAGTAGCGCCAGGTGGTGTCGTAGCGCAAATAGCCGTTGTCGAGCGTGCTGACCGAGTCACCCGACAAGGTGCGCCGGTACTGCCCGGTGTTGGACAGCGTGCCCCAACTGTCGAACAGTCGCACCTCGTTCCATGCCGCCAGATAGGTGCCGGCATCGTCGGTGTCGTTGAGGTACAAGTCATAGTTGAACAGTGCGCCGAAGCTGCTCAGGGCCGGGGTGCGCGGATAGTTCTGACGGTTGCCGATGAACTGGTCCGGCAGCCACTGCGGCGGCACCTCCAGCAGCAGGCGCTGGCCGACGCTGTCGTATTCGCTGTGCAGCCCCGGCAGACCGTCGAGGTCGACGTCTTCACCGCTGCTGTCTGGCAGCGTCATCCCGGTTTCACGCAACGCGGTAGCCGGCAGGAACAGATGCCCGTCACGCTGCTGCACCGCCACCACCCGCCCGGTGTTCATCTGATTGACCACCAATTCCAGAAACAACTGTGCATCACTCACGGCCTCCATGCCGCTGGGAGGCGGCGGCAGTTCCCCGGCCCCGGATGGTTGAACGAACATCAGGCACCACGCGCCGGTCATGAGCCACAACGGACGCTGAATACGGCGAGCCCATCCCGGGCTCATACACGCTTTACGTCCGTCAATGGACTGAATCCTCCTGATACCACTGCCCTCTACAAGAGGCTGATCACCTCATTGTGGCGAGGGTGCTTGCTCCCGTTGGGCTGCGAAGCGCCCTTGCTTTTACCCACGCCACTGAGTGGCGCGTATCACAACTGCAGCGCCGTTGGACGGGGGCAAGCTCATTCGCCACAGAATCACTTAACGAGCACTGCTCGGCCCGGCCATTACTTCGCTGGCGCAATACTCTGCACCTGCGCTCCGCCATTGACCCGCACCTGCAGCGCCGACTCGCCGGCCAGCGGCCCGGGTGCCGGCCAGCGCATCGCTGCGCCCGGCAGCACGTAACCCAACAGCCCCTCGGCCACTGGCTTGCTCTGTCCACCCTGTTTGAGCACCACGTCGGTCAGCCGCGCATGCACCGCGCCCTGGTTGCGCACTTCGACATAAGGCCGACCGTCGATCGCCACCGTGCGCCAGCTCAACTGTGGCAGGCCGATCCCCTTGGGATCACGTGGACGGGTGGTGTCTTCCTTGCTCCACAGCCCCGCGCCGTAGGCAAACAACGGCACCGAATAACGCATCTGGAAGCGGATCGCAGCCGCAGTCTTGCCGCCCTCGGCAGCAGGCGGCTGAGCGGAAGGGATTTCGTCGATGATGATCCGGTAGGCCAGTTCCTGCCCCGGCGGCACGTCCTTGGTTCGGGTCAGGCGCACCAGTTGCTTTTGGCCCGGCTCGATCTTCGCCACCGGCGGACTGCCGATCACGTCGCGCTGGTTCTGGTATTGCTCTTCAAAGCCACTCTGGCTCCAGCCGAATACGCGGATCTGCAGGTTGGCGGTTTCCGTACCGCGGTTCTCCAGCCACAGCGCACTGGCCTGTTGATCGGCTTCCAGCACCGGATCGATCGGCCAGATCAGCACCGAACTGGCGGCCTGCGCACTGCCGGTTCCGAGCATGACCAACGCCAACATCGCGTACTGCACACACCCATGCCGTGACGTAACTGCCCCCATGAACCTGCTCCTTGTCGGCCATTCAAATTCGCCTCACCACGACAGTTGCACCTGCAACACGTCGCTGTACGCCCCCCCAGGCTGATTGCCCGGCAATTGCACCTGACCGTAAATCGGCAGGCTGATGTTGTTCGCATCGCTGTAGGCCACCGCCACACTCTGGCCAATGCCCAGGCTCTGGCTGTAAGCCGCATCGCGAAACAGCGCGTATGCCACCCGCGCACTGCCGCTGTTGAGCTGCATGTGACGGCCACTGCTGTTGTACTGACCACCATCGACGCTCATGTTCAGCGTCACTCCCGGTGTGCATTGCAGTTGCACGCCTCCGGTCAGCGCCACTTTCACGGTGCCGGTGGAAAGCGCCGAATTCGAGCCAAAATTCAGCCCGCCATAGTTCGATACCCCGCCGACCACCAGGCACCCCGGGGTGATGGTGGCGCTGACCTGAAAGCTCTGACTGGTCGCCGCTCCGACGGGAATTGGCACACTGCCCGCACAGAGCAGGAACAGCGCGACGCAGCCATGGCGGCGCATGGCATCAGAATGTCAGTTCAACAGCGACGGTGTCGGTGTACGTCCCCGCCGGCAACCCGGCCTTGCCCACTGCCTGACCATAGAGGTTCACCGTTTGCGCCACACCGGTGCTGGTTGCCAGGTTGATCGTCCCGTCAATCGGCAGCAGCGTCGAATGCCCGGCATCGGTGTAGAAGTCGTACGGCACGTAGTTGGCGACACCGTCGTACAGCGCACGAGCGCCACCCGGCGATTGTCCGTCGTGAGCGCCGGCGCGCACTTTGACCACCGGTGTCGTGCCGCTGGAGCAAAGAATCGACAGCGCGCCGCCGCCACCGCCCAATACCTGACCACTGGCGGTGGTGAACAGGCTGTTGGCGGTGCCGAAGTTCAGGGCACCGAAGTTCAGCCCGGTGGAACCACCGGCGCCATTGACCTGACAGCTGCTGATCAGGGTCAGACTGGCAGTGATCTGGCCGGTGACAGTGGTGGCGGCGTTGACACTGGAAACCAGCGTCAGGCCAAGCAACGACAAACCAATCCTTGATGCAAACTTGCGCATGGTGTCCGTCCTCTACGGGGTTACCAGTCGAGCGTCACTGTCAGCGTGTCGGTATAGACACCTGCCGGTACCGCGCGGGTATTCGCCACCACCGAGCCAAATACCGGAATCGGTATCTGCGCACCGCTGGTGACAGCGAAATTGTGTTGTTGGCCGATGCTGTAACGCTGGCTGCCCGAGGCGTCCAGGAACAGCTGATAAGGCAGGGTCTGGCGCCCGTTGCTCAGGCGGCGAGTGGTGCCGTCACCGTGGGAGCCGCCGTCGATGGAGACGGTGAATCCGGTGACCGAAGGATTGCAGGCGACATTCAGCTTGCCGCTGCTGTCACCGTCGAGACTGGCCTTGATCGGTGCGGTCCAGGTCGGCCCCTGCTGACCGAAATCGAGGGTACCCAGATTGCTCACGGGGATTGCCGGCGTGGCGCTGTTGGTGACTTCGCAGCCGGCGATCAGGATCAGCCGCGCATGTATCTGCCCACTGACCGCCGCCTGTGCGTCTTCAGCGAGCAACAGCAGCGTGCCTGTGGCGATGACCATCCAGTGCTTGCCTGTCATTGCGCCCGTCCCTACTCCTTCAGGATGCTTGCGAACCTTGCGTTCATCATTGAACGCCCCTTCCCTGCGCAAACCGCCTCCAGCGGAATGCCTGAAATCCTGCCGTCACCAGGTCACGGTGACCTTGACCAGATCCGAATAGCGGCTGACTTGCGGCACCTGCGCCAGACGCTCGATGCGTGCGTACAGCGGCAGTTCCACGGTGCCGGTGTCCGGCACCCGGCCGCTGAGCGGCACGTCTACCACCAGCGGCACCCGGCGCGCCGCGTCCTGATACAAGCGATACGGAATCGGCTTGCTCCCCGCGGCCCCCGCCATGTAACGAACCTCACCGACACCACCATGCAAGCCACCGTCGACACGCAACTGATACGGCGTGTCGGGGTTGCACTCCAGGCGTGGCAACCGTTGGTTGGTCAGCGCCGCACCCAACGGCCCGGCCGGGTCGTCGAGACGCGCAGTGCTGCCGAAATCCAGCACGCCCAGTTGTTCAATGCCCGCCTCACGTTGCTGGCCGACCAGTTGGCAACCACGCTGCACGTCAACGCGGACTTCGACCTGAAGATCCGCCGCGTACACCAAGCCGCCAAGCAACCCGAGCAGGCCCACCACCACACGTGCAATCACTGTCCCATTCCTTGTGAGGGAACACCTGGATGACGTTACTGTGTTTCAGGTTAGCAACGGTCGACGAATCCGCCAGTCGATTGGATCCATCGAACTGTCGGGATATGTTTCGAAAGGTTGGCAACAAGGCGAATTACATCGCTGAAAATTGCTGTACGTACCGCACAATGCTGTTCAGTTATCGCCCACTGTCGACGAGCCGCGATGGCAGGCTGCTGCAGCCTCTGGTTACACTACGTCGCCGCGCTCCCGGGAGCCGGTCTGATGAACACGGAGTGACCGCACTGTGCCCTCTCGAGCGCCCAAACGATCGCCACTGACCCAACGCTGGTCGGCGCTGCGCCGCTGGCTCGCCAATGGCCGGCCGGGCAATTGCGGGCATGACGCCAGTGGCCAGGCAATCCGTGATTACTTTCGCCACAAGGCCCATGGCCAGGGTTACACCCTCAGCCACAGCCAACAGCGGGTGATCGACTGCATGGCGCAACAGGCCAGCCAGTTGTTCACCGCCCGCGCGCAAACGCCAGTGAGCCTGTACCTGCACGGCGCGGTCGGACGCGGCAAGAGCTGGCTGCTCGACGGCTTCTTCCAGGCGCTGCCGACTGCGCAGAAACAACGGGTGCATTTCCATGCGTTCTTTGCCCGACTGCATAAGGGCATGTTCAACCACCGTGAACATGACGATGCCCTCGCCGTTACCCTCGATGAGTTGCTGGACGATTGCCGGGTGCTGTGTTTCGACGAATTTCATGTGCATGACATCGGCGATGCGATGCTCATCACCCGATTGTTCAAGGCCCTGTTCCAGCGCGGCATCCTGTTGCTGGTGACCTCCAACTATCCGCCGGAAGGCTTGCTGCCCAATCCGCTCTATCACGCTCGTTTCAAGCCGGTGATCGACCTGATCAACGCACGGATGCAAGTCATGGAGGTCGGCGGCCCGCTCGATTACCGCAGTCACGCGAGCAACCACGCGCACCAACTGTTCACTCAGGGCCACTATGTATGGCCGGCCACACCGACACAGCGCCAGACCCTGAACCTGCCCCCCGAGGGTGCCCCGGCCATTGCATTGGCGGTCGGCAGCCGGCACGTTCAGACGCGCCTGTGCGATGGCCGCCGGGTCGCTTTCACCTTCGACGATCTGTGCGAGCAACCGACGGCAGTGATGGACTATCTGGAGCTGTGCCGGCGTTTCGACCAGTGGATCATCGACGATCTGCCGGAACTGGATGAATGCTCGATCGCTGCGCAACAGCGCTTCATCAACCTGATCGACGTGCTTTACGACCAGGACAAACACCTGACCCTGCTCAGCCGCTTGCCGCTGCGCGAGGCCCTTGGCGGCAACGCCATCGACCTCGCTCGCACGCGCAGCCGTTTGGGGCAGTTGCAGGAAATCCACTGACCCTGGAGATCCCCTTTTGTGGGAGCGGGCTGCTCGCGAAAGCGGAGTGTCAGCGACGGATTACTGACTGACAGTACGCCTTCGCGAGCAAGCCCCCTCCCACAGGGTTTGCGGAGTTATCGAGGGTCAGATCAGTGCAAATCCAGCCATTGCCGTTATCATGTCGCCCATTCCAGGCGCCTGGCGCTTCTTTCCCTTGATAGTGACCACCTTCATGCACACCCTTGCTCAATTGCGCGCCGGCGAGTTGTCGGGCATCACCCGGTTGGACCTGTCCTGCGGACTGACCGAGTTTCCCCGGGAAATTTTCGAGCTGGCCGATACGCTGGAGGTGCTCAACCTCAGCGGCAATGCCTTGAGCAGCCTGCCGGACGACCTGCATCGGCTGACGAAGATGCGCATTCTGTTTTGCTCGGACAACCACTTCACCGAGGTACCGGCCTGCGTCGGTCAATGTGCGGCGCTGACGATGATCGGCTTCAAGGCCAACCGCATCAGTCACGTGCCGGGCGCAGCCCTTCCGCCGCTGTTGCGCTGGTTGATCCTGACCGACAACTGCATCGAAACCCTGCCGAGCGAACTGGGCGAGCGCCCCTATCTGCAAAAATTGCTGCTGGCCGGCAATCGCCTGCAAGCGCTGCCGGCGTCCATGCACCGATGTCATCGCCTGGAGCTGATCCGCATCGCCGCCAACCAGATGCGCGAACTGCCGCAGTGGCTGCTGACCCTGCCGAGCCTGACCTGGCTGGCGTATGCCGGCAATCCACTGGAAACCGAAGCCGACGCCGCCGCACTAGAGGCCACGCCGCTGATCGACTGGTCGCGGCTGCGTCTGGAACAACGTTTGGGCGAAGGCGCTTCCGGGGTGATTTCCCGGGCGCTGTGGCAGCGCACCGAACACTCGGCGGTGCCGGTCGCGGTGAAGCTGTACAAAGGTGAAATGACCAGCGACGGTTCGCCGCTGCACGAAATGAACGCCTGCATCACCGCCGGCCTGCACCCGAACCTGATCCGTGTGGAGGGCCGCATTCAGGGGCATCCTGACGGGCAACAGGGGCTGGTGATGCAACTGATCGACCCGAGCTTTCGCAACCTTGCGGCACTGCCAAGCCTGGCGAGCTGCTCGCGGGATGTTTACAGCGAGGATTGCCGGTTCAGTGCCGAGGTCGCGTTGAACATTGCCCGAGGCATCGCTTCGGCGGCCGAGCACCTGCATCAGCAGGGCATCACTCACGGTGATCTCTACGGGCACAACATTCTGTTGAACGATCAGGGCGATTGCCTGCTGGGGGATTTTGGCGCGGCGTCGTTCCATGCCACGACCGACAATCTGGAAACACAGGCGCTGCAACGCATCGAAGTACGGGCGTTCGGGGTTCTGCTCGGCGAATTGCTGGCGCGCATCGACGCGGGGTTGAGTGTCGAACGGCGCAAGGTACTGGAGGATCTGGAACGGCGTTGCTGCCAGGCGGATGTGCTGGCGCGACCGGGGTTCAGCGAAGTGATTGAGGTGCTGGAGCGGCTGTGACCGTTGGGCGGTCAATCGCGAGCAGGCTCGCTCCCACAGGGGATTTGTGAACGCCACAGATCCAGTGTGGGAGCGAGCCTGCTCGCGAAGACGGTATCAGTGACTCAGCCGATCAACCTGCCAGACCGACAAACATGTCCTGCACGTCATCGTGGTTGTCGAGGCCTTCGAGGAACGCTTCGACTTCAGCCATCTGCTCGGCGCTCAGTCCGCTGACCGGGTTCTTCGGCTGGTAGCCGAGTTTCGCCGACAGCACGGTGAAGCCTTGCTCAGGCAGCGCTTTCTGCACAGCGTCGAGGTCGGTCGGATCGGTCAGGAACAGGGTCGCGCCCTCTTCAGCCGGTTCGAAGTCCTGGGCACCGGCCTCGATCGCGGCCATTTCCGGGTCGGCGTCCGGAGTATCCGGCGACGCTTCGATCATGCCGACGTGGTTGAAGTCCCAGGCCACGGAACCGGAAGCACCCAGTTGACCCTTGCGGAATGCCACGCGGATTTCCGCGACGGTGCGGTTGATGTTGTCGGTGACGCACTCGACGATCAACGGAACCTGATGCGGCGCGAAACCTTCGTAGGTCACACGGTGGTATTGCACGGTTTCGCCCAGCAGACCGGCGCCTTTTTTGATGGCGCGGTCCAGGGTTTCCTTGGGCATCGAGGCTTTCTTGGCCTGTTCGACCACCAGACGCAGGTGTGCGTTGGTGGCGGTATCGGCACCGTTGCGGGCAGCGATGGTGATTTCTTTCACCAGTTTGCCGAAGATCTTGCCCTTGGCGTTGGCTGCCGCTTCTTTGTGTTTAACCTTCCACTGTGCGCCCATTACTCACTCTCTTGATCTGTGGCGCCGAGACATCTATTGGCCGACGCGTGGCGCCAAGTTTATACGGCCTAAAGTCGGCAATCGACCAAAAAAATGCATTGTTGAATCGACATCTTCACCACACCTTGTAGGGCGATTCTGAAAAACCCACTGGCCATGACCATTCGTGCTCGCGTTTTCGTACCCTCTGCCGTCCGTACTGCCCCACAGAGCCCGTATGCATGCTCAATGATCAGCAAAGCCCGTTCACCCTGACCCTGACCGACGGCCCACTGTGCCTGCCGGTGCTGCGTTTCAGCGGCACGGAAGCACTCAACCAGCCTTTTCGATTCGAGATTGACGTGATCGGTCTGGCCCCGGCCCTGCCTCCAGGCAGCCTGCTGCACCAACCGGCATATTTGCGCCTGGGCGCCGATCACGGAATTCACGGCCTGATCCACAGCGTCAGTTGCGAGCACCGCGCCAGCCATCGGATCGGCTATCGGCTGATTCTGGTTCCGCAGCTGCTGGGGCTGGCGCAGGCGCCGCGGCGCCGGGTCTTCGTGCAATCGAGCGTACCGGCGATCCTCGCCCAGATACTTGGCGAACACCGGCTGACTGCAGACGATTACCGGATCGAGATGAACGTCGGCCATTACCCGCCTCGGCCGTTTTGCATTCAATACGAGGAAAGCGATCTCGCCTTGCTGCAACGCCTGTGCGAGGAGGAAGGCATTCACTATCACTTCGAACATCGCCCGGATGGCCACGTCGTGGTGTTTGCCGATGACAACCTGAGCCTGCCCCAGGAGCCGCTGCCGCTGCCGTTCGCCGTCGCTGACGACATCCCCTCTCCTCGCCTCAGCACACTTTTTCAGCGCCATGACGCGACACCGTTCATGCCCGCACAGGGCATTCGCAACCGGGGCCAGCAGGTGATTGCCGAAGACGCGGCCAATCACCCCGTGCCCACACTTGTCCCCTTGCAACTGTCGGGCGCACAGCGCCACGCCGAACAACGCAGCCGTCGCCACTTGCAGCGCCAACGCTGCCAGTCCCGCTCGATCCAGGGGCGCAGCGATTGCAGCGCACTGCGCAGCGGGCACCTGCTGCAGATCAACGGGCACCCGATCAATGCGTTCAACGAGCAATGGCTGATCACCGAGCTTCAGCATCAAGGCCAGCACCCCTCGATCCTCGATCCGACAACCAATGTGCATCACTACCACAACGACTTCAGCGCCCTGCCCTGGTCCACCGACTTTCGCCCGCCGCTGGTACAGCCACGTCCGAATATTGGTGGCTATTTCTTGGCACGGGTGGTGGGTTCGCCCGGTCAGCCCGCGCAACTGGATGATCTGGGGCGCATCGCTGTCAACTTGTGGCCTGCGCAGACTGAGGATGTTGATTGTCTGTGGTTGCCGATTGCGCTGACCGGCGCCAATGGCCGCCTCGCCGCCCACGAACTGCCCCACGCCGGCAGCGAAGTATGGGTGAGTTTCCTCGACGCCGATCCGGATCGACCGATCCTGTGCCTCGCCAACCCGCGCCCAGCGCCACCGCGTGAAACTGCGCCAAACCGCGACAGCAGCCTGTTACTCGACTGGCTGCTCAACAGCGCCGATCCGTAGCCGCTCCATACAGTGGATTCGAGTACACCTGCCGGAAACCGGTTGGCCGCTTTCGCGAGCAAGCCCGCACAGTGGGTTCGGGTACATCAGCAATGGATTTTCCCGGTGCATTCAACCCTTGTCAGCCTTACCCGCCGCCGCCGCCAACTTCGCCAGACGCACGTCCAGATGCCGCGGCCGACGCCCATGATCTTCGGCACGCTCCTTGCGGCGAATGGCGTTGCGCACCATCAACGACCCCAGATAACGGATCGGCTCCGGCGGGAAATACCCCAGCGGCCCGTTGACCAATGGCGAGCGCGTCCAAGGGTTGTCGAGCCCCTGTACCAGCGAGGCAAGAATCTGCCCGCCCATATGACACGGACCGACGCCACTGCCGGAATAACCGAAACCATAAAACACATTGCCACTGGCGCTCATCTGCCCGAAAAACGGTAAACCGGTGACCGAGCGATCGGACGGCCCGTTCCATGTCGCATCCACTTTTACCTCGGCAAACGCCGGGAAGAAGTCGCCAAGGCTGTGCTTGAGCAACCCGGCATACGGCGAAGGCTGATCGAACACCGGCAGCATCCGCCCGCCATAAGCGAAGGTGTTGCCGCCCTTGCCGAGCATGATCCGGCCGTCCGGGGTGTTGTGGTAGTAGTGCACGAAAATCCGCGAGTCGAGCACGGTGACGCCACTGGTCAAACCGATTTCCTGCAGCAGATCCGGACGCGGTTCGGTGATCAGCATGTCGCTGGAAACGATCGCCACGCTGCGCTCGAACTGCGGGAACGCCCGAGCCATCCACGCGTTCATCGCCAGCACCACTCGGTCGGCGATCACCCAGCCATTGGCGGTGTGGATTCGCGCCGGACGGCCTTCTTCCAGACCGGTCATCGCCGTGTTTTCGTGGATCTTCACGCCCAGTTGCAACGCCACCCGACGCAGCCCGCGCACCAGTTTGCCCGGTTGCACACTGGCTGCCGCCGGCGAGAACCAGCCTTCCAGATGCTTACTCGAACCGGCCATGCGCTGCACGTCGGCCACCGGGCGCTGCGTGAAGGAGTTGATGCCATTGCGCTCCAGCGCCGCGATCACCGCGTCGGTCGAGCCGACCTGCGCCTTGTTGGTCGCGGTGTACAGCGTGCCGTCGAGGCGGTAATCGGCATCGACGCCGTACTGTTCGCAGAACGCGCCGATGGCGTGAATGCTGCGCTCGGATTCCTTGACCAGGCGCACCGCTTCCTCGACGCCGAACAGGCGCTCCAGGGTGAAATACTTGGCTGACCACGACAGCGCACACCCACCGTTACGCCCACTGGCACCGGCGCCGCAGATGTCGGCTTCGATCAGCAGCACGTCGAGTTCAGGGTTCTGCTGCTTGAGCATGATCGCCGTCCACAACCCGGTGTAGCCGCCGCCGACGATGCACACGTCAGTGCGCACTTCGCCTTGCAACGGCGGGCAAGTCGGGGATGGATCAGCCTGCAAGGCTTGCTCGAGCCAAAACGGTCTCATGGGATTCTCCAGTCATACGGCCACGCCACAGCCTGCCGCGAACACCGCAGCAGGCCGCGAGGCTAAGGGTTTCAGGAACGCAGCGGTTTGATTGTCAGCGGGCAATTGGGAATGGACGCGCGCGGCTCCATCACCCCGACCGGGCGACTGTTCCAGTGCGGAATCAGCACCAGCGCCGAGAACAATGCGCAGCCAGCGAAGACGATGAACACCGTCACCGAATCGAAGTAACCCGGCAGCAACCCGCCGAGCACCGCGCCGACCGAGCCGCAACCGTTGACGAACCCGGCCGCCGTGGCACCGGCCTTGGCCTTGCCAAAATCGATGGCAGCGGCACCGCTGATCATCGAGTCCGGCCCGTACAGGGTCAGGCCCATGACAAACAGCAGCGCCACCACCAGCATCACGCTGCCGGTGTGTAGCGCACCCATGAACAGCGCCAGGGTCACGGTCAGCGCCAGCAGGCTGAGCACGCAGGCTGGCATGCGCCGGGCACCGAACAGTTTGTCCGAGGCCATGCCGATCATGATCGGCCCAAGCAACCCGGCCAGCTCGAACGAAGTGGGAATGATCGCCGCGCCGACCTTGCCGACACTCGGCATCTGTTCGAAGACGATCACCGGCCCCCACAGCAGAATCGCGTAACGCGCCGGTTTCAACATGAAGTACGCCAGGCCCAGCACCAGCACCGTGCGGTTGCGCAGGATTTCCTTCAACGGCTCCCAGACGCTGAGTTTGCTGTTGGCTGCGGTTTCTTCTGCGCTCAATTCCGGCTCCGGCTCTACCGCCGGCAGGCCGACGTCTTCCGGTTTGTTGCGCTGGAAGATAAAGAACAGCACCGCCACCACCGCCACTACCGCTGCGCTGGAAATGAACGCCGCGTGCCAGGTGCCCATCAGCGTATACGCCCACCAGCCGGCGAACGGCGAGGCGACCAGACCACCAAACGCGTAGCAGGAACTCCACAAACCGAGCACGCGCCCGCGCTGTTCGGCGGGGAAGAAACTGCCGAGGTTTTTGCACAACCCCGACCACCCGGTGGACTGCGCCAGCCCCTGGATCAACATGCACGTGGCGAAGATCGGCAGCGTCGCGAAACTGCCCATCACCAACGCTGCACCAGCGGAAATCAACAAGCCGCCGAGCACCACGACCCTCGGGCCAAAGCGGTCGGCGAGCATGCCCCAGGTGAATTGACCGATGGCGTAGGCCGCCAGATAGATTGCGTCGAGGTTGGCCATGGCCATCTTGTCGAGCATGAAGGTCGGGTCTTCGGCGATGCCCAGTTTGGCCACCGAAAAGGCTTTGCGGGTGAAGTAGAAAGCCGCGTACGCGAGCCAGGTGACAGCGAAGATCTGCATGCGCCAACGCGCAATGGTGCCAATGTGCTTGTTCATTGTGGTTCTGACCTCAGGGTGTGAGTGTGCCGGCAGAATCGTTGAGTAAACGCCTGTGTTTTTTATTGTTGAGCACTGCGCTATCGCCCCCATCCCTATGGCGATAACGGTCAGATGAGTCCTGTTGATGCACGCCCAGGCTCATCGCCAGCGTTGCTGCCCGAACGGGCAGTCAGCGCTGGCGTGAGCGGATCAAAGCAATTACTGTTTAATAAATAAAATCGATTTATCGTATTTCACACATAAGCTCAGCTTGTTACTGGAGTCACGATGTCTGTCTCCCACGCCCAGCTCAAAGCCTTCCACGCCGTGGCCGTGCATGGAAGCTTCACCAAAGCCGCCGAACGGCTTTTCCTCACCCAACCAGCGATTTCCGACCAGGTGCGCAAGCTCGAAGAACGCTTCGGCGTGTTGCTGTTTCACCGCAATAAACGTTCGGTGCGCCTGACCGATCTCGGTGAGCGCCTGTTGGCAATCACCCAGCGGTTGTTTGTGATTGAGGCCGAGGCGCAGGAACTGCTGCAGGAATCACAGGCCCTGCAGACCGGCAGCCTGATCCTCGCGGTCGACGCCCCGGTGCACGTGCTGCCGCAGATTGCGCGGTTCTGCGAGCGCTACCCGGGAATCAGCGTAAAAATCGAGACCGGCAACACCGATGAGTCGCTGTTTCGCCTGTTCAACTATCAGGCCGATCTGGCGCTGCTCGGGCGCGATGTCAGTGATGAGCGCCTGCTCTGCGTGCCGCTGCGCAACGACCCGATGGTGGCGTTCGTCTCGCGCCATCACCCATGGGCCGAGCGTGAGTCGATCTGCCTGGCGGATCTGGATGACACGCCGCTGGTGCTGCGCGAGCACGGCTCGGTGACCCGACAGACGCTGGAAGAGGAAATGGCGCGGGCCGGATTTCGCATTCGTCCGGCGATTCAGGTCGAGGGCCGGGAGGCGGCGCGCGAGGCGGTGGTGGTAGGAATTGGTGTGGGGGTGGTGTCGGCGGCGGAATTTGGTGCCGACTCGCGGGTGTGCGCGTTGCCGATCACCGATTGCACCCGGCGTTTGACCGAGACCCTGGTGTGCTTGCGTGAGCAGAGCTCGCGGCGGGTGGTGGCGACATTCCTCGATATGGTTCGCGAGAGTCTGGTGTGAACAGTTCTGGCCCCTTCGCGAGCAGGCTCGCTCCCACAGGGAATTTGTATGTGCCGCAAGACCAATGTGGGAGCGAGCCTGCTCGCGAAGGACGCACCACGGTGTATCAGGCCGGCGCCAGACCAAAAAACGCCTGAATCAGGCGCAACTCCCGCCGCCGCTCCATGCACCCGATCATGTGCCGATTGACCAGCCCGTCCCCGACAATCGGAATCGCCACCACCCGTGGGTCATGGCTGACCTCCACCGATGACACCACGCCCACTCCCAGCTCAGCTGCCACCGCCTCGGTCACCGCCTCGCGGCTGTCCAGTTCCAGCAACACTCGCGGATTGACCGCTGCCTGCGCGCACGCCTGATCAAACGTGCGCCGGGTAATCGAACCCGGCTCACGCAGGACCATGATCACCTGATCCAGCTCCTTGAGCCGCACCTCGCCAGCGCGCTGCGCCCAAGGATGCGTCGCGGGCACCAGCGCGCAGATCCGCGATTCGCTCAAGGCTTGCAGGTGCAGGCCCTTGCGCGGTTCGACTTCGGTCAGCACCGCCACATCGGCGTGCTCCGACAACAACGCGGCGAGGGTTTCCTGGGCATTGCCCAGTCGCAGGTTCACCGTGATCCCTGGATACCGCGCGCGCAGGCTCGCGAGCATCGGCATGACCATGTGCGGGCCGTCTGCCGCCACTTCCAGGCGCCCGGTGAGCAACTGGCGGTTGGCTTCGAGCAGGGTCTGCGCTTCCTCGGCCAGACCGAACATGGCCCGAGTGATCGCCGCCAGTTTGATGCCCTCCTCGGTCAGCTCCACGCGTCGCGCGGTACGCCGTAACAAGGTGATCTGGTAATGCTCCTCCAGCGCTTTGATGTGCCCGGTGACCGCCGGCTGGCTGATGAACAACCGCGCGGCGGCGCGGGTGAAGCTGCCTTCCCGGGCCACGGCGTCGAAGGCGCGCAGCTGGAACAGATTCATGAATAACCCTCACTGATGGCTGGCATAACAACAAACAATTTGATTGATGCGACGCTCAATTGCAACGTATGCCCCGTAGCTTCATCCCACAGCGCTATCGCGAGGACACACGAATGAGTACTGCCGCACCCATCCTGCTCACTCCCGGCCCGTTGACCACCTCGGCCCGCACCCGCCAGGCAATGATGGTTGACTGGGGGTCATGGGATGACCGCTTCAACCAACTGACCGCCAGCCTTTGCGAACAATTGCTGGCGATCCTTGACGGTGCCGCCACTCACCATTGCGTGCCGTTGCAGGGCAGCGGCACTTTCGCTGTCGAAGCGGCCATTGGCACGCTGGTGCCGCGTGACGGTAAAGTCCTGGTGCTGATCAACGGCGCCTACGGCAAGCGTCTGGCGAAGATCTGCGAAGTGCTCGGGCGCTCGTTCAGCACCTTCGAAACCGCTGAAGACGAACCGACCACCGCCGCTGACGTCGACCGTCTGCTGCGCGCCGATGGCGACATCACCCACGTCGCGCTGATCCACTGCGAAACCAGCACCGGTATCCTCAACCCGCTGCCGGAAATTGCCGAGGTTGTGGCGCAACACGGCAAGCGCCTGATCATCGACGCCATGAGCTCCTTCGGCGCATTGCCGGTGGATGCGCAAAAAGTGCCGTTCGATGCGCTGATCGCCGCCTCCGGCAAGTGCCTGGAAGGCGTACCGGGGATGGGCTTCGTGTTCGCTCGCAAGGAATCGCTGGCTGCAGCGGCCGGCAATTCGCACTCGCTGGCGATGGACCTGCATGACCAGCACGCCTACATGCAGAAGACCGGCCAGTGGCGCTTCACCCCGCCGACCCACGTGGTCGCCGCGCTGCACGAAGCGTTGCTGCAATACAACGAAGAAGGTGGCCTGCCGGCGCGCCATGCACGTTACGCCGCCAACTGTCAGGCACTGATGGAAGAAATGGGCAAGCTGGGGCTACGCAGCTTCCTGCCGGCCGCGATCCAGGCGCCGATCATCGCCACCTTCCATGCCCCGCAGGACCCGCGCTACCAGTTCAAGGATTTCTACGAGCGAGTCAAGGCCAAGGGCTACATCCTCTACCCCGGCAAACTGACCCAAGTCGAAACCTTCCGCGTCGGCTGCATCGGCCACGTCAGCCCGGACGAAATGCGCCAGGCCGTGGCGGCAGTGGGTGAAGTGCTGCGCGAGATGGAAGTGCTGGAAATCTGACCCACACCAAAAATCCCTTGTGGGAGCGGGCTTGCTCGCGAAGGCGTCGTGTCAGCCGCCATCAATGTTGAATGTGCCAGCGCATTCGCGAGCAAGCCCGCTCCCACCATTTTGAATTGCATTGCCAACTCAGGAATTGATTGCCATGAACTATGTAAACCCAAACAAACTGCAAGCCGCCATCCTCGACTGGGCCGGCACCGTGGTCGATTTCGGCTCGTTCGCGCCAACCCAGATCTTCGTCGAAGCCTTCGCCGAGTTCGACGTTCAGGTCTCCATCGAAGAGGCCCGTGGCCCGATGGGCATGGGCAAGTGGGACCACATCCGCACCCTGTGCGACCAACCGCAGGTCGCCGAGCGTTATCGCAAAGCGTTCGGCCGCTCCCCGACCGACGATGACGTGACCGCGATCTACAACCGCTTCATGCCGCTGCAGATCGAGAAGATCGCCGAACACTCGGCGTTGATTCCCGGCGCGCTGGAAACCATCGCCAACCTGCGCCAGCAAGGGATCAAGATCGGTTCCTGCTCCGGCTACCCGAAACAGGTGATGGACAAGGTCGTGGCCCTCGCCGCCACCAACGGCTACGTCGCCGACTATGTTGTCGCCACCGACGAAGTGCCGAACGGTCGCCCATGGCCGGCTCAGGCCCTGGCCAACGTGATCGCGCTGGGCATCGACGACGTCGGCGCCTGCGTGAAGATCGACGACACCGTGCCGGGCATTCTCGAAGGCCGCCGTGCCGGGATGTGGACCGTGGCGCTGATCTGCTCGGGCAATGCGCTGGGCCTGGATTACGCCGGCTACCGCGCGCTGGGCAGCGACGAACTGGCCAGCGAGCGCGAGCGCATCCACGCGCTGTTCGCCAGTTCGCGTCCGCACTACATGATCGACACCATCAGCGATTTGCCGGAGGTGATTGCCGACATCAACAAACGCCTGGCCAAGGGTGAAATGCCGCAATCGAGCTGATCGCGCCACTTACGCAGTCGTTGCAGCACTAAAAAACGCCAGAGTCTTTACGACACTGGCGTTTTTTCATGAAAAAGCAGCAGAACCCCTGATTCAGCGCATTGAAAGACCGATCAGCATCAGGCAAATCCGCCAAAGCGGATTACAGTTAAAGCATGCCGTCGCACAAGAGCGGCAGTAGTGACCCTGATCTGTGAGGAAATACCGTATGCCGTGGACAAGTTCCGAATCACGCTACAGCACCGTGTCCGTCCTGCTGCACTGGCTGATGCTGGTCCTGTTGGTGCTGGTGTATGCCAGCATGGAGTTGCGCGGGATCTTTCCCAAAGGCAGTGGCGGGCGCACGCTGATCCGCGAAGTGCATTACATGCTCGGCCTGACCGTGTTCGTGCTGGTGTGGTTTCGTCTTGTGGCGCGCAGCATTGGCCCGGCACCGAAAATCTTCCCGGCTTCGCCGCAGTGGCAAACCCTGTTGGCGCGGGTGATGCACTGGCTGTTGTACCTGTTCATGATCAGCATGCCGATTCTCGGCTGGCTGATCACCAGCGCCGAGGGGCATCAGGTGATGTTCTACGGTTTCGACTTGCCGTTGCTGGTCCATGAAGACAAAGCTTTCGCCAAGCAGGTGGAGCACTGGCACGTGTTGATCGGCAACACCGGCTACTGGCTGATCGGCCTGCATGCGCTGGCGGGGCTTTATCACCATTATGTGGTGGGCGATAACACGTTGTTGCGGATGATGCCCAAGCGCGGCTGAACATGGCCTCGGTGAAATTCCCCTGTGGCGAGGGAGCTTGCTCGCTCGCCACAGACGTTCAACTGCCGGGGATGAATCCTCGACGCCCCTGCAACCCTCCCGTATGCACGAAGATCAGCCGCGTGCCTTGCTCGAACCTGCCCGCTGCAACCTGCTGCTTCAGCGCCAATAATGCCTTGCCGGTATACAGCGGCTCCAAGGGGACGCCGCTGCTCTGTTCAGCATGCTCGATGAACTCAAGCAACACCGGATCAACCTTGGCGAAGCCACCCCGGCTAGCATCGAACAACGCGTAACCCGCCGCACTCAGTCCCGCTTCCCGCACAATCGCCTCAACCTGCGGTGCCACGCCATGATCATCAGGCACCGCCAGCGCGCCGTACACCGGATGCTCCCCGGCCTCGGCGAGCACCAGCCCGGCCAGCGTCGTCCCGGTGCCGCAGGCCAGCCACCAGCCGTGATAATCGCGCCAGCCCAGCTTGCTCAGTTGCGCGCTCACCTGTTCCTTGAGCGCCTTGCAGCCCAAGGCACCTGTCAATCCGCCACCGCCCTCCGGTACTGCGTGCAGATTCGGGTACTGCGCCTGCCAAGGCTCCCAGAACCCCGGTTCATGCCGCGCCCGATAGCCGCCGTAACCGAGCCAGTGCAACTGCATGCCAAACGCCTGCAGATCCCGCACCGTCGGTGTTTCCTGCGCATGCCCGCGCAACAGGCCAACGGTTTCGAATCCCAGACGCTTACCGGCAGCCGCCAACGCATGCAGATGATTGGAATGCGCGCCACCGAGGCTGATGATGCCCTGCGCGCCGGCGCGGTCAGCGACCTTGAGGTGTTCGATGAGCTTGAACCATTTGTTGCCGCTGATCAGCGGGTCGATCTGATCCAGACGCAGGATCGCGACTTCGATGGCGGCGTGGGTGAGCCAGTCGAGTTGAAGCCGTTCGAGAGGGGCTTGGGGTAGCCAATCGGAGGGAGGCAAAAGCATGGGCGGCGATTCGATCTGGACAGAGCCGGCATTCTAGTCGCTCATCAGCAGCCATCGCGAGCAGGCTCGCTCCTGCATTGGATCGATGGTGCTCACCGAATCTGTGAACAACACAAACCCTGTGGGAGCGAGCCTGCTCGCGAAGGCGTCGTGTCAGTCGACATGTGTATTGGCTGACACTCCGCTTTCGCGAGCTGGCTCGCTCCCACAGGTTAAGCGGCGGAGCTTAAAGTTCAGCGGCGAGGCGCGAACCCTGATTGATTGCACGCTTGGCATCCAGCTCCGCCGCGACATCGGCGCCGCCGATCAGGTGCACGTTCTGCCCCGCTGCCACCAGACCTTCCTGCAGATCACGCAGTGGATCCTGGCCGGCGCAGATCACGATGTTGTCCACCGCCAGCACTTGCGGCTCGCCGGCTTCGCCGATGCGGATGTGCAGGCCTTCGTCGTCGATCTTCAGGTATTCAACGCTGTTGAGCATCTGCACCTGCTTGTTCTTCAGACCGGTACGATGGATCCAGCCGGTGGTCTTGCCCAGACCGTCGCCGACCTTGGTTTTCTTGCGCTGCAACAGGAATACTTCGCGGGCCGGCGCATGAGGTACGGCTTTGATCCCGGCCACGCCACCCCGTGCTTCCAGGTGAGTGTCGATGCCCCATTCTTTCCAGAAGGCGGTGCGATCCAGGCTGGTGGCCACGCCTTCATGCACGAGGAATTCCGAGACGTCGAAACCGATACCGCCTGCACCGATCACTGCGACACGTTTGCCAACAGGTTTGCGCTCAAGGATCACGTCGATGTAGCTCAGCACCTTGGCGTTCTCCACGCCGGGAATCGCTGGCACCCGCGGCGCGATGCCGGTGGCAAGGATGATTTCGTCGTAGCCACCTTCAACCAGTTTCGCCACGTCGACGCGGGTGTTCAGGCACACCTCGACGTGGGTGGTTTGCAGCTTGCGCTTGAAATAGCGCAGGGTTTCAAAAAACTCTTCCTTGCCCGGTACTCGCTTGGCGATGTTGAACTGGCCGCCAATCTCGCTGGCCGAATCGAACAGGGTCACCTGATGGCCACGCTCGGCAGCCACGGTCGCGGCAGACAAACCGGCAGGCCCGGCACCGACCACGGCAATCTTTTTGATCTGCTGCACCGGCAGGTAGTTGAGCTCGGTTTCATGGCAGGCACGCGGGTTGACCAGGCAACTGGTGAGTTTGCCGCCGAAGGTGTGATCGAGGCACGCCTGATTGCAGCCGATGCAGGTGTTGATTTCGTCGGCACGGCCTTCTGCTGCCTTATTGACGAAGTCCGGGTCGGCGAGGAATGGCCGCGCCATCGAAACCATGTCCGCGTCGCCTTCGGCGAGAATCTGCTCGGCGATTTCCGGGGTGTTGATGCGGTTGGTGGTGATCAGCGGAATGTTCACCGATCCGCGCAGCTTGGCGGTGACCTTGCTGAACGCCGCGCGCGGCACTTTGGTGGCGATGGTCGGGATCCGCGCTTCGTGCCAGCCGATACCGGTGTTGATGATGGTCGCGCCGGCCTGCTCGATGGCTTTGGCCAGGGTCACGATCTCTTCCCAAGTGCTGCCACCCTCGACCAGATCGAGCATCGACAGACGGAAAATGATGATGAAATTCGGGCCGACCGCTTCACGCACGCGGCGCACGATTTCCACCGGCAGGCGCATACGGTTCTCGTAGCTGCCGCCCCAGCGGTCGGTGCGGTGGTTGGTGTGTGCGGCGAGGAACTGGTTAATGAAATAACCTTCCGAACCCATGATTTCCACACCGTCGTACTCAGCGGTCTGCGCCAGCACCGAGCAAGTAACAAAGTCGCTGATCTGCTTCTCGATGCCTTCCTCGTCCAGCTCTTTGGGCTTGAACGGGTTGATCGGCGCCTGAATCGCACTCGGCGCGACCTGTTTCGGGCTGTAGGCATAACGCCCGGCGTGGAGGATCTGCATGCAGATCTTGCCGCCCGCCTCGTGCACCGCGCGGGTGACGATGCGGTGTTTGAGCGCTTCTTCCTCGGTGGTCAGCTTGGCCGCGCCGGAGTACACGCCGCCCTCGTCGTTCGGACCAATGCCGCCGGTAACCATCAGGCCGACACCGCCACGGGCGCGCTCGGCGAAGTAGGCCGCCATGCGTTCGAAGCCGCCCGGTTTCTCTTCAAGGCCAGTGTGCATCGAGCCCATCAGGGTACGGTTGCGCAGCGTGGTGAATCCCAGGTCCAGCGGGGCCAACAGGTGCGGGTAATGAGCGGCGGTCATCGGTAACTCCACAACGAGCGATCACGGAAATTGCGGGAGCTCTGCGTCCCCCATCAGTCATGTTCGACAGCCTAAGAGTCGCACTGCTGTCACTCAATGACCGAAACTGACAACTTATTGATCCAAATGCGCAGCGCCCCTTGGCAAGCGCGAGCATGCGCCCTACCCTAGTTGCCATTCTCTGTACCCGGTTGTTGTTGGTTTTCATGCGCAAACTTCTGTACCTGTTCTTTTCCATGGCCATCGTTGCCGCCCTTACCACCTACGCCATGTGGGCGGCGGACCGGCCGGCGGGGCATTACCTGTCTGACCTGCGCATCAAACTGGCGGTCGATCAGGGCACACCGGCCGATCGCGGCAACTTGCTGGGGATTCAGCCAGAACTGTTTCCTACCGACTACCAAAGCCCTGAACGCCTGCACCGCAAACTCGCGGCCTATCTGCAGCAGGCGCAGGATCAGGGGCTGTTGAACGAAAAAACCGTGGTGGTCCTGCCTGAGCATGTCGGCACCTGGCTGATGATCAGCGGCGAGAAAGACGAGCTGTATCAGGCTCCCACCCTCGCTGAAGCAATGAACTGGCTGGCGGCGAGCAATCCGCTGCTGTTCGCCCGCGCCTGGCTCAGCGCCAAGGGCGAGAACCGCCTCGACGACGCGCACCTGCGCATGAAGTCCAGGGCCATGGCCAAGGATTACCAGGCCCTGTTCGGCGGTCTTGCCAAAGAGTTCCATGTAACGCTGGTGGCCGGCTCCATTGTGCTGCCCGAGCCGAGCATCCGTGATGGCCAACTCAAGCCCGGCAGCGGTTCGCTGTTCAACAGCAGCGTGGTGTTTGGCCGTGATGGCGTGCCGCTGGGCCAGCCCCAGCGGCAGATGCACCCGATCTTCGAACAACGCGACGTGATCGAAAGCGAAGACGAGCATGCGATCACCGTGGTCGATACCCCGGCCGGGCGTCTCGGCGTGCTGATCGGCAGCGACAGCTGGTACCCGGACAACTATCGCCAACTCGACGAACTCGGCGCGCAACTGGTGGCGGTCCCGGCGTTTGTGGTCGGTCACGGTGCGTGGAACCAGCCGTGGGGCGGTTACAAGGGTTCGAGTACACCGGACTCGGTCAGCCTCAAGCCCGGGGAAATCAGTGAAGGCCAGGCCTGGCATCGCCTGACCCTGACTGCGCAGCCACCGAGCAGCCGTGCCATCGCCGGCATGAGCGTGTTCCTGCGCGGGCAGTTCTGGGACAAGCCCAGTGCGGGGCAAAGCTTCCTCAGCAGCAACGGTCAGCAATTCGCCGATGGCGAGGCCCGTGGCGCGCGCCTGCTGAATATCTGGTTGTAAGCCATGAAACCACTGCCGATGCGCCTTGGGGATCTGTCGGTAGGTTTCGTCCACAGCCTTGCCGATGCGGTGCGCAGCCATGGCGCCGATCCGCAACCGCTACTCGAACAGTATGGCCTGGACACCGCGCGACTGGCCGAGGCCGGTGCGCGGCTGTCGATCCCGCGCTACATGCGTCTGGGGCACAGCGCGATCCAGTTGACCGGCGATCCGGCGCTGGGCCTGCGCATGGGCCAGCTCAGCCGCTTGAGCCAGGCTGGACTCGCCGGAGTCACCGCCGCGCAAGCGCCGACCGTACGCGAAGCGGCCCGCTGCCTGATCCGTTTCGAGCCGTTGTATGGCTCCAACTACCGTGGGCAATCGAGTTTTCACGAAGACGCCCATGGCGCGTGGCTGCGCTTCTACTCGATCAGCCCGTACAACGCCTATAACCGCTTTGTGGTGGATTCGATCATCGCCGGCTGGCTGCATCAGCTGTCCAGCGTCGGCCGCGAGCCACTGCGGGCCGAGCGTATCGACATCGAGTTTGACCAGCCGGACTACCGCGATGCCTACAGCGTACTGGGCGACTGCCCGATCCAGTTCGGTGCCGAACGCAATCAACTGCGTCTGAACCTGAACAGTCTGGCCCTGCGCAACCCGGAACACTGCCCGAGTACCTGGAAGCATTTGCTCGCGTTGTGTGAGCGGGAACTGGAACAATTGACCCGCACCCGCAGCCTGCGTGAACGCATCACTCAGTTGCTGGGGCCGTTGCTCAATGGTGGCAGGGAACCCGATCTGGAAGAAGTGGCGGCACGCCTGAAGCTGCCGACCTGGACTTTGCGACGCAAACTGGCCGAGGAAGGCACGCAGTTTCGCGCGATCCTCAATGACACCCGCCGCGACCTGGCAATGACCTACATTCGCGACACCGAACTGGCGTTCGGCGAGATTGCCTACCTGCTGGGCTTTGCTTCAGCCGAGGCGTTTCAGCGCGCCTTCAAACGCTGGAGCAGTCAGACACCCGGCGAGTTTCGCCGCAGTCACCGCAAAAGCGCCTGACACCTTACAACTCGGTAGCGTCTTCGGCCGGCTCTGGCTGATCCAGTTCAAACGCCTGGTATTCGAGCAGTTCTTCTTGATAGTCGTCCATCGTGTCATCCCCCTACTGCCCGCTTGAAAAATAGCCCGGTCAAATGACCAGTGCCTCGAGCATATCGTGCCCGTATGAAGGAAAAGTGAAACCTGGCCTTCATGAATAAAACGTAGCAGGTGGTCAGGAATTTATCGCGGGATTTTTGTCGGGGGAATGTAACGAGATTTCACATGTTGCAGAAACAACTGTGGGAGCGGGCTTGCTCGCGAAGGCGCAGTGCCAGTCAATGCCTATGTCGACTGATACAACGCTTTCGCGAGCAAGCCCGCTCCCACAGGGTTCGCAGCTTGTTGGCCGGTTACTGCATCGCAGGAATCGGCTCGGAGGGCGGCGGAATATTGCTCGGGTTGGCCGGCGGCGTGATCGTCTCGGTGGCCGGTGCAGGGTCTGCACTCGGCGCCGGAGTGATCGGCGCAGACTCGGCCGGCGGCACCACCGGCTCGGAACCCACCGGCGCCGGTAAAACCGGGGCTGGCGCGGGTGTCGCTGCCGGGGCTGCCGGTGTGATCGTCTGGGCTGGCTCGACAATCCCTGCCGGAGGTGGCGCGGGCGCTGTCTCTACTGCGGGCGCTGGTGTTGCAGGAGTTGTCGGCGCTACAGCGGCAGGCTTCGGCTCCGGCACACCCAGATCAGTCTTGGGCTTTTCTTCGATGTGCGCGGCTTTCTTCGCATCGGCCGGCAGGAACAGCTCAACCAGGGTGAAGAAACGCTCATAGAATTTCTGCGAGGTCACAGTCTCACTGGCAACCTTGACCATCGAGTCGTCCGAGGAGCCGATCGGCATCGACACCGAACCCAACACGCCGACCCCAAGGCTGGCGGAGTTGTTGGTCTTCTTCAACGCATAGCGGTCCTGCAAGGCGTTGGCGAACACCGTGGCATGGTGCTTGGCACTGCCGTCTTCGGCACACACTACGTTGAAGCTGATTTCCAGGTGGGTTTCACCGGTCTGCTGGAAGCTCTTGTGGCCACTGACCAGTTTCGGGTCACTGCTGGTGATGATGTAGCCCTGGCTGAGCAGCGCACGACGGGCCGCCTCGCAACTGGCGACATCGGCCACCGGGTAATTGCGAGAATACGTACCGGAATCGTCGAAATTCTCATGCTCATAGATCGGCTTGTCTTTCGAACAGCCGGCAACAGCGGTCAACAACAGCGCCAACCCAACGACACGCATGGGAGTTGAAATCAACATTAAACATCCTGAGGGAAAACGGTCCGGGGCGTATTGTGCTACAGATCGCGGCCCCGCGGCGTATGGATTAGTGTCTTAAAACAGTTACAACTTTACCGATGATGAGCGTCTGGAAAAAGCCGCGTCGATAAATGATCGATGAATACCCGCAATTTGGCGGTTGCATGGCGGCTTGAAGGCCACAACACCCAGAACTGACCGACATGTTGCAGATGCTCATCGAGGACTCGTTGCAGGCGTCCTTGCCCCACCGCCTCGTGGGTCATGAAGTCCGGCAGGCAGGCGATGCCCATCCCGGCGAGGGCGGCATGGCTGACGGCTTCGATGGAGGTACTGACCAGCCGCGTCGGCAAACTCGGCTCAGGCGCGCCCTCCTCGCGGATCAACGGCCAAGGCTCCAGCTTGCCGGTGGCGTGGAAGGTATGCCGCAGGCAGGCATGCTCTGCCAGATCGGCAGGTGCCTGCGGTACACCGCGCTGCTGCAGATACGACGGACTTGCCACCAGCACCATGTGAAATTCACCCAGGGGCCGTGCCATCAGCCGTGAATCCCGCGGTTTACCGGTACGGATCACCGCATCGAAGCCCTCCTCGACCACATCGACCATACGATCGGTGAGGTCCAGATCCAGCTCGATCTGCGGGTACAGCGCCATGAATGCGTTCATCACCGGCATCACCAGCCCGTGCACCTGCGGCAGGCTGATGCGCAGCTTGCCATGCGGCTGTGATGCCGAATTGCACAGTTCGAACTCGGCGGCCTCCACCTCGGCGAGAATTTTGCGACAGCGCTCCAGGAACAGCGCGCCTTCGCTGGTCAGCGTGATACTGCGAGTGGTGCGATGGAACAGCCGTACGCCGAGTCGCGCTTCGAGCCGCGCAATACTCTTGCCGACCGCCGAAGACGAGACCCCCTGCAACCGCCCGGCCTCGGTAAAACTGCGGGTTTCGGCGACCTGCACAAACACCGAAATACTGCCCAGGCTGTCCATCCCGATCCTCCCATTCACGACACTTGTGTCCGATATGTTCGGAACCGTAACCCATTTTTCTCTAATGCGCAGCGCCCTAGCCTATGGCCTTCACCCTCTTGGGCAAATGGACGCTGACTCATGAACGATGCACAACTGACCTCCGCAGACCTCACCCAGCCGGCCGAGGCACGCGAACGACTACCCTTGGGCGCCCTGCTGGCCCTGGCCACCGCCGGCTTCATCACGGTGCTGACCGAAGCCATGCCCGCCGGCCTGTTGCCACAAATGAGCGCGGGCCTGAATGTCTCACAGGCGCTGATCGGGCAACTGGTAACGCTGTATGCCATCGGCTCGATGCTGGCGGCCATCCCGCTGACCATCGCCACCCGAGGCTGGCGTCGTCGACCATTGCTGTTGTCAGCCATCGGCGGGTTTGCCATCGCCAACAGCATCACCGCCCTGTCGGAGCTGTACTGGCTGACGTTGATCGCACGCTTGCTCGCCGGGGTCTTTGCCGGACTGTTGTGGGCGCTGCTGGCAGGCTATGCGAGCCGCATGGTTGCCCCCCACCTGCAAGGCCGGGCGATCACCGTCGCCATGCTGGGCGCGCCGCTTGCACTGTCGCTGGGCATACCAGCCGGCACGCTGCTCGGCACCCTGGTGGGCTGGCGCCTGAGCTTCGCCATCATGACCGCACTGACGCTACTGCTGGTGATCTGGGTGCGTTTGCAAGTGCCGGATTTCGCCGGCGAACGCACAGGAAAACGCCTGCCCTTGCGTCAGGTCTTTACCCTGCCCGGCGTGCGCTCAGTGCTGTTCGTAACCCTGTCCTACGTGATCGCCCACAACCTGCTGTACACCTACATCGCACCGTTCCTGCAACCATCGGGACTGGGTAGTGATATCGATCGGGTGTTGCTGGTGTTCGGTCTGGCCTCGGTGCTGAGTCTGTGGATCGTCGGCAGCCTGATCGATCGCTGGCTGCGCGAACTGGTGCTGATCAGCACGGTGCTGTTCATGCTCTCGGCCGTCGCTCTTGGCCTGTGGCGTGAATCGGCGTCAGTGGTCTACAGCGCTGTCGCCGTGTGGGGTCTGGCATTCGGCGCGATGCCTTCCCTGCTGCAGACTGCCTCGGCAAAATCCGCTGGAGAGGCTGCCGATACGGCGCAATCGATGCTGGTGACGCTGTGGAATGTCGGGATTGCCGGGGGTGGGCTGGCGGGTGGTTTGCTGCTGGGGAATCTGGGAGTTGGGGGCTTTCCGTGGATTGTGGTGGGGCTGCTGGTTTTGACCTTGGGTGCGGCGGTCAGGGCGCGGGGGCATGGGTTTGCTTGATTGGGATTTTGAGGGGGTGGGTGGCTGCCAGGCCGCCTTCGCGAGCAGGCTCGCTCCCACAGGGGGATTGGGTTTGTTCAGTGGGGGAATGCTCGGCGGTCAGGCCGCCTTCGCGAGCAGGCTCGCTCCCACAGGGGGATTGGGTTTGTTCAGTGGGGGAATGCTCGGCGGTCAGGCCGCCACGACCAAAAACCCAGGCCAAAAAAAAGCCCCGACCATCAGATCGGGGCTTTCCTGTCACGACTCAGTCAAACATCAATACCGCTTGATGTCCGCCTGACTTTCCAACTGCTTGCGGAACGCCGCAAAGTCCTGCTGCCCCTCACGAGAAGCAAGGAAGCGACGGTACTGCGCCTTCTCTTCATCAGTCGGCGCCACCGCTTCGTTCACGCCATTGAGGCGCACGATCATCAGGCTACCGTCCTGCAACGTCACGCTGCTGAAAGTCGGCTTGTCCTTGGACACTGGTTTCGGCATACGGAACAACGCCTGCAGCACAGTTGGGTCAACCCCTTCCTGAGCACGAGTCGCCGCAGCAACAACCTTCCAGTTCTGACCATCAACCGCTTTGTCCAGAGGAGTCTTGCCATCGCGCAGGCTGGCAATCAACTGATCAGCCTTGGTCTTGGCAGCAGCGCTGGCGTGCTCTTTGGTCAGTTGGGCACGGATTGCCGTGTTCACGGCTTCCAGCGGCAACTGCTCAGGCTTCAGATGTTCCTTGGCGCGCAGCACAACCACGGTTTCCGGATCCAGCTCAATGCCGGTGCTGTTGGCGTTTTCTTCCAGCACTTCCTGGCTGAAGGCAGCCGCCACCACAGCACGGTTGGCCGCGATACCCTCGCCACCTTCACGGCCGAACGGCTTGGAAGTGTGCACGGTCAGTTTCAGATCAGCCGCTGGCTGGGCCAGGTCAGATGCTTCGAACGCCGAATCTTCCAGTTGCTTGGTCGCCTCGACGAAACGCTGCTCAACCTGTTGGGTCTTCAGCTCGCGGGTCAGCTTGTCTTTCAGGCTGGCCAGGGTCGGCACTTCAGGCGCTTCAACACCCAGCAGCTTGATCAGGTGATAACCGAAGTCGGTACGCACCGGCTCGGACACCTGGTCCTTGTTCAGCGAGTACAGGGCTTTTTCGAAGGCTGGATCGTAGACGCCAGGACCTGCGAAACCGAGGTCACCGCCATTGTTGGCCGAACCCGGATCCTGCGAGAACTCCTTGGCCAGCGCTTCGAATTTCTCGCCCTTGGCCAGACGCGCCTGGACTTCTTCGATCTTCGCCTTGGCCTGAGCATCGGTGGTCTTGTCGTTGACTTCGATCAGGATGTGCGCCGCGCGACGCTGTTCCGACAGATTGGCAATCTCTTTCTGATACGCCGCCTGCAGGTCCTCGTCCTTCACGGCAACCTGGTCGAAGAACGAAGACTTCTTCAGCTCGACGTAATCGACAACCACCTGTTCAGGGGTCATGAATTCCTTGGCGTGCTCGTCGTAGTAAGCCTTGACCTCATCGTCGGTCAGCTTGACTGCGGCAGGGTCGGCCTTGACGTTCAGCGAGGCGAAATCGCGGGTCTGTTTTTCCAGACGGGCAAAGGCCAGCACTTCGGCGTCAGTGACGAAACCACTGCCCGCCACGCCGGCACGCAACTGACCGATCAGCATTTCCTGAGCCAGCATCTGGCGGAATTGCATGCGGGTATAGCCCAGTTGACGGATCACCTGGTCGAAGCGCTCGGAGCTGAACTTGCCGTCCACCTGGAATTCAGGGGTCTGCAGGATCACCTGGTCCAGTGCACCTTCGGAGAAAGCGAATTTCGACTGTTCTGCGCCTTGCAGCAGCAGCTTGCGATCGATCAGACCCTTGAGGGCCGATTCGCGGAGCATTTTTTCGTCAAGCAAGGAAGCATCGAAGTCCTTGCCCAGCTGTTGCATCAGCTGACGGCGTTGCATGTCAACGGCCTGGCTCAGCTCGTTCTGGCTGATTTCTTCACCATTGACCTTGGCCGCATCGTTGGTGTGCGTGGTGGCCTTGAAAATGGCATCGAAACCGGTCAAAGCCATCAGTGCAACGATGACCCCGATAATGGTCTTGGCAATCCAGCCTTGTGAATTGTCCCTGATATTCTGCAGCATGCGTCCCCCAGAAACGGTTGAACTTCAAAAATTTGGCAACCGTGGAGCGTGGGTAGAATCCGGATAGAAGAAAGGCGCATCCGAGGATGCGCCTTCTCGTAACTGGCGGAGCGGACAGGGCTCGAACCCTCGATCCCGGCGTTACAGGCCACTGCTTCAGCGACCTGCTCTACCGCTCCGCTGCCAAGTCAGGCATGACCCCGACCCGGATGGGTAAAAACCTGAAACAAACTAACTTAGTTAACCGCTTCTTTCAGTGCTTTACCGGCTTTGAAACCTGGCTTTTTAGCAGCAGCGATTTGCAGCGTCTTGCCGGTCTGTGGGTTACGACCAACGCGAGCTGGACGATCAGTCACGGAGAAAGTGCCGAAACCAACCAGAACAACGGAGTCGCCAGCCTTGAGAGCGCCAGTGACGGATTCGATTACAGCGTCCAGCGCACGGCCAGCAGCAGCTTTCGGGATATCAGCGGATGCAGCGATAGCATCAATCAGTTCCGACTTGTTCACTCTAAGTCCCCTTATATCTATTTTGAGATGATTCTAAGTTTTTTGGTGAAAGCAAAAACGAGTGCTGAATGGCCTACAGACACTTAAGAGCCGCTTTATAACAAGGGCTCTAAAAAGCTGTCAAGGAAGCCCCCCAGGCAAAAACGTATTAATGCGTGCTAATTCTTTCCTTTGAATCAGACTCACGTTTTTCGTCCTTGGAAACTATCTCCGGAGCCACATCCGGCAAGGGCTCCGGCGCGTATTGCAGCGCAATTTGCAGGACCTCGTCAATCCATTTAACCGGTTTAATCTGCAGATCCTGCTTGATATTGTCAGGAATCTCCTTCAGATCACGCACGTTCTCTTCCGGAATAATCACAATCTTGATTCCGCCACGGTGAGCCGCGAGCAGTTTTTCCTTCAGACCACCAATCGCCAGCACCTGACCACGCAGGGTGATCTCGCCGGTCATGGCGACATCGGCGCGTACCGGAATCCCGGTCAATGCCGAAACCAGTGCCGTGCACATGCCCACACCGGCGCTAGGACCGTCTTTCGGGGTCGCCCCTTCCGGCATGTGGATGTGCGTGTCGCGCTTCTCGTGGAAGTCCACCGGAATGCCCAGACTCTTGGCGCGGCTGCGCACCACCGTCAGGGCTGCGGTGATCGATTCGACCATTACATCGCCCAGCGAACCGGTCTTGATCAGCTGGCCTTTACCCGGCACGACGGCTGCTTCGATCGTCAGCAGTTCGCCGCCCACCTGAGTCCAGGCGAGGCCGGTGACCTGACCGATCTGGTCCTGCTGCTCAGCCAGACCATAGCGAAACTTACGCACACCGAGGAAGTGTTCCAGCGCATCAGCTGTCACTTTCACCGAGAAGCGTTTTTCCAGCGCATGCTCTTTGACGGCCTTGCGGCAGACCTTGGCAATCTGCCGCTCAAGGCCACGCACACCGGCTTCACGGGTGTAGTAACGGATGATGTCGCGGATGGCTTCTTCGTCGAACTCCAGCTCGCCTTTCTTCAGACCGTTGGCGGTGATCTGCTTAGGCGACAGGTACTTGACGGCGATGTTGATCTTTTCGTCTTCGGTGTAGCCCGGCAGACGAATCACTTCCATCCGGTCCAGCAGTGCTGGCGGGATGTTCATCGAGTTCGAGGTGCACAGGAACATCACGTCGGACAGGTCGTAATCGACTTCCAGATAGTGATCGTTGAAGTTGTGGTTCTGCTCTGGATCGAGCACTTCCAGCAACGCCGACGCCGGGTCGCCACGCATGTCGCTGCCCATTTTGTCGATTTCATCGAGCAGGAACAGCGGGTTGCGTACACCCACCTTTGTCATCTTTTGAATCAATCTTCCCGGCATCGAACCAATGTAGGTTCGGCGGTGACCACGAATTTCCGCCTCGTCACGCACACCACCAAGGGCCATGCGCACAAATTTACGGTTGGTGGCATGGGCGATCGACTCCGCGAGCGAGGTTTTACCCACGCCAGGAGGACCCACCAGGCACAACACCGGGCCACGGATCTTCTTCACACGCTTCTGCACGGCGAGGTATTCAAGGATGCGCTCCTTGACCTCTTCGAGACCGTAGTGATCGGCATCAAGAATGTCTTCAGCACGCGCCAGGTCGAGGCGTACCTTGCTTTGCGCCTTCCACGGCACCTGCACCAGCCAGTCGATGTAGGAGCGCACCACGGTGGCTTCAGCGGACATCGGCGACATCTGCTTGAGCTTGTTCAGCTCGGCGGTGGCCTTGGCCAGGGCATCTTTTGGCAAGCCGGCAGCATCGATGCGCTTTTTCAGCTCTTCGATTTCGTTGTGACCTTCGTCACCGTCGCCCAGCTCCTTCTGAATGGCCTTCATCTGCTCATTCAGGTAGTACTCGCGCTGGCTGCGCTCCATTTGCTTTTTGACGCGGCCGCGAATGCGTTTTTCAACTTGCAGCAGATCGATCTCGGCATCCAGCAAGGCGAGCACGTGCTCGACCCGGGCCGACAGATCGATGATTTCGAGGATTTCCTGCTTCTGCTCGATTTTCAGCGCCATGTGCGCGGCCATGGTGTCGACCAGGCGGCCAGGCTCATCGATGCTGTTGAGCGACGACAGGACTTCAGCCGGGACTTTCTTGCCCAACTGAACGTATTGTTCGAACTGCGACAGCAGGCTGCGCACGAACACTTCCGACTCGCGCTCGGCAGCGTCGACTTCGTCGATCAGCGAGACCTCGGCACGGCAGTGCCCGTCGACTTCGCTGAAGCGCTCTACAGCCCCACGCTGCTCACCTTCGACCAGAACCTTGACGGTGCCGTCCGGCAGTTTCAGCAACTGCAGTACGGTGGCGATTGTACCTACGCGATAGAGAGCGTCTTCACCGGGATCATCGTCAGCCGGGTTTCTCTGGGCCAGCAGCAGGATCTGCTTGTCGCCCGTCATCGCGGCCTCGAGGGCTTCGATGGATTTCTCGCGCCCCACGAACAGCGGGATAACCATGTGCGGATAAACCACGACATCACGCAATGGCAGGAGAGGCAATTCGATGGTTGTCTTCATGATTTCGCCTCTACGGCGGCCATATGGCCGTAATCAGATGGAATTAAGCTTGAAACCAAGATGGGGGCTGCCTTGAAAAAAAACAAGCGCAAAGCGGATGTAAAAAACGACATAAAAAAAAAGAGGCCCGAAGGCCCCTTCTTTGTTCCGGCAGTGTGAACGCTTACGCGTCCGGCGCTGCCTTGGCCGTCGGCTCACTGTTTTCGTAGATATACAGTGGCTTGGACTTGCCTTCGATCACGCTTTCATCGATGACGACTTTGCTCACCTCGGACTGCGAGGGGATTTCGTACATCGTGTCGAGCAGCACACCTTCGAGAATCGAACGCAACCCACGGGCACCGGTTTTACGTTCCAGGGCACGCTTGGCGACCGATTTCAGTGCGTCGGTCCGGAACTCCAGATCCACGCCTTCCATCTCGAACAGCTTGGCATACTGCTTGGTCAGAGCATTTTTCGGCTCGGTGAGGATCTGCATCAGCGCAGCCTCGTCAAGCTCGTCCAGCGTCGCGAGGACCGGCAGACGACCGACGAATTCCGGGATCAGACCGAACTTGACCAGATCGTCAGGCTCGACTTCACGCAGGGATTCACCGACTTTCTTGCCTTCTTCCTTGCTGCGCACTTCTGCGTTGAAACCGATGCCGCCCTTGGTGGAACGGTTTTGAATAACCTTTTCCAGACCAGAGAACGCACCACCGCAGATGAACAGGATGTTACGGGTGTCGACCTGCAGGAATTCCTGCTGCGGATGCTTGCGGCCACCTTGCGGCGGAACGGAAGCGACCGTGCCTTCGATCAACTTCAGCAAGGCCTGCTGCACGCCTTCACCGGAAACATCGCGGGTGATCGACGGGTTGTCGGACTTGCGGGAAATCTTGTCGATTTCATCGATGTAGACAATGCCCATCTGGGCTTTTTCCACGTCGTAATCGCACTTTTGCAGCAGTTTCTGAATGATGTTCTCGACATCTTCACCTACGTAACCGGCCTCGGTGAGGGTGGTTGCGTCGGCAATGGTGAACGGAACGTTCAGCAGGCGGGCCAGTGTTTCGGCCAGCAAGGTCTTACCCGAGCCTGTCGGGCCGATCAGCAGGATGTTGCTCTTGCCGAGTTCGACGTCGTCAGCCTTTTTGTCACGCTGGTTCAGACGCTTGTAGTGGTTGTACACCGCTACGGCCAGAACCTTTTTCGCACGTTCCTGACCGATTACGTACTGGTCAAGGATGCCGCTGATTTCTTTAGGCGAAGGCAATTTATGCGCGCTGCTTTCGGCCTGTGCTTCCTGCACCTCCTCGCGGATGATGTCGTTGCACAGGTCGACGCACTCGTCGCAGATAAAGACCGAGGGGCCGGCAATCAATTTGCGCACTTCATGCTGGCTTTTGCCACAGAAGGAGCAATAGAGCAGCTTGCCGTTGTCCTCGCCGTTGCGGGTGTCAGTCATTCGTTCGATCCAAATCCGATAGGCTTGCAACACAAGATGAAGGCTATTGCGGGCTTTTTCAAGCCCGCTGGTGGTCGGACCTGCCGACCAACCTTATTTTGAGCTGCTTATTTTACGCGGGACGCTGGCTGATGACTTCGTCGATCAGGCCGTATTCCTTCGCAGCTTCTGCACTCATGAAGTTGTCGCGATTGGTGTCGCGCTCGATTTCTTCAAGCGTACGACCGCTGTGCTTGGCCATCAGTGTGTTGAGGCGCTCGCGGATGAAGAGGATTTCCTTGGCATGGATTTCGATGTCCGATGCCTGGCCCTGGAAACCGCCCAGTGGCTGGTGAATCATCACGCGCGAGTTCGGCAGGCAGAAACGCTTGCCGGGAGCACCGGCCGTCAGCAGGAATGCACCCATGCTGCAGGCCTGACCAATGCAGGTCGTCGATACGTTTGGCTTGATGAACTGCATGGTGTCGTAGATCGACATGCCCGCTGTCACCGAACCGCCTGGGGAGTTGATGTAAAGATGGATGTCCTTGTCCGGGTTTTCCGCTTCAAGGAACAGCAATTGCGCACAGATCAGGTTGGCCATGTAGTCCTCTACAGGACCCACCAGAAAGATTACGCGCTCCTTCAGAAGGCGCGAGTAGATGTCATAGGCGCGCTCGCCACGAGCAGATTGCTCGACAACCATCGGGACCAGGCCGCCTGCGGCCTGGATATCAGAGTTCTGCTGAATATACGAATTACGGAACATGCTCTGCAGTCACTCCCAAATAGTTATGTCTTGAATACGCATAAGCCAGCTCGAAGGCTGGCTTATGTGTGTACTTCTTAACGCAAAAACAATCAGTCGGCTTTTGGAGCTTCTACCGGCTTGACCGCTTCTTCGTAAGAGACCGATTTGTCGGTCACGCTAGCTTTCTGCAGAACAGTATCCACAACTTGTTCTTCCAGCACAACCGAACGAACTTCGTTCAGTTGCTGCTCGTTCTTGTAGTACCAGGACACGACCTGCTCAGGCTCTTGATAAGCCGAAGCCATTTCCTGAATCATTTCACGAACGCGGGCTTCGTCAGGCTTCAGGTCGAATTGCTTGACCACTTCAGCCACGATCAGACCCAGCACTACACGGCGCTTGGCTTGTTCTTCGAACAGCTCGGCCGGCAGTTGGTCAGGCTTGATGTTGCCACCGAACTGCTGAACAGCCTGCACGCGCAGACGGTCAACTTCGTTGGACAGCAGAGCCTTCGGCACTTCGATCGGGTTGGTGGCCAGCAGACCGTCCATCACCTGATTTTTGACCTTGGACTTGATGGCCTGACGCAGTTCACGCTCCATGTTCTTGCGAACTTCGGTGCGGAAACCGTCGATGCCGCTCTCCTTGATGCCGAATTGAGCGAAGAACTCTTCGTTCAGCTCAGGCAGTTTAGGCTCGGAAACGGTGTTGACAGTCACGGTGAACTCGGCGGTTTTGCCAGCCAGGTCCAGGTTCTGATAGTCCTCTGGGAAGGTCAGGTTCAGAACGCGCTCTTCGCCCGCTTTAGCGCCAACCAGGCCTTCTTCGAAGCCCGGGATCATGCGACCGGAACCCAGCACCAGCTGAGTGCCTTTGGCGGAGCCGCCAGCGAATGCTTCGCCGTCAACCTTGCCAACGAAATCGATGTTCAGCTGGTCTTCGTTCTGAGCAGCGCGATCGGCCACTTCGAAACGGGTGTTCTGCTTGCGCAGAATGTCCAGCATCTTGTCCAGATCAGCGTCAGCCACGTCAGCGCTCAGGCGCTCGACAGTGATGCCGTCGAAACCAGCAACGGTGAACTCAGGGAACACTTCGAATACGGCTACGTATTCCAGGTCCTTGCCTGCTTCCAGCGATTTTGGTTCGATCGAAGGCGAACCGGCCGGGTTCAGCTTCTGCTCAACCACAGCTTCGTAGAAGGACGACTGGATGACATCACCAACAGCTTCCTGACGAGCGTCAGCACCGAAACGGCGCTTGATTTCGCTCATTGGCACTTTGCCTGGACGGAAGCCAGCAATCTTGGCCTTTTGGGCAGTCTGCTGCAGACGCTTGTTGACCTGGCTCTCAATACGCTCAGCCGGCACGGTGACGCTCATGCGGCGCTCAAGAGCAGTAGTATTTTCAACAGAAACTTGCATGGATATTCCTCGTTGCACAGACGTAAGCCGGCCGTTTCCGACCCCAGAATCAAGGGCATGCATTCTAGTGGGTCAAACTCAAGAAGTCACCCTACTGAAAACGGGTAAAAAAACAGCAGGCCATTTATAGGTGTGAATGCATCAATGCACCCCACCCCGAAGACGAATAAAGATCATCACGCCAGGGCTCTGCTTCAACCGCTTCTATATATAGAAGCATTGCGCGCCATCTCCCTGACGGCCGATCCCGTGAACATGGCCGGCGGTCGGCACGATAATCCCAGGCCCACGAACACGACGAAACGCCCTGCCCTTACGGCCCGAAACCTGCGCAACCCAACCACAAGCCGTAAAACAAAAAAGGCGCCAGACTGTTAAATCTGGCGCCTTTCGAAATATGGGGTGGACGATGGGGATCGAACCCACGACAACGGGAGTCACAATCCCGTGCTCTACCAACTGAGCTACGCCCACCATATTGCATTGCAAAAAAGCCTTTCGACTTGCTTGCGGAACTTCATCAGGCCTGCGGCATGAATGAAGCTTTAATTGGTGCGGATGAAGAGACTCGAACTCTTACGCCTCGCGGCGCTGGAACCTAAATCCAGTGTGTCTACCAATTCCACCACATCCGCAGATGAAGCTTTAAAGCAAAGGCGCCAGACTGTTACATCTGGCGCCTTTCGAAATATGGGGTGGACGATGGGGATCGAACCCACGACAACGGGAGTCACAATCCCGTGCTCTACCAACTGAGCTACGCCCACCATATCGCGTTACTTGTGCCAAAGCTGCCTAATGGCGCACCCGGCAGGACTCGAACCTGCGACCATCCGCTTAGAAGGCGGATGCTCTATCCAGCTGAGCTACGGGCGCCTTATTAATCTGTACCCTTGAAGGACTACAAACTAAATGCTTTCCAGTCTTGCAGAACGTTAATTCCGCTCGACCTTCTTAACCAGTGCTAGGCTGTGCCCGACAAGTGCGACGAATAGTATAGAGCGCTCCCAAGGTCGTCAAATCCTTTTTGAAAAAAATTCATTTAATTAAAGGAGTTAGGGGAATTTGCTGACCAAGCGCCTTTGCCCTCACCGCCTGACATGCGAGAATGCGTTCTCTTTTTTTCCCCTCTCGATGGTTAATCACGCGCAATGACTGCACAACTAATCGACGGCAAATCGATCGCCGCCAGCCTGCGCCAGCAGATCGCCAAACGAGTTGCCGAGCGTCGCCAGCAAGGCCTGCGCACTCCCGGCCTCGCGGTGATCCTGGTCGGCAGCGATCCTGCCTCTCAGGTTTATGTCTCGCACAAGCGTAAAGACTGTGAGGAGGTTGGCTTCCTCTCTCAAGCCTACGACCTGCCTTGCGAAACCACTCAAGAAGCGCTGACCGATCTGATCGATCGCCTCAACGACGACCCGGCCATCGACGGCGTGCTGCTGCAACTGCCGCTGCCCGAGCATCTGGACGCCTCCAAACTGCTGGAACGCATCCGCCCGGACAAAGACGTCGACGGCTTCCATCCTTATAACGTCGGTCGCTTGGCCCAGCGTATCCCGCTGCTGCGC
The DNA here is from genome assembly GCF_056821665.1 of Pseudomonas sp. AK-TSAG1-1. Classification (NCBI taxonomy): domain Bacteria; kingdom Pseudomonadati; phylum Pseudomonadota; class Gammaproteobacteria; order Pseudomonadales; family Pseudomonadaceae; genus Pseudomonas; species Pseudomonas sp. AK-TSAG1-1. Next base: position 2,343,658 of record NZ_CM165965.1, on the reverse strand, counting down.
CCCTGCACCCCGAAAGGCATCATGACCTTGCTGGAAAGCACGGGCGTAGACCTTTACGGCCTGGACGCGGTGGTGGTTGGCGCGTCCAACATCGTCGGTCGCCCGATGGCGATGGAACTGCTGCTGGCCGGTTGCACCGTGACCGTCACGCACCGTTTTACCAAGGATCTGGCCGGCCACGTCGGCCGCGCTGATCTGGTGGTCGTGGCCGCCGGCAAGCCGGGCCTGGTCAAGGGCGAGTGGATCAAGGAAGGCGCGATCGTGATCGACGTCGGCATCAACCGTCAGGACGACGGCAAGCTGGTCGGTGACGTGGTGTACGAAACCGCCCTGCCTCGCGCCGGCTGGATCACTCCGGTTCCGGGCGGCGTTGGCCCGATGACCCGTGCCTGCCTGCTGGAAAATACCCTCTACGCAGCAGAAACCCTGCACGCCTGAGGCAAATTTTCAGCAGTAAAAGAACCCCGCCTTGTGCGGGGTTTTTTGTATCTGAGAAAAAACACTAACCGTTCGCCGGAAACCCCTCTTTTTACAGGCGTTTTCACGAGATTTTCAGCTCATTCAAACAACCATCGACAGTTCTTCAGCCATACTCCTAAAATGCGCCGTTTCTAAGAAATAACCCGTTACAAACTAACGGAATATCCAACCTTTATGAGTTCGCCCGCGTGAAAATTCGTCTTTCGATCCTGAGCCTGGTTTTTGCTGTTTCAGGCACATTCGTCACGCCAACCGTCAACGCCGCTGAAACCACCGCCGCGCCTCGCGATGCCTCGCAACTGAAGATCGCCTCCGGCAGCGCCCTGCTTATGGATTTGCAGACCAATAAAGTCATCTATTCGAGCAACCCGGACGTGATCGTGCCGATCGCCTCGGTGAGCAAACTGATGACTGGACTGGTCGTGGTTGAAGCGCACCAGAACATGGACGAATGGATCGACGTCGACATCAGTCACACCCCGGAAATGAAAGGTGTGTTCTCCCGAGTCAAACTGAAGAGCGAACTGCCGCGCCGAGAGATGCTGCTGATCGCCCTGATGTCCTCGGAAAACCGCGCGGCCGCCAGCCTGGCCCACCACTATCCGGGTGGCTATGCCGCGTTCATCGCAGCAATGAACGCCAAGGCAAAGGCGCTGGGCATGACCAACACGCACTACGTTGAGCCAACGGGTCTGTCCGAGCGCAACGTCTCTACAGCCCGCGACCTGAGCAAATTGCTGGTGGCCGCGAGCAAGCACCCTATCCTCAGTGAGCTGACCACCACCAAGGAAAAAACCGTGTCGTTCCGCAAACCCAATTACACCCTGGGTTTCCGCAACACCGATCACCTGGTGAACAAGGCCGACTGGGACATCAAGATCACTAAAACCGGCTTCACCAACCCGGCCGGTCATTGTCTGGTGCTGGTGACCCGGATGGGCAACCGCCCAGTCGCGCTGGTGATTCTCGATGCGTTTGGCAAGTACACCCATTTCGCCGACGCGAGCCGCATCCGCAGCTGGATGGAAACCGGGCGCAGCACCAGCGTCCCGGCAGTAGCGCAGCAATATAAGGCCGAGAAAAACCTCAAGGGACGCCAGAGCGGCGTGGTCGAAGCCTCCAAGTAATTCGCGAAACAATAAAAAGCCCCGACATGTCGGGGCTTTTTATTGCCTGCGCATCAGTCATTGGGCAGCGGCATCTGCTCGTCATCGGGAATGCCATCGCCGGCACTCGGATCACGATGATGCTCAGGCGTCAGCACATTAGGCCGAGCCAACGGATCACGCAGCGGGCTGTCCGGGTCCAGCACCGGGTCCACCTCCTCTTCAGGCGTGGTCGGCAGACTGTCCGGATGTTTATCGTCGAAGCTGGAATCGGTACTCATACGCACCTCACTTCAGGGTTTCAGATCGGCTAACGGGTCATACGGTTTGGCCTGGCGCTTGCTGCCTTCGTCGGATTGCACGTCTTTCGGTGCCTTGGCCGGGCCGACCGGGTCTACCTGGGGATCGTCGAGGTCCGGCGAATCCGGATCGAAGCCCAGCTCATGACCGGAGGAATGCTCGCTTGAGTGTGGGCCTTTCGGGGATGGGGAATCTGCCATGCTCGCCTCCTGATTCACCCGCGCATTCGGGCTCTATCAATAAGAGGTCTGCCGGACGTGAGGGTGCCCGGCAGATGACGAACGGAACTTAATGTGCGGCCAAGGCCTTTTTGGCTTGCGCCGCTTCACGCTCCTGACCAGCCTGCGCCAACTCGTCAGCAGCCTTGAGCCAGCGCTGGCGGTCGACCTCGGCGGGAATCTGCGAGGGTTTCTGGATCAGCACGGCCCAGCCGCCCGACTTTTCGAATGCCGACTCAAAAGAGCTGAAGCTCATCAGTTCACGATGGTTCATGCCAGCACGCAACAGCACTTTCTGCTTGCGCCGGTCATATCCGGAAAGAATTGCGTACCGCGGTTCAGCCCAGAACGCCGAGCCTTCGCTGAAACGCACCATCACCGGATAACCGGCCGCGACCTGGGTCAGCAAGGCCGGCAGGTTGCTGTCCAGCGGATAGACCACCATGCCGTATTCGCGGGCAAGATTCTGCAGGTTCTGCTGCAACTGTTCCTGCGCGCCTGGCAGATGCAACGGCTTCTCCAGCAGACCGGGCGTGATCATGACGCCCTGTTGCGACAACAGGCTGGCCAGCACTTGCGGACCACTCTGGTTGGCTTCCCCCCGATAGAAGGTGCCGCTGAGTTCGACCCGCTCCGGCAGGCGCTTGACCTGCGGCGCCACACTGCCCGCACACCCCGCCAACACGGCCATGCAACCGGCCACCAGCAACGCCCCTCGCAATCGAGTCAATACCTGCACCATCGTCACTCTCTGATCAGACGCCGGTCATCGTGTTCCGGCAACGCCTGCGATCATAGGGCGGCGCACGCCTGCGGTATAGCCTTAAACCGCAGACCGATCGATTGCATAGAGCGAACTGATTGGTCATCACCGACCTTTGGTCAATAGTCTGAAACACCTCATTGACTAGACTGTCACTGAAACAGAGCGAATTGAAAAAGTGTGTGCCCGACGCAGGGCAAAGAGGAGGCACTGATGAGCCTGACCATGACCATCGTAATGTTGATAGCCGGCTGGCTGGCCGTTGCCGCCGCCATGCTCTGGGGCGTGCTGCGCATTGCCCGGCGCCACCATCACCCACTGCCGCCTGCAGCGGTCGAGAAACCGCAAAAACACAACGCCCGCCACGCGACCGCGCACTGAAACCTCAAATGCACCCGCCATAAAAAAAGCCCCTTGAACATCCGGTGTTCAAGGGGCTTTTGGCTTTACGGTGTTTACACGTGCTCAGCCAGTTTCTTCTGCTTCGCCCGGCGCGACATCATGTTCAGCACTTCAATCGCTGCCGAGAAGGCCATGGCCGCGTACACATAACCTTTCGGCACATGAGCGCCAAAGCCTTCAGCGATCAGCGTCATGCCGATCATGATCAGGAAGCCCAGGGCCAGCATCACCACTGTCGGGTTGTCGTTGATGAACTTGGCCAGCGGCTCAGCGGCGAACAGCATCACCATCACCGAGACCACCACTGCGATCACCATGATCGGCAAGTGTTCAGTCATGCCCACCGCGGTAATGATGCTGTCGATGGAAAACACCATGTCCAGCATCAGGATCTGACCGATGGCGGCAGCAAAGCCGAGGGTCACGGTCGATGTTGCGCTTTTCGGGTCTTGCGGCGCCGGGTCCATGCTGTGATGGATCTCGGTCGTGGCTTTCCACACCAGGAACAGGCCACCGGCGATCAGGATCATGTCCTTCCAGGAGAACGCCTGACCCATGATGTCGAGCACAGGCTCGGTCAACTGGACGATGAAGGCGATGGTGCTCAACAGGGCCAGACGCAAGATCAGCGCCATGCCGATACCGATACGACGGGCTTTCTGCCGATGCTGCACGGGCAGCTTGTTGGTCAGGATCGAAATAAAGATCAGGTTATCGATGCCGAGCACGATTTCCATCACCACCAGTGTGGCCAAAGCAACCCAGGCGGCGGGGCTGGCGGCGAGTTCTAACAGATATTCCATGGGTCAGTCCTGACTCTTTGTAAGACGGTTTAGATGGTCTTGGAGGAAGATTCGGATTTTTCCGCGTCTTTTTCCGGTGCTTCTTTTTTCTCGATCAGGCCGCCGGTGGCGTCACTGAGCGCTTGCTCAGCGGCTTTGTGCGTATCGTCGATCGCCTGCTTGGCGCTTTCCGCCGCCTTGCCCATCAACTGCTGAGCGCTTTTCTCGGCCTGGTCGCAACCGGCCATAAGCAGTAAAGACGTAAACATCAGTGCTGGAATTGTGTATTTCATGAGGTTTCCTTCGAATGAACAGACCGGGTCACAGACCACACGTCGATGGCTGGGCATTCTAGGGAGACAAACACTTCAGGAAAATTCGTATTTTTAGCGGCTATACTTCGATTTTTACGAACCCAGCATTCTCCCCGCAGAGGCCATTGCGCGATGCTCAATTACCGACAACTGCATTACTTCTGGGTGGTCGCCAAGACCGGCAGCATCGTGCGCGCCTGCGAACAGCTGAACCTGACGCCGCAGACCATCAGCGGGCAGATTTCGCTGCTCGAACAAACTTATGGCATCGAACTGTTTCAACGGGTCGGCCGCCAACTGGAACTGACCGAAGCCGGGCGCCAGGCCCTGCCCTACGCCGAGCAGATGTTCCAGTTAGGTGGCGAGCTGGAGTTGATGCTGCGTGCCCAGCCCAACGAACAGCAGATCCTGTTCCGCGTCGGGGTGGCGGATGTGGTGCCCAAATCCATCGTTTATCGCCTGATTGCGCCGACCATGGAGCTCAACGAGCCGCTGCGCATCACCTGTCGCGAAGACAAACTCGAACGCCTGCTGGCGGACCTGGCGATCCAGCGCCTGGATCTGGTGATCTCCGACAGCCCAATGCCCTCGCACCTCGACATCAAGGGCTACAGCCAGAAGCTTGGGGAATGCGGGATCAGTTTCTTCGCCACCGCGCAGTTGGCGGCGCAATACGGACAGGATTTCCCGCGCAGTCTCAGTGGCGCGCCGTTGTTGATTCCCGGCGCCGAAACCGTGGTGCGCAGCCGTTTGCAGCGCTGGTTTGCCGAGCAGCAGATTCAGCCGCAAATCGTTGGGGAATTCGATGACAGCGCCCTGATGCAGGCCTTCGGCCAATCGGGCAGCGGGATTTTCATCGGCCCGAGCGTGATTGCCGACGAAGTCAAACGCCAGTACGGCGTCGAGGTGATTGGCCAGACCGATGCGGTGACCGAGTCGTTCTATGCCATTTCGGTGGAACGCAAGGTCAAGCACCCCGGCATCGTTGCGATTACCGAAGGTGCCCGACGCGAACTGTTTACTGCGTTATGACACCTGGGCGCTGGCTTCGCGCGGCTTTAGCGTCATCAGCACCATGGCGAGGAAGACCGACAACAGAATGAACCCGGCCGCCGCGAACCCGAGAAACCCAAGACCGGCACTGTCGATCACCCGGCCGCCGATCATCGCACCCAAGCCGATCCCGAGGTTGGCCCCGGCGATGTTCAGCGAGGCGGCAAAGGCCGGTGCCTGGGGTGCGGCTTTCATCAGACGCACATGGCTGACCAGGAACAGCGCGGCCTGGGTGATGCCCCAGATGCCCATGGCAACCGCCAGACCCAACGTCGAGTGAATGTTCGGGACCAGCGCCACCATGCCGGCAATCATGAACGCGCAGAACAGCACTGAAGCGCCCAGCGGATGACGATCCACCGCGCGGCCGCCCAGCGAGTTGCCGATCAGCCCGACCGCACCAAAGCCCATCAGGCACCAGCCGACCACGGTGCCGTTGAACCCGGCCAGACGCTCAAGGATGTCGGCCAGATAGGTGTACGCGGTGAACATGCCGCTGAACACCAGGATCGACAACAGCACATGGCCGATCATCAGTGGGCTGCGCAGGATCTTGAACTGCGAGGCGAAGCTGACCTGATGCTGATGCAGGCTGGTTTTCGGCAGATAGACAAACAGCAGCAAGGCCTTGGCGAAGGCGATGACCGCCAGAATCGCGAACGCGCTGCGCCAGCCGAACGCATCGGAGATCAACGTGCCCACCGGGATGCCGAACACCGTGGCGCAGACAATACCGAAGCCGATCTTGGCAATCGCGCGGCCGGCGTAGTCCGGACCAACGATGTCCACTGCCGTTTCACTGGCCAGCGCCCAGAACACCGGCAGGCCGAGCGCCGGGATCAACCGGGCGATCGCCATCACCCAGATGTTCGGCGCCAGCGCCGCAACGGTGTTGGCCAGGCCGAACATGATCAGGATGGTGATGAACAGTTTGCGCCGCTCGAAACGGGCGAAATAGGCAGTCAAGAATGGACCGAACATCGCTACCGTGAACGCGAATAGAGTCACCAGCAGACCGGCTTGCGGGATGGTCACCGCCAGGTCGCGGGCAATCGCCGGCAGCAGGCCGACAATGACGAACTCCGTGGTCAGCACCGTGAATCCGGCAGCGGACAACAGAAGAATGGGCAACAGCATGAGCAACTCCAGCAAAACGACGACACCAGCGATGACCGAAAGGCCCGCTGGCAACTATTAAAATGAGGATGGCGAATCTTAACAGAGTGTTTCAGCGCTGACTTGCACAAACCTGCCGACTTGCCGATCAATCGGGTGGCAGATCGTCACAGGCCTGAGGGATAACGCCTACGCTGTGATAAAGTCCGCGCCCCGAAAAACGTACACCCAGATCAACGACCGGTTTAATGCCGTTGGTAGCGCACCAACCCTTTCGGTTCGTGCCGGTGACCTGCCCCCGATGTATCACCGGCTGCACGCAACCTTGCACCCTATAAAAAACCAGAGATGCCGTTATGACCGCTTCATCCCCTTCTCTATTGCAACGCCTGAAAAATCTCAGCCTGGTCACGCAGATCCTGATCGGCCTGATTGCCGGCATCGCACTGGCGCTGTTCGCCCCGGAAGCGGCGAAAGGCTCGGCGTTCATCGGCAAAGTGTTTGTCTCGGCGCTGAAAGCCGTGGCACCGATTCTGGTGTTTGTGCTGGTGATGGCCTCGATTGCCAACCACAAGCACGGCCAGGAAACCCACATCCGGCCGATTCTGTTCCTGTACCTGCTCGGTACCTTCGCGGCGGCCGTGGTCGCGGTTGTCGCCAGCATGGCATTCCCTTCTCACCTGGTGCTGTCCACCGACAACGTGGCAGTGACGGCGCCGGGCGGTATCGCTGAAGTCCTGCAGAGCCTGTTGCTGAGCGTGGTCGATAACCCGGTCAGCGCGCTGATGAACGCCAACTTCATCGGCATTCTGGCCTGGGCGATCGGCATGGGCGTCGCCATTCGCCATGCCGGCGACACCACGCGTGAAGTGGTCGGCGACCTGTCCAACGGTGTGACGCTGATCGTACGCGTGGTGATTCGCTTCGCTCCGCTGGGGATTTTCGGCCTGGTGGCCTCGACTCTCGCCACCTCGGGCTTCGGCGCGCTGATCGGTTACGCGCACCTGCTGGCGGTTTTGCTGGGCTGCATGCTGTTCGTGGCGCTGGTAATGAACCCGCTGATCGTGTTCTGGAAACTGCGCCGCAACCCTTACCCGCTGACCCTCAAGTGCCTGCGCGAGAGTGGCATCACCGCGTTCTTCACCCGCAGCTCGGCGGCGAACATTCCGGTCAACCTGGAACTGAGCAAGCGTCTGGGTCTGCACGAAGACACCTACTCGGTCTCGATCCCGCTCGGCGCGACCATCAACATGGCCGGCGCGGCAATCACCATCACCGTGCTGACCCTGGCCGCCGTACACACACTGGGCATTGCCGTGGACATTCCGACCGCGATCCTGCTCAGCCTCGTCGCCGCGATCTGCGCCTGTGGCGCCTCGGGCGTGGCCGGCGGTTCGCTGCTGCTGATCCCGCTGGCGTGCAGCCTGTTCGGCATCCCGAGCGAAATCGCCATGCAGGTGGTGGCGGTTGGTTTCATCATTGGTGTGCTGCAGGATTCGGCTGAAACCGCGCTGAACTCCTCTACCGACGTGCTGTTTACCGCTGCGGCTTGCCTGGGCGAAGAAGCGAAAGCCCAACGCACCGCATAACCGCCGTCCCGCACGGGAAATGAAAAAGCCCGCCAAGGCGCAAACCTTGGCGGGCTTTTTTGTTGCCGGGTGTTTTAGTACGCGCCCATGAAATCGCGTTTACCCACTTCAACACCGTTGTGACGCAGCAGCGCGTAGGTGGTGGTGACGTGGAAGAAGAACTGCGGCAGACCGTAGCTCAGCAGGTAAGCCTGGCCGCTGAAGCGCTTTTCTTTCGGGGTGCCCGGACGGGTAACGATCTCGATGCCTTCCTTGCCGTTGATCTGCTCAGGCTTGATCTCGCCGATGTAGGCCAGGACCTTGGCAATCAACGCCTGCAGCTCGGCGAAGGTGGTTTCGGTGTCGTCATATTTCGGGATTTCGACTTCGGCCAGACGCGAAGAAACGCCCTTGGCGAAGTCGACGGCGATCTGTACCTGGCGCACCAGCGGGAACATGTCCGGGTACAGGCGCGCTTGCAGGAAGGCGTTCGGGTCGATGTTTTTCTCGGTGGCGTGGGCTTCAGCCTTTTTCAGGACATCGCTCAGGGCGTTGAGCATTTGTTGAAAAACCGGGACGGATGCGGCGTACAGGGAAATGGTCATGGCAGTCTCGTGTGGTGGCTGGGTGGAACGTGGAGGCGATTATAGCCATGCTTGATGACCACACGGCTTGCCTTTTGTTAGCCAAGGATTAGGCTAGGCGCCTTCGACTGCAGAGGGAACGCGCGATGACCACCGAACTTGAAACCATCACCGACGAACCACGGCTCAACGCCACGGAAATTCGCATTCTGGGTTCACTGATCGAAAAACAGGCCACCAGCCCGGAAACCTACCCGCTGACCCTCAACGCACTGGTGCTGGCCTGCAATCAGAAAACCAGCCGCGAACCGGTGATGAACCTGACGCAGGGCCAGGTCGGCCAGAGCCTGCGGGCGCTGGAGAGCCACGGTTACACCAAGCTTGTCATGGGCAGTCGCGCTGATCGCTGGGAGCACAAGATCGACAAGGCGCTGGAGTTGGTGCCGGCCCAGGTGATTCTCACCGGGCTGATGTTTCTGCGCGGCCCGCAGACGGTCAACGAACTGCTGACCCGCAGCGGGCGCATGCATGATTTCGAAGATACCGAACAAGTGGTGCATCAGCTTGAGCGCCTGATCGCGCGCGGGCTCGCGGTGTTGATCCCGCGTCAGGCCGGTCAGCGGGAAGACCGCTACACCCATGCACTGGGCGATCCGGCGGACATCGAGGCGATTCTGGCGGCGCGGCACAATCCCGGGGAACGCGCGAGCGGCGGTGTTTCGGTCGAGCGCATCGAGGAGCTGGAAGCACGGATCGCCGCACTGGAAGAGCGCCTGGCCCGCCTCGAATAGCACCACAATCCCTTGTAGGCGTGAGCCTGCTCGCGATTGCGGTGGCTCATTCAAAAATTCATTGCCTGACAGGCCACCATCGCGGGCAGGCTCACGCCTGCATGGGATCTACGGATTATTCGCCATCCCAGTAATCCACCCCATCCGCCAGCCGCGCCACGGCGACGAAGCCTGACGCATTGCCCTGGGCATCGACCTTGAAGTTATCCATCACCGCGTATTTGTTGGAGTCCGGATACTCACAGATATCCGGCTGTTGCTGGGTACTGACCGCCAGATAACGCAACTCGGCGTCACTGGTGTTGATGATCTGATGCGCCATTTCGGGGCCGCCCGGCGGACAGGCAATCACATCGCCCTCGCGGATCGGGAAGCGTTCGGAGCCCAGGCGCACTTCGCCCGCGCCCGCCACCACATAGAACATCTCTTCATTGACCCGATGACTGTGAAACGGACTGCCGCGCATGCCCGGCGGCAGTGCGTACAGCCGATAGCCCAGTTTCTGCGCGCCCAACTGCTGGCCGATGCGGGCCATGCGTTGCTGGTAACGAGCCGCGGTTTCGCCTTCGGGGGCGAGGGCTTCGGGTAAAGGTTCGAGTTCGACCTGGTGCAGGTTGAGGATGGGCGGATGCATGGGGAGCCTCGATCAGGTTTTTATGAGGGGGCAAGTCTTTGCTTGCTGATATCGCAGTATAGGTAACCCGATCTGAGACCGGGTTGCTGCCTTCGCGAGCAGGCTCGCTCCCACAGGGCCATGCATTTCATTGCAGGAGTGAGCCAGCTCGCGATGAGGCCAGTCCTGCATACACGCAATCAACTACGTGCAAACGCCACCGCTGCCGCAAACTGCTCTTCAGTCGGTCGCACACCCGTGTACAACACGAATTGCTCCAGCGCCTGGATCGCAATCACTTCCAACCCGGTAATGACCTTTTTACCCTCAGCCCGGCCACGCACGATCAGCGGCGTTTCCGACGGAATCGCCACCACATCAAACACGGTGTCAGCCGCCTTGATCACTTCAGGCGCGAACGCCAGTTGCCCCGCCTCCGGCCCACCGTCCATGCCCACCGGTGTGACGTTGATCAGCATTTGCGGACGTTCTTCGCCCAGTTCCGCCTGCCAGCGATAACCCAGCGAGTCCGCCAGTGCCCGGCCGGCGCGCTCATTGCGCGCCACGATCAAACCGTTTTTGTAGCCACCATCGCGCAAGGCGCTGGCCACCGCTTTGGCCATGCCGCCGCTGCCGCGCAGGGCGAACGTCGTACCTTGCGGCACCGCGTGGGTTTCCAATAACTGCGCGATGGCAATGTAATCGGTGTTGTAGGCCTTGAGGTGGCCCTGGGTGTTGACGATGGTGTTGATCGACTGGATCGCCGCCGCCGACGCATCCAGTTCATCGACCAGCGCGATGCACGCTTCCTTGAACGGCATCGACACGCCGCAGCCACGAATCCCCAGTGCACGAATTCCGCCCACGGCACCCGACAGGTCCTGACTGCTGAACGCCTTGTAATAGAAATTCAGGCCCAACTGTCCATACAGATGGTTATGAAAGCGCAGACCGAAATTACCCGGGCGCCCGGACAGGGACATGCACAGCTGGGTGTCTTTGTTGGGATTCATCTGCATGAAACTTCTCCTTCAAACGGACTTTCGGATGGACGGAGTTAGCCATTCCATCGGGTTCTGAACGATCATGAGCGCCTGTCTGCAACGGGCCGCGTGCCCCTTTGACCCACCGGTAAAGAAGCCGGTACAGACCTTACACAAAATTTACCCAGCGGCTGTGCTGATTTTCAGAATTTCGCTGTCATAGAAGTATCCCCGCGACAACTTTGGGCCTGGTGCAGGCCCGGACGCCGGGTCGAAGAACCGAGGAATTATCATGATTCGTAAACTCCCCATCGTGGCCTTGTTGATTGGTGCATTCGCTATCACAGGTCAGGCAGAAGCCCACGGCGGTGGCTGGCAGGGTCCGGCAGTATTTGGTGCGATTGTCGGCTCGGCCATCATCGGCTCGGCATTGATCAATCAGGACCGGCCGGTCTATGTGCAACAGCCTGTTTACGCTCAACCGGCACCGGTTTATGTGCAACAGCCGCCGCCACCGGTCTACTACCAGCCAGCCCCGGTTTACGTGCAACAACCGGTTTACGTGCCGGGCCCGGTTTACTACGGCCCACCACGCGGTTACTACGGCCACCCGCACTACTACGGTGGTCGCTGGTAACAGCAATACGAAGCCCCGCTTTATAGCGGGGCTTTTTTATGACCGTCGGTCGGGCAAAGTCTGAAAAAATCTTGTAAAGGTCGCTGTCGGGACAGTTTGAACCGTTAAAGTCGGCATGATGGACTTGACCGTTGGGGGCAAATCGCAAAACGGTCATTTATTTGTCATGACGGAACCGCAATCTGAATCCGTCCGTAAACAACAGGTTGATAACAACAAGGACGACTGTATGCCTACTCAAAACCCGCACCGCATCGTCGGCTTATGCACCTCAAGCAAGGTGTACAGCGCGCTGACCGAACTCAAGCACCTGGAAGGCCACCGCTGCGCCAAGTTTCTTTCGCTATTGGCCGAGAATCTGGTACACAAGGGCCTGCTCAATGAGCGCGAAGTGGTGCACATGCTTGATCAGGTTGTCGACTGAAACAGTCCTCACTGTTATCAATGACGACTATCGAAAGCGTTGATTGTCCCTGAGCGCAGCGAATCCATAAGGTAGCTCCATAGATTGATGGAGGTACTTTTCATGGCTCAGGTTCAAATCATGTCCGTTATCGGCAGCGCTGTTCCCGCCTCCCTCAGAGCGACGGGATTGCTCGCCTGCTGGTATCTGGTGCGTGACGGCGAGCCGATCAGTGGCCCGCTCACGTCGCTGCCGGCGGCGCAGGCCCTGTCGCAGAAAATCGTCAGCGCGCCGTTCCACGCTTAAGGCAACTGGACTTTCGGTTTGGTCTCGATGAACAGCGCCCAGCTGGACATGAACAGCGCCGCGATCAGCGGCCCGATCACGAAACCGTTGAGGCCGAACACCGCCAGGCCGCCGAGGGTCGAGATCAGAATCATGTAATCGGGCATGCGCGTGTCCTTGCCCACCAGAATCGGCCGTAGCACGTTGTCGACCAAGCCGATCACGAAGACCCCGAACAACCCCAGCACCACGCCCTGCCAGATCATCCCGCTGAGCAGGAAGTACACCGCCACCGGCGCCCAGACGATCCCCGCCCCCACTGCCGGCAGCAGCGACAGAAACCCCATCAACACCGCCCACAGCAACGCGCTGGGGATATCGAGAAACCAGAAAATCGCCCCGCCCAATGCGCCCTGAGTGACCGCCACCACCAGGTTGCCTTTCACGGTCGCGCGTACCACCCGATTGAATTTCAGCTGCAAGCGGCGTTTCTGGTGCTCCTCCAGCGGCACGGCGGTGCGGATCTTGCGCACCAGTTCGGCGCCATCACGCAGAAAGAAAAACAGCAGGTACAGCATGATGCCGAAGCTGACCACGAACTCGAACGTGCCCTGGCCGAAACTGAACGCCTGAGTGGCCAGCACCTGGCTGCCCTGCATCGACGCCTTGACGATTTTCTCGCGCAGCCCGTTGAGTTCGCCCATGCCGAAGCGGTCGAGCAAGTGCTGAAAGTACGGCGGCAGGCTGTGTTTGAACTGTGCCAGATAGGCACCGATGTCCAGTTGGCCGCTTTCGATGTTGTTGTACAGCGTCGCGCCTTCCTGGACCAACAACACGCTGAGGATGATCACCGGCAGAATCGCGATGATCAGGCAAATGCCCAGCGTGCATAAAGACGTCAGGTTGCGTTGCCAGCCGAATTTCTGCTGCAAACGGCGTTGCATCGGCGCAAACAGAATGCCGAGGATCACCGCCCAGAACACCGCGCCGTAGAAGGGCAACAGAATCCAGATGAAAGCGACCGTCACCAATAACAGCAACACGGTGAGGGATTTGAATTGCAGGGTTTTCTCGTTCATGTCCGATCCATGTCAGTCAGGCGTCTCGCACGCCCCGCAACTTAGTCCGCCGGGGCGCGCGCGAGTGCCATCTTTGTTCATGGAGCATAGTTGCCGAACGGCAAACGCCGTCAGCGCACTGGCAACTGCACAATCTGCTCGGTGCTGAGCACGTCGCCGAAGGTGTCTTCGACTTCTGCCAGTGCCGCCTTGTGCAGGGAGTCCTTGTCGATGGACACGCCGTTGATCCGGGTGATGGCGCGGGTCGCCGAGGCATCGGCGGCGACGATCACGTTGTAGCCCAATGGCGCGGCATCCCGTGCCGCACCCGCTACACAAGCGTGGGTCATCAGGCCGGAAATGATCAGCGTCTGGATGCCGGCTTTTTTCAACTGCTGGTCAAGGTCGGTACTGGCGAACACGCTGACGGTGCTCTTTTGCAGCACCACATCCCTGGCCCGTGGCTGCATGTCCTTGTGGAACTTTACCGTCTCGCCATCGATGGCGAACACCGCCGAACCCGCCGGCGCGACGTGCTGTACGTGATAAACCGGGATTTTGTGGTGGTCGGCGAAGGTGATCAGTTCACGGGTTTTCGCCAGGGCGGCTGCACCGTCCGGGATCGGCATCCTGCCGCTGAAGTATTCATTCTGGAAATCGATCACCAGCAGTGCCGATTTGCCGGCCGGCAAATGATCGACCGGTGTCGCGCCGGACATCGCCCGAATGGTCGGGTGGTTGTCGGCCATCGCTGCGGTGCTGGCCAACACACCGGAAAATGCACAAGCGGCAAGCCAACGACGAGTAAAGTTCTGCATGGGATGTTCCTGCTTCGGTTGAGTGGATGCGCCCATCTTAAGAAGCCTGCACTGCACCGAACACAGTGAAACCGGCACATGATCTGTGCTTGTTCTGCACAGATCAGCGCGACCTGCGCAAAGGTAGATCCAGATCAATACTCCACGATGGCAGTTGCACTACCCTGCCGCGCTTTTGCGACCGATGCCGCCATGATCCCTGACCTGCCCCTCGCCGCCCCGGAACTGCTTGCCCCCGCCGGCACCCTGAAGAACATGCGCTACGCCTTCGCCTACGGCGCCGATGCGGTCTACGCCGGGCAGCCGCGTTACAGCCTGCGGGTGCGCAACAACGAGTTCGACCACGCCAACCTCGCACTCGGCATTCGCGAAGCGCAGGCTCAGGGCAAGCGCTTCTACGTGGTGGTCAACATCGCCCCGCACAACGCCAAACTGAAAACCTTCCTCAAGGACCTGGCGCCGGTGATCGAGATGGCGCCGGACGCGCTGATCATGTCCGACCCGGGGCTGATCATGCTGGTGCGCCGGCACTTTCCACAGATGCCGATCCACCTCTCGGTACAAGCCAACACGGTGAACTGGGCAAGCGTCGAGTTCTGGCAACACCAGGGACTGAGCCGGATCATCCTCTCGCGGGAATTGTCGCTGGAGGAAATCGGCGAAATCCGCGAGCAGGTGCCAGGCATGGAGCTGGAAGTGTTCGTTCATGGTGCGCTGTGCATGGCATACTCCGGGCGCTGCCTGCTGTCGGGCTACATGAACAAGCGCGACGCCAATCAGGGCACCTGCACCAACGCCTGCCGCTGGAAATACTCGGCGCAGCAGGCCACGGAAAATCAGCTCGGCGAAATCGTGCAGACCTTCCAGCCCGAGCCGACCCTGGGCATCGGTGCACCGACCGATCAAGTGTTCCTGCTGCAGGAAGCCAATCGCCCGGACGAACTGATGCCCGCATTCGAGGATGAGCACGGCACTTACATCATGAACGCCAAGGATCTGCGCGCGGTGCAGCACGTCGAGCGCCTGGCCCGCATGGGCGTGCACTCGCTGAAGATCGAAGGCCGCACCAAGTCGCACTTCTATTGCGCGCGCACCACTCAGGTCTATCGCCGGGCGATCGACGATGCCGTGGCCGGGCGCGAGTTCGACCGCAGCCTGATGACCGATCTCGAGTCACTGGCGCAGCGCGGCTACACCGAAGGCTTCCTGCGCCGGCATGTGCATGACGAATACCAGAATTATCAGAACGGCAGCTCGGTGTCGGAGCGCCAGCAGTTCGTCGGCGAGTTGACCGGCGAGCGCCGCGACCGGCTGGCCGAGGTCAAGGTGAAGAACCGCTTTGCACTGGGTGATCACCTGGAGCTGATGACGCCCAAGGGCAATTTCCACTTCGATCTGCACCAGTTGCAGAGTGCCAAGGGCGAGGCCATCGAAGTCGCCCCGGGCGATGGGCACACGGTGTATCTGCCGATTCCGGATGCGGTGGATTTGCGCTTTGGATTGTTGATGCGCGATGTCACCGGCTCTCAGGCCTGAAACTCCTCGCGCAACATCGCTACAAATGCCTCACGCGCCGGGTGCACCCCGGCGTTTTCGTGCCAGTAGAACAGGTTTTCGATGGCCGTCAGCTCGGGGAATTCGTAGCCGACACACCCGGCCCCTTTGGCGTATTGCTCGTACACGCCTTTGGGCACCAGCGCGACCCCGGCACCGGCACTCACGCAACCGACAATCGCCCCGTAACTCGCCAGGCTGACAATCGGCAGCGCCTGCCCCTGACGCAACAGCCAGTGCTCTAGTGCCGCCCGATATGGACAGCCCTGCGGCCACATGAACACGGTCTTGTCCTGCAGATCGTGGATGTCGCGCACCGTCCCGAATGACGTCGAGGCAATCAGCAACAGCTCCTCGCGGTACATCGGTGTGCGCTTGAGCTGCGAGCGCTCGACATCCACCGCAACGATGGCGCCGTCGAGGCGATGGCTGACGGTGTCGTCGAGCAACTGGCCCCAGGTGCCGGTGGTCAGTTCCAGCGCCACCTGCGGGTAGCGCTGATGAAATTTCGCCAACAGCCGAGGCAAACGCCCGGTGGCCGAAGACTCGATGGCGCCAATGCGCAGCGGGCCGGACGGTTCGGCAGCGGGATCAACTGCACGCTTGGCTTCGGCGGTCAGCGCCAGAATCTTCTCTGCATACGCCAGAAACGTCTGCCCCGCCGGGCTGATTCGCAGCCCGCGCCCTTCGCGCAGAAACAACGCGACACCCAGTTCCGCCTCCAGCGCCTTGATCCGCGCAGTGATGTTGGACGGCACGCAAAACAACTTTTCAGCGGCCCGGACAATGCTGCCCTCATCGGCCACGGACTTGAACATGCGGATCTGTGCCAGCTCCATACTCATCACTCAAAGTGAACATTGAGCACAGTATAAGTCAGTTGTGGCGAATGATTTCGCGCCCGGATACTCGGCGCATCAACCTCACTGGTGCGCTCATCATGTCGTCCCCCTCCCCTTTGAAAGTCGTTCTGGCCATGGTCTTCGTGGTCGCCTGCTGGGCCTATTCGCCGACCGGCATCCATCTCGGACTGCAAGCCTATGAACCCGGCCATCTGGCGTTGCTGCGGTTTCTCCTGGCATCGCTGTTCATGGCGCTGATCGCGGCGTTCAAGGGCATTCGCCTGCCGCAACGACGCGACGTGCCGCTGCTGTTCGCATTGGGGTTGTTCGCGGTCAGCCTGCATCACGTGGCGCTGAACATCGGCCAGCAAAGCGTCAGTGCCGGCGCCTCCAGCGTACTGGCGCAAACCAGCCCGCTGTTCAGTACGCTGCTGGCGCGCTACCTGTTCAAGGATCAGGTCAGTGCCTGGCGCTGGAGTTGTGTGCTGCTGGGGCTGATCGGCGTGGTGATCGTGGTCAGCGCCGATCGGGGCCTGGGGCGGATCGACGCGCATGGCTTGCTGATCCTGCTGGCAGCGCTGTCGTGGAGCATTTATTTCGCTCTGCAGAAACATCACGCGCGGCGTTATGACGGTTTTAGCCTTGCGTGTTACGCGGTGTGGTCGGGGACGCTGCTGTTGCTGATTTACCTGCCGGGGCTGAGTGACGCGGTGTTGAAGGCGCCGCTGCGGGTGCAGTGGGCAGTGCTGGCATTGGGGATATTTCCCAGTGCGCTGGCGTATCTGGCCTGGGGCTTTGTGCTCAAGCAT
The DNA here is from genome assembly GCF_056821665.1 of Pseudomonas sp. AK-TSAG1-1. Taxonomy (NCBI): domain Bacteria; kingdom Pseudomonadati; phylum Pseudomonadota; class Gammaproteobacteria; order Pseudomonadales; family Pseudomonadaceae; genus Pseudomonas; species Pseudomonas sp. AK-TSAG1-1. The sequence continues at coordinate 2,326,179 of NZ_CM165965.1, read as the reverse complement.
GTGGATTTGAGCCGGGCGACGATGAGCCTGTACCTGATTCCGCCAACGGCGATGGCCTTTGCTTCGGTAGGTCTGGGCGAGCAGCCGTCGCTGATGGTGCTGGTAGGGGCTGCCGTGGTGTTGATCAGTGTGCTGGCGTTGAATCTGGAACGGCGGGTGGTGGTGCGACCGGTTGAAGTCTGATCGAGGATCTTTAGTGAGGCGAATGACCTTATCGCGAGCAGGCTCACTCCTACAGCGCGCGCATTCAACCTGTGGGGGGGGTGTATCAGGCGGAGATTTGTAGCAACCACTGTTTGAACGCGCTCATCGCCGCCGTTTCCGGCCGCGACTGCAATCGTGTCAGCCAATAGCTGCCGGTGGTGATTTCAATCGCGAACGGCTGGCAAATCAAGTCCGCCGCCAGTTGCCGGGCGAACATCAACGGCGGCGCCAGCGCCACCCCGCTGCCCTGCAGCGCGGCCTCCATCATTGCCAGCGATGAGTCGAACACAATGCTCTGTGGCGGCGCGGCGTGGGTCGCCAGGCCGGCAGCGTGAAACCACTCTGGCCATTCATCGGTGCGATAGGAGCGCAGCAGACGCTGTTGCAGCAGGTCTCCCGGCGTGTGCAGTTGCCGGGCGATTTCCGGTACGCACAGCACCGACAGCGGCGCCTCGATCAGTCGCGTTGCCTCAATGCCATGCCACGCCCCGGCGCCGAAACGAATCGCGTAATCCAGTCCTTCAGCAGCGACGTCGACCCGGTTGTTGTGGGTCGACAGGCGCAAATCAATCAGCGGGTGGGTTGCCTGAAAGTCCGCCAGCCGGGGCAACAACCAGCCGACCGCGAACGTCCCCACCGCCCCGACGGTCAACGTTTCGCGGTACTGTCCACCGGCCAGTCGTTCGAGCATCTGCGCAATGTGATCAAATGAAGTGGTCAGCACCGGCAGCAGGGTTTCGCCTTCACCGGTGAGCATCAACCCACGCGGCAGGCGCTTGAACAGGGTAACGTTGAGTTGCGCCTCGAGGCTTTTGACCTGATGGCTCACCGCTGCCTGGGTCACGCACAGCTCCACGGCAGCGCGGGTAAAGCTCAGATGCCGCGCCGAAGCTTCGAATGCGCGCAGTGCATTGAGCGGCAATTGCGGTCGAATCATGCCCAGTCCCAAATTTTTCTAATGGCTCATGCGAAAATTCATCGTTTGTCGATTGCCCCCGGACTGCCTAAATTGACGGCGCTGATCAGCCGCCCAACGGGAAAATCGCCCGCAGTGTAGCGGGATAACACCATCAACACTCATGGAGAGTGGTTCACTCATGTCCTTCATCACCCCGAGCAAAGTCATTTCCTGCAGCGCCTTCGGCCTTATTTTCGGCGCCACCGCGTGCATCGCCGCCACGCCCGGCGACGAGCAACTGCAAGTCCTGGTGAAAAACACCGTGGCCCCGGTGATGCAGCAACAGCACATCCCCGGCCTGGCCGTGGCCATCACGATTAACGGCCAGGCGCATTACTTTAACTACGGCATTGCCGCCAAGGACACCGGACAAGCGGTCAGTGAAAACACCCTGTTCGAAGTCGGCTCGGTGAGCAAGACCTACACCGCGACACTCGCCGGTTATGCCCAGGCCACTGGCAAACTGGACTTGGCGACCCAGGCCAGCCATCTGTGGCCGGACCTCAAGGGCAGCGCCTTCGACCACATCAGCGTGTTGCAACTGGGCACCTACACCGCTGGTGGCCTGCCGCTGCAATTCCCGGCCGAAGCGGATTCGGCGGACAAGATGCTCGGTTACTACCAGCAGTGGAAACCGTTGTATCCGGCCGGCAGCCATCGCCTGTATTCCAACCCGAGCCTGGGCCTGTTCGGCTACCTGGCGGCGAAAAGCCTTGGCCAGCCGTTTGATCAGGCGATAGGCGAAACCCTGCTGCCAAAACTCGGCCTGCAACACACCTACCTGCAGGTGCCGGCGTCCGAAGAAAAACTCTACGCTCAGGGCTATGACAAGAACGACCAGCCGGTGCGCGTCAGCCCCGGCGCACTGGATGCCGAAGCCTATGGCATCAAGACCAGCGCGGCGGACCTGTTGCGTTACGTGCAGGCCAACCTGAAACCGGCCGGCCTTGAACAACCGCTGCAACACGCCATCGCCAATACCCACACCGGTTACTACACCGTCGGCGACATGACCCAGGGTCTTGGCTGGGAACGCTACCCCTACCCGATCAGCCTCGCGCGGCTGCAAGCCGGCAACTCTACGGAAATGGCCATGGAGGCGCACAAGGTCACATGGCTGGCCTCACCACAGCCTGAACCGGCCAATGTGCTCTACAACAAAACCGGCGCCACCGGCGGTTTCGGTGCCTACGTGGCCTTCGTGCCGTCGAAAGACATCGGCATCGTGATTCTGGCGAACAAGAACTACCCGAATGCCGAGCGGGTGAAGATTGCGCATAGCATCTTCAGTGCACTGACTGACTAACGCTCAAAAGCTGCGAAAAAAAATGGGCGACCTGCGCAGGTCGCCCATTTTCTGTTTCAGGTCGCGGGATCAGTCATCCGGCATTTCCGGTGGCTTGGCGGGTTTTGCGGGTTTCGCTGGTTTGGCCGACTTGGCGCCCTTGTCGCCTTTTTTGGCTGAAGGCTCAGCGGCAGCGGCGGCAGTTTCGGCCACGGTCGGTGCGCTGATGTCTTTCTCACTCGCCGGCAGCGCATCCACCGTGTCGAAGATTTTCTTCAGATCGACCGACTTCGCTTCATCGCCCGAGGCCGACAGCTTGGTCTCGCCGTCCTTGCCCAACAGGAACACTTTCGGATACGCCCCCGCGCCCAGCTTCAGCGAGCGCAGCAGGGCCATGGTGTCCTGCTGGCCGAGATCCTTGCCGTCAAGCTGACCGGCCATATTGAGGATGGTGTAGACCTTGATGTTGCGATCGGTGACACCCTTCTTGTTCGCCGGATCTTCCAGCGACTTTTTCAGGCCTACCCACACCGGATCGACGGTGCTGGAGGCGATGACGATCAGCGGTCTGGATCGGCCCATGTCCCCGGCGATGGGCGAATCGTTTTCTGCGGCGAACAAGGGGCCGGCAATCGCCAGCAAGAGTGTCAGGGTCAGTGACCTGATGAGCATGCGCATCTCCTTTTGATATCCACGCTCTAATGATTGCGCATCGTGGCGATTGTTCCGGGCATGCCCGGCAAATATGTTTCGCCTTGTCAGAAGCTTAGGACAGCCACGACATTGCGCAACATCATCGGCGTGATCGCAATGGGGATTTGATTACCTTTTATGAGCACAGTAGGGTGGCTGCTCTGCCGACGAAATGGAGTTCACCCGCATGCACATCGATTATCTGTGTGACCACCCGCACCTGATTGAGGAACTGGCCGAGCTCAATTTCAAGGAGTGGGGCCAATTCCGCCCCGCAGACACCCTTGAGGCCCGGACCAATCGTATGCGCGCGGCTTGCGGCAAGGGCACGATCCCAAGCGTGGTGGTGGCCATTGAAGACGGCAGGTTGCTCGGTGGCGCTCTGCTGATCGCCAGCGACATGAAGATCCGCCCGCAACTGACGCCGTGGCTGGCAGGGGTCTATGTGAAGGCAGAAGAGCGCGGACGTGGCGTCGCTTCGCAACTGGTCAACAGGATCGTCGATGAAGCCGCCGCACTTGGCGTCTCGCAGTTGTATCTGTACACCGACGCCGCGCAAGCGCTGTATGCGCGCCTGGGTTGGGAGGTGGTCGAGGATCTGGTGTACGACGATCTGCCGGTGACGGTGATGAAATTTGTCATCCAGCGTTGATCCTTTGATGAGGAGTCAGCCCAGCGCGGACTCCAGCATTGCAGCATCGACAAGGTGCCCGGCAATCCGGAGCTGTCCGTCCTCCAGGCTGACACTCAGCGTTACCGCCGGGCGATCCCCCGGATACTTGCGCAGCACCAGATCAATGCCACTGGCCGTTTCGTCGGCCGTGGACAGCAGATCCCACAGGCTGTCACTCAGGTCCAGCAGCACCCGCCCGTTCTGTTGATCGACCACGCGCGGCGCATACAGCCAATGGCTCATACGCATTTCCCGGGGGGCGACGGTGATAGCCAGACGCTCGTTGCAATGCAGGGTGGTTTCGCTCATGGCAATCGATCAGAACGCCAGCTTGTAGCCGATCAACAGCAGCATGGTTGCCAGGCACGGGCGCAGCAATTCATCGGAAATGCGCCCGGTGAGATGGCTGCCGAGCCAGATGCCCGGCAGCGAACCCACCAGCAGGAAACCCAGCACGCCCCAATCCATGTTGCCCATGCTGGCGTGGCCGAGGCCGGCGACCAGGGTCAATGGCACGGCATGGGCGATTTCCGTGCCGACCAGACGTCGGGTCGGCAGCAACGGATAAAGGATGAACAACGCCACGGTGCCCAGAGCGCCGGCACCGATCGAGGTCAGAGCAACCATGGTGCCAAGGATCAGACCGGTGATCACGGTCATCACGTTCAGGCGCACGCCACTCGGGTTGTAGTTGCCGCCAGCGCGTTTGTGGGCGAATGCCAGCAAGCGCTTCTTGAACAGAATCGCCAGCGCCGTGGCGAACAGCACGAAGCCCAGGGCTTGCTTGATGATCGCGTTCATCGCGTCGGGTGCAGTGTGCAGGGTGCTGAGGAACCACAGGGTCATGGCAACCGCCGGCACGCTGCCGAGGGTCAGCCAGCCGGTGATGGCCCAGTCGATGTTGTTGTTCTTTTTATGAACGAGCACGCCACTGGATTTGGTAATGGCCGCGTACAACAGGTCGGTGCCCACTGCGGTTGCCGGGTTGATGCCGAACCACAGCAGGATCGGCGTCATCAACGAACCGCCGCCGACTCCGGTCATACCGACAATAAAACCCACCACCAACCCGGCGATGACCAGGCCGAAATTTGCCAATTCCATTAAGACGTCCAGAAAAACGACAGGAAAAATCTGGCCCGCAGCATAGCGATTTTTCATATAACCACATATATCGATGCGGTCTATGGTTATGCCTTCCCGCTACACCCCCTATCCGCTGTGGGAGCGGGCTTGCTCGCGAAGGGGGCGTAGCAGTCGACGCATGAGTTGACTGACAAGCCGCTTTCGCGAGCGAGCCCGCCCCCACAGGGGTGATGCGGTGTTTGGTAGATCAATGCACGCGCCGGCCCGGTTTGAAGCTGTGATGACGGTTGATCCACACCGTCGCCAGTGCGATCAGCGACAAAATCAGCAGCGCCCACGGAAACGACATCGCCCCCGCTCGGTCCAGCAGCAACCCGCCGAACAAGCCACCGCCGGCAATCGCCACGTTCCAGGAGGTGGTGAGCATCGCCTGCACCACGTCCACATGCTCCCCGGCCGAGTCCGCCGCTGCCGTCAGCAGTAACGTCGCCGAGCCGCCGAACGACAGGCCCCACACGGCCATGCAGGCGTAGATCAGCCACGGCGACGGTGCCACCAGCGCCAGCACCAGTGCGGTCACGGCAAACACCGCGAGGCTGATCAGGGTCAGCCAGCGTAACCAGCGATCCACCAGCACGCCGATGATCCAGATCCCCACCAGCGAACACAGGCCGAACACCAGCAGCACCAGATCGACCCGCTCGGCCAGTCCGGCCTGCATCAGGAACGGTGCAATGTAGGTATAGAGAATGTTGTGCCCGAGCATCCAGGTCAGGACCACGACCAGCACCGGCCGCACGCCCGGCAGACGCAGCGATTGCAGCAACGGCAGGCGTTCGGCGCTGGCCTGGCCGGGACGGTCCGGCACCACAATGACGATCCACGCCGCCAGCACCAATGCCAGCGCCGACATGATCCCGAACGAGGCGCGCCAGCCGATCAGGTTGCCCAGCCAGGTTCCCGCCGGGGTGCCCAGCGACAGCGCCACCGGGGTGCCAAGCATGGCGATCGCCAGTGCTCGCCCCTGCTGATGCACCGGCACGATTCCCCGCGCGTAACCCGCCATGATCCCCCACGACAGCCCCGCCGCCATCCCGGCGAGGAATCGCGAGGCCAGCGTCAGGCCGTAGTGGCTGGAGAAGGTGGTCACCGTGTTGAACAGCAGGAAACCACCGACCGTCATCAGCAGCACCCGCCGCCGTGGCCAACCTCGGGTGGCCACGGTCAGCGGGATCGCCGCGACAATCGAGCCCAGCGCATACAGGGTCACCAGTTGCCCGGCGAGCACTTCGCTCACCCCAAGCCCTTCGCCGATTTGCGGCAGCAGCCCGGCCGGCAGTGTTTCGGTGAGGATGGCGATGAAGCCGGTCATGGCGAACGCCAGCAACGCCGCGTATGGCAGTTTTTCGCTGCGGGCGGCGTGATCGATGCGGGTGAATTCGGTGCTTGCGGAGTCGGTCATGACAGGTGCAGCTCCCTTGGAGTCAAGATGACGGAAGATTGTATACAAACCATCCGACCGCCACTCTACCCGACTCGGCTTACTGCACCGGCAAAAAATTCAGGAACAACAGACTTTGCGCGTAATTCAGGCCAATGCGCCGGTAGCGCTCGTCGAGCATCTGCGTCAGCAAGTCGAGCCGCGCGACGATCTTGCCGAACTCGGTGGCAAAACTGAGGTTACTGCCCTCCTCCGAGATTTCATTGGAGAACAGCAGCGGCTGACCTTCCTTGTTCTGCCGCTGGGACAGAATCCACGTGGCTTTCTCGATATTGCGCGCCGCGTTGTGGACGAAGGTCGGGTTGATCGCATCGGTCATATAGAACTCGATGCGATTGCCGTGGGCGGTGACCAGCATGCTGCTGATGGCATAGATGAACGCGCCGACCCGGTCACCGAGAAATTGCGGACTCATCGCGTAACTGAGCGCCGCCAGATCCTTGCGCCCGCCCAGCACTGGCAACGGTTGCTGCTGCTCGACCGCCAGGCGTACCTGTTTCACGGCGGTGTTGATGTCGAGGAAACCCGACTTGCGCAGTTCTTCCGGATTGCGCAAATACAGTTTGCCCATCAACCGGTAAAGGCTGTTGAGGTTGTCGCGCATCGCCAATGTGGCCATGCGGTCGACACTGGTCTGCAGGAATTCCTGCGGCTGCCCCTCACGTATCTGAGCGATGAAACCGTTGCCGTCCTGGTGGCTGCAACCGCTGAACAATAACGACAACAGGCACACCAGCAGCAGGCACGGGCGGCGAACAACAGCAGCGATCAGGTCACAAACACTCGGCATGAATTCTCGAACGGGCACATTCCTGCGCGGCGGGCGTCGCCGCATCCTGGCCATGGATAGAGCCGGTAATTGCGAAAAAGTGCAGTGGCGGATTGGCTCAGTCGATTTTTGGCGAACGAACGCCAAGCAAATTAGTCAGTCTTTATTGTTGATATAAACGATTAACCCGCTATAAATTTTTACCTGACAACCATTTAGTCCGACTAATTTCGACATCCATCCATTCGATTTTACCGATGGAACGTCGCGCTCGAAAACAACAACAAAAAGGAAGGTCAACCATGCATCATTCCCGTCACCTGCTTTGCGGTATAGGACTGTCCCTGATGATCGCCACTGCCAGCGCCCACGCCAGCGGCCTGACTGCTGAACACAAAACCTTCGGCAAAACCAATGACGGCACACCTGTCGAGCAGTACGTCCTGCGCAACAGCCACGGCATGCAGGCGACTGTCATTACCTACGGCGCGACCCTGCAATCGCTGCTGGTACCGGACAAACACGGCAAGTCTGCCGATGTGGTGCTGGGCTTCGACGATGTTCAGGGCTACCAAAAGGGTACGGCGTATTTCGGTGCGACCATCGGCCGTTTCGGCAATCGCCTGGCCGACGGCGCGTTCGAACTCGATGGCAAGCGCTATCAGGTGCCGCAGAACGACAAATCCAACGCCTTGCACGGCGGCACGCTGGGTTTTGATAAAAAGGTCTGGAAAGCCGAGCCGGTCAAAGACAAGGACTCAGTCGGTGTGACCCTGACCTACCTGTCGGCGGACGGTGAAATGGGCTTCCCCGGCAACCTCACCACGCAAGTGACCTATCGCCTGACCGACAGCAACGAACTGCGCATCGACTACACGGCCAGCACCGATAAACCGACGGTGCTGAACCTGACCAACCACAGCTACTTCAACCTCGCCGGTGCCGGCAATGGCGACGTGCTGAAACAGCTCGCCACCCTGCACGCCAGCCGTTACACGCCCGTGACCGGCAAACTGATCCCGACCGGAGAACTGGCCCCCGTGGCTGGCACGCCGATGGATTTCACCCGGCCCACCGCCATCGGCGCGCACATCAAGGCCGATCACCCGCAGCTGAAATTCGCCGAACCGAAACAGGGCGGCTTTGATTTCAACTGGGTGCTGGATACCAACGGTGAGGTGAGCAAGGTTGCCGCCGAGGTCAGCGATCCGCAGTCCGGGCGCCATTTGCAGTTGTTCACCAGCGAGCCGGGCGTGCAGTTCTACACCAGCAACTTCCTCGATGGCACGGTCAAGGGCAAGGGTGGCAAGGTCTATCCGCACTGGGGCGCGTTTACCCTGGAGACCCAACACTATCCGGATTCGCCGAATCAGCCGGATTTCCCAAGCACGCGTCTCGATCCGGGGCAGACTTACCACCACAGCGTGGTGTTGAAGTTTTCCGCGAAATAGCCTGCCTGACACCCGCCAAGGGTGAAGCGGGTTCCTGTGGCGAGGGGATTTATCCCCTCGCCACAACCCCGATTTACTTCCTTTCTGGAAGCCATTGGAACCCCTGCGCTATCCTGCTGCCCACCAAGGTATCGACCATCAGCACAGGAGGTTTGAATGCGTACTCTCGAGTTGGCAGGCGTGCAGGTTCCGGTCATCGGCCAGGGCACTTGGCGCATGGGCGAAGACCGCTCGGCGCACAAGCGTGAAGTAGCGGCGCTGCGCCAAGGCATCGAACTCGGCATGAGCCTCATCGACAGCGCAGAAATGTACGCCGAAGGCGGCGCCGAATCTGTCGTCGGCGAAGCCATCGCCGGCCTGCGCGACCAGGTGTTCCTGGTGAGCAAGGTCTATCCGCATAACGCCAGCCGCAAAGGCATCCCGCAAGCGTGCGAGCGCAGCCTGCGCCGGCTCGATACCGATTACATCGACCTCTATCTGCTGCATTGGCGCGGCCAGTATCCACTGGAAGAAACCGTCGAAGCCTTCGAGCGTTTGCGCGCGGACGGCAAGATCGGCCGTTGGGGCGTGTCGAATTTCGACGTCGACGACCTACAAGAGCTGGCCTCCCCGGCCTGCGCGACCAATCAGGTGCTTTACAACCTGGAAGAGCGCGGCGTCGAATTCGATCTGCTGCCCTGGTGCCAACAGCAGCGCATGCCGCTGATGGCGTACTGCCCGATTGGCCAGGGCGGTGCGATGCTGGCTGAACCGGTGCTGAGCAAGATTGCCGCTCGTCACAGCGTGACCCCGGCGCAGGTTTCGCTGGCGTGGATTCTGCGTCAGGATGGGGTGATTGCGATTCCCAAGGCTGTGCGGCCCGAACACGTGCAACTCAATGCACAAGCGGCGCAGTTGCAACTGGACGCCGGGGATCTGGCGGCGCTGGATCAGGTATTCAAAGCGCCACAACGCAAGCAGCGGCTGGCGATGGTCTGAGTCGCTGACCACTGGCGAGGGCTTCGGCATGAGAAGCACTGATCAGTACGACCCGTTCAACCTGCAGCGTTTCGTCCAGGCTCAGGACCCGGTCTTCGAGCGCGTCCAGCGGGAGCTCGACGAGGGGCGCAAGCGCAGCCACTGGATGTGGTTTGTGTTCCCGCAGTTCGCCGGGCTGGGTGGCAGCGAGATGTCCCGGCGCTTCGCCATTCAGTCTGCCGAGGAAGCCCGGGCCTATCTGGCCCACGACCTGCTCGGCGCGCGGCTGCGCATCTGCACGCAGCTGGTGCTGAACATCCGCCAGCGTTCGATTGCCGAGATTTTCGGTCACCCTGATGATCTGAAGTTCCACTCCTCAATGACCCTGTTTGCCCAGTTCAGCGCCGCCGACTGCCCGTTCACGCAGGCTCTGGAACGCTACTTCCACGGCATCCTCGACGAATGGACCCTGCAACTGCTGGATTCAAAACAAGCCCAGTTGCCCCCCGATCAGGGTTGAGAAATCGTCATCGACAAACGGCAGAATCGCATCCGCCACCGGTTGCAGCTGACGGCTGATGTAGTGGTCGTAATCGATCGCGGCACGGCGCACTTCCAGCGGTTCCGGCCCGGCCAGGGTGATGACGTAACTGATCCAGCCACCGTTCTGATACTGCCGCGGGCGACCGTGCTGCGCGTTGTAATCGTCGGCCAGCCGCGCCGCTCGAACATGCGGCGGCACGTTGCGTTCGTAGTCGTCGAGGGTACGGCGCAGGCGCTTGCGGTAAACCAGTCGATCATCGAATTCACCGGCGAGGGTCTTGCGCACGTAATCGCGCACGTAATCCTGATACGGCTTGCGCTGGAAGATTCGCTCGTAGAGTTCCTGCTGGAACTGCCGCGCCAGCAGCGACCAGTCGGTGCGCACGGTTTCCAGGCCCTTGTAGACCATTTCTTCGCTACCGTCGGCGCGGGTCACGAGCCCGGCATAGCGTTTCTTGCTGCCCTCTTCCGCGCCGCGAATGGTCGGCATCAGAAAGCGTTTGTAGTGGGTTTCGTACTGCAATTCGAGGGCGCTTTGCAGGCCGTACTCCTCGCGCACATGCTCGCGCCACCAGTCGTTGACGTGCCTGACCAGCGCCTGCCCGATCTGCGCTGCTTCTTCCTGTCCGTGCGGGCGACGCAGCCAGACGAAGGTCGAGTCGGTGTCGCCGTAGATCACCGCATGGCCCTGCTCTTCGATGAGTTTGCGCGTGCGCAGCATGATCTCGTGGCCGCGCAAGGTGATCGACGACGCCAGGCGCGTATCGAAAAACCGGCAACCACTGGAGCCGAGCACGCCGTAGAAGGCGTTCATGATGATCTTCAGCGCTTGCGACAGTGGCGCGTTGTGTTCGCGCTTGGCGGTCTCGCGGCCTTCGGCGACCCGCGCGACAATCGACGGCAGGCAATGCCGGGTGCGTGAGAAACGCGCGCCGCGAAACCCCGGCACCGAATCGGCGTCGTCCGGGTGCTGCAGGCCTTCGATCAGCCCCACCGGGTCGATCAGAAAGGTGCGGATGATCGACGGGTACAGGCTTTTGTAGTCGAGCACCAGCACCGACTCGTACAGCCCCGGCTGCGAATCCATGACGAAGCCGCCCGGGCTGGCCTGTGGCGGATTGGTGCCCAGATTCGGCGCGACAAAGCCCTGACGGTGCATCAGCGGCATATACAAATGGGTGAACGCCGCCACCGAGCCGCCGCTGCGATCGGCCGGCAGGCCGGTGACGCTGGCGCGTTCGAGCAGAAACGTCAGCAGTTCGGTCTTGGCGAAGATCCGCGTGACCAGTTCGCAGTCCTTGAGGTTGTACTTGGCGAGCGCCGGTTTGTCCTCGGCGAACATGCGGTTGATTTCGTCCATGCGCTGGTACGGGTTGTCGATCGACTTGCCCTCGCCGAGCAGGGTCTGGGCGACGTTTTCCAGGCTGAACGAAGGGAAACTCCAGGTCGCCGAACGCAGCGATTCAATGCCGTCGATGATCAGCCGCCCCGCTGCCGAAGCAAAGTAATGGGTGCGGCTGCCGTGTTCGCGCCACTGCATTTCGTCGCCGCCACGGCCGATTTTCAGCGGCACACCGAGGCGGCGCGCGTGCTCGTGGAGGATGCGCAAGTCGAACTGCACGACGTTCCAGCCGATGATTGCGTCAGGGTCGTGGCGGGCAAACCAGTCGTTGAGTTTCTTCAGGATGACGGTGCGCGAATCGCAGTACTCCAGATCGAAGTCGACGATGCTCGCGTCACCGTTGGGCGCGCCGAGCATGTACACCTGGCGCTGGCCACAGCCCTCAAGAGCAATGGAATACAGCTCGCCGGTTTCCGTGGTTTCGATGTCCAGCGAGACCAGCCGCAGTCGAGGTCGGTACTTGGGATCAGGTTTGAGCTGGGCATTGAGCAAGACGCCGTCGGCATCAGGCGTACCGCCGAACAACACCGGTGCGGTGATGAAACGCTCCATCAGGTAGCGCTCCGGCGGGCGCACGTCGGCCTCGAAGACGTCGACGCCGGCGCGGCTGAGCGCGGTTTCCAGGCGCATCAACTGGCCGTGTTGCTGGCAATACAGGCCGAGCACCGGGCGATGTTCGAAATCCTGCAGGGCCAGCGGGCGCAGTTCGACGTTTTTCTCGTCGTGCAGCAGGCGCTCGGCCGCCTCACGCTGTGCGGCGGGGATAAACGCCACTGACGTCTGCGGCGCCAGGCGCACACGGCGCGGCCCGGCGTCGGTCGCCAGCCAGAACTCGACTTCGGTGCCGGCCGGGGTATCGCGCCAATGCCGGGTCAGGACGAAGCCCTGCTGTAAATCCACCACTGCGACCTCAGGAATTGAATCAGAGGGGCATTCTACGCTGCCCGTCCTGATACAGGGTTTCCCTGTTGACCTGACTCCTGTGGTGATGGGGCAAGAAAATTCGGCAAATGACGTTTTTTGCGTGCTATCTGCCGCTTTGCCACCTTGCCCTGCGCGCAAGGGTCTACGATGCTTGGAGAACAACGACAACACCTGAGTAACCGCCATGAAGACCGTCGCCCAACTGCTCAAGCTCAAAGATCAGAAAAATCAGGAAGTGCACCAGATCAAGCCCGATCACATGGTGCTCGAAGCGCTGATGAAGATGGCCGAGAAAAACGTCGGGGCCTTGCTGGTGGTAGAAGACGACCAGGTAGTCGGCATCATCAGTGAGCGTGATTACGCGCGCAAACTGGTGCTGCATGGGCGCTCGTCGGTAGGCACGCCGGTGCGTGACATCATGGTTTCGCCGGTGATCACCGTGGACACCCATCAGACCGTCGACACCTGTCTGGGCATCATGTCCGACAAACGCCTGCGGCACTTGCCGGTGGTGCAGGATGGCAAGCTGATCGGCTTGCTGTCGATTGGCGACCTGGTGAAAGAAGCGATCGCCGAACAGGCGGAGCTGATCAAGCAGCTGGAGCAGTATATTCGCGGAGAATAGCCCCTCAGAATTCCCCCCCATACCCTGTGGGAGCGAGCCTGCTCGCGAAAGCGTCCTGTCAGTCGCAGCATTTTTGACTGATATAGCGCTTTCGCGAGCAGGCTCGCTCCCAAATGGGCTTATGGGGTGTTCAGGACGGCCAATGCCGCGCAAACACCGGCGCCAGCACCGGGTGCCGGTCGATGCGCTGCAACCACGCATAAAACCCCGGGCGGGTCTGGCGCAGGTGTTCGCGACTGCCCGCCCAGCGCGTCACCACCGCCGCCAGCAGGTCCAGCGCTCCAGGCGTCTCGTCGTCCAGGTACAGCTCGGCGGAAAACTGGTCGGCAAACACTTCCCAACTCCAGTGCAAGCGCTCACGGGCGCCGGCCATCAGGTTCTGCCGCGAGGCTTCGTCAGGCATCACCAGCCAGCGCTCGGGGTAATCGATGACACCGATGGCCGCATAGCAATTGCTGGCGATGTAGACCATGCCACGAATCGCCTGATCGCGATCGACGGCCTTGGCCGGCAACAGACCAGACTCGGGAAAGCTCAGGCCCAGGTGAATCAGAATCGCCACACTCTCGGTGATCGCACTGCCGTCGGGCAATTGCAGGGTCGGTACCTGTTTCAGTGGATTGAGGCGCGACAGTGCCTCGGCCGCTTCGGTCGAGGCTTCGATATCGATGAAGCGATAGGCGATCTGGCACAACTCCAGTGCCGCTTCGATGGCCGCTGCGCCCGAGTTTCTGTGCCCATAGAGTTGATACATGACGCCTCCCTTTAACTTGTGTGCGCGGTCTTCAGGGTCAACTGTAGCTGCTTCGCCGCCAACGGCAGGGTCAACCCTTGGCCATGCAACGCCTGTAACGCTCATCCACTCGTTTGGCGAACCATGCGGTGGTCAGTTTGCGGGTGATTTTCGGACTCTGCAGCACGATCCCCGGCAATATCGCACGGGGCAATGTCTTGCCTTCCGCCTGCTCGGCCAGCTCGAACACGCGTCGATAGAGCTTGGTTTCCTCGAATGCCAAAGTCTTGCCCTGCTCCAGTTGATCGCGAATGGTCGGGTTGCGCATGCCCAGCGACTTGCCGAGGGTGCGCACCGCCAGCTCGGTGCTGCCGGGCATGATCGAGTCGTAGCGGATCAGATCGCCATCCAGCGCCAGCGCAATGCCCGAGGCGCGGCTGACCGCGTTCTGAAACGCCGCATTGCGACTGGCGTACCAACCGGCATTGAAGTCGGCGAAACGGTACAGCGGTTCGCGGTAACTGACCGGGTAGCCGAGCAAATGGGCGATACCGAAATACATGCCACCACGGCGGGTAAACACTTCATGGCGGATCGTGCCACCGACCGGGTACGGATACGCCTTGGCGTGTTGCTCGGCGAATTCGATGCTGACCTGCATTGGCCCGGCGGTGTGCACCGGGTTGAATCCGCCAAACAGCGTGCGACCCATCGGCACCATGCCGATGAAATCGTCGAAGATCGCGCTCAACTCTTTTTCGCTGCGCGCCGCGCTCAGGCGTTCGCTGTAAGTCTTGCCGGTGGGCGAACGCACCGCCAGGGCGGCGCTGACCAGCATCCCCGGGATGTGCGCCTTGCCGGCGCGGCGGTCGATTTCGTCGCGGGCGATCTTGCCCAGACCCGGCACGGTCGGGTCGACCTGAAAAGTCGATTCCTGCTCGGCCACGGCCAGCACCGAACAGAGGTTTTGCGTGGTCGGACTGATGTCCTGCGCGGCGAACGCGGCGTAGATATCAGTGGCCCAGCCTTGGCGGTCGGGCACTTTTGCCGGCATCAGCCGCACGATCTCGGCCTTCACTTCGGCGGGCGCGCGCGGTACCGCCTCTTGATTGCGCTGGCCGGCGCAACCGGCCAATACCAGCAGTGCGGCAAGGGTGATCAGTAATCGAGGGGGGTGCATAGCGCTCCTTGGCATGCGTTGAGCCGGGTTCACCATACGATCAAAGGTGTGTTGCAGGCTAGGACTGCAACCGCGCAAGCCCCGTTCCCTTGGCAGAGTCCGGATACAGGCAGACTCGATAAAAGAGTTTGCAAAACGTTACTGCGAACTCCTATCATTTGCGCCTGGAGTCGCATTTGCGCAAGGAGTTCCCCGCGCCGTTCAACATTTTCTCATCGGCGGCGCGCCGCCAGGTACGAAACATGCCCACTCCAGCTCGACCCGGTGTCCCTTTTCGCCCGACCCTTCTCGCCCTGCTGTGCTCCCTGAGCGTTACCGCCTACGCAGCCGATGAAAACGGCAAAGAGCTGGTCCTCGACAACGTCAACATCAATGCCCAGGCACCAACCCCCAACGCCCTGCCCCCGGCCTATTCCGGCGGTCAGGTAGCCCGTGGCGGCCAGCTCGGCGTGCTGGGCAATCAGGACATGATGGACGTGCCGTTCAGCGCCGCGTCGTACACCGAACAGCTGATTCAGGATCAACAGGCCGAAAACGTTGCCGACGTCCTGCTCAACGATGCATCGGTGCGCCAGGCTTCCGGTTTCTCCAACCAGGCGCAGGTGTTCATGATTCGCGGCCTGCCGCTCAATGGCGATGACATTTCCTATAACGGTCTGTACGGCGTGCTGCCACGGCAGATCATTTCCAGCGATGCGCTGGAGCGTGTGGAAGTATTCAAAGGCCCGAACGCCTTCATCAACGGCGTGACCCCGACCGGCTCGGGCATCGGCGGCGGCGTCAACCTGCAGCCCAAACGCGCCGGCGACGAGCCGCTGCGCCGCTACACCACCGACATCAACAGTGAAGGCCGCATCGGTCAACACTTCGACATTGGCCAGCGTTTCGGCGAAGACAACCGCTTCGGCGCACGGATCAACCTGTCTCAGCGCGAAGGCGATACCGGCATCGATCACGAAAACCAGCGCTCGAAACTGTTCGCCATCGGCCTCGACTACCGTGGCGACGCACTGCGCCTTTCCGGTGACTTCGCCTACCAGAAGGAACGCGTCAACGGTGGCCGCAACTCGGTCAACCTGGGTACCGCCACGCACATCCCGGACGCGCCATCGGCCGACACCAACTACGCGCCGAAGTGGGGCTACACCGACATCGAAGACACCTTCGGCATGCTGCGCGCCGAGTACGACCTGAACGACAACTGGACTGCATACGTCGCCGGCGGCGCCAAGCACACCCGCGAAGTCGGTCGTTACAACTCGACCACCCTGGTGGGCAACAGCGGCGCCTCGTTCACCACCGGCTCGTTCATCCCCCACGATGAAGACAACACCAGTCTGATGGCCGGACTGAACGGCAAATTCACCACCGGCGCCGTCAGCCACAAGCTCAATTTCGGCCTGAGCGGTCTGTGGGCCGAACAGCGCAGCGCCTATGATTTCGACCTGACCAAGTACGCCAACAACATCTACCACCCGGTCGAGACCCCGTCGCCGGTCGGCAACTTTTCCGGCGGCGACGTCAGCGATCCGGGCATTGTCGGCAAGACCTTCAACCGCAGCCTCGCGCTCTCCGACACCCTCGGTTTCTTCGATGACCGTCTGCTGATCACCGCCGGCCTGCGTCGTCAGCAACTGGTGGTGCAAGGCTACAACTACGCCAGTTATGGCAGTGGCAGTCGCAAGTCGAGTTACGACGAATCGATCACCACACCGGTCTACGGCATCGTGTTCAAGCCGTGGGAGCATGTCTCGTTCTACGCCAACCACATCGAAGGCCTGGCCCAAGGCCCGACCTCGCCGACCAGTACCGGCGGTTTCAAAGTGACCAACGGCAACGAAGTCTATGCACCGGCACGTTCCAAGCAGACCGAGGCCGGGGTCAAGGTCGACATGGGCACTTACGGCGCGAGCCTGGGCGTCTATCGCATCGAGCAGCCAAGCGACGGTTACTGCGAAATCAACAGCGCCACCACCTGCACCTACGTGCGTGAGGGCGAGCAGATCAACAAAGGTGTGGAAATGAACGTGTTCGGCGAGCCGCTCAGCGGCCTGCGCCTGATCAGCGGCCTGACCCTGATGGACACAGAACTGCGCAACACCCAGAACGGCGCCAACGACGGCAACCGCGCGATCGGCGTGCCGAGCTTCCAGTTCAATGCCGGCGCCGACTGGGACGTGCCGGGCCTGCAAGGCGTGGCACTGAATGCGCGGATGCTGCGCACCGGCGGCCAGTACGCCGACGCGGCCAACAACCTCAGCCTGCCGACCTGGAACCGCTTCGACGCCGGTGCGCGTTACGCCTTCAAGGTTTCGCAGAAAGACGTGACGTTGCGTCTGGGCGTCGAGAACCTGGCCAACAAGAAATACTGGGAATCGGCTCAGGGCGGTTATCTGACCCAGGGTGAGCCACGGGTGGCGAAACTGTCGGGGACAATCGACTTCTAAGCCTCGCCGCACAATGAAAAGGCCCCGCAGCTTTACAGTTGCGGGGCCTTTTTGGCTTTTGTGGCGTCTGGAAAGACTTTTCGCGAGCAGGCTAGCTCCCACATCGCGTTGCCGTACATCCTTCAGTGTGGAGCGCGCCTGCTCGCGATGACGGTCGGACTGGCCGCCCTGCCCTGCTGATCCATACTTGCTGCACAGCCACCAGAGGACAGGCCCATGAACCGCAGCGACGTACTGATCATCGGCGCCGGCCCGACCGGTCTGGTGCTGGCTCTGTGGCTGAGCAAACTGGGCGTGCGCGTGCGCATTCTCGACAAGACCTCCGCCCCCGGCACCACCTCGCGTGCGCTGGCGGTGCAGGCGCGGACCCTGGAGTTGTACCGGCAACTAGACCTGGCCGACACCGTGGTGCGCAACGGTCACAAGGTCGCGGCGGCGAACTTCTGGGTCAAGGGCAAGCCGGTCGCACAGTTGCCGCTCACGCGCATCGGCGAAGGCCTGACGCCCTACTCGTTCATTGAAATCTTCCCTCAGGACCAACACGAACGGTTGCTGCTCGAACGCCTCGAAGACTATGGCGTGGTGGTTGAGCGCAACACCGAACTTGAGAGTTTCGACGAAACCGGTGACGGCCTCACGGCGCATCTGCGCTTGCCGGACGGGCGCCAGGAAGTTTGCCAGGCGTGCTTTCTCGCGGGTTGCGACGGCGCGCGCTCGGTGGTGCGCAAAACCCTCGACACCGGTTTTCCCGGCGGCACCTATCAGCAGATTTTCTACGTCGCGGATGTGCAAGCCAGCGGCCCGGCGCTCAATGGCGAGTTGCACCTGGATCTGGACGAAGCAGATTTTCTCGCGGTATTTCCGCTGGCCGGCGAAGGCCGTGCGCGGCTGATCGGCACGGTACGCGACGAACGCGCCGACCACGCCGAAACCCTGCAATTTGCCGACGTCAGCAGCCGCGCCATCGAACACCTGAAAGTCCACATCAACGAGGTCAACTGGTTCTCCACCTACCGCGTGCATCACCGGGTGGCCGAGCACTTTCGCAGCGGCCGGACGTTTCTGCTCGGCGATGCGGCGCACGTGCACAGCCCCGCTGGCGGCCAGGGCATGAACACCGGCATCGGCGATGCGATCAACCTGGCATGGAAACTCGCCGCCGTGCTCGACGGCAGCGCTACGACGAAACTGCTCGACAGCTATGAAACCGAACGCATCGCCTTCGCCCGCCGACTGGTCTCGACCACTGACAAGGTGTTCACCTTCGTCACCGCCGAGGGGCGCATTGCCGATCTGCTGCGCACGCGCCTGGCGCCGTTTCTGATTCCGAAAATGGCCACCTTCGAGGCCAGTCGCGAGTTCCTGTTTCGCACCGTCTCGCAAGTCACCCTCAACTATCGCGGCATGCCGCTGAGCCAGGGCAGCGCCGGCCACGTGCACGGCGGTGACCGCTTGCCGTGGGCGCATGATGGTGAGGGCGATAACTATGAGCCGCTCCGGCAGCCCTGCTGGCAGGTGCATGTGTACGGCGACACCAGCGACGAGATGATCGCCTGGTGCAACGAACACCACCTGCCGCTGCACGTGTTCGACTGGCGTCCTGCGTTTGAAACGGCGGGGTTGGGACGTAACGGCTTCTACTTGCTGCGCCCGGACACCTATGTGGCGATTGCTGATAACAGCGCCGATCCGAAGGTGATCGAGCGGTATTTTCGCGATCACGGGATCCGGCCATTCTTTGCCGGCCCCTGACACAGCACAACGCCAATGTGGGAGCGGGCTTGCTCGCGAAGGCGATGTATCAGCAACGAATAGATTGACTGACACAACGCCTTCGCGGGCAAGCCCGCCCCCACAGGGGGGGTGTGGTGTTTGTCAGATCCCCGCCAGCGCCAGATCCATCGCAAAGTAAGTGAAGATCAGGTCCGCACCCGCACGCTTGATCGCGCCCAGGCTTTCGCGCACCACGCGATCCTCGTCGATCGCTCCAGCCTGAGCGCCGAACTTGATCATCGCGTACTCGCCGCTGACCTGATACGCCGACAGCGGCAGGTTCGAGGCTTCACGAATGTCGCGGATGATGTCCAGGTACGCGCCGGCCGGTTTGACCATCAGCGCGTCGGCGCCTTCCTGCTCGTCGAGCAGCGACTCACGCAGGGCTTCGCGGCGATTCATCGGGTTCATCTGATAGCTTTTGCGATCGCCCTTGAGCGCGCTGCCACCGGCTTCGCGGAACGGACCATACAGCGCCGAGGCGAATTTGGTCGAGTAAGCCATGATCGCGGTCTGGGTGAACCCGGCCTCGTCCAGCGCGCGGCGAATCGCCTGCACCTGGCCGTCCATCGCCGCCGACGGCGCGATCACATCGGCACCGGCACGCGCCGCCGCCACGGCTTGCTTGCCGAGGTTGATCAGGGTCTGGTCGTTGTCGACTTCGTGGTGGTGCATCACGCCGCAGTGGCCGTGGTCGGTGTATTCGCAGAAGCAGGTGTCGGACATCACGATCATCTCCGGCACCGCGTCCTTGGCAATGCGCGACATGCGCGAGACCAGGCCGTTTTCGCGCCAGGTGTCACTGCCGTTGGCATCCAGATGATGGGACACGCCGAAGGTCATCACCGACTTGATGCCGGCACGGGCATAGCGCTCGATTTCACTGGCCAGCTTGCGCTCGGGAATACGCATCACCCCCGGCATGCTCTTGATCGGCACGAAGTCGTCGATCTCTTCTTCGACGAAAATCGGCAGCACCAGATCATTCAGGGTGAACTCGGTTTCCTGGAACAGACTGCGCAGGCTCGCATTGCGGCGCAGACGGCGGGGACGTGCTTCGGGGAACTGGCTGGACATGGGGCTTTCCTGAAATCGGAAGATGAGACGAAAGTCGTAGGGGGCGAAGCTTATGCCTTCGTCGGGCGCAGGTACAAACCTGGATCAATCAAGAGTGCATTACCGGCTGCGCAATAATCCTTGCGTCACAGCACAAATCTCCTGTGGGAGCGGGCTTGCTCGCGAAGGCGGTGTATCAGCAACAAACGCGTTGCCTGACACAACGCCTTCGCGAGCAAGCCCGCTCCCACAAGGGGGGGGAATGCGCAAATCAGGAAGGAATGGTCAGGCCCTGAATGACCGCCGGGCGCGCCAGAAAGCGCTCCAGCACCCGAGTGACGTTCGGGAAATTGCTGATGCCAACCAGATCCCCGGCCTCATAAAAGCCGATCAGGTTGCGCACCCACGGGAACGTGGCGATGTCGGCGATGGTGTAGCGCTCGCCCATGATCCAGTCACGGCCGTCCAGGCGTTTGTCGAGTACGTTGAGCAAGCGCCTGCTCTCCTCGACATAGCGATCACGCGGACGCTTGTCCTCGTAGTCCTTGCCGGCAAATTTGTTGAAAAAACCCAGCTGGCCGAACATCGGACCGATTCCGCCCATCTGGAACATCAGCCACTGAATCGTCTCGTAGCGCAGCGCGCCTTCCTGCGCCAGCAACTGGCCGCTCTTGTCGGCGAGGTAGATCAGGATCGCGCCGGATTCGAACAGCGGCAGCGGTTGGCCTTCGGGGCCGTGCGGGTCGAGGATCGCCGGGATCTTGTTGTTGGGGTTCAGCGACAGGAACTCGGGGGACAACTGGTCCTGCGTGTCGAAGCCCACGCGGTGCGGCTCGTACGGCAGGCCGATCTCCTCGAGCATGATCGAGACCTTGACGCCATTGGGGGTCGGCAGGGAGTAGAGCTGAATCCAGTCAGGGTATTGCGCCGGCCATTTCCGGGTGATCGGGAACGCGGACAGATCAGTCATGGGAAGCATCCAGTCACAAATTAAAGGCCTGAGCATAATCCATGATCGGCCGCTCAAGCTCGGGTTCTTTACCGGACAGACACAGGCGGGACTTAAATCCGCAACATCCTGTGGTTAACCTCTGCCATCAGTCGCTCATCGTTGCCGTTAGAGTGCGGCGCTCTGGCGCGAATCGAACCAAACCGGCCTCAGGGGACTCTGAGCTATGCCTTTCGCAAGGGAAGCGCGACACACGACATGGACAACACCTGGTGCTGGGAGCCTGCGGTGTAAGGGTTTGTCAGCCTTAACCGAACACGCTGAAGAACCTTTTAATACATGACGAACCTTATGCGTTTCGCCAAACGCTTCAAACATCGTGCTTATGTGGCTCTGCCCGCCCTGCTGGCAGTCAGTGCGTTGCTCCTGTCGCTGGAATCGAGCCAGATTCGCGCCCAACCGGTGGACGGCACCCAGACCCTGGTCTTCCTGCGCCACGCGGAAAAACCCGCCGGCGGTCTCGGCCAGTTGAACTGCCAGGGCCTGAACCGGGCGATCGAGCTGTCGACCCTGCTGCCGGAAAAATTCGGCAAGGCCGATTACGTGTTCGCCGCCAACCCGACGCGCAATGTCGAGGAAGGTGAGCAGGACAACTCCTACAGCTATATTCGCCCGCTGATGACCATCAGCCCCGCCGCGATCAAGCTCGGCCTGCCGGTGAACATCGAGTTCTCGGCCAACGACACCAGCGACCTGGCGCGTGAATTGACCGAAGACAAGTACCACAACTCAACGATCTATACCGCGTGGTCGCACGGCTACCTGCCGGAGCTGATCAACAAGGTCGCGGGCAAGGCGGTCGGCGAAAAGCAGACCATCACCGACGACTGGGCGGCCGGCGACTTCGATTCGCTGTATGTGCTGACCCTGACCTGGCACAACGGCAAGGCCAGCTTGCAGAGCCACAGCTACAAGCAGGGGCTGGATAACGGCAAGGTCACCTGCCCGACTTGATTCCTGCGGTGCCTGTGCCGACCCTTTCGCGAGCAAGCCCGCTCCCACAGGGGATGCCTGCCCCGTGAAGATCCAGTGTGGGAGCGGGCTTGCTCGCGAAGAGGCCCGCCCAGACACCCTCAAATCCGCTGATTCACCCGCTCACGCAGATACTCCAGCACCGCCCCCTGCTCCCCGGCAAACTCGATCCGTCCGCCCTTCTTCTCACGCTGGAACGCATACATCGGGTCGTAATACTCACGCAGTAGCCCTTCGATCCAGCCACGGTGCAAATCCACCGCCCCGCGACCTGCCTGATCGGCCAGCGCGTCCTCCATCAAAAGCAGCAATCGCCGATGCCGCTCGCCACCAAGCCGCTTCTGCACATTGTTCAGGCTTTCCAGCAAACGCTCGGAAAACAAATCGAAGCCGTCTTCGCCATGCACTGTGGAAAACTCGGCTGAAAGGTCCACCACGTAATCACGCAGGATCCGCTCGACCCGATCCTCAAAACTGTCTTCCAGCCAGACCATCGGGTACTGCTGCATGCCCTGATACAGCGGCAACGGCAGCGCACAACTGCCGACCACCCGACTCTCGTCTTCCAGCACGAACTGCTCGATACCGGCATCGCGCTTCTTGAGGATGTCGATGGCCAGACGGTTTTCAAAATCGATGTTCGACGGTTGCCCGGTGGCGCGTTTGCCGAAACTGGAGCCCCGATGATTGGCGTGGCCTTCCAGATCCAGGCCGTTGCGCAACTGCACCAGCACCTCAGTCTTGCCGGTGCCGGTCATGCCACCCAACAACACGAAATCACACTGGGCGAGGCCCTGCTCAAGGGTGTCGATCAGAAAGTTACGCATGGCCTTGTAACCGCCACCGACACGCGGATAGTCGATACCGGCCTCGTCGCGCAGCCACTGTTGAGTGATCTGCGAGCGCAAGCCGCCACGAAAACAATAGAGGTATCCATCAGGATGGGCCCGGGCGAAATCGGCCCAGGCCTGAATGCGCTCGGCCTTCACCGTGCCAGACACCAACTGCTGGCCCAGTTCGATGGCAGCCTGCTGGCCGTGCTGCTTGTAGCAGGTGCCAACCTTCTGCCGTTCGATGTCGTTCATCAGCGGCAGGTTGACCACACCGGGGAACGCGCCTTTGTGAAACTCGACCGGCGCACGGGCGTCCATCATCGGCCGGTCGTTGAGGAAAATGTCGCGGTAATCGGTGCAGTCGCGTGACATCAAATCACCTCGACTGCGTGGGTCTGTCGTTCGATCAGTTCGCCGATCGGCGCCAGGTTCAAGCCCAGTTCGGCGGCGACCGCGAGGAACTCGGCGTTGCCTTCAGGGGTGACCGCAATCAGCAGGCCGCCACTGGTTTGCGGGTCGCACAGCACGCGCTTGTGCAACTCCTGCAGACGGCCGAGCTTGCTTGAATAGCTGTCGAAGTTGCGCAAGGTGCCGCCGGGCACGCAGCCCTGTTCGAGGTAGTACTCGACGCTGTCCAGACGCGGCACATGGTTGTAGCCGATACGCGCAGTCAGGTGGCTGCCGTCGGCCATTTCCACCAGATGCCCGAGCAAGCCGAAACCGGTGACGTCGGTCATCGCAGTGACGCCGGCGAGTTTGCCGAAACGGCTGCCGGGTTTGTTCAGGGTGCACATCCAGTCGCGGGCCACGCCGACGTCGTCGGGGCGCAATTTGCCCTTCTTTTCGGCGGTGGTGAGGATGCCGATGCCCAGCGGTTTGGTCAGGTACAGCAGGCAGCCGGCGGTCGCCGTGTCGTTGCGTTTCATGTGGCGTTTTTCGACCAGCCCGGTCACGGCCAGACCGAAGATCGGCTCCGGCGCATCGATCGAATGCCCACCGGCCAGCGGAATGCCGGCGGCGTCACACACGGCTCGACCGCCGCGAATCACTTCCCGCGCCACTTCCGGCGCCAGTACATTGACCGGCCAGCCAAGGATTGCGATCGCCATCAACGGATCGCCGCCCATCGCATAGATGTCGCTGATCGCGTTGGTCGCGGCTATCCGGCCGAAATCGAACGGGTCGTCGACAATCGGCATGAAGAAGTCAGTGGTCGATACCACACCGCGCTCGGCATCGATCTCGTACACCGCCGCGTCATCACGCGAAGCATTGCCGACCCAGAGTTTCGGATCGAGGTTTTGCGCACCGCTACCGGCCAGAATCACTTCCAGCACCTGCGGGGAAATCTTGCAGCCACAACCGGCACCGTGGCTGTATTGGGTCAGACGAATCGGCTCGCTCATGGGAGAGTCTCTGGCAGGGAATGGGGCGAATTCTAGCAGAGCGCGAGCTGGCAGATTTTTGCGCTGAATGTCATGGCCCCTTCGCGAGCAAGCCCGCTCCCACAGGGGGAACGCATTCCAATGGTGGGAACGGGCCTGCTCGCGAAAGCGATCGACCGGTCGCCACCACTTCATCGCCGAACCGATAAAAGCCGCTCTATTACGCCCGGCAAAAAAAAACCGCCCTTTCGGGCGGCTAAAGTACTTCGACCATGATTCAGAAGCTTTGACTGAAGCTGATGTTGAACGCGCTGTCGTTGTTGTCGCTCGACACCTGACCCGAGTAACCGATGCCCAGCTTGCCGGTCGGGGTGACCTGGAAGTCGATGCCGGCTTCGAGCAGTGCGCTGTCCTTGGCAATCGGCACACCTTGGGTGCTGAACGAGGCGCCGCCGTCGATGAAGGTCAGGTCGGCGTCAGGCTTGGTGTCGCCGTAGGCATGACGCCAGCCGATGGCCGCACGTGGCGTCAGTTGGCTGCCGTTGGCCAGGGTCACCAACTTGCCGATGCGCACACCGAGGGTCGAGTAGGTGATGTCCTGATCGGCGTCGGCCTTCAAGCGCCCCACTCCGCCTTTTTCCTTGGCGGTGTCGCTGTCGTAGTTGACGTAAGCCAGACCGGCGAACGGTTCGATGGCGACGCCTGCGGCGCTGATCGCGTAGCCCACTTCACCGAACACCTGAGCACTGCGCGCGTCGTAATCGGCCTTCAGGCGATCGTTGTAGCTGCCGACGCTGACATCGCGTTTGGTTTCGATGCTGTGCCAGCTGTAAGCCGCGCCGAGACGCACGGCCAGTGCATCGAACTGCGAGTTCAGATAACCCGCCAGGTGGTAGCTGTCGACCTTCGCATCGGAGTTGCGATCATGTGCGTTGAGGTTGCTGCGGGTGTAGCCGGCCGCCATCCCGGCACGCCAGGTATCGTCCAGCGCCTTGTCGGTGCCGAGCATGAAACCGCCGAGGTTGCGATCGACTTTCGCCGTGTTGCTGTCGCCGCCCATGTCACCCCATGCACCGATGGCCCGAATCCAGCCGACCATTTCCCCGTGGCAACCGTTGCTGCTCAGTTGCGTATCGCTCGGTGCCAGGGTTCTGCGTGGGTCGTCCGAGGCGCTGCACGACGGCTGACGCATGCGGTCATTGACCGCTTCGCGGATGA
Organism: Pseudomonas sp. AK-TSAG1-1; assembly: GCF_056821665.1. Taxonomy (NCBI): domain Bacteria; kingdom Pseudomonadati; phylum Pseudomonadota; class Gammaproteobacteria; order Pseudomonadales; family Pseudomonadaceae; genus Pseudomonas; species Pseudomonas sp. AK-TSAG1-1. The sequence goes on along the minus strand of NZ_CM165965.1, from coordinate 2,300,502 downwards.
AGCGCGAATCCTCAAGCATGGCGCTTGCGGTGCTGGCGTGGATTTCGCCGGACAGGCTGTCGAAGGCATTACGCGCACCGGCCACACTGAGGTTGACGATCTGGTTCTGCAGCGCCGCGCCGGCCGCCCCGTTATTGGTCAGTGCCGTGGCGGCACCGCGCTGGTTGCCGGTGGCCGCGACGTCGGCGAACGAGTTGCCGTTGCGGCTCACGGCCAGGGTGACCGAATCGGCACCATAGACCAGCGAGCTGCTGAGGAACGCGTACTGCGGCAGATCGGCCGCACTGAAGGTGCCGGTCAAGCCGCCACCCGCGGTGATCAGCGAGTAAGTGGTGTTGCCGGTGAACGGCGCAAGGCTGTTGACCACCAGACCGCCACCCAGCGCCGCCGTGCCACCCACTGCCAGTGGTGTGGCGGTTGGCGAACTGACCGTCAGCGCCAGCACACCGTCCGCCGCGTTGGTCAGGTTGCCGGCCACGCTCAAGGTGCCGTCGGCACCACCGGAAGCCACCACACCGTGGTTGACCACCGAACCGACGCTGCCATTACCGCTCAGGCCTGCGCCGTTGGCGACGGTGACCTGCCCGCCCAGCGAAGCCCGCGCTCCACGGCTGCCGACTTGCAGCGCGCCTTGATCGACGGACACGGTGCCGCTGAACGGTTGATTACCAGTAAGCAACAAGGTGCCAGTGCCGCGTTTGGCCAGCTCCCCGGTGCCGCTCAGGATGCCATTGAACTGGCCATTGGCATTTTGCTGGAACACCAGCGTGGCGTTGTCGGTGATGTTGCCTTGCAGACTGGTGGTGTTACCGATCAGCGTACCGCCGCTGACCGTGGTGCCACCGCTGTAGGTGTTGGCGCCAGTGAGAATCAGAGTACCGGCGTCAAGTTTCTCGATACCTCCGGTGCCGATCAGCGGCACATCGATTTCTGCGCTGCCCCCGGCATTGACCCGCACCGGCGCCAGGCTACCGCCGGCACCGTTGACCGGCGTCAACGTCCCGCCAGCCCCCGGCACCAGGCTATAGCCGCTGGTGAGGAACTGCAGGCCGGTGAAGTTCTGATTGCCCAGCACGGTGACGGTGCCGGCCTGACCGCCGAACACGGCGAACTGACCATTGTTAGCCAACGCTTGAGTGCCGCTTGGATCGGTCCAGTTGGTCCCTGGCCCCCACACGCCACTGCCGCCGCCGATGCTGCCGTCAGGGTTGGTGGTGCCGCCGTTCCAGAACTGCACTTCACCCGGTGTGCCCTGCACCAGCAGGTTGACCTGATTGGCAATCGCGGTTTGCAGGGTCAGGTTGGCTGCCGAGACCGGCAGGCTGCCGTAGACCAGACCATTGTCGGTCAGGCTGCCGCCGTAGCGGAACAGTTGATAGACCCCGGTGCCGAAGCCGCCGGCGTTGCTGATGTTCAGCGTGCCGTCGAGGGTCAGGTTGCCGGCGACGTTGACCACCGTGGTGGAACTGGCGGCCGAGCCGAGACTGAAGTCCAGATTAGTGCCCGAGGACAACGTCAGCGCGCCGACCGACAGCGGTGTGGCCGTGCCGCCACCGGTCAGCGTTGCACCGCTGGCCAGTTGCACGTTGCCGCCCAGTTGCCCGCTGCCACCGATTTTCGCGCCGCTGGCGACGCTGACGTTGGCGCTGTTGAGTACGCCATTGACGAGCAGGTTGCCAGCCTGCACCGAGGTGTTCCCGGTGAAGGTGTTATTGCCAGTCAGCAGCAACTGGCCGGTGCCGGTTTTGGTCAGCGTGCCGGCGCCGGTGAGGTTGCCGGTGTAGCTGCCATCGGCGTTCTGCGCGAAGGTCAGCGCCGCGTTGTTGACGATGGCGCCTTGCAGGCTGCTGGTGTCGCCGGTAGTACTGCCGCCGTTCAGCGTGGTGCCCCCGCTGTAAGTGTTGGCGCCGCTGAGCAGCAGGCTGCCGCTGCCGTTTTTCACCAGGCTGCCGGTGCCAGTGACAGCGCCAAGCAGCGTGGTGTTCTGGTTGCCGGCCAGGGTCAGTTGCGAGCCGAGGTTGATCGCGTTGGCCAGTTGCAGCGCCGAGGTGCTGTCGAGGGTGCCGTTGCCGGTCACGCTCAGTGCGCCGCTGCTGATTGCGCTGTTGTTACCCAGCACCAGCGTGCCGCCAGCGAGCTGAGTGCCGCCACTGTAGGTGTTGCTGCCGTTGAGGGTCAGGCTCGATGCGCCGGCCTTGATCAGGCTGCCTGCGCCGCTGACTACGCCGTCGAGGGTCAAGGCGTTGCTGCCGGCGACGCTCAGGCCGCCATTGAGCACCACATTGTTGGCGAGGCTGACCGCCGCGTTGCTGTCCAGTGCCGTGCCGGCCGCAGCCGTCAACACGCCGGTACCGAGCGCCGAGTTATTGCCGACGACGATCTTGCCGCCGTTGAGCGCGGTGCCGCCGGTGTAGCCGTTGGCGGCGTTGAGCACCAGCGTACCGGTGTCGTACTTGCCCAGGGTGCCGGCGCCGTTGAGCGCTACGCCGAGGGTCGCGGTGGCGTTCGGATCGACGCGCACCGTGGCGTTACCCAGCGAACCGTTGACCAGGTTCAGCGAACCCGCCGTGCCGTTCTGCAGGCTGTAGCCATCGGTGACGAACTGCATGCCGGTGATGGTTTGCGCGCCGTTGACGGTGACCGTGCCCGGCGTGCCCTGGAACACCGCGAAGTTGTTGGTCCAGGCCTGATTGGTGGTGCCGTTGACGTCGGTCCAGTTGGTGGTGCCGGTGCCCCAGGTACCGCTGCCGCCATCGACCGAACCGTTGGCCACCAGTTGGTTGCCGTCCCAGAACTGCACGGTGACGCCCGGTGCGGTGACCAATAGGTTGATCTGGTTGGCCAGCGCGGTTTGCAGGGTCAGATCACCCGGGGTGACGCTGCCCGGCACCGTGCCGATCAGCATGCCGTTGTCGGTCAGGCCGCCGGTGTAGTTGATCAGGCGATACACGCCGCTGCCAAAACCACCGATGTCGCTGACGTTGAGGGTGCCGTCGAGGGTCAGATTACCGCCGACATTGACCAGCGCATTGCCGCCACCGGAGACCGGAGCGCCGAGGCCGACATCGAAGTTCGAGTTGGCGTTGAACACCAGCGAATTCACCGACAGGGTGCTGCCAGTAGCACCGGCCAGATGACCACCATCAGCCACCGTAACGGCTCCGCCGAGCGAGCCGCTGCCACCCAGCGTGCCGCCGTTGTTGACTAGCACACTGGCGCTGTCCAGCGAGCCGTTGACGTTCAAGGTGCCGGCATTGACCGTGGTGTTGCCGGTCAGGCTGTTGATGCCGGTCAGCGTCAGCGTACCGGTGCCGAGTTTGTTCAACTCGCCGGTTCCGGTGAGCACGCCGTCGAAAATGCTGCTGGCGTTGTTACCGCCGATGCTCAGCGTGTTGCCGCCGCCGATCAGTGCGGTGCCGCTGCCGGTCAGGCTGGCAAGGCTGCCCGAACCGCCAAGGTTGAGAGTCGCCGCAGCGCCGAGATTGACTCCGGCGTTGCTGCCCAGTGCCGAGTTGCCCAGCGTGGTCAGGCTGCCAGACTGCACATCGAAGGTGCCGCTGAAAGTGTTGTTGCCGGACAGCGTCAGGTCGGCCAGACCGTTCTTGGTCAGGGTACCTGCCCCGGCGATCACGCCACCCAAGGTCAGGTTGTTGTTGCCCGCCACGCTGAGATTGGCATTGACGTTGAGGTTATTGGCCAGTACCAGAGGCGCCGTGGTGTCGAGGGTCGAAGCACCGGCCACGGTCAACGCGCCGGAGCCCAGGCCTGACGAGGTGCCGAGGGTCAAGGTGCCGGCGTTCAGCGTGGTGCCGCCGCTGTAGGTGTTGATGCCGTTGAGGGTCAGGTTGGAGGCGCCGTTCTTGATCAGGCCGCCCGCGCCGCTGACGACGCCGCTGAGGGCTACGTCGCTGGTGCCGGTGCTGGTCAGGCTGGCGTTGAGTACCACGTTGTTGCCCAGCGACACCGATGTGTTGCTGTCCAGCGATGAGGCACCGGCCACGGTCAGGTTGCCCAGGCCGAGGGCGCCGTTGCTGCCGGCGGTCAGGGTGCCGGCATTGAGGGTGATGCCGCCGAGGAAGTTGTTGGCGCCGCTCAGGATCAGGTTGGCCGCGCCGTTCTTGGTCAGGCTGCCGGCGCCGTTGATGGCGCCGCTGAGTGTCAGGTCGTTGCTGCCGACGATGCCGAGGTTGCCCGCCAAGTTGATCGCATTACCCGCCGTAAAGGCGCCGTTGGCATCCAGTGTGGTGCCATTCGCCGCGTTTAGGGTGGCCGAGCCCAGCGCGCTGTTCGACGCTAGAATCAGACCGCCCGCGTTCAGTGCCACCGGCCCGAGGAAGGCGTTGTTGCCGCCGAGGGTCAGGCTGGCCGAACCGTTCTTGATCAAGCCGCCTGTGCCGGAAATGACACCGTTGAGGGTCAGCGCATTGCTGCCGAGTACGGTGAGGTTGCCGTTGAGCGTGGCCGCGTTGGCCAGTGTCACGGCGGTGTTGCTGTCCAGTTGCGTACCGGCATTGGCGATCAACGCGCCAGTGCCCAGCGCGGTATTGCTGCCGACCACCAGCGTGCCGCCATCCAGTTGGGTGCCTCCGGTGTAGGTGTTGGCCCCGTTGAGCACCAGAGTACCGGCGTCGAGTTTGTTGAGAATGCCGCTGCCGTCGATGTTCACGCCGACGGTGGCGGTCACGCCCGGATCAACGCGCAGCGCCGTGGTTCCGCCGCTGCCGTTGACCGCAGTCAGCAGCCCCGCCGTGCCGTTCACCACGTTGTAGCCATCGGTGAGGAATTGCATGCCGGTGAACAGTTGCGTGCCGTTGACCGACACCGTGCCCGCCGTGCCCTGGAACACTGCGAAGTCGCCGGCCCAGGTCTGGTTCAGCGTGCCGTTGGAGTTGGTCCAGTTGGTGCCGCCGGCATTCCACGTGCCAGTGCCGCCATCCACCGTACCGTTGGGGATGGTCTGGCTGCCGTCCCAGAAACGCAGGTTGGTATTCGGCGCCGACACGATCAGGTTGACCTGATTACCCAGGGTCTGCACGAGTATGTCGCCGAGGCCGTAACCCACCGGCACACCGGCCACGGTCAGGCCGTTGTCGGTCAGCGCGCCGATGTAGTTGAACAGGCGGTAGACACCGACACCGAACCCGCCGGCATCGGTGACATTGAGATTGCCGTCGAGGGTCAGGTTGCCGCCGATGTTCATCAGCGAGCTGGTCGATGGCGTTGCAAGGCTCGCGTCGACATTGCTGTTGGCGGTGAGGATCAGCGACGAGGTGGACAAGGTATTGCCCGAGGACAACGCCAGATGACCGCCGCTGTTGATGGTGATGAAACCAAGCGCCGAACCGGTGCCTGTGAGGGTGGCGCCGTTGTTGATGTTGAGCTGGGTGCTGGCCAGCGAACCGGTGAGATTCAGCGTACCTGCGTTAACGTTGGTATTGCCGGTGATACCGCTGCTGCCGGTGAGGTTCAACGTCCCGGTACCGACTTTGGTCAGGGCACCGCTGCCACCGAGGTCGCCGTCGAAGGTGCTGGTATTGCTCACACCGCCGACGGTCAGAGTATTACCGCCGGCGATCTGCACACTGCCGCTGCCGCTCAGCCCGTCGAGGCTGGCGCTGCTGTTGAGATAGAGATTGGCACCGGCGCTGATGTTGGCGCCGGAGGTGTTGCCCAGCGCCCCGCTGCTCACGGTGGTGACGCTGCCGGAGGCGATGTTCAGCGCGCCAGTGAAGGTGTTGTTGCCGCTGAGCGTCAGATCGCCAAAGCCATCCTTGGTCAGGCTGCCGGCGCCATCAATCACACCGCTGAGGTTCAGGGTGTTGCTGCCGGCCAGGGTCAGGCCGGCGTTGAGGGTGATGTTGTTGCCGACGGTCATGCCGGTGCTGGTATCCAGCGTCGAAGCACCGCCGACGGTCAGGCCGCCACTGCCCAGTGCAGCGGCCGAGCCCAGTGTCAGCGTACCGGCATTGAGCGTGGTGCCGCCACTGTAGGTGTTGGTGCCGTTGACGGTCAGGTTGGCCGCGCCGTTCTTGGTCAACTGACCGGCGCCGCTGATTACGCCGCCGAGGGTCAGGTCTTGGGTGCCGCCGACGCCAAGTGCCGCATTGAGCACGACTGCGTTAGCCAGACTGGCCAGCGGCGAACTGCTGTCCAGCGTCGCCGCGCCGCCAACCGTCAAGGCACCGGTGCCCAGCGCCGAACTGTTGCCGACGGTTACCGTACCGGCGTTGAGTGTGGTGCCGCCGATGTAGGTGTTGGTGCCGTTGAGGTTCAGGTTGGCCGCACCGTTTTTCACCAGGCTGCCAGCTCCGGCGACGGTGCCGGTAAGGGTCAGATCCGCACTGCCACCGACATTGAGCGCGCCGGCGAGGTTGACCTGATTGCCCAGAGTAACGGCAGTGTTGGTATCCAGCGTGGTGCCGGCCGCCGCGTTCAATGCACCGCTGCCCAGCGCGGTGTTGCTGCCGACGATCAATTTGCCGACGTTCAACGCGGTGTTGCCGAAGTAAGTATTGGCGCCGTTGAGAATCAGGTCGGCGGGGCCGCTTTTGGTCAAACCACCGACACCGGAGACCACACCCGCGAGGGTCAGCGCGTTGCTGCCGCCGATGGTCACGTTGCCACCGAGATTGACGTTGTTGGCTAGGCTCGTCGCGGTGCTGGCGTCCAGCGTGGTGTTGTTGCCGGCGTTGAGCACGCCGGTGCCGAGGGCGGTGTTGGAACCGACGATCAGTGTCCCGGCATTCAACGACGTAGCGCCGGTGTAGGTGTTGTTGCCGGTCAGGGTCAGGGTCGAGGCGCCGGTCTTGATCAGGTTGCTGCCACCACTGATCACGCCGCCGAGAGTCAGCGGGTTGGCGCCGCCGGCGGTGAGGTTGGAGTTCAACGCAATCGCGTTGTTCAGCGTCACGTTGGCGCTGCTGTTGAGTGTTGCGCCCGCACCACCGACGGTCAGCGTGCCGGTGCCGAGTGCCGCGCCGTTGCCAACGGTCAGGCTGCCGGCATTGAGCGCCGTGCCACCGGTGAAGGTATTGACGCCGTTCAGGGTCAGGTTGGCGGTGCCGTTCTTGATCAACTGACTGGCGCCGCTGAGCACGCCACCGAGGATCATGCCGTTGCTGCCGCCGATGGCCAGGTTGCCGTTGAGCGCGACGTTGTTGTTCAGGATGACCGAGGTGTTGCTGTCGAGGGTCGCGGCGTTGGCGACGGTCAGGCTACCGCTGCCCAGTGCCGCGGCATTGCCGACGGTCAGGGTGCCGGCATTGAGGGTGGTGCCACCGCTGAACGTGTTGGCACCGTTGAGAATCAGGTTGGCCGCGCCGTTCTTGGTCAAACCGCCGCTGCCGCTGACGACGCCACCGAGGGTCAGGTTGGCGTTGCCGGCGACGTTCAGATTGCCACCGAGGGCGACAGCGTTGCTCAGCGCCACAGCGGTGCTGGCGTCGAGGGTGGTATCCGCCGCCGTGGTCAGTGCGCCGGTACCGAGCGCGGTGTTGGAGCCGACGATCAGCGTACCGGCATTGAGCGCAGTGCCGCCGGCAAACGTGTTGTTGCCGCTGAGGGTCAGGTTCGCGGTGCCGTTCTTGATCAGATTGCCGGCGCCGCTGATGACGCCGCTCAGGCCCAATGCCTGCGTGCCGCCAATGGTCAGATCCGCCGCCAGCGCCACAGCGTTGGCCAACGTCACCGCAGTCGTTGCATCCAGCGTAGTGCCAGCCGCTGCGTTCAACGCACCCGTGCCGAGGGCGGTGTTACTGCCTACCAGCAAAGTACCGCCATTGAGAGTAGTGGTGCCGCTGTTGGTGTTGTTGCCGGTCAGGGTCAGGCTGGCGCTGCCACTCTTGGTAATGCCGCCGGTGCCGGACAGGATGCCGGACAACGTCAGGGCGTTGCTGCCCAGCACGTTCAGCGCGCCAGTGATCCCGACGTTATTGGCCAGTGTCACGTTGGCGGTGCTGTCGAGGCTGGTGCCGTTGCTGGTGTTGAGTACGCCGGTACCCAATGCGTTGTTGTTGCCGACACGCAAGGTGCCGGCGCTCAGGGTGGTAATCCCGCTGAAACCGGTGTTGGCGCCGTTGAGGGTCAGACTGCCGCTGCCGGTTTTGGTCAGGTTGGCGGCGCCGCTGATCAACCCGCCAAGGGTCAGTGCACCGGTGCCGGTCGCGGTCAGGGTGCTGTTGAGGGTCAGCGCATTGCTCAGCGAAATCGGTCCCGACGTCGACAAGCTGGAAGAGCCGCCGATGGTAATGCCGCCAGTGCTGAATGCCGAGTTGTTACCCACCGCCACCACGCCACCGTTGAGAACGGTGTTGCCGGTGTAGGTGTTGATGCCGTTGAGGTTCAACTGGCCGCTGCCAATCTTGGTCAGGCCGCCGCTGCCGGAGATCACTCCACTCAGGGTCGAGCCGTTGATGCCTTGCACGGTCAGGCCGCCGGCGCCGAGCGAGATCAGATTGCCGAGGTTCAGACCGGCGTTGCTGGCTTGAATGATCCCGCCGTTGGAAGTGATCACACCGCTGCCAAACGTGGCGTTGTTGTTGAACTGCGCAACACCGCCGTTGAGGGTGGTTGCGCCACTGACCAACGGCCCCTGCAAAGTCCAGGTGCCGCTGTTGAGGGTCAGGTTGTTGAAGTTGACGTAGGTCGAGCTGGACGCGGTGCCGGTGCCGGTGGTGCCGCCGCCGAGGCCGATCGGGTTTTGCAGGATCAGGCTGTTGGTACCGCTCGCACCACCATCGATGGTCCCGGTCGGAGCGAAAGTCAGGTTGACGCCGATCAGGCCACCGAGGCCGACGGTCACTTGCACGCCGTCACCGACGTTAACGCTCGAACCGGTGATCGCGTAAAAGGTGTTGGTACTGCCCGCGCCCATCGACACGCCGCCGGTGATGTTGCCGGCGTTGGTGAACGTGTTGCCCGCCACCGACGTCTCGAACGCGACCCGGCCGTTGATCGTGCCACTGGCACTGTTGGTCATGTTGACTTGCGAACCGCCATAGACCCCGACCACTGGCGTATCGGCCAGGGTGATCCCGCCGACCGACAGTCCGGTCGAGGTAATCGTGCCGTCGTTGGTGATGGTCGTAGTACCCGACACCGAGTTGTTCACGGCAATCCCCAGCCCATCGATGCTGGTCAGGTTGAGACCGAGCAACATGCCGGTACCGCGAATGAGCCCGGTAGTGTTGTTGACGATGCTCACCGTGCTGGTCGCGCCGGTGCCGATGAATGCGCCGCCACTGAGGATCGAGACCAGGCCCAGTAAGGCCGGGTCGAGGGTGCCGGAGTTGTTCAGGTTGATATTGGCCCCGGTCAGGTTGATGACCTTGCCGCCGAGCGTGGCGTTCATCTGCGCGCCGTTGGCGACGTTGACCGTCAGGCCGCTGGTGGCGCTGCTGTAGTCATTGAGAAACAGCGGCAGGGTCGGAACACCCGTACACGTAATCGTCGAGCCCGCCGCCGAGCAGGTCGCGAGCGCCTGCTCGCTGACCCCGCCGAACAGAAGGCCGGCAACGCTCAGGTGCACAGCAAGGGAAAGAGGGGAAAAACGCGAAACGAGGGCGACACCGAACCTTGCTTCCACGGGCTACTCCTTGTCGTGGCCAATTTCTTCCTTGAAGGCGTGCAGCCGTGCTTATTCCACACGCGAATCAAGACTGCGACGGTCATCACAAAACCGTTGATTGGGGACAAAGCTAGTAGACGCCCCGCCATGGGGCACTGATTAAATGGTGTTAATACTTTAATACTAGGCCGTCTAAACCGAGGCTTTCGACCAGCAAACACAGGATTTTGACCTCATGGTGCCCCCCCGTGGGAGCGGGCTTGCTCGCGAAAGCGGTGTAACGATGAAGCCTGTGTCAGCTGACCCGACGCCTTCGCGAGCAAGCCCGCTCCCACAGTGAAATAGCTGTATCTGGAAAATTGGTACGCCTTGTGCAAACGTTTGCGACCTGCCTATAACGGCTTTTTCGTGACAAAACCGTACAGACCCGCAGAACCCGGGCCTCGATCCGCAAAAAAGGACTTTGAATGCACGCCGCTTCCCCTCTTCGCGCCCCATTTGCGCGCACGTTTGCTGTTTCCTTGCTACTGACCGGCGTTACCGGAGTTCTCAGCCACAGCGCGCTGGCGCAGCCGGCCTTGCCCGAAGAATCTGCCCAGGGCGAAACCCTCAGCCCCGAAGCCAGTCCGCCGAAACAAGGCGCCTATCTGTCGGACTGGTACAACCAGGACCTGACGCTGATCGGCAGCAAGGACATCAGCTTCGGCCCGCAACCGGCCGACGATATCTACCTGGAATACGAATACTTCGGGCGCAAGGGGCCGTTCGAGCTGTACGGCTACGTCGACATTCCGAAGATCTTCAACATCGGCAACAGCCACGACAAAGGCGTGTGGGACCACGGCTCACCGGTGTTCATGGAGCACGAACCCCGCATTTCCATTGACTACCTCGCCGGCCGCAGTCTGGCCATCGGTCCGTTCAAGGAATGGTACGTGGCGTTCGACTGGATCTACGATCACGGCAGCCGTAAGGAGAATCGCGCCAACACGCTGTACAGCGGCTTGGGCACCGACATCGACACTCATTCGCGGGTCAACCTGTCGGCCAACCTGTACGGGCGCTACCAGTGGGAAAACTACGGCGCGAGCAATGAGTATTCGTGGGACGGTTACCGCGCGCAGCTCAAGTACATCGTACCCATCGACAAATTCAGCAACGGTGCCTCGCTGACCTACATCGGCTTCACCAACTTCGATTTTGGCTCGGACCTGCACAAGGACAACCCGGCGCGCACCGCCAATGCCACGGTGGCAACCAACGTGTTGCTGTACTCGTTCACCCACTTGCGCTTCACCCTGGTCGGCCGTTATTTCCACAACGGCGGCAACTGGGAGGACGGCAGCGAGCTGAACTTCGGCGACGGCAACTTCCGCGCACGCTCCAACGGGTGGGGTTACTACGCCGGCATCGGCTATCAGTTCTGAATTCAGGAGATTCTCATGCAAGCAATGACGCGTCTGACCCTGGCCGCTGCGGCCCTGCTCTCTTCCACCACATGGGCGGCTGAAGCGCCGATCCAGCCGAAAGTGGTGCTGATCACCATGTTCGCCCCCGAGGCACAGCACTGGATCGAGCGCCTTAACCTCAAGCAGGAAATCCGCGTGCCGGGGTTGTCCGCCGAATACCCGACCATCCGCTGCAACGCGCAGCAGGTGTGCCTGTTGACCACCGGCATGGGCCAGACCAATGCCGCCGCCTCGACCCTGGCCTTGGCCCTGTCGCCGAAATTCGATCTGCGCAAAAGCTACTTCCTGATCGCCGGGATCGCCGGCATCAGCCCGAAACACGGGACCATCGGCACCGCCGCGTGGGCGCACTATCTGGTGGAATTCGGTACGCAATGGGAACTGGATTCGCGCGACGCGCCGTCGAGCTGGCCGACCGGTTACCTCGGCATCAACACCAAGGGCCCCAACGAAAAACCGCCGCTGGACTACAAGACCGAAGTCTTCGAACTCAACCCGACATTACAGGCGAAAGCCTTCGCCCTGAGCCACAAGGTCGAGCTGAGCGAAAGCAAGGAATCGGCGGCGTGGCGCCTGAAATACCCGTCTGCCCCGGCCAACCAGCCGCCAGTGGTTACCCGCTGCGATACGCTGGCGGGCAACACCTGGTTCTCCGGCACACGCCTGAGCGAACGCGCCGAGGTCTGGACCCAACTGCTGACCGACAACAAAGGTGAATATTGCACCACGCAACAGGAAGACAACTCGACCTACGAGGCCTTGCTGCGCGCCAGTCGCGAAGGTCTGGTGGACGTGCAACGACTGGCGGTAGTGCGTGCTGGCTCCGACTTCGACCGGCCCGCACCGGGCGGCAGCGAAGTGGATAACCTGCTCAAGTACGCCGATCAAGGCGGCTTCGTGCCGGCGCTGGAGAATCTCTATCGCACGGGTAATCCGCTGGTGCAGGACATCCTGAAAAACTGGTCGGCGTGGGAGAACGGCGTCCCGCAATCCTGAAGCCTGTGCAGCAAAAAATGTGGGCGCGGGCTTGCGTTCTGACTGTGGGAGGGGGCTTGCTCCCGAAGGTGGTGGGTCAGGCGGTTTTTGGTTGAATGAAATACCGCTTTCGCGAGCAGGCTCGCTCCCACAGGGGGATGCGTTTCAAATGTGGGAGGGGGCTTGCTCCCGAAGGCGGTGGGTCAGGCGGTTTTTGGTTGAATGAAATACCGCTTTCGCGAGCAGGCTCGCTCCCACAGGGGGATGCGTTTCAAATGTGGGAGGGGGCTTGCTCCCGAAGGCGGTGGGTCAGGCGGTTTTTGGTTGAATGAAATACCGCTTTCGCGAGCAAGCCCGCTCCCACAGGGGGATGCGTTTCAAATGTGGGAGGGGGCTTGCTGCCGAAGGTGGTGGGTCAGGCGGTTTTTGGTTGAATGAAATACCGTTTTCGCGAGCAAGCCCGCTCCCACAGGGGGATGCGTTTCAAATGTGGGAGGGGGCTTGCTCCCGAGGGTGGTGGGTCAGGCGGTTTTTGGTTGAATGAAATACCGTTTTCGCGAGCAAGCCCGCTCCCACAGGGGGATGCGTTTCAAATGTGGGAGGGGGCTTGCTCCCGAGGGTGGTGGGTCAGGCGGTTTTTGGTTGAATGAAATACCGCTTTCGCGAGCAGGCTCGCTCCCACAGGGGGATGCGTTTCAAATGTGGGAGGGGGCTTGCTCCCGAAGGCGGTGGGCCAGGCAGTCTTTGGTTGAATGGCGAGCCGCTTTGGCGAGCAGGCTCGCTCCCACAGTTGTTTTGTGGCGTTAAGGGATAAGGATAGTTTTGTCGCCACTGCCCTGATTCACCTCGGCATAGCGCTGCAACCCCTCCGCCAATGGCACCTCGACCAAATCCTGCGGCAATGGCAGCCGATCCTCATCGAAGAACCGCCCGAACTGCTCCAGCATCGCCGCGCAAGCTTGCACGCCATACAGCAGAGAGTTGATCCCGACCACCGAACCGCCCTTGCGGTACAGCGCCAGCGCCGGCAACTGCACATGGCCGTCGACCGGGGCCGCGATAATCGCGATACGACCGAACGGTGCCAGCGCCGCCACCGAGGCCGGCAGCCAGAAACCGGTGGTGTCGAAGATCACATCGGCGCCGCCGCTGTACACCGCGTGGACCTGTGCACCGAGGTCTTCGGGCTTATCCAGCTGAATCGTCTGAAAACCCTGTGCCTGCAAGTCCTTGACCTGCTCTGGCCGCCGCGCCGCCGCGAGTATCTGCGCCCCACGGACCTTGGCCAACGCCAACGCCGCCGTCGCCACCGCACCGCCACCGATCACCAGCAAACGGGTTTCAGCACTCACCAGGCTGCGTTCCAGCGCATCCCATGCCGTGGTGTACGGCACGCCGAGGCTGGCAGCCTGGGCGAAGCTCAGGTGCGACGGTTTATGCGCCACGCCGTTGGCCGGCAGCTTGACGAATTGCGCATGCGAGCCATCGGCGAAAAATCCCAGCTCGCGCCCGGTGCCCCACACCTCCTGACCAAGTAAGGCCTGCGGCCCTGCAACCACGACGCCGGCGAAATCGCGCCCTGGAATCCGTGGCAATGTGGTGTAGGGGAAACGCCCGAGCACGTTCTTCACGTCGCTGGGGTTCAGACCGGCCGCCTTGATCTCGACCAGCACGTCGTCAGCGCCGGGCACCGGAGTGGCTACGTCGACCAAACGCAGGGAGGACAGGTCGCCGGTTTTATCGAATTGCAGTGCTTTCATGAGGACATCCACCGAAGGGAGAAAGAAAAATTCACGAGAACCAGCCAGCGACCAGTTGCCGGCCCAGCGGCCACAACTGCTCACCCGCGAGCATGCCGAGCAGCCCCACCAGGGCGATGGCCGGAGGTGCCGGCGAACGAAAATGCAGCGCGCCATAGAGCAGGCCGACGCCCAGACCGATGGCCAGCGAAATCAGGTAGTTCATGGGGGAACTCCGCCGCGTGAAAGGGATGGGCAGAGTCTAGGGAAGGATCGGCGGAGGCGCCGGCCAAGGACTTCTGAATTTCGGCCAAATCCGTTGAATTCGCCACACCCCACTGTAGGAGCGAGCCTGCTCGCGAATGCGGTATGCCTGTGAAGAATGAAGTCACTGACCCGGCGCTTTCGCGAGCAGGCTCGCTCCCACAGGGGTTGTGTTCAGGTGCTCATGAATTGCGAGGGTGCTACGCCCAGTTCCCGGCGGAACATGTCGCTGAAACTGCTCGGCGAATAGCCCAGCTGCCGAGCGATCGCACTCACTGGCACGCCCTGAATCAACTCCGCCACGGCCGTCGCCAGTTGCACCTGCCGCCGCCATTCGGCGAAGCCCATACCGAGGCTGTCCTTGAACAACCGCGCCAGCGTACGCACACTGGCCCCGGCGTTTTCCGCGTGCTGCTCGAAAGGAATGTCCAGCGACGGCGCCGCCATCACCGCCTGACACAGGTTCATCAGGCGTCGATCGGAATCGTCCGGCAGCGCGATCTTCAATTGCGAGCGCCGGGCACGCTTGAGCTCCAGCAACGCCAGACCGACCAATGCGTCGTAATAGGCCGGCTCACCGCTGTCACCCTGCTCGACCAGCCCGACGATCAACTCACGCAGCAGCCCTGCAACCTCGATCACCTGCACCGTGGCATCCAGCGTCGCCGCCAGCGCCGGACGCAGATAGATGTTGCGCATCTGCAAGTCCGAAACCACGCGAATCCCGTGCGGCACCCCGGGCGGCAACCACACCGCCCGTTGCGGCGGCACCACCAGCGCTTCATGCGGGGTCTCGACCCACATCACCCCGCTCATCGCATACAGCAACTGACCCCAGACATGCTCGTGCGGCTCGATGAATAACCCACGCGGATAGGTGCGCGCCAGCGGTTGCACCGGCACATCGGTATCACTCAGATCGGGAGGCGCAGCGAGGGCCATGGCGAGCATTCATTGGGGTTGGCAGAGCGGCCATGGTAACCAGTGCGCCGATGTGTCGCCAACGATAGATACCGTCGGACAATCCGAGTGAATTTTCCCGGCGCGCCGCGATCCTTCTAATACCACAGGGAGGAATACGGGCTTTATGAACAACGCAAAACTGTTTGTCATCGACTACACCCTTCACGGCACGCCCAAATCGTTCATTATCCGTTCGGACAAAATGGACAATGCCGAGGCGTGGCACTGGGCAAGCTGCGACGCCGGCGTGGGTCGCATCCCACGTTTCGGCCGGGAAAAAGTGCAAAAGACCAGCAAACCGATGGCGGAAAAATTCGGCGTGGAAAATGTCACATGGCGACCGGCGAGCTAGACTCTCGCCAGGCAATGGGGACATTTGGGGGAATACACATGACCAGCATCTTCAGCCCGGCGCATCTGGACTACGGCCTTGACACCCTGTTCGGCCGCATCACCAAAAGCGTCGACTGTCGAGTGGGCCTGGAACCCGTCGAAGATGACCCATACTGCTTCGCCCTGCGCGTACCGGCACCGTTACCGGAAGACCTCGACCAGGCGAAAACCGTGGTGGTCAGGGTTGAAGGTCGACGGCTGCAAGGCACGGTACGCCATACCGAACGGCTGGATGATGAAAGCCTGAAACTGGAAGTGGAGCCTGATTAGGCTCCACTTTTTTTTGCATGTCGTCATTTGGGGTGGGCGCAATGGCAGCCCTTGCTTGAACACTCCTCGCCACCCTTGTGGTGGTGCGCGCAGGCTTCACAGCAGTAGTGTTTGCCGTGTACGGCGTAGGCGTGGTCGCCTTCCTTGATTGTGCATTTGCAGTTGGGGCAATCGCATTTTCTATCTGGCATGGGGGCGGACTCCTTTTTTGGTGGTTGTCTGCGGCTTGCCGGGGCAAGCCGTAAAGATCAGTGTAGGAGCTGCCGAAGGCTGCGAACTTTTGATCTGGATTTTTTCGAAGCAAGAGCAGTTCTGTTCTGCGTTTTACCTGCGGATTGGGGGGATATCCGTTTCTGCTGGCGATGAGGGTGAATATCCGTTTCTTCGGGGGCTGCCGCTGGCGGCTTCGCTCTTACCGCGAGTCTCTTTTTCAAACGAAAAAAGGAACCAAAAGGCTTTGCCTCCGGCGTACGGCACCTCGCTTAGGCTCAGCGTTCCCTCGCTGTGGTGTCCATCCGAAGGGGCTTGAGATCAACAGCCACATCGAGAGCCAAAGGCATAGAAGATCAAAAGATCACAGCCTTCGGCAGTTCATGCATGGGATTGGGTGTATTCAGTTAGAGATTGGTTGGCGGGTAGGCCGTCTTCGCGAGCAAGCCCGCTCCCACAGTGGGAATGGGCGGGGTCAGTTGGAGATTGGTCGGCTCGTAGGCCGCCTTCGCGAGCGAGCCCGCTCCCACAATGGGAATGTGGGTGTTCAGTTGGAGATTGGTCGGCTCGTAGGCCGCCATCGCGAGCGAGCTCCTACAGTTTAAAGAGCGTGCCCGGCATGCGGCGAAGCCGCCCCACTCAAATGGCCGAGTGTCAGCTCGCCGAAAGCTCTTGATCTTGCCGTACCGGCCCCTTCGGCAGGCTGAGTGGAGGGGTTTATCCGGGGGTGGGAGCGCAGCGACCGTTTGGCGCAGCCAAACACATCGAGAGGAGGTGCAGCGAAGCAAACCGGAGGCGATGCCCCCGGATGAATCCCGCAATGAAGGAACCCGAGCCACGGCGAGGGCCGAACGCCGGGGCAAGCCTTTTTGGTTACTTTTGAGGCGTTTGTCAAAAGTGACCCGCCGTAAGGGCGGAACCCTGCTCAGCCCCCACCCAAAAAACGGATATGCACCCAAAACTCAATCAGAACGACGAACACCGCTCCGGTACATAAAAACCAACGCCAACCCCAGACAAACCATCGCCAACACCCGAGAAGACGAAAGCTCGATCGCCGGATTCCCCAACCAGCCAAAATTATCGATCAACATCCCCATCCCCAACTGCCCGACAATCACCGCAACAGTCGCCACCGCCGTCCCCACCACCGGCACCGCACCGACCATCACCATCATGTAAACCACCCCGAACAAAGCACCGCAGACCTGCCACTTCGGCACATCGAGCAAACTCACCGCATGCGCCGGCTCGAAAAACACAATCAACAACCCGGTCGTCACCGCGCCGACAAAAAACGTCAGCAGACTGCTGCGCAACACCCCGACGGTCTCACCCAGGCGTCCATTGATCGCCGCCTGCACACTCAACACCGCACCGGCCAACACCACCACCGCCAACAAAATAATCAGACTCATCTTCAACCCCGCGCAATCAAAACCAGTGCCACCACAATCAGGCCCAACGCCAGCCAGCGTTCGGCATTGACCTTCTTGCGCGTCGCGCCGAACCAGCCGAAATGGTCGATCAGCACACTCTTGCCCACCTGCCCCGAGAGAATCGCGATCATCGTCATCGCAATTCCGATATGTGGCGTCGCCAGGGTCAGCACCACCACATACATCGGTCCGAGAAAGCCGCCGATCAATTGCCAGCGCGGCAGATCGGTCAGCGCCGGGCCCTTCTGCGGCCCCGCGAACAGCAACAGCAGAAACAGGATCGCCGAGCCCACGCCGAAGATGCTCAAGGTCGCCCACAGATGCCCGACCTGAACCCCCAACGGCCCGAGCAGACCCGCCTCCACCGACAAGCCCATACCGGCCAGAATCACCAGCGGCAGCAACAACAGGCGCAACCCCGGCTTGCGCACCGGCGTCGCCACATTCACCTCATCCAACGTCTGCATAACCAAAACCTGTGCAAATAAACGATGGCGCGGATTATCGGCTGGCGACGCTGTGCGATAAATGGGAGCATCCGGACAACACTTTTGCGCAACCCGCACAGCAGGACGACTCATGCACGGGCTCAATGAACTGGGATTCAAGACACTCAGGCTGTTTGTGGCGGTGCTCGACCATGGCAGCTTTTCCGAAGTCGCCCGCCGCGAGGGTGTTGCGCCCTCTTCGATTTCGCGGCAAATCCAGTTGATGGAGCAGGCGCTGAACCAGCAATTGCTCTACCGCCACACCCGCGCCGTGACGCCAACGGAAGCCGGGCGCATGCTCGGCCACCACGCGCGGCTGGTGCTGGTGCAATTGGAGGAAGCCGAACAGGCGTTGCAGGAACAGCAAAGCGACCCCACCGGACTGGTGCGGATCAACGCGCCGGTGGTGTTCGGCCAACGGCATCTGACACCGTGGCTCGGGCAGTTATGTGCGCGCTATCCGAAGCTGCAACTGGACATCCAGCAGACCGACCATTACGTCGACCCGCTGCAAGAAGGCGCCGACCTGCTGTTCCGCATCGGCCCGCTGCACGATTCGAGCATGCAGGCACGGATTCTCGCACCGCACCGCTTTCAGGTCGCGGCCAGCCCGGCGTATCTCAAGCAGCACGGCACACCACAACATCCCGACGAACTCGCGCAACACCAGTGCCTGGCCTACAAAGGTGCGACCGGCCAGCAGCGCTGGTTCTTCCGGCAGGATCAGGGCGATTGGACACCCTACTCGGTCAAAGGCCCGATCACCGGCAACCACGCCGACACCCTCACCCAGGCCGCCGAACAGGGTCTGGGGCTGGTGATGTTTCCGTCATGGCTGATTGGTGAAGCGGTACGCGAAGGCACGCTGGTGCCGGTGCTGGGGGAATATCAGGTGTCGAACAGCCTGGAGCCGCAGCAGATTGCCGTGCTGTGGCCGGGGAGCCGGCGGCTGTCGGTGAAGGTGCGCACGGTGATTGATTTCTTCATGGAATGCTTCGGCGAAATCCCCTACTGGGACAGACCCTGAGCCTTGCACAAAACCCAATGTGGGAGCGGGCGTGCTCGCGAAAGCGTCGTGTCCGTCAGCCATTCTGTATCTGACACAGCGCATTCGCGAGCAAGCACGCTCCCACAAAGTTTTTGCAGCAACCTTTAAATACGGAACTGGCCCACCAGTTTGCCCAATCGCTGGCCAAGTTCGGCCAAGCTGCGCGAGGTCTGCGCGCCCAACTGGGTCTCATCCGCCACGCTGTCCACCGCCACCGCAATCTGATGCACGCTGCGGTTGATCTCCTCGGCCACCGCCGTTTGTTCCTCGGCAGCACTGGCGATCTGCGCGTTCATCGAGTTGATGGTCGCGATCAGCTCCGCCATCGCATCCAGCGACGCCCCGGCCTGATTGGCCTGCGCCGAGGTGCCATCGCCCGCCTCGCTGGACCGGCGCATCGCCTCGACCGCCGACTGCGTGCCCGCCTGCAAGCGATCGATCATGCCCTGAATTTCCTGGGTGCTGATCTGCGTGCGGCTGGCCAGTGCCCGCACTTCGTCCGCCACCACCGCAAAGCCACGCCCGGCCTCCCCGGCACGCGCCGCTTCAATCGCAGCGTTCAGCGCCAGCAGGTTGGTCTGCTCGGCAATCGAGCGGATCACCCCGAGCACGCCGACAATCGACGACACGTCCTGCTGCAGGCTGTCGAGTGACACGCCGCTGCTGCGAATGTCATCCACCAGCGCATGAATCTGTTTGATGCTGCCGGCCACCACGCGCTTGGCGCTCTGACCTTCTTCATCGGTCTGCTGTGCGGCGACGGCGGCATTCTGCGCGCTCTTGGCCACTTCCTGAGCGGCGGCAGACATCTCGTTGATCGCCGTGGCGACTTGATCGGTCTCGTGGCGCTGACGCTCCATCGCCTGATCAGAGCGCTGGGCCTGATCCGAGACCTGGGTCACCAGGCCAGTCAGTTGCGTGGTCATCTCGGTGATCTGCCGCACCAGGCCGTGGATCTTGTCGACGAAACGGTTGAACGAGCCAGCCAGTTCGCCGAGTTCGTCCTGGCTGGTGATGTTCAGCCGGCGCGTCAGGTCGCCCTCGCCCGCCGCGATGTCGTCGAGGTTGGCTTTCATCAGAGTCAGCGGCCGCAAAATGGCATTGGCCAGCAGCATCCCCGCTGCGGCGATCACCAACAGTACCAGCACCGCCACGCCGACGATGCTGAGGATCACGCCTTCCATCCGCTCCTGCACCTGGCCTTCGACCACCGCCACCTGCGCTTCAATGCCGTCGAGGTTGACCGACGTACCCACCGCCATGTCCCACTTCGCCAGGTACTCGGTGTAGCCGAGTTTCGGCACCAGCACGTTGGCGTTACCCGGCAACGGCGAGCTGTATTGCAGATAGTGGGTGCCGTCCTTCGCCACGCTCACCAGGCCGCGATTGACGTAAACGCCATTGGGGTCGCGGTTGTCCTTGAAGCTTTTGCCCACGCCTTCAGGGTCGTTGGCCTTGAACAGGCGCACGGTCTCGGAGTCGTAGCCGAAGAAGTAGCCGTCCTTGCCGTAGCGGATCCCCGACAGCAGCTTGATCGCCTGCGCCCGCGCCTCGTTATCACCGGGGGCGGCTGCGTCATACAACGGCTTGATCGTGGTCATGGCCACGGCGACGTAACTTTGCAGCGTGGCCTTGGCGTCGGCGAGCAAACGCTCGCGGGTCTGCTCGACCTCGGTGTGCGCCTGTTGCTTGAGGATGAACAGCGTGGTCAGGCTGATGACCAGCGCAAAGAGCAACACCGGCAGGACGGCAAGCGACAGGACTTTGGCCTTGAGACTCAAGCGCATGGGGGGAGCTCACTCTTTTGGTTTTATTGGCGTGGTTAAAGGCGTTAACGGCACGCGCAAGCAAAAGTTGAGTCTGGAGATGCCTCGTATCCCTGTGGGAGCGGGCTTGCTCGCGAAGGCGGTGTATCAGAAACACAATTGTTGACTGACACGACGCTTTCGCGAGCAAGCCCGCTCCCACAGTTTGGGATTTGTGGTGGTCAGAGGACCATCGCGGCCACCCAGCCGAACGCCAGCAACGGCAGGTTGTAATGCAGGAAGGTCGGGACCACGGTGTCCCAGATATGGTGATGCTGGCCGTCGATGTTCAGACCGGAGGTCGGCCCGAGGGTCGAATCCGAAGCCGGCGAACCAGCGTCGCCCAAGGCCCCGGCAGTGCCGACGATGCAGACGATCGCCAGCGGGCTGAAGCCCAGTTGCACGCACAGCGGCACGAAAATCGCCGCAAGGATCGGCACGGTGGAGAACGACGAACCGATGCCCATGGTCACCAGCAGCCCGACCAGCAACATCAACAGTGCGCCGACGCCCTTGCTGTGATTGATCCACGAAGCCGACGATTCGACCAGGGTCTGCACCTGCCCGGTGGCCTTCATCACTTCGGCGAACCCGGACGCGGCGATCATGATGAAGCCGATCATCGCCATCATCTTCATACCTTCGGTGAACAGGTCATCGGTCTCGCGCCACTTGACGATGCCCGACACCGAGAAGATCAGAAAACCGACCAGCGCCCCGATAATCATCGAGTCCAGCAGCAGTTGCACAATGAACGCCGCTGCAATCGCCACACCGGCGATCATCAGGCTTAGCGGGTTGTACTGCACCGCCACCTGCTCGACCTGCTCGATTTTCGCCAGGTCGTAGACGCGCTTCTTGCGGTAACTGATGAATGCCATGGCCAGGCCGAACACCATGCCCAGCGCCGGAATGCCCATGGCGTGGGTGACGTTGATGCCACTGATGTCGACGCCACTGCGCGCGACGTTGGCCAGCAGGATTTCATTGAGGAAGATGTTGCCGAAACCCACCGGCAGGAACATGTACGGGGTGATCAGGCCGAAGGTCATGACGCAGGCGATCAGACGACGATCGAGTTGCAGCTTGGTCAGCACATATAAAAGCGGCGGCACCAGCAGCGGAATGAACGCAATGTGGATCGGCAGGATGTTCTGCGAGGCAATCGCCACCACCCAGAGCAGGCCGATCAGCAGCCATTTGACGCTGCCGCCACCGGTCGCGTGTTGCCGGTCAACCATCGCCAGGGCCTTGTCGGCCAGCGCATGGGCCAGACCGGACTTGGCAATCGCCACCGCGAAAGCGCCGAGCAGCGCGTAGGACAACGCCACGGTCGCCCCCCCGCCCAGGCCGCTGTTGAACGCCTTGAGCGTGGCGTCGATGCCCAGACCACCGGTCAGGCCACCGACCAGCGCACCGACGATCAGGGCGATCACCACGTGCACACGGGACAGGCTGAGGATCAGCATGATGCCGACCGCAGCAATCACTGCATTCATTTCACTACCTCAAAAAACACTGCGATGAAATCATCACCGCCAGACAGGATGAGTCCGCCCACGGAGCACCGGCGGATTTGCAAAGAGGGTCTTATTAGAAGGGCGCGCACTGTGCCGCAGAGTGACCGCAGTGTCAAAGCGAGCGAATGTAACAACCGATGAGGAACCCTGCAGGCGGAATTCGGCGACTGCGGCAATCGGTCATATTGCACTTGAACAATAAAGAAAGCTGAAACGCGGCCGTTACAGTGCAAAGTCTCAGATATTTATCGAATAAGGACGTCTCCATGTCGCTCAGACAACTTTCCATTCAATGGAAAATCACCCTGCTCGCCGGCCTCTGCCTGGCGGGCATCGTGACCCTGCTGGTGGGTCTTTCGCTGTACCGCATGGAGCACAGCTCCGAGCTGGTGAAGGCGTCGAGCATGGAGATGCTGACCGAATCGGCCCAGGCGCGCATTGAATCGCAAGGCGAAGTGCAGGCTGCCGGCATTCGCCAGCAGTTCATGGACGCCTATCAATACGGCCATGGCTTCTCGCGCCAGGTGCTGTTCCTGCGTGAACAGGCAGAAAAGCGCTTCCTCGATGCCTTCGATCTGCGCGAAGACATGACCCGTCAGGTCAAATCCGCCCTGCAGGCCAACCCGGAACTGCTCGGCCTGTCGCTGGTGTTCGAAGCCAACGCACTGGACGGCAAGGATGAACTGTTCGCCGGTCAGGCCGAACTGGGCAGCAACGACAAGGGCCGTTTCGCCTTGTACTGGTCGCAGCCGACTCCCGGCAAAGTCACCTCGATGGCCCTGCCGGAAAGCGACATGGCCGACACCAGCACCGGCCCCAGCGGCCAGGCCGCCAACGCCTGGTTCACCTGCCCGCGCACCACGCTCAAGCCGTGCGTGATCGAACCGTACTTCTACGTGATCGACGGCCAGAACGTGCTGATGACCAGCATCGTCTTCCCGCTGATGGTCAACGGCAAAGTGATCGCCTCGCTGTCGGTGGACATCAACCTCAACAGCCTGCAAGCGATCAGCCAGGGCGCGAGCAAAAAGCTCTATGACGGCCAGACCGCCGTGAGCATCATCAGCCCCACCGGCCTGCTCGCCGGTTACAGCCCGGACGCGAGCAAGCTGAGCAAGCGTCTGGATGCCGTGGACACCGTCAGCGGTGCTGAACTGCTGCGTCAACTCGGCGCCAGCAGCAGCGTCAGCAGCCTGCACAGCAACGGCCAGTTGAAAGTGCTGTCGCCGTTCCAGCCGATCCCCGGCGGCCCGGCGTGGGGCGTGCTGCTCGATGTGCCGGAAAAGGTCTTGGTCAGCCGCGCCGAAGCGCTCAAGCAGCAACTGGATGCGAGCAACAATTCAGGCACCCTGATCGAACTGAGCCTCGGCGTGCTCGCAGCCTTGGTCGGCTTGCTGCTGGTGTGGCTGATGGCGCGCAGCGTGACCAAACCGATCCTCGGCGTGGCCAACATGCTCGAAGACATCGCCAGTGGCGAAGGTGATCTGACCCGCCGTCTGGCCTATGACAAACAGGATGAGCTCGGGCAGTTGGCCGGCTGGTTCAACAAGTTCCTCGACAAGTTGCAGCCAATCATCGCCGAGGTGAAACGCTCGGTGCAGGACGCACGCAACACCGCCGACCAGTCTTCGGCCATTGCCACCCAGACCAGCGCTGGCATGGAGCAGCAATACCGCCAGGTCGATCAGGTCGCCACCGCGTCTCACGAAATGAGCGCCACTGCGCAAGACGTCGCACGCAGCGCCGCGCAAGCCGCCGAAGCGGCAAAGGACGCCGATCGCGCCACGCGTCAGGGCCTGACCGTGATCGACCGCACCACCGCGAGCATCGACACCCTCGCCGCCGACATGAGCGCAGCGATGGTCCAGGTCGAAGGCCTGGCCGCCAACAGCGAGAAGATCGGCACCGTGCTGGAAACCATCCGCGCCATCGCCGAACAAACCAACCTGCTGGCGCTCAACGCCGCGATCGAAGCGGCGCGTGCCGGTGAGGCCGGTCGTGGTTTTGCCGTGGTCGCCGACGAGGTGCGCAACCTCGCCCGCCGCACGCAGGAATCGGTGGAAGAAACCCGTCAAGTGATTGAGCAACTGCAGACCGGCACCCAGGACGTGGTCGGCTCGATGGGCAACAGTCATCGTCAGGCCCAGGGCAGTGTCGAACAGGTCGGGCAAGCGGTGACCGCACTGCGCCAGATCGGCGATGCAGTGACGGTGATCAGCGACATGAACCTGCAGATCGCCAGCGCGGCGGAAGAACAGAGCGCGGTGGCCGAGGAGATCAACAACAACGTGGCGACCATCCGTGACGTGACCGAATCGCTGTCCGGGCAGGCCAACGAGTCGGCGCGGGTGAGTCAGTCGCTAAACAGCCTGGCGAATCAGCAGCAGAGTCTGATGGATCAGTTCCGGGTCTGACGCGGACTTGCATCCAGCTGAATTCCAATGTGGGAGCGGGCTTGCTCGCGAAAGCGGTGTATCAGACAAAGCAATACTGACTGACACACTGCCTTCGCGAGCAAGCCCGCTCCCACAGGGGGTTGGGGACTGACCGGGATCAGCGCTTAGGCAACTCGATCACCACCTTCAACCCGCCCCACTCGCTCTCGCCCAACACCAGCAACCCGCCCCACGTCTCGACGATGTCCCGGACGATCCCCAGCCCCAGACCATGCCCGTGGGTCTGCTCATCCAGCCTCGTGCCCCGACTGAACACCTGACTGCGCTGCTGTTCGGGGATCCCCGGGCCGTCATCTTCCACGCTCAGGGCAAAGCCATCCGTGCGCTCGATCACACTCAGGCGCACCTCGGCGTCCGCCCATTTGCAGGCGTTGTCCAGCAGGTTGCCGAGCAGCTCCAGCAAATCCTCACGATCCCACGGCAGTTGCAGCCCCGGCGGCGCGACGTAGCTCAGCGCCAAATGCTCGCCGTGGATCATGTTCAGCGTCGCCAACAGCCCCGGCAGTTCCGCGTCACAATCGAACAGCGCACCGGGCAGCGCATCACCGGACAGGCGCGCGCGATTCAGTTCGCGATTGAGCCGCTGCTGCACCTGTTCCAATTGGTCCTTGAGGATCTTGCGCAACTCCGGATGCGCATCGAGTTTTTCGCTCGACGCCAGGCTCAACAGCACCGCCAGCGGCGTCTTCAACGCATGCCCCAGATTGCCCAGCGCATTGCGTGAGCGCTTGAGGCTGTCTTCGGTGTGGGCGAGCAAATGGTTGATCTGCGCCACCAGTGGCTCCAGTTCCACCGGCACCTGATCGTCGAGTTGCGAACGCTGGCCCTGCTGCAACTGGGCGATCTGCTCGCGCGCCCGCTCCAGCGGGCGCAAGGCGCGGCGCACGGTGATGCGTTGCAGCAGCAGAATCAGCAGCAAACCGGCCAGCCCGAGACCAAGCCCGATCTGACGCATGCGCTGGAAGCTCTCGCGCACCGGGGTGTAATCCTGCGCGACACTGATCGAGATCGACTGCCCCAGGCGCCGGTAATCGGAACGCAACACCAGCAACTGCTGGCCGTCCGGGCCCAGTTGCAGGTTGCTGTGCAGACCGGGATGTTCGAGCAGCGGCAAGTCCTGATCCCACAGCGACCGCGAGCGCCAGTGGCTGTCGGCAAAATCGATACGGAAGTAATGCCCGGAAAACGGTCGCTGATACGCCGGCGACAGGTGCCGCTCATCCAGTTGCAAGCCTTGCGGGCCACGCACCAGCGCCACCAGCAGGCTTTCGCTGTCGTTGCGCAAGCCGGCTTCGAGATAGCGCTGCAGCCCCACTTCGAACAACCACAGGCTGATCTGCGCCAGCACCACGCCGACGATCACCATCACGCTGATCAACCCCAGGCTCAAGCGGCGCTGGATCGACCTCACGAAGCTTGTCCGCCGAACAGGTAACCCTGGCCGCGACGGGTTTCGATCACGGCTTTGCCCAGCTTGCGCCGCAGGTGATTGACGTGGACTTCGAGAACGTTGGAATCACGCTCGGTCTCGCCGTCGTAGAGGTGCTCGGCGAGGTGGGTTTTCGACAGGATCTGTTCCGGGTGCAGCATGAAATAGCGCAGCAGGCGGAATTCGGCGGCGGTCAGTTGAATCTCGCTGCCGTCGCGCATCACGCATTGACGACCCTCATCCAGATGCAGCCCCGCGGCCTTCAGCGTCGGCTGGTTGGCCTGGCCCTTGGAGCGGCGCAACAGCGACTGCACCCGCAAGTGCAGCTCTTCGGGATGAAACGGTTTGGTCAGGTAATCGTCGGCACCGGCCTTCAGGCCTTCGATGCGCTCGGCCCAGGAATCGCGGGCGGTGAGGATCAGCACCGGGGTCGACAGGCCTCCGGCGCGCCATTGCGCCAACACCTCAAGCCCCGGAACGCCGGGCAGACCGAGGTCAAGGATGATCAGGTCATAAGGCTCGCTGCTGCCCTGATAGACCGCATCGCGCCCGTCCGCCAACCAGTCCACCGCATAACCCTGACGTTGCAGGCCGGCGAGCAATTCGTCGGCCAGCGGCACGTGGTCTTCCACCAGAAGCAAACGCATCGATCAATCTTCCTTGTCTTTCAGTAATTCGCCGCTGTCGGCCTTCAGGTGCAACTCGCGCGCCACCCCGTCGACTGTCAGCAGCTCGACTTCGTAAACATAGACGTCGTGCTTTTCCTCCAGCTCGACTTCCAGCAGTTTGGCCCCCGGATAGCGATCCAGCGCCTTTTGCAGCACTTGCTCCAGCGGCAGAATCACCCCCTGCTGACGCAGGCGCAGCGCTTCATCGGGGCCAAGATCACGGGCCACCGCCACCGAGCAGAATGCCAATAGCACCAGGGCCAGGCGGCTCCCGGTGCGTGGCTGTAACAAATACGGCTTCATTAAGTATCCTGATGATCCTTGAGCACTTGCCCACTGACCGCGTCCAATTCCAGGTCCCACTCCAACCCCTGTGGGTCACGCATTTCGATCTGGTAGATGTACTTGCCGTACTGCTCTTCCAGCTCGGTATCGGTGATGGTCGAACCCGGGTGTTTGGCCAGCGCCGTGGCGTTGAGCTTCTCGAAGGACACGATAGTACCAGCGTCGCGCAGGCGCAGGGCTTCATCGGGGCCAAGATCGCGGGCGTGGGCGAGGCTGGCAGTCAGGCCGATGATCGAGGCAATGGACAGGGCAGTCAGGGTTTTCATGGGTGTCTCCGTTTTTTATGTGTTGCTCCGGTCGGCACCTTAGCGGGATCAACTTAACTGAAACTGAATGGCCATCATTGCCCCGGCTCAACACATTTCCCCCTGTAGGAGTGAGCCTGCTCGCGATAGCGGTGTGTCATTCAACATTCACGTATCTGATACAACGCTTTCGCGAGCAGGCTCACTCCTACAAGGTTTTGCAACATGTGCTTATAATTGTTCGCTTGCTAACGATCGAGACCGGTATGACCGCCATCCACATCAAGTTCCCCGCCCTCACCCTCAAGGCTGGCCCTCGGGCCATGGCGCGCATTCGTGCCCAAGGCCTGAACGCCGCTGACGTCGGCACCCTGCCCGGTGCCGCCGGAGGGCCGAAGGCACTGGGGATTCAGGGGCTGGATCTGGCGTTGTTCGGCGAATGGCTGCCCAGCGCGCCGCGTGAGCGCTCGCTGATCGGCGCGTCGGTCGGCTCCTGGCGCTTCGCCAGCGCCTGTCTG
Source organism: Pseudomonas sp. AK-TSAG1-1 (assembly GCF_056821665.1). NCBI lineage: Bacteria > Pseudomonadati > Pseudomonadota > Gammaproteobacteria > Pseudomonadales > Pseudomonadaceae > Pseudomonas > Pseudomonas sp. AK-TSAG1-1. The sequence goes on along the minus strand of NZ_CM165965.1, from coordinate 2,272,693 downwards.
CCGGATGCAGCCGAAGGCATTCGCCGTCTCGGCCAACTGTACGCCGAGCAGAATTTCAACAAGGGCGTGACCATGGCCGAGATCAGCCAGAGCTCGCAGCGCATGCTCAATGACCTGCTCGACGGCCGCGATGCCAGCATCCTCAACAATGCCGACTACCGCCTGAACATCATGGTGGTCAAAAGCCACGGGCGCCTGGCCGATGACCATCGCGCTCGCCTCGGCCTGGCGCTGGGTTCGGTGATCGCCGATAACCTGCGCGGGCGGGCGCGGCTGTCGCGGCACTTCGAACGCCTGATCATTCACGACCCGCGCCTCGCGCCACCGGTCAACGCGCTGCACGACTTCCCGTCACGCTTCGTCGCCCTCAACGCCGGCAACCTGCGGCAGGCGCTGCTGGCCTCCGGCTCGATCCCGATGGTCATGGAAGGCGTGCGCGACCTGCCGGGTGCCGGCGCCGGCACGTTCCGCGACGGCGGTCTGCTCGACTATCACCTTGACCTGCCCTACAGCGGCGACGGCATCGTGCTCTATCCACACTTCACCGACCGGGTGATCCCCGGCTGGTTCGACAAGACCCTGCCCTGGCGCCGCGCCTCGGTCGAGCGCTTGCAGGACGTGCTGTTGCTCGCGCCATCGAAGGAGTATCTGGCGCGCCTGCCTTACGGCAAGCTGCCCGACCGCAACGACTTCAAGCGCTTCATGGGGGATGCGCCGAGCCGGCAGAAATACTGGCACGCGGCAATGGACGAGAGCCGCCGCCTGGGCGACGAGTTTCTTGAGCTGAGCGCCAGCGGTCGCCTCGCCGAGCGCTTGCTGACCCTTTAGTCAGTGTTTTCCCGCATCGCCAAACACAAGCTGGTAAACTCGCCGCCTGCCCGAATCGCTGCGGCGAACGCCACCTGAACAGAGCCGAAAATACTGTGGAAATCTTCAAGGAATTTACATTCGAATCCGCCCACCGCCTGCCGCACGTACCGGACGGCCACAAGTGCGGCCGCTTGCACGGTCACTCGTTCAAAGTGGCGATTCACCTCAGCGGCGACCTCGATCCGCACACTGGCTGGATCCGCGACTTCTCGGAAATCAAGGCGATCTTCAAGCCGCTGTACGAGCGTCTGGACCACAATTACCTGAACGATATTCCCGGCCTGGAAAACCCGACCAGCGAAGTGCTGGCGAAATTCATCTGGAATGAATTGAAGCCACTGCTGCCGGAACTCAGCGCGATCCGGATTCACGAGACCTGCACCAGTGGTTGCATCTATCGCGGCGAATAACGCAACGCGAATCCCCCTTGTAGGAGTGAGCCTGCTCGCGATAGCAGATTGACATTCAACATGGATGTCGACTGATACACCGCTATCGCGAGCAGGCTCACTCCTACAAAGGATCGGTGTTTGTCAGGAAAACAGAGAACAGCCCCCGAGGCTGTTTTTTTATGCCTATGCTTTTTGGCTCAAACCCGCCAAGAGGACAGGCCGATGACGGACTGGCTGCTGGATCAGGTCTTTGATTTCAACGGGCATCAAATACGCCATGCCGTGCGCGGTGACGGCCCGCCGCTGGTGTTCGTGCATGGCACACCGTTTTCTTCCTGTGTGTGGCACCGCATCGCGCCGCATTTCTTCGCCAGCCACCGGGTGCATTATTTCGACCTCCTGGGCTACGGGCGCTCCGCTAAACCTCACGCCGATGTTTCCCTCGGCGTGCAGAATCAACTTCTCTCGCGGTTGCTCGATCACTGGAACATCCAGCGCCCGGACGTGGTCGCCCACGACTTCGGCGGCGCCACCGCGTTGCGCACGCATTTGCTCAATGGCAAGGACTACCGCAGCCTCACGCTGATCGATCCGGTGGCGCTGACGCCGTGGGGTTCGCCGTTCGTGCAGCATGTCCGCCGGCATGAAGCAGCGTTCAGCGGCCTGCCGGACTACATCCAGCGCGCCATCGTCCCGACCTACATTCGCGGGGCGATTCACCGCGACATCCCCGACGCCGAACTGGCGCCCTACGTGCAACCGTGGCTCGGCGATCCGGGGCAAGCGGCGTTCTATCGGCAGATCGCGCAAATGGACGAACGCTATACCCAAGAAGCCGAAAGTTTGTACCCGATGATTCGCTGCCCGGTGCAGATTCTCTGGGGGGAAGAGGATCAGTGGATCCCCATCGAACGGGGCCGGGCGTTGCACGCGATGATCCCCGGTGCGCAATTCCACGCCATCCGCAACGCCGGCCACCTCGTCCAGGAAGACGCCCCCGAAGCCATCGTCGCCGCGTTATTGAGATTTCTCTGAACCATACCCAATCCCTTGTGGGAGCGAGCCTGCTCGCGAATACGGTATGTCAGTCACTGCAGAGGTCGCCTGACACTCCGCTTTCGCGATCAGGCTCGCTCCCACATTGGGCTTCGGTGCGCCCAGTTGCACTGCTTTCGCGCCAATCCACACGACTCGTCTATACATAACCCGCGCCAATCGGCATTTGGCACGACCACTGCAACCCACCCCGCGTCCTCCCCTTTCAGCAAGGAACGCCCCCATGACGCAGAACGATCCCGGTAACGACTACCCCCTCAGCGAAGTCCCCCTGCACGCGCGCAAAGGCCTGGCCTCGACGGCGATGGTGCTGCTGGGTTTCACCTTCTTCACCGCGACCATGTTTGCTGGCGGCAAGCTCGGCGTGGCCTTCAGTTTCAGTGAGATGCTCGTGGTGATCATCGTCGGCAATCTGTTGCTCGGGCTGTACGCGGCAGGCCTGGGTTACATCGCCTTCAAGAGCGGCCTCAACTCGGTGTTGATGGGGCGATTCTGTTTCGGCGAGGTCGGCAGCAAGCTCAGCGACCTGATCCTCGGTTTCACTCAGATCGGCTGGTACGCCTGGGGCACCGCGACCGCTGCGGTAGTGCTGGGCAAATACTTTGAACTGGATCAAGGCACAGTGCTCGGCCTGATGGTGCTGTTCGGCCTGATGTTCTGCGCCACGGCGTATGTCGGTTATCGCGGTCTGGAGATTCTGTCGTACATCGCGGTGCCGGCGATGATGTTGCTGCTGATGCTGTCGATGTGGGTCGCCACGGTCAAAGTCGGCGGCCTAGACGGTTTGCTCAGCGTGGTGCCGACGGGTTCACTGGACTGGTCGACCGCGATCACCCTGGTGTTCGGCACCTTCGTCAGCGGCGCGACCCAAGCCACCAACTGGACACGCTTCTCGCGTTCGGCACGGGTAGCGGTACTGGCCAGCCTGATCGGTTTTTTCATCGGCAACGGTCTTATGGTGCTGATCGGCGCCTACGGTGCGATCGTCTATCAGCAGCCGGACGTGGTTGAGGTGTTGCTGTTGCAAGGCTTCGCCATGGCGGCGATGGCGATGCTGTTACTCAATATCTGGAGCACTCAGGACAACACCATCTACAACTTCGCCGTCGCCGGTTGCAACCTGCTGCGCACCGGACGGCGCAAGACGGTGACCCTGGCGGGTGCGGTGATCGGCACCCTGCTCGCCTTGCTGGGCATGTACGACATGCTGGTGCCCTACCTGATTCTGCTGGGCACGGTGATCCCACCGATTGGCGGGGTGATCATGGCCGACTTTTTCTTCCGCTGGCGCGGGCGCTATCCACGCCTGGCCGACGCGCGGCTGCCGGCATTCAACTGGCCGGGGCTGGGAGCTTACGCGGTCGGCACGCTCGCTGCGTTCCACTCGCCGTGGATCGCGCCGCTGGTAGGGATCGCCGCCGCCGCGCTAACGTATGTCATCGTCACCGGCCTGCTCGGCGCCCGTCGCGCCACTGCGCCACTACAAGACCTATAAGAAGGATTCGCCTGATGCACATCATCAACGCCCGACTGCGTAACCAGGAAGGTTTGCACGAATTGCACCTCGAAGACGGCCTGATCCGCAGCATCGGCCGCCAGACCGAAGCCCCGAACCTCAACCCCGGCGACCTCGACGCCGGCGGCAATCTGGTGGTGCCGCCGTTCGTCGAACCGCACATTCATCTCGACGCCACCCTCACCGCCGGCGAGCCGCGCTGGAACATGAGCGGCACACTGTTCGAGGGCATCGAGTGCTGGGGCGAACGCAAGGTCACCATCACCGAAGAGGACACCAAGACCCGCGCCAAGAAGACCATTCAGACGCTGGCCGCCCATGGCATCCAGCACGTGCGCACCCACGTCGACGTCACCGACCCGCAGCTCACGGCGCTCAAGGCGATGCTCGAAGTGCGCGAGGAAAGCCGTCATCTCATCGACCTGCAAATCGTTGCGTTCCCGCAGGAAGGCATCGAGTCGTTCCGCAACGGTCGCGAGCTGATGGAAGAAGCGATTCGCATGGGCGCCGATGTGGTCGGTGGCATTCCGCATTTCGAGTACACCCGCGATCAGGGCGTCAGCTCAGTGAAGTTTCTGATGGACCTGGCCGAACGTACCGGCTGCCTGGTGGACGTGCACTGCGACGAAACCGACGACCCGCATTCGCGCTTCCTCGAAGTGCTCGCCGAAGAGGCGCGCAGCCGCGACATGGGCGCACGGGTCACCGCCAGCCACACCACGGCGATGGGCTCTTACGACAACGCCTACTGCGCCAAACTGTTCCGCCTGCTCGGGCATTCCGGGATCAGTTTTGTCTCGTGCCCGACCGAAAGCATTCACTTGCAGGGGCGCTTCGACAACTTCCCGAAACGCCGTGGCGTGACCCGGGTCAACGAGCTGCTCGAAGCCGGCATGAACGTGTGTTTCGGCCAGGACTCCATCGTCGATCCGTGGTACCCGCTTGGCAACGGCAACATCCTGCGCGTGCTCGAAGCCGGCTTGCACATCTGCCACATGCTCGGTTACCGCAACTTGCAGAACGCGCTGGATCTGGTCACCGACAACAGCGCCAGGACCATGCACCTGGGCGAACGTTACGGGTTGGAACCGGGTCGCCCGGCAAACCTGCTGATTCTGTCGGCGGACAGCGATTACGAGGTGATCCGCAGTCAGGGTCTGCCGCTGTATTCGATTCGCGGTGGCAAAGTGCTGATGAAGCGGCAGATGCCGGTGGTGGAGTTCAGTGCCGATCTGAGCTGAATCGACTGACCCCTTCGCGAGCAGGCTCGCTCCCACATGGGCTGCATTCCCTGTGGGAGCGAGCCTGCTCGCGAAGGCGATTGCCGCTTCAACCCATCGATCGAGCCGTACCAAACAGCCTCACCCGCACCAATTCCCCCCGCTCCTGTTCAAGCAAAACAGGCGCCGTCCCGCCCGGCATGACCACCTGCACCGCACCGCTCGCCACCCAGCCCACCGACCACGCCGCACAAGCCACCGCGCTGGCACTGGTGCCGGAAGACGCCGTCGGCCCTTCCCCGCGCTCGAACACCCGGGCGACGATGCGTTGCGCCGATTCGCGCGCGGCCCACTGCAGATTAACGCCCGCCGGACAAGGTTGCCCGGCGCCGACGGGCATGGCGTAAGCGATACGGGTCAGGCCTTCGGCCCAGGGCGATTCGCCCATTTGCCGATTGCTCGGCAACGCGGCAACGTCGGTCAGCAACGTCACGCAATGCGGGTTGCCGATGCGCACGAACTGACTGTGCTGCCACGCGGGATCGAGCTGGGCCAATGGCGCTACGTGGCTGACTTCATGACCATTGAACTCACGACGTTCAACAGTCTGCGCACCCACCGCCGACGGCCCGAAGCACGGTTGACCGAGGTCCAGCCAGAAGCCGCGCACACCATCGACTTCCGCCGGTTTCACCGAGGTTTCCACGGCGTCACCCTTGTCGTGATAAACCCGCAATAACGCGCCTTCCGCCGGCATCAATGCCTGCTCCAGCAACGATTGGGAAAAAATCGTCAGGCCGTTGCCGCTGCGCTCTGCCAGGGTGCCGTCGGTGTTGACGATGAGCACGTCGAACGGCGGCGCTGACTGGAACGGACCGATCAGCAGGCCGTCGCTGCGGTGGGATTTGCTGCCGGCCGGGCGTTCGCCTTCGGGCCAGTCGCAACACAGGGCAATCGCCGCCTGACTCCATGCCAGTCTCGACAAAGCACACTGCGCGGCACCGATCGGCAAATCGATCCCCGAATCGCGAAGTGTCTGCGGCGAAATCACCCCGTAAATATTGCCCCGCGCATCAAAGAACTGCGTCATCACCGACCCTTACTGTTAAATCCCCTGAATCGGCCACTGTAAAACGCAATCGCCTGCGGGAGCGAGCCTGCTGGCGAAGGCGGTCTGTCAGGCACCCGGTGTTTCGCCTGAACCGCCGCCTTCGCGAGCAAGCCCGCTCCCACACGAATCCGTGCATGACAGCAAATCGCTGAGCCCCCGCCTTTCAATGTGGGAGTGGGCTTGCTCACGAAGGCAGTCTGTCAGGCACCCGGTGTTTCGCCTGAACCACCGCTTTCGCGAGCAAGCCCGCTCCCACAGGAATCCGTGCATGACAGCAGACCTGTGAGCGCCCGCCTTTCAATGTGGGAGTGGGCTTGCTCACGAAGGCGGTCTGTCAGGCACCCGGTGTTTCGCCTGAGCCGCCGCTTTCGCGAGCAAGCCCGCTCCCACAGGAATCTGTGCATGACAGCAGACCTGTGAGCGCCCGCCTTTCAATGTGGGAGTGGGCTTGCTCACGAAGGCGGTCTGTCAGGCATCCGGTTTTCGCCTGAACCACCGCCTTCGCGAGCAAGCCCGCTCCCACAGGAATCTGTGCATGACAGCAGATCTGTGAGCGCCCGCCTTTCAATGTGGGAGTGGGCTTGCTCACGAAGGCGGTCTGTCAGGCATCCGGTTTTCGCCTGAGCCGCCGCTTTCGCGAGCAAGCCCGCTCCCACAGGAATCTGCGCATGACAGCAGATCTGTGAGCGCCCGCCTTTCAATGTGGGAGTGGGCTTGCTCACGAAGGCGGTCTGTCAGGCATCCGGTTTTCGCCTGAACCACCGCTTTCGCGAGCAAGCCCGCTCCCACAGGAATCCGTGCATGACAGCAAATCGCTGAGCCCCCGCCTTTCAATGTGGGAGTGAGCCTGCTCACGAAGGCGGTCTGTCAGGCATCCGGTTTTCGCCTGAACTGCCGCTTTCGCGAGCAAGCCCGCTCCCACAGGAATCTGCGCATGACAGCAGATCTGTGAGCCCCCGCCTTTCAATGTGGGAGCGGGCTTGCTCGCGAAAGCGGCGCATCAGTCGATATATTTTTTGACTGACACTGCGCTATCGCAAGCAGGCGAACGCCTACAGGTTAGGATGTCGGCTGCACTTCCCCGTGACCTGCGATCGAACCTCGCCGCGCCAGCATGGTCATTCGGGGACGCGACGTTTTTTGCCAAGGATCGATATGACCAGCCTCACCCCCCAAGACACCTTCGTCCCCGGACGCCTGCAACAGATGTCGACGCGCATCGCTTTCTTCATCGCCGGACTCGGCATTGCCGCGTGGGCGCCGCTGGTGCCGTACGCCAAGGCCCGGGCCGGGCTCGATGAAGGGACGTTGGGCCTGCTGTTGCTGTGCCTGGGGGTTGGCTCGATTCTGGCGATGCCGCTGGCGGGGATTCTCGCCACTCGGTTCGGCTGCCGCAAAGTGGCCACCGGCGGCACCCTGCTGATTTGCGCGGCGTTGCCGTTGCTGGCGACGGTGTCGGCGATTCCGGCGCTGATCGCCACGCTGTTCATGTTCGGCGCCGGTTTGGGCACGGTGGATTCAACCGTCAACCTGCAAGCGGTGATCGTCGAACGGGCCAGCGGTAAAAACATGATGTCGGGGTTTCACGGCCTGTTCAGCCTCGGCGGGATTGTCGGCGCGGCGGGTGTAAGTGCCCTGCTCGGCCTTGGGCTGACGCCGCTGGCGGCAATGCTGGTGGTGGTTGCGGTGTTGATCGGTGCGCTGTTCAAAGCGGTGCCCCACATGCTGCCGTACGGCAGTGAAAGCTCGGGACCGGCGTTCGCCGTGCCCCACGGCATCGTGCTGTTCATCGGCGGAATGTGTTTCATCGTGTTCCTCACCGAAGGCGCGGCGCTGGACTGGAGCGCGGTGTTCCTCGCGCAGGAACGCGGAATCGACACGGCGTACGCGGGTCTGGGTTACGCAGCATTTGCCCTGACCATGACGGCGGGACGCTTGATGGGGGACCGGATCGTGCGCAGTGTGGGGGCCACGCGGATTATTCTGTTCGGCGGTCTGTTGGCGGCGGCCGGCCTGTTTCTGGCGACCTTCGCCCCGAGCTGGGAGGCGGCGCTGGTGGGCTATGCGCTGGTTGGTGCCGGCTGCTCGAACATCGTGCCAGTGCTCTACACCGCTGTGGGCAAGCAGACGGTGATGCCGGAAAGCATCGCGGTGCCAGCCATTACTACATTGGGTTATGCAGGGATTCTGGCGGGGCCGGCGGTGATCGGTTTTGTCGCCCATGCCAGCAGTTTGAGTTTCGCTTTCGGGCTGATGGCGGTGCTGCTGGTGGCAGTGGCCATCGGCGGCAAAACACTCAAAGTCTAAAAGCCTCGCGAGCAGGCTCACGCCTACAAGTATCACCCTGAATCTGTAGGAGTGAGCCTGCTCGCGACGGGGACGACACGGTTTATCAGAAACCTACACTGGCCTGCACAAAGAACGTCCGCGGCGCGCCTACATACATCCCCGAGTTGTTGTCGCTGGAACGGGTGAAGTACTGCTTGTCGAAGATGTTTTTCACCCCGGCGCCGAGCTTCAGGTTCGAAACCTGCGGGCCGAAGTCATACCCGCCGCGCACGTTCCAGGTCACGTAGCCCGGGATGTCGCCGTACTGTCCGTCGGCCGTGCCTTCGGTGATGTAGTTGCCGTTGAAGCTGCCATCGGCGTTGACCCCGGTGCCCGGCGAGCGCTGCTTCGATTGGGCGAAACCGTCGATGTTGTACGTCCAGCGGTTGATGTCGTAGCGCAACCCTACGGTCGCCACCTGCCGCGAATAGAACGGCAGATCACGGCCCTTGAAGCCCGGAATCTCACCTTCGTAGGTCGCACGGGTGTAAGTGAAACCGGCGTTGGCGGTCAGCCCGTCGAGGCGCGGATCGAGCGCCGCCATGTCGTAATGCACCGACGCTTCGATGCCCTGGTGCTTGGTTGCGCCAAGGTTGGTCCAGCCCACGTCGTTGCTGATGTATTGCAGCTCGTCATCGAAGTCGATGTAGAACAGCGTCACTTCCCCGCCCCACACGTCATCGTTATAGCGCGTGCCGATCTCGTAGGTCTTGGCCTTTTCCGGCTCCAGACCGTTGGCGGTCTGGTCACCCGAACCGCCCTGGCCGAGCTGGAAATACTGCAGGCTGCCGAACGAGGTTTCGTAGTTGGCGAACAGTTTCCACGCGTCCGACAGGTGATACATCACGCTCAGCGCCGGCAGCGGTTCGTTGCTTTCGATGCTGCGGTTTTTCTCCGGCACGCGTTTGCCCGAAGTATCGAGCACGGCGCGGTCATGCCAGTCGGTGCTGATGTGTTCGAAGCGAATGCCCGGGGTGATGGTCCAGTTGCCAACGTCGATCTTGTTGTCGACATACACCGAGTTGGCCTCGGTGCCACCGGTGCGGTCTTGGAACACATGGCCGTCTGAGGTGCGAGTGACCACCGGTTGGTTGTTGACCAGCGCCAGACGGCTCGACTGCTCGTGCATGGCCTCTTTCAGGTAGCGATAACCGACGCTGACTTCCTGCGTGGTCGGGCCCACGTCAAACACCCGCGACACGCGCGGCTCGACACCCAGGGTGTAGTAGGAACGCGGGTACGAGCTGAGGGTTTTCTGGTCGCGAGCAGCGATGGTGCTGCCCCGGAAGCTGTCGGTGTAGTAGGTCAGAATTTCTGCCTGAGTACGCTCGTCGATCTGGCGGATCCACTTGAACGACACGTCTTTGCGCCGGCCGCTGAAGTTGTCGTAGTCGCGCACCGAGTCGTACGGTTTGTCGTCGTACTGCTTCTGCGTCAGGCCGCCGGGCATGTCGGCGCTGGCGTCGTAATAATGGAAGTTGAGGCTGAAATCGTCCTGATCGGTCGGTGCCCAATGGGTCTTGAGCAGCACGTCGTCGATATCGTTGTCGTTGTTGCGCTCGCGGTAACCGTTGCCGTTGACCCCGGAATACAGCAGCGCCACGCCCATGCCATTGTCGGCGGTGCCACCGAGGAACGCCGTGTCGATGTGCTTCCAGCCGCCGTAACGGGTGGTCTCCAGAGTGGTGCCGATTTCCCCGGTGGCTTTTTCCGGGATGGCACGGGTAACAAAGTTGATCACGCCGCCAACGTTTTGCGGCCCGTAACGCACGGAGCCGGCGCCACGCACCACGTCGATGCTGTCGAGGTTGCCCGAGGAGATCGGCGCCATCGACAATTGCGGCTGGCCGTACGGCGCGAACGCGGCCGGTACGCCGTCAATCAGCACAGTGGAGCGTGGCGACAGACGCGAAGTCAGCCCCCGCACGCCGACGTTCAACGCGATGTCGCTGCCGCCAGTGCCGTTGGAATCCTGTACCTGCACGCCCGGCACGCGCTTGAGCACGTCACTGACGTTCATCGCGCCCTGCTCGACCATCGCTTCGCGGCGGATCACCGTGCGTGCGCCCGGGTGGTTCTGTACCACGGCGGCATCGGCGTCGCCGAGCCAGTCGCCGACCACTTTGATGTCGGTCACGCCCAGTTCCAGTGGACCGTTAGTAGCGGCAGTGGCGGCCGGTGCCAAGGTCACCGAGCCTTCGTTGAGCTGGTAGTCCAGACCGCTGCCTTGCAGCAACTGACGCAGCGCCTGCTCCGGCGAAATATTGCCATCGACCGCCGGTGCCTGTTTACCGGCGACCAGGTCCGGGCTGAAAAACACTTGCAGCGAAGTTTGCTGACCCAGTTCACTCAGGGCCTGGCCCAAGGGCTGTGCACGGATGTGAATGGCGTCACCGGCGAAGGCCAGCGGCACAGCAGCGTTGACCGCCAGCGCAAGAGCCAGCGGCAACCAAGGGGATTTTTTGTTGTTGGCTGAGGTGTTTTTCACGTCGAACGTTGTCCTGTGGATCGCAAGAGTGTGCGTCTGTTAATGCAAACCAGTTGCAGTTGAACAGGAAGACGATGAACTCGAAAAAAACCTGAATTTTATTTTGAAATTATTTCCTGACTGCCATCGGCATGGGTGCGAACGGCCACCGGAAGGATGCCTGGAAGGGCCTTGAGCAAGGCATCAGTGTTGTCGGATTTGAACACGCTGGTCAGGCGCAGACTGCCTACCGCAGGGTTGCTGACAGTCAGCGGTTTCTCGCGATAACGCGACACTTCGGCTACCACTTCACTGAGGCTGGCGTTGGTGAACACCAGTTTTCCGCCACGCCAGGCCGTCAGTTCGCCAGGGTTGACCGCATAGGCTGCAGCGACTTTGCCCTCGGCATCGATATGGGTGCCGAGGCCTGCGGTCAGGTTGATGAATTGATTGTCCGGCGCATTGCGCCCCTGCACCTTGACCGTGCCCTGCTCCACCGCAACCCGGGTTTGCGTCAGATCGCGGCGCACATCGAAACGCGTGCCGGTGACCGTGACCTTGCCGCTGCCGGCCTCGACCACGAACGGTCGCGAGGTGTCGTGCTCGACGCTGAACATCGCCTCGCCCTCGGTCAATTCAATCAGCCGGCGATCCTGTTCATAACGCACCTGCAAACGGCTGCGGCTGTTGAGGTCGATCACCGATCCGTCCGGCAACGCCACATGCTTGCGCTCGCCCAGTGCCGTGACGAACTCGGCGCGGTAGCCGCCCGGATGATTGAGCCCGCTGAACAGACCGAGCCCGAGTGCCACCGCGAGCACACTGGCGGCCACCGCATAACGCAGCAACGGACGTCGTTCGCGACGCGCTGGCGGTGTTGCAACAAGGGCCTGCAGACGCGGCGCCGGCAGCAGATCAGCCGCCGTCCACAAACCTTGCAGCAACTGAAATTCGTCACGGTGTTGCGGATGCTGGTTCAGCCAGGCGTCGAAGCGCTGCTGTTCGTCGGCACTGATGAGTGGCTCCTGCAAACGCACAAACCAGCGTGCTGCCTCATCGCGCACCGTTGTTTGCCCGCACGCGCAATCACGGGTATCCATCATGGAATGTCCTGTCGGGCTGGGGATGAAAAGCGGCGAGCACTCATGACTGCAAGCCGTCGAGACGATCGCGCAAGTGCCGCAGGGTGCGGATCATATACTTTTCGACCATGTTTCTGGACAGCCCCAGGCGCTCGGCGATTTCGGCCTGGGTCAGGCCTTCGATCTTCTGCCAGACGAAAATCCTGCGGCAATTGACCGGCAATTCCTGAAGCGCCCGCTCGATGGAGTCGGCCAACTGGATCGCATGCATGTAATGCTCCGGGTCGCCAGTTGACGACACACTGTGATCGATTGCCTGCGACTCCATGGCACCCCGCCGGTCCTCACGCCGATAACCGTCGACCGCAATGTTGCGTGCGGTCTGGTGCAGATACGCCCGTGGCTGCTGCACCGCTGCCGAATCGGATTCGAGCACCCGCACAAAGGTGTCGTGCGCCAGATCCTCGGCCTGCGCGCGATTGCGCAGGCGGCGGGTCCAGGTGCCGATCAACTCTTCGTAATGCTCGAAAAAGCCGGGTCTGCGGGGCAGCATGGGGTTCATGACAGCGTGCTGTGGAAAGGGGCGTGAATAGTAATGCTTCCTATTAAGCCCGGCAATTTATTCCTTGGAAGCCGGATTCGTGTAGGTTTTCAAGAAAGATGTGTAAGCGCGCGTCGGATTTGGCACCGCTGAGCGGACTATTTGGCACCGTCGACGCTCACGAAGCAGAGGTATCAAATGACCTCGATGGCCGGCCGACTCTTGTCGGACTGGCCAGCTTCCTTTCATTGCTCGCTTCAAAAACTGGATGCGCGTATTGCAAACGCCAAGAGGAATTCAGCCGCAAGACATGTAGATCGTTTGAGAATGAATATCTATGAAGGACTCACGAGCCACGCCTTTGATTTTGTTCGTTCTGAGCTTGAAACACATTCACTTCATCCAGACTGTGTCCGAGGCAATTCGCATCTCGGCTCCCATTTACGCAGTGAACCAAAGCAGTTGGCGTCCTTGGAGGTCGCATCAAAAACACTCAACCTTAACGTTCCATTGCTAAAAAGGTTGATCGCCGAAGGCGAGCTTCACGGATATAGAGGCATCTCTGCATGCGGCAATAAGACGATTGCCGTTGATCTGACACAAGCTAGGCACCTCGCCGCCACCCTGCCTCCCTTGTTAAATATTGCGCAAGCAGCCAATCAACTAAAGCTGCCAGTCAATACTATCAAAGTGCTATGCAAAAACGGCTGTTTTACTTCCCGCGGCGGCCGGCCCGCAGCGGGACAATCGTGGTGGATCGATACAAATTCGTTCGACATCTCCAAATTTTGGGAAGTGAGCTTGCCAAAACCTTTTGCTTAACCTCAAAACAGACGGTCAGTCACATGGAGAAGCTGGGAGTAGTACCCGTCGCAGGCCCCTCATCAACACCTCTGAAATGTCGGCAATACGTCTGGCAGAAGGCTGCGTGCTTAACCACTGTGGTTAACAGCGCATAAAACCGGTTTACAGCGTGGTTGTACCATTTCACGGATTCGATCATTCATGTGCATTGCCGCTGACCAGTAATCTACATCTGTGACGACCGATCGCTTGCATTTCACTTAACCAGAATACACCGCAGTAACAACGTGCAGAGAACAGTTAACGGGAGCCAGTCGAAGCCGTCTAGGAAATCAGGGGCGATTTAATACGTGACGTTGAAGTATGCCTAATCGAAATTCAGATACTTAGCTGATCACGGTACCTTTCGGGCCACTGGCAATCAGCGCCGCCCCACAGGCGGTTTTCATACCGTCCAGCGCGATGGATGTGCCGTCCACGGTGTAAGTGCTGCTGCCCTCGGCAATCGGGAAAATCCCCTTGCACAGGGGGCAACTGACCTTGTGACCAACCCCGGCAATCGGCTTACCGTTGAGGTCGGTCCGGGAGAACGCTTCGAGGACCTTGCCACCGTGAGTGGTGGAGTCGCCCAAGCGAATGGCGTCTTTCATGTTGTTACTCCTTTGACCATGGCCTGTTTATTTGCACGGACGCACGATGCAGACCATCAACAGTTCTGCAAAAATTGCCCTTGGTGCGAAATGCTTCCTTGAGCGGCATCTTTTCATCGTCGTCACCATCCTCAAGACATCTACAGTCGCTGCCGCCCAACGCCGAGAGCATGGTTTGGTAAAGGCTCAATGACTTGAAATTGACCTGAAGCCACAGAACGCTCTCACTTTCATAGATCAATCGAGCGTCATAATCAGCGCTGCTGTTGAGCGACTGATCTTTCAGGTAGAGGTCACCAGGCTGTTGCACGCGAACACATGCGCCGCTGCCCTCTAGTTCCTTCATTACTTTGCTGGCTGAGGTGGTGTCGTCGAACACCAGCTTGCATTCATAACTCATTGCAAAAACAAATCAGCCCCCACTATTGTCCAACCTGCATTGTGTATTTGTCCGGGGTTGTGTTTTGAGCCTTGCGATTAAAATTTCTTATGAACCGATTGCACTATATTTGTAGTTCTGGCCTAAGTAATGCTGGAGAGATTCTCTCCAGCCATTATTATCTGAGCCCGACAAAAAAACAGAGAATGGCTTATCTGCGCCCGCCAAGGAATCGATTAAAACTACTAATAAAATCTTTCCTCAGACCCGGCAATATTTTTTTCAGGATCAAAAAGTAAAGATAGATAGGGGTTGGACCATCGCCCTCCTCTTCCCAAACCTCCTCTGTACCATAGCAATAGAGCACACCTCGGATGAAATTTGCAAAATCTTCATCTTCCTTGCGACTTTGCTGCTCCATTTTCCAGAGATCGACAGTGAGCTTCTTTCGAAGTACTTCATCACTTTCGATACGCTCGCGCAAGATGGCCTCTTTCAAGAACGGCACCAACTTTTCCAACTTGCTGGCAGCAATAGTTTTTAACTCACCTCTTTGGATAAGACCCATTAGATAACTAGCGTACTCACGCGTCATCTCGCCATAAGAAACATTCGCATCAAGCAACTGCTCCTCCAGATCATCAAACTCTTTAACTTCTATACTATCAATCATTGTGTGGCTCCATCTTCCATTTCTAGCCTACCCATAACTTGTTTACATGACTTACAGAATGGCTTCAAAACGCCATCATTCCTGTGCGTCGTTGATCTGCCACCTTTAGTTAGAGCCTTCAACTCATCGACTGTCTTAACGTTGTATTTTTTCGCAATATTGCTAAGGGCGTCCGCCTCGCCGCAATCACCATGAAAGACAGAACGATCGTCAATATGAACATCCTCATAAAGTTCAGCCACTACTGGATCATGGATACCATTGCCTAGAGCACGCTTGCTGAAACCTATCTCAGTTTGTGGAAGGTTGTCACTTTCTATGGTTGTGCGGGTTCCCTTATTATTCGGCGTTATCCCCTTAACACGAGCCAACCCAAGTGGATCCACCCATTGGATAGGATTTGGCGCGTAGGCATAAAAATTCAGCCCTCCTGCCCAGCGGGCAGGGTCTTTACTTATAAACCGACCAACGCTTGGGTCGTAATACCGATGCCTGTTGTAATGCAGCCCCGTCTCATGATCGTGATACTGCCCCTGGAACCGTATCGGATTCGTCACACCATGCTGCCGCGCCCATTCTGAACGCTGTTCCGTCACCTGCCCCCACGCCTTGCACTGCGCGGTCCAGGCCAAGTTGCCTTGCGAATCCGTCAATTCCTGCGGCGTGCCCAGGTGATCACACTGATACCAGGCCAACGCATCAAACGGTAATGCCGTTGCCTTGTGATTCCAAACCGGGTCTTCATCGAGGCTGTATTCACCGCTGTAATCCGGTAGCCCAATCAGATTGATCGGCGCATGCCGTACAGCCTGCGCAACTGGGACAAAAGTGCCCGGCTCGAAAACATAGTGCACCGTGCGTCCCGGCTCGCCATCGCTCTGCGCCGGGCTGCTTTCCCAAGCGAGGTTGTCGCCATCCCAGCCGTACAAGGTAAAGCCGCAGCCGAATTCGCGCTGCTTGCGGGCGTGTTCGTTTCTGTTCCAGAGGGAACCTGCTTCAGGCCGCTGTTTGTAGTGTGCGCGGGAGTTTTTGTGTAGGCGGCGTCCCAGTGCGTCGTAGGCGAAATCCACGCTCAGGCGCGGGTCCTCAAAATGCACCAGTCGATCAAACAGGTCCCAGCGCATATCGGAGCGTTGGCCGTTTTGCCAGCGCTGGATCTGGTTGCCGCGTTCGTCGTAGTCGTAATGCGTGCCGGCGTATTCGCGCAGCAGGTTGTCGACCAGTTTGCTGCGCGGTGACGTCAGATCCAGTGGACGACGGATTTCGGCAGTCTTGTCATCCAGCAGGTTACCGGCCGGGTCGAAGGCGAACGTTTCAACGCCTTGATGCGTCACGGCGCTGAGCAGTCGGCCGACGGGATCGTAACGGTAGGCGAGCGGGCCACGACGACTGTCGTTGATGTCAGTCAGTTGGCCGGCAGCGTCGTATTTGTATTCGCGCTTGAGCAGAATGCTTTTGTCATCGCTGCGCCCCAGCAGTTGCTCCTGCAAGCGTCCGGCCGGGTCCCAGCTTTGGGTTTGCAGCAGGTGATTGCCTTGATGGCGGGCGATTTCGCGGTGCAGGTCGTCGCGTTCGTAACCGATCAGTTCGCGCTCATCCAGACGCATGCCCAGCAGGTGGCCGCTACCGTAAGTGAGCCAACTGACGCGGTGGCCGTCGGGGCGAACGGTGGCAACACGCTGGTTGAGCACGTCGTACTCGTGCTGCCAGATCGCAACGGTGGGTTTTTCCAGTCCGAGATAATGTTGGTGCTCGCGCAGCAAATTGCCGGCTGGGTCGTGGAACCATTGCAGGCGGCTGTCGGCGTTGTCGGCCAGCACCATATTGCCGTTGCCATCGTAGGCGAAGGTTTCGCTTTGCGACTGATCGCCCAAGGTGGCGCGACGCTCGGTCAAGCGGCCCATCGGGTCGAAGCTCAACGAGATTACACGTTGGCCATTGATCGTTTGGGCCAGGCGACCCGTCAGTGGGTCGTACTGATAACGCGTGCTGCGCCCATCAAAGCCGCGTTCTTCGAGCAGGCGTCCGACCGGGTCGTAGTGGAAGTGCGCACGTTGTTCGTTTTCGTTTTCCAGGGCCGTTAGCCGTCCGAGACGGTCCCAGCGGTAGCGCAGGGTTTGCTCGGCGGCATCGACACGTTCGGCGATCAAACCGGCAGCGCTGTAGCTCCACGTGGTGCAACGATCGAGACCGTCGACATGCGCCAGCAGCCGACCTTCGGCATCACGC
Source organism: Pseudomonas sp. AK-TSAG1-1 (assembly GCF_056821665.1). Lineage (NCBI taxonomy): Bacteria > Pseudomonadati > Pseudomonadota > Gammaproteobacteria > Pseudomonadales > Pseudomonadaceae > Pseudomonas > Pseudomonas sp. AK-TSAG1-1. The sequence continues at coordinate 2,255,375 of NZ_CM165965.1, read as the reverse complement.
TCAAAACGCTCTTCGGTCTTGTCCGGGTGCTTGATCAGCACCAGTTGGCCGGCCTTGTATTCGTATTCGGTGGCGTTGCCGGCCGCGTCGGTGAAGCAGATCATCTGCCCGAGTTCGTTGTATTCCCAAGCGCTGGTCTTGCCCGAGCAATCGACGTACTCAACCAGTTGCCCGGCGTCATTGTAGTCCAGAGTTTTTTCGTTGCCGTTGGCGTCCTTGATCGCGGTGGGCTGGCCGGATTTGTTGTAGGCGTATTCGGTTTTGTTGCCCAACGGATCGAGCGCTTCGACCAGGTTGCCTTGGTCGTCATAAGCGCGTTGCCACTGACCGCCCTCGGCATCGCTGATCTTGATCAGCAAGTCCTGATCGTCATAGGCGTAATGCATCACCGTGTGATCGGCGCGGATGTGCTCAAGCAGATTGCTGCGCTCATCGTAACTGTAGCGATCTGTGCTGCCATCGGCATTCACGCGGCGCACGATGTTCTTGGCCTCGTCGCGGAAGAACCATTCCGAACGCTCGTCCGCGTAGCGAATGCGATAGGTGTAGCCAAGGATGTCGTAGTAGTGCCAGGTCTCGTTTCCGAGCGCGTCGGTGACGTAGGTCAGACGGATGTTTTCGTCCCACTCCAGGCGCGTGTCGAAGCTGCCGTCATCGGCCCATTCGCGCACGGCTTTGGCCTTGGCGCTTGAACCGTCCCACTGCAGGTTCATGCCGCGCCCGGTGCGGTCGGTGTAGCGGGTGATCAGGTGATGCTGGAACTGATACGACCAGACTGCGCCGTTCTCGTCCTGCGCCTGAATCAGGTCGCCATAGGTGTCGTATTGGTACGCACAAAGTTGTCGCAACGGCTTGCCGTCAACGATCTGCCAGAGGCCGATAAACCGGCCGTGATCGTCGATCATCGTGCCGAGGTGCAAGTGCACCTTGCTGGTGTCGTTTTCCTGATAAGTGATCAGGTCCGAGAGCAGCGAGTGTTCGCCGTAGCGATGCTCGTAATGCAACATGATCCCGGCACCGTTGCGCAGGGAGATGTTGCTCAGCACAAAGCGCTGGCCACGGCGGACGTAGGTTTCCTTGCGTTCGAAGCCACGGCACAACAGCAACTGGTCTTCTCCACTGCGAACCAGTGTGATGTTTTCGATGGCGTCGTAGTGGAACAGGCCGACTTTGGGCAGCGGATAGCTGTGCTCGCGGCCATCGGCGCCGTAGAAGGTCAGGCCATCATCCACGCAATCGAAACGTGTGGTGAACTCGCTGATCCAGCGAGCGCCGAGTTCGCTCTGATCGTAGGCATCAAGGCGGGAGTTGTAAGCGCGTTTCCACTCGATCGGGAAGGGGCCGGGCAGGCTGAAATCGGTATGGCTGAGGCTTTCCGAACCCAAGGCGAAATTGATGCTGAAGTCCGTGGCGCATTCACAGGGGCCTTTCTTTGGATTGGGCGCGCCTTTCGCCGGAGCTTGCTTTTGGTTAACACCCAACTGGCCCTCTGAAGCCATGTGCTTGGCCTGACTGGTCTTCTCCGTATGGACTGCGGCACTCTGACCATGGGCATTGCGCTTGCGCCACAGGGTGACGGCACTTGACAGTATCAGCAGTAACCAACCGATGGAGTTCTGGACGGACTCATCGTCCAGCTTACTCAACTGGGTGCGCAGCTCCGGCCCCATCGCACGCAGTTTTGCGGTTTCCGTGGCAACCCGCTTCTTCACATCATCGGGCAGCAGGTGATCAGCGGCACTGTTGGCTAAGCCTTTGCCTGCAGCCTTGTACGCGCTGGCAGCGGCTCCGAATATATTGTCGATCGCCGCAAGTGGATCGTTCAGGAGCTGGTCGCCAGCAGCGCTGATTTTTTGGCTAGCCGCCTGCGCATCACCCTTGGCATCGAGTTTGCCATTGGCAACTGTGTCGAGGCCTTTGGCAATTTCGTTGATAACGTCTTCACCCAGCTTGCCAGCGTCCGCCAGAATACCGGGCAACTTGCCTTTGGCCTGCTCAACGAAATCGTCGAGCGTGCCGATGATGGACTCGTTCAAATGCCCGATCAGGATCTCGATGACCGACGAACTGATCAGCATCTTACTGCTGGCCCTCATCTCCTGACGTACCAGAAACAGTGTTGGGCGCAACGTCATACGGGCTGCTGCCATCGCCGGTGGCAGCGGCAAAACACCGATCAGGTTGATGCCCAGACTGGCCCAAGCCAGCAAATCACGCTTCTGGGCATTCGACAGCGTGACGATGTCACCCAGCGCATCGACAAGCGCCATGATGTTGCCCATCACGGGTAAGGCGCCGGCGACGTTCTTAATCCGGTCGAGAGTGACCACCCCACCACTGGCGGATTGAAGCCAAGCGTCGAAAGTCGCCGCACCGCTGGCGACATCCTGAATTTCGATGGCATTCAGGGGAACGATGGCAACTTGAGGTTCACGTTTTACAACAGCATTTTCAGTGGTCATGACAGCATCTCACCCGCCAGCAGGCCCGGGGTTTTCAAGGAAGGTTTTGGAAGCGTCGGCGCCGGCAGACTCGGCAACTTGCCCGCCTTACTCGCCGCACCGAGAATTCCCGACGCACTCGGCATCGCCGCACTCGCCAGTTTCGGCAGCCCGGCCATTCCGCCCTGCACGGCGCCTTTCACCTGCTGCGCCGTTTGCATCGCGCCTTGTGCGGTCTGCACCGCGCCCATCCCTTTCTGTGCCAATTCCTTGCCCTTCTCCAACAGATCCCAGTTCTTGCTCGGCAACGCCTGCGCCACCATGGCCTGCACCTGACTCGGAATGTCTTCGACACCCGGCGGATTCAACGGCCACTCCGGCTTGCCGATGTAACTGCTATCGCTCCAGGTGTCCGCCGGGTCCTTGCCGAACAGCACCCGCGCCGGCCCCGGCGCTGCACCCGCGACGCTGGCAAAACCCTTGCCGTCGAGCTTGCCCTTGATGCTTTTGCCCAGCGCATCGATGACTTCGTAATCGCCGTCCTTGATGCCCTGACGCCCGGCGTACTGGTTGAACAATTCCAGATTGCCCTTGCCCGGTTTCGGCGGTTCCGGGAACACCCCGGCGAGACTTTTCGCGCCGGTGTAGGCGAAGTTCGCCGCGTGGGCGGTGTACGGGCCGCTGGTGGCGTGGGTGATGCCGCCGGCGTTGTAGGTCGTGGCGCTGCCGCCGCCCTGGATCACCAGTTCGGTTTTGGCAGTGAGGGTGATGCGGTCGGCGTTGGCGGTGATGTTGAGTTTGGCCAGCAGGTTGATGCTGTCCTTCAGTGCCTTGACGTCGATGTCACCGGACGCCGCGACCAGGCGCCAGCCCATGCTCTGCACGAACAGGCGCATGCCACGGCTGGCACTGGCCAGCAGGCGTTTGCCGATGGAAAAACTGGTGTGCCCGGTGCTGCTCAGCGCCAGGTGTTCGCCGGTGGCGATGTGGCTGGAGCGCGGCGTGGTCAGGGCGATGCCGGCGGGACTCGCGAGCACCAGATGCGGCTCGGTGAACTCCGGAAATTCGTTGGCGGTCATGTTCGCCGGGCCACTGCCAAGCACACCTTGATGCTGCGCGTGCAGGGCTTTGGCGACGTCGTCCTGATCGCCAGCCTCTTGGGCCTGAAGCTCTTTGGCCTGGGTGGCGAAGCCGTCCTGCTGATCGCTCGCGGTGGCGAGGCGTTCAGCGGTTTCCGGTAGATCCTTATGGTGTTTCGATTCGTTCGGGCGCGGCTCGGTGGTGATCAGCAGACCGGCCCCGGCACGCACGGCGCCGTGGCGGTCGGTGCGTAACTCGAAACCTTCGCCACGCGGCTGTCCGCCGCTCGGGCGCGGATGGGTCAGATAACCGAGATTGATCGCGCTCGCGCCGTGGTCACTGCGCAGCGCGATGCTGATTTCGCTGGTGGTGTCGTCAATGCGCAGTTCGTTGGCGCGGCTGCCCTTGTATTCCTTGCTCTTGACCGTGGCCAGGGTCTTGAAGTCCGGCAGTTTGTACGGCGGCAGGTTGGCGCCGTGGTACAGGCAACCGGTGATCAGCGGCTGGTCGGGATCGCCTTCGAGGAAGGTGATCAACACCTCCATGCCGACCCGCGGAATGTTGATCGCGCCAAAGGTTTCGGCGGCCCAGTTCGACGCCACGCGCATCCAGCAACTGGTCTTGTCGTCGTGCTCGCCTTCGCGGTCCCAGAAGAACTGCACCTTCACACGGCCGTACTGGTCGCAGTAGATCTCTTCGCCCTCGGGGCCACAGACCACCGCGCTCTGGGTGCCGAGCACCTTCGGTTTCGGGTGATCGAGCGGCGGACGGTACGGCACGTCCCACGGGATCGCGTTGAAGCGGTTGCGATACCCTTGGTGGAAATCGTCCTTGTTGTCGGTGGTGTCGCTGGTCACCGACTCTTCCAGCACTTGCGGCTGTTTGCCTTCGTGGAAGATCTCGGTCAGCAGCCACAGATCGTTCCACGTCGGGTTGGCGTGTTCGGTCAGGGCGAGGAAATGCCCGCTGACCAGAATCGGCTGATCGCTGTTGCCCTCGGCCAGCCGATAGTCGCTGCGATGGCGTTCCAGTGCGCGATTGGCGAGGTGCTTGCCACGCTCGCGATCGACGAAACGGCCCGGGTAATCGTAGTCTTCCAGATCCGGCTGGGCGCTGCTCTTGGCATCGCTTTCGAGCTCGATTTTCGGTTTGACGAAGTCGTAATCGCGCCGCGTGGTGCGACTGGTGCGGGTGGCCAGACGCAGGCCGAAACGCTTGACCACCGGTTTGTCGGCGACCAGTCCTGAGTCCTGCTGATAGGCCACGGGCGCCAGTTTCGGGAACACCGTCTGGTCATCGCCGAACATCAGTTTGTGGACGCTGGACGTGTGCTGGAAGTGGTAGTGAATCCCCTCCTCCTCGCACAGACGCTGGACGAAATGCAGGTCGCTTTCGTCGTACTGCACGCAGTAGATGCGCTCCGGGTAAATCGCGCTCAGCTGGAAGTGATAGTCGCTGGCGAGGATGCCGTGTTCTTCCAGCACCTTGCTGATGATCTGCTGCACGGTCATCTGCTGGAAGATGCGCTGGTTGACCCGATGCGCGAGGTACGACAGCTGCGGGCGCAGGGAGATTTTGTAGCGGGTCAGGCGCTTGCCGGCCTCGCCCTGGGCGATGCTGTAGATCAGCCCGTGAATCCCCGTGCCGCTGGGTGACAACTGCAGGAACGCGAGTTTGTGCAGCAGGCTTTCGAGGTTGATCGAGGCTTTCTCACTGACCAGTTCCAGCTCGAACTCGAAGGGGGTGTTGAGCGCCTCTTTCCCGGTGAACGATAGCACCTGGAAATCGCTGTCCGCGCCATCGATGGTCAGATTGAAATGAGGCTGGTTGGCCGGTGAGAACATCCCTTGTTCCTCGCGCAATGCTGCGACGGGCGCCCGTCCGTGAAGCGTGGCGCACGCAAAAAAATCTGTAGGTCAAAGCCGCCCCGGCCAGCCGCACTGGCCGGGGCAGTACAACAATCAGCCGTAATTAAACGACTGGAGCACGCCAGTCATCGGAACCCGAAGTACCGGATACTTCGTGGGTCCAGGTGATTTTGCGGTAGGTGAACTGCACTTCTTCCAGGTGGGTGAAGTGCGAGTTGCCTGGATCCTGGCAGTTGTGCATTTTGTTGTTGATGGCGACGATGATCGCGTCTTCCAGTTTGGTGGTGTAGTAGTGCTCTTGAGTACCTTGAGCAGAAGTACGGTACCACTGGATCACGATTTCGCTCATGCGCTCGCCGGAGGTCAGAGCAGCTTGCAGCAGAGGCGAAGCCTTGTCGTAGACTTTGGTGATCACAACTGGCTTGTGAACGCGCTGACCGGTTGGCTGACCGGATTGTGGGTCACGCGGGATGATCACGTCGTGGCTGAAAGCCTGAACCATGACCTGGTCTTCGTGGCCTTCCTGGTAGGTGTTGCCAACGGAGTCGGCGGTGAATGCGCCGGCAGTGATCAGACCTTGTTTTTCGCCGGTAACCGACATGTACGCTGGTGTTGCCATGGGAGGTGCTCCTTGCTGGATCAGTGGATGAGTCATAGGTGAAATCACCTAGGAGGCGGCCATCTGCCATCAAATTACATGCCAACTTTTTTCGGGCCTTATAAACCGTGGCTTGCGAGCGTTTTCCTCGCGGATGCTGGGATAAATCCGCAAAAATAAAGGAAAAGTGCGCAAGAAGTTGCGCAGTGGTGTGCAAGAAGCTGCGCACTTGGCTGCAGGCCTCGATCTACTTGGGCTGCAGCGATTTATCGAGCCAAATATGCGGAACAAGTGCGCAAGAAGTTGCGCACTTTCAAAAAAGCTTCCACAACACATCAACGGCTAAAACTCTGATACAGCCAGACCAAGTCAGCACTTCAGCACGGCCGAAAACCAAACCATGAAGACTCATGTTTTTTGAAGACCCACAATTCGCCGCTCATCTCGGGATCATCGTGATTTTGCAATCACCTCACTCATGTACTGATGCAGATCGCGCAGATCCCTGACGCTCCAGGCGTGCGGCGCGATCTTTACGCCGTTCTCCCGCAAGGTGTCTGGAATCAGGTTTCCATTGGGCCGAAGGATTATCGACGATACGATAACGCCCGGATAATCATTCAGGCGCTTCTTGAAAGCGCCTGTTGTCAGGTCAGGGGTCGGCGGCTTGCTTTTGTTGGCCAAAGGCCCTGTTGCCTTGATATCTGCGCCGTGGCACACGGCACATCGCTGCGTATACAGATTCTTGCCGTTGGCATTATCCGCAACGGACGGTGCCGCTTGAGTGACTGATAACAAACCGAGTAAAGCGACGAATGCTATTTTCATTTTTGTATAAGGTCAGAGGCTAAAACAAACGGCGTACAGCTAAGCACACAACTGCAAGGCCCTTTCTTCGTATCGAGAAATTGCCGGGCAGCGACCCACCGTCGCTTTCCTTGCAGCCCTTCACAGCCCCGGGCGTACCTGTCAGCGAAACTGCCCCCGCGTTCCCCCCAAGCCCCCCGCTATTGTGTAAAATGCCGCCCGGGTGCCACCGCAACAACGCGGCAGGGCAGGTTTAATTCAGCGCAGGTCGGGCCGCCGCGCGGAGTTGCCGTGCCTATGAGCCACGATCCGTCACGCCTGCATGCTACCCAAGCCCGTCAGGGCTCGCCGTCTGCGATGGCCTTTCTCTCCCGTTTTTTCGCTGCCGAATCTGCCGGTGGCCTGATCCTGATGACGGCTGCGCTCGCCGCACTGCTGATCGCCAATTCGCCGTGGGCGGCCACGTACTTCTCGACCCTGCACATCAAGATCGCCGGTTTGTCGATCGAGCATTGGGTGAATGATGGCCTGATGGCGATCTTCTTCATGCTGGTGGGCTTGGAAATCAAACGCGAAATGCTCGCCGGCCAGCTGTCGACCTGGGGCCAACGCGCGCTACCGGGTTTCGCCGCCTTGGGCGGAATGCTGGTGCCGGCACTGATCTATGTCGCGATCAACTGGGGCAATCCGCAAACCTTGAGCGGCTGGGCGATTCCCGCTGCCACCGACATCGCTTTCGCCTTGGGCGTGCTGTCGCTGTTGGGCAAACGCGTACCCGTTTCGCTGAAAATCTTCCTGTCGGCGCTGGCCATCCTTGATGACCTGGGTGCGGTGGTGATCATCGCGATTTTCTACACCAGCGGGCTGTCGGTGAGCATGTTGCTGGCGTCGCTGGCAGTGATCGCGTTTTTGGTGATCCTTAACCGTTGCGGTGTCAGAAAACTCTGGCCGTACCTGATCGCCGGCGCCCTGCTGTGGTTCTTCATGCTGCAATCGGGCATCCACGCGACCCTCGCCGGGGTAATTCTGGCGCTGTGCATTCCGCTGGGTAATCCGGAAGACGAGCACAACTCTCCGCTGCTGTACCTCGAGGAAAAAATGCATCCGTGGGTGGCGTTCGCTGTTGTGCCGATCTTTGGCTTCGCCAACGCCGGCGTGTCGCTGGCTGGCATTTCCCCGAGCAACCTGCTCGAGCCGGTACCGCTTGGCGTGGCGCTGGGCCTGTTGTTCGGCAAGCAGATCGGCATCCTCGGCCTCGGCGCACTGGCGATTCGCAGTGGTCTGGCGCAACTGCCGCAAGGTGCCAGCTGGCTGCAACTGTACGGTGTCGCCCTGCTCTGCGGGATCGGCTTCACCATGAGCCTGTTCATCGGTGCGCTGGCGTTCCCGGGCGCACCGCAGTTGGTCGACTCGGTGAAGGTTGGCGTGTTGCTGGGTTCGATCCTGTCCGCGCTGCTGGCGGTGATCGTGCTGCTGAATGCGGGTAAGGCGAAGGCGTCGAACTAATAGTCGGATCTGGTCGAGACAGAAGACTAATGTGGGAGCGGGCTTGCTCGCGAAGGCGTCGATTCAGTCAGCTGATTTATCGACTGAATCACCGCCTTCGCGAGCAAGCCCGCTCCCACAGCTTTTACAGCGGTAGTGCTTAGCCTTTTTCGTCGATCCCGGCTTGCAGGGTCTGGCTGTCCAGATTGCCGCTCAGGGTCACCGGACCGACTTTCAGATTGCCGTTATCGAAGGACACCTTCGGTGCGTTCTCGTCGGTTTTCTGCGGCAGGTCCAACCCGGCTTTCACGCCGTACTCACGGTTGACCAGATCGCTGCTACCCACCTTCGAACCGCCCAGATCGACCTTGCCTTCAGGCGCCGATATCCGCGCGCCGGTCAGTTGGGTGCCACCACCAACGTTCAACTTCACACCTTGATTGCCACTGATGCCGGAGGCCTGCGCCACGCTGTCCTTGTGCGTGTATTCGCCCTGCGCCTTCAGCGTCGGCTTGTAGTCGGTGCCAGCGAGTTTTTCCTTGTCGCTCGGTGGATTTTTCTTCGCGGTCAGGCCCAGATCAACGTCAACCTTGGCTTGGGTCTTCGAGTCCTGACGGCTGTCGACAGTCAGATCACCGGCAACCTTGCCGCTGACCGTATTCGCGTCGATCCGCGCACCCGACAGCTGTGCATCACCGGCACTGTTCAGCACCACAGTGTCAGCCTTGATCTGGCTGTTCTGCTGGGTGGTGCCTTGCAGGTAATCGACGCCAACCTTGGCCCCGGCGTTGAAGCCGTGATCGCTGCTGGCCTTTTCGTCAGCGGCGGTCGGGGTCTTGCTGCTCAGGTTACCGCCGGCATTCAGCGCGACGTTCCAGTTGTTGCGGCTCTCGGTGGACTGCGCCGACTCCTGGACGAAACCGCCCTTCTGCGCATCGACGGTGACGTGCGGCGCGCCGACTTGCGTGCCTTGCAGGTGCACTGCATCACCGCTCAACGCGATACCGCTGTAGCTGTTGAGCTGGCCACCGGTCAGGGTTTGCGAGTTTTCGTTGACCCGACCGATGTTGAAGTTGCCGCTCAGATTGCCGCCCTGATCCCGACTCTTCTCGCTACTGGACTTGCTGCCGCCACCCTTCAAGCCACCGCCGAGATTGCTCCCGGTTGCGGTATGCGTATCGGTGGCCGCTTGCAGGTCAAGCTTGCCGTCAGCGTGCAGATCGATGGCGCCCGCGCTGTCGATCTGCGTGCCTTGCTGGACCTGATTGCCGCCGCTGCTCAGTTGCACCGCACCGTTGCCGCTGATGCTGGCGACGTGGGCCTGACTGTCATTGGTCTGCTTGCCGGTGTGGTCGAGCTGGAACCCGGCGCCGAGGTCGACGTTGGTGCCATCGGTGCCCGGCAAGGTGCCGACGGTCAGCGAGCCGTTGCCGCGCAGGCTGGAGTCGCTGCTGCTTTGGCGGTCGTTGGCCTGGTTCAGCGCCAGATCGCCGCCAGTCTTGATGCTCACACCGCCCTGCCCGCCATCGAAACGGCTGCCGGCGAACTGCGCGTCACCCCCGACATTGATGTTCACGCCCTGGTTGCCGGCATAGCCGCCAACCACCGCCGTGCTGCTGTCCTTGCTGCTGTAGCGATTGCCGCCCGCGCCGCTGCCGGCGACGTTCACGTCTTCGCCGGTCTTGGTGTAAACGCGCACGTCGACCTTCGCGTCCACCGAGTTGTCGGTGCTGCTGTGGGTGTTGCTCGCAGCATCGGCAACCAGTTTGTCGGCGCTGATGTTGACCTTGCCGGTGCTGGCGCTGTACTGCGTGCCCTGATCGTGCAGGGTGCCGGCGGTTTTCACGTCGACGCTGCCACCGTCGAAACGGCTGACCACCGCGTTGCTGTTCTGCTCGGACTTGTCCGCGCTGCCGTGACCGATCGCGACGTCGATGCCGACGTTCGGCTGGCCGAGATTGCTCAGGGCTTCCTTGTCCGGCACCTTGCCGTTGAGCACATCCTTGACCGCACCTGCGATCGGACGGGCGACATCCTTGTACTCGACATTGGCGCCGATGTCCGCCGACCAGTTGCTCTGGCTGTGCGTGCTGCTATCAGTGTTGCTGGCCGCGCGGTTGTCGATCTCGTTGGCCGCGACGTTCAGACCGTTGCCGGCCTTGACCTGCGCGCCTTCAGTTACCAGTTTGTCGGCGTTGATGTTCAGGGCGCCGCTGCTCTGCACAGCGGTGGTTTGCGCGGTGGTCTTGCTGCTGGTGTCTTGTGTGGTGCTGTGGGCGAAATCAACGCCACTGCCGGCACGGTCGAGGCCACCGGTGTAGTAGAAACCGCCGCCGGTGCTGGAGGTATCGGTCGAGGTTTTGTGGCTGTCCTGCTCGGCCAGCAACGACACGTTCTTGCCGCTCAGCGTGGTGTCGCCCGCAGTGGATTTGACCTCACTGCCCTTGATTGTCAGATCGCCGCCGGCATTCACCTGCACGCTGCCACCGCTGAGGCTTGAGCCTTGCTGGTTGACGTCGTTGCGGGTGACGGTCTGCTGCTTGTCTTCGTAATGCACCCCGGCGCGGTATTGCTCCGCAGTTTGCTCCTTGGCATAGGCGTCGAAGCCACGGGTCTCGGTGGTCGAGCTGCTGTCGTGGGTGTTCTGCGTCGCATGCACGTTCACATCACCCGCCGCGTCCGCCGTCAGCTCAGCGCCGGCCTTGACCGTGGAGCCGGCCACCTCGATGTCCTTGGCGCTCTTGAGCTTGAGGTTGCTGTCCGAGACCAGTTCGCTGCGCACCGTGGTGCTGTCCTTGGCGTTCTGCCGCGACTCGTCCTTGGTGATGCCGAAGAACTTGCTGTCCTTGTCGTGGTTGTTGCTGTGCGAGGTGTCCTGCACGCCGTCGATCACCAGCGAACCCTGGTCGCTGATCACGCTGGCCTCGGTGCCGCCACGGACCTGGCTGCCGCTGATGCGCACTTCGTCAGCCTTGACGAGCAGTTTGCCGGTGGCGTTGATTTTGCTGCCCTGGTGCTGGGTCTGGCCCTTGTCGGCGTCACCGGTCTTGCCGAAGAAACCACCGCCGACCAGGTCGCCGGAATAACTGTTGTCATTGCTGCGATGGGTGCGTGTGGCCGTGGTGACGTCCACTTGCTTGCCCGCCAGTTTCACATCGCCGGCGCTGTTCAGTTCAGCGCCCTCGGAGCGCAACAAGGCAGCGGTTTGCAGGGCAATATTGCCGCCCTTCAACTGGCTGCCGATGCTGCGCTGGTCTTCGCTACTGGTGTTCCAGTCGGCCTTCCACAGGTGCTTGCGGTGGTTGCCCTGATCGGTCTGGGTGTGGCTTTCGGTGGCTGCGGTCAGGCGCAGGTCGCCGCCGCTCTGCACATCGAGATTCTTCGCGGCTTCCACCTTGGCGGCTTTGAGTTCAGTGTCTTTGCCGGAGGACAGTTTGGCGTCGCGGCTGGCGACGATCTGGCTGCCATGCTGGCGCGAATCGCTGTCGGTCTGGGTGCGGTCGTAGGTTTCCCAGGTGATGCCGATGGTGCTGTTGCTCCAGTTCTCGCGCTTCTCCTGGAGCTTGCGGCTTTCGACGGTGCTCAGGGTCAGGTTGCGCTTGGCATCGACGCTGACGTCGCGACCGCTGACATCGGCAGCGGCCAGCGTCAGGTCCTTGCCGCTGTGCAGGCCGACATCGCCCTGGCTGCTGCGGATACCGGCACGGGTCACTTCCAGGCTGTTGGGGATCGCTTCGCCGCTGACGCTGAGGTCGCCAGCAGAGCGAATCTGCACGCCGTCACGCCCGGCCACTTGCACCGCCCCCACGCGCACACCGGCACCTTCGGCGGTGCTGACGATGTTGATGCGCCCGGCCTGCATCGCCCCGAACAGGCTGGCGTCGATGCGTTGGTCATTGGTGTTGCCCGCAGGGTCCACGTTTTTCACCTGACCACTGGCATAGTCCAGCTGATTACGCCCGACCGTGAGGTTCAGTTGATCGCGCGCATCGATGCGGCCCTGACTGTCGATACGCGGGGCGATCAGGTTGATCGAGCCCTCGCCGTTGCGCAGGCCGGCGCTGTGAATCTGCAACTGACCGCTGGCGTCACGGGTATTCAGAGCCTGCAGTTTGCCGTCGTTCAATTCCGGACGACCGACCACCAGATTGGCGTTCGGCGTGTTGATGAAACTGCCGCCGTTTACCGAAATGCCGTTAGGGTTGGCCAGCACATAATCGGCGGCGCGGCCGAAGATTTCCTGGGCACCATTGATCGCCGAAGGGTTGCGGCTGATCACCTCGTTGAGGATCACGCTGGCCGCCTGGCCCTGCAGTTGCGGGTTGGCCGCCAGTTGCCCGGCGAGCTGCGATTGGCCGGCCTGCAAGGCGTTGTTCAGCACCAGGCCCTGACGGTCGACGTTGTAGTCGAGGAACTGGTTGTGCGACAGGCCCGAGCCGTTGGGCGCGACGATATTGACGATGGGCACGCCGCCCTGCGTCTGCAATTGCGCGGTGCCGCCGGGGCCGGGGGCGACCACGACACCGCCGGCGATGGCGCTGGGCAGGTGCACGGCGAAGAACAGGCTGGCGATCGCCCAGCGCAATTTGCCCCGAGGAGAAAGATGGAATGCAAAGGTGTGTGCTGGCATAAAAACGTCTCCATGTAAGTACGGCATCACGGCGCGCGATTGAGTATTGGCCGTGGCTGTCGCGCTCAGATCCGACGGCTGTCTGTTCACTGCTTGTTGAGTCTTGGTGGTGCTCATATCTGTAACCCCACGCGCATCAGCCAGGTCTCCGGCTCGTGCTGCAAACCGTTGGGGGTGTTGAGGGCGCGTTGGTAATCGACGTCCACTTGCAGATTCTTCCAGCCCAGGTTGAGCCCGACGCTGGCGCCGCTCAGGCGTTGACCCGGTGCACCGTGGTCGACCTTGAGCCAGCCGTTGTCCAGGCCCACGCGCGGGGTGATCTGCACCGGCCAGTCGGTGCGCAGCGGCAGGCGCAACGTGTTGCGCCAGATCGCGCCGCTGGCACCAGAGGCGCTGCTGACCCGATAGCCGCGCACCGCTGAATCGTCGGTGCCGAGCAACTGTTCGATGGCCGGCAACGGGTCGGGGCTGTATTGCAGATTGAGCTGGCTCTGCCACTGCCAGGCCTGCGCGCCGAACTGGCCGTTGCGCCACTGGCTGAGGCCGGCGCGATACTTGCGAAATTGCGCTTTGGGCACGTTATTGACCGCATGATTGGCGTCATCATCGGCGCCCAGCCAGCGCAAGCCTTGTGAATAGGTGAAGTCGAGGTTCCACACCGCACGGTCGAGCCAGAACAGATTGAGCCCGGCTTCGGCCACGGTCAGGGTCGGGCTCTGAATGCCCAGGCGAGCATTTTCCAGATAGCTGTCGACGTCCTTGTGCGCCAGTTGCAGGTTGGCGCTGAGCTGGCGACTCTGGTCGCGCCACAACACGCGGTCGGCACGCAGGCTCAGTTGATCGGTGATACCGGTGCTGTGGAAAGTCACGCTGGGCAGTTTGAACGGCGCGCGGTATTCGGCGTGGCTGGCGAACACGCTGTAGGTCCAGTAGCCGTAGGGAATCGCGTAATACAGGCTGGCGTTGCGGTTGTAACGGTCGCCCTGATTCAAGGTATCGCTGGCGCTGAGGCTCAACAGATCGTTGAGTTGCAGCGGGCTGTCGAAGCTCAGGCTGACGCTGTTGCGATCACGCCCGGTGCTGGCGCTGCCGAGGTTGTCGATCCCCAGCCCCAGCGCCCAGCGCGACTGCCCGGAGGTGCGCGAACGCAGGATGATCCGCGACGCACCGGGCTGGCTGCCGGGGGCAATGTCGGCAGTCAGGTCGATCGAGCGCAAGCGGTTCAACTGATCCAGACCCTGCTCCAGATCGCGCAGGTTCAACGGCTGGCCGAGCATGTGCGGGAACGCGCCACCCAATGACACGGGCAGGCTCTGATCGGCCAGTTCGATGGACTCGATGTAGCCCTCGTCGATCATGATATCCAGCGACTGCCCCGCCGCCGGCGCGTTTGACAGGTACGGGCGGCTGGCGATGTACCCTTGCTCGACGTAGATCGCAGTGATGGTCGCCAGCAGATGGTTGATCTGGCCGACGCCCATGCACGGCGCCAGCAACGGTTTGATCCGTGCGTTGAGTTTGTCGCTGTCGATCAGGGTGACGCCGCCAATGCGCGTGCCACTTAGCGGCCAGCAGCGTTCATCGGGGGCGACTGTCTGCGGGATCGCCGGTGTGGCGGGCGCCGGGCCGAACGCGCCGCGCTCCAATTGGCGCTTGCGTTGCTCCAGCTGAAGTTGTTGCAGATCGCGCTGTTGCTGTTGCTGCTGGCGCAGCACTTCCTGGCCCGGCGCAACAGGGTCAGCCGCTTGAATCGAGGAGGCACACGCACTCAACACCAAGGCCGACAACAGCGGGCAACGCGTGGAACGACGACGAAAAACAGCGCGAAGCAAATACGGCACGCAACATCCTTGCAATCATAAAATGGCGTAATGCCACTTCATCAATGCTGGTGATAGTCAGAGCCTTCCTACACAAATGCAAGATGCTTCCTACAGCGCTTACATTTCTTAAACATTTGATTTATCAGCCTTGAATGTCAGCAGCAAGGCCACGCCGCTGCAGGCCATCAGGGTTTCCCCGAGGGCTTGCGCCCAGCCAGCGAGCATCAGTCCGACGCCGATCAGCAGGTAATAAAACAGCCCCAGCAGGGCCCCGGCGGTGCCCAGGCGATCGGCATAATTGACCAGCGCCGAACCGAGAATATTCGGGATCGCCATGCCGAAAGCCAACACCACCAGCAACATCGGCAGCACGAATGCGCTACTGTCCTGCAGCCGCCACACGCCCAGCCCCCCGAGCAGAGCGCAGATCGCGGCAAGGCGAATCAGTTGCAGCGCGTGGCAGCCGCGCCGCAGCAACCGTTGGTTGAGCCATGCTCCAAACCCTGAGCCCAACGCGAGAATCACCCCGCTGTAGCCGAATGCGGCGCCGCTCAGGCCAAGCCGTTCGAACAGGAACGGGCCGAGGCTGTAATAACTGAACAGGGCGATGTTGAACGCGGCGATCCACAGGGCCGAGCGCCAGATGCCAACATCCCTCAGCATGCGCCCGAGGGTGTCCAGCAACCCCACAGAGCTCCGCGCTGACGGGCGGGTTTCCGGCAAGGCGCGCCAGCTCCACAGCCACAACGCCGTTGCGATCAACAGCAAGGCCACAAGCACCCCGCGATAACCAAAGCCATGCACCAGCCCTGCGCCACTGAACAGGCCAATCGCCGGGCTGGCCGCCAGCGCCATGCCCACCAGCGAAAACACCTGCGCCAGTTCCGCGCCGTGGAAGCGGTCGCGCAACAGTGTCTGGGTCACCACCGAACCGACTGCTGCGCCAAACGCCGCCACGGCCTGAGCCAGCAACAAGCCGTTGAAACTGCGCACACTCAAACCGATGACGCAGGCCGCCGCGTAGATCGCCAGCCCCGTGAGCATCGTTGGACGCCGACCGATCCGGTCGCACACCCGCCCCCACGTCACCACCCCGAAGGAGAACGCCAGGAAATACACCGACAAGGTCTGCGCCGCCGCTTGTGGCCCGACGCCAAAGGCCCGGCCGATATCGCCGAGCGCCGGGCTGTAGAGCGTCTGGGCGAGCTGCGGAAACATCAGCAGGGCAATCGCCAGCAACAATAGGGGTTTGTTGTTCATCGAGATTTACTCTTCAAAGTGAAAGCGTCGAAGAGTTTAAAAAGTCTCGACTGACGTATTATCCAAACCCTGCCAACTTATCTCTGAAATCGGACAATCCATGGCCTGGCTCGACGCCCACGCGACCTTCAACCCTGATCACTTCAGCGCACCGGTCATCGGCATCGCTTCCACCCTTGGCGATCACGATTCCGGATTGCACTGCCATCAACGCGGGCAACTGCTCTACACCCGGCAAGGCTGCACGCGCATCACCCTGGCGCAGCAGTTGTGCCTCCTGCCGCCATCACGAGCGGCGTGGATTCCCGCCGGTATCAGCCATCGGGCGGTGATGCAACAGAGCGTCGATTACCGTTCGATCTGGCTGCTGCCCGAACTGTGCCGCGAGCTGCCGCAGCAGGTGTGCGTGATTGAAGTCAGCCCGTTGCTGCGAGCGGTGCTGGAACCGATGGCACAGGCCGAATTCGCCAGCGATTGGCATCAGGGCAAGCTGTTTCATCTGCTTGGCCTGTGCCTGAGCGAGATTCGAGAGGCTGCACAACAACCGATGCTGCTGCCCCTGCCCCGAGACAAACGCCTGGCGTCGCTGCTGTTGGCGCCCGAACAACTGCCGCCGCAATTGCACGTGCTGGAGCAACAGATCGGCGCCAGCAGCCGCACCATCGGGCGGATCTTCCAGCGGGAAACCGGCATGAGCTATCAGCAATGGCGCCAGCAGTGGCGCTTGATGCGTGCGATGGAATTGCTCGCCACCGGGCGCAGTATCAGTTACTGCGGCTGCGCGCTGGGGTTTGCCAGCGACAGCGCGTTCATTGCGTTCTTCAAGGCCATGAGCGGCACCACTCCCAGCCATTGGCTGAGATAAGCAACTGACGACCGGCATAAAAATTCAATTGCCACAAAATATTACTCGCGTCATATTACAGCCGTAATAACGATCCGTTTCCGCAGGTATTACGCCATGACCAGCATGCCCACCCTCGAGCCCGACCTGTCTGTTGCAGTCGCCACTGCCCAACCGCTCCTGCGCAAACGCCTGCTGCTGACCGGCGCCGGCCTGATCGCGCTGGTGGCGGTCGGCGTGTACGCCGCTCACTGGTGGGGCACCGGGCGTTTTCTGGAGGAGACCGACGATGCCTACATCGGTGGCGATGTCACGGTGATCGGGCCGAAGGTTGCCGGGTACATTGAAGAAGTGCTGGTCAGCGACAACCAGTCGGTGAAGGCCGGCGACGTGCTGATCCGTCTCGACGCACGGGACTACCGCGCCAACCTTGCCAAAGCCGAAGGCGCCGTGGCTGCCGAAGAGGCGCTGCTGGCCAACCTCGACGCCACCGAACAACTGCAACAAGCGGTGATCGGCCAGGCCCGTGCCGGCATCGATGCCACTGGCGCCGAAACCGCTCGCTCGCGGGACGACAACACCCGCTACAAACGGCTGGTGAGCACCAATGCCGTGTCGGTGGAAAGCGCCCAGCGCGCCGACGCCACTTTCAAGACCGCGCAAGCTTTGAGTGCCAGAGCCCAGGCCGAACTGCTCGCCGCACAACGCCAACTGGCGGTCATCGACACCCAGAAACAACAGGCCCGCGCCGCCCTGCAACAAGCCCGCGCTGAACGTGAGCTGGCGCAGTTGAACCTCGGCTACACCGAACTGCGCGCACCGGTTGACGGAGTGATCGGCAACCGCCGCGCGCGGGTCGGCGCCTATGCCCAGGCCGGTTCGCAGCAGTTGTCGGTGGTGCCGGCCAGCGGGCTGTGGGTCGATGCCAATTTCAAGGAAGACCAACTCGCCAGAATGCACCCCGGACAACGGGTGAGCATCCGCGCCGACGTGCTCTCCGGCCAGGAGTTCCATGGCCGCCTCGACAGCCTCGCCCCCGCCACCGGTTCGCAATTCAGCGTGCTGCCGCCGGAGAACGCCACCGGCAACTTCACCAAAATCGTCCAGAGGGTGCCCGTGCGAATCCTGCTCGACCCGGCCGACGGCGTGCTCGGCCACCTGCGGCCGGGGTTGTCGGTCACCGCCGAAGTCGACACCCGCGCGCCAGCTGAAACCGCCGCCGTGGCCGTCGCGCCATGAGCACTGCCCTCGCAGCCCCGGCGCAACCGTTCAATGCCGCCGACATGGCCACCGCGACCAAAGTGTTCGCCTTCGCCACGATGTGCATCGGCATGTTCATCGCGTTGCTGGACATCCAGATCGTTTCGGCGTCGCTGCGTGACATCGGGGGCGGACTCTCGGCGGGCACCGACGAAACCGCGTGGGTGCAGACCAGTTACCTGATCGCCGAAATCATCGTGATTCCGCTGTCGGGCTGGCTGTCGCGGGTGTTCTCCACGCGCTGGTTGTTCTGCGCTTCGGCGGTTGGCTTCACCCTGGCCAGCCTGCTCTGCGGGGTGGCCTGGAACATCCAGAGCATGATCGCCTTTCGCGCGCTGCAAGGTTTTCTCGGCGGCTCGATGATCCCGCTGGTGTTCACCACGGCGTTCTTTTTCTTCACCGGCAAACAGCGGGTGATTGCCGCTGCGACCATCGGTGCGGTGGCGTCGCTGGCGCCGACCTTGGGGCCGGTGATCGGCGGCTGGATCACCGACATTTCGTCGTGGCACTGGCTGTTCTATATCAACCTGGTGCCAGGCATTTTCGTCGCCGTGGCGGTGCCGATGCTGGTGAAAATCGACCAGCCGGAGTTGTCGCTGCTCAAAGGCGCGGACTACCTGAGCATGGTTTTTCTCGCGCTGTTTCTCGGCTGCCTTGAATACACCCTCGAAGAAGGCCCGCGTTGGAACTGGTTCAGCGATCAGACGATTCTGACCACGGCATGGATCAGCGCATTGGCGGGTCTGGCCTTTATCGGCCGCACGTTGCATGTGGCCAATCCGATCGTCGATCTGCGCGCCCTCAAGGACCGCAACTTCGCGCTCGGCTGCTTCTTTTCCTTCGTCACCGGCATTGGCCTGTTCGCGACGATTTACCTGACGCCGCTGTTTCTCGGGCGAGTGCGCGGTTACAGCGCGCTGGACATTGGACTGGCGGTTTTTTCCACCGGGGTGTTCCAGATCATGGCGATTCCGCTGTACGCCTTTCTCGCCAATCGTATGGATTTGCGCTGGATCATGATGATCGGGCTGGGCTTGTTTGCGTTGTCGATGTGGGAGTTCAGTCCGATCACCCACGACTGGGGCGCCGCTCAGTTGATGCTGCCGCAAGCGTTGCGCGGGATCGCCCAGCAACTGGCGGTGCCGCCGGCAGTGACTCTGACTCTGGGAGGCCTGGCACCGGCGCGGCTCAAGCACGCCTCGGGCCTGTTCAACCTGATGCGCAACCTCGGTGGAGCGATCGGGATTGCCGCCTGTGCGACCATTCTCAACGACCGCACCAACCTGCACTTCACCCGTTTGGCCGAACATCTGAACAGCAGCAACGAGGCGATGAACCAGTGGCTGGCGCAGGTCAGCGGCAATCTCGCGACGCTGGGCCAGAGCGGTGACGTCGGGATCACCGCCGGCCTGCATCAACTGTGGCTGCTGACGTACCGCGAGGCGCAAACCCAGACCTACGGCGACACCTTCCTGATGATCATGCTGTGCTTCGTCATCGCCACGGCGATGGTGCCCTTGATGCGCAAGGTGCAACCACCGGCCGCGCCGAGTGCGGATGCGCACTGATCACCCTTCTGAGTGGTATGCACTTTCCACTGTGGGAGCGGGCTTGCTCGCGAAAGCGGTGTGTCAGATAACCACTAATGTGACTGACACGACGCCTTCGCGAGCAAGCCCGCTCCCACAGTTATCGACCGTGAACGGTCAGAGCTGAGGGGTTTTACGGAAACCTACCGCCAGACGGTTCCAGCTGTTGATGGTGCTGATCGCCACAGTCAGGTCGACCATTTCCTTGGGCGAGAACTGCGCGGCGACGACTTCGTAGTCTTCGTCCGGGGCGTGAGTCAGGCTCAGTTGGGTCAGCGATTCGGTCCACAGCAGCGCAGCGCGTTCACGCTCGGTGAAGAACGGCGCTTCACGCCATGCGGTCACCGCGAACAACCGGCGTGGGGTCTCGCCGCCTTTGATCGCATCGGCGGTGTGCATGTCGATGCAGAACGCGCAGCCATTGATCTGCGAAGCGCGCAGCTTGACCAGTTCGACCAGGGTCTTTTCAAGCGGCAGTTTCGAGACCGCGGTTTCCAGCGCGATCATCGCTTTCAGGGCGTCAGGGGAAGCGGTGTAGAAATCGGTACGAGCTTTCATGGTGAGTGTCCGGGGCCGGTGAATGTGTGACTAAGGTAGTCCCAACCCTGCCCCGGGCAAATAGCCAATCTCCCGGAAGACGAGTAGACCACCGCGTCACACCCGGTTGCGCAACCACTGCAGGAAGCCGGTTTTCGCCACCACGGCCGGCACGTCCTGGGTCAGCGTCTGGGCCTTGTGCAGCCGGTAATCGAGCAAGGCCTTCATCGCCTCGTTGATGTCGTGGCGGGCATCCAGGCAGGGTTTGAGGTAGGTCTTCTCGATACGGTACAGCGCGCAGAAGGTTTTCGCCGCGAAGGTGGCCGGCACCGAAGAATCGGACAGGATACCGGCCTCGCCGATCACCTCCCCCGGCCCCATGCGCCCGGATTCGAACGGGCTGCCGTGGCGGGTCAGGGTCACGGTGACCACACCGGATTCGATGATGAACAAATGATCGCTGACCTCCCCGGCGTCGAGAATCGTCTCGCCGGCACGAAAGGTTTGCAGGGTCATGTTCTGGCTGAAGGTATCTTTCTCTTCCTGGCGCAAGGTGGAGAAAATCGGTGAACTGTCGAGCAGCGCCCGTGGCCGCGACAGGCCGCTTGGCGCATTCGGTTCCACACTCGACAACAGATTGACCCCGGACGCCTGCAAGTGCCGGTAGGCCAGATCGAACAGCTGATTGCGCACCGGACGTTTCTGGTCCATCGACGACACGAAGCCACTGATTTCGTATTCGACGCCGGTGCTGGTGGAGCTTTTCAGCGCCACGCTCGGCGAGGGGTTGTCCAGCAACGGACGGCAACCCTGCATCGCCCGTTCGAGTGCGTCGATCACCGTGGTCGGTCGCGCATGCGGGCTGACCTGCACGCTGACGGCCAGGCCGAACATATTGCTCGGCCGGCTGAAGTTGATGATCTTGGCCTTGGCCGCCAGCGAGTTGGGGATCACCGCCATGCTGCCCTGACTGGTTTGCAGACGCGTGGCGCGCCAGTCGATGTCGATGACCCGGCCTTCGGTACCATCGATCGAGATCCAGTCATCGATCTGGTACGGCTTGGTGGTGTTGAGCACGATCCCGGAGAACACGTCGCTCAGGGTGCTCTGCAACGCCAGACCGACGATGATCGCCAAGGCTCCGGAGGTCGCCAGCACGCCTTTGACCGGCAGATCGAGCACGTAGGCCAGCGCGGCGATGATCGCAATCAGGAAGATCACCGCACCGAGCAGGTCCTGCAACAGGCGCCCGGTGTGCCCGACCCGCTGCATCATCACCGCGCCGATCAACACGGTCAGGGTGCGCGCGCCGAACAGCCACCAGCCGATCTGCAACCCGGTCGCCGCCAGGTGCAGCGGCACGTTGTCGGCCCACGGCGCCGGCTCCATCGGGTTGAGGCCTTCGTTGAACAGTACCGCACTGAACAGGCCGAAAATCAGCACCCGCACCAGCAGCTTCCATTCGCTGCCACGGGAGCTGATCAGGCGCCACAGGCCCAGATCGAGGAGGATCAGGATCAACGCGCAAAACAACGGATGTTCAGTCAAAAAAGACAACATCAAAGCACTCCGACACGGGCCAATCGCGAGAAGATCGCACAGATTGGGCAAGTGTAGGAGTAATTGATTTGGCAGGATGAACCCGTCCCCGAAAACACCCCAAAATCCCTGTAGGAGTGAGCCTGCTCGCGATGGCGGTGAGTCAGCCAGCCTCATCGCTGAATGACCCGCCGCTTTCGTGAGCAAGCCCACTCCCACAGGGGTTTTGTGGTGTGTCAGAGGTCGAGTGTGTCTGGGTGACTCAGAGCAAAGTGCAGCAAATGCCTGGAATAGAGATTTCCTGTGGGAGGGGGCTTGCTCCCGAAGGCGGTGGGTCAGCCAGCATCATCGGTGAATGACACTCCGCTTTCGTGAGCAAGCCCACTCCCACATGGATTTTGTGGTGTGTCAGGGGTCGAGTGTGTGGCTTGTTGCCTCGGAGCAAAGTGCAGCAAATGCCTGGAATAGAAATTTCCTGTAGGAGGGGGCTTGCTCCCGAAGGCGGTGGGGCAGGCCGTCCCTGGCCTTCGAACCGGCCTACGCGTCCTGTGTAGAGCGCAGTGTTTTTTGCGTCAAGCATGCATCTGGCCGAAACGGCCGGACTGGAAGTCGGCGAACGCCTGGTGAATTTCCTGTTCGGTGTTCATCACGAACGGGCCGTGGCCGACAATCGGTTCGTCGATAGGCTCGCCGCTGAGCAGCAACACCACCGCGTCCTGGCTGGCTTCAAGCGTCAACTGATGACCGTCACGCTCGAACAGCGCCAACTGCCCTACGCGCACCGTTTCCAGACCGTTGACCTGCACCGAACCTTTCAACACCACCAATGCCGTGTTGCGACCTTCGTGCAGGTCCAGCGTCAGCAATTTGCCGGCATTCAGGCGCAGGTCCCACACGTCGATCGGGGTGAAGGTGCGCGACGGACCGGTGTGGCCATCGAACTCACCGGCGATCAGGCGCAGGCTGCCGGCGTTGTCCTTGAGCGCGATGCTCGGAATGTCGCTGTCGAGAATGGTCTGGTAGCCCGGCGCAGCCATTTTGTCCTTGGCGGGCAGGTTGACCCACAGCTGCACCATCTCCAGGTTGCCACCGGTTTTGGCGAAGTTATCCGAGTGGAATTCTTCATGCAGGATCCCCGAAGCGGCGGTCATCCATTGCACATCGCCCGGGCCGATAACACCGCCACTGCCGGTCGAGTCGCGGTGCTGCACTTCGCCCTCGTAGACGATTGTCACGGTTTCGAAACCACGGTGCGGATGCTGACCAACGCCACGGCGCTCGGTGGTCGGGGTGAATGACGCCGGGCCGGCGTGATCGAGCAGCAGGAACGGGCTGATGTGTTGGCCCAGGTTGTCGTAGGAAAACAGTGTGCGAACCGGGAAACCATCGCCGACCCAATGGCCGCGCGGGCTGGTGTAGATACCAATGATGTTTTTCATGGTTGTCTCCAATTGGGGTGAGTGATGCACTGGATTAAGCATAAATCCGTATCCATTAATGCACTAGACTGCAAAAATCGGCCTTAGCGTTCTATCTGGAGAACGATGGTGGAAGACCTCAACAGCCTCTACTACTTCACCCAAGTGGTGGAACATCATGGATTCGCCGCCGGAAGGGCATCGGGGAACTGCTACCGTCGGTGCGCACGTTGATTGATTTTCCTGGGGAGGAATTTGCGCAGAGCGATATAGCCTGAATCGTTGGTGCGGCCTTCGCGAGCAGGCTCGCTCCCACAGGAGACCGCAATCCAATGTGGGAGCGAGCCTGCTCGCGAAGAGGCCAGCCCAGACCACACAACTCCTGGGAAAGATTCATGACTTCTGCTCAACAGTGCTTTGCCCCACCAGCGGTTTTTCTCAAGGACGCAGACGCGGATACTCCTGCCCATTCCCACTGCAACCCTGGAGTCATCAATGTCTGTTCCCGCTTTTGGTCTGGGTACGTTTCGCCTGCAAGGTCCGGTGGTCATCGATTCGGTGAGCACGGGCCTTGAACTCGGTTACCGGGCCATCGACACCGCGCAGATCTATGAAAACGAAGCCGAGGTCGGCCAGGCCATCGCTGCCAGCGGTATCGCCCGCGACGAGTTGTTCATCACCAGCAAGATCTGGGTCGCCAACTTCGCTCAGGACCGCCTGATCGACAGTCTCAAGGAAAGCCTGCACAAGCTGCAAACCGATTATCTGGACCTGACGCTCATTCACTGGCCATCACCGGAAAACCAGGTGCCGGTCGCCGAATTCATGGGCGCGCTGCTGGAAGCCAAGCGTCTGGGCCTGACCCGGCAGATCGGTATTTCCAACTTCACCGTCGAGCTGATGCAACAGGCGATCGCAGCCGTCGGTGTCGACCACATCGCCACCAACCAGATCGAATTGCACCCATACCTGCAAAACCGCAAAGTGGTCGAGTTCGCCCAGAGCCAGGGCATCCAGATCACCTCGTACATGACCCTCGCCTATGGCGAAGTGCTCAAGGACCCGCTGATCCAGCAGATCGCCGCACGCCTGCAGGCCACCCCGGCGCAAGTCACCCTGGCCTGGGCGATGCAACTGGGTTACGCGGTGATTCCGTCGTCGACCAAACGCGCCAACCTGCAAAGCAACCTCGGCGCGACCGCGCTGACCCTGAGCGACGCCGACATGGCGTTGATCGCCACGCTGGACCGCGGCCAGCGCCTGACCAGCCCGAAAGGCATCGCCCCGCAGTGGGATTGATCGGTCAGCCTTGAAGACGCTGCGCGAGGCTCAGCATGGCCACGCGCAGCGCCTCCACCGAGCGCTCGACCGCTTGGGTTTCAGCGTCTCGACAGGCCTGTTCAAGATCCGCACAGGCCGCCGCCACTCGCGCGGCACCGACCATCTGCGCACCGCCCTTGATATGATGCGCCAGAGTGCGTAAATCGCCCGGATCAAGGGTGGGACGCAAATCTTCCAGCCGTTGCAGATCGTCCTGCAGGCTGCGCAACACCTGGTCGCGCAGTCGTTGCATCACCGCGTGATCGTCTCCGGCCATCTGCTCCAGCGCGCTCAGATCGAGTTCGGTCAACGGCGCTGCCAGGTTCGGGTCGAGGTCTCTCTCCTGGTGACTGGCAGCGCGCAACGCCAGATCCAGATCAGCCAGGCGGATCGGCTTGAACAGGCAATCGTCCATGCCAGCCGCAAGACAGCGCACCTTCTCCTCGATCTGTGCATTGGCGGTAAAGCCGAGAATCAGGCAACGCGCCCTGCCACTCGCCGCCTCGGCGTCACGAATCGCCCGAGCGAGTTCGTAACCGTTGCGTCGCGGCATGTTGCAGTCGGTGATGAGCGCATCAAACGGCTGTGCCCGCCAGCGCTCCAGGCCCTGCTCACCGTCGTCAAGGTCGACCGTACGGTGGCCGAGTTCACTCAGTTGCCAGCACAGCAACAGACGGTTGACCGGATGGTCGTCCACCACCAGCACACTCAATGAGCGCGCGGGTTTATCCACGACTTCGGGGCGTGTCGACTCAAGCTTGCGCGGGCTCAGCCGTGGCAACTGCAGTCTGACTTCCACCCGGGTTCCGTGGCCCGGCGTGCTGTCGAGGTGCAGCGTGCCGCCCATCATTTCGCAGAGGCTGCGGCTGATCACCAGCCCCAGTCCCGAGCCGCTGCGCGCTGACTGGCCAGGATTGCCGGCCTGAACAAACGGGCTGAACAGGCGCTGTTGGTCTTCGGCGCTGATACCGATGCCGCTGTCGGCAATCTCCACCGTCACGTCCAACAGCCCGAGCGGCGTCGCGCTCACCGACAATTGCAGGCTCACCTGGCCGTGTTCGGTGAACTTGATCGCATTGCTCAACAGGTTCGACAGCACTTGCTTGAAGCGTGTCGGATCGAGCATCACGTCGACTTCACTGTGAGCATCCAGCTCGACGCGCCACACCAGGTGTTTCTGTCGCGCCAGCCCTTCGAACACCCGGCACACCGAGTTCACCAGTTCGTGCAGATTGGCCCGTTCCGGTGCCAGGGAAAGATGCCCCGACTCAATGCGCGCGATGTCGAGAATGTCGCCGATCAACGCCAGTAATTGCTGGCCGGCACCGGACGCCACCTGAATCGCCAAGCGGTCGGTCACACCCTCCTCGGCCCGTTTAAGCGCCAGTTCGAGCATGCCGATCAAGGCGTTCATCGGGGTGCGGATTTCATGACTCATGGTCGCCAGAAACGTGGTCTTGGCCCGGTTGGCGTCGTCGGCGGCATCCTTGGCCTGCTGCAGTTGATGCAGCCATTGCTGACGCTGACGCAATTGCCAGCGCTGAAAACCGATCCAGGCCAATGCCAGCAACAACAACCCCGCCGCAGCGGCAAACCCCAGCACAATCTCGCGCCGGTGGCGCAGCCAATAGCTCTCCTCCACCACCACATCATGGCTCCAGCGCTCGACCAGTTCGTCCATCTGCTGCGGTGCGATGCTCAGCAGCGCCTTGTTCAGGATCGTGTGCAGCGCCGTGGCCTGCGGTGCGGTAGCCAGAGCGATGCGAGCCGGCTGATCGCCGATGGTGTTGGTGACGCGCAGGCGCTCGCGGTAATGGCGGGCAATCAGAAAGCGCGCCACCAGCAATGAACTGACGGTCGCATCGGCCTGGCCTTTGACAATCAGTTCCATGCCCTCGGCGGGGCTGCTGACCTCGACCAGACGCACTCGCGGCAGGCGCCGCAGAATGTAGTCGCGCAACGGATGACCGCGATAAATCGCCAGCCGTTTGCCTTGCAGGTCGTCGAGGCTACGAAGGCTGCGGGGCGCTGTCGATCCGACCAGCACAAACGGATTGTTCAGGTATGCACGGGTGAACTGCAGCTCGGCTTCGCGCTCACTGCTGGGCGTCACCACCGGCAACACGTCGAGTTCACCGGCCTTGAGCTGCTCGATCTGGCGGTCCAGCGATCGCCCCCGGACAACTTCGAAATGCAGCCCGGTGCGTTGACTGATGAGGTTGAGCAGTTGCGCCGACAACCCGCTGAAACGCCCCTCGGCATCAAAAAACGTCAGCGGCGCGAAGTCTTCGATCACCCCCACTCGTACCACCGGATGCTGGTCCAGCCACTCCCGCTCACTGACACTGAGGCGTACCCGAGACTGTGCGGCCACTTGCGCGCGCCCCGCACTCCAGCGTTGCTCGATCAGTTGCCGGCGTTCCATGGGAATCACCGCCAGTGCCCTGTCGATGATGCGTTTGAGGCGTACCTCGCTACGCAACAGGGCGAAACCGAAGGGGTTGGCGTCCAGCCCCGATGGCCCGGCCAGTTGCAGGTCATTGCGGTAATTGGTGTTGATCAGGTAATTGGCGCTGATCAGGTCACCCAGGTACCCGTCATCGACCCCGAACGCCACCGCACCGAGTGCGTCCATCGCGGAGGGGTAGCGCTGCACGTCCGCCCGGGGATAGAACGCCTGCACGCTGGCCAGTGGCAGATAGTCCTCGACCATGGCGATGCGTTTGCCCGCCAGATCCGCCGGTAACGTTTCATCGAGCCGGGTCACCAGCATCGGCTGGTCTTCGGCGTAGGGGCGCGACAGCCTGAAGTCCGGGTCGGCCAGTTCAAAGTTGTTGGAAGTGCCCAGCAGGTCCAGCTCGCCGCGTTTGAGCGCGGCCATCACCGCGTCACGGTTGGCGTAGCGCTGCACGTCGATGCGCACACCGAGCAATTGCGCCAGCAACTCGGCGTAATCGGCGGTGAGCCCTTCCAGCTCTTGCTGATTGCGGGTGATTTCGAACGGTGGATAATCCGGGCCGGAGATGCCCATGCGCAATACCGGGTGCTGGCGCAGCCATTGCCGGTCACGCTCATCGAGCGCGATGTGGATATTGTCCAGTCCGGCTTGCGGCAACAACTCAAGGCGTTGCGGCGAGTCACTGGCCCAACAGGTGGTCGTGATGCTCAACCACAACACACACAACCAGCCTCGCGAACTCATCAGGTCACTCAGATCAGATGATTGCGTTTGGCGAATTCGCGCAAGTGCACTGTCGAGTTCACCCCGAGTTTTTTCATCAAGCGGGTTTTGTAGGTGCTGACGGTTTTATGGCTCAGGTGCATGTCTTCGGCGATCAGTTTGTTGGGCTTGCCGTGCGCCAATTGCTCGAGGATGTTCAGCTCGCGATTGGAGAGTTCGTCGATCATCTGCTTTTCGCTGCGGTGCAACGGGGCCGACGTATAGTCGTTGTCAGACGGCGCCGCAAAATAGGAATAGCCCGACATCAGTGCCTGGATCGCCTTGTGCAATTGCAGCAGCTGGTTGGTTTTGGCGACGTAGCCCAAGGCGCCGGCACGCAGGCAGCGGTCCTGATAATACTGCGGGTCCTGGGAAGTGAAGATCAGCACCTTGCACCCGGGATCGTTGGCCTTGAGCCGCTCCAGCACTTCCAGGCCGCCGACCCCTGCCAGCTTGAGGTCGAGCACCACCAGTTTGGGCTTGTGCTCTCGGTGCAATGCCATGGCTTCGCTGGCGCTCGCTGCTTCGTGAATTTCCTTGAAGCGCTCGGTTTCGAGCACCAGTTTCACGGCAGCCCGCACCACCGGGTGATCGTCGACGATCAGCGCTGACTTCATGACGGCTCCCCGTGCAACAACATGACAAAGGCGCCACCGGCATCGGCTGCTCCTGACGCAGTGGCTGCGCTATGACTGTTACACGGGAATCACATGGGATCTACCTGTCAGATCTGACAGTTGCGACAAACACCAAACCGTGCTCAGGCCCGTCGTTGCAAGGCCGACGCCGGGTTCCAGACATTCGATGCGCACACCGGCCTAACATCGACGCGGGCCATCAGGTGCTCGATCGCTGCCAGGTTCGGCAATGCGGCATGGCTGATCTGCACGTTCTCCTGAGCGAAGCCTGCTGGGGTCTGCACCGGGGCTGATGGCTCGTTGTAAATCAGCACATGACGCACATGCAGGTTGTTCAGGAAAAAGCCCGAGAGGTCCAACGACCCAGCCGCCAATTCGGCATTGATGACCACCGCGTCGAACGGCTCGCAGCCGTATTCCACCAGCGTCAGCAACTCCAGCAGGCTCTGCACCGGAGCGACGCGGAAGTATTGGAGGTGGTTGAACAGGCGCTCGATTTTCATCCGGTGAAAATGCTGTGGGTCGGCAATCAGGATGCGCAGGGTTTTATTGATCATGCTCGATCTCCCGAAGGTCAGGTGTGGGTGCGCCAAGACTACGCATCGCGCCAGAACTGCTCTGTAGGATCTTTCCTAAAAATCCGCTCATTCATCTGTTCCTTTGCCATGGTTGCGCCGTTGCAGCCAATTCAACAGATCGGCCCCCGCCATCGGCCGTGCGTACCAGTAGCCCTGCCCTTGCGTACACCCCAGCGCCAGCAATTCACGACGCTGCGCATCGGTTTCGATGCCTTCGATCACCACCGCCATGCCCAGTGTTTCACCCAGCGCCAGGGTGCTGCTGATTGCCGCCCGGCAACGTGGCTCATGCTCAAGGCTGCGGATGAACTCGGCGTCGAGCTTGATTTCGTTGAACGGCAACTGACACAGACGTTGCAATGAAGAAAACCCGGCGCCGAAGTCATCGATGGACAAGCGACAGCCCATCATCCGCAGCCGCACCAGGCTCTCCAGACTGGTGGCCGGTGCTTCCAGCAAGCCACTTTCGGTCAGTTCGAAAGTCAGGCTCGAACCCGTCACAGCATGCCGCGCCAGCGTGGTTTTAAGGGTGTTGGCCAGTTCCGGATGGGCCAATTGCACGGTTTGCAGATTGAACGCCATGTTCAGTGCAAAGCCTTTGGCCCGGGCGCTCTGGTGCAGCTTCAGCGCCTGCTCCAGCTGGGAAAACAGCAAGTCGTCGAGCAAGCCGCAGCGCTCCAGCACCGGCATGAACTGCGCCGGGGCAATAATTCCCCGGGTCGGGTGCAGCCAGCGGCACAACACCTCGACACCGCAGACTTCACCGGTGTGCAGATTGAATTTGGGTTGATACCAGGCATGCAGTTGCTGCTCGGCCAACGCCTGGCGTACCGAAGCCTCACTGGCCAACGTCACAGCCCCGGCCGGGCTATCGGCGACGGGCGGCCGGTCGATGAACGTGTCCAACAGCCCGGCCAACACCTGCGCTTGCATCGGTTTGCCGACATCGCCCAACAGTTTCAGGCCGAGCAGCGTGACCATCTGATGCACCGCGCGACGCAGATCCGCCGACAACGAACTGCAGATGATCACCGCCTTCACTTGCCCCGATGCCCCGATCCGTTGCAGGAATTCCAGGCCGTCCATGCCCTCCATCTGCAAATCGCACAGGGCGATGTCGACCGTGCCAACCTCATCCAGCAGCGCCAGCGCCTGCGCCCCATCACTGGCTTCAAACACCTGATGGCATCCCAGGCTCTGCAGCATGCTCACCGCCACCGAACGCTGGAACGGGTGGTCTTCAAGCACCAGGATACGAAGCGGCGGGTTGCACATGGTGGTGGGCTCGTTGTAGGTGAAAGGCCTGTGAGTGTCCGCTACCTGAGCGTTCAACTCGTGAGGAAAGGTCTGAAGCTGCGTGGGAAACGTCCTAGACATTGAGGTGCTCCAGCACGGCGCCAAGGCTCTGGCGATCCGGCGTACGCAGCATCAACAGCTGTCTTCGACCGGTTACGAATATCGCCTCGGCCCGGGGCTGACCACGCCGGGCATCGTGAATCACGCCATGGCGGATCTGCGGGTTGCCCTGAAAGAACCGCACCGGATCAATCCCTGCGGCGGTAATCAGTTCGCCGTTGATGATCAGCAGATCGTATTGCTCGAACGGGTCATGGGCGTAATGCGTCAACGCCAGCAGTTCACGAAACGAACGGATTGGCGTGAGATCGCGATAGCCCAGCTCGTGAAAGACTCGAACAATCCGGGACTGCAGAACGGGCTGCTCTTCGACGATTACAATTCGCCTGCACTTGTAGGACATAGAATTCAACAGCGTGGGAAATGTGCTGATCACGCTAACCAAGTCCCCTGGTGATCTATGTAGGACAAGTCCTAAAGACAGGCAGAAACCTCTGGAAAGCCGACAAGATCGCCACACAGGTCTGACCCATGCGGCGATTATTCTTACCAGAGGTAGCGATAGCCCACGGTCACACCGAAGGGTTGCTCGATGTCATTGCCTTTGGCGTATTCGGCATCCAGCGAAATCTTGCTCTTCTCGCTGACCTGCAATACACCGCCGAAACCCAGTTCGACACGATTGCCCGGCAGATCGGCATCGAGCGAATTGCCATTCACCCGCACCTTGCTGGCGCCTGCATGCTCGGTGACGTAGGACGCCTTGACGTACGGCTGGGCTTTCATGCCGTTGCTCAGTTCCAGACTGCGCCCAAACAACGAGCCGACGCGGCTCTGCAGCGAATCGAGGTCATCGGACTTGACCCGCAGCCCGTTGCTGGCGGTGTAGCTCGCACCTTGTACGCGGGTGGCGGTGATTTCGACTTGCGGCTCGACGAACCAACCGTCCTTCAGCGCAATGCGTTTACCCACCTCGATGTCCGCACCGATGCCGTTGGTGTTGTAGGACGCCTTGACCGACTCGCCCAGATTGCTCGGGGTCTTGATGTCGTTGTCGAAGCGGCTGTACTTCAACACGCTGTCGACATAGACACCGTTGTCGTTCAGGTAGGTGGCATAGACACCGAACATACGGCTGTCGATCTCGCCGGACGCACCTTCTCCGAAGTCCAGGTCCGAGCGGGCCGTGCCGAGCATGCCACCGATATAGACTTTGCCGCTGTCGAGGGCGAACGCCTTGTCGGCGCCCACTTCCAGACCGCTGATGTCTTGGCGGTAGGCACGGCTGGAGTGCTCGCTGACATCGAAGCGCTTGCCGATGGCCCGAGTCCAGATACCGCCGTCATCCTGGCCCAGGCGCAACTCGCCCAGGCGTTTGACCAGTGCGTTCATTTGCGCACTCCACAGACCGGCACTTGCGGTGTGTGCGGCAATCGCGGCGTTGCTGCCCTTGGACAGATGCTCCGGACCCGGGTCCACCGGACGCGGCGGAGTGACCGGATCAACCGGCGTTATCGGATCGACGGGTGTCACCGGACCCACCGGTTTACCCGGGTCGACAGGCGCCACCGGATCCACCGGTTTACCCGGATCGACAGGTGTTACCGGATCCACCGGCTTGCCGGGATCGACAGGCGTTACCGGATCAACCGGATCAACCGGTTTACCCGGATCTACGGGCGTAACCGGATCTACTGGCGTGTTCCCGGAACTGGCCAACACCCAGTCATTGCCTTGCTGCTGCAAGGTGTAGCGGAACGCGCCGGCATCGACATGCCCGCCATAGAGGCCGAACTTCGCGCTGCCGCCATGGGTGTCCACCAGCACTAGACGCCCGTCCGCCGAGGTCGGTTCGCGGCCTGAATCGCCGACGATCAGCGTGTGGTCGCCACTGGCCAGGCCAGCGCCCTGCACCACCAGCAAGTCATCATGCTGACTGGCGATATCGGTGTTCATCAGAATGCTGCCGCTGCCGGACAAGGCGTTGACGGTGAAGGTCTTGAAGCTGCCGTCGGTGCTCGGCACGAAGGCCAGGCGACCGCCGTCGAGGGTCAGCGAGTCCACGGTTTTCACGCCGTTGTCCATGATATTGACCGTGCCACCGGCGCCTGCCACTACACCGTTGGCCTGCGCGCCGCTGTACAGATTGATCTGGCCGCCGTTACTCACCGTGCTGCGGTTGGCCGTGCCAGTGTCGTAAACGCTTTGGGTACCTCCCTGGACCTGAGTGTCATTGGCCACCGCCCCACCCAAAACACCTCTGCGCAGCGTCTGTTCGCCGCCGGCTTCGATCACGCTACCGTTGGCAACGGCCATGTTGATCAGGTTCTGCACGCCGTTATTGCCAATCTGTGTGTCATTGGCGATGGACATGACATCCAGGGTCTGCACGCTACCGGCGTTGATCAGCGTGCGATTGGCCGTAGAACGGGTCACCGTCTGCTGGCTGTCGTTGAGAACGGTGTCATTGGCAGTGCCGCTGGCACCGACCAGTTGTGTACCGCCGTTGTTGACCACCGTGCCATGGCTGACACCACTGGAGACACTCTGCGTCGCACCGTCGACCAAGGTGTCGTGCGTGACGCCATTCATGAACACATTTTGCGAGCCACTGCCACTCACGGTCGTACGATACGCCGTGCCAGAGGTGCCGATCGATTGCAGTCCGGCGGTGACAGTTTCGTCATAGACCACTGCTCCGCTGTTGACCGAAGCGGTATAGGCGCTGGCGTGCAGCGGTACAAGCAAGGCTACCGCTACCGCGACAGGCGTTCGACGAAATGCAGGAACAAAGGCTTTCATGCGCTTGACCTCAGGGGGGCCGATCTCGACATCGGCGCTTTTCGGACTGAGTTCGAAACACGCCATGGCACGGTTCAAACCCGAAGAGGCTGCCAATTTAGAGAGCTGAGCGAAAATTCTGAGTAGGAAAATTCCCTATGCTTGTAGGAAATTTCCCAAGAGAACTGATCGGTGTTGACCGCCAGTGTCAGCACAATCAAACAAGCGAGCCCATTGCAGGCTCGCTTGCCATGGATCAACCGCGAGTACCGACGGGCGCCGCACCGTAGGAAAGAATCACCTCCACCCGACGATTGAGCTGACGCGAGTGCGCACTGCCGTTGTCGGCAATCGGAAACTGCTTGCCGTAACCCTTGGTGATCAGGCGATCAGCGCTGATGCCCATGCGCTTCAGCGCAAATGCCACCGCATCGGCACGCCGCTCCGACAGACGCTGATTGAAGTCATCGCTGCCCACGTCATCGGTAAAACCTTCAATCCGCACTTTGCGCTCCGGGTTGGCCGTCAGGTACTGCGCCAACTGCTCGAAGTTGCGTTGGCTGCCGTACTTCAAATCGGCCTTGCCGGTGTCGAACAGCACGTCAC
This sequence comes from Pseudomonas sp. AK-TSAG1-1, assembly GCF_056821665.1. Lineage (NCBI taxonomy): Bacteria > Pseudomonadati > Pseudomonadota > Gammaproteobacteria > Pseudomonadales > Pseudomonadaceae > Pseudomonas > Pseudomonas sp. AK-TSAG1-1. The sequence goes on along the minus strand of NZ_CM165965.1, from coordinate 2,221,697 downwards.
CGAAAGTCACCACTTCGCCCCGCTCGGTCTTCTGCGCCTTCATTGCCTGCAAGGCCTTGAGCTGCTGGGTGCGCACGTCCAGTTGCACCTGCGTGCGTTCGGCATCAATCTTTTTCAGCCCGCCTTCTGCCTGGCGCATGGCGATGGTCTGCTCGGCGACAGCGATTTTCTGGCTGGCGAGGTAGGTCAACTGCTCGACGTCCGGAGCCTTGCGATCCTTGAGTGAAGCCTGGTCGGCCTTGTTCAGGGCAATGAACGCCTCGCGGGTTTCGAGGGCTGCCAGCGTGTTCGATTCAGGTTTGTGTTGCAGTGCGGCGAACTGCGCACGGGCTTGCAGCAATTGCGGGTTCTCCGGCGGTGTGGCGCAGCCGGCGAGCACCAGCGCGCACAACGAAACGACGGGCAGTAATTTGAAAGTCGACATGAAACGTTCCTTATTGAGCGCTGGCTGGCGGGTTGAAACCGGTGGCCGGGTCTTGCAGCATTTCCTGCTTGAGCACCTGAATGCCGCTGCGCGCATCGACCAGTTGTTTCTGCCACTTGACCGCGCGCGCCTTGCGCTCGGCGAGGTTGGCATCGGCTTCGATCTGTTCGGCCAGGGTTCGCACTTGAACGTAATCACGTTCGCCCATGGCCCGCTCCATCAGAAACATCTTGTCCTGCGCGGCTTTCATCTCCAGTGGCGCGTATTGCTTCGCTTCGGCGGACACCGCGCGACTGACGGCATCCCTCGACAGGGTGATCTGCTGCTCGGGCACCGGTGCGCTGGCACAGGCACTCAAGGCCCCGGCCACGATCAGCAGGCAGGCCGATACGCGCGCGTGGGAAAACACACGTTCAATAGTCATCTAACACTCCTAACAGTGGCGTCCGGGGCCGGTCGTTATTGATCTGTGGACCCGGACGGGTTGCGCTCAATCAAGTCGGCCAATCAGTAGTAATTGATGGTGAAGGTCGCCGTGGCATTGGCGGGGCCTGCGGTGATGCTGTCCCCGGTCTGGATGTAGCGGGCCTTCAACGGGATGGTGTAACTGGCGCCCTCGACGGCACGCGGAGTGATGCCGCTGGCGCGCAGCGTCGCCAGCGGCAGCGGCGTGCCGTTGCTGTCAGCGACTTGCAGGCCGACGCCAGTGGCCGCCGGGTCTTCGCCGGGTGCACTGGGGTTGAGGCTCATGATCCCGAGGTTGGGGGTGATGGCCGCGCGGGTCGGGTCCAGGCGCACCTGCAGGACGTTGTTCTTGCGTGAGTCGAGGTTGTTGCTGCTGCCGTCGCTCAACCAACGCGGGCCGGTATTCTGGTAGTAACCATTGAACGCCGGGCAGTTGTTCAGCGCGATGGAGAAATCCTTCCACGCCGTAAACGAGTTTTTGCCGGAAAACTCGTTGAGCATGTGCGTGCCCATCGGCACTGAAACGTCCGGGGTCTGGCAGGTACGCGAGACGATGTTGATGCTGCCGGAGAAGTTCACACGACTGACTTCAAGGTTGTTGCTGGTCACCCAGCGCTGGTCAACCGTTGGTAGCTGGGCGCCCTGAATAGTGCCAGGAGACACGTCACCAATTTTGATGAAGGACATGTCGAAAGTCAGGGTGTTCTGTAACGTCCAGACACACACATTGGTGCCGCTGCCGCAGTTGGTCCCATTCCCGGAAAATGGCAATGCATTACCGGCATACCAGATCGCAACGCCAATGCCGGGCACGCCGCTCTGATAGACATTTCCCGCCCACGGCGTGCCAGCCCAGGAGGACAAGGCCAGCGGCCTGACCGGCAGACCTCGACGAGTCTCGATGTTGTACAACCCGGCAGAGCACGACAACCGCACAAACGTGGCCGCCTGAAACGTCTGCCGATAAATCTCCGCGCCCAGCGGCACGTCGCGGCCGACGGTCAAATTGCCGCCCAGCAACGGCTGGGTTCTGACCATGCTCGATGTGCCATCAATGAAGCCGCAGTCAGCCATGGCGGCACCCGCTGCCAACGACAAACCCGCCACCGCCGCACCCGATTTGAGCAAACGCATCATCTTCATCACTTGTACCCCTGTGCGCTGTTCACAGAAGCAACGCGATTATCTGAATGGTTCACCGAGCACACCGCGCTCACTTGTTGCAACTGCTTGCCTTCGCTCTTGCCCGGCGGCAACGGCAACGCACATTGCTGATCGGCCTTGGTGCCCCAGCTGATCAACAACCGGCGTGCACCTTCCTTGACCCGGGCATACAGCTGTCCGCCCTGCCCGACTACCCCCACCGAAACGCCACGGTCATCGACCACGCCGGCGCCGAACGGCAACGCACTGCCATCGTCCAGCGTCACGTTGAGCAGCAGGGCCTGGCCGTTCTGGGTGCCGTATTTGAGCGCGACCACGGCACCGGCACGTGGCGCGACTTGCTGACTGGTTTCGCTGAGCTCAACGTCCAGCGAGGTGCCCAGCGGATCGATTGCCACTTCGTTCAATTCATACGGACGCAGGTACGGCACCACGGCGTTGCCATGGCGATCGAGTTTCAGCCCCGGGAAGCCAACGACCTTGGCGCCCTCGGCACCTTCGGCAGTGATCACCGCCATGGTTTCGCCGCGATACGGGGTCAGGGTCACGCCGTTGGGGTGCGCGACCACGCTGCCGCTGGCGTTGAGCGACAGGCTGTCGTAACCCGCGCCCTGGCTGACAGTCGCACCGACGATGGCTTTCGGGCCGATGTACTGACCGTTGACCGACGTGCTGTTGGTGCGGCTCGCACCATCGTGGCCGGCAGTCACGCCATAGTTGTACTGGCGGTCCTCACCGGCGGTGCCGCTCAGGGTCGCCTGCTGGCTGTACTGGCCATCGGTATCACGCATGACCCGCGCCGACAGCTGCGGGCGGTTCACGGAGGAACCGAACTCCAGCGGCATGCTCACGGTGAACAGCAGGCTGGTGTCCATCTCGCCCAGACCGACCCGTGCCCGGTTGGCGCTGACGCCATAACTGACCGCGCCGACCTGCTTGTTGTAGCTGAACTGGTACTGCAGATCGCGGCCCGGCAGGTTCCAGTAATTCTGCGAATAACCACTGAACGCCACTTGCCCCCAGTCGCCCAGACTCTGGTTGGCGGTCAGTGACAGTCGACTGCGCGGACGCCCGAACAGGCTGGTGTCCAGCCCATTGCGCTCGGCGTCGAGCAACTGCACGGCGTTGCTGAAATCCAGGTAGTTTTGCGTGGAGAACCGGGTGGCTGCCACGGCAAAGTTACTGCCGGTTTCAAGGATGTTTTTGCTGTAGCTCAGGCGCGCACTCTGGCCGCTGGCGGTGCCGCTTTTGAGGTCGGTCTGGGCGTGCGTGACGTCTACTGCCATCGCGCCGACCGGCGTACTGAACGCCAGACCGCCGAGGGCCGATCGGTAATCATCACTGAGTTGCGAACCACCGTAACCGGTAAAGATATTGCTCAGGCCAAGCTGATACGTACCCTGAATCAGCTTCGCCTGGCTGTCGATGTAGTTGTTGCGGGTTTCACCGGCGGTGACGCTGAAACGCGAGGTGCCCGGACGCAGCAATTGCGCGGTCGAGGCGAACGGCACGATAAACGTCTGCTCGCTGCCATCGGCTTCGTAGACGGTGACATCGAGGTCACCGCCATAACCGGTGGAGTACAGGTCATCGATCACGAAGGCGCCCGGCGCCACCGTGGTTTCATACAACAGATTGCCGGCCTGACGCACCGCCACCCGCGCACTGGTGCGAGCGATGCCACGGATCACCGGAGCGTAACCGCGCTGGGATTCGGGCAGCATGCGGTCGTCGGTGCCCAGTTGCACACCGCGATAGGCCAGGGTGTCGAAGATCTCGCCGCTGGTATTGGCCTCGCCCACGGTCAATTGGCTCTTGAGCGAGGTGATGTCGCGTTGGGCGTAGGTGTTGAGGGTCTGGTAGTCCTGACCGCTGAACTTGTCCCAACTGAGCGAGCCGTTGTGGCGCAGACGCCAGTCACCGACGTTCAGCCCGGCGTTCAAGCCCAGGTACGCCGAGTCATAGTTACCGGTTTCGGTCTTGTTATGGTTGGCGTTGAAGTTGTAGCTCAGGGTGCCGGCGGTCACACCGCGATCCCACAGATCAGGGCTGACATAACCACGGGCATCACGGCGCAGGGCAACTTGCGGAATGCTGACATCCAACTGCTGGGTGGACGGCGAAAACACCGCGCTCGCGCCCTCGATCAACTGCGCGATGTCCAGGCACGCAGCGCCGCTCTCGACACTGGCTGTGGCTTGGGCAGACAACCGGCGCAAGACCACGCCGATCAGCTCGAGCACGCCCCGGCTGAAACACACGGTCGGGTGACTGCCATCGGCCTCGGCATTGATGCGAATGTCCTGACGGGTCACCAGTTTGCCGTTGACGGCGACGTCGGCGCGGTACTCACCGGGCAACACCGGGTTGCCTTGCTGGTAGGCGCTCAGATCGAGCGTACGCGAGTCTTCCGGCAGGAACGCGTCGTTGAACTGCACGTCTTCGGCCAGCGCGGCCGGGGTGGCGAACGCGCCCGAGAACCCCGCCAGCGTCTGCAACACCAGCGCGGTCAGCGGATTCAGGGCAAAGCGAGGGCGAGCCTGCGGGCTGGCCCCCAGGCGTGGATGAGCTTTCATAGGTTACTCGTGCACTAAAACGTTCGCGGAGAGGTCAGGGCTTGAGCGGTTGTTTGATCGGCACCAGTGCGCCGTAGTCGTTGATCGCGTTGAACTCGACCTGGGCAGCACCTGCGGGCATCGACTTGAGCCCGGGCACGGCAAACAGCTTGGTTTCACCCGGCTCGACCATGCCGTTTTCACTGTCGTAGCGCTGGGTGCCGACCGTCAGTGCGAGCTCGACCTGAGACATGTGAAAGGCGCTCGGGTTGAAGGCTTGCAACGCATAGCCCTTGTCCACCGCGACGACTTTCCACTGCATCTGCTGCGGTGTTTCATTGGGGTTGCCGGGCAGTCCGTCGGGACGGTAGAAAATCTTGATCCGCGAGCGGAACGCCATCTGCAACACGTTGAGGTCCGTCGGGCCTTCGGCCTTCGGCGGGATCTCCAGTACGTTGAGCCAGAACACCGACTCTTTGCTGGCCGGCAGCGCCGCACCGGTGAACATCAAGCGCAGGCTCTGGCCTTTGTTCGGGTCGATACGCGACACCGGCGGCGACAGCACGAACGGCGCCTTGGAACTGGTCGGGCTCGATTGCAGATCACCGCTGTCGACCCACGACTGCACCAGTACCGGACGTGCGCCGTTGTTGTTCAATTTAACGGTGACTTCTTTCTGACTCGCGGGATACACCACACGCGTCCCGGTGATCACCACACCGGCCTTGGCTTGCGCATACATGAGCATGGACAGCGTCAGTATTGCGCCGATTCGAATAACACTTGCGTAACGCATGCGCACCTCATTGCCCGCACGCTGACGCGCCATTGCCCCCCCTGGCCGGGCGCGTCAGTGTGACTTCGGCTTACTGGTAGTCGACGTTGTAGGTCACGGAACTGATCACCGTGCCCGGTGTGGTCGCGCCGGTGGCGAAGTACTGCACGGCGTACGGCATGTTGGCCGCGCCAGTACCGTCGATGGTGTTGCGGGTGGTATTGGTGATCTGGTTGGTGTTACCGGCCTGAATCACAGCGCCGCCCTGTTGGTCGACCAGTTGCAGTTGCACGTTGTTGGCGGTGCCGGTCATGTTCTTCAGGTTGCCGCTGATCGGGTCAACGGTGGCGCCCGAGTTGAAAAACGCAGCGGCGGTGGTCGCGGTGCCGACGCAGTTGCTCAACTGGATGTTGAAACCGGTCTGGCCTTCAACCTGCCCTGGAGCGGTCAGCAGACCGGTGGAGATGGTCGGCAGGGTCACGGTGGCGATGGCTGGCGAAACCACGCCGTCAACGGCGATGGTGCAGGTCTGGTTGCGCAGTTCACCGTTGAAGTTGATGGTGCCGTCGGCGGCGTTGGCGAATTGAGCGCCAGTGGCGGCAACCAGTACGGCGATGGCGAGAGCTTTGCGATTCATGGGACAACTCCAAAAGTAAGAGACGAATCTGTCGCGAAAGTCTGGATGGTTGTCCGACGCGAAATGCGTCGAGAGTTACAAGCCATCTGCCTGGGCGACGGAGTTATCTTGGTCTTTTGGAGAGGTCAGTCCCGTAGGCGCATTCCCTGCGGCATGTAGGACATTTCCCAGCAACAACTTAAACGAGTAACGGCTCCAACTGATCGGCCAGCCGTTCCATGGCTTGTTGCAAGCCATCGACGGCCTCGGTCAGTTGCGCCGGATCCAGCCCGTTGCAGGCTGTCTCGAGGTGCTCGCAGGCATTGATCAGCGCACGCGCCTGGATGATCCGCGCCCCGCCCTTGACCCGGTGCGCGAGGTCGGCCATGCCCGGCAAATCGTTGCGGGTGAACAAACGCATCAGTCGGGCCATGTCTTCGTCATTGCTGTTGGCCAGATCACCGAGCAGGCTTTTGATCGATGCGCGGTCGCCTCGGGTCAACTGTTCGAGGCTGGTCAGATCAATCTCATCGGTCAACGGCGTATCCGCAGACTTAGTGGCCTGCTGCACCGGTTGCGGTTTCACTTGGGCCAGTTGCGCATTCAGATCCTTGAGGCTGATCGGCTTGAACAGGCAGTCGTCCATCCCGGCCACACGACAGCGGCTGACCTCTTCGGGCTGGGCATTGGCGGTGAAGCCGAGAATCAGGCAGGGCGATAACTGACGCGTCGTCTCTTCTTCGCGGATGGCCCGGGCCAGTTCATAGCCGTTCATGATCGGCATGTTGCAGTCGGTGATCACCACATCAAAGGTCTCGCCACGCCAGGCGCGCAAACCATGGGCACCGTCCTCGGCATCCTTGACCCGGTGCCCGAGATAACTCAATTGCTGCGCCAGCAACAGGCGATTGGCCGGGTAATCGTCGATCACCAGAATATTCAACGCATGCCCGGGAGCTGCCGGTTCAGCGTTTTCACGAGGCACTTCCTTCAGCGGTTGCAGGGTCGGCAAGGCCAGTTGCACGTCGATTCGCGTGCCCTGCCCCAGCTCACTGTGCAGGCTTAACTGGCCGCCCATCATTTCGCACAACGTACGGCTGATCACCAGGCCCAGCCCGGAACCGCTGCGCGCCGACTGCGTGTTGTTGCTGGCCTGGGTGAACGGGCTGAACAAGCGCTGCTGGTCTTCGGCGCTGATGCCGCTGCCGCTGTCTTCGACCTGCAGCGCGAGGTTCAGACGCTCATCGTCACGGCCCGGCTCGACCTTGACGCTGATCCGCACCCGGCCCTGTTCGGTGAACTTGATTGCATTGCTCAGCAGGTTCGACAGCACCTGCTTGAAGCGCAGCGGATCGATCAGCACATCGCGATTGGCCGCTGCATCCAGTTCCAGCACCAGACGCAAATGCTTCTGCCGCGCCAGCCCTTCGAAGATGCGCACCACCGACTCCACCAGTTCGCGCAGATTGGCACGTTCCGGGGTCAGCGACAGGCGCCCCGACTCGATACGCGCGATGTCGAGGATGTCGCCGATCAGGTCCAGCAACCCCCGGGCAGCCCCCGACGCCACTTCGATGGCGAAGCGATCCATGATGCCCTGATCGGCTTTTTTCATCGCCAGTTCGAGCATGCCGATCACCGCGTTCATCGGCGTGCGGATCTCATGGCTCATGGTTGCCAGGAACGTGGTTTTCGCTCGGTTGGCGTCGTCGGCGCCCTCTTTGGCTTCGCGCAGCTCCTGCAGCAGATGCTGACGTTCACTGACGTCGATCCAGCCGCCAATCATACCGCTGACCTCGCCGTCGCTGCCGCGATACGGCAGCATCCAGTGATAGATGGTCAGCACCTTGTCGCCCATGCTCAGGCTGCGATCCTGTACCCGCGGCAAGCCTTCGCTCATCACTTGCAGGTAGTCGCGGTGATAGGCCTGAGCCTCATCGCGATTACTCAGCACGCCTTCGAGCACGGTCTTGCCGATCACCGCATCGCGCTGGACGTCGAACACCTGCAAATAACCTTCGTTGCACACCAGCAGCTTGCCGTCGCGGTCGCGCACATAGATCGGGTGCGGCGTACCGTCGATCAATACGCGCATGAATTCCAGTTGATCGTTAAGGGCGATTTCCGCCTGCCGGCGTTTGCGCATCAGCAACCGCAGATAGGCGATCCAGCCCAGCGCCACCAGCAACAGCACCGCCGCCAGGGCAAAGCCCTGAATGATCGCCGTGCGGTTGCGCAGCCAGTAACTGTCATCGACCACCACTTCGCTGCGCCAGCGATTGGTCACCTCATCCAGCTCTTCGGGCGGGATGCTCAGCAGGGCTTTTTCCAGGATCGAATACAGCTCCAGCGAGCCGCGTGCAGTGGCAAACGACACCTGTGCCGACTGAGTACCGACGGTGCTGGTGATGCGCAGACGCTCGCGGTACTGGCGCGAGATCATGTAACGCGCGGTGATCAGCGAATTGACCGCCGCATCGGCCTGACCGTTGGCCACCAGCGTCATCGCCTGCTGAGCGTTTTCGGCATCGACCAGCGTCACGCGCGGGTAATCCGCCACCAGCATTTCACGCAGCGGATTGCCGCGGATCAGCGCCAGACGCTTGCCCGCCATGTCATCCAGCGTGCCCGGGCTGTCGGCGCCAATCCGGCTGACCAGAACGAACGGCATGCTCAGGTACGGACGGGTGAAACGCAGGGTGCCTTCGCGCTCGGCGCTGGGGGTCAGGGTGATCAACAGGTCGGCACGATTATCGCGAATCTGCTCGACCAGCTCCGACACCGACTGCGCACGTTGCACGTCGAATTTCAGCCCGGTTCGCAGCGCGACCTTGGCCAGCACGTCGGCGCTGATACCACGGAACTCGCCGTCCTGACCGTAAAACGACAGCGGCAGGAAACTGTCATCAATCGCCACCCGCAGGCGTGGATGCTGTGCCATCCAGCGTTGCTCGCTGGTGCTGAAATGCAGTGTCTGCTGACCGGGCATGCTCGAACCGCCGGCACTCCAGCGCCGCAGAATGGTCATCCGCTCGCCCACCGGAATACTCGCCAATGCCGCGTTGACGATGCGCAACAGCTGCTCATTGTCACGCGGCAGGGCAAAGGCAAAGTTCTGCACCTCCATCTGCGAGAAGTCGGCCAGTTGCACGTTGTTCAGGTAGTTCTTGCTGATCAGGTAATTGGCACTGATCGCATCGCCCAGATAGACATCGACATTGCCGAACGCCACGGCGCCGATGGCGCTGAGGGTCGACGGATAGAGCTGCACATCGGCCTTGGGATAGAAGGCCTTGACCGTCTCCGGCGGCAAGTAGTGATAGAGCATCGCCACGTGTTTGCCGGCCAGGTCCGGGGGCAGATCGGAGCTGTCGCCGACCCGGGTCACCAGGGTTGGCAGGTCATCGGCATAAGCGCGGGACATCGCCAGTTCCGGGTCGGCTGCCTCGAAACCATTGGCGGTGCCGACCAGGTCCACTTCACCGTTCTTCAGCGCTTGCAGTACATCGGCGCGCGAGGCATAGCGTCGCACCTCGACGCGCACGTTGAGCAACTCGGCGAGCAATTGCACGTAATCAGCCGTCAGCCCTTCGTAGTCAGTGCCATTGCTGGTGATTGCAAACGGCGAGTAATCCGGCGCCGAAGCGCCCAGATGCAAAACGCCTTTGCTGCGCAACCAGCTCCAGTCCTGCCCGTCGAGGCTGACACTGTAATTGTCCACCGTCGAACGGCCGAGTACGCGCAGGGTTTCGGCCGGGGACGCCAACGCCATATTGAACGTACCGGTCAGCGCCAGCGCCAGTAGCCAGGTTCGAATGATCGGGCGCATTCAGATCAGGTTGTTGCGCTTGGCAAAATCGGCCAGGTACACCACCGACTTTACATTGAGCTTTTCAATCAGGCGGGTCTTGTAGGTACTCACGGTCTTGTTGCTCAGGAGCATGGCGTCACCGATTTCCTTGTTGGTCAGACCGTTGGACAGCTGTTGCAAAATGGTCAGCTCGCGATCGGACAGGCTCTGGATCATTTCCTGTTCGGTCGCTTCGACGTCGGAGCGGCGCACGGAACTGGTCGCAAGATTGGGAAAGTAGGTGTAGCCATCCATGATCGCCTTGATCGCCTTGATCAACTCATCGATGTCATTGGTCTTGGACAGGTAACCCGCCGCACCGGCCTTCATGCAGCGCATGGAGTAGAACAGCGCCGATTGCGAGGTCAGCACCAGAATCTTGCTCTTGACGCCCAGCGCACCGATGCGGCCGATCACCTCCAGCCCGTCGAGCTTGGGCATGGCAATGTCGAGGATGATCAGGTCCGGCGCGTGCTCACGGGTCAATTGCACCGCGTCGGCACCGTTGTCGGCCTCGGCCACCACGTCGAAGCCTTCCTGCTTGAGCAGCATTTTCACCGACGAGCGGATAAACGGATGATCGTCTACAACCAACGCTTTAAACATGTGAACCCCTATAAGGCACGCCGGAATGACCCCGAAATATACGATCGTCCATGAAGTGAAAAAACCGGGATGGAGACCGTCCGGAGCGCGGTTCAAAAATACACCAGCATCCGGACAGTGTAGGAACTTTCTAGAGCTTTTCCGCGAAGTCTGCGCGAAGGCTCACAGCGTGCTGTCGGCAGACGACAACCACTGCAGCAGGACATGCCCGGTCATCGGCCGCGCGAGGTGAAACCCCTGCCCCATTTCACAGCCCAGGGCGAGCAGCGCCTCCTGCATCGAACGACTGCTGACGCCCTCGATCACCAGTTGCATGTCCAGCGAACGGGCCAGCGCCAGGGTGGTAGCGACCAGCGCCTGCCAGGATGGCTCGTAGCTGTGCTGCAGCAGTTCGCCGTCAAACTTGAGCTGATTGAACGGCAATTGGCAGAGCAGTTTTAGCGAAGAAAACCCGCTACCGAAATCATCGATGGCCAGACCACACCCCAGCAGACGCAGGCGCAACAGGCTTTCCCGGGTGTCGGGCGGCAGTTCGAGCAGACCGTTCTCGCTCAATTCGAATTGCAGGACCGAACCGCTGAAGCCATGGCGTTGCAGCGCACGCTGGATGTGCCCGACCAGTTCAGTGCCGGCCAGTTGCGAAGCGTGCAGGTTGAACGACAGCGTCAGGTTCGTACCCTGGCGCCGCAGGATGCCCAGCAGGCACAGGCCCTGCTCCAGCAATTGCTTGAACATCGTATCGATCAGGTCATACGCCAGCACCGCCGCGAGAAACTCACCCGGCAGCAATACGCCTTTGCCAGGATGTTCCCAGCGCACCAGCACTTCGGCGCCAGCGACAGCACCGTTGGCGAGCAAGAGCTGCGGCTGGAACCAGGCACGAAACTCGCCGAGGGCCAGGCCGCGCCGCACTTCGTCTTCGCCGGGCAGTTCCCTGGGCGGCTCCAGCACTGTCAACGCCGGATGCGGTAACCGGTAACGCTGCAACAGCTTGTGCAAGAGGCGCAACTGCAGCGGCGCCGGCATGACCCCGAGCAATTGCAGGCCGGACAACGAACGCATCTGGCTCAACGTGCGATGCAGCGCCGGGCGCAAATCGCTGCACAGAATCACCGCGCGCACCATGCCGGTTTCCCGGGCATGGGCGAGGAACGCCAGGCAATCGAGGTCTTTATCGATCAGGTCGCAGACCACAATGTCGACCCCGCCGCAAAGGTGTATCTGCACCATCGCCTGCTCACCGTTATTCGCCTGCACCACTTCGCGCACACCCAGACGATGCAGCATCTTGACCAGGACGCTGCGGGCAAAAGCATGATTTTCCAGTACCAGTACGCGGGGTGAGGTCATTTTCCATCCGTCGTTGCGCAGACCCGAGGATCGGCATAGTGACGGTCGAGACGCAATGTATCTGACGGATTAATCCTGCGTGCTTGTAGGAAATTTCCCAAGCGAAGCCTTACTCGGTGGTACTCGGACTCCAGAACGCCTGCACCACCAGCGCCGACGTGGAAATCCGCGCCACCAGCGCATCCAGTTCGTCGCCGTCCACCGAAGTGGTCGCCAGCGTGGCTTCGATCTCGATTTCGTCGGCGCCGAAAGCATGCACATCGACGTCGCTGGCCGGGTAGTTGCTGCGCTCCAGCTCGGCCTCGAGCAAGGCGAACACGGCTTTCTGCTGTGAACGCCGGGCGATCACGTAAACGATGTTGGTGACTTCGGCCGAGACCACGTCCAGTGGCTGGCGGTTGATGTTATTGACGATCGGCCGCAGCAAGGTGTTGGCGGCCAGAATGAACAGCGTACCGAGCACTGCTTCGGCCAGCAGGTCGGCACCGGCGCAGGCACCGACGGCGGCTGAAGTCCACAGGGTGGCGGCGGTGTTGAGGCCGCGCACGTTGCCCTCCTCGCGCATGATCACCCCGGCACCGAGAAAACCGATGCCGGAGACCACGTAGGCGACGACCCGCACCGCGCCTTCAGCGCCGCCAAGGCGGTTGGCCATGTCGACAAAAATGGCCGCGCCGACGGCCACCAGCACATTGGTGCGCAGGCCCGCCGTACGTTGCCGATACTGGCGTTCGAAACCGATCAGGCCACCGAGGATGAACGCCGCGCTGAGGCTGACAAGGGTGTCGAGCAGCGAGGTGAGGTTGAGGTTGTTGATGGCTTGCATCGTCATCTCCTTGAAAAAACACAAATCCCCTGTGGGAGCAAAAACGCTCCCACAGGGGAACAGCGTTCTCCTGCTGTTATTGCCAGCCGAACCGGCGGATGTAGAAGCCCTTCACCGCCTGGGTCAGCGCCATGTACGCCAGCAGGATCATCGGCAGGAACACAAAGTACATCGACGGCAGCGCCTGCAGTTTGAAGTAGTTGGCCAGCGGCCCCATCGGCAGGAAGATCCCGACCGCCATGATGATCCCGGTCATCACCAGCAGCGGCATGGCTGCACGGCTTTGCAGGAACGGAATCTTCGGCGTGCGGATCATGTGCACGATCAGTGTCTGGGTCAGCAGCCCCACCACGAACCAGCCGGACTGGAACAGGGTCTGGTGATCCGGCGTGTTGGCATCAAACACATACCACATCAAGGCGAACGTCAGGATGTCAAAGATCGAACTGATCGGGCCGAAGAACAGCATGAAGCGTCCAACATCCCCCGGCTGCCAGCGTTGCGGCTTTTTCAGCATCTCCTCGTCGACGTTGTCGAACGGAATCGCGATCTGCGAAATGTCATAGAGCAGGTTCTGTACCAGCAGGTGCATCGGCAGCATCGGCAGGAACGGGATGAACGCACTGGCCACCAGTACCGAGAACACGTTGCCGAAGTTGGAGCTGGCGGTCATCTTGATGTACTTGAGCATGTTGGCGAAGGTCCGACGCCCTTCGAGCACGCCCTCCTCCAGCACCATCAGGCTCTTTTCCAGCAGGATGATGTCGGCGGCTTCCTTGGCGATGTCCACCGCGCTGTCGACCGAGATCCCGATGTCGGCAGTGCGCAGCGCCGGGGCGTCGTTGATGCCGTCGCCCATGAAGCCGACCACATGCCCGTTGCCTTTGAGGATGCGCACGATGCGCTCCTTGTGCGACGGCGTCAGCTTGGCGAACACGTTGGTGTTCTCCACCGCCACGGCCAGTTCGGCATCGCTCATGCGCTCGACATCGTTGCCCAGCAGCAAGCCTTGCTGCGCGAGGCCGACTTCGCGGCAGATCTTCGCCGTCACCAACTCGTTATCGCCGGTCAGCACTTTGACCGCCACGCCATGCTCGGCCAGCGCCTTGAGCGCTGGCGCGGTGCTTTCCTTCGGTGGATCGAGGAAGGCCACGTAACCGATCAGCGTCAGCTCCTGCTCATCCGCCAGGCTGTAAGTGTCACGACCTTGCGGCATCGAACGGGCAGCCACCGCCACCACGCGCAAGCCTTCAGCGTTGAATGCTGCAGTGACCTGACGAATCCGGGTCAGCAATTCATCGCTCAAGGCTTCCTCGACGTCACCGTGCTGCACACGGGTGCACACTGCCAGCACTTCTTCCACCGCGCCTTTGCAGATCAGCAGATGCGGCTCGCCGCGCCCTTCGACCACCACCGACATGCGCCGACGATTGAAGTCGAACGGGATCTCATCGACCTTGCGAAACGCCGTGCCGACTTTCAGCTCACGGTGGACTTCCACATGCTCCAGCACCGCTACATCGAGCAGGTTTTTCAACCCGGTCTGGTAGTAGCTATTGAGGTAGGCCATTTCCAGTACGTCGTCGGAATCGTCACCCCAGACGTCGACGTTGCGTGCGAGGAAAATCTTGTCCTGAGTCAGGGTGCCGGTCTTGTCAGTGCACAGTACGTCCATCGCGCCGAAGTTCTGGATCGCATCCAGGCGCTTGACGATGACTTTCTTGCGCGACAGGAACACCGCGCCTTTAGCCAGCGTCGAGGTGACGATCATCGGCAGCATTTCCGGGGTCAGGCCGACGGCGATCGACAGCGCAAACAGCAGCGCTTCGGTCCAGTCACCCTTGGTGAACCCGTTGATGAACAGCACCAGCGGCGCCATGACGAACATGAAACGGATCAGCAGCCAGCTGACTTTGTTCACGCCCAGCTGGAACGACGTCACTGCCCGATCAGTCGCACCGACCCGTTGCGCCAGCGCACCGAAATAGGTGCTGTTGCCGGTGGTGAGAATCACTGCCACGGCGGTGCCGGACACCACGTTGGTGCCCATGAACAGGATGTTGTCCAGCTCCAGCGGATTGCGCGTGTCGCGGTCGGCCTGGCGCGCAAACTTCTCCACCGGCATCGATTCGCCGGTCATCGCCGCCTGGCTGACGAACAGATCCTTGGCGCTCAATACCCGGCAGTCGGCTGGAATCATGTCGCCGGCCGACAGCACGATCAGGTCGCCCGGTACCAATTGCTTGATCGGCAGTTCGATGCGCGGCTCATCGCGGCGCATCACCGTGGCGGTGTTGCTGACCAAGGCCTTGAGCGCGTCGGCGGCCTGGTTGGATTTGCTTTCCTGCCAGAAACGCAGCAGCGTCGACAGCACCACCATCGAGAAAATCACGGTGGCGGCTTTCAGGTCCTCGGTCAGCCAGGAGATTACCGCCAACAGGGTCAGCAGCAGGTTGAACGGGTTTTTGTAGCAGTGCCACAGGTGGGTCCACCACGGCAGCGGCTGCTCGTGTTCGACTTCATTGAGGCCGTACTGCGCTCGCAGTGCGTCGACTTCAAAGTCAGTCAGGCCGTCAGTGTGGGTGCCCAGCGAAGACAGCAGTTCGCCGCTGTCGCGATGGGCCGCATCGACCAGGGTGTTGGCCAGGGTGGGCGGCACTTCACGGCTGACCGTGGTGTCGTTGATTGACTCCAGCAGCGCCAGACGGCGGAAGTGCCGGGCGATGTGGCGTGTACGCAGGAAACCTGCGAAAAATTCCTTGAGCGTAAGTTTCATGGCTGTTGCCCCTATGGTCAGCCGGGAAACCGTCGAGCAGGTACGACCGCGCCTCGTGCGCCGGAAAAACCGGCACGGCAAGGCTTGGCGCGCCAGTCAGGAAAGACTGGCGTGTCGATAGAGTTGCGATGACGACCATAAAGGTCGAAACCACACTTTTCAGTGTCGATGAGAAGGACGTCGGGACATGACCTTGCTGGTCATGATCGGGATGCCGCTGCTCGCTTTACGGCGAGACAACGGCAGAGAAAGGCTGCGCGTTATCTTGCCGAGAATCTGCCGGTTACCGAGACCGGCCGACAACTGTCACTCGAACAAGTACCCACTGTGGGTCTCCGCTATTGATGAAAACGCGCGAAGCTTACGCCTCGATGATGCGAGAGTAAACCCGGGAAAGGAGGTGTATCGGGGAATGTCGGGGATGTTCAGGAAGGGTTCAGGAATGAGTTTTTGCGGTGTATTTGAAGGCCTCTTCGCGAGCAAGCCCGCTCCCACACTGGATCTCTGCTGACCACAAAATCTGTGTTCAATGAAGATCCCCTGTGGGAGCGGGCTTGCTCGCGAAAGCGGTGTGTCAGGCGCTCAAAAATCAGCTGGCAGTCGCCAACAACAGATCCGCCATCGAACGGCTGTGCCCGCGGTTCTTGCCATGCTCATACAGCGAGCCGGCAATCTCGTCAGCACGTACCGGCAACACCGACAGCAGTGTGTCGCTCAGGCCATGGCTGGCCTGGCAGAAGCCCTGCATGTACAGACCGGCCTTGCAGCGCTCGTCGGTGATCAGTTTGTAGTTGCGATCAACCTCGAAGTCGCCCAGGTACTCTTGCAGCGGCGCCAGCAGTTTGCGGTGCATCTGGCGCTCGTAACCGGTGGCCAGCACCACGGCGTCGTAGATGCGCACGGTGACTTCGCCGGTGGCATTGTTGCGCACCGCCAGTTCGATGCCGCGCTCGGTGGCGGTGGCTTTCTCGACGGTGGTCAGGGTGCGGAACGCATGACGGGCAATGCCCGAGACTTTCTGACGATAGAAGATGCCGTAGATGCGTTCGATCAGGTCGATGTCCACCACCGAATAGTTGGTGTTGTGGTACTCGTTGACCAGACGTTCACGCTCGGCGCTGTTCTGCTGGAACACCAGGTCGGTGAACTCTGGCGAGAACACTTCGTTGACGAACGGGCTGTCGTCGGCAGGCTTGAGGGCCGAGCCGCGCAGGATCATGTCGACCTGTACCGACGGGAACGAATCATTGAGGTCGATGAACGCTTCCGCCGCGCTCTGCCCGCCGCCGATGATCGCGATGCTCATCGGTTGATTGTTCACACACGGCTGTTTGGCCATCTGCGAAAGGTACTGCGAGTGGTGGAACACGCGGCTATCGCCCTTGAGCGCCTTGAACGCTTCGGGAATACGCGGCGTGCCGCCGGCACTGACCACCACCGAACGCGCAGTGCGCACGAATTGCTGGCCTGCGGTGTCACGGGAGATCACGCGCAGCGCTTCAACCTGATGGTTGTGCAGCACCGGCTCGATGGTCAGCACTTCTTCGCCATAACGGCTCTGCTCGGTGAACTGCCCGGCGACCCAGCGCAGGTAGTCGTTGTACTCCATGCGGCACGGATAGAAGGTGCCGAGGTTGATGAAGTCAACCAGACGGCCGTGGGCCTTCAGGTAGTTGACGAACGAGTACGGGCTGGTCGGGTTGCGCAGGGTTACCAGATCCTTGAGGAAGGAAATCTGCAACTCGCTCTGGGTCGACAGGGTGTTGCCGTGCCAGCTGTAGTCGGCCTGCTTGTCGAGGAACAGCACATCCAGCTCGCCGTGGGTCGGGCCGCGCTCTTGCAGAGCGATGGCCAGCGCCAGGTTCGAAGGGCCGAAACCGACGCCGATCAGGTCGTGAACGATGGGCGATGCAATTGCCTGAGTCATTTCCAGTGTCCTCTGGATGAACCCCTCAACAAGGGGAAAGGAGAGCCTAAGTGACCTGACCGGCCTTGAGCAGGACAGCAGGTCGTCTGTTGAGTAGGAACGAGGACAGTGAAATAAAATTTAACGACGCCGGCTCAATGGGCATCCCATTGTTTGATGCGCAGGCGGCAATGCTTCATCGCATTGACGATGTGTTTTTCCACCAGCGCCTTGGAAATGCCCAGATGTTCGGCGATCTGCGGGTGGGACAGGCCGTCGATCTTGCGCAGCAGAAAACTGTCGCGGCACAACGGCGAGAGTTCCGCCAATGCGCGCTGGAGCATCTCCAGACGCTGGCCATGATCGAGCGTGCCGTGGGGCGAGGGGGTGAAATAGCGCTCTTCGCTGTCGAGCACTTCCAGTGGTTCGACCTGGCGCAAGGCGTTGCGCCGATGATCGTCGATCACCAGATTCAACGCCGTGCGATAAAGAAAGGCCCGGGGTTGCTCGATCGGCGTGTCGCTGGAACGCTCCAGTACGCGCACATAAGCGTCATGCACCACATCTTCGGCGACCTGGCGGTTGCCGAGCTTGGCGTTCAGGAAACACACCAGCTCGCGATAGTAGTTTTCCAACATGACTCCCGGCCGCTTCGATGCGGATTCGATCCTTGAGCACACTGATCGAAAGCCCCCGATTACGGGGTAGCAAGATAGTGGCAACTTGAGGTGCGTAATTTATAGTAATTCTCATATAGATTTAAAGTGGCGTTTGTCGTTGCCCGCCAAATAGTGCCGTTCTATACCTGTAACATCCTGTGTCTCCGCTTAAATTCCCCGCAGCTTTCATCGTTTACAGGACAGCTCCCCGTGTCTGTCGCGCCCTGCGACAGCGTTCAGCGGCTGCCCGCTTTCTGCGTGTACCCGAACGACGGGCCGAATTCCACTGGCCGGAACCCTGCATGAAACGTCCCCGCCCCGCCCGACGCGCCCTGCTCGTAGTCCTTTGTCTGATTCCTGTTGTTGCCTACGCCGCGTGGCAAATCATGCCGCCGGGCCGGGACCGCTTCGCCACCGTACAAGTCACCCGTGGCGACATCGAAAGCAGCGTCACCGCGCTGGGCACCCTGCAACCGCGACGCTATGTCGATGTCGGTGCGCAGGCCTCGGGACAGATCCAGAAAATCCACGTGGAAGTCGGTGATGTGGTCAAGGAAGGCCAGTTGCTGGTGGAAATCGATCCGTCCACGCAGAAGGCCAAACTCGACGCCGGGCGCTTCTCCATCGAAAACCTCAAGGCGCAATTGCAGGAACAACGCGCCCAGCATGAACTGGCGCAACAGAAGTACCAGCGCCAGCAGCATCTGGCCGCCGGCGGCGCCACCCGCGAAGAGGACGTGCAGACCGCCCGCGCCGAACTGAAAGCCACTCAGGCGCGCATCGACATGTTCCAGGCACAGACCCGCCAGGCCGAAGCCAGCCTGCGCAGCGATCAGGCCGAACTCGGCTACACCCGGATCTACGCGCCGATGGCCGGCACCGTGGTCGCCCTCGACGCCCGCGAAGGCCAGACCCTCAACGCGCAACAACAGACACCGCTGATCCTGCGCATCGCCAAACTGTCGCCGATGACGGTGTGGGCCGAGGTGTCCGAGGCCGACATCGGCCACGTCAAACCGGGCATGACCGCCTACTTCACTACCCTCAGCGGCGGTCAGCGACGCTGGAGCAGCACTGTGCGGCAGATTCTGCCGGTGCCGCCCAAGCCACTGGATCAGACCAGCCAGGGCGGCGGCAGCCCGGCCAGCACCAGCAAAAGCGGCAGCGCGCGGGTGGTGTTGTACACCGTGCTGCTCGACGTCGATAACGCCGACAACGCCTTGATGGCCGAGATGACCACCCAGGTGTTTTTCGTCGCCGACCAGGCCAGGGACGTACTCACCGCGCCGGTCGCCGCGTTGCAGGGCAGCGCCACCGCCAACCTGCAGACCGCACAGGTGATCGCTGCCAATGGCGACATCCAGCACCGTGAGGTGCGCACCGGCATCAGCGACCGACTCAAGGTACAGATTGTCGACGGCCTCAACGAAGGCGATCACCTGCTGATCGGCCCGGCCGACGGCAACGGGGGCTGAATGCAAACGCCTCTGATCGACCTGCAGGACATCCGCAAATCCTACGGCGGTGGCGACGCCCCCGAGGTTCACGTGCTGCGCGGCATCGACCTGTCGATCCACGCCGGAGAGTTCGTGGCGATTGTCGGCGCTTCCGGCTCCGGCAAATCGACTCTGATGAACATCCTCGGCTGCCTCGACCGCCCGACCTCCGGCGAATACCGCTTTGCCGGGGAAAACGTCGCCGGCCTCGACAGTGACGAGCTGGCGTGGCTGCGTCGCGAAGCCTTCGGCTTTGTGTTTCAGGGCTATCACCTGATTCCATCCGGCTCGGCCCAGGAAAACGTCGAGATGCCGGCGATCTATGCCGGCACCCCCGCCGCCGAACGTCACGCCCGCGCCGCTGCCCTGCTCGACCGGCTCGGTCTGGCCTCGCGCACCGGCAACCGTCCGCATCAGTTGTCCGGCGGTCAGCAGCAACGGGTGTCGATTGCCCGGGCGCTGATGAACGGCGGCCACATCATCCTCGCCGACGAACCCACCGGCGCCCTCGACAGCCACAGCGGCAAAGAGGTGATGGCACTGCTCGACGAACTGGCGAGCCAGGGCCACGTGGTGATCCTCATCACCCACGACCGCGAAGTCGCCGCCCGAGCCAAGCGCATCATCGAAATTCGTGACGGCCTGATCATCAGCGACAGCGCCCGCGACAACCCCGACGCCCAGACCAGCGCCAACCCCGGCGCCCTGCAAGCGGTTGACCTGCGCAAGCGCCTGGCCGAGGGCGCCGAAGCTACCGGCGCCTGGAAAGGTGAATTGGTCGATGCCCTGCACGCGGCATGGCGGGTGATGTGGATCAACCGCTTTCGCACCGCGCTGACCCTGCTCGGGATCATCATCGGCGTGGCGTCGGTGGTGGTCATGCTGGCGGTCGGCGAAGGCAGCAAGCGCCAGGTGATGGCGCAAATGGGCGCGTTCGGCTCGAACATCATTTACTTGAGCGGTGCGTCCCCGCATCCACGGGCGCCCTTGGGCATCGTCACTCTGGACGATCTGGCGGTGCTCGCCACCCTGCCGCTGATCAAGCAGATCATGCCGGTCAACGGCGCCGAAGCGGTGGTGCGTTTCGGCAACCTCGACCACAACAGTTATGTCGGCGGCAACGACACCAACTTCCCGAAAATCTTCAACTGGCCGGTGGCCGAAGGCAGCTATTTCACTGCCGCCGATGAAGCCGCCGGTGCCGCCGTGGCGGTGATCGGGCACAAGGTCCGGACCAAGCTGCTCAAGGATGTCGCCAACCCGATCGGCCAATACATCCTGATCGAGAATGTGCCGTTTCAAGTGGTCGGCGTGCTCGCGGAAAAAGGCGCCAGCTCCGGCGATTCCGACAGCGACGACCGCATCGCCGTGCCCTACTCCGCCGCCAGCACGCGGTTGTTCGGCACCTACAACCCCGAGTACGTGGCGATTGCCGCCGCCGATGCGCGCAAGGTCAAGGAAACCGAGCAGGCCATCGAGCGCATGATGCTGCGCCTGCACAACGGCAAGAAGGATTTCGAACTGACCAACAACGCCGCGATGATCCAGGCCGAGGCGCGCACCCAGAACACCCTGTCGCTGATGCTCGGTTCGATTGCCGCGATTTCGCTGCTGGTCGGCGGCATCGGCGTGATGAACATCATGCTCATGACCGTGCGCGAACGGACCCGCGAGATCGGCATCCGCATGGCCACCGGCGCTCGCCAGCGCGACATCCTGCGCCAGTTCCTCACCGAAGCGGTGATGCTCTCGGTGGTCGGCGGGATTGCCGGCATTGCCCTGGCGCTGATCGTCGGCGGCGTGCTGATCCTCAGCGAAGTCGCCGTCGCGTTCTCGTTGATGGCGGTGCTCGGCGCATTCGGCTGCGCGTTGGTGACCGGTGTTGTCTTCGGCTTCATGCCTGCCCGCAAAGCTGCCCGGCTCGACCCGGTCACGGCCCTTACCAGTGAATGATCGATCTATGAAACCGCGCCTCAGCCTGTTGACCGTGTGCCTGATCCTCAGCGCCTGCGGCAGCCCTGCTCATCGTCCGGACAGTGGCGTGCCAACGCCTGCCGCCTGGCAATCGCCCCATGCTGCCAGCGTGGCACGTATCGATCCACAATGGTGGACGCAGTTCGGCAGCCCCGAACTCGACCACTTGATCGAACAGGCACGCCTGGGCAGTTTTGACCTCGCCGCCGCCGTCGCCCGCGTGCGTCAGGCGCAGGCAGGAACGGTGATCGCCGGCGGCTCGCAGTTGCCGGAAATCAAGGCCGGGTTCAACGCCAATCGGCAGAAACTGCTGCGCGGCAGCGGCTACAGCCAACTGGACGCGGACAGCAGCAATCAGGCGGTGGATTACTTCGACACCAACCTGAGCGCCAGCTACGAAGTCGATTTCTGGGGCGGCAAACGCGCCTCTCGCGACAGCGCGCAGTTCACCTTGCAGGCCAGCGAATTTGATCGCGCCACCGTCGAGCTGACGTTGCTCAGCGGGGTCGCCAGCACCTACGCGCAAACCTTGTCGCTGCGCGAACAGGCGCGCATCGCCGAGCTGAATCTGGGTAACGCGCAAAGCGTCTTGCAACTGGTGCAGACCCGTTACGACGCAGGCTCAGCCACCGCCCTGGAGCTGGCTCAGCAGAAAAGCCTGGTGGCCGCGCAGCAACGGCAATTGCCGCTGGTGCAACAACAGGCCCGGGAAGCGCTGATCAGCCTCGCCGCCCTGCTCGGTCGACCGGTGCAGCAACTGCCGGCCACTCAGCAACCCTTCGATCGGCTGCAATGGCCAGAGATTGCCAGTGGCGTACCCAGCGATCTGCTCAACCGCCGCCCGGACATTGCCCGCGCCGAAGCGCAACTGGCAGCGGCCGAGGCCGACGTCAAAATCGCCCGCGCGGCGATGCTGCCGAGCCTGACCCTTACCGCTCAACTCGGCTCCGGTGCCGACCAGTTCGATCAACTGCTTCGCAGCCCGTTCTACAACCTCACGGCCGGCCTCGTTGCCCCGATCTTCAACAATGGCCGTCTCGGCGCCGAACGCGACAAGGCCACAGCACGCCAGCAGGAACTGCTGGAAAGCTACCGCGGGGCGATCATCAATGGTTTCGCCGATGTGGAAAAAGCCCTGAACAGCATTCGCGGCCTCGACCAGCAACGGCAATGGCAAAGCGAAGAGCTGAATCAGGCACAGACCGCATTCGACATCGCCCAGAGCCGCTACCAGGCCGGTGCCACCGACCTGCTGACCGTGCTGGAAACCCAGCGCACCTTGTACGCCGCGCAGGACCTCAACGTGCAACTGCGCCTGGCGCGATTGCAAGCGAGCATCGCGTTGTACAAGGCGCTGGGAGGTGGATGGCAGACGGCGAGCCGGTAATCCCTCGGCAAGAGGACTGCCAGCGATGGGGGCGTGCCAGAAAACTCATCCTTGAATGCCCCACCGCTTTCGCGAGCAAGCCCGCTCCCACGGGATTTGTGTTCCACGCCGGCAGGTAAATGTGCGGAGTTGGTGGTCAGGGATTGGGCTGTGTCAGGGGAATCATCCTTGAATGCCCCACCGCTTTCGCGAGCAAGCCCGCTCCCACAGGGTTTGTGTTTCACGCCGGCAGGTAAATGTGCGGGGCGGGTGGTCAGGGATTGGGCTGTGTCAGGGGAATCATCCTTGAATGACCCACCGCTTTCGCGAGCAAGCCCGCTCCCACAGGATTTGTGTAGCGCCCGGGGCTTGAGCGATACACAGATCGAATGTGGGAGCGGGCTTGCTCGCGAATGAACGATGACGCGGTTTCAGACCGGTGCTTGTTTAGCCTTCAGATGCCGCGCATACCACGGCCGCTTCGGTACTTTGCGGAACAACTCCGAGAGCTTTTTCTCGTCATCGCTGAAGGTGATGCGCAGCGCCAGCTTCATGGTTTCCGGGTCCATCTCCACCGACTTGCCCACCTGCAACCCCGGCACGGTGCTGCAGCCGTGGGTGATCGGGCCGAGCCACGGGTCATTGACCTCGACCCAACGTCCCGGAGCGAACCACGGCACGCCATTGACCTGCAGACTCGTGACCTCACCCGGATGAAAGCGCTCGTGGGCGCGGAACCAGTCTTCCAGACGGTCATCGATCCAGCCATGGAACGCCCAGAACACCGGACTTACGTGAGAAGAAAACGGGTCGCCGAGAAAGTCGTTTTCAGCGGCGTACCAGCGTGCGGAAAAGTCTGCCGGGTCGCGGGCAAACGGCACCGGATGCCCGTTGGACGGATCGCGCGGTACCGACGCCCAGCGCATGTGCAACCAGTCGTGCAGCCCTAGCTCAACCTCTGAACCGAACTGCCCCAACGTCAGCTTCGCCAGATAGCGCGGATCGCGGTAACGCGACTCCCAGACCAGGAAGTTGCTGTGATAGGTCTCGGCAGTCTTGATGTCGCTGACCCATTGCGAGTACTCGTCATCCTCCTCCGCCAGCCAGGTCGGCGGCAGCGAGGTGCCGTCGTGGTTGTCGAAATAGTCGGCAAAGCCCCGGCGATCGCGAATCAGCTCCGGCTGCGGCAACGGGAAATGCTGCCACGAAGGCAGGTCCTGCATCGACCGCGCCGTGCCCAGCATGTGCCGGTGCATGAAAAAGAAATCGATGCCAGAACCGTTGCGGTCTTTTTTCGCGCCACGCGCGTCGCGCTCCTTGTCGCGGGGGCCGGGTTGCCAGCCGATACCGCGCAAGGCACCGCGCTTCTCTTCGGACAAGGTGTGCCACTTGTCACGTGAGGCATGCCAGAGCTGGTGGAACAAACGGTGCTCGGGCGAGATCAGCCACGCCAACAAGGTCGGGTTGAGACCGATGCGTTCGCGTGCTTCAGGGAACACCCGCTTGACCGCGACAAAGCGGTTGTCCTGCGCCGGCAACATCAGTGGCCGATCCAGATTCAACACCCGTCCGCTGAGGCTGCCGCTGCCGGCATTGCCGAAACCGGCCCAGACCTCATCCAGGGCCATGCTGAATTCATAATCGGGGGCACCATCGACCGCCGTGTTGCTGACCAGCCGCCAGCTCAGTTGCGCGGCACTGACATCGGCCAGATCGGCGAGCACCCGGTAGCGCGGCGGTTCAGGCGAGCGCAGACGTTCGGCGGTATCCAGAAAACCGATCACCCCACGGCCCTTATGAGCGATGTCGAGGAACACCTCCAGGCCATCCTTCGGCAGCCCGGCAATGCCCGCATCACGCCCCTCGAAACGGATCTGCCAGACACCTCGCAGGGTATCGGCCAGACGCTGGCCAGCCACATCCGCCACGTCGAACGAAGCTTCGCCGGGGGTGATCGTCGGGTCCGGCTTCGTCCATTCACGATGCCCAAAATACGCTGCAGGCACGGCGGCGCCGGTCAGTGCCAGACCCGCCATGAACCATCGTCGAGAAATCGTCATTGCCCTACCTGTGTCAGCCATGAAGCAGGCTTTATCCAAGCTAGAACGTTTGCTGCGCGTGCAAATTTAAGCGCTTGGGCACCGGACTAAATTTCCCTTGCAGCCAGTCGTTCCTCCCAGATAGCGAAGGCCCACGTGCCTGCACCTCGACGGCGAACCTGACTGAGATGGCAATGACAAAACCACGTTCGAAAAAGGCTCTTTACATCGGCCTGCCGCTGGCCCTGGCGATCAGCGCCGCGGCAGGCTTTGCAGTCTGGGAGCATTGGTTCAAGGACAACCCCGGCTACCCGCCCAAAGTCATGAAGCAGGCCGATGAGTTGCAGGACCGGATTATTTCCTTCGACAGCCACATCACTGTGCCGCTGGATTTCGGCACTGCCGGCAACGAAGCCGACAAAGACGGCAGCGGTCAGTTCGACCTGATCAAGACCGCTCGGGGCAGGCTTTCCGGCGCAGCGCTGACAATCTTCGGCTGGCCGGAGATCTGGAACGGCGCCAACGCCCCGCACCGGCCTACCGCGGGTTTCATCGAGGAAGCGCGCTTCGAGCAGGAGACCCGCTACAAGATCATCACCACGCTGGTGCGCGACTTCCCCAATCAGGTGGCCATCGCCTACACCCCGGACGACTTCCGGCGCCTGCACGGCGAAGGCAAGTTCGCGATCTTCATGAGCATGCTCAACGCCTATCCGCTGGGCAACGACCTCAACGCCCTCGACAAATGGGCAGCGCGTGGCATGCGCATGTTCGGCTTCAGTTACGTGGGCAACAACGCCTGGGCCGACTCGTCGCGACCGCTGCCGTTTTTCAATGACACCCGCGACGCCCTCGGCGGGCTGTCCGATATCGGCAAGCAGGCGGTACACCGGCTCAATGATCTGGGGGTGATCATCGACGTGTCGCAGATGTCGACCAAGGCCGTGGAGCAAGTCGCGCAATTGAGCCGCGCCCCGATTGTGGCCTCGCACTCGGCGCCACGGGCACTGGTGGACATCCCGCGCAACATCAGCGATCAGGAAATGCAGCTGATCAAGAACAGCGGCGGCGTGGTGCAGATTGTCGGCTTCCCGACCTACCTGCGCCCGTTGAGCCAGCACACCCAGGACAAGCTCAACGCCCTGCGTGCCAAATTCGACCTGCAGCCGCTGCAGGGTCTGGAAATGGCGCTGATGCCCGGCGATCCGATCATCACCGTGTGGCCCGAGCAGCGCTTTGGCGAATACGCCAGTCAGCTCTACGGAATTGTCGACGAAGAACCGAAAGCCACCCTCAAGGATCTGGGCGACGCCATCGATTACGCGGTGAAGAAGATCGGCATCGACCACGTCGGCATCAGCTCCGACTTCAACGACGGCGGCGGCATCGACGGCTGGAAGGACGTCAGCGAGGCGCGCAACGTGACCGCCGAACTGATCTCGCGGGGCTACAGCGAAGCCGACATCGCGAAATTGTGGGGCGGCAACTTCCTGCGGGTCTGGGAACAGGTGCAGCAATCGTCGAAACCCGTGGCCAGCCACTGACGCCCATTTGAACAAGCGAACCGACTTCATGACCAACCGCCGTTCTTTCCTCAAGCAGGCCGGGATTCTGGCCGCCGGCCTGCCCTTGGGCGCCGCCATCAACCTGCCGGCGCGGGCCGCCACCCCGCAACCGGAGTCCGCAGACAAATGGGTGCAACTGCGCCAGTTGTTCGAGCAGGACCCGGACTACCTGCACTTCGCCAACTTCCTCGTGACCTCGCACCCCAGACCGGTGCGCGAAGCCATCGAACGCCATCGCGCCACACTCGATCGCAACCCCGGCCGGGCGATGGACTGGGACCTGGGCGAGACCGAAAAGCGTGAACAGTTCGTGCGCGAATGGGCCGGGCGTTACCTCAAGGCCAAACCCGAACAGATCGCCCTGACCGGCAGCACCACCGAAGGCCTGGCAATGATCTACGGCGGCATTCACGTGCGCCCGGGGCAGGAAATCCTCACCACCGAACACGAGCACTACTCGACCAACTACACCCTCGGTTATCGCCAGCAACGTGACGGGGTAAAGGTGCGCAAGCTCAAGCTGTTCGAGAGCAGCGCGAAGATTTCGGTCGACGAAGTGCTGAGCGGCATCGATCGCGGCATCCGCCCCGAAACCCGCGTGCTCGGCATGACCTGGGTGCAATCGGGCAGCGGCGTGAAACTGCCGATCGGCGAGATCGGCAAACTGGTCGAGCAACACAATCGCCAGCGCGACGACAAAGACCGCATTCTGTACGTGGTCGACGGTGTGCATGGCTTCGGCGTCGAGGACCTCGACTTCCCCGACATGCACTGCGATTTCTTCATTGCCGGCACCCACAAATGGATGTTCGGCCCGCGCGGCACCGGGATCATCTGCGCACGCTCCAGCGAGCTCAAGGACGTCACCCCGATCATCCCGACCTTCTCCGAAGCCACCACTTTCTCGACCACCATGACCCCGGGCGGTTACCACAGTTTCGAGCACCGCTGGGCGCTGGACGAAGCGTTCAAGCTGCATCTGGAGCTGGGCAAGAACGAGGTGCAGTCGCGCATCCACGCGCTCAACACCTACGCGAAAAACCGCCTGCTGGAACAGCCCTCCATCGAGCTGGTGACACCGCGCAGCGCAGCGTTGTCGTCCGGTTTCACCTTCTTCCGGATCAAGGGCCGCGACTGCGATCAGGTCGCCGCGCAACTGATGGCGGATCGGGTGGTGTGCGATGCGGTGGATCGCGACGTCGGTCCGGTGATCCGCATCGCCCCGGGCCTGCTCAACAGCGAAAACGACATCGAGCGCTTCATGGCCGTGCTCAACAAGCACCTGTGAAGCGCCCCGCTTTCCTTTAATCGAGATGACTCATGAAACGTGATCTGTTGTCCCCCGTCACCGGCATCGGCGCACTCAAGGCCCTGGCCCTCACGGCCCTGCTGGGCAGCCTGCTGCCGAGTGCCGCGCTGGCCGCCACACCGCCCGTGCCGGGCAAAGTCTTCAAAGACTGCAAGGACTGCCCGGAAATGGTCGTGCTGCCGGCCGGCACCTTCACCATGGGCACTCCGGACGATGAAGTCGGTCGTGAACCGGACGAAGGCCCGATGCATGACGTGACCTTCGCCAGACCCTTCGCCATGAGCCGCTTCCAGGTCACCGCCGCAGAGTGGGACAACTACGTGCGCGAAAGCGGCGTGACCATCGCCAATGGCGATACCCGCCCGGGGCGCGAATGCGTCGCCAGCAAGCCGCGCTACCCGCAGGGGCCTCGGCAACCGGCGGTGTGCATGAACTACTACGACGTGAAGAACTACGTCGCCTGGCTGTCGAAAAAAACCGGGCAGAAATACCAGATGGTCAGCGAGGCCCAGCGCGAATATGCCGCACGCGGCGGCACCAAGGGCCCGTTCCCCTTCCCGTTCGACGAAGGCAAGGAATACAGCATCGCCAAGCACGCCAACACCTACGGCCCGGCGGACGGTTTCAGCTACAGCTCGCCGGTGGGCAGCTACCCGCCCAATGCCTTTGGCATGTACGACATGCACGGCAACGTCTACGAATGGGTTGAAGACTGCGAACACCCGGACTACGTCGGCGCGCCGACCGATGGCAGTGCGTGGCTGGAAGCCAATTGCGAAGCCGTGCGCATTCGCGGTAATGACTGGGGTGAAGCGCCAGTGTTCTCGCGCTCCGGCAACCGCAACAGCCAGTACCCGAACGAGCGTGGCGACTGGATGGGCTTTCGCGTAGTGCGCGAACTCTGACCAGCACCGAAATGCCCCTGTGGGAGCGAGCCTGCTCGCGAATGCAAACCGTCTGCCGCCGACAAGGTTGACTGACACAACGCTTTCGCGAGCAAGCCCGCGCCCACAGGTTTGTAACGGGTCGCCGCCAGTCGGCACCCGGCTAAATTAAGCCTGCCACCAGACGTTCTACTGGGTATCTGCCTTTATACCCAAGGAACTGTCTTCCATGACCCAGCCTACCCGTGGCGCCATCGGCGAATTGTTCGCCCTGTTGAAACCGTTTCGGCTCATCGTCGCCGCGTCCATTTTCCTGGGCATGGTCGGCGGCCTGAGCGTCACGGTGTTGCTGGCGACCATCAACAACGCCCTGCATTCGCAAAGCGGCCTGACCCAAGGCGTGGTCGCGCTGTTCGCCGGCCTGTGCCTGCTGGCCCTGGCCAGTTCGATCTGCTCGG
Source organism: Pseudomonas sp. AK-TSAG1-1 (assembly GCF_056821665.1). Lineage (NCBI taxonomy): Bacteria > Pseudomonadati > Pseudomonadota > Gammaproteobacteria > Pseudomonadales > Pseudomonadaceae > Pseudomonas > Pseudomonas sp. AK-TSAG1-1. Next base: position 2,192,634 of record NZ_CM165965.1, on the reverse strand, counting down.
ACATCGGCACCAATTACGTCGGCCAGCACATCATCGCCAAACTGCGCAAACAGCTGGGTGAGAAAGTCCTCTCGGCGCCGATCGAACAGATCGAACGCTACCGCAGCCATCGGCTGATCCCGGTGCTGACCCACGACGTCGACACCATCAGCGACTTTGCCTTCGCCTTCGCGCCTTTGGCGATTTCCGTCACCGTGACGCTCGGCTGCATGGGTTATCTGGCGCTGCTGTCGTGGCCGATGTTCCTGATCATGGTCGCGGCGATCCTGATCGGCACGGCGATCCAGGCCTACGCCCAGAGCAAGGGCGTGCAAGGTTTCATGGCCGCACGGGATGCCGAAGACGAACTGCAAAAGCACTACAACGCAATTGCCGAAGGCGCCAAGGAGCTGCGCATTCACCGCCCGCGCCGTCAGCGCATGTTCGTGTCGGGGATCAAGGCCACCGCCGAATTCATCTGCAACACTCAAGTGCGCTCGATCAACACCTTTGTGATCGCCAAGACCTTCGGTTCGATGCTGTTCTTCGTGGTCATCGGCCTGGCCCTGGCGCTGCAAACCTTCTGGCCGAGCGCCGACAAGACCGTCATGAGCGGCTTCGTCCTGGTGCTGCTGTACATGAAAGGCCCGCTGGAGCATCTGATCAGCACCCTGCCGATTGTCAGCCGGGCGCAGATCGCCTTCCGCCGTATCGCTGAACTGTCCGAACAGTTTTCCACCCCCGAAGCGCACCTGTTGCTCAGCGATCAGGGCCAGGCCGAGAAGACCGTGCACAGCCTGGAACTGGCCGACGTGCGTTACGCCTTCCCGGCTGTCGATGGCGCCGCGCCGTTTCAACTGGGCCCGGTCAACCTGACCATCAAACAAGGTGACATCACCTTCATCGTCGGTGAAAACGGCTGCGGCAAAACCACCCTGATCAAATTGCTGCTGGGCCTGTACACCCCGCAACAGGGTGAGATTCGCGTCAACGGCATAGGCATCGATGCACACAATCGCGATGACTACCGCCAGTTGTTCACCACGATTTTTGCCGACTACTACCTGTTCGACGACGTGGTCCAGGGCGACATGCAGATCCCGGCAGATGCCAACAAATACCTGCAACGGCTGGAGATCGCGCACAAGGTCAGCGTCAAGGACGGCAATTTCACCACCACCGACCTGTCCACCGGTCAGCGCAAGCGCCTGGCGCTGGTCAATGCGTGGCTGGAAGAACGCCCGGTGCTGGTGTTCGACGAGTGGGCGGCCGATCAGGACCCGACCTTCCGCCGCATCTTCTATACCGAGCTGTTGCCCGACCTCAAGCGACTGGGCAAAACCATCATCGTGATTTCCCACGACGACCGCTATTTCGATGTCGCCGATCAACTGGTGCGCATGGAGCGCGGCCGGGTGGTCAGTGAATTGACCCCGGCCTGACACGCCCGCCAGACGCCTTGCGCGATTTGATCCGCAAGGCGGCACCCCTCTTTTCAGCGCACAGAACCGGACCGGCAGCGATTTATTTGTCGGGTTTGTTTCCGGTTTTTCGCCATCACTCCGTCTTAATAATAATTCCTATTAACAAAAACTCTGCACAACACGTTCAGGAGCTCAGGCAAGTAATGCACCCTCTTCCACGCCGCACACCTCTCGCGCTGGCCGTACAGCGTCCGACTTTGCATAAAACCCTGCTGACCAGTGTCCTGCTGACCGCCACCTTGCTGGGGAGCTCGATGGCCAATGCGGCACCGGTCAAGGTCAACATTGCGGTGCAACCGCTGTCCAGCGCGCTGACCGAACTGGGCCTGCAAACCAACCTGCAGATCCTCTACAGCCCGGACCAGGTGGCCGGGATCAAATCCCGTGCGGTGTCCGGTTCGCTGGAGCCTTCCGAAGCGCTGGCCGCGATGCTCAAGGACAGCGGGATTTCCTTCCAGATCAATGGCAGCAGCGTCACCCTGGTCTCGGGCGGCGCGGGTTCGACCCTGCAACTGGGCGCGACCACCATTTCCGGCCAGGCGCTGGGCCTGACCACCGAAGACAGCGGCTCCTACACCACCGGCGCCACCACCACCGCGACCAAGCTGCCGCTGACCATTCGCGAAACGCCGCAATCGGTGACCGTGGTCACCCGTCAGCAAATGGACGACCGTGGCGAAAAGAACATCGGCGACGTGCTGCGCAACACCCCCGGCATCTCCGTGCAGCAATATGACAGCGACCGCACCGAATACGCGACTCGCGGCTTTGCCATCACCAACTTCCAGTACGACGGCGTCAACAACGTCTACGACGGCGTGTACGACGAAGGCGCGACCCACGTCGACATGGCCACCTACGATCGCGTCGAAATCATCAAGGGCGCCACTGGCCTGATGACCGGCTCGGGCGACCCGTCGGCCACCGTCAACCTGGTGCGCAAGAAGCCGACCAAGGAATTCAAGGCGTCGGTCACCGGCACGGCCGGCTCGTGGGACAACTATCGCACTGAAGGCGATATCTCCGGCCCGCTCAACGACAGCGGCTCGGTGCGCGGGCGCTTCGTCGGCGCCTATCAGGACAAGAACTCCTACATCGATCACTACACGCAGAAAAAGGATGTGTACTACGGCATCCTCGAAGCCGACCTCAGCGAAGACACCCTGCTGACCTTCGGCATCGACAAACAGAGCGTGACCCCGCGCGGTTCGTCATGGACCGGCAACCCGGTGTACTTCTCCGACGGCGGACGGACTGACTTCCCGCGCAGCTTCAACCCGGGCGCCGACTGGAGCCGTCGCGATTTCGACTCCGTGACCTACTTCACCTCGCTGGAGCAGGCCCTGGCCAACGACTGGAAACTCAAGGTCAGCCTCAACGAAAAAATCACCGATCACGACACGCAACTGGCCTCGGCCAGCGGCGGCAATCCGAATCGCGCCACCGGCGAAGGCATGTTCCTCTACTGGGGCCGCTGGGAAGGTCACCGCGTCCAGGATTCGGCGGACATCAACGTCTCCGGTCCATTCACCCTGGGCGGTCGCGAGCACGAACTGGTGGCCGGCTTCATGGCCTCGCACTCGCGCCAGACCGGTGCGACGTTTGACACCAGCGCTTTCAGCCAGGTACCGGGCAGCATCTATGACTGGAACGGCCATCTGCCGAAACAGGAGTTCCCGAAGAACGGCAAATACGAGCGCACCCAGAGCCAGAACGGCATCTACCTCGCCACGCGCCTGCGCCCGACTGACGACCTCTCGGTAATCCTCGGCAGCCGCCTGAGTACCTTCAAGTACAACGAGGACTACTCCTACAATGCGGGCACCGGCATGTCCGACACCCATGCCAGCTACAAGGAACACGGCGTCGTCACGCCTTACGCCGGTGTGGTCTACGACCTCAACGACACCTACTCGGTGTACGGCAGCTACACCAACATCTACCAGCCGCAGATTTACAAGGACGCCGACGGCAAGACCCTCGCGCCGGTCGAAGGCAACGCCTACGAAACCGGTCTGAAGGCTGCCTACTTCGATGGCCGCCTCAACGCCAGCCTGGCGTTCTTCCGCATCGAGCAGGACAACGTTGCCGAATCGATCGGCACCAACCCGGTGACCAACGAAGGCATCTACAAAGCCATCGACGGCGCCACCACCAACGGTGTCGAACTGGAACTGGCCGGTGAACTGCAAGAAGGCTGGAACCTGTCCGCCGGCTACACCTACGCCCGTACCCGTGACCAGGACGAGCAACGGATCTACGGCTACCCGCTGTCCACCACCAAACCCGAGCACGTGTTCCGCACGTTCACCACTTACCGCCTGCCGGGTGTGCTGAACAAGGTCACCGTCGGCGGCGGTGTGAGCTGGCAGAGCGCGTTCTACGGCAAGATCTACAGCGCACCGGCCGGCGACTACACCCGCATCAAGCAAGGCGGCTACTCGCTGGTGGACCTGATGACCAAGTACGAGTACGACGAGCACCTGAGCTTCACCGTCAACGCCAACAACGTCTTCGACAAGAAGTACCTGACGGGCCTGGGCAACTTCGACACCACGTTCTACGGCGAGCCACGCAACCTGCAACTCACCGCCAAGTACAACTTCTGATTCACATCGCAAACGCCAATGCCCGCATCGCAAGATGCGGGCATTTTTTTTGCCCCGTCGTTGGCCTCGCGGGCTGTGTGTCGGGCACAAAAAAACCGCCATTGCCGACTCGGCAATGGCGGTTCCGGGATCAGGTCAGAGGTGTGAGCGCACCCACTGCGCCACCTCGGCATGGATCGCCTCGACCTCACTCAGCAACCCGGCCATGCGCAGGAAGTCGTGGGTCATGCCCGGTTGTTCGAGCAGGGTCAGGTCATTGCCGGCGGCGCGCAGACGCTCGGCATAGGCACGGCCTTCGTCATACAACGGGTCATGGCCGGCCAGGTACACCAGCGCCGGCGCGATGCCAGACAAGTCGTCCGCCAGCAACGGCGAGCAGCGCCAGTCAGCCAGATCTTCCGGGGTACGGGCGTAATGCGCGTAGAACCAGTCCAGCGTCGGGGTCTCCAGCAGATAGCCTTCGGCGAAATCGCGATGCGAGGCGCGATGCGTCGTGGCGTCCGTCACCGGGTACACCAGGACCTGCGCCTTGGGCCGCAGACTCAACGCCTCAGGCTCACGAACCGCGATCAACGCCAATACCGTCGCCAGCGTCGCTCCGACACTGTCACCGGCCAGCACCGTCCGCGCCGCGTCCAGACCCAGACTTGCGCCTTCGCGCACCAGCCAGTTGGCGGCATCGCAAGCGTCCTGTACCGGGGTCGGGAACCGCCATTCCGGCGCCAGGCGATAGTCCACCGTCAACAGCGCGAAACCACCCTGCGCCGCCAGACGTCGGCACAGTGCATCATGAGAATCGAGACTGCCGACCACGTAGCCGCCACCGTGGAAGTACAACATCACCGGTTGCAGACCGTCGGCGGCCTGCCCGGTGCGATACAGGCGCGCCGCCAGACTGTGACCATCGCGTGCAGCGAGGGTGAAATCCTGACAGCTGACGCTGTCCAGCGGCACATCGAGAAAGCCCGACGCCGCTTCGAAATCGACACGTGCCTGTTGCGGGGTCTGCTCATGCATCGCACGGCTTTTGCCGGTCAGTCGGCCGAACTCGGCGAGTTCGAGAAATGCTTGCAGTTCTGGCAGTACAGCCATCGTTTACATCCTTCCAAAAACAGGTCAATGACCGGGCAGCCTTGGCTGCCCGGCAGTTATCAAGCGACAGTGGTGCGCCGTTCGAGCAACGCTTGCAGCTGATCGAGCAACTCGTCGCCGCGCATCAGTTCGTAGTGCCCGCCGGCCAGTAAACGGTCGACGCCGTGGCGCCCGACCTGGGCGGCAAACACCTCGCGTTCATCGTCGCGTTCAGCCACCCACCAGCGATGCGCCGCCACTTGAGCCATCGGCAATTGCCGCTGGGCCAGCGCCAGTTGCTTGAGCGCAGCACCGGTGACGAAGATCCGCGTGAACTCATCGGCGCCCAACGCGGCATCGCCGCTGGAACCGTGCATGGCGGCCTCGATGACTGCCGCGGCGGCGGCTTGTTCGTTGAGGCCAGCGGCTTTTTCAGCCATCAGCACCTGAGCCTCTTCGAGCGACAGGCCGAGCACAAACTTCAGGAAGTCCGCGAGGTCTTCACGCCAGTCTCCCGCCTCGGCGGTGCCGGCCACGTAGCTGTCGACCAGACCGGCAAACGCGACGGTTTCGCCCTGGCTTTCCAGCGCGTGGGCCACCAGTTGCACCAACGCCCCGCCCAGCGACCAGCCCAACAGGTAATACGGGCCTTCCGGTTGCTGCGCACGAATGCGCTGGGCGTAGGCCTGGGCCATCGCCAGCAACGACTCATCCTGCCATTGCGGGTCGAGCAGCATCCGGCATTGCAGGCCGTAGACTGTGCGCCGACCTTCCAGACGCCGGGCCAGCGGCTCGTAATCGAACACCGTGCCGAAACCGGCGTGCAGGCAGAACAACGCCGGCACATGGCTGAGGCGACTATTGAGCGCCAGCAGCGGATCCGGCGCAGTGGCCGTCTCCTGCGCCTGATAGCCGCTGAGTTCGGCGATGCACGGCTTCTGCATCAGATCGCGTAGCTTCAGTTCGAAACCCAGTTGCGGTTGACTGCGCACCCGCGAAATGACCTTGAGCACCTGCAACGAGTCGCCACCGAGTTCGAAGAAGTTATCGTCGATGCCGATTTGCGGCACCCCGAGGACTTCCTGCCAGATCGTTGCCAGTGCTTGCTCCAGCGCATTGCGCGGGGCGCGATAGCCACCCAGCGCCCACTCCGGTTGTGGCAACGCCCGACGGTCGATCTTGCCGTTGGCCGACAGCGGGAAGCGCTCCAGCACCATGATCCGGGCCGGCACCATGTAGTCGGGCAACTGCGCCTGCAGCTCAGCCTTGATGCGCCGATCCAGACCGGTCACACCTGCCGCGACCACGTAGCCCACCAACTGCTTGCCGGTCGGCGTGTCGTGCACCACCACGGCGGCATCCAGCACCCCGGCGCATTCACGCAAGCGTGCTTCGATTTCGCCGAGTTCGATGCGGAAGCCGCGAATCTTCACCTGCTGGTCGAGACGCCCGAGGTAGTCGATCAAGCCGCATTCACGCTGGCGCACCAGGTCGCCGGTGCGGTACATGCGGCCGCCCGCCTCGAACGGATCGGGAATGAAGCGTTCGGCGCTCATGCCCGGACGCTGGTGGTAACCGCGCGCCAGACATTCGCCGCCCAGATACAACTCGCCACTGACCCCGGCCGGCAACGGATTGAGGTCGGCGTCGAGCACGTACAAACCACGCCCGGCCACGCCACGGCCAATCGGCGCATAGGCCGCCTCGCAGCGTTCGCTGGCTTCGGCTCGCCACAGCAGCGGCGTGACCACGGTTTCGGTCGGGCCATAGCCGTTGACCAGACGCTGTGGCCGCAGGGCACGCTTGACCTGTTCGAAACTGGCTTCCGGCACCGCATCACCGCCAAAGCAATACACCTGCACCGCTGGCGGATTGCCCAGACGCTCAGCCACTTCGGCCATCTGTTGCAGGTAGGCCGGCGGGAAGCAGGCGACGGTGACCTGATGACGTTCCAGCACTTGCAGGGTCTGCTCCGGCGTCCACAGATTGTCCTCGCGAACCACCAGACTGCCACCGGCCAGCAACACGCTCAGCCAACGCTCCTGAGCACCGTCGAAGGCAAATGACATGAAGTGCAATTCACGGCTGTCCGGCACCAGTTCGTACAGGTCGATGATGCCGCGGCAATGCCGGGCAATCGGTCCGCGCGCCACCGCCACGCCTTTGGGCTGGCCGGTGGAACCGGAGGTGTAGATCAGGTACGCGAGGTGCCCTGCCAGCGGCTGGGACAACGGGCATTGCGAATTGTTGTCGTGCGGCATTTGATCGAGCAACAGGCGCGGCACGTTGTCGGCCAGGGTCAGGCGCTCACCCAGATCGCTGTCGCAGAGCAACAGGCTGGCCGCCGAATCGTCAAGCATGTAGGCCAGACGCTCCGGCGGATACGCCAGGTCCAGCGGCAAGTACGCCGCGCCAGCCTTGAGCACCGCGAGGAACGCAATGATCGTGCGTTCCGAGCGCGGCAATGCCACCGCCACCAGACTTTCCGCACCGATGCCACGCTCGATCAATTGCGCGGCCAGGCCATTGGCCCGTGCTTCTAGCTCGGCGTAGCTGACTTCACGATCCTCACAGAACAGCGCGGTTTTCTGCGGCTGGTTGCGCACGTGCTCATTGAAGCTATGCAACAGATCGCTGTCGTCGGCCGATGCTTGTGGCAGGCCCGGACGCGCGCCCGGCAGACCGAGATTGCCGATCAGGCAGTGCTCATCTTCCGGCAGAGTGCGCAGCAAACCTTCCAGTTGCGCGCGGATCTGCTCGACCTCGGCGTCACTGAAGCGATCGCGCAGGTACAGGTATTCGACCTCCAGGCCGTCTTCGTTGGCGCTGACCATCAAGTCCATCGGCACGTTGGTGACGCCGGCGCTGCCGACTTCGGCAAAGCGCAACTCGCCCTCCTCGCCACCGCGCAAGGCACGATCAACCGGATGGTTTTCGAACACGATGATGCTGTCGAACAGGCCCTGGCCACCGAGTCCGGCCCAGCGCTGAATGTCCGACAACGGCGTGTGTTCATAGTCACGTACGGTCAGGTTGTAGTCCTGCAATTCACGCAACCACTCGCCCAACGGCTGTTGCGGGTCGAGGGTCTGGATCACCGGCAAGGTGTTGATGAACAGGCCGAGCATTTCCTGCGCACCCGGCAGGCCAGTCGGGCGCCCCGCCACCGTGGCGCCGAACGCCACGCTGCGCTGGCCGCTGTGACGTTGCAACAGCAGCAGCCAGGCGGCCTGCACCAAGGTGTTGAGGGTCACGCGCTGACGCTTGGCAAAACCGTGCAGTTTGCGTGTCGCTTCGGCGTCGAGATCGGTGTACATCACGCCGTGCCCGGAACCGGTCGCACCGCTGGCCTTGGCCAGAATCGTCGGCGCTTCCAGCAGCGCCAGACGCTCGCGCCAGAAGCCTTCGGCCTGCGCGCTGTCCTGACGTTGCAGCCAGCCGATGTAATCGGCGTAACGGCCATTGAGTGCCGGCAGGCTGGCGTGGTGATACAGGCGCAGCATCTCGCCGAGCAGGCGCGACGCACTCCAGCCGTCGAGCAACAGGTGATGGTAGACCCAGATCATCTGATAACGCTCAGCGTCCAGACGCACCAGCACAAAACGCATCAGCGGCGGGCAGCTCAGGTCGAAACCCTTGGCCTGCTCGGCAGCGGCCAGTTCGCTCAGCGCCTGTTCGGTGTCGCTGCGCTCGCGCCAGTCGAGTTCTTCGATTGGCAGCTCGACATCGGCGAACACCGCCTGCAGCGGATCGGCCAGGCCGTCGCGCCAGCGGAACGCCGCACGCAGCACCTCATGGCGCTTGATCAAGGTTTGCCAGGCTGCACGGAAACGCGGCACCTGCAAGCCGTCCACCGCCACGCTCAACTGGTTGACGTAGGGGTTCAGTTCCGGTGAATCCAGGCAATGGAACAACATGCCCTGCTGCATCGGCGACAGCGGATACAGGTCCTGCAGCCCTTCGCGAGCGGCGACGTCGATGTGCGGCACCAGTGCGAACGGCGCGACGGTCGGCGCCTCGCTCAAGGTCGCTTCACGAGTGACCGCCACGGCTGCCAATGCACGGATGGTCTGCTGTTCGAACAACTGCTTCGGACTGAACACCAACCCGCGTTGCCCGGCGCGGCTGACCGCTTGCAGAGAGATGATCGAGTCACCGCCCAGCTCGAAGAAGTTTTCGGTAACGCCCAGCGCGTCCAGGCCCAGCAGCTCCTGCCAGATCTCCACCAGCAGCGCTTCGGCCGGTGTCGCGGCCGGCACCTGGTCCTGACTCTGGCGCGCGACGTCCGGTGCCGGCAAGCCCTTGCGGTCGAGCTTGCCATTGGGGGTCAGCGGCAATGCCGCCAGGCACATCAGGTGCGCCGGCAACATGTGCGCCGGCAGACGGCTGCGCAGGTGTGCGGTCAACGCGGCCTGCAGATCCTGCTCGTTGGCCAGTGGATCGCGCGGCACGATGTAGCCGACCAACTGGCGGCTCACCGGTCCGTCACGATCGATCACCAGAGCTTCGCGCACGCCTTCGTGCTCAAGCAGGCAGGCTTCGATTTCACCCAGTTCGATGCGGAAACCGCGAATTTTCACTTGCTGGTCGATACGGCCCAGGTATTCCACCACGCCGTCGGCACGAAAGCGCGCCAGGTCACCACTGCGATACAGGCGCGCACCCGGCACGAACGGATCCGGCACGAAACGCTCGGCGGTCAGGTCCGGACGCTGGTGATAACCCCGGGCCACGCCCTCGCCGCCCAGGTACAGCTCACCGGCCACACCCACCGGCAATGGCTGCAAGCCGCCGTCAAGAATGTAGGCGCTGCGGTTACCCACCGGCCGGCCGATCGGCATGAAGGCCGAGTCGAATTCAGTGTCCGAGTAGGCCAGCCAGATCAGCGGCGTGATCACGGTTTCGGTCGGGCCGTAACCATTGATCAGGCGCTTTGGTTGCAGCACCTGCTGAACTTCGTCGAACGCATGCTTGGGCATGCCCTCGGCGCACGGCGTGTAGGAACGGATCGGCAGCTCTCGCCCCGCTTCGCCCATGAAATCGGCGATCTGCAGCAGATAGCTTGGGGTGAAGCAGGCGATAGTGATGCCGTGCTGCTGGATTTCCGCGCAGGTGCGCTCAACGCTCCACAACTCATCGTCACGCGGCATCACCGCCGAACCGAACACCAACGGCGTCAACCAGCGTTCGTGGGCGCCGTCGAAACTGATCGAGGCAAACTGCAACTCGCGATCCTCGGGGGTCATGCCGTACAACTCGCCGATCGCCAGGCAGTGCATCGCCAGCGGGCCGTGGGCCACGCTGACGCCTTTCGGCCGTCCGGTGGAACCCGAGGTGTAGATCAGGTACGCAAGGTTTTCCCCGCAGGTCAGGTTGACCGGGTTGCTGTCGGCCATCATCTCCAGCGGCTCGCGGTCGATGTCCAGCACCGGCAGATCGTCCGGCAGCGCCAGTGTTTCCCGCAGCCACGATTGGCTGAGCATCAGCACAATGCCGCTGTCCTGCATCAGGTATTGCAGGCGCTCGGCGGGGTACGCCGGGTCGAGCGGCACGTAGGCACCACCGGCCTTGAGGATCGCCAGCAGGCCGACGATCATTTCCGGCGAGCGCTGCATCGCCAGGCCGACCCGCACCTCCGGGCCGACACCGAGGTTGCGCAGGCGATGGGCCAGGCGATTGGCGCGGCGGTTGAGCTCGGCGAAGGTCAGCTCCACTTCGCCAAAAATCAGCGCCGTGGCCTGCGGCCGGATCTCGGCCTGGGCTTCGATCAGTTGATGCACGCACAGCGGATTTTCGTTCGCGGCAAAGGCCGGGTTCCAGGTATGCAATTGCTGCACGCGCTCGCTGGCGGTCAGCAAATCCAGTTCGCTCAAGGCGCCCTCGGGTGCATCGACCATTGCATTGAGCAACGCCGCCAGATGCGCGCTCATGCGGGCGATGGCCTCGGCGCTGAAGTGGCCGCACTGGTAGCTCCAGTTCAGGCTCAGGGTGTTTTCCGCGGTGGCCGCCAGGGTCAGCGGGAAGTTGGTGCGTTCATGGTTCTGCGGGATCGAGAAGCTCAGGCCGGCCGGCGCGCCCTGTTGCAAGGCCTCGGCCACCGGGAAGTTTTCGAACACCAGCAGGCTGTCGAACAATGGCTCACCGGCACGTCCGGCCCAGCGCTGAATATCGCCCAGCGCGGTGAACTCGTGCTCACGCAGCTCCAGGTTCTGCGCCTGCAAACGGCTCAGCCACTGGCTGACGGTTTCCACCGCGTCCGGGCAACTGATCACCGGCAAGGTGTTGATGAACAGGCCCAACTGGCTCTCCGCTCCCGGCAGGTCCACCGGGCGCCCGGCAACGGTCGCACCGAACGCCACGCAACGCTGGCCGCTGTAGCGTTGCAGCAGCAGCGCCCAGGCGCCTTGCAGCAAGGTGTTGAGGGTGACTTTCTGCTGACGGGCGAACTCGCTCAGGCGCTGGGTCGCGGCCACGTCGAAGCGCTGCAGATGGTCGGCAAAAGCCTGGCTGTCCGACTGTTTCAGATCGCCATGCGCCAGGCTCTGGGCCAACAGGGTCGGGTTGTCCAACGGCGCCAGTTGCTCCAGCCAGAAGCGCTCGTCAGCCTGTGCATCCTGGCGTTGCAGCCAGCCGATGTAATCGGCAAACCGCCCGCTCGGGGACTGCACCGCTTCCCCGGCATAACGCTGCAGCACTTCACTGAGCAGCAGCGAGTTGCTCCAGCCATCGAGCAGCAAATGGTGGTGGGTGTAGATCAATTGCTGACGCTGATCGTCCAGCCGCACCAGGGTCAAACGCATCAGCGGCGCCTGAGCCGGGTCAAGTTGCAGACGCTCGCTGTCGATCAGTTGCGCCAGCGCCTCGGCCTGATCGGCACGGCCACGCCAGTCCAGGCAACGGAACGGCAGTTGCAGCTGACGATGCACCAGTTGCACCGGCGCCTCGAAACCCTGCGGGAAGTGGAAACTGCTGCGCAGAATCGGATGCGCATCGATCACCGCCTGCCAGGCCTGCCCCAGTCGCTCGGCGTCCAGCCCCTTGGCCTCGACATTGAGTTGATTGACATAGGCGCCGGACGCCGACTCGAACAGGCTGTGAAACAGCAGGCCGGCCTGCATCGGCGACAGCGGGTACAGGTCCTCGATCTGCGTCGCCGTCACCGGCAAGCCATCGAGTTGCGCCTGATTCAAACGTGCGAGCGGGAAATCCGCCGGAGTCACGCCACCGGCCTCATCGCTCAGGCAGTGCTCGATCAGCGCCAGCAACTCTTGGCGATAGTCTGCCGCCAGTTGTTCGATTTCAACGTAGTCAAAGCATTCGCGGCTGAAGGTCCAGTCCAGCTTCAATTCACCGCCATACACCTGACCGTCCACCGACAACCAGTTGGGCAACGGTGCATCGGCCGCTTGCGCAGCGCCGCTGGCTTCGCTGGCGGGGCTGAACAGCGCGTCCTCGGCAAAACTCTGGTCGAACTGCCCCAGGTAGTTGAACGTCACCCGCGCCTGCGGCAATTCGCTCAGCGCCGTCTGGGCCGCGGCATCGCCCATGTAGCGCAGCAGCCCGTAACCCAGGCCTTTGCCGGGGATCTCGCGCAACTGCTGTTTGATCGCCTTGATCGAACCGGCGATGTCCGCCGTCGGCGTCAGGCACACCGGGAACAGGCTGGAGAACCAGCCGACCGTGCGGGTCAGGTCGATGTCGTCGAACAGGTCTTCGCGACCATGCCCTTCGAGCTGGATCAGCGCCGACGCGTTACCGCTCCAGCGACTCAGGGTACGGGCCAGCGCGGTCAGCAGCAGGTCATTGACCTGGGTGCGATAGGCGGCCGGTGCCTGTTGCAGCAAACGACGGGTCTGCTCGCGGTCCAGCGCAATGCTCACGCCCTGACGCAAATGCCCGGCCTGACTGGCCTGAGCATTGGCCGCCGGCAAGCGGTCGCTGGCCTGGCCCAGTTGCGCCTGCCACCACGCCAGTTCAGCGAGCGCCGCCTCACTGCGCGCATAGTCTTGCAGCTTCAGCGCCCAGGTCTGGAACGCGCTGGTCTTGGCCGGCAGTTCCTTGTCCTGATAAGCCGCCTGCAAGTCTTCCAGCAACACCCGCCAGGAGACCCCATCCACCGCCAAATGGTGGATCACCAGCAACAGTCTCTGGCTGCCGTCGGCCTGCGCGATCAAGGCGATGCGCAGCAACGGGCCGTCCTGCAGGCTCAGGCTGCGCTGGGCTTCTTCGCACACCGATTCCAGCGAGGCATCGCTGGCGACCCGGGCAGTCCAGAGCATGTCGATGACGTCGGCACTGTCGGCACCCACGTAGCGCGCCGACCACTGACCGTCGACCTGGCTGAAGCGCAGGCGCAAGGCGTCGTGTTGTTTGAGCAGACGTTGCAACGCCGTTTGCAGGCGCGGCAGTTCCAGCGGCTGACGCGGTGCCAGCAGCACCGCCTGATTCCAGTGCTGGCGTTGCGGGATCGGCTCGTCGAAAAACCAGCGCTGAATCGGCGTCAGCACCTGCCCGCCCTCCACCGGCCCCTGTGGAGCCAGCGGTGCGGCCTGGACCTTGACCACGGCGGCCAGCGCCTGCAGCGTCTGCTGCTGGAACAGATCACGCGGTTGCAGGCTCAGGCCGGCGCGGCGGGCGCGGCTGACCACCTGAATCGAGATGATCGAGTCGCCGCCCAGCTCAAAGAAGTTGTCCTGACGCCCGACCTGCTCGACGCCGAGCACGTCCTGCCAGATCTGCGCCAGCGCTTGTTCGTGCGTGGTTTGCGGTGCCTCGAACGCACGCTGGCTGACTTGCAGCGTGGGCGCCGGCAGACGCTTGCGTTCGAGTTTGCCATTGGGGCTGAGCGGCATCTGCTCGATCAGCACGGTCTGCGCCGGCACCATGTAGTCCGGCAGGCTCGCCAGCAAATGCGTTTTCAGGGTTTCGCGCCAGGCATTCTGCCGCGTGAGATCGGCATTGGGCAGCGCCCGATCCTGCGGCACCACGTACGCCACCAGTTGCTTGCCGCTCGGCCCGTCCAGCGCCAGCACCACCGCGTCCTGAACTTCGGGGTGTTCTTGCAGGCGCGCTTCGATCTCGCCGAGTTCGATACGCAGCCCGCGAATCTTCACCTGATGGTCGATCCGGCCGCAGTACTCGATGGCCCCGTCGGTACGGTAACGCGCCAGGTCACCGGTGCGGTACAGACGCTCGCCGCTGCCGAACGGGTCGACAACAAACCGTTCGGCGGTCAACGCGCCGCGTCGATGGTAACCGCGAGCCAGGCCGATACCGCCCAGGTACAACTCACCCACGGCGCCCAGCGGCAATGGCTGCAATTCGCTGTCGAGAATCAAGGTGCGCAGGTTGGCAATCGGAAGACCGATCGGCACGCTGTCACGACCCTCTTCCACGCAGGTCCAGTGGGTCACGTCGATGGCCGCTTCGGTCGGGCCATAGAGGTTGTACAGATTGGCTTGCGGCAGGCTGCGCAGGGTCTGGCGCTGCAACTCCATCGGCAACGCTTCGCCGCTGCAGATGATCCGCGTCAGCGAAGTGCAGGCCAGCGACTCGTCGGCGCTGATGAACGCCGAGAGCATCGACGGCACGAAGTGCAGCGTGGTGATCGACTGTTCGACGATCAGCGCAGCAAGACGCTGCGGATCGCGATGCTCGCCAGGCGCGGCAATGACCAGTGTCGCGCCCTTCATCAACGGCCAGAAAAACTCCCAGACCGACACGTCGAAACTGAACGGGGTCTTCTGCAGCACCCGGTCGCTCAGTTGCAGGTTGTAGGCCTGCTGCATCCATTCCAGACGGTTGTGCAGCGCCACATGACGGTTGCCGGCGCCCTTGGGCTTGCCGGTGGAACCGGAGGTGTAAATCACATAGGCGAGGTTTTCCGCCAGCGCAAAATTGGGCAAGTCGCTGTCCGGCAGTTCGCTCAGCCAGTCGGCATCCGCATGCAGGCACAGAGTGCGCACCGAGTCCGGCGTCGGCAGTTGCGCCAGCAGATGCTCCTGGGTCAGCAGCAAGGAAATGCCGCTGTCTTCGATCATGTAGCTCAGGCGATCGAGCGGGTATTCCGGGTCCAGCGGCACATAGGCGCCGCCGGCCTTGAGAATCGCCAGCAAGCCGACGACCATTTCCAGCGAGCGCTCGCAGGCGATCCCGACGATCACTTCCGCACCGACGCCTTGCGCACGCAGGTGATGGGCCAGACGGTTGGCGCGCCGGTTCAGTTCGGCATAACCGAGGCTCTGGCCCTGGAACACCAGCGCCGTCGCGTCAGGTTGCCGTGCTGCATGCGCTTCGAAGTGGCGCTGCACACAGACCTCGCCAGGGTACGTCTGCGCGGTGTCATTGAGTTCATCGAGAATGTGCAGACGCTCCTCCGCGTCCAGCAGCGGCAGCTCGGCCAGCGGGCATTGCGGGTTCGCCAGCGCCCCGGCCAGCAGATTGCGCCAATGCCGGGCCAGGTGTTCGATGCGCTCGGCGTCGAACAGATCGGTGGCGTAGGTCAGGCTGGCGAACAACTGGTCGCCGACTTCCTGAGTATCGAGTTGCAGATCGAACTGGGTGGTCGGCGTCGTGGTGTTCAGCGCCTCGACCCGCAGCCCGGCGAGCAAACCACCGACGGCGCTCGCTTTGGTCTGTTGATGGTTGAACATCACCTGGAACAGCGGGCTGTGGCTGAGGCTGCGATCGCCTTGCAGCGCCTGCACCAGACGCTCGAACGGCAAGTCCTGATAGTCCTGCGCGTCCAGCGAGGCGGTGCGGGTCTGCTCGAGCAACTGGCTGAAGGTCTGACGCCCATCGACCTCGACACGCATCACCTGGGTGTTGACGAAGAAGCCGATCAGGCCACGGGTTTCGGCGCGGTTGCGGTTACCGATCGGCACACCGATGCGCAGGTCCGACTGCCCGCTGTAGCGATAGAGCAAAGCCTGGAAACTGGCCAGCAGCAACATGAACGGGGTGACACCGGCCTGTTTCGCCAAGGACATCAGACCGGCAGCCAGATCGGCCTCCAGGGCGAATTCCAGGCGTGCACCGCGCTGGCTTGGCTGGGCCGGACGCGGACGGTCGGTAGGCAGTTCCAGCAGCGGCTGCTCGCTGCCCAGGGTCTCGCGCCACCAGTTCAACTGGCGCTCCAGCTCGCCGGCTTCCATCCAGCGGCGTTGCCAGGCGGCGTAGTCCGAATACTCGATCGGCAACGCCTCAAGCTGCGCGTCCTGGCCCTGCGAATGGCCGGCATACAGGCGCGAGAATTCTTCGATCAGCACGCCCATCGACCAGCCGTCGGTGACGATGTGGTGCAGGGTCAATACCAGCACGTGGTCTTCGGTATCCAGTTGCAACAGGCTGACGCGCAACAGCGGACCGTGCTGCAAATCGAAAGGCCGGGCAATGTCCGCTTGCACCTGACGCAGGGCGCAGGCCAGACGCTCGGCCGCTGGCTGCGCGCGCAGGTCATGCCGTTCGATCGGCAGCGAGGTCACCGCCGCCAAGGTTTGCCTGACCTGACCGTCGTCTTCGACGAAGCGGCTGCGCAGGCTCTGGTGACGCTCCAGCAGCACGTCGAAACTGTGTTGCAGCGCAGCGACGTTCAGCGGCCCTTGCAGACGCAGGACAGCAGGAATGTTGTAGGCGGCGCTCTGTGGGTCAAGCTGCCAGAGAAACCACTGGCGTTGCTGCGCGTACGACAGTTCGAACGCCGTTTGTGGCTCGGCGGCTGGCGGGATCGGCAGTTGGCCGAAGCTCACGCCCTGCTCTTGCATGCGTTGCAGAAATTCGCGGCGCTTGTCTGCCGGCAACGCGGCAAAACGGGTAGCGATGCGCCAGGCGGTAGTGTGTTCCATCAGTTGATCTCCATCTCGTCGAGAAGCGACTCAAGCGCATCCAGACGTGCATCGTTGTCAGTCGGGGCGAGTTGCCCGGCCATGGCGGCATAAGCCTGAAGGTCGCTGGATTCGAACAGCGCACGCAGCGCCAGCTCGATGCCCAGTTCCAGCTCCACACGGGCGCTGGCCTGGGCGGCGAGCAGCGAGTGCCCGCCCAATTCAAAGAAGTTGTCGCGTCGCCCGACCTGCGCCACGCCCAGCACGTCGGCCCAGATCGCCGCCAATTGCCGTTCGAGGTCGCCTTCGGGAGCTTCATAAGGACGCTGCAGGGCCTGGGCATCGGGCGACGGCAGGGCCTTGCGGTCGAGCTTGCCGTTGCTGGTCAGCGGCAAGGCATCGAGCAGCAACCAGTGGCTCGGCACCATGTAGTCCGGCAGATCGACCTTGAGCGCCGCGCGCAGGTCGTCACGCCAGGCGATCGGGTCGGCCGGGGGTTGCTCGGCCACCACGTAGGCGCACAGTTGCGGCCCGCCCTCGTCGTCGTGCACGCTCAGTACCGCGTGGCGCACGCCGGGTTGCGCGAGCAGCGCGGCCTCGATCTCTCCCAGTTCGATGCGAAAGCCACGGATCTTCACTTGCTGGTCGATGCGCCTCAGGTAGTCGATGCTGCCGTCGTGCCGCTGGCGCGCCAGATCGCCGCTGCGATACAGGCGCTGCGCGGCATCGAACGGGCTCGGCACAAAACGCTCGGCGGTCAGGTCGAAGCGTCCGTGGTAACCGCGCGCCAGGCCTGCACCGGCGATGTACAACTCGCCCGCCACGCCCACCGGCACCGGTTGCAACTGGCTGTCGAGCAAGTACCAGCGCAGGTCGCGAATCGGCAGGCCGATCGGGCTCTGCGCCTTGCCGTCGAGGTCCGCCAGGCGGATCGCACGGTAGGTGACGTGCACCGTGGTTTCGGTGATGCCGTACATGTTCACCAGGGTCGGTTGTTGATCGCCGAAGCGCTCGAACCATGGCCGCAGGCTCGCCACTTCCAGCGCTTCACCACCAAAAATCACCTGGCGCAGGGCAAGGTGGCGCGGACTGGCGCAGGCAATCGGCAACAGTTGGCGGAACGCGGTCGGGGTCTGGTTCAACACCGTCACACCTTCGTCGCACAGCAGGCGATGGAACTCCTGCGGCTCGCGGCTGATGTAATACGGCACGATCACCAGACGCCCGCCGGTGCACAGCGCACCGAACAGTTCCCACACCGAGAAATCGAACGCGTAGGAATGGAACAGGGTCCAGACATCGTCCGCGCCGAAGTTGAATTCACCGGCGGTCGCGCTCAACAGGCGCCCGACGTTGGCGTGGCTGAGCAACGCCCCTTTTGGCCGACCGGTGGAGCCCGAGGTGTAGATCACATAGGCGAGATTGTCCGGGCTGCTCAGGCTCGGCAGATCGTCCGCGCTGTAGGCGTCCAGCGCCAGCGCGTCGAGGCACAGCACCTGCACCGTATCGCGCGCCGGCAAGCCGTCGCGCAGGTGTTGCTGAGTCAGCAGCAAGGTGATGCCGCTGTCTTCGATCATGTAGCTCAGGCGCTCTGCCGGGTATTGCGGATCGAGCGGCACGTAGGCACCACCGGCCTTGAGAATCGCCAGCACACCAACCACCAGCGGCAACGCACGCTCGGTGGCGATACCGACCCGCACTTCCGCACCGACACCCTGCTCGCGCAGCTTGCGCGCCAGGCGGTTGGCCTGGGCATTCAGTGCGGCATAACTCAGGCATTCGCCCTCGTAGACCAGCGCAATCGCCTGCGGACGCAGCGCGACCTGTGCTTCGAACAACTGGTGCAGGGTCGGCGACGGCGGTTGCACCTCGAACCGCGGGTTCCACTCGGCGATCAACGCCTGACGCTCGGCGCTCGGCAGCAATGGCAACTCGGCCACTCGCTGCTGCGGATCAGCCGCCACCGCGCGCAGCAGGTTCAGCCATTGCTCGGCGAAGCGCTGCATCGAGGCCGGGTCATACACGTCGGTGGCGTAGGTCAGGCTCGCGTCCAGCGTGTCGCCCTGCTCCTGCGTGTCGAGGACCAGGTCGAACTGCGTGGTGGTTTGCTGCCAGTGCAGACGCTCGACCTGCAAATCGGCCACCGTGCGCTCGACACTGGCGCCCAGTTGCTGCTGATGGTTGAACAGCACCTGGAACAACGGGCTGTGATTGAGGCTGCGCTCCGGCTGCAACGCATCGACCAGTTGCTCGAACGGCAGGTCCTGATTGGCCTGCGCCTGCAACGCCACCTGTTTGATCTGTTGCAGCAGGCTGCTGAAGGATTGCTGACCGTCGATCTCGGCACGCAGCACCTGGGTGTTGATGAAGAAGCCGATCAGGCCTTCGGTTTCCAGGCGCGAACGGCCCGCACTCGGCACGCCGACATTGATCGACGCCTGCCCGCTCTGGCGGTGCAACACGGTTTGCAGGCTCGCCAGCAACAACATGAACAAGGTCACTTGCTGCGCCTGTGCGCATTCACGCAGCGCCGCCAGCAATGGCGCATCAACGTTCAGCAACAGGCTGGCACCACGTTCGCTGCGGCGCGCCGGACGGCTCAACTCACTTGGCAGCTCAAGCGGCGCCTGACTGCCGGCCAGGCGCTCGCGCCACTGACCGAGCTGACGCTCGCCCTCGCCCGCTTCCAGCCAGTCGCGCTGCCAGAGCGCGTAATCGCTGTAGCTCACCGGCAGTTGCTTGAGGTCGGCGGCACGCCCTTCGACAGCGGCCTGATACAGCGCACTGAACTCATCGACCATGATCTGCATCGACCAGCCATCGGCGGCGATGTGGTGCACGGTCAGCACCAGCACATGTTCCTCGGCGCCGAGCTGCAGCAACAGCATCCGCCACAACGGGCCGTTGCGCAGGTCGAACGGCCGGGCGATTTGCGCGGCGATAGCCGCGTCGAGGGACGCCGCGTCGATCTGATGCTGATCGAGTTGCAGCGGCAACTGCGCATGCAGCCGTGGCTGCGCCTGCTGCCCGTCCTGTTCGAAGGTGGTGCGCAAGCTGGCGTGGCGTGCCTGCAATTGCTCGAACGCCAGACGCAACGCTGCTTGATCCAGGCGGCCCTTGAGGCGCAAAGCGGCAGGAATGTTATACGCCGGGCTCTGCGGATCCAGCTGCCAGACAATCCACTGCCGCTGCTGGGCGTAGGACAGCACCGCAGGCCGGTCACTGGCCGCAGGCTGCAACACCGGTTGCGCGCTGCCGCTGGCCAGCGCGGCGCGCTCGGCAAATTCGGCCAGGCTGGCCGCCGAGAACAGGCTGTTGACCGGCAACTCCAGGTGCAGTTGCTGGCGCACTCGCGAGATCACTTGCAGCACCAGCAGCGAATGGCCGCCGAGCGCAAAGAAGTTGTCCTCACGACCCACGCGCTCGACCTGCAATACCTCCTGCCAGATCTGCGCCAGCTGCGTTTCCAGCCCTTGGGCCGGGGCCACAAACTCGCGCTGAGCGGTGCCGGCGCAAACTCGTGGCAAGGCGCTGCGATCGAGTTTGCCGTTGTTGTTGAGCGGCAGCGCGGTCATCAGCACCAGATGGCTCGGCACCATGTAATCCGGCAACGACTGGCGCAGGGCCGCGTCAAGGGTTTCTCGGTACTGCGCCTCATCGGCCAGCACGCCGCTGGCCACGATATAGGCCACCAGCTGCGCACCGTCCTGAGCGATGACCGCTGCATCCCGCACATCGGCACGTGCTTGCAGGCAGGCTTCGATCTCACCCATTTCGATGCGCAAACCGCGAATCTTCACTTGGTGGTCGATACGCCCGACGTACTCCAGATCGGCGTTGGCGTTGTAGCGCGCCAGGTCGCCGCTGCGGTATAGACGTGCGCCCGGCTCGACGGCAAACGGGTCCGGCAGGAAGCGTTCGGCGGTCAGCGCCGGACGGTCGAAATAGCTTTGCGCCAGACAGGCCGGCGCGCCGATGCACAGCTCGCCGATGCCGCCGGCTGGCAGCAATTGCCCGGCGCTGTCCAGCACATACAGAGCACGCCCGGGGATGGCGCGGCCGATCGGCACACCGAAGCTGTCGCTGGCGTCTTCCAGACGGCAATCCTGCACGCTGGACACCACGGTGGCCTCGGTCGGGCCGTAGGTGTTGAGCAAACGCACATGGCCCTGGCCGGCCTGATGCCAGAGGCGCAGGCCCTCGACGGACATCGCCTCACCGCCGACGTGCACCTGGCGCAATTCGCCCAGGGTGCTGATCGCGCCGCTCGCGCACTCGCGGGCCAGCAAGTACCAGTAGGCGGCCGGCAAGTCGGCCACGGTGACGCCATGGCGCACGATTTCGCTGGCCAGTTGCCCGGCATCCCACAGCGCGTCGCCGCGCATGATCAACGCGGCGCCGACGCACAACGCCGGGAAGCACTGTTCAACGAAACCGTCGAAACTGAACGTGGCGAACTGCAACACGCGGTCCGCCGACGACAGCCGCGAATACTCGGCAGCGCTCTGGCAGAACTCTCGCAGCGCGCCCTGGGCAATCGCCACGCCTTTTGGTTGACCGGTGGAGCCGGAGGTGTAAATCACATAGGCCAGATCCTGCGCGTCAGCCTGCGTGAGCGGGTCGTTGTCGGCAAAACCGGCGCTGTCATCCAGCACCAGACGCACCACCGACGGCAACGACAGATCCTCCAGCAGGCCCGACTCGCACAGCAGCACGTCGAGGCGGCTGTCGTCGATCATGTAGCGCAGGCGCTCGCCCGGGTATTTGGGGTCCAGCGGCACATACGCCGCGCCGCTCTTGAGCACCGCCAGCAGGCTGACGATCAACTGCGGGCCGCGGTTCAACGCCAGTCCCACGCGGGTGCCGGGGCCGGCACCATGAGCGATCAGACGATGGGCCAGACGATTGGCCTGCGCGTTGAGCTGGCCGTAGCTCAAGGTCTGGCCGTCGACCAGCAATGCCAGTGCCTGGGGGGTGGCCGCGGCGCGGGCGGCGATCTGTTCGTGGGCCAGACGCGAGTCCTGCAACGCCACCACGGGCGCTCGGCTGACCGCCAGCAATGGCGCCTGGCCGTCGGCATCGAGCAGCGCCAGCGAACCCAGGGCGACATCGGCACTGCTGACCAACTGATTCAGCAGGTGCTGCAGATTGGCCGACAACGTCGCCACTTGATCGGCACTGAAACGCGCGCTGTCGTAGCTGAAGTCGAGGGTCAGGGTCGCGCCGATTTCGACACCCAGCGTCAGTGGATAGTGAGTGCGTTCATGGTTGTGCAGATTGCTGAACGAGAGCCCCGCCGGTGCGCCCTGTTTCAGCGCCTCGGCCACCGGGAAGTTTTCGAACACCAGCAGGCTGTCGAACAGCGCACCACCCTGCTGACCGGCCCAGCCTTGAATGTCATACAGCGGCACGTGCTCGAAATCGCGCATGGCCAGGTTCAGGCCCTGCAGGTCGCCGAGCCATTGGCTGACGGACTGTTGTGGATTGGGCGCGCACACCAGCGGCAAGGTGTTGATGAACAGGCCGAGCTGTTGCTCGATCCCCGCCAACGGTGCCGAACGCCCAGCCACCGTGGCGCCGAACGCCACGCAAGCGTGGCCGGTATAGCGTTGCAGCAACAGGCCCCAGGCGCCTTGCAGCACCGTGTTGAGGGTGACTTTCTGCTGGCGGGCGAACTCACCAAGGCGCAGGGTCGCGTGGCTATCGAGGACCACGCGATGCTCCGCACAGCCCTCGCCCGCCACCGGCGCACGCAAGGCGTCGGCGAGCAACGTCGGCGCTTGCAGCGGTGCCAGTGTGGTCTTCCAGAACTGCTCGCCAGTGCTGGCCGACTGCGCTTGCAGCCACGCCAGATAATCGCGGTATTGCCCGAGCGGGGCCGGCAACGCCTGACCGGTGCTGTAGTGCTCGATCACTTCGGCGAGCAACTGCGCGTTGCTCCAGCCGTCCATCAGAATGTGGTGGCTGGTGTAGATCAGGTGCCAGTCAGCCGTGCCGCTGCGCACCAGCTTCAACCGCAACAGCGGCGCGCACTCCAGAGCGAAACCCTGCGCGCGTTCGGCATCGGCCAATGCGTCGGTGTCGGTCAGTTCAAGCACTTCCAACGGCAACACCACGTTACGCTCGATCGCCTGATGCGCCGCGTCGAGGCCATGCCAGTGGAAGCTGCTGCGCAGAATCTGATGACGCTCCAGCGCCGCCTGCCACGACTGGGCAAACCGCTGTGGATCGAGGCCGTGAATGTCCAGGCGCAACTGGCTGATGTAGGCGCCGACTTGCGGCTCGTACAGGGTGTGAAAGAGCATGCCTTGCTGCATCGGTGACAGCGGATACAGATCCTCGAGTTGCCCGGCCGATAGCGGCAGCGCATCCAGTTGCGCCTGCGTCACGCGAGCCAGCGGGAAGTCCGACGGCGTCGCCTGCGGCGCGTCAAGGGCACAGCAGTGCTCGATCAGCGCGTTCAACTCGCTGGCGTACTCATCGGCCAGGCGCTGCACGGTGGCGCGGTCGAACATCTGGCTGCTGAAGCCCCAGTTCATCGACAGCTCGCCGCCGTACACCTGACCTTCGACGGTCAGCCAGTTGGCCAGCGGCGCCGACGGATCCTGAGCGACCCCGCCGCCTTCGCTGGACGGCACGAACAGCGCCGCCTCGTCGAACTGACGGTCGAATTGCCCGAGGTAGTTGAAAGTGATGCGCGGCTTGGCCTGAGCGGCCAGCGTCGCTGCCGTCTGCTCATCGCCCAGATAACGCAGCGCGCCGTAGCTCAGGCCTTTGTCCGGCACTGCGCGCAACTGTTCCTTGATGGTTTTGATCGAGGCGCCGAGGGTGTCCGCCGGCACCAGATTGACCGGGAACAGGCTGGTGAACCAGCCGAGGGTGCGGGTCAGGTCGATGTCGTCGAACAGGTCTTCGCGGCCATGGCCCTCCAGTTGAATCAGGCTGGCGGTGTGACCGCTCCAGCGGCAGACCACCCGGGCCAACGCGGTCAGCAGCAGGTCGTTGACCTGAGTGCGATAGGCCGCCGGTGCCTGTTGCAGCAACTTGCGGGTTTGCTCGGCGCTGAAGGTCAGCTCGATTTTCTGCTCGTGGCGGTTTTCCAGTGAGCCCTGCGGCCGCTCGCACGGCAAGTCGTCCTGCGCCGCTTCGCGCAGTTGCGTCTGCCAGTAGTCGAAGCTCTGCGCGAAGTTCGGCAAGTGGCCTTGCAGGCGTGCGACCCAGTGCTGATAGGCGCTGGTCTTGCCCGGGAAGGCGATGGCCGTGCCGTTCAACGCCTGGGCATAGGCTTGCTGCAAGTCCTCCAGCAGCACCCGCCACGAAACGCCGTCGATCACCAGGTGATGGGCCACCAGCAGCAAGCGCTGACTGCCGTCGGCGAAGTCCACCAACAGCGCGCGCAGCAACGGCCCGCGACTCAGATCAAGGCTGCGCTGAGCTTCGTCGCACAGCGCCTTGAGGTCTTGCGTGGAGGCGGCGTTGCGCTGCCACAGCACCGACTCGTCGGACAGCACTGCATAGGCCTGTTGCCAGCTGTCGGCATTCAAGGTGTAGCGCAGGCGCAAGCCGTCGTGATGATTGACCAGTTGCTTGAGCGCACGATCCAGCGCCTCGGCGTTCATTGCCTGTTGTGGCACCAGCAACAGCGACTGGTTCCAGTGCTGGCGCTGGGCGATGTCCTGCTCGAAGAACCAGCGCTGAACCGGCGCCAGTGCGACCGCACCCACGACAGGCCCCTGATCGATCGAGCGCTGTTCACCGTGCCGCGCAACTTGCGCCAGGCTGCGGATGGTCTGGTACTGGAACAGCTCTTTGGGGCTGAGGACGATCCCGGCCTGCCGTGCCCGGCTGACCACTTGCATCGACACGATCGAGTCGCCGCCCAGTTCGAAGAAGTTGTCTTCCAGGCCGACGTTATCCAGCGACAGTACGTCCTGCCAGATCGCCGCCAGGGCTTTCTCCATGACGCTGCGCGGTGCCACGTGTTCACGCTGCTGCTGGCGTCCGTCGACCGCCGGCAAGGCCTTGCGGTCGAGTTTGCCGTTAGGGGTCAGCGGCAATTGTTCGAGGAACAGCAGGTACGCCGGCACCATGTAATCCGGCAGGTGCTGACGCAGCGCCGCTTTCAGGGTTTCGCGCAGGCTCGCCTGTGCATCGGCATCTGCTGCCAGCACCGAGGTGTCGGTCGGCACGATGTACGCCACCAGTTGCTGACCATTGGCGCCGTCCTGTGTCAGTACCGCCAGTTCGCGCACGGTGTCCTGCTGCAACAGCCGCGCTTCGATTTCACCGAGTTCGATACGGAAACCGCGCACCTTCACCTGATGGTCGATTCGCCCGACGTATTGCAGCGCGCCATCCGCCTGATAACGGGTCAGGTCGCCAGTGCGGTACAGCCGCTCGCCGGTCGCGGAAAACGGGTTCGGCACGTACTTTTCTGCGGTCATTGCCGCACGCCCCAGATAACCCCGGGTGATGCCGGCGCCGGCCAGATACAGTTCAGCGGCCACACCCTGCGGCACCGGTTGCAGATCGGCGTCCAGCAAGTAGCTGGCGGTGCCGGTCAACGGCCGGCCGATGTTCGCCGCACCTCCCGCCTCGCGGCGCGTCCAGGTCGAGTACGTGGTGTCTTCCGAAGGCCCGTACAGATCAAACACCTGCTCGACCGCGCTCTGCTGATACAACGCCTCGACCAGACTCTGCTTCAACGGCTCGCCCGCGAGGTTGATGATGCGCACGCTCGAAGCGATGGCGCCGTCGCGCAGCAAGGCATTGATGGCCGACGGCACGGTGTTGATCAGGCGCACCTGATCGCGCGCCGGCAGTTGCGGCAGCTCAAGGGCGTTGCGCGCGATGATCAGCGAGCCACCGTTGGCGAGGGTGACAAACAGCTCCCACACCGACAGGTCGAAGCACACTGAAGTCGAGGCCAGCACACCCTGAATGTCATCACGGCTGTAGACGCTGCGCGACCAGTCGATCAGCGCCTGCACGTTGCGGTGTGCGATGGCCACGCCTTTCGGTTTGCCGGTCGAGCCGGAGGTGTAGATCACGTAGGCCAGGTTATCCGGCGACACGGCGCTGACCGGGGCATGGCCTGGGTACGTCGCCAGCTCGGCTTCGATCACGTCGAGCAGCAACACTTGCGTGTCAGCGCCCGCCGCTAGCGTTTGCGCGATGGCGTGCTCGGTCAGCAGCACGCGCGCGCGGCTGTCTTCAAGCATGTAGGCCACGCGATCGGCCGGGTAGTCCGGGTCCAGCGGCACATAGGCACCCCCGGCCTTGAGCACGGCGAGCAAAGCCACCAGCAGGGTGTCGGAACGCTGCATGGCGACGCCGACCCGCACCTCCGGACCGACCCCGCACTCGATCAGTTTGTGCGCCAGGCGATTGGCCCGAGCGTCGATGTCGGCGTAGCTGAATGCCTGCTCACCGAACGTCACTGCCAGCGCCTGCGGCTGGCTGGCGACCTGTTGCTCGATCAACCGATGGATGCACGACGCTTCGGCAGATTCGGTATTCGCCAGGTTCCAGTCGTGGACGATCCGTTGATACTCGGCACTCTCCAGCAGCGGCAGATCACTGATGCGCTGGCGGCTGTCCTCGACCATGCCGCGCAACAGGTTGAGCCAGTGTTGCGCCATGCGCTCAATGGTCTGCGGGTCGAACAGATCGTTGGCATAGGTCAGCGCGGCGTGCAGTTTGCCGGCCTTCTCATAGGTGTCCAGGGTCAGGTCGAACTGGGTGGTGCGGCCCTGCCATTCGATCACGCCCAGCTCCAGCCCGGAGGCGGTGCTGACGGTGCTGATGTCGGCGACTTGCGGCTGATGGTTGTACATCACCTGGAACAGCGGCGTGTGGCTGAGGCTGCGTTCCAGTTTCAGCGCTTCGACCAGACGCTCGAACGGCAGGTCCTGATGGGCCTGGGCACCGAGCGCGGTTTCCTTGATCGCACGCAGCAGCTCGTCGACGCGAGTCTGGCCATCCAGCTCGGTGCGCAGCACCTGAGTGTTGACGAAGAAGCCGATCAGGCCTTCGATTTCGCCACGATTACGGTTGGCAATCGGCACGCCGACGCGGATATCGGCCTGCCCGGTGTAGCGATGCAGCAGCACGTTAAATGCGCCGAGCAACAGCATGAACAAGGTGATGCCGTGCTGCTGGGCGGTGCCGCGCAGTTGTTCGGCCAACGCGCCATCGATGGCGAATTCGTAGCGCGTGCCGCGATAGCTCGGCATCGCCGGGCGCGGGTGATCGGTGGGCAATTCCAGTACCGGATGCTCAGCACCCAGTTGCGCCTGCCAGTAATCGAGCTGCCGCGCCTGTTCGCCGGCTTCCAGCCAGCGGCGCTGCCACAGGGCGTAGTCGCTGTACTGGATCGGGAGCGGCGCCAGTTGCACCGGCTGGCCGGCATCAAACGCGTCGTAGCAACGAATGAATTCGTCGATCAGCACGTTCATCGACCAACCGTCGGAAACGATGTGGTGCAGGGTCAACAGCAGCACATGTTCCTGCGCGTCGAGCTTGAGCAGCTTGATCCGCAGCAGCGGGCCCTCGCCCAGATCGAACGGCAGCAGTGACTGCTGCTGGGCAGCGTCGGCGACCGCAAGCTCACGTTCGGCCGGGGTCAAGCCGGTGAAGTCCACCTGTTCGATCAGCAGTGGTGCCGTCGCCGGCACTTGCAGCAGGCTGTCGTCGGCCTGGCGCTGGAACACCGTGCGCAGGGTTTCGTGACGCTCGACCAGATGGGCGAAGGCCTGCTCCAGTGCCGTCAGGTTCAAGTGCCCGGTCAGGCGCACCGCGCCCGGCAGGTTGTAGGCGCCGCTGTGCGGATCGAGCTGCCAGAGAAACCACATGCGCTGCTGTGCGTAGGACAGCGCCTGCCGGTCATCGGCCTCGACCCCCTGCGGGATCGGAAAGCGGGCGAAATCCACGCCCTCCTTGTGCAAGGCCGCGAGGAACATCTGGCGCTTTTCCAGGGGCAACCCGATAAACCGGCGAGCAAGTTTCAAGGAGTCTTCAGCATTCATTTCTCAGCATCCGGATCAGTAGGCAGGAAGCACAAAGGCACGTCGTCCCTATAAAACGAATGCAGACCGGAAAAATTAGCGAATGAGAACAACTATCAGGCGGGGGAGAAAATGAAGCGTGCGAACTTGCACAAACCCTTGTGGGAGCGGGCTTGCTCGCGAAGAGGTAGTGTCAGTCGACGGAGATAGTGACTGACCCTGCGCTTTCGCGAGCAAGCCCGCCCCCACAGGTTTGGCGGGGAGTCAGGCGGTTGCGGCCATCTGACTGTGCCGGCGATGGTGCACATCCAGCTGATCCTTGATCACCTTCAGCACCTTGGCTTCATGCTCATGAATGAAAAAGTGCCCGCCGGCGAGCATGTCCACGGAGAAGCTGCCAAGGGTTTCCTTGCTCCAGCCGATCAACTGTTCGGTGGTCGCGCGGTCGGTGGTGCCGCCCAACACATGCACCGGGCATTTGAGCAGCGCACGCTGGACCGGGCGGAAGGTCCCGCATAACAGAAAATCGGCGCGCAGGATCGGCAGCGTCAGGCTCATCAGCTCGGCGCTGGCCAACACCTCTTCGCTGGTGCCGTTGAGGGTGCGCAATTGTTCGATCAGTTCTGCGTCGGTTTTCGGCTCGGCGAAACCCCGGTCATAGTCGCTGCGCATCGTTGGCGCCGCAGTGCCCGAGGCGAACAGCGCCACCGGCTCCGGCAGGCCCAGCGCGCGCAACGCATGCGCCAGCTCACAGGCCAGCAAGGCGCCCAGGCTGTGGCCAAAAATCGCGTACGGTGCACGCAAGGCCGGTTGCAACTCGGCGGCCAGTTGCCAGGCCAGGCCGCGCATATCGGTTTGCAGCGGTTCGCTGAAGCGCGCGCCGCGCCCCGGCAACTCCACCGGTTGCAGAGTCAGCCACTGTGGCAGTTTGCGCCGCCAACGGCTGTAGACCATGGCACTGGCGCCCGAATAAGGAAGGCACAGCAAGGTCAGCTGAGTCACCCGGGTTACCTCGAAAAGTTGTCTGTATAGAAGAACGAAGACAACCTGGCGCAAATTAGCCCTGCGCCTCGGCATGACTCATTTCAGATGGCGGAAACTCTGCACCGCCGCGCCCAGCACCACTGCACCGGCGACAATCGCCAGCCAGAACCCGCTGCGCGCATCAAAAGCATCCACCAGTGCGCCGGCGCCCGCCGCTCCCAGCGCCACACCGATACTCAGACCGGTCACCAGCCAGGTCAGCCCTTCGGTGAGTTTGGCCGGTGGCACGATACGTTCGACCAGCGCCATGGCGACAATCAGCGTCGGCGAAAAGAACAGCCCCGCGACGAACACCGCCAGCGACAACCCGAAAATATTGCTCGCCAGCAACAGCGGCAGCGTGGTCACGGCGGTCGCGATGCCGCCATACAGAAACAGACGCGGCAACGGCAGTTTCGAGCGCATCGCACCGAAGGCGATACCGGCCAGGCAAGAGCCAATGGCGTACACCGACAGGACAATACTCGCCGCCGCCGGCTGCCCCTGTTGCTGGGCGAACGCGACGCTGACCACATCAATCACGCCGACAATGACGCCCATGGCGATCATTAACGCCAACAGCCATTGAATATCGGTCGAACCAATAATCGAACCTTGATGCTGCAACGCCTGCGGGTGTACCGCCGGTTCGGTACTGCGCTGGGCGACAAACGCCGTCACCCCGACCGCCAGCGCCAATAGCGCCGCCAACGGCCCGGCCTCGGGAAACGCCACCACGCACAACCCCACCGACAGCGGCGGGCCGACAATGAAACAGACTTCATCAAGCACCGACTCCAGCGCATAGGCGGTCTGCAATTGCGGCTGACCGCGATAGATTTCAGTCCAGCGCGCCCGCACCATCGCCGACATGCTCGGCATGCAGCCGGCCAGTGCGGCGAAGATGAACAGCGTCCAGGTCGGTGCCTGCAAGCGCGTGCACAGCAACAACATCAGCAGCGCCCCGCCACCGATCAACGCCGACAGCGGCAGCACCTTGCCCTGACCGAAGCGGTCGACCAGACGCGACACCTGCGGCGCGCAAAACGCCGTGGCCAGGGCAAACGTCGCCGCCACCGCACCCGCCAGCGCGTAGCCGCCCTTGAGTTGCGAGAGCATGGTGATCACGCCGATGCCGGTCATGGAAATCGGCATGCGCGCGATCATCCCGGCCAGTACAAAATTTCGCGCACCGGGGGCGGTGAACAGTTCGCGGTAGGGATTTGCCATGGGTTGCAGCCTCATCAAGGGCCGCCAAGTTGCCATAGGGTCGGGTGGCGGGGAAGCGCGCAATTGTTGGTGGAATGTGAAGGCCACTTCGCGAGCAAGCCCGCTCCCACAGGGGCGATGCATGCCAGCCGTGGGAAGGAGCCTGCTGGCGAAGAGGCCGGCAAATTCACCACAGCACCTCGCCGTCGAATGAACTCTCAAGGCTTGCGACCAGTCAGCTAGATAGGCCCTCACTCAAGGCACGACTTCGCATGCAGATATCTCTCGCCCGACAAGTGGCCCTGATCACCGGCGCCAGCTCCGGCATCGGCCACGCCGCCGCCAAAGCGTTGGCCGCTGCCGGTGCTGCGGTGGTCATCAACTACAATCGTCAGGCCGAACCGGCCGAAGCGCTGGCTCGACAGATCGTTGCCGACGGTGGTCAGGCCATCGCGATTGGCGCGGATGTGTCGAGGGAAGACGAGGTCGAACGGCTGTTCGCCCAGACCCTCGAAGCCTTTGGTTCGCTGGACATTCTGGTGGCCAATTCCGGCCTGCAAAAGGACGCCGCAGCGGTGGACATGACACTGGAAGACTGGAACACGGTGATCGGCGTCAACCTCACCGGCCAGTTCCTCTGCGCCCGCGCCGCGCTGCGGATTTTCAATCGGCAAGGGGTGCGCGAAGGCGTGTCCCGGGCGGCCGGCAAGATCATTCACATGAGCTCGGTGCATCAACGTATTCCGTGGGCCGGACACGTCAACTATGCCGCGTCCAAGGGCGGTGTCGATCAGTTGATGCAGACCCTGGCCCAGGAAGTCAGTCATCAGCGCATTCGCATCAACGGCATCGCGCCGGGAGCGATTCGCACAGCAATCAATAAAGAGGCCACTGAAGGCGCGGCAGGTGAAAAGCTGCTGGAGCTGATCCCTTATGGGCGTATCGGCGATGTCCAGGACGTGGCCAACGCGGTGGTGTTCCTTGCCTCCGACGCCGCCGACTACATCGTCGGCACCACCCTGTTCATCGACGGCGGCATGAGTCTTTATCCGGAGTTTCGCGGCAATGGCTGAGCATCATCTCGAACGACAAAGCCCGATCGACGCCCACGGCATCATCGGCGACATGCGCAGTGCGGCACTGGTCAACGACAAGGGCAGCGTGGATTTTTTCTGCTGGCCGGAGTTCGACAGCCCGTCGATTTTCTGTTCGCTGCTGGACACGCCTGACGCGGGGATATTCCAGCTCGCACCGGACCTGCCCGATGCCCGCCGCGAGCAGATCTACCTGCCGGACACCAATGTTCTGCAGACCCGCTGGCTCAGCGAATACGCCGTGGTGGAAATCACCGACCTGCTGCCGGTGGGCGACAGCGAGGATGACCTGCCGATGCTCATGCGTCGGGTGCGAGTGGTCAGCGGCGAAGCGACCTTTCACATGCGCTGCGCGGTGCGCCATGACTACGCACGCGCCAGTACCACTGCGCAGATGGACCAGCAGGCGGTGATTTTCAGCGCCCAAGGCCAGCCGTCGCTGCGTCTGGTGGCGGATCAGGCGCTGCACATCGATGACGCAGCAGCCGTCGCCTCGTTCAGCTTGAAGCAGAACCAAACCGCCGAATTCATTCTGGGTGGCGCCGATGACCCACGCTTTCGCAATGACACCGCCAAACTGTGTCTGGAGCGCACGCTGAAGTTCTGGCGCGACTGGATCGGCCAATCCAACTATCGCGGGCGCTGGCGGGAAATGGTCAATCGCTCGGCGCTGGCGCTGAAGCTGCTGACCTCACGCAAGCACGGCGCAATCCTCGCCGCCGCCACCTTCGGCTTGCCGGAAACCCCCGGCGGCGAACGCAATTGGGACTACCGCTATACCTGGATCCGCGACGCCTCGTTTACCGTCTATGCGTTCATGCGCCTGGGCTTTGTCGGTGAGGCCAACGCCTACATGACCTGGTTGCGCGGGCGGGTCAGCGATTGCCGTGGCCAGCCGATGAAGCTCAACATTCTGTATGCGGTGGACGGACGCCAGGAGTTGCCGGAAACCGAGCTTTCGCACTTGTCCGGCCACGGCGGCGCGCAACCGGTGCGCATCGGCAACGGCGCGTATGAGCAGATTCAGCTGGATATCTTCGGCGAGCTGATGGACGCGGTGTATCTGGTCAACAAATACGGCGACGCGATTTCCCACGAGGGCTGGAAACATGTGCGTGAAGTGGTCGATCAAGTGTGTGAGACCTGGCAGACCACCGACGTAGGCATTTGGGAAATGCGCGGTGAGCAGCATCACTTCCTGCATTCGCGACTGATGTGCTGGGTGGCGCTGGACCGGGCTATTCGCCTGGCCTCGAAACGCTCGCTGCCGGCACCGTTCGCCCAGTGGGACCAGACCCGACAGGCGATCTACGCCGACATCTGGGACAACTTCTGGAACGAGGAGCACGGGCATTTCGTCCAGTACAAGGGCGGCACCGCCCTCGACGGCTCGATGCTGTTGATGCCGCTGGTGCGTTTCGTCAGCGCCAAGGACCCGCGCTGGCTGTCGACCCTCCAAGCCATCGAAAAGCACCTGGTGCGCGACGGCATGGTTTACCGCTACCGCAACGATGACAGCAACATTGACGGCCTGGACGGCACCGAGGGCGCGTTTGCGGCGTGTTCGTTCTGGTACGTCGAGTGCCTGGCCCGCGCCGGTCAGGTTGAAAAGGCCCATCTGGAGTTCGAACAACTGCTGCGCTATGCCAACCCGCTGGGGCTGTACGCCGAAGAGTTCGACAGCCATGGCCGGCATCTGGGCAATACACCGCAGGCGCTGACGCATCTGGCGCTGATCAGTGCGGCAAGCTTTCTGGACCGGCGTTTGAGTGGGGAAAAGAGTGAGTGGCAGCCGTAATTTCGTCAGCGTGTGTAGGAAATCTGCCGCATCGCGGCTCTTTAACTGGCTAATCCCTACACAGAAATAAACAGAATCAGATCCCCTGTAGCGAGGGGATTTATCCCCGTCGTGCTGCCAAGCGGCCCCGCTTCTGGCCTTCCGATTTCTCCGGCAACACCGCGTTGCCGGGCTTTGCAACGGCTGCGCAGCCGTTCGGACATGAATCCCCTCGCCACAAATGGCGTGATCGGATGCCCGCATCTATTAAACAAATCCCACCCAATCCTTCCCCCCGCAACTTGCAATTACACCCTGAAATACCTTGTTGCCAGCGGTTACATCCCCCCCTACCATCCACCGCAACGGGCACAGCGGAGCTGTCCAATAAAACCCGAATTCAAGGAACCAGAATGACCCAGCACGTCCACCGTCCCATCGCCACGCCCCTGCGCACCGGTCTGACCCGCACCCAACTCTGGGAAGCCGCCGACAAAGGCCTGATCAAATGCTGGGAAATCGGCCGCCAGCGCGCCGCCCGCTTTCCCGACCTCGCACAACAATGCCTCGCAGGCGAACTGCCGGTGCTCGGCTGGAAAGGTGGCGTGAGCCGCAGCCTGAAGAAAAACGAGAAATACGGCTCGCTGAAGTATCTGGCGCAATGGCAAGGGTTGCGTGGCGAGGATCTGGATATTGATCTGGGTGAAGAGCGCGCACTGACCTGTTCGCGGACGAAGATGCGGGTGACGTTTACCCCGGATCGGACGAAGTATTTCAATCAGGTGGCGGAAGCCGAGGCTTGATCTGCAACAGCACTGACCGAAAACCGCTCCCGATACGCCTGCGGCGTCACGCCAATCGCCCGCAGGAAACTGCGGCGCAATGTCTCCTCGCTGCCAAACCCGCAATTGGCGGCGATGCGTTTGACCGGCAGCCCGGTGTCACTGAGCAAGCGCCGCGCCGTCTCGACGCGGATCAGTTCGATGGCGCGGGCCGGGGTCTGGCCGGTGTCGGCGCGGTAGTGGCGCACGAAGCTGCGCTCGCTCATGCCGGCCTGTTCGGCCAGGGTCGGCACGCCGAGGTCACAGGTGAGGTTTTCAGCGATCCAGGCGTGCAGCTCGTCAAAACGGTTGCCCTGATTCTGCAGCGCCAGGGTCACGCTGAACTGTGACTGCCCGCCGGGGCGTTTGAGGAACACCACCAGATGCCGGGCGACGTCGAGGGCGATGTCGCGACCGAGGTCCTGTTCGACCATCGCCAGCGCCAGATCGATGCCGGCGGTGACACCCGCCGAGGTCCAGACCGGGCCGTCGTTGATGAAGATCGGATTGGCTTCGACCTGCAGCTTCGGATGCTGCTGCGCCAGTTGCTCGCAGCGGGTCCAGTGGGTAACCACGCGGCGGCCGTCGAGCCAGCCGCTGGCCGCCAACAGAAAAGCGCCCGTACACACCGAGGCCACGCGTCGGCAGGTGGCGGCGTGTTCGCGCACCCAGTCCACCAGCGCCACATCTTCGGCCGCCGGATAAATGCCCCAGCCGCCGGCAATGATCAAGGTATCGCTGGCCTCTTGCGGCAACGGCTCGGCCAGTACCGCCAACCCAGCCGATGACATCACTGCCCCGCCCTCGCGGGCAATCACCGACGGCGCATACGGCACGGGCAAACCGCGCTGGCGGGCGATGTCGTTGGCCGAGGCGAACACTTGCAATGGCCCGGTGACGTCGAGGATTTGCATGTTGGCAAACGCGAGTACATGAATGGCTTTGGGCATTTTGGCGTAATTGGTGGGTTTATTGGCGTATACGCCAGAACCTACGCGCCTACAGTGAAGCCGTCCACCCCTTAATGGAGAAATACCCCATGACGTTGCAGATCGGTTTTCTGTTGTTTCCACAGGTGCAGCAACTGGACCTGACCGGCCCTTATGACGTGCTGGCCTCGCTGCCGGACGTAAAGATGCACCTGATCTGGAAGGATCTGGTGCCGGTCACCGCGAGCACCGGCCTGCTGCTGAAACCGACCATCAGCTTCGATGACTGCCCAGACCTGGATGTGATCTGCGTGCCCGGCGGCGCGGGAGTCGGCGCGTTGATGGAGGACGAGCGCACGCTGAGTTTCATCAAGCGCCAGGCGGCGCAGGCACAGTATGTGACCTCGGTATGCACCGGTTCGCTGGTGCTGGGCGCCGCGGGTCTGCTGCAAGGTAAACGCGCCACCACGCACTGGGCCTATCACGAACTGTTGCCGAAACTCGGCGCGATTGCAGTGCAGGATCGGGTGGTGCGCGACGGCAATCTGTTTACCGGTGGCGGGATTACGGCGGGGATCGACTTTGCATTGGTGCTGGCCGAAGAACTGGTGGGGACCGAGGCCGCACAGTTGATTCAACTGCAACTGGAATATGCACCGGCGCCGCCATTCGAGTCGGGCAGCCCGCAAACAGCGCCGCGCGCTATCGTCGAGGAAGCCTGCCTGCGCGCAGCGCCATCGTTGAAACTGCGCACGGAAATCACCGAGCGCGCGGCGGCGAAACTCAACTTGCGCTGATGCCTCATTCACACACAGAACCCCTGTGGGAGCGGGCTTGCTCGCGAATGCGGTGTGACAGCCAGTGGATGTGTCGACTGACGCACCGCATTCGCGAGCAAGCCCGCTCCCACCATGAGTTTTGCGTCTGGTCACAGGTTTGTGTGTTGTCCCCGCATCCCGCCGCACCTTTACTTGTCCCCACGCCTCCGTCCGTGTAGAAAGCCCTTCCACCCAATTCTGCACAAGGACTTTCGATGAAGGCGTTGCCTTGGCTCTATCTGGCACTTCTCAGCCTCGGTTACGGATGGGCGCTGAGTATTGGCCACCTCGGCTGGCTCGCACTGATTACTCTGGGTCTGTTGTTGATAACCGCTTTTGCCGTGCGCCAACAGCAGGTGCCGGTGGCGCGTCTGCTGGGGCATGCGGTGTTCATCTTCCTCGCCCTGTCGCTGGCGCTGCACTGGTTGCCGGGGTTCGACAACGGTCGGGCCATTGCCCGGCTGCGGTTCACCGACGACGCCGTGCCATTCGTGATGTACCTGAATCTGGACAAGCCCTTGATCGGCTTCTGGCTGTTGCTGGCCTGCCCATGGATTGTCGCGGCACGCTCACTGCGTCAGGCGGCGTACGCCAGCGTCTTCGCCCTGACATTAAGCGCAATCCTCGCGCTGGGCGGCGCGCTATTGCTCGGGATGATTGCCTGGGCGCCGAAATGGCCCGATCAGGCATGGCTGTGGCTGCTGAACAATCTGCTGCTGGTGACACTGGTCGAGGAAGCACTGTTTCGCGGCTATATACAGGGAGGCCTGAGCCGGCTCTTCAAGCACTTGCCCCATGGCGACAACCTCGCCCTGCTGCTGGCTTCGCTGGTCTTTGCCCTGGCGCACTTTGGCGCCGGGTGGCACTGGGTGCTGCTGGCGGGCCTGGCGGGGGTTGGCTATGGTCTGGCCTACCGTTTTGGCGGGCTCGGTGCGGCGATCGCCACACACTTTGGGCTGAATCTGCTGCATTTTGGCCTGTTCACTTATCCGATGCTCGCCGGCTGAGACAAGTGCCGTTTTGCGACGCCGTGCTGAATATTGAAAAAAAATTTCAATAAAAAGCTGTCACCGCCGACAACCTTTCAAAGCCTTGCGGATTGAAAAACCATGCGTAATAACCAGCCCATTACACAACGCGAACGGACTTTCCCGGCTCAGCAGCGGTTGATTTCCACAACCGACGCCAAGGGCGTGATCACCTACTGCAACGACGCTTTCGTCGAGATCAGCGGGTTTTCGCGTGAAGAGCTGATCCGTGCGCCGCACAACCTGGTCCGTCACCCCGACGTCCCGGCTGCGGTGTTCTCGCACATGTGGGGCACACTGAAACAAGGCTTGCCATGGATGGGCATTGTCAAGAATCGCTGCAAGACCGGTGACCATTACTGGGTTAACGCCTATGTAACACCGGTGTTCGACGGCAATCAGGTGGTCGGTTACGAGTCGGTGCGGATCAAACCCACCGCCGAACAGATCCGCCGAGCCGAAGCGCTCTACCAACGCATCAACCAAGGCAAGTCGGCGATCCCTTCCAGCGATAAATGGCTGCCGGTGCTGCAGGACTGGCTGCCGTTCATTCTGGTCAGCCAACTGAGCTTCGTGATCGGCGCGACCCTGAACTCGCACTGGGGCTTCGCCCTCGCCGCCGGTCTGTCGGTGCCGCTGGGCCTGATGGGCCTGCAATGGCAGCAACGCGGGCTCAAGCGCCTGCTGCGTCTGGCCGAGCAAACCACCTCAGACCCGCTGATCGCACAGATGTACACCGACAGCCGTGGCGCGCAGGCGCGTCTGGAAATGTCGATCCTCAGCCAGGAAGCGCGTCTGAAAACCTGCCTGACCCGCCTGCAGGACACCGCCGAACACCTGACCGATCAGGCCAAGCAATCCGACGCCCTGGCGCACAACAGCTCCAGCGGCCTGGAGCGTCAACGCGTGGAAACCGAACAGGTCGCCACCGCCGTCAACCAGATGGCCGCCACCACGCAAGAAGTGGCGAGCCACGTACAGCGCACCGCCGACGCGACTCAGGAAGCCAATCGCCTGACCGGTCGTGGCCGTGATATCGCCGGGGAAACCCGCGAGGCCATTCAACGTCTGTCCGTGGTCGTGGGTGAAACCGGCCTGACCGTGACCCAACTGGCCAAGGACAGCGACGAAATCGGCGGCGTGGTCGACGTGATCAAAGGCATCGCTGACCAGACCAACCTGCTGGCTCTGAACGCTGCGATTGAAGCAGCGCGTGCCGGCGAGATGGGCCGTGGTTTTGCCGTGGTAGCCGACGAAGTCCGCCAATTGGCGCAACGCACCAGCGAATCGACCGGGCAGATCCATGCCTTGATCGCGAAGTTGCAGCAGACCGCGTCAAGCGCCGTGCAAACCATGGAAGCCGGGCATCGTCAGGCCGAAGAAGGTGTGGCGCGGGTGCTGGAAGCGGATCAGGCGTTGGTCGGCATCAGCGAAGCAGTGGCCAACATCACCGACATGACCACGCAGATTGCTGCGGCGACCGAAGAGCAAAGTGCGGTGGCTGAAGAGATCAGCCGCAACATCAGCAATATTTCGGAACTGGCGGATCAGACGTCGGAACAGGCGCATAACTCGGCGTTGCTGAGTGAAGAGCTGACGAAGACGGCTAATACGCAGTATTCGTTGGTGGAGCGGTTTAACCGCTGATTGTTCTGCAATACAAAAAACCCGGATAGCGAGAGCTTCCGGGTTTTTTATTGTGGCTCACGCGTGACTACACATTGGGGCGTCATGCCCTACAAACACGCCAGAATCCGCTGACTGGTGCGTTTTTTGGGAGGGCTCTATCGTTTGCCGGTAGATACCCAATCCCTTAAGCTGGTCAGTATGAATACATCTCCTTTGGAGGCTCCGATGGCCACCACCAGAAAGATCGACAAGCCGGTTAAAAAAGTCATTCGCGATGAACTGACTTTTCTTGATGTCCGGCAAGCCGCGCGTGATGGGCAGAAAGCGTTCGATAAATATGTGATCACTGGCAAGCTACCCATAACAAAGTAGCCATAGATGCCAGCAGTCAAAATCTCTGCGCTTTTCGAACAAATCAACAACTGGAAAAACTTCGCCGCTCATTTTTATAACTACAAAGTGTGCGGTGAACTGCCCGTTCTTTTCGGGCGAGACGAACGACTCGACCTCAGCGATATGCACCACATCCACCTGGCCAGCACCCAAGCGAACCAGTCGCGGTGGGCGAAAATAGACCGCCAGTATTATCGAACTGCCCTGATTGACGATCCTGACAACGACTTCTGGCTTATCTACGCCTACGATGCTTTCCGGGATGAATACCTTTTGCTGACAATCACTGGCCCCGATGCCCATAACCGGAGTGAGTGGGGTTCATTTCTGCGCACGGTGCATTGCGAGATTGTTGAGCCATGGGTTTTGGGAAAAATCATCTATTCCGACCTCGACGACTTTTGATTAACTGGCTGGCCGGTTCTCGGAAAATGTATTGAGTGGGTGATAACAAAAAAACCGGATAGTGAGAGCTATCCGGTTTTTTATTTTTGATTTGGCGTTACACGCGGTTACCAGCGATTACTGCTGTAAACATAGCCTGTCCAGCAGTCGATTCACCAGCAACTCGTTCAACATGATCAGCTGTTGCAGCGCCAGCAGCGGTTTGCGCTCTGGGCCGCCGATCGAGTTGGCGATGTTGCCGGCCATGGCGTGGGCGTATGAAAGCGACTCGCTCGCTTCGACCAGCAGGGTTTCGTCATCCAGCGTGGGGTCGACGAGATAGACGGGGCGAAATCTGGACGAGTTTTGGGGAGCGCCCAGGTCTTCGGGTTTGAGGTAATAGTCGAGGGCGCGATCGGTGGCCTCTTTGACCTTTTGCGGATCAAGCGCGGGGGCGTGGGGGATTGGATCTGTGTGCGGTGGGTTTGGTGTGATTTTGAACATGGATGAAGTCTCGTATCGAAATAAATAAGAGCCATCACCCTCGCTACCAAACGATGGGTGGCGGCCATGCGCGGGTTGGTAGACCGGTCGATACGGAAACCCGGCGCTCACGAATGAGCCCCACGCATGTCCACCATATAAAACGCAGCCGCAAAAATAAGGCTGAATAAGGTGGCGCCATACGGCGGTACCGAATCGGGCTACCAAACCCGATCACTGTTTTTCAGTGACAGAGAAACGATACAACCACTTCATAGCCGCGTAAGCCGGCGGATTCTGGCGTACGTGTAGGTAATGGCGCAAGGTGTTGTAGCCCTTATCACGTAACGCTTCGTGTAATTTAAACGGGGCATGAAGAGCCGGAAATTGTCCTCGATTTGGGCGGTGACTGGGCCGCCACTTTCGCGAGCAAGCCCGCTCCCACAGTTGGATTGGGTGGACTCAGGTGGAGATTGGTCGGCTCATAGGCCGCCATCGCGAGCAGGCTCACTCCTACAGTGGGAATGGGTGTGCTCAGTGGGGCATTGGTCGGCTCGTAGGCCGCCATCGCTGGCAGGCCAGCTCCCACAGTTGGAATGAGTGGACTCAGGTGGAGATTGGTCGGCTCGTAGGCCGCCATCGCGAGCAGGCTCACTCCTACAGTGGGAATGGGTGTGCTCAGTGGGGCATTGGTCGGCTCTTAGGCCGCCTTCGCTGGCAGGCCAGCTCCCACAGTTGGAATGAGTGGACTCAGGTGGAGATTGGTCGGCTCATAGGCCGCCATCGCGAGCAGGCGAAGGCCTACGGCTTTGATTTGTGTATCCCCCACGCGGCAAAGCCGCCCCACTCAACAGGATGAGCGTTAGCTCGGCTGCAGCTCTTGATCTTGATCCACGGGCGACGTCGGAAGGCTGAGTGGAGGGATTGATCCGGGGGTGGGAGCGCAGCGACCGTTTGGCGAAGCCAAACACATCGAGAGGAGGTGCAGCGAAGCAAACCGTAGGCGATGCCCCCCGGATGAATCCCGGAGCGAAGGGACCCCGAGCCTTAGCGAGCGG
The DNA here is from genome assembly GCF_056821665.1 of Pseudomonas sp. AK-TSAG1-1. Lineage (NCBI taxonomy): Bacteria > Pseudomonadati > Pseudomonadota > Gammaproteobacteria > Pseudomonadales > Pseudomonadaceae > Pseudomonas > Pseudomonas sp. AK-TSAG1-1. The sequence goes on along the minus strand of NZ_CM165965.1, from coordinate 2,152,017 downwards.
GCCGCACGTAGGAGCAAGCGTTTTTTTGCTTACTTTTTTGAGGCGTTTGTCAAAAAAGTGAGTCGCCGTAAGGGCGAAACCCTAAGCAGCCATAACCGCAGCAACGGATATACACCCAAACCTCAACGAAGAAACGCAGCCACCTTCTGCGCGGTGCTAGCCAAATGCTGCTCATGCGTAAACCCGGAAACCTTGAGCGGCTTCAAATCATGATCCCCAGCGGCCAACCAAAACACCTCAATACTCGGCGATAGATCGTAAGCCCCGACAGCGTCCCGATTGCCAAGAGCATCCCGCTCCCCCTGAACAATCAGCGTCCGAGCCCGCAAAGAAGCCAAATGCTCAACCCGAGGCTTCTCCGGCTTCCCCACCGCATAAAACGGATACCCCAGACAAACCAACGCATCAGCGCCCAACTCGTCGGCCAAGAGACTGGCCATCCGCCCCCCCATCGACTTCCCGCCAACCGCCAAAACTCCAGCGACATGACGTCGCACTTCAGCGAAAACCTCACGCCAGCACTCCTGCAATTTCCCCGCAGGATTCGGCGGTCGCTTGACCCCATCAACCCGCCGCTGCGCCATATAAGGAAACTCAAACCGCAACACGTTGATACCAAGCCCCGCAAGGCGCCCAGCCATATCGTTCATCCAGTCACTGTCCATAGGCGCCCCTGCCCCATGCGCCAGGATCAACGTCGCCTCAGCCTCGCCATCAGCGGCATTCCAAAGCCACCCACGATCCCGCACGCACTGCGCCCATTGATCCCCGTCAATACTGGCCTTGTGCTGTTTGTCCATGCTTGCCTCGCTTTTAGTCTGCCTATAACTCCAGGCGAAGGATTCGCGGCGTTTTCTGCGCGCGCTCACTTCGGCTGAACCGTGGATGGGGAACCATGAACACTTCTATCAGTACCGCCTACAACTACAAGGTGGTCCGCCAATTCGCCATTATGACGGTGGTGTGGGGCATCGTCGGCATGGGGCTCGGGGTTTTTCTCGCCGCCCAATTGGTCTGGCCTGAACTCAACTTCAATTTGCCCTGGACCAGTTTCGGCCGTCTGCGCCCGCTGCACACCAACGCGGTGATCTTCGCGTTCGGTGGCTGTGCGCTGTTCGCCAGTTCGTTCTACTCGGTGCAACGCACCTGCCAGACGCAATTGTTCGCGCCGAAAATCGCCGCGTTCTGCTTCTGGGGCTGGCAACTGGTGATCCTGCTGGCAGCCATCAGCCTGCCGCTGGGCTACACCAGTTCCAAGGAATACGCGGAGCTTGAGTGGCCGATCGACATCCTGATCACCATCGTCTGGGTCGCCTACGCGATCGTGTTCTTCGGCACGATCATGCAGCGCAAGACCAAGCACATTTATGTGGGCAACTGGTTCTTCGGCGCGTTCATCATCACCGTGGCGATCCTGCACATCGTCAACAACCTTGAGTTGCCGGTGAGCTTCACCAAGTCGTACTCGGTGTACGCCGGTGCGACCGACGCGATGGTGCAATGGTGGTACGGCCACAACGCCGTAGGCTTTTTCCTCACCGCTGGCTTCCTCGGGATGATGTACTACTTCGTGCCGAAGCAGGCCGAGCGTCCGGTGTATTCGTATCGCCTGTCGATCGTGCACTTCTGGGCGCTGATCACCCTGTACATCTGGGCCGGCCCGCACCACTTGCACTACACCGCGCTGCCGGACTGGGCGCAGTCGCTGGGCATGGTGATGTCGCTGGTACTGCTGGCCCCGAGCTGGGGCGGCATGATCAACGGCATGATGACCCTGTCGGGCGCCTGGCATAAGTTGCGCAGCGACCCAATCCTGCGCTTCCTCGTGGTATCCCTGGCGTTCTACGGCATGTCGACCTTCGAAGGTCCGATGATGGCGATCAAGACGGTCAACGCCCTCTCCCACTACACCGACTGGACCATTGGCCACGTACACGCCGGCGCACTCGGCTGGGTGGCGATGATTTCCATCGGCGCGCTGTACCACATGATCCCGAAAATCTTCGGCAAAGAGCAGATGCACAGCGTCGGCCTGATCAACGCGCACTTCTGGCTCGCGACCATCGGCACCGTGCTCTACATCGCTTCGATGTGGGTCAACGGCATCGCCCAGGGCCTGATGTGGCGCGCAGTGAACGAGGACGGCACGCTGACCTATTCCTTCGTCGAAACCCTGGTGGCCAGCCACCCAGGCTTCGTCGTGCGGCTGATTGGTGGGGCGATCTTCCTCAGCGGCATGTTCCTGATGGCTTACAACACCTGGCGCACCGTGCGGGCCTCGCAGCCTGCTGACGTCGTTGCTGCCGCGCAGATGGCCTGAGGAGTCCGCCATGAAACACGAAACGATTGAAAAGAACGTCGGCCTGTTGATGTTGCTGATGGTGTTCGCCGTGAGCATCGGCGGCCTGACCCAGATCGTCCCGCTGTTCTTCCAGGACGTCACCAACAAACCGGTGGAAGGCATGAAGCCCTACACCGCGCTGCAACTGGAAGGCCGCGACATCTATATCCGCGAAGGCTGCGTCGGTTGCCACTCGCAGATGATCCGCCCGTTCCGCGCCGAAACCGAACGCTACGGACACTATTCGGTGGCCGGTGAAAGCGTCTGGGATCACCCGTTCCTCTGGGGCTCGAAACGTACCGGTCCGGACCTGGCCCGGGTCGGCGCGCGTTACTCGGATGACTGGCACCGCGCGCATTTGTACAACCCACGCAACGTCGTACCGGAATCGAAGATGCCAGCCTACCCATGGCTGGTCACACAAGCGGTCGACAGCAGCCACACCGAAACCAAGCTCAAGGTCATGCGCACCCTGGGCGTGCCGTACACCGACGACGACATCAGCGGCGCGGTGGCCAGCCTCAAGGGCAAGACCGAGATGGACGCCCTCGTCTCCTACCTGCAAGTGCTTGGCACTGCGATCAAGAGCAAGAGGTGAGCCATGCCGATCTTCTTTGGAATAAGCGAAATGAGCGCGGGGCTGATTCGGGGCTTAGGCACCGTGGTCGTATTTGTAGCTTTTATCGGCCTGACCCTCTGGGTGTTCAACCGCAAGCGCACGCCGGAATTCGCCGAAGCGCGCCTGCTGCCGTTTGCCGACGAGCCGCAACCCGACCCAACCCAAGCATCTGAAACAAGGAGTACCCGGCCATGACCACCTTCTGGAGTACGTGGATCTGCGTACTGACCATCGGCAGCCTGATCGGCCTGACCTGGCTGCTGGTCGGCACCCGCCGGGGTGAAACCAAGGGCAGCGTCGACCAGACCATGGGCCACAGCTTCGACGGCATCGAGGAGTACGACAACCCGCTGCCGCAGTGGTGGTTCATGCTGTTCGCCGGCACGCTGGTGTTTTCCGTGGGCTATCTGATCCTCTATCCGGGCCTGGGCAACTGGAAAGGCATTCTGCCGGGTTACGAGGACGGCTGGACGGGCGTGCACGAGTGGGAAAAGGAAATGAGCAAGGCTGACGCCAAGTTCGGGCCGATCTTCGCCAAATTCGCCGCCATGCCGGTGGAAGAAGTGGCGAAAGACCCGCAAGCGCTGAAAATGGGCGGCCGCCTGTTCGCTTCAAACTGCTCGGTGTGCCACGGCTCCGACGCCAAGGGCGCCTTCGGCTTCCCTAACCTGGCTGACAAGGACTGGCGTTGGGGCGGCGATGCCGAGACCATCAAGACCACCATCATGGGTGGCCGGATGGCGGCAATGCCGGCCTGGGGCGAAGTGCTCGGTGAAGCCGGGGTGAAGAACGTCGCGGCGTATGTGCGTCATGAACTGGCCGGCCTGCCATTGCCTGCCGACAGCAAGGCTGACCTGCAAGCCGGACAGCAAGCGTTCAGCACCACTTGCGTAGCCTGTCATGGGGCAACCGGCCACGGCACTGAAGCCATGGGTGCGCCGAATCTGACGCACCCGGCCGGATTTATCTATGGCACCAGCCTGACCCAACTCGAGCAGACCATCCGCCATGGCCGCCAAGGCCACATGCCGGCGCAGAACGAGCTGTTGGGCAACGATAAGGTGCAATTGCTCGCAGCTTATGTGTACAGCCTCAGCCATGGATTGAATACAGAAAAACTGATTACTGAAGACAACAAACAGTAAGCATTGCGTACACCTCTGCCGCACCATTCTCGGTGCGGCAGCACCCAGCCCCTTTGCGACGCATTGTCGCACCCCTTCGTACCCTCTCCTTTCGGATCCCCCGATTCGGGTCTACGCTTGCTCGATGCGGACTGGCCCGTGCCGGTTCCAGGTCGACCTTGAGCGATGTGTTCGACAAATCGCCTGACTGACAGAGCGCAAAGCCCGGTAGATACCGGCTGTCGCGCCAATGACCGTCCGTCACCCGATCACTGCGTTCGAACACACCTCGTTACAACTGACCTGAACCCCTCGCTTTTTTCGTCCGCTGCGACATTTTGTCCGAGGCCAATTTTGTCCTTACGCGGCGCATGGAAAGGCCGCAGAATCAGCGTTGGAAAGCATTGACCCAGGTCATGGCGCGTTGCAATGACCCCCTGCTCTCTGCATACTTGCGGCCGATTTTAATCCTAATAAAACACCCAAACCGTGGAACCTTAGAATGAGCACAGCAATCAGTCCGACTGCTTATAACTATAAGGTAGTCCGCCAGTTCGCCATCATGACGGTGGTCTGGGGGATCCTTGGCATGGGGCTCGGTGTCTTCATCGCCTCGCAACTGGTCTGGCCGGAATTGAACTTCGGTCTGCCGTGGACGAGCTTTGGACGCCTGCGCCCGTTGCACACAAACCTGGTAATTTTTGCCTTTGGTGGCTGTGCACTGTTTGCCACTTCCTACTATGTCGTGCAGCGAACCTGCCAGACGCGACTGATCTCCGACAGCCTCGCGGCCTTCACCTTCTGGGGCTGGCAAGCAGTCATCGTCGGCGCGATCATTACCTTGCCGCTGGGTTACACCACCACCAAGGAATACGCGGAACTGGAATGGCCGCTCGCCATTCTGCTGGCGATTGTCTGGGTCTCCTACGGGCTGGTGTTCTTCGGCACCATCACCAAACGCAAAACCAAGCACATCTACGTCGGTAACTGGTTCTACGGCGCGTTCATCGTCGTTACCGCGATGCTGCACATCGTCAACCACGCCTCCTTGCCGGTCAGCTTCTTCAAGTCCTACTCGGCTTACGCCGGTGCGACCGACGCGATGATCCAGTGGTGGTATGGCCACAACGCCGTGGGCTTCTTCCTGACCACCGGCTTCCTCGGGATGATGTACTACTTCGTACCGAAACAGGCCGAACGTCCGATCTACTCCTATCGCCTGTCGATCGTGCACTTCTGGGCGCTGATCACCCTGTACATCTGGGCCGGCCCGCACCACCTGCACTACACCGCACTGCCGGATTGGGCACAATCGCTGGGCATGGCGATGTCGATCATCCTTCTGGCGCCAAGCTGGGGCGGCATGATCAACGGCATGATGACCCTGTCGGGCGCCTGGCATAAGCTGCGCACCGACCCGATCCTGCGTTTCCTCGTGGTCTCGCTGGCGTTCTACGGCATGTCGACCTTCGAAGGTCCGATGATGGCAATCAAGACCGTCAACTCGCTGTCGCACTACACCGACTGGACCATCGGCCACGTACACGCCGGCGCACTCGGCTGGGTAGCGATGATCTCGATCGGCGCGATCTACCACATGATCCCGAAACTGTTCGGTCGTGCGCAGATGCACAGCGTTGGCCTGATCAACGCGCATTTCTGGCTCGCGACCATCGGCACCGTGCTGTACATCGCCTCGATGTGGGTCAACGGCATCACCCAGGGCCTGATGTGGCGTGCGATCAACGATGACGGCACCCTCACCTACTCGTTCGTCGAAGCGCTGCAAGCCAGCCACCCGGGCTACATCGTCCGTGCCCTGGGCGGTGCATTCTTCGCCAGCGGCATGCTCCTGATGGCTTACAACGTCTGGCGCACCGTGCGCGCCTCGAACCCGGCTGAAGCCGAAGCCGCCGCCCAGATCGCTGTCGTTGGAGCTCACTGATGAAGCATGAAGCTGTCGAGAAGAACATTGGCCTGCTGGCCTTCTTCATGGTCATCGCCGTCAGTATTGGCGGCCTGACCCAGATCGTTCCGCTGTTTTTCCAGGACGTCACCAACAAGCCGGTCGAAGGCATGAAGCCGCGTTCGGCGCTGGAACTGGAAGGCCGCGACATTTACATCGCCAACGGCTGTGTCGGCTGCCACTCGCAGATGATCCGCCCGTTCCGTGCTGAAACCGAACGCTACGGCCACTACTCGGTCGCCGGTGAAAGCGTCTGGGATCACCCGTTCCTGTGGGGTTCCAAGCGTACCGGTCCGGACCTGGCCCGTGTCGGTGGTCGTTACTCCGATGACTGGCACCGTGCGCACTTGTACAACCCGCGCAACGTGGTGCCTGAGTCGAAAATGCCGGCTTACCCGTTCCTCGTGGAAAACAAGCTCGACGGCAAAGACACGGCCAAGAAAATGGAAGTGTTGCGCACGCTCGGCGTCCCTTACACCGACGAAGACATTGCCGGTGCAAAAGACGCTGTGAAGGGTAAAACCGAAATGGACGCGCTGGTGGCCTATCTGCAAGGCCTGGGCACCATCATCAAAAGCAAACGGTGATCTAGATGGATATCGGGATGATTCGTGGCCTGGGCACCGTTGTCGTGATGGTGGCCTTCATCGGTCTGGCGCTGTGGGTGTTCAGCCCCAAGCGCAAGTCGGAGTTTGAAGACGCGACCTTGCTGCCTTTCGCGGATGATCCCGAAGCCATCAAGCACGTCGAGCAAGCTTCTAGGAGTAACAAAGAATGACTACATTCTGGAGTCTGTACGTCACAGTCCTCAGTCTCGGTACGATCTTCGCCCTGACCTGGCTGCTGCTGTCGACCCGCAAGGGCCAGCGCAGTGAACAGACGGAAGAGACCGTGGGCCACTCCTTCGACGGAATCGAGGAGTACGACAACCCGCTGCCGAAATGGTGGTTCATGCTGTTCGTGGGCACCATCGTGTTTGCGCTGGGCTATCTGGTGCTGTACCCAGGCCTGGGCAACTGGAAAGGCCTGCTGCCTGGCTACAACTACCTCGATAACGACAAGCAGACCGCGTTCGCCAACGGCAAGACCGGCTGGACCGGCGTTCACGAGTGGGAAAAGGAAATGGCTCGCTCGGACGCCAGGTTCGGTCCGATCTTCGCCAAGTTCGCGGCCATGCCGATCGAAGAAGTCGCCAAGGATCCGCAAGCGTTGAAGATGGGCGGCCGTCTGTTCGCCTCCAACTGCTCGGTCTGCCACGGCTCCGACGCCAAGGGCGCCTATGGCTTCCCGAACCTGACCGACGCCGACTGGCGCTGGGGCGGCGAACCGGAAACCATCAAGACCACCATCATGGGCGGTCGTCACGCGGTGATGCCGGCCTGGGCCGACGTGATCGGTGAACAAGGCGTGGCGGACGTGGCTGCATTCGTGGTGAGCAACCTCGATGGCCGCAAGCTGCCGGAAGGCACCAAGGCTGACGTTGCCAACGGCCAGAAACTGTTCGCCGCCAACTGCGTGGCCTGCCACGGTCCGGAAGGCAAAGGTACCCCGGCCATGGGCGCGCCTAACCTGACCCACCCGGCCGCATTCATCTACGGTTCGAGCTTCGCGCAACTGCAGCAGACCATCCGTTACGGCCGTCAGGGCCAGATGCCTGCGCAGGAACAACTGCAAGGCAACGACAAGGTGCACCTGCTGGCAGCGTATGTTTACAGCCTGTCCCACGGTGATAAACCAGCGGAAGCCGAGGCCCAGTAAGGCCAACGCCTGATGCAAGGAAAAGCCCCCGCCAGCGATCTGGCGGGGGCTTTTTCATGGACGACTGGCCCAGATCGACTTCACCGGCACCGTGGCCACCGGCGTACGTTTGCGCCACTGATTGTCCTCGACCAGACTCACCTCCAATTGCTTGCGATCCTTGGAAAAACTGGCGGTCAGGTACGTCTGCTGAGACGCTGAACCGCTGAGAAACATCGGCACCCGGCCCTTGTAACTCTTCATGCCGCCATCGGCATGGAAATGCCCGGCGAAGATCGCCGTCACCTGATACTTCTCAATCATGTTCAAGAAGCGCTTTTCCTGATCCCAACTGCCTTTCCACTCGTAAGGCTTGTGCATGTTGATGATGATTGCGTAGCCCTGCGCCCGCGCCGTTCGCAAATCATTTTCCAGCCAGTCCAGCGACGCCCCGATATCGAATGTGGTCGGATTCAAGGCATGGGAAATTTTCACTGCGTAAGTGGGTTCATTGTTCAACTGCACCAGATGCACTTCACCGACATTCTTTGAATAAGCCAGACTCCCCAGATAGTGTTTGTTCACAAAGCTACCAGTGACTTCCAGATCGAACTCATCGACTTTATCAACATGATGATCACGGTAATCAACAATACTGCCCGCTGCACAACTTTCACTGAAACAATCATTCACGTTGTTCTGATAATCGTGATTACCCAATCCGTAGAGCACGTGATCGCCAAAGTGTTTCTTCAGCATCGAACCGATGTAAGAGCGCTGCCAGCCATGGCCGAACGCGGTCATGTCACCGTTGATCATCAAGGGCACGGCGGCCTGCCCGCCCATCTCGCTGCGAAACTGGGCAATGCTCGCGAACTGGGTTTCCACCAGCCATTTCGCGCGTTTTTCGAAATCCGCTCTCGATTCATCCTCACCACTGTCCGACTTTTCCGTCCATGGGTATTGCGGATCCGAGGCGAACACCATGTGCTGCGGAACACCTTCATTGGCACTGGCGAGAGAAGACAGTGACAACAGGCACAGACACGCGAAAATTTTTTTAACTTCCTTGATTTTCATAACACTCCATTATTCCGTTAATTTTCAAAACATGAACATGCAACTAACACGCTGCAGAACAGCCACTAAGCTATTCGAAAAAAACCAGAAAACAAAACCCATCAATTAACTAATGATATTTCTGGAATATTGAAATTTCCTTTGAAATAAATACTTTGAGACACATGCCTGATGGACTCGATTCACGATGCTCTGTAGGGTCTTCCACAGCCCGATGATCCACATCGGAGCCACTTCAAGGATGAAGCCGCTATGTTGAATGACGACAAAAACCCTCTCCCGGTTGATCAGCCTCTTACTGAACCTGATCATCCAATCGAATCATCGGAAAACCCCGTGGAATCCATTGCCGTTACACTCGGCAGCCCGTTGCAACCCAATCCCAACAGAACCACAAAACCCCACAGAAATACCGGCAGTCTCGACAGCTTGGGCGGCGGCAGACTTCCCTGAGTCTTGAAGCCACGTCTGAATCAACCCGAGCCGGCCTGCGCCTTGTGCGAGGCTGGCTCGACTAATGTCAGCCACGGACCGACCAGCGGACGGCTGAGTCCTGTCTTCCTCGATTGCCGCCCCCAAGGCGAAGTAGTAACGTTGCTACATCTGTATTGCGAGAGGTCCACCATGATGGCAATCACCACCATCTCCAGCCGTGAATTCAATCAGGACACCAGCAGCGCCAAAAAGGCTGCGCGTCTGGGTCCTGTGATCATCACCGACCGTGGCAAGGCCTCTCATGTACTGCTGAGCATCGAGGAATTTCAGAAACTGAGCGGCGCTCACGCAAACATCGTCGATTTGCTGGTCATGCCAGAGGCTGCCGACATCGAGTTCGAAACCGAGCGTGCAGTCATCACCCATCGCCCTGTGGATCTGTCCTGATGTATTTACTCGACACCAATGTGATTTCCGAACTTCGCAAGCCGCAAGCCGATGCCAATGTGGTCAGTTGGGCCAAAGGCGTCATCGCCCCACGTCTGTACATTTCCGCCATCACCTTGAAAGAACTGGAAACCGGGGTACTGCGAATGGAACGGCGCGATCCCGCTCAGGGAAAACTGCTGCGCAGCTGGCTGACGCGCCACGTCATGCCGGCCTTCGAAGCGCGAATCCTGCCGGTCGATGCCGCCGTGGCACTGCGTTGCGCCAGCCTGCATGTGCCTGATCAGGCCAATCAAAGCGATGCGTTGATCGCCGCCACAGCGTTGGTGCACGGGCTCACGGTCGTCACCCGCAATGTCGGTGATTTCCAGGCGAGTGGCGTTGCCCTGATCAACCCCTGGGAACAATGAATTAGCGACCGCGCCAAAACTGTCCATACTCAACAAGTCAATTGACCTGCATCAGGCTTTGCTGCATTCGCTACACCATTCACGTTTTTTCCCCAACGCGACCAAAGGTCGCACCCTTGAGCCAGAGCGACCGGCGTATCATTGCGCCACTGCAACACCTCTTTCTGACCGCGGTCGGCACGTATCGACCGAGGCATTTTTCCACTGCCGTGGGATGCAATGATGAGCAACCAGATTCCGGTACACGACGTCACACCACCCAGCAAGAACGCCAACAACAGCGTCGACCTTTACGCCTCTCGAGAAAAAATCTACACCCGCGCTTTCACTGGCCTGTTCCGCAATCTGCGGATGATGGGCGGCGCTGCCCTGTTCCTGTTGTATTTCGGCACGGTCTGGCTGAACTGGGGCGGCCATCAGGCGGTATGGTGGAACTTGCCGGAACGCAAATTCTTCATCTTCGGCGCAACCTTCTGGCCGCAGGACTTCATCCTGCTGTCGGGCCTGCTGATCATCGCCGCGTTCGGCCTGTTCTTCATCACCGTGTACGCCGGCCGCGTCTGGTGCGGCTATACCTGTCCGCAAAGCGTGTGGACATGGATTTTCATGTGGTGCGAAAAGGTCACCGAAGGCGACCGCAACCAGCGCATCAAACTCGACAAGGCGCCGATGAGCGCCAACAAGTTCCTGCGCAAAGCCGCCAAGCATTCACTGTGGCTGCTGATCGGTTTCGTCACCGGCATGACGTTCGTTGGCTATTTCTCGCCGATCCGCGAACTGGTGTTCGAGTTCTTCACCGGCCAGGCCGATGGCTGGTCGTACTTCTGGGTCGGTTTCTTCACCCTCGCCACCTACGGCAACGCCGGCTGGCTGCGCGAACAGGTGTGCATCTACATGTGCCCGTACGCACGCTTCCAGAGCGTGATGTTCGACAAGGACACCCTGATCGTTTCCTACGATCCGCGGCGCGGCGAAAGCCGTGGCCCGCGCAAGAAAGGCGTCGACTACAAGGCCCAGGGCCTGGGCGACTGCATCGACTGCACCATGTGCGTCCAGGTGTGTCCGACCGGCATCGACATCCGTGATGGCCTGCAGATCGAGTGCATCGGCTGCGCGGCGTGCATCGACGCCTGCGACGCGATCATGGACAAAATGGACTACCCGCGCGGGCTGATCAGCTACACCACCGAACACAACCTGTCGGGCCAGAAAACCCATAAACTGCGGCCACGCCTGATCGGCTATGCGGTGGTGCTACTGGCGATGATCAGCCTGTTGGTGACCGCATTTTTCATGCGCTCGCTGGTCGGCTTCGACGTCAGCAAGGACCGCGTGCTGTACCGCGAGAATGCCGAAGGCCGAATCGAAAACGTCTACAGCCTGAAGATCATGAACAAGGATCAGCGCGACCACACCTACGTGCTGGAAGCCACCGGCCTGCCGGACCTGCGCTTGCAGGGCAAACGCGAGATCAAGGTCCCGGCCGGCGAAATCTTCAGCATGCCGGTGGAATTGTCGAGCGCACCGGAACAATTGCCGTCGAGCACCAACGAGGTGAAATTCCTCCTCAAGGATGCCGACGATGACAGCGTCCACGTTGAAGCCAAGAGCCGATTCATCGGCCCACAAAACCGTTGAGAGAACTGAACATGCCCGCAGCAAACGCCGCAAGTCCTTGGTACAAGCACCTTTGGCCATGGATCATCATCGGGATTCTGGCCTGCTCGGTGACCCTGACGCTGTCCATGGTGACTATCGCGGTGAACAATCCGGACAACCTGGTCAACGACAACTACTACGAAGCCGGCAAGGGCATCAACCGCTCACTGGATCGCGAGCTGCTGGCGCAGAACCTGAAGATGCGCGCCAACGTGCACCTGGATAGCGTCACCGGCGAAGTCGACCTGCGCCTCAGTGGCGACAGCCAGCCGAAAACCCTGGAGCTGAACCTGATCTCGCCGACCCAGCCGGAGAAGGATCGCAAGATCGTCCTGACCCGCAGCGAAACCGAAACCGGCCGCTACATCGGCCAGTTGGGCGACAAGGTTGAAGGCCGCCGCTTTGTCGAGCTGCTGGGCACTCAGGATGACCACGTATGGCGCATGTTCGAAGAAGAACAGGTCAGCCATGACAAGGATCTGCTGCTGGGTGATGAACCGCTGCAGGGCGCGGAAGACCTGGATAAATAAAACCTGCGCTTCGCGCATTCGCGTGCAGGCTCGCTCCCACAGGTTGTGTGAACAACGCAAATCAAATGTGGGAGCGAGCCTGCTCGCGAAGAGGCCCTTGCCGACAACATAGATGTCTCTGATGACCACCCCACTCCCCTGCTACCACTGCGCACTGCCCGTCCCGTCCGGCAGTCGCTTCACCGCCGTCGTGCTCGGGGAGTCCCGCGAGTTCTGCTGTCCCGGCTGCCAGGCCGTGGCCGAAGCCATTGTCGCCGGTGGTCTGGAAAGCTATTACCAGCATCGCAGCGAAGCCTCGGCCAACCCCGAAGCACTGCCGGTGCAACTGACCGATGAACTGGCACTGTACGACCGCGCCGATGTGCAAAAGCCTTTCGTGCGACACGAAGGCGAACTCGCCGAAACCACCCTGCTGATGGAAGGCATCAGCTGCGCCGCCTGCGGCTGGTTGATCGAGAAACACCTGCGCACCCTGCCAGCGGTGGCCGAGGCGCGCTTGAACCTGTCCAACCATCGCCTGCATGTACGCTGGGCCGACGCGCAATTGCCGCTGAGCCAGATCCTCGCCGAACTGCGCCACATCGGTTACGCCGCGCACCCATACCAGGCCGACCGCGCCAGCGAACAACTGGCCAGCGAAAACCGTCTGGCCCTGCGCCAGCTCGGCGTCGCCGGACTGCTGTGGTTCCAGGCGATGATGGCGACCATGGCCACCTGGCCGGAATTCAACATCGACCTCAGCCCCGAGCTGCACACGATCCTGCGCTGGGTCGCGCTGTTCCTCACCACGCCGATCGTGTTCTACAGCTGCGCGCCGTTCTTCAAAGGCGCGATGCGCGATCTGCGCACACGCCACCTGACCATGGACGTTTCGGTGTCGCTGGCGATCGGCAGCGCCTACATCGCCGGGATCTGGACCTCGATCACCGGGGTCGGCGAGCTGTATTTCGATGCGGTCGGCATGTTTGCGCTGTTCCTGCTCGCCGGGCGCTATCTGGAACGCCGCGCCCGCGAGCGCACCGCCGCCGCGACGGCGCAACTGGTCAATCTGCTGCCGGCCTCGTGCCTGCGCCTCGACGCCGACAGCCAGAGCGAACGTATTCTGCTCAGCGAATTGCGCCTGGGCGACCGGGTACTGGTGCAGCCCGGTGCGATTCTGCCGGCCGATGGCAAGATCCTCGATGGCCAGTCGAGCATCGACGAATCGTTGCTCACCGGCGAATACCTGCCACAACCGCGTGCGCAGGGCGACGCCGTGACCGCCGGCACACTGAATGTCGAAGGCGCATTGACCGTCGAAGTGCTGGCGCTGGGCCAGGACACACGGCTGTCGGCCATCGTCCGCCTGCTCGATCGCGCCCAGGCCGAAAAACCCCGGCTGGCGGAAATTGCCGACCGTGCCGCGCAGTGGTTTCTGCTGCTGTCGCTGATGGCGGCGGCAGCCATTGGCCTGCTGTGGTGGGAGCTGGATTCGTCACGCGCGTTCTGGATTGTCCTGGCGATGCTGGTGGCGACCTGCCCCTGCGCACTGTCGCTCGCCACGCCGACCGCGCTCACTGCCGCCACCGGCACCCTGCACAAACTCGGCCTGCTGCTGACACGCGGCCATGTGCTGGAGGGCCTGAACCAGATCGACACGGTGATTTTCGACAAGACCGGCACCCTGACCGAAGGTCGCCTGGTGCTGCGTTCGATTCGCCCGCTGGGCACGCTGAACAGCGATCAATGCCTGAGCCTTGCCGCGGCGCTGGAAAACCGCTCGGAACACCCGATTGCCCGCGCCTTCGGCCGTGCACCGCTGGCCGCCGAAGAGGTGCACAGCACACCGGGGCTTGGTCTCGAAGGACGGGTCGGCGCGCAGCGCTTGCGCATCGGTCAGGCAGAATTCGTCTGCGAGCTCAGCGGCGCGCCTGTGCCAGCGATGCCGCATGAGCCGGGGCAATGGCTGCTGCTCGGCAACGATCACGGACCGTTGGCCTGGTTCGTACTCGACGACCGCCTGCGCGACGATGCGCCCGCCCTGCTCGCCGCGTGCAAGGCGCGCGGTTGGCGCACGTTGCTGCTGTCGGGCGACAGCTCACCGATGGTTGCCAGTGTTGCCGCCGAGCTGGGCATTGATGAGGCCCGTGGCGGTCTGCGTCCGGATGACAAACTGCAAGTGCTGCAACAACTGCACGCACAAGGTCGCAAAGTGCTGATGCTCGGCGACGGCGTGAATGACGTGCCGGTGCTGGCCGCTGCCGACATCAGCGTGGCCATGGGTTCGGCCACCGACCTGGCGAAAACCAGTGCCGATGCGGTGCTGCTGTCCAATCGCCTCGACGCGCTGGTGCAGGCCTTCACACTGGCACGGCGCACCCGCCGGGTAATCATCGAGAATCTGCTGTGGGCGGCGCTGTACAATGGCCTCATGTTGCCGTTCGCTGCCCTCGGCTGGATCACCCCGGTGTGGGCCGCGGTCGGCATGTCGATCAGTTCGTTGACCGTGGTGCTCAACGCCCTGCGCCTGACTCGCCTGCCGAGCGCGCCGGTCGTCGGCACCCGCTCAGAAACCCGCCCGTTGCCGGCTTGAGCCGCACGAGCCTGGAGTACCGATGCCAGCCCTTTACGTGATGATCCCCGCCGCCCTGCTGATCGTGGCCATCGCCGTGTACATCTTTTTCTGGGCGGTGGACAGCGGTCAGTACGACGACCTCGACGGCCCGGCCCACAGCATCCTGTTCGATGATCAGGACCCGAACCACACCGCTGCCGTGGACGAAGCCAAGTCCGACAAACCGCAGGACAAGGCGCCACCCCATGCTTGAGCTGGCGCCCCTGCTGGTTTCGGCACTGATCCTCGGCCTGCTCGGCGGCGGTCATTGTCTGGGCATGTGCGGCGGCCTGATGGGCGCGCTGACCCTGGCGATACCCAAGGAACAGCGCAGTCGGCGTTTTCGCTTGCTGCTGGCGTACAACCTCGGACGCATCCTCAGTTACGCCACTGCCGGCCTGCTGATCGGCCTCGCCGGCTGGGCGGTGGCGAACAGCCCGGCAGCGATGTTCATGCGTATCCTCGCCGGGTTGCTGCTGATCGCCATGGGCCTGTATCTGGCCGGTTGGTGGAGCGGCCTGACCCGTATCGAAAGTCTCGGTCGTGGCTTGTGGCGCTACATCCAACCGGTGGCCAACCGTTTGCTGCCGGTGTCGACACTGCCTCGCGCCCTGCTGCTTGGCGCGCTGTGGGGCTGGCTGCCGTGCGGACTGGTTTACAGCACGCTGCTGTGGTCGGCGAGTCAGGGCAATGCGCTGGACAGTGCGTTGTTGATGCTCGCGTTCGGCCTGGGAACATGGCCGGTGCTGCTCGCCACCGGGCTTGCCGCCGAACGTGTAACCGCGCTGCTGCGCAAGCGCAGCGTGCGCATGGCCGGTGGCTTGCTGGTGATTCTGTTCGGGATCTGGACCTTGCCCGGCCCGCATCAGCATTGGCTGATGGGGCATTAGATTGGCGGTGCGGCCTTCGCGAGCAGGCTCGCTCCCACACTGATCGTGTGTAGCCCACACATCCCCTGTGTGAGCGAGCCTGCTCGCGAAGAGGCCCGCCTGACCAACACCCCTCCTCCCCGTTGATGCAAATCAAGAGCCCCCGCGCTGCGCCCCGATAGACTCGCCACACTGCCAGCCTATCCGGGGAATGCCCGCATGCTCGACGCCATTCGTTGGGACACTGATCTGATCCGCCGCTACGACCTGGCGGGGCCGCGCTACACCTCGTACCCGACGGCCGTGCAATTCAACAGTCAGGTCGGCACCTTCGACCTGTTCCACGCCCTGCGCGACAGCCGCAAGGCGCTGCGTCCCTTGTCGCTGTACGTGCACGTGCCGTTTTGCGCGAACATTTGCTACTACTGCGCCTGCAACAAGGTCATCACCAAGGATCGCGGTCGTGCACAACCTTATCTGCAACGGCTGGAGCAGGAAATCCAGCTGATCGCCTGCCACCTGGAACCGGCGCAGAAAGTCGAGCAACTGCATTTCGGTGGCGGTACCCCGACCTTCCTCAGCCACGACGAGCTGCGGCAGTTGATGGCGCATTTGCGCAAACACTTCAATCTGCTGGATGACGATTCCGGTGACTACGGTATCGAGATCGACCCACGCGAGGCCGACTGGTCGACCATGGGCCTGCTGCGCGAACTCGGCTTCAACCGGGTCAGCATCGGCCTGCAAGACCTTGATCCGGCGGTGCAACGGGCGGTCAATCGCCTGCAGAGTCTGGAAGAAACCCGCGCAGTGATCGACGCCGCGCGCACCCTGCAATTTCGTTCGATCAATATCGACCTGATCTACGGCCTGCCCAAGCAGACGCCGGAGAACTTCGCGCGCACCGTCGAAGAAGTCATCAGCCTGCAACCAGACCGGCTCTCGGTGTTCAACTATGCGCACCTGCCGGAGCGCTTCATGCCGCAGCGGCGGATCAACAGCAACGAGCTGCCGAGCCCGGCGCAAAAACTGGAAATGCTCCAGCGCACCATCGAACAACTGACCGCCGCCGGTTACCGCTACATCGGCATGGATCACTTCGCCCTGCCCGACGATGAACTGGCGATCGCCCAGGAAGAACAGACCCTGCAGCGCAATTTCCAGGGCTACACCACCCACGGGCATTGCGACCTGATTGGCCTGGGGGTGTCGGCGATCAGCCAGATCGGCGACCTGTACTGCCAGAACAGCAGCGACCTGAACCAGTACCAGAACACCCTCGCCGCCGCGCAACTGGCGACCAGTCGGGGCCTGGTGTGCAACGCCGACGACCGCCTGCGCCGCGCGGTGATCCAGCAACTGATCTGCAATTTCAGCCTGGAGTTCGCCGCGATCGAGCAAGCGTTCAACATCGATTTTCAGGGTTATTTCGGCGCGCTGTGGCCACAACTGCAAGGCATGGCCAACGATGGCCTGATCACGCTGGATCCCGAAAGGATCGAAGTACTGCCGGCCGGACGCCTGCTGGTACGTTCGGTATGCATGGTGTTTGACGCGTATCTGGAACAACAGAACCGTCAGCGCTTCTCACGGGTGATCTAGTTCTTTGTCAGCAGTGAGCCAAGCTTGAGGTTTTGCTCGGCGGACAGACCGGACTGGTCCATGACTTTGGACAGGGCAAGATTGGCGCTGATCAGGCCTGTGTTCAACGCCGCAATGGCACCGCGCAGCGCGGCGAGCATGTTGACCTTTTGCTCGTTGGACAGCCGCTTGTCGGCCATGACCGCTGCCATCCGGGCTTTCTTCTCGGCGATCTCTTTTTGCAGTTTGCGAATCATCTTCAGCAATTGCTGGACGTTCTCGGGCAAGCCGCTGTCTTCGATGTCGCTGTTCTCGCCCCCGGCGCTGAAGGCTTTTTCGATGGAGGCATTGGACAGCGACACTTTGACGCCCTCGACCAAGGTCGGGGTTGCCAACAGCGACGTGTCGGCATTCTGCTCAGCCCCGGCGCCAGCCCTGGCGGTGTTCGGCACAGGCGCAACGCCGCTGTTACCGGGGTTCAGCGTGTCAATGGCGGCCATCGAAGCGGTTCCTTGCATACGTGGTGATACCCCTTTATCGGCCACTTGCCCCGCGGCTTTACGCCCGTGGGACAAAGTCGCCATGGACTGGCCTGAATGTCCTCCCGTGGGTTACCCTTACGGCTTATGTGTGTTTTCCCACAAGGATTCAAGAAATGTCCGAGCCAGTTAAACTGCGCGCTCACAACCAGGCCCATTGCAAGGATTGCAGCCTGGCCCCTCTCTGCCTGCCACTTTCTCTGAATCTGGAAGACATGGATGCGCTGGACGAAATCGTCAAACGTGGTCGCCCACTGAAAAAGGGCGAGTTCCTGTTCCGCCAGGGCGACACCTTCGATTCCGTCTATGCAGTACGCTCCGGCGCCCTCAAGACCTTCAGCCTGAGCGATACCGGCGAAGAGCAGCTCACCGGGTTCCACCTGCCGAGCGAACTGGTCGGCCTGTCCGGCATGGACACCGAAAAGCACCCGGTGTCGGCTCAGGCGCTGGAAACCACTTCGGTCTGCGAAATTCCGTTCGAACGCCTCGACGAACTGGCCCTGCAACTGCCCCAACTGCGCCGCCAGTTGATGCGCGTGATGAGCCGCGAAATTCGTGACGACCAGCAAATGATGCTGCTGTTGTCGAAGAAAACCGCCGACGAGCGCATCGCCACGTTCCTCGTCAACCTGTCGGCCCGTTTCCGCGCTCGCGGGTTCTCGGCCAACCAGTTCCGCCTGAGCATGTCGCGTAACGAAATCGGCAACTACCTGGGCCTCGCGGTGGAAACCGTGTCCCGGGTGTTCACCCGCTTCCAGCAGAACGAACTGATCGCCGCCGAGGGCAAGGAGATCCACATCCTCGACCCGATCCAGCTCTGCGCCCTGGCCGGCGGCTCGCTCGAAGGCTGATCTCGATCCGCGGTTGAGCGAAGCGTTTCAGCCGCGGGTATACTGCGCCGTTTGCAGCCCTGCCAGGACACCTCGACGATGGCCTTCGACTCCTTCGACATCAAATCCCTGATCCGCCCCGTGATCGACTTCCCGAAACCGGGCGTGATCTTTCGCGACATCACTCCGCTGTTCCAGTCGCCCAAGGCCCTGCGCCTGGTGATGGACAGCTTTGCCCACCGCTATGTGGAAGCCGACTTCACTCACATCGGCGCGATGGATGCGCGTGGTTTCCTGATCGGTTCGGTGTTGGCTTATCAGTTGAACAAGCCGCTGGTGCTGTTCCGCAAGCAGGGCAAATTGCCGGCGGACGTGCTGGCCGAGGGTTACGCGACCGAGTACGGCGAAGCGTTCCTGGAAGTGCACGCCGACAGCCTGTGCGAGGGCGACTCGGTGGTGATGTTCGATGACCTGATTGCCACCGGGGGCACGCTGATCGCAGCCGCCAACCTGATCCGCCGCATGGGTGCGCGAGTGCATGAGGCAGCGGCAATCATTGATCTGCCGGAGCTGGGTGGCTCGCAGCGTCTGGAAGACATGGGGATTCCGACGTTCTGCCTGACGCAGTTTGCTTTGACTGACAAGTAAGCAGCGCCCATCCGGTCGCCATCGCGAGCAGGCTCACGCCTACAATCTGGAACGCGTTCCTCTGTAGGAGTGAGCCTGGCCGCGATGAGGCCTGCAGACCCACCGCAAAATCTAAAGCCCCATCTGCTTGCTGATGATCTCGTTCATCACTTCCCGCGTCCCGCCGCCAATCGACAGAATGCGATTATCGCGATACAGCCGTTCCACCAGACTCTCGCGCATGTAACCCAGCCCACCGAGTATCTGCACCGCTTCGCGGGTGATCCGGTCCGAGGTGTCCGTGGCAACGTTCTTGGCCATGGAAATTTCCTTGATCACACTCTGCCCCGCCGCCATCTTCGCCGCCTGCCGATAGGTGAACTCGCGCGACACTTCCAACGCCGTGGCCATTTCGGCAAGCCGATGCTTGATCACTTGAAACTTGCCGATCGGTTTGCCGAACGCCTCTCGCTCGCGCGCCCACTTCAAAGCCTCCTCCAGCGCCAGCTGTGAGGTCATGTTGGCCATCAGTGCCAGCGCCAGCCGCTCGCTCTGGAAATTGCCCATGATGCAGGCAAACCCCATGTTCTCGGCACCGATCAGATTGGCCACAGGCACCCGACAATCATCGAAGAACAGTTCAGCGGTGTCCGAGGCCCACCAACCCATTTTCTTCAGCTGGCGGCCTACGGTGAAGCCTGGGGTGCCCTTTTCGATCAACAACAGGCTGATGCCGCCGAAACCCGGCGCACCAGTGCGCACCGCGACAGTGTAGAAGTCGGCGCGGACGCCGCTGGTGATGAAGGTCTTGCTGCCGCTGACTCGATAGAACTCGCCGTCACGCACAGCGCGGGTTTGCAGGTTGGCGACGTCCGAGCCGCCGCCGGGCTCGGTGACCGCCAGTGCACTGATTTTCTCGCCGCGGAGCACTGGCGGGACGACGCGGTCGCGCACCTCGGGCCGCGCCCATTTGACGATCGGTGGCAGCCCGATATCCAGCGAACCCAGCCCGGCGACCAGGCCGCCGGAACCGCAGCGCATGAGTTCTTCACTGGCGGCGACCTTGGCGAACAGATCACCTTCGTGGCTGCCGCCCAGCGCTTCGGGATAACCGATGCCGAGAATCCCCGCAGCGCCCGCCTTCAGGTACAGCTCGCGGGGAAAGCTTTCGGCTTCTTCCCACGCATCGATGTCCGGCAAAATCTCGCGCTCGACGAAGCGCCTGACGCTGTCGCGGACCATTTGGTGGCTGGGGTCGAAGTATTCCTGGAAGGCAGGCATCGGCGAACTCCATCGAAGGGTTGGCCGACGTTAACCGAGCGCTTGCTTGGTTTTCAATACAATTGTGCGAATCAGATGAACCGAGGTGCGCCCTTCGCGAGCAGGCTCGCTCCCACATTCGATCGCGTTCATTCAGATTGAATGCGGTCCAATGTGGGAGTGGGCTTGCTCCCACATTCGATCACGTTCATTCAGATTGAATGCGGTCCAATGTGGGAGTGGGCTTGCTCGCGAAGGCGTCTGTTCAGACGCCCTGTAACTCAGAGAGAGATCGGTTTACGCCCGGCAAACGAATGCGCCAGCGTCCCGCCATCCACCAGTTCCAGTTCGCCACCCAGCGGCACACCGTGAGCAATGCGCGAGGCAATCAGACCCTTGTTACTCAGGAGCTGAGCGATGTAATGCGCCGTGGCCTCACCTTCCACCGTCGGGTTGGTGGCGAGGATGACTTCGGTAAAGGTGCCCGCCTCTTCAATCCGAGTCATCAACTGCGGAATCCCGATCGCCTCAGGCCCCAGACCGTCGAGCGGCGACAGATGGCCCTTGAGCACGAAGTAGCGGCCACGGAAACCGGTCTGCTCCACCGCGTAAACGTCCATCGGCCCTTCCACCACGCACAGCAGCGTGTCGTCGCGGCGGGTATCGGCGCATTGCGGGCACAGATCGTCTTCGGTCAGCGTGCGGCACTGACGGCAGTGACCAACCCCTTCCATGGCCTGGCTCAAGGCCTGGGCCAGGCGCGTGCCGCCGCTGCGATCACGCTCGAGCAATTGCAACGCCATGCGCTGGGCGGTTTTCTGACCCACGCCCGGCAAGGTTCGCAGGGCGTCGATCAGTTGGCGAATCAAAGGGCTGAAGCTCATGGGTAAAAAGTCCGACAAAACAACGAGACGCGGTTTATACCCGCGCCTCCGGCCAGCGTCAAATGCTCAGTCCTGGGCGACCTTCACCACCAGTTTGCCGAAGTTGCGCCCCTCCAGCAGACCGATAAACGCCTCGGGCGCCTGCTCCAGGCCTTCCACCACATCCTCACGGAACTTCACCTTGCCATCGCGCACCCACGGCACCATGTGACTGATGAATTCCGGCTGGCGGTCGCCATAGTCGTCAAACACGATAAAGCCCTGAATACGCACGCGCTTGGTCAGCAGCGTGCGTTGCAGCATTGGCAGACGATCAGGGCCTTTCGGGGCCTCGGAGGCGTTGTAGCCGGCGATCAGCCCGCACAGTGGAATCCGCGCCTTGGGGTTGAGCAGCGGCACCACGGCATCGAACACATGCCCGCCGACGTTCTCGTAATAGATGTCGATGCCTTTCGGACAAGCCTTGGCCAGTTGTTCGGCAAAGTCCGGCGCCTTGTGATCGATGCACGCGTCAAAACCCAGCGCCTCGACCACGTACCTGCACTTTTCGGCCCCACCGGCTACGCCGACGGCGCGCAGGCCCTTGATTTTCGCAACCTGGCCGACCACCGAACCAACCGCCCCGGACGCAGCCGCCACCACCAGAGTTTCGCCCTCCTTGGGCTGACCGATGTCCATCAGCCCCATGTACGCGGTCATCCCCGGCATGCCCAGCACACCGAGGGCCATCGACGGGCTCGGCAGGCCGGACGGGATCGGGATGATGTTGCGTCCGTCGCTGATGCTGTGACTCTGCCAACCGGTGAGACCGACCACCAGATCGCCCTGGTGGAATTTCGGATGGCGCGAATCCTCGACACGACTGACAGCACCACCGGTCATCACTTCGCCGATTTGTACCGGCGCGGCGTAGGACGGTGCGTCACTCATGCGCCCGCGCATGTAAGGGTCGAGCGACAGGTACAGGGTTTTCAGCAGCACCTGGCCGTCTTCAAGGTCCGGCAGCGCTTCGCGTTCCAGTCGGAAATTTTCCGGGGTCGGCGCGCCGACCGGGCGCGAAGCGAGGACGAAGCGTTGGTTGAGCGTCAGAGGGTCGGACATGTCAGCGTCTCCTGTGAATGGGGGAATTCAGGGGTATAGGGAGCAGACCTTTGTGGCGGTAGCGGGTTCGATGTTTATCAGATCAACCGAGTCGACGCCTTCGCGAGCAGGCTCGCTCCCACAATTGAAATGCATTCCCCGTGGGAGCGAGCCTGCTTCCACATTTGAAATGCATTCCCCTGTGGGAGCGAGCCTGCTTCGAAGGCGTCAGCCCTGCCAACACATGACGATCCGGCAGAAACAAAAATGCCAGGCGCGATGCCTGGCATTTTGTGTAGCTCATCTGCCGCGCAATGGCGAATCAGAATGGCAGTTTCATACCCGCTGGCAGGTTCATGCCGGCAGTCATGCTGCCCATTTTTTCCTGGCTGTTGGCTTCGATCTTGCGCACGGCGTCGTTGACGGCGGAAGCCACCACGGCTTCCAGCATCTCTTTGTCGTCTTCGCTCATGCCTTCAACCAGGCTTGGGTCGATGCTGACGCTTTTCACGTCGTGACGACCGGTCATCACCACGGTGACCATATCGCCACCGGCCTTGCCGATGACTTCGGCGTTGGCCAGTTCTTCCTGCATCTTGGCCATTTTTTCCTGCATCTGCTGCGCCTGCTTCATCAGGCCGGCCATGCCACCTTTCATCATGGGAATCACCTCAAACGTACTTGGATCAAAACAGCGCCCGGCGATTGCTCGCCGAGCACCTTCAGTTATTAGCCCTGAGTGACCAGGGCGTCGACAGGTTCAATAGTATCGTGTCGGACGACCGCACCGAACTGCTGGACCATCTGCTGGATGAACGGATCACCGTGGATCGAGTCCTCCGCCTCGCGCTGACGGTTGGCCCGACGGCGGGACGCGGCCTGCGCCGGGGTTTCCTGTTCGGGCTTGATCAGCTCGATGGTCAGGGTCAGCGGGCGACCGTGGAACTGGTTCAACGCATCGTTCAGGCGCCGTTGTTGCGTGGCGTTGAACAGCGCACTGTGCGCCGGGTCCAGGTGCATCAACCAATGGTCGCCATCAACCGCGATCAGCGTGCAGTTGGCGGCGATGCTGCCGGTCATGCCGGAGATCGGCAGTTGCGGGAACAGCTCCAGCCATTGCAGCGCCAGACCGGTGGCCGGCGCGGCGGCCGGCTCAGGCTCAGGTTCCGGGACTGGCTCGGCGGTGTGTTCGCTGGCCAGGTCGTCAAGGTAGCTGTAAGCCGAATCCATGTCCGGCTCGATGTAGTCTTCGTCCAGCGGCGGCTCGTCGTCCAGATCCATGCCCGGCGTGGCGGCATCGACGTCGGCGACCGACGGCTCGGGAATCGGCGCAGCGGCCCATTCCGGAGCCTGCGGGACGACGCTGTCCGGGGTCGGCAGTGGCATCGGCGGCAACTCGGGTTGCTCGGCGGTGGTTTCCAGCACGGGCTCGACGGCGGGTTGTTGCGCAGGTTCGGGCTCGGGCTCGGGCTCGACCGGGTCGTTCCACGGCAGATCGACAACCTCTTCGGCGACGATCGCTTCGGGCTCTGGCTGCGGTTCTGGCGCAGGCGCGGGCTCGGCGACCACCACAGGCGCAGGCTCATGGGCCGGAACTGGCGCCGGGGCAGCAGCCGCTGCAGGTACGGGCGTCGGCGCAACCGCCGCAGCGACTACCGGAGCAGGTTTCGGCGCGGCAGCCACTGAGTTTGCGGAATCAACTGTGGCCTGGCTGATCCCCACTGGCTTTAGCGGTTGCCTCGGGGCGTCCGCCGTGTCGGCTGGCCGGAAGGCCAGCATCCGCAGCAGGACCATTTCGAAACCGCCACGGGGATCCGGCGCCAGCGGCAAGTCGCGGCGGCCGATCAGGCCCATCTGGTAATAGAACTGCACATCTTCGGCCGGCAGCGCCTGAGCCAGTGCCAACACACGATCACGGTCACCATGGCCGTTGTCGACGCCTTCCGGCAACGCCTGGGCGATGGCGACACGGTGCAGCACGTTGAGAATTTCCGAGAGCACGCCGTTCCAGTCCGGGCCTTGCTCGGCCAGGTGACGCACGGCTTCGAGCAACGCCTTGGCGTCACCTTCGATCAACGCATGCAGCACGTCGTAGACCTGACCGTGATCCAGCGTGCCGAGCATCGCCCGCACGTCAGTGGCCAGTACCTTGCCCTCACCGAAAGCGATGGCCTGATCGGTCAGGCTCATGGCGTCACGCATCGAACCGTCAGCGGCGCGCCCGAGCAGCCACAGTGCATCGTCTTCGAACGGCACGTTTTCGGCCGTCAGCACGTAGGTCAAATGCTCGACGACGCGTTCCGGCGTCATGTTCTTCAGGGAGAACTGCAGGCAGCGCGACAAAATCGTTGCCGGAAGTTTCTGCGGGTCGGTGGTCGCCAGGATGAACTTGACGTACGGCGGCGGCTCTTCAAGGGTTTTCAGCAGCGCATTGAAGGAATGGCTGGAGAGCATGTGCACTTCGTCGATCAGGTAGACCTTGAAGCGCCCACGGCTTGGGGCGTACTGCACGTTGTCGAGCAGTTCGCGGGTGTCTTCGACCTTGGTCCGGCTCGCGGCGTCGATCTCGATCAGGTCGACGAAGCGGCCCTCGTCGATTTCACGGCACACCGAACACTCGCCGCACGGGCTGGAAGTGATACCTGTTTCACAGTTCAGGCATTTGGCAATGATCCGCGCAATGGTGGTCTTACCGACCCCGCGCGTACCGGTGAACAGGTACGCGTGGTGCAGCCGCTGGCTGTCCAAGGCATTGATCAGAGCCTTGAGCACATGGGTCTGGCCGACCATTTCGCGGAACGAGCGCGGACGCCATTTACGTGCAAGAACCTGATAACTCATCGAAAACCGTCGCAACGAAGGAAGCTGAAGCGGCTAATGCTAGCGGAGCAAGGGCAAAATTGCATCCGGTGTCCTCGTCTAATATGGCTAAGCTGCATGACCAGAGGCTTTTATCGGCCCGGGATCGAGAATTACCGGAGCGTTTATGCGTTGGGCCGTGGGAGCGTTGCTGGGAGTCTGCCTGAGCGCGGCGGCGGCCGAGCCCCCGCTGCGTTTCGTCGTGGCTGACAGCTGGGCAATGCCGATGGTGCAACTGGAACGTGGCCGGCCGACCCAGGGCATCCTCCACGACATCATGCTCAGCCTGGCAACGCAGGTCGGTGTGCCGGCCGAATTTCACGTCCTGCCGCGTACCCGGGTGCAGAACGCCATGGAACGCGGCGAAGTCGACGTGCGCTGCTATGCCGCACAATCGTGGCTGCCGAATCAGTCCGGGGATTACATCTGGAGTATTCCGCTGCTGTTCCAGCGCGACCTGCTGATCAGCCGCCGGGATCAACCACCCCATGTCGATCCCGCCCGCCTCCCGCGCCAATCGATCGGCACCGTACTCGGCTACAGCTACCCGACCCTGCAACCACTGTTCGACGCCAACCGCCTGCAACGCGACGATGCGCGCAATCAGGAGCAAGTGCTGGAAAAACTGCTGGCCGGCCGCTACCACTTCGCCGTGAGCAATCAATGGACGCTGGACTGGTTCAATCAGCGCCTGCTGCCCGAGCAGCAACTGCAAGGGGTGGCGGTGCTGCAGGAACAACATGTCGGCTGTTACGTGAGGAATGATCCGCAGGTGCCGGTGCAGCGGATCTTGCGTACGTTGCTGCGGATGAAAATGTCGGGGGAGATTGATGACATTATCCGGTTGTATACCGGGTCCTCTGAAAACACCCCATAACTCCTTGTGGGGGAGTGTTGTCAGGTGCTCAGTAACCGTGCGACTCGCGGAATTTCTGGTAGTCGTGAAACTCGATCCATTCGACCACGTCGTACGGCAGAAACAGCTGCTGCCGGGCGCGGGAAATGGCGATGTACACGGCGCAGATCCGCTCATCGAACGCATAGGCGTCCTTGAACTTGACGTTGGTCAGCAGCTCGGGCGTCAGCAGCACCCGGTCGAACTCCATGCCGCCCGCCTCCTGCGCCTGCATCAGCAGGCAGCTTTTGCCGGGGCCACCGATCATCCGGTTCAGGCGGGTCAGATCCGCCACCTTGAAGCCCTTTTGCAACTCGGCCTCGACCCACAGAAACGCCTCGTCGAACTGATTGGCATCGCGTACATGCTGCCAGTCGGGCAAGTCGCTGAAATACCGATGCGGCCCCTTTTCGCTGTGCTCGGCACTGTAGAAGTCGACCCTGAACAGCTCGATGGCGGTGGTCATGAAGTGTTCGAGGTCGCGCTGCGCTTTCATGTCGGCAAAGCTGAACAGGCAATTGGCATCGTGCAATTGCATGGCCCACTTCATCGTGTCCCACGCTGACGCCGTCAGCACCACGCAACCTTCAGGCGGCACAAAGCCCTGTGGATAAAACTCGATGCCGACGTCCGCCTCGCGCGCGCCTTCGAAAGGCACCTTGCTCTTTTCCGAGTGCCGGGAAATAAGCGGATTGACCAGACGCTCGACGTTACGCCCCGAGCGGACCGAATAGGTGATATCGCTCTGGCGCACTTCGCGCTTTCTTCTGACCAGATCGCGGCTGGCGTGCTGGTACTCATCGCCCAGGGTAATCAGCACCTGGCGGCCGCGTTCGATGATCTGCAGCAGCGAGGCGGGAATGTCCTGGCTCTCGTCGATCAGCACGTGAGTATAGCGAGGCGGCACCACGCAGCCGGCCAGACTCGCGCGTTTGATCAACAACAATGCTTCGAAGCCAGTCTGTCGGCCCCATGCCGGGTTGGCCTCGAGGTAAGTCCAGACTCGACTGGAATACTCCAGCAGCACCTTGGATTCGAGACTGGACAACGACAGCTGGAAATACGGCAGATGCTGGGCGCTCAGGCTGTAGTCCCGGGACTGACAGTAGCGCTCGAGGGTTTCCAGGCAAACGTTGAAGGTGCGTTGCCCGTCATGGCCGCGAAAGCCGAGGATATTCAGCTCCTGCGCCACCTTCTGCTTGCTCGCCAACCTGGTAACCGCCCCTGCCGGCTGCGGTTTGCGGCCGTGAATCAGCCCGCGCGCGAAGGCTTCGAAGGTGATGCCGGGCTTGCGGTCAGCGGTCACGCCCATGCGCTGGCAGAGCGTCGCGAGTTTCTCCGGCGTGCGTGCCAGCAGCAGGGTTTTCTGAGGTGGCAGGCATTCGGTCAAGGCCCCGAGCAAATGGCTCTTGCCAATCCCGGCATAGCCTTGCACATGCAGGTCTTCGTCCAGATTGGCGCGGAAAGTCCTGACCAGTTTGTCTTGCGCCGTGCTCAGCCAACGCTCGCGATGGATCGGGCTGATCATCTGTTGGCTGAACGGATTATTCACGGCGTGATGCCGAGTCTTGAACTCGTCATCCCATTTGCCGTCGGGCAGCAGGTAATCCTGCGCCGACACTTCCTCAGTCAACAGCAACCGCAGGTTCAGTCGCCGGATGGCATTCAGCCCGAAATACAACTGACGCGGATCGAACAGTCGCTGCGCTTCCGACAATAACCCTGCCCGGCCATCGACCGCCCAGGCGATCAGCCTGGCCAGGACCTTCTCCGCCGCTGCTGCGGTGAGATCCTTTTCGGCGGCCTGAGCCAGATTCTGGATGACCAGCACCGCGGCCAGTTGCGCATCCGTCAGCTCGCCGAGGATTTTCGCGCCCTCGGGCTGCAACAGGCTTGTGCAGGTTTCATCCGTCACGGGCAAGTAAACGGCGGTGGATAAATCGTGATGTTCCGGGTGCATACAACCTCGTAGCCAGGGCGCGAACTTGTCAACGACGCGCGCAGCAAGACGGTGGAGTATGCCACTGTTCAACCTCGGTGGCTGAACAGGCATTGGGGATATTGCCTTCGCGAGCAGGCTCGCTGCCACCAGGATTGGGGTGAAGACTCAAATCGCAGGCATAAAAAAACCGCAGTGGGCGAAACCCATGCAGTTCGGTGTTGATTCGTTCGATGTTCGTTAAGGTGGTAACCCTACCAGCCACACCCCGGCACACAATGTTCCCGCTGTGGCTGCTGCCTTCCGGCTCTGACCAGGTTCACGGGTAATCGTTGCGGGGGGACCGATAGGGTCACCATAACGACACTCACCTGTCGGCGAGCCGCGCCATTGTACCTATCTGAAGCGAAGTTACAACCGTTGGTTTCAGATTAAAAATATGAAGGGCTTCAAGCACTTGCTATTGCGCCTGGAGCACCTCGTCCGCCCTGCCGCCCGCCTGCTGGATCACCAGATGGATAAAGTGCAGCTTGGCAATCGCCGCCGCCGGCAGCACGAACGGGTAGAAATCCGGTTGACCCATGCTGCGGGACAGCTCGTTGAGCATACCGGCCAGTTCGATCCACGCATTGACGAACGAGAGGAATGCCGCGCCGCCAGGGTGCTGCGGGTCGTACAGGGTGCTGGGTGGAAACGGCTGGTAGTCGAAATCCATTTCACGCGCACTCATGCCGAAACCCAGCGCGGTGTCCACCGCGTCCATCATGTGCAGGTAGTGCGCCCAGGTTTCGGCCCAGTCTTCCCACGGGTGCATGGTCGCGTAGGCGCTGACGTAATGTTGCGGCCAGTCCAGCGGTGCGCCCTGCTGATAGTGACGGTCCAGCGCTTCGGCGTAGCTGGCGCGTTCATCGCCAAACAGGCTGCGAAAGGCTTCAAGCCACGGGCCGTTGGCAATCAGCCGATCCCAATAGTAATGCCCGACTTCATGCCGGAAATGCCCGAGCAGCGTGCGGTAGGGTTCATGCATCGCCGCCCGCACCTGCTCGCGGTGAGCGTCGTCGGCTTCTTTGATGTCGAGGGTGATCAGGCCGTTGGCGTGGCCGGTCATTGGCGCATTGCCCTCAAGATCGACGCCAATGAAGTCGAAGGCCAGGCCGGTGTCTTCATCCACGCTCTTCGCAATGACCGGCAGGCCGAGGGTGATCAACTGCGCAACGAGGCGCCGCTTGGCGATTTCGACTTTGCGCCAGCGCTCGGGATTTTCCGGGGCGGACAGATCGGGAATGGTGCGGTTGAGGCTGCAGGCGACGCACAAGGCATCATCGACATTGGCGGGAAGCAGCCAATTGCATGCGGCGGGGGTATCGAGGTTGGCGCAGCGGCGAAAGAGGCCGGCATCGGGATCGGCATCCAGCGTCCAGGTGCCGTTCTCCACACCGGGCGACAATGACGTGATGCGACTTTCTTCAGGCTGGTAGCCCAGCGCCGCATTGCAGGCCAGGCACTGGCTGTTGCGAAAGAACAGTGACTGGCCGCAGCGGCACGGCCAGATTTTGCTGTTGCGTGAAGACTCGCCCATGAACGGCGCGACGATGCGAGAACTGAGCTGCTCGAAAAAGCGGTACATGGCGATCTCTCCCTGGGGCTTGCCAAGACTAGATCATTGCCAGGACAACATCGTTCCCACGAGTACCACGAGGCAATCATTGTGGTGAGGGGGCAAGCCCCCTCACCACAGGGTTTTGCGTTAAACCTGAAGGCCGTGGGTTTTGAGGAATGCGATAAACGCTTCTTCGTCCATCACTTTCACACCCAGCTCATTGGCTTTGGTGAGTTTCGAGCCAGCACCGGGACCTGCGACCACGCAATGAGTTTTCGCCGACACTGAGCCGGCCACTTTCGCGCCCAGACTTTCGAGATGTTCCTTGGCCACATCACGGCTCATCAGCTCAACCTTGCCGGTCAGCACCCAGGTCTCGCCGGACAGCGGCAAACCTTCGACGACTTTCTTCTCGCTCTGCCAGTGCATGCCGAAATCGCGCAGTTGCTTTTCGGAATCTTTGGCAAGCTGTTGATTGTCTTTCGACTTAAAGAAATCGCGAACCGAATTCGCCTGCTTCTCCGGCAGCGCCTGTCGCATGTCCAGCCAGTCGGCGTCCATCACCGCTTCCAGCGAACCGAACTTGTCCGCCAGTTTTTGCGCGCCGCCCGGGCCGACCGAAGGAATGTGCAGCTTGTCGAGGAAGCCACCCAGCGTGGTGCTGGCCGCAAACTCGGCGCCCAGCTCGCCCTGATCCTGAATCTGCAGACCGTGCCCCAGCAGTTCGGTGATCACCTGCTGGTTGTGCGCATCCTCAAAGAAGCTGTGAATCTCGTGAGCCACTTCCAGCCCGACGTCCGGCAGGTAGGTCAGCACTTGCGGCAACGCTTGCTGAACGCGCTCCAGCGAACCCAGCGAGCGCGCCAACACCTTGGCCGTCTCTTCGCCGACATCGGGAATACCGAGGGCGTAGATGAAGCGCGCCAGCCCTGGCTTCTTGCTGTCTTCGATCGCAGCCAGCAGCTTGTTGCTGGAGACCTCGGCGAAGCCTTCCAGATCGACAATATCGTCGAATTTCAGCGCATACAGATCGGCCGGCGAACTGACCAGACCTTCGTCAACCAGTTGCTCGACGCTCTTGTCGCCGAGACCTTCGATGTCCATGGCGCGGCGCGAGACGAAGTGGATGATCGCCTGCTTCAACTGCGCGCCACAGGCCAGTCGGCCGACGCAGCGATACACCGCGCCTTCGCTGATGGTTTCCTTGCCTTTGCTGCGCTTGACCAGTTGCGTGCGCTCGACGTGGGAGCCGCAGACCGGGCAACGCTCGGGAATCTGCACGGCGCGTGCATTCTCGGGACGACGATCCATGACCACTTGCACCACTTGCGGGATCACGTCACCGGCGCGGCGGATGATCACGGTGTCGCCAATCATCAGCCCCAGACGCGCCACTTCATCCATGTTGTGCAGCGTGGCATTGGCCACGGTGACGCCGGCGACCTTGACCGGCTTCAGACGCGCCACCGGGGTGACGGCGCCGGTGCGGCCGACCTGGAATTCCACATCGAGCAGCTCGGTAAGCTCTTCCATCGCCGGGAATTTGTGCGCGATCGCCCAGCGCGGTTCGCGGGCGCGGAAGCCCAGCTCGCGTTGATCGGCAATGCTGTTGACCTTGAACACCACGCCGTCGATTTCGTAGGCCAGCGCGTTACGTCGCTCGCCGATGTCGCGGTAGTAATCCAGGCATTCACCGATGCCTTTGGCCAGTTTCAGCTCATGGCTGATCGGCATGCCCCACGCCTGCAATTGCTTGAGGTTGCCGATGTGCGTATCGGCGATATCGTGAGATACCTGACCAATGCCGTAGCAGCAGAATTCCAGTGGGCGGTTGGCGGTGATCTTCGAATCCAGCTGACGCAGGCTGCCTGCCGCGGCGTTGCGCGGGTTGGCAAAGGTTTTGGCGCCGACTTCCAGTTGCGAGGCGTTGAGGCGCTCGAAACCGGCCTTGGACATGAACACTTCACCGCGCACTTCCAGGGTCGCAGGCCAGCCTTCGCCATGCAGCTTGAGCGGGATGTTGCGCACAGTGCGCACGTTGACGCTGATGTCTTCGCCGGTGGTGCCATCGCCACGCGTGGCGCCGCGCACCAGCACGCCGTCCTGATACAGCAGGCTGACCGCCAGGCCATCGAGTTTCGGTTCGCAGCTGTATTCCACCGCCGCGCCGCCACCGAACAGATCACCGGCCGGCAGATCCAGCCCTTCGGTCACCCGGCGATCGAACTCGCGCATGTCGGTTTCTTCGAAGGCGTTGCCAAGGCTGAGCATCGGCACTTCGTGACGCACCTGGGTGAACGCGGTCAGGGCCACGCTGCCGACCCGCTGGGTCGGCGAATCGCTGGTAATCAGTTCCGGGTTGGCCGCTTCCAGCGCCTTGAGCTCGTGGAACAACCGGTCGTACTCCGCGTCCGGAATGCTCGGCTCGTCGAGGACGTGGTAACGGTAGTTGTGCTGATCGAGTTCAGCGCGCAGCTCTAGAATGCGGTTTTTGGCGGCGGTCATGGGTGTTCTCTCATAAAGCAAAAGAGCAGCCGAGGCTGCTCAATCCATATTGCCGATTGCCTCTGATCACGAGGCAATCTTATCAATCAGCGCTTCTGGGTCAGGGCGCGACGTTCGAACTCGACGATGCGCTGACGGTAGTGCTCGATCGTTTGCGCGGTCAGAACGCTGCGCTGATCATCTTTCAGCTCGCCGTTCAACTCCTGCGACAGCTTGCGAGCGGCGGCCACCATCACATCGAAAGCCTGCTTCGGATGACGCGGGCCTGGCAGACCAAGGAAGAAGCTCACCGCCGGGGTGCTGAAATGGTCGATGTCGTCCAGATCAAAGATGCCCGGTTTGACCGCATTGGCCATGGAGAACAGCACTTCACCGTTGCCGGCCATGCTTTCGTGACGGTGGAAAATATCCATCTCACCGAAACGCAGACCGCTTTCCAGGATGTTCTGCAACAGCGCCGGGCCTTTGAAGCCGGCAGCGTCGCGACAGATCACGCTGATCACCAGCACTTCTTCAGCTTGCGGTTGATCCTTGTCGGCCACCGCCGGCGACGGCTTGATGTCCTCGACAAAATCATCGTCACGGCTGCTGAAGCTCGGGCCGCCGTCCAGATCCAGGTCAAGGTTCAGGTCGCCCTGGGCCGGACCATTGCTGCCACGCTTGCCACGTTTGGAGCCGGATTCGCGAGGCTCGCGTGCTTCGCGGGCCGGCATGCTCACCGACGGCAGATCGTGTTCGTCCAGTTGCGGCTCTTTATGGGTGTCCAATACGCGGGCCGGGCCCAACAGCTCAGCGCTGGTGTCCTCGTCCGGCAGGTTGGACAGACTTCGGTCAAGACGGAATTTCAGTTTTCCCTTGCCGCCGCGCATACGGCGCCAGCCATCGAAAAGAATACCGGCTATCACAATGATGCCGATGACGATCAGCCACTCGCGCAGACCGATTTCCATGTAATCCCGTGCCTCTATAAAAAATGCTGAAAAATAAGGGGTTTACACTGTGCAAACCGCTTTAAAACGTGGCGCCAACTCTATGTTCTGACAGGCGTTTTGCCCACGTATACGAAAAATTGACATTAAACTAGCACGACCAAAGACAACTTTACACCGTCTGTCACATTGGCTTGCGCGAATATGTCGATTGGCCAGCAAGTCGAAGTCGGTAAAAAAGTCCTACAGAACATCAATACCCTT
This sequence comes from Pseudomonas sp. AK-TSAG1-1, assembly GCF_056821665.1. Classification (NCBI taxonomy): domain Bacteria; kingdom Pseudomonadati; phylum Pseudomonadota; class Gammaproteobacteria; order Pseudomonadales; family Pseudomonadaceae; genus Pseudomonas; species Pseudomonas sp. AK-TSAG1-1. The sequence goes on along the minus strand of NZ_CM165965.1, from coordinate 2,118,415 downwards.
CCGACACCACGCTGGCTCAGGCGTCCACCATCGCCATCGCCTCCTCGACATCCACGGCTACCAGACGCGAACAACCCGGTTCGTGCATCGTCACACCCATCAGTTGATCGGCCATTTCCATGGCGATCTTGTTGTGGGTGATATAGATGAACTGCACGGTCTGCGACATCTCTTTAACCAATCGTGCGTAGCGTCCAACGTTAGCGTCATCCAGTGGCGCGTCAACTTCATCGAGCATGCAGAACGGCGCCGGGTTCAACTTGAAGATGGCAAAAACCAGTGCCAGCGCGGTCAGGGCTTTTTCCCCGCCGGAGAGCAAATGGATGGTGCTGTTCTTCTTCCCTGGCGGCTGCGCCATGATCGTTACCCCTGTATCGAGTAGATCTTCGCCCGTCAGTTCCAAATACGCGCGCCCGCCACCGAAAACTTTTGGAAAAAGTGCCTGTAAACCGCCATTGATCTGATCAAAGGTATCTTTGAAACGGTTACGGGTTTCCTTGTCGATCTTGCGAATGACGTTTTCCAGCGTTTCCAGCGCTTCGACCAGATCGGCGTCCTGCGCATCCAGATAACGTTTTCGCTCGGATTGTTGCGTGTATTCGTCGATGGCAGCGAGGTTGATCGCGCCCAGGCGCTGAATCCGCGCATTGATCCGCTCGAGTTCATCTTCGGCGGCGCGCTCACTGGCTTCAGGGGTCAATGTCGCGAGCACGCCATTGAGATCGTAGCCGTCTTCGAGCAATTGATCCTGCAACGCCTTGCGGCGCACGGTCAGCGCTTGCCATTCCATGCGCTGCTGTTCGAGCTGGCCGCGGATCAGTTGCGATTGCTGCTCGGCCTGGGTCCGGCGTTTTTCCGCCTCACGCAATTCGCGGTCGGCATCCTCCAGCGCGATCTGCGCGGTCTTGAGTTCTTCGTCGACCGTCATGCGCTTGTCGAGCAACTCTTCGAGTTTCAGGCGCAGCTCTTCCAGCGGCGCCTCGCCCTCCTCCAGATTCAGGCTCAACTGCTCGCGTTTTTCAGTGAGACGCTCGGCCTGCATTTCCAGACGCTCAAGCGCCTGGCGCGTGGAGTCGTGCTGCGCGCGCAACGAGCCGAGACGCACAGCCAGTTGATGCGCGTGATCCTTGTGCTGCCGCGCTTCCTGACGCACGCGGTCGAGGCGCTCGCGCAGGCTGTCGCGCTGGGCCAGCAGCAACTCGCGCTGCTCGGTGTCCAGCGCCATGGCATCCAGCGCTTCCTGCAACTGCATGCGCGCTTCGCCGACCTGTTCGTGCTCAAGCTCGCGTTGTTCGCCGAGCTCTACCAGCTCTTCATCGAGGCGCGTGCGACGCAGGGTCAACTGTTCGGCCTTGGCCTTACCGGCGGACAGTTGGGCTTTCAGTTCACCTTGCGAACGGGCTTCGTCTTGCAGCAAGCGACGCAAATGTTCGCGGCCGTTTTCCTGCTGGCGCTGCTGTGCACGCAAGGTCTGCAAACGGGTTTCCATGGCTTCGACCGTGGCTTCGCGCTCTTCGCGCTCGGCATGCAGCGTCTCGATTTCCTGACCACGGGCGAGCATGCCGCTCTCGGCTTCACTGGCGCGGCGCACGCGCAAAAAGTGTCGACCGACCCAATAACCATCGCGGCTGATCAGGCTCTGCCCGGCAGTCAACTGACCGCGCAGGGCCAGCGCCTGCTCCAGGCTGTCGACCGGTTTGACCTGGCCCAGCCAGGGCGACAGATCAATTGGCGCTTCGACTTTATCCAGCAGGCTGCCTGCCACCCGCACGCCATCACTGGCGGGGCTGAGCAAGCGCAGATCACCCTGAGTGAAACCGGACAAGTCGAAGCCGCTGAAATCGTCGACCAGCACCGCTTGCAGGTCGGCGCCGAGCACGGTTTCCACCGCGAGCTCCCAACCCGCCTCGACCTTCAGGCCTTCGGCCAGACGCGGGCGTTCGGCGAGGTTGTGTTCACGCAGCCATTCGGCGGTGCCAGTGCCCGGATCAAGCGCGGCCTGCTGCAAGGCTTCCAGCGACGCCAGACGACCGTTGAGCCGCTGCAGATCACCCTGCGCCTGTTGCTGCGCGGTCAGCGCCTGCTGCAATTCCTGACGCAGTTGCTCAAGCTTTTCGACCTGAGCTTCTTCGCTGGTCTGCAAGTCTTCAAGGGTCGCTTCGGACTCGGCGAGTTGTTCGTTGAGCGCCATGATCGCCGCGTCTTCCGGATCAGCCGAAAGCAAGTCGCGCTCCTCGGCGAGCCGCTTTTGCCGGTCGGCCAGGCGCTCCATGCTGGTTTCCAGCTGCTGGATGCGTGACTGCTGCACTTCGGCCTGACGCCGTGGCTCGGCGGCGGTCAGGTTGAAGGTGTCCCACTGCTCCTGCCAGCCGTGCATGACACTTTCGGAATCTTCCAGCGCAGCGGCGGCTTCTTCGGCGGCGGCGCTGGTGACTTCCTGCTCGGGGGTGAGCATGTCCAGTTCTTCGCCGAGGGTCAGCAGCAGCGTGCGGTCGTGGCCCAGGTGCGATTCGGTTTCCAGGCGCGCGCGCTCGGCCTCTTTCAGATCGTCCTGCAACTGGCGCAGGCGTTGCTGGCCGTGCTGGATGCTCTGCTCGACCCGGGCGATGTCGCCGCCGACCGAATAGAAGCGCCCTTGCACCAGATTGAAGCGTTCGGACAGTTCATGGTGCCCGTCGCGCAAGCGCTCGATGGCTGCATCGGCATTGCGCTGCTCGGCGACCAGCGCCTCGAAACTGACTTCCTGGGTGCCGATGATCGACTCGCGCTGGCCGACCTGATCGTTCAGATCCTGCCAGCGCAGGGCCGACAGTTGCGCCTTGAGTTGACGCTCCTCGGCTTTGAATTCCTGATACTTCTTGGCGGACTCGGCCTGACGGTGCAAGCGTTCGAGCTGGCGTTCGAGTTCTTCGCGCAGGTCGGTCAGACGGGCAAGGTTTTCGTGGGTGCGGCGGATGCGGTTTTCGGTCTCGCGCCGGCGCTCCTTGTACTTGGAGATACCGGCCGCTTCTTCGATGAAGTTACGCAGGTCTTCGGGCTTGGACTCGATCAGCTTGGAGATCATCCCCTGCTCGATGATCGAATAACTGCGCGGGCCGAGACCGGTGCCAAGGAAGATATCGGTGATGTCGCGGCGACGGCATTTGGTGCCGTTGAGGTAATACGTGGTCTGGCTGTCGCGGGTCACCTTGCGACGGATGGAAATCTCCGCGTAGGCCGCGTACTCGCCAAGCAGTGTGCCGGCGGAATTGTCGAACACCAGTTCGATACTTGCCTGACTGACCGGTTTGCGGCTGGTCGAGCCATTGAAGATGACGTCGGTCATCGACTCGCCACGCAGGTTTTTCGCCGAGCTTTCGCCCATTACCCAGCGTACGGCATCGATGATGTTCGACTTGCCGCAACCGTTCGGCCCGACGACCGCCGCCATGTTACTGGGGAAGTTCACCGTGGTCGGGTCGACGAAGGACTTGAACCCCGCCAGTTTGATGCACTTCAGCCGCACCTTCAGGCAACCGTCAGGGCGGAAACCACCAGATCGCAGCTGCGCTGGGCATAAGCCGTCAGCACGATGCGGATCTGCGGCAAATCACGGGCGAGGACGGCGGCCAGCAGGCGCTCGAACAGTTCGAGGAACTCGCTCATTTCGGCCTTGCGCTGTTCGAGGGCGAGAAAGTACGCACGGCTCATGGCCGGCTGCAGGTTCTCGACGGTCTCTTGCAGGTACGGATTGTTGGCGAACGGGTACGCAGCGCGCATCACGCTGAAACTGTCATCGACGAAGGTGCGGATGTCCTGACGCTCGTAACTGGCAGTCAGGCGCTGCTGGATCTGCACGAACGGCGCCATGTCGGCCTGGGTCTGCCAGCCATTGGCGACCGCGTTGCCGAGCAGGATGTACAGTTCGCTCATCAGCGTGCACAGGCTCTGCACCTTGTGCGCGGTGAGTTCGGTGACATGGGCGCCACGTCGCGGCAGGATCGCGATCAGGTGGCGGCGTTCGAGAATCAGCAGGGCTTCGCGGACCGATCCGCGGCTGACATTGAGGGCCAGCGTGACCTTCTGTTCCTGAATGCGCTCTCCCGGCTTCATTTCGCCACGAATGATGCGTTCGGCGAGGTGGTGAGCAATTTGCTCGGCGAGGCTGTCCGGCGCCTTGAACGTCATGGTTGTCCTTCAAACTCTTCGATCTGCACAAGCGGCGCAGTGTAGCGCAAATGCGGGCTCATGGCGGAGTGCCCGCAGCGCGGTTTTTGGCACGATTCAAGCAAAAAAAGCAGTGGATCCGCTCAGGGTCAATACTCAATGGAGCACAGGTTAATCGACAAAACGGATTTTCCTGACCTTTAAGTCAGAAAACCATTGACCGAAAAGTCAGACCTGCTAAATTCGGCTCAAGTCGGTTAACAACAATAATGAGTCTGCGAGGCCTTCCGTGATCCAGTTTTTACTTAACCAGGAACTCCGTAGCGAGCACGCCCTGGACCCGAACCTGACCGTGCTCAATTACCTGCGCGAACACGTAGGCAAATCCGGCACCAAAGAAGGCTGCGCCAGCGGCGACTGTGGCGCCTGCACCGTGGTGGTCGGCGAGTTGCAAACGGATGACGACGGCCGCGAACACATTCGCTATCGCAGCCTCAATTCGTGCCTGACCTTTGTTTCGTCGCTGCACGGCAAACAACTGATCAGCGTCGAAGACCTCAAGCACCAGGGCGAACTGCACAGCGTGCAGAAAGCCATGGTCGAGTGCCACGGCTCACAGTGCGGTTTCTGCACCCCCGGTTTCGTCATGTCACTGTTCGCCCTGCAAAAGAACAGCGATGCGCCCGATCATGCCAAGGCCCACGAAGCGCTGGCCGGCAACCTCTGCCGTTGCACCGGCTACCGGCCAATCCTCGCCGCCGCCGAGCAATCGTGCTGTGGCAAGCAACCGGACCAGTTCGATGCCCGCGAAGCCGAGACCATCGCCCGCCTCAAAGCCATCGCCCCGACCGATATCGGCGAACTCAACAGCGGCGACAAGCGCTGCCTGGTGCCGCTGACCGTCGCCGATCTGGCTGATCTCTACGACGCTTACCCACAAGCGCGGCTGCTGGCTGGCGGCACCGATCTGGCGCTGGAAGTCACCCAGTTCCACCGCACCCTGCCGGTGATGATCTACGTCGGCAACGTCGCCGAAATGAAGCGCATCGAAACGTTCGAAGAGCGTATCGAAATCGGCGCTGCCACCGCCCTCTCCGACTGCTACGAAGCGCTCAACGCCGAGTACCCGGACTTCGGCGAGCTGCTGCACCGCTTCGCCTCGCTGCAGATCCGCAACCAGGGCACCCTCGGCGGCAACATCGGCAACGCCTCGCCGATCGGTGACTCGCCACCGCTGCTGATCGCCCTCGGCGCGCAAGTCGTGCTGTGCAAAGGCGAAACCCGCCGCACCCTGAACCTGGAAGATTACTTCATCGACTACAAGGTCACCGCGCGCCAGGAAAGCGAATTCATCGAGAAGATCATTGTTCCGCGCGCCAGCGCCGAGCAGTTGTTCCGTGCCTATAAAGTCTCCAAGCGTCTGGATGACGACATCTCTGCCGTCTGCGCCGCCTTCAACCTGCGGGTCGAAAACGGTGTGGTCACCGATGCCCGCATGGCCTTCGGCGGCATGGCCGCGATTCCGAAACGCGCTGCCCACTGCGAAGCCGTACTGCTCGGCCAGCCGTTCAACAACGCCGTGGTCGAACGTGCCTGTACCGCACTGGCCGAAGACTTCACGCCACTCTCGGACTTCCGCGCCAGCAAGGAATATCGCCTGCTCAGTGCGCAGAACCTGCTGCGCAAATACTTCATCGAACTGCAAACACCGCACATCGAGACTCGGGTGACCGCTTATGTCTAACCATCACGGCGTAGAGAAAACTCAAGCTGAACTGGCTGAACTGTTCGCCAGGGACCTGACCACCGGCGTCGGCCGCAGCGTCAAGCACGACAGCGCCGCCAAGCATGTGTCCGGTGAAGCGCAGTACATCGATGATCGCCTGGAATTTCCGAACCAGCTGCACCTTTACGCACGCATGTCGGACCGCGCCCACGCGAAAATCATCAGCATCGACACCAAGCCTTGTTATGCCTTCGAAGGCGTGCGCATTGCGATCACCCACGAAGACGTGCCGGGTTTGAAAGACATCGGCCCATTGATGCCTGGCGACCCGTTGCTGGCCATCGACGACGTGCAATTCGTTGGTCAACCGGTGCTTGCCGTTGCCGCCAAAGATCTGGAAACCGCGCGCAAAGCCGCCATGGCCGCGATCATCGAATACGAAGACCTCGAACCGGTACTGGACGTGGTTGAAGCCCTGCGCAAACGTCATTTCGTGCTCGACAGCCACACCCATCAGCGCGGCGATTCGGTTTCCGCGCTGGCGACGGCTGAGCATCGCATTCAGGGCACGCTGCACATCGGCGGTCAGGAACACTTCTACCTGGAGACGCAAATCTCCTCGGTGATGCCCACCGAAGACGGCGGCATGATCGTTTACTGTTCGACGCAGAACCCGACCGAAGTGCAGAAACTGGTCGCCGAAGTGCTCGACGTGTCGATGAACAAAATCGTTGTCGACATGCGCCGCATGGGCGGTGGTTTCGGCGGCAAGGAAACCCAGGCCGCCAGCCCGGCATGCCTGTGCGCCGTGGTCGCCCACCTCACCGGCCAGCCGACCAAGATGCGTCTGCCGCGCGTCGAGGACATGCTGATGACCGGCAAGCGTCACCCGTTCTACGTCGAATACGACGTCGGCTTTGACAGCACCGGTCGCCTGCACGGGATCAACATGGACTTGGCCGGCAACTGCGGCTGCTCGCCGGACTTGTCGGCGTCGATTGTCGACCGGGCGATGTTTCACTCGGACAACTCGTACTACCTCGGTGACGCAACGATCAATGGTCACCGCTGCAAGACCAACACCGCGTCGAACACTGCCTACCGTGGTTTTGGCGGCCCGCAAGGCATGGTCGCGATCGAAGAAGTGATGGACGCGATTGCCCGGCACCTCAACCTCGATCCACTGGCCGTGCGCAAGGCCAACTACTATGGCAAGACCGAGCGTAACGTCACCCACTACTACCAGACCGTCGAGCACAACATGCTCGAGGAAATGACCGCCGAACTGGAAGAAAGCAGCCAGTATCACGAACGCCGCGAAGCGATCCGGCGCTACAACGCCAACAGCCCGATCCTGAAAAAAGGCCTGGCGCTGACCCCGGTGAAATTCGGCATTTCCTTCACCGCCAGCTTCCTCAATCAGGCCGGTGCACTGGTGCACGTCTACACCGACGGCAGCATCCACCTCAACCACGGCGGCACGGAAATGGGCCAGGGCCTGAACACCAAGGTCGCGCAGGTGGTGGCCGAAGTGTTCCAGGTGGAAATGGACCGGGTGCAGATCACCGCGACCAACACCGACAAGGTGCCGAACACCTCGCCGACCGCCGCCTCCAGCGGTGCCGACCTTAACGGCAAGGCAGCGCAGAACGCCGCCGAGATCATCAAGCAGCGGCTGGTGGAATTTGCCGCGCGGCACTACAAGGTCAGCGAAGAAGACGTCGAATTCCACAACGGCCACGTGCGCGTGCGTGACCACATCCTGACCTTCGAAGCGCTGATCCAGCTGGCGTATTTCAATCAGGTGTCGCTGTCGAGCACCGGGTTCTACAAGACCCCGAAAATCTACTATGACCGCAGCCAGGCCCGTGGTCGGCCGTTCTATTACTTCGCCTTCGGCGCGGCATGTTGCGAGGTGATCGTCGACACCCTGACCGGCGAGTACAAGATGTTGCGCACCGACATCCTCCACGACGTCGGCGCCTCACTGAACCCGGCAATCGACATCGGCCAGGTCGAGGGTGGCTTCATCCAGGGCATGGGCTGGCTGACCATGGAAGAGCTGGTGTGGAACAACAAGGGCAAGCTGATGACCAACGGCCCGGCCAGCTACAAGATCCCGGCCGTGGCCGACATGCCGCTGGACCTGCGGGTGAAGCTGGTGGAAAACCGCAAGAACCCGGAAGACACGGTGTTCCATTCCAAGGCTGTGGGTGAGCCGCCGTTCATGCTCGGGATTGCTTCGTGGTGTGCGATCAAGGATGCGGTGGCCAGCCTTGGCGACTACAAGCATCAACCGCAGATCGACGCGCCGGCGACCCCGGAGCGGGTGTTGTGGGGTTGTGAGCAGATGCGCCAGTTGAAAGCGGTGAAAGCCGTCGAGGCTGAAACCGAGTTGGCTCCGCTTTAAGGACCGAGGCGCGGCCTTCGCGAGCAAGCCCGCTCCCACAGGGATATGTGCTGACTGTTGGACTGGTGCAAATCCAAATGTGGGAGCGGGCTTGCTCGCGAAGAGGCCCGAACAGACAACGACAGATGTCGAGGTGAACATGTACAACTGGATCGACGCCCTCGCCGACCTGCAGAACCAGGGCGAACCCTGTGTTCTGGTGACGATCATCGAAGAACTCGGCTCGACCCCGCGCAATGCCGGCTCGAAAATGGTCGTCAGCGCGAATCAGACCTTCGACACCATCGGTGGCGGGCATCTGGAATACAAAGCCATGCAGATCGCCCGCGAAATGCTCGCCAGCGGTAAGCAGGACACCCATCTGGAGCGCTTCAGCCTCGGTGCCAGCCTCGGCCAGTGCTGCGGCGGCGCCACGGTGTTGCTGTTCGAACCGATGGGCCAGGTGCAGGCGCAGATTGCTGTGTTCGGCGCCGGCCACGTCGGCCGCGCACTGGTGCCACTGCTCGCCAGCCTGCCCTGCCGCGTACGCTGGATCGATTCGCGGGAAGAGGAATTCCCCCAACAGATCCCCCACGGCGTGCGTAAAATCGTCGCCGATGAGCCTGTGGATGAAATCGACGACCTGCCCGCCGGCAGCTACTGCATCGTCATGACTCACAACCATCAGCTGGACCTGGAACTCACCGCCGCGATTCTCAAGCGCAACGACTTTGCCTACTTCGGCCTGATCGGCTCGAAGACCAAACGCGCCAAGTTCGAACATCGCCTGCGTGATCGCGGTTTCGACAGCGGCGTCGTGCAACGCATGCGCTGCCCGATGGGCATCGGCGAAGTCAAAGGCAAGCTGCCTGTGGAAATCGCCATCTCCATCGCCGGCGAAATCATCGCCACCTATAACGCCAATTTCGGCCAGCACACCGCCAGCGCCGAACCGATTGCCAAACTGCTGCCGGTTTCCCGGCGCAGCCAGGCCGCCAAACTCAAAGCCTCAAACTGATTAGAGAACCCTCATGCCTCTGACTCGCAAAGCCTACCGCGCCGCCATCCTGCACAGCATCGCCGACCCCGCCGAAGTCGGGATCGAAGCCTCCTACGAATATTTCGAGGATGGCCTGCTGGTGGTCGAAGGCGGCAAGATCAGCGCCCTTGGCCACGCCAGCGACCTGCTGCCGACCCTGCCGGCAGACATCGAGATCACGCATTATCAGAATGCGCTGATTACTCCGGGCTTCATCGACACCCACATCCACCTGCCGCAAACCGGCATGGTCGGCGCCTACGGCGAGCAACTGCTCGATTGGCTGAACACCTACACCTTCCCGTGCGAAAGCCAGTTCGGCGACAAGGCTCATGCCGACGACGTCGCCGACATTTTCATCAAGGAACTGCTGCGCAACGGCACCACCACCGCGTTGGTGTTCGGCAGCGTGCACCCGCAGTCGGTGAACTCGTTCTTCGAAGCCGCCGAGAAGCTCGACCTGCGGATGATCGCCGGCAAGGTGATGATGGACCGCAACGCTCCGGACTACCTGACCGACACCGCCGAATCGAGCTACGTCGAGAGCAAGGCGCTGATCGAACGCTGGCACGGCAAGGGCCGTCTGCACTACGCGGTCACCCCGCGCTTCGCCCCGACCAGTACCCCGGAACAACTGACCCTCGCCGGCCAGTTGCTCACCGAATACCCGGATCTGTACATGCAGACCCACATCAGCGAGAACCTCAAGGAAATCGAGTGGGTCAAGGAACTGTTCCCGGAGCGCAAGGGCTACCTCGACGTTTACGATCACTATCAATTGCTCGGCGAGCGCTCGGTATTCGCCCACGGCGTGCACCTGTGCGATGACGAGTGCGCGCGCCTGGCCGAGACCGGCTCGGCGATCTCGTTCTGCCCGACCTCGAACTTCTTCCTCGGCAGCGGCCTGTTCAACCTGCCAATGGCCGAGAAGCACAAACTGAATGTCGGCCTGGGCACTGACGTCGGCGGCGGCACCAGTTTCTCGCTGCTGCAAACCCTCAACGAAGCCTACAAAGTGATGCAACTGCAAGGTGCGCGCCTGAGCCCGTTCAAGTCGCTGTACCTGGCGACCCTCGGTGGCGCGCGGGCGCTGCGTCTGGAAGACAAGATCGGCAACCTGCAACCGGGTTCCGACGCCGACTTCCTGGTACTGGATTACAACGCTACACCGCTGCTGAGCTATCGCCTGAAGCAAGCCAACAACATCGCCGAAACGCTGTTCGTGTTGATGACGCTGGGGGATGACCGGACGGTGCAGCAGACGTATGCGGCGGGCGCGCTGGTGCATCAGCGCTAGTTTTCTGCGGGCAAAAAAATCCCCCGGTGGTGTTAGCCCCGGGGGATTTTTGTTGCCTGCTGGATCGTATTCGCGAGCAAGCCCGCTCCCACAGGGGGGTATCAGTCACTCACAAATCTTGTGTTCACTGAGGGTCCGGTGTGGGAGCGGGCTTGCTCGCGAATGCCGCGACTCGGTGCCGGTCAGAGCTTGGCCGCAGGCCGCCCAGGCTTCTTGGTCTGCAACAGATGCGAGAACACCGCATGCAGGTCGTCCGAAGCGCTTTCCTCGTCGAGGTTGAGCTTGCTGTCGATGTGGTCCATGTGATGCATCATCAGGTCCACCGCCAGTTCACCGTTGCGCGCTTCGATGGCGTCGATCAACTGGGTGTGTTCGTCATACGAGCAGTGCGAACGGTTGCCGCTTTCGTATTGAGCGATGATCAGCGACGTCTGCGAGACCAGGCTGCGCTGGAAGCTGATCAGTGGCGCGTTTTTCGCCGCTTCAGCCAGTTTCAGGTGGAATTCGCCCGACAGCCGGATACCGGCGCCGCGATCGCCACGGGAAAAGCTGTCGCGTTCGTCGTTGACCATCTGGCGCAACTCGGCGATCTGCTCGGCAGTGGCATGCTGCACCGCCAGTTCGGTGATCGCGCGCTCTACCAGACGCCGTGCCATGAACACCTGACGCGCTTCTTCAACGCTCGGGCTGGCGACCACAGCGCCACGGTTCGGCCGCAACAGCACCACGCCTTCATGGGCCAGACGCGACAGCGCGCGGCGAATGATGGTGCGGCTGACCCCGAAGATTTCCCCCAGCGCTTCTTCGCTCAATTTTGTGCCGGGCGCCAGACGCTGTTCGAGGATGGCCTCGAAGATATGCGCGTAGACAATATCGTCCTGGGTTCCGCTGCGGCCGGCTTTGCCTGCTCGCGGTTGTTTCTTGAGGGGTTGCAACTGTTCGTTCATGGGCACTCGAGTCGGGAGAACTGCGGCGAATAGACCGTGACTGTAATACGGCACAGTAGGTCGCTGGCAAGTATCGCGTAAAAAACAGCGCGATTGTACACAATGGAAGGTGGCAACACGACTGTATGGCTGTTTGTGTCCACGGCTGTATTGCAACGATCCGTTACGATTGAGTTTAGGCTTGATCGCAGAATCCGCCTTTTACACACAATCCCCCTGTGGTGTGGCGGGGATCTTCATCTGTATAAGGAACATCGCCGTCATGAACGACGCCACCTACACCCGGCTGCGCCCGCTCGCCGACACTTCGCCTTCGGCCATCGTCGCCGGGTTCATTGCGATGATGACTGGCTACACCAGTTCCCTGGTGCTGATGTTTCAGGCCGGGCAAGCGGCGGGCCTGAGCAGCGGGCAGATTTCCTCGTGGATCTGGGCAATCTCGATCGGCATGGCGGTGTGCTCGATCGGCCTGTCGCTGCGCTACCGCACGCCGATCACCATCGCCTGGTCGACACCGGGCGCGGCCCTGCTGATCACCAGTCTGGGCGGCGTCACGTACGGCGAGGCCATCGGCGCCTACATCACCTGCGCGGTGCTGGTAACGATCTGTGGCCTGACCGGCAGCTTCGAACGCCTGGTGAAAAAGATCCCGGCCTCGCTGGCAGCGGCGTTGCTGGCGGGGATTCTGTTCAAGATCGGCAGCGAAATCTTCGTCGCCGCGCAGCACCGCACCGGGCTGGTGCTGGGGATGTTCTTCACTTACCTGGTGGTCAAGCGCCTGTCGCCGCGTTACGCCGTGCTGGCTGCGCTGCTGATTGGCACCGCACTGTCGGGCTTCATGGGCCTGCTGGACTTCAGCGGCTTTCATCTGGAAGTGGCGACGCCGGTGTGGACCACGCCGCATTTTTCGCTGGCCGCGACCATCAGCATCGGCATCCCGCTGTTTGTGGTGGCCATGACTTCGCAAAACATGCCCGGCATCGCCGTGCTGCGCGCCGACGGCTACAACGTTCCGGCCTCGCCACTGATCACCACCACCGGCATCGCCTCGCTGCTGCTGGCGCCGTTCGGCTCCCACGGCATCAACCTCGCGGCCATCAGCGCGGCGATCTGCACCGGGCCGCACGCCCATGAAGATCGCAACAAGCGCTACACCGCCGCGGTGTGGTGCGGGATTTTCTACGGGATTGCCGGGGTGTTCGGCGCAACTTTGGCGGCGTTGTTTGCCGCGTTGCCGAAAGAACTGGTGCTGTCGATTGCCGCGCTGGCGCTGTTCGGCTCGATCATCAACGGACTGAGCATTGCCATGACCGAAGTGAAGGAACGTGAAGCGGCGCTGATCACCTTCATGGTCACGGCGTCGGGGCTGACGCTGTTTTCCATCGGTTCGGCATTCTGGGGGATTGTGGCGGGTGTGCTGACGTTATTGATCCTGAATTGGCGCAAAACCCAGGCATAAAAAAACGGCGACCCGAAGGTCGCCGTTTTTTTCAGTATCACTTAGCCGCGTTGATCGGCTTTTCCGGATACCAAACGTCCAGCAGCGGGCTGACGGTCATGCCGGTCAGTTCGCTACGGTTTTTCAGCCAGGCTTCAACGGCAGCGCGCTGCTCTTCGTTGACCGAGCCACGCTTCTGCAGGCACACCAGACCGAAGTCGTCGCCGCCGACATAGCCCAGACCGTTGGCTTCCATGGCTTCTTTGATGAATGCTTCGAGGAAAGCGTCAATGGCTTCTTCGGACAAGTCTTCTTTGAAGTCCAGGTTCAGTTCGAAACCCAGCTCTTGGAATTCATCAACGCACAGTTTTTTGCGCAGACGCTGGGAACGGTTAGTCGCCATTGGAACAATCCTCTTAAGTAATAACGGCCGGCACTTTACCAGTTTAAGCGGTCAATTGCCCGACTCTCTGGGTACCGTGGCCGACCAGCTGTAAAAAAAATAACGAAATGGCCGCCACGGGCAAGGCACAAGCTGTTACACCTTGGGGCATAATGCCGACACTTTCATGACCACTGAGGGCTTTTTCATCCATGCCCTCGTTATTTTTCCCCTCTTCTGCAGGGTTTTAATTCATATGATCAAATCGTTGCGTCCACTGTTTCTCGCCGGCCTTCTTCTGCCCCTGGCCCTGCCGGTTTCTGCGGCCACCATCAACACCGCCCTCACGCCTAACGTCGAAAAAGCCCTCAAGGCCAGCAAACTGCAGCCCACTGCACTGTCGCTGGTGATGATCCCGCTCGACGGCCCGGGCAACCCGACCGTGTACAACGCCGACGTCTCGGTCAACCCGGCCTCGACCATGAAACTGGTCACCACCTACGCCTCGCTGGAAATGCTCGGCCCCAACCATCAGTGGAAAACCGAGTTCTACACCGACGGCGACCTGAGCGGCGGCATCCTCAACGGCAACCTGTACCTCAAGGGTGGCGGCGATCCGAAGTTGAACATGGAAAAACTCTGGCTGCTGATGCGCGACCTGCGCGCCAACGGCGTGACCCAGGTCACCGGCGACCTGATCCTCGACCGCAGCTTCTTCATCCAGCCGCAACTGCCCGAGTTCAACGACGACGGCAACGACGAGAACAAGCCGTTCCTGGTCAAGCCGGACTCGCTGCTGGTCAACCTCAAGGCCCTGCGCTTTGTGGCGCGCAATGACGGTGGCCGGGTGCTGATCTCGGTGGAGCCGCCGATTGCCAGCGTGCACATCGAGAACACGGTCAAGGCGCTCAATTCCAAACAGTGCACCGGTGGCGTGCGCTACAACCCGGTGACCCAGCCTGATGGCAGCGTGACCGTGACCGTCGCCGGTCAACTGGGCGATGGCTGCAGCTCGCAGACTTACCTGTCGCTGCTCGACCACGCGACCTACACCGCCGGTGCTGTGCGCGCGATCTGGAAAGAATTGGGGGGCAGCATTCAGGGCAAGGATCGCCTCGCCGCGACCCCGAGCAGCGCCAAATTGCTGGCCCGCGCCTATTCGCCGGATCTGGCGGAAATCATCCGCGACATCAACAAATACAGTAACAACACCATGGCCCAGCAGCTGTTCCTGAGCCTGGGCCAGAAATACCGCAACGAAGCCGACGGTGACGACGCCAAGGCCGCGCAACGCGTGGTCCGCCAATGGCTGGCGAAGAAAGGCATCACCGCGCCGCACCTGGTGATGGAGAACGGCTCCGGGCTGTCGCGCGCTGAACGCGTCAGCGCCCGCGAGATGGCCAACATGCTGCAAGCGGCCTGGCACAGCCCGTACGCCGCCGAGTACATCAGCTCGCTACCGATTGCCGGCACTGACGGCACCATGCGCAAACGCCTGAAGACCACCGCAATGCGCGGCGAAGCCCACGTCAAGACCGGCACCCTGAACACCGTGCGTGCCATTGCCGGCTTCAGCCGTGACGTCAATGGCAACACTTGGGCGGTGGTGGCGATCCTCAACGACAAGGCCCCGTTCGGCGCATCGTCGGTGCTGGATCAGGTGCTGCTGGATCTGTACAAGCAGCCGCGCTTGCCGCAGACCGCTTCGGCGCTGTGAAAACACAGCCGATCTAATGTGGGAGCGGGCTTGCTCGCGAAGGCTTCGTGTCAGTCACCAAAAATACTGACTGAACTGACGCATTCGTGAACAAGCCCGCTCCCACAGGGGATTGGCGTAACAGGCTAGCTCATCTGCTCAACCCGATCCCGTCCGGCCTGCTTCGCCGCGTACACGCCCGAATCCGCTCGCAACAACAGCGCATCTGCGCCCTCCCCCGGTCGCCAGCTGGCGATGCCGAAACTGGCCGTCACCACCCCGACCACATCCACCGGCGAACTGCGCAGCCCCTGCCATAACTCCTTGGCAAGGATATAGGCGTGCTTGCCGTCGATGTCCGGGCACAGCACCATGAATTCCTCGCCGCCCAGACGGCAGAACACATCGGTGCGGCGCAAGCGATGGCCGATGCGCTCGCACACCGCCTGCAACACGCGGTCGCCCACGGCATGGCCGTACTGGTCGTTGATCCGTTTGAAGTGATCGATGTCGAGCATGATCACCGACAGCTCGCCGCCGCCACGCTCGACCCGGGCCATTTCGGTGGTCAGGCGTTCCTGGAAATAACGCCGGTTGTGGATGCCGGTCAGTGAGTCGGTAACCGACAGCGCCCGCAGTTCCTCTTCCACCCGCTTCAGATCGGAAATGTCCGAGATGTAGCCGTGCCACAGCACACCGCCGCCCGGCAGCTCTTCCGGCGTCGCCTCACCGCGTACCCAGCGCAGGCCGCGCTCGGGCAACTGCACGCGGTATTCCTCGCGCCACGGGCTGAGGCTGTCTGCCGACGCCCGGATCGAGCTGCGAACCCGCGAGACATCCTGCGGATGAATGCGGGTGAAAATTGCCTCGGCATTGAGCAGCAGCACATCCGGCTCCAACTCGTAGATCTCGCGGATGCCGTCGCTGGCGTAGATCACGCTGAAGCGTCCGTCGAACTCCATCTTGAACTGGTAGATGCCGCCGGGCACATGGGCGCTGAGTTTTTTCAGCAGCACATCCCGCGCCGCGAGTGCCTCGTGCACGCGCTTGCGCTCGGTGATGTCGATGCAAATCGCCAGATGACCGACCCACAGGCCCTGTTCATCGAGCACCGGGGTGGCGAGCATGTTCACCGGCAGATGACTGCCATCGCTGCGCACCAGCGTCCACTCGCGCGCCTCATGACCGCCCACCTCGCCGCCCTCGACCAGCATCGCGTGACAGGTCGGAATGCTCTTGCCGTAACGCGCGCTCAACTCCGCCGAGCGCGCTGTGAGTTCGCGCGGCAGGTGCAGGTTTTCCAGAGTCATATGGCCAACGACATCGGCGCTGCTGTAGCCGAGCATCTGTTCCGCGCCGGGGTTGAAGGTGTTGATCACCCCGCGCAAATCGGTGGCGATGATTGCAACCTGGGTCGCGGCGTTCAGCACCCCGCGCAATTGACCGTGGGTGCCGCGCAGTTCCTGCTCGCGAGCGTGCAGTTCCTGAGTGCGCAGTTCGACCATGCGCAAGGCGCGCTGGCGCTGGCTGACCAGCACGTAGAGCAACGCGCTGAGCAACACACTCAATAATCCGCCGAGAATCACCACACTGCCGACTGACGAATGATTGGCCTGCATAAATGCTTCGCTCGGCAGAATATCGACCTGATAGTCGTGATCGGCCAGGCGTACAAGGCGCGTCGCCGACAATTCACTGGCGGCCGGTTGATTGCTCGACTCGAACAGTACCTCGTGTTGATCGCTGGTCGACAGATCGAGGATGCGCACCGAGAGGTAGTCATGGAACGCATCCGGCAAACCATCGGCCAGCAACTGACGCATGCTGATCACCGCCATTACGTAGCCAAACGGCCGCCGCCCGGCCTCACGGGTTACGGGCGCCACCAGCAGCACACCGCGCGCGTAAGAGGGTTCGATACTTACCAGGTGCATCGGTTGCGACACCGCAAGATTGCCGAGTTTTTCGGCGCGCTGCAGGGTGTCGCGGCGCAGCGGTTGCGCGAGCAAATCGTAGCCCAAGGGCGAGCCGAGGCGGCTCTGGGTCTGGCTGTACAACACCGGCACGTATTCATCACGCACGGCCGCCAGTTGCAGTTCGTCCTGTGCGTTGAGTTCGCGAATGGTAAAGGTGTTCAGGCCTTCGTCCCGCACACGCTGCTCGAACGCCGGGCGCTCGGCCGCACTGACCCGCGGCGCATACGAATAGGCCTGGGTGCGCAGTAATAGAGGTTGGGTGTAGCCGTCGAACTCGGCACGGGACACGGATTCGGAGTTGGCGAAGAAACGGCGCAGACCGTCGAGGCGCTGCTCCTGATCCTGAAAGCGTTCTTCGATGCGGCTGTAGCGCTCATTGGCGAGCAGTTGAAAACGCTGAAGCAATTGATGATGAAACTGATTGAGGGTGGCCCAGGCGAGCAGCCCCGTGAGAATCCCGCCGGCGAGCAATACCAGCAGCGCGACCAGCCAGGCCGAGACTTCTTCGCTGATAAAACCCAGAATCCTTGGGCGCACGGGGTGCAACGACATAAGGGCAACTCACTACGCCAGTGTTCCGGGAAAGCCCCATTGGCCATGAGTGAGTTATAGCTATTAGCCATTAATTTGGCTAGCGTTGATCGGATCCAAGAGCCGTTAAAAATCAAGGCTCTGTGGATCCAACCTGGACAAGTGTCAACGAGCCGTGATTTTCCAGGCGCGATGAATCTTGGTGTTGCGGGCGAAATCCGGGTCGATGGTCTGCGCGCTGATTTCCTCGACCGCGTAACGCTCGGCCAGGTTCTCCTCCAACTGGAACTTGCGGAAGTTGTTGGAGAAGTACAGCACGCCACCCGGCGCCAGGCGCGCCATGGCCAGGTCGATCAACTGCACCTGATCACGCTGTACGTCGAAGATGCCTTCCATGCGCTTGGAGTTGGAGAAGGTCGGCGGATCGATGAAGATCAGGTCGTACTCGTCCCGGCTGTTTTCCAGCCATGCCATCACGTCGCCCTGCTCCAGACGGTTCTTGTCGGAGAAACCGTTCAGCGACAGGTTGCGGCGCGCCCAGTCGAGGTAGGTTTTCGACAGGTCGACGCTGGTGGTGCTGCGCGCACCGCCCTTGGCCGCGTGCACGCTGGCCGTCGCGGTGTAGCAAAACAGATTGAGGAAGCGCTTGCCGGCCGCCTCTTTCTGAATGCGCATACGCATCGGCCGGTGGTCGAGGAACAGCCCGGTGTCAAGGTAGTCGGTAAGGTTTACCAGCAGCTTGACGCCGCCTTCGCTGACTTCGTTGAACTTGCCTTGCGCGGCCTGACGCTCGTACTGCTTGGTGCCGCTCTGGCGCTCGCGGCGCTTGACCACCACGCGGCTCTTGTCGACGTTCAGCGCCTGCGGAATCGCGGCCAGGGCATCGAACATGCGCGCCGAGGCTTTTTCCGGATCAATGGACTTCGGCGCAGCGTATTCCTGCACGTGCACCCAATCGTGATACAGGTCGATGGCCATCGCATATTCCGGCATGTCGGCATCGTAGACGCGGTAGCAATCAATGCCTTCGCGCTTGACCCACTTGCCCATGGCCTTGAGGTTTTTTTGCAGACGGTTGGCAAACATCTGCCCGCCTTCGCTCAAGCGCGGCTGCTCGATCACCGGAGCCGGGGCTGGCGTCGGCTTGATCGGGTTGCCGTTTTTGTTGAACTTGCGCTCTTGCGGCTCGTCCGGGGTCTGGTCGTAAGCGGCTTGCTCACGCTCGGCCTGACGCTGCTCCGGGGTGCGGCGCTCGCCAGTGACGAACTGATCCGGCAGCACTTTGATCAACAACAGCTTGCACGGCAGCGCGCCGTTCCAGAACGAATACTGTTTGTGGCTGCGAATGCCCATGCGCTTGCCCAGATCCGGCGCACCGGTGAACACCGCTGCTTCCCAGTTCAAGCAGGCCTGACGCAGGCGCTCGCCAAGGTTCTGGTAGAGGTACAGCAGGCTGGCTTCATCACCCAGACGCTCGCCATACGGTGGGTTGCAGATCACCAGACCTTTCTGGTTCTGGTCCGGACGCGGCTCGAAGGTCGCGACTTCACCCTGGTAGATCTTGATCCACTCGCTCAGACCCGCACGCTCGACGTTGTTGCGGCCCGGTTGAATCAGGCGCGGGTCGGCTTCGTAACCGCGAATCCACAGCGGTGGTTTGGCCAGACCGGCAGCGGCACGCTCGACCGCTTCTTCATGGAGTTTTTTCCACAGCGCCGGCACGTGGCCCAGCCATGCGGTGAAGCCCCACTGCTCACGGCGCAGGTTCGGCGCCATGTCGGCGGCGATCATGCCGGCCTCGACCAGGAACGTACCGACACCGCACATCGGGTCAGCCAGCGCGCCGCCTTCGGCAGCAATGCGCGGCCAGCCGGAACGGATCAGGATCGCCGCCGCGAGGTTTTCCTTCAGCGGTGCAGCGCCCTGCTGCAGGCGGTAACCGCGCTGGTGCAGGCTGTGACCGGAGAGATCGAGCGACAGGATCGCTTCGCCGCGATCCAGGCGCAGATGGATGCGCAGGTCCGGGTTGAGCTTGTCGATGGACGGGCGGTCGCCTTGCGGGGTGCGCAGTTTGTCGACGATGGCGTCCTTGACCTTCAAGGCGCCGAAGTGAGTGTTGTCGATCCCCGAGCCGTGGCCGCTGAATTCAACGGCCAGGGTGCCGTCGCTGAGCATGTGGTCCTGCCACTCGACGTCGAGTACACCGTGGTACAGGTCTTCGGCGTCCTTCATCGGGAAACGCTTGAGCACCAGCAATACACGGTTGGCCAGACGCGACCAGAGGCACAGGCGGTAGGCGGTTTCCATGGTCGCCATGCCACGCACGGCGGAGGTGTGCTCGCGGGCTTCTTCAAGGCCAAGCCCGACGGCTTCCTCGATGAGCAGGCCTTCAAGGCCTTTGGGGCAAGTGAGGAAGAGTTCGAAACGATCGGACATGGTATTTCCAGAGCCTTTGGCTAGTGAATCGGCAACGCATTGCCGATCCGGTTTTCAATCAGGCGCTTTTCTAAAAGAGCGCCCGCGTGGCACGAAGGTGTGCCGTTCCATCCCTGCTGCTCGGGTTAAAAGAGCTTAGATGCAAGGACAGATAAAAAAGTTGATGAAACAAAAAGTCTTAAAGCGACCCTTCGTCGCTTAGTACCCCAGCGCAAACGTAGGTCATTCTCACTAAAGGATTAACCCCATCATCCAGCGCGGGGCCGATCATACCGGGGTTTGGTGAAAAAACGTTCATGAAACCCGTCGTTACTTATGGCTGTAGCACTATTTTCGTTACGTCCTTATGACAAAACGATCATTCCCTCGGTGTGACTCATTGGTTAGAACTGAACACAGGTTGACGTCGCAACGGCGTCAACACCTTGGCTCGCCACGCCGGCAGCGAGCCGCCCCCGGCAGAGTTTTTCTGCCAGACCTCGGTTGAGGTCAACGCGACACAAACAGTCAACAAGTGAGGGAAACACCCTATGAGAAGACTTAAGCGTGATCCGTTGGAAAGAGCATTTTTGCGCGGATATCAATATGGCGTTGGTGGCAAATCCCGCGAGCTTTGCCCATTTACTCTACCGTCGGTACGTCAAGCCTGGATCAACGGCTGGCGAGAAGGACGCGGCGACAACTGGGACGGTATGACCGGCACTGCGGGGATCCACAGACTCAACGAACTTCACGCCGTCGGCTGACACAGGGCATTAATTCCGACACGACAATCTGAATTTTTAGCGACTTACCATGCACGTCCTTCCCGGACGGCGGGCTGCGGCCCAGGGGCTCCTTCGAGGAGCCCTTTTTTATGCCTGCAAAATCACTTGAACTGCACACATAACCTGTGGGAGCGGGCTTGCTCGCGAAAGCGGTGCTTCTGTCAGCATCTTCGGTGACTGATACAGTGCTTTCGCGAGCAAGCCCGCTCCCACAAGGGGATCAGCGCAGGGCGGCGATCGCGTCGACGGATTCGCGAATCAACGCCGGGCCTTTGTAGATGAACCCGGAATAGATCTGTACCAGGCTCGCACCCGCCATGATCTTCTCGGCCGCGTGCTTGCCCTCGGTGATACCGCCAGCGGCAATGATCGGCAACCGACCACCCAGCTCAGCCGCCAACACCTTCACCGTGTGCGTGCTCTTCTCGCGTACCGGTGCGCCGGACAGACCGCCGGCCTCGTCACCATGTTCCATGCCTTCGACGCCCACGCGGCTCAGGGTGGTGTTGGTGGCGATCACCGCGTCCATACCGGTCTCAATCAACGCCTGAGCCACTTGCGCGGTCTCTTCGTCGGTCATGTCCGGGGCTATCTTGATCGCCAGCGGAACATGTTTGCCGTGACGCAGGGCCAGTTCGGCGCGGCGCGTGGCCAGGTCCGCCAACAACTGCTTGAGCGAATCACCGAACTGCAGACTGCGCAGGCCCGGGGTGTTCGGCGAGCTGACGTTGACGGTGATGTAGCTGGCGTGGGCGTAAACCTTGTCCAGGCAGATCAGGTAGTCATCCACTGCACGCTCGACCGGGGTGTCGAAATTCTTGCCGATATTGATCCCCAGCACGCCCTTGTATTTGGCCGCCGCGACCCGCGCCAGCAGGTTATCGACACCGAGGTTGTTGAAGCCCATGCGGTTGATGATCGCCTCGGCTTCCGGCAGGCGGAAGATCCGTGGCTTCGGGTTGCCCGGCTGCGGACGCGGGGTCACGGTGCCGATCTCGACAAAACCGAAACCCAGTTGCGAAAAGCCGTCGATGGCCGCGCCGTTCTTGTCCAGACCGGCCGCCAGACCCACCGGGTTCGGAAAATCCAGACCCATGACGGTCAGCGGCACGTTCGCAGGCTTCTTGCACAGCATGCCGTTGAGGCCCAAACGCCCACCCGCGCCGATCAGATCCAGCGACAGATCGTGGGAGGTTTCCGGGGAAAGTTTGAACAACAGCTGACGGGCCAGGGTGTACATGGGCGGCGATGACTCGGGCGGCGAAAAGAGGCGGCGATTATAGCCGGGCAACGCCCCTCGGCGCGAGGCACACAGGCAAATCAGCCCGACTGGCATATGGCGGCCTGCAGGCACGGACAATGGGGTCGTCAGCGGTTTGGTCTGGGCAAAGCCCGGGAAGGTCGCCCGCAGCCCGTACGGGCTGATTTACGCCGTGCATCTGGGCACCGGCGGCTTAGCCCTCCCCCCCCAGCGACATGGCAGTGCTAATGAGGCTGAACCCAGGACGGGTGTGCAGTCTGTCGGCCATTGTGTGGGCGTAAATATTTGCGCTTCACCAAATCGCAGGCAAAGAAAAGCCCGGCCTGAGCCGGGCTTTTCTCAAAGCGGCGAGCTAATTACTTAGCTTGAGCTTCAACCTGCGCTTCTACGCGACGGTTAACAGCGCGACCAGCTTCAGTTTTGTTGTCAGCAACTGGGCGGGATTCGCCGTAGCCGATCGACTGAACGCGGGACGACTCAACACCGTACTGCTGGGTCAGAACTTGCTTAACGGCGTTTGCACGACGCTCAGACAGTTTCTGGTTGTAAGCGTCAGGACCGACGGAGTCAGTGTGACCTTCAACAGTGGTGTGAGTGGCTGGGTACTGCTTCATGAAGTCAGCCAGGTTCTTGATGTCAGCGTAGCTGTTTGGCTTGACGACCGACTTGTCGAAGTCGAATTTCACGTCCAGCTCTACACGAACAACTTCAGCAACTGCTGGGCAGCCATCAGCGTCAACAGTTACGTTGGCTGGGGTGTCCGGGCACTTGTCAACGTTGTCGCAAACGCCATCGTTGTCGCTGTCGGAGCAGACTTCAGCTGGAGCTGGAACTGGAGCAGCAGCTGGCTTGCCGCCGCCACCGAAGTTCACACCCAGGCCAACAACTGGAGCGTAGTTCCAGCGACCGTTGTCCAGTTTGTAGTCAGCATCTACACCAGCGCGGGCGTAGAAGTTTTCAGCGAAGTAGTACTTAACGCCAGCGCCAGCAGTCAGGTAGGTCGACTGGTCGCGACCGGTGTGGCCGTCAGCAGCTACGTTGGTCAGGCTGCCATGCTTCACACCACCAGAAACGTAAGGACGCAGAGCGTCGCCAGCGTTGTTGAAGTGGTATTGAGCGTTCAGACCGAAGTTGTCGCCGTGCAGTTTCTGGCTGCCGGTGCCGTCGTTCGAACGGGTGTGGTTGTTCTTGTCGTAGGTCAAGTTCAACGATACGTCGTCGGTCAAGAAGTAACCGATAGAGGCGCCTGGGTTGAAGCCGTCTTCGACGTGGTTAACGCTGTCGTTGTACTGCTTCTTGTAGAACAGTTCGCCTTCAACTGCGCCTTGGCCTTGTGCCAGTGCGCCGAACGAAGTAGCGGCAATCAAAGAACCAATGGCCAAGCCCAAGGTGTTTTTCAGTTTCATCCGTTAAATCCCCATCTGGTGATTGTGAAGCAGTCCCGCAAACCGGGGGACAACTCGGCGGCAAGTCTATCAGAACTTGCCTACACGTAAGAGATATTTGCGCTGAACTAAGTTTCAGCAATGCCTGCAAATTTCTCACGCAATTTGTCTAGAGCACGTTTGTACCGCATTTTTGTCGCACTCAAACCCATGTGCATGATGTCTGCGATCTCCTGAAACTCCAGCTCTGCGACAAATCGTAGCACCAGAATTTCACGGTCAATCGGGTTCACATACACCAGCCAGCGATCGAGTCCGCCCTTCTCCTCGGGTTTCGGCGCCTTTTCTTCCGACGCTTCTTCCAGGGGGTCCAGACTCAAGGCGTCCATCAAGCGACGCTTTCGCCGTTCCTTCCGATACTGCGTGATGCATTCGTTGTAAGTGATGCTGTACAGCCACGTTTTGAACTTCGATTTCCCCTCGAAGTTCTTCAGGCCGTACAGCACCTTCAGCATCACTTCCTGACAGACATCGTCTGCGTCGCGATCGTTCCCAAGATATCTCGCACAAACGTTAAATAATGTTCGCTGGTAACGCCGCATCAGCTCTTCATAGGCGCGCGTCACGTGAAACAGCTCGGTATGCGAGCGCGCGACCAACTCCTCATCAGAGAGCTCACGGGGGTCATAGCGCGTGGATAGCGTTTGGGCTTTATTCAAAACAAGTCGTGCCGACAGTCAGGTCAATGTCCGCCGCTACCCTCTCAGGGCATTTTGCGGCGGCATACATTAGCAGGGTTTGCCGGGTTAGCGGCTACTCACATGCTGTTCCAGCAGGATCCGATTGGAAAGTGAGACTAGCTCACCCTCATCGGTCAGCAATGTGGTTTTAACCGTGCCGATCTCTTCGATCTGGCCTTCGACCTCACCAACACGCACTTGTTGCCCAACCTGATACAACTCACGCACATAGATTCCCGCAAGAATCTGACCGGCAATTTCCCGGCTTCCCAAACCCATGGCCAGCGCAACGGCCAGACCAACGGTAATCAAAACGATGACGATCACATGGTTCAACAGGTCGGTTTTGACCTCAAGCTGACTGATCGCCACCGAGATACTGATGATGATCACCAGCCCTTGAGCAATTCGACCCAAACCCGAAGCGTAGTCCAGCCCTACGCCTTCTGCCGCACCGCGCACCAGTCCGTTGGCCAGTTGGGCAAGCAAAACACCCACCAACAGCACCAGCGCGGCGCCGAAAACTTTCGGCAAATACAACGCCAGCATGTCCAGCGTAGCTGAAACTCGCTCAAGTCCAAGGGACTCTGCTGCAGAAACCAGGAAAATCAGCAGAACGAACCAGTAGACGATTTTACCGATCAGGGTCGAGATCGGCACTTGCAGCCCGGCCCGCGACATCAATTTGGTCAACCCGGTGCCGCCCATCAGGCGATCGAGGCCCAGCTTGGCGAGCAACTTGGACAGCAAGGTATCGAGCAGCTTGGCCACCACGAAGCCCAACAGCAGCACCACCAGTGCGCCGAACAGGTTCGGGATAAAGTTGGCGACTTTGGTCCACAACGCAGTCATTGCAGTGACGAGGCTCTGAGTCCAGAGATCAAGTTCCATATTCAATCAGCCTTATCAGCAGTGCGAGCGGTAGTTTTACGAAGACGGGAAACCGGCGAAACGTGGGCCGAGCCGTTATTCAGGGCGATCATCAGCGCGGGCAGCCAGCGGCCCAGCAGGCTGAACAGATCACCGGCGCCGACCTGGCGGTTGGCGGTTTTGAGTACGCGACCCAGGCAGGCATCGTCGTCGCGGCTGGACGGCGAGGCGTTGAGCATGTCGCGCAAAGACTGTTCAAACGGATCGTGCATACGCACCTCTCGTGATGTCTGTGAAAGACGCGGGCAAATTTGGTCGGGTCACATGCTGCATTTTCATACCCAGCGCAAACGGCGGAATAACCACCATTGACCAAAGGCCATGGCCAACACCGTCAGACAGGCAATGAGGAAACCATAAGGGCTGCTCGAGAACGGAATTCCGCCCACGTTGATGCCCAACAGACCGGTGAGAAAACTCATCGGCAAAAAGATGCAGGTGATGATGCCGAAACGGTACATCGTGCGATTCATGCGCACGTTCAAACGCCGGTCTTCGGCCTCCAGCACAAGCCCCATGCGCTCTCGAGTCAATTCGAGCTCTTCGAGATAGCGGGTCAGGCTGTTGTTCAATTCGTTCCAGTAGTCGGCGTCATCGTCGACAAACCACGGCAGTTTTATCCGCGTCAGCTGTCCGAAAATATCCCGCTGCGGCGCCAGGAAACGCTTCAGTCCGGCAGCCCGGCGACGGATGTGCAAAATCGAGCCATGCTCGGGGGTATACCGTTCGTCGGCATCCAGTTTTTCTTCCTCTTCATCGACCAGTTCCGACAGGCACGTGACCAGATCCTGCACCTTGTTGGTGAGGAATTGCGCCAGATACAGGATCAGTTCGGAGGAGGTTTTCGGGCCTTTGCCCTCGCTCAACAGCGCCAGCAGTTCATCGGTGGCACGCAGCGGGCGCAGACGCAACGAGATCACGCGCTGGGCGGAGGCGAAAATCCGCACAGAGACCATGTCTTCCGGCTCGGCACCCGGGTTGAGGTTGACCCCGCGCAGAAACAGCAACAGCTCGGCATCCGGCAACGGCAACAGGCGCGGGCGGGTGTTTTCTTCCAGCAGCAGGTCGCAGCTGAATTCATTCAGGCCGCTGGATTTGCGCAGCCAGGTCTGGGTTTGCGGATGACTGCGATCCCAATGCAGCCACAGACTCTCATGAGCCTGCAGTTGCAGATCGTCGAGCTCAGTCCGGGCTATCGAACGCGCACCGCCTTTACCGTCCAGTACCAGGGCATGCACCAGCCCCCACTGCGCGTTTTCTTCCTCGAACATCCGCATCCCTTTGTCGAAAACTTTATTCAGGCATCTTCAGCGGGCTCGGCGAAACGATCACGCCGTTGTTGTCCGCATAAATGAATTGGCCTGGGTGGAACGTCACACCGGCAAACGTCACCGGCACGTTGAGGTCGCCGATACCGCGCTTTTCGGTCTTCATCGGATGGCTGGCCAGCGCCTGGACACCGAGATCGGTCTGAGCGATGACGTCGACGTCACGGATGCAACCGTAGATGACCATTCCTTCCCAGCCGTTTTTCGCCGCTTTCTCGGCGATCATGTCGCCCAGCAGCGCACGACGCAGCGAACCGCCGCCATCGACCACCAGCACTTTGCCGTTGCCCTTGAGTTCGGCCTGCTCTTTGACCAGCGAGTTGTCTTCGAAACATTTGATGGTCACGATTTCGCCGCCGAAGGAATCGCGGCCGCCGAAATTGCTGAACATCGGTTCCAGCACCTGCACCAGCTCCGGATAGGCGTCGCACAGGTCAGGCGTGAGGTAATGGTTCATCGAAAAACTCCTGTAACAAGGAAGACGATCAAGGATGTCGCACTCTGTTGAAACGAGTCCCGGCGGTCGCTGTTTACCTTAGTTCATGCAATGGTCGCTGAACGAACCTGAACAAATGCTGAAACGTAATAGCTAAACAGCCACCAAATATGACCAGAATTGCACAATGCGTCATATCTTAGCCGCAAGCCGATACGAACGAAATGCCCTTTTCAGAGCCTGCGCTCAAACCGCCGCGGCCAGGTCCGGCTTCTCGCCCAGCAGCGGTGTGTGCTGATCCTGCAGCCAGCGCGCCACCAGCGGCCAGACCTCGGCCTGTGCTGCCTTGCTCACCAGCATCTCGACATGCCCGAAATTGTCGCTGAAGCCTTGTTCCCGCCCCAGATTGACGAACTGCTTGTGCTCGGAGCCGATCTGTTCGAACAGTTTGCGACAGGCCCACGCCGGATCCTGATGATCACCCGCCGCCGTCACCGCCAGCACCGGCACTTGAACCTCGGCAAGCCCGGCCCACCAATCCTTGTCCTTGTCGCCAAAGCGGCCGAACAGGCCGTACCAGCGCATGCTTTCCAGCGCCAGCCCGATCGGTTCGTCTTCCGGGCCGCGCTTGAGGCGCGAGCCAGACAATTGCGCGAAACGCTTGAGAATGAAGCGCCCGCTCCACTCCACCGGCGGGATCTTCAACGGCCAGTACGTGCGGCTGACCTGGGTGCCGAAAAACGCCGCCGAAGCCACCGCCGGTTCGCCTAAGTATTCACCGCCCAGCGCCGCCGCCAGGGTGATGCCGCCCAGCGAATGACCGATCCAGTGCGGCACCTGCCCACTCTGCTCACGCACGAACGCGGCAATCGCCGGCAGATCGTACTTGGCGTAGTCGGCAACACGGTTCCTGCGGTATTCCTCGTTGCGCTGCGACAGACCATGGCCGCGCATCTCCGGAATCCACACATCAAAACCCAGTCGCGTCAGATACGCGCCAAGCCCGAGGCCTTTTGGCGAAAACCAGAAGCGTCGATTGGAAAAACTGCCGTGCAACAAAATCACCGGCACGCCACGGGGCGCCGTGTCGTCGGCCATGCCCAAACGGGTGACGGCGATCTCCACGGACCAGTCCGGGCTGTTGCCGGGTTTCAATCGATAAACGTCTTCGCTCAGATCACCGCGTCGTTCGGCGCTGATCAGGGCGACAGGAAACAGGTTGCTGCTGCTTTGCATAATGCTCTTGCACAAAAAAGGGCGGCATCTACAGGAGCCCGCCCTACTCAAATCTCAAAACCCGCCCCTTGCAGGAGTGAGCCTGCTCGCGAAAGCGGTACATCCGTCGACATCATTGTTGCCTGTCAGTCCGTCTTCGCGAGCAGGCTCGCTCCCACAGGGGGAGCGGGCCATTCACCTACTTATCAAGCCTGCGCCTGGCCTTCGGCGAGGAAGAACCAGGTTTCCAGTACGGAATCCGGGTTCAGCGACACGCTTTCAATGCCCTGCTCCATCAGCCACTTGGCCAGATCCGGGTGATCCGAAGGGCCCTGACCGCAGATGCCGATGTACTTGCCAGCCTTGTTGCACGCGGCAATGGCGTTCGCCAGCAGCTTCTTGACCGCCGGGTTACGCTCGTCGAACAGGTGCGCGATGATGCCCGAATCGCGGTCCAGACCCAACGTCAGTTGAGTCAGGTCGTTGGAACCGATCGAGAAACCGTCGAAGAATTCGAGGAACTCTTCAGCGAGAATCGCGTTGGATGGCAGTTCGCACATCATGATGATGCGCAGACCGTTTTCGCCGCGAGCCAGACCGTTTTCGGCGAGCAGATCGATGACCTGGCTGGCCTCGCCCAAGGTGCGCACGAACGGCACCATGATTTCGACGTTGGTCAGGCCCATCTCGTTGCGCACACGCTTCAGCGCGCGGCACTCGAGTTCGAAGCAGTCGCGGAACGATTCGCTGATGTAACGCGAAGCGCCACGGAAGCCCAGCATCGGGTTTTCTTCTTCCGGCTCGTAGAGCTTGCCGCCGATCAGGTTGGCGTATTCGTTGGACTTGAAGTCCGACAGGCGCACGATGACCTTCTTCGGCGTGAACGCCGCAGCCAGAGTGCTGATGCCTTCCACCAGTTTGTCGACGTAGAAGTCGACCGGATCGCTGTAACCGGCGATGCGCTTGTCGACGCTGTCCTTGATTTCCTGCGGCAGGCCGTCGTAGTTCAACAGCGCTTTGGGGTGTACACCGATCATGCGGTTGATGATGAACTCCAGACGGGCCAGGCCCACACCGGCGTTCGGCAGCTGTGCGAAATCGAAGGCGCGGTCCGGGTTGCCGACGTTCATCATGATCTTGAACGGTAACTCCGGCATGGCGTCCACGGAGTTCTTCTTGACGTCGAAACCCAACTCGCCTTCGAAGATGTAACCGGTGTCGCCTTCGGCGCAGGATACGGTCACGCCCTGGCCATCTTTCAGCAATTGGGTGGCGTTGCCGCAACCCACAACCGCTGGAATGCCCAGTTCACGGGCGATGATCGCCGCGTGGCAGGTACGCCCGCCACGGTTGGTGACGATGGCGCTGGCGCGTTTCATCACCGGCTCCCAGTCCGGGTCGGTCATGTCGGACACCAGCACGTCGCCCGGCTGGACTTTGTCCATCTCGGACACGTCCTTGATGATCCGCACTTTACCGGCGCCAATGCGCTGGCCGATCGCGCGACCTTCCACCAGCACGGTACCGGTTTCTTTGAGCAGGTAACGTTCCATGACGTTGGCCTGGGTGCGGCTCTTCACGGTTTCCGGACGGGCCTGCACGATGTACAGCTTGCCGTCGTCACCGTCCTTCGCCCATTCGATGTCCATCGGGCAGCCATAGTGCTTCTCGATGATCATCGCCTGCTTGGCCAGCTCGCTGACTTCGGCGTCGGTCAGGCAGAAACGCGCGCGCTCGGCCTTGTCGACATCGACGGTCTTGACCGAACGGCCGGCCTTGGCCTCGTCACCGTAGATCATCTTGATCGCTTTGCTGCCCAGGTTGCGTCGCAGAATGGCCGGGCGGCCAGCTTCCAGGGTGCCTTTGTGTACGTAGAATTCGTCCGGGTTGACCGCGCCTTGTACGACGGTTTCGCCCAGGCCGTAGGCGCCGGTGATGAACACCACGTCACGGAAACCGGATTCGGTATCGAGGGTGAACATTACGCCGGCGGTGCCGGTTTCCGAACGCACCATGCGCTGCACGCCAGCCGACAGGGCGACCAGTTTGTGGTCAAAGCCCTGGTGCACGCGGTAGGAAATCGCACGGTCGTTGAACAGCGAGGCGAATACCTCTTTGGCGGCGCGGATAACGTTTTCCACACCACGGATGTTCAGGAAGGTTTCCTGCTGACCGGCAAACGAGGCGTCCGGCAAGTCTTCGGCGGTTGCCGAGGAACGCACGGCCACGGCCACGTCAGGGTTGCCGGCCGACAGCGCGGCGAACGCGGTGCGGATCTCGGCATTCAGTTTTTCAGGGAATTCGGCTTCCATGATCCATTGACGGATCTGCGCGCCGGTCTTGGCCAGCGCGTTGACGTCATCGACGTCCAGGGCGTCGAGAGCCTTGTGGATCTGCTCGTTGAGGCCGCTCAGTTCGAGAAAGTCGCGATAGGCCTGCGCGGTGGTGGCGAAACCGCCGGGGACCGACACACCGGCACCCGCCAGGTTGCTGATCATCTCGCCCAGGGATGCGTTCTTGCCCCCCACATGCTCAACATCGTGTTTGCCGAGCTTATCGAGGGAAACTACGTACTCTACCAAGGTGATCTCTCCACTAACTGTGTTGGAAAAGCTCAGAAACCGGCAGCTCGGGGGAGCGTTGGCCGGCTGTATGGCCTGGACTTGGAAAATAAGTGAGAATGCGGGCCAATGGCGGCCGGCAAATCGCGCCTATCATATCCAAGAATGCTCATTAGCTTAAGGCCCAAGGTGCAAATGAAACGATCTGCTTTCTTTATCTCCGATGGCACCGGCATTACCGCCGAAACCCTGGGTCAAAGCCTTCTGGCGCAGTTCGAAAACATTACCTTCACCAAGCTCACGCGGCCGTATATCGACAACGCGGACAAAGCGCGGGCCATGGTACAACAAATCAACAAAGCCGCTGAAACCGACGGCTTGCGCCCGATCATCTTCGACACCATCGTCAATCAGGACATCCGTGAGATTCTCGCAACCTCCAATGGTTTCATGATCGACATTTTCTCGACGTTCCTGGCCCCGCTCGAACAGGAACTGACCGAGCATTCTTCCTACACCGTCGGCAAGTCGCATTCGATCGGGCACAACTCCAATTACATGGAGCGCATCGAGGCGGTGAACTTCGCCCTCGACAACGACGACGGCGCGCGCACCCACTATTACGACAAGGCCGATCTGATACTAGTGGGCGTGTCGCGATGTGGTAAGACGCCGACGTGCCTGTACATGGCGATGCAATTCGGCATCCGCGCGGCCAACTACCCGCTGACCGAAGATGACATGGAGCGCCTGACCCTGCCGACCGCCCTGCGCGCTCATCAACACAAACTGTTCGGCCTGACCATCGACCCGGACCGCCTCACCGCGATCCGCAACGAGCGCAAGCCCAACAGCCGCTATTCGAGCTACGCCCAGTGCGAATTCGAAGTGCGCGAAGTGGAAAACCTGTTCCGCCGCGAGAACATTCCGCATATCAACTCCACGCATTTTTCGGTGGAGGAGATTTCGGCGAAGATTCTGGTGGAGAAAGGCGTGGAGCGGCGTTTCAAATAATTTTGTGGCGTGTTCTGACGCTTTCGCGAGCAAGCCCGCTCCCACACTTTGATCGAGTTCCTCACGTTGGAATGCGATCGAATGTGGGAGCGGGCTTGCTCGCGAAGAACGATTACACGGTCTCTGTCAATGCCTTGGCCAAGGCCTCGAAACCTGCCTGCAACAACCGGTCATCCGCCACCGAATTGCACACACTCGCCCGAATGAACTGCGGCACCGCGCCATGCCCGACCGCAAAGGCCTCGGCGGTGCTCACCAGGTAATTGTTTTCCTTCAGCTCCGCAGCAATCTGCGATGCGCGCCACAGCGCGGGCACCTCGATCCAGAAGTGCGGGCTATGGGCATCGGCCTTGTAGGTCAGCCCCTCCAGCAGCGGCGCGACCAGCGCCTTGCGCCGACCGATCTCGCTGATCTGTTCCACCAGCAAGCGCTCGGCCATACCGTTTTCGATCCAGCGGCTCGCCACTTCCATCGCCAACGGATTGGCCATCCAGCATGTGCCGCGAATCGCCGAACTCAGGCGCCCGATCAGTGCTTGCGGCGCCTGCATGTAACCGACCCGCAGGCCGGCTGAAACCGCCTTGCTCAGACTGCCGATCAACACCGAACGCTCAGCGGCGAAATGACTCAGCGGCAATGGCCGCTGACGGGCCAGCACCGCATGCGCGTCGTCTTCGAAAATCAGCAGATTGTGCTGCCGGCAGATGTCGGCAATCGCCTCACGCCGCGGGACCGACATGACCGCCGCCGTAGGGTTCTGAATCGTCGGCGTGCAATACAACGCCGACACACGGTGCTGGCGGCAGACGTCGTCCAGCGCCGCCGGCAGCAGCCCTTGGTCATCCATCGCGACACCGATGAGCTTGATCCCCAATTGACGCGCAACGCCGATCAACCCGGGATAGGTCAGATGCTCGGTGACCACCGTGTCGCCGGCCTTGAGCAGGCCCATCAAGGCGCACAGCAAGCCATGCTGGCCGCCGTTGACGCACAACACCTGGTCGGCGTGCGGCCGAAACGCGCCATGGCTCAACCAGTGCGCCCCCGCCTGGCGATGCCGCAGCAAGCCGCTTTCGGCGGTGTAGCCGGTCAATTGCTGCACGCTGTACAAATCGCTGGCAAGGCTGTGCAAGGTCTGGCTCATGAACGCCGCTTCCTGCCCGGGAATCGGTTGATTACGGCTCATGTCGAAACAGGCGCGCGGCTCATCGCTGACATTGCGAAAGCCTTTGTCCTGCGGCCGCTCCATGCCGCGTTCACGCACGTAAGTGCCATCGCCAACACGCGCCACTACCCGCCCGACCCGCTCCAGCTCGCCATAGGCGCGACTGATGGTGCCGATGGTCACGCCCAGGCTGTCGGCCAACAACCGGTGCGGCGGCAACTTCGCTCCCGCGCCGATCACCCCTTCAGTAATGGCTTTTTCCGCCGCATCCGCCAGGCGCTTGTACTTCACGCCCACGCCATTGACGAGCCCGTCACGCAGGATTGACACCATGGCAATACTTACTTTGACAGTCATTGTCACCCCGAATAGCGTGCTTGAAACAGGTGCAATCAGGGATAACCCTTTTCACCCACCAGGTCAATTTCTCTGCTGTGGAGGACAAAGCATGTCGACTGCCATCGGCGCACCGTTGAACGTCAGCAAACCCTGGCTCGCCGGATTGCTCACCAGCACGCTGTTTCTGATTGTCTGTCTGAGCTGGGGCACCACCTGGCTGGGGATCAAGATTGCCGTGGAAAGCGTGCCGCCGCTGACAGCGGCGGGGCTGCGTTTTCTGATTGCCTTTCCGCTATTCCTGAGCTTCGCCGTGTTGCGCAAGGAGCCGCTGCTGTTCCCACGGCAGAGTCGCTGGTTTTTCGTGTTCGTCACGCTGTCGTATTTCAGTCTGCCGTACTACTTGCTCAACTACGGCGAACTGCATGTTTCATCGGGGCTGACCGCGCTGCTGTTCAGTTGCATGCCGGTGTTTATCCTGATTTTTTCCGCGCTGTTTCTGCGCGAGAAAATCCTCCCCACGCAGATGCTCGGCATCGCCATCGGTTTCGCCAGTCTGTTCATGATCATTCGCAGCCAGGGCCTGCATCTGGACCAGGCCGAATGGCTCGGCGTGCTGGCGATTCTGTGCGCCGCGATCATGCATGCGCTGTGTTACGTGGTGACCAAGAAACACGGCAGCGCGATCAGCGTGATCACCTACAACACCCTGCCGATCGGCATCGCCGGGCTGATGTTATTCATTGTCGGACTCAACCTCGAAACACCGGTCTTCAAGGACATCACTGCACGCTCCTGGGGCGCCCTGCTCTACCTCGGACTGGTGGCGTCAGTGGGCGGCTTCATCGTGTATTTCGTCTTGCTCAAACGTTTGAGCCCGGTGCTGCTGTCGTTCGTGTTCATCATTTTTCCGGTGTTCGCCCTGCTCATCGGCGCCTGGTACGAAGGCACGCCAATCTCTCGGGACCTGATGTTGTATTCGACGATCCTGCTGGCCGGTTTCGCGATCACCAAACTGCCACTCAAACGCTGAACAGCGTGAGCACAAGGGCTCACACACAACACTCAACTTTGAACATTGGAGGTTCAAATGTCGGTACACACCATGGAAACCCTCAGCCTGTTTAACAGTGAACCCTACCGGCGGGCCTTTGGTGCTCGGGTAATCGCCGTGGTCGATCAGGCCGTCGTGCTGGAGCACACCCTGTTCTATCCCACCGGCGGCGGGCAGCCGGGTGACACGGGGTATTTCAGCCTGGTGGATGGCACCCGGATCGCGGTGACCGGCACCGTGCGCGATCCTCTGTTGCCGTCGATCATCTGGCATCAGGTGCAGGAGTGTCCGCCGCAGCTGTGCACTGGCGCACTGCTCAACGCCAGCCTCGACTGGCAGCGGCGTTATCAACACATGAAGATGCACACCTGTTTGCATCTGCTGGGCGCGCTTATCGATGCGCCGGTCACTGGCTGCAGCATCAGCGCCGACAAGGGTCGGCTGGATTTCGATCTGCCGGAGATGAGCCTCGACAAGGAGCGCATCACCCGCGATCTCAACGCACTGATCGAACGAGCCTGCCCGGTCAACGTGCTGACCCTGCCGGCTGCGGAGTACCCGGCCCTGCAGGAAAAGATCGGCAGCAAGAGCAGCAGGCCACCGGCGATCCAGGGCGATCTGCGCGTGATCGAAGTCGCGGGCATCGACCTGCAGCCCTGCGGCGGCACGCATGTGCTCAACACCCGGGAAATCGGCCGGGTGTATTGCGAAAAGATCGAGAAGAAAAGCCAGCACAACCGCCGGGTGACCCTGCGTTTTGCCTGAACTGCCAAGCATGGCGAGGATGAAAATTTCTTCACCCAAAACCGACGCGTTCTTTACGTCTTTGTAACATCTCAAACCCTACAATCCGCGCAAGCAGCGCATCCGGGCGAAAACCCCGATGCGCCCGCCCTCTCGGCCTGTCGAATTCAACAGGCCTGCATCACCCACCTCCCACTTGAACCTGAAGAACGAGCGCGCGCTCATTCTCGGTGGGGCGTGCAGACAGAAGCTACGCTCAGACTGCCGCGCCCCACTTGGAACCCGCTGGAATCACTGCTTATGAAGAAAGTGTTCCGTCACTACATCCCGGCCACGACCCGGCGCCTGCTGCCCAATCGCTGGGACTTGATCGCCATGCCGCTGGTGATCGGCTTTTTGCTGTTTTTCTCGATCACTGCCCGGGAAACCTGGGCGCCGATCGCCACCTTGCAGAGCGAGGTGATTTCCCTCGACCCGGGCAACCTGCCGGAATATGCCATGCGCACCACCCTGCGCATGCTCGCGGCGATGGTCGCGGCACTGATTTTCACCTTGCTCTACGGCACGTTGGCGGCGAAGAGTCGCCGCGCCGAAAAACTGCTGGTGCCAGTGCTGGACATCCTGCAATCAGTGCCGGTGCTGGGCTACATCTCGTTCACCGTGACCTTCTTTCTGCTGCTGTTTCCCGGCCGGGTACTGGGTGCAGAGTTCGCCGCGATCTTTGCCATTTTCACCAGCCAGGCATGGAACATGACCTTCAGCTTTTACCAGTCGCTGCGCATGCTGCCGCGCGATCTGCTGGAAGTCTCGACCAACCTGCAACTGTCCGGCTGGCAGCGATTCTGGAAACTCGACGTGCCTTTCGCCATTCCCGGGCTGGTGTGGAACATGATGATGAGCATGTCCGGCGGCTGGTTCTTCGTGGTCGCGTCCGAAGCAATCACCGTGGGCGATCAGACCATCACCCTGCCGGGCATCGGTTCATACCTGGCGCTGGCCATCGCGCAGCAGAACCTGCACGCGGTGGGTTATGTGATCCTGACGATGATCGTGGTGATCCTGATCTACGACCAGTTCCTGTTTCGCCCGCTGGTGGCCTGGGCCGACAAGTTCCGCATGGAGAACACCGCCTCGCAGACCGCCGCACCGGAGTCATGGGTACTGAATCTGATCCAGCGCACCCGGTTGATCCAGCGCCTGCTGCGCCCGTTCTCCCGCGTCATCAGCCGGCTGGGCAACATGCGCCTGAACCTGCCGCGCGCGACACGCCAGGCCATCGCCTCGGATAACCCGGCGACGTCGAAGATGATCGACTGGATCTGGGGCACGTTGATCGCGTTGCTGACTGCTTACGCGCTGTACCACATCGTGTTGTATGTCGGCACCGAAGTGACACTCGACGAGGTCGGTCACGTGTTCCTGCTGGGGGTCTTCACCCTGCTGCGGGTAGCCGGCCTGATCCTCATCGCCTCGCTGATCTGGGTGCCGCTGGGGGTGATGATCGGCCTGCGCCCGGCACTGGCGGAAAAGATCCAGCCACTGGCGCAATTTCTCGCGGCGTTTCCGGCGAACCTGCTGTTTCCGGTGTTCGTCATCGTGATCCTGCGCTACCAGTTGAACCCGGACATCTGGCTCAGCCCGCTGATCGTGCTCGGCACCCAGTGGTACATCCTGTTCAACGTGATCGCCGGGGCCAGCGCCTTCCCCAATGACTACAAAGAGGCCGCGACCAACTTCCGCATTCGCGGCTGGTTGTGGTGGCGCAAGGTCATGCTGCCAGGGATTTTTCCGTACTACGTGACCGGCGCCATTACCGCCTCGGGCGGCGCCTGGAACGCCAGCATCGTTTCCGAATTCGTCTCCTGGGGTCAGGACAAAGTCGTCGCCCACGGCCTCGGGGCCTACATCGCCCAGACCACGGCTGCCGGCGATTTTCCGAAAATCACCTTGGGCGTGGTGGTGATGGCGTTCTTCGTCGTGGCCTTCAATCGTCTGGTCTGGCGACCGATGTACGCCGTGGCCGAAAACAAACTCCGCCTGAACTGATGGGATTCGCTGCGATGAATACCTCTACCGAACAAACCGCCGCCAGCCCGCAAATCTACTCGCTCAGCGAGGTGAACCGGGTGTTTGGCAAAGGCAAGGAAGAACTGCAAGTGCTCAGCGGCGTGGACCTGACCCTGCTTGAAGGCGAGATCGTCGGCATGCTGGGGCGCTCGGGCTCGGGCAAATCCACTTTGCTGCGGATCATTGCCGGACTGATCGAGCCTTCGTCGGGCGACGTGCTATACAACGGCAAACCGCTGCACGGCCCGGCTGAAGGCGTGGCCATGGTGTTCCAGACCTTTGCCCTGTTCCCGTGGCTGACCGTGCTGGAAAACGTCGAAGCCGGCCTGCAAGCCTTGCAGGTCGAGCGCAAGGCTGCGCGCAAACGCGCCCTGGCCGCCATCGACCTGATCGGCCTCGACGGTTTCGAAAACGCCTACCCGCGCGAGTTGTCCGGCGGCATGCGCCAGCGTGTGGGCTTCGCCCGTGCGCTGGTGGTCAATCCGACCCTGTTGCTGATGGACGAACCCTTCTCGGCATTGGACGTGCTGACCGCCGAGACCTTGAGAAATGATCTGCTGGACCTGTGGAGCGGCAAGCAACTGCCGATCAAATCGATCCTGATCGTGACCCACAACATCGAAGAAGCGGTGCTGATGTGCGACCGTATTCTGGTGCTGTCTTCCAACCCGGGACGGGTGGTGGCGGAAATCAAAGTACCGTTCGCCCATCCACGCAACCGCCTGGATCCGGCCTTCCGGCAGATGGTCGATGATATCTACGCGCAGATGACTGACCGGCGCAGCGCGGACGCCAGCGCCGGCAAGCCCGAGCTGAAAATGAGCAGCCCGCTGCCGGAAGTCTCGACCAACCTGATGGCCGGCCTGATCGAAACCCTTGCCGCCGAGCCCTACAACGGCCACGCCGGCCTGCCTACCGTGGCCGAGCGACGCTTGCTGGAAGTGGACGATCTGTTTCCGGTGGCCGAGATACTCGAACACCTCGGTTTCGCCGAGCTCAAGGGCGCCGACATCACCCTGACCGATGCCGGCAAACTGTTCGCCGACTACGGCACCCAGGAGCGCAAAACCCTGTTCGCCGAGCACCTGATCCGCAATGTGCCGCTGGCCGCACGCATCCGCCAGGTGTTGCTGGAGCGCAACGGTCACCGCGCACCGCGGGTGCGTTTCGAGCAGGAGTTGGAGGACTCGCTGACCGAAGCGTTCGTCGAGAAAACCCTGGAAGTGGTGGTGGCCTGGGGTCGTTATGCGGAGATTTTTTCCTACGATGACCACACCGAAACGTTCAGCCTGGAGGATGTCGAGGGCAGCCTCTAGCCCGCGACACGTCCGGGGCTGCAGTCAAATGACAAACAGATCGACAAAGCGGTTCACTGGTGTGGCTTCGAGCGCTTGCTGATCCTTGCACAGGGAGAAGATCGCGTGGCTGCGCTGCCCGGTGAACCGCGTCGCCAGGTTGGCCCTGAACTTGTCCTCCAGCAACGGAATGCCCTCGGCGCGGCGACGACGATGGCCGATCGGGTATTCCACCACCACGTTCTCGGTGCTGCTGCCATCCTTGAAAAACACCTGCACCGCGTTGGCAATCGAGCGCTTGTCGGCCTCCAGATACTCGCGGGTGAAACGCGGGTTCTCGACGATGACCATTTTCTCGCGCAGCACATCGATGATCGGGTGCGCGGCGTGGAAATCGTCCTCGTACTGCTCCGCCACCAGATTGCCGAACGCCAGCGGCACAGCGGTCATGTACTGGATGCAATGGTCGCGGTCGGCCGCATTGGCCAGCGGCCCGACCTTGGAAATGATGCGTATCGCCGACTCGTGCGTGGTGATGACGAT
Organism: Pseudomonas sp. AK-TSAG1-1; assembly: GCF_056821665.1. Taxonomy (NCBI): domain Bacteria; kingdom Pseudomonadati; phylum Pseudomonadota; class Gammaproteobacteria; order Pseudomonadales; family Pseudomonadaceae; genus Pseudomonas; species Pseudomonas sp. AK-TSAG1-1. The sequence goes on along the minus strand of NZ_CM165965.1, from coordinate 2,079,571 downwards.
GCGGTCGATTTCGTGCAACCGGTTGCGCACCAGCGGGTGCAGGATGACGGCCGCTTCGCAGGCGGTTTGTGCATGGAACTCGGCGGGAAAACTGATCTTGAACAGGACATTTTCCATCACGTAACTGCCGTAGGGCCGCGAGAAGCTGAAGGCGCGTTTGCCTTCGGGTTTTAATGCCAGATCATTGTTGCTGTGGCTGAACGACACGTCGTAGAAGCCCCACTGCCTGGCCGTCAGCACCCCGGGAATCCCCATCTCGCCGCGCAGGGCGATGTCGGCCAGACGCACGCCACGGCTGGTCGCATCCCCCGCCGCCCAGGATTTGCGCGACCCGGCATTCGGCGCATGCCGATAGGTGCGCAGCGCCTGACCGTCGGCGAAGGCATGGGACAGCGCCGACAACAATTGCTCGCGGTTGGCGCCCATCAGTTTCGCGGTGACGGCGGTCGAGGCGACTTTCACCAGCAGGACGTGATCGAGCCCGACACGGTTGAAAGAGTTTTCCAGGGCGATCACGCCTTGAATCTCGTGAGCCATGATCATCGCTTCCAGCACATCACGCACCGTCAGCGGCGCTTCGCCATTGACGATGCGCTTTTGCGACAAGTGATCGGCCACCGCGAGAATCGCGCCGAGGTTGTCCGACGGATGCCCCCATTCGGCGGCCAGCCAGGTGTCGTTGTAATCGAGCCAGCGCACGATGCAGCCGATGTCCCACGCAGCCTTCACCGGGTCGAGCCGATACGGCGTGCCAGGCACCCGCGCCCCGAACGGCACGACGGTGCCTTCGACAATCGGGCCAAGGTGTTTGGTGCATTCGGGGAAACGCAGCGCCAGCAGGCCACAGCCGAGGGTGTCCATCAGGCAGTTGCGGGCGGTGTCGAGGGCTTCGGCAGATTCGATTTGGAAGGTGAGGACGTAATCGGCGATGTCCTGCAGGACACGGTCGTAGTCGGGACGGTTGTTCAGGTCGACGTTGGCGCTCATGTTCGATTCACTCTTGCAGTGGTTCGTTGATGGGACCTCGGTTCAGGGCTAGTTTTTTCTTATGGTTGAAATGCAATCCATTGTGGGAGTGAGCCTGCTCGCGAAAGCGGTGGATCAGCCAGCGCAAATGTCGACTGACACTACGCCTTCGCGAGCAAGCCCGCTCCCACAGTTTGGTTCGGTGTCGGGCCAGAAAGCGTCGCCGGGCACGCGAACAGTACTGTCCGGCACTAAATGCTCCCGCCTTGAAATGCTATCCCTGTGGGAGCGGGCTTGCTCGCGAAAGCGGTGGATCAGCCAGTGCAAATGTCGACTGACACTACGCCTTCGCGAGCAAGCCCGCTCCCACAGTTTTGTCCGGTGTCGGGTCAGAAAGCGTCGCCGGGCACGCGAACAGTACTGTCCAGCACCAAATGCTCCCGCCTTGAAATGCTATCCCCTGTGGGAGCGGGCTTGCTCGCGAAAGCGGTGGATCAGCCAGCGCAAATGTCGACTGACACACCGCTTTCGCGAGCAAGCCCGCTCCCACAGTTCTGTCCGGTGTCGGGTCAGAAAACGTCGCCGGGCACGCGAACAGTACTGTCCGGCACTAAATGGCCCTGCCTTGAAATGCTATCCCCTGTGGGAGCGGGCTTGCTCGCGAAAGCGGTGGATCAGCCAGCGCAAATGTCGACTGACACTACGCCTTCGCGAGCAAGCCCGCTCCCACAGTTTTGTCCGGTGTCGGGTCAGAAAGCGTCGCCGGGCACGCGAACAGTACTGTCCGGCACTAAATGCTCCTGCCTTGAAATGCTATCCCCTGTGGGAGCGGGCTTGCTCGCGAAAGCGGTGTGTCAGGCAACATCAATGTTGAATGTCAGTCAGCAATCGCGAGCAGGCTCACTCCCACAGTTTTGTCCGGTGTCGGGTCAGAAAGCGTCGCCGGGCACGCGGACGTAGCCTTCCATGAGGACGCGCGCACTGCGGCTCATGATGGCTTTTTTTACCGTCCATTCGCCGTTTTCCAGACTGGCCTCGGCCCCGACGCGCAAAGTCCCGGACGGATGGCCGAAGCGCACGGCATTGCGCTCAACGCCGCCTGCCGCAAGATTGACCAAGGTTCCGGAAATCGCCGCCGCCGTGCCAATCGCTACCGCCGCCGTGCCCATCATCGCGTGGTGCAATTTGCCCATCGACAGCGCGCGCACCAGCAGGTCGACATCACCGGCGGCAATCGCCTTGCCGCTGGACGCGACGTAATCCGCGGGCTTGGCGACGAACGCGACTTTCGGCGTGTGCTGCCGCTTGGCCGCTTCATCCAGATTGGCGATCAGGCCCATGCGCAGCGCACCGTAGGCGCGGATGGTTTCGAACATCTGCAGCGCTTTGGGATCACTGTTGATCGCACTCTGCAGCTCGGTACCTGTGTAACCAATGTCTTCGGCGTTGACGAAAATCGTCGGGATCCCGGCATTGATCATGGTCGCCTGGAAGGTGCCGACACCCGGCACTTCCAACTGATCGATCAGGTTGCCGGTGGGGAACATCGAGCCACCGCCGCCCTCTTCTTCCGCCGCCGGGTCCATGAATTCGACTTGCACTTCGGCTGCCGGAAAGGTCACGCCGTCGAGTTCGAAATCACCGGTTTCCTGCACTTCACCATGAGTGATCGGCACGTGGGCGATGATGGTCTTGCCGATGTTGGCCTGCCACACGCGCACCACCGCCACACCGTTGTGCGGAATGCGGCTGGCATCGACCAGACCGTTGCTGATGGCGAACGAACCAACTGCCGCCGAGAGGTTGCCGCAGTTGCCGCTCCAGTCCACAAACGGCTTGTCGATGGACACCTGACCGAACAGGTAATCAACGTCGTGATCAGCCTTGATGCTTTTTGACAGGATCACGGTTTTGCTGGTGCTCGAAGTGGCGCCGCCCATGCCGTCGATCTGCTTGTCGTACGGGTCGGGGCTGCCGATCACTCGCAGCAGCAAGGCATCGCGGGCCGGGCCGGGAACCTGCGCGGCTTCGGGCAAATCCTGCAGGCTGAAAAACACGCCTTTGCTGGTGCCGCCGCGCATGTAGGTGGCAGGGATCTTGATTTGTGGTGCGTGAGCCATGGTGCTCCTTAACCACAGGCGTGAGAGGTGGATCTCACGCCTGTATCAGTTGATTTAAACGGCAACCGCCGACTCTTCGAGGAAGTCCTGAGCGAAGCGCTGCAACACGCCGCCGGCCTCGTAGATCGACACTTCTTCAGCGGTATCCAGACGGCAGGTCACCGGCACGTCGAGGCGCTCGCCGTTGTTGCGATGGATCACCAGCGTCAGGTCGGCGCGCGGTGTACGGGCGCCAATCACGTCGTAGGTTTCGCTGCCGTCGATGCCCAGCGTCTTGCGGTCGGTGCCCGGTTTGAACTCCAGCGGCAACACGCCCATACCCACCAGGTTGGTGCGGTGAATGCGCTCGAAACCTTCGGCGGCAATCGCCTCGACACCGGCCAGGCGCACGCCCTTGGCCGCCCAGTCACGGGACGAGCCCTGACCGTAGTCGGCGCCAGCAATGATGATCAGCGGCTGCTTGCGCTCCATGTAGGTTTCAATGGCCTCCCACATGCGCATGACCTTGCCTTCCGGCTCCACACGAGCGAGCGAACCCTGTTTGACCTTGCCGTTTTCCATAACCATTTCATTGAACAGTTTCGGGTTGGCGAAGGTTGCGCGCTGCGCGGTCAGGTGGTCACCGCGGTGCGTTGCATACGAGTTGAAGTCCTCTTCCGGCAGGCCCATTTTTGCCAGGTATTCACCGGCGGCGCTGTCGAGCATGATCGCGTTCGAGGGCGACAGGTGATCGGTGGTGATGTTGTCCGGGAGCACCGCCAGCGGGCGCATGCCCTTGAGTGGTCGAGCGCCAGCCAGCGCGCCTTCCCAGTACGGCGGACGGCGGATGTAGGTGCTCATTTCGCGCCAGTCGTACAGCGGCGTGACTTTCGGGCCGGTGTCTTCGTGGATGGCGAACATCGGAATGTAGACCTGACGGAACTGCTCAGGCTTGACCGACGACTTGACCACCGCGTCGATCTCTTCGTCGCTCGGCCAGATGTCTTTCAAGCGGATTTGCTTGCCATCGACCACGCCCAGCACATCCTTCTCGATGTCGAAACGGATGGTGCCGGCGATGGCGTACGCGACCACCAGCGGCGGCGACGCAAGGAACGCCTGCTTGGCGTAAGGGTGGATGCGGCCGTCGAAGTTGCGGTTGCCCGAGAGCACGGCGGTGGCATACAGATCGCGGTCGATGATCTCTTGCTGGATCACCGGATCGAGTGCACCGGACATGCCGTTGCAGGTGGTGCAGGCGAACGCGACGACACCGAAACCAAGTTGCTCCAGCTCCGTGGTCAGCCCGGCCTCATCGAGGTACAGCGCGACGGTTTTCGAACCCGGCGCCAGCGAGGATTTGACCCACGGTTTGCGCGTCAGCCCGAGCTTGTTGGCATTGCGCGCCAGCAGGCCGGCAGCGATCACGTTGCGCGGGTTGCTGGTGTTGGTGCAACTGGTGATGGCGGCGATGATCACTGCGCCGTCGGGCATTTGCCCCGGCACATCATCCCACTGCCCGGAAATGCCCTTGGCCGCCAGATCCGCCACTGCCACGCGAGCGTGCGGGTTGCTCGGGCCGGCCATGTTGCGCACCACCGACGACAGGTCGAAGCTCAGGCCGCGCTCGTATTGCGCGCCTTTCAGGCTGTCGGCCCACAGGCCGTTGAGCCTGGCGTACTGCTCGACGAGCTGCACTTGCTGGTCTTCACGGCCAGTGAGTTTCAGGTAGTCGATGGTTTGCTGATCAATGTAGAACATCGCCGCCGTGGCGCCGTACTCCGGGGCCATGTTGGAGATGGTCGCGCGGTCGCCCAGGGTCAGCGCGGCAGCCCCCTCGCCGAAGAACTCCAGCCACGCGCCGACGACTTTCTGCTTGCGCAGGTATTCGGTCAGCGCCAGCACCATGTCGGTGGCGGTGATGCCCGGTTGCAGCTTGCCGGTCAGTTCGACGCCGACGCTTTCCGGCAGGCGCATCCATGAGGCGCGACCGAGCATCACGCTCTCGGCTTCGAGGCCGCCGACGCCGATGGCGATCACGCCCAGCGCATCGACGTGCGGGGTGTGGCTGTCGGTGCCGACGCAGGTGTCAGGGAACGCCACGCCGTCGCGCACCTGGATCACCGGGGACATTTTTTCCAGATTGATCTGGTGCATGATGCCGTTGCCCGGCGGGATCACGTCGACGTTCTTGAAGGCCTTCCTGGTCCAGTTGATGAAGTGGAAACGGTCTTCGTTGCGACGGTCTTCGATGGCACGGTTCTTCTCGAACGCCTGCTTGTCGAAACCGCCCGCTTCCACCGCCAGCGAGTGGTCGACGATCAGTTGCGTCGGCACCACCGGGTTGACCTGTGCCGGGTCGCCGCCCTGCAGGGCAATTGCGTCACGCAGGCCGGCGAGGTCGACCAGTGCGGTCTGGCCGAGAATGTCGTGGCACACCACGCGCGCCGGGAACCATGGGAAGTCGAGGTCGCGTTTGCGCTCGATCAGTTGTTTCAGCGAATCGGTGAGCGTGGCCGGGTCGCAGCGACGCACGAGGTTTTCCGCCAGCACGCGGGAGGTGTACGGCAGGGTGTCGTAACTGCCGGGCTGAATCGCCTCGACCGCCGCGCGGACGTCGAAATAATCCAGGGAACTGCCGGGCAGGTTTTTGCGGAATTCTGTGTTCATCGGGTCAGGACTCGGGTCACGGTAGTTTCAAAGGGTGGGCACGACACCGGCACTGAATCCAACTCGGTCAACGGTGGGAGGGGGTTTGCTCCCGAATGCGGAGTGTCATTCAACGGATTTGTCGACTGATACACCGCATTCGCGAGCAAGCCCGCTCCCACATTGGCTCCGGTTTATCCCGTTACCTGTGTGGCAGCTTCACCATTCAGCGACGTTCGATTGGCACGAACTTGCGCTGTTCGACGCCGACGTATTCGGCGCTGGGGCGGATGATGCGGTTGTTGGCACGCTGTTCGAACACGTGCGCGGCCCAGCCGGTCAGGCGCGAGCAGACAAAGATCGGCGTGAACAGCTTGGTCGGGATGCCCATGAAGTGGTACGCCGAGGCATGGTAGAAATCGGCGTTGGGGAACAGTTTCTTTTGCTCCCACATGGTCTTGTCGATGGCTTCGGAAACTGCGAACAGCACCTTGTCACCCACTTCGTCGGCGAGTTTTTTCGACCAGCCCTTGATCACCTCGTTGCGCGGATCACTGTCTTTATAGATCGCGTGACCGAAGCCCATGATCTTGTCCTTGCGCTCGAGCATGCCAAGGGTGCCCTTGATCGCCTCTTCGGGCGATGAGAAGCGCTCGATCATTTCCATCGCCGCTTCGTTGGCACCGCCGTGCAGCGGACCACGCAGCGAACCAATGGCCGCGGTGACGCAGGAATACAGGTCGGACAGGGTCGAAGCGCACACCCGAGCGGTGAAGGTCGAGGCGTTGAATTCGTGCTCGGCATAGAGGATCAGCGACACGTTCATCACTTTGACGTGCAGCTCGCTCGGCTTCTTGTCGTGCAGCAGGTGCAGGAAATGGCCGCCGATGGACTGTTCGTCGGTTACGCAATTGATGCGCTTGCCGTCATGGCTGAAGCGATACCAGTAGCACATGATCGCCGGGAATGCGGCGAGCAGACGGTCGGTTTTGTCGCGCTGCTCGGAGAAGTCTTTCTCCGGCTCGATGTTGCCCAGAAACGAGCAACCGGTGCGCATCACGTCCATCGGGTGAGCGTCGGCAGGGATGCGTTCGAGCACTTCTTTCAGCGCTTGCGGCAAGTCGCGCAGCTTGCCCAGTTTTTGCTGGTAGGCGTCGAGTTGCGCCTGGGTGGGCAGCTCGCCGTACAGCAGCAGGTAGGCCACTTCTTCGAACTGCGCGTCTGCCGCCAGTTCACGCACATCGTAGCCGCGATAGGTCAGCCCGGCGCCGGCCTGGCCCACGGTGGACAGTGCGGTCTGCCCGGCAACCTGGCCCCGGAGCCCGGCGCCACTGAGTACTTTTGCTTCGGCCATTGTGTTCTCCAATCTTTTTGAATTTGTATGGGGAAACGTGTGGGAGCGAACCTGCTCGCGAAGGTAGCTGGAACACCTCGGCGCATCAGGAACACCGCGTTATCGTTAACGCCCATCGCGAGCAGGCTCGCTCCCACAAGGGTTTTATTCAGCCTTTCTTTTGTGCAAACAACGCATCGAGCTTCTGCTCGAAGGTGTGGTAGTCGATGCGATCGTAAAGCTCCATGCGAGTCTGCATGGTGTCGATGACATTCTGCTGCGTGCCATCGCGGCGGATCGCGGTGTAGACGTTTTCCGCCGCCTTGTTCATCGCGCGGAACGCCGACAGCGGGTACAGCACCAGCGACACATCCGCCCCCGCGAGCTGCTCGGTGGTGTACAGCGGCGTCGAGCCGAACTCGGTGATGTTGGCGAGGATCGGCGCCTTCACGCGGTTGGCGAACAGCTTGTACATCTCAAGCTCGGTGATGGCTTCCGGGAAGATCATGTCAGCGCCGGCCTCGATGCACGCGGCGGCGCGATCCAGTGCCGATTCCAGACCTTCAACGGCCAGCGCGTCGGTGCGCGCCATGATCACGAAGCTGTCGTCGGTACGGGCGTCAACGGCGGCCTTGATGCGGTCGACCATTTCCTGCTGGCTGACGATCTCTTTATTCGGACGGTGGCCGCAACGCTTGGCGCCGACCTGGTCTTCGATGTGAATCGCCGCCGCGCCGAACTTGATCATCGACTTCACGGTGCGCGCGACGTTGAACGCCGACGAACCGAAACCGGTATCCACGTCCACCAGCAGCGGCAGATCGCAGACGTCGGTGATGCGGCGCACGTCGGTCAGCACGTCATCCAGGCCGGTGATGCCCAGGTCCGGCACGCCGAGGGAGCCTGCGGCCACCCCGCCACCGGACAGGTAGATCGCCTTGAAACCGGCGCGCTTGGCCAGCAGCGCGTGGTTGGCGTTGATCGCGCCGACCACCTGCAATGGGTGCTCGCTGGCGACCGCATCGCGGAAACGCTGGCCTGGAGTGTTCTGCTTGGAACTCATGACTCACCTCGTTCAGTGGCTGTCTTATTGTCGGCGCCGTCCTGGTAATGACGGGCGATGTTGCGTTTCGAGGCGCCGATGTGGCGGCGCATCAACAATTCCGCGAGTTCACCGTCACGGTCGGCGATGGCATCGAGAATCCGGTGGTGTTCGGCGAAGGCCTGGCGCGGCCGGTTGGGTGTGGTGGAAAACTGGATGCGGTACATGCGCACCAGTTGGTACAGCTCGCCGCAGAGCATCTGCGTCAGCGTGCGGTTGCCGCTGCCCTGGATGATCCGGTAATGAAAGTCGAAATCGCCTTCCTGCTGGTAATAGCCGACGCCGGCCTGAAACGCGGCATCGCGCTCGTGGGTTTCCAGCACCCGGCGCAGTTCGTCAATTTCTTCGACGCTCATGCGTTCGGCCGCCAGACGGCAGGCCATGCCCTCGAGGGATTCGCGGATTTCGTAGAGTTCGAGCAATTCGGCGTGGCTGAGCGACACCACCCGTGCGCCGACATGCGGTACACGCACCAACAGGCGCTGGCCTTCGAGCCGATGAATGGCCTCGCGCAGTGGCCCGCGGCTGATGCCGTAGGTGCGCGCCAATTCAGGCTCGGAGATCTTGCTGCCCGGGGCGATCTCGCCTTTGACGATGGCCGCCTGGATGCGTCGGAAGACGTTTTCCGAGAGCGTCTCGGAGTCGTCGCCACTGATGACCGGGGGATCGAGTTGATCCAGCATATTGTCGACACCTTAAAATCCAATGCGGCAAAAACTAGCCAATTCACCCGCATCAGTCAAAGGATAAATACACATTGTCGACAATCGTCTAATAACCGTCAGTAATCTTCCAATGTGGGAGCGAGCCTGCTCGCGAAAGCGCAGTGTCAGTCGAGATCGGTTCCAGGATGCCCGACCGCCTTCGCGGGCGGGCTTGCTCCCACTGGGAATCCTCAAGGGGTATAGACCTGTGCAGGCGCTGGCGCCATAAAACCACCGTGCTAGAATGCCGCCCGCATTTGCTGGCCATTTGCACGGCTTGTCATAAAAAGCTGATAGGCACACGAAGGCGCTTGCGCAAGTTTTGCCAGGAACCTGAACCGAGAACGGAACGCTGCGCACCAGGATTTATGAGACTCAAGCCCTTCCCCACATTTTTTGCACTGTTTTGCCTGCCCGGCCTGGCTGCCGCGGGGGAAAAAACCGTGTACGGCCTCAACGAATATGCATCGCTTGATGGCATCAATCTGCAAGTGGCGGCCAAACTCGACACCGGCGCCAAAACCGCTTCGCTGAGCGCCCGCGACATCAAACGCTTCAAACGCAATGGCGAGTCCTGGGTGCGCTTCTATCTGGCAATTGACGCCGCGCACTCGCACCCGATCGAACGACCGCTGGCCCGGGTCAGCAAGATCAAGCGCCGCGCCGGCGACTACGACCCGGAAGAAGGCAAAAAGTACACAGCCCGCCCGGTGATCGAGCTGGACATCTGCATGGGGGCGGCGCTGCGCAGCATCGAAGTGAACCTGACCGACCGTAGTGCGTTCCAATACCCGCTTTTGATCGGCTCCGAAGCCCTGAAACGCTTCGACGCGCTGGTCGACCCCAGTCTTAAATACGCTGCCGGCAAACCCGCCTGCACCATCGCCGCTCATACCGCCGAGTAATTTCCATGCGTTCTCTAACCTTCCACCTGAAAATCCTGATCACCATTCTGGTGCTCTTGGGCGTTTCGGTTACGGCCTATCAGATTTTCGTGCTCGGCATCCCGGTGACCGAAGACGCCACCGACGACCTGTGGAATATCGACGCCAAGGTCGAGTTCGTCGCCAGCACCAAAGATCCGGTGAAGATCCAGATGTTCGTGCCGCCGCTGAGCCGCGATTACGTCAGCCTCAATGAGAGCTTCATCTCCAATAACTACGGCGTGGCGGTCAATCGTGTCGACGGCAACCGCAAGGTCACCTGGTCGGCACGCCGGGCCAAGGGCAACCAGACCCTTTATTACCGCCTGGTGCTGACCAAGCGTTACACCGCCGAGAAAACCAAGATCAAAGGCCCGACCTTCCGCGACAGCATTGCCATCGAAGGCCCGGAAAAAATCGCCGCCGAAGCCCTGCTCGCACCGATCCGCCAGCACTCGGCCGACGTCGAAACCTTCATTGGCGAGGCGATCAAACGCGTCAACAACGCCAACGATGACAACGTCAAACTGCTGCTGGCCGGCGACCCGTCGACGCCGCACAAGGCGAAGATCGTCGAACTGCTGCTGTCGATTGCCCACGTACCGGTGGAAAAAGTCCACACCATCCGCCTCGTCGCCGATCAACCGCAAACCCCGGAACTGTGGCTGCGCAGCTTCAACGGCAACGACTGGCTGTACTTCAACCCGGAAACCGGTGAACAAGGCCTGCCGACCGACCGCCTGCTGTGGTGGACCGGCGATGAAAACCTGATCACCGTCGACGGCGCGAAGAAAGCCAACGTGACCTTCAGCCTGAACAACAGCGAGATGAACGCGATTCGTCTGGCCAAGCTGACCGACGAAAACACCGACGCCAACTTCCTCGAATACTCGCTGTACGGCCTGCCGCTGCAGACCCAGCAGACGTTCATGATCATGGTGATGATCCCGATCGGCGTGCTGGTGATCCTGATCCTGCGCAACCTGATCGGCCTGCAGACCCTCGGCACGTTCACCCCGGTACTGATCGCTTTGGCCTTCCGCGAAACACAACTGGGCTTCGGCATCCTGCTGTTTACCGTGATCACCGCGTTGGGCCTGTCGTTACGTTCGTACCTGGAACACTTGAAGCTGCAGATGCTGCCGCGATTGTCGGTGGTGTTGACCTTCGTGGTGGTGCTGATTGCGGCGATCAGCCTGTTCAGCCACAAACTCGGCCTGGAGCGCGGCTTGTCGGTGGCGCTGTTCCCGATGGTGATTCTGACCATGACCATCGAACGCCTGTCGATCACCTGGGAAGAACGCGGTGCCAGCCATGCGCTGAAAGTGGCGATCGGCACGCTGTTCGCCGCCTCGCTGGCGCACCTGATCATGACCGTGCCGGAGCTGGTGTACTTCGTGTTCACCTTCCCGGCGATCCTGCTGATTCTGGTGGGCTTCATGCTGGCGATGGGTCGCTATCGCGGCTACCGCCTGACCGAACTGGTGCGCTTCAAGGCTTTCCTGAAGAAGGCTGACGCCTGATGTTCGGTTTCTGGAAGACCTGGAAGGCCCTGGAGGCCCGGGGCATCATGGGCATCAATCGGCGTAACGCCGACTACGTGCTCAAGTACAACAAGCGCAGCCTGTACCCGATCGTCGATGACAAGATCATCACCAAGGAACGCGCAATCGCCGCCGGCATCCATGTGCCGGAGCTGTATGGCGTGATCTCCACCGAGAAGGAAATCGACAAGCTCGACGAGATCATCGGCGGGCGCAACGACTTCGTGATCAAACCGGCCCAGGGCGCCGGCGGTGACGGCATCATCGTGATCGCCGACCGCTTCGAGGGCCGCTATCGCACGGTGTCGGGCAAGATCCTCGCCCACGAGGAGCTGGAGCACCATATTTCCAGCATCCTCACCGGCCTGTATTCGCTGGGCGGCCATCGCGACCGCGCGCTGATCGAATACCGGGTAACCCCGGACCAGATTTTCAAGAGCATCAGCTACGAAGGCGTGCCGGACATCCGCATCATCGTGCTGATGGGCTACCCGGTGATGGCCATGCTGCGGTTGCCGACCCGCCAGTCCGGCGGCAAGGCCAACCTGCACCAGGGCGCCATCGGCGTCGGTGTCGACCTGGCCACCGGCCTGACACTGCGCGGCACCTGGCTGAACAACATCATCAACAAACACCCCGACACCACCAACGCGGTGGACGGTGTGCAACTGCCCTACTGGGACGGTTTCATGAAACTCGCCGCTGGCTGTTACGAGCTGTGCGGGCTGGGTTATATCGGTGTGGACATGGTGCTGGACCAGGAGAAAGGCCCGCTGATTCTGGAGCTGAATGCGCGGCCGGGGCTGAATATCCAGATTGCCAACGATTGCGGGCTGACCCAGCGTACGCATGCGGTCGAGGCTCATCTGGAGGATCTGAAAGCACGCGGGGTGACGGAGTCGGTCGAGGAACGGGTGGCGTTTACTCAGGAAATGTTTGGGCATATTCCAGCGGTCGAGGGCTGATCCAGCACCGAGGCGCGGCCTTCGCGAGCAAGCCCGCTCCCACAGGGATCTGATCAATACTGAAGATCCAATGTGGGAGCGGGCTTGCTCGCGAAGACGGACTCCCCCGCCCCAATCCGCTCATCGCCCGACATCCCCTCTAGGAGCAACTCCCGCAGAGGACTACAATCCCCACCCCGCCTCAATGGCCGATCTGCCCCGCCCATGTTGACCTGTTCCGTACACCCGCTGCCCTACCGCACCAATCCCGCCGACTACTTCGCGGCCATCCGTCATGCGCCCGGAGCCGTGCTGCTCGACAGCGGCCGACCGAGTGCCGACCGTGGCCGTTACGACCTGCTCAGCGCCTGGCCGCTGGAACAACTGGCGGTGTTGCCGAACGAAAGCGGCTGCCTGTTCCTGCAACGCCTGCGCGATAACCTGACCCGCCTGGGCGAAGCGCAGCTGCCGGGAGACTATCAGTTGCCCTTCGCCGGCGGCCTGATCGGCTATCTGAGCTACGATTTCGGCCGGCATCTGGAAAACCTGCCGAGCCCGGCCCGGGACGACCTGCAACTGCCCGACGCGCGCTTCGGTCTGTACGACTGGGCGCTGATCAGCGATCACCAGACAGCCACCAGCCAACTGGTGTTTCACCCGTCGCTGGCCGACAGCGAGCAGCAGCGGCTGATCGCGCTGTTCACTCAGCCAGCTTCGGCGACACTGACGCCGTTCACACTGAACACGCCGATGACCGCCGACCTGTCAGCCGATGACTATCGCCAGGCACTGGAGCGCATTCATCAATACATCCAGGCCGGTGATTGCTATCAGGTCAACTTCGCCCAGCGTTTCCGCGCGCCGTGTCAGGGCGATCCGTGGCTGGCCTATTGCGCGTTGCGCGAGGCCTGCCCGACGCCGTTTTCCGGCTTCCAGAGCCTGCCCGACGGCGGCGCAGTGTTGAGTCTGTCGCCGGAACGTTTCGTCAAAGTCAGCGAAAGGCAGGTGGAAACCCGCCCGATCAAAGGCACCCGCCCCCGTGGCCTGACGCCTGCCGAAGACGCGGCCAACGCCGCCGAACTGCTGGCCAGCCCCAAGGATCGCGCAGAAAACCTGATGATCGTCGACCTGCTGCGCAACGACCTCGGCCGCACCTGCCGCATCGGCTCGGTGCGGGTGCCGGAGTTGTTCAGTCTGGAAAGCTATCCCAACGTGCATCACCTGGTCAGCAGCGTGACCGGGGAACTGGCGGATGACCGCGACGCGCTGGACCTGATTGCCGGCAGCTTCCCCGGCGGTTCGATCACCGGCGCACCGAAGATTCGTGCGATGCAGATCATCGACGAACTGGAGCCAACGCGGCGGGGCTTATATTGCGGCTCGCTGCTGTATCTGGACGTGCGCGGCGAGATGGACAGCTCCATCGCCATTCGCAGCCTGCTGGTCAAGGATGGGCAGGTGTGTTGCTGGGGCGGTGGCGGGATTGTTGCCGATTCGAATTGGCAGGCGGAGTATCAGGAGTCGATTACTAAAGTGAAGGTTCTACTCGACACCTTGCAGAACCTCTAAAAGCTTAAACGCTTCGTCGGAACGCCGCCCGGAGCAAGCCCGCCCCCCTGGAATGCATTCCAAATGTGGGAGCGGGCTTGCTCGCGAAGGCGTCAGACCCGACGACTAAAGACTCAAATCCCGGTTCGAGGCCTTCAAGAATTCCTGCTTCAACTCGGCAAACGTATGCACCGCCGGGAACTGCGGGAACTCGCGAATCACGTTCTCCGGCGCATGGAACAGAATCCCCGCATCCGCCTCGCCCAACATGCTCGTATCGTTATACGAATCCCCCGCCGCAATCACCCGGTAGTACAGGCTCTTGAACGCCAGGACCGACTGACGCTTGGGATCTTTCTGACGCAATTGATAGCTGGTCACCCGGCCGCTGTCGTCAGTGATCAGACGGTGGCAAAGCAAGGTCGGGAAGCCCAGTTGCCGCATCAGCGGCTGAGAGAACTCGTAGAAGGTGTCCGAGAGGATTACCACCTGGAAGCGCTCACGCAGCCAGTCGACGAACTCCACTGCACCGTCCAGCGGTTTGAGCGTGGCGATCACTTCTTGAATATCCGAGAGCTTCAGGCCGTGCTCGTCGAGGATGCGCAGGCGCTGCTTCATCAGCACGTCGTAATCGGGAATGTCCCGGGTGGTGGCCTTGAGGGATTCGATTCCGGTTTTTTCGGCGAAAGCGATCCAGATTTCCGGTACCAGTACCCCTTCAAGATCCAGGCAAGCAATTTCCACAAGACACTCCATTTGCATTGATTATTGGGTCCAGCCAGCCCGAACTCTAGCGACTCCCCTGCCACGGCGCAATGCAGCGGGCACCCCGTACCCCGCCACTTTTTGCTAACATCGCCGCCATATAGAGCGCCCAGCGCCACCGACCTGTAGGAAGCCGCCCTGATGAGCCCAACGTTCGATGTCGTGGAACTCGCCACGACCTATGCCAACAAATCCGCCCAGGACATCCTGAAACTCGCGTTTGCCGAGTTCGGCGATGAACTGTGGATATCTTTCAGTGGCGCCGAGGATGTGGTGCTGGTGGACATGGCCTGGAAGCTGAACAAGAACGTCAAGGTGTTCAGCCTCGACACCGGCCGGTTGCACCCGGAGACCTATCGCTTCATCGATCAGGTGCGCGAGCACTACAAGATCGAGATCGAACTGGTGTCGCCGGACTACACGAAGCTGGAACCGTTCGTGAAGGAAAAAGGCCTGTTCAGCTTCTACAAGGACGGCCATGCCGAATGCTGCGGCATCCGCAAGATCGAACCGCTGCGTCGCAAGCTCTCCGGCGTCAAAGCCTGGGCCACCGGCCAGCGCCGCGACCAGAGCCCCGGCACCCGCAGCGCCGTGGCGGTGATGGAAATCGATACCGCGTTCTCCACCCCGGAGCGCACCCTGTACAAGTTCAACCCGCTGGCGCAGATGACCAGCGAAGAGATCTGGGGCTACATCCGCATGCTCGAATTGCCGTACAACAGCCTGCATGAACGCGGCTTCATCAGCATCGGCTGCGAACCCTGCACCCGCCCGGTCCTGCCGAACCAGCACGAGCGCGAAGGCCGCTGGTGGTGGGAAGAAGCAACGCAGAAAGAATGCGGGCTGCATGCGGGGAATATCATCAGCAAGGCGTAAGTCTCTGCCCGAATGATGTCCCCCTGTGGGAGCGGGCTTGCTCGCGAAGGCGTCGTTTCAGTCAACAAATCCAGTGACTGACAGACCGCATTCGCGAGCAAGCCCGCTCCCACATTGGTTTTGTGGTGCCATGAAAAAATGTGTACACACGAATGTCACCATCGGTGCCATTTATGTGTGCACTTTTGGTCTTCACGCCCTGAAAAGTTACATCCCTTCTGCACGTCCCGGCGTTTTGCCACCTGCGCAAAATCCCCTGTCAAAAATAAATACCTGTTCAGTCGGTCAATTTATAACCAATTATTTTCAAACACTTAGCGCTCATCGATAACTTTTCGAAATGAGTACGGCTACGCATAGATCGTCAACTGGCACAGATCTGGCTTAAGTGCATACATGTTTTGTATACAAAACTGCAAAACATAAACCCACACTTTCGATCCGCAAGCCTGAAGCGCCCTATCCCGTACAGGCTGCAGATGCCCCGTAACCAGTGATGTTTGCTGGCCGCGACGAAGATTTGTCGAGCCTTCGGCTCATGCACAGTCATCGCGGCCCGCTCATCAGGAGCCTGCCGGAATGCGTACAAGTCTCTCCAACAATATCGCGCTGAATCTGCCCGCCTCGGCCCTCGACCAGCCATCGTCCCACGATGGCCTGGCTGAACCGTTACAACTCAGCCCCCGTCTGCACAACAGCGACCTGGCACCGACCCGGGCCGAAGGTCGGCGCTGGGGCAAATACAGCATCTTCGCCCTGTGGACCAACGATGTGCACAACATCGCCAACTACTCGTTCGCCATCGGCTTGTATGCATTGGGCCTGGGGGGTTGGCAGATTCTGCTGTCATTGGGGATCGGCGCGGCGCTGGTGTACTTCTTCATGAACCTGTCCGGCTACATGGGACAGAAAACCGGGGTGCCGTTTCCAGTGATCAGCCGGATCAGTTTCGGCATCCACGGCGCGCAGATTCCGGCGTTGATCCGGGCGGTAATCGCCATCGCCTGGTTCGGGATTCAGACGTACCTGGCGTCGGTAGTGTTTCGCGTGCTGTTGACGGCAATTCACCCCGGCTTCGCCGATTACGACCACAATTCGATCCTCGGCCTGTCCACCTTGGGCTGGGTATGTTTCGTGGTGATCTGGTTCGTGCAACTGGCAATCCTCGCCTACGGCATGGAGATGGTCCGCCGTTACGAAGCCTTTGCCGGACCAGTGATTCTGCTGACTGTCGCCGCCCTCGCCGCCTGGATGTACACCCAGGCCAACGGCACCATTGCCTGGTCGATCCGCGAACCGCTGAGCGGCGGCGAGATGTGGCGCAACATCTTTGCCGGCGGCGCCCTGTGGCTGGCGATCTACGGCACGCTGATCCTGAACTTCTGCGACTTCGCCCGCTCTTCGCCATGCCGCAAGACCATCAGGATCGGCAATTTCTGGGGCTTGCCGGTGAACATTCTGGTGTTCGCCACCATCACCGTCCTGCTGTGCGGCGCGCAATTTCAGATCAACGGGCGGATCATCGAAAGCCCGACCGAAATCATCGCTTCGATCCCCAACACGCTCTTCCTGGTGCTCGGTTGCCTGGCGTTCCTGATCGTCACCGTGGCGGTGAACATCATGGCCAACTTCGTCGCTCCGGCCTTCGTGCTCAGCAACCTGGCGCCGAAGTACCTGACCTTCCGCCGCGCCGGACTGATCAGCGCGACCATCGCGGTGCTGATCCTGCCGTGGAACCTCTATAACAGCCCGCTGGTGATCGTGTACTTCCTGTCCGGTCTCGGCGCCCTGCTCGGCCCGTTGTACGGGGTGATCATGGTCGACTACTGGCTGATCCGCAAAGGCCGGATCCACGTCCCGCAGCTCTACAGCGAAGATCCCAACGGCGCTTATTACTACAGTCGCGGGGTGAATTTCCGCGCGGTGACGGCGTTCATTCCTGCTGCGTTGATCGCCATCGTCCTGGCGCTGGTGCCGGGTTTCCACAGCATCTCGCCGTTCTCCTGGCTGGTGGGTGCCGGCATTGCCGCCATGCTTTACCTGATCATCGCCAAGCGTCAGCCGCACTACGCCGACGTCAGCGGCGAATCCATTGCCGTCGACAACGTCAGCCATTAACTCCCTCGCGGCCCGGGCTTCGGGCCGCTGAACTGCCCGCAATAAGGACTTCTCATGCGAATTCTCGTGGTCAACGTCAACACCACCGAATCCATCACCCAGGCCATCGCCCGCTCGGCGCAGGCGGTCGCGGCCCCCGGCACGGAAATCGTCGGCCTGACGCCGTACTTCGGCGCCGATTCGGTGGAAGGCAATTTCGAAAGTTACCTGGCGGCCATCGCCGTGATGGACCGGGTGATGTCTTACGATCAACCGTTCGACGCGGTGATTCAGGCCGGCTACGGCGAGCACGGCCGCGAAGGATTGCAGGAGCTGCTCAACGTGCCGGTGGTGGACATCACCGACGCCGCCGCCAGCACCGCGATGTTTCTCGGCCACGCCTATTCGGTGGTGACCACGCTGGATCGCACCGTGCCGCTGATCGAGGACCGTTTGAAACTCTCGGGCCTGTGGGATCGCTGCGCCTCGGTGCGGGCCAGCGGTCTGGCGGTGCTGGAGCTGGAACACGAGCCGCAACGGGCGCTGGAAGCCATCGTGCAGCAGGCGGAACTGGCGGTAACCCAGGACAAGGCCGAAGTGATTTGCCTCGGTTGCGGCGGCATGGCCGGACTGGATGAACAGATTCGTCGCCGCACCGGAGTACCGGTGATCGACGGCGTGACGGCGGCGGTGACCATCGCCGAATCGCTGGTGCGCCTGGGGTTGTCGACGTCCAAGGTGCGGACGTATGCGACGCCACGGCCGAAACAGATCATTGGCTGGGCGGAGCGGTTTGCCCGCTAGACCGCGTTATCGTGCTTCGCGAACAGGCTCACTCCTACAATTTGGAATGCGTTCCCCTGTAGGAGTGAGCCTGCTCGCGATGGCCGCAACTCGGTCAAAAGCCGAACTCAGATAGCACTGAACCGCTGCGCCAACCCGCGCTCGGCAAACTGCTCGATCACAAAGTCGACAAACGCCCGGGTCTTGCCCGGCAGCAACTTATGCTCGGCGTAGTAGATCGAGGTGTAGCCGTCGTCGATGTACCAGTCCGGCAGCACCCGCTGCAGCCGACCCGACTCCAGATACCCCGAGGCAAACGGCATGCTCACCAGGGCAACGCCCAGGCCTTGGCTCGCCGCGATACAAGCCGCTTCGGAGTCGCTCATGGTCATGCGCGCCTTGAGCGTCAATGGGCGACAGATCTGTGGATCACGGCCGGTCAACTGCCAGGAACGCACGCGCCCGGTTTGCGGCGAGCGGATCAGAATGCCGTCGTGATACTTGAGTTCGTCCGGTTCAGTAATGGACGGATTGGCCTGCAGATAATCCGTGGACGCCACCAACACCCGATGCGCCGGACTCAGCCTGCGGGCGACGACGCCTTGGGGTAACTCGAAACCGCCGCCGATGGCCGCGTCGAACCCCTGCCCGATCAGATCGACCTGGCGGTTATCGAAGTGCCAATCCGGGCTGATTGCCGGGTATCGCCGCAAAAACTCGCCGAGCATCGGCACGATATGCAGGCAGCCGAAAGCCGTGCCCATGCTGACTTTCAGCGACCCCGCCGGAAGCCCTTCGACACTGGCCAGGTTGGCCACGGCATTCTGGATGGTCGTCAGGCTGGCGCTGACCTGACTCAGGAACAACTGACCGGCCTCGGTCAGCGCCAGGCTGCGTGTACTACGCTGGAACAGCCTTACGCCGAGGCGCACCTCGAGCTTCGCCACACTCTTGCCGACAGCTGCCGGAGTCAGGCTCAAGCGCCGGGCGGCCTCGGCAAAACTGCCGACTTCGGCACTGCGCACAAAGCATTCGATGCTGCTGAACGTTTCCATGATCGCCACTATAAACTTCTGGTTTACACAGACTATAGCAATCATGGTCTACACGGTTGTCGGTGCGAGGCCGATACTCGGCTCCAACAACAAGGCACCCTGCCTTGAATTTTCTGGAGATCGAACATGACCACTCAACACCTCAGCGGTAAAGTTGCTCTGATTCAAGGCGGTTCCCGCGGCATCGGCGCCGCCATCGTCAAGCGTCTGGCTGCCGAAGGCGCCGCTGTCGCGTTCACCTACGTCAGCTCCACCGCCAAGGCCGAAGAACTGCAGAACAGCATCACCGCCAAGGGTGGCAAAGCCTTGGCGATCAAGGCCGACAGCGCTGATGAAGCAGCCATCCGCAACGCGGTCAGCGCCACTGTCGAAGCCTTTGGCCGCCTCGATATTCTGGTGAACAACGCCGGCGTACTGGCCATCGCGCCACTGGAAGATTTCAAACTGGAAGACTTCGACCAGACCCTGGCCATCAACGTGCGCAGTGTGTTCATTGCTTCTCAGGAAGCCGCCAGACACATGGGCGAAGGCTCGCGCATCGTCAACATCGGCAGCACCAACGCCGACCGCATGCCCTTCGGCGGCGGCGGTGTGTATGCGATGAGCAAATCGGCGCTGGTCGGCCTGACCAAAGGTCTGGCGCGCGATCTCGGTCCGCGCGGCATCACCATCAACAACGTGCAGCCCGGCCCGGTAGACACCGACATGAACCCGGCCCATGGTGATTTTGCCGAAAGCCTGATCCCGCTGATGGCGGTCGGTCGTTATGGCACTGCCGATGAAATCGCCGGTTTCGTCGCTTACCTGGTAGGCCCTGAAGCCGGCTACATCACCGGTGCCAGCCTGACCATCGACGGTGGCTTTGGCGCCTGATTGCGCTGAATTCCGGGTACAAAAAAACGCCGCCTCTTTGCAGAGGGTGGCGTTTTTTATGCGTGCTTATCGGCTGATCAAGCCCACTCCAGCGCCGGCAAGCCACAGGCACTCGGGGCGAACGCTTTGAGCGAGCGCAAAATCCCGTCGGCATGGGCGTATTTCTCATCGGCCATGGCCGCATCGGGAATCGCGATGGCTGTCATCCCCGCCGCCTTGGCTGCGGTGACGCCAAATGGCGAATCCTCGAACACCAGACAATCTTCGGGCGCGACGCCCAGACGCCGAGCGGCGGTCAGGAAGATATCCGGCGCCGGCTTGGCGGCACCGACTTCCGGATCGTCCGCAGTGACGATGAAATCGAACAGCGCAAACCAGTCGCGGTGCAACGTGGTTTTCTGGCCAAACGACTGTCGCGATGAACTGGTGCCCACGGCGATCGGAATGTTGTGCGCCTTGAGGTGACGAATCAGTTCCTCCGCACCCGGCATCGCCTGCGCCTTGGGAAAACGCTCGCGCATCAACGGCTCGCGGATCACCAGGAACTCTTCGGCGCTGATCGGCAGATCCAGTGCCTGCACCACGTAGTTCGCCAGATCGTTGGCCCCACGACCGATGATGTTCTGTTTAACGCTCCAATCGAAAGTCCGCCCGTAACGCTCGGCAATGAGCGACGTGACTTCGGTGTAGATGCCTTCGGTGTCCAGCAACAAACCGTCCATGTCGAAAATCACGGCCTTGATCGGGCCAAACGCCTTCATCGGTGCATTCATCATCGGATCCGTTATCAAAAACATCCCAGGCGGCATCGTCGGCGCCGCTGCTCGGACCTGATTAATGGGTTCAGCAGCATAGCGAGGCCAACGGACATTCAGCAACGGGCAATGTCGGCGGGCCGTTGAATGGCTCGCTGATATTTAACGAAATGCCCTACAGCTAACGCCCACTTGCCCGACTTCTTTCCTGTTTGATCCCCCGCAAAGTCCGCGCACCTCTTTCACGTGCGCGAGTGCCTGCGAATTTTCCAAACCGATCGGCTTCTCGCCCTGAACAACAGCATCGGCCCGAGCGGCATTCTGGAAGTCAGCGACTGCTACCGGGGCCAGCGTTATCGCATCACCTTCTTTCCCGATGTTTCCACCGCGCAGGTCAAAGCGCTTTACGCCTCTTACGAAGGGATTCTGGGCGGGCTGGAGGGCTGGCTTCGCGACGAATGGGCGGGGTTTCAGCCTTTGTGGACGGAATTTTCCGGCGCCGGTTTCGGTGATCGTTACCGCCAGTTGCAACAGGCCGACTGGCGCGGGTTAGAGAAGGCCCTGCACGACATCTGGGATGACATTAAACAGCTGTTCGCCCTGCTCGCCGACCTGCAGGCCAACAGTGAAAAACTGCTGCAGCATGCGAGCGCGTTGAAGCCACTGCTGGTCAATGCCCGCGACGTGCCATTGAAGCCGACGCCGGCGATCCCGCTGAACATTCGTCAGGCTGACTCGCAGGTGTTGACCGTGCCGAACCCCGCGCCCATGGCACGGGACAAGTCGCGGAGCACAACCCGGATGGAGCGTCACGAACCTCGCGACGACGCTCCCGATCAAGCGAAAAATCCCAACGGCGACAGCGCCGATTGCGCCCTGCTGACCTGCACCAATGGCTGTCCGGTGTCGATGGTCACCGGCGAAGAACTGCTGACCCTCACCGATGGCACGCTCGATGGGCGCCTGCCGTTCGAGTTCACCCGGTTGTATCGCACCAGCGCCGTCGAGATCGACGTCGGACTCGGGTTTGGCTGGAGTCATTCGCTGGCGCATCGGCTGGCGTTCGATGGCGATGCGGTGGTCTGGATCGACCATGAGAACCGAAGCACACGGTTTCCCTTGCCCAGTGTTGAACGGCCGGCGATTCACAACAGCCTGTCGCGGGCGGCGATTTTTCTGGGGGATGAGCCGGAGGAGCTGATTGTTGCGCTGGCGGGGGATGTGGCGCGGTTTTATCACTTTCGCGCCGGGCGGTTGGTGGCGATCAGTGATGCGTATGGCAATCGGCTGACCGTTTCTCGTGATCATCAGGAGCGGATTGTTCGTCTCGACAATGGCGCGGGGCGGTCGTTGTTATTGCGTTATGACCGGGCGCAACTGGTCGCTGTCGACTATCAGTCCTTTGGCTCTGACGGGACTGGCTGGCATACCGAACAGACGCTGATCAGCTACCGCTACGACGCCCGCCAGCGTCTGCTGGAAGCGACCCATTCGGTTGGTGACAGCGAGCGTTACGACTACGACGACGCCCACGTTATCCTGCAGCGGCAATTGACCGGTGGTGCGAGCTTCTTCTGGGAGTGGGAGCGTTCCAGCACCGCCTGATCGGCCTGACCCGCCCCGACGGCAACACCGCGTCCTACCAGTACGACGCCTTCGGCCGGCGCATCCGCAAGACCGTCGACGGGGTCAGCACCGAGTTCTTCTGGCAAGGCGACCACCTCGTCGCCGAAAGCAGCCCGACCCACCACCGCAGCTACGTCTACGAACCCGGCACCTTCCGCCCAATGGCGCTGCTCGACGGCAAAGGCCCGAAAAAAGCCTGCCCGTTCTACTACCAACTCGACCACCTCGGCACCCCGCAGGAACTCACCGACTACAGCGGCGAAATCGTCTGGTCGGCGCAGTACGACGCCTACGGCAAAGTCTCGGCGATCACCCTGGCGGGCGAAGACTACCTGGATCAGCCGCTGCGGTTTCAGGGGCAGTATTTCGATGCGGAAAGTGGGCTGCATTACAACCGGCACCGGTATTACGACCCGAGGTTGGGGCGGTATCTGACGCCGGACCCCATCAAGCTGGCGGGTGGGCTGAATCAGTATCGGTATGTGTCGAATCCGACGGGGTGGGTGGATCCGTTGGGGTTGAGCTCGAACTGTCCGCCGCCGGTGAATCAAGGTACTCGTGTGGAGTATTTATACAAGGGAGAGGTGCGATCAGGGTATTTGTTATTGATGGGAAACAATCGGAAAGGTGAAGCAAAATTTGCTTTCGCAGGCACCAATTCGAATGATGAAAATTACGACGCTACACACCAAGAGTGGAAAAGAATTTTGGCGGACAATCAATGGCAACGCACAAGATAAAACTGTGAGGCCTGCTCATGATTAGGACATACAAAGCATTAGTCGTCGGAATCGATCCAGTCGTAGAAGACGCTATTGAACTGGTAATTGAGGATTTTTCGGTACGGTGCTTCGTCAGTTACAGCCCTTCAAAAATAGAGGTGGGCGGTACTTACGAAGTGGAGTTCGAAATGCTGTTGCCTGATGAAGAGTGCGTATCAGCCAGCGAATATAAAAAAAAGCAGATTGAGAGGATTGATGATGGGCTCTCCTGTGACATTTATGGCTACTTGGATGGGGACGTCTTCCGGTCTGTTGTCGATTTTGCTGATCAGGATATCCACTACGAATACCCCCATCTGAATGGGCACTTTAAAGTCAGCGCGGACAGGATTGATGTCTCATTCTGTGCAGCCAGTTAAAGCGATGCTGTGGGCGTTTCATCGACATCATCCTCCTTCTGCTCACCACCCATCTCACACCTCGCAAAGGGCCTGACAGAACCTCAGGCCCTGAAGATTCGAAAGCAGCACTACCTCGGTCGATCAAAGGAACAAGCAATTACTGCTCATCCTCATCCTCTTCATACTCCTCATCCAAAGCATCATCCGCATCATTCAGCGGCACGGTCGCATCATCCATCAGCGACCCCGGATCCTCGTTCCCCGGATCATTGATAAACGGCAGACCGCTCGGGCCTTTTTCTTCCTTGCCTTCAGTTTCGGGCGTCATGGCAAACCTCTACGTCTAGTGGGTTGTATAACGTTCGAAAAGCCCTACGGCCAATCGTTCCAGCGTCAGACCGCCAGACACGAAAAACCCGGCGCCAGGCCGGGTTTCTTTTCAATCGTCAATCAATGATGGCGGTTTTTATGTTTGTACTTGTTGTGCTTGTGACCGCCACCGGAATGTCCACTTCCGCCGTCGCCACCCAGGTTGTTGCCCACCGCACCACCGGCCGCGCCGCCCAATCCTGCACCGATGGCTGAACCGGTGGAGCCGCCCAGGCTGTTGCCAACCACTGAGCCACCGGCAGCGCCGAGGCCACCGCCAATGGCGGCTTCGGTGCGATTGTGTTTATTCGCGCCGACCGCGCCACCCGCCGCTCCGCCAACGCCCGCGCCGACCGCCGCACCGGTGCTGCCACCGAGCTGACCACCGACGACATTACCGAGCACGCCACCCAGCCCGCCACCGACAGCGGCACTGCCATCTCCGGCGGCCATCGCGCCTTGAGCAATCAGTAATCCGAAAAACAGTGCAGACAATGACAAACGCATTTGAACCTCACAGTTCCCGAATCGGGACGGTATGCCCACAGGGCCTATGTCATTTGGAGAGGTTTTCCGGAAAAACGTTCAGCCATGAAAAAGCCCGGCATCGAGCCGGGCTTTTTCTGACAAGCGTTCGCGATCAGTGACGCTTGTGACCCTTGGACAGGTTGGCGCCCACGGCACCACCGGCCGCACCGCCGAGGCCGGCGCCAATGGTTGCGCCATTTCTGCCGCCCAGGCTGTTGCCGATCACCGAGCCACCGGCCGCGCCAACACCACCGCCGATGGCTGCTTTGGTCCGGCTGCCTTTGCCCGCGGCCATCGCGCTGCCCGCTGCGCCTGCAACACCGGCACCAATCGCTGCGCCGGTGCTGCCGCCCATTTTCTGGCCGACCACATTACCCAGCGCGCCCCCCAGACCACCGCCAAGTGCAGCAGTGCCTTCGCCAGCCACCGCACCTTGAGCAACCAGAAGACCCAGAACCAGAGCGGGCAACGTTAAACGCATGACAAGAACCTCAAAAATAGGGAGATCAAAAGGGGCCGAGATTGAACGCTGCCGACGGGCTGAAGTCCAGACAAAATCAGCTGCCGCCGCGCACTTGGCGCCGATTGGACAGCGAATTGGCAAAAGGTTTTATCGCAGGCAAAAAAAAGCCCGCTGGGGAGACGGGCTGGAGACTTGCTTTCTAACGGATGGCTTCACCCTACGTCCGTGGACGTGAAAAGTTTGTGAAAAAAATCGGAATCTGCCCACCTGCTTGTAGGAGATTTCCCTTATAAACTTCAGGCATAAAAAACCCCGTTCATAGACGGGGTTATGAGGTAGCTGATTACTTTCTCGACCGGGCCGAGACCTTCGGCAGAAACTTGGCTTTCGGCCCCTTGGGCGCGGTGGACTTGATCTTGCCGGTCTGAACCGGATCCTCGCCAAAGCCCGCCTGATACTCCGTCTGGCCGCAACGGACGCAGTTGTTGAATGAAAATTCAGCGCCATCGTCTTCGATATACGGATCAGTCATACCTTCGCCCCTTTCAAATGGATCGATACCGGCAAAGCCTTTTTGCCTGAAAAAATATCGACCTCCAAGGCTTTTGAGACTAGCCGGTCATTCCTGGACTTGTGATTCAGATTGGCTGATGCCCGACGAATGGGCTGCACCGATTCAACATCTGCAATCCACAGGGCTGAACTGAGCACAAACAGCAAAAGCCCACTCATCGTCTGAATGGGCTCGCTTGAACCGGCAACGGCATCAACGCAACTTGACCGCCGTACCCGTCGCGAACACGACAACCATGCCACCCTTACCCGCGGGCATGCTGATCTCGAAATCCAGCCCGACCACCGCATCCGCCTGCAACGCCCGCGCCCGCTCCTTGATCTCGTCAGTCGCCTGAACCCGCGCCTCTTTCAAAGCACGCTCCAGCGTCTGCGAGCGCCCACCGAAAAAATCGCGCATGCCGGCAAACATGTCACGGATCACATTCACCCCCTGCACCGACTCCGCGCTGACAATGTCCAGGTACGCGGTGATCTGCCGGCCTTCGATGGTGTGAGTGGTAGAAATGATCATGCAAGCAGTTCCTATGTCCATAAAGGTCGCGATTGTAAACCCTGAACGAGAAACGCCGAGATAGTAGCCTTATAATCGCAGTTCCTGACAGACACGTCGCTTGGCGACGACTGCACCACTGTTAACTTTACGCGCGCACAGCGATACACGAAGGATCACCCATGCAATACACGCTTCGCCTAAAAGGAATGTGCTGTTTTCTGTTCTTCGCCCTCTGTTTCAACGCCGTGCTGCTCTTCGTTCTGCTGTGGTCCGCCCTGCTCTTCCAGCCCTTGCTGGCCTGGTTTGATAATGCGAGCTTTATGGTTAACGCCAACCACTTCCTGGCGGACTTCAAAACGTTGTCGTTTACCGAAAAGTATTACTCAACCCGCGATCAACTCTTCACTCTCTCTAGCCACGCAATGATCGGAAACTGCATTGGCTGGTTCAGCTACCTGTTACTCACTTTGCGAAAAAGGGCAAAACTGGCAATCGTGCCCTTGGGCGTCATGCTGGTGCTCATGTCAGCGCTGAAGCCCGAATGGCTGGTCATGAGCATCTTTGGCTATGTGACTTCGTACATCAGCGCCGTGTTTCTTCACTACCACAGCATGAACGTGCTGCAGTTCTTCATCTCGGATCTCGCCGAAAAACATTACTCCCTGAACAATGTGTCCATGCACCACGAAGCCACGTTCAGAGAGAAATGCACAGAAATCGCCGACGCCATCGGCAGCTCGCCTGAAGCAGTCCTGGACGATATGAATAGAAGGTTGCCGGGCGTGTTATTGGGGATGTACGTCGCGGAACCGGATCGACTGTTCCCTGGGTTTGAATCGCGTTTCGTCCCGAAAAAGCAATGAGCCAAGCCAGACCTGGAACCGCGAGCAGGACGTCAGCATTCGCTCTATCTGCGCCAACACCAGGGTCCTGCCCTGGTGCGAAGAAAATCCGGACGCCAAAAACCTAAAAACCCCTGATCTCTTTCGAAATCAGAGGTTTGGCGTATTGAATTTGGCGGTGAAGGAGAGACTCGAAACTTCAGGCTGGGACAGTGGAGTTTCGGTATTTGAGGCAGCTTCCGAGCCAGCAGCAACACCCAACCGACTAAACGGTGCCTCTCAAGCGCATCAGGTTCAGCAAGGAATCTCGTTCTTGCAGAGCCTATGGTGAGTGGAACGACCTGCCCGACGAGGGCAGCGCACCTTTGATGGCAACGACCGGGACATGCAGCTTGGGTTGTGTGATGTCATAGACCTGAAGTTCACACCCTTCCCCACGATCTACGAAAACAAACTCCGCCAGATAAACCTTTTGCTTCTCGGGAACAAAGGTACTTGTGATCGGTCCGCAGGTGTAATACGAGGAGACAGTCGGATTGGCGGTTACCTTTTTCTCATACTTGTTCTTCGACGGGTTGAATACATAGTCTTCGTTGTAAAGCGTGCGATAACCTGGCGCCGGAATTTGGCTTCTGACCGTCGATGATCCGCCCACTTGCAATGTCTGGCCGGGATCGGCCAGTATTTCCAGCTGGGGGAACTGCTTGGAAACCGCACTATTGAGACGACTGAACCATGCGCCAACTTTATTGCGAAACGGTTTGACGACGGTCCCAAGTTTATCGGGTCGTTTATCCGGGTCGTTTCCTCGAACTACTTCAAAATCTACCGGGTTAGCTGCATCACCTGATGCCTGCATGATCACTTTGGCGTGTAGTTCATCTACGGTGACCGTCTTCTGCTCCAGCATGATGCCATCGGTCCAGAGTGATGGCGCGGAACTGCGAGAATCGGTAACGCAACCGCACAACCCCAAAAATAGAGCCATCATGACAACTGTCTTCACTGCACTTCCCTGCGTTGAACTGCCGATGAGCTTCCAGGCATTTAGCGCTTCCTGAAGGCGATTACAAAACGCCACTATCGCGCAGAATCACAACCTAGGGAAACCGGTGAAACGCGGAAATTTCGCCCTTTTTATTCGAAACGCCAAAGCCTGCTTGTCTGAGCCTGCTTTTGACGCACCGAAACAAAGCATCAGCCCCCCTATTGATCCTATCGGGTTATTTTCCAGACGCCAGAAACCACAAAACCCCTGATCTCTTTCGAAATCAGGGGTTTTGTGTATTGAATGTGGCGGTGAAGGAGAGATTCGAACTCTCGATACAGTTTCCTGTATACACACTTTCCAGGCGTGCTCCTTAAGCCACTCGGACACTTCACCGTATCTCTTCAAACATGTTCTGTCTGTCGAGGCGCGCTAATGTAGTCGAAAGCTTTTCCGATGGCAAACTTTTTTTCAGAATTTTCATGCGGTTAAGAGAAAAAGTCGTTTGGCCCGGCGCTGGACGATGGCAAACCGGCCAATCTCTGGTGATGCCGACCCTTCTATATAGAAGCAGAACGGCGCGCTACGCCGGGTGAGCCGGGAAACGGTGACCAGCGAGTCAGTCACGGCGCTTTACCTGGCCTACGGTGGTGGGTAACGTCTGCCCATCTTTCTTACAAGGAATTGCGTCATGAGTGAGTTGATTGCCTACCACCTCGAAGACGGCATCGCGACCCTGACCTTGAACAACGGCAAGGTCAATGCCATTTCCCCGGACGTGATTGCGGCGTTCAACGCGGCGCTGGATCAGGCGGTGACTGATCGTGCCATTGTGATCATTACCGGTCAGCCGGGGATTCTGTCCGGCGGCTACGACTTGAAGGTGATGACTGCCGGCCCTAAAGAAGCCGTGTCGCTGGTGACCGCCGGTTCGACCCTGGCCCGTCGTCTGCTCTCTCACCCGTTCCCGGTGATCGTTGCGTGCCCTGGGCACGCGGTGGCCAAGGGCGCGTTCCTGCTGTTGTCTGCCGATTACCGCATCGGCGTCGACGGCCCGTTCAGCATTGGTCTGAACGAAGTGCAGATCGGCATGACCATGCACCATGCCGGTATCGAGCTGGCACGTGATCGCCTGCGTCGTTCGGCGTTCCACCGTTCGGTGATCAACGGCGAGATGTTTGATCCAAAGAGCGCGGTGGATGCCGGTTTCCTCGACAAGGTGGTGGCTGCCGAAGAACTGCAAGGCGCCGCCCTGGCCGCCGCGCGTCAGTTGAAGAAGATCAACATGAATGCGCACAAGAACACCAAGCTCAAAGTGCGCAAGGCGCTGCTCGAAGCCCTCGACAACGCGATCATCCAGGACCAGGAACATCTGGGCTAAGCCGCCTCTTCCCGAGCCGAAGAAAAGCCCGACCGTCGTGTCGGGCTTTTTCTTGCGCGTTCGGTTGATCAACCGTCAACCGCTCTAGGACAGGTCTGACGATCACCCCGGAAACATGCGCTTAAACATCGCCTATCTCCGGACTCTATAGCAGCAATTGCCGAAAACAGTGCACATCCGTACACTGCGCCACCTTTTGTCCCGGTGGGCCTGAAAATGCTGTTTGTGTTTCGTATGTTATTGATGGGCCAGCACTTTATTCTGGCCGGTGTATTGGGGGTGATTCTCGGCCTGTGCCGTCCCTTCAACCCCGACAACAGCCGTCTGTGCGCCCGCCTCTATGCTTGGCCGGCCATGTGCATTCTGCGTCTGCGCGTAAGGTCCGACGTCCACGGCTTGATGAACAAGCCGGACAGCTGCGTGA
Source organism: Pseudomonas sp. AK-TSAG1-1 (assembly GCF_056821665.1). Taxonomy (NCBI): domain Bacteria; kingdom Pseudomonadati; phylum Pseudomonadota; class Gammaproteobacteria; order Pseudomonadales; family Pseudomonadaceae; genus Pseudomonas; species Pseudomonas sp. AK-TSAG1-1. The sequence goes on along the minus strand of NZ_CM165965.1, from coordinate 2,049,742 downwards.
TCATCGCCAACCATCAGTCCAACTACGACCTGTTTGTGTTCGGTAACGTGGTGCCGCGTCGCACCGTGTGCATCGGCAAGAAGAGCCTGAAATGGGTGCCACTGTTCGGGCAGTTGTTCTGGCTCGCCGGCAATGTGTTGATCGACCGAGGCAATGCGCACAAAGCGCGTCAGTCGATGCTCACCACCACCAACACCTTGCAGAACGAAGACACCTCGATCTGGGTGTTTCCGGAAGGTACGCGCAACCTCGGTGAAGAATTGCTGCCATTCAAGAAGGGGGCGTTCCAGATGGCGATTGCCGCCGGCGTGCCGATCGTGCCGGTGTGCGTCAGCAGCTACATCAAGCACATGCGCCTGAACCGCTGGCGCAGCGGGAAAATCCTCATACGCTCGCTGCCGGCTATTCCTACAGCAGGGCTGACGATGGATGACATGCCCTTGCTCATGTCCCAGTGCCGCGAACAGATGCGCGAATGCATCGCCGCGATGGATCAGCAGTTGCAAGCTGCGTGATAAAACAGACCCGCCTTGTGCGGGTTTTCTTTTGCCGGGTGAACTGTGCAGATTTCACTGACTCTCAAGCAGCGACACGGCTAAGCTGAAGCCTTGTACTCCCTGCCATCTGCCAAGAAGAAGTGAACCACCACCATGGGTCGAGTTGTTGCTGCTGCGGTTTACAGCGCTGGTAAGAAAGTCACCAATATTACCCTCGATGAGGGTGCCGCCTGGGCCGCCAAGACCGGGCACTTTGTCTGGATCGGCCTGGAAGAGCCGGACGCTCAAGAGCTGGCCAAACTGCAACGTCAGTTCAACCTGCACGAACTGGCCATTGAAGACGCCCTGGAAAAACACAGCCGGCCGAAGCTGGAAACCTTTGGCGACGCATTGTTTATCGTCACTTACTCGCCGATTCGCGAGCATGGCATTTTGCAGTTCATCGAAACGCATATCTTCGCCGGCAAGGGCTACATCATCACCGCCCGCAACGGCCACTCGGCGTCCTATGCGCATGTCCGCCAACGCTGTGAGGCACGTCCATTGTTGCTGGAGCACGGGGAAGATTTCGTCCTCTATGCAATCCTGGATTTCGTGATCGAAAACTACCAGCCGGTGGGCGAGGCGATTCATGCCGAGATCGATGAACTGGAGCGCAACGTACTGTGCAGTGCGCTGAACGAACACGACATCCAGAAGCTCCACGGCCTGCGCCGCGATGTCCTGCGCTTGCGTCGCTATGCAGCGCCGATGGTGGAGATCGGTGAGGAGCTGCAGAAGCTGAGCTTTCCGTTCATCGACAAGAACATGCGCCCTTACTTCCGTGATGTGCAGATTCACGTCACGCGGCAGATGGAAGACCTGACCACGCTGGCGGACATCGCCAGCCAGACCATCGAGATCGGTGTGTTGCTTGAGGCTTCAAGACAAAGCGTGGTGCAGCGCAAGTTTGCCGCGTGGGCGGCAATTCTCGCGTTCCCGACAGCGGTGGCCGGGATCTACGGGATGAACTTCCAGAACATGCCGGAGCTGAGCTGGCACTACGGCTATTTCGGCGTGCTGGGGTTTATCACGGTGGGGTGTGTGAGTTTGTGGGCGAGTTTCAAGAAGTCGGGGTGGTTGTAGTAGCGACTGCGTTGGCCGGACAATCCGCGAGCAGGCTCGCTCCCACCTGGATCTTGTTATCGACAAGGATCAATGTAGGAGCGAAGCTTTTCAGGCCGCTTCTGGCTTGTGCGCCACAAAACGCATCATCCATTCCGCAACTGTGGTGCCATGGTGTTCCTGCTCCAGGCTGGCGACGCCTTTAGAGTAGATCTGTGAACCCAGCGCTTCCTGGCGCAGTTCCAGCAGCGCCCGCGAATAGTCGTGAATGAATTCCGGATGGCCCTGGAAGCACAGCACCTGATCGTTGATGTGATACGCGGCAAACGGGCAGAAATCGCTGGAGGCGATGACGGTGGCATTTTCCGGCAGCGCGGTGACTTGATCCTGATGACTGATCAGCAGCGTCAGCTCTTCGCGTACCGGGCTCATCCACGGCGCCTTGGCCGCCAGTTTGTAGTTGTGGGTGCCGACACCCCAGCCCTGAGTGGCGCGCTCACTCTTGCCACCGAGCAGCAGCGCCAGCAGTTGATGGCCGAAGCACACGCCGAGCAGCTTGTCGCCACGCTCGTAACGGGTCAGCAGGTATTGCTTGAGGGTCTGGATCCACGGGTCGGTGCCGAACGAATCAGCCTTGCTACCGGTGATCAGGTACGCGTCAAACGTCTGGTCGTCGCTCGGGTATTCGCCCTGCATCACGTTGTACACGGTGAACTCGGCGGCAATCGGCTGCTGCGAGAACAGGCGCTGGAACATCTGCCCGTAACCCTGATATTGATCGACCAGTTCCGGACGCAGGATGTCGGTTTCCAGAATGCAGATGCGTAGCGACATAAAAAATACCTGACACGTGATGGGAATAATGAACACCCCAGAGCCTGCCTTGAAACACCCCGGCAAGGCAAGCCCCGCAGCGTTCACCCGATCACTTAAAACAGCTCGCCTTTCGCGGCTTTTTCCAGCAACAACGCCGGCGGCGTAAAGCGCTCGCCATATTGCTCGGCCAGATACTGCGCACGCGCGACGAAGTCCTGCACCCCGTACTGATTGATGAACTGCAGCGCACCACCGGTCCATGCGGCAAAACCGATGCCGAAGATCGAGCCGATGTTGGCGTCCGCCGTCGAGGTCAGCACGCCCTCCTCCACACAGCGCACGGTTTCGAGGGCCTGCACGAACAGCAGACGATCACGCACATCCTTGGGCGAAATCTGCCCGTCCGCTTTCTCGAAACGCGTCTTCAGCTCAGGCCACAGATGCTTCTGACCACCCACCGGATAATCGTAGAAGCCAACGCCGGCGGCTTTGCCCGGACGCTTGTATTCATTGAGCAGCAAGTCAATCACGGCGAACGCCGGATGCTCTATCAGCGGTTTCCCTTCTGCTTGCAGGTCTTTGGCCGTTTGCTGGCGGATATGGCTCATCAGGCTGAGGGAAACTTCGTCGGAGATCGCCAGTGGCCCGACCGGCATCCCGGCCTTGCGCGCTTCGGTCTCGATCATCGGCGCACTCACGCCCTCGCCGAGCATGGCAATGCCTTCGTTGGTAAAGGTGCCAAACACCCGCGAGGTAAAGAAGCCGCGACTGTCGTTGACCACGATCGGGGTTTTCTTGATTTGCAGGACGAAGTCAAAACCCCGCGCCAGGGTTTCATCGCTGGTCTGCGCGCCTTTGATGATTTCCACCAGCGGCATTTTTTCCACCGGACTGAAAAAATGCAGGCCGATGAACTTGCTCCGATCCGGCACTGCCGCCGCCAGGCCGGTGATCGGCAAGGTTGAGGTATTGGAGGCAATCACCGCCTCGGCCCCGACCACTAGCTGCGCCGCCGCCGAGACTTTGGCTTTCAGCTCGCGATCCTCGAACACCGCTTCGATGATCAGGTCGCAGCCCGCCAGATCGGCATCATTTTCGCTGGGCTGAATCCGCGCCAGCACCGCTTCGCGTTTTTCGGCGGTCATCTGGCCCCGGGCGACTTTCTTGTCGAGCAATGCCGCCGAATGCGCCTTGCCCTTCTCGGCCGCCGCCAGGTTGATGTCCTTGAGCACCACGTCGATGCCGGCCGAGGCGCTGACGAAAGCGATCCCCGCGCCCATCATGCCCGCGCCGAGCACGCCGACCTTGCGCGTGACATAGGGCGCAAAGCCCTGCGGCCGCGAGCCACCGGCGTTGATTTCGTTGAGCTGAAACCAGAAGGTGCCGATCAGGTTTTTCGAGATTTGCCCGGTGGTCAATTCGGTGAAGTAACGGGTTTCGATCAAGTGCGCGGTGTCGAAGTCCACCTGCGCGCCCTCCACCGCCGCACAGAGAATTTTCTCCGGGGCCGGCAGCGTGCCCTGGGTTTTCGCCCGCAGGATCGATGGCGCAATCGCCAGCATTTGCGCAACTTTCGGATTCGACGGCGTGCCGCCGGGGATCTGATAGCCCTTCACGTCCCAACGCTGCACGGCGTTCGGATTCGCGACAATCCATGCGCGAGCCTTGGCCAGCAGTTTGTCACGATCCGCCGCCAGTTCATCGATCAAACCGGCCTGCAACGCCTGCTGTGGGCGTACCTTTTTGCCTTCGAGCAGATACGGCAGGGCTTTTTCGATGCCGAGCATGCGCACCATGCGCACTACCCCGCCGCCGCCCGGCAGCAGGCCCAGTGTCACTTCCGGCAGCCCGAGTTGCACCGTTGCATCATCCAGCGCCACCCGGTAATGGCAGGCCAGGCAGATTTCCCAGCCACCGCCGAGCGCCGCACCGTTGATCGCGGCGACCACCGGTTTGCCGAGGGTTTCCAGGGTGCGCAGTTGCCCCTTGAGGCTCAGCACCATGTCATAGAACGCTTTGGCTTCGGGTTTGCCGACCTTGATCAGCTCATTGAGGTCGCCGCCGGCAAAGAAGGTTTTCTTCGCCGAGGTTATGATGACCCCGGCGATGCTGTCCTTTTCCGCCAGCAAGCGTTCAACGCAGGCGCCCATGGCCTGGCGGTACACGGCGTTCATGGTGTTGGCGCTCTGGCCCGGCATGTCGATGGTCAGCACGACGATGCCGTCCTGGCCTTTTTCGTAACGAATGGCTTCGCTCATAACAAGGTTCCTTGAATTCGGGGCTCAGAGGCGTTCGATGATGGTGGCAATGCCCATGCCGCCGCCGACGCACAGCGTCGCCAGACCGTAGCGCAGGCGCCGGGCTTCCAGTTCATCGAGCAGGGTGCCGAGGATCGCGCAACCGGTGGCGCCCAGCGGGTGGCCCATGGCGATGGAGCCGCCATTGACGTTGACCTTGTCCGGGTCCACCGCCATGTCCTTGATGAACTTGAGCACCACCGAGGCAAATGCTTCGTTGACCTCGAACAGATCGATGTCCTCCACGCGCAAGCCAGCCTTGGCCAGAGCCTTGCGGGTGGCCGGTGCCGGGCCGGTGAGCATGATCGTCGGGTCAGTGCTGGTCACCGCCGTGGCGACGATTCGCGCCCGTGGTTGCAGGCCGAGCGCACGGCCCTTGGCTTCGGAGCCGATCAACATCAGCGCCGCACCGTCGACGATCCCGGAGCTGTTGCCCGGCGTGTGCACGTGGTTGATCCGCTCGACGTGGCTATAGACCCGCAGCGCCGTAGCATCGAAACCCATCTGGCCGATCATTTCGAAACTCGGCTTGAGCTTGCCGAGGCCCTCCATGGTCGACTCGGCCCGAATGAATTCGTCGTGGTCGAGCAGGATGATGCCGTTCTGATCCTGCACCGGCACCAGCGACTTGTTGAACGAGCCGTCAGCCCGCGCCCGCGCCGCTTTTTGTTGCGAGTGCAGCGCGTAGGCATCGACATCCTCACGGCTGAAGCCTTCCAGGGTGGCGATCAGATCCGCGCCTACGCCCTGCGGGGTGAAGTGGCTGTGCAGGTTGGTTTGCGGATCCAGCGCCCAGGCGCCGCCATCGCTGCCCATCGGCACCCGTGACATCGACTCGACGCCGCCGACCACCACCAGGTCTTCGAACCCGGAACGGACTTTCATCGCGCCAAGGTTCACCGCCTCCAGACCCGAAGCGCAGAAACGGTTGATCTGCACGCCGGCGACGCTGACATCCCAATCAGCTACCTGCACCGCGGTCTTGGCAATGTCCGAACCCTGATCGCCAATCGGCGTGACGCAGCCGAGCACCACGTCATCGACCTGACTGGTGTCCAGCGCGGTACGGCTTTGCAGTGCGGTCAACAGCCCGGCGACCAGATTCACCGGTTTGACGCTGTGCAGCGCGCCATCGGCCTTGCCTTTGCCGCGGGGCGTGCGTAACGCATCGAAAATCAAAGCTTGGGTCATGACGTCCTCGAACCTGTGCGGTGAGTGAATTTCGTGCTGTCACTGTTGTCCCGCGCCGTCGAGGATTCAATGACCACAGCGCTCAATGACGTTGACGTGCACGCTCAGACGGACGGTCATTCAGCATCGGGTGAACCGGTTCAGGTCGGCGAGTTGTCTAGCAAGCGGGCGGCGAAGAAGCTGGCAATGCGCCTCATGCGTTTTTTATCGCTAGCAGCAGCAAATACATACGAAATGGATCTAAGCCGCGCATGACGCGGGCTCTAAGGTAGTACATGTACGTCAGGGTCGTCGGGTTTTGCCGGGGCCGACGTTCTTCAACAGGAAGTGCAGCGTTTGCCGTCATGGATATGCAGGCAAACATCAGGAAATAACAATAAAGGCGGTCAAGCCATGTTCAAACAACCGAAAGTACGTCAAGCAGGGCTCATTCTTTTCGCCACGACGCTGTTGTTGATTTTGCCCAACCTCACCAAGGTCATTGGCTGACTCAAGCGGCAGGCGCCCGTTATCGCCACATAAAATGTGACTGGCCCGCTACCCGGGCCAGCGTGGCTGTGCCAACCTTTGCGCACTTGCACGACATGGACGGCGATCTCTTGAAAACGCTTATTGTGTTCTGGGCCTTGCTACTGAGCATGCCTTTGTCTGCCGCACAGCTGGATTTACAACTGGGCGCCACCAGCCGCACCTGGCAGACCGCGGAACTGCTAAAGCATCCGCAGGCGCAAACCCTCACCATAAAAAATGATGTGTCCTACAAAAAGGACATGACTTATCGCGTCGTACCTGTGGCGGCGCTGCTCACCGGCATAAAACCGGACGATCACTTGCAGGCGGTGGCGCTGGACGGATTTGCCGCCGAGCTGAGCGCTGCACCGCTGCTCAACAGCAAGGGCGCACGGGCGTGGCTGGCGATCGAGGACCCGGCGCAGCCGTGGCCACCGCTGTCCGAGGGCAAACACAGTGCAGGGCCGTTCTATCTGGTGTGGACCGACCCGCAAGCCGGCAACATCAGTCCCGAGCAATGGCCGTTCGAAGTGGCGAGCATCAAGCGCATGGCGCCAGTGGCCGAGCGCTTCCCTGCCCTGTTGCCGGATTCCAAACTGAAAACCGATGACCCGGTGAATCAGGGTTTTGCGCTGTTTCAGAAAAACTGCCTGGCCTGCCACCGCCTGAACGGCGCGGGCGATGCGCAGTTCGGGCCGGATCTGAACATTCCGTATAACCCGACCGAGTATTTCGGCACGGACTTCCTCAAGCGCTACATTCGCGATCCGCAGAGTCTGCGTCAGTGGCCACAAGCGAAGATGCCGGGGTTTTCGGTAGAGGTGTTGCCGGAGGGGGATTTGCAGATGCTGGTTGGCTATTTGCAGCACATGGCTGGGCGCAAGGTTAAGCCCTGAACACTATCCCCTTGTAGGAGTGAGCCTGCTCGCGATCGCGGTGGGTCAGTCAAAAATGGTCTGACTGACATACCTCGATCGCGAGCAGGCTCACTCCTACAGGGGATATGCGTTATTGCTGTTGCACGGAGATAACCGGCGTCGGCGAGACAAACACCTTCGCATGCATCTGCTCGCTCCCCCCGCCTCGACGCATGCCGCGTACCGGGCAGGCATCCAGGTAATCCAGGCCCACCGCCAGTTTCAAATGCCGCTCTGGCCGGGCCAGTTCGTTGGTCACGTCAAAGCTGTACCAGGCGTCATCGAGCCACGCTTCAGCCCACGCATGGCTGGCCAGATGCTCGCAATCTTCGCTGTACAGATAACCCGAGACGTAGCGTGACGGGATCCCCAGGCTGCGCGCGCAGGCCAGGAAGGCATGGGTGTGATCCTGGCAAACTCCAGCACGCCCGGCGAAGGCTTCGGCCGCGCTGGTATCGACTTCGGTGGAGCCCGGCGTGTAAGTCATGTGCTGGTTCAAGCCGTGCATCAGATCAATCAGCGCGGTGCGATCCCGTCGCTGCTTGCAGGATTTGTCGGCAAACGCCCGCAACGCCTCGTCGGCCTCGGTCAGGCGGGTGAAGCGCAGGAACGGCAGCGCCGACTGACTCTCGTGTTCGGCTTCGCGCAACTCGTCGATGTCGACCTGGCCGCGCGCACCGATGATGATCGCTTCGTGCGGCTCGTCCATGGTCAGCACATGCAGGATGTTGCCGAACGGATCGAGCTGGGCGCGCACCGGACGCGGCAGGTCGAGCTGCCAGCTCAACACGTGCTGACGCTCGCTGTCGTGCGGGGTCAGGCGCAGATACTGGATGCTCGCCCGCACCTGATCTTCATAGTGATAGGTGGTCTCGTGGCTTATGGAAAGTCTCATGCAGCCTCCAGGTATGAACTGTGAATGGCGTTGCCCAGCTGGCGCACCAGCGGGATGAATTCGGTGAGCCAGGCGTGCAGGCCTTCGGCAAGGATTTCGTTGATCCCGGTGTAACGCAGACGCGCGTCCATTTCAGCGGCCAGGCGCTGCGCCGGACGGCCGTTCGCCCCAGGTAGCTGGGCGAGGATCTGGTCGATTTCCTCGGTGCAGGCCCGCAACGAGCGCGGCACATCGGCGCGCAACAGCAGCAGTTCGGCGACATGCCGGGCACCGGGGGCATCACGGTAGATCTCGGTGTAGGCCTCGAACGATGAAAGAGCCCTCAGCAGCGCACTCCACTGGTAATAGGCGTGGGCAGTGCCGTCACTGACGGCTTCGGCCTGATCGCCGGCCATTTCATAGCGCGCGTCGAGCAGTCGCAACGTGTTGTCCGCGCGCTCGATGAAGGTGCCGAGGCGAATGAAGCGGAACGCATCGTTGCGCATGATGGTGCCGTAGGACGCACCACGAAACAGGTGCGAGCGTTCCTTGATCCACTCGCAGAAACGGCTCATGCCGTAACGGCCGAGGCCCTGCTCGGCGATCCCGCGAATCTCCAGCCACGTTGCGTTGATGTTTTCCCACATGTCCGCGGTGATCCGCCCGCGCACCGCATGTGCACTGGCCCGCGCTGCGCCCAGGCAGCTGTAGATGCTCGCCGGGTTGGCCGCATCGAGGGCGAAAAAGTGCAGCAGGCGCTCGGCGTGCAGCTCACCGTGGCGCTCCAGGTAATCGTCGAGGGTACCGGTGATCAACAACGGCATGGCCAGTTCGTGCAGACCGTCGCCGCGACCGTCCTGCGGCATCAGCGACAGCGAATAGCTGACATCGAGCATCCGTGCGAGGTTTTCCGCCCGCTCCAGGTAACGCGACATCCAGTACAGATCCGAGGCAGTTCTACTTAGCATGGCAAGCTTCCTTCAATCCTCGACCACCCAGGTATCCTTGGTTCCGCCGCCCTGGGAGGAGTTCACCACCAGGGAGCCTTCACGCAGGGCGACACGGGTCAAACCGCCGGGCACAACCCGGGTTTCACGTCCGGACAAAACGAACGGACGCAGGTCGATATGGCGCGGCGCAATGCCGTTTTCGACAAAGGTCGGACAGGTCGACAGCGACAGCGTCGGCTGCGCGATGTACGCGTGGGGCTTGGCTTTGATCCGCTCGCGGAACGCATCGATTTCCGCGGTCGTCGCCGCCGGCCCTACGAGCATTCCGTAACCGCCGGAGCCCTGGGTTTCCTTGACCACCAGATCCGGAAGATTGGCCAGCACGTGGGAAAGTTCCGAGGGGTTGCGGCACTGCCAGGTCGGTACGTTCTTCAGGATCGGTTCTTCGTCGAGGTAGAAACGGATCATCTCGGTGACAAACGGGTAGACCGATTTGTCGTCCGCCACGCCGGTACCGATGGCGTTGGCCAGCACCACGTTGCCCGAACGATACGACGACAACAGCCCTGGCACGCCGAGCATCGAGTCCGGGCGGAATGCCAGCGGGTCGAGGAACGCGTCATCGAGACGGCGATAGATCACGTCCACCGCTTTCGGCCCGTCGGTGGTGCGCATGAAGACCTTGTCGTCACGCACGAACAGGTCCGCGCCCTCCACCAGTTCGACGCCCATTTCCCGCGCCAGAAACGCGTGTTCGAAGAATGCACTGTTGAAGCGCCCCGGCGTCAGAACCACCACGCTCGGGTCGTCGATCGGGCTTGAGCTTTTGAGGGTGTCGAGCAACAGGTTCGGATAATGGTCGATGGGCGCGATGCGCTGCGCGGCGAACAGCTCCGGGAACAGGCGCATCATCATCTTGCGGTCTTCGAGCATGTAGCTCACGCCGCTCGGAGTGCGCAGGTTGTCTTCAAGCACGTAGTAAGTGCCGTCGCCGTCGCGCACCAGATCGACACCGGAGATGTGCGAATAGATATCGCGGTGCAGGTCCAGGCCCTGCATCGCCAACTGGTACTGCTCGTTGGCCAGCACCTGTTCGGCGGGGATGATCCCGGCCTTGATGATGCGTTGCTCGTGATAAAGGTCGGCGAGGAACATGTTCAACGCCTTGACGCGCTGGATGCAGCCACGCTCGACGATCCGCCACTCGCTGGCGGGAATGCTGCGCGGAATGGTGTCGAAAGGAATCAGGCGCTCGGTGCCCTGCTCGTCCCCATAGAGCGTGAAAGTGATGCCGGCCCGGTGGAACAGCAGATCGGCCTCGCGTCGCCGTTGTGCCAGCAACTCGTCAGGCGTGTCGGCCAGCCAGCGGGCGAACTCCCGGTAATGCGGGCGGACCTGGCCGCCGGCATCGTACATTTCATCAAAATAGGTGCGGATCATGCCGTACTCCTTGTCACCCGGACCTACAGGCCTTCGCAAGGCCCGTGCCAGCGGCATAAACGCTTTGATTTCAATCGGTTGGATAATCACGCCAGCCACACCGCACCATTGCTGTGCGGCAAATGCCCCAACCTGATCGCCCCCGCCTCATTGCGACGCAGTGCTGTCGCCTATCACCAGCATAGTCAGAGTTGATTTCACTGCTTGCGCCGGGCTGCGGATAATCGGCGCATCCGCTGAAAACTTCCCCGCTGAAGGCTTCAGCCTCACTGATCCGGACTGCCAGCGCAGTCCCCGCAGGCCGTAACCCTGACCGGTTTCCTCTCCTTATCGGTCTTCCCTTTAGCCACCCTCTCCGGTGGCTTTTTTTTGCCCGGGATTCTTGTTTCAGGGTTTTGCCACGGGTGGTTCGGCGGCCAGAAACGACAACGGCCGACCCGAAGGTCAGCCGTTGCTCAATACCTGAAACCAGAGATCAGTTCAGACGATGGCGATTACGCACCTCCTGCTTCACGCCCCAGCCTTCGATGATGCCGCCCAGCGGCTCGACCACGGCAGAGAAGCCTTGCTCGAAGTCGCCGATGTCGTCATAGGTTGCGTACATGACTTTGCTCAATTCCAGCGACCAGGCGCCATCGTCGCGCGCACTGACCTGGGCATTGATGGATTCACCGCGAAATTTGCCTGCTGCTCTGCGCGCCCGCTCCTCGTCCGGGAAAATGGCGTAGAACTCGATGGGATGGAATCGGGAAAAGTCGAAACCGCCTTCTTTCATGCGGCGCAGTACATTGCTGCTGATGTCTTCTTGATAGGCTGTGCTCATGAATCGTCCCCCTCGGATAGATGGATAGACTTTCCGTATTCCCGCCCCGGGCCTCTGGCCAAAGTACTGCGACAACGTGGTTGCACGCGGGAAACAAGCATGTAGCTGACAAGACCAGACCTTAGCGATTCGTTCGCTGATCTCGCTTGCAGAGTAGCCTCAAGACAGAGGCGCTGCCAAGGCCTGGCGTATCGGGTGACAAGAAGAATTTCAGATTGGGGTGATGCTGCGGATTTCGATGCTGTTCTGGGATTTCAGGCTTTTCACCCCGGCATCGGCGGTGCGGCCTTCCAGATCGTTCATATCCAGTTCGGCCGCCACGGGCAGGAGCCGTTCCTTGATCAGGCGTGCGGCCTCGTCATCACTGGGGCATTCCGCGCGCTCGAACACCTCATCGACAATTTCACCATGATCGTCCACGAAAGTGACTTTCCACTTTTGCATCGGTGCCTCCTCGATCAAACCCGCAAATGGGCTTACTACTATCTCGACTTTTGGCGAGATTGATCGTTCAAAAGGATTGCATCCGCCGAACATGAAAAAAAATACATCTACTGTGCCGTCGAGCTTCTGTGGGAGCGGGCTTGCTCGCGAAAGCGCTGGATCATTCAACAAATATGTCGAATAACAGGACGCCCTCGCGAGCAAGCCTGCTCCCACACGGGTTTTGCAGGGTTTTTAGTCGTTGCTTGGCTTGTTGATCGCCTGCAGCACGTACTGCGGCAGCGCGAATGCGCCGATGTGGATTTCCGGGTTGTAGTAGCGGGTGACGATGCCACTGCCAATGAAGCGCTGTTGCAGGGTTTCACGGCTCAGCTTGCGGTAGGCCGGGTTGGTCGACCCCCAGGCGAAGGTCATCGAACCACCGATGTAGGTCGGCACGGCCGCCTGATAGAAGTGCCAGTCCGGGAACAGGCTGCGCAGGCGACCGGCGGTGGTTTTGACTTCATCGATCTGCATGAACGGCGTGCCGTTCTGGGTCACCAGGATGCCGCCGTCGTTCAGGCAGCGGTGGCAGGCCTGGTAGAAGTTTTCCGAGAACAGCACTTCGCCCGGGCCGATCGGATCGGTGGAGTCGGAGATGATCACGTCGAACTTTTCAGTAGTGGTGGCGACGAAACGCATGCCGTCGTCGATCACCAGGTTCAGCCGTGGATCGTCGTAGGCGCCCTTGGAATGGTCAGGCAGGAACTCCTTGCACATGTCGACCACGGTGCCGTCGATCTCGACCATGGTGATGTGCTCGACGCCGGCGTGCTTGGTCACTTCGCGCAGCATGCCGCCGTCACCGCCACCGATGATCAGTACGCGTTTGGCGGTGCCATGGGCAAGGATCGGCACATGGGTGAGCATTTCGTGGTAGATGAATTCATCGGCTTCGGTGGTCTGGATCACGCCGTCCAGCGCCATTACCCGGCCCATGCGCGGGTTCTGGAAGATCACCAGGTGCTGGTGTTCGGTGCGCACTTCGTGCAGCAGTTTTTCCATGCGAAAACGCTGGCCGTAGCCTTCGTAGAGGGTTTCCAGGTATTCGCTGGTCTTGGTGACGGTCATGGTCAAGTGCTCCGATGAATGCGCAGGCGTTGATCGTGGGGACGATTACCCGGGAAAGGCGCGCATTCTACGTTGCCGAAGATGACAGGTCGAACCTCAGTTCATCGGCCAACCACAATCCCTTGTAGGAGTGAGCCTGCTCGCGATAGCGCTCTTTCAGTCACAGGTTCAGTGACTGTGGAATAGCTATCGCGAGCAGGCTCACTCCTACAAAGGGTAATGCGGTGTTCTCAGGATCAGATCCGCACGTTGCCCCGTGGCCCGGCGATCGCCCAGATGATCAGGCCGAGCACCGGCAGGAGGATGATCAGCAGGACCCAGAGGATTTTCATCCCGGTCTCGGCGCCGCTTTTCAGCACGTTGATGATGGCCCAGATGTCGAGGGCAAGAATGATCAGGCCGATCAGACCATTGAACGTGGAACCCATGGTGTCACTCCAGAATAGTGGCTTGCACTTTTAGGATAGACGGTCGCGCGCAGGGTTCCCTTTTATTGCGTTCAGACGTGAACAGCGACCTTCAGGGCTTCCAGCGACGGCGCAGCAGCAATGCCGACCTGAGCGCACAACTCCAGCACCCGTGGTACGTCGTTGCCGTAGACCAGTACCACTTGCAGCTCGTCGTCGAGCAACTGGCTGAAGTTCATCAGTGTGTAACCGCCGTTTTCCTTGTTCAGGCTGCTCATCTGCACCTGGATGCGGTTGAGGGCGGTCAGCGCTTCGGTCTTGGCCAGTTGTTTGGGCTTGAGGTTGAAGTCGATGCCCGGGCCGAACGACGCGACGATCTGCGCGAACAGGTCAACGTAGGTGTCGGCCTGGAACAGCACGGTCTCTGGCAGGCTGCCGACCACCACCCACTCGCCCAGCGGGATCGGGAACGTGTCGTCGTAGTTGATATCGGGGTTGGCTGTCAGAAAAGCATCGGCATCGGCGTAGGCCTGCGCGGCCTCGTCGGCCACGTTCAGGATCTCGTCCTCGCCCATGCAGCCGGAGCTGATTTTGCTGATGAGTTCGACGAGTGCGGCTTTCATGAGGGCGGATCCTGTGACGAAGGTGAATTTCGAGGGCGCGAAGGATAGCGCATTGCGACCTCAGGCTGCACACAGAACGACTGTGGCGAGGGCGCTTGCTGTCGCTGGGGCGCGACGCAGCCCTGAATTCAATGATCTGAAAAAACGCATTCAATGAATTCACGACTGCTGCGCAGTCGAGCAGAAGCAAGCGCCCTCGCCACAGGATGTCACATCAACTGGAGAGTCGAGTTTCAGGCCAGCAGTTTTTCCAGCTGCGCCGTGGTATCGACCGCGCCCATGGTCCGGGCCGCGTCCAGCGCGGTGATGCCGTTGGCGTCCTTGGCTTTCGGGTCGGCACCTTTGCCGATCAGGTAATCGACGATTTCAACACGGTTGAACATCGCCGCCATCATCAGCGCCGTACGGCCATCAAAGGACGAACCTTCGATTTCGGCGCCCGCCTCGACCAGCGCCTTGACCACGGCCAGATCGCCCTTGAACGCCGCACCGGCAATCGGGCTCTGGCCATTGCCGTTGCGCAGTTCCGGGTCGGCCTTGTGCTTGAGCAGCACCTGCACCGCATCGATATGGCCGTAGTAACTGGCAAGCATCAGCAGCGTATCGCCCTTGCTGTTCTTCAGGTTGACCGGCAAACCGGCCGTGACCAGGCGATCGAGCATCTCGGCATCACCGTCGCGTGCCTTGTTGAAAACCTGCTCGGTGAATTCGGCAGCTTCTTCAGGGGTCATCTGGCGGCTTTGGTCAGACATGGGGCAACTCCACTTTCGGTTAATCGCAAAGCCGACAGTTTCCCGAGCGCGACGATAGCTGTCACCCCCTTTTTCTCAAGTCACACCATAGCCAATATCAATAGCGGTACTTGCCCTGATCAATATCGGCCAGCACCTGCTCCGTCACCTGTACGTAAGTCTGAGTGCCGGGCAGCCATGCGTAGATCGGGTCATCGCCTGTCTGGCCGGGGTCGAAGCCTTCGTTCTTCAGTCGGGTCTTCTGGTATTTGAAAGTCCCGGTGGTTTCCATTTTCACCTTGACCCGCAAAAACAGCGGCACCGCATAGGCCGGCATGCGCTGACGGGCGAACGCCAGCAGTTCGGCGAAATCCAGGGTCGCCAGGGACTCGGCCGGGGTGATCGCGGCCATTCCGGCGCGGCCATTGGTGTTGCGCACTTGCACACCGTAGGCCACAGCTTCGGAGATGTGCGGATGTTGCAGCAACAGGTTTTCGACTTCAGTGGTCGAGACGTTTTCACCCTTCCAGCGATAGGTGTCGCCGAGACGATCGACAAACTGCGCATGGCCGAAACCGATATTGCGCAGCAGGTCGCCGGTGTTGAAGAAGCGGTCGCCCTTGCTGAACACGTCGCGCAGCACCACCTTGGCGGTTTTCTGCGGGTCGGTGTAGCCGTCCAGCGGAGCTTTCTCGTCGATCCGCGCCAGCAGCAGGCCCTGCTCGCCCTTGCCGACCTTGCGCATGAAACCGTCAGCACTGCGCAGCGGCTCACCGCTGTCGTGGTCGTACGCCACCAGCTCCCAGGCCATCAGCGAGAAGCCGATGGTGTTGTCGAAGTTGAGGATGTTGCTGAAGCCGATGTTGCCGTCGCTCGCCGCGTACAGCTCGCAAATATGCTCGACGGCAAAGCGAGTCTTGAACTCGGCCCAGGCGCCGGGGCGCAGACCGTTGCCGATCATCTTGCGCACCTCGTGACGGCTGTCGTCGGCGCTGGGCGGTTGATCGACCAGATAGCGACACAGCTCGCCGACATAGCCGATGGTGGTCGCGCGATAACGGCGCACGTCACTCCAGAACTGGCTGGCGCTGAATTTGCGGCGGATCGCGAACCCGGAAGCACCGTTGATCGCCGAGCCCCAGCACACGCAGAGGCCGGTGGCGTGGTACAGCGGCAAGGTGCAATAGACGACATCGTCGGGGTGCATGTTCAGGGCGATCATGCCGAAGCTGGCCGAGCTGCGCATCCAGCGGCCGTGCTTGAACACGCCGGCCTTGGGCAGGCCGGTGGTGCCAGAGGTGTAGATGTAAAAGCACGGATCGTCGAAGAACACTTCGCGGCTGCTGGGCGGGTTGTCAGAGCAGGCATCGGCACTGGCGCTGATCAGGTTGATGTAGCCCTCGGGCGCAATGCCCGGGTGGCAGTAGGTGTCACGGTCGGCGATAAACCAGGTGCGCTGCGCCGCAATCGACACTTGCTCGCGGATCGCGGCAAACGCCGGCTGCAATTCCTCACCGAGCACAATCGCCACCGGCGCCACCAGATTCACGCTGTGGATCAGCGTGTCGCGAGTCTGCGAGGTGTTGAGCAGCGCGCTGACCGCGCCGAGCTTGGCCAGCGCCAGAATGGTCACCAGCAATTCCGGGCGGTTTTCGATGAACACCGCCACCACGTCACCCTTGCCGATCCCCTGCGCGCTCAGATAGTGGGCGACGCGATTGGCCCACTGGTTGACCTGCGCATAGGTCAGCAGCACATCGCCCTGCAACAACGCCAGACCTTCGGGATTACGCAGCGTCGCTTGTTCGAATGTCCAGCCAAGCCCACATGCCTGGGTCGGGTCCTTGACGTTGGCCACCTTCATGCCCTTGACCACTCTCGGGAGGGCCTTGGCAATCATCGGCAGTTTGCGGAGCATCATGCCCCAGGTAATCGTGTCGCTCGGCGCGTGACTCATGGCAGCTCCCCGGTCGGCCTGGCTGGCCGTTTTTTATTGTTCGGGCTGTGGCATGACCTGCGTCGTAGGCACAGGTCGAGACCGAAAATACGTCAGTGCTTCTCAGCCTGTACACGCGGTTTTTGCAATGTTTTGTATCCGTCCTGTGACAGCGCACGGCGATGATTGCACCGATGCCGTTTGGTTCCGTTGAACCGGTGACGATCCCGCAAAATGCAGGATGCACGATGGCCATTCATGCAGATTGCACGAGCAGTGCAAATTGCATTATTTATAACTTATTGATTTACAAGGATTTATTGTTTTTGGAATGCTGGCACAATCACTGCAACCTCCTCTGCATGCTTGCCATTCAAGTGCATACGGAGCTGATAGACATGAGCCTGATCCAAGAAAAATTTACCTCCCTGTTCTCCAACTTCAACGTCACCACCGCGCCACGTCCCGATGGCGGGATCCTGCTGACCCTGCGCAGCAGCGAAGGCAAAGTGTTCAAGCGCGCCCTGACGTATCAGCAAATGCACAACGCCGACCAACTGTCGTGGGCAATCAGCGCGATTCGCCGCGACCTGGCAGAACAGGCCAGCGAGCTGCCGCAGATTGCGATGCTGCAAAGTCAGCAACGTTTTGCGCTGCCGACGTATCACTCGCTGTAAGGTTTAAATCGCTTTAAAAAAAACAGGCCGTGGCGCTTTCGCTTCACGGCCTGTTTACATTTGCGGTTGTCACAACCCCCCTGTGGGAGCGGGCTTGCTCGCGAAGGGGGTGTGTCAGGCAACCTCTCTACGTCTGATTCACCGTTTTCGCGAGCAAGCCCGCTCCCACAGGGGACGTGGGTTTTCTAGAATGCTTCGGGTTCGATACCGGTGAAAGTGTCGACGGTGACATGGCTCCCCAGTTCCCCGCCTTCACGCGCCAGGCCGCAGGTCTGCAGGCCGGCCGCTTGAGCGGCGTCAAGTTCTTCGACGATGTCCGAGAGGAACAGGATTTCACCCGCTTCAACGCCGATGGCTTGCTGGATGTTGGTGTACGACTGGGCCTCACGTTTAGGCCCCGACGTGGTGTCGAAGTACCCGCTGAACAGCGGCGTCAAATCCCCCGCTTCCGAGCAACCGAAGATCAGCTTCTGCGCCTGGATCGAGCCCGACGAATACACAAACAGTTGATAACCCGCCGCGTGCCAGCGTTGCAGCGCTTCAACCGCGTCCGGGTAAACATGCCCCTTCAACTGCCCGGCGTGATAACCCTGCGCCCAGACCATGCCTTGCAAGGCTTTGAGCGGCGTGGCTTTGCGATCTTCCTCGATCCAGCTCAAGAGAATCTCAACAACCCGTTCAACATCGGCCTGCGGTGCATTGCTGTCACGGCGCACGGCGTCGAGTTGCTCAGCGACATCGGCACGTTCGGCGTTCTGACGAACAAAATCCGGAAGGTGTTTGGCCGCATACGGAAACAGCACATCAAAAACGAAACTCACCGCGCTGGTGGTGCCTTCGATGTCAGTGACAATGGCTTTGATCGACATCGAATCAGTCCTCAAGACGCGGGAATTGGCCGGCGATGTCTTCGCCGGTGAAGTTGGCGACCCAGCCTTCCGGGTTGTTGAACAGACGGATCGCCACGAAATGCGGATGCTCGCCCATGTCGAACCAGTGTTTGGTGCCGGCCGGTACCGAGATCAGGTCATTCTTCTCGCAGAGCACCGCGTAGACGTAATCGTCGATGTGCAGGGTAAACAGCCCACGGCCGGCGACGAAAAAGCGTACTTCGTCTTCACCATGGCGGTGTTCTTCGAGGAACCTGGCGCGCAGTTCGGCTTTTTGCGGGTGGTCGCTGTTGAGGCTGATCACGTCGACGGTGATGTAACCGCGCTCGGTCATCAGCTTGTCGATCTGCTCTTGGTAAGCGCTGATCACTTCTTCCTGGGTGGCACCGGGCTGGATCTTCGCCGCGGCTTGCCAGCGGTCGAAGCGCACGCCTTGCTCGGCGAGCGTCGAGGCGATGTCTTCGAAATGGGTCAGCACCTTGTTCGGAATGTCAGGGCTGGAAACGTGATAGACGGACAGGCTGCTCATGGGCAATTCCTCGGTATCGGCCTTGCCGTCCGGTTCTTGCAGACCGGTCGGGCAGTGCATTTCATCAGGCGAATGGGCGGCTTCTGGTGAAGTCAGCCTTGGCGGTTCATGACGCTGCGGGTTTTCAACTCGCATTCAAACAGGAATTCGAAGGCCTCGATCTGCCGCAGGGCGTCGCTCATCTGCGCGCCCCAGGTGTAGAGGCCGTGACCGCGAATCAGATAACCGACGCAATCGGGATGGGCGTCGAGCCAAGGCTGCACCTTGGCGGCGAGGCGCGCAATGTCCTGATCGTTGTCGAAAATCGGCACGCGCACCCGTGATTCGTGGGTCGAGATGCCGCTGAAGGCTTTTTGCAGTTCGTAGTCTTCGAATTCGATGAAGTCTTCAGGCGTCAGGCGCGACAGCACCGTGGCGTTGACTGAATGGGTATGCAGCACCGCGCCGATCTCCGCGCGCCAGCTGTAGAGCTGGGTGTGCAGCAGGGTTTCGGCGGACGGTTTTTTGCCCGGTTCCAGGCTGTTGCCGGACAAGTCGGTGGCGAGCACATCGTCCGGACCCAACTGGCCCTTGTGCTTGCCGGACACGGTCAGCAGCGCTTCGCTCGGCGACAGACGCGTCGAGTAATTACTGCTGGTGGCCGGCGACCAGCCGCGACCATAAAGAAAACGCCCGGCGTCGACGATTTGCTGGGCGAGTTGTTCACGCGTAAGGCTCATGGCCTGTCCTCTTGCATACGTGTGGCAATGATAACGGCAGCAGCGAGCGCCGCGAGACTGGCAATACTAAAGGTCAATGTCGCGCCGAGGGCATTCCAGCTGTAACCGGAATACAGCGCGCCCATCGCACCACCGGTGCCGGCCAGCGCCGCGTATAGCGCCTGGCCCTGGCCTTGCTGGCGTGCGCCGAAGCTACGTTGCACGAACGCGATGGCAGCCGCATGAAAGCTGCCGAAGGTCGCCGCGTGCAGCACCTGAGCGAACAACAGCACCCACAGGAACTCGGCGAACGAACCTAGCAGCAACCAGCGCAGCGCCGCCAGCAGAAAACTCGCCATCAATACACGGCGCAGGGAAAACCGCGCGAGAATCCGGCTCATGAACATGAACATCAGCACTTCGGCGACCACACCCACGGCCCAGAGCATGCCGATCACGCCACGGCTGTAACCGAGTCGTTCAAGGTGCAGGGTCAGAAACGTGTAATACGGGCCGTGGCTCATCTGCATCAGCGCGACGCAGCCGTAAAACGCCAGCACACCGGGACTGCGCAGTTGCTTGAGGAAGCCCTCCCCGCCCGGCCGATTACCTTGCGGCGGTTGCGCATTCGGCACCCATAAACTGCTGAGGACGATACCGGCCATGATCAGCACCAGCGCCGCCGGGTAGATGTCGAGGCTCAGCCATTCGAACAGTCGGCCCAGCGCGACCACCGTGATGATGAAACCGATCGAGCCCCACAGGCGAATCTGGCTGTAGCGCGAGGTTTGCCCTTGCAAGTGCGCGAGGGTGATGACTTCAAATTGCGGCAGCACGGCGTGCCAGAAAAACGCATGCAACGCCATGACCATCGCCAGCCAGGCGTAGGTCTTGCTGACGAAAATCAGTGAGAACGTCAGCAGCGTACACACCGCGCCGAAGCGCACGATGGCCAGCCGTTTGCCGGTGTAGTCGCCGAGCCAGCCCCAGATGTTCGGCGCCACGCAGCGCATCAGCATCGGGATGGCTACCAGTTCGCCGATACGAGCGGCGCTGAAGCCGAGGTGATCGAAGTACAGCGCCAGAAACGGCGCTGTCGACCCGAGCAAGGCGAAGTAGAACAGATAGAAACTGGACAGCCGCCAGTACGGGAGCGCCGCCACGGGGTTATGCCGCAGCGGCTTTGAGATCACCCATCAAAGCTGACCCAGCACCGGGGTGCTGACGCGCACGTCGGCGTTCTGCCCACGGTGACGCAACAGGTGGTCCATCAGCACGATGGCCATCATCGCTTCGGCAATCGGTGTGGCGCGGATACCGACGCACGGGTCATGACGGCCCTTGGTGATCACGTCCACCGGATTGCCATGGATGTCGATCGAACGGCCCGGGGTGGTGATGCTCGATGTTGGCTTGAGCGCCAGATGCGCGACGATCGGCTGACCCGAAGAGATGCCACCGAGGATGCCGCCGGCGTTGTTGCTGAGGAAACCTTGCGGAGTCAGTTCGTCACGATGTTCGGTGCCGCGCTGGGCGACGCAGGCGAAACCGGCGCCGATTTCCACGCCTTTGACGGCGTTGATGCTCATCAGCGCGTGGGCCAGTTCGGCGTCGAGGCGGTCGAAGATCGGCTCGCCCAGGCCTGGCATGACGCCTTCGGCCACGACGGTGATTTTTGCGCCGACCGAGTCCTGGTCGCGACGCAACTGGTCCATGTAGGCTTCCAGCTCAGGGACTTTGTCCGGATCCGGACTGAAGAAGGCGTTCTCTTCCACCGAATCCCAGGTCTTGAACGGAATTTCGATCGGGCCGAGCTGGCTCATGTAGCCACGGATGACGATGCCCTGGGTTGCCAGGTATTTCTTGGCGATCGCACCCGCCGCCACGCGCATCGCGGTTTCGCGTGCCGAACTGCGACCGCCACCACGGTAATCGCGCTCGCCGTATTTGTGGTGGTAGGTGTAGTCGGCGTGGGCCGGACGGAACAGATCCTTGATCGCCGAGTAGTCCTTGGACTTCTGGTCGGTGTTGCGGATCAGCAGGCCGATGGAGCAACCAGTGGTGCGGCCTTCGAACACCCCGGAGAGGATTTCGACTTCGTCGGCTTCCTGACGCTGGGTGGTGTGGCGGCTGGTGCCCGGCTTGCGGCGATCGAGGTCGCGCTGCAGGTCTTCGAGGGAGATCTCCAGGCCCGGCGGGCAGCCGTCGACAATGGCGACCAACGCCGGACCATGGCTTTCGCCAGCGGTGGTGACAGTGAACAACTTGCCGTAGGTATTGCCGGACATGCAGGACGCTCCGTGAAATCAAACCCAAATTCGTAATGCGCGCCAGTATACGCAGGCTAACCGACTAGTTCATCCTCGAACCTTAGTGGTGTTGGTGAGTCCAACCGGCACCTTGGCGAATGATGGCGTGATGATGCTGCGAGTTCTGATCTTGAGTCTTACCCTGTTTACCGGCTTTGCCCACGCGACTGTCCTGCAGCGCCCGATCTCTCTGGACACCGGCAGCGGAGAGCTTTTTGGCTCGCTGTTGCTGCCAAAATCCGACAACCCGGTGCCGGTTGTCCTGATCATTTCTGGCTCGGGTCCTACGGATCGTGACGGAAACAACCCCGATGGCGGGCGCAATGACAGCCTCAAGCGCCTGGCCTGGGTGCTGGCCAAACACAACATCGCCAGCGTGCGCTACGACAAACGCGGGGTGGCCGCGAGTCTGCCCGCCACACCCGACGAGCGCAATCTGTCGGTGGACGCCTACGTCAATGACGCCGTGGCCTGGGGCCAGAAGCTGAAAAGCGATCCGCGTTTCGGCCCGCTGATTGTGCTTGGCCACAGCGAAGGCGCCCTTATCGCTACCCTCGCTGCCCCGCGCGCCGACGCAGCTGCGCTGATTTCCCTGTCCGGCAGCGCCCGGCCGGTCGATCAGGTGATCCGCGAACAACTGGCCCGCAGCCTGCCGCCGCCGTTGATGCTGCGCAGTAACGAGTTGCTCGACAGCCTCAAGGCCGGCCACACCGATGCCAACGTGCCGGCGCCGCTGCAACCGATCTTCCGCCCGAGTGTGCAGCCGTACCTGATTTCGCTGTTCCGGCAGGATCCGGCCAAGGCCTTTGCGCAGTTGAAGATGCCGGCGCTGATCGTTCAGGGCAGCAACGACATGCAAGTCGGCGTAGGCGATGCGCAGGCCCTGAAAGCCGCCAAACCCGACGCCGAATTAGTGGTCATCGAAGGCATGAACCACGTCATGCGCATCGTCCCCGCCGATGTGAAGCGCCAATTGGCCTCCTACAAGGACCCGAATTTGCCACTGGCGGCGGAACTGGGCGGCAAACTCATCGAGTTTATTGACGGACTTCGCACCCGTTAACCGTAGTTTGCCCTCTAGTCTTGTCAGAAACGGCCGATAAGCCTTTGTCGCCAGCGTACCGGCTGGCGACAAGCAGGGCTTGGACAGGATCTCGCCGTTATGACTGATACCCCGACTTCACCCGACACCACCGCTGAAAAAGACGCACCGCCAGCGGTCGAGCTGCCGTGGGCGGACGTCCACGTCGAGCACCACAAGATGCTCCGCCTGGCCCCGCTGCAGACTGACCGTCACACCGGTGGCCGGCCGTTGCGCTTTGTCGAATTCGGCTACGCCGAGCGCAACAGCAAAGAACACAGCCTGATGCGCATGGCGATCAAACTCCCCGGCCAGCGCGTGCGCAAAGAGCAGAACCAGCTGGACGTGTGGGTCAATCACACCACCAAGCGTGTGCATTTCGGCCCCGACAGCGGCTTGCAGATCGAACCGTTGAACCGTGGCATCGGTCGTTTCGTGGCTGCACAGGGCATCAACTGGGCGAAAAAACGCTGGCCCGCCTACACCGTCGACGGCATGGACCTGAGCAACAAGGACGCGCTGAACGAAGACACCCGTCTGCGTCGCGATCACTTCTTGCGCGTGCATGGTTTCGACGTGGTTTACGCCGATGCCCAGCATTTGAAGGGCAGCGTCAAAGAGGTGCAGGTCGGTGACTTGCTAGGCGACTGGAACAGCGAAAAGCTGCAGATCGTCGAGATTCTCGAAGCCGCGCAAATGCTGCAGCAGGCCGAGCAGAACCTGGCTGAGCAGGAAGTGAAGCTGAAGAAGCAGGAAGATAAGGTCAGCAAGTTCAAGCGTGAAGACGCAGGCTTGCGCTTCACCATTACCTGCCTTGTGGCGTTTGCAGTGTTTCAGGCGGGGTTGTTGATCTGGATTGCTACGCACCGATAGACCGCGTTGCGACCATTGGCGAGCAGGCTCGCTCCCACAGGGAAATGCATTCCAACGGTGGGAGCGAGCCTGCTCGCGAAGCTTTAAGGCTTAAACACGGGAGGCGAACACGGCCTGATGATCGCGGCACTGCTCGGCTGTCAGCATGAACACGCCATGCCCGCCACGCTCGAAATCGAGCCAGGCGAAGTCGACTTCCGGGTACAGCGCTTCGACGTGCACCTGGCTGTTGCCCACTTCGACAATCAGCAAGCCCTTCTCGGTCAGATGATCCGCCGCTTCGGCGAGCATCCGGCGCACCAGGTTCAGACCATCGTCACCACAGGCCAGGCCCAGCTCCGGCTCGTGCTGGTACTCGTCCGGCATGTCGGCGAAATCTTCCGCATCGACGTACGGCGGGTTCGACACGATCAGGTCGAAACGCTGCCCCGGCAGACCATCGAAACCATCGCCCTGCACGGTATACACACGCTCGTCGACGCCATGGCGCTCGATGTTCTGATTGGCCACTTCCAGCGCTTCGAATGACAGGTCCGCCAGCACTACTTCAGCGTTCTGGAATTCATAGGCGCAAGCGATACCGATGCAGCCGGAGCCGGTGCACAGGTCGAGAATACGTGCCGGCTCGTCGCCGATCCACGGCGCGAAGTGGTTTTCGATCAACTCGCCAATCGGCGAACGCGGGATCAGCACACGCTCATCGACAATGAACGACATCCCGCAGAACCATGCCTCGCCCAGCAGGTAAGCGGTCGGGATGCGCTCCTCGATGCGGCGCTTGAGCAAGCGCTGCAGGTTGACCAGTTCGTCGTCTTCCAGCGCGCAATCGAGATAGCTGTCGGCGATTTCCCACGGCAGGTGCAGCGCACCGAGCACCAACTGCCGGGCTTCATCCCAGGCGTTGTCGGTGCCATGGCCGAAAAACAGATCCTCCCCATGGAAGCGGCTGACGGCCCAACGGATGTGGTCGCGCAGGGTACGAAGTCGGGAAGTGATCACGGGGCAGAACTCCAGAAAAAACGACTGGCGATTCTACCAGCCAAAACGCGCGCCGACGACGCAGGAAAATTAGCGGAGCGACAGTAGGACTTTTCTGATTTTTGCATCAGCTATTGAACAGAACGTGTAACTTGACAAGGCTGCAGGCCAGTAACGACGGTGTCTACGATGGTAGCGGTTCACAGAACCGCTCAGCCAGAGGACAATGCCGCAAAAGCCCCACCCCAAGGAGCCCCGAATGTCCGTTCCAAAAACGATGTTTCAACTCAGCGGTCGCGGTTACGCAGCGGCCACACTGAGCCATGCCACCGTGGTCATCATCGATGCCCAGAAAGAGTACCTCAGTGGCCCGCTGGCCCTGAGCGGCATGGACGCGGCCGTCGCGAACATCAAACAACTGGTCGCTGCGGCCCGTGCAGCCGGTCGGCCGATCGTGCACGTGCGTCATCTCGGCACCGTCGGCGGCCTGTTCGACCCGCAGGGCGAACGCGGCGAGTTCATCCCGGGACTTGAGCCACAGGGTGATGAAACCATCATCGGCAAACTGCTGCCGAGCGCCTTCCACGGCACCGAGCTGCTCGATCGTCTGCAGAACCTCGGCTCGCTGGACCTGATCGTCTGCGGTTTCATGAGCCACTCCAGCGTCAGCACCAGCGTGCGCGCGGCGAAGAACCTGGGCTTCCGCTGCACGCTGGTGGAAGACGCCTGCGCCACCCGTGACCTGCCATTCAAGGGCCGTGTGCTCAGCGCCGAACGGGTGCAGGAAGCCGAAATGGCCATCATGGCCGACAACTTCGCCACCCTCGCGCTGACTCAAGACCTGATCTGATTGCGCATCGTTGAGCGGCTCACAGCGCCGCTCATCCGCAAAAGCCTCGCATTTGCTTCAATTGCCTTAGCCTCAGGAACAACCCGGTCAACTCCCGGTCGAAGGGCCGATACCCATTGAGGAAGGTCGGAATGAAGTTATCCGATGGATTTGACGCACGCCGCTTGCGGCCCAAAGGCCAAAGCAACTGGCGTTTTCGATTCGGCGCAGCGATCGCCGCCATTCTGGCGATGTTCGGTGTGCTGCTGGCGATGGCCGGGGCCGCCAGCCTGCTGGGGCACCCGCCGGCGCTCGGCGAGCTGAATGCCACGCCGATGGGTTCGGCGATCATTCTGGCGGTCGGCTTGTTGTTCCTGTACTTCGGCGTGGCCCTGTGGCGTCGCTGCCGACGTCGCGCCCGGCAATCGCGGGAACTGAACATGTCCCCGCACCTGATGAAAAAACACGACTGAATCACCGGCCTGGCTTTTTGCCGGGCCGTTTTGTTTCGACTTGGGTAAACTGGCCGCCCTTCGCGGAGGCTGACATGCAAGACGACGATTTTTCCCTGTTCAAAAGTGCGATCCAAGGCGTCAAGCCGATCAAGCACGACCGCGCCGACACCGGCAAACCCAAGGCTGACCGCGCACAGATCGCCAAGCTGCGCCAGTCCGCCACCGTGCGCACCGAAACCACCACCGTGGATGGCCTGTCCGATCAGTTCGTGATCGACGTCGGCCCAGAAGACGAGTTGATGTGGGCCCGCGACGGGGTGCAGGAAAGCCAGATGCGCAAGCTCAAGATCGGGCAGATCCCGTTCGAAGGCAGCCTCGACCTGCACGGCATGAACGTGGAAAAGGCCCGCGAAACCCTCTGGGCATTCCTGGCCGAAGCAACCAGGTTCGAAATCCGCTGCGTGCGCGTCACCCACGGCAAGGCCGTGCGTCTGGACGGCAAGCGGCCGATGATCAAAAGCCACGTCAACACCTGGCTGCGCCAGCATCCGCAAGTGCTCGGTTTCACTTCGTGCCAGGCCAAACACGGCGGTGCCGGCGCGGTTTACGTGATGCTCAAACGCACCATGATGGAAGGCCGCGACGAATAATCGCGTTACACCGAACTTGCAGGGTCGTGTCCGCCACCGTACCCTTGCCCTTTGCGAAAATCCCCACAGGTAGTTTCATGTCCCTGGAACAGAATTACACCGCCATGTTCAGGGGTTTACAGTAGGTTCCTAGAGTAAATGAAATCAGGGGCTTTGCACCGAGGAAAACCTAGAATTTCACGCTAATACACACCTATTGGTACAGAAATTGGTACGGAATGGTTATCCCACATACATCGAAAAAGCCCCGCATCGCTCGAAACGATGCGGGGCTTTTTCATTGTTGAATGCTGTCTTGATGGTAAACCGAATGGCTGGTTTCGGCCAGATGCGGACGGTCAACCCAGTAAACGACGCTGGTTAAAAATGGCTGATTGTTGCCTTTCGCGAATGGCAGCAACCCAGAGCAGCCATTGGCGAGCGAGAGTCGAACCTTCAAGTCTTTATACAGACGCGTCGCGATGATGCGGTTGGCTCATTCGTGACACTACGCGGTTAGGGATGAAGTAGGTTGACATTTGGGGCTCGGTCTAACTATGCCAACCAGGCGAGGCCGAGCTCCCAAGATCGCACGCAGCGATGTTGATACCCGCCAGGCATTGCTCCGTTGCGGGATGGAGCTACTGACCGAGCAAGGATTCAAGGCCACCAGCATCGAGCTGGTGCTCAATCGCATCAGACGATGGGCAAAAGACGCGTGTTTACCATCCGCAGGAGATGGCGAGCCACGTCGTTCACACCCTTGTTCTGCGCCACGACCTGCGCGCCCTCCAGCAGTAGTGTCAGCTCTTGGGCCTGGTTGATCGGTTCCGGCAATGCGGCCGACTGGCACAACGTTCTCAGCCGTTGGAACTGCCGCTGCTTGTGCGCCTCGATCAATTGCCGTGCGGGATGCAACGGGTCGGCAAGCTCGGCAAGGCTATTAGTGAAAGGACAGCCTCGATAGCCCGACGTGGCCAGGCCTGCCGCGATGAATTCGGCAAACCCTAATAATTGCCTCTTAGGCTGTTCAGGCCATTGCTGTGCCAGCCCATCAAGCACTGCGTTGTACTCCTCCGTGAGCAGTCGCAGCCACTCCAACACCAGCAAATCCTTGGTCTCGAAATGTCGGTACAGCGTCATTTTGGTCGAGCCTGCCAAGGCGGCGATGGCGTCCACCGTCACTCGTGCAATGCCCTGTTCAAAAAAAAGAGCCTGTGCGGCATCAATGATGCGCTCACGCGGTGGCAACTGCGCGACGCCTTCAGGGCGGATGGACTTTTTCACGGCTAGCACTCTCTGGCGATCATATTACGCTTGACAAAGATACTACACAGTATCGCATGATACCATCAAGTATCTCACAATACCAAACAGTATAGATCGTTCAATGCAGGAGATTACGATGGATCTTTCCGAGTACGCCGAATACGATGCCGTTGGCTTGGCAGGCCTGATAGCCGACCGCCAGGTCAGCGAGCTTGAGGTACGCGGCGCCGCGCTGCGAGCTATACAAACGCTCAATCCGCAGATCAACGCTGTAATCGAAGCCTGGGACGACGAGCCGCAGTCTCAGCCCGGCCCTTTCCAAGGAGTACCGCTGCTTGTCAAGGATCTGGGCCTTACGGTACACAATCGTCGTAATGAACTGGGTAGTCGATTGGCGCAAGGCTGCGTTGCCGAGTCAGATTCAGAATTGATGAGTCGATTTCGACGCAGCGGCCTAGTCACACTTGGTCGCACCACTACACCCGAGCTGGCGGCCAGCACGACTACCGAGAACCGTGTAGATGGTCCAACTCGCAACCCTTGGGATCTGAGCCGCAGTGCGGGAGGGTCCAGCGGGGGTTCGGCGGCGGCTGTGGCCGCAGGCATAGTGCCTATCGCTCATGCAACCGATGGCGGTGGTTCGATTCGAGTTCCCGCTGCCTCTTGCGGGCTGTTCGGCCTGAAACCAAGTCGTGGACGTTTACCCATGGGGCCGGATGTGGACGAAGTCTGGGCCGGGCTCGCCGTGCATGGTGTACTGAGCCGTTCGGTACGGGATACCGCCAGTTTGCTTGAAGTAGTGCATGGACCTGCTGCAGGCGACCCGTTCCACATTGCCCCGCCGAAGCAGCCCTATAGGTCTCTGCTCGATCGTGAGCCAAGGTCATTGCGCATTGCCGTACAGGAGCACGCCCTAAATGGCCGGTTAACAGCGCCCGAAGTGAGCGTCGGCCTGAAAAAAGTTTGCCAGACACTGGAGGACCTTGGCCACTACGTTACACCCGTAGTCGCTGATATCGGCCTGAGCTGGGACGCATTCGTGGAATTGAATGCGCGCTTCTGGTCCAGCAACACGGCTGCCTGGATCGACGCAATCGCCGCTGCAACGGATCGAGTCATTGACGAATCCACATTGGAACCGGCCACCCTCGCGCTGTACCGGCTCGGCAAGGATTTGAGTGCGACCCAATTACTAGGCGCGATGTACCAGCGCAATATCGTGACCCGGAAGGTCGGTCAGATTTTCAGCCATTACGATATACAGTTAACACCGACGTTGCCCAACACTCCGTCCGTGATCGGCGAATACAATGGAGGCCAGGAAGCACTGGATGGCCGTGGCTGGATGGCGCGCGTGTTCGATCACTCGCCGTTCACCGCCGTCTTCAACGTCAGCGGATGCCCAGCCATGTCGATGCCGCTAGCACATGAGTCGGCCTCTGGTTTGCCTATCGGCATGCAATTCGGGGCGGGTTATGGTCGTGAGGATTTGCTGCTGCAATTGGCAGCACAACTGGAGCGTGCGTTGCCATGGAATACGCGGCGCCCCGCAGTCTGGGCAGGAACCACTGATAGCCATCTCTAAATATCGGCAGAATTCCGAGAACTCAGCCCCATGATCTGCTCAATTTGATCAGTGATAGCTGGCTGTGTTTTCGGGTGATATCTCGCATCAATCAGCAACGCTCCGACGATCAACTCATCGAAGCGTTGTAAAAGCAGGCTCAATTACGCGGCGGCTTGGGGAAAGCCCCACGAACGGAGATTTGCCCAGGTAACATTGGTATGGAGCGGGTGAAAAACCTTCGAATCAAAAC
The DNA here is from genome assembly GCF_056821665.1 of Pseudomonas sp. AK-TSAG1-1. Classification (NCBI taxonomy): domain Bacteria; kingdom Pseudomonadati; phylum Pseudomonadota; class Gammaproteobacteria; order Pseudomonadales; family Pseudomonadaceae; genus Pseudomonas; species Pseudomonas sp. AK-TSAG1-1. The sequence goes on along the minus strand of NZ_CM165965.1, from coordinate 2,020,038 downwards.
AAAACTTTTGCGACCACCTTCATCATGAAATCGCTGCTTATCATCTTCACAGTGACACTTATCGTAGTCCTTTATATCGGTTTTTATGAAAAAATAGAGGACGCCTATCCGGAAAAGGTATCTTCCATTAAAAAAATCCGACATTTCAAATGAAATTTTAAAACATTTTCGCGTATGAATCAGATGACAAAAATTTGAGTGAATTAAGCGCTACGGAACGGCATTTGATTATACAGTACTGCAAGTATCGTCTAGGCGTGACTACGAGCTTTGATAGTCAAGAAGAGCTTGAAAAGTGCAAAAAAAAGTAATGTTCACTTCCTCGACAACCTAAACAATACTTACCAAGGTCAGGCCACGATTCTTTTTTATTTAACACTCCAGAAATTAATCGCGTTCTGACTCTGGCTAATGCTCCAAAAGCAAACAACCGAAAGTTAGTGAAAGCGGCTAGCTACATTAGCACTGTATGGGGAGTTAAACCCCTTCTCGTATGCTTATAGACCTCATTAGGCCAACAAAAATAGAATTTTCAACGTTCGTCCTTGGCGTCTGACGAACCGAAGCGGCCTCATAAATGCCCTAATTTTTCCCAACCGGTCGCGTTGGACTCGTGGCGTCTCTTGTAAAATAATTAAGGGCAATGAAATCAGTGTAGCGAGTCTCAGGAATACTCGTAAACTCACGTCACATTTGAGTTATTGGTACGAAAATTGATGGGGCCATACGCTGCCCCATCCATGGAATTTATCGTACTCGAGAACTCTTCCATGCATCGACATAGGGGCAGCGAGGTGATCACTGACTGAGCTGGGTTTATCAAGAACGTTACGTCGGCATTTTAGGCAGTATCCACTATGCTGATTGCTCATAGCCCATAATCGCTAAAGACGATAGATTATGACCAATCGATCTTGCGCTAACGTCTGCGGCAAGCATGCCTTGGTAGCTCCTTGGCATTTTGTTGAAGGTGAGCGACGAAGGTGCTTATCTCATCCCTTATGCCGCACAGCGAACAAAACAAGTGGTAAGCGATTTGAACGAAATCTTGTCGTTACAGGATGAAAACGAAAAGCTCCGAGCGCAGCTAGCCGAGGCAGAAACCTTGCTTGCTCATGAGGCTCAAGCTCGACGGCATCATGAGAGCTTTCGGAATGCGTTGTCTGCCGGTGGAATCATCGGGACCTGGAATTGGCTCCCTGCGAAAGACAGCTTCACAGGAGACGAAGGCTTCGTCCACGCTTTCGGTCTTGATGCCAAGATGGCAAACGTGTGTGTGCCTATCGATTTTGTACTGAAGAATGTGCATCCAGACGACAGGCCGGGGCTGGATGACGCAATTCGCTCGGCCGTTGCACGGTGTAGCGCGTATGCTCACCAATATCGTGTAATGCGTGCTGACGGGAAGTATTATTGGCTCCATGCAAATGGGCGTGTCGAATGCGATGAGAATGGTAAATCGATAAGCTTTCCGGGATTTGTCATTGATGTTACCGAGCGGCTTGCCGCTGAAGAGCGCGCGCTTGCCAGCGAAACGCTCGCTCGCGAGAACGCGCAACGGGTGCAACTCGCACTAGCAGCAGGTGCGATCATAGGTACCTGGAACTGGGACCTTCCAACCGATCGCTTCACTGTCGACGACGCTTTTGCATCTGCATTCGGGCTAGACGCAACTCTAGGCAGGGAAGGCATTCCACTCGCTCAAATAGTCGCGACGGTTCATCCCGACGACCAGAAGGCGTTAGCTGAAGCTATAAACGACGCAATTGCTCGGGGTGGAGCGTACGCTCACCAGTACAGGGTACGACGCGCTGATGGGAACTACTATTGGTTAGAGGCAAACGGTCGCGTTGATCGTACTCCTGATGGCACCCCCATTAGCTTTCCCGGCGTTCTTATAGATGTACAAGCGCGGCGCGCCATTGAAGCAGAGCGCGACCGAGCGATTACCGAGTTGCGTAGTCTCAACGAAACGCTTGAACAGCGTGTCGCCGAGCGGTCTGCCGAATTGATGGAGACAGAGGAACGCTTGCGCCAGTCCCAAAAAATGGAGGCCGTGGGCCAACTAACTGGCGGCTTAGCGCACGACTTCAATAATCTACTTGCCGGCATCTCTGGATCGCTTGAGCTAATGCGAACACGGTTAAAGCAGGACCGGTTTAGCGATGTTGAACGCTACATCTCAATAGCACAGAATGCCTCGAAACGCGCGGCCGCCCTTACTCATCGCCTACTTGCCTTCTCCCGTCGCCAGACACTCGACCCTAAACCCACAAATGTAGGTCGCCTGATCAATGGCATGCAAGAATTGATTCAGCGCACAGTGGGGCCGCGAATCACCCTAGAGATAGTGCACGATGCCGGACTCTGGATCACCTTGGTTGACGTCTCGCAGTTAGAGAATGCGCTTCTCAATCTGTGCATCAATGCGCGCGATGCCATGCCCAATGGAGGCCGTATCACTGTCGAAACTGTAAACGAATGGATTGATGAATCGACTGCCCAACAGCTCCAAATTCCAGTCGGGCAGTATCTTTCACTATGCGTTTCCGACTCTGGTACTGGCATGTCACCCGAAGTAACCAAACGCGCGTTCGAACCTTTTTTCACTACCAAACCCCTCGGTGAGGGCACTGGTCTAGGCCTATCAATGATTTACGGATTTGCCCAGCAATCGGGTGGGCAGGTGAGAATTCATTCAGAGGTTGGTTACGGGACGAAAGTATGGCTCTACTTACCCCATTATTTGGGCGAAGCTCCAAACGAAATGGATACAGCGCACACTTCCACACTCCAACGCTCTTCAGACGGCGAGACCGTCCTGATAGTTGATGACGAGCCTTCCGTGCGCATGCTTCTTACGGACATCCTGGAAGAGTTAGGTTATATCGCCATTGAAGCAATGGACAGTGTCACAGGACTGAAACTTCTTCACTCCAACCTGAGTATCGACCTGTTGATTACGGATGTAGGACTGCCAGGTGGGTTAAACGGCAGACAGATGGCTGACGCCGCACGTGTTATACGCCCAGACCTTAAAGTTCTTTTCATTACAGGCTATGCTGAGAGTTCAATCTTGGGAAGCGAAAAGCTCGCATCGGGGATGGCGATACTCACCAAACCCTTCCTGATGGAGACCATGGCGTCTCGAATCATTTCTATGATCGAGGGGGAAGACTAGCCGTCGCCGTATGAGATGTGAGGTGCTTTGTATGTAAATTCCCATGGGGCAGTCCGATCTCATGCGACTGCTGCAGAAGTCTAAGATCACCTATCAGACAAAATACGAGCAAAGCCCATCCATATCAGAACTCGCTCTGCGTATCAATGCTACCCAATTTAAAAACCAATAACCGATATTGATTTTGTTTTTGAAATTAGGCTTCAAAAAAATCTGATGAAACGCAGTGGCGCTATCAGCGATCGTAAGCTATTCCTTAAACACCATAAGGTTATAGGTGATTTTAAAAGAAAGCAGAGACGCGCGCACGCGGCTCAACAGGAAGGCTGATCGATAACCACCAACCTCTGCCGGCACCTAAATTCAAAGCCGAAGTAGATAAAATTTAGTAGTTTTTCGGCAAAATGACCTTACCGAGCAACATAAATTACGCAGCCAGAATAGAATGGATTCAAGATTAGAAGAAAAATTCATATCGATCGCACTTGTAGTTACTTCACACTTCAAGAGCGAAAGCAAGGCCCCTTGCCTATTAGACTTGCGCTTTGAACCGCCTCATAGGAGACGCCTGTTAGAGGCGTATCTTTATACAAGTATTTCAAAAGAATTTCTCGATGACGTCGTTAATATAGAGCTATGCCCAACGGGCCTCATGGCACTAAAAATTGAGCCAAAAAATCCACCCTGAAAATCACCGAGAAAGACAAACGGTTTAAAAATAGAGGAACCTCAATTAGTGAACTTTCCATCCAACCACCGATTAAGCTCGTCAACTGTGTAGCGAGTAAATGTCGGAGACTTCTCTAACACCTCTTCAACTAAACTTCTGTTTCGATCTGACAGTTCATATCCACGGGTCCTCAAAAAATAATCTATATAATCACTCATTGCAATTGACTCATCCGGAGAAACTCTGACATTAAAAAAACGCCTTTTGAATCGCCTACTATAATCAAGACTTTGCGCCAATTGATTCACCTAGCAAATATGAGCGAACTAATAAAACACTCGCTAATACAAATGGCGGCTTCGGACTACATTATAGAATTGAGTACTGCAAACACGAAACCCCATATTTTTGTCGAGCCAAGCGCAAAGCTCGTTCAGCATAACAAGAGGGCCGCCTGGAAATGAGTACAACGTTTCCACAATACGTTCGCTTTCAGAGGCGGATGAAATATTTCGAGTGAGAGTATAGTATTCAACGAATTGGGGGAGACTGTAATACTCACCAAGGGTGATATAAATTTTTCCAATAGGCTGCATATGAATTATCCACCAAAGGTCGTTAACTCGTTGCCGTCCTTTGGCTTTCAACGCAATGCGCGACTGTTCCTATGAGAGATTTTAGCTGATAGCGAAGGACATGAATGTAACATTTTGAAATCTTTTCATCGTTTAGTGATTGATACGTATCCTGGGGCGCAAGCTAATCGCTTGCAGGAAAAATAGATACTTATCAAATACTTGTTAAACAGCGAACTTCTTTTTGCTATCCCTATCGCCCCGTCAGCCGAACGGCCCATCGCAAAAAGATATATGCCTTTTAGCTATAAAAAAAGATCTTCTAATGCCCAGCAGTAATGCAGTCATCCGCATTACATGCCATAGCTACGACATGTTAAATTAAAAGGAATTTATTAATAGCCGGAGAGCAGTGCGCTATTTTTATTTGCTTCCAATTTTTGGAATTTTGCATTGTACGGCCTTATTTTTTTAGGTGAAAAATTTTCGCACGTATGGCACGTTGCCAGGATAATCGTAAAACTCTGGCTAGGGCTAGGGCTACTACGAACATTGGGATTAGCATTGTGATTCGCACGTCGTCGTTAGTAACTCATCCCAGAGTCGCCTGCCTTTTTTTGAGTTCCGACATCCCGATACATGTGAAAAGTCTTTACCTCTATTAGTCTCTTCCTGTTCAGCTTGGCAGACACGGCAAGAGATAACGTTCTGTTTGATACGCCAACAGCTTTTCCATTCCATTAGTTTATAAATAGCCATAACACATACTTTCCATACATCTCGGTAAAATATTACAACGGTCATCACTAAATTCAGACCGCCCATAAACTCTACCGTCCAAAAAATCCTCACTCGGCCGACGACCGGCACACCCATTACGGCACGTGTCTGTCAATGTGGCTTGGTCATGTTTAAAGCATGCTAACTCATGCGTAAAGGCATAAGCTTTCACCTACGAATTCATATCGGAAGCTAAGGAGAAGAGTATGGGTGACGGGCTGGAGATGATGGCAATCTCGGGGGACATCATTGTGATTGAAGACGATCCGATACTCCCTATTTTGATAGCGGATATTCTAGCGGACATCGCAAAAGCACCCCTTATATTCCCCACCGCGGAAGATGCCCTCACACATTTAGCGCTGTCTGGAGGCCTCTGCGCCTTGCTTATAGCGGACCAAGGGTTGCCGGGGCCCCTCCAGGGCGCCGATCTTATTCGCCTGGCAAATGAGAGGTGGTCACAAATCCCTTCGATACTCATGTCGGGGCATCCCAGGGAGGAAATCCGAATTCCTCCGCTGTGCATTTTTCTGCGTAAGCCTTGGATGCTTGAGCAATTCATCAATGCCGTGTCTACATTGCTCCGGCCCAACAGATATCGTTGAAATCGCGGCCATAAGGCGTAAAGGTGAATATAGAACTCCCGTGCCGCTTCCGCCAGCAGAGGCCATTAGCCTGGACGCTCAATCTGCTATAGAGGAACCGGCTTCTCGCTTGACCCTGCCCATACAAACGTCTTCATCCACCGTCATCACCCTTCACTCCAACAGCCAGCGCTTCAATAACCTGATAGTGCATGTTCAATTCAAATCTATCAGAACAAGCAGTCCAACCATTCGCTTGCTCGTAGTGAAAATCAATTTGATGAATGAAGATGGGACCAGAATCCACCACTAGTAATAATGGTGAAACGCCATAAACCGAGGTTCGCACGATGATTACTCGGCTGGCTAAAAGAGCCCTTCGAACTCGGTCAGTGCCCAATTCATGATCACCAGTTCACCACTGAGCTCAGCCTTCCCATGCCGCTGATTGGCTGTGGTGTAGCGAATGTCCAAGGTCTCGAAGTGAAAACCTTCAAAAACACGGCGGATGTCCGGGTGATCGTTGATGCTGACCATCACCTTGCCTTTGCAGCGGCGCATGAAATCGGCCATCCGTTCGTAGTTCTCGAACGGAAAGTCCACACCGTAGCCGGCGGTCTGCCAGTAAGGCGGATCCATGTAATGAAAGGTGTGGGCACGGTCGTAGCGTTCAGCGCATTCAAGCCAGGGGAGGTTTTCGACGTAGGTGCCGGACAGGCGCTGCCACGCGGCCGAGAGGTTTTCCTCGATGCGCAGCAGGTTGATGGCCGGAGCAGTCGTCGCCGTGCCGAACGTCTGCCCGGAGACCTTGCCGGCGAAGGCATGGTGCTGCAGGTAGAAGAATCGGGCGGCGCGCTGGATGTCGGTGAGGGTTTCGGGGCGGGTCATTTTCTGCCATTCGAACACCTGCCGCGAGCTGAGCGCCCACTTGAATTGGCGCACAAATTCTTCGAGGTGGTTCTGTACGACGCGGTAAAGCGTGACCAGGTCGCCGTTGATGTCGTTGAGGACTTCGACCGGCGATGGTTGGGGCTTCATGAAGTAGAGCGCGGCACCGCCGGCAAAGACTTCTACGTAGCATTCGTGTGGCGGAAAAAGCGGAATGAGGCGGTCGGCCAGGCGGCGTTTGCCGCCCATCCAAGGGATGATGGGTGTAGACATAAAAAGCAAGACCTTTACTGTATGGATAAACAGGTGCTAGGCTCGCCGCGCTTTGTGCACGGAGCAAGAGCCTTGGCTGGACTTGCAGGGACCATCTGCAGGGACGGCGGTCGATCCGGATGTTGACGCATCCGGACCGGCCGCTCTTTTTTCACTTCGGTGTTGAGACTTCTTTGGCGTATGCCTGACAAGCCGCGAGGGCAATCAGCCCCCGGTCGCCGTCATCGGTGACGCCGATAATTCGTTGAGCATGCGCCGGGTCAAGTTCGGCTCTTGTGGGGCCATGAACCACGCCGCCGGTGCCGGTGGTGGCTGACACCGATCCGTTACCGGCGCCGGTGGTGGCGTCGAGTAGGACTGACAGGCGCAGATCAGCAGTGGCAAGGCGGTCGCGCAGGCGACCTTGATCACGTTGGACATCGCTCAAGGCTCGGTAGTGGGTTTGTTCGCTGGTCGCCAGACGCTGCTCGAGCGCTAGGCGCTTGTCTTGTTCGGCACGCTGTTGCGTGGCCGTGGCCTGGGCCAACTGATTGAGGGTTTCGCTGTGCAGCCGGGACTGCTCGCTGAGGCGACTGCCGTAGCGCCAGTCCTGCACCTGCCAGATAATGGCGGCGGATGTGCCGGTCAAGGCGATCAGCAGCGCCATCTTGCCCAGCAGCCGGTAAGGTGTAGGTATCAGGTCGCTGATACGCATAGCACTGCCCTCGCCCGCTCCCACAGCTCCAGCCGATCCTGCAGGCCGTTGAGACCGCCGTTGATCCTGCGGGTGATCGTGTTGAATTTGTTTTGATCGGCCAGTGCGTTCAGCCCATTCACGAACCAGAACCATGCGGCCGACTCGGCGGCCCACTGCGGCAGCTCCAGCAGCTCAGGCGTGCGTAGCAATCGCTCATCACCGAACAGTGCTAGGCTGCAGCGCAGGTAGTTGTCGTGGCCGGTCACCTGAATCAGACCGCGACCGCGATAGCGCTGGCCATCACCATCCGCTGCCGGCGTATTGCCCAGTTTTGCAGCTAGGCTGCCAGTGTCGTATTTGCTCAGGTATTGATCGCCGCCCAGTTCCCGAACGTATTGCAGTTGACCTGACTCATGACCGACTTGCGCCAGAAACGCGGCTTGGCGTTTCGGGGTGTTGATCTGTCGGCGGGCCATGGCTGCGTTGAGCGCAGATACAAAAACGCCCGCTTGGCGGCGGGCGTTCGGCATGATGGATTGCAGTTGCTGTTCGGTCAGTGACATCGATGTCTCCTTGAGTGGTCAGGATGCGGCGCTACTGCTTGAGCTGAACGACCTTCAGATCCTTTGCCGCTTTTTTCTTGCCCTTGGCTTTGGCTTTACCCTTCTTGCCGCCGTTACACTCAACCGTCGTGCTCCAGCCGGCCTGGGTGAACACCTGCTCCACCGAGTCGACCAGGTACTCGCCATCAAGGCCGACCTTGAAACCCTGGGCATTGATCGAGCGTTCGGCGAATAAGTCGGTGCGTCCTGCCATTTCCAGCCGGACACCGGCGGTGGAACGGTTGAACGCAGTGAGACGTGCCTTGGCGGCGGCTTCAGCTGCGGACTTGTTCGGGTAGATGTGGCGGTCGGTATGTACCGGTGGCAATCCATCCGGAGACTCGTCGTTGTCCAAGGTGACCACTGCGAGCTTTCCGGTTTTCTTGTCCTGGTGCTTGGTCGATACCGCCTTGTGCGTGTTGCGATCACCGAGCCGAAACTGGAAACGGCTGACGTCGCGCCGTTGGATCAACACCACACCGAAGGACTTGCCCGAGGCGCTCTGCCCACCCTGACGTGACATCACCAGCAGTTTGCCGTCGGCGACCTTGGCCGTGCAGTCGTACTGCTTGGCCAGGCGGGTGATGAAATTGAAATCCGATTCATTGAGCTGATCGGCACGCGGCACCTTGGTTTGCACTGGGCACACCGGTTGCCAGTCATTGCGTGCGGCGACATCGGCAACGATCCGCGACAACGGCACGTTTTCCCAACTCCCGCTGCGGATCGTCTTGCCACTGCCGCGCATGTCGCTGGCTTTGCCGGTGATCACCAGCGTATCCGGCGGGCCGGATAACTCGATCTCGTCGACCACATAGCGGCCAATGCGGGTCAGTTTGGTCTCTGCATAACCAAGGTAAATCTCGATTCTGGCCCCGCGGGGAGGTAGCACCACCGCGCTGTCACGGTCGTCGATGCGCAGTTCGAACTCATCGGATTCCATGCCAGGTTTATCAGTGGTTTTGAGCTGCAGCAGTCGATCGTTGATCCGCTGCGTGATATCGGCGCCGTCGGCGACAATACGAAAGGTGGGGTTCATATTTTGTCCCCATAAAAAAACCCGCACGAGGCGGGTTTTGAAGGGGTTGAAGCTGCAGGTGTCGCAAACACGACCCCCTGACTATAGTCCATCAATTCCATAGTGCTAGGCCTTCTTCAATAGGACCAGGCAGATCCGGCAGCTCGATCACGATGCCAGCGCGGTAAGGTTGTGGCTCATCGGCCAACCCCTGATTGGCATCGAGCACCGCCTCGACCGTGCCCTCCAGGTGCCCATAAGCGTGATAACACAGGGTGTCCAGCAGATCCCCATCAGACGTTCTGCAGGTCGTCGCCATAACGCACAAACTCCAAAGTAAACGCCTGCTTGCGCGGGATCCCTCCCTGCAACAGCGCGCTTTGTTCTTCCTCAACGCTCTTCAGGCACCAGGTGCCGAGCACATCGCCATAGCCGGTGGTCAAGGTCAGCGGCTTGAGTTGGGCACCGAGGCTGCGCAGGGTGTCCAGTTGTTTGATACCGCCCTTGAACCCGGGAAAGATCGCACCCTTGAGCGTGATCTTTTCCTCGCCAATGCCGACCGCTTGTTGTGCCGGTCGCCGGGTCAGACGCTCCTGCGAGGCCCAGCGAAACTCGGTCGAGCGCCGCAGTTCATCAAAGGCTGCGGTGTCCAGATTGAAGTAGTAAGGCTGCGCCTGCGGATCCTGCGGCTGCACGATCAGCAGATGCGGGAACGGCTTCACCGCTTCCGGTAATGGCGTGGCATCACCACCCAGCGAACCGGTCGGGACAATGTTGGCCAGCGACGGGCTGACCTTGCCGGCGACCTTGTTTATCGCAGTGGACGCCCGGGCGGCCTGCTCCTTCAGCTCACCCATGCGCTCATCGATCTGCGATACGGCACGCGTGGCTTTGTTGTACGTGGCCACCACCTGGCCGACCTTGGCCTGAGCCGCGTTCACGCCGCGCATGACACGCTGCAGCTTTGCCCCAATAGCCGGACCAACAAAGGGAATCCCCTCAAGCTCCGAGGCCGCGCCGCTGATCTCGCTGATGGCACCGTTGACTGGCCCGATCATGCCATCGAGGCTGCGCCGACCACTCTCTCCCGCTGCTGCGAGATTCTTCAGGCCCGACTGCAGTTGCTCCATGTAGGCCATGATTTCTCCTTAAACATGTGGCTCATCATATAAAGATCGGTTTTGCAGTTGCTGCGTGGACTGACGCCACTGCTGATCGATGTAGGGTTGAAGCTCTCGCGCCAGTTGCGCCGGATCCTTCACGTCGCCCTGTACGGTGACATGCAGAGGCGCCTGAATATCGAACCGCTGCTCAACCTTGGTCGACTGAGGTTTCACAGCCGCAGGCGGTGCGAGCATCGGCGGTACCGCAGGGGATGCCGGTTGATTCAATGCACGCGTGACATCCCCCATTGCTGTGGCAGTCGACTCCCGTTCAGGCAACAGTGGCTTGGAAACAGGTGGTGTTGGAACCTGTGCCGGCAACGCTTGCATCGGAGCCAGTGCTGGCTTGGGACTGTCGAGAGTCGCTTGAGTAATGGGCGCGGCGCCGGTCAGCAGCGGCAACATTTTTGGCTGCGGCTGGACCATGTCTTTGACAACCGGGACCGGCGCGAATGAACGGGCGATATCGCCCATCACCGGCGGGATATTCTGCCCCGCATTGACCATCATCAGCGGCCCGGCATCCGGCACTTTCTTGAGCGCTTCAGGGGTTCCGAACAGCTCTTTGCCCGCAAAACCGCCGAGTGCGTCGCCGCCCATGTAACCGAGATAACCGCCAATCAATCCGCCGACCATGGTGCCAATGATGGGAATGGCCGATCCGATAGCGGCCCCCGCTGCAGCACCGGCCAATGTGCCGGCCAAGCCACCCGCCGCTTGCCCGTACCCTTCGGCTTTTTCATCCTGAGTTTCGGCGTTCTGATAGGTGTCCCAGGCCTTGTAACCTGCCTCAGCGATGGCGACCACGGCGGTTCCTTTCACCACAGAACCAACGCTAGGGCCGCCCCCGCCTCCACGGGTGATACCCTCTTTGCCGCCGCCCCTGCCGCCTTTTCCGCCCTTGCCTTTTTTCTCATCACGACCGGTATCAAAATCGCCGGCATCCAGTCCGCCGCCCATGGCCGACAAGTTGGTGACGATGACCTTTTGCGGAATGTTCGGGTTGCCCATCAAGGTGCCGCGCCCGATATTCATCAGGCCCTTACCCATCTTGAATGCACTGACAGCACCCTTGAGCGCGATCAGGCCCGCCACCGCAGTACCGATGGCCGTCACCAAACGCGGTGACTCATCGGACAGGCCCGCGAGCTGACGGCTGACATTGGTGATTCCGTCCGCCACCGCATCAGTGACCGGGCGAATCGCATCACCGATACTGCGCATGGCATCGTCCATGCTCTGGGCCATCTCGGACCACTTTTGCGCGGACGTTTGCCGGCGCTCAGCCAGGTTCTTGTCGAGGATCCCGGTGGCATTGGCCGAGTCTTTCTTCAACTGCTCATACAGATCCTTGTTCTGCATGTACGCGGTCAAAGCGGCCTTGACCTGCATGTCGGCAAACAGGTCGCCGGTACGCAAGGCCTCTTCCAAGGACTTCATCATGCCCTTGGCCTTTTCCGGATCACTCTCCTTGCTGATGCCGGCCACAGCTTTGGCCATCTCGGCGGCTCGCTTCGGGTCCGTCGCTTCGATGTACTTCTGAGCCAGCGCGAAACTGGACTCCAGTGTGGATTTGCCGTTCTGCAGACCGGTCTGCATCGACCCCTTGTAGTCGATGCCCGCTTTCGCATAGGCCTTGACCGTTTCGCCGGAGCCGATTTTCTCCATCCAGTTTTTGAGGTTGTTGGCCGCTTCGTCCGAGCCGCCGGCAGTCTTCATCTGCACCTGCAACATCGCGCCCAATTGCGACACCGAGTCCATACCGGTGATGCCCAGCTTGCCCATGCCGGCCAACAGCTCAGGAAACCACTTGGCCATGTCGACCGCTTCGAAACTGCCTGCCTGCCCCTGATACGCGATAGCCTCCAGCGCCTTTTGCATCACGGCAGGATCGGTGATCTTGGCGTTCTGTCCCAGGGCGTTGATCATTTTGGCGGTTTCTGTGCCGTCCGAACCCTGCCCCACAGCGAACTTGGCCGCCGTCGGTGCATAGGCCAATGCCTTATCCAGCTCCATGCCGGCGCCGACCAGGGCGTTGACCAACTCAGCGACCTGGTTGCGCGCCATGCCCGTATCACGCGATGTATCGATCACGGTTTTGGAGAGCTGAGTTTCTTCTGGCGTGTTGGCAATGTTGGCCTTGATCGCGATGTCACGAATGATCGCGCCGTAGTCCGCACTGACCTTGGTCGGAATCGCCACGGCAGCAGTCAGTGCACCGGCCTGGCCGAGGGTACTTTTCATTCCCTGCCGACCTTCGTCCAGTTGCCGGTGACCGAGCGCCTTGAGTTCAGCACCGGCGGCGACACGGCCCATCGTGGCGTAGGCCTTACTCAGTCGCCCGACCTCGACGCCCTGTTTCTTCAGGAGGTCGAGGTTCTTTTCGTATTTGGACAATAGCTTCTCGGCACCGGCGGCGCCGGTTGCATGCGCCTTGCGCCATTCCTCACGCAGACGCATGGTGTCGCCGATGGTGTTCTGCAGCACCCGGGCTTTGCTGCCGACCGAGTCCAGATGCTGGATCTTGCTTTCGACGTCCTTGAACGCTTTGCCCACCGTCGGATCGACGGCGCCGCCGATGACAAAGCCGAGTGCGAGGTTCTTCGCCATGTGCGTGTCCTTGGGTCGAGGATGATTGGAAATGGCTCAGTCCGTGAGCCACCACACGATGTCGTTGAAGGGCATGGCCATGATCTCGGCCGCCGAGAAACCAGTCTCCTTGGCCAGGCGCTTGGCCAGCCCCTTCAACGTCGGCCCATCAAATCTCGTCGTCTTGGACCAGACGAAAATAGCCTTTCTGCAGGCGCATGTAGTCGACCAGTTTGAGGGCCATCAGATCCTGTTCAGCGGTCTGCGTCAGCGAGGAAAACAGCGACATTTCGCGCTTTTCTTCATCGCCGTTGCAGGTCGCTTGCGCGGCTCGAATGTCTCGCACGCACGGCGCACGAATGGTCAGCGTGTCGACCAGCACACCCGACAGTTCGGTGGGGTGTCGCAGTGAGATGCGAAAGCCTTCCCCGGTCAGTTGCAGCCAGCTTGGCAGTGTTTTTTCTTGAGTGGCTTGATTGGTTTGCGTCATTTCATTGTGTCCTTAAAGGCCCAGGGCCGAACGTTCGTCAGCGAGCTGGTCGACGCCGTCGACGACCAGGACCATGCCCAACATGTCGATCTCGTAAACCACCCGGCCGGCAACTTCGAGTTTGTAGTAGGTCAGAGCCATGTTGTGTTTGGTCTCGGCCTTGTCGCCGGGTTTCCAGTCGCCCATGTCGACTTCCTTGATACCGCCACGCATGGTGACAATCACAGGAGTTACCTTGCCCTTGAGGCCTTTGAACGAGCCGCGGAACACTGCGCTGCAGGCGGTGCGGTCAGAGAGGCCAAAGAACTTCAGCGCTTCGCGGCGAACACCGTTGGTGGTGAAACCGGCTTCGAGTTTTTCCACGCCGGTCGGGATCTCGACCTCGCCGGCCATACCGCCGCCTCGGTAGACTTCGGTTTTCAGGACCACCTTGGGCAAGGTGAGGCTCGGCATTTCACCGGCAAAACTGACGCCGTCGATGAACCCGGCGCAGTTGGAGAGAACTTCAGGAATCATCAGGGTGCCTCCTTAGGCAGCTTCTAGCACTTCGGTCATCCACTCGTTGGTGACCTCAAAAAGGAAGTTCGGGTTTTCAGCCGGTGGCACGTCGGTGAAGCGGATCCGCCAGTACACCTTGCCCTGCTCGATCTGGCTGGCCGTGTTCAGCTCGTGATCCGGGAACACCTCGAAGTTGATCACCGCGCCTTGGTTTTTCAGGTCGCGCATGAACGCTTCCAGGCCGTCGGTGACGTCCTTGACGTAGGTCTTGGTGATCGAGCGGTCGACTGCCCATTTGTGGCCGGCCTGTACCGCATCCATGAGGATGAACAGCGTGCGCACGCGGGTGACGAATGCCCATTTCGGATCGCTCGACAGCGTGCGGTTGCCCCAGAGACGGAAACCGTCGTCACGAATGATCGTGGTGATGTTCGCGTTGTTGAGCAGGTTGGCTCGGCAGGTCTCGTCGCCGTCCAGGTACTCGACCGCACGGGTGGTACCGGTGATGCCGGTGAATTCCTTATTCGACGGCGAGGCCCAGAAGCCGTAGGTCGCATCCGTCCAGGCAAACAGGCCGGCAGTCCAGGCCGAACCAGGCGCGTCCACCGTCTTGCTTTCGCCGGTGTCCCAGAACTGCACACCGGGGTCGACCATGAACAGGTTACGACTGCCGAAGTTTTTCGCGTAGGCCATGGCGGCCTCATCGGTGGTGCATGGCCCGTCGATGATCCCAATAGCCCGTAGCTTCTGCGCCAGGCTATCCATGGCCGTGGCCACCGCTTGCTTTGCCGAATGGCCGGGAGCAATCAGCAATCGCGGCTGGGCATTGAACAGACTCTTGCCATCGAGCAGACCCTGCAGGCCGGTACGTTGACCGGACTCCAGGACGCCGCCGATGATGGCCGAGGTCTGCAGCGCCGGGTCATCCATCTTCGGCACGCCGATGGCGACGATCACCGCCTTGGCTTTTTTGTAGATTGCCAGGCAGGCCTGGGTAATTGCCGATCCCGCGCCAAATGCTGCAATGGCTTCGCGCTCGGTGGTGATCAGCTTGAGCTCGCCGGCCTTGGCCGTACCGCCGCCCACCAAGCCAGGGCTAAAGGTGTCGCACAGGCCGATGATCGATGAGGACGGCAGCGAAATGGTGCGGGCGCCGGTATCGACCGAGGTGGTCGTGACGCCGTGAAAGAAACTCATAAGGCTCATTCTCCAGAAACGAAAAAGCCCCGCGTGTGTGCGAGGCTCAGGTGTTGGTGATACGTGTGGCGGAATAAAAAACGCCCCGTCAGTGCGGGGCGTTCAGGTGGTTTGTTCGGTCAGCCAGATCGGTGCTGGCGGTCGGTGTTCCGCGAGCGGGAATTCCTCCCCTTGCGGCCAGTCGCGCAACTGCCGGCGGTAAGTCTGCAGCTCTGCGTACTGCTCAGTCGTGATCGAAGTCGCACCGCCGTCCTCGATCTCGTCGCGGTGCCGTGAGACCAGCGCATCCGTGGGGAGCAATTGGGCATCACGCCAGATACGTTCGACCGCCTCAAGCGCCTCAGCAGTCGGTGCAAGCCCCGCTGCCAAGACTGGAAACCCCTTGCTATCGTGCACAATGCGCCCGCCTCGGGTTTGCCCTTCAAGCAGCGCCGCCTGTTCTTCTTCGGTGATCTGGACCGCGTCCGCCGGAATCGGCGCCTCGTTCTCATCACTGAAAAAGCCGGGAGTCTTCGCGCTATAGAAAATCGTCATTCAACGCCCCTTCACATGCCAGAAAAATGAAGCGGGGAAACTCGAAAGATTCCTCACTGTGATGCTGTTTCTCGTCCACGCACGCGCCTGAAGCGCCGGCACGCGGCCAACAGCCTCATCGTTGGAAAAGTTGGCAAACGTCAGGTTCAGGCACGTCGGCGGGTCAACAAAAGCGACCGGCAACATGATCTCGACATTGGTGTTGGCTGCAAGGCTGAGGTAAGTACCCCATTGCTCGATATCGCCGCCTGGGCCTTTTTTCCAAGACGTTCCCGAGAACGAGCAAGCAAACTCCGCTGAATACTTCAGCGCTGCGACACCTTCTTCAAACACGTAGTTGGTGTCCCCGCACGCGATCACACCGTTTGAGGATGGCGGGATAGAGATGCTGTTCAGGTTCTTGGCCAGCGCCACAATCACATCCGCGCCCTGTCGAGACACCACGACATCGCCGGTCCCAATATTCTGAATGTAGAACTTCGAGCCGCTAGGGCTTGCACTCAACAACGGCAGCGTCAGGGTTGCGGGTCCAGTGACGACAATGCGACGCCCCGCCATTGACGGCGTCAGTGCGGCCGCCGGAGCGCTGATTGTCGTTTGGCCGCTAAAGTTACCCAGCGCCCGCTGTACAAACGCGGCGTTGACCGCCAATGAGCTGGTATCGAATTGGCCCGGCGTCGGTACGGTTGGCGTACCCAAAAATGCCGGAGAGTTCAGGGGGGCAAACCCATAAGTGACGTTCTGGAAGGTCAGCGCTGTGGTGCCGAGAACAATCGAGCCATCAGTGATCAACTGCCAGCGCGTATCAGCCAGAGTCGTCCCCTGCTCGACTGACACCAACAGGGCCGATGTCACTTCCGCGCTGCTGTCAGCATCCGCTGCTCTCGCCCATGCACCCGCTGCTGCGATGTACAGTCCATTGTCCTTGGCAGCGATCTGGTTTTTCACCAGCACCCGATCACCAGCTGCCAATACCACCCCATCGAGCGTCTGCAGGCCCGCCAGCGCGATGTTGGCCGTGGTGGCTGCCCGCACCGACTGTTTGTTGTCGAGTTTGTAAAGCTCTTCCATGATCCGCTGATCAACATATTCCCGGGTAGCCAGCACGACAGCCGGGTCAATCTTGAGCGTAATGTTCCCGGTACTGGACACCACAAAGTTCATCCGAACCACCTGCGTGCGGCCCGAGCCTTGCGACAGCAACGGCTTGAAACTTGGCGCACAGTTTGCGACGGCGACCAGATCGCCGTCCGCGTCGTACAGGCCAATTTCGCGGATCCACTTACCGCCCTCATCGGCCGGAATGATCTGCTCGGCGATGATCACTGCCGGGTTGACCGGATCAACTCGAAGCTGATTCAGAGGCTTGCGGCGCCATTCGTTGAGCAGCTTGGTCTGGCTGGCCGACGGAATGGGATTGGCCGGAGCGGCCTCACCTGCCGGGTTGCCATCCCCAATCCCCATGTCGGTGATTTTCCAGGCAATGCCGAGCGCATCGGCATTCGCCTGTTTGGCCATCCCCACATTTGTGAGGATCGCAAAAAACTGCGAATTCGCATCAATCATAATAAACGTCCAGGGTGTCTATGGTGTGTTCGCGGCCGACCACGCCAAAGCTGCCAGTGACTTCGATGTCACGCATGACGGGCGGGTAAACATCGATGACATCGCCTTCGTAAAGGGACACGCCGATATTCAGATTGCCTTGGGTCTCGAGGCTGATCGCCAACCCGGTAAGGTGCCGGCTTACGGGTTTGGCGTCGTCGATCAGGCGTTCAAGTTCGAGATACATTTCCTCGGTGATGCCGGTGTCCAGCACCCCCACCTTCAGCGCGAAGGTGCCCGGCACGCCTTGCGGCACGGTGTTGAACCATTCGACGATCTCGATCAGGTAGCCCAGCGGCTCGACCACTCGACGCAAGGCGCCGATGGTGCCCTTGTGCTTGTGGATGAAGAACGACGCCTTGATGGCAGCACGCTTGACCGACTCCGACCACGAAGGATCCCAGCGGTCGACCGACCAGGCCCAGGCCAGATGCGGCAGCAGGTGCACCGGACAGGTGTCAGGGTTGTACAAGGTGCGCAACGGAATCAACGTGTTTTCGGCGAACGTCGCCTCGATACCCCGTTCCAGGGGAGTGCTGTTGAGTGGCAAAAGACTGCGCATATCAACCTCCCAGCACGACTGTATAACCGGTGCAGTATGCTGCCTGCGCCTTGGTCGGCTTCAGATCCAGCCAGTCCTTGAGCTCCACGCGGGCCACACCGGCAATGTGCAACTGCGCATCGACACCAGAGCGCGCCACCTCGACACCCAACCGGCGGCGCGGATTGATCCAGGCCTCAAGCCGCTTGATCGCCTCGGCCAGTGCGGCGTCGTTTTCCGGGCCTGCCCCTTTCATATGCAGAACGGCGTCGACGCGGTAACGCAGGATCTGCGCACCACGCACCGTGACGCGATCCCCCACCGGGCGCACGTCGTCGTCATTCACCGCCGTGGCGACCAGCTTCAACAGTTCAGGGCTGGCCGTGCCATCACCTTCAAGACCCAACACCGTGACGTCCACACAGGCCGGTGATGGGCTTTCAGCCGTGGCATCCGCCACCAGCGCCGAAGCATTGCGCGCATGCAGGATGTAACTGTTGCGCGGTCCTGCGGTGGTCAGTCCCTCATAGGCCAATTGCACACGCTCGCGCAGAGCGTCATGGGATTCCATGACCGCCTCAATCGGCGGTACCGCCAGCAGGTCGGCTGGCTGAATCACCAGGCGCTTCAGATTGACGTTGGCCGCAAGGTGCTCCAGATCAGTGCCCGTGGCGTAAGCCAGTAACTGCGCTTTGGCCGCGTCATTGACCCGCGCCCGATTGCCGAGCTTGATGTAGCTGCCGACCTCGAGCAGCTTGGTCACCGGATCACTTTCCAGCGAGGCCGTCCAGTTCCCGCCCATGTGGCCGCGAAACACGTCGAGTGCCTCGCCATACACTTCTTCAAAATCCAGCGGCTCCAGCACGTCCGGTGCCGGCAGCTCCGACAGATCCACCAGGGTACTCATACCCACACCTCCAACGTGCCGCGCACACCGAGGTATTCGCCGCTGACTTGTATGTTGATTTTGCCGCCCAGCACGGACAGCACGCGCACCCGTTCCAGCTTCAACCGTGGTTCCCAACGACCCAGCGCCCGAGCGGCTTCAGCCTGCACGGCGCTTTTCCAGCCCTCATTGACAGGCAGGTCAACCATGCGCCGCAGCTTGCTGCCGTACTCCGGACGTTCACGGCGGCTCACCAATGGCGTGCCGAGGATGTCACCGACTGACTGGCGTAAATGCTCGATGCCGGAGATGGGTTGCCCGGTGTGGCGATCCATTCCGATCATCGGGTTTACTCCTTGAGTTGCTCGAACTCGGCATGGGCTTTGAGGGTTTTCAGCGCCACATCGTCGGCGCTATCGACCGTGACTTTTTTTTTCGCCACGGCGAGCGTGCGGCCGTCCGGCAGGATGATCGTGCGCGAGGTGTAGAGCGTGTCGCGAAAGGTCACCGAAGAGGGCAGCACCACTGGGCTGACTAGGGAAGACTCAGATGCAGTTGAATCATCTTGATGTTTGGCCATGGGAACTCCAGGCATGAAAAAGCCCGCACGCGGCGGGCTGAATAAAAAGTTGAGTTAGTGCTTGTGATGATTGTCACTTTGGCCGGCGGCCAGAATGTCGGCATCGCTGCTGATGCTTTGGGTAGCGTGCAGCGGGCCGTTGATGTTGACCGGCCCTTTGATGTTCACAGCGCCCTCCAGGTTGATCGTTCCGGACTTCACGGCGACGGCATTGTCAGTGAGTTCGGCCAGCGTTGATCCGACCTTGATCGTGACCGTACCGCTCGGCACGCTGATGGTGTAGCTGCTCGCCTGCCAGTCGTAAACCAGTGATCCGCCATCGTCGAAACGCCAGACTTCGACGTGATCGCGATTATCCGGCGGCGCGCCGCCATTGCCATAAAGGCCGGGAATGAATGTGCCCTGCGCCACCTCGCCACTGGCACTGATCAGCGTGCCCTGCTCGTTCAGGCTCGGCGACCGCCAGTGCCGCGCCTTGCCGGCGGCGATGCTGTGCCAGCGTACCCAGCCGCTGACCCATTCTCCGTCCGACACCCGGCACACCGGTGGTGACGCGGCCAGATCCACCGCCACCACATAGCAGTCTTTCACCAGCCCAGCGAGCATGCGGTCATGCTGGGCGCTCACATAGCCAGCACTCATGCCAAACTCTCCGGCGCAAAGTACTTCTCCCGGTTGGCCAGCCCAGCATCAGGATCAACGCCAAACAGCAGCGTGCCCGGTGGCTGATCTGGCCACGGCCATTGCGCTTCGCCAAGGTAGATCTGCTGCGTCCATTCCACGACCCAGACCGTGTAGCCGTCCAGCTCCGGCTTGGTCCAGTCCGGCATGGCCTGAACAAACTCGGCCGGTTCGACTTCTACGCCCCAGGATTGCATGCGCAGTAAAACAGCCAATTGCCCGACGATAAACACCGCTTGTTGGTGGTGATCGGGCTGGATCGGGTCGGTAATCGCCCGCGCCTCGAACTTGCAGGACAGGCCCGTCTCGCCTGTTCCCGGGTCGATGCCTGGCTCCATTTCTGCCAGTTCGACCAGCACCGCTGGCAGTGGAATACTGCTTTCGATGATCGGCCAAGTGGCGACGATCTGAAGGTCCGGCAGATGACCCTGAATGCGCCGTTCGATGGCTTGATACAGCTGCTCAAAACTGAACGGCTCGTCGACTTCATCCGTCACGTCATTTCCCCTTCAAGTGCTTCTGCACTTCGAAATTGAGTTCCTGCTGCAGCACGTGCACCAGGTGTTCGTCAGCCTTGCGAATCCAGCTTTCGAAGTGTGGCCGCGCCTGCTCCAGCGACACCTTGGCTTTCGCCAGCGGAAAACGGCTACCGTGTTCGGCTATCCAGCCTGAACTAGCGCCACCCGCCCCGCTGACATCGCTGTCAGGGTAGTCACTGGCGTCGAAATGCTTGCTCGCTGTGCGGATCCAGACGTCCGCGCTGTTGCCGTAGACCTTCTTGAAGAACGCGCCCTGAAAGCGCCGACCGGCCACCGACACACCGGAGCGACTCTGCAGAGGACGCCCGATGCGACTGGCTTCCATCGCGTTGAGACCAAACCACAATTTGCCGCTATTGGCACCGCCAGTAACCGGGTAGGCCCGCAGCCGCTGCCGCACAGCAGCAACCGCAATCCGTTCCTGTCGGCCGACGGCGCGGGCGATGTGGGTGGCGAGCCAACGCAGGGTTTTGTTGATGGCTCGGCGCTGGGCATTGGCCGCTGCTTTTGGCAGCACGGCGGCAAAGTCCTGAAAGGCTTTCAGGTCTGCCGCCGAGGTTTTCAGCGAGATCATCCCGCCACCGGCCGAGGGTTTGAAATAGCTACCAACACTCATGGGCGTTTCCTCAGAATCAACGCAACCAGACCGTCACCACCTGGCTCCAGCTGCATCAGGTCGTAGTCACCGCCGCCATCCAACGCCGGAAGATCCACGCTGACCAGCAGCCCTTTTTTCAGGCCGTGCGAATCACGGACGCGGATCTCGAACTTCGGCTCGCGCAACGCCGTTCGGAGGCTGCCCATCTTGGGCTGCAACCAAGGCGCTGCGAACATGCCGAGTACCGGTTCGTCGTAGCCCTCGATTCGGGCTGAATCACCGAGGGTTTCGAATACCGTGTCGTCGATGTCTTCCAGCAGCTCCCGGAAAGCCATGGTCAGAGTTCCAGGAGAATCTGCGCACGTGGCCGCGTGCAAAGGTGCAGCGGGTTAGATTGGGCTTCACCGGCCATACCTTTTTTGAACGGCAACGGCTCGATCATGCTGTAGTACGGGATGCCTTGGGTGTTGACCGTTTCCATGTAATCAGCCGGCGCAAACACCGAGATGTACAGATCCGGCACACCTTCAGGAATCAGCAGCGCCTTGTCGTCATGCACGAACGACACACCGGCCACCTTGCCACGGTAACGCTCCCAGATAATGCCGCCGAACTCGAAGCTTTCACGAGCATCACCGCGCAGAGCTGCTGCCTGCTGGCTGTTGAGGTAGGTCTCTTTGACCGACTTGTGAACGATCAGTCTGTTCCAGAAGTTCTTGCCGCAGAAAGCGCGAGAACCGGTGCTGGTCACGCTGCCGAGCGCGTCTTCCTGCATGTCCAGTGCTTCACCGCACTTGACCCGCAGCTCCGTGCCCGCATCCGCCAGTCCCATGGACAACTGTTGGCGATCAACACCGAAGCGATCATAGAGATCCAGCAGTACGGTCTTGCCATCGGCATCAAGGATCTGGCCATTCAGTGCGCCCATGCGCTGAAATTCGTGCGTGGCGTCCAACTGGCGCCGCGCCTTGGCCAGACGCGCATTGACCACGTCCTGCACCGCCTGCAACTCAGTACGAGTACCGAAGGCACGGATGCCTTGGATCTCGTCGGCCTTGATCGTGAAGCGCTCTGGCAGGTGCACGGTGTTGAACGGGATCAGGTCGCGCTTGCTGCCTGCGACCACCAAGCCGGACGTGCCACGCTCACCCGCCGGCACCAGGGCCAGAGTGTCGCCGTCCTTCTCAATTTGTACGGTCAGAGTGGTGATGCCTTCCTCGCGGAACAGACCCAGAGCGCTGATGCGCCCCGGCAAGTAAGGCTGATCGTTGAGTGCAGCGGTCAGCGAATCGACGCTGAATGCTTCGTCATCAAAAATGGCGATATCGGCCATGGGTACTCTCCAGAAACGAAAAATCCCGCACGCGGCGGGATGCATAAAAAAAGAAGGATCGACTTAGCGCACGATCACGAAATGAGTGGCGAGCGCTTTTTCGGCGGCCAGATCCAGGCCGGTCAGGTGCGCTTCGCTGACCTCGGCCAACCGCACCACGGCACGCCCGCGACGAACGACATCCGACTCACCGAGCGGGCCGTAGAGAATTGCGATGGCGTTTTCCGTGCCGTCTTCGGCGGTCGGGTTGTACGGGGCGAACTCACTGGACGCGGTAACCAGACCAAGGATCTGACCCGGCTCCAGTGCGTGACCGGCAGCGACGTTGATTGCTTCTCGCGAGATGGTCCCAGCGCCCTCGGACAGCAGGAACTCACCTGCATGCATTGGTTCGCGTTTGATAGTCATGGTCTTGCTCCTTTAAAGGCTTGAGATTGAGCGGCCTGACGTGCCGCCCAAATCGACGGCGGATCGGGTTGTTTGGCTTGAATTTTGGGAGCCGGGTCTTCGTTCTGCGGCAGGCTGTTGTCGATCTCAAAGCCCCCGCCTTTCCCTACGACTTTGTCGAAGAGCCGCGCACGCACGGCACCGGTGTCAAGTCCGGCCTGTACAAACTCCACCGCAAACTCTGGCAGCCGGGCAGCAACGCACAGATCGCGGATCGACTTGGCCTGGGTGATCGCGGCCTGCACAGTCGCTTCGTCAGCCAGCTTGGTCGCTGCAATCAGCGGTTCGATCAAGTTGCTGATACCGGCCTGATTGCATGACTGGGTGATCAGTAGAGCCAGCGCCGCTGCATTCGCACCAGGTGCCGATGGCTCAGGCTTGTCGACCACCGGCTCGGTCGGTTTCGTGGGTTCGTTGAGCAGATCCAGCAGCGCCTGGGGCGTGCGCTGGTATTTCTGCATGACTGTGCCCTGCCCCAGACACGCCTTGATTTGTACACCGTCGCCGACTTCATCGGCCAATCCGAGGGCCACCGCTTCGCGAGCCGTCAGCCAGGTTTCTGCATTGACCAGTCGCCGCAACTCTACCTCGTCGATATCCGGCGCCTTGGCCTTGTAGGCCGTGATGATGAGTTCCAGCGCTTGATCCAACGCGGTCGCTACCTTGCGCATATCCTCGGCATCACCCGAGGCATAAGTCCACGGGTTGTGGATCATCAGTGCGGCGTTTTCCGCGATTACCACCCGATGAGCGCCGCAGACTGCAACGCTCGCGGCACTGGCAGCCAGGGCATCCACACGACCGGTGCAGCGCTCTCCCAGACGCGAGAGGGCGTTATGAATGGCCAGGCCGTCAAACAGGTCGCCGCCGATGCTGTTGAACGCCACTACAATCGGTGAAGTACCGTCATCCAGCGCGGCCAGGTCACGCACGAACTGATTGGCCGTAATACCCCAAGTGCCGATCTCGCCGTAGACGTACACCTCGATAGTGCGCTGTTCGGCTTCACCGCTGGCCCGGAGGCTGTACCAGTGTTTGTCTTGCACGGGCAGTTGCCCGTCCAGTTTGTTGAAGATTCGTAGGGGGAACGGCGGTTTCATGGTTTCTCCTGATCGTCAGGGTGAATATCAACCTCGACGAGCGTTCGGTAATTGAGGCCCAGGTCGCGGGCACGTTGAGCGTCTGCGGCGTTTTCCGCGTCCACCGTTTCGGAGTCGTAACCGGTGCGCAGACACATCTCACTGCGCGAACCGAACCCGGAATTGACCTCAAGCATTCGCGCCTGCACGTCCTGCACCGGCTGGATGTAGGCCCAGCCTTGAGGCACCCAGCGCGTGCGTAGAAGTTCGCGACGACGCTTGGCGTAGTCCGGCAACTCGATCACACCGCTCAATACCGCCATGTCCAACCAGGCAGCGCGGACCGGCCGGCAGAGCTGGTGGATGTAGACGTTGAATTGCAGTTGTTCGAGGCGGCGCCGGAACTCGTTGAGCACGACGCGCAACGCACGGTCGTTGATGCCTTTCATGTCGCCCGTGAGGATCTCGTAGGGCGTGTCGGTACCCGCTGCCGCTGCCATCAGTTGCTGCCGCATGAAGTCCGGGTAGTTGTTGCCAGCGTCCGGTGGTTTGGAGAACTCGACCTCCTCACCCGCGCCCAGCTCCTGCATGGTGCCGGGTTCAAGCGCAACCATCGGTGTAAAGCCGTCGCGGTCGGCGGTGATCAGTTGGCCGGTAACCGGGTCACGCGGCGCCTGTCCCATGTCCGGCGATGGGCGCTTGATGAAGCCAGCAAACAGGTTGGAAACTTCCTGCCGGAACAGCACCGCATCGTCGTAGTTGTCGAGACTGCGCAGGCGCTTGAGTACCGGCGACATACGCGGCACGCCGCGCAACTGCCCAGGCTCCAGCGGTTCGAAGATGTGCAGCACCTGGCTGGCCGGGACGCGCACCAGCTGGTTGTAGCCGCTGTTAAGCGACGACGCATCACGCGGATGCGAGCGGTACATCCAGTAGGCCACACGCTTTCCGGCCGGGTTGAACTCGATCCCGGCGCGGATGATGTTGCCGGTCTTGGTCATCTCGAACTTGTCGTGTGGCACGAACTCCGGCGCCAGGGTCTGCAGCTGCAGCGGCACCACCAGACCTTCGTCCAGACTGCGCGGACGCAACCGCACAAAACACTCGCCCGCCGTTTCCACGGTGCGAGCCACAAGCGCCTGCTGGCCATAGAAGTCGCAGAGACCGTCGGCATCCGACTCGTCGGCCCAGTCGTCCCACAGCTCCTGCAGCAGGTTGCGCAGTTCTTCGTCCTTGACCTTCGGGCGCGGAGTGATGCCGGTGCCGATCAGGTTACTGACCCGCTTGTTGATAGCGTTGGCTGCATACGGGTCGTTGCGCACCGCCGCCCGCGAACGGGCACGCAGGTTGCGCAGCGCCGGGGTGTTGATGCTGTTGATGCCGTTGTCGGTGGCATCCCAGCTCGCAGATCGGCGACCCTCCCCGGCGCCTTCGTAGCTGGCCTTGATGTTCGATGGCAGCAAGAATCCGCTACGTGAAAGCGCCGGGAATTGTCGAGCCATCAGATTCCCTTGCCTCCATGACTGAGCCGCACAACGCGCGAACGGGGGCCGGCAGCGCTGGTGAGCGAACTACGAATTTCTTCACGGGCGCGGAGCAGTTCGTCGACGTCGCGGTATTCCACCGTTCGGTCGCTGTAGCGCACGGTCTTTTCGCCACGCGCAATGGCGCGCTCGATGGCGTCGAGGTGTTTTTGAGTAAAGGACATATCAGCGTCTCTTCAGGTAACCGCTGGTGGAACTGCGGCGTTGAGGTGGTGCAGCAGGGGGCCGCGCTGGAGTGACTGGTACAGCAGATGGTGGTGCGGCTTGAGCCTGTCGCACAGCCGCAGGCGCAGGTGGTGCGCCTTCATCGACGCGCTCCCCCTGAACCGGCTTGATGCCCAGGGCATCGTCGAACAGACCGGACTGGGCCAGCGCCTGACGCACCCGATCCCAGTCGTGTTCCTGGTAGCGGTTGATGCCGAGGTAATGCGCCATCGCGAGGCAATACACCATCAGGTCGAGCGCTTCGTTGCGCTCTGCCTTGCCCTTCACCCATTCAATGCGCTTGTGACCGCGAACGTAGCGCACGACTTTGCGTTCGGCGACGCACTGGGCGAAGAATTCGTCCGGTAGGTCGTTGGCAAAGTGCAGCGAACCCGGTCCGTCCGGGAACGGGTAGCGGTTGTAGATCCAGTCCTTGGCGGTGTCGGTACCAACAAACCACAGTTCGGCGCCGTTGCGTTCGGTCTGCCCCTTCCACGTCACGTCGACCATGGACGGGCGCTGTGCAATCACCGGTCGGCCCGGCTTACTCGCACCCTTGATGGCAAAGATGTTGCGCCAGCGGCGAACACGGCAGAACTGGTAGACCTCATCGGTGTGGTGACCGCCGGAGTCGACGCCTACGGCGAGAATCGCCAGGCCGACACCACAAGGATGCCGATAACGCGCCTTGAGTTTCTCGTCCAGCACAGCCCAGGTGCGGTCGTCTGCCGGATCGCCCCAGATGATCTGGTGGTCAACAACCCAGCGCTCCATGCCGACACCGAAGCCCATAACCATCAGTTCCAGGCGGTTGGCCTGAACGTCGACGGCACCGGTCAGCATCAGCACACCGGCTGGCATCGCGCCGAGGGTGTAGTTCTCCAGCCGCGCCCTAGCAATCAGCACTTCTGCCTTGGTCTGTTCGAGCGCGCTGTCCCAGACCTTGGCCAGACGGGTGTTGTAGAACACCTGCATCAGGCTCGTGTCACCTTGGGACTGAGCCTTTTTGGCATCTTCAAACTCCTCAGCAAGCCCGGCCCAATCCATCCAGCCGGTCGGCGAATACAGCGCGTTGAGATGAAAGCCAACGGTTTTTCCGTCGCCACCCGCATGGGCGCGCCACTCGCCTCGGGCGAGCATGTCGCTCTTGTGGTGCTCCTCGATCAGAACATCGCACTCAGGTGCTGCGCATTCGTAATGCACAGTGCTGAGGTCTTTACTGTAGTGCAGCCGCTCCCATTCCAGCACCTGCATATGACCGCAGGTAGGGCATGGCACGTAGTAGTAGCGCTGGTCGCTGGACTCGAACAGATCGGCGATCCGCGAGGCGCCTTTGATCGTCGGCGAGCTGGAGAAGTAGATCTTGGCGTTGCGACCGAAGTTGGTCGCCCGCGTCTCTGCCAGCTTGATGGGGTCACCCTCCTGACCGACGTCGTTCTCCCAGCGGTCGACTTCGTCGCCGTAGATGTAACGCGCCGAGAGCTCCGAAAGGTTGGCAGCAGAACCGGCGGTGGTGACGTACAGCGAGCCACCCTCGAATTCCTTGGTGTCCATCGTGTTGCGTGCGTCCCGCGAGCGAGTGGCCGCGACCCGCTCGCGCAGAACGGGAGTGGCCTTGATGGTCTTGCTGATCCGCCCCGACACCCGCTTTGACAGGCCAAGGCTGGGGAGCAGCGCCAGGATGTTCGACGGCGCCATGTGGATCAGGCCACCCATCCAGTTCAGGGCGATCTGGGTTTTCATCAGCTGCGAGGCCACCATAGTGACCACGCGTCTGCAAGGGTGAGCCGGCGACAGGCAGCGCATTGGCTCGCGGGCATAAGGTGTCCGTGAGGTGCGGTACTGGCCGGGTTCAGGGGCGCCAGTGTCTCGCGGGATCCGCATGTACTCGTCGGCCCATTCGTCGATCCAAAGGTCTGGATCGGGGCGCAGTCCACGGAAATAAGCCTCACGGTACGCCTCTGCACCGTCAGGAAATTCCGTGTGCATGGGTTCAGTCCGTTGTCATGGCGTGTTCAAGGTCTGCTGAAGAGAGGCGCTCGGCTTCTTCCAGCGTTCGACGGAAGGTGGCTGTCAGGTGTTTTTCGATCAGCCAGGGATCGGTCATGGCCGCGAGGTCGTGGGACAGTTGCGGCAGTGGCCCGAACAACTGATCGCGCAGCAAACGGCCGGCGTTGTAAGCGCCGGTCTCGACCGCTTCCTTGGAGACCAGTGAGCCCTGGGCTTTGCCGAGCTCGATATCGGCCAGCTTGGCCATGGTGTGTTCGCGCAGGGCGCGGGCTTTCTGGAAGTCGGGAATCTTGCCGTCGCCGGTAAGCACCTGCGGCGGCGCAGCCGTGAAAGTCGGCTCGACGGAAGTGGACAGTTGGCTGTACACGTCACGCTGAATCCGGTCTTGTTGGTGGCGTTCGGCGACGGCGGCTTTGCTTGGGTCAGCGGTGTCGCGAATCAACGCTTCGCTGGCCAGCACATCCACCAGTTTTCCGTTCGGCGACAGCACCAGGCGGTTGTTGTTTTTCAACCAGGTGATGTAGCTCGGCGCCCTGCCGATTCGCGCCGCAAAGGCGCTTTTAGACAGGTAAGTTGGTTCTGTCATAAGCCCTCCTTTCAACGGCTTTTCAATGCAGACCTTTCAATTTCAATGGATTGAATTTCAGTAAGCTGGGGGCGCTTCCGCTAACACTTTCCCGCGGGTTTCCGACCCCGCACCCTCCGAATAACCCCAGGGTCCCCGGCGGTTTTCGGCGCACCAGATCGGTGCATCACCCCTGTTCGCCCCCGGCTGGCGGGACTTCGCTGACGCCCAGCCGCTTGGCGGCCCAGCGTTCGTACAACCCGATGGCCACATCGGCACCGGCCATCGCCGTGAGGCACCCCAAGGCACCCGCCGTCCAGATCGTCATACCGGCGGCGATCATCAGCATCATCGCCGACACTCCGCAGACAATGCAGGCCCCGGACCGAAGCGCGAGGCGGCGCAACAATGCCCAGCCCCGCGCCCCGTCCTTGTCGGCTCGCCACATCTCCCCCGATACGCCGCCGACCAGGGCCAGGACGATCACTAACCAGATCGGCATCTCTGCCAGCGCTTGTTGCTCGTTTGTCATCGCCAACCCCTAAACGCAAAAACCCGGCGCAATGGCCGGGTTTGGTGGTGTGGTGACTGCCGCTCTCTGCGGTCGCACCTATCGAAGATGGGTACTTTTTACAGGGCGATTCCGGTGGCAGCAAGCGAGTTTTAATGCCATGGAACAATACGGGTGCAATATGGGTACGACGCGGGTGCGACAGGGGTACAACGTATTCACTCGGCTATCGCTTTTGATTCGGCGTCCCATACGTCCCACCTTTCAAAATCGAAGTGGGACGCCTGAGAGCGCCTAGATTCGGGGCCTCGCCCCACCGTCCTACTTATTTATCTCCTTTCTCGTGTAAAGGGAGAAATTTAAGAACACGCTTGCGCGTGAAGCGCGCGTGCAATGTGCCTGCTACGCATATGCGGGCGGGTGACGCTGAAAGGTGGGACGGTGGGACAACCCAGTAAAGACAAGGCCCGCACCTGTCCCACTACGTCTAAACATAGTGGGACAAGGCGGGCCGGTGGGACAGCAACTGCCGGAGCCGTGCCTAGGGTCAAGCAGCCACCCCCATCATGACTCCAAGAATCTGTAGGTGTGCGTCGTGCAGGCGCTGATAATAAGTGTCACGCCCGCAGCCGCAGTGCGCATATCGCAAGCGCATGCCGACATCGAGGGTGCAGTAGTGCTCTCGCACAACCGTCACAAGCTCGGGCGCCAGATGCTTGGTAACGATCAGCTCGATGTCGAGAGAACTCTCTAGCGGCGCACGGAAGGCCCGCCGCCCACGGATCAGTTGCCCATTGCTCTCCATCATCATCGCGACCATATTGCCACCTGCCAGTCCCCCTTTCGAATGATCGGAGTGCAGCTCCTGAGCCCACTTTTTCAGTAACGAATCGATTTCCTTAATCACCGAAACAAGGCTCCTCGACACGATCATTTTCCAAAGCAGACGCCTTGCCCCAGCCCTCAGGTTTCTTGTAGCCCCACAAACGGATCCGACTCTTGGTCATTGCTCCGAGCCGGTAACGACTCCAACCTAGCCGATGCAGTATCGCCCCGACCCGCATCTGCTCCGGCTTGCCCCAATGTCCCGGATCAAGCTTGAGCGCTTGCGTCAAAATCTCACTGCCGGTCGTAGTCTCTCCAATCTGCGATTCCTCCAGCCAGGTCAGGATCGGCGTCTCCCATTCGTCCACCACGAAGCGCTCGTCCTGCTCCTCAGCGAACAATGTCGCCTCATCTCGCGTCACCCACCAGAGGTCACCCGCGTCGTAACAAAACACAGCCTCGGCCCATAGCTGGTCGCGAATGGAGCGCAGCAGCTCTAAGTCCACCTTGGTACAGGCGACCGGCCAATACCGCCGGTTACCGGTGGCGTCCTTCAGATACTCCTCCTGATTGGTGGTGCCGACAAAGACGCACTGACGCGGGACGTCCATGGTGCGACGGCCGTAACTCTCGCGGTAGGTATCCGTGGACGCCGAGAAAAATTGCTTGGCCTTTGTACTTTCCGCTTTGTTGAAGCTGTCCAGCTCGCCAAGTTCGACGATCCATTTTCCCCGGATCGCCTGAAAACCGTCTTTGTCGCCCAGGGCGAAAGGTGTATCCATGAACCATTCACCGCCGAGAATGCTCATCGCCGTCGATTTACCAGCACCCTGCGCACCTTCGAGGATCATCACCGAGTCAGCCTTGCAGCCCGGTTTCATCACCCGTGCTACAGCCGAAATCATCCAGCGCTTGCCAACCTTGGACGAGTAAGCAGAAGCCCTAACGCCCATGACGTCCGTCAACCAGCTTTCCAGACGCGGCACACGATCCCATTCAAGCTTTTTAAGGTATTGCCGCACCGGATGAAACTCGTGGTCATGAGCCACAACGCTCACCGCCTCGATCACATGGGATGCCTTGACCCGCAGGTTGTAATGCTGCGCGAGCCATTTCATTACCCGCACATCATCAATGTCAGCCCAGTCGCCCGTGCCCCCGCCATAAGGCGCTGCACGGAGCTTGACGATCTTCGAACTGAACGCGCTGAAACTGATGACTCCGGCCCAGCGAGGATCATTGGCGAGGATCAATTCAACGTTTTGCATATGTGCGATCAGTGCGCCGCTGTCGCTGCGGGCCAGGAGATCTTTCCAACCGCCTGCGGCGGGCGGTTTGACCACCGCCAGCACCTGACGACGCACCGCCTCCAGCCCCTCTGCAACGTGCAAATCGTTGAAGTCGGTCCATTTATCACCGCGCTCACCGGAAAAGATTGGTGCAACCACCTGACCACCGACGATCAGTGCCGCGTTATTGGCCTTTTCTTCACCAGGGTTCCACGCATCACCGTTCGGCTTGGTAGTTTTCCAGTCATCATCGCGACAAATGATCAGCGGACAG
The DNA here is from genome assembly GCF_056821665.1 of Pseudomonas sp. AK-TSAG1-1. Lineage (NCBI taxonomy): Bacteria > Pseudomonadati > Pseudomonadota > Gammaproteobacteria > Pseudomonadales > Pseudomonadaceae > Pseudomonas > Pseudomonas sp. AK-TSAG1-1. The sequence continues at coordinate 1,988,809 of NZ_CM165965.1, read as the reverse complement.
CCCGCGAACCGCTCACGCATGGCCTTACAGACCGCAAGCAAGTTACCCGCATCGAATGCCACGGCCACGGTAAGCGAGGTCGCCATGTGCAGGCTGGCGCCAGTCGCGTAGCCTTCACACACCAACACGGGATCGCCTGGATCGGCGTCCGGTCCTAGGAGGTGGAAAGCCCCCTCTTTCGACATCCCGTAAGGCCAATACGTCTTGTCCCGGCCAGTGTCTTCCTGTTTGTTCGGGTAAATCACCTGAAGCCCGACGATGTCATCCCGTGCGTTGCTCATGGGGACCAAGACTGCCCCGGAACGCGGCGCGTATCGCACCCGGATACCGACGATTTGCTTGCGGTCCAGGTATTCGCTACGGCCTTTCTCCGGCATCCGCTGAAACAAGCCATCCGCTCGCTTTGCCGCCCGGCGCGCCGCATTGGCCGCAACCTCAGCAGCACGACGCTTGCCCTCTTCCTGCCGAGCGCGCATCACTTCGCGTTCTTCGGGTGACATCCGACCGGCCTTGACCTTGATCTTCTGCGTCTCACCCGAACGCCAATCGCCGAATGAACCGAAGATCAGCGTCTCACCTTTCTCGGTGCGGTGTTCATGGGCGACGTACCAGCCGTTTTTCTCGGTGCCCTTATCCTGCGCCGTCTTGCACCGGGTGAGCTTGCCGAACACCAGCGGTTGCGCTGGTACAAGTCCGTAATCCGCGAACTGCGCCAAAACTTCATCGAGCATGACGAGCTCCCTTCAATTCCGCGAGCGAAAGACAGTCCACACAATGCGTGCAGCCTGGTTGCGCTACACGACGTCCCTCTGGAATCGGCTCTTCGCATTCTTCACAGAACAGATAAGAGTGCGCCGCCAATGCAGGTTTGGCGGCGTTGCGACGTGCTGCGAGCGCTTGGTCGACACGCTCTTGGACGAGATCATTAGCAAAGTCTGCGATGTCAGCCACGGTCAGCACCTCGCGTAGTCTGATTGACGTAGGTGGCGCGGTTGAATAACCCGAGCAGCCCTTGAATACCTCGGAACACCTGCAGACGAATCGCAGCCAGTTCCTGATCGGTGACAACGCCGTCGCCGATGCTCTTGGCCCAAGTCTCGGCGAGATCCGCGACCTGCCGGAAGTATTCGGCGATACCGGTCGTGAGCGTTTCAGGCATGTCGTTGGTGTAGGTGTCGGCCAACTCCTGCCAGACCGTGTCGCCGACCAATGCATGCACCGCATCGAGAATGCGGCGATCCTTGGTGAGCTCGAGGATCTCACCGAACTCCTGAATGTTTATGGAGTGGCTCGGGTGGGTCGGCGAAAGCTTGTGCTGCAGCGTGGTCGGGTTGCGACCGGTCGTGGCGGCGATGGCCGCAGCGCCGCCTGGGTATTCGCGAGCGGCGTGGTACAGCGCTAAATCGAGCGGCAGGACTTCCCGCTGGGCCCGATCTACGGAACTCAGAGCGATTCGGCTCATGGCATTAATCCTTGAATGTTGCCAGTGCCGCACGACAGGGAGTGGTGGTACATTTGTCGTGTGGCGTGTAAGTGCCCAAACGCCGGCGAGGTTTCATAGACCAACACCGGCACCGTGCTGGGGCGAACAATCCGTTGTTCACCCCTAGCGCAACAGCTGCCAGCTCTGTGGTGGAAAAGGCAGCAACACCAAAGCTTCCGAGCCTTGGAAAACGCGAGAGGCGTGGGCGGTTTGCATTTGGTTTGCCCCCCTACTCCTAACGCGGCCCGACAGCGCTGTGGTGGTGCGTGTCGGGAGGAACTGGGCGACCTTTGGGTCGCCTTTTTTCTAACTATGCAGCTTCGCTTGGCGAGTCATCGTCCATGATCCCAAAGTGTTCAAGAACTTCTGAGATCGTCACGCAGCCATCACTTTCGCGGGCCAATGACTTGATTAGAGAAACGCTTGGATCTTTGCTCGCATATTTCACGTGTAAGCGAAGGTAGCTATCAGCTATACGGCAGCGATTCGCGTAGGCCTTTAGCTTTTCCTTATCCATGTTGCTGATGTAATCACGCAGGTTCATTGAGTAGTCCTCCGAGCGCTAAATTAACCTTTAGGGTTATTTTTTGCAATACCCAGAGAGACATTCACCTCAAAGGTTAATGAAGCCAAAATCATCACATGAAAATTTCAGATACCCGGCTTCACAACTTTCGACGAATCATCGCTGAGCGGAATCTTCGCTTGACGGACGTAGCTGAGCGCCTAGGTAAAGCGCCTGCGCAGGTCAGTGCTTTCGGAGGGAAGAATCCTACGAAAGGGATTGGTGACCAGATTGCACGCGAGCTCGAAAAAGCTCTGAACTTGCACGAGGGTTACCTCGACATGCCTTACGGTGTTGGGGAGTTCAATAACGCTACTGTGCTAAGCCATACAGGACGTAAGCTTCCGGTTATAGGCTCCATTGCTGCGGGCTCATGGTGCGAGGGCCAAGGGAGCTTTGATCCAAGAGATGCTGAGGAATGGATTGATGCTCCGGGACCAGTGGGGCCAAGCGCGTTCATTCTCAGAGTTGAAGGTGTGAGCATGGAGCCAAAGTTTATGGAGGGTGACAAGATCGTGATCGATCCATCCCTCGAAGCTTTACCAGGCCATTTTGTTGCAGCGAAGCGAGTTAGAGATGAAGCGGCAACACTCAAACAACTCAGACAAGAGGGTAGCGAACGTTATCTCTATGCAGTCAATCCTGATTGGCCGGAACGAATAATCCGAATGACTGAAGAATGGAACATATGCGGACGAGCTAGGTGGAAAATCTCCGACCTCTAAAGTTAACCCTAAAGGTTATTTTTTCTTGACCAAATAACCTTTAGGGTTAATATTGCCTCACTCTCCACCATAGAGCGAGGCTTCACCCATGCTATCTAGCGCTACCCTCCACGTTCACCCGGCGTGCGTCAGCAACAAAAAAATGATCGAGCAGCTGCAGCTCGCCACGGGCCGCTTGGTCATCATTCATAACTGCAAACCCCAGCTTGTCGCCAAGTCCTGCCAGCCCTCTCCTGTCGATCCGAACGGCGGAGGGCACGCGGCATGATCAAGTACAAGATCGACAACCGCACCCTCCAACTGCTCAACGCCCAAGTCAACCTGACCGAGACTTTCAACCACGTCCTGCGCACAGCTCCGAAGCGCGAGTGCTTGGCATTCCGTCTCAAGGCCGAACGCGGCACCACGGAAAGCACTTTTGTCATCGAGCTGGGCAATGAACGCCATACGCTGACGCTGCCGAACGACAAGAAGATGCACCTCAAGCTGGCCGACTTCATCGAAGAGATTGCCAACGGCCCGCTTGATTCGCGCAGTACCAGCGACCTGGTGCATCGTACCCACGCAGATCGTCAATACGGCCGTTTTGAAATCCAGGACAAACAGCGGGTATTCGAGCTGATCCGCACCGGTGGCGTGCTGAGCCTCGACATGGGCTTCGACCTGCCCCTGCACGTCGCTATTCATCGCCCGCACACCCTCTCCTGCATCACCGGCATCCTCAGCATTGGCAAAAAGAGCCCGCGTACCCGGTGTTTTACCGCGTGCGGTACCGATGTCGAGATCTACGGCAAGGTCAGCGAGTTCATCAGCCAAATTGCATTAGCGGCCACCCCTGCCGCACACGCGGCTTAAGGAGAGCGCCATGGAACGTACCCTCGCCCAAACAGCTGCTCATCTCGGCCTGACCCGTCCCAAGCTCATCGCCCGCATGCGCGAAAAGGGTCTACTCAAGGGAAACCTGCCGGCGGATCTCAACCGCGACGGTGATTATCTGCGGATCAACAACAGCCCATGGTACGACGAGAAATGCGGCATGCAGTACAGCCAGTCGACTCGGGTCAAGCAGGCCGGCATCCGCTGGCTGGCTGACCAGTTGGGGATCGACCTCCCCGCCATTCCGGCAGACCGCCGTGACGTGGCCTAGGGAATACGCCCGACAGATCATCGCAATGCGGACACGTGAGGAGCGCAATGCCGCGCTCCAAGAGGTGCCCGAACATCTGCGGGAATTGACCAAACGCCATTGCCTAAACGCCTGGAACCACCCCTCACGATCCAAACGCAAGGAGGCTCAATAGCCACATGAACAACGTGAACCAAACACCGCTGCGACTGCTTCCAGCGCCTGATAACTGCACCGTTGACATGCTTTACCGTCTTTTCGGCGACGTACTCATTCCGCTTGAAAAGCTGCGTGTCCACTACTTCAAGAACCTCAACGAAAAGACGTTCACAGAAGCGATCAATAGCCGCCGGATTCAAATTCCCGTGACCACTATCGACGAAAGCGGAAAAGCATTGAGGTATGCCCACATCAAGCACGTTGCCGCTCTGATCGATATCCGCGCCTACAAGGCTGATGAAGAGATGCAACGACCGCTAGACGACAAGTCGGACGCGTAATACCCATTTGAGATCGAACGACACCTCCATTTGGCTGCCACCACCAGCCAAGCGAGCCCAGGAGCAAACCAAATGACAGCAATTCAAATCTGCGCACTCATCTCTCTCATCACTCTGGCGGCGCTATTAATTTGGGCCGGCTACTTGATGGGCCATACCGACGGAATGTCCGCCGGTAAGAAAGAAAGCGACGACATCCAGCGTGCCGAAAGCGCCAAAACCATTCGTGAGTTAAGGGCCTCACTCGACTTCATTAAGGCCGACCACGCCCACCTGGCGCAATTCAGCAAACGCCTGCAGAAAGCGTTTACGCTCGGCGATCCCGAGCGCCAGACACTGCTCGATATCGCCGAAAAGCTCCGCATTGCCGCCGAGACTTTCGCCGCTTTCCGCACCGGGAAGAAATTGGAACGCGAAACCCGCGCCCTGCGCGATGAGGCGCTAGCCATGGCCGAATTACTGAAGTCCGTCGAAACAACAGGCCGTGCAAAGGTAGAAAAGGTGTTCCCTCTCATACCTCTCAGCAAGGTAGATGCAGAAAAAGCTGCATTATTTTTCCAGCAAGATAGCCAAGCAATCGCAACAACATTGCAAACAGCTTCAGGTGGTGCCGCATGAGCGAGATTCTGACTTCCACCGGCAAACGGTTCGAACTGTTCAAACCCGACTCAATCATGATTGAACCGCACGACATCTCTCACGCACTCGCCCACCTGTGCCACTTCGATGGCCGGGCCCGCGAGTTCTACAGCGTTGCTCAGCACAGCTGCATCGTTGCCACTATGGTGCCGAAAGAGCACAAACTCGCAGCGCTACTTTATGCCGCCACCGACGCGTATGTGGCTGTGATCAATGAACATCCCAAGATATGGATGTTCCTCCAGCAGCGTTTTGAAGATGTTATTTGGCGACGCATTTGCGAGCGCTTCAGCCTTTCCCACGAGACTCCCGAATGCGTATACGAGGCAAGTCTCGTCACGATGGCAACCGAATATCGAGATCTCATGCCTGCAGACCCGGCTATCCGTGAATGTCTGGTCGGTATCGAACCTTCTGCCGAAACCATTCGCCCTTGGTCGCCTAACGAAGCGCAACACACGTACCAGCAGCGCCTGATGGATCAACTCACTGTCGAACACCGGAGGAAAGCGGCATGAGAAATGTACAGAACACCACCGAGACCCTGCCCGCTTTGCTCCGCATAAACAACTGGATCGCCACGCCTGTAAACAACAGCTGCTGCGCAGCAGCAAGCATCATTGCCTCTTCCAGCAGCACTGCCGAGGGTCTGATACCCCACGAAAAGCTGCGCGAGGCAGCCATCCCTAATGCAACGCTGAACGCTCAGAAACGCTCGCCCGCGCAGCTTGTCGAGGGGTATACGCAATGTGATGAGGCAGCAGAGCCATCGTTGCCAACCTATCACCTCGACAAGATTCCAGAAGACAAGATGGCCGAACTGGTCGGTACCACCCGCCGGGCATTACAAGGCAAGCGCGCGAGAGGCGTCATACCGAAAGGGGTTTGGAACAGCATCGATAGCCGCATTTACTACAGCCTAAGGAGATATGAAGCATGGCTCGAGAGCCAATGGGATTGCCCACCGGAGTTGAATTTGCTGGACAGTCCGTCCGCATTCGCTTCACCTGGAACGGGCAACGCCGTTGCGAAACCCTCCCCTATCCCCAAACGCCGAAGGGGATTAAGGCTGCCGCCGACCTACGCGCTAACGTAACCAGCCTGATCAAGCATGGCGTATTGGATGATCAGCGCTACGCCGAACTGTTCCCCAACTCCACCTATGCCAACTACTCGGCGACTCCCCGTTTCGGGGAGTACGCCCAGGAGTGGCTCAACAGTCGCGAGATCGTGGCCGGGACACGCAAGAACTACCTCGGCTCGCTCAATTTGTACTGGATGCCGTATCTGGCAATGCTGCCCATCGACAGCATCACGTCGCTGATGCTGCGCAAGGTCGTGGCCAATACCAAATGGCCGACACCGGGCGTGAAGCGCGCGGCGATCCAGCGTCTGACCACGGTGTTCGGTACGGCAGTGAAAGACGGTCTGATCACCCGTAACCCGGTGGAGTCTATTGAGCTGCCGGTGAAGGCCAAGAAACCCATCGATCCCTTCACCGTGGGTGAGGCCAACCAGATTATCGATCACCTATATAAGACGCTCACCCATTCGATGCGGATCTACGCAGCGTACTTCGAGTTCGCCTTCTACACCGGCATGCGCCCCAGCGAGATCGCGGCGCTGCGCTGGGAAGAGGTCGATAAGGAAAAGCGACTGGTCAACGTGTGTCGGATCGTCGCGGACTACAAGATCGAGGAGCGCACCAAAACCCGGAACGTGCGACAGGTCATGCTCAATAGCCGCGCGCTGCACGCCCTCGAGCAGGCAGAGTTGGAGGCGCAACAACGCGCCCTGCAGAGCCGTCTTAAACGCGCCGAATCGCCCTATGTATTCCCGCCAACGAAGAACTTCGAGTTCATTCAACAATCGAGCGTGACCGACAAACACTTCCAGGCTGCACTGAGCGAATTGGGGATTCGCGCCCGCCGGCAATACAACTGCCGACACACATACGCTACCATGTGCCTCATGGCGGGTATGAACCCTGCGTTTATTGCCACTCAGCTCGGTCATAGCGTTCAGATGTTGCTATCGACATACGCCCGATGGATCAACTCCAGCACCGACTGGGGTGAGCTCGGTAAGCTCGAAAACAGCTTGATTGGTACAAAATTGGTACAGACAGAAACAGTACCCCTCTGAAACCCTTATGGAATCAGCCCCTGTGACACTGGAACAGAACTACACCGCGATTCTCGGCCAACTGGGCGAGGACGTGTCCCGCGAGGGCCTGCTCGACACGCCAAAGCGTGCCGCCAAAGCCATGCAGTACCTCTGCCGCGGTTATGAACAGACGCTCGAAGAGGTCACCAACGGTGCCCTGTTCAGCTCCGACAACAGCGAAATGGTGCTGGTCAAGGACATCGAGTTGTACTCGCTGTGCGAACACCACCTGCTGCCGTTCATCGGCAAGGCCCACGTCGCGTACATCCCGAGCGGCAAAGTGCTGGGCCTGTCGAAGGTTGCGCGCATTGTCGACATGTATGCCCGTCGCCTGCAGATCCAGGAAAACCTCAGCCGCCAGATCGCCGATGCGGTGCAGCAAGTCACCGGCGCGCTTGGCGTGGCCGTGGTGATCGAGGCCAAGCACATGTGCATGATGATGCGCGGTGTCGAGAAGCAGAATTCGTCGATGATCACCTCGGTGATGCTCGGTGAGTTCCGCGAAAACGCGGCAACGCGCAGTGAGTTCCTCAGCCTGATCAAGTAATCGGCTGCAGAAAAAACCGGCGTTGATCGCCGGTTTTTTTTCGCCCGTGAAAAATCGGGTAAGCTGCGCGCCTTTCTCAATTTGCACCGTGAGGCTTCAACGTGTTCGTAAAAGCGCTTCGTGTCGGCCTGGGCCAACTGATCATCTTTATCGACTTCATCACTCGTCCCGGCAAAAAACAGCGCCCGGCCGAAACTCAGGCCCAGGTCAATGCCGCTGCGAAAGGCCTGACCCTGTATCAGTTCCACGCCTGCCCGTTCTGCGTAAAAACCCGCCGCACCCTGCGTCGCCTGAACGTTCCGGTAGCGCTCAAGGATGCGAAGAACAATGAACAGGATCGCCAGACACTGCTGGATCAGGGCGGCAAGATCAAGGTGCCGTGCCTGCGCATCGAAGAGAATGGGCAGACGACGTGGATGTATGAGTCGAAGGTGATCATTGATTATCTGGACAAGCGTTTCGCGGCTGTCTGATGTTTATTTGTCGTGCTGACTGACACCTTCGCGAGCAAGCCCGCTCCCACAGTGGGAATGCATTCCAAATTGTGGGAGGGGGCTTGCTCGCGAAGAGGCCCTCTCAGCCAACACAAATCCCAGACAAAAATAAACCGGCCCATGAGCCGGTTTATTTTTTCAGGCTGCTTTATCTGATTGCGCCTGCCGCACCACCGCCGCCAATCGCTTGAGCCCTTCGTCCAGTCGCGCTGGATCGATATGGCTGAAATTCAATCGCAGATGCCCCAGGTTCTTATCGGGATCGGGAAAGAACGGCTCACCTGGCATAAACGCCACGTCATTGGCCAGCGCCTCATTGAGCAAGGTGCGGGTGTCCAGCGGTTGCTTCAAAGTCAGCCAGAAAAACAGCCCGCCCTGCGGCGTATTCCAGTTCGCCAGATCGGAGAAATGCGTTTGCAGTGCTGATTCAAACGCATCGCGCCGCTCTCGGTAAAAACCGCGCAGCTCGCTCAGATGCTGCTGATATTTTTCCGTGCCGATCCATTGCAGCGCCTGCCACTGGCCGATGCGGTTGGTGTGCAGATCCGCCGACTGCTTGAGCTTGAGCAGATGCGGGAACAGGTCCGGGCTGGCGATCAGGTAGCCGACACGCAAACCCGGCAGCAGGGTTTTCGACACGGTGCCGGTGTAGATCCAGCTGGCCTTTTTCAGGCGCCCGGCAATAGGTTTGGCACTGCCGCCGTCGAAAGTCAGTTCGCGGTACGGCTCGTCTTCGATCAGGGTCACGCCGAACTCATCCAGCAGCGCGGCAACGGCGGCGCGCTTGGCTTCGCTGTAGCGCACGGCAGAGGGGTTCTGGAATGTCGGGATCAGGTAGATGAACGCCGGACGATGCTGCTCAAGACAGCTGCGCAGTTGGGCCAGATTCGGGCCATCGGCCTCTTGCGGCACGGTCAGGCAGTCGGCACCGAACAGCTGGAAGATCTGCAACGCGGCCAGGTAGGTGGGCGCTTCCAGCAGAATTTCGGTGCCTTTGTCGATGTACAACTTGGCCGCCAGATCCAGCGTTTGCTGGGAACCGCTGACCACCAGCACCTGGCTCGCCTTGCAGTCCAGACCAAGCGCCCTCGCCTCTGCGGCCAGTGCTTCACGCAGCGCCGGCTCGCCTTCGCTCATGCCGTATTGGCCGAGGGACAGCGGCATGTCGGCCCATTCGACTTTCGGCAGCATCGCTTCGGCCGGCAGACCACCGGCAAACGACATCACCTCCGGGCGCTGGGCGGCGGCGAGGATTTCACGGATCAGAGAACTTTTAAGGCGCGAGACACGTTCGGAAAAAGCCATGGGAGTCACCGGTAGCGAGGCCTGGGAAAAATGAGTCAAACTGGTTGACTGAAACTACGACAGCTTGAGCGAGTACGTCAACATGCTTGACCTTAAAAACCCCGCCAGCCAGCAACAGGCGATGGAAGCGTTTTTCTTCGGCTATCAGGCGTTCACCGCCAAGGCCGATGAAATGCTGGAGCGCCGCGGCCTGTCCCGGGTACATCAGCGGATCGTGTTTTTCATCGCACGGTACCCGAGTTTGAGTGTGAAGGAGTTGCTGGGATTGCTCGGCGTGAGCAAACAGGCGTTGAACATGCCGTTGCGCCAGTTGCAGGAGATGCACCTGGTGGGCAGCGTCGCGTCAGAGGCGGACAAGCGTAAGCGCCTGCTGGAACTGACCGCCGAGGGTGCGAAGTTCGAGCAGGCGTTGCGCCGCGAGCAGGTGAAGTTGCTTGAACGGGTGTTTGCCGAGGCTGGAGAGGCGGCGGTGAATGGGTGGTTGGCGGTGAATATGGCGTTGGGCGACAGCCAGGCACATCTCGATTGATCAGACTGGCCTCTTCGGGAGCAAGCCCCCTCCCACAGGGTTCTGCTGAGTACCCATGATCCGGGTTCACCGGAGATCCACTGTGGGAGGGGCTTGCTCCCGAAAGTACCGGAACGGGCGATATATCCCTATCGCCTGACCTTTCGTAAACAAAACCAAAAACAATATTTGCTTTATTTGTACACAAAAGCATAATCCACAGCGTGCGAGTTCCTGACCGCATGGTCAACAAATTCGCGTATGCCTCAAAGGGCTGCTGCCACCCCTCATGGGTCCGGCCCTGGAAATAACAATAAAACTCTTGAGGAGTACTCGCTGTGGAAAGCCGCAAATCCGAAGCATCGACGCTGGAACTCTCGCCGCCACTACGCAGTGGCGTGCTGGAGCGCATCTTTAAACTCAGCTTGCATGGCACCACGGTGAAGACCGAGCTGATTGCCGGTCTGACAACCTTCATCACCATGGCCTACATCATCTTCGTCAACCCGAACATCATGGCCGATGCCGGGATCGATCACGGTGCAGCCTTCGTCGCCACGTGTATCGCCGCGGCACTGGGCTGCCTGTTGATGGGCCTGTACGCCAACTGGCCGGTAGGTCTGGCGCCCGGCATGGGCCTCAACGCCTTCTTCACTTACACCGTGGTCGGCACCATGGGCTACAACTGGGAAACCGCGCTCGGTGCGGTGTTCGTCTCCGGTGTGCTGTTCATGATCCTGACCTTCTCACGGATTCGCGAGTGGCTGCTGAACAGCATTCCGGTCAGCCTGCGCTTTGCGATGGGCGCCGGTGTCGGTCTGTTCCTCGGACTGATCGGCCTGAAGACGGCGGGCATCGTGGTCGACAGCCCGGCCACTCTGATCAAGCTCGGCTCCCTGCGTGAACCCGGCCCGCTGCTGGCGGCGATCTGCTTCCTGATGATCGCGATCCTCAGCTACCACAAAGTGTTCGGCGCGATCCTTATCAGCATCATCACCGTGACCCTCGCCGGTTGGGGCCTGGGCATCGTGCACTACTCAGGCATCATGTCGACCCCGCCAAGCCTGGCACCGACCTTCATGGCGATGAACGTCGCGGGCGTGTTCAACGTCAGCATGATCAGCGTGGTCCTGGCCTTCCTCTTTGTGCACATGTTCGACACCGCCGGCACCCTGATGGGCGTCGCCCAGCGCGCCAATCTGGTCAACGCTGACGGCCGTATCGAAAACCTCTCGCGCGCCATGAAAGCCGACAGTGCTTCCAGCGTCTTCGGTGCCGTGGTTGGCGTTCCTCCTGTCACCAGCTACGTGGAAAGTGCCGCCGGTGTAGCCGCTGGTGGTCGGACTGGTCTTACCGCAGTCACCGTAGGTGTGCTATTTATAGCCGCGATGTTTTTCGCACCGCTGGCCGGCATGATTCCCGCTTACGCCACCGCCGGTGCACTGATCTACGTTGCGATGCTGATGATGGGCGGCATGGCCCACATCGAGTGGGACGAAGCCACTGACGCCATTCCGGCGATCGTCACCGCGATCATGATGCCGCTGACCTTCTCGGTCGCCGACGGCATCGCGCTGGGCTTCATCACCTACGTGGCGTTGAAGGCCGGTACCGGCAAGTACAAGGAAATTTCCGTCAGCCTGTGGGTGCTCTGCGCGATCTTCATCGCCAAGTTCATCTTCTTGTAAGCGTCACGCGGTTCAAGCGTCAAAACAGCCTCACCCTCGCGGGTGGGGCTTTTGCACATTCTTGAGTACAACAAAAAAAGGAGGAAAGTGATGAGTCTGGAAACCTGGCTGCTGTTCAGCGGCGCTGCATTGGTGGTGATCCTGATCCCGGGGCCGCTGTCGCTGCTGATGATCAGCAACAGCCTGAACTACGGTTTGCGCCGTTCGTACCCGGCGTTTCTCGGCGGCGTGATCGCCTCGATCTGCCTGCTCAGTGCTTCAGCACTGGGGCTTGGCGCCCTGCTTCTGGCGTCGGAGCAGTTGTTCAGCGGCTTGAAGATCGTCGGCGCGCTGTACCTGTTCTACCTCGCCTGGCAGAGCTGGCAGCAATCGCGTCAGCCAGCCGTGGGCGCTGAAGTGCCGCAAGCGGCGCCGGTACCGCGCTTTCGCACCTTGTTCGGGCGCGCGTTTGTATTGGGCGCGAGCAACCCGAAAGACATTCTGTTCTTCGCCGCGTTTCTGCCGCAGTTCCTCAGTGCACAACAGCCGTTCCTGCCGCAGTTGCTGATCATGATCGCCACCTGGGTGGTGCTCGACCTGTGCTGCAAACTGGCTTACGGGCTGGGTGCACACGGTGCGGCGCGCTATCTGCGCAGCGGCAAGGGGCAGAGCTGGTTCAACCGGGTGAGTGCCGGGTTGTTCAGTGGCGCGGGGGCGGCTTCACTTCTGAGCCGCTAAGAGCAAAAAGCTTCGCGAGCAAGTCCGCTCCCACTGGATGTCGTTATTCCAAAGTGGGAGCGGGCTTGCTCGCGGCGTCAGATCAGGCATCACTTTTCCAAAGGCGAAAAAAAGCCCGCAGTGTGAGCGGGCGAAAGACCAAAGAAGCTATATGCGCAGTCGCTTCCCGGTGGGGGCAGCTGCTTGGGGGTCAGCTGCCCCGGTAGGTGGAATAGCTGTAAGGCGAAATCAGCAGTGGCACGTGGTAGTGATCCTGCTCGGCGGAGATGCCGAAGCGCAGCACCACCACGTCCAGAAACGCCGGTTCCGGCAACTGCACGCCACGGGCGCGGTAATAATCGCCGGCGTGGAACTGCACCTGATAAACCCCGGTGCGGTAGTCATCGCCTTGCAGCAGCGGCGCATCGACCCGGCCATCGCTGTTGGTTATCGCACTGGCGACCAATTCCAGGTGCGAACCTTCAACGCGGTACAGCTCGACCTTGATCGAGCTGCCCGGGCAACCGTGTGCAGCGTCCAAAACGTGTGTTGTCAAACGTCCCATTGATTCTGCGCGCCTGCCTGCGTGGAGCAGTCAGACTTCGCGCCTCCCGAAGTCAGGTAAAAAGGAGACCGCACCGATTCGGAGCACGAAAAGCTGCGGCGAGCGACTGATTAAGACACTTTTCAAAAAAATTGTACACAATAAAAACGACATTTTTCACCTCACCCCCGCCATTCGGGCGTTTACCCCTGATCTGCCCCTCAAGTGCCTATCTATTGAACCTCCCATCCATTAGCTGACTGGTCAGGCAGGTTTCTTGCAGGCTCACGCCATTAACAGCAAAAGATGACAGTCGGTGAAAAATGCGAAAATTCAGGCTTACAAATTGAGAATAAAGTTGTATACAATCAGCCCATCGCTGTGACGCCAGCCTGCCAGGCCGCCACACACATCTGTCAACGAATAAGAAGGAAGACTGCAGTGAGCGCTGACTACCCACGCGACCTGATCGGTTACGGCAGTAACCCTCCTCACCCACACTGGCCGGGCAATGCCCGCATCGCCCTGTCGTTCGTGCTCAACTACGAAGAAGGCGGCGAGCGCAACATTCTGCACGGCGATAAAGAATCCGAAGCTTTCCTGTCCGAGATGGTTGCCGCCCAGCCGCTGCAAGGCGCGCGCAACATGAGCATGGAATCGCTTTACGAGTATGGCAGTCGTGCCGGCGTCTGGCGGATCCTGAAACTGTTCAAGGAATTCGACATTCCGCTGACTGTCTTCGCCGTCGCCATGGCCGCCCAGCGCCACCCGGACGTAATCCGCGCGATGGTCGAGGCCGGTCACGAGATCTGCAGCCACGGCTACCGCTGGATCGACTACCAGTACATGGACGAAGCGCAGGAACGCGAGCACATGCTCGAAGCGATCCGCATCCTCACCGAACTCACCGGCGAGCGCCCATTGGGCTGGTACACCGGCCGCACCGGGCCGAACACCCGCCGCCTGGTGATGGAAGAAGGCGGCTTCCTCTACGACTGCGACACCTACGATGACGACCTGCCCTACTGGGAACCGAACAACCCGACCGGCAAGCCGCACCTGGTGATCCCGTACACCCTCGACACCAACGACATGCGTTTCACGCAAGTGCAGGGTTTCAACAAGGGCGACGACTTCTTCGAATACCTCAAAGACGCGTTCGACGTGCTCTACGCCGAAGGAGCCGAAGCGCCGAAGATGCTCTCGATTGGTCTGCACTGCCGCCTGATCGGCCGTCCGGGTCGTCTGGCTTCGCTCAAACGCTTCATCGAATACGCCAAAAGTCATGAACAGGTGTGGTTCAGCCGCCGCGTCGACATCGCGCGCCACTGGCACGAAACCCACCCGTACCAAGGGGCCGCCAAATGAGCCGCTTTCAAACCCTGCAACCGTCGACCCTGAGCCGCGACGCTTTCGTCAAAGCCTTCGCCGACATCTACGAACATTCGCCATGGGTGGCCGAGAAGGCCTACGACCTGGGCGCGGACGCTTCGATCGACGAGATCGAAACCCTGCACCAGCGCATGAGCGACATCCTGTTGAGCGCCGATCACACCAGCCAGCTGGCCCTGATCAACGCTCACCCGGACCTGGCCGGCAAAGCTGCCGTCCAGGGCCAGTTGACCGAAGCCAGCACCAATGAACAGGCTGGCGCCGGTATTCACCAATGCACGGCCGAAGAGTTCCAGCGCTTCACCGAGCTGAACGACGCCTACAAAGCCAAGTTCAAGTTTCCCTTCATCATGGCGGTAAAAGGCAGCAACCGGCATCAGATCCTCGCGGCGTTCGAAACGCGTATTCACAATTCGGTCGACACCGAATTCAAATGCGCGCTGGCGGAGATCAACAAGATCGCCCTGTTCCGTTTACTGACTCTTTAGCGAAGCCTGACCCGAGTGCATCAGACGCGGAGAGCACCCAGGGTCTTGCAAGCATCCCCAGCCACTTATTTAAAGGCAGACAAGAAGAATGAAAGCTTACGCCGTACCTTTCGAGAAGTTCGTCAACCTGGCCGATGCCCGTCTGGGCACCAAAATCATCTCGGTCACCGATGACTGGTTCGCAGACGCCAATCGTCTGTTTCAGCCGACTCCGGCCGTGTGGAAGGAGGGTGTGTTCGACGACAACGGCAAGTGGATGGACGGCTGGGAATCGCGCCGCAAGCGCTTTGAAGGCTTCGACAGCGCGGTGATCCGTCTGGGCGTACCGGGCTCGATCAAAGGCGTGGACATCGACACTTCATTCTTCACCGGCAACTTCCCGCCATCGGCCTCGCTGGAAGCGTGCTTCCTGGCCTCGGGCGAGCCGGACGAAAACACCCAGTGGACCGAAGTGCTGTCGGCCGTCGAGCTGCAAGGCAACAGCCACCACTACCACGAAATCAGCAACGACCAAGCGTTCAGCCACCTGCGCTTCAACATCTACCCGGACGGCGGCGTGGCCCGTCTGCGCGTGTACGGCATTCCGTTCCACGACTGGTCGGCGGTTGGCGACAACGAGCAAGTCGATCTGGCAGCAGCCCTCAACGGTGGCCGCGCCCTCGCCTGCTCCGATGAACACTTCGGCCGCATGAGCAACATCCTCAACCCGGGCCGTGGCATCAACATGGGCGACGGTTGGGAAACTGCACGTCGTCGTACTCCGGGCAATGACTGGGTGATCGTCGCGCTGGGCCATCCGGGCGAGATCGAAAAAATCGTCGTCGACACCCTGCACTTCAAAGGCAACTACCCGGACACCTGCTCGATCCAGGGCGCGTTCGTCAAGGGCGGCACCGACAGCCAGATCGAAACCCAGTCGCTGTTCTGGCGTGAACTGCTGCCGAGCCAGAAGCTGGAAATGCACGCCGAGCACACCTTCGTCGAGCAGATCAAGGCGCTGGGCCCGATCACCCACATCCGCCTGAACGTGTTCCCGGACGGTGGTGTAAGTCGCCTGCGCGTACTGGGCAAGGTCGCTAAATAAGCGCTGAACCCATTCGCGAGCAGGCTCGCTCCAACAGGGGATGGCATTCCAAATGTGGGAGCGAGCCTGCTCGCGATAGCAATAGAACAGTCAACAACGAATTCGGATAAGAAGAACAGCATGCGCACATTGACGATTGAACCGCTGACCAAAGAAGCCTTCGCCCCTTTCGGTGACGTGATCGAAACCGACGGCAGCGATCACTTCATGATCAACAACGGTTCGACCATGCGCTTCCACAAACTGGCGACGGTCGAAACCGCTACGCCTGAGGACAACGCGATCATCAGCATCTTCCGCGCCGACGCGCAGGACATGCCGCTGACCGTGTGCATGCTGGAACGCCATCCGCTGGGCAGCCAGGCTTTCATTCCGCTGCTCGGCAACCCCTTTCTGATCGTGGTCGCGCCACTTGGCGATGAACCTGTATCAGGCTTGGTCCGCGCCTTCGTCACCAACGGCAGGCAGGGCATCAATTACCATCGCGGCGTCTGGCACCACCCGGTGCTGACGATCGAAAAGCGGGATGACTTCCTGGTGGTTGATCGCAGTGGCACAGGCAATAACTGCGATGAGCATTTTTTCAAAGAGGATGAGCGTTTGATCCTCGCCCCCCACCAATAAGAGAAGGTCTGATCACTCGACAACAAGAGTGACAGGCGAGAGGTAAAGACTGTGGAAGCACATCTGTTGGAATGGCTGAACCTGAGCGTGCGCTGGGTTCACATGATCACTGGCGTGGCCTGGATCGGCGCGTCGTTCTACTTCGTCTGGCTGGAGAACAACCTCAACCGCGTCAACCCGAAAACCGGTCTTGCCGGTGATCTGTGGGCGATCCACGGTGGCGGTATCTATCACCTCGAAAAATACAAACTGGCCCCACCGTCGATGCCGGAGAACCTGCACTGGTTCAAATGGGAAGCCTACTTCACCTGGATGTCGGGGATCGCGCTGCTGTGCGTGGTGTTCTACTCCAATCCAACGCTCTACCTGCTGGCTCCGGGCAGCACACTGAGCGGTCCTGAAGGCGTGGCCATCGGTATCGGCTCGCTGTTCCTGGGCTGGTTCATCTACTCCTTCCTGTGCGACTCGGCCCTGGGCAAACGCCCTGCTCTGCTGGGTTTCATTCTGTTCGTGCTGATCATTGGCGCGGCGTATGGCTTCAGCAAGGTGTTCAGCGGTCGTGGTGCGTACCTGCACGTCGGCGCGATCATCGGCACCATCATGGTCGGCAACGTGTTCCGCATCATCATGCCGGCGCAACGTGCACTGGTCGCGGCCATCGCCGAGAACCGCACGCCGGACCCGGCGCTGCCAGCCAAGGGCCTGCTGCGTTCGCGTCACAACAACTACTTCACCCTGCCGGTGCTGTTCATCATGATCAGCAACCACTTCCCGAGCACATATGGCAGCCAGTACAACTGGCTGATCCTGGCCGGGATCGCGGTGTTGGCAGTGTTGGTGCGTCACTACTTCAACACCCGTCACGACAGCCACAAGTTTGCCTGGACCCTGCCAGTGGCAGCGGTGGGCATGATCACCCTGGCGTACGTCACCGGCCCTGCGCCGATGCCGACCGCGCCGGACGTGGCCAAGGCGCCAGCCAAAATCGAGTACCAACCGCTGCCGGAAACGGCACTGGGCGGTGGCGCGAAACCGGCTGAAGCGGCGGCACCTGCAGCGCCGGCAGCAGCCCCTGCTGCGGCACCGGCGCAAGCGTCCAACGCAGGCCCTGCGTTCGACAAGGTGCACAACGTGATCCAGGAACGCTGCGCGGTCTGCCATTCGGCCAAACCGACCAGCCCGTTGTTCAGCGCGGCGCCCGCCGGTGTGATGTTCGACACCCCCGAGCAGATCCGTCAGAACGCGGCGCGGATCCAGGCGCAAGCCATCACCACGCAGATCATGCCACTGGGCAACATCACACAGATGACCCAGCAGGAACGTGACCTGATCGGTGCATGGATCGCGCAGGGAGCCCAGACCAACTAAGCAACAAAGCTTCGCGAGCAGGCTCGCTCCCACAGAGATCGCGCATTACCTGTGGGAGCGAGCCTGCTCGCGAATCGCCTTGACGCGGTTTACCTGATGCAAAGAAACAGCTGTGAGCAACCCGGCAGCTGTTCAATCACAAGAATAAAAAGATCCGAGGTGTTGCATGTCCGAGCTGTCCAAAGCGCGCATCCCCGACGCACCCGCCATTCAGCGTTTGCCCCTTTTGCAACTGATCCTGGTCGGTTTGCAACATGTTCTGCTGATGTACGGTGGTGCCATCGCGGTGCCGCTGATCATTGGACAGGCCGCTGGCCTGAGTCGTGAAGAAATTGCCTTCCTGATCAACGCCGACCTGCTGGTCGCCGGTGTCGCCACCATCGTCCAGTCGCTCGGGATCGGCCCCATGGGCATCCGCATGCCGGTGATGATGGGCGCCAGTTTTGCTGCGGTCGGCAGCATGGTCGCCATGGCCGGCATGCCCGGTATCGGTCTGCAAGGGATCTTCGGTGCAACGATCGCCGCCGGGTTCTTCGGCATGCTCATCGCGCCGTTCATGTCCAAGGTCGTACGCTTCTTCCCGCCTCTGGTGACCGGCACGGTCATCACCTCGATCGGTTTATCGCTGTTCCCCGTGGCCGTTAACTGGGCCGGTGGCGGTGCTGGTGCCGCACAATTCGGTTCACCGATTTATCTGGCCATCGCCGCCCTGGTGCTGGCGACCATTCTGCTGATCCACCGCTTCATGCGCGGTTTCTGGGTCAATATTTCCGTACTGATCGGCATGTGCATCGGCTACGTGCTCTGCGGCGCGATCGGCATGGTCGATCTGAGCGGCATGGCCAACGCTCCATGGATTCAGTTCGTCACCCCGCTGCACTTCGGCATGCCGAAATTCGAGCTCGCGCCGATCCTGTCGATGTGCCTGGTGGTGGTGATCATTTTCGTCGAGTCCACCGGGATGTTTCTGGCGCTGGGCAAGATCACCGGCCAGGAAGTCTGCCCACGCATGCTGCGTCGCGGCCTGCTGTGCGATGCCGGCGCCTCGTTCGTTGCCGGTTTCTTCAACACCTTCACCCACTCCTCGTTCGCGCAGAACATCGGTCTGGTGCAGATGACCGGCGTGCGCTGCCGCTCGGTGACCATCGTTGCCGGTGGGCTGCTGATCGTCCTGAGCCTGCTGCCGAAAGCCGCGTTCCTGGTGGCGTCGATTCCACCGGCAGTGTTGGGCGGTGCGGCGATTGCGATGTTCGGCATGGTCGCGGCCACCGGGATCAAGATCTTGCAAGAGGCCGACATAGGTGACCGGCGTAATCAACTGCTGGTGGCGGTGAGCATCGGCATGGGCTTGATCCCGGTGGTGCGTCCGGAGTTTTTCGCCCACCTGCCATTGTGGATGAGCCCGATCACCCACAGCGGCATCGCCATGGCCACGCTCAGCGCACTAACGCTGAACCTGTTGTTCAACATTCTTGGCGGCGCCGAACGCGCAACCATCAACGACTGCCACGCACACCAGCATTAACAGCAACACAGATATCCCCTTGTGGGAGCGGGCTTGCTCGCGAATGCGGTGTGTCATTCAGCATTGATGTCGACTGACACGCCCTCTTCGCGAGCAAGCCCGCTCCCACAGGAAGCAAAAAAAGCTCTGCGCCTCAAACAATAAAAACAAGAGGGAGCAACAGATGATTCGCACGCAAACCAACGTTCTGTTGAGTGGCGGCCTGCTGGCCGCGAGTCAGGCCATGGCCGGCGATTTATTGCTTTGGCAGACCAACAGCCTCAGCTACCTGTACGGCAAGAACTTCGCGATCAACCCGTCGATCCAGCAGACGGTGACGTTCGAGCACGCCGACAAGTGGAAGTACGGCGACAACTTCCTGTTCGTCGACAAGATCTTCTACAACGGTCAGGAAGACCGCAACAAAGGCCCGCACACCTTCTACGGCGAATTCACCCCACGCTTCTCGTTCGGCAAGATCTTCGACCAGAAAATCGAGTTCGGCCCGATCAAGGACGTGCTGCTGGCCATGACCTACGAGTACGGCGAAGGTGACAGCGAGGCCTACCTGATCGGCCCCGGCTTCGACCTCAAGGTGCCCGGCTTCAACTACGTGACCCTGAACATCTTCCGCCGCCAGACCGAAGGCCCGCGCCCCGGTGACGGCGTGTGGCAGATCACGCCGGGCTGGTCGTACAGCGTTCCCCTGGGCAACTCCGATGTGCTGATCGATGGCTATCTCGATTGGGTCGTCGACAACGACGAGAACTCGCGCGGCACCTACCACGCCAACCTGCACATAAACCCGCAGATCAAATACGACCTGGGCAAAGCCTTGGGCTGGCGCCAGAAGCAGCTGTATGTCGGCACCGAATACAGCTACTGGAAGAACAAATACGGGGTTGAAAGCAGCCACAACCTCGACACCAATCAGAACACCGCCAGCCTGCTGGTGAAGGTGCACTTTTAAGATGGCCCGCAACCGTGCCCCATACCTGTCGTCGGTGCTCTGTTGCGGGGCACTTGAGACCTGGCCGAGGAGTCAGTATTCTCCGCGGCCTCTTGAATTCGGTCTAAAAAAAAGCCCGAATTTAATTCCTGACCAACGGGCCAACTTATCCCGGCCCAGGTCAGTACCGAGGCATCCCGAAAACACGCTCAATCGACTGTTTTGCAGCAGCCGAACGGGCGTTTTTTTGCTTTTCGAAAGCCTTGGCTCAGCTCTTGCTAACAGCACTAAAGCTGACCGGTCGGATGACTTTTGCAGCAACGAAAAAAGGCGCCACACCAGAGCGCCGATCTTAAAAAAATAAACGTGGAACACCTACTTTGGGAGCAACCGAATGAAACGTATGTGCACCAGCCTGATGCTCGCGGGATCGATGTTGGCCGGCGGCGAGGCCATGGCCGACGGCCTGCTGCAATGGCAGAACAACAGCCTGACCTACTTGTACGGTAAAGACTTCAAGGTCAACCCGGCGATCCAGCAGACTGTCACCTTCGAGCACGCCGATGCGTGGAAGTATGGGGACAACTTCCTGTTCATCGACAAGATCTTCTACAACGGCAAGCCTGACTACAACGTCGGCAACAACACCTATTACGGTGAGTTCCAGCCACGCATCTCGCTGGGCAAGGTGCTGGATCAGAAGATCGAATTCGGCCCGATCAAAGACGTGCTGCTGGCGATGACTTACGAGTTCGGTGAAGGCGACGTCGAGTCGTACCTGATCGGTCCAGGCTTCGACCTAGCGATTCCGGGTTTCGACTACTTCCAGTTGAACTTCTACCAGCGCCACACCGACAGTTCGCGCCCGGGTGACAACGTCTGGCAGATCACGCCAGTGTGGTCCTACACCATCCCGGTCGGCAGCTCGAACGTGCTGATCGACGGTTACATGGACTGGGTCGTCGACAACGACGTCAACAGCAAAGGCGAATACCACGCCAACCTGCACTTCAACCCACAGGTCAAATACGACTTGGGCAAGGCCCTGCATTTCGGCGAGAAGCAGCTGTACGTCGGTGTTGAATACGACTACTGGAAAGACAAGTACGGGATCGAAGACTCCCGTGGCTTCACGACCAATCAGAACGTGACCAGCTTCCTGGTGAAGTTCCACTTCTGATGCTGTAGGTGGCGTCTGCAAGGACGCCTTCGCGAGCAGGCTCGCTCCCACATTGGATCTGTGTCGTGCACACAACCCATGTGGGAGCGAGCCTGCTCGCGAATGGCCTCCCACAAATCTCAGGCCGGAACCACCGCCTCGGTGATCCCCAAAAACCGGCACAGCTCCTCACGCTTGGCCAGTGCATCGCGCCGCCCCAAGTCGATCAGCTCGCTGCAATACCCCGCCTCGAACAGCAAGTAACTCAACACCCCTGCCCCGCTCGTTTTAGTCGCCCCCGGCCCGCGCAAGAACAGCCGCAACGCCGCCGGCAGTTCCTGGCGATGCCGCGCCGCGATCTCGTCGATCGGCTGACTCGGCGCAATCACCAGCACCTCCACCGGTGCCACCCCCAACTCGCGCGTCGGTACGCCCTCGGGCATCAGGTGACTGAACTGGTTCAGGCGCTGCAGCAACTCGATGTCGCTCTCCAGGCTGTCAATGAACGTGCTGTTGAGCATGTGCCCGCCGATCTGTGCCAGGGTTGGTTGCTGACCGGTATAGGCGCGCTCCAGCGGCTGCTGTGGATCGAAGCCGCGCGGGTTGCCGCTGACCCCCACCACCAGCACCCGGCTCGCGCCCAGATGCAGCGCCGGGCTGATCGGCGCCGATTGCCGTACCGCGCCGTCACCGAAATATTCCTCGCCGATTTTCACCGGCGCAAACAGCAACGGGATCGCCGAACTGGCGAGCAGGTGGTCCACCGACAATTGCGCCGGCACGCCGATCCGCCGATGGCGCAGCCACGCATCGATCTTGCCGCCGCCCTGATAGAAGGTCACCGCCTGCCCCGACTCGTAGCCGAACGCGGTCACTGCCACCGCATGCAATTGCTTGCGCGCGATGGACTCGGCGATGCCGGGCAGGTGCAGTTTTTCATTGAGCAGGTCGCGCAGCGGCGAACTGTTGAGCAGCGCCACCGGCAGGTGCCGGCCCATGCCCAGCAGGCTGTGACTGACAAAACGGCTGGCCTGGCGAATCACCCCGGGCCAGTCGCTGCGCAACACCCGATGACTGCGAAAGCCCTGCCAGAACAGCGTCAGGCGTTCGATGGCGGCGCGAAAATCACTGGCACCACTGGCTAGGCTGACCGCATTGATCGCCCCGGCCGAAGTGCCGACGATCACTGGAAACGGATTGTCCGCGCCCAGCGGCAACAACTCGGCAATCGCCGCCAGCACCCCCACCTGATACGCCGCCCGAGCCCCGCCGCCGGAAAGAATCAAACCTGTGACCGGTTCAGCTGGGCTCATCGCAACGCTCCATGGTGCCTAAAGGGATGGGTCGATCAACTACGCCGTTTGGCGTACAACTTCGGCTCGCCCGGTGGACGGCTCTTGAAGCGTCGATGCGCCCACAAGTATTGCTCAGGGCAGGCGCGCAGCGCACTTTCCACCCACTGGTTGATGCGCAGGCAGTCGGCCTCTTCGGTCTCGCCCGGGAAATCTTCCAGCGGCGGATGGATCACCAACCGGTAACCGCTGCCGTCCGCCAGCCGCTCCTGAGTGAACGGTACGACCAGCGCCTTGCCCAAACGGGCGAACTTGGTGGTCGCGGTCACTGTCGCTGCCTGAATGCCGAACAGCGGCACGAAGATGCTTTGCTTGGCGCCGTAGTCCTGATCCGGTGCGTACCAGATCGCCCGGCCCGCGCGCAGCAGCTTGAGCATGCCGCGCACGTCGTCACGCTCCACCGCCAGCGAGTCGAGGTTGTGCCGCTCGCGGCCACGACGCTGAACGAAGTCGAACAAGGCATTCTTGTGCTCGCGGTACATGCCGTCGATGGTGTGTTGCTGGCCGAGCAGCGCCGCGCCGATTTCCAGCGTGGTGAAGTGCGCGGCCATGAGGATCACACCCTTGCCTTCGCGCTGGGCCTTTTGCAGATGCTCCAGCCCTTCGACATGCGCCAGTTTCGCCAGGCGCTCACGGGACCACCACCAGCTCATCGCCATTTCAAAGAAGGCGATGCCGGTGGAGGCAAAGTTTTCCTTGAGCAGGCGTTTGCGCTCGGCGGCGGATTTCTCCGGGAAGCACAGCTCAAGGTTGCGCTTGGCGATGCGCCGCCGGTCGCCGGCCACGCGATACATCAACGCGCCCAAGGCACGACCGATCGTCAGTAACACCGGATACGGCAACTGCACGACCAGCCACAACAGCCCCAGACCGCACCAGAGCGGCCAGAAGCGGGGGGAAAGATAGGCTTTTCGAAAACGCGGGCGATCCATTAAAGCTTCCGTAAATACAGTGGCCGCGCATTCTACATCGTTCGACCCGGCTTGCGGCTCGCGGGCGTTCTCGTTATAAGTCTCGGCACTTTTAGTGACAAGCCGTTGTATGCCGATATGAGCCAAAACGAATCGCCAGACCAAGATCCCGTGTTCCAGTTGAAGGGCAGCATGCTGGCCATTACGGTGCTGGAGTTGTCCCGCAACGACCTCGACAGCCTTGATCGGCAACTGGCCGCCAAAGTCGCCCAGGCCCCGAACTTCTTCAGCAATGCACCGCTGGTCCTGGCACTGGACAAACTGCCGCCTGGCGAAGGCGCGGTCGACCTGCCCGGGCTGATGCGCGTGTGCCGCCAGCATGGCCTGCGCACCCTGGCGATCCGCGCCAGCCGTATCGAAGACATCGCCGCCGCCATCGCCATCGACATCCCGGTGCTGCCGCCGTCCGGTGCCCGTGAGCGACCGCTGGAAGCCCCGGAACCGGAAGTCAAAAAGAAACCGGAAAAGCCGCCAGAGCCGACCATCAAACCGACCCGTGTCATCACCACGCCAGTACGTGGTGGCCAACAGATATACGCCCAGGGTGGCGATTTGGTAGTGGTTTCCTCGGTCAGTCCGGGGGCGGAACTTCTGGCCGATGGCAACATCCATGTATACGGCCCGATGCGCGGTCGTGCACTGGCTGGCGTCAAGGGCGACACCAAGGCCCGGATTTTCTGTCAGCAATTGAGCGCTGAACTGATCTCCATCGCCGGGCATTACAAGGTTTCCGAGGATTTGCGTCGCGATCCGCTGTGGGGCTCCGGCGTACAGGTCAGCCTGTCGGCCGACGTGTTGAACATCATTCGGCTTTAACGGATACTGCCGCATTTTCCAAGCATCTCTAAAACGTAGCGAAAACGGCTCAAACGAAGTAGGAAAAAGGATCAAGGCGCGTTTGCCCCCGGCAACTGCGACTTGCGCCGAATTCCAGCCAAGGCTGTCCGACTGCAGTAGTTTTCAAGAGATGTTTTTCAGGGGCTAAAAAGTCCTTCTTCCTTAGGGGTGAAACACCTTGGCCAAGATTCTCGTGGTTACATCCGGCAAGGGTGGTGTGGGTAAGACCACCACCAGCGCCGCTATCGGTACCGGCCTCGCTCTGCGCGGCCACAAAACAGTGATCGTCGACTTCGACGTGGGCCTGCGTAACCTCGACCTGATCATGGGTTGCGAGCGTCGCGTGGTGTATGACTTCGTCAACGTGGTCAACGGCGAAGCCAACCTGCAACAGGCTCTGATCAAAGACAAGCGCCTGGAAAACCTCTACGTACTGGCCGCCAGCCAGACCCGCGACAAAGACGCGCTGACCCAGGAAGGCGTGGAAAAAGTCCTGATGCAGTTGAAGGAAGACTTCGACTTCGTGGTCTGCGACTCCCCGGCGGGCATCGAGAAAGGTGCGCACCTGGCCATGTATTTCGCCGACGAAGCGATCATCGTGACCAACCCTGAAGTGTCCTCGGTACGTGACTCCGACCGCATGTTGGGCCTGCTGGCCAGCAAATCGCGTCGTGCCGAACTCGGCGAAGAGCCGATCAAGGAACACCTGCTGCTGACCCGTTACAACCCACAGCGCGTCAGCGATGGCGAAATGCTCGGCGTCGAAGACGTGAAAGAAATTCTGGCAGTGACCCTGCTGGGCGTCATCCCTGAGTCGCAGGCGGTCCTGAAAGCTTCCAACTCGGGCGTTCCAGTGATTCTCGACGACCAGAGCGACGCCGGTCAGGCGTACAGCGATGCAGTTGATCGTCTGCTGGGCAAAGAAAAAGAACATCGTTTCCTCGATGTTACGAAGAAGGGATTCTTCGAGCGCCTGTTTGGAGGTAGGTAATGAACCTTTTTGACTTCTTTCGTGCCAACAAAAAGCCAAGTACCGCCTCGGTAGCGAAAGAGCGTCTACAGATCATCGTGGCGCATGAGCGCGGCCAGCGCAGCACGCCGGATTACCTGCCAGCCTTGCAGAAGGAACTGGTCGACGTGATCCGCAAGTACGTCAACATCGGCAACGACGACGTACATGTTGCACTGGAAAGCCAGGGCAGTTGCTCGATTCTGGAACTCAACATCACCCTGCCCGATCGCTGAGTCGATCCGGCAGGAACGACGGCGGCTCAGGGCCATTCCCAATGCGGAATGGCCCTGAGCCGCCGTTGGCATTTGTTACGAGGCTGTTTTAATGCCGTTGTCCAACATCCGCATCATCCACCAGGACGCCGCCGTGCTGGTGGTCGACAAACCGACGCTGTTGCTTTCGGTGCCCGGTCGCGCCGACGACAACAAGGATTGCCTGATCACCCGCCTGCAGGAGAACGGCTACCCGGAAGCGCGCATCGTCCATCGCCTGGACTGGGAAACCTCCGGCATCATTCTGTTGGCCCGTGACGCCGACACCCATCGCGAGCTGTCGCGGCAATTTCACGACCGCGAAACAGAGAAAGCCTACACCGCCCTGGCTTGGGGTCAGCCGGAACTGGACAGCGGCAGCATCGACCTGCCCCTGCGCTACGACCCGCCGACCAAGCCGCGGCATGTGGTTGACCACGAGTTCGGCAAGCATGCGCTGACCTTCTGGCGCGTACTGGAACGTTGCGGCGACTGGTGCCGCGTCGAACTGACGCCGATCACCGGGCGCTCACACCAGTTACGCGTGCACATGTTGTCCATCGGCCACCCGCTGCTGGGCGACGGGCTCTACGCCCACGAACAGGCCCTGGCCGCCTGGCCACGCCTGTGCCTGCACGCGAGCATGCTGAGCTTCACCCACCCGCAAACCGGCGAGCGCCTGCGCTTCGAATGCCCGGCACCGTTTTAAGTGCTGCCTGAGTGGCAGCGCTGTTTTCAGACAAGGATTTTGTTTTCGGATGAGTTGTATTGATTCCCTGGTAACCCCCCTCAAGAAAGTTCGTCATCAACTGCTTTACCTGATTTACGGCAATCAGGATGTGTACCGGCGCGAAGCCAAGTTCAGCATTCTGACCGCGTTGTCCCAAGCCAAAAACGGCGAGCGTCCGGCCATCCGCATCCTCACCGACCGCCCCGACGACTACGCCGGCTGGCCGGTCGACACGGTGTTGCTGGACGCAGCGACCCAGACCCGCTGGCAAGGCACCCACGGCTATCACCACCGACGCAAGGCCTGCGCGATTGCGGCCGGCATGCAGTGGGCGGAAAAAACCCTGTTCGTCGATACCGACACTTTGTTCACCCGCCACCCGAGCCAGCTGTTCAAATTCATCGAGCCGAACTGCTCAGTGATGGATCGCTTCGAGTACGACTGGAAAGACGTACACCTGCGCGCTGACTATCAAAAACTGGGGCGCGACCTGCGCAGCCACGGCGTGACTCCGGACAACGGCTTCAAGCTCTACAACAGTGGTTTGTGCGGCGTGACCGACAGCGATTCGGCGCTGTTCGAAGAGTCGATCCGCCTGATCGATGAATGGACACTCGGCGGCTTCGAAATCCATACCATCGAGCAGATCGCCCTGTCGTACGCCATGCGCAGGCGTCAGGTGATGGAAGCGCGCAAACACGTCTACCACTATTTCGCCGAAAAACGTTTCTTCCACGCGATGCAGACGTACTTCTTCTCCCAGCACGGCGAGCAGTTCAGCCAGCGCCTGGTGGACCTGTGCACCGATGTGCCACGGGTCAAACCGTTTCCATCGGCGTTTCAGCGCCTGAAAATCAAGTGGAAGCTGCGCAATCAGAGCGGCACGTTGCGCAAGGTCGGTCGCGATCTGCTGTACGGCAGCGCTGCGCCCGAGGATCCGTATTACAGCGCCTGCCGACACGAATGGTGGGAATGTGCCTCGCGGGAGATTCTGCGCTGGGATGAAAGCCGTCAGAAAAAACTGCTGAGCCAGAACCCCTGGCCGCAACAACTGCCGCGCCCGGATAAACCGGAAGACGAAAAAGTCATCATGAACTACCTGAAAAAACGCGTGACCGCCGCCCGCTGATCCACATCCTTTCCTGTGGGAGCGAGCCTGCGCGTGAAGGCGTCCTGTCAGTCACAGCGTTTTTGGCTGATACACCGTCTTCGCGGGCAAGCCCGCCCCCAGAGGATTTGCGTTCGCAACCAACATCCGAATTGTCATGCCCCAAGCCCCGAGCCGATGCGTTAAACTCCCGCCCATTGCTGTCTGGAGCTTCTTATGCGCGAAGAGTTGAACCAAGGCCTGATCGACTTCCTCAAGGCCTCCCCTACCCCGTTCCACGCCACCGCCAGCCTTGTTCAGCGTCTGGAGGCCGCCGGTTACGTGCGCCTCGACGAGCGCGAGCCGTGGAACACCGAGGCCAATGGCCGTTATTACGTCACCCGCAACGACTCCTCCATTGTCGCGATCAAAATGGGCCGCAATTCACCGCTGCACGACGGCATCCGTCTGGTCGGCGCCCACACTGACAGCCCATGCCTGCGCGTCAAGCCGCAACCCGAGCTGCAACGCCAGGGCTTCTGGCAACTGGGCGTTGAAGTCTACGGCGGCGCGTTGCTGGCGCCGTGGTTCGACCGCGACCTGTCGCTGGCCGGCCGTGTGACCTTCCGCCGCGACGGCAAGGTCGAAAGCCAGTTGATCGACTTCAAGGCACCGATCGCGATCATTCCCAACCTGGCGATTCACCTCAACCGTGAAGCCAACCAAGGCTGGGCGATCAATGCGCAGACCGAACTGCCGCCGATCCTCGCGCAGTTCGCCGGTGACGAGCGCGTCGACTTTCGCGCCGTACTGACTGATCAACTGGCCCGCGAACACGGCCTGAACGCCGACGTGGTGCTGGATTACGAGCTGAGCTTCTACGACACACAAAGCGCGGCGATCATCGGCCTGCACGGCGACTTCATCGCCGGTGCTCGCCTGGACAACCTGTTGTCCTGCTACGCCGGCCTGCAAGCCCTGCTCACCGCCGACACCGAAGAAACCTGCGTGCTGGTGTGCAACGACCACGAAGAAGTCGGCTCCTGCTCGGCTTGCGGTGCAGACGGCCCGATGCTTGAGCAGACCCTGCGGCGCCTGCTGCCTGAAGGTGACGAATTCGTACGTACCATTCAGAAATCGCTGCTGGTTTCGGCCGACAACGCCCACGGCGTACACCCCAACTACGCCGAGAAGCACGACGCCAACCACGGCCCGAAACTCAACGCCGGTCCGGTGATCAAGGTCAACAGCAACCAGCGTTACGCCACCAACAGCGAGACCGCCGGGTTCTTCCGCCACCTGTGCATGGCTGAAGAGGTACCGGTGCAGAGCTTCGTGGTCCGCAGCGACATGGGTTGCGGCTCGACCATCGGCCCGATCACCGCCAGCCATCTGGGCGTGCGCACCGTTGATATCGGCCTGCCGACCTTCGCCATGCACTCGATCCGCGAACTGTGTGGCAGCCACGACCTGGCACACCTGGTCAAAGTGCTGAGCGCGTTCTACGCCTCGCGCGAGCTGCCTTAAAAGCTTCGCGAGCAGGCTCGCTCCCACATGGGAATGCATTTCAACCTGTGGGAGCTGGCTTGTTCACACATTGGAATGCATTTCAAACTGTGAGAGCTGGCTTGTTCACACACTGGAATGCATTTCAAACTGTGGGAGCTGGCTTGTTCACACATTGGAATGCATTTCAAACTGTGGGAGCGGGCTTGCTCACACATTGGAATGCATTTCAAACTGTGGGAGCGGGCTTGCTCGCGAAAGCGGTCGTTCAGATAACAATGATTCATCGTAGAACCGACATTCCTGATACACATCACCCCCTGCTGCAGAAACCGACCTAGACTTAAATCATTCCCTTCGACAAGGCAGTCTCCATGATCTCGATGTCTTCGTTCCACGCCATGCTCGTCCCGATCCTGTCCGGGATGATCCTGCTGGCCATCGGCTTCAACTTCCGCGACAAGAACGCCGGTGTCTTCGCCATGTGGATCGGCATGCTGATGATCCTGGCGACCGTGGTCTACAAGATCCTCGCCAAACTCAACGAATAAATCAGCGCTCGGCTCGCATTGATTCTGGCTGGCTCGTACACTCGCTCAATTCGCCCCTTTGCGAGGTTGACCGCCTAGTGTTCGCTCGTCTGTTTGCTCTGCCCTGCCTGTTCCTCGTCTGCCTGATGACGCTGCTGCCGCTGGCCCCTGCCCACGCGGTCGGCTTGCCGGGGTTGCTCAATACCACCAAGGCGCAACCGGAGGCGCAGGAACCGCTGGGCCAGTCGCTGGATGAAGTCATCAAGTCGCTGGAAAACGACAAGCAGCGGACGCAGTTGCTGACCGATCTGAAAAAGCTGCGCGACGCCACGAAAAAAGCCCAGGCCTCCCCCGAAGAAGGCGTGCTGGGCCTGATCGGCGGCACCCTGGCCAATTTCGAAAAACAGTTCTCCGGCGCCGACAGCCCGCTCACCCGCTGGTCCAGCGAATTCGATCAGGCCCGGGATGAGCTCGACAACCTGATGCTGCCGGCCAGTGAATGGCTGCCGATCATCTTCGCCTTTGCCGTGATCCTGATGGTCTGGAGCCTGCTGGCCGCCGCACTGATCTGGCTCGGGCACCGGGTGCGCATGCGTTTCGGCCTGACCGAAGAACTGCCCCAGCACCCCAAGGCCCTCGACATGCTGCGCTTCGCCCTGCGCAAGCTCGGGCCGTGGCTGATCGCGCTGGTCATCACCGTTTACATGAGCTACGCGCTGCCGTCGTCATTGGGCAAAAGCCTGGCGATGGTGCTGGCTTACGCGCTGGTGGTCGGCACCTGTTTCTCGGCGATCTGCGTGATCGCGTTCTCGCTGCTCGACGGCCCGCACCGGCACCGGGCGCTGTACATCCTGCGCCATCAGGCGTTCCGACCGCTGTGGCTGATCGGCAGCTTCGCCGCGTTTGGTGAAGCCCTGAACGACCCGCGCCTGGTGGAAAGCCTCGGCGTACACCTGGCACACACCACCGCGACCATCACCAATGTCCTCGCGGCGCTGTTCACCGGCCTGTTCATCCTGCGTTTCCGCCGGCCGATCGCGCACCTGATCCGCAACCAGCCCTTGTCCCGCCGCCTGACCCGCCGCGCCCTCAGCGACACCATCGATATCCTCGGCACCTTCTGGTACGTGCCGGCGCTGGTGCTGGTCGGGATTTCGTTGTTCGCCACTTTCGTCTCCGCCGGTGACACCAGCACCGCCCTGCGCCAGTCGCTGATCTGTACGGTGCTGCTGGTGATGTGCATGGTGATCAACGGCCTCGTGCGCCGCCACTCACTCAAACCGCAACGCGGCCCCAAGCGCCACGCGCTGTATTCGGAACGCCTGAAAAGCTTCTTCTACACCCTCGCCCACCTGCTGGTGTGGCTGACCTTCATCGAACTCGGCCTGCGTGTATGGGGCAAGTCGCTGATCGGTTTCGCCGAGGGCGAAGGGCATGACGTCAGCGTCAAACTGTTCAGCCTGATCGGCACACTGATTTTCTCCTGGCTGATCTGGATTCTCGCCGATACCGCCGTGCACCACGCCCTCACCCGCTCGCGCAAAGGCCTGGCGAACGCCCGCGCGCAAACGATGATGCCGCTGATCCGCAACGTGCTGTTCGTGGCGATTTTCATCATCGCGCTGATCGTCGCCCTGGCAAACATGGGCATGAACGTCACACCACTGTTGGCCGGTGCCGGCGTCATCGGTCTGGCCATCGGTTTTGGTGCGCAGTCGCTGGTGGCGGACTTGATCACCGGCCTGTTCATCATCATCGAAGACTCGCTGGCGATCGACGATTATGTGGATGTCGGCGGGCACCTGGGCACCGTCGAAGGCCTGACCATCCGCACCGTGCGCCTGCGCGACATCGACGGCATCGTCCACACCATCCCGTTCAGCGAAATCAAAAGCATCAAGAACTACTCCCGGGAATTCGGCTACGCGATTTTCCGGGTGGCGGTGCCGTACAACATGGAGATCGATGACGCGATCAAACTGATGCGC
The DNA here is from genome assembly GCF_056821665.1 of Pseudomonas sp. AK-TSAG1-1. Taxonomy (NCBI): domain Bacteria; kingdom Pseudomonadati; phylum Pseudomonadota; class Gammaproteobacteria; order Pseudomonadales; family Pseudomonadaceae; genus Pseudomonas; species Pseudomonas sp. AK-TSAG1-1. Next base: position 1,956,991 of record NZ_CM165965.1, on the reverse strand, counting down.
GAAGTCGGCCAGAAAATGCGCACCGACCCCCTGCAACGGCGCAACATCTGGTCGCCGCTGGAGATTCAGGGCGTGGAGAGTTTCGAGTCCGGCAGCGCGATCCTGCGCGCCCGCTTCAAAACTGCACCGATCAAACAATGGGAAGTGTCCCGCGCGTTCAACCTGTCGCTCAAACGCCATCTCGACGAGGCCGGCCTTGATCTGGCCACGCCGCGCATGAGTGTGCAAGTGATCACCGCCGGCGGTGGCCAGCCCAAGGAATAGCACTTGGGCGCGATGTGCGGGTCACAGGCAGGGAAGCCAGAAAAACAATAACCATGGAGAAACCCGATGCAGCTGACCCGCATTGCCCAAGCCCTTCTGCTCAGCCTTGTCGCCGGCCACGCCGGTGCTACCAGCCTGGACAGCACCCGCGAACACATCGCCGCGCAGGCCAAGGCACTTGAACCCGAACTGCTGGAAACCCGCCGCGACATCCACGCCCACCCGGAACTCGGCAACAGCGAAAAACGCACCTCGGAGCTGGTCGCCAAACAACTCAAGGCGCTGGGCCTGGAGGTCAAAACCAACGTCGCCCGCACCGGTGTGATCGCCATCCTCAAAGGCGCCCTGCCCGGCCCGACCGTGGCCCTGCGTGCCGACATGGATGCACTGCCCGTCAAGGAAGTCGCCAACCTGCCGTTCGCCTCAAAAGCCAAAGGCACCTACCTCGACAAAGAAGTCGACGTGATGCACGCCTGCGGCCACGACGCCCACACCGCGATCCTGCTGAGCACGGCGAAAATTCTCAGCGGCCTGCGCGACACCCTGCCCGGCACCGTGGTGTTCTACTTCCAGCCCGCCGAAGAAGGCCCGAGCGACTTCATCCCCGACGGCAAAAACACCTGGGGCGCGAAAATGATGGTCGAGGAAGGCGTGATGAAATCCCCCAAACCCGATGCCGTCTTCGGCCTGCACGTCTGGGCCGGCGTCCCTGCCGGTCAGATCGCCTATCGCCCAGGCGCTACCCTGGCCAGCTCCGACGACCTGCGCATCAAAATCCTCGGCAAACAGACCCACGCCGGCCGTCCCTGGGACGGCATCGACCCGATCACCGTCGGCGCACAAACCATCGTCGGCCTGCAAACCGTGGTCAGCCGTCGCACCGATATTTCGTCCTATCCGTCGGTGGTCAGCATCGGCACCATCAACGGAGGCACCCGCTACAACATCATTCCCGAATCCGTGGACATGAGCGGCACGATCCGCTCCTACGACTACGGCATCCGCCAGAAACTGCACGCAGACGTGCGCCAGACCGTCGAAAAAATCGCCGAAAGCGGTGGCGCGAAAGCCGACGTGACCATCATCGAAAAATACGACCCGACCATCAACAACCCGGCGCTGACGGAGAAAATGCTGCCGACTTTGAAATGGGCAGCCAAAGATGACGTGGTGAATGCACCGCTGGTGGGTGGCGCGGAAGACTTCTCGTTCTTTGCCAAGGAAGTGCCGGGGTTGTTTGTGTTTCTCGGGGTGACGCCACGGGATCAGGACATGAGCAAAGCCGCGCCGAATCATAATCCGGGGTTCTTTGTGGATGAGTCGGCGCTGGTGGTTGGGGTGAGGACAATGGCGTCGCTGGCGACGGATTATTTGTATGGCAATGCTGAGGTTGCCAGATAGAGATGGGGGATTGTGAGGACGGCTTCGCGAGCAGGCTCGCTCCTACAGTTGAATCGTTTTTCGCCTGCCAGAGGTTGGCTGTCTGTCAGGCCGCCATCGCGAGCAGGCTCACTCCTACAATTAAATTGGGGGCGGTCAGTTGGAAATTGGTCGGCTGTCAGGTCGCCGTCGTGAGCAGGCCCACTCCTACAATTAGATTGGGGACGGTCAGTTGGAGATAGGTCGGCTGTCAGGCCGCCATCGCCAGCAAGCTGGCTCCCACAGAAGCACTAAAGCCGAGCACATGCTTTTCACCACTCAACAGGCCGAGTGTCAGCTCGCCGAAAGCTCTTGATCTTGCCGTGCCGGCCCCATCGGCAGGCTGAGTGGAGGGGTTCATCCGGGGGTGGGAGCGCAGCGACCGTTCGACGGAGTCGAACACATCGAGAGGAGGTGCAGCGAAGCAAACCGGAGGCGATGCCCCCGGATGAATCCCGTAGCGAAGGAACCCGAGCCTAAGCGAGTGCCGTACGCCGGGGCCCAGCGTTTTGGTTACTTTTGGGCGTCTGCAAAAGTGACTCGCCGTAAGGGCGAAACCCTAAGCAGCCGTTACCACAGCAACGGATATCCACCCAAAAACCCAAGAACCTGGTCGGCCCACAGGCCGCCAAGGTCAAACCACATCAACCCCTACGTGAATCGCATCATGCCGCCAAAACTCCAGATCACAATCAATCAACCGCTCATGCTGATCATAATTAACCCGAGCAATCCGCAACCCCGGACTCCCCACCGACACCCGCAAAGCCGCTGCCGCATCCACCGACAATGACGTTGGCACAATCTCGAACCGCACTCGCCCGTAGTGCAAATCGTAATGCCGCGCATACAACTCGGTCATCGACTGATTCAAATCAAACCCCAGAATCCCGGGAAAATACTGCGGATTCAGATAGTGCTCCACATACAAAACCAGCCGCCCATCAATCCGCCGTGACCGACAAATCTGAATCACGCTCGACAACGCCGGCAACTGCAACAACGCACACACCGCCACCGACGCTGGCTGCAGACGCGCCGAAATCACCTCGGTCGAAGGCACCCGCCCCTGCGCACTGACCATCGCGTGAAAGTGGCTGCGCTGCATCAGGTTGTAAGCCAGACGCGGCGGTGAAACGAACCAGCCACGCCGCTCCTCGCGATAAATCTGCCCCTGCGCCTCCAGTTGCAACAATGCCTCGCGCACAGTAATCCGCGTGGTACCGAACAACTCACTGAGCTTGCGCTCGGCCGGCAACTTGCTACCGGGCGCGAGCAGTCCGTGATCCAGTTGCTCCTGCAACACCTGGCCGATGGCTGTCACCGCTTTTGTTGCCTCATCGCGCATCAACGTTACCTATCTGGACTAGACCAGCACTGTTTCGGGGCAAAAACCGAACGGCGGCAAACCGTTTCCATGTATTGCAAGCCTAGGCAGTGCAGATGACCGAGAGATGACAAACCCGCTCGACGGTCGCCCTCATGACTTGCAATACATCGGCCAAGTCCCTTGCCAACCGGGGCTTTGACCTTGGTCTACGCTTACCGGGCAACCGTCGAAACCGGGCCAATAAAATCCCTGCCGGACGAGCGCCGACATCAAAGTGTCATCCAGCCCCCTTAAATTGGCTCAGGTATTGCTGACCTAGACCAACACAAACCGCAATCGCAGCGTTGAACACGACCAAGGAGCTTCGGAATGAAACAGCTTTTCCTGGCAACACTGTTAGGCTCGACCATTGCAATGTGCACCGCCGCCATGGCGGCCGACACCGACCTGAAAACCCTCGAAGCCGCTGCGAAAGCGGAAGGCGCCGTCAACAGCGTCGGCATGCCCGATGACTGGGCCAACTGGAAAGGCACCTGGGAAGACCTGGCCAAGACCTATGGCCTGAAACATATCGACACCGACATGAGTTCGGCCCAGGAAATCGCCAAGTTCGCCGCTGAAAAAGACAACGCCACCGCCGACATCGGCGACGTCGGCGCGGCCTTCGGCCCGATCGCCGTCAAGCAGGGCGTGGTGCAACCGTACAAGCCAAGCACCTGGGATCAGGTTCCGGCCTGGGCCAAGGACAAGGACGGCAACTGGGCACTGGCCTACACCGGCACCATTGCCTTCATCGTCAACAAGAAGCTGCTGCACGGCTCCGAAGTGCCGACCAAATGGGCTGACCTCAAGGGCGGCAAATACAAGGTCTCCATCGGTGACGTGAGCACCGCCGCGCAAGCCGCCAACGGTGTATTGGCTGCGGCCCTGGCCAACGGTGGCGACGAGAAGAACATCCAGCCGGCCCTGCTGCTGTTTGCAGACATCGCCAAGCAGGGTCGCCTGTCGATGGCCAACCCGACCATCGCCACCATGGAAAAAGGCGAGATCGAAGTCGGTGTGGTCTGGGACTTCAACGGCCTGAGCTACAAGGCCAAGATGGCCAACCCGGATGACTACGTGGTGCTGATCCCGTCCGACGGCTCGGTGATTTCCGGCTACACCACCATCATCAACAAGTACGCGAAGAACCCGAACGCCGCCAAGCTGACCCGCGAATACATCTTCAGCGACGCCGGCCAGACCAACCTCGCACGCGGCAACGCCCGCCCGATCCGCGCCGAGCACCTGCAACTGCCGGAAGACGTGAAAGCCAAGCTGCTGCCAAACGAGCAGTACAAGAAGGTCACGCCGATCAAGGACGCCGACGCCTGGGAAAAAACCTCCAAGGCCCTGCCGCAGAAGTGGAACGAAGAAGTCATCGTCGAGATGAAGTAAAGCGGCGAATCACCGTAGTGTGATTGGTTGGAGATCCAAATGTGGGAGCGGGCTTGCTCGCGAAAGCGGTAGATCAGTCAAGCATTTAGCGACTGACACTCCGCGTTCGCGAGCAAGCCCGCTCCCACAGGGGATCCAGGTTGAATCTGAAATCTACTGTTTCGCGGAGTTTTTGCCCCTATGAAGCACAACGTCATCCTTGTCGTGCTCGACGGCCTCAATTTTGAAGTCGCACGACACGCCATGGGGCATCTGCAGGCTTACGTTGGCGCAGGACGCGCCGCGCTCTATCAGTTGGAGTGCGAGTTGCCGGCCCTGTCCCGACCGCTTTACGAATGCATCCTCACCGGCGTGCCGCCAATCGACAGCGGCATCGTCCACAACAATGTTGCGCGCCTGTCCAACCAGCGCAGCATCTATCACTACGCCCGCGACGCCGGCCTGAAAACCGCGGCGGCGGCCTACCATTGGGTCAGCGAGCTGTACAACCGTTCGCCGTTCGTGGCAGCACGCGACCGGCATACCGACAACCTGTCGCTGCCGATCCAGCATGGCCACTTCTACTGGAGTGACCACTACCCGGATTCGCACCTGTTCGCCGACGCGGAGAACCTGCGCCTGCGCCATGCGCCGAACTTCCTGCTGATCCACCCGATGAACATCGATGACGCCGGCCACAAGCACGGTCTCGACTCCTCGCAGTACCGCAACAGCGCGCGCTCGGCGGACGTCATCCTCGCCGATTATCTGCAAGGCTGGCTCGACGCCGGTTATCAGGTGCTGGTGACCGCCGACCACGGCATGAACAATGACCGCTCGCACAACGGATTGCTGCCGGAAGAACGCCAGGTGCCGCTGTTCGTCCTCGGTGACGCCTTCAGCCTGAACACTGACGCGGCGCCGAAGCAGACTGAAATCTGCGGCACTGTCTGCGAACTGCTCGGTGTACCACACGACAAACCTGTGTGCCGGGAGTTGCTCAAGTGAACTCGATGACCCGTGGTAAATGGCTGGCAGCCCTGTGCCTGGTGCCCTTCGCACTGTTCTTCATCGTGTTCGAAATCGCCCCGCTGGTGTGGGTGATGATCAACAGCCTGCAGTCGGAAGAGTTCGGCTGGGGCTTCGAAAACTTCAGCAAGATCTTCAGCTCGAAGTTCTATTTGCAGGCGATCCAGTACAGCCTCGAGATCAGTTTCTGGTCGAGTGTGTTCGGAATCATCATCGCCGTGCTCGGTGCCTACTCCCTGCGCCGGGTCGACTCGAAACTGCGCAACTTCGTGAATGCCTTCGCCAACATGACCAGCAACTTCGCCGGCGTGCCCCTGGCCTTCGCGTTCATCATCCTGCTCGGCTTCAACGGCAGCATCACCATCATGCTCAAGCAGGCCGGGATCATTCAGGATTTCAACCTGTACTCGAAAACCGGCCTGATCATCCTCTACACCTACTTCCAGATTCCCCTCGGTGTGCTGCTGCTCTACCCGGCCTTCGACGCCCTGCGTGAAGACTGGCGTGAGTCCGCCGCGCTGCTGGGCGCCAACGGCTGGCAGTTCTGGCGCCACATCGGTCTGCCGGTGCTGACCCCGGCGCTGCTCGGCACTTTCGTGATCCTGCTGGCCAATGCCCTCGGCGCCTACGCCACGGTCTACGCGCTGACCACCGGCAACTTCAACGTGCTGCCGATCCGCATCGCGGCGATGGTCTCCGGCGACATTTCGCTGGACCCGAACCTGGCCAGCGCTCTGGCCGTGGTGCTGGTGGCGTTGATGACCATCGTCACCGTCGTGCATCAACTGCTGTTGAAGAGGAGCTACCATGTCTCGCGCTGAATCCGGCCCGGCCGGCGTCTACCACCGCGTCGTGGTTTATCTGTTGTTCGCGATCCTGCTGCTGCCGCTGGTGGGCACGTTGATCTACTCGATCGCCAGCAGTTGGTCGGCAACCATCCTGCCCAGTGGCTTCACCTTCAAGTGGTATATCCAGTTGTGGAGCGATCCGCGCTTTCTGCACGCCTTCGGCCAATCGTTGCTGGTGTGCGTCGGCGCCCTGGTGCTGTCAGTGGTGCTGATTCTGCCGCTGCTGTTCGTGGTGCATTACCACTTTCCGAAACTCGATGCGCTGATGAACATCCTGATCCTGCTGCCCTTCGCGGTGCCGCCGGTGGTGTCGTCGGTGGGGCTGTTGCAGCTCTACGGTTCCGGACCACTGGCGATGGTCGGCACGCCGTGGATCCTGATCGGTTGCTACTTCACTGTGGCGCTGCCGTTCATGTACCGGGCGATCACCAACAACCTGCAGGCGATCAACCTGCGCGACCTGATGGACGCCGCCCAACTGCTCGGCGCCAGCACCTTTCAGGCAGCGTTCCTGGTGGTGCTGCCGAACCTGCGCAAAGGCCTGATGGTCGCGCTGCTGCTGTCGTTCTCGTTCCTGTTCGGTGAGTTCGTGTTCGCCAACATCCTCGTCGGCACGCGCTATGAAACCCTGCAGGTGTATCTGAACAACATGCGCAACAGCAGCGGCCACTTCACCAGTGCGCTGGTTATTTCGTACTTCTTTTTTGTGCTGGTCCTGACCTGGATCGCCAACATCTTGAACAAGGACAAAAGCGAATGAGCTATGTCAGCGTCCAGAACCTGAAGAAAAACTACGCCGGCACCACGGTGTTCAGCGACATCAACTGCGAAATCAACAAGGGCGAATTCGTCACCCTGCTCGGCCCTTCGGGTTGCGGCAAGTCAACGCTGCTGCGCTGCATTGCCGGCCTGACGCCGGTCGATGGCGGCAAGATCCTGCTCGATGGCGTCGACATCGTGCCGCTGAGTCCGCAAAAACGCGGGATCGGCATGGTGTTCCAGAGCTACGCACTGTTCCCCAACATGACCGTTGAACAGAACGTTGCCTTCGGCCTGCGGATGCAAAAGGTCAATGCCGACGACAGCCACAAGCGTGTCTCAGAAGTGCTGCAACTGGTTGAGCTCAACGACTTCGCCGGCCGCTATCCGCACCAGCTCTCCGGTGGCCAGTGCCAGCGCGTCGCCCTCGCCCGCTCGCTGGTCACCCGTCCACGCCTGCTGCTGCTGGACGAACCGCTGTCGGCGCTGGATGCGCGGATTCGCAAACACCTGCGCGAGCAGATTCGGCAGATCCAGCGCGAACTCGGCCTGACCACTATTTTCGTCACCCACGATCAGGAAGAAGCGCTGACCATGTCCGACCGGATTTTCCTGATGAACCAAGGGAAAATCGTCCAGAGCGGCGACGCCGAAACCTTGTACACCGCGCCGGTGGATCTGTTCGCCGCCGGCTTCATCGGCAATTACAACCTGCTCGACGCCGAGGACGCATCAAAGCTGCTGCAACGGCCGATCAACCACCGCATCGCGATTCGTCCGGAAGCCATCGAACTGAGCCTCAATGGCGAACTCGATGCGCAGATCCGCAGCCACAGCCTGCTCGGCAATGTGATCCGCTATCGCGTCGAGGCGCGCGGCGTGGAACTGGTGGTGGACGTGCTCAACCGCTCAGCGGCGGATCTGCATCCCGACGGTCAGCGCCTGGCACTTTCCATCGATCCGACGGCCCTGTGCGAAGTAGCTTAAAAGCAGCTGCAAGCTTCGAGCTACAAGCCTCAAGCTGTAGACTGCGGCGAACCTGATTCCAATTCTTGCAGCTCGAAGCTTGTAGCTCGCAGCTGTTCTCGGAGAGAACCGATGGCCCTGGCAATTTTTGATCTGGACGAAACGTTGATCCACGGCGACTGCGCCACCCTCTGGAGCGAGCAGATGGGGCGCCTGGGCTGGGTCGATCCCGAATCGTTCATGCGCAAGAACAACGAGCTGATGGACGCCTACAGCCATGGCAAATTGCGCATGGAAGAGTTCATGGAGTTCAGCCTCGAACCGCTGATCGGGCGCACTCCGGAAGAAGTCGAGCATCTGGTCGGCCCGTGGGTGGAAGACTTCATCGAGCCGATCATCTTCAGCGACGCGACCAAGACCATCGCCGCCCACCGCAAGGCCGGTGACCGGATTCTGGTGATCTCGGCCTCGGGCACACACCTGGTCAAACCGATCGCCGACCGTTTGGGCATCGACGAGATTCTGGGGATCGAACTGGAAGTCGCGCACGGCGTTTACAGCGGTCACACCGTTGGCACCCTGACCTACCGCGAAGGCAAGATCACCCGTTTGCTGGAGTGGCTGGACGCCGAGGAAGAAAACCTTGAGGGCGCGAGTTTTTATTCCGACTCACGCAATGACTTGCCGTTGTTGCTGAAGGTGGATTTCCCGCATGTGGTGAACCCGGATCCGGTGTTGCTGGAGCATGCCGAGAAGGCCGGCTGGCCGATCCACCTCTGGAAGTAAACATAGATTCAAATGTGGGAGCGGGCTTGCTCGCGAAGGCGGTGAATCAGTCAAGAATTTATCGACTGATACTCCGCTTTCGCGAGCAAGCCCGCTCCCGCAGGTTTTCCGGTGTTATCAACTCAGGCTGTGATCAATCACCAGCACCACCTTCCCCGCCACCGTGTTGCTCGCCAGTTCGGCAAACGCCGCCTCAACATCTTTCACCGGGAAAGCCTTGGCCAGTTGCGGACTCAACCGCCCTTCGGCAAACAGCGGCCATACGTGCTGCCCCAGATCACTGAGCAGGTCCGCCTTGAATTGATCATCACGGCTGCGCAAGGTCGAACCAAGCAACTGCACACGCTTGGCCAGCACCTGCGCCAGGTCCAGTTTCGCCTCTCGCCCGCCCATCAACCCGATCAATACCCAACGCCCGTCGAGCGCCATCAGTTTGAGGTTAAGCGCGGCGTAAGTGCCGCCGACCGGATCAAGGATCACGTCAAACGGTGCGAAGTCGCGCAGACTCTCCAGGTCGTCGCTGCGCACCACGCCGCCCTGGGCCCCCAGCGCTTCACAGTAGGCCAGGCGCTCGGCCGTACCGACGCTGACCCAGCACGGGTTGCCGAACGCCTTGCACAGCTGAATGGCCGCTGAACCAATTCCACTTGCTCCGGCGTGCAGGAGAACTTTCTCACCGGGTTTGAGCGCCGCCAGCTGAAACACATTCAGCCAGACCGTTGCATAAACCTCGGGTAATGCCGCGGCCTCGATCAGCGAGACGCCCTCGGGCACCGGCAGCACATGCCGCCCGTCGACCACCACTTCTTCGGCCATCCCGCCTCCGGCCAGCAAGGCGCAGACCCGGTCACCGACCTGCCAGGAGGAGCCGGCGCCGACCTCGCTGATCACCCCGGAGCACTCAAGACCAAGCACCTGGCTGGCGCCGGGCGGTGGTGGATAAAGCCCGGCTTTCTGTAATAAATCGGCGCGATTGAGGCCGGCTGCCGCCACGCGAATGCGCACTTGTCCTACATCACACGCAGGACTCGGCTCTTCAACCCATGCCACTTGACCTTCAACGCCTTGCAATGCCTTCACAGTGCCTCCATAGTGAGTCTGGACTGAGCCCGAAGCTGTAGCGCCGGGCTTTTTGCATTATGCGACCGGCTCTCGTAGAACCGGCGACTTCAAAGACGGCCTAATATGCGTTATCAATTGTCCCCGCGTCGAATCAGCATGAAGCATTTGCTCCCCAGCACCGCCCTCGCTCTTTTCATCGGTATCGGTCTTTTGCCGATGTCGGGCAAAACATTCGCAGCCAACAGCTGGGACAACTTGCAGCCTGATCGCGACGAAGTGATCGCCAGTCTCAACGTCGTCGAGTTGCTCAAGCGTCACCACTACAGCAAGCCGCCGCTCGACGATGCGCGCTCGGTGATCATCTACGACAGCTACATCAAGCTGCTGGATCCGTCGCGCAGCTACTTCATGGCCAGCGACATCGCCGAATTCGACAAGTGGAAGACCCAGTTCGACGACTTCCTCAAAAGCGGCGACCTCAACGCCGGGTTCACCATCTACAAGCGCTATCTGGACCGCGTCAAGGCGCGTCTGGACTTCGCCATTGCGGAGCTGAACAAGGGCGTCGACAAGATGGACTTCACCACCAAGGAAACCTTGCTGATCGATCGCAAGGACGCCCCTTGGCTCAAATCCACTGCCGAACTCGACGACCTGTGGCGCAAACGCGTCAAGGACGAAGTGCTGCGGCAGAAGATCGCCGGCAAAGAGCCGAAGCAGATCCAGGAAACCCTGACCAAGCGCTACAAGAACCAGTTGGCGCGCCTGGACCAGACCCGTCCGGAAGACATCTTCCAGGCGTACATCAACACCTTCGCCATGTCGTACGACCCGCACACCAACTATCTGTCGCCGGATAACGCGGAGAACTTCGACATCAACATGAGCCTGTCCCTGGAGGGCATCGGCGCCGTGTTGCAGAGCGACAACGATCAAGTGAAAGTCGTGCGTCTGGTGCCGGCAGGCCCGGCCGACAAGACCAAGCAGGTCGCACCGGCCGACAAGATCATCGGCGTTGCCCAAGGCAACAAAGAGATGGTCGACGTAGTGGGCTGGCGCCTGGACGAAGTGGTCAAGCTGATCCGCGGCCCGAAAGGCACCGTGGTGCGCCTGGAAGTGATTCCGGCCAGCAATGCGCCGAACGACCAGACCAGCAAGATCGTGCCGATCACCCGCGAAGCGGTGAAGCTTGAAGATCAGGCCGTGAAAAAATCCATCCTGAGCCTGAAACAGGACGGCAAGGACTACAAGCTCGGCGTGATCGAGATCCCGGCCTTCTACCTCGACTTCAAGGCGTTCCGTGCCGGTGATCCGGACTACAAGAGCACTACCCGTGACGTCAAGAAGCTGCTGACCGAACTGCAGAAAGAGAAAGTCGATGGCGTGGTCATCGACCTGCGCAACAACGGCGGCGGCTCCCTGCAGGAAGCCACCGAGCTGACCAGCCTGTTCATTGACAAGGGCCCGACCGTTCTCGTGCGTAACGCCGACGGTCGCGTCGATGTACTGGAAGATGAAAACCCGGGCGCGTTTTACAAAGGCCCGATGGCACTGCTGGTCAACCGCCTGTCCGCCTCGGCTTCGGAGATCTTCGCCGGCGCCATGCAGGACTACCATCGCGCACTGATCATCGGTGGTCAGACCTTCGGCAAGGGCACCGTGCAGACCATTCAGCCGCTGAACCATGGCGAACTGAAACTGACCCTGGCCAAGTTCTACCGGGTTTCCGGTCAGAGCACCCAGCATCAGGGCGTCCTCCCGGACATCGATTATCCGTCGATCATCGACACCAAGGAAATCGGCGAAAGCGCTCTGCCGGAAGCCATGCCGTGGGACACCATCAAGGCGGCGATCAAGCCTGCGGTCGATCCGTTCAAGCCGTACCTGGCGCAGCTCAAGTCCGAGCATGATGCACGCAGTGCCAAAGACGCCGAGTTCGTGTTCATACGCGACAAGCTGGCCCTGGCGCAGAAGCTGATGGAAGAAAAAACCGTCAGCCTCAACGAAGCCGAGCGCCGTGCCCAGCACACTGACATCGACGCCAAGCAGCTGGCGATGGAAAACATCCGTCGCAAAGCCAAAGGCGAAGAACCGCTCAAAGAGCTGAAGAAAGAAGACGACGACGCCCTCGCGGCAGCCGAGCCGGACAAGGTCAAACCAGAAGACGACGCCTACCTGAGCGAAACCGGGCGCGTGCTGCTGGATTACCTGAAGCTGAGCAATCAGGTAGCCAAGAAGTAAGATGATGGCAATTTAGTGGTGGCGCTCCCCGGAGCGTCATCAAACAGTCATCATTCTGTCGTGAAATAAAGGACTGGGAGCGCCTCTTCAAGCAAGAGCGCTCCCAGTCCTTTTTTATCGCCAGAGATTGCCATGACCACGACCGAACAGCTGAGTGCCTTGAGCTCAATCCTGACTCAAAGCGGTTTGCACAGTCTGTTCCAGCCAATCATCTGTCTCTCCGAACGCCGCATTCTCGGCTACGAAGCCCTGACTCGTGGCCCGTCCAACAGCCCTCTGCACTCGCCTATCGCGCTGTTCGCCGTGGCGCGACAGGCCGGCCGCTTGAGCGAACTGGAAATCGCCTGCCGCCAGTCTGCCTGCCGCCGTTTCAACGAGCAGCAACTGCCGGGCAAGCTGTTCCTCAACGTCTCCCCGGAATCCCTGCTCGAAGCGGCGCACCAGCCGGGACGCACCCTGCAGCTACTGCAGGATTTCGGCATACCACCGAGCCAGGTGGTAATCGAACTCACCGAACAGACACCGATCGACGATTTCCAGTTGCTGCAAACTGCGCTGCATCACTATCGCGCGATGGGTTTTTCAATTGCGCTGGATGACCTTGGGGCCGGCTATTCGAGCTTGCGCCTGTGGTCCGAGCTGCGCCCTGATTACGTGAAGATCGACCGCCACTTCATCGACGGCATTCATCAGGATGCGTTGAAGCGAGAGTTCGTCGGCTCGATCCTGCAAATCGCCAAGGCTTCGCGAGCGCAGGTGATTGCCGAGGGTATCGAGTTGCCGGAAGAGCTGGCGGTGTTGACCGAAATGGGCGTCGATCTGGTGCAGGGTTACTTGCTCGGTCGTCCACAGGAACATCCGCCGCGCGATGCCCGGGCCCTGATGCCCAAACACGACAGCAGCGCCGTCGCGTTGAACGACGAAGGCAGCGACCTCAGTGCCCTGCTCAACGACCAACCAGCCGTGCATCGCGACACGCCGACCGCCACGGTGCTGGAAGCCTTCCGCCGCCAGGCCAATCTCAACTCACTGGCAGTGCTCGACGAACTCGGCCAGCCGTGCGGCATCGTCCATCGGCATTCGCTGTCCGACGCGCTGCTCAAACCATTCGCCACCGACCTGTTCGCACGCAAGCCGATCAGCCGCCTGATGAACGACGACTTCCTCGCCGTGGAAATGAGCCAGTCGCTGCAGCAGGTCAGCCGCCTGATCACCAGTCGCGCCCGCCAGCGCATCGAAGAAGATTTCATCATCACCCTCAACGGCGGTTATCTCGGCCTGGGTCGGGTGATCGACGTGCTCAAACTGATCACCGAACTGAAAATCCAGCAGGCCCGCTACGCCAACCCGCTGACCCTGCTGCCCGGCAATGTGCCGATCCAGCAATGCCTGACCCGCCTGCTGCAACAGGGCCGCGAATCGATCATCTGCTACGTCGATATCGACAGCTTCAAACCCTTCAACGACATCTACGGCTACGGCCGTGGCGACGAAGTCCTGCTGTGCCTGGCGCAATGCCTGAACGAACGCGTCGACCCATCCCGCGACTTCGTCGGCCACATCGGCGGCGACGACTTCCTCCTCGTCCTCGGCCCGGAAGACTGGCGAAAACGTCTCAACCAGCTGCTCGACGACTTCCAGAGCCAATGCCGGCGCTTCTATCGCCCCGAACACCTCGATGCCGGATGTTTCATCGCCCCGAACCGCCAGGGTGTGCGGCAGGAGTTTCCACTGCTGTCACTCTCCATCGGCGTCGTTCATCTGCACCCCGCAGCTTGCGCAGAACTGGATGCAAGCCAACTGGCGGAGATGGCTTCGCAGGCGAAGCATCATGCGAAGAATGTTCCGGGGTATAGCGTGCATGTGATTGATAGCCTCAACACGCCCGACCTCCACCCTCCACAACTAATCGGCCAACGCTAACGCCCCAGACGACACAAATCCCTGTGGGAGCGGGCTTGCTCGCGAAGGGGTCAGTAAAGTCACTCTAGACTCAGCTTCTAGTGCCGCCTACCACGTCACGATCATAAATATCAAAACAACACAAAAAATATGCGGGACTCGGTAGATAAGGCTTCGATGTTTCAGAATCAATGTACATAAAATCACTCCTTCGGATAAAGAGTAAATGGTACGTTTGTAATGGGATCGAACTTCATTTCGAACCCTCCCATATTGGTAATTAATCTAGGACTTTCTTTGTCCCGTCTATTTGGCTTGTAACCTTCCCCAGCGTCAGGAAGCCTCATCTTTACAACGTTGGCGCCCTTCCTACCCTGTCCTGGGAAGTCCGCGTTCAACCCTGGTGATTGCGAGGACATAGGCTTCACGCATGATTTCCCAACTGTAAAATCTTGAGCTCGGATTACTTCAGGGAGCGATCAACTGAACGTCAACTCCAGCCTATCCCGGCATTCAGATATTATTTTTTTAGGTCTGGAGGATTACAAGTACGTGTTTCAGCCACGTAATTCCATCCTGCCATTCGTGCCAATAACAGTAACTGCATCCCATCTCCCTCAATAAAAAATCTCGAATATCTTCTTCTGATAAATCAAGCGCCAATGCAGCTTCAGTTTCCTTTATTACATCCAGAATTACGCAAGCTTCAGAATCCGCAACGAACGATTTAACGACATCATCAGCGACATCAAATTCGCTCATCCAGTCCTCATGAAAATAAGCTCCGAGGAACTGAAATAGCTGAGGAAACTCTTCATTTGTCATTTACAAACCCCGTCAAAATAAAGTATCCGAGCGGCGACTTCACATCTCGCTGAAGCACTAATCTGATGCTAAGCAACGGCTCTAATTTGTCACTCTTTCGCACAACACCCACCCCTGCTGGGGCCGAAACCTTCTCATTGATAACAAACTTCTTCGTTTTGCTTTTTACAAAATCATCAATTTTCTTCTGATTATTCCTAATGACATTCGACAATGCGGCTTCAGCTTCAAATCTATTAGGAAATGTTGATGCGATAGGTATGTTTGGCTCTTCCTGTAGTCTAGCCCTCAGTTGAGCCTCAGACCTATCGACATGCTTCGCTATGACATGCCCACCTCGAGACTCGTGAGCCTCTAACCCACCGCCGGGGACTATCTCACTATATGGCCCATCAGCCTGTATTGCTCCTGGACACGGCGTGCAAGCCAACCCCAACGGATCCACCCACCCCGTCGGATTCGGCACATACCGATACTGATTCAGCCCACCCGCCAGCTTGATGGGGTCCGGCGTCAGATACCGCCCCAACCTCGGGTCGTAATACCGGTGCCGGTTGTAATGCAGTCCGCTCTCCGCATCGAAATACTGCCCCTGAAACCGCAGCGGCTGATCCAGGTAGTCCTCGCCCGCCAGGGTGATCGCGGCGACCTTGCCGTAGGCGTCGTACTGCGCCGACCAGACGATTTCGCCGCTGTAGTCGGTGAGTTCCTGCGGCGTGCCGAGGTGGTCGAGTTGGTAGTAGAACGGGCAGGCTTTTTTCGGGCCTTTGCCGTCGAGCAGCGCCAGTGGGCGGAAGGTGCCGGGTTCGTAGACGTAGCTGCGGTGGTGCGTCGGGCTGCTTTCGGCGACGAGGTGGTCGCCTTGCCAGAAGAACTCGGTGCTGACCCCGTCGACGGTCTTGCGGATGCGCCGACCGAAGGCGTCGTACTGGTAGGACGCGGTGTTGCCATCGGGGCGGGTCAGGCCGATCAGGCGGTGCTGGCAGTCGTAGCGGTATTCGGTGACGAGTTGCTGATCGCGACCACGACGTTCGCGGATCAGGTTGCCGAAGGCGTCGTAGTCGTAATGACGGTCGCCCTGCATCAGCAGGCGGTTGCCCTTGATCCGGGTAGGGCCGGGACGGTCCTGCATCAGCAGGTTGCCGGCCGGGTCGTGGGCGAAGGACTCCGGCAGTTCGTCGCGCGAGTGGCGCACACGGATCAGCCGGTCGAGGGCGTCGTAGGCGTAGGTGCGCTGACCGTGGCGGGTGTCGGCAATGTGCTCCAGATTGCCGTTGGCGCTGTAGGCATAATCGCGGCGGTACAGCGAGTCGTGCTGATGGCCTACGGCGTGGGCGAGTAAACGGCCCTGGTCGTCGTAGGCGTAGTCGCTGCGCAGCAGGCCTTGTTGGCGTTGTTGTTCGCGACCCGATTGATAGATGTGGCTGGTCAGCCGTGCGCCGTTGAGGTCGATGGCGGTCAGCGCACCGCCCTTGGCGTAGTGGTAATCGAGCGTGCTGTTGTCCGGCAGACGCTGGCGTTTGAGCTGGCCGCAGGCGTCATAGGCGTAACGCAAGGTGCCCCAGCCCTGGTGCTCGGTGATCAGCCGATCCTGCCGGTCGTATTCGAAGGCCAGTGGATGTTGCTGGCCGTCATCGACACCGGTTAACCGACCCAAGCGGTCGTAGTGGTAAGCCACTTCAACCCCGTCGGGCAGGGTTTTCAGCAGCAGGCGTCCGGCCGTATCACGCGCGTAAGCGGTGACCCGCGTCGAGCCGTCATCGCCGAATTCGGTCTTTTCCAGCAGATGACCGTTGCGGTCATAGGTGTACGCGGTGCGCCGCCCGTCGAAGCCGGTTTCCTGTCGGACCAGTCCGGTGGGCGTGTAGTCCAGGCGGTACTTTTCCCCGGACTCGTTCTCGATTTCCGTCAGCAGCAGTTGCGCATGGTCATAGCGATACTGCAGCCGCGTGCCGTCGGGATTGATCCGGCGCGAGACCAGGTGCAGGTCGTCGTCATACTCGTAACGGGTGATGCGTCCGAGTTCGTCGCGCTCGGCGGTGACCTGGCCGTAAGCGCCGTAGCTGTAGGCGCGGGTGGCGCCGGTAGGCAAGGTCGTCTGGACCAGTCGGCCCATGGCGTCCCACTGCTGGCGAGTGACAGCACCGTGTTCGTCGCAAGTGCTCGTCCGGCGCCCCAGCGCATCGTAGGAAAAACGCCGCACGCCGCCGTCGGGCAGGGTTTCCTCTGTCAGTTGGCCGAGATTGTTCCATGCCAGCTGATGCCGACTGCTGTCCGGGTAACGGATCGACAGCAGCTGCCCACGGGTGTCGTAGTAGTAATAGGTGACTCGCCCGTCGGGATCGACCGCCTCGGTAACATCCCCCTCGGCGTTGCGACGCCAGGTCCACGTCGCCTCGCCGCGAGAACGGCGGTGCAGGAAACCGTTGCGGTACTCGTAGGACGTCGGCTCGTCCTGCGGCGGAAGCAGCGCCACCAAGCGTCCGACTTCGTCGTAGCGGTACTCGGTGACGGCGCCGAGCGGATCCTGCTCGGCGATCAGCCGCCCTGCAGCGTCATAGGCCTTGAGATACTCACCGCCATCGGCCTCGACCTTGCGCACCAGCCGTGCGCTGTCATCGTGGGCGTAGGCTTCTTCAGTGCCGTCGACGTAGTGCACCGCGACGCTGCCGTCATCCGCCCAGACGTAACGCGTGTCCATCTGCGAGAACGACGCCCAGTGCCGCACGCAACGCGCGGCTTTGCCGGAACGCTCCCACTCCCAGAAGAAGCTCGCACCACCGGTCAATTGCCGCTGCAGGATGACGTGGGCGTCGTCGTAGTCGTAACGCTCGCTGTCACCAACCGAATGGGTCGCTTCCAGCAGACGCTGGCGGGCGTCGTAGCGGTAGCTGACCAGCGTTTGCTCGGTGCGCCAGCCATCGCCAGCCAACACCTGATAATCAACCGCGACCAGTTGCGACCGGTCGTAGCGCAATAACAACGACCGACCTGCACCGTTGTCGAGACGAACAATCCGCTCCTGATGATCGCGAGAAACGGTCAGCCGATTGCCATACGCATCACTGATCGCCACGAACCGCCCGGCGCGAAAGTGATAAAACCGCGCCACATCCCCCGCCAGCGCAACAATCAGCTCCTCCGGCTCATCCCCCAGAAAAATCGCCGCCCGCGACAGGCTGTTGTGAATCGTCGGCCGTTCAACACTGGGCAAGGGAAACCGTGTGCTTCGGTTCTCATGGTCGATCCAGACCACAAAATCGCCATCAAACGCCAAGCGATGCGCCAGCGAATGACTCCAGCCAAACCCCAGACCGACGTCGATCTCGACCGCGCTGGTGCGATACAACCGGGTGAACTCGAACGACAGGCGCCCATCCAGCGTGCCATCGGTGAGGGTCAGCAGTTCTTCGCCGGTGACCATCGACACCGGACAGCCATTGGTGCAGGTCAGCAGGGCGCAATCGGCGCTGTCGCCGTTGGGGTTTTTCGCTTGATCGGGAGCGTTATCGTGGTGCTCGTTTTTCTTTAGTGCGGCATTGCGCTTCGCATCCCAGCGCAACTGCATGCGGCCCTTTTTCACTCCGGCGGCAATGCCCCGCGCTGCGACAGTTTTGTACTGGTCGACGTAATGGATGAACGTGTTGACAATGCCGAAAATCGCCTTGACCAGGCGTTTCATAACCGAGAGCAGTTGGGCGGCGCGATCCGCCAGGCGCAGGGTCAGATAAGCGATACCTGCGCCAGCCCCGACGAATGTCAGCACAACGCCGATCAGCACATCGATCAGCACCTGCACGATCATCATCGACGCCGTTTCAGCGGTTTTGCCGGCGATCTGACTGGGCGGCAGCATCTCCATCCAGAGACTCGCAGCACGCAGCAGCAAACACAGTGCCGCCTCGTCGCTGACCAGCAGTTGCAGCTTCTCCATCACCTGTGGAGCGGTTTGCGCCAGCTCGATCAGATCATCCGCCGCGCTCCCCAGCCGTTCGGCAAACTTGCCGGGATCCTGCAGAATCTCCGACAGCATGCCGATGCTGTCCCATACGCCCTCGATCGCCGCCCAGCTCCCGGCGAGCATACCGTTGCCTGCTGCCGTCGCCACCGACTGAGACCATTGCGGCCTGAACCCTTGCCACTCGCTACGCAGCCAGCCATCCAGTTCACGCGTCAACCCGCCATAAGCGGTAAACAGATCGTCGATCTGCTCCGGAGTGACCTCACTGCGCACCTCGACCCGGTAGAACTTGCCCGCCTCGCCGGCGAATGAGCCCTTACCCTGCGCATCCAGCGTGACCGGGGTGATCGTTCCACCATCCACCGCCACCACATCGACCACGATGTCGCCCAGCGGGATGTCGTACACCGACTCGAACTTGCTCTCGATCGCCATCACCCCGCCCTGCGGGCACTGGACGACGCTGGAGAAAAAATCGTTGTCGCCAGTGCTGACGGCGGTCACGCGATCGCCGAAGCGGATGATCCGCTCCATGCCCATCAGTGACGGCAGATCCGCCGCGTGACTGACCCGATCAGCCGCACGGCTCAACCAATGCTCAAGCTGTTGGCGATAGAGGTTGAGGGTGTCGGGGAAGCTGTCGAGTTCCTGCTCGATACGGCTGACGGCGTCCATCAGCGCACGCCACCCTGCGGGGTGGAATGAAAAACCGGGTCAAACATGAACGTTCCCTCGCGCAAAAATTAGGCGCGGGGACTTTGCGGGGAATCAATCAGGAAAGAAGTCAGGCGAGTAGGCGTTTGCTGTAGGACTAATCTGCAAAAGACCTATTACTACAAAACGTATAGCGATAAACGCAAACGTGGCGTGAGGTTTCCCTCACGCCACGTTTATCGGGCCGACACAAATGAATTTACTGTGTTGAATCCCGCGCACTCAGCTCTTTGAGTTTATGCTCGGCCAACGGGTGTCCAGCCTTGGCGGCCAGGGTCCACCAACGCACTGCTTCCGTCGGATCGGGCGCCTTGCTCGCAGTGCCGGCCAGGCTGATCACGCCGACCTGATAAGCCGCTTTGCCATCACCGGCGAGGGCCGCCAGACGCAACAACCGCACACCCTCTTCGCGGGCGCCCAGGCCAACACCACGAAACGTCAGAATGTGCCCGTAAAAGCTCTGCGCGCCGACGTCGCCAAGATTGGCCATGCGCGCGAACTGCCCTTCGAGCCAACGCCAGCCTCGAGGCTGACGGACAAACCACGACCAGTGAAACAACCGGCGTGCCAGCCAGTAACTGAGCTGCGCCTTGAGTCGTAAGAACACTCAGGCCTCCGCCGATTCCGGGTATTCGTATTCGAAAACCCTGACCACTTCCGACGCATGCCAGGAGGCTGCGGCAACGCCATCAGATGGCCCGGAAAAACGCCCCAGACGTTCAACGCATTCAAAGAAACCGGTACGTGGCAGGCGGCTTGCGCCCTGGCTGATCACCAGCGAACTGCGCAACGGTTGTTCGGCCTTGGCGTCGAGTGCGGCGAGATGTTCCAGTGCGGCGGTCAGGGTCTGCATCGCCGGCGTCGGCAGTTGCAAGCGTTCGAGCAACGCCCGATAGGTCAGTAAATGGCGCTGACGGCGCGCCTGATCCAATTCCCCCAGCAATCCGTCCCAATGTTGACGACTGATGCGTACGCTCACGATTCATCCCTCCAACCGGGCACCGTCAGTTCCCAGGCCAGGCTGCGGCGAATCGCGGCGTCAGGCTGACGCTCGCCACTTTCGATCATGGCCAGATAAGACGGGCTGATGCCTACCGTGCGGGCCAGCGCCTCGATGGCGATGCCCTTCCCTTCGCGCAAACTGCGTAATTGATCCAGACCTGGAAGAATCGGGTCCGGCGATGCTGCGGCCGGCACTGGCGCCTGCTGCTGCGGTGTTTCCTTGATGCCTGCTGCTTTCAGTAGAGCCTGATACTGGACCCATGGCAGAACCGCGTATTCGGGTTCGCCATCGCGTGCAATTATCTGAATATCCATGACTACCCCGTAGGACAACAACACTTAGCGAGTCGGCACTTTTCCCTAGAAGTGTAATCCTAACAGCGGCTAAGGTCGCGGGGGGTATCTATCTGTATGCAGACAGGAAGGAATCAGGGCTTTTTCGGGCCCTGAAGCTGAAGTTGTTCCGGGGTATCGGGCAGGCGCTCCACCACCGCGAGTTTTTCCGGCTGCTGCCGGTTGCGCCAGAGCCGAAAAGCATTGAGCTCATCGTCGAGGGTCTTCATCACCCAGGCCAGAACAGCAATGTCATCGAGCATGCCAAATACCGGGATGAAATCCGGGATCGCGTCCACCGGGCTGAGGAAGTACATCAGGCCCGCCACCACCGAGACCATGGCTTTCGGGCTGATGGCCCGGTATTCGCCACGCCAGTAGGCCAGGCACAGCGCCTGAAGCAAACGCAGATCATCCTTGAGCTTGCCAAGGCGATTGCCCTGCGCGGCACCCTTGCTCGCCACCGCGAACAACAGCGTCGGCAGACGCCCACGCGCCAGCAATCGACCGGCGAGGGGCAGAAATCGGGCGAAATTCCACGGCGCTTTCATCTATTTCTCCCGTTGAAATGTTATCCACACAAATTGTGGATAACCTTGTGAACAGAGCTGCATTTCAGCGCTGAGAGCCCCGTTTTATAAGGGCCGCGCTCAGATCGGGCGTTTTTTACTCACATAAAAAACCCCAATATTTCATTGACTTGGCGGCTCAAGGCGTCTAGCGCTGGCAGCCTCAATCTCTAGGACTGCTGTAAGCGCCATCCGTTCGCTCTGTTTACCGCCAGCATCGTCCAGATGCAACAACGCCCCGCATAAGCGAGGCGTTGTCTTCGAAGCTACAGCCGATTACTTGGCGGCAGCGTCCTCTTTGGCTGGATCCTTGATGGCCAGCAGTTCCAGGTCGAAGACCAGAACCGAGTTGGCCGGGATTGCCGGGCTTGGCGATTGCGCGCCGTAAGCCAGATCGCTAGGGATGTACAGTTTGTACTTCTCGCCAACGTGCATCAGTTGCAGACCTTCGACCCAACCCGGGATCACGCCGCTGACAGGCAGATCGATCGGGCTGCCGCGCTCGACGGAGCTGTCGAATACGGTGCCGTTGGTCAGCTTGCCGGTGTAGTGAACGGTCACTACGTCGGTCGGCTTAGGCTGTGGGCCGTCGGCTTTCTTGACCACTTCATACTGCAGACCAGAAGCAGTAGTGGTCACGCCGGCCTTCTTGCCGTTTTCTTCGAGGAATTTCTTGCCGGCAGCTGCCGACTCTTCGCTCATCTTGGCCATACGCTCTTCAGCACGCTTTTGCAGCGCGGCAAAGGCTTCGACCAGTTCGTCGTCTTTCAGCTTCTGTTCTTTCTTGCCGACGGCATCTTCGATGCCCTGGGCTACCGCTTTGGAGTCCAGATCATCCATGCCTTCCTGAGCAAGGCTCTTGCCCATGTTCAGGCCGATACCGTAGGAAGCTTTTTGCGCCGGGGTTTTCAGCTCTACGCTGGTCTGCGAATCACAACCCGCGAGGACCAGGCTAACCAGGGCTACCGCCGCCGCCAACCGATGCTGTTTCATGCTATTTCCTTGTTCATGCGCCGAAAGGGCAATCGAGTAAAGCCGCGAGCTTATCAGGCCGCCACGACCAATGGCTACCGGCATGAGAGCAGGAAACCTCCGATAAGTTCAGGGATTAAAACGCATTCGGGCAAAGGGACGATGAAGCTTCTGTCATCTTGGCCTGACAAGGACTGACGAGACTTCCTACGACAGTTGGCGTAATGGCCACTTGCCGCACCTGCAACAGCTGAGGCATAACAGCGCAACAACTCGACAAGGATGTTTATCTTGCGCCTCTTATTCCGTGTGCTGACCCTGATCATCGTACTGCTGGGCCTGGCTCTCGCCGTGGTTCTGTACTACGTTGCCAACCCGAAACTGCCGTTCTACACCCCCGCCCAACAGGTGCATTATCTGAACCAGTGGAGTGAAGAGGAACGCCAGGTCTACTACTTCACCCCGCAGGGCACACAGGTCAAAGGCCTGCGTTATGAGTGGTTCCAGGCGCTCGAACTGCCCTTCTCCCAGCAGCGCTTTGCGTCCCCGGAATACCTCGCACGCTTCGGTTTTCTGGTCGATCCGCAGCAGAAAGCCACACCGAACAATCCCGGCAATCTGCCGGTTGGCTTTGCCCGCCACCAGAATCCAGGCGACACCGAGCAATATCTGGATATCACCTGCGCTGCTTGCCACACCGGCGAGTTGCGCTTCAAGGGCCAGGCCATACGCATTGACGGTGGTTCAGCGCAGCACGTGTTGCCCTCCAGTGTTCCTACGCTGCGCGGTGGCAGTTTCGGACAGGCATTGGTCGCCAGTCTGACTTCGACTTACTACAACCCATGGAAATTCGAACGTTTCGCCCGACAAGTGCTGGGCAATGACTACGAAGCGCGCCACGCGCAACTTCGCAAGGACTTCAAGGCGTCGTTGAACACCTTCGTGAAAGTCGCCTGGAACGACACCCACCGTGGCCTCTACCCGACCGAAGAAGGCCCGGGACGCACCGATGCCTTTGGCCGGATCGCCAACGCCACCTTCGGCGACGCGATCTCCCCCGCCAACTACCGCGTGGCCAACGCCCCGGTGGATTACCCACAACTGTGGGACATGTGGACCTTCGACTGGGTGCAATGGAACGGCTCGGCACAGCAACCGATGGCGCGCAACATCGGTGAGGCACTGGGCGTCGGCGCGACTTTGAATTTCTTCGACAGCAACGGTCAACCGCTGCAGGGCGATGC
This sequence comes from Pseudomonas sp. AK-TSAG1-1, assembly GCF_056821665.1. NCBI lineage: Bacteria > Pseudomonadati > Pseudomonadota > Gammaproteobacteria > Pseudomonadales > Pseudomonadaceae > Pseudomonas > Pseudomonas sp. AK-TSAG1-1. The sequence continues at coordinate 1,933,349 of NZ_CM165965.1, read as the reverse complement.
GCGTTATGCCTCCAGTGTGCGCGTGCGTGATCTGCACAAAATCGAAGAAACCTTGCAACACCTGCAACCGCCCGCCTGGCCGGAAGACGTGCTGGGCGCAGTCGACAAACCGCTGGCCGCCAAGGGCCACGCGCTGTTTGCCGAGAACTGCGCCGGTTGCCACGTGCCGCGCAAGACTCAGGAGGGCGAGCGCTGGGTGCAGCATTTGCACATGCTGCCGGTGGACGTGATCGGCACCGACCCGAACGCCGCCACCAACATTGCCAATCACCGTTTCGACCTGACGCCACTGCAATGGGACCTGAAAGAGCTTGAGCAGATGGACGTCAAGCTGCATCCGACACCCACGCAACCACTGGATCTGAGCCAGCTATCGGTGGCGAAGGGCCTGGCCTACGTCACTGCCTTCGTTGAGAACCGCGCCTATCGCGAAGCCGGGGTCACCGCGCAGGAGAAGCCTCAACTCGATGGTTTCGGCCTGCCGATCGGCGTGCGCGAAAAAGTCGCCTACAAGGCAAGGCCTCTGGCCGGCGTATGGGCCACTGCGCCGTTTCTGCACAACGGCTCGGTGCCGAGCATTTATCAGCTGCTGTCGCCGCAGGATGAGCGCGCCACGACGTTCTATAAAGGCTCGTTCGAGTACGACCCGCGCCATCTGGGGTACCGCACCGAGGCCTTTGCCAATGGTTTCCTGTTCGACACACGGATAACCGGTAACCATAACAGCGGTCATGAATTCCGCGCCGGCGAGCGTGGTAATGGCGTCATCGGTCGACTGCTGCAACCGGAAGAACGCTGGGCATTGCTGGAGTACCTGAAAGTGCTGGGCGGACCGCTGGAGGCGCAATTGCCATGATGATCAACCCTTACAAAAGACCGTGCATGCTGGCCCGTATCTGGTTGTGGCTGGGACGACTGATTGGCAAAACCCTGTTGGCATTATTGATTGTCGGCCTGCTTGGCTGGGCCATCGCCAGCGCATGGTTTGCCTGGCAACACCGCGGCCCGGTGTCGGCGCAGGAACAGATACCCGTCGGCGAAGCGGCCATGACCCAGGACGTGATCCAGACTGCCGTACGCATCGTCGATCAGCACCGCGAAGGCACACGCTACCTGCGTGACGCGCATGCCAAGGCGCATGGTTGCGTGAAAGCCGAAGTGACGGTGTTGCCGGAACTGATACCAGCGCTGCGCCAGGGCGTTTTCAGCGAACCGGGTAAAACCTGGCAGGCGATGATTCGTCTGTCCAACGGCAACGCCTACCCGCAGTTCGACAGCATCCGCGACGCCCGGGGCATGGCGATCAAACTGCTCGATGTGCCCGGCAAGCCGTTGCTCGGCGACCGTCAGGAGCGCCACGAGCAAGACTTCGTGATGTTCAGCCACCCGAACTTCTTTGTCAGTGACGTCGCCGAGTATCGTCAGAATGTGGCGGCTCAGGCTGACGGCAAAAAAATCATGGCGTTTTTTCCCGGCCGGGATCCGCGCAGCTGGCAGATCCGCCACTTGCTCATCGCGCTGGCAACCCTGGCGCCAGCGCCGGACAGCCCGACCGGGACCACGTATTTTTCGGTATCGCCCTACAAGTTCGGTGAGGCCAATGCCAAGTTTCGGGTCGCGCCGGATCCGGACAATTGCCCGGCGTACACCCTGCCCCCGCAAAACCATGACCTGCCGAACTTCCTGCGCAGCGCCTTGAATCAGCAACTGTCGACAGATCGCGTGCCTGCCTGTTTCGTGTTGCAGATTCAGCGTCAGGACGCGAACAAGTACATGCCGATCGAGGACACCAGCATCGAATGGCGCGAGCAGGATTCAGCATTCGAAAGCGTGGCGCGGATCACTTTGCCTGCGCAGGACTTCGACACACCGGCGCTGAATCTGGCGTGTGACAACCTGTCTTTCAACCCGTGGTTTGGTATCGAGGCACATCGGCCGATTGGCGGGATCAACCGCTTGCGTAAAGCGGTGTATGAGGCGGTGAGTGACTATCGGCATAGCCAGAATGCTGCGCCGTGAGGCGGCGGGTGGGATTTCTTGAATCGCAGACAGCAAAAAGCCCGCACTAGGCGGGCTTTCTGTGGTGACCTGGCGTTCAGTGGGCCAGGTGACCGAATATGGCGCAGCGGACGGGACTCGAACCCGCGACCCCCGGCGTGACAGGCCGGTATTCTAACCGACTGAACTACCGCTGCGCGAAACGCTTGAAACGAATGGTGGGTGATGACGGGATCGAACCGCCGACATTCTGCTTGTAAGGCAGACGCTCTCCCAGCTGAGCTAATCACCCTTCGCTTCGTTACGGGACGCATTATGCCACAAGTTTTCGTAAAGTGTTGATTTAATTGAAGTTTTTTTCAAAAAAATCCGAAAACCGGTGAAACGACACAAACCCGATGGAACAAGGTACAAACTTGAGACAGAAAAAAACCCGCCTCAGCGGGTTTTCCGTGGTGACCTGGCGTTCAGTGGTCCAGGTGACCGAATATGGCGCAGCGGACGGGACTCGAACCCGCGACCCCCGGCGTGACAGGCCGGTATTCTAACCGACTGAACTACCGCTGCGCTAAACACTTGAAACGAATGGTGGGTGATGACGGGATCGAACCGCCGACATTCTGCTTGTAAGGCAGACGCTCTCCCAGCTGAGCTAATCACCCTTCGCTTCGGTGTGGCGCGCATTCTACGGAGCGACCCAACCTCTGGCAAGCACTTTTTTAAATAATTTTCTCAGGCCTTCCAAAGGCTTAGAGAAGGGTTGGCCTATGAGACGGCGAAGACAATAATGCCCCCCTTTGTATAAAGGAGAGACTCACCCCATGTGGTTCAAAAACCTGCTTATCTATCGCCTGACCCAAGACCTGCCTGTCGATGCCGAGGCGCTGGAAACTGCACTGGCCACCAAACTGGCGCGTCCATGTGCAAGCCAGGAGTTGACCACCTACGGTTTCGTCGCGCCGTTCGGCAAGGGCGAAGATGCTCCACTGGTGCATGTCAGCGGTGACTTCCTGCTGATCGCTGCCCGTAAAGAAGAACGCATTCTGCCGGGCAGCGTCGTGCGCGACGCGGTCAAGGAAAAGGTCGAAGAGATCGAAGCCGAGCAGATGCGCAAGGTCTATAAGAAGGAACGCGACCAGATCAAGGATGAAATCATCCAGGCCTTCCTGCCGCGTGCCTTTATCCGTCGCTCGTCGACCTTCGCCGCCATCGCGCCGAAACAGGGCCTGATCCTGGTGAACTCGGCCAGCCCGAAACGCGCCGAAGACCTGCTTTCCACTATGCGAGAAGTGCTCGGCACCCTGCCCGTCCGTCCGTTGACCGTGAAAACCGCGCCAACCGCCGTGATGACCGAATGGGTCACCACCCAGCAAGCGGCCCCGGACTTCTTTGTCCTGGACGAGTGCGAACTGCGCGACACCCACGAAGACGGCGGCATCGTGCGCTGCAAGCGTCAGGACCTGACCAGCGAAGAAATCCAGCTGCACCTGAGCACCGGCAAAGTGGTCACTCAACTGTCGCTGGCCTGGCAGGACAAGCTGTCGTTCATGCTCGACGACAAAATGACCGTCAAACGCCTGAAGTTCGAGGACCTGCTGCAGGATCAGGCCGAACAGGACGGTGGCGACGAGGCCCTGGGCCAACTGGACGCCAGCTTCACCCTGATGATGCTGACCTTTGGCGACTTCCTGCCGGCACTGGTTGAAGCGCTGGGTGGTGAAGAGACGCCGCAGGGCATCTAACGCCCGGCGAGTTTCAAAACCGTGGGAGCGAGCCTGCTCGCGAAGGCGCAGTGACAGTTAACATTAATGTGTCTGACACTCCGCCTTCGCGAGCAGGCTCGCTCCCACATTTGGTTTTGTGGTGTTCATTCAATAATAAGGAACAAGCCATGCGCGCACTGGCTGCACTGAGCCGCTTCGTCGGCAACACCTTCGCTTACTGGGTGCTGATTTTCGCTGTCGTCGCGTTCCTGCAACCGGCGTGGTTCCTGGGCCTCAAAGGCGCAATCGTGCCGTTGCTGGGGCTGGTGATGTTCGGCATGGGCCTGACCCTCAAACTCGACGACTTCGCTGCCGTCGCCCGCCATCCGTGGCGCGTGGCGCTGGGCGTGGTGGCACATTTCGTGATCATGCCCGGCGTGGCGTGGTTGCTCTGCCAGCTCTTTCATCTGCCGCCGGAAATCGCCGTCGGCGTGATTCTGGTCGGCTGCTGCCCGAGCGGTACTTCGTCCAACGTGATGACCTGGCTGGCCCGCGGCGACCTGGCACTGTCAGTAGCAATTGCTGCCGTCACCACCCTGCTCGCCCCGCTGCTGACACCGGCGCTGATCTGGCTGCTGGCTTCGGCGTGGTTGCCGGTGTCGTTCATGGAGCTGTTCTGGTCGATCCTGCAAGTGGTGTTGCTGCCAATCGTGCTCGGCGTGGTTGCGCAACGTTTGCTCGGTGGCAAGGTGCGGCACGCGGTGGAAGTGTTGCCGCTGGTGTCGGTGGTCAGCATCGTGATCATCGTCACTGCGGTGGTGGCTGCCAGTCAGGCGAAAATCGCCGAGTCCGGGCTGTTGATCATGGCGGTGGTGATGCTGCACAACAGCTTCGGCTACTTGCTGGGTTACTTCACCGGACGCCTGTTCAAGCTGCCACTGGCTCAGCGCAAGTCGCTGGCGCTGGAAGTCGGCATGCAGAACTCGGGACTGGGCGCGGCCCTGGCCAGTGCGCATTTCTCGCCGCTGGCGGCGGTGCCAAGCGCGCTTTTCAGCGTCTGGCACAACATTTCCGGGGCACTGCTCTCGACGTACTTCCGGCGCATGAGCGAAAAAGAAGATCGTGAAACGGCGGCTCAACAGGCCGCCGACTGACCTCAAAACTTGATCCCCGGATTAATGCTCGTCAATATGTTGCGCAACGCGGGGACGACCCTGCGGCTCGATCGAGTTATTAATCTGGGGACGACCCCGTCAATCGATGGAGGTCTCTCATGTCCTGGATCATTCTGTTTTTCGCCGGCCTGTTCGAGGTCGGCTGGGCCGTCGGCCTGAAATACACCGACGGTTTCACCCGCCCCCTCCCCACCGTACTGACCGTTGCGGCCATGGCTATCAGCCTTGGTCTGCTGGGCCTTGCGATGAAGGAATTGCCGCTGGGCACGGCTTATGCGATCTGGACCGGGGTCGGCGCCGTGGGCACGGTGATTGCCGGGATCATTCTGTTTGGTGAGTCGATGGCGTTGATTCGCCTGGCCAGTGTGGCGTTGATCATTACCGGGTTGATTGGCCTGAAGGTCAGCGCTTAGGCCACTGCCCTATCGCGAGCAGGCTCGCTCCTACAGAGGTATGCGTTTCAACTGTAGGAGCGAGCCTGCTCGCGATGAAGCCCGATCTCACAACAACTATCTAACAGTACCGCGCAACTCCCCCACCAACCCCTGCAACTTCGCCGGTTCCGCAGCTTCCACAGCCACCGCCGAACCCGCCACCAACGTCACCCGCGACCACAACCGTTTGAACAAACCCTTGTTCGGGTCGCGACTGAAGAAACTCCCCCACAATCCCTGCAGCGCCAGCGGAATCACCGGCACCGGTGTCTCTTCGAGAATCCGAGTCAGCCCGCCCTTGAACTCATTGATCTCACCGTCCGTGGTCAACTTGCCCTCCGGGAAGATGCACACCAGTTCGCCGTCCTTCAGATACTGGGCAATCCGGGTGAAGGCCTTTTCGTAGATCTGGATGTCTTCGTTGCGTCCGGCAATCGGAATCGTCCCCGCCGTGCGGAAGATAAAGTTCAGTACCGGCAGGTTGTAGATCTTGTAGTACATGACAAAGCGAATCGGCCGACGCACCGCGCCGCCAATCAGTAAGGCATCAACGAACGAAACATGGTTGCACACCAGCAACGCGGCGCCTTCGTCCGGGATCGCCTCCAGGTTGCGGTGCTCGACGCGGTACATGGAATGGCTGAGCAGCCAGATCATGAAACGCATGCTGAACTCGGGAACGATCTTGAAGATGTACGCATTGACGCCGATGTTCAGCAGCGACACCACCAGGAACAACTGCGGAATCGACAGTTTGACCACGCTCAGCAACACAATCGAAACGATCGCCGACACCACCATGAACAGTGCGTTGAGAATGTTGTTGGCAGCGATCACCCGCGCCCGCTCGTTTTCGGCGGTGCGCGACTGGATCAAGGCGTACAGCGGCACAATATAGAAGCCACCAAAAATGCCGAGGCCGAGAATGTCGACCAACACCGCCCAAGTGTGCACAAAGCCCAGCACTTCAATCCAGCTGTGCCCGGTGATGCTCTCCGGGATACCGCCGGAATGCCACCACAGCAGCAGGCCGAACACGGTCAGACCGAACGAGCCGAACGGCACCAGACCGATCTCGACTTTGCGCCCGGAGAGTTTCTCGCAAAGCATCGAACCCAGCGCAATGCCGACCGAGAACACGGTGAGAATCAGGGTGACCACGGTTTCATCGCCGTGCATCCACTCCTTGGCGTAGGCCGGGATCTGCGTCAGATAAATCGCCCCGACAAACCAGAACCACGAGTTGCCGACAATCGAACGCGACACCGCAGGCGTCTGGCCCAGACCAAGTTTGAGCGTGGCCCAGGACTGGCTGAAGATGTTCCAGTTCAGGCGCATTTCCGGCGACGCCGCTGCAGCGCGCGGAATGCTGCGACTGGCGAGGTAACCCAGCACGGCAATGCCGACAATGGCGGTCGATACCAGTGGCGCGTAATGCGTCGAGGACATGATGACCCCGGCGCCGATGGTCCCGGCGAGAATCGCCAGGAACGTGCCCATCTCCACCAGCCCATTGCCGCCGACCAGTTCATCCTCTCGCAGCGCCTGCGGCAGAATCGAATACTTCACCGGCCCGAACAGCGCCGAGTGGGTGCCCATGGCGAACAGCGCCACCAGCATCAGCGACAGGTGATCGAAGAGAAAACCGATCGATCCTACGGCCATGATCGCGATTTCCGCGAGTTTGATCAGACGAATCAGCGCGTCCTTGGCGAATTTTTCCCCGAACTGCCCGGCCAGCGCCGAGAACAGAAAGAACGGCAGGATAAACAGCAGTGCACACAGGTTGACCCAGATCGAACGGTCACCCTCGATGGTCAGTCGATAGAGAATGGCGAGAATCAGCGACTGTTTGAACACGTTGTCGTTGAAGGCGCCCAGCGACTGCGTGATGAAAAACGGCAGGAAGCGCCGGGTGCGAAGCAGGTTGAACTGTGAGGGGTGACTCATCTTCCGTGTTTCCCTGAGGTCGGTAGAGAATGGCCTGGATCTGAATATTGGAATCCCGATCCGCGATCCAGGCCACACATTACCTAAACTTTTCAGGTTATTTCTTCAAACCTGCAATACAAGGTGAGACAAACAGTTCACCGCGCCACGCACCTTGCACGGTGCGCTTACCGACGATCAGCCACATCACCGCCAGCAACGTCACCAGCACGCAGCCCACCACACTGAAAAAGCCGAGGTTGAGCGTGCTGGCGAGCTTGAGGGTCGCCAGCGAATACACGCCCAGCGGGAAGGTGAAGCCCCACCAGCCAAGGTTGAACGGGATGCCATCACGCAGGTAACGCGCGGTGATCAACAACGCCATCAACATCCACCACAAGCCGAAACCCCACAGGGTGATGCCGGCGACCAAACCAAGCCCCGCAGCGATTTCACCGATGCCCGGCAGACCGTTGGCGGCGAAGATTGCCGGTGCATCGCTGCCCAGCAGCAACATGCCCAAGGCGCCGGTGCCGATCGGGCCGAGGGCCAGCCAGCTGGAGGCGGCCATGTTTTCGTGAGGCAATTTGTGCAGGGCCATGCGCAGCAACAGGATGGTCAGGATGCTGAACGCCACCGGCAGGGAAAATGCCCAGAGCACGTAGCTGGTAGTCAGCACCACCAGTTGCGCATGGGCGTCGGTCAGATGCGGCGCGAGCAAGCCACCGCTGGCCGCTGCCACTTCGGCCGCCACCACCGGCAGCAGCCAGACGGCGGTCATCTGATCGATGCTGTGTTCCTGCCGGGTAAACATCATGTAGGGAATCAACACGCCGCAGGCCAGCGACATCGCCACATCGAGCCACCAGAGCACTTCGGCGAGATGAATCACGCCCTCGCCCCAGCGTGGCAGACCGAACAGCAGAAAGCCGTTGATGATGGTCGCCAGGCCCATTGGAATGGTGCCGAAGAACATCGATACGGTGGAGTGACCGAAGATCCGCCGCGCCTCATCGAAGAACAGCACCCAGCGCGCGGCGTAAGCGAAGGTAAACAAGGTGAACAACAGAATGTTGAACAACCATAGGCCTTCGGCCACCGCGTGCAACCCGGGAATCGCCACCGGCAATTGCGCCAGCGCCAGGGCCAGCACGCCGGTGCCCATGGTCGCGGCGAACCAGTTCGGGGTGAATTGACGGATCACTTCACGCGGATGCTGAAGCTGGCTGAACGGCTTGATGCCGGGTTTGGTGCTGTTGGGGCAAGTCATCGTGAACTCCTGTCCTCAGGTGAGGTTGAGTCCATGGTAGAACCGAATCGAATATCTATATAACGGGTAATTTCTCTATCTGTTATCTACTTCATAGATAAGCGTCTAGACACTGCCTTCGCTCTCGATCACCAGAACCCGCGCCGCCCCCTGCGGATGCGCCACGTGCTCGGTGCCGACCGAAGCGTAGAAGATGTCCCCGACCTCCAGCAGCACCTGCTTCTCTTCACCCTGTTCGCGATAGCACATCTGCACCTGACCATCGAGCACCACGAACACTTCCTCGCCATCGTTGACGTGCCATTTATAGGGCTGGTCGGTCCAGTGCAGGCGCGTGGTGATGCCGTTCATGTTGGCGATGTCCAGCGCGCCCCAGGCACGCTCGGCGGTGAACGACTTGCTGCGGATAATGTTCATGTCTCGATCCGTGAAAAACAGGGCCGGCCAAGGCTAACCCAAACGGCGCCACTTATGGAGCACGGCAAACCTTCGCCGCACGTGGACGCAGGCTGAACAACAGCGCGCTCGTGGCCAGCACGATCAACGCGACGCCGTAACCATCGGTGGTCGCCAGCAGGCCGTAAGTGCGGGTCAAGTGCCCGGCCAACAACGCCGGCAGGCAGAACGCCAGATAACTCAGCGCGTAATACGCCGACATCAACCCGGCGCGCTCATGGGGCAAGGCCAACGGCACCAGGCTGCGCACCGCGCCAAGGAACCCCGAACCAAAGCCGCAACCGGCGACCAGTGTGCCGAGGAAAAACAGCGCCAGACTGGCGCTGTGCACACCGAGCAGAATCAGCAGCACGCCGATGGGCAGCAGGCTGGCGCCGATTTGCAGGGCTCTGCTGGCGGGACGATTGCGCAAGGTGAAGATCATCAGCGCACCGGTCACGGTCAACGCCGAGACAGTCGCGCCACCGATCAGATTGGACGTCGACCCGGTAGCGGTGCGCACCAACGATGGCGCCAGCGAGGCAAAAAAACCGCCAAGGGCCCAGGTCGCGGTGTTTAGCGGCAGCACGCGCCACAAGGTCGAGCGCGCCTGAACCGGGACATGCAGGGTTGGTCGCAACGATGCCCAGGCGCCGGCTTGCGGCGTCACGCTTTCCGGCATGCGCCAGACGTACGCCGCTTGCAGCACAAACAGCCCGAGCAGCAGCCAGTAAGTCAGTTGCAACGGCGCCGGGGCGAACTCGGCCAGCAAGCCGCAGCCCATGCTGCCCAGCGCCATGCCGAGCAACGGTGCGACGCTGTTGATCAACGGCCCCTGCTGGCGATCGGTGTCGAGCAGCGTCGCACTTAAAACCGCGGTGGCCATGCCGGTGGCAAAGCCTTGCAACACCCGCGCGCTGATCAGCCAGGCGACACTGTCGGCGCTGATAAACAGCAGCATCGCCAGTGCATTGAGCAGCACTGCGGTGAATATCACCGGTCTGCGCCCCAGATGATCGGACAGCGATCCGACCGTCAGCAGCGCTGCCAGCAAGCTCAAGGCATACACGCCGAAAATCAGGGTCAGTACCGTTGCCGAAAAATGCAGCTGATCCTGATACAGTTGATACAACGGCGTCGGCGCTGTGGAAGCAGCGAGAAAACTCAGTAAGGTGATCGCCAGAAAAATCAGGCTGCCACGGTTGGAAGCAAGGCTGGTCATGGGCACACTCCGCAAAAGCTAATTTTTTGCTTTTGCGGAGTGTGCTCTCGGCTTTGGCTTAACGCAAATTCTTTGTGTTAAGGTCTGACGCATGGCTATTAAAGAAGGTTTACGCCCCGGCGGCCGCAGTGCCCGGGTGCAAGAGTCGATTCATTCGGCTGTCCGCGCACTTCTGCAAGAACAGGAGCGCAGTACCGTGACCGTGCCGCAAATCGCTGCACGCGCCGGCGTGACGCCATCGACGATCTATCGTCGCTGGGGGGATCTGGCTGCGTTGCTCGCGGACGTCGCCCTCGCCCGCATGCGCCCTGACAGCGAGCCGGCGCAAACCGGCAGCCTGCGCAGCGATATCCGCGCCTGGGCCGAGCAATACCTCGACGAGATGAGCTCCGAGCCCGGGCGCAACATGATGCGCGACGTGCAAGCCAGCGCCACGCCGGGGTATTGCGTGACGATCCTCGGCGCGCAATTGCAGACCATCATTGACCGCCACCCGGACGAAGCGGCGCCGAGCGTTGACCGACTGATCAATCTGGTGGTGGCGCCAGTGGTGTTCCGGATTCTGTTTTCGGCGGCGGCGCTGGAGGTCGAAGAGTTGCATCGGTTGATTGATATCGCGCTGCAGCAGGGCTGACGCCATCGCCAGCAGGCTCGCTCCCACAGGGGACTGCATACCAAATGTGGGAGCGAGCCTGCTCGCGAAGAGGCCCGACCAGTCAACTCAGAAACCACCCGGTTTCAAACCTGCGACACCCCGCCACGCCACGACCTTGGTCGACACTGACTAACCGCCGCACTCATGCGAGACTGTCCGCCCGGGCAGGAGTGCCGGGGAGTCTTCTGTCGGGAGTGTTGCATGTCGTTGTCCACCGGGCTGATCGCCGCCGTCGCCCTCGCCTACATGGCCATCATGTTCGCCATCGCCTTTTACGGCGACCGTCGCAGCGCGCCGTTGCCGCCGCGGATGCGCGCGTGGGTGTACAGCCTGTCGTTGGCGGTTTACTGCACCAGTTGGACATTCTTCGGTGCGGTCGGCCAGGCCGCCGAGCAGTTATGGTCGTTCCTGCCGATTTACCTCGGGCCGATCCTGTTGCTGCTGGGAGCGCCGTGGGTCTTGCAGAAAATGGTGATGATCAGCAAACAGGAGAACATCACCTCCATCGCTGACTTCATCGCCGCGCGCTACGGCAAATCGCAATCGCTGGCGGTGGTGGTCGCGCTGATCTGCCTGGTCGGCGTGCTGCCCTACATCGCCCTGCAACTCAAAGGCATCGTCCTCGGTGTGAACCTGTTGATCGGCGCCGGCGCCGACGCCATGGGCACCCGCGCCCAAGACACCGCGCTGATCGTGTCGCTGGTACTGGCGCTGTTCACCATCGTCTTCGGTACGCGCAACCTCGACGCCACCGAGCACCACCGGGGCATGGTGCTGGCGATCGCCTTCGAGTCGCTGGTCAAGCTGTTCGCCTTTCTCGCCGTCGGCGCGTTCGTCACCTTTGGCCTCTACGACGGTTTCGACGACCTGTTCAATCAGGCGATGCTTGCGCCACGGCTTGAGGAATACTGGAAAGAAACCATCAACTGGCCGTCGATGGTGGTGCAGACCGGCGTGGCGATGATGGCGATCATCTGCCTGCCTCGACAGTTTCACGTCACGGTGGTGGAGAACATCGACCCGCAGGACCTGCGCCTGGCCAAGTGGGTGTTCCCGGCTTATCTGGCGCTGGCCGCGCTGTTTGTCGTGCCGATTGCCCTCGCCGGGCAGATGATGCTGCCGAGTCACGTGCTGCCGGACTCGTTCGTGATCAGCCTGCCACTGGCTCAGGCCCATCCGGCATTGGCACTGCTGGCATTTATCGGCGGTGCGTCGGCGGCCACCGGCATGGTGATCGTGGCCAGTGTGGCGCTGTCGACCATGGTCTCCAACGACATGCTGTTGCCGTGGCTGCTGCGGCGCAACAACGCCGAGCGCCCGTTCGAAGTGTTCCGCCAGTGGATGCTGTCGGTGCGCCGGGTGAGCATCGTGCTGATCCTGCTGCTGGCCTATGTCAGCTACCGCTTGCTCGGCTCCACCGCGAGTCTGGCGACCATCGGCCAGATCGCCTTCGCCGCGGTCACCCAACTGGCCCCGGCGATGCTCGGCGCGCTGTATTGGAAACAGGCCAACCGCCGTGGGGTTTTCGCCGGTCTGGCGGCCGGTACGTTCCTCTGGTTCTACACGCTGATCCTGCCGATTGCCGCCCACAGCCTTGGCTGGTCGCTGAGCACTTTCCCGGGCCTGGCGTGGCTGCACAGCAACCCGCTGAACTTGCCGATAACCCCGCTGACCCAAGGCGTGGTGCTGTCGCTGGCGGGCAACTTCACTCTGTTCGCCTGGGTCTCGGTGCTGTCGCGCACGCGGGTCTCGGAACACTGGCAGGCAGGACGTTTCATCGGTCAGGAAATCAGCGCTCGGCCGAGTGCGCGCTCGATGCTCGCGGTGCAGATCGACGACTTGCTGCAACTGGCAGCCCGCTTTGTCGGTGAGGAACGTGCGCGCCAGAGCTTCATTCGTTTCGCCTACCGTCAGGGCAAGGGCTTCAACCCGAACCAGAACGCCGACGGCGAATGGATCGCCCACACCGAACGCCTGCTCGCCGGTGTGCTCGGCGCTTCTTCGACGCGCGCGGTGGTAAAAGCCGCCATCGAAGGTCGGGAAATGCAGTTGGAGGATGTGGTACGCATCGCCGACGAAGCCTCGGAAGTCCTGCAGTTCAACCGCGCCCTGCTGCAAGGCGCGATCGAAAACATCACCCAGGGCATCAGCGTGGTCGACCAGTCGCTGAAACTGGTGGCCTGGAACCGGCGTTATCTGGAGCTGTTCAACTACCCGGACGGGTTGATCAGTGTCGGCCGGCCGATTGCCGACATCATTCGCTACAACGCCGAACGCGGCCTGTGCGGCCCCGGCGAGGCAGAAGTTCACGTTGCCCGGCGCCTGCACTGGATGCGTCAGGGCCGTGCGCACACTTCGGAACGCCTGTTTCCCAACGGCCGGGTGATCGAGTTGATCGGCAACCCGATGCCCGGCGGCGGCTTTGTCATGAGTTTCACCGACATCACCGCGTTCCGTGAGGCCGAGCAGGCGCTGACCGAAGCCAACGAAGGGCTGGAGCAACGCGTCAGCGAACGCACCCAGGAACTGTCGCAGCTCAACGTTGCGTTGACCGAGGCCAAAGGCAATGCGGAGGCGGCCAACCAGTCGAAAACCCGTTTCCTCGCGGCTGTCAGCCATGACCTGATGCAGCCGCTGAACGCCGCCCGACTGTTCTCTGCCGCCCTCTCCCATCAGGATGACGGTTTGAGCAGCGAGGCGCAGCAACTGGTGCAACACCTCGACAGTTCGCTGCGCTCGGCGGAAGACCTGATCAGCGATTTGCTGGATATTTCCCGCCTGGAAAACGGCAAGATCAACCCGGATCGCAAGCCGTTTGCACTCAATGAACTGTTCGATACGCTCGGCGCCGAATTCAAGGCGCTGGCCCAAGAGCAAGGCCTGAGCTTCCGCGTGCGCGGCAGCCACTTGCGCATCGACAGCGACATCAAGTTGCTGCGACGGATTCTGCAGAACTTCCTGACCAACGCCTTCCGCTACGCCAAGGGCCCGGTGCTGCTGGGCGTGCGGCGACGTGGCGGTGAGCTGTGCCTGGAAGTGTGGGATCGCGGGCCGGGTATTCCGGAAGACAAACAACAGGTGATTTTCGAGGAGTTCAAACGCCTCGACAGTCATCAGACTCGCGCCGAAAAAGGCCTCGGGCTCGGTCTGGCGATTGCCGATGGTTTGTGTCGAGTGCTGGGCCACACGCTGCGCGTACGCTCATGGCCGGGGCGCGGCAGTGTGTTCAGCGTCAGCGTGCCGCTGGCCCGGGCACAAGCGGTGCCGGCGAACGCGGCGGTCGAATTGAACGGCAAGTTGCTCAGCGGCGCGCAGGTGCTGTGTATCGACAATGAAGACAGCATTCTGATCGGCATGAACAGCCTGCTGAGCCGTTGGGGCTGTCAGGTGTGGACGGCGCGCAATCGCGAGGAATGTGCGGCGCTGCTCAGTGAAGGCGTGCGGCCGCAACTGGCGTTGGTCGACTATCACCTGGACCATGGCGACACCGGAACGCAATTGATGGCGTGGCTGCGTACCACGTTGGGGGAGCCGGTGCCGGGGGTGGTGATCAGCGCCGATGGTCGCCCGGAGACGGTGGCGCAGGTGCATGCGGCGGGGCTGGATTATCTGGCCAAACCGGTGAAACCGGCGGCGTTGCGGGCGTTGTTGAGTCGGTATGTGCCGTTGTAACCGTTCGACTTGAGTGTTGCAGCGCTACCGCTGACGCCTTCGCGAGCAAGCCCGCTCCCACCTTTGGAATGCATTTCACTGTGGGAGCGAGCCTGCTCGCGAAGCTCTTCGGGTTATTCCGGGAGTTCGACGAGGCCATCGACATCCGTCATCGCCCGCTCCAGCAAATCAGCCGGCAGACTCTTGCTTGCCCGCGCGCCCAGCAACTTGAGCTGCTCGCTGCGGCTGACCAGGTTGCCGCGACCTTCGGTGAGCTTGTTGCGCGCCGAGCTGTAGGCCTTGTCCAGCTGTTGCAGGCGATTACCGACCTCGTCCAGATCCTGAATGAACAGCACGAACTTGTCGTACAGCCAGCCGGCACGCTCGGCGATTTCCCGGGCGTTCTGGCTTTGCCGCTCCTGCTTCCACAGGCTGTCGATCACCCGCAACGTCGCCAGCAACGTGGTAGGGCTGACGATCACGATGTTGCGGTCGAACGCTTCCTGAAACAGCGTCGGCTCGGCTTGCAGAGCAGCGGAAAATGCCGCCTCGATCGGCACGAACAGCAAGACGAAATCGAGGCTGTGCAAGCCCTCCAGGCGCTTGTAGTCCTTGCCGGCAAGGCCTTTGACGTGGCTGCGCAGCGACAGCACGTGCTGTTTGATCGCGACTTGGCCGATGCTGTCGTCTTCGGCGGCGACGTACTGCTGATAGGCGGTGAGGCTGACCTTGGAATCGACCACCACCTGCTTGTCGCCCGGCAGATAAATGATCACGTCCGGCTGAAAGCGCTCGCCGTCCGGGCCTTTGAGGTTGACCTGGGTCTGGTACTCGCGCCCCTTCTCCAGACCTGCGTGCTCCAGCACTCGCTCAAGAATCAGTTCCCCCCAGTTGCCTTGGGTCTTCTGGCCTTTGAGGGCACGGGTCAGGTTGGTCGCTTCGTCGCTCAGACGCAGGTTCAATTGCTGCAAGCGCTCAAGCTCCTTGGCCAGCGAGAAGCGCTCGCGGGCTTCGGCCTGATAGCTTTCTTCCACGCGTTTTTCGAAGGACTGGATGCGTTCTTTCAACGGGTCGAGCAACTGACCCAGACGCTGCTGGCTGGTCTCGGCAAAGCGCTGTTCGCGCTCATCGAAGATCTTGCCGGCCAGCTCGGCGAACTGCGCACGCAGCTCATCGCGCGAGCCTTGCAGGTCGTTGAGGCGTTGCTGATGGCTATCCTGTTGCTCGCGCAGCTCGGCGTTCAGCGATGCGGCCTGAGCGTCCAGGCGCCGCAGTTCGGCTTCCTTGTTGGCGCGCTCGATGTTCCAGGCGTGGGAGGCGTCACGGGCATCATCGCGCTCGATCTGCAACAGCTCGACTTCGCGGCGCAGGGCGGCCAGCTCAGCCTGCTTGGCGGCGTTGGCCTGCGCCAGATCAACCGTTTCTTCGCGACTGGCTTCCAGCTGCGCGTTGAGCCCATCCTGCGCCAGTTGCGCCATGGCCAGTCGCTCTTCGAGCAAGGCGACCTCGGCTTGTCCGTTGCTCGCCCGGCGCTGCAGTTGCCAGGCCAGTGCCAGCAACGGCAACCCCGCGCCTGCCAGACCAAGCAACACGCTGGTCAAGTCCATAGCCATAGCCACTCCTGCCGATTCGATAAAGCCTGAAGGTTAACCAAGGCGCGGGACGTTGGACAGCTCAGTCTTCGAGCAGACCGAGTTCCTGTTGCGCACGTCGATCACCGGCACGCGCGGCCTGACGCAGCAGGTCCTGACCGATACGGCGATCCCGGGCGTTGCCGCACTCACGGCACATCAACTGACCGAGACGGCTCTGCGCCGCGACCACACCTTCGCGCGCCGGTTGCTTGAGCAGACGCCCCGCCAGGTGCTTGGCGTTGCGGCTGTCGCCCAGACGCGGACTGTCGAGCAGCCATTCGGCCACACGCACGGAAAATCGCTTGGGAGGGGTAACACGAGGGTGTTCGGAGGTAACAGAGACTGATACTGAGCGAAACTTCATAAAACACTGCGGGGTAGATCGGAAGGCGCGCCACTCTACTCTCTTTTTCGTACAGGTAAAGTCGAAAAAAACCCGGCACGCCCGTCCTAGAGCAAGCGCTAGGGACAATCCACAGAAGCTGTGGATAACTCAGTGGACAACCGCTCTCCAACCTCCGCAAAGCCTTGTGGAATGGGGCTCGCAGTCAAACTGACGATTTTTTCACCAACAAAAAAAAGCGATGTTTTTCATTGACTTAAACTTTTGATACAGGCAGCCACCGGGGTCAGGATTGATATGACAGTCGCGTGACGGTCTGCGCAACTAATGTGCACAAGTACCTGTTACCCGGTTATATCGATGCGCTTTTTCGGGTCGTTTTGCATCCAGGGCTGGCGATAAGCGGCCTGGCGATGGACAGCACTGCACGCTTTTGTGGCGACGGATGGTGCCTTCGCGAGCAGGCTCGCTCCCACAGTAGACCTTGCCCCCCTGTGGGAGCGAGCCTGCTCGCGAAGAGGCCAGTCCTGTCATCCATGATCCGCGCTACCGGCCGTAATCTTTTTTGCCGCAGGGTTTGCATTGCCCTGAACGATCCGTTAGTATCCGCGGCGTTAGTACCAAGCTGAAAGTCAATTCCGGTCGAACACATCCCCACGGTCAGCCTTCTTCACAGAAGCCCTCTACCGAAAAAGTGGGAGCGACCCCTCGATGGTTTCCAGGTAAAACTTGCGCCAACACAGCCTTTGAATGAATGCAAAGGGTGTTGCCAAGCACGCTTACTCTGACCGAACCAACCTGCAAATTGATCAGGATCTTCACCCCGGGCCCAGAACCTCTGCCCTTGATGTGTTGCCTGCCCTCCTAAGTACCTACCTGCCAGCCCAAGCGCGCCAACTTAATAGCGCTTCAAACTGGCTGCTTTGTTCCAGTCGGGTTCTTCGTACGACCAATGGTGGTCGACGTTACTGGAACGTTTTAACGTTGCACGGTTCTTATCCGTGTCATTTGTAGGAACACCTAATAACTATGTCTACTCAAATCCAGACTCAGGATGCCATTCGCACCCTAACCAATGCTTTTGCCCCAATGAACTGCCTGATCATGGCCGCTCGCAAAGGCTGCTTCAGCTTCACCGTGGTCAATGAGCACGGAATCGCCCGCCACAGCGAGCGTCTGTACCCCGATCAATACTCCAGCGCCGAGCCGCTGCAGGCTGTGATCGATCGTACACGTCAGGCATTGATTGCCTGAGAGCCGAAAAGGCTGCAAAAGCAAAAGCCCCGCACAAAATGCGGGGCTTTTTATTGCCCGATGTTTCGCTTTTAGCCATGTACACGTAAGCACCATCGGATATAACGCTTTTGGCTCGCAGCCGGAAATATTTTAAAAACAGGCCTTTACGTCGCGAATATGACACTACACTTCAACTCAAGCGGCTTGATCCGCTTCCGGCGAGCCTGAGTCGATCCACCGCTGCCAAGGCCCCCTTCAGGTATCGCCGCCCATTACAAGAATCGAGGGCATTATGGGTATCGCTGCCAGCGAATTGTGTCGCTACGTGATCCGTCCCACATTGATTTATCTGGGACGTCACTGCGCAACCGCCGAATCCCTGCTCCTGGGGATCGCCGCCAGCCAGTCCGCCCTCGGTTCCGCCCTGCATGACCGCCGTGGCCACGGCCTCTACCGGATCGCCGAACATCGCCACCAGGCCCTTTGGGATCACTATCTGGCGCTGGATCCGGAGCGTGCCAGCCTGGTTCGCGGCCTCGCCAGTCAGCATGCCTTTCTCAGTGGCCCGCACCTCGAACTGACCGTCAACCTGCGTTACGCCACTGCCATCGCCTGGCTGCTGGTAGAAGAACAAAACCCCACCCTTCCCGACCCGAACGATCTGCTGGGCATGGCGCGAATATGGCGCCAGACCTTCCAGCCGCAAGGGCGTCTGCGCGACTTCACCTACGCCTGGCAAACTTGTGTTTCACCGGTGAATCAGGTCGCGTGTTGACCGCCCGGTTTTACAAAATCGTTTAACAGGTCGCGAATCTGGTCGGATTGTCCTACAAAACCGCTCTAACTCAGGCCATAGGGACTATAGCGCTGGAACGAAAATGTTGGTAATTTTCGCCCCGGTGATCACCAGGAGTTCTAATAATGAAAAAAGTAATGCTCAAAACCACCCTTAGCCTCGCCGTTACCATGGCATCCACCCAGATCTTCGCAGCTGGCTTTGCCATCAACGAACACAGCATTAGCGGGATGGGCACTGGTTACGCTGGGCGATCTTCTTCTGCCGACGACGCAAGCACTGTTTATGGCAACCCTGCCGGCATGTCGCGCATCACGCGCGAACAAGTCACCGGCGGCGTTGCATTCCTCGATGCCAAGACCGATATCAAAGACGCCAGCTCCAGCCCCAACGGCGGCAGCAACAAAGGCGACATGGTGCCCTTCACCTCCGTACCTATGGGCTTCTACGTCAAACCGATCGATGAGCATTGGGCATTCGGCCTCGGCGTATACGTGCCGTTCGGCCTGATTACCGACTACGAAAAAGGCTTTGGCGGCCGTTACTTCGGCAGCAAGTCCGAAGTGCAAGTCATCACCTTCCAGCCAACTGTCAGCTACAAGTTCAACGACGTGGTGTCGGTAGGTTTCGGTCCGACCATCAACCGTATCGACGGTACGCTTGAATCCAACCTGTCGATTACCCAGGCTGCGCCGGACGGCAAGGTCAAGATCAAGGGTGACGACACTGCACTGGGCTACAACATTGGCGTGCTGGTACAGGCCACCGACACCACTCGCCTGGGTCTGACCTACCACTCGAAAGTCGACTACAAGCTCGAAGGCAACACCAAGGTCAACTACGGTGTGCTGGGCGCAGTCGGTCTGGGCGCCGAGCAGAAGTACGACGCTTCGCTGAAGATCACCACGCCTGAGTCCGTGGACTTCTCGGTCACTCAAGCGATCAACGATCGCTGGAACGTCTATGCCGGTTCGACCTGGACCCGCTGGAGCCAGCTGAAGAAGATCACCGTTGAAAACTCGGGCGTCCAGCCGCTGCTGGCCGGTCAGTTCGGCGAGATCACCGAAGACCAGAACTGGCACGACTCCTGGGCTTACGCCGTGGGTACTTCGTACCAGTTGAACAAGGAATGGGTACTGCGCACCGGTCTGACTTTCGACCAGTCGCCGACCAACAACGTCGACCGTTCGCCACGTATTCCTACCGGCGACCGCACGATCTTCAGCATCGGTGCCGGCTGGAGCCCGACCGAAGACCTGACCATCGACGTGGCTTACTCGTACCTGAAGGAAGAGTCGGTCAAAGTCCACAACGAAAACGATCGTGGCCAGACCTACGACGCCAAGTATGAAAACTCGGCAAACGGTTTCGGTGTCGGCGCGACCTATCGCTTCTGATGCTGCACGGCGAGGTTAACCCCCTCGCCCACAAAAAAAGCCCCGCTCTCCTTGCAGAAAGCGGGGCTTTTTTGTGCATGCATGAACATCAATGTGGGAGCGAGCCTGCTCGCGAAAGCGCTGGGTCAGACAAACATATGTTCCGGGGCAGATCGTCTTCGCGAGCAGGCTCGCTCCCACAAAGATTGTGTCTCAGTCAGCCTGGGATTTTGAGGCTATGGCTTTCTCGATAGCGGCGATAAATTCCGGATCATCCGGCTTGGTCAGGCTTGAGAAATTGGCAACCACTTTGCCCTGACGGTCGATCACATACTTGTAGAAATTCCACTTCGGCGCGCTGCTCTGCTCCGCCAGCACCTTGAACAGGTGAGTCGCGTCGTCGCCACGGACTTTCTGTGGCTCGGTCATGGTGAACGTCACGCCGTAGTTGGCGTAGCAGACCTTGGCGGTCTCGGCGCTATCCTTGGACTCCTGCTTGAAGTCATTCGACGGCACGCCAAGCATTTCCAGACCCTGCGCCTTGTAGCGCTGATTGAGCGCTTCGAGGCCTTCGAACTGCGGAGCGAAGCCACAGAAACTTGCGGTATTGACCACCACCAGCGGTTTGCCGGCGTAGCGCTGGCACAGGTCGATGGATTCCTTGGCGCGCAATTTGGGCAGCGAACCTTGCAGCGTGTCCGGACAGTCAGCGGCCTGCGCCAGTCCGGTCAACGCCATCAGCAACGCGGGTACAGCACACCAGCGCATGAGCATGTCGGGCATCCTTGAGCAGTCATCAGACCCCGACGTTACTCGCCCTTCAAGCCTACAGGCAAGCGCCCATGCCTAACTGCATCAGCGCCAGGCCGCCCTGATGCCAACCCCACCACACCAGCGCCAACAACAGGGCGCCGAGTGCAGCGAAGGCGAATCGCGGCCAGGAACGCTTCATGCGGCGCTCACACTCGGTTGCAGGCGCGCCACCGGACGCTCGCGCACCGGCCAGTTCAGCGCGGCCGCCAGCAGGCTCAAGAGAATCGCTACTTGCCAGATCAAGTCATAACTCCCGGTACGGTCATACACCACCCCGCCCAGCCAGCCGCCGAGGAATGAGCCGAGCTGATGGAACAGGAACACGATACCGCCGAGCATGGACAGATTGCGCACACCAAACAAGGTCGCCACCGTACCGTTGGTCAAGGGCACCGTCGACAGCCACAGGAAGCCCATGGCCATGCCGAACAAGTAGGCTGACGTGGTGGTCACCGGCAGCCACAAGAACAACACAATCACCACCGCGCGCAGCAGGTACAACGCCGTCAGCAAGCGCGGCTTGGACATGCGCCCACCGAGCCAGCCGGCGGTATAAGTCCCGAAGATGTTGAACAGCCCGATCAGCGCCAGCACCGTGGTACCGACCGTGGCCGGCAGATGCTGATCGACCAGATAGGCCGGCAGATGCACGCCGATGAACACCACCTGAAAACCGCAGACGAAAAAGCCGAACGCCAGCAGCCAGAAACCGGAATGCGAACAGGCTTCACGCAACGCTTCGGACAAGGTCTGCTCATGACCCAGCACCGGCAGCGGTTTGTCCTTGAGCATGCTCACCAGCGGCACGATCAGCGCCACCAGCAGACCGAGCACCAACAGCGCAGCCGACCAGCCGAGCCAGCCAATCAGACCCAGCGTACCCGGCAGCATGGCGAACTGGCCGAACGAGCCGGCAGCGCTGGCAATGCCCATGCCCATGCTGCGTTTTTCCGCCGGCACGGCACGACCGACCACGCCGAGGATCACCGAGAACGAGGTGCCGGACAGACCGATACCGATCAACAGACCCGCACTCAGCGACAGGCTCAGCGCCGAATCGGACAAGCCCATGAACACCAGGCCCAAGGCGTAAAGCACACCGCCGACCAGCACCACTTTCGCCGCGCCAAAACGGTCAGCCAAAGCCCCGGTGAACGGTTGCGCCAGGCCCCAGATCAGGTTCTGCAAGGCGATGGCGAAGGCGAACACCTCGCGCCCCCAACCGAACTGCGCACTCATCGGTGACAGGAACAGGCCAAAACCGTGCCGCACGCCCAATGACAACGCCAGAATCAGCGCACTTCCCAGCAACACCCAACCGCACGTACGCCACATCGATGTCATTGTTATTCTCCGCTTGCGGGTATATACCCGCTTGAGTTTGGAAAAAACCGGCCTCAGGCCAGTTCATCCAGCAATCTGAGCAAGGTTTCACGCTTCTCGGCGCCCAGGCGATCGATCAATCGCTGTTGCGCCGCTTCCCAGGCTGGCAGGGCTGCTGCCAGACGCTGCACGCCGGCCTCAGTGAGCCTGACGATGCGGTTGCGCATGTCTTCGCCCTCGGCCAGCGCCACCAGCCCCTCGCCTTCCAGCACCCGCAGATTGCGCCCCAGGGTGCTGCGATCCAGACCCATGGCTTCGGCCAGTTCGGAAATGCTCGGTTGATCCAGGCGTTGCAGATTGCACAGCAAAGAATACTGGGCAACGTTGATCCCGAAGCCGTCGAGAGCGCCGTCGTAATGCCTGCTGACGCCACGAGCGGCGCGACGCAGGTTGGTGCACAAACACTGAGAAGGAAGCATGATGCGTGTATATACCCGGGACTGTGTTAAATCAAGTTACACATGAGTTTATCAATAAGGTTTGTGGCGTCTGACACACCGCCTTCGCGAGCAAGCCCGCTCCCACAGGGAATGCATTCCAAATGTGGGAACGGGCTTGCTCGCGAATAGGCCAGAAAAGACAACAAACACCAGTCAGACCAACACCACCCCAACCAACACCGCCACCTCCAGCAACTCCAGCAACGCCCCCGCCGTATCGCCCGTGGTCCCGCCCAACCGCCGCATCATCACCTGCCGCAGCCAGACAAAAACACCGAACGCGACAACCAGCGCAACAACCGCTTCAACCCCGGCAATCAGCACACAGCCCAGCGCACTGAACCCAAGCACCCACCAACCCGCCTTGCGCGGCAGATGATCAGCCAGCGCCTGCCCCAACCCACCCGCCCGCACATACGGCGTGGTCAGAAACAACCCCAGCAATGCCGCACGTCCCAGCAGTGGAGCAACGATCAACGCCACCGCGTGCCCTTGCTCGATCAGCGCCAGCAACGCGGTGAACTTGAGCAACAGCACCAGCACCAGCGTCACCACCGCGATTGGCCCGCTGCGCGGATCCTTCATGATCGTCAGCGTGCGCTCACGATCACCGAAGCCACCGAGCCAGGCGTCGGCGCTGTCGGCCAGCCCGTCGAGGTGCAGCGCGCCGCTGAGCAGCACCCACACCGTCAACAACAACGCGGCATGCAGCAACAGCGGCGCACCGGCCACTGCCAGGTTCAGCGCCCAGAGGATCACCCCGAACAGCAGCCCTACCAGCGGATAGAACAGCAACGAGCGCCCGAGCTGTTCCGGCGCCGGCATCCCCGGCAGACGAATCGGCAAACTGCTGAGAAATTGCAGGGCGATCCACAGTGGCAGCATGTCAGTGACCTTCCTTGAGCGAACCATCGGCCTCAACGGTCAGGGAAAACAGCGAAGCATGCGCGACTTCGACATTGAGCAACTGCTCACGGGGCAATCCACGCGCCTGCGCCAGCAACAGGCGCATCACGCCGCCATGACTGATCAGCAACACGCGTTCGCCGGCATAGGCCTGATGCAACCGCACAACCGCGCCCAGCACACGCGCAGAAAAATCGCTGACCGGCTCACCCTGCGGCGGCGTAAAGGCATATGGGTCATCCCAGAACAGCCCCAGCGCCGCGGCGTCAGTCTCCATCAGCGCCGCAGCGCTCTGCCCTTCCCAGGCGCCGAAATGCAACTCCTGCAGATCCTTGTCCAGATGCAGCGGCAAATTCAGTTGCTCGCCCAGCTCTGCGGCGAACCGCGCACAACGCTGCAGCGGCGAACTGACCAGCCGATCCCACGGCCCGCCCGCGACCACCGCAGCGCGCATTTGCGCCCAGCCGTTTTCCGTCAGCGCATCGTCGAGACTGCCGCGCAATCCACCGCCCAGTTCAGTCTCACCGTGACGCAGCAGGTCCAGGCGCAAGGTCATGCCGGACGGTCCGCCACCGCGGCTTCGGCGAACGTCGCCATCTGCCCGTGCAGATCACAGGCCAGGCGCAACAGCGGCACAGCCAACGCCGCCCCGCTGCCCTCACCCAGACGCAAGCCAAGTTCCAGCAACGGTTCGGCACTGAGGGCTTCCAGCACATGACGATGGCCCGGCTCGGCGCCACGATGACCGAACAATAGCCACTCGCGGCAAGCCGGATTCAGACGCACCGCCACCAGCGCAGCGACTGTGCAGATAAAGCCGTCGACCAGCGCCGCTACGCCTTCCTGAGCACAGGCCAGGTAAGCGCCGACCAGTGCGGCGATTTCAAAACCGCCGAGGTTGAACAGGGTTTGCAGCGCATCGCCACGTTGTGCCGCATGCAGGGCCAGCGCGTGCTCGATGACCTGCGCTTTGTGGCTGACACCTTCGGCATTCAACCCAGTGCCGGGGCCGGTCAGATGTGTCACCGGGCAATCGAGCAAGGCGCAGGCCAGCGCACTGGCGGCGGTGGTGTTGCCGATGCCCATTTCACCACCGATGAACAACTGCGCGCCTGCTGCCTTGGCACGCAGCACACTGTCGCGACCGGCCTGCAAAGCGAGCTCGCCCTGCGTCCGGGTCATCGCCGCGCCCTTGGCGAAATTCGCCGTGCCCGGGCCGACATTCAAGTGCAGAACGCCGGGCAGATTCAACGAGGGCGTCACCGTGCCCAGGTCCACCACTTCCAGTTGTGCATCGAGCTGGCGCGCCAGCACGCTGATCGCCGCGCCGCCGCTGACGAAGTTGAGCAGCATCTGCCCCGTGACTTCCTGGGGAAACGCCGAAACCCCCTCCGCGACCACGCCATGATCGCCGGCAAAAATCGCGATCCACAGCTGGTCGAGGCGCGGTTTGACCTGGCCCTGCAATCCCGCCAGTTGCACCGCCACCGTTTCGAGGCGACCGAGAGAACCGGCCGGTTTGGTCAGTTGCTGTTGCCGCGCGGCCGCTTGTTCAACGATCTCGGCATTCACGGGTTTGCACGGATTCAACCACCACGCTTGAGTCATAACGCAGGTCCTTTCAGGGTCAGGGGCAGGCCGGCGACGGTCAGGACGACACGCTGACAGCGCTCAGCCAGAGCTTGATGCAGCCAACCGGCTTCATCGACGTATCGGCGAGTCAATTCGCCCAGCGGCACGACACCCATTCCGGTCTCGTTGCTGACAAAAATGATTTCCCCCGGCAGTGACGCCAGGCAGTCCAGCAGGGCTTCGCGCTCAGCGGCGAGACGCTCGGCGTTATCGAGCATCAGCAGATTGGTCAGCCACAGGGTCAGGCAGTCCACCAGCAGGCAACGCTCGGTGCTGGCGTGTTCACGCAGGATGCGAGCCAGCTCCAGCGGTTCTTCGATCAACGCCCATTCGACCGGACGACGAGCGCGGTGATGCGCGACGCGGTCGTTCATTTCGCCGTCCAGCGGTTGGCTGGTGGCGATGTAGGTGACGGCCAGTTGGCTGTCGCTGGCAAGTTTTTCCGCGAGGCGACTTTTGCCGGAGCGGGCGCCGCCGAGGATCAGTTGGAGCATGGGGACATCCTGAAAATCATGTGTTGAGGCAACCGGCCCTTTCGCGAGCAAGCCCGCTCCCACCCTGGAATGCATTCTCATGCGGGCGCGGGCTTGCTCGCGAAGAGGCCGGAACAGCCAACCTGGATCCCACAGAGCTGACGCAGTAGCCCGGTATCCAGATGCTTCTCCACCAGATCCGCCAGCCGCTCGATATCACGCTCGCGCAAGCCGTGGTAATCCACTTCCTGCACATCGCTCAACCCGGCCCAACGCAGCAACGCGGCACTGGCGTGCGGCGACTCGAACAAGCCGTGCAAATAGGTGCCGAGCACCTGCCCGTCGAGGCTCTGCGCGCCATCGCAACGACCGTCGTCCAGATGCACCGCCGCATTCTCCAGCGCCGGGCCAGCCGTCACGCCCGCATGGATTTCATATCCACTGACCTCAGCCTCTTCCAGCGCCAGACGCCCGCGCACATTGCGCAATTGCTTCTCGGCTTCCAGCGTCGTTTCGAACGCCAGCAGACCCAGGCCGGCGCTCGAACCGGGCGCGCCTTCCAGCCCCAGCGGATCGTGCACCTGCTCGCCGAGCATTTGCAGGCCACCGCAGATCCCCAGCAGCTTGCCGCCGTAACGCAGGTGCCGGTTGATCGCCGTGTCCCAACCGTTGGCGCGCAGATACGCGAGATCGCTGCGCACGCTTTTCGAGCCGGGCAGGATGATCAAGTCGGCGGCAGGAATCGCCTGCCCCGGGCCGATGAACTGCAGGTCCACCTGCGGATGCAAACGCAGCGGATCGAAATCGGTGTGATTGCTGATGCGCGGCAGCACCGGCACCACCACTTTGAGCACTTGCTCGGCCTTGTCGGTCTGGCGCTGGTCGATGCCGTCCTCGGCCTCCAGGTGCAGATCCATCACGTATGGCAGCACCCCCAGCACCGGTTTGCCGGTGCGCTGCTCGAGCCAGTCGAGGCCCGGTTGCAGCAAGGCGATGTCGCCGCGAAACCGGTTGATGATGAAACCTTTGACCCGCGCCTGTTCGCTCGGTGACAGCAACTCCAGGGTGCCGACCAGATGCGCAAATACTCCGCCGCGATTGATGTCGGCAATCAGCAGCACCGGGCAATCCACCGCCTCGGCAAAGCCCATGTTGGCGATGTCACCGGCGCGCAGATTGATCTCCGCTGGCGAGCCTGCGCCTTCGACCATCACCAGCGGATACACCGCGCTGAGCCGTTCGTGCGAAGCGAGCACCGCTTGCATGGCGATGGCTTTGTAGTCGTGATAGGCCACGGCGTTCATGCTGGTGACCGCGCGACCATGGATGATGACTTGTGCGCCAGTGTCGCTGTTGGGTTTGAGCAGCACCGGGTTCATGTCGGTGTGCGGTTCGAGGTGCGCCGCTTGCGCCTGCACCGCTTGGGCGCGGCCGATCTCGCCGCCATCAGCAGTCACGGCACTGTTGAGCGCCATGTTCTGCGGCTTGAACGGCACCACCGCCACGCCCTGACGGGTGGCCCAGCGGCACAGCGCCGTCACCAGCGTGCTTTTACCGGCATCGGAAGTGGTGCCTTGCACCATCAGGGTGGTCATGTCGATTCCTTGGCAAAGGCTTGCAGCGCTTGCTCGAGACGCGCCTCTTCAGCGGCATTGGCCGGCAGACCGAAACGCAGGCTGCTGTTGTGAGTGAAGAGACGCAGAAGGATGCCGCGTCGGGCCATGAATTCGTGCAACGCCACGGCGTGCTCGGTGATCAGCCACTGGAACAGCGCGCATCCGCCCAAGGGCTTGAAGCCGTAGCGCTCCAGCAACAACGCCAGGCGCTCGCTGGCCTCATCGCTGCGCATGCGTTGCCGGGTGTGCGCCTCGGTGTCCTGTAGACAGGCTTGGCCGAGCACCCGTGTCGGGCCGCTGACCGCCCATGGCCCGACCTGTTCGGCGAGCAACCTGAGCAGCTTGCGCTCGGCCAGCACAAAGCCCAGGCGCACGCCGGCCAGACCGAAGAACTTGCCGAACGAGCGCAACACGACCAAGCCGACCTGATGGGTGTACGACGCCAGACTCAGGTGCGGCGTGTTGTCCATGAACGCTTCATCGACCACCAGCCAACCGCCGCGCTGGGCCAGCCGCGCGTGCCAGTCCAGCAGTCGCGCCGGGGTCAGGCTCAGGCCGGTCGGATTGTTCGGATTGACCACGACCAGCACGTCGAGGCTGTCGAGAAAAAATTCGACCTCCTGCTCCAGCACTTCCCGCACGATGTAACCACTGCGGCGCCAGGCTTCGGCGTGCTCGGCATAACACGGTGACAACACGCCGACCTTGCCGGCACGGCGCAAACGCGGCAGCAACTGGATCGCCATCTGCGAGCCGGCCACCGGCAACACCTGGGAGGCGCCGTAGTAATCGCACGCGGCCTGCTCCAGGCCATCGTCGGTTTCCGGCAGACGCGCCCAAGCGCGCAACGGAATTTCCGGAACCGCAAACGGCCACGGCGCAAGGCCACTGGACAGGTCGAGCCAGTCGGCTTCGGCAATACCGTAATCGAGTGCAGCCTTGCGCAGCCGGCCACCGTGCTCAAGCATAGAATTCAGCCCCCACGCAGAGAATCAGCAGCCATAACCATACCCCGCGCTGGACCAATTGCCAGCCGCGATCAATCGAATCGGCATCCGCCGGCGCACCTTCGCCCAGCTGCGGACGGTCGTGCAGCTCACCGTGATAGATCGCCGGGCCGCCCAGCTCGACATTCAGCGCACCGGCACCGGCAGCCATCACCGGACCGGCATTGGGGCTGTCCCATTTCGGCGCCTGGGTGCGCCAGCATTTCCAGGCGAGCCGGGTGTTGCCCAACAGCGCGTAGGTCAGTGCCACCAGCCGTGCAGGAATGTAGTTGAGCACGTCATCGATTTTTGCCGCACACCAGCCGAAACGCTCGAAACGTTCGTTGCGATAACCCCACATTGCATCGAGCGTGTTGCTCAAGCGATAGAGCACCACGCCCGGCGCACCGGCCACGACAAACCAGAACAGCGCAGCGAACACCGCATCACTGCCGTTTTCCAGCACCGACTCGGTAGCGGCACGGGCGACGGCTGTGCTGTCCAGTTCGCTGGTCTGGCGGCTGACCAGATAGCCGACGCGCTTGCGCGCCTCTTCCAGATCTTCACTGCGCAAGGCTTTGGCCACAGGCTCGACGTGTTCGCCAAGACTGCGCATGCCCAGGGCGCAATACAGCGCAAGAATCTCGACGATCCAGCCCACGTAAGGCGCCCAGGAAAATGCGGTGGCGAGCAACGTCAGCGGCAGCACCGCGATCACCCAAGCGGTGACTCCGTGACTGCGCCAGCCACGGCCGCCCGCATTGAAACGTCGCTCGATGCGCCCGGCGAAATTGCCGAACGCCACCAGCGGATGCCAGCGTTTCGGTTCACCCAGCAGCGCATCCAGCGCGACTGCAGCGACACTCAACAACGCCACACTCATTGACTCACTCCCCAATAATTTTCATACAGCAACTCATTGAGCGGACGCGCCTGCGCCCACCCTTCGAGTACCAGCATCGGCGCCGGATAGAATTCCTTGACCGGGCCCAGGCACAACACCGCCAACGGCTTGGCCCCGACCGGCAGTTGCAGCAGATCGGCCAGCGCCTGCGGCTCGAACAGCGAGACCCAGCCCATGCCCAGTCCTTCGGCACGGGACGCCAGCCACAGGTTCTGGATCGCGCAGGACAACGACGCCATGTCCATTTCCGGCAGCGTACGACGCCCGAAAATGTGCCGTTCGCGATCATCCATCAGCGCCGCGACCAGCACTTCGGCGCAATCGTTGATGCCTTCGACCTTGAGCTTCATGAACTCGTCGCTGCGCTCGCCGAGGGCAATGGCTGTGCGGATGCGTTCTTCTTCGACGAGGTTCTGGATCTGCCCGCGCAAGGCACGGTCGCTGATGCGGATGAAACGCCAAGGCTGCATCAGGCCGACGCTGGGCGCCTGATGTGCGGCCTCAAGCAGACGCCGCAGCAATTGAGGCTCGACCGTGCCACCGGTGAAGTGGCGCATGTCGCGGCGTTCGGCGATGGCTCGGTAGACCGCTTGGCGCTCGCCTTCGGAAAATGCGTTGTCGCTCATGGCCTCTTCGCGAGCAAGCCCGCTCCCACAGGGGTTGGGTGATCCAATGCGGGAGCGGACTTGCTCGCGAAAGCGGCCTCGAGATCCGGTGCAAACAATGCGGCAATCGCAGTCGGATTCGACGGAAAATAAAAGTGCACGTACGACGCCGTCATCCGTCCCTCGCGATACACCGCCTCCGCTCCGCGCCCGCCATTGGGGCTCAGGCCCCGGGCAATCGGCGTCAGTTCAGTGGTGGTCAGGGAATGGTGATAGGTGTGGCCGCGCAACGAACCTTCCGGCAGATCCACCGCTTGCAGCGCCAGTGCTGCCAGACGCTTTTGCATCACCGCATCACCGCGCAGCAGCCCGACCAGCTCAGCGCGGGCGCCTTCGACGTCAGTCAACGAATCGAGTAGATAGAGCATGCCGCCACACTCGGCGAGCAATGGTTTGCCGGCGGCGTGGTGCGCACGGATCGCCTCAAGCATCGCAGTATTTTGCGCCAACGCGACATGGTGCAATTCCGGATAACCGCCCGGCAGATACAGGCTGTCAGCCTCAGGCAACTGCGTATCGCGAATCGGCGAGAAGAAGCTCAACTCGGCGCCCATCGCGCGCAGCAAGTCGAGGCTGGCGCCGTAGGTGAAGGCAAAGGCTTCATCGCGTGCGACAGCAATGCGCACACCTGCGAGCAACGGTTCAGCGGGGATCACTTCAGGCGCGGCGAATTCCACGGCCGGTGGCAGCGCTACCTCGCAACTGCTGGCCAAAGCTTCGGCGGCCGCGTCGAGACGTAAATCCAGGTCATTCAGTTCACTGGCTTGCACCAGTCCGAGATGGCGGCTCGGCAACTCGATCCCCGTTTCGCGGGACAGCGCACCGTACCAGCGCAAGCCTTCGGTGAGGCTGCCCTCGAGCAGTTGCGCGTGACGCAAGGTGCCGACGCGGTTGGCGAGCACGCCGGCAAACGGCAAGTCCGGCTGATAGCGCGCCAGCCCCAGCGCCAGGGCGCCAAAGGTCTGGGCCATCGCAGTACCGTCGATCACCCCGAGCACCGGCACACCAAAGTGTCGCGCCAGATCGGCACTCGAAGGCGTACCGTCGAACAGGCCCATCACGCCTTCGATCAGAATCAGATCCGCCTCGGCGGCGGCCTCCCACAACAGACGCCGGCTTTCCTGCTCGCCGACCATCCACATGTCCAGTTGATACACCGGCGCACCGCTGGCGCGCTCGAGAATCATCGGGTCGAGGAAGTCCGGGCCACATTTGAAGACGCGCACCTTGCGCCCCTGATTGCGATGCAAACGCGCGAGTGCGGCGGTGACGGTGGTCTTGCCCTGACCGGAGGCCGGCGCGGCAATCAGCACCGCCGGGCAGTGACGTGGTTGATTCAAAGTTCGACGCCTTTCTGCGCTTTGATGCCTGCCTGAAAGGCGTGTTTGAGCATGCCCATTTCGGTGACGGTGTCACCCATCTCGATCATTTCCGGCTTGGCCGCACGACCGGTGACGATCACGTGCTGCATTGGCGGACGCGCCTGCAAATCGCTGAGCACCTGATCCAGGTCGAGGTAGCCATGCTTGAGGGCGATGTTCAGTTCATCCAGCACCACCAGACCGATCGACGGATCGCGCAGCAGCTCGCGGGAGACTGCCCACGCGGCTTCGGCGGCAGCAATGTCACGCTGCCGGTCCTGGGTTTCCCAGGTGAAGCCCTCGCCCATCACGTGAAAGCGCACTTGCTCGGGGAAGCGCCGGAAGAACAGTTCTTCGCCGGTGCTGTTGCGCCCCTTGATGAACTGCACCACGCCGCACTGCATGCCGTGGCCCATGGCGCGGGCAAGCATGCCGAACGCCGAGCTGCTTTTGCCTTTGCCATTGCCGGTCAGCACCAGCACCAGGCCGCACTCGTCGGGCGAATTGGCGATGCGTTCGTCGATCACGGCTTTTTTGCGCTGCATACGCGCCAGATGGCGTTCGTCACGCTCGGGGGAATCGGTCATGGGGGAGCTCTCCGTTGAGGCTGGATAACGGCGGGCAGGCACAAGAATAGACGGCAAAAAGCCTGGCATCGCCCACCGTGATGCCGCTGGATGGATCAGGCCGGTCTCCGGGCTCATGAGCGGCGAATCGCCGGCTGCGCGCCTTCCCGCGTCTGTCGACACAGTGGCTCAATGCGCAGCTTTCACTCATTTACCGTTGCGGGGGCAGCGCCGGGATCGCGATCGTTCTTCGCCTGAAGACAACCCTCACCGGCTTCCCTGTTTCACTCTGTCGACACACGTCACAGAGCACCTGAAACAAGCCGCGAAGGTTAGAGGGTTGGGGGTGGAGCGTCAATTAAAGAGGCGGCCGTCGGGCGAATAACTGCCGCCGATCAATTATCTGGCGCCAATCTTGTGCCACACTGATACAAGTGATATCAAAGAGCCATGCTTTTCTCGAAAAAGCCCATCACAACAATAAGGATGATTACGATGCAAGGCATGATCATCAGCAACCCGCGCCTGGAGTTCCTGCGCCCGGTGCTTGAACGCTGGTTTGACTGTATCGACCGCTACAACGCCGTGCGCGGCGACAACGACACGCCTTACTGGCATGACGAGAAAGCCAATCTCGGATTGCTCTCCGCTGCGGCATGGATGGCCGAACTGGTGACCCTTTGCGACACCGCCACCCGCAAGCAGAACGAGGACGGCGAGCGCAATGCCCGCGCTCACCTGTTCCTCGCCGGCGCCGAAGACCGCGCCTACATCCAGGCCACGCAGCGCTGGCCGCGAGTCAGCAACCTCAACCTGACCCAGGCCCTGCTGGAAATCACCAGCGACGCCAAACGCATCAGCTTCGCCAGCGACCTCAAACTCGGTTGCCTGTTCGTCGCGCCGCAAAAAGCCCAGCACAGCGCCAGCCCCGAAGAGCTGCAGGACATGGTCGACGACCTGCAAAAGGAACACTGCTGCGCGGTCGCCTGGTATTTCCCCTACGCCTACCGCAAGTTGCGCAGCGAAGCGGGCAACTATCACCCCGGAATCGCCGTGCTGTTCAAAGAGGCCCGTGGCTGAGCGGTTGAACCATCGGGTGCGCAGGCTCCTCTATGATTAGGCATGCATTCATAGGGAAGATCAGTAATGCGCAAAACCCAACTCGCTCTCCTCATCGCCCTCGCCGGAGGGCTCGCCGCCTGCGGTGAATCCTCCAGCCTGCAAGTTTCCGACGGCACCGGCCCGTCACCGAAGCTGCCCGAACCCAACAAGACCCTGATTCCGACGGTGAACATCGCCCCGGCGATCGGCTGGCCTGCGGGCGGCAAACCGACCGCAGTGGCTGGTACGCAAGTCGCTGCATTTGCCGAAGGCCTCGACCATCCGCGCTGGCTCTACGTGCTGCCCAACGGTGACGTGCTGGTGGCGGAAACCAATGCTCCGCCAAAGCCTGACGACAGCAGTGGCATTCGTGGCTGGGTAATGAAGAAAGTCATGGGCAAGGCTGGCGCCGGCGTGCCGAGCCCGAATCGCATCACCCTGCTGCGCGATGCCGACCACGACGGCGTGGCCGAGACCCGCACGGTTTTTCTGCAGAATCTCAATTCGCCGTTCGGCATGACGCTGGTCGGCAACGATCTGTACGTCGCCGACACTGATCGCTTGCTGCGCTTCCACTACGAGCCGGGCGCGACCGAGATCAAGACGCAGCCGATCAAAGTCACCGACCTGCCAGGCGGCACACTGAACCATCACTGGACCAAAAACGTCATCGCCAGCAAGGACGGCAGCAAGTTGTACGTCACCGTTGGCTCGAACAGCAACGTCGGCGAAAACGGCTTGGATAAAGAGGAAGGTCGCGCGGCGATCTGGGAAGTGGATCGCGCCACAGGCAACCACCGGATCTTCGCCTCGGGCATCCGCAACCCCAACGGTCTCGCGTGGGAGCCCACCTCTGGCGCGCTGTGGACGGCGGTCAACGAGCGTGACGAGATCGGCAGCGACCTGGTGCCGGACTACATCACCTCAGTCAAGGACGGCGGCTTCTATGGCTGGCCCTTCAGCTATTACGGCCAGCATGTGGATGTGCGCGTAAAACCGCAAAACCTCGATCTGGTGGCCAAGGCCATTGCTCCGGACTACGCCGTAGGCCCGCACACCGCCTCGCTGGGCCTGACATTCGCCGAGGGCAACAGCCTGCCGGCGCAATTCAAGGAAGGCGCGTTCATTGGCCAGCATGGCTCATGGAACCGCAAACCGCACAGTGGCTATAAAGTGATTTTCGTACCGTTCGCCGCCGGCAAGCCGAACGGAGCACCG
This sequence comes from Pseudomonas sp. AK-TSAG1-1, assembly GCF_056821665.1. Taxonomy (NCBI): domain Bacteria; kingdom Pseudomonadati; phylum Pseudomonadota; class Gammaproteobacteria; order Pseudomonadales; family Pseudomonadaceae; genus Pseudomonas; species Pseudomonas sp. AK-TSAG1-1. The sequence continues at coordinate 1,899,428 of NZ_CM165965.1, read as the reverse complement.
GTCGATGTGCTGACTGGCTTCCTCGACAAGGACGAGAACGCTCTGGGCCGCCCGGTGGGCGTGGTGATCGACCAGCAAGGCGGTTTGCTGGTGGCCGACGATGTGGGCAACAAGGTGTGGCGGGTGTCGTCCGCCAAATAATTTAGCGTCCAGCACATAACAAATGTGGGAGATTCTATGTTTGAGGGTTCCCCTCAAACATAGAATCTCCCACATTTAAAACATCAGCAATTACGGGTTATGCGCCAGATGCTCAGGCTGCAACACCCGTTTGGCGCTCAGATACGCTTTCTGCCAGTACGCCTTCGACAGGCTGTCGAGCTTCACCGTGCCACCGGTTGCCGGCGCGTGCACGAAGCGCCCTTCTCCGACGTAGATCCCCGCATGGCTGACTTGCGAGCCGCCGTTGGTGGCGAAGAAGATCAGGTCGCCAGTCTGCAAGCCTTCCTTGCCGACATTCGGCGCCTGCATCACGATCAGTTCACGCGTCGAACGCGGCAGATTGATACCCGCCGCATCGCGGTAAACGAAACCGATCAGACCACTGCAATCAAAACCCGAATCCGGCGTGTTGCCGCCCCAGCGATAAGGCGTGCCGACCAGGCCGAGCGCGCGAAACAGCACGTCTTCAGCGGCGGGCGAGAACGACTGGGAAGGTCCGAACACTACCGGGGCACGTACGACGGGCGCAGGCGGCGGTGTGCGACTGGCGCAGGCGCTGAGCAGCGCTGCGAAGAAGATCAATGCAAGGCGGGCCGACATCGTCATAAACAGAACACCCTGATCTGGCTGCGGCTTTCTCTGCCGGATGGACAGAAAACAAAACCGCCTGCGGAGCACGCAGGCGGTTTGCCATCAATATAGATACAGGATTCTAGCGGCTATACGACAAACTTCAAGTAAGACTTTAACTTCACCTTGTAAAGTCTAGGTCTACTCCGTTGCCGTGGCCGTTTTTTTGTCGCCACGGACGTGGCGACAACGGGGAATTACTTGCGAGCGGTGACCACAGTCGGTGCCATTGCGAGGGCGCGTTTGGCTTCGATGAAAGTCTTGCTCCAGTAGCTGTCACCCAGGCTGTCGATGCGAACACCGCCGCTACGACGACTGCTGGAGTGAATGAACTGGTTGTCACCCAGATAGATCCCGGCGTGACTCACACGACCGCGACGACCGTTGGTGGCGAAGAACAGCAGATCGCCCGGCTCCAGATTGCTGCGCGAGACTAGAGGAGCATCCACGTTGATCATTTCGCGGGTGGAGCGCGGCAGATTCATGCCGGCCTCTTCGCGGAACAGGTAACCGATGAAACCGCTGCAGTCGAAACCAGCTTCAGAGGTACCGCCGAAACGGTAACGAGTACCGATCAGGGACATGCCGCGTTCAAGGATGCTGTCGGCCAGAACCGGAAGCTCGTATGGCTTCTTGCCGTTGAAATCGGCGAGTTCTTTTTCGGTGGCCAGTTCTTCCTGATAAATAACGGAAGACTGGGCAGTGGCAGAATTTTTAACCTGTTGAGGCTGCTCTTGAACTGGAGAATGAGCAGCGCAACCGAACAACAGGGTGACGAGTGCGAGAGGCACGAGGGGTGCGAAGCGATTTAGCATGGGCACGACCGTGGCTGAAGTTGTAAAGAAGCCGAGACTATGCCCGCTATCGGCCTCATTTGCAAATTCAATCGATCTTTTTGTGACTTCCCGGTTTCTCGTTTACATCTAAGCGCTTAAGCCCATTTGAATCGATACGCGGTCTGCACCCTGTGCGGAAAAGCGGATTTTCTGGCGCCTGAAATATGTCGAAACCTGCTGCAAGCCCCGTAATTCAAGGGCTGACTACCAGCCAAGGGTTTCTTTCAGAAACGGAATTGTCAGCTTGCGTTGTGCCTGCAACGAAGCCTGATCGAGCTGTTCGAGCAAGTCGAACAATGCACTCATGCTGCGGGTGCCACGCGTCAGAATAAAATGCCCGACTTCATCGGTCAGGTGCAGACCACGACGCGAAGCGCGCAATTGCAATGCGCGCAATTTGTCTTCATCGGAGAGCGGACGCATCTGGAAGATCAGCGCCAGGGTCAGGCGCGATTTGAGGTCGGCCAGCTTGACCGGCAACTCGCGTGGCGAGGTGGACGCGGCGATCAGCAAGCGCCGACCGCTGTCACGCAGACGGTTGAACAGATGAAACATCGCCTCTTCCCAGTCCGGCTTGCCGGCAATCACCTGCAGGTCATCCAGGCAGACCAGTTCGTACTGTTCAAGGTTGTCGAGAATTTCGATGCCGCGATCCATCAACTCGGCCAGCGGCAGGTATACCGCCGGTTCACCCATCTGTTCGAACCGCAGGCAAGCCGCCTGCAACAGATGCGTACGCCCTACCCCATGCTTGCCCCACAGGTAGATCAGGCTTTCGGTCCAGCCGGCGTCGGCTTCGCATAGGCGCTCGACATAGCCGAGTGCAGCGGCATTGGCGCCTGGGTAGTAGTTGATGAAGGTGGCGTCGTCACGCAGACGCACACCTAGGGGCAGCTGAATCGGTTTCATGCTGACTGAACAGTTCTCAAGGAACCGTTAGTGGCCTCTGTGTAAAGTTTGCGAAGTTTATACCCGTGAAGCTGAGCGCACAATGCGACAGACTCCAAGCAAAATCAAAGGTTTGCGTTAACGCGCTGGTTTTATGACAGTTTCTCTGACGCGATGCCGAGCAAACCCACCGCAAAACACGGGCCAACCCGGCGCAATGCCGGGCCGTCCGCGCGAACACTACAACTCGGGATCGTCGACTCCACTGTAGATATCGGAGTCCTTGTACAAATCATGCACGTGACGCACCAGCACCATGATCACCGCCGCCACCGGCAATGCCAGCAGGACACCGGTAAAACCGAACAACTCGCCACCGGCCAGAATCGCGAAGATCACCGCCACCGGGTGCAGACCGATCCGGTCACCCACCAGCAGTGGCGTCAGCACCATGCCTTCCAGCGCCTGCCCCACCATGAACACCGCGACAATCCCGATCATCGGATACAGATCGCCGCCGAACTGGAACAACCCGGCAATCAGCGCCGCGCCAATCCCGATCACGAAGCCCATGTATGGCACGATCGCCGCCAGCCCCGCGATCAGGCCGATCAATAGCCCCAGCTCCAGACCAACGATCATCAGGCCGGCGGCGTAGATCACACCAAGCGCCAGCATGACCAGCAATTGTCCGCGCACGAACGCGCCGAGCACCTCATGGCATTCACCCGCCAGCGAGACGATGGTTTGCTCACGATCACGCGGCAACAGGCTGCGGATCTTGGCCATCATCAAGTCCCAGTCGCGCAGCAGGTAAAAACTCACGACCGGAATCAGCACCAGATTCGCCAGCCAGCCAATCAGCGCCAGACTTGAAGCCGTCGCCTGACTCAACACCACGCTGACGATGTCGGTAGTCTGGCCCATGTGTTCGCTGATCGCCGCCTTGACCTTGTCGAACTTCCAGAAGCCATCCGACAAACCCAGCTTCGACTGCGCCCACGGCAACGCGGTGTGCTGCAGCCAGTCGAGCATCTGCGGCGCCAATTCATATAAACGCAGCAACTGCTTGGCGAGCATCGGCACCAACACCAGCAACAGGGTTGTGACGATCAGCGTGAACAGGGCGAATACCGCGATCACTCCCCAAGTGCGCGACAGGCCGAGCCGCTCAAGACGATCCACCAGCGGATCGAACAGATATGCCAGCAGCAAGGCCACCAGAAACGGCGTGAGGATCGGGTGCAGCAACCAGACAAACGCGCAAAGCAGGACTACCCCACCGAGCCAGAACCAACGCCGCGAATCAGCCATGTACCACTCCTACTGCTTCTATATAAGGAAAGACTTACCAGCGAAACCGCAACGATGGCGCCAAAGGTGCCGGGGCTGCAGCGACAACCGGCGCAGCACCGGCAACCGTCGGTTGTGGCGCCGCCACCGGTGCCGGCGCCTCAGCCGGCAATTCCTGCAACTTCGCCAATGACAATTGCGCACGCAACTGATCGGCGCTGCCGCTGACCCGATACACGATGCGATCACCCTCGACACTTTGCAGACGCACACCGAACGGTTCGAGTAACCGCAGCAGCGTGGCGTAGTGCTCCAGATTCATACCCTGCACTTCCAGGGTCTGTTGACCCGACACCCCAGGCTTGGCAACAAACCGCGGCGCCAGACGCTCGGCCACCGCCAGCATCACGGCATCGGCCACGGCAGCCTGATCGGCGCCCTGCACGCTGCCGGCCTCCTTCTGATCACCCAGCCACAGGTGCCATTTGGCCTGCCACTGCCCCCCCTCTTCGTGTGCATGCACCGCCAGCAAGGCATCTGCGCCGTATCGTTCCGAAGCGCCGTGCAACGGCGCAGGATCGGTGCCGTCCAGCACCGGCGCGGTGGCCACCAGCTGTTCACTCAGATCCGCCAGCGGCAAGCGCAGCGGCAAGCCTCGGTGCTGGGCCGCCGCCCGCAACGGCGCAGCGGCGGCCTGACCGTCACCGACCAGGCTTGAACCTTCAGTTGAATCGTTCAGCCACCAGCTCAGAATCGAAGGCCGGCTTGCGCCCCACAACGACAGCCCCGCCCGACGCAGTGCCTGCTCGGTGGTAGCCGGGTCGAAATCGACTTTCAGCACTTCCGGCGGCCCGGCATCAAAACCAAACTGACTGATGATCTGTTGCGGATCCTTGCGAATCGCCGCCAGCCCCGGGCTCTGCGGCGCCTTCGGGTCGCCGGTCAGACGCAATACCAGCGTATCCAGCGCCGCCTGCGTGGCGCGATCACGCTCTTCCGGTGCCTGGCTGCTGACCGGCTGGCGTACTTGATAGAGACCTTTGAGGTTTTCGGCATGACTTGCCAGGCTGACCACAGACAAACAACCCACAACCAACAATTTACAAAAACGCATGGAAAATTCCCGTCGACAGGAGCGGCTGGAACAGGCCGCGTGAACCGGTTAAGCAAGGCTGTGACAATCTGCCATCGCAAAACATTCACACGGTAGCGGTAAGTTTTTGCACAGTGATAACGATAGACGGTTAATCGGCACACCTTATACAGGCACCCACCCGGCACAATTGCAAAAAATTTCAGTCGATTATGCCCCTGCCCGTCGGCGCGAGGATGGCCGCTGCCCCTCAAGCCTGATAAAATCGCGCGCCTTCGCAGACCGGCAACAGCCGGGCGCCCCGAAATTCGCGTGAGGCTATCGCCCCACCGGTTTTGGCGTTCCCGCTGAACTCGGTCGTTACCCCTGAATCCCCTCCCCTAAAGGCCTGGATCATGAGCAAGCAACCCTCCCTGAGCTACAAGGACGCCGGTGTAGACATCGACGCCGGTGAAGCATTGGTCGAACGCATCAAGAGCGTCGCCAAGCGCACTGCGCGCCCGGAAGTCATGGGCGGCCTGGGCGGTTTCGGCGCCCTCTGCGAAATCCCGGCCGGCTACAAGCAGCCTGTGCTGGTTTCCGGCACCGACGGCGTCGGCACCAAGCTGCGCCTGGCGCTGAACCTGAACAAGCACGACAGCATCGGTATCGACCTGGTTGCCATGTGCGTCAACGACCTCGTCGTTTGCGGCGCAGAGCCACTGTTCTTCCTCGACTACTACGCCACCGGCAAACTGAATGTCGACACCGCTGCCCAGGTAGTGACCGGCATCGGCGCCGGCTGCGAACTGTCCGGTTGCTCGCTGGTCGGCGGTGAAACCGCTGAAATGCCTGGCATGTACGAAGGCGAAGACTACGATCTGGCCGGTTTCTGCGTCGGCGTGGTGGAAAAGGCCGAAATCATCGACGGCTCGAAAGTCGCCACCGGTGACGCCCTGATCGCCCTGCCATCGTCCGGCCCGCACTCCAACGGCTACTCGCTGATCCGCAAGATCATCGAAGTGTCCGGCGCCGACATCGAAAACATCCAGCTCGACGGCAAACCGCTGACCGACCTGCTGATGGCCCCGACCCGCATCTACGTGAAGCCGCTGCTCAAGCTGATCAAGGACACCGGCGCAGTCAAAGCCATGGCCCACATCACCGGTGGTGGCCTGCTGGACAACATCCCGCGCGTTCTGCCAAAAGGCGCTCAGGCCGTGGTTGACGTGGCCAGCTGGACCCGCCCGGCTGTCTTCGACTGGCTGCAAGCGCAAGGCAACGTCGACGAGACCGAAATGCACCGCGTGCTGAACTGCGGCGTGGGCATGGTGATCTGCGTGGCTCAGGAGCACGTTGAAGTTGCTCTGAAGACCCTGCGTGACGCTGGCGAACAGCCTTGGGTCATCGGCCAGATCGCTGCTGCCGCCGAAGGTGCAGCCCAGGTTGATCTGCAGAACCTTAAGGCTCATTAATGTCCGCAACCTGTGATGTCGTGGTGCTGTTGTCCGGCACCGGCAGTAACTTGCAGGCTCTGATCGACAGCACGCGGACCGGCGACAGCCCGGTCCGCATCGCTGCGGTGATTTCCAACCGCGCCGACGCCTACGGCCTGCAACGCGCCAGTGACGCGGGTATCGCTACCCGCTCGCTGGATCACAAAGCATTCGAAGGTCGCGAGGCCTTCGATGCTGCCCTGATCGAACTGATCGACGAATTCAATCCGAAACTCGTGGTGCTGGCCGGCTTCATGCGCATTCTCAGCGCTGACTTCGTGCGTCACTACCAGGGTCGCCTGCTCAACATCCATCCCTCGCTGCTGCCCAAATACAAAGGGTTACACACTCATCAGCGCGCGCTGGAGGCCAGCGACGCCGAGCATGGCTGCTCCGTGCACTTCGTCACCGAGGAACTCGATGGTGGACCACTGGTCGTACAGGCAGTAATACCGGTAGAGTTGCACGACACGCCGCACAGTCTGGCGCAGCGAGTCCATGTTCAGGAACACCTGATCTACCCGATGGCGGTACGCTGGTTTGCCGAAGGGCGGCTGGCACTCGGCGAACAAGGTGCTTTACTGGATGGCCAGTTACTCGCGGCCAGCGGCCACTTGATTCGACACTAGGAGATTTTATGCGTCGCGCCCTGCTCTTCGCTTGCGCTCTGCTCGCCCTGCCCTTCGCGCAGGCGGCAGACCTTCAACCGTTCTCCGCCAGCTACACCGCCGACTGGAAGCAGCTGCCCATGAGCGGCACCGCCGAGCGGAGCCTGACCAAGCAAGCCAATGGCGTCTGGAAGCTCAGCTTCAAGGCGTCGATGATGATCGCCAACCTGACTGAAGAAAGCACCCTGACCCTCGACAAGGACACGCTACTGCCGCAGTCCTACCATTTCGAACGGGGTGGTTTGGGCAAGGCGAAGAAGTCTGACCTGGATTTCGACTGGAACGCCAAGATGGTCACCGGCGTCGATCGTGGTGATGCGGTCAAGGTTCCACTCAACCGCGGCATGGTCGACAAGTCCACGTATCAACTGGCACTGCAACACGACCTGGCGTCCGGCAAGAAGACCATGAGCTATCAAGTGGTCGATGGCGGCGATGTCGATACCTACGACTTCCGCGTACTGGGCACCGAAAAAGTCGAAACAAAAGCCGGCAAGATCGACGCGATCAAAGTCGAGCGCGTGCGCGATCCGACACAAAGCAAGCGCATCACCGTCCTGTGGTTCGCCAAGGACTGGGATTACCTGCTGGTCCGCCTGCAACAGGTTGAAACCGACGGCAAGGAGTACAACATCATGCTCCAGGACGGCACGGTCAACGGCAAAACCGTTAAAGGCAGCTGATCCGCCGCTACAACGAAAAGCCCCGCCAATGCGGGGCTTTTTTGTGCCTGTAATTTTCGCAACAACACACCCCCCTGTGGGAGCGAGCCTGCTCGCGAAGGCGTCAGTTCAGCCGATTCGTTTGTGGCTGATACACCGCTTTCGCGAGCAGGCTCACTCCCACAGGATTCAGCGCGATATTAAAGGATCAGATCAGACCGAAAACTTCGCCACCATATTGTTCAAATCCACCGCCAGCCGCGACAGCTCCTGGCTCGCCGCGCTGGTCTGATTGGCCCCCGCCGACGTCTGCATCGCCAGATCGCGGATGTTCATCAGGTTGCGATCCACCTCTCGCGCCACCGCCGCCTGCTCCTCCGACGCGCTGGCAATCACCAGGTTGCGCTCGTTGATCAAGGTGAATGCCGAGGCGATTTCCTCGAGTGCCACCCCTGCCGCCTTGGCCAACTCCAGCGTCGAATGCGCACGGATGTTGCTCTGCTGCATCGAACTCACCGCCGAATCGGTGCCCTGCTGGATCCCGCCAATCATCTGCTCGATTTCCTGAGTCGACTGCTGGGTCCGATGCGCCAGCGCCCGCACCTCATCGGCCACCACCGCAAAACCACGGCCGGCATCCCCGGCCCGCGCCGCTTCAATCGCGGCGTTCAGCGCCAGCAGATTGGTCTGTTCGGCAATCGAGCGGATCACGTCCAGCACTTTACTGATGCCGTGAACCTTCTGCGCCAGGTCCTCCACTTGCGTGGCGTTGGACGTGACATCCTCGGCCAGGGATTCGATTGACGTCACGGTCTGTTTGACCTGCTCGCGCCCGTGCTGGGCAATCCGGTCAGACTCTCTCGATGCCTCGGAAGTCGCCACCGCATTGCTCGCCACCTCTTCCACCGCAGCGGTCATCTGATTGACCGCCGTCGCAGCCTGCTCGATCTCCAGACTCTGCTGATGCAGCCCACGCGTGGCATCCTCCGTGACGCAACTGAGTTCCTCGGAGGCCGACGCCAACTGACTGGACGATTCGGAAATCTGCCGGATGGTGTCGCGCAAATTGTGTTGCATGCTTTTCAGCGCATGCAGCAGCCGCGCCGGCTCGTCCTTGCCGGAGATATGGATATCGCCGGTCAGATCGCCACTGGCCACCACTTGCGCCACACCCAGCGACTGCGCGAGAGGCAGGACGATGCTGCGGGTCAGCAGCAGCGCCAGACCAATGGTGATCAGCGCAGTGATGCCGATCATCACACCGACCCACACCCGCGAATTGATGAACACCAGGCGCGCCGCCTCGGTCGCGAGATTGGCGTTGTGCTTGTTCAGCTCCACCAGGTCGCGCAGGGTGACGGCGATATCGTCCGCCAACGGGCTCATCTGGCCGTTGAGAATCGCTGCCGCCTCTTCCACCCGATTCTGTGCCGACAACGCCATGACCTGCGCCTGCAGCTCCAGATACTTGTGCTCGGCGATCTTGAAGCGATCAAACAGGTTTCGCTCCTCGGGCAACACGATCAATACGTCATAGCGTTGCTGGGCTTCGCTCAATACGCCGCGCAACTCGTTGAGCTTGGTGACATTCTGTTCCAGTGCCTGGGGATCGCGATTGAGCAACAGGCGCATGGTCAGCGCGCGCAGACGCAGCATGTCCTGACTCATCTCGCCGACCGCCATCACGCTCGGCAGCCAGTTGTTGTCGACTTCATCAGATTGTGCGCGCATGTTCGACATTTGCAGCAGGGCGAACGCCCCCAAGGCAAACACCATCAGCGCCAGCACACCAAAACCCAGGCCGGCACGCGGCGCGATATTGAGACTACGGATACTCATTACTCTGGTTCCTTCCAAAAGCGCTGCATCAACCCTGCAGCTGGTTGCTTTAGAAGGTATCGGCCCGGCGCCAATTTGCGTAAGACGAAAAGGTGATATCAAAAGGCCTTGATACTTCGAACGCCTCAGCATTAACGATTTAGCGGGGTTTTCCCGGACTTTGGCGCTGTTCGCGGCAATATCGCCAGGAAGTTGTCCCGAGCGACTTTACGCGCAACGGCTTCGGGCAAGGCGTCGAGAAACGGCGTGAAGCTGTGCATTTCCTTACCGAGTTTGTTGAATCGACCTACAACATCTGAGCCGAGCATAAAGCGCTCAGGGTATTTCTCCACCAATGCCAGCCATTGCGCACGTGGTTTGCCTTGTTCGTCCAGCAGATACGGTGTGAGCATGCTCCACGACAGATCGATAAACAGATTCGGATAAGCCTCAAGCAATCGGCTGACGGTAGGCAGCAGAAACTTCAGGTGAGTCTGGTGACGATGGATCTCCGCACTGGTGCCGGCGTGAGCCCAGATAAACCGGGTGTGCGGGTGATTACGCAGCGGTTCTTCGACTTCCTTCAGGTAAAGCGGATTTTTCTCACGCTTGGAGGTGATGTTGGAATGCAGCATCACCGGCAGATCGTTTTCTGCCGCCAAGTGATAGATGCGTGTCATCGCCTCGTTGTTGGCCCGCGGCGTATCGCCGGCGGTCAGCGCCGTCAGGTCGTCATGACGGGTAAACACTTCGCCAATGCCCTGCCACAACCCCGGGTACAGATCGAGCAGACGCTGGATGTGCGCAGCGGAGTTTTTGTCGTTGGGGTTGAACCCGGACAGAAATGGGTGAAAGTGCTGACGCTGCTCCGGCGTCAGTTTCTGTACGGCATCAGCGACAATCACATCAGTGGCGCTGTACCAGTAGGCATCAGCGTCATCGCCGGCGTAATAGCGTGGACGCTTGGGTTCGTCTTCGTGCCATTTCTTCGCTACGGGAATCCCGGAAATCATCACGTGATCAATGGAATTGTCCTGCATGGCCGTGAGTAATTTCGCCATGCCGGCGGTTTCCTGGAAGAAATCCACGTAGTGCAGGTGCGCATCGCTGTAGGTGTAATCGCGGGCACTGGCGGCGCCGGCAACGACCAGCAGGCAGGCAAGACTCAAACGAAACAAGGACACAAGTAATCTCCGGCAGGTAGGCATAGCCTAGACCCTGAGCCGACAGCAAGGGTTCATCCTGCAGGAAAGTGGAACGCGTGCTTGTGGGAATGCTCTATAACTGCAAGGTCTTTTTTGATCGCACGACTTTTCCTACTGCCAGTGAGGTTGCCATGACTGTTACCGTCAATACCGTCTCCGCCGAAGGTTTTCGTCACACCGTAAAGATCGATGACCACGAATTGTTTGCCGATGTACCGAAATCTGCCGGTGGCGAAGGCACAGCCCCCGAGCCGCACGACTACTTCGACGCTGCCCTCGGCGCTTGCAAGGCCCTGACCCTGAAGATGTACGCGAAGAAGAAAGACATCCCGCTGACCGGCGTCGGTGTCGAGGTCAAACGCGACAATAGTGAAGAGCAGAAAGGCAAATACGTGCTGCACGTCACTCTCACGCTCAAGGGTGTGCTGACTGATGCGCAACGCGAGGAATTGCTACGGGTGGCCGATCGCTGCCCGATCCATAAACTGATGACCACCACCGACGTCAGCATTGAAACCCACGCCCCGCAAGGCTTCGATAGCCAGTAATCCCCCTCGTGCCAGCGGCGGGTTATGCTTCTGGCATCACCCGCTCAGCCTGGAATGCACCATGGACACGCAACCCCTGATCATCCGCCCGCGCGCCGAAGACGTCGAAGGTCAGCCGATCCTGCGTCCGCTGCCGTCAGCCAAATGTCGCAGCGTCGGGCCTTTCGTATTTTTCGACCACATGCTCGAGACGGTTTATCCGACGGGCAAAGGCATGAACATCCGACAGCATCCGCACATTGGTCTGTCGACCCTCACCTACCTGTTTGAAGGACAGATCCAGCACAAGGACAGCCTCGGCTCCGATCAAGTGGTCAAGGCCGGTGATGTCAGCTGGATGACCGCGGGCAGCGCCATTGCCCACGTCGAGCGCACGCCCGAGCCGTTGTGGGAGCAAAGCTTCACAATGCACGGCTTGCAGATCTGGCTGGCCTCGCCCAAGGATCACGAGCAAGATCCGGGGCATTACAGCCATCACCCGGCGGCAACCCTGCCGGTCAGCGATAACCTGGGCGTGCAGATCCGGATGATTGCCGGTTCAGGCTTTTGCCTGGAATCGCCGGTGCCGGTGCTTTCACCAACGCTCTACGCGGAAGTGAAGATGCAGACGGCGACGACACTGCTGATCCCGACCGAGCACGAGGAACGGGCGATTTATGTGCTGAATGGGGATGCGCAACTGAATGGCGAGTCCCTCGAACCCCATGCGCTGGCAGTGTTGCCGGCAGGGGAAGAGATGAGCCTGTTTGCCGAGAGTGATGTGCACGCAGTGGTGTTTGGCGGCGCGGCGCTGGACGGGCCACGGCGGATCAACTGGAATTTTGTCGCGAGCGATCCGGCGGTGATCGATGAAGCGCGACGCAAGTGGGCAGCCGGGGATTGGCCGACGGTGCCGGGGGAAGTCGAGCGGATTGAATTGCCCTGAGTTGTGTACAGCGGCTTAGTCAGTCTTCGCGAGCAGGCTCGCTCCCACGGAGATTGATGGTGTGACCAGAATCTCTGGACACCACAACCCCCCTGCTCGCGAAGAGGACCTGTCAGGCACCGGCCATGCCAGTGCCCGATCAAATCAGCCCTTGAACACTTCTTCCAGCAAATCATGCATCGACTTGAAGGCGCGTTTTGCGGTCTTCGCGTCGTACATCATTTTGCCCGGTACGTTGGCGTGCGGATCGGTGAACGAATGCACCGCACCGCCGTAGCTCAGCAACTGCCAATCCACACCCGCCGCGTTCATCTCGTCTTCAAACGCTGGCAACTGCTCTTTGGGCACCAATGGATCGCTAGCGCCGTGCAGCACCAGCACCGCGCCCTTGATGTTATTCGCGTCTGCCGGGTTCGGCGAATCCAGCGTACCGTGGAACGACACGGCCGCCTTCACCGGCGCGCCAGTGCGGGCCAGATCCAGGGCACAGCAACCGCCAAAGCAGAAACCGAACACTGCCATCTTCGACGTATCGACCGCCGCCTCACCCTGCTTCTGCAACTGCTCGAACGCTGCCTGCATGCGTTTGCGCAGCAATGCTCGGTCGTTCTTCAGTGGCATCATCGCGGCGCCGGCCTGATCGCCGTTCTGCGGACGCACAGCCTGGCCGTACACATCGGCGATCAACACCACGTAGCCCTTGGCCGCAACTGACTTGGCAATCTCCTCGGCACCGGCGCTGACGCCCATCCAGTTCGGCGCCATCAACAGGCCCGGGCGCGCGCCCTTGTGCTCGGCGTCGAACGCCAGACGACCTTCATAAGGCTGGCCATCAAGCTGATAGACCACGGAACGTACAGTGACTTGGCTCATTTCTGACTCCTGAAGGGTAAACACCAGAATGAAAAAACCCGCCGAAGCGGGTTTTTATGCAACGTGATTAAACCGACAGTTCAACCAGCAGCTTGTTCAGACGGCGCACGTACGCGGCCGGATCCTTCAAGCTGTCGCCGGCAGCCAGGGCTGCCTGATCGAAGAGGATGTGCGACAGGTCGCCAAAACGCTCTTCGCTCTGCTCGCCGTCGAGTTTCTCGATCAGCGGGTGGCTCGGGTTGAACTCGAAGATCGGCTTCGAATCCGGCACTTTCTGCCCGCTGGCTTCGAGGATCTGGCGCATTTGCAGACCCAGGTCCTGTTCACCGATGGCCAGAATGGCTGGCGAGTCGGTCAGACGGTGCGATACGCGAACCTCGGCAACCGAATCGCCCAGCGCGGTTTTCAGACGCTCGACCAGACCTTCCTTGGACTTGGCGACTTCTTCTGCGGCCTTCTTGTCCTCTTCCGAGTCCAGGTTGCCCAGATCCAGGTCACCGCGCGCCACGTCGACAAAGGTCTTGCCGTCGAATTCGCTGAGGTAGCTCATCAGCCACTCGTCGATGCGGTCGGTCAGCAGCAGCACTTCGATGCCTTTCTTGCGGAAGACTTCCAGGTGCGGGCTGTTCTTGACTTGCGCGTAGGTTTCGCCGGTGAGGTAGTAGATCTTGTCCTGACCTTCCTTGGCACGTGCCAGGTAGTCAGCCAGACCGACAACTTGTTCGCCGTCGTCGCCATTGGTCGATGCGAAACGCAGCAGACCGGCAATTTTTTCCTTGTTGGCGAAATCTTCTGCCGGGCCTTCTTTCATGACCTGACCGAAGTTTTTCCAGAAGCCCTTATATTGCTCAGGCTCGTTCTTCGCCAGCTTTTCCAGCATGTCCAATACGCGCTTGGTCAGCGCCGACTTCATCGAGTCGATGATCGGGTCTTTCTGCAGGATTTCCCGCGACACGTTCAGCGACAGGTCATTGGAATCGACCACGCCTTTGATGAAGCGCAGGTACAGCGGCAGGAACGATTCGGCCTGGTCCATCACGAACACCCGCTGCACGTACAGCTTCAGGCCTTTAGGCGCTTCACGCTGGTACAGGTCGAACGGCGCACGGGCTGGCACGTACAGCAGCGAGCTGTACTCAAGCTTGCCTTCAACCTTGTTGTGGCTCCAGGCCAGCGGGTTTTCAAAGTCGTGGGCGATGTGCTTGTAGAACTCCTGGTACTCCTCGTCCTTCACTTCAGTGCGCGGACGGGTCCACAGAGCGCTGGCGCGGTTGACGGTTTCCCATTCAACGGCAGGGGCTTCTTCGCCTTCGGCAGCAGCCGCTTCTTTCGGCAGCTCGATTGGCAAAGCGATGTGGTCGGAGTACTTCTTGATGATGTTGCGCAGACGCCAGCCATCGGCAAACTCGTCTTCAGCCGCTTTCAGGTGCAGGACGATGCGGGTACCGCGCTCTGGCTTGTCGATGGTGGCGACTTCAAACTCGCCCTCGCCTTTCGACGACCAGTGCACACCTTCGCTGGCAGGGGTGCCGGCGCGACGGCTGTACACGTCAACCTGGTCAGCAACGATGAAGGCGGAGTAGAAGCCGACACCGAACTGGCCGATCAGGTGCGAATCTTTCTTCTGATCGCCCGAGAGATTCTTCATGAAATCGGCGGTGCCCGATTTGGCGATGGTCCCCAGGTGGGTGATCACATCGTCACGGTTCATGCCGATACCGTTGTCTTCGAGGGTGACGGTCTTGGCGTCCTTGTCGAAGCTCACACGGATTTTCAGCTCAGCGCCACCTTCGAGCAACTCAGGCTTGGCCAAGGCTTCGAAGCGCAGCTTGTCTACAGCGTCAGAGGCGTTCGAGATCAATTCGCGAAGGAAGATTTCCTTGTTGGAATACAGCGAATGGATCATGAGGTGCAGCAGCTGCTTTACCTCGGTCTGGAAGCCCAGGGTTTCCTTTTGAGTTTCCACACTCATGGTCATCAAACTCCAATCAGATGGCATTGGCCGCGACCCAGATGGTCGGCGGCGGGTTGTTCATTGAGTTGGGGGCAGCGTTCAGGATTTCAAGGGCTCATCGATTTTGAAGTGCGCACGGGCGGTGGCAATCGGCTCGCTCTCGGTACTTTGCCAGGCCGTAATCGCAACGTTGGCGACGCGGCGGCCCTGACGACAGACCTGACACTTGGCCCAAGTGTCGCGAAACTGCCCGGCACGCAGGTAATCAAGGGAGAAGTCGATGATCTTCGGCACCCCGGGCGCCCCGGTGAAGATCAATAGGTGCAACGCGGCTGCCAGTTCCATGAACCCGGCAATCACCCCGCCATGGATAGCCGGCAACAAAGGGTTACCAATGTTGTCCTTGTTCGCCGGCAGCTTGAACAGCAATTCATCGCCGACTCGCGAGCATTCGACACCGATCAGCCCCGCATAAGGAATCAGCTGCAGCAGCGGCGCGTAGTCGCCCTGAGCATGAGCCTGCAGCAACTGTTGTTTCCAGTCATCACTCATCAACGCTCTCCTTTGATCTTGCCGCCAAACCCCTGAGTGCCCTTCAAGCCCTTGCCCATGCGCATAAACGTGCCGACGACATGGGCGATCGGCTGCTGTGGGTCGTCCTGATAGGCGAAACCGCGCGCGAAGATCACGTCAGTGGTGACCCGATAACATTGCGCGAAACCGTAAACGTCCTTGTTCGGCTCAGCGGCATGCATGTAGTCGATGCGCAGATCCAGCGTCGGGCAGACTTCGAATTCCGGCAGCACGCACAGCGTCGACATGCCGCATGCGGTGTCCATCAGCGAAGTAATCGCCCCGCCGTGGATCACGCCGGTCTGCGGATTGCCGACTATTTTCGCGCTATACGGCAACTTTACCGTCAGCCCTTCACCGCTGGCGCTGTGCACCGTCAAACCGAGCACCTGACAGTGGCGCAATGCCGAGAGAAATCGCGTCGCACGCTCAAAAACGGGGTTTTCGGCCATTTGATAATTACTCTTGTTAGTGCCTGTTTTCGGTAGCAGACAGAACCGCAAAAGTTCCATTGCGAAACAAACTTATATATCTGATGAAAATGAGGAACTTAACCTTGAGGGGTGCGCTCTTAAGGCCAGTAGTTATTTTCCATAAGGAGAAACACCCCATGCGTAAGACTTTAGCTATTGCCTTGATGTTGACCGCTTCCCTCGGTCTCGCTGCCTGCGATAAAAAATCCGAGGACAAAGCTCAAGATGCCAACCAACATGCTGAACAAGCTCAGCAGAAAATGAATGAAGCTCAGGATAAAGTGAACGACGCAGCGAAAGAAAACGCTGAAGCCGCCAAAGATCAGGCTGAATCGAATCAGGCTGCTCAAGAGGAAGCTGCCAAGAAGCAATAATTGCGACTTGATGCAGAAAAAGAAAACCCGCCAAGTGCGGGTTTTCTTTTGTCTGTGATTGTTGAGAGTGCCGGGTTAGAAGCCGTTTTTTACAGCAACACGGTTCTAAAAGTCGGACTAATCATCAGCAACAAACTACAGATCAGACCGACCAGCCACACCAGGCTGCGCGGAGAGGGTTTATCCGCCAGGTACAGCCACAAGTAGAGAATCCGCGCGATCACAAAGATGATCGCCAATGCATCGATCAACCACCCCTGTGTCTGCGTGGTGTGCGCCATCAGCACCCCCACGGCAAACAGGATGAACGCTTCGATGCTATTCTGATGCGCCGCCAGCGCCCGCGCGCCATAACCGGTGAGTTGCGCCTGCTGTTGGCGCGGCAGGTGGTTGTTGTAACCGCCCTGCTCTTTCATGGCTTTACCCACCGGCATACGCGCGATGTAAATCAACAATGCACTGATAAACACACACCAGAACGGAATACTCATCAAGCGGCCTCTTTATTGGTTTCGGGCAACGTCGCCTCTGTAGGGGTATAGACCATCACATCCAGCACGTCGGAATGAAACTCGCGGCGATACAACACCAGCACCACGCCAGCACTCATCAACATGAACAGCCACGGGCTGACAAACCACGCCAGCATCGTCATGCCGAAGTAATAAGAGCGCAAGCCGAAGTTGAACTGGTTGGCCGCCATCGAAATCACCCGTGCCGCCCGCAGCGCGAATGCCTTGCGCTCCTGCTCGGAAACCTGGCGTTCACCGATCATCGGCGCCGAACCGACCAGGACTGCGGCAAAGTTGTACTGGCGCATGCACCAGCTGAACGTGAAGAAGGCATAGACGAACACCAGCGCCAGGCACAGCAACTTGATCTCCGACATGCCCTGCGATGCTTGCTGGACCATCGGAATGTCCGCCAGCAACGACACGGCGCGCTCGGACGCGCCCAGCACGGTGAGAATGCCGGCGAGGATGATCAGGGTGCTGGACGCGAAGAACGAGGCGTTGCGCTCCAGGTTGCCGATCACGCTGGCATCGGCGATGCGGTTGTCGCGCAGCAGCATGCGGCGCATCCAGTCTTCACGGTACAGGTGCAGCACGCTGGCCAGGCACGCGGTGTCGCGGGCCTTCCACGACGCATAACGGGTATAACCGCCCCAGCAGGTGACAAACCAGAGCGCGGCCAGCAGGTGGATCAGGTTGGCTTGGATGAACGACATGCAATTCCTTGTGGAGTATGAACGCTGTACCTGTGGGTGCGGGCTTGCTCGCGAAAGCGGTGTGCCAAATACATAAACAGTGAATGACCCGACGCATGCGCGAGCAAGCCCGCTCCGATATTGAGATTTGCGCAGTGCTTCGACGTTGGCTCAAGGAAAAAGACACTGCCTGACGCGCATAAAAAATGCCCCGTATCGATTGATACGGGGCATTTCTGTTTAAGCGTTGAAGACTCGCTTGTGGCGGGTCAGCAATCAGGCAACCGCTTCGCTGCGCTTGCCCAGCAGGCGATCGCAGATCACCGCGACCACCAGAGTCATGACGCATGGCACCAGCCACGCCAGACCCTGCTCGCTCAGCGGCAGGTGCGACAGCTGCGATGGCATCCAGTCAGCCAGACCGGCGCCTTTGAGGGCGTCGATGGTGCCGAACACGAAGGACACCAGCATCACCGGGCCGATGATGCGACCGTGCTCATGCCAGAAGTCTTTGCAGAAGCTCAGGCCGACCAACACGATGCACGGCGGGTAGATCGCGGTCAGCACCGGGATCGAGAAAGCGATCAGCTTGGTCAGGCCCAGGTTCGACACCAGCAGCGAGAACGCCGCCAGAATGATCACCAGCGTCTTGTAAGACAGTGGCAACACGCGGCTGAAGTACTCAGCGCAAGCGCAGGTCAGACCCACCGCCGTCACCAGGCACGCCAGCGAGATCAGCACCGCGAGGAAGCCGCTGCCCAGCGAACCGAAGGTGTGTTGCACGTAAGCGTGCAGCACGGCCGCGCCGTTGGTAGCACCGACTGCCACTTCATGGCTGCCGGAACCGAGACGGAACAGGCTGACATACACCAGCGCCAGACCGACACCGGCGATGAGACCGGCAATGATCGCGTAACGGGTGATCAGTGCTGGCGACTCGACGCCCCGGGAGCGGATCGCGTTGACGATGACGATACCGAACACCAGAGCGCCGAGGGTATCCATGGTCAGGTAACCATTAATGAAACCCTGGGAAAACGGTGCCGCCACGTACTCCGGCGTGCCTTGGCCAATGTCACCCGCCGGCAAGGCGAATGCAGCGATACCGAGCACCGCCAGGGCGATGATCTTCAACGGCGCCAGGAAACGCCCCACGGTGTCCAGCAGACGCCCCGGATACAGCGAGATGAAGAACACCAGCAGGAAGTACACCGAGCTGTAGAGGAACAGCGCCAGTGGGCTTTCGCCAGTCAGCGGCGCCAGACCCACTTCGAACGACACGGTCGCGGTACGCGGAGTGGCAAACAACGGGCCGACCGCCAGGTAGCACGCGGCTGCCAGAATGCCGCCGGCTATCTTGCCGATCGGGCTGCTCAGCGTGTCCATCGCCCCGCCGACTTTCGCCAGCGCAACGACGGTGATCACCGGCAAACCGACGGCAGTGATCAGGAAGCCCAGCGCCGCCATCCAGACGTGAGGTCCGGCCTGCAAACCGACGATAGGCGGGAAGATGATGTTACCGGCCCCGACGAACAGGGCAAATGTCATAAAACCAAGTGCCAGGATGTCCTGACCTTTCAAAACTTTCATTAAGGAAATACCACACTACTGAATCGGAATTTAGAGGGGGATTTCCCTGTGGGGTTAGGGAAATGCTGTCAGTCCGTATGAGACTGACCCGTTTAGCGCGTTGCATGCCTTGTGGGCGGCAGACGCAAAAATGGCTGCTAGCCTAACGAATTTGTCTGACAAACGCACTGTTTGAGGGCGAACTATCCGATACGCGACGTGTCTGTGTCGCGTTTTTGCATGTTATTGGGCGAGAGCCTATAAATCGCTATCGTCAAATAAACATCAGAAACGACAAAGGCCACCCGAGGGTGGCCTTTGTTTGGTGAAGCGTCAGTTCAGCGCGAGGCTTACTTGACAGCCCAACCGGTCAGCTCGGCCAGGGCCTTGCCGATGTCTGCCAGCGAACGCACGGTTTTCACGCCTGCGTCTTGCAGAGCAGCGAATTTCTCGTCTGCAGTGCCTTTGCCGCCAGAGATGATTGCGCCAGCATGGCCCATGCGCTTGCCCGGAGGAGCAGTCACACCAGCGATGTAGGAAACAACCGGCTTGGTCACGTGTGCCTTGATGTAGGCAGCCGCTTCTTCTTCAGCCGAACCGCCGATCTCGCCGATCATTACGATCGCTTCGGTCTTCGGGTCTTCCTGGAACAGTTTCAGGATGTCGATGAAGTTCGAACCCGGGATCGGGTCACCACCGATGCCGACGCAGGTCGACTGACCGAAACCGGCGTCAGTGGTCTGCTTCACGGCTTCGTAGGTCAGGGTGCCGGAACGCGAAACGATACCGACCTTGCCTGGCAAGTGAATGTGACCTGGCATGATGCCGATCTTGCATTCGCCTGGGGTGATCACGCCTGGGCAGTTAGGGCCGATCAGGACTACGCCCAGCTCGTCGCACTTAACTTTGGCGTCCAGCATGTCCAGGGTAGGAATGCCTTCGGTGATGCAGACGATCAGCTTGATGCCGCCGAATGCTGCTTCCAGGATCGAGTCCTTGCAGAAAGGAGCCGGAACGTAGATCACGCTGGCGGTAGCGCCGGTGGCAGCTACTGCGTCTTTGACAGTGTTGAACACTGGCAGACCCAGGTGCTCGGTGCCGCCTTTGCCAGGAGTAACGCCACCAACCATCTTGGTGCCGTATTCGATGGCTTGCTGGGTGTGGAAACTACCTTGCGAACCGGTAATACCCTGGCAGATAACTTTGGTGTCTTTATTGATCAGGACGCTCATTATTTGCCCTCCGCAGCTTTGACAACTTGTTGAGCAGCGTCGGTCAGGCTGGTAGCAGCGATGATGTTCAAACCGCTTTCTGCCAGTACTTTAGCGCCCAGCTCAGCGTTGTTACCTTCAAGGCGAACAACAACCGGGATTTTCACGCCGACTTCTTTCACAGCGCCGATGATGCCTTCGGCAATCATGTCGCAGCGAACGATGCCGCCGAAGATGTTGACCAGTACTGCAGCGACGTTGGTGTCGGACAGAATGATCTTGAACGCTTCAGTTACGCGTTCTTTGGTAGCGCCACCACCTACGTCGAGGAAGTTGGCTGGCTTGCCGCCATGCAGGTTGACGATGTCCATGGTACCCATGGCCAGGCCAGCACCGTTGACCATGCAGCCGATGTTGCCTTCCAGTGCCACGTAGTTCAGTTCGAACTTGGCAGCGTGCGCTTCGCGCGGATCGTCTTGCGACGGATCGTGGAAAGTCTTCAGCTTAGGCTGACGGTACATTGCGTTGGCGTCGATGTTGATCTTGGCGTCCAGGCAGTGCAGATCGCCGTCAGCCTTGATCACCAGCGGGTTCACTTCCAGCAGAGCCAGGTCGTGATCCTTGAACAGCTTGGCCAGACCTACGAAGATCTTGGCGAACTGAGCAACCTGCTTGCCTTCCAGACCCAGCTGGAATGCCAGCTCGCGACCCTGGAATGGCTGAGCGCCAACCAGTGGATCGATAGTGGCTTTCAGAATTTTTTCTGGAGTGTCGTGAGCGATTTTCTCGATGTCCACGCCACCTTCGGTGGAAGCCATGAACACGATGCGACGGCTCGAACGGTCAACGACAGCGCCCAGGTACAGCTCTTTAGCGATATCAGTGCACGATTCAACCAGGATCTTGGTGACTGGCTGGCCATTGGCGTCAGTCTGGTAAGTCACCAGACGCTTGCCCAGCCACTGCTGTGCGAAGGCTTTGGCGTCTTCTTTGCTGCGAACCAGCTTGACGCCGCCCGCTTTACCGCGACCACCGGCGTGGACCTGGGCTTTGACAACCCACTCGCTGCCGCCGATTTTGTCGCAAGCTTCTGCTGCTGCTTCCGGGGTGTCTACTGCGTAACCAGTGGAAACTGGCAGGCCGTATTCAGCGAACAGCTGCTTACCCTGATACTCGTGAAGATTCATGCTTTTTACCGTCTTCGTTAGGTACTGCGCATTCGGCGCTGCGCTCGTTTGAGTGCCGCGCCACCTGTGACTGCTGCTTGCGTAGCTGAGCTACGCAAGACTGCGTCCAGCGGACATTCCGCGGTGAGACTTGCTCGCAAGGCTCACGACGGGCCGTTACCGCCGTGGTTTCTTATTATGTCTTAACGCTTCTTGCGGTTGGCAATGTGGATGGCGCCGCCATTCACAGCCAGAGCAGCTTCGTGCAAGGCTTCAGACAGGGTCGGATGGGAGAAAACCATCATGCCCAGGTCTTCAGCGCTGGTGCCGAATTCCATACCGATCGCGCCCTGCTGAACCAGTTCTGCAGCGCTCGGACCAATCACGTGCACGCCCAATACGCGGTCAGTCTTGGCATCAGCGATGACCTTGACGAAACCACCGGTATCGTTGGCGGCCATGGCACGGCCGGAGGCGGCGAACGGGAAGGTGCCGACGTTAACTTCAACGCCTTCGGCTTTCAAGGCCTGCTCGGTTTTGCCAACCCACGCGATTTCCGGGTGAGTATAAATAACCGAAGGGATCAGGTCATAGTTCATCTGAGCCTTGTGGCCCTTGATGCGCTCGACAACCATGATGCCTTCTTCCGAAGCCTTGTGAGCCAGCATCATGCCGCGAACCACGTCACCAATGGCGAAAACGCCCGGTACAGTGGTGGCGCAGTGATCGTCAACGTGCACGAAACCGCGCTCGTCCAGGGTCACGCCACTGTCGGCAGCCAGCAGCTCAGTGGTCACCGGACGGCGACCAACGGCTACGATCAGCTTGTCGAAAGTGATGGTCTGTTCGCCGTTGGCATCGGTGTAGTTGACAACGACTTCGTCGCCGTTGACTTTCGAGCCGGTCACGCGAGCGCCCAGCTTGATGTCCAGACCTTGTTTGGTCAGGGTTTTCAGCGCTTCCTTGGAAACAGCGGTATCCGCTGCCATCAGGAAGGTGTCCAGTGCTTCCAGGACAACCACTTCCGAGCCCAGACGCGACCATACCGAACCCAGTTCCAGACCGATCACGCCAGCGCCGATCACGCCCAGACGTTTAGGTACGGTTTGGAATTCCAGAGCGCCAGTCGAGTCGACGATGACTTTCTGATCGACCGGAGCCGGTGGAATGTCGATCGGACGCGAACCTGGAGCCAGGATGACGTTTTCAGCTTCGATGACTTCAACCGAGCCGTCCGGCTTGGTGACTTCGACTTTCTTGCCAGCCAGCAGTTTGCCGTGGCCCTGGATCGAAGTAACGCCGTTGGCCTTGAACAGGGTGGCAACGCCGCCGGTCAGGTTCTTGACGATGCCAGCCTTGCGGCCAACCATCGCTGCGACGTCCATTTTGACTTCGCCGGTCGAGATACCGTGAACGTTGAAGCTCTCTTTGGCTTCCTTGTACTTCCAGGAGCTGTCCAGCAGCGCCTTGGACGGAATGCAGCCGACGTTCAGGCAAGTACCGCCGAGGGCTTGCTTGCCTTCAGCGTCGGTGTACTTCTCGATGCAGGCAGTGGTGAGACCCAACTGCGCGGCCTTGATGGCAGCAACATAGCCGCCAGGGCCGGCACCGATCACTACTACGTCAAATTTCTGCGACATTCAAAAAATCCTCTTTAGCGAAAAGCTTCAAGCCGCGCGCTCCAAGCCAGGCTGCCCTTTCCGGCAGCTTGAAGCTTGAAGCCCGCGACTGCTTCTATCAGATATCCAGCAACAGACGAGCCGGGTCTTCCAGCAGGTTCTTGATGGTCACCAGGAAGGTCACAGCTTCTTTGCCATCGATCAGGCGGTGATCGTAGGACAGTGCCAGGTACATCATCGGACGGATCACGACCTGGCCGTTGATGGCCATCGGACGCTGGATGATGTTGTGCATGCCCAGAATCGCTGCCTGCGGCGGGTTGACGATCGGGGTCGACATCATCGAACCGAAGGTACCACCGTTGGTGATGGTGAAGGTACCACCGGTCATCTCGTCCATCGACAGTTTGCCGTCACGGGCTTTTTTGCCGAATGTTGCGATGCCGCCTTCGATTTCAGCCAGGCTCATCAGCTCGGCGTTACGCAGGACCGGTACAACCAGGCCACGGTCGCTGGAAACGGCAACGCCGATGTCAGCGTAGCCGTGGTAAACGATATCGCCGCCGTCGATCGACGCGTTGACAGCAGGGAAACGCTTCAGCGCTTCGGTAGCTGCTTTCACGAAGAACGACATGAAGCCCAGGCGTACGCCGTTGTGGGACTTCTCGAACAGATCCTTGTACTTCGAACGCAGCGCCATGACTTCGGTCATGTCGACTTCGTTGAAAGTGGTCAGCATCGCCATGTTCGACTGAGCTTCAACCAGACGCTTGGCCACGGTGGCACGAACGCGGGTCATCGGCACGCGCTTCTCGATGCGGTCGCCAGCGGCGAACACAGGAGCAGCGGCAGCTGGAGCAGCAGCCTTGGCAGGTGCGGCAGCCGGAGCAGCTTTCTTGGCAGCAACAGCAGCCACGACGTCCTCCTTGGTCACACGACCACCTTTGCCGGTGCCGGCAACGGAAGCGATGTTGATGCCGTTTTCTTCAGCCAGCTTGCGTGCAGCCGGAGCAGCAACAGGATCGTCTTCGCCTTCGGCAGCAGCCGGTGCAGCGGCAGCAGCCGGAGCAGCAGCGGCGGCTGGAGCAGCGGCAGCCGCACCGCCTTCAACGATGGAGCCCAGGACTTCGTCGGACAGGACGGTCTCGCCCTCGCCCTTGACGATGGCGCCCAGCACGCCGTCGGCGGTAGCCAGAACTTCCAGTACGACTTTGTCAGTTTCGATGTCGACGATCAGTTCGTCGCGCTTGACGGCGTCGCCCGGTTGTTTGTGCCAGGTGGCAACGGTGCCATCGGCAACCGATTCCGGGAAAGTGGGGGCTTTGATCTCGATAGCCATTATCTGTGGTTCCTTAAATTCGGTTTCAGGTGCGCGAAGGCGTTAAACAGTAAAGGCGTCGTTCAGCAGTTTTTCCTGCTGTTCGGCGTGCATCGATGCATAACCACATGCAGGTGCAGCAGAAGCCTCACGGCCCGCGTACTCAAGTACGAGAGACTTGTTGAGGTTGCTGATGCTGCGACGCAAGTGATGCTGGCTGCAGTACCAGGCACCCTGGTTCATCGGCTCTTCCTGACACCACACGGCATGCTTGACGTTGGTGTACGGAGCCAGGACTTCTTTCAAGTCGTCCTCAGGGAATGGATACAGCTGCTCGATACGCACGATGGCGATATCTTCACGGCCTTCGGCACGGCGTTTTTCCAGCAGGTCGTAGTAGACCTTGCCGCTACACAGAACAACGCGCTCGACCTTTTTCGGGTCCAGAACATCGATTTCCGGGATCACGGTCTGGAACGAACCTTCGGCCAGATCTTCCAGCGTCGAGATGGCCAGTTTGTGACGCAGCAGCGACTTCGGAGTCAGAACAACCAGTGGCTTGCGCAGCGGGCGAATCACCTGACGGCGCAGCAAGTGGTAGATCTGGGCCGGCGTGGTCGGCATGCACACCTGAATGTTGTGCTCGGCGCACAGCTGCAGGTAACGCTCAAGACGTGCCGAGCTGTGCTCAGGGCCCTGACCTTCGTAGCCGTGCGGCAACAGCATGGTCAGACCGCAGAGACGGCCCCACTTGTGCTCGCCGCTGGTGATGAACTGGTCGATAACAACCTGTGCACCGTTGGCGAAGTCGCCGAACTGGGCTTCCCAGATCACAAGCGCGTTTGGCGTGGTGGTCGAGTAACCGTATTCGAATGCCAGTACCGCTTCTTCCGACAGGAACGAGTCGTACAGGTCAAAGCGTGGCTGACCGTCGTACAAGTGCGCCAGAGGAATGTAGGTGCCCGCGTCTTTCTGGTTGTGCAGCACAGCGTGACGGTGCGAGAACGTACCGCGGCCGATGTCCTGACCAGTCATGCGGATCGGGTGACCTTCGAACGCGAGGGTCGCGTACGCCATGGTTTCGGCGTAACCCCAGTTGATCGGCAGGCCGCCGGCTTGCATCTTCTGACGGTCTTCGTAGATCTTCGCAACCTGACGCTGAACCACGAAGCCTTCCGGAATTTCCAGCAGCTTGGCAGACAGTTCTTGCAGGGTCTTCAGATCGAAACGCGTGTCGTGACGCGCAGTCCAGGCGTGGCCCAGATACGGACGCCAGTCCACGAACAGCTCTTTGTTCGGTTCTTTGACCAGCGATTTCACTACGTGCAGACCGTTGTCCAGCGCATTGCGGTACTCGTCAACCTTGGCCTGAACACGTTCAGCGTCCAGTACACCGGCCTGAGTCAGACGATCAGCGTACAGCTCACGGGTGGTGCGCTGCTTGGTGATCTGCTGGTACATCAGAGGCTGGGTGCCGCTTGGTTCGTCGGCCTCGTTGTGGCCGCGACGACGGTAGCAGACCAGGTCGATCACCACGTCACGCTTGAACTGCATGCGGTAGTCGATGGCCAGCTGGGTCACGAACAGCACGGCTTCCGGATCATCACCATTCACATGGAGGATCGGCGCCTGGATCATCTTCGCAACGTCGGTGGCGTACTCGGTGGAGCGCGAGTCCAGCGGGTTGCTGATGGTGAAACCAACCTGGTTGTTGATCACGATGTGCACGGTACCGCCGGTCTTGAAACCGCGGGTCTGCGACATCTGGAAGGTTTCCATGACCACGCCCTGACCTGCGAATGCAGCGTCACCGTGGATGGAGATCGGCAGAACCTTCTCACCGGTCGGGTCGTTACGACGATCCTGACGGGCGCGAACCGAACCTTCTACCACCGGGGAAACGATTTCCAGGTGGGACGGGTTGAACGCCATGGCCAGGTGAACTTCACCGCCTGCGGTCATTACGTTGGACGAGAAGCCCTGGTGGTATTTAACGTCACCGGAACCCAGCTCGACCTTCTTCTTGCCTTCGAACTCGTCGAACAGCTCGCGCGGGTTCTTGCCGAAGGTGTTGACCAGCACGTTCAGACGGCCACGGTGGGCCATGCCGATGACAACTTCCTTGGTGCCGTAGGAACCGGAACGCTGGATCAGTTCGTCGAGCATCGGAATCAGGCTTTCGCCGCCTTCCAGACCGAAACGCTTGGTGCCCGGGTATTTGGTGCCCAGGTATTTTTCCAGGCCTTCACCGGCAGTGACGCGCTCGAGCAGATGGCTCTTGATGTCGGCCGAGTACGTCGGACGACCGCGCACGCTTTCCAGACGCTGCTGGAACCACTGGCGCTGCTCGGAATCGGTGATGTGCGTAAATTCAGCGCCGATGGTGCGGCAATATGTCTGCTGCAACGCTTCGTGAATTTCGCGTAGGCTCGCTTCCTCTTTGCCGATGAACAGGTCGCCGGCACGGAAGGTCGTATCAAGATCGGCATTGGTCAAGCCGTAATGATTGATCGACAGGTCTGCAGGTGCAGGACGCTGCCACAGCCCCAGCGGGTCAAGCTGGGCTGCCTGGTGGCCACGCATACGGTAGGCCTGGATCAATCGCAGCACTTCAACTTGCTTCTTCTCGTGCTCACTGCTCACGCTCCCGGCGGAAACCGGTTGGGCGCGGCGCTGGTTCTTTGCCAGCAGCACGAAATGATCGCGAATTGTGGAGTGCGAAACATCAGTGGCAGAGTTGCCGTCGGCAGGCAACTTCTGAAAGTAGGTGCGCCACTCTTCTGGCACAGCGTTAGGGTCGTGCAGGTAGAGCTCATAAAGCTCTTCCACATAGGCAGCGTTTCCACCTGAAAGGTAGGCGCTGTTCCACATGCGCTGCATCACGCTTTCTTGCATGCTTGGTCACCCTCGGTTAGGGGAACACCATCGGCGCCAATACCGAGCAAACTTGCAGAAGTCCGAATGCAGCGACCAAAACAAGCCACTTAGGATCACGCTGATAGTCCGGGTACCAGCCCGGATGCCCCTGCTTGTCTCATTTCTTCAAAATAAGAGCTGCAGCTTGTGACTACTGCTCTGGTTATAGCCATGACGCGGGTTGAAGCCCGCGCCACAGCCTCTTCGGTACAGCGGTTCTACGATTACAGCAGCTGAATCACACGCCGCTCGAAAGCAGCATGTTACGGATGTGACCGATGGCCTTAGTCGGGTTCAGGCCTTTCGGACATACGTTGACGCAGTTCATGATGCCCCGGCAGCGGAATACGCTGAACGGGTCATCGAGCGAAGCCAGACGCTCGGATGTCTTGGTGTCGCGGCTGTCTGCCAGGAAGCGGTACGCTTGCAGCAGGGCAGCTGGACCCAGGAACTTGTCCGGGTTCCACCAGAAGGACGGGCACGAGGTCGAGCAGCAGGCGCACAGAATGCACTCGTACAGACCGTCGAGCTTTTCACGCTCTTCAGGGGACTGCAGACGCTCGATGGCCGGAGCCGGCGTGTCGTTCTGCAGGTATGGCTTAACCTTCTCGTATTGCTTGTAGAAGATGCTCATATCGACAACCAGGTCACGGATAACCGGCAAACCTGGCAGCGGACGAACGATCAACTTGTTGCCTTTCACTACGGCGGACAGCGGCGTGATGCACGCCAGACCGTTCTTGCCGTTGATGTTCATGCCGTCGGAGCCGCAGACGCCTTCACGGCAAGAGCGACGATAGGAGAAACCCTCGTCCTGCTCTTTGATCAGGGCCAGCACGTCCAGCACCATCAGGTCTTTACCACCGGTATCGACCTGGAATTCCTGCATGAACGGCGCAGCGTCCTGATCAGGGTTGTAGCGATAAACACTGACTTGCAACATGGCGGTCACCCTTAATAAGTCCGGACTTTAGGTTCGAAAGTCGGAACAGTCTTCGGCGAGAAGTTCACGGCACGCTTGGTGACGCGCTTGTCACCCGGGAAGTACAGGGTGTGGCACAGCCAGTTTTCGTCGTCACGATCTTCGAAGTCTTCACGGGCGTGAGCACCGCGGGACTCTTTACGCACTTCGGCAGCGATGGCAGTAGCTTCAGCCACTTCCAGCAGGTTTTGCAGCTCGAGCGCTTCGATACGCGCAGTGTTGAACGCCTGCGACTTGTCGTTGATCTTCACGTTGGCGATACGCTTGCGCAGATCAGCCAGCTGAGCGATGCCCTTCTGCATGTATTCGCCGGTACGGAACACACCGAAGTAGTTCTGCATGCAGCTTTGCAGCTCGCGACGCAGGGTAGCCACGTCTTCACCATCGGTACGGCCGTTCAGCGCGTTCAGACGCGACAGGGCAGCTTCGATGTCGGCTTCGGTAGCGTCGTCGTATTCGATACCGTCGGTCAGCGCCTTTTCCAGGTGCAGGCCGGCAGCGCGGCCGAACACCACCAGGTCGAGCAGCGAGTTGCCGCCCAGACGGTTGGCACCGTGCACCGATACGCAAGCCACTTCGCCTACTGCGAACAGACCAGGAATGATCTGGTCCACACCTTCGGCGTTCTGGGTGATCGCCTGACCATGGATGTTGGTGGCAACGCCGCCCATCATGTAGTGGCAGGTCGGAACAACCGGAACCGGCGCAACAACCGGGTCAACGTGAGCGAAAGTCTTCGACAGTTCGCAGATGCCTGGCAGACGGCTGTGCAGCACTTCCTCGCCCAGATGGTCGAGTTTGAGCATCACGTGGTCGCCATTCGGACCGCAACCGTTGCCGGCGATGATTTCTTTAACCATCGAGCGGGCAACCACGTCACGACCGGCAAGGTCTTTCGCGTTCGGAGCATAACGCTCCATGAAACGCTCGCCGTGCTTGTTGATCAGGTAACCACCTTCACCACGGCAACCTTCGGTAACCAGTACACCGGCGCCGGCGATGCCGGTCGGGTGGAACTGCCACATTTCGATGTCTTGTACCGGCACGCCAGCACGCAGGGCCATGCCGACGCCGTCACCGGTGTTGATCAGGGCATTGGTGGTGGATGCGTAGATACGGCCAGCACCGCCGGTGGCCAGTACGGTGGCCTTGGCGCGGATGTAGGAGGTTTCGCCGGTTTCGATGCAGATCGCGATCACACCGACGAACTCGCCTTCCTGGTTTTTCACCAGGTCGACAGCGTAGTACTCGTTCAGGAACGTGGTACCGGCTTTCAGGTTGCCCTGATAAAGGGTGTGCAGCAGAGCGTGACCAGTACGGTCGGACGCTGCGCAGGTACGAGCAGCCTGGCCGCCCTTACCGTAATCCTTGGACTGACCGCCGAACGGACGCTGGTAGATACGGCCTTGCTCGGTACGCGAGAACGGCAGACCCATGTGGTCCAGCTCGAAAACGGCAGCCGGGCCTTCCTGACACATGTATTCGATCGCGTCCTGGTCACCGATATAGTCGGAGCCCTTGACGGTATCGTACATGTGCCAGCGCCAGTCATCGTTCGGGTCAGCGGACGCGATCGCACAGGTGATGCCGCCCTGGGCGGATACAGTGTGCGAGCGGGTCGGGAAAACCTTGGTGATCACGGCAGTCTTGTGACCGCCTTGTGCCAGCTGCAGCGCAGCGCGCATGCCGGCACCGCCACCACCAATAATGATGGCGTCGAAAGAAATCGTTGGAATGTTAGCCATGACTCAGATACCCCAGAGAATCTGCACACCCCAGACGAAGTAAGCGAACATCGCAACGCCGCATACTGCCTGGAAAAGGAAACGTATAGCCGTCGCGGACTTGCCGAACGCCATTGGCGTCAGGTAGTCAGTCGCGATGGTCCACATGCCGACCCAGGCGTGAGCGCCGAGAGCAACAAGGGCCAGGAGGCTGAAAATACGCATCCCGTTGTGGGCGAACAGTTCATGCCACTGGGCGTACTCGAGGCCTGGGTGGGCCACGACGTATCCGATCAGAAAGATGAAGTAAGCCGCGAGAACGACCGCCGACACACGCTGCGCCATCCAGTCATAGAGGCCCGAACGCGAGAGGTTCGTGACGTTAGTTACCATATCCAGACTCCTGCCAGAACGATTACCACCACGGAAACGGCGATAACGATTTTCGAGCCCAGCTTGCCGCCTTCCAGCGTCTCGCCGATGCCCATGTCCATGATCAAATGGCGCACACCGGCAACCAAGTGATACAGCAGAGCGGACAGGATGCCCCAAATCACTAGCTTGGCTAGCGGACTGGTCAGACACGCTTTCACCTGACCGAAGCCTTCCTCGGAGCTCAGCGACTTGTCCAATGCGTAAAGCATGATGGCCAGGCTGACAAAGAGGATGACACCGGAGATACGGTGAAGAATGGACGTGTAAGCAGTGACTGGGAGTTTGATGGTCCTTAGGTCTAGGTTTACAGGTCGTTGGCTTTTCACGGCTTTTTTTTCACACTGAAGAGCCCCTAACAATCAGGGCAAAGTTGTTGGGGAGTGCACTGGTCAGGTAACCACCACCCAGGGATGCGACCCCCAATGAAAGCAAGCCCAAAAGCCCTTGGCGGTCGGTGGCCGAGTATAGACAGTTAGGCTACTAATGACAACGCAATCACCTACCCCCAATAGCTGATTGCACAAGTCGCATAAAAGGCGTAAATGGCAGTCAATTTCGAGGAAAAAGTGCGCTTAAAGCCTTCTGGAGCAAGACTTTAGGCAAATTGACATTCGAATTTATCTCACTATAGTGGTGCGGGCCCTGCGTGGGGGGTCTGTCTGATGGTTCAAGCATAAATAGGAGGCCACATGGCTGACAAAAAAGCGCAGTTGATCATCGAGGGCGCAGCCCCCGTCGAGCTGCCCATTTTAACCGGCACCGTTGGTCCCGATGTAATCGATGTTCGGGGCCTGACGGCCACGGGCCGCTTCACTTTCGACCCGGGTTTCATGTCGACCGCCTCGTGCGAATCGAAGATCACCTATATCGACGGCGACAACGGCATTCTGTTGCACCGCGGCTACCCGATCGAACAGCTGGCTGAAAAGTCGGACTACCTGGAAACCTGCTACCTGCTGCTCAACGGCGAACTGCCGACCGCAGAACAGAAGGCCCAGTTCGTCAGCACCGTGAAAAACCACACCATGGTTCACGAGCAGCTGAAAACCTTCTTCAACGGCTTCCGTCGCGACGCCCACCCGATGGCCGTCATGTGCGG
Organism: Pseudomonas sp. AK-TSAG1-1; assembly: GCF_056821665.1. Lineage (NCBI taxonomy): Bacteria > Pseudomonadati > Pseudomonadota > Gammaproteobacteria > Pseudomonadales > Pseudomonadaceae > Pseudomonas > Pseudomonas sp. AK-TSAG1-1. Next base: position 1,867,732 of record NZ_CM165965.1, on the reverse strand, counting down.
CGTAGTCGGCGCCCTCTCGGCCTTCTACCACGACTCCCTGGACATCAATAACCCGCAGCATCGCGAAATCTCCGCGATCCGTCTGGTTGCCAAGATGCCAACCCTGGCAGCGATGGTTTACAAGTACTCCATGGGCCAACCCATGATGTACCCGCGCAACGACCTGACGTACGCGGAAAACTTCCTGCACATGATGTTCAACACCCCGTGCGAGATCAAACCGATCAGCCCGGTACTCGCCAAGGCCATGGACCGGATCTTCATCCTCCACGCCGACCACGAGCAGAACGCATCGACTTCCACCGTGCGTCTGGCAGGCTCCTCGGGTGCCAACCCGTTCGCCTGTATCGCCGCTGGTATCGCCGCACTGTGGGGCCCTGCCCACGGCGGCGCGAACGAAGCCGTGTTGACCATGCTTGACGAGATTGGCGATGTGTCCAACATCGACAAGTTCATCGCCAAGGCCAAGGACAAGAACGATCCGTTCAAGCTGATGGGCTTCGGTCACCGCGTTTACAAGAACCGCGATCCTCGCGCGACTGTAATGAAGCAGACCTGCGACGAAGTACTGAAGGAACTGGGCATCAACAACGATCCGCAACTCGAACTGGCCATGCGCCTGGAAGAGATCGCGCTGACCGACCCGTACTTCATCGAGCGCTCGCTGTACCCGAACGTCGACTTCTACTCGGGGATCATCCTCAAGGCGATCGGCATTCCAACCAGCATGTTTACTGTGATCTTTGCTTTGGCACGTACTGTTGGCTGGATCTCCCACTGGAAAGAAATGCTCTCCAGCCCGTACAAGATTGGCCGTCCGCGCCAGCTGTACACCGGCTACGAGTCGCGTGATATCACCAAGCTGGAAGACCGCAAATAAGACCTGTCTTGCGATAACGTCTTGAGTTGTATCGGGAACGGCTTCTATTTATATAGGGGCCGTTTTTGTTTGTCCGGGATTTGGGGATTGGGGATTGGGGATTGGGGACATATCCGTTGCTGCGGGTGCTGCCGCTGGCGGTTTCGCTCTTACAGCGAGTCCCTTTTTCAAACGCCAAAAAGGAACCAAAAGGCTTGGCCCCGGCGTACGGCACTTCGCTGAGGCTCAGTGTTCCCTCGCTACGGTGTCCATCCGGGGGCATCGCCTACGGTTTGCTTCGCTGCACCTCCTCTCGATGTATGCGGCTTCGCCGCACGGCGCTGCGCGCCTAGCCCCTGATGGACACCTACGCTCGGCCTGCCGAAGGGGCCTGAAGATCAAAAGCCAAAGCCAAAGCAAGATCAAAAGCCCCTCACGGTAAAGACCGGGTACATCCTTTACGTTTGAGACCGGGGGCATGGTTTACAGGTATCAATCATGGTCAGGAGGTACTGACCATGCCCTGGAATCAAGAGCCCCCGATGGATCAGCGAAGCAAACCGTAGGCGCTGCGCCCGGATGGATCCCGGAGCGAAGGAACCCCGAGCCTCAGCGAGCGGGCCGGACGTAGGAGCAAGCCTTTTTGGTTACTTTTTCGGCGTCTGGAAAAAGTGACCCGCCGTAAGGGCGGAACCCTAAGCCGCCGTTACCACAACAACGGATATGTACCCATTCCCACAAAAAACCCAGCCTGCCCGATAACCGCCCACAAAAAAAAATGCCCCGATCTCTCAACCGGGGCATTTCAGTCAAAACATGTAATCAGCTGTTAGTGCGAAACCGCCCCACTCGCCCCAAGGCCAGTCTGCGAACGCACAAACTGCGGGAAGAACAGCGCCCGCTCGTTCTCGGCCGCCGCCGACTTGTCAGTGATCGAGAAGAACCAGATGCCGATGAACGCAATGATCATCGAAAACAGCGCCGGGTACTCGTAAGGGAAGATCGCCTTCTCGTGATGCAGAATCTGCACCCAAATGGTTGGACCAAGGATCATCAGCCCCACGGCACTGATCAACCCCATCCAGCCACCCACCATTGCACCGCGGGTGGTCAGCTTCTTCCAGTACATCGAAAGCAGCAGTACCGGGAAGTTGCAACTCGCCGCAATCGAGAACGCCAGGCCAACCATGAACGCAATGTTCTGGCTTTCGAACAGGATACCCAGGCCAATAGCCAGAACACCCAGTGCAATAGTGGTGATCTTCGACACGCGAATCTCATCCTTGTCGTTGGCCTTGCCCTTCTTGATCACGCTGGCATACAGGTCGTGAGACACCGCCGAGGCACCGGCCAGCGTCAAACCAGCCACTACCGCCAGAATGGTCGCAAACGCCACCGCCGAGATGAAGCCAAGGAAAATACTGCCACCCACCGCGTCAGCCAGGTGCACCGCCGCCATGTTGTTGCCGCCGAGCAGAGCGCCCGCCGCATCTTTGAAGGCCGGGTTGGTGCTGACCAGCAGGATCGCGCCGAAGCCGATGATGAACGTCAGGATGTAGAAGTAGCCAATGAAGCCGGTTGCATACAGCACGCTCTTGCGCGCCTCCTTGGCGTCGCTCACGGTGAAGAAGCGCATCAGGATGTGCGGCAGGCCGGCGGTACCGAACATCAGCGCCAGGCCGAGGGAGAATGCCGAAATCGGATCTTTCACCAGGCCGCCCGGGCTCATGATCGCCTCACCTTTAGGGTGGACCTTGATCGCCTCGGAGAACAGCATGTTGAAATCGAAGTTGACGTGCTTCATCACCATCAGCGCCATGAACGAGGCACCGGACAGCAACAGCACCGCCTTGATAATCTGCACCCAGGTGGTCGCCAGCATGCCGCCGAACAGCACGTAAAGGCACATCAGGATGCCCACCAGAATCACCGCGACATAGTAGTCGAGGCCGAACAGCAGCTGGATCAGCTTGCCGGCACCGACCATTTGCGCGATCAGGTAGAACGCCACCACCACCAGCGAACCGCAGGCAGACAGGGTGCGGATCTGAGTTTGCCCGAGGCGATAGGACGCCACGTCGGCAAAGGTGTATTTACCCAGGTTGCGCAGGCGTTCGGCGATCAGGAACAGAATGATCGGCCACCCCACCAGGAAGCCGATCGAGTAGATCAGGCCATCGTAGCCGGAGGTGAACACCAGCGCGGAAATCCCCAGGAAGGACGCCGCCGACATGTAGTCACCGGCAATCGCCAGACCGTTCTGGAACCCGGTGATCTTGCCGCCCGCCGCATAGTAGTCGGCGGCCGACTTGTTGCGTTTGGACGCCCAGTAGGTGATGCACAGAGTGGCACCGACGAACACCACGAACATGGCGATCGCGGCGACGTTGAGCGGTTGTTTGTGGACTTCGCCGGTCAAGGCGTCAGCGGCCCAGACTGCCGGAGCGAACGCTGCGATGCTCAAAAGAGCCAGTAGACGCCGGATCATTGCTGAGCCTCCTTGAGAATCGCATTGTTCAGGTCGTCGAACTCGCCATTGGCGCGTCGTACGTAGATAGCGGTCAGGACGAAGGCCGAGACAATCAGGCCGACACCGATCGGGATACCCCAGGTGATGGATGATTCGGGACTGATCTTGGCGCCGAGCACTTGCGGCCCGTAAGCGATCAGCAGGATGAAGGCGGAGTAAAGCCCTAGCATGATCGCCGAGAGTATCCAGGCGAATCGTTCCCTTTTCTTCACCAGCTCCTTGAAGCGCGGGCTGTTTTGAATCGAGAGGTAAATGCTGTCGTTCATTGTTTTTATCCTCGCAGCACAGATTATTGTTGGAACGTATCCACTGTATGCGGCTGCGGAACGGCTTCCAGACGACCTTAGTATTAGAACGACATGACACTTTCGCCAATTTTCGGACTGTAAAGAGCCGAAATAATCGGAAATGACCTCTCAAACAGCCACAAACCCTGTGAACCACGCTGCGCCAGAAACAAATGTGGGAGCGGGCTTGCTCGCGAAGGCGTCCTGTCAGTCAACAATCTGGTTGACTGATCCGACGCTTTCGCGAGCAAGCCCGCTCCCACAGGTGCAGTGCTTTATCCGGGGTTATTTGGTCCAGTCGGCTACGCGATCCGGGTGTTTGGCGACCCAATCCTTGGCCGCAGCTTCAGGTTTGGCGCCGTCCTGAATCGCCAGCATGACTTCGCCGATCTCGTCTTTCGACGCCCACTGGAAATTCTTCAGGAACTTGGCCACTTCCGGGGCCTTGGTGGCGAGTTCCTTGCTGCCGATGCTGTTCACGGTTTCAGCCGCGCCATACACGCCTTTCGGGTCGTCGAGGAAGCGCAGTTTCCACTTGGCGAACATCCAGTGCGGCACCCAACCGGTGACGGCGATCGATTCGTTCTTCTTCTCGGCACGGGTCAACTCGGCAATCATGCCGGCGCCGGAACTGGCCTTGAGGGTGTATTTGTCCAGGCCATAATCCTTGATCGCCTGATCAGTCTTGAGCATCACGCCTGAACCGGCGTCGATGCCGACAATACGGTTTTTGAAGCTGTCGTCGGTTTTCAGGTCTTCGATCGATTTCGCTTTGACGTACTCCGGCACGATCAGGCCGATTTTCGCATCCTTGAAGTTCGGGCCGTAATCGACGACCAGATCCTTGTTCTTCGCCCAGTATTCGCCGTGGGTGACCGGCAGCCACGCCGAGAGCATCGCATCGAGTTTGCCGGTGGCCACGCCCTGCCACATGATCCCGGTGGCGACGGCTTGCAGTTTCACGTCGTAGCCGAGTTTCTGCTTGATCACTTCGGCCGCCACGTGGGTGGTCGCAACGCTGTCGGACCAGCCGTCAACGTAACCGATGTTCAGGGTCTGTTTTTCAGCGCTGGCGAAAGTGGAGCTCATCGCAAGCACCAGAGCGGCACCTGCGCCTAAAAGTCGTCGCATCTTCATCGTTACTTCCCCGAAATGCTGCGCCCGACGGATGCCGGGCATCGTCAACGTATTGTTATGGTGCACAGCGCCCCCATCACGCCCGACCGCAAACTCGCTCGTACGACAGTGGAGTACTGACGCTTTTGATCATCAACCTGACGCCCGCTGCGACCTGCTCTGGCAACGACCTCAAGACAACGAGAAACGACATCAGAAAGCCATTAATCGCGTCTGAATAAATGACGCCAAATAATCCGCCCGAACTTTGCATGGGCAAATGATGCAGGCCACCAACCCGCGGATAAATGCAGGTAACATGCGTCGCTTTGCAGCCACTCGGCCTGATCATGTCCGCGACTTCCCGCTTTCCGCTCGTTCCCTATTTCTTCGCTTGCCTGCTTGGCCTGTTTGCCCTTGGCGGTTTCTGGTATGGCCTCGGCAAACCAGTGATCCTGCCGGACGCTGCCACTCCGACGCACAAGTTGCAATGCGCCTCCTACACGCCGTTCGACAAGGATCAGTCGCCGTTCGACGTGCCGTTCAAGCTGCGTCCGGAACGTATGGACGCCGACCTCGCCCTGCTGGCGACGCGCTTCGAATGCATCCGCACCTACTCGATGACCGGCCTCGAAGCCCTGCCCGAGCTGGCGCGCAAGCACGGTTTGAAATTGATGATCGGTGCCTGGGTCAACAGCAACCCGGTGGACACTGAAAAAGAAGTCGACCTGCTGATCGCCTCGGCCAACGCCAACCCGGACGTGGTCAGTGCGGTGATCGTCGGCAACGAGGCCTTGCTGCGCAAGGAAGTCACCGGCGCGCAACTGGCCAGACTGATCAACAAGGTCAAAAGCCAGGTCAGGCAGCCGGTCACGTATGCCGATGTCTGGGAGTTCTGGCTCAAGCATCCGGAAGTCGCGCCGGCCGTGGATTTCCTGACCATTCACTTGCTGCCGTATTGGGAAGACGATCCGTCGAACATCGACGTCGCCCTGCAACACGTGGCGGATGTGCGTCAGGTGTTCGGCAACAAGTTCGCGCCCAAAGACGTGATGATCGGCGAGACCGGCTGGCCCAGCGAAGGCCGCCAGCGCGAGACCGCCCTGCCGAGCCGGGTCAATGAAGCCAAATTCATTCGTGGTTTTGTCGCGATGGCCGAGAAGGAAGGCTGGCATTACAACCTGATCGAGGCGTTCGACCAACCATGGAAGCGTGGCAGCGAAGGTGCGGTCGGTGGCTACTGGGGCCTGTTCGACGCGGATCGTCAGGACAAGGGCGTACTCGCCGGGCCGGTGACCAACGTGCCGTACTGGAAGGAATGGCTGGGCCTGGGCGGGCTGATTTTCCTCGGCACGCTGCTGCTCGGCGGCCGGGTGCGCAGCACACAATCAGCATTGATCCTGCCGCTGCTCGGCGCGGTGGCCGCCTGCTCGATCGGCGCCTGGGGCGATCTGGCGCGGGTGACCACGCGGTTTGCCGGCGAATGGCTGTGGGTCGGTTTGCTGACAGCGTTGAACCTGCTGGTGCTGGCGCATGCTGCGCTGACCTTGAGCAGCCGCCAGGGTTGGCGTGAACGCGCGTTCAATCTGCTGGAGCGACGCGCCGGTTGGCTGGTTGCCGTAGCAGGTTTTGCTGCAGCGGTGATGATGCTGGAGATGGTGTTCGACGCACGTTATCGCAGCTTCGCCAGCATGGCGTTCATTCTGCCGGCGCTGGTGTACGTGTGCCGTCCGGTCAGCGTGCCGCGCCGGGAAATCGCCCTGCTGACCTTTATCGTTGGCGCCGGCATTGCGCCGCAGTTATTTGTGGAAGGGTTGCAGAACCAGCAGGCCTGGGGTTGGGCGCTGGTGAGTGGGCTCATGGTGGCGGCGTTGTGGCGCTGCTTGCGGGTTCGCAACCGCTGATCTCCAGAGGCCAATCTTGCCCCTTCGCGAGCAAGCCCGCTCCCACATCTGATCGGGTTCCTCCAGCTGGAACGCAATCAAATGTGGGAGCGGGCTTGCTCGCGAAGGCCGACGGTCAGGTGCTACGGGACGCCCGGACCAGGCGCAACCCGCCAATCACCAGCGCAAACACCGCTAACGTGGTGTTGTAAAGCGCCAGTGCCGGCAGCCCGAACACCAGCGCCAGCACCGCCAGCCACCACCCCGTCCGCCCGGGCAAGACAAAACCGAGCAGCGCCGTACCCAGCGCGGCCCAGCCCAGCACCTTGAAGTGAATCATCAGCCCCAGGTTCGAACGCACCGCACATTCCCAGCGGCTGGCCTCATCGACGCAGATGCCGACCCACTGCCCATCCTCCATGAAGCCATAACGCGCGCCATAACTGGCCGCCAGCCATAACGGCAGCAGAACGAGCAACAGGATCACGGGCAAGCGGCGGGACATGAATCACTCCAATCTACGGAAATCGGCGGCCAGCTTAATCGGACTTGCACCATTGGCAAGCACTAACAACTGTTAACTGGTCATCCGCGACGTGCAAAGTGTATCGTCCAGCTACTATTACCCCGAATTCTGCCTGTTTGGTGCCGCCGCATGGCACTTTGGCGCAAACCCGGTGGTCATAGCCTGCGAACCTCATTCGGCACCTTCCTCTAAGGGATCTAGTCATGCTCCGTTCCTTGCGCTTCGCCGCGCTGTTCAGCGGCCTTATTCTGAGTGCGTCCGCACTGGCGGTGGATATCGATGCCGCCAGCTATGGCTATCCCCTGACCAACCCGTTCGAGGCGACCATCGCCACGACGCCGCCGGACCTGCGCCCGGAACTGCCGTCCAACGAGGACATCAACCAGTCCGACCACAGCATCACCCTGCGCCCGGAACGGGCGTTCATCCTCCCGGACAATTTCTGGGCGGTGAAGAAACTCACCTACCGCATCGCCGAGCAGGACAAACCGGCCCCGCTGATCTTCCTGATCGCCGGCACCGGCGCGCGCTTTGACAGCACGCTCAATGAATACCTGAAAAAGCTCTACTACAAGGCTGGCTACCACGTCGTGCAGTTGTCGTCGCCGACCAGCTTCGACTTCATCAGCGCCGCTTCACGTTTCGCCACGCCCGGCATCACCAAGGAAGACGCCGAAGACATGTACCGGGTGATGCAGGCCGTCCGCGCGCAGAACCCGAAACTGCCGGTTACCGAGTATTACCTGAGCGGCTACAGCCTTGGCGCCCTGGATGCCGCGTTCGTCGCGCACCTGGACGAAACCCGACGCAGCTTCAACTTCAAGAAAGTCCTGCTGCTCAACCCGCCGGTCAACCTCTACACCTCGATCAGCAACCTCGACAAGCTGGTGCAGACCGAAGTCAAAGGCATCAATAACAGCACCACGTTCTATGAACTGGTGCTGGGCAAGCTGACCCGCTACTTCCAGCAGAAGGGCTACATCGACCTCAACGACGCCCTGCTCTACGACTTCCAGCAGTCCAAACAGCACCTGACCAACGAGCAGATGGCGATGCTGATCGGCACCTCGTTCCGCTTCTCGGCGGCCGACATTGCCTTTACTTCGGACCTGATCAACCGTCGCGGCCTGATTACCCCGCCGAAATTCCCGATCACCGAAGGCACCAGCCTCACGCCGTTCCTCAAGCGTGCGCTGCAATGCGATTTCGACTGCTACCTGACCGATCAGGTGATCCCGATGTGGCGCGCCCGTACCGACGGCGGCAGCCTGCTGCAACTGATCGATCAGGTCAGCCTGTACGCCCTGAAGGATTACCTGCATGACAGCCCGAAAATCGCCGTCATGCACAATGCCGACGACGTGATCCTCGGCCCCGGCGACCTGGGCTTCCTGCGCAAGACCTTTGGTGATCGCCTGACCGTTTATCCGTACGGCGGCCATTGCGGCAACCTTAACTACCGCGTCAACAGCGACGCCATGCTGGAGTTCTTCCGTGGCTAAATATCTCCTGCTGATTGCAGCGCTCCTCAGTGCAGGCGTGGCCCAGGCCGACAACAGCAAAGCCAATGCGCCAGTGGTGGTCGACAGCGACGGGTTCAAGGAGCCGCTGTCCAAACTCAAGTTCAACCCGGGGCTGGACCAGCGTGAGTTCGAGCGTTCGACGCTCAACGCACTCAACGTCTATGACCCGCTGGAATCGTGGAACCGCCGCGTCTACCACTTCAACTACCGCTTCGACCAATGGGTGTTCCTGCCGGTGGTCGACGGTTATCGCTACGTGACGCCAAGCTTCCTGCGCACCGGTGTGAGCAATTTCTTCAACAACCTTGGCGACGTGCCGAACCTGGTCAACAGCCTGCTGCAGTTCAAGGGCAAGCGTTCGATGGAAACCACGGCGCGGCTGCTGCTCAACACCACCATCGGCGTCGCCGGTCTGTGGGACCCGGCCACCGCCATGGGCCTGCCGCGCCAGAGCGAAGACTTCGGTCAGACCCTGGGCTTCTACGGCGTACCGGGCGGCGCTTACTTCGTGCTGCCGATCCTCGGCCCGTCGAACATTCGTGATACCGCCGGGCTGGCCGTGGACTACACCGCCGAATCGGCGATCAACTACCTGAACGTGTCGAAAGTCAGCGAAAACCACCCGGAAATCTGGGCCCTGCGCGCGGTCGACAAGCGCTACCAGACCAACTTCCGCTATGGCCAGATGAACTCGCCGTTCGAGTACGAGAAAGTTCGCTACGTGTACACCGAGTCGCGCAAACTGCAGATAGCCGAGTAAACCCTCCCAACCGCTGGCAAGCGCCGACCTTGTCGAGCTTGTCAGCGCGTCTTCACGCCCGACATTTTTGTCATGCCTGCCCTTCTGCGCCCGCCCGGGTAAAGACTGCCACTGCCATTTCGTCTTTCAGACAGGCGCTGCTCGTTTAACGAACTCGTGAGTCAAAGCCACAAGCAGATTCGAAATCGAACACAAAAATTTAAATGTGAATTTTTTATTAACATTCTGTGACAGCTTATGTAGACTCGCCTCAACACTGCCAAGGATGCAATGACGTGTTCAACGATATTCAAGGAATGATATCGGCTCTCCCTTATCCTCCCTTTCGACGCTGGTCTACCCGATATCTGCAACCTGTAGGTCGCAGCGGACTTTATTATTCAAGACTCAGCGAAACTTGCGCATAGCCTGTCGCTCGGCTTATCAGTAATACATCCATCGATACATTTCAATATGCCGTCCGAATGGCATGGAGTGTCGTGCATCTTCAATTAGCTGCGGATGAATTACTACAGCGATCAGCGTCGGCAATGCATTGATCCAACCACTTCAATCTGCACTTGTCGCGGGTTTGAAAAACGGCCGTCATCAACATGCATACTTCAATAAAAACCGGTATCACTCAATATATCTCCGAGATGCCACTGTTCATCTGGATATTGTTTATCGGCACCTTTGTCACCCGTGCAACTTCAATGATGGTCTGGCCGTTTATCTCGATCGTGCTGTACACCCGGTTCGGTTTCAGTGCGACGTTTATCGGCCTGATCCTGACACTGTCCATCGCCCTGTCCTCGATAGCGAGTTTTTACAGCGGTTACCTGTCGGACAAAATCGGCCGCTTGAAAATCATCGTGCTGGGCTGCGTCGTGGCTGCAAGCTCTTACCTGCTACTGGGCATCAGCAGCAGCGCTTATGGCTACATTGCCGGGACTCTGCTGGCAAACCTGTCGTGGGCACTGGTCAACAACCCGATCAAAACCATCATCGGCGATGTCATCGAATCTCGGCCTCTGGTCGAGCGCGCCATGCATCTGCGCTACTTTTTCCTCAACGCCGGTGCGGCGACAGGTCCCTACTTCGGGCTCAAACTGGGAATCTCCGCCGACTCCCTGTCCTTCGTCCTGGTAACCCTGTCCTATGTGCTGCTGCTGGTCGGCGTGGTGGTCTTCGGCAAAGGTGTGACCCTCAAGGCGGTCAATACCACCAGTTTCAAAAGCACCATGGGCGTGCTCGCCAAAGACCATCTGTTCCTGGCGCTGGTGATCAATAACATCATCATGATGTTCATCTTTGGCAGTTTTGACTCCAGCCTGCCGCAACTGATGGCCGCCCTTGCCTTCGAAGGTTACCTGCCCTTTGTCGCCTCGTTGATCGTTTTGCATGCCTCGACAATCGTGATACTGCAATTGCCGCTTGCCAGTGCACTGTCGTCGGTATCACTGAACACCAAGATTTATCTTGGCTCGGCCCTGTTGATCCTCGGCGAGGCCGGCTTTGCCTTGGCCGCGCACAACTACGACATCAAGGCGTTGTGGTACGGCGCTGTATTGCTCATGAGTATCAGCCAGACCCTGCTCTTTCCGTGCATCAACATGTTTGTCGACAGCCTGGCGCCGCCCAATCTGCGAGGTGCCTACTTTGGTGCCGCATCGTTATACAGCATCGGCTTTTCTCTCTCGCCGATTGTCGGCGGGCTGTTTATACAGAACCTCAGCGGAACCGCACTTTATATATTCCTGACATTGTCCAGCCTGCTGATGACGCTCATCTTCATGGGGATTTTCCGATTGAGGAAGTCCACGGACGAAACAGCTCGCCCCGTAGCAAACATCGAGACTTCGCCCACCACTGGCTAATCACTCGACGCAAAACTTGCAAAGCTCCATCGCTGCACGCCAATCAAGTTGGTGCGGAGTTTCTTTGCCTGAATAAAACCATTTTCTCGAACTTCTCAACTTTCAGGAAAGCCTCATGAATACGCCGATTTATGACCTCATCCTATGTGGCGCCGGCCCGGCCAACATCTCGCTGTTGCCTGATCTTATTCAGAATGAACAGATACAGCGCTGCCTGATACTTGAGAAATCCAGCACATTGGGCAGCGGTGAAATCGGTCAATACCGGATCACTGCCAACTCGCTGGGCGGGGTCTTTCTGGAAAAATTCCAGGACCGCACGGACGACTTGAGTCGATTCCTGCAGGGCACGCCAGAATGGACGTATTTCACCGAACGCCGGGGTGAGGCGGTAGAGCTGCGTCATGTCGGACGCTTCCTCGAACACATCGGCACCTACGTGTCCCGGCACAAGGCGCTCTACAAACGCTTTGAAATTTCCACACAGTCGACCGTCAGCGAAATCCGCCTGACCGCGCAGGGTCACTACTGCGTCAGCTATCTGCTCGATGGCCAGCGCGTGCAGGCGACGTGCAAGAAAATCATCTTCAACATCGGTGGCCGGCTGAATCAAGCCACCTTGCAGCACCCGCAACACAACATCAATTCGGATTCGCTGCTCAAGGGTGAACACGACCAGGCGCTGCAAAGCGGCAAATACCGCAACCTGGCCATCGTCGGTTCTTCGCACAGCGCCGTTTCCTGCCTGATCCGTCTGGTGGAGCAACTGGACTTTCCAGGCACCATCACCTTGCTGACCAAGCGCGATTTCAAGTTGTTCTTCGACTCCCCCGCCTCTGCGCGCGAGCAACACTATCCGTTTGTCGATGCCGATATCTGCCAGGCCAGCCAAAGGGTCAATCGTTATTCGGGCCTGCGATATGACTCGTTCGAGTTCGCTCGCAAGATCAAACAAGGCCTGATCCGCAACCTGAACATCGTCGACATCGCGCAGGCCTCCGCCGATCAGATCCTGAACCTGATCGCGCAATCGGACCTGCTGATTCACAGCACCGGATACAAGGCCGGGCTGGTGCCGATACTGGATGTCGATGGCACGGCGCTGGAACTGCAACAGGACGATTTCGGATTGCTCACCAACCAGCAACTCAACCCGGTCACCCGCGAAGGTCGAGTACTGGAAAACTTCCATACATTCGGCCTCGGGGCCGGGATCAAGACCGGTGGAGACAGCGGCGGCGAGGAGAGCTTTCACGGCAGGATCGACGGCGTGTGGATGTACCAGCACGTGGTGCCCGGACTCATTTTCGTTAAATAAGGAAATTACAATGAATAATCAGACAGCCATCATTCTTTGCGCCGGGCGCGGAAGCCGCCTGGGCAAGCGCACGCGCCACACGCCCAAGCCCTTGGTGAAAACCAACAATATCGCGTTCATCGACAACGCCCTGAACAACCTCGAAACGCTGGGTATCAAACACGTAGTCGTCGTGGTCGGCTATCAGTCGGAGACCATTACCGCTCATCTTCGGGCGATGGACACCGGCATCAACTTCGAATTCGTGAGCAACCCTGACTGGGCCACGACCAATAACATCTACTCGCTGTACCTGGCCCGCGAACACATTACGCAGAACACCCTGATCATCGAGGGCGACATTTACTTCTCGGCCTCCAGCCTGCAACAGTTGCTGCAGAAGCCGGGGGATCTGGTCGCCCTGGTGTCGCCGCTGGGCAAGAACATGGAAGGCACCTACGCCATCCTCGAAGACGCTCGGCTGCAAGGCTTCGGCTCGACCAAGGACATCGGCCACGAGGCCCGTGACGGACAGTACAAGACCGTCAACCTGTACCAGGTCGGGTCAGCCACGTTCGCCGAGCACATCAAAAAACAACTCGCCAGCAACGTCAGAAAAAACAACCTCAACGCCTACTACGAAGACGTATTCAAGAAAGCATCGCTTGAGGGCAAGTGGGATATTCAGACAGTCATCGTCCCGGCAACCGAATGGTATGAGGTCGACAACTATTACGACCTGACGATCTGCAACTACATTTCCAGTCGTGACCGCCTGGGCTTCGTTCAGAACCGCCACGGCGGTTACTGGCGCTACCCGATGCTGGATTTCGCCTTGATCTACAACTTTCATTTCCCGCCACAGCAGATGAAAGACAAGATCAAGGACAACTTTGATCACATCTTCCTCAACTACCCCGGCGCCAGACGACTCATCGAGGAGTCACTCTGCGAATTCCTCGGCGTCTCCCCGAGACACCTGTGCGTGGCCAATGGCGCAGCGGAAATCATCAAGCTGCTGCCGTCCGTGTATGCCGGCAGCGCCCTCGTGACCGTGCCGTCCTTCAACGAATACGCCAACGTCTTCGGTGAACAGCGCACGCTCTGCCACTACACGCGGGAAGAGGACGACTTCGCGATCGACATCGATGCGCTGCTCGCTACCTGCCGGCAACAGCGCCCTGAGGTGGTGATCATCGAATCGCCCAACAACCCGACCGGCGCCCTGACACCCGCCTCGGCCCTGTCGGCGCTCGCCGTGCAGTTGCTGGAACTGGATATCTCACTGATCGTCGACGAATCGTTCCTCGATTTCTCCAACCACGCCGACAGCACCTTGCTCAACGTACTCGACGAACACCCCAACCTGGTGGTGATTCGCAGCATGAGCAAGACGTTCGGTATCGGCGGTATTCGCATCGGCTACCTGGCCAGCGCCAACCAGACCTTGCTGGCACTGATCAACTCGCTGCTGCCGATCTGGAACATCAACGGTTTTGCCGAGGAGTTCCTGTTGCATCTGCCGCAATACCAGCAGGAATACCTGGCCAGCTGCCAACAAGTCATCAGCGACACTCGCGCCTTTCAACAGGCACTGGACGCCATCGAGGGCATCAGCGGCTTCAAGACCGAAGCAAACTTCATTTACTGCAAGGCTCATTACTCTGACGCCCAGACCATTTCCAGGTTGTTGCTGGACAAGCACCACATGTACATCAAGGAGTGCTCGGGCAAACGCAATACCGACTCCGACAAGTACTTCCGCGTGTCCTGCCGCACACCTGACGAAAACGCCCGGTTGATCCAGGCCCTGAGCGACGTGATGCACGACCTGGCAGTGCAGAAAAACATCAGCAGCCACGCGAAGGAGAACGCCGTTGAACTCGCCTGAGCAGGTAGTGATTTGCGGCAAGGGCGAACTGGCCATCTTCGCCTGCGAATACTTCAATGCCTCCCCCGAACATACCGTGTCGTACGTGGTAGCCGATCCTTTCGAGCCGGTCAGCACTGAACGGACGCTGATCGAGTATTGCCGGGAGCACGGCATCGAGGTGATCGAGAGCGGTCGGATCGAAGACCTGCCAGGTTACGCCGACGGCACCTTCGCTTGCGACCTCTGCCTGGTCATTTTCCACAAGCGGATATTGCCCAAGCGCTTCATCGACTGCTGCGCGAAAATCATCAACCTGCACCTTTCCTACCTGCCCAAATACCGCGGCGTACGTCCGGTCAACTGGGCCTTGAAGAATGGCGAGCGGATGCATGGCGCCACGCTGCACGAGATCAGCGAAGGCATAGACGAGGGGCCGATCCTCAATCAGGTAGCCTTCTGCATCTACCCTGAGTTCGAGGAAGTGATCGACACCTATACCCGCGCGATGGGGTACGCCCGTCAGTTGCTGATGGATACCTTGCCGATGATCGACCGCATTGTTCCGGTCCCGCAGGAGCATGCCGACATGAGCATCTACTACGAAAAGGACAATCACCGGCTGGAAGAGCGGATGACCTTCACCAAAGCACAATCTCTGAAATTACTCGAACGCCAGTAGCCTTGCGACGCCACTCGATTGTCCGCACAGACGGCAATCGGGTGGGCAGGCGATCCCTTCCGAGGACTCATGATGTACTTGCTTATTGCCTCTGACCTGGATGGCACGCTGCTGCTGCCAAGCGATACTTTCGGTGCCTTTACCAAAAGCGTGATTCACAGCCTGAACCGCGCAGGCCATCACATCGTGCTGGCGACGGGTCGCCATCAGGCTGACGTCGAGTCGCTGCTCGACAGCCAGTCACCACCGGTTCACCTGATCACCGCCAATGGCGCGCGCATTTCCAGCGCCTGTGGCGGGCTTGCTCTGAGCGCAGAATTATCGACTGCGGTTGTCCAGACATTGCTTGAGGAAACCCGAGCAGACACCGATCTGACGATCAACCTTTACTGCCGATCCGGCTGGCTGATGAGTCGAGAAGACGAAAATCTGAAAGACTTCAGCCAGAACCCGGACTTCCAGCCAACACTCTGCGCGGCCGAGCATCTGCCAGTGCATGCTGTGCAGAAAGTGTTTTTCTTTCAGCGCAGCAAGGATCATGACGCCCTGCTCCGGCTGCAGGAGCGGCTGGAACAACAGCTGGGCGATCAGATCGGCACTGTGTTCACGTTTCCATGGTGCCTGGAGGTCATGGCCAGAGACGTTTCCAAGGGCAATGCGCTGAAGCAACTGGCCGAATTCCTCAACGTGCCCATTGAGGCCTGCATCGCTTTTGGTGACGCAATGAATGACGCCGACATGTTGGCCGATGTCGGCAAAGGCGTGCTCATGGGCAACGCACATGCCGAGTTGAGGCAGGCACTGCCCGAGGCGGAGATCATCGGCCGATACACCGATGAAGCCGTCGCGCATTACCTGTCGAAGCACCTGCTCAAGGGCGCTGATCTCCCGGCATGAACACCTGCGGGCGGCCTTACGCCCGCACGGCCTTCCACAATTTGCCCACCACGCTCACCGCGAGCAACACCACGCCCCCGGCGATAATCCCGGCCACACCATTGAGCAGCACCGGCACCACAAACCCGGCGCTGCCAGCGGCCGCACCGACGCTTTCAATCCAGTGATGCACCACAGCAATGCCGTGGGTGAGGATCCCGCCGCCGACGAGGAACATCGCCGCCGTGCCGATCACCGACAGGCCTTTCATCATGTACGGCGCGGCGCGCAGGATCGCGTTGCCGATGGTTTTTGCTGCCGAAGCGGATTTTTGCGTCAGCCACAGGCCGAGGTCGTCGAGCTTGACGATGCCGGCCACCAAGCCGTAAACGCCGACAGTCATGACAATCGCGATGCCGGACATCACGATCACTTGCTGGGTCAACGACGCGTCGGCCACGGTGCCGAGGGTGATGGCGATGATTTCTGCCGAGAGGATGAAGTCGGTGCGGATCGCGCCTTTGATCTTGTCCTTCTCGTAGGCCACCAGATCGGTGGCCGGCTCGGCCACTGCCGCGCTCAGCTGCGCGTGGTCGGCATCATCTTCGGTCTTGCTGTGCAGGAACTTGTGCGCGAGTTTCTCGAAACCTTCAAAGCACAGGTACGCACCACCGACCATCAGCAGCGGTGTCACCAGCCACGGCACGAACGCGCTGATCGCCAGCGCCGACGGCACCAGAATCAGCTTGTTGAGAAACGAGCCCTTGGCCACCGCCCAGACCACAGGAATTTCCCGCTCGGCGCGCACGCCGCTGACTTGCTGGGCATTGAGCGCCAAGTCGTCGCCGAGCACGCCGGCGGTCTTCTTCGCGGCCATCTTGCTCATCAACGCCACATCATCCAGAACGGTGGCGATGTCGTCGATCAGCACCAGCAAACTGCTTCCTGCCATGGGTCAGGTTTCCCTACGTGAAAAAAGTGCGCGCAGCATACCGCGCCGCTCTCAAGGGAGCGAGATGCTACGGCACCTGCCAGCCGCCCCCCAGGCTCTGGAACAGCGCAACACTGCCCTGGCTGAGCAACCCCTGGGTGTCGCGCAGGTTCTGCTCAGCCTGCAACAGCACCAGTTGCTGGGTCAGCACCGCCTGCTGGCTGACCGTGCCGGCGCGCTGTTGCGCCTGCTGGCTGCCGAACAGTTGCTGGTTGCGCTGGAACATCTGCTCGTACGCCTGCGCCTGGGTGTGCAGGTGATTGATCGCCGACAAGTTGTCCTCAACGTTCTGCAACGCACCGAGCACGGTGCCACGGTAATTCGCCACGTCCTGATCGTAAGTGGCCTCGGCCTCTTGTTTGGCCGCCTCGCGGGCGCCGCCGTCGAAAATGGTTTCGGCCAGCGCCGGACCCAGGGTCCAGATGCGGTTGGGCACGGAGAACAGGCCACCCAGCGCCGTGCCGCGAAAACCACCTTCAGCGGTCAGGCTCAGGGTCGGGAAGAACGCCGCTTCGGCGACACCAATTCGCGCGTTGGCAGCCGCCGCCAAGCGCTCGGCAGAGACCACATCGGGGCGCCGCAGCAGCAGGTTCGACGGCAACACTGGCGGCGGCATCGGCGTGGTGAAGTGATAGTCGGCAACCCTGGGCAGATTGAACTGCGCCGGCGCCATGCCCACCAGTACCGCCAGCGCATGCTCGGCCTGCTCGCGGGAACGCTGCGCCGTTTGCAGCGCGGCGATCACCGTACTCAGTTGATCCTGCGCCACCAGCAACTGATCGTTGGTGGCCGTGCCCTGCACGGTTTGCGCCTGGATCATCGTCAACAGCTGTTGGTTGATGGTCTGCTGTTGTTGCAACAGTTCGATGTCGATGTCCAGTTGCCGCAACCCCAGATAATTGGTCGCCACGCTGGCGCCGATCGATAGCCGTACCCCGGCGAGCAGCGCATCGGACGATTGCAGCGAGGCCTGGCTCGACTCGATGCCGCGGCGCACCAGGCCCCACAGGTCCGGCTCCCAACTGGCGCTCAGGGTCGCGCTGACGGTTTGCTCGACGGTGCCGCCGCTGCTGCCGGTCAAGCCGCTGGTGGTGCTGCCGCTGGCCCCGCCGCCGACGCCGCGCGCGCCGGACAACCCGACGCCCACTGTCGGCCACAGCCCCGCGCGACTGGACGCCACCTGCGCCTGCGCCAGCCGATAGGCAGCCTCGGCGCCGATGATCGATTGATTGGCCCTGGCCGAGCGTTCGACCAGATCGTTGAGGATCGGATCCTGATAGATCCGCCACCACTGGCTGTCCATGGCGCCCTGCGGGTTGGCCTGGGCGCGTTGCCATTGGTTGCCTTCCTTGAACGTCTGCGGCAGCTCGATTGCCGGCTTCTGATAATCCGGACCAACCATGCAGCCACTCAACAACAAGCCAAAGAAGATCAACAGTGGGAGCGGGCTTGCTCGCGAATGCGATTTCACATTCGACAGGGAAGTCGATTGACACGACGCCTTCGCGAGCAGGCTCGCTCCCACAGGGGAATGGTGAAAACTCATGAAGTACTCCTGCGCAGGCGCTGCGACGCCCGGTCAAGCCAAAGGTAGATCACCGGCGTGGTGTACAGCGTCAGCAACTGGCTGAACAGCAAGCCGCCAATGATCGAAATCCCCAACGGTCGGCGCAGTTCCGAGCCATAACCGCTGCCGAGCACCAGTGGCAGTGCGCCGAGAATCGCTGCCAGCGTGGTCATCATGATTGGCCGAAAGCGGATCAGGCAGGCGCGGCGGATCGCGTCCTTGGCGCTCAGGCCGAATTCGCGGCGCTCGGTGATGGCGAAGTCGATCATCATGATCGCGTTCTTCTTCACGATCCCGATCAGCAGAATCACCCCTACCAGCGCGATGATCGACAGTTCGGTGCCGGTCAGCAGCAGCGCAATCAAGGCGCCGACCCCGGCCGACGGCAAGGTCGACAGAATGGTCAGCGGGTGTACGAGGCTCTCGTAGAGCATGCCCAGCACCACGTACACCGAGAGCAGCGCGGCAACGATCAGCAACGGCTCACTGGCCACCGAAGTCTGGAACACCTGCGCCGTGCCCGCGAACTGGCCGACCACACTGGCCGGCATGCGCAGCTGCTTCACCGCGTTGTCCACCAGCGCCGTCGCCTGGCCGATAGACACTCCCGGCACAAGATTGAACGAGGCGGTCACCGCCGGAAAAGTGCCTTGATGGCTGATGGAAATCGCCGTGCGCCCGACCGAATAATCCGCCAGCGCCGACAGAGGCACCAGCGCTTGCGCGGCGCTGGCACTCAGATTCGGTGCCACGGCGGCGCCCTTGGCAGCGACCGCCGCGGTGCCCACCGGCACATAGATATTTTTCAGGGTCGTCGGGTCGGTCCAGTACGGTGGCGCGACTTCCATCACCACGTGGTACTGGTTGGCGGAGCGGTAAATGGTCGACACCTGGCGCTGACCGAAGGCGTCGTACAGCGTCTGGTCGATGGCCGACATGCTCACCCCCAGTCGCGCCGCCGCATCGCGATTGACGGTGACGCTGGCCATCAGGCTGTTGTCCTGCTGGTCGGTGTTGATGTCGGTCAGTTGCGGCAAGCCGTGCAACGCAGCGACGACCTTGGGCACCCATTCATCGAGGGTGCTCTGGTCATCGGCAGTCAGGGTGTATTGGTACTGCGCCCCGCTCTGCCGCCCGCCGACGGTGATGTCCTGCGCCGACTGCAGGTACAGACGGGTACCGGGCATGTCGCCCAGCGTGTGGCGAATCTGCGCAATGACCTGATCGGCACTGTCCTTGCGCGCGGCCAACGCCTTGAGGGTGATGAACAGTTGCGCACTGTTGACCGCGCCGCCGATCCCGCCTCCACCGCCGACAAACCCACCGACGGTGGCCACATTCGGGTTGCTCAGCACTTTCTGGTTGATCTCGCTGAAATTTGACTGGATCGCGCCAAAGGAAATGCTCTGCGCAGCAATGATGCTGCCGGACATGCGCCCGGTGTCCTCCTGCGGGAAGAAGCCCTTGGGCACCAGCACGTACAGCACGCACGCGAGCACAATCACCAGCAGCGTCAGCAGGCCCATGAGAAACGAGTGATCGACGACCCAGCCGAGCGTGCGGTCGTAGACGCGGTGAAAGCGCGAATCCGGGTGATCCTCGGCGGCGCCTGCCTGCTGTTGCGTACGCAGCAGCACGCTGGACAGCATCGGCGTCACCGTGAGCGACACCACCATCGAAATCACGATGGCCACCGACAACGAAATCGAAAATTCGCGAAACAGTCGTCCGACAATTCCCCCCATCAGCAACAGGGGAATGAACACTGCCACCAGCGAAACACTGATGGTCATCACCGTAAAACCGACCTCGCGCGCACCGGCCAGCGCCGCCTGCACGCGGCTCTCGCCCTGTTCCAGATGGCGCATGATGTTCTCGACCACCACGATCGCGTCGTCCACCACGAACCCGGTGGAAATGGTCAGCGCCATCAGCGACAGGTTGTTCAGGCTGTAGCCGAGAAAGTACATCGCGCCGAAGGTGCCGAGCAGCGACAGCGGCACGACAATGGCCGGGATCAGTGTGCTGCGCCAGTCGCGGAAGAACGCGAACGTCACCAGCGTCACCAGCGCAATGGAAATCAGCAAGGTCATTTCCACGTCATGCAACGACGCGCGGATGGTGCTGGTGCGGTCCATCAGGATGTTGATCCTGATCGCCGAGGGTATCGAGCTTTGCAAGAACGGCAGGTCGGCCTTCACCGCGTCGACGGTGTCGATGACATTGGCTCCGGGCTGCTTGAACACCACCAGCAACACCGCCGGTTTTCCGTTGGACAGGCCGAAGTTGCGCAGGTCTTCGACGTCTTCGGTGACGTCGCCGAGATCGGCGATGCGCACCAGCTCGCCATTGTTTTTCTTCACCACCAGCGGGCCGTAATCCGTGCCCTGATAAAGCATGTCGTTAGCCTTGAGGCCATACGACTGATCGCCGACTGACACCGTGCCTTTGGGCAAGTTGACGTTGGACGCCTGAATCACCTGGCGCACCTGTTCGAGGCTGACGCCGTAGCGGTTGAGTCGATCCGGATTGAGTTCGATGCGCACCGCCGGCAAGGCGGCGCCGCCCACCGTCACGTCGCCGACGCCAGTGGTCTGCAACAGGCGTTGCTCAAGCAGCGTCGAGGCCACGTCGTACATCTGTCCGCGTGTGGCGCTGTCGGAGGTCAGACTGAGGATCAGAATCGGCGAATCGGCCGGGTTGACCTTGCGGTAGGTCGGGTTGCCGGACAGGTCGCTGGGCAGGTTGCTGCGTGCCGCGTTGATCGCCGCCTGCACATCCCGCGCCGCGCCGTCGATGTCGCGGTTGAGGTCGAACTGCAGGGTGATGCGCGTCGCCCCCAGCGAACTCGACGAGGTCATCTCGGTGACACCGGCGATCTGTCCGAACTGGCGTTCCAGCGGCGTTGCCACCGACGACGCGACAGTGCCCGGATCAGCCCCGGGCAGTGATGCGCGCACACTGATGGTGGGAAAATCCACCTCCGGCAACGGCGCTACCGGCAGCAGGTTGAACGCCAGCACGCCGAACAGCGCCAGCCCCACCGCCAGCAGCGTGGTGGCGATCGGGCGCTGGATGAACGGTGCGCTAAGGTTCATCGCGATAGCCTTCGACCACCGCTGGCCGGCGCCGACTGAAGCGCTGCTCCAGACTGTGCATGGCGAGGAAAATCACTGGAGTCGAGAACAGCGTCAGCAACTGACTCAACAGCAGCCCGCCGATGATCGCGATGCCCAGCGGATGGCGCAGTTCCGAGCCGATCCCGGTACCCAGCGCCAGCGGCACCGCACCAAACAACGAGGCCATGCTGGTCATCAGAATCGGCCGGAAACGCAGCTCGGCCGCCTGACGAATCGCTGCCACCGCATCGAGTCCGCCCTCACGCTCAAGCTCCAGGGCGAAGTCGACCATCATGATCCCGTTCTTCATCACGATCCCGATCAACAGCACGATGCCGATCAGTCCGATGATGTCGAACTGCGTGCCGGTGATCAGCAGCGCCAGCAAGGCACCCAGCGCCGCGGAGAGCAAGGTCGAGAGAATCGTCACCGGGTGCACGAAGCTCTCGTAGAGTATCCCCAGCATCAGGTACACGACGATGATCGCCGCCAGCACCAGAAACACCTGGTTGGACAGCGACGCCTCGAACGTCGCCGCCGCGCCTTCCAGGTTAGCCTGCACCGAGAGCGGCAGGCCGGCCTTGGCTTCGATGTCCTTGAGCCGCGTCACTGCCGCGCCAAGGGTCTGCCCGGGGGCGAGGTTGAACGACACATCGGCATAGGGAAATTGCCCGAGCCGATTGATCGTCACCGGCGCGCGGATCACCTGCATGGTCGCCATGCTCGACAGCGGCGCCACCCCGCCTCCGGGAATATCGACATAGAGCCCGGTCAGCAGATCGGCCAGGTTACGCGGCGGATGGTCGGTGGCGATCACCACGTGATACTGGTTGAGCTGGGTGTAGATGGTCGAGACCTGGCGCTGACCGAAGGCGTCGTACAGCACGTCATCGATGGCCTGCGGCGTGATGCCCAGACGCGACGCCGTGGCGCGGTCGAAGTTGAGCTGGATCTGATTGCCGAACTGCAGCGCCTGACTCTGTACATCGGTGAACATCGGGTCCTGCTTGATCGCCACCAGCAGTTTGTTGGTCCACAGCGCCAGCTCATCCGGATCGGTGGCCTGCAGGCCGAGGCGATAACTGGTGGTCGAGACCGTGGCGTCGAGCGTCAGGTCCTGCACGCTGTGCAGGTACAGGCGGATCCCGGCGTCATCGGCGTTGGCATCGGACAGTCGGCGAATCACTGCGGCGCTGTTGTCGCGGTCACCGTGGGGCTTGAGGTTGATCAGCAGGTTGCCCTGATTGATCGTCGGGTTGGTCTGGTCGATGCCGACGAACGACGACAGGCTCGCCACTGCCGGATCCTTGAGAATTCGCGCCGCCAGCCGCTGCTGTTCGACCTGCATCTGCTGAAAGGAAATACTCGGCGAGGCCTGGGAAATGCCCTGAATCAGCCCGGTGTCCTGTTCGGGGAAAAACCCCTTGGGCATGACCACGATGATCAACAGGGTCAGCGCCGCCGTGAACACCACCGAAATCAATGTCAGCCCGCGGTGCAGCAGCACCCAGTCCAGACCTTTGACGTAATAGCCGTTGATCCGGTCGAAGAAATCGACCCGGCGCTCCTCGTGTCTGTGCTTGAGCATGCGCGAGCACATCATCGGCGTCAGGGTCAGGGTGATCAGCGCCGAGATGACGATGGTCACAGCCACGGTCATGGCGAATTCGCGGAACAGCCGTCCGACCACATCGCCCATGAACAGCAACGGGATCATCACCGCGATCAGCGCCACCGACAGCGAAATAATGGTGAAGCCGATCTGCTCCGAACCCTTGAGTGCCGCTTGCAGCGGTGAGTCGCCGGCTTCGAGATAGCGGGTGATATTTTCGATCATGACGATCGCGTCATCGACCACGAAGCCGATGGCGATGGTCAGCGCCATCAGCGTCAGGTTGTTCAGCGAGAAGCCCAGCCCATAGGCCACGGCGAGCGTACCGACCAGGGTCAGCGGCACAGTCACCGCCGGGATGATCGTCGCTGGCAGATTGCGCAGGAACAGGAAAATCACGATCACCACCAACAGCACCGCCACGCCCAGCTCGTACTGCACGTCGGTGACCGAGGCGCGAATGGTTTGCGTGCGGTCGGTGAGCACATTGACCTTGAGTGTCGCCGGCAGACTGGCGCGCAGTTTGGGCAACAGTTGCTGCACGCGGTCGACCACGTCGATCACATTGGCGCCGGGCTGGCGCTGAATGTTCAGGACAATCGACGGCGTGCTGTCGGTCCACGCGGCTTGCCGTGGATTCTCCGGGCCCTGGGTCGAACTGGCGATCTGCGACAGGCGAACCGGCGCGCCGTTCTTGTAGGCAATCACCAGGTCGCGGTACTCCTCGGCCGACTGCAACTGGTCGTTGGTACCGATCGAATACGCCTGATACTTGCCGTCGATATTGCCCTTGGCCTGATTGACGTTGGCCGTGCCCAGCGAAGTGCGCAGGTCATCCAGGGACAGGCCGAGATTGTTCAGCGCCGAAGTGTTGGCCTCGACCCGCACCGCCGGGCGCTGCCCGCCGCTGATGGTGACCAGACCGACGCCAGTGATCTGCGAGATTTTCTGCGCCAGCCGCGTGTCGGCGAGGTCTTCGACCTTGGTCAGCGGCAGTACGTCGGAGGTCAGCGACAGGGTCAGCACCGGCGCATCGGCCGGGTTGACCTTGCTGTACACCGGCGGGTACGGCAGGTTGGCCGGCAGGAAAGTGCCGGCGGCGTTGATCGCGGCCTGCACTTCCTGTTCGGCGACGTCCAGCGACAGCGACAAGTCAAACTGCAGGGTCACCACCGAAGCGCCGTCGGAACTGGTGGAGTTCATCGACTTGAGGCCCGGCATCTCGCCCAACTGACGTTCCAGCGGCGCAGTGATCGACGAACTGATCACCTCGGGACTGGCCCCCGGGTACTGGGTGAAAACCTGAATGGTCGGGTAATCGACTTCCGGCAGCGCCGATACCGAGAGCAGGTGATAACCGAGCAGGCCCAGCAGAAGCACTGCGACCATCAACAGCGTGGTGGCAACCGGGCGTTCGATGAAGGGCCGCGAGACGTTCATGGGCTACGCCTCCTACTGCGCGACGACTTTCACCGCAGAGCCGTCGTCGAGTTTGTCGGCGCCCTCGGTGACCACTTGCTCGCCGGCCTTCACGCCGTTATCGAGCACCGCCGAAACATCCCCCGTCGCCGGGCCGGTCTTGATGTTGCGCAGGCTGACCTTGTTGCCGGGGTCGACCACCACAAACACGAAATCGCCCTTGCTGCCGTGCTGGATCGCCCGGGTCGGCACCACGCTGATCTGGCTCAGGGTGTCGGCCTTGAGCCGCGCATTGACGAACTGATTGGGGAACAACGCCTTGCCCGCGTCGTTGAACTGCGCCTTGACCTTGATCGTGCCGGTGCTGGTATCGACCTGGTTATCCAGCGCCAACAGGCTGCCGGTCGCCAGCAGATTGTGCTTGTTGCGGTCGTAGGCCAGCACCGTCACTGCGCCTTTGGCCATGGCCTGATTGATCGCCCCCAGATCGTCCTCGGGCACGGCGAACACCACGGTGGCCGGGGTCATCTGGGTGATCACTGCGATCCCGGTGGCGCTGGTGGTGGTCACGTAGTTGCCGGGATCGACCTGACGCAGGCCGACCACACCATCCACCGGCGAGGTGATGGTGCAGTAGCTCAACTGCAC
Source organism: Pseudomonas sp. AK-TSAG1-1 (assembly GCF_056821665.1). Taxonomy (NCBI): domain Bacteria; kingdom Pseudomonadati; phylum Pseudomonadota; class Gammaproteobacteria; order Pseudomonadales; family Pseudomonadaceae; genus Pseudomonas; species Pseudomonas sp. AK-TSAG1-1. The sequence continues at coordinate 1,842,308 of NZ_CM165965.1, read as the reverse complement.
GTCGAGGTTCTGCACGCTACCCTGATCGGAGGCGACCGTGCCTTGCAGTTGCTGCACCAGCGAGGCCTGAGTGTCGAGGGTTTGCCGGGTGGTGGAGCCGACCTTGATCAATTCGCGATAGCGCGCCAGATCACGCTGCGCGTTGGCGAGCAAGGCCTGATCGTGCATCAGCGTGCCCTTGGCCACCTGCAGTTGCGCCTTGAGCGCGCGGTCATCGATGCGGGCGATGACCTGGCCCTTGCGCACCTGCTGACCTTCCTGGAACTCGACCGAACCGAGAATGCCGTCGACCTGGGAAATCACCGTCACACTGCGAGTCGGCGTGACCGTGCCCAGCGCATCGATGTACACCGGCACATCCTGCAACTTCACAGCGACCACTGCCACCGGCTCGGCGGGCGGTGGCGGCTTGGGTTTGTGCTGATTGAAGGCGAAGAACAACCACAGCAGCAGCGCGAGCAGCATGATCCCCAGGGTGACGAGGGCCAGGCCGAATTTCCTGCGTCTGGGTTTTTCCACGGCTATTCACTCGAACGGGCCGACAGTGCTGCACGGCAATGGAAAATGAAGCCCGGCCAGACAAGGCAAATCCATGACCAATGGCTTGATCGCTGCCTTGAACTCTAGCAGCGCCATTGGCGTTCACCCGCAAGATCTGGCGCTTCGTTCAGCCCGGCGACAGCCAGCGCCGCCGAGCGGTGCAACGGGGCATTCTTGAGCCACGCGTGAGGCCGGTGCTACCATGCGCAACCGCCAGAACAGGCAAGGAACCACCGGGTTTATGAGCACAATCCGCGAGCGCAACAAAGAACTGATCCTGCGTGCCGCCAGTGAGGAGTTTGCCGACAAGGGCTTCGCTGCGACCAAAACCAGCGACATCGCCGCCAAGGCGGGATTGCCCAAGCCCAACGTCTACTACTACTTCAAATCCAAGGAAAACCTCTACCGCGAGGTCCTGGAAAGCATCATCGTGCCGATCCTGCAGGCCTCGACCCCGTTCAACCCGGACGGCGTGCCGAGCGAAGTGCTCAGCGGCTATATCCGCTCGAAGATCCGCATTTCCCGCGACCTGCCCTTCGCTTCCAAGGTGTTCGCCAGCGAAATCATGCACGGTGCCCCGCACCTGAGTGCCGACCTGGTGGAGCAGCTCAACAGCCAGGCCAAACACAACATCGACTGCATCCAGAGCTGGATCGACCGCGGCCAGATCGCCCCGATCGACCCCAACCACCTGATGTTCAGCATCTGGGCCGCGACCCAGACCTACGCCGACTTCGACTGGCAGATTTCTGCGGTGACCGGCAAGGACAAGCTGGACGAAGCGGATTACGAGGCGGCGGCGCAGACGATTATTCGGCTGGTGCTCAAAGGCTGTGAGCCGGATCAGTAAGACCGCGGCGCGGCGATCACGAGCAGGCTTACTCTACATCTGGAATGCATTCCCCTGTAGGAGTGAGCCTGCTCGCGATCGAGGCGACACGGTTTCAGCTCAAACCCAAATCGCATCCCACAGCGGATAATCGCCCAGTTTTTCAACAAGACCAGCCCGCAACGGGTTGGCCACAACATACCTCGCCAATTTCACCAGATCCTCTTCCTTGCGAAGTGCCCGGTCATGAAAGCCTTGCTGCCAGAGCAATGTCTTACGGCCGGTGACACGGCTCACAGCCTTGGTGCTGAGTGATTTGGTTCGGTGCATCAGTTCACCCAGCGATCCCCTTTTGAGCTCGACCAACCAGTGAAAATGATCAGGCATGACAACCCACGCCAGTGAATTGGCAAACCCCTCTTCTTCAGCAGCTCGAAATTGGCTGACGACCAACCGACCAAGGATGAAGTCGCTGAACACCGGCTCCCTCCGCACAGTATTGGTGGTCAGCAGATAGATGCAGTCTGGTTCGGAGTTGCGACCGATACGCAGGCGATGTGAAGCTGATAAATACGGCATTCCTTTGCCTTTCTCATGTTCAGTTCATGGAAAGGCTAGTCATGCGAATGGCATGAGGTGTGGCAAGCTTTTAGCCAAATGTGTATTCAAGACCGTATTCGCGAGCAGGCTCGCTCCCACAAGGGTCTGATTCATGCAGACATTTTGTGTCTGCCTGCCAAACCTGTGGGAGCGAGCCTGCTCGCGAAAGATGCGACTCAGACACCACGGTCAAACCGCCCCTCCACATCCCATGCGCTGAAGGGACACAGGCATAGTCGTATTCAAACCCCATCCCCCATCAACCAGCGCAATGCCTGCGGGAACGAAGTCTGCCAGTCGTCAGGGAAAAAGTGCCCGCCCTCGTGAGTACGCGATTTGACCTCGTTGCCGTCGCTGAACAACTTGCGGAAATCGGCGCTCATCTGCTGATTACGCGGCCCTTCCTTCTCGCCATTGATGACAAACACCCGCTTGCCGCGCGCCTTGCTTTCGGTTGGCGTCGGTTGCATGCCGCCGGGTGACAGCAACAGCGCGCCGGCGTAATCGTCCGGGTGCTGCGCCAACAAGGCGCCGGCATGCTGCGAACCCTGGGAGAAGCCCATCAGAAAAACGCGCTTTCGGTCGATGCATTGTCGGGCTTCCAGGGCTTTGAGGCCCTTCTGCACCGTCTGATGTGTGCCTTCAAAGCCTGGGCCGATCCAGCGAAAGCTGTGGACTGAGTTGATCATTTCTGTGCCGTTGATGCCCAGGATGATTGCCCCGGTATCGGCCAGCGGCTGATAGCTCTCATCCAGCTCGCCGTTGATGCCATAACCGTGCAGCCAGACCACCACCGGACGACAGGCTTTGGGTGCCGGAATGTTCGCCGACGGGTTGAGCACCGAAATCGCGCCGACCTTGCCCGGGGCAATCTTCTTGTAGCGCTCCTGAGCATTGGCCAACACGGTTTTGTAAATGTCGGACTCGTGCAGATCGGCGAAATCTTCGTCACTGGCCAGCATTGGGCCGAACCACAAGCCGCGATCATCGGCCTCGCGCAAAAAGCGCTCGGCCAGCTTGTCATCGCCACGGCGAGCGAACAGCGCCGCCACCTGATAAGGCGCCTGCAATTACTTGGGGTCTTCTCGAGTGGCGGCCAGATACACCGCAATGGCCTGCAACGTATCGCTCGATTCGAGCTTCTCGCCGCGATCCATCAGTTCCTGTACATCGTCCGCGTTGATCAATGCAGAGACCACCGGACTCAGGGCCTGGAATGCGATTTCTTCGGCGTCGGGTGTTTCCGTCGCATACAGAAGGGGGGTGCAGAGGGTCATGGCCGAAGCCAGGGTGATGGCCAATAGCGTCTTCACGCAGATCTTCCTTGATACATAAACGAGAGGGGCGGCAGTCTATAGACCCCGCCTCTCTTCGTCATCATCAAGCCATCAGTCGTACTGGCCTGTTTCCTGTCAGGCTGCCACCCCCGCATCCGCGCGCAACGCCAGCGCCTCCACCGCCTTGATCGCCACCTGCTCATCAATATCCGACAGATCGCCGCTGATACCGATCGCACCCAGCACGTTGCCCGCCTGATCGCGGATCAACACCCCGCCCGGCGCCGGGACGACGCTGCCCTGCCCCATGCTGTTGAGTGCGGCGATGAAGGCCGGGCGTTGTTGGGCGTCCAGCGCCAGCAGACGTGACCCTTTGCCCAAGGCGATGGCGCCCCAGGCTTTGCCGATGGCGATGTTGGGTCGCAGCAGGCTCGCGCCGTCTTCGCGTTGCAGGGCGATCAGGTGGCCGCCGGTATCGAGTACCGCGATGGTCAGCGGCGCGGCGTTGATGCTTCGCCCGGTGCTGATGGCTTCGTTGACCAGGTTGACTGCGACTTTCAAGGTTAAAGCGCTCATGGTGCCGTCCTCATTTTTTTATTGGGAAAGTCGTGGAGCTGCGCGTTTGTGCCGCAGTCCGATGCCACAAATAGAACACAATGAATTATTTTTTTGTATACAATAATTCTCGAAAAGCGCCGCATGCGACGAAAAGCCACAGCAGAATCTGGCTTCCGACGAATGAAACAGGCGCTTGAGAAAATGGATTGACCTGCGCCGTCCGCCGTGAATACACTCTGCGCAAAGCCACTTGTATACAATTACAAAACGTAAAGAGGCACAAAACCATGAGCAAAATGAGAGCAATCGAAGCCGCCGTTCTGGTGATGCGCCGTGAAGGGGTTGATACCGCTTTTGGCATTCCGGGCGCTGCGATCAACCCGCTGTACTCCGCACTGAAAAAAGTCGGTGGCATCGATCACGTCCTCGCTCGCCACGTTGAAGGCGCCTCGCACATGGCCGAGGGTTACACCCGTACCAAGGCCGGCAACATCGGCGTGTGCATCGGTACGTCCGGCCCTGCCGGTACCGACATGGTCACCGGGCTCTACAGTGCCTCGGCCGACTCGATCCCCATCCTCTGCATCACCGGCCAGGCACCCCGCGCCCGTATGCACAAGGAAGATTTCCAGGCGGTCGACATCACCAGCATCGTCAAGCCAGTCACCAAGTGGGCGACCACTGTTCTGGAGCCGGGCCAGGTGCCTTACGCGTTCCAGAAAGCTTTCTATGAAATGCGCTCCGGGCGTCCAGGCCCAGTGCTGATCGACCTGCCGTTCGACGTGCAAATGGCGGAAATCGAATTCGACATCGACGCTTATCAACCGCTGCCATTGGCCAAGCCGACCGCGACCCGCGTTCAGGTCGAGAAGGCTCTGGCGCTGCTCGATCAGGCTGAGCGTCCATTGCTGGTGGCCGGTGGTGGCATCATCAACGCCGATGCCAGCGATCTGCTGGTGGAGTTCGCCGAGCTGACCGGTATTCCGGTCATTCCTACCCTGATGGGCTGGGGCACCATTCCTGACGATCACCCGCTGATGGTGGGCATGGTCGGTCTGCAGACTTCGCACCGTTACGGCAACGCCACGATGCTGAAATCCGACGTGGTGTTGGGGATCGGTAACCGTTGGGCCAACCGTCACACCGGTTCGGTGGATGTCTACACCGAAGGCCGCAAGTTCATTCATGTCGACATCGAAGGCACGCAAATCGGCCGCGTGTTCACCCCGGACCTGGGCATCGTTTCCGATGCCGCTGCCGCGCTGACCGTGTTCATCGAAGTGGCCCGCGAATGGCAAGCCGCCGGCAAGCTGAAAAACCGTAGCGCCTGGCTGCAAGATTGCCAGCAGCGCAAGGCCAGCCTGCAGCGCAAGACTCACTTCGACAACGTGCCGGTCAAGCCGCAGCGCGTTTACGAAGAAATGAACCAGGTGTTCGGCAAGGACACCTGCTACGTCAGCACCATTGGTCTGTCGCAGATTGCCGGCGCGCAGTTCCTGCACGTCTACAAGCCGCGTCACTGGATCAACTGCGGTCAGGCCGGCCCGTTGGGCTGGACCATTCCGGCAGCGCTGGGCGTGGTCAAGGCCGATCCGAACCGTAAAGTCGTGGCCCTGTCGGGGGACTATGACTTCCAGTTCATGATCGAAGAGCTGGCGGTCGGCGCTCAGTTCAAACTGCCTTACATCCACGTCGTGGTGAACAACTCGTACCTGGGACTGATCCGTCAGGCCCAGCGCGGGTTCGAAATGGACTACTGCGTGCAGCTGTCCTTCGATAACCTGAACGCGCCGGAACTCAACGGTTACGGTGTTGACCACGTCGCAGTGGCCGAAGGCCTGGGCTGTAAGGCGCTGCGTGTGTTCGAACCATCGGAAATCGCCCCTGCCCTGCGCAAGGCCGAACAAATGATCGAAGAGTTCAAGGTGCCGGTAATCGTCGAAATCATCCTGGAGCGTGTGACCAACATCTCCATGGGGACCGAGATCAACGCCGTCAACGAATTCGAAGACCTGGCGCTGGTCGGCAACGACGCGCCAACGGCGATTTCGCTGCTCGACTAACTGCTGACCGCTCCCTCTGTAGGAGTGAGCCTGCTCGCGATGACTGTTTCATATCCAACACGGATGTTGGCTGATACACCGCTATCGCGAGCAAGCCCGCTCCCACAAGGGGAACCTCACAAGATATACGGGAGACCACCATGCCGCGTTTCGCAGCCAACCTGTCCATGCTATTCACCGAACAGGATTTCCTTGCCCGTTTCGACGCCGCCGCCAAAGCCGGTTTCAGTGGTGTGGAATACCTGTTCCCGTACGACTTCAGCTCCGCCGAAATCAAGGCCAAGCTTGATGCAAACGGTCTGACTCAAGTGCTGTTCAACCTGCCGGCCGGTGACTGGGCCAAGGGCGAGCGCGGTATCGCGTGCCTGCCGGACCGGGTCGAAGAGTTCCGCGCCGGTGTCGATCTGGCGATTGCCTACGCGCAAGTGCTGGGCAATACCCAGGTCAACTGCCTGGCCGGTATCCGTCCGCAAGGCGTGGACGATGCCACCGTGGAAAAGACCTTCGTCGCCAACCTCAAGTACGCCGCCGACAAGCTGCAGGCAGCGGGCATCAAACTGGTGATGGAAGCGATCAACACCCGCGACATTCCGGGCTTCTACCTGAACAACACGGCGCAAGCCCTGTCGATTCGCGAGCAGGTCGGCAGCGCCAATCTGTTCCTGCAATACGACATTTATCACATGCAAATCATGGAAGGCGATCTGGCCCGCACCCTGCAATCGCACCTGGGCGAGATCAACCACGTGCAGCTCGCGGACAACCCGGGGCGCAACGAACCCGGCACCGGTGAAATCAACTACCGCTTCCTGTTCGAACACCTGGATCGCATCGGTTATCAGGGTTGGGTTGGCTGTGAATACAAGCCGCTGACCACCACTGAAGCGGGCCTCGGCTGGCTGAAGACCCACAACGCAATCTGACGCAGATCCCCTGTAGGAGTGAGCCTGCTCGCGATGAGGCCAGCACATTCAACATCAATGTTGTCTGGCACACCGCTATCGCGAGCAGGCTCACTCCTACACAGAGCAACACCCCTATTTCGCTTGAGCAAGACAAAAACAAGAGGATTTTCTCATGGCTAAAATCGGATTTATCGGCACCGGCATCATGGGCCACCCAATGGCTTCGAACCTGCAGAAAGCCGGTCACAGCCTGTTCCTGTCGGCACACCACGACGCCGCTCCGGCCGACCTGATCGCCGCTGGCGCCGTCGCTCTCGCCAACCCGCGCGAAGTGGCGCAGGAAGCTGAATTCATCATCGTCATGGTCCCGGATACCCCGCAGGTCGACGACGTGCTGTTCCGCGCCGACGGCGTTGCAGCGGGCCTGAGCAAAGGCAAAATTGTCATCGACATGAGTTCGATCTCGCCGACCGCCACCAAGGCTTTCGCCAAGAAGATCAACGAGAAAGGCGCGCAGTACCTCGACGCGCCAGTGTCCGGTGGTGAAGTCGGTGCCAAGGCCGCGACCCTGAGCATCATGATCGGTGGCGACGCCGATGCCTTCGAGCGCGCTCTGCCGCTGTTCCAGGCCATGGGCAAGAACATCACGCTGGTCGGTGGCAATGGCGACGGTCAAACCGCCAAAGTCGCGAACCAGATCATCGTCGCCCTGAACATTCAGGCCGTCGCTGAAGCCCTGCTGTTTGCCTCGAAAAACGGTGCCGATCCAGCCAAGGTGCGTGAAGCACTGATGGGTGGTTTCGCCTCTTCGAAGATCCTCGAAGTGCACGGCGAGCGCATGATCAAGGGCACTTTCGACCCAGGCTTCCGCATCAGCCTGCACCAGAAGGACCTGAACCTGGCCCTGCAAGGCGCCAAGGAGCTGAACATCAACCTGCCGAACACCGCCAACGCCCAGCAAGTGTTCAGCACCTGCGCGGCCATCGGTGGCAGCAACTGGGACCACTCGGCGCTGATCAAGGGCCTGGAACACATGGCCAACTTCTCGATTCGCGACAAGAAGTAAGCCCTGCCCCGCTTTCCATTTGGGAGCGGGCTTGCTCGCGAAGAGGGCGTGTCAGTCGACATGGAGATTGACTGACCCACCGCATTCGCGAGCAAGCCCGCTCCCACAATGGATCTGAGTTGCCCTTCCAATAACAAGAATTCCGGGAGCCCGCCATGTCGGTCGATCCGCAACAACTGCTGCGCGAGCTGTTTGCCACAGCCATCGACGCGGCCCATCCGAACCAAGTCCTCGAAGCCTGTCTGCCTGCCGATCGCAGCGGTCGCGTCATCGTCATCGGCGCCGGCAAAGCCGCCGCAGCCATGGCGCAAGTGGTCGAGCGCAACTGGCAAGGTGAAGTGTCTGGCCTGGTGGTGACCCGCTACGGTCACGGCGCCCCGTGCGAAAAAATCGAAGTGGTCGAAGCCGCGCACCCGGTACCGGACGCTGCCGGCCTGGCCGTGGCCAAACGCGTACTGGAGCTGGTCAGCAACCTGACCGAAGACGACCGCGTGATCTTCCTGTTGTCCGGTGGCGGCTCTGCCCTGCTGGCGTTGCCGGCCGAAGGCATCACCCTCGCCGACAAGCAGTCGATCAACAAAGCCCTGCTCAAATCCGGCGCGACCATCGGCGAGATGAACTGCGTGCGCAAGCACCTCTCGGCGATCAAAGGTGGCCGCCTCGGCAAGGCCTGCTGGCCTGCAACTGTTTATACCTACGCCATTTCCGATGTGCCAGGCGACCTCGCCACGGTCATCGCGTCCGGCCCGACCGTGGCCGACCCGAGCACTTCCGCCGAAGCCCTGGCGATCATCAAGCGCTATGGCATCGAGATCCCGGCGTCGGTGCGCAACTGGCTGCAAAGCCCGGAGTCGGAAACCGTCAAACCCGGTGATCCGTCCCTGGCGCGCAGCCACTTCCAGTTGATCGCCCGCCCTCAGCAATCGCTCGATGCCGCTGCAGTGAAATGCCGTCAGGCCGGCTTCAGCACGCTGATCCTCGGCGACCTCGAAGGTGAATCGCGCGAAGTGGCAAAAGTCCACGCCGGCATCGCCCGCCAGATCATCCATCACGGGCAGCCACTGGCAGCCCCGTGCGTGATTCTCTCCGGCGGCGAAACCACCGTGACCGTGCGCGGCAATGGCCGGGGCGGACGCAATGCCGAATTCCTCTTGAGCCTGACCGACAGCCTCAAGGGCCAGCCCGGCGTCTACGCGCTGGCCGGTGATACCGACGGCATCGACGGCTCGGAAGACAACGCCGGCGCGATCATGACTCCGGACAGCTACGCCCGCGCCGCCGCCCTCGGTTTGAGCGCCAGCGACGAGCTGGATAACAACAACGGTTACGGCTACTTCGAGGCGCTCGATGCGCTGATCGTCACCGAGCCGACCCGCACCAACGTCAACGACTTCCGCGCCATTCTGATTCTCGAGAGTTCTAAATCATGACGCCTGATAAAAAGGTCAAAATCCTCGCCACCCTCGGGCCTGCTGTCGATGGCATCGAGGACATCCGTGAACTGGTCGAGGCCGGGGTCAATATCTTCCGCCTGAACTTCAGCCACGGCGATCATGCCGACCACGCCAAGCGCTATCAGTGGATCCGCGAAGTCGAGCGCCAGCTCAACTATCCGCTGGGCATTCTGATGGACTTGCAGGGGCCGAAACTGCGCGTCGGCAAGTTCGCCGACGGCAAGGTTCAGTTGCATCGCGGCCAGGCGTTTCGCCTTGATCTGGACGCGACACCGGGCGATGAGCGCCGAGTGAATCTGCCGCATCCGGAGATCATTGCTGCGCTGGAGGCGGGCATGGATCTGCTGCTCGATGACGGCAAACTGCGTCTGCGCGTCGTGACCAAATACAACGATGCCATCGACACCACCGTACTCGCCGGCGGCGAATTGTCGGACCGCAAAGGCGTGAACGTGCCGCAAGCCGTGCTCGACCTCAGCCCGCTGACGGCCAAGGATCGCCGCGACCTGAGCTTCGGCCTGGAGCTGGGGGTGGACTGGGTGGCGCTGTCGTTCGTGCAACGCCCGCAGGACATCCTCGAAGCCCGCGAACTGATCGGCGACAAAGCCTTCCTGATGGCGAAAATCGAGAAGCCGTCGGCGGTTGAACAACTGCGCGAAATCGCCGAACTGAGCGACGCGATCATGGTGGCTCGCGGCGATCTCGGCGTGGAAGTGCCCGCCGAAAGCGTGCCGCAGATCCAGAAGAACATCATTACCACCTGCCGCGAACTCGGCAAACCGGTGGTGGTGGCGACGCAGATGCTTGAGTCGATGCGCTTCTCCCCGGCCCCAACCCGCGCTGAAGTCACCGACGTGGCCAACGCCGTGGCCGAAGGCGCCGATGCGGTGATGCTCTCGGCCGAAACCGCGTCCGGTGAATACCCGCTCGAAGCGGTGCAGATGATGAGCAAGATCATCCGCCAGGTGGAAAACGGCCCGGATTACCAGACCCAGCTCGACGTCAGCCGGCCGAAAGCCGAAGCGACCGTGTCCGACGCGATCAGCTGCGCGATCCGGCGTATCAGCAACGTGCTGCCGGTGGCGGTGCTGGTCAACTACAGCGAGTCCGGTGCATCGAGTCTGCGTGCGGCGCGGGAGCGGCCGAAAGCGCCGATCCTCAACCTGACGCCGAACCTGCAGACCGCGCGCCGTTTGAGCGTGGCGTGGGGCATTCACTCGGTGGTCAACGATCGCCTGCGTCAGGTCGACGAAGTCTGCTCGACCGCGCTGGAAATCGCCCAGGCCCAAGGCATGGCCGAGCGTGGCGACACGCTGCTGATCACCGCCGGTGTGCCGTTCGGGCAGCCGGGGTCGACTAACTCGCTGCGGATCGAAACATTGATTTAAAGATAGATACAAAACCCGTGGCGAGGGGATTCACATAACAAAGAGATTCATTGTTTTTACTGGCCTCTTCGCGAGCAGGCTCGCTCCCACAGTTGACTTGTGTGCACCACAAACTCAATGACTGAACAAAGATTCAGTGTGGGAGCCAGCCTGCTGGCGAAGCAGGCGATTCGGTTTCACTGACTTTTTAGAACTGCCATGCCTGCCAACTCTTTCAACACCCACTGCCCCGACTGGGCCGAGGCTTTGCTCAACGGTTTCAGTCAAATATTCCTTCAGCGCCACCCGCTGTGCGGCCTGCTGTGCCTGTTGGCGATCCTGTTCACTGCGCCGGTGCTGTTTGCCGGGGCGCTGCTCGGTGCTGTCGCCGGTTTGCTCACCGCGCAACGGCGCAACTACGCCAAGGCTGATCGCCAGGCCGGTCTGTTCAGCTACAACGGCGTATTGCTCGGCCTGCTGTTGAGTCTGTATTTCCCTTGGTCGCCGATGCTGCCGCCACTGATTCTCGCCGCTGGTGGCTTGAGCGCGATGGTCACTCAGCAATGGCTCAAACATGTGTACCGCAGCCGATCCATACCGGCCTACACCTCACCCTTTGTGGCCATGAGCTGGATCCTGCTGCTGTTCGCCGAACCGTCGGCGCCGATGGCGCACATCGAGATGAACACGCTGAATCTGTTTGCCGCCGAACTGCGCGGTTTGGGCCAGGTGATGTTTCTCGGGCATCCACTGGCCGGCGCGCTGATCGCCATTGGTTTGCTGATCGCTGACCGTCGGGCTTTTTGCTGGGCGCTGCTGGCGTCCGCAATCGGCCTAGGTTCCAGCCTGCTGCACCACGAAGCCAGCATGGCGCTGCTCGGCCTGGGTAGCTACAACGCGGTGCTCGCCGCCCTCGCCTTCAGCCCCCAACGCCAGCAACCGTGGCTGCCGCTGCTGGGCATCGTTCTCGCGCTGCTGGTTACGCCGCTGTTCGCCGCCATCGGTCTGGCGACACTGACCGCGCCATTCATCCTGGCCTGCTGGCTGATCCGCGCCGGTATTCAGATGCTCGGCAAAGCGACCGTCGACGGCACGCCTTGCGCTCATGGGGAGAATCAACCTAGGCTGCGCTGATCTTCGATTCAGGCGTTATCCATGGACAGCAGCAACAGTTGGCGTGAACGGCTTTACGTCATGATTTTCCAGAGTGACACCCTCGCCGGGCGGCGCTTCGACGGCTCCTTGCTGTTGATCATCCTCGCCAGCCTGGTGGTGGTGATGCTCGACAGCATCGACAGCATTCATCAGAACTACGCCGATGTGCTGGCGTACATCGAATGGGGCTTCACCGTGATCTTTCTCGGTGAATACATCCTGCGGTTGTACTGCTCGCCCAAACCGTTGCGCTATGCCTTCAGTTTCTACGGGCTGGTCGACCTGCTGGCGATCGTGCCCGGGATCCTCGCGCTGTATTACAGCGATGCGCAGTACCTGCTGATCATCCGGATCATTCGGATGCTGCGGATCTTCCGGGTGCTCAAGCTCAGTCCGTACCTCAAGCAAGCCAACTACCTGATGTCGGCGCTGCGTGGCAGCAAGCAGAAGATCGTGGTGTTTCTGGTCAGCGTCTGCACCCTGGTGACGGTGTTCGGTACCCTGATGTACGTCATCGAAGGCCCGGAACATGGCTTCACCAGCATTCCCAAGGGCATCTATTGGGCTATCGTGACCCTGACCACCGTCGGTTTCGGCGACATCGTGCCGAAGACCCCGCTGGGTCAGGTGATTTCGTCGCTGGTGATGATCACCGGTTATTCGATCATCGCCGTGCCCACCGGAATATTCACCGCAGAACTGGCCAACGCCATGCGCGGCGAACAACTGCAGCACGACTGCCCGGTGTGCAGGAAAAACAGCCATGAGCATGGCGCGGCGTTCTGCTCCCGTTGCGGCAACGCCCTGTTCAAGAAAATGGAATAAGTACAGAGCTTTTTAATCTTTAAGCGACTATGTGCGCCCGGCTATAGTCGCTGGCAAAACGGTATCACCCCCTACCGCTATCACCGACACAACAAGGAATGCGCAGTGAAAAAACTCTTTGGCGCCTCACTTCTCGCCGCCGGTCTTGCCTTTGGCAGCGTGGCTCAAGCCGCACCGACCCTGCTCAACGTCTCCTACGACGTGATGCGCGATTTCTACAAGGACTACAACACTGCGTTCCAGAAGCACTGGCAAGCCGAGCACAACGAAAACATCACGGTGCAGATGTCCTTCGGAGGTTCGAGCAAGCAGGCGCGCTCGGTGATCGACGGCCTGCCGGCTGACGTCATCACCATGAACATGGCAACCGACATCAACGCCCTCGCCGATAACGGCAAACTGGTCCCGGAGAACTGGGTCACCCGTTTGCCGAACAACAGCGCGCCGTTCACCTCGGCCACGGTGTTCATCGTCCGCAAGGGCAACCCTAAAGCCCTGAAAGACTGGCCGGACCTGCTCAAGGACGGTGTGCAGGTGATCGTGCCGAACCCGAAAACCTCGGGTAACGGCCGCTATACCTACCTGTCGGCCTGGGGCTACGTGCTGAAGAACGGCGGTGACGAAAACAAGGCCAAGGACTTTGTCGGCAAACTGTTCAAACAGGCGCCAGTGCTCGATACCGGCGGCCGCGCCGCGACCACCACGTTCATGACCAACCAGATCGGAGACGTGCTGGTCACCTTCGAGAACGAAGCCGAAATGATCGCTCGCGAGTTTGGCCGCGACCAGTTCGAAGTGATCTACCCAAGCGTCTCCGCCGAAGCCGAGCCACCGGTGTCGGTGGTCGACAAAGTGGTCGACAAGAAAGGCACCCGCGCTGCCGCCGATGAATACCTGAAGTACCTGTGGTCGCCGGAAGGCCAGGAAATTGCCGCCGCCAACTACCTGCGCCCACGGGACCCGGCGGTGCTGGCGAAATACACCGACCGCTTCCCGAAAGTCGATTTCCTGTCGGTCGAGAAGACCTTCGGTGACTGGCGCTCGGTGCAGAAGACCCACTTCAATGATGGCGGGATCTTTGATCAGATTTATACCGGCCAGTAAGGCTTAGGCAGTCACGAAAAAGGCGACCCTCAGTGGTCGCCTTTTTCATGGAGTTTGAAATCACCACACTTCCCCCCGTGGGAGCGGGCTTGCTCGTGAAGGCGTCGGATCAGTCAGCACATCTGCTGAATGTCAGACCGTATTCGCGAGCAAGCCCGCTCCCACAGGGGATTTGTGTGTGACCCACTACATGGGTGGGGTGACGCCATCCTTGCCGGCGGAGATCGATTGGGCGGTTAGCGTGCCGTCCGCACTCTGGGTGACGAACGTCACGATCTTCACCCCGACCTTGAGCAAGCTGCGATCTCCCGGCGTCAGGTTGACGATCGGCACATCCTCCGGCACCAGGATCTTCTGCTGCCCGCCCTTGTAGTTCACCGTCAGCACCCGGCCGTTGCTGACCACCAGATCGCCGACGCTGCCATTGGTCATGCTGCTGCCCTTGGCCAGATCGAACGGCCGATGGCCATCGCCACTGCCGGCCAGTTCCGGCGGGAATACGTGCACTTCCATTGCCTTGAGCGTGCCATCCTCCTGAGGCATGGCGGCCGAGCCGATGTAGCTGCCGGGTTTGATGTCTTCGATATTCGCCAGCGTGACGGCGCGAACCTTGGTGTCCGCGGTCAACTGGATCACCACGTTCTCGCCGCTGTTGACGTGTACCTTCAACGAATCGGTGCTGACCCCGGTGATCTCGCCGCGTACGCCGAGCCGCGTACCGGGGGCATCAGCCGCCTGCACCGCGCTGGCGGCGAGCAGGCCGATCAGGGCAATCGTGGTGGTGTGACGCAGCAACTGACGAAACATGGCGATCCTCCGGTGATGAACAGTTAAAGCGCTGCAGTAAACATAAGCACGCTATCGAAGAAGATGTAAGTGAATGTATCATCACCCCACCCCGGCCGGACGCAAGGTTCGCCGATGAACGCCACCACGCTTGAAGCCAATCATTCCGCAACGGAATAACTGCTATCGATACAAGGCTTCTACCGCCGCCCCGGTGCGTCCCTTAGCCTCACCGCATTCCCTTTCGCTGGATCGAGAAACCTTATGAACGCCACAACTCACGCAATGACCCGAGGCATGGTGCTGCTGTTCGCCTTCTGCTGCGGCGCCATCGTCGCCAACATCTACTACGCGCAGCCGATCATCGGCCTGATCGCCCCGGACATTGGTCTCTCCGACACCATGGCCAGCTTCATCGTCTCGCTGACGCAGATCGGTTACGCGTTGGGCCTGTTCTTCCTGGTGCCGCTGGGCGACCTGCTGGAAAATCGTCGGTTGATGATCATTACCACCGTGGTGGCGATTGCCAGCCTGCTCGGCGCGGCGTTCACCAATCAGCCGAACGTGTTCCTGCTGATTTCGCTGCTGGTGGGGTTCAGTTCGGTGTCAGTGCAGATCCTGATTCCGCTCGCCGCGCATCTGGCGCCGGAAGAATCCCGTGGCCGGGTGGTCGGCGGGATCATGGGTGGCCTGCTGCTGGGCATTCTGCTGGCGCGGCCGGTGTCGAGCGTCGTCGCCGACCACTTCGGCTGGCGCGCGATGTTCATGATTGCCGCAGCGTTGATGGCCGCGATCAGTGTGGTGCTGGCGTTGACCGTGCCCAAGCGCCAACCGGATCACAGCGCCACGTATGGCCAACTGATCGGCTCGTTGTGGACACTGCTGCGCCAGCAACCGGTACTGCGTCAGCGGGCGTTTTACCAGGGCTGCATGTTTGCCACGTTCAGCCTGTTCTGGACCGCCGTGCCGCTGGAACTGGCGCGCAACCATGGGCTGTCGCAGAGCGAGATCGCGATATTCGCCCTAGTCGGCGCCATCGGTGCCATCGCCGCCCCCATCAGCGGACGCCTGGCCGACGCCGGCTACACCCGCATTGCTTCGCTGCTGGCCATGCTGTTCGCCAGCCTGAGCTTCCTGCCGGCCTTCATCCACCCGGCCTACAGCGTGATCGGCCTGGCCGTGACCGGCGTCGTGCTCGACTTCTGCGTACAGATGAACATGGTCCTCGGCCAGCGCGCCGTCTATTCGCTGGACGCCAAAAGCCGCGGTCGCCTGAATGCGCTGTACATGACCAGCATCTTCATCGGCGGCGCCTTCGGCTCGTCGGTCGCCAGTGCCGTGTATGAGCATGGCGGCTGGTTGTGGATCGTGATTGTCGGCAGCGCATTCCCGTTACTGGCGCTGTTGCGGTTTCTGAGTGCTTCGCAGCGTGGTTCCTTGGCAACGGCGTAAGGCGTCAAAAGCTTCGCGAGCAGGCTCGCTCCCACAGGTCCTCCACTGAACCTGTGGGAGCGCTGCTATTCAATACCGAACCAGTTTCTCCATCGCCGCATCCGCCAGAAAGGAGGAGCGGCTTTTGACATTGTGCTCACGCACATATCGATCGATACGCTGGATGACGTAGCCCGGCAACGTCACGTTGACCTTTTCGGTTTTACCCATGTAGGGCGAGATATCCAGCTCAAGCATGCCCCAGCCCATGTCGGCAAACTCCGGATTATTGCGATGGGCCGCTGCCGACGTCGGCATCGGAACCGACTCGCCGTCTGCCGCTCTCTCCTGCAGCAGAATGTGGGCGATTTCAACGGCTGCGTTGTAGGCGTCCTCGAAGGTATCCCCAGCCGTGACGGCGCCGGGAATGTCGGGTATCTGAATCCCGATGGCGGTGTTGTCGTCACCCCATTCGATGCAGATCGGATATTGCATTATGGATCTCCCTTGCAGCTGGCTGGCGGGTGGTACAACCCGGCACGCCTCCTGATGCTTTTGACCGTCCCCGGCGGCAAATCCTTTTTCGGGTGGGGAACGGGAATCGTGTACGGGTTGTAGCGGTGAATGAAGATGTGATGACTGCCGGTGACTCGATCCAGCGCCCAGCCTGCCTCCTCCAGTTCCTTGATCAATAGCCTGCTTTGCACCTACCGCCTCCTTGCTCCGGCCGAATAAAAATAACTCTAGAGTTATCTTTACTCAAGCACAGAAATCGATAGAACGACGTTCGGTTGTTTTACAGGGTGTGATCAACCCAGCCATTCCGGTGAAGCATGAATGCTATGCCCGGCACCTGCGTTCCGCTGCCCTCGCCTGACGGTCATCCTTGAATCGAGCCACTCACGGCTCTCCCCAAGGAATTTCGACCATGACCCTGCAAGCAAGACTCGATGCCTTCAAAGCCGACTTCAAGGCCGGCAAACCCCCTTACAACGCCCCCGCCGACATTCACCCGGTGATGGAGCGCGCCACTGCCGAACTGATCGCCGGCGGCGCGGCCAGCCGTGCCTTGAAAGTCGGCGACATGGCGCCTCTGTTCACCCTGAAAGACCCCGAAGGCCATCCCGTATCGTCGGTTGATCTGTTGGCGCAAGGGCCGTTGGTGCTGTCCTTCTATCGCGGTGTCTGGTGCCCGTACTGCAACATGGAACTGCAGGCGTTGCAGGCCTTTCTCCCTTCGATTCAGCACGCCGGGGCCAGTCTGCTGGCAATTTCGCCACAGATCGCCGCCAACAGCCGCAAGTCGCAACGCATCAACGAACTGCAGTTTCCGATCCTCAGCGACCCGCGCAATGACGTGGCGGCGGCGTTCGGCCTGCGCTTCGAATTACCGGATTACCTGATCGAGCTGTACAAGAACCTGCGTAACGACCTGCCGACCTTCAACGATGATCCATCGTGGACATTGCCAATGCCGGCGCGTTATGTGATTGGTCAGAATGGCGTGATTCGTTACGCCGAGGTCAACCCGGATTACACTCAGCGTCCCGAGCCTGAAGCGATGCTGGATGCATTGCGCGGCTGATCCGATCCCATGTGCCCAGGAGTTGCCATGACCCGACGTACTTTCCTCATCACTGGCGCCAGCAAGGGCATCGGCCGGGCGCTGGCCGAGCATCTGGACCGTGCCGGGCACCGGGTGGTGGGGATTGCCCGCCAGCCCGACCTGAGCTTTCCGGGCATCCTGTTTCCGTTGGACCTGAGTGATCGCGAGCTGACCCGTCAGGTGCTGGCCGAACTGGCGCGCACATATGAGTTCGATGGGCTGGTAAACAACGTCGGGCTGGTCCGCCCGCAGGCGCTGGGGGATATCGATCTGGACGCGTTCGACGACGTGATGCGTCTGAATCTGCATTCAGCGTTGCAGGCCACCCAGGCATTGCTGCCGGGGATGCGCACGCGGGGTTGGGGTCGGGTGGTGAACATCTCCAGCCTGACGGTACTGGGCATCACCCAACGTACAGCCTATGCGGCGGCGAAAGCGGCGCTGGTCAGCTTCACCCGTTCGTGGGCGCTGGAGCTGGCGCAGACCGGGATCACCGTGAATGCGGTGGCGCCAGGACCGACCGAGACGGAATTGTTTCGCGCCAACAATCCGCCGGGCAGCGAGGGTGAAGCGCGCTATCTGGCCGCAGTGCCGATGGGACGTCTGGGGCAGCCGGAGGAGATTGCCTCGGCGATTGCGTTTCTGTTATCCGAGCAGAGCGGGTTTATCACCGGGCAGACGTTGTTTGTCGATGGCGGCGCCTCAGTCGGCAAAGCCGCATTCTGACCAACACCCCATTCCCCTGTGGGAGTGAGCCTGCTCGCGATAGCGTCCGTCCAGCCAACATTGAATAGACGGCACACCGCTATCGCGAGCAGGCTCACTCCTACAGGGGTTATTCCACAGCCTCAAGATTGTGCAAGGACATGAGATGGACCGCCTCGCTGCCATGGAAACCTTCGTCTGCGTCGTCGAAACCGGCTCGTTTTCCGCCGCCGCCCGACGGCTGAATATCGGCCAGCCCGCCGTGTCGAAGACTATCGCGCAGCTGGAAAAGCACTTGGCGGTCAGCCTGTTGCTGCGCTCGACCCGGGGCCTGACCCCGACCGAGGCCGGGCTGGCCTATTTCGAACGCGCCAAACGCGCCATCGATGAAGCCAACGAGGCCGACAACGCCGCCCGAGGCAGCGCCGGCGGGTTGAGCGGCAACTTGCGCATCAGCGCTGCGGTGACCTTCGGCCGTCTGCACGTCGTACCGCACCTGGGGGCGTTTCTCGATCAGCATCCACAACTGAACATCGACTTGCTGCTCGACGACCGCAACATCAACCTCGTCGAAGAAGGCATCGATGTCGCCCTGCGCATGGGCGCCCTGACCGATTCGGGCCTGACCGCACGCAAGATCGCCGATTGCCGCCGCGTGGTGCTCGGCACCCCGGCCTACTTTGCCAAGCACGGCGAACCGAGCTGCCCCGCCGACCTGAGCAAACACCAGGCCGTCGTCTACAACCTCGGCGGCGGCACCGCCTGGCAATTCACCAAAGGCGCGAAACAACAATCGGTGATCCTCAGCGGACGTTTGCGCGTCAGCGCGGCCGAGGGCGTGCGCGAAGCGGTTCTGGCCGATCAGGGCCTGACGCTCGCCTCCGAATGGATGTTCGCCCCGGAACTGGCCAGCGGCGCGGTGAAAACCGTCATGCCTGACTGGACACTGCCTGATCTGGATTTATGGGCGGTATTTGCGACGGGGAGAATGGCCAGCGCCAAGGCGCGGGCGTTTGTCGAGTATGTGCAGGGGTTGTTGGCCAGCTGAACAGCCAGATCAAAAAATCACAGGCTTCGCCAGCGCCTGCAGGGTGGCGATTGCAACGCTTCAAAACAAAACGGCGATCCGAAAATCGCCGTTTTCATTACTGCCCGAACTGCTTGCCCAAACCCGGGGGCACGCCGTGAATGTCGGTGTCTTCCCACGGGCCGTTGGGGCCGATCGAGCGGCTCCAGCCGTTGTTCCAGCGGAAGTAGGTGCGCTGGCGATAGAAGGTGTTGGGCTGGTCGTCGAGGACGTAGACGCCGAGCTTCTGGTCCCAGTGGCTGTTGCCGCCGGGTGGCGGGGCGAAGCTGGCTGAGGTACGCGGGACAGGCTTGGACGGTTTGGCCGGAATGCTTTTGCCCGGGGTCGGCGAGGTCGACGGGGTCGGGCTCGGTTGTGACGGCGGGATCGGTGGCAGACTGGTGGTCGGCTCCGGTCGGTGCACCGCACATGCGCTCATGCCCAGGGCCAGTGTGATGACTGTGATGCGGGCGAGGCTGTGCATGGCGGTGCTTTCCTGTGGATTCCGGCGGCTATTTGTCCGGGCTGTCGATGATCAGTTTTTGTGGCGCGGTGGTGCTGCTGGCCAGTGGGCCGCTGCGCCCTACCCATTCCCCGGCGGTCGGCTGACCGGCACGGGAGATGCGCGCAACCAGTTGGACTTCAGGAAAGTTCGACAGTTTCAACTGCGGCATCATGGCGTCGGCATCGCCCAGCTCGATGGTCACCGGCAGATCGGCCACGGTCAGGCGCTTGGCCGCCAGCGGTGCCGGTGGGCCGGACGTGGCGCGCGCGAAGATGAACACGCTGTCATCCGGTTTCACCTTGCTGCGCAGTTCACTGGCCAGGTCAACGTGGACCCTGAGCAATGCAGCGACCTTGGCGGCCGGCGCTTCGGCGACCTTGCCGCCACTGGCCTGCAGGCGCTCGGTGGCGCGCTCGATCCCGCCTTGCAGCGCGGCGCGGGAGTTGTCGTCAGCGGGCAATTGCGCCAGCAGGCGATTCCAGTAATCGATGGCTTGCTGGTACCGCTCGCCCTCGAACGCTGCGATGCCCAGCAGGCCGAGGCTGGTGACTTCTTTCGGATCGGCTTTCAGCGCTTCGTCGGTCAGGGCCTGGATCTTGTCCGACCACTTCTTGCCATCGGCAAAGTATTGCGCCTGCGCCCACTGGCCGAGCAGTTCCGGCTGCCGACCCGCCAGGTTGGCCGCGCGTTCGAACATCTTCGCTGCGTCCGCCGGACGATCCTGAGCCATGTAGGTGCGACCAAGGAAGTACAGGCCTTCCGCCGAGTCCGGTTGCGCAGCAACGGCGCGCTCCAGACGTTGGGTCATCTCCTCCATCGATTGCGGCGCCTGGGCGAATTCGCGGGTCAGTTCGACCTTGTCGGCCGCGCCGAAATGCAGATACAGCCCCAGGCCCAACACCGGCACCAGCACCGCTGCCAGCAGCGGCAACGGTTTGCCCAGCTTCGAGACGCGCGGCGCGGTAACGCCTTCGGTGTCCGCGAGCAGTTCACGCGCCGCTTCCGCGCGGCCACTGTCCATTTGCGCGGCATCGAGTACGCCTTCGGCCTGCTGCGATTGCAACTCGGCCACGCGTTCCTGATACAACGCAACGTTCAGGGCAGTACGATCCTCTTCACGCTGGGCGCGACGGCCACGCAAAACCGGGATCAGCAGAAAACTCAGGGCGACCAGAAGCAACAGCCCTGCGGCAAGCCAGAAATCAATCATTCTTGGTTTTTATCCAACAGTTGGTCGAGGCGCTGACGTTCTTCGATGGACAGCGATTGCGGGGTCTCGGCGCGCTGGCCGCGACGACGGCGAACGATCACCACGATCACCACCAGACCACCCAGCAACAACCCGGCCGGGCCGAACCACAGCAGTGCGGTCTTGGCGTTGAGTGCCGGTTTGTAGCGGACGAAATCACCGTAGCGGTCGACCATGAAGTCGATGATCTGCTGATTGTCCTTGCCCTCGCCGAGCATGCGGAAAATCTCTTTGCGCAGGTCGGCGGCAATCGGTGCGTTGGAGTCGGCGATGTCCTGGTTCTGGCACTTGGGGCAGCGCAGTTCCTTGGTCAACTCGCGGAAACGCTCGCGATCACCTTCTTTGGCGAACTCATAGGTGTCGATCGCGGCATGCGCCACGCCGACCAGACTCAAGCCCAATACCACGGCGGCGAGAAAACGCTTCATGGCTTGGCCTCATCGACCAGCGCCTGATACTTGGCCGCGAGCTTCTCGCGCCAGACCTGCTCGTCGATCACACCCACGTACTTGTCGCGAATGATGCCCTTGGCGTCGATGAAGAAGGTTTCCGGCGCACCGTACACGCCGAGGTTCAGGCCCAGCGAGCCTTCGTCGTCACGGATGTCCAGCACATACGGGTTGTGGAACTCGGCCAGCCACTTAAAGGCATCGGTGTTGGTGTCCTTGTAGTTGATACCGTAGATCACCACGCCGCGCTCGGCGAGTTTGTTCAGCACCGGGTGCTCGACCCGGCAGGAAATGCACCAGGTGCCCCAGACGTTGACCAGCGCCGGCTTGCCGAGAATGTCCGCCTTGGTCAGGGTCTTGTCGCCCTGCACGTTCGGCAGGCTGAACTCCGGGAACGGCTTGTTGATCATCGCCGACGGCAGTTCCGCCGGATCGAGGTACAGACCGCGATAAAGAAATACCGCCACCAGCAGGAAAATCGCCAGTGGCACCAGCATCAACCAACGTCTCATGCAGCGGCTCCTTGCAGGCCAAGGGCTTCACGCACCCGGGCATTGACCTTGACGCGATAACGCCGATCCAGCGCCGCCAGCAACCCGCCCAGACCGGTGAGCAAGCCACCGAACCAGATCCAGCGCACGAACGGTTTGACGTGAACCCGCACCGCCCAGGCGCCGTTTTCCAACGGCTCGCCCAGAGCGACATAGAGGTCGCGGGTGAAGCCGGCGTCGATCCCGGCCTCGGTCATCATCGAGCTCTGCACGGTGTACAGGCGTTTTTCCGGATGCAGCACGCTGACTTCCTTGCCGTCGCGGATCACCCGGATGGTGCCCTTGTCGGAGGTGAAGTTCGGCCCCTCGAAGTGCTTGGCGCCTTCAAAGATGAAGTGATAACCGGCCAGGTCCATCGACTCGCCCGGCGCCAGGCGCAGGTCGCGCTCGGCACTGTTCTGGCTCGACAGCACCACACCGAGGGCGCACACGGCGATGCCCAGGTGCGCGATCTGCATGCCCCAGTAGCTGCGGGTCAGCGTTGGCAGGCCCTTGATCAGACCTTTGTGGCGGGTCTTGTCGACGATGTCGCGCACACCGGCCAGCAGTACCCACGCGGCGAGCAGGAAGGTGGCGATCACCGCCCAGTTGAAATCGCCGTAGGCGACACCGGCCACCACGGCCAAGGCGACGCTACCCAGCAACACCGGGGTCAGCATGTTCACCAGCCATTTCACCGGGGTGTCTTTCCAGCGCACGATCACACCGACCGCCATCACCACCATCAGCAATGCCATCAGCGGGATGAACAACGCATTGAAGTACGGCGGGCCAACCGACAGCTTGGCGCCGCTCAACGCATCGAGAATCAGCGGGTACAGAGTACCGAGCAGGATCATCGAGGCTGCGACCACCAGCACCAGGTTGTTGCCCAGCAGCAGGGTTTCCCGCGACCACAGGTTGAAGCCGACCTGGCTCTTGACCACCGGGGCGCGCAAGGCGAACAGCGTTAGCGAACCACCGACCACAAACAACAGGAAGATCAGGATGAACACGCCGCGCTCAGGATCTGAAGCAAACGCGTGCACCGACGTCAGCACACCGGAACGCACGAGGAACGTCCCGAGCAGACTGAGGGAGAACGCGGCAATCGCCAGCAACACCGTCCAGCTCTTGAACACGCCACGTTTTTCCGTGACCGCCAGCGAGTGGATCAGCGCCGTGCCGACCAGCCATGGCATGAACGAGGCGTTTTCCACCGGGTCCCAGAACCACCAGCCGCCCCAGCCGAGTTCGTAGTAAGCCCACCACGAACCGAGGGTGATGCCGATGCCGAGAAAGGCCCAGGCCACAATCGTCCATGGCCGCGACCAGCGTGCCCATGCGGCGTCGAGACGACCACCGAGCAATGCCGCGATGGCGAACGCGAACGCCACGGAGAAGCCGACATACCCCATGTACAGCATCGGCGGATGCACGATCAGGCCGATGTCTTGCAGCAACGGGTTGAGGTCACGACCATCCGCCGGAATCTGCGGCAGAATCCGCGAGAACGGGTTGGAGGTGAGGATCAGGAACAACAGGAAACCGGTGCTGATCATGCCCATCACTGCCAGCACGCGGGCGAGCATGACTTGCGGCAACTGGCGGGAGAACACCGATACGGCAAAAGTCCAGCCACCAAGGATCAGCGCCCACAGCAGCAGCGAGCCTTCGTGTGCGCCCCACACGGCGCTGAACTTGTAGTACCACGGCAGTGCGCTGTTGGAGTTCATCGCCACGTAGCCGACCGAAAAGTCGTCGGTCATGAACGCGTAGGTCAGGCAACCGAAGGCAAACAGCAGGAACGCGAACTGGCCCCATGCCGCCGGCTGAGCCAGGCCCATCCACAAACGGTCGCCGCGCCAGGCACCGAGCAGCGGCACCACGGCCTGCACCAGCGCAAAACACAGCGCCAGAATCATCGCCAGATGGCCGAGCTCGGGAATAAACAGTGCGGACGTCATCGATCAACCCTCCTTCGCTGGGGTCGGCGCGGATTGACCACTGTCTTTCAAGGCCTTGGTCACTTCGGGCGGCATGTACTTCTCGTCGTGCTTGGCCAGCACTTCATCGGCCACCACCACGCCGTCGGCGTTGAGTTTGCCCAGGGCGACAATGCCCTGCCCTTCGCGGAACAGATCCGGGAGGATGCCGCGATAGGTGATGGTCACGGATTTGTTGAAGTCGGTAACGATGAACTGCACGTCCAGCGAGTCTGACGAGCGCTGCAGCGAGCCCTTCTCGACCATGCCGCCGGCGCGAATGCGCGTGTCGTGCGGTGCTTCGCCGTTGGCGATCTGGGTCGGGGTGTAAAACAGGTTGATGTTTTCCTGCAGGGCGCTCAGGGCCAGGCCGACGGCAGCGCCGACCCCGACCAGAATGGCCAGAATGATGATCAGACGTTTTTTGCGCAGCGGATTCACTTGCCGTTCTCCCGGCGCAGACGACGCGCCTCTTGTTGCAGATAGCGCTTGCGGGCCGCGATCGGCGCCACCACGTTGAGGATCAGCACCGCCAGACAGATGCCGTAGGCCGACCAGACATACAGGCCATGATGGCCCATGGCGAGGAAGTCGCCGAATGAAGCAAAACTCATCGAGCGGCCTCCAGACTGTTCTGCACTTCTTCTTTGACCCAACTGGCGCGGGCTTCGCGCTTGAGCACCTCAAGGCGCATGCGCAGCAACAGCACGGCGCCGAAGAAGCAGTAGAATCCCAGCACCGTCAGCAGCAGCGGCAGCCACATTTCGGCCGGCATCGCCGGCTTTTCGGTGAGGGTGAAGGTGGCGCCCTGGTGCAGGGTGTTCCACCACTCCACCGAGTACTTGATGATCGGGATGTTGATCACGCCGACGATCGCCAGTACCGCGCAGGCCTTGGCGGCGCTGTCACGGTTGCTGATGGCATTGCCCAGCGCGATCACCCCGAAATACAGGAACAGCAGAATCAGCATCGAGGTCAGACGCGCGTCCCAGACCCACCAGGAACCCCAGGTCGGCTTGCCCCAGATCGCCCCGGTGACCAGCGCCACGGCGGTCATCCACGCGCCGATAGGGGCCGCACATTGCAGGGCGACGTCGGCCAGTTTCATTTTCCAGACCAGCCCGACCACACCGCACACCGCCAGCATCACGTAGATCGACTGCGCAAGCATCGCGGCAGGCACGTGGATGTAGATGATGCGAAAGCTGTTGCCCTGCTGATAATCCGGCGGTGCGAAGGCCAGGCCCCAGACAACGCCCACGGTGATCAGCAGCAACGCTGCAATGCTCAGCCACGGCAGAAACTTGCTGCTGATGCCGTAGAACCACTTGGGCGAGCCGAGCTTGTGAAACCAGGTCCAGTTCATACTGTTTCCATCACGGGTGCCGCTCATCGGTGTGAGCTGGCAAGGGTCATTCTTTCAAAAAAAAGCGGTCAATTTTTGACCAGACCTCATTATTATTCGCCGACGCTGATCTTCAGGCCAGCAGCTATTGCAAAAGGTGTCAGGGTGATCGCCAGGGCGGTCAGGCTACCCAGCCACAGCAGATACCCGGTCGCCGGCATGCCTTGCAAGGCGGCCTGCAAGGCGCCGCTGCCAAGGATCAACACCGGGATGTACAACGGCAGAATCAGCAGCGCCAGCAACAGGCCGCCGCGTTTCAAACCGACCGTCAGCGCCGCGCCCACCGCACCGAGCAAACTCAGTACCGGTGTCCCCAGCAGCAACGACAACAGCAACACTGGCAGGCAGGCGACCGGCAAACCGAGCATCAGCGCCAGCAAGGGCGAGAGCAAAACCAGTGCCAGACCCGAGAACAGCCAGTGTGCCAGCACCTTGGCCAGGACCAACAGTGGCAGCGGGTGCGGCGAAAGGACCCACTGCTCAAGGGATCCGTCCTCGAAATCACTGCGAAACAGCCCGTCCAGCGAGAGCAGGACCGACAACAGCGCGGCCACCCAGACTAACCCCGGGGACAGGTTTTGCAACACTTGAGTTTCCGGGCCGACGGCCAGCGGGAACAAAGCGATGACGATGGCGAAGAAAATCAGCGGATTGGCCAGTTCGGCCGGGCGACGAAACAGCAGGCGGGACTCACGGGCAACCAGCAGACCGAACACACTCATACTGCCCAGTTCCCCAGATCGATGTCGCGATAACCGGCCGGCATCCGGCTCAGTGTGTGGTGCGTGGTCAGCACCACCAGGCCGCCACTTTCGCAGTGCCTGGCCAGGTGTTCTTCGAGTTGCGCCACGCCCTGTTTGTCGAGCGCGGTGAACGGCTCGTCGAGAATCCACAGTGGCGGGCTGTCCAGATACAGGCGCGCCAACGCCACGCGACGTTGCTGACCAGCGGACAGGGTATGGCAGGGAACATCTTCGAAACCGCGCAATCCTACGGCTGCCAACGCCTGCCAGATCGCCTCGCGTTCGGCAGGTTGATGCAGGGCGCAGAGCCAGGACAGGTTCTCTTCCGGAGTCAGCAGATCCTTGATCCCGGCGGCGTGGCCGATCCACAACAGGTTGCGCGCCAGTTCGCTCGGCTGCGCAGTCAAGGGCTCACCGTTGAGCAACACCTGACCGCTGGTCGGCTGCATCAACCCCGACAACAGGCGCAGCAAACTGGTTTTGCCGCTGCCGTTGGGACCGCTGATCTGCACCATATCGCCACTGGCCAGTCTCAATTCGAGATTTTCGAAGAGCAGCCGCAGGTCTCGCTCACAGGCGAGGGCAACGGTTTGCAGGACGGGACTGGTCAAGGGATCACGGGCCTTATACGGTTCAAGTCGGCTCTGGCGCGGCCGTTAAAGAGATGCAGGATAAATGCAATGACGGTGCGAACCAGAGAGCTGGATCAAACAATTGCTATGTTTTCTGAACGAAGCGCAAGACGCGCGGCATTATACATGCCGTGTCTTACTCTCAAGAGTGCAATTTCCTCAGGTTGTGTCCGCGTATGACAGGCGAAATGAACATCCTCCCGCTCCCGCCCACCACCCCGGCGAACGCTCGTCCGCTGGTGATGAGCGGTGAGTTGCTCAAGCTGCTGACCCCGGTCGAAGGCTTGATCGGTGCCGGGCAAAGTGCCCAGGCCGAGGTGCTGTCGCTCAAGCAGGCGGATCAGACCTTTCAACTGCTGCTCAAAGTGACCGTCGACGGCGGCCGCCAGACCACCGTGCAAGCCAGCAGTAACCTGCCACTGCCGGCCGGAACCAGCCTGGCCGTCACCCAACCGTCGGCGGGCAATCTGGCGATCACCGTGCAGCAGGCCATCGCCAGCAGCGTCGCCGCCCTCACCCGCATCGACACCGCGCAGTTGCCGGTCGGTACGCTTTTGCAAGGCAAGGTGCTGACCTCGCAGACACTGCCGCAAGTGCCGGGGCAGCCGACGGTGTACCGCTCGCTGGTGAGCCTGCTCAACACCGCGCAGAGCGGTGCCACGCTGGACATCGACAGCCCGACGCCATTGCGCATCGGCACCCTGCTCTCGGCGTTGGTCGAGGATTCGCAAACCCTCAAGTTCGTGCCGCTGAGCAGCCGTCAGGAACAATTGGCGGTGAGTCAGCAACTGCTTGGCCAGCAGAGTCGCCAGGGCTCGCTGGACGGCTTGCTCAATGCCTTGCAAAACCTGCCGAGCGACGACGACCAGACTTCGCAGGATCTGCGCGCTGCCGTCGTGCGCCTGCTCGCCAACCTGCCCGACGTGCAGCAGATGAGCACCGCCAAAGGCGTGGCCATGGCCCTGGCCAACAGCGGCGCCTTTCTCGAAGCCAAATTGCTGACCGGACAGAGTCCGGCGCTGGCCCCGGACATGAAAGCCGATCTGCTCAAGTTGATCGCGCAGCTGTCACCGGGTGCGCCGGGCAATGCCAGCTTCAACGCGATCATCGCCGCCAACACCCTGGCACAAGCGCTGCCAAGTTTCGTGCGCAACGCCCTTGGCACTCTCGGCCAGGTCAGCGCCAAACCAGTGCCGAGCAGCTTTCCGCTGCCCGACCGCTTGCTGCAAAGCCTGGACGACGAAGGCGATCTGGAGCATTTGCTGCGTCTCGCTGCGGCGGCCGTGTCGCGCCTGCAAAGTCATCAGCTGTCGAGCCTGGAACAGACCGGAGTCACCGATGACGGCCGTCTGCTCAGCACCTGGCAGCTGGAAATCCCCATGCGCAACCTGCAGGACATCGTGCCGTTGCAGGTCAAGTTCCAACGCGAAGAAGCCCCGGAAAAAGAACCGCAGCCCAACGAACGCCGTGACGAACGCGAGCCCAGGCAACAGCTGTGGCGCGTCGATCTGGCCTTCGATATGGAGCCATTGGGGCCGATGCAGATTCAGGCTCAGTTGATCGCCGGCAGCCTGTCGAGTCAGCTCTGGGCGGAACGCCCGTACACCGCCGACCTGATCGAAACCAACCTGTTCGCGCTGCGCCAGCGCTTGCTCGATCGCGGGCTGAACGTCGGCGATCTCGACTGCCACCTCGGCACTCCGCCGCAGGGCGGCCAAACTCGCCTCGAACACCGCTGGGTCGACGAAACCGCATGAACGACAGCACCGCTCCACGCCAGGCCATCGCCCTCAAATACGACGGCAACCACGCCCCGACCCTCACCGCCAAGGGCGACGAGGAACTGGCCGAAGAAATCCTGCGCATTGCCCGCGACTGTGAAGTACCGATCTATGAGAACGCCGAGCTGGTGCGGCTGTTGGCGCGCATGGAACTGGGCGACAGCATCCCCGAAGAGCTGTACCGCACGATTGCCGAGATCATCGCGTTTGCATGGAATCTGAAGGGGAAATTCCCCGAGGGACACGATCCGCAGGCGCCGATGGTCGAGAAGGACGTCACCGAACGCGGGGATGATTATTGAGGTTCTGGAGGCCCCTTCGCGAGCAAGCCCGCTCCCACACTCGACCGCATTCCTTCAACAGGATCGCGGTCAACTGTGGGAGCGGGCTTGCTCGCGAAGGGCGATTTCAGCTTTAGAGCAAAAATCAGCTTCTGTGCAACTTGCGCATCAACTCCGCTTCAGCCTGGGTCAACCCGCAGGACTGCGTCAGCTCATCGACGCTCGCGCCCATGCCCACCAGTTTCGCCGCCTGGGCAAACGACAGGCTCGATGGATCGCGCTGCTCTAGCGCAACAATCTTGTCCGGCAACGGAGCAACTACCGAGCGCAGCTCGTGCAGGGCTTCGCCCATGCGCACGTTGCCGTTCTGGTAGTCGTCGACGCGCTTGGCCAGGTCCTTGATGCGCTGATCACGCAGCGCATCGCCCTGAGCCTGTTGCGCAGCGATCAGCCGCTGCGCCTTGATGTACGCCAGAAACATTGCCAGCGTGCCTGCCCAGAAGAGGAACAGGACAATGACCGCAACCTCGAGAATCAATCAGATGCTCTCCAGTTCCGACCATTCTTCTTCGCTCATCATCTTGTCCAGCTCGACCAGGATCAGCAACTCGTTGTTCTTGTTGCACACGCCCTGGATGAACTTGGCCGACTCTTCGTTACCGACGTTTGGCGCGGTCTCGATTTCCGACTGACGCAGATAAACCACTTCAGCCACGCTGTCGACCATGATGCCGACGACTTGCTTGTCAGCTTCGATGATGACGATACGGGTGTTGTCGCTGATCTCGCCGGTGCTCAGGCCGAAGCGCTGACGGGTGTCGATCACGGTGACCACGTTACCGCGCAGGTTGATGATGCCCAGCACGTAGCTTGGCGCACCCGGCACGGGAGCGATCTCGGTGTAGCGCAGGACTTCCTGAACGCGCATCACGTTGATGCCGTAGGTTTCGTTGTCCAGCTTGAAGGTTACCCATTGCAGGATCGGATCTTCAGAACCCTTTGCCGCCGTCGCCTTGTCGTTCATACCCTAGCCCCTCGAAGTACCGCGCTCGCGGTGTATGTTTCGTTCGCCGGCATGGCTATGCCGGTGTCTGTTATGTCGGTTTGTGATTCGGCTTACTGCCGGACATGTGCTTAGCCCCACCGCTGGCGATCAACTCGGCCAGTGCAGCGACATCAAGCAATGCGCACATGTGTTCAATCACCGTGCCGGCGAGCCATGGCCGCTGACCCCGGTGACTTCTCCATTTGATTTCATTCGGGTCCAGGCGCAACGAACGGCTGACCTGATGCACCGCCAGGCCCCATTCGTAACCTTGTACCGAAATCACGTACTGCAGGCCCTGACGGAAGTCATCGCGATAGCGATCCGGCATGACCCAACGCGCGGTATCCAGCACTTTCAGATTGCCGGCCTGGCTCGGCAGAATCCCGAGGAACCATTCCGGCTGCCCGAACAGCGGCGTCAGCTCATGCCCGGCCAGTGAATAAATCGAGCCCAGGCACACCAGCGGCACCGCCAGGGTCAGCCCGGCAACGTCGAACAGCAGGCATTCGAAGGCTTCGGAGGCCCAGGCGGGACGCCCCTCGGTCTCTACCGGTGGCGGCGTATTGCTTGGCGGCAGATGCACTTCCACCAGCGGCGTCACCAGCGTCTGCTCGACGGGTGCAGGTGCGACCGGTGCCGGTTCGACCACCACCGGTTCCGGTGCAGTGTTCAGTAACCGGGTTTGCAGCAGCGGTGCGAGCGTCGAAACCGCTGCGCGCACCGGCTCAGCCTGTTCGATCAACGCGACCGGGGCCTTGGCCACCGGCGCGGCGGCAGGCGCAGCCACCGGCGCGGCAGGTTTGGCCGTTTTCTGTGCGTCACGTGCCTGCTCTTCAAGTACCGCCGCCTGGAACTCGTCCAGTGCCTCGGTGCTTTCGGTAACCTTAGGCTGCGCCTCGATTGCCGGCGGCAGCTCCTCAGGAATCTCCTGCAGCAGGCCATCCAGATAAGACTGCAGCGCCAACTGCGGACGCGAGGTGAGCTTGACGGGGCGGTTCATGCTCACGCCACCGCCGGAACAAGTTGTTGCGCCAGCAGATGCTTGAGCAGCGCGCGGTAAGCCAGCACGCCACGGCTCTTGCCGTCGAATTGCGAAGGCGTGACACCGGCCCGGCTGGCGTCGCGCAGGCGGGTATCGACCGGGATATAACCCTGCCAGATCTCGTCGGGGAATTTGTCACGCAGCACGCGCAAGGTGCCCAGCGACGCTTGGGTGCGGCGGTCGAACAGGGTCGGCACGATGCTGAACGGCAGCGCCTGTTTGCGCGAACGGTTGATCATCGCCAGGGTGTTGACCATGCGCTCCAGGCCTTTGACGGCCAGGTGCTCGGTCTGCACCGGGATCACCAGTTGCTGGCTCGCCGCCAGGGCGTTGACCATCAACACGCCCAGCAACGGCGGGCTGTCGATCACCGCGTAATCGAAATCCTGCCACAGTTGCGCCAGACTCTTGGCGATCACCAGGCCCAGGCCACTCTGGCCCGGCGACTGACGCTCAAGGGTCGCGAGTGCGGTACTCGACGGCAGCAGCGAAATGCGCTCGTCGCTGGTCGACAGCAGCAACTGCCCGGGCAAGCCTTGTGGCACGCTGCCCTTGTGCAGAAACAGGTCGTAATTGCTGTGTTCCAGGCTGTCGGGGTCGTAGCCGAAATAGCTGGTCATCGAGCCGTGCGGGTCGAGATCGACCACAACCACGCGCTTGCCCGCCTCCGCCAGCAATCCGGCTAAAGCGATGGAAGATGTGGTTTTACCGACACCACCCTTTTGATTGGCGACTGCCCAGACTCTCATTCGGTTCGTTCCTCCCGGCCGAGATGCTCGACCGAGACATAGCTCAGCGTATTAATGCGGGTGACGGAGAATTGACGGCACTCTCGCGTCCCGGCGTCTTGACCGGGGTCGGTGCAGTTTGTGTGCCAGCGCGCTTCAATGCCGCGTCCGGTTGCGCGTTGGCGGTTCCGGTGCCGGTCAAACTGCGGCGTACATCGAGATTGCGCGACACCACCAGCACCACCCGACGGTTCTTCGCGCGGCCTTCGGCAGTGGCGTTGTTGGCCACTGGCTGGAACTCGCCGTAGCCCACCGAAGCCAGACGGCCAGGGTTCACACCCTGCATCGCCAGCATCCGGACGATGCTCGCCGAACGCGCCGAAGACAGCTCCCAGTTAGTCGGGTACTGCGCGGTGCGGATCGGCTGATCGTCGGTAAAACCTTCGACGTGGATCGGGTTGTCGAACGGTTTGAGGATCGCCGCGACCTTGTCGATGATGTTGAAAGCGATATCGCTTGGCATGGCGTCGCCACTGCCGAACAACAGGCTGGAATTGAGTTCGATCTCGACCCACAACTCGTTGCCGCGCACCGTCATCTGGTTGGAGGCGATCAGGTCGCCGAACGCGGCGCTGATGTCATCGGCAATGCTTTTCAACGGATCGCTGGCACCGGCGATACCGGCGTCAACCTGCTCGCTGTCCTTGACCAGCGGCTTGGCCGGGGTCACGGTCTTCGGTCGCTCATCGCCAATCGGGATCGGCTTGAGCGAGCGATCGGAGTCGGTGAAGACCCCGATCAGCGCTTCGGAAATGACCTTGTACTTGCCTTCGTTGATCGACGAGATCGAGTACATCACCACGAAAAAAGCGAACAGCAGCGTGATGAAGTCCGCATAGGACACGAGCCAGCGCTCGTGATTAACATGTTCTTCCTGGTGCCTGCGACGAGCCATAGTCCATTACCCCCATCAATCCATGAAGCCCTGAAGCTTCAGCTCGATAGAGCGAGGGTTTTCACCTTCGGCGATCGACAGGATCCCTTCCAACAACATTTCGCGATAACGCGACTGCCGCAACGCGATTGACTTGAGCTTGGCCGCGACCGGCAGCAAGACCAGGTTGGCACTGGCCACACCGTAAATGGTCGCAACGAACGCCACGGCAATGCCGCTGCCCAACTGCGTGGGATCGGCGAGGTTGCCCATCACATGGATCAGGCCCATCACCGCACCGATGATACCGATGGTCGGCGCATAGCCACCCATGCTTTCGAAGACTTTGGCAGCCTCGATGTCGCGGGCTTCCTGGGTGTAGAAATCCACTTCGAGGATACTGCGAATCGCCTCCGGCTCGGCGCCATCGACCAGCAGTTGCAGGCCCTTGCGCGAGTAGTTGTCCGGTTCGGCATCAGCCACGCCTTCCAGGCCCAGCAGGCCTTCCTTGCGAGCGGTGAGGCTCCAGTTGACCACGCGATCGATGCCACCGGCCAGATCGACCCGTGGCGGAAACAGAATCCAGGCAAGGATCTGCATGGCGCGCTTGAACGCGCTCATCGGCGATTGCAGCAGTGCGGCACCGATGGTGCCGCCCAGTACGATCAATGCCGCCGGGCCGTTGGCCAGCGCACCGAGGTGACCACCTTCAAGGTAGTTGCCGCCGATGATGGCGACGAACGCCATGATGATCCCGATAAGGCTTAGAACATCCATCAGATACACGCCTCGACGATGTGCTTGCCGATGTCGTCCAGGCTATACACCGCGTCGGCGAGATCAGCTTTGACGATAGCCATCGGCATGCCGTAGATCACGCAACTGGCTTCGTCCTGCGCCCACACCGCGCTGCCGCCCTGCTTGAGCAGACGCGCACCTTCGCGGCCGTCGGCGCCCATGCCGGTCAGCACCACCGCCAGAACTTTGTCACCGTAGGACTTGGCAGCGGAGCCGAAGGTGATGTCCACGCACGGCTTGTAGTTCAGACGTTCGTCACCCGGGAGGATTTTCACCGCGCCACGGCCGTCGATCATCATCTGCTTGCCACCCGGCGCCAGCAACGCCAGGCCCGGACGCAGGATGTCGCCATCCTCGGCTTCCTTGACGCTGATGCGGCACAGCTTGTCCAGACGCTCGGCGAACGCTTTGGTGAACGCCGCCGGCATGTGCTGGATCAGCACGATCGGTGCCGGGAAGTTCGCCGGCAACTGAGTCAGGACGCGTTGCAGCGCAACCGGGCCGCCAGTTGACGTACCGATGGCAACCAGTTTGTAGGCTTTGCGTTTCGGTGCCGGCGACGAAGCACTGGCAGCCGGTGCGCGGCTTGCAGCTGGAGCAGGCGCCGGTGCCGGACGCGTTGGCGCGCTGCTGCTGTGGCTGCTGAAGCTCGATGCCGCCGGCGCTGGCGCTGGCGTCGGTGCAACGGCCGGCGCCGGCGCACTGTAAGCGCTGAAACGACGGTTGCTGCGCGAGATGCTGTGGACCTTCTCGCACAGCAGTTGCTTGACCTTCTCGGGGTTACGCGAGATGTCTTCGAAATTCTTCGGCAGGAAATCCACCGCGCCAGCGTCCAGTGCATCCAGGGTGACCCGGGCACCTTCGTGCGTCAGCGAGGAGAACATCAACACCGGGGTCGGGCAGCGCTGCATGATGTGCCGCACGGCCGTGATGCCGTCCATCATCGGCATCTCGTAGTCCATGGTGATCACGTCCGGCTTGAGCGCCAGGGCCTGATCGATCGCCTCTTTACCGTTGGTGGCCGTACCGACCACCTGGATGCTCGGATCCGCTGAAAGAATTTCCGAGACGCGGCGGCGGAAAAAACCCGAATCGTCCACCACCAGGACTTTGACTGCCATAAACACTCCATTAGGCGCAGCGGGACGTTGTAGCCCCGCTGCCCCGGATTCAAATACGCCGTGCGGCGTAACGCTTGAGCATGCTTGGAACATCGAGGATCAGAGCGATGCGGCCGTCACCGGTGATGGTGGCGCCGGACATGCCCGGAGTGCCCTGAAGCATTTTGCCCAATGGCTTGATAACCACTTCTTCCTGGCCGACCAGTTGATCGACGACGAAGCCGATCCGCTGGGTGCCCACCGAAAGGATCACCACGTGGCCTTCGCGCTGCTCTTCGTGAGCGGCGGAGCTGACCAGCCAGCGCTTGAGGTAGAACAATGGCAGCGCCTTGTCCCGCACGATCACCACTTCCTGACCGTCCACGACGTTGGTGGTCGACAGGTCGAGGTGGAAGATTTCGTTGACGTTGACCAACGGGAACGCAAACGCCTGATTGCCGAGCATCACCATCAGGGTCGGCATGATCGCAAGCGTCAGCGGCACCTTGATGACGATCTTCGAGCCCTGGCCCTTGGTCGAGTAGATGTTGATCGAACCGTTGAGCTGGGAAATCTTGGTCTTCACCACGTCCATGCCGACACCGCGGCCGGACACGTCGGAGATCTCGGTCTTGGTCGAGAAGCCCGGGGCAAAAATCAGGTTGTAGCACTCGGTGTCGCTCAGGCGATCGGCCGCATCCTTGTCCATCACACCGCGTTTTACCGCGATCGAACGCAGGACGTTCGGGTCCATGCCTTTGCCGTCGTCGGAGATCGACAACAGAATGTGGTCGCCTTCCTGCTCGGCGGCCAGAACAACACGACCGCCACGGGCCTTGCCCGAGGCTTCACGTTCTTCCGGTGACTCGATGCCGTGGTCGACAGCGTTGCGCACCAAGTGGACCAGCGGGTCGGCCAGCGCCTCGACAAGGTTTTTGTCGAGGTCGGTTTCTTCACCCACCAGTTCCAGATTGATCTCTTTCTTGAGCTGACGCGCGAGGTCGCGAACCAGACGCGGGAAGCGCCCGAAGACCTTCTTGATCGGCTGCATCCGGGTCTTCATCACCGCGGTCTGCAGGTCAGCTGTGACCACATCGAGGTTCGACACGGCCTTGGACATGGCTTCGTCGCCGCTGTTGAGACCCAGGCGCACCAGACGGTTACGCACCAGTACCAGCTCGCCAACCATGTTCATGATTTCGTCGAGACGCGCGGTGTCGACCCGCACGGTGGTCTCGGCTTCGCTCGCCGGTTTTTCCGCTGGCGGTGCAGCGGCGGCGCGGGCCGGAGCCGGGGCGGCAGCGGCAGCCGGTTTTGCAGCTTCGGCTTTCGGCTCAGGCTTGGGCGCAGCCTTCGGCGCAGCAGCCGGAGCGGCCGGTGCCTTGGCAGCTGGCGTCGAAACGGCAGCAGCGGTGCCTGTAGCGGCAGCGCCGACGTCGGTGAACTTGCCTTTGCCGTGCAACTCGTCGAGCAGCGATTCGAACTCGTGATCGCTGATCAAGTCGCTACCGGCCGCAGCGGCCACCGGAGCGGCAGGTGCAGCCGGTGCCGAGGCGATCGCCGACTCGAGTGCTTCAACGGCAAAGTTGCCCTTGCCGTGCAACTGGTCGAGTAGCGCTTCGAATTCGTCGTCGGTGATGTCGGAGCTGTCGCCCGCAGCCGGAGCCGCAGGAGCAGCCGCCGTCGGTGCAACGGCGTCCGCCGCGAACTGGCCTTTGCCGTGCAACTGATCGAGCAACGACTCGAATTCAGCGTCAGTGATTTCATCGCTGGCTGCCTCATTGGCAGTTTGCGCAGGTGCAGCAGCGGCCGGGGCTTCGGCTTCAGCCTTGACGGCGTTCAGCGAATCCAGCAGCTGTTCAAATTCGTTATCGGTGATGTCGCCCGAATCGCTCGAATCGCCTTCGACGACCAGCTCTTCGATCATCTCGGCCACCGGCGAAGCCGGAGCTTCGTCGGCCGATTGCGGCTCGGCCAGACGTGCCAGCGCGGCCAGCAGTTCCGGGGTGGCCGCCGTGATCGGTGCACGTTCACGGACTTCGCTGAACATGCTGTTCACCGCGTCCAGTGCTTCGAGGACAACGTCCATCAGTTCTGCATCAACGCGACGCTCACCCTTGCGCAGGATGTCGAACACGTTTTCGGCGATGTGACAGCACTCCACCAGCTCGTTGAGCTGAAGGAAGCCGGCGCCCCCTTTTACAGTGTGGAAACCGCGAAAAATTGCGTTGAGCAGATCTGCGTCATCCGGACGGCTTTCCAGCTCGACCAGTTGTTCGGACAGTTGCTCAAGAATCTCGCCGGCCTCAACCAGGAAATCCTGAAGGATCTCTTCATCGGCGCCGAAGCTCATTAATGGGGTGCTCCTACAGGTCTAAAAACCCAAAAAACCTAAAATTCCAAAACTCTAGAATCCAAGGCTGGATAACAAATCGTCCACATCGTCCTGACCGGACACAACGTCTTCTCGTTTATCGGCATGAATCTGCGGACCTTCACCCTGCGAGAGATGTTTTTGTGGATCTTTTTCTGCAAGCATCGCGGCGCGGTCGTGTTCGATGCCCGCAAAGCGGTCCACCTGACTGGCCATGAGGACGAGTTTGAGCAAATTGCTTTCGACTTCGGTGACCAGTTGGGTCACGCGCTTGATCACCTGACCGGTAAGGTCCTGGTAATCCTGAGCCAGCAGGATGTCGTTAAGGTTGCTCGACACCGCACGGTTGCCCGTGCTGCTGCGCGACAGAAAACCGTCGACCCGGCGCGCCAGCTCGCGGAACTCTTCGGCCCCGACCTCACGGCGCATGAAACGGCCCCAGTCGGTGCTCAGGGCCTGGGCTTCCTCAGCCAGGCCATTGACGACCGGGGTGGCGCTTTCCACCAGATCCATGGTGCGGTTGGCCGCGGCTTCGGTCAGCTTGACCACATAGCCCAGGCGTTCGGTGGCGTCGGTGATTTGCGACACTTCCTCGGCCTGCGGCATGTGCGGATCGATCTGGAAGTTGACGATCGCACTGTGCAGTTCGCGTGTGAGCTTGCCCACTTCCTGATACAGGCCGCGGTCACGGGTCTGATTGAGCTCATGGATCAGTTGCACAGCGTCGCCGAACCTGCCTTTTTCAAGGCTCTCGACCAGTTCGACCGCGTGTTTTTTCAGGGTCGATTCGAAATCGCCCTGTGAAGATTCGTTATGCTCCATAGCTCCCCCGCGCGTTCATCAGCCGATGCGTTCGAAAATCTTCTCGATTTTTTCTTTCAGCGCCTGAGCCGTGAAAGGTTTGACCACGTAGCCGTTCACACCGGCCTGAGCGGCCTCGATGATCTGCTCGCGCTTGGCTTCTGCAGTCACCATCAGCACGGGCAGGTGCTTGAGTTTTTCATCGGCACGCACGTGGCGCAGCAGGTCGATACCGGTCATGCCCGGCATGTTCCAGTCCGTTACCAGAAAGTCGATGCTTCCGCTGTTGAGCACCGGAATGGCAGTCGTGCCATCGTCGGCCTCGACGGTGTTGGTGAACCCCAGATCACGCAGCAGGTTCTTGATGATCCGCCGCATCGTTGAGAAGTCATCAACGATGAGGATTTTCATGTTCTTGTCCAATTCGACCTCCAAGCAGTCTTAAACGCGCCCAGCACCTGGACGCGCCATTTCAATCAATCCGGCAAAGCACTCGATGACTGTCTGGAGCACAACAGAGCAAGACCGGTGCCGTTCATCACCGCACCAGCCTCGTTCGCAGTGTCCCCACACTGCCTTCAGCGCGCTCGCCACTCCCCCAAACGCCCCCGCAAGCGGGCCGCGCACTGGCTGTGTAACTGGCTGACCCGCGATTCACTGACGCCAAGGACTTCACCGATCTCCTTGAGGTTCAGCTCTTCGTCGTAGTACAGCGCCAACACCAGTCGCTCACGCTCCGGCAAATTGGCAATCGCGTCCGCCAGCGCGGCCTGGAAGCGTTCATCTTCCAGATCGCGTGACGGCTCAAGATGAGCACTGGCGCCATCCTCGTGCAGCCCTTCGTGTTCGCCGTCCTGCAACAGGTCGTCGAAACTGAACAGCCGGCTGCCCAGCGTGTCATTCAAAATCCCGTAGTAATCGTCGAGACTCAATTGGAGTTCGGCCGCAACCTCGTGATCTTTAGCATCACGGCCGGTTTTAGCTTCAATTGCCCGAATTGCGTCACTGACCATACGGGTGTTGCGGTGAACCGAGCGTGGCGCCCAATCACCTTTGCGCACTTCATCGAGCATCGCACCGCGGATTCGAATGCCCGCGTACGTTTCGAAACTGGCGCCCTTGCTGGCGTCATATTTGGTCGAGACTTCGAGCAGGCCGATCATCCCGGCCTGAATCAGATCTTCGACCTGCACACTCGCCGGCAAGCGCGCCAGCAGGTGATAGGCAATGCGCTTGACCAGTGGCGCGTAACGCTCGATCAACTCGTACTGCGCGTCACGTGCCGACTTCTTGTAGTAATTCATACCGCTGGCGGTCATAACACAGGCCCTGCCGTTTGCTGCACGAGGCGCTCGACGAAAAACTCAAGGTGACCGCGCGGGTTGGCAGGCAGCGGCCAGGTATCGACCTTCTGCGCGATCGCCTTGAACGCCAGCGCGCACTTGGAACGCGGAAAGG
Organism: Pseudomonas sp. AK-TSAG1-1; assembly: GCF_056821665.1. Taxonomy (NCBI): domain Bacteria; kingdom Pseudomonadati; phylum Pseudomonadota; class Gammaproteobacteria; order Pseudomonadales; family Pseudomonadaceae; genus Pseudomonas; species Pseudomonas sp. AK-TSAG1-1. The sequence continues at coordinate 1,803,128 of NZ_CM165965.1, read as the reverse complement.
CTTCATAGACCGCTCGCTGCTTCTGCACTGCCTTGCGCACGCTTTCGTCGTACGGCACCGCGCCGACGTATTGTAAGGCGACATCGAGGAAGCGATCCGTGACCTTGGTCAACTTGGCGAACAGGTTGCGCCCTTCCTGCGGGCTCTGCGCCATGTTGGCGAGGACGCGGAAGCGGTTCATGCCGTAGTCGCGATTGAGCAGTTTGATCAACGCGTAGGCATCGGTGATCGAAGTCGGCTCGTCGCAGACCACCAGCAACACTTCCTGGGCTGCGCGGACAAAGCTGACTACCGAGTCACCAATGCCTGCAGCGGTGTCGATCACCAGCACATCGAGGTTGTCGCCGATGTCGCTGAAGGCCTGAATCAGACCGGCATGTTGCGCCGGACTCAGGTGAACCATGCTCTGGGTGCCGGAGGCGGCCGGCACGATGCGGATCCCGCCGGGACCTTGCAACAGCACGTCGCGCAGCTCGCAGCGACCTTCGATCACGTCGGCCAGGGTACGTTTGGGAGTCAGTCCCAGCAGAACGTCGACGTTCGCCAGCCCCAGGTCGGCGTCCAGCAGCATGACCCGACGGCCAAGCTCTGCCAACGCCAGAGACAAGTTCACTGACACGTTAGTCTTGCCGACGCCACCTTTGCCGCCGGTCACCGCGATCACCTGTACGGGATGCATGCTGCCCATGTTATTTCTTTACCTTGTCTTGCATAGACGGAGGCCACATTACTGGCTGCGCGTTCTCAACCGGAACAATGCATGGCAGACCATCGATGTAGGTACAAAAACGGTTCATTACCTCAGCCAACCTGCTTGGTCGGGCTGTGGTAGATATCAGCGAACATGTCAGCCATGGCTTCTTCGCTGGGTTCTTCCTGCATTTGCACGCTGACGGCGCGGCTGACCAGTTGATGGCGGCGCGGCAGATGCAGATCATCCGGAATCCGTGGGCCATCGGTCAGGTACGCGACCGGCAGTTCATGACTGATTGCCAGGCTCAACACTTCGCCCAGGCTTGCTGTCTCATCCAGTTTAGTCAGGATGCACCCGGCAAGCCCGCAACGCTTGTAACTGTGATAAGCGGCGGTTAGAACCTGTTTCTGGCTGGTGGTTGCCAGGACCAGATAATTTTTTGAACGGATGCCGCGACCGGCCAGGCTTTCGAGCTGCATGCGCAGGGCCGGATCGCTGGCCTGCAGGCCGGCGGTATCGATCAGCACCACGCGCTTGCGCAGCAGTGGATCCAGCGCTTGAACCAGCGACTGGCCCGGATCAACGTGCGTCACCGGCACGTTGAGAATCCGGCCCAGGGTCTTGAGTTGTTCCTGAGCGCCGATGCGGAAGCTGTCCATGCTGACCAGCGCGACATTCTGCGCGCCGTACTTGAGCACGTAGCGCGCGGCGAGCTTGGCCAGGGTGGTGGTCTTGCCCATGCCGGCCGGGCCGACCATGGCAATCACCCCACCCTCTTCCAGCGGCTCGACTTCCGGTACGGCAATCATCCGCGCCAGATGTGCGAGCAGCATGCGCCAGGCCTGACGAGGCTCTTCGATGTCGGTGATCATTGCCAGCAGGTCGCGCGACAACGGGCCGGACAGACCGATACGTTGCAGACGGCGATACAGGTTGGCTTGCGCCGGACGGCTGCCTTGCAGTTGATTCCAGGCCAGGGTGCCGAGCTGCACTTCCATCAGCTCGCGCAGGCTGTTCAATTCAAAACGCATCGAATCCAGTGCACGCGGGTCAATCCCGCCGGAGGACTGCGCAGGCGCCGGGGCCGGGCGCGCCGGGGCGGCGTAAGTCGGTTCGCTCAACGGCTCGGCAGCGGTCAGCGGCAGACCGGCCGTCAACGGCAGCCCGGCGAACAACTGGCGATTGATGTTGCCGTCGGCTTCGCCACGCAGGCTCAGCTCGGCCTGGGCGGTAACGATGCGCGACTGGGTCTTGCGCAGCTCGTCCTCAAGTTCCATGTTCGGAACCCGTGGCGCCAGCGCCGACAATTTGTAATCCAGCGCCGCCGTCAGCTCGACGCCGCCGGCAATGCGGCGGTTGCCAATGATGGCGGCATCAGCGCCCAGCTCATCACGAACCAGCTTCATGGCCTGACGCATATCGGCGGCGAAAAAACGCTTAACTTGCATAAACCACTACCTCAGCCGTTGGGCCCTACTGTCGCAACGATGGTCACTTGCTTGTTGTCCGGAATTTCCTGGTAGGCCAGCACGTGCAGCCCCGGGACGGCGAGGCGGCCGAAACGCGAAAGCATCGCGCGTATCGGGCCTGCTACCAACAGGATCACCGGTTGACCTTGCATTTCCTGGCGCTGCGCCGCTTCGATGAGCGAACGCTGCAGCTTCTCGGCCATGCTTGGCTCCAGCAGAACGCCCTCTTCCGAGCCTTGTCCTGCCTTCTGCAGACTATTGAGCAATATTTGTTCCAACCTTGGTTCCAGGGTGATCACAGGCAGCTCGGAGTCAGTGCCTACAATGCTTTGGACGATGGCGCGGGATACGCCGACGCGGACTGCGGCCACCAAGGCGGCGGTATCTTGACTCTTGGCGGCGTTGTTGGCGATGGCCTCGGCGATGCTGCGGATGTCGCGCACCGGCACGTGTTCGGCCAGCAGCGCCTGCAGCACTTTGAGCAACTGCGACAGTGAAACCACGCCCGGCACCAACTCTTCAGCCAGTTTCGGCGAGCTTTTGGCCAGCAATTGCATGAGTTGCTGCACTTCTTCGTGGCCGATCAGTTCACTGGAGTGCTTGTACAGAATCTGGTTCAAGTGGGTCGCGACCACGGTACTGGCATCGACCACGGTGTAACCGAGCGATTGCGCCTGGGCGCGCTGACTGACTTCGATCCACACCGCCTCCAGGCCAAAAGCCGGATCTTTGGCGGTAATGCCGTTGAGCGTGCCGTAGACCTGCCCCGGGTTGATCGCCAGTTCGCGGTCCGGGTAGATCTCGGCTTCGGCCAGGATCACCCCCATCAGGGTCAGGCGATAAGCGCTCGGCGCCAGATCGAGGTTGTCGCGGATGTGCACGGTCGGCATCAGGAAGCCCAGATCCTGCGAGAGCTTCTTGCGCACGCCCTTGATCCGCGCCAGCAACTGCCCGCCCTGATTGCGATCCACCAGCGGGATCAGGCGATAGCCGACTTCCAGGCCGATCATGTCGATCGGGGTCACGTCATCCCAGCCCAGCTCCTTGGTTTCCATGGCGCGGGCCGGCGACGGCAGCAGTTCCTGCTGACGCTGAACCTCTTGCAGCGCCTGAACCTTGGCCACGTTCTGTTTTTTCCAGAACAGGTACGCGCCACCGGCAGCCAGCGCCGCCATGCTCAGGAACGAAAAATGCGGCATGCCCGGCACCAGGCCCATGACCGCCATCAGACCTGCCGCCACCGCCAAGGCTTTTGGCGAAGCGAACATCTGCCGATTGATCTGTTTGCCCATGTCTTCCGAACCGGAAGCACGGGTCACCATGATCGCCGCCGCTGTCGATAACAACAGTGATGGCAATTGCGCCACCAAACCGTCACCGATGGTCAGCAAGGCGTAAACCTTGCCGGCGTCGGCGAACGACATGTTGTGCTGGAAGATACCGACGGCCATGCCGCCGATGAGGTTGATGAACAGAATCAGCAGACCGGCGATGGCGTCACCACGGACGAACTTGCTGGCACCGTCCATCGAACCGTAGAACTCGGCCTCTTGGGCAACTTCCTGACGGCGCAGCTTCGCCTGGTTCTGGTCGATCAGGCCGGCGTTGAGGTCGGCGTCGATGGCCATTTGTTTGCCAGGCATCGCATCGAGGGTGAAGCGCGCGCTCACCTCGGAAATCCGCCCGGCACCCTTGGTCACCACGACGAAGTTGATGATCATCAGGATCGCGAAGACCACGATACCGACCACGTAGTTACCGCCGATCACCACCTCACCGAAGGCCTGGATCACCTTACCGGCAGCGGCGTGGCCGTCCTGACCGTGGAGCATCACCACCCGCGTCGACGCCACGTTCAACGCCAGCCGCAGCAGCGTCGCCACCAGCAGAATCGTCGGGAACACCGCGAAATCCAGCGGCCGCAGCGCATACACGCAGACCAGCAGGACGACAATCGACAGGGCGATGTTGAAGGTGAAGAACACGTCGAGCAGGAACGGCGGCACCGGCAGCATCATCATCGCCAGCATGACCAGCAGCAACAACGGCACGCCCAGATTGCCTCGACTGAGGTCGGCAATGTTCGAGCGTGCGCTGTTGATTAACTGAGAGCGATCCACCGGTTTTCCCCGTTCCTTTAAAGCAAACTTTTGACGCCCAAAGCAGGCGCACGGCGGCTACTGCAAGAAGCCTTCCAACTTTTGCCAATGATTGAAACAGAAGGGCTTATCGGGAAAATTCCAGCGCCTGGAATGACGCATTCGCGAGCAAGCCCGCTCCCACAGGGGATCTGTGTGATACCCCAATTCTGTATTCACCGAAGATCGAATGCGGGAGCGGACTTGCTCCCTTACAGGCGCGCGAAATCACCCCGCAATCAAACGGCAAAAAGAAGGCAAGCACACCGTCAGAGGTGACAGGTCACGCCCGTTTTCAGACAGAAGGCATCAGTCTTGGAATTTATCGGGAAAATGTCGGCGCCTGGACTGACGCTTTCGCGAGCAAGCCCACTCCCACAGGGGATCTGTGTGATACCCCAATTCTGTATTCACCGAAGATCGAATGCGGGAGCGGACTTGCTCCCTTACAGGCGCGCGAAATCACCCCGCAATCAAACGGCAAAAAGAAGGCAAGCACACCGGTCAGAGGTTACAGGTCACGCCCGCTTTCAGATCGAAGGCATCAGTCTTGGAATTTATCGGGAAAATGTCGGCGCCTGGACTGACGCTTTCGCGAGCAAGCCCGCTCCCACAGGGGATCTGTGTGATACCCCAACTCTGTATTCACCGAAGATCGAATGTGGGAGCGGGCTTGCTCGCGAAGAGGCCATCAGCAACACCGCAGGATCAGGAATCGCGGCGCAGATCCGGCGGGATCGGCAAGTCGTCCTTGAGCGGATCCGGGCGCTTGCCCTTGCCGGCACGGTACTGGCGGATCTGGTAGACGTAGGCCAGCACCTGAGCAACCGCCAGATACAGGCCGCCGGGGATTTCCTGATCCAGTTCAGTGGAGTAGTAGATCGAGCGTGCCAACCCCGGCGATTCGAGGAGCATGACATTGTTGGCGACGGCGATTTCGCGGATCTTCAGCGCGAGGAAGTCGCTGCCCTTGGCCAGCAACACCGGCGCCCCGCCCTTCTCCGAGTCGTACTTGAGCGCGACGGCGTAGTGGGTCGGGTTGGTGATGACCACGTCGGCGTCGGGAATCGCCGCCATCATCCGCCGCTGCGACATTTCGCGCTGGGTCTGACGAATGCGCTGCTTGACCTCCGGACGACCTTCCTGATCCTTGTGCTCGTCGCGCACTTCCTGCTTGGTCATCAGCAGTTTCTTGTGGCTTTCCCAGAGCTGCACCGGCACATCGACCGCGGCGATGATGATCAGACCGCAAGCCAGCCACAGCGAACTCCAGCCCACCAGCGTCACGCTATGAATGATCGCCTGCTCAAGCGGCTCGTGGGCGATACGCAGGAAATCGTCGATGTCGGACGACAACACCATCAGTGCCACGAACAAGGTGATGATGAACTTGGCCAGCGCCTTGAGCAGCTCGATCACCGCCTTCATCGAGAACATGCGCTTGAGGCCCGCACCCGGGTTCATCCGGCTGAATTTCGGTGCCATGGAGCCGGCCGCGAACAGCCAGCCACCAAGGGAAATCGGCCCGATCAGCGCGGCCAGCAACAGCGTGATCATGACCGGCTGGATCGCGACCAGCGCGATCTTGCCCGAGACCAGCAAGAACGCGCCCATGGACTTTTCATCCATGATCACTTCCCGCGACAGCGAGAAATTCAGCCGCATCACGTCCATCAGTTCTTGCGCCAGCATACCGCCAAATATCAGCAGGCCACCGGCACCGGCAAGCATTACCGCCAGTGTGTTGAGCTCTTTGGAACGAGCAATCTCACCCTTCTCACGGGAGTCCTTTTTACGTTTCTCCGTGGGGTCTTCTGTTTTGTCCTGACCGCTTTCGCTCTCAGCCATGACTCAGCGCGCTCGTGCCAGTTCGCGTAACAACTGCAGGGCCTCGGAGGCCAGCGGTTGATACTGATTGAGAATGTCCGCCAGACCGACCCAGACAATGAACAGGCCAAGCACCAGGGTCAGCGGAAAACCGATGGAGAAGATGTTCAGTTGCGGCGCCGCACGTGTCATCACGCCAAACGCGATGTTGACCACCAGCAGTGCGGTAACCGCCGGCAACACCAGCAACAACGCCGCGCCCAATACCCAGCCGAGCTTGCCGGCCAGCTCCCAGTACTGCGCCGTCATCAACCCGCCGCCCACCGGCAGCGTGGTGAAGCTCTCGGTGAGCACTTCGAAGACCACCAGATGGCCGTTCATCGACAGGAACAGCAAGGTCACCAGCATGGTGAAGAACTGGCCGATCACCGCCACCGAGACGCCGTTGGCCGGGTCGACCATCGAGGCGAAGCCCATGCCCATCTGGATCGCGACAATCTGCCCGGCCACGGCAAAGGCCTGGAAAAACAGTTGCAGGGAAAACCCGAGCACCGCGCCGACCAGAATCTGCTCGGCGATCAGCAACCAGCCACTGAGAGCAAGCGGACTGACCTCCGGCATCGGCGGCAGGCCCGGGGCAATACACACGGTGATCGCCACGGCGAAATACAGACGTATCCGGCGCGACACCAGCGTGGTGCCGAACACCGGCATCACCATCAGCATCGACGCGACGCGAAACAGCGGCAACATGAACGATGCCACCCAGGTACTGATCTGGGTGTCGGTCAGCTGAAGCAGTGATTGCATGGCTCAGCCGATGACCATCGGAATGTTCTTGTAGAGCTGGATGATGTATTCCATGAACGTCTGCACCAGCCATGGGCCGGCAACGATCAGGGTCACCAGCATCACCAGCAGACGCGGCAGGAAGCTCAGGGTCTGTTCGTTGATCTGCGTCGCGGCCTGGAACATCGCCACCAGCAGGCCGACCAGCAGGCTCGGCACGACGAGGATTGCGACCATCATCGTGGTCAGCCACAGCGCTTCACGAAAGATATCGACCGCAACTTCCGGCGTCATGGCGAAACACCTCCGAAGCTACTGGCCAGGGTGCCGATAATCAGCGCCCAGCCATCTACCAGCACGAACAGCATGATCTTGAACGGCAGGGAAATGATCAGCGGCGACAGCATCATCATACCCATCGCCATCAGCACACTGGCCACGACCAGGTCGATGATCAGGAAAGGAATGAAGATCATGAAGCCGATCTGAAACGCAGTTTTAAGCTCGGAGGTGACGAATGCCGGCACCAGAATGGTCAGCGGCGCCTGATCCGGAGTGGCGATGTCGGTGCGCTTGGACAAGCGCATGAACAACTCCAGATCGCTGGTGCGGGTCTGCGCGAGCATGAAGTCCTTGATCGGCACCTGGGCCTTTTCCACCGCTTGCTGCGCGGTGAGTTTTTCCGCCAGATACGGCTGCAGCGCATCGTTGTTCACCCGATCGAACACCGGGGCCATGATGAACATGGTCAGGAACAGCGCCATGCCGGTGAGGATCTGGTTCGATGGCGTCTGCTGCAGACCCAGGGCCTGACGCAGGATCGAGAAGACGATGATGATCCGGGTGAAACTGGTCATCAGGATCACGGCCGCCGGAATGAAGCTCAGGGCGGTCATGATCAGCAGGATCTGCAGGCTGACCGAATACTCCTGCGCGCCGTCGGCGTTGGTGCCCAGCGTGATCGCCGGGATCGACAACGGATCGGCGGCGAACGCCAGCGGCGCGGCCAGCATCAGGGCCAGCGTCAAGACGATGCGTAGCGCACCCATTACTTCTTATCCTTCTGATCCTTGCCGAGAATCTTCAGCAGATGCTGGGCAAATTCCGGGGTCGCTTTCTCGCTGGTGCTCGGCACCTGCACCGGCTCCTTGAGCACATGCAGCGCGGTGATGGTGCCAGGGCTGAGCCCCAACAGAATCTGTTCGTTGCCGACCTGCACCAGCATCAGCCGGTCGCGCGGGCCAAGTGCGCGGGACCCGATCAGCTCGATCACCTGGCCCTTGCCCGCAGGGCCGGCCTGCTGCACCCGGCGCAACAGCCAGGCGAGGAAGAAGATCAACCCGAGTACCAGCAACAAGCCGAAGACCAGTTGTGTCAGTTGCCCGGCCACACCACTGCCGACCGCCGGCGCGGCATTCGCAGCAGCAGTCGTGGCGGCCGGTTCGGCGGCCAGCACACTCAATGGCAGCGCCAGCAGCGCCCAGAGAAAGCGCTTCACTCAGCGCAGCTTCTTGATGCGTTCGCTTGGGCTGATCACGTCGGTCAGGCGGATGCCGAACTTCTCGTTGACCACCACCACTTCGCCGTGTGCGATCAGCGTGCCGTTGACCAGCACGTCCAGTGGCTCACCCGCCAGGCGATCAAGCTCGATCACCGAACCCTGGTTGAGTTGCAGCAGGTTGCGAATGTTGATGTCGGTGCTGCCCACTTCCATCGAGATCGATACCGGGATGTCGAGGATCACGTCCAGGTTCGGACCGTCCAGCGTCACCGGATCGTTGTTCTTCGGCACGCTGCCGAACTCTTCCATCGGCAGACGGTTGGAGCTGGCGGCGCCGGCGTCAGCGGCCAGCAGCGCGTCGATGTCAGCCTGGCCGTCACCGGTCTCTTCCAGGGCAGCAGCCCATTCGTCAGCCAGTGCCTGATCGTCCTGGGCGTTCATATCGTCGTTCATCATTTGTCCTCGGCGGGCAACAATTCAGTTAAATGCGTGGGGGTGAGAGCGCCGCTTCAGCGACGCTCGATCGGCTCGATCACTTGCAACGCGAGGTTGCCTTTGTGCGAGCCCATCTTGACCTTGAAGGCCGGTACGCCGTTGGCGCGCATGATCATGTCTTCCGGCATCTCGACCGGGATCACATCCCCCGGCTGCATGTGCAGGATGTCGCGCAGCTTCAACTGACGGCGGGCCACGGTGGCACCGATCGGTACGTCGACATCGAGCACGTCCTGACGCAGGGCATTGACCCAGCGCTCGTCCTGATCGTCGAGGTCCGACTGGAAACCGGCGTCGAGCATCTCGCGCACCGGCTCGATCATCGAGTACGGCATGGTCACGTGCAGGTCGCCGCCACCGCCGTCGAGTTCGATGTGGAATGTCGATACGACAATCGCTTCGCTCGGGCCGACGATGTTGGCCATGGCCGGGTTCACTTCCGAGTTGATGTACTCGAAATTGACTTCCATGATTGCCTGCCAGGCTTCCTTCAAATCGACGAAGGCCTGTTCCAGCACCATGCGCACCACGCGCAGCTCGGTCGGGGTGAATTCACGGCCTTCGATCTTGGCGTGACGACCGTCGCCGCCGAAGAAGTTGTCCACCAGCTTGAACACCAGTTTGGCGTCGAGGATGAACAGCGCAGTGCCGCGCAGCGGTTTGATCTTGACCAGGTTGAGGCTGGTCGGCACGTACAGCGAGTGCACGTATTCGCCGAACTTCATCACCTGTACGCCACCGACGGCAACGTCCGCCGAGCGGCGCAGCATGTTGAACATGCTGATGCGGGTGTAACGGGCAAAACGCTCGTTGATCATTTCCAGGGTCGGCATGCGTCCACGGACGATGCGATCCTGACTGGTCAGGTCGTAGCTTTTGACACTGCCGGGTTCGGCAGCGTTATCGGTCTGTACCAGACCATCGTCGACGCCATGCAACAGCGCATCGATTTCATCCTGGGACAGCAGATCCTGCACGGCCATGTCGTGTTCCTACTGCAGTACGAAATTAGTGAAAAGCAACTGTTCGATCACCACTTTGCCCAGCTCTTTCTGCGCCACTTCCTGGACGCTGGCCGTGGCCTTCTGGCGCAACATCTCCTGCCCGACCGGCGTCGCCAATGTGGCGAAATCCTGACCGGAGAAGAGCATCACCAGGTTGTTGCGGATCACCGGCATGTGCACTTTGAGCGCCTCCAGATCGGCCTGGTTACGCGCCAGCATGGTGATACTCACCTGCATGTAGCGCTGACGGCCGTTCTGGTTGTAGTTGGCGACAAACGCTGGCGCCATCGGCTCGAAGATCGCCGGCTGCTTGCCGACCGGAGTGGCCTCGGCCGCTGCGGCAGGCTTGCTCTGAGCACTGTGCATGAAGTACCAGGTCGCGCCCACGGAAACACCGATCGCCAGCAGCAGAGCCACCACGATCAGGATGATCATCTTGAGTTTGCCTTTGGTCGCGGGGTCTTTTACAGCTGCTGCTTCGCTCTTCGCCATGCCAATAATCCGTCACTAATCGGGTTTTCACAGTCGCACGGCAAGGCAAGAGCAAGTGTTATGCCAGAAGTGTCGGAGAGCGGAATTGTGTAGAGCCCCATAACCAATGTGGGAGCGAGCCTGCTCGCGAAAGCGATTTAACATTCAACATTGATGTCGACTGTCATGACGCATTCGCGAGCAGGCTCGCTCCCACAAGGGGTGTTGCGTTGTATCAGGCGTAATAGTCGACGGCGCTGGAGCCAATCACGCTGGTGGTTTGCGCAGCGGCTTCAGCCACCGCCGCCGGGGTCAGCTCTTCTTCCGCCGAATCCAGACGCCCGCCAGCGGCACTGGTGCGGCCACTCTGACCTTGCTGCGCCTGCTCCTGGCCCTGCTGACCCTGCCAGCCACGGCTCTGGTCAGAGACGTTGACGTCGACCTGGCCCATGCCCTGCTGGGTGAACATGTCACGCAGGCGATGCATCTGGCCGTCGAGGGCTTCACGCACGCTCGGGTGCGCGCTCATGAACGTCACCTGGGTCTGCTGGTCCGGCACCATGTTCACGCGGATGTCCAGACGTCCGAGTTCCGCCGGTTGCAGCTGAATATCGGCGGCCTTCAGATTGGCGCTCGACAGGTACATGACGCGGTTGACGATTTCTTCGGTCCAGCCGCTCTGGTGCATGGCGATCGGCTGGTTCACCGGCACCGCGTTCGCGGTTTTCGGGGTGGCCGCCTGGGTCAGCGCCGCCAGACGGTTGGCGAAATCATCGACACGGGTGTCGCTGGTAGCAGACTTGAGATCTTTGAGGCCATCGTCGATCAGGCCGCTGAAGGCTTTCTCACCGCTCTGACTGGTGCTGTCTTTGTCGGCCTGCACATCGAGCATAGTGGCCATGCCAGCGGCAAAGGTCTGCGCCGAAGTCAATTCACTGTCGGCCTGAGTCTGGGCCGGCGCGGCTTTGGGCTGGGACTGGCTGGCGGCAGAAATATGCCCGCCCTGCTCCATCGCCATACGCACCGCCGGCAGCGAGTCGAGAGGATCGGCTGCCGGGTCGAAAGCGCTGTCGGTGGGGGCCGCCGGGTCTTTGACCACCGCTGGCGCAACGGTAGCGGCCACGACCGGTGTTTCTGTTTTGGTCGGCGCCGGGGTTTCAGCGACCGGGGTTGGCGCTACGGGCGTGGCCACCAGCGGTTGCACGGTTTGCGCCAGCGCCGGATCCAGTGCCGGATCCACCGGGGTGGTGTCTGTCACCGGAGTCTGCGCGGTATCTGCAGCTGCGTCGTCGCTGGCCGCCTGATCATCGGACGTCGTCGACGCCGTCTTGTCGGCAGGCAAGGCATTGCCGCTATCGGCAACGGTCTGTTGCGCGGCGGCAGACGACGACGTGTCGGCATCCTTTTTATCGCTGTTGTCAGCGACTTTGTCGCGCGCCGGTTTCAACGAATTGTCAGCACTGGCGAGGGTCTTTTTCGGGCCTTGATCGGCGAATACCTGAGCGAAGCTTGAGGCCTTGTCCCCGGTATCTGCGGCCATTGCCGGCACTTTGGCAGCGGCGGCTTGCGCCTTGGCCTGGGCGGCAGATTGAAGAAGAACATTGGGGGTCGCAGGCATGACACGGTCTCCGCTGCACTGGGATCGTAGGTACAGTTGAAGGGGATTATTGCAAGTGTCGGGCCAGATTCGTCCGGCGCTTGCGAAAAGCGCCGGACGGCAGGATTCAATGGGTCAGTGCGTGCTGGCGCTCGTCCTCGTAAACCGGACGGACATCGGCGAACTCGCTGCTGATGTCAGCCACCAGCTCTACGATTTCGGTTGGACTCTTGTCCCTGGCGTCCGACTCCAGCGTCTGGCAAAGCGTCGCCAGGCGAACCGCGCCCATGTTGCTGGCGCTGCCCTTGAAACTATGGGCAAGCTCCGCCAACACCTTGGCATCGGCGGTCTTTTGCAATTGATGCAAGCGACTTTCAGAATCGGTCAGGAAGGTATCCAGCAAATCCGGATAGCTGTCCTCCATGACTTCGCGCAACGCATCGAGTACTTCGCGATCCACATGTTTGTCAGTCACTTGTTCACTCCTTGATCAAGAATTCGCGAATTATGCCTTAACCTCCCAGAAAAACTCCACGCAAGCACTGCGACCTTCGTCCGACCAACTGGCGTTATGCCCCAATTGCCGGATCAAACTGACACCACGGCCCGACAGGCGGACACCGTCAAGCGGCCGTTCCATCACTCGCGTCACGTCAAAACCCTTGCCGCTGTCCTCGACGCGGATAACCAGACAGCCACCGCTGCCTTGCGGACGCACCTGCAGGTGTACGCGCACATAACCGTCCTGCAAGGCCTCCAGCCGTTCATTGCGCTGCTCGTAGTAGCGAGCGAATCCACTGGCATCGCGCTTGAGGCTGGAATCCAGACCCAGCACGCCATGCTCCAGCGCATTGGAATACAGCTCCGCGAGCACGCTGTAGATCGCGCCGCCTTGCGTGCGCAAACCGTGCACTTCCAGCAACAATTGCAGCAAGTACGGCAAGGGATTGAAGCGTTTGAGCGTGGCACCGCGAAACTCGAAGCTGACTGACCAGTCCAGCGGACACGATTGGCCGCTGTCGGAATAGACCGGCGCCGACGGCACCACCTGCGCCGCCTCCAGCAGGCTGATCTCGACCATGCTCACATCGTCACGAGGCTCACCGCGAAACTCGCGCAAGGCCTGATCGATCTCGGCAAACAGGTTGTCCGGCTCACGGTTGGCGGCAAACAGTTGCTGCAAGCGCTCGACACCGAACAACTGGTCATCGGCATCCGTGGTGTCGATCACTCCGTCCGAGAGCAGGAATACCCGGTCACCCACGGCCAGGGTCTGCACCTCGGTGCGATCATCAAACGCTTGCGGGCTGAGCACGCCCAGCGGCAAATGCCGCGCCGGCAGCGGCACGCGCTCCCCGCTGGCGATCCGGTGCAGATAACCGTCAGGCATGCCACCGTTCCACACCTCCACCGAACGCCGCTGAAAACTCAGGCAGAGCATGGTCGCGCAGCAGAACATGTCCACCGGCAAGATGCGCTTGAGCTTGGCGTTCATCTCGCGCAGGGTTTCGGCCAGACCGTAACCCTTGGCAGTCATGCCATAAAACACTTCGGCCAAGGGCATCGCCCCCACCGCAGCCGGCAAGCCGTGACCGGTGAAATCGCCGAGCAACACATGCATGTCGCCGGCCGGGGTGTACGCCGCCAACAGCAGATCGCCGTTGAACAACGCATAGGGTGATTGCAGGTAACGAATGTTCGGGGCACTGAGGCAACCCGAGTGCGCGACCTTGTCGAACACCGCTTTGGCCACGCGCTGTTCGTTGAGCAGGTAATCATGATGCCTGGCGATCAGGTCGCGCTGCTGCAGCACCGTGGCCTGCAAGCGGCGCAAACGATCCATCGCCTTGATTTTGGCGGCGAGAATCACCTGATTGTAGGGCTTCGCCAGAAAGTCGTCGCCACCGGCCTCCAGGCAACGGGCCAGCGCCTCACTTTCAGTGAGCGACGTCAGGAAGATAATCGGCACCAGGGTTTCCCCTGCCAGCGCCTTGATCTGCCGCGCCGCTTCGAAGCCATCCATCACCGGCATCATTGCGTCCATCAGCACCAGATGCGGTGGCTGGCGCCGGAACACCTCCAACGCTTCGGCGCCATTGGCCGCCGTCAGTACCTCATGCCCCTGACGGCGGACGATGGTCGACAACAGCAACCGATCGGCGGCGCTGTCTTCGGCGATCAGGATCGTCAGCGGCTCTTGCGCCTGCATGGCCGTCAACTGATGTCGAAGAGTTTGTCGAAGTTGGAGATGGCGAGGATCTTGCGCACATCGGAGTTGCTGTTGACCACCCGCACATCCGAATTGTCGCCGCCGGCGTGATCGCGCAGCAGGAGCAGCATGCCCAGTGCCGAGCTGTCGAGGTAGGTGGCTTCTTTCAGATCGACCACGATGGAGTCGGGCGTTGGTTCCAGTCGCTCATAGGCCTCGCGAAACTCCTGATGGCGCCCAAAATCGAACCGCCCCCTGACCGAAATCGTCAGTTTTTGACCATCCGGAGAGACTTCTGTAACGACTGACATTGACTGGCTTCCTTGTCATTGACGAACGTGTACAAGGTTTAGCACTTGGACAGGTTTGGGGCAAGGTGCGACGCAGATCTACTGCGGGAGCGGGCTTGCTCGCGAATGCAATCGGTCAGTTGACTGAGCTGTTGAGTGACACGACGCCTTCGCGAACACGCTCGCTCCCACAGGGTTTAGCCGCGCTGCTTAGAAGGGTTCATGTCGCGGCAAGCGCTGCGACAATTCGTCCAGCAACTTCTGTTCGCGCTTGTCTTCGAGGCGTTGCGCCTCTTCGCGGTAGCGCTGCACCAGTTTGCGCAAGCCTTCGACCTTGGCAAACGCCTGCTGCCAGGCGTCCCGCGCCTTGACCAGGTTGTTCTGGTGCCAGACCAGACTCTGGCGCTGCTGGTCAATGGCGGTGTCCAGTTGTGCCAGAAAGCCGTGATAACCAAGCAGCCATTGCCCGGACACGCCGTCGCTGCCGCGCACGATCCACTGCTCCTGGTAATCCAGACGAAAGGCGTCGAGGTCGGCGAGTTTGCTTTCAGCCACTTTGACCTGACCCTGAAAGTAGCCCAGACGCTGCACGGCAGTTTTTTCGGCCTGCTCGGCCATGTCCACTACCGGCGCCAGGCGTGCGGCGCGACTCACGGCCATGGCCGGTTACCCGCCTGCCGCAGGCGCGAACAAGGTTTCCAGATAGGCCTGGCTTTCGCCCATGTTGATTTTGTCGTTCAGCCCCTGTCGCTGGTAGCGGGTCAGTTGTGGCTGCAGCGAGATCGCCAGGTCAGTTTCGCGGTCGCCACCGGCCACGTAGGCACCGACACTGATCAGATCGCGACTCTGCTGGTAGCGCGACCACAGTTGCTTGAAGTACTGCGCACGCTGCATGTGTTCCGCCGAGACCACGGCCGGCATCACCCGGCTGATCGAGGCTTCGATATCGATGGCCGGGTAGTGACCTTCCTCGGCCAGACGCCGGGACAACACGATGTGGCCGTCGAGCACGCCCCGCGCCGAGTCGGCAATCGGGTCCTGCTGGTCATCGCCTTCGGACAACACGGTGTAGAACGCAGTGATCGACCCCCCGCCCTTCTCCGCATTACCGGCGCGCTCCACCAGTTTCGGCAACTTGGCGAACACCGAGGGCGGATAGCCCTTGGTCGCCGGCGGTTCGCCAATGGCCAGCGCGATTTCCCGCTGAGCCTGGGCGAAACGGGTCAACGAATCCATCAACAGCAGGACGTTTTTGCCCTTGTCGCGGAAATACTCGGCAATTCGCGTGCAATACATTGCCGCGCGCAGTCGCATCAGCGGCGCATCGTCCGCTGGCGAGGCGACCACTACCGAACGCTTGAGGCCTTCTTCACCGAGAATGTGCTCGATGAACTCTTTGACTTCTCGGCCCCGCTCACCGATCAGGCCGACGACGATGATGTCGGCCTCGGTGAAGCGGGTCATCATGCCCAGCAGCACCGACTTACCGACACCGGTACCGGCGAACAGACCCAGACGCTGACCGCGCCCAACCGTCAGCAACCCGTTGATGCAACGGATGCCGACGTCCAGCGGTTCGTGGATCGGGTCGCGGTTGAGCGGGTTGATCGTCGGGCCGTCCATCGGCACCCAGTCCTCGGCCTTCATCCCGCCCTTGCCGTCCAGCGCGCGTCCGGCGCCGTCGAGCACACGACCGAGCATGCTCATGCCCATCGGCAACCGACCGGTTTCAGCCAGCGGCACCACGCGGGCACCCGGGGCAATGCCGGCGACGCTGCCGACCGGCATCAGGAATACTTTGCTGCCGGAAAAACCCATGACTTCCGCTTCCACCTGGGAGGGGTGATAGCTGTCGTCGTTGATCACCAGGCAGCGCGTGCCCATGGCGGCGCGCAGGCCTTCGGCTTCGAGGGTCAGGCCGACCATGCGCAGCAGGCGGCCTTCGAGAATCGGCGCACCGGCCATTTCAGTGGCCTCGGCGTAGCTGCTCAGGCGCTTGGCGAAACTGGTGCGTTCAAGGCGCATCGGGGGTGTCCGCGAGCGGCTCGTCAGGGGTGGCGGCCGATTTGGCTTCTTCGGGCAGGTCCAGGCTCAGATCCGGCACGGCCGGGTGCAAGGCCTGTTCGTGCAACTGGTCGAACAGCTTGTCCATGACCTGGGTGACCCGGGTTTCGATGCTCGCATCGATACGGCTGTGCGCGGTTTCAACCCGGCAACCACCGGGCATCAGCGCTTCATCCTCGACGATGCGCCAGGATTCTTCGTGACGCTCGCGCAAGGCCTTGGCCTGCTCGAAATCCTGCGGATTGACGTACAGACGCACGTTGTCCACGCCCAGCGGCAACAGCTTGAGCGCGTCACGCATGACGTGTTCGATCTGGCTGGAGTCGATGGCCAGTTCGCGCTTGATCACCTGTTTGGTGATGTGTTGCACGAGGTCGACCAGCGACTTTTCGATCTGTGTGTCCTGCTCAGCGATCGGCTCGAACAGGTGCGTCATCAGTTGCTCGAGGCTGGCCAATTTCGCCGCCAGCGCGACTTCGGCTTCCTGACGCACCTTGAGCGTGGCGCTGTGAAAACCTTCTTTCTCGCCGATGCCGAAGCCCTCGTTGTAAGCCTCCTGACGGATACTCTCGAGTTCTTCCAGGGTCAGTGGCTGGACTTCCTCCAGCGGCACTTCTTCCATTTCCGGCGGTTCGGGCTCCGGTTCCGGCTCGGGTTCCGGTTTCGGCGGATCGAAGCTGGGCAGTTCCCAGGATTCGAAACCACGGACATCGCGGGCGCGGATCAGATCCGTCACTGACTCGTCATGCTTGTCCATGGGCTTAGATCATTTCCTCGCCACCCTTGCCACCGAGCACGATTTCGCCGGCTTCGGCCATACGACGGGCAATGGTGAGGATTTCTTTCTGCGCGGTTTCCACGTCGCTGACGCGCACCGGGCCTTTGGCCTCGAGGTCGTCGCGCAACAGCTCGGCCGCACGCTTGGACATGTTCTTGAAGATCTTTTCCTTGACGCCTTCGTCCGAACCCTTGAGGGCCAGCACCAGCACATCGGACGACACTTCGCGCAACAGCGCCTGGATACCGCGGTCGTCGACGTCGGCGAGGTTGTTGAACACGAACATGAGGTCTTCGATCTGACCGGACAGGTCTTCGTCGACTTCGCGGATCGAGTCCATGAGCTGGCCTTCGATCGAGCTGTCGAGGAAGTTCATGATATCCGCCGCACGCTTGATGCCACCCAGGGTGGTGCGCGAGGCATTCGAGTTGCCGGAGAACTGCTTCTCGAGAATCTGGTTCAGCTCTTTCAGTGCTGCCGGTTGCACGGTGTTCAACGACGAGACGCGCAGGATGATATCCAGACGCACCTTGTGGTCGAAGTTGCCGAGCACTTCACCGGCCTGATCCGGGTCGAGGTACGCGACCACGATGGCCTGGATCTGCGGGTGTTCGTAACGGATCACGTCGGCAACGGCGCGCGGTTCCATCCATTTCAGGCTGTCGAGGCCGCTGGTGTTGCCACCGAGCAGGATACGGTCGATCAGGCCGTTGGCCTTGTCTTCACCCAGGGCCTGGGTGAGCATTTTGCGCACATAGTCGTCGGAGCCGACGCCCAGGCTGGTCTGATCGCCGACGATGTCGACGAACTCGCTCATGACCTGCTCGACCTGCTCGCGATGGACGTTGCCCATCTGGGCCATGGCCACACCGACACGCTGAACCTCTTTGGGGCCCATGTGGCGCAGCACTTGGGCTGCATCGGTCGAACCCAGGGACAGCAGCAGAATCGCGGCTTTGTCGACCTTGTTCAGTTTGACGGTTGCGGCTCGGTTATCACTCATCTGCGTTAATCCACTCTTTCACGACCTGAGCCACGCGACCCGGATCTTCAGCCACCAGACTCTTGATTGCATTCAGCTGTGCGTCATAACCCTCGCTCGGGCTAGGCAACAGAATGCTCTGCGGACCACCGAGGCTCACGCGATCGTTGGCCAGTTCGCCGTCCAGGCCGCCCATGCCACCGAGTTCCACGTCGCTGCCAAGACCGGCCAGCTCCTTGCCTTTGCCGCCGCCGGTGATGTTGTTCAACACCGGACGCAGCACACCAAACACCAGCACCAGGATGAACAACACACCCAGCACTTGTTTGACGATGTCCCAGAACCATGGCTGGGAGTAGAACGGAATATCGGCGACCACTTCACCGCGCTCGGCGGAGAACGGCATGTTGATCACGCTGACGCTGTCGCCACGGCTGGCATCAAAGCCGACGGCGTCCTGCACCAGACGGGTGAAGCGCGCCAGTTCATCGGCGCTCCACGGCGCGCGGGTGGTTTCACCGTTGGCCGCATTGACCTTGACCTGATCGTCGACCACCACCGACACCGACAGACGATTCAGGCGACCCTGCTGCTGTTTGGTGTGGCTGATGGAACGGTCGAGCTCGAAGTTCTTGGTGGATTGTTGACGCTTGTCCGCCGGGTACGGCGCGAGCATCGGCTGGCCGGTGGCCGGGTCCATGATCTGCTGGCCGTTGGCATCAACCAGTGGCTGACCTGGTTGAATCATGCCGGTGGAAGCCTGCGCGCCACCAGTGGTTTGCGGTGCCGAAGCTGGCGCCGGCGGCTGGTTGCTCAGGGCACCCGGCACACCTTGCGGGCCATTGCTGGCGGTGCGTTGCTCGTTCACCGACTGCTCGCTGCGCAACGCCGGCTGGTCCGGATTGAACTGCTCGGCGGTCGATTCGACGGCGTTGAAATCGATGTCGGCCGAAACCTCAGCCTTGTAGCGATCGTTGCCCAGTACCGGTTGCAGAATGTTGTGCACGCGCTGGGTGAGCATGCTTTCCATGCGACGGCTGTAATCAAACTGCTTGCCGGCCATGGTCATTTCGGAGTTTTCCGCCTGATCGGAGAGCAGGTTGCCCTTCTGATCGACGACGGTGATCTGCGATTTGCTCAGCTCAGGCACGGAGGTGGCCACCAGGTTGATGATCGCGATCACCTGACCAGGCTCCAGCGAACGCCCGGAGTACAGCTCGACCAAGACCGAGGCACTTGGCTTGCGCTCATCACGCACGAACACCGAACTCTTCGGAATCGCCAGGTGCACGCGGGCACCCTTGACGTTGTTCAGGCTGGAGATGGTGCGCGCCAGTTCGCCTTCCAGACCACGACGGTAGCGGGTCGCTTCCATGAACTGGCTGGTGCCCAGACCCTGTTCCTTGTCGAGGATTTCGAAACCGATGTTGCCGTCGCTGGGAGTGACACCAGCGGCAGCGAGTTTCATCCGCGCACGGGACAGGTCGTCGGCCTTGACCAGCAAGGCGCCGGAGTTCGGCTCGACGGTGTAGGGAATGTCGGCGGAGGCCAGAGTGTCCATGACCTGCTTGGCGTCCATGCCGGCAAGGCTGCCGTACAACGGACGGTAATCCGGCTGCTGCGACCACAGCACCACGGCAAAGCCAATCGCCACGCTCGCAGCCAGGCCGACCAACAGGCCCACCTGACGCAACATGGTCATCTCGGAGAGGTTTTCCAGGAAGGACAGGCCGAACAGCGGCGGTTTGCCGTCTGTCGGGGTGGCCTTGGCCGGAACGTTATCGGCGACTGCTTCTGCCATGACTCAATCTCGTCCTTAAACCGGCATCTGCATGATGTCTTGATAAGCCTGAACCAGCTTGTTGCGCACCTGGGTCAGAGCCTGGAACGACACGCTGGCTTTCTGCGAGGCAACCATCACGTCGGTCAGATCGACGCCGCTCTTGCCGATTTCAAATGCATTGGCCAACTGAGTCGACGCCTGCTGGGTATCGCTGACTTTGTTGATGGCCTGACCGAGCATGTCGGAAAAGCTGCTGCCTGCCAGTTCAGGGACGGCGGCAGTCGATTTCGGCGTGGCCATGGCGTCCATTTTCATGGCCTTCATGTCCATCATCAACCGATTAAATTCAATACCTTGGCTCATGGTCTACTCTCTTGGGCGGCCCGCAATTTTTTGACACTCACTCGGCGGGTACACAGGTGTTAGCAACAAGGGTGCCAGCTCGGCTGATCTTGTTTCACAAATGCCGCTGTGGGCTGTGCGCGAACTCGGGATCACCGCAAAACAACTGCGGGAGTGGGCTCGCTCCCGAAGGCGGCGTGTCATTCAACAATGATGTGAAAGACCTGACCTCTTCGGGAGCAAGCCCCCTCCCACCGTTATTCGCGTCAACTTTCAGGTGGCGAACAGATACCCTTCGACATCCATCCCGGCATCGCGCATTTGCGCCAGCTTGTAACGCAGGGTTCGCGGACTGATACCGAGTTTTTCCGCGGCCTCCTTGCGCCGGCCACGCTCGGTACGCAGGGTGTCGATGATCATCTGAAACTCCCGGCGCCGCAGGTCATCGCCCAGCGCACCGGCGGATTCGGCCTCGACTTCGATCTCGCGCACCAACGCTTGCACTGGCGCAATGACCGGCGCAGCGGTGTAAGTCACCGCACCCGTCAGACAGAAATCCTGCGGCTGGATCAACCCGCCCTGCTGCAGAATCAGTGCACGCTGAATCGCGTTATCCAGCTCGCGTACGTTGCCCGGCCACGGGTAATTCGTCAGACACGCCTGCGCTTCCCGCGAAAGTTTCGCCGTCGCATGCTTCATTTTATTGACGTGTTTGTTCAGCAACCGCTCAGCCAGCGGCAGGATATCGGCAGTGCGCTCGCGAAGTGGACGCCAGGCCAGCGGGAAAACCGACAGACGGTAGAAAAGATCCTCACGGAAGCGCCCCGCCGCCACTTCGCCGGCCAGATCACGGTTGGTGGTAGCGACCACACGGATGTCCAGGATGATCGGCTTGCGCGCGCCGACGCGCTCGACTTCGCGCTCCTGCAAGACCCGCAGCAACTTGGCTTGCAGGCTCAGGGGCATTTCGGAAATTTCGTCGAGCAGAATGGTGCCGCCATCGGCCTGTTCGAACTTGCCAGCCTGCGCCGCGATCGCGCCAGTGAACGAGCCTTTCTCGTGACCGAACAGCGTGGCTTCGAGCATGTTGTCGGGAATCGCCGCACAGTTGATCGCGATGAACGGCTGACTGGCACGATGGGAATGCTGGTGGATGTAGCGCGCCAGCACTTCCTTGCCCGTGCCGGATTCTCCGGAGATCAGCACCGTGGAATCACTGCGGGCAACGCGCGCCGCCAACTCCAGCAACTGCGCACTGGCCGGTTCGACCGCCACCGGACCTTCAGTTTCAGCAATGCTGATACTGCCCAAGGCATGCCGCGAAACGAGATCCAGCAGCGCCTTTGGCTCGAACGGCTTGACCAGATAATCCGCCGCGCCCTGACGCATCGCATCCACCGCGCGCTCGACCGCGCCATGCGCTGTCATCAGCAGCACCGGCAATTGCGGCTGCCGGGCACGCAGCAATCCGAGCAATTGATGGCCATCCATGCCGGGCATGTTGACGTCGCTGACCACCAGACTGAACGCTTCGCGCTCGACCGCTTTCAACGCCTCTTCAGCGCTGCCGACTGCCTGGTAGTCGTGGCCTGCCAGCAACAGCGTATCGGCCAGCGCTTCGCGCAACGAGCGGTCATCCTCGACCAGCAAAACCTTGATGCCCATGACGTTCACTCAGCTCCCTGTACAGCGGAAAACAACGGCAGGATCACCTGCGCGCACGTGCCGCGCCCGACCCGCGAACGCAGCTGCAATTCTCCCTGATGCGCCCGCGTCACTGCCTTGACCACGGTCAGGCCAAGTCCGGTGCCGGTCACTTTGGTGGTGAAAAACGGCTCGCCGAGACGCTCGAGCACCACCGGATCAATACCACTGCCACTGTCGCTGACACACAGGCGCAGGCTGTTGTCGCGGGTGTAGCAATGCACTTTCAGGCGCACGTTGCCGTCACTGGCCTGAATCGCGTTTTCAATCAGATTCAGAATCGCCCCGACCAGGGTGTCGCGATTGCACAGCAACTCGCCGGCGTGGCTGTCGCACTGCCAGCGAATCGGCAAGTCCTGCACATGAGTCAACGCTGCCGCTTGCAGCGACTGCATCAGCGCATTGGGGGTGATGCGATCGGTCAGCGGCAACTCGCCACGGGCGAACACCAACATGTCACGCACCTGATGCTCCAGCTCATGCAGACGCTCTTTGAGGCGCCCGGCAAAGCGCTGCTGGGTGGCGACCGGCAATTGCTGCTCAGTCAAATGACTGGCGTACAACAACGCAGCGGACAAGGGGGTGCGTATCTGGTGGGCCAGCGAGGCGACCATGCGCCCCAGCGAGGACAGACGCTCATGGCGCGCCAGTTGATCTTGCAGATGACGGGTTTCTGTCAGGTCGTTGAGCAGCACCAACTGCCCCGGCTCGGCGTCCAGCGAACGAGTGGCAATCGACAGGCGTCGACCGTTTTTCAGGGAAATTTCATGGCCGTCGTCTTCGCGCGGGGCAAAGCAACGGGCAATGACATGGCGCCACAATTCGCCTTCCAGTGGCAGCCCGAGCAGATCGATCGCTGCCGGGTTGGCTTCACGCACGATGCCATGGCCGTCAATCACAATGACGCCGCCAGGCAGCAGATCGAGGAGGTTTTGCAGACGGTTGGCCAGACGCTCTTTCTCGGCCAACTCCTGCATGCGCTGGGCACTGACCACCGCCAACTCGCCCTTGAGCTCGGTCACCCGGGCTTCCAGCATGCTGTAGGAGTCGGTCAATTGACTGGACATCTGATTGAACAGCGCGAAGGCCTGCTCAAGACCCTGACGGCTCGCCTGCTCTACGGACGACGGTAGCCCCTCGGCATTGGAGGCAGAAGACATCTGGGCGTGGGGCATTGTGTTCTCTCGCTTGGCTGACCGTCAGTTAAACGGAACGTTGCGAGGGATGTAGCAATACCCGTGCCTAAAAAAAACAGCTTATAAATGAAGAGCTTGAAAAACAGGCGTCAATCATCCGCCTGTTCGTCTCCTTCGCGCCGGCTCATGCCGTACTTGCGCATCTTCTCCACCAGCGTGGTGCGACGAATACGCAGGCGTTCAGCGGCACGCGCCACGATGCCATTGGCATCGTCGAGCGCCTGCTGGATCAGGCCCTGCTCCAGACCGCCAAGGTAATCCTTGAGGTCCAGGCCCTCGGGCGGCAGCATGGCGTTGGCGGTGAAGTCCGGGGTATGGCCGTTGATCGCCACACGCTCTTCGAGGTCGCTGCGCAGGCTGTCGACCATCTGCTCATCTTCGTCGTCGACGTAGCGGAATTTCTTCGGCAACTCGACCACGCCGATCACCCCGTACGGGTGCATGATCGCCATGCGCTCCACCAGGTTGGCCAGCTCGCGGACGTTGCCCGGCCAGCCGTGACGGCACAGCGACATGATCGCCGCCGAATTGAAACGGATGGAGCCGCGCTTTTCGTGCTCCATGCGCGAGATCAACTCGTTCATCAGCAGCGGGATGTCTTCGACGCGCTCACGCAGCGGCGCCATCTCGATCGGGAACACGTTCAGGCGATAGTAGAGGTCTTCGCGGAAAGTGCCGATCTCGATCATGCTTTCGAGATTCTTGTGGGTCGCGGCAATGATGCGCACATCGACGCTCTGGGTCTTGTTGCTGCCCACACGCTCGAAGGTACGCTCTTGCAGGACGCGCAGCAGCTTGACCTGCATCGGCAGTGGCATGTCGCCGATTTCGTCAAGGAACAGCGTACCGCCGTTGGCCAGCTCGAAACGCCCGGCACGGCTGGTGATGGCGCCGGTGAACGCGCCCTTCTCATGACCGAACAGCTCGCTTTCCAGCAACTCGGCCGGGATCGCCCCGCAGTTGACCGGAACGAATGGCGCATCGCGACGTTTGGAATGGTAATGCAGGTTACGGGCAACCACTTCCTTGCCGGTACCGGACTCGCCGAGGATCAGCACACTGGCGTCGGTATCGGCCACTTGCTGCATCATCTGGCGCACATGCTGAATCGCCCGGCTGGTGCCGACGAGGCTGCGAAACAGATTGGGTTCGCGATGACGGCCGCGCTCGCGGGCCTGGTCGTACATCTCGCGATAGACCTGGGCACGGTGCAGGGAGTCGAGCAATTTGCTGTAGCTGGGCGGCATTTCGAGGGTCGAAAGCACTCGACGACGCTGGTCTTCAGGCAAGTCAACGGAAGAATTATCGCCCATCAACAACACCGGAAGGAACTCATCCCAGGTTGAGAGTGTCTTTAGCAAGCCCAAAAGCGCACCAGGAGCATTGACCGTCCCGATCAGTACGCAAATGACCTCACGACTAGACGACAAAGAGCCGACTGCCTGCTGCCAGTCATGGCTGCCGCAGGGTAAATTTTCTTCGCCGAGAAAATTTAAGATCACCGCCAGGTCGCGGCGGCGGACGCTATCGTCATCGATCAGCAGAATTTTGGTTTCACGCCACATGCAATAGCAACTTCCCTAGTCAACTCAATGCCCGAAAAATGGGGCAAGCGAGACGCTTGCAGGACACCTTGTGCCTGTAGACGCCTGAAATCTGAAAACAGCCACTAGTTAAGTCAAAAAACCGTGCACAGTCAAATTTATGGCGCACATGTCTGGATTAACTGGGGGTTAATTAACCAAACAGATGGTAAACCTTTGCCGCCTTTTGCGCTTGGGTGATCTGCGACATCTCGTTGGCTATCGCTTGCCGCTCACCCATGGCCGCCTCCAGCAACTGCTTGTAGACGTGCAGCAACTCTTCGAGGTTCTCGCGCAACGCGGCCTCGTCCAGCGAAGCCTCGGCCATGACGTCTTCCATGCAGGAACGGCAAGCCAGGTCCAGCTCGCCAATGGCTTCCCAGTTACGTTCGGCCAGCGCGCTGACCAACGCTTCACGGGTATCTGCGATTCGCTGCAATACAAGATTCATGGTGATCTCCTTTAAAACTGAGGACCCGGCGGAGCAATGCCGTCCCAGCCTTCCTTCACGGTGCGCAGCAGGCCCGCCACTTCATCGAGAATCTTCGGGTCGCTGCTGATATTGGCCTCGGCCAGACGCTTCATCATGTAGATGTACAGCTGATCGAGCTCACCCACCGTATCGGCGCAGTTATCCAGATCCAGACCTTCGCGCAAGCCACTGATAATGCCGATAGCCTTGCTGATCGATGTGCACTTGCCCGGAATATCCTTGCGCTCGATGGCGCCTTTGGCCTGAGCGATGCGATCCAGGCCACCTTCCATCAACATTTGCACCAGACGGTGCGGGCTCGCTTCGGACGTTTGCGCGTGCGCACCCACTTTCTGGTACTGCCGAAGGGCTAACATTGGGTTCATGTTCTACCTCATTGCCACAATGACTCGTATAGCCAGTGTATCGCCAACGAATGACAAAACTTTAGATCTAAAGACAAAAACCCGGCGCACGCCGATGAAGCGTAGCCGGGTTTTTGTCGTTCCTGCCTGTTACTTCGCGGACTGCTGAGCGTTCAGCGAGCTGAAGAACGACGTGATGTTGCTCGCCGTGGCCTTCATCTGCCCGACCAACAGGTCCATGGCGTTGTATTTGGCGGTCAGGGTTGCCGTCAGGTTGGTGACGTGCAGATCCAGTGCAGCCTGCTGCTTTTGCACGTTCGAGGCCAGATTGGTCAGGTTCGAGCTGCGCTGATCGAGCAAGCCACCGGTCTTCACATAAGGGTCGACCGCAGCGTTCATGCGCGCCAACAAGCCATTCTTGGCGTCGGTACCGCTGAACATCTGTTGAACCTGACCCGCCATACCCGGCGTTGCCAGACGCTGGTTGAGCGTAGAGCTGTTGATGGTCAGCAAACCGGTCTGGCTGTCAGTCATGACACCCAACTGCGACAACACCGCCAGTTGGCCGCCAGCGCCTGTGTCCGTCAGTTGTTCACGGATATCCGCCATCAGCGAACGCGGCAGCGAGTCACCGGTGAACGCTGCGGAAACCGTCAGCTTGCCATCGGCGTCCGGCGTTGCCTTGGACAGCGTGTCGATGGTTTTCTTCAGGGTGTTGTAGGAATCGACAAACGTCTGCAGCGACGTCTGGATACCTGCAGTGTTGGTCGCCACAGAGATGACCGAAGCGGTTTGCGCGCCGTTCACAGTAGGGCTGGCGGCAGTCAGGTTCAGCGTCATGCCGCTGATTGCACCTGTCACCGTATTGGTCTTGCTGGTAACCGGCAGCCCGTCGATGGTGAGCACCGCATCCTTGGACAGTTCACCCACGGCACCGGCAGTACCGGCCGAAGGATTGTCGCCCATCTTCTGGGTGCCATCGATTTCCAGACCGGCAATGCCGCTGACCTGCAGGTCCATGCCCGCGCCGGTCTTGCTCGAACTGAGCACCAGACGCGAGGCGCCGGAGCTGTCAGTCACGATGTTGGCGGAAATACCGTTGCTTGCCTGCGCAGTGTTGATCGCATCGCGAGTGCTCTGCAGCGTGGCATTGGCCGGGATCGTGACGTTGTAATCAGTGCCATTCTGACTGATTTTCAGGGTACCACTCGGAATGGCACTGGCGGCACCACCGGCAAATGCGGCACTGGCTACTTTCGAGCCGGTGGCCAGGTTCTTGACGACCACGTTGTAGGTACCCGGAACAGCGGTACTGTTGGAAGTCGCGCCGATAACCGACGGCGAGTCCGAAGTAGCGGTGTAGCCGGCAAATGCGGGGGACGTCGCATTGTTCAGGTCATTCATCGACTTCTGGAAAGCGGCCAGGGCGCTTTTCAATGAACCGACACCGGAAATCTTCAGCGAGTTGGTTTTCGTCTGATTATCGATTTGCGTCTGTTTCGGCGCCTTGTCGGCGTTGACCAGTGCCGTCACGATCGCACCGATATCCAGGCCGGAACCCAGTCCCGAACCCGGTAAAATTGGACTTGCCATGCTGAATCTCCCTTCAGGTTACTGCCAGACTTTTGACCTGTACCAGCTTCTAAAAATCTTATAAACACTATTCATGCCAGCTATCAGACTTTGGCGTCGAACAACACGTGACTCGCATTGGCGAGGCTGTCTGCCAGCTTGAGGGCTTCTGCGGAAGGGATCTGTCGAACAACCTCACCCGTCTCGCTTGCAATCACCTTGACGATGACCTTTCCGGAATGCTCGTCGATCGAGAATTCCAGATTGCGCTTGATCGACTGTACAAACTTCTCGATCTCCTGCACTGCCAGTTTCAACTTGGTATCGTCCGAATCCTGATTTTTATCAGCAACCGAAGTCTCGACACTGGCAACCTTAGGCGTCTCTGGCGGCTTATCAGCAACAGGCGTTGCTGGCTTTGGAGCCGGATAAGACACGTTAAGCTTGACGCTCATGTCCATGCTCATCACCTCCTAAACTAAAAAAGCGAGAGAGCGCGACCAGCGCACTCCCCCGCCCTAACTCTTTCCGAAATTACTGAAGCAGCTTCAGTACAGCGGAAGGCAGTTGGTTGGCTTGAGCCAGAACGGAGGTCGAAGCCTGCTGCAGAGTTTGCTGCTTGGTCAGGTTAGCAGTTTCTGCGGCGAAGTCGGTGTCTTGTACACGACCCTGTGCTGCAGTGGTGTTTTCCACGATGTTCTGCAGGTTGGAGATGGTGCTGGTCAGACGGTTTTGCGAAGCACCCAGGCTCGAACGAGTGCTGTTGATCGCGGCAATTGCAGCGTCGATCGCGGTGATTGCGTTGTCGATGTTGGTAGCTGCGCCCGATACGCTAGCACCGGTCAGAACTACAGTACCGCTACCTACGGACAGGCTTACGGCGTCGAACTTGGAGCTCAGTACCAGGTCGATGTGGTTAGCCGAACCGGTGTTCGCGCCCACTTGCAGGGTCACAGTACCAGCCGAACCGTCCAGCAGGTTTTTGCCGTTCAGGTTGGTGGAAGCAGCGATACGGGTCAGTTCGTCCGACATCTGAGCGAATTCAGAGTTGGTTGCTGCCTGGTCGATGCTGCCGTTGGTACCGGTACGGGCTTTAACAGCCAGTTCACGCATACGCTGCAGAATGTCGGTCGAAGCTTGCAGAGCGCCTTCAGCGGTCTGAGCAACGGAGATACCGTCGTTGGCGTTCTGGATAGCCTGGTTGCCACCACGGATCTGGGAAGTCATGCGGGTAGCGATTTGCAGGCCAGCGGCGTCGTCTTTAGCGCTGTTGATTTTCAGGCCGGAAGACAGGCGCTGCATCGAAGTCGACAGGGCGTCGGAAGCACGGTTCAGGTTCTTTTGAACGTTCAGCGACGTGGTGTTGGTGTTTACTGTTAAAGCC
Organism: Pseudomonas sp. AK-TSAG1-1; assembly: GCF_056821665.1. Classification (NCBI taxonomy): domain Bacteria; kingdom Pseudomonadati; phylum Pseudomonadota; class Gammaproteobacteria; order Pseudomonadales; family Pseudomonadaceae; genus Pseudomonas; species Pseudomonas sp. AK-TSAG1-1. Next base: position 1,774,419 of record NZ_CM165965.1, on the reverse strand, counting down.
ATGACGAATTCCTCGTTGGTTGGGTACTGCGGCTTCCGGCCCTGGCAACCGCCTGGAATGGCCTAGAGAACCTTCGTAATAGTTATCGTCGGGTTGGCAGGTTGCTTGAGGGCTTTTTGAAAAAAATTTGCCATCACCCTGCCACCCCAGAGAAAACAAGGGCTTAGCGCCCTCCCATCCACGTAAAAATGACGTCATAAAATCGACCTTCGCGCAAAGCCGCGGGCCAGCGCGGTCGGTCAATGTGCCAATCGTGCTTTTTGCAACAATTCGATCAACTCGTACTCCATCCAGTCAGCCAGCCCCAACCAATCCTGACGCTCCTGGCAGTCGAGCATCTGCGTGAGCACAAAGGCCCAGTCCTGCGCAACGGCCGGAGGCGCGGATGCCAGCAACTGCTGCGCACCCTCGAACAGATCGACCATGTCCAGCGCCGCCTCGACATCGCGGCCCAGACGAAACAGCCCGGCGCACTGACGGCATTCGTCGACGCATTGCTCAATCGCCGTCATTGCACAAACTCCTGATTGAACTGCGTCCCGGCGATCTGTGCGCCCGCCCGGCTGCTGTTAAAGAACTGCACCTGCGGATGCGCGGCGATATAACGCTCCAGCACACACAGGTAGCCACGGAAATTCAACTGCGTCCTGACCCGCTCGCCAAATCCGTCACGGACCCAGTGCCGAGCCTGTTCGACGGGAGGCCCGAGATCGCCGTCATCCCATCCGGCATGAGTCCTGTTCATCGGGAAGGCAAAATCGGCACCGAAAAGAGTGATGCGTGTGGCGCCCATTTTCACGGCCAGATCCACCGCAGGGTGAATCACGCTGCCACCGGCATGCAGTTCGGCCCGCGGATACTGCTGACGCAAGGTGGCATAGACGGGGCTGGCGGTATAAGCGCCGTAGCGCTTGCCCTTCCAGGCTTTCAATACATCCGGAGCACTCATGGGCAAGTACACCAGCGGGATGCCGTCGGACGCCTCGAAAGGCAAATGCCGAAAGCCGATCAGCTTGTCGATGGTCACCACCAGATCGGGGATGATCCCGTGCTTGCGCAATGGCCGATAAGCCGTGTCGACACAGATAAACAGTGGCCGCTCCGCCTGCCCGCGCACTGCCGCCAGCCGTTCGAAATGTTGTTCCAGGCTCGGCCCGGTGCCGATCACGTAGATTTCGCGGCCGAGGCAGGTGCCAAACAGCTGCGCCACGTCATCGTCCGCCAGCAGCACCTCCAGACTGTCCTGCAAACGCTGCTGAATGGCCGGCGATTGCGGATCGAAATCACGATTGTTGAAACTCAGGTGGACTTCATTGACCAGCCGATCACGAACCTTCGCATTGAAGTCATCGGCCAGCAGCATTTCGGCAGGCAGCGCAAAAAACGGCGTGAAGAGATCCGCATGATCGCCGGCGTACATCAGTTCCACTCTGGGATCGGCGAGCCATTGGCGCTGATCGAGCAGTTGCAGCACCAGTGCAAACAAGGCGCCGTTGAGGATGTGCACGTACAGCCGTTCAAGTCCGTCGCGCTCCAGCAACACCGACGGCAGATCGCCAAGCCCCGTGCCGTAGACGTGCAACCGCGGTTTTTCCGCCAGGCTCGCCGCCTGGACCCGGGCCTCGTGGACCCGATCGTGACGACTGGTCAGTTGAATCCCGTCGACACTCAGCGTAGAGCCCAGGCCTTGCACCAGTTCGGCTTGAATAGCCGAACTGTCTTCAGCCATCAATCGTGCAAACAGCGCCGGCCAGCGTTGCTGGATCACCTCGGCGTTGGCTTGGAAAAACTCGCTCATGCCGGCTCGCGCTCCCTTCAGGCAAAAAAATAGCGTTCAAGGGTAACCTTGAACGCTATTTTTGTATCAGTCGTTTTTGACCGGACTCAAGGACGATAGATGATCGCCGAGCCCCACGACAGGCCTACGCCGAAGCCACTGAGCGCAATGCGCTGCCAGTCGGAATCGAGGACGTGTTTTTCCAGCAGCAACGGAATGCTCGACGACACGGTATTGCCGGTCTCGACCATGTCCTTGATGAACTTCTCGGGTTCGCCTTCGAAGCGACGAGCCACGGCATCGACGATCGCCGCACTGCCCTGGTGAATGCAGAATGCATCGATGTCGTCAGCCTTGAGGCCGGAGTCGTCGAGCAGCTCGTGCAAGTGCGCCGGGACTTTGAGCAGCGCGAAGTTGAACACCTGGCGCCCGTTCATGAAGAACACGCCATCGGTGACTTTCAGGTGCGGCGCACCGGAACCGTCGGTGCCAAACTTGGCCTTGCCCAGCGCCCAGGCCGGGGCTTCGCCCATCCAGGTGGCGGTGGCGGCATCGCCGAACAGCATGGTGGTGTTGCGATCTTCGGGGTCGACGATTTTCGAATACGGATCAGCGGTGATCAGCAAGCCGTTCTTCAGGCCGGCGGCTTCCATGAACCCTTTGATCGCGTAGATGCCATAGACATAACCGGAGCAACCCAGCGAAATATCGAACGCCGCCACATTGGTCGGCAGGCCGAGTTTGTCCTGGACGATCGCAGCGGTGTGCGGCAGACCTTCTTCGTCACCGTTCTGGGTGACGACGATCAGCGCGTCGATCGATTCACGCTTCAGTTCAGGGTTGCGGGCGAACAGCGCATTGGCCGCTTCCACGCACAGATCGGAGGTTTCCTGTTCAGCGTCTTTGCGCGGCAGAAAGGCCGAGCCGATTTTACCGAGGATGAATTCTTCATCCTTCTCGAATTTTGCACCTTGTGCGTAATTGTCCACGCCGGCTACAGGAACGTAGCTCGCAATGCTTTTTATGCCAATCATTACGGCTTCCCAATAAAAAACAGCCCAAAACCACCGCTCGCAAGGATTCGAGGGGCGCCGACAAACAGAAAACGGCCGCCACGACGGGCAGCCACAGGGAGCGCAAAGGGCTATCACTGGAACCGATAAACGGCCAGGCGCCATCTCCCCGGTCAATACAATACAGTGAAGATGCGCGTTATGACTCGCAGGTCACGCTATTTTGCCGAATCGGTTGCAGATCGGGTTATTCGACCAACGACCAGTCCAGCGGCGTGCCGCGTTTGATCGCCTGGCGAGCGCGGCGACCAAGGACGGCCTCAGTGTGCTTGGGCGGCAAACCGAGACCAGGACGAATGGCGCGCAGATTGGCGGCGGTGAAGGGCTCACCGGCGGCCATATCGGCGGTGATGTACAGCGAGCGGCGATAGACCAGCGACTTGCGCTCGGCATCGGTGACGCCGTAATGCACCTGGCCCATGGCCTGCCAGGCACGTTCGGTCTCGACCACCAGACTGGCCAGTTCCGCAGGCTCCAGCGAGAAACTGGCGTCCACGCCACCCGCCGAACGGTCGAGGGTGAAGTGTTTTTCCACCACTGTCGCGCCGAGTGCCACGGCGGCCACGGACACGCCAACCCCCATGGAGTGATCGGACAGCCCGACCTCGCATCCGAACAATTCACGCAGGTGCGGGATCGTGCGCACGTTACTGTTGAGCGGCGTTGCCGGGTAAGTGCTGGTGCACTTGAGCAGCACCAGATCCTTGCACCCCGCCTCGCGCGCGGCGCGTACGCTTTCGTCGAGTTCGGCAATGCTGGCCATGCCGGTGGAAATGATCAGCGGTTTGCCGGTCTCGGCGACACGGCGGATCAGCGGCAGATCGGTGTTCTCGAAACTGGCGATCTTGTACGCCGGAACGTCGAGGCTTTCGAGAAAGTCCACCGCCGTATCATCGAACGGCGTCGAGAACGCGAGCATGCCCAACGCTTTGGCCCGGGCGAAAATCGGCGCATGCCATTCCCACGGGGTGTGGGCCTTCTCGTACAAGTCGTACAGCGAAGTGCCGGCCCACAGGCTGTTCGGGTCCTTGATGAAAAACTCGCCCTCGGCCAGGTCCAGGGTCATGGTCCGGGCGGTGTAGGTCTGCAATTTCAAGGCATGCGCGCCCGCCTTCGCGGCGGCCTCGACGATCTGCAGGGCCACCTCCAGCGACTGGTTATGGTTGCCGCTCATTTCGGCAATGATGAACGGCGGCGCATCGGCGCCGATCAGACGATCGCCAATCTTGAAACTACTCATCGCGGTGATCCTTCAAAACCTGGGTGAACGCGCAGGCACTCTGGGTGAATCCGGCGTCACGAAATACATTCAAAGAGGGCCGATTGCCCGGCAAGACCTGCGCGGTAATGGCGGTCAACGGCGACCAGTGGGTACGCACGAACGCCTCGCCGCGCGCCAGTAGCGCCCTGCCCCAACCAAGACCGAACCGTCCTTCCAGCAGATAGAGCGACACTTCGGCCTCGAAGCCACGCAAGTCATAGCGCAGGACGCCGACCGGGCCGTCATCGGCCTCGGCGATCAACAGCAGCCGCTGCGGATTGCGCAGGCTCGCATTCAGCCAGTGCAGATGCTGCGGCCATTCGATCGCGTCACTGTCCAGCGACCAGCGCCGCACGGCCTCGGCGTTGCGCCCCTCGAACAGTAATCGAGCATCGTCCAGGGTCGCCGTACGCAACGTGAGCACCGCACCGGCCAGCGCTGCCGCCACCCGCAACGCGCCGCGCCCGTCCACCAGTTGCCGCGAACGTTCGGCCAGGCTTTGGCGCAGATAGACATTGTCGACGACAAAGCCGATGGCATCGCGCAGTTGCTCGACGCTGACCTGTTCACGGGCGCCCAGGAACACATGCGCCCCGGCTGCCGCCATGGCTTCGCCGTTGGCCTGCTGATTGTTCGAGACCGCGATGCACAGGGTCGGCAGGCCCAGGGCCGCACGCTCCCAACTGGTACCGCCACCGGCGCCGATGAACAGATCGGCGGCGCTCATGCGTTGCTGGAAATCACTGACGAAACTGTGCAGGCGCCAGAGCGGCCGCGTCTCGGCCAAGGCTTGCATCTGTGCCCATGCCGGGTTGTCTGCGCCTGCGACGAAATCCACCTCCAGATCAGTGAAGCCCTGCAGTGCGAGCATCGCGTGATGGGTCTGCATCGCCGCATCGAAACCACCAAAGTTCACCAGCACACGGCGGGCCTTCGGCTTGATCTCGATGGCCGTGCACACGAACTCTTCGCGCAGCATGGCGTAGCGCGGGCCGAGCAAGGTGCGACAGCCTTCGGGCAGCAGCGGCGCATAGTTTTCGCTGAGCCCGGAGAGGTTCTGATTGAGCAGCAGATCGACGCTGTACTGCCGAGTGGCAAGATCGTCCACCGCCGCAATCCGTGGCGCCCACCGCCGGGCGGCGGTTTGCCAGTGATGGTCGAGGCCGTAATGGTCGGCGATGATCCAGTCGAACCCGGCATGCCCCTCCAGCAACGACGCCAGCGCGTCGATATCGGCCTGCCACGGCAGCATCGATTCGATGGCCTGCTGCGGGTCTTCAGCGGGGTAGCGCTCGGGCAAGGCGAAGGTCTCGAAACCCTCGGCATGCAACGCATCGAGCCGATGCCCGGGCAACCTGCGACAGGCAAACGCAACCTGACTGCCCTGCTTGCGCAGCACCCGCGCCAAGGTCAGGCAGCGGGCAATGTGGCCGCTGCCGATGGTCGGCGAGGCGTCAGCGCGGATCAACACTCTCATTACAGTTCTCCGCCAGCCTTCAGTGCGGCGTAAAGGTATTCGGCGCGCTTCCAGTCTTCAAGCGTATCAATGTCCTGCACCAGATGCCGCGGCAGAATCACCGGCAGACTGGCTGGCGAATACAGCACTTCACCGCGCAACCAGGCTTCGCTGCGGCCCCAGTAGAACTGGCCGGCGTCCTGAAAGGCTTCGGGCAGGTCCTGCGAACGGGTGTTGCGAAATTCGGGGTACAACGCGGTGAGCGCGCCCTGCCCGTCCAGCGTCAGCGCCCGCTGCACCGGGAAACCAAAGTTGCACACGGAGAACGCAAAGGCTTTGTCCGGGTGCTGCTCCAGCAGCGCAAATCCCTGACGCAGGAATCGCGCCTGCAACAACGGCGCGGTGGCGTACACGCAGCAGGCGTAATCGAAGGCCGGCAGTTGCTGCAAGGCATGCACGATCACCGCCGCTGTGCCGGTGAAATCATCAGCCAGCGCCGCCGGACGCAGGAACGGCACTTGCGCGCCATGGGCCAGCGCCAGCTCGGCAATTTCGGCATCGTCGGTACTGACCACGACCTGATCGAACAGGCCGCAATCCTGCGCCGTGCGGATTGAGCGGACAATCATTGGCACGCCGTCGAACGGCAACAGATTCTTGCGCGGGATGCGCTTGCTGCCACCGCGGGCCGGGATGATTGCGACACTGTTCAAGGACGTTTTTCCAACAGAAACCAGGTGATGTCGTCGACCGGAAATTGTCGATCACGGTGATAACCAAAACCGTAATCGAGCAACTGCAGATCGGGATAGCGATCAAGCATTTCGCCGGCGAAATCGCGCTTGAACAGCTTCCCGCTGTTACCGCGATACGACACCCCCACCGGCACAGGGTTGTAGTACTCGGCGATCAGAATGTAGCGCTGGCTCAACGCGTACAACTGCGCGTAAGCGGTCGCCAGCAACTCCGGCGCCAGATGGATCAGCACGCCCTTGCTCAGGCTCAGGTCGTACGTGCGCTCGCGAGGGAAGTCGAACAGTGAGCCGTGCCAGATCTGCGCAATGTCCAATGCCCGCGCCTGGGCGCAGGCGTTTTCATTGATCTCGACCCCGAACAGTTCACTTTGCGGCAGCAGTTGATGCAGCGCCTGCAGGTTGTTGCCGGCATTGGTGCCCAGCTCCACCACGCTGTCGATGCGCCCGGCGCGGCTCAGAGCCTTGGCGAACAACGCCAGATTGGCCGCCACCAGCGGCTGCCCGGTGTTGCGTTCAACGTACTGGTTGCCGAAATCGCCCTGCCAGAATTTTTCCTGCTCACTCAGCTCACGCATTGCACAACCCCATCCACCGCCGCAGCGGTCTCTATTCGGTCAACCGCCGCAACTGCTCGACCACATGATCCTGCTGCTCTTCGCTGAGCAACGGAAACAGCGGCAGACTGATCGCTTCAGCGTAATAACGCTCGGCTTCGGGGAAGTCGCCCTCGGCGAAGCCCAGGTCGAGATAGTACGGCTGCAAATGCACGGGAATATAGTGAAGATTGACCCCGATACCGGCGGCACGCAAACCTTCGAATACCTGCCGATGCGTCAGGCCGATGCGCTCGGTCTGCAAGCGCACCACGTACAGATGCCACGCCGACTCCGCCTCTGGCTGAGCGCCGGGCAAGGTCAGCGGCAAGTACGCCAGCAAACGCGCGTAGCGCGCCGCCAGCTCACGACGGCGGGCGATGAACTCGTCCAGCTTGCCCAGTTGCGACAGGCCCAGCGCCGCCTGCAAATCGGTGATCCGGTAATTGAAACCCAGCTCGGTCTGCTGGTAATACCACGGGCCGTGGCTGGGCTCGGTCATCAGGTGCGGGTCACGGGTCATGCCGTGGCTGCGCAGGCGCTGCAAGCGCTCGGCCAGTTGCGCACGATTGGTCAGCACCATGCCGCCTTCGCCACTGGTGATGATCTTCACCGGGTGAAAGCTGAACACGGTCATCGCCGCAAATTCACCGCAACCCACAGGGCGACCGGCGTAGCGGGCGCCCACTGCGTGCGAGGCGTCTTCGATCACGGTGAAATTGTAGCGCTCGGCCAGTTCGGCAATCTTGCGCATGTCGCAGCTCTGCCCGGAGAACGCCACCGCCACCAGCACTTTGGGCAAGCGGCCGTCCTGCTCGGCCTGATCGAGCTTCGCTTCGAGGGCGAAGGCATCGAGGTTCCAGGTCAGCGGATCGATGTCGACGAAATCCACCTCGGCGCCGCAATAGCGCCCGCAGTTGGCCGAGGCCAGAAAGGTGTTCGGCGTGGTCCACAAGCGATCGCCCGGGCCAAGGCCTGCAGCGAGGCAGGCGATGTGCAGCGCCGCCGTGGCGTTGCACACCGCTACCGCGAAATCCGCCTGGCAACGTTCGGCCATCGCCTGTTCGAAGCGCTCGATGCTCGGCCCCTGGGTCAGCCAGTCCGATTGCAGGACTTCGACCACCGCATCGATGTCCGCCTGATCGACGCTCTGCCGACCGTAAGGAATCATACCGAGAGCTTCGCGTGCAGGTCGGCGATCTGCCCGACCGACAGAAAGTGCGGGTTGGTGTCGGAGCGGTATTCGAAGTCCTCGCCCACCGGCCGACCGTGTTCGCCAAGCTTGTCGACGGCAAAATCGACATCGACGCTGGTGAAACGGATCGACGGCTGAATGGTGTAGTGGTCTTCGAACTCCAGCGTCATCCGCGCATCGTCCAGCGGCACCATCAGTTCATGCAGTTTTTCCCCCGGACGAATGCCGACGTTCTTGTGCGGCAACTGCTCGGCCATGCCCCGCGCCAGATCGACGATACGGATCGACGGGATCTTCGGCACGAACACTTCGCCGCCGTGCATCCGCGCAAAGCTGTCGAGGACAAACTGCACGCCGTGATCGAGGGTGATCCAGAAGCGGGTCATGCGCTCGTCGGTGATCGGCAGCTCTGTAGCACCGTCGGCAATCAGCTTGCTGAAGAACGGCACCACCGAACCACGTGAACCGGCCACGTTGCCGTAGCGCACCACGGCAAAACGGGTCTGTTGTTCACCGGCAATGTTATTGGCAGCAACGAACAACTTGTCCGACAGCAACTTGGTTGCGCCGTACAGGTTGATCGGGCTCGCCGCCTTGTCGGTGGACAGCGCGACGACTTTCTTCACGCCGTTGTCGATGGCGGCGGCAATGATGTTCTCCGCGCCATTGACGTTGGTACGGATGCATTCGGTCGGGTTGTATTCCGCCGCCGGCACCTGCTTGAGCGCCGCCGCGTGCACCACGTAGTCGATGCCGCGCATGGCCTGGCGCAGACGCTCGGCATCGCGCACGTCACCGAGGAAGTAACGCATGCACGGCGCGTTGAACGTCTGCTGCATCTCGTATTGCTTGAGTTCATCGCGGGAGAACACCACCACACGCTTGGGCTGGTATTGCTCCAGCAGACGGGCGATGAACTTGCGCCCGAACGAGCCGGTGCCGCCGGAGATGAAGATCGATTTACCGTTGAACATATGCTGATTCCTGTCGGCAGCTCAGGCGAGCAGCTGCGCCCAATTGATCGGGGCACCATCACCCAGGGTGAAACCTTTGCCGGTCAGGGCCAGGTTGGCGTTGTAGGCCGGATCCTGGGCAAAGGCCGCGCTCCATTTTTTGCGCAATGCCGCCAATGCTTCAGGCGCTTGCGGCAGCTCGCCGGTGTGCAGTACCTGCACCAGCGGCGTCCACACGGTGAGGTAACCGGCCTGCCCGGCCTTGAGGCACAGATCAACATCGCTGAAGCCGTCGGCGAAGGTCATTTCGTCGAGACCGCCGAGCGCGTCGAACAGCTCTTTGCGCACCATCAGGCACACCTTCGACACTGCCGAATAGTTCTGCTCGACCGCCAGGCGCTGCATGTAACCTTCGCCAGCGTGTTTCTCGCCGACGAACGCCGAGCCCACGCCATCGTTCAATCCAAGAATCAAACCTGCCTGGGAGATCTTGCCGTCGCGATCCACCAGTTTGGCGCCGACGATGCCGACCTCTGGACGCTGGGCATGATTGAGCAACGACTCGACCCAGTTCGGGTTGACCACTTCACTGTCGTTGGCCAGCAACACCAGGTATTCGCCCTGCGCCTGCTGGCTGGCCGCGTTGTACAGCGCCACTTGATCCAGCGCACGCTCGGCATGCAGCACCCGCACCTTGGCGTTGTGTAGCGTTCCCAGCCAGTCATTGACCTCGGCCGACTGGTTCGGGTTGGCCGCAATCAGCAGCTCATAGCGGGTGTAACGGGTTCTGAGCAGCACGCCCTCCAGGCAGCGTTGCAATGCGGCAAGATCGTCGCCAGCGGGCACGATCACCGAGACCAGCGGCCGCTCGACATGACGATAGTCGATCTGCCAGGTGCCAGGCTGCGTCGAGGTGACTTGAGCCTTGTACCCACGATTGCCCAAGTGGCGCAGCAGCGCCTGACGCTCGTGAGCATTTTCTGCCAGCACCGGTGCCCGGGTGATCAGCAATGGCTCGTCGAGGTGAGCCAGACCGTCGAGGCCGCCCTGCTCGATGATGCGCAGCAGCACATCGAGTTCCAGTGCCTTGCTGAAATCGGCCTGATAACCACCGAGACCCGCCAGCACGTCGCGACGAATCAACCAGTGCCGCGCCATCAGTGACGGAACGCTCTGCAGCAGATCCAGGTTGAAGCCCGGGCGGAACATATCCACCAGCGCACCATTTTCCTGGCGCTGGATTTCATCCGTGGCCACCGCACGCACACCCGGCGCCGCCATCAGTTCCAGGCTGGCACGCAGCAGGCCGGCAGCCGTGAATTCTTCACCCGCCTCAGCCAGCAGCAGCCAGTCGCAGGACGATTGATTGAGGCTCTGGTTGAGCTTGTCGACGAAGTTGCCTTGGGTTACGCGCACAAAGTGCAGCGTATTTTGCGCGGTGGTTGCGGCCGGCGGTTCACCCGTGGTGAAGACCACTACCTTGAAGGCTTTGCTGTGGCCTTCGAGCAAGCTGTCCAGAGTGACCTGCAACTTGTCGATGTCGTTGTCCAGATCGAGCAGGAAAATCCCGAACTGCGGACCGCCACCATTGTCGGCCAGGTGACGGGCAATCGCTGCAGCCTGCTCGGTATCCGGCGTGCGCGCAGCGAGCCACTCGAGCAGTCGGCCGGTCAACATCTTGTCGAATGTCGGCTGATGCCCTTCGAGCAACACCGCGTCCAGACGCGCGACCCAGTCACGCAGCACGGGCGCGTCGCCTTCCTCGTCCAGCGGTTGCAATTGCGCGATCAGACGCTTGATCACCGCGCGATTGAACACGTTGCTGTCGTGCGCCTGCCACAGGCGGTCGAGCACGCTTTCCGGCGTATCGTTGTTGCGTGCCAGCATTAGGCTCTGCTGGCGAGCCCAGATACCTTCCAGCTCCTTGAGCTGAACGCGTCCGGCAGGCATCGCGTGCAGCAGAAACTCGAATTGAGTCAGTTGATCGAAAAACACCTGATTGTAGAACGGCATTTCAACGTATTGCTTCGGACCGAACCGGCGCTGCGGGCCGGTCTCGATATCGATCCATGTCGATTCGAAGATCAGCTCGGCAGTCAGTGCCCGGTTGGTCAGCAGGCTGTCGGCCAGCGTGGCAAAACTCTTCAGAACAAACGCTTTGCCCTGCTGCGGATCCTGATGCTGGAGCTGGGTCGGCAACCCGGCGAGGAATTCGGCAAACGCTTCGCGCCCGGCCACACTCTTGGCGTCCATATAGGCCAGAGAGTGATAGATCTCGGTGTTGTGATCGGACTGCACGTAGTTGATTTCGCGCACGACATACGGGATCGGCAGAATCCGCGCCTTGCCCCGGGCCAGCATGTAATAGGTGTGGCCGACTTCCTGCCACTGGAAGATCGTGTCTTGCGGCATGGCGTTGTACCAGTCACGCAAGATCGCCGTACGCTGCACGGCATAGAACGGCGGCAGGTACTGATGCATGTAATCGAGCAGACGATCCTCGGCCTGATCCGCCGAGTAGTCCTCGCAGACTTTCTTGTCGCGTCGGTAGTAAATGACGCTGTTGGCCAACGTCAGATACATCAGGCTGTAGCCGTGGCACAGGCTGTAATCGGGGTTGGCATCCATGAATGCCACGGCTTCATGCAGGGCGTCATGCACAAGGAAGTCATCGTCGGCAGCAAACACCATGTAAGGCGTTTGCAGCTGCTCGACACCGTAAGCCAGCTTGGCGCGAATGCCCCAGTAGCCGAACTGCGGCAAGTGCTGATAATCCACGTGGGTGAATTCGGCAGGGATGCCCGCCAGCGCCACCGCCGACGAATCCAGCACCAGAATCCTGCACGGCAGGCTGCTGTAGAAGCGAATGGCTCTACGCAGAAACGCCGGGCGTTCGTGAGAGATCAGCACAATGGTCAACTGTTCGTTGAGTGCCAGAGCGGTTCCAGAAGTGTTCTTGCCTTGCATATATTCCCCACAAGCGGCGAGTCGCCGAAAACTCATCGTTGTTTGTCGATTAACGCACGCGACGCAGATAACCATCCGGCGCGACTGTGATCAGCAATTTGCTGTGAATCGCCTGATCGATTTCGAAATCGCGGTTTTCTTCCAGGTACGCCCACACTGCGGTTTTCGGGTTGTCACCCTTGCCCCACGGACGGTCCGGGAACGCATCGGCCGGCATGTCTTCGACCACGGTGTCCATGACCACGCAATAGCTGTCCACCGACACCAGTGGTGCATACAGACGCAGCTCTTCGAGGACGTGCTCGTGGGTGTGGTTGGAGTCCAGCACCACCAGCACTTTCTTGCCCTGTACGCGCTCGCGCACCTGATCAACGATGGCGGTATCGATGCTCGAACCCTGGATCATGCTGATGCGTTTGAACATCGGGTGCGCTTCGATGGCTTCGCGGTTGTGCTGGCGGATATCGATGTCGATGCCCAGCACTTCGCCGTGCCCGATCAGCTCCAGGATCGAGGCGTAGAACACCAGCGAACCACCGTGGGCGATGCCCGTCTCGACGATCACGTCCGGACGCAGGTTCCAGATGATTTCCTGCATCGCGACCATGTCCTGCGGGAACTGAATGATCGGCCGGCCCATCCAGCTGAAGTTGTAGGTGTACTTGTGCCTGGCCGTGGTGCCGACCCAGTCCAGGGACTCGGTCTGCAATGCCTTGTCGTTCTGCAGGCCTTCAATGTTGGCTTTTACTTCTTCGCGAAACTGTTCATGCGGATTCATTGCAACTCTCCAAAAATTCGGGAAACGGCTTACCGGAACACCCTGGCATCCGGGTAAGGCACTGCATGGGTCTTGATGATCCTGGCGGGATTGCCCGCCACGACCGAAAAATCCGGAACATCCTTGGTCACCACTGCACCGGCACCGATGGTCACCCAGCGCCCGATGCGCAGGCGCGGCAGGATCGTGGCGTTGGTCCCGATAAAGGTCCCGTCACCGATTTCCACACAACCTGCGATACACACGCCCGGCGCCATGAACACCGAATGGCCGATCTGCCCTTCATGCCCCACGACACTGCCGGCGCTGATGCTGGTGTTGTCGCCCAGCGTCACTTCGGCCTGCATCAGCACGCCTTCCTGCAGATAACTGCCCTGCCCGATGCGGATCATGCTCAGGTCGATACCCGGATGAACGAACTGCCCCAGGCGCGCACCGGCCTCGACCAACTGACAGGTGGTTTCGTAGCGTAACCGGGTACTGCCGGTGATCAGATTGACGAAGCGCACGTCCTCGCCATTGAGTTCGCCGACGAGTTCGCAACCACCCAGCACCGGCACCCCGTAAAACAGCGTGCCGTGCTTGCGCGGGTCGTTGTCCAGAAAGGCGAACTCGATGTTCGGCGCGCTGCGCTTGACGGCGTGCAGCATGCGCACCGCTTCCGGGTTGGCGGCGCCCAGCAGATAGATCTTCACGAGGTGTGCCTGCGAGCCAGCAGATCCAGCACCACTTGCACCACGCGCTGCTGATCGGCGTCGGTCATGTCGTGATAGCTCGGCAGGTTGAAGGCGCGCTCGGGCAACGCAAACGCCAGCGGTGTGTCGACCCCGTATTCGCTGAACATCGGCAGCGACGACAGCGGCCAGAAAAATACCCGGGCGTCGATGTCGGCAGCCTGGAACGCGGCGATCATTTGCTCGCGGTGGATGCCGGTGTCGGCATCGAACACCACGGTCGGCATCCAGTAGCCGTTGCGGCCATGGGCCGGTTCGGGGTTGAGCGATACACCCGGCACGCCTTCGAGCGCTCGCGCGTAGTTGGCAAAAATCACCCGCTTGCGCTCGATCAACTCGTCAATTCGCTCGACCTGGGCGCAGCCGACGGCGGCCTGCAGGTTGCTCATCTTGTATTTGAAGCCGACAAACTCCGGCCAGAACTGCTTGGTGCAACCCGCCACACGACCATGGTTGGACAGGGTCAGGACCCGCTCATACAAAGCCTTGTCCGAAGTGACGAACATGCCACCCTCGCCGGTGGTCATGGTCTTGGTGCCATGAAACGAAAAGGCCCCGAATGCCCCCAGCGAGCCGGCAGCCTTGCCGCGCCATTGCGAACCGATGGCTTCCGCCGCGTCCTCGATCACCGGGATGCCGAACTCGCGACCGATGGCGAGCAGCGCGTCCATGTCACACAGGTTGCCGTACAGGTGCACCGCGAGAATCGCCTTGGTACGCGGGGTGATTGCGTTTCTGACCAACTGCGGGTCCAGGCACCAGCTGTCGGCCAGCACATCGACAAACACCGGCGTGGCGCCGAGGTAGGTGATCGGCGCCGCCGAGGCAATCCAGTTGGTGTTGGCCAGGATCACTTCGTCGCCAGCGCCGACGCCCAAGGCCGCCATGCCCATGTGCAGCGCGCCGGTGCAACTGGAGGTGGCGATGGCGTAGGTTGCGCCCAGATGCTCGGCAAAACCGTGTTCGAAACGTGTCAGGTATTCGTAGCAACGTGCGCCCCAGCCGTTCTGCACGGCGTCCAGGGCGTACTGCGCTTCGAGCTCGCCAACGCTGGGTTTGGTGTAATGAATTCTGCTCATTGGATGCTCAACTCCGGAACGGCGACGACGAAGCGTACGCCCCATGCCTTGGCCGCAGACAGCTGCTGCGTCACTTCGCTCAACAGGTTCCACGGCAAGACCAGAATGTAGTCAGGCTGCTCCTGGGCAATACGCTCAGGCGCGACAATCGGGATGCGGCTGCCCGGCAGGAACTTGCCCTGCTTGTGCGGGTTGGCATCGGCCACCCAGGCCAGCAAGTCCGGTTTGACCCCGGCGTAGTTGAGCAAGGTGTTGCCCTTGGCTGCCGCGCCGTACCCGACCACGCGCTTGCCCTCGGCCTTGGCCTGCAACAGAAAGCGCAGCAATTGATGCTTGATGCTTTCGGCCGCCGGGGCAAGCGAGGCGTAGTACCCGGCGGTTTTCACCCCGGCCTCCAGCTCGGCCTGCAGTTGTTGCTGCACCGCCGGTTGCACTGCACGACGCTGGCCGTCCTTGCGCTGCACGAATACCCGTAGCGAACCGCCGTGCGTGCTCAACTGGCTGACGTCGAACACTTCCAGGCCATTGCGCTCGCACAGGGTCTGCACCGCCGTCAGCGACAGGTAGGAATAGTGTTCGTGATACAGCGTGTCGAACTGCGCGCCAGCCATCAGCGTCAGCAGTTGCGGGAATTCGAAGGTGGCGACGCCCGTCGGCTTGAGCAACGTGGCGAAACCACCGAGGAAGTCGTTGATGTCCGGCACGTGCGCCAGCACGTTGTTGGCCGCCATCAGGTCGGCGCCCCAGCCTTCGCTGTGCAGTTGCGCGGCGGCGGCGCGACCGAAGAACAGCTCACGAATTTCCAGGCCTTTTTCCCGCGCCGCTTGCGCGGTACTGCGGGTCGGCTCGACGCCCAGGCACGGGATGCCACGACCGGCAACGTACTGCAGCAGGTAACCGTCGTTAGCCGCGATTTCGACCACACGGCTGTCGGCGTTCAGGCCAAAGCGCTCGACCATCTCGGCCACATAGCACTCGGCGTGGGCCAGCCAGGTGCTGGAGAACGAACTGAAGTAAGCGTATTCGGCGTCGAACAGACTGTCGGCGCGGGTGTAGTCCTCGGTCTGTACCAGCCAGCATTGCTGGCACACGGCGACCTTCAGCGGCACCCATTGTTCGGCCTGTTCCAGGCGATCGGCGTGCACATAGGCGTTGGACGGTGGCGAGGTGCCGAGGTCGATCAGCGGCAGGCTCAGCGGTGCGGCGCACCCACGGCAGTTCATAGACGCACTCCAGCAAAGTGTTGATCGAGCGCGGGATGGCTGGAATCACGCGCTGACAAATTATTGACAGGCAACGGCCAGGCAATCGCCAGCCGTGGATCGTTCACCGACAGCCCGCTTTCATGCTCCGGCGCGTAATCGGCGCTGTGCAGGTAAAGCAGTTCAGCGTCGTCGGTCAGGGTCTGAAAGCCGTGGGCGAACCCGGCCGGAATCAACAGACTGCGGCCGTCGCCGGCCTTGAGGTGCTCGGCGTGCCAGTGCAGAAAAGTCGCCGAATCAGGACGCAGATCCACCGCCACATCCCACACTTCGCCACGCAGGCAAGTAATCAGTTTGGCTTCCGGCGCATTGGCATTCTGATAATGCAAACCGCGCACGCTGCCCTTCTCGCGGGTACAGGAATGGTTGATCTGGCGGATGTGAAATTCGCGGCCAAACGCACTCAGGCTGCCTTCGCAGAACAGCCGGGCGAAGTGCCCGCGCTGGTCTTCGAAGCGCTTGTGCTGGACGCTGAACAGACCGGTCAGCGGCAACGCTTTCAAGGAAAACTCGCTCACAGCGCGCCCCGGTACAGGTTCAGTTGGCCGAGGGTAACAGCGCGCATGTCGTCGCCGTTCTGCCACGCCAGGTGCCAGTCAAGGGTCTGGGTCAGGCATTGCTGCAGCGTCCAGCGCGGCTGCCAGCCCAGCACCTGACGGGCACGGCTGCTGTCCAGGCGCAGCAGGCCGGCCTCATGCAGTTCGCTTTTTTCGATGCGCAAACCGCGCGCCTGCGGCCAGCGATTGGCGAGCAGTTCGACCACTTCGCCGACGCTGCACATGTCTGCCTCACCCGGACCGAAGTTCCATGCCCCGGCGTATTCCGGCCCTTGTTCATAGAGGCCGGCAGCCAGTTGCAGGTAACCGGCCAGCGGCTCCAGCGCGTGCTGCCACGGGCGCACGGCTTGCGGGTAACGCAAGGTCACTGGCTCGTCTGCGGTCCAGGCCTTGAGCACGTCGGGAATCAGCCGCTCAGGGGCGAAGTCGCCGCCGCCCAGCACATTGCCGGCACGCGCGGTGGCCAACGCCAAACCGTGCTCGGCGTACTTGTCGGCCGGGAAGAACGACGCGGCATAAGACTGCGCCAACAGTTCGCAGCAAGCCTTGCTGCTGCTGTAAGGATCGTGGCCACCGAGGGCTTCGTCTTCACGGTACGGCCACAGCCATTCCTTGTTGGCGTAGACCTTGTCGGTGGTCACCAGCACGCAGGCACGCACGCAACCGACCTGACGAATCGCTTCGAGCAGGTTCAACGTGCCCATGACGTTGCTGGAGTAAGTCCCCAGCGGATCGCGATAACCTTCACGCACCAGCGGCTGCGCCGCCAGGTGCAGAACGATCTCCGGCTCGGTGTCGGCGATGATCTCCAGCAAGGCGCCAAGATCGCGCAGATCACCGCGCTGATCGTTGATCCCGTCGTGCACCCGCGCCAGTTCGAACAGGCTCGGCGCGGTCGACGGATCAAGGGAAAAGCCGCTGACGTGCGCGCCGAGGCTTTGCAGCCACAGGGTCAGCCAACTGCCCTTGAACCCGGTGTGACCGGTGACCAGTACGCGCTTGCCGCGCCAGAAATCCGCACTCAGTCCCATTGTTTCCATGGAGCCTCCCCGTTCTGCCACAGCGCTTCGAGGTGGTTTTTGTCGCGCAGGGTGTCCATTGGCTGCCAGAAACCGTCGTGCTGAAACGCCATCAGCTCACCGCGAGCGGCCAGACCGTCAAGCGGGCCGGACTCCCACGACGTCGAATCACCCTCGATCAACGGCAGCACCTTGGGCGACAGCACGAAGAAACCGCCGTTGATCCAGCCACCGTCGCCACGCGGCTTCTCGGTGAATCCCAGCACCCGGTCACCCTCACGATCCAGCGCACCGTAGCGTCCCGGCGGTTGTACAGCGGTGACGGTGGCCAGTTTGCCGTGAGTCAGGTGGAAGTCGACCAACGCGCTGATGTTCAGATCGGAAACGCCGTCGCCATAGGTGAAGCAGAAGGCTTCCTCATTCTCCAGATAGCGCGCGGCGCGCCCCAGGCGGCCACCGGTCATGGTCTCTTCACCGGTGTCGATGAGTGTCACACGCCATGGCTCGCTGTAATTCTGGTGCACGTCCATGCGGTTTTCACGCATGTCGAAGGTCACGTCGGAGGTGTGCAGGAAGTAGTTGGCGAAGAAGTCCTTGATCGCGTACCCCTTGTAGCCCAGGCAAATCACGAAGTCGTGAATCCCGTGCGCGGAGTACTGCTTCATGATGTGCCAGAGAATTGGCTTGCCACCAATCTCGATCATCGGCTTGGGCTTGAGGTGCGACTCTTCACTGATACGCGTGCCCAGACCACCCGCCAAAATAACTGCCTTCATCATCTCCCCTCTTGTTCGTCACAGGGCTGCGCGTCGCTTTCTTGAGCTCTGCAGCCTTCTGGCTAAACCTTTCTGCCGTTTCGGGCGCAGGGGCAATGACCGCGAGCGCTCGTTTTATGGCGATTTGAGGGGGACTTGCAGGAAACGCGCCAGCTCGGCGGGTATTGTGTCAGCGGATGATGAAGCTTAAAAAAGGAACAAATCCGGCGATGGATTCATTCCTTTCATTAAGCCACGCCTACGGGGCCTTGCTCAATGCAACCCTGCCGCTTTGCAGGCATCGACGAAATTCACACCTTTTTTATCCATCGCGGTTTTGACCAGTGCGTTGGCTTTTTGCAGCGCCGCGCTGGGTTTGGCCCATTGCTCAGGCGGCAGGGGTTGCGACCAGGCTTGCATGCTGTGTGGCAGGGTCGGGCGGCCCTTGCGGTGGGCCCACTCGGCGATCAGGTAGGGCATTTTCCAGAAGGTCAGGACGCGGCGGACGTACCACCAGCGCAGGGGCCATGGAGTGCGTTTGCCGTAACCGTAACGGTGGCGCTGTTCGGCGGTCAGGTCTTCGGCGCCATCGTCTAACGACCCCATGAAGCGTGCGCCTTTACGCTCAATCTCAAACGTATGCAGACCTTCGTACGGTTTGAGTTCGTCTTCGGTAGGCGTCAGCCCCAACAGAACGAGCATGGGATTGGGCGCATCCACCAACTCCCCTTCTTCCATGTAATTGCGAATCGACGTCCACATGCCCAGTGCATGCGCGTCACTGGGCTGGGCCGAGAGGATGAATTGCACGGTGTCGTGCTCGTCGTCCTCCAGCCCCATGCCGAAAGTGTAATCGCGTGTGGCGCCGTAACTGGTGACACCCTGACTGCGAGCGACCCACGCCACCACGCTTTCCCACGGCACGATGAGGACGCGATGGGTGGTGTCGTCGATGTAGCAGACTTCGCGGCGTTGGCGGTTGAAGCGTACGGGGTAGCTTTTGGCGAGGGTGCGGACGTTGGAGAGCATGCCGTAGATGAAGGCGCCGATGGGGAGGATTCCCCCCCAAGAAATCAGAATCATAAAATTTAGGAACTCGAGTAGTTCCTGCAGCGGGGCTTTGAAGTTTTCTGGATAGAAGAGCACTCCATAAATGATGAAAAGGGTGGGCGCGATAAAGGTTATGAATACGACGAGCCAAATTCCAAATGCAAGTATCTTCCCCTGCTCGACCATCCCTCGGTTACTTCCTCCCAGCTCCAGATAAACCTCGTTCATTGCTGAAAAGTTACGCCGAGACACCTGCGCCTGGCCGGTATAAACCGGCAACGGCGCCAGAAACAGGGTTTCGTTCAAGCCTTTGACCCGCAGTTCGCCGGCACTTGGCCGCTGGCTTCGAATGTCCGGTGCCGAGTCTTTGGTTTCTGGCTTCTTTTTGCGTTTGAACAGTTTGCTAAACATCGACAGTCGCCATTTCGTCGCGGGTGAACAACCAGTACGGGGCCTTGCTCAATGCAACCCTGCCGCTTTGCAGGCATCGACGAAATTCACACCTTTTTTATCCATCGCGGTTTTGACCCGGGCGTTGGCTTTTTGCAGCGTCGCGCTGGGTTTGGCCCATTGCTCGGGCGGCAGGGGTTGCGACCAGGCTTGCACGCTGTGTGGCAGGGTCGGGCGGCCCTTGCGGTGGGCCCACTCGGCGATCAGGTAGGGCATTTTCCAGAAGGTCAGGATGCGACGGACGTACCACCAGCGCAGGGGCCATCTCGTGGGTTGTGGGTATCCATAACGCTTGCGATAGTCATCATCCATGCCGTCATCGAGATCGCCCATAAATCGGGCGTCGAGCCGTTCGATTTCAAACGTATGCAGCCCTTCATACGGTTTGAGTTCGTCCTCACTCAAGGTGATGCCCAGCGCCGCGAGCATGGGGCTTGGCGTATCCACCAACTCCCCTTCTTCCATGTAATTGCGAATCGACGTCCACATGCCCAGTGCATGCGCGTCACTGGGCTGGGCCGAGAGGATGAATTGCACGGTGTCGTGCTCGTCGTCCTCCAGCCCCATGCCGAAAGTGTAATCGCGTGTGGCGCCGTAACTGGTGACACCCTGACTGCGAGCGACCCACGCCACCACGCTTTCCCACGGCACGATGAGGACGCGATGGGTGATGTCGTCGATGTAGCAGACTTCGCGGCGCTGGCGGTTGAAGCGCACGGGGTAGCTTTTGGCGAGGGTGCGGACGTTGGAGAGCATGCCGTAGACGAAGGCGCCAACGGGAAATACTGCCCCCAAAGAAACTAACGTCGTGACTTTCAAAAGCATTAGTAGATCTTGCAGTGGGTCTTTGAAGTTTTCTGGATAAAACAGCATTCCATGCAGAATGACGAGACTTGGAAAAACAAAGGCCGTAAACAAAACAAGCCAGATACCAAACGCGAGTATCTTCCCCTGCTCAACCGTCCCTCGGTTATTCCCCCCTATCTCTAAGTAGGTCTCGTTCATTTCCGAAAAGTTACGCCGAGACACCTGCGCCTGGCCGGTATAAACCGGCAACGGCGCTAGAAACAACGTCTCGTTCAAGCCCTTGATACGCAGTTCGCCCGCACTGGGCCGCTGGCTTCGAATGTCCGGTGCCGAGTCTTTGGCTTCAGGCTTTTTTTTGCGCTTGAACAGTTTGCTAAACATCGACAGTCGCCATTTCATCGCGGGTGAACAACCAGTACGGAGCCTTGCTCAATCCAGTGGGCAAGGTTTCCACAGGGTCGAGTGTAAATCGGCCTTGGGCCGGCAACCGTACACCACGTTCGCTTGCAATGCGCAGATCGCGCAGGACAAAACAGGTGCGATGGATCAAATCGCGTTCGGCTTCCAATTGGTAGCCAATGTTCAGGGCCAGGGCGAAATCCGATGTTTGCAGGACATCGGGGATCGGTAGGTGCAAGGTCAGTGCCTCGTCTTCCTGGCTGACGACTTCGGCCACCGCGGCCCATGCGGCGCTGCATTCCTGCCAGCGCCGGGGTGGCAACTGGCTGTTGTAGGGGCCGGGGATCGGTACCGCGCGGGTTTGCTGATAGGCCAGCAGTTGCAGCCGGCGGCTGTCCATTTCCCGTGTGCGGACGCCGGGCAGTATGAGCAGCAAATAGGTTCGTTTA
This sequence comes from Pseudomonas sp. AK-TSAG1-1, assembly GCF_056821665.1. Lineage (NCBI taxonomy): Bacteria > Pseudomonadati > Pseudomonadota > Gammaproteobacteria > Pseudomonadales > Pseudomonadaceae > Pseudomonas > Pseudomonas sp. AK-TSAG1-1. Next base: position 1,753,050 of record NZ_CM165965.1, on the reverse strand, counting down.
CCCTCGCGGATCAGCTCGCAGGTCGGTTCTTGCACCACCGTTGCCAATGCGCTCCAGTCCTCTGGCAGGCTGCGTTGCAGGTTGGCGGTGCCCCATGCGCTGGCCTGCAACCACTTTTGTAAGGCATCCAGATTGAAATAGTTGTAGAGGCCTTCGCCCAGCAGTTGCAGGGCTGTGCCGATCAGACCTACGAGGTTGGCTTGCGCAGCGATGCCCAGCAGCCGGGGACTGGTTTCGGCCCAGGCAATAGCTCGCAGTTCTGCGGGTTTTCTCAGAACCTGACTGATGATCGACGTCGTGTGTTTGGCGCCCCAGGTGTTGGTGCCTACGAGGGTAGCGTCGCCGGCGATTTGAATAGTCGTGGCGGCCAAGGCTTGGTGGTTGCCTTCGGCCAGTGCTTTAGTCCATTGGATGGAGTGCTTGCCTGAGTCGGTTATCGCAGCCACGCCACCGAATATGAACGCTCCGAATCCTGATCCAGCCATCCAGCGTCCCAAGCGGCTCATGGTATTAAGTTTTCCGGCGGCGCTGTCCATTTGCTCGATATGCGCTTGAAGTATTGTCACCGAGAGGCCTTGCACTGCCGCAAAACCAGCAGCCGACATGCCCAGGAAAGATTCGATGAGGGGCCACGTTTCTGAAAGAGCGCCGTCTGTTTTCTTTTCAAACGCACTCAACACCTCAACAAACTTCTGCCCCTGATAAACAAACAGCAACAACGCAATCCCGTCGCCCTTGGATTTCAACGCACTCACCATCGGCTTGCCAAACGTCCCCGTCGAGCGGAAATCACGCACGGTTCGCTGCATTTCTTCACGTAACGCCGGGGCCATGCCATCGATCACCGTGCCGATTTGCCCCGGCCCGCTTGAGCCGACGGTCAGGGCACGGCTGAGGTTTTCCTCCAGCGGTAACAGCGCGGCCCTGAGCTGATTGATCCGCTGGTTGTGCACCTGCTCGCTGCCGGGTGGGGTCAGGCCGTGGATTTGCCGCGACAGCTCGCGCTGGCGCAGTTTGTAGCTGTCCTTGAGCTGACGACGCAGGTCGAGCGCGGTATCGCGAGTTTTGGTAAAGGCCTGAATTTCAGAGGCTGACGCCGCTCGCAAAATCAAGCCACCGCGGGAAAACTCGCGCAGCAGTTGCAAGCGTGCCGACGCGCCGAGATCACGAATAAAACTGTTGGGATCAACTGAACTTCCAAGACGAAAATCGCGAATCGCCAAATCGAGCCGGTCCGCTATCTTCAATTGCCTCGCCGGGTTATACGCCCCATCCAACAAACTCTGCAGCCCACTAAACCGCGTATTCAAATCCGCAAAGTTCGGTAACCGCTCATTCATCAAACTTCTGAACTGGTTGGTCAGCACGTCCACTGCATCAAGACTTTCCTGCGCCGCAGTGACCTTGATCGAGAAGCTGCTCAGGTCCATGAGCTTTTTACTCACGTCCATCTGATCGGCCAGGGCCAGTGTGTCCAGCCCCGGTACGATGGTGAGCAGGTTGCTTTCCAGATAGATCGCCAGTTTTTCCGTGGCTTCGCGGTTCCAGCAAAGAGCGGCCACGCAGAGGAATTCGGTTTCCAGGCGATGGCGGATCTGCGCGTCGTTGTGAAAGTCGTAATACCAGGCCGCTCGATGAAAGTGGCCGGCGACAATCATGTTCAGGCGATCTTCACGAATGGCCTGCAAGCGCTTGTGCCAATGGCTCAGCAGGGTTTGCTGCCGGCTGACGAACGCCTGCATGTCGCTGCGGTTGATCAGGTGATCGATGCCGCGTTGGCCGATCTCCTTGCCGTACAGCGCCTCCCAGGTTTGCAAGTGCAGTGCAGTGATCGTGCCCCGGTGTTTTTGCCACAGCGCGTCGCCCAATGCGTCCTGCAAATTGACGGCAGCGCGGGCGTACGGATCGCTCATCGCCGCTTTTCGCCAATGCGCCTCGTCGCCAACGATTGGCGGCCCGACATGGTCACGCTTGGCCCGCAGGTAGTCCTGAACGGCCGCCTGTTGCTCAGCGTTGGTTTCATCCTTCAGGGCTTTGACATCGAGGTCGGTGCTGGCCAGTGCCTCAAGGCGTGCCGGGCTGATCTCGTACAACGACTGAATGTAGGCGCCAGTGAGGTACTGACGCTGGGCGGCATCATCGCTGCTCCATTGATCGAGCCAGTCTGCGATGTTCAGTTGGGCACTGGCCAGATCGCGCATCACGCCGAAGTCGTCGCGCAAGACCAGAAACAGGTAATCGTTCTGATACGCCCCCAGCACTTGGCTGGTGAGGGTTTCTATTGCCGTGCCCTTGAACAACGGTGCGTCCTCCCAGACGTAGGGCTGGCGCTCTTGCGGATTGGCGCCTTCGGGCAGATCGATTGGCGCAGTTTTTTCAGCGACCTCGGCCAGCCAGGTTTTCGCCTGACGTTGGCTCAGCAGGTTCGTGCCGCCCTTGTCCGGACAGGCACTCGCCAGTTCAACGCGTTGCATCCAGTGCTCACGCTCAGTGGCGTCCTTGAGCACTTGCGAACATTTGTAGGCCGTCCACTGGATTTCCGAATAGCTGGCGAACAACGTGTGTTGCCGGGGGAAAACCAATTGCGGCTCGCCAACCGACGTGGTGCGTGTGTCGCTGGCCACTTCCTGGCCTTTCCACACCAGTTTGCTGATCTGCCCTTGTTCAATGCGGTATTCGTGCAGGTAACCGCTGCCGCTATCGATGATGTAGAGGTAACCGTCACGCAGCAGCCGTATGCCCAAAGGCTGGCTGTCGAGCTTGAGCGGCACGCTCAGTTCGGCTGAGGGATCGAGGTTTGCCACCAGACCGTAGCGCAGCGGCAGCAACTGCACTTTTTCGCTCATCAAGGGACATTGGCCCATGGGTGAGCGGATGTCTTGGGCGCTTTTGGTGAGGGCAGCGATATTGGCGGCGGCGGTCATGGCAAGTCTCCCGGCTGTTGGATCGAGCGCTCATGCGCCAGCTCGGCGGCGCGTTGCACGCGGCTCATCGGGGATTGCTGCGACGGCACTGTCAGCAGCTCGACAATGTCCGGGTGGCTCTGCAAGGGTTGCCCGGCCAGGTAGCCAAATACATTGGCGTAGAGCGTGACTTCCTGTTCTGAGGTGAAGCCTTGTTGATAGGCGTCCTGTGCTGTTTTTTCGGCAAATCGCAGGCGTTCCCGGGCCGAACGGGACGCCATGAATCCGGGAAAATACCGCTGCAAGTGATTGTTGAGGCTGAGCACCGACTGATGAAACTGCGCCTCTCCCAGAGCGGTGAGTTCCTGTTCGGTCAACTGATAGATATTGCAGGTGTCGGGAGCTGCATGATCTGCACGTTGATGTTGAAGCCAGATGGCCTGAAGCCCATCGGGCAGGCACAGCTGCTGGACGGGGCCAAACCAGCGCGCGCTATTGGCCTGCTGCGCAAGGTCGAGCAATGGATGCATGACCGCTGGATCAGCGATACGCAGCATGACCTCCACTGCGCTCGGATGTTTGACGGTGAGCAGACAACGCCAGTGTTTGCAGAGCGTCAGCGCATCGACATCGCTGAATAGCAGAAAGCCCCATTCCAGCGCGGCGTTTTCCTGAAAGTACGTCAGCAGCGGATCGTCTGCGCCTTTGAGCGTGATCAAGTACGGCGAGATATCTGCCAGCTCCTGCCAGCGTGTGCCTTGATAGAGGCAATAAACCGGATTGTCCCAGCGGCGCAGGCATTGGGGCAGGTTGGGGACACTGACACCATCCAGCAGCAAGTAAGCCGGCACCGACCATGGCAGATCATCGGGTAAGGAAGGTAATTCAAGCATCGGCTTCTCCACGCTGCTGTTGAGCGGCTTCGCAAACAGCGCAGATCGGTCTTTTGGCCAACAGGGCCAGACGCTGCGATTGCGCTAATACGGGGGCTTGAGGGGTGATTGCGGCAGTTGGCAGCGCTGACAACGCCGCCACTCCGACCACCGGCACACCGCCCTCGACGATGGCCACACTGCTGAAGATCCCGGCCGCATTGATCACGAGGTGATGCCCACCCGCCGTCAGCGTCAGGCTCGTACCGGCATCGATCACCACTTGGCTGGCGGTGAGCCGCGCATGCGGGCCGGCCTGAATCACCAGCGTGCCTTGCGCCGTGGTGCTGCTGTTGCCGCTGACGCTCAGCACGTCATCGGTGCCGATCACCGTGTGGCGCGCACCGTCAGTGGTGTGCCGTTCATCAGCCTTGATCAGGCTGGTGCTGTGGTGGTCGACCTGTTCGAAACGGTCGCGACGGATCTGGTTGCGGCTGTCGTTGAGGATCAGTTGTTCGAAATCACGTTCGGCGCGCAGGTAGATTTTTTCCTGGCCGGCGCGGTCTTCGATCATTAGTTCGTTGTAGCCGCCGGTGTGCGGTGAGCTGTGGCTGCGCAGCACGGTTCGGGTGTTGTGCTCGGGCAAGACGTAAGGCGGGGACTTGACCTTGTTGGCCACGCAACCGGTGATCAGCGGCTGGTCCGGGTCGCCCTCGAGAAAGGTCACCACGACTTCCATGCCGATGCGCGGGATGGTCACCGAACCGAAATTTTCACCGGCCCAACTCGATGCAACACGAATCCAGCAACTGCTGCGTTCGCTGTTGAATTCAGCACGGTCCCAGCTCAGCTCACACTTCACGCGACCATATTCGTCGCAGTAGATTTCTTCGTTGGCGGGCCCCGTGACGCGTGCGGTCTGGCTGACCAGCGGCCGGCGAGGCGCTGGCAATGGCGGGCGAAACACCACCTCGGCGGGAATCGCGCTGAAGCTGTTGCGATAGCCCTGAGTGAAACCGGCGGTGTCTTTCGCGTCGCTGGTAATCGATTCCTCAAGCACCTGGGGCTGTCGGCCAGTGTGAGACACGCTGAGCAACAGCCACAGGTCATTGCGGCTTTTGCGCGGGTGCTCGGTCAGTTCGAACAGGTGGCCGCAGCGCAGGCTCGACTGATCGCTCTGCCCCTCGCCCAGTTCATAGTCGCTGCGATAGCGCTCGAGTGCCTGCCGGGCCAGTTGCTTGCCGCGCTTTTCGTTTTCGATCAACAGCGGGTAGCGGTAGTCCTCCAGCACCGGGGTGAAGTCGGCGGTGAATCTACTTTCCAGCAGTAGACTCGGACGTTCGAGGTCATAGTCGCGGCGGGTAACGGTGCTGGTGCGCGTGCTTTTGCGCACACTGAAGCGGCTGACCACCGGGTGCTCCGCGACCATACCCGAGTCTTGTTGATAGGGCGTGGCACCGAGTGTGGGCAGGAACACCTGATCGTCGGTGAACACCAACAGATGCCCGTCCGCCGAGTGCTGATGATGCCAGGCGATGCCGTCCTCGGCGCATAGCCTCTGGATGAACTCGTAGTCACTTTCGGCGTACTGCGTGCAGTATTCGCGAACAGCGCTGGTGCTGACATGAAAGCTGAACGCATCGGCCTGAAGGCCATGGCCCTTGAGCACCTGCGCGATGATCTGCGGCACGGTCAGACGCTGAAAAATCCGTTGATCGCGGCTGAACTGCAAGTAATACAGCGCTGGCACCAGCGTCAGGTGATAGCGGGTCAGGCGCTTGCCGGCCTCACCGACCAAGACGTCTTCGATATGCCCGTGAATGCCTTCGCCGCGATGGCCGAATTGCAGAAACGCGGGTTGGCCGAGCACACTCTCCAGATCGAAATCAGGGTGCTCGCTGACCAGTTCGACCCGGATGCCGTAGAGGGTGCTGATCGCTTCGGTGCCACTGAAGGCCAGCACCTGAAAGTCGTGACGGATTGCAGGAATCTGCAACACAAAATGCGCGGCATTGGCCGGCCGGAACATACGCTTATCCTTAAGCAAATAGGAAAAGAGCGCGATGTCCAAACCGTCCGTGGTTCGTGCTCGCGAGTATTGGCGGGCACGGTAACAAGGAGGGTGATGACTTTATGTAGGGAGCTTCGCTGGTACCTGTAAGACAGGTCGCTGATTACGCCTCTCCAACCAAAGCGCTGGTGATGACCATCGGATTGAGCCGCGGAGCACACTACGTATTTCAAATCAATCACAGAAGCGTGCGATCAGAAACAAAAATGCCAGTCAGCGAGGCTGACTGGCATTGACTTGAAAGGTCGAGTTTTTGATACCAGCAGGCAAATCAGTCCGCCAGCCAGCCATTCTCCCAGTAGCGCAGGTTATCGCCACGCAGCACGTAATCGCGCAACACCACCTCACGCAACTCGTCGCCCATGCGGTAACTGGCATCCGGATCGGCCAGGTGCATGCGAATCGCCTGCAACCACTCATCGGTGGTGTTGGTCTTGACCCGCGTGCACGGCAGGTAGCCGCGATAGGCCTCGGTGTCGGTGCAGATCACCGGGTAGCCACATGCGCCGTACTCCAGCAGCCGCAGGTTGCTCTTGCAGTCGTTGAAGATGTGGAACTCCAGCGGTGCGAGGGCCAGATCCAGATTGAGGCTGGCCAGTTTCGCCGGATACACGTCCAGCCCGATCACGCCATGGAACTCATGCATGTACGGCCGCAGGTCATCCGGGCACATGCCGAAGAATACCCAGTCGACTTCATTGGCCAGCTCGCGCACGACATCGGCGATCACTGCCAGGTCGCCGTGGTGGCTGGTGCCACCGCCCCAACCAACGCGTGGTTTCTTCGACGTGCGCCGACGGCTGCGCAGGTTGCTCCAGAGGTCCTTGGCGAGCATGTTCGGCACCACACGAATGTCGTGGTGCATGTCCGACAGAACATTAGCCAGCGGTTGAGTGGACACGACCACTCGATCACAGAGGCCGATCGCCCGACGCACCATGCGCTCCATGTCCTGCTTGCTCGGCATGTTGCGGATGTGGGCATTGCGATGAGGAACGTCGATGACATAGTCATCCAGCTCGAAAATACGCCGGGCGCTGAAGTATTTCTTCAGAGGCGGGATTTCATCGATGGCATGCTCCGAGTAGCGCCCTTGCAGCACGATCACGTCGGGGGCCTGACGCTCGATTTCGACGATCGACGGCAAGCCGTAGCAGACGCGCCCTTCGACCCGATTGGCCGCCACCAGCTCGATCATCGGCTGGCTCATGCGGTAATGGCCGATGGCCGACGCATTGATCGGCACCGCGAGTACATTGGGCAGGTTCGACCTGGAAAACGCACTCCAACCGGTCAGCAGACCCGGCTCGAGGCTGAAGTTGGTGGCACCGACGCCTTGCAGCGCGAGGTTGACGTTGTACGCCGGGTCGCGGGCAATCTGCGGCAACCAGCGCTGGTAAAACGTATCCTGCTCGCGTTCGTGCTGTTGCTGCTCATCGCTCGTTGCCACAGTGCTCGGGCGTGCACCCACGGCCAGCCTGGCATGCGGATTCCACACCACCAGGTAACCTTCGCGACCCACACGCAGGCACAGATCCACGACGTTGTACGCGGCCTTCAAGTCTTGTTCGTCGAGGCCCCCGACCTCCTTGAAGACCGACTTGCGCACCATCAGGCAGTCACCGCCGACAGCGCTCAGGTCCTGCACCGCCTGCAGCCGGAACATATAGCCCTCCGACTGCATCGGCTGACCAAAGAACGGCAACCCGGCCGGTCCCTGCAAGCCGAGAATCAGGCCGGCATGCAGTACACCGCCGTCCGGATTGAACAACTTGGCGCCAACCACCCCGACTTCCGGGCGCTGTGCGTGATTAAGCAATTCGTCGAGCCAGTCGGCTTGAGTGATCACCGCAAAGGCATTGAGCAGTAGCACGTACTCGCCGCGCGCCTGGCCCACGGCAAAGTTGTGAATGGCAGCGGGATTGTTCTTTTGCGGGTAGCGCAACACGCGTATCCGGTCACCGCCCAATTGCCCCATGCCGTCGAGCCACGCCTGCGCCTCGGCGCTCTCGCTGCCGCCGTCGACCAAGAGCATTTCGTACTCGGTGTAAGCGGTCTTTTCCAGCAGCGTTTCGACACAACGCTGCAAGGCAGCTGTCTGATCCTGAGCGATGATGATCACCGACACCAACGGGCGACGGGCATGGCGATAGTCGACCCGATTGAGCAGCTCACAACCTTCACGCCGGGTCTCGTAGGCAATCCCCAGGCGCTGCAGATGCGCATCCAGCACCCGCGGATTCTGCTCCAGGACACCTGGGTCGGTGAGCCACCGGGACAGATCGAATTTCGATTCGAGCAACACTTCGGCGATATGCCCGATCACCTGAGTGCCGTCACTCTCGACCATGCGCCACAGCAGGTCGTGAGGCGCCAGTTGTGCAAAGTCCGCCTCCAGGCCTCCCAGCGCCAGAACCCGCTCGCGCTTGAACGCCAGAGCCCGCCCGACGTAGGGATAACTGCGCATCAGGTCGAGGTTGAAATCCGGCTTGAACGCAGGCTCTGCCGACTCGCCATTGCGCAGACTGCCTTCGTCGCTGTACAGGCACGTGAAAGACCGCGAATGCGCGATCCGGTCGGCCATGATCAGCAACGCCGTGGTCACCGGACGATCGCCTGGCTGCAGCAGGTAGAACCAGTCGGCACCTTCCAGCTGCGGCAGCAAATCATTGAGCTGTTCCAGCCCGTCGCCTTGCAGTGGCAGATGAAACACGCGCCCATCCAGTTGCGCTTCGCAACAGGCTGCGGACAGGACCAGCACCAGTTCCGGCGGGTAATCCTGATTGGCGAGGGCCTCCAGCGTACGTTCCAGGCCATCGCGGCTGCCTTTGCCGTCGATGATGATCGGCACGATCCGCGGCTGGTGCGACCAGTTGGCGATGGTTTCCGGCAGCAACGTGCGCTGTCCTTCGGTCAGCACCCGGCACTCCAGCCATTGCGCGTAGAGTTCGCCGAAACTCAGGCTGTCGACGCCGACGCCACACTCCTGACGGCTCTGCCGGGTACCCAGGGTACGACTCAACGGCAACTCTTCCCAAACCCTTGGCGACTCATCAGCCTTCACCAACGGGATATAACGCACCCAGCCTGGCGCAGGCGCCGACTCACCGCTGCGGACTTTGAGCATTTGCGAGAGCCACTCGCGCTCGACGTCCATCGCATCCTTCATCGGTTGTTGCGCGCTCAGCCGCTCCGGATAAAGACGCTCGGCGCTCAGTACATTGTTGGATACCGCCAGGTTGCCGCGGCGCAGCAGGCAGACGTACAAGGCGAAATCCAGGGTGGCGACGAAGCAGCAACCCTCCTCGGTCAATGCCGGAAGCAGCTCGGCGACGTCGGCGCGGCGAAACAGCGCGTTGCTGAATCCACCGAGAACGTTGACCGGGAATTTTTCGAATATCGCCAGCAGATCGTCACCCTTGAACAGGCCACTGACCGGCGACAGCGAGGTGTTTTCCAGCCGCGCAGGCAGGATGATGTCGTTCGCATCCCAAAGCAGTCGCTGCGCCAGCACCAGGCTGACCTCATCACGGCGCATCTCGTGCGCCTGCTGCTCGATACAGGCGGAATACAGCAGATCATCGTCACACAGAAACTTGATGAACTCGCCCTGCGCCTGATCCAGACAGGCTTTCAGGTTGCCGACCAGGCCCAGCGTGCGCGGGTTGCGGACATAACGGACGGCAACGCCGGTCTCCTCGCTGACACTCGCGACAATGTTTTCGATCTCGACGCCGCGACTGTCATCGCAAACGATGATTTCCAGATGGCCATAGCCTTGGCCGACAGCGCTACGCAATGCCCGCTCGAAAAAGCGTGGATTGAAGGCGGGAATGACAAGGCTGACGAGAGGGAGTGAATTCACGGCGGGCTCACAGGCGGTACGAGCCCGCTCGGTGAAGCGAGCCCTTGAAACCGCTAAAAAACATTGCTTGGGGATGGAACAAACGGGCGCTCACGCGCCCGCTAACCGTCAGATCTTGTTGAACAGACCCAACTGGCTGATCTTGCTGAACGCCAACTGCGCTGCTTGCAGCATGGTCTGCTGCAGGGTCAGGCGGGTCATGACTTCGGCGGGATCCGAATCACGGATCGAGCCTTGGGTCGTGGTGTTCGCCGTGCTCAGGCTCTGGTTGGTCGCGGTTTGCATATCCAGCGACTGGCCACGGGCACCGATAGTGGTGACAGAAGCGCCGATCTGGTTGGTGGCCGCGTCGATGTTGCCGAGGCCGGCCTCCATCACACCCTGAAACTTCTGCTTGGCAACCGGATCGCCATCGATCGGCGTATTCATCGCGGTAATCATCTGGCCCAGGGTGTCGAGCACGTTCTGGGTCTGGTGATTGTTCGACTGGATCGAGAACTGATCGCCAGCGGCCGGCGTGTTGCCCAGCGCAAAGGTCACGCCCGCAGCAGTCGCGTTGCCGCCCGCCACGGTGCCAGACGACACGGGTTTGCTGTCTGCAGTAACTGGCGCCGCATACAGATCGAAAGCGGTGGCGCTGGTGAACTTGAGCACCGCTCCGCCCTGCGGGAAGGCGTTGTTGTAGGCCGCCTGGTCGGTGATGGTGGAACCGGTGATCACCGCAGTAGACGGGTTGCCCGGGCTGCGTGCGGTGGTGAACGAGTCAGGCGTCATCGACAACTGGAAGCTGTGCCCGGCAATGACTGCGTCCGGATTGGTGTCACCCGTCTTCAGGTTGATGTTCAGCTTCAGGTCGACGCCACGGAAACTCACCGTCTGGTTGGTTCCGGTGGTGTTGACGACCGCGCCGTTCTGGCTGGCTTCGGAAGTCACGTCGTTACCCAGCGCATCGGTGATTTTCAGCTGGGTGCTGCTGACGAAACTGACGGTGTACGGCTGACCACCGGAGAACTTGGAGTTGTAGGTGGCAACGGTGCCCACGGTCCCGTTGGACAACACTACGCGCCCGTCATCCACCGCCGGAGCGGTCATGTTGGTGGTGGTGCGACCGGTGTTGATGGTTTGCTGGAAGGCATCCCAACCGGTGGTGTTGGTACCGACCGACATGCCATCGCCGATGCCCAGATTGATGGTGGTCTGGTCACCGTTGTAGGTGTAGGTGCCGTCGGCGTTCTGCGCATACGGTGCGGTGTCGGTTTTCGAGCCGGAGAACAGGTAGTTGCCGTCAGCGTCCTTGGAGTTCATCAGGCCCAGCACTTGTTGCTGGATCTGCCCCAGTTCCGACGCGTAAGCCTGGCGGTCCTTGTCGGTGGCCGTGCCGTTGTTCGCGGCCAGGGACAGTTCCTTGGCTCGCCCCAACGCCGTGGTGATGGCGTCGAGCGTGGATTCCTGGACGGTCAACGCACTCTTGGCGCTGTTGATGTTGGTGGTGTATTGATCCAGCATCGCCGCCTGCTGGCCCAATTGCAGCAAGCGCCCGGCGCCGATCGGATCATCAGCCGCGGTATTGATGCGCTGCAGGCTGCTGGCCTCGCTCGCGGTGGCGACAGCCTTGTTGAAGTTACGCTGATAGTCAGCCGCTTGCGTGCCGTAATACTGGGCGGTGGAAAGGCGCATGGATTACGACTCCTTAAAGGCTGTTGATCAGCGTGCTGAAAGTTTCCTGCGCAGCTTTGATGATCTGCGACGAGGCGGTGTAGTACTGCTGGTATTTGACGAGGTTGCCGGTTTCTTCATCCAGGTTGACCCCGGACAGCGAATCGCGCGCACCTTGGGCCTGCGTCAGGATCTGCGTAGTGGCAGCGCTGTCGGACTTGCCTTGCGCCGCCTTGGTGCCGACGTTGGTCACCAGCTTGTTGTAGGCGTCGGTCAGGCTGATGCCCTTGCTCGCCGAACCGGTGTCGACGGTCTGCTTGGTTTGCAGAGCCACCAGCGATTGCGCGTTACGGTTGTCGGACGAGGCCGCCCCGGTCAGGTTCATGGTGAAGCTTTCGCCGGCCTTCGGCGTGCCGCCCACGGTGGTCTGCACGGTGAAGGTTTTCTGCACCGGCGGCACCACACTGTTGTCCATGACCTTGTTGCCGTTGGCATCGAGGATGCCGACTTTCAGGTTCAGGGTATTGGCCTGCCCTGGAACAATGGTGCCGGTACCGATGGAGTTACCCTTGGCATCGAGCATGGTGTAGGACTGGCTGCCACCGCTGGCTGTATCGAACACCAGCTTGACCGGCGTCGAGTTCTTCAGCGCGGCCTGCATGTCAGCCTGCGCGGCCGGGTTGTAGATGTCGATCTTGTCGCTGAGCGTCGGCTGGGTGTAAGTGCCCAGGTTGTTTGCACTGGCCACACCGGTCAACGGACCGGCCGCTGCGATTTTCTTCGGGTCGGTGAGCACCGTCTGAATGCTCGCCGCCGCGTTGCGGGTCGGCGTTACCTTGAAGCTGTCGCCAGCGCTCAACGCACCGCCATTGAGCGACAGGCTGAAGCCGTCGATCACCGGAGGCGGATTGGTGGTCGTGCTGAACGTGCCCAGGTCGGTACCGTCGGAGCGCTTGACGCTGTAATCGGTGGCGCTGGTGAACGTCACCTGATAATCGCTGGTGGTCAGCTTGCCGGTGTCCTTGATGGTGACATCGAGGTTGCCCGAGCCTGCGCTGTTACCCGCCTGCGCGATGCTGCGCTGGCTGACCAGCGCGGCGCTGTTGATGTTGTTGAACAGTGCTGCGCCGAAGTCACCGTTCTTGTCGATGCCCTGGGCTTGCTGGCTGTTGATCTGATCAGCGACGACCAGTGCCACGCGCCCCAGTTCGTTGAGCGACGGGTCGAGCACATCTGTGCGATACGTCAGCAGACCACCGATTTCGCCACCGGTCATTGCCGAAGTGATGTCCATGGTGCTCGAGCCGCGATCCATCTGGATAGCCATGCGCGTCGGGTCGTCTTTGCTCGGCACGGTGCTCAGCGTGTTGGTGGTGTTGCCGATCACCAGAGGCTGGCCGCTGCCGATATACACGTCGAAACTGCTGCCGCGCTCGACAACCTGTGCGCCGGTCAGTTCGGACAACTGACGCACGGCTTCGTTACGGCTGTCGAGCAGGTCGTTCGGTGCACCGCCGCCGCTGGAAATCTCGCCGATCTTCTGGTTCAGATTGGCAATCGAGGTGGCCAGCTTGTTCACCTGGGCGGTCATGTCGCCGAGGCTGCCATTGATGCTGGTGTTCTGGTCGTTCAGCTGTTTGGCGATGGTGTTGAAGCGACCGGCCAGCGCCTGCGCGCCGGTCAGCACCGATTGACGGGAGGTGTCGTCGGTTGCCGAAGTTGCTACGCCCTGCATCGAGGTGAAGAACTTCTGCAGCACCCCGGTCAGGCCGGTGTTGGTGTCCGACAGCGTGGCGTCCAGTGGCGTCGCCTGGGCCAGGTACGAGGCGGCTTCGCTGTTAAGCGATGTCGCGGTGTGCAACTGCGTTTCCAGATAGGAGTTGTAGACCCGGCGTACGTCGGCCAGGGTGGTACCGGTGCCGATGAAAACGCTGCCGTACTGCTGCGAGGACTTGGTGCCCTGCACGGTTTGCTGACGTGAATAACCGGCGGTGTCGACGTTGGCAATGTTGTTGCCTGTCGTAGCCAAAGAGGCCTGGCTGGACGCCAGTCCCGACATCCCGATATTGAGCAAACTCATGGTTCAGACCTTATACCTTGTGCCTTATAAAGGCTGGGTGGAAACGCCCGCCGCAGCGTAGTTTTCAAAACTGTTCATCTGCTTGGCTATCTGCGAAATCTTCGTCGCGTAGTTCGGGTCGGTCGCGTAACCGGCCTTTTGCAACTCGCGTACAAACTGTTCTGGGTTATCGGCCGACTTCACAACATCTTGATAGCGATTGTTGGTCTGCAGCAAAGTCACCAGATCGTGGAAACTGTCTTTGTACGAGGCGTAGGAACGGAACTCGGCCGTCTCCTTGACCATCTGCCCGTTGCGGAACTCGCTGGTGATCGCCCGCGCCGAATCGCCGGTCCAGTTGCTGCTGGCCTTGATGCCGAACAGGTTGTGACTGCTGCTGCCATCCTGGGCGCGCATGACCGATTTGCCCCAGCCGGTTTCCAGCGCGGCTTGCGCCACCAGATAACGCGGATCGACGCCAATTCGAGCGGCGGCCTCTTTGGCCATCGGCAGCATGGTGTTGACGAATTCGTCGGCGGAGCTGAAGGCGCGCTTGGCCGGAGCCAGCGGAATCTGCGCCATCGCCCGGCCGTAAATCTGCATCTGCCCGCCGGACGCTTTCGCGTCTTCGGCACGGGTCAGCCAGTCGCCGTTGTACAGCGGGCCAGCGCCGGTGGCAGCCGTGGTCGCGGCGCGTTGTGGCAATGCATTGGCCGTGGTCGGCGTGGCCGACGGCACCAGACCTGCGAGCAGACGGTCCGCCAGCTTCGGTGGCAGCGCCAGGCGACGCTTGTTGATCATCGCCATGTCATTGCTGTGCGAGGCTTCGGTATTGGAGACATGCCCGGAGCGCGATGCCCACAACGGACGCTCGCCATTGAGTCGCGATAACGGCCCGTTGGTGGCGGTCGTGCCGGCCGCAATCGGTGTCTGCACGGCAGCGGCTTTCGCGGCTTCCTGCTTGGCGGCAGACGCAGCCGCAGCCTCACCCGGGGCCAACGGCCTGTTCTTCGACATCTGCTTCATCAGCACGTCGGCGAGGCCGATACCACCGCCCTCGCGGGACAGCGAGACGGCCAGTTGCTGGTCGTACATTTCCTGATACTGCTTGGCGGCCGGGGTGTTCATCGGGTTGTCTTTACCCAACGCCTCGGTGGCCGAACGCATCGACTTGAGCATTTCGCCAAGGAACAGCGATTCGAATTCCTGCGCCACCTTGCGCATGTTCGCATCGCTGTTCTTGTCGCCGACCTTGAGCTGGTTCAGACGATTGAGGTCGGAGTAGGAACCCGAATCGCCCGTACCCACCAGACTGCCTTTGCGCATATCCATGGTCGCCGCCCTCAGATCACGATCAGGTCGGCTTGCAACGCGCCGGCCTGTTTCAGTGCTTCGAGAATGGCCATCAGGTCACCCGGTGCCGCGCCGACCTGGTTCACCGCCCGCACGATTTCGTCGAGGGTGGTACCCGGGCCGAACTTGAACATCGGCTTGGCTTCCTGCTGAGCATTGACGCGCGAACGCGGCACAACAGCGGTCTGACCGTTGGACAGCGGACCCGGCTGACTGACGATCGGGTCTTCGGTGATCGTCACCGTGAGGCTGCCGTGGGTCACGGCGGCCGGCGAGACTTTCACGTTCTGGCCGATGACGATGGTGCCGGTGCGCGAGTTGATGATGACTTTCGCCACCGCCTGCCCCGGATCGACTTCGAGGTTTTCCAGGATCGACAGATAGTCGACGCGCTGGCTCGGGTCGAGCGGCGCCGTCACACGAATCGAACCGCCGTCGATGGCTTGCGCCACGCCAGGGCCGAGCATGTCGTTGATCTTGTCGACGATGCGCTTGGCCGTGGTGAAGTCGGAACGGTTGAGGTTCAGCGTCAGGCTGTTGCCCTGGTTGAAACCGCTCGGCACCGAACGCTCCACCGACGCACCGCCCGGGATCCGACCGGCCGACGGAACGTTGACGGTGATCTTCGAACCGTCGCGCCCTTCGGCGTCAAAACCACCGACCACCAGGTTGCCCTGGGCGATGGCGTAGACGTTGCCGTCGATACCCTTGAGCGGGGTCAGCAACAGGGTGCCACCGCGCAGGCTCTTGGAGTTACCGATGGAAGACACGGTGATATCGACCTGCTGACCCGGCTTGGCGAACGCCGGCAGATCGGCACTCACCGACACCGCCGCGACGTTTTTCAGCTGCACGTTGCCCGACCCTGGCGGCACCTTGATGCCGAACTGCGAGAGCATGTTGTTGAAGGTCTGCAGGGTGAACGGGGTTTGCGTCGTCTGGTCGCCGGTGCCGTTAAGCCCGACCACCAGGCCGTAACCGATCAACTGGTTGGAGCGCACGCCGGAAATGCTGGCGATATCTTTCAGCCGCTCGGCGTGGGCACCAAAGGCTGCGGACAACAGGGCCGCAGCCAGCATGAGGCTCTTGAAATTCAAAGTCGCCACCTAGAAAGGGAACAGCGGGCTGAGGAAGAAACGGTCGAACCAGCCTGGCTGACTCGCATCGGCAAACGAACCGGTGCCCGAGTAGGTGATGCGCGCATCGGCGACACGGGTCGACGACACGGTGTTGTCGGTCGCGATGTCATCGGCACGCACCAGACCTGCGATCCGCACCAGCTCGTCGCCGGTGTTGAGGGTCATCCACTTCTCGCCGCGCACAGCGATGATGCCGTTAGGCAGCACGTCGGCCACGGTCACAGTGATCGAACCGGTCAGGGTGTTGCCCTGCGCCGCCTTGCTGTCGCCTTTGGTCGCACGGTCGCCGCTGTAGCCGACGTCCAGGCTCAGGTCGTTACCACCCAACGGGTTGTTGGTGGTACCGCTACCGCCGAACAGCGAGGTCAGGCCGATGCCGGTCTTGCTGTTCTTGGCCACTTGCGAGTTGGCGTTCTTGCTCGCCTGGGTCTTCTCGTTCAGGGTGATGGTGATGATGTCACCGACCCGGAACGCCTTGCGGTCGCTGTACAGGTTCTGCTCGAAGCCGGCCTGATAGATCGAGCCGTTGTTGGCCGCAGCCGGCAATGGCGTGCGCGGCAACACCGGGGCGTAGTAAGGGTCATTGGGCTTGGGCGTCGGTGCGACGCAGCCCGCGAGCGAGACGACCCCACCCAATGCCAGAACAGATACGAAGCGTTTCATGACCCTACCTCACGGTGTTGCTGGCGGCCTCATGGCCGCCCCATAGACTTGATTACAGATTCTGCGTTACGAACGAGAGCATCTGGTCGGCGGTGGAGATCACCTTGGAGTTCATCTCGTAGGCACGTTGAGTGGTGATCATGTTGACCATCTCTTCAACGGTGCTGACGTTGGAACCTTCCAGGGTGTTCTGCAGCGTGGTACCGAAACCGTTCAGGCCCGGGGTGCCGATTTGCGGCGCGCCGGAAGCAGCGGTTTCCAGGAACAGGTTGTTGCCCACGGCTTGCAGACCGGCCGGGTTGATGAAGTCGGCGGTTTGCAGGTTGCCGATCACCTGAGCGGCCGGGTTGCCTGGAACGGTGATGGACACCGTGCCGTCGGTGCCGACGGTGAAGCTCTGGGCGTTGTTCGGAATGACGATGGCCGGTTCCAGGGCGAAACCGCTGGCGTTGACGATCTGGCCATTGGAATCGAGATGGAAAGTACCGTCACGGGTGTAGGACGTGGTGCCGTCCGGCTGCAGGATCTGGAAGAAACCGCGACCGTCGATGGCCATGTCCAGCGGCTGCTCGGTGGTTTGCAGGCTGCCGGCAGTGAAGTTTTTCTGGGTGCCGACGATGCGCACACCCGTACCCAGTTGCAGACCCGACGGCAGTTCGCTGTCCTGGGTCGACTGGGCGCCTGGCTGACGCTTGATCTGATACAGCAGGTCCTGGAACTCGGCGCGGTCACGTTTGAAACCCGTGGTCGAAACGTTCGCCAGGTTGTTGGAAATGGTGGTCAGGTTGGTGTCCTGGGCGGACAGACCGGTTTTGGCAACCCATAGAGCCGGAAGCATTCGATTCTCCTCGTGCGCCTGTTTTACGGCGCGACGTTCTGATAATTAGCTGATCTGCAAGACCCGAGCCATGGCCTGGTCGTCGTCTTTGGCGGTGTTCATCATCTTGACGTGCAATTCAAACTGTTTGGCCAGCGCCAGCACCGACGTCATTTCTTCCACGGCGTTGACGTTGCTCGACTCAAGGAAACCCGACACCAGTTTGACATTGGCATCGGCCGGCGCCGGCTGGCCGTCCTTGGTGTAGATCGAGCCGTCGAGGCCTTTGTTGAGGTTCTTGATGTCCGGGTTGACCAGTTTGATCCGGTCGACTTCCGCCATGACGCGCGGGCCTTCGCCCATCGCACGAATACTGATGGTGCCGTCTTCACCGACTTCGACCTGCTGCTCTGGCGGCACGGCGATCGGACCGCCATTACCCATCACGGCCATGCCGTTGCCAGCGCGCAGCACGCCAAGGGCGTCGATGTTGAGGCTGCCGGTGCGCACGTAGCTTTCGCCACCGTTGGGGTTCTGCACGGCAATGAAGCCGTTGCCGGTCACGGCCACGTCGAGGTCACGCCCGGTCTGCACCAGCGAACCTGCGGTGAAGTCGGTGGCGGGCCGCTCGCTCATGGCAAACGCACGCGCCGGAAAGCTGTCACCGAACACCGGCATCGAACGCGCCTGCTCCAGGTCGCGCTGAAAACCATTGGTGGAGATGTTCGCCAGGTTGTTGGCATGCGCCTTTTGCGCCAGTGCGTTCTGACTGGCGCCGGTCATTGCCACATAAAGGTACTTGTCCACACTCTTTCCTCTGCATGCCGGACGTTTGCCGCCCACCGCTGTACTGCTGAGCCATAAGCAATTTGCAGACCAACTTTTTTCTGGCGGCTTGCGGCCCGGTAAACAAAGGACTTGCGGGCAAGTGAGGGGAAATTTGAAATGTATCGAAGTCGAAAAACCGGCGGTGTTATGCCGCTTGGTGGCAAAGCCTGACAGAGAGGATGCCTGGACCACCGCTTTCGCGAGCTGGCTCGCTCCCACAGGGATTGCCTTTCAAAGTGGGAGCGAGCCTGCTCGCGAAGAGATCGTCACAGGCCATGTGTTCGCGCGCTATGACTCGCTTTTGCCAACCTCATACTCACGCAGCTTATTGGCAATGGTCGTGTGCGAAACCCCCAACCGCTTGCCCAGTTGCCGACTGCTCGGGTGCTCGGAATACAGTCGTTCCAGCACCGCTTTCTCGAAGCGCCCGACGATCTCGTCCAGCCCCCCTTCCAGCGAGAAATCGCCAAGCGGCTGACGCACGCCATAGTCCGGCAAGCGAATATGCTCAGCCTTGACCGTGCCGCCGTCGCACAGCGAAACCGCCTGAAACAGCACGTTCTCCAACTGCCGCACGTTGCCCGGCCAGTGATAGTGACTGAGGCGATCCATCGCCGCCGGCGCCAGTTTGGGCAGTGAACAACCGATTTGGCGGCTGGCCTGATCAAGGAAGTGCTCAACCAGCGGCGTCAAACCGTCGAGGCATTCACGCAGCGGCGGAATGTGCAGCGAAAGCACGTTCAAGCGGTGATACAAGTCCTGACGAAACTCGCCGCGGGCGCACAGCTCGGACAAGTCGACCTGGGTCGCGCAGATCACCCGCACATCCAGATACACCTCCTCATCACTGCCGACCCGGCGGAAGCAACCATCCTGCAGAAAGCGCAACAACTTGACCTGCAAGCGCGGGCTCATTTCACCCACGCCATCGAGGAACAGCGTGCCGCCCGCCGTCAGCTCCAGCAGGCCGAGCTTGCCTTCGGCTCGCGCCCCTTCGAAAGCACCGGGGCCATAGCCAAACAGCTCGGTCTCGGCCATCGACTCCGGCAGCCCCGCGCAGTTGAGCGCCATCAACGGCGACTGCCCGCGCGGGCTGGCGAGGTGGCAGGCGCGCGCCAGCAACTCTTTGCCGGTGCCGGTTTCGCCTTCTATCAATAGCGGCGCATCCAGCGGCGCCATGCGTCGTGCTTCGCGCACCACCGCCGCCATGACTTTGGAACTCTGGAAGATGCTGTCGAAGCCCCGCAGTTCCTGCTTGCGCACGTTATAGATGCGCTCGCCAACGCGATCGGCACGGTGCAAGGTCAGGACCGCGCCGGCCATGGCTTCGCTGTCGTCGTGCTCCGATTGCAGTGGCGCGATGTCGGCGAGAAAGATGTCGCCCTTGACCTTGACGCGCATGCCGTTGATCCGCGACTTGTTGGCGCGCACCAGTTCCGGCAGGTCAAAATCCTCGGCATACCGTGACAACGGAATCCCCGGTACCTCATCCACGCGAACCCCGAGCAACTGCGCGGCGGCACGGTTGGCCGCGACGATCGAGCCGCCCATGTCGATCGACAGCACCGGGAATTCCAGCGCACCGAGCAACGCATTCAACTCCATGTGCCGGCGCTCGCTAGGCATCAGCCCGACGCGCTTGACGCCAAACACGCCGGCAATCGCCTCGAACTTCGGCCGCAACGCCTGGAACTGAATGTTGATCAGGTTCGGGCAGTGCAGGTAGATCGCATTGCCGTGCTCGCCCCCCACCTCGCCGCGCGCGACGTTGATCCCGTACTCCACCAGCAGATTGAGGATGTCGCGCAGGATGCCGATGCGGTTCTGGCAGTGGACTTTGATACGCATAAAAACGCCCCGACGCTAGAAAAGTAAGTGCGGCACGACTCCTGTGGGAGCGGGCTTACTCGCGAAAGCGGTGGGCCGCTACTGATGAGGTGGCTGACAGGGCCTCTTCGCGAGCAAGCCCGCTCCCACAATGGAAAGTGCCGGGCCAAGTTGCGGCGCACCATCAGATGTTTCTGAGGTGGCGCGCAGATAATTGTCAAGATTATGTGACAGCCACCAGCCTTTTCAAACCCGAAAATCACCGCAAACGCGAGATACCCATCAAAGCGTAACGATTTTTTTACGAAATCCGGCGAATTTTCCTACAAGAAGCACCTTCAACCTGCTGCATCCCTCCTTACTCTCAGGTAATTCTGAATCCATCGCTGGACATAACAAGAACGAATTCCCCTAGCAGGAGAGCAGTATGAAGCAGACGCAATACGTGGCCCGCGAGCCCGATGCGCAAGGTTTTATCGACTACCCCGCCGAAGAACACGCGGTGTGGAACACGCTGATCACCCGCCAGTTGAAAGTGATCGAGGGTCGCGCGTGCCAGGAGTACCTGGACGGTATCGAAAAACTCGGTCTGCCCCACGACCGCATTCCGCAACTGGGCGAGATCAACAAGGTGCTCGGTGAGACCACCGGTTGGCAGGTTGCCCGCGTTCCTGCACTGATTCCTTTCCAGACCTTCTTCGAATTGCTCGCCAGCAAGCAGTTTCCGGTGGCCACGTTCATTCGTACCCGCGAAGAACTGGACTACCTGCAAGAGCCGGACATTTTCCACGAGATCTTTGGTCACTGCCCGCTGCTGACCAACCCGTGGTTCGCCGAATTCACCCACACCTACGGCAAACTCGGCCTGCAGGCCACCAAGGAAGAACGCGTGTATCTGGCGCGTCTGTACTGGATGACCATCGAGTTCGGCCTGGTCGACACCCCGCAAGGCAAGCGCATCTATGGCGGCGGCATCCTGTCCTCGCCCAAGGAAACCGTTTACTCGCTGTCGGACGAGCCTGAGCATCAGGCCTTCGATCCGCTGGAAGCCATGCGCACGCCGTATCGCATCGACATCCTGCAACCGCTGTACTTTGTCCTGCCGAACCTCAAGCGTCTGTTCGACGTTGCCCATGAAGACATCATGGCCATGGTTCGCCAAGGCATGCAGCTGGGGCTGCACGCACCGAAGTTTCCACCAAAACCGAAAGCCGCGTGATCCGCGACTTTCGCTGACAATTGAGTCTGTCAGTCGCCGCCACTTTGGTTTAGCGTGACGGCATTGACGGCCCGATAGCTTTTATAAAAAAAACACACTCGATTTCAGGAATCACACCATGTCCACTTTGAACCAAGCCCACTGCGAAGCCTGCCGTGCCGATGCGCCACAAGTCAGCGACGAAGAACTGCCGATCCTGATCAAGCAGATCCCTGACTGGAACATCGAAGTTCGCGACAGCATCATGCAGCTGGAGAAAGTTTTCCTGTTCAAGAACTTCAAGCACGCACTGGCCTTCACCAATGCCGTCGGCGAGATCTCCGAGGCCGAAGGTCACCACCCGGGTCTGCTGACCGAGTGGGGCAAAGTCACCGTGACCTGGTGGAGCCACTCGATCAAAGGCCTGCACCGCAACGACTTCATCATGGCCGCGCGCACTGACGAAGTGGCCAAGACCGCAGAAGGACGCAAGTAATGCACTTCGACGCCATCGGCCGGGTACCCGGCGACCCGATTCTCGGTTTGATGGAGGCCTATGCGCAGGACAGCAACCCGCGCAAGTTCGACCTCGGCGTTGGCGTCTACAAGGATGCCCAGGGCCTGACGCCGATTCCCGAAGCGGTGAAGATCGCCGAGGCGCGGCTGGTCGAGAGCCAGGACACCAAGACCTACATCGGTGGTCACGGCAACCCGCTGTTCGGCAAGGTCATCAACGAACTGGTGCTCGGCGCCGACTCCACGTTGATCGCTGAACAGCGCGCCGGCGCCACCCAGACTCCGGGCGGTACCGGTGCCCTGCGTCTGGCTGCCGACTTCATCGCTCAGTGCCTGCCGGGCAAGGGCGTGTGGCTGAGCAACCCGACCTGGCCGATCCACGAAACGATTTTCGCCGCAGCCGGGGTCAAGGTCAGTCACTACCCGTACGTGGGCAGCGACAACCGCCTCGACGTCGACGCGATGCTCGCAGTGCTCAATGAAGTACCGAAAGGCGATGTGGTGCTGCTGCATGCGTGCTGCCATAACCCGACCGGTTTCGACCTGAATCACGGCGACTGGCAGCGCGTGCTGGACGTGGTGCGCAGCCGTAATCTGCTGCCGCTGATCGACTTTGCCTATCAGGGCTTTGGCGACGGGCTGGAGCAGGATGCGTGGTCGACCCGGCTGTTTGCCAGCGAGTTGCCGGAAGTGCTGATCACCAGCTCTTGCTCGAAGAACTTCGGCCTGTACCGCGACCGCACCGGTGCGCTGATTGTCTGCGCGAAAACCGCCGACAAGCTCATCGACATCCGTAGCCAACTGGCCAACATCGCCCGCAACCTGTGGTCGACACCACCGGATCACGGCGCGGCAGTGGTCGCGACCATCCTTGCCGACCCGGAGCTGAAAAGCCGCTGGGCCGACGAAGTGGAAGCCATGCGTCTGCGCATCGCGCAATTGCGCAGTGGCTTGGTTGAAGCGCTGGAACCGCATGGCCTGCGCGAGCGTTTTGCACACATCGGTGTGCAGCGCGGGATGTTCTCCTACACCGGCCTGTCGCCGGAGCAGGTGAAACAGCTGCGTGAGCATCACAGCGTGTACATGGTCAGCTCGGGCCGGGCGAACGTTGCCGGGATCGATGCCACGCGCCTGGCCTTGCTGGCTGAAGCCATCGCCACCGTCTGCCAATAGTGACTGCGACATAAAACACAGTGGGAGCGGGCTTGCTCGCGAAAGCGGAGTATCAGACGACAATCAAGTTGCCTGATGCACCGCCTTCGCGAGCAAGCCCGCTCCCACATTTGCTTTGCAGTGATCTTTTGCTTTTCGCGCCCCCTGCGGCCATCTGTCGCATTATTTTCAATTAAAAGTCTGATTGTCATTTTTCCTGCTGTATCCTGCGCAGGCTTTCAAGAAGCGCGGATCTACCAGATCTATCAACAGACTTAGCGAGGAGCGCAACCATGCACGAGATTCCTAATCTCCCCTTCCCAAGCCTGCACGTACCTGAGCAGACGACCACGCAACAAGCCGGCGCACAGCAGCCCGAACCGAAAGAAGCCGTTGAGAGCCGCAAGGCCGACAGCGAAGAGTAAAACCCGCCGTACAGACCGTGTGGAAAGCGCTAAGATGCGCTTTCCACACTGCCTGAAACCGAGCCCGCCATGACCGACGAATTTTCTGAAAGCCAAGCCGCCGTCCTGATCGGCGCCACCGAGAAAATGATCGAGATCTGGAACCGCCTCTCCCCGGAAAAACAGGCCGCCCTGCTCGCCCGTTTCGGCAGCGAAGAAAACGCCCTCGCCGCCCTCGTCACCACACAACTGGTCGCCCCGGCCAAGTCGTGAATCTGCCTTGCGGCAAATAGTTTTACTTTTCCCCGCCCCTGACACGTTCGCGCCGGTATCATAAGCAGCCTATCTAATCCTGCTTTCCTGTGGATCGTTTCCCATGTCGTCCTCTATGTCAGAGCCGCAGCGCCCCCTGGCGGTCACGCTGCAAGTCGTGTCCATCGTCCTCTTCACCTTCATCGGTTACCTGAACATCGGCATTCCGCTCGCTGTATTGCCGGGCTATGTCCACAGCGACCTGGGCTTCGGTGCGGTGATCGCGGGGCTGGTGATCAGCGTGCAATACCTCGCCACCCTTCTCAGCCGCCCGTACGCCGGCAAGATCATCGACAACCAGGGCAGCAAACGCGCGGTGATGATCGGTCTGGCCGGTTGTGGCTTGAGCGGTGTGTTCATGCTGATTTCGGCCTGGACACCCCACTTGCCGATGTTCAGCCTGATCAGCCTGCTGGTTGGGCGGCTGGTGCTGGGCAGCGCGGAAAGCCTGGTCGGCTCGGGGTCGATTGGCTGGGGCATCGGTCGGGTCGGCGCGGCAAATACCGCCAAAGTGATCTCGTGGAACGGCATCGCCAGTTACGGTGCACTGGCGGTTGGTGCGCCGTTCGGGGTGTGGCTGGTCGGCCAGTTGGGATTGTGGAGCATGGGCGTCAGCATCATCTTGCTGGCGGCGCTGGGCCTGCTGCTGGCCTGGCCGAAAACCGCCGCGCCGATTGTCGCCGGTGAGCGCCTGCCGTTCATGCATGTGCTCGGACGCGTATTCCCGCACGGCTGCGGACTGGCACTGGGCTCGATCGGTTTCGGCACCATCGCCACCTTCATCACCCTGTATTACGCCACCCGGCACTGGGACAACGCGGTGCTGTGCCTGAGCCTGTTCGGTGCCAGCTTCATCGGCGCGCGACTGCTGTTCGGCAACCTGATCAACCGCCTCGGCGGTTTCCGCGTGGCGATTGCCTGCCTGTCGGTGGAGACTCTGGGCCTGTTACTGCTGTGGCTGGCGCCGGACGCGCATTGGGCGCTGGCGGGGGCGGCGTTGAGCGGTTTCGGTTTCTCGCTGG
The DNA here is from genome assembly GCF_056821665.1 of Pseudomonas sp. AK-TSAG1-1. Classification (NCBI taxonomy): domain Bacteria; kingdom Pseudomonadati; phylum Pseudomonadota; class Gammaproteobacteria; order Pseudomonadales; family Pseudomonadaceae; genus Pseudomonas; species Pseudomonas sp. AK-TSAG1-1. The sequence goes on along the minus strand of NZ_CM165965.1, from coordinate 1,728,393 downwards.
TGTTTCCGGCGCTGGGTGTGGAAGCGGTGAACCTGGTGCCGGCCTCCAGCCGTGGTGCAGCGGTCGGCGCCTATTCGTTGTTCATCGATTTGTCGCTGGGGATCACCGGGCCATTGGCCGGGGCGATTGCGGCGGGGTTTGGTTTTGCTTCGATCTTTCTGTTCGCCGCCCTCGCCTCACTCAGCGGACTGGCGTTGAGCGTGTACCTGTACAAGCACACGGCGAAGTATCGCGAAGACTAGAAATCCACCTTGCCACGCCCGGCCTTGATGCTGCCGCGCTTGGTTTTCGACTCAAGCCGACGCTTCTTCGAGCCGAGGGTCGGCTTGGTCGGGCGGCGCTTCTTTTCGACTTTGGTGGCGCTGAGTATCAGCTCGACCAAACGCTCCAGCGCATCCGCGCGGTTGGCTTCCTGCGTGCGGTATTGCTGGGCCTTGATGATCAACACGCCATCGCTGGTGATGCGACTGTCGCGCAGCGCCAGCAACCGCTCCTTGTAGAATTCGGGCAAGGACGAGGCCGGAATGTCGAAGCGCAGGTGCACCGCGCTGGAAACCTTGTTGACGTTCTGCCCACCGGCGCCTTGCGCGCGGATGGCGGTCAGTTCGATCTCGGCATCCGGCAAATGCACGTTGTTGGAAATCACCAGCATGGAAAAACGTCCGTATTCAGAGTGTGCAGGATACCCCGAAACAGACCGCGAACCTGCTGAAGATCCACTGCAGCTATTCGCCGGTTCGCGATGAGGTGATAGCAATCGACATCGATTTGTCAGAAATCAATCAGTCGGTCCCTGAGTGAATCCAGCCTCATTCCACCTTAAAATAGACGCTCGCGGACTCGCGAGCGTTTCTGGACTGTGCACCGAGTTCCAAGCCTATTTCGAGTATCATCTGCACCTTGCCCTCAAGACCTCAATGCAGGAAGCATACCCATGACCAACAAAGCAGTTATCGTATTCAGCGGCGGACAGGACTCCACCACGTGCTTGATCCACGCCCTGACCCACTACGATGAAGTCCACTGCATCACGTTCGACTATGGTCAGCGTCATCACGCGGAAATTGAAGTGGCGCAGCAGCTGTCGAAAAAGCTCGGCGTGACCGTGCATAAAACGCTGGATGTGTCCTTGCTCAATGAGCTGGCCATCAGCAGCCTGACCCGCGATAACATTCCGGTTCCGACCGTGAACAGCTCCGGCGAGAGCTTGCCAAGCACCTTTGTTCCGGGGCGGAACATTCTGTTTCTGACCCTGGCCTCTATCTATGCCTATCAAGTCCAGGCCAAAACGGTCATTACCGGTGTTTGTGAAACCGACTTCTCGGGCTATCCCGATTGCCGGGATGAGTTCGTCAAGGCCTTGAATAAAGCCCTTGAATTGGGCATGGATTACAAGCTGCAACTGGACACGCCACTGATGTGGCTCAACAAGGCAGAGACCTGGGCCTTGGCTGATTACCACAATCAACTGGAGCTGGTTCGCGAAGAAACACTGACTTGCTACAACGGCATCAAAGGCGTCGGATGTTCCGATTGCGATGCCTGCAACCTTCGCGCAAAAGGCCTGAATGAGTTCCTGAATAACAAAGCGCAGGTGACTCAACGCTTGAAAGATAAACTTGGCTTAAAGTAACCCACGACCAGAAGCGCTCACTCGAGCATGCCGAGTGAGCGCCTTCCTCTGCTTACTGCGTCTGCGCACCCGTCAGGTATTTCTTGAACAAAGACCTTGCCCCGTAGGCCGGCAAGATATTGAAGAAGGCAAACCCCACCTTGATTGCGATCTGAACGTAGATCATGCCCAGTATTGCGCTGTTTTCCATCGTCCCGTAAAAGGCGATGTAGCAGAAAAGAAAGCTGTCGATGATCACAGCAAACAAAGTGCTTAAAAACACTCGCAAAAACAGAAATCGGGAGCTCGTGAGCTCTTTAATCTTGCACAACAGATATGAATTTATATTCTCGGAAACCAGAAACGATACAGAAGACGCTACCAGGACCGCGGACAACTGACTGATAACATCATTGTAAGCCCCATCGAGCTTCCAACCCGGCAGCCCCGGAAGATGGGTAGTGATGGCCAGCAGAATGATGATCGCGGCATTGCTGATGAACGCGAACAGGATCGCCTTTCGCGCGAGCCTCAGGCCGAACGTTTCATTGAGCAAGTCGACGATCAGAAATGTCAGCGGATAGAGGAAGGTGCCTGGCGTTACGACAATATCGAAATACTCCAGATAAATCGGCTTTGTCGCCGCAATGCTGGTAAAAATGTAAAGCGTGAACAGCATCAGGTTCAGGATGATGTAGATCATCCAGGAACTCTCATGACGGTCATTTATTTCGTAAGCCGTGAGAGCGCCACCCTGCGAGTAAAATTTTTTATAGAGGTTTTTCACTTCGATCTTATTCAGATTATCCATAATCTCACTATTCAACACTTCACTTAACTTTATTTTAATTATTTTGCCTGTCGCAATGACCATGATGACGGCCAGGCTTTTTCCATTCTCGAACCCCAGCAACTTGTACTTGCTGTTTTCCACTTCAACACTGCAATCCATTAAATCGTTCCTCGATTACATCTCCGACCACGCACACACGGTCCGTATCGAAGCTGCCTTCATGGCTTATAGATAACTTCATTGTCACTTTATCATACACCAACTTTTCCCTGTCGCTGGTCGACGCTCCTTTCTGCACGATCAACAGATCGCCGGGTTCATTCATGCCACTTATTTCGTTTTCCAGAAGCACGCCAATCAGGTTGAAGGACGCGCCAAAGTAGTAAGTCAGTGGATAAATCGTGGCCAACTCACCAATTCTCTTATCCAGACTTTGCAGCAGCATACTTTCCTTGATGACAGGCACCGCTGCCGGGTTCATGTTGCCCTGCGGAGAAATACTGCTTTCGATTATTTCCTTTTCTTCAAAATCAATCGTCTCTATTTCTTCATAAGACACGCCGAAGAAATCAGAAATTTTGCGAACAGTGGACTGTTGTACATTGACCACCTTGCCTTCAAGAATGTTATAGATGGTCGTTCGGGTCAAACCACTGGAGTGGCACAGGGATAACTGAGTCTCCCCGCGACTCTTTATCAGGTATTTGATGTTGTTCTTCAGATTCTCCGATCTTTCTCTTCTGTGCATCACATGCTTACCATCCGTTGTTAACTGCAATCAATGTCACGCCCCGAATGATCATTCCGGACATACACAAGTGAGGTAGGAAATTGCAGTTTTATCCCTGTCAGTGCCGCGCAGGATCATAGCACTCTCCCTCCTTGGGTTCGGTATAAAAAGTCAGCTTTCACAGGTCACTTCCTGCCAACTTGCAGGATCATTTCAGCCTCTGTACTGACTCGTTAGTTCCTGTTGCCTTTCACCCGGCGCCTGAAGATCAGCACCGGGCCATGACTGTTTTACACCCGCAACGACGACGAAAAGAATCATTTTCTTTGAAGAATGTTCATTTTTTTGATTAATTCTGTGGCGTTCCTCACTGAAAAATCTATGATGCGTCAAACCGGCGCCTCATCACTCGAGAGTGAAAGAACGAAAGACCGGGGGGCCTGTACAGGGTTTAGTTTTGCGCGCACAGCGGCCAGAACACGGATTCGCCTGTACAGATCTGGCAGCACGGACGTGCGCATATCACGCAAAACCAGGGAAGGAATCAAGCAATGGCAGTTATTACTGAACCGCTCCAGAACCAGGCTGACTTGTTGCGTCGTGGCCTGGCGGATCTGCGTACCGAAGACGCCGAACTGGCGGCCATTCTCGATGCTGAAGTCAGGCGCCAACAGCACACGCTTTCGTTGATCTCATCCTCCTGCGCCGTCCAGCCACGCACCTTGGTGGCATCCGCTTCAGTGCTGGTCAACGTGACGGCTGAAGGCATGCCCGGCAAGCGCCACAACGCTGGATGCGAGAATGTCGATCTGGTCGAATCGCTGGCCATCCGCAGGGCTCGGGAACTGTTCGCAGCGCAATACGCCAACGTGCAACCCCACTCGGCGTCGAACGCGGTTTATCAGGTGCTCACAGCCTTGCTTGAGCCTGGCGATACCTTGCTGGGCATGGCGGTGGAACACGGTGGTCATCTGACTCATGGCAGCCTCACCGCGTTTTCCGGCGCCTACTACAAGGCGATCCAGTACGGCACGACATCAGACGGCCTCATCGATTACGACAAGGTACGCCTGCTCGCACTCGCCCATCGCCCACGCATCATTCTCTGCGGCGCCACCGCTTATTCGCGGGCGGTGGACTTCAAGCGGTTTCGCGCAATTGCCGATGAAGCCGGCGCCATCTTGCTCGCCGACATTTCGCATATCGCCGGGCTTGTCGCCACCGGGCGACACCCAAGTCCGATCGAGGCCGCACACGTCACCGTCACGTGCACGCACAAGCAACTCGCCGGGCCTCGCGGCGGCCTGATCCTCAGTGGTGGCGATGCCAACACCAAGATTCCCGGCTTGAGAACCACCTTCAGTCGCCTGCTTGATCAAGCCGTTTATCCGCGAATGCAGGGCGCGCCCGCTGCCAACATGATCGCGGCAAAGGCTGCCGCGCTGGGTTACGCACTGTCCGCAGAATTCGATGCCTGCATGGCGCAGGTCCGCAGTACCGCGGATGAAATGACCAAAGCGTTTCAGGCCCGGGATTATGAAGTGGTCGGCGGTTGCAGTGAAAACCACACGGTTCTGGTTCGTTTGCGTGGCGGTATGACAGGCGCCATAGCGCAGGCGGCGCTGGGGCACTGCGGGATCATCGTCAGCAAACATCGCGTACCCGGCGATCCCCGCTCTTCCCTTGTTACCAGCGGGCTGCGTATCGGCACGGGCGCTCTGGCGCAACGCCGGGTCGATGTCCACGGCAGCCGCCAGATCGTCGATTTGATAGGCCGGATTCTCAGTACTGTGGCGCCGCTCGGTGAGCAGGATTACACACTGGAACCCATACTCCTCGCGCAGTTTCGTTCAGAGGTCGAAACCTTGTGCAGGGACTACCCTCTCGCGGACTGTCTATAGCCTCCGACTGACAGTATTTACACCCATAAAAAACCCGGCACTCAGGCCGGGTTTTGTGTTTCTGCGTCAGCGCTTACTTGGCAGCACCTGCCGCGTGCACGGCCTGCTGTGCACCGCGCTTGTTCTTGATCACGTAGCAGACCCACATGAACACGACCCACACCGGAATCGCGTACACCGAGATCTGGATGCCCGGGATCAACAGCATCACGCAGAGGATGAACGCCACGAACGCCAGGCAGACGTAGTTGCCGTACGGGTACCACAGCGCCTTGAACAGCGGCGTCTGTTTCGTCTTGTTCATGTGCTGGCGGAACTTGAAGTGCGAGAAACTGATCATCGCCCAGTTGATCACCAGTGTCGCAACCACCAGCGACATCAGCAGTTCCAGCGCCTGTTGCGGCATCAGGTAGTTGAGCAGCACGGCCACCAGCGTGACCGCTGCGGACGCGAGGATCGAACGCACCGGCACGCCGCGCTTGTCGATCTTCGACAGCGCCTTCGGCGCATCGCCCTGCTCGGCCATGCCCAGCAGCATGCGGCTGTTGCAGTAGGTGCCGCTGTTGTACACCGACAGTGCCGCAGTCAGGACCACAAAGTTGAGGATATGCGCGGCGGTGTTGCTGCCGAGCATCGAGAACACCTGCACGAACGGGCTGCCGCTGTACGAGTCACCGGATGCATTGAGGGTGGCCAGCAGGCTATCCCATGGGGTCAGCGACAGCAGGATCACCAGTGCGCCGATGTAGAAAATCAGGATCCGGTAGATCACCTGATTGATCGCTTTCGGGATCACGGTCTTCGGTTTGTCGGCTTCGGCTGCGGTAAAACCGAGCATTTCCAGACCGCCAAAGGAGAACATGATGATCGCCATCGCCATCACCAGACCACTGACGCCGTTGGGGAAGAATCCGCCGTGCGACCACAGGTTGCTCACCGAAGCTTGCGGGCCGCCATGGCCGCTGACCAGCAGGTAGCTGCCCAGCGCAATCATGCCGACGATGGCCACGACCTTGATGATCGCGAACCAGAACTCGGCTTCACCGAAGACTTTGACGTTGGCCAGGTTGATCGCGTTGATCAGGACGAAGAACGCCGCTGCAGACACCCAGGTCGGAATGTCCGGCGCCCAGTAGTGAATGTACTTGCCGACTGCGGTCAGCTCCGACATGCCCACCAGAATGTACAGAATCCAGCAGTTCCAGCCCGACAGGAAGCCGGCGAAACCGCCCCAGTACTTGTGCGCAAAATGGCTGAAGGAACCGGCCACCGGCTCTTCGACGATCATCTCGCCGAGCTGGCGCATGATCATGAAGGCGATGAAGCCACAGATGGCATAGCCGAGGATCATCGACGGGCCAGCGGATTTCAGGACCCCGGCAGACCCCAGGAACAATCCGGTACCGATCGCGCCACCGAGGGCGATCAGTTGAATATGGCGATTTTTCAGGCCGCGTTTCAGCTCGCCTGATTGCGAGTTTTGTCCACTCATGAAAAAGGTCTCACGCAAGGTTTGATGATGTTCAGTAGACGTTGCTGCAAGGTTGCGATTTCAAGCAGCCCCGATCAAACCCCAGCGCAGGCACCAGGAGTTCAGCGTTCTTACAACGGTCATGCGTCACCTGTTTGTTTTTATCTGTGACGAAATCGAACCCGACACGCTTGTGACGCGGCGGAGTGAACAAGGCGGATAGCCTTGAGGTTTGCGCGATTACGCAGGGAGTCACAGTAAAACGCGGCGCATTGTACACCGCTAACCCCCTGCTGCCAGACCCCGCTGGATCAGCGTGGCGCTTGCCGGGATTGCGTGGGTCCGCCTCGAGATAATCGGGCGACTGCAAAAAATGAGTCAGGCCTTTGCAGACCATCGACGGGGACGAGCGAAAAATCGCCCCACGGAGAGAAGTGAAGATCCATCACGGCGTTCATTGCGCCTCCTTCTTGTTATGCACCTGCACGACAGGCATGAGGCGCATCTCACCCTTCAAACGTTGCTGAAACAAGCGCGCCAGAGCCTCGCGCAGTGCCCGGCTGATCGGGCTCCGGCAGTTTTTCCTTACAGCGTCGAAAGCGTTGCTGATCCACTGGGTTTTAACGCGCATTCCGTAAATATTTCTTTACGATCCGTAACGTAAATTTTCCATTTCAGAAAAATCCGTAGGACGTCTGCAAATTGACGGTAGCAAGCTTGCTAATGAAAGTGGCTGCTTAGTTTTTTGTTTTCAAATAAGAAAACGCTCGATAAAAAACAGAATAAAAAGTCTATTTAAATTTTAAATAAATAATTTTTTGCATTACAAAACACCCTGAACTAGGTTCTTCACGTCTTGCCGGCCACCTCGACCGGCCAGTCACAACCGTGAAAGTCATCTAGGAGATCGACCATGCAAGCACTGGAAAAAGACTTGGATACCGAACTGCAACTGGACGAATGGTTTGAAGCACCGACCCATGAGGCCGCCGTGGAAATGATGCAAGCCGACGCGGTGGTTCCGTTCGGCACGGCGATGTGGCCTCTGTAAGACATCCCGGGCAGGCACGCTCCGGCCGGTCGTGCCTGCCACTTTCTTCTCGGTCAGTCAGGGAGGACTCATGGATAAGCCCCGCGCGATCTCGCATTTCCTTTACTACCTCGAACATCACCCTGCCCTTGCCGGCCTTGAGTCCGCCAGGGTATTGCTCGGCCACACTGCCGATTATGAAGCGCTGACCGGCGCCATCACCGAACAGGCCGGCGATCATCCGCGTTTTAGCTTCAGCGCCCGTCGGCTGGATCTGGAAAGCACCGTAGCGCTGGCGTCGGCGATTACTGACAGCGATCTGTACATTTTCTTCTACGACTCTTCCACGCTGCCCAACCCGCGTCCCGACGGACCGGAGTTTGTCCGTGCGCTGCAAGGCGTGATGGCGGAAAACTGGAAGAAGTCGCTGCTGTTCAAGGATTACGGCGACTATTTCTACGACACCTTCAGCGTCACCCCGCAACGCATCGCGGGGCTCAACAGCCACTTGATCCAGCGTATGTCCCAGGCCACGACATTGAGCTTCAAGGACGACCACGGCTCATGGTTCGAAACGCCGCTGAGCAGCATCAAGAAGTGGACCGACATCAACGGCGTCGGCAACTTCGACCTGGCCCCCGGCGAAATTGCCACCCACAGTGAAGCCATCAACGGTCATGTGAAATTCAAGGGTACGTTCCTCAGCACCATCCCGTTTGCGCGCAAGTACGGCGTGCTCGAATCGCCGCTGGAACTGTGGATCGAGAACTCGACCATCAGCCGCATCGCCACCGAGGTGCCGGGGCTGGAGCACGATTTCAACAAGTATCTGGACGCCAATCCGTCGAATCGGCGGATTGAGGAGTTGGGGATTGGCACCAACGAAGGCGTGAAGGATTTGTATGCGCGCAATGCCGGGTTCGAGGAGCGGCATTGTGGGTTGCATCTGGGCCTCGGCGGCGGGGCCAAGGGCAGCCATCATCTGGACCTGATTTTTTCCGGCGGGGTGTTGGCGCTGGATGACAAGCCGGTGTTCGATGGGCGGTTTGTGTTTTAGCCTGAAATTTCTTTATTGAGGCCACCGGCCTCTTCGCGAGCAAGCCCGCTCCCACATTGGATCTGTGTCGTACACACCCCTCCTGTGGGAGCGGGCTTGCTCGCGAAGGGGCCGGACCAGGCAGCCCCCATCTTCTTGCAGACGAAAAAAAACGCCAACCCTGCGGTTGGCGTTTTTCATTCAGGCACTCGAGCCGATTACTCAGGCTTCTTGCGCCCAAAACCCGGACGCTGGCCGGAACCGGCCGGTGCGCCGCGGCGCTTGCCCGATGGCTTGTCACCGTCGACCAGTTTGATCCCCGGACGCTTCGGCGCAGGCTTGGCCGGACGCTTGTTGGTGGTGTCCGCTGGACGATCCGCCACTGGCGTACCGCGACCGGCAGGGGCACCACGCTCGCCACGCTCAGTGCGACCGTTGGCTGGGCGCGGAGCGCGCTCGCCATCACGAGCAACCGGCTTGCGGCCCGGACGCTCGCCTTCGATCTGCGGCTCACGGCTCGGGCGTGGGCCGGTCGGCGCGCCAGCCGCTGGACGCAGAGTGCGTACGCGCTCGGTCTTGGCCATCGGCCGCGACGATTTGCGCTGCATACGCTCAAGCTTGTCTTTGCTCTTGGCGTTCAGTTGCGGCATCGCCACAGGCGTCAGACCCACTTCGGAACTCAGCGTGTCGACTTCGTACTGGCTCATTTCGCGCCAGCGGCCCATCGGCAGGTCGGAGTTGAGGAACACCGGACCGAAACGCACGCGCTTCAGACGGCTGACCACCAGACCTTGCGATTCCCACAGACGACGAACCTCACGGTTACGACCTTCCATCACCACGCAGTGATACCAGTGGTTGAAGCCTTCGCCGCCCGGCGCCTGTTGAATGTCGGTGAAACGCGCAGGGCCGTCTTCCAGCACTACGCCAGCCTTCAGGCGTTCGATCATCTCGTCGTCGACTTCACCGCGTACACGCACGGCGTACTCACGGTCCATCTCGTAGGACGGGTGCATCAGGCGGTTGGCCAATTCACCGTCGGTGGTGAACATCAGCAGACCGGTGGTGTTGATGTCGAGACGACCGATGTTGATCCAGCGGCCTTCTTTCGGACGCGGCAGCTTGTCGAACACGGTCGGACGGCCTTCCGGGTCGTCACGGGTGCAGATCTCGCCATCGGGCTTGTTGTACATGATCACGCGGCGGACCGACTCGGCAGCCTCTTCGCGCTTGATCACCTTGCCATCGATGGTGATGGCGTCGTGCATGTCGACGCGCAGACCAAGGGTGGCGTCTTTGCCATTGACCTTGATCCGGCCTTGGCTGATCCAGGACTCCACGTCACGGCGCGAGCCGACGCCGATACGGGCGAGGACTTTCTGCAGCTTTTCGCCTGCTGGGCCGATTTCCTGGTCGTCTTTCTGATTGATGTCACTCATCTGGGCACCTCCCGGTGTGGTCTGTTCAGGCGGCGCCTGAAGCTTTGAAAACTGTTTTTCGGGCGAAGGGATCGCCGAAGGGTCGCGAATCATACGCGGATGTGCGCCATCGCGCATCAGAGACTAGCTGATCAATCGGCAGTTATTTCTTTTTCCGCCGACCGGCGCCACCCAGTTTGATCAGGCGCAGTGCGGCTTCGGCCAGTACGGTGCGCTTGTCGTCCTTGTCGAGTTTCTTCCAGGCGCGGATCTCGCGCTTGCTGCGGCCACAGCCGAGGCAGATGTCATCGTTGAACTTGCAGAGACTGATGCAGGGGTCTTTGCTGGAACTCATCAACATCTCCGGAAAAAACACAAATCCCTTGTAGGAGTGAGCCTGCTCGCGATGGCGGTGTGTCAGGCAAGAAAATGTGAACTGATACACCGCTATCGCGAGCAGGCTCACTCCTACAGGGGGGATGGCGGTGTTCAGGGGATAGTGTTCACTCTTCGAACTCGCGGCGTTCGGCTTCGATGGCTTCGGCCAATGCGCGGGCTTCGGCCTCTTCTTCACTCAGTTCTGGTTCTGGCGCTGGCTGTTCGAGGGCGGCGACAGCAGCCAGGAGTTTTTCCCGGGCTTCGGCAACGCCAAGCACGTCCTCTTCCGGTTCGACTTCAGGCTCAATTTCAACTTCAATTGCCGGCTCGGCCATCTCGGCATCAGGCTCAGTCGGTTGCGCTTCACCGTCCGCCGCATCACGCAACAAATCATCGAAGTCGGTCTTGATCCCCTCCTCCATGCTGTCCAGCTCAAGCAGCAAGGTGTGGAAACTGGTTTCTTCTTTCGGTTCTTCCGGCTCGGCACTGGCGTCGGCCAGCTCTTGCAGGCCCGCAGGCACCGGCGCGTCGTCGAAATCGAGCACCGGTTCGGCTTCCATCTCGCGCAGTTCGGCCAGCGGTGGCAGGTCTTCGAGGTTCTTCAGGTTGAAGTGATCGAGAAACGCCTTGGTGGTGGCGAACATCGCCGGTTTGCCCGGGACGTCGCGGTAACCGACGATGCGGATCCACTCACGCTCGATCAATGTCTTGACGATGTTGGTGTTGACCGCCACACCCCGCACGTCTTCGATCTCGCCCCGGGTGATCGGCTGGCGATAGGCAATCAGCGCCATGGTTTCCAGCAGCGCACGGGAATAGCGCTGTGGGCGCTCTTCCCACAAACGACCGACCCACGGCGAATACTTCTCGCGGATCTGCAAGCGATAGCCGGAGGCAACTTCCTTGAGCTCGAACGCCCGCCCCTCGCAGGACTTGGCCAGCAGGCTCAGGGCTTTCTTGAAGACCGCAGGTTCGGGCCGTTCACCCTCTTCGAACAATTCGAACAGGCGTTCAAGCGATTGCGGTTTTCCCGAGGCCAACAGAAAGGCTTCAAGCAGGGGGGCCAGCTCGCGGGGTTCAGTCAGGTTCATGTTTCGACTCGTTATTCGGCTCGGGCTCGCACGTGGATCGCGGCGAACGGCTCATTCTGCACCAGCTCGACCAAGGATTCCTTGACCAGCTCAAGGATCGCCATAAAGGTCACCACCACGCCGAGGCGACCTTCCTCGGCGGTGAACAGCTCGACAAACGGCACAAAGCCGCCGCCCTTGAGCCGTTCCAGCACATCGCTCATGCGCTCGCGGGTCGACAGCGCCTCGCGGCTGACCTGATGGCTCTCGAACATGTCGCCACGGCGCAGCACCTCGGCCATGGACATCAGAATCTCTTCCAGCGCGACATCCGGCAACAGTTTGCGCGCGCGGGCTTCCGGGGCGTCGAGCCTGGGCACCACCACGTCGCGGCCAACCCGGCTCAAGCCGTCGATGCCTTCGGCGGCAGCCTTGAAGCGTTCGTATTCCTGCAGGCGCCGGATCAGCTCGGCGCGCGGGTCGTCTTCCTCTTCTTCGACGGTTTCGGCTCGCGGCAGAAGCATGCGCGACTTGATCTCGGCCAGCATCGCGGCCATCACCAGGTACTCGGCGGCCAGCTCCAGGCGCACCGACTGCATCAGTTCGACATACCCCATGTACTGGCGAGTGATTTCCGCCACCGGAATGTCGAGGATGTTGATGTTCTGTTTGCGGATCAGGTACAGCAGCAGGTCGAGCGGGCCTTCGAAGGCATCAAGGAACACTTCCAGCGCATCCGGCGGGATGTACAGGTCCAGCGGCATTTCCATGACGGCCTGGCCATAGACCATGGCAAACGGCAGTTCCTGCTGGGCGCCGGCCTGGGGATCGACAACGGTTTCCACTGCGGACATTCAGGCCTCGACCATGAACGGCGCGGGGTCGCCGCAACCGACGCGGATCACTTCCGGGTCGTCGCCGGTCAAGTCGATCACGGTTGACGCTTTGATCCCGCCGAAACCGCCGTCGATGATCAAGTCCACCTGATGTTCAAGCAATTGGCGCATTTCGTACGGATCGCTCAACGGGTCTTCATCGCCGGGCATGATCAGGGTCACGCTCATCAGCGGCTCACCGAGCTCGGCCAGCAAGGCCAGCGCGATGGGATGACTCGGCACCCGCAGGCCGATGGTGCGCTTTTTCGGATGCAGCAGCAGGCGCGGCACTTCGCGGGTGGCATTGAGAATAAAGGTGTAAGGCCCCGGCAGATGGGCCTTGAGAATGCGGAAGGTGCCGGTGTCGATCTTGGCATAGTTGCCCAGTTGCGACAGGTCGCTGCAGATCAGCGCGAAGTTGTGTTTTTCATCGAGCTGACGCAGGCGTCGTACACGCTCGATGGCCGTCTTGTCGCCGATCTGGCAACCGATCGCGTAGGAAGAGTCCGTGGGATAAATCACCACCCCGCCTTTGCGGATGATCTCGACCGCCTGTTTGATCAGGCGCGCTTGCGGGTTTTCCGGATGGATCTGGAAAAATTGACTCACATTTTCTACCTGTTCAGACGGCGGCAATAACTGTGTCATGTTTGAACCGACCCCACAGGGGTGGAAGGTCCTCGGGAACCGGCCGGTACTGGCCGATCTCCGACCAGCCGCCCGGGCCATGAAAATCACTGCCGGCGCTGACCAGCAGACCGAACTCACGGGCAAGGATTGCCAGGCTGCCCACCTGTTCTGCGGGCTGAAAGCCATTGACCACTTCGATCGCATGCCCGCCCGCTTGAATATAGTCGGCAATCAGCTTTCGGCGCTTGCTGCGGGTGAAATCATAGTGCCAAGGATGCGCCAGGCTGACCCACGCCCCGGCGGCGCGCAGGGTGCCGACGGTGTCTTCGAGGGTTGGCCAGTGCAGTTTGACGTCACCCAGCTTGCCGGCGCCGAGCCATTTGCGGAACGCCTCGGCGCGATCCTTTACAAACCCTTCACGCACCATCCAGTCGGCGAAATGCGGACGGGCCGGGGCGTTGCCGCTGTCGCCCAGCTCCTGCTGGACTTGCCGGGCACCGTCGAGGGCACCGGGCATGCCCTTGAGGGCGAGCTTGCGGCTTATTTCTTCGGACCGCAGCCAGCGGCCATCGTGCAATTTGGCGATGGCCTCGACCAGCGGCGCGGCATTGACGTCAAACCCGTAACCCAGCACGTGAATGGTCGCCCCGCCCCAAGTGCAGGACAATTCGACGCCATTGACCAGTTGCATGCCCAATTCGTTGGCGGCGGTGCGCGCTTCGGCGAGGCCTTCGAGGGTGTCGTGGTCGGTCAACGCCAGGACTCGCACGCCGTTCTCGAACGCACGCGCAACCAGAACCGCAGGCGCCAGGGCGCCATCGGAGGCCGTGCTATGGCAGTGCAAATCAACATTCACGGAGAGTTGTAACCTCAAATCAGCTGGCGCTATCGCGCGTCCATATGTTTGTTATTATGCCGCCACATCCAGCTTCTGGCTCTCACTGTGAAACAATTCATCGATTTCATTCCGCTTCTGCTGTTTTTCATCGTTTACAAACTTGATCCACGGGTCGTCGACATCGCTGGCCATGAAGTGACTGTAGGCGGTATCTACAGCGCCACCGCGATGCTCATCATCAGTTCCCTGGTGGTCTACGGCGCACTGTTCATCAAACAGCGCAAGCTGGAAAAGAGCCAATGGCTGACCCTGATCGCCTGCCTGGTGTTCGGCAGCCTGACGCTGGCCTTCCACAGCGAGACCTTCCTGAAATGGAAAGCCCCGGTGGTCAACTGGCTGTTCGCCCTGGCCTTCATCGGCAGCCACTTTATCGGTGACCGCCTGCTGATCAAACGCATCATGGGCCACGCGCTGACCCTGCCGGACCCGGTCTGGACCCGTCTGAACATTGCCTGGATCGCCTTTTTCCTGTTCTGCGGAGCCGCCAACCTGTTCGTGGCGTTCACCTTCCAGAGCATCTGGGTCGACTTCAAGGTGTTCGGCAGCCTGGGCATGACCGTGCTGTTCCTGGTCGGTCAGGGCATCTACCTGTCCCGTCATCTGCACGACGCCGATACCACAACGCCAAAAACCGAGGACTGACATGCTCTACGCAATCATTGCCACCGACGTCGCCAACTCGCTCGAAGCCCGCCTCGCCGCGCGCCCGGCCCATCTGGAACGCCTGCAAGTGCTCAAGGGCGAAGGCCGCATCGTGCTGGCCGGCCCGCACCCGGCGGTCGACAGCAATGATCCGGGCGCTGCGGGTTTCACCGGCAGCCTGATCGTCGCCGAATTCGACTCCCTGAGCGCCGCCCAGGCCTGGGCCGATGCCGATCCGTACATCGCCGCCGGCGTGTACGCCAGCGTGATCGTCAAGCCGTTCAAGCAAGTCCTGCCATAAGGCTATCTCTCCCCTGTGGCGAGGGGGCTTGCCCCCTTTTGGTTGCGCATCAACCCCAAAGCCATCCAGCGCGGTGTACCTGACGCACCGCGCACTGTTATCGACGACTGCCGCGCAGCCGAACGGGGGCAAGCTCCCTCACCACAAAAGCTCCTATGTCCGATACAAGTCTTTCTCCGCACTGAACCTTCCTGACTCTCGCCGCTCTCAATCGCTCATTATTCTCGTTTGCCTGCCGACAACCTGCCCACTATCCATTTGCTAGCAGGAGTCGCAATGCGCAAAGGTCCGTTGTGTCTGATGTGGGTCACGTTGTCGATCATGGCGCCCGCCCATGGTGAGGAAACCACCGAAAGCGGCAGCTCCACGCCATTGTCGTTGAGTGCCGGCAGCCAGATTACCGAGTTGCAGCAACGCCTGAAGGCCAGCGAGCAGCAGCGGGAAGAACTGAACAAACAACTGCAAAATGCCGACAACACCCGCGAAAGCGCCCAGCTTGCCCGGTTGCGTCAGGAGAACCAGCGCCTGAAGCTGCAACTCAAGGAAGCCCAGGCCAGCCCGCTGCCGCGCCTGTTGACCGAACAGCAGCAATGGTTCGTCACGGGCGCCGGGGTAGCGCTATTGGCGCTGCTCTGCGGTATCTTTGCCAGTGGAGCAAGCCGAAAACGTCGGCAATGGCTAAATTGAGTGAGTCATGAGCGAGCTGTTACTGATTGATGATGACCAGGAGTTGTGCGAACTCCTGAGTAGCTGGTTGAGCCAGGAAGGCTTCCAGGTGCGCGCCTGCCACGATGGCCAGAGCGCCCGCAAAGCCCTGGCCGAATCGGCCCCGGCGGCAGTGGTGCTGGACGTGATGCTGCCCGATGGCAGCGGCCTGGAGCTGCTCAAGCAACTGCGCAGCGAACACGCTGATCTGCCGGTGCTGATGCTCTCGGCCCGTGGCGAACCGCTGGATCGCATCCTCGGCCTGGAGCTCGGTGCTGACGACTATCTGGCCAAGCCCTGCGATCCGCGTGAACTCACCGCCCGTCTGCGCGCCGTGCTGCGCCGCAGTCATCCGGCCGCCGTGTCGACCCAGCTCGAACTGGGCGACCTGAGCTTCAGCCCGATGCGCGGCGTGGTCAGTATCGACGAGAAAGAACTGACCCTCACCGTCTCTGAGAGCCGCCTGCTCGAAGCCCTGCTCAAGCAGCCCGGCGAGCCGCTGGACAAACAGGAACTGGCGCAACTGGCCCTCGGCCGCAAGCTGACCCTGTACGACCGCAGCCTCGACATGCACGTCAGCAACCTGCGCAAAAAGATCGGCCCGCACCCCGATGGCCGCCCGCGCATCGTCGCCCTGCGCAGCCGCGGTTACTACTACAGCCTATAAACCTGCCACTGCAGGCCAAGGCCTGCATGGGTGCATTTGTCAGGTTGGCGCTCGAACGTCTTTACCCAAGCTTTACGCAGCGCTGACCGCCGCTGACCTTGATCTCCGTAATCTGTACTCATCCGGAACGTACCGGGAACGAGACAAGGAGATACACCATGCGCAAGACTCTTATCGCTCTGATGTTCGCTGCCGCTCTGCCAACCGTCGCAATGGCCATGCCGCAGGATGGCGGCCCGATGGGTGGCCCGATGGACGGTGCACGCCACGGCGGTCAGATGCACGGCATGCACGGCAAAGGCCCGTACAGCCAACTCGACCTGTCCCGCGAACAGCGCGATCAGATCCGCAAGATCATGGGCGAGCAGATGCACGAGCGTCGCCAGGTGGTCGAGAAGTACCTTGAAAAACTCTCGCCGGCTGACCAGAAAGCCATGAAGGACGAGATGGCGGCCAACCACAAGAAAGCCGAAGCCGACGTGCGTAACCTGCTGAAACCGGATCAACAGAAGAAATTCGACGAGATCCAGAAGAAACAGGCCGAACGCCGTGCCGAGTGGGCCGAGTTCAAGGCGTGGAAAGCGCAACAGCCGCAAAAAGCGCAATAATGCGATAACCCCGGACCCGACGGCTAAATGCCGTCGGGTCTGTTGCCACTCAATCCGAATGTGGGAGCGGGCTTGCTCTCGAATGCGTTGTATCAGACAAAGTAATGTTGACTGACACACCGCATTCGCGAGCAAGCCCGCTCCCACATTGTTGAGATTTTTGTTTGATTGAGGAATTTCTGTGCGCTCATTGTTCTGGCGTATTCTCGCGAGCTTCTGGCTGGCCATTGCACTGGTTGCCGGCTTGTCCATTCTGCTCGGGCACATGCTCAACCAGGACGCGTGGATCCTCAGCCGCCATCCGGGCCTCAACACGCTGGCCGCCGAATGGACGCAAACCTACGAAGCGCAGGGCGAAGACGCCGCGCAGGACATCCTCGAACAGCGCAAACGCCAATATCACATCGACGTCCAAGTGCTGAACGAGAGCGGCGACCCGGTGGTGCGCGGCACCTTCCCGCGCCGCGCCGCCGCGTTCGAAGCCCGGCAGAACAACGATGACCGGCGCCTGCCATGGCGGCGCCTGACCGACGAGTTCACCAGCGAAAAAACCGGCGATACCTACCTGTTCATTTTCCGCATCCCGCACCCGGAACTCGACGCCTGGCACCGCGAAAGCCTGCTCTGGCCCCTGAGTGCGCTGGGCATCGCATTGGTGGTGCTGACCCTGTTCAGCCTGCTGGTGACCTTCTCCATCACCCGCCCGCTCAGCCGTTTGCGCGGCGCGGTGCATGATCTTGGGCAGACCACCTACCAGCAGAACAGCCTGGCGAAACTGGCCAACCGCCGCGATGAATTCGGCGTGCTCGCCACTGACTTCAACCGCATGGGCGCGCGCCTGCAAAGCCTGATCGGCAGCCAGCGCCAGTTGCTGCGCGATGTTTCCCACGAACTGCGCTCACCGCTGGCACGGCTGCGCATTGCGCTGGCACTGGCGGAACGTGCCAGCCCGCAAGAACGCGAAAAACTCTGGCCGCGCCTGACCCGTGAATGTGATCGCCTCGAAGCGCTGATCAGCGAAATCCTCGTACTGGCGCGGGTCGATGCCGACAACGCCAGCGCTGAAGCGGTGGATCTGAACTCGTTGCTCGGCACCTTGCAGAAAGACGCGCAACTCGGCTCGCCGGAACAAACCGTGCGCCTGAACGCCGAGCCTCAGCTGAATCTGACCGGCTGGCCGACCATGATCGAACGCGCCGTCGATAACCTGCTGCGCAACGCCCAACGCTTCAACCCCGAAGGGCAGGCGATCGAAATGCAGGCCTTGCGTCAGGGCGAGCGGATTGTGGTAAGCGTGCGCGATCACGGGCCGGGCGTGCAGACCGAGCATCTGAGCCAGCTGGGCGAACCGTTCTACCGGGCGCCGGGGCAGACCGCGGCCGGGCATGGTCTGGGTCTGGCGATTGCCAAGCGCGCGGCGGAGCGGCATGGCGGGAGTCTGGTGCTGGCCAATCATCCCGACGGCGGGTTTGTGGCCAGTCTGGAGTTGCCGTTGGTGCCAGGTGCCATTGTCCAGCCGTAAAAACCAATGTGGGAGGGGGCTTGCTCCCGAAGGCAGTGCGTCAGGCAACATCATTTTGTCTGATACGCCGCTTTCGGGAGCAAGCCCCCTCCCACATGGACATCAAAGTGTCAGGCCTTGCCGGGCCAGGCGCTGACGAATTCGGCCAGATCTGCCTTCTCGGCCACTCGCGGCTCTTTCTGCGGCGTGCCCAGGTACAGGAATGCAATGACTTCCTCGCCTTCCGCCAGACCCAGGCCCTGGGCGACGTGCTTCGAATACGCCAGATCACCCGTGCGCCACACCGCACCAATCCCCTGCGCGTACGCCGCCAGCAGGATCCCGTGGGCGGCACAGCCGGCCGCGAGCAATTGCTCGGACTTCGGATACTTGACGTGGTCCTGCAGTTTCGCGATCACCACCACCACCAGCGGCGCCCGCAGCGGACCGTTGCGCGCCTTGTCGATCATCGCTTCGGTGACTTCGCCGTCCTGCATCTGCGCCGCTTCGGCCAGTAACTCGCCCATCTGCTCGCGCGCCGCGCCTTCGACAGTCAGGAAACGATACGGCTGCAGGTGGCCGTGATCCGGTGCACGCAGGGCCGCACCGAACAGGGCTTCGCGCTGCTGCGCGGTGGGGGCCGGTTCGACCAGTCGTGGAACGGAAACACGGTTGAGCAACGCGTCGAGAGCCTGCATCGGCCACCTCCTGAGAAAAATGTGCGGCTATTCTAGCGGTATCTGCTCACCGGGTGCCGGTTTACATGCCTGCCTCCACGGGTAGAATGGCGCCCTTCTTACCTCAGCCCGAGCGGACTTCATGGCGTTGCCGACCTTACGGATCATTGGTTTCATCATCGGCATCTTCCTGATCACCCTGGCCATCGCCATGGTCGTGCCCATGGCCACCCTGGTGATTTTCGAGCGCACCGGCGATCTGCCGTCGTTCCTCTGGGCAAGCATGATCACCTTCCTTGCCGGCCTTGCCCTAGTGATCCCCGGACGCCCCGAACACATCCACCTGCGCCCGCGCGACATGTACCTGCTGACCGTCAGCAGCTGGCTGGTGGTGTGCATTTTTGCCGCGCTGCCGTTCCTGCTGACCCAGCACATCAGCTACACCGATTCGTTCTTCGAAAGCATGTCCGGCATCACCGCCACCGGCTCGACCGTGCTCAGCGGGCTGGACACCATGTCGCCAGGCATCCTGATGTGGCGCTCGCTGCTGCACTGGCTGGGCGGTATCGGCTTCATCGGCATGGCGGTGGCGATTCTGCCACTGCTGCGCATCGGGGGCATGCGCCTGTTCCAGACCGAATCGTCCGACCGCTCGGAAAAGGTCATGCCGCGTTCGCACATGGTGGCGCGGCTGATCGTGGCGGCGTATGTCGGCATCACCATCCTCGGCAGCCTGGCGTTCTGGTGGGCCGGGATGAGTCCGTTCGATGCGATCAACCACGCGATGTCGGCGATTTCCACCGGCGGTTTCTCGACCTCCGACCAGTCGCTGGCGAAGTGGACCCAACCAGCGGTGCACTGGGTGGCGGTGGTGATCATGATCCTCGGCAGCCTGCCGTTCACGCTGTATGTGGCGACCATGCGCGGCAACCGCAAGGCGCTGATCCGCGATCAGCAGGTGCAGGGTTTGCTCGGCATGTTGCTGGTGACCTGGCTGGTGCTCGGCACCTGGTACTGGTGGACCACCAATCTGCACTGGCTGGATGCACTGCGGCATGTGGCGCTGAACGTGACGTCGGTGGTCACCACCACCGGTTTTGCCCTGGGCGACTACAGCCTGTGGGGCAACTTCTCGCTGATGCTGTTTTTCTATCTGGGTTTTGTTGGCGGGTGCTCCGGCTCGACCGCGGGCGGGATCAAGATTTTCCGTTTCCAGGTTGCCTACATCCTGCTCAAGGCCAACCTTAACCAGTTGATTCACCCGCGCGCGGTGATCAAGCAGAAGTACAACGGCCACCGTCTCGACGAAGAGATCGTGCGTTCGATTCTGACCTTTTCCTTCTTCTTCGCCATCACCATCTGCGTGATCGCCCTGCTGCTGTCGCTGCTCGGCGTCGACTGGATGACTGCGCTCACCGGCGCCGCCAGCACCGTGTCCGGCGTCGGCCCGGGCCTGGGCGAGACCATCGGCCCGGCGGGCAACTTCGCCACCCTGCCGGATGCGGCCAAGTGGATCCTGTCGTTCGGCATGCTGCTCGGCCGACTGGAGATCATTACGGTGTTTGTACTGTGTATTCCGGCCTTTTGGCGTCACTGATCGGCGCTTGCAGCAGCCGCGCCCGGTAATCGCCGGGCGTGGTGTCGAACCAGCGGCGGAAGGCGCGGAAGAAGTTGCTCGGATCGGCAAACCCCAGCAGATAGGCAATCTCCAGCAGGGTCATGCCTGGCTGCGCCAGATACTGCTCGGCCAGCTCGCGGCGAGTGTCATCGAGCAACTGTTGAAAACTTGTGCCCTCCTCCTGTAATCGCCGCTGCAAGGTGCGCTGCGACAAATGCAGGGTCTGCGCCACGGTATCGCGCTTGGGTTCACCCTGAGGCAATAAACGACACAACACCTGCCGCGCCTTGTGGGTCACGCGACTTTCAGAGAACCGCGCCAGGTATTCCCCGGCAAACCGGTCGTGCAGCAGCGCCATGGCTTCGTTGGCGGTGGGCAGCGGTGCCTCCATGTCGGCGCGCTCGAAGATCAACGCATCGTACGGCGCGTTGAACATCAGCGGCGCATGAAAGGCTTGTTTGTAGGGCTGCAGATCATCGGGCTCATCGCCCTGAAACAACACTTTGACCGGGTGCAGCGTGCGCCCGGTGAGCCAGCCGCACAGGCCCAGCGCACAGGCCAGCGAAGCTTCGGCGCTCTGTCGGGTCGGCGGCAGATGATCGCCATGCACCGTCAGAATCAGCGCATAGCCTTCCTCGATCAGACGAAAACTCAGGTCGGCACTTTCAGCGATGATCCGCTGATAACGCACCAGGCGTTGAAAGCCTTCGGCCAGGGTGTTGCTCGACATCAGCGCGTAGCCGGCGACATGGAACGACGCCGGGCGCACCACCTTGCCCATGTTCAGGCCGATCGCCGGGTTACCGGACAACTCGACTGCCCGCTGCCAGAGTCGGGTCATGGAATCTTGCGGGAAGCGCGCATCCGGATCGTCCAGGGCGGCGTAATCGAGCCCCAGCTGCTTGAACAGTACCCGGCAATCCAGGCCGTCCATCTCCAATGCTTTGACAATCCCCATCGCCCAGCTTGCAGAAGTCGTTCGTTCGCTCATGGCGTTATTCTTTTACATGATGGATCGCCTGTGACGACCCGATTTGCGAAGGATACTAAAGTGGCGCCCATTGTCACTGGCTGTTGTCAGTGTTCACTCTAGACTCAAATAAGCTACCCGCCGAACAACTTGCCGTCAGAACAATAACCACAGAGATCGCGGTCGTGGAAAACATCAAGCAATTCAATACCTTCGCTGAGTTCTATCCGTATTACCTCAGCGAACACAGCAACAGCACCTGCCGTCGGCTGCATTTCATTGGCACCACGCTGGTGATATTCATTCTGGCCATGACCATCGCCAAGGGCGCCTGGCTGCTGTTGCTCGCCTTGCCGCTGGCCGGTTACAGCTTTGCCTGGGTCGGGCATTTCTTCTTTGAAAAGAACCGCCCGGCGACCTTCCAGCATCCGCTGTACAGCCTGCTCGGCGACTTCGTCATGTACCGCGACATGATTCTTGGCCGCGTGGCGTTCTGAACCCCAAGACACCTGGAGGCTGGCCGATGAACGCCAATGCCCGTTTCACCCACATGCAGGATGGCACGCAGGAAGACTGGGCGATCATCGCTGCGGACTTCAGCGCCTACGCCCGGCAACTGCCGTCCCGGATCGTCGCGCACCTGAAGTTGCTCGAAGGCGATTTCGGCGGCTTCCCGGTGGATCGCCTGACCCACTCGCTGCAAACCGCGACCCGCGCCTATCGCGATGGGCGTGATGAGGAATACGTGGTGTGTGCGTTACTGCATGACATCGGCGACACCCTCGGTTCCTACAACCATCCGGACATCGCTGCAGCGATACTCAAGCCGTTCGTCAGTGCCGAGAACCTGTGGATGGTCGAGAAGCACGGCATCTTCCAGGGCTACTACTTCTTTCATCACCTGGGCATGGATCGGCACCTGCGCGAGCAATTCGCCGCGCATCCGCAGTATCAGGCCACGGCGCAGTTCTGCGCCAAGTACGATGCGGCGGCGTTCGACCCGGCGTATGACACCCTGCCGCTGAGCTTCTTCGAGCCGATGATGGAGCGGCTGTTTGCGCAGCCCAGACATTCGATCTACAAGGCGGCAATGGAAGAACACAATCCGGCTTGATGACTGCCACCGTTGAAAAATGTGGGAGGGGGCTCGCTCCCGAAGACGGTGTGTCAGATAAACATGTAATGACTGATACACCGCCTTCGGGAGCAAGTCCCCTCCCACAGGAGATCTCTGGTGTCTAGGCGATCTCGGCCACTTTGGCAGCCTTCAGCTCTGCCTCCCGCGCCTGCGCATCCGCCAGTCGATACAACTCGATCGTGCCGTCCCAGTGCTCGATCAACGCCGTGCACGACTCCACCCAATCACCACAGTTGAGGTAGTCCACCTCGCCGACCTTGCGGATCTCGGCATGGTGAATGTGCCCACAGACTACGCCGTGCAGCTCGCGTTTGACGCATTCGTGGGCAATGGCTTCTTCGAAGTCGCTGATGAAGCTCACCGCCGTCTTGACCTTGTGCTTGAGGTACGCCGACAGCGACCAGTAACCGTAGCCGTAGCGGGCGCGCCAGTGATTGAGCCAGCGATTGAGCGTCAGGGTGAATTCGTAGGCCGAATCGCCGAGAAACGCCAGCCAGCGGTGATAACGGGTGATGACGTCGAACTGGTCGCCGTGAATCACCAGCAGGTGCCGGCCATCCGCCGTGACGTGTACCGCCTCGTCGACCAACTGAATGTTGCCCAGGATCAGTTTCGAATAACGGCGCAGAAACTCGTCGTGGTTGCCGGTGACGTAGATCACCTCGGTGCCGCGTTTGCTCATGGTCAGCAGGCGGCGGATCACGTTGGTGTGCGCCTGCGGCCAGTACATGCCGCCGCGCAGCTTCCAGCCGTCGATGATGTCACCGACCAGGTAGATCTTGTCGGCGTGGTAGCCCTTGAGAAATTGCGACAAGTGCTCGGCCTGGCAATCCCGCGTGCCCAAATGCACGTCGGAAATCCACAGGGTACGCACCCGTTGTTTACGGCTGGGTCTGGCGAGCTCGGCGCTGGTCATGGGCAACCCTCTGCGATGTTTTCGCAAGAGTGCGCCCGCCGGGTTAATCGACCATGACAGGCGTGCGTCAGTCGTGTGACAGCGCGCAGGCCGGTGGCCCCGGTGTAGACTGGCGCTCACTTCGGAGACTTCTGCCATGCGCCCGATCCTTACCCTGCGCCAGTACACCCACGATCTGATCGTCCACAGCCACGACCACGCCCAGTTGGTATTCGGGTTGTCCGGCGCGCTGGATTTCGAAGTCGAGGGCCGTGGCAGTCAGGTGCGCCAGCAGAGTTTCGTGGTCATCCCGTCCGGCGCCCATCACGCCTGCGGCAGTCCGCAAGGCAGCCGTTGCCTGGTGTTGGACATCCCCGACGAGCAATGGCTGGCGGACTCGCTGGGCGAACATGCCGAGGCCAGCCGTCAGTTACTCGACCGCCCGGCCCGATTGGCACTGGATGCCGGGCAAAGTCAGTTGGTCAGCTGGCTGGCGAACAGCCCGGTCAGCGATCCGCTGATCGCCCGCCAGGGCGCGGTGTTGCTGCTGGCCAGCCTGAATCACGCCCGCCCTGCCGAACTCGGCGCCCGCCGCCTGCCTTACACAGCCCTCGATGCCCACATCGAGCAATACGCCGCCTATCCGCTGCAAGTGGCGGATCTGGCCCGGATCGCCGGATTGTCCAGCGCCCGTCTGCATGCGCGCTTCATGGCCGAATGTGGACAAACGCCGATGGACTATATCCGCAGCCGGCGCCTGCACAACGCCGTTGGCCTGTTGCGCGAGACCGCGTTACCGATCGGCGAAATCGCCAGTCGGGTCGGTTACAGTTCGCAAAGTGCTTTCGCTGCTGCAGTGCTGCGTGAGTTTGGCGCCTCGCCGGGCACACTGCGGCGCGAGGCTGGCGATAAAGGACGATAGTCTGGCGACAGACACCCGCCGGTGCACCTCTTTAAACTGCTGCGGTGATGGTGCTGACTTTCAAGGATTGCAATGACTCCGCGTACCGCCCTAGGCGCCCTGCATATCGGCGCTCTGATGTTCGGCCTGACCGGTGTGTTCGGCAAACTCGCTGCCGCGTCGCCGGCGGTAATCGTCTTTGGACGCGCCGCGTTTGCGGTACTCGCCCTGGCCTTTTTCGCCCGCTTCGCCAGCCAGAATGGCTGGCAGAAACTGCAAGCGGTCGATTGGCGGCGCCTGACGCTCAGCGGCGTGTTGCTGGCCGGGCACTGGGTGAGTTTTTTCATCGCAGTGAAGGTGGCCGGCGTGGCGATTGCGACGCTGGGCTTTGCCAGCTTCCCGGCCTTCACGGTGATTCTCGAAGGGTTGATCTTCCGCGAACGCATCCGCGCCAATGAAATTGTGCTGGTGGTATTGGTCAGCGTCGGCCTGGTGCTGGTAACCCCTGCGTTCGATCTTGCCAGCGGCGCCACTACCGGGTTGCTCTGGGCGGTGCTGTCAGGCCTGTTGTTCGCCCTGCTCTCGCTGACCAATCGCGCCAGCTCCGGACGTATTCCGGCGGTGCAGGCGGCGCTGTGCCAGAACGTAGTGGTGGCGCTGTGTCTGCTGCCGGTCGCCGCCCCGCAATTAAGCACAGTGCGTGCCCTGGACTGGCTATGGATCGGCCTGCTCGGGGTGTTTTGTACCGGCGTCGCGCACAGTTTGTTCGTCGCCAGTCTGGCGGTGATCAAGGCACGCACCGCCGCCGTGGTGTTCGCCATGGAGCCGGTGTACGGCATCACCGTCGCCTGGCTATTGTTCGGCGAGAACCCGACCGTACGCATGTTGATCGGCGGCGCGCTGATCATCGTCGCCATCGTGGTCTCGGCGCGGATGTCAGGCAGCGCTGACAAGAAAACCGTCGCCGCCGAAGCCGCGTCTCACTGAGTGCGGTCGTTGTGGCCGAGGTCGCGGTCAGGGTCGATCTGATCGCGTACCCGCTGCTTGAGCACCTTGGCCTCGGGAAAGCCGCCGTCCGCCTTGCGTTCCCAGATCTGTACGGCGCCGCAGCTGATATGAAACACCCCGCCGGTGCCGGGCACCAGCGAGACCTTGCCGAGGTCATCGCCGAAGGTGCTGAGCAACTCCTGCGCCAGCCACGCGGCGCGCAGCAGCCACTGGCATTGGGTGCAATAGGTGATGACGACTTCGGCTTTTTCGACGGTCATGTTCGCTGAAACTCCTGAGACAGAGGGCGCCGCTATAATAGCCGGCTTTATCGCTTGCCCCGAGACTCACAATGCGCCGTCTGCTGTTCTGCCTGCTGCTTGGTTTTCTTCCTTTGCTCGTCCACGCCAGTGAGGCATCGCGCCCGAAAGTCGGCCTGGTGCTGTCCGGCGGTGCCGCCCGTGGCCTGGCGCACATCGGCGTGCTCAAGGCACTTGAAGAACAAGGCATCAAGATCGATGCAATTGCCGGCACCAGCATGGGCGCGGTGGTCGGCGGCCTGTATGCCTCGGGCTACAAGATCGATGAGTTGGAAAAACTCGCGCTGAACATCGACTGGCAGCAGGCGCTGTCCGACGCTCCGCCACGGGAAGACGTGCCGTTTCGACGCAAGCAGGACGACCGCGATTTTCTGGTGAAACAGCAACTGAGCTTTCGCGATGACGGCAGCCTCGGCCTTCCTCTGGGGGTAATTCAGGGCCAAAACCTGGCGCTGATGCTCGAAAGCCTGCTGGCGCACACCAGCGACACCCGGGACTTCGACAAACTGCCGATCCCCTTTCGCGCTGTCGCCACTGATATCGCCAACGGCGAAAAGGTGGTGTTCCGCAAGGGCCATCTGCCCCAGGTGATCCGCGCCAGCATGTCGATCCCGGCGGTATTCGCTCCGGTCGAGCTGGACGGCCGACTGCTGGTGGACGGCGGCATGACCGACAACATCCCGCTCGACGTCGCGCGGGAAATGGGTGTCGACGTGGCCATCGTGGTCGACATCGGCACCCCGCTGCGCAACCGCAAACAACTGACCACCGTGGTCGATGTGCTGAATCAGTCGATCACCCTGATGACCCGGCGCAACTCCGAAGAACAGCTGGCCGCCCTCAAGCCCTCCGATGTGTTGATCCAGCCGGCGCTGGCGGCGTTCGGTGTCACTGATTTCGGCAAGGCCCAGGAGATGATCGACGCCGGTTACCGCGCCACGAAGATTCTCGACGCGCGCCTCGCATTGCTCAAACCCCGCGAATCCCAGGACGCCGAACTCAATGCTGCACGCGCCCCGGGTCAGCGCACGCCGATCATCACCGCGATCAAGGTCGAGAACGACTCGAAAGTCGGCGACGACGTGATCCGCTACTACATCCGCCAGCCCATCGGCGAGCCACTGGACCTGGGCCGACTGCACTCGGACATGGGCACGCTGTACGGCCTCGACTACTTCGAACAAGTGCAATACCGCGTCGTACACAAGGGCCAGGATCACACTCTGGTAATCAGTGCCCGGGGCAAGCGCAGCGGCACCGATTACCTGCGCGTCGGCCTGAACCTGTCGGACGACATGCGCGGTGACAGCGCCTTCAACCTCGGCGCCAGTTACCGCATCAACGGCATCAACCGCCTCGGCGCGGAGTGGCTGACCCGGGCGCAGATCGGCGACAAACAGGAACTCTACACCGAGTTCTATCAACCGCTGGACGTCGGCTCACGTTACTTTGTCGCCCCGTATGCGGCCTTTGAAGCGCAGAACGTCGATGCCGTGCTCGACAACGACCCGATCGCCCAATACCGCGTCGAACGCTACGGTTTCGGCCTCAACGTTGGCCGACAGATCGGCAACAACGGCGAAATCCGCTTCGGGGTCGGTGAAGCCTGGGGCAAGGCGGATGTGCGGATCGGCGATCAGGACCTGCCGAGCGAAAACTTCAAGGAAGGTTTTTATTCACTGAAGTATTCGTTCGACTCGCTGGACAACGTCTACTTCCCCCACGAGGGCAAGGACGTCAGCCTGACCCTGCAGCAATTCGAGCCGAGCCTGGGTTCGGACACGCGCTATCGCCAGTGGGAATTCAAACTCGACAAAGCCATGAGCCGTGGCCCGGACACATTGATTCTCGGCGGGCGCTATGCCCGCACGCTGGATGATGCCAACGTGGTGACCTCAAGCTTCCTGCTCGGGGGCGCGCGGCAGCTGTCGGGGTTCCGCGAGGACTCGATCTCCGGACAGAACATCAGCCTCATGCGGGCGGTGTATTACCGCCGGTTGACGCCGCGTTCGTATCTGCCGCTGGACTTCCCGCTGTATGCCGGTGCGTCGCTGGAACGTGGTCGGGCGTGGAACAACGACAATCAGTTCGACAGCGGCTATATCAATGCCGCCAGCGTGTTCATTGGTTTTGATACGCCGCTGGGGCCGTTGAATTTCACCTATGGCTTGAATGATGCGAATGAACAGGCGGTTTATCTGAATCTGGGGCAGACGTTCTGAGCACTCAGCGGGATTGATGTTGCCGGGCAGGCCGCCTTCGCGAGCAAGCCCGCTCCCACAGGAGAACGCATTCCAACGAGCCTGCTCGCGAATCCGTCAGGACAGGCACCGCATCAGTAGCAGACACACTGGTTAGCGAATCCCCGCCAGCAAGGTTCTGGCAGTTTGCTTAAGGGGTTCATCGCCTTCCTTGAGCAACTCATTGAGCAGCGCAATGGCGCTGTCGATGTCGCCGTCATCAATGCAGGTCTGCGCCTGCTCCAGTTTCCCTGATCCAGAGGCGGGTTCCGGTTCCTGCAACGTCAGTGGCTCCAGCCCCAGTGATGGCGGCGGATCGCCAAACTCATTGAGAAAGTCATCGTCCAGCGGCTGCGCGTCCGGTTCGGGAATCCATTCCAGCTCCGCCTCATCGTTCAGTGCGGCTTCGGGCAATTCGAAGTCCGCCGGCAGCACTTCAAAACTGGACGCTGACACCGTGGGGTCTGCTGACGGCTGATCGGCTGCTGCACGGCCGTCCTCCAGATCCCAACTGGACGCCATCGACAGCTCGCCCAGGTTCAATTCGAAATCATCCTCGGGCGCCGGTTGCGCCGCAGCAATCGGTACGGCAGCGACGGCCGGCATTACCGGTGCCATGGGTGCGGCACTGTTGAGCTTTGGATGACGCGCCCGGATCGCATCCAGTTGCTGAGGATCGACATCTGCCCCACGCAACTGGTTTTCCTGTTGTTCGTAAGCCGCGCTGTCGCCTTGGCGCCCCAGCACTTCGAGCAATTGCACGCCCAGATCGGTGCGCTCCGGCTCCTTGTCCAGGGCATTGCGCAGCAGCCCGGCGGCCTCGTTCAGGCGTCCATACGCCAGGTAGATCCCCACCGCTTCCAGCACATCGCCCGCGGCGGGTTCTTCACGGTGTTCGGTCGCTGCACGGATATTGGCCGGGGGTGCCGTTTGCGTGTCATCAAGCTCAGGTTGATGACCTTCTGAAGCAATAGGCAGCGGCGCAGCATCCTGGCCCAGTTGACGTCGACGGCGCACGAATAGCCCGCCACCCAACACTCCCAACAACAGCAGCAAGCCGCCGAGCAACGGCCAGTTGAGACCCTCGTCTTCGGCTGGCGGCGCTACGGTTGCAGGCGCCGGCACCGGCGGCGTAATGACCGCTGCCGGGGGCTTTTGCAGCTCGGTCAAACGCGTTTGCAAATCGCTGACCTGCTTTTTGCCATCGGCAATCTGAGCATCCTGCGCCTGCAGTTTCGCGTTCAACTCATCGACGGTCTTCTGCAGTTGCTGGTTCTGCAACACGCTGGCCGCCAATTGGTCGGTCAGTGCCGCGTTGGCCGGTGCAGCAGGCGCGGGTGGCGCTGAAGGTGCAACGTCGCGTTTGCCCTGGGCAGCCTGCGGTGGCGCCGTAGCCGGTTCGACGGTAGGGAATTCAGAGGATTGCGGGCGTGGGTCGGGCTCATCCGTGGCCGGCACGATGCTCGGCGAACCCGGCGGATCGATCAGCACCGTGTACTCGCGCAACAAATGGCCATTGGGCTGATTGAGTTGCACCAGAAAATTCAGAAAAGGTTCTTTGACCGGTTTGCGCGAGGTCACCCGGATCATCTGGCGATTGCCATGCAGGATCGGAGTGAACCGCAGGTCATTGAGGAAAAACACCCGCTCGACCCCGGCGCGACCGAATTCATCCGCCGTGGCCAGACTGGCCGAGAGGTCGCTGGCGCTGAGGCCGCCGGCATCGACCAGCGCGATGTCGGCCTTGAGCGGCTGATTGAGGCCTGAGTGAACAGTGATGTCACCCAGTCCCAGTGCCATCGACCAGGTCGAATAGCTGAATACGCCAGCGACCAGCAGCCATTTGGCGCCACCGCGCAGTACCACGTGCCGACTTGCGAGCATGAGCATCCCTTAAATAAGCAAAACCGACTTCTATGCGTTCGCACATCCGGTACGAACACGATATTGCCCAGTAGTTCTTATAGTCTGCTCTGCGCGATCCCTCAAAAAACCGGCGCGCGGTTATGCCTCAAGATTTTTCCAGATTGGCCAGAATGTGCCCGTGAACCCGCATGCACACCTTCATATCCGCTTCGTCGATACCGACGAACAGCTCACTGCGCAGTTGTGCGGCAATGGTTTCGATTTGTTCGATCAGCGGCAGCGCCGGGGCGCAGAGAACGATTTTTTTCGCCCGACGGTCTTCCATCACGGACTGGCGTTGCACCAGGCCCTGGCTTTCCAGGCTATCGAGCAAGCGGGCCAGGGTCGGCCCTTCGACGCCGACGCTTTGCGCCAGCTCGCGTTGGGTCGGTGCGTCTTCGAAACGCGCCAGATGCAGCAGCACCAGCCAGCGTGCCTGGGACAGACCCAGACCCGCCAGCCGGCGATCCAGTTCGGCACGCCAGCCACGGGACATCTGGGCCAGTTGCATGCCAAAGCGGTGTTGATCGGTTAACGGCATAAAACACTCATGAGTAGACTGACAAATAGAGAAAAACTAATTATTAGTCAGCTAAGCATGACATTTGGCTATAGGCAAGAGCCGACCTGTACTGAATCGTTACAACTGCCTGACGGTTGGCGCAAACGTCGTCTTACATTTCGAATTCAGATTGCAGCGCAGCCCTTACGCAATACAGCACGCCCTCCGGAACCCGCCCCGCAAACAGCTCGGCCACTTCAGCGACCGACGGCAATTCGCCCTCGCCATCGAGGAACGCGTCCTGCACTTCGCCCATCAGCTCTTCCGGCAGATCCAGCGCCTGCTCCAGCGACAATTGTTGTTTGCCGATGGCTTCGGCGAGCATGGTGTAGACGTTCTTTTCCGAGCATTGCAACTGCCCGGCGATCTGCATCGGAGTCATGCCGGCGCGGGCCAGAGTGATCAGTTCGTGGCGCACGTCGGCCACCGCTTTCGGCGCCTCGACTTCGCCGCCAAGCACTTCGAGGAAGGCCTCGCCGTAGCGCTCCAGCTTGCGTGCACCGACGCCGCTGACCGTGGCCATTTCCGCCAGCGAGGTCGGCTGGCTGCGAAGCATTTCCAGCAGCGTCGAGTCGGGGAAGATGACGTACGGCGGCACGCCGTGTTCTTCGGCGAGTTTGCGCCGCAGCGCGCGCAGCGCTTCCCACTGTTCGCGCTCTTCGCCGCGCACCAGTTGGCTGGCCGGGCTCTTGCTGTTGCTCTTGGCGGCGACTTGCGGCTTGAGGTCGCGGCGCAGCTCCAGGCTCACTTCGCCCTTGAGTAATGGCCGGCAACTGTCATTCAGACGCAGACCGCCGTAACCTTCGTGATCGACATCGGCCAGACCACGGGCCACCAACTGGCGGAACAACGAGCGCCATTCGCTCTCGCTCAACGCTTTGCCGACGCCCCACACCGATAGGTGCTGATGGCCGAAACTGCGAATTTTTTCGTTGTCCTTGCCCAGCAGCACATCCACCAGATGGCCGACGCCATAACGCTGGCCAGTGCGGAAAATCGCCGATAACGCCTGACGTGCAGGCTCGGTGGCGTCCCAGGTCTGCACGCCGTCGACGCAGTTGTCGCAGTGGCCGCACGGCTCGGGCATGTCTTCGTCGAAATACGCCAGCAGGGTCTGGCGCCGGCAACGGGTCTCTTCGCAGAGCGAGAGCATGGCGTCGAGCTTGTGCTGCTCCAGACGCTTGTGCCGCTCATCGCCTTCGGAGTTCTGCAGCATTTGCTTGAGCATCACCACGTCTTGCAGACCGTAGGCCATCCACGCGTCCGCCGGCAGGCCATCACGGCCGCCGCGACCGGTTTCCTGGTAATACGCTTCGAGGGATTTCGGCAGATCGAGGTGCGCGACAAAACGTACGTTGGGCTTGTCGATGCCCATGCCGAACGCCACGGTGGCGACCATGATCAGGCCTTCCTCGTTGAGGAAGCGTTTCTGGTTGAAGGCGCGCAGATCGTTGGGCAGGCCGGCGTGATATGGCAGGGCCGGGAAGCCCTGCTCGCTGAGGAACGCCGCCACTTCTTCGACCTTCTTGCGCGACAGGCAGTAGACGATGCCCGCATCGCTGCGGCGCTCGGCGAGGAATGCCAGCAACTGCTTGCGCGGCTGCTCCTTGGGTACGATGCGGTAGAAAATGTTCGGGCGGTCGAAGCTCGACAGGAAGCGCTCGGCATTTTGCAGATGCAGGCGGGTGACGATTTCTTCGCGGGTACGCTTGTCTGCAGTGGCAGTCAGGGCGATACGCGGTACGTCGGGGAACATTTCCGCCAACTGGCCAAGTTGCAGGTATTCCGGACGGAAGTCGTGGCCCCATTGCGAGACGCAGTGCGCTTCATCGATGGCGAACAGGGCGATATTCAGCCCTTGCAGGAACGACAGCATGCGCGGCTGCACCAGACGCTCGGGCGCCAGATACAGCATTTTCACTTCGCCGCGCTTGATCCGCGCCGCCAGATCGCGCTGCTGTTCGGCACTCAGCGTGGAGTTCAGCGCCGCAGCGGCCACACCCAGCTCTTCGAGGGTGGCGACCTGATCGTCCATCAAGGCGATCAACGGCGATACCACCACTGCCAGGCCGTCGCGCAACAGCGCCGGCACCTGGAAGCACAGGGACTTGCCGCCACCGGTAGGCATCAGCACCAGCGCATCACCGCCGCTGGCCACGCGCTCAATGATTGCACCCTGACGGCCACGGAAACTGTCGTAGCCGAAGATGTCCTTGAGGACGCGTTGAGCCTGTTCGAGCATAAAAACTCCAAAAATCTACCGAAACATCCCTGCACAGGCTGGTTCAGGACAGCCAGGGCTGCTTAAACAAAACGTAAGAGCGCATTGCCAGACCACCGCAATACGAGCAGGGAGCGAAAACGCGGCAGTATACCCGAGCCCTCCCCGGCAAGGGGTGCCGCTGAGAAGACACCGATTAATCTGCCACCATAACTCCCTGTAGGAGTGAGCCTGCTCGCGAAGGCGGCGTGCCAGTCGATACAAACGTGCCTGATACAGCGCATTCGCGAGCAAGCCCGCTCCCACAGGGTTATTCGTGTTGCCTGTAATTACGGCAAATCTGCCGTGCGGCTGGCTTGAGCGCGCAAGAAGGCCTAGAATTCCCGCATTGTTTATTCCCCCAAGGTAGCCCCGTAATGTCCTTCGCTGAGCAACTAACCCGCCTGCAAGTCTTTCTCGACGCCGACGAGCTGCACGAAGAGGCGCTGGATTACGTGGCCGCCCACGGTTACCTGACCGCATTGTCGATCTGTGCCGAAGACGTACCGGAGCGCGAATGGATCGACGCCCTGTTCGCCGAAGAGCCGCATTACAGCAGCGACGCGCAGCGCGAAGAGATCGAAGCCACGCTGATCGGCCTCAAGGCACACATCGCCCGCCAACTGGCGTCCGACGAAGAGTTCGAACTGCCATGCGATCTGGACCTCGGTGACGAGCCGGACGATTCCGAACTGCGCGGCTGGTGCATCGGTTTCATGGAAGGCGTGTTCCTGCGTGAAGCGGCCTGGTTCGAGACTGCCGAAGAAGAAGTCAGCGAAATGCTCCTGCCGATCATGGTCGGTTCGGGCCTGTTCGACGAACAGCCAGAGTTCGAAGACATCGCCAAGGACGCCAACCTGATGGACGACATGATCGTGCAGATCCCGGAAGCCCTGACCGCGCTGTATCTGTTGTGCCAGGCGCCAGACGAAAAACCGGCGATCCTCAAGCCACGTCACCACTAAGACCCGGCCTATGGACAACCCCATAGGCAACCGCTCCCTGATGTTGCGCTACATCCTGCTGGCCATCGGCTGGCTCAGCGTGGCATTGGGGGTGATCGGCATTTTCCTGCCGGTTCTGCCCACCACCCCTTTCCTTCTGCTCGCAGCGGCGTGTTTCGCCCGCAGCTCTCCGCGTTTCTATCGCTGGCTGGTCGAGCATCCGCGACTCGGGCCATGGATCCGCGACTACCTCGACGGCAACGGCATTCCGCTCAAAGGCAAGGTCTACGCGATCGGGCTGATGTGGGCGAGCATTCTGTTCTCGTGTTACCTGGTGCCGCTGCCGTGGGCGCGGGGGTTCATGCTGACCAGTGCGGTACTGGTAACGGTTTATATCTTGCGGCAGAAGACGTTGCGCAAGTCTTGAAGCGAGTTTTACACGCCAGCCAATACGATGTGCATGATTTGCCCCGGCATCAGCACCGAATCGCTGCTGGTCAACGCCTGCGAATCCATGGTCTGGACCGGAGTGATGCTCGCGGAGCTGGCGGTGAGTCGGACGCTGGATGACCTGAAATTGCCGCAGGTGTGATGAACATCACCTGAATCACGCGGCGTCGATAATGCCCCCTTCGCGAGCAGGCTCGCTCCCACATTAGAATGCGCCCACCTGTGGGAGCGAGCCTGCTCGCGAAGGCTGTCTCACCGGCAACACATCGCTTCAGGCATAAAAAACCCGCCGTCCCGGTTAATCGGGACGGCGGGTTTTGTCGTTTCAGGCCTCGCTACACCGTATCCACCTTCAACGAATGATCATTGAGCATGCCGCTGATGATCGTCGCCGTGTCGTGCCCGCTGGCGATCACCCCGCCCGCCCCCGGGGTCACGCCGTAGTGGCTGGCGAGGTTGACGCCGGCCAGGTCGATGGTCTGGTTCGGCGTTGCGCCGGCCAGGGCACTGACGTCGATGCTGGTGAGCACCGAAGCGCCGCTGCCGGTGACGGTGAAGTGCAGGTAATCGTCCAGCGACGCCGTGGTGCCGTTTTCACCTTGCAGCAGTTGCGACAGGTCGAGCTTGTCGGTGCCCGGGGTGAAGTCGGTGATGGTGTCGTGGCCCGTGTTGCCCTTCAGGTACTGGAAGGTATCGGCCCCCGGCCCGCCGGTCAGGGTGTTGTTGCCCATCCCGCCGATCAGCAGATCGTCACCGCCGCCGCCGTTGAGGATGTCGTTGCCCAGTCCGCCGTTGATCACGTTGTTATTGTTGTCGCCGGTCAGGGTGTCGTTGAAGTTCGAACCGACCAGGTTTTCGATGTTGCTGAGGGTATCGGTGCCAGCGCCGATGGTGTTTTGCGCCCCCAGCAGACCGAGGTTGACCGTGACTCCGGCAGTGGCGTGGGCATAGCTGACCGTGTCGATGCCGGTGCCGCCATCGAGAATGTCATTGCCCGGGCCGCTGTAGAGCAAGTCGTTGCCCGCGCCGCCGTGCATTTCGTTGTTGCCGGAGCCAGCGGTCAGCACGTCGTTACCGTCGCCACCATTGAGGATGTTGTTGCCGGTGCCGGCCACCAGAATGTCATCGCCTGCGGTACCGGTGAGCATATGACCATCCTGATAGGTGATGCTGACGTTGGCCGTGTCGCTGCCGCCATGGTTGTCGTTGGCGGTGTAGGTGCCGTTGAAGTCCGGCGTCACGTCGTGCGCGCCGGCGTAGTTGACCGTCATGGTCAGTTGGTAGTTTTCCGCCGCAGTGGGGTTACTGCCGCTGGTGTTGCTGATGTTGGTCACGTGGATCTGATAGGTGCCATCAGCGCTGGCAGTGATGGTGCCGCCGTCGGCGATGCTGGTGAACGCACCACCGTTGACCGAGTACTCCATGGTGATGTGCCCGGCCGCCAGGTTGTGATCCAGGTTCAGCGTTTCGCCCTGTTTCAGTTTGACGGTGATCAGGTCCTCATCGTTGGCATTGGCGGTGGTCACCGCGCCGAGGTATCCGCTGACCACCAGCACAGCCGTCATCGCTGCCGTGTTGGCCGCGAACGCATTGCGCACGTCGGCCAGGTTCTGGTTGGCGGCGGTGTTACCGGTGCCGTTGAACGTGATGGCGCCGGTACCGCTGAAGTCAGCGCCCTTGGCTGCCCACCCGGTGTTGAAGGTGGTCGGCGAGGCGTTGAGCGGGTCGCCGTCCGGGTCGGTGTCGTTGGCCAGCAGCAGTTCGCCCGGCACCGTGACGCTGCTCGACAGCACGTTGGTGATGACGTGGTCGTCCATCGCCACCGGTGGCGAGTTGGGGATCACTTTCACCGTCAGCGTCGAGCTGGCGAGGTCGCCATCGTTATCGCTGAGGGTGAAGCCGATGTTCTCGGTGATCACCGTGGTGGTGGTTTTCTGCGAGGTGTAGCTGTAGTCGCCAGTATCGAGGTTGATCACCAGCGTGCCGCTGTTGTTGGTGGCGATGCTCAACGTGTTGTTCACCGTGTTGAACGTGCCGTGGTTGGTGCCACCGCTTGGGGTCAACGACCCCTGGCCGCTGTTGGCGCGCGGGTCATAGGTGTAGGTGGTGCCGTCGATCACGATGGATTTGATGAAACCGCCATCGGCACCGAACGTGCCACCCTCGCCCAGCAGCGAACCGGTGACCGGCGCACCTTCCACGGTGCCCGAGAGCACCGAGTTGAGCTGATTGAGATCGGTGACCACCACGGCGTTGGTGTTGGTGTGGCTGATGCCGTCATAGGCCAGCGGGTCGAGGTTGGCGTTGCTCACGCCGCTGCCCAGGCCGATCGCGTAGTTCTTGATGTTGTTGGCATCAAGGAACGCTTTGAGTGCGGTCTCGTCAGCGGTGCCGATTTCCTGGCCTGTGGTCGGTTTGCCGTCGGAGAAAAAGTAGCCGACGTTCTGCGCCCCGGTGAGTTTGCCCGAGGTGTTGAAGGCGGTTTGCATCGTCGCCACGGCCGCGTCGTAGTTGGTGCCGCCACCCGCCGTGAGGCCGGCGAGGAGCGATTTGGCGGTCGCCACGTCAACCCATACCGACGTTCTGTCGGTGGCGCTGCTGCTGAAGGTGACGAGTTGCACCTTCACGTCGCCGAGGTCGTCGTATTTGTCGAGCAAGGCACTGATCGCCTGTTTCGCCAGATCCAGCCGCGACAGCCCCGGCACGCCGGACGGATCGACCATGCTGCCGGAAATGTCGAGGACGATGAGGATGTTGGAATCGATCTCCACCGCTGCCACGGAGCGATCCGACGGCACCGCTTTCGGCACGTCATCAACGATGTTGACCACGATGGTGCTGGTGGTGCTGTTGCCCAGTGCATCGGTGGCTTTGTAGGTGAAACTTTCGCTCAGGGTATTCGCGCCGTCGTTGGCGTTCGGCGTGGTTTTCGGCGCCGAGGTCAGGGTGTAGGTGTAGGTGCCGTCAGCGTTGAGCTGGATCTGCCCGTAAGTGCCGGTGGCGCTGCCAACCAGGGTGTAAGTGATCGCCCCGCTGCCGCCAGTGACCGCGCCGACCAGCGTACCGGTGGCAGTTTCGCCGGTATTGGTCGGATCGCTGCCGGTGACCGTACCCGGGGCCAGGTCCTGGCCGTCCTTGGTCAGGTCGAGGGCTTTTTCATAGACCGTCACGTCCTGATCGACCGAGGCCACCAGTTTGCTGTCGGCGACGTTGATGGTGATGGTGGTGGTGCTTTCGTCGCCGTCACCGTCGCGGATGGTATAGGTGAAAGTATCGGTGGCACCCGGTGGGCTCACCGAGTTCGGGTTGCTGTGGTAAATGGCGTTGCCGGCCGCATCCAGGGTCAGGAAACCGTAGGTGCCGTTGATGTTGCTGTTGAGGCCGCCGATCGCCGAACTTGAGGTGTCGCCGCCGGCACGCACGCCAACCACTGCACCGCCCGCTGCGGCGCCGTCCGCACCGGTAACGTCATTGCCCAGCACGCTGACATTGACCGTACCGCCCTCCACCACCGAACCGGTGTCGGCCTTGGCGGTCGGCAGGTCGTCGATGATGTTGACGTTGATCTGCCCGGACGCAGTGCTGCCGTCGCCATCGGTGGCGACCACGTTGAAGTTCTCGGTGAGACTGTTGGCACCGTTACCGGTGGGGTGGGCGTCGTTGTGATCCAGCGTGTAGCTGTAACTCACAACACCTGTAGCCGCGTTGAAACCAGTGATGGTCAGCGTGCTGCCGAGCGGTGTGGTGACCGATTGCGGGAAGCCTGCCGCCACACCGTTGGTGACCACGGCGATGCCGCCGACGGTGAGGGTTTGCAGACCATCGAGTGCGGTCACGGTGAATGTGCCGCTCTGGGTCAGCGCATTGGCATCAGGCGCGCTGCCGGTGCTGAGGTTTTTTTCGTAGACGGTGAGTTCGCCGCCGTTGACGTCGAGACCGTTGAGAATCACCGGGTCGTCGTTGTTGTGGATCTGCAGGACAAGGTTGGCGGTGCTGGTGTCGCCGTCCGAATCGGTGATGGTGTAGGTGAAGGTTTCAGTGCCGTTGCCACCGCCGTGCAGGTTTTTGAAGTCGGCATCGGTGGGGTTGAGCGTGTAGGTGTAGGTGCCGTCGGTGTGCAGTTCAAGGGTGCCGTAAGTGCCAGTGAAAGTCCCGGCAGTGACGGGGCCAGTCGGTACACGGTCGGCGCCTTGCACGTCATTGGTCAGGACGTTGCCGGTCAGCGTGAGGTTGGTTTCCGAGGCGGTGCCGGTGTTGCTGTCATTCACTGCTTTTGGCAGGTCATCGATGATATTCACATCGAGCGTTGCGTTGGCGGTGGTGCCGTTGTCGTCGACTACGGTGACGGCGAACTGCTCGGGCAGGTTGTTTGCACCGTTGGCGGTTGGGTGGGCGTCGTTGTGGTCGAGGGTGTAGCTGTAGCTGACGACACCGGTTGCCGCATTGAAACCTGTGATCGTCAACGTGCTGCCGAGCGGTGTGGTGACCGATTGCGGAAAGCCTGCGGCGACACCGTTAGTGACAACCGCGATTCCACCGACGGTCAGCGTGGTAACGCCGTCCTGAGCAGTGATCGTGAACGTGCCGCTCTGAGTCAGCGCATTGGCATCTGGTGCGCTGCCGGTGCTGAGGTTTTTTTCGTAGACGGTGAGTTCGCCGCCGTTCACATCCAGGCCGCTGATGATCACAGGATCGTCGTTGTTGTGGATCTGCAGGACAAGGTTGGCGGTGCTGGTGTCGCCATCCGAGTCGGTGATGGTGTAGGTGAAGGTTTCGGTGCCGTTGCCGCCGCCGTGCAGGTTTTTGAAGTCGGCATCGGTCGGGTTGAGCGTGTAGGTGTAGGTGCCGTCGGTGTGCAGTTCCAGGGTGCCGTAAGTGCCGGTGAAGGTGCCTGCGGTGACTGGGCCGGTGGGTACACGGTCGGCGCCCTGCACGTCATTGGTCAGGACGTTGCCGGTCAGCGTGAGGTTGGTTTCCGAGGCGGTGCCGGTGTTGCTGTCATTCACTGCTTTTGGCAGGTCGTCGATGATGTTCACATCGAGCGTTGCATTGGCGGTGGTGCCGTTGTCGTCGACTACGGTGACGGCGAACTGTTCGGGCAGGTTGTTGGCGCCGTTGGCAGTCGGATGCGCATCGTTGTGGTCGAGGGTGTAGCTGTAGCTGACGACACCGGTTGCCGCATTGAAACCTGTGATCGTTAACGTGCTGCCGAGCGGTGTGGTGACCGATTGGGGGAAGCCCGCTGCCACGCCGTTGGTGACAACCGCGATTCCGCCCACCGTGAGCGTCGTGACACCGTCGAGTGCGGTAATGGTGAACGTGCCGCTTTGGGTCAGCGCATTGGCATCAGGCGCGCTGCCGGTGCTGAGGTTTTTTTCGTAGACGGTGAGTTCGCCGCCGTTGACGTCGAGACCGTTGAGAATCACCGGGTCGTCGTTGTTGTGGATCTGCAGGACAAGGTTGGCGGTGCTGGTGTCGCCGTCTGAATCGGTGATGGTGTAAGTGAACGTCTCGGTGCCGTTGCCGCCGCCATGCAGGTTTTTGAAGTCGGCATCAGTGGGGTTCAGCGTGTAGGTGTAGGTGCCGTCGGTGTGCAGTTCAAGGGTGCCGTAAGTGCCAGTGAAAGTCCCGGCAGTGACGGGGCCGGTCGGTACGCGGTCGGCGCCTTGCACGTCGTTGGTCAGGACGTTGCCGGTCAGCGTCAGGTTGGTTTCCGAGGCGGTGCCGGTGTTGCTGTCGTTCACCGCTTTTGGCAGGTCATCGATGATGTTCACATCGAGCGTTGCGTTGGCGGTCGTGCCGTTGTCGTCGACTACGGTGACGGCGAACTGCTCAGGCAGGTTGTTGGCGCCGTTGGCCGTTGGGTGGGCATCGTTGTGGTCGAGGGTGTAGCTGTAGCTGACGACACCGGTGGTCGCGTTGAAGCCAGTGATGGTCAGCGTGCTGCCGAGCGGTGTGGTGACCGATTGGGGGAAGCCTGCCGCCACGCCGTTGGTGACAACCGCGATGCCGCCCACCGTGAGCGTCGTAACACCGTCGAGTGCGGTAATGGTGAACGTGCCGCTTTGGGTCAGCGCATTAGCATCAGGCGCGCTGCCGGTGCTGAGGTTTTTTTCGTAGACGGTGAGTTCGCCGCCGTTCACATCCAGGCCGCTGATGACCACGGGGTCGTCGTTGTTGTGGATCTGCAAAACCAGATTCGCCGTGCTGGTGTCGCCGTCCGAATCGGTGATGGTGTAGGTGAAGGTCTCGGTCCCATTGCCGCCGCCGTGCAGATTCTTGAAGTCGGCATCAGTGGGGTTCAGCGTGTAGGTGTAGGTGCCGTCGGTGTGCAGTTCCAGGGTGCCGTAAGTGCCAGTGAAAGTCCCGGCAGTGACTGGGCCAGTCGGTACACGGTCGGCGCCCTGCACGTCGTTGGTCAGGACGTTGCCGGTCAGCGTCAGGTTGGTTTCCGAGGCGGTGCCGGTGTTGCTGTCGTTCACCGCTTTTGGCAGGTCATCGATGATGTTCACATCGAGCGTTGCGTTGGCGGTCGTGCCGTTGTCGTCGACTACGGTGACGGCGAACTGCTCAGGCAGGTTGTTGGCGCCGTTGGCCGTTGGGTGGGCATCGTTGTGGTCGAGGGTGTAGCTGTAGCTGACGACACCGGTGGTCGCGTTGAAGCCAGTGATGGTCAGCGTGCTGCCGAGCGGTGTGGTGACCGATTGGGGGAAGCCTGCCGCCACGCCGTTGGTGACAACCGCGATGCCGCCCACCGTGAGCGTCGTAACACCGTCGAGTGCGGTAATGGTGAACGTGCCGCTTTGGGTCAGCGCATTAGCATCAGGCGCGCTGCCGGTGCTGAGGTTTTTTTCGTAGACGGTGAGTTCGCCGCCGTTCACATCCAGGCCGCTGATGACCACGGGGTCGTCGTTGTTGTGGATCTGCAAAACCAGATTCGCCGTGCTGGTGTCGCCGTCCGAATCGGTGATGGTGTAGGTGAAGGTCTCGGTCCCATTGCCGCCGCCGTGCAGATTCTTGAAGTCGGCATCAGTGGGGTTCAGCGTGTAGGTGTAGGTGCCGTCGGTGTGCAGTTCCAGGGTGCCGTAAGTGCCAGTGAAAGTCCCGGCAGTGACTGGGCCAGTCGGTACACGGTCGGCGCCTTGCACGTCATTGGTCAGGACGTTACCGGTCAGCGTGAGGTTGGTTTCCGAGGCGGTGCCGGTGTTGCTGTCGTTCACTGCTTTTGGCAGGTCGTCGATGATGTTCACATCGAGCGTTGCGTTGGCGGTCGTGCCGTTGTCGTCGACTACGGTGACGGCGAACTGTTCGGGCAGGTTGTTTGCACCGTTGGCGGTTGGGTGGGCGTCGTTGTGGTCGAGGGTGTAGCTGTAGCTGACGACACCGGTGGTCGCGTTGAAACCTGTGATCGTTAACGTGCTGCCGAGCGGTGTGGTGACCGATTGGGGGAAGCCCGCTGCCACGCCGTTGGTAACGACAGCGATGCCGCCGACGGTCAATGTGGTGACGCCATCCAGCGCCGTGATGCTGAAGGTGCCGCTCTGGGTCAGCGCGGTGGAATCCGGCTCGCTGCCGGTGCTGAGGTTTTTCTCAAAGACTGTCAGTTCCCCGCCTTCAACGCTCAACCCGTTGATCACCACCGGATCGTCGTTGTTGTGAATCTGCAAAACCAGATTCGCCGTGCTGGTGTCGCCATCCGAATCGGTGATGGTGTAGGTGAACGTCTCGGTGCCGTTGCCGCCGCCGTGCAGGGCTTTGAAATCCGCATCGCTGGTGTTCAGGGTATAGGTGTAAGTGCCGTTGGCATTCAACACCAGGGTACCGAAAGTGCCGGTGAACGTACCCGCGGTGACGGGGCCAGTGGGTACACGATCGGCGCCCTGCACATCGTTGGTCAGGACGTTGCCGGTGAGGGTCAACAGGGTTTCCGAAGCGGTGTTGGCGTTGCTGTCACTCACCGCTCTGGGCACGTCGTCGATGATGTTGACGTCCAGCGAGCCGGTGGCGCTGTCGCCATTGCTGTCGCCGGCGGTCACGGTGAAATGTTCGCTGAGGCTGTTGGCGCCGTCACCGGCTGGATGGGCGTCGTTGCCGTTGAGGGTGTAGCTGTAGCTGACGACCCCGGTCGAAGCGTTGTAGCCGGTGATGGTCAGGGTGTTGCCCAGTTGCGTGGTGATCGACTGCGGAAAACCCGCCGCCACGCCGCCGCTGATCACGTTGATCCCACCGATGTTCAGGCTGCTCAGACCGTCCGGTGCCGACACCGTGAAGCTGCCATTCTGGGTCAGCGCACCAGGATTGGCAGAGGAGCCGTCCGGCAGGTTGGCTTCGTTGAGCGTCAGCTCCCCGCCGGGTACCGCGAGGCCGCTGAGTGTCACCGGATTATTGACCGGCGGCACGATTGGCGTGTTGTCGCCATTGTCGACCACCACAAATGGCCGCACTTGCGGAAACTCGGGAATCCCGTTGAAACCGGCGGTGGGAAAACCGATGACCGGGTCCACTCGCCCGCCGACTTCGGTCAGCAACACAAAGCTGTGGCCACCGCCCGCCTCGCCTGGCACGCCAGTCGGTGCATTCGGCCCCGCAGCGGTCGCTTCCGCGGCTTTGGTCGGGTCTTCTCCAGCGGCGATGGCTTTCTGGATCTGTTCGACATCGGTCAGTTGCGCTTCGCTCGGCGTCAGCGCTTCAGGGGAATCGATGTGCACCGCCTGGTTAGCCAGCAGTTGCCCGGACATGGTCATGCTGCTGTCGCGGCCCAGGGTCAACTCATGGCCGTTTTGCAGATGAACGGCGACGGCGCCTTCAGCGCCGGTGATCACTTGATCGCCGGCATACAAGCGGTCGCCCTCGACCAGGGCGCGGCGCGTGCCGTCGGTACCCTGCGCAAAAACCTGACCAATGACTTTAGTGACGATCCCGATGAGCGTTGCCATGTGAATTTCCTCCGCTGCCGACCACCGTCGGCACTGGTTCGCGAAGCAGCCCATGGCTCAAGCGGGTTGCCGGGGTGACGCTCGCACCTCGGCAGTTCGTTTCGCAGGTTTGCGCGAACAAGGAAACTTCAGTGCTTTCAAGCACTTCGGTTCCCTGATCGATGCAGCACGCCCACTAACGCTACGTAACGGTGGTGAATCACCCGAGTGACAAAAAACTGTCGCTCATTAACCGCTACGCGTCCCTCCCCTTCAGCAGTACTTCGCCGTATGTCGCAAAGTGAGTGGAACTTTCCTCAAGCCTTTCTGTGCTCCCTAAAGCGCATGAAACAAAGGCTTTCGTCCTGAACAATGTGCCGGTTTTTGTCAAGCGCATAAGTTTTTTTCGGCATAAGCCTTATGAAAATTTTTTCTTAGCTACGCTTCAGGATGTTCTTAGCTCTGTTGTTACAAGAGTGAAACGCTTACACCTCAAAATATCGTCAAATATTTGGCGACAGTAACGCACCATCAGGACCAGGGAGATGCACCCCATGCGCGTTTTAACCCCCCTCTGCAGCGCGGTTTTGCTGGCCATGGCTTGCACTTCCCAAGCCCAGGCCATGAACCTGACCGAAGCGATTCAAAGCACCATCGCCACCCACCCGGAACTCGCCTCGCGAGTCGACGCCAAACTGTCGGCCGATGAGCAGGTGAAGGTGGCCAAGGGTGGCTTCTATCCTTCCGTCGATCTGAATGCCGCCTACGGGCGTGGCTACAGCGACAACACCAACACCCGCTCGCTGACGCCGAGCGGACACAACACCGAAATTCTCAACTACACCCAGTCCGAGTTACGCCTTCGGCAAATGATCTTCGACGGTTTCAACACCGCCAACGAGGTCGAACGCACCAAGGGCGTGTCCAACTCGCGCGCCTACTACGCGCAAGGCACCGCCCAGGATCTGGCCCTGCGCACCATCGAGGTTTACCTCGAAGTGCTCAAGCGTCGTGAACTGGTGACCCTGGCCAAGAACAACCTGCAAGCGCACTTGCGCGTGAATGATCA
The DNA here is from genome assembly GCF_056821665.1 of Pseudomonas sp. AK-TSAG1-1. Taxonomy (NCBI): domain Bacteria; kingdom Pseudomonadati; phylum Pseudomonadota; class Gammaproteobacteria; order Pseudomonadales; family Pseudomonadaceae; genus Pseudomonas; species Pseudomonas sp. AK-TSAG1-1. The sequence continues at coordinate 1,684,276 of NZ_CM165965.1, read as the reverse complement.
GATCGGCCTGCGTACCCAGCGCGGCATCGGCAGCACCGCTGACTCCGATCAGTCGGTCGCCCGTAAGGCGCTGGCGCAGAACAACCTCGACACCGCTGAAGTCGATCTGGCCGACGCCGAATCGAACTTCTACGCCGTGGTCGGGCGCATGCCCGATGAACTCGAAGCGCCACCGTCGACCCGCGGCGAAATCCCCACCAGCCTGCCGGAAGCCCAGCAGAGCATGGTCGAGAACAACCCGTACCTGAAATCCGCGCAGGCGGACGTGCAGTCGGCCGAGAGCCAGTACGAAGTTGCCAAGTCGCCGTTCTACCCACGCTTCGATGCCGAAGCGGCAGTCGGTGCGAACAACAACGTGCAAGGCGATGAAGGCCACGACAACGAATGGCGCGTCGGCGTGATCATGAACTACAACCTGTTCCGCGGCGGCAGCGACAAGGCCCGTCTGGCGTCCGATGCGCACCAGATCAACCAGGCAATGGACATCCGCAACAATGCCCTGCGTCAGTTGAACGAGAACATTCACCTGGCCTGGAACGCCATGGTCAACGCGAAGAAGCAGACCCCGACCGCCCGCGAATATGCCGAGACCACCAAACGTGTGCGCGCGGCCTATCAGGATCAGTTCGGCCTTGGCCAACGCACCCTGCTCGACTTGCTCGACAGTGAAAACGAGCTCTACAACGCCAACCGTCGCTACACCGAAATCCGCTACACCGAGGAGTATTCGATGTACCGCGTGCTGGCAAATATGGGCCAGTTGCTGAGCAAGCAACGGGTGGTGCTGCCGGCAGATGCGATCGCGGCGACCGAGGTGAAGAACGAGGCGCGCCTGCCTGAACTGAAGTAAGCAAAACGCTGTGGTGGGGGAGCTTGTCGGATCGCCGCACCGTCACTCTTGAGTGCGCAGCGCTCACACTGCCGATTCCGTTAGTTGCACAGGGCTGCTGCGCAGCCCAACGGGAGCACGCTCCCTCGCCACAGGTTTTGGGCAAGTCTTACGGAGGCGATCAATATGACCAGCATGGAACCCGGTAGCACCGGGATCGATCCGCGGTTGAGCTTCGATGACCCGTTACTCGACGGTCTGTTGATCCTCTGCAAACTCCACGGCGCGACTGTCAGTCGCGCCAGCCTGAGTGCCGGGCTGCCCCTGAACAAGCAACGCCTGAGCCTGGACCTGTTGCCCCGTGCAGCGGCCCGGGCCGGTCTGCAGGCGCGCTTGCTGCGACGTGAACTGAAAGACATCTCAGCGCTGAATCTGCCGATTCTGTTGTTGCTCAAGGATGGGCGTACCGCTGTGCTGCGGCGTTTCGCCGACGACGGCAAGGTGCTGATTCTGCCCAGCGAAGCCGATGGCGGCGAGCAATGGGTCAGCCGTGAAGAGTTGGCCGAACACTACAGCGGCCAGGCCTTGTTCGCCCGTCCGCGCCACGAACTCGAAGACTTGCGTTCACCGCTGGTGCCGCGGGTCCACGCCTGGTTTCGCGACACCCTGAAGCTGTCGAAATGGCTGTACAGCGATGCGATCCTCGCCAGTTTCCTGATCAACCTGCTGGGCCTGATGGTGCCGCTGTTCGTCATGCAGACTTACGACCGCGTGGTGCCCAATCAAGCCACCTCGACCCTGTGGGTATTGGCGATCGGCCTGTTGATCGGCACCGGTTTCGAACTGGTGCTGCGGGTGGTGCGTGCGCACCTGCTGGACACCGCCGGCAAGAAAACCGACGTGATCCTTTCCGCGACATTATTTGAACGCATCACCGGCATGGCGATGAAGGCACGGCCAGCCACCATCGGTGGTTTCGCCCAGAGCATTCATGACTTTCAGGGCCTGCGTGAATTCCTCACGGCGGTGACCCTGACCAGCCTGATCGACCTGCCCTTCGTAGTGTTGATGCTGGTGGTGATCGGCCTGCTCGGCGGCTGGCTGGTGGTGATTCCGCTGCTGGCGTTTCCGATCACGATCATTTTTGCCCTGGCCATTCAGGTGCGCCTGCGTGACACCGTGCAAAAAAGCCTGAGCCTGGGCGCCGAACGTCAGGCGTTGCTGATCGAAACCCTTGGCGGCCTCGAAACCCTCAAGGCCTGCAGCGCCGAAAGCGAGCGCCAGCACAAATGGGAAAGCACCCACGGCGCCCTCACCCGCCTCGACAGCCATGCGCGCAACCTCTCGGCGCTGGCGACCAACGGCACGCTGTTCATCCAGCAGTTTTCCGGGATGGCGACGATTGTCGCCGGGGTCTACAGCATCATCGCCGGCAACCTCAGCGTCGGTGCGCTGGTCGCCAGCTACATGCTCGGCAGCCGCGTGCTCGCGCCGCTGGGGCAGATCGCTGGCCTGATCACCCGCTACCAGCAAGCGCAACTGACGATGAAAAGCACCGACGCGCTGATGGGCCTGCCGCAGGAGCGCGACGGCAAGCAGCGGCCACTGGAACGTACACAACTGCAAGGTGCGCTGGACGTCAGCGGCGTGACGTTTCACTACAACGGCCAGAACGCGCCGGCGTTGAGCAACGTCAGCTTCAGCATGAAACCCGGCGAGCGGATCGGCATCATCGGCCGCAGCGGCTCGGGCAAAAGCACTTTGGCGCGGCTGGTGATGGGGTTCTATGAACCCGAAGAAGGCCAGTTGCTGCTCGATGGCCTCGACCTGCGACAACTGGATGTCGCCGACCTGCGCCAGCAGATCGGTTACGTCGCCCACGACCTGCCGCTGCTGGCCGGCAGCCTGCGCGACAACCTGACCCTCGGTGCACGCTACATCAGCGATTCGCGCATGCTCGAAGTCGCCGAACTGACGGGCGTCACCGAGCTCGCCCGCCAGCATCCGCAAGGTTTCGACCGCCCGGTGGGCGAGCGTGGACAATTGCTCTCCGGCGGCCAGCGCCAGGCCGTATTGCTGGCCCGGGCGCTGCTGCTCGACCCGCCGATCATGCTGCTCGACGAGCCCACCAGCGCCATGGACAACAGCAGCGAAGACCTGCTGCGCCAGAAGCTCCACGGCTGGGTGCAAGGCAAGACGCTGCTGCTGGTCACCCATCGCACCTCGATGCTGAGCCTGGTGGATCGGTTGTTGGTGCTGGACAACGGCCGGGTCGTCGCTGACGGCCCGAAAGAAGCGGTCATCGATGCACTGCGCAAGGGCCGTGTCGGCTCGGCGGCGGTCTAGGAGTTGCCCATGTCAGCTGCATCCGATGGCAAATCACGCGGCTACTTCGACAGTTTCGGCAAAAGCGCCGAAGCCGAGTTCATGCCCGAAACCGCCGGTGCTTCGTTACAGGATTCGCCGCGCTGGTCGCGGATCACCGTGTGGCTGGCGGCGGCGCTGTTGATCAGTGCGCTGGTCTGGGCCAAGTTCGCGGTGCTTGAAGAAGTGACCATGGGCGAAGGCAAGGCGATCCCATCGAGCAAGGTCCAGGTGATCCAGAACCTTGAGGGCGGCATCGTTACCGAGATTTTTGTGCGTGAAGGGCAAATGGTGAACAAGGGCGACAAGCTGTTGCGCCTGGATGACACGCGCTTCCTGTCGAACAAGGGTGAGAGCGAAGCCGACCGTTACGCCCTGACCGCGCAAGTCGAACGCCTCTCCGCCGAAGCCGAGGGGCGCCCGCTCAAGCTGTCTGACGAGGTGGTTGCCAAGGCACCACAGGTCGCCGAAGACGAACGGGCGCTGTACGACCAGCGCCAACGGCGCCTGGCCAGTGAGCAACGCACCCTCACCGAACAGCTGCGGCAGAAGACGCAGGAGCTGGCGGAGTTTCGCTCCAAACAAGGTCAGTACAGCTCCAGCCTGGCGCTGCTGCAGCAAGAGATGAACATGTCCGCGCCGCTGGTCGGCACCGGCGCGGTATCGCCAGTGGAAATCCTGCGGCTCAAGCGCAGTGCGGTGGAGATTCGTGGCTCGCTGAACGCGACGACGCTGGCGATCCCCCGTGCCGAATCGGCGATCAACGAGATCAAGAGCAAGATCGACGAATCGGAACAGACCTTCCGCTCCGACGCCGCCAAGGACCTCAATCAGAAGCGCACCGACCTGTCGAAAATCACCGCCTCGAGCATCGCAATCGACGATCGCGTCAGCCGCACCACCGTGACCTCGCCGGTGCACGGGGTGATCAAGCAGCTCAAGGTAAACACCATCGGCGGCGTGGTGCAGCCGGGCAGCGACATGGTGGAAATCGTGCCGCTGGAAGACAACCTGCTGATCGAAGCCAAGGTTCGTCCGCAGGACGTTGCGTTCCTGCACCCGGGCCAGAAAGCCATGGTCAAGTTCAGTGCCTATGACTACACGATCTACGGCGGGCTGAGCGCGAAACTGGAGCTGATCGGCGCCGACACCATCACCGATGACAAGGGCAACAGCTTCTACCTGATTCAGGTCAGGACCGATAAAAACCATTTGGGCGGGGATGTGAAACCGCTGCTGATCATCCCAGGGATGGTGGCGACGGTGGACATTATTACCGGAGAAAAAAGCGTGCTGGATTATCTGCTGAAACCGGTGCTGAAGGCGCGGACCGAGGCGATGCGCGAACGGTAGGCACTGCGAACAGTGCACAGATAGATCTGACGCATTCGCGAGCAGGCTCGCTCCCACAAGGGGATGTGAGGTGAACACAGCGTTTGTGCGCACCTTCGATCAAATGTGGGAGCGAGCCTGCTCGCGAAGAGGCCAGCTCAGGCAACGACTATCTGTCCCCATGATTACGCTGAAAAACCTCCTCCCCCATCGCCGCAATCTGCCCCTCGATCAACGCCTCGAACGGCTTGAGCAACGGCGTAAACGTCGTCGGCGCCTCGAGGGTTTCCAGCGCCTGCACGATCGCCTCGATGGTCGACAACGCCCCCGGCCCCGGCGCCTTGCGCAACCGATACCGCGACACCCCGCCCTCGGCCAGCGTCACCCGGGGCAGCGCCGCCAGCAGCGGATTGAGATGGAGCATCTTGCGCGCCTTGCGCCAGGTGCCATCCGGCACCACCAGCAGCAGCGGCTCAGCGGATTCGCTGTAAGCCTGCATCGGCTGCGCATCGTCGGCAGGAAACAGCAACCGCGTCTGATACCCCGGTCGGCTGAGCAGCGCCGGCAGATCCTCGAATACCTCACCGACGATCAGCTCGGCGTTGGTCAGACCCAGCGCCGCCAGTCGCGCCGTGTTCAGCGCGTGATTGACCTCGCTCGGATGCTGCAACAGCAACACCCGGGTGCGGCTGTCGAGGCTCGGGATCAGCGGGCACAGGCAATGGGTTTGTGGGCGCAGGCAGCGCGGGCATTGGGGTCTGGACATGTTCTCAGGCCTGATTGAGCTGTGCTTTGAGCAAGTCACGGAAAGTCTGGATCAGCGGCTCGCGGCTGCGGCCCCGGCGCATGATCATCGAAAACGGCGCCTGATAACCGAAGGTCGCCGGCAGCAACACGCGCAAGTCGCCCTTGTCGGCCCAGGCCTGGGCGTAGTGTTCCGGCAGGTAGCCGATGTAGGCGCCGGACAGCACCAGAATCAGCTGCGCTTCCATACTTTCCACGGTCGCCGCGCTGTGCTTGAAACCGTGGCGCGCCAGCTCGGCCTGGCTCCAGTAACCCCGGCCGACCATGCGTTGCTGGGTGATGACTTGCTCGGGAATCCGCCGCTCGTTGAACAACGGGTGCCGGCTGCTGCAATACAGCCAGTGCTGCTCACGGTACAGCGGCATGTAGACCAGACCGCTCATGCGCGTGGAAAACGCACCGATGGCCAGATCGAGGCGGTTGTCCTGCACGCCGAGTTGCAGTTCGTACGGGCTCATCACCGACAGGTGCAAATGCACCGCCGGGTGTTCCTGGCTGTAGGCGCCGATGGCTTCGGCGAACGGCAGGGCCTTGTCGCTGACGGTGGAGTCGATCACACCGAGGTTGAGCGTGCCACGCAGCTCACCCTTGAGCGCGGCGGCGTACTGCTCGAAGCCTTCGAGTTCGGCCAGCAGGCGCAGGGTTTCCTGATGGAACAGCTCACCCTTGCTGGTCAGGCTGAACCCGCCCCGCCCGCGATGGCACAACACCAGACCGAGCGCCGCTTCGAGCTGGCTCATGTAGGTGCTGATCGCCGAGGTCGACAGGTTGAGTTCCTGCTGCGCATTGGCGAAGCCCTGATGCCGCACGACGCTGACGAAGATGCGCAATAGTTTCAGGTCAGGTAAAGCGTTGGCCATGTCTACTCCATCACAAGAAACACACGGTGCGTCTGGAAACACACCCTCCCTGTGGGAGCGGGCTTGCTCGCGAAGGCGTCGTGTCAGTTGACATCCATGATGCTGACACACCGTATTCGCGAGCAAGCCCGCTCCCACAGGGGCATCCTGTTCACCCCGGTGAACAGCACTGAGTCTATCTCCAGCCTCGGCATTAGTTTAGAAAAATCTGAACTAAGTATTTGCCCGTAGCGATTCTTCCCCTCCACTACATTTCGCAGAATCGGCCCCACAGCGGCGTCCGAACCTGTGTTGAACGGTGCGCCGACATAAATAAAACAAAGACGATGAGGCCCTACCCGTGGACAAGATTCTTCACCAACCACTGGGCGGCAACGAAATGCCGCGCTTCGGCGGCATCGCCACCATGCTCCGACTCCCCCATGTACCGACCGCTGCCGGCCTGGACGCTGCCTTCGTTGGCGTGCCTCTGGACATCGGTACTTCGCTGCGCCCAGGCACCCGCTTCGGGCCGCGCGACATCCGCACCGAATCGGTGATGATCCGCCCGTACAACATGGCCACCGGCGCCGCGCCGTTCGACTCGCTGTCGGTCGCCGACATCGGTGACGTGGCGATCAACACCTTCAACCTGCTCGACGCCGTGCGCATCATCGAAGAAGCCTACGACAACATCCTCGAGCACAACGTGATCCCGATGACCTTGGGTGGCGACCACACCATCACCCTGCCGATCCTGCGTGCCATCCATAAAAAGCACGGCAAGGTCGGTCTGGTGCACATTGATGCGCACGCTGACGTCAACGATCACATGTTCGGCGAGAAGATCGCTCACGGCACGACCTTCCGTCGTGCCGTCGAAGAAGGTCTTCTGGACTGCGACCGCGTGGTGCAGATTGGTCTGCGCGCGCAGGGCTATACCGCTGACGACTTCAACTGGAGCCGCGATCAGGGCTTCCGCGTCGTGCAAGCCGAAGAGTGCTGGCACAAGTCGCTGGCCCCGCTGATGGCCGAAGTGCGCGAAAAAGTCGGCGGCGGCCCGGTGTACCTGAGCTTTGACATCGACGGCATCGACCCGGCCTGGGCGCCGGGCACCGGCACCCCGGAAATCGGAGGTCTGACGACCATTCAGGCGATTGAAATCGTCCGTGGCTGCCAGGGCCTCGACCTGATCGGCTGCGATCTGGTAGAAGTCTCGCCCGCTTATGACACCACCGGCAACACCTCGCTGCTGGCCGCCAACCTGCTGTACGAAATGCTCTGCGTACTGCCTGGCGTGGTCCACCGCTGAGGGTTCGGTCATGAACGAACGTGATCAGGTTCTGAAGGCGGCCGCCGATCTGGTGTCGGCTTTCGCCCGCAACGATCGCGAGGCTTACTTCGGCGCGTTCAGCGCCGATGCGAGCTTCGTGTTCTACACCCTCGAACAGCCCCTGCTGTCGCGCGATGCCTATCAGGCCTTGTGGGACAGCTGGCGCGCCGAGGATGGCTTCGAGGTGCTTTCCTGCACCTCAAGCAACGCCTTCGTCAGCCTGCAGGGTGACGTGGCGGTGTTTATCCATGACGTGGCCACCGAGTTGCGCATGCAAGGGGAGCAACACTTCAGCCAGGAGCGCGAGACGATTGTTTTCAAGAAACAAGCGTCGAGCCTAGAACAACAAGGCCATTGGCTGGCCTGCCATGAACATTTGTCCGCAATGCCGGAAGGGCTGCCATCCCCTTAGCCAAGACAGGTGACGCTCACGCACGATGAGCGCGCCTTTATGATCGGAGCAGATCATGAATAACAACAACAACGACCAAAGCCTTACGCAAATTGAAACCCACGGGGTCGAGCAGATCCCGGACAACGAACGCACCGCGGGCCCGACGGATCTGTTCCGGATGATCTTCGGTGGTTCGAATACCTTTGCCACCGCCGTGCTCGGCAGTTTCCCGGTGCTGTTCGGTCTGTCTTTTCAGGCCGGCGTCTGGGCGATTGTGTCGGGCGTGCTGCTCGGCTCGCTGATCCTCGCACCGATGGGCCTGTTCGGTCCGATCAACGGCACCAACAATGCCGTGTCGTCTGGCGCACACTTTGGCGTGCACGGGCGGATCGTCGGTTCGTTCCTGTCGCTGTTGACCGCTATCGCGTTTTTCTCGCTCTCGGTGTGGAGTTCGGGGGATGCGCTGATCGGTGGTGCGAAACGCCTGATCGGTCTGCCGGAAACCGACCTGACCCTGGGCCTGGCCTACGGTCTGTTCGCGATTCTGGTACTGACCGTGTGCATCTACGGCTTCCGCTTCCTGCTGTGGGTGAACAAGATCGCGGTGTGGAGCGCCAGCCTGTTGTTCCTGCTGGGCATCTTCGCCTTCGCCGGCCCGTTCGACGTCAACTACGCCGGTACCGTGAACCTCGGTCAGCCGGGCTTCTGGGCAGCGTTCATCGGCGCGGCGCTGGTCGCGATGAGCAACCCGATTTCCTTCGGTGCGTTCCTCGGCGACTGGTCACGCTACATTCCGCGTGACACGTCCAAGCAGCGGATCATGGCGGCGGTGGTGCTGTCACAGATCGCCACGTTCATCCCGTTCCTGTTCGGCCTGGCCACCGCGACCATCGTCGCGATCAAGGCGCCGGACTACATCGCGGCCAACAACTACGTGGGCGGCCTGCTGGCGGTGTCGCCGAGCTGGTTCTTCCTGCCGGTGTGCCTGATTGCGGTGATCGGCGGCATGTCCACCGGCACCACCTCGCTGTATGGCACCGGGCTGGACATGTCCAGCGTGTTCCCGCGGGTGCTGTCGCGGGTCAAGGCAACGCTGCTGATCGGCGTGCTGTCGATTGCCTTCATCTTCATCGGACGCTTCGCGGCCAACCTGGTGCAGAGCGTGTCGACCTTCGCCGTGCTGATCATCACCTGCACCACGCCATGGATGGTGATCATGATCATCGGTCTGCTGGTGCGTCGCGGCTTCTATTGCCCGGATGACCTGCAAGTGTTCACTCGCGGCGAACAAGGCGGACGCTACTGGTTCAGCCACGGCTGGAACTGGCGTGGTCTGGGTGCGTGGATTCCGAGCGCAGCGGTCGGCTTGTGCTTCGTCAATCTGCCGGGGCAGTTCGTTGGCCCGCTGGGTGAAATGGCCGGCGGTATCGACGTCAGTTTGCCGGTGACGCTGGGCCTGGCGTCGGTGGTGTACCTGACGTTGCTGAGCCTGTTCCCGGAACCGCGGGAAGTGTTCGGCCCGCAGGATGCGCGCAGCCAAGGCGCGTCAGCACCGGCCAAATCGGCACTGCGCCAGGCGGCCTGAAGAAACACACACCCTCTGTGGGAGCGGGCTTGCTCGCGAAAGCGATCTGTCAGTCACATCACGTTTGAATGTGCCGACGCCTTCGCGAGCAAGCCCGCTCCCACAAGGGCAAATCGAATTCAGCCTCACATAAAAAAGACAATCGGAGACACGCCATCATGGCTTTGGATTTATTCGTCGTCCTCATCTACGCCGCCGGCATGCTCTTGCTCGGCTACTTCGGCATGCGCAAGGCCAAGACCAACGAGGACTTTCTGGTCGCCGGACGTAATCTGGGGCCGAGCCTGTACATGGGCACCATGGCCGCGACCGTGCTTGGTGGTGCGTCCACCGTCGGCACCGTACGTCTGGGCTACGTCCACGGCATCTCCGGCTTCTGGCTGTGCGCGGCACTGGGTTGCGGCATCGTCGCGCTGAACCTGTTCCTCGCCAAACCGCTGCTGAAACTGAAGATCTACACCGTTACCCAGGTTCTGGAAAAACGCTACAACCCGATGGCCCGCTCGGCGAGCGCGGCGATAATGCTGGCCTACGCACTGATGATCGGCGTGACCTCGATCCTCGCCATCGGCACCGTGCTGCAAGTGCTGTTCGGTCTGCCATTCTGGGTCTCGGTATTGCTCGGCGGTGGTGTGGTGGTGATCTACTCGGCCATCGGCGGCATGTGGTCGCTGACCCTGACCGACATCGTCCAGTTCATCATCAAGACCGTGGGCCTGATGTTCATCCTGTTGCCGATCTGCCTGTACCGCGTTGGCGGCTGGGACGAGTTGGTGCTGAAACTGCCGGCGACCGCCTTCAGCTTCACCACCATCGGCTGGGACACGATCATCACCTACTTCATGATCTACTTCTTTGGCATCCTGATCGGTCAGGACATCTGGCAACGGGTGTTCACCGTCAAGACCGCCAAAGTCGCCCAGTACGCCGGCAGCATCGCGGGCATCTACTGCATCGTCTATGGCCTGGCCTGCGCACTGATCGGTATGGCCGCGCACGTGCTGATCCCCGATCTGGACAACGTCAACAACGCCTTCGCCGCCATCGTCAAACTGTCGCTGCCGGACGGCATCCGTGGCCTGGTGATCGCCGCTGCTCTGGCAGCCATGATGTCCACCGCCAGCGCCGGCCTGCTCGCCGCCGCCACCACCCTGACTGAAGACCTGCTGCCGAAACTGCGTGGCGGCAAGCAATCAAGCCTGGCCATCAACCGCTTGTTCACTTTGCTCACCGGAGTCGTCGTGCTGGGTATCGCCCTGGTGGTGAATGACGTGATCAGCGCCCTGACCCTCGCTTACAACCTGTTGGTAGGCGGCATGCTGATCCCGCTGATCGGTGCGATCTTCTGGAAACGTGCGACCACCGCCGGCGCCATCGCCAGCATGGGCCTGGGCTTTGCTACCGCGCTGCTGTTCATGTTCAAGGACGGTCTGGACGCCAACACCCCGATCTACTACAGCCTGGCTGTGGGCCTGATCAGTTTTGTGGTGGTCAGCCTTTTCTCCTGCCGTCCTGCGACGATGGCGAGCGCGATCTAAGCTTTGATGTAACGATTTGATGCTTTCTTCGACGGGTGTGGCGCGGGCGTGTCCTCCCTTATTTCCTGCAGGAAATAAGGGAGGACACGCCCACTTGCCACACCCGTTTTTTACGTCTGGAGAAAAGGCCTTATGAAGATCGTTTCGCGCGATCAATGGTTTGAAGTGCAAAACCTGAGCGACGGCATCCGGCTGATTCACGAGCCTTACATCCGCCCGTTCTACCGCTGCAACCTGTGGCATGTGCAGGGCCGCGACAAAGACCTGCTGCTCGACAGCGGCTCGGGGCTGGTCAGCCTGCGCGAACAGTTGCCGTGGCTCACCGAACGGCCGCTGGTGGCCGTCGCCAGTCATTGCCACTTCGACCACATCGCCGGGCATCACGAATTCGCCGAACGCCTGGTGCATCGCGCCGAGGCGGATATTCTTGCCGCGCCGGATGGCGAGAACGACTTGAGCCGGGACTTCGTCGGTGACGACATGTTCGAAGCACATCCGGACTGCCCGTTGTGCTACGCCGAATACCGGGTCAAGGCCGCGCCGGCTACCGGGTTTGTCGAGGACGGCGACGTGCTCGATCTGGGTAATCGCACGCTGCAAGTGCTGCACACGCCGGGACATTCGCCGGGCGGGATCAGCCTGTATGAGGCGGCCAGCGAAACCTTGTTCAGCGGCGACATCATCTATGACGGGCCGCTGATCGAAGACGCTTACCACTCCAATCTGCAAGATTACGCCACCAGTCTGCGGCGCTTGCAGGCATTGCCGATCCGCACGGTGCATGGCGGGCACTTCGGCAGTTTTTCCGGTGGGCATTTGCGCTCGATGATTGACGAATGGTTGCGCGGCCACGCTTGAGGCCTGCTGTAATCAGTCAAAACAACGACGAATACATCTGCCATGAGAAGAGCCGCCGTGCGTGCCGCGGTACACCGCTACATCCGGCGCCTGCTGGAAACCCGCGAATTCAACGACCACACCAGTCTGGTGCAATTAGGGCTGGAAACGGCGGATATCGAAGACCTGATCTTCCATCTGGAAGATGAATTCGGACTGACGGCATTCACCGCCGAAGAGGATCACATGCTCAAGACCGCGAAAACGGCGAATGACTTGAGCAGGTTTCTGATTGAGATCGGGCGCCACTGAGAGGCAGTGCCAAACACATCTATCGGGATGAGATGAAACCCTGTGGCGAGGAAGCTTGCTCCCGCTCGGCTGCGCAACAGCCGCAAACACAGAACATGCGATTGACCATATACAACCGGGCCGAATGGTTTTGGCGCCGCTTCGCAGCCCAGCGAGAGCAAGCGCCCTCGCCACAAATAGCCCGGTGCTTTTTGGCTTAACGGCGACGCGGCTGGCGCCGGCGCTGTTCGTCATCGGTGCGGATTGGTACGGGTTGCAGAGGCGGTTCGATCAAGCCGAGGGCAACACCCAAATCGTGTAGCCAGTTCTGAATTTTCTCTTTCATCGTCATGCCCCCTTCAGGGTAGTGCTGAGCGACCGGAATTCTGAGGCCGCTTCGCACTGATAATAGTCCGAAGTCCTACGCAATGCTCGGCCAAATCCGCAATGATCTGTTACTGAATTGAACAGAATTCCGATCGGTTGGTTCACCCCGCCTGCCGGGGTTCATCCGATGCCACGGGATAGAGCGCCTGCTGCTGTTCAATCCAGGCATTGAGGTTGGCCCCGACCATGCCCTTGCGCCACATGAGCCACGTTGTCGCACTGGCGAACGGCTCGGCCAACGGGTGCACCGCAACGCTCTCGCGCCCCGGCAAACTGGCAAGCATCGACTCCGACATCAGCGCCACGCCGCTGCCGGCAATCACACAGGCGAGCATGCCCTGATAGGACTCGATCTCCATCGCCCGGCCCATCGCCGCCTGATAATGAACAAACCACGCCTCCAGCCGTGCGCGATAAGCGCAGCCATGGCGAAAGGTGAACACCGCCCTGCCCTCGACCTCCTTGGCGCTGCGGATCGGCGGGTGATCGGCCTCGCTGATCAGCACCAGACGCTCGTCGCACAGCGGCACGCCGTCAATGCCCGCCAACTGTGGAGGGCCGTCCACCAACGCCGCATCGAGGCGCCCGGACACCAGACCTTCGAGCAACTCACCGCTAGGCCCCGACTGCACTTGCAGGTTCACCGCCGGGTATTGCTTGTGATAGCGCGCCAGCAACGCCGGCAAATGGATCGCCGCCGTGCTGTACAGCGTGCCGAGGACAAAATCCCCCGCCGGTTGCCCGCCCATCACCGCCGCACTGGCCTGATCGCGCAGGGCGAACAGTTTGCCGGTGTAGTCCAGCAGGACTTTTCCCGCAGGCGACAGCTGCAAACGCTGACGCTCGCGGACGAACAGTTCGACACCCAATTGCTCTTCCAACTGCTTGAGCCGGGTCGACAGGTTGGACGGCACCCGGTGCAGACGCTCGGCGGCGCGGGTGATCGAACCTTCCTCGGCCACCGCCTGAAAGATCCGCAATTGGCTGAACTCCACAAAACTTCTCCAGAACAGAACAAGTTACTCACTATTATTCAATTTTAAAGAAAGTCAATCGGTTCTAGCCTGACGGTCATTGCTCCTTCAAAGGAATCCAGACCATGTCGCCACTGATTCGCTTATCCGCCTGTTTTGTCGCCCTGATGATGGCCATGGGCATCGGGCGCTTCGCACTCACCCCGCAAATGCCGCACCTGCTCAGCGAAGGCCAGGTCGACCTGACCGCCGCCGGTCTGATCGCGGCGGCCAACTACCTCGGCTACCTGCTAGGCGCGGTGGACGCAATGCTCGCCCATCGTCCGCAGCAAGTTCAGCGCCGCTTGCACGGTGGCTTGTGGCTGTGTGTGCTGCTGACCCTCGCATCGTTCTGGGCCAACGGCTTCTGGTCGCATTTGTTGCTGCGCTTCGGCACCGGGGTGGCGAGTGCCTGGGTGCTGGTGATGATCACTGCACTGAGCCAGCCACTGGCGGCTGCGGCGGGTCGGCCACGGTTGGGCGCGCTGGTATTTGCCGGGCCGGGGCTGGGAATTTTTCTGACAGGGTTGCTGGCGCTGGTCTCACACCTGCTGAATCAGACGTCGGCCACGCTGTGGCTGATTTATGCCGCCGTGGCGCTGCTGATGTTGCTGGGGATCGTACGGATCCTGCCACAACCGGGCATTCACACGCCGGTCACCACGCTCAATGTCAGTCACTCGAATCGCGGCATCCCGCGACTGGCAGCGGTGTATGCACTCTACGGTGTGGGTTACATCATTCCGGCCACGTTTCTCTCGCAAATGGCCAATGCGCAGTTTCACGGACAATGGCAGGCCGACCTGTTCTGGCCGTGCTTCGGCCTCGGCGCCGCGGTTGGTGTGCTGCTGGTGAGCCTGCGTCGCCACGACCCGAACACCACGCGCCACTGGCTGACGGCAACCTTGTGGCTGCAGGCGCTTGGGGTCTTTGCCTGTCTATTGGGCAGCGGTTATGGCCTGGCGCTGGGCGTGATGTTGTGCGGCATGCCATTCCTGGCCTGCATGCAACTGGTGATGCAACGTTCGCGGGAACTGGCGCCGCACGCCACCCAACGCAACGCCGGCCTGCTGACCGCGTGCTTCGCCGTCGGCCAGCTCAGCGGTCCGTTGCTGGCGGCGCTGAGCAGCCATTTCAGCGGTGGCCTGCAACCGGCACTGGTAATCGCCGGCAGCGGTTTGCTGATTGCCGGCGGGTTGGCCCTGCAAGCATCTACTGCTGACCGAGCGCTTTGCGCAAACGCCGACGCACCCACTGCTCAGCACTGACAAAAGTGATGCCGAGCAACACCAGCACCGCGCCGATGACGAAGTTCGCGCTCAGTTGTTCACCGAGCAATACCACACCGAAGGTGACGCCAAACAACGGCGTCATGAACGAAAACACCGCCAGATTGGCCGCCAGATAACGCCGCAGCAACCAGAACCAGGTCAGGTAACTGAAGAACGACACCACCAGGCCCTGGAACAACACGCTGGCAACCGCCACGGTGGTCAGGCTGACGTGAGTGATCTGGCCGCTGAACAACGCAATCAACAACAGGCCGACGAAGCCGACGATCAACTGATAGAACAGGGTCAACGTCACCGGTGCTTCCGACAGCCGCGAAGCGCGCACCACCACGGTGGTCGCGCCCCAGCAGGCGCCGGCCAATACCCCGAACGCATCACCCAGCAGCATGCGCCGGTCGAGGTTGTCCCACGACACACCGCCGGCGAAGGCAATGGCGATACCAATGAATGCCAGCAGAATCCCCATCCACTGCAGCGGCCGCAGGCGTTCGCTGGCCAGCAGAAAGTGCACGCCGAGTGCAGTGAATATCGGCGCGGTGTAGAGGAACACCGACATGTGCGCGGCCGTGGTCAGTTGCAGGCCTTCGGCGATGAAGAAGAACTCCAGGCCAAACAGTGCGCCGGCCAGTAAACCTCCGCGCCAGGTGTTGCCCACCTGATCCCAGCCGCCCTTCCAGCACAGCAACAGGCCGACCAGTAACGCGGAAATCCCCGAGCGACCGGCCGCCTGCATCACTGGCGCGATGTCCGGCGCGGCCCACTTGATCATCACTTGCTGCACGCCCCAGATCAGGCACAGGCCGATCATTACCTGCAAGGCAAAACCGTCGGCATTGCGCCGCTCGACACTCACCGCAATACCTCGAACACACACAACATGGCAGCCATCCAATGGTCAAAAATCGGTGTCGGGGATTATCAATCAGCCGGGCAGAAAAAGCCGTCTGGAAAAGACATTTAGTTTGTCTGTTGCGTCAGCGGTGAATGGCTGTCGGCTGTGCCGCCATTCGCGAGCAGGCCCGCTCCCACAGTAGACCGCACGCCACCTGTGGGAGCGGGCTTGCTCGCGAAGGCGTCGGTCAAAACAACAAAAATTACGGGGCTGACTACATAAATCGCTTCGCTGCTAGAAAACCGACCGAGCAGGCAACAGCCGTGGCAAACGTCCCCCACGCCCAATCCATCAAACTCACCTGCACCGACCAGCCACGCAACGTCGCCCAATTGGTCAGGTCATACGTGCCGTACGCCACCAGTCCCAACAACGCCCCCATGCGCGCCGCGCGTTGCCAGCTCAGCGCCGGCAACACCACAAATTGCACGCAACCAAAAACGTACAGGCAATAAAAAACCGCTGCCGGTAACAGCAGCGGTTTTTCGAGCATCAGCGAACCGAGCAGTTCGCGGTAGGTCGGCGCCATCAACAGGCCAAGCCAGAGGCCATCGAGCAGAAGAAACGCCACCAGGGTGGCGCCGTAGGCAATCAGTGCTTTTTTCATCTGCCCGACCTCAAGTGAACCCATACAACATGGGCTCCGCAGGGCTCAGGTTAGTTCAATGCGATCGGCGTGAATGACGATCTTGCCGTCCTTGTACAGCGAACCAATGGCCTTCTTGAAGTTGCCCTTGCTGACCCCGAACAGGCTGCTGATCAGGGCTGGATCGCTCTTGTCACTGACCGCCAGCGTGCCGTTGTTATCGCGCAGTTTGGCGAGGATCTTCGAACTCAGGCTACTGGCCGCTTCCTGGCCAACCGGTTGCAGGCTGAGGCTGATCTTGCCATCGGCGCGTACTTCCTTGATGAACCCCTTCTCACTCATGCCGGAACGCATGAACTTGAAGATTTCATTCTTGTGGATCAGGCCCCAGTGCTTGTTGTTGATGATCGCCTTGAAGCCCATGTCGGTGGCTTCGGCAACCAGCAGGTCAACTTCCTGCCCGGCACTGTAGTTGGCCGGGGTCTTGTCGAGGTAGCGATCCAGACGTGCAGTGGCGGTGATGCGGCGCGTGTGCTTGTCGAGGTAGACGTGCACCACACAGTATTCGCCCGCGGTCATCTGGCGCTTTTCTTCGGAGTACGGCAGCAACAGATCTTTCGGCAGGCCCCAATCGAGGAACACGCCAATGCTGTTGACTTCAACTACTTTCAGGCTGGCAAATTCACCGACCTGAACTTTTGGTTTTTCAGTGGTGGCGAGAAGTTTGTCTTCACTGTCCAGATAAATAAAAACGTTGAGCCAGTCTTCATCTTCGCTGGGAATATCTTTGGGGATATAACGGTTGGGCAAAAGAATTTCGCCGTCGGCACCGCCGTCCAGATATAAACCGAAGTTAGTGTGTTTAACCACTTGCAAACTGTTGTAACGCCCGACTAAAGCCATTTTCCAAAACCCTCATTGCGTGGCGGCATTCTACCCGGTTTTGCCCGTTTCGTTCGCTGACTGAGCACCCGGTTCAAGAAAATCGTCGGGACGCCTTGATTTTCCTCGGGTTGGCACGGGCGACTCGCCATTCGTCTGGCCAACGCACGGCCTGCTGCGCCGTTTCATTCGAGATAATTTCAGTTACGACAAATAAATGTTCTTATTTAAAACAGTAGCTTAGGGGGATATTTCGGATAATTAATCGAGAATAATCTACCCACGCACTTGGTTATTCCCGGGGATATTTATCAAGCAATTGTCAAGTGATTCCTGTACGATGCCTGGCCGAGTTACTTTTCTACAGGTTAATGGCCGCCATGCGTGTAAAAGCATCCACCAGCAAAGCAAAGCCAGCTCCAGCCGTTGAAACCAGCGAATCGATCAACGATCAGATCGCAGCGTTCCTCAAGTCCGGCGGCGAAATCCAGCAAATTGCCAAAGGCGTCAGCGGCCAGACGTTCGGCCCGTCCAAGCAGATCAGCCTGGGCAAGAAGTAATACCCGGTAATACACCCGTCCTGAGACGCTTTGAGCTTCGAAGCGTCTGGACTGGCACCCGCGCCACACCCTTTCTGTTTAATTAATCCGCAAAAATCGACGAACGGCCATCGACCCCGATGATTCGCCGGTATCCTTTCACGCGTCTAGATCAAGCGTTTCAGCAGGCCCGACGTCCTGCGCTCGCTGTTCATGGAGTGACGCATGCTCAAATCCATCTGTTTATTGTTTGTAGGCCTGCTGGCCTGCTCATCGGCGCACGCGCAGATTTTCCAGCGCGAGCTCGGCGACTTCGACCTCAAACTCGGCACCACCCCCAGCCGCAGCATGGCCCAGGGACTGGTCAAGCCGTCCGCAGTCGGCTCCTTCCACGGCGGCCTCGACCTCAGCCACGACAGTGGCCTGTATGTCGGCCAATACGCGCCCAGCATGGGCATCACTCCCGGCAAAAACCTCGAAATCGATTCCTACGTCGGCTTTAAACAACCTTTCGATCAGACCCTCGGCTACGAAGTCGGGATGATCCACTACAGCTATCCCAAGGTAGACACCCTCGACAGCCAGGAGCTTTTCGGCGGTCTGACCCTGCTCGGCAGTCGCTTTGGCGTAGCGTTCAGCAATGATCCGGATAAACAGAACAACACGCTGTTCGCCGACCTTGGCGGCAATCAGCCGTTCGGCATCGGAATCAGCATGAAATACACCACCCATCAGCTGAACTCGCCGGTCTCGGTGGACGGTGGCTACGTCAGCAGTTTTACCGATTGGTCGGTGAAACTTTCCCGGCCATTCATGGGCATCGACCTCGACCTGATCTACAGCAACTCCAGCCTCAGCGGCAGCGATTGCTCGGCCTACTCCGGACACAACAGCGAGTGCGACGGGCTGGTCACACTCAAGGCCGCACGCGCGTTCTATTGATCGGCTGAACTGCCGGGAGCATCCTGCGTTCACATAAGAATCAGACGCCAGGCTTTCGCAAGGATCCGCTCATGTCTCGCTGGTTCAAACACCTCGCCACCCTGCTGATCTTCACCCTCGCCCTCGGCGCCTGCAGCCGCGTTGGCCTGGCCTATCGCAATCTCGACGTGATTATCCCGTGGACGCTCGGCGACTACCTGGACATGAACGGCGAGCAAAAGGACTGGTTCAACGAACGTCTCAAGGAACACCTGAACTGGCACTGCACCACGCAGTTGCCGGGTTACCTCGACTGGCTGGATCGCTTGCAGGGCATGGTTGAAACCAATCAGGTGACCGACGCCGCACTGCAAGCACGCACCGTGGAGGCCAAAAAGGCCATCGCTGACACCGCGCGCCAGATCACGCCATCGGCCATCGAATTGCTGCAAGGGCTGGACGACAAACAGGTCGCTGAAATGAACGACGCCTTTGCCAAGGATCTGCGCAAGCGTCAGCAGGAATACGTCAAACCGCCACTGGCCCAGCAGATCGCCGAACGCGGCGCACGCATGGACAAGCGCCTGACCGATTGGCTCGGCCCATTGAGCGTCACCCAGGAGCAACGGGTGATGGCCTGGTCAACCGCGCTGGGCGATCAGAACACCCAGTGGATCGCCAACCGCGCGCACTGGCAGCAGCAATTCAGCGCGGCCGTTGCCCAGCGTAAAAGTCCCGAATTCCCACAACGGATCGAGACGCTTCTGGTCAATCGCGAGCGTTTATGGACACCGGACTATCAAAAGGCCTACGCCAACACCGAAGCCCAGGCGCGTGCGCTGGCGGTTGATCTGATGGCGCAGAGCACGCCGCAGCAACGGCAGCGGTTGTTGAAGAAGATCGAGGGGGTACGCAAGGACTTCAATGATCTGAAGTGCCTCAAGGCTGCGCAAAAACCTTAAACAAGATGCCAGTCCAATGCGGCAGCGGGCTTGCTCGCGAAGGCGCTGGGTCATTCACCATTAATGTGTCTGATGCACCGCATTCTCGAGCAAGCCCGCTCCCACTGGAGACCTGTCAGGCAATCTGCGCTTTGGACGCCACTTCATCAAACGTCGCTTCATCCAGCGCGTCCTGCTGATCATCCAGCACCTGCCGCGGGTGGTCATTGCCGGGAATGCTGCTATCGATCAGGCTCAACAGGCTAGCGCCACGCGCCGTCAGCACGAAATTGTTGCCCGTGCTGCCCTGATCATCTGGACGAGGTTCGATATACCCGCGCAAAAGCAGCAACCGTTCATATTCACAGGCCAGCGTTTTCAGGTGATCCAGATTCTCGATCGGCTCGCCCGCGCTGGCTTTTTGCGCCGCATAGTCCTCGGCGTACGCCCGAGGGGCAAAGCTGTGGCCGGCGCTGTTCTGCACTTCGTGCAGCAAGCGTTCAATCAAATCCCAGTTATAAGTCGTCATCCTGATTCAACCTCCGGTGCGCGTGATTAATGGCGCGTTCATAGGTTGTGACCGGAGCCTGTCGCAGCCGTTCAGCTGCATTTCACGCCTCGACCGACCGGCGGTCTGTCGATTTGCCCATGGGTTAAACGACTAGTCTGACAAACACGGTTTGAACTCCCGCAGGAGAAATCATCATGAACGTTGAGAATCATCCGGTGGTGTCGCGTGAAGAATGGCTTGCTGCACGAAAACAACATCTGGCCGACGAAAAAGCCTTCACCCGGGAGCGCGACCGCCTCAGCGCCCGGCGTCGCGCCCTGCCGTGGGTGAAAGTCGACGAGGACTACCGCTTTCAAGGCCCCAACGGCGAACTGAAGCTGGCCGACCTGTTCGGCAAACACAGCCAACTGATCGTTTACCACTTCATGTTCGCCAGGGACTGGGAGGAAGGCTGTCAGGGCTGCTCGTTCCTGTCCGATCACATCGACGGCGCCAACCAGCATCTGGCCCATCACGACATTGCCGTGGTGGCCGTCTCCCACGCGCCATTCGGACAGTTTCAGGCCTTTAAACGGCGCATGGGCTGGAAATTCGACTGGGTGTCGTCAGACGGTTCCGATTTCAACTACGACTTTGGCGTGTGCGCCCGGGAGGGCGACGCCAAGGCCGGAAAGGCGACGTACAACTACGAAAAAACTGACAGTGCCGAAGAAGAAATGCCGGGGCTGAGCGTGTTTTATCGCAATCAGGCCGGAGAGATTTTTCACACCTATTCAACCTACGCCCGTGGGCTGGACATGCTGGTCGGTGCCTACAACTACCTGGACCTGACGCCCAAGGGCCGCAATGAAGACGAGATCATGGAGTGGGTGCGCCATCATGATCAGTATGAGCGTGCCAGCAAGTCCGGTTGCTGCCACGGCGGCGAATAGCAACCTGTACCGGCGAGCCTGACTGAACTTTTCAGCGCCCCAAGGCCTCCACCGGTTAACCCGCCTTATCCGGAACGGAGGCCTGCCCCCATGAAAACCCTGCTCAAGCTGACCCTCGCCGCCACCTTCGCCTGCTCCCTGCCCGTGTGGGCCTGCACGCCCGAGGAAGCCACCGCCAAACGTGAACAACTGGCCAAGGAAGTCTCCAGGCTCACCGAACAGAATCCGGCGAAGGCCAAGGAAATCAACGCCGAGCTGCAGAAGATGGACCTTGGTACCGCCAGCGCCGATCTGCCGGACAAATGTCAGCTGATTGATCAGCGCTTGAAAGAACTCGACTCGGCCGAGAAGAAAACCGAGGGTTGATCATAGCTAATCAACAAATCGCAGCCTGCGGCAACACCCGTCCGGCTGCGTTTTTTTACCCTTGAAAATGCATTTGTGCATTTATTTATTTGCACAAATGCATATACGTGACTACGGTTAGTTCGAGCAAGGAGATCGGCACCAGCCATCGAACATGGCAACCGTTAGCCACCGATCGCTCGGCAATACCGCAACACCCCACACAAGCTGGATGCTTGTTTTCATTCATGGAGGACTGAAAAATGTTAACCACTCAAGCAACATCGTTCACCGGCGAGAGCCTGCCAAGGTGCCTCGTCGGCCACCTGCTCGACCCGCAACTGGTCGAAGTTGAAACCGCAGCGCATACATCTGCACTGGCCGCCGCCAGCCTCAACTTCACGATGCAGAAACAGACTCAGACCAACTGGTGCTGGGCAGCCGTTTCCGCCTCGGTCGGCAACTACTACGGCACCGGGTCCTGGACCCAGTGCGGTGTCGCCAGTACCCAACTGGACCGCAATTGCTGCAATCAGCCGGGACCGTGCAACGTCTACGGCTATCTGGATTCGGCCCTGCAAACCACCCGTAGCTACAACGGCATGAATCAGGGTTCGCTGCAGATGTCGGCCATCCAGAACCAGATCAACATGGGCCGCCCGGTCGGCCTGCGCTGTGCCTGGTACGGCGGCGGTGCGCACTTCCTGACGATTTATGGCACCAACGGCAACTACGTGCTGGTCGCCGACTCGATCTACGGTTACTCGACCCGTGCACTGAACGCGTTCCCCGGTTCATACAACGGCGGCGGCAACTGGACCCACACTTACT
Source organism: Pseudomonas sp. AK-TSAG1-1 (assembly GCF_056821665.1). Taxonomy (NCBI): domain Bacteria; kingdom Pseudomonadati; phylum Pseudomonadota; class Gammaproteobacteria; order Pseudomonadales; family Pseudomonadaceae; genus Pseudomonas; species Pseudomonas sp. AK-TSAG1-1. The sequence continues at coordinate 1,662,058 of NZ_CM165965.1, read as the reverse complement.
TCACCGCAAAAAACTAGGAGGGCGACATCATGCAACTGACTTATCCAAAGGCGCCTTCCAACGGCGTTCAGACCCTGCGTCCGGCGCTGCAAGCCGCACTGCAAACCCAAGGCTTGGGCATCAATCACCAATTCGCCAACGCCACACCGGCGAAGATCAGCCTGAGCGAAGCCTATCGTGGTTATTCGCTGACACTGGACGACCTGAGCCAGGGCAAAGGCCTGCGGGATGCGCGTATCAGTGACTGGCACTATCTGGTGTTTGCCGACGGCGTGACCATTGCCGATGCGCAACTGGCGGAGGTTCGCGGCCACGTCGAGTTCTCTTCGCTGAACCATGGCAGCCGGGCCACCGACACCGTGGGCGCATTGAAACTGGCAGAACAGGTGCCGCAACTGCAAGGCAAAACCGTCGAATTGCGCGTGCTGTTTGTTTCGGCCCTGCACGTCGTGGCGATCTGGCTGCATGCGGACGGCGAGGATGTGCTGATTCCGATCGAGCCGACGCCCAAGGCGCTGGGCGACTCGCGGTTGTACAGCGAAGCGGCACTGCTGGCACTGCTCAAACCGGCGGCTGATCGCGCCAAACAGCGCTTTGACGCCGATACCAGTGGGCAACTGGGCAGCTGACAAACGCTGCGTATAAAAAAACCCGGACACTGTCCGGGTTTTTTATTGGCCGCTGAAGGCGACTTACTCAGCCGCAGGCTCTGCCGGCTTGCGACGCTTGAGCGGTGCCATGCCGTCGCTGCTCACCAGTGAATCCGGCTTCGGACGGTTGGCGCTCTTGCGCTTGGTCGGGGTCTTGGCGGCGGTTTTCTTCTTGTCGCCCTTGGCGTCGGTCTTTTTCTTCTTCACGCCGACAGCCTTGCCCGAGGCCTTGACCTTTTTCGGCCCGCCGTAGGTGCCTTTGACTTCCTTGATGGTGCGGCGCTCGAAGCTCTGCTTCAGGTAGCGCTCGATGCTCGACATCAGGTTCCAGTCGCCGTGGCAGATCAGCGAGATCGCCAGACCGTCGTTGCCGGCACGGCCGGTACGACCGATACGGTGCACGTATTCGTCGCCGCTGCGTGGCATGTCGAAGTTGATCACCAGATCCAGGCCATCAACGTCCAGGCCACGGGCCGCCACATCGGTAGCCACCAGAATCTTCACGCCGCCCTGCTTCAGACGGTCGATCGCCAGTTTGCGATCCTTCTGGTCTTTCTCGCCGTGCAGCACGAACGCCTTGTATTCCTGAGCCACGAGGCGGCCGTAGATGCGGTCGGCCATGGCGCGGGTGTTGGTGAAGACGATGGCCTTCTGGTAGGTCTCGTTGGCCAGCAGCCAGTTCACAATCTGCTCTTTGTGCTGATTGTGATCAGCGGTGATGATCTGCTGACGGGTGGTCGAGTTCAGTTGGCTGACCGCATTGAGCTGCAAGTGCTCAGGGTTGTTCAGCACCTTGGCGATCATGTCGCGCAGGCCGGAACCGCCGGTGGTCGCGGAGAACAGCATGGTCTGCTGCCGGTTCGGGCATTCGTCGACCAGACGCTGTACGTCTTCGGCGAAACCCATGTCGAGCATGCGGTCGGCTTCGTCGAGTACCAGCACTTCGACTTCTTTGAGGTCGAGGTTGCCGGCGTTGAGTTGCTCGATCATCCGGCCCGGGGTGCCGATCAGGATATCCGGCACCTTGCGCAGCATCGCGGCCTGGACCTTGAAGTCTTCACCACCGGTGATCAGGCCGGACTTGATGAAGGTGAACTGCGAGAAGCGTTCGACTTCCTTCAGGGTCTGCTGGGCCAGTTCACGGGTCGGCAACAGGATCAGCGTCTTGATGCTGACGCGGATCTTGGCCGGGCCGATCAGGCGGTTGAGGATCGGCAGGACAAAAGCGGCGGTCTTGCCGCTACCGGTTTGCGCCGTCACCCGCAGGTCACGCCCCTGGAGCGCCAGCGGAATGGCCGCTGCTTGCACCGGCGTTGGCTCGACAAATTTCAGCTCGGCCACGGCTTTGAGCAGGCGTTCGTGCAGGGCGAATTGGGAAAACACGGGTGCTACCTCGAAGATATGCAAAAAAACAGCTGCATAGGTTACCGGTTTCGAGCGCTCAGGCCGAGTTTCTTTATACAAACGGGCGTAATCAGTGGCTTTTTTGTTGCTCGATTTGTCTCCATCGGTAATACACAGCGTCTTAAATGCTCTAATCGCCCATCGCGTCTTACAGAAGAATCGTTGCTCACATGGATTTCAAACAGCTCTGGCTCAACGCCCAAGACCTCTGGGGTGCCCTCGAACAGCACCCGTTCCTGCAATCCGGCCTGGCGCTGATGCTGCTATTAGTCATCGCGCTGGTCCTCGGACGAGTGGCGCGCTATCTGATCCTGCATGCCAGCCGCATGCTCGGTCGCCAGCCGGCGCTGCACTGGATCAACGACTTTCGCCACAACAAGGTGTTTCAGCGCCTGGCGCAGATGACGCCGTCGCTGGTGATCCAGTTCGGCCTGCACCTGGTGCCGGAACTGAGCAAAACCGCGATGACCTTCCTCGGCAACGTGGCGCTGTCCTTCACCATCCTGTTCCTGCTGCTGTCGGTCAGCGCCCTGCTCAACGCGTTGCTGGACATCTATGCGCGCACCGAACACGCCCGCACCCGGTCGATCAAAGGCTATGTGCAACTGGCGAAAATGGTCTTGTACGTGTTCGGCGCGATTATCATCGTCGCCACCCTGATCGACCGTTCACCGCTGTTGCTGCTCTCCGGCCTGGGTGCGATGTCGGCGGTGATTCTGTTGGTCTACAAGGACACCCTGCTGTCGTTCGTCGCCAGCGTGCAACTGACCAGTAACGACATGCTGCGGGTCGGCGACTGGATCGAAATGCCTCAGGTCGGCGCCGATGGCGACGTGGTCGACATCACTTTGCACACGGTCAAGGTGCAGAATTTCGACAAGACCATCGTCTCGATCCCGACCTGGCGCCTGATGAGCGAGTCGTTCAGAAACTGGCGCGGCATGCAGCAGTCCGGTGGGCGGCGGATCAAACGCAGCCTGTTCATCGATGCCAGCGGCGTGCGCTTCATCCGCGACGATGAAGAGGAAAAGCTCTCCCAGGTGCACCTGCTGACCGACTACATGAGCCGCAAGAAAGCCGAACTCAAGGCGTGGAACGAGGCGCAGGGCAACGTCGCGGCGATGTCGGCCAACCGGCGACGCATGACCAACATCGGCACCTTCCGCGCTTACGCACTGGCGTACCTGAAGAGCCACCCGGAGGTCCAGCCGAACATGACCTGCATGGTCCGCCAGATGCAGACCACCGCGCAGGGCATTCCACTGGAAATCTACTGCTTCACCAGCACCACGGCGTGGGCCGACTATGAGCGGATTCAGGGGGATATTTTCGATTACCTGCTGGCGGTGCTGCCGGAGTTTGGGTTGAGCCTGTATCAGCAGCCGAGTGGCGGGGATTTGCGGTCGGGGTTGTTGCCGGCGGTGTTGGGTTCGGCGCACATTCCGCAAACCCAGAAACACTTGATGTAACGCCACCGATCAAAACTGTGGGAGTGAGCCTGCTCGCGAAGGCGTCAAATCAGTCAACATAATCTTTGAATGACACATCGCTTTCGCGAGCAAGCCCGCTCCCACAGGGGTTATCCGATGGTTGGAACTTTGCGGATACCTAAACGGCTAATCCATACGGCTGCGAGGATGACACTCCCGCCGAGGAACAACCTGCCCAGTTCCTCGTGCTGATTCCAGATCAGCAGATTCAGCAGCAAGCCCACCGGCACATGCAGGTTATTCATCACTGCCAGCGTGCCGCCATTGACCAGGCACGCGCCTTTGTTCCACCAGTACAGACCCAGCGCCGTCGAGACCAGCCCGAGAAACAGCAACACGCCCCACTGCAGCGGCGCTTCAGGCAGAAAGTCGGCTTTGCCGAACAGCAGAAACGCCGGCAACACTACCGCCAATGCACCGAGGTAGAAGAAGCCGAAACGCCGGTAATGCGGCAGGTCGCTTGGGTGTTTCGCCACCAGGTGCTTGTACAGCACCTGTCCGGCGGCGTAGGTGAAGTTGGCCAGTTGCAGCAGCAAAAAGCCCATGAAGAAGTCCGGGTTGATCCGGTCAAAGCGAATCACCGCCGCGCCACCTACTGCGACCAATGCGGCCACCAGCGCCCACGGGTTGAAACGGCGGTTCAGCGCATCTTCGATCAGCGTCACGTGCAGCGGCGTGAGGATGGTGAACAGCAGCACCTCCGGCACCGTCAGCACACGAAAGCTCAGGTACAGGCAGACGTAGGTGATGCCGAACTGCAGCGCGCCGATCAGCAGCATGCCGCGCATGAACGCAGGTTCCACCGAGCGCCAGCGGGTCAGCGGGATGAACACCAGCCCGGCCAGCACCACACGCACCAGCACCGCAAAGTAGCTGTCGACATGCCCGGCGAGGTATTCGCCGATCAGACTGAAGGAAAACGCCTGGATCAGCGTGACAAAAAGTAGATAGCCCATGGTCGCCTCTGTTTCGAATGGCAGCGACGATAGCGGGTTTTACATTGTGCAACCAACACAAAATCCCTTGCAGGAACACGGATCCATTGTGGGCGCGAGCTTGCTCGCGAAAGCGCTGTGTCATTGCGCATTGATATCGAATGACACGGCCCCTTCGCGAGCAAGCCCGCTCCCACAGGGTTTACACGTTGCTCAGATAATTCCAGGCAAAAAAAAGCCCGATCTCGCTAAAGCGTTCAATCGGGCTACAGCACTCAGGAGCAACAAGTGCAAAGGGAGGTTCGATGCGCGTAGAACCTTGAAGGGGTTGCGCCAGGTCACTAAAACAATCGGCGATTATCTGGCGATTAACCGATCAAGCGACCTGAGACAGTTTGGCGTTGGCCTGATTCAGGCCCTTCTCCTGGAAGTCGCCGCCCAGGTTCATGCCTTCGGCGTGAATGAAGGTCACGTCGTGGATGCCGATGAAGCCCATGACCTGACGCAGGTACGGTTCCTGATGATCCGCCGGGCCGCCGGCGTAGATGCCGCCGCGAGCGGTGAGCACGTAGGCACGTTTGCCGCTGAGCAGGCCTTGCGGGCCGGTTTCGGTGTACTTGAAGGTCACGCCGGCACGCAGCACGTGGTCGAGCCAGGCCTTGAGGGTGCTCGGGATCGCGAAGTTGTACATCGGCGCAGCCATCACCAGCACGTCGGCGGCCAGCAACTCATCGGTCAACTCGTTGGAGCGGTCCAGCGATGATTGCTCGTTGGCGTTGCGCTGCTCGGCAGGCTTCATCCAGCCGCCCAGCAGGTTGGCGTCCAGGTGTGGCACCGGGTTCACGGCGAGGTCACGCACAGTGATCTGATCGTTGGGATGCGCCGCTTTCCACTGACCGATAAAGGTCTGGGTCAGTTGACGGGAAACCGAGTCTTGCTGGCGGGCGCTGCTTTCGATGATCAGAACGCGGGACATGGTGTGTAGTCTCCATCCGAGAATGTTGTAGGTCGATGGAGTGAAGGTTAAACAGGGTTGGATCGATGAAAAAGCGCAAATAATTGCTGCAAAGCATCGAATAATTCGTTTAGATGCGTCTAAGCCTTTGTGGGAGCGAGCCTGCTGGCGAAAGCGGTGCATCAGTCAGAGACTGTGTCGACTGACCCTACGCCTTCGCGAGCAGGCTCGCTCCCACAGGGATCGATATTATTTCGGGCTGCAGCTCAGTTCGATGCGCAGCCTGATGATCTCGCGTGAGAACTTGGCCGTGGCGTTTGTATGTTTGCCGGCCGGCACCTCGATGTTGCGTGTACGCGGTGCTTCCGGGCCATTGCTGAACACGGCTTTGCACAGCGCATCGACATCGCCGTAGTTGGCGACGCGGATCGAGCCAATGTCTTTATCGGTGTCGTAGGTTTCGTAGTCGATCTTCAGGCCATTGAGGCTCTTCTGCACATCGATCGGGTAAGCAAACGCAGTCAGCGGCAGCAACGCTAGCACCACACAACAGAATTTTTTCATTCGCCAGTCTCCATGAGGGACGGCCAGCTTAGGACAAGAGGAGCTATTGATGAAAGCGCCCCGCGTGACCCTTGATCAATGGCGAACATTGCAGGCCGTGGTCGACCATGGCGGATTCGCCCAGGCCGCCGAGGCACTGCACCGTTCGCAATCGTCGGTGAGTTACACCGTCGCCCGCATGCAGGATCAGCTCGGCGTGCCTTTGCTGCGCATCGACGGGCGTAAAGCGGTGCTTACCGAGGCCGGTGGCGTGCTGCTGCGCCGCTCACGGCAACTGGTGAAACAGGCCAGCCAACTGGAAGACCTCGCCCACCATATGGAGCAAGGCTGGGAGGCCGAGGTGCGACTGGTGGTCGATGCCGCTTACCCGAGCGCGCGCATCGTCAGGGCACTGACCGCGTTCATGCCGCAGAGTCGCGGCTGCCGCGTGCGCCTGCGCGAGGAGGTGTTGTCGGGTGTAGAAGAAGTGTTGCTTGAAGGCGTGGCCGATCTGGCCATTACCGGCCTGAGCATCCCCGGCTACCTCGGCGCGGAATTGAGCGACGTCGAGTTTGTCGCCGTCGCCCACCCGGATCACGCCCTGCATCGGCTCAACCGCGAGCTGAGCTTCCAGGATCTGGAAACCCAGATGCAGGTGGTGATCCGCGACTCCGGTCGCCAGCAACCGCGCGACGTCGGCTGGCTCGGCGCCGAACAGCGCTGGACCGTCGGCAGCCTCGCCACCGCCGCGACATTCGTCAGCAGTGGCCTGGGCTTTGCCTGGTTGCCACGGCACATGATCGAACGGGAATTGAAGGAAGGCACGCTCAAGCTGCTACCGTTGGATCAGGGCGGCAGCCGTAACCCGAGCTTCTACCTGTATTCGAACAAGGACAAACCACTGGGCCCGGCGACGCAAATCCTCATCGAACTGTTGCGCACCTTCGACACATTACCGCTGGACGCGCCGTTCGCCGCCCCCGAACAAGCCTGACACGGAGTTCACCGATGGCCTATTTCGAGCACGAAGGTTGCAACCTGCACTACGAGGAATATGGCCACGGTACGCCGTTGCTGCTGGTTCACGGGCTCGGCTCGAGCACCCTGGACTGGGAAATGCAGATCCCGGCGCTGTCGGCGCACTACCGGGTGATCGTTCCGGACATACGCGGTCACGGTCGCTCGGACAAACCTCGCGAGCGCTACAGCATCGCCGGTTTCAGCGCCGATCTGCTGGCATTGATCGAACACCTGAACCTCGGTCCGGTGCACTACGTGGGGCTGTCGATGGGCGGGATGATCGGCTTTCAGTTCGCCGTTGATCAGCCGCAGAGGCTTAAAAGCCTGACCATCGTCAACAGCGCCCCCGAAGTCAAAATCCGCAGTCGCGACGATTATTGGCAGTGGTTCAAGCGCTGGAGCCTGATGCGCGTACTCAGCCTCGCGACCATTGGCAAAGCACTGGGCAGCAAACTGTTCCCGAAACCCGAGCAGGCCGATTTGCGGCAGAAAATGGCCGAGCGCTGGGCAAAAAACGACAAACGTGCTTATCTCGCCAGCTTCGATGCGATTGTTGGCTGGGGGGTTCAGGAACGACTTTCGCGCGTGACCTGTCCAACGCTCATCGTCAGCGCCGACCGTGATTACACGCCGGTGGCGCTGAAAGAAACCTATGTAAAACTGCTGCCCGATGCGCGGCTGGTGGTGATCGCCGATTCGCGCCACGCCACCCCGCTCGATCAACCCGAACGCTTCAACCAAACGCTGCTGGAGTTTCTTGCCGCAGCCGATATTCAATCTCAGGATCACTGACCCATGCTGAAAAAACTTGCCCTCGCCGCCGGCACTGTGCTGTTTGCTGCCAACCTGATGGCTGCCACGCCTGCCAAAGCACCGCACGTGCTGCTGGACACCACCAACGGCCAGATCGAAATCGAACTGGATCCGGTCAAGGCGCCGATCAGTACCAAGAACTTTCTGGATTACGTCAACAGCGGTTTTTACACCAACACCATTTTCCACCGTGTGATCCCGGGCTTCATGGCTCAGGGCGGTGGTTTCACACCTCAGATGCAGCAGAAAGAAACCAAGGCGCCGATCAAGAACGAAGCCAGCAATGGTCTGCATAACGTTCGCGGCACCTTGTCGATGGCCCGCACCTCCGATCCAAACTCGGCCACCAGCCAGTTCTTCATCAACGTGAAGGACAACGACTTCCTCGACCCGGGCCGTGACGCCGGTTACGCGGTGTTCGCCAAAGTGGTGAAAGGCATGGACGTGGTCGACATCATCGTCAACTCGCCAACCACTACCAGGCAAGGCATGCAAAACGTGCCTTCCGACCCTGTGATCATCAAGTCGGCCAAAGTCATCGACTAAGCTGTACAGGGCGTTTCGAGCGGCGTGAATTCAACCCCACGCCGCTCACACCGATAAAAGGAGAGCCCGGCTTCCGGGCGGTTATCTGATGCTCTATCGCCGTTTCGAACAACTGATCGACATATTCCGCGACGCCCCGACGGCGTCCCCGCCCGATCGTGTCTGGCCCTTCTACACCTATTACCTCAAGCAGGTCTGGCCGAGTTTTGCTGCCCTGCTGGTGGTCGGCCTGTTTGCCGCACTGATCGAAGTGGCACTGTTCAGTTACCTGAGTCGCATCATCGACCTGGCCCAAGGCACGCCCAACCCGAATTTCTTCAGCGACCACGCCCTCGAACTGACCTGGATGGTGGTGGTCGCGCTGGTGCTGCGGCCGATCTTCTTCGGCCTGCACGACCTGCTGGTGCATCAGACCCTGAGCCCGGGGATGACCAGCATGATCCGCTGGCAGAATCACAGCTATGTGCTCAAGCAGAGCCTGAACTTCTTCCAGAACGACTTCGCCGGGCGCATCGCCCAACGCATCATGCAGACCGGCAACTCGCTGCGTGACTCGGCGGTGCAGGCGGTGGATGCACTGTGGCACGTGCTGATCTACGCGATCAGCTCGCTGGTGCTGTTCGCCGAAGCCGACTGGCGCCTGATGATCCCGCTGCTGACGTGGATCGCCGCCTACATCGGCGCACTGTATTACTTCGTGCCACGGGTGAAAAATCGCTCGGTGGAAGCCTCCGACGCACGCTCCAAACTGATGGGGCGAATCGTCGACGGCTACACCAACATCGCCACCCTGAAGCTGTTCGCCCATACCAATTTCGAACAGCACTACGCCAAGGAAGCCATCGAAGAGCAGACGGTCAAGGCGCAGATGGCCGGTCGCGTGGTCACCAGCATGGACGTGGCGATCACCACCATGAACGGCCTGCTGATCGTCGGCACCACTGCGCTGGCGCTGTGGCTGTGGACGCAGTCGCTGATCACCGTCGGCGCAATCGCCCTGGCGACCGGCCTGGTGATTCGCATCGTCAACATGTCCGGCTGGATCATGTGGGTGGTTACCGGCATCTTCGAAAACATCGGCATGGTCCAGGATGGCCTGCAGACCATCTCGCAACCGGTCAGTGTCACCGATCGCGAGCAGGCCAAACCGCTGGCCGTGGCCCGTGGTGAAGTGCGTTTCGAGCACGTGGATTTTCACTACGGCAAGAAGAAAGGCATCATCGGCGACCTCAATCTGACCATCAAACCGGGTGAGAAAATCGGCCTGATCGGCCCGTCCGGTGCTGGCAAATCGACCCTGGTCAACCTGCTGCTGCGCCTGTACGACGTCGAAGGCGGACGGATTGTGATCGATGGGCAGAACATCGCCGAAGTCGGCCAGGAAAGCCTGCGCGCGCGGATCGGCATGATCACTCAGGATACGTCGTTGCTGCACCGCTCGATCCGCGACAACCTGCTCTACGGCAAACCCGATGCCACCGATGCCGAACTCTGGGACGCGGTGCACAAGGCCCGCGCCGATGAGTTCATTCCATTGCTGTCGGACGCTGAAGGCCGCACCGGTTTCGATGCGCACGTCGGCGAGCGCGGCGTGAAACTGTCCGGTGGCCAGCGCCAGCGCATTGCGATCGCGCGGGTACTGCTCAAGGACGCGCCGATCCTGATCATGGACGAAGCGACCTCGGCACTCGACTCGGAAGTCGAAGCGGCGATCCAGGAAAGCCTGGAAACCCTCATGCAGGGCAAGACCGTGATCGCCATCGCCCACCGCCTTTCGACCATCGCGCGCATGGACCGGCTGGTGGTACTGGAAAACGGCAAGATCGCCGAGAGCGGCACCCATGCCGAACTGCTGGCCCATCGCGGGCTGTATGCACGATTGTGGGCACATCAGACCGGAGGGTTTGTCGGCATCGATTGATCATTGGGTCAATTCAATTGCAATGTGGGAGCGAGCCTGCTCGCGAAGGCGGAGTGTCAGATACCACCATGGTTGTCAGACATGCCGCTTTCGCGAGCAGGCTCGCTGCCACAGGGTTCGCAGTAATCCTGAACGCCTGAGAGCCGCCACAGCCCTCTCCCCACAGGCTCTGGCGGTTTTTTTGTGCCCGCTGGAAATCCGTCCAAAGCCTGCTGTACTCAGCCAAGGTTCCAGCAGGGAACCTGTCGTAAATTGGCAAGGAAGCACAAATCGATTCAGTCTCGATAGCACGCCTATCAAGGACACTCTCATGTCTCTGTTCAAACGTTCAGTTACTGAGTTGTTGGGTACGTTCTGGTTGGTTCTGGGTGGTTGTGGCAGTGCGGTGCTCGCCGCGTCTTCGCCTCTGGGCATCGGGGTGCTGGGAGTGGCCCTGGCATTTGGTCTGACCGTGTTGACCATGGCGTTCGCCATCGGCCACATCAGCGGCTGTCATCTGAACCCGGCCGTTTCCGTGGGTCTGGTGGTCGGCGGCCGGTTCCCGGCCAAAGAGCTGCCCGCCTACATCATCGCGCAAGTGCTGGGTGCGATTCTCGCAGCGGCGTTGCTCGCGCACATCGCCAGCGGCAAGGAGGGTTTCGACATCGCTGCGGGCCTGGCGTCCAACGGTTATGGCGAACACTCACCGGGCAAATACTCGATGGCCGCAGGTTTCGTCACCGAGCTGGTGATGACTGGCATGTTCGTGATCATCATCCTCGGCGCCACCGACAAACGCGCCCCGGCGGGACTCGCACCGATTGCCATCGGCCTGGGCCTGACGCTGATTCACCTGATCTCGATCCCGGTCACCAACACCTCGGTCAACCCGGCGCGCAGCACCGGGCCGGCGCTGATGGTTGGCGGCTGGGCGATCGCGCAGTTGTGGATGTTCTGGGTCGCGCCGCTGCTGGGCGCGGTGGTGGGTGGGACGATTTATCGCTGGCTGGGCAAAGACGAATCTTGAAGACGCCACAACTCCCCTTGTAGGAGTGAGCCTGCTCGCGATAGCGGTCTGTCGGTTAGCTCATCACTGGCAGACAGGCCGCTATCGCGAGCAGGCTCACTCCTACAGGGGATCTATGTTTGCCGGTAGGGCAAGGCTGTTCTGGCTTCCTCGGCGTAGGCCAATACGCCGGCGCGCTCCTGGTGTAGGAAGTCTTTGACCGCTGCCTTCAGGCCAGGATGGCGCAGGTAATGCCACGAGTGCGTGATCACCGGTTCAAAACCGCGAATCAGTTTGTGCTCACCTTGGGCACCCGCATCAAAGCGTTGATAACCCTGGGCAATCGCGTAATCCATGCCCTGATAGAAACAGGTCTCGAAATGCAGTCGGTCGAACTCGGCCAGGCAGCCCCAATAGCGACCGTAGAAGCTGTCGCCTCCCACCAGACTGAAGGCCATCGCCACTGGCCGTGAATCCTGTCTGGCCAGCACTACCCGAATCGACTCCGGCATCCGCTCGGCCAGCAGACTGAAAAACTCGCGCGTGAGGTACGGCGTCTGCCGACGCACCGCGTAAGTGTTGGCATAGCAGGCATAGACAAAATCCCATTGCGACTCGTCCAGCTCACGCCCCTCCAGCCATTCGAATTCGAAGCCCTGCCCCGCCACTTGCTCGCGCTCCTTGCGCATCTGCTTGCGCTTGCGCGAACTGAGCCGGTCGAGAAAGTCCTGGAAGTCCCGATAACCGCGATTCTGCCAGTGATACTGACAACCGATGCGCTGCAGCCAGCCCGGCTGCTCGGCCATGGCGGCGTCGGTGAACGGGTCGGTGAAATTGATGTGCGCGCTGGAAAGTTCTTCGATCTCCAGATAACCCGGCAGGCTCTTGAGCAGTTCGAAACCATCCTCGACATTCACCGCCAACAGTCGCGGGCCACTGACCGGACTGAACGGTACCGCCGTCAGCAACTTGGGGTAGTAATCGATGCCGGCTCGGGCGCAGGCATCGGCCCAGCCGTGATCGAACACATACTCGCCGTAGGAATGCCACTTGCGATAGCTGGGCAGCGCCGCGATCAACAGCCCGTCTTCCAGGTGCAGCAAATGCTCAGGCTGCCAACCGGTATGGGGGCCAACGCTGCCACTGTCTTCCAGTGCACTCAGGAACGCATGCCGCAGAAACGGCTGGTTCTCGGGCACCAGCGCATCCCATGTCGTCGGGGCGATTTCTGACAGGTTTTGCAGACGTTGCAACGGCATCAACTGGCTCTCCACATCTTGGCGTCAAAGCCCCGCGAGTATCGCTGATCGGCAACCATTGCACACGCTCAATCGGCCGACAGCGCTCTGGCTCAATAGTTCACGCCGCCTTTGTATCGTCATCGACATGACATCACTTAGCCACTGCTCTGTCATAAACCATCGCGATACTCGCTCCTGTTTTTAGAGCGCCGGGTTCTACCCGGACACTGTTTTCCGACGTGCGCGTCGGTGTGCCCAGGATGGTTCAGCCATCCCCTCTCATCTTCGGAGATTGCTATGCGTCTTGCTTCCACGAAAACTGCGGCGGCCCTGTGCGGTGGCCTGTTGCTGGCCATGAGCGTTCCGGCCAGTGCTGCAGTCGACGCCAAACTGCTCGACATGCTCAAGGCCAACGGTTCCATTTCTCAGGCTCAGTACACTGAACTGCAAGCTGAACTGGCCAAGGATCAGAAGGCTCAGCAAATCGCGCAGCAGGCGCAGCAAGAGACCAACGAGCAAATCGCGGCAACCGCGAAGAAAACCAACGAGCTGAGTTCCTTCGACCAGAAACTCGCCTGGGCTGCCAAGACCCAGTTCAAGGGTGATGTGCGTTTCCGTCAGGAGACCGTCAAGAACGATGGCGTGCCGAACAGCAAGGACCAGGACCGTCAGCGCATTCGTGCCCGTCTGGGTGCCTACACCGAAATCAACCCGCAGGTGGACACCGGTATCCGTATCGCCACCGGCAGCAGCGACGATGCCCGCTCGACCAACCAGGACCTGAACAACTACTTCGACAAGAAACAGATCTGGCTCGACCAGGGTTACGTCGACTACCACCCTGACGCGATCAAGAACCTGCACCTGATCGCCGGTAAAATGAACCAGCCTTGGGTCAGCATGGGCGACATCATCTGGGACAGCGACATCAACCCGGAAGGTCTGGCCGTCACTTACAAGTACCCGCTGAGCGGCAGCACCGAGCTGTTCGGTAGCGCCGGTCATTACACCCTCAAGGACAACGTCGACGGCGAAGGCGTGCAGTTCAAGCACGACCTGCGTCTGTACGCCGGCCAGTTGGGCGGTCGCTTTGCACTGACCGACAGCCTCAAACTGACCCTGGGCGGCAGTATCTATTCCTACGACAACGACAAGGACAGCGCCTGCCCGACCACCGGCACCGTTACTGCGCCATGCGCCCTGGCGGTCAATGGCAACAGCCCGAACGAAACCTTCAAGTTGTATGAAGGTTTTGGTCAGCTGGACATCGCCAACCTGCCCGTTCCGCTCTCGATCTACGGTCAGTACGTCAACAACAAAGACGCCAGCAACGACCAAGACACTGGCTGGCTGGCCGGCGTCAAGACCAAGGTTTATGGCTTCGGGATCGACTACAACTACCGCGACGTGCAGCGTAACGCGGTGGTCGGTGCCTTCACCGACTCCGACTTCGCCAACGGCTACACCGGTTCGCGCGGCAGCAAGTTGAAAGTCAGCTACGAGCTGGACAAGAACTTCACTCTGGGCGCGACCTACTTCATGGCCAACTCGGACTACACCAACGCCAGCCTGAAAAAGACCGACTCCGACATCAACACGCTGCAACTGGATGCCGAAGCGAAGTTCTAAAAAGCGTCACCTTATAGCCTGATGCGGGCGGGACGATCCCCATCATCCGTTCGTTTCGTCCGCGCCGGGCTATTGCGCGACCCTGTGGCGAGGGAGCTTGCTCCCGCTGGAGTGCACAGCAGTCCTCTGCTTCTAAGTAAAGCGAGGGTTGCTGAGCGTCCCAGCGGGAGCAAGCGCCCTCGCCACACATCATTTTTCAGGAACGGTCCTTGCGCCGTTGCTCGGCCAGACTTTCGGCCAGCGCATCTACACCCTCTTCAGGTTTCTGCGGCATCGCTTTCAGCGTGGCCTGCATCAAACGCATCTGGCGAATGAATCGCCGACAGTTGGGGCAGAACATCAGGTGATGACGCACCATCAGTTTCTCGCGAAAGCTCAGTTGGCCATCGAGATAATCGCTGGAGCGCGCCACTTGCTCTTTACAGGTCAGCATTCGCCGGTCTCCTCAAAATGCTCCACCGTGGCGAAGACTTTCAGCCGCGCACGATGCAGCAGCACACGGACATTGGAGAGCGAGATCTCCAGAAGATTACAGATCTCTTCCAGCTCCAGCCCCTGACGCTCGCGCAGCAGCAACACGCTGCTTTGCAGTTCCGACAGGCTGAGCAAGGTGTGTTCCAGGCAATCGCGCAATTCGCTTTCGGTGAGCAAGGCTTCCGGCGTGTCCTGATGCCAGGCGAACGGCGCCACCAGCCAATGGCCGTCACCGGGGGAAAAGCGATCGTCATCGATGGTGCCGTGCGGCGAAGGCAGGTCATCCATCAATACTTCGCGGCGGTTCTGCTTGTAGCGGCTCTTGGCCGAGTTGGCGGTGATGGTCAGCAGCCAGGTCTTGAGGCTGGAGCGGCCCTCGAAGCCACCGATATGGCGCACCACCGACAGCCAGGCGTCCTGCACCACTTCTTCGACATGACGCTGGCCGACGATGGCATACGCCACGGCGCGCATGGCGCTCTGGTAAGTGCTGACCAGTTCCTTGAAGGCTTTTTGCTCACCGGCCAACAGGCGCTCGAGCAGTTGGGTGTCGTCCGTTGCGGCCATTCACACCTCGTTTTCAGATGGTCGAAAGCAAAAGATCGCAGCCTGCGGCAGCGCCTACAACGGCGGATCAATACCGTCAGTGCAGGAGCTGCCGCAGGCTGCGATCTTTTATGGCGAACTCAGCGCTTGCGCAGAATCACGCTGCCGATCGAGTAACCGGCGCCGAACGAGCTCAGCACGGCCAGCGAACCGGCGGCCAGGTCATCCTGATGCTTGTGGAAGGCAATCACGGAACCGGCGGAGCTGGTGTTGGCGTAGGTGTCGAGAATCACCGGCGCCTCTTCTTCAGTGGCTTCGCGGCCCAGCAGCTTGCGCACGATCAGATGATTCATGCTCAGGTTGGCCTGGTGCAGCCAGAAACGCTTGACGTCACCGACGTTGAGCTGGTTTTCCTGCAGATGCTCGCCGATCAATTCCGCGACCATCGGGCAAACATCCTTGAACACCTTGCGACCTTCCTGCACGAACAGTTTGTCGCGGGCACCGATGCCCTCTTCCGCCGCACGATTGAGGAAGCCGAAGTTGTTGCGGATGTTGTTGGAGAACTTGGTCAGCAGTTTGGTACTGACCACGTCGAACTGGTACATGGACGTCGCCAGGTCGGCACGCTCGATGATCACAGCAGTCGCGGCGTCACCGAAGATGAAGTGGCTGTCGCGGTCGCGGAAGTTCAGGTGACCGGTGCAGACTTCCGGATTGACCATCAGGATCGCCCGGGCCTGGCCCAGTTGCACGCTGTTGGCCGCAGCCTGAATGCCGAAGGTCGCCGAGGAGCACGCCACGTTCATGTCGAAACCGAAACCCTGAATGCCCAGCGCTTCCTGGACTTCAATGGCGATGGCCGGATAGGCGCGCTGCAGGTTGGAGCAGGCAACGATCACGCCGTCGATGTCGGCGGCGGTCTTGCCGGCACGTTGCAGCGCCTGTTCGGCGGCGCCGATGGCCATCTGGCAGAGTACCGACCATTCGTCGTTGGAACGCTCCGGCAGGCGCGGAGCCATGCGTTGCGGGTCGAGAATGCCGTCCTTGTCCATGACAAAGCGGCTCTTGATGCCCGAGGCCTTTTCGATGAACGCGGCGCTGGATTCGGTCAGCGCCTGGATTTCACCGCTGGCGATGGCTTCGGCGTTGTCGGCGTTGAACTGCGCGACATAGGTATTGAAAGACTGCACCAGCTCTTCGTTGGAGATGCTGTTGGCCGGGGTGTACAGGCCGGTGCCGCTGATGACGACGTTATGCATGGTCGTTTCTCTAATCTGTTCAGGCAGAAAGCGCTGGCACCGACGTACCAACACACAATGGGTCTATTCCCGTCCGAGGACGCTGACCTGGCATCTTTATATTGCCGTTTGTGACCTCGCTGAAGGCTCTGGGTCGCGAAAACGGCATTTATGGTCGCGAAGTTTGCCATAAACCCAAGGTTTTGGCGCCATTCTCAAGCACCACCCCATTTCCCTGTAGGAGTGAGCCTGCTCGCGATTGCGGTGTGTCAGGTCTCGACCTGACTCCACTGCTTGCTCAGCCGCTTGTCCGAGATCGGCGCTTTCGTCCCCAACTGCTGGGCGAACAGCGAAACCCGGTACTCCTCCAGCCACCAGCGGTACAACTCAAGCTGCGGATCGCGCTTGCCTTCCTGAGCATGCTTGGCGGCGCGGGTTTGGTATTGACTCCAGAGACCGGCCAGTTCGCCGCTCCAGACGCGATCCTTCTGCACCTGCGCGCCCAGTTTCTCGAAACGCTGCTCGACGGCCTTCAGAAAACGCGGCAACTCCTTGAGCCATTGCATCGGCGTTTCCCGGACAAAACCCGGGTAGACCAGATGGCTGAGTTGCAGCTTGATATCGTTGAGGGCCACGGCCTGAGCCAGGTCGATCTTGCCCTTGAAGCGCTTTTGCAGACCGTGCCACAACTTGAGAATCTCCAGCGTCAGCCGCGCCACGCGCTCGGCGTGCTCGGTCCAACTGCCGCGCTTGCGTTCGGCCAGTGCGGCGAGACCCGCACCGTCACGCGGCAATGGGTCTTCGCCTTCCAGAATGCAGCTGTCGAGGCTGGCCAGCAGAATGTCTTCGACCAGCGCATCGACCCGCCCCAGCTCGCGGTACAGCAAGCCCAGCTCGGTAACGCCCGGCAACTTGCCGCGCAGGAACTTCGCCGGCTCGGCCAGTTGCTGCATCAGCAGACGCTGCAAGGCACGGCGATGCTGGAACTCGGCTTCTGCCGGGGTCGAGAAACGCCCTTCCTTGACCGTACCGCCCTCTTCCACCAGCGCCGGATACACCGTCATCGACAGCCCGGCGATCTTCTGTTGAGTCTTCTCCGCCACCGGGGCGAAGACCTTGGCCTCCACCGGTTGCTGACTTTTCGCACTTTGCGGTACGGCCAACGCGGCCTGGCTGGCCTCGGCGAAACGTGCGGTCAGCTCGGCCAGATCCCGGCCTTCGCCGAGGAACTTGCCCTGACCGTCGACGATTTCCAGGTTCATCCGCAAATGGCTTTCGACCTGCTGCGCGGCTTCCACCCACGCCTCATCGCTGACCCGCGCACCGGTCATGCGCAGCAGCTCGCGACCGAGCGCCTGCGGCAACGAACCTTCGGCGAAGGTCATGCGTTGCAACGCCGCTTTGATGAAGTCCGGCACCGGCACAAAGTTCTTGCGCAAGGCCTTCGGCAGGTTGCGCACCAGGGCAATGCACTTGGCCTCGATCAGCCCCGGCACCAGCCACTCCAGACGTTCCGGCGGCAGCATCGGCAACAGCGGCGCCGGTACGCGCAGGGTCACGCCGTCGCGCGGGTGATTGGGCTCGAAGTGGTAACTGAGGGCCAGTTCCAGATCACCGATGTGCAGCGTGTCCGGATAGTCGCGTGCGGTGACTTCACTGGCCTCGCGGGCCAGCACGTCTTCCTCGCGCATGATCAGCAGTTGCGGGTCTTTCTGGCTGTTGACCCGATACCAGCTGTCGAAGGTCGCGGTCTGGTGAATCTCCGCCGGCAAGCGCGCATCGTAGAACGCGTAGAGGGTTTCTTCGTCCGCAAGAATGTCACGACGACGAGCCTTGGCTTCCAGTTCGTCGAGCTGTTCAAGCAACTGTTTGTTGGCCGTCAGGCATTTGGCTTTTGACTGAATTTCGCCCCGCACCAAGCCTTCGCGGATAAACAGCTCGCGCGAGACCACCGGATCCACCGGGCCGTAATGCACCGGGCGGCGGCCGACCACGATCAGCCCGAACAGAGTGATCTGCTCGTACGCCACGACCTGGCCGCGCTTCTTCTCCCAGTGTGGCTCGAAGTGGTTCTTCTTGATCAGGTGCCCGGCCAGCGGCTCGATCCAGTCGGGGTCGATCTTGGCGACCATGCGCGCGTAGAGCTTGGTGGTTTCCACCAGTTCGGCGGTCATCAGCCATTGCGGACGCTTCTTGCCGATGCCCGACGAGGGATGAATCCAGAAGCGCCGCTGACGGGCGCCGAGGTAATCACCGTCCTCGGTTTTCTGGCCGATCTGGCTGAGCAGGCCGACCAGCACCGCTTTGTGCAGTTTCGGGTAATCCGCCGGTTCTTTGTTGAGGCTCAGCTGCATGTCGCGGCAGATCAGGCTCAACTGGCGATGGGAGTCACGCCACTCGCGCAGGCGCAGGTAGTTCAGGAAATTCTTCCGGCACCAGTTGCGCAGCGGGCTGGCGGTCAGCGCCTGACGCTGCTCTTCAAAGCCACGCCACAGATTGACCAGCCCGGCGAAGTCCGAATCAATGTCCTTCCATTGCGCGTGGGCCTGATCCGCAGCTTGCTGACGCTCCGGCGGACGCTCGCGCGGATCTTGAATCGACATCGCACTGGCGACGATCAGCACTTCCTGCAGGCTGCCGAGCCTGGCCGCTTCGAGCAACATGCGCCCCATGCGCGGATCCACCGGCAGGCGCGCCAACTGGCGACCCAGCGGGGTCAGCTGACTGTTGCGGTCCACCGCCGAGAGTTCTTGCAGCAGGTTGAAACCATCGCTGATCGCTTTGCCGTCCGGCGGTTCGATGAACGGGAAAGCAGTGATCTCGCCGAGGCGCAGGTGCAGCATCTGCAAAATGACGGCGGCAAGGTTGGTGCGCAGAATCTCCGGATCGGTAAATTCCGGACGGCCGAGGAAATCCTCCTCGCTGTACAACCGCACGCAAATACCCGGTTCAACCCGGCCGCAGCGACCTTTACGCTGGTTGGCGCTGGCCTGGGAAATCGCCTCGATCGGCAGACGCTGCACCTTGGCGCGGTAGCTGTAGCGACTGATGCGCGCGGTGCCGCTGTCGATCACGTAACGGATGCCCGGCACGGTCAGCGAGGTCTCGGCGACGTTGGTCGCCAGCACCACACGACGCCCCGGGTGTGACTGGAAAATCCGCTGCTGCTCGGCCGGCGACAGGCGCGCGTATAGCGGCAGGATTTCGGTGTGTTTGAGCTGGGCCTTGCGCAGCATGTCGGCGGCATCGCGAATTTCGCGCTCGCCCGGCAGGAACACCAGCACATCGCCAGGGCTGCGGCGTTCGCTGCGCTCGTACGCGGCGATTTCGTCGAGGGTGGCCAGAATCGCCTGATCCACGGTCAGGTCGTCCTCGACACGGTTGCCCTCTTCGTCCTGCTCCAGGGTCAGCGGGCGATACCAGGTGTCCACCGGGAAGGTACGGCCGGAGACCTCGACAATCGGCGCACCGCAAAGGCCGTCCCCATCGAAATGCTTGGAGAAGCGCTCCAGATCGATGGTCGCCGAAGTGATGATGACTTTCAGGTCCGGGCGACGCGGCAGCAGGGTTTTCAGGTAACCGAGCAGGAAGTCGATGTTGAGGCTGCGTTCGTGGGCTTCGTCGACGATGATCGTGTCGTAGCGTTCGAGGTAGCGGTCGTTTTGGGTTTCCGCCAGCAGAATGCCGTCGGTCATCAGCTTGATCAGGGTGTTGGAGTCGCTCTGATCTTCGAAACGTACCTGATAGCCGACCAGCGAACCCAGCGGTGTACCAAGCTCTTCGGCAACCCGACTGGCGACGCTGCGTGCAGCGATTCGACGCGGCTGGGTGTGACCGATCAGACCGTGCTGACCGCGACCGATTTCCAGACAGATTTTCGGCAACTGAGTGGTTTTGCCCGAGCCGGTTTCGCCGGCGATGATCAGTACCTGATGCTTCTCCAGCGCAGCCTTGATTTCATCGCGCTTGGCGGCAATCGGCAGGCTGTCGTCGTAACGAATCACCGGCAGGCTGGCCTTGCGGGCCAGCACCTGATCACAGGACGCCTGCATGCGCGCCACCCACTGGGCCAGTTTGGCCTCGTCGGGTTTCTTGCGCAGCTCAAGCAACTGCCGCCGCAGCCGGTGACGGTCGGCGAGCATGGCGTGATCAAGGTTTTTCAGCAGTTTGTCGATGGAGGGCGATTCGTCGGTCATCGGGTACGCAATTCGGTCGTCTGTTTATGCAGGGGGCCGATTGTCGCAGAAAAGCAGCTACAAGCGGCAAGCTACAAGCGGCAAGTTAAATCAGTTTCCGGCTTGAGGCTTGTAGCGTGCCGCTCGTCGCTGCTGTTATTCGTTGTCCAGGCCCTTGCGCCGATACGGGAACACATCGATGACCTTCCCCGCACGAATCGCCTCTTGCAGACTCTTCCAGTAATCGGCGTTATACAACTCACCATGTAACTGATCGAACAGCTTGCGTTGCGCCGAATCAGCAAACAAAAACGGTGGAAACTCCTCGGGAAACACATCCAGTGGCCCGATCGAGTACCACGGCTCCGAGGCCATTTCGTCCTCCGGCGTACGCGGCGCGGGGATGTGGCGAAAGTTGGCTTCGGTCAGGAAACAGATCTCGTCGTAGTCATAGAACACCACGCGCCCGTGCCGAGTGACGCCGAAATTCTTCAGCAGCATGTCGCCGGGAAAGATGTTCGCTGCCGCCAGTTGTTTGATCGCCAGGCCGTAATCCTCCAACGCCTCACGCACCTGCGCCTCGTTGGCGTTTTCCAGATAAAGGTTGAGCGGGGTCATCCGCCGTTCGGTCCAGCAGTGGCGGATCAGCACCGTATCGCCTTCGACCGAGACCGTCGACGGCGCGACCTCAAGCAGTTCTTCAAGGCACGCCGGATCGAACTTGCTCAGCGGAAAACGGAAGTCGGCGAACTCCTGGGTATCGGCCATGCGCCCGACCCGATCGACGCTTTTCACCAATCGGTACTTTTCGATGACCGTTGCCCGGTCGACGTTTTTCGACGGCGAGAAGCGGTCCTTGATGATCTTGAACACGGTATTGAAGCCCGGCAGGGTAAACACGCTCATGACCATGCCGCGCACGCCGGGGGCCATGATGAACTGATCATCAGTGTTGGCCAGATGATTGATCAGCGCGCGGTAGAACTCGGATTTGCCGTGCTTGTAGAAACCGATCGAGGTGTACAGCTCGGCGATGTGCTTGCCCGGCAGGATGCGCCGCAGAAATCCGATGAATTCCGCCGGCACCGGCACATCGACCATGAAATACGAGCGTGTGAAGGAAAAGATGATCGACACATCGGCTTCGTCGGTGATCAACGCATCAATCTGGATCCCGCGGCCCTCACGGTGCAGCAGTGGAATCACCAGCGGCCATTGTTCGTCGCGGGTGTAGATGCGCCCGACCAGATAGGCGCCTTTGTTGCGGTACAGCACCGAGGAAAACAGCTCGACGGCCAGCTCCGGGTCCTTGCACACCCAATCCGGCAGGTTCTCGCGCAACTGCGCTTCGAGGCGCTGCAGATCGCCCGGCAAGTCGGCGTAATCCTCGCTGAAGCGATAGTCGGCAAAGATGCTCGCGAGCATCGATGACAACTGGCCCTGCGGCTTGTAGGTACGGGTTTGCGCGGCCCGGGCGCGGCGCAGGCTCGGGCGGGTGGTGTGGATGAACATGCAGCCGTCGCTGATCAGATCATGACTGAACAGCCCGCAGAAGATCGAGTTGTACCAAGTCTCGGACAGTTCATCATCAAAGCGCAGGTCGATCACGCTGATGTAGGCGCTTTTCACCAGCGGCCAGCAACTGACATTCATCAGCGTCTCATCGTCGAAGTGCTCGCGCAGGCGGGCAATGGTTTCACCGACCTTTTCCTCGTAAAGGTTGATCCGCGCAGCCGACGCGGTCTGCGTATCCTGCCAGCGCGCCTGCTCGAAGCGTTCGCGCGCACCGTCGGTGATCCGCCGGAAATGCTCGCGGTAATCGTCAAAGCCATCGAGGATCATGCGGGCGATGTCGGTGGCTGGCCATTGCTGCGGCATAGGTTGAGACCTCGGCGTACAAGTGGAAATCTGTGCCTGAGCTTAGCCACGGAACCGTGTGCAGGTGAAGTGCAATTTCTGCCAAAAGCCAAGCACTGGCGTCCATCGCCGGATTTTTCCGTGGGTAAAACCGCGTGCGTAATTAAATGCCCGATTAGCGGTTGCCATTGCCTGAGCGCTCGGCAACACTCTCGTCCCGATCAAGGAAGGAGTGCCATCGTGAGCGCTGTCGATATTTTCCGCATGCTGTCGCTGGCAGCCATCTGGGGCGCAAGCTTCCTGTTCATGCGCATCATTGCGCCGGTGATCGGCACGATTCCGACCGCATTCTTTCGGGTGTCGATTGCTGCCGTGGGCTTGCTAGTGATTCTCGGCCTGATGCGCATCAGCTGGGATTTCAAGGGCAAACTGAAAACCGTGATGTTGCTGGGCGTGATCAACTCGGGGATTCCGGCAACGCTGTATTCGGTGGCGGCGCAAGTGTTGCCGGCCGGTTACTCGGCGATCTTCAATGCCACCACGCCATTGATGGGCGTGTTGATTGGCGGGCTGTTTTTCAGTGAAAAGCTCACTGTCGCCAAACTGGCGGGGGTGTTTCTCGGCTTGTTCGGTGTCGGTGTGCTGACGCGTGCTGGGCCGGTGGCCTTCGACATGCAATTGCTGATGGGCGCCCTCGCCTGCCTGCTTGCCACCACTTGTTATGGTTTCGCCGGATTTCTCACGCGGCGCTGGCTGGATCATAGCGGTGGGCTCGACAGTCGCCTCTCGGCCGTGGGCAGCATGCTCGGCGCCTCGCTGTTCCTATTGCCGCTGTTCGGCTACAGCGTGATCACCGCACCACCGACAAGCTGGGGCGGATGGAATGTCTGGCTGTCGCTGCTGGGCCTGGGCCTGGGTTGCACGGCGTTCGCCTACATCATTTATTTCCGCCTGCTCAGCTCCATCGGCCCGGTCAAATCGATGACCGTGACCTTCATGATCCCGGCGTTCGGCGTGTTGTGGGGGGCGTTGTTGCTGGATGAACCTTTGTCGATGGCTCACCTGTATGGCGGGGTGTTGATTGCGCTGGCGTTGTGGCTGGTGCTGAAGCCTGCGGTGGTGAAGCCCTCTGCAGCGACAGCCCGATGATTTTGCGGCGTTGATCAGTCCGTCTTCGCGAGCAAGCCCGCTCCCACAGGGTGATGCGCCACTTTCAAATTGGCGCTGACCCTGTGGGAGCGGGCTTGCTCGCGAAGAGGCCGGACCAGACACTGGAAATGCCTGGCCCACTTGCGTTTATCCAGCAGATTTACGGAACACAAACGCCAGACCGACAATGATCAGCAGCATCCCCAGCACACTCAACGCCGCCAGGCGATTGCCGAAAATCAGATAGTCCATCACTGCCGTCACCGCCGGCACCAGATAGAACAGACTGGTGACATTCACCAGATTGCCCCGGGCGATCAGGCGATACAGCAACAGTGTCGCCAGCACCGACACCACCAGCCCCATCCACAACACCGGCACGATGAAACCTGCGCCGCGTTCAAAGTGGAACGGCTGAAACGGCACGAAAATCCCGCACAACAGCAGTCCGGCCAGGTACTGCACCGGCAGCGTGCCGAGGGGATTTTCAGTGATGCGTTTCTGCATGATCGAGCCCAGGGTCATGCTCGCCAGCGCCAGCAAGCCAAACAGCATGCCCTGCCAGGACATGCCCGCCAGACCGATCCCCTGGTAAACCACCATGATCAGACCGGCCAGGCCCAACGCCAGACCGAACATTCGGCTCGCCGAACGCTGGCGCTCCATCAGCACCACCGTGAGGATCGGTTGCACGCCCATGATGGTCGCCATCACGCCTGGCGTGATTCGGGTGTTGAGCGCCAGCAGATAGAAAATCTGGTAAGCCCCCAACAGCACTACCCCGGTGGCGATCGCATACAGCATCGGCCTGCCGCCCTTGGGCAACTTCAATTTGAGCAGAGGCGCCAACAGCAGCAGCCCGCACAGGGCGATTACAAAGCGAATCAGCAAAAAGGCAAAGGGCGAAGCGTGGGCCAGGCCCCATTTGGAGAAAATCGCCCCGCTGCTCCACAGCAGAACGAACAGGCTCGTGGACGTCGCCGCGAGCGCGGACTTTTTCGAAAGGACAAACATGAATACCACCTGTAGTCAGGCAAAAAGCCAACTCAGCCAAAGCTGAAATTCAGTAGGTTTTTTCTGGCGGGCGCAGGGGTCGGCAGAGAACGCCGATCAGCCCGAAACGCCAACGCCCGGCGGTGATACGACTGCGTACACCGGCGTGCTACTGACAGGTGGAGGGTAATGACTGATCTGTCCAGGCTGCTGATTCCCGCACGGCACGACGCCAGCGTTGACCGCTGAATCGACTACCGCGTTGATGAGGGATGCAGGCATTGGCACTGATCTTTTTTGAGGGGGTTGGGATGTGAATCCTCTGATTCACCAGCGCCGACTATAACCAGCGCCGGACATGGATTGCAACGGTTTGGCCAAGGGCCAGCAGGGACAGCTCGATAGCAGGCGCATAGGCTGATGAGCAACGGCTACGCCCATTGATGGGGAGACAGGGAATGCTCGAGATCACATGCCAAGGGAACGGACGAATTTGCGGTATCAGCTGTATCGGTCAGAGGCGAGGAAGCAGGCTGCCATCGTCATCCTCCATCTTCAGCGTCAGTTGGAACGTCACGGCTCTACCGCCGTCGATTTATCGAAAGTTCGTTTCGAGCCTATCGACCAGCAAGCACTGCAAGCATCAACGCTCTGGAGAGACCAGCACTTTTGCTGGAATGAGGTCATTGAGTGGAAGGGTCGGGAGCCGTTATCTCTGGACATCGCTATCTGGTTTGAAGAAGAGCTTTGCGGGCTGTGTTTCGCAAATCCAAATGCCAGCAAAAACAGAATACGAATCGTGCGTTTGGAGGGGCGCCCCTACGAATCCCATCCGTTAAAAAAACGTATTGGGGCACTGGCGATGATTGTGATTGAACAATACGCCCAGCTCATTGGCAGCAAGGTTCTCGAAATTCAGGAACCTTTAAGGGGGGCAATTTCCCACTATCAGGAGCTAGGTTTCGGCTTCGACGCTGGAGGCCGCCTTGTCAAAACCTTGGAGAACCTAGTATCGTGAAAACTGTTCAATTAACGATCAATACTGGTGGAGAAATGAGCAAATCAACCAAGAAGCCTTCCGCCAGAAAAGACATACTTCCTCGCGGCAGAAAATCCGGCGAGGTAACGCTCACCACGAGTCAGAGGCGTCTGCTGCAGTTACTGATAACAGGCACTGAAAGCGAAGAGCCAAACGTACTCGCCGCTGGCCGACTGTAGACTTGTCTGCATACAAAAAAACCGCTCACAAGGAGCGGTTTTTCAGTTATAGCGTCCAGCCTCAACCAAACAGCCAATACCCCAACAGCGTCAGCACCACCACTGCCAGAATCGGGCGCAGGATGCGGTAGGCCTTCGGATTACGGCGTTTCCATTGCTTGACCACGCCGCTGAACTTGTCGCTGAAATTCTTGCTCCAGGCATAAGCCTGATTGATCCCGCCGACGCGTTCATCATCAAGATTCTGCGGAGCGGTGGCACGACCCAGCCAGGCGCTGATGGCGCGGTTGATGCGGGTCATCAGGCGATTGCTCAGCGGGCGTTCGACGTCGCAGAACAGGATGACGCGGGTCTGTTCGGTTTCGTTCTTGACCCAGTGCACGTAAGTCTCGTCGAACATCACGTCTTCACCGTCACGCCAGGCGTAGACCTGACCGTCCACGAAGATCCGGCAATCGTCGGAGTTCGGCGTCGACAGGCCCAGGTGATAACGCAGGGAGCCGGCAAACGGATCACGGTGCGGGTTCAAGTGGCTGCCACCCGGCAACAGCGCAAACATCGCGCCTTTGACGTTGGGAATCGCACTGACCAGCGCCACGGTTTTCGGGCACAGGGTTTCGGCCGACGGCAGCGGTTTGTCGTACCACTTGAGGTAGAAACGCTTCCAGCCCTTCTTGAAGAACGAGCCGAAACCGGCGTCATTGTTCTTCTCGGCGGCGCGGATGTAGCCTTCGTCGAACAGGTGCATGGCCTCGTCGCGAATGGTTTCCCAGTTGTCGCGCAGCACATCCAGTTCCGGAAACTTGCTGCGATCCAGATACGGTTTGGACGGCACGCCGGAGAACAGGTACATCAGGGCATTGTACGGAGCGAACAGCGCCGAGTGGTTGACGAACTGACGCAGAACCGGCAAACGCGCCTTGCCGCGCAAATGCACATAGAGGATGCTGCCCACAAACAGCAGCAACACCAACACCTTGGCGGCTAACGAAAAGGTCATCAACGACTCCTTGAATAAAGACAACGCTGCGCAAGGCCCATTACTCGGCATGGCAGCCGGCCATGATAAACACTACCGGCCTCGGGCAAAACCCGCCCAACCCAAGATTCAGTGTTAAGAATTGCGCAACAAAGCATTTATTAGCATAACGATCCTGAACTCCGGCTGATCTGAATCAATTCGCTTACTGCTGATTCTCCTGTTCAGTGAACAGATCGCTGAACAGCATGCTCGACAGATAACGCTCCCCGGAGTCCGGCAGAATTACCACGATGGTCTTGCCCTGCATTTCCGGAGTCTCTGCCAGTCGTACCGCTACAGCCATCGCCGCGCCGCAGGAAATACCGCACAAGATCCCTTCTTCCTGCATCAGGCGCAGCGCCATGGTCTTGGATTCGTCATCGGTGACCTGCTCTACCCGATCGACCATCGACAGATCGAGGTTCTTCGGCACGAAACCGGCGCCAATCCCCTGAATCTTGTGCGGGCTCGGCTTGATCTCCTCGCCTGCCAGTGCCTGGCTGATCACCGGCGATGACACGGGTTCCACCGCCACCGACAGAATCGGCTTGCCCTGGGTATTCTTGATATACCGCGAAACGCCGGTGATGGTTCCACCGGTTCCGACGCCAGCTACCAGTACATCCACCGCACCATCGGTGTCGTTCCAGATTTCCGGACCGGTGGTCTTTTCGTGAATCGCCGGGTTGGCCGGGTTATCGAACTGCGATGGCATGAAGTATTTGCCGGTATCGCTGGCAACGATTTCGGCGGCCTTCTCGATCGCGCCTTTCATGCCCTTGGCCGGTTCAGTCAGGACCAGCTCTGCGCCCAGCGCCTTGAGCACCTTGCGCCGTTCGATACTCATCGAGGCCGGCATGGTCAACATCAATTTGTAGCCACGGGCCGCCGCAACAAAGGCCAGGCCGATACCGGTATTGCCGGAGGTCGGCTCGACGATGGTCATGCCTGGCTTGAGTTTGCCGCTGCTTTCGGCGTCCCAGATCATGTTCGCGCCGATCCGGCACTTGACCGAGTAACCGGGGTTGCGCCCCTCGATCTTGGCCAGGATAGTCACGCCACGCGGCGCGATGCGGTTGATCTGCACCAGCGGCGTGTTGCCGATGGAATGGGCGTTGTCAGCGAAAATACGGCTCATGGCTGGGTCCTTATGCAGCGTTGAATTCAGCCTTCCAAGGTATGCCTGTTGCCTGGCGCAGTCCAGTCGGGTCGAACGTCTGCGTCACGCAACAGTCAATCGCTTACATCGTTCGGGAATTGCCGCCATGAAGCGTCGCTACAGCTGGCCATTAGGGATTTTCGCCGTCGTCGTTGTGTTGCTGATTGCCCTGCACATCGCCCTGCCTTACGTGGTGCGTGACTACCTGAACGACAAACTGGCGGACATGGGCGATTACCGGGGCCAGATCACTGACGTCGATCTGGCCTTGTGGCGCGGCGCCTACAAGATCAACGGGCTGAAAATCGTCAAGGTCGACGGCAAGGTGCCGGTGCCGTTCGTCAACGCGCCCGTGATCGATCTGGCAGTCAGTTGGCACTCGCTGTGGTACGACCATGCTGTAGTGGCGCAGGTGAAGTTCTTCAATCCCGAGGTCAACTTCGTCGATGGTGGGGCCAACAAGCAGAATTCCCAGACCGGTAAAGGCACCGACTGGCGTGCGCAACTGGGCAAACTGCTGCCGATTACCCTCGACGAAGTGCAGATTCATGAGGGCAAAATCAGTTTCCGCAATTTCAATTCCAAACCGCCGGTCAACATGAACGCCACCAGCGTCGAGGCCAGCATCTATAACCTGACCAACGTGGTCGACAAACAGGGCAAGCGCGACGCCCGTTTCGAAGGCAAGGCCAAACTGCTCGGCCAGGCACCGCTGGAAAGCACTGCGACATTCGACCCGCTGAGCAACTTCGAGGACTTCCAGTTCCGCCTGCGCGCCCGCGATATCGAACTCAAGCGCATGAACGACTTCGCCTCGGCCTACGGCAAGTTTGATTTCAACGCCGGCCACGGCGACGTGGTTATCGAAGCCCAGGCGAAAAAAGCCCAGGTCAGCGGCTACATCAAACCGCTGCTGCGCGACGTCGAAGTGTTCAACTGGCAGCAGGATGTGGAAAACAAGGACAAGAGCATCTTCCGCTCAGTCTGGGAGGCCATCGTCGGCGGCTCGGAAACCGTATTGAAGAACCAGGCGAAAAACCAGTTCGCCACCAAGGTCGAACTCAGCGGCAACGTGCACCAGCAAAATATCAGCGCGTTCGAAGCGTTTTTGCAGATTTTGCGCAATGGTTTCATACAGGCATTCAATGCCCGGTATGAGCGGCCGAAGCCGGATGCAGGTTAGTTTTGACGTTTGGGCTGCTTCGCAGCCATCGGGGATGAATCATCGCCAGGGCGATGTTCGGCATCAGGCCGAAACCGAGTCAACATGTGACGCCCCATTCAGAGACTGAATAAGCCGTCTGCGTTCACAGTCGACCGGGCTGCGCGTTATAGTCGGTGCATCCGATTTTATCGCCCCCGCCCTGCCCGCGCAGGTCGGCGTTACCGTTCGAGGATTAGCAGATGAAGTTCGAAGGCACCCAGGCCTACGTCGCCACCGATGACCTGAAGCTGGCGGTCAACGCCGCCATCACCCTGGAGCGGCCGCTGCTGGTCAAGGGCGAACCGGGCACTGGCAAGACCATGCTCGCCGAGCAACTGGCCGAATCGTTCGGCGCCAAGCTGATCACCTGGCACATCAAATCCACCACCAAGGCCCATCAGGGCTTGTACGAGTACGATGCAGTCAGCCGTCTGCGCGACTCGCAACTGGGCAATGAAAAAGTCCACGATGTGCGCAACTACCTGAAGAAAGGCAAACTCTGGGAGGCTTTCGAGTCCGAAGAGCGCGTCATTCTGCTGATCGACGAGATCGACAAGGCCGACATCGAGTTCCCCAACGATCTGCTGCAAGAACTCGACAAGATGGAGTTCTACGTTTACGAGATCGACGAGACCATCAAGGCCAAGAAGCGCCCGATCATCATCATTACTTCCAACAACGAGAAAGAGCTGCCGGACGCTTTCCTGCGCCGCTGCTTCTTTCACTACATCGCCTTCCCGGACCGCACCACCCTGCAGAAAATCGTCGACGTGCACTACCCGGACATCAAGAAGGATCTGGTCAGTGAAGCGCTGGACGTGTTCTTCGATGTGCGCAAGGTGCCGGGCCTGAAGAAGAAGCCGTCGACCTCGGAACTGGTCGACTGGCTGAAGCTGCTGATGGCCGACAACATCGGCGAAGCCGTGCTGCGCGAGCGCGATCCGACCAAAGCCATTCCGCCACTGGCCGGTGCGCTGGTGAAGAACGAACAGGATGTGCAACTGCTTGAGCGCCTTGCGTTCATGAGCCGTCGTGGCTCTCGCTAAGCACTTGTAAGCAGGGGCCATCGTTATGCTGCTCAACCTCTTCAATGAAATGCGCGCAGCCAAGGTGCCGGTTTCGGTACGCGAACTGCTCGACCTGATCAACGCGCTGAAACAGCGCGTGACCTTCGCCGACATGGACGAGTTCTACTACTTGTCGCGGGCGATCCTGGTGAAGGACGAACGGCATTTCGACAAGTTCGACCGCGCGTTCGGCGCCTACTTCAATGGCCTGGAAAAACTCGACGATCACTTGCAGGCGCTGATCCCCGAAGACTGGCTGCGCAAGGAGTTCGAGCGCTCCCTGAGCGATGAGGAGCGCGCGCAGATCCAGTCCCTCGGCGGCCTGGACAAGCTGATCGAAGAGTTCAAGAAGCGTCTGGAAGAACAGAAGGAACGCCACGCCGGCGGCAACAAATGGATCGGCACCGGCGGCACCAGCCCATTCGGCTCTGGCGGTTTCAACCCGGAAGGCATTCGGGTCGGCGATGCCGGCAAGCGCCAAGGCAAAGCGGTAAAGGTTTGGGATCAGCGCGAGTACAAGAACCTCGACGACTCGGTGGAACTGGGTACGCGCAACATCAAGGTCGCGCTGCGTCGTCTGCGCAAATTCGCTCGCCAGGGTGCGGCGGAAGAGCTGGACATCGACGGCACCATCGACCACACCGCCAAGGACGCCGGTCTGCTGAATATCCAGATGCGTCCCGAGCGTCGCAACACGGTGAAGCTGCTGTTGCTGTTCGACATCGGCGGTTCGATGGATGCGCACGTGAAGATCTGCGAAGAGCTGTTCTCGGCCTGCAAGACCGAGTTCAAGCATCTTGAGTATTTCTACTTCCACAACTTCGTGTATGAATCGGTGTGGAAGAACAATATGCGCCGCACCTCCGAGCGCACTTCAACCCAGGACCTGCTGCACAAGTACGGCGCCGATTACAAAGTGATTTTCATCGGTGACGCCGCCATGGCGCCCTACGAAATCACCCAGGCCGGCGGCAGCGTCGAGCACTGGAACGAAGAGCCGGGTTATGTGTGGATGCAGCGTTTCATGGAGAAGTACAAGAAACTCATCTGGATCAACCCGTATCCGAAGGACACCTGGGGCTATACCTCGTCGACCAATATCGTGAGGGATCTGATCGAGGACCAGATGTATCCGCTGACCCTTCGCGGGTTGGAAGAAGGGATGCGGTTTCTTTCCAAATAATTTTCATCGTCTGGACGGACGCTATCGCGAGCAGGCTCACTCCTACAGGGGGAATGCATTCCAGTGTGGGAGCGGGCTTGCTCGCGAAGCGCTTAGCTATTTCGAAAGCGCTGCAAATACTCGACGTGCTCCCGGTGCGCGACTTCCTGTACCACCGGCCTTAATCGCACCTGCGCCCCCGGCAGGCACTGCGCCAGCCGCGCCAGCGCCAACGGCGTCAACGCCCCCAACCGCGGATACCCACCAATGGTCTGCCGATCATTGAGCAGCACAATCGGCTGCCCGTCCGGCGGCACCTGCACCGCGCCCAAGGGAATGCCCTCGGAAATCATCGGCCGGCCCTGATACTGCAACGCCTTGCCCAACAGCCGAATGCCCATGCGGTCGGCGCGACTGTCGAGCGTCCACTGACTGTTGAACACATCAAACAGACTCTGCCCGCTGAACTGACCGATCTGTGCACCGAGCACCAGATCCAGCGGCGTATCGAGTTTCAGATCCGGTCGCAACGCTACCGGTACTTCACGCACCTGCAGCGTTTCGCCGCGATAGTTCAGCGTCGCCCCTTTGGTCAGCGGCAATCCCAGACCATCAAGACCACCAAGTTCTTCGCGCACCACCGTTGCACTGCTGCCCAGTACCTGCGGCGCGTCAAAGCCGCCGGGGGCCGCCAGATATGCCCGGGCACCGAGCAGCGGTTGGGTGAACCGTAACGTCTGCCCTTTGCTCAGTTTGAAACTGCGCCACGGCGCCAGCGCCTGCCCATCGATTTGCGCACCGAGATCCGCGCCGGCCAGCGCCAGCAAACAATCCTCCTGCGCAACCACGGCAAACCCGCCGAGGGTGATTTCGATCACCGGCACATCCAGGCCATTGCCCAGCAACCAGTTGGCCCAACTCATCGAACGCCAATCCGCTGCGCCGCCCTGGGTTACACCCAAATGGCGCACGCCAAAGCGTCCGGCGTCCTGCAACAAACACAGCGCTGTGCTCGCTTCAATCAACAGTCGGCTCATGCCAGCACCTCCAGCGGTGTGTCGTCGCCGCCAAGGTTGATGAATTCGGCGTGACTCACCGCTTCGAAGCGCACGGTGTCGCCGGGCTGCATCAGACTGTAGCCGTCACGATTGCGGTCGAACAGTTTCGCTGGCGTGCGGCCGATCAGGTTCCAGCCACCAGGTGATACCACCGGGTAAGCCGCGGTCTGCCGTTCGGCGATGCCGACGCTGCCGGCCGCGACCTTCTTGCGTGGAGTGTCCAGACGCGGCGCGGCCAGTTGCTCTTCCACCAGCCCCATGAAAGCGAACCCTGGAGCAAAACCGAGGGCGAACACCTGATATTCACGCGCGCTGTGACGGCGGATCACCTCTTCCACCGCCAGACCGCTGCGCTGCGCCAACAAGCTCAATTCGGGGCCGACACTGAGGTCGTACCAGACTGGCAACACATGGCACTGACCGCCGGTGCGCGCATTTGGCGACAGGTCGATCAGCGCTTGCGCGATCAATTCACGGGCCTGATTCGGGCTCAGCGCGGTCAAATCGTAATGCACCATCAACGTGGTGTAGGACGGCACCAAGTCGATCAACTGCGCGCCGAACGCTGCCCGCAGGCGCTCACTGGCGGCGAGCATCCACGGCATATTGGCTTCGGCAATTTCATCGAACAGGCGCAGCATCAGGCAGTCCAGGGCCACCACTTCAATCCGTGGATTCATGGCGCGCTCTGCTGATTCAGGGCCTCGCGAATGCGCTGCACCGCAACCACCGAACTGGCGTTGTCGCCATGTACGCACAAGGTGTTGGCCTGCAGGTGCAACGCGCTGCCGTCACTGGCGACGAGGTCGCCGCCACGGGCGATGGTCAGGGCCTGTTCGATGATTGTTTGCGGATCGTGGTGCACCGCGCCCGGCAGTTGCCGCGAAACCAGTTTGCCGGCGCTGTCGTAGGCGCGGTCGGCGAAGGCTTCGAACCACAGCGTCACGCCGTATTCGTCACCCAGTTGTTGCGCCGAAGCATTGTCGCGGGTGGCCATCAGCATCAGCGGCAAGCTGCGATCGTAAGCGGCGACGGCCTGAATCACTGCGCGCAACTGCGCCGGGTTGGCCATCATGTCGTTGTACATCGCGCCGTGGGGTTTGACGTAGCTGACCCGTCCGCCCTGCGCCCGGCAAATCCCGTCGAGCGCGCCGATCTGGTAATGCAGGATGTCCTGCAGCTCTTGTGCGGAATACGCCATGGAGCGACGGCCGAAACCGACCAGATCCTGATAGGCCGGGTGCGCACCGATCTGCACGCCGTGGCTCAGGGCCAGGCTCACGGTTTTGCGCATGATGCCTGGGTCGCCAGCATGGAACCCGCAGGCGACGTTGGCGCAATCGATGTAGGGCATGACCTCGGCGTCCAGACCCATGGTCCAGCTGCCGAAACTCTCGCCAATGTCACAGTTCAATAACAGGCGGCTCACGGTAAACACTCCTGTAGCTTCTTGTCTTTCTATCCGTAGGACAAATGCCCGTTGGGCACTGCCCCCGCAGGTTATCAGTTACTGCGCATCCAGTTGCTTGCCACGGGTTTCCGGCAGGCTCAATGCCGCGAGAATCACCACCCCGTACGACACCGCAGCGAACGCGCCGATGCCCACGCTCAGCGGCACTGTCTGGCTGAGCAGGCCGATCAGCAGCGGAAACAACGCCGCCAGCGCCCGCCCGATGTTGTAGCAGAAACCCTGCCCGGAACCCCGAATTCGCGTGGGAAACAGCTCGGTGAGAAACGCGCCCATGCCGCTGAAAATCCCCGAGGCAAAGAAGCCCAGTGGAAAGCCCAGCCACAGCATCACGCCATTGCTGACCGGCATCTGCGTGTACAGCAGCACGATGGTGAACGAGCCGACGGCGAACAGGATGAAATTCTTTTTACGCCCCAACAGGTCGGTGAGATAAGCGCTGATCACGTAGCCGACGTAGGAACCGACGATCACCATCGCCAGATAACCGCCGGTGCCAAGCACACTCAAGCCGCGCTCGTTCTTGAGGAATGTCGGCAGCCACGAGGTGATCGCGTAATAGCCGCCCAGTGCCCCGGTGGTCAGCAAGGAAGCGCGGAACGTGGTGAACAGCATGCCGGGAGCGAAGATCTCGTAGAACTTTGCCGGGTTCTCCGGGGTTTGCGCAGCCTTGGCTTCGCGGTAGATCTGCGGGTCTTTCACCAGCCGACGGACGAAGATCACAAAGATCGCCGGCACGATGCCGAGGATGAACAGTGCACGCCACGCGTCTTCGGGTGGCAACAGCGAGAACAACAGCGCATACAGAATCGCCGTCAGGCCCCAGCCCAGGGCCCAGCCGGATTGCACCATGCCCACCGCCTTGCCACGGTCCTTGGCGCGAATCACTTCACCGATCAGCACCGCGCCGGCGGTCCATTCACCGCCGAAGCCGAAGCCCATCAGGGTGCGGGCGATCAACAGCTGTTCGTAGCTCTGGGCGAAACCGCAGAGGAAGGTGAAGAAGGCGAACCACAGCACTGTCAGTTGCAGGGTGCGCACGCGGCCGATGCGGTCGGAGAGAATCCCCGCCACCCAGCCGCCGATGGCCGAGGCGATCAGGGTGCTGGTGTGAATCAGACCGGCCTGCCCGGTGGTGATGCCCCACATGGCGATCAGGGTTGGCACCACAAAGCTGAGCATCTGCGTGTCCATACCGTCCAGGCCATAGCCGATCTTGCAGCTCCAGAAGGTGCGACGCTCTTGCTGATTGATGTTGCGATACCAGTCGAACGGCCCGGGACGGGCCGTACTCTTGGGGAGGTCGAGGGTGTCGGGCGCACGCATGGCAAGTCTCCGCAGGCTTTTATTGGTCTTGTTCGAAGTTCCGACGACGCCTATCGTGGGAACCGGATGCGCCGATTTTTGGGCGCGCCGCCCTGCTGCGTCCAACGAATAAAAACCCGCCTTAGGCATAAGAAAAATTTGTCACCCGAGCCGTTGCCATGAACCTGAAGTTTCTCGAGACCTTTGTCTGGGTCGCCCGGCTGAAGAGTTTTCGCCTGACCGCCGACAAGCTGTTCACCACTCAGGCCTCGATTTCCAGCCGTATCGCGGTGCTCGAAGGCGAGCTGGGGGTGAAGCTGTTTCTGCGTGATTCCCGTGGTGTCAGCCTGACGCCCGAAGGCCTGAAAGTGCTGGATTACGCCGAGCAGATGCTCGACACCATGTCAGCGTTGAAGCAATCGATCGAAACCCGTTCAAGCAAGGTCGGCCGGGTGCGCATTGGCGTGATGGACACGGTGATTCACACCTGGCTCAGCCCGTTGGTGGCGCAGATGACCGACCTGTACCCGCGAGTGGAAATCGAGCTGGTGGCGGATACTTCGCTCAACCTCTGCGATCAGTTGCAAAAAGGCTTTCTCGATCTGATTCTGCAAACCGACCTGGTGCGCCACGAGAGCGTGCGCAGCCTGGAACTGGCCAGCCATCCGCTGGGCTGGATCGTCGCGAGCAATTCGATCTACAACCGCAACTACACCGACCTTGGCGAGCTGGCGCAGGAACGGATCATCACCTACTCGAAAAACTCCCGACCGCACCAGGACCTGCTGGCGCTGATGCAGGCCAACGGCGTGCTGGCGCCACGCTTGAACTGCGTGAACTCGGTGTCGGCGATTACCCGGTTGCTGCGCGATGGCTTTGGCATCGGTGTGCTGCCGCCAGTGCTGGTGGCGGAAGAGCTGGCCCGGGGTGAGCTGATTTTGCTCGACATCGACCAGCGGCCACCGAACTTGCAGGTGGTGGTGTCGTGGCGAGTTGGCGTGGAATGGGTCGAAGAGATTGTGACGCTGTGTCAGCAGGTGCTGGGGGAATATGCACGCAAGGTCGGTGAAAATTACATCACGCTCGCCGACTGATACTGGTAGTGAGGGGATTTATCCCCTCACCCCATAGGTGGCGCAAGCCTTAAAGACCACGCACGTCGCGGTCTTCAATTGGCCGGCTCTGACGCAAACGTCGGCCGCCCAGCACCACCCAGTCAATCAGACGAATCAGGCACTCGATGCCGAACGACAGCAGCAACGCGCCGCTAATGCCCCAGATCATCGCTTGCGGAGTCAGCAGAATCTGATAGCTGTAGCCGTTCCAGGTTTCCTGGCGAATGTCCGGATCAGCGGCCAGCACCACTTGCAGGAAGCGGATGTACCACGGGCCCTGCATGGCCTGGAACTGTTTATCCAGCGCAATCTGCCGGTTGAGCAAGGTGCTCAGGCTGTCGGCATCGCTGCGAAACACCGGGTCGTCGCTGGCGCGGTAATGCGCGACCAACGCCTGCAAGTCGCCCTTGAAGAACTGCTCGGCCGTGCCCTGGAAGCCACGCAGACCGGTCTGTGCTTCGATCAGGTGGGCTTCGACGCGTTTGGCGTAATCGTTGATGAAACCCGGCACTTGGACACCGATCAACAGGCCCGCCGCAAACAACACCAGCCGTAGATAACTGAGCAACATCGAGGAGAGATCCTTTATTCGGTCGTGCCCTGGCTGACGCATTCGCCGCGTCGCCACAGGCTCCATTGGCCCGGTTCGTAACGGGTCCAGGTTTCATTTTCGGTCAAAGGCTCGGTGGCGATCACCGTGACCACGTCGTTGGGCGTGGTTTCCGCCTGGAAATCGACGATCACATCGACATCTTTCAGCCGCGCCGGGCCGAACGGTGCGCGCCGGGTGATCTGTGCCAGTTTGGTCGAGCAATAGCAGAACAGCCAGTCGCCATCGCTGAGCAGGCAGTTGAATACGCCTTTGCTGCGATATTCGGCGCAGGCGGCGACCAGATCCGGCAGCAGCACCTCTATATCGACCGGTTCCGGGAAGGCTGCACGCACACGGTTGAGCAAATCGCAGAATGCCGCTTCGCTGTCGGTGTCACCCACAGGGCGGTAGAAACTCTTGATCGGGGTGAAATCGGCGAGCTGACCATTGTGCGCAAAACACCAGTTGCGCCCCCACAGTTCGCGCACAAACGGATGGGTGTTGGACAGACAGACCTTGCCGACGTTGGCCTGGCGGATATGGCCGATGACCACTTCGCTCTTGATCGGATAGCGCTGCACCAGATTGGCGACTTCTGACTCGCTGCTGGCGGCCGGGTCCTGAAACAGGCGCAAGCCGCGACCTTCATAGAAAGCGATGCCCCAGCCGTCGCGATGCGGGCCGGTACGCCCGCCGCGCTGCATCAGACCGGTGAAGCTGAACACGATATCGGTCGGCACGTTGGCACTCATGCCCAGTAATTCACACATGTGCGGACTCTCGGGATTACAGACGCGGCTCGACCCGCATGCGCTGCGGATTGTTCGGCAACGGCGGACGACCGTAGCGGTCATCACCGGCACCGCCGAACGGCTGATCGTCGTCGCGATCATCGGCACGGGCTGCGGCCTTGGCGGCCTCGGCCTGCGCGCGACGGGCGCGGGAGGCGCGTTCGATCGGGAAGCGGATCAACACAAAGATCAGGTAAATGCCGAACGCGATCATGCCGTACATGAACAGGTCGGAAATCGCCCGCCAGGCGTTGTTGCCGACCTTGAAAGCCAGGTCCAGCGCGGTGATGGCGATCGACGGCGCGACCTTGGCCTTCACCGGGTCAATGATGGTCGGGCTGAACAGCAACACTGCCATCAGCACCCGCAGCGGTTCACGCAGCCAGCGCCACATCCAGCGGGTCAGGCGCATCCATACCAACAGGCAGCCTACAGCGGCAAAGGCGTAGAGGCCCCAGGCGATCAGATAGTCGTTCTCGGTCATGGTGTCCATGGCAAGGCAGGCAAAGAGGCGCTTATAGTAACGACTTTTCGCCCGCCAGGCTTGTCCCAATGCCAGACGGCCAGCTGCCATCCCTGTGGGAGCCGGCTTGCTCGCGAAAGCGCTGTCTCAGCCAAATAAATATTTACTGACAGGACGCCTTCGCGAGCAAGCCCGCGCCCACAGGATCTACAGTGGTTTCACGAGCGGCGACCACCATTTCCGAACATTGTCCGAGAGCCTTCCATGCCCCAATCCGCCAACGTCAGCAGCGCCCCGATCGCCCACAAGGCTGCCGGTGCCGACCCGTATGCCTGGCTGCAGGAACGCGACACCGATGCGGTGCTCGACTACCTCAAGGCCGAAAACGCTTATCAGGAAGCGCAAACCGCTGATCAGGCCTCCCTGCGCGAAAGCCTGTTCGAAGAGATCAAGGGCCGGATCCTCGAAACCGACCTGTCCCTGCCCTCGCCGTGGGGTCCGTACCTGTATTACACGCGCACCACCGCTGGCGACGAATACGCCCGCCATTACCGCTGCCCGCGTCCCGCCGACGACAGCCTGACCCTCGACGAGAGCCGCGAGCAATTGCTGCTCGACCCGAACGTGCTGGCCAACGGCGGCTTTTTCTCCCTCGGCGCGTTCAGCATCAGTCCCGACCACCAGCGTCTGGCCTACAGTGTCGACGCCTCGGGTGATGAGATCTACACGCTGTTCGTCAAGGAACTGGCCAGCGACAAGGTCAGCGAACTGGAGTTCGAGGACTGCGACGGCAGCATGACCTGGGCCAACGACAGTCTGACGCTGTTTTTTGGCGTGCTCGACGACACTCACCGCCCGCACAAACTGTTTCGCTACCGCCTCGACGGCACCGCGGCCGAAGAGGTGTTCCACGAGCCGGACGGGCGTTTCTTCCTGCATTGCTACCGCGCAAGCTCCGAGCAGCAGTTGCTGCTGACCCTGGGCAGCAAGACCACCAGTGAGGTCTGGGCGCTGGATGCCCATCAGCCGCATCTGCCCTTCACCTGCCTGGCGCCACGGGTCGAGGATCACGAATACGACGTCGACCACGGCATGCTCGATGGCGCGTGGACATGGTTCATTCGCACCAACCGCGACGGCATCAACTTCGCCCTGTACCAGGCACCGGACAGCGGCGTCGCGCCGAGTGAAGCCGACTGGCAGAACCTGATCCCGCACAGCGACACGGTGATGCTCGACGGCGTGACCCTCAACGCCGAGGCCATGACCCTGAGCCTGCGCGAAGGTGGCTTGCCGGTCATCGAGGTTCACCCGCAAGGCCTGACGCCGTATCGCGTGCAATTGCCGGATGCGGCCTATAGCCTCTATGTGCAAAACAGCCTGGAGTTCGAGAGCGACCGCATCCGTCTGCGCTACGAAGCGTTGAACCGTCCGGCGCAGGTGCGCCAGTTGAGGCTGGCCACCGGCGAGCAAACCGTCCTGAAAGAGACCCCGGTGCTTGGCCCGTTCGACGCCGACGCCTACGTCAGCCAACGCCTGTGGGCCACCGCACCGGACGGCACGCAGGTGCCGATCAGCCTAGTGATGAAACGCGAAATGGTCGGCAAAGCGGTGCCGCTGTACTTGTACGGTTACGGCGCTTACGGTTCCAGCCTCGACCCGTGGTTCTCCCACGCACGCCTGAGCCTGCTGGATCGCGGCATGGCCTTCGCCATCGCCCACGTGCGTGGCGGCGGTGAGCTGGGCGAGGCCTGGTATCGCGCCGGCAAGCAGGAACACAAGCACAACACCTTCAGCGACTTCATTGCCTGCGCCGAATTCCTGATCCTCAACGGCATCACTACGCCCGAGCAGCTGGCAATCAGCGGCGGCAGCGCCGGGGGCCTGCTGATCGGCGCGGTGCTCAACCAGCGCCCGGACCTGTTCGGCGTGGCGATTGCCGAAGTGCCGTTCGTCGACGTGCTCAACACCATGCTCGACCCGGACCTGCCGCTGACCGTCACCGAATATGACGAGTGGGGCAATCCCGAAGAGCCGCAGGTTTATGAGCGGATCAAGGCCTATGCGCCGTACGAAAACGTCACCGCGCAGGCCTATCCGGCGACGCTGGTGATCGCCGGCTACAACGACAGCCGCGTGCAGTACTGGGAAGCGGCCAAGTGGGTGGCGAAACTGCGTGCGACCAAAACCGACGACAACCTGCTGCTGCTCAAGACCGAACTGGGTGCCGGACACGGCGGGATGAGCGGGCGTTATCAGGGATTACGTGACGTAGCGCTCGAATATGCATTTGTATTCAAGGTTTTGGGGCTGGCCTGAGGAACTCCGTCGGTCACTTGGGTCTTAATTCCAGACCCCGGTGGTCGATACACCACAGATCCCCTTTGTGGGAGCGGGCTTGCTCGCGAAGGCGCCCGGTCAGTCAAGACTGATATTGGCTGACCCACCGCCTTCGCGAGCACGCCCGCTCCCACAACGGTCCGTGTAGTGCCTGAAAACCGTGAAAACAAAAAGATTGCAATGACATGTCAGAACCAACCCTACTGAACAACGAAATCCGCGACTGGCTGATGGACTGCGGCCTGTTCGACCAATTGCAACTGGCGGACTTTGCCGCGGCCTCGGGCTATTTCAGCATCAGCACCGTGGCAGAAGGCGAAGCGATTTTCCGCGAGGGCGATGCCGGCAGCTTCATGTGCATCATCCACACCGGCCAGGTGGCCGTGCAGAAAACCGGCAGCGATGGCCAGGTAGTGACCATGGCCATCCTGCGCAGCGGTCGGGCGTTCGGCGAAATGGCCGTGCTCGATGGCGAACGGCGCTCGGCCACCTGTATCGCCGCGAGCAACTGCCAACTGCTTAACCTGGGCAAGGACTCGCTGGAAAAAATGCTCAACGACGCGCCGAAGATCGCCGCGAAGATCATCCGCGCCCTCGCTGTCTCCCTGTCCAAACGCCTGCGCATGGCCGACGGCCAACTGGCGGCGCAGCAGATCTAGCCGCCGGGGGATTTGGCCTTGGTGCCGCTCGGTTCGACACCCGGTACCGGTTGATCCTTGCTTGGCGGGCTGGGCATTTCGATCGGCACCAGCGGCGGACTGCCACTGCCCGCACCTGACTTGGGAATGCTGATCGGGGTGATTTGCGGATACGGCGTCGGCGTTGCGGTACCGGGCGACCCGGGTTGCGGCGTCGGGCTGACCGGAATGGTCTGCTGCGCCTGCACTGCAGTAATCGTGAGCGCGGCCAGGGCAATGACCGTTAGAATGGTGCGCTTCATCAAGGGCTCCGTTTGGCCTCTAGTCTGCGCTCAGGCTACTCCCAACGGGCCTGCTTGCCTTCCCCCTTGTAGAGATTTCCATGAAACGTTTCGTTCTGCTCGACACCACGCCGATCCCTGACAACGGTGGCGCCCTGTGCCTGTTCGAGTATGGCGAGGATTTCGTCATCAAGATCCAGGGCGGCGACGGCGGGCAATTGATGAACACGCGCATGCACGGTTCCGAAGATGCGCTGGCCGAAATTCCATGCCGCAAGGTCGCCGGACGGCCGAATTCGCGGGTACTGATCGGCGGTTTGGGCATGGGCTTCACCCTCGCTTCGGCGCTCAAGCACTTGGGCAAGAGCGCCGAAGTGGTGGTCGCCGAACTGGTGCCCGGCGTGGTGGAATGGAACCGAGGGGCGCTGGGTGAAAAGTCCGGTCGGCCGCTGCTCGATCCACGCACGGTGATCCGTCAGGACGACGTGGCCAAGGTGCTGCAAAGCGAGCCGAATGGCTTCGACGCGATCATGCTCGACGTCGACAACGGTCCCGAAGGCCTGACGCAGAAGGCCAACAGCTGGCTGTATTCGGCTGCCGGGCTCAACGCCTGCGCCAAGGCCCTGCGGCCCAAAGGCGTGCTGGCGGTGTGGTCGGCCAGCGCTGACCGGCAGTTTTCCGACAAATTGAAGAAGGCTGGTTTCAAGGCTGAAGAAGTCCAGGTTTTCGCCCACGGCAACAAGGGCACCCGCCATACGATCTGGATTGCCGAGAAGCTCAAGGGCTGAGCTAAACTGGCGTCATAACCGTCATTAGTCTTTTTTACAAAGGTGAACCCATGAGTTCGTCCACCCCGACCAACACGTCGAAGCTCGATCGCATCCTTGCCGACAACCAGCGCGACAAGGAAATGGGCTACCGCGACAAGGCCCTGAAGATGTACCCGCACGTGTGTGGCCGCTGCGCCCGTGAGTTCTCCGGCAAGCGCCTGAGCGAACTGACCGTGCACCACCGCGACCACAACCACGACAACAATCCGCAGGACGGCTCGAACTGGGAGCTGTTGTGCCTGTACTGCCACGACAACGAACACTCGCGCTACACCGACCAGCAGTATTTTGGTGACGGCTCACTGAGCACGCCGAAGATTGCCAAGGCAACGCATAACCCGTTTGCCGCCCTCGC
This sequence comes from Pseudomonas sp. AK-TSAG1-1, assembly GCF_056821665.1. Taxonomy (NCBI): domain Bacteria; kingdom Pseudomonadati; phylum Pseudomonadota; class Gammaproteobacteria; order Pseudomonadales; family Pseudomonadaceae; genus Pseudomonas; species Pseudomonas sp. AK-TSAG1-1. Next base: position 1,619,424 of record NZ_CM165965.1, on the reverse strand, counting down.
CGGGCTTATGAAGAAAGAAGACTGAAGATCTTCAGCGCCTGAACTGGCCCCTTCGCGAGCAGGCTCGCTCCCACAGGATCCTCTGACGACCGAGACCTCTGTGGGAGCGGGCTTGCTCGCGAAGAGGCCAGAACAGCCACCACAAGTCCTGAATCTGCCCGCCCTCCCCCAATCCCCGTATAATCGCCCTCTTTTTCCCGAAGGCACCCCGCTCGTGGCAGACAAACGTTACAGCTGCATTGGTTTGTACAACCCCAAGTCACCGGAGAACGTCGGTTCGGTGATGCGCGCCGCAGGCTGTTACGGCGTGGCGTCGGTGTTCTACACCGGCAAGCGTTATGAACGCGCCGCCGACTTCGTCACCGACACCAAGCGCGTGCACTACGACATCCCGCTGATCGGCATCGACGACCTGAAGAAGATCCTCCCGCTCAACTGCGTACCGGTTGCTGTGGAACTGGTCGAAGGCGCCCGTCCGCTGCCTGAATACACCCACCCGGACCGCGCGCTGTACATCTTCGGCCCGGAAGACGGCTCGCTGGACAAAGAGATCCGCGACTGGTGCGAAGACGTCGTGTACATCCCGACCACCGGCTGCATGAACCTCGCTGCCACGGTCAACGTCGTACTCTACGACCGCATGGCCAAGGGGCTGAACACCCGCTCGGGGCCGAAGTTCCGCTGAAACGTCGCACATCCGATGGAACGAGCCGGCCGTTGCGGCAGTCAGCTTATCTATCTATTGCACATTGCCTGGGAGACAGATCATGACCGAGCTCAAACGCGTCCAACGTATCGAATCCACCCCGTTCCAGAGCCGTTCCGAACAGAACGTCGAAGGCTGGGAGCGCATCGGATCCCTGGCCGGTGGCGTGATCATGGTCGGCAAGGGCCTGCGCCGTGGCGGTGTGTTCGGCCTGCTTCAGGTGGCGATTGGCGGTGTGGCGATGGCCCGTGGCATCACCGGACACAGCTCGGTGAAAAGCCTGCTGGAGAAAAGCCGTCAGGACATGAACAATGTGCGGGCGAAGATCGAGCGCGCCGGTGAAGAGTTGAGCAAGCTGAAGGCCAATGCCGAGGCGGCGACCAGCACCGCGACGGTGACTGGCAATGATTCGGTGAAATCGCCCAAAGCCGGGGTTTGAGCCTGAACTTGCAGTGAGGCTACCGGCCTCTTCGCGAGCAAGCCCGCTCCCACAGTTTGAAATACATTTCCCTGTGGGAGCGGGCTTGCTCGCGAAGGCGGTATCACTGCAGTAACGCGCTATCAAGAACCTTGGAGGGCTCGCCCAGAACGCTCTCGGCCAGTTGCACAAACGCCTTGGTACTCACCGTCCCCAAATGCATCGCTGCGCGCAGCACATCATCCAGCGAGCGCTTGTTCCGCGTCTTCAGGCGAATCTCGCGATCCAGCTCCTGCAGCACAACCACCGCTTTTGACATCTGCGCCGGGCTGAGCTGCTCGCCGCGCAAGGTCGTGACTTTCTGACTGTCCCTGGTCAGCTTCGCCTGCAACGCCTGATAACGCTCATCGCTCATGCCCCCGGCACGACGCACCAGCTCGATGGCGTAATACTCGGCAAAGCCTTCGCTGATCCAGTCGCTGCGCTGCTCGTCGTTGATCCGTCCGAACACCTGCGCCAGCTCGCGCACCAGCGCACTGCTGCCGCTTTCGCTGACCAGCGGCAAACGCGTGTTGAGATAAATCGATTCATGCGCACCGAGACTGCCGCGCCACATCGGATCATTGGCGCCGACGATCAACAGTTTGCCTGGATGCCGTGGGTACACAGCCTGTACCTGCGGCCAGATGAACGTCAGCAACGTCAACACATCCATGCGACGCATGCCCTGCCCTTGCGGCGAGGCCACAGTGACTTCGGTTTCGCCCAGGCGCGTGCGGCGACTGCCGAGGTGGCCGGCCAGCATCCAGCCGGTCGGCCGATCGAACAGGCGTGAAGGGTTGTCGATGCGGAATTTGTTCTTGCCGATGCGCGGCCAGGCGGTTTCGACGCTTTGCCAGCCGTTGGGCAGTTCGAATTGCAGACGCGACACCAACTCGACGCCATCCTGCTGATCGAGTTTGGCCGGCGGTACCAGATCATCACCGCGCAGCAGTGCCCAGTTCGGGGTCATGCGCGTGTCGAAGCTGCCGCTCTTGCGCCCGTGGCTGAGGGTGACGCGATAGGTCAGGCTGGCCTTGTCGCCCGTCGGACGCCAGAGGCCACGGGCCTGCTTGCCCGGGGTCAGCTGCCATTGGCCATCGGCTTTGAAGTCGCTGTAATGGCTGCCATCACCGAGGTCGAAGTCGAGGCTGCGCACCGCTTCGCCTTTGGCCAGGGTCAGGCGCACCTCGGCCTGATCGCTTTGCGGCAACAGACGCACGTGGTAGTCCAGATCGACCTTCTTTGCCGCCCACACCGGCGCGCTCAACGCCAGCAGGCCAATGCCGAGCGCCCGCCGCAATCCCACAGCCATACACACTCCTTGCTTGCGCTGGTGAGTGCTGCGCACTCAATCGGGAGTAAGCTCCCTCGCCACAGATTTACAGATTAACCGGCGCGGAAAATCAGGTGATCTTCCCAGTCGTCTTCCGGCACGCTGCCTTCGGCGAGCATGCGCCCGGACTGGGAAATCCGTTCGTGGTGCACGGCGTCACGGTCGCCGCACACCAGGTGGTGCCACAGCGGTAGATCCTTGCCTTCGCTGACCAGTCGGTAACCGCAGGTCGGCGGCAGCCATTTGAATTCTTCGGCCTGGCCCGGGGTGAGCTGGATGCAGTCCGGGACAAACTTGATGCGGTTCGGGTAATCGCTGCACTGGCAGGTTTTCAGGTCCAGCAGTTTGCAGGCGATGCGCGTGTAATAGACGCTGTTGTCTTCTTCATCTTCGAGTTTCTGCAGGCAGCACAGACCGCAGCCGTCGCACAGCGATTCCCATTCCTCGTGATCCAGTTGATCGAGGGTTTTGCGTATCCAGAACGGTTCGACTTTGGCGGCCATGGCTCAAGCATCAACATCAGGTGGTGAAAAGGCCGCCAGTCTAGTGCCCCAGACCGTGCGGGCCAAGCGCTGGCGACTGCCGGTTGCGCAACGCTTGTCAGTTTCGATGCCGGCGCGTAGCTTTGCCTGTCGCAAGGAGCCTTGCCCGGAAGCCATTGACGCTCGACCGCGTTGCATTCCGGTGAACACCAAAGGCTCGGAAAATCCCATCGTTCAGCGCAACTGATCCCGCCGGGTTTTCATTCGACTCTCTGACTCAAATACAGCAAGGAATCTTCGATGAGTGCCAACCCTCGCGTTGCCGATTACGCCATTCACCCGCAGTTCACCGATCGCTGGTCGCCCCGCGCCTTCACGGGCGAAGCGATCCCGGAAGAAACCCTGCTGAGCTTCTTCGAGGCCGCGCGCTGGGCGCCGTCTGCGTACAACTCGCAGCCGTGGCGCTTCCTGTATGCGCGTCGTGACACGCCGAGCTGGGAGCGTTATCTGGGCCTGCTCAACGAGTTCAACCGCAGTTGGGCGCAACACGCCTCGGCGCTGGTGATCGTGATTTCGAAAACCACCTTCACCGCACCGGGCGCGACGGAAGAAACCCCGGCGCTGTGGCACACCTTCGACACTGGTTCGGCGTGGGGCCATCTGGCGCTGCAAGCGAGCATCAGCGGCTGGCACACTCACGGCATGGCCGGTTTCGATCAGGAACTGACCCGCAAGGAGCTGAACATCCCTGAAGGTTATGCGCTGCACGCAGCCGTCGCCGTCGGCAAGCTGGGCGACAAGGCAACCCTGGCCGAATACCTGCAGGCCCGTGAAGAACCGAGTTCGCGTCGTCCGCTGAACGAACTGGCGGCTGAAGGCGACTTCACCCTTTAAGCCATCACCAAAAACAATGTGGGAGCGAGCCTGCTCGCGAAAGCGCTGTGTCAATCAACATTGATGTCGACTGACACGCCCTCTTCGCGAGCAGGCTCGCTCCCACAGTTTGTAGTGCGCTGACTCAGTAACCGCGTGCGAAATCCACTTCCCCGCGCAATGCTTCACCCGCCTGATACGCTTTCAGGTTCTCGACAAACAGCTGCACCATCAACGCCGGCGACGTCGGTGCCGAGCTGTGTCCGGTCAGCAGCAAGCCCCAGGCCGTCCAGAACGGATGACGTTGCGGCAACGGCTCCTGACGGCAGACGTCGATTACCGCGCCGGCCAGATGCCCTTCCTTCAAGGCTTCAACCAGATCGGCATCCACTACCGCCACGCCGCGCCCGACGTTGATGAACAACCCGGTCGGCTTGAATTGCTTGAACAGCGCCGCGTCGTAGATATCGTGGGTGTGCTCGGTGTTCGGCAGCAGGTTGACCACGTAATCGACCTCGCCCACCAGCCGTGGCATATCCGCCATCGAACCGACCTCGACGAACGGCGCCTGCTCGCGAGCGCTGCTGGCGATGCCGTACAACTCGACGCCGAACGGCAGCAGGAACTGCGCCACGCTCTGGCCAATATCGCCGGTACCGACGATCAGCACCTTGCGTCCGACCAGGCTCTGGCCGGTGCGGTTGTCCCACTTGCGCTCGACCTGGCTGACCAGGCGCGCCAGCACTTCACGCTCGTGACCGAGCATGTAGGTCAGTACGTATTCGGCCATCACCTGACCGAAGATACCCACCGCGCGGGTCAATCGGTAGTCGCGGCGCAAACCGTCGGCGAGCAACGGCGTGATGCCAGCCCAGGTCGATTGCAGCCATTGCGGTTGGTGGCCCTGACGCAACAAGGTCGCCAGCAGGTCCGGCTGCCCCAGCCACACCGGGCAATCGGCAGCCTGACGGGCCAGTTCGGCGGAGTCGCCGCTGGTCAGTACTTCAAGTTCGGGGGCCGCCAGACGCAGCAGCCGGGCGTACACCGCGTGGTCGTGTTCAGCAATCAGAACGCGCATCTTCAAACCTTTCGCAAACCGTGCAGGCAACCGCCGAGGGAGTCACGCTCCTTCGTGGCGGTCGTCGCCGTAAAATCAGTTCCAGAGTGGCAAGAGGCCCAGAACAGGGCCTCGCAGATCAGACCGGGTCGTTGCGTCGCAGCAATTCTTCGGGCAGGTGTTCGATGTACTCGTCCTCGGCCGGCGGCATCTGCAGGTGATAGCCCTGCTTTTCGAGGTTTTCCAGAACCACGACGATGTCCTCGCTGGCCAGCTTACGCTCGGGCGAGAGCACCAGATCGAACGAATGTTTCGGTTTGCCGAAGGCCAGCATCAGCGCTTCCGGCACCCGCTCAAGCGCGTCACTTTTGAGCACGTAAAGATACATGCCGCTGCGCTTGGAGCTTTGGTAGATGGAACAAATACGTTTCAAGGCTGTTCTCCGGCGGTGGCCAGGCTGTCGAGCAGCTTCTGACCCATGAGTTCGCGGCGCCAGCCACGCAGCGACTCAGGCAATTGATAAGGTCCCTCGGGGAAGCCGCTTTTGACCAGTGCTTCGAGGGTTTTCTTGCGTAGCATCAGTTCCGGCGCGATACCCAGACGCTCGGCTTCGACCTGGCCGAGGGCACGCAGTTGCTTGATCAACGCAGCGGCCTCGACCGGCAATGGCTCCGGCACTGCTGGCGGCCATTGATCAGGCCCCACACTGCCAGAGCGCTTGATCAGATCAAGCAGAAACTGGCCGTCCTGACGCACGGTACGTGGGTGCATGTCTTCGATTTTGCCCAGCGCCGCGAGGTTGTCCGGTTGCGTGCGGGCCAGCGGCCACAGCGAATGCTCGCGAACAATACGGTTGCGCGGCAGATCACGGGCGCGGGCTTCTTTTTCCCGCCAGGCGCACAGCTCACGCAGCACCGCCAATTGCGCACGGGACAGTTTCCACGCCAGCTTGGCTTCGCGATAGACCTCGTACGGATCGGTTTCGCGGCGCAGGTTGGCTACCAGTTCGGCACCGTCCTCCAGCACCCAGGCGAATTTGTCGTCAGACAGTTTCGGCCGCAGTTGTACGAAAACCTCCGCCAGATGCACCGCATCTTCAGCGGCGTAGCTGATCTGCGTGTCGGACAACGGGCGCTGCAACCAATCGGAACGGGTTTCGCCCTTCGGCAGCTCGATGCCGAGCACTTCCTGCACCAGACGCGAATAGCCCATCGAGAACCCGAGGTTCAGGTAGGCCGCCGCCAGCTGCGTGTCGAACAACGGCGCCGGCAGGCTGCCGGTCAGACGCAGCAGCACTTCGAGGTCTTCACTGCAGGCATGCAGGACTTTGAGCACCGCCGGGTTTTCCAGCAACGCCGCCAGCGGTTGCCAGGCGTCGATGGTCAGCGGGTCGATCAGGTAGGCGCGTTTGCCGTCGCCTACCTGCAACAGGCCGGCAATCGGGTAGAAGGTGTCGACCCGCATGAATTCGGTGTCGAGGGCAACGAACGGCAGCTGCTGCCACTCGGCGCAAAACTGCGCGAGGCTATCGTTGTCGCGAATCCAGTGAATATCGATGGCCACACGGCTCTCCCTTGAAGAATGGCGCGCAGTATATATCGCCGCCGGCGATTTACGCGCCTGCGCCGGGCAAGAGCTGTAACGAAATGTCCTGCCAGTGAGAAAGAATAGTCTGACAGCGAGGTCGGCAAGATTAATCCGCGCATCAGCCCCTGACGCAGCGCCTGCCGGAAGCGGTATTTAATTTTTAAATAGCACTCGGGAAATCTGATTTGCCGATACCCGCGGAGCACCGCCTAATCGACAGCCTCCGCTATCCAGAGTCTGCTGATGGAAAACGTTCGCGCCACCGCTCGCCCCGTTGTCTGGCTGATGCTCGGCATCATGCTTGTCGCGCTCAATCTGCGCCCGTCCATGGCGGCCGTCGGCCCCCTGCTGTCGGCCATACGCGGCGACATACCGCTAAGTTTCAGCATGGCTTCGCTGCTGACCATGTTGCCGGTGATGGCCATGGGACTGGCGATGTTTTTCGGCATTGGCATCAGCAGACGCCTGGGCAAGCAGCGCACGGTGATCCTGTCGCTGTTGATTATCGGACTGGCGACGCTGTCGCGGCTGTGGCTCGATTCGGCGGCGCAGTTGATTGGCAGCGCAGTGCTGGCGGGGATTGGCATTGCCTTGATTCAGGCGTTGATGCCGGTGCTGATCAAGTCACGCTTCCCCGACCATGTGGCGCTGTGCATGGGGCTGTACGTCACCGCGATCATGGGCGGCGCGGCGCTGGCCGCCTCGTTTGCGCCGCTGGTGATGGTGCAGACCGGCAGCTGGCGCATCGGGCTGGCGATCTGGGCGGCACTGGCCTTGCTCGCGTTGCTGCTCTGGTGGACACAGCCGCACCCGCCATCCACCCCGAACACGCCAGCCGGAAGAGAATCGTTCTTCGGCAATTCCCGCGCCTGGTTGCTCGCTATCTTCTTCGGTCTGGGCACGGCGTCCTACACCTGCGTACTCGCCTGGCTGGCGCCGTACTACGTCGAACAAGGCTGGAGCGAACAACACGCCGGCCTGCTGCTGGGTTTGCTGACGGCCATGGAGGTGATTTCCGGGTTGCTGACCCCGGCCATTGCCAACCGCAGCCGTGATCGACGCGTGGTTCTGGCTGTGTTGCTACTGCTGATCATTGGCGGCTTCTGCGGGCTGATCCTCAGCCCGCAACACCTGAGCCTGCTGTGGCCGTGCCTGCTGGGGCTGGGCATTGGCGGTCTGTTCCCGATGAGCCTGATCGTCTCGCTTGATCACCTCGACAACCCACAGCGTGCCGGTGGCCTGACCGCCTTCGTGCAAGGCATCGGCTACTTGATCGCAGGGCTGTCGCCGCTGCTGGCCGGCATCATTCGTGATCGTCTCGGCAGCTTCGAATGGGCGTGGTGGGCGCTGACCGCGGTGATGGTCGTGATGCTGCTGATGGTGCTGCGCTTTAACCCACAGGCGTACGCCCGACACATCCGCTGAAGCCGAATACCGTCATCGGGCTAGAGGCTTCTTGCCATCTTTTTAGCGTTTATTTGGCAACGTCGTGTTGCTAAAACTTTCTGTCCCACAACTGACATTGAAACGTCCTACAGGGCTTTGTCCTGGCACCATCGTTCCGTTACGATCATGCGCACACGTTTGCGCGGATTCAGCGCAAGGAGCACGGTGGGACGGAACGGATGCTGAACAGTAACTTGCTTCGAAAGCTCGACATGCAGGACCTCATGGTGTTTATCGCCGTGTATGAGCAGAGCAGCGTCACGGATGTCTCGGAGACTCTGTGCGTCAGCCAGTCCACTGTCAGCTACTGCCTGAAAAAATTGCGCACCAGTTTCGAAGATGATCTGTTCATCAACACCCGCACGGGCATGCGCCCCACCTACAAGGCCGGCACCATGTACGGCCATGTGCAGAAAATCCTCGAAAGCATCAACCTGTGCCACGCCGGCGCTCCAACCTTCGATCCGGCCCGGCAAGCGGTGACCTTCAATATCTGTGCGCCGGAATACTTCGAGCAACTGGTGTTGCCGCGCCTGTTGAAGCGTTTCGACTTCGACGATTTGCCGGTTATCGTCAACATGCACAAGTTCGAGACCGACGTGCCTGCCGAGGAATTGCGCGACGGCAGCCTCGATCTGGTGATCTGTTTCGGCCCCAACTTCCACCGCAGTCACACCGATCTCAAGTCGCGGATGCTGCTGGAGGACGACCTGGTCTGCGTCTTCGACAAACGTGCCACGCCACTGGAGCCGCGCCTGAGCCTGCAAGCCTTCACCGAGCGGCGGCATGTATTCCCGACACCGTGGACTTCCACCACTAACATGGTCGACGGCTGGCTGGCCCGACAGGCGCAGAAACGGCAGATCGTCGCGCGCTCCAACAGCTACAGCGCGGCGCTGAAAATGATCACCGGCACCGACTTCATCCTCACCCTGCCCCGGCGCATCCAGCGCCTGCTGACCAAAGAGACGGTGTTCAATCACTGCGAGGCGCCGAACGGCCTGCCCGGGTTCACCCTCGACATGCAGTGGAGCCATGCCGCCGATCAGGACAGCGCCAACGTCTGGCTGCGCGAACAGGTGATCAAGGTGTGCAGCGAACTGGAAGCGGCCTGAGTCCTACACGCCGATGGCAGTCTTGGTGTAGGAATCGCGGTCGATATCGAGCAGCTCCACGCAAAGTTGCACTTCGACTCCCGCTGGCCACTCGCACAGATCCTGCAACACGGCCAGCAGGCTATCGGAAAGCTGCTTTTTGATCTGCGGCGATCGACCGCTGAGCAGCGCCAGCTTCACGTGGATGAAGGCGCGCTCGCCCATGCCGGTACCGACCTTGAACGTCTCGACCTTCACCGCGCGGCTCTTGATGTCGAATTCCGCCGCGAACTGACCGGAACCCACCAAGGTGTTATTGAGCCGGATCAACGCCACATCGGCGTTCAACTGCGGCAAGTTGGCGGTGTATTCCATGTGCAGGTGTGGCATGAGCATGCTCCAGTCGGACGGCAGAAAGGTCGTACATATACCACACCGCCGCCCTACTCTCCTGCGGGTTTTTCGGGCGTGATCGAGGTTAACGTCTGGCGCACGGACAAGGTCTCCCAAAGCGCCACCAGCACCACGATCGCCGTGGTCAGGGCTCCGAGCATCAACGCCGAAAACCACTGGTTCAACGCCAACGGCAGCGCCAGCGTGAGCAACAGCAGACCCGCCACGTGCGACAACGGCGGCAACGGCCGGTCGGACATGACCCATTTGAACAGCGCATTGCCCAGCAGAAACAGCCATGGCCCGCCCACGATCACCAGGATGCCGGCGTCACTGGCGTGATCCGGATGCACCAGCACCAACTCGTCGGCCACCGCGCTGACAATCACCCCGGCGACGATCAGCACATGCAGATAGGTGTAGGCGATTCGTGCCTGGCGCCCCGGATCGCTCGAATGGGCGATGCGATGATGCGCACGTTCGGCACCGCTGTCGAAGTACACCCACCACATGGCAATGCTGCCCAGCACCGCCACCAGAAATGCAATGACCCCGGTGACGCTCAGCGTCAGCTCGGCGAACGTCGCACCGGTGACCAGCAACGATTCCCCCAGCGCAATGATCACGAACAGTGCGCAACGCTCGGCCATGTGATTGCCTTCGACGTTCCAGTCGCTCAGCGACGAACGTCCCAGCCCCGGGACCCAGAAATACAGCGAGGGTGACACCAGTTCAATCAACAGCGCCAGCGCCCAACACAGCAAGCGCTGCTGCCCTTCGAGAAACGCCCCGGCCATCCAGAACACCCCGGAGAGCGTCAACCACGCCAGGATGCGCTGAAAATTGCGGGTCATGCCCAACGATTCGCCACGCACTGCCCAGATCGCAAACAGTGTGCGCCCGACCTGCATGAACACGAACGCCGAGGCAAACATCAGTCCGCGCTCGGTGAAGGCCTGTGGAATAGATGACGACAGCAATAGACCGGCGATCATCAACCCGAACAATCCGAGGCGGATCGGCAGTTTTTCCGGGTCAAGCCAGTTGGTGATCCACGAGGTGAAAATCCACACCCACCACACGGCAACCATCAGCAACGCCACCTGCACCGCCCCCGTAATCGACAGATGCGCGAGCAGCGAATGCGACAACTGGGTCACGGCAAACACGAACACCAGATCGAAAAACAGCTCGACCATGCCGACCTTGCCGCTGTCGAGACTGCCGCGTCCACGCAGCAACGAACGGGAAATACTCATGGGACAGGTCTCCGCCGGGATCATTGCCATTGAGCAAAGCAGGCCGGCCAGATGAACGCAACACCCTGGCAGGCGTGAGCCTGCTCGCGATGAGGGTGTGCCAGTCGCATCAATGTTGCCTGATACAGCGCTTTCGCGAGCAGGCTCACTCCTGCAGGAGATTTGTGTTGGGGATCAGGGCGCGGTCAGTGGCCGCTCACTCATGAACGCTTCGAGTCGCGAACGCAGCCAGCGCTCGGCCGGATCGCTGTCGACATGGCTGAGCCAGACCATCGACAGATCCAGCATCGGGGTCTTGAACGGAAACGGTTCCTTGAACAACCGCCCGGAAGCGGCCATGGCTTCGGCGGTGTAGTCCGGCAGGCTGGCGATCAGGTCCGTGCCCGCGAGCAACGCCGGCAACGCACTGTATTGCGGCACCGACAGCACCACATGGCGGGTGCGGCCGATTTCCGCCAGCCATTCATCGGCATAGCCACTGATGTTGGCGGTGTGGGACACCAGCACGTGCGGGCGTGAGCAGTATTCATCGAGGGTTAGTGGCGAATCAGAAGCATCGGCGCGCAGGATGCTCGGCTGGATATGCCGCAGCAGTTTGCGCTTGGCATTGGCCGGCAAGCCTCGGGTCTGGCTGATGCCGACGGTAATGTCGCCAGCGGCCAGCAGGTCGGGAATGCGCCAGTAGTCGACGTGTTGCACCACAAACACCACGCTGGGTGCCTCCTGGCGCAACGCCCGCAACAACGGTGGCAGCAGGCCGAATTCGACGTCATCGGACAGACCGATGCGAAACGTCATGTTGCTAACGGCCGGGTCGAAATCGTGGGTCAGGCTCAGGGCCACCGACAGCGAGTCGAGGGCCGGCGACAGGTACTTGAACAGTTCTTCGGCGCGGGCGGTCGGCTCCATGCGATGGCCGACGCGGATGAACAGCGGATCATTGAACATCGCGCGCAAGCGATTGAGCGCCGAGCTGATGGTCGGCTGGCCAAGAAACAGCTTCTCCGCTGCCCGGGTCACGTTGCGTTCGAGCATCAAGGTTTCAAACACCACCATCAGGTTGATGTCGGCCTTGCGTAGTTCATTTCGATTCATCCATTGCCCCTGATCCCCAGACTGCGGGCAGTGTATGAAGTCCTTGGGACTGGCGTCTATCAGACGATTGGCCGTTTGTTCGACAATTTCACTTGACCGTCAGTGTCTTCAGTCCAAGCCCCATGACGCGCGCATCATCATTGAAGCCGAGCTTTTTCGGGCTGACGGCATCGGGCAGATGCAGCCGGACGTCCAGAAACTCCTCCGCGGCCAGGGCGGCGCTGAGCGGAATTTCCAGCCGATTGTCCTGTACCTGGGTCAGACGCGTTGAATACGCCTCTACACCATTGATGCTGACGATCACCCGCTGGCTGAGATTCGGCGGCATGGCAAACGCCAAGGCATCGATCACGATCGCACGTGCTCCGGGGGTGACTCGCAGCAGCAATTCCGCATCCTGCCCGTCACTCCAGGTACCCCAGGCTTCCGGCGTTGACCAGCCTTTGGCCAGTTGCCGCGTGCTGCGATTGAAGGCCTGCACCAGCCCCGGCTGACTCAACGGTATCGGCGACATTGCCCGCCCCTGATCAACCATCGCCCGGCATTGGCCGCAGTGCTTCCAGCCTGGGGCCAGCACGACAAAGTCATCGACTCGGGTCAACAGATCGGTGTCGCTGTGAATGCTTTTTACTGCCAGCGCCAGCGCATCGTCATCGAGGATGTACAGCGAGTCGGCGTCGTACTGGCCACTGGCAAGTTCGCTTTGCGTGGTGCGCTGCAGCTTTTCCAGCGCCTTGGGGCTCGTACGCCCCAGGTAGGCCGCATCGGTTTTCAGCCCGCGGGTGGCGGCGAAATCGGCAATCGCCTGCCACTGGTCTGGCTGGTTTTTCGGTGTCACGGCACGGATGCTCTTGTAGTGTGCCGCCGCGCTGTCCCAGAACGGATCATGCATCGGGCTGACCCAGGCCACGGCTTCCGGGACCATTTTCGCAGCGTTCAAACCGGCCCAGACAATCCGCATATCGGCAACTTGCACCGCCAGCGCGAGCGCCAGCAGCCCGATGGCGATTCGCGGTCGATAGCCGCGCACCACCAGATAAGTGAGCAGTATCACGATGACGTAAAACACCGGCCAGAACATCCGTCCCGAGGCGCGGAAAATATTCGAAAGCCCCACCACAAACTTCGGTAACGGATAACTGAAGGTCTGCAGGCCGACACCGATATGGTTCGACAACGCGAACAGGGTCAACCCGATCAAGGCCCAGAACAGCAACGGGCGACGGTTCAGCAGTGCCTTCAGCGAAATGCCGCTGCGGTACCAGCCAATCAGGGCCAAGGGCACCAGCAGCAGCACGCCAAGCCCCAGATAATTGAAACCTTCGTAATCGCCGCCGGCCGTGGGAATGTTAGCCAGAACATAAGACCAACCGTCCGCATCCACCAGCGACAGCAGGTTCATGCGATAAAAACCGAAGCCACCGCTCACCGCGCCACCGGAAATACTGAAATAACCCGCTTGCCAGCAGCACACGCTCACCAGCGCGAACAAACAGCCCAGCTCGATCAGGACCTGACGGCGGGTCAGTTTATCCGCCCGCAGTTTGCCAAACAGATCTGCCACCCAGATCAGCGCCACCATGCCCAACAGGTAGGCATGAACCAACGCCGTCACGGCCAGTAACGCACCCCATGCCAGGCGTCGGCGCTGCAGTGCCGGGTGCAACGCCAGATATAGCGCCGCGAGAATCAGGAAGTGCCCGGCCAGCGAAAGGTGGCCACCGGTACGCAAAAACATCGGCGGCGAAAATACCAGGAGACCGGCACCGAGCAGGCGTAACAAAGGGTTTTCGGTGATCAAGCCGAGCAGCTTCCAGGCAAACCAGGCTTGCAGAACGAAACACAGCAACAACCACATGCCAAAGTACTGGAAGGTCTCCGGCAGCCACGCGTTGAAGGGTTTGAACAGCAGCGCCAGCAGCGGATTGGAGTCGGAGAAAATGATCGCGCTGCCCAGCTCCATCCCATAGGACGGGTTCAGCCCGAGAGGAAAGGTCCAGGGCGAATGGCGAAAGAACACCCAGCCCAGATAATGCGTTGCCGGGTCACCGTCCTTGAGCCAGGCAATGTTTTGCGGATCAAGGGCGCGCGGGCCGATCACCAGAAAGAACGCCAGCGCCCCCAACAGGATCGGCAACAGCGCCAAGGCCGGGTGCTTGTTCAAGTCCTTCATCGGTACGTCCAGAAGTTATGCAGCACGAAGGTGAACGCCGGAATGATCAGTGCCACGGCACCGATGCCCAGCAAATAGTGAAGACCGGCGATCTGCGCCGCCCATGCGACGAACATGGCCAACAAAAATCCGCCAAAGGACACCAGCATGAAGCGCGACAGCGTTCTGCCATGCAGCCGGGCGGAGAAACTCCAGGTGGTGTTGATCAAATAGGACACCACCGTCGCCACGGCAAATGCCACACCGTTGGCCAGCGGCGGTTGCGGGGCCACGAAGTTGATGAACAACACCGCCACCAGTGCATGCAGGGCCGTGACGAACAGACCGGTCACGGCAAAGCGCAAACCGCGCTGGATCAACGCCGCTCTGTCGGCTGATGTCACGGCTTGCGCGCCAGCACAAACACACTCAGACCGGCCAGGCGGTTCACGCCCATCAGCGGCAGTTCAAGGCTGCACAGGGTCTTGAGCACGCTGTTGACCAACGGATGATGGCGTTTGAGCTGAGACTGCGGTGCTGCAGCCTGCGGCCCTCTGGGCAGCAGACGCAACGCCGCCGCGATCGGAAACACCGCACCGAAATAATAGGCACCGCGCTGCACAGTCAACCCGGCGTCATGGGCCAGGGTTTCAAACTGCGCAAGGGTGTAGCGGCGTTTGTGTTCGAGGAAATCGTCGTGTCCGCTCCAGAGGAACTGGAACGCCGGCACGGTCATCAGGAAACGGCTGCCGGACGGCACTTTATCGACATAAGCCTTGAGCAGGCCAAGGTCGTCGTCGACATGCTCCAGCACGTCCATGAGCAGCACCAGATCGGCGTCGATGGCGTCAATGTCGCGGCGGTAATGCACCGGTTTGCCGGCCGTGGTCGCGTCCGAATCGGCGGGGTAGCTGATGTCGACGCACCACGCTTCCTGCGCAGTGGTTTGGGTCAACAGATGGTGGGAGAAAAAACCCGACCCGGCGCCCACGTCGAGAATCCGCGTGATCGGCGCATCGCCCAGCAAACGCCGGGTCGCTGCCGCTTTGGAGCAGTAGTACCAATGCTCGCCAATGCTGTCGCCGAGGATGTCGGTTTCCTTGAGATCCATGTTTCAGTCCTTGGGGTCGTAGACGCGACGCACCAGAAAAACCGGCCGGCGTTTGGATTCGATGTAAGTGCGACCGAGGTACTCGCCGAGTACGCCGATGCCGATCAGTTGCAGGCCACCGAGGAACGTCACCGCCACCATCAGCGAGGCGTAACCGGGCATGTCGACGCCATGAATCAACGTGCGCACCACAATAAAAATGGCAAAGGCAAAGGACACCAGCGAGACCATCGCCCCGATGTAGGTCCAGATGCGCAGCGGTTCGGTGCTGAAACTGGTGATGCCTTCCAGGGCAAAATTCCACAGCCGCCAGCCGTTGAACTTGCTCTCCCCGGCCACACGCTCGGGGCGCTCGTAATCGACGTGGGTGGTACGAAACCCGACCCAGGCAAACAGGCCCTTCATGAAGCGCCGGGACTCCGGCAGGGTCAGCAAGGCATCGACCACGCAGCGGTCCATCAGGCGGAAATCACCGACGTTTTCCGGCAGCGGTTGCTCGGCGATCTTGTTGTGCAAGCGATAGAACCAGTGCGCCGAAGTCTGCTTGGCCCAGGTGTCGCTGCGGCGACTGATGCGATGGCCGAGCACCACCTCGTAGCCTTCGCGCCAACGCTCGATCATTTGCAGGATGATTTCGGGCGGGTCCTGCAGATCGGCATCGATGGGAACGACAATCTGCCCGGTGGCGATCTGCAATCCCGCAGACAGCGCCGCCTCTTTACCGAAGTTGCGACTCAGGTCGACGACGCGCAGACGCGCGTCGTGCTGCTGGCGTTGCAGCAGCCGCTCAAGCGTGGCATCGGTGCTGCCGTCGTTGACGAATACCAGTTCCAGATCAATCGACGCCTGGTGCTGGAAAACTTCATCGATGCGCAGGACGAACGCATCGAGACTGTCCTCCTCGTTAAAAACGGGGACAACCAGCGATAACGTGACCCGTGTAGCCTGTGGCGTTCCGTGCTCAGTCAAGGGAATGCTCTTTTTATAGTGATTGTCGGTCGTCGAAGGATTTTCGACGCCATGAGCCGTCCCGTATTAAGCAGTAGCGTTGATAGCCTTGCAAGGTGGAAATGGCGACATTTTGGCCAATCCAGACGCCGATGCGTGCGCTCTAGCCCGCACTCTTCAGAAACATCCACCAACGATTGGAAACAAATACCCGATAGCGAAAAAAACTCGCTCCGCTAGGCTTGCGTCGATGCGCCACACAGGTTGTCGCAATAACCATCGCAAGGAGCGAACCGAATGTATTTCGAGATCTACAGGCAATCCCGCGGCACCCCGACCACCGGCAAAGGTCAATGGCGCTGGAGGCTGCGGGCGGGGAACCACGAGACAGTTGCCAGTGGCGAGTCGTATATGAACAAGGCCGACTGCTTACATGTGATCGAGTTGATCAAGGGTGTGCAGGGCGAAACACCGGTGAAGGAAATCTGACCCCACCAGTCGGTGTAGCGCCGTTTCCTACAGCCTCTTCCTTTTTTGCCTGAACCACTGGCGAAGCACGTTGGCGCCCCTACGCTATTCAGCGTATGGGGCCATCCGGCTCTGTTGCGCCACATAACATTCAAGCCCAAAAGGAGCCGCACCATGGCTAGAGACAAAGCGAAAGACGACAAGCACTTCAACTGCACCCAAACACACGAAGCTGACTACGTCGCCAGCCTCTATCCGCACGCCAAGGATGAAGTGAAAACCTTCCTGGCCACGGCTTGCAAGGACAACACGCTGCATAACTCGACGCACAAGGAGGTGTACGACTTGATCAAACGCAAGCTGGGGCACTCGCAGCCGTGAGTGACTGGGGCGGGTTTCGATAAAACCCGCGGAAACAAAAAAGCCCCGTAGCTTCTCAGCTACGGGGCTTTTTCTATGTATGGCGGAGAGATAGGGATTCGAACCCTAGGTACCGGTGAAGGTACAACGGATTTCGAATCCGTCCCATTCGGCCACTCTGGCATCTCTCCAACGGCGCGCATCATAACAACACTTTTGCCGAAAGCAAACCCTCTTTCGCAAAATTTCTCCGTGCTATCAGATGCTTGCGTCGATTAAAGCGGCACACCCAGACGGTTGGCAACTTCTTCGTAGGCTTCGATGACGTCACCGAGGCCCTGGCGGAAGCGGTCCTTGTCCATCTTCTTCTTGGTGTCCTTGTCCCACAGACGGCAGCCGTCCGGGCTGAACTCGTCGCCCAGGACGATGGAGCCGTCGCTGAACACACCGAATTCAAGCTTGAAGTCCACCAGCAGCAGACCGGCGTCGTCGAACAGTTTGCTCAGGACTTCGTTGACCTTGAGCGACAGTTCTTTCATGCGCGCCAGTTGCTCGGCGGTGCCCCAGCCAAATGCCACAACGTGGGATTCGTTGATGAACGGGTCGCCCTTTGCGTCGTCCTTCAGGAACAGTTCGAAGGTGTAAGGGTTGAGCTTCAGCCCCTCTTCAACGCCCAGACGCTTGACCAGGCTGCCGGCGGCGTAGTTACGCACGACGCACTCGACCGGGATCATGTCCAGCTTCTTCACCAGGCACTCGTTGTCGCCCAGCAGTTTGTCGAATTGGGTCGGAATGCCGGCCGCTTCGAGTTTCTGCATGATGAAGGCGTTGAACTTGTTGTTCACCATGCCTTTGCGGTCGAGCTGCTCGATGCGCTTGCCGTCGAACGCCGAGGTGTCGTTGCGAAACAGCAGGATCAAGCGGTCAGCGTCATCGGTCTTGTAAACCGATTTGGCTTTGCCGCGGTAGAGTTCTTCACGTTTTTCCATGATGGGCTCCGCTTGCTAAGTAGATGGGCTAGGCGATATGGCGCCAGTCGAGCCCTGAATCTTGATCGGCCAGTTGCAGCCAGTCCGGGTCGCACCCGAGGGTGTCGACGAAACATTGCCGGGCCAGCTGCGGCAGGTTGTTCTTGCTGCTCAGGTGGGCGAGAACCAGATGCTGCAAGCCCTGCCACCCCAACTCGGCCACCAGGAATGCCGCCTGATGGTTATTCAAATGTCCCAGCTCGCCGCCCACCCGCTGCTTGAGAAAGTACGGGTAGTGACCACGAGCCAGCATGTCGCGGCAGTGGTTGGACTCGATCATCAATGCATCGAGATCCCGATAACCGTCCAGCACCCGCTCGCAGTAGGAACCCAGGTCGGTCAACAGGCCGAAGCGCCGCTGCTCGTTATCACTGAATACATACTGGGTCGGCTCTTGCGCATCGTGGGCCACGGCAATGACCCGGATGCTCAGTGCGCCGATCTGCAGCTGCTCGCCGCCGGCCAGAAAGCCTGCGGGTTCGATCGGTTTGCGCATCCCGCGCAGTGTGCCGCGACTGAGGTAGACCGGCAGATTGTAGCGCCGAGACAGCAAACCCACGCCATGCACGTGGTCGGCATGTTCGTGGGTCACGAGTATCGCGCTCAGTTGCGCCGGGTTCACACCCAGGCGCAACAGGCGTTTTTCGGTTTCCCGCAGGGAAAAACCACAATCCACCAGCACATACGTATCAGCACTGGCGATCAGCGTGCCGTTCCCTTGGCTACCGCTGCCGAGAACGGCAAAACGCATGTGATCAGCCCAGGTTATCCTGAATCACGCTCAACACTTTGCGGGCCACATCGGCCGGCGCAACGGTGTTGATGTTCTTCTCGACGGTTACCTGAACGTTGTCACCGACCTTGCTCAGGCGAACCTGATAACGCTCGGCGCGAGCTTCAACTTCTTCCTTGGTCGGCGCACTGCCGAACAAGCTGCTGAAGAAACCAGGCTTTTCGTCTTTCTTCTCGGCTTTTTCGGCCAGGTTGATGTAGTACAGGCCCAGGCTGCGGTTGATGTCTTCAACGCGCCACTGACCTTGCTCCAGCGCACGACCGACGCTCGACCAGGCACGATCCAGGTCCGGGCCGACGTTCAGCACCGGGTTGCCGCTGCCGTCTTCGCTGAGACTGACACGGCTTGGGGTATCGAAATCACGCGAAGCCAGCATCGACACCGAACCGCCCTTCTCGGAGATCCGGCTCATGCTCGCGAGCATGTCGTCGACCAGGGCTGCGTCCAGGCCAGTGTTGACCGAACGGTTGGTGAAATCGACGTCGGCGGTGCTGCCGGCAGGACGCTCGGCGCTGACCACGTAGATTTCACTGGTGTTGCGCTGCACGCCCGGCTCGATGCGCACCCGCACGCGGGTTTCGCTGTCGGCACCGACACCGGCTGCGCTCAGGCGCTTGGCCATCGCGGCAGACAGTTCGTCGGAATGCTGCCAGGTGGTGCTGAATTCGCCGGTTTGCGGGCGCTGTTGATCCAGACGGAAACCGTTGTCCTGGAAGAACTGCACCGCCACTGGCCAGACTTCGGCCGGTGGATGCTGGGCCATGACCCAACGCGAGTCACCGCTCTTCTGCAGCGAGTAGTCCGTCGCATCGACAATCGCCGACAGCGGTTGAGGACGCGGCACCACGTATTCGCCCTTGGCAGTGTCATCGGCCACGTTGCGCGGGATCGGCAACAGTGGATCCAGACGCTTGGAGGTGCTGACGTTCGGTGGCAGTTGCATCGGTGCAGTCTGTTGCGCTTCCAGGTAATCGCTACCACGGTCACGGAAATAACCTTCCGGGCCCCAGATCCATCCGCAGCCACTGGTGCTGGAGATAATCAAGGCAAGTGCGGAAAGTCCGGCCATTCGCTTCATGCGTTGTACTTCCTCAATTAAACCAGGACGCTGCACTGGCGCAGGGCCGTGCGAAGCGTTTCATGACAAGGAGCGCTCAGCCAGGTCAGCGGCAGGCGGATGCCTTCGTGCATCAGGCCCATTTCAACCAAAGCCCACTTCACCGGAATCGGATTGGCTTCGATGAACAGGTCCTTGTGCAGCGGCATCAGTTTTTCGTTGATGGCCCGTGCGGTCTCGGCGTCGCCGTTCAGCGCAGCCTCGCACAGGTCGGCCATTTCGCGCGGGGCGACGTTGGCGGTCACGGAGATGTTGCCTTTGCCACCCAGCAGGATCAGCTCGACCGCGGTCGGATCATCGCCGGACAGCACGATGAAGTCCTTGCTCACGCCGTCAATGATCGCTTTGGCGCGTTTCAGGTCGCCGGTGGCTTCCTTGATGCCGATGATGTTCGGCACGGTGGACAGGCGAATCACGGTCTCGGCCTGCATGTCGCAGGAGGTGCGGCCAGGAACGTTGTAGAGAATCTGTGGAATGTCGACCGCTTCGGCAATGTGCTTGAAGTGCTGGTACAGGCCTTCCTGAGTCGGCTTGTTGTAGTACGGCACGACCAGCAGGCAGGCATCGGCGCCGGCGGCCTTGGCGTTGCGGGTCAACTCGACGGCTTCACGGGTCGAGTTGGCGCCAGTACCGGCGATGACCGGGATGCGGCCCGCTACCTGCTTGACCACGGCTTTGATGACGGAGATGTGTTCTTCTACATCAAGGGTGGCCGACTCGCCGGTGGTACCGACCGCGACAATGGCGTGGGTGCCGTTTTCAAGGTGGAAGTCCACGAGTTTTCGGAGGCTGTCCCAGTCAAGACGCCCTTGTGCATCCATGGGTGTGACCAGTGCCACCATACTGCCCCGAATCATGAAAACGCTCCTGCCGGAAAAAGAGAGCGGTAATGGTACTGGCGCCAAGATGCTTGTACAAGCGAAGTACTGCGCCGCCATTCCCCTTGGCGTCGGTTTTCGCTACCCTTCAGACTTTGATCGGTACAGATCAGCTTGTACGCCGGGTTCCAGCCTCCCTTTTCGGCCTCCCAGGTCCCGTTCCAGCGTCGCTGCTGCACGCTCCACTATTATTGGAGCGAATTGCGAGCCGTGGCCCGGGGCTTTCTGAATCGGCACGCGCAGACGCATCCCGACGACCAACGCCCATCGACCTACCGACCGCTCATCGCTTTAGGAATGCTGCATGTCCACCCCCACAGTTCGCGAACAATTCCTTGTCATCAGTGCCCTTGGCGCCAACCCCATGGAGCTGACTAACGTCCTGTGCCGCGCCAGCCATGAAAATCGCTGCGCCGTCGTCACCTCCCGCCTGACTCGCCACGGCGAATGCAGCGCGCTGATCCTTGAGATCTCTGGCAGCTGGGACGCCCTTGCGCGCCTGGAAGGCAGCCTGTCCGGGCTCGCCAAGAAGCACGCGTTCACGGTCAACGTAGTGCGCAGCGCCGCGCTGGAAAATCGCCCGCAGGCACTGCCGTACGTGGCGTATGTCAGCTCGGCGTATCGCCCGGACATCATCAATGAGCTGTGCCAGTTCTTCATGGACCACCACGTCGAACTGGAAAACCTGACCTGCGACACCTACCAGGCTCCGCAGACCGGCGGCACCATGCTCAACGCCACGTTCACCGTGACGTTGCCGGCCGGCACCCAGATCAGTTGGCTGCGCGACCAGTTCCTGGATTTCGCCGACGCGATGAATCTGGATGCCCTGATCGAGCCTTGGCGCCCACAAAACCCAATGTAAGGAAGCTTTCATGGCCGTTGTCATCGACCAACCGGTTGCGGATTTCGAAGCACCTGCCACCAGCGGGCAGACCGTCAGCCTGTCTGCCCTGAAGGGCAAGCAAGTGGTGATCTACTTCTATCCGAAGGACAGCACCCCGGGCTGCACCACCGAAGGCCAGGGTTTTCGTGATCAATACGCGGAATTTCAAGCCGCCAACACGGAAATCTTCGGTATTTCCCGCGACAGCCTGAAATCCCACGAGAACTTCAAGTGCAAGCAGGCGTTCCCGTTCGAGCTGATCAGCGACAAGGACGAAGCCGTCTGCCAGCTGTTCGACGTGATCAAGCTGAAGAAGCTCTATGGCAAGGAATACCTGGGCGTTGATCGCAGCACATTCCTGATCGACAAGAACGGTGTGCTGCGACAGGAATGGCGCGGCGTGAAAGTGCCGGGGCATGTGGATGCGGTGCTGGCTGCAGCTCAGGCGCTGAATAAAGCCTGATATTTCTGCGTCGATCTCACTGACGCCTTCGCGAGCAAGCCCGCTCCCACAATTGACCGAGGTCTGATGTGGGAGCGGGCTTGCTCGCGAAGGGGCCATAAGCCTCAACGAATAATCCGGTTTTAAAGTAGCGGAGCGACAACGGGCTCCTTACGCGGCCAGGCATCCAGCACCGCCTTGAACAGCGTCGCCAGGGGAATCGCAAAGAATACCCCCCAGAACCCCCACAACCCGCCAAACAACAGCACCGCGCAGATAATTGCCACCGGGTGCAGGTTGACCGCTTCGGAAAACAGCAACGGCACCAGGACGTTGCCATCCAGCGTCTGAATGATCCCGTAGACCGCCATCAGATAGATGAACTGATCACTCCAGCCCCACTGGAACAGCGCGATCAGCAGCACCGGCACAGTTACCACCACCGCGCCGACGTAAGGCACCACCACCGACACCCCGACCAGCAACGCCAACAGCGCCGCATAGTTGAGCCCAAGGGCGACGAACGCGATGTAGGTCACGCCGCCACAGATCACGATCTCGATGACCTTGCCACGAATGTAGTTGGCGATCTGCCGGTTCATTTCCTGGGCAACCCGGGTAATCAGCGCCCGTTCACGCGGCAGATAGCCGCGCACCCACTCGCCGATCATGGCCCGATCCTTGAGAAAGAAAAACACCAGGATCGGCACCAGCACCAGATAGATCATGATGTTGACCAGCAGCGGCAGACTCGACAGCGAGAAGGTCAGCGCCCACTGCCCGAACTTGCCGATCTCGCCGCGCGCCGCTTCGATGGCCTGCAGCACCTGCTCGTCGGAGACCAGATGCGGATAGCGCTCGGGCAGCAACAGCAGCAGCGACTGCCACTTGGCGAGCATCCCCGGCAGTTCGTTGAACAGCGTGATCAACTGATGCCAGAGCAACGGCACCACCACCACAATGAACACCAGCAACAGGCCCATGAACAGCGCAAACACCAGCCCCACCGCCGCCGCCCCGGGCACGCGCATACGCTCAAGGGCCACCACCAGCCCCTGCATCAGATACGCCAGCACCATCCCGGCCAGCACCGGCGCGAGCATGCCACCGAGGGTGAGCACCGCGGTGAAAGCGAGGAACAGCAGCACTGCCAGCACCACCGCTTCTTCATCGGAAAAGTAGCGCTGAATCCAGTCGCGTAACACTTTGAACATCAATAATCCTTAGGTTTTTACGCTGTCGGTTTCAGGCTTTTTTCAACCAGTAACGGTAAACGCCTGCTTCGTCTTCTTCGCGCAGCAGCGTATGACCGGCCAAACGGGCAAAGGTGCGAAAGTCGCGCTGCGAGCCCGCATCCGTGGCGATCACCTTGAGCACGGCGCCGCTGGGCAGCTTGTTGAGTTCCATTTTGGCCTTGAGCAACGGCAACGGGCAATTCAGGCCACTGGCGTCCAGTTCACAGTCATGGGCTACAGCGTCAGTCATTGCGTCACTCCGGATCAGGTGGTTGAGCTGCCTAGAATATCTGGTCGCAAGCCCGGTGTCCGGCTACAGTAAGGTCTTTGTCTTCTAAGGCTTTGTGCATGACATTTCTGCGCCCTACCCTGCTGACGCTCGCTTGCCTGCTCGCCTCACCGGGCTTTGCCGACGATCTGCCGTCACTTGGCGACGCCAGTTCTGCCATTGTCTCGCCGCAACAGGAATACCAGCTCGGCCGCGCCTGGCTAGCCATGTTGCGCAGCCAGGTTGCTCAGCTCAACGACCCGCAGCTCAAGGATTACGTCGAGTCCAGCGTCTACAAGCTGGTGGAAACCAGCCAGGTCACCGACCGTCGCCTGGAATTCATCCTGATCAACAGCCCGCAACTCAACGCCTTTGCCGCCCCCGGCGGCGTGGTGGGGGTCAACGGCGGGCTGTTCCTCAACGCGCAGACCGAAGGTGAATACGCTTCGGTACTGGCCCACGAACTGGCTCACTTGTCACAACGCCACTTCGCTCGCGGCGTCGAAGCCTCGCAGCGGATGCAGGTGCCGATGATGGCGGCGCTGCTGGCCGGCATCGTGATTGCCGCCGCCGGTGGCGGGGATGCCGGGATCGCGACCATCGCCGGCACTCAGGCCGCAGCCATTCAGTCGCAACGCACCTTCTCGCGTCAGAACGAACAGGAAGCCGACCGTATCGGCATCCTCAATCTGGAAAAGGCCGGGTACGACCCACGCTCGATGCCGACCATGTTCGAACGGCTGATGCGCCAATACCGCTTTGACGCCAAGCCGCCGGAATTCCTGTTGACTCACCCGGTGACCGAATCGCGTATCGCCGACACCCGCAACCGTGCAGAGCAGGCCCCGGCGGGCGGCATTGAAGACAGCATGCGCTATCAACTGATTCGCGCCCGCGTCCAACTGATTTATGAAGAAACCCCGGGACTGGGCGCCAAGCGTTTCCGCGCGCAACTGGACGAGAACCCGAAAAACGACGTGGCGCGCTACGGCCTGGCAATTGCGCAAATCAAGGGCGGCCAGCTCAATGAAGCGCGAGAGAACCTCAAACAGCTGCTGGCCAAGTCACCGAACGAGATCATTTATAACCTCGCGGAGATCGATCTGGACATCACCAACAACCGCTTGCCGGATGCTCAAACACGGGCTGACCGGATGCTCACGCAGTATCCGGGCAATTACCCGCTGAATCAGGTTCGTGTCGATCTGCTGCTGAAACAGAATCGCACCGCCGACGCAGAAAAAGCGCTTGAAGGCTTGCTCAAGTCCCGCCCGAACGATCCGGACGTGTGGTATCAGGTCGCCGAAACACGCGGTTTGTCCGGCAATATCATCGGCTTGCACCAGGCCCGCGCCGAGTACTTCGCGCTGGTGGGTGATTATCGCCAGGCGATCCAGCAGCTCGACTTTGCCAAGCGCAAGGCGGGCAGCAACTTCCCGCTGTCCTCGCGCATCGATGCCCGCCAGCGTGAGCTGATGGAGCAGGAGCGCATGATCAAGGACATGATGGGCTGAGTTTTCTTTTCAGCGATGCAAATGTTTCAGGCTTAAAAAAACCGCCTCTTTCGAGGCGGTTTTTTATTTCACCGCAAGCGGATTATTCAGCCAGCTTGAAGGTGATGAAGCTGGCACGACCTTGACGCAGAACGCGCATCGATACCGAACGATTCTTCGGCAGCGCCTTGGCGATCTCGGCGAACTCCTTGGTGGAGCCGATGGCCTGGTTGTTCAGGTGAGTGATCACGTCACCCGGCTGCAGACCGATCAGGGCTGCTGGACCGTCCTGAACGTCCTTGATGACCACCCCGCCTTTGAGGTCGTAGGTTTTCTTCTGCTCATCAGTCAGTTCAACTACCGACACACCGAGGCGGTTGCTGCTGCTTTCCGTACCGGACTTCGGCAGTGCTGCCAGCTCTTTGTCTTCGTCCGGAATCGCGCCGACCGTCAGTTCGACGTTCTTGCGCTTGCCGTCACGAATCACTTCCAGATTGGCCTTGGCACCGGCCTTTAGCGCACCCACCAGATGTGGCAGGTCGGCGGACATGACGATCGGCTGACCGTTCATGCTCAGGATCACATCGCCCACCTGCAGGCCGCCCTTGGCTGCCGGACCATCATCCTGAATCTGCGCCACCAGCGCACCGGCCGGTTTATCAAGACCGAACGACTCGGCCAGATCCTTGTTCACTTCCTGAATCACCACGCCCAGCCAGCCGCGGCTGACCTTGCCACCGCTTTTCAGCTGGTTGGATACATCCATGGCAACGTCGATAGGAATGGCGAACGAAACGCCCATGAAGCCACCGGAACGGGTGTAGATCTGCGAGTTGATCCCGACCACTTCACCATTGAGGTTGAACAGCGGACCACCGGAGTTACCCGGGTTGATCGGCACGTCAGTCTGGATGAACGGCACGTAGTTTTCGTTTGGCAGGCTACGGCCAACAGCGCTGACGATGCCCTGGGTCACGGTGTGGTCGAAGCCGAATGGCGATCCGATCGCCACGACCCATTGACCAGCCTTCAGGTCCTGAGACTTGCCGAGCTTGAGCACCGGCAGGTCTTTGCCATCGATTTTCAGCAGGGCCACATCGGAACGCGGATCCGTGCCGATCAGCTTGGCCTTCATTTCACTGCGATCAGCCAGGCGCACGAGGATTTCGTCGGCATCGGCAATCACGTGGTTGTTGGTCAGGATGTAGCCATCCGAAGAAATGATGAAGCCCGAACCCAGTGATTGCGCTTCGCGCTGGCGATCACCCCGTGGCGAACGCTGCTGAGGCGGCATGCCACGTTCGAAGAACTCGCGCAGCATCGGTGGCAAGCCTTCCAGGTCAGGCATCTGCTGGTTCACTTTGCGATCCGGCAGTTTCTGCGTGGTACTGATGTTCACCACCGCAGGCGAGGCCTGTTCGACCAACTGGGTGAAGTCCGGCAGGTCGGCCGCCTGGGCAGCGGGAACAGCCTGACCGAGCACCAGGACGGTGGCGAAAATGGAGAGATAAGACTTCAAGCTAAGTATCGACATACAGCTCCCGTTACGACGAGCAGGGTTAAGCGATATGGAGCAAGGAACACCGGGAACCGCGGGCCGGCATTTTTGTTCCGGGAACAACAGACAAGGCCAGAGCCGTGAGGCTCTGACCTATAAAAAACTTTCGGGTGATTTGCAAATGAAAATGCTGAGCAAACATTTCATCTACGTCTCGACGAAGAGGTGGAAAAGACTGAAATCAGCTCACTGCTTGCTGGTTGCAGCGCCATCGTTGCGCATAGACAGAGCAATTCGTTCGGCCGTACCGATTGGAATTTCACCGACCACCGTCACCATCATTTCGCCTTCAGGCGTGGTCAGGCGGCGGGAAACAGCGACAGTCGGCCCCAACTGCGTACGAGTGTCGGTCACTGTCGCGCCGTTGAGCGGCTCCAGAAATACCGAGAATCGCGCCAACCCGTCGTCATACATCAGGCTGCTGACCTGAGTTTTGGTTTCCGGGTCTTTGTGCGAGGTGCTGCTGGTCAATTCAAAGCCAGGCGGCAGCCAGTCGGAATGCCAGACCTGAGCGGTCTTCACGGCAGAAGCCTTGTCGCTGTCGAGCGTGATGGCCTTGCACTCGGCGCCGGCTTGCAGGTCTTTGTCCGACGGCATATCGGCGGTATCAAGACTGGTGAACTGGAAGCGCTCGAGTAACTGCCCCTTGTCATTAAGCAGCAGCGACTTGAGCGGCAGACCGGTCTGTTTGTCCAGATGCAGTTCGAAACCATAGCGATGCTGGTCTCGAGGCGTCAGCGATACGATGACCGCATCACGCCCGGCCACGCGCGACTTGCCGATGACAGCAAGGTCATACCAGTTTTTCAGCTTTTGGGGATCAAGCGAACGAGCAGTCGAGTTGGGAGAGTCTCCCAATCCGGCAATCAGGGTACCGCTGACGCATTGAGTATGCCCATCAACGCGCACGACTTCCTGAGCCGAGCCGTCGAGCTGAAGCAGACGCTCGCGGACCTGACCATTCTGGACACGATGCCAGATGTTATGGGTAGAAAAACTACCGTTACGCTCGTAAACGAAGGTGCCGTGGAAGCTTTGCTGCTGCTCGGCCTGGCCCAGACGGGTCAACCAGTCTTGGGCCTCGTCGGCGTGGGCTGGAACAACGAACCAGCCACTGAGCAGAAGCGAAAGTAGAGGTATGGCGCGCATGATCCTCCTTAACGGTTTTCCATGCTTGCTGCACGCGCATAAGGCAAGGCGCTTTCAGTACCTTTCAGCGCAGCCTGTTGGGCATGCTGGCGCAGATAGCCTGGCAGACGCTGATCGTGCCAGCCTGGCTGACCTTGCAGTACGCCATTGGCCATTGGACCTGTGGTTTCCGAGCTTTCCTTATAGCCTGCCAGAACAGCCGGGCCCTTGACCTGTGGAGCGGCCAGGGATTGCTGGCTGGACTGCTGAGCCAGCTCGACACCCGCGATTTCGTCCTGGTTGTACAGGCGGACACCCGCCAATACGGCAACGGTCACCGACGCGGCAACGGCCAGACGACCAAGGTTGCGCCAAGGGCTACGGGATACTTTGGCTGGAGCCGTCTCGTCTTCCAGCGCAGCAGAAACTGCCGCAGCAATGTCCAGACGCGGAAGCAGCAGATCCTTGTGCATGGCTGCCCGAGCGATCTGATAACGAGCCCAGGTCTCACGGGTTTCAACATCGTCCAGTGCATTGATCACTCGACGCAATTCCAGTTCGTCCGCTTCGTTATCCATCACTGCGGACAGCGATTCCTGCAGGGCTTCACGACTCATGGCGTTCCTCTCTTGGCTGTCGCCGCTGTCTCAGTTTTCCTGCAACAACGGCTGCAGGGCTTTATCGATGGCCTCCCGGGCGCGGAAGATCCGGGAGCGCACGGTACCCACCGGACACTGCATGACGCTCGCAATGTCCTCGTAACTCAGACCATCGAATTCACGTAAAGTTAAAGCCGTACGCAAATCCTCTGGCAGTTGCTGAATGGTTCGATGGACGGTGCCTTCGATCTCATCCCGCAGCAATGCGCGTTCAGGTGATTCAAGATCCTTGAGGCCGTGATCGCCGTCGTAGAACTCTGCATCTTCAGAACTTACATCGCTATCCGGCGGCCGGCGGCCGCGTGAAACCAGATAGTTTTTTGCCGTGTTGATGGCAATGCGGTAAAGCCACGTATAAAACGCGCTGTCTCCGCGAAAGTTTCCAAGCGCTCTGTACGCCTTGATAAAGGCTTCCTGAGCCACATCCTGGGCTTCATGGGTGTCGTGCACAAAACGCACGATCAACCCGAGAATTTTGTGCTGATATTTCAGCACCAGCAGATCGAAAGCTCGCTTGTCGCCACGCTGAACGCGCTCGACCAGCTGCTGATCCTCTTCCTGGGTTAGCATGAACACTCCTCGATAAGCATGGAGGAGGCTTGCATAACTAAACGACCAGACTTGCAAACATAGACTCGGGCTTTTCGCAAAAGTTCTCCCCCTCCAGGCAAGTTTCCTGCGGGCTCTGATTTGGCACGCACGAAAAACGCAGCGCGGGATAAACCGGCTGCGCGAATAATCTTGTCATCGGTTCGCCGGCAAAAACCCAATCGCAGGTTCTGCATTGAAGCCGACACTGTCCCGTGTTTCAGGCAACTGTCTATTGATCTTGGGCCTCTGGCAAAAGTTCCAATTATTTATAGCCATGCTGAAGCGACATTGAGCAACCGTGCGCTGAAAAAGCCTGTTTCATCCTCGATACAGTCGCCTTTTCCCAAAACGACAGAAAAAAACTCCCGACGAAGCGTCAAGCATTTGTCGTCACAGTAGTTTCACAATGCCATACGAGCCCGGCTATTGTGCCGCTCCCCCCCTCTATATACTAGTGGGCTGTGTGGCTGTCTTGACTCGCCGATCCAGCTGTCTTGCGCCAACCCCGACCCGGGTCGCTTTGAGCGGAATCCTGAAATGAGCCAACAGTTTCAACACGATGTTCTGGTCATTGGCAGCGGCGCTGCCGGTTTGAGTCTCGCGCTGACCCTGCCGGGTCATTTGCGCATTGCCGTATTGAGCAAAGGCGATCTGGCCAACGGCTCGACCTATTGGGCCCAGGGTGGCGTCGCTGCCGTGCTGGACGATACCGACACTGTCGAATCCCACGTCGATGACACGTTGAATGCCGGCGGCGGCCTGTGCCATGAAGACGCTGTACGCTTTACCGTCGAACACAGCCGCGAAGCCATCCAGTGGCTGATCGACCAAGGTGTGCCTTTCACCCGAGACGAACAGTCCGGCACAGAAGACGGCGGTTTCGAATTCCACCTGACCCGCGAAGGCGGTCACAGCCATCGGCGCATCATTCACGCCGCCGATGCAACGGGCGCGGCGATTTTCACCACCCTGCTCGCCCAGGCCCGACAACGCACCAATATCGAACTGCTGGAGCAGCGAGTTGCCGTTGATCTGATTACCGAACGTCGCCTGGGCATGGACGGTGATCGCTGCCTCGGCGCCTACGTGCTGAATCGCGCCACCGGTGAAGTCGACACCTACGGCGCGCGCTTCGTGATCCTCGCCTCCGGCGGCGCAGCCAAGGTCTACCTCTATACCAGCAACCCCGACGGCGCCTGCGGCGATGGCATCGCCATGGCCTGGCGTTCGGGCTGTCGGGTGGCGAACCTGGAGTTCAACCAGTTCCACCCCACCTGCCTGTATCACCCGCAGGCCAAGAGCTTCCTGATCACCGAAGCCTTGCGCGGTGAAGGTGCGCACCTGAAGCTGCCCAACGGCGAACGGTTCATGCCGCGCTTCGACAAACGTGCCGAACTCGCGCCGCGCGACATCGTTGCCCGGGCCATCGACCATGAAATGAAGCGCCTGGGCGTCGATTGCGTTTATCTCGACATCAGTCACAAGCCCGAAGCCTTCATCAAAAGCCACTTCCCGACGGTTTATGAGCGCTGCCTGGGCTTCGGCATCGACATCACCAAGCAGCCGATCCCGGTGGTGCCGGCCGCGCACTACACCTGCGGCGGCGTGATGGTCGACCAGCACGGTCGCACCGATGTCCCGGGCTTGTACGCGATTGGCGAAACCAGCTTCACCGGTTTGCACGGCGCCAACCGCATGGCCAGTAATTCGCTGCTCGAATGCTTCGTCTATGCCCGTTCGGCCGCAGCGGACATTCTCGCGCAACTGGATGATATCGCGCCGCCAGACGCCCTGCCCGAGTGGGACGCCAGCCAGGTGACCGATTCGGACGAAGACGTGATCATTGCCCACAACTGGGACGAACTGCGCCGCTTCATGTGGGACTACGTGGGCATCGTGCGCACCAACAAGCGTCTGCAACGCGCGCAACACCGTGTGCGCCTGTTGCTGGACGAAATCGACGAGTTCTACAGCAACTATAAAGTCAGCCGCGACCTGATCGAGCTGCGCAACCTGGCGCAAGTCGCTGAACTGATGATCTGCTCGGCCATGGAACGCAAGGAGAGTCGTGGCCTGCATTACACCCTCGACTACCCGAACCTGCTGCCCGAGGCACTCGACACTATTCTGGTGCCGCCCACCTACGCCGGCTGAACTTGAGCCGCACCCGCAGGCGTCGGTGCACATCCGCCGCCTGCGCATCACGTGGTACGCAGATCGACCGGACACGCCACTCCCCGCGCAAACGAAACCGCAGCACCACAATCAGTGGCAGCGCCAGGCTGTCGGGGCGCAATTGCGCCGCTTGCCAGCCGCCCGCCTGACTCCACAGCTGCCAGCCGTCGGCGTCACGCCGCACCCCACAGAAGGCGTCGGGATGCGTCAGCAGCACCTGC
This sequence comes from Pseudomonas sp. AK-TSAG1-1, assembly GCF_056821665.1. Classification (NCBI taxonomy): domain Bacteria; kingdom Pseudomonadati; phylum Pseudomonadota; class Gammaproteobacteria; order Pseudomonadales; family Pseudomonadaceae; genus Pseudomonas; species Pseudomonas sp. AK-TSAG1-1. Next base: position 1,588,128 of record NZ_CM165965.1, on the reverse strand, counting down.
CGCGGGAGTAACCAGAACGCATGCGTCAGACAGACAAAAGCTCCGAGCAGACTGGCCCAGAGAGGAATTGAAAGCATGAACAAGGTACCCAGAGCGAACGCCTGGGCCAACAGATACGCCGCCAGCAACTGCCGTGAGGCATGCCAGCGGCATTCGAACGTGTTACTTGGGCTGAACACGATCCAGAATCATCCGGACCATGCGCTGCAGCTCCGGGTCTTCGGATTCGCTGCGCTCCATGAACCAGCCGAACATGTCCTGATCCTCACAGGTCAGCAGGCGGACATACAAATCGCGATCGACCTGGTTGAGGTGCGGGTAAGCTTCTTTCACGAACGGCACCAGCAACACGTCAAGCTCAAGCATGCCGCGACGGCTGTGCCAAAAGAGGCGATTCAGTTCAACTTGTTCGACCATGGAGCCCTCCTCAAATAGGCGCGCAGTATACAGCCCCGAGACGGGACGCGCAGTCGGCTTTGGTCGGGCACCACCGATCCTTTATCAACTACCCATTTCAACAACGCGCCCTTATGATGTGCCCCAGACTTTTTACCCTGCGATGACCCATGGCCGATTCTGCTTTTTTCTGCACCCTGTCTCATGAAGGCGTACTCGCGGTTCGCGGCGTGGATGCCGGCAAATTCCTGCAAGGCCAATTGACCTGCAACATCAATTACCTCAGTGACAGTCAGGCCAGCCTCGGCGCGCGCTGCACGCAAAAAGGCCGGATGCAGTCCAGCTTCCGCATTCTGCTTGAAGGTGACGGCGTGCTGCTGGCGATGGCCAGCGAGCTGCTGGAGCCGCAGTTGGCGGACCTGAAAAAGTACGCGGTGTTCTCAAAATCCAAATTGACCGACGAAAGCGCCGCCTGGGTGCGTTTTGGTCTGGAGCACGGTGATGCAGCCCTGGCCGGACTCGGTCTGCAGTTGCCCGCCGACACCGACAGCGTCGTGCGCAGTGAAGGCCTGATCGCGATTCGCGTCTCGCCGAATCGCGCCGAACTCTGGGTGCCGGCCGATCAGGCCGATACCCTCAAGGCCAAATTGGCCGCTGCCCTGCCTGAAGCCGGGCTCAATCAATGGCTGCTGGGGCAGATCCGCGCCGGTATCGGTCAGGTCATGCCGAGTACCCGCGAGCTGTTCATCCCGCAGATGCTCAACCTGCAAGCCATCGGTGGCGTGAGCTTCAAGAAAGGCTGCTACACCGGACAGGAAATCGTCGCGCGCATGCAGTACCTGGGCAAACTCAAGCGCCGCCTGTATCGCGTGCAACTGGATGCGACTGATCTGCCGGAACCGGGCACCCCGCTGTTCGCCCCAAGCCACGGCAGTGCCATCGGCGAAGTGGTGCTGGCTGCCCGCGCCGAAGAAAATATTGAACTGCTGGCGGTGTTGCAGGCCGAAGCTGCCGAAGCGGGTCATCTGCACCTGGGCGCCCTCGAAGGCCCCGCGCTGCATTTGCTCGACTTGCCCTACGAACTGGATCGCGACCGCGAAATCCAGCGCTGATCGCAGCATTTGTTGCAACACCCTAGAGAGTCCACATGAGCGAGCTGGCGGATAAGGTCCAACAGGATTTGGTTGAGGCCATCGATAACGATGACCTGGTTCTGCCAACGTTACCGGAAGTGGCCCTGCAAATTCGCAAGGCTGCTGAAGACCCGGAAATCAGCGTCAGCGATCTGAGCAAAGTGATCGGCCGAGACACGGCGCTATCTGCGCGCCTGATCAAAGTGGTCAACAGTCCGCTGCTGCGCGCCGCGCAGGAAGTGACCGACCTGCACACCGCCATCACCCGGCTGGGCATCAACTACAGCAGCAACCTGGCGATCGGCCTGGTGATGGAGCAGATTTTCCACGCACGCTCCGAGGTGGTCGAACAGAAAATGCGTGATGTCTGGCGCAGCAGCCTGGAGATCGCCGGCGTCAGCTACGCACTGTGCCGGCGCTACACCCAGCTCAAACCGGATCAGGCGGCTCTCGGAGGGCTGGTGCATCAGATCGGCGTGCTGCCGATTCTGACCTACGCCGAAGATCACTACGAACTGCTGTCGGATCCGGTCAGTCTCAACCATGTGATCGACCACATTCATCCGCTGCTGGGCGACAAGTTGCTGCGCGTCTGGGAGTTCCCGGAAAGGCTGGTGGAGCTGCCGGGGCTGTATCAGGACTTCAAGCGCGATTCGGCGCAGATCGATTACGTCGATCTGGTACAGGTGGCGAGCCTGTATTGCCACAAGGACACCGATCATCCGTTTGCGCGGATCGATCCGCTCAGCGTTCCGGCGTTTCGCAAACTGGGGATTGATCCGGAGAACCAGGCGCTGTGCGCGGACCTGGAAGAATCGCGGACGATGTTTTACTGATCCAAGACTGCGGCGCGGCCTTCGCGAGCAAGCCCGCTCCCACAGGGGTTTTGTATAAGACACGGCTCAATCTGGGAGCGAGCCTGCTCGCGAAGAGGCCACCACAGGCACCGAAGATCATCCCGCGATAAAACTGACCCGCACTTTAAGCCCTGCCTGCTCACCGTCATGCAAGGTGATCTGCGCCAGGTGCGCCCGGCAAATCTCTCCGACAATCGCCAGCCCCAAGCCTGAGCCCGCGACCTGCTGGTTGCGCCGGTAGAAGCGCTCAAACACCCGATCACGCTCTTCCAGCGGAATCCCCGGCCCGTCATCTTCGACCTCAAGTACCGCCGGCGCCGCCACCCGCAGAATCACATTGCCGCCCGGTGGCGTATGCGCCAGGGCGTTGTCCACCAGGTTGCTCAGCAGTTCATTGAGCAGCGTGGGTTCGCCGCGCAGCCACACCGGTTCATCCGCCTCCAGCGCCAGCGCCACCCCACGTGCGTGCGCCAAGGGCGCCATGGCCATGCCCAATTCACGGGCCAACTGGCTCAGATCGAGCAGTTGTGCGCCGCCCTCGGCAATCGCCCGAGCACCGTTTTCTACCCGCGCCAGTGACAGCAATTGATTGGCCAGGTGAGTCAGGCGATCGGTGCTTTGCGCCGATGACTCCAGGGTGGTGCGCCAGGTTTCTGCTTCGCTGGAACGCAATCCCAGCTCCAGCCGCGCCTTCAACGCGGCCAGCGGTGTGCGCAGTTCGTGCGCGGCATCGGCGATGAACTGCGCCTGACGCTCGAACTGCCCGCGCAGACGTTCGGTGAAATGGTTGAGCGCGCGCACCAGTGGCCACAATTCACGCTGCACTTCCACGAGCGGCAGCGGCCGCAAATCATCCGGCTGACGCTCCTCCACCGCCGTGCGCAAGCGCTCCAGCGGGCGCAGCGCCGCACTGACTGCAAACCACACCAGCAACAAAGCACCAATGGCCAGCATCCCCAGGCGCAACAGCGTGTCGGCCGCCAGACTGCGGGCCATGGCGACCCGCGCCTCGTCGGTTTCAGCGACACGGATTTCCGCCATGCCGTTCATGTTCGGCTCGGTCACCGCTTTGAGCAGACTGACCACACGTACGTTCTGCCCGCGATACGTTGCGTTATAGAAGCGCGCCAACGCTGGATAATCGTCGGTGCGTCGCGTGCCAGGTGGTGGTCCGGGCAGATTTTCATAACCGGAAATCAGCTTCTGATGAATGTCGTTGACCTGGTAATAGATCCGCCCGGCACTGTCGTACGCGAACGTATCGAGGGCCACGTAAGGCACGTCGGCGCTGAGCGTGCCGTCGCGCTGCGACAACCCGGCGGCGATGGTGCGGGCCGAGGCCAGCAAGGTCCGGTCGTAGGCGGTGTCGGCGGCTTCGCGCCCGTTCCAGTACGCGCTCAAGCCACTGGCGAGCATCAACACCACCAGCAGCAATGCGAGGTTCCACAGCAACCGCCAGCGCAGGCTGCTGGGCTTATGCATCGCGGCTTTCCAGCAAGTAACCGAGGCCGCGAAAGGTCACGATCGCCACCGGTTGGCCGTCGAGTTTCTTGCGCAGCCGATGCACGTAGATTTCGATGGCGTCGGGGCTGGCTTCTTCGTCGAGACCGAACACCTGTGCAGCCAGCTGCTCCTTGCTCATCACCCGTCCCGGACGGGCGATCAATGCTTCAAGCACTGCCTGCTCGCGCGAGGTCAACGTGAGCAATTCTTCGCCTAGGCTGAAGCGCCGGGTGTCCAGATCGTAGGCCAGCACGCCGCAACGCTGCTGACGTTCACCGCCGAGCACACTGCGCCGCAGCAGGGCTTTGACCCGGGCCTCGAGTTCGGTCAGTTCAAACGGTTTGGCCAGGTAATCGTCAGCGCCGAGATTCAGGCCGTGAACCCGGTCTTTCACATCGCTGCGCGCTGTCAGCATCAATACCGGCAGATTTTTGCCGCGTGCACGCAGACGCGCCAGCACCTCGAAACCGTCCATGCGCGGCAAGCCGACATCAAGGATTGCCATCGCGTATTCCTCGCTGCTCAGGGCCAGGTCGGCCGCCACGCCATCGTGCAACACGTCCACGGTCAGACCGGTGCTCTTGAGCGCCTGGGCGACACTTTCGGCCAGTTGCAGATGGTCTTCGACGAGCAGAACACGCATGGATCTCTACCTCATTCAGGGATGGCCGACGCCACTCTTTGCCGCGGAGTTTACAGCCGCAACCGCCGCTGTGAAGCCCGAAAACCGCGAAATCCAGCTGAAAGGTTAGCGAAAGGTTAGGTCGTTAGAGTCCGGTCACGGACAGTTTCGACTGCCGTCGCTGCTGCCACACAGCGATACGAAAAACGCCTCGAAGCGTTTTCGACCAATAAGAACAATAAACGGAGTACACCGCGCATGCCGTCCTTGCAGACCAGGGCTCTCACGCCCGCTCGCCCTTCGCGTTTCAGCCACACCGCCCTCGCCAGTGCCGCCGCCCTCGCCGGTTTTTCGCCGCTGAGCTATGCCGACTTCATCGAAGACAGTTCCGCTACCTTCGAAACCCGCAACATGTACTTCAACCGCGACTTTCGTGACGGCACCAGTGCCCAGCAAAGCAAGCGTGATGAATGGGCGCAGGGTTTCATGCTCAACCTGCAATCGGGTTACACCGACGGCACCGTGGGGTTTGGTGTCGATGCACTGGGCATGCTCGGGGTCAAGCTTGATTCGAGTCCGGACCGCACCGGCACCGGCCTGTTACCGACCCACGATGACGGGCGCGCCGCCAACGAATATTCCAAGGTCGGCCTGACCGGCAAGGTCAAAATCTCCGCCACCGAACTGAAAATCGGCAGCCTGATTCCTGAGCTGCCGATCCTCAAGCCGAACGACGGGCGCATCCTGCCGCAGACCTTTGAAGGCGGTTTGCTGACCTCCAAAGAGATCAAGAACCTGACCTTCACCGGTGGGCGTCTGGACAAGGCCAAGGATCGCGACAGCACCGATTTCGAGGACATCGCCCTCAACAACAAGAACAGCCGTTTTGCCGGCACCGCCGCCGGCAAGCATTTCGACTTTGCCGGCGTGGACTACAAGTTCACCGACAAGATCACCGGCAGTTACCACTTCGCCCAACTCGATGAAGTCTACAACCAGCACTTCTTCGGCCTCGTTGCCTCGCGCCCGATGGGTCCGGGCACGTTCGCCACCGACCTGCGTTTCGCCGTCAGCGACGATCAAGGCGCAGCCCGTGGCGGCGAGATCGACAACCGCTCGCTCAACGGTCTGGTCAGCTATGCCTTGAGCGGCCACAAGTTCACGGCCGGTTATCAGCACATGTCCGGCGACAGCGCCTTTCCGTATGTCGATGGCAGCGACCCGTACCTGGTCAACTTCGTGCAGATCAACGACTTCGCCGGCGCCGAAGAGCGTTCGTGGCAAGCGCGGTACGACTTTGACTTCGCCCGCCTCGGCATTCCCGGCCTGTCGTTCATGAGCCGTTACCTGAGCGGTGACAACATCAAGCTCAAGAACGGCGAAGAAGGCAAAGAGTGGGAGCGCAACACCGAGATCAAATATGTAGTACAAAGCGGCGCCCTGAAGGACGTTGCCGTACGCCTGCGTAATGCCACCTACCGTTCCAACTACTCCGCTCGCGATGCCGATGAAGTGCGTCTGCTGGTGAGCTATAGCGTTGCCCTTTGGTAATTCAGTACGTCCATAACAACAACTCCCAAGGAGACATAGATGAACTTATCACTGCGTAAAGTTGCTCTAGCCGCTGGCGTCATGCTGTTCGCCGGCCAACTGATGGCGGAACCGAAACGTCCCGAATGCATCGCACCGGCCTCCCCCGGCGGCGGCTTCGACCTGACCTGCAAACTGGCGCAGAGCGCGCTGGTCAACGAAAAACTGCTGACCAAACCGATGCGCGTGACCTACATGCCCGGCGGTGTCGGCGCGGTGGCGTACAACGCGGTGGTCGCTCAGCGTCCGGCCGATGCCGGCACACTGGTAGCGTGGTCCAGCGGTTCGTTGCTGAACCTGGCGCAAGGCAAGTTCGGTCGCTTCGATGAAACCAACGTTCGCTGGCTGGCCGCTGTCGGCACCAGTTACGGCGCCATTGCGGTAAAAAGCGACTCGCCCTACAAAACCCTCGACGATCTCGTAAAGGCGCTGAAGAAAGATCCGAGCTCTGTGGTGATTGGTTCCGGTGGCACCGTCGGCAGTCAGGACTGGATGCAGACCGCACTGATCGCCAAGGCTGCCGGGATCAACCCGCGTGACCTGCGTTACGTCGCCCTCGAAGGTGGTGGCGAAATCGCCACCGCGCTGCTCGGCGGTCACATCCAGGTCGGCAGCACCGACATCTCCGACTCCATGCCGCACATCCAGAGCGGCGACATGCGTCTGTTGGCCGTGTTCGCCGACAAGCGCATCGACGAGCCCGAAATGAAAGACATCCCGACTGCCAAGGAACAAGGCTACGACATCGTCTGGCCGGTGGTGCGCGGTTTCTACCTGGGGCCAAAAGTCAGCGACGAAGACTACGCCTGGTGGAAAGACGCATTCGACAAACTGCTCGCCTCGGATGACTTCGCCAAGCTGCGCGATCAGCGTGAACTGTTCCCGTTCGCCATGACCGGCCCGGAGCTGGATACCTACGTGAAGAAGCAAGTGGCAGATTACAAAGTGCTGGCCAAAGAGTTCGGCCTGATTCAGTGATCGTCTCTGTCTAGCGGCCGTAGCCTCCATTCTCGGGGGCTGCGGCACAGGAGTTTCTCATGCTCTTACAACGCATTTTCGCCTCGGTGCTGTTGCTGGTCTGTGTCGGCCTGGCATTGATGGCGTGGCCGTACCAAGCGGCCTTTTCCTACGAACCGGTCGGCCCCCGCGCCTTTCCTCTGCTGATGCTCGGGCTGATGGGCGCCGCGCTGCTGTACATGGTGTTCCGCCCGGCACCGATCAAACACAGCGCTGACGAACCGCCGCTGGACCGCGCCACTCTGACCAAGATCGGCATCTGCGTGGTGCTGTTGTTGGTGTTCGCCGGCACCTTTGAACCGCTGGGCTTCATTGCCGCCAGCATCATCACCGGTGTCCCGATGGCACGCCTGTATGGTGGCCGCTGGCTACCGAGCGTGGTGATCATCAGCCTGATGGCCGTCGGTCTTTACCTGCTGTTCGACCGTTTGATGGACGTCCCGCTGCCTCTCGGCCTGCTCGACGTTCTGGAGAACTGATATGGATACTCTTGGCTATTTGGGTCAGGGTTTCGGCGTTGCGCTGAGCCCGTACAACCTGGTGACCGCCCTGTGCGGCACGCTGATCGGCACGGTCGTCGGGCTGCTGCCGGGGCTCGGCCCGATCAACGGCGTGGCACTGCTGATCCCCATCGCATTCGCCCTCGGCCTGCCGCCGGAATCGGCGTTGATTCTGTTGGCCGCGGTGTATCTGGGCTGCGAATACGGCGGACGGATCAGCTCGATTCTGCTGAACATTCCGGGTGAAGCTTCCACCGTGATGACCACCCTCGACGGCTACCCGATGGCCCGCAAAGGCCTGGCCGGTGTGGCGCTGTCGCTGTCGGCATGGAGTTCGTTCATCGGCGCGTTCATCGCCACCTGCGGCATGGTGCTGTTTGCGCCGCTGCTGGCGAAATGGGCGATAGCCTTCGGGCCGGCGGAATACTTCGTGTTGATGGTGTTCGCGATTGTCTGTCTTGGCGGCATGGCCGGCGATCGACCGCTGAAGACCTTTATCGCAGCGTTGATCGGTCTGTTCCTGTCCACCGTCGGCATCGACGCCAACAGCGGGGTGTACCGCTTTACCGGCGACAACATTCACCTCACTGACGGCATTCAGTTTGTCGTGCTGGTGCTGGGCCTGTTCTCCATCAGCGAAATTCTGCTGCTGCTGGAAAAAACCCACCACGGCCAGGAAGCCGTGAAAGCCACCGGCCGGATGATGTTCAACTTCAAGGAAGCGGCGTCGGTGTTCGTGGTGAACATCCGTTGCGGCGTGCTCGGTTTCATCATGGGCGTACTGCCGGGTGCCGGCGCGACGCTGGCCAGCGCCGTGGCCTACATGACCGAGAAACGCATCGCCGGTGCCAGCGGCAAATTCGGTGAAGGCGATGCCCGTGGCCTCGCGGCGCCGGAAACCGCCATCGGCGGCGCGGCGTGCGGCGCACTGGTGCCGATGCTGACCCTCGGCGTTCCAGGTTCCGGCACCACGGCAGTGATGATTGGCGCCCTGTCGCTGTACAACATCACGCCGGGTCCGCTGCTGTTCCAGCAACAACCGGACATCGTCTGGGGCCTGATCGCTTCGCTGTTCATCGCCAACGTCATGCTGGTGATCCTCAACATCCCGATGATCCGCGTGTTCACCCGCATCCTCGCCGTGCCGAACTGGGCACTGGTGCCGGTCATCGCGATCATTACCGGGATCGGCGTATACGCCGTACATGCGACAACGTTCGATCTGTTCCTGATGATCGGCATCGGCATCTTCGGCTACATCCTGCGCAAGCTGGACTTCCCGCTGTCGCCGCTGTTGCTCGGTTTCATCCTTGGCGGCCTGATGGAGCAGAACCTGCGTCGCGCCCTGTCGATCTCCAACGGTGCGCTGGAAATCCTCTGGTCGAGCCCGATCACCTTCGGCTGCTGGATTCTGACCGCGATCATGCTGTTGATGCCGATCATCCGCATCTGGCGCAAACGCTCTGCCGCGCAGCGCGCCATTGCCGATGTTTGATCGCTCCTCGCTGAAATCCTGGTGGGGAACCCCGCTGGTCGGTCTGCTCGGCGGCTATGTCGCCAGCCAGATCGGCTGGCCTCTACCGTGGATGGTCGGCTCGTTGCTGGCGATCATCCTCGTGCGCTGCCTGACCCCGTGGCAACTCACGGAAATCCCCGGCGGGCGCAAATGTGGTCAATGGATTGTCGGAATCGGCATAGGCCTGCACTTCACTCCTGTGGTGATGGAGCAGGTACTCAGTCATTTCGGTTTGATCTTCTTTGGGGCGCTGGTCACCAGTCTTTCGGCGGTGGTCGGCGTGTGGCTGATGCGTCGCACCGGTGAGGATCGCGCAACAGCGTTCTTCTCCAGCATGCCCGGTGGTTCTGGCGAGATGGTCAACCTCGGCGCACGCAATGGCGCGATGCTCAGCCACGTTGCGGCGGGGCAGAGTTTACGGGTGTTGGTGGTCGTCCTCTGTGTACCGGCAGCGTTCAAGTATTTGCTCGGTGACGGGACGCCGATTGCTCACGCCGGCAGCGTCGACTGGCGCTGGCTGGCGATCCTGTTTCCAGCGGGCGGCCTGCTTGCCTGGCTCTGGCAGCGTCTGCGTCAACCCAATCCCTGGCTGTTCGGGCCGTTGCTGGTGAGTGCAGCGGTGAGTATTGGCTGGGATTTGCACATCGGCTTGCCCAACGGCGGCAGTCAGATTGGCCAGTGGCTGATTGGCAGCGGCTTGGGTTGCCACTTCAACCGACAGTTCTTCCGGCGCGCGCCGTCATTCATGGGCCGCACGTTGATCGGCACGGCGCTGACCATGTTGATCGCCACATTGGCGGCGCTGGGCTTGAGTGCGCTGACCCATCTGGATCTGCGTTCGCTGACATTGGGCATGATGCCCGGCGGGATTGCCGAGATGAGCCTGACGGCGGAGACCTTGCAACTGTCGGTGCCGCTGGTGACGGCGATGCAGGTGATGCGACTGTTGTTCGTGCTGTTTTTGGCGGAGCCGTTGTTCAAGTACTGGAGTCGTAGTCCCGAATAAAACCGCGTCGCTCTTTTCGCGAGCAGGCTCGCTCCCACAGGGTTTTGGAGTGTTCACATAATCTGTGGCACCCACAAGAATCTGTGGGAGCGGGCTTGCTCGCGAAGGGGCCGGCCCGGCCAGCCAGTCAAACTGGCGGCAGACGCCACTCGATCGGCGCTTCGCCATTCTGCTCCAGAAACTTGTTGGTCCGGCTGAAATGCCCACACCCCAGGAATCCCCGATACGCCGACAACGGCGACGGGTGCACCGAGGTCAGCACCAAGTGCTTGGTTGCATCGATCAGCTTCTGCTTGCTCTGCGCATGCGCGCCCCACAGCATGAACACCAGATGCGGCTGCCGCTCGCTGACCAGTTCAATGATCCGGTCGGTGAAGAACTGCCAGCCCTTGTCCTTGTGCGCGTTGGCATTGGCACGCTCGACCGTCATGGTGGTGTTGAGCATCAACACGCCCTGATCAGCCCAGCTCTGCAAATAGCCGTGGTTGGGGATGTCGATGTTCAGGTCGCGTTTCAACTCTTTATAAATGTTGACCAGCGACGGCGGCGCCGGCACGCCCGGCTGCACCGAGAAGCACAAGCCATGGGCCTGGCCCGGGCCGTGATACGGGTCCTGACCGAGGATGACGACTTTCACCTTGTCCAGCGGCGTGGAGTTCAGCGCATTGAAAATCAGTGGGCCCGGGGGATAGATTTCCTTGCCGGCCGCCCGCTCCTGTTGCAGGAAGTTGCGCAACTCTGCCATGTAGGGCTGGTCGAACTCAGCACGCAGTGCCTCCTTCCAGCTCGGTTCGAGTTTGATACGGTCGTCAGCAGTCATGGTTACATCCGGCGAAAACAATTGGGGCGAACCCTAGGAAACCCGCCCATGCTTGTCAATTGATCTGACGCAGATCCGGCACTTTCCCACACAGCGATCATACTGATCGTTCAAATTCCCGATCGAGGTCACGATGAATCTGCACTTCGAAGAACTTACCGGCACCGATGGCGCCCGTCTCGGGGTCGCCAGCCTGGACGCTGAAAAGTCGCTCAATGCGCTGTCCTTGCCGATGATCAACGCCCTGAGCGACAAACTGAACGCCTGGGCCAAGGATCCGCAAATCGTCTGCGTATTGCTGCGCGGCAACGGCGCCAAGGCATTCTGCGCCGGTGGCGAAGTGCGCAGCCTGGTGGAAGCCTGCCGCGCCCACCCCGGCGAAGTCCCGCCACTGGCCGCGCAATTTTTCGCCGCGGAATACCGACTGGACTACAGCCTGCACACCTACCCCAAACCGCTGATCTGCTGGGGCCACGGTTATGTGCTCGGCGGCGGCATGGGCCTGTTGCAAGGCGCCAGCACGCGGATCGTCACTCCGAGCAGCCGCCTGGCGATGCCGGAGATCACTATTGGTTTGTATCCGGATGTTGGCGCCAGTTGGTTTCTGTCGCGACTACCGGGCAAGCTTGGGCTGTTCCTTGGTTTGACCGGCGCGCACATGAACGCTCGTGATGCGATTGATCTGGATCTGGCCGACCGCTTCCTCCTCGATGAACAGCAACCGGAGTTGATTGAAGGCCTGCTGCAACTCAACTGGCAGGAACAGACCGACATGCAGCTCAACAGTCTGCTCAAGGCCCTGCAACAGGAAGCCGTTGGGCAAATGCCCGAGGCGCAGTGGCTGCCACGCCGTCAGCCGATCGACGAACTGCTCGACGTCAGCGATGTGACATGCGCCTGGAAAGCCATCAGCCTGCAACGCGACAGCAGCGACCCGCTGATCGCCCGCGCCGCGAAAACCCTGAGTGACGGCTCACCGCTGACCGCACACCTGGTCTGGGAACAGATCCTGCGCGCCCGCTATCTGTCACTGGCCGAAGTCTTCCAGATGGAATACACCCTGAGCCTCAATTGCTGCCGCCATCCGGAATTCAGCGAAGGGGTGCGGGCTCGGCTGATCGACAAGGACCAGAAACCGCACTGGCATTGGCCGGACATCAACAACATCCCGGACGCGGTGGTCGAGGCGCATTTTCACAAGGTGTGGGAAGGTAGGCATCCGCTGGCGGATCTGACGCAGTACTAAATTTTCCATGTTCCTGCGATGGCGGCCTCTGGCCCCTATCGCGGGCAACCTGACTGGCGTTATCGCAACTCGGGATTCAACTGGTAAAAATTGATGATTTCCACCGTTGCCTGCAGCGCTTCCGCATCATTTTTTTTCAGAATATCCTCTACGTCCCTCAGCGGTGGAAGCGGATGCAGCAACTCAACGAATTGGTCCGCAGAATAGTCTTGAGTAGATTTATCTTCTCTTGTGACCCTGATGAAACTGATAGCAGCATCACCGCCCAGAAAGTGGTTGGACACCCGGATCTTTGGAGCCACGCCGTAATTCACAACAATGACCAGATCATCTCGTTCACGGTGAAATTTGATCTGATGAATAGACAGTCCGAACGCTGAAAAGTCGACACCATCAATGCCGCCACCGGCATTAACAATCAAATCTCTCCCGAGCCCATCATATTTATAAATATCATTGCCAGCACTGCCGGATAGCGTGTCATTTCCTGCACCACCCACCAGCACGTCATCATCGGCATCGCCAGTAATTAAATCATCACCCTGCATTCCGCGTATTTCTCCCGCGCCACTCAGAGTGTCATTACCATTACCGCCCACGAGCGGGAGCGCTTGACTCTCTCTAAACGATTGGGCGCGTGCCGTGCCAGTAATGAGTACGCCTTGATGATGAGTATCCGGGGCAGGACCCAACTGACTTGTTTCCAATAGATGCTTCAAACTGACGCTTGAACCATCAGCAAACCTTATCAACTCGATACCAGATCCACCAAAATCGCCTGCACCCGGTAAAACAATGCGAACCTGCTGGGAGTCACCCCATTTGATATCGAGGGTCGAATACAGCATCTGTGCCCGAGGCGGATGGCGAGAGGCATCGCGCGGCGGATCAGGTGCCAGCTCAATATTTACTGCTTCGATCAACGTCGCCCCCCAACTTAATTGCAGCGCCTCCCGCTGCGCGTCATCAGGAAGAATGACGGTATCTTCATCGACCAACCCATACTCATCCCTCCATCCGGTAACACCCACCTCAGGGCGGTGAAAAACAGGACTCAGAACATCCGCGATAATAGTTGTCGCTCCAGCATGCGCTTGCACAATGTAGGTATCAGCGCCATTTTCACCGTAAAGCCAATCAACCCCTGAACCACTGATTAAATAATCAGCGCCTTCGGATCCCAGCAACGTATCGTTGCCTGCGCCAGCCGACAGAACAGCACCGGGGAACCGGTCATTCACTGATCCATAATCAAGCAACGAGCGTGCATAAGTGACTATCAGGTCATTGCCCGTACCACCGTGAAATACATTCCCGACTTCGAGGTTTACTCGCCCGCCGGCATCATCACCCTGGACAGTTTTATGCTTGACCGTTTCAGTCATAACATTCTGGCGAAACTCTTTACGGACAGTTTCACCAGAGCCGAAGCTTCCTGCCGAATAGATGTACCAACCCTCAATCGCGCCTGACTCCTTTCTATCCTCTACGATTACATCTCCCGCTTTAAACGAAAATCCGCTGCCAGAACCAGACCGATAATAATATGGTTTATTAACAGATGAAGAGATTGCTCCTTCTGCCTTTACATGTCTAAAAGTGCTCTGGGATGTAGAGCTTGTCTGCCTATCGCTATACACGGCACGGCCAGATACCGAGCCCATCCATTGTGGCGTATCAGACAAGGCTCCGTTCTCGATACTCTCTTCAATCAAGTCAGTATCAGCGATGTAACCCGCAGCAGTGCTTACTATGTGACTTCTGACCCAGACGCCGTGATCATTTAGAGTAAAACCCGCCGCCCGCCTGCGTGCCGAACGTTTCCCTTGAATGTCTGCAAGGAATCTTCCAGTCCCAGAAACGCCACTATCAACTTTCGCACCATTCCCTTCACTGGCAACATCAATGGCTGCCTGAACCGACGTACCTGCCAAGTCTCTGGATTCACTTGTGCCGCCTATCTCCCCTTGGTTCACCACCCCCTCCGTGACTGTCGGGACGATCACCACTACCGGAACAAGTGTCTTCTTGATGACATCCTGGTAACTCAGGACTGCGCCATTACTGAAACTGAAAGTTGAGCCCTGCCACTTCTCCTGATTTTTGATCAGAATGGCGTCACCTGCTCCGTTCGACAATCGCAATACCGGGCCTATTTCAATCTCAAGAATTTCAGCTTTCAGGTTCTCCGCAGAAAACCCGGTTCCAAATTTCATGACATTATTGCCACCGGCGTCGGCGATAACATCAAGCCCGTCACCGGCTCCGAAATAGTAAATGTCATCCCCGCCCAGGGCCTCCAGGTGATCATTGCCGGCTCCGCCATCGAACACATTATTTCCTGAATCACCGCGTAGAAAATCCGCACCCTCACCGCCGAATAATGTGTCGTCCCCACCGCCACCAAGCAACGTATCGTTGCCTGAACCACCGTCCATATAATCTGCGCCATGTTCGGCCTCAGGCGTTTGCTCGTAGTCGCCAGATATCAAGTCATCGCCAGCACCGCCCAGAAGCGTGTCGGCGCCTAAACCACCCCAAAGCGTATCGTTTCCTGCATCACCTCCAACGTAGTCATCGTTGGTTCCACCGGACTGCAGGTTTGGCTCGTCGCCATCAAGAGCATCGGCCCCTGGGCCGCCTATCAATGTGTCACAGCCGCCTAATCCACGAAGCGTATCGTCCCCCCAACCGCCATCGAGCAGATCATCACCGTGGTAACGAATCGGATGGTCGTGGTAATCGCCAACCAACTCGTCGTTACCAGCGCCACCCAACAGCAAATCATCAGCACCACCGCCCCAGAGTGTGTCGTCTCCTGGACCACCATCCAGAAAATCACGTCCGAAGAAATCGGCCGCGTCACCCGCTACACCGTCCAATACCTCGTCATCACCCTTCAGGACATCGTTGCCGGGACCGCCATACAGCACGTCACTGCCACCGTTCCCGGCAAGAGCATCATCGCCACTGCCCCCCTCCAGCAGATCGTTGCCGTGGTGTTTGCTTTGCAGTCCTCCACCCCAATCAAGATTGTCTCCCAGTAATGTGTCGTTGCCGCTTCCGCCAACTAAGGTGTCGCTGCCTTCTCCGCCGTATAGATGATCATCCTCAGTTCCGCCGTCAATAAGATCCGCGCCCCAGCCACCCTTGATAAAGTCTCTTCCGCCCTGGCCGTACAGTACGTCATCATCTCCCTCCGATGGATTGCTCAACGAGGCCTTGGAAAACACGGCACGGTGACTGGTGACACTGCCTGCTATGGGAACGTCGATCTGCTTGAAACTCCAACCCTGCTCCAACGCTCCAGTCGCTTCATCACCGGATAACATGTCGTCACCTGCTCCTCCAACCAACGTGTCTCGCCCGTTCCCACCGAGCAGCACATCTTGGGAAGCGGTACCGACAAGAAGATCTTCACCCTCTCCTCCATCTAACCAGTCACCACGGTTTGTTTTCCCTTTAGCAATATCAGCCATCGCTTTTTCCAGGGTCGTCTGTTTGTCCCCAAATAAGAGGTCGCTTCCAGCTTTGCCGAATATTCGATCAGAACCACCGAGCCCAAGAATGACGTCATTCTTGGGCGATCCGTAAAGTACGTCAGACTTGTTCCGGTGTTTTACCTTGGGCAATAGCACTGCATTGCCCAAGTCATCATAAGAAGGCTGATCACCCGGCACATCCGGATCGCTATCTTTCGCTTTCCAGTCACCTTGAACAACCAAATCGGCGGCAGAACAGGATTGTGCTTCGTAATCCGGGAGCACTATGCCCAACATCCCGGGCCTGTAGTGCTTTACGACAATCAGATCGCTCCGGCCGTATTTGATGTTCAGCGTGCTCTCAACAAGTTCTTCGATGAGCGTCAACGTTATGGCTTGATCTTCCGTAAACCACGTATTGCTTATAGGCGCGCTGCGTTTAAGGGCGGGAATCGGAAGGCCGTTTATCAACAACTGCCCATCAGCATTTGAATCGAAAATCTCATCGATTCCGTCACCGCTGGCAAACTCGTACCGGTCATTCCCATGGCCACCCGTCAGAGAATCATTGCCCCTGCCGCCGTTCAAAACATCATCACCCCCCATCCCGTATAGCGCGTCATTGCCGTCGCCACCGCTTAACGAGTCGTTGCCGCGAGCACCTTCGATAACGTCGTTACCCGCCAGTCCATTGATCGAATCATTGCCTGCGCCGCCATATAGATGATCGGCATTTGTCGTGCCACCGAAAGATCGCCCTCCGTCATCACCGAACATCACCAACGGGTTAGATACGCCAGTCGTCATGGGTGCCTGTTTCCCCGAGGCGAGATCGGTTAAGGAAAACTTCTGTAGTGTGTTTTTTCCGAATGAGCCATGGGTTCTGGAAATCAACCGGGCCAACATTTCTGCGCGATCAGAAATCCACTGTTCGGTAATAAAACCTTCGCCAGTGATGGGGTCATAAAGCTCCAGCTCGCGACCGGGGAACCCGTCATCTCGCTCTATGACTATTTCACTTAGCTGTTTAAGCGAGTTTCGTAATGCTTGGCCGATTGGCGTTGCTTGGCTGGCTTGCTTTGTCCACGCGGTGACGCTGCCGTACTCTCCAATGGTCTTGGTAACGATGCTTTGGGATTGAGTCGGTGTAAACGCTGAGAAAAATGCGTACGCGTTGGTCGCGAGCGTTTCCTCGGTGGTGGGCGCGGCATTAAAGCCGCCGTCGTATGTTCGCCTGAACATGTCAAAAAAAGCATTTACGCCATATCGCAATATCAGATCAACGATGGGCGAAACAGGTGTGCCTTTCACCACGTACTGAATTAATGGATTAGTGTTCCCACTGGCCATTGCAATTTTTATTTGCTCAGGCACTACCGAAAACACGCTCTCAAGCACATTGAGACCAAAGTTATTGATCGCTGCGCGAAGGCCGACACTGTATGAATCGATGGCAAATAGAATATTCTTGAAATCATCGAACCTATTAACTTTAGCCAGTTCATGACTGCCTTTTATTTCTGAGCTGGGGTCGCCTGCGGAAATTAATCTCCAGGTTTCATATGGGGGTTTGCCACCTAACAGGCTGAACCCGATTGTTCCTGACCAACCGGCGTTACGGCTTGTAGCGGTATCGTCTTCGCCATTTTCATCATGAAATAAGACTTTTCCAATGGCGCTCGCATCAATGGCGGCTATCTGACTGATTGAAGGTACGGTCCAAGGAGCCAGATCGTCTTTAGCTGAACCGTACAGCAGCGTGTTCATAAAGTTTACAGCAACCTGATTAGAGGACTCTTGCATCCTTGCTTCAGTAAATCTTTTATCTAGTCTAAGCTCGCCCTGCCGCAGGGTGTAGGCGCGAATCAATGCAGAGTAAGCACCTTGCCCGCCGTTGGCGTCAATCGCAACATCGAGCCAAAGTTTGGCACTCTTAAAAATATTTATTACATCGCTGTCAAAAGCAACATTACCGGAAATCTTTTCGCCAATAACATCAGATAAATACTGATAAAAGGAAGCGCAGCTTCTCCCTTCTTCCGCCAAAGCTATAAACTTCTCATCACGCTGGGTAAACCGCATTCCAGCACAAGAGTTCGCGACCTTCAAAATTAATGCTCTTTCTAAACCATCATAAATATAGCTCATAGTTACTTCCCTGTAATTATGGAACGTGACAGATATTCGCTGACAAATTTTAGTGCTTCAGGAGCGCCACGCAACGAACGAGTACTTAAGCTGACGCGTCCATCCCCACCTGAGAAATCAAAACTGTAGAGTTCGACCGTGCAGCGGGTCTGCAACTCGCCAAAATCCAAATTCTCTAATTGCTCTTTATTAAGCTTCAACAAGTCTTGCCTACCCAAACCCGCTGCTTTAACCCTGTCACCAGGATAATTCAAACCATCACAACTTATCGTCCGAGGTGTTCCGTCATGTCGCCGCCAGTTATGCATAACGAATGTTGTAATGAGAAAATCATTTTTTGAACTAGGTGGAGAAGCGTCAAGCCAAAGCTCTAACCCCGGATATTTTTTAAGTTTCACAATCAAATCATCCGGCCAATCAACATGCCGTCCACCCATCGTATGCGGCTCAGCGCGCTCCTTCCGGGTGTAGAGTCTGGCAGCAACCTGGAAATACCCCCAATTGGAAGGCTTTTCTATCCCGCTCAACTCATACTCCGTACGAAGTTCGGTTCCCGTCCACCAAAACGAACCCTCAAGAACATCGGCAATACATGACCCGTCACTCTTCAAAGTCGATCCGAAATAAAAACCGGGTATCCGAGTCCGATCAAGCAAGCTCCCGCCCCGGATAGGAACCTGCTCCATACCCGCCAGTTTTTTACTGCAGCCCCCTTGTTCCTTTTGATAAATCGCCCTGCGCTCTGCCGCCGCCTCCCATTCAATATAAAAATCCACCACCCAATAGCACACCAAAAAAACCAGACCATATTTAAGTAATGATTTACACCGCCTAAAGGCTTCCTTGCGAGAAATCTTAAGCATTTCAAATCTCCATTTTTAAATGACGAAAAACTCTAGTTAGAACCGACCAGCCATCGCATCTTCAAACACCTGAAAGTACCCCTTCAGGCCAGCACTGACATCAAAGCTACTTGCCGTTAGCCGTGCAGCTTTTCTGACATGCTCAAAATCACTCGGACAACTTAGAACTCTGCATACGCTGGCCGCTATTGATTCAATCTGGAAAAAGTCGGCAAGAACCCCATTACGTCCGTGAACAACAACTTCCTTCACCGGAGCTGTATCAGAAGCGACTACCACACAGCCAGACGCCATAGCCTCCAACAAGGACCACGACAAAACGAACGGATACGTCAAGTAAACGTGCACTGTTGAAACGTTCAGAACAGCTCTATATTTCTGGTAAGGTAGTTTCCCTGTGAAATGCACATTGGAAACATCGCAACTCACCTCCGACAACATCCGTTCTCGCCAACTCTTATACCCAACAGGCCCACGCCCATAGCTGACTTCATCTCCGCCAACGATAACTATTTGTGAGGCTGGACACTCAGCCTGAATACAGGAAATGGATCTCATAAAAATATGGAACCCACGATAGGGTTCGAGGTTTCTCGCAACGTACGTCACTATTGGCTGGCACGCCTTAATCACACACCCACTGGGTAGTCTTACAGACTCAACCGTCTCATCATGGGATGCTTGAATAACGCCCTCATGAATGACACGAATTTTAGACTGATAAATTTTCGGAAAAAGATCACGTTGCCATCGCGTAGGCGCAATTCCAATATCACACTGATCAAGATTCAAGAGATGCATTGAGTTCAATACTCTGAGTCTTGACGAAGCGTCCGGCGCATTTGGAAATTCAGGATCAAAATCAGAGTCCGCACCCTGCGCTCGATAATAATATTCACAGAAGTGAATCAGCGGCACGTCCGGGTATACGTCTTTGGCGAATAGCGTTTCACCCCACCCGGGATGAGCAAGGATAATATCGGGTCGATAGCCTTCTTGCTTGAGTTGCTTCAACAACCAAAAAACACTTTGCCCATCCAACACAGCCGTTTCATATGAACGTAAATAGGCATGCCCATCATTAAACCCTTTTATTAAAGAATGATAATGAAGCAATTTCACCCCAACCATACCCGGAGCTGTATCACGCCCAATTGCAAGCACGTTGAAACGTCTCCGCAGCGCCTCCATTGCAACATGGCGAAACTGGCCGGGAAAATTCTGATGAACAATAAGTAAATTCATACCTGAAAAAACATCCGTGTTTGTGCAGCTCCAAAAATTGAAGTCTTCCAACATCAATGGGCGTATACAAACGCTAACAAACATTCAGAAATAAAACTGTAGGAGGCTTCCGAGAACGTCCTAGGAGATGGAGCAAGCCACACCATTTTCCGCAGGCACAAAAAAAGCGGCGCTCAATGCGCCGCTTTTTTGTTTGCGGATGATTACCAGCGACCGCCTCGGCCGCCATGGTCACCCCGATTACCGTGATGATCACGCCCGCCCCGGTCGCGGTCCCAACCACCACCGCGGTGGCCGTCCCAGCGCCCACGGTCATTGTCGTGCCAACGACGGCTCTCGTAGTAGCGCGGCGCTGGCTGGTAGTAACGCGGCGCCGAGTAGTAACGCGGAGCCGGTTGATAGTAACGCGGGGCCGCCTGGTAATAGCGCGGGGCCGAGTAATAGGTGCTGCCACCGCTGTAGTAAGTGCCGCCAGTGTTGTAGTAGGCCGGTGCGGGTGAGGTGTAGACCTGCGAACTGTAATAACTGTCTGCGTAGGAATATGGAGCGCAACCGGCAACGGAAAACATCATCGCAGCAAGTAGAAGAATTCGTCGATACATGGCGGCCTCCTGGACCGCGGGTAGCCGCACCAGCGACGCTGGCAGGCATCAGTCGTTTATTCGGTGACTGACGAATTATCTGACAGCGTTTTCCGAATCTGGTGCGTTTCAGCAACAAGTTGAAACAAGTGATTCATGAAATCCTGTTCATTTGGAAAACGCTGTCATTCAGCCGGTGATCAGTGGTGCCCACCGTGATATCCGCCGCCGTGATATCCGCGCCCGTAGCCGCCGCGATAGCCGTAGCCACCGTAGTAATAGCGGGCGCCGCCGTAGTAACGCGGCCCGTAATAGCCGCTGTAGTAGTAAGGCGAGTAGTAGCCGGGATAGTAATAAGTGGCGGGATAAGCGTCGTAAGGACCGGCGTAGTAATAACAACCGGACAAGCCCCGACCGAGCACGGCGCCCAGCAGCACGCGACGCAACCGTTTTGAAATACTCATGACGGCCTCCTGAAAGACCCACGGCCGCAGCAAGACAGCGCAGCCGACACAAGTTTTGACTGTCTGGGTTGGGGCAAGTGCCGGGCTCGCGCAGGCTTCAGATCAGCGGTGTCAATCAGACCAAAAATCCCCTGTGGAAGCGGGCTTGCTCGCGAAAGCGGTATTCCTGTCACATCAATGTTAACTGACCCTCCGCAATCGCGAGCAAGCCCGCTCCCACAGTCGGCCTGTGGGATGTCCAGAAATACAGGAACGACCATTCGCGCCGCGCATGGAGCAGTTATTTCCCGGCAGTGCCACTAGAATGCTGCCATCGGCTTATCTGCCTACGGAATCGCC
Organism: Pseudomonas sp. AK-TSAG1-1; assembly: GCF_056821665.1. Lineage (NCBI taxonomy): Bacteria > Pseudomonadati > Pseudomonadota > Gammaproteobacteria > Pseudomonadales > Pseudomonadaceae > Pseudomonas > Pseudomonas sp. AK-TSAG1-1. The sequence goes on along the minus strand of NZ_CM165965.1, from coordinate 1,566,800 downwards.
CATGCCGCACAGATCTGCGCTGTACACGCAACGCTCGCTGGTTCTGACACTGGTCGCCCTGCTCGGCGCCGGCTTCCTGGCCACTTCGTTGCTCAGCTATTACGCCTCACGGGCGTCGATCCGCGACAGCATCATCAACACCGAACTGCCGCTGACGTCCGACACGGTCTACTCGGAAATCCAGAAAGACCTCGTCAGACCGATCCTGATTTCCTCGATGATGTCGCGCGACACCTTCATGCGTGACTGGGTGGTAAACGGTGAAAAAGATCCGCTGCAGATGACCCGTTACCTCGATGAGGTCATGACCCACTACGGCGCCTACACCGCGTTCTTCGTGTCCAACAGCAGCCACACTTACTACCACGCCAAGGGTGTGCTCAAGCAGGTGAAGATCGATGAGCCGCGCGATGCCTGGTACTTTCGCGTGCGAGACATGAAAGACCCGTACGAGATCAACGTCGACCCGGACCTCGCCAACAAGGACAACCTGACGTTCTTCATCAACTACAAGGTCTACGACTACAACAACCGCTTCATTGGCGCCGCCGGCGTGGGCCTGACGGTGGACGCGGTGATCAAGCTGATCGACAAATACCAACAACGCTATCAACGCAGCGTGTACTTCGTCGACACCTTCGGCCGGTTGGTATTGACCGGTGCCGAGGGCGGGCCGCAAGGCGCGCCGATCGGTCAGAGCCTCGGCGAACTCGAGAGCATGAAGGGTCTGGTCAGTCAGTTACCCAAACCGCACAGCGGCAGCTACGAATATTCCGCTCACGGTCAGGGGCATTTCCTCAACGTGCGGTTTATTCCGGAGTTGAACTGGTACCTGTTCGTCGACAAGCGCGAAGACGGTGCGCTCAGTGACATTCGTCAGTCGCTGTACCTGAACCTGCTGATCTGCCTGTTGGTGACGCTGGGCGTGCTGGCCCTGCTCAACCGCGTGATCCGCCGTTACCAACGCAAGATCCAGGCGCAGGCCACCCTCGACAGCCTCACCGAATTGCCCAACCGCCGTGGTTTCGACCTGCTCGCCGCACAAGCCCTGCACGAAGCGCAACGCGAACCAAAACCGTTGACTGCGCTGTTAATCGACCTGGATCACTTCAAGACTTTGAACGATACCTACGGACACATGGCCGGTGATCAGGTGCTGATCGGTTTCGCCCGGGATCTGCAAAGCTGCCTGCGCCACTCCGACATAGTCTGCCGTTGGGGCGGTGAGGAATTTATCGTGTTGCTGAAGGACACCGACGGCGACACCGGTCAGAAGATTGCCGAGAAGATCCGTCAGCACGTCGAACAACACGAATATGCCTACGATGGCCACAGCCTGAGTCTGACCGTGAGCATCGGTGCCACCACCCTGCAAGCAGATGACACCTTGCACACCCTGCTGTCCCGGGCCGATCATGCGATGTACCGGGCCAAGCAAACTGGCCGTAACCGTACTTGCGTGGAAATGCCTCACTCGACTTATGCCTGACACCGACGCTAAACCCGACCTCTGCCCCGCCTGCGGCGCCCGCAATGACTGCAGCCTGGCCGACCCGCGAACCGCCGACCGAGCCTGCTGGTGTTATGGCGTGAGCATCGATCCGGCAGTGCTCGAAGCGCTGCCTGCGGCACTGCGCGACAAATCCTGCCTGTGCCCGCGCTGTGCTCAGGTCGAAGCGCAACTGCAAGCAGCAGCGCGGCCGATCCCGTAAGATGCGCGCCCCGACTTTCATCGATACCTGACCATGCGCGTCGACCGTTTCCTCAGCAACCTGCCCCGCTACAACCGTCAGCAGGTTCGCCTGTTGCTGGTAGAAAAGCGCGTGCGGATCGACGGAAAAATCGTCAGCGACCCGCACAGCGAAGTGCTGGAATTCAGCCGCGTCGAAGTCGACGAAGAAATCCTGCAGCTCGGCAAACCGGCGCGCTACTTCATGTTGCACAAGCCGCCGGGGTGCGTCAGCGCCACACGGGATCCGCAGCATCCGACCGTGCTCGACCTGATCGATGAACCGGACAAGTACGACCTGCATATTGCCGGTCGCCTGGACTTCAACACCACCGGGCTGATGCTGATCACCAACGATGGCACCTGGTCGCGACGCCTGACCCAACCGCAGACCAAACTGCCGAAGGTCTATTACGTCGAGACCGAACAGGAGATCGGGGCGCAATATGCGATCACGTTTGCCGAAGGCATCTACTTCGCCTTCGAAGACCTGACCACGCAACCGGCGCAACTTGAAGTGCTCGCGCCAAGGGCGGCGCGCCTGAGCATCGTCGAGGGCCGTTACCATCAGGTGAAGCGCATGTTCGGCCACTTCAACAATAAAGTGCTGCACCTGCACCGTGAGTCGATGGGGCCGCTGCAGCTCGATGACGCGCTAAAACCGGGCGAGTACCGCGCTTTGCGCACCGAAGAGATCCATTTGTTCTAAGCCGGCGACCGCTCAGCAGAAGTTGTCGAACAATTTACCAACGGCACTTGCGCGATCCCTTCCCCACTGCTTGAATCAGGACGTCGGCCAAATTGTGACCGATTAGTCACACCATACATCCAAGAAACTTTTTGCCGGTCGCAAGCCCCTTGGGCTTCGCCTCAGCCGGCAGACTGCCCGCCAATAACAACACCCGTCGACCGCAGTCATGGATCGACATGGGCCAAGCAAATTCCAGGCGTATGCCTACCTGTCACAAAGCTCGTGCAATCTCTATTTGCGCGCATACCCGCTTGCTTGCCAGGAGTCTTATGACATGAGGCCAGAAATCGCTGTGCTGGATATACAGGGTCAGTATCGGGTTTACACGGAGTTCTATCGCGCAGACGCCGCAGAGAAGACCATCATCCTGGTCAACGGCTCGATGGCCACGACTGCGTCGTTTGCACAGACTGTGAAAAACCTGCACCCGCAATTCAACGTGGTTTGCTACGACCAACCCTACGCGGGCAGGTCAAAAGTCCACAACCGCCACGAGAAACATCTGACGAAGGAAGTCGAAGGGCAGATCCTCCTGGAGCTGATCGACCACTTCGGCGCCGAACACGTGCTGTCGTTTTCCTGGGGCGGCGCGGCCACCCTGGTAGCCCTCGCCCAGCAGCCACGGCGCATCGAAAAAGCCGTGATCAGCTCGTTCTCGCCGGTGATCAACGCGCACATGCTTGATTACCTGGAGCGCGGTGTCGATTACCTCGGCCAGCGCGATGGCGACCGCGTCGGGCACCTGGTCAACAACACCATCGGCAAACACCTGCCGTCACTGTTCAAGCGCTTCAATTATCGTCACGTCAGCAGCCTGGCCGAGCACGAATACGGGCAGATGCACTTCCACATCAGTGACGTACTGCACAGCGATCGCCAGTGCTATTTGAATGCGGCGAAGAAGATCAATGTGCCGGTGCTGTTCCTCAACGGCGAATGGGATGAATACACCGCCGCCGAAGACGCACGGATATTCGGCAACCATGTAGCGCACAGTACTTTCACCACGTTGCAGGCCACCGGGCACTTCCTCGACATGGAACACAAGGCCGCGTGCCGCGATAGCCAGAACGCCCTGCTCGGTTTCCTGAAACCGTCTCGGCAGCCGAGTCGAACGCGTTACTCGTTCGTTCAGGATCACCATGCACTGGCCATTTGAAAAAGTGTCGTCGCGAGCGAGTCTCCGGGGCTGAAAACCAGCATCGATTACCCTGCAGATTCGCCCGCGAATGACCGTTTTCCTCGCTGTAACGCGCTGCGAGCAAAAGAAAAACTTCAAATCCGCGCCCGACTCTGGTACAAAGTCAGCCGCTCTGAGCGGGTATAGTTTAGTGGCAAAACGAAAGCTTCCCAAGCTTTAGTTGAGGGTTCGATTCCCTCTACCCGCTCCACTCAATTGGGTCTCACGTTGTGCTTATGACGGGAGATGCAGACACAAAAAACCGGCCTTGATGGTCGGTTTTTTTGTGTCTGGGATTTACTCACATTGGCTCGTAAAGGCCTGCCCCCCCATCATCTCAACTCCACGCCCGTGCCTGGACTGACTCTTGCCATCGAGCAACACAAAGGGTGGAAGTACCGGATATTCCCGGCTGTTTTTCCGCCGGCGATGATCTTGATGATGCCGTCTTGATGATGCCGTCGCGACGCTGCCCGGCTATCTGCTCAACCGCATTGATGAATACGTGCTTCATCACCCGTAAGAGAAGAGCCATTCGGGGTTTATGGCGCCGGCGGCGTTGAAGGTCTGCAGGAAGGTTGAATGCAAAACCGGCTGTCCGCTAGCATTTGCCCATCTCCCACCACCCTCCCCTGCGCGGCCATCGACGAATACGCGTTTTCACTTTCGAGGGACTCCATGGCGCGGCCACTATGCTGCTGCTGACTGAACTCAAAAGAGTACTTCTCCATGACGCAAAACATTTACGACGACCCCGAATTTTTCCACGGTTACAGCCAGATGAACCGCTCCATCGGCGGTCTTGATGCCGCGCCGGAGTGGCCGGCGCTCAAGGCGCTGCTGCCCTCGATGGACGACTTGAATGTGGTCGACCTCGGCTGCGGGTATGGCTGGTTCTGCCGCTGGGCCAGTGAACATGGCGCCGCCAATGTGCTGGGGCTGGATGTCTCGGAAAAGATGCTCGAACGCGCGCGCGACACCACCACCGCTGCGAACATTCGCTACGAGCGCGCCGACCTTGAGCATCTCGACTTGCCGGCCCGCAGTTTCGATATGGCCTACAGCTCGCTGGCGCTGCACTACATCAAGGATTTGCCCGGACTGTTCACTCATCTGTACGCGGCGCTGAAACCCGGTTCGCACTTTGTGTTTTCCATTGAGCATCCGATCTTCATGGCCCCGCGCACGCCGGGTTGGCTGATAGACAGCGACGGCCACAAGCGCTGGCCGCTGGACAGTTATCAGCTGGAGGGCGAGCGGGTGACTCACTGGCTGGCCGAGGGAGTGATCAAGCAGCACCGCACGATTGGCACGCTGTTGAATTCACTGATTGAGGCTGGGTTCACTATTCGCCACGTCAACGAATGGGGGCCGAGCGATGCTGAAGTGGCAGCACAACCGGCGCTGGCTGAAGAGCGGGAACGGCCGATGATGATGTTGGTGGCGGTGCAACGCTGAAAGCCCCTCTCCCAGAGGGTGAGGGGACTGACCGGGTTGTTTTCGGGGAGCTGCGCCGACGTGGAAGTTCGAGTCGAACTCAGGATTTGAAAAGCTTGCACATCTCCCTTTGGGTGGGGGGGTAATTAAAGTCAAGCCTCAGCGAGTCGCGACGATGAACAGCCGTGGAAACGGCAACAGCACCGAACCATCAGACAACGCTGGATACGCCTCGGCAACCGCCGCCAGATACTGCTGCAGATATTGCGCCCGCTCGTCTTCGGTCAGCGGGTTCAGAAACGGAATCAAGCCACTGCCCTTGAACCATTCCACCACGCCCGCCGCGCCACCCGCCAATTGATGGTGATAGGTAGTGCGCCACACATCGACCCGCGAACAGTGCGGACGCAACATCGAGAAATAATCGCTGGCACTCGCCATCTCGGTGCGCTGCCCGGCGGCGCCAGCCAGTTTGGCGGCCCATGGGCCGTTGGCGGCGACTTCGCGCATCAGCCGATGGGAAGGCTCGTTGAGATTGTCCGGCATCTGGATCGCCAGGCTGCCGCCCGGGGACAGTTTATCGGCCAGTGCCGGCAACAGCGTCGCGTGATCCGGCAGCCACTGCAGCACGGCGTTGGCGAAGATCACATCGAACGGACCGGCATCAGCCCAACGGTCGATCTCGGCCACCTCGAACTGTAACTGCGGCAAGCGCTTGCGCGCCGCATCAATCATGTCCGGCGAGCTGTCCAGGCCGCTGACCCGAGCCTGTTCAAAACGCTGCACCAACAGCTCGGTGGAGTTACCCGGGCCACAACCGATATCGACCACCGATCGGGCCTGGACCGTGGGAATCGCCGCCAGCAGATCGCGGGCCGGGCGGGTGCGTTCATCTTCGAAAGCGACGTATTGTTTGGCGGACCAACTCATTGCGTTCTCCTGTCGGGACATTCCAGCGGTTCGTCACGATACAGGCAGCCCGGTGAGCTGTTCCAGAGCGACTCATTGCAAACGGTGTCCGCCGACGCCCTGCTTATCGCCAATTCGTCGACCCCTATGCATTTTTCGACCGTCCGTCGAGCCAAACACAAGCGTTTTTGACAGCTAAAGAATCCTACCTATAGTCAATTTGCGGCAATCGGAAGGAACCCGATTACATCCAGTTTCGTGCAAGGAGCACGGCCTGCTCATCTCTCGTGACCGGTGGGTTCCCCCAGTAGTGTGCTCGCAAAAGCCGTACGGCAAGCAAGCATCGTCGTGCCTGGATTGCAGTCCGACGTTCACTATGAAAAAGGAGCCTCACCATGTCTCGAGTTACGGATATCCTGGTTTCCATCGACACTGAAACCATTTTGAAAAAGTATCCAAACATCAGCAAGGATCCGAAGAATCCCACGCTGATCGACTGGCATCATGTGTACATGGTCACCAATCAGGATAACGTCGTCAGTGGCCAGGCCGGTGGCGAACTGGACCTCAAGGCGCAGGTCGGCGACCTGATCCGCTGGCGTGAAACCAGCCTGTCGCAGAGTTTCGAACAGGCGGTGATTTTCTACAAATTCATCGGTAACGCCGGGGCCGACCTGATCTCCCCACCCTCGCCGCGCAAGGCCAGCGCCTGCGTTGCTGTGCCGAACACCAGCAATCCGTCCGTGCCAAGCTGCCAGAAAGTCGATAACCATTACTGGTCATCCGAGACCCTGGATTGTGGCCGTGTGACCTATCACTTCCACTTCCTGATCGTCGATCGCAACTGCCAGATCATCGGCTGCTGCTCGTGGGATCCGTTCATTTCCATTCACAACTGACGATGTACCGGGCCCCTTGGCAACGAGGGGCTCCACCGATCCGATGCCGCCGCCCCGGCCGGAACAGGATGTCTGCCTTGACCGAAGCGGCCGCCAGTTTGTAGCGACGTCATGAAAGGAATCCATGATGACTTCCGAACCGATCCCGTCCCCTTCATCTGCCGTCACCACCGCACAGAATGTATTGCTGATCGTCGATGCCGAATCACTGCTTTCGCGCTATCCGACACCCAGCCAGGACCCGGCGAACCCGACGAAAATTCCCGATGGACTGATCTTTTTCACCGCAAGCAGCAAATCAAAAGAAATAGTTACAAATGACAGTGCTGCCAAAGTCATTGTAGAGATGGGCCGTGACATCCATTTTCGTGCAAGAAGCGTCAGCCTGATCGCCGAGCACAGCGTGGTTGCCTACCGCATGACCGCCGATAACAGCAGCGTTCTTACCGCTCCCCAACTGGAAGTACACACCGGCCTCACCGTCCCTGCGCCCAACCCTGAATCTCCGTCCGTGCCAGGCAGTCGCAAAGCGGACGACCACTTCTGGACATGCACCCCTAAAGCACCCGGCACCACCCAGTGCGAATTGGGGTTCATGCTGGTCAACCAGCAGTGTGAAGTGGCGGGATACTTTCAGTGGCAGGTTGGAGTTGAACTGACGTCCTGAGCGTATGCCTGTCGAAGCCGGTCGCAAGACCGGCTTTTCAGGGGCACGCCTGCAATAAACAGAATTTTCGCTACGCCGTCACTGTCTGAACTTCAGGCAATCCCAATAAGGAACACGGCAATGAAATTCGCGAAGATTTCCCAGACCTTGGCACTGTGGGCCGGTAGCCCGAAAACCTTCATGGGGGCGTTGGTCCTGATTTTTCTCTGGGGACTGAGTGGGCCGTTTTTCCATTTCAACGACACTTGGCAACTGATCATCAACACCTCGACCACGATCATCACGTTTCTGATGGTGTTTCTGATCCAGAACACACAAAACCGCGACACCGACATCCTGCACCTGAAGCTCGATGAGTTGTTGCGTGTGAACAAGGAAGCGCAGAACGCGATGCTCGGGCTGGAATCGCTGGACCTCAAGCAGCTGGAGGCGCTACGCAAGCATTACCGCAGCCTGGGCGAAAGCGAGGTGTTCAACCTCGACGGGTTGGGGGAAAAGAGCAAACCGAAGCAGGATCTGAATGACTGCTAGTCACGGGGCAGGCATGCCGTAAATGGGGCGAGGGAGCGTGCTCCCGCGGGGTCGCGAAGCGGCTATGAGAAGGCCAACTGCGCAGCCCGGCGCGAGCAAGCTGCCTCGCCACAGGAAATCAAACCCTGATCAGCGGCTGGCCTGCAGCGCCCGGGCCATTTCCAGATGGTTTTGCAGCTTCGGCAGGGTCTCGTCGGCAAATGCCTTGATCTCCGGCACGTCGGTGGTTTGCGCCTCCTCCTGAATCTGCTGGATGGCTTCTTCAGTGGCTTTCACCTGACTCGCGGCGTAGGCCTGATCGAAGGTTTCACCGTCCTTGACCTGAGGGATCATGGTTTTGGCCTTGTCGGCGATTTCTTCACGGGGAGCGATCGGCAGGTCGAGTTTTTTCGCAATCTTCGCCAGATGCTGGTTGGCCGTGGTGCGGTCATTGATGACCACGATGGTGTAGTCCTTGACCTCTTTGGATTCGGACTTCTGATGGGCCAGACGACTGGCTTCGATGTCGGCCATGCCTTTGGCCGAAGCATCGTTGATGAAATCGGCAGGCGACTGGGCAGCGGCGCCGCTGGCGAACGCACTGCTGGCGAACAGTCCCAACAACGTGACAAAACTGAAACGACGTACCTGGGTGGCCATCCGGCTCATGGTCGCGCCCTCCTTCTCTTCAAATTCAAGCGGGAGCTTGCGCCCCCGCCTCTCAATCAAAACGACCTCACCGACTACTTCGACTTCTGAGCAGGCTTGCGGCCCATTTCAGTTTTCGCAGGCTCTTTGTCGACCGTCGTGGTGGTGGTTTTCCCACCTTTGCGACCGGCTTCAGACGCCTTCGTTCGATCGTTGGCAAAGTTTCCCGAGTTCGAGTTTCTTGAATTAGGCATGATTCTCTTCCTCTTGGTGTTGATCGTTGGCGAGCAGGTGCCCGCCTAGATTGAGAATTGCCAGACCGATAAAGGTTTAGAAAAGTTGCCCGCGCCGCGACGAACGGCGCGGCATGTTTCAGATGTCCACCGTCCGATGATTGAGGCGTTTGGCGGCGTACATCGCTTGGTCCGCATGCCGAAACAGTTGCTGTTCCTCGCTGCCATGCTCGGGATAGCGGGCCACGCCGATACTTGGCTCGATGTGCAGGTTGTGGCCGTCCAGGCGCATCGGCTGGACCAGCACCTGTCGGATCTTTGCGGCCACGCTGTCGGCATCTTCGGCCGCTTGCACGCTGTGCAACAGCACGACGAATTCGTCGCCACCAATACGCGCCACGGTATCGGTATCGCGCACGCAGCCCTTGAGCCGATTCGCCACCGTTTGCAACAACATGTCGCCGACCGCGTGCCCGAAAGTGTCGTTGACCTGCTTGAAGCGATCCAGATCGACGTACAGCAGCGCCATGTTGCCCGAGACCTCGCGGGCGCCAGCCAGCGCAGCCTTGAGCCGGTCTTTCAGCAGTTCGCGATTGGGCAACTGAGTCAACTGATCGTACTGCGCCATGCGCCGCAACCGCGCGTGCAACTGCTGGCGTTCGATGGCGGTGGCGACCTGGGCGCAGACGTATTGCAGCAGTTCCTTGTCCTGTTCGGTGTAACGCTCACCACCCGGCAGGCTTTTGACGATCAGCGCGCCGATGGTGCCGTTTTTCGAGTTCAGCGGCACGCCGAGCCAGCACGGTGAGTCCTGCCCGGCCACCAGTGCGGCGAAATCGGGCGGTGAATCGGGGCTATCAGGTGTCAGCAGAATCGGCTGGCCGCTGCGGATGACTTCCGCACACAGGCGTCCGGTGACAGTGCCCGGTTGCTCGGGTTGCAATTCGTGATCGTCGACGTGATAAGGAAAATTCAGCTGCGCGCAGTGTTCGTCGTACAGCGCCACGGAGAAGTTCAGCGCCGGCAACCACTCGCCGATGATCAGGTGAATACGCTTGAACAGCGCCAGCAGGTCTTCGGCGACGTGCGCCGCTTCGGAAATCGCATACAACGCCGCCTGTCGCGATTCGGCCTGCTTGCGCTCGGTGATGTCGCGGGCCACGGCGATACGCAGTTGATCGACCTCTGACCAACGCGCCGACCACAGAATATGCGCGATGCGGCCGTCCTTGCGCACGTAGCGGTTTTCAAAGTTGTGCTTGGGTTCGCCGCCCATGATGTCGTGGGCCGCTGCAAGGGTGCGCTGACGGTCGGCCGGGTGCACCAGCTCGATCATCGGCTGGCCGATCAACTCGTCTGGCGTGTAACCAAAAATGCGCTCGCAGGCGGCGCTGACAAAAACGAAACGGCCCTGCTTGTCCACTGCACAGACGGCGTCCAGCAACAGGTCCATATAACTCGCCAGCGGCGCGGAATTTCGGCTTTCCATGGTTCAGCGTGGGTGTCCGGGCAATGCAGCAATGATCCACCATCCCTGACCCTTTTGATCGTGCATCCATGCTTCCGGCGTCAAGCCTTGTTCGGCAGCAATCCCGGCAGCGCATGCACCAGCGCATTGATCGCAAAACCGATGAACATCACACCACAGAGACGGGTGATCATCAGTTCATGACGTTGATACAGCGTGCGCACCCGCCGGGCACCGACAACGCCAATCAGAATAGCGTAGGCCAGCAAACCGCCGAAAAAGCTCAAGGCGATCAGCGCTGGCAGCATCGACCAGTTGAGCAGTTCGGCGCGGCTCGACAGCAGCGCGGTAAACGTCGCGACCGCCACCGGGTAAGCCTTGGGATTGGTCAGGCCGAACAGGATGCCGTGCCAGAACGGCTGACGCGCCGCGCCCTGGGGCTGATCATCGCTGCGCCGTTTGGCCAGCACTGCACGCCAGCCGAGCCAGAACAGGTACAAACCGCTGAGCACGCCGAGCACATCAAACGCGGTGCTGCCGATTTCCCGGGCGCCGACAATCGCAATCAACGCGGTACTGCACCAGACCACATCACCGAGCAGGTGCCCACAGAGAAAACCTGCCCCGGCCCGCCGCCCGTGCGCCGCGCCGATGCCGAACACCGCCAGCACGCCCGGCCCCGGCGTGATGCCATAGATAAAACCCGAGGCCAGAACGGCCATAAGCAACGATGGAGTCATGGAAAACCTGCAAGGCGCCAGTACACGTGGTGGCCAGTCTATATCAGGCCAATGTGTCTGTTCACGACTCGTCGTAAAAACGCATGCCGGCGTACGGTTTCAACCGACACGCGGCCAGTCGCGATGCCAGACCGCCAACGTGGGCTTCGAGCTTGTGCCCGTCCGGGTCCAGGAAGTAGAACGACGCACCTTCGCTGCGGTTGTCGCGCCATTCCCGCACGTTGACCGTTTTCAGCTTTTGCACGAACGGCAGGAAATCCGCCTGATCAAGGCTGAATGCGTAATGGGTGTAGTCGACGGATGGCTCGCCAGCGCGCTGCGCGTCCAGCGACAGGCACAACCACAGCCCCGGCAACGACAGATAGGCACCGGTGTCCCACGAGGCCTCGACGCGCAGATTCAGCACCTCGCGGTAGAACGCCAGGCTGCGGGGCAAGTCGCTGACGGCGAGGGTCAGGTGGTTGAGGCCGGTGAGCATGGGTCAGTAACCTCTGAGGTCTTCAGGAACGATGTACTGCTGGCCATCGTAAGTCAGGGTGATCTGTTTTTTCTTCAGCTCGGTGGTGTTCGAAACGCACTGCCCTGCGGACTGGGTGTTTTTCATTTTGCTGCCGCTGGTGGTGACGATCAGATCGGCGAAGCCATTGTGGCTTGATGGAGCGATCTCGAGCGTCCGGCGGATTTTTTTGCTGTAGCCCTCGCAGTTATTCACGAACTCACCGTTGTCCTTGAAGACCACCAGGCCCTCAAGCACCGGGCGCAAGCTATCACCCTCGCGCACATACAGCGCCAGATCGGTTTTCTCGTAGGGAATGGCATGAGAACTGTGCACGAATTTCGCTCGCAGCCCAAACGCGCGGATATCCGGCGTCAGGCGGTAGCGCGCCGTATCGATGCGCACATCGTCAAGACGCACGGCATCCGAGTTGTAGGCGCCCGGCTTATGGTAGGTGGCGATGGGTTTGGCGTTGCTGGCATTGAGGAGCGCCAGGTCCAGATCGAACGCCCCGGCATCGTCGCCGCCGGAATCGGCCAGGTAGGTGGATTTGACCGAAATCGCCTGACTCGGGAACGCCGGCCAGACGTTGCAGCGCGACATGGATTTACCGTCGAAACTCTTGGTGGTGCAGGCGGCCTGGGCGTGGGTGGTGATGGCCAGGAAACCGAGGGTGATCAGGAGTCTGGAGGGGTTGAGCATGGTTCTTCCTTGATAAGTGTCGTTTTAAGCAAGCCGGTTACAGACCTTGGAAACCGTTAGGCAAAACGTAGGATTTTCCGTCGTAGTGCAGAGTGGTCAGCACGGGTTTACGGTTCGTGGTTTTCATTTCGCAATTGTCCGGCGGCCCCTCGCCACTCACGCCGGTGGTGACCGATTTCACGATCAGGTCGGCAAATCCGTGGGAGCTGGTTTTACCTACTTCGATAGTGCTGATTGTGGTCGCACGTTCCCCCGCGCAGTTGCCATCCCATTCGCCGCCAAAGCGGTAAACCAGCATCCGATCCAGTACCGGACGCAGCTTGCCGCCTTCTTTCACATAGAGCGACAACTGGGTTTCATCCAAGGGATTGACGCGTGAGGAGTTTTTGAAAATGGCCCGTACGCCAAAGGCACGAATGTCAGAAGTCAGCTTGTAGCGCGCAGTGTCCAGTTCCAAGCTCTCCAGCGCGAAGGCGTCAGACTGGAACGCGGACGGTTGATGATATGTCGCGAGCTGGGTCAAGTTGTCGACTGACGACACGGATAAATCCAGATCGTAAGAGCCAACCCTATCGCCATGGGCGTACACCGGGTCTGGTTCAAACTTTGCTATCGCATTGATCGTCAGCGCCGGAACGACAGGCCATTCCTTGCAGACAGAAAAATCCCACTGCCCTGCCACCGCTGGCGGCAAGCACTCGGCGGACGCCTGCCCTGCCATCAACCACCCACACAGGACCCAACACCCAACCCATCCAGACTTCACTGTCATACCCGACTCCCTGATAACTTTTTTCAGCCGCGCACTATCCCCTCCTCAATCCTGCGATTCAACCAGTTCAACGCCTGATCCGCACCCCGGCGCCTATGCCACGCCAGCACAAACGTGAACGGCGCGATCTCGAACGGGGGCGGCAACACGATCAATTCCTGCTGATCAATCTCACGCACGCTGCGCGACGACACGGTGAGAATCAAATCCGTACCGCTGATCAACTGGGGAGCGACGTTCCAGTGCGGCAGGCTGATGGCGACGCGGCGGCGCTCGCGCAGTGAGGTCAATGCCCGTTCGATTTCCGGAGTGCCGCTGCCGCGCATTTCCAGCAGAACGTGCGGGCGCGACAGGTAGGTCGGTAAATCCAGAACCCCGTCGGCCGGCAAGCTGCGGCGATCCAGCAGGCAGACGTAGCGCTCTTCGAACAGCACGCTGCTGCGTAATTCGTTGGGCATTTCCGGGAACACCCCAGCCGCCACGTCGATGTCACCGTTGAGCACACCTTCCAGCATGCCCTCGCGGCTGGCGTGGCTGATTTGCAGGTCGATGCCCGGGGCTTCGCGGCGCAGGGTGCGGATCAATCCGGGCAGGATGATCGCCGCGCCATAGTCTGACATCGCCACGCGAAAGGTTCGCCGCGCAGTGGCCGGATCGAAGGTATTGGGCGCCAGCAACGACTGCACCTGGGCCAGCGCTTCGGTCAGTGGCGCGACCAGCTCCAGCGCCCGCGCCGTGGGCACCAGGGTCGAACCGGCGCGCACCAGCAGCGGGTCGCCGAGCAAGTCGCGCAGACGCGCCAAGGCATGGCTGACTGCGGGTTGGCTCAGGTGCAGCCGCTCGGCGGCGCGGGTGACGTGTTGCTCGCTGAGCAAGGCGTCGAGGATCACCAGCAGGTTCAGATCGATACGGCGCAGATCATTCATCTTGTGCATGTTCTGGATGACAAAACGGAATTTAAATCTGCGCGACGAATACCTTAGAGTCCAGCAAAACCTGTTGGAGAGTGATCATGAGTACGTTGCAGTGGGCCGGCCTGTTGCTGCTGGCCGCGTTTGCCGGGGCGGTGGTGCCGTTCCAGAGCGCGATCAACAGTAATCTGGCGCGGGGGCTGGGGCATCCGTTATGGGCCACGCTGGCGTCGCTGCTGGTCAGCGTGTTGCTGTTGTTGCCGGTGATTCTGGCGTTGCGCCTGCCGCTGCCGTCGCTGGGCTTTATCAGCAAGGCGCCGCTGTGGATGTGGGCCGGGGGTGCATTCGGCGTGTGTTTTGTGGCGCTGGCAGTGATGTTGCTGCCGAAGCTGGGGGCATCGGGGTTTGTTGCGCTGGCGCTGGCCGGGCAGGTGATCGCGTCGATGGTGCTGGACCACTTCGGGTTGTTTGGGCTGGTGGAGAAACAGCTGACGGTGTCGCGGCTGTTGGGGGCGTTGTTGCTGATTGGCGGGGTGGTGTTGATTCAGTTCGGCGGGGTGTTTGAGAGGAATGTGGCAGCGGTTGGTTAATCCAGATAGTTATTCAAGGCCTGGAAGTCAGCCATCGCGAGCAGGCTCGCTCCCACATGTGATCGCATTCTACTGACGAAATGCGAACAACTGTGGGAGCGAGGCTGCTCGCGAAGAGGCCAGCGCGTTCGGTTGAAAATATCAGGACGACGTATCTCAAAACGCGTTACGGAAAATCTCCTCGATCTGCCGCTGATCCGCCGCCCGTGGATTGGTCAGGCCACACGCGTCTTTCAGGGCATTGGTAGCGAGCACCGGGATGTCGCTGAGCTTGGCGCCAAGTTCACGCAGGCCACCCGGAATATCGACATCCCTGGCCAGGCAACGGATCGCGTTGATCGCCGCCTGAGCGCCCTCTTCCGGACTGAAACCAAGAATGTCCGCGCCCATCGCATGGGCCACGTCAGTCAGACGTTCGGCGCAGACCAGCGCGTTGAAGGTCTGCACATGCGGCAGCAACACCGCGTTGCACACACCATGCGGCAAGTCGTAGAAACCGCCCAACTGGTGCGCCATCGCATGTACGTAGCCGAGCGACGCGTTGTTGAACGCCATGCCGGCAAGGAACTGCGCATAGGCCATGTTCTCCCGCGCCGCGAGGTCGCTGCCGTCGCGCACGGCCAGGCGCAGGTTGTTGCTGATCAGGGTCATGGCCTTCAGTGCGCAGGCGTCGGTGATCGGGTTGGCGGCGGTCGAGACGTAGGCTTCGATGGCGTGGGTCAACGCGTCCATGCCGGTGGCGGCGGTCAGGCTTTTCGGCATCGCAACCATCAGCGCCGGGTCGTTGACCGACAGCAGCGGCGTGACGTTGCGGTCGACGATGGCCATTTTCACGTGGCGAGATTCGTCGGTGATGATGCAGAAACGGGTCATCTCGCTGGCGGTGCCGGCGGTGGTGTTGATGGCGATCAGCGGCAGTTGCGGCTTGCTCGATTGATCGACGCCTTCGTAGTCGCGGATCTGTCCGCCGTTGGTCGCGCACAAGGCGATACCCTTGGCGCAGTCATGGGGCGAACCGCCGCCCAGCGACACCACGAAATCGCAGCGACTTTCCTTGAGCAGTCCCAACCCGGACTCGACGTTGGCAATGCTCGGGTTCGGTTTGGCCCCGTCGAAAATCACCGAGTCGATGTCCTGCATCGCCAGCTTTTCGGCAAGCATGGTCGCCACACCGGCCTTGGCCAGCCCCGCGTCGGTGACGATCAGCGCCTTGCGAAAACCATAATTGCGGATCGCAACCATGGCCTCGTCCAGGCACCCGTTGCCCATGATGTTTACGGCCGGAATAAAAAAGGTGCTGCTCATGCGCGTCTCCTGACTGGGGCCGAATCGACTGCTCCGATACGGCGGATGCGCACAGGATCGACCGATCGGTCACCACCGATGTTGATCTGGCTCAATGCTCGCTCGTGATAAAGTCGCCGCCCATCCGCCCCTTGTTTTGAGACTTCCTACGCAATGACCGATTTTCTGGATGTCGACGCCACCCTCGAAGACTGGAGCGCCCTGCGCGCCACCGCTGACTTCAACGGTCTGCTGGTGGGCAATGGCGCCAGCCGTGCGGTGTGGGACGATTTCGGCTACGACTCGCTGTTCGAAAACGCGCGCACGGTAGAAGAAAAACCGCTGAGCCCGTCGGAACTGAGCGTGTTCGACGCCCTGCAGACGCGCAGCTTCGAGCAGGTGCTCGGCGCGCTGAAAACCACCAGCCGGGTCAACAAGGCACTCGCCGTCAGCTCGGCCGCACCGCGCAATCGCTACTACGCGATCAAGGAAGCGCTGATCAACACCGTGCACGCCGTGCACATCCCGTGGCGGCTGGTGCAGGCCTCGACGCTGGCGACGCTGAATGAAGAACTGGCGCGCTATCGCACGGTGTTCACCAGCAATTACGACCTGCTCAACTACTGGGCGCTGCAACACGACAGCGAGGCCATCGACGATCTGTTCAATGGCCCCAATGCCAGTTTCGACCTGAGCGAAAGTGCCACGGCCAAACCGCGTTTGCTGTACCTGCATGGCGGTCTGCACCTGGTGCGCAATCAGGACGGCACTGCACGCAAACTGACTTCGACCGAAGGCACCCTGCTCGGCAGTTTTGCGATCAACAACACGATCAAGACCCTGGATGACGTGCCGCTGTTCGTCACCGAAGGGCCGAGCGCGGACAAACTCAAGACCATCCGCAGCTCGGATTATCTGTCGTTCTGCTATGAGCAGTTATTGGGTCATGGCGACAGTCTGTGCATCTTCGGCCAGGCCTTGGGCGAGCAGGATGCACACATCATTCGGGCCTTGCGGTTGGCAAAGCCAAAGACCGTGGCAATCTCGATTTATCCGCGCAGTGCGGCGTTCATCCAGCATCAGAAGCGCCATTACGCCAAGGTGTTCGAAGGGACCGGGGTTGAGTTGCGGTTCTTTGATTCGAAGACGCATGCGTTGGGCAGTCCGAAGTTGTCGGTGCCTGTCGAGGTTTGATGCAGACCTGACTGACACCTTCGCAAGCGAGCCCGCTCCGGGCGGCGTTCCGACGCAGCTTTCGGGGTCGGCTCATTCTTCCGAGCTGTGCACCACCACCAGCAACTGCGCCTGCACCTCGCCCACCGACCTGATCCGGTGCGGCTTTTGCGCATTGAAGTGCAGCGCATCGCCGCGCTCCAGCAGCACCCGCTCGTTCATGAAGTCCACTTCCACCTGCCCTTCGTGAACGAACAGAAACTCCTCGCCCAAATGCTCCTTGAACGTCTTGTCGGTGAATTCGCTCGGCGGGTAGATGATGAACGGCAGCAGGTTGCGTTCGCTGACCTGATGCGCCAGCACCGCATACCCGGGGCTCTGGTCATTGGCCGCCAGTGACTGGCGTTCGTGGCTGCGCACCAGGCTGTAGCTGTCGAGGCTGACGTTGTCTTCGGAGAACAACTCCTCGACCTTCACGTTCAGCGCTTTCGCCAGTTTCAACGCCGCAGCGATCGACGGGGTATTCAACCCGCGTTCGACTTTCGACAGGTAACTCTTGGTCATGCCGGATTTTTCGGCCAACGCCTCAAGGGTTACGCCAAGTTTTTTTCTCAATAATTTCAAACGGATAGACATGCGCAGCGGTTATTCCATCAAGGAAGCGACGATTTATGCTTGCCTATGACACTTTGTGTCATATAGGCTCTTTAGTGTCATTTGCAATCACCCAAAGGACACAGACATGGCCAAGACATTAGCACTACCCAAAGAACAACTGGTCAAGCAAGCGCTGACCCAGATGCAAAAAAGCCTGGCGGATAATACGTGGACCGATCGGCAAAAGCTGGCATTGACCTGCCGGATTCTGTTCGAAAGCGGGCATGACTCCGGTCTGGCCGGACAAATCACCGCCCGTGGCCCGCAACCCGGCACCTATTACACTCAACAACTGGGCCTGGGTTTCGATGAAATCACCGCGAGCAATCTGCTGCTGGTCAACGAAGACCTCGAAGTGCTCGAAGGTCACGGCATGGCCAACCCGGCCAACCGTTTCCACAGCTGGGTCTACCGCGCCCGACCGGACGTGAACTGCATCATTCACACCCACCCGACGCACATTGCCGCGCTGTCGATGCTGGAAGTGCCACTGCAGATTTCCCACATGGACCTATGCCCGCTGTACGACGATTGCGCGTTTCTCGAAGGCTGGCCAGGGGTACCGGTGGGTAACGAGGAAGGCGAACTGATCGCCGGTGCGCTGGGCGACAAACGCGCGATTCTGCTCTCGCACCACGGCCAGCTGTCGACCGGTACCACGATCGAAGAGGCCTGTGTCATCGCCCAACTGATCGAGCGCGCCGCCAAGTTGCAATTGCTGGCGATGGCTGCCGGCACGATCAAGCCGATCATTCCGGCGCTGGGTCGCGAGGCTCATGACTGGGTGTCGAAACCCAAACGCCACGCCGCCGCTTTCAACTACTACGCTCGGCAGAACCTGCGCCAACACGCCGATTGCCTGAACTGATTTGACCTTTCACGGAGACTCAACATGTCCAACATTCACGGCATTATCGGCTACACCATCACCCCGTTCGGCGTCAATGGCGAAGGCCTGGATCTGCCGGCCCTCGGTAAGTCCATCGATCGCCTGGTCGACAGCGGCGTCCACGCCATCGCCCCGCTGGGCAGCACCGGCGAAGGTGCCTACCTGAGTGACGCCGAGTGGGATCAGGTCGCCGAGTTCAGCCTCAAGCACGTCGCCAAACGGGTGCCGACCATCGTCAGCGTATCCGACCTGACCACCGCCAAAGCCGTACGCCGCGCGCGCTTCGCCGAAGCTCACGGTGCCGACGTGGTGATGGTGCTGCCGGCCTCGTACTGGAAGCTCACCGAGGCGGAAATCCTTGCCCACTACCGCGCGATCGGCGACAGCATCGGCGTGCCGATCATGCTCTACAACAACCCGGCCACCAGTGGCACGGACATGTCGGTGGAGCTGATTCTGCGCATCGTCAACGGCGTGGAAAACGTCACCATGGTCAAGGAGAGTACCGGCGACATTCAGCGCATGCACAAGCTGCAACTGCTCGGCGACGGCCAGGTGCCGTTCTACAACGGCTGCAACCCACTGGCACTGGAAGCGTTCGCCGCCGGGGCCAAGGGCTGGTGCACCGCCGCGCCGAACCTGATCCCGCAGCTGAATCTGGACTTGTACGCGGCCGCGCTGGCCGGTGACCTGGAACGGGCGCGCGAGCTGTTCTATCGCCAGCTGCCACTGCTGGACTTCATCCTCAAGGGCGGTTTGCCGGCGACGATCAAGGCTGGATTGCGTGAGACAGGGCTGGAGGTTGGTGATCCACGGTTGCCAGTGTTCCCCTTGAGCGAGGCTGGGCAAGGCCAGCTTCAGGCAATCCTCAAGACCCTGCGCTGATCCTCAGGCAATACACAAAACCGAATGTGGGAGCGGGCTTGCTCGCGAAAGCGGTTTATCAGTCAACGAAAATGTTGAAGGTAACGCCGCCTTCGCGAGCAAGCCCGCTCCCACATTTTTGATTTTCGGTGTTCTTCAGAGCACCGGCAACGTCTTGTCCTTGATCACTTTGCTCGGCCCGTTGGCCTTGACGCTGGCAATGCCTTTGGCGCATGCGGCGTCTGTGGAGTACGACTCGCTGCTGCCGATGATCTGGTGGTTGGCAGCCTTCAGATTGAAGTACGGATGGCCATCCTTGGTGGTCTTTTTCTCGTAACGTTCATCCAGCGGGCTGTTGGTCTGCACCGAGGCAATGCCGTTGTCGGCTGCCGCGCGGGTGGTGTAGAGCTCGCTGGTGAGAATGGTTTCGGCGTTGGCGGCCTTCAGTACAAACCTGAACTGACCGTTGCTGCTTTTGCTCACTTCGTACCATCCGGACATGCTCGTTTCTCCTGGGCGTTTGAGAGGTTTCGCGCTTCAGAGTAAAGACCAGCTCCAGACGTCTGTCGCCTGTCCTGGCCTCTTCGCGAGCAAGCCCGCTCCCACAGTTGAGCGCGTCCCATTGGGAGAACCCGGCCGAATGTGGGAGCGGGCTTGCTCGCGAAAGGGTCGACTCGCAATCGGCTATTTCACCGCCGCCCGTACCACCGACAACCCCGGCGCACTCACCCGCCGCTGAGTCAGATACCGCGTGCAACTCACCCGCAAGAAGGAGGCAAAATTCACCACTTCCCCGCGATAATCCATCACCTCCTCATACAGCTTGGCGATCAGTTGATTGGTGGTCATACCATCGACTTCGGCGATTTCGCTGAGGATGTCCCAGAACTGGTTTTCCAGGCGCAGGGTCGTCACCACACCGCAGATGCGCAGCGAGCGAGAGCGTGATTCGTAGAGAATCGGATCGGCCTTGACGTAGAGCTCGCACATGGGCGAATCCTCGTTACAGGGTAATTTGGGTGCCCAGCAAGCCGAGGAAACCGGCCAGCCAGTTCGGATGCGCCGGCCATGCCGGTGCCGTGGCCAGATTGCCTTGAACATGGCCGTCCGTCACCGGAATGTCGATGTACGTACCACCCGCCAGGCGCACTTCCGGGGCGCAGGCCGGATAGGCGCTGCATTCGCGCCCTTCGAGAACGCCCGCCGCCGCCAGCAGTTGCGCGCCATGGCAGACCGCGGCAATCGGCTTGCCGGCCTTGTCGAACGCGCGCACCAGCGCCAGGACTTTTTCGTTCAGGCGCAAGTATTCCGGCGCGCGACCGCCCGGGATCAGCAGCGCGTCGTAGTCTGCCTCGGCGACCTTGGCGAAGTCGAAGTTGAGGGCGAACAGGTGACCGGGTTTCTCGCTGTAAGTCTGGTCACCTTCGAAGTCATGGATCGCGGTACGCACGGTCTTGCCGGCAGCCTTGTCCGGGCACACGGCATGCACGGTATGACCGACCATCTGCAGGGCCTGGAACGGCACCATCACTTCGTAGTCTTCGACGTAATCGCCGACCAGCATCAGGATTTTTTTCGCGGCCATGGGGAGGACTCCTCTGGGAAAGGGCTTGCAGGAGTATTCAAGGTAGACCTTATCCGCTCGGGCAGGTAACAACCGGCTACTACGGGAGACCGCGTTATCGTTCTTCGCGAGCAAGCCCGCTCCCACAGAGAAATGCATTCCAAGGGTGGGAGCGGGCTTGCTCGCGAAAGGGCCATGGAACTGTATGGATAAGTCTGTGCCTAGCTGTAGCAGCCCGAACCACCCGGTTTATGGCTAGATGAAGGCACCTTCCCTGCCACCTTCGTCTGGTTACCCATCATGTCTTCGCGCGAAAACACCGGCATGGCCCTGGGCCTGCTCGGGGTTGTGATTTTCAGCCTCACCCTGCCCTTCACCCGGATCGTGGTGCAGGAACTGCATCCGCTGCTCAATGGCCTCGGTCGGGCGTTGTTCGCGGCGATTCCGGCGGCGCTGCTGCTGTTATGGCGCCGGGAAAAGTGGCCGACCTGGCAGCAGGTCAAAGGCCTGAGCCTGGTGATCGCCGGGGTGATTCTCGGGTTTCCGGTGCTGTCGGCATGGGCCATGCAGACCTTGCCGGCGTCCCACGGCGCCTTGGTCAACGGTCTGCAGCCGCTGTGCGTGGCGCTGTATGCGGCGTGGCTGTCCCATGAACGCCCGTCGAAAGCCTTCTGGGCCTGCGCCGCGCTGGGCAGTGCGCTGGTGCTCGGTTACGCGTTGTACACCGGCGCCGGCAGCATTCAGGCCGGGGACTTGTTGATGCTCGGCGCGATTGCCGTGGGGGGGCTGGGGTATGCCGAGGGTGGCCGACTGGCGAAAGAGATGGGCGGCTGGCAGGTGATCTGCTGGGCGCTGGTGCTGTCGACGCCGCTGCTGATCGGGCCGGTGTTGTACCTGGCGCTGCAGCATCAGGGTGCGGTGTCGGCCAAGACCTGGTGGGCCTTCGGCTACGTGGCACTGTTCTCGCAGTTTCTCGGGTTTTTCGCCTGGTACGCCGGGCTGGCAATGGGCGGGATCGCGCGGGTCAGTCAGATCCAGTTGCTGCAGATCTTCTTCACCATCGCGTTTTCGGCGCTGTTCTTTGGCGAACATGTGGAACCGATCACCTGGGTGTTTGCCTCTGGTGTGATCGCCACCGTGATGCTCGGCCGCAAGACCGCCATCAAACCCCATGTGGGAGCGAGCCTGCTCGCGAAGGGGCCGTAACAGCCGGCATCATCGTTGGCTGGCAGTCTGCCTTCGCGGGCAGGCTCGCTCCCACAAGGTCAGGCCAGGTAACCGTCGGCGCGCAGCAGGGTTTCCAGGCAGTGCTCACTGATGTTGTAGAACGCCTTCAACTCCTCAATCTTCACCAGCAACTGAGCCGGGTCTACCGGCTCGGCGCGCTTCACCGCAAGGATCATCTTGTTTTTGTTGGTGTGCTCCAGCGAGATGAACTCGAACACCTTGGTCTCATACCCGCAGGCCTCAAGGAACAGCGCACGCAGACTGTCGGTGACCATTTCCGCCTGCTGACCGAGGTGCAGACCGTATTGCAGCATCGGCTTGAGCAGCGCCGGGCTCTGAATCTGCAGGCGGATCTGTTTGTGGCAGCACGGCGAGCACATGATGATCGAGGCACCCGAACGAATGCCGGTGTGGATCGCGTAGTCGGTAGCGATGTCGCAGGCATGCAGGGCGATCATCACCTCCAGTTCGCTCGGCGCGACGCTGCGCACGTCACCGCACTTGAACACCAGCCCCGGGTGTTCCAGCTTCGCCGCGGCGGCGTTGCACAGGTTGACCATCTCTTCACGCAACTCGACGCCAGTGACTTCGCCTTCGGCCTGGAGCGTGTTGCGCAAGTAGTCGTGAATCGCGAACGTCAGGTAACCCTTGCCCGAACCGAAATCCGCCACGCGCACCGGTTTGTCCAGCGCCAGCGGTGACGAGGTCAGGGCGTGGCTGAAGACTTCGATGAACTTGTTGATCTGCTTCCACTTGCGCGACATTGCCGGGATCAACTCATGCTGCGCGTTGGTCACGCCCAAGTCTTTGAGGAACGGTCGGCTCAGGTCCAGAAAGCGGTTCTTCTCGCGGTTGTGCTCGGCAGACGGCGCTTCACGCAATTGCTGAGGTTTGCTCTTGAACAGCGAACTCTTGCCCTTTTTGCTGTATTCGAGCTGGGCTTCGTCGGTCACGGTCAGCAAATGCGCATTTTTGAACGCAGCAGGCAGCAGCTCGGCAATCACCGCCACGCCTTCGCTCAGCGGCAGGTTCTTGGTGATGTCGCGGGTCTTGTAGCGATAGACAAAGGACAGGTTGGGCTGAGCCTTGACCGTCACCGCCTTGACGATGATCCGCTGCAGATCAGCTTCTTCGCCCACGTACTTGGCCAGCACCAGCTTGATGAAGCCGCTCTGCTCGAGGCTGGTTTGCAGCAGCTCGATGAACTGGGCGTGGTGATCGGGCGCAGGCTTGATGGAAGGAGCAGTAACGGACATGGAAAAGCGGCCTCGGACGGGCGAAATCGGGAATGGCGGGTATTTTAGGGGGGAAGGGAGTTGGGGACACGCTCTTATTTACCCAACGGTGCAAACCGTGACATTTAACCTTGTGGTGAGGGGATTTATCCTCTCACCACAAGGAAACGGCTGTGCCCGGGAAGATCAGGCCAGCACGATAAGCCGATTCGGCAATTCATTCCTCACCTGCGTCACCGGCACATGCACTTTCAGCAGCTCGCCGCAGGCCTCGATGCAGGTGACGAACCCGTCCAGCGTGCGCCCCTGCCGCACTTGCTCGGTGAATGCCGCGACAATCGCATCCCAGCTCTTGTTGTCCAGCCGTCTGGAAATGCCCTCATCCACCAGAATTTCCACATAGCGCTCAGCCTCACAGACAAAAATCAGCACCCCGGTGCTGCCCACCGTGTGGTGCAGGTTCTGTTCGAGAAACTGCCGCCGCGCCAGGTTCGACGCACGCCAGTGCCGCACCCGGCGCGGGATCAGGTGGGTGGTGACCTTCGGCAAACGAAACAGCAGGCACAGGACAATGAACAGCCCCCATTGCACCAGCAACAGGCTGTGCATGGTCAGCCAGCCGGTCAGGTAATGCACGATGCCCGGCACCAGCAGCGCCAGCAGGCTGGCCCACAGCAACGGGATGTACGCATAGTCGTCGGCGCGGGCCGCCAGCACCGTCACCAGTTCGGCGTCGGTGTCGCGCTCGACCCGGGCAATCGCCTCGGCGACTTTGCGTTGTTCGTGTTCGGTCAGTAATGCCATGTCGAAAAGTGCCTGATCATTATTGTTGTGTGCTCACCAGCCGCCGGACGAACCACCGCCGCCGAAACTGCCCCCGCCGCCGCTGAAGCCCCCGCCTCCACCGCCGCCGCCAAAACCACCACCACCGAAACCGCCCCCGCCACCGGAGCCGCCACGGCCGGCGGGAAGGATACCGAGCATCTGGCAGACAAACACCGTCAGGATGAACAACATCAGCAGAAAAACGAACAGCGCCGGATGCCGCGAGACGAAATCGTCGGACGGGTCACCACTCGGCTCATACACCGTCGAGGGCTCGTCCAGCGGGTTGCCGCCCAGCACCACCAGCATCGCCGCCACGCCATCGCTGATGCCCTTGCTGAAATTGCCGGTCTTGAACGCCGGGGTAATCACTTGATGGATGATCACCGAAGTCTGTGCATCGGTCAGCCGATCCTCCAGCCCGTAACCGACTTCGATGCGCAGCTTGCGCTCGTCCCGGGCGACGATCAGCAGCGCGCCGTTGTTTTTGTCCTTCTGGCCGATGCCCCAGTGCCGGCCCAGTTGCACGCCGTAA
Source organism: Pseudomonas sp. AK-TSAG1-1 (assembly GCF_056821665.1). NCBI lineage: Bacteria > Pseudomonadati > Pseudomonadota > Gammaproteobacteria > Pseudomonadales > Pseudomonadaceae > Pseudomonas > Pseudomonas sp. AK-TSAG1-1. The sequence continues at coordinate 1,541,905 of NZ_CM165965.1, read as the reverse complement.
TCTTCGATGGTGGTGCCTTGCAGATCGGGCACCGTGACCACCACCAGTTGCTCGCCGGTCGCCTGCTCATGAGCTTGCAACTGCTGGCTCAACTGCGCGCGCACCGAGGGTTCGAGCATTTGCGCCTCGTCCACCACCCGCCCGCTCAGCGCCGGGAACGTCAACTCGGCCCGGGCGCTGACGGCAAACAGCCACAGCATCAGCACCAGGCCTATCTTCAACACACGCATGGGCAACCTCATCCGCAACAACGGATCAGAACTTCACTTCCGGGGCCTTTTCCGCACCGGGGGTGGTGGCTTCGAAGGTTTCGCGAATCGGCAGATCGCTGTACATCACGCTGTGCCAGAGGCGACCGGGAAAGGTGCGGATCTCGGTGTTGTACTTCTGCACCGCCAGAATGAAATCGCGCCGCGCCACGGCAATCCGGTTTTCCGTGCCTTCGAGCTGCGATTGCAGGGCCAGGAAGTTCTGATTGGCCTTCAGGTCCGGATATCGCTCGGACACCACCATCAGACGGCTCAATGCACCGCTCAACTGATCCTGGGCCTGCTGGAACTGCTTGAGTTTTTCCGGGTTGTCGAGGGTGCTGGCATCGACCTGGATCGATGTCGCCTTGGCCCGGGCCTCGACCACTGCGGTCAGGGTCGCCTCTTCATGCTTGGCGTAGCCTCTGACGGTTTCCACCAGATTGGGGATCAGGTCGGCGCGGCGCTGGTACTGGTTCTGTACCTGGCCCCAGGCCGCCTTGGCCTGCTCGTCTAGGGTCGGAATGTTGTTGATGCCACACGCGGTCAACAACGTGGCGAGCACCAGCAGCGTGGCGATCTGCAAACGCGAGCGGTAGGTTGGACTGACATTCATCAAAGTGATGCTCCCTGGCGTATTTCGTGAAAAGACCGACCGTGAAACCTTCTGCATCGGCGGTTGGGGCATAATCGGCCGCGCCACTGGATTGCAACGGGCCAATGGGCTAAAAAGAGGCCCTGCGCATACGCTGCCGACGGTCGGCGGGCGTTTTTCGGCTCGGTCTTTTTGAGCCTGCACCCGAACAACAATAGTCGCTCCCTAACTTTTGGCTGGCCGGCATTGCATTGCCGTTTGGGCCCTTGAGAAAAATATTCATGAAGAAGCTGTGTTTGCTGGGTCTGTTCGTCAGCCTGGCCAGTCATCAAGTATTGGCCGCCACGACCCCGGTACCCCTGGAAAACAAGGACGCGTTCATCAGCAATCTGATGAAGCAAATGACCCTCGATGAAAAGATCGGCCAGTTGCGCCTGATCAGCATCGGCCCGGAAATGCCCCGCGAACTGATCCGCAAAGAGATCGCCGCCGGCAACATCGGCGGTACGTTCAACTCGATCACCCGCCCGGAAAACCGTCCGATGCAGGACGCGGCGATGCGCAGCCGCCTGAAGATCCCGATGTTTTTTGCGTACGACGTGATCCACGGTCACCGTACGATTTTCCCGATTCCGCTGGCCCTGGCGTCGAGCTGGGACATGGACGCCATCGGCCAGTCCGGGCGCATTGCCGCCAAAGAGGCCGCCGCCGACAGCCTCGACATCACCTTCGCGCCGATGGTCGATATCTCCCGCGACCCGCGCTGGGGCCGCAGCTCCGAGGGTTTCGGCGAAGACACCTACCTGACTTCGCGCATCGCCAAAGTGATGGTCAAGGCCTATCAGGGCGACACCCCGAGCGCATCCGACAGCATCATGGCCAGCGTCAAGCACTTCGCCCTGTATGGCGCAGTCGAGGGCGGTCGTGACTACAACGTCGTCGACATGAGCCCGGTCAAGATGTACCAGGACTACCTGCCACCGTACCGCGCGGCGATCGATGCCGGCGCCGGCGGGGTGATGGTGGCGTTGAATTCGATCAACGGTATTCCGGCCACGGCCAACACCTGGCTGATGAACGATCTGCTGCGCAAGGACTGGGGTTTCAAGGGCCTGGCGGTCAGCGACCACGGTGCGATCTTCGAACTGATCAAGCACGGCGTCGCCGCCGACGGTCGCGAAGCGGCGAAGCTGGCGATCAAGGCCGGCATCGACATGAGCATGAACGACACGCTGTACGGCAAAGAGCTGCCGGGGCTGCTCAAGTCCGGCGAGATCGAACAGAAAGACATCGACAACGCAGTGCGCGAAGTGCTCGCCGCCAAGTACGACATGGGCCTGTTCAAGGACCCGTACCTGCGCATCGGCAAGGCCGAGGATGATCCGGCCGACACCTACGCCGACAGCCGCCTGCACCGCGCCGAGGCCCGCGAAGTGGCGCGCCGCAGCCTGGTGCTGCTGAAGAACCAGAACGACACGCTGCCGCTGAAGAAAACCGCGAAAGTCGCGCTGGTCGGCCCGCTGGCCAAGGCCCCGATCGACATGATGGGCAGCTGGGCGGCGGCGGGTAAACCGGCGCAATCGGTCACTCTGTTTGATGGCATGAACTCGGTGATCGGCGACAAGGCGAACCTGATCTACGCCCGTGGCGCGAACATCACCAGCGACAAGAAGGTGCTCGATTACCTGAACTTCCTCAACTTCGACGCGCCGGAAGTGGTCGATGACCCGCGCCCGGCCAACGTGCTGATCGACGAAGCGCTGAAAGCCGCCAAGGACGCCGATGTGATCGTTGCCGCCGTGGGCGAGTCCCGTGGCATGTCCCACGAATCGTCCAGCCGCACCGACCTGAACATCCCGGAAAACCAGCGCGAGCTGATCCGCGCGCTGAAAGCCACCGGCAAGCCACTGGTGCTGGTGCTGATGAACGGCCGACCGCTGACCCTTCTCGAAGAGAACCAGTCGGCTGACGCGATTCTCGAAACCTGGTTCAGCGGCACCGAGGGCGGCAATGCCATCGCTGACGTGCTGTTCGGCGACTACAACCCGTCGGGCAAACTGCCGGTGACCTTCCCGCGTTCCGTGGGCCAGATCCCGACCTACTACAACCACCTGAGCATTGGCCGGCCGTTCACGCCGGGCAAACCGGGTAACTACACCTCGCAGTATTTCGACGACACCACAGGTCCGCTGTTCCCGTTCGGCTATGGCCTGAGCTACACCCAATTCACCCTGAGCGACATGGCGCTGTCATCGACCACGCTGAACACCACCGGCAAGCTCGATGCCAGTGTCACCCTGAAAAACACCGGTAAGCGCGACGGCGAAACCGTGGTGCAGCTGTACATTCAGGACGTCACCGGTTCAATGATCCGCCCGGTGAAAGAACTGAAGAACTTCCAGAAAATCATGCTCAAGGCCGGTGAACAGAAAGTCGTGCATTTCACCATCACCGAGGATGATCTGAAGTTCTACAACGCCCAGCTCAAGTACGCGGCGGAGCCTGGCAAGTTCAACGTGCAGATCGGCCTGGATTCGCAGGACGTGACGCAGCAGAGCTTTGAATTGCTGTAACAAGCACCGCAATACCCTGTAGGAGTGAGCCTGCTCGCGATTGCGGTCATTCAGCTGGATCAAAGCTGACTGACACACCGCATTCGGGAGCAAGCCCCCTCCCACATTTGGATTTCAGTGTTTATTTGGCGGAGCGACTAACCGCGTCTGTCGAGAATATTCACTACCACCCGATCCACCCATCCCCAAATCCGCTGCTTCACCCGTCGCCACAACGGTCGGCGCCGCCACTCTTCCAGACTCACCTGCTGACTCAGCCCGAAGTCCTTCTCGAAACTCTTCACCACCGCTGCCGTCAGTGACGGATCCAGTGCCTCCAGGTTCGCCTCCAGATTGAAGCGCAGATTCCAGTGATCGAAGTTGCACGAGCCGATGCTCACCCAGTCGTCCACCAAGACCATTTTCAGGTGCAGGAAGCACGGCTGGTATTCGAAGATCTGCACCCCGGCCTTGAGCAGGCGCGGGTAGTAGCGATGGCCGGCGTATCGCACTGACGGGTGATCGGTGCGCGGCCCGGTCAGCAGCAGCCGGACGTCGACACCACGAGCGGCGGCCTTGCGCAGCGAGCGGCGGATTTTCCAGGTGGGCAGGAAATACGGGGTGGCCATCCAGATGCGTTTCTGCCCGCTGTTCAAGGCGCGGAACAGCGATTGCAGAATGTCGCGGTGCTGACGCGCATCGGCGTACGCCACGCGGCCCATGCCCTCGCCCATGTCCGGCACCTTGGGCAAGCGTGGCAGGCCGACATGCGCCGAAGGCTTCCACGCCCGGCGATGACGGTTGGCAATCCATTGGCGGTCGAACAGTATCTGCCAGTCGAGCACCAGCGGGCCGGTGATTTCCACCATCACTTCATGCCACTCGCTGGTGTCCTGTTCCGGGGTCCAGAATTCATCGGTCACCCCGGTGCCGCCAACCACCGCCAGACGCTGATCGACCAGCAGCAGTTTGCGGTGATCGCGATAGAAATTGCCGACCCAGCGCCGCCAGTTCAGGCGATTGTAGAAACGCAGTTCGACCCCGGCTTTTATCAGGCGCTGACGCAGGTGCAGGGTAAACGCGAGGCTGCCGTAATCATCGAACAGGCAGCGCACCCGCACTCCGCGCTCGGCGGCCTGCACCAGCGCCTGGACCACGGCTTCGGCGCAGGCGCCCGCCTCCACCAGATACAACTCCAGTTCGACCTGTTCTTCAGCGCGGGCAATCTCCACCAGCATGCGCGGGAAGAATTGCGGGCCGTCGATCATCAGTTCGAAACGGTTGCCGTCACGCCACGGGAACACCGCGCCACGCATGTCAGCGCGCCGTGAAGATCAGCACCGCACCCACCGGCACCGACAGACTGATGGCCGACAACCCGGCCAGGTTACGCAGGGTTTCCAGCCCCGGCACCAGATCGAAATCCTCGGCGTTGATCACCAACGGTTCCAGGGTCACCACTTGAAAGCGTCGGTCATCGAGACGCGTCGCCAGCAACTCGGCCGGGTATTGGTGTTGTTTGCCGTGCAGATTCACGGTCAGCGGCAGACGCAATTCAAGCTGCGCGCCGGGGGCCAGATCGTTGATCGGGCGCAGGTCGATCTGGGTGCTGATGGTCGCTTCCGGAAATTGCTCGATCTGGAACAGCTCCTTGCGCATGCGCTCGTCACGCAGCGGGATACCGCTGTTGATCGAGTCCAGTTCGACTTCGACCTCGGCCCGACCGCTGGGGTCGACCTTGCCGTGCAGCACCAGAAAGCGCTGTACTTCGGAAACATGGGCATTCTTGGTGCTGACAAACGACAGCCGCGACGACTCGCCGTCCAAATACCAGTTGGCCTGCGCCGGCAGCGCGGCGGCGGCCAGCAGCAGACTGGCGAAGGCTGTAGAGAGGGGGCGGTTGAACATTGAACACTCGCTGGGCGATAAACCTGCACGAACCTTAACCGCCCACCGAGTTATTGCAAGCCCTGTGGGAACGAGCCTGCTCGCGAACTCAATGCACGTCGCACTGCAGGTATTGCGGCCAGCGCCGATTTCGCGAGCAGGCTCGCTGCCACAGAGGGATGGCGTAACTCAGGGATTGAGCCGGCAGCCCTGGCGTTCGCTCAGCCACTGTGCACGGTTGCTGCGGCCCATGCCGCTGACGGTGATGGTCTTGCTCGCGCTGTCGTCGGTAAAGCTGCTGGTGGGCAGCCACTGTTTCACGTAGCCCCGGCAATACTGCGCTTCGTTGTTCATCACGTAGCGACACGAACAATATTCCTTCGCCGTGTAGGCACTGATGATGTCCGGAAACGCCCACAGGTTGTCCCGCTCGTGCCAGATCCAGCCGAGCAGCACGATCAACAGCAACAGCAGAATCCGCTTGAGCAGTTTCATGGCTGCACCGCCTTGAGCACGCGCTTGAGCAGTTCGTTATGGCGGTAGCTGCCGTCACGATCATCGGCATAACGCACGATCACCAGTTTCTCGCTGGGGATCACATACAGTGCCTGGCCCCAGTGGCCCAAAGCGGCGAAGGTGTCGGGGGGCGCGTCGGGCCACGGCGAGGCGGCGCCATCGGCCGGGCGATTGAGCCACCACTGACCACCGGGCACCGCCTCATCCTGATGCGCCTTGTAGCCGGCAAACGGTTCACGGTTGAAGGCCAGCCAAGCCTTGGGCAACAACTGTCGATCATTCCAGCGCCCGTCGCGGGCCATCAGCAGACCGACCCGCGCCAGATCACGGGCGGTGAGATAGGCATAAGACGAAGCGACAAACGTGCCGCCGGCATCGGTTTCCCACACGGCGTGGCGAATGCCCAGCGGCTCGAACAGCGCCGTCCACGGATAGTCGGGATAACGCTGCGGGCCAACCATGTTTCTCAGCGCGGCGGCCAACAGATTGCTGTCGCCACTGGAATAACGGAACGCCTGCCCCGGTGGCGCGTAGGCGTCGCGATCGGCGGTGAACCCGGGCATGTCGCGATGCCCCCGGGTATAGAGCATCGCCACCACTGAGGACTTCAGCGGGGCGTATTCGTAGTCTTCCTGCCAGTCCAGGCCGGAAGCCCAGTGCAGCAGGTCGGCGACTGTGATGGCCGGGTGTTTTTCCAGTGGCGGGTAGAACCTCACGGCCGGATCTTCGAGCCTGAACAAGCCTTCGCCATACGCCACGCCCAGCACCGTGGCCATCAGGCTTTTACTGATCGACCAGGTCAGGTGCGGGGTCTCGGCACGGGTCGGGCCGGCGTAGCGTTCGTAGATGATCTGGCCGTCGCGGATGATCAGCAGCGCGTCGGTGCGGATGCCTTTGCGGGTGGTGTCGTCGCGGGGTGGGAAGGCGTAACTCGCCAAAGCCTCTGCGGTTGGGTCACTGATCTTCGGGCCGGTCGGCCATTGTTCAGCAGGCCATGGTTCGGCGTGAACGGTGAAGCTGATCAGCAGCAGAAACAGAGGCAGGCCTTTGAACATGGTGAGGGCTCTGGGAATGAACCTGCTCAGATTAGTCGGGGTTTATGACAGAGGTGCAGTGATTTTGCGGCCGCCTTCGCGAGCAGGCTCGCTCCCACAGTTGACCGAGCTCCTTCAGTAGGAATGCGATCAAACTGTGGGAGCGGGCTTGCTCGCGAAGGGGCCCGTCAGCCCACCGCCAAAGCGTTGGCCAGGCGCTTGGCTCGTGCCCCCGCCGCCAACTGCATCACCGACTGATCACGCTGCCACATCGCCGCCCACTCGTGACTGCTATCGGCCATCGCCTGATCGACCTCGATTTTCAGCGCATCAAACTGCGCAAACAACCCACCCAGCAACACATGCCCGAACGGATTGTCCGGCGGCTGTCGGCTCGCCTCCGCACACCCGGCCAATAGCGCCAGCAAGCGCAATTGCAGGGTCTGCGACCAGCCACTGTCCTGGCCGACGCCATACAGCCACGCGGTCATGGCGCTCAACACATAGACATCTTCCAGGGTGCGAAACGGCTTCACATAAGCATCCCAGCCATCCCCGGCGAGCAACTCGCACAGCGCGCCATCCAGATGCAGCCGACCGTGACTGATGTCCGGCATCAACGGCAGTGCCGGGAGTTTTTCCACACGCACGCCGGGTTCGCCGGGGTACACCACCGCCAGACTCAGGCGTGGTGAATCGCCGGGCTCTTCATGGCGCGCGGCGACGAGCAGCCAGTCCGCCGCATCCCCTGCGGTGACGAAATCTTTCTGCCCACTGAGGCGCAAATCAGTCAGGCGCGTCTGCATGTCCGCCGGGCGCAGGCTGCGCTGTTCGGTCGCACACAACGCGCCAAGACTTGGCGGTGCGCTCGGCCAGAGCATGCGCAATGCCGCCTGATAACCCACCAGAAATGCGAGCCCCGGTGTCGCCATTCGCCGCCCTCCCGCCACCGCAAGTTCGAACGGCGTCACGTTGCCCAATTGATGCAACAACATGGCGAAACCCTCCGCCAGATCAGCGACGGCGGGCAGGCGTTCACGGCTTTCGAGCAGGCTGGGCCAGGGCATAGAGGCTCCTTGTGGGCTGTCATACAAGCATCACCAAACGTTCATGGCGATGACACCGGGGCTACATAGCCTGACTTTGCACAACATGGCTGCATAAAGAAAGTCGATCGGCTGCAACCCACGACGGGTTCAAGGCCCGTACGGAGATTCAAATGACTCAGATCGCCCGCATCAGCGACACCGGCAATGAACGCCGCCTGCAAGCCGAACGCCTGATCGGCGCCGAGGCCTTGCAGCAAGCCCAGGCCTTGCGTTTCAACGTGTTCAGCGGCGAATTCAACGCCAAGCTGAAAGGCGCGGAACTGGGTCTGGACATGGATGACTATGATGTTCACTGCAGCCACATCGGCGTGCGTGACTTGAACACCGGGCGTCTGGTCGCCACCACCCGTTTGCTCGATCACACAGCTGCCAGCAGCCTGGGCAAGTTCTACAGCGAAGAAGAATTCAGCCTGCATGGCCTGGCGCACCTGCAAGGGCCGATCCTCGAAATCGGCCGCACCTGCGTCGACCCGGCCTATCGCAACGGCGGCACCATCGCCGTGCTCTGGGGCGAACTGGCCGAAGTCCTCAACCAGGGTGGCTACAGCTACCTGATGGGTTGCGCGAGCATTCCGATGCAAGACGGCGGCGTGCAGGCCCACGCGATCATGCAGCGCTTGCGTGAACGCTATCTGTGCACCGAGCACCTGCGCGCCGAACCGAAAAATCCGCTGCCATCGCTGGATATCCCATCCAACGTGATCGCCGAAATGCCACCGCTGCTCAAGGCCTACATGCGTCTGGGCGCGAAGATCTGCGGCGAGCCGTGCTGGGACGAAGACTTCCAGGTCGCCGACGTATTCATCCTGCTCAAGCGCGACGAACTCTGCCCGCGTTACGCCAAGCACTTCAAGGCGGCGGTGTGATGAGCCGGTTGCGGGTGTACGCGCGAATCGCGCGGGTGCTGGTGGTGGTGACGCTGGGCCTGACCATGGCCAGCGTCTTCGGCGTGTTCGAGCGTCTGGGCCTGGCCCACTCGATGCAGCGCCGGCAGCGCTGGTCGCGATTTTTCATGGCGCGCCTGAGCAATGCCCTGCCCTTTCGCGTGACCGTGCATGGCGAGTTGCCGAAGCAGCCGATGCTGTGGGTCAGCAATCATGTGTCATGGACCGACATTCCGCTGCTGGGCATGCTCACGCCGCTGTCGTTTCTGTCGAAGGCCGAGGTGCGCACCTGGCCGGTGGCCGGTTGGCTGGCGGCCAAGGCTGGCAGTCTGTTCATCCGTCGCGGTTCGGGCGACAGCCAATTGATCCGCAAACAGATGACCCGCCACCTGCAAACCCGACATCCGCTGCTGATGTTCCCGGAAGGCACCACCACCGACGGCCGCTCGCTGCGCACCTTTCATGGTCGCCTGCTGTCGGCGGCGATTGATTCCGAGGTGATGCTGCAACCGGTGGCGATCCGTTATCTGCGCGATGGCGACATCGATACCCTGGCGCCGTTCATTGGTGACGATGATCTTCTGTCGCACCTGATGCGCCTGTTCAGCAATGATTGCGGCGATGTCGAAGTGCATCTGCTCAAGCCGATTGCCTGTCAGGGCCGGGAGCGCGCGGCGCTGGCGTTTGAAGCGCAGCAGGCGGTGCAGAAGGCGTTGTTTGGCACGATCCCGGAGAAACAGACAGCACCAATGCGCCCCGCTATTGCTGCCTGAGCACTGATCCCCGGTGGGAGCGGGCTTGCTCGCGAAGGCGCTGTGTCATTCAACATTTTTGATGGATGATCCAGCGCATTCGCGAGCAAGCCCGCTCCCACAGGGGGTTACTGTGTTGCCGAGGTTTGTGCAAATTCTTGAAGTTGCGGGTAGAACAGGCGGAAGTCTTCGCTGAGCGGCTCATACAAGCGCCGCAACTCCTGCATCGCCCCCGCCAGTTCCTCGGGCCGGGTCAGGCGCCGGGAGATCCCGCGCAGTACCTGCTCCAGCACTTCGAACTGCTGATACGAACCCAGCCAGTCATTGGCGACCATGTGCGGTGCAATCTGCGCCAGGCGCTCGGGCAACTGCCGTTCACTCGACAGCACCCGGTAAACGTCGGCCGTGAACTGCTCCAGCGGCTGATCGGCGTACAGCGTCCAGTCGCGCGCCAGGCAATGGTCAAAAAACACATCGAGGACGATCCCGGCGTAACGCCGACGAGTCTGCGAAAAGCGCCCGAGCGCGGTGTCCACCAACGGGTGGCGATCGGTGAACACATCAATGCGCCGGTGCAACTGAATCGCCGCCTCAATCTGCGGCGCAAACTGCCCCTGCAGCCGTCCTTTGACGAAATCGCCATACAGACTGCCGAGTAATTGCTCGGGGCGCTGGCCTCCGAGGTGTAAATGTGCGAGATAGTTCATGGGCGCAGCTTAGCACTGCGCGCTTTCATCGTTACACCACACATATCGTTATAACCCGATATACCGATTTACGCGGTCGTCAGATCAAATTCATATTGGTATATCGCGAAATACCGATTTAAAGTTCGCCTCATCGCGATATAGCGCTACACATCACGAGCACAAAGCCATGAACCTCGACCTCGACGAAATAATAAAAGCCCTGGCACACCCAGTACGGCGAGACATCCTCATCTGGCTGAAAGACCCCAAAGCCGAGTTTCCGGAACAACTGCACAACCACGAGTACGGCATCTGCGCCGGGCAGATCGATCAACGCTGCGGCCTGTCGCAGTCGACCGTTTCCGCTCATCTGGCGACCCTGCAACGCGCCGGCCTGATCAGCAGCCAGAAAGCCGGCCAGTGGCACTTCTTCAAACGCAACGAGGACGTGATTCAAGCGTTCCTCGACGCCATCGTCAAAGAGCTCAGCGCTCCCACAAGGAATTGATTCAAATGCCCCTCTCGCTACTCATTCTGGCCTTGAGCGCCTTCGCCATCGGCACCACCGAGTTCGTCATCATGGGCCTGCTGCCCGATGTGGCGGCTGATCTGGGTGTGTCGATTCCGGGCGCCGGCTGGCTGGTGACCGGTTACGCCTTGGGCGTAGCCATCGGTGCGCCGTTCATGGCACTGGCCACCGCCAGACTGCCGCGCAAGGCGGCACTGGTAGCGCTGATGGGGATTTTCATCGTCGGTAACCTGCTGTGCGCCATCGCCAGTGACTACAACGTGCTGATGTTTGCCCGTGTCGTCACCGCGCTGTGCCACGGTGCGTTCTTCGGTATCGGTTCTGTAGTAGCCGCCGGGCTGGTGGCGCCGAACAAACGGGCGTCCGCCGTGGCGTTGATGTTCACCGGCCTGACCCTGGCCAACGTGCTCGGCGTGCCGCTGGGTACCGCGCTGGGTCAGGAAGCCGGCTGGCGTTCGACCTTCTGGGCCGTGACCGTGATTGGTGTGGTTGCGCTGATCGGCCTGATCCGCTTTCTGCCGGCCAAGCGTGACGAAGAAAAACTCGACATGCGCGCCGAACTCGCCGCCCTCAAAGGCGCCGGCATCTGGCTGTCGCTGAGCATGACCGCGCTGTTCGCCGCATCGATGTTCACCCTCTTCACCTACGTCGCGCCGCTGCTGGGCGATGTCACCGGCGTCTCGCCAAAAGGCGTGACCTGGACCCTGCTGCTGATCGGCCTGGGTCTGACCGTGGGCAACATCATCGGCGGCAAACTGGCGGACAAGCGCTTGGGCGCCACCCTGATCGGCGTGTTCGTGGCGATGGCGGTGGTGTCCACCGTGCTCAGCTGGACCAGCGTCGCGCTGATCCCGACGGAAATCACCCTGTTCCTTTGGGCCACCGCCTCCTTTGCCGCCGTGCCGGCGCTGCAAGTCAACGTGGTGACCTTCGGCAAGGCGGCACCGAACCTGGTATCGACCCTGAACATCGGCGCTTTCAACATCGGCAACGCCCTCGGCGCCTGGGTCGGCGGCAGCGTCATCGCCCACGGTTTCGGCCTGACCAGCGTGCCCCTGGCCGCGGCAGCCCTGGCGGTCCTCGCGCTGCTCGTGACCCTGATCACTTTCCGTCAGAACGGCGCTGCCGGCCTGGCCACTGCTACCCACTGATTAACCACTTCACTGACGAGGGTTGTACACATGGCAACTATTTTCGATCCGATCAAACTGGGCGACCTCGAGCTGTCCAACCGCATCATCATGGCCCCGCTGACCCGCTGCCGCGCCGACGAAGGCCGCGTGCCGAACGCGCTGATGGCCGAATACTACGTACAACGTGCCTCCGCCGGCCTGATTCTCAGCGAGGCCACTTCGGTAACCCCGCTGGGCGTCGGCTACCCGGACACCCCGGGCATCTGGTCCAACGATCAGGTGCGCGGCTGGACCAACGTGACCAAGGCCGTACACGCCGCTGGCGGCAAGATCGTCCTGCAGCTGTGGCACGTCGGCCGGATCTCACACCCCACGTACCTCAACGGTGAAACACCGGTCGCTCCGAGCGCCATCCAGCCCAAAGGTCACGTCAGCCTGGTGCGCCCACTGGCCGACTACCCGACCCCGCGCGCGCTGGAGACCGCTGAAATCGCCGAGATCGTCGACGCCTACCGCACCGGTGCCGAGAACGCCAAGGCCGCCGGTTTCGACGGCGTGGAAATCCACGGCGCCAACGGCTACCTGCTCGACCAGTTCCTGCAAAGCAGCACCAACCAGCGCACCGACAACTACGGCGGCTCCCTGGAGAACCGTGCGCGTCTGCTGCTCGAAGTGACTGACGCGGCGATCGAAGTCTGGGGCGCCGGCCGTGTCGGCGTGCACCTGGCACCCCGCGCCGACTCCCACGACATGGGTGACGACAACCTCGCCGAGACGTTCACCTACGTCGCTCGCGAACTGGGCAAGCGCGGCATCGCCTTCATCTGCTCCCGCGAAAAAGAAGGCGCCGACAGCCTCGGCCCACAACTGAAAGAAGCCTTCGGCGGCGCGTACATCGCTAACGAACGCTTCACCAAGGACAGCGCCAATGCGTGGCTGGCTGAAGGCAAGGCTGACGCGGTGGCCTTCGGCGTACCGTTCATTGCCAACCCGGACCTGCCGGCACGCCTGAAAGCCGATGCACCGCTCAACGATGCACGTCCGGAACTGTTCTATGGCAAAGGCCCGGTCGGCTACATCGACTACCCAACGCTGTAAGCCAAACCGCAGAAACGCAAAAGCCCCCGACTTGTGAGAGTCGGGGGCTTCGTTTTTTGGGTTTGTCTCGCAACAGCTGGAGCTCCATTGTGGGAGCGGGCTTGCTCGCGAAAGCGGTATAACAGTCGACAGATGCATTGAATGTTCAGACGCCTTCGCGAGCAAGGCCGCTCCCACCCCGGCATCTTGGTGATGTCGACATTTGTTGGGATCGTCATTGACCACAGCTAACATTCGTTCACAGGGACGACACAAAATCCCTACAAAATCCGTAGCTCGCTACGTTTAAACTCGCGGTTCAGGCGTATATAAAAGCAGGCCGATTGACATAACCTGTGCCAATTACGCATTTTGTTTCATTTGCGCAGGCTGGGGCTCAGGCGCAGCATATCCAACCCTGTATCGACCCAACGCTCGGCCTCGGCATGCAATTCAAAGCTGTCGGGCGCCAATAGCCATCCATACAGAAGGCCATCGATATAGGCATGAATGCTGATGGCCGCACGGACAGTGTCGAGATCTTCCGGCAACTGGCCGCGATTTACCGCATTACGCAGGGTCAGGCCAATGCGCAGGTTGCATTCGAGACTGGCCGTCCGGCGCTGCTGGCGCAGATCGCACATTTCATCGGTGAATTCGCACTTATGAAACAGAATCTCGTTGATGCGACGGGTCTTCGGATCCAGGGCAACCTGATGGAACAGATGAATCAACAGTTTGCGCATGCAGCCCAGCGGATCGAGTTCGTCCTCGCTCTCGCTGGCCTTGGCCAGTTCATCCAGCGGCTCATGCAGGCTGTCGAGCATGGCCTGCACCAGATCGGCCTTGTTGCTGAAATGCCAATAAATGGCCCCGCGCGTGACGCCGGCCATTGTCGCGATATCCGCCAGGGTCGTGCGGGCCACGCCCCTTTCATAAAACGCTTTCTCGGCCGCTTCGAGAATCTGGCTTCGCGTTTCCTGAGCTTCCTCTTTGGTACGACGGACCATGGCAGTAAAACCTCAAACAGGATGTTTCAGGGATGGCTGAATATCCGCTGAATAAAGAAGGGGCCGATCTCTCACGAATCGGCTCCCCGGCCTACAATTTCAAACCTTGCGACGACTTTTGTAACAGGGTGGGTACGAAGCCAAGGTGTTTACAAACAACCATGAACGTAAGTATATTCCTTAGCAAGCTACTTATCCACTCGACCCGATTTTTTTACCCTTCCACACTTCTTGTGCGCATTTTGCGCGCCTGACCCGAGGATCTTCATGCAATTCAAGCCAGCTGTTACCGCTCTGGTCACTGCCGTCGCCCTGGCATCGCTGCTCAGCGGATGTAAAAAGGAAGAAGCGGCCCCGGCCGCTCCGCCTCCTCAGGTCGGCGTCGTCACCCTGCAACCACAAGCGTTCACCCTGACGTCCGAACTGCCGGGCCGCACCAGCGCGTACCGCATCGCTGAAGTTCGACCACAGGTCAACGGCATCATTCTCAAGCGTCTGTTCAAGGAAGGCGGCGACGTCAAGGCCGGCCAGCAGCTGTATCAGATCGATCCGTCGGTCTATGAAGCGACCCTGAAAAGCGCCGAAGCCAACCTGCGTTCGACCAAGTCGATCTCCGACCGCTACAAGCAACTGGTCGATGAGCAGGCCGTCAGCCGTCAGGAATACGACACCGCCGTGTCCAACCGCATGGAATCGGAAGCCTCCTTGCAGAGCGCGCAGATCAACGTGCGTTACACCAAGGTCTACGCGCCGATCTCCGGTCGTATCGGCCGCTCTTCGGTGACCGAAGGCGCGTTGGTCAGCAATGGCCAGGCCGACGCGATGGCGACGATCCAGCAACTGGACCCGATCTACGTCGACGTCACCCAGTCCTCGGTTGAACTGCTGGAACTGCGCCGTGAGCTGGAAAGCGGTCGCCTGCAAAAGGCGGGTGACAACTCGGCAGCGGTCAAGCTGACCCTGGAAGACGGCAGCCAGTACAAGCTCGACGGTAAGCTGGAGTTCTCCGAAGTGTCGGTTGATCCGACTACCGGTTCCGTGACCCTGCGCGCCGTGTTCCCGAACCCGGATCACACCCTGCTGCCAGGCATGTTCGTGCGCGCCCAGTTGCAGGCAGGGGTCAACGCCGCCGCCATTCTGGCGCCGCAACAAGGCGTGACCCGTGACCTCAAGGGCAGCCCGACGGCACTGGTCGTCGGCGCCGACAACAAGGTCGAACTGCGTCAGCTCAAGGCCAGCCGCACTGTCGGCAGCCAGTGGCTGATCGAAGACGGCCTGAAAGCCGGCGATCGTCTGATCACCGAAGGCCTGCAATTCGTTCGCCCAGGTGTTCAGGTCAACCCGACTGAAGCGACTAACGTAGCCAAGAACCCGGCACCCGCCAAGGCAGATGACAAAGCCTACGGCGGCAAAGGGGAGTAACTCATGTCGAAATTTTTTATCGACCGTCCGATTTTCGCCTGGGTAATTGCCCTGGTGATCATGTTGGTCGGGGCTCTATCGATCCTGAAATTGCCGATCAACCAGTACCCGAGCATTGCGCCTCCGGCCATCGCGATCTCCGTGACCTACCCGGGTGCTTCGGCACAAACGGTTCAGGACACCGTGGTTCAGGTGATCGAGCAGCAGCTCAACGGTATCGACAACCTGCGTTATGTGTCCTCGGAAAGTAACTCCGACGGCAGCATGACCATCACTGCGACCTTCGAGCAAGGCACCAACTCCGACACCGCGCAGGTCCAGGTTCAGAACAAGCTGAACCTGGCCACCCCGTTGCTGCCGCAGGAAGTGCAGCAACAGGGTATCCGCGTGACCAAGGCAGTGAAGAACTTCCTGCTGGTGATCGGCGTGGTGTCGCGTGACGGCAGCATGACCAAGGACGACCTGTCCAACTACATCGTGTCGAACATGCAGGACCCGATTTCGCGGACCGCCGGTGTCGGTGACTTCCAGGTCTTCGGTGCCCAGTACGCGATGCGCATCTGGCTCGACCCGGCCAAGTTGAACAAGTACAACCTGACCCCGGCTGACGTCAGCACTGCCATTTCGGCGCAGAACGTCCAGGTGTCCTCCGGTCAGCTCGGCGGTTTGCCGGCGCTGCCTGGCCAGCAACTGAACGCCACGATCATCGGCAAGACCCGTCTGCAGACTGCCGAGCAGTTCAAGGCGATTCTGCTGAAGGTCAACCAGGACGGCTCGCAAGTGCACATCGGCGACGTCGCCGACGTCGGTCTGGGTGGCGAAAACTCGACCATCTCGGCGCAGTTCAACGGCAAGCCGTCGTCCGGTCTGGCGGTCAAGCTGGCCAACGGCGCCAACGCCCTGGACACCGCCAAGGCCCTGCGTAAAACCATCGACGAGCTCAGCCCGTTCTTCCCGCAAGGCATGGAAGTGGTATTCCCGTACGACACCACCCCGGTGGTGACCGAGTCGATCAAAGGTGTGGTTGAAACCCTGGTCGAAGCAATCGTGCTGGTGTTCCTGGTGATGTTCCTGTTCCTGCAGAATTTCCGCGCCACCGTCATCACCACGATGACCGTGCCGGTGGTATTGCTCGGTACGTTCGGGATCCTCGCGGCCTTTGGTTTCAGCATCAACACCCTGACCATGTTCGGTATGGTGCTGGCCATCGGCTTGCTGGTGGACGACGCCATCGTCGTGGTGGAAAACGTCGAGCGGGTGATGAGCGAGGAAGGCTTGTCACCGAAAGAGGCGACCAAGAAGTCCATGGGCCAGATTCAGGGCGCCCTGGTCGGTATTGCCTTGGTACTGTCGGCGGTACTGTTGCCGATGGCGTTCTTCAGCGGTTCCACCGGTGTGATCTACAAGCAGTTCTCGATCACCATCGTCTCGGCCATGGCCCTGTCGGTCATGGTTGCGCTGATTTTCACCCCGGCGCTGTGCGCCACCATGCTCAAGGCGATTCCGAAAGGCGAGCACGGCACGCCGAAAAAAGGTTTCTTCGGCTGGTTCAACCGCACCTTCGACAGCGGCGTCAGAAGCTACGAGCGCGGTGTCGGCAACATGCTGTCACGCAAGGCGCCGTACCTGCTGGCCTACCTGTTGATCGTGGTTGGCATGATCTGGCTGTTCACCCGCATTCCGACCGCGTTCCTGCCCGAAGAAGACCAGGGCGTACTGTTCGCCCAGGTGCAGACTCCGGCCGGCTCCAGTGCCGAGCGGACACAGGTGGTGATCGACGAAATGCGCTCCTACCTGCTGGAGAAAGAGTCCGGCGCGGTGGCTTCGGTGTTCACCGTGAACGGCTTCAACTTCGCCGGTCGTGGTCAGAGCTCGGGTCTGGCGTTCATCATGCTCAAGCCGTGGCACGAGCGTGATTCGAGCAACAGCGTGTTTGCCCTGGCTCAGCGTGCGCAGCAACACTTCTTCAGCTTCCGCGATGCGATGGTGTTTGCCTTCGCCCCGCCGGCAGTACTGGAGCTGGGTAACGCCACCGGTTTCGACGTGTTCCTGCAAGACCGCGCCGGTATCGGTCACGAAAAACTGATGGAAGCGCGTAATCAGTTCCTCGGCATGGCCGCGCAGAGCAAGGTGCTCTACCAAGTGCGTCCGAACGGTCTGAACGACGAGCCGCAATACCATCTGGAAATCGACGATGCGAAAGCCCGCGCCCTCGGCGTGAGCATTTCCGACATCAACAGCACCCTGTCGATTTCCTTCGGTAGTAGCTACGTCAACGACTTCATCGACCGTGGTCGGGTGAAGAAGGTGTACGTGCAAGGTCAGGCCGGTGCTCGCATGAGCCCTGAAGACTTGAAGAAGTGGTATGTGCGCAACAGCGCCGGGACCATGGTGCCGTTCTCCGCATTCGCCAAGGGTGAGTGGATTTACGGATCGCCGAAACTGGCGCGTTACAACGGTGTAGAAGCGATGGAGATCCTCGGTTCTCCGGCGCCGGGTTATTCCACCGGTGAAGCGATGGCCGAAGTCGAAGCGATTGCCAAGAAGCTTCCGGCCGGTGTCGGTATCTCCTGGACGGGTCTGTCCTACGAGGAACGTCTGTCCGGCTCGCAAGCGCCAGCGCTGTACGCCCTGTCGCTGCTGATGGTGTTCCTGTGTCTGGCGGCGCTGTACGAGAGCTGGTCGATTCCGATCGCCGTTATGCTCGTGGTACCGCTGGGGATCATCGGTGCGCTGATGGCCACCAGCCTGCGCGGTCTGTCCAACGACGTGTACTTCCAGGTGGGTCTGTTGACGACCATCGGTCTGGCGGCTAAAAACGCCATTCTGATCGTCGAATTTGCCAAGGAGCTGCACGAGCAAGGGCGCAGTCTGCGCGATGCCGCGATCGAAGCGTGCCGCATGCGTCTGCGACCGATCATCATGACCTCGCTGGCGTTCGTCCTCGGTGTAGTACCGTTGGCAATCTCCACCGGCGCCGGTTCAGGCAGCCAGCACGCAATCGGTACCGGCGTGATTGGCGGTATGCTCACGGCCACGATCCTGGCGATCTTCTGGGTCCCACTGTTCTTCGTTACGGTTTCGTCCATGGGCCAGCGTAAAATCGCCGATCCGGATGAAACAACTGAAACTCCTAAAGAGGCTGGCCAATGAGCAAGTCGCTACTCTCCATCGCAGTCGCCGCCTTCGTGCTGAGCGGTTGCTCGCTGATACCCGATTATCAGCAGCCTGAGGCTCCGGTCGCAGGTCAGTACCCGCAAGGGCCGGCGTACTCGCCGGCCCAGGCACCGGCGCAGGCCGCTGCCGAGCAGGGCTGGAAGCAGTTTTTCCATGACCCGGCCCTGCAACAGCTGATTCAGGTCTCGCTTGAAAACAACCGCGACCTGCGGGTCGCAGCGCTGAACATCGACGCTTACGCGGCTCAATACCGCATCCAGCGGGCTGATCTGTTCCCGGCTGTTTCGGCCAACGCCAGCGGCAGCCGTCAGCGACTGCCGGCCAGGGCTTCGAGCACCGGCCAGGAGATGATCACCAGCCAGTATTCGGCGACCGTCGGCATCAGCGCCTATGAGCTCGACCTGTTCGGTCGGGTTCGCAGCCTGAGCGAACAAGCGCTGCAACAATACTTCGCCACCGAAGAAGCGCGCCGCAGCACCCAGATCAGTCTGGTGGCCAGCGTGGCCAACGCCTACCTGACCTGGCAGGCCGACAAGGAACTGCTCAAGCTGACGCAGGATACCCTCGGTGCCTTCGAGGAAAGCTACAAGCTGACCAGCCGCAGCAACGAAGTCGGTGTGGCCTCGGCACTCGACCTGGCGCAGTCGCGCACCTCGGTGGAAAACGCCCGGGCGCAACTGGCCAAGTACACCCGTCAGGTGGCTCAGGACGAAAACAGCCTGACCCTGCTGCTCGGCACCGGTATCCCGGCCAACCTGCAAGCGGCCAAACCGCTGTCGGATGACCTGCTCAGCGACGTACCGGCCGGTCTGCCTTCGGACCTGCTGCAACGTCGTCCGGACATCCTCCAGGCCGAGTACAACCTGAAGGCCGCCAACGCCAACATCGGCGCCGCCCGTGCAGCGTTCTTCCCGAGCATCAGCCTGACCGCCAACGCGGGCAGCCTGAGCCCGGACCTGTCCGGCCTGTTCAAGGGCGGTTCGGGCACGTGGCTGTTCCAGCCGCAGATCAACCTGCCGATCTTCAACGCCGGCAGCCTGCGCGCCAGCCTCGACTACGCCAAGATCCAGAAGGACATTGGCGTGGCGAACTACGAGAAGTCGATTCAAACCGCCTTCCAGGAAGTCGCCGACGGCCTGGCTGCACGTCAGACCTACACCGAACAGCTGCAAGCGCAGCGTGATTTCGTCGCGGCCAACCAGGATTACTACCGTCTGGCCGAGCGTCGTTACCGTATCGGTGTCGACAGCAACCTGACGTTCCTCGATGCCCAGCGTCAGCTGTTCAGCGCGCAACAGGCGCTGATCACCGACCGCCTCGCGCAGCTGACCAGTGCGGTCAACCTGTACAAGGCGTTGGGCGGTGGCTGGAATGCGCAAACCGCGCAGAACGAACCGCTGAAAGAAGAAGCACCGAAGATGAAGCTGTTCTGATCATCCGGTGAACACAGAGAGCCCGCCATTTTGGCGGGCTTTTTGTTGCCTGCCAGAAAGTGATGGTGTCTGGGCTCGCGAAGAGGCCTTGGCAATCACTACAAAACCCGGCTCAATCTTGCGTTCGATAATCGCCCAAAACCCGCTTTAGCCAATTGAATCCATCCGTCCGCGCCCCGCACCATTCGACCCACAAAACCAATAACAACAGGTTCGACACCATGCCCCCTCGCCCTGCCCCGCCCGGCTGATCGCCACCGCTTTACCTCTGAATATCAATACCTGTCTGCGCCCCGAACGCGGTGGCAGCGAACCCGTTTGCCTTACAAAAACAAGAGAGCCCCGAGCCCATGACCACCTCCCCTGCGCCTTATGCATTTCCCGGCCTGATCGCCCTGGCCCTGACCGGCGCCGCGCTGCCCGCCGTCGCCGAAGAAGCAGGTTTTGTCGAAGGCGCCAGCGCCAACCTGAACCTGCGCAACTTCTACATCAACCGCAACTTCACCAACCCGACCAAGGCTCAGGGCAAGGCTGAAGAATGGACGCAGAACTTCATTCTCGACGCCAAATCCGGCTTCACCCAGGGCACCGTCGGTTTCGGCATGGATGTGCTCGGCCTGTACTCGGTCAAGCTCGATGGCGGTAAAGGCACCGGCGGCACGCAGTTGCTGCCGCTGGACCACGACGGCCGTCCGGCGGACAACTTCGGTCGCACCAACGTGGCGTTCAAGGCCAAGCTGTCGCAGACCGAAATCAAGGTCGGCGAATGGATGCCGGTGCTGCCGATCCTGCGTTCGGATGACGGGCGTTCGCTGCCGCAGACCTTCCGTGGCGGCCAGATCACCTCCAAAGAAATCAACGGGCTGACCCTGTACGGCGGACAGTTGCGCGCCAACAGTCCGCGCGACGACAGCAGCATGAGCGACATGTCGATGTTTGGAAAACCGGCGTTCACCTCCGATCGCTTCAACTTCCAGGGCGGTGAGTACGTTTTCAACGAAAAACGCACGCAGATCGGCCTGTGGAACGCCGAACTCAAGGACATCTACAGCCAGCAGTACGTCAATTTGATCCACAGCCAGCCACTCGGCGACTGGACCCTGGGTGCCAACCTTGGCTTCTTCTACGGCAAGGACGACGGCAGCGCCCGCGCCGGTGAGCTGGACAACAAGACCTGGTCGGGGATGTTTTCGGCCCGGTACGGCGGCAACACCTTCTATGTCGGCCTGCAGAAACTCACCGGCGACAGCGCCTGGATGCGCGTCAACGGCACCAGCGGCGGCACCCTGGCCAATGACAGCTACAACGCCAGCTACGACAACGCACAGGAACGATCATGGCAGGTGCGCCACGACTACAACTTCGCCGCCCTTGGCATCCCCGGCCTGACCCTGATGAACCGCTACATCAGCGGCGACAACGTGCACACCGGGAGCATCACTGACGGCAAGGAATGGGGGCGCGAATCGGAACTGGGCTACACCGTGCAGAGCGGCACCCTGCGCGACCTGAACGTGCGCTGGCGCAACTCGACCATACGCCGTGACTTCAACAACAACGAGTTCGACGAAAACCGCCTGATCATCAGCTACCCGATCAGCCTGTTGTAAACACCACCCCCGCCTGTGAGCGGGCTTGTTCCCGCTCCCACAATGGAATTGCACCATCCGTCAGGATCTGTAGCACTTCGCGGGGCCTCGCGTAGAGTAGGAAAAACCTGAAGGACTCAGGTGCCACACCCTCCCCGCTTCCGTTATCCATAGTTGTTGGTCCTCAAGCTTTGACCAGATTGTCACCGGAAGACACTGCTGATCATCGGAGGACCACCTCATGATCACTCCTCTCAACGACTCGCCCGACTGGGACGCCAAGGCGTACCGGCAGTTTTCCCGTCTCAGGCAACGCCCGGTCAACGAATTGCTCGACCGTATCGACCTGGACGACCCCAAACGCATTTACGACCTCGGCTGCGGCACCGGCATTGCCACTCAATTGCTGGCCGAGCGCTGGCCGCGTGCGCAGCTGCACGGGGTCGACAGTTCGCGACAGATGCTTGATCA
The DNA here is from genome assembly GCF_056821665.1 of Pseudomonas sp. AK-TSAG1-1. Taxonomy (NCBI): domain Bacteria; kingdom Pseudomonadati; phylum Pseudomonadota; class Gammaproteobacteria; order Pseudomonadales; family Pseudomonadaceae; genus Pseudomonas; species Pseudomonas sp. AK-TSAG1-1. The sequence goes on along the minus strand of NZ_CM165965.1, from coordinate 1,519,798 downwards.
AGCACGCTGCCTGCCGATCAGCGCCCAGTGGACAGAGTGCGACCTGCTCGATTGGCACCCCGGACAACCGGCCGACCTGCTGCTCGCGGCGGCGGTGCTGCACTTCATTGGCGATCATCAACAAATGCTACCGCGCCTGCTCGGGCATCTGCGCCCCGGCGGTTGTCTGGCGCTGCACATGCCGGACTGGCGCGATGCGCTGTGGTATCGCCTGATGCTCGACACCCTCGAAGACGCAGGTCCGGGTCACACCCCGATGGGCACAGCGCAACTGCGCCAGTGCATGGCGGCGCGACCGTTGTTGACGCTGGAGGATTACTACCGCTTGCTCGCGCCACGGACGACATCACTGGATATCTGGGAAACCGAGCAATTGCAGGTGGTCGACGGCAAGTCGCCAATCTATGACTGGGTGAAGGTCTCGGCGCTGAGGCCGGTGATGCAGGCGCTGACTTCAGAGGAGCAGGCGCGGTTTATCTACCACTTCCTGATGCGGGTGCACGCGCATTATCCGCAGGAGAACAACGGGCAGACGCTGTTTCCGTTCAAGCGGATTTTCATGATTGCCAGAGTTTGAGTGCATGTGCTGATTGATGCATCACGGCGTCTGCCGCTTTCGCGAGCAAGCCCGCTCCCACATTTGGACTGCATTTCCCTGTGGGAGCGAGCCTGCTCGCGAAGGCGTCGGCCCAGGCATCCTCACTCCCGGGACTCAACTCCCAGCTCATCCCACACCGACTCCGCCAGATGGAACGATGCATCACGGCGTCTGCCGCTTTCGCGAGCAAGCCCGCTTCCACATTTGGACTGCATTTCCCTGTGGGAGCGAGCCTGCTCGCGAAAGCGTCGGCTCAGGCGCCCTCACTCCCGGGATTCAACTCCCAGCTCATCCCACACCGACTCCGCCAGATGGAACGATGCATCACGGCGTCTGCCGCTTTCGCGAGCAAGCCCGCTCCCACATTTGGACTGCATTTCCCTGTGGGAGCGAGCCTGCTCGCGAAGGCGTCGGCCCAGGCATCCTCACTCCCGGGACTCAACTCCCAGCTCATCCCACACCGACTCCGCCAGATGAAACGATGCATCACGGCGCCTGCCGCTTTCGCGAGCAAGCCCGCTCCACATTTGGACTGCATTTCCCTGTGGGAGCGAGCCTGCTCGCGAAGGCGTCGGCTCAGGCGCCCTCACTCCCGGGACTCAACTCCCAGCTCATCCCACACCGACTCCGCCAGATGGAACGATGCATCACGGCGTCTGCCGCTTTCGCGAGCAAGCCCGCTCCACATTTGGACTGCATTTCCCTGTGGGAGCGGGCTTGCTCGCGAAGGCGTCGGCTCAGGCACCCTCACTCCCGGGATTCGACTCCCAGCTCATCCCACACCGACTCCGCCAGATGAAACGATGCATCACGGCGTCTGCCGCTTTCGCGAGCAAACCCGCTCCCACATTTGGACTGCATTTCCCTGTGGGAGCGGGCTTGCTCGCGAAGGCGTCGGCTCAGGCACCCTCACTCCCGGGATTCAACTCCCAGCTCATCCCACACCGACTCCGCCAGATGGAACGTGGCATTGGCCGCCGGAATCCCGCAATAAATCGCGCTCTGCATGATCACTTCCTTGATCTCGCCGCGGCTCACACCATTGTTGGCCGCCGCGCGCAAATGCAGTTTCAGTTCACCTTCGCGATTCATCCCGATCAGCATGGCGATGGTGATCAGGCTGCGGGTATGCCGTGGCAGGCCCGGGCGGGTCCAGATGTCGCCCCAGGCGTGGCGGGTGATCATCTCCTGGAATTCCGAATTGAACTCGGTCAGCGTGGTCAGGCTGCGATCGACATGCGCATCACCCAACACCGCACGGCGTACCTGCATGCCTTCGTCGTAACGTTGTTTCTCGTCCACAAACTTTCCCTCACTGAGCGTTCAAAAACGCCAATGCACGATCACTGAAATCCGCACCGGCCTGCACGTTGGACAGGTGCGCGGCATAGAACTCGGCGTACTCGGCGCCGCGCACGTGCTGTTGAATGAAGTGCCCACCGGACGGCGGCGTCACCGCGTCTTCCGTGCCGGCGATGACCAGCAGCGGCAGGTTGATCGAGGCCAACTGCTCACGGAAATCGGCGTCACGCACCGCCGCACAGTTGGCCGCATAACCTTCAGGCGAAGTCGCCGCGAGCATGTCGGTGATCTTCTTCGCTGCAGCCGGATTGGCTGCGGAAAAGTCCGGAGTGAACCAGCGCGCAATCGACGCATCACGCAGGGCAACCATCGCTGCCGGACCATCACGCAGCACGGTTTCGATGCGCGGGTTCCATACCGACGGGTCACCGATCTTCGCGGCGGTGTTGCACACAATCAGTTTGTGCAGACGATGACCGGCATGGATCCCCAGCCATTGGCCGATCAAGCCCCCCATCGACAATCCGCAAAAATGCGCACGCTCGATGTGCAGCGCATCGAGCAGCCCCAGCACGTCGCGGCCCAGTTGCTCGATGCTGTACGGCCCTGGCGTCACCAGCGATTGACCGTGACCACGGGTGTCGAAACGCAGCACGCGGAAGTGCTCGGTGAACGCCGGCATCTGCGCGTCCCACATGTGCAGGTCGGTGCCCAACGAGTTGGACAGCACCAGCACCGGCGCATCGGCCGGGCCTTGAAGTTGAGGCCCTTGAATCTGATAGTGCAGTTCGCCATCGGCGAGTTGAACGAAAGCCACAGCCCTCTCCTTCAGACAGTCAAAGCATTGTGCTCGGCCACTGCGCGCGCGACCCAGACTTGGGCCTGGCCTAGGTAATGCGCAGGGTCAAGCAGATGATCCAGTTCAGCACTGCTCAGTTCGGCAGTCACTTGCGGCTCGTCGCCGAGTACCGCGCGCAGATGGCGCTGCTCGGCCACCGCGCGTTTGCAGCACTGCTCGAGCAAATGATGCGCAGTGTCGCGCCCGACCCGTTGCGCAAGGACGATGCTCACCGCTTCGGCCAGCACCAGCCCTTGGGTCAATTCGAGGTTGCGCGCCATGCGCTCGGCATCGACCTCCAGACCATCGGCCAGCAGGCGCGCCTGTTGCAGCGCACCGGACACCAGGCAACAGATTTCCGGCAGGGTTTCCCATTCGGCATGCCACAGACCGAGACTGCGTTCGTGCTCCTGAGGCATGGCGCTGAACAACGTCGAGACCAGCCCCGGCACCCGCGTCGCCGCGCCGATCAATACCGCCGCGCCGACCGGATTGCGCTTGTGCGGCATGGTCGACGAACCGCCCTTGCCCGGTGCCGACGGTTCGAACACTTCCGCCGCCTCGGTCTGCATCAACAGGCTGACGTCGCGACCGAGTTTGCCGAGGCTGCCGGCGATCAAACCGAGTACCGCGCCGAACTCGACAATGCGATCACGCTGGGTGTGCCACGGTTGCTCGGGCAGTGTCAGTTGCAGTTCTTCGGCCAAGGCCTGGGCGATGGGCAACGCCTGACCGCCGAGCGCCGCGAGCGTGCCGGACGCACCGCCAAACTGCAGCACCAACAGACGAGGCTTGAGCTCGCGTAGACGCTGACGGCTGCGGGTCATCGCGCCAAGCCAACCGGCGATTTTCATGCCCAGAGTCACCGGTGTCGCGTGTTGCAGCCAGGTGCGCCCGGCCAGTGGCGTCGCCGCATGCCGCTGCGCCTGCGCAGCGAGCGCGTTGGCCAGTTGCGCCAGATCCGCGTCGATCAGTTCCAGCGCCTGACGCATTTGCAGCACCAGCCCGGAATCCATCACGTCCTGACTGGTGGCGCCCAGATGCACATAACGCTCGGCCTCGACGTCGGTCGCAGCGATCTGCTTGCCCAAGGCCTTGACCAAGGGAATCGCCGAATTGCCCGCCGTGGCGATGGCGTCACCGAGCGCGGCGAAGTCATACAGACCGGCGTTGCATGCAGCGGCAATCGGGGCAACCGCAGAGGAAGGAATCACCCCGACTCGCGCCTCCGCCCGAGCCAGCGCCGCTTCGAAATCGAGCATCGCCTGCACCCGGCCCTGATCGCAGAACACTTCGCGCATATCGCGGGCAGTAAAGTAGGCATCGAACAATTGATTGCCCGGTCGCTGAGTCATAAACAGTCCTTGCCGGCGCGGGCCTTCACGGCCCGCGCGCATCGGTTTAGAGATCGTGGTGCAAGTACGCCGCCTGTTTCGGCAGGCGCAGGCTGAACAGGAACGCCACTGCCATCATCACCGTAACGTACCAGTAGAAGGCGTTTTCCATGCCCCCGGCTTTAAGGCTCAGGGCCACGTATTCGGCCGAACCGCCGAAGATCGCGTTGGCCACCGCGTAGGCCAGACCCACGCCGAGCGCGCGGACTTCCGGCGGGAACATTTCGGCTTTCACCAGGCCGCTGATCGAGGTGTAGAAACTGACGATCGCCAGCGCCACGGTGATCAGCACGAAGGCCAGAACCGGGCTGCTGATGCTCTTCAGGCTCAACAGGATCGGCACGGTGAACAGCGTGCCGAGCGCACCGAACCAGAGCATCGAATTACGTCGACCGATCTTGTCGGCGAGCATGCCGAACAGCGGCTGCATGCACATATACAGGAACAGTGCGCCGGTCATGATGTAGCTGGCGGTCTTGGCATGCATGCCGGCGGTGTTCACCAGGTACTTCTGCATGTACGTGGTGAAGGTGTAGAAAATCAGCGAGCCACCGGCGGTGTAACCAAGCACGGTGATGAACGCGGCTTTATGATCACGGAACAGCGCACGGATGCTGCCGGCGTCCTTGTTCTCGCGCATTTCCTTGCTGGTGGTTTCTTTGAGCGAACGACGCAGGAACAGCGAGATCACCGCCGCCACCGCACCGACCACAAACGGAATCCGCCAGCCGTAGGCACGCAGTTCGTCTTCGCTGAGGAACTGCTGCAGGATCACCACCAGCAGCACCGCCAGCAGTTGGCCGCCGATCAGGGTCACGTACTGGAACGAGGCGAAGAACCCGCGCTGCCCCTTGAGCGCGACTTCACTCATGTAAGTCGCGGTGGTGCCGTATTCGCCCCCCACCGACAGACCTTGCAGCAGACGCGCGAACAGCAACAGCAGCGGCGCCCAGACGCCAATGCTGGAATAGGTCGGCAGGCAGGCGATGAGCAGCGAGCCGAAGCACATCATCAGCACCGAAATCATCATCGAGGTCTTGCGGCCCTTCTTGTCCGCCAGCCGACCGAAAATCCAGCCACCAATCGGGCGCATCAGGAACCCGGCAGCGAACACCCCGGCCGTGTTGACCAGTTGCACCGTGGGGTTATCGGAGGGGAAAAACGCCGGGGCGAAATAGATTGCGCAAAAGGCGTAGACATAGAAGTCGAACCATTCGACCAGGTTGCCGGACGAGGCACCGACAATCGCGAAGATGCGCTTGCTGCGCTCTTCGCCGGTGTAATGAGCGGTGGTAGTTGTCATTGTTTTTTACTCTGAGGGGACAGGTGAGAGTCTAGACACACTTCGCAACAGTCCCGTTCCACGATGAATCATCAACACAGCCATTCCCCTGTGGGAGCGGGCTTGCTCGCGAAAGCAGTGTGTCAGTCACCATCGATGTTGCCTGACATGACGCCTTCGCGAGCAAGCTCGCTCCCACAGGGGATGTGTGGTGATCTTCAGTAGTCGAAGAACACCGTCTCGGCGTCAGCGCCCTGCAAAATCACATTCCACTGATAAACCCCCGCCGCATCCGGCTTCGCCAGCAAGGTCGCACGACGCTCGGCCGGTACACATTCGAGCAGCGGATCATTCACGTTGGCCGGGTCGCCTTCAAAGTAGATGCGCGTCAGCAAGTGCTTGACCAAACCACGGGCAAACACCAGGACCACCAGGTGCGGGGCCTGGGTCGAGCCCTTCAGGCCTTCGACCGTGCCCGGTTTGATCGTGGTGAAACGGAAACGCCCTTCGGCGTCCACCGGCACCCGGCCGAAACCTTCGAAATGCGGGTCCAGCGGTTTGTCCTGCGCATCTTCCGGATGCGCGTACTTGCCGGCGGCGTTGGCCTGCCAGACTTCGAGCATCGCGTCGTTGACCACATCGCCGTTGCCGTCAACGACTTGGCCGGTGATCGCCACGCGCTCGCCGAGGGTTTGTTCGACCGCGAGGTTTTCGCGGTTAAGCCAGGTCAGGCCGATGTGGTAGTACGGCCCGACGGTGTGGGACGTGGTGGCAGTCAGCGTCATCTTATTTCTCCATCGGCGTGGCATCGCGGCCGCGCAAGACGATGTCCCAGCGATAGCCGAGGGCGTAGGACGGAATGGTTTTTTCCAGATCGAAAGCGGCGATCAAACGTTCCTTGGCCGAGGTGTCCGGCACGCAGTTGTAGATCGGGTCGTAGGCCAGCAGCGGGTCGCCGGGGAAATACATCTGCGTCACCAGACGGGTGAGGATGCTCGGCCCGAACAGCGAAAAGTGAATGTGCGCCGGACGCCACGCGTTGTGGTGATTGCCCCACGGGTAAGCGCCTGGCTTGATGGTCTGGAACTGGTACCAGCCATCGGCGTCGGTCACGGTGCGGCCGGTGCCGGTAAAGTTCGGGTCCAGCGGTGCGTCGTGCAGATCACGCTGGTGGTTGTAGCGACCGGCGGCGTTGGCCTGCCAGATCTCCACCAGAATCCCCGGCACCGGCAGCCCGTTTTCGTCGAGCACGCGGCCGTGAATGATAATGCGCTCGCCCAACGGTTCGCCGTCGTGCTGGGCAGTCAGATCGTTGTCCTTCTCGGCGACGCGTTCGGCACCAATGGTCGGGCCGGTGATCTCCGATAACGAATGCGGCAGAAACACCAACGGCTTGGACGGCGAGCGCAGGTTGGTGGATTGATACGTCGGGTGCAGGTACTCAGGCTGGGTGCCTTCCTGCGGACGACGGTAGCCAGGCTTGTCAGTCATTTCGCTTTCCTCAGTTCTTATCAGTCGACGCGCTGCGTCAGACGCGTTCGATCGCCAGGGCCAGACCTTGGCCGACACCGACGCACATCGTCGCCAGACCTTTCTTGCCTTGAATCTTTTCAAGCTGATGCAACGCGGTCAGTACCAGCCGCGCACCGCTCATGCCCAACGGGTGCCCCAAGGCAATCGCGCCGCCGTTCGGGTTGACCTGCGCCGCGTCGTCCGCCAGCCCCAGCTCACGCAGCACCGCCAACCCCTGGCTGGCAAACGCTTCATTGAGTTCGATCACATCGAAATCGCTGACCGCCACGCCGAGACGCTCGATCAGTTTGCGCACCGCCGGCACCGGGCCGATGCCCATGACGCGTGGCGCGACACCGGCGCTGGCCATACCGAGCACTCTGGCGCGGGCCGTCAGGCCATGTTTTTTCACCGCTTCGGCCGAAGCGAGAATCAGCGCGGCAGCACCGTCGTTGACGCCGGAGGCATTACCGGCGGTGACGGTTTTGTCCGGGCCGTTGACCGGTTTCAATTTGGTCAGCGCTTCAATCGTGGTGTCAGCGCGTGGATGTTCGTCTTGGCTGACCACGGTTTCGCCCTTCTTGTGGGCAATCCGCACTTCGACGATTTCCTCGGCGAAGTAGCCCGCAGCTTGTGCAGCGGCAGTGCGTTGCTGGCTGCGCAGGGCAAACGCATCCTGATCGGCGCGCGACACTTTATAGTCATCGGCCACGTTGTCGGCGGTCTGCGGCATCGCATCGACGCCGTACTGGGCCTTCATCAACGGATTGATGAGGCGCCACCCGATGGTGGTGTCTTCGAGTTTCATGTTGCGCGAAAACGCCGCGTCAGCCTTGCCCATCACGAACGGCGCGCGGGACATCGACTCGACGCCACCGGCAATCGCCAGCTCCATCTCGCCACTGGCAATCGCGCGGAACGCGGTGCCGATCGCGTCCATGCCCGAAGCGCAGAGACGGTTGAGGGTCACGCCCGGCACGCTGTCCGGCAGGCCGGCCAGCAGCAGCGCCATGCGCGCCACGTTGCGGTTGTCTTCGCCAGCCTGGTTGGCGCAGCCGAGGAACACTTCGTCGATCGCGTTCCAGTCCACCGAGGGATTGCGCTCCATCAGTGCCTTGATCGGCACCGCGGCCAGATCGTCGGCGCGCACGGCAGACAGTCCGCCGCCGAAACGGCCGATGGGGGTACGAATCGCATCGCAGATATACACGTCACGCATCATGCTTCTCCCGGTGCCTGGCCGTGGGCGGCGGCGGTGCGTGCTTCGAGGTCACGCAGCGCGGTCAGTTCGACCTCGGTCGGCTCGGCGGTGGTGGCTACATTGTCGGCAAAACGAATGGCCCAACCGGTGGCGGCAATCACTTGCTCGCGGGTCACGCCGGGGTGCAGCGCGGTGACCACGAATTCATGGCTGCCCGCTTCCGGCTCCATGATGCACAGGTCAGTGATGATCCCCACCGGGCCGGCGCCCGGCAGCCCCAGACGCTTGCGCGAATCGCCGCCCTCGCCGTGACCGACCGACGTGATGAAGTCGAGCTTGTCGACAAACGAGCGCGCCGACTGCTTGAGGATGATCAGCACGCTTTTGGCAGAACCGGCGATCTCCGGCGCACCGCCGGCACCCGGCAAACGCACTTTCGGGGAAAAGTAATCACCGACTACGGTGGTATTGATGTTGCCGAAACGGTCGACCTGCGCGGCGCCGAGAAAACCGACGTCGATGCGTCCGCCCTGCAGCCAATAGCGAAAAATCTCACCGGTTGGTACGACGGTGTCGGCGGTTTCCGCCAGTTCGCCATCACCGATGGACAGCGGCAGTACGCTGGGCTTGGCGCCAATCGGCCCCGATTCGTAGATCAGCACCACGTCGGGCGACGAGGTCAGGCGCGCGAGGTTGGCGGCTTTCGACGGCAGGCCGATGCCGACGAAGCACACCGAGCCGTTCTTCAGGCGACGGGCCGCCGCGACGGTCATCATTTCATTGGTGGAGTACGTCATTACTTGGCCTCCGAAGCAGCGGCCAACTTGGCCTGGAACTCGCTGAAGTCAGCGCAGCCATGGATGTATTCGTTGAGCCACGCGGTAAACGTCTCACGGTCGCGGGCGATCGGGTCCCACGCCTGATAGAAACGATTGTCGCGTTCGGTGTAACCGTGGGCGTAGGACGGATGCGCGCCGCCGGGTACATGGCAGACCGCGCTCAAGGCCCAGGTCGGCAGCACGCAGGCGTTCATCGGCGCGTTGAGGTTATCGACGATTTCCTCGACGGTGACGATGCAGCGCTTGGCCGCCAGCGCCGCTTCTTTCTGCACCCCGAGAATGCCCCACAGCAGCACGTTGCCCTGGCGGTCGGCTTTCTGCGCGTGGATCACGGTCACGTCCGGACGCACCGACGGCACTGCCGCCAGCACTTCACCGGTGAACGGGCAAGTCACGGACTTGATCAGCGGATTGACCTTCGGCAGGTCGGAACCGGCATAGGCCCGCAATACTGCGAACGGCAGGCCGGAAGCGCCGGCGACGTAGGCATTGGCCAGGTCGGCGTGGCTGTGCTCTTCGATTTCCAGCGCATGCGGCCATTGCTTCTCGACCGCATCGCGCAGACGGTGCAGCGAACCCACGCCCGGATTGCCGCCCCAGGAAAAGATCAGCTTGCGTGCACAACCGGCACCGATCAGTTGGTCGTAGATCAGGTCAGGCGTCATCCGCACCAGGGTCAGATCTTTCTTGCCCTGACGAATGATTTCATGACCTGCCGCCGTAGGGATCAGGTGAGTGAAGCCTTCGAGCGCGACGGTGTCACCGTCGTTGACGAATTGCTTCACTGCGTCGTGCAGCGAAAGGATCTCAGCCATGGAGCAGGCTCCCGTTTTTGTAGTGAATCGCCAGTGATAAAAAGGCGCGAGGTTCAGCGCCGGAGTCACTGCAGATTAAGCCGCGAAAAATCGCCAAACAATCCGATAATCGACTGAGTGTTCGTTTATCGAACAGATTGTTATCACCCTAACAATCAACAGCAAAAGCATCGCGAGCAGGCTCACTCCTACATTTGGAATGCGTTCCCCCTGTAGGAGTGAGCCTGCTCGCGATGAGGCCTGCCAGTTCAATGAAGATCTACAGACCTGACCTCAAGTCGCATCCGCATGACTCACCATGCCTTTGATCACCACCGCCGTCGTCGCCAACGCCGCCGGAATCACCAGCGCCGTCAACACCTGCTCGAAATTCCAGCCCAGGCCCAGCAACGTCGCGCCCATCCACGCCCCGAGAATCGCGCCAAAGCGGCCAATCCCCAGCATCCATGAAACACCCGTCGCCCGGCCCTGGGTCGGATAAAACCGCGCCGCCAGCGAAGGCATCGCCGATTGCGCGCCGTTGACGCACATCCCCGCCACCAGCACCAAGGTCGCCAGCAACGTGATGTTGCCCAGGCTCTGCCCCACCGCGTAGGCAAACACCCCGGCCAGCAGGTAGAAAGTGCCGATGACCTTGTGCGGATTGAAGCGGTCCATCGCCCATCCCACAGCCACTGCACTCAACACCCCACCGAACTGGAACAGCGCGCCAATGAACGCCGCCTGCTCCATGCTCGCGCCGCTGTCACGCATCAGGGTCGGCAGCCAACTGGTCAGCAGATAAACGATGACCAGGCCCATGAAGTAGGTCAGCCACAGCAGCAAGGTGCCGGCGCTGTAGGTGCCGGAGAAAATCACCGCGAATACGTTGCGTGCCTTGACGGTTTTCTGTTCCGGTACGCTGAAACTCGACGCTTGGGCGACAGTGACCGGATCGATCGGCGACAAGGTCTTGCGCACTTTGTCGGTGCCGCGATTGCGCACCACCAGATAACGCGCCGATTCCGGCAACCAGAACAGCAGCACCACCGCGAGAATCAGCGGCAGGATTCCGCCGATCAGCAGCAGGCTGTGCCAGCCGAACGCCGGGATCAGCTTCGCCGAAATGAAGCCGCCACCGGCCATGCCGAGGTTGAAGCCACAGAACATGCTGGTCACCAGCAACGACTTCTTGCGCTCCGGGGTGTATTCCGAAAGCAGCGTAGTGGCGTTGGGCATGCCGGCGCCGAGGCCCAGGCCGGTGAGGAAACGCAGCACCAGCAGTTGCTCCACGTTGGTGCTGTACGCCGAGGCCAGGCTGAAAGCGCCGAACAACAGGACGGCGCCGACCAGCACGACTTTGCGCCCGAAGCGGTCAGCCAGAGGGCCGGAGCCCAGAGCGCCGAAGACCATGCCGATCAACGCGGCGCTCATCACCGGGCCAAGACTGGCGCGGTCGATGCCCCAGTCCTGCGATAACGCCGGAGCGATGAAACCCATCGCGGCGGTGTCGAGGCCATCGAGAAACACAATGAGGAAACACAGGATCACCACCCGCCACTGATAGCGCGAGATCGGTTGGGCGTTGATGAAGGTCTGCACGTCGAGGCAGCGACCTACAGCGGACTGAGGCTGGTTCATTATTTTTATTCCACGCAAAAAACGCAGTCGAACGACGGCCGGCCACAGACTGGCACGGACTCAAGAATAGAAGGCTGGAATCAGCTGTTGCGGTGAACCCGGCAACACGGGCGGAAGTGGCGACAGTCGGGGAGCATGCACATGGAGAGTTGCCTCTTGTCATTATTATGGGAGTCGACAATCCGGCAGGCTCATTCACATCTGCGCCGGATGACGCTGCCGCGACATTAATGATCCAAAGGGTTTTAGCGTCAATTCGATAAACGCAACACTGTGCGTTTATCGAACAGCTTCATCAGGCGAACAACTGCGCGCTGAGGTCGCGGCTGGCACTGAGCAGGCCCGGCAGAAAGCGTTGTTCCAGCTCGGTGCGACTGACGCGACCGGCGTGGGTACTGACGTTGAGCGCCGCGACCACCTGACCCGACGCGTCGTAGACCGGCACGGCAATCGAACGCAGGCCCTGCTCGAGTTCCTGATCGACGATGCACCAGCCTTGCTGCCGCACTTCCTGCAGGCATTCGAGCAGACTTTCCGGGGTGTGCAGGGTGCGGCTGGTCTTGGCCACCAGTTCGGCGTGGTCGAGGTATTCACCCAGCGAGGTGTCGTCCAGCGCCGCCAGCAGGATGCGCCCCATCGACGTGCAATAGGCCGGCAGACGCCCGCCCACCGACAGGTCGACCGAAATCAGCCGCTGGGTGGTCGCCGAGCGGGCGATATAAAGAATGTCGTCACCTTCCAGCGTCGCCATGTTGCAGGCTTCGTGCAGTTGCTCGCTCATACGGTCGAGATACGGCTGCGCGGAAACCGCCAACGGCGTCGAGGACAGATACGCGTGGCCGAGAGTCAGCACTTTGGGCAGCAGCGAGTACGTGCGGCCATCGGTGGTGGCGTAACCCAGTTTGATCAAGGTGTGCAGGCAACGGCGCACAGCCGCGCGGGGAATTTCCGTGCGGTGGCTGATCTGCGCGATAGTCAGGTGCCGCTTGCGCTCCTGAAACGCCTGCACCACCGCCAGACCACGGGCCAGGGAGGTCATGAAATCCGGATCGCCGGTCAGCGCTTGAATACGCTTGGCCGGCGAAGCGACGATCGGCGGCGCTACGGAAGTGAAGGAGTTGCGCATTTGATCGTTCATTTCTTGTCCTTTTTCCGACACGGATCAATGGCTATACAAGCGGCTCGCCAGCAGATACACAAGGGCCGGGACGCCAAGATTGGGCGATTATCGAACCACCGACCGATTATCGCAATCGCCTGCCTCCCGGCCTTACTCGGCCTTGAGGCAATATTCTCTAAACTTTTTCGAGCCGCTGAAGCGGTCCGTTAGTTGTTCGACTTAATGACGCCAGAAACACAACACGGGGCCATAACGGTTTGGCTCGACTCTAACTACTGATAAAAAACGTCAGTCACAAAACAATCACACATCCAGAACCGTTTTTAACTTGGCAAAGATAGTCATTCCCGAATCGACCGCTATAATGCATCTCAGTGGCGCCCCGTGTTATTCGCCGAGACCGCCACCTGCCGACGCGATGCCAATCGCCGACAGCCCCGGCCAGCGCTGACGCGCATGACTCATGCAACGCCAGCACTCGCTGAAACAGGAAACTGATGCTGCGTCAGTTTTAATCTGGTGCCGTAGCCGCCTGCAACATGGAAGTCTTGATCGCCCCGCCGATAACACCAATGCCCGTCCGGGCATGACCTGTCGGTGGATCCGCTCAATCGATTCGTTGCAGTGCGTTTCACCAGACATTTATCTCAACTCAAACAGGTAGCACTGTGACGAAAGACGAACTGCGCGCGGAACTTGAGCGCCAGGAACAACGTTACAAGGAAGTTTACGGCGGGGAAGTCACCACCTACGCCGCTCAACCAGAACCGGAACGCAAGGCATGGCGTAAACGCCCCACTGTTCAGGATCAGGTTTTCCAGCAAGAACTGAAAAAGATGGAAGAAGAACTCAAAACCGAAGAGCCATGACCGGACGATCCTGAGTTTTCGAGGGTTTGCGTCGGCACCGGTTACAAGCGCGGTGAAACGACGATGCCTTGCGCGCCCGCTACCCGCGGGCAGCGGCCACTTCCCCCGTCCTGCACGGGAATGGAGCGTGTCTTACACGTTTCAGAGATATTTCACACAAGCGTTCGAGCCGCCTCCGGCCTCGGTCAAAACCTTGGCTGAGCGCTATTTTTTTAGGCTAATCAAGAGCTTGCAAAACCCTGCAATTCACTCGGCCATTGCACCTTGCAACAATTTAATTCATCGAAGTGGGCTACCGATGAGCAGGTAGGGGATCGATTTCCAGTCTTTTCTGGCATAATCGCGCCCCCTTATGACCGGGTCAGAAAACCTTCATGATCGATTTATTCAGCGGACTGGATGCTTGGGTGCTTGTGAGCCTCTTGCTCGCCCTGACGTTTGTCCTCGCCTTCGAGTTCATCAATGGATTTCATGACACCGCTAACGCGGTAGCCACTGTTATCTACACCAAAGCCATGCCGCCTCACCTGGCGGTGTTCTTCTCCGGTGTGTTCAATTTCCTCGGCGTATTGCTGGGCGGCGTTGGCGTGGCGTATGCCATTGTTCACCTGCTGCCGGTGGAACTGCTGATCAATGTGAACACCGGCCATGGCCTGGCGATGGTGTTTTCGTTGCTCGCCGCAGCCATCGCCTGGAACCTGGGCACCTGGTACTTCGGTATCCCGGCGTCGAGTTCGCACACCCTGATCGGCTCGATCCTCGGTGTCGGCCTGGCCAATGCCCTGATCAACGACATTCCGCTGGCTGACGGCGTGAACTGGCAGAAAGCGATCGACATCGGTGCCTCGCTGGTGTTCTCGCCAATGGCCGGTTTCCTCGTCGCAGCCCTGGTGCTGATCGGCCTGAAATGGTGGCGCCCGCTGTCGAAGATGCACAAGACGCCGGAACAGCGCCGCAAGATCGACGACAAGAAGCACCCGCCGTTCTGGAATCGCCTGGTACTGGTGATGTCAGCGATGGCCATGAGCTTCGTGCACGGCTCCAACGATGGTCAGAAAGGCATCGGCCTGATCATGCTGGTGCTGATCGGTATCGTGCCGGCGCAGTTCGTCCTTGACCTGAACAGCACCACCTACCAGATCGAACGCACGCGTGATGCGACCCTGCACCTGAGCCAGTTCTACCAGCGCAACGCATCCACCCTCGGCGAGTTCCTGGCCCTGGGCAAAAGCGTGGAAGGCGATCTGCCGGAGAAATTCCGCTGCAACCCGCAGCAGACCGAACCGACCATTTCCGCCCTGCTGCATACCCTCAAAGGTGTATCGGACTACCACTCGCTGCCGGCCGAAAGCCGCATCGAAGTGCGTCGCTACCTGCTGTGCCTGGACGATACCGCGAAGAAAGTCGCCAAGCTGCCGGGCCTCGAAGCCCGCGAAAAGGCTGACCTGGACAAACTGCGCAAAGACCTGACCACCACCACCGAATACGCCCCGTTCTGGGTGATTCTGGCGGTTGCCCTGGCTCTGGGCCTGGGCACCATGATCGGCTGGAAACGCGTGGTTCTGACCATCGGCGAGAAGATCGGCAAGCAAGGCATGACCTATGCCCAA
Source organism: Pseudomonas sp. AK-TSAG1-1 (assembly GCF_056821665.1). NCBI lineage: Bacteria > Pseudomonadati > Pseudomonadota > Gammaproteobacteria > Pseudomonadales > Pseudomonadaceae > Pseudomonas > Pseudomonas sp. AK-TSAG1-1. The sequence goes on along the minus strand of NZ_CM165965.1, from coordinate 1,504,798 downwards.
GGCATGTCGGCCCAGATCACCGCCGCGAGCATGATCGGCCTGGCCAACATCTTCAGCCTGCCAGTGTCGACCACTCACGTGCTGTCCTCGGGCGTGGCCGGTACCATGGTTGCTAACAAGAGCGGCCTGCAAGGTGGCACCGTGCGCACCATTCTGCTGGCGTGGGTACTGACCCTGCCGGCGACTGTGGCGCTGTCGGCTGGTTTGTTCTGGTTGGCTTCGAAGGCTCTGGGTAGTTGATAGTCGGCTTCAGGCTTTGATGAAAAGGCGCGATTCGAGAGGATCGCGCCTTTTTTTGCGTTTGGGATTTTGGATTTGGGGGCATATCCGTTTCTGCGGGTGTTGCCGCTGGCGGTTTCGCTCTTACAGCGAGTCCCTTTTTCAAACGCCAAAAAGGAACCAAAAGGCTTTGCCCCGGCGTACGGCACTTCGCTGAGGCTCAGTGTTCCCTCGCTACGGTGTCCATCAGGGGGCATCGCCTACGGTTTGCTTCGCTGCACCTCCTCTCGATGTATGCGGCTTCGCCACACGGCGCTGCGCGCCTACCCCCTGATGAACACCTTCGCTCGGCCTGCCGAAGGGGCTGGAGATCAAGAGCAACATCAAGAGCCAGAGCCAGAGCCAGAGCCAGAGCCAGAGCAAAAAATTGCAGCCTTCGTCAGCTTCACATGGGTAACGGAGTGCAGTCATTTTGAGATTGATTGGCTGGTCGGCCGCCATCGCGAGCAGGCTCGCTCCTACAGTGGGAATGGGTGTGGTCAATGGGGGATTGGTTGGCTCGTAGGCCGCCTTCGCTGGCAGGCCAGCTCCCACAGTTGGAGTGGGTGTGTTCAGTTGGGGATTGGTCGGCCGTCAGGCCGCCTTCGCTGGCAGGCTCACTCCTACAGTGGGAATGGGTGTGGTCAGTGAGGGATTGGTTGGCTCGTAGGCCGCCTTCGCTGGCAGGCCAGCTCCCACAGTTGGAATGGGGCCGGTCAGTTAGAGATTGGTCGGCTCGCAGGCCGCCATCGCGAGCAGGCGAAGGCCTACAGTTTAGATTTGAGTGCACCGCACGCGGCAAAGCCGCCCCACTCAACAGGATGAGCGTTAGCTCGGCTGCAGCTCTTGATCTTCAGGCCCCGTCGGCAGGCTGAGTGGAGGGATTCATCCGGGGGTGGGAGCGCAGCGACCGTTTGGCGCAGCCAAACACATCGAGAGGAGGTGCAGCGAAGCAAACCGTAGGCGATGCCCCCGGATGGATCCCGGAGCGAAGGAACCCCGAGCCTTAGCGAGTGGGCCGAACGTTGGGGCAAGACTTTTTGGTTACTTTTGAGGCGTTTGTCAAAAGTGACTCGCCGTAAGGGCGAAACCGCCAGCAGCAGCACCCGAAGCAACGGATATCCACCCCCCCCAACCAGAACATGGTCGGCCCAAAGGCCGCCAAGAAGACAAAAAAAAGGGCAACCGAAGTCGCCCAAAATGCCTTGCGTGCTCATCAAATCCAGAAAGACCTACTTCTTGCGCTTATTCGCATCCTTCCAGATAAAAAATCCAAACCCTGCAAAAAACAGAACCATGAGCCCTACGGTCAGAACCCCGGCAAACACCACGTTATCGAAAAACATGACTGTGGCCTCCTGGCCCCTGCTTTGCTGCGATGGAACTAAGTTAACCAATCACGCAGGCGCAGAAATTGACCAGGATCAAGTCCGGTCAACACAAGGGATAAAGGCGGGAAAATAACTGACCTGCATCAAAGGATGCGGAGGGAGATCAACGCTTTTTCGGTTTCTTTTTCGGCTTTTTCTTGGCATTTCCCAACGGCATCGCCTGCTCGAAGGCCTTGCGCACTTCATTCAGACGTTTCTCGTTGAGGTCATGCACCCGCTTGGCGCGTTCGGTGCTGAGGTCGATCAGTTTGTCGTCTTGGCTCATGGCGCTCGATGCATCGCTTGAAGAAATCACAACTGCCGCAACCGGCAGGACTGCGCCAATCATGCAGCCTCACGCCAGCGCTGACCAGTCGCCAGCACCCACGCGTGATCACAATTGATGTAAATGAGGCGGATCAGATCTCGATATCGACCCACAATCCCTGACGTGGCTGATCTTCCATCAGCGGCACCACCGGCACAGTATTGTCGGCATTGAGCTCGGTGCCAGGCACGGCGAGGTGTTCTTCCGGGTCTTCGTCGGCTTCGCGCCGGCGGCGATCGCGTTCCTGCTGGCGACGCTGTTCTTCACGCGCCAGTAGCCGATCCTCTTCCGGATCGCGCTTTTGCAGATCGATCGTGCTTTCGTTGGAGCTTTCCTGCACCGGCACCACCGGAGGAATGTCCGGCCGCTGGCGAATCGGATCCTGCTGGGAAGTGATTGGCACAGCGCTCAGGGGGAGCATCGGTGGCAGCATATAAAGGGTCTCCTGTCAGCAGGCTATCGGCTTGAGCGAAGGTGGCTTGAGCCGCTGGTCGCAAACTTGTGACCGGGTTGGCACTCACAGGTGCCGCAAGCCTTCGAAAAACCGACGCATGACCTAATCTTCCCTTTGCAGTTAAAAGCCGGGAGCGGCTGCTAATCCTTTGGCCTCAGGGCCTCATTCCGTTAAGATAGCCCGCTTTTTCAAGGTGGGAGTCAGGCAGCATGGCGCAGCAGTATCAACCGGGGCAACGCTGGATCAGTGACAGCGAAGCAGAGCTTGGTTTAGGCACCGTTCTGGCACAGGACGGCCGCTTGTTGACCGTGCTTTACCCGGCCACTGGCGAAACCCGCCAGTACGCGCTACGGAATGCGCCCCTCACCCGCGTGCGGTTCTCGCCGGGTGACACCATTACTCACTTCGAAGGCTGGAAGATGACCGTGCGCGAAGTCGACGACGTCGACGGGCTGATGGTCTATCACGGCCTCAACGGGCAGAACGAAGCGGTCACCCTGCCGGAAACCCAGCTGTCGAACTTCATTCAGTTCCGTCTGGCCAGCGACCGTCTGTTCGCCGGGCAAATCGACCCGCTGTCGTGGTTTTCCCTGCGTTACAACACCCTGGAACACACCAGCCGCCAGTTGCAGTCCTCGCTCTGGGGCCTGGGCGGTGTGCGTGCGCAGCCGATCGCGCACCAGTTGCACATTGCCCGTGAAGTCGCCGACCGCATCGCGCCGCGGGTTCTGCTGGCCGACGAAGTGGGTCTGGGTAAAACCATTGAGGCCGGTCTGGTGATCCATCGCCAACTGCTCTCGGGCCGCGCCAACCGCGTGCTGATCCTCGTCCCGGAAAACCTGCAGCACCAGTGGCTGGTGGAAATGCGCCGCCGCTTCAACCTGCAGGTTGCGCTGTTCGACGAAGAACGCTTCATTGAAAGCGATGCCAGCAACCCGTTCGAAGACACCCAACTGGCGCTGGTGGCGCTCGAGTGGCTGGTCGAAGACGAGAAAGCCCAGGACGCACTGTTCGCCGCCGGTTGGGACCTGTTGGTGGTCGACGAAGCCCACCACCTGGTCTGGCACGAAGACAAGGCCAGTCCGGAATACACCCTGGTCGAGCAGCTCGCTGAAACAATTCCCGGCGTGCTGCTGCTCACCGCCACCCCGGAACAACTCGGTCAGGACAGCCACTTCGCCCGTCTGCGCCTGCTCGACCCGAACCGTTTCCATGATCTGGCCGCGTTCCGCGCCGAGAGCGACAACTATCGCCCGGTGGCCGAAGCCGTTCAGGAACTGCTGGACAAGGGGCGCCTGTCGCCCGAAGCGCACAAGACCATCCACGGTTTCCTCGGCAACGAAGGCGAAGCCCTGCTGACCGCGGTCAATGATGGCGACACCGAAGCCAGCGCCCGTCTGGTGCGCGAGCTGCTCGACCGCCACGGCACCGGCCGCGTGCTGTTCCGCAACACTCGCGCGGCGGTGCAGGGGTTCCCGGAACGCAAACTGCATCCGTACCCGCTGCCGTGCCCCGACGAATACCTTGAGCTGCCGCTGGGTGATCACGCCGAGCTGTACCCGGAAGTCAGCTTCCAGGCCCAGCCGGACGCCAGCGAAGAAGAGCGCTGGTGGAAATTCGACCCGCGTGTCGAGTGGCTGATCGATCAGCTGAAAATGCTCAAGCGCACCAAAGTGCTGGTGATCTGCGCCCACGCCGAAACCGCGATGGACCTCGAAGACGCGCTGCGCGTGCGCTCCGGCATCCCGGCCACGGTGTTCCATGAAGGTATGAACATCCTCGAGCGTGACCGCGCCGCCGCCTACTTCGCCGACGAAGAGTTCGGTGCGCAGGTGCTGATCTGCTCGGAAATCGGCAGCGAAGGTCGCAACTTCCAGTTCGCTCACCACTTGGTGCTGTTCGATCTGCCGTCGCACCCGGACCTGCTCGAGCAGCGGATCGGCCGTCTCGACCGGATCGGCCAGAAACACATCATCGAGCTGCACGTGCCGTACCTGGAAACCAGCCCGCAAGAGCGTCTGTTCCAGTGGTACAACGAGGCGCTGAATGCATTCCTCAACACCTGCCCGACCGGCAACGCCTTGCAGCATCAGTTCGGCCCACGCCTGCTGCCGCTGCTCGAAGAAGCTGACGACGGCGAGTGGCAAGCGCTGATCGACGAAGCGCGCACCGAGCGCGAGCGTCTGGAACAAGAGCTGCACACTGGCCGCGACCGCCTGCTGGAACTCAATTCCGGCGGCGCTGGCGAAGGTGACGCGCTGGTTGAAGCGATCCTTGAGCAGGACGATCAGTTTGCCCTGCCGATCTACATGGAAACCCTGTTCGATGCGTTCGGCATCGACAGCGAAGACCATTCGGAAAACGCCCTGATCCTCAAGCCAAGCGAGAAGATGCTCGACGCCAGCTTCCCGCTGGGCGATGACGAAGGCGTGACCATCACTTACGACCGCAATCAGGCGCTGTCGCGTGAAGACATGCAGTTCATCACCTGGGAACACCCGATGGTGCAGGGCGGCATGGACCTGGTGCTGTCCGGCTCGATGGGCAACACCGCCGTCGCGCTGATCAAGAACAAGGCGCTGAAACCGGGTACCGTGCTGCTGGAACTGCTCTACGTCAGCGAAGTGGTGGCCCCGCGTTCGCTGCAACTGGGCCGCTACCTGCCGCCGGCCGCCCTGCGCTGCCTGCTCGATGCCAACGGCAACGACCTGTCGCCACGGGTCTCGTTCGAAACCCTGAACGACCAGCTCGAAAGCGTGCCACGTGCCAGCGCCAACAAGTTCATCCAGGCCCAGCGCGATCAGCTGACGCCACGGATCAACGCCGGCGAAGACAAGATCACCCCGCGTCACGCCGAGCGCGTGGCTGAGGCCCGTCGTCGTCTGGCTGCCGATACCGAAGAAGAACTGGCGCGCCTGACCGCGTTGCAAGCGGTCAACCCGACCGTGCGCGACAGCGAACTGGATGCGTTGCGCAAGCAGCGTGAACAGGGTCTGGCGATGCTCGATAAAGCGGCGCTGCGCCTGGAAGCGATCCGGGTGTTGGTGGCGGGCTGAGTCCGCTGCTCCAACGCTATAAATGAAAAGGCCCGCAGTGATGCGGGCCTTTTTGTTTGCCTGATATTTATCGGGTGATGCTGATGGCCTCTTCGCGAGCAAGCCCGCTCCCACATTCGAGCGCATTTCCTCCTGAAAGAACCCGGTCAACTGTGGGAGCGGGCTTGCTCGCGAAGGCGATCATGCCGTCGCCGCAGAACCCACAGGCTCAACCACAGCCACCAACCCCTCTCTCATCCGCTGCGCATCGCGCACAAAACACCGCGCTGCCAGAAACAGAAACACCATGGTAAAGAACAGCGCCACCGGTATCAGGTACATCGCGTCATGCAGGCCCACTGCCTTGAACGCCTCGGTCATCTGCTCAGCCCCCGCCGAGAGCATCGCCGATTTGGCAAAGTGATCGGACAAGGCCCCCACCACCACCGGCCCCAGTCCGCCGCCGAGCAGGTACAACCCGGCAAAGAACAGCGCCATCGCCGTGGCCCGCAGGCGCGGTTCGACCACGTCCTGAATCGCCGTGTACACGCAGGTGTAGAAGTTATAGGCAAACAGCCAGCCGACGCTGAACACCGCGACAAACACGCTGATCTCGACCCGGCCCGCATGCAGCGCCCACGCCGTGCACACGGTCGAGATGATCAGGCTGAACCCGGCAAACAGCAGCCGGCCATTGGCGACCCGTTGATGGATCTTGTCGGCGATCCAGCCGCCGAGGGTCAGGCCGATCAACCCGGTGATACCCACGATCACCCCGGTCGCAACCGCCGCTTCCTGCAACGGCATCAGGAAATACCGCTGCAGCATCGGCACCAGAAACGAGTTGCAGGCATAGGTCGCGAAGTTGAAACACAAACCCGCCATCACCAGCCAGAGGAAGGTTGGCACGGCAAGAACCCGGCGGATCGGCTTGTCGACCCTCTCCTGGGACACCTGCACGGTTTCCGCCGCACCGCGTTTAGGCTCCTTGATGAAGAACATGAACACTGCGAGGATCAGCCCCGGCACCGCCGCGATAAAGAACGGCGCGCGCCAGCTGTCGAACGCCTTGACCATCGCGCCGATGGTAAAAAACGCCAGCAGCAGCCCCAACGGCAGGCCGAGCATGAAAATGCCCATCGCCCGTGCCCGACGGTGCGCCGGGAACAGGTCGCCGATCAACGAGTTGGCCGCCGGCGCATAACTGGCTTCGCCAATGCCGATGCCCATGCGCACCAGCAGAAAACTCCAGAAGCTGCCGACCAGCCCGTTGACCGCCGTCAGCGCGCTCCAGGTCGCCAGGCCCCAGCCCATCAGTTTGCTGCGCGAGCCGGTGTCGGCCATGCGCCCCAGCGGCAGGCCGGCAATCGCATACACCAGGGTGAACGCAGTGCCGACGATCCCCAGTTGAAAGTCGCTGAGGTGCCATTCCATGCGGATTGGCTCGATGATGATCGCCGGAATGGTGCGATCGAAGAAATTGAACAGGTTGGCAAGGAACAACAGGAACAGAATGCGCCAGGCATTCGCCGCTTGGGTCGAGTTCTGCATGGGTCCGTCTCTTTATTGTTATAGGGCTTCACTGCCGTCGCATCCGAGCCCGGAACCTGCAATCTAGACAGGCGGCTCAGGGCTGTCTGTGATCATTCGTCAGCCTGATGACGGGCCATGGCACTGTAACGAAACGTAAGCCCTTGATAACTCTGCAATCCCCGATAAACCGGGGCTTTCACGGCAAAACCCGGCTACAAAAAAATACTTTCGCGCCCCCCTTCCCAAGTTCATGGCGAAGCCTAGAATAGCCGCCGGATCCGTCCGGATTCGCCGATCAATCCCTTTGATGCCCTCCCCCATGTCCGAAGTCAGTCCGTGTCTGAATTGCGGTGCCTGTTGTTCCCATTTTCGTGTGTCTTTTTTCTGGGGTGAATGCGCTTCCTCCGGCGGTACGGTGCCCGATGAACTGGTCACCCAGATCAGCCCCAGCCGGGTGGCGATGAACGGTACCGACTGCAAATCACCGCGGTGTACTGCGCTGGTCGGTGAGGTCGGCAGCCAGGTGCAGTGCTCGATTTACGAACAGCGCTCCAGCCCCTGCCGTGAATTCGAATCGTCCTGGGAAAACGGCGAACAGAATGTCGACTGCGACAAGGCCCGTGCACGCTTCGGCCTGCCGCCTCTGCAACCGGACTGGGCCGAGATCCCTTTTGAACAAAGCGCCTGACGCTTAGCGCAAAACGCTATGACGCTAATGTCGAAATCATTAGCGCCAATGTGCCACTACGCCTTGCACCCCACAAACGGCCTCTATACTGCTGTCATTCGCCTGCGTTAATCGCGCAGTCAGGACGACTTCAGAGACGGGGCATGCTATGGAGTGGCTTGGTTTGCAGTTTGTTACCGAGCTGCCGGAGAGCGGGCAGGTCATTCTTGATTGCACACATAACCCCTTGCTGGTGCTGGTGGCCTATCTGGTAGCCTGCGCCGCGAGTTTTGCCACGCTCGACATGGCCGAACGGGTCGGCCACGCCGAAGACCCGGGCTCGCAACGGGTGTGGCGCTGGATCGGCGCCACCTGCCTGGCCGGCGGCATCTGGGCCATGCACTTTATCGCCATGCTGGCGTTCCAGGCGCCGATCGAAATTCACTACGACCTGGCGATCACCCTGTTTTCCCTGCTGATCGCCCTGCTCGCCTCGTGGCTTGCGATGCACACCTTGAGCACCCCGCAACCCAGCCTGGTGCACTACCTGAAAACCGCCATCGTCATCGGCCTGGGCATCGCCGGCATGCATTACGTTGGCATGGCGGCGATGCACTCGGTGGCTACCGCATATTACCAGCCCGTGCTGTTCTGCCTGTCGATCCTGATTGCCATTGGCGCCAGCTACGCCGCGCTGTGGGTCGCCGGTTATTTGCGTGAAGGCAGCGGCCGGTTTCATCAATTGCTCAAATACACCGCCGCGGTGATCCTCGGCGCCGGCATCATCAGCATGCATTTCACCGCAATGGCCGCGCTGCACCTGGTGTTGCCCGAAGGCACAGCGCCGACGCTGAGTGCCGAAACCAACCACCTGCAACTGGGCCTGACGGTCGCGCTGATCATCCTGCTGATTCTGGGCAGCGCGATCAGTGCGGCGCTGGCCGACAAGAAGCTGCAGAGCAAGGAACACGACCTGCGCCGGGTCAATGCCCTGCTCGGCCAGCTCGATCAGGCGCGGATGTCGCTACAGCAAGTGGCCAACTACGACGCCCTGACCAACCTGATCAATCGCCGAGGCTTCAATCAGATCTTCGCCGAGAAGCTCAGCCAGAAAACCAGCGAAGGCGGCATGCTCGCGGTGATGTTTCTCGACATCGACCACTTCAAGCGGATCAACGACAGCCTCGGGCATGACGCCGGTGACGCCTTGCTCAAAGTCATCGCCCATCACATCAAGAGTTCGGTGCGCAGCCATGAAGACGTGGTTGCACGTTTTGGCGGCGACGAGTTCTGCATCCTGATTGGCCTGCACGACCGCGAAGAAGCGCGCACCATGGCGCAACGGATCATGCAGAAAATGAAGGAGCCGATCGAGCTGGCCGGACGGCGTATGGTGATGACCACGAGCATCGGCATCAGCCTGTTCCCCGACGATGGCACCACCTGCGAAGAACTGCTCAAGCATGCGGATCTGGCGCTGTATCAGTCCAAGGGCGCCGGGCGTAACGGTCTGCATTTTTTCAGTTCGAACATGAAGACCCGCGCCAGCCTTGAACTGCAACTGGAAGAAGAGCTGCGCCAGGCCCTGCGTGAAGAACACGGGCTGACGCTGTATTACCAACCGATCTTCGAACTGAAAACCGGCCGGGTGACCAAACTCGAAGCATTGATCCGCTGGCAGCACCCGGTGCATGGCCTGCTGGCTCCGGACCGTTTTATTGCGATTGCCGAAACCAACGGCCTGATCGCCGAACTGGACAACTGGGTGCTGCGCAGGGCCTGCACCGACCTTGGCGAACTGACGCGCCATGGCTGCGACGAACTGAAAATCGCCTGGAACTGCTCGCCACTCAACCTCGCCCGGGAAGAGCTGGCCGACGAAATCGAAAGTGCGCTGCGCAGCGCCGGAGTCGCACCCGAGCGACTGGAACTGGAGGTCACGGAAAACGCGCTGATGGGCAACATCGCCAACACCCTGGTGCTGTTGCGGCAGATTCGCGCGCTTGGCGTGTCGCTGTCGATTGACGATTTCGGCACCGGCTATTCATCGCTGGCCTACCTCAAGCGCCTGCCGCTCAACACGCTGAAGATCGACCGCTCGTTCATCCTCGACATACCCACGGCAACCGCCGACATGGAGATCGTCCAGGCAATCATCGTCATGGCCCACACCCTGCATTTACAGGTGGTGACCGAAGGCGTGGAAAGCCTGGAGCAATACGAGTTTCTTGAACGCTCGGGTTGCGACTTCATTCAGGGCTATCTGCTCAGCCGCCCGGTGCCGCTGGACGAATTACGCCCGGTGCTGGAAGAAATCAACCAACGCAAGCACTCCCACGCGGTCAATCCGCTAAGTCTGGCGCGCGGTACATTTGAACCAGTGTCGCTGGATCCTTGTGCAAAAAGCCCTGCGCCCCATGCAGGCGCATCAGTTGTGCGGCCAATCCGCTGATCGGCGTGGCCGAACCCTGTTCGCGCGAAAATTTAACCGCCGTATCGAGATCCTTGAGCAGCGTGCGCACGTGCCATTTCACCGGTTCGAAACGGCTCTCGGCCATTTGCGGGGCGAGGATCTGCAACGGTTTCGAATCGGCAAAGCCACCGGCCAGCGCTTCGGCGATCAGGCTTGCATCGACCCCGGCCTGCTCGGCCAGCGCCACCACTTCGGCGATCACCAGCGCATTGCAGGCGACGATCATCTGATTGCAGGCCTTGGTCACTTGTCCCGCGCCAACGCCACCCATGTGCGTGACGCGCTGGCCGAGGTTGAGCAGCACGGGGCGTATTCGCTGCAGATCCTGCGCCGCACCACCGACCATGATTGCCAGGCTGCCCGCCTCGGCGCCGACCACACCGCCGGACACCGGTGAATCGAGCCAGGCCATGCCGGTCCGGTCTGCCAACTCGGCCGCCATCTCACGCGTGGCGGTTGGTTCGAGGCTGGAAAAGTCCACCAGCAACTGGCCTGTTTTCGCACCTTCAGCGACACCGCCGGCGCCAAACACCACCTCGCGCACGACCGCCGTGTCAGCCAGACACAGCATCACCACGTCCGCGTGTTCGCACAACTGCGCCGGGGTCGCGACTTGCCGGGCGCCGGCTTCAACCAGTGGCGCGCACTTGGCCGGGTTGCGATTCCACACGGTCAGCGGGTAACCCGCCGCCAGCAGACGACGGCACATCGGCAGGCCCATCAGGCCGATTCCGGCAAACCCCAACGAAGGTAGCGTTGACATCATTTTGCCTCTTTTCGATTAAAGATCACCGAATAATGGCCGATTCATGAACGATCAGGAAAGGATTCCCCCGCGCGACAATCAGGCCAAGCCCCTGACGCCCGGGCCAAATTCGCGCAATACAAGACGCGAGATCTAATTCCGTGAGGCTCGCTGACATTGGTCAGCAGACCAACCAGTCCAGGTATATGGCGCACAATGACTTCTAAAAACAATCCCGCCACTGCGGTATCCGACCTGACTCTGAGCCCTGCGGCGAACAGCCCGGCGCCGATGAAGCCATTGCCTCCTTCGCGCCCGCTGGGCACCCACCAATATCTGTACTACACCGAAACCAACACTGATCGCATCCTCGACAACCTCGATGGCCTGCGTGACCTGGTGTTCCCGCGTCCGCCGCACCTGGAGGGCGACAACGAACAGCACAACGACCAGGAATTCCCGTCGGTGTGCCTGATCGGCCTCGGTCGCTGCGGCTCCAACATCGCCCTCGACGTCGCGGAACTGGTGTACAACGCGCGCAAGTTCTACCTCAACGAATTCAACAACGAAGACCGTGCAGCAGATCGCCGACTGGCTGACAAAGGCTACAGCCCGGCGCAGTGGATCAAGAACAACCTGCGGATCGGCCCGAACAAATCGAGCAAACCGGTGTTTCTGGTGGAACCGCTGGTGATGCTCGGCGACCTCGACAAGGACATCGCCGGGCGCATCCGTTTCTCGCGCAAGGGCGAGAAAAGCGGCTTTCTGCGCGACTACAGCAAAATGAAGATCATGGACTTGTCCGAAGTCCACGCCGGTGGCGCCGGTAACGCGCCGATCCTCGGTCAGTACCTGGCCAAGATCATCCTCAACAAGGACACCCAGCGTTTCTCCAGCCCCGACTGGAAAATGATCCATTCGTACCTGATCGACAGCTGCGGCATCAAGGCCAACCAGTCGCGCCTGTACTTCTCGATCTTCAGTGCTGGCGGCGGTACCGGTTCGGGCATGGCCTCGGAGTTCGGCCTGGCCCAGCAGCACTCGTACATGAACAAGACGTTCGACACCAAGCCGATGGACGAACATGACGGCAAGAGCGGTCATTCGTTCGTGTTCGAACCGATCTTCACCAGCGGCATCTGCGTGCTGCCGAACATTTCCGACCACCGCAGTGAAATGTCCGAGGCGCTGCACATCAACGCCGGGCGCCTGCTGTGCAAATACCTCTCGGAAGAATGGGATTTCTCGTACAACTTCGCCAATGAAGACAGCAGCGAAGCCAGCGTCATGGGCCGTATTCGCCCATGGAACGCAATGATGCTGATCTCCAACGACATCATGCGTTACGCCGAAGAGAGCGATGACGGCAACATCCAGAACATTGATGTCAATGCGATGGAGAAGCACGCCAACCAGTACATCTCGCAGCAGATCTTCAACATTCTGACCGCGCAGGCCGTCACCACTGACTACGACCAGAACTACTTCCGTCGTGCCGGCATCGACATCGGCGAAACCATTCGCCTGGACGCCAACGACCTGTTCATGAGCCTGGCCGGCCCGGTGGCGATTGCCTACGCCGAATCGGTGGTGCCGGAAACCCCGCCACCGAGCAGCGACAAGTTCAAGGTGTTCGACAAAGAGCCGCAGCGCCTGAACATCGACGACCTGTTCTTCCGCTCCATCGACCTGCCGCACTTCAACAAGGTCACCCAGGCGATCGAAGGCATCAGCCTGCTGCCGATCGAGTCCAAGCGCTATCGCGCTTCGCTTGAGCAGTACAAGAATTCTGGCTACGACGCCGCCGCCCTGCACGACCTGCACTTCTTCAAGAACTGCTCGTCGGTGGTCTCGATCGTTTCGCTGCCCAAAGACTACAAGCTGTCGTACATGGACCTGAATCGGCTGAAGACCCACCTCAACAGCCTGTTCCCCAACACCACGCTCAAGCGCTACGCGTTGGTGATCGGCGCCTCGGCCAACCTGTCGCTGACCACCCTGATCGCCAAGAGTCCGTGCCTGTCGGACGACTTCCTGACGCTGATCGTGGCGTTCATCAAGCGTTGCTTCGCCAAGACCCCGTACCGTTTCGACGAGACCCTGGACAACTCGATTCTCGACTTCATCATCAATGAAGAATTCGACGAAGACCGCATCGACGATCTGCTCAACGAGTTCGAGAATCCGGCGAAAATCCTCGACACCAACTGGTACGCGATCAAGCCGATGTACGAGAAGAAGTACCGCGAGCTGATCAACGACAAAGACAAGTTCGTCTCGATCAACGACATTCGCCTGTCGCGTGACTGCGTAAAGAAGGCGATCAAGTACCTGCGCGAGATCTACCGTCACCGGATCGGCAAGACCAAGGTTATTTCCCTCAATAACCATACGGGCAAGACTTACTCGGTCTGACTTCAGACCGCGTCGCCCCATTCGCGAGCAAGCCCGCTCCCACAGTTGAGCGCATTTCCACTGACGGAATGCATTCAATTGTGGGAGCGGGCTTGCTCGCGAAGAGGCCTTTGAAAACACCGCAAAACTCGCAATATCCAACATCCAGAAACAATTAAGCAGCCCGCAGGCTGCTCAATAAACTGTTCCCGTTACGTTTACGTCACCGTGAGCCACCCACGCTTGTGGCATTTCTCTACGGCAACGTGCCATCACGCTACTCGGCTACACACTTTTCGCTGATGACCCTGCGCACCATCAAGGTGCAGCGTCAGAAGCGTCTGCCCTTTCCTGGACCAGAATCCACGGCCGCACCACCACTGCCCACATCTCGGGATCGCGCTCGAAAAGATCCAGCGCCCACGTTTCAGACAGCTTGGCGAGTTTGTCTTCGGCCAGCCAGGCAGCCACTTTCTCGCCATCATCTGCCGCCACGGCCTCGGCGGCGGCGATCAAATCAAGCGTAGGGTCGACCCACAATAGGGCACCCTTGGCGAAGAACGGCTCCAGCTCTTTCCAGGTAATAGATGCGGTTTCACCAAGCAGCTTGGCATAGAGGGTGCTAGGTTCTTGATTCATGGGACTGTCCGGAAAAGAAATCGACGCGAATGATAACGTCGGTGGTCCGGCAGAAAAACCCGGTTGCAAAAGGCTACACCGAACGAAAAGAGCAGGAACGCCAAGGAATGCTGCTGTTTGGGGCATAAGCCCCTCGAAAGCCCCGCCGCAATTCTGTCTTTTTCATTCAAAAATGCGACACCCACAAGTTTTGCCCCCTGGCGCCAGCTTCCCAGGCCAACAACCGGCGCTCTACACTGTACCGGTACAGTTGCCGGGGGCATTTCCGGAGGGTATCGCAAAGATATCTGACCCGGTTCTGCTGCTACGGCGCCAGAACTCAAAAAAAATTACAACAGTAAGAGTGGAGCACTATGACTAAGGCTACTAAGCAGATTTCCAAACTGTTTGCCGCTATGGTTCTGGCCGGGGTTGCCAGCCATTCGTTCGCAGCTGACACCATCAAGATCGGTATCGCCGGCCCTAAAACCGGCCCGGTAGCCCAATACGGCGATATGCAGTTCAGTGGCGCCCGCATGGCCATCGAACAGATCAACGCCAAGGGCGGGGTCGACGGCAAGAAACTCGAAGCCGTTGAATACGACGATGCCTGCGATCCGAAACAAGCGGTAGCGGTAGCGAACAAGGTCGTCAACGACGGCGTCAAGTTCGTGGTCGGTCACCTGTGCTCCAGCTCCACTCAACCGGCTTCGGACATCTACGAAGACGAAGGCGTGATCATGATCACCCCGGCTGCCACCAGCCCGGACATCACCGCCCGTGGTTACAAGATGGTCTTCCGCACCATCGGTCTGGACAGCGCCCAGGGCCCTGCCGCCGGTAACTACATTGCCGATCACGTGAAGCCGAAAATCGTTGCCGTACTGCACGACAAGCAGCAATACGGTGAAGGCATCGCCACCGCCGTCAAGGCGACCCTGGAGAAGAAAGGCGTGAAAGTCGCCGTGTTCGAAGGCGTCAACGCCGGCGACAAGGACTTCTCCTCGATCATCTCCAAACTCAAGCAAGCCAACGTCGACTTCGTTTATTACGGCGGCTACCACCCGGAACTGGGTCTGATCCTGCGTCAATCCCAGGAAAAAGGCCTGAAAGCCAAGTTCATGGGTCCGGAAGGCGTGGGTAACGACTCCATTTCGCAGATCGCCAAAGACGCCTCCGAAGGCCTGCTGGTGACCCTGCCGAAATCCTTCGACCAGGATCCGGCCAACGTCGCCCTGGCAGATGCATTCAAGGCGAAGAAAGAAGACCCGAGCGGCCCGTTCGTGTTCCCTTCCTACTCGGCGGTTGAAGTGATTGCCGGCGGTATTGCCGCGGCCAAATCCGAAGCCCCTGCCAAAGTGGCCGAAGCCATTCACGCCGGCACCTTCAAGACCCCTACTGGCGATCTGAGCTTCGACGCCAAGGGCGACCTGAAGGACTTCAAATTTGTGGTTTACGAGTGGCACTTCGGCAAACCAAAAACTGAAGTTTCGCCTCAGTAAGGCGCGCCCTGACTGACTGCCAATAAAGCCCACGGCGTGCCGTGGGCTTTGTTTTACGAATGTATGGGCCGCGCTGGCGTGATCCGCCAGTCTCCCCACCTGAAAATCTCAAAACCGTCATCAGCGGTTCGCTGGCAAAACCCGGATTCGAAGTGGATACAGATCCACGGGGCCGGGCGGGAAAATGACTCCACCAGTGAAATGCGTATCAGGTTTTTAGGAGCGTTGTAATGCCTGACATCTATCACTTCTTCCAACAGCTGGTTAATGGCCTGACCATTGGCAGCACGTATGCCCTGATCGCCATCGGCTATACGATGGTCTACGGCATCATTGGAATGATCAACTTCGCCCATGGCGAGGTGTACATGATCGGTTCCTACGTGGCGTTCATCGCCATCGCCGGGCTGGCCATGATGGGAATCGACAACGTCCCGCTGTTGATGACCGCGGCGTTTATCGCGAGCATCGTTGTCACCAGTTCGTACGGCTACAGCATCGAACGGATTGCCTACCGCCCCCTGCGCGGCAGCAACCGTCTGATCCCGCTGATTTCCGCCATCGGTATGTCGATCTTCCTGCAGAACACGGTTCTGCTGGCGCAAGACTCCAAGGACAAATCCATCCCCAACCTGATCCCCGGCAACATTTCCATCGGGCCAGGTGGCGCACATGAAGTGCTGATTTCCTACATGCAAATCGTGGTGTTCGTGGTGACCCTGGTCGCCATGCTCGGCCTCACGCTGTTCATCTCCCGCTCTCGCCTGGGCCGCGCCTGCCGCGCCTGCGCCGAAGACATCAAGATGGCCAACCTGCTGGGCATCAACACCAACAACATCATCGCCCTGACCTTCGTCATCGGTGCTGCACTGGCGGCCGTCGCGGCTGTACTGCTGAGCATGCAGTACGGCGTGATCAACCCGAACGCCGGTTTCCTCGTCGGCCTCAAGGCCTTCACCGCTGCGGTACTGGGCGGGATCGGCAGCATCCCCGGCGCCATGCTCGGCGGGCTGGTGCTTGGGGTGGCGGAAGCGTTCGGTGCCGATATCTTCGGCGACCAGTACAAGGACGTCGTGGCTTTCGGCTTGTTGGTTCTGGTGCTGTTGTTCCGTCCGACCGGCATTCTGGGCCGTCCGGAGGTTGAGAAAGTATGACTAGGAATCTTAAACAGGCACTGTTCAGTGCCTTGCTGGTGTGGGCCGTGGCCTACCCGGTACTCGGTCTGAAACTGACCATCGTCGGCATCAACCTCGAAGTGCACGGCACCAGCCCGGCCATTCTGGCGACCATCGCCGTGTGCTCGGTGCTGATGTTCCTGCGGGTGCTGTTCAACCAGCAGATCAGCAAGGCGTGGAAATCCTCGCCGGGCCTGCCGTTGATCCCGGCCAAGGCCAGCAACTTCCTGACCCTGCCGACCACCCAACGCTACATCATCATCGCGCTGATCCTTGGCGCGCTGATCTGGCCGTTCTTCGGCTCCCGTGGCGCGGTGGACATCGCAACGCTGATCCTGATCTACGTGATGCTCGGCCTTGGCCTGAACATCGTCGTGGGCCTGGCCGGTCTGCTCGACCTCGGTTACGTCGGTTTCTACGCCGTCGGCGCCTACAGCTACGCGCTGCTCTCGCACTACTACGGCCTGAGCTTCTGGATCTGCCTGCCAATTGCCGGCCTGATGGCGGCGACGTTCGGCTTCCTGCTGGGCTTCCCGGTGTTGCGTCTGCGCGGTGACTACCTGGCGATCGTGACCCTGGGCTTCGGCGAGATCATCCGTCTGTTCCTGCGGAACCTGACCGATATCACCGGCGGCCCGAACGGCATCAGCAACATCGAGAAACCGACGTTCTTCGGCCTGACCTTCGAACGCAAGGCCGCGGAAGGCATGCAAACCTTCCACGAGTATTTCGGCCTCGAATACAACTCGATCAACAAGGTGATCTTCCTCTACCTGGTTGCCTTGTTGTTGGCACTGGCGGCGCTGTTCATCATCAACCGCCTGCTGCGCATGCCGATCGGCCGTGCGTGGGAAGCGCTGCGTGAAGATGAAATCGCCTGCCGCGCACTGGGTCTGAATCCGACGATCATCAAGCTGTCGGCGTTCACCCTGGGCGCGAGCTTCGCCGGTTTCGCCGGCAGCTTCTTCGCCGCCCGTCAGGGTCTGGTGACCCCGGAATCGTTCACCTTCATCGAGTCGGCGATCATCCTCGCCATCGTCGTGCTGGGTGGCATGGGCTCGCAATTGGGCGTGATTCTCGCGGCCGTGGTGATGATCCTGTTGCCGGAAATGATGCGTGAGTTCAGCGAGTATCGGATGTTGATGTTCGGTGCGCTGATGGTGTTGATGATGATCTGGCGTCCACAAGGTCTGCTGCCGATGCAACGCCCACACATGGAGTTGCGAAAATGAGCCGCGAGATCCTTAAAGTCGAAAACCTGAGCATGCGCTTCGGCGGCTTGCTGGCGGTCAATGGCGTGGCCCTGACCGTCAAGGAAAAACAAGTGGTGGCGCTGATCGGGCCGAACGGCGCGGGCAAGACCACCGTGTTCAACTGCCTGACCGGTTTCTACCAGCCTTCAGGCGGCAGCATCCTGCTGGACGGCGAGCCGATCCAGGGCCTGCCGGGGCACAAGATCGCCCTCAAGGGCGTGGTGCGCACCTTCCAGAACGTGCGGTTGTTCAAGGACATGACAGCGGTCGAGAACCTGTTGATCGCCCAGCACCGTCACCTGAACACCAACTTCCTGGCCGGCCTGTTCAAGACCCCGGCGTTTCGCAAGAGCGAACGCGAGGCGATGGAATATGCCGAGTACTGGCTGGAAAAGGTCAACCTGAAAGAGTTCGCCAACCGTACCGCCGGGACCCTGGCCTACGGTCAGCAACGGCGCCTGGAAATCGCCCGCTGCATGATGACCCGCCCACGGATCCTCATGCTCGACGAACCGGCGGCCGGTCTGAACCCGAAGGAAACCGAAGACCTCAAGGCGCTGATCAGTGTGCTGCGTGAAGAGCACAACGTGACCGTGTTGCTGATCGAGCACGACATGAAACTGGTCATGAGCATTTCCGACCACATCGTCGTGATCAACCAGGGCACGCCTCTGGCCGATGGCACGCCGGAACAGATCCGCGACAATCCTGAAGTGATCAAAGCCTACCTGGGGGAAGCGTAAATGCTGCAGTTCGAAAACGTTTCCACCTTCTACGGCAAGATCCAGGCCCTGCACAGCGTCAACGTCGAAGTCCGTCAGGGCGAGATCGTGACCCTGATCGGCGCCAACGGTGCCGGCAAGTCCACGCTGCTGATGACGCTCTGCGGTTCGCCGCAGGCGCACAGCGGCAGCATCCGCTACATGGGTGAGGAACTGGTCGGCCAGGACTCGTCGCAGATCATGCGCAAGAGCATCGCCGTGGTTCCGGAAGGTCGCCGGGTGTTTGCCCGTCTGACCGTTGAAGAGAACCTGTCGATGGGCGGTTTCTTCACCGACAAGGGCGACTATCAGGAGCAGATGGACAAGGTCCTCGGCCTGTTCCCGCGCCTGAAAGAACGCTTCAACCAGCGCGGCGGCACCATGTCCGGCGGCGAACAGCAGATGCTCGCCATCGGCCGGGCGCTGATGAGCAAGCCGAAGCTGCTGCTGCTCGATGAGCCGTCGCTGGGTCTGGCACCGATCATCATCCAGCAGATTTTCGACATCATCGAACAGCTGCGCAAGGACGGTGTGACGGTGTTCCTGGTCGAGCAGAACGCCAACCAGGCGCTGAAAATCGCTGACCGTGCGTACGTTCTGGAAAACGGCCGCGTGGTCATGCAAGGCACCGGTGAAGCCCTGCTGACCGACCCGAAAGTGCGCGAGGCGTACCTCGGCGGTTGATGTATTTCGCCCCAAAAAAAACGGCCTTCGGGCCGTTTTTTTGTATTTTGAATTCAACGCACATCCCCTGTGGGAGCGGGCTTGCTCGCGAAGACGATTTTACATTCAGCACGTGTGCTGACTGATGCACCGCTTTCGCGAGCAGGCCCGCTCCCACAACATCAACAGCCCTTAATAAGGGTTGCAGTACTGCGCGACTGCGGTGGCCTGATCGACATAAGGCCGTGCCGGCTCAAGGTTCCACTCAGGCTTGTTCCTGACCGGCTTGCCATCGTAGACCGCCGCCAGATGACAGACCATCTGCCGGCGCAACGAGCCACCATTGACGCTGTACTGACGCCATTGCGGATCGTCCTTGTGCTTGTTGTACAGCTCGGCAAACATCCGGTCGGTCTGGTCATCCTTGATCGCGCGGCCGCATGCGGTCGGCACTACCGAGAGCGACCAGGTGTTCGGCCCCAGCTTCGGATCGGGACGTTGCACCCAAGTGCTGGACTCGATGTACTTGTCGCAGAATTTTGGTTCTGCCGGCGTCGAGGTCTGGATGCACGAGAACGAGGCCTTGGCGACCGGGGTCCGCGGGAAGTCGATCTTGATGATATTGCGGTCCTTGCCAGTCTTGGCCTTGTAATCCTTTTGATTGGCCAACGCATCATTCAGGCCGCGCTGATCGCTGTAGAAGAACGCCAGAATCGGTAGCTCATCGGTTTTCGGGTTGCCCAGGCGCAGTTCGGTCTGGGTTTGAAATTCGCGGCTGTTGATGACTTTGCGCGCGCCCATGAAGTTGCGAAAGGCGTCGACCCGCTCCTTGCTGCTCATCGGATTGCGCATGTTGAAGCCACACTGCAACTGGTCCTGCTGCCGATTGTTGTTGTACTGGGTGAAGTGCGCCACCCAGGCATTCGGCGTCGTGATCGGTGGTTTCATGGCCTGGCAGACCGCCTCGGTCGGGGCGGTGTTTTTGTTGTCGCCACAGCCACGGTCGTTGCGAAAGTCGGTCCAGGCATCGTTGGGAAATGCACAGTAGACATGCACCGGGGTTTCCGGGTCGCGCACCAGATCCCTTGGCGTAATCAGGTAGCCGTTCTGCGTGCTCATGCCCGGGTCTTCATAACTGATGCCGTCGGCGCGCATGTACGAGGCGGCAAACGTGCCCAGTTCCACGGCTTTCGGGCTGGGATTCCACACGTCCCATTTCTGCCCTTTGGCAGGGTCGGCCCGGTGCGTGCCGCGCACCAGCAGCCCCGAACAATCCGAGGCGGGATCCTGCCCGCAACTGTCGACGGTGTTGTTGTACAACGTTTCGACCTTCTTCAGTGTCTCCGCGCATGACTCGGCATTGGCCCATGTCCCATGCGCCAGGAGCGGCAACATGAGCAATGGAGCGAACCTGTTCAGACGTTTTTTCATGGCTTGCATCTCCTTGATTAGCCAACACACACTCAACGCGGGACCGGGTTGCAAACCGCGGCGCGAGTCTCGCTGTCCGACAACGCCGGCCTGAATGGCTCCAGATTCCATGGCGTCTTGCTGCGGTAATTGACCAGCACGCAATTCAATTGCTGACGCATGCTGCCGACGGATGTTTCGTTGTCGCGCCAGTTGCTGTCCGCCCCCTTGAGGGCGAACAACTGGTCGTACAGAACGCCGACCTGCTCATTGGGCAAGGCGCGCCCTGCTGCGGTGGGCACCACGCTCAGGGTCCATTCATCCTTGCGAGTGCCGGGGTCGTAGCGCTTGATCCAGTCGGCAGAAGCAATGTATTGCGGTGCCTGGACCGGCACTGGATTGCAACCGGCCTTCGCCGCCTCCTGCGGGCTGACCACGGGGCGGAACGGCTCCAGATTCCACTCGGTCTTGGCCGGATAGTTCTGCACCAGACAGCTCAGTTGCTGACGCATGCTGCCCGCGGCTTTCTCGTTATCACGCCACTGGCTGTCGGCGCCACGCAGAGCGAACAGCTCTTTGTAAACGGCCTCTTGGTCAGAGCTCTGAACCGCCTTGCCCTGCGCCGTCGGGGTGATTTTCAGCGACCATTCGTTCTTCCTGGTGCCCGGGTCATAGCGCTCGACCCACACCGCATCCGCGATGTACTTGGGCGCCGGGGCGCCGGCCACCACCATGTCATCGATTGCCTGATCAGCCGCGACATAACTGAAACGCTGCTCGGCAGGCTGGGTGAAATCCAGGCGCAGAATCGGCACGCTGTAACCCTGGGCCTTGAGTTTTTTCTGGAAATTGCGCGCGCTGTTCAGGCCGTTCTCCGGTTTAGGCGGTGCCTGATCACCGCGCGTGGCGAAGTTCTGCGTGCTGTTGACGTTGTAAATGAAGGCGTCGATGTACTTCATGTTTTCGCTGCCGTCGTTGGTCGCGGTGGCATTCTTCAACATGAATTCATTGACCTGGGCACTGAAGGCAAAGGGGTCTTTGTTGGTGGTGTTCGGGCGCGATTCGTGTACCCGGATCATCGCCTGCCAGTCGCTGGGTTTTTCCGCGTTCCATGAGCACTGGCCGTACTGGATCGGTCCCTTCATCAGTCCGGTGTATTTCTGCGTCCATTGCTCGGCGGTGGTCACTCCGGCTTCGGCACAGGTGCCGTAGGCCAGCGTGGCATTGCGGTTGTTCATCGTGCCTTGGGCTGCACGCGGTGGCTCGCGACTGTCAAAGAAGCCGCATCCGTACCATTTTCGCTCCGGTCCGGTGCCGCCATCGAAGGCGTAGATACACGTAAAGCCCTGCTCCTTGACGGGCAGCTTCAGCGCTGCCGCATCGGTGGGAGTGCGCAGGATGAATCCGGCCGGATGGATGAGAATGCGCGTGCTCAGATCCTTGCGAATCCACGAGTAGGACGTCGCGCCGATCTTGATCGCGTAAGGGCTGTAGTCCCACGGATTGAACGGCCCGTCGTTGACCATGCGCAAGGTCACGCCGCTGCAGTAATACAACCCGCGCGCGGCACCTGTATCAGGTTCCTGGCAGGCGTCCTTGAGGGTGTTGTAGTTGCTGTTGATGCGCTTGAGCGTGTCCAGCGGATCGGGTTGCGGCTGGGCGTTAACCGTCGTGAACGACAGCGCCAGCGTGCAGCCCAGGGCAAACGATGAAACCTTGCGCGAGAGCGCAGCAGAGTCTGAGCGATCCTTCGTCATGAGATACCGTCCTGGTAAATCGGCCTGTCAGAGTGGCCGTTGAAATGACTATAGAACAGGAGGGAGTGAACACAATCACTGTGGGTTACAGGGTTCTGAAGATTTTCTGAAAAAGTTTCGGCTCGGCTGTAACGGATCGCCATGAGCTTTCTCTAGTGGGGTAAGCAAGCGCATTTCGCTTGCAAATCCCACGCTCAAATCTGGAGAAACATCATGACTGCTACCACTCGCACTTTGTCCGCTACTGCCCTGGTTCTGGCCCTTGGTTCTGCCCTGAGCATGGCCGCCGTGTCGACCGTCCACGCCGCTGATGCCGACATGGAGAAATGCTTCGGCGTGGCCATGAAAGGTCACAACGATTGCGCAGCAGGCGCAGGTACCACGTGTGCCGGCACCGCAAAAATGGACTACCAGCCAAACGCCTGGAAACTCGTACCGAAAGGCACCTGCGCCACCACCGAGAGCAAGACCTCGCCGACCGGTTTCGGTCAGATGCAAGCGTTCAAAGCCAAGTCCTGATCCACCGCCTGCCTGAGTGACGATCATGTTCACCCTCGACGAACCTGTCCCACCCCGCACTCAGGCAGCCCTTCCCGGGCTCCCGCCCCGTGCCGGGCTGGGGCTCAAGACCGGGCACTTTCGTGAAGTGCTCGGCACCCAACCGGACCTCGGTTTCTTCGAAGTCCACGCCGAAAACTACATGGTCGACGGCGGTCCGTTTCATCATTTTCTCGGTTTGATCCGCGAGCAATATCCGCTGTCGCTGCACGGCGTCGGGTTGTCCATCGGGGCCGAAGGGCCGCTGGACGTTCAGCACCTGCAGCGCCTCAAAGTGCTGATCGAGCGCTATCAACCGCAATCCTTTTCCGAACACCTGGCCTGGTCGAGCCATGGCCCGGTGTTTCTCAATGACTTGCTGCCACTGGCCTATGACACGCCGACTCTGAACCGCGTCTGCGCGCACATCGACCAGGTGCAGAACACCCTCAAGCGCCCGATGCTACTGGAAAACCCTGCGACCTATCTGGGGTTCCGGCGCTCGACCCTCGACGAAGCAGACTTCATCGCCGAAGTGGTGCGGCGCAGCGGCTGCGGCCTGCTGTTGGACGTCAACAACGTCTACGTCTCGTGCATCAATCATCAGCGCGATCCGCTGACTTATCTCGACGCGCTGCCATTGCACGCGGTCGGTGAGATTCATCTGGCCGGATTTGCCGAAGACAGCGACAGCCTCGGTGACCGTTTGCTGATCGACGATCACGGTGCGCCGATCGACCAGGCGGTCTGGACCTTGTACCGGCAAACGCTGCAACGCACCGGCCCGATAGCCACCCTGATCGAGCGCGACAATCAGGTGCCGGCCTTCGATGTGTTGTTGGCCGAAGCGCGGCAGGCCGACGAAATGCTGCTCGGTGCGGGAGTTCGATCATGAGTACTCAAGCGGCTTTTGCCGCCGCCCTGCTCGACCCGCAACGGCCCTGCCCCGAGGGTTTATGCAGCGCCAACGGTGCTGATCCTGCCAGCCGATTCTCGGTGTATCGCAACAACGTGCAAGGTTCGCTGATCAATGCTTTGGCGGACAGTTACCCGGTGGTGCTGCAATTGGTCGGCGAGGATTTTTTCCGCGCCATGGCTGCCGAGTTCGTACTACAACAGCCGCCACACAGCCCGTTGATGAGTCGCTACGGCGAAGCACTGCCGGCCTTCCTCGACGCCTTCGAACCGGCAGCGAGCGTGCCGTATCTGGCCGACGTGGCACGGCTGGAGCACCTGCGCACCCGCGCCTACCACGCCGCCGATGCACTGCCCGTGCGCCCGCAGCAGATCACCGCGGCACTGGCCGATCCCGATGGACTGAGCGACCTGCGCTTCAGGCTTCATCCGTCGCTGCACCTGCTCGACTCGAACCACGCCGTGGTCGCGATCTGGGCCGCGCATCAGGGTGACGCGACGCTGGCCGGCATCGACATCGACCACGGGCAGCACGCCCTGGTGCTGCGCAACGGCCTCGACGTCGAGGTGTTTGCCCTCGAACCCGGCGCCAGCGTGTTTCTGCGTCAGTTGCTCAATGACCAACCGCTGTTGGCGGCCGCGCAAAACAGCCCGCCATTTGACCTCAGCCACACCCTCGCGCTGCTGATTGCGCACAACGCCATCGTTGACCTGAATAACAAGGAATCGCCATGAACAATCTCATTACCCGCGCCATCGCGCTGCTGGAGAAAATTCCCCACAGCCTGATCGCTTTCATCGCGCGTTTTTCGATTGCCGCGGTGTTCTGGAAGTCCGGCCAGACCAAGGTCGAAGGCCTGGCCATCGACCTGATCGACGGTACCTTTCAACTCGGCTGGCCACACTTGGCGGACTCGACCATTCCGTTGTTCAAAAGCGAGTACCACGTGCCGCTGCTGTCACCGGAAATCGCCGCGCACATGGCGGCGTTCGCCGAGCACTTCTTCCCGGTACTGATCCTGATCGGCTTCGCCACGAGATTTTCGGCGCTGGCGTTGCTGGGCATGACCCTGACCATTCAACTGTTCGTCTACCCGGATGCGTATCCGACCCACGGCACCTGGGCGGCGGTATTGCTGTACTTGATGGCGACCGGGCCGGGGAAATTGTCGATCGATCACCTGATCGCACGCCGCTTCGCAAAATAAGCAAAACCCTTGTGGGAGCGAGCCTGCTCGCGAATGCGTTGGTTCAGTCAACACATAAAGTGACTGCGAAACCGCAATCGCGAGCAGGCTCGCTCCTACAGGAATGGGTTATCGCTGAAGTCGATCCAGCGCCTCGCCGCTGCGCTTGAACCAGCCGATCAGGTAGTCCGCCAGCACTTGGGTTCGTTTCGGTAACCCGCCCTGATACGGATGCACCAGGTACATCGGCATACGTCGGGTCTGAAAGTCGCGCAGCAACCAGCGCAATCGGCCGTCCGCCAGTTCCGTCTGCAGCAGATACGAGGGCAACCGTGCGATGCCGGCACCGGCCAGCGCAGCCTTTTTCAGCAGGTTGTAGTGGTTGCTGGCAAACGGCCCCGACACCCGCACCCTGAGCAGTTCGTGCTGCTGGTGATACAGCCACTCTTCGCGGCCACTGTAATGGCTGTTGAGCAGGCAACGGTGTTCGGCCAGATCCTGCGGGGTCAGTGGCTCGCCGAACTGTTCAAGATACGCCGGGCTGGCGCAGGTCATTTCCTGCCAGGCCAGCAAGGGTTTGGCCACCAGGCGTTCGTCATTGGCCACCTCGGTGCGAATCGCCAGATCAACGCCATCGCGCGACAGATCCCGATAATTGTTGTTCAGCTCCAGCTCGATCTGCACTTCGGGGTATTTTTGCGAAAACTCCAGCAGCAAGCCGTCGAAGAAGGTTTCCCCCAGCGACACCGGCACCGTCATCCGTACCGGCCCGGCCATGTCGTCCTTCAAACGCGCCAGCGCCTGACGCGCCCGCTCCACCTGAACCACCAGCGCCTGGGCCTGCGGCAACAACGCGGCGCCCGCCGTCGTCAGGCTCAAGCGGCGCGTGGTGCGTTGCAGCAACACCACAGAAAACTGCGCTTCGAGCTGGCTGATACGCTTGGACAGCTGGCCCTTGCTACAACCCAATTGCTGCGCCGCGAGGGTGAAACTGCCTGCCTCGATCAATACCGCAAACGCCGCCAGATCATCCATTTCACTCATGGATTGTTTCCATTTGAAAACCAAAGGTTGCCTATTAGTGCGCTTATCCGCAGAAAAAACCACTCTAGACTGAAACCTCGTTCAACCCATTGAGGATTAGCCCATGAAGATTCTGTTGATCGGTGCCGCCGGCACCATCGGTTCGGCCGTGGACAAAGAACTGAGCCAGCGCCACGAAGTGATTCGCATCGGTCGCAGCAGCGGCGATTTCCAGGTGGACATCAGCGACAGCGCTTCGATTCGCCAACTGTTCGAGCAAACCGGCAAGTTCGACGCGCTGGTCTGCGCGGCCGGCAACGTGACCTTCGCCCCACTGGGCGAGATGACCGCCGACAGCTTTGCCCTGGGCTTGAAAGACAAGCTGATGGGTCAGGTCAACCTGCTGCTGATCGGCCGCGAGTACGCCAACGACGGCGCCTCGTTCACCTTCACCACTGGCGTGCTCAGCCACGACCCGATCCGCACTGGCGCCTCGGCGGCACTGGTCAACGGCGCACTCGACAGCTTCGTGAAAGCCGCAGCCATTGAACTGCCACGCGGCCTGCGGGTGAACTCGATCAGCCCGACCGTGCTGCTGGAAGCCATGGGCAGCTACGCCCCGTACTTCCGCGGTTACAAGCCGGTTCCTGCGGCCGATGTGGCGTTGGCCTACGCGAAAAGTGTCGAAGGCCTGCAAACCGGCCAGACCTTTCACGTCGGCTAACCCCTTGTGATGAACGGTCAGCCTGCGTAACGTGGCGGCACTTGTCTGGAGAGCCGAAGATGCGTGTTGCCCGTTCGTTGATCGTTGTTGCCCTGCTGCCGTTGTTCGCTGCCTGCCAATTGCTTGATGGCCCGCGTCAAAGTGCTGCCCACGTCGGGCAGACCCGGATGCAGGGACAGTTGACGGCGGCCGACGGCAAACTGGTGTTCCAGCCGTGTGGCGAACAGCGTCAGTACGTGGTCAACGACATCGGCGGCACCAGCGTGCTGCAAGAGGCCGCGACCCTCGCCGATCAGCAGGGCAAGCTGTTTGCCGACGTGCGCGGGAAGATCGCTGGCGACCGCCTCGACCTTGGCCAGTTGTATCGCGTCGAGCGCTCCGGCACCGCATGCGATGACCCGAATTTCAAACTATTGATCCTGCGTACTGCCGGCCACGGTCCCGAGTGGAACGTGAAAGTCAGTGGCAAGGGCATGGTCATCGACCGCGAAGGCCAGCCAGCGCTGGCCGTGCCTTATGTCGAAGAGCAACTGGGCGACGGCCGCTTCAACCTCAGCAGCGAAGCCAACAACCAGCGCATCGAATTGTGGGTCGCGCCGCAACGCTGCGTCGACAGCAACACCGGCAGCGTGCAGCACATGAGCGCCGAGCTGCGCATTGACGGCAAGGTCGAGCGTGGTTGCGGGTATTTCGGCGGATCGCGTAACGACTGAGCGTTTTAGCCTCACCGGATCCAGCCTTTGCGGCTTATAATCGCGGCCTTCAAACGCCCTGGCGCAGTTGTGCGCCCCGCGAATCCGGATCCTCGCCATGTTACGAATCACCGAACTCAAGCTGCCAATCGACCATCCTGAAGAAGACCTGCGTGCCGCCATCGTGCAGCGCCTGGGTATCGCCAGCGATGACTTGCTCGATTTCACCTTGTTCAAGCGCAGCTACGACGCGCGCAAAAAGTCCTCCGAGCTGTGCTTCATCTACACCATCGACCTCACCGTGCGCGACGAGGCCAAGGTGCTGGGCAAGTTCGCCGACGACCGTAACGTCAACGTGGCGCCGGATGTCAGCTACAAATTCGTCGGTCAGGCGCCAAGCGACCTGAGCCAGCGCCCGATCGTGGTCGGTTTCGGCCCGTGCGGAATTTTCGCCGGCCTGCTGCTGGCACAGATGGGCTTCAAGCCGATCATCCTCGAACGTGGCACCGAAGTGCGCCAGCGCACCAAGGACACCTGGGGCCTGTGGCGTAAAAGCGTGCTCAACCCCGAGTCCAACGTGCAGTTCGGCGAAGGTGGCGCGGGTACGTTCTCCGACGGCAAGCTGTACAGCCAGATCAAGGATCCGAAGTTCCTTGGCCGCAAAGTCCTGCACGAGTTCGTCAAGGCCGGCGCGCCGGAAGAAATCCTCTACGTCAGCAAGCCGCACATCGGCACGTTCCGCCTGACCGGCATGGTCGAGACCATGCGTGAAGAGATCCGTGCCCTGGGCGGTGAAGTACGCTTCCAGGAGCGCGTCAGCGACGTGCTGATCGAGGACGGCCAACTGGTCGGCGTCGAACTGGCGAGCGGTGAAACCCTGCATTCGAAACACGTGGTTCTGGCCCTCGGTCACAGTGCCCGTGACACTTTCCGCATGCTGCACAGCCGTGGTGTGTTCATGGAAGCCAAGCCGTTTTCGGTGGGTTTCCGCATCGAACACCCGCAATCGCTGATCGACCGTGCGCGCCTGGGCAAGTACGCCGGCCACCCGAAACTGGGTGCCGCCGACTACAAACTGGTGCACCACGCCAAGAACGGCCGTTCGGTCTACAGCTTCTGCATGTGCCCGGGTGGCACCGTGGTAGCGGCGACTTCCGAGCCGAACCGCGTAGTCACCAACGGCATGAGCCAGTACTCGCGTAACGAACGCAACGCCAACTCCGGCATCGTCGTCGGCATCACCCCGGAAGTCGATTACCCAGGCGGCCCGCTGGCCGGCATCGAATTGCAGGAACGCCTGGAATCCCACGCGTTCATCCTCGGCGGCAGCGATTACAAGGCCCCGGCGCAACTGGTTGGCGACTTCATCAACGGCACTCCGTCGACCGAGCTGGGCGACGTCGAGCCGTCGTACAAACCGGGCGTGGCGCTGGGCGACCTGGCCCTGGCGCTGCCGGACTTCGCCATCGAAGCGATTCGCGAAGCGTTGCCGGCGTTCGAAAAACAGATTCGCGGTTACTCGCTGCACGATGCAGTGTTGACCGGGATCGAAACCCGCACCTCATCGCCGCTGCGCATCACGCGTAACGAGTCGCTGCAGAGCATGAACGTCAAAGGTCTGTTCCCGGCCGGCGAAGGCGCGGGTTATGCGGGCGGGATTCTGTCGGCGGGCGTCGACGGGATTCGTATTGCCGAGGCAGTGGCACGGGACATTTTGGGTTTGGAAGCCTGATACATCTGTTTTGAAGTGACACCAACCTCCTGTGGGAGCGGGCTTGCTCGCGAATGCGGTGTGTCAGTCGACGATAATGTTGACTGACATGCCGCATTCGCGAGCAAGCCCGCTCCCACATTGTTTTTTGCGTCTGGCTTTAGATGTTCGCACGCAACACTGACGTCGGCAGCGGTTCGCCACGCTCGGCACTCGCCGCCACCGCCGCGATCAACCCCTCCAGCTCATACCCCTGCGCCTTCAGCCAGGCCTGATCGTAATAAGTGTCGGCATAGCGCTCGCCGCCATCGCACAGAATCGCCACGATCGACCCTGACTCCCCCGCCGCTTGCATCTGCTGCGCCGCCATCAGCGCGCCGATCAGGTTGGTGCCGCTCGACCCACCAACATGCCGCCCCAGACGCTGCGCAAGGTAATGCATGGCCGCCAGCGACAAGGCGTCCGGCACTTTGACCATCGCATCGATCACCTTGGGCAGGAACGATGCTTCCACCCGTGGCCGGCCAATGCCTTCGATCCGCGAACCGCAGTCCAGACGCAGACTGGCGTCGCCGCTCTGGTAGTAATCGAAGAACACCGAACGCTCGGCGTCGGCGCACAACACCCGAGTGCAATGCTGGCGATAACGCACGTAACGACCCAGAGTCGCAGTGGTGCCGCCGGTGCCCGGGCTGGAAATCAGCCAGCTCGGCTCCGGGTGTTTCTCGAACCGCATCTGCTGGAAGATCGACTCGGCGATGTTGTTGTTCGCCCGCCAGTCGGTGGCCCGTTCGGCATAGGTGAACTGATCGATGAAGTGGCCGCCATGCTCACGGGCCAGACGCTCGGACTCGGCATAAATCTGCGTCGGGTCTTTCACCAGATGGCTCTGACCGCCGTAGAAGGCGATCTGCGCGATCTTCTCTTTGGAGGTGGTCGCCGGCATCACCGCAATGAATGGCAGGCCGAGCATCCGCGCGAAATACGCCTCGGAAATCGCCGTCGAACCGCTGGACGCCTCAATCACCGGCGCGCCGGGCTTGAGCCAGCCGTTACACAAGGCATACAGGAACAGCGACCGCGCCAGGCGATGCTTTAGGCTGCCGGTGGGATGACTGGATTCGTCCTTGAAGTACAACTCGATGCCCGCAAAACCCGGCAGCGGCAAGGGGATCAGATGGGTGTCGGCGCTGCGCTGGAAGTCCGCTTCGATGATGCGGATCGCTTCGCGGGCCCACTGTCGGTTGTCGCTCATGGTCATGCTCTCATTGAATCGGGCAGAAATTGCCTTGTCACAGGCTCAGCCACCCAGCATAGGAAAAAACCTGAAAACCTCACAGGTACAGCTGAGCTTCAATATATCCGCCAACTGCTAGGCTCTGTGCAAGTGCCACCCGCAGGCTTTGCGTCCGGGTGTCCGGCCTTTGGGACAGTTGATGGAGAGCGACCTTGCCGCTGCGTACAACCTTCACTCGTTTCTTCCAGTTGGAAGCGGCCAGCGGCCTGCTGTTGATCGCCGCCGCCATTCTCGCCCTGCTCATCAACAACTCACCGCTGTCGTGGCTGTACACCGGCCTGCTCGACACCCCGGTGGTGGCGCAGATCGGCGCGCTGAAAATCGCCAAGCCGCTGCTGTTGTGGATCAACGACGGGCTGATGGCGCTGTTCTTCCTGCTGATCGGCCTGGAGGTGAAGCGTGAAGTGCTCGACGGGCAGTTGTCCAAACCGTCGCAGATCGTCCTGCCCGGCGCGGCGGCGGTTGGCGGCATGCTGGTGCCGGCGCTGATTTACTGGCTGCTCAACCATGACAATCCGCCGGCCCTGAACGGCTGGGCGATTCCGACCGCCACCGACATCGCCTTCGCCCTCGGTGTGCTGGCCCTGCTGGGCAAGCGTGTGCCGGTGTCGCTGAAACTGTTCCTGATGACCCTGGCGATCATCGACGACCTCGGCGCCATCGTGATCATTGCGATCTTCTATTCCGGCGATCTCTCAAGCCTGTCGCTGGGGCTGGCGGCGGCGTGCATTGCGGCGCTGGTGGCGATGAACCGGCTGGGCGTGGTCAAGCTCGGGCCGTACATGATCATCGGTCTGATCCTGTGGGTGTGCGTGCTCAAGAGCGGTGTCCACGCGACGCTGGCCGGGGTCACGCTGGCATTCTGCATCCCGCTGCGCACGAGAAATGCCGAGCCCTCGCCGCTGCTGACCCTCGAACACGCACTGCACCCGTGGGTGGCGTACGGCATCCTGCCGCTGTTCGCCTTCGCCAACGCCGGGCTGTCGCTGAGCGGCGTGACGGTCGAAAGCTTCACCCATCACGTCCCCATGGGCATCGCTATCGGCCTGCTGCTGGGCAAGACCGTCGGCGTGTTCGGCCTCACCTGGCTGGCGGTAAAAGTCGGCATCGCCGCCCTGCCCCAAGGCGCCAACTGGGGTCAGGTGCTGGGCGTGGCAATCCTCTGCGGCATCGGTTTCACCATGAGCCTGTTTGTCGGCTCGCTGGCCTTTGAACCAGGCGTGAGCGACTACGCCGGGATGGACCGCATGGGCATCCTGACCGGCTCGATTCTGGCGGCGTTGATCGGCTATGCGGTGACGGCGGCGGCGAGTCGCAAAGCTTGACGCGAAATCTAAAACACCTGTGGTGAGGGGGTTCATCCTCTCACCACAGGTTCTTGCTGTGTGAGAGATAGTGAACAATCCCCACCTCAATAGCGACGCGTCCTACAGCCACCCTCTGCCTGCTTCGTTAACGTCGTGCAGCCCTTTGCGAAGGGCTGTCGATGGATGAACGAAAGGACGCTCAGTGGCTCGCAACAAGGACATCCCCCGGGCCCCCAACTCACCGGCGGGCGACGGTCATCACGTCACCTACCGCTACATGACGGCCAATGAACTGGCCGAGCGCGAAGCCCGACAAACTGCTTACGACGCCATGCTGGCGCGGCAGGAGGCCTTCGAGCGCAGCCGCGAGATGGCGGTCAAAAAGCCCGATCCCGTGCGCGCCGGGTGCGTGTTTGCCAAGTCCTGCAAGTTGCCGGATGCGATCATCGACTATTCGAATCCTTCGGGAATGGTGCCGACTGACAGCCTGAAGGATTACGGCGAACTGATCGTGCTTGGCGCACGTGAAAGCGATGGAAACGGTGGCGTCGCACTGAAGAAAGTCAGCGCCACGGCAATTCCTGCCGGGCTGGGCAGCTTCGCATTGGCCGGCGCCGCATTCGAAGCGCTACCCGCGATCGCCGCCGGAACGGCAACCGCTACCCTCGCAGGACTGGTGGCGCTGCTCATGCCGTCCAGTCTCGGCGACAGCGCCCTCTATAGCGACGAGCAACTGCGCAGCCTCAAACAAGCCCGCACCCGCGTTCGCCTGCGCGTCGAACAACAGGCGGACGGCAGTCTGCGGGGCTACGGCTTCTATACCGGCAGGAATCGCGATTGGGAAATGGTCGATGTCGTGCGGTTCAGCACGCGTGGCAGTCAGTTCATTGCAGACCTTGGTGAAGGCGTCGAACTGATCTGGACACCGGCCGTGGATGGCTCGGACATCCTCGGTATTCCAGCGCTGGAAGCCGCCCCGCAAACGCCACATATCTGGGTGTATCCGCCGACGAAAGCGGCGGACGGGATACTGGTGAATCCGGTTTATCCGCCGGAGTATCGGGATTTCATTCTGGTATTTTCGGCGGATTCGGGGGTTCGGCCGGTCTACATTGTTCTAAGCATAAGCGATCACAACTACCATCAAGCCCCTAAAGGTTTAATAGCATTTCCTGACGCGACGAAAGACAAGGCAAAAAGCAGCGTTCAAGGCGGCGGTGCGCGTCGTAAGCGCTGGAGAGATCTCAAAGGACGCATTTTTGAATGGGACAGCCAACACGGAACCGTAGAAATGTACGACAAACAGGGGAAACACCTTGGAGAGTTCAATCCTCAAACCGGCGAACAGACCAAACCTGCCAAACCCGGGCGAACCACGCCAAAGTAATCAAGAGGCGTTTATGTACTTGTGCATCACAGGGTTCTTACCCGACAGTTTCGACGATAGCTCACTTAAGTATGAACTGGATGTTGATCCTGCTTTTAACGACCGAATCGTAAAGCTTCTCGGCCATAAAAGCCTCAACGCCATGGCAGAAGGAGAATGGTTGTTGACTGCCGAGCAG
The DNA here is from genome assembly GCF_056821665.1 of Pseudomonas sp. AK-TSAG1-1. NCBI lineage: Bacteria > Pseudomonadati > Pseudomonadota > Gammaproteobacteria > Pseudomonadales > Pseudomonadaceae > Pseudomonas > Pseudomonas sp. AK-TSAG1-1. The sequence continues at coordinate 1,471,444 of NZ_CM165965.1, read as the reverse complement.
GCGCAACAGATTGCCGTGCTGACTGATGAGTTCATTCCAACGAACCTGGAATTGTTTATCGGAATAGAAATGTAACCAACGCAACCTAAAAATCTAAAACCAAAAACCCCGACCAGTCACCTGATCGGGGTTTTCTTTTACCGCTCGTTCTCGCTTAGTGCGAAACGCGGCTGGTACCACCGACGGTGGAGATGCGCACGCGCTCACCGACACGGAACACTTCGTTTTCCTGAACCTGTTGCACGTAGGCGCGCATGCTGCCGTCGTCTTCGCGCACGGTGATTTCCACGCCTTGAGTGCGGGTCAGGCCTTCTTCGGTGGCCGAGCCGATCAGGCCACCGGCCACGGCGCCGATGACCGCCGCTACGATGCTGCCCTTGCCGCCACCGATGGCGCTGCCGCCGACACCGCCGACCACTGCGCCTGCAGCGCCGCCGATCGGAGTCTTGGTGCCTTCGATTTTCACCGGACGCAGGGATTCGATGGTGCCCATGCGAATCGTCTGCACGCGACGCGCTTCGTCACGGGAGTAGGAGTCACCGGTCAGGCTCGACTGGCAGCCGGTCAGCAACATCGCCATCGTGGAAAAGGAAGCAACCAGCAGAACAGACTTACGCATAGCATCAACTCCAAAAGTACATTGATTCATTAAACCCCGCTGCTTGACGCCTGTCACGACACAGCCCGGATAAACTTGGTTTTATTCAGGCCCGGTACAGGCACCTGCAGACCCACCCAACAGTAGCGCCAAATCGCCCAACCTGCCCTGCCGACCCAAGGATTTTCATGGATTACTTGATCATTTTCGTCACCACCGTCGCCGGTCTGTACTTCCACTGGTGGCTGTACGTGCGGATCAAACGCTGGATGGACCGTGACCTGGCGTTGTCCCTGGCGGGCAAGGATGAAGGCAAACGCGCCTTCATGCTCGAACAATTAGCCCATGCCCAGGCACAGAAGATCAAGCGTCGGGACTTGCCGAAGTGGCTTGAGGCCACTGCGGCAGGTTATCACGCTCGGTAGACTGCTTAAGGCGCCAGACGTTCAAGAATCCAGTTGGCGCCCTGCAAGCGGTAGTTCAGGCGATCGTGCAGGCGGCTCGGACGGCCCTGCCAGAACTCGATGCGCTCCGGCAGCAGACGATAACCACCCCAGTGTTCCGGGCAGTCGGGCTGGGTGTCGCTGAAACGTTGCTCGGTAGCCTTGAGCAAATCTTCCAGCTCGCCACGCCCGTCGATCACCCGGCTCTGCGGTGAGGCCCAGGCCCCGAGCCGGCTGCCCAGCGGACGCACCTGATAATACGCGTCGGACTCTGCAGGCGTGACCTTCACCACACGCCCTTCGATGCGCACCTGGCGCTCCAGGGTCGGCCAGAAGAAGGTCATGGCGGCAAACGGATTGGCCGCCAGATGCTGGCCCTTCGCACTGTCGTAGTTGGTGAAGAAGGTAAAGCCCTGCTCGTCCAGGCCCTTGAGCAGCAGAATGCGGCAATGCGGTCGACCGTCCGCATCGACCGTGGCCAGGGTCATGGCGTTGGCTTCCACAGGCGCCTGTTCGGTTTTCACCGCGTCGGCAAACCACTGGTGGAACAGCGCAAACGGTTCGCCAGGGGCTTGCGCCTCGGTCAGTCCGTCCCGGGTGTAATCACGACGCATATCTGCCAGAGCCTGGGTCATGGCGCATTCCTTTTCGTTAGCGGATCACTGCTTGGAAGTATCGGTGGCGACGACTTTCTTGTCAGTGGCCGCCGCTTTGGCTGGAGCGGTTTTCTTGGCAGGCGTTTTTGCCGGAGCCTTGGTCGCCGCTTTTTTCGCTGGAGCCTTGGCTGCAGCTTTCTTCGCCGGAGCCTTTTTGGTTGCCGGCACGGCGGCCTTCGAAGCAGCTGGCGCCGGGGTGACCGGTTTGGCCACAGGCTTGACGTCTTGCGCGGCAATCATCGTGGTCGGTGCCGGTGCCGGCATGTTGTATTTGCTCAGCAGGGCAACCATGGTGTTCTGCGGGGTTACCAGCAGTTCGACACGACGGTTCAACGCACGGCCTTCGGCGCTGTCGTTGGCAGCGCGCGGGGCATCGCCGCCCATGCCGCGCAGCATCAGGCGATCACGCTGCAAGCCGCTCAGGCGGAAGATCGCCGCCACGGACTGGGCACGCTCCTGGCTGAGTTTGACGTTGGCCGGCGCGGCGCCGGTGTTGTCGCTGTGACCGAGTACCAATACCGCGGTCTTCGGGTCAGCTTCGAGGATTTTCGCAACATTGGTAAACGGGCTGAGAGTCACCGGCAGCAGCATGGCCGGACGCTTCGGGTTGAACGAGCCTTCAACCGGCGCGATTACCACCAGCACGTTGTCACGGCGTTCGAGTTGCAGATTGCTGTCCTTGATCGCTGCACGCAGGCGCGGTTCGTAGTCATCCAGCCAGGCTTGGGTGACTTTCGGGTCAGGCATCGGTACCACTTTGGCCGTGGACTGATCCTTGCCGCCGAACGGCCACCACCACTTGGTACCGGTGTCGGCATCGGCCTTGGCCACTACCGCCGGTTTGGCTTCTGGTTTTACTTCAGGTTTCACATCGGCCTTGGCCACCGCATCATCGGAACTGCCGAACGGCCAGTACCAGTGGCTGCTGCTTTCAGTCTTGGCCACAGGTGCAGTAGCGGCAGGCTTGAGTGGCGCTGGAGCTGGTGCCGGCTCTTTGGCCGCCACTTTGTCGGAAGATCCGAACGGCCACCAACTGCCACCGTCCGCATCGTTTTTAGGAGTCTGTGCACAACCGGTAATCGCAACACACAGGGCCAGGGCGAGAGTTTTTTTGGATGACATTGAAAATCCACAAAGTGAAGTAATGAAAGATCGGAGCTCTTTTGCCCGGATAAACAGACGCTTTGAATCGAAAAACCGGATCTGGTTCCAACCCTGGAACCTCATGTAACGCTTTACAGACAAGTGGCAAGTACCCGCGCCAGTTGCTGCGCGCGCGGATCCATCAAGACGTACGGCCCAAGGGTATTTGTCACAAAACCGAACGCGACATCGTGCTCCGGATCAGCAAAACCCACCGAACCGCCCGCCCCCGGATGACCGAACGCGCGCGGGCCGAGGCCGTAGGTGGCGTTCGCCATGTCCGGCTGATCGAGCATGCAGCCCAGGCCGAAACGGGTGCGGGTCAGCAGGGTCTTGTCCTCGCCGATGCTGTGTTCACGGGTCAGTTCTTCGAGCATTTCGCTTTCCAGCAGGCTGCCGTCGAGCAGGCCTGCGTAGAAACCGGCCAGACTGCGCGCATTGCCATGACCATTGGCGGCCGGCTGCTGCATACGGCGCCATTCCGGCTTGTTGGTGCTGGTGAGCACCGACGGCGGATTGGTGAAGGCGCGGGTGGTCATGGCGGCAGGTTCGCGCATAGTCACCTGCAACAGGCGCTGGGCGGCAGCATCACCGACGTTGCCCTTGCCGCGAGCGATATGCGCCACGCGGTAGAACTCCTCGTCAGCCAGGCCAACATGGAAATCCAGCCCCAGCGGCTTGGCAACACGGGCGACGATGGATTCGCCCGGGCCGCGACCGTCAGCTCGACGCAGCAATTCGCCGACCAGCCAGCCATAGGTGATGGCGGCATAGCCGTGACCGGTGCCCGGCGTCCACCACGGTGCTTCGGCCGCGAGGGCGTCGACCATGGTTTGCCATTCGTAGAGGGCGGCTGGCGCCAGCAACTCGCGCAGGGCCGGCAGACCGGCCTGATGGCAGAGCAATTGGCGCAGGGTGACGGACTCTTTGCCAGCGGCGGCGAACTCCGGCCAGTAGCGGGCAACCGGTACATCCAGTTGCAGTTTGCCTTCGGCCACCAGTTGCAGCGCGGTGACGGCGGTAAAAGTCTTGGTGCAGGAGAACAGGTTGGCGATGGTGTCGCTGTGCCAGGCCTCGGCGCCATCCTTGTCGGCTGTGCCGGACCAGAGGTCGAGGACAGTTTCTCCGCCGACCTTGATGCACAAGGCGGCGCCGCGCTCCTGGGGATCGTCGAACAGTGCCGCAAAAGCTTCGCGCACCGCTTCGAATTGAAGCTCGTAATGTCCCTGAATCTGCACCCGCAACTCCCCCGCGAAAACGCTCTACAAAGTGGCCCGCATTGTTCCAGCCCTTGAGGGATTTGGGAACAGCTGCGGGCCGGGTGGTCATTTCAAAAATGCTGGTGTGGCTGCTTCCGCCTTCGCGAGCAAGCCCGCCGCCACATTGGATTTATGAACACCACCGATCCAGTGTGGGAGCGGGCTTGCTCGCGAAGAACGATAACGCGGTCCGAACCCTAGTGACCATTCCCCGAATGCCCACCCGCATGCCCGGCCCCCGGACCTTTGCCGGCCTCGCCTTTTCGACCACCCTCGGCTTCATGAACAGCCGCCGCTTTCTCCGCCTCCTTGCCCAACTGATCAATCACCTGCAGATTGCTCTTGCGCACCGCCTCGACGAAGCCCTGATACGGCAGATCGGTAATTCCCACCAGACCGAAGTGCCCGTTCTCGCCATCGAGCAGACGCCCGGTCACCGGTTGGTCCAGATACTGGAACCAGTGCACGCCGACAATCGACGGTTCGCTCAAGGCCTGCTTGAGGAAGTTGGCATACGCCGGGCCACGGTCTTCTTCTTTGTCCAGTGGCGTCACGCCGCCCCAGAACGGCCCACGGTCAGCCGAGCCGACATTGAATTCGGTGATCAGCACCGGTTTGTCGAGGGCGCGCAAGGCGGCGAAGTCATATCCGTCCTGCGGCTTGAGCGTGTACAGGTTGAAACTCAGTACATCGCAATACTGCGCGCAGGACGCCACGGCTTCCGGGGTACTGGTGGCGAATCGGCCGCCGAGCAGCATCTGATTCGGCGCGTGCCATTTCAGCGAGTCGGAGATGGTCTTGAAGTAGGTATCGGCGAACACCTTCTGGAAATATTTGAAATCGTTTTCGATTTCCGGGTGCTCAGGATTCGGCAGCGGCGGCACAAAACCCGGGTCTTCCATCAACTCCCACGCTGGCAGATCAATGCCCCAGGCTTTCGACAGGCCTGCCTGATTGCGGTACTTGTCACGCAGTTGCTTGAGGAATGCGCGCTTGGCTGGCACGTCGGTGGTCATTTTCAACGTGCCATAGGCCAGGGCGTAACGTGATTGCGGATCGTCGCCCGGACCGGCCCAGGCCAGTTCGTTGTCGGCGTAGTAACCGATCAGCCACGGATCGTCGCGATGATCGCGGGCAGCGATGGCCACGGCGCGCTCGGTGGCCATGGCGAAACGCGGGTCGAACGGGTCAGGCATGCCGCCCCACCAGTCGGTGCCGGTGCTGATGCTGGTGTAATCGCCGACGATCGACAGCGGCAAGGTATACGGCACCCGCTCGGCGTCGCCCAGCGAATCGGCACTCCAGTTGCCAACGGTATTGAAGCCCCAGGCTTGCAGGCGATCGAGGGTGTGCGTGGCCCACTTCTGCTCATCGACCGTGGCTTTGCATGGCGCAAGCGCAGTCGGCTCGGCTGCCGGTTCGGCTTTCGCCTGCACTGCGCACGGCGCGCCGTACAGCCGTTGCAGGTTGGCCGCGTAGAAATCGTACCAGCGCCCGGCGTTGTAGCCTCGGCCCTGATCAGCGCCGTTGCCGCCACGGTTGTCACCCTCCCCAAAATGGCTGGCGAGCGGTTCGTCAGGTTTGGGCAGGGATTCGAACATCCACTCACGCCCGGCCACGTACGTCTGGTTGACGTCCGGGCTGACGGTATTGACCCCCAGCGAATAGAACGGGTGCCCTTCAGGGGTCACCAGGTACCAGCGACCGTCGCGCTTTTCAGTTCGGAAAAAGCCGCTGGCCTTGAACGCCGGGCCTTTGTTCCAGCCACCGAATTTGTCCAGCGAGGACTTTTCGCGCTCGGCCAGCCAGGTTTTCAGCTGTTGCTCTTCCTTGGCGGCGGCGGATTTCAGTTGCTCATCGCTGCTGACTTTTTCCGGCCATTTGCTACGAGTCGATTGACCGTAAGCGTCCACCAGATTGCCGTAGACGGCCCGGGTCACCGCCTCACCGTCCTGCACGCCAAAACGTTCGAGCAGCAAGCTCTGGGCGGCTTTGGGCTGATCCATCCACAGACTGACCGACACCACCTGACTGCGATCCAGTTCACCGCTGCTGCTGGCCAGCAGAATCCGCTGGCCGTCGACGGTCATCGGCATCGGTGGCCCGGCCTTCATGCCCTGGCCCAGTGGCGAGGTCGCCACCAGCGGCACCAGCAGGGTTTGCGCAGGGCCGGCCGGCAGGTCGACGCGACTGGTCAGCGTCTGTCCATTGTTGCTCTGGATTTGCACGTAGACCGTCACGGCCCAGTTCATTGCGCTTTGCAGGCGCAGGCTCATCATGCCCGACTGCGACCAGTCCCAGGCGCCGGTCTGCGGGGTCAGGCGCAGGGTCGGACGCGCTACCGGGTTGAACGTCACCCGGCGCAGCACTTCACCTTCCGGGGTTTGCTCGGCGTTGGCTTGTGGCAGGTCAGTGTTTTCGGTGACGACTTTCACCACATCGGCCGGACGAACGAAGTTGAACAGGGTCTGTTGACCGGCAGGCGCCGCCAGCAACGGGGCGGCGAAGATCAAGGCAAAAACGGCAGGCAACGAGCGGCGAATCATAAGAACGGAGTTCTCCCTAACGACCAAAAGGCCAATGGAAAAGCATGGCAGAGAGATAGACAGCGCGGCGGGCAAAACTGCCCACCGTTGTCTCAGGATATTTCACGACGGAATGGCGGCAACGCATTGAGGATCGCCTTGCCGTAGCGCTGTGTGACCAGCCGCCGATCGAGCAAGGTGATGGTGCCGCGGTCTTCTTCGGTACGCAGCAGACGGCCACAGGCCTGGACCAGTTTCAACGAGGCGTCGGGCACCGAGATTTCCATGAACGGATTACCGCCACGGGCCTCGATCCACTCCGACAGCGCGGCCTCGACCGGATCGTCCGGTACCGAGAACGGGATCTTGGCGATCACCACGTGTTCGCAATAGGCCCCCGGCAAGTCCACCCCTTCGGCGAAGCTGGCGAGACCGAACAGTACGCTGGAGTCGCCGCCATCAACCCGCGCCTTGTGCTTGTTCAGGGTTTCCTGCTTCGACAGGTTGCCCTGAATGAACACTTGCTTGCGCCAGTCGCGGTCGAGACCGTCGAACACGTCCTGCATCTGTTTGCGCGAGGAGAACAGCACCAGCGTACCGCGCGAACCTTCGACCAGATCCGGCAATTCACGGATGATCGCTGCCGTGTGACCGGCTGCATCGCGCGGGTCGGCCTTCAGATCCGGCACCCGCAGCACACCGGCATCGGCGTGATGGAACGGGCTCGGTACCACGGCGGTGACGGCTTTTTTTGGCAGGCCGGCGCGCATGCGGAAACGGTCGAAGGTGCCCAGGGCGGTCAGGGTTGCCGACGTCACCAGGCAGCCGTAGGCCACGTTCCACAGGCTGCGACGCAAGGTCTCGGCGGCAAGAATCGGGCTGGCGTTGACCTCGATGTCGAACAGCGAACCGCTTTCGGCCAGTGTCAGCCAACGGGCCATGGGCGGGCTGTCTTCCGGGTCTTCGGCGGTAAATGCAGTCCACAATTCCCAGTTGCCCGAAGCCCGGGACAACAGGCTGCCGAACAGCGGGTACCACTCTTCGGCCTGATTGCTGGCGATCCCGATGTTGACCTCGCCATCCATGCCTTCCTTGAGCAGGTCGGTCAGACGGGTGAACAGATCGTTGAGACGGGCGAAGCCCTTCTTCAGCTCAATGCCCATTTCGCGCATGTGCTCGGGAATCACTCCGGCGATGAAACGATGACGTGGCCGCTCCCGGCCCTCAACGTCTTCACCGGGTTTGAAATCGGCGACTTGTTCGCAGGCGCTGAACATGAACTGCTGCTGGGCCTTGATCTCCCGCGCCAGCTCCGGCACTTGTTCGATCAACTTGCCGAGATCCCCCGGCAACGGATGCTGGGCCAGCAGTTTGGTCAGGTTCTTCGCGGTGGTTTCCAGCCAGTCGGCGGTGGAGCGCAGCCGCGTGTAATGAGCGAAGTGGCCGATGGCCTTGTCCGGCAGGTGGTGACCTTCGTCGAACACGTAAATGGTGTCGCGCGGATCCGGCAGCACCGCGCCGCCGCCCAGGGCCAGGTCAGCCAGCACCATGTCGTGGTTGGTGACGATCACGTCGACCTTGCCCATGCCTTCGCGCGCCTTGTAGAAGGCGCACTGCCCGAAGTTCGGGCAGTGCCGGTTGGTGCACTGGCTGTGGTCGGTGGTCAGGCGCGCCCAGTCGGCGTCTTCCAGCGCATTCGGCCAGCTGTCGCGGTCGCCGTCCCATTTATTGCCGGCAAGCTTTTCGATCATGCTGGTGAACAGCTTCTGGCTGGCCTCATCGACCTCGATCTTGAAGCCTTCTTCTTCGAACAGCTGCGCAGTAGCGGTTTGCGCGTGGCCTTCCTGCAAGAGCATGTCGAGCTTGGACAGGCACATGTAGCGGCCCCGGCCCTTGGCCAGGGCGAAACTGAAATTCAGCCCGCTGTTGCGCATCAGGTCGGGCAAATCCTTGTAGACGATCTGCTCTTGCAGGGCCACGGTCGCGGTGGCAATCACCAGGCGTTTGCCAGCGAGTTTGGCAGTCGGAATCGCCGCCAGGCTGTAGGCCACGGTCTTGCCGGTACCGGTGCCGGCTTCCACCGCAACAATCGCGGGGTCGCCACTGCGCCGGCCTTCGTCGTCGGTGTCGATATCCCCGAGGACTTTGGCGATTTCAGCGATCATCAGGCGCTGGCCGTAACGCGGTTTGAGGCTCTTGGCTTCAAGAAAACGCGAGTAGGCGCCCTGGATCGTGGTTTTGAGTTCAGTGCTGATCATTGAGTGTCGGGCGCAAAAACGCTGGATAAATTTTCAGTGGTTCGGTTCGGCGGCTATCATACCCCGCTAATCAGTCCCGCGCAGAACGGAGTACCCCAATGACACCTTTTAGCCTCGTTTATCCGCTGCATGTCCTGTCCGCATTAGTGTGGGTCGGCGGCATGTTTTTCGCCTGGATGGTCCTGCGCCCGGCGGCGGTGAAGGCTCTCGACGGGCCCGCCCGCCTGACCTTGTGGGTGGAAGTGTTTCAAGGTTTTTTCCGCTGGGTCTGGGTCGCGGTGATCCTGTTGCCGATCAGCGGCGTGGGCATGCTGCATTTGCAGCAGGTCGGTTTCGAGACCGCGCCGAAGTACGTGCAGGTCATGATCGGGCTGTACGTGGTGATGACGGCGCTGTTTATCCGCATTCAGGGCTTGATGCTGCCGGAGTTGCGCAAAGCCGTTGAGGCCAAGGACTGGCCGGCAGGTGCGGCAGTGCTGGGGCGGATTCGCCGGGTGGTGGGGATTAACCTGATTGTCGGTTTGGTGCTGGTGGCGATTGCAGCCGCTCGGCCGATGTTCTGACCCACCCCGTTTTTTTCGCGGTAAACACTGTAGTAGCCAGGGGATTTATCCCTGGCCACCACTGAAAAGTGCTGTGTTTCAGAGGCGCTGCACAGTCACCGCACCCGCCGCACCCACAGGCCCAGGTTGCCCGTCAGCGCCTGCCTTGCCGTTCTTGCCGCCATCGGCGCGATACACCAGGCAGCCCTTGGACTTGCCGCCCTGGCCCGCCTTGCCGCCGACACCCGCCGGGCCACCGGCGCCGCCAGCGACGTTGACCTTGATCAGCTCTGCCGGAAACTCGCGCGGCACTTCAAGACGCACCACCGCACCCGGTGCGCCCGGCTGACCGTCGCTGCCGTTACTGCCGTCAAAACCGTGCCCGGCCGAGCCATAGGTGCAGCCCGGATCTTCACCGTTGCCGCCATCCAGGCCAACGAAGCCCGGCGCACCGGTACCGCCACGGGCATCCACAAACAACTTTGGCGCATCCAGTGCCTTGAACTGCAAATTCAGATTGCGCCCGGCGCGGGCGGCTTTTTCATAGGTGCCCGGCGCGCCGCGAGCGGTGATCAGGCTGCCTTCGGACAACTGCGCACGGCTGACTTTCATGTCCAGCGCCTGTTCGCTCGGGACGATCGCAATGCGCGCCTCGTGGCCCAGACGTAATTCGCCGACGGTCAGCTCGGTCACGTTGGAAGGAATCAGCAAGGTGCCGTAGTCCGCCACTTCCAGCCGTTCCAGCTGCAAGGTGCTGGCGGTGTTGGGCAGGCGCATCAGGGAGTTGGTTTCGACGCTGACCACTTGGGCGCAGGCCAGGGGACTGATCAATGCAGCGAGCAGACAAAGTTTACGCATGGGACGAAGCCTCCGGAGCGGCCGGGGCCGGGATGGTTTGCAGGTGGAATACGCCGAACAGCAGGATCCGCAGGCGATCACGCCACGGGTTGGGACGCCCCTTGAGGCGACAGAACAGCAACTCCAGAACGTGCAGCGCCAGCAACAAGGCGCCGGCCAGATTGACCAGCAAATGCAACGGATGCACAAACGGCACCAGCAGATTGACCACCACCACGCACCAGAACAGCAGGGTCAACAAGCGCCCCAGCCCCCAGAAAACCTTCATACGCTCCCCCGTGTCGCAATTATTCTTTGGGCGCACAGTAACGGCTTCGGCGGGGGATAAGCCAGAGGGATAAAAGAAAAAACTTTTGTCAGTCGTCGGATCGCTGCCGGTGCGACGATGATCGTCGCCCGGCAGCTCTAGCCTGCGGACTACAGACAAGTCCTAGCGATTGATATGCAACTCCACTCGACGGTTTTTTGCGCGACCCTCTTCCGTCGCGTTGTCGGCCACCGGCTCACTCTCGCCACGCCCTTCACTGGTCAGCTTGCCCGGTTCCAGGCCCTGACTCAGTAGATACGCCGCGACACTGCTGGCACGTCGCTCGGACAGCGCCTGGTTATAGGCATCCGAGCCTTTGCTGTCGGTGTGGCCGACGACCTTGATGCTCACCACATCGGCATTGCGCAGCTTGTCCATCAGCGTATCGAGCTGGGCCTTGGCGGCCGGGGTCAGGTCCGACTTGTCGAAATCGAACAACACATTGCCGGCATCGCTCAGGGTGATGACTTCCGATTGCGGCGCAGGCTCTGGGGCTTTTTCAGTGACAGGATATTGCGGCAGCGGACAGCCGCGATGATCGACCGGCGTATTGGCCGGTGTGTCAGGACAACGGTCGCGGCGGTCGAACACGCCATCGCCGTCTTCGTCGCCGTCCTGGGCATAGCAGATCAGCCCGCCGGTCAGGATCCCCAGCGCCGCGCCGCCACCGGCCCAGCCGCCACTTTCAATGGCGCCAAGACCGCCACCGACCAGCCCGCCTATCAGGCTGCAGATCGGCCACGTACGTTGATTGAGGGGGGCATCGCCATCGCTGTGGGTGGCGCAACCGGTGAGCAAGCTGCCCAGCAGCAGCACCGGCAAGACGGACCTTGAGAAAACAGTCATTGTGAAAGCTCCTGTGTCACCGGCCCATACCGGTTACACAGGAGTAAAGACCCGCATCCGCGACTGCACAAGCCGCGGATGCGAGAGGGGCTAGCGGACGATTTTGATTTCGGTACGACGGTTCTGTGCACGACCGTCAGCGGTTTTGTTATCCGCCACTGGCTGGCTTTCACCCATGCCCGATACCGAAACGAAGCTGGCACGCGGCACACCTTGCTGGATCAGGTATTCCACCACCGAGTGCGCACGGCGATCCGACAGTTTCTTGTTGTAGGCATCGCTGCCCACGCTGTCGGTGTGGCCGGTCACGGTCAGTTGCGCCGTGGACGACTCTTGTTTCAGGCGCGTGGCCACTTTGTCGAGAACCTGTTTATCGGAGCCGGTCAGGGTCGCTTTGTCGAACTGGAAGTGAACATCGCGGATGACGATGGTTTCTTCCTTGACCACAACGGCCTCTTCTACCACCGGCGCCGGGGCGGGTGGAGGGCAGCCGTCAGCATCGACCTGCACGCCGCGAGGGGTGTGCGGGCACTTGTCGCGACTGTCCGGCACACCGTCGCCGTCTTCGTCGCCATCACCGTGCACCCAGCAATACGCGGCGGCCGTACCACCGACCAACAGTGCGCCGTAACCGGCCCACGCCGAACTCTCCGTCGCGCCGATACCGGCACCGACAACACCGCCGACCGCCGCACAGGTCGGCCAGTCGGTTTTCTGCAAACCTGCGCAACCAGTCAACACACTGGTTAGCAGAATCAAAGGTAATGCTGTCCGAACTATGCTCATCTGGTTTTCTCCTGAGGGATCGGCTTAGAACCGATTCACGGAGTAAAGACCGGAGTTTTAATCTCCGCCAGCAATAGGCCACCGGCATTTGGGACCGTGTTCACAGTGATTCGGCACTTTTGCCATGCGCGACAAATCGGGGTCTAGGCCGGATCCCTCTGGCGCGCTAGTCTTGGCGATCTGATTGAGGAGCTTCGATGAACGTCGCCATTTCTTCGCGCACGCCGCAACAGGCGCTGGCCGCTTTACTGGATCGCTATGCCCCGGCGCGCTTGCTGCTGATCGGCGCCAGCGAATTTCCGGCCCTGACCGCTTTCAAGGCAGCGCACCCGGACTGTGCGCTCGCGCATGCCGCGCCCGGCGCGTTGCCTGCCGAACTGGCGGCACAGCGTTTTGATCTGGCGCTGGTGGTCGATTGCCTGGAGCATCTGCCCAAGCGCGACGGCCTGAACCTGCTGGGCGGGATCCGCAACCTCAACGCCAGCCGCATTGCAGTGCTGGCAGATCTGCCGGCCAGCGGCTGGCAGGAAACCGATTTCTACTCGCTGGCGCTGCAAGCCAGTGAACGCTTCCAGCGTGACGATCAAGTGCTGACCCTGTTCACCTACGATCTGCTTGACTACAAACAAGTCCCCGACTGGCTCAACTCGCGGTTCTGGGCCAATCCGGAAAACTTCGGGAAATACTGGTGGTAATGCAATGAGTACAGCCATTTGCCCGTGCGGCAGCGGCAACCTGCTGGAGGCCTGCTGCGGCCATTATCACGCCGGCCACCCGGCGCCCTGCGCCGAAGCCCTGATGCGCTCGCGCTATAGCGCCTACGTGCTGGGGCTGATCGACTATCTGGTTGCAACCACCCTGCCCGCCCAGCAGGCAGGCCTGGATCGCCAGTCGATCAGCGCCTGGAGCGCGCAGAGCACCTGGCTCGGCCTCGCGGTCGAAAGCTCGGAAGTGTTCGGCGGCCAGCCCGAGCACGCCTTCGTCACCTTCACCGCACGCTGGCACGACAGCCAGGGCGAACACAGCCACCGCGAGCGCTCATCGTTCGTGCAGAACGGCGGGCGCTGGTACTTCATCGACCCGACCGTGCAGTTGAAACTGGGGCGCAATGACAGCTGTCCGTGTGCCAGCGGGCAGAAATTCAAGAAGTGCTGCGCGGGGTATTTCGGCGCATAGAGGGAAGCGCCGACTAGACTGGGGCACAAAAGGAGTTTTTTCGATGCTCGGTCACCGCCGCACATTTCATGGCTTGCTGTTGATGCTGTTGCTGAACCTCGGCGGTTGCGCCTCGTGGTTCAGCGATGACAGCGTCGACCCCGCCGTCCACCTGGTGAAAGTCGAGGTGGTGCGGGCCAAGCTGCTCGAACAGAAATTCATCCTGCATTTTCGCGTCGACAACCCCAACGACAGCGACCTGACCGTGCGCGGCCTGGAATATCGCATTCATCTGGCCGACCTGTTGCTGGCCGAAGGCGAGCACGAGCACTGGTTCACCGTCGGGCCGAAACGCAGCGCGTATTTCAGGGTGCCGATCCGCACCAACCTGTGGCCTCGGGTAAAAGACGTGGTGAAAATGCTGAAAAGTCCGAACCAGCAGATTCCCTATCGATTGCAGGGTGAAATGGAAACCGGTTTATTCATCGCCCACTACGTGCACCTGGAGCGCAATGGCGTGATAATCCCCGCCGATTTAATTCCGGAGCAACACCGATGACTCAACAACCTCATGTCCATGGACCCGACTGCAACCACGATCATGACCATCATCACGATCATGACCATGGCCATGTCCACGGCCCGAACTGCGGCCACGCCCACCAGGAACCGGTGCGCAACGCCCTGAAAGACGTCGGCCGCAACGACCCGTGCCCATGCGGCAACGGCAAGAAATTCAAGAAGTGCCACGGCGCTTGATGCCTCGGGCGAAGCCCTGCTTCGCCTGAAACATCGCCTTCGCGAGCAAGCCCGCTCCCACATTCGACCGCGTTCCTGCTGACTGAACGCGGTCGAATGTGGGAGCGGGCATGCTCGCGAAAGGGCCGCTACATTCACCCCACAATGTTCAGCCAGCCGCCAGAATCCGCTGCGCACTGACCACCGTCGCATACTCCCCGTGCAAATTCCCCAGCGACATCCCGTGCACCTCTTCGGCTGAACGCAGCGTGCCGAAGTAATCAGCCTTGTCGAAGGTGAAACACGCGTCCTCTACCACCCACGCCTCAAACCCCAGATTGCCCGCCGTGCGCGCTGTGGACTCCACCGAGTTGTGGGTCGCCACGCCAACGATGATCAATTGCCCGATCCCCGCCTCGCTCAACTTTGCCTCCAGCCCCGTGGCACAAAACGCATCCGGCACTTGTTTCTGGATCAGCCATTCGCCGTCCTGCGGCATGAACCGCTGCTGAAACTCCACCCCTGACTGCCCGGGCCAGAACACCGAGCCCGGCTCACGCGACAGGTGCTGCACGTGAATCACCGGCCGTGCGCTATCGCGCCAGAACCCCAGCAGATCGAGGATTCGATGCTCGGCGTGGGGATTATTCCGGCGTCCCAGACGCGGATGCAGAATGCCTTGTTGCTGGTCGATGATGATCAGTGCAGCGTTGGCCTTCAGCTCCATGGCGATTTTTCTCATGTAGTGTCATTGAATTTCCCACCACTTCAGCATCACCTCCACTTATTACGCAAGCTATCGAATATTCGGGACGGGTGAAGATCAAACCGCCGAAACGCTGATTGAAGATCCTTTGTGGTCTGTATAAACGCAGAAATAACTCGGTCGCCCGCTTGCGCGGCCACCGCCTGCTCACTAACGTAGCGGCTTTATTGCGCCCCCAGCCTCTACACCCCCGCAGGAGCTTTGCCATGGCCTCGCCAGCCCTCACACATTTTCTTCCCCGGTTCGGCGTTGCCGCAGCAGTGACCGGTGTCTTGAGCCTGTCCGGTTGCCAGACCTGGAACGCTCAGGACACCCTCCCGCCCACCTCCGGCGTGCAACCGCTCAAGGGCCTGGCGCAAAACGTTTCAGTACGACGCAATGCCATGGGCATGCCGTTGATCGAAAGCAACAGCTTCCACGACGCGCTGTTCACCCTCGGCTACGTCCACGCCAGCGACCGCATCAACCAGATGGTCACCCTGCGCCTGCTGGCTCAGGGCCGTCTGGCGGAAATGTCCGGCGCCTCGATGCTCGATGCCGACCGCTACATGCGCGCGGTCAACCTGAAGAAAAGCGCCGACGAGCTGTACAAGGCCTCATCGCCACGGCTCAAGCGTTTCTTCGAAGTCTATGCGCGGGGCGTCAACGCCTACCTGTTCCGCTACGCCGACAAACTGCCGGGCGATCTCGCTTCCAGCGGCTACAAGCCTGAATACTGGAAGCCGGAAGACTCGGCGCTGATGTTTGCGCTGCTGAACTTCAGCCAGTCGGCCAACCTGCCGGAAGAGATCTCCTCCCTGGTGCTGGCGCAGACCGTGAGCAGCGACAAACTCGCCTGGCTGACCCCGTCTGCCCCGGACGAAAACCTGCCGCTGGCCGAGGCCGACAAGCTGCAGGGCCTCAAGCTCAACGGGCAGATCCCGGGCCTCACCGAACTGAGCAACGCCAGCCAGCAATTGGCGACCATGAACCTGCCGGGCAGCACCACCTCGAACAACTGGGCCATCGCCCCGCAACGCAGCCGCAGCGGCAAAAGCATTCTCGCCAGCGATGCCCATGGCCCACTGGCGGCGCCGTCGCTGTGGACCTTCGTGCAGATCCGCGCGCCGAAGTATCAGGCCGCCGGGGTCACCGTTGCCGGTTTGCCGATGGTCCTCGCAGGCTTCAACGGCAAAGTCGCGTGGAGCGCCACCAGCGTGCTCGGCGACAACCAGGATCTGTTCCTCGAAAAAATCCGCCGTCAGGGCAGCAGTCTGACCTACGAGGTCAACGGCAAATGGCAGCCGCTGGGCGTGCGCAACGAAACCTATTTCGTCAAAGGCCAGCGACCGGTTCGTGAAGCGGTGTACGAAACCCGCCACGGTGCGTTGCTCAACAGCGTCCAGGCAGCGGCGCAGGGCAGCGGTTTTGGCCTGGCCTTGCAAACACCGAGCTTCACCGACGACAAATCGCTGGACGCCTTTTTTGACCTGACCCGCGCGCAGAACGTTGAACGCGCTTCGGACGCCAGTCGCGAGATCCGCGCCATCGCCCTGAACATGGTGTTCGCCGATGCCAGCAACATCGGCTGGCAGGTCACCGGGCGCTTCCCGAACCGCCGCGAAGGCGAAGGCCTGCTGCCATCGCCGGGCTGGGAAGGTCGCTACGACTGGGACGGTTACGCCGACCCGATGCTGCACCCGTACGATCAGGACCCGACCCAGGGCTGGCTCGGCACTGCCAACCAACGGGTGATTCCTCACGGCTACGGCATGCAGTTGTCCAACTCCTGGGCCGCACCGGAACGTGGCGAGCGCTTGGCAGAACTGGCCGGCAGCGGCAAACAGGACGGTCGCAGCGTGATCGCCATGCAGTACGACCAGACCACGACGTTTGCCGCCAAGCTGAAGAAAATGTTCGAAGCCCCGGGCATGAAACAGCCGCTGAAGCAGGCGATCGACGCCCTGCCGGAAGCGGATCGCAGCAAGGCTCGCGAGGCGTTCACCCGTTTGATGGCCTTCGACGGCAAGCTCAGCCCGACGTCGGCCGATGCGGCGATCTACGAACTGTTCCTGCAAGAAAGCATGAAGCAGATCTTCCTCGACGAACTCGGCCCAGAGTCGAGCCCGGCGTGGAAAGCCTTTATCGCCAATGGCAACTTGTCCTACTCGGCACAGGCTGACCATCTGCTCGGTCGTGAGGACAGCCCGTTCTGGGATGATATCCGCACGCCGCAGAAAGAAGACAAGGCGCTGATTCTGGCCCGCAGCCTGGCCGCAGCGATCAGCGCCGGCGACAGCCAGCTGGGTGGCGATCGCAAAGCCTGGCAGTGGGGCAAACTGCACCGCTACGAGTGGAAAAACGCCAACGGCCAGACCGTTCGCGGTCCAGTGGCTGCCGGCGGTGATCACACCACGCTCAATACCGCGGCATTTGCCTGGGGTCAGGACTTCAACACGATGCGTGCACCGTCGATGCGCTTCATTGTCGACTTCAGCCAAGCCGAACCGTTGATGGGGCAGAACGGCACCGGCCAGTCTGGCAACCCGGCCAGCCCGAACTACCTCAACGGCATCGATGCCTGGCTCAAGGGCCAGTACATCGGCCTGCCGATGCAGCCGCAGAACTTTGACCGGGTGTACGGCAAGACCCGTTTGACCCTCACCCCCGGCAAATAAACGCTGCCTCCTCTTGTAGGAGTGAGCCTGCTCGCGATCGCGGTCTGACCTTCGAAACTGAAGCGTCTGACACACCGTGATCGCGAGCAGGCTCAGTCCTACAGGGGTTTTGTGTCGCCCCAAAAAATAATCGATAGAACTTCCGGACTCGCGCCAACCTCATAGCTAACAAGCCCCTCCATTCTGGTAACGACATGGACCTTGTTATCGCCCGCCCCGAAGGTTTGTACTGCCCTGCCGGGGATTTCTATATTGACCCGTGGCGCCCGGTCGAGCGCTCGGTGATCACCCATGCCCACGGCGATCACGCCCGTGGCGGCAATCAGCACTACCTTGCCAGCAGCGCCAGCGAAGGGATCTTGCGCGCGCGTCTGGGCCAGGACATCCATCTGCAAACCCTCGACTACGGTCAGCGTCTGACCCACCACGGGGTGACGTTGAGCTTCCACCCTGCCGGCCATGTGCTCGGTTCAGCCCAGGTGCGCCTGGAATACGGCGGCGAAGTCTGGGTCGCGTCCGGCGATTACAAAATCGAACCCGATGGCACCTGCGCGCCGTTTGAACCGGTGCGCTGCCACACCTTCATCACCGAATCGACCTTTGGCCTGCCGATCTATCGCTGGCAGCCGCAAGCGCAGGTGTTCAGCGAGATCAACCAGTGGTGGCAGGCGAACATCGCCGCCGGCAAGGCCAGCGTGCTGTTCTGCTATTCGTTCGGCAAAGCCCAGCGGATCCTGCATGGCATCGACGCCAGCCTCGGGCCGATCCTCAGCCACGGCGCGGTCGAGCCGCTGAACCGGGTGTATCGCGAGGCCGGGGTGTACCTGCCACCGACGATCTACGCCGGCGATGTGAAAAAGTCCGACCCGATCATGCGACAGGCGCTGGTCATTGCCCCGCCCTCGGCCGGTGGCAGCAACTGGATGCGCCGGTTCGGTGACTTCAGCGACGCTTTCGCCAGCGGCTGGATGCGTCTGCGCGGCACTCGCCGCCGGCGTGGTGTGGATCGCGGCTTCGTACTCTCGGATCACGCCGACTGGCCCGGCCTGCTGTGGGCCATCAACCAGACAGGCGCCGAGCGCGTGATGGTCACCCATGGCTCGATCGGCGTACTGGTGCGTCATCTGCGTGAACAAGGCCTCGATGCGCAGGGTTTCAACACCGAATACGGCGACGACGAAGAGGAAAACATTGGCGTCGAACCGGTCATCGCCGAGGTACAAGCATGAAAGCCTTCGCCGAGTTGTACGCCGAACTCGACGCCACCACGTCGAGCAACGCCAAACTGGCGGCGATGCAACACTACTTCGCCCAGGCGGCACCGCAGGATGCGGCATGGGCGGTGTACTTTCTGTCCGGCGGGCGCCCGCGGCAACTGGTGCCGGTGCGTACCCTGCGCGAGTTGGCCGTCAAGGTCTCGGGACTCGAACTGTGGCTGTTCGAAGAGAGTTATCAGGCTGTCGGCGATCTGGCAGAAACCATTTCGCTGGTGTTGCCGGAAAACCCGCACAGCTCCGAGGCGGGCCTGGCCGAATGGATCGAACACAAGCTGCTGCCGCTGCGCGGTGAAACCCCGGAGTACCTCGCCCGCCAACTCCCCACACTGTGGGCGCAACTGGACCGGTCGAGCCTGATGCTGTGCATCAAGTTGATCACCGGCAGCTTTCGCGTCGGCGTGTCGAAACTGCTGGTCACCCGCGCTCTGGCGTCGATGGCGGGCCTGGACAGCAAGCGCGTGGCGCAACGGCTGGTGGGTTACACCGACCTGTCCAACCGGCCGAGCGCCGCCACCTATCTGAAGCTGATCGCTGCGGAGTCCGCCGACGAACATGCCCAGCGTGGTGGCCAGCCCTACCCGTTCTTCCTCGCACATGCCTTGTCGCAACCGGTGGAAGACTTTGAAGCACTGCTGGGGCCGGCGAGCAACTGGCAGGTGGAATGGAAGTGGGATGGCATCCGAGCGCAAGTGGTCAAGCGTGACGGGCGACTGTGGGTCTGGTCACGGGGTGAAGAACTGGTCACCGAGCGCTTCCCGGAACTCGACGTTCTGGTACATGGGCTACCCGACGGTACAGTGATCGACGGCGAAATCGTGGTCTGGAAAAGCACTCATCCGACCACCGAAGACGCCTTCGATCCGCAATCGACAGCGCCACCGGCCGTACAACCTTTCGCCCTGCTGCAGCAACGTATCGGGCGCAAAACCCTCGACAAGAAAATCCTCGAAGAGGTGCCGGTCGTTGTACTCGCCTACGACTTGCTGGAATGGCAGGGCGAGGATTGGCGCAATCGTCCGCAGGCCGAACGGCGTACGCAACTGGAACAGGTCATCGCCCGCAGTAACACCCCGGTGTTACTGCCCTCACCGGTACTCACCGGCAGCGACTGGTTCGACCTCGCCCGGCAACGTGAGGCGTCGCGACGGCTGGGGGTCGAGGGCATGATGCTCAAGGCCCGCGATGCCCTGTATGGCGTGGGCCGGACCAAGGACATGGGCGTGTGGTGGAAGTGGAAGGTCGATCCGTTCAGCGTCGATGCCGTGTTGATCTACGCCCAGCGCGGGCATGGCCGTCGCGCCAGCCTGTACAGCGATTACACCTTTGCGGTGTGGGACGGACCGCCCGAGTCCAGCCAACGGGCACTGGTGCCGTTCGCCAAGGCCTATTCGGGGCTGACCGATGAGGAAATGCGTCAGGTCGACAGCATCGTGCGCAAGACCACCGTGGAAAAGTTCGGCCCGGTCAGCAGCGTCAAGCCGAGCCTGGTATTCGAGCTGGGTTTCGAAGGCATCGCCCTGTCGCGCCGGCACAAGAGCGGGATCGCCGTGCGTTTCCCGAGAATGCTGCGCTGGCGGCAGGACAAGCACGTGGATGAGGCCGATAGCCTCGCCACTCTGCAAGACCTGTTGGCCTGACCCGGTTTTCCGGGACATTGATTACTTTTGACTGAATGACGTCCCCGTGGCGAGGGATTTGCTCCCTCGCCACAAAAGCTCCCTGTACCCGTGAAATCAGCCCGCACCGAACCAACTTGGTGCAACGCATTTCCGGTGCCCGTTTACGTGCACCAAACCCTCTCGCCGCCCCCTCCCCCAACCTTTTAAAACACTTGTTCGGGACTCTGGTTCGGAAATTGCTACTTTCTATAGGTCGTACGCGTTCCAGTAACAATAATTCTGCGCCACAAGCGCTCATATTGGTTCTTAGGGATTGAATAATGAAAAAAGCATTGCTGACCCTTTCTGCACTGGCGTTGTGCATGGCTGCCGGCTCCGCGCTGGCCAAGGAATACAAAGAGCTGCGTTTTGGCGTTGATCCTTCCTACGCACCGTTCGAGTCGAAAGCGGCCGACGGCAGTCTGGTGGGCTTCGACATCGACCTGGGCAACGCGATCTGCGCCGAGCTGAAGGTCAAGTGCAAATGGGTTGAAAGCGACTTCGACGGCATGATTCCGGGCCTCAACGCCAACAAATTCGACGGTGTGATCTCGTCGATGACCGTGACCCCGGCCCGTGAAAAGGCGATCGACTTCTCCAGCGAGCTGTTCTCCGGCCCTACTTCCTATGTATTCAAGAAGGGTTCCGGCCTGAGCGATGACATCGCTTCGCTGAAGGGCAAGTCCGTCGGTTACGAGCAAGGCACCATTCAAGAAGCCTACGCCAAGGCTGTGCTGGAGAAGGCCGGGGTGAAAATCCAGGCTTACGCCAACCAGGATCAGGTGTACGCCGACCTGAAAAACGGCCGTCTCGACGCCTCGATCCAGGACATGCTGCAAGCCGAACTGGGCTTTTTGAAGTCGCCAGACGGTGCCGCTTACGAAGTCAGCAAGCCAGTTGACAGCGAATTGCTGCCAGCCAAAACCGCTGTCGGTATTAAGAAAGGTAACAAAGAGCTGAAGGCACTTTTAGATAAAGGTATCAAAGCGTTACACGATGACGGCAAATACGCCGAGATTCAAAAGAAACACTTTGGCGATCTGAATCTGTACAGCGGTAAATAATGCCCTGGCGCCCATCACTCGATGGGCGCCTTTTCCATCCGCTCAGGTTGCTGATTTATGTTCGAAAACCTCTTACAAAATCTGGGGCTCTCAGCCTTCAGCCTCAAGGGCTTCGGTCCGTTGCTGTTGGAAGGCACCTGGATGACCATCAAATTGTCGGCGTTGTCGCTGCTGGTGGCCGTGTTGCTCGGTCTCTTGGGCGCCAGTGCCAAACTGTCGAAATCCAGATTGCTGCGCCTGCCTGCCCAGCTCTACACCACACTGATTCGCGGCGTGCCCGATCTGGTGCTGATGCTGTTGATCTTCTACAGCCTGCAAACCTGGCTGACCGCGCTGACCGACTTCATGGAGTGGGATTACATCGAAATCGACTCCTTCACCGCTGGCGTGACCACCCTGGGCTTCATCTACGGGGCGTATTTCACCGAAACCTTCCGTGGCGCGATCCTCGCCGTGCCTCGTGGTCAGGTGGAAGCGGCGACCGCTTACGGCCTCAAGCGCGGCCAGCGCTTTCGCTTCGTGGTGTTTCCGCAAATGATGCGTTTCGCCCTGCCGGGCATCGGCAACAACTGGATGGTGATGCTCAAGGCCACTGCGCTGGTGTCGATCATCGGCCTGGCCGACTTGGTCAAAGCCGCGCAGGACGCCGGTAAAAGCACCTATCAACTGTTCTACTTCCTGGTACTCGCCGCCTTGATCTATCTGCTGATCACCAGTGCTTCGAACGTCATCCTGCGCTGGCTCGAGCGCCGTTACGCCGCAGGCGCACGGGAGGCCGTACGATGATCGAACTCCTGCAGGAATACTGGAAACCCTTCCTTTATACCGACGGCAACAACATCACCGGGCTGGCCATGACCCTGTGGCTGCTCAGTGCCTCGATCTTCATTGGCTTCCTGGTGTCGATTCCGCTGTCGATCGCCCGGGTCTCGTCGCACTTCTATGTGCGCTGGCCGGTGCAGTTCTACACCTACCTGTTCCGGGGTACGCCGCTGTATATCCAGTTGCTGATTTGCTACACCGGCATCTACAGCCTCGCCGCCGTGCGCGCGCAACCGTTGCTCGACAGTTTCTTTCGCGATGCGATGAACTGCACGATCCTGGCGTTTGCCCTGAACACCTGCGCCTACACCACGGAGATTTTCGCCGGGGCGATCCGCAGCATGAACCACGGCGAAGTCGAAGCGGCCAAGGCCTACG
Source organism: Pseudomonas sp. AK-TSAG1-1 (assembly GCF_056821665.1). NCBI lineage: Bacteria > Pseudomonadati > Pseudomonadota > Gammaproteobacteria > Pseudomonadales > Pseudomonadaceae > Pseudomonas > Pseudomonas sp. AK-TSAG1-1. Next base: position 1,448,708 of record NZ_CM165965.1, on the reverse strand, counting down.
GCCTGACCGGCTGGAAGCTTTACGCGTACGTGATCATGCCCTCGGCGCTGCGTCGTTCGTTGCCTTACTACAGCAACGAAGTGATCCTGATGCTGCACTCGACCACCGTGGCCTTCACCGCGACCATTCCCGACATCCTGAAAGTTGCGCGGGACGCCAACTCGGCGACCTACCTGACCTTCCAGTCGTTCGGCATCGCCGCGCTGATCTACCTGACCATTACCTTCACGCTGGTCGGCCTGTTCCGTCTTGCCGAACGCCGATGGCTGGCCTTCCTCGGGCCGACCCACTAGGAAACCCTGTAATGCGACACCAGATCCATGACCTGTTGGCCCCGGTGCCGGGGACCGCACGACAGATCCACAGCTTCCACTTCGGCCCGGAGCAGGCCCAAGGCAAGATCTACATCCAGTCCTCGCTGCATGCCGACGAAATGCCGGGTATGCTGGTGGCCTGGCACCTCAAGCAGCGTCTGACGGAGCTGGAAGCCGCCGGGCGCCTGCGTAGCCAGATCGTGCTGGTGCCGGTGGCCAATCCGGTGGGCCTCGAACAAGTGCTGATGGACGTGCCACTGGGCCGCTACGAGATGGAGAGCGGGCAGAATTTCAATCGCTGGTTCGTCGACCTCAGCGAAGAAATCGGCAACGACATCGAGGGCAAGCTGGGCGATGACCCGCAGCGCAACCTTGAGTTGATCCGCGCCAGCCTGCGCAACGCCCTGGCCCGCCAGACACCCGGTACGCAACTGCAATCCCAGCGCCTGACCCTGCAACGGCTGGCGTGTGACGCCGACATGGTGCTGGACCTGCACTGCGATTTCGAATCCGTGGTTCACCTCTACACCACCCCCGAGGCGTGGCCGCAGGTCGAGCCGCTGGCGCGTTACATCGAGTCCCAGGCCAGCCTGCTGGCGACCGATTCCGGCGGCCAGTCGTTCGACGAATGCTTCACCCTGCTGTGGTGGCAACTGCAGGAGCGCTTCGGCGAACACTTCGCGATTCCGCTGGGCAGTTTTTCGGTGACCGTGGAGTTGCGCGGCCAGGGTGACGTCAATCACCCGATGGCCAGCCGTGATTGTCAGGCGCTGATCGATTACCTGATCCAGTTCGATGCGATCGTCGGCGAGACCCGGCCGCAACCGCCCTTGCCATTCCCCGCCACGCCACTGGCTGGCGTCGAACCGGTGACCACGCCGGTCGGCGGCTTGCTGGTGTACACCGCCACGGCCGGGCAATACCTGCAAGCCGGGCAACAGATTGCCGAAATCATCGACCCGATCAGTGATCGGGTGACCCCTATTTGCTGCACCGCTGCCGGCGTCATGTACGCCCGCTCGCTGCGCCGCATGGCCACTGCCGGCATGGTGATCGCCCACGTGGCGGGCGCCGAAGCCTATCGCAGCGGCTACCTACTTTCGCCTTGAGGGTGTCTGTCTCATGTACAAATTGACCGTTGAAGGCCTGCACAAAAGCTATGGCGACCATCAGGTGCTCAAAGGCGTTTCGCTCAAGGCCAGGACTGGCGACGTGATCAGCCTGATCGGCGCCAGCGGTTCGGGCAAAAGCACCTTCCTGCGCTGCATCAACTTTCTCGAACAACCCAACGACGGCGCCATGAGCCTGGACGGCCAGGCGATCCGTATGGTCAGCGACCGCCACGGCATGCACGTCGCCGACCCGAATGAACTGCAACGCCTGCGCACACGGTTGGCGATGGTGTTCCAGCACTTCAATCTGTGGAGCCACATGACCGTGCTGGAAAACATCACCATGGCCCCGCGCCGGGTGCTCGGTTGCAGCAAACAGGAAGCCGACGACCGCGCACGCCGTTATCTGGACAAGGTCGGCCTGCCGGCGCGGGTTGCCGATCAGTACCCGGCGTTTCTCTCAGGCGGCCAGCAACAGCGGGTGGCGATCGCCCGGGCGCTGGCCATGGAGCCGGAGGTGATGCTGTTCGACGAACCGACCTCGGCACTCGACCCGGAACTGGTGGGCGAAGTGCTACGGGTGATTCAGGGGCTGGCCGAAGAAGGCCGGACCATGATCATGGTGACGCACGAAATGAGCTTTGCGCGCAAAGTCTCCAGCCAGGTGTTGTTCCTGCATCAGGGGCTGGTGGAAGAAGAAGGCGCGCCGGAAGACGTGCTGGGCAATCCGAGGAGCGAACGCCTGAAGCAGTTCCTCAGCGGCAACCTCAAGTGACGCCGTCCACAACTCTCATGTGAGAGCGGAGGCGGTGTGTCAGTCAACATCGTTTTAACTGACACACCGCCTTCGTCGGAACGCCGCCCGGAGCAAGCCCGCTGCCACAGGGTATGTGCTCGCACAAAATTAAACTTGTCCCTCAACGGCGCGGTCACTGAAGGAACACCTTCAGAGCGCACACCGCCGGTATGCCGACCTCCACCGACTTCGCAAAACTCTGGTTCAGCACACGCCACTGGAAGCCGTTCGCCTTTCAAAAACAGGTGTGGGCCGCCGTTAAAAAAGGTCAGTCGGGATTACTTCACGCCAGCACCGGCGCCGGTAAAACCTACGCGGTGTGGTTCGCCGCGCTCAATCGCTTCGCCCGCGCTCTGCCGCCGCCTGCAACGGCCAGCAAACGCAAACCACCGTCCGAACCGTTGACCGTGCTGTGGATCACACCGATGCGCGCCCTCGCCGCCGACACCGCGCGTGCCTTGCAAGCGCCGGTCGGCGAGCTGCAGATTGCGTGGAGCATCGGCCTGCGCACCGGCGACACCAGCAGCGCCGAACGCGCCCGTCAGGGCCGGCGCTTGCCGACCACGCTGATCACCACCCCGGAAAGCCTGACCCTGCTGCTCGCCCGCGCCGACGCGAAAACCGCGCTCGCGACCTTACGCATGGTTGTCGTCGATGAATGGCACGAATTGCTCGGCAACAAACGCGGCGTACAGCTGCAACTGGCGCTGGCACGCCTGCGCCATTGGCAGCCCGAACTGATCGTCTGGGGCGTGTCCGCCACCCTTGGTAATCAAGCCCACGCCCAACAGGTGCTGATCCCACAGGGCGGCGGCATCAGCGTGCAAGGCCAGAGCGAAAAATCACTCAAGGTCGACACCTTGATCCCACCGGCCATCGAACGTTTTCCGTGGGCCGGGCACATCGGTCTGAAGATGCTGCCGCAAGTGGTCGCTGAACTGGATGCCTGCGCCAGCAGCCTGGTGTTCACCAACACCCGTGCGCAGTCGGAAATCTGGTATCAGGCGTTACTCGAAGCACGACCGGACTGGGCCGGGTTGATCGCGCTGCACCACAGCTCGCTCTCCCGCGAGACCCGCGACTGGGTGGAGCAGGCGTTGAAGGACGGACTCCTGAAAGCCGTGGTCTGCACCTCGAGCCTGGACCTGGGCGTGGACTTCCTGCCGGTGGAACGCGTGCTGCAAATCGGTTCGGCAAAGGGCGTGGCGCGGCTGATGCAGCGCGCGGGGCGCTCAGGTCACGCGCCGGGGCGCACCTCGCGGGTAACGCTGGTGCCGACCCACAGCCTGGAGCTGATCGAAGCCGTCGCCGCGCGCGATGCCGTGGAGCAACGACACATCGAACCACGCCTGTCGCCGCACCAACCGCTGGATGTGCTGGTGCAACATCTGGTCAGCATGGCTCTGGGCGGTGGCTTTGTTCCTCAAGCGCTGTACGAAGAAGTCCGTGGCGCCTGGGCCTATCGTGATCTGACCCCAGCGAACTGGGCCTGGGCGCTGGCTTTCGTACGCCACGGTGGCCTGTCTCTGACGGCTTATCCGGATTATCGCCGGGTCGAACCGGACGAACACGGCGTCTGGCGCGTACCCGATGCCCGCCTCGCACGTCGGCATCGCATGAGCATCGGCACCATCGTCAGCGACGCGAGCATCAACCTGAAATTCTGGAGCAAGGGTGGCGGCGGCAAGCAATTGGGCAGCGTCGAGGAAGGTTTTATCGCCCGACTGAAACCGGGCGACGGCTTTCTGTTCGCCGGGCGTCTGCTGGAGTTGGTGCGGGTGGAGAACATGACCGCTTACGTCAAACGCAGCAGCGCGAAAAAAGCCGCCGTACCACGCTGGAATGGCGGACGAATGCCACTTTCCAACGAATTGGCCGAAGCCGTGGTCAGTCGCTTCACTGCAGCGGCGCAGGGGCAGTTCGCGGGGCCGGAAATGCACGCGCTGCAACCGTTGCTGAACACCCAGGCACGCTGGTCAGGCCTGCCCACCACTGACAGCCTGCTGGCGGAGGTGCTGAAGTCCCGCGAAGGCTGGCACCTTTTCCTCTACCCGTTTGCCGGGCGCCAGGTGCATCTGGGGCTCGCCAGCCTGTTGGCGTGGCGCGTCAGTCAGCGCCAGCCGCTGACGTTCTCGATTGCGGTGAATGATTACGGGCTGGAGTTGCTCAGCGCCACGCCAGTCGATTGGTCAGAACAACTCGACCCAGCCCTGCTCAGCCCGCAGCATCTGTTGGAGGATGTGTTGGCCAGTCTGAATGCCGGCGAACTGGCGCTGCGGCGTTTTCGCGAAATCGCCCGGATCGCCGGGCTGGTGTTCGCCGGCTATCCCGGTGCGCCGAAAAGTACCCGCCAGGTGCAGGCTTCCAGCGGCTTGTTTTTTGAAGTGTTCAAGCAATATGACGCCGACAACCTGCTGCTGGCTCAGGCCGGGGAAGAAGTCCTGCGCGAAGAACTGGATATTCGTCGCCTGCAACAGACACTGCAACGGATCAACCGGATGCAACTGGATCTGCACCTGATCAAACGGCCTACACCGCTCGGCTTTCCGCTGCTGGTGGAGCGCATGCGTGAAAGCATGAGTTCGGAAAAACTCGCCGATCGCATTCGACGCATGGTCGGCGACCTGGAGAAATCAGCCGACAAGGATAACGCCTGATGAACAGTGGCTATCCGGTGCGTCTGGCCGGCGAAGAACTCTGGCTGCTGCCAGAAAAAGCCCTGTACTGGCCGGCACAGGAAGCGCTGCTGATCGCCGATGTGCATTTCGGCAAGGCCGCCGCCTATCGCCGTCTCGGTCAGCCAGTCCCACTGGGCACCACGGCGGCAAACATCGACGTGCTCGATCGCTTATTGGCGAAGCTGCCCTGCCGGCAACTGATTTTCCTCGGTGACTTTCTGCATGGACCCGGCTCCCATGCCGAGGGCACCTTGAAGGCCTTGGCCGAATGGCGCGCACGTCATGCTGATTTGCCGATGACGCTGATTCGTGGCAACCACGACAAGCGCGCTGGCGATCCACCAGCATCATTGAACATCAGAGTGGTGCCGGAACCGTTGCTGCTCGGGCCGTTTGCCTTGCAACACGAACCAGCCCCCCATCCCGAACGGCATGTGCTGGCAGGCCACGTGCATCCGGTCTATCGGCTTGACGGACGGGGGCGGCAGCGTCTGCGCCTGGCGTGTTTCAGGCTGGGCGAGCGTTTGAGCCTGTTACCGGCATTTGGCGCGTTTACCGGTGGTTACCCGGTGGAGATAGACGCCCATTGCAGGATATTTGTCGTCGGCGATAACGAAATATGGCCAGTCAGCTGAGGTCTTGGGCAAACCTCAGCTGACTGGCCATTCATGGGTGCCGCGGATCAGGCGACGGGCGCGGGTGGTGGTTCGTCCGGCAAGGTCGGTTCGCCCGGCTCGGTCGGTTGTTCGTTGGGGGTGTCGGGATCAGGCTGGCCGGGAATTCCGCCGGCCATGCTGCGCGACGGGTCTGCCAACAAGGACCAGGCCAAAACGCCAACCTGATTGGGCTCAAGCCTTGCCAGTTCGGCGGTGATATGCGGATCGATCTTCATGGAACCCTCCTCGGCGAAGGCCCGCTTTGCCAGAAGCAAAAACGGGCAGTACACCCCATAGAGTGTCTACCCGCCGAAGAATTCCCGCGAACTGCCGGATGGACGGATCAGGTACGCGGCAGGGTCACGCCACGCTGGCCCTGATACTTGCCGCCACGGTCCTTGTAGGACACTTCACATTCTTCGTCAGACTCAAGGAACAGCATCTGCGCCACGCCTTCGTTGGCGTAGATTTTCGCCGGCAGATTGGTGGTGTTGGAGAATTCCAGGGTCACGTGGCCTTCCCACTCAGGCTCAAGCGGGGTGACGTTGACGATGATGCCGCAGCGCGCATAGGTGCTTTTACCCAGGCAGATGGTCAATACGTTGCGCGGAATACGGAAGTATTCGACGGTGCTGGCCAGGGCAAAGGAGTTTGGCGGAATGATGCAGACGTCGCTGTGGATGTCGACAAAGCTGCCGGCGTCGAAATTCTTTGGATCGACGATCGCCGAATTGATGTTGGTGAACACCTTGAAATGGTTGGTGCAGCGCACATCGTAGCCGTAGCTCGACACACCGTAGGAGATCACGCGGCTGTCGTCGTTGCCGCGTACCTGACGCTCGACGAAAGGCTCGATCATGCCGTGTTCCTGCGCCATGCGGCGAATCCACTTGTCCGATTTGATGCTCATGGCGGGTGTCCTGAATAGCGAGGTGGAAAAAATCTGTCCGGCATCTTACCGGGCGCGCCGCCGGGTTCAAAGTCCGCACTGCAATTCTCGCCGAACAGCCAGGAAATACGCGCCATGGCGACGAACCGTCACACCGCCGATCCTTAAAACAGCGAAACCTTCGCAAGAAGCATTGGCACGTTCCGGAAAAAGGGTTAAGGTGGCGCCACTGTGCTGCTTGTGTCACTGAGAATCTCTACACGATATGTTGAATTTCGATCCAACCATCTACAAGAATTTTTCCTGCTCTTTGCACTCAGTCTCGGCCAGGGTTCTTCCTGAGTCGCAGTTATCTTTGTTCAAGGAGTTACACCATGTCTAATCGCCAAACCGGTACCGTTAAGTGGTTCAACGATGAAAAAGGCTTCGGCTTCATCACTCCACAATCCGGTGACGACCTGTTCGTTCACTTCAAAGCTATCCAATCCGACGGCTTCAAAAGCCTGAAAGAAGGCCAACAGGTTTCTTTCATCGCTACCCGCGGTCAGAAAGGCATGCAAGCTGAAGAAGTACAAGTTATCTAACTTGTAGCTTCTTTAGAAAAGAGCCCCGCCCTCAACAGCGGGGCTTTTTTGTGGGCGTGTGTTTTTTGGCGACCACAAAAAAAGCAGCCTTCGCGGCTAATGCCGATCAGTTAAACGAACTCAATGCTCAAAGCAGCGAAGATCAATAGTGGGAGCGGGCTTGCTCGCGAAGACGTCGGCCCAGCAAACATTGATGTTGACTGCCCCACCGCTTTCGCGAGCAAGCCCGCTCCCACAGGGGATCTGCGCTTAACTGACTGGCATTAGCCTTCGCGGCTGCTTTTTTTGATTCGTCTTACCAGGCTACGCCAAACCCTGCGGTGTAGCGGGTCTTGTTCAAGTCCGCATCCTTGGTACCGCTGATGATGTCGCGTTCGGCCTTGAGGTTGAGCGATGCCCAGTCGGTGACCTTGTAACGCAGGCCCATCTCGGCATCCAGCGCATAATTGGCCACATCGGACAACGGCTTGCCCAACTCGCCATTGGTGAAGAACTCGACTTTCTTGCCAATCAGGTAGCGGTTGTAATCCCACTTCATGGCGACCGAGTAGAAGTTGTCCTTGCCGCCATCGCTGTACTCGTAATCGGTGCGGTTGAGTAGCGAGCCAAGCGAGAACGCACCCAGTTCGTCATCCCAGAACTGGTAGCCCGGACCGGTACCGACCACACGCTGACGCGACAGCTCTTCAACATAGTCGCGCTTGTAGTTCAGACGCCCCTGCCAGAACCACTTGTCAGTCAAGAAGCGGTCAAGTGCGTATTCGGCGCGCCAGTTATTGGTGGTGACCTGATCGTCCTGCACTTCGCGGTTGTACTCGCCTTCTGCGGTATGACGCCAGCGACCATGGCGAGCCGAGGTCTTGAAGTCGATGTCGTAGTCGTTGGTGTCCTTTTCTGCCCGCTGATAGTCCATCGCCAGACCGATATTGCCTTTCCACACCAGATCTTCAACGACCGGTTTTGGCTTGAGGATCTGCTGAATGCTCGCCAGCTCTACGGTTTTCGGCGCCTCGCCGTTGGCCAGGGTGACCTTGCCGTCATCGGCAGCGGTCAACGACTTGGCCTTTTCGCCGGTGTAAGCGTCCTGCTTGACCAGCAACTCCTGATCGCTTTCAAGCGTCTTGACCTGTTTCCAGTCAATGGTCACCGCCCCGGCATACGCGGTCTGGATCAGCAATTTGCCGCCGTCGAACAGGGAAATTTTACCGCTCAACTTGTCACCGTTCTTCAACCAGACGGTATCGGCAAGCAGGGGCGTGGACGCACTGAAGACAGCAAGGCACAGCAAGGTTCTGGACAACATAAGCGGATCGAGGGCTCAGGATTGCAAAAAGGTCGGCATTATCCGTAGGAATAATCCCCTGACAAGGACTGACCGGACGATTTCCATTGAGTTCATTTCTCATCCGGGCACGCACGGATTACGCTGAAAGGCATCAACCCGAGATCATTCAGGAACCCTGTACGTGACAGAGCCCATCGACGAGCGCGAAAGCGAAGCGCAAATCCGACGCACGGCGCTTTATTCGACCCTTGCCCAAGTACCTGAAGGCAAGGTGGTCAGCTATGGTCAGTTGGCCGAACTGGCAGGGTTGGGGCGCGCCGCCCGCTGGGTCGGCCGGACCCTGAGTCAGCTACCCGGCGATACCCGACTGCCATGGCACCGGGTACTCGGCGCCGGCGGTCGGATCAGCCTGCCGGTGGGCAGCCCTTCGGGAGACGAACAACGGGCTCGATTACGCTCTGAAGGTGTCACCGTCCTGAACAATCGTGTGGATATTCAGCGTCATGGCTGGCGTCCGGTAGAGCACAGCGGTTAGAGTGCGCGCTTTGTTTTCGCAATCTTGAGGCAGACTTCAGCCCATGCCCCGTAAAACCTGGCGCGCCGCGCTCGCCGCCTATGCCAGTCCTTCGACGCTCGTGCTGTTGTTGCTCGGTTTCGCTGCCGGCCTGCCGTACATGCTGGTATTTTCGACGCTTTCCGTCTGGCTGCGTGAAGCCGGCGTGGCCCGTGAAACCATCGGCTACGCGAGCCTGATCGGCCTGGCCTACGCGTTCAAATGGGTCTGGTCACCGCTGCTCGACCAATGGCGCCTGCCTTTATTGGGCAAGCTGGGTCGACGCCGTTCGTGGCTGGTACTTTCACAGTCGCTGGTGATCCTGGGCCTGATCGGCATGGGTTTCTGCGACCCACAGAAGCACCTGTCCTGGCTGATCGCCATTGCCGTCATTGTCGCCTTCGCCTCCGCCACCCAGGACATCGCGGTCGACGCCTATCGCCTGGAAATTGCCGACGACAGCCGTCAGGCAGCGCTGGCGGCCAGTTACATGTCCGGCTATCGCGTCGCCGCCCTGCTCGCCACGGCAGGCGCACTGTTCTTCGCCGAAGGCTTCGGCTCTACCGGGTTCAACTATCAGCATTCGGCCTGGACCGGCACCTACGCCCTGTTCGGGGTGTTGATGATCCCTGCCCTGCTGACTTCGCTGCTGATGCGCGAACCGCCGGTGCCGTTGCGCACGCAATTGCAGGCCGGCCGCTACAGCTTCGTGCATCAGCTGGCCTCGGTATTTGTGCTGATCGTGCTGCTGGTGTCCGTTCCGGCGATGTTCACCCAGCTCTACAACACCGATTTCGCGAGTGTGTTGTTCGGCACCATGAGCCCGCTCGACCTGCTGCTGGAAGACCGAGCGTTCCTGCGCGCCATCCTTTACACCCTGCTCACCGGCCTGTGCCTGTCGACCATGGGCCGGCGCGGCCTGGCGCCGGTGCTGACCCCAGTCAACGACTTCATCCTGCGCTACCGCTGGCAGGCTTTGCTGTTACTCGGGCTGATCGCCACCTACCGGATGTCAGACACGGTCATGGGCGTAATGGCCAACGTGTTCTACATCGATCAGGGCTTCACCAAGGATCAGATTGCCAGCGTCAGCAAGATCTTCGGCCTGATCATGACCCTCGTCGGTGCCGGCATGGGTGGCCTGCTGATCGTGCGCTTCGGCATCCTGCCGATCCTGTTCATCGGCGGTGCAGCGTCGGCCGCCACCAACCTGCTGTTTGTCATGCTCGCCGACATGGGGCCCAACCTGCAGATGCTGGTGGTCACCATTTCTCTGGACAACTTCAGTTCCGGGCTTGCGACGTCGGCGTTCGTCGCCTACCTGTCGAGCCTGACCAACCTGAAGTTCTCGGCCACCCAGTACGCCCTGCTCAGCTCGATCATGCTGTTGCTGCCGCGTCTGATCGGCGGTTACTCCGGGGTGATGGTCGAGAAATTCGGCTACCACAACTTCTTCATGATCACCGCGTTGCTCGGTGTGCCGACCCTGCTGCTGATTGCCCTGCACTGGTTCCAGGAAAATCGCCGCGAAGGCCCGACGCCCACGCCCGAGCCCGCGCCGACCTCCGTCGTGGAAGAGTCGTAGGACATTTCAGATACGGCGGGAGGATTCCCGCCGTTGAGCCTCACCGCCGAGCGCAATCCTGTACGTCGGCAACTCTCGCCGGTACACTGCTCCGTCATTTCCAGTCATAGCAACCGACAACGGCCAACCATGCGCACCAGTCAATTTTTGCTCGCCACACAGAAAGAAACGCCTTCCGATGCGGTCGTGATCAGCCACCAGCTGATGCTGCGCGCCGGCATGATCCGCAAACTCGCTTCGGGCCTGTACACCTGGCTGCCGATGGGCTTGCGGGTAATGCGCAAGGTAGAAGCCATCGTTCGCGAAGAAATGAACGCCGCCGGCTCTCTTGAAGTGTTGATGCCGAGCACCCAACCGGCCGAGCTGTGGCAGGAATCGGGGCGCTGGGAAGAATACGGCCCTGAGCTGCTGCGCATCAAAGACCGCCATGGTCGCGACTTCTGCGCGGGCCCGACCCACGAAGAAGTGATCACCGATCTGATGCGCAACGAGTTGAGCAGCTACAAGCAGCTGCCAATCAACCTGTACCAGATCCAGACCAAATTCCGTGACGAAATCCGCCCACGCTTCGGTTTGATGCGCGGCCGCGAATTCATCATGAAGGACGCGTATTCGTTCCACGCCGATCAGCCGTCGCTGCAGATCACCTATGACCGCATGCATGAAGCCTACTGCAACATCTTCACGCGCCTGGGTCTGAAATTCCGTCCGGTTGAAGCCGACAACGGTTCGATCGGTGGCGCCGGTTCCCACGAGTTCCACGTACTGGCCGAATCCGGCGAAGACGATATCGTCTTCAGCAACGGTTCCGACTACGCGGCGAACATCGAGAAGGCCGAAGCCGTGCCACGCGAAACCTCGCGCGCCGCTGCGACCGAAGAACTGCGCCTGGTCGATACCCCAGACACCAAAACCATCGCCGCGCTGGTGGAAAAATTCAATCTGCCGATTGAAAAGACCATCAAGACCCTGATCGTCCACGCCGAAGAAGCAGGCAAGCTGATCGCGTTGGTGATTCGTGGCGACCACGAACTGAACGAAATCAAGGCTGCCCAGCAACCTGGCGTTGCCAGCCCGCTGGTCATGGCCTCCGATGCCGAACTGCGCGACGCCATTGGCGCCGGCGCCGGCTCCCTCGGCCCGTTGAACCTGCCACTGCCAATCATCATCGACCGCTCGGTCGAACTGATGAGCGACTTCGGCATCGGTGCAAACATCGACGACAAGCACTACTTCGGCGTGAACTGGGAGCGTGATCTACCGGTTCCGACCGTTGCCGACCTGCGTAACGTGGTCGCCGGTGACCCAAGCCCGGACGGCAAGGGCACCCTGGAAATCAAGCGCGGCATCGAAGTCGGGCACATCTTCCAGCTGGGCAACAAGTACAGCAAGGCGATGAAGTGCGAAGTGCTGGGCGAGAATGGCAAGCCAGTGACCCTGGAAATGGGTTGCTACGGTATCGGCGTATCCCGCGTGGTAGCTGCCGCCATCGAACAGAACAACGACGCAAACGGCATCATCTGGAGCGACACCCTGGCGCCGTTCCAGATCGCCCTGGTACCGCTGCGTTATGAAACCGAGCAAGTGCGCGAAGCCACCGACAAGCTGTACGCAGAGCTGACAGCGGCAGGTTTCGAAGTGCTGCTGGACGATCGCGACAAGAAAACCAGCCCGGGCATCAAGTTCGCGGACATGGAGCTGATCGGCATTCCTCACCGGATCGTGGTCAGCGACCGCGGCCTCGCCGAAGGCAACCTGGAATACAAGAGTCGTACCGAAGGCGAAGCGCAAGCATTGCCGGTCGCCGACGTACTGTCCTTCCTTCAGGCCCGTATCCGCCGCTGAAACCAGATAGAGTCCTCATGTTCAAGCGAAACACCTTGGGCCTCGGTGGCACCGCCTTGTGCGGTGCCCTGTTGGTCAGCGGCTGTGCCAATCAGATGTCACAGCGCAGCGAGCACGAAGAGCGGGTCGAGCGCAAACTGCTCGATCACAGCCTGCAGATCGATGTCGGTGAGCCCAAGGAGCTTGAGCTGCCGCAACGACGCGTGAAAATCAACGAACAGAAGACTTTCGAAGTCACCGAGTTCGAGGTCACCCGTCGTTACGACCGCTACACTCCCTACCAACCCTGGCGCGAAATCTACGAGATTCCGCTGGGCGCGGTGGCCGTGGTCGCGGGCATTGGCGCCAACGTGGTCAACGTGTTCGCTTTGGGCAACCTGCCGGACAGCGTGACCAAGGATTGGCTGAGCTACGGCATTGCCGGGGTCAACCCATTCATGAACGTGCAGTCTCACGGTCGCGCGCAACAGAACCTCGCCGGTATCGATGAAGTCCAGCGCGACAAGCGCATGGAGTATTCGAGCCTGCCGTGGAGCGAGCGTCCGGTGCAGGTCAAGGCCGGCAAGCAGACCTTCGACATGACCACCGACCGCAACGGTGTGCTGCGCCTGAACTTGCTGGACAGTCCGTTCGCCGAAAATGATCTGAATCATGTCGGCAAACTGCAGATCAGCGTCGAAGACGGCAAGGATGATGTGCACAGCGACACGTCGCTGACGATCAGCAGCCACCTGCGCAGCAAGTTGCTCGAAGCGCACGGACTGATTTACGACGATCTGGAAGACGACGAAGTGAGCCAGTGGGTGCACCGGGTCAAACGCCTGTCGGAACTGGGTCTGGAAGAAGAAGCCAGCGAGCTGGAGCAAAGCCTGATCGAACTGACGCGCAACGATCCTGAGTTGCAGGCCGAGTTTCTCAAGTCGTTGACCAAGGATGCAGGACGTTTGGTGGCTGATCCGGGGCCGAATTAACAGCAAAAGCTTCGCGAGCAGGCTCGCTCCCACAGTGGAATGCCATCTAATGTGGGAGCGAGCCTGCTCGCGAAGAGGTCCTGACAGGCACCGCAAATCTACCGCTCAAACAACTCCATCTGCTCAAACCCGCCGCGCAAATCCTCCAGCCTTACCCCCACCCCCAACAACCGCACCGGTTTTCCTCCCCGATTGAACGCCTGCGTCAGCATCAACTGATAACTGCCCAGATCGCGCCCCGCTCCGGCTTGCTCCAGTGTGGTCTGGGTAAAGTCATGGAACTTCACTTTGACGAACGGCTTGCCCGGACGATAACTGCTGTCGATCCGCTCCATGCGGGCTTTCAGGGTTTCCAGCAGCTCCGGCAGCTTGTCGAGGCAACTGCGCAGATCCGGCAGATCGACGTCGTAGGTGTTTTCCACGCTGATTGACTGACGGCGGCTGTCGTTGTGCACCAACCGGTCATCGATCCCACGAGCCAGGCTCCAGAGTCGCTCACCGAAACTGCCGAACTCGCGCACCAGCGCCAGCTTGTCCCACTCGCGTAACTGCAAGCAGTCAACGATGCCGAGCCGGCCCAGTTTGTCGGCGGTAACTTTGCCGACACCGTGCAACTTGCTCACCAGTAAACCGCTGACAAAGTCCTCGACCTGATCCGGAGTAATGACGAACAGCCCGTTGGGCTTCTTCCAGTCGCTGGCGATCTTCGCCAGAAATTTGTTCGGGGCGACACCGGCAGACACGGTGATGTGCAACTGATTGGACACCCGCCGCCGAATATCCTGCGCGATGCGCGTGGCGCTGCCGCCAAAATGCGCACTGTCAGAGACGTCGAGATAGGCTTCATCCAGCGACAATGGCTCGATGAGGTCGGTGTAATCGCGAAAGATCGTGTGAATTTCCTTCGAAGCTTCGCGATAAGCGTCCATGCGCGGTTTGACAATGGTCAGGTCGGGGCACAGCTTCAAGGCATGCCCGGACGACATCGCCGAACGCACGCCATAGGCTCGCGCTTCATAGTTGCAGGTAGCAATCACTCCACGCCGATCAGCCGACCCGCCCACCGCCAGCGGCTTGCCAGCCAGGTTCGGGTCGTCGCGCATCTCGATGGCGGCGTAGAAACAGTCACAGTCGACGTGGATGATTTTTCGCTGAGTCATGGCAGAAAAGGAAACATGGCAGGCCGGATTCGCAGTATCTCACTGACACCTGTATATAGCACCAGTAGTCTGAATGTTCTTTTCCGACTGTAGGAAAAGCCGGGTGAATTTATTTTCTTAATCGAAAAACACCGACCGATAGAGCTGAAAGCCTTGTCCCACCTGCCCTGCGCCCCATTTCCACACCTGCAAAAAGCGCTAAGCGATTGAACAGGAACAGATTTATCCGGATTCGAGGTTGACACCCCGGCGTTCCTCTGTAGAATGCCGACACACAGACGCGGGATGGAGCAGTCTGGTAGCTCGTCGGGCTCATAACCCGAAGGTCGTCGGTTCAAATCCGGCTCCCGCAACCAAACATCAAAAAAGGCTACTCGAAAGAGTGGCCTTTTTTGTGCGCGCCTGTTTTTCAAGCAAGCCCTGCATGCCCCGCCCTCAAGCGAACAGGAATTCGTTGCATTTCCGAAACTTACCGCTCGGCTGCGACCGTTTGACGCAAATTCACACTTATTTGACCCTTTACGGGATTAGCGGTTGACACCCCGCCGTTCGCCTGTAGAATGCCGCCACACAGACGCGGGATGGAGCAGTCTGGTAGCTCGTCGGGCTCATAACCCGAAGGTCGTCGGTTCAAATCCGGCTCCCGCAACCAAACATCAAAAAAGGCTGCTCGAAAGAGTGGCCTTTTTTGTATCTGTTGAAAAAGTCCTTTCGCAACAATGATCTGTCACGCTGCAGTGAAACGTTCAGGATCGTCAGACCCGCCGAGTTGCGACTATGCTTGAGTCGCAGGCAAGACGTCTGCAATCCATTACCTGCCCTCGCCCATACCGGATGAGAGGCGTAGTATTTTGTGATTATTTTTTTCTACAGGGATTGGTAACTTGGCTGGATACCTCCATCCTGTCGCGCACAATCCAAGAGGTGATTGATGCGCGCCAACTCGTCTGATCCACAAGACACTGTCACAGCAGAACATCCGATCAAGCCCGAGCGCCTGCGCTTGCTGGATCGGTTGAGCAAATACCGTCAACCGATCGGTCTGGCGGTCACGTTGCTGCTGTTTGCCATTGCGCTGATTGCCTGTCGCCATCTGCTGAGCGAACTCGATCTCTACGCGCTGCATGACTCGATCCTGGCCGTGCCGAAACCGGCCCTGCTCGGTGCGGTGGGCGCGACGGTCGTCGGTTTCATCATATTGCTGGGCTATGAATGGTCGGCCAGCCGCTATGCCGGCGTGACCTTGCCGCCGCGCACTCTGGCGCTGGGCGGCTTCACCGCGTTTGCGATTGGCAACGCCATTGGTCTGTCGCTGCTGTCGGGCGGCTCGGTACGTTACCGTTTATATGCACGCCATGGTCTGGGGGCGTCGGAAGTCGCGCACATGACCCTGTTCGCCAGCCTGTCGCTGGGTTGCGCCCTGCCACCGCTCGCAGCCCTCGCCACCCTGAGTGACCTGCCCGCCGCCTCTGCCGCCCTGGGCCTGTCAGAAGGCTTGCTCGGCACGATTGCCATGGTGGTGCTGGGGCTTGGCGCGATTCTGGCGATCGGCATCTATCGCCGTCGCCTGCCGGAGCAGCCGTACCGCGACAACCTGCTGGTCAGGGCCGGTCGCCGGACCTTGCGCCTGCCGGGTCGACGCCTGACCTTCCTGCAACTGATCATCACCGCCCTCGACGTCGCTGCTGCGGCCACCGTGCTCTATCTGCTGCTGCCGGAAGCCCCGCCGTTCGGCGCGTTCCTGCTGGTGTATCTGCTGGCCTTGGCCGCTGGTGTCCTCAGCCATGTACCTGGGGGTGTCGGGGTTTTTGAAGCGATCCTGCTGGCCGCGTTCGCCGATACGCTCGGTGCCGCGCCACTGGCCGCTGCGCTGCTGCTCTATCGCCTGATCTATGTGGTGCTGCCGCTGCTGGTGGCCTGCGTGTTTTTGCTGATCAACGAAGGCCAGCGCCTGTTTCAGACCCAGACCATGCGCGCGGCGTCCGGTCTGGCGGCGCCGATTCTGGCAGTGCTGGTGTTCCTGTCCGGTGTAGTGCTGCTGTTTTCCGGTGCTACGCCGGAAATCGACACTCGCCTGGAGCACATCGGCTTCCTGATCCCGCATCGTCTGGTCGACGCCTCGCACTTCGGCGCCAGCCTGATCGGCGTGCTGTGCCTGCTGCTCGCGCAGGGCCTGCGCCGTCGCCTGTCGGCGGCGTGGATGCTGACCACCATTCTGCTGCTGGTCGGCGCCCTGCTCTCGCTGCTCAAAGGCTTCGACTGGGAAGAAGCCACGCTGATGACACTCACCGCGGCGCTGCTGGGAGTGTTCCGTCGCTCGTTCTATCGCCCGAGCCGCCTGACCGAACTGCCGTTCTCGCCGCTGTATCTGGTGGCCAGCCTCTGCGTATTGGGGGCTTCGACCTGGTTGCTGCTGTTCGCCTACCAGGACGTGCCGTACAGCCATCAACTGTGGTGGCAGTTCACCCTCGACGCTGATGCGCCGCGTGGTCTGCGTTCGCTGCTCGGCGCCGCCGTGCTGTTGCTGGTGATCGCCCTGACCTGGCTGCTGCGCACAGCCCGTCCGGTGATCCATCTGCCGACCCCGGACGAACTGGATCGCGCCGCGAAGATTCTGATGGCCTCGTCACAACCCGACGGCGGCCTCGCCCTGACCGGTGACAAGGCGCTGCTGTTTCACCCCAACGACGAGGCGTTCCTGATGTACGCCCGCCGTGGCCGCAGCCTGGTGGCGCTGTACGACCCGATCGGCCCCGGCCAGCAACGCGCCGAAATGATCTGGCAGTTTCGCGACCTCTGCGACATCCATCACACCCGTCCCGTGTTCTATCAAGTGCGCGCCGAAAACCTGCCGTACTACATGGACATCGGCCTGACCGCGATCAAGCTTGGCGAAGAGGCCCGGGTCGATCTGCATCGCTTTGACCTGGAAGCCAAGGGCAAAGAGATGAAGGACCTGCGCTACACCTGGAACCGTGGCACCCGTGATGGCTTGTCGCTGGAAATCCACGAGCCGGGCCAGGCGCCGATGGACGAACTCAAGGTGATTTCCGATGCGTGGCTGACTGGCAAGAACGTGCGCGAGAAAGGTTTCTCCCTCGGCCGTTTCAGCGACGATTACCTGAAGCATTTCCGCATTGCGGTGATTCGCTTCGAAGGCCGCCCGGTGGCGTTTGCCAACCTGCTCGAGACCTACAGCCATGACCTGGCCAGTCTCGACCTGATGCGCGCGCACCCGGACGCCCCCAAGCTGACCATGGAATTCATGATGGTCGGCCTGATTCAACACTATAAGAGTCACGGATACGCGCGCTTCAGCCTGGGCATGGTGCCGTTGTCGGGGTTGCAACCCCGGCGTGGTGCACCGCTGACCCAGCGTCTGGGCTCGATGGTCTTCCGCCGTGGTGAGCAGCTGTACAACTTCCAAGGCTTGCGCCGCTTCAAAGACAAATTCCAGCCTGACTGGGAACCCCGTTATATGGCCGTGCCCGCCGGACTCGATCCGCTGGTAGCGCTGGCCGATACTGCTGCCCTGATCGCGGGCGGCTTGACTGGATTGGTGAAACGCTGATGATTCAACGCTCCCTGAAGTACATCCTGGCCGCACTGATTGTGCTGGCCGTGATTGCCGGTGGCGGTTACTGGTACCTCAAACGCCCGGCACCGCAACCGACTCTGCAACCGCTGACTGCCGCCGACGGCACCGTCATGACCCGCGTCATCCCGGGCACCCAGCCCAAGGCGCAGGTGCTGGTGGCGGTCAATGACGACCAGAAACTGACCGACAATCAACTGAGCACCCTGAGCCGCAGTGCTTCGGCGCAGATCGTTCAGGTGATTCTGCCCAAGGACTGCCTGCAACAGAGCCGCGCCCTGCAAACCGGCCTGCGCGAACTCAATGGGCCGGCAACGCTGGTCAGCGGTATCGGCCCTGGCGCCGTGCTCGCCTGGCGCTGGTTGTCCGAGCAAAAGGACGACAAGGCCCAGGCCATCTCGGTTGACCTGGCCCTGGAAAAACCCGGCTGTACTCACCTGCTGCCGAAATCCGCCGCTCACGGCCACTGGCTGGTGGCATGGAACGACAACCCGGACGACACCAGCGCCGGTTTCGTGCGCGATCAACCGAACGCCGAAACCAGCATCAGCGACTACGACATCAACCTGCCGCAAGTGCTGAACAACGAACTGCGCAAGATCCTCGTCGGCGGCGACAAGGCCAACGGTGGTCTGGCGATCCCGGTGGTTGAAGTGCCGGCCGGTCAGGCGAAAGACACCGTGACCCTGTTCCTCTCCGGTGACGGTGGCTGGCGCGACCTCGACCGCGACGTAGCGGGCGAGATGGCCAAGATCGGCTACCCGGTGGTCGGCATCGACACCCTGCGCTACTACTGGCAGCACAAGAGCCCAGAGCAAAGCGCGCTGGACCTGACCGAACTGATGCAGCACTACCGCCAGAAGTGGGGCACCAAGCGCTTCATCCTGACCGGTTACTCGTTCGGTGCCGACGTGTTGCCAGCGATCTACAACCGCCTGCCGGACACCGAGCAACAGCGCGTCGACGCAATCATCCTGCTGGCCTTCGCCCGCACCGGCAGCTTCGAAATCGAAGTCGAAGGCTGGCTCGGCAACGCCGGCAAAGAAGCTGCCACCGGCCCGGAAATGGCCAAGCTGCCAGCGGCCAAGGTGGTGTGCATCTACGGCGCCGAAGAAACCGACGAAAGCGGCTGCACTGACAAGACTGCAGTCGGCGAAGCGGTGAAACTGCCCGGCGGCCACCACTTCGACGAGAACTACCCGGCGCTGGCCAAGCGTCTGGTGGACTTGATCGAGAAGCGTCAGACCAAGGATCAGCCAGCAGAGTGATCTGAGCCGGCAACATAAAAAGCCTCCGCAGCCTCACGGTCGCGGGGGCTTTTTACATTCAGGCCATCACCCCATTCTCGGCAGCACCACCCATCCCCTGTGGCAGCGGGCTTGCTCGCGAATACGGTGCGTCAGCCAACATTGATGGCGATTGATACACCGCCTTCGCGAGCAAGCCCGCTCCCACAAGAGATGGGTGCAGGATTCAAGCAAAGTGTGCAGACACAAATGCCTCCGCAGCCTCACGGTCGCGGGGGCTTTTTACATTCTGAGCATCAGCCCATTCTCGGCAGCACCACCAATCCCCTGTGGGAGCGGGCTTGCTCGCGAATACGGTGTGTCAGGCAACATTGATGGCGATTGATACACCGCCTTCGCGAGCAAGCCCGCTCCCACAAGGGATGGATGCGGGATTCAAGCAAAGTGTGCAGGCACAAATGCCTCCGCAGCCTCACGGTCGCGGGGGCTTTTTACATTCTGAGCATCAGCCCATTCTCGGCAGCACCACACATCCCCTGTGGGAGCGGGCTTGCTCGCTCCCACAGGGGATGGATGCTGGATTCAGGCAAAGTGTGCAGGCACAAAAAAGCCCCCGCCAGCCACAAGGCTGACGGGGGCTTTTCAGTTGTGGCGAGGCTTACATCTCCACCTGCGTCCCCAACTCGATCACCCGGTTCAACGGCAGATTGAAGAACCTCAGGTTACCGTTGGCATTCTTCAACATGAACGCAAACAGCGCCTCACGCCAGCGGGCCATGCCTTCGAGTTTCGAGGCAATGACCGTTTCGCGGCTGAGGAAGTAAGTGGTGCGCATCGGGCTGAAGTCCAGGTCATCCAGATGGCACAGTTTCAGCGCCTGCGGCACGTCCGGCTCGTCGGTGAAGCCGAAGTGCAGGATCACCCGGAAGAAACCTTCGCCGTAGGAGTCCACTTCAAAGCGCCGTGCTGGCGGTACACGCGGGATGTCCTCGTAGACCACCGTCAGCAGCACCACCTGCTCGTGCAGCACCTGGTTGTGCAGCAAGTTGTGCAACAGCGCGTGCGGCACGGCGTCGGAGCGCGCGGTGAGGAACACCGCAGTGCCCTGCACCCGGTGCGGCGGTTGCACGCGGATGCTGCTGATGAAGATCGGCAGCGGTAGCGCGCCTTCGTCGAGACGATCAACCAGCAGCTCTTTGCCGCGCTTCCAGGTGGTCATCAGGATGAACAGCACGATCCCCGCGAGTACCGGGAACGCACCGCCCTGGATGATTTTCGGCACGTTGGCGGCGAAGAACATGCCATCGACCAGCAGGAAGCCAAGCAGAATCGGCACGGCCAGCAGTGGCGGCCATTTCCACAGCAATAGAATCACCGCTGCCACCAGAATACTGGTGATCAGCATGGTGCCCGTCACAGCCACGCCGTAGGCAGACGCCAGTGCACCAGAGGACTCGAAGCCGATCACCAGCAGGATCACGCCGACCATCAGCGCCCAGTTCACTGCACCGATGTAGATCTGCCCCTGTTCGGCACTGGACGTGTGCTGAATGTGCATGCGCGGGATGTAGCCAAGTTGAATGGCTTGGCGGGTCAGCGAGAACGCACCGGAAATCACCGCTTGCGAAGCGATCACCGTGGCCAGGGTGGCCAGTACCACCAACGGCACCAGCGCCCAGTTCGGCGCCAGCAGGTAGAACGGGTTACGCGCTGCTTCCGGGTTTTCCAGCAGCAACGCGCCCTGACCGAAGTAGTTCAGCACCAGCGCCGGCAGGACCAGCGCCAGCCAGGCGCGGGCAATCGGCTTGCGACCGAAGTGGCCCATGTCGGCGTACAGTGCTTCGGCGCCGGTCAATGCCAGCACCACGGCGCCGAGAATCGCCACGCCCATGCCCGGATGCACCATGAAGAAACGCACGCCCCAGATCGGGTTCAGCGCGTTCAATACTTCAGGGTGTCTGACGATCCCGCTGACGCCCAGACCGCCCAGCACCAGGAACCACGCCACCATCACCGGGCCAAACAGCTTGCCGATACGATCGGTACCGTGCTTCTGGATCAGGAACAGCGCGACCAGCACCACCAGCGCCAACGGCACTACCCAGCGCTCCAGGCCATCGAAGGCCAGCTCCAGACCTTCAACCGCCGACAACACGGAAATGGCTGGGGTGATCATACTGTCGCCGTAAAACAACGCGGCGCCGATCAGCCCCAGAATCACCAACACCGCCTGCAACTTCGGGTAACGGCTCGATGCGCGGCGCGCCAAGGCGGTCAGCGCCATGATCCCGCCTTCACCCTGGTTGTCGGCGCGCAGTACGAATAACACGTACTTGATCGTGACCACCCAGATCAGCGACCAGAAAATCAACGCGAGAATCCCGAAGACTCCGTCGTGGTTGACCGGCACCCCATAATGACCGGCGAAAACTTCTTTGAGGGTGTACAACGGGCTCGTGCCGATGTCGCCGTAAACCACCCCGACTGCCGCGACCAGCATGCTCAGCGGTTTTGCAGCCGAATGCTCGGCGCCCGCCGCCTGACTACTTGCCTGACCCATCCAACACTCCTACTTCTCAGAACCGGCTTCTTTGAATGAAGCACTATGCTTTGTGGTGCAGCATGCGCTGTTTTACCTGTTGTTACAGACGTTTTGTTGACTGTAAAAAATTGGTAAAGCTCAACGGCGCGAAGCATAGCGCAGCACTCGTCGTATTTCCCTGCATAAAGCTGGTCAAGTGCGTTGCTCGCCGCTAGAATTGCGCACTTTTTGATCAGAGGCGCGCCCTAAGCGCCCATCCGTCGGCTTTCGCACCAAGAAAGCGATGTCACAAAATACCGAGGTTAGACATGTCCACCACTCCTGCGCCGGCCAATCCAAAGGTTGGCTTTGTATCTCTGGGTTGCCCGAAAGCACTGGTCGACTCCGAGCGCATCCTGACCCAGCTGCGCATGGAAGGCTATGACGTGGTGTCCACCTATCAGGACGCCGACGTTGTAGTTGTCAACACCTGCGGTTTCATCGATTCGGCCAAGGCTGAGTCGCTGGAAGTGATCGGCGAAGCGATCAAGGAAAACGGCAAGGTCATCGTCACCGGTTGCATGGGCGTGGAAGAAGGCAACATCCGCGACGTGCACCCGAGCGTGCTGGCCGTGACCGGTCCGCAGCAGTACGAGCAAGTGGTCAACGCCGTGCACGAAGTCGTGCCGCCACGCCAGGATCACAACCCGCTGATCGACCTGGTGCCGCCGCAAGGCATCAAGCTGACTCCACGCCACTACGCGTACCTGAAGATTTCCGAAGGCTGCAACCACAGCTGCTCCTTCTGCATCATCCCGTCGATGCGCGGCAAACTGGTCAGCCGTCCGGTCGGTGATGTGCTCGACGAAGCCCAGCGCCTGGTCAAATCCGGCGTGAAGGAACTGTTGGTGATTTCCCAGGACACCAGCGCCTACGGCGTCGACGTCAAATACCGCACCGGCTTCTGGAACGGCGCGCCGGTGAAAACCCGCATGACCGAGCTCTGCGAAGCGCTGAGCACCCTCGGTGTCTGGGTCCGTCTGCACTACGTTTATCCGTACCCGCACGTTGACGAACTGATCCCGCTGATGGCCGCCGGCAAGATCCTGCCGTACCTGGACATCCCGTTCCAGCACGCCAGCCCGAAAGTGCTGAAGTCGATGAAACGCCCGGCGTTCGAAGACAAGACCCTGGCACGGATCAAGAACTGGCGCGAAATCTGCCCGGACCTGATCATCCGTTCGACCTTCATCGTCGGCTTCCCGGGCGAAACCGAAGAAGACTTCCAGTACCTGCTCAACTGGCTGACCGAAGCCCAGCTCGACCGCGTCGGCTGCTTCCAGTACTCGCCGGTTGAAGGCGCGCCAGCCAATGATCTGGACCTGGAAGTGGTACCGGACGACGTCAAGCAGGATCGTTGGGAGCGCTTCATGGCGCACCAGCAGGCCATCAGCTCGGCCCGCCTGCAGATGCGCATCGGCCGCGAGATCGAAGTGCTGGTGGACGAAGTCGACGAACAGGGCGCGGTCGGCCGCTGCTTCTTCGATGCCCCGGAAATCGACGGCAACGTGTTCATCGACAACGGCAGCAACCTCAAGCCGGGTGACAAGGTCTGGTGCAAGGTGACTGACGCTGACGAATACGACCTGTGGGCTGAACAGATCTAAGCATCACGCAGTACCTGTGGGAGCGGGCTTGCTCGCGAATGCGGCGGATCAGTCACTAACGTTGTCGACTGATATGACGCTTTCGCGAGCAAGCCCGCTCCCACAAAGAGACAGCGCTGAATTCAAAAGCCCCGCTCTTTTTATGAGATGCGGGGCTTTTTTACAGCTATCGTTTAGCGGGGGACGGACTCCCTTGAAACGCACAAGAGGCAGACGGGCATGCGTCACCATTCGGTCATCCACACACCGAAACTCAGCGATTATCAGGAACTGACCCGGGTCTGGGAGGCCTCGGTTCGCGCCACCCATGATTTTCTGCCGGACAGCTACATCGAGCTGCTGCGCAATCTGGTGCTCACGCGTTATCTGGATGCAGTGATGTTGATCTGCACCAGGGACGCTCAGCAGCGCATCACCGGATTCGCCGGCGTGGCGGCGGGCAAGATTGAAATGCTGTTCATTGACCCCGAGCATCGTGGCCAGGGTTTGGGTAAAAAACTGCTGAATTACGCCATGCAGCATTTGAACGCCGATGAACTCGACGTCAACGAGCAGAACCCACAAGCCTTGGGCTTCTACTTCAAGCAGGGCTTCGAAGTGATCGGCCGCTCGGAAGTCGACGGCATGGGCCAGCCATATCCGCTGCTGCACATGCGTTTGCGCCAAAACCAACAACGCTCACAACACGGCTGACACACCACAGAAGGCCTACAAAAAGCCATACGCCAAAATGGAACCGGGCTTAACCGGCGCCAGGCAGGTACAATGCCCACCCCTTTTTTGTTACGGCCCTGTCATGACTGACCCGATTCGCCTCTCCAAACGCCTCATCGAACTGGTCGGTTGCTCCCGCCGGGAGGCCGAGCTGTTCATCGAGGGCGGCTGGGTCACCGTGGACGGCAAAGTGATCGACGAACCGCAGTTCAAGGTCGGCGACCAGAAAGTCGAGCTCGACAAGGACGCCAAGGCCACCGCGCCAGAGCCGGTGACCATCCTGCTCAACGCGCCGGCCGGCATGGACGTCGACAGCGCCATGCAATCGCTCAGCGCCGAGACCCTCAGCGAAGAACACCGCTACGGCAAACGTCCGTTGCGCGGGCACTTCCTGCGCCTGACCGCCAGTGCCGACCTGCAGGCCAAGGCCAGCGGCCTGCTGGTGTTCACCCAGGACTGGAAAATCCTGCGCAAGCTCACCGCCGACGCCGCCAAGATCGAGCAGGAATACGTGGTCGAGGTCGAAGGTGACATGGTTGCCCATGGCCTGAATCGCCTGCAACACGGCCTCACCCACAAGGGCAAGGAGCTGCCGCCGGTCAAGGCCAGTTGGCAGAACGAAAACCGCCTGCGCTTCGCCATGAAAAACCCGCAACCGGGAATCATCGCGCAGTTTTGCGAAGCGGTCGGCTTGAAGGTGATCGGTATTCGCCGCATCCGCATCGGCGGCGTGTCGATCGGCAAAGTCCCGGTCGGCCAATGGCGCTACCTGTCCGGCAAAGAGAAGTTCTAAGACTTCCCCTGCCGCCACACATTCCGGCATCGCGCCCTGCGCGCTGCCCACAACGAAATATCAGGATTGCCCACATGGTTCATAACGACGTACTGCGCAGCGTGCGCTACATGCTCGACATCAGCGACAAGAAAGTTGTCGAGATCATCAAACTCGGCGGCATGGACGTAGCGCTCGCTGACGTGGTGATCTGGCTCGACAAGAAAGAAGAAGACGAAGAAGGCTTCGTACGCTGCCCGGACGAAGTGATCGCGCACTTCCTCGACGGCCTGGTGGTCTTCAAGCGCGGCAAGGACGAAAGCCGTCCGCCACAACCGATCGAAGTCCCGGTGACCAATAACATCATCCTGAAAAAGCTGCGCGTGGCCTTCGAACTGAAAGAAGACGACATGCACGCCATCCTCAAGGCTGCCGAGTTCCCGGTGTCCAAGCCTGAGCTGAGCGCGCTGTTCCGCAAGGTCGGCCACACCAACTATCGCCCGTGCGGCGACCAGTTGCTGCGCAACTTCCTCAAGGGCCTGACCCTGCGCGTTCGCGGCTGATCACGGTTCCGGCTTCAGACCAGCGCTGCGGCTTTCGCGAGCAGGCTCGCTCCCACAAGGGCTTTGTGTACATCACCAACCCTCTGAGGGAGCGAGCCTGCTCGCGAAGGCCGACTAACAGCCAACCGCACTTCAAGCCCTCCGGGTTATCATCCCCACCCCGCTCCCGCCTCGATTCCAGATCATGACTTACAGCGTCTCCCCCATCGGCTTCGTGCGCTCCTGCTTCAAGGAGAAGTTCGCCATCCCGCGCCAGCCACAACTGGCCCCCGCCGCCCGTGGCGTGCTGGAACTGGTGGCGCCGTTCGATCAGGGTGATGCCGTGCAAGGTCTGGAGCAGGTCAGCCATGTCTGGCTGCTGTTTCTGTTTCATCAGGCGCTGGAAGATAAACCACGGCTGAAAGTGCGGCCACCGCGCCTGGGCGGCAACAAGTCGATGGGCGTGTTCGCCACCCGCGCCACTCACCGCCCCAATGGCATCGGCCAGTCGGTGGTAAAACTGGATAAAGTCGAGGCCAGCCGGCTGTTCATCTCGGGTATCGACTTGCTCGACGGCACGCCGATTCTCGACATCAAACCCTATGTCCCTTACGCCGACATCATCCCTGACGCCGCCAACAGCATCGCCAGTGCCGCGCCACAGCTGATTGACGTGCAGTGGACGGACGTCGCGCTGCAACAAGCGCACAGACATGCACAGCGCCTTGGCGAGCCTTTGGTCGAGTTGATCGAGCAGTGCCTGGCACAGGATCCGCGCCCGGCGTATCAGACGCCGGCACCGGAGCGTGAATACGGCGCGCAGTTCTGGGACCTGGATGTACGCTGGCATTACCCGACGCCCGAGCAGATTCGCGTGCTGGAAGTGATTGCCGCGACGGCGTAAACCCGCAAACGAAAAAGCCCGCGTTGCCTTCTCAGGCAACGCGGGCTTTTTAATGCAATACAAATCAATGTGGGAGCGGGCCTGCTCACGAAAGCGGTCTGTCATTCACATGTGCATTGAATGACACAATGCCTTCGCGAGCAGGCTCGCTCCCACAGGTATTTCGTTTTACTTCTCGACGAACGCACGCTCGATCAGGTAATCACCCGGTTCGCGCATACGCGCCGAGATCTTCAGGCCGAAGCTGTCGAGCACTTCGCTGGTCTCGTCGAGCATGCTCGGGCTGCCGCAGATCATCGCGCGGTCGTCCTGCGGGTTGATCGGTGGCAGACCGATGTCGCTGAACAGCTTGCCGCTGCGCATCAGGTCGGTCAGACGACCCTGGTTCTCGAACGGCTCACGGGTCACGGTCGGGTAGTAGATCAGCTTGTCACGCAGCGCTTCGCCGAAGAACTCGTTCTGCGGCAGGTGCTCGGTGATGAATTCGCGGTAGGCGACTTCGTTGACGTAACGCACACCGTGGACCAGGATCACTTTTTCAAAGCGCTCGTAGGTTTCCGGGTCCTGGATCACGCTCATGAACGGCGCCAGACCGGTGCCGGTGCTCAGCAGGTACAGATGCTTGCCCGGGTTCAGGTCGTCCAGCACCAGGGTGCCGGTAGGTTTCTTCGAGATGATGATCTCGTCGCCTTCCTTCAGGTGCTGCAGTTGCGAGGTCAGCGGACCGTCCTGCACCTTGATGCTGAAGAACTCGAGATGCTCTTCCCAGTTCGGGCTGGCAATCGAGTAAGCGCGCATAAGCGGGCGGCCGTTGGGCTGCTGCAGGCCGATCATCACGAACTGACCGTTCTCGAAGCGCAGGCCCGGATCGCGGGTGCACTTGAAGCTGAACAGAGTGTCGTTCCAGTGGTGAACACTGAGGACACGCTCGTGGTTCATGTTGCTCATGTACGTGGGACTCCTGGATATTGGGTCTGCGCTCGCCTTGACGGCCGAGAGTGCGCAATTGCATCGCATTCTAATAGCGACGACAATATCTGTTAACTGGATTATTAAGATAAGGGTTATCGGTTATATCGATATGCGATTTACTCTTCGTCAACTGCAAGTCTTCGTCGCCGTCGCCCAGCAGGAAAGCGTATCCCGTGCTGCGGGTCTGCTCAACCTCTCGCAATCGGCGGCCAGCACCTCAATCACCGAACTGGAGCGCCAGTCCAGCTGCCAGCTGTTCGACCGTGCCGGCAAGCGCCTGAGCCTTAATGCTCTCGGCAAGCAACTGTTGCCGCAAGCGGTGGCCCTGCTCGATCAGTCCAAGGAAATCGAAGACCTGCTCAATGGCAAATCCGGTTTCGGCTCGCTGTCGGTGGGCGCCACTCTGACCATCGGCAATTACCTGGCGACCCTGTTGATCGGCGGTTTCATGCAGCGCCACCCGGAAAGTCAGGTGAAACTGCACGTACAGAACACGGCCAATATCGTGCACCAGGTCGCCCACTACGAAATTGATCTGGGTCTGATCGAAGGCGATTGCAGCCATCCGGACATCGAAGTGCAGAGCTGGGTCGAGGATGAGCTGGTAGTGTTCTGTGCGCCACAACATCCGCTGGCCAAACGCGGCAGTGCGACCATGGAAGAGTTGACCCACGAGGCATGGATTCTGCGTGAGCAAGGCTCTGGCACGCGGCTGACCTTCGACCAAGCCATGCGGCACCATCGCAGTGCGCTGAATATCCGTCTGGAACTGGAACACACCGAAGCGATCAAGCGCGCGGTGGAGTCGGGACTGGGGATTGGCTGCATTTCGCGGCTGGCACTGCGCGATGCGTTTCGGCGTGGCAGCCTGGTGGCGGTGGAAACGCCGGACCTGGATCTGTCCCGGCAGTTCTACTTCATCTGGCACAAGCAGAAATACCAGACCTCGGCCATGCGTGAATTCCTCGATCTGTGCCGCGCTTTCACCGCCGGGGTACAGCGCAGCGACGAGATCGTGTTGCCGAGTATCGCTTAAAGCAGAATCACCGCCCACACCAGGGCGATCATGCTCAGGGCCACGAATTGCGCAGCGCTGCCCATGTCCTTGGCGTTCTTGGACAGTGGGTGCAGTTCCAGGGAGATGCGGTCGATCGCGGCTTCTACTGCCGAGTTCAGCAACTCGACGATCAGCGCCAACAGGCAGACTGCAATGAGCACGGCTCGTTCGACGCGACTGACATTGAGGAAGAACGTCAGCGGAATCAGCACCACATTAAGCAGCACCAGTTGGCGGAACGCGGCTTCGCCGGTAAAGGCTGCGCGCAGGCCGTCCAGCGAGTAACCGGAAGCGTTGAGGATGCGTTTCAGGCCGGTCTGGCCCTTGAAAGGTGACATAAAGTAAAAACCAACCAAAAAGGAGTGGGAAAGCTAGATCAACAAAAGTCAAAAAAGCGTGAAGACGCCAGCCATTATTGGCTCGGAATTGACTCAAGTTGTTGCAGGAGTAATGCCGCTTGTGTCCGGGTACGCACATTCAGCTTTCGAAAGATCGCCGTGACGTGGGCCTTGATGGTCGCCTCGGACACGCTCAGCTCATAGGCAATCTGCTTGTTCAGCAAGCCCTCACAGACCATGGTCAATACGCGGAACTGTTGGGGGGTAAGGCTGGCCAGGCCATCACTGGCGGCTTTGGCCTCGTCGGAGACACTGACAGCTTCGAACGCCTGCGGTGGCCAGAACACATCGCCATCGAGCACTTTGCGCACCGCGTCCTGAATCACGCTCAGGTCACTGGACTTGGGAATGAAGCCACTGGCGCCGAACTCCCGGGACTTGACCATGACCGAGGCTTCTTCCTGGGCCGAGACCATCACCACCGGGATCTGCGGGTACTGCCCGCGCAGCATGACCAACCCGGAAAACCCGAAAGCGCCTGGCATGTTCAAGTCCAGCAGAACCAGATCCCAGTCAGCCTTTTCGGTCAGGCGCGCTTCCAGTTCGGCGATGCTCGCCACCTCCACCAGTCGTACATCCGGGCCAAGGCCCAGCGTCACCGCTTGATGCAGTGCGCTACGAAATAGAGGGTGATCATCGGCAATCAGGATGTCGTATGTGGCCATTTTTCAAATGATCCTGTTTTTGATGGCAGACCCGACGCATTCAGGCCTCACCAAAGCAACTCAAGATACCGCCACACAGCGGTATCCACAGGGGCACGTTCAACGCCAATCACTTGCAAACACGGCGTTTCAAACCTTGGCCGCGCCCTAATCGGCGCCAAGCATGCCCAGCGAAGCCGGGGTGGTCAAGCAGCACGGCCGCCGCGGTGTGCAGTATGGGCCACTATGGGGCCAACACCGCTTGCGGCTTTCGTATATAAGGCAACAACTCGGCGTGGGCCGGGGTCGACTCATTGAGGTCCAGCTGTTGTTTGGCGCCCAGATAATGCTGGCTGAACACATCGAAATAAGCGTCCAGTGCCGAAGCGGCATCGCTGTCCCCCGCCAGCTCCAGGCACAACGCTGCGACTTCGGCGGTGCACAGGTGCTCGCTGCGGGTAGAACGGCGCAGGCGATAGCGCGAGAGTTTGTCAGGCAACAGGCTGAGAATCGGCAAGCGGTCGAAATACGGACTCTTGCGGAAGATTTTGCGCGCCTCGGTCCAGGTCGCATCCAGCAGGATGAACAACGGACGCTTGCTGCTATCGGCAGCGACCGTGTTGGTCACCCGTGACGGCTCGACGTATTCACCGGGAAACACCAGATATGGCTGCCATTGCGGGTCGTTGAGCAGCGCCAGCATCTGCGGATCAGGTTCGGTGCGCGACCAGATGAACGCGTGGTTGTCGCGCACCACATCGGCAATCAGCCAGCCGGTGTTGCTTGGTTTGAACACTTCCTTGCCGGTCATGATCAGGCACACGCCCGAACGGGTTTCGACCGTCGGTCGCCAGGCGCACAGGCAATGGCTGATGATCACCCGGCAGTCGCGGCAACGCTCGGAGCGAAAACCACGGGCCTGAATCGGCTTGATACCCTCGTCCTCGCGCTGATCGCGCAGGCGGGCTACAGCGTTGGGGGCATGATGGGTCACGGGCAACGCCCCACAGCAGGGAAACTCGACACGCACAGCACTCGGCAAGGCAATAAAGGCCGGCAGTTTAACAGAGCAGCGAGCGCAAACCTGTACCCTCCCGACCGGCTCCCCTATAATCCGGCGCCACTGAACGCACAGCCACGGGGCTGGTCGAACCACCAGTCACTGAATCAGGAGAGTTTCATGCTGCGCCTTATCGTTCCTACCGCGGCCATCGCACTGGCTTTGTCCTTCAGCGCTCAAGCGGCGTCCCTGAAAGAGCAGAATCTGAACAAAGAACTGCGCAACATCGCCGAACAAAGCAGCGTCGGCACACCACGGGCGATCAACGAAGACATTCTCGATCAGGGCTACACCGTTGAGGGCGTTACCCTGATCAACCACCTGAGCGTGCAGGCAAGTCACGCCGAAAAGATGCGCGCTGATCCAAAGGCCGTGTATTTCCAGCTGGGTGCTTCGGTGTGCAGTAACCCGTCGTACCGCAAGCTGATGGCCAAGGGCGCGATCATGCGTTACGACTTCAGTGAATACAAAACCAACAAGGCCATCGGCTCGGCCAGCTATCAGGATTCCGATTGCCCGAAAGCGGCTCCGGCGAAGAAGAAGTAATCATCCGGTGTTGGCGCGCCGCTGTTCATCTTCGGCGCGCAATTCGGCCACCAGGGCCTGCAAGTAGCGAGAGCGTCGCTCTCCCCCTGCCAACCGACGGCAGCACTCCTCTTCGAGACTCACTTGATTGGTCTCGGCTGACGCTTTAAGCATCCGATACAGCTGCGTATCGATCTCCAGAACCACTCTGGCCATCTATCCCGCCTCCTTGCCACCCACGAATCCTTGAAAAGCGCGCACCTTGCGTACGGTTGCTGACTTAAAGCTGTCGTACGGTGCCTGTAAGTTAGTAAATCAGAGCGATTGCTCTACGGCGTACGTTCGGACGAGCGGTGAGCTTCCTTTGCCAATCGACAAGCAACGGTTGCCAGAAAAGACTTCGTGGCGTAATGATCAACTCAGCGCAATGGCTCGCGAGGGTCTAGATTAAAAGTATTCCCGATCACCTGTTCACGGCAGAAAAAGGAGCTGCCGAGTGAGTTATTTGCAGCGCGGCACTGACGCCGCACGTCAGGGCCACAAGCTCTGTGCAGAAGGAGACGTTGAATGCCTTACCAACCGAATGACCTGCTCAGCCGTCATTTTCAGGAAAGCGGCCCCGACCTCATCAGCAAGGTCGAAGAACAACTCAACCAGGTTTCCCCCAACAGCCCGAACCTGCCGATTTATCGCGACATGATCCTGACCGTGCTGCGCATGGCCCAGGAAGATCACAACCGCTGGAACGCCAAGATCACCCTGCAGGCCCTGCGCGAACTGGAGCAGGCGTTCCGGGTGCTGGAACAATTCAAGGGACGACGCAAAGTCACCGTGTTCGGCTCGGCGCGCACGCCGGTCGAACATCCGCTGTATGCAATGGCCCGGGAACTCGGCGCAGCCCTGACACGCTCGGACATGATGGTCATCACCGGAGCCGGTGGCGGGATCATGGCCGCCGCACACGAAGGCGCCGGTCGCGATCACAGCCTCGGGTTCAATATCACCCTGCCCTTCGAGCAACATGCCAACCCGACCGTGGACGGCACCAGCAACCTGCTGCCGTTCCATTTCTTCTTCACCCGCAAACTGTTCTTCGTCAAGGAGGCCGATGCACTCGTGCTCTGCCCTGGCGGGTTCGGAACCCTGGACGAGGCGCTGGAGGTGCTGACACTGATCCAGACCGGAAAAAGCCCATTGGTGCCGGTGGTGTTGCTGGACACGCCCGGCGGAACGTTCTGGCAAGGCGCACTGGACTTCATTCGCCAGCAACTCGAAGACAATCGCTACATCCTGCCCACCGACCTGAAGCTGATGCGGCTGGTCTACAGCGTCGATGAGGCGGTGGAACAGATCAATCAGTTCTACAGCAACTTCCACTCCAGTCGTTGGCTCAAGCGTCAGTTCGTGATCCGCATGCATCACAAGCTCAGCGACCAGGCACTGGAGCATATGCAGGAGGCTTTCGCCGATCTATGCCTCAGCGACCAGTTCCATCAGCACGCCTACAGTGGCGAGGAGCACGACGAAGCGCAGTACAGCCATCTGGTGCGGTTGGCCTTCGCGTTCAATGCCCGGGATCATGGTCGACTCAGGGAACTGGTGGATTACATCAACCTCCCGGAAAACTGGGCACACACCAAACCACAGACGGCACAACGTGCACGTGAGCCCTCGAAGGTCATTTGAAGGCAAAAAAAAACGGCCCGCTATTTTCATAGCGGGCCGTTTTTGTTGAAGCGTCTTAATCGTCCATCTCTTTGCCGCTGAACAAGCGGTTGATCATCTCCATCGAGAAGCCCCGATACGCGAGGAATCGGCCTTGCCTGGCCCGCTCCTTGGCATCAATGGGCAACTGCCCGGAGAATTTTCGCTGCCACGTATCCCGAAGCTGTCCCTGCCAATCGATACCGCTTTCGCGCAAGGCGAGTTCAATGTCGGCGCGCTGCAGACCGCGCTGGCCGAGCTCTTCACGAATCCGCAAAGGGCCGTAGCCGGAACGGGCACGGTAGGAGACAAAGCTTTCAAGGTAACGGGCTTCGGAAAGCAGCCCTTCTTCCGTCAAACGGTCGAGGGCTGTTTCGATCATCTGCGCCTCAGCGCCGCGCTGACGCAGTTTGCGCGTCAGTTCGACTCGACCATGCTCGCGTCGAGCGAGCAGGTCCATGGCGGTTCGCCGCACCGCGACGAGGGTATCGAGTACGGCGGTGGTCATCGCTGTTATCAGATATCAGCGTCAGCCAGGTCATCTTCGGTCTCTTTGACCGCAGAAGCCTTGGAGTCGGCGATCACTGCTGGCGACAGCAGTTTGTCACGCAGTTGCTTCTCAAGCTTGGCAGCGACTTCCGGATTGTCTGCCAGAAACTTGGCCGAGTTGGCCTTGCCCTGACCGATCTTGGTGCCTTCATAGGCATACCAGGCGCCGGATTTCTCGACGAAACCGTGCAGCACACCCAGGTCGATCATCTCGCCATTGAGGTAGATGCCTTTGCCGTAAAGGATCTGGAACTCGGCCTGACGGAACGGCGAAGCCACCTTGTTCTTCACGACCTTGACGCGGGTTTCGCTGCCAACCACTTCGTCGCCTTCCTTCACCGCGCCGGTACGGCGGATGTCGAGACGGACCGAAGCGTAGAACTTCAGCGCGTTACCACCGGTGGTGGTTTCCGGGCTGCCGAACATCACGCCGATCTTCATGCGGATCTGGTTGATGAAGATCACCAGGCAGTTGGCGTTCTTGATGTTACCGGTGATTTTACGCAGCGCCTGGGACATCAGACGGGCTTGCAGGCCAACGTGCATGTCACCCATTTCGCCTTCGA
This sequence comes from Pseudomonas sp. AK-TSAG1-1, assembly GCF_056821665.1. Classification (NCBI taxonomy): domain Bacteria; kingdom Pseudomonadati; phylum Pseudomonadota; class Gammaproteobacteria; order Pseudomonadales; family Pseudomonadaceae; genus Pseudomonas; species Pseudomonas sp. AK-TSAG1-1. The sequence continues at coordinate 1,414,843 of NZ_CM165965.1, read as the reverse complement.
TTTCAGCCTTCGGTACCAGTGCGGCCACGGAGTCGACGATGATCACGTCTACGGCGTTGGAGCGCACCAGCATGTCAGTGATTTCCAGTGCCTGCTCGCCGGTGTCCGGCTGGGAAACCAGCAGGTCGTCGACATTGACGCCCAGTTTGCCGGCGTACTCAGGGTCGAGGGCGTGTTCGGCGTCGACGAATGCGCAGGTCGCGCCGGCTTTCTGAGCCTGAGCGATCACGGACAGCGTCAGTGTGGTTTTACCGGAAGATTCAGGACCGTAGATTTCAACGATACGACCTTTTGGCAGACCGCCAATGCCGAGTGCGATGTCCAGACCCAGAGAGCCAGTGGAAATGGCCGGGATCGCCTGACGGTCCTGATCGCCCATACGCATTACGGCACCCTTGCCGAATTGACGTTCGATCTGACCCAGGGCCGCAGCCAAGGCTTTCTTCTTGTTGTCGTCCATTAAAGTCCTCACGTAATCAATAAGGCCTGACGGCCAACACCTGTATAAGTAGCCAGTATTATTCCACAGCGTTCGCGGATCGCCTACCCCTGATTTTCGATTTCTCGTGCCGCTAGTCGCAACAGCCCCTCTAGCGCGGCCTTCACCGTTTGTCGGCGGACTTCGTCGCGACCGCCGGGGAAGTGCTGGACCTCGCTGGAAACCACATCGCCCACACCCCAGGCCAGCCACACGGTGCCCACCGGTTTGTTCGGTGTACCGCCGTCAGGCCCGGCCACGCCGCTGACCGCCACGGCAAACCGCGCCAGGCTGTTCTTCTGCGCGCCACGCACCATCGACTCGACCACCTCGCGACTGACCGCCCCCACTGTGCCGAACAGTTCGGCGGGGACATTCAGTTGCTGGGTTTTCTGGCGGTTGGAGTAGGTCACGTAACCGGCTTCGAACCAGGCCGAACTCCCCGGAATCCGCGTGATCGCTTCAGCAATCCCGCCACCGGTGCAGGATTCGGCGGTGGTGACGTGGGCATTGAGCAATTGCAGACGTCGGCCAAGGTCGGCGGCCAGTTGGGTGATCTCTTTCACGGTGTGCTCCGGATCGGGTGGAAGACCTTCACCGTACACGACCCGGTTGCGCTTTCAATACACAGACTCATTCAAAATGTTCGGGCGCCTGCGCTCGGACATAGGCCTGACACGCCTGCAGGGCGATCAGTCCACGGTCGCCGGTGTCGGTGATGGCGATAATTCGTTGAGCATGCGCCGGGTCAAGTCGGGCGCGTACGGTTGCATGATCCACGCCGCCGGGGCCGGTGGTGGCTGGCACCCCGCAGCCTTGGGCAGCGTCGCCTGCGTCGATGAGGACTGACAGGCGCAGATCAGCAGTGGCAAGACGATCGCGCAGGCGATCCTGATCACGTTGGGCATCGCTCATGGCTCGATAGTGGGTTTGCTCACTGGCGGCGAGGCGTTGCTCGAGGGCCAGACGCTTGTCCTGCTCGACCTGCTGCGCGGTGGCAGCGGCCGAGGTCAGTTGATTGAGGGTGTCGGCATGCCGTCGCGCCTGCTCGGCCAGTTGACGGCCATAGCGCCAGTCCTGAGCGTGCCAGGCCAACGCGGCCGCGATCAGAGCCAACGACAGAACGCCGATTACGCGCCAGGAGATGGACATAGCACCGCCCTCGCCCGCGCCCAGATGTCGAGGCGATCCTGCAGGCCATTCAACCCGCCGTTGATTCGGCGGGTGATGCTGTTGAACTGGTCGCGATCAGCCAGTTCGTTCAAGCCGTTCAGCTCCCAGAACCATGCGGCGGACTCCGCCGCCCATTGCGGCTGCTCAAGTAATTCGGGCAGGGACAGCAAACGTTCATCGCCGAACAGGCCGAGGCTGCATTGACGATAGTTGCTGCGACCGGTGATCTGGATCAGCCCGCGACCACGGTACTTCTGGCCGTCGCCGTCCGCCTCGGGCGTGTTGCCCAATCGAAGCGCCAGCGTGCCGGTGTCGTATTTGCTCAGGTATTGGTTGTTGCCCAACTCGCGCACGTATTGCAACTGGCCCGACTCGTGGCCGATTTGCGCGAGAAACGCAGCGACACGTTTGGGGGTGTCGATGCGATGGCTGGCCATGGCGCTGTTGAGCGCAGAAACAAAAACGCCCGCTTGGCTGCGGGCGTTGGGCATGATGGTTTTAAGGTTGTCTTCAGTTATTTGCATAATGCGTAATCCTCCCTGGATGTTGCGATTGAATCATGGTTGGCGGACAACGCCCCCCAGCCATTTTTTTGCCAGAGTTGTCAGGGTGCTGTCAGGGACCTTTTCCTCAGTTGATACGAATACCCAGCCGAGGGTACCGAAGTTGGCTGTCCAATCGATTTGCGGTGTCGGGGTAATGTCGGTGATATCGACCCAGAGCAGGTCCGGGTGAAACATCTCGGCCATATTGCCTTCGGTGGAGAACAACTCGACCACCGTGTTATTGACGATGCGTGCGTAGGTTTTCATCAGGCGTACTCGTAGACGATCACTGCACCGGGGGCACCGGCTGAGCCTGACCGTCCGGGTTGGTTTGGAGCATTGGCGACTCCGCCGCCACCAGAACCGTATCCGGATCCGATGCTGGCAGGGCCACCAAAGCTGTTCCCTGTTCCCCCCGCCCCCAAAGGCGAACTGGCGCCATGTCCGGCGAGCGTAGGCCCGGCTATCGAGATCCCGGGGGAACCGGAAGTACCAGCAAAATTGACGATATTTCCTCCAGAAGCGACAACACCTGGTGAACCGCCTGCGTAAAGGCCATTACCGTTCGGTGCAACCAGCTCGATCCACCGCGATCCCCCGCCTCCCGGAGCCGTCACGAAGGCGCCAAACGAGCTCGTCCCACCGGTTCCTCCATCGCTCGCAGGAGCGCCTGCCGCCCCTGCGGCACCGACGGTGATAATTTGGCTGCTGCCAAGCGTCTTCGCATCCAGCCATGCCTGCGCATAACTCCCGGAAGAGCCGCCACCACAAACGCCATATTGAGTGCCGCTGGTTGCGCCAACGCCTGCGCTGCCACCACCACCGCCCACCACCTTGACCAGCACATTTTTCATCCCGACCGTTGGCACATAGGTTCCAGATGCGGTAAATGTTTTCACCTCAAGCAGCCGGCCACTCGCAGCATTGCCGCCGCTCGCATACACCAGCACCCAACTGTCCAGTGCGGCGCTGTACACCACCGAACACACGCTGCCACCAACAATCTCGGCAGGCCGCAACGCACTCAGTCCCAGACTCAAAAGCGGCTTGGGCAACAACCCGTTCGGTGCGAAGGTACTGGCTCCGTTATTGGCATTACCGGCAGTAAAGCGCAATGCCAATCCATCCTTTAGCGTTGAGATGGCAGGCACATAGTTGGCCATGTAAAGATTGGCTGCGCCGATATCTGCGGCATGTTTATCTTCACCTGCCTGACTGAGTTTTTTAACGGCTTGTAGAAGTTGAGTTGTATCGTCTTCACTCGGTTCGAAACCAGCGGACCTGACGACATTCAACAGCTCATCGGTAACACTATTGCCCCAAGTTGCCGGGATCAACGATCCCGGCAACCCAGCAACAACATCTTCATTGACGAACTTGCCATTCACCAGCCCGACGCTGGGAACACTTTTTGGGTAATCCATTTCAACTTCCTTGAAGGCTTAGAGCGCAGCAGCCAACCACTGCGGCGCTACCGGCCGATGCTCGCTGAGCGGAAAGAAGGAGCCTTGCGGCCAGTCACGCAACTCACGGCGATAGGTTTGCAATTGCGCGTATTGCTCGGTAGTCAGCGTGGTACCGCCGCCGTCCTCCAGCTCATCGCGGTCACGGGCCACCAGACCATCAGTGGCTGCCAGTTGCGCCGTGCGCCAGAAGCGCTCGGCATCAGCGGCCTCAGCCGGCGAGGGTGGCGGTGGATCGACCAGAATCGGGTAGCCGTTATCGGCACTCACGCCAATCATTTTTGGAGTGACCGCCAATTGCTGCAGCAGCGAGATCCAATAGCCCTGAGGAATTTCAATAACGTCGTCGGGAATATCCGTCGAGTTGATACCCGGCACATACGCGCTCCGGGTGCTGGCGCTGAACAAAACATTGAACGGGTTCATTCAATACCCCTTTGCAAAATAGTTCACAGACCAACCTGCGTTCACTTGAGCGGCAGCATTGCGAATTCTCAGCGTGCAGCCCTGCTGGTTGTATGCGATCACAGCAACCATCGCCGCATCGCCTCCCGAATGGGTTGCCACCAGCGAGAAATAGCCCCTTGGAAACGGGATCGGAAATGTCACGTACACATTGCCCTCGGCATTCGATATTCCCGAGCCCCACTGATCGATATTGCCGCTGGCGTGTTTCTGATATCCGGGGTTGCTCACCAGTCCGGAAAACAGCGCGGCATATTTCAGACTGGCCGTGCCATGAACCGTCCAGATGCCGTTCTCTTTGACAATGTTGGCACTCTCGCCGCTGTTCATCACAATCGAGGTCAAATAGGCGCCTTGCGGGCTGATTTGTGTGCCACTCATGCAAGCGACGGTGATCACGGCATTACTGCGACAGTGAAAGCCGATCGTTGCGCCGTTAGGGACCTTGGTGATATCCGGCAAGGTTACGGTGTACGCCGAGTTCCCCCCCAGACCAATCACCCAGCCCACATCCGCTGCCGTCAGTTGCGTCGCGGCAGACACACCACGCGCCCCGGCATAATTGCCCAGTGCGCGCTGGACAAACTCAGACGTTGCCGCCGACCGGCTGGCATCGAATGGTGCAGCCGTCTGGAACAATTGGTTGCTGCGCAGAGCGCCGAGCAATTGAGTATTCGACGCCTCACTTGGCGTCAGCCCTCCGGCCCGCACCACCTCAAGGATTTCCTGGGTAACACCGTTACCCCAACTGGCAGGGATCAAAGAGCCCGGCGAGCCTTTGATCGGGTCTTCATCAACAAACTTTCCGTTCACCAGACCAGCGCTGGGAACACTATTGGGATAATCCATTACTTTTCTCCTGCTCTGAAAGCGAGCCATGACGGGGTCGAGGGTCGGGAAACTGTCGAAGGAAAATGACTTGATTCAGGCCAGTCGCGCAGCGCCTGACGGTACTCCAGCAGTTCCAGATACTGCGCAGCCTTGAGCGTCGTCCCGCGTCCCAGTTCCTGCTCATCGCGATGCCGTGTCACCCACCATTCGGTGGCCGCCAGGCTGGACTGGCGCCAAGTGCGCGCGGCCGCCAGAGGCTCTTGTTCCGCAACAACGGTTTCAGGGGTAACGGCCGGACTTTCCATGGCTGGCAACGGCGCAATCTCTTGGCGCAGTTCACCGATGGGCGCGCCGATTTCGATCTGCATGTCGCCCGGCACCTGCACCATCGTCTCGACGAAAGCGGGAGCAAACAGTTGGGTGATCGCGTAGTCGCCGGTGTCGATCACCTCGACCGCGACACCGTTTTCCATTCGTGCATAACGGGCCATTACTCGTACTCCCAGATTTCACAGAAAGCATCACCGCCAGCACCGCTGACGACTGACGCCGAAGCGTTGACCGAGCATGAACCGCTGCCACCCGAGCCACGGATGCCGGCGTTGCCGGCCGTGTTGGATCCGGTAAAGGATGCCCCGCCGTCGAAGGGGCTCGGAGCCCCGCAACCTGAGAGCAATCCCCAATTGGCGTTGCTCATCCCGAACCCACCCGTGATACCGCGGGCGCTGCACAAATTGCCGCCGGTAATCGCTCCGCCTACGCCACCCTGGATAAAACCGGACGAAGTACCGGTGACCACGATCGCCAGTTTCTGCCCGCCACCGCCTCCCGAAACACTCATGTAGGCGCCAAACGAAGCACCACCACCCGCCAGGCCCGTGGTGTTGCTGACGGCACCACCGGCGCCCAGCGAAACCGGCACGCCGGCGAGCATTTGTGCAGTGACGTCATACAGGCTTTCTGCGTAAGCACCTGAACCGCCACCGCCGCCAAGGATTTGATTACCTGCCGCCACCGGCCCACAGCCACCACCGGAACCACCCGCCCCCACCAGCCGCACGCGAATCCGTTTGGCCCTGGGATTAGGCTTGTAAACCGTGATCCCGACCGTCTCGATCTGCCGCACCGCCAGCAATCGGCCCACCGCATCGGTGATGCCGTAGCCGGCCAAGGTAGTCGGGGTGTTTTTCAGTTTGCTGAAGTCGACCAGCGCACCGATGGCCGTTGCCAACTGATCCGTCCTGGCCTCATCAGGCGTCAGCCCGGCAGCCTTGATCGCGTTGAGAATTTCCTGCGTGACGCTGTTGCCCCACGCGGCGGGAATCAACGATCCCGGGGAACCGGCGAGCGGGTTTTCATCGACGAAACCGCCGTTGACCAGGCCGACGCCGGGAATACTTTTTGGATAATCCACGTCATAACCTTCTACAGTTTTTACAGACAGCCGAACGCCGACAGCACGACGCCGTCTGTAACGTTTCAGTGAAATTGCGAGTTATAGCGCTGGCGTAACAACGCTTTGGGCAGGCGCAGCCGGCCACTCGATAATCGCTGGGTAGCCCGGTTGCAGTTCGATCCGCGCAAGGTTCAATGCGTAACGCTTCCAGGCTTGCAATGCGCTCAGTTGTTCACTGGTCGCCTCGCCCAACTCGTAAGCGTATTGCAGCGGTGCGACACGAATCACCACGGTGCGCAGGTGATTATCGCGCGCGACATCCGCCTCGGCAGCCTGGCCCGCACGTTCGGCTTCGACATCCAGCACCCAATCATCATCCTTCCAGAAGCAGTAGTTGGGGCGAGGCTTGACGGTCAGGTCATCAGGCAGCGTGCCGAACTCGTTCCAATGGAAAGGCAAGCCGTTGTCTTTGCGATACACCAGGCCACGCATATCGAGCAGCTGTACCGCCTGTCCATCGCGCCACACCCACGCATGACCGGCCTCGACGGGCAGCGACTGTTCAGGGAGTTCGATTGCGTTGCTCGGTATTTGAGCGCCTATCCCGGGAATGACCATAGGCTCGAACGGCCCCGCAATTTCCTGGGTCATTTCATCTACATAGTAATAAGGCATTGTTCGCTTCCTTTTGATGGTGAAGGCGACCGGGAAACCGGCATCAGATGAGTTTCATGCGGGCGGGATAGGCAACGTTTCGCGGACGCGTCATGCCCCAGTAGCCACTGACCAGATTGTCGGCAAACGCCGCACTCGACCAATAGGCAAGACCGGCAAACGAGGTCGGATCGACGCCGACCGTCGCCAGATCGCCAATCCCCTGAACCGCTGGGGCACTGCCGTTATCCCCGGTGATGTTGGTGCCGGTCTGCCAGGAGCCGGCGACCCGCCCGGTGTCGATGTTGCGTTGTTCATCGAGCACCCGGATAAATTCGCCACGGACCTCCGGGCCTCGGAATGTCTTGATCCCGTCACCGCTGCTCCAGCCGCCAGCGCGAGCAGCCTCTGTGCGCAACATGCCGGACTGAACAGCGTGGTCCCAGAGCCAGGGCCATTCGGCGCGCAACATTTCTCTGCCATCCAGCGCGCCATAGCCACCGGGATTCGAGGCCGTCGAGGTTTCAAAGACGATCCTGCCCAAAGGCGTTGCATCGAACCGACCGACCGGCCACCAGTTGCCTGTGCCGTCGCTGCGCAGGTGCCACCAGTCCCCTGCCCCTATCAGCGCCAGGAACGGATAACCGTTGGCCGACAAGTGCGTGTGAAACCTGATCCGGTCATTGCCCGAAGCCTGCACGACCAGCCGCTTGCTACTGTTATCGACGCGGCGAACGATGAAGTCGCGAATGCCGGACAACGTACTGACCGCCGGCAGATTGATCGTGGTATCCGCTGCACTGGCGCTGATCAGCACCAGCCCGGCTTCCTCCGGCGCCAGCACCTTTGAAGTCGACACTTCAGTGACCCGCGATGACATCGGACTGGCCAGGCTCAGGAGTTTTTGCAAGGCTGAGAGCAACTGAGTGTTGGTCCCTTCAGCCGGGGTTATTCCGGCGGCCTTGATCACGGACAGCAGCTCTTCGGTCACGCTGTTGCCCCATACCGCCGGAATCAACGAGCCCGGCGTACCCGCCACCGGGTTTTCATCGACAAAGCGGCCATCGACCAGACCGACGCTGGGGACGCTTTTTGGATAATCCATAGGTCTTTCGTTCCTCTGAAATAACAAATGAACCGCGTCGTCAGGCTCACTACTGAGAGCCCGATAGCGGTATGTTTTCTGAAAATAAAAAGCCCACATTGAAGTGGGCCTGGGTGATGCGGAGCAAAGATTCGCGATCTAGAGGTTTTGGCTGCCGAGCACTTCGCGAATCGCCGCCAACGCTTCGTCCCCGGCACTGCGCGCCAGATCGAGATTGCCTTTGGCGGCGTGCGCGCGGATCTGGTACTTGGCCTTCAGGCGCAAGGTGCGCAGGGTCAGCAGATGGTCGGTGAGCTGATCGGCCTTGCTCAGGATCTGCTCGGCAGCCTGTTTGGCCGTACGACCTTTGACCACCCACGCTGCGACTGACAACGGCACTTCCTTTTTCGGGTAACCGGCGTCCTGATAAGCCTGCGCGTCGGCAGCGGCCTGCGCATACTCCATGGCTTTGAGCGGGTCGCCGGCCAAAGAGGCGCGTGCACTGTCAGCCGCCGCGTCGACTCTGGAACACAGCTGCTCGGCTTCCTGCAGTTCCAGTTCAGCGACTCTGGAGGCATTCAGCTGCCATTTTTCTCCATCCCAATCATGGGCACTGGACGGCTGGGCCGGACGCAAGCCTTCCTCGAACTGATGCAGCTCTTGAATGATGATCATCGGATCAACTCCCAGGAAAAATTCACGTTCACCGCCGCAGCGAAGTTGACCGCGATGCCATTGGCATAATCGGCCGGACCGACACTTTTGAGCCCCATGCTGAACAGCAATTCGTCACTGGCGGCAGTGCCTGCGCCCCAAGTGTGTTCGGCCTGATAGGCCTGCCACAGCGAGCGCAATTCGTTGTGATCGAAGCTGGCGGTCAATGTCGACACCGTTGTATCGCTGACCACGTTGCTGGAAAAAATCAGCGCCGCGCCACCCGGCGTTGCCCAGCCATCCCAGTTGTTGGACGTACCGACCGTCGGGTTCAGGTAGCAGTAGTTACCCCCCAACCATCCGGTCGGTGCAAAGTTCACGCTGGTAATCCCGGTCGGATGCGGCGTCGGGTTACCCACCACCAGCCGCGCCGCACGGGCATGCGGATCAAGTGGCAGATAAACCACACCATTGCCATTGACCGTTTGCGTCCACGACAACCGGCTGCGGTTGTAGATGGCTCTGACAGTGGGTATCGAACCCGGCCCCGCCGTGACAACCCACGCCAGGCAAAGGTCCAGTGGCGTCGACTGGAAGCCGCCACCCGCCGCACCATTGACCGTGCCCTTCAATCCTTCCGGGGTCGCGTCATAGACCGTGCCGCGCTGCATGTAAAAAGTCAGCACGCCACCGATGACTTGCGCCCGCAAAAAGTAACCGGAACTTGGCAGCAGATCGGGGCTGCTCCAGACCTGGGTGGTGAACGTACGCGCACGCCCCAACTGCCCGGCCACCACCTCCTGTCCAAGACTGATCAGCACACCGGCCGGTATCGATACCCGCCCGCCACCCGTGGAAACCGCTGCCGGAGTGATCGCCAGGCGACCGTCCGGCGTCGCCACCGTCGCGGTCGGCAAAGAGCTGATCGGCAACGCCGAATCCAGATTCCAGCCCTTGGCCGAAACGCTCTGAATCGCCTGCAGCAACTGATCGTATTTCTTCTCGTCCGGCGTCAGCCCCCCGGCATTGATCACGTTGATGATTTCCTGCGTAACACCGTTGCCCCAATCTGCCGGAATCAGCGATCCGGGCGTGCCGGTCATAGGGTTTTCATCGACAAACTTCCCATTCACCAGACCGGCGCTGGGCACACTGTTCGGATAATCCATCCCGTCATTCCTCCCTAGTCATAGTTGATGTGCACCTTGGTATGCGCCGGCGCACTGCGGTGGATCAGGCACTCAAGTGCCGAGCCCGGGTTCACGCCAAAGCGCTCACCCCAATAGCTCGCACCGTAGCGCCGACCGAGCAGCAGTCGGCCGCCGGTGTTGAGCGTCCACATGAACTGCGCTTCCCAGGTGCCCCAGTGCGCCGCGCCGAAGCGCGAGCGGCCCATGCGCGGGGCTTCGTGCTCGGTGATCGTGGCGTTGGGGTAGCCCTGGCTTTTGGCGATGTCGAGGTAGTAGCCGATCGCCTGGCTACCGACCGCCAGCAAGCGCCGGCGCACGGCGAGGCGGCGATCGTCGAACAGCGGTGTAGCGCCCAGACACGGGTCGGGCAGCTCCATCACCCGTTCCCAGTCCGGCACCAGTTCGCTGACGCCCGCCGGGTCCATCTCGTTGAGCAGGTCGGCGGCACGGGCGTCGAGGCGTGCCAGTTCGACAGCAACGCCTTGCAGCACTTCCTCAAGTTCCGGGACGCGCTCCGGATCCCACGCCGGGCCGCTGGGCAGCAGCGCGCGCAACTGCGCCTGGTATTGCGCGGCGGTTCTTATGCCCCCCATACGCAACCTCCGAAGGTGAGCAGTTCGCTTTGCCCGGCAGGCACGTCAGCGGCCGGCGCGGTCAGCGTGTGGTCGTACTCACCGCCGGCGCTGCTGATGGCTTCGCGGATATGGCTGATCAGCAACGGCACGCCCAGATCAGCCTCGCGGTTGTGCAGGTCGCGCAGTTGCGCTTCAACCGCAGCGCGCACGGCGCTGGTGTCCGGATTGACGCTCTTGAAGCGATACACCACCGGCACTTGAATCGGTCGCTGCACATGCACTTCCGCCGTCACCGGGCGCAACGGTTCGATGTAGTCCTGAACTTCCGCCAGTTGCTCATCGTTGGGCACCGGTTGCGGGTCTTCGTCACGCATGATGAACACCGTCACCGTGCCCGGCCCGAGCAGACCGCCTCGGCACCAGGCGCGCGTCACGCCCGGCACTTCCAGCGCCCAGGTCTCGTAGTCGCTGGACGAACCGCCGTGCGGGATCACGCGATAGGAACGGATCACCCGCGAGCGCAGCGACTCCAGGCTTTCCCGCGCCACGCCGCCGCTGAGGCCCGGCGCCAGCACCACAAAACTGTTGCCGACCACACCGGTAATCGGCTGCACCGGGGTCAGCGCCAGACCGGCGTCGGCATTACCCAGGCTGCCGGCATCCAGCGCAGCGAGGGTGGTGGTGTTGCTGCCATTGACGGTGGTGCGCGCGGCGGTGACTTTGTAGGTGCGGCCATCGCTCGCTTGCAGCAGCGTATCGACGTCGAGCACCGCACCGGCGGTGGCGGTAAAACTGACGCTGCCGGTGGCGACTTGCGCCGGTTTGCGTGGCTGGTTCAGGCGCAGGGCGGCGATGCGTTCCAGGGTCGACTCGTCGGCCTTGTCCGGCAGAATCTGCTCGGCAATCCAGTCGAGATAACCGTACAGGCCATAAGCGGCACCACCGAGGGTACGGGCCAGCACTTGCGCATCGGACTGGCGCAGCGAATCGCCGGCCAGGTCGCTTTGGGTGCGCTTGATCAGCACCGGCAGCGAAGGGGTTTCAAACGGCATAGTTCACCTGCCAACTGTTATCGGGGTTGATGTCCAGACGTTCGCCGTCAGCCAGGGTCAGGACCGTGCGCAGGTTCAGACGCTGGGCGTCGAGGCGTTCGCTGATGATGTCGATGGCGCTGCAGTGGCCGTCGTCGATCAGCCATTGCAAGGCTTCGCGGGCGTAGAACTCGGCGTCCATCTGGGTCTGTCGGGTCAGCTTGACCCGGCGCAGCAGCCACAGCCGCGAGCCGATGCGGTCGTCGGCAACGGTGGGAAAAGTGTCGCCCCACCAGCCGAAGCGCTCCTCGTCGTCGAGAGCGTCGTCATCGGCGGCGCGTCGCCAGGTGAACAGGCTGATGAGCACGGCGCGGGTCAGTGCGGCGTGGAGGTTCTGGCTGATGAACATCATTTGCCTCCTGCCGGCGCACCGGTCTGGCCGCTGCCGGCCTGCACGCCGACATGCACGTGTTTGATCTGACTGATGCCACCGGCGAGCTGATCGCCGGTGGAGACGATCTTGCCGGTCTGGTTGATCACCGGCGTGTCGAAGTTCACCGCGGTACTGGCGCGGATGTTCAGCGTGGCGGTTTCGATGTCGATGATCCGCCCGCGCTTGAAGTGAATTTTGTCGCCCTCGTCGGTGTAGATCGCCACTTCACCGGCGGCCAGCGACTGCAAGCGATAACGACGGTCGGCGACCACCAGGGCGATGGCGTGGGAACGATCGCCACCGAGAAAAGTGACGATGCCCTCGGCGCCGGCCAGCGGGTTGCTGGTGAAACCGTAGGGTTCGAAATGCTCCATGTCGTCGTTCACTTCGCCGGCGGTGAGGCGCATTTGCAGCGATTGCAGCTTGGAAGCCGAGTTGGCGAGCACGACAGTGCCGCGCGCCAGCAGGCGTGTCAGTAGGCTCATGGGGTGTCCTCAAGGAGCAGACCCGACACCGACAAAATGTGGGAGCGGGCTTGCTCGCGAAAGCGGTGGGTCAGTCAATGAGGTGTTGGAGCTGCCGACGCTTTCGCGAGCAAGCCCGCGCCTACAGGGGTTCGGTGTCAGGCTCAGGTTTTTTTCGGGGGTGTGGGATCAGGATCGAAGGTATGCGGCGGCGCCACTTGCAGCGTGGTTACCGAGCCTTGTGCCGATAGCGAATAAGTGACCTTGGAGATCAGCATGTCGCCATCAAACCCAAGCACCGGATCCGTGACCTTGACCAGCGTGTTGTGCCGCCACAGGTCGCCGTTGGCCTGGCGCCAGCCCTGCACCTGATACGTGGTGGTCTGCGCCCGCCCCATACGGGTGGCGCTCTCCCACTGGGCGCGTTGCTGGGCCAGTTCGAACGTCAGCGCGGTGCCCTCGTTGATGATGGTGGTGCGTCGACGCTTGAAGCTGAGGTCGGTCGCGCTGGATTCAACCTCGCTGACCGCCGCCCCGCTCTTTTTGTCCGAACCTTTCTGCTGGCCGATCACCCGGTATTCGGAGAACACCTGGCTCTGATCCATGGCGGCGTTGGCCGACAGGATATTCTTGCCCAGCTCCAGCGCATCGCTGGCCCGGCCACCGCTGCCAGGCTTGGCCAGCACCAGCCGGCCCTGCGCGTCATCGGTGGAAAACACCCGGAACAGCGAGAGCAACCGGTCGATCGACTGGAACACCGTTTCGCCGGGCACAATGGTGTGCTTGGCGAGCCGCGCAGTCTCGGGAATTTCATTGACCACCATCAACGAGTATTCCATGGCCAGCGCCTGAACGATGCTCAGCAACGGTTGCTCCTGCCATTGATTGGGCCGGTTGGTGGCCGCGCAATCGACCAGGTCCTGAGTCTTGGAACTGCCTTCGATACTCAGGCTGATCTGGCGTCCGTCGTAGCTGATCGGGGCCTTGAACACGTAGCCGGTGAGCACCAGGTCCTGGCCGATTTTCACTTCACAGGGGTCACCCGGCTTGATCCGCTGGTCCACCGTCTGCCCCGGCCACTGCCAGGTGATATCCAGTTTGAAAGTGCGGAACTGGCGCTCCAGATCAGCCGTGATTTCCACGCTTTTCCAGCCACCGTATTCCATGTTGTTGACGGTCAACGTGACGCGGTTATCCATCTCGCTCATGGCTCACTCCCTGGACACTTTCACGTCGTTGGGGGAAAAGCCCGGATGGTTCATCGCGTTGCTCTGAGTCACTTGAGTCACCCGTGTGGCGTCGGCAAATTGCTTGTAGGCCACAACCAGCGCCGGCAGGCTTTCCTGGAACGATTTAGTGACCTGTCGCACACCGGATGACGCCACTGCCTTGAGATGCGCAAGCAGCGCTTCCTTCACATCGTTGATCGCCTGGTGGTGCTTGGGATCGGCCTTGTCCAGCATCGGATCAATTGCCACCCCGACCGCCTTCTGCAGCGCTTTCATTTCATCGGTCACCGGTACTTCCTGACGGGTCACGGGTTGATCCGCCTGATGAGCCACCGAAGGTGTCGACGACAGTTTCACCGCTGGGGTCGCCACCGGCATCGACGCCACCCACTGCGCCACTTTGACCAGCATCGTGTCCTGCACCAGATCGGCCATGGCTTGCGCCGCGGCGTTGGTGTCCTTGCCGGTGGTGATCTTCGGCGCATCAGCCTTGCGAATGGCTTCGAGTTGTTGGGACACGTCGGCAATCACGCCACGGTAGCCCTCCTTCGCGAACGCCTTGAGCTCCTTGATATCGCCGAGCAAGCCTTTGAACTCCGCCGCCACTTCCTTGGGCAATTCCTTGACGGCCTTGACCAGTTCGGTGATCTGCCGGTATTGCTCGATCAGCGGTTTGAGCTGCTCTTTGATCACTTCATAAACGCCAGTCAGGCTGTTGCGCAGATTGGCGATGCCGATCCGCGCAGCCTTGATCAGCGTCATCGCCTGTTCGAAGCGCGCCACCGCTGAACCCAGCAGCGTGTCAGCCTTGACCAGCAAGACTTTCTGCGTGCTGACGGTGGCAGTCGGGAACGGCAACGGCTGATCGGGATAAAACTTCAGACTGAACGTCACCAACCCGCCGTCCTGGCGGGTGTGGGTCATGTCGCACTCACCGACCTTGACTTGCAGGCGTCCCAGCCAAGGGTGCACCAACTCGCCACTGCCCTGCTCCAACGCCTTGAGCAGCTTGTCGCGCTGCTCCAGACAATCGGCGCCGATGATGAAAGCCGTCAGGTCGTGGGTCTTGGCCTGCTGGCCGAGGTCCTCGAAATACGGCAGGTCACGTTGCGGATATTCGTGCAACTGACCTTTGCGACCGACCGGGGTTTTCGCCTGATCGATCCAGAAACCGACACCGCGAAACGATGCCGGCAACAAACGGTCACGCCAGTTCATTGGAACCTCCTGCCGACAGCGAGCGATAGCCGATGCGCGATGACAACGCCAGGCCCGGTTGATTGCTTTGCGGTTGATCGGTGCGCATCCCGAGCGGTGCATTGACGAAGCTCACCGTCAGGCCGCCTTCGAGTTGCGTACGATTGTTGGCGGCGCTTTGCTGGATCAGCGCGCTGGAGGTTTGCGGCAGCGTGCTGTGCAACGCTGCGCCGCCCGCAGGTGCCGTTGTGCTGGTGCCGGCAAGGGTCGCGAAGAAGCCTGTGAAGTTGCCGCCGAGCAGTTCTTTGACCTGCCCGAAGATGCCTTGCAACTTGGTCCACATGTCACTGAACCAGGTCAGCACCGGCTGCCATTTCTGCTGGATCGACTCCAGCGGTGACTGGCTGAACAGATCGCCAAACACGCCTTTTACCGTTTGTGCATCCGTGGTCAACGATGCCCACAAGCCGGAAAAGTATCCCGTTACGCCGTTCCAGGCCGCCGTTGCCGATTCCACCGGCAATACGTCGAACACGTTGCGCAGGTTGTCTTGCAGCGCTGCCATCGACGCCCGCAGGACATCCCCGAGTGCCGAGAAAACCCCGGCCACGGGTTGCCAGGTACTTTCAATCATCGCCACAGGCGATTGGGTGAAGATCGATTTGACCTGCTCCCACCGCGCCGCAGCCTTGCCGGCAACACCGCCCAGCAGATCGCTGAACACGTTGCTCACCGTGCCCCAGGCACCCGCGATTGCCTGCGTCGGCGACCAACTGAACTGCGCCTTGAGCGCGTCCAGCCCGGCAGACGCTTTGGCCTGTGCGCCAGCGAAGAAATCACTGACGACACTGCTGGCCTTCGCCAGTGCCTTGTTCCACACCTCACGCGGTGAGAAATCGAACTTCGCCTTGAGCTTGTCGATCCCCGCTTGCGCATCCGCCATCGTGCTGGCGAAGAAATCACTGACGACGCTGCTGGCCTTCGCCAGTGCCTTGTCCCACACCTCACTCGGTGAGAAATCAAACATTGCCTTGAGCTTGGCGATACCCGCTTGCGCCTTCGCCACCAAGTCGTCGTAGTACTTGCCGACGCTATCGACTCCAGCATAAAAGTCCGCGCGGATCTCTCCCCACTTTTTGCTGATCCACGCGCCCATCGAGTCGATCGCCTGCCCGGTCTTCGCCACGCCGGCGTTGAACGCCGCCGCGACGTAGTCCCACATCCCGCCGAAGAACCCGGAAATCGACGCCCAGTTATTGGTGATCAACCGCGCACCGATCACGATGAGCGCAACGGCCCCGGCGATGGCGGCGGCAATCAGGCCAATGGGTGAAGTCAGAATCCCCAGCACAGCCACCAGCCCCATCGCCCCGACCGTCACCACCGTGAACGCCACGGCAGCGGCCGCCAGCCCTTCGACCAGGTAAGGATTGTTGGCCACGAACTGGCCAACCGACGTGATCACCGGCGTCAGCGCAGTGACGATACTGTTGACCGCCGGCAGCAGCGCTTGGCCGATATTCAGCGAGATCTTGTCCAGCGCTTCGTTGAATTTTGCCAGGTTGGCCGAGGTTTCCCCCTGCACCACCTTGGGCACTTTCAGGCCTTTGAGTGCCCTGGCTTTCTTCGCCAGCGCATCCTGCGCTTCGATGGCCTTTTTGATGCCGTCCTGAAACGGCTTGAGCAGACCACCTTCGGCAATGAAGCCGGCCACGTCCAGCGGCTCGAGGCCGCTGTCTTCCATGCTTTTCTTGAATGCTGCGACCTTGCCGCGCAGCCCCTTCATCTCGGTCTCCATCTTCTCGGCGCCCTTGAGCACCACGAGCATGTTGACCGTGACGGGAAAGTTCTGCGGGATCAGGCTCAAATTTGTATTCGCCATCACTGCACCTGCTGCATCGCATTGATCCGTTGCGCGTGCTCCAGCGATTCGCGGAGCACATCCAGTGGCCTGGCCATCATCTGTTCGGGGTCAACCTTCCAGAACCAGGCCAGGTCATAGGCGACTGCGATCAGGTCGGTGATGGCTCCGACGCCGCACTCATGAAAAAACTCGCAACGGCCCAGCTCAGCGCATTGAGGTCAGCCAGATCGAGCTGGTTGACCGACGACGGCGGAATGCCGGCACACACGGCGATGTATTTGGCCGCCACATCCATGTCGAGGCTGACTTCTTCGCTCTTGTCGATCTTGTACGGCAGCGCCTTGATCGCTCGCACCTCCTGCACCGTCGGACGGCGCAGGACGAGTTCGGTCAAAGGCTCGCCGTGAGCTTCGATCGCAACCTGAAGCTTCACGGCGCCGCTCATTGCCAGGTCCCCTTGATGCCTTCGAACTTCAGTTCGATGGTGGCGTCATCGCCCTTGGAAACCGGCTCTTCGACCAGATAGGCACCGGCCAGCACGTAGACTTTGCCGTTGCTGAATTCGCAGGTGACAGTGATGTCGGTGCCTTCGATCAGCTTCTTCAACGGAAAGTCGGCGGTGTGCAGCGCGGTCACTTTGAACGACGGCGCGACGTCGGTTTCCTTGTAGAAACCCGGTACGACGGTTTCGCGTTTGACGGCCATCAGCGGGGCTTCGCAGCCGCCGTTGATAGTCAGTTGTGCACCGTCCACTTTGACGTAGCAGGTGCCTGCAATCACTTGACCCATGGTGTTACTCCCTTCAAATAAAAAGCCCACGCGAGGTGGGCTGAATGCTTACGGTCAAACGCGGCGATCAGGCCGCGTCGTCGTATTGCAGACGGAATTGGTTGAGCAGTGCGAACACGCGCAGACCGTTGATGTAATCCGGCGGGAACAGCACGTTCACGCGGCTCGGGTCCTGCACGTCGCGCTCGACGATCAGGTGCTCGGCGAACAGCTCGGCGTTCTCCACGTGGCCTTCCAGTTCCAGCTTGGCGTACTGCGCGATCAACTCGCCGCGAATGGTCGCCGGGGTGACGATCGGCTGGCCGGCGCCGAAACGGGTGCCGTCGGAGGCCAGTTTGTGGCGACCGTACTTGCTGGTGATCACGCTCTGCAGGCGGCGCACGATGAACGCCGACTGGTGCATGGTTTCGCTGTCCAGGTAGGAATTGTCGGCCTGACCGTAAGCGTTCTTCTGGTAGGTGGTGATCGAACGCTGGATGCGCACGTAACCGCCTTCGTAGTAGGCAGTGGCGATGCCGTAGTTGAGCAGCGACTGACGCTCGGTCAGGGTGAAACGCTCACTCGCCGGTGCAGGGTCAACGCCCGGCAGGCTGCCGCTTTGGGTCGGACGGCTGGCATCGGCGGAGATGAACACCGCGGTGCGCGCAGCCAGTGCTGCAGCTTGTACCCAGAACGGTTGCGGTACACCCGGCTCCAGCGCCTGAATGGTCATGTGCTGGTCGTTGCGCGCCTGGCCAGCTGCGACCAGCGTGCCGACGGTGCCGCGCTTGGCGCTGTAGACGTGGCCGAACAGTTGCTTGGCCCACGACCAGCGACCGGTGCTGTCATCCATGACCGCTTGCCAGGTGTTGAGGGTCGACAGATCCGACCATGGCAGTGCGATGAACTCGAACGGCTCGTCGCCCAGTGCGGCAACCGCCGCCACCTGGTCCGGCACACCGGCGCCGCCGGTCATGGCGGTGATGGCGGTGGTCAGGCCGGCCGGGGTTTCTTCGCCGTTGCTCTTGCCCAGGCGATTGAACTGCAGGCTGATGTCGTTACCGCTGTCGCCAGTCCATTTGGCATTCAGGGTGACCACACCTTCGGCAGCGGCAGCGCTCACCGGCAGATCGGCCGTGGCGTTGATCTTCTGCGCCAGTGCAGTGGCCGCTTGCGCTGCGGTGGCACCGTTGACCACGGTGGCCTGCACACGCACACCACCGACGTACAGGTTGAGCACGCCCGCCTGGGTCGCGGTGCCAGTCAGGGTCAGCACGCCTTTGGCGATCGCGCCTTCAGCGTTGTGCAGCGGCAGGCACCAGATCTCGCCGATCGGGTCGGCCTTGCGGAAGGTCTCGTACATCGAGGCGAACATCGAGCCCTGACCACCGATGCTTTTGGCCAGCGCAACGCTGGAGACCAACACCAGTTTGCCGACTTCGGTCGGCGCGATGTTGTCGTTGACCTGAGCGACGATCAAACGACGCAGGGTCGAGCTCGCGCTATTGGCGGCCGAGTTGTCCATTTCGGCATAGAACAGCGGTACACGAATGTCCGCGGGGATGTTGCTGAATCCGATCGCCATTATTTGGCTCCCTGTGGTTTAGCCGCTTTTGCGGTTTTGAGTGTGATATCGCCGTCGGCCAGACGCCGGCGCCACCAGGCGCTGTCCAGCACTTCACGGCCTTCGAGGGGCAGCAGATCGCCCGCCTCCGGGTCAGGCACGGCACGGCCAGCGGCCGGCAGTACGGTGATGCGATTGCTCATGGGGTTACGTCTCCAGAGAAAGTCAGTTCCACGCGCCCGTCAGGGCCCGGGTGTTTCAGATTGGGGTCGGCCGGGTCGATCGCATCGACCCGCACGGTGACTCCGGTAAAGGACGACAAACCGTCCAGTTCACGTTCGTGCCAACTCTCCGCAGGCTGACTCGGCAGATTGCGGCCGAGCTGGAACTCGGCAAAAAAGCGCAGCCGGTAGAAGGCGCGGCTGCTGTTGATCGAGACCATCTCGCCGCCGTCATAAACGATGGCGCTGTAGTCGGTGCCCGGTTTGAACCCCACCAGCGCGCGCCACAATTCGGCGCGCAGGTCGTGCAACAGATCCAGCGCTTTTGTGCCGTCGCTGGCGTCAAGTGCGAGGACGATTTCGAAGCGGTCGCGGATCGGTTGCGAGGTGAGGTTTTGCGCGGTGCCGTTACTGGCCGGATCGGCCAGTGGCAGGACATGGGCCGAAGGTGTCGGCAGATCGGCGTTGCCTTGCAGCAAAGCCAGATCGACACCCACCGCAATGTGATTGGCAAGGCCAGGGCATTGCGCACGCAGTTGCGTGAGGATCGGGGTGATCTTCATGGTGGTGTTCCAGAGTTGAGTGAAATTGAGGAAAACACCGCAGATCCACTGTGGGAGCGGGCTTGCTCGCGAAGGCGCTGTATCCGTCGCCATCAATGTTGAATGTGCCGGCACTTTCGCGAGCAAGCCCGCTGCCACAGGGATTTGTGTCGCTCTGAGAAAGAGGGAATCAGTCCCCGGCTTCAGCCTTGGGGTCGAGGCACGATGCATCGATCACACAGCGATAGCTGTTCTCGCGATTGCCACTGGCCGTGACCTTGTCGATCGACCAGCGTCCGCGCATGAAGTCCGGCCAGGTCTCATCGAGCCGCACCAGGCCTTCGGCCGACAGTCGCGGATCGCCGGGACAGGTGATCTTCACCTTGTACTTCTGGCGCAGCATCTTGCGCACTTCGCCCTCGCCGACGGCGATGGCATCGGCTTCGTTGGGTTGCTTCTGGCGCAGGGTCTTGAACGGCGCAAGCCCCGTTTCGATCCAGCGCAACACACCCGCGGCGCCATCCCAGAAACAGGTCTTGCAACCCTTGGTCTGCTCGCGGGCAGACTCCTCCAGCGTGGCGCTGATGAACGCGTGATCGCCGGGGCGATTGTTACTGGTCACCGATAACGTCACGTCCGCCAGCACCTGGCCCGACAACGACTTGGTCTGGCCGGGACGGGCCAGCACGTACACGTTGTCATAGGGTTTGGTCACCGCGTTGTACTTTTTCGCCAGGCGCGTCAGAAAGCTCATGTCAGTTTCGTTGGACTGGTCGATGTGCTCGATCCTGATCATCGCCACCTCGGGAGCGACGCGCGGTGAGAAGCCATGGAGCGATACCAGTTCGTGAAACAGCGCACCCAATGTGGTCGGGCCATGACTGGCGGTGCGGCGTTGCTTGAAGCCCGTCTCATCATCCTTGCTGAACGGCGCCGCAGTGGCCACCAGGGTCAGGCGGAACGGGAACAGCGTCGGCGTCAGGCGCGTCACTTTGAACTGGCCCTTGTCGACCAGTCCCGATTCCAGATAACCGACCTCCAGGCCGATTTTCCCGCCCAGGTTCGGCAGCCCCTCGAGGCCTTCGAGATCAATCGTCAGGGTCAACTGATCGGACTCGAAACCGGCAGCATCGATGTGCTCCCAACTGATCAGGCGTTGATTGAGCAGGGCCGAATGGGCTCCGTAGATTCTTATCGCCGGGGTAAAACCCAGTGCCATGCGTCCTCCTTAATCCCAGGCCGTCAGCGGCTTGATCGTGGCCGGTTTCAAATCGAGTTCCGGCAGTACGACCCAGACCCCGGCGGGCAGCACTGGCCCCTGTTCGGCGAGGGTCGGGTTGAGTTTCCACAGCGCCTCTTCGGCGGCGTCATCACTGCGACCGGTTTCGCGGTAGAGCAGCAGATTCACCGAATCGCCAGCCACGCTTCGTACCTTACGCATTGTTGAACTCCGTTAATCCGACCACCCACTTGATCACCATCGCGGTGCCGTCATCGATGACCTCACTCTGGTTTTCGTCGATGCTGTTGATCCGCCACAGGCCCCAGTTGCGACCGATGCCGTCAATCAACGGCAGCGGCACCCGCAGTGCCTGAAGTGCGCGTAACTCATCGAGTCGATCCATGGCCACGGCATACATCGAGGTGCCGCTGATGGTCAGCGTTTCCGCTTTTTGCCCGGTCTGACTGGACTTGGGTTTGCTGGTCAGGATCTGTATGTCGGTCCAGCCCCCGTCGGACTTTCGCGCCAGCGTGCTGTACGCGAAGTTGCGCGAGAGGCCGAAGATGAAACTGCCCAGTGCCATTTGCTGTTTCATGTGGCGACTCCATCGGTCAGGGCTGCGTCACGGCGGGTGGCGAGGGGGTTGGTCGGCATGATCTGGGCCAATTGCCCCATGGTCGTCTGCACCACCAGATTGGCCAGCGCCTGGGCGCTGGTCTGATCCTGACCATTGATGTGAATGGTGGAGTTGAACGTGACAGGCTGACCGGCATTTTCGACTGCAGGTGCCGCCGGGATTGCAGAGGTTGCAGAGGTTGCAGAGGTTGCGATCAGTTCTTTACTGACCTGTGCAGGAGAGCCAAGGCGATCGACTTGATTGCCTAATTTGTCGCCCAGCGATTCACCAATGGCTCCCCCTGCCATGCTTCCGAGCCACCCACCAATCGCCGTGCCCACACCTGGCAGAATCAGCGTGCCGAGCGCGGCGCCGACAGCGGCTCCCGCTGAAGATCCGGCCAGCGAGGCGCCGGATGACACCACTGAGCGGGTGTCTCCGTGCATGACGCCATTGACCAACTCATAACCCGCGCTGAGCAGACGCAGCGGCGGCGCTTTTTTGGCAAGCAATGCGCCAGCCTTGGCGTAGGTACCGGACAACGGTGCCGCACGCATCGGACTGGCGCCCGATGAGCCGGCGAACGCCGTCATGCTCGCGGGCCATTCCCCACCGCCAAGTAATGGCTGCTCCACGAAATCGGAGCTGGGCGCAACAAAGTCTCTGGGATCTCTCAGCGGTTTGCCGCCAACTTTGCTTTTTTTTCTGTAGCGAGGCCGGTTTTTTGCCTGACGGGGCCGCAACGAGCCCCCCTTGGGTTTATCCTTTCCGGATCCACCCGAGTTGTGGTCGGTGGGCGTCGTTGATTCTTTGGCGGTGGCTTCCTTCTCTTCGGGGCGCTCAACTTTGGCTATCCAGTCGCCGTAGGGCAATCTGGATGCAGCGCTCTGTAATAGCTTGTCGGTGAAACGGTCGAAGACCTTTCCAAGCACCACCGCCAAAATCGCCGTAAGCCCAACCGCAGCAACCCCCAAACCGGTGGCAATTTTCGGATTCGCCTCGGCTTTTTCCGCCATCCAGTTCACACCCGTGGTGATCGAATCCACCCGTTGCGCATCCGGCGCTGCCGCTGTCAGCAATCGATTGATACTCGCGTCGAGTGCGTTCCAGCTTTGTTGCGGGCTGCCCCCTGCCGGATCAGCGATCCTTTGCACCGCACCTTTGTATTGCGGCTCCAGACTCTGACTCGGCCCCACAAGTGGGACCGGCAAGAATGGTGTCTCGGCAGGTTTTGCCATCAATTGATGCAAGCCGTCGCCACCGCTGGACAACCTCTTCAGCAGCTCGGTCTGTGGATCGAGCGGTTTTTTCGCTGTCAGCAGAGCAAAGGTCTTTTCGACGTCTTGCGGTTTTTCCAACAGTTTGCTGACGCCCTGGTCACCGCTGAACAACGTCTTGATAAGCGCAGATTGCTGGCTCGCCGGCTGTTTCTTCAGCGCCTCAAGGGCGACGGAGATCGTTTTCGGTACGTCATCTGTGAGTTGGTCTGGCTGAAGTCCAAGTGTTGCCCAGGCCGTACGTTCGGCAACTGAGCCTTTGGCACCTTTGACCAGCGCCGCACTGATGCTCTTCACCGAGGCAGCAGCGCCAGACTTGTCCACATCGGCGTTGAGCAAAGCAGCCGCCAAGGCGGCGAGTTGCTCGGGGGCAATCCCCGCCGCTACCCCTGCCTCGCCGGAATTTTGTACCACTGAGCCGATGTCGGCTGCCGTCGCTTTAAGCGAATTTTTCTCAAGGTGAACGCTGGCATCGGCCAGACCCTGACTTTGCGTCCGATCGAGCTTGAGCGAGGTTCGCCAGACGGCCAGCATTTCTCCAGCCGCTTTCAGTTCAATGCCAAACGCCGTCGCATTCGCTGCGGCATCACCGCCGAAATCCAGCAGTTCTTTTTCCTTGGCATCCCCAGTGAGATTGGCACCCACACCGGACCTGCCCGCCGCGTGTTCGACTTCGGCCAGATTCACCGCAGTCGCACCACTGCCGGCCACCGCCGGATCACTGGCCATTTTCAGGTTGGCAATCGCCATGCTGCTGAGATCGCTGTCCATCCCCGGCAGTCGTTTCAGCTTGTCCATTGCCGTCATGAGTGCAATGGAGGGCTGCATGGATGCCGGGGGTGGACGCTGCTCGATCTCCGCCGTCAGCTTTGACTTCGGTGCACTCGCGGTCGCGGGTGCTGCTGCACTGATCTTCGACAGCGATTGCAGCGCGGCCATGACTTCCCGGAGCTTGATTTGCTCCTTGATCAGCAACCGGATGTCCTGGCTTGCGGTCACGATCACCAACTTCAGATCCGCCAGCGGTTTGGCGAGCGCATCGGTGACTGACCGCTCATTTGCCAGGCCAGTGTCGCTGACCCCGACGCTGCCATTGATGGTGGCCAGCATTGGCGAATACTTTGTGTCTGCCATGCCGCTCTACTCCTGTTTCACGCCAAGGCGAGTGATCGCTATGTCGTAGCGGCGCAACGCCTTTTCGGCGTCCCATTCCAGAATCTCCGCCTCACTTACCGGGTAAATGAGCGGGACGATATCGAGGATTACTTCGATGTCGCGTTCCGAAAGTAGGCCGCCGGCTGGTTTAAAAAATCGTCGATGCGCACCTGCAATTGGGTCCAGTCAGGGACGCTGAGCTGGGCCAGATCGGGGATCATCAGACCGGTGCAATGGGCGGTGATGAACTCGGCGCGTTCCTTGGCCGTTTTCAGTTTCTTCATCACTTTGGTGGCGCGCAGTGCGGGCATTTCCAGTGACAGCGAGGTCACCGTGCGGCCGGTCACGGCAAGCGGTTGCAGCAGTTGTACTTCGTCGGGATCGGCGGATTTTTCCGCGTCCTCGACCTGCTCCAGAAAGTACGCCGCCGGACGGGTCGACATCTCGTGAACGTACTGGGCGATGCTCACGTAGTCCGGGCGTTTGAGCTGGTCGAGTTCCTTGATCGACAGGCCGGTGGCGAGCAGCGCCAGTTCGAAGAACTGATCGTCTTCATCATCGCCAGCGCGTTCCAGCGCTTCTTTCTGTGCGGCGTAGAACAATGGCTTGAGCTGGATCTGCTCGATCTGCGCGCCGTCGTCGCCGGTGATCGGCGACAGCAGGTCATGCTTGGGTGGCATCCACGACATGTATGAATTCCTTGGTGATTCTTGAGGGGGTGTTGCGCAAAGGAGCCAGTCAACCCGGCCCAGTGTGGGAGCGAGCCTGCTCGCGAAAGCGGTCTTACAGTCACATAGGTAGCGAATGTGGTGGCCTCTTCGCGAGCAGGCTCGCTCCCACAGGTTTTGCGGTGTGCCGGGTTACGGCATCAGCACCGCACGACGCGCATCACCGAGGATGTCGACACCGTTGAGCACGAACTTCTGGGTGCGCACGTCGATGTCGATCACCGGAATGCCGTTTTCCAGGCGGTTGTAGGTGCGGCAGGAGAACTCAAGAGTCGTCAGGGCTTTGCCACCCATTTTGATTGCATCTTCAGCCATGGATTTGAGCTTGCCGCCGATGGTGTGATAGGTGAACCAGGTGTTGCCGTCCTGATCCTGACCGGCTTCACGCACGTTCAGCAGGATGTCGTCGCCCAGTTTCACGCCCATCGCCAGCAGCACTTCAGCGCCAGTGCCTTGCAGCTTGAGCGTGGCATTAAGTGCCTTGGCGCTCTTGGCCATTTCCTCAACGATGAAGCGCCCGCCCGTCATGTTCTCCATCTCGAAGTCGATCTTCGGTGGAGTGAACTCTTCCACGGTCGCCGACAACGGCAGGCCTTGCAGGGTGGCCGCGATGGCCTGTCTTACGCGGTTGGTAAACATTAGAGAACGTCCTCCAGGAACTGCTCGATGATTTCATCGCGGGCGTTGAGTTGATAAACCATGTGTTCGTTCGGCGCGTAGCGGCCGTAGTCGATGACCACGTACCAGGTGCCGTTCTTGTACTTCTCGACGCTGTTGAGTTCCGGGTGCAGATAGACGCTGCCGCCAGGAATGGTTTCGTCGGCGACCAGGGTCTGCAGCCAGTCGTTGATGCGCTTGACCTCCTGATCCATGAACGACTTGGTCAGGTTCTTGGCCATGGCTTTCTGGCCGGCCTTGACCAGCTTGCGGCTGATCGCATCTTCCAGACCGACGTAGCTGATGAACTTGCCGGTGATCGAACGGTTACCCAGCAGCGAGAAGCCGCCCAGCACGGTGCGAGCGTAGTAGCTGACGCCGTAGCGGTTGAGCAGATCGCCTTCGGTGGAGGTGTCGAGAATGTTGTACTCAACGACCCGAGACACGTCTTCGGCGTAAGTCACCTGGTTGCCCGGGCTCTCCCACTGCTTGACCTTGGCCAGCGCGGCAATTGCCAGGCTGGACGGCGACAGGAAAACGTTTTTCTTCGCCGCTTTCGAGTACACGGCCGGCATGTTGTGCACCACCAGGCAACGGTCGAAACCCAGATCGGCGCCGCCCAGTTCCTGGCTGTAAGCCACTTGGTCAGCGACCGAAGCGTCCTTGCCGTCCAGTACCACACGGGCCTTGATGCGCTTGCCGAACGAGGCGAACTCGCTGGCCACCGCTTTGGTGCCGGTGAAACCCGGCGCACCGATAATGGTCAGGTCTTCCGGGACACTGCCCAGCGCAGCCAGACCGAGCTTGCGGCCGGTGGTTGGATCAACGCCGCCGATCACCGCGTTAACGGTGTCAGCAGGGGTCGCGCCCGCTTCGACGATCACCACGTACACCGGCACCTTGACCACTTTGAGGATCTGGTAGACGGCGTGATACAGCGTGCCCTCTTCAGCGCCGGTCGGATCGAGCAGCGCGTGGGTGGTGAAGCTGTTGATGCGAAACGGGGCGTTACGCGGAATCAGCGGATCGGCTTTCGGCGCGGTGCCGACCAGACCGATGACGTTGTCACCCAGGCCACCCATGGCCTCGGGGGATTCGGTGGCATTGACGGTAATGCCGTTGTGCTCGAAGTTCAGAACCTCAGCCATGGTTAGTCAGCCTTCTTGGCAGTGGCCTTTTTGGCCTGGTTAGTCATTGCGGTCGACTGATCGACCCCGTTGTTGTCGCTCAGCGCAAGGCGACCGGCAGTGAACAAAGCACTGGCCTCCACGTCGAGCAGGTCAAGTTGCTGGCCGGCGCTCGACCAGTGTCCATTTCCGGTAGGAAATGGAATGAGCACGGTGTAAGTTTGGCGGTGTGCCATTTCGGTTTTCTCCAGATACAAAAAAGCCCCTTGTTTGAGGAAGGGGCTGTCAGGGGCTATTGGATATAGGGATGGCCCAGAGTACGTGGGCGCTGCTGCTTATTTGTTGCAGATCAGACGCGCTGTATTACACGCCTCATTCAAATGTTGACCACTGCTTGGTGTCGACGCGATTTGCTCCACCCAAGATAATTCGGTTAAATTGCCAGCGATATTTGAAGCTGATTCGACATCATAAAAACCTGGCTAGGTCATCTAGCCCAAAACGGCCTTTTCAAAACATGATTTTCAGTTCATGGCAATTTATACTTCTTTTCTTGCCTATTTCATTTTTCGTTTATTTTTGGCTGAACCATCGGCGCCTGATTATTGCCGGAAAGGTCTGGCTGGTAGCCGCAAGCCTGTTTTTCTATGCGTATTGGGATATCCAGTATCTGCCTTTGATACTGGGATCGATTTTCATGAACTTCGCCATTGGCACCGGGCTCGCTCAAGCCTACCTGCCAGCCCAGGAAAATAGAAAACCACATCACGCAATCAACAGAAAAGTCGTATTAACCACGGGCATTGCGGCCAACCTACTGTTGCTCGGGTACTTCAAGTACACAGACTTTCTACTCAGTAATATCAATACCGTACTGGGCACAGATTATCCCCTGCCGCATATATTACTGCCTTTGGCGATCAGCTTTTTCACCTTCACACAAATTGTATATCTGGTGGACAGTTACCGAGGAGAAACTGCAGAGTACGATCTTCTTAACTACTCACTTTTCGTCACTTTTTTCCCCCACCTCATTGCCGGCCCGATTGTTCATCACCGGCAAATAATGCCGCAATTCGCGTCTCGCTGGACCCTGAGCATCAGATACTCAAACATCCTCAAGGGGTTATTTATATTTTCAATAGGGCTCTTCAAGAAAGTTGTCATTGCCGATAGTTTTGCGGTGTGGGCCACTGCCGGTTTTGATGGCAACCATGCTCTCGACTTTTATTCAGCGTGGGCGGCCAGCCTGTCTTATACATTTCAGCTGTATTTTGATTTCAGCGGATATTGCGACATGGCGATCGGTGCCTCGTTACTTTTCAATATATGGCTGCCAATAAACTTCAACTCCCCCTACAAAGCCCTCGACATCCAGGATTTCTGGCGCCGCTGGCACATCACGCTCAGCAGTTTTTTACGCGATTACCTGTATATACCGCTCGGGGGCAACCGCTCCGGTGAGTTCCGCACGTACGTAAACCTGTTCGCCACTTTCGTACTGGGTGGCCTATGGCATGGCGCAACCTGGATGTTTGTCATTTGGGGAGCTCTGCACGGCGCAGCGCTGGTCATCCACAGATTCTGGAAACAGCTGCGCTGCCCTATGCCCACTGCACTCGCCTGGATCGTGACGTTTATGTTCGTCAACATCACCTGGGTCTTCTTCCGGGCCAAGACTCTGGACGATGCCATGCGAGTACTCAGCGGAATGGTCGACTTCAAGTCTGCTGCCGGCCAACAAATTGCCTCTTTATCCACCCACGAGTTGGCATGGGGAGGCTGGCTGTCCGATGTCCTGATCCGCTATCTGCCAACCGGCTCGATTGGCCTCATACCGACCTATGTAGCGATCATGCTTGCGTTCGTGCTGATCAGCCGGAAAAACTCAATGGAAATGGCAAACGGAACCATCGGAAAATGGAGAACATTGTATGGTGCGGCTCTGTTTTCGATCGCGATGTGCTTCTCGTTGGCCGCTACCAGCACCGTTTTCCTTTACTTTAATTTTTGATGCCAACAATCATGAAACGTAAAGTAATCTTTTTTATTGCGCTCAACTTGTTGGTGCTTCTCTCCATACCCGCAATCAATATTTTTGAGGCGCCCAATCGTGGTGCTATCAATTGGAAGAGCAAGGCATTCCTCTACAACATGGATTTCGCTCCCAGATGGGCAGCTGCCGTTCTTTATCCTTTAGGCATAAGCACTGACCCGCAACAGGTCATCATCGGAAAGGACGGCTGGTTATACCTTGGAGACATGTACCTCAGTACACTGTCCGAAGACCGACGCGCTGCATCCGAAACAGATCTGGCGCTCGGCAAGCAGATCGGAGCTGCGATGTCCGCCTGGGATGCTTATTTGACAGGTAAAGGCGTCAAAGTCTTTCGGCTCATGATCGGTCCCAACAAAGGCACGATCTATCCCGAACACTTACCCGAGTGGGCCCGACCTGCTCCGCATAATCCAACCGATGCCTTGATCTCGCAGGACTCCGGGAATCGTTTCGTCGATTTACGTGCTCCGTTGCTTGAAGCAAAAAACACACTGCCACATGCTCTCTACTACAAAACGGACACCCACTGGAACGCTGTCGGCGCTGCCGTCGGATTCCGCGCATTTGCGCAAACGATAGCCATATCCGACCCAACCATTGTGTGGCCATCGCCGACGGCGTACGCCATCGTTGAGACACCGCTGAGAAAAGGTGGAGACCTGGCCAATTTTCTTCGTTTGAGCGCCAGCCTGGATGATGAAGAGCCCGTTATCAGCGCCTCGACGCTTGCGATCACCACGACGACGATTGATTTCGACAGCAAAAAAACACTGACCAAAGGCGCAAACCTACCGATCAAGGCGCCGAACACGCCGATTCTCGTCGAGTCAAAAGGTGCCTTGA
This sequence comes from Pseudomonas sp. AK-TSAG1-1, assembly GCF_056821665.1. NCBI lineage: Bacteria > Pseudomonadati > Pseudomonadota > Gammaproteobacteria > Pseudomonadales > Pseudomonadaceae > Pseudomonas > Pseudomonas sp. AK-TSAG1-1. The sequence continues at coordinate 1,385,338 of NZ_CM165965.1, read as the reverse complement.
ATGACAAAAAAGTGCTGTGGTTACGCGACTCTTTTGGTAACTCGCTGTCGCCTTTGATGGCGGCGACATTCAAGAATGTCATTCAATTGCATTGGAGTGAAGCACTCAAACCCGGTGGCCGTTTTCAACAACTTGTAGAAGAGTGGAAACCCGATTATGTCTTTGTCACCGTCGTCGAGCGCGCCGCACGATCAGAGTTTTTTACTTATTTCCCTCCTGCGGCATTTCTTCCTGACACCGGCGAATTCAAGACTGTCAGCAGCGCGATACCAATCAGCGACAATCAACTGATTCACGGCGAGTCTGGCAATGACTATGAAATCACTGGTAATGACGCGCTTATCAACTTTTCGCTTTCGAAACCGGTCACACCGACGGATGTCGACTATCTGAGCCTGAACCTTTCGTGCGCTGACGGCACACAAGCCATCCCCATGCAATTCTTCTGGCTGGATGAAACCCGTCCTGCCTTTGATGAGGAGCACAGTGTTAAATTCACTGCACCCACCGGGCGCCATCTGCTGGATCTCAGAACGTTGCCAAAGTGGTCTTCCGCGTCCAACGTCAAACTCATTCGGCTTGATTTTGAAGCCAACAAGTCATGTTTTCACGTAAGAATCGAACCTCCGACACTGGACGCAAGAACTGGCCGAGAGACAAAGGCCGATAAACTTATCGATTGATAGGGTGACGTGCACGCGCCCTGCACTATGGGGCGCTCATCAAGGTTTTGGCAGCAACTCGGCCGGCAGCGACAACGGCCACCCTTCCCCAAGCATGGCGTGGGTATAGGTATCCGTCTCAATGGCACGAAGCAACGCCAGTTCCCGGTCAAAACACGCCTGGACGTGAGCACGAACAGCCTTGGCAATAGCGAGAATCTGTTCGGCACCGATTTCGACGAAACCATTCAGGGTTTTGAAGTTGCAGCGGTACTCGGGATCGAGAATGGCGGACAGACCGGTGCTGGCGATCAGCGCCTGGCTGTCGCGAGTTGTGTCGATCAAAAGGCCTTCCACATTTACTCCGCTGGCCTCTCGTCGAAAACGTTCATCCGCTATGAGCACTGGCCAGTTCGGAGCAACAGCAGGAAACGGTTGTTTGACAACTGAACCATCTATCAACATCCAGACACCATCATTTTCCCGGATCGTCTTGAAATACAGATCGTCCGGTATCTCAACAGCACCCTCGGGAATCTGCTCGTGAGTTGCGGAGTCATAGCGGCCACACAACTCAAAGTTCTCATTGAATATTGCGTATTTCATTCTGGCTCCTAGTAACCAATGGCAATCCATCGAGCGATCTGCTGACCGGTGTATATGTTCTGAAGCTTGAACTGGTTGCTACTGATCATTTCCGCATTAACGGTTCCTTGAGCAGGAATCCCGAAACTTGCCGTGATGCTTGCACACGCCGCGGGAAAGGCGAGTGGAAAGGGGTACGTCCCCGTCGTGCTGCCAGGAATATTCTGGTATCCCCATTGAACGACGATGCCGCCAAGCCATGAGGGGAAAACGATGTAACCATTGGCCTGTTTGAGAATCTGAAACCCCCAACGCAACTTTTTCGGCGTGACGAAGGTTTGATCGTCAGTACCAGAATCTGTCTGCGTTTGAGAGGCAACTTTCGCTGTGCCTTGATTGAGTTCGGTCGCCTGTTGGGCCAGAACGGCCAACCCGGCAATGTCGATGCTTCCCTGATTGATCGGGGCGTTCCAGGCTTTGATGCACCACATGACGGCGATATTGCGCGGGCGCGCTTCTGCCCCTCCCGATGCCTTTGTTACAACATCGTCGGTATTGTTGTATTGCTGAAGATAGTTGCGCCGGACATCGCCGGCCATGAAAATATCGGCGATAACGTCGTAGGTCGTCCCGTGAATGTGAGATTTATTATCGTCAGCTTGCCAACTGCCAATACCACGGCCCGCATCCACGCCACGCCCATGATCCCAACCACGCAAGAACTCACCGCGCGACTCAGGCAAGCGGAAGTTGCCCGCCCCCTCGTTACCCTTGTTGTAAGTAGTACCGACAAAAGCCGCCAGATCGGGATAAGTCGCAATGCTCTGCACACTGCCATCCAGTTCCAGATAGCCCGGCGCAACGATGCCGGTTGGGAATGCCAGAATAGCGCCCACCGGAACAGCGGATTTGAGCCGCTCGACTTCCTTGGCCAGGGCGGCAACATCGATGTTTCCCTGATTGACCGGGGCATTCCAGGTTTTGATACACCACATGACGGCAATGTTGTGGGGGCGGGTTTCAGCAGCCGTTCTCGGCGTCCCAAATTCGGGTGTGAACAGATCCTGAGTCGGCGCCCCGACATGGGTTCCTATCAGCGGCGAACCAACGGTACTAGGGTTCATGTTCGCAACAGCTGTGGAGCTGATCGAATTGACCAAAGTGGCGCCACCGGTTCCAGCAACACGAACCGGCGAATGGTAGTGGCCCTGCATTGCATCAAGCTGCGTACTGCCTAGCGCGCGGCCTGTATCGATTCCACGGCCATGATCCCAACCGCGCAAGAACTCCCCACGCGCTTCCGGCAAGCGGAAATTCCCGACACCCTCATCACCCTTGTTGAACTTGCCGCCCAGATAAGCGCTCAAGTCCGGGTAAGTCGCACTGCTCTTGACGCTATTATCCAGCTCAAGAAAACCCGGCGGCGGTGCATCCACCGGGAACGCGACAATCGAACCCACCGGCAACGCCGATGCCTTGGCAATCAGCGCTTCGACTTCAGCCTTGGTGTACGAATCCTTGATCCCGAAACCAGCCAAGGTTTCAGGATTCGCGCCAGCAGTCGCCCGACCATATTCGTCAACGGTCAGACTCTTGTAAGTCCCGGCAGCAATCCCGGTGCGCCCGGCCAGCATCTTGAAAGTCAGTGCGCTGGTGCCGAGGGTGATCGGCGCGTTGGTCGTCAGGTGCCACAGCGAATCGCCGTTGGCCGTGCCCTCCTCCACCATGACCGTCAGGCCCGGCGTGACCTTGGCGCTGCTGTTGGCATCGGTTGCCCGTACCCAGTCGCCATTGACGACGAGCCACAGGCCGTTGTCCCTGGACAAGGTCTGATTAGCCACCAACACACGGTCGCCGGCAATCACGGCCACGCCGTCGATTTGCTGCGCACCGCTCAACACGATGTTGGTGGATGCTGCGACGCGTACCGATTGCTTGCCATCGAGTTTGCCGAGTTCTTCGGCGAGATAACTCATGACCCAGGCACGCGTGGCCTTGACCACGGTGTCATCGATCAGCAGCGTTACCAGCGACGCATTGCTGGTCTCGAAAATCGAGCGAATGTAGAACTCTTTGCCCGAACCCGAGGTGGCCAGAACCGGTTTGAACGACTCCGGGTATTTGACGATGGCGTAGAGAATTCCGGTGTCAGTCCACAGCCCTGCTTCACGCACGTACCAACCGCCAACATCAGGCGGAATGGTCACTTCGGCAAGCAGCCAGCTCGGGTTTTTCTCGTCCTGGAACAGCGCGTTGAGCGGCCCGCGCCAGACTTCGCGCTTCAGCGCCGTGGCAGTCGCGGCCGGGTTGTAGACCGAGCCGCCGCCGTCGCCGACGGAAATCTGCGTCAACTTGATCGGCACGCCCGCGGCTTTGCACGCCGTTTCGTAGGCAATCCCTGCGTTGGTGAGCAGGGTGTAATAGTCAGCCATTCAGGCCCCCTGAGGATAAATTGTGGATGTTTCGACGGTGTACAAAGCTGCGGCCATGAACGCCTCGCCAGAGGTTTCGAGGCCTTCGATGAACACCGGATAAACCGTCGTCAGCTCGCCGCAGAAGGTCGCAGCGGCGATGGAATGACTGCCGAACGCGCTCAAGCCAACCGTTACCGAAAGAATGTCCCGCTCGCTCTTGGCATCAGCCAGGCGTCGGTCGAGACGGGCGTCGATTTCTGCGCTGTAGGGTTGGTCGCTGAAGGCGCGTACGGTAAAGCTGTAAGGCGCGCCGGGCGGTGTCTGCTCGTACCAGGCGCGGACTTCCGGGCGCAGTTGCAAACCCTTGGCCGCGTTTTCCAGCGCCTTGCGAGTGCCGGCCTGGCGCGCAGTGGGCCAGGCCAGTTCGACGGTCAGGCGTTTTTCCGTTTCCGGTGCAGCAGAACTCCATTCGGCGACGCCGCGATCCGCCGCCAGATACGGCAGGAATGCCACCGGCGTTTCGCTCGGATTCATCAGCTCGGGGAACGGCGGCGCAATGCGGTCAAGCAGCGCGCCCAAACCCAGATCCAGTCCACGTTCGAGTGCCGAGCTGTTGACTGGCAACAAGGTCGGGCGTTGCGTCGGCTCACTCATAGCGTCAGCACCTCAACCTCGACCGCCGTGCAATAAGGAGCCTGAAAGGCGCTGGTGATGATCGGTTCCAGCGGTTCGAGAATCTGCAGTTGCACGGCGCCAGCGCTGTGCAGCGTGTAGTCGATCCAGCTCGGATCGACCCGACCTTCGAGGCGATGACAACTGTCGGCGTAGGATTGCAATTGCTGCTGCGCGGCGACTTTGGTCAGGCCTGAATCCGGGCCGGAATTGATCTTCGCCAGCACGCGAATCCTGTAGCGCTGAATGTCGGCAGCCTTGACCGTGACGAGGTCGGTTTCCGGTCGAACATCGGGCCGGGCGAAGTGCTGACGCACGCCTTCCAGCAACGCTGCAGACGGGGTGCCATCGCCGTCTCGCGAGAGCACGGTGACCTGCACTTCACCCGGCGCAGTACGGCGACCGTTGCCGTCCTTGACCTGTGCAGCGAGGCCGTCCGGGTTGAAGGTGTAGGTGACATTCACCACACCGGCATCGGTGGATTCGACCTTCACCGTTGGCCGTTCGCCAAGGGTGAACACCTCGCGGCGATACTGCATCCGCGAACCCGCAGCCGGCGCATGCGGCGCCAGGTAATAACGCAACCGCGCATCGTCGTCGCTTTCATAAGTCGGCGGTACCGGCGGGAATGCAGCCGGGTCGCCCGGGTCGAGCAACTGCCGCTCCAGGCCCATGTCCGCCAACCGTGCATCGAGGTTGCTGCCAGTAGCCCACCACGCCAGCATCTGCTTGATACGGGCGTTGTATTTGCGTTCGTGGGTTTGCAGACGCACGCAGAAGGCTTCGAGCGCCAGGGTTAGCAGTTCGCTTTCGTTGTCCAGGCTGGTCTTGAGTTTCGCCGCGCTGTCGGGCGCTCGGGCGCCGACGTATTCGACGACGAAGGTCTTGAACTCGGCGAGCAGGTCTTCGAAGGCGTCGACGGTGATCAGCGCCGGTTCGGCCAACTGGTTCTGGCCGGGGATCAGCATGCTCATGTCACTACCTCAAAAGTCTGTTGACGGTTTTTCCAGGTACCGGCGAAACGCAGCAGCAGACCGGCGCCCTGGCGGCTGGCGACGATCACACTCGGCTGAAAATCGCTGATCCCGTTCTGCGTGTTGTAGAACGCCTGAGCCGCGTGGCTCTGGGCCAGCAGCAGAACGTCATCACCAAGGTTCTGCCCCAGCAGCGTGGGGATCAGCGAGCCATAAAGGGGCCTTTTTTGCCGGGTGCCCAGCGGCGTGGTCAGGGCCCGGGTCGCGCGCTGCACAAATTGCAGCCAGTCGTCGACCGTGGCCCCGCTGTCTCTATCGATTCCGATCATGGGAAGCTCTTGATTCAGGGACTGATAACGCGGCCCTGGTGATCCACCAACGGGCCGCTGAAGTGCACGCCCGAGGCGTCGATGCTCAGGCCGACCGCGCCCAGTTGCAGGCTGATGACCTGCGGCGTCATCGCCAGCCGTGCCGGGCCGATGCTCAGTTCCAGCGACTCGCGGGAGCCGGTGAAAGCCGCCGGCCCGTTCTGCCAGTGCAAAGTGTGGCTGGCGTCGTCGTAGCCGCTTTCGCTGCCGTCGACATGCACCCGGCGCGTCAGCGTCGGTACAGACGCCGTCGGCGGGAAGCGCTCGCTGTTCAAGCCAAACAACGCCACGCTCTGTGCCCCGCTCTCACCGCTGCCGTAGTTGAACAGCAGGCACTGCTCGCCCACGCTCGGAATCCGCGACTCGCTCTGGGCGCCGGCACTCGGGTTGAAGAACTTGATGGCCGGCGTAAGCAGCCCACCGTGGCTGACCTGACAAGTGTTGCTCGCCGCATCGACAGTCTGACAAATGCCAATGCGACAGAAACTCTCGGCGCGTCGGTGGAGGTCGTCTATTTCCGCTTCCATTTCCGCCAGCCGCTCGATGATCGGCCCCAGTTGCATGCGCAGTAATGCGTCAAACATCAATCAGGCCTCCAGCGCGGTGTATTGGTCGGGGTCGTCGATGTTGCTGACTTCCCAGGTGCGGGCGAATTTTGGCGTACCGAGCGGATCGTCGAGCAGGGTCGGGCCGAGATAGAGGGTCTGGTTGAACGTCAGCGCCCAGGCTTTGAACTGCTGCTCGCCTCGAATCAAGAGTGACGGCAAACCATCAATGTTCATCGGCAGATCGCATTGAGCGCCGGGCAGGCCCCAACGGTTGTCGGTGATCAGGTTTTTCAGTACGGCGATCAGATCGCAGGCCGCAAATGCGCTGGCAGAGACTGCCGGGATGACTTGCATTGAGACCGTCAGGACATGTGCGATACGTCCGTCAGCGGCACGTACGCCGGGTGCGTTGCGGTCAAAGTCGATCAACACCCAGGCCTTAGCGCCAGGCGCGGTGAAGTCATCGTGATTGCCAACCTGAACATTCAGGCCGGCAGCGTTGCGCAAGGTTGTCGCCATCGCGGTGAACAGCTGCGAAGGCTGCTGGATCGAAGCGGGCATGCATGACCTCCTTTTCAATTGTCCACGCGCAGCCCCGCCGCATGAGTTGCAGCGAGGCAAAAAAGTGGGGGTATGGCTGCGGTGATGGTGTGAGATGGCTCGGCCAACGTGGCTCTTTATCGGCTGCCAACGAGAATAAAAGCGCCGCATGACGGCGCCAACTTGAATATAAAAGCCCCGTTGCTACACGGGGCTCACATCATTAGTTGTACATCAGAAGGTCCAGAGGATTTTACTCAGAGGCAAACTCCAAGTGCTGTTATCCCAATGGTAAACACGCTTCGGCAAAATGGTCGGCGTAAAACCAAATCGAGCCCAGACCGGTTTTTCACTGACAATGGAGAAGCTTCCATTTGCCTGAATTTTCGCAATCGCCCCAGGACGACCAGCCGTGCCGGTGAACCAAAGCGGCGTATTGTTCGCGCCATAGATCACGAAGTTTCCGTCATCCTGCATCACGGCCCGAGTCGCACCCTTGTTTTGTGTCCAACTCGCCCAGAGAACACCGAGCGGTCCGTTCGAAACGACCAGATTACCGTCCGACTGGAAGACCAGCGTAGTGCCACCGACCACGTACCGTCGGTCAACTTCGAGAGTCGTCCCGGCTGGGATATAGATCGATTCCACAGAGGGACTGATCGGGATGGCAGAGTTACTTGCCCAGACCGGGATCGAGTCGATCACGACGAGATTGCCGTCATTTTGCAGGGACAGATAGGCCCGATTGTAAGCGGCCCAGATGTCCGCGTTGAGCGGCGTGCTGTTGGCAGTGCCCCACATGCGGCCCCGCGTTGGATCATTGAGAAACGCGTAATACATCAGGTAGAAATAAATTTTTGAGTTATCTATCTGCTTTCCGGAACTTGTATACGGTTGACCGGCAATGGCCACCCAAACTGTATTGCCCCCCTCGTAAATGGCCAGATTGCCATCGGGCTGGACAATTAACTTGAAGCGTTTGTCCGGTGACTCAAGATATTGCCCAGCGGACATCTCATGCAGAGGCAGCAAAATCGAACTGCCGTTCGTAGTAAACGGATAGCGTGGAAGCGTAGCCATATATTCACCTATTGACCGATTGGTTATTGTGGGCAGTCAATGCTGCGTTGGATCGCTCACAGGCGGGCTGACGAGACCTCGGGTCTTCGTGTGATTCAATGTCCTGCACCGAGGACATTTGATTTGCACTTGATGAAGTGCATCTACTTTTGCAAGTAAACGATTGCATTTACCGCAACGGAAATCGCTCAGCATGAATTGAACTCCCTCTCAAATGCCGCTGTAACGCCTCTTCACTCCTTGTTTGTATTGCCAGGCGGTACTTCGCAGACGCCAATGCGTTTGGCGGCCCAGCGTTCGTAAAGACCGATGGCCACATCGGCACCGGCCATGGCGGTCAGGCAACCGAATGCGCCGGCAGCCCAGATCGACAACCCTGCGGCATACAGCAGCATGATTGCCGACACGCCGCAGATCATGCAGGCGCCGGAGCGCAAGGCCAGGCGCCGAAGCAGCGACCAGCCACGGGCGCCTTCCTTGTCGGCGCGCCACATTTCGCCGGACACCCCGCCCACTACAGCGAGGAGGATGACCAGCCAGATCGGCATGTCCGCCAATGCTTGTTGCTCGTTTGTCATGTCACGCCTCCGGGGGGTGAGTTATTCGCTTTTTATGTCCGTTCAAACGATATCTCTGAAAGCGGGCATGCCAGGAATGCCCGGAGGAGTACACGCTGAATTGTGACGAGACCAATCTTGCTGCTGAAAGCAAAAAGGGCTTTAGTACTGGCTCGTTCTTTGATCGTCTGACTGAACACAGGCACTTTGCAGACGAGGCTAAACAGTCGCGCCAATGCACAATGCAATCCCGATGCTGAATTTATTCAAGGTGGTCAATTAGAAAGGAGCAACTGGCCAGTTGATTGTGTAGGGATAGCCAGTTTGTTTTTTGATCTCACTGATTGCGATGCAATACTGCTTATAGGCAAGCAGCAGTTCAGTCTCGGAAGTGCTGGCAACACCCAAGTCGAGTTTGTATTGCAGAGGATTGACTGTCAGCCAATTGGCTGCCTGAGTAAATAGCTGGCGCGCTCGAGCATCAAGGACAGCGACGTTTTCTTGATAAGTCAGCTCAGTGAACACCCAGCTATTGTTAATGTAATCCCCCTTCCACCCCACTTGTACCGGAGTATTGATAGACACTTGTATCCAATATCCAGACGGCCCTGGTGGCGTAAACTGTGGTGGCTCATCTGCATCCACAATTTGTACAGCGAGAGTAAAGGGCGCGCTGTACTGGTCAATAAATACGTAGCGATTCATTATTTTTCCTTATTACGAAGTTTCAATAATGGTGTTTTCATTCTGTAAACCTTGCGTTAACCACGACTTGGGTAAACGGCAATGACGACAGGTCGACATTCCAAAAAGCCCGGCAATGCACCGGGCTTTTCAGTAATGCGTTCCTTCGCCTTCCTTCAAATCCTGTGTTCAGGAAGGAAGCTGACTTTTCGGCGCTACTGGCGCGGTACGAGTCCATTCAGATTGTTTTTCCGACCGCGGTCCCTGCCCGCCGGATAACTGCTCTTGGTGCTTTACGCTGCACACCTGGGTCAGTTGCCAACCCTCTGAACCGTTGAGGCCGGTTCATCGCTGCCTGTTCTTGTGGAACTAAAGAGCTGTTGTTGCCAGCCGCTTTGTCGAGCGGCTTGGTGGCAAGGATATGCATGGATGCATATTCAGTCAATGCGTAAATGCATTTATTTATGCGCGAGAAATGCACGAGCGCATGGAAGCCCCGTCATTCAAGGGTTTGAGGTTTTTGCGCGGACGAAAAAAAACCCGCCTAGGCGGGTTCTATCTGAAGGGGTTCAGGTTAGCGGGCGTACATGCCCCACCAGAAGACGTGACCGAGGATGACGATCTGCTCTTCCTGCATATCCTGGAAGCTGTAGTCCTCGTCCGGATGCTCATCGCGGTTGAAGCTGCGCAGACGGATACCCGTCGGCAGGCGATAGAGCTGCTTCACGCGCAGCTGGCCGTTGTGATTGATCGCGTACAGGTCACCATCGATGATGTCGCCGATGCCACACTTGCCCGCATTCACACCAACAGTGGCGCCATCGCGCAACACCGGCAACATGCTATTGCCGCGCACCGTCACGCATTTGGCCTGGTCGAACTGCACACCGTTATGGCGCAGGCTGCGCTTGCCGAAGCGCAGGCTAGAGCGTTCGCTCTCTTCGATGACGAATCTTCCTGATCCAGCAGCCAATTCAACCTCGCGAAGAAAGGGCACCGACACCTCGTCGTCATCGACAGGGGTATCGTCGTCCCACAGGCTTATGTCCTTGAGTTCCGCATGCACGTCATCGCGCGCGCCGCCGGTCGCGGGGGCGACGTCTGCGCGGCCGCGCAATTGATCGGTGCTCACATTGAAGTATTCGGCGATCTTCGAAATGTGTTTATCCGAAGGATCGACGATCTTCCCGCTGAGAATCCGCGAGAGCGTGGATTGAGGCACGCCGGTGCGACGGTGGAGCTCCGTAGGGGAGATCCCGTGCTGGTCGAGCAGTGCTCTTAAGACGGAGGATACGTTGCGTTTTTGCATAACGCGCATAGTGCTTGAAGTTTTTGAGGATGACAAATGCTGATTTGCATAAAACGTGCATAAATCACAATTAATCGCCGAAAAGTGTCAGCGGACCGTCGTGCCTGCGTCAAGCAGACCACCCATGGTAACCTTGCGCCCATCGCGGAAAAGCCCGGCCGTTGCCCTGCTTTTGCCCTACATCTTTTAACGAGTTGCCTGACAATCCGATGAATAAAGCCGTCTCCGACCTGTCCTCCCACACTCCGATGATGCAGCAGTACTGGCGCCTGAAGAATCAGCACCCGGATCAGCTGATGTTTTATCGTATGGGCGACTTCTACGAGATCTTCTACGAAGATGCGAAGAAGGCTGCCAAGTTGCTCGACATCACCCTGACCGCGCGCGGCCAGTCGGCGGGACAGGCGATTCCGATGTGCGGGATTCCTTACCACGCGGCAGAAGGTTACCTGGCGAAACTGGTCAAGCTCGGCGAGTCGGTGGTGATCTGCGAGCAGGTCGGCGACCCGGCCACCAGCAAGGGTCCGGTGGAACGTCAGGTAGTGCGGATCATCACCCCGGGTACGGTCAGCGACGAAGCACTGCTCGACGAACGCCGCGATAACCTGATTGCGGCGGTACTGGGCGATGAGCGCCTGTTCGGCCTGGCGGTGCTGGACATCACCAGCGGCAATTTCACCGTGCTCGAGATCAAGGGTTGGGAAAACCTGCTGGCGGAACTGGAGCGGGTCAACCCGGTGGAGTTGCTGATCCCGGATGACTGGCCGAAAGACCTGCCGGCGGAAAAACGCCGTGGCGTGCGTCGCCGCGCGCCGTGGGATTTCGAGCGCGATTCGGCGTTGAAAAGTCTCTGCCAGCAGTTCTCCACGCAAGACCTGAAAGGCTTCGGTTGCGAAACCCTGACCCTGGCCATCGGCGCCGCTGGTTGTTTGCTGGCCTATGCCAAGGAAACCCAGCGCACCGCCCTGCCCCATTTGCGCAGCCTGCGCCATGAGCGCCTGGATGACACCGTTGTGCTCGACGGCGCGAGCCGTCGCAACCTCGAACTCGACACCAACTTGGCCGGCGGCCGCGACAACACCCTGCAATCGGTGGTCGATCGCTGCCAGACCGCCATGGGCAGCCGCCTGCTGACCCGCTGGCTGAACCGTCCGCTGCGTGATCTGACCGTGCTTCTGGCGCGGCAGACGTCGATCACCTGTCTGCTCGACGGTTATCGCTTCGAAAAGCTGCAGCCACAACTCAAGGAAATCGGCGACATCGAGCGGATTCTGGCGCGGATCGGTCTGCGCAATGCGCGGCCGCGTGACCTCGCCCGCCTGCGCGATGCCCTCGGCGCCCTGCCGCAACTGCAAGTGGCGATGACCGACCTTGAGGCGCCGCACCTGCAACGCCTGGCGACCACTACCAGCACCTACCCGGAACTGGCGGCCCTGCTGGAAAAAGCCATTATCGACAACCCGCCGGCAGTGATCCGCGACGGCGGCGTGCTGAAAACCGGTTACGACAGTGAACTCGACGAGCTGCAATCGTTGAGCGAAAACGCCGGCCAGTTCCTGATTGACCTTGAAGCCCGGGAAAAGGCCCGCACCGGCCTGGCCAACCTGAAAGTCGGCTACAACCGCATTCACGGCTACTTCATCGAGCTGCCGAGCAAGCAGGCCGAATCGGCCCCGGCGGACTACATCCGCCGTCAGACGCTCAAAGGCGCCGAGCGTTTCATCACGCCGGAACTGAAAGAATTCGAAGACAAGGCGCTGTCGGCCAAGAGCCGCGCCCTGGCCCGCGAGAAGATGCTCTACGAAGCGCTGCTGGAAGATCTGATCAGCCAGCTGCCGCCATTGCAGGACACCGCCGGCGCGCTGGCCGAACTGGATGTGCTGAGCAACCTTGCCGAACGTGCGCTGAACCTTGACCTGAACTGCCCGCGCTTCGTCAGCGAGCCCTGCATGCGCATCACCCAGGGTCGTCACCCGGTGGTCGAGCAGGTGCTGACCACGCCTTTCGTGGCCAACGACCTGAGCCTGGATGACAACACCCGGATGCTGGTGATCACCGGCCCGAACATGGGTGGTAAATCCACCTACATGCGGCAAACCGCGTTGATCGTGCTGTTGGCGCACATCGGCAGCTTCGTGCCGGCAGCCAGTTGCGAGCTGTCGCTGGTGGACCGGATCTTCACCCGGATCGGCTCCAGCGATGACCTGGCCGGCGGCCGCTCGACCTTCATGGTCGAGATGAGCGAAACCGCCAACATCCTGCACAACGCCACCGAGCGCAGCCTGGTGTTGATGGACGAAGTCGGACGCGGCACCAGTACCTTCGACGGTCTGTCCCTGGCATGGGCAGCGGCCGAGCGCCTGGCGCATCTGCGTGCCTATACTCTATTTGCGACGCACTACTTCGAACTCACTGTGTTGCCGGAAGCCGAGCCGCTGGTCGCCAACGTGCACCTCAACGCTACCGAGCACAACGAGCGCATTGTGTTCCTGCACCACGTATTGCCGGGGCCTGCCAGCCAGAGCTACGGCCTGGCGGTGGCGCAGTTGGCCGGCGTACCGAGCGAAGTGATCGTGCGTGCCCGTGAGCACTTGAGCCGACTGGAAGACACCGCATTGCCGCATGAAGCGCCCAAGCCTGCCGTCAAAGGCAAGCCAGCCGCTCCGCAGCAGAGCGATATGTTTGCCAGCCTGCCGCACCCGGTGCTGGATGAGTTGGCCAAAGTGGACCTCGATGACCTGACCCCGCGTCGAGCGCTCGAATTGTTATATGCACTTAAGAACCGGATCTAAGCATTGAAGAACCGGATATAACGCAAACGGCGTCAAGCTGTTAGAATCTCGCGCGGTTTGGGATGCTGCTGGCTAATAGCCTGGCTGGCAGACATCGCTCCCGAACCTGGCGACCCCAACCGTGAAGGGGCAACGCTGCCGCCGCCTGAGGAGAAAATTAGAAATGACCTTCGTCGTCACCGACAACTGCATCAAGTGCAAGTACACCGACTGCGTAGAAGTGTGTCCGGTGGACTGCTTTTACGAAGGCCCGAACTTCCTGGTGATTCACCCGGATGAGTGCATCGACTGCGCCCTGTGCGAACCAGAATGCCCGGCCGTGGCCATTTTCTCCGAGGACGAAGTTCCGGAAGAGATGCAGGAGTTCATTCAACTGAACGTTGAATTGGCCGAGATCTGGCCGAACATCACCGAGAAGAAAGAATCGCTGCCGGATGCCGAAGAGTGGGATGGCGTCAAAAACAAGATCAAAGTCCTCGAACGCTGATCTGTCGCGCGTTCTGAAAAGGCCCCTTGCGGGCCTTTTTGCTTTCTGTCGTTTGCTTTGCTACGGGCAAAAAAAAAGGGGCGGTTTGACCCGCCCACATTTTTTCCCTATTCCCTGTATTCCTTTTCATCGTCCTGATGAATCGCTTCCTGCGATGTCCATTCCCCTCTTCCTTGAAGGGCGTGTCTATCCGTCGACACAGTGCTGATACTAAAGAGTTCCCAGCCCGGATCAATCGACCCCGATGGCCGTAAAGCGCTGTAATAAGCACTTCACATTAAAAAATATATATATAAAACAATGAGTTAAATAACAGCACCGTGAGCAATCGACGTCTGCCGGCCTGTAAACATAGGGAACACTTACGAAAGAGTAAGCCAAGGCTTACACCGCAAGACTACAAACGATGGAAATGCCAACCGTATGTCCGGCAATCAGCCCCCTCGCCACAGAACACCGCCCTCCGTACTGGTGCAGACAACAAAAAGCCCCGAACCAGTCGGGGCTTTTTGTTAGCGGTCGATCAAAGGCGCTTACTGAAACAGCGACTCGCTCGACAGGCCATTCTTCTCGAGGATTTCGCGAAGGCGCTTGAGGCCTTCCACCTGGATCTGCCGCACCCGTTCCCGGGTCAGGCCGATCTCCAGGCCTACATCTTCCAGCGTGCTGCTCTCATGGCCGCGCAGACCGAAGCGGCGTACGACCACCTCGCGCTGCTTGTCGGTCAATTCCGAGAGCCATTGATCGATGCTCTGCGACAGGTCGTCATCCTGCAGCAGTTCGCATGGATCGGTCGGACGGTCATCCGTCAGGGTGTCCAGCAGGGTTTTATCCGAATCCGGACCCAGCGAGACGTCGACCGAAGAAACCCGCTCGTTCAGGCCAAGCATGCGCTTGACCTCGCCCACCGGTTTTTCCAGCAGGTTGGCGATTTCTTCGGGTGAAGGTTCGTGATCGAGCTTTTGCGTCAGCTCCCGTGCAGCCCGCAGGTACACGTTGAGCTCCTTGACCACATGGATCGGCAACCGGATGGTCCGGGTCTGATTCATGATCGCACGCTCGATGGTCTGACGAATCCACCAGGTGGCGTAGGTCGAGAAGCGGAAGCCGCGCTCGGGATCGAACTTTTCCACCGCGCGGATCAATCCAAGGTTGCCCTCTTCGATCAGATCCAGCAGCGACAGCCCCCGATTGACGTAACGCCGGGCGATCTTCACGACCAGCCGCAGATTACTTTCAATCATGCGCTTGCGCCCCGCCGGATCGCCACTTTGCGACAGACGCGCAAAATGAACTTCTTCCTCGGGGGAGAGCAGTGGAGAAAAGCCGATTTCGTTGAGATACAACTGCGTGGCATCGAGTGCACGCGTGTAGTCGATGTACTTGTGTTGTTTAAGTGAAGCGGAGTGTTTGGATTTGGAACGAACGGAAGGTGGAGCAGCCCCTTCATCATTCGACATCGAATCCGAATCGATGCCGGCCTCCATAAGGAGAACCTCATCGTCGATGTCAAACTCCGGCACTTCTTTACTGAGAGCCATTGTTATAGTCCTTTGGTGAGTTCGACCCCAAGCTCAAGCGACGCCTTTATCCTTGGCAGCGCTGGAGCCTGTCCCCTCTACGCGACGGAACAGGCTGGCCTCAAATCAACGTCTGGGCAGGAACTGCAGCGGATCTACAGGTTTACCTTGTCGGCGAATCTCAAAATGCAGTTTCACCCGGTCTGTACCCGTTGACCCCATTTCGGCAATTGTCTGTCCGACTTTGACCTGCTGCCCCTCCCGTACCAACAGCCTGCGGTTATGTCCGTAGGCACTGACGTAGGTTTCGCTGTGTTTGATGATGACTAATTCGCCGTAGCCCCTTAAGCCACTCCCGGCGTAAACCACCGTCCCATCAGACGCAGCTAAAACAGGCTGTCCCAAATCTCCGGCGATATCAATTCCTTTATTCAAACTACCGTTTGAAGAGAATTTTCCAATAAGAATGCCATTAGATGGCCATCCCCAGCCGGTCGGGGCTGGCCCCGGTGGAGGCAGTGGAGCCGGTGCCGGTTTGCTTGCGACGGACGGTGCAGCCCCCGCGGCAGCGGCCCCCGAGCCGGTCACCGTGGTGGTAGTCGTGCCGTTCGCCTGGCGCCGGATTACCGTGGTTTTGCTCGACGATGATGGCGAAGCGCCGCTGTTGCTCACCACAGCCGTGGGTGTTGAACCGGTGCGGCCGTCGAAGCGAATTGTCTGACCCGGATGGATCGTATACGGCGTAGGAATATTGTTCCGGGCGGCGAGGGCTTTGTAGTCCCAGCCGTAGCGAAAAGCGATCGAAAACAGCGTATCGCCCGGACGGACTACATACTGCCCGGTCGTGACGGCTGGACGCTGGGCCACCGCACTGTTGCGATCGACCACGCGCACGTTGCTCGATTTGGTGCTGGAGCAACCGACCAGCAAGGTGCTCAATACAAGGCCAGTCACCAGGCGCTGAAAGCTCGTGTTACCCATACGCTGCGCAATGACTGTGAGACTCACCCGCCGCTCCCTTTGTGGTGGCTGAAATATGTGGAATGCCGTATTGCGGCACGTAGTGTCGCAAGTATAACGGGCCGCACAGGCTTTACCGTTAAAGATGCGAAAACGCTTCACGCACACGTTTGCCCGTGGGCAATGGGTTGCGTTTAAACCTTCACTGCCGGTGTAAGACCCAGTCCAGCGCAAGGAATTCAGCGCTCACAAACAAATGCTCAGGCCAGCGGGCCATTGAGCAATGGCACGAAGCGCACAGCCCCCAGAACGTGTCGGGAAAAGCCGTGTTCTTCACGCACGATCAGCATCAGTTGCTGCACTTCCCCCGAGCCGACCGGAATCACCAGCCGCCCACCCGGCGCCAGTTGGTCGAGCAACGCCTGCGGGACATCGGTCGCGACCGCCGTGACGATGATGCCGTTGTACGGTGCCAGTGCCGGCCAGCCTTCCCAGCCATCGCCCCAGCGGAATACCACGTTGCGCAGGTTCAGTTCGACCAGGCGCTCCTTGGCCCGGTCCTGCAGGACCTTGATGCGCTCGACCGAGAATACCCGCTCAACCAGTTGCGACAGGACCGCCGTCTGATAACCAGAACCGGTACCGATCTCCAGCACCTTGTCCAGCGGCCCCGCCTCCAGCAGCAGCTCGCTCATGCGCGCCACCATATAAGGCTGGGAAATGGTCTGGTTGTGGCCGATCGGCAGCGCGGTGTCTTCGTAGGCGCGGTGCGCCAGCGCTTCATCGACGAACAGATGACGCGGCGTACGGCGGATCACCTCCAGCACCTTGGCGTTGGACAGGCCTTCTTCATAAAGACGCTGGATCAGACGTTCGCGCGTGCGCTGCGACGTCATGCCGATGCCGCTGCGCAGTCGGTCTTCGTGTTCACGAGCCATCAGCGCAGTCCCTCCAGCCAGCCGTCGAGACTTCTGAAGGCATCGTTGAAGGTGCGATCGAGCTGCAATGGCGTGATCGACACATAACCCTGCATCACCGCATGAAAGTCAGTGCCCGGGCCGCCATCTTCGGCATCCCCGGCAGCGGCAATCCAGTAACCGGCCTTGCCACGCGGATCGACCACTTTCATCGGTGCCGCCGCGCGGGCGCGATGGCCCAGACGGGTCAGCTGAATGCCACGAATGTGGTCGATCGGCAGATTGGGGATGTTCACGTTCAGCACCGTGCGCGGCGGCAGGTCCAGCCCGGCGTGGGCCTCGACCAGTTTGCGCGCGAAATGTGCCGCTGTCGCCAGATTGTCCACCTGCCGCGAACACAGCGAGAAGGCAAACGAGGGGCGCTCGAGAAAGCGCCCTTCAAGGGCTGCCGCCACGGTGCCGGAATACAGCACGTCATCGCCAAGGTTGGCGCCGAGGTTGATCCCGGAAACCACCATGTCCGGCCCGCGCTCCAGCAGGCCGTTGAGGCCCAGGTGCACGCAGTCGGTCGGCGTACCGTTGAGACTGATGAAACCGTTGGCCAGGTATTGCGGGTGCAACGGACGGTCGAGCGTCAGCGAACTGCTGGCGCCGCTTTTGTCCTGCTCCGGGGCGATAACCACGCATTCGGTGTAATCCGCCAGCGCAGCATAAAGCGCGGCGAGACCGGGTGCGGTTACCCCATCGTCGTTAGAAATCAGAATACGCATGGGCTGTCCGTCTGCCCCACCGGCACCAGATCAACGAGTTCGCGCACCAATACGGTGGCGAAGCATCCGGCCGGGAGGACGAATTCCAGTTGCAGAATGTCAGGCTGGGGATAATGCCACGACAACCCGCCAATGGGCAGCCGCAGGATGCGTCGTTCGTGGCTCATTCCAGCATTGATCAACCAATCGCGCAGATCCGCTTCACGCTCGGCGATCCCCTGCTCCAGTTCATGGACAGCGCCTGCGGTCGGCGAGTCACCTTCGCCCCACTGCGGACCGGTCGGGTGCAGATCGAGAATCGCCAGGCGCGGATCACTGCATTCGGCCTCACCGGCCGGAAAAAAACTGCGGCTGTCGGTGAACGCCAGCAGATCGCCCACCTGCGCCTGCTGCCAGGTGCCGTCGGCCACCCGCGCGGCCAGCACTTGATTGAACAGAAAACTGCGCGCTGTCGACAGCAACCGTGAGCGCACATTGCGCTGCTCCGGCAAGGCCTTGCGCGCCGCCCAGGCACGCGCATCAACGACGTTGCCGCCGTCATGGCCGAAACGCTGGGCGCCGAAATAGTTGGGAATGCCTTGCTTGGCGATCAGTTGCAGACGCTGTTCGATCGCCGCCTTGTCGCCAGCAAACTGGGTCAGGCGCAAGGTAAAGCCGTTGGCCGAATGCGCACCGCGTTGCAGCTTGCGTTTGTGGCGCGTGGTCTTCAGGATCTTCAGCGTGTCGTTTTCCGCCGCCGACAGGTCCGGATCAGCCTTGCCCGGCAGCTGCACACTGAACCACTGACGGGTCAGCGCCTGACGATCCTTGAGCCCGGCATAGCTGACGGTGCGCAATGGCACGCCAGCCGCCTTGGCAATCCGCCGCGCTGCTTCCTCGGTGTTCAGACCGCGTTTTTCCACCCAGATCCACAGATGTTCGCCATCGCCGCTGAACGGGATATCGAGCACTTCATCGACCTGAAAATCTTCGGCGATGGCTTTCAGTACTGCAGTACCGAGGGGTTCGCCATAGGCGCGCGGGCCGAGCAGTTGCAGTTCGTTCATGCGCGCAGCAACAAGGCAACGGAATGCACGGCAATGCCTTCTTCGCGACCGACAAAGCCAAGCTTTTCGGTGGTGGTAGCTTTCACGTTCACTTGGTCCAACTCAACTTGAAGATCGGCGGCGACCAACGCGCGCATCGATTCGATATGCGGGGCCATTTTCGGCGCCTGGGCAACGATGGTGTTGTCGACGTTGCCGATTTTCCAGCCCTTGGCGTGGATCAACGCGACCACATGACGCAGCAGCACACGGCTGTCGGCGCCCTTGAATTGCGGGTCGGTGTCCGGAAAGTGTTTGCCGATATCACCCAACGCAGCCGCACCGAGCAAGGCATCGCTCAAGGCGTGCAGCAGGACGTCACCGTCGGAGTGAGCGAGCAGCCCGAAGCCATGTGCAATGCGCACGCCGCCCAGAGTAATGAAATCGCCTTCAGCGAAACGGTGCACATCGTAGCCGTGGCCAATACGCATAAAAAAAACGCCCCGATTTTTGTCAGGGCGTGATTCTACCTGCATTAGGCCCGAAGGGCGCGTGCGTGATGCTGCAAGTGGTCGTCAATGAAGCTTGAGATGAAAAAATAGCTGTGGTCGTAGCCCGGTTGCAGGCGCAACGTCAGCGCATGGCCCGCTTGTTTTGCCGCTTGTTGCAGAGCCTCGGGTTTGAGCTGATTTTCAAGGAAATCATCGCGATCCCCCTGATCGACCAACAACGGCAGTTTCTCGTCGGCCTCTGCAATCAGCGCGCAGGCATCCCATTCTTTCCACTTGGAGCGGTCTTCACCCAGATAACGGGAGAACGCCTTCTGCCCCCAAGGGCAGTCCATCGGATTGTTGATCGGCGAAAATGCCGACACCGACTGGTAGCGTCCCGGATTGCGCAGCGCACAGACCAACGCACCGTGGCCGCCCATGGAGTGGCCGCTGATACTGCGTTTGTCCGACGCCGGGAAATGCGCCTCAACCAGCGCAGGTAATTCCTGCACAACGTAATCATGCATCCGATAGTGCCGCGACCACGGTTCCTGCGTGGCATTCAGGTAGAACCCCGCGCCAAGGCCGAAATCCCAGGCGCCATCCGGGTCACCCGGTACATCCGGGCCACGCGGACTGGTGTCCGGCGCGACGATGATCAGGCCAAGTTCGGCCGCCATGCGCATCGCTCCGGCCTTCTGCATGAAGTTCTCGTCGGTGCAGGTCAGCCCCGACAACCAGTACAGCACCGGCAACTGACCGCCCTGCTCCGCTTGTGGCGGCAGGTACACGGCAAACACCATGTCACAACCGAGCACCTCGGAGCGGTGGCGATAGCGCTTGTGCCAACCCCCGAAACTTTTCTGACAGGAGATGTTTTCCAGACTCATGTAAAGACTCCTACGCGGTCACGGCTAAAAGCTTTCAACGCTTGTAGCCGTGGCACCACGAATGATCAGAAATGAATGACGGTACGGATGCTCTTGCCTTCGTGCATCAGGTCGAATGCCTTGTTGATATCTTCCAGACCCATGGTGTGGGTGATGAAGGTATCCAGCGGGATCTCGCCGCTCTGGGCCATGTCGACATAGCTTGGCAACTCGGTACGACCACGCACGCCGCCGAACGCCGAACCGCGCCAGACGCGACCGGTCACCAACTGGAACGGACGGGTCGAAATTTCCTGACCGGCACCGGCCACGCCGATGATCACCGACTCGCCCCAACCCTTGTGACAGCACTCAAGGGCTGCGCGCATCAGTTGCACATTGCCGATGCATTCGAAGGAGAAGTCGACGCCGCCGTCAGTCATGTCGACGATTACTTCCTGGATCGGACGGTCGAAATCCTTCGGATTGACGCAATCGGTAGCGCCCAGTTGTCTGGCGATTTCAAACTTGGCCGGGTTGATGTCGATGGCAATGATGCGCGCAGCCTTGGCTTTCACCGCACCGATGACTGCCGACAGACCGATGCCGCCCAGACCGAAGATCGCCACGGTGTCACCTGGCTTGACCTTGGCAGTGTTGATCACCGCACCGATCCCGGTGGTCACGCCGCAGCCGAGCAGGCAGACCTTTTCCAGCGGCGCATCTTTGGAGATCTTGGCCACGGAAATTTCCGGCAACACGGTGTATTCCGAGAACGTCGAAGTACCCATGTAGTGGAAAATCGTCTCGCCCTTGTAGGAAAAGCGCGAAGTGCCGTCCGGCATCAAGCCTTTGCCCTGAGTCGCACGAATGGCCTGACACAGGTTGGTCTTGCCCGACTTGCAGAATTTGCACTGGCCGCATTCCGGGGTGTACAGCGGAATCACATGATCGCCGACGGCAACGGAGGTCACGCCCTCGCCAATGGCCTCGACGATCGCGCCGCCTTCATGGCCGAGGATCGACGGAAAGATGCCTTCCGGGTCAGCACCGGACAGGGTGTAGGCGTCAGTGTGGCAAACCCCGGAAGCCACCACGCGCAGCAACACTTCACCGGCCTTGGGCATGGCGACATCGACTTCTACGATTTCCAGCGGCTTCTTGGCCTCGAAGGCAACGGCGGCGCGCGACTTGATCATGCTGACTCTCCAGTGAATCCATTGAATAAAAAACCAGACCGCGAGTGTAGTACAGCGCGTTCTGATGAATAATCCGGACAAAAGCAAAACATTATTGCCATACAGGGATAATCCCGATGTCCGAAAACCGCTGGGAGGGTATCGACGAGTTCGTCGCCGTCGCCGAGTGCAACCAATTCACCGCCGCAGCAGAACGCCTTGGGGTTTCTTCCTCGCACATCAGTCGACAAATCGTGCGGCTGGAAGAGCGCTTGCAGACGCGCCTGCTCTATCGCAGTACCCGTCGCGTCACCCTGACCGAAGCCGGACAGACCTTTCTGCAGCATTGCCAACGCCTGCAGGACGGTCGCGAAGAAGCCCTGCGCGCGGTCGGCGACCTGACCAGTGAACCCAAAGGCATGTTGCGCATGACCTGTGCCGTGGCGTACGGCGAGCGGTTTATCGTGCCGCTGGTGACGCGGTTCATGGGGCAATACCCGCAATTGCGCGTCGATATCGAACTGAGCAATCGCCAGCTCGATCTGGTGCATGAGGGGCTGGATCTGGCGATCCGCCTGGGTCGCCTGCAGGATTCGCGACTGGTCGCCACACGGCTGGCGCCTCGGCGCATGTACCTGTGCGCATCTCCGTCCTACCTGGAACGGTACGGTCGCCCACACAGTTTGTCGGAACTGAGCCGACACAATTGCCTGATCGGCAGTTCGGACCTGTGGCAACTGGAACAGAACGGGCGCGAATTTTCTCAGCGTGTACAGGGAAACTGGCGCTGTAACAGTGGGCAAGCGGTACTGGACGCGGCGCTGCAAGGGGTCGGGTTGTGCCAGTTGCCGGACTATTACGTGCTCGAGCATTTGCACAGTGGCGCGTTGATTTCGTTGCTGGAAGCGCATCAGCCGCCGAATACGGCGGTGTGGGCGCTGTATCCGCAGCAGCGGCACTTGTCGCCGAAGGTGCGCAAGCTGGTGGATTTTTTGAAGGAAGGGTTGGCCGAGCGGCCGGAATATCGGAGCTAAACAGTCATCGGTGTGTCAGCAAAGCATTGGTTGGCTGACACATCACCTTCGCGAGCAGGCTCGCTCCCACAGTGGATCCTCAGTGGATGCACAATGTGTGTTCGGCGTCATTCAAAGGTGGGAGCGAGCCTGCTCGCGAAAGCGATCTGACAGGCGCCACTGCACTCAGCGCCGGTTAGCCCAACGCTGGCGCAGCCATTCGAGGTCTTCAGGCCGGGTGACCTTGAGGTTGTCCGCCCGACCTTCGATCAGGCGTGGCGCCAGGCCGGCCCACTCCATCGCCGAGGCTTCATCGGTGATCAGCGCATCAGCCACCAGGCTATCCGCCAACGCCCGATGCAGCGCGCCGAGACGGAACATCTGTGGCGTGTAGGCCTGCCAGATCACGCTGCGATCGACGGTTTCGACCACACGACCGTGCTTGTCGATGCGTTTAAGCGTGTCGCGTGCCGGCACTGCCAGCAGGCCACCCACCGGGTCATGCGCCAGCTCAGCCAGCAGTTTGTCGAGATCGTCGCGACTCAGGTTGGGCCGTGCCGCATCGTGCACCAGCACCCAATCCTCATCGTCGGCCCCTTGCGCATGCAGATGCAGCAAGGCGTTGAGCACCGACCCGGAACGCTCCGAGGCGCCCTCGACGCGCTGAATCCGCGAATCGCTGGCGCACGCCAGGTTTGGCCAATAAGGATCATCAACAGCAAGACTGACCACCAGCCCCTTGAGGCTCGGGTGATCAAGAAAACAGCCGAGGCTGTGTTCAAGAATTGTGCGTCCGCCCAGTTGCAGGTATTGCTTGGGACGGTCAGCGGCCATTCGGGCACCGACGCCCGCGGCAGGAATCACGGCCCAGAAGGCCGGCAGGGAGTCGATCATTGGGCCAGCTGGTAAAGGGTTTCACCGTCCTTGACCATGCCCAGCTCGTGGCGAGCCCGTTCTTCAACGGTCTCCATGCCCTTCTTCAGTTCGCTGACTTCAGCGTCCATCACCCGGTTGCGCTCCAGCAGGGCTTCGTTCTCGGCGTGTTGATCAGCAATCTGCTGATTCAGCTCGGCAACCTGCGCCAGACTGCCATTGCCCACCCACAGGCGGTACTGCAGACCGGCCAGCAGCAAGAGCAAAACGAGAAACAACCAGTAAGGACTGCGCATCGAATATCAGGTATCCAGTGAAAAAAGACAGCCATGCCAAAACTTTGAAACGTCTGATAGCACGAAGCCTGGAAGATCCAGGCTTGTGCATATAAGGCATCAGATTAGTGGCAAATCCATCGCTGTCACGACTTTTCCGACACAATCCGGTGTCTTTTTTACCATCAGTGCCTTGCTTCACCAATACGCTTCACTTTTGGCGAGTGACTGTTGCCGTCAAGCAAGGCGCCGCGACGAGTCATAGCGCGCTATGGCGAGGAGCGGCAACGCAGCATGACGGTAACAGGCGCCGCCAAAATGAAGCAGTATGGGTGAGGCAGGGCACTTACTCAGCCGCGGAACTCGCTGCGACCGTTGTACTTGGCTTTGCCATTCAACTGCTCTTCGATACGCAGCAGCTGGTTGTACTTGGAAACGCGGTCGGAACGGCACAGCGAACCGGTTTTGATCTGGCCAGCCGCAGTGCCCACAGCCAGGTCGGCGATGGTCGAATCTTCGGTTTCGCCCGAACGGTGCGAGATCACTGCGGTGTAACCGGCAGCCTTGGCCATCTGGATGGCTTCCAGGGTTTCGGTCAGGGTGCCGATCTGGTTGAACTTGATCAGGATCGAGTTGGCGATCTTTTTATCGATGCCTTCTTTCAGGATCTTGGTGTTGGTCACGAACAGGTCGTCGCCAACCAGTTGGGTCTTCTCGCCGATCTTGTCGGTGAGGATCTTCCAGCCAGCCCAGTCGGACTCGTCCAGACCGTCTTCGATCGAGATGATCGGATAACGTTCAGTCAGGCCTTTGAGGTAGTCGGCGAAACCTTCGGCGGTGAACACCTGGCCTTCACCGGACAGGTTGTACTTGCCGTCTTCGAAGAACTCGCTGGCCGCGCAGTCCAGGGCCAGGGTCACGTCAGTGCCCAGCTTGTAACCGGCGTTGGCCACCGCTTCCGAGATCACTTTCAGCGCGTCTTCGTTGGACGCCAGGTTCGGTGCGAAACCGCCTTCGTCGCCAACGGCGGTGCTCAGGCCACGGGCCTTCAACACAGCTTTGAGGTGATGGAAAATCTCGGTGCCCATGCGCAGACCTTCCGAGAAAGACTTGGCGCCAACCGGCTGCACCATGAATTCCTGGATGTCGACGTTGTTATCGGCGTGTTCGCCACCGTTGATGATGTTCATCATCGGAACCGGCATCGAGTACACACCCGGGGTGCCGTTCAGGTTGGCGATGTGTGCGTACAGCGGCAGGTCCTGATCCTGTGCAGCAGCCTTGGCCGCAGCCAGGGACACGGCGAGGATAGCGTTGGCACCCAGGGTTGCCTTGTTTTCGGTACCGTCGAGCTTGATCATCGCGTGATCGAGGGCTTTCTGGTCGCTTGGGTCGGTGCCCAGCAACAGATCGCGGATCGGACCGTTGATGTTGGCTACCGCCTTGAGCACGCCCTTGCCCAGGTAACGGCTCTTGTCGCCATCACGCAGCTCGAGCGCTTCACGCGAGCCAGTGGATGCACCGGACGGCGCGCAAGCGCTGCCGATGATGCCGTTGTCGAGAAGCACGTCCGCTTCCACGGTGGGATTGCCACGGGAGTCGAGGACTTCACGACCTTTGATGTCGACGATTTTTGCCATTGTTGTAAACACTCCAAAGTTGACGAAAACGACGCAGCTAGAGGAAATCTTTTTACCGTCGGCAAGTGGTGTGCAGCGGGCAGCTTGCAGACGACAACGCACATGCCCGAGGGCATGTGCGACAAATCGTGCGGTACTTTACCGGAGAAATGAGGTTTACGCGGTTTCTACCGTCGGAAAACTCTTCACCAGTTCGTCCAAAGCTTTGAGCTGGGCCAGGAATGGCTCCAGTTTGTCCAGACGCAAGGCGCAAGGGCCGTCGCATTTGGCGTTGTCCGGGTCCGGGTGCGCTTCGAGGAACAGACCTGCCAGCGATTGGCTCATGCCCGCCTTGGCCAGATCGGTGACCTGGGCGCGACGGCCGCCGGCGGAGTCGGAACGACCGCCAGGCATTTGCAGCGAGTGGGTCACGTCGAAGAATACCGGGTACTCGAACTGCTTCATGATGCCGAAGCCGAGCATGTCCACCACGAGGTTGTTGTAGCCGAAGCTCGAACCACGCTCGCAGAGGATCAATTGATCGTTACCCGCTTCCACGCACTTGTTCAGGATGTGTTTCATTTCCTGAGGCGCGAGGAACTGGGCTTTCTTGATGTTGATCACGGCGTTGGTCTTGGCCATCGCGACGACCAGATCGGTCTGGCGCGACAGGAAGGCCGGCAGCTGGATGATGTCGCAGACTTCAGCGACGACCGCGGCCTGCTCAGGCTCGTGGACGTCGGTGATGATCGGCACGCCGAAGGCTTGTTTGATGTCCTGGAAGATGCGCATGCCCTCTTCCAGGCCAGGACCGCGATAGGAGGTCACAGAAGATCGGTTGGCCTTGTCGAAACTGGCCTTGAACACGTAAGGGATGCCGAGTTTTTCGGTGACCTTCACGTACTCTTCGCAAACCTGCATGGCCATGTCACGGCTTTCCAGCACGTTCATGCCACCGAACAGCACCATGGGCTTGTCGTTGGCGATCTCGATGTTGCCAACGCGGATGATCTTCTGTGCCATCGGGGATTACGCCTTCTTCTGGTGTTGTGCCAACGCTGCCTTGACGAAACCGCTGAACAGCGGGTGACCGTCACGTGGCGTCGAGGTGAACTCAGGGTGGAACTGGCAAGCGACGAACCATGGATGATCCGCGGCTTCGACCACTTCAACCAGCGCGGCGTCAGCGGAGCGACCGGAGATCTTCAGGCCGGCTTCGATGATTTGTGGCAGCAGGTTGTTGTTCACTTCGTAGCGATGACGGTGACGCTCGACAATCACATCCTTGCCGTAGCAATCGTGCACCTTGGAGCCGGCTTCAAGCAGGCATTCCTGAGCGCCCAGGCGCATGGTACCGCCCAGATCGGAGGATTCGGTACGCACTTCAACTGCGCCGGTAGCGTCTTCCCACTCGGTGATCAGACCCACGACCGGGTGACCGCTGGCGCGATCGAACTCGGTGGAGTTGGCGTCTTTCCAGCCCATGACGTTACGAGCGAACTCGATGACCGCCACTTGCATGCCCAGGCAGATACCCAGGTACGGAACCTTGTTTTCGCGAGCGTATTGAACGGCAGTGATCTTGCCTTCAACGCCACGCAGACCAAAACCGCCCGGTACGAGGATCGCGTCGACACCTTCGAGCAGCGCAGTGCCCTGGTTCTCGATGTCTTCGGAATCGATGTAGCGCAGGTTGACCTTGGTACGGTTGCTGATGCCGGCGTGACTCATCGCTTCGATCAGCGACTTGTAAGCGTCCAGCAGCTCCATGTACTTGCCGACCATCGCGATGGTCACCTCGTGTTCCGGGTTCAGCTTGGCGTCAACCACAGCTTCCCACTCGGACAGATCGGCGCTGCCGCACTGCAGACCGAAACGCTCGACAACAAAATCGTCCAGACCCTGCGAGTGCAGGATGCCCGGGATCTTGTAGATGGTGTCGGCGTCTTCCAGCGCGATCACGGCACGTTCTTCAACGTTGGTGAACTGCGCGATCTTGCGACGCGACGAGACGTCGATCGGGTGATCGGAACGGCACACCAGCACGTCTGGCTGCAGACCGATCGAACGCAGCTCTTTTACCGAGTGCTGAGTCGGCTTGGTCTTGGTCTCGCCGGCGGTGGCGATGTACGGAACCAGCGTCAGGTGCATCAGCATCGCGCGCTTGGCGCCGACTTCGAAACGCAGTTGACGGATGGCTTCGAGGAACGGTTGCGACTCGATGTCACCGACGGTGCCACCAATTTCGACCATGGCCACGTCAGCGTCGCCAGCACCCTTGATGATGCGGCGCTTGATTTCGTCTGTGATGTGCGGAATCACCTGGATGGTTGCACCCAGGTAGTCACCACGGCGCTCTTTGCGCAGCACGTGTTCGTAGACACGGCCAGTGGTGAAGTTGTTGTTCTGGGTCATGGTCGTGCGGATGAACCGCTCGTAGTGGCCCAGGTCCAGGTCGGTTTCGGCGCCGTCGTGGGTGACGAACACTTCACCGTGCTGGAACGGGCTCATGGTGCCCGGGTCGACGTTGATGTACGGATCCAGCTTAAGCATGGTGACCTTAAGCCCCCGCGCCTCCAGGATGGCCGCCAATGAAGCCGAGGCAATGCCTTTCCCCAATGAAGAAACAACACCGCCCGTGACGAATATGTAGCGCGTCATGAAAAACCCTAGAAGTCTGCGTTAAAGCGGTACGAGCCGCCGGGGAAAGCGAAGGAAGGCCGAAGCCCCCGATCACCTGCATTAATCACAGTGCACCTTTCAAAAAAACCGCCGCGTTGGGACAGACCGGCAGATAAAACACCGGTACGTTGCTCGCTACACATTTTTTGGAATCGCCCAGCAAAGACTGCTTGGTAATCGGCAACTCCTGCAATTCAGGCGAATCCACAGAAGTTGTATCAAGAAGGGAGCGTAGTCTACCGGAATGCTCCTTTCAGCTCAAACCTTGATCTTCGTCTGTTGCCTGCCAATGCAATTTCCAGCCGTCCTGCACATTGCCATCAAGACCCGGCAGGTTCGCCACCGCGAGCAATTCTTCGCCGCAAAACAGCAGCGGCAATCTGCCACGGACGAAGGCCGGGACCGCGCGCTCATTGAGCAGGCGCTTGAGATCGCGGTGGCCGCGCTCCGCCAGATACATGACTTCGCCGCCCTGCCGATAGCGAATCTGCAACGGCCCGACGGGAGTCTGCCCGCTGAACATGACACGCCCGTTATTCGGCAAATGCAGCGGCGTCGACGGATCAGGCCACTCAACGCTGACCGCTGGCGCGAGCAGCCAGTCGCCACTCAGCCACCATATCCGGCCGGCGCTGCGATGCAGCTCGCCATCGGCCAGACGCCACACGGGGGAAGCATCATTGGCCGCGTCGCAAAGAGTGGCCCAACCCGACCAGTGGTCAGTGTCCGGCAATCGGGTCAACGGTGCGAGCCAATGGCTGAGCGCGTTGCGCTGACGAGCGGCGGACAATGTTGTCAGTGGCGCCAGTGCCAGCGACGGCAGGCCAAGCCATTGAAATTCATTCGGCAAAGCAGCTTGTGCCAGATCGATCTGCGCCAGCTCATCGAGCAAACCTTGCGCCTCACGCAGATGCGCTGCGCTGCGGGCCATGCTCGCCTGCGCCTGCGGCCAGCGTTCGGTCAGCGCCGGCATGACCTGATGGCGCAGGTAATTGCGCGAGAACTGCCGATCCTGGTTTGACGGGTCTTCGATCCAGCGCAACTGATGCCGCCGGGCGTACACCTCAAGCTCCGCACGCGTGACGTCGAGCAATGGCCGCACCAGCGTGCCCTGCCCCAGCGGTCGCTGCGCCGGCATCGCCGAGAGTCCGCGAACGCCGGCACCGCGCATCAGGCGAAACAACAGGGTTTCAGCCTGATCATCGCGGTGCTGCCCGGTCAGCAGCACGTCGCCCGCCTCGGTCAGCGAGGTGAACGCCGCATAACGCGCCTCCCGCGCCGCCCGCTCAAGACTGGCACCGGGTTGCACCGCCACCCGAACGACCTGCAAAGGAACGCCCAGCGCATCGCAGACCGACTGACAATGCTGCGGCCACGCATCAGCCGCAGCCTGGAGGCCGTGATGGATATGAACAGCGCTCAGCGCCGGCAGGGGATGGTGTTGGGCGAGATTGGCAAGCAGATGCAGCAGGACGGTAGAGTCCAGGCCACCGGAGAAAGCCACGCGCCAAGTCCTGGCATTGCGCCAGGCTGCAAGGTTCAGCAGAAGCCGGGAAGACAGATCACTCACAGACTGGCCTCTATCTCACTCTTTGCCCAAATCAAATGTGGGAGCGGGCTTGCTCGCGAAGGCGTTTCAACATTCAACACATCTGTCGACTGTCATACCGCTTTCGCGAGCAAGCCCGCTCCCACATTGGGTATTGCGTGTTTCGGTTAGAGACCGTAGCTCATCAGTCGATCGTAACGGCGCTTGAGCAGCGCTTCGTTGTCGAACTTCTGCAGCATCGCCAGTTGCGAGCTCAGCTCGGCGCGGATCGAGGCAGCGGCAGCGGCCGGATCACGGTGGGCGCCGCCCAATGGCTCGCCGATCACCTTGTCGACGATGCCCAGGCCTTTCAGGCGCTCGGCAGTAATGCCCATCGCTTCAGCAGCGTCTGGCGCTTTCTCGGCGGTTTTCCACAGAATCGAAGCGCAACCTTCCGGCGAAATCACCGCGTAGGTCGAATACTGCAGCATGTTCAGCTGATCGCAGACACCGATGGCCAGTGCGCCGCCAGAACCACCCTCACCGATAACGGTGGCGATGATCGGGGTTTTCAGGCGCGACATCACGCGCAGGTTCCAGGCAATTGCTTCGCTCTGGTTACGCTCTTCGGCGTCGATGCCAGGGTATGCACCCGGGGTGTCGATGAATGTCAGGATCGGCATTTTGAAACGCTCGGCCATCTCCATCAGACGGCAGGCCTTGCGGTAGCCTTCCGGACGCGGCATGCCGAAGTTGCGGCGCACCTTCTCACGGACTTCACGGCCCTTCTGGTGACCGATGATCATCACCGGCTGATCTTCCAGACGGGCGATACCACCAACGATTGCCGCGTCGTCAGAGAAGTGACGATCGCCGTGCAGTTCGTCGAACTCGGTGAAGATGTGCTCGATGTAGTCGAGGGTGTACGGGCGTTTCGGGTGACGCGCCAGGCGAGCGATCTGCCAGCTGGTCAGCTTGCCGAAGATGTCTTCGGTCAGCGTGCGGCTCTTGTCCTGCAGGCGGGAGATCTCATCGCCGATATTCAGCGAATTGTCATTACCGACCAAGCGCAACTCTTCGATCTTGGCTTGCAGGTCGGCGATCGGCTGTTCGAAATCTAGAAAATTCGGGTTCATAGGCGTCCGTCTTGGGTCGTGTCCCAAGTGAGCTTGGGCCGGCCGGTTGTCTATTCGCGCCCTACCTTAAGGGAGAGGCGCGCTGAGGTCGAGATTAAAAATTCAGGTTGTGGGCAAGCACAATGATGGCACTTGCCGGTCAACGGTATTGGAGGAAGACGTTGTCTCGCCCGAACTGGTCACGCAGGGCTTGAATCAACGCATCCGCTGGATCGATTCGCCAGGTCTCGCCGAACTGCAGCAAGGTCTTCGCATCGGGGCTGGTGTACTCCATGGTGATCGGGCACGCCCCGCGATGACGCTTGAGCAGCTCACCCAACCAGCGTAGCTGATCGCCTTTCAAGTCCTGAGTCTGCAGTTTCAGGCGCAGACTTTCGGCAAGGTTGGTGCGCGCATCTTCCATGCTCATCACCCGTTTGACCCGCAGCCGCAGGCCGCCGGAGAAGTCGTCGTTGCTGACCTCGCCTTCGACCACCACCATCGCGTCGGTCTGCAACAGCGATTGCGCAGAGTGGAACGCATCGGCAAACAGCGATGCTTCGATGCGCCCCGAGCGGTCGTCGAGGGTGATGAAACCCATCTTGTCGCCCTTTTTGTTCTTCATCACCCGCAGGGCAATGATCATCCCGGCAACCGTCTGGGTATCGCGAGCCGGTTTCAGGTCGATGATGCGCTGACGGGCGAAACGGCGAATCTCGCCTTCGTATTCGTCGATCGGGTGACCGGTCAGGTACAGGCCCAGGGTGTCTTTTTCACCCTTGAGACGTTCCTTGAGCGTCAGCTCCTTGGCCTTGCGATGCGTCGCGTAGACGTCGGCATCTTCCTCGACGAACAGTCCGCCGAACAGGTCGGCATGACCGCTGTCATGGGTGCGGGCAGTCTGTTCCGCGGCCTTGATCGCCTCTTCCATCGCCGCCAGCAGCACGGCGCGGTTGCGGTCGATGTTGGCCTGATAAGCCTTCTGCTCATCGTGGAAGTACGGGCCGAGGCGATCCAGCGCGCCGCTGCGGATCAGACCGTCCAGCGTACGCTTGTTGATGCGTTTGAGGTCAACCCGGGCGCAGAAGTCGAACAGATCCTTGAACGGACCGGCCTGACGCGCCTCGGTGATTGCTTCCACCGGGCCTTCGCCGACGCCCTTGATCGCGCCGAGGCCGTACACGATGCGGCCGTCGTCGTTCACCGTGAACTTGAACTCCGAGGTGTTCACGTCCGGCGCGTCGAGGCGCAGCTTCATCGTGCGCACTTCCTCGATCAAGGTCACGACCTTGTCGGTGTTGTGCATATCCGCCGAGAGCACCGCCGCCATGAACGGCGCCGGGTAGTGAGCCTTCAGCCAGGCGGTCTGGTACGACACCAGGCCGTAGGCGGCGGAGTGGGATTTGTTGAAGCCGTAACCCGCGAATTTCTCTACCAGGTCGAAAATGTTGCCCGCGAGGTCGGCGTCGATATTGTTGGTCGCGCAACCTTCAATGAAACCGCCGCGCTGCTTGGCCATTTCCTCGGGTTTCTTTTTACCCATGGCTCGACGCAGCATGTCCGCACCGCCGAGGGTGTAACCGGCCATGACCTGGGCAATCTGCATCACCTGTTCCTGATACAGGATGATGCCGTACGTTGGCGCCAGTACCGGCTTGAGGCCTTCGTACTGGTAGTCGGAGTGCGGGTACGCCAGTTCGGCGCGACCGTGCTTACGGTTGATGAAGTCATCCACCATGCCGGACTGCAACGGGCCCGGACGGAACAGCGCCACCAGTGCGATCAAGTCTTCCAGGCAGTCGGGCTTGAGCTTTTTGATCAGCTCCTTCATGCCGCGCGACTCAAGCTGGAACACCGCGGTGGTCTCGGCTTTCTGTAGCAGGCTGTACGTCGGCTTGTCGTCGAGCGGGATAAACGCGATGTCCAGCGGCTCTTCGCCGACCTTGGCGCGGTCGCGGTTGATCGTCTTCAGCGCCCAGTCGATGATCGTCAGGGTCCGCAGGCCGAGGAAGTCGAACTTCACCAGACCGGCTGCCTCCACGTCGTCCTTGTCGAACTGGGTTACCAGACCGTCACCGGCCTCGTCGCAATAGATCGGCGAGAAGTCAGTCAGCTTGGTCGGCGCGATAACCACGCCACCAGCGTGCTTGCCGACGTTACGCACCACGCCCTCGAGCTTGCGCGCCATCTCCCAGATTTCTGCCGCTTCCTCATCGACCTTGATGAAGTCACGCAGGATTTCTTCCTGCTCGTAGGCTTTTTCCAGGGTCATGCCGACTTCAAACGGAATCATCTTCGACAGACGATCCGCCAGGCCATAGGACTTGCCCTGCACCCGCGCCACGTCGCGCACCACAGCCTTGGCGGCCATGGAACCGAAAGTGATGATCTGGCTTACCGCGTTGCGCCCGTATTTCTCGGCCACATAGTCGATCACCCGGTCACGACCGTCCATGCAGAAGTCGACGTCGAAGTCGGGCATCGATACCCGTTCCGGGTTAAGGAAACGTTCGAACAGCAGGTCGTATTCCAGTGGATCGAGGTCGGTGATCTTCTGCACATAAGCCACCAGCGAGCCGGCACCCGACCCCCGGCCAGGCCCCACCGGCACGCCGTTGTTCTTGGCCCACTGGATAAAGTCCATCACGATCAGGAAGTAACCGGGGAAGCCCATCTGGATGATGATATCCAGCTCGAAATTCAGCCGGTCGACGTAGACCTGACGCTTGGCTTCATAGTCTTCGGTGGTGTCCTTGGGCAGCAGCACCGAAAGACGTTCTTCGAGACCTTCGAAAGACACTTTGCGGAAGTATTCGTCGATGGTCATGCCATCGGGAATCGGGAAGTTGGGCAGGAAGTGCGTGCCCAGCTTCACTTCAATGTTGCAGCGCTTGGCAATCTCGACGGTGTTCTCGATCGCGTCGGGAATGTCGCTGAACAGCTCGGCCATTTCCTCGGCGCTTTTGAGGTATTGCTGGTCGCTGTAATTCTTCGAGCGCCGCGGATCGTCGAGGGCACGGCCCTCACCGATGCACACGCGGGTTTCGTGGGCAGCGAAGTCTTCCTGCTTGATGAAGCGCACATCGTTGGTTGCCACCAGCGGCGCGCCAAGCTTGTCAGCCAGGGCCACAGCGCCGTGCAACTGCTCTTCATCGTTAGGGCGATTGGTGCGCTGGATTTCCAGGTAGAAACGATCCGGGAACACCGCCATCCATTCACGTGCAAGCGCTTCGGCCTCGGCCGGGTTGCCACCAATCATGGCCATGCCGATCTCGCCTTCTTTGGCGGCGGACAGCATGATCAGGCCTTCGTTGGCCTCGGCGACCCATTCGCGCTCGATGATGATCATGCCGTTGCGTTGACCGTCGATGAAGCCGCGCGAGATCAACTCGGTAAGGTTGCGATAGCCCTTGGCGTTCATCACCAACAGGCTGATCCGGCTCAGCGGCGCGTCCGGATCCTTGTTCGACAGCCACAGGTCGGCGCCGCAGATCGGCTTGATGCCTGCGCCCATGGTGTTTTTATAGAATTTGACCAGAGAACACATGTTGTTCTGATCAGTGACCGCCACGGCCGGCATGTTCATGCCGGTCAGCGCCTTGACCAGTGGCTTGATCCGCACCAGCCCGTCGACCAGGGAGTATTCAGTGTGCAGGCGTAGATGAACGAATGAAGCCGGCATAGTGATCCTGTCCAGTTACATAGAGACAACAAGGCCCGGATTGTACCGGGCCTCGAACAAAACATCAGCCTTGCGACTAAACCTGCGTCAGGCCTTCGAGCGCCTCGTAAGCCTGACGCACCGGGGCGAACGAGCGCCGGTGAATCGGTGTCGGCCCCAACCGTGCCAGCGCTTCCAGATGAACGGGCGTCGGGTAGCCTTTATGGCCGCCGATACCGTAGCCCGGGTAGATCAATTCGAACGCGGCCATTTCACGGTCGCGACTGACCTTGGCCAGAATCGACGCGGCAGCGATGGCCGGCACCTTGCCGTCGCCCTGCACCACCGCTTCGGCGCGCATCGGCAGTTTCGGGCAGCGGTTGCCGTCGATCATCGCCAGTTTCGGCTGCACATGCAGCCCGGCCACCGCGCGCTGCATGGCGAGCATGGTCGCGTGCAGAATGTTCAGCTCGTCGATTTCCTCGACTTCGGCGCGGGCAATGCACCAGCTCAGGGACTTCTCGATAATCTCGTCGTAGAGCTTCTCGCGCCTGGCTTCGGTAAGTTTCTTCGAGTCATTGAGTCCGAGAATCGGTCGGTTCGGATCAAGAATCACCGCCGCCGTCACTACCGCACCGCACAACGGGCCACGACCGACTTCATCGACACCAGCCACCAGTTCTTCAACTTCGGCGACCAGGGTGAAATCCAGGCCCATCTGCATATCTTTCTTGCTCATCGTGATTGACCGATCAGGTTGAGGACGGCGTCCGCCGCCTGATTGGAAGCGTCCAGCCGCAGCGTGCGGTGAATCTCGTCGAAGCCGCGGGTCTGCTCTTCACCGCCTTCGATCAGCGGCGACAGGGTCTGCGCCAGGGCCTCGACCGTCGCATCATCCTGCAACAATTCCGGCACCAGCAAACGTTGAGCCAGCAGGTTCGGCAAGGACACGTATGGACTCTTGACCATGCGCTTGAGAATCCAGAACGTCAGCGGCGCCAGACGATAGGCGACGACCATCGGCCGCTTGTACAGCAACGCTTCAAGCGTGGCCGTGCCGGAAGCGATCAACACTGCGTTGCACGCCGCCAGGGCCAGATGGGATTTGCCGTCGAGCAGGGTTACCGGCAAGTCGCGACCGGCGAGCAGCTCCTCGAGCTGAGCGCGACGCTCGGCATTGGCGCACGGTATGACAAACCGCAGCCCCGGACGCATGGCCCGCAGACGTTCGGCCGTATCAAGGAACAATGCGCCCAATCGGCCAACTTCGCCGCCGCGACTGCCGGGCATCAATGCAACCAGCGGACCGTCAGGCAAGCCCAGTTCGGCACGCGCAGCGGCGCGATCAGCCTGCAGTGGAATGGTATCGGCCAGCGTATGACCGACGAACCGTACCGGCACGCCTTTCTCTTCGTAGAATTTTGCTTCGAACGGCAACAGCGTCAGCATCAGGTCGCAGCCTTCGCGAATCTTCAGCACGCGCTTCTGTCGCCACGCCCACACCGACGGGCTGACGTAGTGCACGGTCTTGATACCGGCCTGCCGCAGCTTGAGTTCGATATTGAGATTGAAATCCGGGGCGTCGATGCCGATGAACACATCCGGTTTCTCGGCAATCAACGTGGCGATCAGGTCCTTGCGGCGCTTGAGCAACTCGCGCAGCCGCCCGAGCACTTCCACCAGCCCCATGACCGACAGACGCTCCATGGGGAAGTAGGACGTCAGGCCCTCGGCCTGCATCAACGGACCGCCGACACCGATGAACTCGACTGCCGGGTGACGCGCCTTGAGGGCGCGCATCAGACCGGCGCCCAAAATATCGCCGGAAGCTTCGCCCGCCACCAGCGCAATACGCAAATTGGCCATGATCAGCGGGTGATGCCGCGAGTCGACGACTGAATCGAGTCACGAAACAGCGCGACTTCCGGGAACTGTGCAGCCGGTTCGGCCAGCTCGGACAGCGCCTGTTCCACGGTCAGCCCTTGGCGGTACACGGTTTTGTAAGCGCGACGCAGGGCGTGAATGGCGTCTTCACTGAAACCGCGGCGGCGCATGCCTTCGAAGTTCATGCTGCGCGCTTCAGCCGGGTTGCCGAATACGGTCACGAACGCCGGAACGTCCTTGCCGATGGCGGTGCCCATACCGGAAAAGCTGTGGGCGCCGATGTGGCAATACTGATGAACCAGGGTGAACCCGGAAAGGATCGCCCAGTCGTCGACATGTACATGTCCGGCCAACGCCGTGTTGTTGACCAGAATGCAGTTGTTGCCGATCACACTGTCGTGACCGATGTGGGCATAGGCCATGATCAGGTTGTGGTCGCCCAGCGTAGTTTCGGAGCGATCCTGGACAGTGCCACGGTGAATGGTCACGCCTTCGCGGATGACATTGTGGTCACCAATCACCAGACGGGTTTCTTCACCTTTGTATTTCAGATCGGGCGTGTCTTCGCCTACCGAGGAAAACTGGTAGATGCGATTGTGCTTGCCGATCCGGGTCGGGCCTTTGAGGACCACATGCGGTCCGATCACGGTACCCTCGCCGATTTCCACACCTGCGCCGATGATCGACCACGGGCCGACCTCGACGCCGTCAGCCAGAACGGCCGACGGATCGATGATTGCGCGAGGGTCAATCAAACTCATAGCTTGCGTTCCGCGCAGATGATTTCTGCCGAGCAGACCGGCTTGCCATCGACCGAAGCCTGGCACTCGAACTTCCAGATCTGACGCTTGCAGCTGATGAACCTGGCTTCAAGAATCAGCTGATCACCCGGCAATACAGGCTGGCGGAAACGCAGCTTGTCGGAACCGACGAAGTAATAAAGCGTGCCGTCGGCAGGCTTCACATCGAGCATTTTGAAACCGAGGATCCCGGCAGCCTGAGCCATCGCTTCGATGATCAGCACGCCCGGCATGATCGGATGTGCCGGAAAGTGGCCATTGAAGAACGGCTCGTTGATGCTGACATTCTTGTAGGCGCGAATGCGCTTGCCTTCAGTGTCCAGTTCCACCACCCGGTCCACCAGCAGGAACGGGTAACGGTGAGGCAGGTATTCGCGAATCTCGTTGATGTCCATCATTTCGGGGGGAAGCCTATGTAAAGATTGGGAGCGCGACTGACGCGCACTCCTCTAGCAAATCAAGGAGGCAGTCTAGAGGCTGTGCACACTTGATATGGAAATGGTATCAGCCATCAGATGAAGCATTGCCGCTGGGGGTCACTTCCCCAACGCGCTTTTCCAGCTGTTTCAAACGTCGCGCGAGGTCATCGAGCTGACGGATGCGGGCCGCGCTTTTGCGCCACTCGGCCGCCGGTTGCATGGCTGTGCCGGAAGAATAGGCACCCGGCTCGGTAATCGAGTGGGTCACCATGGTCATCCCGGTGAGGAAAACGTTGTCGCAAATATCAATGTGGCCCACCAGACCGACACCGCCAGCGAGCATGCAGTGCTTGCCGATTTTGGTGCTGCCGGAGATCCCGACACACGCAGCCATCGCGGTGTGATCACCGACCTGAACGTTGTGCGCGATCTGAATCTGGTTGTCGAGCTTCACGCCATTGCCGATCACGGTATCGGCCAAGGCGCCACGGTCGATGGCGGTATTCACGCCAATCTCCACATCGTCGCCGATGGTGACGCCACCAATCTGGGCGATTTTCTGCCAGATACCTTTTTCGTTGGCAAAGCCGAAGCCTTCGCCGCCGAGCACGGCACCGGACTGGATCACCACACGCTTGCCGATACGCACGTCGTGGTACAGCGTCACCCGCGGAGCGAGCCAGCCGCCCTCACCGATTTCACTGCGGGCACCGATGACGCAATGTGCGCCCAAGGTAACCTGCGCGCCGATTCGCACACCGGCCTCGATCACCACGAACGGGCCGATGCTGGCGCTTGGATCAACCACCGCATCCGGCGCAATCACTGCTGTGGGATGAACACCCGCAGTAGCTTTTGGCTTGGGATCGAACAGGTGCGAGATGCGTGCGTAAGCCAGGTAAGGGTCCGGCACCACCAGCGCGTTGCCGGCAAAACCGTCGGCATCGGCCTCTTTGAGCAACAGCGCAGCCGCCTGGGAACTCGCCAGGTATTTGCGATATTGAGGATTTGCCAGAAAGCTCAACTGAGCTGGGCCAGCCTCCTGCAAGGTGGCTAGCCCAGTAATTTGCGTCTCGGGGTCGCCACGCAGGGTGGCGCCGAGGAACTCGGCCAACTGGCCGAGCTTGATAGTCACGGTCATGGGTTACTTCAGCTGATTCATGCGCTCGATAACCTGGCGCGTGATGTCGTACTGAGGTTTGACATCGATCACTGCGCCACGCTCGAACACCAGGTCAAAACCACCTTTCTTGATGACTTCTTCCACTGCGCTATCCAGTTTCGGCTTCAGTTGCTTGAGCATTTCGCGGTCGGCAACAGCCTTGGCTTCGTTCAGCTCCTTGGACTGGAACTGGAAGTCACGAGCCTTTTGCTTGAATTCAAGCTCCAGACGCTCGCGCTCACCCTGCTGCATTTTGTCGCCACCGGCCATCAGACGGTCCTGAATGCCTTTGGCGCTGCTTTCCAGCGTCTTGAGCTTGGTCAGTTGCGGGCCGAACTTCTTCTCGGCATCGACGGCGTACTTCTTGGCCGCGTCGGACTCCAGCAGCGCCATCTGATAGTTCAGAACAGCGATTTTCATGTCGGCGAACGCCGGGCCTGCCACCAGTACGGAGGCCAGGAGAACCAATTGAGTCAACTTACGCACGATGCACTCCTACAAAATCCATTGTCGTTATCTTGGGTCAGACGCTTAGAACGTCTGGCCGAGGGAGAATTGGAACACTTGAGTTTCAGCGTTATCCGGTTTCTTGATCGGTGTGGCCAACGCGAAGCTCAAAGGTCCCAGTGCGGTTACCCAGGTCACGCCAACACCGACGGAACTGGCCATGTTGCTCAGGCTGATGTCGTTGCATTGAGTGTTGGCCTTTGTACCGTCAGCGTTGTTGGTCGACTTGCAGGTCGAATCGAACACGTTACCGACGTCCCAGAATACCGAGGTACGCAGGGAGCGCTGATCTTTCACGAACGGCAGCGGGAACAGGACTTCAACACCACCCTGGATCAATACGTTGCCACCGAACGGCAGCGGATCCTGGTCCGGGTCGGCGATGGTGCCTACGTTACCAGTCTTGCCGACACCGCGACTTGGGGTACTGCGAGGACCCAGAGTACTGTCCTTGAAGCCGCGAACCGAGTTGAAACCACCAGCATAGTAGTTTTCATAGAACGGCAAGCCGTCGGTCGAACCATAACCGTCGCCATAACCCAGCTCGGTGTGCAGACGCAGGGTGTAGTTTTCGGTGATTGGCTGGAACAACTGACCACGGTAGTCGAGTTTGTAGAACGACAGGTCGCTGCCTGGAATCGTAGTTTCCAGCGTCAGGCTCTGGGAACGGCCACGGGTCGGCAAAACGCCCTTGTTCAGGGTCGACTCGGACCAGCCGGCCGAAGCCTTGAAGTTCAGGTAGTTGTCGCCTTCCTTGTTAACGAAGTCGAAAATCTCGTCAACGGTGTACTGACCGGTCTTGATCTTGTCCTGTTGAGCGGACAGACCGAAGGTCAGACGCGAAGTCTCGCTGATCGGGTAGCCAACGTTCACGCCGGCACCCAGGCTGTCTACCGCATAGCTTGCTACGTCGACGTCGAGGTCTTTGTAGTCGGTGGTGCGATAGAACGCGTTGTAACCCAGGCTCACGCCATCGGCGGTCCAGTACGGGTCAACGTAGCCGAAGTTGTAGCGGCTCTGGTATTCGCTGC
Source organism: Pseudomonas sp. AK-TSAG1-1 (assembly GCF_056821665.1). Taxonomy (NCBI): domain Bacteria; kingdom Pseudomonadati; phylum Pseudomonadota; class Gammaproteobacteria; order Pseudomonadales; family Pseudomonadaceae; genus Pseudomonas; species Pseudomonas sp. AK-TSAG1-1. The sequence continues at coordinate 1,345,367 of NZ_CM165965.1, read as the reverse complement.
GGGTCAGGCCGACGCTGACACGGTTACCGGTACCGAGGAAGTTGTTCTGGGTGATCGAACCACCGAGGATCAGACCGGCACTCTGGGCGAAACCGACACTGGCGGTGATCGAACCGGAAGCCTGTTCTTCAACGGCGTAGTTCACGTCAACCTGGTCGTCGACGCCCGGAACAGCCGGCGTTTCAACGTTCACTTCCTTGAAGAAGCCCAGACGCTCAAGACGGGTCTTGGACTGGTCGATCAGGTAGGTCGAAGCCCAGCCACCTTCCATCTGACGCATTTCACGACGCAGCACTTCGTCTTCGGACTTGGTGTTGCCACGGAAGTTGATACGGTTGACGTAGGCGCGCTTGCCCGGATCGACAGCGAACAGAATGTCCACGGTGTGATCGTCATCATGCGGCTGAGGCACACCGTTGACGTTGGCGAAGGTGTAACCCTCGTTACCCAGGCGACGGGTGATCAGTTCGGACGTGGTGGTCATCAGCTTGCGCGAGAACACCTGGCCTTTCTGCACCAGCAACAGGGACTTGACCTGGTCCTCAGGGACTTTCAGGTCACCGCTGAGCTTGACGTCACGTACGGTGTACTTCTCGCCTTCGGTAATGTTGACGGTGATGTAGACGTGCTTCTTGTCCGGGGTGATGGACACCTGGGTCGAAGCGATGTCCATGTTGATGTAGCCACGGTCCAGGTAGTAGGAACGCAGACGCTCCAGGTCACCGGAGAGTTTTTCGCGGGCGTACTTGTCATCGTTCTTGAAGAACGACAGCCAGTTGGTGGTTTTCAGCTCGAACAGGTCGATCAGATCGTCATCAGGGAAGACCGTGTTACCCACCACGTTGATGTGCTGGATCGCAGCCACGGTGCCTTCGTTGATCTTCACTTTCAGCGCAACGCGGTTACGCGGCTGCGAAACCACTTCGGTATCGACCGTAGCCGAGTAACGGCCCTGGGCAACGTACTGGCGTTGCAGCTCGTTACGAACACCTTCGAGGGTGGCGCGCTGGAAGATTTCACCTTCGGACAGACCGGACTGCTTGAGGCCCTTCATCAGGTCTTCGGTGGAGATCGCCTTGTTGCCTTCGATCTCGATACTGGCGACGGACGGACGTTCGACGACCGTAATCACCAGAACGTTGCCTTCGCGGCCCAGCTGGATATCTTGAAAGAAACCGGTTTTGAACAACGCACGAGTGGATTCCACCAGGCGACGATCATCCGCCTGCTCGCCGACGTTCAACGGCAAGGCACCAAAGACGCTACCCGCGGAGACCCGCTGGAGGCCATTGACGCGAATATCAGAGATAGTGAAGGACTCGGCGTGAACTTCGGCGATCATCAATACGGTGAGAACCGCAGTTAGCAGCAGACGTTTCATGAAGTCCTTTCTTATTCCAACTGGCAATAAACAAACTGCCGCAAAATGCGGCAGATTCGCAATTCAGCGAAGCTTTACAGTCGACCCAGATCATTGACCAGAGCAAGCAACATCACTCCGACCACCAAACTGATACCGATCTGCACCCCCCAACCTTGCACCCGATCCGACAAGGGACGACCACGCGCCCACTCAATCAGATAAAACAACAAATGCCCCCCATCCAGTACAGGAATGGGCAGCAAATTCAGAACTCCCAGGCTAATACTCAGATAAGCAAGGAAATTCAGGAAATCAGCGACGCCCGACTGGGCAGAAGCGCCCGCCACTTTAGCAATGGTTATCGGTCCACTCAAGTTTTTTACCGAGAGCTCGCCGAACAGCATTTTCTTCAGTGAGTCCAGCGTCAGAACGCTCATGGTCCAGGTACGACGGGCGCCCTCGCCAATCGCGGCCAACGGACCATAACTGACCTCGCGGATCATTTCCGGCGGCCAGTCTACGGCTTTTACACCTGCACCGAGATAACCGCTCGGCGACTTGCTTTCGCCGCGTGCCGCCAGGGTCACCGGGATGTCGATTTGAGCACCGTCGCGCTCGATACGCAGCATGATTTTGGTATCAGGACGCGTACGAACGGTATCCACCACTTGCTGCCAGTCACCCAGCGCCTGGCCGTCGAGCGACAGCAGGCGGTCACCGGTTTTCAGACCGGCGGCTTGCGCCGGGCCTTTTGGATCGAGTTCAGCCAGCACCGGCGGCAACGCCGGACGCCACGGGCGAATACCCAGCGAGCGAATCGGATCGGGCTCGTCGGCCCCTTTGAGCCAATGATCCAAAGCCAGCTCACGCGGCGTGTCCGCGCTGGAGCCCTGCTCGCGCACGAGCAATTGCAGGGAACCGCTTTCCCCAAGTCGACGAACCAACTGCAGATTGACCGCCGCCCAACCGGAGGTCGGCTCGCCATCGATGGCGACGATTTCCTGACCAGCGCTCAAGCCGGCCTTGGCCGCTAGACTGCCGGACTCGACTGCACCAATGACCGGGCGGATCTGCTCGCTGCCGAGCATGGCCAGCACCCAGAAGAACACCAGGGCCAGCAGGAAGTTGGCAATCGGCCCCGCCGCGACAATGGCGATACGCTGGCGAACCGATTTGCGATTGAAGGACTGATGAAGCTGATCGGCCGGCACTTCGCCTTCACGCTCATCGAGCATCTTGACGTAGCCGCCCAGCGGAATCGCAGCAACGACAAACTCAGTGCCCTGCTTGTCGTGCCAGCGCAACAGGGGCATGCCGAAGCCCACGGAAAAACGCAGAACCTTGACGCCACAGCGACGCGCGACCCAGAAGTGGCCGAATTCGTGAAAGGTGACCAGCACACCCAAAGCGATCAGGGTGCCGGCAATCATATAGAGCGCGCTCATCTACTTTCTCCGCAATCCTGTTCAGTGTCGCGTGACGCCAGGGTCCTGCAACGGCTATCGGCCGTGACGACTCAGCCATTGTTCGGCCAGAATCCGCGCTTTCGCGTCTGCGGTAAACACCGCATCCAGATCTTCCAGCGCAACCACAGGCTCAAGATTCAACACATCCTCGATGATACTCGCGATTTCCAGATAACCCACGCGTGCGTCGAGAAACGCCGCGACCGCCACTTCGTTGGCCGCATTGAGCATGGCTGGTGCGCTGTTGCCGGCCTCGGCCGCCTGTCGCGCCAGGCGCAGACAGGGGAAGCGTTCTTCGTCCGGTGCCTCGAAATCCAGACGCGCAACGGCAAACAGATCCAGCGGCGCCACCCCCGAGTCGATACGCTCGGGCCAGGCCAATGCATTGGCAATCGGCGTGCGCATGTCGGGATTGCCCAACTGCGCCAGCACCGAGCCATCCACATAGTCGACCAGTGAGTGAATCACGCTCTGCGGATGGATCACCACCTCGACCTGCGCAGGTTTGGCGTCGAACAACCAGCAAGCCTCGATCAACTCCAGGCCTTTGTTCATCATGCTGGCCGAATCCACCGAGATCTTGCGCCCCATGGACCAGTTCGGGTGCGCACACGCCTGATCCGGCGAAACATGCGCCAATTCACTCATTGGCGTCTGCCGGAAAGGACCACCCGACGCTGTGAGTAAAATCCGCCGCACTCCGACGGCACTCAGCCCACGGGCAAAATCCTGCGGCATGCACTGGAAGATCGCGTTGTGCTCGCTGTCGATCGGCAGCAATACCGAGCCGCTCTTGTGCACGGCTTGCATGAACAGCGCGCCGGACATCACCAGCGCTTCTTTATTGGCCAGGAGGATTTTCTTGCCAGCCTCCACCGCCGCCAATGTCGGACGCAGGCCCGCGGCACCGACGATGGCAGCCATCACGGCATCGACTTCAGGCGCGGAAGCGACCTGACACAGGCCCTCCTCCCCTACCAGCACGCGAGTGGGCAGGCCAGCAGCACGCAAATCATCCTGCAGACCGCGAGCCGCAGCCACTTCAGGCACCACAGCGAACTGCGGCACATGGCGAATGCACAAGGCCAGCAACTCGCTCAGGCGGGTGAAGCCGCTCAGCGCGAAAACCTGATAGCGCTCAGGATGACGAGCGATGACGTCCAGGGTGCTCAGACCGATCGAGCCGGTAGCCCCCAGAACGGTAATCTGTTGAGGACGGCTCACGGTGCAGCCATCCACAGCAATACAGCGAAAATCGGGATCGCAGCGGTCAGGCTGTCGATGCGATCAAGCACACCGCCATGACCGGGCAGCAGGTTACTGCTGTCCTTGATACCGGACTGGCGCTTGAACATGCTTTCGGTAAGGTCGCCCACCACCGAAATGAAGACGATCAACGCAGCACCGATCAAGCCCTTGAGCAACTCGCCCACGGTCCAGTCACGAACCAGACCGACGATGGCGGTAATCACCAGACTCAGCGCCAGGCCACCGTAAACACCTTCCCAGCTTTTGCCCGGACTGACTTGCGGCGCCAGCTTGCGCTTGCCAAAGGCACGACCGGAGAAATAGGCACCGATGTCAGCACCCCAGACCAGCACCATCACCGCCATGATCAGCCAGTTGCCCAGCGGGTATTGTTTGATCTGCACCAGCCCTTGCCAGGCCGGCAGCAGGATCAGCAAGCCGATCACCAGCTTGGTGGCCGCTGTGGACCAGTGTTCGCTGGAGCGCGGATACGTCAGCACCAGATAGGTCGCCACCGCCCACCACAACACCGAAGCGCCCAACACCCAAGGGGCGAGGCCCGGCAGGACATACATGACGAACAGCATCAGCGCGACAACAGCGGCATAGCCGACACGGAACGACTGCGCAGTGAAGCCCGCCAGACGCGCCCATTCCCAGGCGCCCAGGCTGACGACCAGACCGATGAACAGCGCAAAACCGGAACCCTCGAGCAGGAAAAACCCGCACAGGGCGATCGGTAGCAGGATCAGCGCAGTGATGATTCGTTGTTTAAGCATTAAACCCGGGCTCCAGCTTCGACCTGCTCGCTCGTTTTACCGAAACGACGCTGACGCGAAGCGAAATCGGCCAGCGCAGTGCGCATGGCTTCGTGTTTGAAGTCCGGCCAGAACAGGTCGGAGAAGTACAACTCGGCGTACGCCAGTTGCCACAGCAAGAAGTTGCTGATGCGGTGCTCGCCGCCGGTGCGGATGCACAGGTCCGGCAACGGCAGATCGCCGGTTGCCAAACAGGTTTGCAGCAGATCCGGGGTGATGTCTTCCGGGCGCAGGTGCCCGGCCTGGACTTCACGCGCCAGACGCTGCGCTGCCTGTGCAATATCCCACTGACCGCCGTAGTTGGCGGCAATCTGCAGGATGAAGCGGTTGGCACCGGCCGTCATGGCTTCAGCCTCGCGCATCGCCGCCTGAAGTTCAGGGTGGAAGCGCGAGCGATCGCCGATGATGCGCAAGCTGATGTTGTTGTCATTGAGGCGCTTGGCCTCACGACGCAGGGCCTTGAAGAACAGATCCATCAAGGCACTGACTTCGTCAGCCGGCCGTTGCCAGTTTTCACTGGAAAAGGCGAACAAGGTGAGCACTTCGACCTTGGCCTCGGCGCACACCTCGATCACTGCCCGCACAGCGTCCACGCCAGCTTTATGCCCGGCGACACCCGGCATAAAGCGCTTTTTCGCCCAGCGATTGTTGCCATCCATGATGATCGCGACATGGCGCGGCACCGCGGACGGCGCAGACTGCTTGGTCTTTTCCATTGAAACGCGACCCTTATACGGCCATCAGGTCTTTTTCTTTCTCGTCCGTGGCCTTGGTGATCTGGGCCTCGAAGTCTTTGGTCAGCTTGTCGATATCAGCGGTGGCACGACGCTCTTCGTCTTCGCTGATTTCTTTATCCTTGACCAGTTTTTTGAGCTCGCCCAGCGCATCGCGACGGATGTTACGCACCGCTACACGAGCATCTTCTGCTGCGCTACGAGCTTGCTTGGTAAATCCCTTACGGGTTTCCTCGGTCAAGGCTGGCATGGAAATCAGCAACAATTCGCCCAGGTTGGTCGGATTGAGGTTCAGGCCAGCGCTCTGGATTGCCTTGTCGACAGCCGCGAGCATATTGCGCTCGAACGCCACGACCTGCAGGGTGCGCGAGTCTTTTACAGTGATGTTGGCCACTTGGGTGATGGAAGTGTCTGCGCCGTAGTACGGCACCATCACACTGCCCAGAATGCTTGGGTGGGCTTTACCGGTACGAATCTGGCCAAATGCGTGAGCCAGGGATTCGAGGGATTTCTGCATGCGCTCTTGAGCGTCTTTCTTGATTTCGTTGATCATTGTTGACCTTCCTCGATCAGGGTGCCTTCAGCGCCGCCATGCACGATGTTCAGCAGGGCGCCGGGCTTGTTCATGTTGAATACGCGCAGTGGCATCTTGTGGTCGCGGCACAGGCAAATTGCTGTCAGATCCATTACACCCAGCTTGCGATCCAGGACTTCATCATAAGTCAGATGATCGAACTTCTCGGCATGCGGGTCTTTGAACGGGTCTGCGGTGTAGACGCCATCAACCTTGGTCGCCTTCAGCACGACGTCGGCATCGATTTCGATGGCACGCAGACAGGCTGCCGAATCCGTGGTGAAGAACGGATTGCCGGTACCGGCTGCGAAGATCACGACGTCTTTGGAGTTCAGGTGACGCATCGCTTTGCGGCGATCATAGTGATCGGTCACGCCAACCATGGAAATAGCCGACATTACGATGGCCGAGATATTGGCACGTTCCAGCGCATCGCGCATGGCCAGGGCGTTCATCACAGTGGCCAGCATGCCCATGTGGTCGCCTGTCACCCGATCCATGCCAGCCTTGCTCAGGGCTTCGCCACGGAACAGGTTGCCACCACCGATCACCAGACCGACCTGTACGCCGATACCGACCAGTTGGCCGACTTCCAGCGCCATGCGATCCAGTACTTTTGGATCGATCCCGAACTCTTCCGAGCCCATCAGGGCCTCGCCGCTAAGCTTGAGTAGAATGCGTTTATAGCGAGCCTGATAACCACTGCCCTGCTGAGCCATTGCGAATCTCTCCTGCGGCGTATTTAAAAATTCTTTGCGAGCTGTTTACAGCTGGCGTTCACTCTAGCTTGGCGCTGCTTCAGCGCCATCGGAACATGGCTTTGTAAGTCAGTTCCAAGTGGAAACCAATAAAAAATTGGTAACCCCATCTGAAAAGAGGCTGCGCGCGTGAGCGGGCAGCCTCTTTCGGGCGACAGTTGAAAAACCGTCTTATTGCTTGGCGGCAGCCAGCTGGGCAGCAACTTCTTCAGCGAAGTTGTCGACCGGCTTCTCGATGCCTTCGCCTACTTTGAAGTAGGTGAAGGAAACGATTTCTGCGCCGCCTTTCTTGGCCAGCTCGCCAACCTTGATTTCAGGGTTCTTGACGAACGCCTGCTCAACCAGGCTCGCTTCTGCCAGGAACTTGCTGATACGGCCTTTGACCATATTCTCAACAATGTTTTCTGGCTTGCCTTTGATTTTCTCTTCGTTCAGCTGCAGGAACACAGCTTTTTCACGCTCGATCGCTTCAGCCGAAACTTGCGAAGGCAGCAGGAACTCAGGGTTGCTGGCAGCTACGTGCATCGCGATGTCTTTGGCCAGCTCGACGTCACCGCCTTTCAGAGCCACAACAACACCGATCTTGTTGCCGTGCAGGTACGAACCTACAACGTCACCTTCGATACGGGTCAGACGACGGATGTTGACGTTCTCGCCTACTTTGGCAACCAGTGCTTCGCGAGCGGCTTCTTGAGCAGCGATCAGCGGAGCAGCGTCGGTCAGCTTGTCAGCGAAGGCTTTTTCAACGCTGGCAGCAACAAAGTTTTTGAAGTCGTCTTGCAGGGCCAGGAAGTCGGTCTGCGAGTTCACTTCCAGGATAACGGCAGCTTTACCGTCGTCCTTGATTGCGATTGCGCCTTCAGCGGCAACGTTGCCAGCTTTTTTCGCAGCCTTGATCGCGCCCGAAGCACGCATGTCATCAATGGCTTTTTCGATGTCGCCGTCAGCCTTTTCCAGGGCTTTCTTGCAGTCCATCATGCCTTCGCCGGTACGCTCGCGCAGTTCTTTAACCAACGCTGCAGTAATTGCTGCCATTTTCAAATTCCTCTTGGATAGGTTTTCAACCATTCCACCCGATCGAACGGGCGTTCAATTCTTCCCGAATCACCTTGTACCCGCCGCACGTTACAGATGCAGGGGATGCGCCACCACAAGTGGGCGCCAACAAACGGTTTTCGAGGTGGCAAAAAGGGGGCCAAGCCCCCTTTTTGCTTACTGAGTCAACGCCAGGGCGTCAATTACTCAGCTGCAGCCTGAGTTTCTTCAGCTGCGAATTCAACAGTACCGCCAGCAACATTGTTGCGACCGCGGATCACTGCGTCAGCCATCGAACCCATGTACAGCTGGATAGCGCGGATTGCGTCATCGTTGCCTGGGATGATGTAGTCAACGCCTTCCGGGCTGCTGTTGGTATCGACAACGCCGATTACCGGGATGCCCAGCTTGTTGGCTTCGGTGATCGCGATGCGCTCGTGGTCAACGTCGATCACGAACAGTGCGTCTGGCAGACCGCCCATGTCCTTGATGCCGCCCAGGGAGCGATCCAGCTTTTCCAGGTCACGGGAGCGCATCAGCGCTTCTTTCTTGGTCAGCTTGGCGAAAGTACCGTCTTCGGCTTGAACTTCAAGGTCACGCAGACGCTTGATGGAAGCACGAATGGTTTTGAAGTTGGTCAGCATGCCGCCCAACCAGCGATGATCGACGTACGGCGAACCGCAACGTGCTGCTTCTTCAGCAACGATCTTGCCAGCGGAACGCTTGGTGCCGACGAACAGAATCTTGTTTTTGCCCTGGGCCAGACGCTCTACGAAAGTCAGAGCTTCGTTGAACATTGGCAGGGTTTTTTCAAGGTTGATGATGTGAATCTTGTTACGCGCGCCGAAAATGTACTTACCCATTTTCGGATTCCAGTAACGGGTTTGGTGACCGAAGTGCACACCGGCCTTCAGCATATCGCGCATGTTGACTTGGGACATGATAGTTCCTTAATAAGTCGGGTTTGGCCTCCACGTATCCCAATGACCAACCAGTGGCATAAAGCCAAAAGCACCCAGGTCATCGTGTCGACACGTGTGTGGATTTAAGCTTTTCGGGGTATCCCCGGAAAGCGGCGCATTTTATACCACAGGGTGCGCAGAAACGGAACCCGGAATCTGCAATCGCACCAAGGAGATGGGCGCAGCCCCCTTGGAATCGCCTTCGGGCACGCCATTGTATAGAGAGACACGATGCACGCAGGCGCGGATTTGCTCCTTTCGTCTGTTAGAATCGGGTTTTTCAGGGTCGCGAAAAGAACACTCGCCACCCAATCCGTATCAGCAAGCGCCGCCGAGCGCAGAGAGAGCCTGTATGACCGTCAACCTCAAAACCCCCGAGGACATCGCTGGCATGCGTGTCGCCGGCAAACTGGCCGCCGATGTGCTGGAAATGATTGCCGAACACGTCAAACCGGGCGTGACCACCGATCAGCTGAACCAGATCTGCCACGACTACATCGTCGACGTGCAGCAGGCCATCCCTGCTCCGCTCAACTACAAGGGCTACCCGAAGTCGATCTGCACTTCGATCAACCACGTAGTCTGCCACGGCATCCCGAACGACAAGCCACTGAAAAACGGCGACACCCTGAACATCGACGTCACCGTGATCAAGGACGGCTACCACGGCGACACCAGCCGCATGTTCCACGTCGGCGAAGTGCCGGTCTGGGCCGAGCGCCTGTCGCAGGTCACCCAGGAATGCATGTACAAGGCGATCGAAATCGTCAAACCCGGCTGCCGCCTCGGCGACATCGGCGAAGTCATCCAGAAGCACGCTGAAAAGAACGGCTTCTCGGTAGTTCGCGAGTTCTGCGGTCACGGCATCGGCAAGGTCTTCCACGAAGAGCCACAGATCCTGCACTACGGCCGCGCAGGCACCGGCATGGAACTGAAGGCCGGCATGACCTTCACGATCGAGCCGATGATCAACCAGGGCAAGGCCGACACCAAGGTGCTGGGCGACGGCTGGACCGCCATCACCAAGGACCGCAAGCTCTCGGCGCAGTGGGAACACACCCTGCTGGTGACCGATACCGGCTACGAGATCTTTACCCTGCGCGCCGACGACACCATCGCGCGCATCTCGGCCTGATCCACACAACGCTCCCAGCCTTATAGAAGGAAAGCCAATCGATGCCGCAGGTGGATCCCGAACTCTTCGACCGCGGCCAGTTCCAGGCTGAACTGGCCCTGAAAGCGAGTCCCATCGCGGCGTTCAAGAAGGCGATCCGCCAGGCTCGCGAGGTCCTCGACACGCGTTTTCGCAATGGCCGCGACATCCGCCGGCTGATCGAAGACCGTGCCTGGTTCGTCGACAACATCCTGCAAAAGGCCTGGGAGCAGTTCAACTGGAGCGAAGACGCCGACATCGCGTTGGTCGCAGTCGGCGGCTATGGCCGGGGTGAGCTGCATCCCTACTCCGACATCGACTTGCTGATCCTGCTCGACAGCGCCGATCACGAGGTTTTCCGCGACTCCATCGAGCGCTTTCTGACGCTGCTGTGGGATATCGGCCTGGAAGTCGGCCAGAGCGTGCGTTCGGTCGACGAATGCGCCGAAGAGGCCCGCGCCGACCTGACCGTCGTCACCAACCTGATGGAAAGCCGCACCATCTGCGGCCCCGAGCGCCTGCGTCAGCGCATGCTCGATGTCACCAGCACTGCACACATGTGGCCGGCCAAGGAGTTCTTCCTGGCCAAACGCGCCGAGCAGAAGGCCCGTCACCACAAGTACAACGACACCGAATACAACCTGGAACCCAACGTCAAAGGCTCGCCCGGCGGCCTGCGGGATATCCAGACGATTCTGTGGGTAGCCCGTCGTCAGTACGGCACCCTGAACCTGCGCGCCCTGGCCGGCGAAGGTTTCCTGGTGGAGAGTGAAAACGCACTGCTAGCGTCCTCCCAGGAATTTCTCTGGAAGGTGCGCTACGCCCTGCACATGCTCGCCGGTCGCTCCGAAGACCGCCTGCTGTTCGATCATCAACGGACCATTGCCGGCCTGCTGGGCTTTGAAGGCGACGACGCCAAACAGGCCGTCGAAAACTTCATGCAGCAGTATTTCCGCGTGGTGATGAGCATCGCCCAGCTCAGCGACCTGATCATTCAACATTTCGAGGAAGTGATCCTCGCCCCGGAAGACGAAGCACCGCCGCAGCCGATCAACTCGCGTTTCCAGTTGCATGACGGTTACATCGAGGCGCGCAACGACAACGTGTTCCGCCGCACGCCGTTCGCCATGCTCGAAATCTTCGTACTGATGGCCCAGCAGCCGGAAATCAAAGGCGTGCGCGCCGACACCATTCGTCTGCTGCGGGAAAACCGTCACCTGATCGACGACAACTTCCGCAACGACATCCGCAATACCAGCCTGTTCATCGAGCTGTTCAAGTGCAAGATCGGCGTCCACCGCAACCTGCGCCGGATGAACCGCTACGGCATCCTCGGGCGCTACCTGCCGGAGTTCGGGTTCATCGTCGGGCAGATGCAGCACGACCTGTTCCACATCTATACGGTCGACGCGCACACCCTGAACCTGATCAAACACCTGCGTAAGTTGCAGTACACCCAGGTGTCGGAAAAATTCCCGTTGGCCGCCAAGCTCATGGCCAAACTGCCCAAGCCCGAACTGATCTACATGGCCGGTCTGTACCACGACATCGGCAAGGGCCGGCATGGCGATCACTCGGACATCGGCGCAGTCGATGCCGAAGCGTTCTGCCAGCGTCATCAACTGCCAACATGGGACAGCCGCCTGATCGTCTGGCTGGTGCAAAACCATCTGGTGATGTCGACCACCGCGCAGCGCAAGGATCTGTCCGATCCGCAGGTGATCCACGATTTCGCCCAGATCGTCGGCGACGAAACCCGTCTGGACTACCTGTATGTGCTGACCGTGGCCGACATCAATGCGACGAACCCGACGCTTTGGAATTCGTGGCGCGCCAGCCTGTTGCGCCAGCTCTACACCGAGACCAAACGCGCCCTGCGCCGTGGTCTGGAAAACCCGGTCGATCGGGAAGAGCAGATCCGCCAGACCCAGAGCGCGGCCCTGGATATTCTGGTGCGCGGCGGCACCGATCCGGACGACGTCGAGCAGTTGTGGGCGCAGTTGGGCGATGACTATTTCCTGCGTCACACCGCTGGCGACGTGGCCTGGCACAGTGATGCGATCCTGCAGCAGCCGGCCGATGGCGGCCCGCTGGTACTGATCAAGGAAACCACCCAGCGCGAGTTCGAGGGCGGTACGCAGATCTTCATTTATGCGCCCGATCAGCACGACTTCTTCGCCGTGACCGTGGCCGCGATGGACCAGCTCAACCTGAACATTCATGACGCCCGGGTCATCACCTCGAGCAGCCAGTTCACTCTCGACACCTACATCGTGCTCGACAACGATGGTGAATCCATCGGTGACAACCCGGCACGGATCAAACAGATCCGCGACGGCCTGACCGAAGCGCTGCGCAACCCGGACGACTACCCGACGATCATCCAGCGCCGGGTGCCGCGTCAGCTCAAGCACTTCGCGTTTGCGCCGCAGGTGACGATCCATAACGATGCCCAGCGTCCGGTGACAGTGCTGGAACTGACCGCGCCTGACCGCCCGGGCCTGCTGGCACGGATCGGCGGGATCTTCCTCGAGTTCGACCTGTCGCTGCAGAACGCCAAGATTGCGACCCTGGGCGAACGGGTGGAAGACGTGTTCTTCATCACCGACGCCCACAACCAGCCGCTGTCCGACCCACTGCTGTGCAGCCGCTTGCAGGATGCAATCGTTGAACAACTGAGCGTCAATCAGGAACCGGATATCAAGCTTTCGCGTATCAGTATCTGAATTAACACATGACCCCTGTGGGAAGGATCACTCCAATACCAGCCTGTTGATCAAAACCCCTGCAGGAGCGAGCCTGCTCGCGATAGCGGTGTATCAGCCACCCGCAGCGTTGAACATGACGCCGCCATCGCGAGCAGGCTCACTCCTACACGTTTTGCGCATCTGCCAGCATTGGTGTATCGCCCCCACATTGAACGAGGCATCCATGAACAACGCTCTGAACCAGCTCCAGCCCTACCCGTTCGAAAAACTCCGCGCCCTGCTCGGCACCGTGACCCCGAACCCGGACAAACGCCCGATCGCCCTGTCGATCGGCGAGCCGAAACATCGCTCGCCGAGCTTTGTCGCCGAAGCGCTGGCGAACAATCTGGATCAGATGGCGGTGTACCCGACCACCCTCGGCATCCCGGCCCTGCGCGAAGCCATCGCTGGCTGGTGCGAGCGTCGTTTCGGCGTGCCGAGCGGCTGGATTGACCCTGCGCGCAACGTACTGCCGGTCAACGGCACCCGTGAAGCGCTGTTCGCCTTCACCCAGACCGTGGTCAACCGCGGTGACGATGCCCTGGTGGTCAGCCCGAACCCGTTCTATCAGATCTACGAAGGCGCAGCGTTCCTCGCCGGCGCCAAGCCGCACTACCTGCCGTGCCTGGACGAGAACGGCTTCAATCCGGACTTCGACGCCGTATCGCCAGAAATCTGGAAACGCTGCCAGATCCTGTTCCTGTGCTCGCCGGGCAACCCGACCGGCGCGCTGATCCCGGTCGACGTGCTGAAAAAACTGATCGCCCTGGCTGACGAGCACGACTTCGTGATCGCTGCGGACGAGTGCTACAGCGAGCTGTACTTCGACGAACAAACCCCGCCACCGGGCCTGCTCAGCGCCTGCGTCGAACTGGGCCGCAAGGACTTCAAACGCTGCGTGGTGTTCCATAGCCTGTCCAAGCGCTCCAACCTGCCGGGCCTGCGCTCCGGCTTCGTCGCCGGCGACGCCGATGTACTCAAGGGTTTTCTGCTGTACCGCACCTACCACGGCTGCGCGATGCCGGTACAAACCCAACTGGCCAGCGTTGCGGCGTGGAATGACGAAGTGCATGTGCGCGCCAACCGTGCGCTGTACCGCGAGAAGTTCGACGCGGTGCTGGAAATCCTCAGCCCGGTGATGGATGTGCAGCGTCCGGATGGCAGCTTTTACCTGTGGCCGAATGTGCAGGGTGACGATGCGGCGTTCTGCCGGGACCTGTTTGCCGAAGAACATGTGACCGTGGTGCCTGGCTCGTACCTGTCCCGCGAAGTGGCCGGCGTCAACCCGGGGGCCGGTCGTGTGCGGATGGCACTGGTTGCGCCATTAGCTGAATGTGTGGAAGCGGCTGAACGGATTCGCGCATTCATTACGCGTCACAAATAACAACTAACAAGTAACAAGTAACAAGTAACAAATACATTTGCGTGCCAGCCGGCTGGCACGCCTCCTCACCCGAAAGTTACACTTAATAAAACTTCCTCGCTACCTTATACAGTGCCGCAAGCCTAGTATCGCGCAATGAACTTTGCCGCCATAAAAACAACATTACAAAACAACCCATAAACATCAAAAGGAATTGATAATGCACCTAAAAAAACTCTGCATAAACTTAACCATAGAAGACTCTCTCGCCTCCTATGAAGCTGCCATTAACGAGAATCCGGATAATGCGCAAAACAGTGGCAAATCCTTATTTGCCGTAGGTCTCGACAAGAAACTATGGAGCGCCAATCGGACGCTCACCATCTCTTTCCTGGGGAGACCTTCTCAGTCGCTTAAAGATCAGATCAAAGCGCTGATTCTAGAATGGGAGCCACTGGTCAACCTGACTTTAAAGTTCGTTGAAAGTAACGATGGCATCATCAAGATTCAGACCAATGCCAGCCAAAGCGGATCACATATCGGCACTGACGCTCTGCTATATGGCCCAGGTGTACCGACGATGTTCATAGGCCTCCCGCCTACAGACCCTGAATTCAGAGCAATGGTACTGCATGAGTTCGGGCATGCACTTGGACTGCACCATGAACATCTGCACCCCGATGCGAACATCCCATGGAACAAGGCGAAAGTTTATGAGGTTTACGCAAAGCAATATGGCATGTCGAAAGAATTGGTGGATCTCAATATTTTCACACCCATCTCCGAAAACATGACCGTCGGCCCCTACGACGAAACATCTGTCATGCACTATCCCGTGGAAAAGGAACTTACAGACGGCAAGCTGGAAATCCCGGTCAATTCAAATATCAGCGACGAAGATAAACGAGTCATTAAAATCCTTTATCCATCGACGTCGGCCTGAGATCACGCCACCGGCATACCATCTCAGAACCTTTGACGCAGTCTTCAGGCATCGACTATTTGACACTACCCAGGTTGGCTTCGCTCAAATCAAGATCTGCCAACACTTCGCGCAGCACATCATCACCGATCTGGTGATGACGACTCAGGCTGTACAGCTCCAGACGCTGCGCCCGCAGCGCCTTCAGGCGTAAACGCCGCTCCAGCAGATCCATCTGGAACGCCAGCGCCTGCGCCTCGGCGGAGTCGTTGAAGACTTCGAGCTGATGTCGATACTCGGACATGATCCGGGCCTTGAGCTCCGCCGAGAGCGCCGCCTGCGCAGCATCCTGCGGGCCAACCTCTTCAGTTTCCAGGGCATGAATCGCTGCCTCGGCGGTTTTTCGCCAGGCATCGCGCACTTCCTGGCGACGCTTGTCGTCCGGGCTTTTCTCGATGCCGCGCAACAGCAATGGCAAGGCGATGCAGGCACAAATCAATGACAACAGAATCACCCCGGCGGCGATGAAGATCAGCAGGTCACGCTCGGGGAATGCCTCGCTGCCCATCAACATCGGCACCGACATCACACCCGCCAGCGTCACCGCCCCGCGCACACCGCCGACGGTCAGCAACCAACAGGATCGCGCCGTAGGCACTTGCGTCAAATCGCCCTTGCCACGCAACCGCCGCAGCAGCACCGACAAGCGCCAGATGCTCTGCACCCAGATAAATCGCAACAGCACCAGAGCAAGAAAAATCGCCACCACATCGAGGCCGCGATACAGCAGCGTCGGCCAGAGCGTGGGCTCGTGGCTGACCACCGCCTTGATGATGTCCGGCAATTGCAGGCCGAGCAGCAGGAAGATCAAGCCGTTGAACGCAAACTCCAGCAACGACCAGACGCTGCGATTGAGCAGGCGCGTGCTGGTTTGGCGCGGCAACAGATCGAGCCAGCTCTGCATCATTCCCGCCGCCACCGCCGAAAGAATGCCCGAGGCTCCCAGTCGTTCAGCCAATACATAGGCGGCGAACGGCAGCAGCAACATGAACACCACGTGGGTGGCCGGATCGTCCCAGCCACGGGCGATCATCCACGCGCGCAAGCGCCCGACCAGCCAGCTCAGCGCCACACCGACCGCCAGCCCGCCGACCGCCACCAGCACGAATGTCAGGCTGGCATTGGCCAACGAAAACACTCCAGTCACTGCCGCCACCAAGGCAAACTTGAAGGTCACCAGACCCGAGGCATCGTTCATCAGCGCCTCGCCTTGCAGGATGTGCATCAACGGCGTCGGCAAGCGGTTCTGGGAAATGGCCGACACCGCCACCGCGTCGGTCGGCGACAGCACTGCGGCGAGGGCGAAGGCCACCGCCAGCGGAATGCTCGGCAACAGCCAGTGAATGAAGTACCCGGCGCCAACCACGGTGAACAGCACCAGACCGACCGCCAGCGTCAGGATCGGCCCGCGCAAATGCCAGAACTCGCGCTTGGGCATGCGCCAACCGTCGGAAAACAGCAGCGGCGGCAGAAACAGAAAAAGGAACAATTCGGGATCGAGCGCCACGTGCAGACCCAGTGTCGGCCAGGCCAACAAGGCGCCAGCAGCGATTTGCACGAGGGGCAGCGGCAGCGGGATGACCCGTCCGACCAGTCGCGAGACACTGACCAGCATCAGCAGGATCAGGACGGTATAAGCGGTTTGCATAAAGCGGAAATCCCAGACAATCGACAGCGTTGAACTGCCATATTAGCCGCTTAGGATGCGTCTGGCGTTTGCACCTATGTCGCAGCCCTGGCGCAAATCCCCTGGCGGGAGCGGGCTTGCTCGCGAAGGCGGTGGGTCATTGAGCAATGATTTCGACTGACACACGCCTTTCGCGAGCAAGCCTGCTGCCACAGGGTAATCTGCAAGCAGACAAACCTCGGCGCCGCGAAACCGTTTGGTCATGGCATAATCCGACACCATTTTTTTCCAGCACCTGTAAAGGGGGCGATTCCTTGACCGTTTCAAGTAAAACGTTGCACCTTTTCGGCATCAAAGCCTGCGACACCATGAAGAAGGCGCGTACCTGGCTCGATGAACACGCTGTCAGCTACGACTTCCATGACTACAAAACTGCCGGCATCGACCGTGAGCACCTGACCCAATGGTGTGACGAGCACGGCTGGCAAACGGTGTTGAACCGTGCAGGCACGACCTTTCGCAAACTCGACGACGAACGTAAAGCCGATCTCGACCAGTCGAAAGCCATCGAACTGATGCTCGCTCAACCCTCGATGATCAAGCGTCCGGTGCTCGATCTCGGTGACCGAACCCTGATTGGCTTCAAGCCAGACATCTACGCGGCCGCACTCAAGTAAGCAGCCCGTCACTTATTGCTAGAGGTATTCACATGTCCAATTCCCTGTTCAGCATCGCCTTTGGTGTCGGCACTCAGAACCGTCAAGGCGCGTGGCTGGAAGTGTTCTACGCACAGCCCCTGCTCAACCCATCGGCCGAACTGGTCGCCGCGGTGGCGCCGATCCTCGGTTACACCGAAGGCAACCAGGCCATCACTTTCACCACTGCGCAGGCTGCGCAACTGGCTGAAGCGGTGAAAGGCATCGACGCAGTGCAAGGCAAACTGCTGACCCGTCTGGCCGAAAGCCACAAGCCGCTGGTCGCGACCCTGCTGGCTGAAGACGCGCAACTGACCTCGACGCCTGAGGCTTACCTCAAGCTGCACCTGCTGTCCCACCGTCTGGTCAAGCCGCACGGCGTGAGCCTGGCCGGGATCTTCCCGCTGCTGCCGAACGTAGCGTGGACCAGCCAGGGCGCGATCGACCTGAGCGAACTGGCCGAACTGCAACTCGAAGCCCGCCTGCGCGGCGAACTGCTGGAAGTGTTCTCGGTGGACAAGTTCCCGAAAATGACCGATTACGTGGTTCCGGCCGGCGTGCGTATCGCTGACGCGGCACGTCTGCGTCTGGGTGCGTATGTGGGCGAAGGCACCACCGTGATGCACGAAGGCTTCATCAACTTCAACGCCGGCACCGAAGGCCCGGGCATGATCGAAGGCCGCGTTTCCGCTGGCGTCTTCGTTGGCAAGGGTTCGGACCTGGGCGGCGGCTGCTCGACCATGGGCACCCTGTCGGGTGGCGGCAACATCGTGATCAAGGTTGGCGAAGGCTGCCTGATCGGCGCCAACGCCGGTATCGGTATCCCGCTGGGCGACCGCAACACTGTTGAGTCGGGCCTGTACGTGACCGCAGGCACCAAGGTGGCGCTGCTGGACGAGCACAACAACCTGGTCAAGGTTGTGAAAGCACGCGAGCTGGCCGGTCAGACTGACCTGCTGTTCCGTCGCAACTCGGAAACCGGTGCCGTGGAGTGCAAAACCCACAAATCAGCGATCGAGCTGAACGAAGCGCTACACGCTCACAACTAAGTGCCGCTGGCACTTGTGGGAGCGAACCTGCTCGCGAAGCTTTTTGCGTCCATATGGGCGCCTTCGCGAGCAGGCTCGATCCCACAGTGTCTTGCGTACACCCCGCCCAAGTTCACAGGGCTGAACAGATGATGATTCCCTCCCCGTGGCGTGCCGATTTTCCGGCCATCGCCGCCCTGCAACGGCAAGACCAGACCTATCTGGACAACGCCGCCACCACGCAAAAACCCCAGGCTCTACTCGACGCACTGACGCATTACTACGCCAACGGCGCGGCCAATGTGCATCGTGCGCAGCACCTGCCCGGCGCTCATGCGACGCAGGCGTTCGAAGACAGTCGGCTCAAGGTTGCCCAATGGCTGAATGCCGGTGACAGCGGGCAGATCATCTTCACTCACGGCGCCACCAGCGCGCTGAATCTCTTGGCTTATGGCCTGGAACATCTTTTCCACCCGGGCGATGAAATTGTCATCAGCGCCCTGGAGCATCACGCCAACCTGCTGCCGTGGCAGCAACTGGCGCAGCGTCGCGACCTGAAACTGGTGATCCTGCCGCTGGACGCCGACGGCGTGATCGACCTCGGCGCCGCCGTGCGCCTGATCACCCCGCGCACTCGCTTGCTGGCAGTCAGTCAGTTGTCCAATGTGCTCGGTGCCTGGCAACCGCTGCCGGCGCTGCTGGCGATGGCCAAGGCGCAGAACGCACTGACGGTGGTCGATGGCGCGCAAGGTGTGGTGCATGGGCGCCACGACGTGCAGGCGCTGGGTTGCGACTTTTATGTGTTTTCCAGCCACAAGCTGTATGGCCCTGATGGCCTGGGCGTGCTGTTCGGGCGCAACCAGGCGCTTGAGCAACTGAAACCGTGGCAGTTCGGCGGCGAAATGGTGCTGGAAGCCAACTATCACGACGCGCGTTTCCGCCCTGCCCCGCTGGGTTTCGAGGCGGGCACACCGCCGATTGCCAGCGTGATCGGGTTGGGTGCAACCCTCGACTATCTGGCAGGCCTGGATCAGGACGCGGTGTCGGCCCACGAAGCCGCGCTGCACGACTATCTGCTGCAAGGTCTCGCCGCCCGCAACGGCATTCGCCTGTTGGGCAAACCGCAGCTGGCGCTGGCGAGTTTTGTCGTTGAGGGTGTGCATAACGCCGATCTGGCGCACTTGCTGACTGAGCAAGGCATCGCCGTGCGCGCCGGGCATCATTGCGCCATGCCGTTGCTGAAAAGCCTTGAGCTGGCCGGGGCTATTCGTGTGTCGCTGGCGTTGTACAACGATTCGCAAGACCTGGAACGATTCTTTGAAGCGCTGGATCAGGCACTGGAGTTGTTGCGATGAGCCTGCCGGTTGCCGCTACCGAAGCGCTGCACACCTTCCAGAATGCTGCTGGCTGGGAACAGCGCGCACGGCTGCTGATGCAATTTGGTGAGCGCCTGCCACCGCTGGATGACGCGGACAAGTGCGAGACCAACCGGGTTCATGGCTGTGAAAGTCAGGTGTGGCTGGTCGGCGAGTTGCGCGATGGCCACTGGCAGTTCGCGGCGAGCAGCGATGCGCGGATGATTCGCGGATTGGTGGCATTGTTGCTGTTGCGGGTCAACGGCTTGAATACCGAAGAATTGCAGCAGGTCGATCTGCCGGACTGGTTCAATCAACTGGGGTTGTCGCGACAGCTGTCGCCATCGCGCAGCAATGGCCTGAATGCCGTGCTCAAGCGGATGAACGAGCTGGCTGGTTAATCGCTTTCGCGAGCAGGCTCGCTCCCACATGTGAATGCATTCCAATGTGGGAGCGAGCCTGCTCGCGAAGAGGCCTTAAGGCGCCACATCAAGCCTGAGGCTTGACCCGATCCGCCGGGCGCCGCACACCCGCAACAATTTTGTCCACAGCCTTGGTCGCCGCGACCATGCCGAACGTCGCCGTCACCATCATCACTGCGCCAAATCCGCCAGCGCAGTCGAGTTTCACGCCATCACCGACAAAACTCTTCTGCAAACAGATGCTGCCATCGGGCTTCGGATAGCGCAGCTGCTCGGTGGAGAACACACATGGCACGCTGTAGTGGCGGGTCACGGTGCGCGAGAAGCCGTAGTCGCGGCGCAGGGTCGAACGCACTTTCGAGGCCAGCGGATCGTTGAACGTACGGTTGAGGTCGCAGACCTGAATCAGCGTTGGATCAATCTGCCCGCCGGCGCCGCCAGTGGTGATGATCTGGATCTTGCGGCGTTTGCACCAGGCAATCAGCGCAGCCTTGGCGTTGACCGCGTCGATGCAGTCGATCACGCAATCGATGTTCGGCGTGATGTACTCGGCCATGGTCTCGCGGGTGACGAAATCGGCCACCGCGTGCACTGTGCAGTCCGGGTTGATCTCGCGCAGACGCTCGGCCATCACTTCGACCTTGGGTTTGCCGACTGTGCTGTCCAGCGCATGCAACTGCCGGTTGGCGTTGCTGACGCAGACATCATCGAGGTCGAACAGTGAAATCTCGCCCACGCCACACCGGGCCATGGCTTCCGCCGCCCAGGAGCCGACGCCACCGACGCCGACAATCGCCACATGGGCCGCACGCAGGCGCTCAAGGCCCTCGATGCCATACAAACGGGCGATGCCTGCAAACCGTGGATCTTCTGTACTCATGACCATTACCCCAAAAACCGGCGCGCATTATAGGGCCGTCGGCGGCCAAGAGCATCTTTGACGCTATGAACGGCGGCCTGCCTGCTTTAATTAAAGCGGTCGCCAACAAAGTTTTCTCTTACAAGCTGTTACTAAAGAACTTAAATCAGGTTGGACTGCCCAATGTCGGGCATTTTCCTGTCCGGTGTACGAGCAGTGAACTGCCGGTGTAGGATTCGCGCCCTTTGCTAGTCAGAAAGCCGCAATACCAACCGATCCTTCGTTCCACAGCCTTTGGAACCCGAAATAGCTATGTCATCGCGTAAATTTGGACTCAACCTGGTGGTGGTTCTGGCAATCGCCGCCCTGTTCACCGGTTTCTGGGCGCTGATCAACCGCCCGGTCTCCGCGCCCAACTGGCCGGAGCAGATCTCCGGTTTCTCCTATTCGCCATTCCAGCAGGGACAATTCCCACAGAAGGATCAGTATCCGACTGACGATGAAATGCGCCGCGACCTGGAGATCATGAGCAAGCTGACGGACAACATCCGTATCTACTCGGTTGACGGTTCCCTGCAGGACATCCCGAAACTGGCGGAAGAATTCGGTCTGCGCGTGACCCTCGGGATCTGGATCAGCCCCGACCAGGAACGCAACGAGCGGGAAATCCAGCGCGCCATCGAACTGGCCAACACCTCACGCAGCGTGGTTCGCGTGGTGGTCGGCAACGAGGCGATCTTCCGCAAGGAAATCACCGCCGAACAACTGAGCGTATTGCTGGATCGCGTGCGTGCAGCGGTGAAAGTACCGGTGACCACTTCCGAGCAGTGGCACGTCTGGGAAGAACACCCGGAACTGGCCAGGCACGTCGACCTGATCGCCGCGCACGTACTGCCGTATTGGGAGTTCATTCCAGTCGACAAGGCCGGGCAATTCGTCTTCGACCGCGCCCGCGACCTGAAAAAGATGTTCCCGAAAAAACCATTGCTGCTGTCCGAAGTGGGCTGGCCGAGCAACGGTCGCATGCGCGGCGGCGCCGATGCGTCGCCGGCAGATCAGGCAATCTACCTGCGCACACTGGTCAACAAGCTTAACCGCCAAGGCTTCAACTACTTCGTGATCGAAGCCTTCGACCAGCCGTGGAAGGCCAGTGACGAAGGTTCGGTGGGCGCTTACTGGGGCGTGTTCAACGCCGCGCGCCAGCAGAAATTCAACTTCGAAGGCCCGGTAGTGGCGATCCCGCAATGGCGCGTGCTGGCCATCGGTTCGGTGGTGCTGGCGCTGCTGTCGCTGACCCTGCTGATGATCGACGGCTCGGCGCTGCGCCAGCGTGGCCGCACATTCCTGACCTTTATCGCGTTCCTCTGTGGTTCGGTGCTGGTGTGGATCGGCTACGACTACAGCCAGCAATACAGCACGTGGTTCAGCCTGACGGTGGGCTTCCTGCTGGCGCTCGGTGCGCTCGGGGTGTTCATCGTGTTGCTGACCGAGGCGCATGAACTGGCCGAAGCGGTGTGGACCCACAAGCGTCGGCGAGAATTCCTGCCGGTGGTGGGCGACTCGGACTACAGACCGAAAGTCTCGATCCACGTGCCTTGCTACAACGAGCCGCCGGAAATGGTCAAACAGACCCTCGACGCCCTGGCCAACCTCGACTATCCGGACTTCGAAGTCCTGATCATCGACAACAACACCAAGGACCCGGCGGTCTGGGAACCGGTGCGCGACTACTGCGAAACCCTCGGCCCGCGCTTCAAGTTCTTCCACGTCTCGCCCCTGGCCGGGTTCAAGGGCGGCGCGCTGAATTATCTGATTCCGCACACCGCCAAGGACGCCGAAGTGATCGCAGTGATCGACTCCGACTACTGCGTGCACCCGAACTGGCTCAAGCACATGGTGCCGCACTTTGCCGACCCGAAAATCGCCGTGGTGCAGTCGCCGCAGGATTACCGCGACCAGAACGAAAGCACCTTCAAGAAGCTCTGCTACGCCGAGTACAAAGGCTTCTTCCACATTGGCATGGTCACCCGTAACGACCGCGACGCGATCATCCAGCACGGCACCATGACCATGACCCGCCGTTCGGTTCTGGAAGAACTGGGCTGGGCCGACTGGTGCATCTGTGAAGACGCCGAACTGGGCCTGCGCGTGTTCGAAAAAGGCCTGTCGGCGGCGTACTACCACGACAGCTACGGCAAGGGCTTGATGCCGGATACCTTCATCGACTTCAAGAAACAGCGTTTCCGCTGGGCCTACGGCGCAATCCAGATCATCAAGCGCCACACCCGCAGCCTGCTGCGCGGCAAGGACACCGAGCTGACCCGTGGCCAGCGTTACCACTTCCTCGCGGGCTGGTTGCCGTGGGTTGCGGACGGCATGAACATCTTCTTCACCGTCGGCGCGCTGTTGTGGTCGGCGGCGATGATCATCGTGCCGCAACGGGTCGATCCGCCGCTGCTGATTTTCGCGATCCCGCCATTGGCGCTGTTCGTGTTCAAGGTCGGCAAGATCATCTTCCTGTACCGTCGCGCCGTCGGCGTGAACCTCAAGGATGCGTTCTGCGCGGCGCTTGCGGGCCTGGCGTTGTCACACACCATCGCCAAAGCGGTGCTGTACGGCTTCTTCACCAGTAGCATTCCGTTTTTCCGCACACCGAAAAACGCCGACAACCACGGCTTCTGGGTGGCGATTTCCGAAGCGCGGGAAGAGCTGTTCATCATGCTGCTATTGTGGGGCGCGGCGCTGGGGATCTACCTGGTGCAAGGCATTCCGAGCAACGACATGCGCTTCTGGGTAGCGATGCTGCTGGTGCAGTCGCTGCCGTACGTCGCGGCGCTGATCATGGCGTTCCTGTCGTCACTGCCAAAACCGGCAGCGGAGCCTGAACCGGCACCTGTCGTCTAATTCCTCGACGAAGCACTAAACGGCGGCCAATGGTCGCCGTTTTGCTTTAAGATAACCGCCATTTTGCAGGGCTTGGCGCAATACGGTTTGCTGATCGAACCCAATCCCTGTGGGAGCGAGCCTGCTCGCGAAGGCTTTGTAACATTCAACATCTATGTTGACTGCCAACGCGCCTTCGCGAGCAAGTCCGCTCCCACATTGGCTCTCGCCCACATTCATGATCTCCGGAGTTTTCCATGACGGCCCACGCCGACCTTTCGCCGACCCTCCAACTCGCCATCGACCTGATCCGCCGTCCGTCCGTGACGCCGGTCGATGCCGATTGCCAGAAGCAGATGATGCAGCGCCTGGGCGATGCCGGTTTCACCCTCGAACCGATGCGCATCGAGGATGTGGACAACTTCTGGGCCACTCACGGCAATGACGATGGCCCGGTA
Source organism: Pseudomonas sp. AK-TSAG1-1 (assembly GCF_056821665.1). Lineage (NCBI taxonomy): Bacteria > Pseudomonadati > Pseudomonadota > Gammaproteobacteria > Pseudomonadales > Pseudomonadaceae > Pseudomonas > Pseudomonas sp. AK-TSAG1-1. Next base: position 1,320,837 of record NZ_CM165965.1, on the reverse strand, counting down.
TTGTGCTTCGCCGGCCACACCGACGTGGTGCCGACCGGTCCGGTGACCGCCTGGCAGATCGACCCGTTCAACGCAGTCATCGACGAACACGGCATGCTCTGCGGCCGTGGCGCGGCCGACATGAAAGGCAGCCTGGCATCGATGACCGTGGCCGCCGAGCGTTTTGTCACCGACTACCCGAACCACAAGGGCAAGGTCGCGTTCCTGATCACCAGCGACGAAGAAGGCCCGGCGCACCACGGCACCAAGGCTGTGGTTGAACGCCTGGCGGCGCGCAAAGAACGTCTGGACTGGTGCATCGTCGGCGAGCCGTCGAGCACCACACTGGTGGGTGACGTGGTGAAAAACGGTCGTCGCGGTTCCCTCGGCGCCAAGCTCACCGTTCGCGGCATTCAGGGCCACGTCGCTTATCCGCATCTGGCGAAAAACCCGATCCACCTCGCCGCTCCGGCGCTAGCCGAACTGGCTGCCGAGCATTGGGATCACGGCAACGATTTCTTCCCGCCAACCAGCTTCCAGATTTCCAACGTGAATTCCGGCACCGGTGCGACCAACGTGATCCCGGGCGACCTGGTGGCGGTGTTCAACTTCCGCTTCTCCACCGAATCCACCGTCGAAGGCCTGCAGAAACGCGTGGCCGACATCCTCGACAAACACGATCTGGACTGGCACATCGACTGGGCGTTGTCCGGTCTGCCGTTCCTCACCGAGCCGGGCGCGCTGCTCGACGCGGTGTCGTCGAGCATTCGCAACATCACCGGCCGCGAGACCAAGGCGTCGACCAGTGGCGGTACTTCCGATGGCCGCTTCATCGCGACCATGGGCACGCAGGTGGTTGAACTGGGCCCGGTCAACGCGACCATTCACCAGGTCAACGAGCGCGTGCTGGCGGCCGATCTCGACGTACTGACCGAGATCTACTACCAGACCCTGATCAAGTTGCTCGCCTGATGCTCGCGTGCCCGATCTGCAGTGAACCGCTGAACAGCGTGGACAACGGCGTGGTCTGCCCTGCCGGCCACCGCTTCGACCGTGCGCGTCAGGGCTACCTGAACCTGTTGCCGGTGCAGCACAAGAACAGCCGCGATCCTGGCGATAACCAGGCGATGGTCGAGGCTCGCCGCGACTTCTTGAATGCCGGGCACTATGCGCCGGTGGCCAAGCGTCTGGCCGAGCTGGCGGCAGGTTATGCGCCGGCACGCTGGGTCGACATCGGTTGTGGCGAGGGTTACTACACCGCGCAAATCGCCGCGGCCCTGCCAGATGCCGACGGCTACGCACTGGACATCTCCCGCGAGGCGGTGAAACGCGCCTGCAAGCGTAATCCGGCGATCACCTGGTTGATCGCCAGCATGGCCCGCGTGCCGTTGGCGTCGGGCAGCTGCCAGTTTCTCGCCAGCGTTTTCAGCCCCCTGGACTGGGAAGAAGCCAAGCGTCTGCTCAGCGTCGGCGGCGGCCTGATGAAAGTCGGCCCTACCAGCGGTCACCTGATGGAGCTGCGCGAACGCCTCTACGACGAAGTGCGCGAATACACCGACGACAAGCACCTGGCCCTGGTGCCGGAGGGCATGGCGCTGGCGCACAGTGAAACCCTGGAATTCAAGCTGACGCTGGACAAGCCCGAGGATCGCGCCAACCTGTTGGCGATGACACCCCACGGCTGGCGCGCCAGTGCCGAACGCCGCGCCGCCGTGATCGAACAGCCCGAGCCGTTCGTGACCACCGTGTCGATGCGCTACGATTATTTCGTTCTTCAATAACTTTTGGTCTCGGGCGAGTGCCCGGGGCCGGCTAAATCCGCGAATGGATTTTTCAGACCCGCAGTGAGGACATCCATGCGCCAACCGGACATCGAGATTTACCTGAAAGACGCCGACGTCGACCACAAGGCCATTTCCGCCTGGCTGGGCGAAGCCCTTGGCCCGTGCAGCGACTGGGTACAGAAAGGCCAGACCTACAAGTGCAAGGCCGGCAACATTCCGGTGACCTGGCTGCCAAAAGCCGTGGGCAAATGGAACAGCTTGTACCTGGAAAGCGATGCGACTCCATGGGACGACGACATCGCCTGCGCCCGCGCAGCCTTTGCCGCGCTGAACGTCGAAGTGCGTTGTGCGCCGGGAACGTGGGTTGAAGAAGAAGGTGAGGAGACGGCGGATCGCTGGATTCGCATCAGCGCCGACGGTGAAGAAGAGATCACCTGGAAAACCGCTTAAAAGCAAAAGATCGCAGCCTGCGGCAACGCCTACAGCTTGGAATGCATTCCCCTGTAGGTGTTGCCGCAGGCTGCGTTTTTTTGATCTTCAGTTCCAGTTGCCCACCGATTGATCAGCCTTGATGAATTCGAATCGGGCTGACCCGGCCGGGGTCCCGGGCAACGTCAGTTTGATGATCGGAATCGCTTTTCTCGAATGCGTATAGAAGTCCTGCTGATTGAACCTGGCCCCCGCCAAACCATTGTTCGTATAAAAAAACGCCTTGATCGGGATGGTCGAGTGGATGTTCTGCGGCCATGTCGCCAAGCGAATTTCATCCCAGGTATTGAATGACTCGGTCCCCAGTAATTTCATTGCCAGAATGCCTTGGTAAAACGCATTGGCCGCCGCGTTCCCTTGGTTGGCCCGAACGTTGAAACCGCAGGCCCGTTGATATTTCTGCGCACCCGATCCCTGGTTGTAATGCGTCAGCCACCCGGCGGCGGTGGTAATGCCCTGCAACTCACATGAACGGCTGACGGTAGGGAAATTACTGGACACACCGCAGCCTTGATCGGCGCGGATATCAGAGCCGCCGTCCAGAGGAAAAAAGCACAGCACGGGAATATCAGCCGTACCCGCCGGGCGTAGCTGCCGATTGAAAAAGACGATCCCGCTGGTATTCGGATAAATCGACGGAAACGCCTTGAACACCGCGTCCTTGCGCAGATAGAAAAACGATACGCCACCGTTCTGCTGTGACAGCGGACTGGGATTCCAGGCGCGATAAGCCGTCCCGTTAATCGTGGCCCGTAGAATCACACCCGAGCAATCCACTGCAGGCGACGCGGCACTGCCGCAGTTTTGCCGGATATCGGCGTACTGCGCGTTGAGGTCATTGGCTGTTCCTTGCCCGTCGCCTACCGACACCGCACCGACAACCCGGATAGGTAATGGTGACGACGTAATCAGATTGCCCGCCCCACCGACTTTGTAGGTGTACGTCAGGTTGACCGTACGCCCTTTGTTTTCAACCACCCACGCCTTGAGCAATTTGAACGTCAGCGTGCCTGCGGTGGACACGGTCTGCACCGGCGCATCTCGCAGTGCCACGCCCGTCAGGCGTACGCCGACGGTGTCGCGTGGCGCCAGACTCGGATAGTTGACTTGCACGTTGGCATCGGCGGCCAGGGTGTCGGCGTTCAATTCGCCGGCGGGAGCTTCGACCACCTTGAACACACTCTGACCTTGAGCCCCCACCACACGGATGCTCAATGGCGCTGAAGTGATCAGATTGCCGGCCCCACCGACTTTGTAGGTGTATGTCAGGTTGACCGTGCGCCCTTTGTTTTCAACCACCCACGCCTTGAGCAATTTGAACGTCAGCGTGCCTGCGGTGGACACGGTCTGCACCGGCGCATCTCGCAGCGCCACGCCCGTCAGGCGTACGCCGACAGTGTCGCGTGGCGCCAGACTCGGATAGTTGACTTGCACGTTGGCATCGGCGGCCAGGGTGTCGGCGTTCAATTCGCCGGCGGGGGCTTCGACCACCTTGAACACGCTCTGGCCCTGAGTGCCCACCACACGGATGCTCAATGGCGCTGAAGTGATCAGATTGCCGGCCCCACCGACTTTGTAGGTGTACGTCAGGTTGACCGTACGCCCTTTGTTTTCAACCACCCACGCCTTGAGCAATTTGAACGTCAGCGTGCCTGCGGTGGACACGGTCTGCACCGGCGCATCTCGCAGCGCCACGCCCGTCAGGCGTACGCCGACGGTGTCGCGTGGCGCCAGACTCGGATAGTTGACTTGCACGTTGGCATCGGCGGCCAGGGTGTCGGCGTTCAATTCGCCGGCGGGGGCTTCGACCACCTTGAACACCGACGGCTGCGCAGCGGAAACACTTTGAACGGTTTCCTCTTGCGGCGATGACAGGACTGTCATCGCTCGCATGGAGGGTTCAGGCACGTTGTCTGTGGAGGTGGGCTGCATCGAACAACCAACGATGCCCAAGACCAGAAAAATCGAAACACTCTTCCACATGACCGCGTCCCTCTTGGTCGGAGCATTACCCTGTCAGTGCTGGTGACAGGGACTGTGTTCCGCGAGGGTAGGCTTGTGGTTAAAAAATATTCTACTGTCAGAAATGACAGGTGATTATCCGTACAGCGTCAGTTTCGGTGATGTTCTTTTCACAAAAAAAGATCGCAGCCGCAGGCTGCGATCTTTTGCTCTTGGAAGTTACAGGCCTACCACATCCTCAGCCTGCAAACCCTTCTCCCCCGTCACCACCGCATATTCAACCTGCTGACCTTCAGTCAGCGAGCGATGCCCCTCACCGCGGATCGCGCGGTAGTGCACGAATACATCCACCCCGTCGTCGCGCTGAATGAAGCCGTAGCCCTTGGCGTCGTTGAACCACTTCACGTTGCCGGTTTCACGTGTTGCCATCTGTTCATACTCCTTTTTTATTATTGAACAGGCTTTTCGCAGGAAAGCCTTTGCGGAACGTCAGCCTGCGCCCGACGTCCATAAATGGCCCCGGCGACAGATTGCCGAGTATATGACAGGCGCAAAAAGTCTCAACAGGAGATTACTTCGCCGCTTTTTTGCCGATTTTCGCCCGATACGGCACACTATCAACCGCCCGAGCAAACGCTCGGTTTATCAACTCACGCAGAAGCCGTATGACCCGTTCCCCGTTCCGCCGTCTTGTGTTTGGCACCTTGCGCCGACTGTTGTATCTCTGGGTTCGCTCCGAGACGATCAACCAGTCGTCGTTCACCCTCAACCTCGACCGCAGTCGTCCGGTGTTCTACGTCCTGCAAAACCCCTCGCTCACCGATCTGGCGGTGGTCGACACCGAGTGCACCAAGGCCGGCCTGCCGCGCCCGGTGCTGCCGGTGTCAGTCGGAAACCTGTTGGAGCCGGCGGCGTTCTTCTATCTGACGCCGGACCCAGACTGGCTCGGCCGTCAGGACAAGCGCGGTGCGCCGCCGACCCTGACCCGACTGGTCAGCGCTCTCACACAGAACGCTGCCGAAGACGCGCAGATCATTCCGGTCAGCGTGTTCTGGGGTCAGTCGCCGGATAGCGAAAACAGTCCGTGGAAGCTGTTGTTCGCCGACAGCTGGGCGGTCACCGGACGCCTGCGCCGGCTGCTGAGCATCATCGTTCTGGGGCGCAAGACCCGCGTGCAATTCTCGGCGCCGATCCATCTGCGCGAACTGATCGAACACAACAAGGGCCACGAGCGCACCGTGCGCATGGCCCAACGCATCCTGCGCGTGCACTTTCGCAACCTGAAGGCGGCGGTGATCGGCCCGGACATTTCCCACCGGCGCAATCTGGTCAAAGGCCTGCTCAACCAGCCACTGGTCAAGCAAGCGATCCTCGACGAAGCCGAGCGCGAAAACATCTCTGCGGAAAAAGCCAAGGCCCAGGCCCTGCGCTACGGCAACGAGATCGCCTCGGACTACACCTACACGGCGATCCGCTTCCTCGAAGTGGTGCTGAGCTGGTTCTGGAACAAGATCTACGACGGGATCAAGGTCAACCACATCGAAGGCGTGCAAAAGGTCGCCCAGGGTCACGAAGTGATCTACGTACCGTGCCACCGCAGCCACATCGACTACCTGCTGCTGTCGTACCTGCTGTTTCGCAACGGCCTGACCCCGCCGCACATCGCCGCAGGCATCAATCTGAACATGCCGGTGATCGGCAGCCTGCTACGGCGTGGCGGCGCGTTCTTCATGCGCCGCACGTTCAAGGGCAACCCGCTGTACACCTCGGTATTCAACGAATACCTGCACACGTTGTTCACCAAAGGTTTCCCGGTCGAATACTTCGTCGAAGGCGGCCGCTCGCGTACCGGGCGCATGCTGCAACCGAAAACCGGGATGCTGGCGATCACGATGCGCAGCTTCCTGCGTTCGTCGCGGATGCCGATCGTGTTTGTGCCGGTGTACATCGGTTACGAACGCGTACTGGAAGGTCGCACCTACCTCGGCGAACTGCGTGGCGCGAGCAAGAAAAAAGAATCGATCTTCGACATCTTCAAAGTCATCGGCGCACTCAAGCAGCGTTTCGGTCAGGTCGCGGTGAACTTCGGCGAACCGATCAAACTGGCGGAGTTCCTCGACAGCGAACAGCCGGACTGGCGCCAGCAGGAACTCGGCCCGCAGTACAAACCGGCGTGGCTCAACGAGACCACCAACCGCCTCGGCGAAAAAGTCGCGCAGCACTTGAACGAAGCGGCGGCGATCAACCCGGTCAACCTGGTGGCGCTGGCACTGCTCTCGACCACCCGCCTGGCGCTGGACGATCGGGCCATGGCGCGGGTGCTGGATCTGTATCTGGCGCTGCTGCGCAAGGTACCGTACTCACCACACACAACGTTGCCGGAAGGCGACGGCCGTGCGTTGATCGAGCACGTGAAGGACATGGACCTGCTGTCCGAGCAGAACGATGCGCTGGGCAAGATTCTGTATCTGGACGAGCAGAACGCCGTCCTGATGACCTACTACCGCAACAACGTGCTGCACATCTTCGCCCTGCCGGCGCTGCTGGCGAGCTTCTTCCAGAGCACCTCGCGCATGAGCCGCGAACAGATCCTGCGCTACACCCGTGCGCTGTATCCGTACCTGCAGGCGGAGCTGTTCATTCGCTGGAGCCTGGACGAACTCGACGCGGTGGTCGATCAATGGCTGGACGCGTTCGTCGAACAAGGCCTGCTGCGCTTCGAGAAGGACGTGTACTTGCGCCCGGCACCGAGTTCGCGACACTTTGTGTTGCTGACCCTGCTGTCGAAAAGCATCGCGCAGACCCTTCAGCGTTTCTACATGACCGTCTCGCTGCTGCTCAATGCCGGACAAAACAGCATCAGTGCCGAAGAGCTGGAAGACCTGTGTACGGTCATGGCCCAGCGCCTGTCGATTCTGCACGGCCTGAATGCGCCGGAGTTCTTCGACAAGAGTCTGTTCCGCCACTTCATCCAGACCATGCTCGACCTCGACGTGCTGCGCCGCGACGAAGCCGGCAAGTTGAGTTACCACGAGTTGCTTGGCGAACTGGCCGAGGGCGCGGCCAAACGCGTGTTGCCGGCAGAGATTCGCTTGTCGATACGCCAGGTGGCCTTGCATCGCAGTGAAGATGCCGCGGAAACCGCCATAACACCGCCAGCCTGAAACGTGCCGACAACTAACGGGGCGACACTTCGGTTTCCCCGTTAGTTGATCCATGAATTAATAGGCTCCTTCAAATAATCACGATAAGGATATCGAGATGAGCCTGTTACCCGACCGCGCTTCGGCAGTCACTTTAAACTTCAGTTTGCCAGCAGCCTTTCAAATCCCCCTCGACGGTGAGAATGAAACCATTGTCAGTGTCGAGGTGGTTAATCCGAAGTTATCGACACCCGTCAAGGAACAGCGCTTTGCAAGGCTGTTCGAAGATAACTGGAAGTTCGAGTTCCCCCATCCCTATATCGATATTGGCGTGAAGTACCGGATTACTGTCCGGATGTTCCACAACCGCCAACCCTTGCTGCTTGATCAGGAGCACTTTGTCATCGTCAACAAAGTGCCTCATCGCCAGACAGTGCACCTGAGCACGATCGGGCTGTTGTATGTTGAAGCTCAAGAAGCGGAAAACGTCCCGACCGAGGAAACGGTCACCATCAGCCTGCATGAAGCCGACAGTCCAGAAGTTGAACTGGTGCGCATCAGCCACGACGAACAGACCGCCACTTCGTTCTATCTGAAATATGACCCGGCAAGTGTCACTCCCGGCAAGCGTTATGCACTCAGCGGCATAGAAAATCGCTACCACCAACGCATTTCGATAACGCCAGGACACGTAGAACTTTCCCCGCCACCACGCGAACAACGCCCGAGGTTCATGCAGGCAATGGCGCAGTGGCTGGAGAAACCCTTACGTTTGTTCACTGACGCTGACAGCAAAATCCGCTAGATTTCCATCGGCGCCGGGATTCTTCCGGCGCACATGTCTCAGAGGTCCAGATGAAAAAACTCACCCTTCTTGCCGCTGCCACGCTATTGAGCGCCTGCCAGTCGACCACCCCCGCCGGCAAAGTCGGCCTCGACGGCGAAGTGTTCTACCTGCAACGCATCGCCCTGCCACCGAGCGCGACCCTGAGCGTAAGCCTGCAAGACGTATCGCTGGCCGACGCTCCGGCCGTGGTGCTCGATGAGCAGAAAGGCCCGGTCAAAGGCCAAGTGCCGTTGCCATTTCATTTGAGCTACGATCCGGCACAGGTCAAACCCGGCCATCGCTACTCGGTCAGCGCGCGCATCGAAGTCAACGGCGAGCTGATGTTCATCACCACCGAAAACCACGCCGTGCAACTGGACGGCAACGATCCGCAGCCGTTGAAAATCCGCGTCGACGCCATTCGCTAATTGTCTACCAAGGAAGTTGCCATGTTCCGCCCTACCCTTCGCTTCGCCGGCCTGTGTGCGGGCTTGATGATCTGCGCCAACGCGCTGGCGCTGTCGCTCAGCGACCTGTCGCAACAAGACGCCACCGGCGGTCTCAAGGACGCCCTGACCCAAGGCGCGCAACTGGCTGTCAAACAACTCGGCACTCCGGGCGGTTTCAGCAACAACCCGGACGTGAAAATCGAACTGCCAGGCAAACTGGGTAAAGTCGCCGGCAAGATGAAAGCCTTCGGCATGGGCGCCCAGGTCGACGAACTCGAAACCGCGATGAACAAAGCGGCGGAAAACGCAGTGACCCAGGCCCAGCCAATCCTCGTCGACGCCGTGAAGAAAATGACCGTGGCCGACGCCAAAGGCATCCTCAGCGGCGGCAACGACTCGGCCACCCAATACCTGGACAAATCCAGCCGCGAACAAATCCGCGCCAAGTTCCTGCCAATCGTCAAACAGGCCACCGACAAGGTTGGCGTGGCACAGAAATACAACGCCTTCGCCGGCCAGGCCGCGACCCTGGGCGTAGTGGACGCGAAGAGCGCCAACGTCGAAAACTACGTCACCGAGCAAGCGCTCAATGGCCTGTTCGAAATGATCGGCAAACAGGAAGAAACCATCCGCAAGAACCCGGCCGCTGCAGCGACCGGACTGGCGAAGAAGGTGTTCGGCACCCTGTAACTTCCTGCCCAATAAAAAAGCCCGCTGAACCGGTGAAGGTCAGCGGGCTTTTTGTTGGGCGTCAGCCTTGCGGGCCGATTTTATCGAGCACGCGCGACACAAATGCAGAGTGGTCGCTGTACGCAGGTTCGCAGACCGGGACTTCAGCCACCCGGCCCGAAGGTATCCCGCCTGCCATGACAAAGGCATAAAAAAGCGCCCGTTTTCGGATGGTGGACGCTGTGCGTCTGGGATTTTACCGGGCCGCGAAACCCGGTCGCTGATTTTTGCAGCGACAGACCTGGCTAGACATCGCACGCCCGACGGACAACCTTGTGGGAGGTTCTGGTAATTCGACACCTATTTAAACAGGCCAGAACGATTCGGTGACTGGAAGGCCCTCTTCGCGAGCAAGCCCGCTCCCACAGTTGGAGTGGGTGTGTTCAGGTAGGGATTGGTCGGCTCGTAGGCCGCCTTCGCGAGCAGGCTCACTCCTACAATTGGACTGGGTGTGTTCAGGTGGGGATTGGTCGGCTCGTAGGCCGCCATCGCGAGCAGGCTCACTCCTACAATTGGATTGGGTGTGTTCAGTTGGGGGGTGGTCGGCTCGTAGGCCGCCATCGCGAGCAGGCTCACTCCTACAATTGGACTGGGTGTGTTCAGGTAGGGATTGGTCGGCTCGTAGACCGCCTTCGCTGGCAGGCCAGCTCCCACAGTTGGAGTGGGTGTGTTCAGGTGGGGATTGGTCGGCTGTCAGGCCGCCTTCGCTGGCAGGCCAGCTCCCACAATTGGATTTGGGGGTGTTCAGGTGGAGATTGGTCGGCTGTCAGGCCGCCATCGCGAGCAGGCGAAGGCCTGCAGTTTAGATTTGAGTGCACCGCACGCGGCAAAGCCGCCCCACTCAACAGGATGAGCGCAAGCTCGGCAGCAGCTTTTGATCTTGATCTGCAAGGCCCCTTCGGCAGGCTGAGTGGAGGGGTTTATCCGGGGGTGGGAGCGCAGCGACCGTTTGGCGCAGCCAAACACATCGAGAGGAGGTGCAGCGAAGCAAACCGTAGACGATGCCCCCGGATGAACCCCGCAACGAAGGAACCCGAGCCTAAGCGAGGGCCGAACGCCGGGGCCGAGCCTTTTGGTTACTTTTTGGCGTCTGAAAAAGTGACCCGCTGTAAGAGCGGAACCGCCAGCAGCCCCCCCAAAACAACGGATATCCCCCCAATCAACAAGAACCTGGTCGGCCCGAAGGCCGCCAAGGATCAAACCTCCCGACGCACCCGGAACCAGGCCGCATACAAGGCAGGCAAAAACAGCAACGTCAAAGCCGTAGCCACAATCAACCCCCCCATGATCGCCACCGCCATCGGCCCAAAAAACACGCTCCGAGACAAAGGAATCATCGCCAGCACCGCCGCCAAAGCCGTCAACACAATCGGCCGAAACCGCCGCACAGTCGCCTCGATAATCGCCTGCCAAGGCCTGAGCCCGGAGGCAATATCCTGCTCGATCTGATCAACAAGAATCACCGAGTTACGCATGATCATCCCCGACAACGCGATCGTCCCCAGCATCGCCACAAACCCGAACGGCTGACGGAACACCATCAGAAACAGCACCACCCCGATCAACCCCAGCGGCGCCGTCAGAAACACCATCGCCGTACGCGAGAAACTGCGCAATTGCACCATCAGCAACGTCAGCACCACCACAATGAACATCGGCACCCCGGCGTTCACCGAGTTTTGCCCACGCTCCGAATCCTCCACCGTACCGCCAACATCCAGCAGATACCCATCAGGCAATTCGGCACGGATCGGATCCAGCGTCGGCTGAATCTGCTGCACCAGCGTCGCCGGCTGCTCCTTGCCGTAAATATCGGCACGCACGGTCACGGTCGGCAGACGATTGCGGTGCCAGATGACCCCTTCCTCAAAGCCGTATTCCAACGTGGCAATCTGCGACAAGGCCACACTGCGACCGTTGTCGGTCGGCACCGCCAGGCTCGGCAACAGAGACAACTCGGTACGCTCATGCACCGTACCGCGCAGCAGAATCTCGATCAATTCATTGTCTTCGCGGTACTGACTGACGCTGGAGCCGGTCAGCGAACTCTGAAGGAATTTCGCCAGATTGGCGGTGCTCACGCCCAAGGCACGGGCACGGTCCTGATCAATGTTCAGGTACACCACCTTGCTCGGTTCTTCCCAATCCAGGTGCACGTTGACCACGTGCGGGTTCTCGCGAACCTTGGCCGCCACTTTGCGCGCCAGCGCGCGGACTTCCTCGATGTGTTCACCGGTGACGCGGAACTGCACCGGGTAACCCACCGGCGGGCCATTTTCCAGACGCGTGACCCGCGAACGCAGGGCCGGGAATTGCTCGTTCAGCGTGCTGATCAACCAGGTGCGCAGGGTCTCGCGCTCCTCGATGTTTTTCGCCAGCACCACAAACTGCGCGAAGCTCGCCGCCGGCAATTGTTGATCCAGCGGCAGGTAGAAACGCGGCGAGCCGGTGCCGACATACGCCACATAGTTATCGATGCCGGCGTGATCCTTGAGCATCGCCTCCAGGCGTTTGACCTCAGCCGTGGTATTGGCCAGCGACGCGCCTTCGGCCAGTTTCAGATCGACCATCAACTCCAGCCGATTGGAGGCCGGGAAGAACTGCTGCGGCACGAAACGGAACAGCATCACCGAAGCGATGAACAGCCCCACCGTCAGCACAATCACGGTCTTGCGGTGCGCCACGCACCACTCCACCAGACGCCGAACGCGCTGATAGAACGGTGTGCCATACGGGTCCGCCTGACCGTCAGCCGTGCCGTGTTTGGCGGCGTGAATCTTCGCCAGATCGGGCAGGAGTTTTTCCCCCAGATACGGCACGAACATCACCGCCGCCACCCATGAGGCGAGCAACGCGATAGTCACCACCTGAAAGATCGAACGGGTGTATTCGCCAGTGCCGGACTGCGCCGTGGCAATCGGCAGAAAACCGGCGGCGGTGATCAGCGTGCCGGTGAGCATCGGGAACGCGGTGCTGGTCCAGGCGTAGCTCGCCGCCCGGATCCGGTCGAAGCCCTGCTCCATTTTGATCGCCATCATTTCCACGGCGATGATCGCATCGTCCACCAACAAGCCCAGCGCCAGCACCAGCGCGCCGAGGGAGATCTTGTGCAGGCCAATGCCGAGGTAATACATGCAGGCGAAGGTCATCGCCAGCACCAGCGGAATGGTCAGCGCGACCACCATGCCGGTGCGCACACCGAGAGAGAAGAAGCTCACCAGCAACACGATCGCCAGCGCCTCGACCAGCACCTGGACGAACTCGCCGACCCCGGTTTTCACCGCCGCAGGTTGATCGGACACCTTGCGCAGCTGCATGCCGGCCGGGAGGTTTTTCTGCAGGCGCGAGAACTCACCTTCCAGCGCCTTGCCCAGCACCAGAATGTCACCGCCATCCTTCATTGCCACCGCAAGACCGATGGCGTCTTCGCCCATGAAGCGCATGCGCGGCGCCGGTGGATCGTTGAAACCACGGTGTACGTCCGCGACATCGGAGATGCGGAACGTCCGGTCGCCGACCCGAATCGGAAAGTTCTTGATCTCATCGACCGTCTGAAAATTCCCCGAGACCCGCAGTTGCACACGCTCGCTGCCGGTTTCGAAGAAGCCGGCGGTGGAGACCGCGTTCTGCTCTTCCAGTGCTTGCTGCACGGCCGCCAGTGGCAAGCCGAGGGTGGCGAGTTTGACGTTGGACAACTCGACCCAGATCTTCTCGTCCTGCAGGCCGAGCAGATCGACCTTGCCCACGTCCTTGACCCGCTGCAGCTGGATCTGGATGCGATCGGCGTAATCCTTGAGCACCGCGTAGTCGAAACCATCCCCGGTCAGTGCGTAGATGTTGCCGAACGTGGTGCCGAATTCATCGTTGAAAAACGGCCCCTGAATCCCCGGCGGCAAAGTCTGGCGAATATCGCTGACCTTCTTGCGCACCTGATACCAGAGGTCGGGGATGTCCACCGAATGCATGGAGTCGCGGGCAATGAACGTGACCTGGGACTCGCCCGGACGGGAGAACGACACGATGCGTTCGTATTCGCCGGTTTCCATCAATTTCTTTTCGATGCGTTCGGTGACTTGACGCGAGACCTCCTGCGCGGTCGCCCCCGGCCAGCGGGTCTGGATCACCATTGCCTTGAAGGTGAACGGCGGGTCTTCGCTCTGGCCCAGCTTGGTGTAGGACAAAGCGCCGACGATGGCCAGCAACAGCATCAGGAACAGTACGATCTGGCGATTACGCAACGCCCATTCGGAAAGGTTGAAGCGCATCGGGACTTACTCCTTGTCCGCCAGATGGACCACACGGTTGGAGCGATCCACGGGACGCACCTGCTGACCTTCGAGCAAGACGTGAACGCCGGCGGCGACCACCCAGTCGCTGGGGTTCAGGCCTTCGAGCACCGGTACGCTTTTCTCGCCGAACGGGCCGATGCGCACCGGGGTCTTTCTCAACGTGTTGTTGGCACTGACGACCCAGACGTAGGTCGCGCCGTTTTCTGCGGTCAGCGCCGAGAGCGGCACCGACAACGGCACCGCATCGGCCGACTGAACAAACACCCGGGCGCTCTGGCCGAGTTCGGCCGGGACTTTGCCGCTGGTGAACGAGATGCGTGCGGCGAAGGTGCGCGATTTCGGATCGGCCGCCGGCGACAGCTCACGAATCTGCCCGGCAAAGCGCTGGTTCTGCTGCGTCCACAGTTCAACGGTGACTGGCTGGCCGACCTTGAAACGCCCGAAGCTCTGCTCCGGCAGGCTGATCGACACTTCGCGCTCGCCATCGGTGGCGAGGGTAAACACGGTTTGCCCGGCAGCGACCACCTGCCCGACTTCCACCGAACGCTTGGCCACCACACCGTCCTGCGGCGCGCGCAGCACGGCGTAACTGGCCTGGTTGGTCGAGACGTTGAATTCGGCTTTGATCTGCTTGAGGCGGGCTTCGCCGGAGCGGTAGAGGTTTTCCGCGTTGTCGTAGGCGGAACGGCTGACCATCTGCCGCTCCATCAAGGTCTTGTAGCGGTCACGCTCGGCGCGCACCAGGTTCAGATTGGCCTCGGCAGCAGCGACTTGCGCGCGGGTGGCTTCGAGTTGCAGGCGCACGTCCTGCGGATCAAGTTCGGCGAGGGGCTGATCAGCCTTGACGCGCTGACCTTCTTCGACCAGTCGTCGGCTGACTTTGCCGCCGATACGGAACGCCAGATCAGGTTCGTAACGGGCGCGAACCTCGCCCGGATAACTTTCCATCGCCTGCGCCGAAGGCTCTGGCTGCACCACCATGGCCGGTCGAATGCTGACTTGCGCCGCCTCTTCCTGACCGCATGCTGCCAACAAAAAAGCCAGGCTGACTGGCAATGCAAATGGCCACATGAAGTGCAGTGCATGACGGAACATGGTGACGGACCTTTCGCTAATGGTGCTTGGAATATTTATACTGGCCGGTATGGTATTAATAGCAAACTCACCAGTCCAGTATTAAAAGCGAAAAATGTCGAACAATCTTTCAGCTCCAAACGGCCCGGGCCGTCCGAAGGATCCGGCCAAGCGCCGGGCGATCCTCGATGCGGCGAAAACCCTGTTCCTGAGTCACGGCTACGCCAACACCAGCATGGACGCGGTCGCCGCCGAGGCCGGCGTGTCGAAGTTGACGGTTTACAGCCACTTCAACGACAAGGAAACGCTGTTCTCCTCCGCCGTGATGGCCAAATGCGAGGAGCAGTTACCGCCGCTGTTCTTCGAGTTGCCCGCCGGCATCGCCGTGGAAAATGTGTTGCTGAACATTGCCCGGGGCTTTCATCAGCTGATCAACAGCGATGAATCGGTGAATTTGCACCGTTTGATGATGGCGCTGGGCACGCAGGATCCGAAGCTGTCGCAGATCTTCTTCGAAGCCGGCCCCGAGCGCATGGTGCAAGGGATGGAACGGCTGCTGAAACGCATCCACGAAACCGGCGCCCTGAGCATCGACCAGCCGCGCAACGCGGCCGAGCATTTCTTCTGCCTGATCAAGGGCGCGGGGAATTTTCGCTTGCTGTATTGCTGCGGTGAGCCGCTGAGCGAAGCAGCTTCAGAGAGTCATGTGCAGGAAGTGGTGGAGTTGTTCATGCGGGCGTATCGGCCCTGAATTTTGCGCAGTAACGGCTGGCCCCTTCGCGAGCAAGCCCGCTCCCACACTGGATTTGTGAACGACACAGATCAGATGTGGGAGAGTCATGTGCAGGAAGTGGTGGGGTTGTTCATGCGGGCGTATCGGCCCTGAATGTTGCGCAGTAACGGCTGGCCCCTTCGCGAGCAGGCTCGCTCCCACATTTGAAATGCATTCCAGTGTGGGAGCGGGCTTGCTCGCGAAGGGGGCGACTCGGTTTTAAGGTTTGAGCGCTTTCTTCGGGTAGATGTCATACCGGCTCGACTTGCCATCCAGCGCATGGCTCGGTTTCGGCCCTTCGATGCATGGTGCCTTGCGCGGGCGCTTGACCACCACGCGGTGGGTCGCCAATGCCAGCGCCGCTTCGAGCAGCGCTGGTGCATCCGGATCATCACCGACCAGCGGCCGGAACAGGCGCATCTCTTTCTTCACCAGTGCAGTCTTCTCGCGGTGCGGGAACATCGGGTCAAGGTAGATCACCTGCGGCGGCTCGCCTTCCCAATTGCGCATGACCTCGATGGAGTTGCCCTTGAGGAGCTTCATCCGCGCGACAATCGGCGCCACGTCGAAATCTTCCGCCGCCCGCGCCAGGCCGTCCTCAAGCAGTGCTCCGATCAGCGGCTGGCGCTCGATCAGGCTCATCTCGCAGCCCAGACTCGCCAGCACGAACGCGTCCTTGCCCAGCCCCGCCGTAGCATCCAGCACCCGCGGGCGCACGCCTTGGGCAATGCCGACCGCCTTGGCGATCATCTGCCCGCTGCCGCCACCGTACAGACGCCGATGCGCCGCGCCACCCTCGACGAAATCCACCCGCACCGGCCCCGGTGCATCCGGACCAAGCTGCTGCAACTGCAAGCCCTGCTCGCCCAGTTGCAAGGCGAACTCGCCGTCGGCCACCTGCATCGGCAGGCCCAGACGCTCGGCCCACTGCTCGGCTTGCGCCTCAAACGTCGGGCCGAGGGCCTGGACATGGATGCGGCAGGCCGCGGGTTGCTCAATCATGAAAACGCGCTCAAAAAAGTTAAGGATCGGCAAAAGGTGGCCGATAAACCAATCAACGCGCATTTTGCCAGAGCTGAGCGTCAACCGAAAAAAATGTCAGGCATTCTTCCCACATCGATTGGCTACATCTCGCCCCATGGCGACTTTAGCCGTCATAACACTCAAGCACTGAGCGGCGTCAGTCACCTGTGGCAGGATTTCTTTGCCCAGGCGCTGGCTGAGCAGACGAGTGATGTGGTGCCGGCCTGTGGCACGTTTCCTCCGGTTGACCTGAACAGCCCTGAAGAACCGACCCTGGGCAGCGAACTGCACGCGCACATCGTCGAGCAGCGTCAGTGCGACGTGGTCGACACTGAAGTGCGTCCGCCAGAACCGCTGTTCCTGCCAATCGCCGAATTCGAAACCGATCTGCTGGACAAGCCGTTCCCGCCGTTCCCGCCAGAAGAACTCAAGGCTCAGCAAGGGCAACAGGACTTCGACAGCAGTTGGGTCCGCCCGATCGTGATCAACAATGGTCAGCCCGTGCCAGAGCCTGGCCCGGCACCGCAGAAGAAGCCGCTGTACCTGCCGATTGCCGAATTCGACCTCGACCTGCTGCAAAAACCTTACCCGCCGTTCCCACCGGAAGAAATCGTCGAGCAACAGAAGGCTCTGGACTTCGATAACGGTTGGGCTCGCCCGATCGTTCTGCAGAACCTGCGCCTGGCCGCCTGATACCTCAGCAGTATCTTGCCCTGCACCCCACACTCAGCCTTTGAAAAACTGATTGGCCTTGGCGTACGGCATCGATTGCGCAGTGAAGCCAAAGGTGCCGCTGCGCTGGATTTCTTCAGCCGCGCGGAAAAACTCGCCAAACGCCGCCAGCGCCAATGCTGAACCGGTACTGATGCGCCGCACGCCCATTTCCTCCAGCTCCTGCGCGGTCAGTTTCAAACCGCCGGACATCAATACGTTGACCGGTTTCGGCGCCACCGCGCGCACCACTGCCAGCACTTCTTCGGCATTGCGCAAACCCGGCGCGTACAACACGTCGGCACCGGCTTCGGCGAAGGCCTGCAAGCGGCGGATGGTGTCGTGGATATCGGGATTACCGTGCAGGTAGTTTTCCGCTCGGGCGGTCAGGGTGAATGGAAATGGCAGCGTGCGCACGGCAGCGACGGCGGCTTCGATGCGCGCCACGGCGTGTTCGAAGCAATAAATCGGCGCGTCGGCGCGGCCCGTGGCGTCCTCGATCGAACCGCCCACCGCCCCCGCCTCAGCGGCGCGCAACAGGCTTTTGGCGCATTCGGCTGGGTCATCGGCGAAACCGTTTTCCAGATCCACTGCCACCGGCAGATCGGTGGCCGCGACAATCGCCCGGACATTGGCCAGAGTCTCATCGAGACTCAAGGCGCCGTCGGCCTTGCCTTGGGAAAACGCGTAACCGGCACTGGTGGTCGCGAGCGCCTGATAGCCCAGGCTGGCGAGCATCTTCGCGGCCCCTGCGTCCCACGGATTGGGAATGACGAAAATCCCCGGACGCTCATGCAGGGCCTTGAAGGCATGGGCTTTGCGGGCTTGTTCGTGATCGGCTTGGGCGTCCATCGGCAGGCTCCTGGGCAAGAATGAAAATCCGCCTCAGAGCAGGCCAAGTTGCTCGGCGGCGGGTTCTCTGTATAGCTCAGGCAGGGATGGCAGGCCAGGCAAACGTTGCATCAGTTGTGCGTGAAAACGTTGCGCCAGCTTCGCCGCCAGGATGTTGTCGGCGGTGTGCAGGAAGATATACGGCGTGCGGCCCTCTTCGATCCACTCGGCGATTTTTGCCACCCACGGCACCAGGAACGGGTCGTTGGCCTCAAGCTCGGGATGGCCGATGAAACGCACCTGCGGGAACTGCGTGAACGCCGCTGGACGGGTCGGCACCCGGGGCTTTTTCGATTGCGCGTGGATCACCGAAGACTCGGTCGACAGGCAGCTGAACAGCGCTCGCGGATCAAGGCAGATGCGCTCCACCCCACGGTCCAGCAGCAGGCGATTGAGCAGACGCTCGCTCTCGCCCTTGGCGAAGAACTGTTCGTGACGTACTTCCACCGCCAGTGGCCGGTCCAGCGCGTCGATGAACGCGGTCAGTTCCGGCAGTCGATGCGGGGTGAAGCTTTTCGACAATTGCAGCCACAGCGGCGATACACGCTCACCGAGCGGTTCGAGGAGTCTGACGAAGGTTTCGGCGGCGGTCAGTTGCTCGCGCAGGTCCCCGCTGTGGCTGATGTCGCCGGGGAACTTGGCAGTGAAGCGAAAGTGTTCGGGCATGGTCTCGGCCCAACGCTGCACGGTGGCTGGCGAGGGACTGGCGTAGAAGGTCGTATTGCCTTCCACGGCGTTGAACACTTGGGCGTAGAGACTGAGGAAGTCGGAGGTCTTGGCGTCTTCGGGGTACAGATACTCGCGCCAGGCGTTTTCGCTCCAGGACGGGCAACCGAGGTAGTAAGGCAACGCCATCAGATGTACAAGTCGAGGCCCAGCACATCCGCATCCCAATCGACAAAACCGGCGGTGCTCAGGTAGCTGGCCAGGGCCATCGCTACGCTTTTGCTCATCGCGCGGTGATAAATCATGTCTTGCTGACGGGCAGGCAGATTGGCCAGGCGTTGTGCGGAGGCTTTGGCAGCGCGGGCGGCCAGTTGCTCTTCGGTCGGGAATTCCAGCTCGCCGTCGATATCGTCGACGGACTCATCCAGCGCCACGTTGCCTTTGCGAGGCTTGCGCTTGACCGGGTAGGACTGAGAGGAAAGGCCGTCTATACGCATAAATTCATGCTCGGTATCGATGATGGCAATTTAGCGGCACCTGACCGACTTAGCAAATCGCCGAGTGATAACTAGAACACATAAAGCGCAAAAGGTTTAAAGCGCGGGGTTGGAAACTGACGATTGGCAGAATTTGGAATAAGCCCGGGGATTGTGGAGGGCTTTGTGGTGAGGGGATTTATCCCCTCACCACAGAAGCTGCCCACAATAGAAATCCGGCCTCAGCGAGCCTTGGGAGTGGCGACCTTATCGCGCAGATAAACCGGCTGCGCATCATCGGCCGGGATCGACTCACCGCGTTCCCAGGCAAACCGCGCCAGCGTCAGCAGGTCTTCAGCGTGGGGCAACATAGCGGCGTCCTGACCGCTCGGATTGACCGCGATCCGCTCGCCATAGCCCCAACCGGTACCCGCACCGAACCATGCTCCGCTGGCATCGGCCGGCAGCCCCGCGACTTCCGGCGGCAGCACCGCTTCGGCGCCGACCAGGCGCATCTCGCCGGCGGTCTCGCGGTAGCAGCCCCAATACACTTCATCCATCCGCGCGTCGATGGCCGCCGCGACCTGGCTGACGCCGTGCTCGCGATACGCACGCTGCGCCAGCACCGCCAGGTTCGACACCGGCAGCACCGGACGATCCAGCGCAAACGCCAGGCCTTGCACCACACCGATGGCGATCCGCACACCGGTAAACGCGCCCGGACCACGACCGAATGCAATCGCATCCACCGCCTGCAACGTGGTGCCGGCGTCGGCCAGCAGTTGCTGGATCATCGGCAGCAGCTTCTGCGCGTGCAGACGCGGGATCACCTCGTAATGGCTCGTGACCTTGCCGTCATGCAGCAAGGCAACGGAGCAAGCTTCGGTCGCGGTGTCCAGGGCCAGCAAGGTGCTCATCGATGTATCCAAAACAGGTGGGAGAAAAAGTGCGTCAGTATAAACAACTACGGCCCGCAAGCGGGCCGTGGATGATCCAGCGAATCAGCTTTTTCAGCTGAGCGCTTCGAGCACCTTGGCGGTGATCGCTTCGACCGAACCAACACCCGGGATGTGGCTGTACTTCGGTTTGCCGTTGGCAGCGGAAAGCTTCTGGTAGAAGTCCACCAGCGGCTTGGTCTGAGAATGGTAGACCGACAGGCGATGACGCACGGTTTCTTCGGTGTCGTCCTTGCGCTGCACCAGATCGTCGCCGGTAACGTCGTCTTTGCCGGCCACTTTCGGCGGGTTGTAGACGATGTGGTACACGCGGCCGCTGGCCTCGTGAACGCGGCGACCGGCGATACGCTGCACGATTTCTTCGTCTTCAACAGCGATTTCAACCACTGCGTCCAACTCGACACCGGCAGTCACCAGCGCTTCGGCCTGCGGAATGGTGCGCGGGAAGCCGTCGAACAGGAAGCCATTGACGCAGTCTGGTTGAGCGATGCGATCCTGCACCAGCGCGATGATCAGGTCATCCGACACCAGGCCGCCGGCATCCATGATGCTCTTGGCTTGAACGCCCAGTGGAGTGCCAGCCTTGACCGCAGCACGCAGCATGTCGCCGGTGGAGATTTGCGGAATGCCGAATTTCTCGGTGATGAACTTAGCCTGAGTACCTTTACCGGCCCCGGGAGCTCCCAGCAGAATGACGCGCATCGATGTGCTCCTCAATTTTTTATATAGAAAACAACGGGATTCGCCTCTTGGGGCCAATCTCAAAAAAACGGGTCGTGGCCGCACAAACGGCCAAAGGCTGATCAAGATACACAGCAGGCTGCGCCCACACAAGACGCCAAAAGTCGGAGAAACCGGCGCCCGCCGCGACCTTGCGACCCGGTAAGCCAAGTCGCAACCCCATCATTAACTGTCGCCTGCCCGCACTTTCCACCTGTGTACAAAGCGACACCCGGCCTGTGCACCGGGTGCCTGACACCAGCACAAAAACCCTAGCCGGTATTGCGCAAACCGGCGGCAATCCCCGCCACAGACACCAGCAGCGCCTGCTCCACCGGGCTGCCCTGCTCGACATTCTGCTGCCGCGAACGGGCCAACAGTTCGGCCTGCAATAGATGCAGCGGATCAAGATAGGTGTTGCGCAGACGGATGAATTCCAAGGTGTCGGGGCTATGTGCCAGCAGTTGCGACTGACCAGTCAGGCCGAGCACCACCGCGCACGCCTGCGACAATAGGTCGCGTAACTGCGCGCCCAACGGCAGCAAGTCCGGCTCGACCAGACGCTGATCGTAAGACAGCGCAATGTCGGCGTCGGCCTTGGCCAGGACCATTTCCAGCATGTCGATGCGCGTACGGAAGAACGGCCACTGCTCGCGCATCTGTCCCAGCAATTCGCCTTCGCCGCGCTCCAGTGCCTTGCTCAACGCGGTTTCCCAGCCCAGCCAGGCGGGCAGCATCAAACGTGTCTGGGTCCAGCCGAAGATCCATGGAATCGCCCGCAGGCTTTCGATCCCGCCGGCGCGGCGCTTGGCCGGTCGGCTGCCCAGAGGCAAGCGCCCCAACTCCTGCTCCGGCGTGGACTGGCGGAAGTACTCGACGAACTGCGGATTCTCCCGCACCACTGCGCGATACGCAGCAACACCGTCAGCGGCCAATTCGTCCATCAGATGCCGCCACTCGGGCGTCGGTGGCGGTGGCGGCAACAGCGTCGCTTCGAGCACGGCGGCCAGATACAGATTGAGGTTCTGCTCGGCGATGTCCGGCAGACCGAATTTGAATCGAATCATTTCGCCCTGTTCGGTGGTGCGGAACCGCCCTGCCACCGACCCCGGCGGCTGCGACAGGATCGCCGCGTGCGCCGGGCCGCCGCCACGGCCCACGGTGCCGCCGCGACCGTGGAACAACAGCAGTTCGACTTGCTGTTCGCGACAGATTTCCACCAGACGTTCCTGCGCCCGGTACTGCGCCCACGCCGCTGCAGTAGTGCCGGCGTCCTTGGCCGAGTCGGAATAGCCAATCATCACTTCCTGCGGGCCCTGCAACCTGGCGCGATACCCCGGCAGCAGCAACAGACGCTCCATGACCGGCCCGGCGTTGTCGAGGTCGGCGAGGGTTTCGAACAGCGGTACCACACGCATCGGCCGCAGCACGCCGGACTCTTTGAGCAGCAGTTGCACGGCCAGCACGTCGGAGGCGGCGCCCGCCATCGAGATTACATAAGAGCCCAGCGAGGCGCCCGGTGCGGCAGCGATTTCCTTGCAAGTGGCGAGCACTTCGGCGGTGTCGGCGGACGGTTTGAAATGCGCCGGGAGCAGTGGCCGGCGATTGTTCAGTTCGCGGGTCAGGAAGCCGATGCGTTGTTCTTCGTCCCAGTCTTCATAGCGACCGAGGCCGAGGTAATCGGTGATTTCGGTCATCGCCGAGCTGTGCCGCGTCGAATCCTGGCGCACGTCGAGGCGCACCAGGAACAGGCCGAAGGTCACCGCCCGGCGCAGGCAATCGAGCAACGGCCCGTCGGCGATCACGCCCATGCCACACTCGTGCAGCGAGTTGAAGCACAGCTCCAGCGGATCGAGCAGATCGCGGTTGTTGTGCAACACGTCGGCCGGTGCCGGCGTGCTGGCGCTCAGCGAGGCGTGCGCCCAGTTGCGCGTGGCCCGCAGGCGTTCGCGCAATTGCTTGAGCACCGCACGGTAAGGTTCGGCGCTGTCACCGGCCTTGGCCTTGAGCGCGTCGCTGGCCTGCTGCATCGACAGCTCGGCGGCCAGGTGATCGACATCGCGCAGGTACAGGTCGGCGGCCATCCAGCGCGCCAGCAACAGCACTTCGCGGGTCACCGCAGCGGTGACGTTGGGGTTGCCGTCGCGGTCGCCGCCCATCCACGAGGCAAAGCGAATCGGCGCCGCCTCCAGTGGCAAGCGCAGGCCGGTGGCGGCAAACAACGCCTGATCGGCCTTGCGCATGTGGTTGGGAATCGCCTGCCAGAGCGAGTGTTCGATCACCGCAAAACCCCACTTGGCTTCATCGACCGGAGTCGGCCGGGTGCGGCGGATTTCTTCGGTGTGCCAGGCTTCGGCGATCAGTCGTTGCAGGGTGTTCTGGATCTGTTCACGTTCGGCGCTGGTCAGGTCGCGATGATCCTGCGCGGCGAGTTGCGCGGCGATCGCGTCGTACTTCTGGATCAGCGTGCGCCGCGCCACTTCGGTCGGGTGCGCGGTCAGTACCAGCTCGATTTCCAGGCGCGCCAGTTGCCGGGCCAGCGATTCGGCACTGTGGCCTTCATTGCGCAGGCGGGCGAGCAGCTCCGGGAGCACGCGGGCCTCGAACGGCGCCGGCTGCGACTCTTCGCGGCGATGAATCAACTGGTACTGCTCGGCGATGTTCGCCAGATTGAGAAACTGGTTGAACGCCCGCGCCACCGGGAGCAATTCGTCTTCGCTCAACTGATTGAGGCTGGCGCTGAGTTCGGCGTCCATCGAGCCGCGCCGGTCAGCCTTGGCGCCCTTGCGAATCTGCTCGATCTTGTCGAGAAATTCCTCGCCGTACTGGTCTCGGATGGTGTTGCCCAACAGCTCACCCAGCAGGTGAACGTCCTCGCGCAAGCGTGCATCAATATCGGTCATCAGCAGTTCTCCAGCGGTGATCGGGACGGCTCAGAAACGAATGCTTTGCCCAGAGAGTGCCGCTCTACGGCGCTTCTTACAAGCAGACGACGAAGGGACTTTAAACCTTGGGGCTTGAAGCTAGTCTCAACAGTAAGCCGTACAACGGCTTGCCGCCGGCCCTGCCGGACACTCACCCAGGCCTGCCACGAGCAGGCACGAATGAGGTCAT
The DNA here is from genome assembly GCF_056821665.1 of Pseudomonas sp. AK-TSAG1-1. Classification (NCBI taxonomy): domain Bacteria; kingdom Pseudomonadati; phylum Pseudomonadota; class Gammaproteobacteria; order Pseudomonadales; family Pseudomonadaceae; genus Pseudomonas; species Pseudomonas sp. AK-TSAG1-1. The sequence continues at coordinate 1,296,784 of NZ_CM165965.1, read as the reverse complement.
CATGAAAATCCGTGAACTCGCCCAGCATTGGGAAGAAAACGCCAAAGGTCGCCTGACCGACACCGGCTACACGATTCATCTGGACGTCGAGGCCGCCGCGCGGCTGGCCGCGATTGCCGAGATGTACCCCAAACGCCACCCCGAAGAACTGCTCGGCGAGCTGATCGGTGCCGCGCTTGAAGAGTTCGAGGCGAGCCTGCCGTATGTGAAGGGTTCGACTGTGGTCGCCACCGATGAAGAAGGTGATCCGCTGTACGAAGACGTCGGCCCGACGCCGCGCTTCCTGGCGTTGTCGAGGCGGCATCTGCAGGATTTGTCGGCGGCCGCCGGTAAACAGAAACACTGACACTCCACAGATCAAAACTGTGGGAGCGAGCCTGCTCGCGAAAGCAATATATCAGTCTACTTTGACGGTGACTGGCACACCGCTTTCGCGAGCAGGCTCGCTCCCACATTGACTGTATTTCTGCCTCCAGATCGACGTTTTTTCGGTATTAGAAACACCCGCGCGTACCACTCTGCCCCGCCAAAGTTCCCGGTTTAGAGCCTTGTCCGTTTGGTCAAAAAAATTTGGGGCGATGGGCCATCTTTTCTGAACTTTTAAAAAACGCCTCCGGTCGGAACCAGTAACCACGCCTGGAACGAGCGTTTCAAAAACGCGCTTTCACACGACGCTTGCGGCTCCTCGACCAGGATGGATTTTCGGTTTTATCAGGAGTTAAACAATGGAGTTGAAGACCATGAAGACCCAAACCTCGTTCTCTCACCTGCGCGGTCTGAAACTGGCCGCCCTGGCCATCGGCACCAGCTTCGTTCTGGCCGGTTGCGCCGGGAACCCACCGACCGAGCAATACGCCGTGACTCAATCGGCGGTCAACAGCGCTGTGAGCGCTGGCGGTACCGAGTTCGCTGCGGTGGAAATGAAGCAGGCTCAAGACAAGCTCAAACAAGCCGAAATCGCCATGCACGACAAGAAGTATGACGAAGCGCGCACCCTGTCCGAGCAAGCCGAATGGGACGCTCGTGTAGCGGAACGCAAGGCTCAGGCAGCCAAGGCCGAACAGGCTTTGAAGGATTCGCAGAAAGGTGTTCAGGAACTGCGTCAGGAAAGTCAGCGCACCGTGCAGTAAGCGCGCATCCCGACCGCAAAGCTGAAACTCTTATCGATAGAAAGGACGACAAATTATGCGTAAGCAACTGATGATCCCCGCTCTCCTGGCCGCAAGCGTTGCCCTGGCTGCCTGCTCCACCCCGCCTAACCCGAACCTGGAACAGGCGCGCACCAACTACGCCGGTCTGCAGGCCAACCCGCAGGCGAGCAAAGTCGCAGCCCTGGAAACCAAAGACGCCAGCGATTACCTGGACAAGGCCGACAAGGCTTATCTGGACAAGGAAAACGCCGCCAAGGTTGACCAACTGGCCTACCTGACCAACCAGCGCGTGGAAGTGGCCAAGCAGACCATTGCCCTGCGCACCGCTGAAAACAACCTGAAGAACGCTGCCGCGCAACGTGCCCAGGCCCGTCTGGACGCTCGCGATCAACAGATCAAACAGCTGCAGAACAGCCTGAACGCCAAGCAGACTGATCGCGGTACGCTGGTGACCTTCGGTGACGTGCTGTTCGCCACCAACAAGGCTGACCTGAAATCCAGCGGTCTGGTAAACATCAACAAACTGGCGCAATTCCTTCAGGAAAACCCTGATCGCAAGGTGATCGTCGAGGGTTACACCGACAGCACCGGCGCGGCGAACTACAACCAGTCGCTGTCCGAGCGTCGTGCGACTTCTGTGCAAGTGGCACTGATCAAGATGGGCGTGGATCCTTCGCGCATCGTGGTTCAGGGTTACGGCAAGGAATACCCGGTTGCCGATAACGGCAGCGTTTCCGGTCGTGCGATGAACCGTCGTGTGGAAGTGACCATTTCCAACGACAACCAGCCAGTGATGCCACGTTCGGCAGTAAGCTCGAACTAAGCATTACGCGGTAACGCAAAAGCCCCGCCTGAGTGATCAGGCGGGGCTTTTTTTGGCCACACACAATGCCCTTGTGGGAGCGGGTTACTGTTCGAGCTGTTGCGGCGTTTCCTGTCCCATGCAGCGCACGGCTTTCTTCTGTGCATTGATCAGCACACCGGTCAGGCCTTTCTGCTCGGTGTCGAATAACACCAGCACGCCATCGATGCATTGCGCCACTTGCGGCGCCGGGTCCAGCGAGGCTTTGTAGTCTTCGCCCGGCACGGTCTTGAGCATGGTGAATTCGTTGAGCAGCAGCGCATCCTCGGGTTTGGCGAAGTGCAGGTAGCCGTAGTACCACAGCGCCCCGACGGTGCCGAGGATGCTGCAGATACCGGTGATGATCAGCGGGATGGCGTTACGTTCTTCACTCATTGCGGACTCTCATCTTCAGAATTCGGAGGTTGCGGGTAATTCGGGATTTCGCCCAAGCGGCGCAGGCCGTTGAAATGTTCGGGGTCCTCCAGATAGCGCAGCATCACTTTGCGCCAGACCGGGTCACCGAAGGTCTGCACATGGCCGCCACGGGTCAACTGCAACACCCGCGGGGGCGGCGCAGCTTGATACAGACGGATGCCATTGGAAAGCGGCACCAACGGGTCGTCGATGCTGTGAAAGATCAGCTTGGACACGCCCTTGAGTTGCGGCATCGCGTTGATGGCGCTGTCGCCGTCCGGCACCAGCCACGACAGCGGCACCTGAAACGGCCAGGTCAGCCATGACGTGCTGAGGGCGTACTGGCCGACGCTGCGGTAACTGGCGGGCACACCGTCGAGCACAAGGGCCTTGAGTTGCTTCTGCCGCTCCGGGTGCTGCACCAGCCAATGCACGGCCATCGAACCACCGAGGCTTTGGCCGAGCAGGATCAGCGGCTTGCCTTTGACCTCCGGCGCCTGATCCAGCCAGGCGAATGCCGCATCGATATCCTGATAGATGTCCGGCAGGCTCGGTTTGCCCTCCGACAAGCCGTAACCGCGATAGTCCACCAGCAGCACTTGATAGCCGCTTTTCGGCAACCACCAGCTGCCGCCCAGGTGCATCGGCAGATTGCCGCCGTTGCCGTGCAGGTGCAGCACCGTACCTTTGACTTCAACGCCGGGTTTGGCCGGCAGCCACCAGGCGTTCAGCTTGAGGCCGTCAGCGGTGGTCAGGGTGACTGTGCGGTACTCGAGCCTGGCTTTTTCCGGGGTGAAGATCTGGCCAGGCTCGGGGTAGAACAACAGCGAACTGCAACCGCCGAGGGTCAGGAGCAGGCAGAAGATGCCGAGGATTCTCATCCGGTGAAACCTCGCAGAAATCGTGGGCTAAACACAAATCAAAACTGTGGGAGCGAGCCTGCTCGCGAACGCGGTGTATCAGCCATCATTGATGTTGAATGTGAAATCGCATTCGCGAGCAGGCTCGCTCCCACAGGGGATATAGGTTGCTCAAAGGATGTTGGAGTAATCCGCCTCGATCCGGTCCAGGCTCAAGTGATTGAGGAAGTTGGAGAAGCACATCCACGCCGACAGCGCATTCATGTCGCGAAACTGTTCCGGCAGGTACTTCGGCGGCACCACCAGGCCTTCATCGACCAACTGACGCAAGGTGCGCATGTCCTCAAGCGTAGTCTTGCCGCAGAACAGCAGCGGCACCTGCTCAAGCTTGCCTTTACGCACGGCCAACTGAATGTAGTTGTAAACCATGATAAAGCCCTTGAGGTAGGACAAGTCTTTGGTGAATGGCAGGCCAGTCGGCGTCGAACCACGGAACACCCGGCTGGCGTTGCCATAGCTTTCGGCCATTTCAAAACCCTGCTCGCGGAAGAACTCGAACACCTGCAGGAAGTCCGCGCCCTCCTCGACCATGTGAATGGCGCGGGTGCGGTTGGTCAGTTTGCGCAGGCGACTCGGGTAGGAGGCGAATGTGATGATTTCCATCAGGATCGCCAGGCCTTCCTGAGTCACCGTCGAGGAGGGTGGGCCTTTGGACAGGAAGGTGCAGATCGGCTGGTTCAAGCCATTGAGCGTGGTGCCCACGTGCACCAGGCCTTCGTGGACTTCCAGCGCGCGTACATCGCGGTCGTTGAACATCGCGTCGGTGCGGATCTTGATGTAGTCGGCCCCCGCCGCCGCGTCGGCCACGATACCGTCGGACTCGAACACGCGGATGGTTTCCTCGGCCTCGCCGAACACCTTGTTCAAACGCGTTTGCAGCAAGTGCACGGCGTCCTTGGCGGTGAGGATTTTCGGTTCGTCCTTCAGGTCGCCACGGCCATCGATGTTGTTCAGGTAGTCGGACATCATCAGGCCGAGGTCGGCCAGGGTCGGGTCACCGGCGTGGAACGCATCGGAGGCGGCGCCGTACAGTTCCTGCGAGATCAGGCCGAAATCCTCGGTGCCGCGCGCTTCGAGCATGCGCACCACCATCCGGTATTCCTTGCACATGCGGCGCATGATCTGCCCGACCGGGTTGAACTGGCCGAGCTGACGGGTGATGTCGCGCTCGATGTTCTGGAATTCCAGTTTGACCTTGCTCGAATCGAAACTCAGTGGGCGGTTGAGGTAGTAGTCGCGATCCACCGCCGGCATTTCCTTGCCCTTGGCCTTGAGAAAGCCCTTGCGGATGTTCTCGTCCCACTTCACCGCGTCGAGGACGCGAATCGGCGTCTGCGCCAGCACAATGCGATCGGACAGCGTGCGTATCGTCTGCTGGTAATCGTCCACCCGAAACTCCTGTAGAAAACTGAATTATTTGGCGCGGGCCTGACGCTGATAGCGCGCGGCCTCGACGAATACATCGGAATTGGCCGGGTCGTCGAGGTAAGCAAAGACCTTGTCGAGGCTGCTGTCGACCAGCAGGCCGTCGCCATCGTCGGTCTGGAAGCCTTGGCCGTCGAGGCTTTTCTGCGCGATGGCCTGGTTGATCTGTTCAACATCTAGGTTGTAGATCACCAGTTCGTGCTTATCGGTAATCTCGAATCCGGCAATGGTGAAGTGCCCGCCGTACTGCGCCGGCACCTTCGCCGACAGATACCAGCGGCTTCCGTGGCGCGACACGGTGAACGGATAGGCTTCGCGTTCGCGGGGTCTGGCCTTGAAGTACGCGACCGCCTGATAGCGATCGTTGCCCAGACGCGTCAGTTCCAGATTCATCGGTTCGCCCCAGGCGTTGGTGCTCGACCATTGGCCGAGCAGGCCCTTGGGGGCCGGCTCACTGGCGGACAGCGGCTCCTTGAAGGTCACCAGACAACCGCTGAGCAGCAGGAACGACAGCGCGATCAGCGCGCCACGCCAGGCTTTCATTCAACACTCCCTAGAACCTGAAACACCTTCCCATGTGGGAGCGGGCTTGCTCGCGAAAGCGGTTTCACATTCAACACTTCAGTTGACTGACCCACCGCATTCGCGAGCAAGCCCGCTCCCACAGGGGACCTCCATCGGCTATCAGACCGACGCCAGCACCAGATGCATATACCGCGTCAGAATCCCGAGCATGTCCTCTTCGGCCAAAGGCTCGGCGTCGTTGAGCAGGCCCTGATATTCCATCCGTCCGATAATCGCCGTCAACACCTTGGCATCCTGCTGCGGTTCGCGCGAGCCCAGTACCTGGAACAACTGGCAGGTGCCCTGTAGCAGAATCTGCTGATGCGAGCGCACCAGAATTGCCAGGCGCGGGTTGAGCAGTGCTTCCTGGCGGAACGCCTGCTCGGCCATCAGATGCTCGCGACGGTTGACCAGTTGCCGGTGTACGTAGTCGGCCATCAGCCGCGCGATATCGTCCGCCAGTTGCGAGCGCGACTCGGGGCTGCCGTCGCCACTGACAACCATCTCGCGCAGCAGGCCTTCGTTGTTGATCCACAGCTTGGCCATGTAAGCCGCGCTGCGTTCGACGTACTGGGCGAAGGTATCGGTGAGCAGGTCATCGATGTCCTTGAAGTAATAGGTGGTGGCTGACAGCGGCACTCCGGCCTCGGCCGCCACCGCCCGGTGGCGCACGGCGCGAACGCCGTCACGCACGACAATGCGCATCGCCGCGTCGAGAATGTCCTGACGACGCTGCTCGCTGCCCTGTCGGCTGGCCTTGCGGCCCTGGTACTGAACACTTTCAGCGACCGCAGTGGCGATACCCGCTGCACCTTCTTGAGCGATTGCAACCATCACGACTGGACTTCCTCTGCTATTTCAAAAGTAACCAATTGATACATTTGTACCAGACAGGCAATAAAAAGCCGCCTGTTTTAGGCGGCTTTTCAACTGAAACGTTTACGCTTGCGGTCGCATGTGCGGGAACAGGATCACATCGCGGATCGACGGCGAGTTGGTCAGCAACATCACCAGTCGGTCGATGCCGATGCCTTCACCGGCCGTTGGCGGCATGCCGTACTCCAGCGCGCGAACGAAGTCGGCGTCGTAGTGCATGGCTTCGTCGTCGCCGGCGTCCTTGTCGGCCACCTGCGCCATGAAGCGCTCGGCCTGGTCTTCCGCGTCGTTCAACTCGGAATAGGCGTTGGCGATTTCACGGCCACCGATGAACAGCTCGAAACGGTCGGTGACGTTCGGGTTGTCGTCGTTACGACGCGCCAGCGGCGACACTTCGAACGGGTACTGAGTGATGAAGTGCGGCTGCTCCAGCTTGTGCTCGACCAGCTCTTCGAAAATCATCACCTGCAGCTTGCCCAGGCCTTCGAAGCCCAGCACCTTGGCACCGGCCTTCTTGGCGATGGCGCGAGCCTTGTCGATGTCGTTCAGGTCATCGGCGGTCAGCTCAGGGTTGTACTTGAGGATCGAGTCGAACACCGACAGGCGCACGAACGGCTCGCCGAAGTGGAACACCTTGTCGCCGTACGGCACGTCGGTGCTGCCCAGCACCAACTGCGCCAGTTCACGGAACAGTTCTTCGGTCAGGTCCATGTTGTCTTCGTAGTCGGCGTAAGCCTGGTAGAACTCCAACATGGTGAATTCTGGGTTGTGACGCGTCGAAACGCCTTCGTTACGGAAGTTGCGGTTGATCTCGAACACTTTCTCGAAACCGCCGACCACCAGACGCTTCAGATACAGCTCAGGCGCGATACGCAGGAACATTTCCATGTCCAGCGCGTTGTGGTGGGTTTCGAACGGCTTGGCCGCAGCGCCGCCAGGAATGGTCTGCAGCATCGGCGTTTCGACTTCGAGGAAGTCGCGCTTCATCAGGAAGCTGCGGATGTGCGCGATCACTTGCGAACGCACGCGGAAGGTCTGACGCACTTCTTCGTTGACGATCAGGTCAACGTAGCGCTGACGGTAGCGCTGTTCGGTGTCGGTCAGGCCGTGGTGCTTGTCCGGCAGCGGACGCAGCGACTTGGTCAGCAGACGCACGCTGGTCATTTCCACGTACAGGTCGCCCTTGCCGGAACGGGCCAGGGTGCCTTCAGCGGCAATGATGTCGCCCATGTCCCAGGTCTTGACGGCGGCCAGGGTGTCTTCGGACAGGGTCTTGCGGTTGACGTAGACCTGGATGCGACCGGTCATGTCCTGGATCACCATGAACGAGCCACGGTTGAGCATGATGCGACCGGCAACCTTGACCGGAATTGCAGCCTCGGCCAGCTCTTCCTTGGTCTTGTCCGCGTATTTCTTCTGCAGATCTTCGCAGTAGTTTTCGCGGCGGAAGTCGTTCGGGAAGGCATTGCCCTTGGCGCGCTCGGCAGCAAGCTTTTCCTTGCGCAGGGCGATCAGGGAGTTTTCTTCCTGTTGCAGGGCTTGCGGGTCGAGTTGTTGGTCGCTCATGTCTTTAAATTTTCCATCACAGGTTCGTTGCCCCCAGCCAGCGGCTGGGGATCGCGGGCAGGCCCACTCCTGCAGGGATCGTGTTGAATCAGCGATCCTGCAGCTTATTTCTTACAGCCCCGATTTCAGGCTGGCTTCCAGGTACTCGTCGATGTCGCCGTCGAGCACCTTGTCGCAGTCGCTGCGTTCGATGTTGGTGCGCAGATCCTTGATCCGCGACGCATCGAGCACGTAAGAGCGAATCTGGTGACCCCAGCCGATGTCGGACTTGGTGTCTTCCAGCGCTTGCGACGCGGCGTTGCGTTTCTGCATTTCCTGCTCGTACAACTTGGCCCGCAGCATTTTCATGGCGGTGTCCTTGTTGGCGTGCTGGGAACGTTCGTTCTGGCAGCTGACCACGGTGTTGGTCGGTACGTGAGTGATACGTACGGCCGAGTCGGTGGTGTTTACGTGCTGACCACCGGCACCGGAGGAACGATAGGTGTCGATCCGCAGGTCTGCCGGGTTGATTTCGATTTCCACCTTGTCGTCGATCTCTGGCGAGACGAACACCGCGGAGAACGAGGTGTGACGACGGTTGCCGGAGTCGAACGGGCTCTTGCGCACCAGACGGTGCACGCCGATCTCGGTGCGCAGCCAGCCAAAGGCGTATTCGCCCTTGATGTGCACGGTCGCACCTTTGATACCGGCGACTTCACCGGCCGACAGCTCCATGATCGTCGCGTCGAAACCGCGTTTGTCCGCCCAGCGCAGGTACATGCGCAGCAGGATGTTGGCCCAGTCCTGGGCTTCGGTGCCACCGGAGCCGGCCTGGATGTCCAGGTAGGCGTTGTTCGGGTCCATTTCATGGCTGAACATGCGGCGGAATTCAAGCTTGGCCAGGCTTTCTTCGAGACGGGCCAGCTCGGCGACGACATCGCCCACTGCGCCTTCGTCGTTTTCTTCGACGGCCATGTCCAGCAGGTCGCGGCAATCGGCCAGACCGGCGTTCAGTTCGTCGAGAGTGTCGACGATCTGCGCCAGCGCAGAGCGCTCGCGGCCCAGTTCCTGGGCGTATTCAGGTTTGTTCCAGACACTCGGATCTTCAAGCTCGCGATTGACCTCGGTCAGACGCTCATGCTTTTGATCGTAGTCAAAGATACCCCCGAATAGTTTCGGAGCGCTCGGACAGGTCCTTGATGGTGTTCAGGATCGGGTTGATTTCCATGACGGGCAGCACTCGTTGGCGAACTTTTGAAAGCCGGCGAGTATAACGTAATCACGCTGTCACGGCAGCCCGTCTGGCGGCTGTCGGGGCGAATCACTTGACATGGCCTGACGCAGAACCGCTGTGGGAGCGGGCTTGCTCGCGAAGGCGGCGTGTCAGGCAACCTCTACGTCGAGTGCCAAGCTGCTTTCGCGAGCAAGCCCGCTCCCACCGGGGGTTGTGTGTCTATTCAATACCCACCTGGTTGCGCCCATTGTTTTTCGCCAGGTACAACCCGCGATCCGCCGCCGAGATCAGCAGCCGGCAATCGCTGCCCGCCTGCGGCACCATGGTCGCCAGGCCGATGCTGATGGTCAGGCTCGCCCCGTCACCCGGGGTATTGTGCGGAATCTTCAGGGCCGCCACGGTCTGGCGCAGTTTCTCCGCCACAAGCCGCGCGCCGCCCGGCGAGGTGTTCGGCAACACCAGAGCGAACTCTTCGCCGCCGTAGCGCGCCGGCAGGTCCGACGGTCGGGCGCTGGCGTCGCGGATCGCCGTGGCGACCTTGCGCAGCGCTTCGTCGCCTTCGACATGGCCAAAGCTGTCGTTGTAGGACTTGAAGTAATCGACGTCGATCATCAACAGTGACAACTGGCTCTGATCGCGCAGCGAGCGGCGCCATTCCAGCTCCAGGTACTCGTCGAAGTGCCGGCGGTTGGACAGCCCGGTCAGGCCATCGGAGTTCATCAGGCGTTGCAGCACCAGGTTGGTGTCGAGCAACTGCTGCTGGCTCACGCGCAACGCCCGGTACGCCGCATCCCGTTGCAGCAGGGTCATGTAGGAGCGCGAGTGATAACGGATGCGCGCCACCAGTTCGATGGTGTCCGGCAGTTTCACCAGATAATCGTTGGCCCCGGCAGAGAACGCCGCACTCTTGATCAGCGGGTCTTCCTTGGTCGACAGCACGATGATCGGGATGTCCTTGGTGGCCGGGTGATTGCGGTATTCGCGCACCAGGCTCAGGCCATCGAGGCCGGGCATCACCAGATCCTGCAAAATCACCGTCGGCTTGATCCGTACCGCCTGGGCGATGGCCTGGTGCGGGTCGGAGCAGAAGTGGAAGTCGATATTCTCTTCGTTCGACAGCCCACGGCGCACGGCTTCGCCGATCATCGCCTGATCGTCCACCAACAACACCATGGCGGCGTTTTCGTCGGTTTTAATGTCGTCGATCTGTAAATCATTCATGGGCGGTCACCTGAATACTGCGGGAGCCAGGATTGCGGAAGAAACGGTTCATTTGGGGAATACCTCCAGCAATCGTGGCGCTATCTTTTCCAGTGGACGGATTTCGACAGCTGCATCGATGGCTGCTGCGGCCTTGGGCATGCCGTACACCGCACTGCTTTGCTGGTCCTGCGCGATGGTCAGATATCCCTGCTGGCGCATGAGCTTAAGCCCTTGCGCCCCGTCGCGTCCCATACCGGTCAATAAAACCCCGACGGCATCGCCGTTCCAATAGTTGGCGACGCTTTCGAAAAACACGTCGATCGAAGGTCGGTAGATCTCGTTGACCGGCTCGGCGGTGTAGGCCAGCGTGCCGTTTTTCAATAAGCGAATATGGTGATTGGTGCCCGCCAGCAGCACGGCGCCGGCTTGCGGCGGCTCGCCTTCACGGGCCAGGCGCACGTCCAGGCCACTGGCGCTGGCCAGCCATTCGGCCATGCCGGCGGCGAACACCTGATCCACGTGCTGCACCAGCACGATGGCTGCCGAAAAATTGCGCGGCAGGCCCTTTAGCAGCACTTCCAGCGCCGCGGGCCCGCCGGCAGACGAGCCGATCGCCACCAGCCGCTTGCACGAGCCGGAGCTGCGCGGCGGGACCGGCGCCGGACGGGTACGGTTGGTCTTCTCGCCGATCAGCCAGCCAATGTTGAGGATCTTGCGCAGCAACGGCGCCGCCGCTTCCTGCGCATTGCCGGCACCGAGCGCCGGGGTATCCACCACGTCCAGCGCGCCGTGGCCCATGGCTTCGAAGACCCGGTGTACGTTTTGCTGACGGTCGACCGTGACAATGACGATGGCGCACGGGGTTTCGGCCATGATGCGCCGGGTCGCCTCGACGCCGTCCATCACGGGCATGATCAGGTCCATCAGAATCAGATCCGGGGTATTTTCGGCGCACAGTTGCACCGCCTCGGCGCCATTTCTGGCGACCCAGATCACCTGATGCGCCGGCTCGAAGGCCAGCGCTCGGCGCAGCGCCTCCACCGCCAGGGGCATGTCGTTGACGATTGCGATTTTCATGCCCGCGCTCCTCCAATGAGCTCAACCACTGCATCAAGCAGGGCGTCGTCATGAAAACTGGCCTTGGCTAAATAATAGTCCGCGCCGGCGTCCAGTCCACGACGGCGATCCTCTTCACGATCCTTGTACGAAACCACCATCACCGGCAGCGATTGCAGGCGGTTATCGCGGCGCAGCAGCGTAACCAGCTCGATGCCGTCCATGCGCGGCATGTCGATGTCGGTGATCAGCAAATCGAAGTCCTCCGAACGCAATGCGTTCCAACCGTCCATGCCGTCCACCGCGACCGCCACGTCATAGCCGCGATTGAGCAGCAGCTTGCGTTGCAGTTCGCGCACGGTCAGTGAATCGTCGACCACCAGAATCCGTTTGCGCGCCACTTCAGCGGCCTGATTTCCGTGACGGGCGATGCGTTCCAGGCGCCCGGTATTGAGCAGTTTGTCCACCGAGCGCAGCATGTCTTCGACATCGACGATCAACACCACCGAACCGTCGTCGAGCAACGCCCCGGCGGAAATGTCCTGAACCTTGCCCAGCCGCTCATCCAGCGGCAGCACCACCAGCGTGCGCTCGCCAACAAACCGCTCGACCGCCACACCGTAGATCGCGTCGCGCTCGCGAATCACCACGACCTTGAGGGTCTCGTCGCTGCTCTGGCTCAGTGGGCGATTGAGCAGTTGACTGGCGGCGACCAGCCCGACGTGCCGGCCTTCATGCCAGAAATGCTGGCGCCCTTCGACCTGTACGATGTCCTGCGGCTCCAGATCGCACATGCGCTCGATGTGCGCCAGCGGAAACGCGTAGGCCTCGTCTCCGACTTTCACCACCAGGCTGCGCACCACCGACAGGGTCAGCGGCACCTCAAGATGAAAACGGCTGCCCTCGCCTGCCGTCTGCTCCAGCACCACTGCGCCGCGCAATTGCCGCACCATGTGCTGCACCGCGTCGAGACCGACGCCACGCCCGGACACTTCGGTCACCGTATCGCGCAGGCTGAAACCCGGCAGAAACAGGAACGTCAGCAGTTCCTCTTCGCTCAATTGCGCCGCCGTTTCGGCTGGCGACAGCTGGCGCTCGACGATGCTGCGGCGGACTTTTTCCAGATCGACGCCATTGCCGTCATCGCTCAATTCGAGCACCAGCAAACCGGCCTGGTGCGAGGCGCGCAGACGGATCAGGCCCTCTTCGGACTTGCCCTTGAGCACGCGTTGCTCCGGGGTTTCGATGCCATGGTCGACCGCATTGCGCAACAGATGGGTCAGCGGCGCCTCGAGTTTTTCCAGCACGTCGCGATCGACCTGGGTTTTCTCGCCTTCGATTTCCAGCCGCACCTGCTTGCCGAGGCTGCGCCCCAGGTCTCGGACCATGCGCACCTGACCGGTGAGCACGTCGGCGAACGGACGCATGCGGCAGGCCAGCGCGGTGTCGTAGAGCACTTGCGCGCGCTGGCTGGCTTGCCAGGCGAATTCGTCCAGTTCGGCGTTCTTTTCCGCAAGCAATTGCTGGGATTCGGCCAGCAGGCGTCGCGCATCCTCAAGGGCTTCCTGGGCTTCGAGGCTCAGTGCGTGTTCCTTGAGGTGCACATTGAGACTTTCCAGCGCCCGCAGGCCATTGTTCTGCATGCGCTTGAGGCGCTGCATGGTTGCCAGATGCGGCTTGAGACGCTGGGTTTCGACCAGCGATTTGCTCGACAGATCGAGCAGGCTGTTCAAGCGTTCGGCCGTAACCCGCAGCACGCGCTCGCCACCCTCGGTGGTGCGCTTGTTTTTGCGCGGGGCCGAGTCGGCCATTTCCATGGGAGTGTCGATCACAGACACGGGCGGTGCGGGTGCAACCGGCGCAGGCGCAGGCGTCGGTGCCTGCAACTGCAATTCGGCCATGGGCGGCGCGGCCACCGCCGGTGGCGCCGACGGGTCGAGCAGGCGGCCCATCAACGCCACATACGCCTCGATGTCCGCCGCTTGCGGGGCATTGGCCGGCGTGGCGATACGCATCAACAGATCCGTGCCCTGCAACAACGCATCAATGTGTTCGGGGCGCAGCAACAGTCGCCCTTCCTGGGCACTGACCAGACAATCTTCCATCACGTGGGCGACGCTCACACCGCTGTCGATGCCGACAATCCGCGCCGCGCCCTTGAGCGAGTGCGCCGCGCGCATGCACGACTCCAGATGATCGGCCTGGGTCGGGTTGCGCTCCAGCGCCAGCAGCCCGCTGCTGAGAACCTGGGTCTGGGCTTCGGCTTCGAGGCTGAACAGCTCCAGCAGCGAAGCGTCGCGCATTTGCTCGGGGGTCATGTAAGGCTCCGGGTCACGGCGGACAACAACTGTTCTTCATCCAGCCAACGCAGGCTGCGCCCCCGGAATTGCAGGACACCACGGGTGTATTTGGCGCTGGCCGTGCTGCTGTGTTCACCACCGGCACGCGACGCAGCGTCGAGAATTCGTTCATCGATGGCGTGGATACCATCGACCTCGTCCACCGGCACCACCACCGGCCCACCGTGGGCGGCGATGATCAGCATGCGCGGCATGATCCGCACACCAGTGGCCGGGGCGGCGTTGCCATCCAGATCGAGCAATTCGACCAGCGACAGGCAGGCCACCAGCGCCCCGCGTACGTTCGCCACACCGAGCAAGGCACGTGAGCGCTGATGCGGCAGCGAATGAATGGCCTGCATCGGCGCGACTTCCACCAGACTGCGGGTCGCCAGCCCCAGCCATTCTTCGCCGAGGCGGAACATCAGCAGCGAACGGGTTTTAACGTCGTTTTCAACGGCCACAGCGACCGGATCGCGCTCGTCCTGCTGCAACGCATAACGGTCGAGCAGGCGCGTGGCAGCGGCGGAATACACCGCGCAGTTGCGGCAATGAATATGCTCGGCGAGCAACGGACACGACTTATCGCCATGAATGCCGATGCGGTTCCAGCAATCATCGATGGCCCGGGCGTCTTCGTGGGTGACGTTCAAGGTGTCGGACGCGATCATCGTTTACGCTCACTGTCGGCGGTGCGGCCGCTGCGCGCGGCGCGTTCCTGCAATCGTCTGGCACCGGCGCTGTCGCCCTGGGCCTGCAGCAAGGCAGCCAGGTGCATCAACGCTTCGGGGTGTTGCGGTTCAAGGTACAAGGCCTTGCGGTAATAACTCTGGGCCTGGAGCGCGGAACCGGCCACGTCGCTGAGCAGGCCGAGCCAGTAGAACACCTGAGCCACCGGTTCGTGGCTGCGCAGGTACTGCTCGCAGGCCGCACGCGCTTCGGCGCTTTTGCCTTCATTGGCCAGCGCGGCGATGTTCGCCAGCAAGGTCGCAGCGTCCGGGTTGGCGCTTTTGCTGCTGACCGGTAGCGGCGCAACGCCGGCAAACGGGCGCTGGCGCACCGGGGCTGGCGGCGGGCTGCGCAACGGTTGGCGCACCGGCAACGGCGTGGTCGTTGGCAGCGCCACGGGTTCGGGCAGCGGCTCAGTGTGTCGGCTGAACGCGAACGACTGCGGGATGCCGATCGAGCGCATCCCCAGACGCCCGAGCAGACTGCCCTCGGCCGGGCCGATGAACAGCACGCCGTCGACATGGGTCAGACGCTTGAGCACTTCGAAAACCTGCTGCTGGGTCGGCTGATCGAAATAGATCAACAGATTGCGGCAGAAGACGAAATCGAACGGCGGCTCGCTGGCCAACAGCGTCGGATCCAGCACGTTGCCGGCCTGCAGGCGCACCTGCTCGCGCACCGTTTCGTTGACGCGATGGCCGTCCTGTTCAACGCTGAAATGCCGCTCGCGAAAGTCCAGATCCTGGCCCCGAAACGAGTTCTTGCCGTACAACGCCCGCCGCGCCTTGTCCACCGACAGCGGGCTGACGTCCATACCGTCGACCTTGAACTGATGCGGTTTGAGCCCGGCGTCGAGCAAGGCCATGGCAATCGAATACGGCTCCTCGCCGGTGGAACACGGCAGGCTGAGGATGCGCAGTGCGCGCATGTTGTTCAATTCGTCCAGCCGTTTGCGCGCCAGCTTGCCCAGCGTGGCGAAGGATTCCGGGTAACGGAAAAACCAGGTTTCGGGCACGATCACCGCTTCGATCAGTGCTTGCTGTTCGTCCCGCGAGCCTTGCAGCAGTTGCCAGTATTCATCGCTGTGCGCTGCTTGCGACAGCGTCGTGCGCTGGCGCACTGCGCGCTCGATGATCGCCGGTCCCACCGAAGTGACATCCAGACCGATGCGTTCCTTGAGGAAATCGAAAAAGCGTTGGTCGCTGCTCATGACTGCGCCTCAAGCGGCGCCGGAAACAGCAGGCTGCGCACGGCGTCATCCAGCAGATCGTTGACCCGCACCCACTGCACCAGCCCCTGGGCATCTTCGCGCACCGGGCCGAGGTACGGCGCCTGGCGGTTGTCCAGGCCATACGGCTGAAAGTCTTCGGGATTGCAGCGCAAGGTGTCGGTCGCCTGCTCAAGGATCAGCCCAAGCCAGCGCGGCGGCTGCAGTTCGTCCGGGCGGTAATGCACCAGCACCAGCCGGGTGCTGGTGCGCGCCTCGGCGGGCTGGCCGAAGGTCAAGGCACTGAGGTCGATCGCCGGCACCACCGCGCCGCGATAGGCGAACACCCCGGCCACCCATGTCGGCGCCTGGGCAATCGGCTTCAACGGCAGGCGCGGCAGGACTTCGGCCACTTCGGTGGCGCGCAAGGCGTAACGCTCGTTGCCGATGCGAAACAGCAGGAACAACGCCTGCTTCGCCACCTCTGCGGCGCTGCGTTTGGCGGTGATTTCGCTCATCAGACTTTGAATCGCGAAACGCCGCTGCGCAGCCCGACGGCCACCTGGCTCAGTTCGTCAATGGCGAAACTGGCCTGACGCAGCGACTCGACGGTCTGGCTGCTGGCGTCGCCCAACTGCACCAGCGCATGGTTGATCTGTTCGGCACCGGTGGCCTGGGCCTGCATGCCTTCGTTGACCATCAACACCCGCGGCGCCAGCGCTTGCACCTGATGAATGATCTGCGACAGCTGCTCGCCGACCTGCTGCACCTCGGCCATGCCCCGGCGCACCTCTTCGGAGAACTTGTCCATGCCCATCACGCCGGCGGACACCGCCGACTGGATTTCGCGGACCATCTGTTCGATGTCGTAAGTGGCGACGGCGGTCTGGTCCGCCAGACGCCGCACTTCGGTGGCGACCACGGCAAAACCGCGGCCGTACTCACCAGCCTTCTCGGCCTCGATGGCGGCATTGAGCGACAGCAGGTTGGTCTGGTCGGCAACCTTGACGATGGTCACCACCACCTGATTGATGTTGCCGGCCTTCTCGTTGAGGATCGCCAGTTTGGCATTGACCAGATCGGCCGCGCCCATCACCGAGTGCATGGTGTCTTCCATGCGCGCCAGACCTTGCTGACCGGAACCGGCGAGCACCGAAGCCTGATCGGCTGCGGTGGACACCTCAGTCATGGTGCGCACCAGATCCCGCGAGGTGGCAGCGATTTCACGCGAGGTCGCGCCGATTTCGGTGGTGGTGGCGGCGGTTTCGGTGGCGGTGGCCTGTTGCTGTTTGGAGGTGGCGGCAATCTCGGTCACCGAGGTGGTCACCTGCACCGACGAACGCTGGGCCTGGGACACCAGCGAGGTCAGTTCGGTCATCATGTCGTTGAAGCCGGTTTCCACCGCGCCGAACTCGTCCTTGCGGTCCAGATTCAGACGGCTGCTCAGGTCGCCGGTGCGCATGATTTCGAGGATTTTCACGATGCGGTTCATCGGCGCCATGATCGCGCGCATCAGCAGCAGGCCGCAGGCACCGGCAGCCAGCACGGCCACCAACAGCGAGACGAACATGCTGACCTTGGCCGCCGCCACGGCTTCGTCAATGTTGGCCATGGCCTGATCAGCGACTTTCTTGTTCTCGCCGATGATATCGTTGAGTTTCATGCGGCCGGTGTACCAGGCCGGGGTCAGCTTCTCGCTGAACAGCTTGACCGCCTCGGCTTCCAGATTGCGCTTGTGCAGATCGAGTACCTGATCCTGAATCTGCATGTAGGTGTCGTGGTCTTTCTCGAACGCGGCGAATTCGACACGGTCTTCGTCGGTGGTCACGGTGTTGCGGTAGTTGGCCATCTGCTCTTGCAGACGGTTCTCGAACGCCTTGTAGTCCGCCGCATCTTCACTGCTGATGCCCTGCCCTTCCTTGAGACCCAGCAGCTCCTGGGTCTGCAGGTAGCTGTCGACCCACGCACCGCGGATCATCGAGCTGTAATAGACGCCGGGAACCGCATCGTCACGCACGCTGCTTTCACTGGTCTCGATTTTCAGCAGCCGGGAATAGGAAACGACGACCATCAGCAACATGATGGCGATAATCACCGCAAAGCTCGCCAAAATGCGTTGGCGCAACGTCCAGTTCTTCACAGTGAGTCCTCGTGCCTAAGTCGAAATGCGGGGAGTATAGCCGAGGGCGGTGTCTCATTTATAAGACGCTTTTTAACCCTCAGGCCTGCCGAGCGTGGATGGCCGGGAGGCTCTGGGGTGGGACTGTCCGACAATCAGGGGGCTGCGTGCCAGTGCTGAAATGGCAAAAAGGGGCGATGGATCGGTCATTACGGGTGCCGCGAGGCTAAAAACGCAATCGCGAGCAGGCTCACTCCTGCACCTGGAATGTGCTCCCTTGCAGGAGTGAGCCTGTTCGCGCAGGGGCCCGCCGGGTTTACCGCGTTGCCAACCGCACCTGTTTCTCCAGTTCTACCTTCAACCCCCGCTCCAGCTTCAGTTGCTTCGCCAATTCATCCAGATAGGCCTTCTCCATAAAGCTCTCTTCGTCCACCAGCATCACACTGGCGATGTACATCTCGGCGGCCATTTCCGGGGTACTGGCGGCCCGGGCGACGTCGCCAGGGTCGAGGGGCTTGTTCAGTTCGGCGTGCAACCAGTGCTGCAGTTCCTGGTCGTTGTCGAGCCGGGTGAACTCGCCCTCGATCAACTGACGCTCGCGGTCATCGATATGGCCATCAGCCTTGGCGGCAGCGACCAGCGCCTTGAGAATCGCCTGACTGTGTTGCTCGGCTTGCGCGGGCGGCAGTCGATCCAGCGTCTGCGGTTCGGTTTGCGGTGCCGTGCCTTTCTGGGCGTTCCAGTTGCCGTAGGCCTTATAGGCCAGCACACCGAGAGCGGCGAGGCCGCCGTAAACGGCGACCTTGCCGCCGACCTTGCGCGCCTTTTTGCTGCCGAGCAGCAGGCCCATGGCCCCGGCGGCCAGAGCTCCACCGCCCGCCCCCGAGAGCAGGCCGCCCAGCGCACCGGAGCCTGAAGACCCGCCAAGCAAACCACCCAGCCCACCAGCCGCCGATTTGTTCTGCGCCCCGCCGGCCTTGTTCTGCAACAGGTCCTGGCCGGATTTGAGTAGTTGATCGAGCAATCCACGGGTGTTCATGTTCCGCCTCCAAACAGGGGTTATTCGGCTCTATAAGGCCCTCAGCCTAGTTCGAAAGTGCCCTGATACTGCCCGCCAGAGTGCTTCCAGATGTTGCTTGATGCCCCTGTGGCTAATCGCCCCCGTGCGAATCGCTGTGCATCTAAAAAATAGATATACACTCAGGCCAATCGATAAAAACCGCCCACCGGGTAGCCTTCTCATGATGACCCTGCGACAGATCCGTCACTTCATCGCGGTGGCCGAAACCGGCTCGATTTCCGCCGCCGCGCAAACCGCGTTCATTTCCCAATCGACCCTGACCCTCGCTATCCAGCAACTGGAAGAGGAGATCGGCGTCAGCCTGTTCAGCCGCCACGCCAAGGGCATGACCCTGACGCACCAAGGGCATCAATTCCTGCGCCAGGCGCACTTGATTCTGGCCACCGTGGATAACGCCAAGCGCAGCCTGCAACAAAGCACCGATCAGGTCGCCGGGCAGTTGATCGTCGGGGTGACCAGTCTGGTGGCCGGTTATTACCTCGCCGATCTGCTCACCCGATTCCAGCGCGCCTATCCCAACGTGGAAATCCGGGTGATGGAAGACGAACGGCCCTACATCGAGCACCTGTTGGTCAGCGGCGAGATTGATGTCGGCGTGCTGATCCTGTCCAACCTCGAAGACCGTCACGCCTTGCAGACCGAAGTGCTGACCCACTCGCCACATCGTTTGTGGCTGCCGGCCCAGCATCCGCTGCTGGAACACGACAGCATCAACCTCGCCGATGTCGCTCGCGAACCGCTGATTCAATTGAACGTCGACGAGATGGATCGCAACGCCCAACGCCTGTGGCGCGGCGCCGGGCTGCAACCGAAGATCACTTTGCGCACAGCCTCGACCGAAGCGGTACGTAGCCTGGTCGCGGCGGGGCTGGGGGTGTCGATCCAGCCGGACATGACCTATCGCCCGTGGTCACTGGAGGGCGACATCATCGAGGCGCGGCCGATTGCCGACCTTAACCAGACTCTGGACGTCGGCCTGGCCTGGCGCCGTGGCACCGCGCGCCCGGCGCTGGTCGATCCGTTCCTGACCGTAGCGCGCGAGCAGCCTAACGGCGGACGCAAGCCATCTATTTAATCGAATGCCACCTTCAGTATTTAGAATTTGTCGACCTCGGAGCCGCGCACTAGTCTTGCTGCATCTATAAGACGGTCGGCTCCCGGGCACGGGAGCAACAATGACCACACAAGAAAAGAGATCGCGCAAAATGGCTGGCGTGCAGACCCCGATGTGTACCGCGTTGTTGATCGACGGCGAACTGGTCGCCGGGCAGGGTTTTGTCGAACCGATCCTCAACCCGGCCACCGGAGAAATCCTCACGCACATCGCCGAGGCCAGCACCGAGCAGGTCGAAGCCGCCATCCTTGCCGCTCACCGAGCCTTTGCCGAATGGTCGCGCACCACGCCGCAGCAACGTTCCAACCTGCTGCTCGACATCGCCAACGCCGTCGAAAAACATGCCGACCACCTCGCCCGCCTCGAATCGCTGAACTGCGGCAAGCCGCTGCACCTGGCGCGTCAGGACGATTTGACCGCGACTGTCGATGTGTTCCGTTTCTTCGCCGGTGCCGTGCGTTGCCAGACGGGCCAGCTCAGCGGCGAATACCTGCCGGGTTACACCAGCATGGTGCGTCGTGACCCAATTGGCGTGGTGGCCTCGATTGCGCCGTGGAACTACCCGATCATGATGGCCGCGTGGAAAATCGCCCCGGCCCTCGCCGCCGGCAACACCCTGGTGTTCAAGCCGTCCGAACACACGCCGCTGTCGATCCTCGCACTGGCGCCGGCACTGGCCGAAATCCTCCCGCGCGGGGTCATCAACATCATCTGCGGTGGCGGCGAAGGGGTCGGCAGCCACCTGGTCGGCCACGCCAAGGTGCGCATGGTCTCGCTGACCGGCGATATCGTCACCGGCCAGAAGATCCTCCAGGCCGCGGCAAAAACCCTCAAACGCACGCATCTGGAACTCGGCGGCAAGGCCCCGGTGATCGTCTGCAACGACGCTGACCTTCAAGCGGTGGTCGAAGGCGTGCGCACCTACGGCTACTACAACGCCGGTCAGGACTGCACCGCCGCCTGCCGCATTTACGCGCAGGCCGGAATACACGATCAACTGGTCGCCGAACTCGGCGCTGCGGTCAGCAGCCTGCGCTTCGCCGGCAAACGTGACGCCGACAACGAAATCGGCCCGCTGATCAGCACCCGCCAGCGCGACCGCGTTGCCAGTTTCGTCGAGCGCGCCCTCGGTCAGCCGCACATCGAACGCGTGACCGGTGCGGCGGTGCATTCCGGTGCCGGTTTCTACTATCAGCCGACCTTGCTCGCCGGTTGCAAACAGAGTGATGAAATCGTCCAGCGCGAAGTGTTCGGCCCGGTGGTCACCGTGACCCGTTTCGACGAACTCTCGCAGGCCGTCGACTGGGCCAATGATTCCGAATACGGCCTGGCTTCGTCGGTGTGGACACAGAATCTGGACAAGGCAATGCAGGTCGCCGCGCGCTTGCAGTACGGCTGCACGTGGATCAACAGCCATTTCATGCTGGTCAGCGAAATGCCCCACGGCGGGCTGAAACGCTCCGGATACGGCAAAGACTTATCCAGTGATTCGCTGCAGGACTACAGCGTGGTGCGGCACATCATGGCCCGCCACGGCCAGCATCTCTGACTACGCTAATAACAAGCCTAAAACGGCATGCTTCACCGCGTTCAAAACTGCCCCGACCATAATTTAAAGAAGAGGGTTCAACCATGTTCGTGCACAAGACCGCACTGCTCAGTGCAATCACCACGGCCTTGCTGGCCAGCGCCAGCCTGCAAGCGGCCGAGCCGTTGAAGGCCGTCAGCGCCGGCGAAGGTCAGCTGGATATCGTGGCCTGGCCGGGTTACATCGAACGTGGCGAGAGCGACAAGGCCTATGACTGGGTGACCGGTTTCGAGCAGGAAACCGGCTGCAAGGTCAACGTGAAAACCGCCGCCACTTCCGACGAAATGGTCAGCCTGATGGCCAAGGGTGGTTACGACCTGGTCACCGCGTCGGGCGATGCGTCGTTGCGGTTGATCGTCGGCAAACGTGTGCAACCGATCAACACCGCGTTGATCCCGAATTGGAACACCCTCGACCCGCGTCTCAAGGATGCGCCGTGGTACGTGGTCAACAAGCAGACCTACGGCACCCCGTACCAGTGGGGCCCGAACGTGTTGATGTACAACACCAACGTGTTCAAGACGCCGCCGACCAGCTGGAACGTGCTGTTCGATGCGCAGAACTTCCCCGACGGCAAGCCGAACAAGGGCCGCGTGCAGGCGTATGACGGGCCGATCTACATCGCCGACGCGGCGCTGTACCTGAAGACTGCCAAGCCTGAACTGGGGATCAAGGACCCATACCAACTCACCGAAGCCCAGTACAAAGCCGTGCTCGATCTGTTGCGTGCGCAGCAGCCGCTGATCCACCGCTACTGGCACGACACCACGGTGCAGATGAGCGACTTCAAGAACGAAGGCGTGGTCGCCTCCAGCGCCTGGCCGTATCAGGTCAACGGCTTGATCAACGAGAAGCAGCCGATTGCCTCGACCATTCCGAAAGAGGGCGCCACCGGCTGGGCCGACACCACCATGCTGCACGCCGAGGCCAAGCACCCGAACTGCGCGTACAAGTGGATGGATTGGTCGCTGAAACCGAAAGTCCAGGGTGACGTGGCGGCGTGGTTTGGTTCGTTGCCGGCCGTTCCCGCGGCGTGCAAGGAGAGCGAACTGCTCGGCGCCGAGGGCTGCAAGACCAACGGTTTCGACCAGTTCGACAAGATCGCCTTCTGGAAAACCCCGCAGGCTGAAGGTGGCAAGTTCGTGCCATACAGCCGCTGGACTCAGGACTATATCGCGATCATGGGCGGCCGCTAACAGTCATTCCGGTAGCTACTGCGCGTCGACTTTGCCCCGTCGACCTTTATCAAAAGCAAAACTGAAATTCGAAAGACTGATTTTTCAGAAGTCCAGGCAGGGCCGCTGCGACGGCCCGTGCCTTTTTGGAGTACCGCACCATGACGCTTGCAGTCCAGTTCACCAACGTCTCCCGGCAATTCGGCGAGGTTAAGGCCGTTGACCGGGTTTCCATCGACATCAAGGACGGCGAGTTCTTTTCCATGCTTGGCCCTTCCGGCTCAGGCAAAACCACGTGCCTGCGCCTGATCGCCGGGTTCGAACAACCGAGCGCCGGTTCGATTCGCATCCACGGCGCTGAAGCGGCCGGCCTGCCGCCGTATCAGCGCGATGTAAACACGGTGTTTCAGGATTACGCGCTGTTCCCGCACATGAACGTCCTCGACAACGTCGCCTACGGTTTGAAAGTCAAAGGCGTGAGCAAAACCGAGCGCCACAAGCGCGCCGAAGAGGCGTTGGACATGGTCGCCCTCGGCGGTTACGGCGCCCGTAAACCGGTGCAGTTGTCCGGCGGTCAGCGCCAGCGTGTGGCCCTCGCCCGCGCCTTGGTCAATCGCCCGCGCGTGCTGCTGCTCGACGAACCGCTGGGTGCACTCGACCTGAAACTGCGCGAACAGATGCAAAGCGAACTGAAGAAGCTGCAACGTCAGCTCGGCATCACCTTCATTTTCGTCACCCACGATCAGACCGAAGCGCTGTCGATGTCCGATCGCGTGGCGGTGTTCAACAAGGGTCGTATCGAACAGGTCGACACCCCGCGCAATCTGTACATGAAACCGACTACCACGTTCGTCGCCGAATTCGTCGGCACTTCGAACGTGATTCGCGGCGATCTGGCGCGCCAGCTCAGCGGCCATCCGCAGCCGTTTTCGATCCGCCCGGAACACGTGCGTTTCGCCGAGGGCCCGCTCGCCAGCCATGAAATAGAAGTCAGCGGCCTGCTCCACGACATTCAATATCAGGGCAGCGCCACACGCTATGAACTGACGCTGGAAAACGGCCAGACCCTGAGCATCAGCCACGCCAACAATCAGTGGATCGACAGCAGCGCGCAACACCAGACCGGCCAGCGCCTGAACGCGCGTTGGGCGCGGGAAGCGATGATTCCGTTGCACGACACCGTTGCCGGCGGGGTGTGACATGAGCACGCTCGCGATGACTCAATCGCCGCCCTTTCGGCGGTTTTCCAACCTGCTCTATCGCAAGCCGAACCTGTATTTGTCGCTACTGCTGGTGCCGCCGCTGCTGTGGTTCGGGGCGATCTATCTGGGCTCGTTGCTGGTGCTGTTGTGGCAGGGTTTCTACACCTTCGACGACTTCACCATGGCGGTCACCCCTGACCTGACCCTGGCGAACTTTGCCGCGCTGTTTCAGCCGTCGAACTTCGACATCATCCTGCGCACGCTGAGCATGGCCATCGTGGTGTCGATCGCCAGCGCCATCGTCGCCTTCCCGATTGCCTACTACATGGCGCGCTACACCACCGGCAAGACCAAGGCGTTTTTCTACATCGCGGTGATGATGCCGATGTGGGCCAGTTACATCGTCAAGGCCTACGCCTGGACATTGCTGCTGGCCAAGGGCGGTGTGGCGCAGTGGTTCGTGCAGCATTTGGGGCTGGAGCCGGTGTTGCAGTTCATTCTGGGGATTCCCGGTGTGGGTGGCAGCACCTTGTCGACCTCGCACCTGGGGCGGTTCATGGTGTTTGTGTACATCTGGCTGCCGTTCATGATCCTGCCGATTCAGGCTTCGCTGGAACGCCTGCCGCCGTCGCTGTTGCAAGCCTCCGCCGACCTTGGCGCGAAGCCGCGACAGACCTTTATGCAGGTGATTGTGCCGCTGTCGATTCCCGGGATTGCGGCGGGCTCGATCTTCACGTTCTCGCTGACGTTGGGTGACTTCATCGTGCCGCAACTGGTGGGGCCGCCGGGTTACTTCGTCGGCAGCATGGTTTATGCGCAGCAAGGTGCGATCGGCAATATGCCAATGGCCGCGGCGTTCACGCTGGTACCGATCGTGCTGATCGCCATCTACCTGTCCATCGTCAAACGACTGGGGGCCTTCGATGCACTCTGACAAAGCATCCATAGGGCTGAAAATCGCAGCCTGGGGCGGGTTGGTGTTTCTGCACTTCCCGATCCTGATCATCTTCCTCTACGCCTTCAATACCGAGGAAGCCGCGTTCAGCTTCCCGCCGCAAGGCTTCACGTTGCACTGGTTCAGCGTGGCGTTTTCGCGGCCGGACGTGCTGGAAGCGATCAAGCTGTCTTTGCAAATCGCTGCCATCGCCACATTGATTGCGATGGTGCTCGGCACACTGGCTTCGGCAGCGTTGTACCGCCGCGATTTCTTCGGCAAACAAGGTATTTCGCTGATGCTGATCCTGCCGATTGCGTTGCCGGGGATCATCACCGGCATCGCCTTGCTGGCGACGTTCAAGACACTGGGGATCGAACCGGGGATGTTCACCATCATTGTCGGCCACGCGACCTTCTGCGTGGTGATCGTCTACAACAACGTCATCGCCCGCCTGCGGCGTACTTCGCACAGTTTGATCGAGGCCTCGATGGACCTCGGCGCCGACGGCTGGCAGACCTTCCGCTACATCATCCTGCCAAACCTGGGCTCGGCATTGCTGGCCGGCGGCATGCTGGCGTTTGCGCTGTCGTTCGACGAAATCATCGTCACCACGTTTACCGCAGGCCATGAGCGCACATTGCCGCTGTGGTTGCTCAATCAACTGAGCCGCCCACGGGATGTGCCGGTGACCAACGTCGTCGCGATGCTGGTGATGATGGTGACCATGCTGCCGATTCTGGGCGCGTATTACCTGACGCGCGGTGGCGAGAGCGTCGCGGGCAGCGGCGGCAAATGAATCCATAACAGCCCCCCCAGTGGGAGCGAGCCTGCTCGCGAAGAGGCCGTCACCTCCGGCATTGATGTCGACTGACACACCGCTTTCGCGAGCAGGCTCGCTCCCACAGTTTGAATCCGGTAACGGCAGAAAAATAATAGATTCGAAGAGGACTACCCCATGCAAACCAAACTCTTGATCAACGGCCACCTGGTCAACGGCGAAGGCCCGGCGCAACCGGTGCTCAATCCTTCGCGCGGCGAGGTGTTGGTGGACATCAACGAAGCCAGCGAAGCCCAGGTCGATGCCGCCGTGCGCGCCGCCGACAACGCGTTTGCCGAGTGGTCGCAAACCACGCCGAAAGACCGCTCGTTGCTGCTGCTCAAACTCGCCGACGCCATCGAAGCCCATGGCGCAGAACTGGCCAAACTCGAGTCCGACAACTGTGGCAAACCCTACAGCGCCGCGCTGAATGACGAGATTCCGGCGATTGCCGACGTGTTTCGTTTCTTCGCCGGCGCCAGCCGTTGCATGAGCGGTTCGGCCGGTGGCGAATACCTGCCCGGCCACACCTCGATGATCCGCCGCGACCCGGTGGGCGTGATCGCCTCCATCGCACCGTGGAATTACCCGCTGATGATGGTCGCCTGGAAAATCGCCCCGGCGCTGGCTGCCGGTAATACCGTGGTACTCAAGCCGTCGGAACAAACCCCGCTGACCGCGCTGCGCCTGGCCGAACTGGCGTCGGAAATCTTCCCGGCTGGCGTACTCAATCTGGTGTTCGGGCGTGGGCCTACCGTTGGCAGCCCGCTGGTCACGCACCCGAAAGTGCGCATGGTCTCGTTGACCGGCTCCATCGCCACGGGCGCCAACATCATCTCCAGCACCGCCGACAGCGTTAAGCGCATGCACATGGAATTGGGCGGCAAGGCGCCGGTGATCATCTTCGACGATGCCGATATCGATGCCGCAGTCGAAGGTATTCGCACCTTTGGTTTCTACAACGCCGGGCAGGATTGCACCGCTGCTTGCCGCATCTACGCGCAACAAGGCATCTACGACAAGTTCGTCGAGAAACTCGGCGCGGCAGTCAGCAGCATCAAGTACGGCTTGCAGGATGATCCGTCGACCGAGCTGGGGCCGCTGATCACCGCGCAGCATCGCGACCGCGTCGCCGGGTTTGTCGAGCGTGCGGTGGCGCAATCGCACATTCGTTTGATTACCGGTGGCAAGGCTGTCGAGGGCAATGGTTTCTTCTTCGAACCGACGGTGCTGGCCGATGCGCAGCAGGACGACGAAATCGTCCGTCGCGAAGTGTTCGGGCCGGTGGTGTCAGTGACCAAATTCACCGATGAAGCGCAGGCGCTGGAATGGGCCAACGATTCGGACTACGGCCTCGCCTCCTCGGTGTGGACGGCGGATGTAGGACGCGCGCATCGCCTGTCGGCACGTTTGCAGTACGGCTGCACCTGGGTGAACACGCACTTCATGCTTGTCAGCGAAATGCCGCATGGCGGTCAGAAATTGTCCGGTTACGGCAAGGACATGTCCATGTATGGGCTGGAGGACTACACCACGGTTCGGCATGTGATGTTCAAGCACTAAACGTCAAAAGCTTCGCGAGCAAGCCCGCTCCCACATTTGAAACACGTTCCCCCTTGGGAGCAAGCCTGATCGCGAAGGCGTCACCCCGGTTTCAGGAAGGAAACCGGCTCTGCGCACCACCAGGATTCAACACCTGACAATAACTACCGACCCGGGCGGCGCTCCCAAGGCCCCGCCACGGCCTCGGCCATCCGAAATCTGCCGATTTCACGGAGCAAACACACATGAGTGCCTCACCCGATCTCTCCGCCGCCGTTGCCGACAGCGATGCCGAACAACTGCGCAAACTGGGCTACACCTCGAACTTCAACCGCAGCATGAGCCTGTGGGAAAACTTCGCTCTAGGCTTCACTTATCTGTCACCGGTCGTAGGGGTTTATACCCTGTTCGGCCTGTGCCTGGCCGCCGGTGGCCCACCGATGTTCTGGGCCTATTTGCTGGTCGGTTGCGGCCAGTTGCTGGTGTGCCTGATCTTCGGCGAAGTGGTCTCGCAGTTTCCGATTTCCGGCGGTGTGTACCCGTGGGCGCGACGTCTGGTGGGCAAGAAATGGGCGTGGATGGTGGGCTGGATCTACTCCATCGCCCTGTGCGTGACCATCGCCGCCGTTGCCGTCGGAGCCGGCCCGTATCTGGCCGCCATGATGGGCTTTGAGCCGAGCAACAACACCAACATCGTCATCGCTCTGGTGCTGACCTTGTTCGCCACGCTGGTCAATCTGAGCGGCACCAAAGTGCTGGCACGCATCGCCATGTTCGGCTTCCTCTGTGAACTGGTCGGCGCAGTGATCGTTGGCGTCTACCTGCTGGTCTTCGAACGTCACCAACCGCTGAGCGTGCTGTTCAATACCTTCGACATCAGTGTTGACGGCTCGTACCTGCCGGCCTTCCTCACCGCGTCTTTGGCGGGGATGTTCCTCTATTACGGCTTCGAGGCCTGCGGCGACGTCGCCGAAGAAACCCCGAACCCGAGCGCAAAAATCCCGGTGGCCATGCGCATGACCATCTACATCGGCGGCATCGCGGCGATGTTCGCCTGCCTGGCGCTGATCCTCGCCGTGCCGGACATGCAAGCGGTGATCAACGGCACCGACAAGGACCCGGTCACCACCATCCTCAACAACGCCTTCGGTCCGATCGGCTCGAAAGTGGTGATGGGCGTGGTGATGATTTCCTTCATCTCCTGCGTCATCAGCCTGCAAGCGGCGGCGAGCCGTCTGCTGTACTCCTACGCCCGCGATGAAATGGTCATCGGCAGCCGACTGCTGAAAAAGATTTCTCCTGCGACCCAAGTGCCGGTTGCCGCATTGTTCGTGTCCGGCGTCCTGCCCGCGCTGATCATCGCCCTTGGCTTCTTCCTGCAAGACGCGGTGGCAACCATCGTCAGCTTCGCCGCCATCGGCATCTACCTCGCGTTCCAGATGATCGTGCTGGCCGCGCTGTACGCCCGCAGCAAAGGCTGGAAACCCAGCGGCAAATTCACCCTCGGCGCATGGGGCTGGCCGGTGAACCTCGGCGCGCTGGTGTACGGCGTCGGCGCAATCATCAACATGGCCTGGCCGCGTACGCCGGATGCGGCGTGGTACATCAACTATGCGATGGTGCTGAGCACGGCCATCGTGATTGGCCTGGGGCTGGTATACATGTGGATTGGCAAGCCGTACGACCATGGGAAGGCGCCGGCTGGGGATGCGTGGAAGGTAAGTCGCTAAGAGTTTTTGATCCCGGCACTGACCAGGTGCCGGGGTTCAGGAAAGCGAGAACAAAACATCAAAAAGAAAGCTCTGCCTGATCGTGCTTCAACAAGGAAATACGGTCGAACAGTTTGATTTTTTCGTTGGCTTTTTGCTTGGCGTGATCGGACATGAAAGTAATCAACTCTTCGAGCTGATTGACGTCTCCGACCACTTTGAATTCCTTTTCCTTGTTGACGTGGAGTCGACTGTTCTGGCGGGCCACTGCCCAAGGTTATTCCGCGGCGTTGAACCGCTGCAGAACACCGTGGTTCTGGATCGTTCGAGGCTCAACAGGTACTCGTGAATGGAAGTATCGGCGCCACCTGCATCACCCACCACCACTTCAAAATCCCCATCGCCGATGCCGACGCAGGCAATTTGATTGATCTGGCCACCGTAAAAGCCATGGGGTTTTCACCGTACCTCCGCCAGCGCTAGAACCGCGAAACACTGCGCATCGCATCCACCAGATAGCGCATCGCAATCCGGTCGCTCTCCGACAACTCGCGATAGCGCTCTACCAGTTTCAATTCCTCGGAGCTCAATCGACGCCTTCTGCGTCCGATGCTCAGGCAGGGAAAGATGCCGAGCATTTCGGTGATGTCTTGTACTTTTGCCATGGACGATGTCCTTCTCTAATACGTCAAAGAACTGCTTGATCACCACATCGCCCTGCCCCTTACAGCAGCGCCGTGTGCCCTGCCGGTCGGGCCGGCCATGCCCATAGAACAGGAAGTTAATCGGTGCTGAAAAGCTGTTTTTAGAGTAATTAGTCGAGAAAAGCAGATATGCCCTGTAAATCAGAAAGGCTTGTCAGATATTTAACCGACATGTCTTGTTTCATTGACACACTGGCGCGGTGAATCAACGAATTTTGCAACGCGAGCGAACCGTTTAAGCTAGCGGGCATCTGTTTATAGTCCGTTGCGTTTGGCCGAAGGCTTGTCCGAACCGTTATTTCTGATCCAGCACGTGCCAGGAAAGGCGCGGGATTGCTCACGACAGGTTGTATTTATGCACCGCAGGAATTTGCTCAAAGCGTCGATGGCCATTGCGGCTTATACCGGTCTCTCGGCTTCCGGCCTGCTGGCCGCCCGTGCCTGGGCGGCCAACGGCGGTGCCGCCGATGGCGAGGCCCAGGCTTTCGACTTCGAAGCGCTCAAGCGCCAGGCCAAGCAATTGGCCGGCTCGGCCTATCAGGACACTAAACAGGTGCTGCCGCCAACACTGGCGACCATGACCCCGCAGAACTTCAACGCGATCCGCTACGACGCCGATCATTCGTTGTGGAAAGAGAACAAGGGTCAGCTGGACGTGCAGTTCTTCCACGTCGGCATGGGTTTCCGTCAGCCGGTGCGCATGTACAGCGTCGATCCCAAGACCCGTACCGCCCGCGAAGTGCATTTTCGCCCGACGCTGTTCAACTACGAGAACACCTCGGTCGACACCCAGCAGCTCAAGGGCGACCTGGGCTTTGCCGGTTTCAAACTGTTCAAGGCCCCGGAGCTGGATCGCCATGACGTGGTGTCGTTCCTCGGCGCCAGTTATTTCCGCGCGGTGGACGCCACTGGCCAATATGGCCTCTCGGCCCGTGGCCTGGCCGTCGACACCTACGCGAAGAAGCGCGAAGAATTCCCTGACTTCACCAAGTTCTGGTTCGAAACCCCGGAGCAGAACGCCACGCGTTTTGTGGTCTACGCCCTACTCGATTCGCCGAGCGCCACTGGTGCGTATCGCTTCGACATCGATTGCCAGGCCGAGCGCGTGGTAATGGAGATCGACGCCCACATCAACGCACGTACCGCCATTGAACAACTGGGCATCGCACCGATGACCAGCATGTTCAGCTGCGGCACCCACGAACGCCGCATGTGCGACACCATTCACCCGCAGATCCACGACTCCGATCGCCTGGCGATGTGGCGCGGCAACGGCGAGTGGATCTGCCGACCGTTGAACAACCCGGCGACCCTGCAATTCAACGCGTTTGCCGATACCGATCCGAAAGGCTTCGGTCTGGTGCAGACCGACCACGAATTCGCCAACTATCAGGACACCGTCGACTGGTACAGCAAGCGCCCGAGCCTGTGGGTCGAACCGACCACCGCGTGGGGTGAAGGCTCTATCGATCTGCTGGAAATCCCTACCACCGGCGAGACTCTCGACAACATCGTTGCGTTCTGGACGCCGAAGAAACCGGTGGCGGCCGGTGATTCGCTGAATTACGGCTACAAGCTCTACTGGAGCGCCCTGCCGCCAGTCGGCACGCCGCTGGCGCGGGTGCATGCGACACGCTCTGGCATGGGTGGATTCGTCGAAGGCTGGGCACCGGGCGAGCATTACCCGCCGGTCTGGGCCCGTCGTTTCGCCGTGGACTTCACCGGTGGCGGCCTGGATCGCCTGCCGCAAGGCACCGGGATCGAGCCCGTGGTGACGTGCTCCAACGGCAAGGTGCAGGATTTCAGCGTGCTGGTGCTGGATGACATCAAGGGGTACCGGATCCTGTTCGACTGGTATCCGACCAATGACAGTGTTGAGCCGGTCGAACTGCGGTTGTTCATCCGCACCAATGACCGCACGTTGAGCGAGACCTGGTTGTACCAGTACTTCCCGCCGGCGCCGGACAAGCGCAAGTATCCTTGATGATTTGAGGCGCCTGCGCGGGCCTCTTCGCGAGTAAGCCCGCTCCCACTGTGGATCTGGGTCGATCACACAGTTTGTGACCGGTACAGAGCCACAGTGGGAGCGGGCTTGCTCGCGAAAGCGCCAGCACATTCACCCTCGGAAATTGAAGGTACTGCGTCAGTTCAGCGGGCAATACAGATGAATGTCTTTGGGCTCCTGATCAAACAACTCGGGATCCGCCTGATCAACCAACCGGCAGCCCTGGCGCTGATAGAACTCCACAGTATTGCGCGACTCGGTGGCTGAGACATACAACGCCTCGGCACCGAATCGCCGCCCCTGCTCACAGGCCAGCGCAAACAACTTCGCCCCCAGACCCTGCCCACGGCAGTCGCGGCTGATGTGCAGGAATTTCAACTGCCGCATGCTCAGTCTCTGATTGTGGATAACCCGGCTGTCCACAACCACCGCCGCGACCAGCGCCTGCCCATCGAAAGCCCCATACAACCAACCACCTCGCCGCAAGCACTCCTCCAGCGTCCGTGCGTTTTCTTCGGCTTCGCCCTCGGGCCAGCCGCGCATGTCGAAATGCGCCGGGTAAAGCACCAGCACGCCGTTTTCCAGGCGATAGCAGTGCTCCACCAGCTCGCTGCGGTCGATCTGCGCCAGCAACGGCAAGTCGTGTTCGGTCAGTTCCCGTTCGATCAACATGCTCGACTTCCTTGGCAAATGGCAGGCCAGAAAAAACCCGCCGGTTCAATGGCGGGTTTTTATAAACGTTACTCAGGCCTGGAATCAATCACGCAGATCGGATTCGTGAATCGGCTGATCACGATGGGTCGCACGCTGGTATTGCGCCGGCCACACCGCTTTGCGCCCACCCAGATCATCGTCGGCGTGCAACGGCCAGTACGGGTCACGCAGCAGCTCGCGGGCGAGGAAGATGATGTCGGCCTGGCAGGTGCGCAGAATGTGCTCGGCCTGCGCCGGTTCGGTAATCATGCCCACGGTGCCAGTGGCGATGCCTGACTCCTTGCGCACCCGTTCGGCGAAGCGCGTTTGATAACCCGGCCCGACCGGTATTTCGGCGTTGGCGGCGGTGCCACCGGACGAGACGTCAATCAGATCCACCCCCAGCGCCTTGAGACGGCGTGCCAGTTCCACGGTTTCATCCGGGTTCCAGCCGTCCTCAACCCAGTCGGTGGCCGATACGCGCACGAACACCGGCAACTCTTCCGGCCATACCTCGCGAACGGCCTCGGTGACTTGCAGCACCAGCCGAATGCGGTTTTCGAACGAACCACCGTATTGATCGCGGCGCTGATTGCTCAGCGGCGAAAGAAACTGATGCAGCAGATAACCGTGGGCGGCATGCACCTCGACCACACTGAAACCTGCAGTCAGCGCGCGCTTGGCAGAGGCGACGAAGGCTTGAATGACCTCGCCGATCTGCGCTTCATCGAGTTGTTTCGGTTGTGTGTGTTGCGGGTCGAAGGCGATGGGCGATGGCCCGACCGGGGTCCAGCCGCCATCGTCCAGTTTGACGCTGCCATGCTTGCCGAGCCACGGCCGATGGGTGCTGGCCTTGCGCCCGGCGTGGGCCAGTTGAATGCCGGCGACTGCGCCTTGGGCGGTGATGAAACGGGTGATGCGTTGCAGCGGTTCAATCTGTTCATCGTTCCACAAACCGAGGTCTTCGGCAGTGATCCGCCCGTCGGCGGTGACCGCCGTGGCCTCGGTGAAGACCAGGCCGGCGCCGCCCACCGCGCGGCTACCCAGGTGCACCAGATGCCAGTCGTTGGCCAGACCGTCGACGCTGGAATACTGGCACATCGGCGACACGGCGATGCGGTTGGGCAGGGTCAGTTGGCGAAGGGTAAAGGGTTCGAGCAGCAGACTCATGGGGCACCTCTCAAATCAGTGGGCAGGCTCCAGGGTTCTGTTTGAAAAGTCGACGAGTGACAGGAAAAGGTGCAGCACCCGCCCCCGCGGGCAAAACATTCGACAAGACGTCACAAGGCCAATCAAGCAGTGCTTAGAGCCTAGTCGACAACTGGGGATGAGGCAGGGTTCAGAGTGATTCTGTGTGTGAAAGACCGCCTTCGCGAGCAGGCTCGCTCCCACAAGGGCAACACCGTACCGGAGGGAGCG
The DNA here is from genome assembly GCF_056821665.1 of Pseudomonas sp. AK-TSAG1-1. Lineage (NCBI taxonomy): Bacteria > Pseudomonadati > Pseudomonadota > Gammaproteobacteria > Pseudomonadales > Pseudomonadaceae > Pseudomonas > Pseudomonas sp. AK-TSAG1-1. The sequence goes on along the minus strand of NZ_CM165965.1, from coordinate 1,263,172 downwards.
AACATGCTCGCGAATGGGGTCAACGCGGTTCGATGTGGGCAATCATCAATTGCACCGTCTCGTTGCCACGAAATTCGTTGACGTCGAGCTTGTAGGCCAGCTCGACCCATTGAATCGTCGGGTTCGGCCAGACATCACGGTCAATACCAAACGCAATGCCATCCAGCTTCACCGAACCGCACTCGCTTTTCAGCACCACTTTCAGGTGCCGCTCGCCGACCACCCGCTGCTCGACCAACTGAAACACACCATGGAACAGCGGCTCCGGAAAGTGCTGGCCCCAAGGTCCGGCGTGACGCAGGGCGCGGGCCAGTTCGAGGTGGAATTCCTCCACCGCCAGCGTGCCATCCGACAGCATGCGCCCGGTCAGGTCTTCTTCGCGAAGTTGCCGGCGCACCTCGGCGTCGAATGCCTCGGCGAACAGCGCAAAATTCTCCTGCGGCAAGGTCAGGCCGGCGGCCATCGCGTGCCCCCCGTATTTGGCGATCAGGTTCGGATGCTGCGCGGCCACCACGCTCAGGGCATCGCGAATGTGGAAGCCCTGCACCGAACGCCCCGAGCCCTTGAGCAGGCCGTCACCGGCGTCAGCGAAGGCAATGGTCGGGCGAAAATAACGCTCTTTCATCCGCGAGGCGAGAATGCCGATGACGCCCTGATGCCACTCGGGATCGAACAGGCACAGGCCGAACGGCATCGATTCCACCGGCAAGTCCTTGAGCTGGGCCAGCGCTTCACGCTGCATGCCCTGCTCGATGGATTTGCGGTCCTGGTTCATGCCGTCCAGTTGCGCGGCCATTTCCCGCGCCAGGTTGGCGTCGGCGGTCAGCAGGCATTCGATCCCCAGGCTCATGTCGTCGAGGCGTCCCGCCGCGTTCAGGCGCGGGCCGACGATGAATCCCAAGTCGGTGGACGTGATGCGCGCTGCGTCACGCTTGGCGACGTCGAGAATCGCCTTGATCCCCGGCCGTGCGCGCCCGGCGCGAATCCGCTCGAGGCCCTGATGCACCAGAATCCGGTTGTTGGCGTCCAGCGGCACCACGTCGGCGACGCTGCCCAGCGCCACCAGATCAAGCAGTTCGCCGATGTTCGGCTGCGGCTTGCTCTCGTACCAGCCGAGGCTGCGCAGGCGCGCGCGCAAGGCCATCAACACGTAGAAAATCACCCCGACCCCGGCCAGTGCCTTGCTCGGAAACTCGCAGCCAGGCTGGTTCGGGTTGACCAGCGCATCGGCCAGCGGCAGTTCATCACCGGGCAAGTGGTGGTCGGTGATCAATACCTTGAGCCCAGCCTTTTTCGCCGCTGCCACACCTTCGACGCTGGAGATGCCGTTGTCGACGGTGATCAGCAACTGAGGCTCACGGGTCAGCGCGACTTCGACGATTTCCGGCGTCAGGCCATAGCCGTATTCGAAGCGGTTCGGCACCAGATAATCCACATGCGCCGCGCCCAGCAGACGCAAGCCGAGCACGCCGACGGTACTGGCCGTCGCACCGTCGGCGTCGAAGTCGCCGACGATCAGAATGCGTTGGCGCTGCTCCAGCGCCGTCACCAACAGCTCCACTGCCGCATCGATGCCCTTGAGCTGCTGGAACGGAATCAGCCGCGCCAGACTTTTATCCAGCTCCGCCTCGGACTGCACACCCCGTGCCGCGTACAAACGGGTCAGCAGAGGTGGCAGGTCACCGAGAAACGGCAGAGTGGCAGGCAACGGTCGAGGATCAATACGCATGGGGTAACGGAAACTTCTCTTGAATACGTGGGATTAATCAGTAGCGACGCCGGATCAGCCGCGCTCGCCTGCCAGCCATTCCAGTTGGACTTCGTGCTGACCACGGTCGTCGGTGACGAAGATCGTGCCTTCGCTGATCATCACGTCCCACTTGATGACGCGTGGCATGTCCTTGGCCAGGGTTTCCAGCACTTCTTGCGGCACGGCGGCGATGTTGACGTTTTTCAGGTTCTTGGCCACCGGTACGACTTTGCCTTCCCACACACGCAGGCTGCCGTAGGCCAGCAGGCTGGTGCGCTCGGTGCGACGCGAGCACCAGGTCAGACGATCGGCGTCCGGCTGGCCGACTTCGATCCAGTGCAGGACACGGTCATCCAGGCTCTTTTCCCACAGCGCAGGTTCATCCACGTCCGACAGACCACGGCCAAACGACAGCAACTCGTTGTACCAGAGGGCGTAGGCCAGCAGCCGCACGGTCATGCGCTCTTCGGTTTCCGAAGGGTGACGGGCGATGGTCTGCTTGACGCTCTCGTAGACGTTGCGGTCGAGGTCAGTGAGGTTCAGTTCGAATTTGTAGGTGGTAGACGGCTGGGCCATGAACGGGCTTCTTGATACGAGGAAAGTCGGCAAGTCTAACCGATGCGGTAGGCAATCATCGAATTGATGGCGATCAACCTGCGGCGTCTGACGGCCGGCTATGTTAAAACGCTGTATCCGCTCAGCCTTGTCCTACAGGATTCAGTATGCCGTTCGCCAACAAACCGCTCAGCGGTGTGAAAGTCATTGAATTGGGTACGTTGATTGCCGGGCCGTTTGCCTCGCGCATTTGCGGCGAGTTCGGCGCCGAAGTGATCAAGATCGAATCGCCGGACGGCGGCGACCCACTGCGCAAGTGGCGCAAGTTATATGAAGGCACCTCGTTGTGGTGGTTCGTTCAGGCGCGCAACAAAAAATCGCTGACACTGAACCTCAAACACCCCGAAGGCCTGGCAATCCTGAAAAAACTGCTTGGTGAAGCCGACATCCTGATCGAGAACTTTCGCCCCGGGGTGCTGGAGAAACTCGGGCTGAGCTGGGAAACCCTGCACGCGCTGAATCCGAAACTGGTAATGGTGCGCCTCTCGGGCTTCGGCCAGACCGGGCCGATGAAGGATCAACCGGGCTTCGGCGCGGTCGGCGAATCCATGGGCGGTTTGCGCTACATCACCGGTTTCGAAGACCGACCACCGGTGCGCACCGGGATTTCCATCGGTGACTCGATTGCGGCGCTGTGGGGCGTGATCGGTGCGCTGATGGCGCTGCGTCATCGCGAAGTCAATGGCGGGGTCGGCCAAGTCGTCGATGTGGCGCTGTACGAGGCGATTTTCGCCATGATGGAAAGCATGGTCCCGGAGTTCGACGTGTTCGGTTTCATCCGTGAGCGCACCGGCAATATCATGCCGGGCATCACGCCGTCATCAATCCACACCAGCGCCGATGGCAAGCATGTGCAGATCGGTGCCAATGGCGACGCGATCTTCAAGCGCTTCATGCTGATCATCGGCCGCGAGGATCTGGCCAATGACCCGACGCTGGCGAGCAACGACGGGCGTGATACCCGGCGTGACGAGTTGTATGGGGTGATCGACCGCTGGGTCAATTCGCTGCCGCTGCAAAGCGTGCTCGACCTGCTCAATCAGGCAGAGGTGCCGGCCAGCCGGATCTTCAGCGCCGAGGACATGTTCAGCGATCCGCAATACCTGGCGCGCGAGATGTTCCTGCAGGCCAAACTGCCAGACGGCAAGCCTTTCAAGATGCCGGGCATCGTGCCGAAACTCTCTGAGACACCGGGCAGTTCCGAATGGGTCGGGCCTCAGCTCGGTGAACACAATGCGCAGGTACTCCACGATCTTGGCTATGACGAACAGCAGATCGCCCGCTTGCGCGCAGACGGAGCCATTTAAGCTGAACCATCGGCAGACATCGAACGCCAACCGCGCCCACCACTGGTGGACGTGGCGGCTGTTCGGCCTGTTGTTTCTGCTGGCCCTCCCCGCCTGGGCCCAGGCCAAACCGACACTGATCTGGTTAATGCGCGATCTGCCGCCCCTGACCATCTTCGAAGGCCCGAAAAAGGGTCAGGGCGTGATCGATCAATTGCTGCCGATGCTGATCGCCGGCATGCCGCAATACGAACACACACTGATGCGGGTCAACCGCGCCCGCGGCATGCAGATGCTGCACGAGCCGTCTTTCACCTGTGATCCGTCGCTGATCTGGAGCAAGGAGCGTACCCAATGGATCGCTTTCTCCATTCCGGCATTTCGCGCCGTCAGCAATGGCCTGGTGGTCCGTCAGAAAGATCGGGAAGTGCTGGAACCTTATGTGGTCGACGGTGAAGTCGATCTGGCGGCGTTTTTGGCCAAAGCCGAACAAAAGGTCGGGGTCGTGGCCGAGCGCAGTTACGGTGAGTTTCTCGATGCTCTGTTGAAACAAGCACCCGACGGTGCGCTAACCCCCCATTACGGCAACGATGCACTCGGCAGCCTGCTATCGATGCAGCGCCTGGGCCGCCTTCAAGTGGTATTGGGTTATTGGCCGGAGATCCGCTACCAGGCCCATCAGGCGCAAATTGCCGAGGATGAACTGGTGTTCTATCCGATCCAGGGCACGGGCAAATACCTCTCGGGATATGTCGGCTGCTCCGATACGCCCCAGGGCCGGCAGGCCATCACCGAAATCAATCAACTGCTGCGCACACTGCCCCACGAGCACCTGAACGAGCTCTACGCCGACTGGCTGGATCCGGGCATGCGCAGCGATTATCTCGAACAGGCGCGTATGTTTTTCGAGCAACAGACCGCGCAGTAAAAACCTGCGGGCAAAAAGAAACCCCGAGAAGTGGGGAGACGACTCGGGGTTAAACGTGGTCTACATAAAGACCCGTAGCAGCAAGCGACAAGCACCGGAGCACAATGCTTGATCCTGCTGTTATGGGGTCTGACTGACGGGGATGCAGGAAGGTTCCCACAAAAAATATTTCATCTTTACAGGGCCGCGCGCTTATCCAGCGCTGCATTGCGCAAGGCCGCGATGACACAGGGTTCCAGTCGCCCTTCGGCGATCAGGACGTCGCGATGCAAACCGTCGACCACATCTGTCAGCAGGCGTTTGTCGGTCAACTGTGCCTGATTGAATTCGCGCTCCACCACGAGGGCGCCGTTGCTGTTCCTCAAGGTCACCAGGCATTCGCCGTGGGCACCACGAGGGGTCAACGTCACCTGATACGGGCTCAGAGCCTCACCGAGCAATAGACTGATACTTTCCATCTCGATCTCCACTCAATAGTCCGAAAACATTGTGCCTGGGGCGTGTTCACAATAAATGACCACCGGCCCGAGAAGAAAGTTCTGAATACCGGGCTCCTCCCTGAGCGTTTACCGGTCTTTCAGAGCATGCACGCTGAAGATGACAGAAAAATATCGGCGCTGTTCAGGCGCTGACCGGCGCACGTGTGGCAGCCAGATAGGCGTCCAGCTGGCCTCTCATCAGGACCGCCGAGACCGGCGTATGCAGGCGCCCCAGCAGCATGGGCTCGCGTGCCTGCAACAGGCGTTCGAGATCGGCGAGCAGACCCGCCGCCACCGGTCCCAATAGAATCAACCCACGTGCCTCACGTTGTGCCGACAGATGGTGGATCAGTGCCATGCCGTCGCCGCCCTTGAGCTGCGGATCGCAGATCGCAATATCCACGGTGCCGCGATGGCCCAGGGAAACCAACGCTGAAGACAGCGTCGGCGCGGTCAGCACGTCGTAGATGCCGATGGCGTTGAGCATCTGATGCAATGCCATCAGCTGGAACGGATTGGGTTCAAGAATCAGGACTTTTAGCGAGCGCATCGGCGACCTCGGAAACAGCAGTGGCGGACTCTTGCCGCAGGGTCCGTTCACTCTAGGGGAGCCGTCCTCGGCATCCCATCGGAAAAGGCGCCGCGTCCTATAGGACATTTCCCATCTTCAGTGCGGACATCGGCAACCGCATTCCGTACGGCGCTGGCTGATGTCGGTCCAGCCACCGAGCAGGCCACGCAATTGGCCGTCGGCGCAGTAAAACGGCACGGTCCATTGATAAATCGCCTTGGGACCACTCTTGAACGCCAATTGGCGTTTGCTGAAACGGGCCTTGCGCGTGTGCATCTGCACCATGAACTCGTCGTGCAGCATCCGGGCAGTGGCGTCGGGCAGCGCATCGACTTCGAACAGCATTCGGCCCTGCACTTGCTCGAGCCGGATTGAAAGCGCCTCCTCATAGCTGCGATTGCACATCACCAGCCGGCCTTGCAGGTCGCGAACGAAGACCGGATCGGGCATCGCATCGATCAACGCATGCTGAAAGGCCAATTGGTCACCCAAGTGTTTTTCCGCTTCGCAGCGTTGCCGGATGACCGCCGCCAGCCGCCGATTCCACACCAATGACAGCAGCCCGAAGCCCCCTAACCCACCCATGCCCCAGCAGCACCAGTCGACAATCTCGTCCCACAGCGTAAGCGGCGCCGGCGGCGATACACCGCCCAGCCACTTCACCCGGATGGCGCGCAACTCTGTGGCGGGAAAGGCGCCCAACGCCTTGTTGAGGATACTCTCCAGTTCGGGCAAGCCCTTGCGGATGGCCAGGTGATCGGCCTCCCAGCGCCCGTCCACCAACCCGCCGACCTTGAGCAGCCCGGAAGGGTACAACTGCGCACCGATTTCATTTTCGATGGTGGCGTAGGCCTCACCGCTTTCGACCAGCGCCCGCGCTTCGGCATACGTCTTGACCGAAAGAATCTCGATTGACGGATATTGGCGCCGCACAGCCTCCTCCAGCGCATGCCTGGCGGGCAATACCAGCACCCGCTTCACCAGTTGTTCGAGCGACTGGATGGCCGGTTCGTCCTTGCGACCGACGAACACCCAGCCTGCACCGCCAAAGGCGTGACTGAAGTCGAGGAAGGTTTTGCGCTCATCGTTCATGGCCAGGGTGGTACTCAGATCCGCCACCCCGGTTTGCAGGCGCTCCAGCATCTGATCAGTGGAAAACGATTCCTCGTGCACAAACTGCAAACCGGTCATGGCACTGATGCGCTTGAGCACATCGATGTTCAAGCCAGCCCAGTGCCCGTGTTCGTCCTGAAACAGGTACAAGGGGTACTGCACCGAAGCGACCGTCACGCGGGGGTTGTCACGTATCCAGCGCCGCTCCCGATCGTCCAGCTCAATCTGCTCGATCTTCTGTGCCTGCACCTGTTCGTGCAGCACCATTTGCGCCGCCATCCCGCCGCGGACGAATCCACTCAGGCACAACAACAGTAGCCAACCCAGGGCCGGTTTTATTGCGCGTTCATACAGCATTGCCACTTCCTTCGTGATCGACTCACCCGTCCTTCATGGGCGAAAACCCGAGCAGTGTGGCAGCAGAAACAAAAAAGCCCGTCAGGAGACGGGCTTCAAAATGTGACAGCTTTTTCGGCTTACAACGGCTTGCCGCGGTTGCCATGCTGGCTGACAAAGGCCTGTACGGCTTTCAGCTCGTTTGGCAGAACGGTGCAGCGCTCGTTTCGCTCAAACAAATCAGAAAGATGTGCAGGTAGTTCGAGAGCTTTTCCTACACCGGCTTTCTCCACGGCATCCGGGAATTTCACCGGATGCGCCGTGCCCAGGATCACCATCGGGATGTCCAGGCTGCGACGGCATTCGCGGGCAGCGCGCACACCGATGGCGGTGTGCGGGTCGAGCACTTCGCCGCACTGCTCGTAGACTTCGGCAATGGTTTCGCAGGTTTGCGCGTCGTCGACGGCCAGCGAGTCGAACAGTTTGCGTGCTTCGGTCCAGCGCTCTTGCTCGACACTGAAACCACCGCCCTGCTTGAACGAGTCCATCAGCCCGGCAATCGCCGCACCGTTGCGCCCGTGCAGGTCGAACAGCAGGCGTTCGAAGTTCGACGAGACCATGATGTCCATCGACGGCGACAGCGTGGCGTGCAGGGTTTCCTTGACGTACTGGTTGCCGCTCATGAAGCGGTGCAGGATGTCGTTGCGGTTGGTGGCGACGATCAACTGGTTGATCGGCAGGCCCATGTTGCGCGCCAGGTAACCGGCGAAGATGTCGCCGAAGTTGCCGGTTGGCACCGAGAACGATACCGAACGCGCCGGCCCACCCAACTGCAGGGCTGCGTGGAAGTAGTAGACGATCTGGGCCATGATCCGCGCCCAGTTGATCGAGTTCACCGCCACCAGACGCGTGCCCTTGAGGAAGCTCTGATCAGCGAAGCTTGCCTTGACCATTTCCTGGCAGTCATCGAAGTTACCTTCGATGGCGATGTTGTGGATGTTCTCACCCAAAATCGTGGTCATTTGGCGACGCTGCACCTCGGACACACGGTTGTGTGGGTGCAGGATGAAGATGTCGACGTTTTCGCAGTGCTTGCAGCCTTCGATGGCAGCCGAACCGGTGTCACCGGAGGTGGCACCGACGATGACCACGCGCTCGCCGCGCTTTTCCAGCACGTAATCGAGCAGACGACCGAGCAGTTGCAGCGCGAAGTCCTTGAACGCCAGGGTCGGGCCGTGGAACAGCTCCATGACCCATTCGTTGCCGTTGAGCTGACGCAACGGGGCAACGGCGCTGTGCGAGAACACACCGTAGGTTTCTTCGAGGATCTTTTTGAAATCGGCGTCAGGAATGCTGCCGGTGACAAACGGGCGCATGACGCGGAAAGCCAGCTCGTGATACGGCAGGCCGGCCCAGGAAGCGATTTCTTCCTGGGTGAAACGTGGCAGGTTTTCCGGGACGTACAGACCGCCGTCGGTCGCAAGACCAGCCAGCAGGACGTCTTCGAAATTCAGGGCCGGTGCCTGGCCGCGGGTACTGATATAACGCATGTTTTCAAACCTTCGGTTTGAGCTGCGAGCTTCAAGCTTCAAGCTGCAAGCTGAGTGTCACTGGCCTCTAGCTTGCCGCTTGCCGCTCGTAGCTTGCCGCTGCTTAGTTAAGGTGTTCGACGCGGATCCGCACAACCGGACCGTTGACGCCGGCCAACGCTTCCAGGGCGGCAATCGCATCGTTCATGTGCTGTTCCAGCACGCGATGGGTCAGCAGGATCATCGGCACCAGACCGTCGTGCTCTTCGACTTCCTTCTGCATGATCGACTCGATGTTGATGCCGCGCTCCGAGAGGATGCTCGCCACCTGAGCCAGTACGCCAGGATGGTCCTTGGCCTGAATGCGCAGGTAGTAGGCGCTTTCGCAGGCTTCGATCGGCAGGATCGGATGCGCCGACAGCGAGTCTGGCTGGAAGGCCAGGTGCGGCACGCGGTTTTCCGGATCGGACGTCATCGCGCGAACCACGTCCACTAGGTCGGCGATCACCGACGAAGCGGTCGGCTCCATGCCGGCGCCGGCGCCGTAGAACAGGGTCGAACCGGCAGCGTCACCGTTGACCATCACGGCGTTCATCACGCCGTTGACGTTGGCGATCAGACGATCAGCCGGGATCAGCGTCGGGTGTACGCGCAGCTCGATACCGGCAGCGGTGCTGCGAGCCACACCAAGATGCTTGATGCGATAGCCCAGCGCTTCGGCGTAGTTCACGTCAGCGGTGGTCAGCTTGGTGATGCCTTCGGTGTAAGCCTTGTCGAATTGCAGCGGAATGCCGAACGCGATCGAAGCCAGGATCGTCAGCTTGTGCGCCGCGTCGATGCCTTCGACGTCGAAGGTCGGATCGGCTTCGGCGTAGCCCAGCGCTTGCGCTTCAGCCAGCACGTCTTCGAAGGTACGACCCTTCTCGCGCATTTCGGTGAGGATGAAGTTACCGGTACCGTTGATGATCCCGGCGACCCAGTTGATGCGGTTGGCGGACAGGCCTTCACGGATCGCCTTGATCACCGGGATGCCACCGGCCACAGCCGCTTCGAATGCCACGATCACGCCTTTCTCGCGTGCCTTGGCGAAAATCTCATTACCGTGAACGGCGATCAGTGCCTTGTTCGCGGTGACCACATGCTTGCCATTCTCGATGGCCTTGAGTACCAGCTCTCGGGCAACGGTGTAGCCGCCCATCAGCTCTATGACGATGTCGATCTCAGGGTTCGTGGCCACTTCGAAGACATCGTTGGTAATCGCAATACCGGTCGTCTGGAACTGAGGCTTTGGCGTGCGCATGGCAATTTGTGCCACTTCGATCCCACGCCCGGCACGACGAGCAATTTCCTCGGCGTTGCGCTGAAGTACGTTGAAGGTACCGCCACCGACGGTCCCTAACCCACAGATGCCTACTTTGACCGGATTCACTGTGAACTCCCCATGAAACGGCCGACGCAAGGTCGGCCGGAAAACAACCGCGTGCTCGCGGCTCTCTATTAATGGCCCGGCGGAGTTACCGTCGGACCATGATCGTCAAGGCTGACCGTGACGATGCGAATTACTTGGCGCCCAGCGCCAGTTTGGCGACTTGTGGCGCCGGCTGGTAGCCCGGAATGACTTGTCCGTCGGCCAAAACGATGGCCGGTGTGCCATTCACGCCGATCGACTGACCAAGGGCGAACTGCTTGGAAACCGGATTCGCGCACTTGGCGGCCTTGATTTCCTTGCCATCGACCATCTTGTCCATGGCGGCTTTCTTGTCGGTCGAGCACCACACGGCTTGCAGTTGCTCGTCACCCGGCGAGCCCAGGCCCTGGCGCGGGAACGCAACATAACGTACTTCGATGCCGCGCTTGTTCAGCTCAGGCACTTCGGCGTGCAGCTTGTGGCAGTACGGGCAGGTGGTGTCGGTGAACACGGTGATGTGCGATTTGGTCTCGCCCACGGCCGGGTACACCACGGTTTCGGCCACCGGAATGGCGTTGATCAGTTTGGAAATGCCCAGGCGTTCGGTCTTCTCGGTCAGGTTGACCGGTTTACCGTCCTTGAGCTGGAACAGGTAGCCCTGAACGATGTACTGGCCGTCGGCGCTGGCGTACAGCACGCGGCTGCCCTTGAGCTTGACTTCATACATGCCCGGCAACGGGCTGGCGCTGATGCTTTCTACCGGAACCTCGAGTTCGAGTTTTTCCAGGCTTTGACGAATGGCTTTGTCGGCCGCGTCATCGGCGACGGCAAAGGTGCTGACCAACGCAATGGCTGCGGCGGCGAAAATCTGGGTCAGACGCATGAGAACTCCTGAAGGCGGACAAATGAAACGGTCAGAACGCCCGTGCCGGAACACCGGGTCATAACCGTCCATCGTGCAAACCGGCAAAGCCTAACACATAAGGCCCGCAGGGCCGAATGCGCCTGTCGCCAGAGATCGTGGGCGATACAACCCTTGTGGGAACGGGCTTGCTCGCGGAGGCGTCCTGGCAGGCAACAAATGCTTCGCCTGTGAGGGCCTCTTCGCGAGCAAGCCCGCTCCCACAGGTTTTTCATCAGCCTCTGGGGTGGTGTCTGGCGTGCAGCTCTTGCAGGCGGGCGCGGGCGACGTGGGTGTAGATCTGCGTGGTCGAGAGGTCACTGTGCCCCAGCAGCATTTGCACCACGCGCAGGTCGGCGCCATGGTTGAGCAGGTGCGTGGCAAACGCATGGCGCAGGGTGTGCGGCGACAGCGACTTGCCGATCCCGGCCACCTTGGCCTGATGCTTGATGCGGTGCCAGAAGGTCTGGCGGGTCATCTGTTCGCCGCGCTGACTGGGAAACAGCACATCGCTCGGACGCCCACCGAGCAGCTCGCTGCGGCCATCGCGCATGTAGCGCTCGACCCAGACAATCGCTTCCTCGCCCATCGGCACCAGCCGCTCCTTGCTGCCCTTGCCCATCACCCGCAGCACGCCCTGACGCAGGTTGACCTGCTCCAGGGTCAGGCTCACCAGTTCGGTCACCCGCAGGCCACAGGCGTACAAAACTTCAAGCATGGCGCGATCGCGCTGGCCGATGGCTTCGCTCAGGTCCGGCGCCTTGAGCAGCGCCTCGACGTCGGCCTCCGAAAGAGACTTGGGCAGCGGCCGCCCCAGTTGCGGCATGTCGACGCGCAACGTCGGGTCGACACTGATCATTTTTTCCCGCAGCAGATAACGATAGAAGCCACGCACACCGGAGAGAAATCGGGCGGTGGAACGTGGCTTGTAGTTCTGCTCCAGGCGCCAGGCCAGATGATCGAGGATCAACTCGCGACCGGCATTGATCAGCTCCAGGTTGTTTTCCTGCAGCCAGCCGTTGAACAGCGCCAAGTCGCTGCGGTAGGCACCGCGGGTGTTGTCGGACAGGCCTTTTTCCAGCCACAGGGCGTCGAGGAATTGATCAATCAGCGGATGGTCGATGGCAGGCATGGGCGCTCAAGACACGCAGCCTCAGGGACTGCGCGCAAATGTAGAGTGAACTGTAGGAATGGACGCTAGTCTTTCATAGCCCGCAATTTCAAGGAACAGGGAGCATCAATGAACGAGCAGCAAATTCTATTGGCATTTGGCGGGATTGGCGTCGCTGCGCTGGGTTGCCAATGGCTGGCGTGGCGTTTGAAGCTGCCGGCGATTCTATTTCTGCTGCTGACCGGGATTCTCGCCGGCCCGGTGCTGGGCTGGCTCGATCCGCAGGAAATGTTCGGCCCGCTGCTGATGCCGTTGGTGTCGCTGGCGGTGGCGTTGATTCTGTTCGAGGGCAGCCTGACCCTGCATCTGTCTGAATGGAAGGAGATTGGTAGCGTCGTCCATCGCTTGGTGACCCTCGGTGCGATTTCGACCTGGGTTGTCATCGCGGTGGCGACTCACTTTCTACTGGGTTTCGACTGGATGCTGGCCATTCTTTTCGGCAGCCTGACGCTGGTGACCGGCCCGACAGTGATCGTGCCAATGCTGCGCGTGGTGCGGCCAAAAGCTTCGATCGCCAACATTTTGCGCTGGGAGGGCATCGTCATTGACCCGATCGGCGCTCTGCTCGCCGTTGTGGTTTACAGCTTCATTATCGCCAGCGCCGAAGGCCATGGACTCAAGCAGAGTCTGTTTACGTTCGGCGGCGTGATTCTGTGCGGCGCGCTGTTCGGCATTGTCGGTGGCTGGCTGCTTGGCACGGTGATACGTCGGCAATGGCTGCCGGAATACCTGCACAACCTCGCCTCGCTGGCAGCGGTGCTGGGGATTTTCATTGCTGCCAACGAGGTGATGCACGAGTCCGGCCTGCTGGCGGTGACGCTGATGGGCATGTGGCTGGCCAACATGAAGGGCGTGGATGTGCGGCACATTCTGCACTTCAAGGAAAACCTCAGCGTGCTGCTGATTTCCGGGCTGTTCATTCTGCTGGCGGCGCGTCTGGACTTGCACGCCCTGATCGGGCTGGGGCCGCTGGTACTGATTCTGTTGCTGGTCATTCAATTGATCGCGCGACCGCTGAATGTGCTGCTCAGCACCGCCGGCTCCAGCCTCAGTTGGCGTGAGCGTGCTTTGCTGTGCTGGATCGCGCCACGCGGAATCGTGGCGGCGGCGGTGTCGGCGATTTTCGCGATTCGCCTGCATGAGGCCGGGCATGAAGGCGCCCTGCTGCTGGTGCCGCTGACGTTTGCGGTGATCATCGGCACCGTGGTTCTGCAGAGCGCCACGGCACGACCACTGGCACGGCTGCTGAAGGTTGCCGAGCCGGCGCCAAGCGGTTTCCTGATCGTCGGCGCGAACGCTCCGGCGCGAGCGCTGGGCAAGTCACTGCAGCAACTGGGCAGCCGGGTGCTGCTGACCGATTCGAGCTGGGAAAATATTCGAGCGGCGCGCATGGAAGGCTTGCCGACGTATTTTGGCAACCCGGCCTCGCAACATGCCGATGCGCATCTGGATCTGGTCGGGCTGGGGCATTTGCTGGCGCTGTCGCCGTCGGGCGAACTCAATACCTTGGCGGCCATGCGCTTTCGTCATGACTTCGGCCATCAACGCTTGTTTGGCCTGGCCAGCGGCCATGAAAGCCGACGCAGTGACAAGCACCGCGCCAGCCTTGAGCATCGCGGCAATCAGTTGGGCAGCGAAGCATTTACCTACGCGAAGCTGGCGAGCCAGATGGGCCAGGGTGCCGAGTTGTACAGCACAACACTAACCGACGGCTTCGGCTGGGATGACTACCGTGCGCTGCATGGCAATCGCGCGACGTTACTGTTCATGCGTGATGACAGTGGCTGGGTGCATGTGGTGACGCCGGAGACTGCTTTGAAACCTGGGCCGGGGTGGACGTTGCTGGCGTTGATTCAGCCTGAGAGCAGCGGCGCCTGAGCTGACGCTTTCGCGAGCAAGCCCACTCCCACAGGTTCTTTTTTGTGATCGACATGAACCCTGTGGGAGCGAGCCTGCTCGCGAAGGCCGCGGCTCGGTTTTGGATCAGGCCGCAAAACCCGGCAACACCGGCACCGGCCGCTTGTCATCATCAATCGCCACAAAACTGAACTGCCCGTGGATCGCCTTCTCGCGCCCATCGCAACTCATGCTTTCGACAAACACTTCCACCTCGACCTTGAGGCTGGTATTGCCGACCTTGATCACCCGCCCTACCAGCTCGACGATGGAGCCGGCCGGGATCGCGTGATTGAAGTCGATGCGGTCGGTGGACACCGTCACCAGCGGCAAGCGGCAGAAGCGGGTGGCGGTAATGAACGACACTTCATCCATCCACGCCAGCGCGGTGCCGCCGAACAGGGTGTTGTGGTGGTTGGTGGTCGGCGGAAAGACCGCTTTGGTCACGCGGGTCACCGAGAGCTCGGTGCGGCGTTCGATTTCCTGGTCACGGATAGACATGTGAGCTGACTCGTAAAAAGTAGACTGCACATCGAAAACAAGATCAAAAGATCACAGCCTTCGGCAGCTCCTACAGGATGGGGGCAGTTTATTGCGGGCAACAAAAAAGCAGCCCGTAGGCTGCTTTTTTCTGCATCGGAAGCTGGACTTAAGCCAGTTTTTCCTTGATGCGAGCTGCTTTACCCGACAGGTCGCGCAGGTAGTACAGCTTGGCTTTACGTACGTCACCGCGACGTTTAACAGCCATGCTGTCGATCTGCGGGGAGTAGGTCTGGAAAGTACGTTCTACGCCAACACCGTTGGAGATTTTACGAACGGTGAACGCACTGTTCACGCCGCGGTTACGCTTGGCGATTACAACGCCTTCGAACGCTTGCAGACGGGAACGATCGCCTTCCTTCACTTTCACCTGAACGACAATGGTGTCGCCCGGGGCAAAGGTAGGGATTTCTTTGGTCATCTGCTCTGCTTCGAGTGCAAGGATGATTTTGTTGGTCATGCTGTGCTCCTAAGGTAAATCAACTGATTTACCATCGATACGTTGTTAACTATCGTCCCGCTCGCGGATGTATTCCTCGAGCAGCTTCTTCTCTTCTCCAGAAAGCGAGCGGCTTTCCAGAAGATCGGCGCGTCGTTCATAGGTCCTGATAAGGGACTGCTGTAAACGCCATCGCCGGATATGCGCGTGGTTGCCACTCAGCAACACGTCGGGTACACGCTGATCCGCATACACCTCAGGTCGGGTGTAATGCGGGCAATCCAGCAGACCATCCGTAAAGGAATCTTCCTCGGCGGAGTCCGCATGCCCTAAAGCTCCAGGCAGCAGTCGTGTAACCGCATCGATCATGACCATGGCCGGCAGCTCGCCGCCAGACAGTACATAGTCACCAATCGACCACTCTTCATCGACATGAGCCTCAATAAAACGCTCGTCAATGCCTTCATAGCGGCCGGCAATCAGGATCAATGCATCCGATTGTGCCAACTCGCGTACCGCCGACTGAGTCAGTTGACGGCCTTGGGGGGACAGGTAAATCACCTTCGCCGCCTCCCCGGCTGCTGCCTTGGCCTGAACCAGAGCATCTTCCAGGGGCTTGATCTTCATCACCATGCCCGGACCACCGCCAAACGGGCGATCGTCCACAGTGTGATGCCGATCCGTCGTGTAATCCCGCGGGTTCCAACAGGTCAGCTGTAATAGCCCCTGTTTGACCGCTCGACTGGTAATACCGTATTCACTGATGGCCGAGAACATCTCGGGGAACAACGTTATGACGTCTACGCGCAGGCTGGCCATTGCTTAGAAGTCCGCGTCCCATTCCACCCGCATCACGCCTGCATCCAGGTCGATTGCCAGCACGCATTGCTCTGTGTAGGGCAACAACCGCTCGCGATCATCCAGGCTGCCCGCGCAGGGCTTGACCACCAATACATCGTTCGCGCCGGTCTCCAACAGGTGATCAACCTTGCCGAACAATTGCTCGTCCTGGTTGATGACGCTCAGACCCTGCAACTGGTACCAGTAGTACTCGTCGCCTGTCAGGTTGGGCAAAAGGCTTCGCGAGATGCAAATCTCATAACCGCTCAGAAGACGGGCTTCATCGCGATCGTCGAGGCCTTTGAGCTTGGCAACCAGATCCTTTTGAGTGGATCGGCCGCTGACCAGCTCGACCTGTTTCACCACGCCTTCGCGCCGAAGCGTCCAGTTGCGGTAGTCCAACAGGTTTTCAATCGGATCGGTAAAGGAAAAGACCTTCACCTCGCCGCGAACGCCGTGAACCGAAAAAATCTTGCCGACAACGATCAGGTCATCAGCTTTTTCTGGCGTCGCGCTCATACTGCTCAGGCTGCAGCCTTGGCAGATTCCTTCAGCAACTGAGCAACACGCTCAGAAGGCTGTGCACCAACGCTCAGCCAGTAGGCTACGCGCTCTTGGTTCACGGACAGACGGATTTCCTGACCACGGGCAACAGGGTTGAAGAAACCAACCTGTTCTTTGTGGGAGCCGTCACGCGGGTTACGCGAGTCGGTTACGGTCAGGTGGTAAAACGGGCGCTTTTTGGAGCCGCCAAGGGCAAGACGGATTGTTAGCATGTGAACATCGTTCCTGTAGTCGGTGCTGCAAATCTAAATGCACAGCGGGCATGGGTGCCCGAAAGGCCGCATATTCTAAGGAATATCCGGACTTTTGCAAATGACTTTTTCCGGCGCCTATGGCATGCCGTGCGGATTTGCATATAGAGCCGTCGATGAAAACGGCCAGTCAGCTCCCGCCGAGTGCGGGTTTGCTGTTGATCCCGCGTCCTTGCGGGGTCTGCGCCGGTGCGACGACCGGCGCAAATTCTTTACATCTTGGGCATGCCGCCGCCGGGCAACATACCGCCCATGCCGCGCATCATTTTCGCCATACCGCCCTTGGCGGAGAATTTCTTCATCATCTTCTGCATCTGCTTGTGTTGCTTGATCAAGCGGCCGATGTCCTGCACCTGGGTGCCGGAACCCATGGCGATCCGGCGCTTGCGCGAACCGCTGATCAGCTCAGGGTCGCGGCGCTCGGCCGGAGTCATGGAGTTGATGATGGCTTCCATCTGTTTGAACTGCTTCTCTGCAGCGTTCTGGGCGTTGCCCATTTGCGACAGGTTGACGCCGCCGATGCTCGGCAGTTTGTCCATGAGGCCGCCGAGGCCGCCCATGTTCTTCATTTGTTGCAGCTGATCGCGGAAGTCTTCGAGATCGAAGCCCTTGCCCTTCTTCAGCTTCTTGGCCAGTTTGTCGGCCTTGTCCTTGTCGAGGGTCGCTTCGGCCTGTTCGATCAGGCTGAGCACGTCGCCCATGCCGAGGATTCGCGAAGCGATACGCTCAGGATGGAACGGATCGAGCGCTTCGCTCTTCTCGCCCATACCGATGAACTTGATCGGCTTGCCGGTGATTGCACGTACCGACAACGCGGCACCGCCACGGGCGTCGCCGTCGACCTTGGTCAGGATCACACCGGTCAGTGGCAGCGCATCGCCAAAGGCCTTGGCCGTGTTGGCGGCGTCCTGACCGGTCATGGCATCGACCACGAACAGGGTTTCAACAGGATTGATCGCGGCATGCAGCGCCTTGATCTCGCCCATCATTTCTTCGTCGATGTGCAGACGACCGGCGGTATCGACGATGACCACGTCGATGAATTTCAGCCTGGCTTCTTTAATAGCTGCGGTGGCGATGTCGACCGGCTTCTGGCTCAGGTCGGACGGGAAGAACGTCACGCCGATGTCGTTGGCCAGGGTTTCCAGCTGTTTAATAGCCGCAGGACGGTAAACGTCCGCCGACACAACCATGACCGACTTCTTCTTGCGCTCTTTAAGGAAGCGCGCCAGCTTGCCGGCAGTGGTGGTTTTACCGGCACCCTGCAGACCGGCCATCAGAATGACTGCCGGCGGCACAGCGCTCAGGTTCAAATCTTCGTTGGCCGCGCCCATCAGGCTTTCGAGTTCGGCCTGGACGATCTTCACGAACGCTTGGCCCGGCGTCAGGCTGCGCGACACCTCGGTGCCGACAGCGCGCTCCTTGACCGAATTGACGAAGTCCTTGACCACCGGCAGGGCGACGTCAGCTTCGAGCAACGCCATGCGCACTTCGCGCAGGGTGTCTTTGATATTGTCTTCAGTCAGCTTCGCCTTGCCGGTGACATGGCGCAGCGTCTGCGAGAGACGGTCGGTTAAGTTTTCAAACATTGCGCGATCCTTTCAGGCCCTGTGTAGACCGGGATAATGGCGGCCCAGACCGGAATCAACTTGTGCTCGGCGAGCCTGCGGCGTGGGCAGGTCGCGGATTATAGCGAAGACTGCGTCGGGCGGACACCTCGCACTTTCGTGGTATGACGGTTCTATGCCAAACTCAGCGCCTTTCGGGCTTGCCTAACAGGATTTATGCTCCCCTTGTCACCCAGTTTGCTAACCACTCTCGCCGCCGCGCTTCTTTATGCCGCTGCGACCCTTTATCAGGGCACCCGCCTGGCCTCCGGCGCCAAGGCGAACAAGCGCCTGCTGGTTACGCTCGGCATTCTTGCCGTGCTGGCCCACAGCGCCAGCCTGCTCACCCACCTGCTGACGCCGATCGGCCTGGGCCTGGACTTCTTCAGCGCCGCCAGCCTGATTGCCGCCGCCGTCATCGCCTTGACGTTGCTGGCCTGCTCACGGATCCCGGTGGAAAACCTGCTGGTGCTGCTGTTCCCACTGGGTGCGGCCACGGTGCTGCTGGCGCAGTTCGCGCCCGCCGGCACGGTGCAGATCATCGACGAAGAGCCGGGCATCCTCGCCCATATCCTGCTGTCGATCCTGGCCTACGGCATGTTCACCATCGCGGTGTTCCAGGCCTTGCTGTTGCTGGTGCAGGATCACCAGCTCAAGCACAAGCACCCGTCAGGCCTGATCAAGAACTTCCCGCCGCTGCAAACCATGGAAAGCCTGCTGTTCGGTTTCCTCTGGGCCGGCTGGACGCTGCTGTCGCTGTCGCTGATCTCCGGCTGGCTGTTCGTCGAAAACCTGTTCGCCCAGCATCTGGTGCACAAGACCCTGCTGGCATGCCTGGCCTGGGTCGTGTTCAGCGTGCTGTTGTGGGGCCGTAATCGCCTCGGCTGGCGTGGTCACAAGGCGATTCGCTGGACCCTCGCCGGTTTCTGCCTGCTGATGTTGGCGTACTTCGGCAGCAAACTGGTTCGTGAATACATCCTGCACATCTGACGGGCGGCATAAATGGACGGTTTGCCCATAGGGCCGATGCTCGCGGTTTTTGTCCTGCTGATTTTATGGTCAGGACTGTTTACCGCCGTCGAAATCGCGCAGCAGCACCTGCTCGCGCAACGCGCCGCCTCGCGCGCCAGCGATAAACCGCTGGCGAAGCTGAGCTTCCCGCTCGACAGCCTGATTCTGTGCAACACCCTGTGCCGCGCCCTCGCGGTAGTCATCGCCACGCTACTGGCGATCTTCCTTTGCGAAGAGAACGGCCCTTGGGCAGCCTGCCTCGGCGCCGCAGCCGTGTTGCTGGTGTTTGCCGATTATTTTCCGCGCACCGTGGCCCAGCGCTATCCGGACGCCGTGCTTTCGTTCGGCAATACCTTGCTGGCC
This sequence comes from Pseudomonas sp. AK-TSAG1-1, assembly GCF_056821665.1. NCBI lineage: Bacteria > Pseudomonadati > Pseudomonadota > Gammaproteobacteria > Pseudomonadales > Pseudomonadaceae > Pseudomonas > Pseudomonas sp. AK-TSAG1-1. The sequence goes on along the minus strand of NZ_CM165965.1, from coordinate 1,243,574 downwards.
ATACCGCTGAAAATCCTTTACCCGCTGGCGTGGCTGCTGAGCAGCATCAGCGGTCTGCTGATGCGCCCCTTCGCCCGCAAGGCCCAAGTGGTGCAGCAGAGCGAAGACGAAGAGCCTGCCGACCGCCACGACGACCCGGAACACCCGTCCCGCGCGCACCCGGTTTCCGGGATCCACGCGCTGGACAACATCACGGTCAATGACATTCTGGTGCCGCGCAGCGATGTCGACGGCATCAACCTCGACGACTCGATCGAAGAGATCATCGAACAACTGCGCCACAACAAGCGCACGCGCCTGCCGGTGTTCCACAGTGATATCAATCAGGTCGAAGCGGTGCTCAACACTCGGCAAATCCGCCACCTGCTCAACGACGGCAACCTGACCCGCGAGGCGCTGCTGACCGCCAGCTACGAGCCGTACTTCGTGCCGGAAAGCACGCCACTGCAACTGCAACTGCTCAATTTCCACAAACAGCAGCGTCGTCTGGGCATGGTGGTGGACGAGTACGGCGAGGTGCTGGGCATCGTTACTCTGGAAGACATTCTCGAAGAAATCGTCGGCGAATTCGAAAGCGAGCACAGCCTCGACAACCCGCACATCCATCCACAGGCCGACGGGCGCATGGTGATCGACGGCACTGCGTCGATCCGCGAACTGAACAAATGCCTGGGTTGGCATTTGCCCAGCGACGGCCCGAAAACCCTCAACGGCCTGGTGACCGAAGCGCTGGAGAGCATTCCGGAAAGCGCGGTGTGCCTGAAGATCGGGCGCTACCGACTGGAGATTCTCGAAACCGAGGAGAACCGGGTGAGCAAGGTGTTGATCTGGCATACGAGCCTGGTGCCTGCCAAGGTTTAAACCTTTGTCGCGAGGGCGCACAGCGACCGCAAAATAGCGGCAGCACGTCAAAAGAGGGACGGCTGCGCAACCCAGCGGGAGCAACCTCTCTCGCCACAGATTCATTCGCCTTCAAATTGCGCTGGCTGTTTTATCCCTCTTGTTCAATCGTTAGCCCGCTTCCTATAATCCAAACGCTTACCCAAGCGCCGCCGAGCCCTGTGCTTACCCTGCACTCCTGCGACTTCGGCTATATCCGCATCACCCCGACGACTGTTCCTACTCGAAACAGCGACGCGTCTCATCCCACATCCCTGGGTGCTCGACCATAATAATTCGCTCCAACGGAGCCATAACTGTCAGGGATCACCGCATGACGACCAGTACCGCTTGCAGCGCTATCGCACCCGCCCAGCCAACCAACTCCGCCACGCGCGTGGCGACGGCAAGTTTCATCGGCACCGCCATCGAGTTCTACGACTTCTACGTCTATGCCACCGCCGCCGCGCTGGTGATCGGGCCGGTGTTCTTTCCGCAGACCTCTGGCACCGCGCAGATGCTCTCGGCGTTTCTCACCTTCGGCATCGCCTTCCTCGCACGCCCGCTGGGCTCGGCATTGTTTGGCCACTTCGGCGACCGCATCGGGCGCAAATCGACGCTGGTCGCCTCGCTGTTGCTGATGGGGGTCTGCACCACGCTGATTGGCGTGCTGCCGGGTTACGCCAGCATCGGCGCCTGGGCGCCAATTCTGCTGTGCGTGCTGCGCTTCGGTCAGGGTTTGGGACTCGGCGGCGAATGGGGCGGCGCAGCGCTGCTGGCCACGGAAAACGCCCCCAAGGGCAAGCGAGCGTGGTTCGGCATGTTTCCGCAACTTGGCCCGTCGATCGGTTTTCTCGCGGCCAACGGCCTGTTCCTGACCCTGGCCATGACCCTCAACGACGAACAGTTCCGCAGCTGGGGCTGGCGGATTCCGTTCCTGCTCAGTGCGGTATTGGTGATGGTTGGCCTGTACGTGCGCCTCAAGCTCCACGAAACCCCAGTCTTCGCCAACGCCATTGCCCGTCAGGAGCGGGTGAAAGTGCCGCTGGTCGAATTGTTCAGCCAATACTGGGTGCCAACCTTGCTCGGCGCGGCGGCGATGGTGGTGTGCTATGCGCTGTTTTACATCTCGACAGTGTTTTCCCTGAGCTACGGCGTGTCCACTCTTGGCTACAGCCGTGAGACGTTCCTTGGCTTGCTGTGTTTTGCCGTGCTGTTCATGGCTGCAGCGACACCGTTGTCCGCCTGGGCCAGTGACCGCTACGGGCGTAAACCGGTGCTGATCATCGGTGGCGTGCTGGCGATTCTGTCCGGATTCCTGATGGAGCCATTACTGACGCAGGGTTCGACCTGGGGCGTGGCGCTGTTCCTGTGCATCGAGCTGTTCTTGATGGGCGTGACATTTGCGCCAATGGGCGCGCTGCTGCCAGAACTGTTTCCGACACACGTGCGCTATACCGGTGCGTCGGCCGCCTACAACCTGGGCGGCATCGTCGGCGCCTCGGCAGCACCGTTCTTTGCGCAGAAGCTGGTGGCGATGGGCGGTCTGAGTTATGTCGGCGGGTATGTTTCGGGGGCTGCAGTGCTGAGTTTGATTGCGGTGTTGTGCCTGAAGGAAACGCGCAATAACGATCTGAATCAGATTGCCTGACGGAAGATCAAAAGCTTCGCGAGCAAGCCCGCTCCCACATTGGATCTGTGGCGTACACAAAACCTGTTGTGGGAGCGGGCTTGCTCGCGAATGTCGTGCCTCGATTTACAGCTCGACGACGACAGCCTGGGCAGCCCGGGTCGCCTTGGCACGCGCAGCCTCGATCGACTCATCCCGCGCCAACGCCACGCCCATCCGGCGCTGACCATTCACTTGCGGCTTGCCAAACAGACGCAGCGCGGTATCCGGCTCGCTCAGCGCAGCGCCGAGGTTGGCAAAGGCTGTCTGGGTCGACTGCCCTTCCACCAGAATCACTGCCGAGGCCGACGGGCCGAACTGACGGATCAGCGGCACCGGCAGGCCGAGAATGGCGCGGGCGTGCAGCGCGAACTGCGACAGGTCCTGGGAAATCAGGGTCACCAGACCGGTGTCGTGCGGGCGTGGCGAGACTTCACTGAACCACACCTGATCACCCTTGATGAACAACTCGACACCGAACAGACCACGACCACCCAGCGCCTCGGTCACGGCTTTGGCCACGCGCTCGGATTCAGCCAGAGCAATCGGACTCATGGCCTGTGGCTGCCAGGATTCCTGATAGTCGCCCTTCTCCTGACGGTGACCGACTGGTGCGCAGAACGTGGTGCCACCGATGTGGCGCACGGTCAGAAGGGTGATTTCGTAGTCGAAATCGATGAAACCTTCGATGATCACCCGGCCTTTGCCGGCGCGGCCACCTTCTTGCGCATAATCCCAGGCTTTCTGCACGTCATCGGCGCTGCGCAGCAGGCTCTGACCCTTGCCCGACGAGCTCATCACTGGCTTGACCACACATGGGAAGCCCAGGTCCTGAACGGCTTTGCTGTAGTCCTCGAAGGTGTCGGCAAAGTGGTACGGCGAAGTCGGCAGGTCCAGCTCTTCAGCCGCCAGACGACGGATGCCTTCGCGGTTCATGGTCAGTTGCGCAGCGCGTGCGGTCGGGATCACGGTGAAGCCTTCGGCTTCCAGCTCGACCAGCGTGGCGGTGGCGATGGCTTCGATTTCCGGCACGATGAAGTGCGGCTTCTCGGCTTCGATGACCGCACGCAGCGCGGCGCCGTCGAGCATGTTGATCACGTGGCTGCGATGGGCAACCTGCATGGCCGGCGCGTTGGCGTAACGGTCGACGGCAATCACTTCAACGCCCAAGCGTTGCAGCTCGATCACCACTTCCTTGCCCAACTCACCACAGCCACACAGCAATACGCGGGTCGCGGTTGGCGACAATGGAGTTCCGATACGGGTCATCTCAGGTCCTCAAAGAAGCGGATCATCGAGGAAAGCAGCGTCAGACGCGCTTTCCATGGGGAGAAAGCGCGGCATTTTACATGAACCCGAGGGTTTGGCTTCAGCTGGCGACAGCCTGTTTGCGCTCGCGCCAGGCCATGATCAGCCAAACGGCGGTGACACCGGCGAACTTCGAGGCCAGTGCGGTGATGATCACCGGTGGCGTCATCAGGTCGATCATGCCGAAGAAGATGAAGGTATCGAGGGGAATGCTCAGCGCCGAGCTGATCCACAAGCGATCACGCAACGGCCGTTTGGTGATGCTGAAGACAAGCCAATCGATGATCTCGGAGACAGCGAACGCCGTGGCGCTGGCAAAGGCGATGGACGGATCGGACGTGACGTACGACAACACCAGCGCCGCCAGCATCGCCACAATCGCACCATGACCGAAGCGGGTTTGCACCATGTCGCGCAGCACGAACACCAGCCCGCCCCATGCGGACCAGATGATGTCCAGGTGCGGCGCGGTGGAGAATGCGAAGTTGATCAGCACGACGCTGCTGATGTAGGCGATGAGGAAAATCATGGAAGCGACCTGTCGGATTGGCGCACAGGTTACTTCAGGCTGGGAGTTGGGCCAATAAGAAGTCGCGACTGTGCCGGCCTCTTCGCGAGCAGGCTCGCTCCCACACTGGATCTTCAGTGAATCCGAATGGCAGGGCTGGCACAGATCAAATGTGGGAGCACGACGCTACTGATGTAGGCGATGGAAAGTCATGGAGGGCGACCTGTCAATTTGCCGCACAGAATTCTTCAGGGATTGTTTTTGACCAATATGAAGTCGCGACTGTGCCGGCCTCTTCGCGAGCAAGCCCGCTCTCACACTGGATCTTCAGTGAATCCGAATGGCAGGGCTGGCACAGATCAAATGTGGGAGCACGACGCTGGTGATGTAGGCGATGGAAAGTCATGGAGGGCGACCTGTCAATTTGCCGCACAGAATTCTTCAGGGATTGTTTTTGACCAATATGAAGTCGCGACTGTGCAGGCCTCTTCGCGAGCAGGCTCGCTCCCACACTGGATCTTCAGTGAATCCGAATGGCAGGGCTGGCACAGATCAAATGTGGGAGCACGACGCTGGTGATGTAGGCGATGGAAAGTCATGGAGGGCGACCTGTCAATTTGCCGCACAGAATTCTTCAGGGATTGTTTTTGACCAATATGAAGTCGCGACTGTGCCGGCCTCTTCGCGAGCAAGCTCGCTCCCACACTGGATCTTCAGTGAATCCGAATGGCGGGGCTGGCACAGATCAAATGTGGGAGCGGGCTTGCTCGCGAAGGCGGTTTGTCAAACGCCAGATTTCCCGGGAATCATCCACACCAACCCACTCGCCTTCGCCCGCTCATGACACAACCCCAGCACCACCCGGCGCTCGTCATTGGTCATCCGGCCCCAGCGCGTGATCTCCTCGACCGTGCGCTGGCAACCTGTGCAAATATCGTCCTCGTCCAGTGCGCAGATATTCACACACGGCGAGGCGACAGGTCTTTGCGGCGTGTTCATTCTTCCTGCTCTACCAGATCACGCGCGTAACGCTGCGAGTTATGCACATAGTGCGCGGCGCTGGCCTCAAGCATCTTCTTCTGCGGCTCGGTCAGCTCGCGCACGACCTTGCCCGGGGAGCCCATTACAAGCGAACCGTCAGGGATTTCCTTGCCTTCGCCGATCAGCGAATTGGCGCCGATGATGCAGTTCTTGCCGATCTTTGCACCGTTGAGAATCACCGCGTTGATGCCGATCAGGCTGTAATCGCCGACGGTGCAGCCATGCAGCATGGCGTTATGACCGATGGTCACACCGGTGCCGATGGTCAGCGGGTAGCCCATGTCGGTGTGCATCACCGTGCCGTCCTGGACGTTGCTGTTCTTGCCGATCAGGATCAGTTCGTTATCACCACGCAGCACGGCGTTGAACCAGACGTTGGCACCCTCTTCCAGTCTGACCTTGCCCACCAGCACGGCATTGGGCGCGACCCAGCTCTGTGGGTGGGTGTCGACGCGGGCGTCGCCCAGGCGGTATTTCATCTTGTTTTCCTCAGGGCTCACAATGACGGGCCATTCGAGCGATGGCTTCAGGTATTGATATAGTTTTTGGGGGGGTGGTGCAGGCTGATCTGTTCGTCATAGAGCAGATTGATCAACTCGACGATCATGATCGCCGTCAGCCCCCAGATCTTGAACTCACCGTAACGATAACTCGGCACGTACCAGCTGCGGCCCTGATAATCGATTCGATGCGTGTGTTCACGCGGGTCTTTACGGAAGAATTCCAGCGGCACGTTGAAGACTGCAGCGATCTCGGCATCGTTGGCCTGGTACTCGACAAAGTCCGGGATCACCCCGACATAAGGCGTGACCTTGATGCCATGCAACGAAATCAGCGGGCTGAGCGGGCCGATGACCTCGACCAGCCCCGGCGGCAGACCGATTTCTTCCTCAGCTTCGCGCAGGGCAGTGAAAATCAGGTCAGGGTCTTCCGGATCACGACGTCCGCCAGGAAAGGCCACCTCGCCGCCATGGGTCGAAAGGCCGCTGGCGCGCAGGGTCAGCACCAGCTCGGGCTCGTCACTGCGGGTGATCGGCACCAGAACAGCGGCCTCGGGGAAACGTTTATCGGTCTCCAGCGTGCGCGGTGTGTGGTTGCTTACCCTATGCAGTAGCTCGTCCAGCATGAGTGTTCTCGATCTGTGCCTTACCCTGCATCATGCACCAATCATTGCAGCCGCCCAAGCCCCTCGCCGGGCCATGTCGCGAAACGACAACTTGCCGACCGGCACCGCTGCACGCCAAGATAGGCGCAGCATTCAGGAACCCCAGCATGAAATTTTGCAGCCAGTGCGGCAACCCGGTGACCCAGCGCATTCCCGAAGGCGATTCGCGGCTGCGATTTGTCTGTGGCAGCTGTCAGACCATTCACTATCAAAACCCCAATATCGTCGCCGGTTGCGTCGCGACCTGGGGCCGCCAAGTGCTGCTCTGCCGCCGCGCCATCGAGCCACGCCTGGGTTACTGGACGCTGCCCGCCGGTTTCATGGAAAACGGCGAGACCATCGAACAGGCCGCGATTCGCGAAACCGCCGAAGAAGCCTGCGCCCGGGTGCGCAACCTGAGCATCTATACGCTGATCGATGTGCCACACATCAGCCAGGTGCATGTGTTCTTTCGCGCAGAACTGGCCGACCTGGACTTTGCCGCCGGCCCCGAAAGCCTCGAAGTGCAACTATTCGACGAAGCCGACATTCCTTGGGACGAGCTGGCTTTCCGCACGGTGGGGCGTACCTTAGAATGCTTCTTCGCTGACCGTCGCGCCGAAACCTACCCGGTTCGCTCCGAATCGATACCGCCGCTGGCTCAGCCTGCCATCACCTGAAAGCTTCCATAAATAAAATATCTGCGTCACTCCCTGGGGAATCGTTTCAATGCGCTGGTTGCTTGCCCTGCTTTGCCTGTCGTTCGCCACGCTCTCACAAGCGTCCTTCGTGACCACCGTGACGCCCTCGAATACGCCGCTGATCGAAAAAATCCTGGTGCTCAAATCGGCGCATCAACTGCAACTGATCGCCGACGGCAAGCCGATCAAGACCTACCGTATTTCCTTGGGCAAGGGCGCGAAAAAGGGTCCAAAACTGATTGAAGGCGACAAACGCACCCCGGAAGGTTTTTATTGGATCGACTGGCGCAAGGTCAGTGAAAAATTCAACCTGGCGATGCACATCTCCTACCCCAACATCAGCGACTCGGCGCGCGCCCGGCGTGAAGGCGTCGAGCCTGGCGGGATGATCATGATCCACGGCACTCCGGATTCGGAGGAAACGCCTGAAGACCTGTTCCACACCCTGGACTGGACCGACGGCTGCATCGCCATGCGCAACATGGACATGCGCGAGGTCTGGGGCCTGGTGCCGGACGGCACGATGATCGAGATTCGCCCGTAACGACCCACCACTGGTCACCTGCAAAAAAATAAATCAAAAGATCGCAGCCTGCGACAGCACCTACAGGGGTGATACCACTCTGAACGGTAGGTGCTGCCGCAGGCTGCGATCTTTTGTGTTTTACCGCTCACCACTAATACCACTTCAATACATCACACTCAGAACCCGCCATTTCATTGGGCTGCAGACCATTTCCATGCGTTGACATGGTATTCAAGTGGTATTAATTTCCGCCCCACAAGCGAGCCACAACAATCCTATACTCGCGCCGGAAATGACCTACATGAACGACCTCCAGGCCCTACGCCCAGATGACTCCCAGCCGACGCCGCTGTACCTGCAGCTGGCGCGCAATCTGGAATCGGCCATTCACGCCGGGCAGTGGAAGGCCGAGCAGGCAATGCCGTCCGAGCGCAACCTCAGCGAGTTACTGGGCATCTCCCGGGTCACCGCCCGCAAGGCGCTGGAAGTGCTGCTCGATCAAGGCCTGATCCGTCGCCTGCAAGGTTCCGGCACGTTCATCACGCCACGTCTGGAACAACCGTTGTCGCGCCTCTCAGGCTTCAGCGAAATGCTCCGCCTCAAGGGGTTTGTGCCCAGCTCGCAGTGGCTGGAGCGTGAAGTCACCCTGCCGACCCACGAAGAATTGATCCGTCTGGGCCTGTCGCCGAACGACAAGGTCGCGCGCATGAAACGCCTGCGCAAGGCCGACGACACCGTGATGGCCATCGAGATGAGCACCCTGCCCGCCGCGATCATGCCCAAGCCGCAACTGGTCGGCGACTCGCTCTATGAATACCTCGACGGCATCGGCAAACCGATCGTCCGCGCCCTGCAGCACATTCAGGCGATCAACGCCTCGGACGAGTTTGCCGCGCTGGTCGGCATCGCCCCCGGTACCGCCATGCTGCTGATGACCCGGGTCGGTTATCTGGAAGACAACACGCCGATCGAAGTCACCGACACCTATTGCCGCAACGACTACTACGACTTTGTTGCAGAGCTTCGCCGATAAAGAGCCGCGCGGCTGATCAGGCGCGCCGTCAAACAGCGAGAACCGAAATGTCCGAAGACAACATCCTCACCGCCAGCGGCTGGGTTCGCGGCCGGCTGATCCACGAACACGGCAAAGTCGTGTCGATCGAAGGCGTGCCCTGCGATCCGGCCGACAATGACCTGCCGTATCTGCTGCCGGGCTTCATCGACCTGCACGTCCACGGCGGTGGTGGCAAAGACATCATGGAAGGCGCCAGCGCCTTCGAGACCATCACCAAGACCCACGTGCGCTTCGGCACCACCTCGCTGCTGGCCACCACCATGACCGCACCGAGCGCCGAGATCTCCAGCGTCCTGAAGGAGGTCGGAGAATTCTGCGAACAGCGTCCGAAAGGCGCCGCCCGCGTGCTTGGCGTACACCTCGAAGGCCCGTACATCAATCCCGGCAAACTCGGCGCGCAACCGAACTTCGCGCACACCGCGTTGATGGCCGAAGTCGAAGAGTATCTGGCGCTGGCGCCGATTCGGGTGATCACCATCGCCCCGGAAATCGCCGGTCACGACGCTTTGATCCGCGAGTTGAGCAGCCGTGGTGTGCGCATGCAGATCGGCCACACCCTTGGCAGTTACGAAGAAGGTGTCGCTGCACTCGATGCCGGCGCGACCAGTTTCACTCACCTCTACAACGCCATGAGCCCGCTGCATCACCGCGAACCCGGGATCGTTGGCGCGGCACTGGCCCACGCCACATTCGCCGAGCTGATCCCTGATTTGCTGCACGTGCATCCCGGCGCCATTCGTGTGGCCTTGCGCTCGATCCCGTGCCTGTACTGCGTCACCGATTCGACTGCCGCCGCCGGCATGCCCGACGGTGAATACAAGCTGGGCAGCCACACCGTGACCAAATGCCTGGGCGGCGTACGCCTGCCCGACGGCACCCTGGCCGGCAGCACCCTGACCATGGATCAGGCCCTGCGCAACCTGGTGAAGATCGGTTTGCCGATCGCCGAAGCCTCGCAGCGTCTGTCGCAATTTCCCGCCGACTACCTCGGCATCACCGAACGCGGGCGCCTGGCACCTGGCGCCTGGGCCGACTGCGTGCGGCTGGATCGCTCACTCACACTGACCGCTGTCATGGTCGAAGGAGAAGACATTGACTTCAAAAATGCTTGAGGAGGCGCTGTCCTCGTTCGAGGCCGTGCAAGCCCAACTGCAACAGCTCGACCCGCAAATGATCGAGATCGCCGGGCGCCTGCGCCGTCAGCCGCCGCAAGTTGCGATGACTGTCGCCCGTGGCAGCTCCGACCACGCGGCGAGCTACTTCGCCTACCTGACCATGCAGCAATTGGGTGTGCCGGTGGCGTCGTTGCCGATGTCGGTGGTGACCATGCAGCAGGCACCGTTGAAGGTCAGCGGCCAGGTCGCGTTTGCGTTTTCGCAATCGGGACAGAGCCCGGATCTGGTCAACAGCCTGCGTCTGTTGCGCAAACGCGGCGCGCTGAGCGTGTCGATGGTCAATGCCGCCGATTCGCCTTTGGAAGCAGCCTGTGAATTCAGCCTGCCGCTGCTCGCTGGCACCGAAAGCAGCGTCGCCGCGACCAAGAGCTTCATTGCCACCCTCAGCGCCAGCGCCCGCCTGATCGCGCACTGGAAAGAAGACCGCGAATTACTCGAGGCACACAACGCCCTGCCCGAAGGCCTGCGCGAAGCCGCGCAACAGGACTGGAGCGCCGCCATCGACGCGTTGCGCGATTGCGAACGGCTGATGGTCATAGGCCGTGGCGCAGGCTTTGCCATCGCCCAAGAAGCAGCGCTGAAATTCAAGGAAACCTCGGCGATTCAGGCTGAAGCTTTCAGCAGTGCCGAAGTCCGTCACGGCCCGATGGCCCTGATCGACGAGCACTACCCACTGCTGGTGTTCGCGCCACGCGGTGCCGAGCAGGCCGGTCTGATCAGCCTCGCGGCGGAGATGCGTCAACGCGGCGCCCGTGTATTGCTCGCCGCGCCGGACGACATTCTCGAACGCGACCTGACCCTGAGCCGCGCCGAACACCCGGCCCTCGACCCGATCCTGGCGATCCAGAGTTTCTACGTGATGGCCGCCGGCCTGGCCGTGGCCCGAGGCATGGACCCGGATCAACCGCGCCACCTGAGCAAAGTGACCCGCACGCACTAAGTCCGAATGACTGCACACCTGATGAGACCGAGCCATGCACAACAACAATAAAGAGCTGACCCTCAGCGCCCCGCTCAGCGGCCCGGTGCTCACGCTCGCCAAAGTCCCGGACGCGGTGTTCGCCAGCGGCGCGATGGGTGACGGTATTGCCATCGACCCGATCAACGACACTCTGTATTCGCCGTGCGCCGGGGTGATCATTCACGTCGCCCGCACCGGCCACGCGCTCACGGTGCGTGCCGACAACGGCGCGGAAATCCTCCTGCACCTGGGCCTGGACACCGTTGAACTGAACGGCGAAGGCTTCTCGATGCTGGTCAAGGAAGGTGGCCGCGTCAGCAAGGGTCAGCCTTTGTTGCGCTACGACCTGGACAAGGTCGGCCAGCAATGCAAAAGCCTGGTCAGCCTGTTGATCCTGACCAACAGTCAGGATTTTCAGGTGCGCCCGATCACGCTTAAGGCGGTAAAGGTCGGTGACCCCCTGCTGCACATCGTTGCCCGCAACAGTGCGGCGGCCAATCCTGAAATGCTTGGCGGGCCTGAGGTTCACGGGCATGTGCTGGTAGCTCATCGTGGCGGCCTGCATGCGCGCCCTGCTGCGCTGATTCGCCAGACCGCGCAAGGCTTCAAGAGCCAATCGCAGCTGCACTTCGCTGGCAAATCGGCGCCGTGCAACAGCCTGATCGGGCTGATGGGGTTGGCCGTCGGTGAGCAGGATGAAGTGCAGGTCAGTTGCCAGGGGCCGGATGCCGAAGCCGCGCTGCAAGCGTTGCTCGGCGCATTGGCCACCGCGCTGCCCGAGGATCACCACACCGTCGCACCGGTCAGCGCTGCACCACGCAAACGCCCCGCCGAGGCTGGCGTCCTGCAAGGTGTGTGCGCCGCACCGGGACTGGTCGGTGGGCCGCTGTTTCGCCTGAATGCGATCAGTCTGCCGGCGGATACCGGCAATCATGATCCGCGGGTGCAACAACAGGTTCTTGAGTCGGCGTTGAGTCAGGTTCGTAGCGAAATCCAAGCCACCCTGACCCAAGCGAAAAAGCACAAGAACGCCGACGAAGAAGCGATCTTCGCGGCGCATCTGGCACTGCTCGAAGACCCGGCCTTGCTCGACGCCGCACAGCACGCCATCGACCAAGGCGCGGCGGCGACTCACGCCTGGAGCCAGTCGATCGATGTCCAGTGTGACGTGCTGCAACACACCGGCAGCGCACTGTTGGCCGAACGCGCCAATGATCTGCGCGACCTCAAGCAACGCGTGCTGCGTGCGCTGCTTGGCGAAGCCTGGCATTACGAGGTGCCGGCCGGCGCCATCGTTGCCGCGCATGAGTTGACGCCGTCGGATCTGCTGCAACTCAGCGCGCAAGGTGTCGCCGGGTTGTGCATGGCCGAGGGCGGCGCGACCTCGCACGTGGCGATTCTGGCGCGGGGCAAGGGTCTGCCGTGCATGGTTGCGCTGGGGTCGGCTTTGCTCGATCAGCCGCAAGGGCAATCAGTGGTGCTGGATGCTGACGGCGGTCGCCTTGAACTGACCCCGAGCGCCGAACGCCTGGCCGAAGTTCAGCAAGCGCAAATCGAGCGCCAGCAACGCCGCGACGCACAACAAGCCAAGGCCCACCTGCCCGCCGAAACGCGCAATGGCGTGGCGATCGAAGTGGTCGCCAACGTCGCCTCAAGCGCTGAAGCGGCCGACGCATTCGCCAACGGCGCCGACGGCGTCGGCCTGCTGCGCACCGAATTCCTTTTCGTTGACCGCCAAACGGCGCCAGACGTTGAAGAACAGCGCGTCGCCTACCAAGCCGTGCTGGATGCGATGGGCGACCAATCGGTGATCATCCGCACCATCGACGTCGGCGGCGACAAGCAACTCGACTACCTGCCGCTGCCTGCCGAAGCCAACCCGGTGCTCGGCTTGCGCGGCATTCGACTGGCTCAGGCGCGTCCGGAAATTCTCGACCAGCAACTGCGTGCGCTGCTGCAAGTCAGCCCTCTGCGCCGTTGCCGAATCCTGTTGCCGATGGTCACCGAGGTCGATGAACTGCTGCACATCCGTCAGCGCGTCGATGCGCTGTGTCTGCAGTTGGGCATCAGCCAGCGCCCGGAAATCGGCGTGATGGTCGAAGTCCCCGCCGCCGCGCTGCAAGCCGAGCAACTGGCCGAACACGCCGACTTCCTCTCGATCGGCACCAACGATCTGTCGCAATACACCCTGGCCATGGATCGCGACCACGCAGGCTTGGCCGCCCGGGTCGATGCCCTGCACCCGGCGCTGCTGCGCCTGATCGCCATGACCTGCGCAGGCGCAGCGGTGCACAAGCGTTGGGTCGGTGTCTGCGGCGCCCTCGCCTCCGATCCACTGGCAACACCAGTGCTGATCGGCCTGGGCGTCACCGAACTGTCGGTCAGCCCGGTGCAGATCGGGGAAATCAAGGACCGCGTACGTCAGTTGCACGAGGCCGAATGCCAACGCCTCAGCCACGACCTGCTCAAACTGAACAGCGCCGCTGCGGTTCGTCACGCCTGTCATCAACATTGGCCTCTGCGCTAACAAAAACAAAAAGGACGAACGCCATGTACCAACTCTTCATCGAAGGTCTCCAACGCCTCGGCCGCGCGCTGATGCTGCCGATCGCGATCCTGCCGATTGCCGGCCTGCTGCTGCGTCTGGGTGACACCGACCTGCTGAACATCGCGATCATCCACGATGCCGGGCAAGTGATCTTCGCCAACCTGGCGATGATTTTCGCCATCGGCATCGCCGTCGGGTTCGCCAAGGACAACAACGGCACCGCCGGCCTCGCCGGAGTAATCGGTTATCTGGTGATGATCTCCACGCTCAAGGTGCTCGACGCGAGCATCAACATGGGCATGCTCGCCGGGATCGTCAGCGGCCTGATGGCTGGTGCGCTGTACAACCGGTTCAAGGACATCAAGCTGCCGGAGTATCTGGCGTTCTTCGGCGGGCGTCGGTTTGTGCCGATCGTCACCGGTTTTGCGGCGGTCGGTCTGGGCGTGGTGTTCGGCTACATCTGGCCGCCGATCCAGCATGGCATCAACAGCTTCGGCAGCCTGATGATGGAAAGCGGCAGCTTCGGCGCCTTCGTCTTCGGCGTGTTCAACCGCTTGCTGATCGTCACTGGCCTGCACCACATCCTCAACAACATGGCGTGGTTCGTGTTCGGCAACTTCACCGATCCGACCACAGGTGCGCTGGTGACTGGCGATCTTTCACGCTACTTCGCCGGTGATCCGAAGGGCGGCCAGTTCATGACCGGCATGTTCCCGATGATGATTTTCGGCCTGCCGGCAGCCTGCCTGGCGATGTACCGCAACGCCCTGCCGGAGCGGCGCAAAGTGATGGGCGGGATTTTCCTGTCGATGGCCCTGACCTCGTTTTTGACCGGGGTAACCGAACCCATCGAATTCGCCTTCATGTTTTTGGCGCCGCTGTTGTATCTGCTGCATGCGTTGCTGACCGGGTTGTCGATGGCGATTACCAATGCGTTGAACATTCACCTGGGCTTCACGTTCTCTGGCGGTTTTATCGACATGGTGTTGGGTTGGGGACGCTCGACCAATGGCTGGCTGGTGATTCCCGTGGGGCTGGCGTATGCCGTGGTGTATTACGCGGTGTTTGATTTCTGCATTCGTCGCTTCAATCTGAAAACGCCGGGGCGTGAAGATGTTGCGGCGGCCGACAAGGCTGTTCTCACCGAGAACGAGCGCGCTGCGGCCTACATCAAGGCACTCGGTGGCGCAGAGAATCTGGTGACGGTGGGTGCGTGCACCACCCGTCTGCGCCTGGAAATGGTCGATCGCAACAAGGCCTCCGATGCTGATCTGAAAGCACTGGGTGCGATGGCGGTGGTCCGTCCGGGCAAGGGTGGCAGTTTGCAGGTAGTTGTCGGACCGATGGCCGACAGTATTGCTGATGAGATTCGCCTGGCGATGCCGGCGTTGGGGCGTGCGCTGGTAGCTGCGTCAGCGGTGGTTATCGATGAACCAAAAGCGATTGTGGTCGCCGGTTCCGAGGCCCAGCAATGGTTGAATGCGCTGGGCGGTGGCGACAACGTGCTGCAACTGGACTGCATTGCGATGAGCCGGATTCGCTTGCAACTAGCGGATGGCAAGGCGTTGTCCGAGGCTCAGTTGAAAGAGCTGGGCTGCCAGGGTGTCAGCCAGTTGGAAGGTGGAATCTGGCATCTGTTGGTGGGTGACAAGGCTGCAAGCTTGAGCGGAGCGCTTGAGGCGTTGATCAATCGCAGCGAGGTGAGTGCGAAGGTTTAATCGACACAAAAAACCCGGCTTAGGCCGGGTTTTATCGCCGACAAATTCAGCTCAGGATGAATGCTGTTCCGCTTGATAATGGCGCGTCTGAAACGGCATCAGCGTTTGAACCTTCAATCCAAGGCTTTCTGCTAATCCCCAGGAGACGGCCAATTCGTCTTTGCGATTGCGTAATGAAACCTTGGTTAGAGGCGCGACATCCTGCTTCGGCGTCGAGTGCGCGAAAAGCTCCAACGCATGAAGCGTTTCCAGCACGCGGGTATCCGAGACACACGAGAAACGCGTAAATCGCTCCAGCAGGTAAGCGGCACGACGGCGTTCAATATCATCACGATGATGCTTCAGGAACGCCTTGACCTCGCTTTCAACATTCGAATCCGAGTACCAGACTTCTTTCGCAGCACTCACCAGTGCTACGTCGTCGGCCTGATTCAGAGGGCTTCTGACGAGAGTGTCTAACGCGGATGAGAGGACGTGAGCGTCATTCACCTTCGGCATCTGCTTTCTCCAGGTAGTCCTGCAATATGTTGGTCAGAACAGAGGTCGATTGCGCTTTATTGCCAACATATACATCAATTGCCTGCAATGCCAGACGCCGTAGTTCGCCGGTCAGTATGAACCCACACCTTAGAAGCGCATTGATGTCTGCAATATCGTGATCTGTAGCCCTGCCCAACTTTGTAATGGCTATGTCGACGGGTGCAGCAATATGGATGTGTAGAGGAGACTCCAGCGAAAACTCTGACATGGGAATACTTCGAGACCAATAATCCTCGTGAATCGGGCCAAAGCTAGTGTTGTATTGCAGGTCGTAGTTCAACTCCATCTTTCGAGCAGAAAGCTCATCGACAAAGGGCTCCGGGACCTCCGCCAGTAGTGTGCGCAAGTCGAATCCTGCCGGAATGCATGCCTCATAGATTTCCGCATCGACATCCAACGATATGCGGTGATGGGTATAGAGGTGAACTGCGTATCCTCCAAACACAATGATCTTCACCGCTCCCGGTGCTGAGTTCTCCTGAATCAGTTCCGCCTCGACTGACTTGAACATCGATACCAGCGCCCGTCCCAACGCAGTATTCGTGTTGATACGAGGTGTGACGACGGGACGCAATTCCATTTTGAACCTCAGAGTCATATCGAAGGTTTCAGTGAACGGAGCTACATCCCGTTTTCGGTCTATTGCCAGGCCCGCTGTTGCCAGAGACAACCTAAGGTAGAGAGGCTACTTCCGAGGGACAACCTGAAAAAACGGTAGGAAAAAACTGCTATTTGATGAGGTACAGGATGTATTCCGACAACTGCGAAAACGCTTTCGCGAGCAAGCCCGCTCCCACAGGGAATGCATTTCAAATGAGGGAGCCAGCCTGCTGGCGATGAACGATGACGCGGTCGTCAGGTTTGTGGGTCGACCCGATCCAGTGCTCGGTTTACTGCCAGTTCGGCAAGCATGACGATTTGCTGGATGCCTAGTGCAGTGCTGCGTTGCGCACCGGTTAACTCGTTAGCAAAGTTGCTGGCGGCGCTTGCTGAGGCCAAGGACTCACAGGCGTGGGCAAGCAGGCTTTCGGTGTCGACACCGGGATGGACGAGGAACATCGTGCTGGGTCGGCGAGATTTTGCGGGTTCGGGACAGAGGTAGAAATCGAGGGCGCGTTTGATGGCTTCGCGGTTTCGGACCATCTCTTCGGCGCGGAGGGCTTCTTCGAGTGGAGTGGTGGTTTCGTGGGGTGGATCTGGAACAACTTTATCGGACATAAAAACTCTGCACGCAATAGAGCGTAGAGAGCGGGCGCCCGACGGACAACCTGAAAACATCGTGGGAAGGTTCTGCGATTTCGACACAGATTTAAACATACCAAATCTCTATGTTGACTGGATTGGCCCCATCGCCAGCAGGCTAGCTCCCACAGTGGGGTTTGTGTGCATTCAGCTAGAAAAAGGGCGGCTGTCAGGGCGCTATCGCTGGCAAGCCAGGCTCCCACAGGGATTGGGTACATCTGCGATTTTTGGTTGGCTGTGAGGTCGCTATCGCGAGCAGGCTCACTCCTACAGTTGGACTGAGTGCATCTGCAAGAAACAGGTCGGCAGCAAGGCCAGCACCCACCGTTTCCAATTGCAAACCTCCACCGCGGCAAAGCCGCCCCACTCAAATGGTCGAGTGTCAGCTCGCCGAAAGCTCTTGATCGTGATCCACAGGCCCCGTCGGCAGGCTGAGTGGAGGGATTTATCCGGGGGTGGGAGCGCAGCGACCGTTCGACGAAGTCGAACACATCGAGAGGAGGTGCAGCGAAGCAAACCGGAGACGATGCGCCCGGATGGATCCCGGAGCGAAGGAACCCCGAGCCTTAGCGAGTGGGCCGAACGTTGGGGCAAGCCTTTTTGGTTACTTTTGAGGCGTTTGTCAAAAGTGACCCGTCGTAAGGACGGAACCCTAAGCAGCCGTGACCGCAGGAATGGATATGTACTCGATCAGCCAGAACATCATTGCCTGAGCCAACGCCTTCGCGAGCAAGCCCGCGCCCACATTGGAACCCCATCGCCCGAAAAATCGGGGGCAACAAAAAACCCGCAGACAATCACTCATCGGCGGGTTTCCTGTTTCAGCAGCAAGAAAGATCAGAAATCTTCC
The DNA here is from genome assembly GCF_056821665.1 of Pseudomonas sp. AK-TSAG1-1. Lineage (NCBI taxonomy): Bacteria > Pseudomonadati > Pseudomonadota > Gammaproteobacteria > Pseudomonadales > Pseudomonadaceae > Pseudomonas > Pseudomonas sp. AK-TSAG1-1. The sequence continues at coordinate 1,225,689 of NZ_CM165965.1, read as the reverse complement.
AGCCGCCACACTTCATAAGCCGGCGTCTCGTACGGATGACTGAGCTTCAACGCCGCCACAACAGCCACGATCAGCTCATCCGCCACCACAAGCTCAACCTTCCATTCCTCAACCCGCTCAACCTGCCCCGCCTCGCCAATGAACGGCTGACTGCCGTCCAACGGTCGAAACTGGCCCAGACCGAGCACCTGCCACGCGCAGTGGTCATAGTCACCGATCCGCCCACCACCGGCAGCGAACACAGCCCCTTTGACCACTTCGACATGACTGTCAGGAACAAAAAACCCGAGCTTGTACACAGGCCTTAGTTCACCCAGACGCGAGCATTACGGAACATGCGCATCCAAGGAGCGTCCTCGTTCCAGTCTTCCGAACGCCACGAGTTCTGCACGGCGCGGAACACGCGCTCCGGGTGCGGCATCATGATCGTCACGCGACCGTCGCGGCTGGTGAGACCGGTGATCCCGCGCGGCGAACCGTTCGGGTTGGCCGGGTAGGCTTCGGTGACCTTGCCGTGGTTGTCGACGAAACGCATCGCCACGCAACCCGACAGATCGGCTTCCAGCAGTGCCTCTTCGCTGGAGAACTCGGCGTGACCTTCACCGTGAGCAATGGCGATCGGCATACGCGAACCGGCCATGCCTTGCAGGAAGATCGAGTTCGACTCCTGGATCTGCACCATCGCCACGCGCGCTTCGAACTGCTCGGAGCGGTTACGCACGAAGTGCGGCCAGAACTCGCTGCCCGGGATCAGCTCGTGCAGGTTGGACATCATCTGGCAACCGTTGCACACGCCGAGGGTGAAGCTGTCGTTACGTTCGAAGAAGCCCTGGAACGCATCGCGGGCACGGCTGTTGAACAGTGCCGACTTGGCCCAGCCTTCACCGGCGCCGAGTACGTCGCCGTAGGAGAAACCACCGCACGCTACCAGACCTTTGAACTCGTTCAGGTCGACGCGGCCGGCCAGAATGTCGCTCATGTGCACGTCGATCGCATTGAAACCGGCGCGGTCGAACGCGGCCGCCATTTCCACCTGACCGTTTACGCCCTGCTCGCGCAGCACGGCAACCTGTGGGCGGATGCCTTTCTTGATGTAAGGCGCGGCGATGTCCTGGTTGACGTCGTAGCTCAGCTTGACGCTCAGGCCCGGATTGTCTTCTTCCAGCAGCACGTCGAACTCTTGCTCGGCGCAGTCGGCGTTGTCACGCAGACGCTGGATCTGGTAGCTGGTTTCAGCCCAGGTACGCTGCAGCAGACGGCGCTGACCTTCGAACACGGTGTCACCGTTGAAGGTGATATTGATCTGGCCGTTGTTCATTGGTTGACCGATCACCGACACGCAGTCGCCCAGACCGGCCGCGCTGAATTGCGCGAGGATGTCTGGCGTGGCGTCCTGACGAACCTGGATCACGGCACCCAGTTCTTCGTTGAACAGAATGGCGGCGATTTCTGCCGAGGACTCGGCAACGCTGTCCAGGTTCAGGCTCAGGCCGCAGTGGCCGGCGAAGGCCATTTCCACCACGGAAGTCAGCAAACCACCGTCGGAACGGTCGTGGTAAGCCAGCAGGTGACCGTCGGCGTTGAGGCCCTGGATCACTGCGAAGAAGGCTTTCAGGTCTTCGGCGTCATCGACGTCCGGCGCGTGTTTGCCGAGTTTGCCGTGAACCTGTGCCAGGATCGAAGCGCCCATACGGTTCTGACCGCGACCGAGGTCGATCAGGATCAGGTCGGTGGTGCCCTTGTCCATGCGCAGTTCCGGGGTCAGGGTCTGACGGATGTCAGCCACTGGCGCGAAACCGGTCACGATCAGCGACATCGGCGAGGTTACGGTTTTTTCTTCGCCGTTGTCGTTCCAGCGGGTGGCCATGGACATCGAGTCCTTGCCCACCGGAATGGTGATACCCAGCTCAGGGCACAATTCCATGCCGACCGCTTTCACGGTGTCGTACAGACGCGCGTCTTCGCCCGGGTGACCGGCAGCCGACATCCAGTTCGCCGACAGTTTGATGTCGGAGATCTTGTTGATGCGCGACGCAGCGATGTTGGTCAGGGTTTCACCGATGGCCATGCGGCCCGAAGCCGGGGCGTCCAGCAGTGCCAGCGGAGTACGCTCGCCCATCGCCATCGCTTCGCCGGTGTAGACGTCGAAACTGGTGGCGGTGACGGCAACGTCGGCCACCGGAACCTGCCATGGGCCGACCATTTGGTCACGGGCCACGAGGCCGGTGATGGTGCGGTCGCCGATGGTGATCAGGAAGCTCTTGCTCGCAACAGCCGGGTGGTGCAGAACGCGCTCGATGGATTCGGTGATGTCGAGGTTCGACGGATCGAAGTCATCGCCCAGCTCGGCTTCGCGAACCACCGAACGGTGCATGCGCGGAGCCTTGCCCAGCAACACTTCCAGTGGCATGTCCACCGGGTTGTTGCCGAAGTGGCTGTCGGTCACGGTCAGTTGCGGTTCGGCGGTCGCCTCGCCCACTACGGCAAACGGGCAACGCTCACGTTCGCAGATCGCCTGGAAGCGCTCGAAGTCAGCCGGGCCGACGGCCAGAACGTAACGTTCCTGGGATTCGTTGGACCAGATTTCGTGCGGGGCCATGCCCGGCTCGTCGTTTGGAATGTTGCGCAGTTCGAAACGGCCACCACGCTCGCCGTCGTTGACCAGTTCCGGGAAGGCGTTGGACAGACCGCCCGCACCCACGTCGTGGATGAAGCTGATCGGGTTTTTGTCGCCCAGTTGCCAGCAACGGTCGATGACTTCCTGGCAGCGACGCTCCATTTCAGGGTTTTCACGCTGCACGGAAGCGAAGTCGAGATCCGCCGAGCTGGTGCCGGTGGCCATCGAGGAAGCGGCGCCGCCGCCCAGACCGATGAGCATCGCCGGGCCGCCGAGCACAATCAGCTTGGAGCCAACGACGATCTCGCCTTTCTTGACGTGTTCTTCGCGGATGTTGCCCATGCCGCCAGCAAGCATGATCGGCTTGTGGTAACCGCGAACTTCGTCACCGTGCGGAGTGGTGATCGATTGTTCGAAGGTACGGAAGTAGCCAGTCAGGGCCGGACGGCCGAATTCGTTGTTGAACGCGGCACCGCCCAGCGGGCCTTCGATCATGATGTCCAGTGCGGTAACGATGCGCTCAGGCTTGCCGTACGGCACTTCCCACGGCTGTTCGAAGCCCGGGATCTGCAGGTTGGACACGGTGAAACCGGTCAGGCCGGCCTTTGGTTTGGCGCCACGACCGGTTGCACCTTCGTCACGGATCTCGCCGCCGGAACCGGTGGATGCGCCCGGGAACGGAGCGATCGCCGTCGGGTGGTTGTGGGTTTCAACCTTCATCAGGATGTGCACCGGCTCCTGCACCGCGCCGTACTGGCGGGTCTCGGGATTCGGGAAGAAGCGGCCGGCCACGTTGCCGACGATCACCGAGGCGTTGTCCTTATAAGCCGACAGAACGCCTTCGCTGTGCATCACGTAGGTGTTCTTGATCATGCCGAACAGGCTTTTTTCCTGGCTCTGGCCGTCGATGTCCCAACTGGCGTTGAAGATCTTGTGGCGGCAGTGCTCGGAGTTGGCCTGGGCAAACATCATCAGTTCGATGTCGTGCGGGTTGCGCTTGAGACCGGTGAAGGCGTTGACCAGGTAATCGATCTCGTCTTCGGCCAGGGCCAGGCCCAGCTCGGTGTTGGCCTTTTCCAGCGCGGCGCGGCCGCCACCGAGGATGTCGATCGCGGTCAGCGGTTTCGGCTCGGCGTGGCTGAACAGACCGGCGGCCTGTTCCAGGTTGCCCAGCACGATCTGGGTCATGCGGTCATGCAGCACGTCGGCGATTTGCTGAGCTTGAGCGTCGCTGAACTGGCCGGCCACGTAGAACGCGATACCGCGCTCAAGGCGCTGGATTTTGCTCAGGCCGCAGTTGCGGGCGATGTCGCTGGCCTTGCTCGACCATGGCGAGATGGTGCCGAAACGCGGCAACACCAGAAACAGACGGCCGGTCGGCTCTTGTACCGGAACGCTTGGACCGTACTTCAGAAGGCGCGCAAGCACCTGCTGTTCGTCGCCGGTCAGGACGCCGGTGACTTCGGCGAAGTGAGCGAATTCAGCATACAGGCCACTGACAGCTGGAACCTTCTGGCTCAGTTGCTCAAGGAGTTTGCTGTGGCGAAAGGCAGAAAGGGCAGGAGCGCCGCGCAGGATCAACATCTTCGGGACAGCCTCGGGAAGGGGTGTGCTTTGAGGCCGTGCATTCTAGCCTAAACCGCCCTCAACATCACCCGAAACGCTACGCACGGTTGCACTCGGATATCAATCTGTGTTTCTGCCTTTGAAGTCAAATTTCGAGGGTCTGCGGGCAGCGCTTATTTTTTCTGTCACAAAATGCCCTCGAGCCCCATTCCTGCGGGGTTTCGGCCGGTTTTGTGATCGCTAGCAGACAAGCCCTTCACTGTCGAGATATGGCGCCCGTGGCCGTTTGCGTATACTGCGCAGATGTTTTTCCCAACGGCTTTGCGTCCGCGGTACGCCAAATGGCTGATCGCAACCGGACTCTTCCTGGTGCTCGGTGGCTGTGTTGATAAACCCAACACACTCGAGCGCGTAAAGGAGGATGGTGTGCTGCGGGTGATTACCCGTAACAGCCCCGCCACCTACTTTCAGGATCGCAGCGGTGAAACCGGCTTCGAATACGAGCTGGTGAAGCGTTTCGCCGACGATTTGGGGGTCGAGCTGAAAATCGAGACCGCCGACAACCTCGACGACCTGTTCAACCAGATCGGCAAACCGAACGGCCCGGTATTGGCCGCAGCCGGCCTGGTCAGCAGCGAAGATCGCAAGAAACAGGTGCGGTTCTCCCACTCTTACCTCGAAGTCACGCCGCAGATCATCTATCGCAACGGTCAGTCACGACCAACCGATCCCGGCGATCTGGTCGGCAAGAAGATCATGGTGCTCAAGGGCAGCACCCACGCCGAACAGTTGGCAGAGCTGAAAAAGAAATTCCCCGGCATCGAATACGAAGAATCCGACGCGGTGGAAGTGGTCGACCTGTTGCGCATGGTCGATGAAGGCCAGATCGATCTGACCCTTGTCGATTCCAATGAAGTGGCGATGAACCAGGTGTACTTCACCAACATTCGCGTGGCCTTCGACCTCGGCGATGCACGCAGCCAGAGCTGGGCCGTGGCCCCGGGCGAAGACAACAGCCTGCTCAACGAGATCAACGCCTACCTCGACAAAGTGCAGAAAAACGGCACCCTGCAACGTCTGAAAGACCGCTACTACGGCCACGTCGATGTCCTCGGCTACATGGGCGCCACCACCTTCGCCCAGCACTTGCAGCAGCGCCTGCCGAAATACGAACAGCACTTCAAGACGTACGCCAAGAAAGAGAAAGTCGACTGGCGCCTGCTGGCGGCGATCGGCTATCAGGAATCGCTGTGGCAACCGGCGGTCACCTCGAAAACCGGCGTGCGCGGCCTGATGATGCTGACGCAGAACACTGCCCAGGCGATGGGCGTATCGAACCGTCTCGATCCCAAGCAAAGCATCATGGGCGGCGCCAAGTATCTGGCCTACATGAAGGATCAGCTCGATGATTCGATTCAGGAGCCGGATCGCACCTGGTTCGCGCTGGCGGCTTACAACGTCGGCAGCGGTCACCTTGATGACGCACGCAAACTCGCATCCCGCGAAGGCCTGAACCCGGATAAGTGGCTGGATGTGAAGAAGATGCTGCCACGCCTGTCGCAGAAGCAGTGGTACAGCAAAACCCGCTACGGCTACGCCCGTGGCGGCGAGCCGGTGCACTTCGTGGCGAACATCCGTCGCTACTACGACATCCTGACCTGGGTGACCCAGCCGCAGCTTGAAGGCGATCAGGTGGCCGAGGGCAATCTGCATGTGCCGGGGATCGACAAGACCAAGCCTGCTGCGGAACCTGCCCCGCTCTAACCAACACCCCAAATCAATTGTAGGAGTGAGCCTGCTCGCGATAGCGGTGTGTCAGTCAATTAGATGTTGTCTGATACACCGCTATCGCGAGCAGGCTCACTCCTACAGCGGGTTGTGTGGTTGCTTAGTGCTTGGCGGCGGCCAGGATCAGCGCTTTCATCTCGGACACTGCGGATTTGAACCCGACGAACAACGCATGCGCCACCAGCGCGTGGCCGATGTTCAGTTCGTTGATGCCCTTGATCGCCGCCACGGCTTCGACGTTGTGGTAGTGCAGGCCATGGCCGGCATTGACGATCAGGCCCTGCGCCAGACCAAACGCCACGCCGTCCGCCACACGCTTCAGCTCTTCAGCGACTTCGGTCGGCGTTTGCGCATCGGCATAACGCCCGGTGTGCAGCTCGATGGCCGGTGCGCCCACGCGCTTGGACGCGGCGATCTGACGTTCATCCGCATCGATGAACAGCGACACTTCACTGCCGATCTTCGACAGACGCTCGACCGCTGCCTTGATGCGCTCTTCCTGCCCCGCTACATCCAGACCACCTTCGGTGGTCAGCTCCTGACGGGTTTCCGGCACCAGGCAGATGTGCGCCGGACGGATGCGTTCGGCGAACGCCATCATCTCTTCGGTGACGCCCATTTCGAAGTTCATGCGGGTCTGCAGCACGTCCTTGAGCAACAGCACGTCGCGTTCCTGAATGTGCCGGCGGTCTTCACGCAGGTGCACGGTGATGCCGTCGGCACCCGCCTCTTCTGCGTCCAGCGCCGCCTTGACCGGATCCGGGTAGCGCGTGCCACGGGCCTGACGCAGGGTGGCGACGTGGTCGATGTTCACGCCAAGAAGAATGCGATTGCTGGTGGTCACGGATGCGCGCTCCTGAAGAAAAAGATTCGGCGCACAGCATACACGGGGCTAGGGTTTACGAAACAGCTCGCGACTGACGAGGGGCCGACCGCCGAGGTGAACGGCCAGTGCCTGACGCATCAACCGCTTGGCCGCGGACAGTGCGCCGGGGGCGGTCCAGTCGGCTTCGGCCATGGCCAGTAATTCAACGCCATTGAACAGACCGGGTTGCAACAGGAAAACCCGCTCCAGTCCCGCGTCCACTTGCAGGCGATAGAGGCCATCCGGCGCGACGGGCTCACCGTGAATATCAGTGTTCAGGGAAAAGCCGTAACCGAGATCGTCCAGCAGTCGCCATTCGAAGGAGCGCAGCAGTGGCTCCAACGGACGGCCTTCGGCCAATGCCAGCAAGGTCGCGGCATAGTGATCGAATACACCGGGGTGCGGGTCTTCGGCGGGCAGCAAGCGGATCAGTAGCTCATTCAGATAGAGACCGCTGAACAGCGCTTCGCCGTTAAGCCACGCTGAAGTCCCAGAACTCTCCATGCGCCCGACATTCTTCAACTCACCCTTGCCACGAAACTCGACTTCCAGCGACACGAAGGGCCGCGCCAACGTCCCGGCCTTGCCCCGCGCACTGCGCAACACTGCCCGCAGCCGCCCTTGCGGCGTCAGGAAGTCCACCAGCGCGCTGGTTTCGCGGTAGGCGCGCGAATGCAGGACGTAGGCGGGTTGGGCGAGAGGTGGGGTTTGCGACATGAAGTTCTCGATGAAGACACGCAGGTTTACTCACAACCCAAAACTACTGTGGGAGCGGGGTCGCTCGCGAAAGCGCTGAATCAGTCAAAGTATATGTCGACTGACACTGCGCATTCGCGAGCAAGCCCGCTCCCACAGGGTGTTCTCTGGTGTAACAGAAAACCGGTGTTACAGGTCGCCGTAACCCAGCGAACGCAATGCACGCTCGTCGTCGGACCAGCCGCCCTTCACCTTGACCCACAGGTTGAGCATGATCTTGGAGTCGAACAGCAACTCCATGTCCTTGCGCGCTTCGGTGCCGATGCGTTTGATGCGCTCGCCCTTGTCGCCAATGATGATCTTCTTCTGACCGTCACGCTCGACGAGGATCAGCGCGTGAATGTGCAGGGTCTTGCCCTGCTGCTTGAACTCTTCGATTTCGACGGTGATCTGGTACGGCAACTCGGCGCCCATCTGGCGCATGATTTTCTCGCGCACCAGCTCAGCGGCGAGGAAACGGCTGCTGCGGTCGGTGATCTGGTCTTCCGGGAAGAAGTGATCGTTCTCCGGCAGATGATCGGCGATGACCTTTTCCAGCGCATCGAGGTTATGCCCGTGCTGCGCCGAAATCGGGATGATCTGCGCGTTCGGCAGCTGTTCCTGCAACCACGACAGGTGCGGCATCAGCTCGGCCTTGTCTTCGATGCGGTCGGTCTTGTTCAGCGCGACGATCAACGGGCCGGTCACGTACTGCACGCGCTCCAGGACCATCTGGTCTTCTTCGGTCCACTTGGTGCGGTCGACCACGAAGATCACCACGTCGACGTCTTTCAACGCCGCCGAAGCGGTCTTGTTCATGTAACGGTTGAGGGCCTTTTCGCCACCCTTGTGCATGCCGGGGGTGTCGACGTAGATCGCCTGCACGTCACCTTCGGTCTTGATCCCGAGCATGTTGTGACGGGTGGTCTGCGGCTTGCGCGAGGTGATCGCCAGCTTCTGCCCCAAAATGTGGTTCAGCAGCGTGGACTTGCCCACGTTGGGACGGCCGACGATGGCAACGTAGCCACAGCGAGTTGCGTTTGTATCAGTCATTGCCATTCTCCACGCCCAGGGCAATCAGTGCTGCGGCGGCCGCTACCTGTTCGGCAATACGACGGCTCACACCCTGACCTCGGCTTTTTTCATTCAATAAGACCACTTCGCACTCGACGAAGAAGGTACGGCAGTGCGGCTCACCCTGGATATCCACCACTTCGTAGCGTGGCAGTTCACAACCGCGCGATTGCAGGTGTTCCTGCAGACGGGTCTTGGGATCCTTGTTGGTGTCGACCAGCGTCAAGCCTTCGAACTCACCGGCCAGCCAGGCCAGTACACGCTCGCGGGCGACATCCATGCCGGCGTCGAGGTAGATCGCACCGATCAACGCCTCGAGGGCATCGGCCAGAATCGACTCGCGTCGGAAGCCGCCACTTTTCAGTTCGCCCGAGCCCAGACGCAGGTAATCACCCAGGTCGAAACCACGGGCCAGCACGGCCAGTGTCTCACCCTTGACCAGGCGCGCGCGCAAACGCGACAACTGGCCTTCGCGGGCCAGCGGGAAGCGATCGAACAGCGCCTCGCCGGCAACGAAGTTGAGGATGGCATCGCCGAGGAATTCCAGGCGTTCGTTGTTACGCCCGGCAAAGCTGCGGTGCGTGAGGGCCAGCAGCATCAGCTCCTGATCCTTGAAGGTGTAACCGAGCTGGCGCTCGAGACGGCTTAGAGAAACGCTCACGGTTTACCCACGCTGAGTTCGTGGCTGGATTCCACCGCCATCGCCGGGGTACGGCGCAGGCCTGGGACAATTAACGCTGTGTTCAAAAATTACGTCCTGAATATCGTGGCTTCATGCCCTGGCGCCGATTTGTGTCGACTCCAGAAATGCATTCGGCGCTGTGGTCAACAGCGCCGTGATTGATTACTTGATCAGGCCAACCCGCGAGAAATTCGGCAGGTGGCTGAGTTTCGGTTCCGGCCAGCTCATCCAGACAGCGAAGGCTTTGCCGACGATATTCTGGTCGGGAACCATGCCCAGCAGATCCTTGGGAATGTTCGGATCATCCCAGTAGCGACTGTCGTTGGAGTTGTCGCGGTTGTCGCCCATCATGAAGTAATGGCCGGCCGGGACAGTCCAGGTATGGTCCGGGGTCGCACGGTAGCGGCTCATTTCCTTGCGGATCAGGTGCTCGGCCGCGCCGAGTTTTTCCTTGTAGAGCTCGGCACTGCCCAGCGTGCCCGGCTCGGAGCCGACCAGTTGCTCGGCAATCGACTCGCCATTGACCAACAGGCGCTTGTCGGCGGTGTAACGTACCGTGTCGCCCGGCAGGCCGACTACACGCTTGATGTAGTTGACGTTCGGGTCGCTCGGGTAGCGGAACACCATCACATCGCCACGCTGTGGATCACCGACTTCGATGATTTTCTTGTCGATCACCGGCAGGCGGATCCCGTAAGAAAACTTGTTCACCAGAATGAAGTCGCCGACGTCCAGGGTCGGTTTCATCGAGCCGGACGGGATCTGGAACGGTTCCACCAGGAACGAACGCAGCACCAGCACGATGAACAACACCGGAAAGAACGACTTGCCGTATTCGACCAGCAACGGCTCTTTGTTCAGTTTCTCGACCACCACGGGCTCGGGCTGGCTGACACTGCCTTGATAAGAGGCAATGGCAGCACGCCGACGCGGCGCCAGGAACAGCAGATCGAGCAACGCCAACAGGCCGCAGACGAACACGGCGATGACCAGCAACAGCGGGAAATTTAGTGACATAGGACCTGACTATTCCAACCTGAGCACGGCAAGGAAGGCTTCTTGTGGAATTTCCACGTTGCCGACCTGCTTCATGCGTTTCTTACCGGCCTTTTGCTTTTCAAGCAGCTTTTTCTTACGGCTTACGTCACCGCCGTAGCATTTGGCCAATACGTTCTTTCTGAGCGCCTTGACGGTTGTCCGGGCAACAATCTGACCGCCAATGGCAGCCTGGATGGCCACGTCGAACATCTGACGAGGAATCAGTTCTTTCATCTTCTCGGTCAACTGGCGACCTTTGAAGTGCGAATTGTCACGGTGCACGATCAACGCCAGGGCGTCGACTTTGTCACCGTTGATCAGCACGTCCAGTTTCACCAGATTAGCCGATTGGTAACGATCGAAATGGTAATCCAGCGAAGCATAGCCGCGGCTGGTGGATTTGAGACGGTCGAAGAAGTCCAGGACCACTTCGTTCATCGGCAAATCGTAAGTGACCTGCACCTGATTACCGAGGAACAGCATGTCGACCTGCACACCGCGTTTCTCGATGCACAGGGTGATGACGTTGCCCAGGTGTTCCTGCGGAACCAGGATGTTGGCGCGCACGATTGGCTCGCGCATGTCTTCGATGGCCGACACATCCGGAAGCTTGGAGGGGTTGTCGACGTAAATCGTTTCACCGGTTTTCAGCACCAGCTCGAAAATTACCGTTGGCGCAGTGGTGATCAGGTCCAGGTCGTATTCGCGCTCCAGGCGCTCCTGGATGATCTCCATGTGCAGCATGCCGAGGAACCCGCAACGGAAGCCGAAGCCCAGTGCGTCGGAGCTTTCCGGGGTGTACTGCAGCGACGAGTCGTTCAAGGTCAGTTTCTGCAGCGCTTCGCGGAAGTCCTCGAAGTCGTCGGAGCTGACCGGGAACAGACCGGCGTAAACCTGTGGCTGAATGCGTTTGAAGCCCGGCAGCACCGGAACATCCGGCGTGGAGCTCAGGGTCAGGGTGTCACCGACCGGCGCACCGTGAATGTCCTTGATGCTGGCGATGATGAAGCCCACTTCGCCGGCCTTGAGGTCGACGGTGGCGGTGTGTTTCGGATTGAACACGCCGACGCTGTCGACCAGGTGCACCTTGCCGGTGGACTTGACCAGGATCTTGTCGCCCTTCTTCACGCGGCCATGACGCACGCGCACCAGGGAGACAACGCCCAGGTAGTTGTCGAACCAGGAGTCGATGATCAACGCTTGCAGCGGATCTTCGATGTTGCCGGTCGGCGCAGGAATGGTTGCGACCAGACGCTCGAGCACTTCGTCGACACCCAGGCCGGTCTTGGCGCTGCAGGTGACGGCGTCGGTGGCGTCGATGCCGATGATCTTCTCGATCTCGTCCTTGACGCGGTCCGGCTCGGCCTGTGGCAGGTCGATCTTGTTCAGTACCGGCATGACCTCAAGGCCCTGCTCGATGGCGGTGTAGCAGTTGGCCACGGACTGGGCTTCAACACCCTGACCGGCATCGACCACCAGCAACGCACCTTCACACGCGGCCAGGGAACGGCTGACTTCGTAGGTGAAGTCGACGTGGCCCGGGGTGTCAATGAAGTTCAGCTGGTAGGTGACGCCATCTTTGGCTTTGTAATAGAGGGTAACGCTGTGGGCCTTGATGGTGATCCCGCGTTCGCGCTCCAGATCCATGGAATCCAGTACCTGGGCTTCCATTTCACGCTCGGCCAGGCCACCGCACATCTGGATGAAACGGTCAGCCAGCGTCGACTTGCCATGGTCAATGTGGGCGATGATGGAGAAATTGCGGATATGACTCAAATCACTCACGGATCAACACTCAAAAAGGCTGCAGGCTTGGCCCGCCGAAAAATAGCCGGGAATTGTACCTGATACACGGCGCAAGCGTCACGTTCGCCTGTCACCCGGATTGCATACGAAAACGCCCCGATCTGTCGACCGAGGCGTTTTCGCGGTTAAAGCATTGGCAACGACACGGCCATCAACCAGCCCGTCGCAATAGCCAGACACCCGCCAGCGCACAGACCGTGGCCGGCACCAGCACCGCGAACAGCGGCGAGAAACCGAACACCAGGCTCGATGGGCCGAGCAAATCCTGGACGATGCGGAAGGTGAAGCCCACCAGCACGCCGGTGAACACCCGCTGACCGAGGGTTACCGAGCGCAACGGGCCGAAGATGAAGGAGATCGCCATCAGTACCAGCGCGGCGGTGACCAGCGGCTGCAACACCTTGACCCAAAATGCCAGCCAGTAACGGCCGTTGCTCAGGCCCTGGTCCGCCAGATAGTGGATGTAGCCCCACAGACCGGAAATCGACAGCGACTCCGGAGCCATCACTACCGTGTTGAGCAGTTGCGGGCTCAGCGACACGTCCCACTGCTCGCTCGGGGCGTTCAGCACTTCGGTGCTGCGCTCATGGAAGACCGTGGTGGTCACGTCGGTGAGTTGCCAGCGGCTGCCATCGAACTCCGCGCGCTTGGCGAAGCTGGAGCTCAGCAGGTGACGTTCCTTGTCGAAGTGATAGCGGGTCACGCCATACAACAGGCCGTTGGGTTGCACGGCGTTGATATGGATGAACTCCTCACCCTGACGGTGCCACATGCCATGTTTGGCGCTCTGCGCGTCGCCGCTGCCTTGCGCCAGCGAGCGATTGGCCTGAGCCATGCTTTCGGTAGCCGGCGCCACGTACTCGCCGATCAACACGCCGGCCAGCATCAGCACCAGCATCGGTTTCATGACCGCCCAGACGATACGCCCGATGGACACGCCAGCGGCACGCATGACCGTCAGCTCGCTGCTGCTGGCCAGGCTGCCAAGACCGATCAGGCAGCCGATCAGTGCGGCCATCGGCAGCATTTCATAGAGGCGGCGTGGTGCGGTAAGGATAACGAAGCTCAAAACGTCGGTCAGCGTATAGGTATCGCTGACGTCGCTCATCTCGTCGATGAAGGCAAACAGGGTCGCCAGACCCAGGATGATCGCCAGCACGGCGATGATCGCCATGAATACGCTGCTGCCGATGTAGCGGTCGAGTTTAACCACGGGCCACCTCCAGCGCAGCGCTGCGACGACTGGCCAGCTTCAGGCGCAACGGCTCCCAATACAGCAGGCCCAGACCGATGACCAGGAAGATCCCGTGCACCCACCACAGGCCAAGGGCCGGTGGGATCTTGCCTTTTTCGAGGGCGCCGCGGGCGGCAATCAGGATGGTCAGGTAAGCCATATAAAGAAGAATCGCCGGCAGCAGCTTCAGGAAACGGCCCTGACGCGGATTGACCCGCGACAGCGGCACCGCCATCAGGGTCACGATAAATACCAGCAATGGCAGCGAAAGACGCCATTGCAGTTCAGCCTTGGACCGCTCGTCGTCGTTGCTCAGCAAGGTCGAGGTCGGCATCGCGTCACGGTCGGTGACTTCGTCGCTGGCATCGGGCTTGGGCAGCAATACGCCATAGGTCTCGTATTTGATCGCGCGATAATCGGCCTGCCCCGGGCTGCCGTCATAACGATAGCCATTGTGCAGGATCAGGTAGCGGTTGCCGTCCGGGTGGATTTCCTGACGGCCCTTCTCGGCCACCAGCACGGAAATCCCGCGGTCCTTCTGATTGGCGCCCAGGTTCTTCTGCGAGATGAATACGCCGCTGAGGTTGACGCGGTCGTCGGTCAGGGTCTCGGTGTAGGTCACCCGGGTGCCGTCGCGCAGCGCCTGGAAACGGCCCGGCTCGAGGGTATCGAATTCGGTCAGGGCATCCTGCTTGTTCAGCAGCAGCTGGAACTGATTGGCACCTTGCGGGGCCAGGCTCAGGCTCAACCACGCCACTACCAGCGCCACCAGCGTCGCCGGAAACAGGGTCATGCGCAGCAGACGCTGCTGACTCATGCCGGTGGCCGAGAGCACGGTCATTTCGCTTTCGAGGTACAACCGGCCATAAGCCAGCAGGATCCCGAGAAACAGGCCCAGCGGCAGGATCAGTTGCATGAACCCCGGCAGACGGTAACCCATGATCAGGAACAGAGATCCCGGATCGAGTTGGCCCGCAGCGGCCTGGGCAAGGTATTTGATGAAGCGACCGCTCATGATGATGACCAGCAGCACGGCGCTGACGGCGCTCAGGGTCAACATCACTTCACGGGACAGATAACGGAAGACGATCAAACCAGACACTCCAGGGTTGTCAGGCTAAGGCGGCCAAACAAGCAAACGTCTCGACCGGCCCGCAATGCAGAGCCGTCGAAAAAAGATGCGGCATTATCCTGTGATTGAGGGCGCCTGTCACTGCGCACACTCACCCAAGCGTGCATTCCGTTGAAGATCATACAACCGAGGGTTGTCAGGCGCGGTGAGCGAGGTTCAAACTGCCGCCTTTGTCGCAGGCACTGGCCTGCGCCTCTTCTATCTATAAGCAGGCGACTGCGGCCACCGTCGAACGCCTGTGTGTTGACCATTCATTCAGGGATCCGGACATGGAACTGGTTGTAAAAAGCGTTAGCCCAGAAACGTTGAAAACCGCCACCCTGGTGGTTGCCGTCGGCGAAGGCCGCAAACTCGGCGTCGCCGCCAAGCAGGTCGATGAACTGAGCGGTGGCGCGATCAGCGCCGTGCTCAAGCGTGGCGACCTGGCCGGCAAGGTCGGTCAGAGTCTGTTGCTGCACAGCCTGCCGAACCTCAAGGCCGAGCGCGTGCTGCTGGTCGGCGTGGGCAAGGATGAAGAACTGGGCGACCGTCCGTTCCGCAAGATCGTGGCCGGCATCCTCAACACCCTGAAGGGTCTGGGCGGCACCGACGCCGTACTGGCACTGGATGAAGTCATTGTCAAAAACCGCGACAGCTACGGCAAGACCCGTCTGCTGGCCGAAACGCTGGTGGATGGCGAATACAGCTTCGACCAGTTCAAGAGCCAGAAAGCCGAACCGCGTGCGCTGAAGAAAATCACCTTGCTGACCATCAAAGCCGCTCAGGCCGAAGTGCAGCGCGCCGTGAACCACGCGACCGCCATCGCCAACGGCATGGCCTTCACCCGCGACCTGGGCAACCTGCCGCCGAACATCTGCCACCCGACGTTCCTGGGCGAGCAAGCGAAGAACCTGGGCAAAGAGTTCAAGGATCTGAAAGTCGAAGTCCTCGACGAGAAGAAGATCAAGGCACTGGGCATGGGCTCGTTCTACGCCGTCGGCCAGGGCAGCGCCCAGCCACCGCGCCTGATCGTCATGCAATACAACGGCGGCAAGAAGTCCGAGAAGCCTTACGCGCTGGTCGGTAAAGGCATCACCTTTGACACCGGTGGCATCAGCCTGAAGCCGGGCGCCGGCATGGACGAGATGAAGTACGACATGGGCGGCGCTGCGTCCGTGTTCGGTACGCTGCGTGCCGTGCTCGAACTGAAACTGCCGATCAATCTGGTGTGCATCCTCGCCTGTGCGGAAAACATGCCAAGCGGCAACGCTTCGCGTCCGGGCGACATCGTGACCACCATGAGCGGCCAGACCGTGGAAATCCTCAACACCGACGCTGAAGGTCGTCTGGTGCTGTGCGACGCGCTGACCTACTCCGAGCGCTTCAAGCCGCAAGCGGTGATCGACATCGCCACCCTGACCGGCGCCTGCGTCGTGGCACTGGGCGCGCACACTTCCGGCCTGCTGGGCAACAACGACGAGTTGATCAATCAACTGCTCAGCGCCGGCAAGGCTGCCGACGACCGCGCCTGGCAACTGCCGCTGTTCGATGAATATCAGGAACAGCTGGACAGCCCGTTCGCCGACATCGCCAACATTGGCGGCCCGAAAGCCGGCACCATCACCGCTGCGTGCTTCCTGTCGCGCTTCACCAAGAACCTCAACTGGGCGCATCTGGACATCGCAGGCACTGCCTGGACCAGCGGCGGCAAGGACAAGGGCGCCACCGGCCGTCCGGTTCCACTGCTGACCCAATACCTGCTGGACCGCGCCAAAGCCTGAAACCGATGAACCTGGGCGGCGTCACTTTGCGGTGACGCCGTTCAAGGCTCAGGAACTGCAATGACCAAAGTCGACTTCTATATCCTGCCCAGCGCCGATCCTTCGGCTCGCCTGGACTTTGCCTGCAAGCTTGCCGACAAAGCCTGGCGCATGGGGCACCGCATCTACCTGCATTGCAGCGATGTTGCCCAGCGTGACGACCTCGATGCCCGGCTGTGGGCGTTCAAGGGCGAAACCTTCGTTCCTCACGGCCCTGCCGACAGCGAACCGGACGGCTTGATCGTGCTGGGAGTGGGCGCTGACTGTGGCGCGCATCAGGACCTGCTGATCAACCTCGACCTGAAAGTCCCGGCCTTCGCCAGCAAATTCGCCCGGGTGGCGGAAGTGGTGGTGGAAGATCCGACGATTCGCGCGGCGGCACGGGAGAGTTTCCGTTTCTACCGCGAACAGGGCTATCCTCTGCAAGATCACCGTTTACAGCGACTCTGAGTACGCCGATGGACACTCCAAAACCGCTGCAAAAGCCTGCGCACCTGCTGGACGATCTCGAGTCGATCCGTCAGTTGCTCGGCGATGACAACCTGCAACCGCCCCTGCTGACCGATACGGTCGATGAGGGCGAACAGGAACAGATTCCGATGCTGTTCGACTCGGTCACCACTGAGCCTCCCGCCGTCGAACCGCCTCCCGCACCTGTCGTGAAGCCCGCCACCGCACCCGCCGCGCCTGTGGACAAAGGCCCCGACGCGCTGCTGCACCTGGACAGCGAACTGCGCGCCGCTGCGCAACTGATCATGCAAGATGTGATCGACGACTTCGCCCCGCACATCGAAACCGAAATCAAACGTCGCCTCGAGGCGCGGATGGAACGGCTTCTCAGCCAGTACGAATAATCGACAGTGGGAGCCGTCGCACGGTCGCTCCCACTTTTAGATCTCCACCCGGCCCGCCCCGCTCGCCCTGCGCCCCATGCCCCGCTATACTTCCCGGCTTTTCCTGAATAAATGCCAATAGGGTCCCGCCGCGCATGGATAAGACCTACCAGCCGCACGCCATTGAAACTTCCTGGTACAACACCTGGGAGTCCGAGAACTACTTCGCCCCGCAAGGCGCGGGCGACTCCTACACCATCATGATCCCGCCGCCGAACGTCACCGGCAGCCTGCACATGGGCCACGGTTTCAACAACGCGATCATGGACGCCCTGATCCGTTTCCGTCGCATGCAGGGTCGCAACACCCTGTGGCAGCCGGGCACCGACCACGCCGGTATCGCCACGCAGATGCTGGTGGAGCGTCAACTGGAAGCCACCGGCCAGAACCGTCATGACCTGGGCCGCGAGAAATTCCTCGAGAAAGTCTGGGAGTGGAAGGATCAGTCCGGCGGCAACATCAGCCGTCAGATCCGCCGTCTCGGCTCGTCTGTGGACTGGAGCCGCGAGCGCTTCACCATGGACGACGGCCTCTCGGAAGCAGTTAAAGAGGCCTTTGTGCGCCTGCACGAAGACGGCCTGATCTACCGCGGCAAGCGTCTGGTCAACTGGGACACCAAGCTGCACACGGCGATTTCCGACCTCGAAGTGGAAAACCACGACGAGAAAGGTTTCCTGTGGAACTTGAAATACCCGCTGGCCGACGGCGCGAAAACCGCTGAAGGCAACGATTTCCTGATCGTCGCGACCACCCGTCCGGAAACCATGCTCGGCGACTCCGCCGTCGCGGTTAACCCGAACGATGAGCGCTACAAAGCCCTGATCGGCAAATTCGTCGAGCTGCCACTGGTTGGCCGCCGCATCCCGATCATTGCCGACGATTACTGTGATCCTGAATTCGGCACCGGTTGCGTGAAAATCACCCCGGCCCACGATTTCAACGACTACGAAGTCGGCAAGCGCCACAACCTGCCGCTGCTGAACATCTTCGACAAGAACGCCAACGTGCTGCCAGCGGCCCAGGTGTTCAACCTCGACGGCACGCTGAACGACAGCATCGACGGCAAGATTCCGGCCGAGTACGCCGGTCTCGAGCGTTTCGAAGCGCGCAAGCAGATCGTGGCTGCGTTCGACGCCGCCGGCCTGCTGGTCAGCGTCGACGATCACAACCTGAAAGTGCCGAAAGGCGACCGCTCCGGCACCGTCATCGAGCCGTGGCTGACCGACCAGTGGTACGTTTCCACCAAGCCATTGGCCGAACCTGCGATTGCTGCCGTTGAAGACGGTCGCATCCAGTTCGTGCCGAAGCAGTACGAAAACATGTACTTCTCGTGGATGCGCGACATCCAGGACTGGTGCATCAGCCGTCAGCTGTGGTGGGGCCACCGGATTCCGGCCTGGTACGACGAGTCGGGCAAGGTCTACGTCGGTCGCGACGAAGCCGAAGTGCGTGCCAAGCACAACCTCGGCCCGGACGTTGCGCTGCAACAGGACAACGACGTTCTCGACACCTGGTTCAGTTCGGGCCTGTGGACCTTCTCCACCCTGGGCTGGCCGGAAAAGACCGAGTTCCTGAAGAAATTCCACTCCACCGACGTGCTGGTCACCGGTTTCGACATCATTTTCTTCTGGGTTGCCCGGATGATCATGCTGACGATGCACCTGATCAAGAACGAGGACGGCACGCCGCAGGTTCCGTTCAAGACCGTTTACGTGCACGGTCTGGTGCGTGATGGTCAAGGTCAGAAGATGTCCAAGTCCAAGGGCAACGTCCTTGACCCGCTGGACATCATCGACGGCATCGAGCTGGAAGAACTGGTGCGCAAACGCACCTCCGGCATGATGCAGCCGAAACTGGCGAAGAAGATCGAGAAGCAGACCCGCGACGAGTTCGCCGACGGCATCGCCAGCTACGGCACCGACGCCCTGCGCTTCACTTTCTGCTCGCTGGCCTCCACCGGTCGCGACATCAAGTTCGACATGGGCCGCGTCGAAGGCTATCGCAACTTCTGCAACAAGATCTGGAACGCTGCGCGCTATGTTCTGGACAAGGGCGAAGACTGCGGCCAGAACGGCGAAGCCTACGAACTGTCGCTGGCGGATCGCTGGATCATCTCGCAACTGCAGCGCACCGAAGCTGAAGTGACCCGTCAACTGGATCAGTTCCGCTTCGACCTCGCCGCGCAAGCGCTGTACGAGTTCATCTGGAACCAGTACTGCGACTGGTACCTGGAACTGTCCAAGCCTGTGCTGTGGGACGAAAACGCACCGGTCGAACGTCAGCGCGGCACCCGTCGCACGCTGGTGCGCGTACTGGAAGTGGCGCTGCGTCTGGCGCACCCGTTCATGCCGTTCATCACTGAAGAAATCTGGCAGCGCATCGCGCCGCTGGCCGGCATTCAGGGCAAGACGATCATGCTGCAACCTTGGCCGGTGGCCAACGAAGAGCGCATCGATTCGGCGGCCGAAGACGACATCGAATGGCTCAAGGGCCTGATGCTCGGCACGCGCAACATTCGTGGCGAGATGAACATCGGCCCGGGCAAGCCGCTGCCGATCTACCTGAAGAACGTCAGCGCTGAAGACCAGCGCCGCCTGACCGAGAACGAAGCGCTGCTGAAGAAGCTGGCGCGTCTGGAATCGATCACCGTTCTGGCCGCTGGCGATGAAGCACCGCTGTCCGCCACCGCACTGGTCGGCGAGATGGAAGTGCTGGTGCCAATGGCCGGCCTGATCGACAAGGGCGCCGAGCTGGCGCGTCTGGACAAGGAAATCCTGCGTCTGCAGGGCGAAGTCCAGCGGGTGGGCGGCAAGCTGTCGAACGCCGGTTTCGTTGACAAGGCCCCGGCCGAAGTCATCGAGAAGGAACGCGCCAAACTGGCCGAGGCCGAACAGGCCTTGGGCAAGCTGGCCGAGCAGCACGCGCGGATTTCCAGCCTGTAAGGGCAAGCCGCAATGAAAAAGGGAGGCCACCATGGCCTCCCTTTTTTATTCAAGAATCACCAAAAATCCCCTGTGGGAGCGGGCTTGCTCGCGAAAGCGGTGTGTCCGCCGACAAATCCGCTGGATGTGGAACCGCCTTCGCGAGCAAGCCCGCTCCCACAGTTTGAACGGAGTCGCCCTTAGATGTGGGACAATAGCCGCCACTTTCAGCCATACCCGAATCGACCACGCCCATGAACGCCCCCCGTACACCTCGCCCCGCGCGCAAGAAGCCTGACTCCGCCACCCCGGCCAAGCCCGTGGAACCGCGTAAAGAGGCCAGCCTGCACCCGCGCAATCGCCATCAGGGTCGTTATGACTTCCCGGCGCTGATCAAAACCACGCCGGAACTGGCGAAGTTCGTGATCATCAACCCGTACGGCAAGGAAAGCATCGACTTCGCAAGTCCCGATGCGGTGCGTGTGTTCAACCGGGCGTTGCTCAAGTCGTTCTACGGCATCCAGCATTGGGACATCCCGGCGGACTACCTTTGCCCACCGGTGCCGGGCCGCGCCGATTACGTGCACTTCCTCGCTGACCTGCTGGCGAGCATGAACGACGGCAAAGTGCCGCGCGGCGCGATCGTCAACGTGCTGGACATCGGCATGGGCGCCAACTGCGTTTATCCACTGATCGGCAACAGCGAATACCGCTGGCATTTCCTCGGCTCGGAGATCGATCCGACGGCCGTGGCTGCCGCCAGAGCCATCGTTCAGTCCAACGATCTGAACAAGGTTATCCAGCTGCGCCAGCAGGAAAACCGCAAGCACATCCTGATCGGCTTGCTGGAGCCGGGCGAGCGCTTTGACCTGACCATGTGCAACCCGCCATTCCACGCCTCGATGGATGAAGCGACCAAGGGCAGCGAACGCAAATGGCGCGCACTGGGCAAGGCCGACCCGAAGCGCAAGTTGCCAGTACTGAATTTCGGCGGCCAGTCGGCCGAGCTGTGGTGTGAAGGTGGCGAAGCACGTTTCGTGACGCAACTGATCGCCGAGAGCGCGAACTTCCAGCACAAGGTGCTGTGGTTCAGCACGCTGGTGTCGAAAGCCTCGAACCTGCCAGCCATCGAAACCGCGCTGAAGAAGGCCGGCGTGCTGGAAAGCCAGGTGGTAGAGATGTCTCAGGGGCAGAAACAGAGCCGTTTCGTCGCCTGGACCTTCCAGACCAAGTCCGAGCAGCAGATCTGGCGGCGCGAGCGCTGGGTCCGCTAACAAGGAATCACTTGTGTGGGCTTGCTCGCGAAGGCGGTGTGACAGTCGCTATTGAAGTTGACTGAATCACCGCTTTCACGAGCAAGCCCGCTCGCACATTGGTTTTGCGGTGTTGCAGTAATAGCCAAATCGCAGGCACAAAAAAACCGTGCCCGGATCGCTCCGGTGCACGGTTTTTTTATCGCTGCGTCTTACTTGTTCACAGCGTCGGTCAGGCCTTTGGCCACAACCAGCTTGATCACTTTCTTGGCAGGGATTTCGATGGCAGCGCCAGTCGAAGGGTTACGGCCAGTGCGGGCAGGACGCTCGGTCACTTTCAGCTTGCCGATACCTGGCAAGGTGATTTCGCCGCCGTTTTCCAGCTGATCGGCAACGATTTGGCCCAGTTGGTCCAGAGCGTTACGCGCGGTGGTTTTCGGCGCGTCGATAGCTTCAGCGATGTCGGCGATCAGTTGGTCTTTAGTAAGAGCCATGTAGTGTTCCTTCCCTATCAAATTCATATGGATTGCAGAGTGCAGTGTCAGCCATCGAGCCCGATCTTCTGGATCTGGCACCCTCGGCGATAACCACGACGAGTCGGGGTTATAGATACCGAAATCAGGGTTTGGTTCGACCTGACAAATGCTGAATGCACGCTTAACGCAGTGACTTCGCGTAAGACCGGGCAAAACTAGCACAGAGACGGGGAAATATCCGCCTCTAGCTACCCATTTGGTCAGCTTTATTGCTCTAAATCGGTAAAAAACTGCATAAGCCCCGCAACCCGCCCCGGATTTGCCCTTCACCCCGCGCCAAAACCAGTGGTTGCGGTACACTGGGCGCTTTTTCGGGGGAGCCTGCCCTCCTCCCTTCCAACAGCCGAGAAGCCCATGCCGATCCGTCATTGCATCGTCCACCTGATCGACAAAAAACCCGACGGCACGCCCGCAGTTCTGCACGCCCGTGACACAGAACTTGCTGAGTCCGCGGCCATCGAGAACATGCTCGCCGACCTCAACGAGAGCTATAACGCCAAACAGGGCAAAGCCTGGGGTCTGTTCCACCCGGAATCCGGCGCGTTCCCGTTCAGCGGCTGGCTGAAGGAGTACATGGAGGGCGGCAAGGACTTCACCGCGTTCAGCAAAGTCGCGGTCGAACATCTGCAGAAGCTGATGGAAGAATCGAACCTGTCGGTCGGCGGCCACGTGCTGTTCGCCCACTATCAGCAAGGCATGACCGATTACCTGGCGATCGCCCTGCTGCACCACAGCGAAGGCGTGGCGGTGACCGATGAGCTGGACGTGACCCCGTCGCGCCATCTGGACTTGGGCCAACTGCACCTGGCAGCGCGGATCAATGTGTCCGAGTGGCAGAACAACAAGCAGTCCAAGCAGTACATCTCGTTCATCAAGGGCAAGAACGGCAAAAAGGTCTCGGAATACTTCCGCGATTTCATCGGCTGCCAGGAAGGCGTCGATGGCCCAGGCGAGACCCGCACTCTGCTCAAGGCCTTCAGCGACTTCGTCGAGAGCGAAGACCTGCCGGAAGACTCCGCCCGCGAGAAAACCAAGACCCTGGTCGACTACGCCAGCAGCCAGGCCAAGCTGGGCGAGCCGATGGGCCTGGAAGAGCTGTCGGAGCTGATCGACGAGGAGCGCCCGAAAGCTTTCTACGACCACATCCGCAACAAGGATTACGGCCTGTCGCCGGAGATTCCGGCGGACAAACGCACGCTCAACCAGTTCCGCCGCTTTACTGGCCGCGCCGAAGGCCTGTCGATCAGCTTTGAAGCGCACCTGCTGGGCTCCAAGATCGAGTACGACGAAGAGGCCGGCACTCTGGTCATCAAGGGCCTGCCGACCTCGCTCACCGACCAGTTGAAGCGCCGCAACTGATGCTCGGCAATGTGCTGAAGAAGGTCGCGCTGGTTCTGCTGGTGGTGGTGATCTATCAGAACTGGGGCAAGATCGAGCGGCTGTTCAATCCGTCGCAGATGGTCTCGGAACAGACGCGGGCGCAGGCCAATGTCGTGCTCTATGCCACCGACTGGTGCGGCTACTGCAAGCAGACCAAACGCTTTCTCGACAGCAAGGGGATTCCCTTCAAGGAATTCGACATCGAGAAGGATGCCCAAGCGCGCAAGGCGTACGAGGCACTGGGTGGACGCGGGATTCCGCTGATCGACGTGAACGGCACGTTGATTCGCGGGTTCGACCCGGACGAAATTCTCGCTGCCCTGAAGTAACTGTGGGAGCAGGCTCGCTCCCACATTAAATTTTCAGCAGGCTTCGATACGGAAACCAAAACGCGGGAAGTGCACATGCACCACGCCGCCACGCTCGTCTTCGCGACGAATGATCAATTCTTCGCTACCGGTAAACAGCAGTTCACCGACCACTGGATCAACTCCGTAGTCCGTCGCGGCAATTGATACCTGCTGACCCGCCTTGAACCCGTTCGGATCAACAAACTGCTCATTCGGCAACGCCGCCGGCGTCGAGTTGCGCGCCACTTCCAGCGCTTCCTCGGAGGTCATCGCACTCGCCGCGCCATGACCAAAGCCCAACACTCGGCTCAACCACGCCGACACCGCGGGATAGGCATCCACCAGCGGCGCCGTCACGTGGGTCGCCTTGAGGAACCACAGCGGATGCGCCAGCGCAAAGTCGGCAATCGACGGCTCGCCGAACAGGAAGTCGCCCTGCTCGCGCTGCAACTGCTGCTCCAGGCGCGCCATGATGGTTGGCCATTGGTGCTTGGCCTGTTCAGCCGTCAGCTTGGTCGCCGAGCCCCCGCTGAACAGACCGGCACGGTCAGCGAGGAACGCCTTGATCGCTTCCGGCGGCAATTTGCCGAAACGCACCGCCACCGATTCCGGCTGGAACACCAGGCTCACCGCGTTCTGAAACACCACCGAATCGGCCCACGCCGCGAAGCTGGCACTGGTCATTTCCTGACCTTCAGGGAAAAACGCCGGCAGGGCTTTTTCCTGCTCCAGGCGACGCGCAATCAACGACGTGTCGCAATAGATGTCAGCGCCGATCTGCAGCACCGGAGTCTTGCGATAGCCACCGGTCAGGGCCGTCAGGTCCGGCTTGGGCATCACCGGCGAAATGTGCACCGAGCGCCAGGACAAGCCTTTGAAACCCAACAACAGACGAGCCTTTTCGGCAAATGGAGAGGTCGGGTAATGATGCAGAATCAACTCGGACATGCTCGGCTCCGCCGCACAGAAAGTGAGTCGGCAGCTTAGCGTGCATTTGATTAGCAGCCTACAGATCTGGCTGATGGGAACCGATCAGTCAGAATGATAAGACGCGACCAGGCATTCCTTGGCGCTCTTGCGCAGCTTCTTGATCAGCCGTTCCTGACGCAAGGCATCGCTCTTGTCGCGGCAACGCTCGGTGTAGACCAGCGCCATGGCCGGGCTGGACAGAAAGAAGCGCGCGCCCTTGCCACTCTGATGCTTGGCGAAACGGCGCACCGGGTCGTCGCTGATCCCGCAATACAACGAGCCGTTGGCCGCGCGCACGAGATAGACGAACCAGGATTTGCTCACTGGCTCGACAACATCGACGGGGTTTTCGCTAAGGCTGGTCACTTCGAGATCAAGGCGTGCAGGAAACAGGCCGCGATCTTATCAGCGACTGGCCTGAAATGCCTTCAGTCCCTTCAGCGCCTGCGCCCGCACGGCGTTGCGTACCAGCGGCGTCCAGCCCAGCAGCAAGCCCTTGAAACCCAGCGCCTGACGCGACCAGCGCCACAGATCGAAGTGGTCGTGATGCTCGCAGATCTTGCCGTCCCGGAAGACGAAGCGCGCCTGGATATCGTTGATCACCACGTTGCCAGTCTGGCTGAACAGATACGTCGCCACCCAGTGCGCACCGCCGCTGCGCTCGTCAGCACGGACATTATCGAAGGTCAGGGAAAAATCCTTGGCGCGGGTGGTGAGCATGCGCCACATGTCGCCGGCATCGCGCCCGCGCAGTTCACCGAAGGCCGGATCGCTGAACACCACGTCATCGGTGTAGCAGGCGGCCATGGCTTCGGCGTCGAGGCGCTGGAAGGCCTGGTAGAAGCGGGTGATCAGGGCGGCATGGGCTTCGCTCATGGGCAAACTCCAGAGAGTGGACAGATTGCCAGCACGATAAGCCGAAGACCGCAGAAACACTATCGGCATTCGCGCACCGAATACCAGCAACACACAAAACCAATGTGGGAGCGAACCAGCTCGCGAATACGCGGGGTCAGTCAACGTTGATGGCGACTGATTCACCGCCTTCGCGAGCAAGCCCGCTCCCACAGGGTTCCCTTGCGACAATCACATCGCCAGCCTCAGATCTTTTCGCTTTGCACTTGCACGTACAGCGCCCGTCCGGCACCCAGCCCGGCGATGATCGCGCCGGTGCCAATGATGCCGAAGATCCAGCCCACCGCGTTCCAGCCGCCGGTCCAGTCATGCACCACGCCAACCGCGAACGGGCCCATCGAGGCCAGGGTGTAACCGAAGCCTTGGGACATGCTCGACAGGTTCGCTGCGACGTGCGAATCCCGCGAGCGCAGCACGATCAGGGTCAGCGCCAGACTGAATGTACCGCCCTGCCCCAGCCCCAGCAGAATCGCCCAGCCCCACAGGCCTTCGATTGGCGCATACAGGCAACCGAACAAACCACCGAGGGTCAGCGCCATCACCACCACGATCGCCAGGCGCTGATCCTTGCCACGGGTCGCCAGCCACGGCGCCGCGAGGGAGCTGGCGAGCTGGATGATCACCGAGCCGGAGAGCACCAGGCCGGCCTGGGTCGGGGTCAGTCCGCGACCAATCAGGATCGACGGCAACCAGCCAAACACGATGTACGCCAGCGACGATTGCAGGCCCATGTACAAGGTCACTTGCCAGGCCAGCGGATCGCGCAGCAGCCCGCGCACGCGATAGGCCACGTTGTGCGCGCCATGCTTTTGCCCGACTTGCGGCAGCCAGAACACCGCCGCCACCAGCGCCGGAATCACCCAGAAGCCCAGGCCCAGCGCCCAGCTATTGTCGAAGTGTTCGCTCAACGGCACGGTCGAACCCGCCGCCATCGCCGCCCCCAGGCACAGGGCCATGGTATAGACGCCGGTCATGGTTCCAGCGTGTTTGGCGAAGTCGCGTTTGACGATACCCGGCAGCAGCACACCGATAATGCCGATGCTTGCACCGCCCAGCACACTGCCGGCGAACAGGCCGATCTCACCGAAGTTGCTGCGCAGGATGATCCCGCCGGCCAGCGTCAGCAGGATGCCGAGCACCACCCGCTCGGCGCCGAAACGTCGCGCCAGAATCGGCGCCAGGGGTGCGAACAAACCAAGGCACAGCACTGGCAAAGTGGTCAGCAGACCGGCCTGCGCGGCAGACAGGCCAAGGCTTTTCGACACTTCGCTGAGCAGCGGCGCCATGCTCGACAGCGCCGGACGAAGGTTCAGTGCCACCAGGATCAGCCCCAACAGCAACAGCCACGGCCGGCGCACCAGCGGATGGCTTTGCTGCACTTGCTCGTCATCGGCCTCGGCGTCGATCAGCAGCTCTTCAAGCTCGGCTGTTCTTTTGGGGATGGACAGGTTTTTCTCGCTTTCAAGGTTCATTGATCAACTGCCTCGATATGGCTTTGGCCCGCTCCGGGTCGCGTTGTTCGACGGCATCGAGCAGCTCGATGTGCAAGTCGAACACTTCCTGACGGCGCGGGACGATGTTCAGCGTCTGGCGCAACTGCGCGCCGACGATGCTGGAAAAATAGCGATACAACTCGCTGAGAGTCGGGTTGTGCGCGGCATCCACCAGACGGCGGTGGAACACCAGATCGCAGGAAATGTAAGTGTCGAGATCGCCGTGGTAGTGGCTGCCACTGGTGCCGAGCGCTTCACGCAAAGCGAGCAGATCCTCATCCGTGCGGCGCAACGCCGCCAGGCCGATCGCCTCGACTTCGAGGATGTGCCGGGTCTCGCGCGCCTGTTCAAGCGAGCAACGGGACAACGCCTTGAGCGTGTCCATCGGATCGACCACCGCCCGCAAGTAACTGCCATCGCCCTGACGGATTTCGATCAAACCGGAAAACGCCAGTACGCGCATGGCCTCCCGTACGGTGTTGCGACTGATGCCCAGTTCGGCGCACAGCTCGGGCTCGGTCGGCAGACGTTCGCCAACCTGCCACACGCCATCGGTGATGCGTTGACGTAATTGATCCAGGGCCTGATCGACCAGGGATCGCTTAATCAAAGGTGAAATGTCTGACATAGGATTCGCCCTTTCATCCAATCATAGGATGAATTTTCTGACATGGTAGTCAGCTGTTTGCAGGACGGCAACCACTTATGGCCAGGAGGAGGCTCCAGGAACCCTTTGCTCCCGATCTTTTTCGGAGTGTCGAAGACGTCGGTCCTACTCGCCGAGTAGAAAAATCATTCACCTGCGAAGTTATTTCCCACATTGCAAAGGAATATTTGCCGACATCACTCACAGCCATAGGACTTCAGACTTTGGAAATTAATCCGCGGGCGATTTGGTCCGTCATTTAGTTCAAAGGAAGAATGAAAAACTCATGGTAGAAATCAATTTCGGTATGCAGCACAGCCGCCCTTTTGCCTTGGAGAAAAACCGTCAACTACTGGCCGTACGCTGACACGCCCATGAAAAAAGCCCCGCCGGGCATCCGACGGGGCTTTGTTGTTAAACCAGCCTCCAGGCAATCAATGCAGAATCTGACTCAGGAACAGCTTCGTCCGGTCATTCTGCGGATTGTCGAAGAAATCATTCGGTGCCGCCTGCTCGACAATCTCGCCCTTGTCCATGAAGATCACGCGGTTGGCCACGGTGCGGGCGAAGCCCATTTCGTGGGTCACGCAGAGCATGGTCATGCCGTCTTCGGCGAGGCCGATCATGGTGTCCAGCACTTCTTTGACCATCTCCGGGTCGAGTGCCGAGGTCGGTTCGTCGAACAGCATGATTTTCGGTTTCATGCACAGCGCACGGGCGATTGCCACACGCTGTTGCTGGCCGCCGGACAGTTGCCCCGGGAATTTATGCGCCTGCTCCGGAATGCGTACGCGTTCCAGGTAATGCATGGCAATTTCCTCGGCCTTGCGCTTGGGCATCTTGCGCACCCACATCGGCGCCAGCGTGCAGTTCTGCAAAATGGTCAGGTGCGGGAACAGATTGAAGTGCTGGAACACCATGCCGACTTCGCGACGGATCGCTTCGATCTGCTTGAGGTCGTTGGTCAGTTCCACGCCGTCGACGACGATGCGGCCCTGCTGGTGTTCTTCGAGGCGATTGAGGCAACGAATGGTGGTCGACTTGCCGGAACCCGACGGGCCGCACAGCACGATTCGCTCGCCCTGTTTGACGTTGAGGTTGATGTCTTTCAGCACGTGGAACTGGCCGTACCACTTGTTCACGCCCTGCATCTGAATAATGCCTTCAGGGCCCACAGGCTTTTTGATTGCTTCGCTCATTTACAGAGAACTCCTAACGCTTGTGGCCAGTGTCGAGCTTGCGTTCCAGATGCATGGAATAGCGCGACATACCAAAACAGAAAATCCAGAACACCAGGGCGGCGAACACGTAGCCTTCGGTGGCCATGCCCAGCCATTTCGGATCGGCAGCGGCTTGCTTGACGCTGTTGAGCAGGTCAAACAGGCCGATGATGATCACCAGGCTAGTGTCCTTGAACAGCGCAATGAACGTGTTGACGATGCCCGGAATCACCAGCTTCAGAGCCTGCGGCAGAATCACCAGGCCCATCGCGCGCCAGTAACCGAGGCCCATTGCGGCAGCGGCTTCGTACTGACCTTTGGGGATCGCTTGCAGACCGCCGCGTACCACCTCAGCCACATAGGCCGACTGGAACAGGATCACGCCGATCAGTGCGCGCAGCAGCTTGTCGAAGTTCATGCCTTCGGGCAGGAACAGCGGCAGCATCACCGACGACATGAACAGCACGGTGATCAACGGCACGCC
Source organism: Pseudomonas sp. AK-TSAG1-1 (assembly GCF_056821665.1). Classification (NCBI taxonomy): domain Bacteria; kingdom Pseudomonadati; phylum Pseudomonadota; class Gammaproteobacteria; order Pseudomonadales; family Pseudomonadaceae; genus Pseudomonas; species Pseudomonas sp. AK-TSAG1-1. Next base: position 1,196,293 of record NZ_CM165965.1, on the reverse strand, counting down.
GCGCCAGAACTCGATGAACGTCACGCAGACCACGCGAATCGCCGGCATGTTCGAGCGCCGGCCCAGCGCCAGGATGATCCCCAGCGGCAACGCACCGGCGATACCCACGGTGGCGATCACCAGCGTCAGCATCAGCCCGCCCCACTGGCTGGTCGCCACGGTAGTAAGACCAAAGACGCCGCCGTGCAGCAGGAAGTACGCAACGATCGGGTAGATCACCAGGAAGCTCAGGCCGTACACCGCTTTACGCGGGAAGCGCGAGATGAACAGTGGCGCCACGCCGAGCACTGCCAGCCACACGGTGAGGTCTACGCGCCAGCGCAGCTCGGTCGGGTAGTAGCCGTACATGAACTGGCCGAAACGCTGCTGAATGAACACCCAGCAGGCGCCGTCCTTGGTGCAGTCGGCGCGAGTGGTGCCCACCCAGTTGGCGTCGAAGACCGCCCAGCTGAGAATCGGCGGAACCACCAGGTAGATCAGGTAGAACGCAAACAGCGTCAGCAGGGTGTTGAGCCAGCTGGAGAACATGTTCGCGCGCATCCACGCCACCACGCCGATGCTGCTGCTCGGTGGGGGCATGTCGGGTTTGAAAGTATGGGTTGTCATGCGCGTTTCCTCACCGCTCGATCAGCGCAATGCGCTTGTTGTACCAGTTCATCAGCAGGGAAATGCTGATACTGATCGCCAGGTACACGCTCATGGTGATGGCAATGACTTCGATAGCCTGGCCGGTCTGGTTGAGCACGGTACCGGCGAACAACGAAACCATTTCCGGGTAGCCGATACCGGCGGCCAGCGAAGAGTTTTTCGCCAGGTTCAGGTATTGGCTGGTCAGTGGCGGAATAATCACCCGCAGCGCTTGTGGAATGATCACCTTGCGCAAGGTCGGGCCGTTGCGCAGGCCGAGCGAACGGGCCGCTTCGGTCTGGCCGTGGCTGACCGACTTGATCCCCGAGCGCACGATTTCAGCGATGAACGCTGCGGTGTACACGGTCAACGCCAGGGTCAGCGCCAGCAGTTCCGGGATCAGTACCCAGCCACCGACGAAGTTGAAGCCCTTGAGTTGTGGCAATTCCCAATGCAACGGTGCTCCGAAGATCAGCGCGCACAAGGTTGGGAGCACCAGCAGGATCGCCAGGCCGGTCCAGAACTTGTGGAACGGTACGCCGGTGTCTTCGAAACGCTTGTTGGCCCAGCGGCACATCAACACGATGGCGACGATGGCCAGCACCACGCTGATGAAGAACGCCCAGAAGCCGTCAGCCATTTGCGCGGCCGGCATGTTCAGGCCACGGCTGCTGACGAAGAAAGTGTCGCCGAAGTTGTGGCTGTTGCGCGGTCCCGGCATGGTCAGGAATACCGCGAAGTACCAGAACAGAATCTGCAGCAGCGGCGGAATGTTGCGGAATACTTCCACATACACGGTCGCCAGTTTGCTGATGATCCAGTTCGGCGACAGCCGCGCCACACCGATGAGGAAGCCCAGCAGGGTCGCCAGGATCACGCCGATGAAAGTAACCAGCAGAGTGTTGAGCAAACCGATCACGAACACCCGCGAGTAACTGTCCGCTTCGGTGTAGGAGATCAGGTGCTGAGCGATGCCGAATCCGGCACTGCGCTCCAGAAAGCTGAAGCCGGAGGTGATGCCCCGGTGCTGCAGGTTGGTCTGGGTGTTATCGAACAGATACCAGCCCATGGCGACCACCGCCACGACGGTGATGATCTGAAACAGCCACGCACGCACTCGCGGATCGCTGAGGCTGAACCTCTGCTTTGGTGCGCCGATTGAATTTTGCATGAAGTGCCCCGGAAAAAATGGAACAGAACATCACCCGGCGGTTGGCCCGCCGGGTGATAGAACCATTAGCGCACTGGTGGTGCGTACTGAATGCCGCCGTTGGTCCACAGCGCGTTCAGGCCACGGTCGATTTCCAGCGGAGTGCTCTTGCCGAGGTTTTTCTCGAAGATTTCACCGTAGTTACCGACCTGCGAAACGATTTTCACAACCCAGTCCTTCGGCAGTTTCAGGTCCTTGCCATATTCACCGTCAGCGCCCAGCAGACGAGCAACGTCCGGGTTCTTGGTGGACTTGGCTTCTTCCAGTACGTTTTTCGACGTCACGCCGGCTTCTTCAGTGTTCAGCAGCGCGTAGCCAACCCAGCGAACGATCGCCAGCCACTCGTCGTCGCCGTTACGCACGACCGGGCCCAGTGGCTCCTTGGAAATGGTTTCCGGCAGCACCACGTAGTCTTTTGGCGAGGCCAGTTTGCTGCGTTGTGCGTAGAGCTGCGACTTGTCGGAGGTCAGCACGTCGCAACGACCGGATTCCAGCGACTTGGCGCTTTCATCGGAGGTGTCGAACGTGATCGGGGTGTACTTCAGGCCGTTGGCGCGGAAGTAGTCGGACACGTTCAGTTCGGTGGTAGTACCGGCCTGGATGCAGATGGTTGCACCGTCCAGTTCCTTGGCACTTTTCACGCCCAGCTTGTTGTTGGCCAGGAAGCCCACGCCGTCGTAGTAAGTGATGAAGCCCGGGAATTTCAGACCCATGCCGGCATCACGCGAGCTGGTCATGGTGGTGTTGCGCGAGAGCAGGTCGATTTCGCCGGACTGCAGCGCGGTGAAGCGCTCCTTGGCGTTCAACTGGCTGAACTTGACCTTGGTCGCGTCGCCGAATACAGCAGCGGCCACAGCACGGCAGACGTCAGCGTCGATCCCGAGGATCTTGCCCGAAGCGTCCGGTACCGAGAAGCCCGGCAGACCGTCGCTCACGCCACACTGCACGAAACCTTTCTTCTGCACGGCATCCAGGGTTGCACCCGCCTGAGCGAACCCGCTGACGCCGAGTACTGCTGCTGCAGTCACGACCGCCAGAGTGGATTTCAACATCTTCATTCAAACCTCCAGTTTTGCTCTTGTTGTGTCGGAGCTTGAGTCCAGTCGCACCCTTTTGAGGCGTTGTTGACCCGTGTTGGCTTTTTTTGGGGTCAACCGACGTAAGACCTTCGCTATGAGTCTAGTAGGAGAAAATCCACATCATGGACAACTCACTTCTCACCAGTCGGCCGAACGGGCTGTAGCCCTTTCACGTTCGCTTTGCCCGTAGCGGCCATTGGCGAACATCCATCACCGGATTCTTTGCAATCCCTTCGCACGACGTACACTGATAGTGTTACCGCCACACGCGAGATCGGTTGCACGCAGAGAGCCATAGCAAAGCCCGTACCACACCGCTTGCTGAAGCGATTGCGCGACAGGTCAATAGCAAAACTTGTAGCCTTGCGACATCTTCTTAACGGATCGAACGGGCGCGCACGCAAATCACGCACTTATTGAGAGCGCCCGCACATTTTTGGAGCAGCCATGACCGAGCCCCTGATTCTTGAACCCGTAAAGCCCGCAGACGCCTGCGTGATCTGGCTGCACGGCCTCGGCGCTGATCGCTATGACTTCCTGCCCGTAGCCGAAGCCTTGCAGGAAAGCCTGCTGAGCACGCGCTTTGTATTGCCTCAGGCACCGACCCTGCCTGTGACCATCAATGGTGGTTATGCGATGCCGAGCTGGTACGACATAAAGGCCATGAGCCCGGCGCGGGCGATTGATCGTGAACAGTTGGAGGAGTCCTCCGAGCGCATCGTCAAACTGATCGATGTGCAGCGCGCTGCCGGAATAGACGCTTCGCGAATTTTCCTCGCCGGGTTTTCCCAGGGCGGCGCCGTCGTCCTGCACACCGCCTATCTGAAGTGGCAAGGTCCGTTGGGTGGCGTACTTGCCCTGTCCACCTATGCCCCGACCTTTACCGACGAAATGGAGCTTTGCGCCAGTCAGCAGCGCATTCCGGCGTTGTGCCTGCACGGCCAGTTCGATGGCGTGGTGCAAAACTCCATGGGCCGCAGTGCCTACGAGCATTTAAAGCAGCATGGTGTCACCGTGACATGGCAGGAATACCCAATGGAGCACGAAGTGTTACCCGAAGAAATTCGCGACATCGGCGTCTGGCTGACCGAGCGTCTACGCTGATTCGGCCGCAGAGCGGACCCCTTTGATCATCCCACTACGCCGAGCCCGCTTCTTGCATTACACTGGCCGGCGTACATTCCTTAACCAATTGATGAGATGACCGTGCTCAAAGCACTCAAGAAAATGTTCGGTAAAAGCGAGGCTGAGCAGCTCGCGCCAGTTCCCAGTGCGCCGTCGCACGCCCCCGGCCCTCGCAGCGAGGCTCCCAAGGCTGAACATCCGGCTCCGCTAGCGACACCCAAGCCTGAGCCGCAACCCGCTACCGCCGCCGAACCTGTCCGCGCCGAAGCGCCGAAACCGGCCCGCCCGCGTCGCGAACCCAAGCCCAAGGCACCGGTCATTCCCTGGAAACTCGAAGATTTCGTCGTCGAACCCCAGGAAGGCAAAACCCGTTTCCACGATTTCAAACTCGCTCCGGAACTGATGCACGCCATCCAGGACCTGGGCTTTCCGTACTGCACGCCGATCCAGGCGCAGGTGCTGGGTTTCACCCTCGCCGGCAAAGACGCCATCGGCCGCGCGCAGACCGGTACCGGCAAGACGGCCGCGTTCCTGATCTCGATCATCACTCAACTGTTGCAGACCCCACCGCCAAAAGAGCGCTACATGGGCGAACCCCGTGCGCTGATCATCGCGCCGACCCGCGAGCTGGTGGTGCAGATCGCCAAGGACGCCGCTGACCTGACCAAGTACACCGGCCTGAACGTCATGACGTTCGTCGGCGGCATGGACTTCGACAAGCAGCTCAAGCACCTCGAAGCCCGCCATTGCGACATTCTTGTCGCTACCCCGGGCCGTCTGCTCGACTTCAACCAGCGTGGCGACGTGCACCTGGACATGGTCGAAGTGATGGTGCTGGACGAAGCCGACCGCATGCTCGACATGGGTTTCATCCCGCAAGTACGCCAGATCATTCGCCAAACCCCGCCGAAGTCCGAGCGCCAGACTCTGCTGTTCTCCGCGACCTTCACCGAAGACGTGATGAACCTGGCCAAGCAATGGACCACCGACCCAGCGATCGTCGAAATCGAAGTCACCAACGTGGCCAACGAAAACGTCGAGCAGCACATCTACGCCGTGGCCGCTGCCGACAAGTACAAACTGCTGTTCAACCTGGTCAACGACAACGGTTGGGAGCGGGTGATCGTGTTTGCCAACCGCAAGGACGAAGTACGGCGCATCGAAGAACGCCTGGTGCGTGACGGCATCAACGCCGCGCAACTGTCGGGCGACGTGCCGCAACACAAGCGCATCAAGACCCTCGAAGGCTTCCGCGAAGGCAAGATCCGCGTACTGGTTGCCACCGACGTGGCCGGGCGCGGTATTCACATCGACGGCATCAGTCACGTGATCAACTTCACCCTGCCAGAAGTACCGGACGACTACGTGCACCGCATCGGTCGTACCGGTCGTGCAGGCGCCGACGGCGTATCGATCAGCTTCGCCGGTGAGGACGACTCCTACCAGTTGCCGTCCATCGAAGAGAAGCTCGGTCGCAAGATCAGCTGCGAAACGCCGCCGACGCATCTGTTGCGTGCAGTTGAGCGCAAGCGTCCGCAGTAAGCGACGTTTAAAAGAAAAGCGCAGCCGACAACGACTGCGCTTTTTTTTCGCCCGGCGTTTCATCAGGTGCTTGCGAGAGACAACCAAAAGTCCATAATAGACTAATTAGTTTATTTTTTAGACACCGGAGCCTGACATGCCCAGTAAGCCCAACGTGATCGACCAAGCCCAGGCTCGCGAGCTGCTGACACGCATCGACGTGCCGCAAATCCTGCGCAAACTGTTTCGCGACCTCGCCGCCGGACTCGCCGTGCAACCGGCGCAGCAACTGGTGGAATTCCCGCAAGGTGCCGGCGACTTCATCAATTACCTGGGTGTGCTGGCCGAAGATGGCGTGTACGGGGTCAAGACGTCACCGTACATCGTTCGAGAACAGGGGCCGTTGGTGACAGCGTGGACGCTGTTGATGTCGATGAAAACCGGTCAGCCGTTGCTGCTGTGCGATGCCGGCGAACTGACCACCGCACGTACCGCCGCGACCACCGCCGTGGCGGTCGACGCCCTCGCGCCGTTGAATGCCACGCGACTGGCGATCATCGGCAGCGGCAAGGTCGCTCAGGCGCATCTGCATTACGTGAAAGGTCTGCGCAACTGGCAGAGCATCAGCGTGTATTCGCCCTCGTTGCTCGAAGACGCCGAAACTCAGGCACAGTTGAAAGCTATCGCACCCGATCTGAAGATCGCCGACAGCCGCGAAGCCGCTTTCGCCGAGGCCGACGTGATCATGCTCTGCACCTCGTCCGCCGGGCCAGTGATTGATCCGGCTACCTTAGGCAAACCAGCGCTGATCACCTCGATCAGCACCAACGCCCCACGCGCCCATGAAGTACCGCCACAGAGCCTCAACGCCATGCAGGTGTTCTGCGACTATCGGCTGACCACGCCGGGCTCGGCCGGTGAGATGCTGCTCGCCACTGAACAGCATGGCTGGGACAAGGCAGCAATTGCCGGTGACCTGGCCGATCTGCTCAGCGAAAAAGTGCCGCGCCCCGGTTACGACCGTCACGTATTTTTCCGTTCAATCGGCCTGGGCCTGGAAGACATCGCGCTGGCGAATGCTATTTATCAGCTGAACCTGTAACACCACAAATCCCCTGTGGGAGCGGGCTTGCTCGCGAAGAGGCCGTGTCAGGCAATTTATTCAACGAATGACACACCGCCTTCGCGAGCAAGCCCGCTCCCACAGGGTGATCAGCGAACTCCTTGATATTGCGTCCACACCGGAGACTTTCATGAGCCAGGCAGACTTCATCATCATCGGCGGCGGGATTGCCGGCGCTTCCACCGGTTTCTGGCTGTCGCCGCACGCCAAAGTGATTGTGCTGGAACGTGAGTCGCACCCGGCTTACCACTCCACCGGACGCTCGGCGGCGCTGTACTCCGCGGCGTACGGAACACCGCAGGTGCGGGCGCTGACGCTGGCCAGCCGTGAATTTTTCGATCATCCGCCAAGCGGCTTCTGCGAGCACCCATTGCTCACGCCGCGCGGCGAAATGACTGTTGATTTCACCGGTGACGCCGCCGAACTGCACAACCAGTACCTCAGCGCCAAGGCCACGGTACCGGAGATGCAATTGCTCAGCGCCGACGAAGCCTGCGCACGGCTGCCGATTCTGCGTCGGGAAAAGGTTCACGGTGCGATCTACGACCCGACCGCCAGCGACATCGACACCGACGCCCTGCATCAGGGTTACCTGCGCGGCATCCGCCGCAACAACGGCGAAGTGCACACCGATTGCGAAGTGCTCGGCCTGAGTCGCGACGCCGATGGCCAATGGCAAGTGCAGACCAACGGCCAGACCTTCAGCGCACCCGTCGTGATCAACGCCGCCGGCGCCTGGGCCGACAAGATCGGCGCTCTGGCTGGCGCGCAATTGCTCGGGCTGCAACCCAAACGCCGCGCAGCTTTTATCTTTGCCGGCCCCGAGGGCGTCGACCCTCACCACTGGCCGATGCTGGTCAGCCTCGACGAATCGTTCTACATGAAACCCGACGCCGGGATGTTCCTCGGTTCGCCGGCCAACGCCGACCCGGTCGAGCCTCACGACGTGCAGCCCGAAGAGCTGGACATCGCCATGGGCATCTACCAGATCGAAGAAGCCACGACCCTGAGCATCCGTCGCCCGACCCGCACCTGGGCCGGTTTGCGCAGCTTTGTCGCGGACGGCGATCTGCTCAGCGGCTTCGATCCACAAGTGCCGGGGCTGTTCTGGGTCGCCGCCCAGGGCGGTTATGGCATTCAGACCTCACCGGCCATGGGGCAGGCCAGCGCGGCATTGCTGCGCGGTCAGCCGCTGCCTGAGCCGCTGCAGCAGTTCGGTCTGAGCAGCGCCATGCTCTCCCCTGCCCGGCTGGGCTGAGCACCCTCGCGGATGACGCGCCCAACGGATTGCGGCACACTCGCAGCGCCCCCTGTTCACGGGGGCGTTGACGCCGCCTGGAGCTCCACAGACATGACCGCCCCCGAATTCGATCCGGCACTGGATAACTTCCGTGCCGTCGCCGACGCCATCGCCACGCTGTTCTTTCCCCACGCCGAAGTGGTGCTGCACGACCTGCGTACACAAAAAGTCGACTACATCGCCAACAACCTGTCCAAACGCGAGATTGGCGACGATTCATCACTCGAAGACATGCTCAGCGAGGATGTCAGCGACCGCAACATCGGCCCGTATGAAAAGCTCAATTGGGACGGCCAGAAGATTCGCAGCCTGAGCACGGTGCTGCGCGACAGCGAAAGCCGGCCGCTGGCAGTGCTGTGCATCAACCTGAATATTTCGCTGTTCGAAAATGCCAAGGCCGCGCTGGACCTGTTCCTGTCGCCGAGCAAACTGATCCCGCAACCGGACTCACTGTTTCGCGATGACTGGCAGGAACGGATCAACACCTTCCTCCATGCCTGGCTGCGCGAACGCCAGTTGAGCCTGAATCTGCTGACCCGCGATCACAAGCGTGAACTGGTGCTGGCCCTGCACGCCGAAGGCGCCTTCAAGGGCAAGAGCGCCTCGAACTATGTGGCCAATGTGCTGAACATGGGGCGGGCGACGGTCTACAAGCACTTGAAGGAATTGAAGGGCTAGGATCCATAAGCTGTATTGCCTGATCAGGCCCCTTCGGGAGCAAGCCCCCTCCCACATTGAAAGGCGTTCCCCTGTGGGAGGGGGCTTGCTCCCGAAGGCGGACCCTCAGTCGCCGTAGATGCCGGACTTGAAACACTTCTCCCAAATCTCCCACATTGGAAGGCATTCCCCTGTGGGAGGGGGCTTGCTCCCGAAGACGGACCCTCAGTCGCCGTAGATATCAGACTTGAAATACTTCTCCCAAATCTCCCACATTGGAGAAGGCGTTCCCCTGTGGGAGGGGGCTTGCTCCCGAAGGCGGCTCCTCAGTCGCCGTAGATATCAGACTTGAAATACTTCTCGGAAATCTTCTGATATTCGCCACTCGCACGGATCCCGTCGATGGCTGTGTTCAACTCGCTGACCAGCTCGCCATTGCCCTTGCGCACCGCAATCCCCGCGCCCTCGCCCACGTATTTCGGGTCTTTCAGTTCCGGCCCGACAAACGCATAACCCTTGCCTCGCGGCATCGACAGGAAGTCCGTCAGCGGGATGGTGTCGGCGAAAATCGCATCCAGCCGCCCGGCCGCCAGATCCATGTAGATCTCTTCGTTGTTGCTGTAGCGCTTGACGTTGATGCCCTTGGGTTCAAACACCTCGGTGGCATAACGGTCGGTGGTGGTGGCGCGCTGCACACCGACATTCTTGCCCTTGAGGCTGGCGTACTGATCATCCACCGTAGCACCGTCCTTCATTACCAGTCGCGACGAGGTGAAGTAGTATTTGTGGGTGAAATCCACCGACTTCTTGCGGTCCTCGTTGATGGTCATCGACGACAGGGCCATGTCGATTTTCTTCACCTTCAGCGAAGGAATCAGGCCATCGAACTCACCCTCGACCCAGACGCACTTGACTTTCATCTGCGCGCACAGGGCATTGCCGATGTCGTAGTCGAAACCGACAATTTCACCTTTGTCGGTTTTCGAGGCGAACGGTGGATAAGCCGCTTCAATGCCGATACGCAAGGTTTTCTCGGCGGCAAAAGCACTGGTGCACGCCAACAGGCTCAGGGCCAGACCGGTGATGAGGGGGAGTTTCTTCATGTTCGTTCTCTCGCGGGTTGTTGTTGGTTTGGCAAGACAGAAGAAAGAGCTGGAACGGAGGGAGACAGTTTTTTGTACTTGTAAATCCATACTGGACTTTTACGTACAAACCGTCAATCGGGCAAAGAGGCAGGATTCTTTTGTGTGGCGGATGACGCTATCGCGAGCAGGCTCACTCCTACAAAGGAACGCATTCCAACTGTAGGAGTGAGCCTGCTCGCGATACTGACTTGAGGGCGACGCGGTCTTTACTTCTTCCAGCGATCTGCAGCGGCATGATCACTGTCACGCCCTTCCACCCAACGCGGGCCGTCGCTGGTGTTTTCCTTCTTCCAGAACGGTGCACGGGTTTTCAGGTAGTCCATGACAAAGGCGCAGGCATCGAAAGCGGCCTGACGATGGGCACTGGCTGCACCGACAAACACGATCGGCTCACCCGGCTCCAGCGCGCCGATGCGGTGTAACACTTCCAGCTTGAGCAACGGCCAGCGCTGCTCGGCCTCGACAGCGATCTTGCCGAGTGCTTTTTCGGTCATGCCCGGATAGTGTTCGAGGAACATTCCCGCCACATCAAGGCCGTCGTTAAAGTCGCGCACATAACCGACAAAACTCACCACTGCACCAACGCCAACGTTGGCCGCGTGCATCGCATTGACTTCAGCACCGGGATCGAACGCCGTGGACTGCACACGAATCGCCATGGCTCAGCCTCCGGTCACGGTGGGGAAAAACGCCACTTCGTCGCCGTCACTCACCGGCTCGTCGAGCTGGCACAGGTCTTCGTTGCGAGCGCACATCAGGTTCTGTTCGCTCAACACCTGGGCACCATCACGTTGCGCGAGCAGTGCACGCACGTCATCGACGGTGGCGAAATCACCTTCGACCGCCACCGAGTCCACGCCCAGCGCTTCACGGTAACGGGCGAAAAACCTTACCGTCAGGTTCATGGCTGCTCCGCCTGGAAATGCCCGCTCTTGCCGCCGACCTTCTCCAGCAGACGCACGCTTTCGATGGTCATGCCACGATCCACGGCCTTGCACATGTCGTAGATGGTCAACGCGGCGACGCTGGCAGCGGTCAGTGCTTCCATTTCCACACCGGTCTGCCCGGACAGCTTGCAGCGCGCAACGATGCGCACACTGTCGTCGCCCTCAGCGCTGAGTTCGACCTTGACGCCGGTGAGCATCAGCGGATGGCACAGCGGGATCAGATCACTGGTCTTCTTCGCCGCCTGAATGCCGGCGATCCGCGCCACGGCAAACACATCGCCCTTGGGATGGCCGCCGCTGACGATCATCTGCAGGGTTTCGGGGAGCATGCGCACCAGCGCCTGGGCGGTCGCCTCACGGAACGTCACGGCTTTTTCGGTGACGTCGACCATGTTGGCGCGACCTTGGGAATCGAGATGAGTCAGCACGGGATTACTCCTGATCAGGAGCAGGGATTGTAAACCTGCGGGTCAAATTTCCGCATCATTGATTATGAATTCACACCGTCCCCCAGTGGGAGCGAGCCTGCTCGCGAAGGCGGTGCGTCAGGCTACATCGATGGCGACCGGCACACCGTATTCGCGAGCAGGCTCGCTCCCACAGGGGGTATACATTTATCCATAAAAAAAAGGGCGGCTTTCGGGCCGCCCGGTTTCGGTTGAAGGGTTACAAATGCGATTCGGCGTATTCGGCCAGAATCGAGCGCGGTACTCCCTGCAAGGTGATGTGCACACCGTTGGGGAAATCCTTGAAGCGTTCGGTCAGGTAGGTCAGCCCGGAACTGGTCGCGGACAGGTAAGGGGTATCGATCTGTGCCAGGTTACCCAGGCACACCACTTTGGAACCGGCGCCGGCCCGGGTGATGATGGTTTTCATCTGGTGCGGCGTGAGGTTCTGGCATTCGTCGATCAGGATCAGGCTCTGCTGGAAGCTGCGACCACGAATGTAATTGAGCGATTTGAACTGCAGCGGCACTTTGCTGAGGATGTAGTCGACGCTGCCATGGGTGTTTTCGTCATCCATGTGCAAGGCTTCAAGGTTGTCGGTGATGGCGCCCAGCCACGGCTCCATTTTTTCCGCTTCGGTGCCGGGCAGGAAGCCGATTTCCTGGTCCAGGCCCTGCACGCTGCGGGTCGCGATGATCCGGCGATAGCGCTTGCTGACCATGGTCTGCTCGATGGCCGCAGCCAGCGCCAGAATGGTTTTACCCGAACCTGCCGCACCCGACAGGTTGACCAGATGAATATCCGGATCCAGTAGCGCATACAGCGCCAGGCTCTGATAGATATCCCGCGGTTTGAGGCCCCAGGCTTCCTGGTGCAGCAGCGGTTCCTGGTGCAGATCGAGAATCAGCAGCTTGGCCTCGTCGATCTCCTTGATCCAGCCGACAAAGCCCTGTTCGTCGATGATGAACTCGTTGATGTGCACCGCCGGCAGGTTGTCGATCAGTTGCACCTGATGCCAGGTGCGGCCGTGATCCTGACGGGTATCGACCTTGCTCACGCGGTCCCAGAACGAGCCGGTCATGTTGTGGTAGCCGTTGGGCAGCAAGGACACGTCATCGACCAATTGGTCGGTGCTGTAATCCTCGGCATCGATGCCGCAGGCGCGCGCCTTGAGGCGCATGTTGATGTCTTTGGTAACCAGCACCACCGCTTTCTTCGGATCACGGGTATGCAAGTCGATCAACTGGTTGATGATTTTGTTGTCGTTCAGGTGCTCGGGCAGAATCAGGTTCGACTCGGCCTGCTTGCTCATCAGAATTGACAGCAAGCCTTTCGGCCCACCCTTGCCGCGCTGGATCGGCACGCCCAGTTCGACATCCTCGGGGGAGGCATCGCCCAGGGTCTTGTCAATCAAACGGATCGCCTGACGACATTCAGCGGCAACGCTGTGATGCCCGCTCTTGAGCTTGTCCAGTTCCTCAAGCACGGTCATCGGGATCGCGACGTGGTGTTCTTCGAAATTCAGCAGGGCATTTGGATCGTGAATCAATACGTTGGTATCGAGTACATAAAGGATTGGCTGGTTGGAAGAAGGGCTACGTCCGTGATCATCCATACTCGGTCACCTTTGTGGGAGCCATTCGACGCAATACCTGGGCGGTGCTGCGCCTCGAAGTGACTGCCGAAACCTCACCTGCGGAGATTCAAGTGACTGCAAACAAACGGGTCTTGGAAGACGCCACCTGTGTTGCAGGTTTCGGCGGTCTGTCTTCGTAATACTCCAAAACCCATGACATAAAAAAGCACTTTGACGGTTTTTTTAAGTTTATTTTGCAGAGTGACGAAAAGCCCTTGGCGGACCGTCCAGACCCCGCTAAAGTCGGAAGTCCGCCTGCATCGAATCCTGCAAAAAAATCGCCACAAGCCCAATGTTTACGGGCTTTTGCCGTTTATCAGCGAAACCCGTCCTGACAGTCCTCCCAACCGATGCCGCTTTGCGCAGTTTGCGTGATCAACCACGGCAACGCGGTCTTCACCGCATCCTGCTTCATGTTGAAATTGATCACCCCGTGGCGCCACAACAGCATCAGGGTCAATACCCGCTGCGCGCTCGGCGCCCCCTTGAGTTTGCCCGCGCCGTCCTGGGCATCGATGTCCCACAGTGCCACTTGCAGGCCCTGATTACGGAAGAAACTGCCGGCATCGCTGCGTCGCTGCCCCTCTGGAGGACGGAACAGCGGCACGTAATTTTCCGGCAACTTGCTCTTCACCAGATCGCTGCTGCGGCGCACCGAGTCCTGCCAGTCCTGCCAGTGGCTGTGGGAGCGGAATTCCCAGCCCTGCACGCCGACGCACTGTTTCGAGAACTCCGATTGCAGGTTGCTCACCGAGCGATCTGCCAGCCGCGCCTGTACGTCCTTGCCCAGCAGGAAGAAGGTGCCGCTCAAACTGGACTTGCGCAGGTAGTCGGCGATCCAGTCGGTATTGTCCGGCTGCAGATTGGCGGCGCTGTCGAAACTCAGCAGAAACAGCCGGTCATGCATCTCGTCGCCATTGCGCTCGTAGTCACCGAAACGATCGACTTCGCTGCTGGTCTGCGGCGACAGCGCGGCCTTGCGCATCAGCTCGTCCAGGTACTGCAAATGAAACAGCCGGCTCGGCTCTGCCCACTTGGTGTAATAACTGTCGTCGCTGACCACGAATTTGGCAGCCTGCTCGCGCAGAGTCGGCAGGTCCTCGACGAGGAAGCAGAACGAGGCGTCCTGATCACAGCTTTGCTGGGCGAAGTTGTAGCCGGCCAACAGACGTTCCCACAACCGCTGACGCAGGCTGCTGATCGCGTCAATATTGACCGTGCGCAGCCCCAGACGCTGGGCCAGAGCGGCCTCGTCCAGCGCTTCGGTGCCGAGCAGGCCACGGGCAAACATGAGGATTTCGGCGCGAGACGCGACGTCGAACAGGGTCGGGTTGCTGAGCTGCTCGGGCCAGGTGCTGCGATCCAGCGTCGCCACATCACCCGGTGCCGCCATGGCACCGCAGCTCAACAGCCACGCAGTGAATAAAAGAACAATGCGCAAAGGGGTGTCTCCATAACAAAACCCGCGCGGCACTATAGCTGATCCCGCCCGATTTCCCTTAGCCACACAAATGCCCTTGTGGGAGGCCATCGATCACCTATTACGCTCATAGCTGGAGTCAACTCGGCCAAGCCCCTAGAATCGCCCCCACGATTAAAGGAGACGACTTCATGCTGATGGTGATTTCCCCCGCCAAGACCCTCGATTACGAAACACCGCCGGCGACCCAGCGCTTCACCCAGCCGCAATACCTCGACCACTCCCAGGAGCTGATCCAGCAACTGCGCGAACTGAGCCCGGCGCAAATCAGCGAACTGATGCACGTGTCCGACAAGATCGGCGGCCTCAATGCCGCGCGTTTCGGCAGCTGGACCCCCGCCTTCACCCCGGAAAACGCCAAGCAGGCCCTGCTCGCGTTCAAGGGTGACGTGTACACCGGTCTCGACGCGCAATCGTTCAGCGAAGCCCAGTTCGATTACGCGCAAAAGCACCTGCGCATGCTCTCCGGCCTCTATGGCCTGCTGCGCCCGCTGGACCTGATGCAACCGTACCGTCTGGAAATGGGCACCAAACTGGCCAACGCCCGAGGCAAGGACCTGTACGCCTTCTGGGGCACGCGCATCAGCGAATGGCTCAACGAAGCGCTCGCCGAGCAAGGTGATGACGTGCTGCTGAACCTGGCCTCCAACGAGTACTTCTCGGCGGTCAAGCGCAGCGCCCTGAATGCGCGAATCATCAACACCGAGTTCAAGGACTTCAAAAACGGCCAGTACAAGATCATCAGTTTCTACGCGAAGAAGGCCCGTGGCCTGATGAGCCGTTTCGTGATTCAGGAACGGATCAACGATCCGGCCGCCCTCAAACAGTTCGATGTGCAGGGCTATCGCTTCAGCGCCGAGCAATCGAAACCCGACAATCTGGTGTTTTTGCGCGACCACGCCCCGGAATAAAGCATGCCCATTGCACGACTCTTTCTATAAAGAGTCGTGCAGCTCGCACGACGTCAAAAATCCCTCGCACTATTTCGCCGTTTTATTGGCGCCATAAAATCGTCCCCTCCAATTCTAATTTTAGTTTCACTCGACAGCCGTGATTTTTTTCAGTAGTGGCACGTAAATTTTTTCACGGTAGTGGCACAAAAACATCTAACGCGATTAGCCGCCTATTTATAAAGGGCGAAATCGAAAGTGCTATCAAATTGAGACCAGTGCCATCTTTGGCAATATTTCAAAAAATTTCAGATTTCGCGATGAGTGGGTAGGAACTATGTCCAAATGCATAGCTCATACCACCGGTAACGATTCTCGCTGAGTTTGTACGAGATAACTTACGCAGAGCGGAGAACCATGTAACCAAGTTGTCACAGCAACTTGCCTAGATGGTTCACTCTTCTGATCAACTAACGATGGATAGGTGATACGCACCATAAACATCCTCTACAAGGCCAAGGCTGCGCCCCTGTAAACGTGCTCGCCTGAGCACCCAACCGCTTGATCTACGGGCGTTACGTCCGACATCAGGTGGACTGGACACATGCACATGAGTCTTCCAGCAAGAAGATCGGCTGCATAACAGGGCAAGTCATAACAACTAGGCCTAGTTGCGCACATCTTGAGTGCACTTATTTAGACACTCGGAACTTAGTATGCCTGCACACGGCATTGTGGCGCCTGTATGCCGCACTTCCGAGTGCACTATGACCGCTGAACACCATTAACTCCGGCCATCTAATGGCTTGATAAAACACAGAGGTAATTGCGATGCGCATCAGCATATTTGGTTTGGGTTACGTTGGCGCAGTGTGTGCCGGTTGCCTGTCTGCACGGGGCCATGACGTGGTTGGCGTCGATGTTGCCAAAGACAAGATCGACATGATCAATGCGGGTAAATCCCCGATTGTTGAGCCGGGTCTGGGCGAGCTGCTGGCGCAAGGGATCGAGACCGGTCGTCTGCGCGGTACAACCAACTTCGCCGAGGCGATTCGTGACACCGACCTGTCGATGATCTGCGTCGGTACACCGAGCAAGAAGAACGGCGACCTGGAACTGAACTACATCGAAGCGGTGTGCCGCGAGATCGGTTTCGTGCTGCGTGAAAAAACCACCCGCCACACCATCGTGGTTCGCAGCACCGTGCTGCCGGGTACCGTCGCCAACGTGGTGATCCCGATTCTCGAAGACTGCTCGGGCAAGAAGGCCGGCGTCGACTTCGGCGTTGCGGTCAACCCGGAGTTCCTGCGTGAATCCACCGCGATCAAGGACTACGACCTGCCACCGATGACCGTCATCGGCGAGTTCGACAAGGCCTCGGGCGACGTTCTGCAGTCGCTGTACGAAGAACTCGACGCACCGATCATCCGCAAGGACATCGCCGTTGCCGAGATGATCAAGTACACCTGCAACGTCTGGCACGCGACCAAAGTGACCTTCGCCAACGAGATCGGCAACATCGCCAAAGCGGTCGGCGTCGATGGCCGTGAAGTGATGGACGTGGTCTGCCAGGACAAGACCCTCAACCTGTCCCAGTACTACATGCGCCCGGGCTTCGCCTTCGGCGGTTCGTGCCTGCCCAAAGACGTGCGTGCCCTGACCTACCGCGCCGGTTCGCTGGACGTCGAAGCGCCGCTGCTCAACTCGCTGATGCGCAGCAACGAATCGCAAGTGCAGAACGCCTTCGACATCGTTGAAAGCCACGACAAACGCAAAGTCGCCCTGCTCGGCCTGAGCTTCAAGGCCGGGACCGATGACCTGCGCGAAAGCCCGCTGGTGGAACTGGCCGAAATGCTGATCGGCAAGGGCTACGACCTGAGCATCTACGACAGCAACGTCGAGTACGCCCGTGTTCATGGCGCGAACAAGGACTACATCGAGTCGAAGATCCCGCACGTGTCGTCCCTGCTCAACGCGGACTTCGATTCGGTGATCGACAACTCCGACGTGATCATCCTCGGCAACCGCGACGAGAAATTCCGTTCGCTGGCCCAGCAAGCACCGCACGGCAAACAGGTCATCGACCTGGTGGGCTTCATGGCCAAAGCCACCAACGCCGGTACTCGCACCGAAGGTATCTGCTGGTAAGTCAGCCTTCCGGCCGGGGGATTTGAACCCCCGGCCGGTTCTTCGCCTGCCTTAACCCCATCGGGCCACCCAAACGGCTCGCCCGAGATCGAGACGGATGCAGATTATGCACAGGCTAAAGCACGGCCTACTTCAGGCCGCCGGTTGGCTGTTTTACCTCAGTTTGTTGATGGGCCTGGCCTTGATGCTGCCCACGTCCACGTTCGACTCCGAGTCGAAGGACTTCATTTTCCTGATTGGCGCCGTGGGTATCTGGCGCTACTCGATGGGTGCAACGCACTTTGTGCGCGGCATGATTTTTCTCTACATCGTTTATCCGCACCTGCGCCGCAAAGTGCGCAAGCTGGGTAAGGCGGCGGCCCCGTCGCATGTGTTTCTGATGGTCACCAGTTTCCGTATCGACGCGCTGACCACCGCGCAGGTCTACAGCTCGGTGATCCGCGAAGCGATCGACTGCGACCTGCCGACCACCGTGGTCTGCTCGATCGTCGAAATGTCCGATGAGTTGCTGGTCAAAGCGCTGTGGGCGCGGATGAATCCGCCGGAGCGGGTCAAGCTCGATTTCGTGCGCATTCCCGGCACCGGCAAACGCGATGGCCTGGCCTATGGTTTCCGCGCGATCTCCCGCCACCTGCCGGACGACCGCGCCGTTGTGGCCGTGATCGATGGCGACACCGTGCTCGGCGAAGGCACCGTGCGCAAGACCGTGCCGTGGTTCCAGCTGTTCGGCAACGTCGGCGGCCTGACCACCAACGAGTTCTGTGAAGTGCGCGGCGGCTACATCATGAGCGAATGGCACAAGCTGCGTTTCGCCCAGCGCCACATCAACATGTGCTCGATGGCCCTGTCCAAGCGCGTACTGACCATGACCGGGCGCATGTCGGTGTTCCGCGCCACCGTGGTGACCGACCCTGAATTCATCGCCGACGTCGAAAGCGACTCGCTGCAACACTGGCGCCTGGGCCGTTTCAAGTTTCTCACCGGCGACGACAAGTCGAGCTGGTTCAGCCTGATGCGCCTGGGTTACGACACCTTTTACGTGCCGGACGCGGCGATCAACACCGTTGAACACCCGCCGGAAAAGAGCTTCATCAAGGCCAGCCGCAAACTGATGTTCCGCTGGTACGGCAACAACCTGCGCCAGAACTCGCGAGCGCTGGGCCTGGGTGTGAAACGCCTTGGCGCGTTCACCTCGGTGGTGCTGTTCGATCAGCGCGTCTCGATGTGGACCTCGCTGCTGGGCCTGACCGTCGCCATCATCGCCAGCTTCAAGTACGGCGGCGCTTTCATCCTCGCCTACCTGCTGTGGATCGGCATCACCCGACTGATTCTGACCCTGCTGCTGTCGTGCTCCGGTCACCGGATCGGCCCGGCCTACCCGGCGATCCTCTATTACAACCAGATCGTCGGTGCGCTGGTGAAGATCTACGTGTTCTTCCGCCTCGACCAGCAATCCTGGACTCGCCAACCCACTTCCCTGACCCGTGATCTCGCCAGCTTTCAACGTTGGTTCAACACCTGGTCGTCTCGGACCATGACCTTCTCCGCCGGCAGCATTTTCGTCGCCGTGCTGCTGATGATGGTCTGACCCGCCCCCATTGAATTAACAAGGAAATCGCCCATATGAATACCGCCGTCAACGCCAACGTAGTGCATGAATCCGAAGCCCAGCGTCAGCACGCCCGAGTGAAAATTCCGGCCAAACTGCGCTTCTTCGGCCCCGACCGGACGCCGGTCGAAGCGCGGGTCATTGACCTCTCCGCCGGTGGTCTGGCGTTCAACGCCGGGCAAGTGCCGCTGACCCTCGGCGAGGTGTACAAGGCGCGTCTGCAATTCGTGATCGACAACCTCGGCCTGGCCATGGACGTCGAGCTGCAAGTGCGCTCCTACGACCGCCAGACCGGCCGCGCCGGTTGCCAGTTCCAGAACCTGGAACCGCAGGACATCTCGACCCTGCGTCACCTGATCACTTCGCACCTTGCCGGCGACATCGTCAGCATGGGTGAAGTGCTGGCGACCCTGCAGCGTGACAACTTCACCAAGGCGCGCAAGGTCAAGGACGGCGGCAGCGGCATGACCCCGTTCGGGCGTCTGAAAGCGGTGACTTTCAGCGCCGGGGTCTTTGCCATTGGTCTGGTGGCGTTCGGTTTCGTCTTCAAGTCGGTGTACGGCATGTACTTCGTCAGCCATGCGCAAGCAGGTCTGGTCAGCGTGCCGGGGATGAACATCACCATGCCGCGCGACGGCACCGTGCAGAGCCTGGTCAAGTCCGACGGCGTCGCGGCCAAAGGCGCACCGCTGGCGACCTTCAGCACCAGCATGCTCGACGTGCTCAAGGGCCATCTGGACGAAGACCAGTTGCAACCGGCCAAGGTGGAAGAACTGTTCGGCAAGCAAATGACCGGCACCCTGACCTCCCCTTGCGATTGCACCGTGGCCCAGCAACTGGTGGCCGACGGTCAGTACGCGAGCAAGGGCGACGTGATCTTCACGCTGGTACCGCGCAACACCCAGGCCACTGTCGATGCACGCTTCTCTTATCGCCAGTTCGGCGACGTACGTCCGGGCACTCACGTGAGCTTCCAGATCGCCGGCGAAGACCAGACCCGCACCGGCAAGATCATCAGCAGCACCAGCCTGAAGAGCGCTGACCTGTCCTCCGACATCCGCGTGCAGATCCAGCCGGACGAGCCGCTGGACAGCACCTTCGCCGGCCGCCCGGTGGAAGTGAACAGCGACCGTGGCCCGAACCTGAACTGGCTGATCGACAAAGCCATGGCTGCCGGTCTTTAAGTCGAGGACATGCCTGTGACTACTCCTATCTTGAACACACCGCCGACCCTGTGGGAGCGAGCCTGCTCGCGAAAGGGTCAGCACGGTTTGTCTGATGTACCGAGTCGACTGCTTCGCGAGCAGGCTCGCTCCCACATGGGTTTGATGGTGTGCTCGCTGGCTTTGGCAGTCTCTCTGGCAGGTTGCGCCGGCCTGCCCGACCAGCGTCTGGCCAACGAAGCGCTCAAGCGTGGTGACACCGCGACCGCCGCGCAGAACTACCGGGCACTGGCCGACCTCGGTTACAGCGAAGCTCAGGTTGGCCTCGCCGACATCCAGGTCGACAGCCGCGACCCCGAGCAGATCAAACAGGCCGAGGCGACCTACCGCGCCGCCGCTGACGTTTCGCCACGGGCCCAGGCCCGTCTCGGGCGCCTGCTGGTGGCCAAGCCAGGCTCGACCGAGGCCGAGCACCACGAAGCCGAAAGCCTGCTGAAAAAAGCCGCCGCCAATGGCGAAGGCAATACGTTGATCCCGCTGGCGATGCTGTACCTGCAATACCCGCACAGCTTCCCCAACATCAACGCCCAGCAGCAGATCGATCAGTGGCGCAAATCCGGCTACCCGGAAGCCGGTCTGGCGCAGGTGCTGCTCTATCGCACCCAAGGCACCTACGACCAGCATCTGGATGACGTGGAAAAGATCTGCAAGGCCGCGCTCAACACCACCGACATCTGCTACGTCGAACTCGCCACGGTCTATCAGAAACGTGCCCGGCCGGAGCAACAGGCCGAGCTGATCAAGCAGATGCAGGCTGGTTACAACCGTGGCACGGTCAGCGCGCAGCGTGTCGATTCCGTGGCTCGCGTGCTGGCCGATTCGACCTTGGGCAAGACCGACGAGAAGACCGCGCAGTCGCTGCTCGAACCGATCGCACCAGGCTACCCGGCATCATGGGTGACCCTCGCGCAACTGCTCTACGACTACCCGGAACTGGGCGACGTCGACCAGATGATGAAGTACCTCGACAACGGCCGCGCCGCTGACCAGCCGCGCGCAGAACTGTTGCTGGGCAAGCTCTACTACGAAGGCAAACTGGTGCCGGCCGACGCGAAAGTTGCCGAAGCACACTTCCAGAAAGCCGTCGGTCGTGAAGTCGCCGCCGACTATTACCTCGGCCAGATCTATCGCCGTGGATACCTCGGCAAGGTTTATCCGCAGAAGGCCCTCGACCACCTGCTGACCGCTGCACGCAACGGCCAGAACAGCGCCGATTTCGCCATCGCCCAACTGTTTTCCCAAGGCAAGGGCACCCAGCCCGACCCGCTCAACGCCTATGTGTTCAGCCAGTTGGCCAAGGCGCAGAACACCCCGCAAGCCGATGAACTGGCGACCACCCTCGCAGCGCAATTGCCGCCCGGGCGTCTGGCCGAAGCCCAGCGCCTGCTGCAACAGGAACAGGCCAGCCGTGGCGCCCTGAACCAGAACACGCTGCAACTGCACGCCCTGCAAGAAGAAGACGGCGAGGAATCCCTATGAAGTTGAATCCCTTTGTGAAGGCCGGTATTGGCCTCACGTTCGCGCTGATCTGGTCTTGCCCGACACTGGCCGCGATGACCGAAAGCAAGAACTTCGGCCTGGAAGTGAAAATCACCGGCCAGTCCGAAGACGACCGCGACCTCGGCACCGCACCCGGTGGCGACGTCAACGGTGTGGGCCTGGACCTGCGTCCGTGGATCTACGGCGAAAGCGGCGCGTGGAGCGCCTACGCCATGGGCCAGGCCGTGACCTCGACCGATATCATCGAGACCGACACCTTGCAGCAATCCGACGGCGCCGAAACCACCGACAGCGGTGACCGCCAGACCAAGAAAAACTACCTCGCGATGCGCGAGTTCTGGGTCGGCTACAGCGGCTTCACGCCCTACCCCGGCGAGATCCTCAAGTTCGGTCGCCAGCGCCTGCGCAACGACGACGGCCAATGGCGCGACACCAACATCGAAGCGCTGAACTGGACCTTCGACACCACCCTGCTGCGCGCCAACGCTGGCGTCGCCGAACGCTTCAGCGAATACCGCACCGACTTGAAAGAGCTGGCACCGAAAGACAAGGATCGCCTGCACGCCTACGCCGATGCTGCTTACCAGTGGACACCGGGCCAGTGGGTCGGTATTCGCGGCCACCACACCCACGATGACGGCAAACTCGATTACGCCGAACCGGGCGTGCCCCGCGACACCCTCGACAAAACCCAGAACGGCGACATCAGCTGGCTCGGCCTGACCGCCGACAGCGACGCCTATAACTGGCGCAACACCAATACCGTCAACTACTGGGGCAGCATCACCGGCATGAGCGGCGACCGTGACACGGTCAACGCCTTGAACGCCGATGGCACGCGCCCGGCACAAGCCAAGCGCAGCGAGGACGTCAACGGTTGGGCCACCGACCTCGGCGTGCGTCTGCGCCTCGATCCGCAGTGGCAGGTCGGTGCGGCGTATGCCCGTGCCAGCGCCGATTACCAACAGAATGGTCTGGAGAGCAACCGCTCCAACTACACCGGTACGCGATCACGTGTTCACCGTTTCGGCGAAGCGTTCCGTGGCGAAATGAGCAATATGCAGACCGCTACCCTGTTCGGTTCGTGGATGCTCAACGACCAGTACGACGCCAGCCTGATCTACCACAAGTTCTGGCGCGTGGACGGCAACAAGCCGGTGGGCAGCAACGGCATCAATGCCGTGGAAAACAACACCGACGACGTCACCGGCGCGATCCTCTCCAGCACTTCGCTGCCGCTTGAAGACGGCAACAAGGACTTGGGTCAGGAGATGGACCTGGTCGTCACCAAGTACTTCAAGCAAGGCCTGTTGCCGGCGGCGCTGAGCCAGTCGATCGACGAGCCTTCGGCCCTCGTGCGTTTTCGTGGCGGTGTGTTCAAACCGGGCGATGCCTACGGCAAGCAGGTTGACTCGTACATGCACCGCGCGTTCATCGACGTGATCTGGCGCTTCTGATGCAAACCGCCAAGGGAGTGCCCGACATGCACCATGCAAGGAAAGGCTCGATCAGCCTGTTGGCCGGCGCCATGCTGCTGGCTTCCGCTGGCGCCTTCGCCACGGTGGAACCGGCTGTGCCTCAACAGGGCAAACCGGTGACCACCGCCAAAGAGCTGCAACAAGCCAAGACCTACACCGTCAGCAGCGCGCCGACCGAGGCGCTGGAACTGGCCAAGCCGAAACTGCCCGACCTGTCCGGCTTCACCGCCGAGGCCGCCGCCGCGAAAATCGTGCGCAGCAAAGCGGGCAAGATCAGCGTGCGCCGGATGATGCAGGAAGACGCGCTGAAGGACTTCATCGGCGGCGACAACAAGATGGCCGAATGGGTGGTGCGTCAGCACGGCATCCCGCAGGCGATCTTCGTCGACGACGGTTACCTGAACCTCAAGGATCTGGCGCAGAAACTGCCCAAGCAGTACTTCAGCGAAACCTCGCCGGGCGTGTACCTGGCGAAGTTGCCGATCGTGGTCGGGCGCAAAGGCATCCTCGAAATCGATGGCCAGACCCAGGAATTGCGCCTGTCGCAAGAGGCGGGTTCATTCCTGGTCAACGACGGCCAGCTGTTCGTGCGTGACACCAAGGTCACCGGCTGGCGCGAGAAGGACAACGGTCCGGCCACCTTCCGTTCGCCGAAGGAATTTCGTCCGTTCCTGCTGGCCTGGGGTGGCACCGAGACCTACATCGTCAACAGCAAGATGGCCAGCTTCGGCTACGCCAACAGTAAGTCGTACGGGGTGAGTATTTCCCAGTACACACCGAACATGGCCAAGGTCCTCAAGCGCCCCGAACCGACTGGCTGGATCGTCGGTTCCGAGTTCTCGGACATGTGGTACGGCTTCTACTGCTACGAGACCCGCGACTTCGTGGTCAAGGGCAACACCTACAAGGACAACATCGTCTACGGCATCGACCCGCACGACCGTTCCCACGGTCTGATCATTGCCGAGAACACTGTCCACGGTACGAAGAAGAAGCACGGGATCATTATTTCCCGCGAGGTCAACGACAGCTTCATCTTCAACAACAAGAGCTACGACAACCACCTCTCGGGCCTGGTGATCGACCGTAACAGCGTCAACAACATCATCGCCTACAACGAGATCTACAAGAACCACACCGACGGCATCACCCTCTACGAGTCCGCCGACAACTTGCTGTGGGGCAACAAGGTCATCAGCAACAAGCGCCACGGCATCCGCATTCGTAACAGCGTGAACATCCGCCTCTACGAAAACGTTGCCATGGCCAACGGCCTGACCGGCGTCTACGGCCACATCAAGGACCTGACCGACACCGACCGTGACATCAAGCTCGACCCGTTCGACGCCCAGGTGTCGCTGATCGTGGTCGGCGGTGAACTGGCGGCCAACGGCAGCGGCCCGATGGCCATCGACTCGCCGTTGAGCGTCGAGCTGTACCGCGTATCGATGCTGGCGCCGACCAAATCCAGCGGCATCAGCTTCAACGGCATCCTCGGCGAGCGCCAGGATGAAATTCTCGACCTGCTGGTGCGCCAGCAGAAAGCCGTGCTGATCGACCCTGTCGAACGCCAGACCGAAATGCGGGACTGAGGATAATTTTATGCACCCACACTTGATCAAATTACTCAGCCTGTCGGCCCTGACCGTGGGCATTCTCGCGGCCAGCCAAGGCGCTCGCGCCGACGCAGCGGCGGGTGCCACACCGCCGAAGTTCAGCGCCGAACCGTGCTGCAACCTGTGCCCCGCCGCCCACGACGCAAAGAACTACACCACGCGTTATCAGCAGAACTTCACCACCCTGGTGCAGGCGCAGGGCGACTGGTTGTTCCGGACTCAGGAAGACTTGCGCACCGAATTCAACACCACCCCGGCCGGCTACAAACGCCTGCAACAGCTGCATGATGCGTTCAAGGCCAAGGGTGTTGAACTGGTGATCGTCTATCAGCCGACCCGTGGCCTGGTGAACCGCAACAAGCTCAACCCGCAGGAAAAAGCCGCGTTCGATTACGACAAAGCGCTGGGCAACTACAAAACCATGCTCGGGCGTTTCGCCAAGATGGGCTACGTAGTGCCGGACCTGTCGCCGCTGACCAACGAATCGCTGCCGGACACCCTGCCCGCCCACGATTTCTACTTCCGTGGCGACCAGCACTGGACGCCGTACGGTGCGCAGCGCACGGCGAAAATCGTCGCCGAGAAGGTCAAGCAGATCCCGGCCTTCGCCGACATTCCCAAGCGTGAATTCGAGACCAAGCGCTCCGGGCGCATGGGCAAGACCGGCACCCTGCACAACATGGCCGGGCAACTGTGCGGCACCAGTTACGCGATCCAGTACATGGACCAGTTCACCACCGAGCCGAAAGGCGAAGCCGGTGACGGCGACCTGTTCGGTGACTCCGGCAACCCGCAGATCACTCTGGTGGGCACCTCGCACAGCGGCAAGAACTACAACTTCGCCGGCTTCCTCGAAGAAGCCATCGGCGCCGACATTCTCAACGTCGCCTTCCCCGGCGGTGGTCTGGAAGGTTCGATGCTGCAGTACCTGGGCAGCGACGAATTCCAGAAGACCCCACCGAAGATTCTCATCTGGGAATTCTCGCCGCTGTACCGCCTCGATCAGGAAACCATCTATCGCCAGATGATGTCCCTGCTCGACAACGGCTGCGAAGGCAAAGAGGCCCAGATGACCGGCAGCACCACGCTGAAACCGGGCACCAAGCAAGAACTGCTGGTCAACAGCAAGAACCTGAACCTGCAGAACAGCAGCCACCAGGTCGACATCCGCTTCGCCGACACCTCGGTGAAAACCCTGCACGCCACCCTCTGGTACATGAACGGTCGCCACGAGGACATCAAAATCGAGAAACCGGAAACCTCCGACACCGACGGTCGTTTCGCCTTTGAGTTGCGCACCGACGAAGACTGGGCCTCGCAAAACCTGCTGGCCGTCGAAGTCCAGGGTCCGGAAGCGGGCACCGCGCCACAAAAAGTCGAAGCGAAAATCTGCAAACGCAACGTATTCCCGGGCGCTGGGCAACAAACCGCTCAGGTCGGGCAATGAGGTCTGCTATGCGAAATCCGACATTGAAATCTTTATTGGCTCCCACCCTGTTGAGCCTGGCGATGTTCGCCGGGGCCACTCAGGCCGCCGCGCCACTGCGTCCGCCACAGGGCTACTTCGCACCGGTGGATAAATTCAAGACCGGCGACAAGAGCGAAGGCTGCGACGCGATGCCGGCGCCGTACACCGGGCCGCTGCAATTTCGCAGCAAATACGAAGGCTCGGACAAGGCCCGCGCGACGCTGAACGTGCAGTCGGAAAAAGCCTTCCGCGACACCACCAAAGACATCACCACGCTGGAACGCGGCACCGCCAAACGGGTGATGCAGTTCATGCGCGACGGTCGCCCGGAGCAACTCGACTGCACGCTGAACTGGCTGACCGCGTGGGCCAAGGCCGATGCACTGATGTCGAAAGACTTCAACCACACCGGCAAGTCGATGCGCAAATGGGCGCTGGGCAGCATGGCCTCGTCCTACATTCGCCTGAAGTTCTCCGACTCGCACCCGCTGGCCGCACATCAGCAAGAGGCGCAGCAGATCGAAGCTTGGTTCAGCAAGATGGCCGATCAGGTGGTCAGCGACTGGGACAACCTGCCGCTGGAAAAAACCAACAACCACTCGTACTGGGCGGCGTGGTCAGTGATGGCGACGTCGGTCGCGACCAACCGTCGCGACCTGTTCGATTGGGCGGTCAAGGAATACAAGGTCGGGGTCAATCAGGTCGATGCCGACGGCTACTTGCCGAACGAACTCAAGCGCCAGCAACGTGCCCTCGCCTATCACAACTACGCCCTGCCACCGCTGGCGATGATCGCCAGTTTCGCCCAGGTCAACGGTGTCGATCTGCGTCAGGAAAACAACAGCGCGCTGAAGCGCCTGGGTGACCGGGTACTGGCCGGGGTGAAAGACCCGGACGCGTTCGAGAAGAAGAACGGCAAAGAGCAGGACATGACCGATCTGAAAGAGGACATGAAATTTGCCTGGCTCGAACCGTTCTGCAGCCTCTACACCTGCCCGGCGGATGTGCTGGAGAAGAAACACGGCATGCAGCCGTTCAAGACCTTCCGCCTCGGTGGCGACCTGACCAAGGTCTACGACCCGTCGCATGAAAAGGGCAACAAGGGTTCGTAAGACCGAACGCAAAACCTGTGGGAGCGAGCCTGCTCGCGAATACGGTCTGACATTCAAAACGGATGTCGACTGACACGACGCCTTCGCGAGCAGGCTCGCTCCCACAGTCAAGTGTCAGGTTTGAGATGTGTGAGTTAGCCCTCCCTGTTTCCATGGGGGGTTTGGGGGGGCTTTGGCCCTTGACTGTTGGTTCAAACATGGAGAGATCGGGATGGTATTTTCATCCAACGTGTTCCTGTTTCTGTTCTTGCCGATCTTTCTCGGCTTGTACTATCTGAGCGGGCAACGCTATCGCAACCTGTTGCTGCTGATCGCCAGCTACGTGTTCTACGCGTGGTGGCGGGTGGACTTCCTGGCGCTGTTCGCCGGCGTCACCTTGTGGAACTACTGGATCGGCCTGAAAGTCGGTGCCGCCGGTGTCCGCACCAAACCGGCACAGCGCTGGCTGCTGCTCGGTGTGGCGGTCGATCTGTGCATCCTCGGCTACTTCAAATACGCCAACTTCGGCGTGGACAGCATCAACGCGATCATGACCTCGTTCGGTCTGGAGCCGTTCATCCTGACCCACGTGCTGCTGCCGATCGGCATCTCGTTCTACATCTTCGAGTCGATCAGCTACATCATCGACGTGTACCGCGGCGACACCCCGGCTACGCGTAACCTGATCGACTTCGCGGCGTTCGTGGCGATCTTCCCGCATCTGATTGCCGGCCCGGTCCTGCGTTTCCGCGACCTCGCCGACCAGTTCAACAACCGTACGCACACCCTCGACAAGTTCTCCGAGGGCTGCACGCGGTTCATGCAGGGTTTCATCAAGAAGGTCTTCATTGCCGACACCCTCGCGGTGGTGGCCGACCACTGCTTCGCCCTGCAAAACCCGACCACGGGGGATGCCTGGCTCGGCGCACTGGCCTACACCGCACAGCTGTACTTCGACTTCTCCGGTTACAGCGACATGGCCATCGGTCTGGGCTTGATGATGGGTTTCCGCTTCATGGAAAACTTCAAGCAACCGTATATCAGCCAGTCGATCACCGAGTTCTGGCGTCGCTGGCATATCAGCCTGTCGACCTGGCTGCGTGACTATCTGTACATCACTCTCGGCGGTAACCGTAAAGGCACGCTGATGACCTATCGCAACCTGTTCCTGACCATGCTCCTGGGTGGTCTGTGGCACGGCGCGAACATCACTTACATCGTCTGGGGCGCCTGGCACGGCATGTGGCTGGCGATCGAAAAAATGCTCGGCATCAACACCTCGCCGCGCAGCCTCAATCCGATCCGCTGGGCACTGACCTTCCTGTTGGTGGTGATGGGCTGGGTGATCTTCCGCGCCGAGAACCTGCACGTTGCCGGCCGCATGTACGGCGCAATGTTCAGCTTCGGCGACTGGTCGCTGTCGGAACTCAATCAGGCCAGCCTCACCGGCCTGCAAGTGGCGACTCTGGTGGTGGCGTACGTGACGCTGGCGTTCTTCGGCCTGCGTGATCTGTACACCAATCAACCGCCAGCCAAGACCAAACCTGCGGTCAACGTCGAGGCCGATGGCCCCGCCACAGCGACCCCGGGAATGATCAAGGCAGCCCCGGGCGAAAACCCGGCGAACATCCATGAGCCTGGCTACACCGTCGGCGTCGAAGCCCAGGTGCAACCGGCCTACTGGGCCGCGGACTGGTCGCGCTACGTGATGCGCGGGCTGATCCTGCTGCTGTTCATCGCCTCGATTCTCAAACTCTCGGCGCAAAGCTTCTCGCCGTTCCTTTACTTCCAGTTCTGAGGGATCTGACATGACCCGCTCATTACGCATCTTCTACATCGCGCTGTTTCTGGTGACCCTGCTGGTGCTCGGTCTGTGGTCGGTGCGCAGCTTCTTCGGCTTCAGCACCAACGCCGATGCGACGGTGCTCAACGGTCGCTGGACCAAAGCCGTGGAAACCCACTACGACGATCAGTTTCCGATCAAGCGTCTGGGCACCAACCTCTGGGCTGCGCTGGATTTCAAACTGTTCAACGAAGGTCGTCCGGGCGTGGTGCTTGGGCGCGATCAGTGGCTGTACAGCGACGAGGAATTCAACCCGATCGTCAACGAGGAGCTGAACCTGCAAGGCAACTACGCGCTGGTCGAAGGCGTGCGCCAGACCCTCAAGGCCAAAGGCGTGAAACTGGTGATGGCGATCGTTCCGGCCAAGGTGCGCCTGTACCCGGAACACCTGGGTGAAGTGAAACCGGCGAGCATCCACGCCAACCTCTATCAGGACTTCCACAACCGCGTTGCGGCCGACAAGATCCTCGCCCCTGACCTGCTCGGCCCGCTGCAACAGGCCAAACAGAACGGTCAGCAAGTATTCCTGCGCACCGACACGCACTGGACGCCTGAAGGCGCCGAGATCGCCGCCAACACCCTGGCCAAGACCATCGCCGCCAAGTTCCCGCTCAGCGGCGAGCCGCAACGCTTCATCACCACGCCGGCGGAGAAGGTCACGCACAAGGGCGATCTGCGTCTGTTCCTGCCGCTCGATCCGCTGTTCGAAAACCTGATGCCGGCGCAAGAACCGCTGCAAAAACGCAACACCGTGGCCGCCGCCGAGCAGCCTGCCGGTGACGACGCGCTGTTCGCCAACAGCGAAGTACCGGTCGCACTGATCGGCACCAGCTACAGCGCCAACCCCAACTGGAACTTCGTCGGTGCGCTCAAGCAAGCGCTGCACAGCGACGTCGTGAACTACGCCGAAGACGGCCACGGCCCGATCCTGCCGATGCTCAGCTACCTGAAAAGCGATGACTTCAAGAACAGCCCGCCACAGGTGCTGATCTGGGAGTTTCCTGAACGATATCTGCCTGTGAACAACGAAATCGGCGACGCCGACCCGCAGTGGGTCGCAGAGCTCAAACAAGCCGGTGCTCGCCAACAAAACGTAGCCATCAACACTAAATCCGAGACGCCCGATCGGGCGCAAAACTGAAAGAGAGGTAACACAATGACTTTCACAACTACTCCTCGTCGTCTCGCTAAAAGCTTCGCTCTGGTTGCGGGTCTGAGCGTGCTGTCGGTACAGGCTTTTGCCGGTGGTGACGCCGCGCTGTACGGCCCGACTGCCCCGAAAGGCTCGACCTTCGTGCGGGTCTACAACGCCAGCAACGCCGAAGTCAGCGCCACCGTCGGCAGCACCAGCCTGAGCGACGTTGCGCCACTGGCCAGCAGCGACTTCAGCTTCATGCCGGGCGGCGACTACAGCGCCAAGGTCGGCAGCCAGACCCTGCCGGTGAAACTCGCCGGTGACCATTACTACACCCTGGTCAACAACGCTTCCGGCGCGCCGCAACTGATTGAAGAGCCGCCGTTCAAGAACAAGCAGAAATCCCTGGTGCGCGTGCAGAACCTCAGCGACAAACCGCTGACCCTGAAGACCGCCGACGGCAAGACCGACGTGGTGCCGAACGTGGCTGCCAAGGGCCGTGGCGAACGTGAAATCAACCCGGTGAAAGTCAGCCTGGCGCTGTACGAAGGCGACAAGAAAGTCGGCGACGTGAAACCGGTCGCCCTGGAGCGCGGTGAGGCCGCAGTGCTGTACGTCACGGGTTCCGGCAGCAGCCTGTCGCCAGTCTGGGTGAAACGCCCGGTGTCGACCCGCTAACAAATTTTCCGAACTGACTCAGTCCCCCCTGTGGGAGCGAGCCTGCTCGCGAAAGCGGTCCGACATTCAACAGATGTGTCGACTGATGCACCGCCTTCGGGAGCAAGCCCCCTCCCACCCTTGACCGGGTTGTCAGTTCGGATACGAGACAACAACAAGAGTGAAACGACACAGGTTCGTGGCTCTAACCCAATCGATTTTATGGAGTAAACAATATGATTCCGGTGATCTTGTCAGGTGGTAGCGGTTCACGTCTTTGGCCGCTTTCGCGCAAGCAATTCCCCAAGCAATTCCTCGCCCTGACCGGTGAACACACGCTGTTCCAGCAAACCCTGGAACGCCTGGTGTTCGAAGGCATGGACACGCCGATCGTGGTCTGCAACAAGGATCACCGCTTCATCGTCAACGAGCAGTTGGCCAATCGCAATCTCGAATGCCAGCGCATCCTGATGGAGCCGTTCGGCCGCAACACGGCGCCGGCGGTGGCGCTGACCGCGATGATGTTGGTCAACGAAGGCCGTGACGAGTTGATGCTGGTGCTGCCGGCCGACCACGTGCTGGAAGACCAGAAAGCCCTGCAACGTGCCCTCGCCCTGGCCACCGTGGCCGCCGAAAACGGCGAGATGGTGCTGTTCGGCGTGCCGGCGACCAAACCGGAAACCGGTTACGGCTACATCAAATCCACCGGCGATTCGCTGCTACCCGAAGGCGTCAGTCGCGTTTCGCACTTCGTCGAAAAACCCGACGTCAAACGCGCCACCGAGTACGTCGAGTCCGGTGGTTACTACTGGAACAGCGGCATGTTCCTGTTCCGCGCCAGCCGCTTCCTCGAAGAGCTGAAAAAACACGATCCGGACATCTACGACACCTGCCTGCTGACCCTTGAGCGCAGCGAGCAGGACAACGACACCATCACCTTCGACGAAGCCACCTTCGCCTGCTGCCCGGACAACTCCATCGACTACTCGGTGATGGAAAAAACCCAACGCGCCTGCGTGGTGCCGCTGACCGCCGGCTGGAGCGATGTCGGTTGCTGGTCGTCGCTGTGGGAAGTCAACGAGAAGGACGCCAACGGCAACGTCAGCAAAGGCGATGTGGTGATCCAGGACAGCAAGAACTGCATGATCCACGGCAACGGCAAACTGGTGTCGGTGATCGGCCTGGAAAACATCGTCGTGGTCGAAACCAAAGACGCGATGATGATCGCCCACAAAGACAAGGTTCAGGGCGTCAAGCAGATGGTCAACACGCTCAATGAGCAGGGCCGCAGCGAAACCCAGAACCACTGCGAAGTCTATCGTCCATGGGGTTCGTACGACTCGGTGGACATGGGCGGGCGTTTCCAGGTCAAGCACATCTCGGTGAAACCGGGCGCGTGCCTGTCGCTGCAGATGCACCACCACCGCGCCGAGCACTGGATCGTGGTCAGTGGCACCGCCGAAGTGACCTGCGATGAAAACGTGTTCCTGCTCTGCGAAAACCAGTCGACCTACATCCCGATCGCCTCGGTGCACCGTCTGCGCAACCCGGGCAAGATCCCGCTGGAAATCATCGAAGTACAGTCGGGCTCGTACCTGGGTGAAGACGATATCGAGCGTTTCGAAGACATCTACGGTCGCTCGACTCCGATCGAACGCGGCGTGTCGGTGAAAACCATCGCGCAGTGATCAACCCGCAATGAGAAGCCCCCGTCCAGCCCGCTGCGTCCCCTATCCGCAGTGGGTTGGGCGGGGGCTTTTTTTATCCGGGATCTGCGGTGTCGGTACTGGCCTCTTCGCGAGCAAGCCCGCTCCCACAGTGGGCCGAGGCATGGCTCGATTTTGTGATCTGCCCCCATCCCTGTGGGAGCGGGCTTGCTCGCGAAGGCGTCTTCACCTTCACCACAGAAATCCTGCCCATCGCCAACCTCACCTACGCTTAGGTAGGATGCCCCTCTATCCCTGCGAGGTTGTGCGACATGTTCATCGGCGTTTTGCTGGTCATCACCTGGCTGATTCTGTTGCTGCGCTATCCGGCCAAGGCTGTACCGGTGTCGGTGGCCGCCGCTGTTGGCCTGGGGCTGGTGGCGGTCTGGGTGGTGTGGCTGGACAACCGCGAGCTCAAGCAACTGGCGCGTCTGGAGATGCGCATTGCCTACGCGCCTGAACACTGCCCCGCGGATCGCCCGCTGCAACTGAAAATGAAAAACGGCAACGACGTCCCGCTGACCGAACTGCGCTGGCGCATCGCAGCCTATGCACCGGGTGACACGGTCAATCTGGCCGACAACCAATACACCGCCCCACGCTATCGTGGCCCCGGTGAATTGCAGGCCGGTGGCAACTGGGAAGATTGCCTGCCCCTGCCACCGCTGCGCGCCGGTTATCGTCCGCAAACCCTGGAGTTCCGCGCCGAGCGTTTGCAGGGCAGTTTCTCCGACTGATCCCCTTCCCCCACTTTTTTGCACAAGGAATGCGCCATGCCCGTTGCGTTGATCACCGGTTGTTCCAGCGGCATCGGCCGCGCCCTCGCCGATGCGTTCAAAGCCGCCGGTTACGAGGTCTGGGCCAGTGCGCGCAAGACCGAGGACGTCCGCGCCCTCGCCGCAGCCGGGTTCACGGCGATCCAGCTGGACGTGAATGACAGCGTGGCGCTGGAACAGCTTGGCGAACGGATCAACCAGCAGCATGGCGGCCTCGATGTGCTGATCAACAATGCCGGTTATGGTGCGATGGGGCCGTTGCTCGATGGCGGCGTGCCGGCCATGCAACGCCAGTTCGAGACCAACGTATTCTCGGTCATTGGCGTTACTCGCGCCCTGTTCCCGGTGCTGCGCCGGGCCAAGGGTTTGGTGGTGAATATCGGCAGTGTCTCAGGGGTTTTGGTCACGCCGTTCGCCGGTGCCTACTGCGCCTCGAAAGCCGCGGTGCATGCCTTGAGCGATGCATTGCGCATGGAGCTGGCGCCGTTTGGCATTCGTGTGATGGAAGTGCAGCCAGGGGCAATTCAGTCGAGTTTCGCCAAGAATGCCGGGCATGAGGCCGAGCAGTTGATCAATGAGCAATCGCCGTGGTTTCCATTGCGTGAGGGGATTCGCGCGCGGGCCAAGGCGTCGCAGGACAAGCCGACCCCCGCCAGTGAGTTTGCCGCTGAATTGCTCAAGGCTGTGCAGCAGGACAAGCCGCCACGCCTGATCCGCATTGGTAATGGCAGCCGGGCGTTGCCGTTGCTGGCTACTTTTTTGCCAAAGGGGTTGCTGGAGTCGACATTGATGAAGCGGTTCGGGTTGCGTGGGAAGCTTTGAGACCGAGTTGACGCTTTCGCGAGCAAGCTCGCTCCCACAGGGGAATGCATTCCAAAAGTGGGAGCGAGCCTGCTCCCACAGGGAATGCATTCCAGATGTGGGCTGAGCCTGTTCCAACAGGGGAATGCTTTCCAGATGTGGGCTGAGCCTGCTCCAACACGGAATGCTTTCCAGATGTGGGCTGAGCCTGCTCCAACAGGGAATGCTTTCCAGATGTGGGCTGAGCCTGCTCCAACAGGGGAGTGCTTTCCAGATGTGGGCTGAGCCTGCTCCAACAGGGGAATGCTTTCCAGATGTGGGCTGAGCCTGCTCCAGCAGAGGAATGCATTCCAGGTGTGGGCTGAGCCTGCTCCAACAGGGGAATGCATTCCAGATGTGGGGGGAGCCTGCTCCAACAGGGGAATGCATTCCAAATGTGGGAGCGGGCTTGCTCGCGAAGAGGCCTGGCCAGGCAACACTCATCCCCAGCCTTTCATGAAATCAATGAACGCCCGCACCTTCAGCGGCAAATGCCGGGTATCCGGGTACAACGCGTAAACCCCCTGCTGAGCAAAGCGGTAATCCGCCAATAACCGCACCAATCGCCCGGCCTCCAGATCATCCTGAATCAGCCACTGCGGCAGAATCGCCACGCCTTGCCCGGTCAACGCAAACGCCCGCAGCGTCGCCGAGTTGTCGGCAACGATGGCGGTGGTCCCCGGTTTTGGCTGGTAGACATGCTCGGTGCCAGTAAGGTCGGTGACCGTCATTTCCGGCACTCGTCCGTGGCCCAGGGTCGGCATCGACTCCAGCGTTGCCAGCGTGACAACCGGCGTGAAGCGCTCGACCAACCCTGGCGCCGCCACCGCAAACACTTCGAACGTCGACAACTGCACCGCCCGCAGATTGGAGTCGTGCATGCGTCCCAGGCGGATCGCCATGTCGAAGCGTTCGGAGATCAGATCGGCATGGGTCGAGGACGTCGACAGGTGAATGTTCAGTTGTGGCTGTTGCTGGCGAAACACCTCCAGCGCCGGCACCACCTGAGCCAATGCGAATTCCACGGTGGTGGTGATGCGCAACGTGCCCTTGAGTTGCGAGTGCTCGGAACGGGCCTCCTCGATCGCCAGACGCGCTTCATCGAGAGTGCGCAAACAGCGGCGATAAAAACGCTCGCCGGCATCGGTCAGGGCCAGTTGCCGGGTGTTGCGCGTGAGCAGCGTGACGCCCAATTCCTCTTCCAGCCGCTTGAGGTTGAAGCTCACCACCGCCCGGGTCTGCCCCAGGGTGTCAGCGGCGGCGGTCAATGACCCAGCCTCCACCACGGCTTTGAACGTGTCAAAACGGTCCAGGCTGACCATCGTCACGGCACTCCTTGTCAAAATTATTTTGACAAACTAGCAGGCAAACCAGCGTTTTCCTAACGTCTCCAGCGCCTTAACCTGCACGTCTCATCACAGGGAAGCTGCCATGGCCTATCGCTCGAAAGTCGCGCTGGTGTATTTGTTCGGGTTCGCCCTCGACCTGCTGAACATGTTCGCCGCCAGCATTGCCTACCCGGACATCGCGCGGGAGTTGCACGCCTCGGTGACGCAACTGGCGTGGATCACCAACGCCTACATGCTCGGGCTGACGCTGATCATTCCGATGAGCGTGTGGCTGGCCGCACGGTTGGGCGAGCGTCGGTTGATCCTGAGTTCGCTGCTGCTGTTCGGGATCGCCTCGGGCCTGGTGGCACAGGCCGGGTCGATTGAAAGTCTGATCGGCTGGCGCCTGCTGCAAGGGCTCGGTGGCGGCTTGTTGCTGCCGGTCGGTCAGGCCCTGGCGTATCGGCAATTTCCGGCGGCACAGCGGGCGCACCTGACCGGGGTGGTGTTGATGGTCGCGCTGATGGTCCCGGCCCTGTCGCCGGCAGCGGGCGGGCTGATCGTCGAGGCCTTGTCGTGGCGCTGGATTTTCTACCTGAACCTGCCACTGGCGCTGCTGGCGTTTGCCTTGGGCCTGCTCTGGTTGAAAGCGGATCAGCCCAGCGCAGAACGCCCGACGCTGGACCTGCGCGGCCTGCTGCTGGCGGTCTCAGCCCTGAGTCTGTTACTGATTGCCGTGAGCCTGGCGAGCGCCGCCGCTACCCGTCACCTCGCCGGTGGCGTCCTGTTGCTCGGCGCCTTGACCCTATGGCTGTACCTGCGCGATGGCTGGCGCAAACCCGACGCTGTCCTCGACCTGCAACTGCTCAAGAGCCCGTCGCTGCGCCTGGCGATGCTGATCTACCTGTTTGTGCCCGGGGTCTTTACCGGCACCAACATGATTGCCGTGTTGTACCTGCACGACCTCGGCTTCGGCGCCGCGCAAACCGGCGCGCTGATGCTGTCCTGGGCCGCCGCCTCGGGCGTGGCGATCATGCTCGGCAAACGCAGTTTCAACCGCACTGGCCCCAAACCGTTGCTGATCACCGGCATGCTCCTGCAATGCTTGGGGATTGTCATGCTGATGCGCATCGAACAGCCCGCTGCAGCGCCGCTGATCATCGCCTACGCCCTGATGGGACTGGGCGGCAGCCTGTGCAGCGTGACTGCACAGACCCTGGCGTTTGTCGGCATGACCCCGGAAAAAATGGGCCACTCCAGCGCCCTCTGGAACATCAATCGTCAGCTCGGTTTCTGCCTCGGCGCGGCACTGCTCAGCTCATTGCTGGGGGCATTGGGCGGCGACGGTTTCCGCTACTGCTTCCTCGCCGCAGCGCTGCTCACGTTGTTGCCGATGGCCGCCGTGTTGCGCTTCGACGCCACCCACGTGCTCGCACTGCTGAGCTCACCTCCCCTTCAGGAAAAATCCACATGACGGACTACCAACAATATTTTGACGAAGTGATCCACGCGCACGAGGCCATCGAACAATGGTTTGCCGTGGAGCAGGACTCAGCCGAACTGGAGCGCTTGCTGAGCCGGTTCTCGGCGGATTTTTCCATGGTCACGCCGCTCGGCCGGGTGCTGGATATCGGCGCTTTGCGCGCACTGTTTCAAGCGGTGGGCGGGAAGAGAACAGGCTTCAGGATCGAGCTCAGTGAGCTGCGCGCAATTGCGCTGCATGCGCACGGCGCGACGTTGAGTTATCGCGAGCAGCAGACGGACGCGAATGGGTTGCACACGGATCGGCGCTCGACGGTGGTGTTTGAAAAGAGCGATGCCGGGCGGGTGCTCTGGCGGCATTTGCAGGAGACGTTTTGTGGTGAATGACGGTTCGCTATCTTCATGACAGAGCGCGTTGCCCTCTTCGCGAGCAGGCTCGCGCCCACACGGGTTTTGTAAACGACACAAATCAAATGTGGGAGTGAGCCTGCTCGCGATGGCAGCGACACGGTCTGTCAGTTATCCACAGTGTCCTGCTTCACCACCACGGTGCAGGTAATCCCCGCCGCCAACAGCACACCCTGCGGCACTTCATCAATGTGAATGCGCACCGGCACTCGCTGCGCCAGGCGTACCCAGTTGAACGTCGGGTTCACATCGGCGATCAGCTCGCGGCTTTCCGGGTTGTCGCGGTCGTAGATGCCACGGGAAATACTCTCCACGTGGCCCTTCAACACTTCGCCACTCATCAGTTGCATGTCGGCCTTATCGCCTACACGCACGTGCGGCAGTTTGGTCTCTTCGAAGAAGCCGTAAACCCAGAACGAGTTCATGTCGACCACCGCCATTTTCGCCTCGCCGATGCGCGCGTAGTCGCCGCGATGCACGTTGAGGTTGGTCACGTAGCCGTCCACTGCCGCGCGCACTTCGGTGCGTTTGAGGTTGAGTTCGGCGGCTTCCAGTTGTGCTTGCGCGTGTTGGTAATCGGCCAGCGCGGCGTCGGCGATGTTGCTGGCGTCGTCGCGGTTCTCCTTGGAGATCACCAGGTTGTCCAGATCGGCGCGGCGATGCGCGTTGACCTTGCGCATCTCCCACGTCGACTTGCGCGAAGCGACCAGCGACTGCGCCTGTTTGACCGCGATGCGGTAATGCTCCGGGTCGATCTGCATGAGCAAATCGCCCTTCTTCACCAACTGGTTGTCGCGCACCGGCACATCGATGACTTCACCGGTGACGTCGGCCGCGACGTTGATGATGTCGGCGCGCACGCGGCCGTCGCGGGTCCACGGCGTGTTCATGTAGTGCTCCCACAACGTGCGGCCGATCCACAGCGCCAGGGCCAGCACCAGCAGGGTCGCGAGCAGGCTGAAAAACTTTTTCATCAGGGCCTTCTTCAGAGATAGAGAGTCAACGGTAAACAGTCAGCGCCATGGCGCCGAACAGACAGGTAAACAGGCTCAGGCGCAGCAGCGCCGGGTGCCAGAAGAAGCGGTACAGATCGAACCCCGAGAGGAACCGGTCAAGCGCCCAGGCCAGTGCTGCGGCGACGAAAAACATCAGGGTCATGGTCGGCATGTACACGCCGTGGAAGGCGATTTCACGAGGCATGGGCAAGTCCTTCGGGCTTGGCGATTGCGTAGGCAGCGAGCGGTGATTGCGGGTCGAGCAACGAGGTGCGGATGAAGTGCAGGTAGCTCTTCACCCGTCGCAGGGCCGAGGTGTCGAAGTGCGGCGCGAACGGCTCGTCAGTCGCGGCGACCCGACTGATCGCGTGATCGACCGCCACCAGTGCGCGCTCCAGATTGCTCTGGTTAGGCTGCAGAAACAGCCGCACCAGCGCGCGGCCCATCACGCGAATCGCCTGACGCCATGGCTGCGATTCGGCATACGCCGGGTGCACCGGGAGAATCGCCTGTTCCTTGCGCAACTCGATGATTGCGTGGCCGACTTCAAGGACCACGAACATCCAGCGCAGCAGGTTCTTTTGCACAGTCGGCTGACCGGCGGCGAGACCGTAGGCCTGATGCAGCAGGTCGCGGGTGCGGCTCTCGAAACTCGACGCCAGGCCCTTGAGTTTGCCGCTGATCGCGTACACCACCTGGCCGCGCAGATCCTGCTCCAGACGCTTCCACAACCAGCGACTGTTCGGCGGCAAAATGATCGCCCCTGCCGCCGCGCAGACCAACATGCCCATGACCATGGCGATGTAGTCGTTGATGAAGGTGTAGGGGTTGTAGATGGTCAGGTTGTCCGGCACTGAACCTGTGCTGAAGAAGATCAGCAGCCCCAGACCGACCCCGGCGTATTGCGGCCGCGAAGCGAGGAACGAACCGAGCACGATTACCGGCGCAAGCATCACGCACAGCAGCGGAAAACCATCGATCCACGGGAAGATGAAGAACATCTCGACGAAGCCGATCAGCGCCCCGAGGAAAGTCCCGCAGGCCATCTGAAAAGCCATGCGTTTGGGGTTCGGCGTGGCGGCGGACAGGCCCACGGTGGCAGCGGCGATCAGGGTCATGGTCGCGCCGCTCGGCCACGCGGTGGCGACCCAGTAACTACCGAGCACGATCAGGATGAACGAGGCACGAATGCCCGAGGCAGCGGCGGCCCACCAATTGGTTTGCGGAGTGAACGGCTCGTCCCAGCGCTCGCGCTCATGGCTGTGATCGGCCAGCGAGGCGTGGGTCTGTGCATAACTGTGCAGGTCGTCGACGAAGCGATAGAGCAGCTCGTACGCGGTGTGAAAATCCAGCTGCTCGGCTTCACTCGGAGCGGTTTCCTGGAAGGTTGCGCGCAGGCTGCGCACCCGCGCCGGCAAACCTTCCTTGTAGGTAGCCAACGCAGTCGCCAGGCGTGCAGCGTCCGGGCTGGTCAGGGCGCGGCCACTGAAACCGTCGAGCACTTCGGCCAGATCCTGCAGGCCCGGCCTGATCGCAGCCACCACATGTTCTTCGCCATTGCCACGCAGACGTTCAAGCAACTGATGCAAGGCGTTGAAGCGCGTGGTGATGCCCATGAACTCGCTGTTCAAACGACTGAGGCGACCATTGCGCCGACGCATGTGCGGGTCTTCGAACACGGTCACGCTGCGCAGCCCTTCCAGGCCCACCGCTTCGGCAATGAAGCGTACGTTGCTGGCCTCGAACGCATCGGCCTTGCTGCGCCCGCGCAGGCCATCGGTGACGAACAAGGCAAACACGCCAAAACGCTGATACAAGGCGTTGCGCATCGCCGCACTGGCGGTTTGCGGCAGGATCGCGGCACTGACCACGGTCGAGCAGAGAATCCCCAGCGAGATCTCCAGCACTCGCCACACGGCGGCCATGAACGCACCGTCAGGATGCGCCAGCGCCGGCAGCCCGACCATCGCCGCTGTGTAGCCGGCGAGGACAAAACCGTAGGCACGAAAGTTACGGCAGCGCGCCGCACCGGCCGAGCAGATGCCGACCCAGATCGCCAGCGAGCCAAGGAACAGTTCGGTGTTCTGCGCGAACAGCGCGATCAGCGTGACCATCATTGCCGACCCGGCCAGGGTGCCGAGGAAGCGATAGAAACTCTTGGCGAATACATGACCGCTCTGCGGCTGCATGACGATGAACACGGTGATCATCGCCGTGCGCGGCTGCGGCAGTTCCAGGCGCATCGCCAGCCACAGCGTGAGGAACGCGGCGAGCAATACCTTGAAGATATAGACCCAGGTCACGCCGTCGCTGCGCGCCCAGTCAAAGAAGCCCCGACGCCATTCCAGGGAGTAGAGCCAGCGTAAAGGTGCGGGCAAGGGAGTCATTTGGTCTTGCTCAAAAATTCAATCGAACCGGAGAAACTGTGGGAGCGGGCTTGCTCGCGAATGCGCTGTGTCAGACAACCAATGCGCTGCCAGACACTCCCTCTTCGCGAGCAAGCCCGCTCCCACAGGAATTGTGTGTTCACCGCAGGAGAGCCGGGGTTTTCGGCGCTTGGGTTTGCTCGACAGTGGGCACGTCATTGCCAGCCCCGAGGCCACCACCCAGCGCGGTCACCAACTCGGCATGCGCACTCAGTCGCGCTGCCTGCACCTGCTGCTGCACCTGCTGCTGCTTGAACAGCAAGGTCTGCGCATTGAGCACGTTGAGGTAATCGGTGAGGCCTCGCTGATAGGCGATCATCGCGATGTCGTAAGTCTTCTGTGCGGTGGCCACGGACTCGGCGGCAAAGGCTTGCTGCTTGTCCATCGACTCGCGGCGGATCAACTGGTCCGAGATGCTCTTCAGCGCATTGACCAGCGTCTGGTTGTAATGCGCCACGGCGATGTCATACCCGGCAGACGCTTCACCCAACTCGCTACGCAAGCGTCCACCGTCGAAGATCGGCAAGGAGATCGCCGGGCCGACGTTGTAGTTGAGCTTCTTGCCGGTCAGAAACTCCAGCGCCCCGCCGCCGGTCGCCATGTAGCCGAGGCTGCCGACCAGGTCGACATTGGGATAAAAACCGGCGTGCGCGACGTCGATGCCGCGGGCCTGCGCGGCGACTTGCCAGCGACTGGCGACCACATCGGGGCGCTGGCCGAGCAGATCGGCCGGCAAAGCCGAGGGCAGTTTCAGCGCCGCACCGAGCGCCAGGGTCGGTCGCTGCAACTGCGCGCCCGCACCCGGGCCTTTGCCGGCCAGTGCGGCGATCTGGTTGCGGCTCAGGGCGATTTCTTCGTCCAGCGCATCCAACTGCCGATGGGTTTCCGGCAACGGCGTTTCGGCCTGGCTGACTTCGAAGTGTGTACCGATGCCGCCGTTCAGACGTTTCTGCGCCAGATCAAGAATCTGCTGTTGCTGCTTGAGCGTCGCGGCGACGATGTCGCGCTGGGCGTAATGCAGCGACAGCTCGATGTAGGCGCGCACGATGTTGTTCTGCAATTCCAGCTGCGCCAGCCGCGCTTCGGCGGCGCTCATGTGCGCCAGATCCACCGCCCGCTCGCTGGCATTGCTTTCGCGGCCCCAAAGGTCGAGGGCGTAGCTGAAACCCAGCGCGGCGTTGTTGTCCCAGGTGGTGGTGTTGGCCAACTCGCCGGGGCCGTAGAACTGATCGGTCGGCCAGTTATGGCGCTTGAGCGTCGACTCGCCATTGATCTGCAACGACTCGGCGGCCTCGGCGACACCGGCCATGGCTTTGGCCTGACGCACCCGCGCAGCGGCCATGTCCATGGTCGGGCTGCCCTGCACGGCGAGGTCGATCCAGCGATTGAGTTGCGGGTCCCCGTAGGCTTGCCACCATTGCGCGGTGGGCCAGTGGGCGTCTTTGGCAGCGTGGGCAATGGCGTCGTCGGTGGCCAGCGTATTGGCCTCCAGCGCCTTGCCCTGCGGGGCAATTCCTCCGGTACCGATGCAGCCGCTGAGACCCAGGGTGAAAGCCAGAACACTGAGCGGCAAAAGCGCTCTGTTGATGCGACGCGGCACAGCTGCGAATTCCTGAAAAAGGGGAGAACCGAGGCCCTGTGGGAGCGGGCTTGCTCGCGAAAGCGCTCTGTCAGAAGACGCCGCGTTGAAGATGAAATCGCTTTCGCGAGCAAGCCCGCTCCCACAACGGCGCAATTCTATGGGGCGCCCTGAACGGCGATAAGCTGGGATTCCTGTGAATCTTTGTTACCGTTAACGAGATAATCCCTTGGTCGGGGGTCTCAGCCCCTGAAACTTCGTGTCACAATTTGCCATCTCCCTTGAGAGCACCCCATGGACACATTGCAAAACATGCGCGCCTTCAGTTGTGTGGCCGAAGCCGGCAGTTTCACCGCCGCCGCCGTGCAACTCGACACCACCACGGCCAACGTCTCGCGCGCGGTCTCCAACCTGGAAGCCCACCTGCAAACCCGCCTGCTCAATCGCACGACCCGGCGCATCGCCCTGACCGAGGCCGGCAAGCGCTACCTGCTGCGCTGCGAACAGATCCTGGCCTACGTCGAAGAAGCCGAAGCCGAGGCCAGCGAAGCCCACGCCCGCCCCGCCGGCCAGCTGAAAGTGCACACCATGACCGGCATCGGCCAGCACTTCGTGATCGACGCCATCGCCCGCTACCGCAAGACCCACCCGGACGTGACCTTCGACCTGACCATGGCCAACCGCGTGCCGGACCTGCTCGACGAGGGCTACGACGTGTCCATCGTGCTGGCCAGCGAACTGCCGGACTCGGGTTTCGTCTCGCAACGCCTGGGCATCACCTACAGCATCGTCTGCGCCTCGCCGGCCTACGTGAAAGCCAACGGCTGCGCGCAAAAACCCAGCGACCTGCTGAACCACGCCTGCCTGCGCCTCGTCAGCCCGGTGATCCCCCTGGAAAAATGGGCCTTCAACGGCCCGGACGGCCAGGAAATGGTGACTATCAACAGCTCGCCGTTCCTGGTGAACTCCGCCGACGCAATGAAAGCCGCGATCATCAGCGGCATGGGCGTCGGTGTGCTGCCGGTCTACGCCGCCATCGAAGGCCTGCGCAACGGCACGCTGGTACGGATGATGCCGAACTACCGCTCGCAGGAACTCAACCTGTACGCGATCTACCCGTCACGGCAATACCTGGATGCAAAAATCAAGACCTGGGTTGAGTACTTGCGTGGCTCGCTGCCAGAGATATTGGCGGCGCATCAGGCGGAACTGGCGGCGTATGAGTTGAGTGGGAGTTTGAGTGGAGCGCAATTAGCAAACTAATATCGGCACATGCTTTAAATTGATACTTCCATATAGCGAATAGATCTACAAACCTGTCAATTATGACAGTTACTTAAATCATCTCCTTGAGTCGACACTCTGCGATGCAAACCCAGAGTTAATTCAAGGAGCTCTACCATGCTTGCAGATAACAAAACACTCGCAAATGTTGGCACTTTTGAGGCTGATATTCATGATTTCAAGTACCCAAGATTCGAAGGTGTTGTCACCTATTTCGGACGCGACCCCGACAAAAACGTAGCCTTGTACGCACAGCATGATCTCAGTGAAAATGAATATATTAGGTTCTTGGTTACCCTTTCTTCTGAAATTCAGGTCGGGCGCTATGAACTTCCCAACTCCGCCATTCCTGGCCCACCTATGTTTCAACACACCTGGGTTGATCCACACGGTGACGCTCACTCTACCAACTATGAAACTGACAAAAATTCAGGTCATTTAACCGTTGAAAAGTTTGATAAACAGACAGGCGAATTCAAAGCCACATTCAACGTCGGAATTTTAGATGAAGATCGTCGCCATCAAGCAATTGGCAAAATCAATGTCACTGGGT
Organism: Pseudomonas sp. AK-TSAG1-1; assembly: GCF_056821665.1. NCBI lineage: Bacteria > Pseudomonadati > Pseudomonadota > Gammaproteobacteria > Pseudomonadales > Pseudomonadaceae > Pseudomonas > Pseudomonas sp. AK-TSAG1-1. Next base: position 1,151,962 of record NZ_CM165965.1, on the reverse strand, counting down.
GGACCAAGTAAAACAACGCACCTCAGTCTCCTCACTGCCCTGAAAGTCAGGCAGTGAGGTTAATGCCGTCCGCGTACCACTTATTAACAAGGATGTCGGCTTGCCTGGCAATCAAGCCATCGCAGATTCAGGCCCTACTCCAATGAGAAAGCAGTCTTGGCCTGAGTGGTGGGTTGAGTACTTGCGTGGCTCGCTGCCAGAGATATTGGCGGCGCATCAGGCGGAACTGGCGGCGTATGAGTTGAGTGGGAGTCTGGCGGGGGCACGAGTCGCCAACTGAACTTAAACACTGACCGCGCCCCTGCAGGAACTGTGTAGTGCGGCGAGGCTGTGATCTTTTGCTCAGGCTGTTTAAAAATCAAAAATCGCAGCCTACGGTGACTCCTACAAAAGCGGTGATTTGACGGGAGTTTTCCGACAGGTTTTGACGGTTGTGGGTCGGAAGTGGGGTGGATAGGCTGGTTCGGTCGCTGACACATCAGCGACCGGGTCTGGAAAACCCGAAGGATCAAAGCACATGACATAATGCCGCGCTTTTTCAGCGCCGGTGTTTCAGTTATGGCGGCTGTACGTGGGAGACCCTCGGGTCTGCCGGGTTTGATCCTTTGCCGGTTTTTCCAGCCTGCGTACAGCTGCCACCCACTTCGCCTGGAAAACGAAAAGTGGCAGTTCCATTTCGTCAAAAGGATCTTTGCCATGATTAAGCCTTCACCCAATCCGCCCGAAACGGACTGTATCTCCCCCTACGAATCCCTCGACTCGAAAAAACTCCACGACGCCGCCGAGCGTGCGCTGGATCACTACCTCAAACCCTCCGCCACCACCCTCAAACTCCACAAACCCAGCACGATGTTTCAGGTCGCCCCTGAAATGGATAACGAAAGCCTGCTGGTTCATGCCTGCGAATCACTGGCCTCGGCGAGCATCATGGCCAGCGACATTGCGGCCTATGTCGACCCGCCACAGCGGCATACAATTCTGGCGATCCAGCAGATCATCATGCTGGCGGAGCTGGCAGTGAATCGGGTGCTGGATAATGTGGAAATCAGCCAATCCCCAGCACACAGGTGAACCCTTGTGGGAGCGGTGGACCAGCAAATACCTGTGTTGAATGACACACCGCCTTCGCGAGCAAGCCCGCTCCCACAGTGGAATGGGGTGTGTTCAGTTTGGGGGTTGGTTGGCTAGTAGGCCGCCTTTGCTGGCAGGCCAGCTCCCACAATTGGATTGGGTGTGTTCGGGTGGGAGGTGGTCGGCTCGTAGGCCGCCTTCGCGAGCAGGCTCACTCCTACAGTTGGAGTGGGTGTGTTCAGTGGGGGATTGGTCGGCTCGTAGGCCGCCTTCGCGAGCAGGCTCGCTCCCACAGTTGGATTGGGGGTGTTCAGGTGGGGATTGGTCGGCTGTCAGGCCGCCTTCACTGGCAGGCCAGCTCCCACAGTTGGAATGGGTGTGTTCAGTTGGAGATTGGTCGGCTGTCAGGCCGCCATCGCGAGCAGGCGAAGGCCTACAGTTTAGATTTGAGTGCACCGCATGCGGCAAAGCCGCCCCACTCAACAGGATGAGCGTTAGCTCGGCTGCAGCTCTTGATCTGCAGGCCCCTTCGGCAGGCTGAGTGGAGGGGTTTATCCGGGGGTGGGAGCGCAGCGACCGTTTGGCGCAGCCAAACACATCGAGAGGAGGTGCAGCGAAGCAAACCGTAGACGATGCCCCCGGATGAACCCCGCAACGAAGGAACCCGAGCCTAAGCGAGGGCCGAACGCCGGGGCCCAGCGTTTTGGTTACTTTTGGGCGTCTGCAAAAGTGACTCGCTGTAAGAGCGAAACCGCCAGCCGCAACCCCCGAAACAACGGATATACACCCAAAACCCCAAGAACATGGTCGGCCCAGAGGCCGCCAAAACAAGCCAACCCCCCCAAAGAAATGTTAGCTTGCTTGGCAATAAAGCCCAGAAGCCCGAGCCCCAGCCCAATGAAAAAAACAGTCCTGGCCTTCAGCCGCATCACCCCCCCCATGATCGAACGCCTCCAGCAAGAATTCGACGTCATCGTCCCCAACCCAAAAAACGGCGACATCAACGCCCAATTCAACGAAGCCCTCCCCCACGCCCACGGCCTCATCGGCGTCGGCCGCAAACTCGGCAAAACCCAACTCGAAACCGCTACCCGACTCGAAGTGGTCTCCAGCGTCTCCGTCGGCTACGACAACTACGACCTCGACTACTTCAATCAACGCGGGATCATGCTCACCAACACCCCCGACGTCCTCACCGAAAGCACCGCCGACCTCGCCTTCGCCCTGATCATGAGCAGCGCCCGCCGCGTCGCCGAACTCGACGCCTGGACCAAGGCCGGCCAGTGGCAAGCCAGCGTCGGCGCACCGCTGTTCGGCTGTGACGTCCACGGCAAAACCCTCGGCATCGTCGGCATGGGCAACATCGGCGCCGCCGTCGCCCGCCGCGGCCACTTCGGCTTCAACATGCCGATCCTCTACAGCGGCAACAGCCGCAAGACCGAACTGGAACAACAACTCGGCGCGCAATTTCGCAGCCTCGACCAACTGCTCGCCGAAGCCGACTTCGTCTGCCTGGTGGTGCCGCTCAGCGACAAGACCCGCCACCTGATCAGCCACCGAGAACTCGCCCTGATGAAGCCCGGCGCAATTCTGGTCAACATCTCCCGTGGTCCGGTGGTCGATGAACCCGCGCTGATCGAAGCCCTGCAAAACAACCGTATCCGCGGCGCTGGCCTGGATGTCTACGAAAAAGAACCGCTGGCCGAATCGCCGCTGTTCCAGCTGAAAAACGCCGTGACATTGCCGCACATCGGCTCGGCCACAAACGAAACCCGCGAAGCCATGGCCAACCGCGCCCTCGCCAACCTGCGCAGCGCACTGCTCGGCGAACGCCCGCAAGACTTGGTCAATCCGCAAGTCTGGCGCGGCTGACAAAACGGGCAAGTGCTGTATCGGCACTTGCCCGTTCAACCCGATTGCGGGTCAGGCGTTTACATAACTTGCAACTCAAGTCACAACTAAAAGCCCAGCGCCAAACATTAAACTCTCCGGACTTATCGAAAGCACGATAAACACCCCGGAGAAACCCTTGAACAACCTGAACATGCAGAAAATCATTCGCTACAGCAAAGTCATTCTGATGACTTACATAAGTTTTTTCGGCTTGCTGGTGATGTATAGCAACTTCACCGATTACACATCGAACTACGAATATGTCGGTCACATTCTCAGCATGGACACCACCCAGACCAACCCCGGCATCCGTTACCGGGCAATCGAATCACCGATACTGCACCACCGGATCTATTGGTTCATCATCACCCTGGAAGTGACCTGGACCGCCTGTTGCCTGATCGGCACCTACCACCTTCTACGCAAGATAAACGCGTCAGAACAAGCCTTTCATGAAGCCAAGCGGTTTTCGATTGTCGGGTTGTTAATCGCAATGTTTGTTTATTACATCTGCCTGCAAGTCATCGGCGTGGAATGGTTCGACATGGACACTTCGCAAACCTGGAACGCCAAGGACTGGGCGCGGCATATTGTTGATTTTTTATTCCCGCTTTTAATTTATATCGCAATCAAAGTGGAGCGCTGAGGCACTAACGCTCCAACTGAATATTCACGCCAATTTGGTGTGTGTCAGTACCGCCGCGCGCGGCTTACGAAACACCAACACATTGCCGAGCATCACCAATACCAACCCAAGCAACGCCGGCGCCGTCCACTGATAACCTTCGGCAAACGCCGACACGTTCAGCGCCACCACCGGGAACAACACCGTGCAATACGCTGCCCGCTCCGGCCCCATGCGCCCAACCAGCGTCAGGTACGCGGTGAAGCCGATTACAGAACCCGGAATCACCAGGTACAGCAGCGCGCCGACGTAACGCGGCGACCAGTCCATGTCGAACGGAATGCCTTTGACCAGACACCACACCGACAACATTGCCGCGCCATAGGCCATGCCCCAGGCGTTGGTGGTCAGGGGTTTCAGACCGGCTTTCTGCTGCAGGCTCGACAGCATGTTGCCCGCCGAGAAACACAGCGTGCCGCACAGCGCCAGACCAAGACCGAGCAAGGTCTGCGGGCTGGCGTGATGGCCGGCCAGTTCCGGCCAGAACAACATGCCCAGACCGAACAAACCGAGCGCGCCGCCCATCAGCACGTTGCGCGCAATGCGCTGGCCGAAGAACACCCGTGCGTTGAGCGCGTTCCACAACGTAGCCGTAGAAAACACCACCGCCACCAGACCGCTGGGAATCCACTGGCTGGCCGTGAGGAAACACATGAAGTTGACGCAGAACAGGCACAAGCCCTGTGCCACGCAAATCAGATGGCCACGGCGGTTCATCGGTTGCAGCCGGCGGCTGAGCAGCAACAGCACGAACAACACCAGCGCGGCGAGGCCGAAGCGATAGACGATCGACACAGGAATCGCCACCACCCCCAATTGCCATTTCAGGGCAATCCAGGTGGTACCCCAGATCAGCACGGTCAGCAGATACAGCGAAAGGTTCATGGCGCACACTCCTCAATTGGCTTTCAGTGTCCGCCCCCCCTCCAGGCCTCGCTTGCAAAATCTTGCGCTTTTGTTGCCCGACAGGTCGGCAGCGCGAAGGCTACGGAGTAGGATGCAAGGCGTTGGAGAGAACCGAACATGGCCGCTATCGATACCCTGCAAGTCTTTCAAGCCCTCAACCGCTCGCAGAACGCACGCCTTGTGCACAGCGCCGAGTTCGGTGACGGCTTGTCTGCGGCCGTGTGGACCAACCACCACGACGCCCAGGAATACCAGGCGCCGAGCCATCACACCCTGTCCTGTTACATCGCGGGTGGCACCGGCACCTTTCGCCGTGACCAACCCGGGCAAAAGGGTGGGCCGGACAAGCTGTGCATCCTGCCTGTCGATCACCAGTCCGGCTGGGTGATCAATGGCGACATTCGCCTCGCTCATCTGTATTTCAGCGCCGAGCAATTTGCCCTGGGTTGCGTCACCTTGCTGGATCGCGAGCCGCGAGAAATGCAGTTGCGCGAGCAGACTTTTCTCGAAGACCCGCAACAGGCGCGGCGCTTTCGGCAGTTACTGACGCTCAATTGGGATGAACCGGCCGAGCGCCTGCTGACCAGCAGCCTCGCGCATGAATTGATCAGCCATACCTTGCTCAGCCAGGTCGGGGCCCGTCAGGGCTTGCGCCTCAAGGGCGGACTGGCGCCCCATCAGCGTCGACAACTGGTTGAGTTCATCGACAGTCAGTTGGCCGAACCGATCAGCCTCGGGCAACTCGCCGGGCTGTGCGCGCTGTCGGAATACCACTTTGCGCGGATGTTCCGCACCAGTTTCGGTTTGCCGCCGCATCAGTATGTGCTGGCGCGACGCTTGAGCCGGGCGCGGGAGTTGTTGCGCAGCACGGCGTTGCCGCTGGGGGAGATTGCGCTGGCGTGCGGATTTGCCAGCGCGAGTCATTTCACCAACCGGTTTCGGCAGGTGCTGGGCGGGACACCGGGGGAATACCGGCAGGCGTTTTTGCGTTAACGCCGAGACTTTTATCGCCTGTTATGACCTCTTCGCGAGCAGGCTCGCTCCCACAGGTGCACACATGTCCAATGTGGGAGCAACTTACTCCCACAGACGAACACATTTCCAATGTGGGAGCGGGCTTGCTCGCGAAGAACGATGACGCGGTCGGGGATCAGAACTCCAGCGTGCTCGACAACGAAATCTGCCGCGAATCACCCATCGACACAAAGAACCGGCTCGCCGCCGAGGTGTAGTAAGTGCGATCGAACAGGTTCTTCACATTGAGCTGGAACTTGACCTTCTGCCCTTCGAGCCTGGTGTCGTAAGTGGCAAACGCGTCGGCCACGGTGTAGCTCGGCAGGTCGAAATCATTCACCGCGTTGCCCGCTCGCTCGCCGACGTACCGCGCCCCGGCGCCGACCCGCAGTTGATCGCCACCGATCACGCTGCCGAAGTCATACACCGCTGACAAGGAGCCGCTGTTCTTCGCCACGTTTTGCAGGCGATTGCCTTTGTAGTCGGGGTCTTCGGTGACTTCGGCGTCAGTGTAGGCATAGGCGCCGATCATGCTCCACCGGTCGCTCAGTTGGCCGGTCAGGTCCAGTTCCAGCCCCCGGGAACGCACTTCGCCGGCGGCGCTGTAGATCGTGGTCGGGCCTTCTGAGTTGGCCACCAGCACGTTGCGTTTCTTGATGTCGAACAGCGCGATATTGCCGGTGATGCGCCCCGGCATGTCCAGCCGCGCGCCCAGCTCCCACGACTTGGCTTCTTCTGGCGCAATGCTGCCGTCGAGCACAGTGCTGCTGCCGCTGAGCGGGGCGATGGTCGAGTTGGGTTTGAACGATTCGGTGTAGCTGCCGTAGAACGAAAGCTCGTCGGTGTAGCGATACACCAGACCGGCGCGCGGCACGAATTTCTGCCCGTTACTGTCGGTGTTGGCCTTGAACGGCACGCCTTTGCCGGCGTACTGGTCGTACTCCTGGAAGCGTCCACCGGCGACCAGGATCCACTGGTCGTTGAGGTGGATCGAGTCCTGCAGGAACACCGAATCGCTGCGCAGCAGATCGGTCTGTGCGCTGTCGGCCGGGCTGACCGTGGTGCCCTCAACTTCACGGCCATACACCGGATTGACATAGCTGAAGGTGCTCAGGCTTTTCTGGCGGATCAGGTCGGCGCGGTAGATCTTGCGGTACTCGTCGTCGACGCCGAACACCAGGTCATGCTGCATGCCCAGCAGATTGACCTTGCCTTCGAGGCTGGCGGTGGTGAAGCGGTCAGTGCTGATCGCCCCTTGCGTGCCGTCCATGCTGCGGGTCAGCGTGCCTTTTTTGGTGTCGATGGCGGTCACGCGCACTTGGCTGGCGTCGTAGGTTTCGCGGTTCCAGCTGTAGCCGAAGTGGGCTTTCCAGTCGTCGTTGAGTTCGTGGTCGGCCTCGAAGTGGTAAAGGTCGGAACGGCCTTCCATGTCGTTGAACGGCTCGTCCAGACGCTCGTTGCGCGAGATGTCCAGCGGATGGTTGGTGCGTGGATCGATCACCGTGCCACGGTCGAACGGCGTGAGGAACTCGCGATGTTCGTAGCCGAACGACAGCTTGGTGCGCTCGCCGAACCAGGCCAGCGACGGCGCGATCAGCGTCTCGCGGTGGGTGCCGTAGTTGCGCCAGTAATCTTCGTCTTCGTGATCGAGCACCAGCCGATAGGCCAGCCCGGACTCACCGAGTGCACCGGTGCTGTCGAAAGTGCCGCCGCTGCCATTCTTGCCGTCGCCGTAGCTCGAGCCGCGCAGGGTCAGGGCGTTGTATTGGGTCAATTCCGGCTTCTTGCTGACCAGGTTGACCACGCCACCCGGGTCCTGGATTCCATAGAGCAATGACGCCGGGCCCTTGAGCACTTCGACGCGATCGACCGTGGCGTTCATGCCGCGGCCCTGCACGATCGGCATGCCGTCACGCATGATCGAGCCGTTGCGGTTGTCACCGAAACCGCGGGTCATCACCGAATCCTGAGTGCTGCCCAACGTGTTGCCCTGGGTGATGCCGCTGACGTTGGCCAGCGCATCGTCGAGATTGCGCGGAGCCTGATCGCGGATGACCTGAGCCGGGATCACGTTGACGGTCTGCGGGATCTCCTGCAGCGAGGCCGAGGAGCGCATCACCGAACTGGTTTCCGGCGGCTGGTAGCTCATCGACTCGTCGCGCATCGAGCTGATGGTGGTGGCGCCGAGATTGAGCGTACCCTCGGTGGGTTGCGGCTCCAGCGCCAGGGTGTGGCTGTCGGTGCGGCGGAAGGTCATGCCGGAGCCGCTGAGCAAGCGTTGCAACGCTTGTTCGGCGCTCATCTGGCCGCTGACGGCCGGGGCGTCAATGCCGTAAGGCGCTTCGTCGGTGTAGACCACGCTTTGCCCGGTAACGCGGCTGAAGTCGCTCAGGGCTTGCGGCAACGGTTTGGCACTCAGGGAGAAATTGAACTGCTTTTGCGCAGGGCTGCTGACCGTGTCAGCGGCGAGCGCCACGCTCATCGGCAACAGCGCCAACGCGGAAAAACTCAATGCCGAAACGCCCAACCACTGTTTGACCGAACCCGATTTTGCCCTGGACTTCATTGCTCAATGACCTGTGTAGAACCGCAACGGATGCGAATGACTCGCAGTTTCAGTCACTACACGGATGGGGCTGTGGTTTACCTCACCACAATTTTGAAAATATTTTCAGAACGTTGTGTTGTCGGGTCTGGCGCCTTCGCGAGCAGGCTCACTCCTACAGGGGAATGCACTTCAAATGCAGGAGTGAGCCTGCTCGCGATGGCACCAGTAGCGTCAGCGCAAAATGATCAGATGCCCCAGAACCTGATGCTGCTCAAACCCCAAAACACCCTGCAAAGAACTCAACACAACCTGCGGATCCTTGCTCGGAAAACTCCCGCTGACCTTGCGCGCGCCCAATTCATCGTTGAGCAACACTATCCGCCCCGGGTAGTAGCGCCGCAAATCCTGCACCACCTCGGCCAGCGACGACTTGTAGTAATTCAGCCAACCCTGACGCCAGGCCATTTGCGCCTCGCTGTCCACGGCCTGTAGTGTTCCTGCGCGGCCCTGCCCGTAAGCCACTTGTTGGCCGGCGGTGAGAATCTGCTGTTCAACGTTGCGATCCGCCGTCACGCCAACGCGTCCGGACAACACCGTGACCTGCACGCCATGCGGTTGCAGACGCACTTCAAACTGCGTGCCGAGGACCTGCGCCTGACCTTTTTCAGCCGCAACCACAAACGGCTCGCCGGTGTGCGTCACACTGAAAAACCCGGCGCCACGACGCAACTGCACCCGCCGCTCGCCATGGCTGAAATCCACGGCAATGGCGCTGTCGGCGTCCAGCGTGACTTGCGATTGATCGGCCAGGATCACTGTGCGGATTTCCCCCGGTGCCGAGACGTAATCGGCACCCAGATCATCAATCCAGCGCTGCGGCTGCCATCCCGTGCCGAGGCTGATCATCAGCAACAGACACGCGGCCATCGCCAGCGCACCCGACCAGCGCACCAGCGGTGAGCGACGCGGACGATCCATCGCATTGAGGTAGCCCTGCAACGCAAACGCTTCTTCATCGGCCAGGGTGCGCGCCGGGCTTTCACTCAATTCCCAGAGCACCTGCGCCTGGGCATAGGCTTCGGCGTGGGCCGGATCGGCGCGCAGCCATTGGCTGAACGTCAGTTGATCGCCGGTGCTTGGGCGGTCATGCAACAGGCTCAGCCAGGCGAGCGCGGCGTGTTCCTGAGCGGGCGTCGGGGTGACGCGGTCGGTGTGCTTCACGGTGCTTTCCCTGGCAGGCGTGGCGCGGGTTCGCGCAGGCTGGCCTTGCAGGCCTCGAGGGCGCGCATCATATGTTTTTCCACGGCGCTTTGGGACAGGCCCATGGCCTTGGCGATGTCCGCGTACTTGCGGCCGTGGATGCGATTGAGCAAAAAGATCTGCCGGGTACGCTCGGGCAAGGCGCGCAACGCCGCTTCGACATGGCGCAAGTCATTGCCCGCTTCAAGTGCGGCTTGCGGCTCGCTGCCGTGGCTGTCCGGCTCGTCCGGTTGCCAGCCCTCGTTGACCCGCACCCGCGTGCCTTCGCTGCGCAAATGATCGATGGCAATGTTGCCGGCGCAACGCAAAAGGTAGGTGCTGAGCTCCTCGACCTGCACCAGCGGCCGACGCCAGAAGCGCAGGAACAGATCCTGCACCAGATCCGCCGCCGTGGCCCGGCAGCCGACGCGCCGGTTCACCAGCGCTTCCATCTGCGAGCGCTGCGACAGGAACACCTGGAGGAAATGCGCACGCGCGCCGTGTGGCTCGTCGTCGCGCGATTCCGGGGGATGACCGATCAGCATGTTCAGCACTGCGCCCAGGCGACGACCGGCGTAGCCAGCAGACAGAGTGCCGCCAGCATCAAGGCCAGTTTCGGTCGGTATGGCATCAGCAGCACCAGCGCCAAGGCGCTGCACATCAACACCGCGAACCAATCGACCAGGCCGAAGCCCCAGCCATTGGCAGCCACCGCAGCCCACAGTGAACAACCGAGCATCAGCCATCCGACAAGTTTCAGATGTCGTGCGCGTCGGGCCGAAGGTTTGTGGCCCAGCAATTCATCGTGGTGGCGCGGCATCGACAGACACAACGCGGTGAACCCGGCATAGCACAGCAGAAGCGCCAGCAGCATCAGTGGCTCCCCTGCTCAAGCGTGTTGGACCGGGCCGCTGCGCGAGGGGAGTTTTTCACCCGCACGCTGTGGCTCGCGCGCTGCATTTTCCAGGCGGCCCACGCCAGGAACAGACCCGCGCCGAAGCAGGTCAGGTCGAACCCGGCCAGTGCCCAGTCACCCTGCGCCAGCGTGACGCCAAGGTGATGCGCGGTGGTCAACGCATTGAGCAATGGCACGCTGATGAACAACACCGCTGCCAGCGTCAGTTGCTCGACCCAGGCCTTGCGCCCCGGGCGCAGTAGCGCGTGGAGCACGCTCAAGCCCCAGGCGATGAAGAACCCGTTCACTTCCCAATCCGCGCGCCCGCTCAAGCTCAGCGGCAACAGACGGTTGCCCCAGAAGAACACCGCCACCGCCACAACCAGTCCGGCCATGCTGGCGATGTTCAGCACTTCCACCAGCCGCAACTCGAACGGCATCACGCCGCTCTTGGCATGCTTGAGCTGTCGCTTGCCGAGCCAGATCACCAGCCCGGTGCCGATCATCGCCGTGCCGGCCAGGCCACAGATGAAGTACAGCCAACGCAGGGTCGGCCCGGCGAAGTGGCCGATGTGCAACCCGTAGAAACCTCCGGCAATGGTCATCGGCAACGGCTTGTCAGGCGTGGCACCGAGCATTTGCCCGGTGACGCCGTTGAAGGTCACATCGCTACCGTATTCATAGGCGATCTTGTCGGAACTGGCGCGCGACACCTGCACCGAGGCATTGGCGTCCCCCGGATTGATCACCGACACACGTGTGGCGTGGCCACCGGCCCAGTGCTCACTGGCGCGAGCCAGAAGCGGCGCGATCGGCGGCAAGCTCACGGGTTGAGCCGCACGCTCGGGAATCGGCGTCTCTGGAAACACCTCCTCGTAAAACGCCCCGAGGTTGTTGCCGTAGGACGCCAGAATGCTCGCCGGCATGACCATCGACATGAAAATCACCAGGCTGCTGTAGGTGATCATCAGGTGAAACGGCAGCACCAGCACACCGACCGCGTTATGCCCGTCGAGCCATGAACGCTGGCCCTTGCGCGGGCGGAAGGTGAAGAAGTCCTTGAAGATTTTCTTGTGGGTGATGATCCCGCTGATCAGCGCGACGAACATCACCATCGCGGCAATCGTCGCCAGCCAGCGCCCCCACGGATAGGGCATTTGCAGCTGAAAGTGGAAGCGGTAGAAAAACTCGCCGCCCATGCTTTCCCTCGGGTGTATTTCAGCACCGGTCTGCGCATCGAGGGTCTTTTGCGTGAAGCGTCCACGTTTACCGGGCTCGGCGGGAGCGTCCTGCCAACGCACGGATAGCGCGGGATCACGGGCGTTCGGCAGATCGATCAGCCAACGCGAGGCATCAGGGGCGTGCTGCAGCAGATAACCTTGCGCCAGGCTCAGGCTGGCCACTGAGTCGATCGCATGCGCGGGGATCTCCGGCTGCATCCAGTGGCTGATCTCATCCTTGAAATAGGCCAGCGTCCCGGTCAGGAAAATCGCGAACAGCAGCCAGCCGAACACCAGGCCGGTCCAGGTGTGCAGCCAGGCCATGGCCTGGCGGAAACCTTCTTTCATGCGTAGCCCAAGCCCCGCGCAGCACCGGAAACTGTCGCCAGAATCACGCTCGGCACCAGCAAACCGACCCACGCCGACCACGCCGTGCGACAGGCGAAACACCAGAGCACTGCGACCAGATAGACCAAAAAGGAAATGGTCATGCCGGTCACCACCGCTTCGGCGCGGCTCAACGGCAGCCACAGCGTCAGGGTGACACTGGCCAGCGCCGCGACCAGATAGCCGCCAAACACCGCTGCCAGCACCCGTGAGGTGACGGCCAGACGATAGGACATGGGAAGTGAGGCGAGTTTGCCTTTCATGTTTCGACCCTGAAACGAAAAAACGTCCGGCCGACAAGCCGAACCAACAGGCGAGCAATATTAATGATAAATATTCTCATACGCAAAAGCATCTGATTGCCGGGCGACCATGCGCCCCCATACAATGCGAACAGTTCTTGTTCTCTAACGCGTGTCGCATGCGCCCGGAGTAGTACCGTTGCCATCCGTCCATCCCGTCGAATCGCTCTACCACGACCACCACAGCTGGCTCACCGGCTGGTTGCGGCGCAGACTCGGCTGCCCGGACAGCGCGGCGGATCTGGCCCAGGACACTTTCATTCGTGTGCTCAGCGCCCGCGAGCCAGCGCCGATCATCGAGCCGCGCGCCTTCCTCACCACCCTCGCCAAACGCGTACTGTTCAATCATTACCGCCGCCAGGACCTGGAACGCGCCTATCTCGAAACCCTGGCGCAGATGCCGGAAGTAGTCGCGCCTTCGGAAGAAGACAAAGCGATCATTCTGCAAACCCTGATCGAGCTGGATCAGTTGCTCGACGGCCTGCCGCGCCTGGTCAAGCGCGCCTTCCTGCTGGCGCAGGTCGATGGCCTGACCTACCCGCAGATCGCCGCTGAACTGGACATCTCGGTGGCCACGGTCAAACGTCATCTGAACAAGGCAGCGATGCGCTGCTACTTCGCCCTATGAGCCGCGTCCCGGATTTCTCTGCACAAGTGGCCGAGCAGGCCGTGCACTGGCTGATGGAAATGCAGCAAGGCACGCTGACCTCGCGCCAGCAACAGGCCTGGCAACAATGGCTGGACGCGCACAGCGAGCATCGCCGGGCGTGGGAACACATTCAGCGGGTCAATCAGCGCTTGCGCGGTGTGTCCTCGCCGCTGGCACATGCGGCGTTGAACGGGCCGAAATCCAGCAGCCGCCGTCAGGCGCTGAAACTGCTGCTGATTCTCGGTGCGGGCTCGGCCGTCACCTGGAGCGTGCGCGAGCACAATCCGCTGCCGGCGCTACTCGCCGATTACCGCAGCCCGGTGGGTGAGCGACGTACGGTGGCGCTGGGCGCAGGTAATCAGTTGCAGCTCAACACCGCGAGTGCGGCGGACGTGGACGGCGTACAACGGCTGATCCGTTTGCGGGAAGGCGAGATTCTGCTGACGGCTGCACAAGCGTTCGAAGTACACACGGCACAAGGTGTGTTGAAAACCCAGGCAGCCCGACTCAACGTGCGGCAATTTGCCGATCGCACGCAGGTGGCGCTGTTCGAGGGTCAGGTCGAACTGATCAGCCGCGAGCGCGCGCCGATGCGGTTGCCCGTCGCCCGTCAGTTGAGTTTCAGCGCGACGTCTATCAGCGAAACCCAACCGCTGGACGCCAACAGCGGCGCCTGGGCCGATGGCATGCTGGTCGCCGCGCACATGCGCCTGGGCGACTTCCTCGAAGAGCTCGGCCGCTACCGTCGCGGCCAGCTGCATTGCGATGCAAACGTGGCCGACCTGCTGATCTCCGGCACGTATCCACTGGACGACAGCGAACGCATTCTGGACCTGCTGCAAATCAGTTTGCCGGTGAAGGTGCGGCGTTTTACCCGCTATTGGGTGAGCGTCGAAGCGCGGGTTTGAAACAAGATCAAAAATAAATGAGCCGTTTTTCAGATCTGGCGTGACAGAGAAGGAAAGCCCCCTTGATACAACCTTCTCAGGATCATCGTTCATGCACCCCACCCGCCTCACGCCACTGGCCCGCAGCCTGCGCAATCTCGTCCTGGGCGCCAGCCTGAGCTTCAGCGCCCTGCCCGTTTTGGCCACCGAAACCAAGGCTTACCACATCGCCCCGGCGTCGCTGGAAACTGCCCTCAACCAGTTTGGTCGTGAGGCGGGCGTGCTGATTTCTTTCGGTTCACAGATCACCAGCGGCGTGCAAAGCCGTGGCCTGGAAGGCAGCTACACCGCCGCACAAGGTCTCGACGCACTGCTCGAAGGCACCGGTCTGCAAGCCCGCGCCGAAGGCAACAATGCATTCAGCCTGCAACCTGTGGCCGACACCGCACTTGAGCTGGACACCTCGAAAGTCGTTGGCGACTGGCTCGGCGATGCGGCGCAGGTCAACGTCTTCGAACATCCGGGCGCCCGCGACGTGATCCGTCGCGAAGACTTCGAACGCCAGGGCGCGACTCAGGCGCGGGACGTGCTCAACCGCATCCCCGGCGTCAATGCCCCGGAAAACAACGGCACCGGCAGCCACGACATGGCGCTGAACTTCGGTATTCGCGGCCTCAACCCACGGCTGGCCGCGCGCTCCACAGTGCTGATGGACGGCATTCCCGTGCCGTTCGCCCCTTACGGTCAGCCGCAGCTGTCGTTTGCGCCGATCAGCATGGGCAACATGGATGCGGTGGACGTAGTACGTGGCGGCGGCGCGGTGCGTTACGGCCCGCAGAACGTTGGCGGCGTGGTCAACTTCGTGACCCGCGCCATTCCCGACGAGCCGACGGTCAAGGGCGGTTTCCAGACCGAAACCAGTCCGTCGTCGAGCCATGACGGCTTCAAGACCAGCGCCAACCTGCTGGCCGGCGGCACCAACGAAAATGGCCTGGGCGGCGCCTTGCTGTACTCCGGCACCCGTGGCGGCGACTGGCGCGAGCACAGCGACACGGAAATCGACGACCTGATCCTCAAGGGCAAATACCAGCTCGACGAGGCCAACAGCTTCAATGCCATGGCCCAGTATTACGAAGGCAAAGCCGACATGCCTGGCGGTCTCAACGTTGCCGATTACGACGCCGACCCGTACCAGTCGACCCGTCTGAAAGACCAGTTCTGGGGCCGCCGGACGATGTTCAACTTCGGCTACCGCTATCAGGAAGATCGCCGCGAATTCACCGCCAACACCTTCTTCACCAAGACCCTGCGCAGCGGCTATCTGGATCAGGGCAGCTTCCTCTCGCTGTCGCCGCGCGAGTATTGGGTGCGCGGTTTCGAAACCCGTTTTGCCCAGGGCTTCGATCTCGGCCCGACCAGCCATGAAGTCGGCGTCGGTTATCGCTACATCAACGAGGCCGGCCACGAGTTGCGCTATCGCACGCCAATCAGCAGCAACGAATACCCGACCACCAACAGCCGCAACGACCGCGATACCCGCGGTGGCACCGAGGCCAATGCGTTCTTCGTCGACGACCGCATCGACATCGGCAAATGGACCATCACCCCGGGCGTGCGTTACGAAATGATCGAGTCGCAGCAAACCAACAATCTGACCAACGTCAAATACAAGGGTGACTACAACACCGCGTTGCCAGCGCTGAACGTGCTGTATCACCTGACCGACAGCTGGAATCTGTACGCCAACACCGAAGGCTCGTTCGGCAGCGTGCAGTACAGCCAGATGCCCAATCGCGTCAGCAGCGGCGAAGTGAAGCCGGAAAAGGCCCGTACCTGGGAACTTGGCACCCGTTACGACAACGGCGCATTGCGGGCCGAGATCGGTGCGTTCCTGATCAACTTCGACAACCAGTACGAAAGCAACCAGACCAACGATTCGGTGATTGCCCGCGGCGAAACCCGTCACCAGGGTATCGAGACCAGCGTCAACTACGCGTTGGATGACTTGAGCCCGGCGCTGGCCGGTTTCGATGTGTACGCCACTTACGCCTATGTTGACGCGACCATCCGCGAAGACGGGCCGAACAAAGGCAATCGCGTGCCGTTCTCGTCGAAACACAAAGGCACGATTGGCGTCGGCTACACCGAAGGACCGTGGAAGCTCAACTTCGACAGCAGCTTCCAGAGCGACCAGTTCGCCGACAACGCCAACACGTCCAGAGAAAGCGCCGACGGCAGCACCGGCAAGATTCCGGGTTACATGCTCTTCAGCAGCCGCGCCGGTTACGACTTCGGCCCGCAATTGTCGGATCTGAATGTGGCGGTAGGCGTGAAGAACATCTTCAACACGCAATACTTCACGCGCTCGTTCGATGACAACAACAAGGGCAAGTATGTGGGTGAGCCGCGCACGGTGTATGTGCAAACGTCTGTAGCGTTTTGAGGATTGAAAAGCCCCTCACCCTGACCCTCTCCCATAGGGAGAGGGAACTGATTGCGGGATGCTTCAGAAATTCATCGACCTGAAGGAAATGTGCCGAATCTGTAATCGACTGGGTCGTTCAGGTCGACGAGCCTCTTCACACACCTTGGTCGGCCCCCTCTCCCGGAGGGAGAGGGCTGGGGTGAGGGAGTGCCTTTCAAGCCCGACCTGAAACCACCTCATCGCCAACAAAAAAAAGGGCCTGCATTCGCAGGCCCGTTTTTTTTGGGTGGCTTATGAAATCAGCGCATCAACTGTTGATCGCTGCCTGTTCATTCTCGTCAAACTCTTCCGCCAACAGCTTGTCGTTGGCCTTGCCGGTGAATGGCACCACAGCGGCACGGGGTTTACCTCGCAGTTTGCCGAAAAGGTGCTCCAGTGCGTGCTCGAGTTTTTCGGCTGCACCATCGATCGCCTGTTCCAGCGAATCGGCTTTATGGGTGACGGAAATCGGTTGATGGCCTTTTGGCCGCGCTTCCAGTTGGCAGCGCAAGTCATGGGGACCTGGTTTATCGCCGTTCTCGTCGCTCAGGTGGACTTCGACACGGGTCAGGTCTTCTTCATAACGGTCGAGCGTGCTCTCAATGGTTGTACGTACCCACTCCTCCAGTCGTTTACTGCTTTGAATATGGTTATCGCTGTTGACTTGGATTTGCATAGTTCATCCCTTATTTCAGCTAGCTCGCGAGAGGCCTGAATTGAATTTCCTGACCTCTTGGTTACAACAATCGGCCCGACTGACGAACATTTCAACCCCTGAAAAAAGATAAATATTCATACGCAAAAAAAGCCGGACAACCGAGCAAGTCGCTGGTAAGGTCGGGAGTTGGGTCGCCTCGCAACCCTGAAAAATTTGCTCACAATTGCCCGTCGTTCAACGGGTGCAGGCTGCGGAAAATCCCCGCCTCCTCCACCAGCCAGTCATGCACGGCGCGCACGCCCGGATGGCTCAACGCCCCCGGCGCATACAGCAGCACGTAACGCTTGTGGTTGGGCACCGACAGCCCGAACGGCACAATCAAAGTCCCCCGCTCCAGCTCATCGTTGAGCAGCGTGCGCCGGGCAATCGCCACGCCCATGCCGGCGATTGCCGCTTCGATGGTCAGGTGATTGCGATTGAAGGTGTGGCCGCGCCGAACATCGGCGCCTTCGAAGCCGATCGCGTTCAGATAAAACTCCCATTCCGCGTATTCGTAACTGCCGCGCCAGGCGGTGATGTCGTGCAACAACGGGAAATGCACCAGATCCGCCGGCCCGTGCAGCGGCGGGCGGCCACGCAGCAGGCTTGGTGCGCACACCGGAAAAATCTGCTCATCAAGCAAGGCTGTGGATAACAGCCCCGGGTAGCTGCCGTCATTCAGGTCGATTGCCAGGTCAAAATCGCCCTCGTGCAACGGCACACTGCTGTCCTCGGCGACCAGCCGCAGCTGGATGTCCGGAAAACGCTGTTGCAGGCGCGGCAGACGCGGTGTCAGCCATTTGCTGAGGAACGACGGAATCGAACGCACGCGCAGAATCCCGCTGATCATCCCGGCATCCAGTCGACGCAATTCGGCATCGATGCTGCCGTAGGCCTCATTGACCGTAATCGCCAGCCGCTGCCCTTCGGCGCTCAACTCCACGCCCCGTGCACGACGGTGAAACAGGCGAAAACCGAGGCGCTCTTCCAGTTGACGGATCTGCTGGCTGACCGCCCCCGGGGTGATGTGCAATTCCTCTGCGCATCGGGTGAACGACAGGTGCCGCGCGGCACAGGAAAACACCTGCAGCCAGACGTAGGTCTGGGCATGCAATTGACGACTCATCGTTTAGTCCTGCTAAAGGCTTTCTTAGGAAGTTTCGTTGGTCACGTACGACCGAGGTAGGCAGTATCGCCGACATTGCGCTTGTCCTACAAAAAATGGCGGCGATTCCTACTCCATTGCTTGTAAGGCTTTAGCATGGCTATCAGTGTTTTCGATTTATTCAAGGTCGGCATCGGCCCGTCCAGTTCCCACACCGTCGGCCCGATGCGTGCCGCCGCGACCTTCGCTCAAGCGCTGATCGACCAACGGTTGTTGAACGATGTGCGTCGGGTGGAAATCCGCTTGTACGGTTCGTTGTCGGCCACCGGTGTCGGCCACGCCACCGACCGAGCCACGGTCATGGGCCTGATGGGCGAATGGCCGGACAGCATTGATCCGTCGACCATCGACCCGCGCATCCAGCAACTGCGCGAAAGCGGCCGGCTAGCTCTGGCCGGTCAGCGAGAAATTGCCTTCAACTGGCAACACGATCTCCTGCTGCTGGACGAGAGCCTGCCCTACCACCCCAACGCCATGTCGCTGACAGCCTTTGGCGAAAGCGTCGAGCTGTTCACACAAACGTACTACTCGATCGGCGGCGGTTTCATCATCGAATCGGCGGAAGCCGAGTCCGGTGTGGCGCCGGCCTACGATGTGCTGCTGCCGTACGATTTTTCCAGCGCCGCCGAACTGCTGAGCCTGTGCAAGCAGCACAACCTGCGGGTCTCGGAACTGATGATGGCCAACGAACGCGCCTGGCGCAGCGACGATGAAATCCGCAAAGGCCTGCTGCACATCTGGTCGGTGATGCGCGAGTGCGTCGAACAGGGCCTGCGTCACGAAGGCATCCTGCCCGGCGGTCTGAACGTGCCGCGCCGCGCGGCGAAACTGCACCGCAGCCTGTTGGAAATCGGCAAGCCGAATGTCATCAGTTCGACGCTGTCAGCGATGGAGTGGGTCAACCTGTTCGCCCTTGCCGTCAACGAAGAAAACGCTGCTGGCGGGCGCATGGTGACCGCGCCGACCAACGGTGCGGCCGGGATCATTCCGGCGGTTCTGCACTACTACATGAAATTCAATCCGGACGCGTCCGACGATGACGTGGTCGCGTTCTTCATGGGCGCCGCCGCCGTCGGCATTCTGTGTAAGAAAAATGCCTCGATCTCTGGCGCCGAAGTCGGCTGCCAGGGCGAAGTCGGTTCGGCCTGCGCCATGGCCGCTGCAGGCCTGGCCGAAGTGCTCGGTGCGACCCCGGAGCAACTGGAAAACGCCGCTGAAATCGGCCTTGAACACAACCTCGGGCTGACCTGCGATCCGGTCGGCGGACTGGTGCAAGTGCCGTGCATCGAGCGCAACGCCATCGCCGCGGTGAAGGCGATCAACGCCACGCAAATGGCCCTGCGCGGCGACGGCAAACACTTCATTTCCCTCGACCGGGTGATCCGCACCATGCGCGATACCGGCGCCGACATGCACGACAAATACAAAGAGACTTCACGGGGCGGCCTGGCCGTGAGCTGGGTGGAGTGCTGACGCGCATTCCCTGACCGCCCCGGCAGGCCGCGAACAGCGGCCCGCCAACCGTGAGCCCGAGCAAAAATAATAACGAGGCAAAAACGATGACCGATGTACGTACACCTGCTGCCGAAAATCCCGCTGTAGATCTCACCCGCAACACCGAAACGGCCCACAAGGGCTGGAGCAAATCCGACACCACCTGGATGCTCGGCCTGTACGGCACCGCGATTGGCGCCGGCACCTTGTTCCTGCCGATCAACGCTGGCATCGGCGGTTTCTGGCCGTTGCTGATTCTGGCGCTGCTGGCGTTCCCGATGACCTTCTTCGCCCACCGGGGCCTGACCCGTTTCGTGCTGTCCGGACGTTCGGGCGACATCACCGAAGTCGTCGAAGAACACTTCGGCATCGGTGCCGGCAAGCTGATCACCCTCCTGTATTTCTTCGCGATATTCCCGATCCTGCTGGTGTACAGCGTCGCGCTGACCAATACCCTGAGCAGTTTTCTCGAGCACCAATTGCACATCGCCCCGCCGCCCCGGGCGATTCTGTCGCTGGCGCTGATCCTCGGCCTGATGGCAATCGTGCGTTGCGGGCAGAACGTGATCGTCAAGGCCATGAGTGTGTTGGTCTACCCGTTCGTCGCCGCCCTGTTGCTGCTCGGTCTGAGCCTGATCCCCAACTGGAACGGTGCGTTCTTCGCCAGCGCCCAGGAGGCGATGCCGCTGTCGACGTTCCTCAAGACGATGTGGCTGGCGATCCCGGTGATGGTGTTCTCGTTCAACCATTCGCCGATCATCTCCGCGTTCGCGGTTGACCAGAAGCAGCGCTATGGCGCCCAAGCCGAACGCAAGAGCAGCGGCATCCTTGCCATCGCGCACGGCATGATGGTGGTGACCGTGATGTTCTTCTGCTTCAGTTGCGTGCTGGCGCTGTCGCCGGCCGATCTGGCCGCCGCGAAGGCGCAGAACATTTCGATCCTGTCGTACCTGGCGAACCATTTCCAGACGCCGGTCATCGCCTACGCCGCGCCGCTGATTGCGCTGGTGGCGATTACCAAATCCTTCCTCGGCCACTACATCGGCGCCAGCGAAGGCTTTCAGGGCATGATCGTCAAAAGCCTGCGCAGCCGTGGCAAGGTGATGTCGGCGAGCTGGCTGAACCGTGCGACCGCACTGTTCATGATCCTCAGTTGCTGGGCCGTGGCGACCTTCAACCCGAGCATCCTGGGCATGATCGAAAATCTCGGCGGGCCGGTGATTGCCTGCCTGTTGTTTCTGATGCCGATGTACGCCATCCGCCGCGTGCCGGCCTTGCGCCAGTACTCGGGTCAGGTGTCCAACGTGTTCGTGGTGCTGATCGGCTTGATTGCACTGTCGGCGATCATCTACTCGGTTCTGCCCTGAAACGGGCCACAAATGAACAAGGCGAGCCCTGTGCTCGCCTTTTTTCTGCCGTATCCATTGTGTGAAAAATTTCCCGGCATAGCCCTTGCTACACACCTGCAAGCGCTGCCGCAGGCCCGCGATCCCTGGCTCTTGATGACCTGCGTCAACGCACGGCAGAGCAAAAGACCGCAGCCTTCCACAGCACTTACAGAGGCAAATGGCGAAATGGCCACGGAATGGCCGATGGTCCGGTATGGCGAACCAACCCGATCACGGCCGGTCAACAACTGCACGTTCAATCAGGCGGTGACGCATCATGGACAACCCTTTTCAGATCATTACCGATGCCTTCGCGCCGGACTATCAGATCAACCTGAGCATTCAGGGGCTGGACGGCTGCATCATGCTGACCCTGTCGAACAGCGGCCGCATCGTGGCCAAACGCATGATCAGCAGCGAACAACGTAACGATCCAGAGCGCCTGAAGCGCTTGGTGCAAAGCATTCAATTCGGCATCGCCATCGAACAGGGCCACAGCGCCATGGCGATCCTCGAAGCGATGACCAACGGCGCCGGGCTGCCGCCGCCGCAGCAAATCGACGGCCGGTCACGACCGTCGGCAGGTCTTTAAAGCTCGCCCTTCTCGATTTCGGGGTGCTCACCGGAACCGGCACCGAGCTTGCGCTGCGGCTTCTCGATCTTCACCGAGGGAAATTGCGACGACGCGTAACGCACCACCAGGATCGAAAATGCCAGCAGCAGAATCCCGCCGCACAGGTAGATGATGCCCATGTCCGGCGGGTTGTGGTGCGAGACGTTGGAGATCAGCAGGCGGGTCAGCGCCGTGATCGCCACGTAGATCAGGAAGCGCACTGGCATGTGGTTGGTCTTGAAATAAATCCCGACCATCGCCCCTAGTTCGAGATAGATGAATAGCAGCAGAATGTCATCGATCTTGATGTGGCCTTCTTCGAGCATGCCGAGAAATTCCATCACCGCCGCCCACGCGGTCACCGCACCAATGGCGAACAGCGCCAGGTAGTGGAAGGTCTCGACGAACAGGTTGCCCAGGGACTCGGCCAGTTGATGCACGTTTTGCCGCAGTTTCTCGGCCCAGTTGATTTTCACGATGATGTTCCTTAGCCCGATGCGAGCGGATGATGCCGGTTGGACGTGACGGTTTTCTGTATGCGCTTTGTGCCATGCAGAAACAAGGCCACGCATCATGGCGAGCGGGCATAAATCCTGCGCCGTGGCGTTTGGTCGCACCGTAGAACAAGTACCGTCAGCCGGAATGATTGTGACGGTATAACTTAAATTTCTTGATGAATTAATGACGATTGAAAAGGCATTAGCTTATAAGCGAAATATTATTAACCGGCTCAACATGTGAACTTGCTCACATTCACCCCGATTATTGACCAGGCAGTCATTAATTAATGGCTGTTGTAATTATTTCCAGAGCAGCCCCATCAAAGAAGCTTTAACCGCCGCAGCAATCTTGTTTTGGCAACCGAGTTTCTTCAGGCAATGATTTATATGGAAGTTAACCGTCCTTTTGCTGATGCCGAGGATCACCGAAACATCGTCCGATGACTTTCCGTCAGCCGTCCATTGGAGGATTTCCTTTTCGCGCAGAGACAACTCGATCGGCACCGGCAGCACAGCATCCGCCCCGCGCATCTGTAATCGGGTGAGGCCCAAATGGGTAATCTGCGCCAGCCATGACAGCTCCGCCTGTTTGCTCTCGAGTTCCAGCGCGGTGATCGTCGCGCCGCCCCGCGCAAACGTCACCAGCCCTTGAGTTTCGCTGTTGAGCAGCGTTTGCCCCCATCCCTCCGAGAGCCCGTGAGACTGCGCTTCCTGCCAGAATTCGGGTGCCAGAGCCTTGAGTTCGGCGTCCCACAGCACCGGTTTCACACTGCGCATTGCGCGTATGACGTATGGGTCGATTTCCAGGTAACGATTGGCGGAATAGGCAGCTTGCCAGGCGGGGGAATAGTTATTGGCGAGAAACAGGCAAGGTTTGGTGATAGGAAAAAGCCTGCGTGAACCATAGGCCACATAATCAAACTCCAATTGCCTGGCAACGGCCTTGATATTGTCGAACAATAATTCGACATCCGTTGCAGACATGGCGTTTTCCAACAGTTCGGCCTGCCAGTACGACATAGAGATTCCTTTCTCACCGTTATTGCTGTCGGCCTCTTGCCAACATGCCTAGCATATTTCCAAATGTTTCCGCTAGCTGTCAAGGGTGACAGGTAGTCTGCGATCGCAGTGTGCACTTTAATCGCCACCTAACCAATCACTAAACGGAATCTGTGATGGATTACTTGTCAGGACGTTATGACCAGTTGACGACAATAAAGCGTCAACGCTTGGCTCAATATCGCTATCAGGTCTTTGTCGAACGCCTCGGCTGGCAATTATCAACACCGGACGATTTCGAGTTCGACCAGTTTGACCACAGTGGCACCCATTACATCGTCGCTGAAGAAGACGACGGCAACATCAAAGGTTGCGCGCGCCTGCTGCCGACCACCCAACCATACCTGCTGAGTGAGGTGTTCACCTCGCTGCTCGGCGACACGCCTGCCCCGTGCGGCGACGACATCTGGGAGCTGTCGCGGTTTACCTCCCTGGACCTTGATGCCGAGGGCGGAAAAAACGAACAGGTGATGTCCGACGAAAACACCGTCGGCCTGTTCATGGCCACTCTGGAATA
The DNA here is from genome assembly GCF_056821665.1 of Pseudomonas sp. AK-TSAG1-1. NCBI lineage: Bacteria > Pseudomonadati > Pseudomonadota > Gammaproteobacteria > Pseudomonadales > Pseudomonadaceae > Pseudomonas > Pseudomonas sp. AK-TSAG1-1. The sequence goes on along the minus strand of NZ_CM165965.1, from coordinate 1,128,369 downwards.
CGCCAGAACATGCGGCGTCTCGCACCTGGTGTCGGTTTCACCGGTGGCGATCGGACGTCTGTTGAAGCGTGGCGGCATTGATTACAAGTGGCTGGCACCGCCGCAGGTTCTCGACAACCGTACCCTGGGTGCCTGCTACATCACGGTGCAGTAACCCTTTCCGGCCTACCACATGCGCACATCCAGTGAAGCTGCTGACAGCCGTCGAGCAGCTCACATCGGTGTGGGTCGATTTCACGCCATGGATAGCAACCGCAGTACAACCAACGTTCAACGCAGAGGGATGATCATGATCGACATGCAAAGGAAAGTTGCCAAAGACATCGTCCACAAGGGCCATGATGACGATGTATTGATTTACGACGCCCACCACTTGTTGCCAGCCTGGCTACCTGCCGCCATCGTGCAGCAGGCCAACCTTGATCCGGCGGATCTGGAAATCGTCAATCAGGCCTATCGTCTGGACAGCAATCGTCTGGTACTGCGCTCGCTGCCAACGATCATCGACCTCGAAGAACTCGAACAGGCGGGCCTGTCGGACTGTCTGCCGGAGCTGCTGACGAACTACGAAAAAGCCACTGACCACCTGATTCTCAGTGGCGCCTGGGTACTGGAAAGCACCGAGGCCAAACTGGCCCAACTGCCTGGCCAGCAATCCTTGCTCGACCTCGCTCAGCGTCGACGCGTACACCAAGTCCTGAAGCAGATCGACGGTTGCCCGCAGCAGGGCCTGCTCTACTTCACGCTGTTCAACGATACCGCCAACTACTTCTTCTACCGCAAACACCACGAGCACGTTCCCGGCCTGATGCTGATCGAAGCCGCGCGCCAGGCAATGTACGCGCAGTTCTATGAGCACAGCGGCTACGCCCGGGGTGAAGTGTCGATTTCCATCGTTGACCTGTTATCCAGCTTCCCCCGTTACACCGAGTCGTCGTTTCAGGTCGACGTACTCGTCGGTGATTACGAAGGCATGGCGCCACCACGGGGGCGCAAGGTCGACAAGCGTGCGCGCTTCTTCCAGCGCGGCGAGTTGGTGGCCGACATCCGTCTGCACGGCGAAGTGATCAAGATGCCGGTGTTCAAGCGCATGCGTAACATCAGCATCGACCCGGCCTGCTGGTTCCGTCCGCTCAAGGGCATCCGCCATGAAGTGCTGGTGCGCCTGGATTCCGGTCGCCATCTGTCTGCGCGCCTGGAGTTGCTGTCGATGGCCGGCTTGCAAGTGCAATGCGACAGCCCGCTCAACGCATCCGAGCGCGGCCACGTCTATCTGTATCTGGACAGCGAAGGCATGATCAGCCTGCCGCTGCAGTCGCTGTACGTCAGCAATGCGGCGAATGCCGGCACACTCAGACTGCAACTGGCAGAACTGGATTCACCCCTGCGCTTCAAATGGCGCGAAGTGCTCAAGCAGTTCGCCTACTTCTCCCACGAAGAAACGGCGCCAGCGTCCGTGGCGGCCCTCGGGCAGCCGCTGTGGATGACGTTCGACCAGGCCTGCGCCATGCCCGAGCAAAGGAAGGAAGCATGATGTCGCGCTATCCCCATGTGCTTGAGCCTCTGCACCTTGCCGGCGGGCTGGAGTTGCGCAATCGGTTGTTCTTCGCCTCGATGGGCGTTGACCTGGCCGATCACAGCGGGTGTGTGACGCCCGCCATGATCGAGTTCTATCAGGGCATCATGGAGGGCGGATGCTCCATGGCGTTTCTGTGCAACGCCACCGTCTCGCCGCAATCACGCTTGCAAAGCACCGGCCTGGGTCTGTTCGAGGCGCATCAGGGCGAATCGCTCAAGGCCATGTTCGCCATGGCCAGGCGCGTCAATACGCCGATAGGTGTGCAGTTGCAGCATTACGGCGGTCAGGGCACCACCACGCACACCGGCGTTGCGGTGCTGACACCCAGTGGCGTGCCCTGCCCGCGCGTGTCGAAGCTCGATCCGGACTATCGGGTGCGGATCATGGACGAAACCGACATCGCCCTGGTGATCGAACAGTTCGCCCATTCCGCCTGGCTGGCCTGGACCAACGGCGCGCAACTGGTGCAATTACAAGCGTCCAATGGCTACTTGCTGAGCAGTTTTCTCTCGCCGCACACCAACCATCGCACGGATCGCTACGGTGGCAGCGAAGAGAATCGCGCGCGCCTGCTGCTTGAGGTGGTCAAGGCCATTCGCGAGCGCACCGAGGGCCAGTTGATCGTCACCATCAGGCTCGGCATCGATGATCGCCTGGGTGATGCAGGGCTGCAGTTTCCCGACATCAAGGAAACCGTTCAGGCCCTCTGCCAGGCAGGTGTCGCTGCGCTGGAATGTTCGATGTGCATGGGTGCGACATTCGGCCAGTTGATCATGCATTCCGAGACCATGGATGAGTACCTGCAAGCCGGCGTCCGGGCGGTCAAGGCCGTGTCGACGGTGCCGGTGGGCTATGCCGGCTTCATCGATGGCCTGGACAAGGCCGAACAATTGCTGGCCGATGGCGTATGCGACTGGGTGGGAATGTCACGGGCGCTGTTTGCCGACAACGATCTGATCAACAAAACCCTGCAGGGCCGCTCCGCCGACATCCATAAATGCCGATGGGACAGCCAGTGCTTCAGCGATAAAAGCAACCCACGTCTGGACCGCGTGTATTGCTGCGTGAACCCCAAATATTTACGCCCCGCGTTGGCATAAGGAGATGCGACACATGTACGATTTTCTGGGAAAAGTATGCCTGGTCACCGGCGGCACCAGCGGCATTGGCGAAACTGTCAGCGAGCGCCTGATCAGGGCGGGAGCCGAGGTGATCGTATTCGGCAGAGACGAGGAAAAAGGCGCGGCCCTGGCCGATCGGCTGGGTGAACACTGCCGGTTCATCGCCTGCGATGTCGGTGATCCGGCGCAGGTCGAGCAGGCCTTCGCGACCATTCGTTCGGTCTACGGCAAACTCGATTGCGCGTTCAACAATGCCGGCGTTACCGCACGTTACGGCGCACTGGCGGACTCGTGCCCGGAAGACTGGATGAAGGTGATGAACATCAACGTCAACGGCACCTACCATTGCATGCGTCATGAATTGCAACTCATGCTCACTCGCGGTACTGGCGCCATCGTTAACACCTCGTCCTGCGCCGGCGTCGTACCGATTGGCGGCCAAGTGGCGTACGTTGCCAGCAAACAGGCAATCAACGGCATGACCCAGGTCGCGTCGATTGAAAACGCCCGGCTCGAAGAGGGTGGCTGCATTCGCGTCAATGCGGTCGCGCCGGGGCCGATTCTCGGCGGGATGAACAGCGAGGCGCGCCTCAAGGCCGCGCCGGAAAACACCCAGCGCAAAATCAACGTGACTTCGATGAAACGCTTCGGTACGGCGGATGAAGTGGCCAACGCTGTACTCTGGCTGCTCAGCGAGCAGGCGGCTTACGTCACCGGGGTGATCATGCCCATTGATGGAGGCTACGCCAGCGGCAAGTTCTGACCACAAGAAAGCCGAACGACCCGCCATGCGCGGGTCGTTTTGTTCGGCGCCGGAATCAGAAAAAACGCCAAATCCGGTCTACATTGAAAAGCCACTACCCAAAGCGCAGGGATTCGCTTATCCTTTCGCTGTATATAAATACAGTAGTCGCCAAGACAACTAAATGTGAAGGCATGTGAGGTGGTGAATGGCCGTCGAAGTGGTATACCGCAGCAGCCGAGATCTGGAGCGCTTGTTCATGGATAAAGCCGAAGCTGACCGTCATGACAAAATGCTCGAACTGGCCGAAATGCTGTCCGAAGTGTTGCAAAAAGCCGTTCCGTCGCTGAACGAGCAGCAGGTTGAAGAAGTCGGGATCTACATGGCGAAGAATCGCGATGTGTTCGCCAAGGCCTTCAAGAGTCAGCCTGACGCCCTGTCGGAGTTGATCAACGCACCGGCCGAGCCGGTGGCAGAAGTGGCTGAACCGGCAGAGTCTGCCGAAGCACCGGTCAAACCGGCAAAAACTGCGAAAGCGGCCAAGTAAGCGTTACCTGAATTGAACAGGCCCCGAGTCATATGGCTCGGGGCCTTTTTCATGCTCGCTGAACAGCTCAGCGGTACAACACTTTCTCCGCCAACTCATCCGCCACCCGTGCCGGCGAGCGCTTCTCGGCCTGTGCATGGGCGAACACTTCGGTCAGGCGCGAGCAGATTTTCGACAGGTGTGCGGTAATCGTCCCCAGCTCTTCACCGCGATGCTTGAGCGAGACATAGATCAAGCCACCGGCATTGATCACGTAGTCCGGCGCATAGAGGATGCCGCGTCGCTCCAGTTGATCGGCCACGTCCAGATGCGTCAGCTGATTGTTGGCCGAGCCTGCCACCGCCGAGCAACGCAGTTGCGTCACCGTGTGGCTGTTGAGCACGCCACCGAGACCGCACGGCGCAAGGATGTCGCAAGGCGTGCTGAGCAACGCGTCGTTGGCGATCGGGTGGGCATTAAGCTGCTCCATCGCCAGTTGCACCTTGCCGTGATCGATGTCGCTGACCAGCAATTCGGCGCCCGCCGCGTGCAGTTGCTCGGCGAGTGCGTAACCGACGTTGCCCAGGCCCTGAATCGCCACGCGCAGGCCCTCGAGATTGTCACTGCCCAGCCGCGCCATCGCCGTAGCGCGAATCCCGGTGAACACGCCCATCGCCGCATGCGGTGCCGGGTCGCCGGCCGAGGTGGTGCTGGTGACATGTTGGGTCTGCTGGGCGATGCAATCCATGTCCGCCACCGAGGTGCCGCTGTCGATTGCGGTGATGTAGCGACCGTCGAGCTGATTGATGCAGCGACCAAACGCTTCGAACAGTGCCGCGCGGTTTTCCACATGCGCCGGGCGCACGATCACCGCGACGCCACCGCCCTGGGCAAGACCGGCCAGCGCAGCCTTGTAGCTCATGCCTTGTGCGAGGCGAATGGCATCCTCGACCGCGGACTCGTCGTTGGGATAGGCAAGATAACGGCAACCGCCCAGGGCTGGCCCGAGACGACTGTTATGAATGGCAATGACCGCCTTCAACCCGGTGACCGGGTCAACGCTGAGGTGCAGCGATTCCAGGCGAGTGCTTTGCATGAGAGCGAACATCGGCAGGCTCCCGAATCACTTCTGGTAGACGCCAGTATAGGCTTGCGCCCAAAAATTGCTGAAGCGCACCGGAATAAGCGCCCGCCTCGACGGTGACTTTGCGGCATAACCTGGTCGGTACTGGACGAATGCCACGGACGGGGCTAAAACGAGGCATTCCCCGGAGATTCAGATGAGCCCGCGCCAACGTTTTTTCGAGTGTCTGCACCGTTCACCGCCCGCGCTGTTCGAAGCCGCGCTGTGGATGGCCGCCGAGCACGAAAAAGGCCTCGATGTCGAAGCGTTGCAGCAAGACTTCAAGGAGCTGCAGCAGCGCGTCAGCTACGGTTTGCCGATGTTGCCGGTCAGCGAACTGGCGCAGCCGTTGTTGCGGCGGATGAATGATCTGGGGTTTGCCCAGGACGATTTTCTGCCGCTGCGCCCGCAGGCGGCCTTGCTGCACAAGGTGTTGCAGACACGGCGCGGGCAGCCGTTGGCCCTGGCGCTGATTGCACTGGAGCTGGCGCGCGGTCTGGAGATTCCTTTAGTCGGGGTGAACTTCCCCGGGCATTTCCTGCTGCGAGTGCCCGGCGCCGACCATTTGCTCGACCCCTGTGGCGGACGTCGTCTGTACCCTAACGATTGCCGTGATTTGTTGCAGCGCCAGTATGGCGCGCACCTCAAACTCAACGCCGATCACCTGGCCACCGCCACGTCGCTGCAGATGCTCCAGCGCCTGTCGCGCAACCTGCGGCAGTTGCATCTGGCGCATGAGGATTACATCGCCGCGCTGATCGATGCCGAACGCGTGCTGCAAGTGGGCACTGCCAGCGCGGCCGATTACCTGGCCCGCGCCAGCCTGTACCAACGCCTCGACTGCCCGAACGCCGAGCGCTTCGATCTGGAACATGCGCTGATGCTCAGTGACGATCCGATCCAGCGCCTGCGCCTGACCGAACGCCTCGGCCACCTGCCCCCGAACTCCGTGGTCCACTAAACGCTTTTTTGTAGGAGCGAACCTGCTCGCGAAGCAGACGCCGCCGTTTTTCCAGTCAGACCACATTATCGTTCTTCGCCAGCAGGCTGGCTCCCACAGGGCTTGGCGTAAACCTATCCATCTGCATCACACAGATCCCGTGTGGGAGCGAGCCTGCTCGCGAAGCAGACGCCGCCGTTTTTCCAGTCAGACCGCGTTATCGTTCTTCGTCAGCAGGCTGGCTCCCACAAGGTTTGGCGTAAACCTATCCATCTGCATCACACAAATCCCGTGTGGGAGCGAGCCTGCTCGCGAAGCAGACGCCGCCGTTTTTCCAGTCAGACCGCGTTATCGTTCTTCGCCAGCAGGCTGGCTCCCACAAGGTTTGGCGTAAATCTATCCATCTGCATCACACAGATCCCGTGTAGGAGCGAGCCTGCTCGCGAAGCAGACGCCGCCGTTTTTCCAGTCAGACCGCGTTATCGTTCTTCGCCAGCAGGCTGGCTCCCACAGGAGGGTGCGTGGTGTCCGAGGGGGCGCGCACCTGAATGATCAACAGCGCCGCGATGACCGCTGGAATCGCGCAGAAGAAAAAAATCTGCGCCACCGGAATGTGCATCGCCAGCAGCATGCTGCCGAACAGCGGCCCGAGTATCGAACCGAATCGCCCAACGCCCAATGCCCAACCTGTGCCCGTGGCGCGAACGTGGGCCGGGTAGAAGTTACTGGCGAAGGCGTTCAGGGTCAGTTGTCCACCGATGATGCAGAAACCGGCCGCAAACACGCAGGCCACCAGATAACGCGGGTTGTCGTGGTTCAAACCCAGCAGAATCGTGCACACAGCCGCGCCGGCCAACACCGCACAGAGCAGCCGTACCTTGCGCTTCAGACGGTCGGCGAACCACGCCATGCAGACGGCGCCCACGGTGCCGGCGAACAGGAACATCGAGGTCACCAGGTTCGCTTCATTGAGTTTCAGGCCGCTTTCCAGCAGCAACGTCGGCAGCCAGCTGATCATGAAATACAACAGAATCAGGCTGACAAAAAACGTCGCCCAGATCAGAAGGGTCGGCCGTGCGTAGCCGTTGCGGAACAATTCGACCACCGTCAGTTTGCTGCCTTGCTCGCGTTCGCTCTGCTCAACCGAAGCGGCCGGCGGTTGCCAGTCCGGCAGCATCCGCGCAGTGACCTTGCGCAAGCGCGTATAGGGCGGTGAGTCGCGCAGCAGACGCGGCAGCGATTCGGGCAGCATCCACCACAGGAACGGAAACAGCAGCAGCGGCGTCACGCCACCGGCGAGAAACACCGCTTGCCAGCCGAAGCGGTCGATGAATCCCGCCGCGACAAACCCACCCGCCGCCCCCCCGAAGGAAAAACCACAGGCCGCCAGCGTCACCATCAACGTGCGCAGACGCGGTGGCGAGTATTCCGACATCAGGGCCATGGCACTGGGCATTGCCCCACCCATGCCGATGCCGCAGATGAAACGCGCGATCATCAGGGTGTTCAGGGAATTGGCGAACACCATCAGCACCGTCAGGCTGGCGTAGATCAGCACGCACGCGAGCAAAATCCGCCGCACGCCAAAGCGGTCGGCCAACGGTGTCACGGCGAGCGAACCGAGGGTCAAGCCCAACAGGTTGGCGCTGAAAACAGGCCCGAACGCGGCTTTTTCCAGCCCCCAGTCCTGCGCCAGTGCTGGCACCACGTAACCCAGCACCTGGGCGTCATACCCGTCAGTGACCAGCAGCAAGGCGAGGAGGATCAAGAGCAACCACTGATAGCGGGACACAGGACGGGCGTCGAGTGCCGCCCGGAAGCTGGCAATCTGGTTGTGCATCGCAAGGTACCTGTTTTGTTTTTATGATTTTTCAGGTGCAACACGGACAATGTGTGGGAGCGGGCTTGCTCGCGAATGCGGTTTGTCAGCCAACATCCCCGTATCTGACACTCCGCATTCGCGAACAAGTCCGCTTCCACATTGGAGTAGCGTGATGCTTTAAGGGGTATCCGGCTGGTTGGCCGGATGCGCCTTGATGAATGCCGGATGCTCAGCCGCCAGCGCCGCCACCCGACGAATCCGTGGGTAAGCTTCCAGCGAAACATTGAAGCGCTCGGCCGCATACAACTGCGCAATCAGATAGACGTCCGCCACACACGGCCACTCGCCGAAACAGAAACCGCTGTCACCGATCAACTGCTCCACTGTCGCCAATCCTTGACCGATCCAGTGCGCAATCCACTCCACCACCTGCGGCTCTTCGTGCCCCGACTGACGCAGGCGATTGAGCACGCTGACGTTGTGCAGCGGATGCACGTCGCAACCGATCACCGCCGCCACACCGCGCACATGGGCGCGGGCGGCGAGGTCTTCGGGCAACAACGGCCGTTGTGGATAACGCTCTTCCAGGTACTCGATGATCGCCGGCGACTGAATCAGCAACTCGCCTTCATCGGTGCGCAAGGCCGGCACCCGGCCTTGCGGGTTGATCGCCAGATAGGCCGCTTGCCGATGCTCGCCACCGGGCGGCGCGATCAGGTTGACCGGCAGCGCGGTGTAGTCGAGCCCCTTCAGCGCCAGGGCAATGCGCACCCGATATGACGAAGTGGAGCGGTAGTAAGTGTAGAGATCCATAAGCCGCTCCTGTCAGCGCGCCGCCAGCACTTTGCCACGGCATTCGCCGAAGCCGATCGAGGTAAAACCGTCACGGGCGCAACGCGCGCGCAGGATGATTTCATCACCGTCTTCGAGGAATTTGCGCACTTCGCCGGAGGCCAGTTCGACCGGCTTTTTGCCGCCCTCGGTGATTTCCAGCAGGCTGCCGAACTGACCGCTTTGCGGACCGGACAAGGTGCCCGAACCAAACAGGTCACCGGCCTGCAACTGGCATCCGTTGACGCTGTGGTGCGCGACCATTTGTGCGACAGTCCAGTACATGTAGCGGGTGTTGCTCAGGGTCAGGCGATGGGCCGGCAGGTTCTGCTCGCGCATGGCTTCGGTGAGCAGCAGTACTTCCAGCTCGATATCGAAGGCGCCACCCGCCTGGTCGCGCTTGTCGAACAGATACGGCAACGGCTGCGGATCACCTTCAGGACGCGCCGGTTGCGCAGTACGGAATGGCTCCAGCGCTTCAGCTGTCACCACCCAGGGCGACACACTGGTGATGAAACTCTTGGACAGGAACGGCCCAAGCGGCTGGTATTCCCAGGCCTGGATATCGCGGGCCGACCAGTCGTTGAGCAGGCAGAAACCGGCGATGTGCTCAGCAGCGTCACCGATGGCAATTGAATCGCCCATTTCGTTGCCCTGACCGATCCAGATGCCCAGCTCCAGTTCGTAGTCCAGGCGTGCGCAAGGGCCGAACGTCGGCTCGCTCGCACCGGCAGGCAACGTCTGGCCTTTCGGGCGGCGTACGTCGGTGCCGGAGGCACGTACCGTGGAGGCGCGACCGTGATAACCGATCGGTACGTGCTTGTAGTTCGGCAGCAGCGGGTTGTCGGGACGGAACAGTTTGCCGACATTTTGGGCGTGCTCGATGCCCACATAGAAGTCGGTGTAATCGCTGATGCGCGCCGGCAGGTGCATCTGGCAATCGGTAGCCAGTGGCAGCAGTTTTGCGCCCTGGGCTTCGATAGCGCCGCGGTGGCTGCTGCCCTCGCTGAACAATTCCAGCAAGCGGCTGCGCAAGGCTACACGGGCTTGGCGACCGAGGTCGAAGAAGGCGTTCAACAGACCGCCGTGCATGGCTTCGACTGCACTGCGAGCGGCACCGTCGAACAGGCCGGCTTCGAGCGCCACCTGCAGATCGAAAATGTGATCACCGATCGCTACACCGGCGCGCGGCGCCAAGCCGTTGAGGCTGAACACGCCCAGCGGCAGGTTCTGCAACGGGAAATCTGTATGGCCGTTGGCCGAAGCAACCCAGCTGCGGGTGATGGAATTCTGAGTCATGGGTTATCTCCGGGTCGGGTCGAACGTGGCGGGCAGCGTGGCCCAGCAGGCGTCGTAATTGGATTGCAGTTGCGGGCAGTCGAGGGCGAAACGGCTTGGGCGCAGCACCTGACTGGTTTCGAACATAAAGGCCATGGTGTTGTCGATTTTCGCCGGCTTGAGCTCGGCGTTGATCGCTTTGGTGCAGGTTTCGCCGTCCGGGCCATGGGCGCTCATGCAGCTGTGCAGGGACGCACCGCCGGGCACGAAGCCTTCAGCCTTGGCGTCGTACTCGCCCTGGATCAGGCCCATGAATTCGTTCATCAGGTTGCGGTGGAACCACGGCGGACGGAAAGTGTTCTCCGCCACCATCCAGCGCGGCGGGAAGATCACGAAGTCGAGATTGGCAAGGCCATGCACGCTGGTCGGCGAGGTCAGCACAGTGAAGATCGAAGGATCCGGATGATCGAAACTCACGGTGCCGATGGTGTTGAAACGACGCAGATCGTATTTGTACGGCACGTTATTGCCGTGCCAGGCGACCACGTTCAGCGGCGAATGATCGAGCTCGGTCCCCCACAACTGGCCGAGGAATTTCTGCACCAGCGTCGTCGGCTGCTGCAGGTTTTCGTAAGCGGCAACCGGGGCCAGGAAGTCTCGCGGATTGGCCAGACCGTTGCTGCCGATCGGCCCCAGGTCCGGCAGGCGCAGCGGTGCGCCATGATTCTCGGCCATGTAGCCACGGGCCTGCGCATCGAGCAGTTCGACGCGGAACTTTAAACCGCGCGGCAGCACGGCGATCTCCAGCGGCGCCACGTCCAGCACAGCGAGTTCGGTGGCAATGCGCAGCCGTCCCAGTTGAGGCACCAGCAGCAGTTCGCCGTCGGCGTTGTAGAACACCCGCTCCATCGAGCAGTTGGCGGCGTAGTTATAGATACTGATGCCGGCAGGCTTTTCCGCCGCCGAGTTGGCGACCATGCCAACCAGGCCGTCGATGAAATCGGTCGGCTCGTCGGGCATCTTCAGCGGATTCCAACGCAGGCGATTGGGGGTCACTTCACCCAACGGGCCACCGGCCAGTTGCCGCTCCAGTTTGACGAACGCCGGATGATTGGCCGACGGCTGAATCCGGTACATCCAGGTGCGCCGCGCTTCGCTGCGGGTCATGGTGAACGCGGTGCCGGAGAGCAATTCGGTGTACAGACCGTACGGGGCTTTTTGTGGCGAGTTCTGGCCGATGGGCAAGGCGCCGGGCAACGCTTCACTGCTGAACTCGTTGCCGAAACCGGACTGGTACGCCAGCTCCGACGCGTTTGAATCGAGGTTCATGGAGCCTCCTGAACAGGGAGTCGGCAGTGGCCCATCGCTCTGGCTCAGAGGTTTCGGCACGCCGGGGTTGTTATTATCGTAATTCGATTACGCATAACGTAATTTGCTCGCTATCCAGCGTCAAGCTATAAAGACGCCCATTCGTTTTCGGATCCCGGCCGCACCATGGAAAAAACCAGCGACAGCAACGGCAAACAGAAAGTCCGCTCCGCCGAGGTCGGCACCGACATCCTCAAGGCTCTGGCCGAGTTGTCGCCCTCCACCTCGCTGTCGCGTCTGGCCGAACATGTGCAGATGCCGGCAAGCAAGGTGCACCGCTATCTTCAGGCACTGATCGCCAGCGGCTTTGCCGAACAGAACGCCGCCACCAACCATTACGGCCTCGGCCGTGAAGCGCTGCGCGTGGGCCTGGCCGCGCTTAACAGTATGGACGTGCTCAAAGTCGCCGCCCTGCCCTTATCCGAGTTGCGCGACGAGTTGAATGAAACCTGCTTTTTGGCGGTATGGGGCAATCAGGGCGCGACCGTGGTGCACATCGAACCCGCAGTGCGCGCGGTGACAGTGGTTACGCAACTGGGTTCGGTGCTGCCATTGCTCAGTTCGTCCACCGGGCTGGTGTTCAGCGCCTACCTGCCGCACCGGGAAACCGATGAATTGCGCGAGCAGGAAATCGCCGTCGCCGGCCATCCGCTGGCCAACGAAAAAATCTATGCAGATCTGTGTGAACAGATCCGCACCCGCAGCCTGCATCATGTGCACGGTTTGCTGATGCCGGGCGTGGATGCATTGTCGGCCCCAGTGTTCAACGCGGTCGGACAGATCGCCGCCGTGCTGACCATCGTCGGCCCGACCTCTCTGTTCCACGCCGACGAAAACGGCCCTGCTGCCCAGCGCTTGCTGGCAGCGGCGCGCGCGGTCAGTTGGCGAATGGGCTACCAGGCCGACGACCTGCGACCTTGACGCAAAGGCCGCCATCCATTCAGTGATGCACCGGCGCAGCCGGACACGACTGTTGCATGCCCCGTAACAGTGCATGTCCGGAATCGCTATTTTTCCTTCGGGCTCAAGTCCTTATTCTGAGCGGGCTTTCACGGCACATGCCGCAAAGCACGAAGCCCCTGGCCGCTGAGCAATTCGCGCCATGCGCCGACCGATTTCAGATGAGTCGAATCGTCGATTTATCGCCCCGGTGTTCACTGACGTTGATTTGTAGCTCCTTGATCCAACGTCTTACCTTGGCCGCTGCGTTTGCAGCGGCCTTTTTTATGCCTGCTGAAAAGCAGGCATCCCGTCCTACAAGAAATCTCCGAAGATTCCATCAGAAACTTCTTATTGCAAAGAAGTACAGCACCCCGCCCTTTTCCAAAGCCTCGAAAGTTCATTCAAGACAACAAGCATTAACTCACGAACTTATCAGACTTCTTAACTCAGGCTTTGTTGTAACTTAAAACGATTCAAACATCCTCTGACAACAAGGGTCGCTTGTCAGCGGCATGGCTATGCCACAGCACCACAACTTCATCACGCACATTCAAAAGGATATGAATATGCAAAACCCACCGAAGCCGCCCAATACTTCCAGGCCAGGTTTTCTTGAAATCGATACCGCACTCGAAATAAAAGGTGTGGCGCCTGACCATATGCGGCCTGGCCCACGCACTTCGAATGACAATCGCGCCGGTCCAATCGGTCACGGCGTTAGTGCCTACAATCAGAACCTGCAAAAAATACGTACAACTAATCAGGCACTCGAGCAGGACTATCAAAACAGACTTGGCCAACTACCTAATGCCATTGAAAGCGAACTTGCAACCGTCAGATCCGAAGGCGCCACTCATCCACTGGCACCCGTGCAGTCCATCATCAGGGAGCTTGGCGTACTGCACACACTGGCCCAACGCAAGGCAAACGAGTTTCACCGCAAGACGGTGACAGCCCATGAGTTTTATGGCGGCGATCCATTCAATCGGCATGTCAACGAATTCATGGTCAAGGCCACGACGATGGAGAAATGGCCGGGGCCCAATGGCATCGCCATGCAAGCGCTGCAAAGGTCGCTGCAGGCAGCCAATGATGCCCGCGTGGCGGCCCACGTTCTGCAGTCACTCAACCAGCGCACGACCGACCTGCAAAATACCCTGGCGATGTTGCAAGCGGCGGAACAGTCGCGACTGGCGGCAGAACGTATTGCCGCCGAACAGGCCCGAATCCAGGCCCAAGCCAAAGCGCAGGCCGAGGCGCTGGCTCAGTTGCAGGCTCGCGAAAACGCGCGCCTTGCAGCTTTGGCCGAAGCAGAACGGCAGGCGGAATTGCTCAGGATCGAAGCTGAGCGACTGAAACTCGATCGGCAACTGGCAACACTTGAAATCCGCAGCGTCTTTCCTGCTTCAGCCATTGCTACTTCGGGCCCGAGCTTTGCTATCGCCGCGACGGCCATAACACTCTCACCCGAAAAAGGCCTCGCGATACAAACGGCATTGCGCTCTGCCGTGCAAATCGTCACTGCAGCCAGCACTGCAGCGTTGGGCTCAGCGCTCCTCGGTTTCGCGGCACTGCTGATGCCATCTCGATTGGGTAACGGCGAACGCTTCGTGATGAGCGTGCCGCTCGCAGAACTGACAATGGAAAACACCGAGACCCTGCGAGAGATCGCCGATCGTCAGGGCTCCGTGGATCTTCCAGTAGGACTGGGCTTCAGATCCATCGGCAGCGGCACAGAAGTGTTCGCTGTTACCACCGACGGATTCGACCTTCATACAGATGTTCCCGTGCTGAGCGCCGACTACAACGGGCAGAGCGATCTTTACCAGATTGCCATGCCGGGTTCGCCGGACGATTTCCTGACCTGGACGCCAGCAGTCACACCGGACAACAGTTCCACTCTCCTGCCGTCCGCTGAAACGCCGATCACGCCATACAGCGGCGCCTCGATCATTCCCATTGAAGGGCGCCTGGATCTGCATCCCATCGTGGTGGAGGGCTGGGAGCGTTTCATCATCGTCTTTCCGGACGACTCGGGGATTGCACCGCTGTATGTGGTGTTCAGCAGTCCATATGAGGGTGCCACCGTCAAAGGTAAATTCAGTGGCCGAGCATTCAATCCGGAGCAAGCGGGTGGATCGATACTTGATCTGGATTGGCGTGCGACTGCCATTACTCGCAAAGGGATCGATGCGGTAAAACTGCACACCGCCCGCTTAAGCCAATCGGATGCCAACGACATCATGATTGAACGTCTGGAAAAAATACTGGGTGGATACTGGGAGATTACTGATACAGACTTGCGCTACTACACTCATGAAATAAGAGAACTTGAGCGTTACAGGGCATTCGGTTACAGCGACGAAACATCACCTTCCGACCAGTCCCCAATATGGAACAACGCGCACACGGCGGCCTTGGAAGACTACAAGCTCGGCAGCGAACTGACACTTCTCTATACCGAGGGCGCCATGAATGCGATGAATATGCAAGATCAAAGAGAATACGAAAAAGACATCAGGAGTTTTGGCCAATGAACACTGTCGAAAAAATAATCAGAAATGAGCCCGTGTCCGAGGTAATTTCACTCTTTGCCCTGATGTGGCCGGCGATGCGCATTGACAATATGTATGGACGATATCGCACCGAGGTAATTTCAGAAGGCATATTGATGGACACTTACAACTCGTTATTCAAAAACGGAGTACTTTCTATTGATGCGAATGGGAAAACCGTTAAAGGTCCGAACTGGATAGCACCGACGTTCGTGACGGAAAAGCGCTACGAGTAATCAACAAGAAGCCACCCGGCAATTATCTGGAAGCCGGGTGGCCCTGCATGCCTAAAGCGAATACTTCTGCAAATTCGCCATCATTTCCTTCAACGCCTCGATATTGTCCTTCGGGTGCGCAGCGCCTTCGAAGTCGCAGATCTGCTGCCAGCGCGCCGCCACATCTTCCGGCGAGAAACCCACCCGAGGATCGAACCCGGCGCCGAGGCTGCGCTCCCAGCGCACCTTGCCCATCCAGCCACCCCCTACTTCGAACAAGCCGGACGTTTCCTGGCACTGCTCGCTGGCCAGGTACACCACCAGCGGGCTGACCAGTTCTGGCTTGAGCTGTTCGAACACTTGCGGCGGGATCAGGCCTTCGGTCATGCGCGTGCCGCCAGTGGGCGCGATGGCGTTGACCAGGATGTTGTTCTTGCGACCTTCGATGGCCAGGGTTCGGGTCAGCCCGTAAAGGCCGAGTTTGGCCATGCCGTAGTTGGACTGGCCGAAGTTGCCGTAGATGCCCGAGGTCGAAGCGGTGAAGATCACCCGGCCATAGTTTTGCTCGCGCAGGTGCGGCCATGCGGCACGAGTCACTTTGTAGGCGCCTTCAACGTGAACGCGATAGACCAGATCCCAGTCGGCGTCATCCATCTTGTGGAAGGTCTTGTCGCGCAGAATTCCGGCGTTGTTCACCACCACGTCGACCCGGCCATAGACATCGAGGGCGTTCTGCACCAGTTTGTCGCCGTCGGTGACCGAGTCGTGGTTGGCCTCGGCGATACCGCCGGCCTGACGAATTTCCGCCACTACGCGATCAGCGGCAGAGGCGTTGGCACCTTCACCCTGGGTCGAGCCGCCGAGGTCGTTGACCAGCACTTTGGCGCCGTGCCGGGCGAACAGCAAAGCGTGCGCCCGACCCAGGCCACCACCGGCTCCGGTGACGATCACGACTTTATCTTCGAAGCGTACGGACTCATTCATCGGGGGCAACTCCAGCAGGCCGAGGGACAATGACCCCGAGTGTCAGGCACGGGGCTTTGGGTCACAACGAACACGGCTGGGGCTGAATGGTGGGCGATAAGGCAGGGGGATGATGAGCAGCGTGGCGGGAGGAGCAAACTCCTCCCGGTGTGATCACGAGCACGCGACCTTGCGCGGCGGCAACTCCAGGCGCTCGCGAAACGCCAGATAATGCTTGAGCACCTGAACCGGCGCTTCGATCTGCGGGTAGTGGCCGATGCCCGGTAACAACACCGTGTCGGCGTCAGCAATCAACTCGCGGTAACGCTTGACCATGTGCGCACCGGAGATCGGATCGACTTCGCCATCGATCACCCGCAGCGGCACTTCATCGCGCTGCATGGCCGTCACCCAGCGGTCGCGCTGCACCCGGCGCTCGGGAATGTAGCTGATCAGTTTGTGCATGATGCGCGGACCGCGATGGGTCTCGATCAGGCTCCAGAAATCATCCAGCTCGCTTTCCGTGGGGCTGGTCTGCGGACCGAAGATCTGGCGAAAACTTTTTACCAGGCCATCACGGGTGAAGGCACGGCCGATCATCCAGCCCAAAGGGCTGAGCAACAGCTTTTGCATCAGCACCGGGCGATGGGTTTCCGGGAACAGCCCGCCGTTGAGGAACACGCAACTGGCGACTTCGATCTGGTTTTCGTAATGCCGGGCAAGCAACTCCTGGGCAACGCTGTCGCCGTAATCGTGCGCCAGTACATGGATCGGTTGTTCGACCTGCAGATGCGCCAACAACGCTTGCTGCAGGTCGGCCTGTTCCAACAGGCTGTAGCTGTGATTCAACGGTTTGGCCGAATCACCGAAACCGAGCATGTCGCAGGCAATCACCCGATAACGCTGGGCCAGTGGCTGCCACAGGTAATGCCAGTCCCAACTGGCCGTCGGGAAACCGTGGATCAGCAGCAGCGGCTCACCCTGCCCCGCCGTCCAGTAACGGATCGACTGGCCACGAAAGACAAACGTCCGGCTGCGTTTGCGCCAGACACACAGAGGAATCTCGGCAAGAGGCATCAGAGTTTATATCCGGGGTCTTGTTTATCGAGTTTGCGCAGCAGCGCCGGCCAGGCCAGCGCGCCACCCATGCCTTGAGCACTTTTGGTGACGCCGGCAATCATCGCTTTGGCGCCCGCGAGAATCTGCGGTTCGATGGCGATCAGTTCAGCGCCACCGGTCTGCGCCATGACCTGAATGTCACAGGCGCGCTGGAAGGTGAACATCATCAGAAACGTGTCGGCGATGGTGCCGCCACAGGTCAGCAACCCGTGGTTGTGCAGCATCAGGAAATTGTTCTCGCCCAGATCGGCCTGCAAGCGGGCCTTTTCTTCGTGATTCAGCGCCACGCCTTCGTAGGCGTGACAGGCCAGGCTCGACAGCACGAACAGCGACTGCTGACTGATCGGCAGCACGCCCTGCTTTTGCGCCGACACTGCGACACCCGAGGCGGTGTGGGTATGCAGCACACACACCACATCGTGCCGCACTTCGTGCACGGCGCTGTGAATGGTGTAACCGGCGGGATTGATTTCATAAGGGCTGTCCATGAGCTTGTTGCCGGCCTGATCGACTTTGACCAGGCTCGACGCGGTGATCTCATGGAACATCAAGCCGAACGGATTGATCAGAAAATCTTCGGTGCCCGGGACCTTGGCGGAAATGTGGGTGAAGATCAGATCGTCCCAGCTATGCAGCGCGACCAGACGATAACAGGCGGCGAGATCGACCCGGGTCTGCCATTCCGCGGCACTGACCTGGTCTTTGACATTAAGGGACGATTGGACGGGGGCTACGCTCACTGTATGCACCTCTGCGTTCTTGTTGTCTGGCACGTGTCAGCAGTCTAGTCAGCTCCCGGGACTCACGTAGTTGCATTGCCAGCCAGCTTGATGACTGAACGAGTCAGCAATGCAGACAGCTTGGATCCATGTCAAAGCAGCGACGCCAATAAAGGTGCGGCGAACAGGTTGAGCAGTCCGGTCAAGACCATCACCAGCCCCGCCACCGAACCTTCTTCACCGCCCACTTCATGGGCGCGACTGACGCCGGCACCGTGCGCGCCGACACCGAACAGCGCCCCCCGCGCCAGGGCACTGCGCAACGGCAACCACTTGAGCAGCACGCCGCCGAGCATCGCACCAAAGACCCCGGTGAACATCACGAACACCGCGGTCAGTTCCGGCACGCCGCCCAGATCCTGCGCCAGCGGCATGGCGAACGGCGTGGTGATCGAGCGCGGCACCAGCGACATCGTTACCGAACTGTCCAGCGCCAGCGCCCTGGCCAGGCCAAACGAGGTGGCGATCGACGCGGCACTGCCAGCGAGCATGCCGAGCAGCAGCGCTGACCAATGCTGCATCAGCAACCGTCGTTGCTGCCAGATCGGTACGGCGAAGGCGACCGTGACCGGGCCGAGCACCAGCATCAACCAGTGGGTGTTGCTGGCGTATTCGGCATACGCGGTGTGCAGCGGCACGGCGAGGGCCAGCAACAGCGCCGGCACCAGAATCAGCGGCGACAGCAAATAACGTCCAGTGCGCCGATAGATCCAGCGACTGAACAGGTACGCCAGCAAGGTGAAGGCGAGCCAGAACATCGGCATCAATTCAAGCTTCATGGGAACGCCTCATTCGCACGGCCAGTTCCACCGTGAACGCGGTCACCAGCATCACCATCAGGGTACTGGCAGCGATCACCAGCACGATCCGCCAGCCGTCATTGCGCAGCAGCGCGCCGTAGTCGAGCAGGCTCATCAACGCCGGAATAAAGAACAGCAGCATCTCGGCCATCAGCAGCCCCGCACCCAGTTGCAGCGCCGCCGGTTTGACCCAGCCGACGGCGAACGCCAGCAGCAACAGGGCCATACCGATCACCCCACCGGGAATCGGCCAGGCCAGCCATGCGGCGAGTTGGCAGCCGAGCAGGTAGAGGCCGAGCAACACAGCCAGTTCGACCAACAGACGGGAAAGATGCTTTAGGGGGGCGGGTTTCATGGTTTTGGCTCCTGACAGGGGCTTATTTTACGAAGCCGACTGCCATCCCTGAAGCGAATTGTTAGACTCAACACCATTCCAAAATGGAATCAGGCAATGGAATTCAAACAGCTACGCAGTTTTGTCGAAGTCATGCATCAGGGCGGCTTTACCCAGGCGGCAAAAACCCTGCACATCAGCCAGTCGGCGGTGAGTAAACAAGTCGCGCAGCTCGAACAGAGTCTGGGCACGCCGCTACTCGAGCGGCTGGGTTCGCAACTGCGCCTGACCGCTGCTGGCAGTGTGGTGCTGCAACGCGCCGAAGGCATGTTGCGCCTGCGCAATGAACTGCTCAGGGAGCTGGATGATCTGAGTCACCTGGCGCGCGGCGAGTTGCGGCTCGGCTTGCCGTTACTGGGCAGCGACGCGCTGTTCGCCGGGCTGTTTGCCGAATACCGGCGGCGCTATCCGAACATCAGCATTCAACTGCTTGAAGGAGGCAGTCGCAACGTTGAGCAGGCGGTGCTGAGTGGCGAACTGGAATTGGGCGGCAGCCTGTTGCCGAAAGACCCGCAATTCGACTTTCAGCCGTTCTGCGACGAGAAACTCGATGCGCTGCTGCCGGTGGATCATCCGCTGGCGGCACGTGGCGAGATCGGATTGGAGGAGTTGGCCGAGACGCCGTTCCTGCTGTATCAGCGCAGCTTCGTGCTCAACGATCGGCTGCTGCAGGCCTGCCAGCAAATGGGTTTTACACCAAAGGAAGGCGGGCGCAGCGGACAGGCGGATTTTCTCGTGGCACTGGTGGCCGCCGGGCAAGGCGTGGTGCTGCTGCCCAGCGTGGTCGCCCGGGCACTTGAGCGCCCGGGCGTGGTGCGCCTGACCTTGCGCGCGCCGGATTACCTGCGCTGGGACATCGCTTTCATCTGGCGTCAGGGCGCCTATCTGTCGAAAGCCGCCCAGGCTTGGCTGGCATTGTTGCGCGAGCGCGCAATCAGCCCTTGAGGGCGCTGATCAATTGCGCCAGCCATGGCTCGGCGTCGGTTTCCGGCGTCACGCTTTCGCTGGCGTCCAGACGCAGCATCTCCTGCACTTCGCGCACGCCCAGCTCAGCGAACAACTCGCGCAGCATCTCGCCGCCGCCACAGAAGGTATCGCCGTAACTGGCATCGCCCAGACCGATCACCGCACCCGGCAGACCGCGCCAGGCCATTGGCAACTGATCGCGAATGCTGAAATACAATGGCTGCAGGTTGTCCGGCAGTTCGCCCATGCCGGTGGTCGAAGTCACTGCAAGAAACGCTTCCGGGCCAAATGCCTGGATATCGGCCAGGCTGGCGCGTGGGTTGTAGAAGGTTTCAAAACCGGCGTCTTTCAGCAGGTTCTGCGCGTGACGGGCGACTTCTTCGGCCGTGCCGTAAACCGAGCCGGAGAGGATGGCGACTTTCATCAATCTGATCCTGAAGCTGAAAAAAATGAGCCGGGATAGTAGCAGCCCGATACAAAAGCCGCGATCCGCACTCAATTAGCGGTGATGGCCAGTAGACAGCGGCGTTGGAACTTCTAGAATGCCAGCCACCATCAACACTGAATGGATTCATTGATGATCAACGCCAGTCTGCTGCAAATGGTGATCAACGCGTCGAACGACGGGATCGTGGTCGCAGAGAAGGAAGGGGAACAGGACAACATCCTGATCTATGTGAACCCTGCCTTCGAGCGCCTGACCGGTTACACCAGCGAAGAGATTCTCTACCAGGACTGCCGTTTTCTGCAGTCCGGAGACCGCGATCAGGCCAGCCTGACGCTCATTCGCGACACGTTGCGCAATGGCGGGTCGTGCCGGGAAATCCTGCGCAACTACCGCAAGGACGGCACGCCATTCTGGAATGAACTGTCGCTTTCTACGGTGAAAAATGCCGAAGACGGCCAGACTTATTTCGTCGGCGTGCAGAAAGACGTCACAGTGCAGGTCAAGGCGCAGCAACGCGTCGCACAGCTGGAAGCGCAGGTTGCCGCCTTGCAAGCCGAACTCGCCGCGCTGAAAACGACGAACGGCGCAAACAAAACTGCGAACTAAGTGTCAGTAACTACAATCACCAATGACTTTGTAACTATTTCTTTCGAGCCAGGCCATGCAACGCGACGCACTCCTGACCCAGGATGAGCTGGATTTCATCCAGACCATGCAGCACAACCCGCAGCTCAATGTGCGGGATGCAACGTCGAGCCTGCTAGTCAATGGTGGTTCGCAGATCCGTGACTTGCTCACGCGCCTGGCCGCTCACGAACAAGTGACGATCCAGGCCAACTTCGAAAACCAGCAAATGACTTTCCCGCTGCATTTGGTGGAAGACGAATTCCACGCGTTGCACTTGCGCCTGGGCGTGCCAAGCATTTACGAGGACGGGCCGATGGTTCGCCCGTGGCGGCTGACTCTGGAAGAGCCGGTGGCGCTGGAAAACGCCAAGGGCCAACCGGGCATGATGTGGGTGCACGAGGTGTCGCACAAAGGCGTGCTGCTGGAAATGCGCAACAAGACCAAACCGCCGAAGCATTTCGCCTTGTGGTTCAGTCCTTCAGGTTATGAGCGGATTTCCCTGCGCGGCAATTTCGAGCGGGAAACCGAGCACGGCTTCTACGCCTATGAGCTGAGCCAGACTGATGCCGATGAAACTGAACGTCTGCGCCAGTTCATTCTGCAACAACACCGTCTGACCCATCCCGCCCTGCACACCTGAGTTTCAGGTATCGAGTTTGCCCGCAAGGAATTGCGTCATGCGCTGCTGCATTGTCGCCCCTTCGTTACCCAGGCAGCCGATTGAAGAACCGGCCAATGCGTCTTGCGCCAGGTCTGCCGCATCCCCAGCCAGCAACAACTGACAATCGAGACTCAGCGCCAGCCGATTCAGACGTCGCGGCAGCTCCGTCGTCGGTGCATGGTTGGAAAACAGCACCAGCGCCTGGGGTTTGATCTTCTCGCAGACCAGCGTCAATTCGTCGAACGGCTGCCCCGTCGTCAGCACGCGCACACCGGTTTCTCCACCGCTGAGAAACAGCGCAGCCACCAACAACTCGAGTTCACGGCACTCCCCGGCCAAGTCACTGACGATGATCCTGCGCGGCTGCGACTTGCGTAACACCATGATCCGCCCCAGGACCCGGGTACGCAGGAAGCCATCGAGAAACAGCCATTCACTGGTTTGCCCGAAGGCTTCACGATGCTGGAGCAGGCGTCGCCACAGCGGCAGCACTATGTCCTGAAACACCACCGGCAACGGGTAGGAAGCAAAGATCTGCGAGTAGACCCGATCCAGTTCCAGATCGTCGAAAGCGCTGACCGCGCACTGCATCTGGTCTTGCCATTGTTGATAGTCCGCCGTCACCTGGTCATCGGAAATGATGTGCGCCAGTGCCTTCAGCGGCTCGGTCTTGGCCAGAATCTTGCCAACCTTGCTGACCGCCACTCCACGGTCGATCCACTCGACAATGCTGCGCACACGCTCAATATCGGTCATCGAATACAGCCGATGCCCACTTTCGGTGCGTACCGGCTCAATCAAACCGTAGCGACGCTCCCATGCCCGCAGCGTGACCGGATTCACCCCGGTCAGCCGTGACACTTCACGAATGGGGAACAGCTCTTCACGCTCGAGCGCGACAGATGCCTGCGAGGCAGGGTTAACGTCCGTGATAACAGCCATTTGCAGGTGAGTCCGCTCGATTGATTTGGATCCCATTCTACATCCGATGCACGTCATCGGTTCAACCCATGAACAGAGACGAAAGTCTCTGAAACTGTCATCAAAATCAGGAATAATCCTTGCTTGTTGAAAAGCGCAGGCACCTACCCCCAGCCTGCGTATTGCGAAACTCCTACCCGGAGCGACGCACTCGGAAATACGGAGATACACAATGTCTACTTCCCCTGTCACGCTGATGGTTGCGCGTCGCGTCGCCGACGGCCGCTATCAGGACCTGATTGCCTGGTTGCGCGAAGGCGAACAACTGGCCACTGACTTTCCCGGTTACCTGGGTTCCGGCGTGCTCGCTCCGCCGCCCGGTGACAACGAATTCCAGATCATTTTCCGCTTCGTCGACGAGCAGACCCTGCACGCCTGGGAGCACTCGGCCTCACGCACCGCCTGGCTGGCGCGAGGCAGCGATCTGTTTGCGCATCCCAAAGAGCATCGGGTCAGCGGCATCGAAGGCTGGTTCGGCGCAGCGGGCCAGCGACCACCGCGCTGGAAACAGGCCGTGGCGATCTGGCTGGCGTTCTTCCCGGTGTCGCTGCTGTTCAACTTTGTCCTCGGGCCCTTGCTCGGCGAGTTGAGCCTGTTGCCTCGCGTATTGATCAGCACGGCGTGCCTGACACCGCTGATGGTTTATTTCTTTATTCCGCTGTCGACACGGTTGCTGGCCGGTTGGCTGAACAGCGTTCCGGCACGTCGACTGCCTGTTGAACCGGTCTCTCAAAACCGTTGAGATTCCATGTGGGAGCGGGCTTGCTCGCGAAAGCGGTGTGGCATTCAACAATGCCGATGACTGATACACCGCTTTCGCGAGCAAGCCCGGCTCCCACAAAAGCACAACACCCGTCTTGCGATAGGTGGGCAACCCGCGTCGCTGTTATAGTTTTGCTCTCACCGCGACGCGAGCCGTTCATGACCACTTCTTCCGCCCCGATCCTCATTACCGGTGCCGGCCAGCGTGTCGGCCTGCACTGTGCGCGGCGCCTGCTCGAAGACGGCCATCGCGTCATCTTCACTTACCGCAGCGAACGTCCGGGCGTGCAAGCCCTGCGTGATCTTGGCGCTGTCGGGGTGTTCGCGGACTTTTCCAGCGAAGCCTCCATTCTTGCCTTCATCGAAGAATTGAAAACCCATACCGACAACCTGCGCGCCATCATCCACAACGCTTCCGAGTGGCTGGCGGAAACTGTGGACAACGAAGCCGACGCCTTTGTGCGCATGGTCAACGTGCACATGCTCGCGCCCTACCTGATCAATCTGCACTGCGCCGACCTGCTCAAGCGCTCGACGCCTGCAGACATCATCCACATCAGCGACGACGTCACCCGCAAGGGCAGCAGCAAGCACATCGGTTATTGCGCCAGCAAGGCCGGGCTCGACAGCCTGACCCTGTCCTTCGCCGCGCGTTATGCGCCAGTGATCAAGGTCAACGGCATTGCGCCGGCCCTGCTATTGTTCAATCCCGACGACGACGCGGCGTACCGTGCCAAGGCCCTGGCGAAATCCGCGCTGGGCATCGAGCCCGGCAGCGAAGTGATCTACCAGAGCCTGCGCTATCTGCTCGACAACCCCTATGTCACTGGCACGACCCTGACCGTCAACGGCGGACGGCACGTCAAATAAGCTGCTGCGCGAGGACCTCCCATGACCCGTTCCCTGCCCGAGAATTACCGCGAGATCCTGATCGGCCTCGGTGAAGACCCAGACCGCGAAGGCCTGCTCGATACGCCCGTGCGCGCGGCCAAAGCCATGCAATACCTGTGTCATGGCTACGAACAGAGTGTGGATGAGATCGTCAACGGCGCGCTGTTCGCCTCCGACAGCGACGAGATGATCATCGTCGCCGACATCGAGTTGTACTCGTTGTGCGAACATCACCTGCTGCCCTTCATCGGCAAGGCGCATGTGGCTTATATTCCAACGGGCAAGGTGCTGGGGCTGTCGAAGATCGCGCGGCTGGTGGACATGTTCGCCAGGCGCCTGCAGATTCAGGAAAACCTCACCCGGCAAATCGCCGATGCAGTACAGCAAGTCACCGATGCCGCCGGTGTTGCGGTGGTCATCGAGGCCCGGCACATGTGCATGATGATGCGCGGCGTCGAGAAACAGAATTCGACCATGAACACCTCGGTCATGCTCGGCGCGTTCCGCGACTCGAGCAACACCCGCCAGGAGTTCCTGCAATTGATTGGACGGAGCAAGTAAATGTCACAACTTCAACCGGGAATGGCGCGCATCCGGGTCAAGGATCTGCGCTTGCGCACCTTTATCGGGATCAACGAGGACGAGATCCTCAACAAACAGGACGTGCTGATCAACCTGACCATCCTGTACGCCGCGCAGGAAGCGGTGCGTGACAACGACATCGATCACGCACTGAACTACCGCACCATCACCAAGGCGATTATCGCCCACGTGGAGGGCAATCGCTTTGCGTTGCTCGAACGTCTGACCCAGGAGTTGCTGGATCTGGTGATGACCAACACCGCCGTGCTGTACGCCGAAGTCGAAGTCGACAAGCCGCATGCACTGCGATTTGCCGAGTCGGTGTCGATTACCCTCGCCGCCAGCCGCTGAGTGCGTCTGGCGCTTCAAGCGTCAGACTTTTATCATCCGCGCCACGATTTGACTGCACAGAGCCCATCATGACCGAGCAACAACGCCTCGAACTCGAAGCCGCCGCCTTCCGCCGGCTGGTCGCCCACCTGGACAGCCGCAAGGATGTGCAGAACATCGACCTGATGAACCTTGCCGGTTTCTGCCGCAACTGCCTGTCCAAGTGGTACAAGGCCGCCGCCGATGAACAGCAGATCGAGGTCAGCCTCGACGACGCCCGTGAAGTGGTATACGGCATGCCCTACGCCGAGTGGAAAGCCCAATACCAGCAAGAAGCCAACGCCGAACAACAGGCGGCGTTCGCCAAAGGAAAACCCAATGAGTGATTTGAACACCCTGCGCGCCAGCCTCAAGAGCGGCGAACACGTTTTCGCCGACACCCTGGCCTTCATCGCCGCCGGTTACGACTACCAGCCGCAAGCATTCAACAACGGCGGCGTGGAAAACGCCGCCGGGCAGAACGAAGGTTCGTGCAAGACGTTGGGTCTGGCGCTGCTGGAAGGCCTGAGCGATGAGGAAGCGCTGCTGGCATTCGGCGAGCATTACCGCTCGGTACTGGCGACGCCTGAAGGCAGCGACCACGGCAACATTCGGGCGCTGATCCAGCACGGTCTGGCTGGCGTCAAATTCACCGCCCAACCCCTGACCCGCCGCTGATTTCAGTCGCAGCCCCAATCGCCCAGTGGGAGCGGGCTTGCTCGCGAAAGCGCTGTGTCAGACACCCAAAATATTGCCTGACACGACGCCTTCGCGAGCAAGCCCGCTCCCACACTGGTCAGGCGGTGTAGCTGAAAATGAGGGTATAAAAAAACCGGCCGAAGCCGGTTTTTTTGTATCTGCGATTTAGAACGAAGCGTTCTGCAGACCGTCCAGGTAACGCTCGGTGTCCAGTGCCGCCATGCAGCCGGCGCCGGCCGAGGTGATGGCCTGACGGTAAACGTGGTCAGCCACGTCACCGGCGGCGAAGATGCCTTCGACGCTGGTTGCAGTGGCGTTGCCGTCACGGCCGCCCTGCACCACCAGATAACCGTCTTTCAACGTCAACTGACCTTCGAACAGCGAAGTGTTCGGAGTGTGGCCGATAGCGATGAACACGCCGTCGACCTTGATTTCGTCGAAGCTGCCATCGTTGTTCTTCAGGCGCGCACCGGTCACGCCCATGTTGTCGCCCAGCACTTCGTCGAGGTTGGCGTTCAACTTGAGGATGATCTTGCCTTCGGCCACGCGGGCGTTGAGCTTGTCGATCAGGATCTTCTCGGCGCGGAAGGTTTCGCGACGGTGGATCAGGGTCACGGTGCTGGCGATGTTGGCCAGGTACAGCGCTTCTTCAACAGCGGTGTTGCCGCCGCCCACCACAGCCACTGGCTTGTTGCGGTAAAAGAAACCGTCGCAGGTTGCGCAGGCCGAAACGCCTTTGCCCATGAACGCCTCTTCCGACGGCAGGCCCAGGTAGCGAGCGCTGGCGCCGGTGGCGATGATCAGCGCATCGCAGGTGTAGGTCGCGCTGTCGCCGGTCAGGGTGTATGGCTTGGCGGCGAAGTCCACGGCGTTGATGTGATCGAAAACGATCTCGGTTTCAAAACGCTCGGCGTGCTCGCGCATCCGCTCCATCAGTGCCGGGCCGGTCAGACCGTGCACGTCGCCCGGCCAGTTGTCGACTTCGGTGGTGGTGGTCAGTTGACCGCCGGCCTGCATGCCGGTGATCAGCAGTGGCTTGAGGTTGGCACGGGCGGCGTAGACCGCAGCGCTGTAACCGGCAGGGCCGGAACCGAGAATAATCACTCGCGAATGACGGACTTCAGACATGACCTGCTCCTGTTGACCGGGCCGAAAGACTGGCGCGGAACGCCGGACTGCCGGCGGGAATAAAAAAGGACTGTGGATAACCTTGGGGAAGGCATGAGCTCGACAGTCCTGTAAAAAGTTGGGTGCAGCGTATCGAGGGGGGCAAGATTAAGGAAATACGGTTTAACAATCCAGCTCATAGGTGGTCTCTATGCGCAGACACTGACGAGATGGACGTCTTTGTTACAGTCAATGTCGATCGCTCTGCCGCGCTTTCGCACGTGTTGCAAAGCCGGTAAGGTCGGCGCGTTTTCCCTTGCTCGGAGCACCCTATGCCCGCCCCTGTCCTGTCCGGCCCGCAATACCTGCGCGAAGGCCTCAAACTGGTCCTCAGCCCCGGCCTGCGCCTGTTTGTGTTGCTGCCGCTGGCGATCAACCTGGTGCTGTTCGTCGGATTGATCTATCTGGCCGGCCATCAGTTCAGCCTGTGGGTCGACAGCCTGATGCCGTCGCTGCCCGACTGGCTGAGCTTCCTCAGCTACATCCTCTGGCCGCTGTTCGTGGTGCTGGTGGCACTGATGGTGTTTTTCACCTTCACCATGCTGGCCAACGTCATCGCCGCGCCGTTCAACGGCTTTCTCGCGGAAAAGGTCGAAGTGGTGGTGCGCGGCACCGACGACTTCCCGGCGTTCAGCTGGGGCGAACTGATCGCGATGATCCCGCGCACCCTCGCCCGGGAAATGCGCAAACTCGGCTACTTCCTGCCGCGAGCGATCGGCCTGTTCATCCTCTCGTTCATCCCGGTGGTGAACATCGTCGCCGCGCCGCTGTGGCTGCTGTTCGGCGTGTGGATGATGGCGATCCAGTACATCGACTACCCGGCGGACAACCACAAACTGGGCTGGAACGAGATGCTCGCCTGGCTGCGCCAGAAGCGCTGGCAGAGCATGAGCTTCGGCGGCATCGTCTATCTGGTGCTACTGATCCCGGTGGTCAACATCCTGATGATGCCAGCCGCCGTTGCAGGTGCGACGTTGTTCTGGGTGCGTGAACGCGGCGCGGAGAACCTCGTCACCCAGCGCTGAACCGGTCACGGACAGACCGGTCACAAATCCATCATCCGAACGTCACAGGCACGACATGGCCTCAGCCGACACTGAGGTCATGACGACAGCTCTACATATCACCCTGATCAGCGAAACCTTCCCACCGGAAATCAACGGGGTGGCCAATACCCTTGGCCGCTTGTGCGATGGATTGCGCGCGCGTGGGCATCAGGTGGAGCTGGTGCGGCCGCGTCAGGCGGGCGATCCGCAGCGCACCGAGGATGACGCGCTGTTGCTGTGTCGGGGTTGGCCGCTGCCCGGGTATCCGGGGCTGCAATGGGGCCAGTCGTCGATGCACAAGCTGTTGCGACGCTGGAAGCGCCATCGCCCGGACGTGCTGTACATCGCCACGGAAGGCCCGCTCGGCTTGTCGGCATTGCGTGCAGCGCGGCGCCTGGGGATCTCGGTGGTCAGTGGCTTTCACACCAATTTCCAGCAGTACACCAACCAGTACGGGCTGGGTTTACTGACGCGCTTGCTGACCCATTATCTGCGCTGGTTCCACAACCGCTCGGCGATGACTCTGGTGCCGAGTATCAGCCAGCGCCTGGAGCTGGAGCGCCGGCATTTCGACCGCCTCGCCTTGCTCTCCCGAGGCGTGGACAGCCAGTTATTTCACCCGGCCAAGCGGCTGAACGGATTGCGTGAGCAATGGGGCCTGAGCGAGCAGGACATTGCGGTGATTCACGTAGGACGTCTGGCCCCAGAGAAGAATCTGGGCCTGCTCAAGCGCTGCTTCGACAAACTCCGCAGCACTTATCCACAGCGCAACCTGAAGCTGATTGTGGTCGGCGACGGACCGCAACGGCTTGCGCTGGAAAAGGACCTGTCGGAGGCGATTTTCTGTGGTTCGCAACGCGGCGAAGCGCTGGCGGCGCACTACGCCTCGGGCGATTTGTTTCTGTTTCCGAGCATGACCGAAACCTTCGGCAACGTGGTGCTCGAAGCACTGGCTTCAGGTCTGGGCGTGGTGGCTTACGATCAGGCGGCAGCGGCGCAGCACATCCGCCATGGCTACAACGGCATGTTGGCGATGCCCGGTGATGAAGAGGCGTTCTGCGATGCGGCGGCGTGGTTGCTGGAAGAGGATGAAACGTTGCGTTGCGTGCGCCTGAATGCGCGCCAGCATGCCAGTCGCCAGGGCTGGGCGGCGATCATCGAGCAGTTTGAAAAGCATTTGCGCGGGGCGTGTGTCGGGGAGCAAGTTGTACCGCATGCGCAGACATTGCCCTGAATCCTTGCAGACTTCAGAACCGCCTTCGCGAGCAGGCTCGCTCCCACAGGGGGATCTTCGGTGAACACCAGAGAAACCTGTGGGAGCGAGCCTGCTCGCGAAGGAGCCGGTGAAACCGCCGCTTAAACCAGCGTCATCAACGCCTCACGGCTGAACGGCAAGATGTCCTGCTCACGCCCTTCGCGGACTTTCAGCGCCCAGTCCGGATCCACCAGCAGCGCGCGGCCTACCGCCACCAGGTCGAACTCGTCGTTGTTCAGACGCTCCAGCAGTTTCTCCAGACTGGCCGGCTGCGCGACCTTGTCGGTGTTGACCATGAACTGCAGGAACTCGCCATCCAGGCCGACGCTGCCGACAGTAATGGTAGGCTTGCCGGTCAGCTTGCGCGTCCAGCCGGCCAGGTTCAGCTCGGAACCGTCGAACTCCGGCTCCCAGAAGCGCCGCGTCGAGCAGTGAAAAATATCCACACCGGCCTCGGCCAGCGGTTTGAGGAACTCACCCAACGCCTCCGGGGTTTGCACCAGCCGCGCGGTGTAATCCTGCTGTTTCCACTGCGAGAAGCGGAAGATGATCGGGAAGCCTTCACCGACTGCCGCGCGCACCGCTTGAATCAATTCGATGGCGAAACGCGAACGGTTGGCCAGGCTGCCGCCATACTCGTCGGTGCGCTGGTTGCTGCCTTCCCAGAAGAACTGGTCGATCAGGTAACCGTGGGCGCCGTGGATTTCCACGCCGTCCATGCCGATGCTTTGCGCATCCCTGGCGGCTTGTGCAAACGCTGCAATCACATCCTGAATGTCTTGTTTGGTCATGCCGTGCACCACGACCTGACCTTCCTTGAGTTTTTCCGACGGACCATAACCCGGCACGCTGGCGTCCGGCTCGGTGCCGATGCGGCGAACGCTGCCCACGTGCCACAGTTGCGGAACGATCTTGCCGCCCTCGGCATGCACCGCGTCGACGACTTTTT
The DNA here is from genome assembly GCF_056821665.1 of Pseudomonas sp. AK-TSAG1-1. NCBI lineage: Bacteria > Pseudomonadati > Pseudomonadota > Gammaproteobacteria > Pseudomonadales > Pseudomonadaceae > Pseudomonas > Pseudomonas sp. AK-TSAG1-1. Next base: position 1,097,869 of record NZ_CM165965.1, on the reverse strand, counting down.
TCCAGCCGGCCAACGGTGCTTCACCAAAGAACTGCGGCACGTTCGGATAGCCGTTGGAGGCGATGTGGCCAACGGTGGTGCCTTCGGTAATGATCAGGCCGACGCCGGCAGCAGCCCGACGACGGTAGTATTCGATGACTTTTGAGTTCGGTACGCCGCCCGGAGAAAACGAGCGGGTCATTGGCGCCATGACCACACGGGTCGGCAGTTCGAGGGCACCGAGATGGAACGGTTTGAACAGGGCTTGAACAGGCATCGGGAAGCTCCACGAAAACGTTATCGACAGGCATGAACCTATATGACGGCGATAATATGCAGGACTGCACCCGGGCGATAGCACTATTGATCAGAATGATTAAGGCTCAAAAGGCAGGCGAAAAAAATCGCAGCCCGAGGGCTGCGATCCGCTTGTTTCAGCTCAGCGCTTTTTCAATCGCATGAACAATGCTCGGATCATCCGGCGCCGTGCGCGGTGAGAACCGCGCCAATACACGGCCGTCCTTGCCGAGCAGGAACTTCTCGAAATTCCAGGTGATGTCACCGGGGAACTCCGCGCCCTCGCCCGCCAGCAGGCGGTAGAGCTGATGGCGCTCGTGGCCGTTGACTTCGAGCTTGCTCGACAACGGAAATGTCACACCGTAGTTGAGGCTGCAGAACTCTTGAATTTCCTGTTCTGTACCGGGTTCCTGACCGGCAAACTGGTTGCACGGCAGGCCCAGCACACTGAAACCTTTGCCTTTGAACTGCTGATAGAGGTTTTCCAGCGCCGCGTACTGTGGGGTCAAGCCGCATTTGGAGGCGACGTTGACCACCAGCACGACTTGGCCCTTGAAAGGCGCCAGCGGTAGCTCCTGACCATCCAGGGCTGTCAACTTAAGGTCGTGAAAAGCACTCATGACGTACTCCAGGATTCCCGTGTTCTACTCGAAACAGCCACTTGGCGAGACCACCAAGGACAGCCGCGGACTAAAAAGGCGCCCGCAGGCGCCTCTCCAGTACTCGAAGCTTAGCGCAGAAAATCAGTGGTGATGGCCACCTTCGCCATGGACGTGACCATGAGCGATTTCTTCCTGGCTGGCGTCACGGATATCAACGACCTTCACTTTGAAGTTCAGGCGCTGACCGGCCAGTGGGTGGTTGCCGTCGACGGTAACGTCGTCGCCGTCCAGGTCACGGATGGTCACGATCTGCATCTGGCCGTCCGGCGCCGAAGCGTGGAACTGCATGCCGACTTCCAGCTCGTCAACGCCTTCGAACATGCTGCGGCTCAGGGTGCTGACCAGTTCGGCAGCGTATTCGCCGTAAGCGTCTTCCGGTTCAACGGAGACTTCCAGTTCGTCACCAACAGCTTTACCTTCCAGGGCTTTTTCCAGGCCCGGGATGATGTTGCCTGCGCCTTGCAGGTAGACCAGCGGAGCGCCGCCGGCGGAGCTGTCGATGACCTCACCAGCGTCGTTGGTCAGGGTATAGTCGATGGAGACAGCCTTATTGGCGGCGATCAGCATGGGGCGAGACCTTTTGCATAAGAATATAGAAAGGCCAAGTTTAGCGAAGCAATCGCGCGAAAGCGAACACAACCCTGACAAACGGGGTTCGACGATCGAAGGCTTCCATCAGGACGAAGACGGACACTGGGTGGCCGAGCTTTCCTGTGGCCACACTCAGCACCTTCGTCATCAGCCGCCATGGCAATCGCGCACCTGGGTTCTGGACCCGGCGCAACGTATTGAAAAAATAGGCCAACCCTTTGCCTGCGGTTGGTGCGCACAAGGCTCGGTTAGCGATAACCTTGGCGACTGAATTTCGGTAGATGGCCAGCCATAGGGCCTTCACCATTGCCATGCACCCTTAGAGAATCCGCATGCAAACTTTTTTTATCGCGCCCACCGATTTTGGCGTGGGTCTGACCTCCATCAGCCTCGGGCTGGTGCGTACCCTGGAGCGGGCCGGACTGAAAGTCGGCTTCTTCAAACCGATTGCCCAGCCACATCCGGGCGACACTGGCCCTGAACGCTCCACCGAACTGGTAGCGCGTACCCACGGCCTGAAACCGCCGCAGCCACTGGGCCTGGCGCATGTCGAGCGGATGCTTGGCGACGGCCAGCTCGATGAACTGCTAGAAGAAATCATTGCCCTGTATCAGCAGGCCGCCATCGGCAAAGACGTGCTGGTGGTCGAAGGCATGGTGCCGACCCGCAGCGCCAGTTATGCCGCGCGGGTCAATCTGCACCTGGCGAAAAGCCTGGATGCCGAGGTGATTCTGGTCTCGGCGCCAGAAAACGAAGTGCTCGCCGAACTCTCCGGTCGCGTCGAATTGCAGGCGCAATTGTTCGGTGGCCCGAAAGACCCGAAAGTCCTCGGCGTGATCCTCAACAAGGTCAAGACCGACGAGAGCATGGACGCCTTCGCCACGCGTCTGAAAGAACATTCGCCATTGCTGCGCAGCGGTGATTTCCGCCTGCTCGGCTGCATCCCGTTCCAGCCGGAACTCAATGCGCCGCGCACCCGTGACGTCGCCGACCTGATGGGCGCGCAGGTGCTCAATGCCGGTGACTACGAAACCCGGCGCATGACCAAAATCATTATTTGCGCGCGAACCATGCGCAACACCGTGGAGCTGCTCAAGCCCGGCGTGCTGGTGGTGACCCCGGGCGATCGCGACGACATCATCCTCGCGGTCAGCCTCGCGGCACTCAACGGCGTACCGCTGGCCGGCCTGTTGCTGACCAGCGACACCCTGCCCGACCCGCGCATCATGGACCTGTGTCGTGGCGCGCTGCAGGCCGGTTTGCCGGTGCTTTCGGTGAGCACCGGCTCCTACGACACCGCCAACCTGCTCAATGGCCTGAACAAGGAAATCCCCATCGATGACCGCGAGCGCGCGGAGATCATCACCGATTTCGTCGCCAGTCATCTCGATGCCAAGTGGCTGCACCAGCGCTGTGGCACGCCACGAGAAATGCGCCTGTCGCCAGCGGTATTCCGCTATCAACTGATTCAACGGGCGCAGTCGGCGAACAAACGCATCGTCCTGCCCGAAGGCAGCGAGCCACTCACCGTGCAAGCGGCGGCGATCTGCCAGGAGCGCGGAATCGCCCGTTGCGTGTTGCTGGCCAAACCCGAGGACGTCGAAGCCGTGGCCCGCGCCCAGGGCATCGAGCTGCCGCCAGGCCTGGAGATTCTCGATCCGGACCTGATCCGCGAGCGCTATATCGAGCCGATGGTCGCCCTGCGCAAAAGCAAAAGCCTCAATGCGCCAATGGCCGAACAACAGCTGGAAGACACCGTGGTGATCGGCACCATGATGCTCGCGCTGGATGAAGTCGACGGGCTGGTTTCGGGCGTGATCAACACCACCGCCAACACCATCCGCCCGGCCCTGCAACTGATCAAGACCGCGCCGGGCTGCACCCTGGTGTCGTCGGTGTTCTTCATGTTGTTCCCGGAAGAAGTGCTGGTCTACGGCGACTGCGTGATGAACCCGCACCCAAGTGCCACGGAGCTGGCCGAGATTGCCCTGCAAAGCGCCGACTCCGCTGCGGCATTCGGCATTACCCCGCGGGTGGCGATGATCAGTTACTCCAGCGGCGAATCCGCCAGCGGTGAAGAAGTCGAGAAGGTGCGCGAGGCCACCCTGCTCGCCCACGAGCAACAGCACTCGCTGCTGATCGACGGCCCACTGCAATACGACGCCGCCGCCAACGCAGAAGTCGCCCGGCAACTGGCGCCGAACAGCCAGGTGGCCGGACGCGCCACGGTGTTTGTGTTCCCTGACCTGAACACCGGCAACACCACCCACAAAGCCGTGCAGCGCAGCGCCGATTGCGTCAGCCTCGGGCCGATGCTGCAAGGCCTGCGCAAACCGGTGAACGATCTGCCGCGCGGCGCGCAGGTCGACGACATCGTCTACACCATCGCCCTCACCGCGATTCAAGCTGCCAACCGACCTATGGATGTGTAAATGCTGGATTTTCTCCCCGCACCGCTGCGCGGCGTGATCGCCTCACTGCTGTTGGCGCTCAATACGATACTGCTGTGCTCGTTTCTGTTCTGTGTGGCGCTGATCAAAGTGCTGCCCTTCGACCTCGCCCGACGCGCCTCGCTGTGGCTGATGAGCCACACCCACGAGGCATGGATCAGCAACAACAAAGCCTGGATGAACCTGGTGCGGCGCACGCGCTGGCACATCAGCGGCCTGCAAGGGCTCGACTATCAGCACTCGTATCTGATCACCAGCAACCATCAGAGCTGGGTCGACATTCTGGTGCTGCAGTACGTGCTCAACCGGCGTATTCAACCGCTGAAATTCTTCCTCAAGCAGGAGCTGATCTGGGTCCCGGTGATCGGTCTGGCGTGGTGGGCGCTGGGCTTTCCGTTCATGAAGCGCTACTCCAAGGCGTATCTGGAAAAGCATCCGGAGAAGAAAGGCAAAGACCTGGAAACCACCCGCAAGACCTGCGCAAAATTTCGCGATAACCCGGTAGGAATTTTCAACTTCGTCGAAGGCACGCGGTTCACCGAAGGCAAGCATGCGCAGCAGCAGTCGCCGTTCAAATACCTGCTCAAGCCCAAGGCTGGCGGCATTGCCTTTGTGCTGGATGCGATGGGTGAACAGCTGGAATCGATCGTCAACGTGACCATTCACTATCCAGGCGGCCGCCCGGGGTTCTGGGACCTGCTGTGCGGCAATGTGCGCGACGTGGTGGTGCACTTTGAAGAACTGAAAATCCCGCAGCAATTCATCGGCAAGAACTACGATCAGGACGGCGAATACCGCCTGCAGTTTCAGGGCTGGATCAATCAGCTGTGGCAGGACAAGGATGCGCTGCTGGAACAGATGCACCGCGAATACCCGGAGCGCCGCTGACTCGGGATGATCTGTGCTGAACACCCTTGTGTATTCAATAGAGACCCCATGTCTTGCTCGCGAAAACGGTGGATCAGCCGGCAACGATGCTGAATGACACACCGCCTTCGCGAGCAGGCCCGCTCCCACAGTTTTGACCGAGTTGGCCCGAAACAAAAAGCCCGCCGATGATTGCTCATCGGCGGGCTTTTTGTTTTCAGCTAACGCTTAGATCGCGCCACGCTTGCGCAGCAGATCGAGCACTTGCTTGACGCTTTCTTCCAGCGACAGCGACTGGGTGTCGATCACCAGATCAGCATTCAGCGGCACGTCATACGGGAAGGATTCGCCCGGAATGTTATCGCCACCGGCAGCATACAGCCCTTGCGGATCACGCTCGGCACACACAGCAGGCGAAGCCTGCACGTAGACGGTCAGCAGACGATCCTTGCCGATCAGGTCCTTGGCCTGTTCACGACCTTCAGCACTCGGCGCGACGAACGCGGCCAGGGTCAGCAGACCGGCTTCGTTGAACTGACGCGCCACGTGCGCGGCACGACGCCAGTTCTCGGTACGGCCGGCACGATCCTGTGGCAGACCTTTGTTCAGGTCGTGACGCAGGTTCTGCCCGTCGAGCACAAACACCGCACGGCCCATGTCGAACAACTTGCGCTCGACGGCGTAGGCCAGCGTGCTCTTGCCCGCGCCTGACAGGCCGCTGAACAGCACGGTCGCCGGTTGCTGACCGAAACGCTGTGCACGTTCTTCGGTAGCCACATGGGCCAGCTTGCCGTGGTGCGTGGCGGTACCGTGGCTCACAGGCTGAGCGACGATCATGCCGGCGCCGACGGTGCCGTTGGTCAAGCGGTCGATGATGATGAACGCGCCGGTGGTGCGGTTGCTGTCGTAACCGTCGAGGGCGATCGGTGCGTCGAGCGCGATCTTCACCTTGCCGATTTCGTTGAGCTGCAGTGCGCTCGCAGGACCTTCTTCCAACGTATTCACGTCGACCTTGTTGACGATGCTGGCGATGGAGCCCGGCACGTAACTGGTGGCGCGCTTGATGTCGTATTTCTTGCCCGGCAGCATCGGTTCTTCAGCCATCCACACCAGCATCGCTTCGAAGCTGTCGGTGACCGGCGGCACGTTGTCGGCATGCACCAGCAGGTCGCCCCGGGAGATGTCGATTTCGTCTTCCATGGTCAGCGTCACCGCTTGACCAGGACCGGCGTGCTCCAGCTCGCCTTCGAAGGTGACGATGGATTTCACGCGGCTGCTCTTGCCCGACGGCAGAACAACCACTTCGTCGCCCTTCTTGACGATGCCGCTGGCGAGGGTGCCGGCGAAACCGCGGAAATTCAGGTTAGGACGGTTGACGTACTGCACCGGGAAACGCAGATCGGTGAAGTTGCGGTCGCCCGCCACTTCCACGGTCTCGAGAATTTCCATCAGCGACTGACCTTTGTACCAAGGCGAGCGCTCGGATTTGTTCACCACGTTGTCGCCCTTCAGCGCCGACATCGGCACGAAGTGCATGCTGGTCGGCTTCATCTTCAAGCCTTCGGCGAACTTCAGGTAGTCGGCCTTGATCGACTCGAACACGCCTTCGTCGAAGTTCTTGAGGTCCATCTTGTTGATGGCGACTACGATGTGCTTGATGCCGAGCAACGAGGCGATGAAGCTGTGGCGACGGGTCTGGGTCTGCACGCCGTAGCGGGCGTCGACCAGGATGATCGCCAGGTCACAGGTGGACGCACCGGTGGCCATGTTGCGGGTGTACTGCTCATGGCCGGGGGTGTCGGCGATGATGAATTTGCGCTTGGCGGTGGAGAAGTAGCGGTAGGCGACATCGATGGTGATGCCCTGCTCACGCTCGGCCTGCAGACCGTCGACCAGCAACGCCAGGTCGATGTCGTCACCGGTGGTGCCGACTTTCTTCGAATCGCGGGTGATGGCTTCCAGGTGATCTTCGTAGATCATCTTGGAGTCGTGCAGCAGGCGCCCGATCAGGGTGCTCTTGCCGTCATCGACGTTACCGCAGGTCAAAAAGCGCAGCAGCTCTTTACGTTCGTGCTGGCCCAGGTAGGCGAGGATGTCCTCGCTGATCAAATCAGATACGTGCGACATGACAACCCCTTAGAAATAGCCTTGACGTTTTTTGTCTTCCATGGAGCCAGCGCCATCGTGGTCGATGACCCGGCCCTGGCGCTCGGAAGTTCGCGTCAGGAGCATTTCCTGAATGATGTCCGTCAGCGTCTCGGCTTCGGACTCCACCGCGCCCGTCAACGGGTAGCAGCCAAGGGTACGGAAACGCACTTTCTTTTTGACGATGCGGGCTTTGTCCTCGTCGGACAGGTGCTCGAGGATGCGCTCGTCGTCAATCATGATCAGCGTGCCGTTCTTCTCGATCACTTCACGCTCGGCGGCGAAGTACAGCGGCACAATCGGGATGCCTTCGAGGTAGATGTACTGCCAGATGTCCAGCTCGGTCCAGTTCGACAAAGGGAACACACGAATGGATTCGCCCTTGTTGACCTTGCCGTTGTAGACGTTCCACAGCTCAGGGCGCTGGTTCTTCGGGTCCCAGCGGTGCTTGCTGTCGCGGAACGAGTACACGCGCTCTTTCGCGCGGGATTTCTCTTCATCGCGACGGGCGCCGCCAAAGGCTGCGTCGAAACCATGCTTGTCGAGTGCCTGCTTCAGGCCTTCGGTCTTCATGATGTCGGTGTGCTTGGCGCTGCCGTGGGTGAACGGGTTGATGTTCTGCGCCACGCCGTCCGGGTTGATGTGAGTGATCAGGTCCAGGCCCAGTTCTTCGACCATCTTGTCGCGGAACTTGTACATCTCCTGGAATTTCCAGCGGGTGTCGACGTGCATCACCGGAAACGGCAGTTTGCCCGGGAAGAACGCCTTGCGTGCCAGGTGCAGCATCACGGCGGAGTCTTTACCGATGGAGTACAGCATCACCGGGTTGTCGAACTCGGCGGCCACCTCGCGGATGATGTGGATGCTTTCCGCCTCCAGCTGTTTCAGATGCGTCAGTTTGTCGACCATGGCTACTCACGAAAGCTTTCTTATGAACGGCCAGCGGGCCGTGTTCGAGCGGGGAATCCTAGCACAGCGTCCTTCTTCTAATCAGGGCGCAAGCTAGAACGAAAGGGCATATGAATATGCCCGCTGGTTCGGCCGTGAAACGCTGTCCCTGTGGGAGCGGGCTTGCTCGCGAAGGCGGAGGATCAGTCGAAATCATTGTTGAATGACACACCGCTTTCGGGAGCAAGCCCCCTCCCACATTGGAGAGATGTTTAACTTCAGATCGGGTTCGGGATGTCGATGAACATGTGTTCGAGTGCAAAGCGCTTCGCCAGATAGTCACCCAACGCCTGCACGCCGTAGCGTTCGGTGGCGTGGTGGCCGGCGGCGATGAAGCTGATGTCGTTTTCTCGGGCGCTGTGGAAGGTCTGCTCGGAAGCCTCGCCACTGATAAACAGATCGACGCCGGCGGCGATCGCATTATCGATGTAGCCCTGACCGCCGCCGGTGCACCAGCCGACCCGACGGATCATCGCGCTGCCTTCGACCAGCAGCGGCTCACGCCCCATACGCTCTTGCACACGACGGGCGAAGTCGCGGGCGGTGACCGGCTCATCCAGCGAGCCGACCAGGCCGACGATCTTCAGGTTGTCCGGATCCAGCGGCCCTTCAACCGTGATGTCGAGCTGCCTTGCCAACTGCACGTTGTTGCCGACGTCCGGGTGCAGATCCAGCGGCAGGTGATACGCCAGCAGACTGATGTCGTGCTTGAGCAGCGTCTTCAACCGACGCTGTTTCATGCCGGTGATGCATGGGTTCTCACCCTTCCAGAAGTAACCGTGGTGCACCAGCACCAGGTCGGCCTCGGCTTCGACGGCAGCATCGAGCAAGGCCTGGCTGGCAGTCACACCGCTGACGATGCGCATCACCTGCGGACGACCTTCGACCTGCAGACCGTTGGGGCAATAATCGGCAATTTTTGCACTGCCAAGGTAACGGTCGGCTTCTTCGACCAGGGTGCTGAGGGCGACGGCCATGAAAGACTCCTGAAAATCCCGTTCAGAGGCGCGCGCGGCCTCGTATAATGCGCGACATTATGGGCGGTCTGACCCCGCCTGCAACTTTTCCAGGACGTGCTTAATGCTCAAGGCGCTGCGTTTTTTCGGCTGGCCGCTGTTGGCCGGCGTGCTTATCGCTCTGTTGATTATTCAGCGTTACCCGCAGTGGGTCGGGCTCCCGAGCCTCGACGTCAACCTGCAACAGGCCCCACAAACCACCAGCGTGCAACAGGGGCCCGTGTCCTATGCGGACGCCGTGGTCATCGCCGCACCGTCGGTGGTCAACCTCTACACCACGAAGGTGATTGCCAAACCGGCGCACCCGTTGTTTGAAGATCCGCAGTTCCGGCGCTTCTTCGGTGACAACTCGCCGAAGCAGAAACGCATGGAATCGAGCCTCGGATCCGGTGTGATCATGAGCCCGGAAGGCTACATCCTGACCAACAACCACGTGACCACAGGCGCCGATCAGATCGTTGTCGCGCTCAAGGATGGTCGCGAAACCCTCGCACGAGTGATCGGCAGCGATCCGGAAACCGACCTCGCGGTCCTGAAGATCGACCTGAAAAACCTCCCGGCCATCACCGTCGGCCGCTCCGACAACATTCGCATCGGCGACGTCGCACTGGCCATCGGTAACCCGTTCGGTGTCGGCCAGACCGTGACCATGGGCATCATCAGCGCCACCGGGCGTAACCAGTTGGGCCTGAACAACTACGAAGACTTCATCCAGACCGACGCGGCGATCAACCCGGGCAACTCCGGCGGCGCGCTGGTCGATGCCAACGGCAACCTCACCGGCATCAACACCGCAATCTTCTCCAAGTCCGGCGGCTCGCAGGGCATCGGTTTCGCGATCCCGGTGAAACTGGCGATGGAAGTGATGAAGTCGATCATCGAGCACGGCCAGGTGATTCGTGGCTGGCTCGGCATTGAAGTACAACCGCTGACCCAGGAACTGGCCGAATCGTTTGGCTTGTCCGGGCGTCCGGGGATTGTCGTGGCGGGGATCTTCCGCGATGGCCCGGCGCAGAAGGCCGGCCTGCAGTTGGGTGACGTGATTCTGAGCATCGACGGCGAGCCGGCGGGCGATGGTCGTCGGTCGATGAACCAGGTGGCGCGGATCAAACCGACCGACAAGGTGACCATTCAGGTGATGCGCAACGGCAAAGAGCTGAAGCTGACCGCTGAAATCGGTCTGCGCCCGCCTCCGGCGCCAGTGAAAGAAGAAGAGTAAGCACAAAGCAGTGTGGGAGCGAGCCTGCTCGCGAAGAGGCCTCGACGTTCAACATGGATGTTGAATGAGAAAGCGCTTTCGCGAGCAGGCTCGCTCCCACAGGTTCAGCCGTGCTTCAGAGGTCGCCGAGGCCGTAGATCAATGCCTGATTCTGCTCCGGCGTACCGATCGAAATCCGCAGGAACTGGGCAATCCGCGCCTGCTTGAAGTGGCGCACGATCACGCCCTGCTCACGCAGCTTGGCCGCCAGCCCCGCCGCATCATGCTGCGGATGCCGGGCAAAGATGAAGTTCGCCGCCGAAGGTAGCACTTCAAAACCTTTGGCCTGCAACTGCGCAATCACCCAGTCACGACTCTCGATGACCAGACGGCAGGTCTTGTCGAAGTACTCGCGATCTTCGAATGCAGCGGCAGCGCCGACGATCGCCAGACGATCCAGCGGGTACGAGTTGAAGCTGTTCTTGATCCGCTCCAGCGCTTCGATCAGATCCGGATGCCCTACCGCCAGACCAACGCGCAGGCCGGCCAGCGAGCGCGACTTGGACAGGGTCTGGGTCACCAGCAGGTTCGGGTAGCGGTCCACCAGGCTGATCGCCGTTTCGCCGCCAAAGTCGATGTACGCCTCATCCACCACCACTACCGAATCCGGGCTGGCCTTGAGGATCTGCTCGACTGCCTCCAGCGCCAACAGGCAACCGGTCGGTGCATTCGGATTCGGGAAAATGATCCCGCCGTTGGGTTTGGCGTAATCCGCCGGGTTGATCTGGAACTGTGCATCCAGCGGCACGGCATCGAACTGGATGCCGTACAGACCGCAGTACACCGGGTAGAAGCTGTAGCTGATGTCCGGGAACAGCAGCGGCTGATCGTGCTGTAGCAGACCGTGGAAAATGTGCGCCAGCACTTCATCCGAACCGTTGCCGAGGAACACTTGATTGTTTTGCACGCCGTAGTATTTCGCGACGGCCGTTTTCAGCAGATCACTGTTCGGGTCCGGGTACAAACGCAGGTTGTCGTTGAGTTCGACCTGCATCGCGGCCAAGGCCTTTGGAGAAGGGCCATACGGATTTTCGTTGGTGTTGAGCTTGACCAGTTTGGTCAGCTTCGGTTGTTCGCCCGGCACGTAAGGCACCAGATCCTTGACGAACGGGCTCCAGAATTTACTCATGTTCAGTTCCCCTTCTGTTCGTCTTTGATGCGGTATTCGGCGCTGCGTGCGTGCGCGCTCAGCGATTCGCCACGGGCCAGCACCGAAGCGGTCTTGCCCAGCTCGGAAGCACCGGCTTCGGAGCAGAAGATGATCGACGAACGCTTCTGGAAGTCATACACGCCCAGCGGTGAGGAGAAACGCGCGGTGCCGGACGTCGGCAACACGTGGTTCGGGCCGGCGCAGTAATCGCCCAGCGCCTCAGAGGTATGACGCCCCATGAAGATCGCGCCGGCGTGGCGGATCTGTGGCAGCCAGGCTTGTGGGTCAGCGACCGACAACTCCAGGTGTTCCGGGGCGATGCGGTTGGCGACTTCAATGGCTTGCGCCATGTCTTTCACGTGAATCAGTGCACCACGGCCATTGATCGAGGTTTCGATGATGGTCGCGCGATCCATGGTCGGCAGCAGTTTGTCGATGCTCGCCGCAACCTTGTCGAGGAACTCGGCGTCCGGGCTGACCAGAATCGCCTGCGCGTCTTCGTCGTGCTCGGCCTGGGAGAACAGGTCCATGGCGATCCAGTCCGGATCGGTCTGGCCGTCGCACACCACGAGGATTTCCGAGGGGCCTGCAATCATGTCGATGCCGACCTGACCGAACACGTGGCGCTTGGCGGTGGCGACATAGATGTTGCCCGGGCCAACCACTTTATCGACTTGCGGCACGCTTTCGGTGCCGTAAGCCAGAGCGGCAACCGCTTGTGCGCCACCGATGGTGAACACCCGGTCAACGCCGGCGATGCACGCGGCCGCCAGCACCAGTTCGTTGATCTCACCGCGTGGAGTCGGCACAACCATGACCACTTCGGTCACACCCGCCACCTTGGCCGGAATCGCATTCATCAACACCGACGACGGATACGACGCCTTACCGCCGGGTACGTACAGGCCTGCGCGATCCAGTGGCGTGACCTTCTGGCCGAGGACAGTGCCGTCAGCCTCGGTGTAGCTCCAGGAATCCTGCTTCTGTTTTTCGTGGTAGCTGCGCACGCGGGAGGCGGCTGTCTCCAGCGCTTCGCGTTGCGCCACGGTGATGCGGGTCAGGGCCAGTTCCAGACGCTCGCGCGGCAGGATCAGGTCAGCCATCGAAGCGACTTCGAGGCCATCGAACTTCTGGGTGAACTCGACCAGCGCCGCGTCACCGCGCTCGCGCACAGCCTTGATGATGTCCAGCACCCGCTGATTGACCGAGTCGTCAGACACACTTTCCCAGCTCAGCAAATGATCCAGATGATGCGCGAAATCCGGGTCAGCAGCGTTGAGTCGGCGAATTGCAGTCGGTGCGGTCATAGCGAGAGCCTCATAGGAATGGCAAAAACTCAGGCGCCCTAACTTAGCAGTCGTTTCCGCTTGGGCACCTGAGATTCTGGCTATGAGGCGGATAGACGGGCGCGACTCAAGGTCGCGCAGGTACATCAGCCGCGGTGTCGAGACTCCACTGCCTTGCGCAGGGTGTCGATCAACGCCTGGATTCGGGCGTGTTGCATTTTCATCGAAGCTTTATTGACCACCAGACGCGAGCTGATCGTGGCGATCAGTTCCTGAGGTTCCAGGCCGTTGGCGCGCAGGGTGTTGCCGGTGTCGACCACGTCGATGATCTTGTCAGCCAGACCAATCAGCGGCGCCAGCTCCATCGAGCCGTAGAGCTTGATGATGTCGACCTGACGGCCCTGTTCGGCGTAGTAACGCTTGGCCACGTTGACGAACTTGGTCGCCACACGCAGACGGCCCTTGGGCTCGGCGGCGCCGATCTTGCCGGCGGTCATCAGTTTGCACTGGGCAATCTGCAAATCCAGTGGCTCGTACAGGCCCTGGCCGGTGTATTCCATCAGCACGTCTTTACCGGCGACGCCGAGGTCGGCCGCGCCATGCTCGACATAAGTCGGCACGTCGGTGGCACGCACGATCAACAGACGTACGTCATCCTGAGTGGTAGGGATGATCAGCTTGCGGCTCTTGTCCGGATTCTCGGTCGGCACGATGCCTGCTTCAGCGAGAAGCGGCAGGGTGTCGTCAAGGATGCGGCCCTTGGACAGTGCGATGGTCAACATGGGAAACGTCAGTCCTTATCAAGGTACTCATGTCCGGTCGCAATCGGCGCCAGACACACATCGAGCCGGAAACCGGCTCGACTCATAATCTCAGTGGACACGTCCCTGTGTCCCAATGCAGTGATTAGCCCGGAACGCGACGGATCTTGGCGCCCAGCATCTGCAGTTTTTCTTCGATGCACTCGTAACCACGGTCGATGTGGTAGATGCGGTCGATCAGCGTGTCGCCTTCGGCAACCAGTGCCGAGATCACCAGGCTGGCCGAAGCTCGCAGGTCGGTGGCCATTACTGGCGCGCCCTTGAGGACTTCAGTACCGGTAACGATGGCGGTGTTGCCTTCGACCTGGATCTTCGCGCCCATGCGGTGCAGCTCGTACACGTGCATGAAACGGTTTTCGAAGATCGTCTCGATCACTGCACCGGTGCCTTCGGCAATGGCGTTGAGCGAGATGAACTGGGCCTGCATGTCAGTCGGGAATGCCGGGTACGGCGCAGTGCGCACGTTCACTGCTTTCGGGCGCTTGCCGTGCATGTTCAGCTCGATCCAGTCTTCACCGGTGGTGATTTCTGCGCCGGACTCACGGAGCTTTTCCAGAACTGCTTCGAGAATGGTCGGATCAGTGTCCTTGACCTTCACTCGACCACCCGTGACCGCAGCGGCCACCAGGTAAGTACCGGTTTCGATACGGTCAGGCATGACCTTGTAGAAACACGAACCCAGGCGCTCGACGCCATCAATGGTGATGGTGTCGGTACCAGCGCCGGATACCTTGGCGCCCATGGCGTTGAGGAAGTTCGCCAGGTCGACCACTTCAGGCTCACGCGCAGCGTTCTGCAGCACGCTGCGGCCTTTGGCCAGGGCCGCCGCCATCATGATGTTCTCGGTACCGGTCACGCTGACGGTATCGAAGAAGAAGTGTGCACCGCGCAGGCCGCCTTCTGGCGCCTTGGCCTTGATGTAGCCGCCTTCGACGTCAATGACCGCGCCCATGGCTTCGAGGCCACGGATGTGCAGGTCGACCGGACGCGAACCGATGGCGCAACCGCCAGGCAGTGCGACTTCGGCTTCACCGAAACGGGCAACCATCGGGCCCAGTACCAGGATCGACGCACGCATGGTTTTCACCAGCTCGTACGGGGCGATCAGGGTCTTGATGGTGCGCGGGTCGATTTCGACGCTGAGCTTCTCGTCGATCACAGGCTCGATGCCCATGCGACCGAACAGCTCGATCATGGTGGTGATGTCGTGCAGGTGCGGCAGGTTGCCAACGGTCACCGGGCCATCGCACAGCAGAGTGGCAGCCAGAATCGGCAGGGCGGAGTTCTTCGCCCCGGAGATACGGATTTCGCCATCAAGACGAACGCCACCGGTAATAATCAATTTATCCATAAGAATCTCGACGCCCTAGGGCTCAGGTGCGCTCGGCCCAGGCCGCGCTGCTGAAAAATTTCATAGTGACCGCGTGGATGCTGCCATCAGCAATCCAAGGGTTCAAATGGGCATAGATGCTCTGCTGACGCTTGACCGGGCTTAACGCCGCCAGTTCATCGCTAATCACGTTCAGTTGGAAATTGCAGCCTTCGCCTTCAACTTCTACCTGAATTCCTGGCAGCTTCCCTTCAAGGAAGCTCTTCACTTCTACGGCCTGCATGCTCAACCTCAATCGGCGCCCTGTGCGCACGGGTCGGACATCATACAAAAAAGCCCCGCGCCTGCGAACCCCGCATTGGCAGGACTCTGACGGGGGGCTTCTTTATCGATGCGGGTTCAGGGGTGCGCCAGCAACTCGGTCAGCTCACTGACCTGAGCGATTTCGCGCATGTCTTCCGGCATCGCGCGGATGCTCACGGCCTTGCCGGCCGCCTGGGCATCGCGCATGAAGCACAGCAGCAACGACAAACCGACGCTGCTGGACTTCTTGACTGCCGAGCAATCGATCACCAGCGCTGCAGCCTTGCTGGACTTGATCAGCGCCTGGCCTTCCTTGCGCAGGTCGGGACCTGTGCGGTAGTCCAGCACTCCGCTGAGCAATAGCTCGTCGACATCACTCATACGAACTGCCGCCTCATTCATTGCGCTGGCTTCGCGGCAGCTTTGTCGGTTTCTTCCTTGGCCTTGGCGACTTCACCGGCCCAACCGTTGATGGTCTTGTCCAGATCGTTGCCATTGCGCTGCATCGCATCGGCGAACTGATCACGGAACAGCTTGCCGATGTTGATGCCGTTGATGATCACATTGCGCAGCTTCCACTCGCCATTGATCTTCTCCAGCGTGTACTGCACAGGGTAGATCGCGCCGTTGCTGCCTTTGACGGTCATGCCGACGCTGGTGCGATCGCCCGATTCGTCCTTGGCTGGATCAACCGTGATGCCCTGGTTGTTGTACTCGAGCAAGGCGTTGCCGTAGAACTGGAACAGGCCTTTCTTGAAGTTTTCCTGGAAGGTCTGCATCTGCGCAGGCGTGGCCTTGCGCGAATACTTGACCGTCATGATGCTCTTGGAAATGCCTTCGGCATCGACCACCGGACCGACAATCGTGTTCAGCGCGGCATAGAAGTCAGCCGGATCCTGCTTGTACTTCGCTTTGTTGGCCGACAGATCGGCCAGCATACGGTTCGTGGTGTCCTGAACCAGATCGTGCGCCGACTGTCCGGGCGCAGCGTTGGCCAGCAACGGCACTGCCGCGAGCAACACCAACAGGCCACGTCGCAAGGTAGAGATCATTCAAAAGCTCCTCATTTGGCGTCTTTGCTAACGGTATTGAGCAGGAATTTACCGATCAGGTCTTCCAGTACCAGAGACGACTGCGTGTCGTGGATGGTTCCACCATCCTTCAGGCGGGTGTCTTCCCCGCCTACGCTGATACCGATGTACTTCTCGCCCAACAGGCCAGCGGTCAGGATAGACGCTGTGGAGTCAGTCGGCAGGTTGTCGACTTTTTTATCCACTTGCAGGGTCACCCGACCGGTGAAGCTGTCGCGATCCAGATCGATTGCCGTGACCTTGCCGATGGTCACACCGGCCATGGTCACTTTGGCTCTGACCGTCAAACCGGCGATATTGTCGAAGTAGGCATACAGTTTATACGTGTCGGTGGTCGAAGTCGGAGACAGGCCACTGACCCGCAGAGCAAGCAGCAACAAGGCCAGGATCCCTGCCAGCAGGAACAGGCCGACACCGATTTCCAGGGTGCGGTTTTGCATCAGAAATCTCCAAACATCAAAGCGGTCAGAATAAAGTCCAGGCCCAGTACTGCCAGCGAGGCGAATACCACGGTCTTGGTGGTGGCACGACTGATACCCTCGGAAGTGGGCTCACAGTCATAGCCTTGGAATACGGCGATCCAGGTCACGACGAAGGCGAAAACGATACTTTTGATGACGCCGTTGAGCACATCACTGGTGAAGTTCACGCTGTTTTGCATGTTCGCCCAGTAGGAGCCTTCATACACTCCAAGCCAGTCGACAGCCACCCACGAACCGCCCCAGATACCCACCACGCTGAAAATCATCGCCAGCACCGGCAGGGAAATGAAACCGGCCCACAGACGCGGGGCAATAATGTATTTGAGCGGATCGACACCGATCATTTCCAGGCTGGAAAGCTGTTCGGTGGACTTCATGTTGCCGATTTCGGCCGTCAGCGCCGAACCTGCACGCCCGGCAAACAGCAACGCCGTCACCACCGGCCCCAGCTCGCGCAGCAACGTCAGGGCCACCATCTGCCCCACCGCCTGCTCCGAACCGTAGCTCGACAGAATACTGAAGCCCTGCAGCGCCAGCACCATGCCGATGAAAATCCCGGACACGACAATGATCACCAGCGACATCACGCCGACCGAGTGCAGTTGCTTGACCAGCAGGCCGAAACCGCCGCTGATGCCACCGCGACCGAGCAGTGCGTGAAACAGGAACAGGGTCGCGCGGCCAAACACCGCAACGGCGTCGATCGCCGTCTCGCCGAATCGGCGTACGCGTTCTATTAATGAAATTCTGCGCATCAGCGCTTCCCCAGAAGATCTGCGCGGTAATCCGTCGCTGGAAAATGGTACGGCACCGGGCCATCGGGGTTGCCGGTCATGAACTGGCGGATACGCGGCTCATCCGAATTCATCAACTCGTCCGGCGTGCCCTGCCCCAGCACCTGACCATCACCCACTACATAGATGTAGTCAGCGATGCTCGCGGTTTCGGCCAGGTCGTGGGAAACCACGATACTGGTGATGCCCAGCGCATCGTTGAGCAGACGGATCAGGCGGACCAGTACGCCCATGGCGATCGGATCCTGACCGACGAACGGTTCGTCATACATGAGGATCTGCGGGTCGAGTGCAATCGCACGGGCCAGGGCGACACGACGCTTCATGCCTCCCGAAAGCTCGTCAGGCATCAGCTCGATCGCGCCGCGCAGACCGACCGCCTGCAATTTGAGCAGGACGATGTCGCGGATCATCTCATCCGGCAATTGGGTATGAACACGCAGGGGGAAAGCGACGTTCTCGAAAACATCGAGATCGGTGAACAGCGCGCCACTCTGAAACAGCACGCCCATGTGCTTTCGCGCATCGAACAGATCACTGCGCGACAGCGTCGGCAGGTTCTGACCGTTGACCCAGACTTCCCCGCTGGAGGGACGCAATTGCGCACCCATCAAACGCAGCAAGGTAGTCTTGCCACACCCGGAAGGCCCCATGATGCCGGTGACCTTGCCACGCGGGATGCGAATATCGACGTTATTGAAAATGCTGCGCGCACCGCGCTTGAAGGAGACTCCCTTCAGCTCGACCGCGTAGGCGTTATCGGCACTCATCTAAACTCCTTGCGATGCAGCCTCTCACTCGGACGCCTGGCTTTCCTTGGAAAGCACATACCTCGCGGGCGGGCCGAACTGGCGGCGAACTATATCACTGCAAACGCCAAGCGCCCAAGGCCCATGCCCGTCCGCGTTCAGCGATATGACAGGCCTGACGGCACTTTTTAAGTGTTTTAGTTACGAGGAATGACAAAGCACGACGAACTTACGTGAGGCTTTTCAACATAACCGCTATAATCGCCGCCTTTTCATCGGGCTATACGATTTCTGACATGAGCCAATCCAGCGACCTGATTCAATCGGCACAACGCACCATCCGCCTCGAAGTGGAAGCCGTACAAGGCTTGTTGCCCCATATCGACGCCGATTTCGTACGCGCTTGCGAGATGATTCTGGCCAGCAAAGGCCGTGTGGTCGTGGTCGGCATGGGCAAGTCCGGGCATGTCGGCAACAAGATTGCCGCGACCCTGGCCAGCACCGGCACCCCGGCGTTTTTCGTCCACCCGGCCGAAGCCAGCCACGGTGACATGGGCATGATCACCCGCGACGACGTGATCCTGGCCTTGTCCAACTCCGGTTCGACCAACGAAATCGTCACCCTGCTGCCACTGATCAAACGCCTGGGTATCCAGTTGATCAGCGTGACCGGCAATCCTCAGTCGCCGCTGGCCAAGGCCGCCGAAGTCAACCTCAACGTGCATGTCGAGCACGAAGCCTGTCCGCTGAACCTGGCGCCGACTTCCTCTACGACCGCCGCGCTGGTCATGGGCGACGCACTGGCCGTGGCACTGTTGGAAGCCCGTGGCTTTACCGCTGAAGATTTCGCGTTTTCCCACCCGGGTGGTGCGCTGGGCCGACGTCTGTTGCTGAAAGTGGAAAACGTCATGCACGCAGGCCAGGAACTGCCGCAGGTGCAACGCGGCACCCTGCTCAAGGACGCACTCATGGAAATGACCCGCAAGGGTCTGGGCATGACCGTGATCCTTGAGGCCGACGGTAAACTGGCCGGGATCTTCACCGACGGCGACTTGCGTCGCACGCTGGATCGCAGCATCGACATCCGCAGTGCCACCATCGACCAGGTCATGACCGCACACGGCAAGACTGCACGGCCCGAGATGCTCGCTGCCGAAGCCCTGAAAATCATGGAAGACCACCGAATCAACGCCCTGGTGGTCGTGGACGAAGAAGATCGCCCGATCGGCGCCTTCAACCTCTCCGATCTGCTGCGTGCAGGAGTGATGTAATGACAACCGACCTGCTGCAGCGCGGCAAAGCGATCAAACTGGCGGTGTTCGACGTCGACGGTGTGCTCACTGACGGGCGCCTGTATTTCCTTGAAGACGGCAGCGAATTCAAGACCTTCAACACCCTCGACGGCCAGGGCATCAAAATGCTGATGAACGCCGGTGTCGAAACCGCGATCATCAGTGGCCGCAAGACCCCGGTGGTTGAGCGCCGGGCGAAAAACCTCGGCATCCCGCACCTGTTTCAGGGGCGCGAAGACAAATTGGTGGTTCTGGACGGTCTTCTGCAGCAACTGGGCCTAAGCTATGAACAGGTTGCCTATCTCGGTGACGACCTGCCAGACCTGCCGGTCATCCGCCGCGTAGGCTTGGGCATGGCCGTCGCCAATGCCGCCGATTTCGTACGCGAGCACGCCCATGGCGTCACGCGGGCCCGTGGTGGCGAAGGTGCCGCCCGCGAATTCTGCGAATTGATCCTGCGCGCCCAGGGCCGCCTCGATGCGGCCAATGCCGCGTACCTGTGAGCCAAAACATGTTTAGCAAAAAATTTCGCAACTTCCTGCTGTTCGGCTGCATCGCTGCAATGTTTGCAGCGGTCGGCTACTGGAACATCAGCCCTGAACGCTTCCTCGACAAACCCCCGGTCAAGGTCGAAGACACGGCCATCGACTGGTACGCGACCAACACGCATACCCTGCAATACCTTCCGGACGGCAAGCTGCAGTACGAAATGACGTCCGACAAGGCCGAGCACCTGAAAGCGACGGACGTGACCCTGGTCACCAAACCCGACCTGAACATGTTCCGTGGCACCGAGTTCCCGTGGCACGTGACCAGCGAGCGCGGCGAAGTCAATCCTGACGGCACCCAGGTAGAACTGATCGACTCGGTACGCATCAAGCGCACCGATGAAAAGAACCGCGACACCCTGATCACCAGCACACGCATGACGGTGTTCCCTCAGCAGCAATATGCGCAGACCGAGCAACCCGTTAGAATCGACGGTGCTGGCGGTGTATCGACTGGCGTGGGAATGAAGGCGTATTTGAAGGAAAGCAGGATACACCTGCAATCGAACGTAAGAGGACAGTATGAGGCTCGTTAAAACCCTCCCTATTTTGCTCAGTCTGGGCGCAGCACTGGGAAGCGTGAGCGCCTGGGCTCTGCCGAACGATCAGCAGCAACCTATCCGCATTCAGGCCGACGACGCCCAACTGGACGACAAGAATGGCATCGCCACCTATAAAGGTGACGTGATCATCACCCAGGGTTCGATGATCGTTAAAGGCAACACGGTGACCATCACCCGCACCCCGACCGGTGACATCGACGTCGTGACGTCGGTGGGCAACCTTGCCTACTTCGAGCAACTGCAGACCCAGGGCGATACCAAGCCTGTACAGGGCTGGGGCGTGACGATCCAGTACCACGCCGCGCAAAACCGCGTCGTGCTGATCGACAAGGCCAAGGTTGTCGACAAGGACAACAACACCACCCAAGGCGAGAAAATCGTTTACGACACGGTGAGAAAACTGGCCAGCGCCGGTCGCGCTACCGGCAATAAAGTCACCGAAACGCGTCCGCGCATCGACATGGTGATCCAGCCGAAGAAGAAAACCGACGAGAAGACCCAGTAATGGCAACTCTGAAAGCTCAGCACCTGGCCAAGGCCTATAAAAGCCGCCAGGTCGTGCGTGACGTCAGCCTGTCGATCGACAGCGGCCAGATCGTCGGCCTGCTCGGCCCGAACGGCGCCGGCAAGACCACCTGCTTCTACATGATCGTCGGCCTGGTGCAGGCCGATCAGGGCCGCGTGCTGATCGATGATCTGGACGTCAGCCACCAGCCAATGCACGGCCGCGCCAAGGCCGGTATCGGCTATCTGCCGCAAGAAGCGTCGATCTTCCGCAAACTGTCGGTGGCCGACAACATCATGGCCATCCTCGAGACCCGCACGGAACTCGACAAGGCCGGTCGTCGCAAGGAGCTGGAAAGCCTGCTGCAGGAATTCCACATCAGCCACATTCGCGACAACCTGGGCATGAGCCTGTCCGGTGGTGAGCGCCGCCGGGTGGAAATCGCCCGTGCCTTGGCCACCGCACCGAAATTCATCCTGCTCGACGAACCGTTCGCCGGTGTCGACCCGATCTCGGTCGGCGACATCAAGCAGATCATCCACCACCTCAAGGCCAAGGGCATCGGTGTACTGATCACCGATCACAACGTGCGTGAGACCCTGGATATCTGCGAAACCGCCTACATCGTCAACGACGGTCAACTGATCGCCGAAGGTGACGCCGCGACCATCCTGGCCAACGATCTGGTCAAGGAAGTGTACCTGGGCCACGAGTTCCGCCTCTAAAGCGCAATCGCATTCGGCCAGCCGTCCGAGTGCTGTAACGTTGAAGCGAAGTTTTATACGCTTTTATTGTTACAGCGCTCTAGGCAAACACGACAGTTTCAGGCATATAATTTGCTTAAGTTTGGCGCTCCGGCGCCCTGTAGTGGATGGCGCATGCGCGCCGGCGAATAAGGTGTTAAGCCCCTGCCATGAAACCATCGCTAGTCTTGAGAATGGGCCAGCAGCTGACGATGACACCGCAGCTGCAACAGGCCATCCGCCTGCTCCAATTGTCGACCCTGGACCTGCAACAGGAAATCCAGGAGGCCCTGGAATCCAATCCGATGCTCGAACGCCAGGAAGAAGGCGACGACTTCGACAACTCCGATCCTTTGGCCGACAACGCCGAACAAAAGCCCAACACCGAGATTCAGGAACCCTCCTATCAGGAAACCGCACCGACGGTGGACAACCTGGAAGATGGCGAATGGAACGAGCGCATCCCTAACGAATTGCCCGTCGACACCGCCTGGGAAGACGTCTACCAGACCAGCGCCAGCAGCCTGCCCAGCAGCGATGATGACGAGTGGGACTTCACCACCCGCACTTCCGCCGGGGAAAGCCTGCAAAGCCATCTGCTGTGGCAATTGAACCTGGCGCCGATGTCCGACACCGACCGCCTGATCGCCGTGACCCTGATCGACTGCATCAATAATCAGGGCTACCTCGACGAAACCCTTGAAGAAATTCTCGACGCCTTTGATCCGGAGCTCGACATCGAGCTGGACGAGATCGAGGCCGTGCTGCACCGCATCCAGCAGTTCGAACCGGCCGGCATCGGCGCCCGCAACCTCGGCGAATGCCTGCTGCTGCAACTGCGCCAGCTACCAGCCAAGACCCCGTGGCTGAACGAAGCCAAGCGTCTGGTCAGCGATTACATCGATCTGCTCGGCAGTCGCGACTACAGCCAGTTGATGCGGCGCATGAAGCTCAAGGAAGATGAACTGCGCCAGGTCATCGAACTGGTACAGAGCCTCAACCCACGCCCGGGTTCACAAATCGAATCGACCGAAGCCGAGTACGTGGTGCCCGATGTCATCGTGCGCAAGGACAACGAACGCTGGCTGGTCGAGCTGAACCAGGAATCGGTGCCACGCCTGCGGGTCAACGCCCAGTACGCCGGCTTCGTGCGCCGTGCCGACACCAGCGCCGACAACACCTTCATGCGCAATCAGTTGCAGGAAGCGCGCTGGTTCATCAAGAGCCTGCAAAGCCGCAACGAAACCCTGATGAAGGTCGCCACCCAGATCGTCGAGCATCAGCGCGGCTTCCTGGAATACGGCGACGAAGCCATGAAGCCGCTGGTCCTGCACGACATCGCCGAGGCGGTGGGTATGCACGAATCGACGATTTCCCGGGTCACCACCCAGAAATTCATGCATACCCCGCGCGGTATTTATGAACTGAAATACTTTTTCTCCAGCCACGTCAGCACCTCCGAAGGCGGCGAATGCTCGTCTACAGCGATCCGCGCGATCATCAAAAAACTGGTTGCAGCGGAAAATCAGAAAAAGCCGTTGAGTGACAGCAAGATCGCTGGTTTACTGGAGGCACAAGGCATTCAGGTGGCTCGCCGCACCGTCGCCAAGTACCGTGAATCCCTCGGGATCGCGCCTTCGAGCGAACGCAAGCGGTTGATGTAAGCCACGTTACAGCGTTCCAGTGGCAGGCTATTCAGCCTGCCGCTTTATGCACTGGCAACGAAGGAGAAGCTGTATGCAAGTCAACATCAGTGGACACCAACTGGAAGTGACCGAACCGCTGCGCACCTACATCAACGAGAAACTCGAACGATTGGAGCGCCATTTCGACAAGATCACCAACGTGCAAGTCACGATGTGCGTCGAAAAGCTGAAGCAGAAAATCGAAGCCACCTTGCATATTCCCGGCAGCGAAGTGGTCGCCAACGCAGAAGATACCGACATGTACGCTGCGATCGACTCACTGACCGACAAGCTGGATCGCCAACTCAAAAAGCATAAGGAAAAGACCCAGAGCCTCCTTCAGGGCGCAACAGGTCGTTAACACCCCCAACCCATGATCCGACTTGAAAGTATCCTGACCCCCGGCCGTTCCCTGGTGAACGTGCCGGGCGGCAGTAAAAAGAAAGCCCTCGAACAGATTGCCAACCTGATCGCCCGCGAAGTGCCGGATCTGGAGATGCAGGACGTCTTCGAAGCGCTGATCGCCCGTGAGAAACTCGGCTCCACCGGTTTCGGCAACGGCATCGCCATTCCCCACTGTCGCCTCAAAGGCTGCGAAGCGCCTATCAGCGCATTGATGCACCTTGATGCCCCCATCGATTTCGATGCAATCGACGGCGCACCGGTTGACCTGCTGTTTGTTCTGCTGGTCCCGGAAGCAGCCACCGATGCTCACCTGGAATTACTGCGCCAGATCGCCAGCATGCTCGATCGCAAGGAAGTGCGCGAAAAACTGCGTAGCGCACCGAGTAACGAAGCCTTGTATCAGGTCGTCCTGAGCGAGCAGAACGGTCACTAATCATGCGTTTGATCATCGTCAGCGGCCGCTCCGGCTCGGGTAAAAGTACCGCCCTGGATGTCCTTGAGGACAACGGCTACTACTGCATCGACAACCTGCCGGCCGGCCTGTTGCCTGAATTGGCCGAGCGCGCCCTGATTCACACCGAACTGGCCCAGCCGCTGGTGGCCGTCTCGATCGATGCCCGCAACCTGCCGAGCCATCTGTCGCGCTTCCCGGAGCTGTTGGAAGAAGTCCGCAGCCGCCACATCCAGTGCGATGTGCTCTATCTGGATGCCGATGAGGAAACCCTGCTCAAGCGTTTCTCGGAAACCCGTCGGCGCCACCCACTGAGCACTGCCAATCGCTCGCTGGCCGAAGCCATCAATGACGAAACCGCCCTGCTCGGTCCGATTGCCGACCTGGCCGACCTCAAGGTCAACACCACCAACCTGAATCTGTACCAGCTGCGCGACACCATCAAGCTGCGCCTGCTGAACCAACCGGAGCCGGGCACAGCCTTTCTGGTCGAGTCGTTCGGCTTCAAGCGCGGCATGCCGGTGGATGCCGATCTGGTGTTCGACGTACGCTGCCTGCCCAACCCGTACTGGAAGCCGGAACTTCGCGCGCAATCGGGTCTCGATGCACCGGTCGCCGATTACCTGGCGGCGCAGCCCGAAGTCGAGGAGATGTTTCAGGACATCTACGGCTATCTGAATAAATGGCTACCGCGCTTCGCCGCGAGTAACCGTGCCTACGTCACCATTGCCATTGGCTGCACCGGCGGGCATCACCGCTCCGTTTACCTGACTGAACGCCTGGGTCAGGCCCTGCAGAAAACCCTGAAGAACGTCCAGGTTCGCCACCGCGACCTCACTTAAAGGATTCACACCGCGATGCCTGCTCTGGAAATCGAAATCATCAACAAACTGGGCTTGCATGCCCGCGCGTCGGCCAAGTTCGTTGGCGTGGCGGGCCAGTACCCGGATTGCACCATCAGAGTGGGTCGCACCCCTGAAACCACGGTGGATGGCAAAAGCATCATGGCGATGATGATGCTCGCCGCCGGCAAGGGCACGAAAATCTATCTGAGTACTGAAGGCCATCAGGAGCAGGAAGCGCTGGATGCACTGGTGGCGTTGATCAACAACTACTTCGACGAAGGTGGTTGATTCAGTGTGTCGAGGGAGCCTGCTCCCTCTCTCATCCTTCAGCCCAGCGCCGTATCCATCACCATCATCAGACAGAAACCGATCAGCAAGCCAAGACTGGCGAGCTTGTCGTGACCATTGCGTCGCGACTCGGGGATCACCTCATGAGTCACCACCAGCAACATCGCCCCCGCCGCCAGCGCCAGTCCCAACGGCAGTAGCAGCTCTGCCAGACTGACCAGCCACGCACACAGCAGTGCAAACACCGGCTCGACCAGACCCGACGCCGCACCGATCAAAAACGCCCTGATCCGTGACATCCCTGCGCCAGCCAGCACCAGCGCAATCACCAGACCTTCCGGCACATCCTGCAAGGCAATGCCCATGGCGAGACTGTCGGCATCCGGCATGCCACCACCAGCGGAGACACCGACTGCCATGCCCTCCGGAATGTTGTGAGCAATGATTGCGAAGACGAACAGCCAGATTCGCGGTGGAATTACCGGGTGTTCAACGGAGCCAACAAGCGTTTCCGGTGAAGCGCCGGACAACTGCAAATCCACCAGGTAAAGGCCGAACGCACCGAGCATGATGCCCAGGCAGATAAGACCACTGGCGCCCCACGGGGTCATGCCCAGGCTTTGCGCGGCGGCAATGCCCGGCACGATCAGCGAAAACGCCGTCGCGGCCAGCATCACCCCGGCGCCAAACCCCAGCAGGGTATCGCTGAGCATCTGCGGCATCCGCCGGATCACCAGTACCGGCACCGCACCGAGCGCCGTGCCGAGTGCGCAGATCGCCCCGCCTTGCAACGCCCGGGAAAGCCTCGGCTCCAGATCCAGCCATTGCAGTCCGTGAGCGACCAGCAAGGTCATGCCCGCCAACAGCAAGAGCGACCCCACCGCATAACGAAACATACGCCCACTTCCGATCGCCAGTGTTTCAGTGCCCATAGCCAGCCTTGGATTGTTTTTATAGAAGACTTAAACCAGTGCGGCTTTGTAGCGCGCAGCGACTTCAGGCCAATTGATCACGTTGTAGAACGCATTGATGTATTCCGGACGACGGTTCTGGTAACGCAGGTAGTAGGCGTGTTCCCAGACATCGAGACCGAGAATCGGCGTATTGCCGTTCATCAACGGGCTGTCCTGGTTGCCGCTGCTTTCCACGATCAGTTTTTTCTCCGGGGTCACGCTGAGCCAGGCCCAGCCACTGCCGAAACGGGTCAGCGCGGCTTTGGTGAACGCCTCTTTGAAACTGTCCAGACCACCCAGTTGTTCATCGATGGCCTTGGCCAGTGCGCCATCGGGCTTACCGCCGCCGCTTGGCACCATGACTTCCCAGAACAACGAGTGATTGGCGTGACCGCCGCCCTGATTGATCACCGCTGCACGGAGTTTTTCCGGCAATTGCTGAACGCTGGCGACCAGTTTTTCCACCGGCCACTCGGCGTATTCAGTGCCTTCTACTGCGGCGTTGAGGTTATTGATGTAAGTCTGGTGATGCTTGGTGTAGTGGATCTCCATGGTCTGCGCATCGATATGCGGTTCCAGGGCGTCATAGGCGTACGGCAAGGCGGGCAAGGTAAAAGCCATTTCAGTGGACTCCATGATGATGTGCGACTGGCGCGCGGCGTGCGTTGCCGGTATCCGGGTGCAGCAGGCGCTGGGTGCGCGGGTATTCGCCGTGTTCGCTGATGAAATTCAGCAGTTCGACATAGGTCTTGCTGCTCTGGCGCAACGCCGCTTCACGCAAGGCCGGGCGCAAGCGCTCGTCCTGCATGGTCTGCAACAGCCGTTGGTGGATCGCGCAGAGATACTCGGCGCTCTCCTCCGGCTGATTCAGGCGCAGGTGCAGGTCCGCCAGGTTGTGATGAGAGATGACACAGGCCGCCACCGCTTCGTCGGCATCGGCCCAGCGCTCGAACAACACTTGCGCCAGGGCCAGGGCTTGCAGGTAAGCCTCGCGGGCATCGATCAGTTCGCCCAGCATGAAGCAGCGATTGGCCCGTTCGATCGTGCGTTTCCAGTGCTCCATGGTGAGCCTCCAAAGCGGTTGCGGTGATTACACGCCGCCGGCGGTGAGTTTCTCGGGATTGAGCAACTCTTCCAGCTGATTGCGTGACAGGTCGGTGTGCTCCAGCGCGACGTCGATCACCGGGCGCCCCTGTTTGTAGGCCTGCTTGGCGATTTCCGCGGCTTTCTGGTAGCCGATGATCGGGTTGAGCGCGGTCACCAGAATCGGGTTGCGCGACAACGCTTCCTTGAGCCGCGACTCGTTGACCTTGAAGCTGGCGATGGCTTTATCACCGAGCAAACGACTGGAGTTGGCCAGCAATTCGATGCTGCTCAGCAGGTTCTGGGCGATGATCGGCAGCATCACGTTCAGCTCGAAGTTGCCCGACTGCCCGGCGATAGTGATCACCGAGTCATTGCCGATGACCTGCGCAGCGACCATGGCGGTGGCTTCCGGAATCACCGGATTGACCTTGCCCGGCATGATCGACGACCCCGGTTGCAGACCCTCAAGCTCGATTTCACCGAGGCCGGCGAGTGGGCCAGAGTTCATCCAGCGCAGGTCATTGGCGATTTTCATCAGCGACACGGCGGTGGCCTTGAGCTGACCGGAGACGGCGACAGCGGTGTCCTGCGAACCGATCAGCGCGAACAAGTCCTTGCCCGGGGTGAATTGCACATTGGTCAGTTGGCTCAACTGGCGGCTGAAACGTGCGGCGAATTCAGGATGCGCGTTGATTCCGGTACCGACCGCTGTGCCGCCCTGAGCCAGCGATTGCAGGCTTGGCAGCAAGTCCTGCAAGTGACCGATGTTGGCCTTGAGTTGCTGCGCCCAGCCATTGAGCACCTGGCTCATGCGCACCGGCATCGCATCCATCAGGTGCGTACGGCCGGTTTTGACGTGGTGATGCACTTGCGCGGATTTCTTTTCGATCACCTGCACCAGGTGCAGCAGCGCGGGCAGCAATTGCTCGTGCAAAGCCAGGGCAGCGCTGACGTGGATGGTGGTCGGGATGATGTCGTTGCTGCTTTGGCCGCAGTTGACGTGATCGTTGGCATTCACCGGCTCGTCGAGCAGACGGCTGGCGAGGGTGGCAATCACTTCGTTGGCGTTCATGTTGGAGCTGGTGCCGGAGCCGGTCTGGAAGATGTCCACCGGGAAGTGCTGCATGAAATCGCCTTCGAGCAGGCCCTGGGCCGCGTCGCTGATGGCTTTGCCTTGAGCGGCGCTGAGCTGATTGAGTTCGACGTTGGCCCGGGCAGCGGCGGCTTTGGCAAGGATCAGCGCGCGAATGAATTGGGTTGGCATCGGCTTGCCGCTGATCGGGAAGTTATCCACTGCGCGCTGGGTTTGCGCGCCGTAGAGAGCGTCCACCGGCACCTGCAGTTCGCCCATGCTGTCGCGCTCAATACGTGTCTTGGTCATCTGAAAATCCTTGCACCAGTTCAATAAGAGGAATCGAGGGAAGCAGTTCGCAGGTGGCGAGCTGCCAGGTGTAGCGCTGCCAACGCTGGAGCCGGCAGTTGCACAGCGACAGGCGCTCCATTTCACGCAACGGGCGCCAGGCTTGATCGAGACAGAGGCTGCGCCAGTGCCACGGCAACGCGATGTCGGTGGCCGTGTCGAGCAGCAAACGGAAGGAGGTTTCAGCGATGGTCCAGGGAGACGTTGCCGTACAGCAGGCCAGATAACGGCCTTCGGCCAGGTAGTGTTCGATCAGGCGCGGCTCGTCAGGATCCATCGCGCAACGGATCTGGCGACTCATCCAGCGCCAGCTTTCGAGGTACGGCTGCTCGTGCAAGGCAGAACTCATGATCCGGGACTCGTTCGCAGATGAGATTTATTATTAGATGATAATGAGAACCAAAACAAGCGTGGCGAGTTACGAAGAGTCCATTGTGGGAGCGAGCCGGCCCGCGAAGGCGTCGTGTCAGTACCCCCTGCGGTCGGCAGTCAAATCGCTTTCGTGAGCAGGCTCGCTCCTACCTGGTTTTGTGTGCGGCCAATAAAAAAGGCGCGCCATCCGATGGGATGGCGCGCCTTTTTGCGTAACGGAATCGGGGCTTAGCTGCCCGCGACCGTCATCCGCTCGATCAACACCGAGCCCGTACGAATGTTGCTGCGAAGCTCCAGATCATTACCGACCGCAACAATCTGCTTGAACATGTCGCGCATGTTGCCGGCGATGGTCACTTCCTGCACCGCGAACTGGATTTCGCCGTTCTCGACCCAGAAACCCGCCGCTCCGCGCGAATAGTCGCCGGTGACCATGTTCAAGCCATGGCCCATCAATTCGGTGACCAGCAGCCCACGGCCCATACGGCGCAGCAGCGCCGCCTGATCCTCATCGCCGTGCGTCACGAACAGGTTGTGCACGCCGCCAGCGTTGGCGGTACTCGGCATGCCGAGTTTGCGTCCGGAGTAGGTGCCGAGAATGTACGACACCAATTCGCCCTTCTCGACGAACGGTTTGGCGTAGGTCGCCAGGCCATCACCGTCGTAAGACGCACTGCCCATGGCGCGCATCAGGTGTGGACGTTCGTCGATGGTCAGCCACTCCGGAAACAGCTTCTGCCCCAGCGTGCCTTCCAGGAACGACGATTTGCGGTACAGACTGCCGCCAGACACCGCCGACAGGAAGCTGCCAAACAACCCGCCCGCCAGCTCTGCGGAAAACAGCACCGGCACTTCGCAGGTCGGCACAGGACGCGCGCCCAGACGGCTCGCCGCCCGTTGCGCGGCACGTTGGCCGATGCTCACCGGATCGGCCAGCAAATTGCCCTGACGGCTGACGTCGTACCAGTAATCGCGCTGCATCTGGCCGTCGGCCTCGGCGATCATTACGCAGCTGAGGCTGTGCCGGGTCGACGCATAGCCACCGATGAAACCGTGACTGTTGCCATACACACGGCAGCCCTGATGGGTGCTGAGGGTAGTGCCGTCGGCGTTCTTGATCCGCGCATCGGCGTCAAACGCGGCGGCTTCACACAGCAACGCCTTCTCGATGGCCTGCTCCGGAGTGATGTCCCATTCGTGGAACAGGTCGAAATCCTGCTGATCCCTGGCCATCAGTGCCGCATCGGCCAGGCCCGAGGCTTCATCTTCAGAGGTATGCTTGGCGATGGCCAGCGCCGCCGCGACCGTTTCGCGAATCGCATCAGGCCCGGTGGCAGACGTGCTGGCCGAGCCTTTGCGCTGACCCACGTACAGGGTGATGCCAAAGCCCTGGTCACGGTTGAACTCGACCGTCTCGACCTCACGCTGGCGTACTGACGTCGACAGCCCCTGCTCCAGCGACACCGCTACTTCGCAGGCACTGGCGCCCTGGCGCTTGGCTTCGGCGATGATCTGCTCGACCTGTTCCTGCAGTGCCGGCAATGCCTGCGGGCCGACGCTTTGAACTGCACTCATGCTCATCTCCACTCAAATTCTGCTTTCGGCTGGGGTCATCGAGCGACCGGGCCGGACAAGCGGCCCCCGACTGGTTATCATGGCGGCGTTTCTTTGCGGACTGCCACCATGGTTGATTCTTACGACGACTCCCTCGATACGGGAGAAAAAAGCAAATCTCAGGTCAAACGCGAGCTGCATGCTCTGGTTGACCTTGGCGAGCGCCTTACAACACTCAAGCCCGACTTGCAGGCAAAACTGCCATTGACCGACGCTTTGCGCCGAGCCTTGGCCGATGCGCCCAAGCACACCGCGAACATCGCGCGTAAACGGCACTTGCAGTTCATCGGCAAACTGATGCGCGATCAGGACACTGACGCGATTCTGACGTTGCTCGATCAACTCGATGCCTCCACCCGTCAGTACAACGAGCGTTTCCACAACCTCGAACGCTGGCGTGACCGCCTGATCGCCGGTGACGATGCCGTGCTGGAAAAATTCGTCGTCGAGTACCCGGACGCCGATCGCCAGCAATTGCGTTCCCTGATCCGTCAGGCTCAGCACGAGGTTGCGCAAAACAAACCTCCTGCTTCCAGCCGCAAGATCTTCAAGTACATCCGTGAGCTGGACGATACCCAACGCGGCCTGCGTTGATATTCGCCATCGGGTGGCCACATTGTGCGCCACCCGCAGCTCCATCCACTCTTATGCGCCCGTGCCACCCACGGTGATCGCATCGATCTTCAATGTTGGCTGACCGACACCCACCGGCACCGACTGTCCATCCTTGCCACATGTGCCCACACCGCTGTCCAGCGCCAGATCGTTACCAACCATCGACACCCGGCTCATCGCTTCAGGGCCGTTGCCGATCAACGTCGCGCCTTTGACCGGCGCAGTGATCTTGCCGTCCTCGATCAAGTAGGCCTCGCTGGTGGAGAACACGAACTTGCCGCTGGTGATGTCGACCTGACCACCGCCAAGGTTGGCGCAGTAGATGCCTTTCTTCACCGAAGCGATGATTTCCGCCGGATCGCTTTCGCCACCGAGCATGTAGGTGTTGGTCATGCGCGGCATCGGCAGATGCGCGTAAGACTCGCGGCGACCATTGCCGGTACGGGCCACGCCCATCAGACGCGCGTTGAGCTTGTCCTGCATGTAGCCCTTGAGTACGCCGTTTTCGATCAGCGTGGTGCACTCGGTCGGAGTGCCTTCGTCGTCGACGCTCAGCGAACCGCGACGACCACTCAGGGTGCCGTCATCGACGATGGTGCACAGCTTGGAGGCAACCATTTCGCCCATGCGCCCGCTGTAGGCGGAGCTGCCCTTGCGGTTGAAGTCGCCTTCCAGACCGTGGCCGACCGCTTCGTGCAGCAGCACGCCAGACCAGCCCGAACCCAACACCACCGGCAAGGTACCGGCCGGGGCGGGAATCGCTTCCAGGTTCACCAGCGCCTGACGCAGCGCTTCACGGGCATAGCCCATGGCGCGGTCTTCGGCGAGGAAATAACGGTAGTCGGTTCGCCCGCCGCCGCCATGCCCGCCGCGCTCGCGACGGCCATTCTGCTCGACGATCACGCTGACGTTGAAGCGCACCAGCGGGCGCACATCGGCGGCCAGGCCACCGTCGGTGGACGCAACCAGAATCCGCTCCCAGACCCCGGCCATGCTCACGCTGACCTGCTGAATACGTGGATCAAGGGCGCGGGTGGCAACGTCGATGCGCTTGAGCAGCTCGACTTTTTCGGCGCGGCTCAGCACTTCCAACGGGTTGTCCGGCGCATACAACTGCGCAACATCCTGGGTGCTGAACGCCTGCACCGTGCCGTTCTGCCCGGCACGGGAGATCGAGCGCGCGGCACGGGCCGCAGCGCCGAGGGCTTCGAGGGTGATCGCGTTACTGTAGGCGAAACCGGTTTTTTCACCAGACTGCGCACGCACGCCGACGCCCTGGTCGAGGTTGAAACTGCCTTCCTTGACGATTCCGTCTTCCAGCGACCACGACTCGGAGATCTGACCCTGGAAATACAGGTCGGCAGCATCGATGCCCGGGCCTGCCAGATCGCCGAGCACGCC
Source organism: Pseudomonas sp. AK-TSAG1-1 (assembly GCF_056821665.1). Classification (NCBI taxonomy): domain Bacteria; kingdom Pseudomonadati; phylum Pseudomonadota; class Gammaproteobacteria; order Pseudomonadales; family Pseudomonadaceae; genus Pseudomonas; species Pseudomonas sp. AK-TSAG1-1. The sequence continues at coordinate 1,064,864 of NZ_CM165965.1, read as the reverse complement.
TTGCAGGCTCTCGATCGTCACGCCGCCGGGCGCCAACAGGTGATCACTGACTGAGGACAACAACTCGCTCATAGGTTTACGCCTTAAATTCATGTTCTGAAGCAGGCCGCTGTGCGCCCTGCGAGAAAAACCGCCGATGACTCGTCACCGGCATTCGCGCCCTGATAGACGCTTGTTCATCACTGTCGCGTTCGGCCAACAACACCGCTTCGCCTTGATCCTGATGCGCCAGCACACGGCCCCACGGGTCGACGATCGCCGCATGACCGAAGGTTTCCCGTGGTCCCGGGTGGGTTCCGCCCTGCGCTGCCGCCAACACATAACATTGAGTCTCGATGGCGCGGGCGCGAATCAGCACGTCCCAGTGCGCCGCACCAGTCACCGCGGTGAAGGCCGACGGGGCGGTGATCAACTCGGCACCGGCAGCGCGCAACTCACTGTACAGTTCCGGGAAACGCAAGTCGTAACACACCGTCAGACCGACTCGGCCGACCGGCGTGTCCGCCACCACGACGCCGCTGCCATAAGCATAGTCATCGGATTCACGATACCGCCCGCGATTGTCCGCCACATCGACGTCAAACAGGTGCAACTTGTCATACCGCGCAACGGTTTCACCCTGATCGTTGACCAGCAGCGAACAGGCGTGGGACTTGGCATCCGGCTGCCCGAGCGGCGGCAACGGCAACGTGCCGGCCACTATCCATAACTTGAGGTCGCGGGCGGCCTGTTTCAACCATGGCAGGATCGGCCCATCGCCGAGCGCTTCGGCGCGGCCGATGTCGGCGATATCGCGACGGCCCATGGCGGCGAAGTTTTCCGGCAGTACTGCGAGCTTCGCCCCGCCGGCCGCAGCCTGCTCGAGCAGGCGTCGGGCCTGGGCCAGATTGGCCAGCACATCGCTCTGGCTGACCATTTGAATCACCGCTAAAGACATGGCGCACTCCGCAACAGGTATGCGGCCATGCTACTCCATAGGCTCGGGATGTGGCTGTTCAAAAAGGCTTGTCGAAGGTGATTTTCGGCTCTTTCCACGGGCCTTTGACGGTGTATTTGACGCTGGCGAAGCGCGCCACGCGGTCGCCGATCAGCTTGTCGATCAGGAACAACGCCCCGCCGACCGCCGGTGCGCCGACGATCAACGCGGCAATCGGCAGGTTGTTGGTCACCGGCAACGTCACCAGCAACTTGGCATCGACCTGTTCACGGACCAGATCCAGCGTGCCGTTGAGCTCAATGTTGCTCGACGGCCCGGTCAGGCGGATCGGCTCGCGGGTGTCATAGACACCGGCGTTGGCCACCAGCAGGCCCTTGACCCGGTCATAGCTCAAGCCCTTGCCAAACAGGTCGGAGAAGTCCAGACGCAGACGGCGGCCGATGGAGTTGAAGTTGAGCAGACCGAACACCCGCAGTGCCTGCGCGCCGCCCTCAACTTCGACGAACTGACCTTTATTGAGCGAGGCATCCAGCGTGCCGGAGAAACGCTTGGTCGCCAGCCATGCCGGCGAGCCTGGCCAGCGGCCATCGACGTCCATATGGAATTCTTCGCTGGTCACGCTCGGTGCGAAACCCCAGCCCTTGAGTACATCGGCGAGGTTCTTGCCACTGATCCGCCCCTTGAACCAGCTGTTGGTCGAGCCCGGCGCACCTTCCCAGCCGCCATTGCCCTGCAACAGGATGCCCTTGAGGCCCATGTCGAGGTTGTTCAAGGCGATGCCTTTGGCGGTCGGGCGGACCTTCAGCGCCCAGCCACCGACCAGATCCTGGCCCTGGTACAACTGATTGATGGTGATATCCAGCGCGGGAATCTTCGTCGGGTCGACGGAAACCAGCGGGTCGGGCGAATTCTCGTCGGCCTGCACCGTCGGATCCGGCGCCGGCAGCCGCACGTATTGCAGATTGACCGCAATCGGTGCGCCTTTGGCATCGGGAAGGCTGGCCGAGCCCTTGGCCTGCTGACTGTCGAGTGATAGATTCCACGCCCATGGCTTGCGATTGACCTGCACTGCGGCCTGATCAAGCGTGGTGCCAAATGCGGTGAGCTTGCCCACTTTGAAGTCGGCGCTGTTAAGCAGTTGCTTGGCGCTGCCCCCCGGATCGTTACCGGCGTATTTATTGACCAGATCCTGCCACGGCGCGACGTCCAGCTCCGACAACACACCGCGTATGCGCAGGCCTTTGGCGTCCGGCAGGACCGCGTCGCCGGTGCCGAGGAACAGCTCGCCCCGACCATCGGCGATATTGCTCGGCGGCGCGGCGAAGGTGAAGCTGGCCAACTGATCGTAACTGACCCAGTAGCGCCGCTCCGGGCCTTGCAAGGTCATGCGGAACACCGTGTCACGCCCCTGCTGGGCCGACATGCCGAACGGTGCCGGCAGATCCACCGCTACACCTTTCATGCTGGAACTGACCGTCAGTTGACTGTCAGTGCCGTCCAGGTTGACCTGCAACTGATAGGGAATAGTCCCTGACACCGGCAACGGCTGGGTCACACCCAGCCAGTCAGTGAGCTTTTTGACCTCGACCTGCCCGGATGCCGCGACCCGAGTCTTGAGCCTGTTCGGGCTGCCATCAGCGAAAATCTGCGCCGTCACTGGCTTGTCGAAAGCCCTGGCGGCGATATTCTGCCCGCTCAAACCCTTGGCACTGTCGAAGCGGAAATCGCCCTTGAGCTGGCTCAGTTCAAGCTTCGGCTCGGCCAGTTTCAGGCGCGCATTGGCAGTTTTGAAGTCGACGAGAATCTTCGGCAGATCGCCCTTTTCTAGCGGAATGTCGAGTTTGACCTTGCCCTGCAGATCGCCCTCGCCTTCCCATCCGGCAAAGGTTTCGCCAGTACCGATCGGCGCGGTCTGCAAAATTTTCAAGCCATCGCCCAGCCCGCCGGCAAACCCGCCATCGAGGAACAGATGCGTATGTTGCCCGGCCGGCACATGGGGAATGTTGACGAAAACATCGCTGACCCGGGTGTCGAGCAACTGGCCCTTGTCAGCGACAATGCGAACACCGCTGTCCTCGATGAACACGTCGCCGCTGACCTTGCTCACGTGCGGCCAGCCCGGCTGGAATGCCAGCTCGGCGTCATGCACCTTGAAGAACAGACTGATGCTGCGATCGACGTCTTTGGCGTTCTTGTTCAGCGAGCCCTGGTACTGGAAGAAGCCCTGGTCCACCGCGCCCTTGAGGATTGCCGTGCGCAGCCACTCGTCGAGCGCCGGGCTGAGGACTTCTGGCAGATACTTGGCGGTGTAGCGTCCGTCGCCATCGACCAGGCCGACGCGCAGATCCATGTAGTCTTCCTGGGTATGATCAAAGTGCAGGCGGATCAGGAAGTCGCCGGCAATCTTGCCTTCTTCGCCCAGCACTTTCAGGTACGGCGCGATCAGGGTGAAACCGTCTTTGTCGAGTTTCCAGGTCAACCGGGCGTTGGCCTGAATGTATTGCCATGGCTTGGCGAAGATCGGGTCCAGGTGCAGGACGAAATCCTTGCTGTCCATGCGCAACTCGCCACCGTCGAGGTTGCCGCTGAGACTGCCACTGACGTTTCGCGCCGCCGGGGCACCGTGATAGGCATCGAACCCGACCTGATCCAGATTGGCAGCGAAGCTGAATTTCGAGCCGTCGGTGGCATTGGGACGAAAATCCAGCAGCACGTTGCGCAGCCCACCCGTCACCTTCAAGTGCTCGACGACAGTGGCGAAGCCTTCCGGCAGTGGCCCCAGCGCATTGAGCAGCGGGGTGATCGGCGTCAGATCGAGGCGGTCCGCCTGCAGATGCCAGAGTTCGTCGACTTTATCGGTGACCGCCGTCTGCTTGAGCTGCACATGGGATTCCCAACGGGTCTCACCGAAGTTCATTGCCAGTGAGTCGAGGGTCACCGTCGCGCCGTCATCGTCGCGCTGGTAATAACCGTTGAGCGCCAGATTGTTGATCAGGATCGGCTTGCGTTCGGCGTAGGCGCCGGTCAGTTGTGGCGCGTTCAAACGAATGGCGGCGCTCTGCAGGGCGCCGTCATTCCAGTTCACCCAGAGCTCGCCGCCGGCCTTGATCTCGGAAAAATTCCACTGCTGGGTCAAACGCTCGGGCAACCACTTGGACCAGTCGCTTTGCGGCAGGCTGACATAACCTTCCACCGAGCTGTCCGGCAACTGCTTGGGGCGAATCCGGGTGCGCAGGCTCATGGCCACTGGCTGCCCGTCGGGCAAGGTCAAACGCGCATCGAGACGCTGACGACTGGCACCGGTTTTCAGATTGAGGCCGACGTAGGTGAAGGTCATCGGGGCCTGATCCAGCGGCTGCAAGGTCACCTGACTGTCGAGCACCGACAGCTGCTGAATCATCTGCGAGCGATTGAACAGTTGCTCGGGATCCAGCGGCTGATCGTTCTGCACCGGCAAGCCTTCCAGCGCCCAGCTGCCATCCTGCGCTTCCTTGAGGCTGATTTTCAGGCCGTTCAATTCCAGATGGGCGATACGCACTTCGCGCGCCAGCAGGCTGCCCCAGAGGTCCGGCACCGCGCGTACCCGGTCCAGACGCAAGGCATTCGTGCCATCGCCGACCATCACGTCATGGGCCAGCAGGATCGGCGCAAATCCGTTCCAGTTACCTTCCAGCTCGCCGATGCGCAGCGGCATGCCGAGGGCCGCACTGGCCTTGTCTTCGATGTCGGTGCGGTACTCCGCCACCAGCGGCGTCAGTTCCCGACCGAGGCTGACGTACAACGCCATCAACACCAGAACCAACGCGCACAGGCCCAGCCCCCAGCGGGTGAGTGCGGCCAAAATGCGTGTCAGACGCTCCATGTCAGTTGGCTCCCATGGCGAAAAAACTGCGAAAAGCTGAGGCCAGCCGTTGTGGATTAAATGTGCCGCAGGGGATCAGAGCAGCACCACATCATATTGTTCCTGGGAATACATGGTTTCGACCTGAAAGCGTATGGTGCGCCCGATGAATCCTTCAAGCTCGGCGACGTTACCGGATTCTTCATCGAGCAGTCGATCCACCACTTTCTGGTTCGCCAGGACGCGATAGCCCTCGGCCTGATAGGCGCGGGCTTCACGCAGAATCTCGCGGAAGATCTCGTAACAGATGGTTTCCGGGGTCTTCAGCTTGCCGCGCCCCTGGCAACTGCTGCATGGCTCGCACAACACTTGCTCCAGACTTTCGCGGGTGCGCTTTCGGGTCATCTGCACCAGGCCCAACTCGGTGATGCCGATGATGTTGGTCTTGGCGTGATCGCGCTCCAGCTGTTTTTCCAGGGTACGCAGCACCTGGCGCTGGTGCTCTTCATCTTCCATGTCGATGAAGTCGATGATGATGATCCCGCCCAGATTGCGCAGGCGCATCTGCCGGGCAATCGCGGTGGCGGCTTCGAGGTTGGTCTTGAAAATGGTTTCTTCGAGGTTGCGATGACCGACGAACGCCCCGGTGTTGACGTCGATGGTGGTCATGGCTTCTGCCGGATCGACCACCAGATAACCGCCGGACTTGAGCGGTACTTTGCGCTCAAGGGCTTTCTGGATTTCATCTTCGACGCCATACAGGTCGAAAATCGGCCGTTCGCCCGGATAATGTTCCAGACGGTCGGCGATCTCCGGCATCAGTTCGGCGACGAACTGCGTGGTTTTCTGGAAGGTTTCCCGGGAGTCGATGCGGATTTTCTCGATCTTCGGGCTGACCAGATCGCGCAGCGTGCGCAGGGCCAGGCCGAGGTCTTCATAAATCACGCTCGGCGCGCCGATGGTCTGGATCTGCGCGTTGATCTGATCCCACAGGCGCCGCAGGTAGCGAATGTCCATGAGGATTTCATCGGCCCCGGCGCCTTCGGCGGCAGTACGCAGGATGAAGCCACCGGCCTCTTTGATCCCTTCCTTGGCCACGCAATCGCTGACCACCTGCTTGAGGCGCTCGCGCTCGGCTTCGTCCTCGATCTTCAGGGAAATGCCGACGTGAGCGGTGCGCGGCATGTACACCAGATAGCGCGAAGGAATCGACAGCTGTGTAGTCAACCGCGCGCCTTTGGAACCGATCGGGTCCTTGGTGACTTGCACCACCAGGCTCTGACCTTCGTGCACCAGCGAGCTGATGCTCTCGACCGCCGGCCCTTCGCGCAGGGAAATTTCCGAAGCATGAATGAACGCCGCGCGATCCAGACCGATGTCGACGAAAGCCGCCTGCATGCCCGGCAGCACACGCACGATCTTGCCTTTATAGATGTTGCCGACGATCCCGCGTTTTTGCGTGCGCTCGACGTGGACTTCTTGCAGCACACCGTTTTCGACCACCGCCACACGCGATTCCATCGGCGTGATGTTGATCAGAATCTCTTCACTCATGGCAGGGTCTCGTTCAGGCATGTTCACGATAATGGCCGCATCTTGATTCGTACGACGCTCATTGCGCGTGCAGGTTTTGCCAACAGGGTATGCCGAAATGGCCCAACAGTTCTGCGGTTTCGCAAACCGGTAGCCCGACCACGGCCGAATAGCTGCCATTGAGGCCCGCGACAAACACCGCGCCCAGGCCCTGAATGCCATAACCGCCGGCCTTGTCCCGAGGCTCGCCGCTGGCCCAATAGGCGGCGGCTTCGTCGCGGCTGATCGGGCGAAAGCGCACCAGGCTGCGCACCACTCGCGACTCACAACGCTCGCCTTCGAGCACGGCAATGGCCGTCAGCACTTCATGCTCCTTGCCGGACAACATCATCAGCATGGCGCATGCCTCGGCTTCGTCCACCGGTTTGCCAAGAATTTTGCCGTCGAGCACCACGGCGGTGTCCGCCCCCAGCACGCAAAACGCCGCGGCAGATGCGAGCGTGCGCCGACCGGCCTCGGCCTTGCCGCGCGCCAGGCGCTCGACATAGGCCGAAGGCGATTCTTCGGCTAGCGGGGTTTCATCGATGTCCGCACTGATGGCGGAGAACGGCACGCCGATCTGCGTGAGCAATTCACACCGGCGCGGCGATCCTGAGGCGAGGTACAGCGGCTTCATCAAAACATCTCCCTGTTCAGTGCCCAGCCTCACCGGATCAATTGATTTTGTAGCGCCGGCGCAATCCACGCAAAGCGAAGCTGACCCAAGGCCAGAGCAGCGCGCTGGTCAATGCCGGCAACACCAGTGCCAGGGTCGGTTGGCGGTTGCCGGTCAGGGCACTGAGCCACAGCTGAACCAGTTGCGCGAGACCGAAGATGACCAGGATGACCAGGCATTGCTGCCATATCGGGAACATCCGCAGGCGTTGCTGCAATGACAGCACCAGGAACGTGATCAGGGTCAGGATCAAGGCGTTCTGACCGAGCAGATCACCCTGCAGCACGTCTTCGGCCAGCCCCAGGCAAAACGCCGTGACCATGCCGACCGTATGCGGCATATACAAGGCCCAGAATGTCAGGAGCAAGGCCAGCCACAGCGGACGCAGGATTTCCATGAAAATCGGTAATGGCGACACACTGAGCAGTATGCCAATCAGAAACGTCAGCCAGACAATCCAGCCGTTACGCGATGCGGTAGCCCCGACCATTATTCTTGTCTCCCGGTAGTTGCCGGTGCGGTGACAGGCGGTTTGGCCGCCGGTCGGGCAGCAGGCTGACTCGCCGGTGGCTTACTGGCTGCAGGTGGTTTTGCAGCAGCGGGCGGTTTGCTTGCAGCGGGCTTGGCCGGTGGAGTACTGGCAGCAGGGGCAGCCGCTGGCGTCGCCGTGGCAGGCGTGATTGCGGCGGCCGGCGGGGTCACGGTTTTAGGCACTGTTGCGGGAATCACCGGGCCACCGCCCTGCGCATCGAGGTTTTCCTGGGCCTGCGCCGCATCGTTGGCACGCTCTTCGGCCGTGCGGTTGTCGCTGAACACCAGCAGCATGTAGCGGCTGCGGTTCAGCGCAGCCGTCGGTACGGCACGGACGATGGCAAACGGCTGGCCGGAATCGTGGATCACTTCCTTCACAGTCGCGACCGGGTAGCCTGCCGGGAAGCGTTGCCCGAGGCCGGAGCTGACCAGCAGATCGCCTTCCTTGATGTCCGCCGTGTCGGCGACATGGCGCAATTCCAGGCGTTCAGGGTTGCCGGTGCCGCTGGCAATCGCCCGCAAACCGTTGCGATTGACCTGCACGGGAATGCTGTGGGTGCTGTCAGTGAGCAGCAGCACGCGGGAGGTGTACGGCATCAACTCGACTACTTGCCCCATCAGACCACGCGCATCGAGCACCGGCTGACCGAGGACCACGCCATCACGCTCACCTTTATTGATGATAATGCGGTGGGTGAAGGGATTGGGGTCCATGCCGATCAACTCGGCCACTTCAACCTTTTCGTTGACCAGCGCGGAGGAGTTGAGCAACTCGCGCAGCCGAACGTTCTGCTCGGTGAGGGCGGCAAGCTTCTGCATGCGGCCCTGCAGGAGCAGGTTTTCGGTCTTGAGTTTTTCGTTTTCGGCAACAAGCTCGGTACGACTGCCGAACTGGCTGGCGACGCCTTCCCACAAACGTCCGGGCAGGTCGGTGATCCAGTAGGCGTCCATCAGCACCAGCGACATCTGGCTGCGTGCTGGCTTGAGCAGACTGAAACGGGCATCGACCACCATCAGTGCAACCGATAACACGGCCAGCACCAACAGGCGGACGCCCAACGAAGGGCCCTTGGCGAAAAGCGGTTTAATAAGCCGCTCCTCCCAGGCAAATGTTCTGTTTATTCATACGGCATCAAACCGGCCTGGATGAAGACTGACAGAAGATAAACGCCAACAGGCAGCACTGCAAAGTGCTGCCTGCGCGCTCACCCACGTATTGCAAACCGGCGAGTTATTCGCTGGAGAGCAGGTCCATGGTGTGTTTGTCCATCATTTCCAATGCACGGCCACCGCCGCGAGCAACACAGGTCAGCGGGTCTTCGGCAACGATCACCGGCAGACCGGTTTCCTGGGCCAGCAACTTGTCGAGGTCACGCAGCAGCGCGCCACCACCGGTCAGCACCAGGCCACGCTCGGCGATGTCGGAAGCCAGTTCCGGCGGCGACTGCTCCAGCGCACTTTTCACGGCCTGAACGATGGTTGCCAGGGACTCTTGCAGAGCTTCCAGCACTTCGTTGGAGTTCAGGGTGAATGCGCGTGGAACGCCTTCGGCCAGGTTGCGGCCGCGAACGTCGACTTCGCGAACTTCGCCGCCCGGGTAGGCCGTGCCGATTTCCTGCTTGATGCGCTCGGCAGTCGATTCACCGATCAGGCTGCCGTAGTTGCGGCGCACGTAGGTGATGATCGCTTCGTCGAAGCGGTCGCCGCCAACGCGTACGGATTCGGCATACACCACGCCGTTCAGGGAGATCAGCGCGATTTCAGTGGTACCACCACCGATATCCACGACCATCGAGCCGCGAGCTTCTTCGACCGGCAGGCCGGCACCGATCGCAGCGGCCATTGGCTCTTCGATCAGGAACACTTCACGAGCACCGGCACCAAGGGCCGATTCACGGATGGCACGACGCTCAACCTGAGTGGATTTGCATGGAACGCAGATCAGCACACGAGGGCTAGGCTGCAGAAAACTGTTTTCGTGAACCTTGTTGATAAAGTATTGCAGCATCTTTTCGCAGACGCTGAAGTCGGCAATAACGCCGTCCTTCATCGGACGAATGGCAGCAATGTTGCCCGGCGTACGGCCGAGCATGCGCTTGGCTTCGGTGCCGACAGCAACGACACTTTTCTGGTTACCGTGTGTCCGAATGGCCACAACCGATGGCTCATTCAGGACGATACCGCGCTCGCGCACGTAAATAAGGGTGTTGGCAGTGCCCAGGTCAATGGAAAGATCGCTGGAAAACATGCCACGCAGTTTCTTGAACATGGGAAAGGGACCCTAGGCAACGCGTGGGTAAAAAAGTGCGGCAAACTCTAACAACGACAGGGATTTTGGGCAAGGCGCCAATATGTTAAATTGGCCGCTTTTCTGTGCACCAAGCCCCACAATCGCGGCCTTATGACCGTAGAAGTGCGGTAGTGTTCCGACAATCTAACACACGGACGCCGTCCGTTCTGTTTTCCACAGGAGAATCCCGATGGCGCTAGAACGCTCCGACGTGGAAAAAATCGCACATCTGGCCTGCCTTGGCCTCAATGATGCCGATCTTCCACACATTACTTCCGCCCTCAACAGCATTCTCGGGCTGGTCGACGAAATGCAGGCCGTCAATACCGACGGTATCGAGCCTTTGGCCCACCCGCTGGAAGCCAGTCAGCGCCTGCGCGCTGACGTCGTGACCGAGACCAATCACCGCGAGGCTTACCAGTCCATCGCACCAGCGGTCGAAAACGGCCTGTATCTGGTTCCGAAAGTCATCGACTAAAGGGAAAGAGCCTGCAATGCATCAAATGACTCTGGCCGAGATCGCCCGCGGTCTCGCCGATAAAAAGTTTTCCTCCGAAGAGCTGACCAAAGTCCTGCTGGCGCGTATTACCCAGCTCGATCCGCAGCTCAACAGTTTCATCAGCCTCACCGAAGAGCTGGCCCTCGAGCAGGCGAAAGCCGCCGACGCACGCCGGGCCAACGGTGAGAGCGGCGCCCTGCTCGGCGCGCCGATCGCCCACAAAGACCTGTTCTGCACCCAGGGCATTCGCACCAGCTGCGGCTCGAAGATGCTCGACAACTTCAAGGCGCCCTACGACGCCACCGTGGTTGCGAAACTGGCCGCTGCCGGCGCTGTGACCCTGGGCAAGACCAACATGGACGAGTTCGCCATGGGTTCGGCCAACGAGTCGAGCTGGTACGGCGCGGTAAAAAACCCGTGGAACCTGGAACACGTACCGGGCGGCTCGTCCGGCGGTTCGGCGGCGGCCGTTGCCGCTCGTCTGTTGCCGGCGGCGACGGCTACCGACACGGGTGGTTCGATCCGTCAGCCGGCGGCATTCACCAACCTCACCGGCCTGAAACCGACCTACGGTCGCGTTTCGCGCTGGGGCATGATCGCTTACGCCTCCAGCCTCGATCAGGGCGGCCCGTTGGCGCGCACGGCCGAAGACTGCGCAATTTTGTTGCAAGGTATGGCCGGCTTCGATCAGAACGACTCCACCAGCATCGATGAGCCAGTGCCGGATTACTCCGCCAGCCTCGGCGATTCGCTGCAAGGCCTGCGCATCGGCGTGCCGAAGGAATACTTCAGCGCCGGTCTCGACCCGCGCATCGCCGAGCTGATCCAGAACAGCATCAAAGAGCTGCAGAAGCTCGGTGCCGTGATCAAGGAAATCAGCCTGCCGAACATGCAACACGCAATTCCTGCGTACTACGTGATCGCGCCGGCAGAGGCCTCCTCGAACCTGTCACGTTTCGACGGCGTGCGTTTCGGCCATCGCTGCGAGCAGCCGAAAGACCTGATTGACCTGTACAAGCGTTCTCGTGGCGAAGGCTTCGGCCCGGAAGTCCAGCGCCGGATCATGGTCGGTGCCTACGCCCTGTCCGCCGGTTACTACGACGCCTACTACCTGAAAGCGCAGAAGATCCGTCGCCTGGTGAAGAACGACTTCATGGCTGCCTTTAATGAAGTCGACATCATCCTCGGCCCGACCACGCCAAACCCGGCCTGGAAGCTCGGCGCCAAGAACAGCGACCCGGTCGCTGCCTATCTGGAAGACGTCTACACCATCACCGCCAACCTCGCGGGCCTGCCGGGCCTGTCGATGCCGGCCGGTTTTGTCGACGGTCTGCCGGTTGGCGTGCAGTTGCTCGCTCCATATTTCCAGGAAGGCCGTTTGCTCAATGTTGCGCACCAGTATCAGTTGAACACTGACTGGCACACCCGCACCCCAACCGGCTTCTGAGGAGACACACATGCAATGGGAAGTCGTGATCGGGCTGGAGATTCACACTCAGCTCACTACCCGGTCGAAAATCTTTTCCGGTAGTTCCACCACGTTCGGTTCCGAGCCGAACACTCAGGCCAGCCTGATCGACCTGGGCATGCCTGGCGTTTTGCCGGTGCTGAACCAGGAAGCCGTGCGTATGGCAGTGATGTTCGGTCTGGCGATTGATGCCGAGATCGGTCAGCACAACGTGTTCGCCCGCAAGAACTACTTCTACCCGGACCTGCCGAAGGGCTATCAGATCAGCCAGATGGAATTGCCGATCGTCGGCAAGGGCCACCTGGACATCGCGCTGGAAGACGGCACCGTCAAACGTGTCGGCATCACCCGCGCGCACCTGGAAGAAGACGCCGGCAAGAGCCTGCACGAAGAATTCAACGGTGCCACCGGCATCGACCTGAACCGTGCCGGCACGCCGCTGCTGGAAATCGTTTCCGAGCCTGACATGCGCAGCGCCAAGGAAGCCGTGGCTTACGTCAAGGCGATCCACGCGCTGGTACGCTACCTGGGCATCTGCGACGGCAACATGGCCGAAGGCTCGCTGCGTTGCGACTGCAACGTGTCGATCCGTCCCAAGGGCCAGGTCGAGTTCGGCACGCGCTGCGAGATCAAGAACGTCAACTCGTTCCGTTTCATCGAGAAGGCGATCAACTCCGAGATCCAGCGTCAGATCGAGCTGATCGAAGACGGCGGCAAAGTGATCCAGCAAACCCGTCTGTACGATCCGAACAAGGACGAGACCCGTCCGATGCGTTCGAAAGAGGAAGCCAACGACTACCGTTACTTCCCCGATCCGGACCTGCTGCCAGTGGTCATCGAAGAGTCGTTCCTGGGTGAGGTGCGCGCCACCCTGCCGGAACTGCCACCGCAAAAACGCGAGCGCTTCCAGAGCCAGTTCGGTCTGTCGGCCTACGACGCCAACGTGCTGGCCACCAGCCGTGAGCAAGCGGACTACTTCGAGAAAGTCGCAGCCATCGGCGGCGACGCCAAACTGGCGGCGAACTGGGTGATGGTCGAGTTGGGCAGCCTGCTCAACAAGCAAGGCCTGGACATCGACGAGTCGCCGGTTTCGGCTGAACTGTTGGGCGGCATGCTGCAGCGCATCAAGGACAACACCATCTCCGGCAAGATCGCCAAGGTGGTGTTCGAGGCGATGGCCAACGGCGAAGGCAACGCAGACGAAATCATCGACAAGCGCGGCCTCAAGCAAGTGACCGACACCGGCGCGATCTCCGCGGTGCTGGACGAAATGCTCGCGGCCAACGCCGAGCAAGTTGAACAATATCGTGCGGCTGATGAAGCCAAGCGCGGCAAAATGTTCGGCTTCTTCGTCGGCCAGGCCATGAAAGCCTCCAAAGGCAAGGCCAACCCGCAGCAAGTGAACGAACTGCTGAAAAGCAAGCTCGAAGGCTGATGTAAATGGAGCCAGCCTTAAAGCCTGGCGCCATCCCTTGTAGGAGTGAGCCTGCTCGCGATAGCGATTTGACAGTCACTTTTCCGGTGTCTGACATTGCGCTATCGCGAGCAGGCTCACTCCTGCATTTGATTCGGAAATCCTTTGAATGAAGCGTCTGTTCAGCCTTTGCGCCCTGCTCTCTTTACTGGCGGGTTGCGCCAGCAACGACATCATCGACCCGCACGGTTACGACCAGACCGGCGTCGCCTCCTATTACGGCGCCAGACACCACGGTAAACGCACCGCCAGCGGCGAAGCGTTCAACCAGCATTCCCTGACCGCCGCCCATCGCCAACTGCCGTTCGGCACGCGGGTGAAGGTCACCAACCTGAAAAACGACAAATCCTGCATTGTGCGCATCAACGATCGCGGACCGCACACCCGCGGCCGCCTGATCGATGTCTCGCGTGAGGCGGCCGAGCGTCTCGGCATGCTCGGCAGCGGCACGGCGCGGGTTCGCATACAGGCTCTCGACGACTGATGGAGCGCTGACTATTTTTGTTCTGGCCGATTTACCGCTGATCAACGTGATCGAACTGCTCAGCGGCCTGTTTCTGCTGATCATCGGCGCCGAACTGATGGTACGCGCCGCCGTGCGTCTGGCTGCGCGCTTGCATGTGCGCCCGCTGATCATCGGCCTGACCATCGTCGCTCTCGGCAGCAGCGCCCCGCAAATGGCCGTCAGCCTGCAGGCGACACTGGCACACAACCCCGACATCGCCGTCGGCAGTGTGATCGGCAGCAGCATCTTCAACATCCTCGTGACCCTCGGTCTGTCGGCGCTGATCATTCCGCTGCGCGTCTCGCGGCAACTGGTGCGTTTGGACATCCCGCTGATGATCGGCGCCAGCCTGCTGGTGTTCGTCCTCGCGTGGAATGAACAGATCGGCCGCCTCGACGGCATTCTGCTGCTCGCGGCGCTGGCGCTGTATCTGGGCCTGCTGCTGCGCCAGTCGCGGCACTCGGCCCGGCCGCATTCCGAGTTACCGCACACGCCGCACGCATCGTGGTTCGGCAGCTTGCTGATGATCGCCGCCGGCCTGGCGCTGCTGGTGTTCGCCGGGCATTTGCTGCTGGGCGCAGCGGTGGCGGTGGCGACCGACCTGGGCTTCTCCGAGCGAGTGATCGGCCTGACCGTGGTCGCGGTCGGCACCTCACTGCCGGAACTCGCCACCTCGCTGATCGCCGCATTGCGCGGCCAGCGTGACATTGCGGTGGGCAACGTGATCGGCGCCAACCTGTTCAATCTGCTGGGGGTGCTAGGCATCACCGCACTGATCGCGCCGACGCCATTATCGGTGTCGCCCAACGCGCTGGATTTCGACTTGCCGGTGATGCTCGGCGTCGCGGCGCTGTGCCTCCCCGTGTTCTATTCCGGCTACCGCGTGACCCGCGCCGAAGGTTTGCTGCTGCTGGGTTTGTACCTGGCGTACGGGTTGCATGTGGTGTCGTTCACCACCGGTATGCCGCTGGCCGGCAAACTTGAAAAACTGATGCTGTTTTACGTGCTGCCAACGCTGCTGGCGTTCCTGTTGTTCACGTCCGTACGCGCCTGGCGCCGCCAACACCACAAGAGGGATGTGCCATGACCGATTCGAAGAAATCCGGGGTTGAAATCCGCCGTCAGGTAATGGGCGATGCGTTCGTTGATCGCGCGCTGGGCAATGCCACCGAGTTCACTCAGCCGTTGCAGGATTTCGTCAATGAACACGCCTGGGGCGGCGTGTGGAATCGCGAAGGCCTGCCGCTGAAAACCCGCAGCCTGATCACCCTGGCAGCACTGACGGCATTGAAGTGCCCGCAGGAATTGAAAGGCCACGTGCGCGGTGCGCTGAACAATGGCTGCACAGTGGAAGAGATCCGCGAGGCGCTGCTGCACTGCGCGGTGTATGCCGGGGTGCCGGCGGCGATTGATGCGTTTCGCGCGGCGCAGGAAGTGATCGACAGTTATCAGAAACCCGAGTGATCGAACTGACGCCTTCGCGAGCAGGCTCGCTCCCACATCAGGAATGCATTTCCCTGTGGGAGCGAGCCTGCTCGCGAAGAGACCCTTTCAGCCACTGAAGATCCGTCTGTCAGATCCACCCACCCCACTGCAACACAAAGATCCCGACATTGGTGGTCACCGCCGCCATCAGCGTGGTCAGCACAATGATCGCCGCCGCCAGCTCATGATTGCCCTGCGCCGCCCGGGCCATGACAAAACTGGCCGCCGCCGTCGGGCTGCCGAAATACAGAAACAGAATCCCCAGCTCCGCCCCGCGAAAACCCCACAGCCACGCCCCCAGTGTTGCCAGCACCGGCAGGCCGATCATCTTCAGCAGGCTGGAGCTGAGCGCCATGCTGCCGCTCTGGCGCAGCGCCGCCAGCGACAACGTGCCGCCGATGCAGATCAGCGCCAGCGGCAAGGTGGTCTGCGCCAGATACTGGCCGGAGGTTTCCAGCCAGCCCGGCAGGCTGATCTTGAACCAGGCAAACGGCGCCGCGGCAATCACGCTGATGATCAGCGGGTTGCTGAACACGCTTTTGCAGATGCTCCACGGATCGGACTTGATCACCGGGCTGTACACCGCCAGCACGATGGTCGACAGGGTGTTGTAGAACAGGATCACCAGCGCCGCGAGAATCGCCCCGAGGGAAATCCCGTAGTCGCCGTACATGCTCGCCGCCAGCGCCAGGCCGATCACTCCGTTGTTGCCGCGAAACGCGCCCTGGGTGTAGATGCCGCGATCCTCGCGCGGGCAACGGAAAATCGCCCAGCTCCACGCCAGGGCGAAACTCGCCAGCGTGGCGAGCGCGAAGTAGATCAGCAGTGCTGGTTGCAAAGCAGCGTGCAGATCCGCATGCAGGATCCCGAGAAACAGCAGCGCCGGCATGCTGACGTTGAACACCAGCGACGAGGCGGTGTGAATGAAGTTGTCGTTGATCCAGTCGATGCGTTTGAGCAACACCCCGAGAAACAGCATGGCGAACACCGGCGCGGTGATGTTCAGGGTTTCGAGGAAGATTGCCAGCATGCCGTGGGAGCCTTTGGGTGAGCGTTCGTCAGGAGGCTAATGATAAGCCAGCCGATCCTTCGGCGTCTGTGAGAACGCTTTCGCGAGCAAGCCCGCTCCCACAGGGATCTCATTTACACCGCAGATCAAATGTGGGAGCGGGCTTGCTCGCGAAGAACCATGACACGATGTCAGGTAATCGGCGCCGGGTTGAACAGGGTGATGTCGTTATGCAGCTTGTGCTTCTCCGTCCAGGTCTGCTGCTTGCCGCTCGCCACATCCAGGTAGTAGTGAAACAACTCCCACCCCAACTCCTCGATGGACGCACGCCCGGTCGCAATCCGCCCGGCGTCGATGTCGATCAGATCCGGCCAGCGTTGCGCCAACTCGGTCCGGGTCGAAACCTTGACCACCGGCGCCATCGCCAAGCCATACGGCGTGCCGCGCCCGGTGGTGAACACATGCAGGTTCATCCCCGCCGCGAGTTGCAACGTGCCGCAGACAAAATCACTGGCCGGCGTCGCGCAGAAGATCAGGCCCTTGCGCTTGAAACGTTCGCCCGGGCCGAGCACGCCGTTGATCGCGCTGCTGCCGGATTTGACAATCGAGCCCAGCGACTTCTCGACGATGTTCGACAACCCGCCCTTCTTGTTGCCCGGGGTGGTGTTGGCGCTGCGGTCCGCTTCGCCCTTGGCCAGGTAACGGTCGTACCAGTCCATCTCGCGCACCAGTTCCTCGGCAACGGTCCTGGTTTCGGCGCGGGAGGTCAGCAGGTAGATCGCATCGCGCACTTCCGTGACTTCGGAAAACATCACCGTCGCCCCGGCGCGCAACAACAAGTCCGAGGCGTAGCCCAGCGCCGGGTTGGCGGTGATTCCGGAAAACGCGTCACTGCCACCGCACTGCATGCCGAGGATCAGCTCGGAAGCCGGCACGGTTTCGCGGCGGCGCTGGTCGAGCTTCTTCAAACGGACTTCGGCCAGCGCCATGATCTGCTCGATCATCTCGGTGAAACCGTGACTGGAATCCTGCAGGCGATACAGCCACGGCTCGCTCAGATCGACCGACGCATCGTCCTCGTGCATCACCTGCCCTGCCTGCAACTTCTCGCAGCCGAGGCTGATCACCAGTGCTTCGCCGCCCAGGTTCGGGTTGCGCGCCAGGTTGCGCACGGTGCGGATCGGGATGTACGCATCGGTAGCGGTGATCGCCACGCCGCAGCCATAACTGTGGGTCAGTGCCACCACGTCATCGACGTGCGGGTATTTCGGCAGCAACTCGTCCTTGATGCGTTTCACCGCGTGATCGAGCACGCCGGTGACGCACTGCACGGTGGTGGTAATCCCGAGAATGTTACGCGTGCCGACAGTGCCGTCGGCATTGCGATAACCCTCGAAGGTGAAGCCTTCCAGCGGCGCCTGTGCGGCCGGCACTTCGGTGGACAGCGGCAGGCTGTCCAGCGGTGGCGCGGTCGGCATGCGCAGTTGATCTTCCTTGACCCAACTGCCACGCGGGATCGGCTGCAACGCATAGCCGATGGTCTGGCCGTAGCGAATCACCTGGCCGCCCTCGGGAATGTCTTCGAGGGTGACCTTGTGGCTCTGCGGCACAAAGTCCACGGTTACCAGACCGTCCGGGAATTCGGTGCCGGCCGGCACGCCCTGGTCATTGACCACAATCACTACGTTGTCCCGCTCGTGCAGGCGGATGTAGCGCGGCGAGTCGGAATGTTCAATCAACTGCATGACGCCGCTCCTCAGGAATGCGCTTGAGACAATTTGCCGGTGATTTCAGAACCACCGTTGGTTGGTGGCTCTTTGAGCACCACCCGTTTGATCGGGCCGACAATCACCAGATAGCTGAACACCGCAACCAGCGCATTGGCGCCAACAAACACCAGCGCCCATTTGAACGACCCGGTGGAGCTGATGATGTAGCCGATCACGATCGGTGTGGTGATCGACGCGATGTTGCCGAACATGTTGAACAGACCGCCACTGAGGCCGGCGATCTGCTTCGGCGACGTGTCGGAAACCACCGCCCAGCCCAGCGCACCGACGCCTTTGCCGAAGAAGGCCAGGGCCATGAAGCCGACCACCATCCATTCGATATCAACATAGTTGCAGGCGACGATGCTGCTCGACACCAGCAAGCCACCAATGATTGGCGCCTTGCGAGCGAAGGTCAGCGAATGGCCCTTGCGCAGCAGGTAATCGGAAATCACCCCGCCGAGCACGCCACCGATGAAACCGCAGATTGCCGGCAGCGAAGCAATGAAACCGGCCTTGAGAATGGTCATGCCGCGCTCCTGCACCAGGTACACCGGGAACCAGGTCAGGAAAAAATAGGTAATGCCGTTGATGCAGTACTGGCCCAGATACACGCCGAGCATCATGCGGTTGGTCAGCAACTGACGGATGTAGTCCCACTTCGGTCCATCAGACTTTTTGCCTTGTTTCTGGTCCATGTCGACCATGCCGCCGTTGTCAGCGATGAACTGAACTTCGGCGTCGTTGGCCATAGGATGTTGACGCGGGCTGTGGATAACCTTCAGCCAGATCAGCGAGAAGACGATGCCGAACACGCCCATGACGATGAACACGTGTTCCCAGCCGAAGGTGTAGACGATCCAGCCCATCAGCGGAGCGAACAGCACGGTGGCGAAGTATTGCGCCGAATTGAAGATCGCCGAGGCGGTGCCACGTTCTGCGGTCGGGAACCAGGCGGCGACAATACGCGCGTTACCGGGGAACGATGGCGCTTCGGCCAGGCCCACCAGAAAGCGCAGCATGAACAGCGCGACAATCGCCGTGGACATGCCGAACTCACCGACAAAACCTTGCAGCACGGTGAACAGTGACCAGCAGAAGATGCTCAGGGCATAGACTTTTTTCGAGCCGAAGCGATCGAGCAGCCAGCCACCGGGAATCTGCCCGGCGACGTAGGCCCAGCCGAATGCAGAGAAGATATAACCGAGGGTGACCGCGTCGATACCGAGGTCTTTTTGCAGGCTGGAACCGGCGATGGCGATGGTCGCGCGGTCGGCGTAGTTGATCGTGGTCACCAGGAACAACATGAGCAGGATCAAATAGCGGACGTGAGTCGGCTTGGACGATTGCATGTAGATGTACTCCCACTGATTATTTTTATGCGCGGGTGAATCTTCTTGGGTCTGTCATCTGTGGGGGCTGCAAGCCAGCCCCCACAGCTATTGCAGCTATCAGGAGCCGATGTAGGCAGTTTTCACAACCGTGTAGAACTCTTGCGCATAGCGGCCTTGCTCACGTGAGCCATAGGATGAACCCTTACGGCCACCGAACGGAACGTGGTAATCGACACCGGCCGTCGGCAGGTTGACCATCACCATCCCGGCCTGGGAATGACGCTTGAAGTGGTTGGCGTATTTCAGCGAGGTGGTGGCGATACCGGCCGACAAGCCGAACTCGGTGTCGTTGGCCATCGCCAGCGCGGCGTCGTAATCGGCGACGCGAACAATGTTGGCCACCGGGCCGAAGATCTCTTCACGGCTGATGCGCATCGACGCTTCGCTGTCGGCAAACAACGTTGGCGCGAGGAAGTAGCCTTCGGTGTCGCAGGTCACCAGACCACCACCGCTGACCACGCGCGCACCTTCGCTCTGGCCGATGTCGATGTACTTCAAGTCCTGTTCCAGCTGCGCCTGCGAGACCACCGGACCGATGTCGGTGCCGGACTTCAGCGCGTGGCCGACCTTGATCGACTGCATGCGCTCAGCCATCGCTTCGACAAACTTGTCGTGAATCCCGGCGGTGACGATCAAGCGGCTCGACGCCGTGCAACGCTGGCCGGTGGAGTAGAACGCGCTCTGCACCGACAGCTCGACCGCTTGTTTGAGGTCAGCGTCGTCGAGAATGATCTGCGGGTTCTTGCCGCCCATTTCCAGCTGCACCTTGGCTTGGCGCGAGACGCAGTTGACCGCGATCTGCCGGCCCACGCCCACCGAACCGGTGAAGCTGATGCCGTCGACTTTCGGGCTGTTGACCAGCGCTTCCCCCACCACCCGACCGCTGCCCATCACCAGGTTGAACACGCCGGCGGGGAAGCCTGCGCGAGAGATGATTTCGGCCAGCGCCCAGGCGCAACCCGGCACCAGATCCGCTGGTTTCAGTACCACGCAATTGCCGTAGGCCAGGGCCGGAGCGATTTTCCATGCCGGGATCGCCATCGGGAAATTCCACGGGGTGATCAGGCCGACCACGCCAAGGGCTTCGCGGGTCACTTCAACGTTAACGCCGGGGCGCACCGACGGCACGTAGTCGCCGGACAGACGCAGGCATTCACCGGCGAAAAATTTGAAGATGTTGCCGGCGCGGGTCACTTCGCCGATGGCTTCGGGCAGAGTCTTGCCCTCCTCCCGGGCCAGCAAAGTGCCAAGTTCTTCGCGACGGGCGAGGATTTCCGTGCCGACTTTATCCAGCGCATCGTGACGGGCCTGAATGCCCGAGACCGACCAGGCCGGGAACGCCGCACGCGCAGCATCGATGGCCGCGTACACCTGAATCAGGTCAGCCTTGGCGTAGTCGCCAATGGTGTCGCTCAACTCGGACGGGTTGATGTTGGCCGAGTAATCGGCACCGGCGACCCATTCACCGTTGATGTAGTTGTCGTAACGCTTGGAATCAGCCACAGAACATTCTCCTCTGTACGCAAAAGCCGCTGATTGCTCAGCGGCCTTGTGGGTCGGTGTTATTGCGCGCCTTGTTTGTCGATCAGCGCGGCGAGCATTTCGTACTCTTCGCCGGTCAGGTCAGTCAGCGGCGCCCGCACCGGGCCTGCGTCATAGCCGGCAATTTTTGCCCCGGCCTTGACGATGCTCACGGCGTAGCCGGCCTTGCGATTGCGGATGTCGAGGTACGGCAGGAAGAAGTCGTCGATGATCTTGCCGACGGTGGCGTGATCTTCACGGGCAATCGCGTGGTAGAAGTCCATCGCGGTTTTCGGGATGAAGTTGAACACCGCCGACGAGTAAACCGGCACGCCGAGGGCCTTGTACGCGGCGGCATAGACTTCAGCGGTCGGCAGGCCGCCGAGGTAGCTGAAGCGGTCACCCAAGCGACGACGGATCGACACCATCAACTCGATATCGCCCAGGCCGTCCTTGTAACCGATCAGGTTCGGGCAGCGCTCGGCCAGACGTTCCAGCAGCGCCGCGTTCAGACGGCAGACGTTGCGGTTGTAGACCACCACGCCGATGTTCACCGATTTGCACACCGCTTCAACGTGGGCAGCAACGCCGTCCTGGCTGGCTTCGGTGAGGTAGTGCGGCAGCAGCAGCAAACCTTTGGCGCCCAGGCGCTCGGCTTCCTGTGCGTACTCGATGGCCTGACGGGTCGAACCGCCGACACCGGCGAGAATCGGCACGCTGCTGGCGCAGGTGTCGACCGCGGTCTTGATGATCTGCGAATACTCGCTGGCCGCCAGGGAGAAGAATTCGCCGGTACCACCCGCCGCGAACAAGGCCGAAGCACCGTACGGGGCCAGCCATTCCAGACGCTTGATGTAACCGGCGCGATGGAAATCGCCCTGGGCGTTGAAATCGGTGACCGGGAACGACAGCAGACCGGCGGAGAGGATGGACTTCAGTTCTTGTGGATTCATTTTTCGAACACCCTGGGTAGCAACATTTCTTGTGAGTTTTATCGTTCAGCCAGCGCTGAAGTTGTAGGTCATCGTACAACCTAAAAAATAACCGTCAACTGCATTTCATCGTCGCCCGGCATTTTTTGTCAGACAAGATTCTTTCTTGACGTAGGAAAAATCTCGTCTAGGATCGATTTAGCTGTATGTATATACAGTTAAATTGAATCCACCGACGACATATCAAGGAGAAAGAAATGTCCGGACTGCACCCCAAACCACAGGAAAGACCCAAGCCGGTTATCGCCCGTTTCGATGATCTGTTCACCCCAACCGGCATCCACTTCAGCGCCGACAACCCGCATCTGGTGCTGCACATCGCCGACGCCCACAGCGATGTCGAACCGGCCACTGCCGTGCCGGGCAAAGCGCTCAAAGGCAAACCGCAATTACGCTTCGAAGGCGGCGAACACACGGCAATCGGCGACAACACACTGCTGCGCTTCGTCGAAAACGCCGAACCGATCCGCGCGCAAAATGTGCAATTGCACTTGCCTAACGGCCTCGCCCTGACTTACGGCCAAGTCGTGGCGCTGGCCGGAGATTTCTACGCCGTGGTCGACCGGCCGATCAACGAAGGTGCGACCCCGGCCGATCGCCTGAATCGCTTCAACGCTGCATTCGATTCCCTCGCGGTGCTGCCGGCCTCCCGCGCCGAGGCGCCGCAGATCCTCGCGGTCATGCAAAAAGAGATCGACGCAGTTAAACAGGCGATCAAGGATGGCAAACAATCGCACGAAGCCTACGATGCACTGGGAGATACGTTGTCCGAAGAGTGGAACAAACTCACCGGCGGCGGCAGTTTCGTCTCCGCGCTGTTCCCCCTTGGGCGTTACCTGAAACTGGCGGCGAACAACGCCGATCACTTCGGCGAACGGGCAAAACTGGCTTACATCGCCGGCCATACCGTTGCATTGCAGACCGCCGTCGCGGCCCGCGCCAATCACGATGAACAACAACTGGAACGGGCCTACGCAATGAACGCGTTCGCCGACCACTTCCTCACCGACCTGTTCTCCTCCGGCCACCTGCGCGTGCCACGCAAAGAGATGGCCGCGGTGGTGACCCCGAGCGATCTCGGCTCGCTGGTGACCCGTTTCATGCACGACGAAGACAGCAAATTCGGCCTCAAGGTGCGCAATGCTCATGGCGATCAATGGCGCGCCTATGGTGACAAACGCTACTTCGAGGCCAGTGATGCGGACAACCGCACCCAGGTCAATCTGGCGGTGCAGGCCTCGGCGGATGAGATCTTCGCCGCCTACCTCAGCGGCAACGTGCCCGCGCCTTCGGCGTTCGCCGCGCTGCAACGGCTGCCGGACCTGACGGCGGTACTGAATCTTTCCGGCAACTTCTCGCCGCTGTTCCGCGTCGAGGGCGGCAAGGTGCTGCGGCGCAAAGACGTGAACAACCTCAACGATACCGCCACCATCGACGACTGGTGGGGCTGGAGCACGTACCTGCTGCTCAAGGACTACCACCCGACCGGTAACGTCAATTAAGGAGAATCACCATGACGATCAAATTGAAACTGGAACTGGCGTCGGGCCAGTCGCTGCAAGGTGCACCACTGGAGTTGCTGGCCGACGGCAAGCCGATTGCGCGGGGGGTTGTGGATAAATCGGGAGATGTGGCGTTTGCTGCCAAGCCTGGTAACGCGAAACTGGCAGTGAGGGTGGATCGTTCGATATTGCCGCGCTGAACTCACCGGCCCCTTCGCGAGCAAGCCCGCTCCCACACTTGAAATGCATTCCAAAGTGAAAGCGGGTTTGCTCGCTTTGAATCTCAACTACTTCCCACAATCTGGGGTCGCCGAGAGTCCAAAGTGGGAGCGGGCTTGCTCGCGAAGGCGGTGTATCAGCAACACATGACTCAGATCTGCAAAATCCTGCATTGAATCTCGGCTGCCTCCCACAATCTGGGGTCGCCGAGAGTCCAAAGTGGGAGCGTGCTCGCTCGCGAAGGCGGTGTATCAGCAACACATGACTCAGATCTGCAAACTCAACCCCGCTGCGCCTGCGCCTCTTCATGCGCCTGACGTAACCGTTCACGGCTATTGGTCAGGTGCAGACGCATCGCCGCCCGCGCCGCATCGGAATCCTGGCGGGCAATTGCCTCGTAGATTTCCTCGTGCTCACGGCTCAGGCGGTTCATGTAGTGCTGCTGATCATCATGGGCCAGCCGCGCCGAATTCAGCCGCGTACGCGGAATGATGCTGGTGCCCAGGTGAGTCATGATGTCAGTGAAGTAACGGTTGCCGGTGGACAGGGCGATTTCCAGGTGAAAGGCGAAGTCCGACGCCACCGCATCACTGGCGTGCGCGACGCTGTCGTTCAGCGCATCGAGGGCCGCGCGCATGGTCGCCAGTTGCTCGGGGCTGCGACGTTGCGCGGCAAGGCCGGCGGACTCCACTTCCAGGCTGATGCGCAATTCCAGAATCGCCAGCACGTCGCGCAGGGTGACCACCGTGGCCGGGTCGATGCGAAAGCCGCTGGGGCTTGGCGTATCCAGCACAAACGTGCCGATACCATGACGGGTTTCCACCTGGCCTGCAGCCTGCAAACGGGAAATTGCCTCGCGCACCACGGTGCGGCTGACACCATGCTCCTGCATGATCGCCGACTCAGTGGGCAGCTTGTCGCCACGCTTGAGCAGACCGTCGCGGATCTGCTCGGTCAGCACCGTCACCAGCTCCTGAGCCAGGCTGCGGCGCTTGCGCGGGAGGCGAGGGGTGTCGATCGGGTTTTCCATGGTCAACGTCTGGTCTCGAAAATTCGGCTTGGTTCGCATCATAGCGCAGGCGGGTTGTACGATCACTGTCGAGTCACAACAGCGCTCCTTGCAGGAGTGAGCCTGCTCGCGATTGCGGTTTCACATTCAACAAAGATGTCGACTGTTGCGCCGCTATCGCGAGCAGGCTCACTCCTACAGAGGCATGGTGGTGATCAGGCGGTCACGGCCTGTTCGACCAGATGCCCGCTGTCGATCCGCACATGCCGCGGATGGAAACGCTTGAGGCTGCTGCGATGGCCGACGCTGACAATGCTCAGCCCCGGCAACTGATCGATCAGCGCCTGATACAGCGTCGCTTCATCCTCTTCATCCATCGCCGATGTCGCTTCGTCCATGTACAGCCATTGCGGTGCGTAGAGCAGCGCGCGGGCGAAGGCCAGGCGTTGCTGCTCACCCGGCGACAGCATGCGCTGCCAGTGATTGGCTTCATCCAGACGCGCGACCAGGTGCGGCAGACGGCAGGTTTCCAGCACCTCGACGTAACGCTGCGGCGCGTAAGTGTCGCCCGGTTGTGGATAACTCAACGCCTCGCGCAGGGTGCCGATCGGCAGGTACGGTTTCTGCGGCAGGAACAGATACCGCGCCGCCGGCAAGCGGATGTTGCCGTGGCCCGCGGGCCACAAATGCCCCATCGCCCGCAACAGAGTGGACTTGCCGCTGCCGGATCGGCCGCTGAGCATCACCCGGTCGCCTGGCTCCACCGTCATGTCGGCATTGGTCAGCAGGTGACGACCGTCGGCCAGGTCCAGGCCAAGGTTGTGCACTTTCAGCGCGCTGCCCTGATTCTGCACATCGATGGCCGGGCTGCGGTCTTCATTGTCGGTCATGGCCTGACGGAAACTCAGCAGACGATCACAGGTAGCGCGCCAGGAGGCGAGGTTCTGGTACGCACTGATGAACCAGCTGAAGCTCTCCTGGACATTGCCGAATGCCGAGCTGATTTGCATCAGCTCACCGAGTTCGATCTTGCCGGCGAGGTAACGCGGCGAGGCCACGATGAACGGGAAGATGATGGCTGCCTGGCTGTAACCGGCGGTGAAGAATGTCAGACGCTTGGACACTTTCATGATGTCCCAGAAGTTATGCCAGACATTGCCGAAACGACCGCTCAAACGACGATTTTCGTTCGGTTCGCCGTTATACAACGCGATGCTCTCGGCATTTTCGCGAATCCGCACCATGGAAAAACGCAGGTCGGCTTCAAAGCGTTGTTGTTGGTTGTTCAGGCCGATCAAGCGACGACCGATCAAGTGCGTCAGCCAGCTGCCCACCACCGCATAGACCAGCACGCACCAGAACATGTAGCCGGGAATAGTGATGCCATAGACTTCGATACTGCCCGACACACCCCACAGAATGATCGAGAACGACACCAGGCTGACGATATTGCGCAGCAGGCCGATCCCCAGCTCAAGGGTGTTGGAGGTGAAGTTGTTGAGGTCTTCGGAAATCCGCTGATCCGGGTTATCGGTATAACCGCCCTGCTCCAGCTGGTAGTAGTTCTTGTCCGCTAGCCAACGGGAGAAATGCTTTTCGGTCAGCCAGGCCCGCCAGCGAATCGTCAGCATCTGGGTCAGATAAAGCCGGTACACGGCACCGACAATCGCCACCGCTGCAATTGCGCAGAAATACAGAATCAGCTGCCAGAAAGCCGCTTCATCTTTCTTCTGCAGCGCGTTGTAGAAATCCTTGTACCAGGTGTTGAACCACACCGAGATCCCCACGCTGAGCAACGACAGCGCGATCACTGCAATCAGCAATGTCCAGGCCTTGCCCTTCTCTTCGCTGCGCCAGTAGGGCGTGATGATCCCCCACACCTTGCGAAAAAACTGCCCGCGCACAGCATCGTTGACCGCGGAATATTCAGCGTTCTGATTCATGGAAAAGGCTCGATAAAGAAAAGAACAGACACGCACCGATCATAGTTGATCGGCGCGTTTTATCGCGAGGGCTGGCGATGGCCGTTCAGCGCAGGTTCAGCGACGAACCGGGCGCTTCTGCAGTTTGCGCTGCAGGGTGCGGCGGTGCATGCCCAGGGCGCGGGCAGTGGCGGAGATGTTGCCTTCATGCTCCGTGAGCACACGCTGGATGTGTTCCCACTGCAGGCGATCGACCGACATCGGGTTTTCCGGCACCAGACTGTCGAGGTCGGCGTGTTCGGAGAGTAGCGCAGCCAGTACGTCGTCGGCGTCAGCCGGTTTGCACAGGTA
The DNA here is from genome assembly GCF_056821665.1 of Pseudomonas sp. AK-TSAG1-1. Taxonomy (NCBI): domain Bacteria; kingdom Pseudomonadati; phylum Pseudomonadota; class Gammaproteobacteria; order Pseudomonadales; family Pseudomonadaceae; genus Pseudomonas; species Pseudomonas sp. AK-TSAG1-1. Next base: position 1,037,898 of record NZ_CM165965.1, on the reverse strand, counting down.
GTTGCAGGCGCCGCGCTTGATCGCTTCGACCGCCGTGGCAATGCTCGAATAGCCGGTGAGGATCACCACGCGCATTTCCGGGTCCAGCTCCAGCAGCTTGGGCAGCAGCACCAGGCCGGAGTCGCCGTCCATTTTCAGGTCCAGCGCGGCGTAATCAGGCAGATCGGCCTGGGCGATGGTCAGGCCTTCTTCGGCCGAACCTGCGGTGCTGACGCGAAAGCCACGGCGGGCCATGGCACGGGCCATCACTCGGGTGAAGGTCGCGTCGTCGTCGACCAGCAGCAAATGCGGCAGTTCTTCGCCTTCGACTTGGATTTCGTCACTCATGTTGGTCTCCTCGGGCGCCGTGAGGCAGGCGCAGCTCGGTGAGCGTGCCGCCTTCCTCATGACTATAGAGTTTCACTGAGCCGCCAGCACGTGTCACGCTGGCCTTGCTCAAAAACAGGCCCAGGCCGAAACCTTTGCCCTTGGTGGTAAAAAATGGTTTGCCGATCTGTTCGGCGATGGCCAGCGGCACACCGGCGCCGTGGTCACGAATACTGATGGTGAGGTTTTCCGCATCCCAGTCCAGCGTCACCTGGAGGTTTTCCGGGCAGGCGTCGGCAGCATTGTTCAACAGATTGAGCAACGCCTGGGTCAGATCCGGCGGCGGCGCCATGCGCGGCACGCTGCCCTGGCCGAGACGGTGGAAGCGGTAACTGGCTTCCGGACGCATCAGGTGCCAGCGGTTCAGCGCCTCGTCGAGCCATTGGGTGACATCCTGCATTTCTACTGCCAGACGTCGGTTGGCCTCGGCGGCGCGCACCAGTTGTTGCAGGGTTTCCTTGCACAGTTTGACCTGATCCTGCAGCACCTTCAGATCGTCCTGCAGCATCGGGTCGGGATGGTCCTGCTGCATCTCCTTGAGCAACACGCTCATGGTCGCCAGCGGTGTGCCCAGTTCGTGCGCGGCGCCGGCCGCCTGAGTGGCGACCGCGAGCAGCTGCTGATCGCGCAGGCCTTCTTCACGGCGAATGGCCCGCAACTCTTCCTGGCGGCGCAGCTCTTCGGCCATGCGTGCGGCGAAGAAGGTGATGACCGCTGCCGCGAGGGCGAAACTCAGCCACATGCCGTACACCTGCAGGTTCTCACGGGCGATCGGCAGGGTTTCCAGCGGATAGAAACGCGTCAGCATCAACGTGTACAGCGCCAGCGCGATGCCGGACAGAACCACCGAATAACGCCATGGCAGCGTCACTGCCGCAATGGTCAGGGGTACCAGATAATAGGAAACGAACGGATTGGTCGAGCCGCCGGAGAAATACAGCAGCGCACTGTGGATCACCAGATCGCAGGCCAGTTGCAGCGCATATTCAAGCTCGGTCACCGGCCACGAAGTGCGCAGGCGCACGGCGGTGAATACGCACAGCAGCGTCGAGCAGCCGAGGGTCATTGCCAGTTGCACCCACGGCAACGGCAGCAGTTGCAGCCAGTAGGCCAGGCCCACGGAGCCCGCCTGCGCGGCCAGCACCAGAGTGCGGATAAAGGTCAGCCGCCAGAGGTTCTGGCGAGTGGCGGAAGTCAGTTGTACGGGGGCGAGCATGAGCTCTCCTGATGAGCGCTCCAGGCGGATCGCACGGAGTATAACCAAGCCACGGCCTTGAGAGGCGAAAGTGCGGCAAACGACCACATGGCGAAAAGAGTTCCGGCAGCTATAAGGGCGCCTTCGCGAGCAGGCTCGCTCCCACCTTTGAAATGCTTTCCCCTGTTGGAGTGAGCCTGCTCGCGAATGGCTGCGCAGCAGCTCCGGCGATCTGTATAGAAGTTGTAACTGGGCGAACCGGATCACAGAAGCTAGAGTCTGATGGTTTCACGCAGGGACGAATCAACACCTGCGCATTATTCAAGGAGCCTTCATGCACACCTTTCGCCGCAGCGCCGCCCTTCTCGCCCTGACCGTCGGCAGTGTCGCCAGCCTTCCGGCCCTGGCCGCCGATGAGCTGCACTACAACCAGATTTCCCTGCGCGCCGAAGTCAGCCAGGAAGTGGCCCGCGACCTGATGATCGTGACGCTCTACACCGAAGAGCAGAACACCGACCCGGCCAAACTCGCCGCCGACGTCAGCACCACCATGAACAAGGCACTGGCCCAGGCCAAGCAAGTCAAGGACATCACCCTGCGCCAGGGCAGCCGCAACAGCTACCCGATCTACGACACCAAGGGCCAGAAGATCACCGGCTGGCGTGAGCGCGCCGAACTGCGCCTGGAAAGCGCCGACTTCGCCGCCCTGTCCAAACTCACCGGCGAACTGCTGACCGACCTGAAAATGGGCGGCATGGACTTCGCCATCGCCGAGCCGACCCGCAAGGCCAGCGAAGACAAACTGCTCAAAGAAGCCGTCAGCGCCTTCAAGGCCCGCGCCCAACTGGCTACCGATGCACTGGGCGGCAAAGGCTACAAAATCGTCAACCTGAACCTCAACAGCAACGGTTACCCACAACCGTACATGCGCGCCCCGATGATGATGAAGGCTGCCGGCATGGCGGATTCGGCACCGGTCACGCCTGACGTTGAGGCGGGCACCAGCCAGGTCAGCCTGACCGCCGATGGCTCGATCGAAGTACTGATGCAGTGATTTGATGTGGACTGAATGAGAAACCGGCGATCAGTGAATGATCGCCGGTTTTTTTGTGCCCGGATTTCGTACTGAATGATCTGCCGCCGTCGCGAGCAGGCCCGCTCCCACAGTTTGAAATGCAGTCCCCTGTGGGAGCGAGCCTGCTCGCGAAGAACGATAACGCGGTGCCCCTGCGAAGCAGAGCATCAATGGTTGTATTGATCACTCGAAATCACATCGACGGCGTGCTGCCAGGCCTCGCCTTCCGTCCCGAACCGCTGACCGTCCAATTTCGTTCCATTACGGTAAACCTGCCACCAGGAGTCGCTGGTCGCAGAGACATGTAGAACTTCGTAGCCACGTCGCTGTGCATCGCTCTTTTGTTCAGGAGTCATGAGTATGTGTCCTTATAAGGATTGGCGTTCCGTTAAAGCCAGGCGCCTGGCGCACATCATGCTCAGCGACAAGCCAGAACCATGCTCAATCAATCGGCGCGGTATATCTACTGTCAAACCTGACAGGTATAGGCGACAGCAATTCTTGCAGGCCAGCCCCCCACTGGAGGCGATTTTTTGTAGGACGGTTCTGGTGACTTGAAACGACGTTAAACAGGCCAATGTTATTGGGTGACTGGGCGGGCCTCTTCGCGAGCAAGCCCGCTCCCACAGTGGGATTGCGTGTGGTCTGTTAGAGATTGGTCGGCTGGCAGGCTAGCTGGCTGGCTGGCTCCCACAGATTTGATTTGTCTAAACCCATGCGGCGCAGCCGCCCCACTCAACAGGATGAGCGCAAGCTCGGCTGCAGCTCTTGATCTTGATCCACGGGCGCCGTCGGCAGGCTGAGCGGATCGATCCCGGAGCGAAGGGACCCCGAGCCCCAGCGAGCGGGCCGCACGCAGGAGCAAGCCTTTTTGGTTACTTTTTCGGCGTCTGGAAAAAGTCACCCGCCGTAAGGGCGCAACCCCAAGCCGCCGTTACCGCAGCAACGGATATGTACACACACCCCAGATATACCGAGATAGACACCCAAACAAGAAAAACGATATTTCCGAAGCCCCCCAAATCCCCGCTACCCTGAAAACACAACTACCGCCAATCTACCCGGGGACTCCATGCCAAGATCCACCCTCAAACCGCTCCTGATCTCCCTGGCCCTGGCCGCAACCACCCCCATAGCCCACGCAGCCACCACCCTGGTCTACTGCTCCGAAGCCAGCCCGGCCGGCTTCGACCCTAGCCAGTACACCAGCGGCACCGACTTCGACGCTTCCGCCGAAACCGTCTTCAACCGTCTCACCCAATTCCAGCGCGGCGGCACCGACATCGAGCCTGGCCTGGCGACCAAATGGGACGTCTCCCAGGATGGCCTGCAATACACCTTCCACCTGCGCCAAAACGTAAAATTCCACACCACGGACTACTTCACCCCAACCCGTGATTTCAACGCTGACGATGTTCTGTTCACCTTTCAGCGCCTGCTCGACCCGGATAACGCCTTCCGCAAGGCCTACCCCGCCGAGTCCCCCTACTTCACCGACATGGGCCTCAACACCACGATCAAATCGGTGGAAAAACTCGACGACAACACCGTGCGCTTCAACCTCAATAACGTCGACGCCGCATTCGTGCAAAACCTCGCCATGAGCTTCGCCTCGGTGCAGTCGGCCGAATACGCCGCCCAGCTATTGAAGGAAGGCAAAGCCGCCGACCTCAACCAGAAACCGGTGGGCACCGGCCCGTTCGTGTTCAAGCGTTACCAGAAGGACTCGCAGATCCGCTACGCCGCCAACAAGGCCTACTGGAAACCCGAAGACGTGAAGATCGACAACCTGATCTTCTCGATCACCCCCGACGCCGCCGTGCGCCTGCAGAAACTCAAGACCGGCGAATGCCAGGTCAGCGGCTACCCGCGCCCGGCCGACATCGAAGTGATGGAAAAGGACCCGAACCTGCGCGTGCTCAAGCAGGCCGGTTTCAACCTCGGCTTCCTCGCCTACAACACCACCCACCCACCGCTCGATCAGCTCAAGGTCCGCCAGGCGCTGGACATGGCCATCGACAAACCGGCGATCATCAAAGCGGTCTACCAGAGTGCCGGCCAACTGGCGCAGAACGCCTTGCCACCGGCGCAATGGTCGTATGACCCGAGCATCAAGGACGCACCGTATGACCCGGTCAAAGCCAAGGCGCTACTCAAGGAAGCCGGGGTTGCACCGGGCACCACCATCAATCTCTGGGCGATGACCGTGCAGCGCGCCTCCAACCCGAATGCGCGGATGTCGGCACAGATGATCCAGCAGGATTGGGACAAGATCGGCATCAAGGCCAACATTGTCAGCTACGAATGGGGCGAGTACATCAAACGCGCGAAAAATGGCGAACACGACGCGATGATCTATGGCTGGACAGGTGACAACGGCGACCCGGACAACTGGCTCGGCGTGCTCTACAGCTGCGCGGCGGTCAAGGGCAGCAACTACGCCAAGTGGTGCGACCCGGCCTACGACAAACTGGTGCAGCAGGCCAAGGTGACGAGCGACAAGGCGCAACGGGTAAAACTGTATCAACAGGCGCAATTGATCCTTAAACAGCAGGTGCCGATCACCCCGATCGCCAACTCCACGGTGTTCCAGCCGCTGCGCAAGGAAGTGACTGACTTCAAGATCAGCCCGTTTGGCCTGACGCCCTTCTACGGCGTGGGTATAAATAAGTAACACCGAGCCCCAAGGCGGCGCGCACAACGTGACCAATGCACCGTTTTGGGGCTCCATTTGCACCGTAAAAAACGGCCGCAAACGGTCAAATGCGTCAACTATTATACAAATGCGACATTAAGGTACGTTCGTGCCACGCTTTGAGGCCGGCAGTCGCTCTGGATCTTGCATTGGGTATGGCCCCTGCATAAGTATCCGCAGGCACGACTCACGAGGTCGTACCTCAATATTAAAAAATGACAACAAATCATGAGGCCAACATGCTTAAACACGCGGTCATTCCGTTTTTAGTCGGCGCAGGCTTGTTAGCCTCCGCACCTTTCGCATCCGCTGCGACTAACCTGGTGTTCTGCTCCGAAGGGAGCCCGGCCGGTTTTGATCCAGGCCAGTACACCACCGGAACCGACTTCGACGCCTCAGCCGAAACCATGTTCAACCGTCTGAGCCAGTTCGAGCGTGGCGGCACCGCCGTTATCCCGGGCCTGGCCACCAGTTGGGACATTTCCCCGGACGGCCTGACTTACACCTTCCACCTGCGTGAAGGCGTCAAGTTCCACACTACCCCGTATTTCAAGCCGACTCGTGAGTTCAACGCCGACGACGTGCTGTTCACCTTTAATCGCATGATTAACAAGGATGACCCGTTCCGTAAGGCATACCCGACCGAATTCCCATACTTCACCGACATGGGGATGGACACCAACATCACCAAGATCGATAAAGTCGACGACCACACCGTCAAGTTCACCCTCGCCCAGGTTGACGCCGCGTTCATCCAGAACATGGCCATGAGCTTCGCCTCGATCCAGTCCGCCGAGTACGCTGCCCAGCTGCTCAAGGAAGGCAAGGCTGCCGACATCAACCAGAAGCCGATCGGCACTGGCCCGTTCGTGTTCAAGAGCTACCAGAAAGACTCGAACATCCGTTACACCGGCAACAAGGACTACTGGAAACCTGAGGACGTGAAGATCGACAACCTGATCTTCGCCATCACCACCGACCCGTCGGTGCGTATCCAGAAACTGAAAAAGAACGAGTGCCAGGTCACTCTGTTCCCGCGTCCGGCGGATCTCGCGGCACTCAAGGCCGACAAGACCCTGAAGATGCCTGACCAGGCCGGTTTCAACCTGGGCTATATCGCCTACAACGTGATGGACAAGGTCAAGGGCAGCAACGAGCCAAACCCGCTGGCTGACCTGCGCGTGCGTCAGGCGCTGGACATGGCAGTGAACAAGCCACAGATCATCGACTCGGTTTACCAGGGCGCTGGCCAGTTGGCCGTCAACGCCATGCCGCCGACCCAGTGGTCCTACGACACCACCATCAAGGACGCCAAGTACGATCCTGAAAAAGCCAAGCAACTGCTCAAGGAAGCTGGCGTCAAGGAAGGTACCGAGATCGTTCTGTGGGCGATGCCGGTTCAGCGTCCGTACAACCCGAACGCCAAGCTGATGGCTGAAATGCTCCAGTCCGACTGGAAGAAGATCGGCTTGAACGTGAAGATCACCAGCTACGAGTGGGGCGAGTACATCAAGCGCTCCAAAGGTGGCGAGAACCAGGCCATGATCATTGGCTGGAGCGGTGACAATGGTGATCCGGACAACTGGCTGAACGTGCTGTTCGGCTGCGACTCGCTCAGCGGCAACAACTTCTCCAAGTGGTGCGACAAGAAGTTCGACGGCCTCGTCAAAGAAGCCAAGCGCACGACCGACCAGGCCAAGCGCACCGAACTGTACAAACAGGCGCAACACGTCCTCAAAGATGCAGTCCCAATGACACCTATCGCTCACTCGACGGTGTACCAACCCATGCGCGCCAACGTGCAGGACTTCAAGATCAGCCCATTCGGCTTGAATTCCTTCTACGGCGTCAGCGTCAGCAATTAAGCCATTGCAACGGCGACGTTCATGACGTCGCCGTTGTTTTAGCTGCCGGGAAGTCAGGAATTTGCCTACAGCCAATTCCGCTGCAGATGACTGCAGCGGCAGAGGACGTGTCGTCTTTTCCTACGAGTTTTAAGGCAATTACGCATTTACTGCCAGACCCACGGCCCCTACCGTCGGGTTCTGACCAGTCTCTGTGTGGGCCACCGGCTTGCCGTACGTACTGGATTGAGCTCAATGCAACCTCAACTTCCCTGGACGGGATCGCGGTGCATTGGACAACACTACAAAAAGAGGGAGCGTCATGCGCCATACCTTGGTTTTTTCCGCATTGCTGGGTGCCGGTCTGTTGGCCGCCACCTCCGCCAGTTACGCCGCCAGCAAGAGCCTGGTGTTCTGCTCCGAAGGCAGCCCGGCGGGTTTTGATACCGCTCAATACACGACGGCGACCGACAACGACGCCGCCGAGCCGCTGTACAACCGCCTGGTCGAGTTCGAAAAAGGCGCGACCAACGTCGTACCGGGTCTGGCAACCAAGTGGGATATTTCCGAGGATGGTCTCAAGTACACCTTTCACCTGCGTGAAGGTGTGAAGTTTCATACGACGCCGTACTTCAAACCGACACGCGATTTCAACGCCGACGACGTGCTGTTCACGTTTAACCGCATGCTCGATCCGCAGCAGCCATTCCGTAAGGCTTATCCGACAGAATTCCCGTATTTCAACGGGATGAGCCTGAACAAGAACATTGCCAAGGTCGAAAAGACCGGGCCGCTGACCGTGGAGTTCACGCTCAACAGCGTCGACGCCGCGTTCATCCAGAACATCGCCATGAGCTTCGCCGCCATCCTGTCCGCCGAATACGCCGACAAGCTGCTGGCCGAAGGCAAGCCGAGCGACATCAACCAGAAGCCGGTCGGTACCGGGCCGTTCGTGTTCAAGAGCTATCAGAAAGACTCGAACATCCGTTACACCGGGAATAAACATTACTGGGACCCGAGCCGGGTCAAACTCGACAATCTGATCTTCGCGATCAACACCGATGCGTCGGTCCGTGTGCAGAAGCTCAAGGCCGGCGAATGCCAGATCACCCTGCATCCGCGCCCCGCCGATGTTGAAGCCCTGAAAGCCGACCCGAAACTGCAACTGATTTCCAAGCCGGGCTTCAACCTTGGTTACATCGCCTACAACGTACGCCACAAGCCCTTCGACCAGCTCGAAGTGCGCCAGGCGCTGGACATGGCGGTGAATAAACAAGGGATTCTCAACGCTGTTTATCAAGGCGCCGGGCAACTGGCCGTCAACGCCATGCCGCCGACCCAGTGGTCCTACGACGACAGTATCAAGGACGCCGCCTACAACCCGGAAAAAGCCCGCGAGCTGCTCAAGGCTGCCGGCGTCAAAGAAGGCACCGAGATCACCCTGTGGGCGATGCCGGTACAACGTCCGTACAACCCGAACGCCAAACTGATGGCCGAAATGCTCCAGGCTGACTGGGCGAAAATCGGTCTGAAAGTGAAGATCGTCAGCTACGAATGGGGCGAATACATCAAGCGCACCAAGAATGGCGAACACGACATCAGCCTGATCGGCTGGACCGGTGACAACGGGGACCCGGACAACTGGCTTGGCACCCTGTACAGCTGCGACGCCATTGGCGGCAACAACTACTCCATGTGGTGCGACCCGGCGTACGACAAGCTGATCAAAGAGGCCAAGGTCGTCACCGACCGCGACCAGCGCACCACGCTTTACAAACAGGCTCAGCAGTTGCTCAAGCAGCAAGTGCCGATCACGCCTGTCGCCCACTCGACGGTCAACCAGCCGTTAAGCGCCAGGGTTGAAGGGTTCAAAGTCAGCCCCTTCGGTCGCAACGTATTCTCGGGCGTCAGTATCGATTAACCCAACCGATTAGCCGCAACGCTGAGGGGGGCCGTCTATCCCCCTCACGCAAGCGCTTTGCCGAAATTCGCCGATCCGGCCTTTTGCAAACGTTTGCGATGTGTGAATGAGTTCTAAACCAATAACCGGCCAACCCAAAAAAGCCGGCATAAAAAGAAAGTAAAGGAGCTTCACCCATGAAACTGAGCAGCACCGCGATACTGGCCTTGGCCATCAGCAGCATCACCGCCTCGGCTTATGCCGAGGAACAGAGCCAGGCGTTCACCCCGGTGACCGTCAACGAGAAAAGCGCCCAGGCTGACGCCACCGGTTTCCTCGAAGGTTCGACAATCAGCGGCACCACCCGTAACTGGTACGCCAACGAGCAACTCAAGCGCGGTGGCAAGTTCACTTACCGCAAGGACGGCGTCGCCACCCCGACTGACCGTCGTATCAACTGGGTGCAGGGCACCATCGTCAACTTCAACTCTGGCTTCACTCAGGGCACCGTCGGTGTCAGCACTGAAATAGCCGCCTACAACGCCGTGGCGCTGGAGCGTGATCGCAAGGATCTGGCCTCCAACAACGGTGGTGCACCGGGTTCGCGTCCGGGCGCGGGCAACAACCGTACGCTGACCAAAGAAGGCGGCGACGCTGAAGGCCAGTGGAGCAAACTGGGCCTGGCCAACGTCAAGTTCCGTGTGTCGAACACCACTCTGACCGCCGGTCGCCAGAACTTCAGCACCCCGATCGTCGACACCATCGGCAACCGTGCGCTGCCTTCGAGCTTTGAAGGTGTGAGCCTGCACAGCGAAGAACTGAACAACCTGTCGTTCGACGCCGGCAGCTTCGACCGCGTATCGCCGCGTACCGAAGAGAGCCTGTCGAAGTTCCGCTCCGAGTACACCAACAACAAAGCCGAGACCGATCGCGTAAGCATCGTCGGCCTGAACTACCAGCCGCTGAAAAGCCTGAAGACCAGCCTGTACGCCTCCAAGGTTGAAGACTTCTGGAACCAGTACTACTTCGGCGCCACCCATGAACTGGGTGACAGCAACATCGTGAGCCTGACCACCGGCCTGAACTACTACAAGACGGTCGATACCGGCAAAAAAGAGATGGGCGAAATCGACAACGACACCTACTCGCTGTCGTTCGGCCTGACTCACCAGGCCCACAGCCTGACCTTCTCGTACCAGGCCATCAACGGCGACGAGTACTTCGACTACCTGCACGAAACCAACGGCATCTACCTGGCCAACTCCCTGCTGTCCGACTTCAACGGCCCGAACGAGAAATCCTTCCAGGTCGCCTACGGTCTGAACATGGCCGAATACGGCGTGCCAGGCCTGAAGTTCAACATCTACCAGGCGCGCGGCTGGGGCATCGACGGTACTCACTACACCGGCACCGCGTACGACGTACGCAACATGGACGGTGAGCACCACTATGAATACGGCATCGGTGCTACCTATGCGGTACAGAGCGGCCCACTCAAGGCGACCACCATTCGTGGCACCTACACCGCTCACCGCGCCAGCGAAAACCAGTCTGACGGCAGCATCAACGAGTTCCGTCTCGTGACCACTGTTCCATTCAACATCCTGTAAAAAACGCCAACCGACGGCTGATTCATGAAGAGTCGGCCGTTCGGTTTTTTGTCTTCAACCGATTGCAGAGGGTTATCGATGAAAATGCTTCCCCTACGTGCGGCCGTCGCGGCTGCGTTGTTGAGCGCCGCCATCGGCGTCTCGGCCAAACCCTTGGTGGTCTGCACCGAAGCCAGCCCGGAAGGCTTCGATATGGTCCAGTACACAACTGCAGTCACGGCGGACGCTGTGGCCGAAACCATCTTCAACCGTCTGGCGGACTTCAAGCCCGGCACCACCGAAGTGATTCCGGCACTGGCCGAATCCTGGGACATCAGCGAAGACGGCCTGACCTACACGTTCCACCTGCGCAAAGGCGTCAAGTTTCACACCACCGAATACTTCAAGCCGACCCGCGACATGAACGCCGACGACGTGGTCTGGAGCTTCCAGCGTCAACTGGACCCGAATCACCCGTGGCACAAACTGTCGAGTGTGGGCTTCCCGTACTTTGAGAGCATGGGCTTCAAGGAACTGCTGAAAAACGTCGAGAAAGTCGACGACAACACCGTCAAGTTCACCCTGACCCGCCGCGAAGCGCCATTCCTGGCCGACATCGCGATGGCGTTCTCCTCGATCTACCCGGCCGAATACGCCGACCAGTTGCTCAAGTCCGGCAAGACCGGCGACCTGAACAACAAGCCTGTCGGTACCGGCCCGTTCATCTTCCAGCGTTACGCCAAGGATGCGCAGGTGCGCTTCAAGGCCAACCCGGACTACTTCCGTGGCAAGCCGCCAGCCGACGCGCTGATTCTGGCGATCGCCACCGACAACAACGTACGCCTGCAGAAGCTCAAGGCCAACGAGTGCCAGGTTGCGCTGTATCCGAAACCGGATGACATCCCGAGCATCAAGAAAGACAGCAACTTGAAAGTCGATGAGCTGGACGCGATGACCGTCTCGTACATCGCGATGAACACCCAGCACAAATACATGAGCGACGTGCGCGTGCGCAAGGCCATCGACATCGCCTTCGACAAGGAAGCCTATGTCAACGCGCTGTTCGGCAAAGGCAACGCCTCGGTGGCGGTCAACCCGTACCCGCCGACGCTGCTGGGCTACAACCACGACCTGAAGAACCCGCCACGTGACCTCGACAAGGCCCGCGCCCTGCTCAAGGAAGCCGGCGTTCCGGAAGGCACCGTGTTTACCCTGTTTACCCGTAACGGCGGTGGCCCGACCAACCCGAACCCGATGCTCGGCGCACAGATGATGCAGGCCGACCTGGCGAAAGTGGGCATCAAGGTCGACATCCGCGTGATGGAATGGGGCGAGATGCTTAAACGCGCCAAGAACGGCGAGCACGACATGGTGTCGGCCGGATGGGCGGGCGACAACGGCGACCCGGATAACTTCCTGACGCCTATGCTCAGTTGCGAGGCGGCCAAGAACGGCGAAAACTACGCTCGCTGGTGCAACGAGAAATTCCAGGCGCTGCTGGACGAAGCACGGGCTAAAGTAGATCCGGCCGAACGCGCGAAGCTCTACGAACAGGCCCAGGTGTTGTTTAATCAGGACCAACCGTGGATCAGCATGGCCCACACCCGGATGTTTACCGCAATGCGCAACAACGTAGAGGGTTATCACATCAGCCCTCTGACAACCAATAACTTCGCCACCACCCAGGTGAAGTAGATAAGAAACTCCCGGCCTCCCTGATCCCAGGGTCGCCGGGCACGCCTAACCGGCTGATGAGGTACCACACAAGATGTTTAGTTTTATTGCCCGCCGACTGGGGTTGTTGATCCCCACGTTTTTCGGCATCACCCTGCTGACTTTCGCGTTGATTCGCATGATCCCTGGCGACCCCGTGGAAGTGATGATGGGCGAACGTCGGGTCGACCCCGAAATGCACGCTCAGGCAATGGAACGCCTTGGTCTGAACAAGCCGTTGTATGCCCAGTACCTGGACTACATCGGCAAACTGGCCCACGGCGATCTCGGCGAGTCCCTGCGTACGCGTGAGAGCGTATGGACCGAGTTCACCTCCCTCTTCCCGGCGACCCTGGAACTGTCCATGGCCGCCCTGCTGTTCGCCGGTGTCCTGGGCCTTCTGGCCGGGGTGATTGCGGCACTCAAGCGAGGATCCCTGTTCGACCATGGGGTGATGGGCATCTCCCTGGCGGGGTATTCGATGCCGATCTTCTGGTGGGGCCTGATCCTGATCATGTTCTTCTCGGTGAGCCTGGGCTGGACCCCGGTTTCCGGGCGGATCGACCTGCTCTACGACATCGAGCCGCGCACCGGCTTCATGCTGATCGACACGCTGCTGGCCGATGACATGGGCGCGTTCCTCGACGCCCTGCATCACCTGATCCTGCCGGCCATCGTGCTCGGCACCATTCCGCTGGCAGTGATCGCGCGGATGACCCGTTCCTCGATGCTCGAAGTACTGCGCGAAGACTACATCCGCACCGCACGGGCCAAAGGCCTGTCGCCCTCGCGCGTGGTGTTCGTGCACGGCCTGCGCAACGCGCTGATCCCGGTACTGACCGTGGTCGGCCTGCAAGTCGGCACACTGCTGGCCGGCGCGGTCCTGACCGAAACCATCTTCTCCTGGCCCGGCATCGGTAAATGGCTGATCGAAGCCATTGGCGCCCGGGACTACCCGGTCGTACAAAACGGCATCCTGTTAATCGCCTGCCTGGTGATTCTGGTCAACTTCGTAGTGGACATCCTCTACGGCTTTGCCAACCCACGCATCCGTCATCAGCGCTGAGGTCCATATCATGAGCACTCCAACATCCTCAGTAGCCACTTCCGCCCCGAGCGCGGATCAAAGCCTGCTGTACCCGTCGCCGTACAAAGAATTCTGGCAAGCCTTCTCCAAGAACAAGGGCGCGGTTGCCGGCCTGTTGTTCATGCTGCTGGTGATTTTCTGCGCGATCTTCGCGCCGTGGGTCGCGCCGCATAACCCGAGCGAGCAATACCGTGACTTCCTGCTGACGCCACCGGCATGGCTCGAAGGCGGGCAGATGCAGTTCCTGCTCGGCACCGATGAACTGGGTCGCGACCTGCTGTCGCGCCTGATCCAGGGTTCGCGCCTGTCGCTGCTGATCGGTCTGTCGTCGGTGGTGATGTCGCTGATCCCGGGGATCCTGCTGGGTCTGTTCGCCGGTTTCTTCCCGAAAATGATCGGCCCGACCATCATGCGTCTGATGGACATCATGCTGGCCCTGCCGTCGCTGCTGCTGGCCGTGGCGATCGTCGCCATCCTTGGCCCAGGCCTGATCAACACCGTGATCGCCATTGCCGTGGTATCGCTGCCGTCCTACGTGCGTCTGACCCGTGCCGCCGTGATGGGCGAACTGAACCGCGACTACGTGACCGCCGCGCGCCTGGCCGGTGCCGGTCTGCCACGCCTGATGTTCATCACCGTGCTGCCCAACTGCATGGCACCACTGATCGTACAGGCGACTCTGAGCTTCTCTTCGGCGATTCTCGACGCTGCGGCGCTGGGCTTCCTCGGCCTTGGCGTACAACCGCCAACCCCTGAGTGGGGCACCATGCTGGCCTCGGCCCGCGACTACATCGAACGCGCCTGGTGGGTAGTGAGCCTGCCGGGTCTGACCATTTTGCTCAGCGTGCTGGCAATCAACTTGATGGGCGACGGTCTGCGCGATGCGCTGGACCCGAAACTCAAGAACGCCGCCTGAGGAGATTCCCATGTCACTGCTAGAAATCAAGAATCTCAACGTCCGCTTCGGCGACAAGAACGCGACCCCGGTGGTCGATGGCCTCGACCTGAAGGTCGACAAAGGCGAAGTACTCGCCATCGTTGGCGAGTCGGGTTCGGGTAAATCCGTGACCATGATGGCGCTGATGGGGCTGATCGAGCATCCCGGCATCGTCACCGCTGACTCGCTCAGCTTCGACGGCAAGGACATGCTCAAGCTGAGCAATCGCCAGCGTCGGCAGATCGTCGGCAAAGACCTGTCGATGGTCTTCCAGGACCCGATGACCGCGCTCAACCCAAGCTACACCGTCGGTTTCCAGATCGAGGAAGTGCTGCGCCTGCACCTGAAAATGTCCGGCAAGCAAGCGCGCAAACGTGCGATCGAACTGCTGGAAAAAGTTGAAATCCCGGGCGCTGCCAGCCGTATGGATGCTTACCCGCACCAACTGTCCGGCGGCATGAGCCAGCGTGTGGCAATTGCCATGGCGATTGCCGGCGAACCGAAACTGCTGATCGCCGACGAACCGACCACCGCACTCGACGTGACGATTCAGGCACAGATCATGGATCTGCTGCTGGCGTTGCAGAAAGAACAGAACATGGGCCTGGTGCTGATCACTCACGACCTCGCGGTCGTGGCTGAAACCGCCCAGCGCGTGTGCGTGATGTACGCCGGCCAAGCCGTAGAAGTCGGTCAGGTACCGCAACTGTTCGACATCCCGGCGCACCCGTACAGCGAAGCGCTGCTCAAGGCGATTCCCGAGCACAGCCTGGGCGCCTCACGCCTGTCGACCTTGCCGGGCATCGTTCCGGGCCGTTACGACCGTCCGCAGGGTTGCCTGCTGTCGCCGCGCTGCCCATACGTGCAGGACAGCTGCCGCGCGCAGCGTCCAGGCCTGGATCCGAAAGCCAACAGCCTCGCCCGCTGCTTCTACCCGCTGAACCAGGAGGTGGCGTAATGGCCGTCGTACTTACCGCCCGCGACCTGACCCGTCACTACGAAGTCTCCCGTGGCCTGTTCAAGGGCCACGCGACCGTGCGCGCCCTCAACGGCGTGTCGTTCGAGCTGGAAGCCGGCAAGACCCTCGCGGTTGTAGGCGAATCAGGCTGCGGCAAATCCACCCTGGCCCGTGCCCTGACCCTGATCGAGGAGCCATCGTCCGGTTCGCTGAAAATCGCCGGCCAGGAAGTCGCCGGTGCCGACAAGGCCCAGCGCAAGCAACTGCGCAAAGACGTGCAGATGGTGTTCCAGAGCCCGTACGCGTCGTTGAACCCACGGCAGAAAATCGGTGATCAACTGGCCGAGCCGCTGCTGATCAACACCAACCTGTCGGCCACCGAACGTCGCGAGAAAGTTCAGGCGATGATGAAACAGGTCGGCCTGCGTCCCGAGCACTACCAGCGCTATCCGCACATGTTCTCCGGTGGTCAGCGCCAGCGTATCGCCCTGGCCCGGGCGATGATGCTGCAACCCAAAGTGCTGGTGGCGGATGAACCGACCTCGGCGCTGGACGTGTCGATTCAGGCGCAGGTGCTGAACCTGTTCATGGATCTGCAGCAAGAGTTCAACACCGCTTACGTGTTCATTTCGCACAACCTCGCGGTGGTGCAACACGTGGCGGATGACGTGATGGTGATGTACCTCGGTCGCCCGGTGGAATTGGGTCCGAAAAACGACATCTACGAACGTCCGTTGCACCCTTACACCCAGGCGCTGCTGTCGGCGACTCCGACCATTCACCCGGACCCGAACAAACCGAAAATCAAGATCGTCGGCGAACTGCCTAACCCGCTCAATCCGCCAGCTGGCTGCGCGTTCCACAAGCGCTGCCCGTATGCCACCGAGCGTTGCAGCACTGAAGAGCCGGCATTGCGCCAGCTCGACAGCCGGCAGGTGGCTTGCCACTACGCCGAACAGTTCCTCGACGGCGCCGCCTGATAACGGCGGACGAAATTGTGGGAGCGGGCTTGCTCGCGAATGCGGTGTGACAGTCGAAGATGAACGTGACTGATTCACCGCTTCCGGGAGCAAGCCCCCTCCCACAAGAGACTTGAGTTGTAGCCAAAGCGTTAACCAAGCCCCTTCGCCCTCGATTGCGCATCAGTCGGGGGAAGAAGGGGTTTTCTTTTGCCTGCGATTTACGACTGGCTGTCGCCATCATCATCGTCGGTGTCTGGCTCGTCAGTGGTCGAATCATCATCGTCCTTGCTGCCACCCTGATCCTGATCACCTGGTTCGGATTCGGACTTGGCCAGCACGATCACACCACCGTGCCCATGCGCTGCATTGAAACCCTGCTGAGGACTGGCGGTACTCGCCCAGGCTGCAGACGTACCCAGTGACAGCATCACCAAAACCTTAAGCAACAGCACAATGCGTTGAAAAATGCTCATAGCTGATTCCATCCTTTCGTGGTTGTAGCCTGGGGTGCCGATCCGGCGCTGAATGAAATCTAGTTCCGATCAGCCCGGTTCACCAGATAGGACGCTAACGAGCCCCCGGAAATGCCCCGGTTTGGCAGATCACTTGTGAATAATCGCTATAACCGAATCAGCTAAGCGAGGTCACGCCTTTGCGGGCAGCAAGCACCTTGGCCCGGGTTGATGAGCGTGTCGCAAGGTAGACCAACGGCAAGGTCATCAGCGCCAGCGTCGCACTGGCAAACCACACGCTGTGGCCGCCGAAGTGCCCATACAGCTGACCACTCAACACCGGCGACAGCAATGCGCTCGCACTCCAGCTCATGAAAAACAGGCCAAAATACTGGCCGCTTTTACCGCCCTGCGCGTGTTGCATGACCAGTACATTCATCGGCGGCATGAAAAAAGCTTCACCCAATGTCCAGATCACCGTCGACAAACACACATAAAACAATCCAGAGCCAAACGGCAACATTCCCAACCCGACGGCCAGCAACACACAACCCGCCAGCAATTGCCGACGCAAGCCCCAACGCTCGCCCCAGTGCGTCAGTGGAATTTGCAGCGCCACCACCAGCATCGCATTGAGCCCGAACTGCCAGCCGATGGCCTCGGTGCTCAAGTGGTAGTAGTCGCGTAGATAATTGCCTAGCGTGCTGTAGACGGTATCGAAGGCCATCCCGAGCAACACCGCCGCCGCCAGTAGCCAGAGAAACGCCGTGTCGCGCAACGGCACGCCAGTGCCAGCCTCGGGAACCTCATCGGGCGCGAGTACCGCGCGGCGCCAGGTAGTACGCACAAACCAGAGCAACGCCAACAGCGTCATCGCCGCACTGGCAAAAAACACCCAGCGGAAATCCGTCTGCGCCAACACCCCGCCGGCAATACCGGCGGCGGCCATGCCAAGGTTACGCGCCACCCGGCTCAAGGCTTGAGCGCGCGGGCGCTGCGCAGGCTCGCAGTACTCCATGATCAAGCGCTGGTGCAACGTACGAATCGCGCCATCGACGGTGCCGCTGAGCAACAGCAACCCGGCCAACAGCGGCACCTGCGTCACCAGCCCGAGCAGAATCAGCACCCACACGGAAACGAAAAACAGCGCCGCCGTCAGCCGCGCCGTCCGCACATGGTCACTGAGCAGCCCGCCGAGCATCGAACCGACCAACAACCCCGCACCGTAAGCCGACAACAGCCAGCCAACCGTCTCAATCGCCAGTCCCAGCTCCTGACGCAGATACAACGCCATGAACAGCTTGACCATGCTGCTCAGCCGATTGATGAACAGCAACGCCGCGAGCACCCAGGCCATCAGACTGAAATAGCCGTTGGGGCGAAGCAGATGGACGAGGTTGCGCGTCATTCCATTGACCTCTCAAAGCGACTTG
Source organism: Pseudomonas sp. AK-TSAG1-1 (assembly GCF_056821665.1). Taxonomy (NCBI): domain Bacteria; kingdom Pseudomonadati; phylum Pseudomonadota; class Gammaproteobacteria; order Pseudomonadales; family Pseudomonadaceae; genus Pseudomonas; species Pseudomonas sp. AK-TSAG1-1. The sequence continues at coordinate 1,019,692 of NZ_CM165965.1, read as the reverse complement.
CGTGGACCTGGAACACTAACGGTCAGCGACCCGGTTGTCGCGCTCAAGAACATCGTAAACACAAAAAACAGAGCCGCCCTACAAGCCCCTGTAGGAGCTGGCGCAGGCTGCGATCTTTTGAAGATCAAAACATCGTAGCCTTCGGTCGCTCAATTCGATTGAGAGCTCTCAGTTGGAAAATGGCTGGCTGTTGGGCGGCTTTCGTGAGCAGGCTCACTCCTACAATTGGATTGGGTGTGTTCAGGTGGGGATTGGTCGGCTCGTAGGCCGCCATCGCGAGCAGGCTCGCTCCCACAGTGGGAACGGGTGTGTTCAGTTGGGGATTGGTCGGCTGTCGGGCCGCCTTCGCTGGCAGGCCAGCTCCCACAGTTGGATTGGGTGTGTTCAGGTGGGGGGTGGTCGGCTCGTAGGCCGCCATCGCGAGCAGGCTCACTCCTACAGTTGGAGTGGGTGTGTTCAGTTGGGGGTTGGTCGGTTCTCAGGCCGCCTTCGCTGGCAGGCCAGCTCCCACAGTTGGATTGGGTGTGTTCAGGTGGGGATTGGTCGGCTGTTGGGCCGCCTTCGCTGGCAGGCCAGCTCCCACAATTGGATTTGGGTGTGTTCAGGTGGGGATTGGTCGGCTCGTAGGCCGCCATCGCGAGCAGGCTCACTCCTACAATTGGATTGGGTGTGTTCAGGTGGGGATTGGTCGGCTCGTAGGCCGCCTTCGCGAGCAGGCTCGCTCCCACAGTGGGAATGGGTGTGTTCAGTAGGGGATTGGTCGGCTGTCAGGCCGCCTCCATGCGGCAAAGCCGCCCCACTCAACAGGATGAGCGCAAGCTCGGCTGCAGCTCTTGATCTTGATCTGCAAGGCCCCTTCGGCAGGCTGAGTGGAGGGATTTATCCGGGGGTGGGAGCGCAGCGACCGTTTGGCGCAGCCAAACACATCGAGAGGAGGTGCAGCGAAGCAAACCGTAGACGATGCCCCCGGATGAACCCCGTAACGAAGGAACCCGAGCCTAAGCGAGGGCCGAACGCCGGGGCCCAGCCTTTTGGTTACTTTTTGGCGTCTGAAAAAGTGACCCGCTGTAAGAGCGGAACCGCCACCCGCCCCACCCACAGAAACGGATATACCCCCACCCCCCAAGAACATGGTCGGCCCAAAGGCCGCCAAGACAAACAGCCCAAAAAAAACCCCCAAGGCATACACCTCAGGGGCTTCAGACAAAACACCTCAACGCTTAATGATGCTCACGCGTCGCACGGAACTTCACATCCGGCCAACGCTCCTCCATCAACGCCAGGTTAACCCGCGTCGGCGCAAGATAGGTCAGGTGACCACCACCATCCAACGCCAGGTTCTCCACAGCCTTGTTAGAGAATTCCTCAAGCTTCTTCTTGTCAGCGCATTCAATCCAGCGCGCAGAGTACACAGTGATCGGCTCATACGAGCACTCGACCTTGTATTCCTCTTTCAAGCGGCTGGCGACCACATCGAACTGCAGCACACCGACGGCGCCGAGGATGATGTCGTTGCTGCGTTCCGGGAAGAACACCTGAGTGGCGCCCTCTTCAGCCAGTTGCTGCAGGCCCTGACGCAGTTGCTTGGACTTCAGCGGATCACGCAGGCGCACGCGGCGGAACAGTTCAGGGGCGAAGTGCGGGATACCGGTGAAGCCGAGGACTTCGCCTTCGCTGAAGGTGTCGCCGATCTGGATCGTGCCGTGGTTGTGCAGACCGATGATGTCACCGGCGTACGCCTCTTCCAGTTGCTCACGCTCGGAGGAGAAGAACGTCAGGGCGTCGCCGATGCGCACGTCCTTGCCGGTGCGCACGTGGCGCATCTTCATGCCTTTTTCGTACTTGCCGGAGCAAATGCGCATGAAGGCGATACGGTCACGGTGTTTCGGGTCCATGTTCGCCTGGATCTTGAAGATGAAGCCCGAAAACTTCTCTTCGACCGGCTCGACGGTACGCTCGTTGGCGACACGGGCCAGCGGGCGCGGTGCCCAGTCCACTACCGCGTCAAGCACGTGGTCGACACCGAAGTTGCCCAGTGCAGTACCGAAGAACACCGGGGTCAGTTGACCGTCGAGGAACTCCTGCTGGTTGAACTCGTGGCAGGCGCCCTGCACCAGTTCCAGCTGTTCGAGGAAACGGTCGTACTCGTCGCCCAGGTGCGCACGCGCCTCGTCCGAGTCGAGCTTCTCGATGATCTTGGTTTCGGTGCGTTCGTGACCGTGACCGGCGGTGTAGACAATGATGTAGTCGTCGGCCAGGTGGTACACGCCCTTGAAATCGCGGTAGCAACCGATCGGCCAGGTGATCGGCGCCGCCTTGATCTTCAGGACGGCTTCGATCTCGTCGAGCAGTTCGATCGGGTCGCGGATGTCGCGGTCGAGTTTGTTGATGAAGCTGACAATTGGCGTGTCACGCAGACGGCAGACGTCCATCAGCGCAATGGTACGCGGCTCTACACCTTTACCGCCGTCGAGGACCATCAGTGCCGAGTCCACCGCCGTCAGGGTGCGGTAAGTATCTTCGGAGAAGTCTTCGTGGCCCGGGGTGTCGAGCAGGTTGATCATGTGTTCGCGATACGGGAACTGCATGACCGACGTGGTAATGGAAATACCCCGTTGCTTCTCCATCTCCATCCAGTCGGATGTCGCATGGCGATCGGATTTACGGGATTTCACCGTACCGGCCACCGCAATCGCCTTGCCCATCAACAGGAGCTTTTCGGTGATCGTGGTTTTACCGGCATCGGGGTGGGAAATAATGGCGAAAGTGCGGCGTTTCGCGACTTCGGCGGCCTGGTTGGTCATGGGAAATCGCCTGGCGGTGATTCAAAAAAGGGCCGCGATTATAGCCCAAGTCGATGCAATAACCGAACCGTTGAGCACATTAAGGGTGGCCAAATGCTGCCCCGGATGGGAACCTTTTAAAGCACGGAGACGTCCATCCCCTGTTACGACATTTCGTCAGGGGCTGAAAAATCAGCAAGTTAGCCTGACGAGGCTGCGCTCATGGCTCGCTTTCAGACCGCTTTGCCGGCTCTGAAAAACGGCTACTTTTCGCGAACGACTCTCCCGGCAGCCATGTACGGCATGCCACACGGGACTGCGCTCGCCGACTATAAAAAAAGGAGTCCGCCTGTGGCTATCCGCTATGGCAAAGGGCTGATGGGAGGTGCGGTGGTGATCGCGCTCCTGGCCCTGCTGGTCCACTGGATCGGCATCAACACGATCGAACACTACCGCGACGATTTGTTGTTTTACCTGCAAGCTCATCTGATTCTCGTCCTCGCTTCAATGCTGGCCGCCCTTGTCGTGGGCATCCCCGCTGGCATCTTCCTCAGTCGCCCGACCATGGTCGGACGTGCCGAACGCTTCATGCAGATCTTCAATATCGGCAACACCGTGCCACCGTTGGCCGTGCTCGCGATTGCCCTGGGCATTCTCGGCATCGGCAGTGGCCCGGCGATCTTCGCTCTGTTCCTCGCCTCCCTGTTGCCGATTGTGCGCAACACCTACGAAGGCCTGAAAAACGTGCAGGGCTCGCTGAAAGAAGCGGCCGTCGGCATCGGCATGACCCCGCGCCAGGTGCTGTGGAAAGTCGAATTGCCCAACGCCGTGCCGATCATCGTTGGTGGTGTGCGTGTGGCGCTGGCGATCAACGTCGGGACTGCGCCACTGGCGTTCCTGATCGGTGCCAACAGCCTCGGCAGCCTGATCTTCCCTGGCATCGCCCTGAACAATCAGCCGCAACTGCTGCTCGGCGCTGCGTGCACCGCACTGCTGGCCCTGCTGCTCGATGGCGTGGTCACCCTCGCCAGCCGTCTCTGGCTGGAACGCGGTCTGCGCCCGTCTTAAGGCTTTTGCGAAGGAATGAATATGAAACGACTTAGCTTGATCCTAGGCTGCGTCCTGCTGTTTGCAGGATTGGCGCAAGCCGCCGAGAAGCCCGTGATCCGCCTCGGCGCCCGGGTGTTCACCGAGCAGACCCTGCTCGCGGAAATCACCGCGCAATACCTGCGCAGCAAAGGCTACGACGCGCAGATCACCGGCGGGCTGGGCAGCAACCTTGCCCGCAGCGCCCACGAAAGCGGGCAACTGGACATGCTCTGGGAATACACCGGCGTATCGCTGGTGGCCTACAACCATGTCACCGAAAAACTCGACAGCGAACAGTCCTACGCCCGGGTCAAACAACTCGACGCGAAAAAAGGCCTGGTCTGGCTGACCCCGTCGAAATTCAGCAATACCTACGCCCTCGCGCTGCCGAAAAACGTCGCCGAGGAATATCCGCAGATCACCAACATCAGTCAGTTGAACGAAGTCCTGCGCGCCGAGGCCAAGACCAATCATCTGGTGGCTTTGGACACCGAGTTCGCCAACCGCTCTGACGGGCTGGTCGGCATGGTCGATCTCTACGGCATGAACCTGACCCGCAAGAACATCCGCCAGATGGACGCGGGGCTGGTCTACACCGCGCTGCGCAACGGCCAGGTGTTTGCCGGTCTGGTCTACACCACTGACGGTCGTCTCAACGCCTTCGGCCTGAAACTGCTCGACGACGACAAGCACTACTTCCCCGACTACACCGCCGCGCCGGTGGTGCGTCAGGCGTATCTGGATGCGCACCCGCAACTGGCCGAGCAACTCAAACCGCTGGCCGGACTGTTCGACGACGAAACCATGCGCCAGCTCAACGCCCGGGTCGATGTCGATCATGAGAGCCCATCGAAAGTGGCCGCCGATTTCCTGCGTCAGCATCCACTCAACTAAGGAGGAAAAGTCATGGAATTTCTGAACGCCTTTTCCCACCTCGACTGGCAGCAGGTGATGCACCTGACCTGGCAGCACATCACCCTGGTCGGCATCGCAGTGACGCTGGCGATCCTCATCGGTGTGCCGCTGGGCATTCTGATGACCCGGTTTCCGGCCCTCGCCGGGCCTTTGCAGGCCAGCGCCACGGTGCTGCTGACCGTGCCGTCGATTGCGCTGTTCGGCCTGCTGCTGCCGTTCTATTCAAAGTTCGGCCAGGGCCTGGGGCCGATGCCGGCGATCACCGCAGTGTTCCTCTATTCGCTGCTGCCGATCATGCGCAACACCTACCTCGCCCTGACCGGCGTCGAACCGGGCATCCGTGAAGCCGCACGCGGTATTGGCATGACCTTCGGCCAGCGCCTGCGCATGGTGGAGCTGCCGATTGCGGTGCCAGTGATCCTCGCTGGCGTGCGCACCGCCGTGGTGATGAACATCGGCGTAATGACCATCGCCGCGACCATCGGCGCCGGCGGCCTCGGCGTGCTGATCCTCGCCTCCATCAGCCGCAGCGACATGTCGATGCTCATCGTCGGCGCGCTGCTGGTCAGTCTTCTGGCGATCTTCGCCGACCTTCTCCTGCAGTGGCTGCAACGTACGCTGACTCCAAAAGGACTCCTCAAATGATCGAACTTCAAAACCTCAGCAAAACTTTCCAAAGCAACGGCAAAGATGTCAAAGCCGTGGACTCGGTAAGCCTGACCGTCAATGAAGGCGAAATCTGTGTGTTCCTCGGGCCATCGGGTTGCGGCAAAAGCACCACGCTGAAAATGATCAACCGCCTGATCAAACCGACTTCGGGCAAGATCCTCATCAACGGCGAAGACACCACTGATCTCGACGAAGTGACCCTGCGCCGCAACATCGGCTACGTGATCCAGCAGATCGGTCTGTTCCCCAACATGACCATCGAAGAGAACATCGTCGTCGTGCCGAAACTGCTCGGCTGGGACAAACAGAAGTGCCACGACCGTGCTCGCGAATTGATGAGCATGATCAAACTGGAACCCAAGCAGTATCTGCACCGCTACCCGCGTGAACTGTCCGGCGGCCAGCAACAGCGCATCGGCGTGATTCGCGCACTGGCGGCGGATGCGCCGCTATTGTTGATGGATGAGCCGTTCGGCGCGGTCGATCCGATCAACCGCGAGATGATCCAGAACGAATTCTTCGAGATGCAGCGCGCGCTGAACAAGACCGTGATCATGGTCAGCCACGACATCGACGAAGCGATCAAGCTGGGCGACAAGATCGCGATTTTCCGCGCCGGCAAACTGTTGCAGATCGATCACCCCGACACCCTGCTCGCGCATCCGGCGGACGACTTTGTCAGCAACTTCGTTGGCCAGGACAGCACCCTCAAACGCCTGCTGCTGGTGAAAGCCGAAGACGCCGCCGACAACGCGCCATCGGTCAGTCCGGACACCCCGGTGGCCGATGCGCTGGAGTTGATGGACGAGCATGACCGCCGCTACGTGGTGGTTACCTGCGCCGAGAACAAGGCGCTGGGTTACGTGCGTCGTCGCGACCTGCACCGTCAGACCGGGACTTGTGCGCAATTCCTGCGCGAATTCAACGCCACGGCGGCGTACGACGAGCATTTGCGCATCCTGCTGTCGCGCATGTACGAGTTCAATCGTTCGTGGCTGCCGGTGATGGATGCCGAGCGGGTGTTCCTCGGCGAGGTGACGCAGGAATCGATTGCGGCTTATCTAAGTTCAGGGCGTTCGCGCGGGATGAAGACCAATATCGTCTCGCCGGCTGAGGCCGTGGTCGCGTAAAAACGCAAAACCGTGGGAGCGAGCCTGCTCGCGAATGCGCAATATCAGTCAGCAATGATGCTGGCTGTGAGAATGCTTTCGCGAGCAGGCTCGCTCCCACAGGAATTGTGTAATTTTATGGTCATTCGCAGGGCGGAAAAAAATCTCAACAGCAGCGTCCGCAGAACCTCTGCAAACAGACCTTCCCAAACAGCCAAAATCCCCCTCACACCCTCGTCTCGCCGCCAACGTCGCCGATGTTGATGCCATCACACTTACCCACGAGTTAGCCGGCAAAAGCCGCGAACGTGCAGGTATTTTTAACACTTTAAAAATCTCTGGGAACATCTGCCCGTCATCTCGGTCGGCTACAAAGAGTGATATCCGCGACGCACGTCAGAAGCGTGCAAAAACGCGACATTTTTAGTTGATCTCAGGCCCCTCACGTCCTAAAGTTCGCGCCGAACGTCCATGCTGGAAACGATCCATCCGGCTCAAGTACTGACGACGAGACAGCAAGGCCAAGGGAAAGAAAGCTACATTTCCCATGGCCTTTTTGCTTTCGGCGACATGCCTTGGGAAGTAGGCGAACCAAAGTGGGGATACGGAGGACGTTCATTTGCACCCATTGATTAACGACGTTTGCCACTAGGAGTCCCAAGTATGTCGATCCAGGTCGAAGACTATTTCGCGCGCGCTACATTCGACAAAATGAAGGCGTTTGCCGACAAACAGGAAACCCCGTTCGTGGTGATCGACACCGCGATGATCGCCCAGGCCTACGATGACCTGCGCGCCGGTTTCGAATTCGCCAAGGTCTACTACGCGGTCAAGGCCAACCCGGCCGTCGAGATCATCGACCTGCTCAAAGAGAAAGGTTCGAGCTTCGACATCGCCTCCATCTATGAGCTGGACAAAGTGATGGATCGCGGCGTCAGCGCCGACCGTATCAGCTACGGCAACACCATCAAGAAATCCAAGGACATCCGCTACTTCTACGAGAAGGGCGTGCGTCTGTTCTCCACCGACTCCGAAGCCGACCTGCGCAACATCGCCAAGGCAGCGCCGGGTTCCAAAGTCTATGTACGCATCCTCACCGAAGGTTCGACCACCGCCGACTGGCCACTGTCGCGCAAGTTCGGTTGCCAGACCGACATGGCCATGGACCTGCTGATCCTCGCTCGCGACCTCGGCCTGGTGCCGTACGGCATCTCGTTCCACGTGGGCTCGCAGCAGCGCGATATCAGCGTCTGGGACGCGGCGATCGCCAAGGTCAAAGTGATCTTCGAACGCCTGAAAGAAGAAGACGGCATTCACCTGAAGCTGATCAACATGGGCGGCGGCTTCCCGGCCAACTACATCACCCGCACCAACAGCCTGGAAACCTACGCCGAAGAAATCATCCGTTTCCTGAAAGAAGACTTCGGTGATGACCTGCCGGAAATCATTCTGGAACCGGGCCGTTCGCTGATCGCCAACGCCGGCATCCTGGTCAGCGAAGTGGTACTGGTTGCACGTAAATCGCGCACCGCCGTCGAGCGTTGGGTGTACACCGATGTGGGCAAGTTCTCCGGCCTGATCGAAACCATGGACGAAGCGATCAAGTTCCCGATCTGGACCGAGAAGAAAGGCGAGATGGAAGAAGTGGTGATCGCCGGCCCAACCTGCGACAGCGCCGACATCATGTACGAAAACTACAAGTACGGCCTGCCACTGAACCTGGCGATCGGTGATCGTCTGTACTGGCTGTCGACCGGTGCCTACACCACCAGTTACAGCGCCGTGGAGTTCAATGGCTTCCCGCCGCTGAAATCGTATTACGTGTAACCCGCACCGATTGAAAAAAGGCCCATGTTTCCATGGGCCTTTTTTATTTGCGCCACGATTATTTATCTACATGATCATCCCGGGCGCGAATCAATCAACGCCACCCGCCAACTTACTGCAATAAACAGCCACATCAAGCCACTAAATACAAAAAGAAAATACACGCAAGCCTTTCATTCAAAACATTCCAAAAAATAACAAATAATAAACAACAAGTCACACTCAACACATATACCCGAAAGCATGAATAGTTTTAACCTAAGGACTCAAACACAACCCCAAAGGAACTGAAAGTGCAACCGAGTCCAAATCCGCTTATCACCAAAGACGACATCCGAAAAATAAAAAACTATATCACCTCCGCCAAATCATTGCCGCGCAGCATAGAGGATGTAGAAAAACAATTAAAAACAAAACACACCGGAATTATCGGCCTTGAGCTATTTGATATAGTCGAGCTCAATCACACAATTATTAACAATGCCAGCGCCTGGACAGAAATCGAATATTCGATGAAGCGTGTGGCCGGTAGCCTCGCAACTTTCTCGGAAGATCTGGAAAGTTTCGGTCAGGACATCATCGATGCGATCGTGACGATGCCGGGCTACATAAATTATCTGGGCACTATCGACTCGCTGACCGAGGAGGAAATAAACAGTCTCCCGCCACTGGAGATCGGCAAGACCGAGAAGAGCCGCTTCGGCTCCATCCAGGAATCGCTGGCGTTCATCGCACGATCGATCGGCGAGAAAAAACTCAGCAGCCAGGACGTCAGCGAGCGGCTTAAATACTTTAGGACTGATCTCAACGACAAGGTTTCCACCAAGCTTGGCGCAAAACTTAAGTTGGCCAATGATGAACAAATCAATCGACAGCTTACCGAGCTGAATGTCGCCATCGATCTCGCTCAGCAACGTATCGATGAAAAGACCAGGGAGACCAATCCCAATTTTTTCGAGCATTTCCTTGGGTTTATCAGTATTCACAACGGCGTTGGATCGGTTTGGTACCAGCACCTGGAACGTCAACAAGCAATACATTTACGCCCACTGATTGATCAACGAGATTTGTTGACTGAGCAGGTCAAGCAGAAAAGCATTCTCGCCGGCACGCTCATGGAGTTTCAGGCCGGATTGAGCAGCATGTCGATCTATGTAGAGGGCGCTCTCCAGAGTACCTCGCAACTGGAGACGCTCTGGATCTCCATCACGGACTACATCAGCGCCTCGGAAAATAAAGTCATGGGCATGACCGAATTCCTGAGCCTCAGAAGTTTTGTTTCCAGCTTCAAGGTTGTTCTTAAAAACTGGAAAACTGTCCAGAACAACTCGAACCAACTTATCAGCGCATTCAATTAATAACCCCCTTCATTCGAGAGAAATTTAACATGGCAAACGCCAACTATGCTCAGCCGGACCTCGGCCGTATAAAAGAAAGTCGCGAGGCGATTCGTTATCAAGCGATCATCGGCTCCGCCAATCTCTATATCAAAGCCCTGAGCGATGAATTGATCAGTCTGAATGCTGCCGTCAGTGACCTGGATCTAACGGTGGCCAACACCATCAACTCGGCAATTACAGCCCTGGATGCCGACGACCTGAGTGAAAACCTGCAAGCCCTGGCCAGTCTGAAAGTAGATGCGTCGAACGGTCAGGTTGAAAACGCACGCGAGCGGTATTCGAAAATCGTCACGCAACTGATCAAGTTGTGCACCGAACAAATGACCAGGCTGCACTTGTCGCTGCATAACGACGTGTTCGGTGTGCAGAGCATCACCATCAGCAACAACCGCTTCAGGCTCGAAGAACTGGCCACCGCTAAAATAACTCTGGATCGGGAATACAGCGCCGAGAACATCCCGCTGGCTCAACTGAAAGACGACGAAGCGGTTCTGAATCTGGCGATTACACAGTTTGAAAAACTGACATTCATTGATCGAATCAAGCCTTTGCTCGAACAACTGAAGGCGATGATTGGCAACAAGCCAAAAACCCCTGAAGCCGCGGCACTGGAAGCAGGACTGATTGTCGCCAACAAGTTTCTGGACGAAGCCAACGAGTTGATCAAATACAAGGACCTGATCCGGGCGCGACAAATCATCCAGATGCGCCTTGCTCAGCGCGAGGAGCGCGTGGCTTCCCTGGCAAAACAACGGCAGGACAACGACGACAAGAGCCGTCAGTTGAACGATACGCAGAAGGTCGTGCCACACCAGCAAGCGTATGTCAGCGAAACCGGAAAATTGACCGATGCACTGTCAGCGTTCCTCGGCGCAGTCAGGGCTACACCGAACGAAGACGTCCTGCTGTGTGGCGAGCGAATGCTTGAACACAGCCAGGCGTTGCGCAATTACCTGATCCCACTGCAGGGACGCTGGTTACGAGGCTGATCGCTGCCCCTGCCCTTCATTGCCAATGAAGGGTAGGAACCTCGCCGCCGAGGGCAGACAGTCGCTGATGGTACTCGGCGCCCATGGCGCGTATCTGCCGGTGCGGGGACGCGAGCAGCGACTCGCTGCTGACCTGCAAGAACTTCACATTGCCGATCACCAGCGCCTTGGCAAGCCATTGCAATGCTTCTTCGATTCGCCCCGTTTCGGCCAGGATTGCTGCATGACTGAACTGCCCGCGAAAGTCCCCGCCCTCAGCCGACCGTCGATACCAGTCGTGCGCCGCGGTCCGATCCATCGGGCACGCCCGCCCCTCTTCCAGATAACGGCCGAGCAGATTCATCGATTTGGCGTGCCCGACTTCAGCGGCGCGCCGATACAGAGCAAGTGCCTGAGCCTGGTCCTCAGACACACCGCGTCCGGTGGCCAACAGATTCGCCAGGTTGTACATCGACCAGTCAAACCCGCTGTCCGCAGCGATTCGATAATGCTGCGCGGCAATCGTGGCATCCGCCACACAACCCCATCCATGTTCATGACAACGGCCGAGCATATTGCGCGCCATCAGATGCCCATGCCCGGCAGCGATGCCGAACCAGCGCAGCGCCAGCGGCAGATCCTGGGCGATGCCGCGGCCGTCGAGCAGAATTTGTCCGAGCAGCGCCTGCGCTTCGACAATGCCCTGGCCGGCCGCGAGCAGAATCGCCTGCGCGGCACGGGCCGGGCTTTCTTCGAGCATGGCGCTGAGCTGCGTGCCGTCGAGCACTTCTTCGCGCCGCAGTTGGTAGCTCATACCTCGACCCAGCGCCGCAACAGATTGTGATAGGTGCCGGTGAGGCGGATCAGCGACGGGTGATCGGGCATGTCTTGCGTCAGTTGCTGGATCGCCCCGTCCATTTCGAACAGCAGCGCACGCTGGCTGTCTTCGCGTACCAGGCTTTGCGTCCAGAAGAACGACGCATAGCGCGCACCGCGGGTGACGGCGTTGACCTTGTGCAGGCTGCTGCCCGGGTACAGCACCATGTCGCCGGCGGGCAGCTTCACTCGCTGGGTGCCAAAGGTGTCCTGGATTTCCAGCTCGCCACCGTCGTAATCCGCAGGCTCGCTGAAAAACAGCGTGGCCGACAGATCGGTGCGCACCCGCTCGATACTGCCCTTGGGCTGGCGCACCGCATTATCGATGTGAAAGTCGAAACTGCCACCGGCCGTGTAGCAGTTGAGTAACGGCGGGAACACTTTGTGCGGCAGTGCAGCGGACATGAACTGCGGGTTTTTCCACAGCCGTTCGAGCATCGCCGCACCAATTTCCTTGGCCAGTGGATGGCCCTCCGGCAACTGCAGGTTGTGCTTGGCCTTGGCCGATTGAAACCCGGCCGTGATCTTGCCATCGGCCCAGTCGGCCTGTTCCAGAGCCTCGCGGATGCGCCGCACTTCGTCTTTCTCGAACAGAGCGGGGATGTGCAGCAGCATGTCGAAGTCACCTGATGGCAAAGAGGCGGCAATGGTATTGATTCTTATTGGCTGTGTAAAACCCGCTAGACGAATGAACTGGCAAAAACCGTAAGGTTAAATTGTAAAGAATGTAAATTCAGTACGGATAGCAATGTTTCGCAATTGATACGAATACCTGTTTACCCTATATTCCGCCCCCTCAAATCCTTGGGGAGGGAATAAAAATGGCACGTCAACACGCACAATTACCGGTCAGTTCACCACGTCTGCTCGCTTCCGCCATCGGTGTGGCAATCACCGCCGGTTCCGCTGGCCAGATGGTGTTCGCCGCCGAGAAGACCGACAGCAAAGCCTCCGGCAATGCCATCGCCCTGGACGCTACCGCCATCACCGGCCAAGCCCAGGACTCGACGTCCTACCAGGTCGAAAAAGCCTCCTCGCCCAAGTACACCGCACCGCTGGTCGACACGCCGCGCTCGGTGACCGTGATCCCGCAACAAGTTTTGAAAGACACTGGCGCCCTGAACATGCAGGACGCGCTGCGCACCGTACCGGGCATCACTTTTGGCGCCGGTGAAGGTGGCAACCCGCAGGGTGACCGTCCGTTCATCCGTGGTTTCGACGCCCAGGGCGACACCTACCTCGACGGCGTGCGTGACACCGGTTCGCAGAGCCGCGAAATCTTCGCCGTGGAAAACATCGAAGTCAGCAAAGGCCCGAACTCGGCTATCGGCGGTCGCGGCGCGGCCGGTGGCAGCATCAACCTGGTGAGCAAGAAAGCGCACCTGGGCAACTCCTTCGACGGCGGCTTCACCTGGGGCTCCGACCAGACTCAGCGCTACACCCTGGACGGCAACTACCAGTTCAGCGACACCGCTGCCGGCCGTCTGAACCTGATGAGCCACGAGAGCAACGTCGCCGGGCGTGACAGCGTCGACTATGACCGCTGGGGTATCGCCCCGTCCTTGGCGTTCGGCCTTGGCACCGACACCCGCGTCAATCTCGATTACTACCATCTCGAAAGCAACGACACCCCGGACTCGGGCATTCCGTACACCATTCCGGCCGGTGGTTCGGCTGCACGCACCAAGTCCAACCCGGACAAACCGTACTCGGGTGGCGATCACAGCAACTTCTATGGACTGGACGGTCGCGACTTCCGCAAGGGCCGCACCGACACCGCGACCTTCGCCATCGAACACGACCTGAGCGACTCGCTGACCATCAAGAACACCCTGCGCCACGGCACCAGCATGCAGGACTACATCCTGACCCAGCCGGACGACAGCAAGGGTAACGTCAACAACGGCAGCGTCTGGCGTCGTGCGAATACTCGAGTGAGCAACACCGAGACCACCACCAACCAGACTGACCTGTTCGGCAACTTCTACGTCGCCGGCTTCAAGAACAGCTTCTCCACCGGTGTCGAATACACCTACGAGGAAAGCCAGAAATCTTCGTACAACGTCAACACTGACACGACGCCGCGCTCGGCTGGCAACTCCAGCAGCAACTGCACCCCGTCGATGATCGGCGCGTCCAGCGGCTACAACTGCACCTCGCTGTCGAATCCGAACCCGGGTGACCCTTGGAACGGCGCAATCTCGCGCAACTACGCCGGTACCGACACCAAGGCCAATACCTACGCCCTGTATGCGTTCGACACCCTGGAGTTGTCCGATCAGTGGCTGGTGAACATGGGCCTGCGCTATGACCACTTCGACACCAAATACCGTACCTACGATGGCTCCGGCGCGACCGTCGTGACCAAAGGTATTGAATCGAAAGGCAAGGACACCAGCGAGTTCGTCACCGGCCAGTTCGGCGTGGTCTACAAGCCGGCGCCAAACGGCAGCATCTACGCCTCGTATGCCACCTCCGCCACACCACCGGGCAGCACCCTGGGTGAAGGCATGGACGGCAACCCGTTGGGCGGCACCACCGATCGCAGCGGCAACCTGCTGAGCAGCGACATGGAGCCGGAAACCACCAAAAACTACGAAATCGGTACCAAGTGGGATTTGCTCAATGATCGCCTGTCGCTGACCGCCGACATCTTCCGCACCGAGAAAGACAACGCGCGCGTTCAAGTCGATACCACCTCGTACGAAAACGTCGGCAAGACCCGCGTGCAAGGTATCGAGCTGTCGGCCAGCGGCAAGCTCACCGACAAGTGGCAGGTGTTCGCCGGTTACGCCTACATGGACAGCGAGCAAGTGGACGGTGGTGACTTGCCGGCCAACAAAGCCAACAACGGCAACGAGCTGCCTAACACACCGAAAAACAGCGCCAGCCTGTGGACCACCTACCAGGTCACGCCGAAGCTGACCATCGGTGGCGGTGCGTTCTATGTCGATGACGTGTTCGGCAGCGTGGCCAACACCACCATGGTCGACTCGTATGTGCGTTACGACGCCATGGCGGCCTACAAGCTGACCAAGAACGTCGACCTGCAACTCAACGTGCAGAACCTGACCAACGAAACCTACTACGACAAAGCCTTCGCGACCCACTTCGCCAATCAGGCGGCGGGCCGTACGGCGCTGTTGAGCACCAACTTCCACTTCTGACCGATGTTGTAAATGTGCGAGAACCTGTAGGAGTGAGCCTGCTCGCGATGAGGTCGTGTCAACCAGCGAATGGATTGACTGATCCACCGCTATCGCGAGCAGGCTCACTCCTACAAAGGCATGCGTCGCGAGACCATGGCCCCGTTCATTCATTTGAACGGGGCCTTTGTGCGTAATCAAAGAAGCTCTCGACAACCCACGGCATAATGCGCGCCGTGATGACATATTTTCGAACGGACAAGGCGAGCGACGTGTTGAAGAAAACCCTGTTCCAGCTGCACTGGTTTTTTGGCATCACTGCCGGGCTGGTGCTGGCCCTGATGGGCATTACCGGTGCCGCCTATTCGTTTCAGGACGAAATTCTGCGGGCGCTGAACCCGTCGGTATTGCAGGTGGAAAAACAGGTCGCCGGCGTCCTGCCTCCAGTCGAGCTGGTAGAGCACATCGAAGCAACCTCCGGCAAAAAGGTCTCGATGCTCTGGGTCGAGACTGACAGCGGCAATGCTGCGCGCGTCTACTTCACCCCGCCCAAAGGCGAGCGCCGTGGCGAGATGCGCTATTTCGATCCGTACACCGGCGAGTTCATGGGCGACGCCGTAGGCCAGGATTTCTTCGGCCTGATGTTGCAACTGCACCGCTTCCTCGCCATGGGCGATACCGGGCGAAACATCACCGGCGCGTGCACCCTGACCCTGTTGTTCTTCTGCCTCTCCGGGCTGTACCTGCGCTGGCCACGACAGTGGAACAGCTGGCGCGTGTGGCTGACCCTCGACGGGAAGAAAAAGGGCCGCAGCTTCAACTGGGATTTGCACTCGGTGGCCGGCACCTGGTGCCTGCTGGTGTATCTGCTGCTGGCATTGACCGGATTGTCCTGGTCGTACGAGTGGTACAACAAAGGCCTGACCAAACTGCTTTCCGATGCGCCGCAAAACGAGCGCGTGCGCGGCGGTCGCGGCCCGGCGCCGGAAGGCCCGGCACCAACCGCCGACTACGCGGCAATGTGGAGCAGCATCTACAGCGCGGCCGGCCCGGGCCTGTCGGCCTACAACATCCGTATGCCGCCAGTGGCCGGGCAACCGGCGACCGTGTTCTACCTGCTCGACAGCTCACCGCATGAGCGCGCCTTGAACCAGATCACCCTCGACCCGGTCACCGGCATCGTCAAACGTGTCGATCGCTACGCCGACAAGAGCTTCAAGGCGCAGTTGCTGACCAGCATTTACGCGCTGCACGTCGGCAGCTATTTCGGGCTCGCCGGACGGATCATCGTCACCCTCGCCGCCTTGTGCATGCCGCTGTTTTTCATCACCGGCTGGTTGCTGTATCTGGATCGTCGGCGCAAGAAAAAGCAGATTCAGGACGCGCGCAAAGGCCTCGAACAACCGGCTGGCAATGCACCTGGATGGCTGATCGGTTTCGCCAGCCAGAGCGGTTTCGCCGAGCAACTGGCGTGGCAGACTGCCGGACAATTGCAGGCCGCCGGGTTGCCGGTCAAGGTGCAGCCATTGGCGGATGTCAGCGCGCAGGATCTGTGTGAATCGAACAACGCGCTGTTCGTGGTCAGCACCTTCGGCGACGGTGAAGCACCGGACAGCGCTCGCGGCTTCGAACGCAAAGTCCTGCGCAACGCCGCGAGCCTCGATGGCCTGAACTACGCGGTACTGGGTCTGGGTGACCGTCAGTATTCGCACTTCTGCGGCTTCGCCCGACGCCTGCATCAATGGTTGAGCGAGCACGGCGGCAAGACCCTCTTCGCCCCGGTCGAAGTCGACAGCGGCGACCCGTATGCCCTGCGTCACTGGCAGACTCAACTCGGGCTGCTCACCGGGCAAACGCCAGTCGACACCTGGCAAGCGCCGAGTTACGAAAACTGGACGTTGGTGCGCCGCGAACGGCTGAACCCCGACAGCAGTGGTTCGCCGGTTTACCTGTTGGGCCTGAGCGCACCGAGCACCAGCAGCTGGCTGGCCGGCGATCTGGTGGAAGTACTGCCGCGCAATTGCGCATGGGCGGTCGAGCATTTCCTCGACGGCCTCGGCATTCGTGGCGAAACCAGCGTGAAGATCAACGGCCTCGAAGAGCCGCTGGAAGTCGCCCTCGCCTCGCGTCAGTTGCCGGAGCACCGCGCCCATCTGGTCGGCCTGCACGCGCAGGCGCTGGTCGATGCGATGGTGCCGCTGGCGATGCGCGAGTACTCGATTGCGTCGATCGCCGCTGACGGAGTGCTGGAGCTGATCGTGCGTCAGGAACAACACAGCGATGGCAGCCTGGGCATCGGTTCCGGCTGGCTGACCGAGCACGCCCCGGTCGGCGGCAGCATCAGCCTGCGCGTGCGCCGCAACAGTGGCTTCCACCTGCCGAACCAACCAGTGCCGATGATTCTGCTGGGTAACGGCACCGGTCTTGCCGGGTTGCGCAGCCTGCTCAAGGCGCGCATCGCCGACGGCCAGCAGCGCCACTGGCTGCTGTTCGGCGAACGTAATCGTCAACACGACTTCCTCTGCCGGGCAGAGCTGGAAGAGTGGTTGATCAATGGCGATCTGGCCCGACTGGACCTGGCGTTTTCACGGGATCAGGCGCAGAAGATTTACGTGCAGGATCGCCTGCGCGAATCCGCTGACGAGCTGAAGCAATGGCTGGCTGACGGTGCGGTGATCTACATCTGCGGTAGCCTTCAGGGCATGGCCGCCGGCGTGGATCAGGTGCTCAACGACATCCTCGGCACCGCCGAAGTCGAACGCCTGATCGAACAGGGCCGTTACCGCCGCGACGTTTACTGAGATTACTCACCTTCCTGAGGGAGCGGGCTTGCTCGCGAACGCGGTCTGTCAGCGGAGTCGATGTCGACTGACATGACGTCTTCGCGAGCAAGCCCGCTCCCACAAGGAAGTTGCAGTGCCGGTTAAATCACACCGGTTGCAACTTCTGTTCAAACACGCTCACCCCATTCAAATCCCGCAACACCACGCTCATCTCCCCGCTCTGCCCCTCAATATTCACCTCGCCAAAAAACTGAAAGCCGGCAAACGGTGAGGCGTTCTGCGTTGGCGGTGCCTTCTGGAACACCACTTCCGGGCCAAAGGTCTTGTCCAGCGGATTGGGGCCGAAGCTCCCGGCATTCAACGGCCCGGCGACAAACTCCCAGAACGGTTCGAAATCCTGAAACGCCGCACGATCCGGGTGGTAGTGATGCGCCGCGCAGTAATGCACGTCGGCGGTGAGGAACACGAAATTGCGCACTTGCTGCGCCCGCAGAAAACCGAGCAGCTCGGCAACTTCCAGTTCACGCCCCTGAGCCGGGCCGGGATCGCCGTTGGCCACTGCTTCCCAACGCGCCACGCCCGGACTGACTTCACCGTCCGGCACACCGAGGCCGATCGGCATGTCGGCGGCGATGACCTTCCACTGCGCCTTGGAGTGCTTCAGCCCACGCTTGAGCCAATCCAGTTGCTCACGCCCCAGGAACGGTTTCGCCGCGCCGAGATTGTCGTCATTGGCGCCGCGATAGCTGCGCATGTCGAGCACGAATACGTCGAGCATCGGCCCATAGCTGAGCTTGCGATAAATCCGCCCGCCACCGTCGGCCGCCTGCAGGCGCATTGGCGAATATTCGAGCCAGGCTTTGCGCGCACGGCCAACCAGGGTGTGGATATCTTTTTCCTGATAACGCTCGTCGAGTTGTTTGCCCGGCGACCAGTTGTTGACCACTTCGTGGTCGTCCCACTGCCAGATCTGCGGCACTTCGGCGTTGAAGCGGCGGATGTTTTCGTCCATCAGGTTGTAGCGGTAGTTGCCGCGATAGTCGTCCAGCGTCTGGGCGACTTTGCTCTTGGCTTCGGTGGTGAGGTTGCGCCACACGCGACCACCTTCGGTGGTCAACTGCGCCGGCACCGGGCCGTCAGCGTAGATGGTGTCGCCGCTGTGGATAAAGAAGTCCGGCAGGCGCAGGCGCATGGATTCGTAGATGCGCATGCCGCCGATGTCCGGGTTGATGCCGAAGCCCTGGCCAACGGTGTCACCGCTCCACACAAAGCGGATGTTGCGCCGCGCGGTCGGTGCGCTGCGCAAGTGACCGAGCCACGGTTCGCTGGCGACGCCGGTTTGTGCGTCCTTGAAATACACCCGATAGAAAATCGCCTGATCGGCGGGCAGCCCAGTGAGTTCAACCCGTGCGGTGAAATCCGTGCGCGCATCGGCCAGTGGCGAGACCACACGGCGCGGGTGGCGAAACTGGCTGCGGGTGTCCCACTCGACCACCATCCGCGCAGGACGGTCGCTGCGGCTCCAGATCATCGCGCGGTCGCCTTGCAGGTCGCCGGACTGCACGCCGTCAGTCAGTTGTGGTCGATCCTTGACCGACGCGATCACCGCCGGCGCCAGCCCCGGCATCAACAGACCGGCACCGACCACTTGCATGACGCGCCGCCGACCCGGATTGAAATCGCTCATGGTGTTCTCCCTGAAAAAAGGAAAACTTAAGCACGGGATGATGAATCCGGCATGACAACGCCTCCCCCTGTGGGAGCGGGCTTGCTCGCGAAGGCGTCGTGTCAGTCGATATTTCTTTGACTGACATACCGCTTTCGCGAGCAAGCCCGCTCCCACAGAGGATCGGTGTCAGGCTTTGGCAGGTTCCATCGCCAGTTCCACGGCTTCCGGGCGTTTGACTGTCGCGTAAACCACCGCCGTCAACAGACTCCCCGCCACAATCGCCAGCAGATACAACAACGCATGATTGATCGCATTCGGAATCGCCAGCACAAACAGACCACCGTGTGGCGCCATCAGTTTGCAGCCGAAGTACATCGACAACGCCCCGGTCAACGCACCACCGGCGATGCTCGCCGGGATCACCCGCAACGGGTCTTTGGCGGCAAACGGAATCGCCCCTTCGGAGATGAAGCACAGTCCCAGCACCAGCGCCGCTTTACCGGCCTCGCGCTCGGTCTGGGCGAACTTGCGCCGGGCGATGAAGGTGGCGATGCCCAGCCCGATCGGCGGCACCATCCCGGCGGCCATGGTCGCGGCCATCGGCGCGTAACTCTGCGACGCCAGTAGCCCCACCGAGAACGCATACGCCGCCTTGTTGATCGGCCCGCCGAGGTCGACGCACATCATGCCGCCGAGCAACACGCCGAGCAGGATCGCGTTAGTGGTGCCCATGCTGTCGAGGAAATGCGTGAGCGCCGCGAGCATGCCGGCGACCGGTTTGCCCACCACGTAAATCATCACCAGCCCGGTGATCAGGCTGGCGAACAACGGGATGATCAGGATCGGTTTCAGCGCTTCGAGGCTCTGCGGCAATGCCACGTAACGACTGATCAGCCTGGCCGCATACCCGGCGATAAACCCGGCGACGATACCGCCGATGAAGCCGGCGCCCAACGTGCTCGCGAGCAAGCCGCCGATCATCCCCGGCGCCAGGCCCGGACGGTCCGCAATCGAGTAGGCAATGTAACCGGCCAACAACGGCACCATCAGCTTGAACGCAGTCTCGCCGCCGATCTGCATCAGCGCCGCCGCCAGCGTGCCCTCTTCCTTGAACGCGGTAATGCCGAAGACGAACGACAACGCGATCATCAAACCACCGGCCACCACCATCGGCAGCATGAACGACACCCCGGTCAGCAGGTGTTTGTAGACCCCGGTTTTCTCTTGCCTGGCCGGCGCCTTGCCGTCATTCGCCGCGCTCTCCACCTGAGCTTCGGCGAGGGCTTTTTTCAGCGTCGCTTCAGACTGCTTCAACGCAATGCTGGTGCCGCAGCGATAGATTTTCTTGCCGGCGAAACGTTCGGTGGCGACTTCGATATCCGCCGCCAGCAACACCACATCGGCCTCGGCAATCGCCGTCGCGCTGAGCGGGGTTTTCGCGCCGACCGAGCCTTGGGTTTCGACGTGCAGTTCATAGCCCAGACGCTTGGCGGTTTGCTGCAACGCTTCGGCGGCCATGAAGGTGTGGGCGACACCGGTCGGGCACGCAGTGATCGCAACGATGCGCGGCGCACGTTGTGCAGCGGCTGCCGGGGCGGCGTTGGTGGCAACGTATACTTGCGCCTCTTCAGCACCACGGCGCAGCACCGCGTCGATGTCCTGCAGCGCCTGCGCCGGGGCAATACGGAACACCCGCTTGCCGACAAAACGCGTCATGTCGACGTCGCCGGTGGTCACCAGCAACACCCACTCCGCCGCGGCGATGGTGGCGGCTGACAGTTCACGTTCAGGGTGCGCCGCATCCACCACCTCGACGCTGGTGCTCCAGCCCTGACGCTGAGCCGCGGCGTCGAGCAGACGGGCGCACAGCACACTGGTGACCATGCCGTTCGGGCAGGCCGTGACAATGGCTAACTTCATGACAAACCCTCTTATTGTTCTGTCAGGGGACGCACGCGTACGCCCTGTTCGAGCTGCGCCAGTTGCGCGGCGTCGTTGATGCCGAAACCAATCTGCGTCACCGCCATCGCGGCAATCGCCGTGGCGCTGCGCAAGGTTTGCTCGGGCGTGTCGGCACTGAGCAAACCGTGGAGCATGCCGGCCAGCAACGAGTCACCGGCACCCACCGTACTGGCGACCGCGACCTTGGGCGGCGTGGCATGCAGCGCCGAACCGACGCTGAACCAGTTCACACCGTCAGCGCCGTGGGAAATCACCACATGCTCGATACCCTTGGCATGCAGGCACGCCGCTGCCTGCGCTTCGGCGGCGTGCGAAACCACATCGCAATCGAGCGCATCGGCGAGTTCTTCGGTGTTCGGCTTGATCAGCCACGGGCGCGCTTCAATGGCTGCGCGCAAGGCTTCACCGCTGCTGTCGAGGGCGACTTTCATGCCGAGCCCGTTCAGCCGTTCGATCAGTTCGCGCAACCACTGCGCCGTGACGCCACGCGGCAAACTGCCGGCGACCACCACCGCGTCATGCCCCGGTGCAATCTGTACCAGACGCTCGAGCAACGCCTGCTGCGCCGCCGCGTCGACCATTGGCCCCGGGCCGTTGATGTCGGTGATGCGGCCGTCGCGCTCGGCGACTTTGATGTTGCTGCGCGTCTCCCCCGGCACACGGATGAACGCGTCGACAAAGCCGCGCCGGGCGAACAGGGTTTCGAACGCCTGCAGATTGTCTTCGCCGAGAAAGCCACTGACCGTCAGTTGATGCCCGAGGTCAGCCAACACCTGCGCAACGTTCACGCCCTTGCCGGCGGCATGGGTGTGCATCTCGTCGCTGCGGTTGACCTGACCGGCCTCCAGACGTGGCAGCTCGACCGTGAGGTCCAGCGCCGGGTTGAGGGTCAGGGTGAGAATCTTGGCCATTACAGGGCCTCCACTAATGCACGCACTTCGTTCGCGCTGCCCACGGTGAGGGCTTGTTGAGCAAGGGTTTGCGCCTGGGTCAGGCTGAGTTCGCGGATGCGTGCCTTGACCTCGGCGATGCTGCGCCCGGACACACTCAGCTCATCGACGCCGAGGCCGACCAGCACCGGCACTGCCAGCGGGTCCGCCGCCAGTTCGCCGCACACGCCGACCCATTTGCCATGTGCATGCGCGGCGCGCACGGTGATGTCGATCAGTTGCAGCACCGCCGGGTGCAGGCCATCGGCCTGAGCCGAGAGCGTCGGGTGCCCCCGATCGATGGCCAGGGTGTATTGGGTCAGGTCGTTGGTACCGACGCTGAAGAAGTCGACTTCCTTGGCCAGTACCGGCGCCAGCAACGCGGCGGAAGGCACTTCGATCATGATCCCCAGTTGCAGATCAGCGACCGGAATTTCCACACGCAGACGCTCAGTCATGTCGCGGGCCTGACGCCACTCTTCAACGCTGCCGACCATGGGGAACATGATGCGCAATGGACGGTTGTCCGCCGAACGCAGCAAGGCGCGCAGTTGCGCCTCCATGATCTGCGGACGCTGCAACGTGAGGCGAATGCCGCGCACACCGAGGAACGGGTTTTCTTCCTTGGCGATCGGCCAATACGGCAGCGGCTTGTCGCCGCCCACATCCAGCGTACGCACCACCAGCGGCCGCCCGGCGAGGCCGTCAAGGACGCGGCGGTATTCGGCTTCCTGAGTCGCTTCGTCCGGCGCCTGCGGGTGCGCCATGAAAATCAGCTCGGTGCGCAGCAGACCAATGCCTTCGGCGCCCTGCTCCACCGCCGCGGTGACACCGGCGCTTTCACCGATGTTGGCGAACACCTCAACGGCGTGACCGTCAGTGGTGTGCGCCGGTTGATGACGTTGTTCGGCGGCAGCCTTGAGGCGCTGCTCGCGGGTGTCGCGTTCTTCGGCGGCGCGCTGCAGGGTCGCGGCATCGGCGTCGACGTGCAGGCGACCGCGCTGGCCGTCGAGCAGCAACGGCGTGCCCGACTTCAGCAGTAACACCGCCGCGCCGGCGCCCACCAGCGCCGGAATCCCGAGGGCACGCGCGACGATTGCACTGTGCGCCGTGGCGCCACCACGAGCGGTAAGAATCCCCGCCACACGCGCCGGATCGAGCCGTGCAACGTCCGATGGCCCGACTTCGTCCATCACCAGAATGTACGGTTGCTCCGGTTCGCTCGGCGTCTGCACACCGCAGAGTTGCGCCAGCACCCGGCGACCGATGTCACGCAGGTCTGCCGCCCGTTCAGCGAGCAACGCGTCCTGCAGCGATTCCTGTTGTCTGGCCGCTGCCTCGATCACCGCCATCCACGCGGCTTC
The DNA here is from genome assembly GCF_056821665.1 of Pseudomonas sp. AK-TSAG1-1. Taxonomy (NCBI): domain Bacteria; kingdom Pseudomonadati; phylum Pseudomonadota; class Gammaproteobacteria; order Pseudomonadales; family Pseudomonadaceae; genus Pseudomonas; species Pseudomonas sp. AK-TSAG1-1. Next base: position 996,203 of record NZ_CM165965.1, on the reverse strand, counting down.
GGCGCTCTCGCCCTGCTTGAGGCGAGTGTCGACTTCGTCGGTGAGCTCCGGGTCGTCGAGCATTTCCTGATGGGTGATGAAAATCTCGCGGATGGCTTTGGCTTTACTGCGTTCGATCAAACCCTGAATGTCGCTGCGCACATCGCTCAGCGCTTGCTTGAGGCGCTCGCGTTCGATGGCGGCGGAGTCGCCGCGCAACGGATAATCGAGGGTTTGCTGCACCTGAATATGCGCAGGCCCGATAGCGATGCCCGGCGCGGCAGGAATCGCCTGCAACTGCGCGCCGGACGCCGGGGCGACCAGCACTTCGGCGATATCGGCAATGACTTCGCGCGGCTGGCTCACCGCTGGCAACGGCTCGACTTCTTCACCGAGGCCTTCTTCGATAGCGGCCAGCAGGGCCGGCAAGGCGTCGGCGGCGATGCTCGGTTCGGCGATCAATTCCAACACCTGACCACGACGGGCACCGAGGCTGAGCAGCTTGCTCAGGCTCTTCACCGACACGGCGCTGTCCTGGCCGTCGACGATGCGCAGGCGAATTTCGCCGTCAAAACTCTTCGCCAGTTGCGCGAGGATCTTCGCCGGGCGCGCGTGCAGACCGTGCGCGTTGGCCAGTGCAATACGGGCGCTCGGCCAGTCGGCCGGCAGTTCACCGCCGAGCACTTCGAGGACTTTGCGGCTGCTGGTGGCGCGGCCCAATTCATGGCCGCGACCTTCAATCAGCAACGCGCACAGACGTTCGAGCAGCGCCTGATGCGCTTCACCGAGACTGGCCAGGCAGAACAGACCGCTGAGCGGCTGGCCGAGGTAGCGCATCGGTTTGTCCGGGGTGACGAACGCCAGGCCCGGACGCTTCACGGTCTGCTCGCTGTGCAGCCACCACAGGCCATCGCCCAGCGGCAACGCTTCGACTTGCTGCAACACAGCGGCAAAGCCGTTGCTCACACAATCGGCCTGACGCAACAGACGCGCGCCACGCCAGACCAGCTCTTCGAAATCGTCAGCCGACACACCGAGGCCAATCATCTGCGCATCGAGCGCCAACTCCTGCGGTGCGCCTTGCAGCAGTTTCAGCAGTGCCTCAGGGGAGCTGGCGCGACGCAGGGCCTGGCCCAGATCGGTCTCGCCGAGGGCGCGGGTCAGCAGTTGCAGCAGGCGCAGGTGTTCGTCGGATTTGGCCGCGATGCCGATCGCCAGATAAACGATCTGCCCATCCCCCCAATCCACGCCCTCGGGAAACTGCATCAGGCGCACGCCGGTGGCGAATACCTGATCACGGGTTTCCGGAGTGCCGTGGGGGATGGCAATACCTTGACCGAGAAAGGTCGAGCCCTGGGCTTCCCGGGCCTGCAAGCCGGCGAGGTAGCCATCGGCAACCAGACCATCGGCCACCAGATGATTGGCGAGCAATTGCAGGGCGGCGGGTTTATCCACAGCCGACTGGCCCATGGATATCTGCTCTATAGTGAGCTCGAGCATGCGATCTCCTTTTTGGCGCCTGATGACGCCAGGTATTGTTTTGAATTGTTTGCAGCTTAGGCGCTGTGGGCCATCCTTTTCAGGGGCAGTTTTGGCGGTTTCACGGCAGAACCGGCCAAAGGCGTCTAAAACGTAGAAAATACGCTTGCTGAAACGTTTAATCTAGATTGATCGGCACGTTACTCGATAATGTCTCATCCTTGAAGTCCAACTTGTCGGATGCGCTGCGACAATAGTCGTCTGCCCTAATCGGGTAGGATTGGCGAAAATGTCGGGGCTAGCTCGAAAAAACAAGGAAATACCGGGTTGAAACTCAGTGATATCGCGCGGTTGGCCGGAGTGTCCGTGACCACCGCCAGCTACGTCATCAACGGCAAGGCCGAACAGCAGCGCATCAGCAACGCCACGGTCGAGCGGGTGCGTGCGGTCGTCGAACAGCACGGCTTCACACCCAACCCGCAAGCGGCCGGACTGCGCAGTCGGCACACGCGCACGTTAGGCTTTATTCTGCCGGATCTGGAAAACCCCAGTTACGCGCGAATCGCCAAACTGCTGGAGCAAGGCGCACGTGCGCGCGGCTATCAGTTGCTGATCGCCAGCTCCGATGATGCCCCGGACAGCGAACGCCAGTTGCTGCAACTGTTCCGCGCCCGCCGTTGCGATGCGCTGATCGTTGCCAGTTGCCTGCCGGCCGGTGATGACAGCTACCGCCAGTTGCAGGCCAAGGGCTTGCCGATCATCGCCATCGACCGGGTCATGGAGCCTGAGCATTTCTGCTCGGTGATCAGCGATGACCGCGAAGCCAGCCTGCACCTGACCCAGAGCCTGCTCGACCCGCAGCCCAAGCAGATCGTGCTGCTGGGCGCGCGCCCGGAACTGAGCATCAGCCAGGAACGTGCAGCCGGGTTCAAACAGGCCCTCGTCGACTTCAAAGGCGAAGTGCTGGTCGAACACGCCGAGTCCTTCAGCCGTGAATGCGGCAAGCAGTTGATGGAAGAACTCCTGCAGCGTCTGGGGCATTTGCCGGACGCACTGGTGACCACCTCCTACGTGTTGCTGCAGGGTGTGTTCGATGCGCTGCATGATTTCCCGCTCAAATCCCGGCCGCTGCGTCTCGGCACCTTCGGTGACACGCAGTTGCTGGACTTCCTGCCGTTGCCGGTCAACGCCATGGCCCAGCAGCACCAGTTGATCGCCGACAAGGCGCTGGAACTGGCGCTGGCCGCCGTCGAGCAATCCGAATACAAACCTGGCGTGCAGGCCATCGCCCGTACGTTCAAGCAGCGCATTCACCGGGACTGAGCCGTGGAGCTGATCGACAGCCACACCCACCTCGACTTCCCCGACTTCGATGCCGATCGCTCGGCGTTGCTCGTCGAAAGCCGCGCCCTGGGGGTGCGGCGGATGGTGGTGCTGGGGGTCTATGAGGGCAACTGGCAACGGGTGTGGGATCTCGTGCAGAGCGATGCCGAGTTGTACGCGGCATTCGGTCTGCACCCGGTGTACCTCAATCAGCATCGTGCGCAGGATCTGACCACGCTGGGCGACTGGTTGACCCGCCTGCGCGGCCATCGGCAGTTGTGTGCGGTGGGCGAGATCGGCCTGGATTACTTCATCGAAACCCTCGACCGCGAGCGCCAGCAGGCGCTGTTCGACGCGCAGCTGCAACTGGCGGCGGATTTCGATCTGCCAGCGCTGATCCACGTACGCCGCAGCCACGCCGCGGTGATCGCCACACTCAAGCGCTACAAACTCAAACGCGCCGGCATCATCCACGCCTTCGCCGGCAGCCGTGAAGAGGCACGGGAATACATCAGACTCGGTTTCAAACTGGGCTTGGGCGGTGCGCCGACCTGGCCACAAGCGCTGCGCATGCATCGGGTATTAGTGGATCTGCCGCTGGATTCGATCGTGCTGGAAACCGACTCGCCGGACATGGCTCCGGCGATGTTCCCTGGCCAGCGCAACAGCCCCGCTCACTTGCCGGCGATCTGCGCGGCACTGGCCGAGTTGATGAATATCAGTGCAGAGCAACTGGCGGCAGCCAGCACGGCCAACTGCGGCGAAGTGTTCGGCTGGTAATCAGTCGGCGTGGGCCTTGGCGGTGTCGAGGACCAAGGTCATGTGCTGGCGATGGTGAACAAAACGCAGCAGCGCGAAGTACACGAAAAGCACGATCAGCGAGGCATTCAGCTGTTCAGTCACGCTGAGCAATCCGATCCACTCCATGACCAGCGCCACCAGTAACGCGGTGCACACCGTTACCGACGCACTGAAGCGCAACAGTCCCAGCGAATCGAGGGACTTGAAGCGCTTGATCTGTTTCGGGCAGCGCAGCTCCAGGCTTTTCTGGCAGTGCGCGCAGGTGAACGGTTCATTGATTGCAATGGCATTGAGTTGCCACGGTTTGAGCAGTTGCGTGGTCTGGCAATGAGCACAACGGCCCTGGACTCCCAGGGTTGCAACGGACATGAGCGGCCTCCTCGACGCAATCATCGGAACTGGGATACTGGCTCATTAATGACGAAACGCCAGCCGCCGAAAGAAAACAGGATTTGGCTTACAAGCGTAAGTATCAAAGCATTACAAAATGTTCTGACATTACCGCCCTTGCAGGCGTGAGCCTGCTCGCAATAGCGGTGTATCGGCCGACAACGGTGCCTGCGACAGATCGCATTCGCGAGCAGGCTCGCTCCCACAGGAGGCAACTCAGACGCGGAAGGCGCTGATCAGTTGCTTGAGCTCCACCACCTGCGCCGACAGCGCCCGGCTGGCGTCCTCAGTCTGATGCGCGCCATGGGCCGTACGCTCGCCGGCGCGGTTGATCTCGACGATGTTCTGGTCGATATCGTGCGCCACAGCGGTCTGTTGCTCAACGGCAGCGGCGATCTGCTGGTTCTGATCGACGATCATGCCCACCGCACCCAGGATATTTTCCAGCGCCTGCTGAACCTTTTCCGACTGCCCGACCGTGCCGTTGGCCATCTGATGGCTGACGCCCATGGCCTTGACCGCAGCACCGACGCCACCGTGCAGCTTGGCGATCATCTGCTCGATTTCTTCAGTCGATTGCTGGGTGCGCTTGGCCAGGGTACGCACCTCGTCCGCCACCACAGCGAACCCCCGGCCCTGCTCACCGGCGCGGGCCGCTTCGATGGCCGCATTGAGCGCCAGCAGGTTGGTTTGCTCGGCGATGCTCTTGATCACTTCCAATACACGGCTGATCGACTGGCTGTCACTGGCTAACTGGTTGATCACCAGCACTGACTGATCGATCTCGCTGGCGAGCGCGGCAATGCTGCCCTGCTGCGATTCCACCAGTGTGCGGCCACTGATGGTTTCGTCATTGACGCTGTGCGCGCTGCTCACCGCTGCCGCCGCGCTGCGCGCCACTTCCAGCGAGGTCGCCGACATCTGGTTCATCGCGGTGGCCACTTGCTCGATCTGCGTGCGCTGTCCGGCCACGGCCTGATTGCTTTGCGCGGAGACGTTCTCCACCTGCCCGGCCTGACGCTCGACTTCACCCACGGTGTGGCCGACCCGCTCGATCAGATCGTGGATCTTTCTCACGGTGCCGTTGAACACCTCGCCCAACTCGCCCAGTTCATCACGACTGTGGGCGACGAAATTGACCGTCATGTCACCGGCCGCGACCTTGTCCATCATGGCGCCCAGACGCTTGAGCGTGGTGCGGGTCGACGCGTAGAAACCACCGTAGAGATAGAAAATCAGCACGAACACCACCGACAACGCCACGGCCTGCAGGACCATGTGCGTGCGGTTCTGCGCCAGGCGCTGCTGCAGTTGAGTATCGAGAAACTTCAGGGTCGCGTCATTGAGCTGATAAGTCTTCTCCATCAGCCCGGTGACCTGGTCGTAGAACGCTTGCCATGGAGTATCGAGGGTTTCAGCCACCACGACTTTCTCTTCAAACAGTTCACTGGCCTGTTTGAGCGAAGCCTTGCTGCTGTCGGCCTGCGCACTGAGGCCTGCGCGCGCAGCTTTGCTGGAATCGAGGGCATCCTGCAGTTTCAGCGCGTATTCGGCCTGGAGCTTTTCGATCTGTGCCAGCAACTCGTCAAACCGGGTGCTCGACGAACTGTTGAGAAAGCCCTGGCCCAACGAATAGGAACCGATGGCCCGGCCTTCACCGAGAGTCTGGGTCACAGCGGGGGTAATGGTGGTGACCAGCTCGCTGAGCTGACGGATGTCGCCCTGATTGTCACGGCTCAGACCGGCTTGACTGGCGATGATCTGGCTGAAGATCTGCGCGTTGCCGAGCAGCTTGCCGATCATAGCGCTTTTGCTTTGCAGCGAGTTTTCCGCCTGCTGGGCCTTGAACGCGCTGATCATTTCATCGCGTTTGCCGTCAAAAACCTTGATCTGCTCGGGATCCTCGGTCGTCGCCTTCAGGCTTTGCAGACGTGAAAGGACGGTTTGTTCCAGGCTGTTGATCTGCGACTCGAGATCGTCGGCCTTGCCGGACTGGCCGAGGATGACGTTGATCTGCACCCGGTTATTGAGGGTTTCCAGATCCCGGCGCAGGGTCAGGCTGCTGCCCAACAGATCGAGGCTCTGCAACTCGACCCGGGTGCCCTGGAATTCGCGATAGGAATCGCGCACCAGATAGAAATTGGTCACCAGCATTGGCACCAGGAACAGCACGCTGATCAGGCTGAACTTCATGCCGAAGCTCAGACGGTTCATCAGCGAGACGGCGGGATAGAGCAAGCTCTTCACTGGAAGTCTCCCTTGGCTTTTCTTGTTTTTATTGGCAGGCGCAGGACGACAGCAGATAGCCACTATCGGGCGCTGTCTCTGTATAGCTCAAATCGAGGGGAGGTTTTGTAACTTAAGGTTAACGGCTACGCGGCGCGGGCCATACACCTGCGCAGAGGGGGCAAGCCCCTCTGCACAATGCACTTCATTGAAGGAATCAGTGAACCAGCACTGTCCACAAGGCAAATCCGGCATACCACAACACTGCCGCGCGCAGCAGCAGTTCCCACAGGCAATCGAGGGTGTTGATGCCTTCAGGCCCGACCACTGGCGGCGGGATCTCACCGGCGGCCAGCCCGACCTTGTTGATCAGTTGCGCAGCACTGATGTTCCAGTTCAGCAGCTCATGCAACATCACCCGGCTGACCGCAACGAAGTTGCCGACCAGAGCCAGACTGGCAGCGAGCAAGCGCACCGGCACCCAGTCGAAGGCGTGGCGCAGCTGCCCCGCTCTTTCCACCAGCGCCGGATTCTGGCCGTACTCTTGTGCCAGCGCCAGCAAGCGATAAGCCAGCGCCGCCACCGGACCGAGCACGAAATACCAGAAAATCACCGCGAAGAAGCTCTGATAGGCCTCCCACAGCAGATGACCCTGGACCCGATCCAGCAACTGCTCGCCGCTGTCGGCGCAGATATCCAGATCACGCTTGGCCACATGCGCGGCGGCTTGCAGGTCTTCGCGGCGCCAAGCATCACGAAACGGCCCAAGCCCACCCAGCAGATCACCCCGGCCTAGGGCGTAAATCACCACCAGCACGTGCACCGGCAAGGCCAGCAAACCGTAAGCAACCGGCTCCAGGACCAGCAGCAGCAAGGCGAGCAGCGCCACCGGCAGCAACACCAGAATGGTCAGCACCAGCCATGGCCGCTTGGCCAAACGCTCGCTGGTTTCGAGTTTGTGCAGTTCGCGGATCCATCCGCCATCGCGTTGAACCCGATGGCGCAGGGCCGAGAATTTCTCGATCCAGACCGCCAGCAGTAACACCAGAAAACTCATTGTCCTTCCTCTTGTGCCAGGGCTGCGCGGTAACGCGCCCAGTCGAATGCCGGGCCAGGATCGGTCTTGCGCCCGGGTGCGATGTCGCTGTGCCCGCAGATACGAGCGCCGGTGATAGCCGGAAATGCGCCTTGCAGCTGACGGGTCAGCGTGGTCAACGCTTGATACTGCGCATCGGTAAATGGCAGATCATCGGTGCCTTCGAGCTCAATGCCCACGGAAAAATCGTTACAGGTTTCGCGGCCTTCGAAAATCGACACGCCAGCATGCCACGCCCGTTCAAGACAGGAGACAAACTGGGTGACCTTGCCGTCACGTTCGATCAGAAAATGCGCGGAGACGCGCAAGTCGGCGATCCCTGCAAAGTACGGATGCTCGGTGACATCCAGACGGTTCTGGAAAAATTCCTGCACCTTGCCGGTGGCGAACTGCGCCGGCGGCAGGCTGATGTTGTGGATCACCAACAGGGAAATTTCGCCCGCAGGGCGTTCATTGAAGTTGGGCGATGGGCAGACCTGCACCCCGTGACACCACCCGCTAGCGGGATCCAACTGCATACCGATTCCTTCAACGCCGACTGTGTTGACGCCCAGTATGCCGTGATCGGCCCCCGGCGCGCGATCACTTGCCGCGATTGAGTCGCCGCAGATTGCCAAGCACCGACTCCAGCGCCCGGTCGAACAGCAAGGTGTCGTCCAGCGCCCGCACCGCGCCGCGGCGGAACTCCATGGCCAGGTCGACGCGGCTGCGCTCCAGCACTTTCATCCCGGTGCGGTCGACGAATACGTATTTGCCGGTGGTTTCAATGATGGCCGCCAGCTTGCAGCGCAGACTGTGCTCGTCGTCCTCCTGGAACGCGACCCAACTGCCCAGGCGCAATTGCTCCACTTGACGCAGCCCAGCGTCATCATGGGCAAGGCCTGTCGGATTCAGGCTGCTCGAGCCTTCGTCGGCGGTTCGCAGGACAATGTGCTGCGATACCTCGACCAACGTCGCTGCGTCGGTCGGGGCCTGCTCGGCAGCGGGTTCAAGTACCCGCACATGCAACGCTTCGAGCTCGCTGAAAAATTCGCTGGTGGCAAACGGATCGAACGCCGAACTGCTCAGGCCGTCACGCAGTGACTTGAGCAACCCCGGCACCAGCGCCAGCAAACGCAGGCCCGCGTCCGCCTCGTCATGCCGTTGAACGCTCCAGATCAAGTGCTCCATGGTCTGCACATCTGCCTGCCATTCAGCGGACTGATCGCCATGCTTGAGGCACGTCAGCAGCAACACCTTGCTCCAGGCATCGCGCGCGAACGTCACCACCGCCGGCGGCAGGATTTTACCCAGCAGCACCTGATTCAACGCCTGTTCGACTCGCTGGCGCGCCAGTTCGGTTTTCGCCCGGCCCTCTTCGGCATCACGCAAACGCTGCTCAAGCAATTCACTGCGTCGACGCTCATCGCCGGTGAAGGCCAGGAAGTCGGCGAGCAATTCGGAGAAAATCGCCGGATCGTCGACAAAATCGCTCAGCAAGCGCTGCACCACTTGCTCGATGCGCAGGTACAGGCTGTCTCGCGCCTCACCGCTGCAGTCGCCCCAGCTCATGGCCGCATCGGCGATTTCATTGAGCAGGCGTCGCGCCGGATGGCTGCTGCGGCTGAAAAAGCTTTTGTCGAGCACCGCCACCTTGAGCATTGGAATCTGCAGACGGGCGATCAATGCCTTGAGCGAATCAGGCAGGTTGCGGTCCTCGAGGATGCAATCGAAGACCATCGCAATCAGATTTATCACGTCCTCGTCGGCGCCGTCGACGATGCGCGACTTGCCGCTCCTGACGCTGACCCGCGTCAGCAACTGCTCAAGCTGATTGCGCAGATCGAAGTCGTCCTGCGCCGTCAGCGCCGGGACATATTGCTGCAGGTGCGAAAGCAGGCGCAGCAGGTCGCGGGTGCTGATCGGTTGCGTCGCAACGCTCGGCTCCAGGGTCGGCGCGACGCTGCCACGCACATGCAAGAGCAGCTCCTGCAACGCGGCGAAGACTTCCTGCACACCTTCGTCGGCGGGCGCAGGCTCATCGCTTTCTTCGCTGCTGATACTGGCCGCAGCACGCTCGATAGCCCGCCGCGCCGGAGGCGGCTGCAGCTCGGGCAACACGCCGGTAGCGATCAGCAATTGATTGGCCTCGGCGTACAACTGCTCGGTGTCGGCCAGCACATAGCGCTCGAACAGCTTGAGCAGGATCAGCTTGACCTTGATCTCCACGCCCAGGTTACGACCGGCCTGCAGAAAATACTCGCAGAGCATCATCGGGCCGAGCGGGTTGTGCTGATCGTCGATGTGTTTGCCGAGCAGCGCGTTAAGCCGCGCCGTCAGTTGATCGAGGGCAAAGCGGTCACGCTTGAGCACCCGGCCGACCATGGTCTCGACCGCCACGCTGCGCTCCATGTCGTCGGTACGCGGTGCCGATTCCTCGAACATCAGCGTATCGGGCAGTGCGGGCTGTCCGACGTCGTATTGAATGAGGCCGACAAAGGCTTCGAAGAATTGCTCGAGAAAACCGCGCTCGATGTTTTTACGCTTCAGGCGCAGGTCGCGCATGGCTTCGAAAAAGATGTTCTGTTCGACGTCGTTGCGCGCCCGGTCGGCCATCTCGAACAGGGTGTCGTCGGCGTTATCGAACAACTCCTGCAAACCATGACGCAGTTGCTGGGCAGCCTTGTCGCGGACCTGAAGCAGAATCACAGGCAGGCGGGCGAGCGGCGAGTGATTCGCCTGATCGGTAGCGGCCTTGTGCAAAGGCACTACATTCCCGTCTTTGTGCATCCAAGCCTCCTGAAACGGTGATTCTACTGGTCGACACAAATCCCTGTGAGAGCGGGCTTGCTCGCGAAATCGATCTGTCAGCAACACTATTGGTGAATGCCACGCCGCATTCGCGAGCAAGCCCGCCCCCACAGGTCTCAATGTTACTGGCCATCGTAGACGTCAAACCTATGACGTCAAATGCAAGGCGGATTATCTTGCAAAACCTGCCCTGGGCGCCAGAGGCGTCAGGGTTTCCCCTATGCCTGCAACACCTTCCAGTGACCACAAATAACGCTGCATTGCTCACGGAAAATCGACCAGATGCAGTCACGCACGCGCGTTCTCGCCTTGGGTTGGCTCCTGCCATACCCCTATAATCGGCGCACTTAGTTTGTGGAGCCCGTTATGCCGAATCTACGTCTCGCCGATTTGACCGCCGAAATCGAAGCCAACGTGCGCCGTGCGTTGCTCGAAGACGTCGGCAGCGGCGACATAACCGCGCAACTGATCCCCGCCGAACGTCTGGCCAAAGCCACCATCATCACCCGCGATGACGCCGTCATCTGCGGTACGGCCTGGGTCGACACTGTTTTTCGTCAACTCGATCCGCGTGTTGCGGTGCATTGGCAGGTGCGTGACGGTGAACGGGTCAAACCCAACCAGCCGCTGTTTCATCTGGAAGGTCCGGCCCGTTCGCTGCTGACCGGCGAGCGCAGTGCGCTGAACTTCCTGCAACTGCTGTCCGGCGTGGCAACGCGTGCGCAGTACCTGGCAGACTTCGTGGCGCAGACTCAGGTCAAGTTGCTGGATACCCGCAAGACCCTGCCGGGCCTGCGTCTGGCGCAGAAATACGCAGTGACCTGCGGCGGTTGCCACAACCACCGCATCGGCCTCTACGACGCGTTCCTGATCAAGGAAAACCACATTGCCGCCAGCGGTGGCATCGCGCAGGCCATCGCCGCCGCGCACAAGATCGCGCCGGGCAAACCGGTGGAAGTCGAAGTGGAAAGCCTGCAAGAGCTGAAGGAAGCGCTGGCTGCCGGTGCCGACATCATCATGCTCGATGAATTGAGCCTGGACGACATGCGCGAAGCCGTACGCCTGAACGGCGGCAAGGCCAAACTGGAGGCCAGCGGCGGGATCAACGAAAGCACGCTGTTGCCGATCGCCGAAACCGGGGTGGATTACATCTCGATTGGCGCGATGACCAAGGATGTGAAGGCGGTGGACCTGTCGATGCGCCTGAGCCTCTGAGGCCGTCACGCAATAAAAAACGCCAGCCCGGTTGAGGCTGGCGTTTTTGTTTCAGACCACCAGATTGTTCATCTCGCAGTACTCTTCCCACTCGACACCCAATACTTCGGCCGCCTCCTTGTGCAGTATCAGACGCTGCGCCTCGAACTCTTCAGGGGTGCTGGTGTACTTGAGCGTCAACTCCCATGGTTGCAGGCCCTGGGCTTCGGCTTCGTCTTCGAACGCCCACTGGATCTGGTCTTTCTGATCATCGGGACTGAGATCCTTGATCTCTTCCAGCAGTTGGGGCGCATCGAGCTTGTACTTTTCCAGCGCTTGTTCGTGGCGTTGTTCTTGAGTTAATTCGGTCATGGCGTTCTCGCTGATCGTAAGAATGGAAGATGGATCTGGATCATCAAGGATCTCTCTGACGCGGATTGTCCGGCCTTCGGAACCATTCGGGATCATCTGAAAACTGCTAAGCGATGCTCATGCAGGCATCGAATATAGGACGTTTGCATGACGAATTACACGGCTCTTTACATCTCTCGCACAAAAAGTTGACCTGCGGAACATAAATCCGGATTCCAAGTCATAGCGTTGTGCCACTTCGGCACTCACCCTCGCTGTTCACAAGGAAAACCAGTGATGCGCAGCTTTTCGAAGATTTGTTCCGTCGTGTCTGCCAGTACCTTGCTCGCCGCTCTGCTGCTACCGGCAAGCGCCATGGCGCTTGAACTGAGCTCCAGCAGTTCGTCCTATGGCGACAAGGTTTCGCTGATTCACAACGATTACGGCAAGGATGTGGTCATCAAAAGTGATATCAGCATCGATGAACTGCAAAAGATCCGCGATACCGTCCGCGACCAGTCACGCCAGATTGAAGACCTCAAACGCAGCAGCGGTTCGAATTCGAACTCCAGCAGCAAGGAAATCGACGACCTGAAGAACAAGGTCAAGGATCAGGACCGTCAACTGGATACTCTCGGACGCCAGGTCGAAGACCTCAAGCGCAACAGCGGCTCGAGTTCGAATTCCGCCAGCAGCGAAATTTCCAGCCTGAAGCAGAAAATCAACGATCAGGATCGCGCCATGGATCAGCTCAAACGTACCGTCGAGGACCTGAGCCGCAAGGTGAAATAAGGGAAATGGTGCCCGAGACAGGAATCGAATTTAACCAGCTTTAGCTAACGATCACTGGGCTTTATGGAACAGAAATGTTTCTGATGGACTATTCAGTGTACTTTTTTACTCTTGCTGGGCGTCTCGACTCGTCGATATCAGAGTGATACGTTGCCACCCACAAATGACCTGCAACCACTATACATGGAAGTCACCATGCATCCTCTCGCCCTCCGCCGCCAATTCGAAACCCACTCCGGTATCACCGGTGAGGATCTTCGACACAGCACCATCAACCCTGACGAATACGAAAAACCGGAAACGCAGGGCCAGTGGCTTGGCTGGAAAAAGCACGCAGCCTACCTGGATCAGCAGGAAGCCGCGATTGCCGCCGATGATGCGGCCGAGGAATGGTTGAACAATCAGATCTAATCAGTCCAATGGCCAGCTCGCATCAAAAGTTGCATATACAGCGGCGGTCGGGAAGTGCGTCGTGCTGCTCAAATATGGCGCGGTCACAACCCCGGATGGATTGATCTGACCAATGGTTGTATTGCACGCCACCGCCGAGCTTGTAAATACTGTCATGTTGAACTGTCGCAACGCTGGAGTCAGCGGAGAGATCATCGGGTTTGCCTGATAGAATTGCTCGGCGCCTGGGCGCGATGCGGCTGCCGGAATGGTTACAGAACCACGGAATCGAACTGCGCCGCCCTCAACCCAGCATCGCGCCGCGTCACCGTTCGCGGTGCCCCATCCGCCGCGATAGTTCGATCCTGCTCCGGTGTTCACTGAAAGCCTTGCAATGTAAGTCCCGATTCTCCACCCGCGAGGGTTTGTTCCGCTTGGAGAGATGGAGACTCCGGTGGGTACCCCGATGTTGTAGGCCTGAGTCGCGACGATCTTGCCGGCAGTAAACACGCCGCCAAGCTGAATCGAATCGTCCAGGTTGAACGCGATCAGGCAGCTCGTAAATATTTCGCCAAAATGAAACCCAAGGTTGTCTGCAGAGATCCGAATTGAGCGACCGCTTGCCGACCCGGTGACCTCAACCGTGGCAATCGATGCTTGCAAAATAGGGCCGTCAGAAGTCACGCCGAACGACAGAGGGTTTTCGGCATTGACGCTGATCAGGTTCACATCGTTGATTGGGTTGGTTGATGTGCAGAAGAACCCAAGCCCCGCATCGAAACCTTTAGTCTTGATGACACCGCCATAGATTTGTTGTAGTTGCGCATCTTCGGCATAGACGAAAACACCGACAGTTCCAGGCAAAGATAGGCCTTCGTCATCTGCTGACAGAAATCCTAAATCGGTGCGTCCTTGAATTGCGTAACTGTTGGACTTTATTTGAATTCCGCTTTGAGAATTCTTATATCCATAACAGTTACCCATGTACCCATTCTGGCATTTGTTTACAACGCCAACAAATCCCTGATAGCCATGAAGTTGGTCGTATTCATAGCCGATGATATTTTCCAGAAGAATCGCATGCACAAGATCAGTTGGCGATTTGCACAGTGCGGAAACTTCTTTCACGATAACATTGGTCTGTGGCGAACCGGTTTTGCTGATCACAAAACCGTCCATCGCGGTACCACCATTCAGATCAAGGCACGCCTGATTACCACAATCCACACCAAGGTCGTAAACGCGCAGGTTTCGGCCATTGATATGGAAGGTCCCACGAATGACCGTGCCGCCAGACATAACCAGCCGGCCAGCATCAGGAGTAGGACGGCCAACGCCACGAATTGTGATGTTATCGCGGGTGTAGGCGCCCCCAGGCTTGCCGATATATGGCCCCGGACCAAGTTGGAGCGTCCAGCCTGCCGGCGTTCCGGCGATTGCTCGCTCCAGCCATGTGGCCGCCGGAGTATCAGGGAAGTCATCGATGTGGCAGGTTTGCGAAAGTTTGTCATCGAGCGGTTGGAGGACAGAACCCACAAACGGGGCTTTGTAACCAACCATCACCCCGCCGAAAGCGCTGGTGATCTGCTGTAGACTACGCGTTACTCCGTTGAAGTCTGAAATGCTGATATTTGCGGCGGTGTTCTGCTGAGAATCTGGGATAATCTGATCCCAGATCAACACATCATCGGCAGTTTTAAGAACTTGCCGATATGCACCAGAGCCATAGATAGACGCCTCACCCCTTGCATCAAGAATCACAGGATTGGTATTTAGAACGGTCTGGGCGCTATCTTGCCAAGTGTCCTTAAGTGTATTGGTAGCAATGACATAAAAGAACACCTTGCCATTAACCAATGGGCGCCCGTTTGCATCGGAAAACGACTGTTTCCCGTTTTGCATTAGCAATCCGCTCATATGTTTTACTTCCTGGAGGACGAATGGAATCCATCACCCTGATTTGCATCAAGGCGTTTCATGTGGTGACCGATTGGTCTAAAGCGGGGTTTTGGTTTTTCTGGCTATCGGTTGTTGCTGCTGCCAGAAGACCCGGAGTTGATAGCGCTCGCGGGAGTAGAGCCTCCGCGACGGAGAAGGACGTCAAGGGGACCAGGGTTGACTGATCCTTTCCGGAGGATATCGGCGCCCTTCGGATTCAGCAGGTAATCAATCAAGCGCGCTTCAATCTCTGGGCCTTGGGCATTCATTGCCCGGCCAGCGATCCCGGCGGCTTGCTGCGCGCCAACCGCACCGATCCCGGCGCCAAGATTTCCGCCAAGCGCATAACCAAGGGCTCCCCCTATGGCGCTCGGTGTAACCGGCGCGATGGCCCCGGCTTTCCCGGGCAACATCGAGTCGATGAGTTGATTGGTCGCGAAGTTCTGGAACGTGTTGGAGCCGATCGACATGCCGCGCGAACTGTGTGCCTCACGCTGCAGATCCGCCTGCAGGTTTCGAAGCATGGAGAGTTGATCATCGCTGATCGATTTGGCTTCATTTGCACCTGGTGCGGCCCGTTGCTTCTCGATCCGGGTGAGCGCGTTCTTCACCTTATTTAGGGTGATTCTCTGGCTGGTCTGGTCGGTCAGATCAAGGCCTTGCAGGTATCGCTGCGCATCTACCGGGCGGGATAGTTCGCTGTACGTCTTCAGAAACTCTTTGAACCCCGGCGCGGCGGCCTGAATGGAATCGTCGAGCTTGTCGCGCACCTGGATCAATTCCTTCGAAGCCAATTGCGCAGCCGAGTTATCGCGACCGGCGACTGTGGCGAGCTGGTCGTTGATGCTTTGGCGGATGCCATAAAGCTGCTCAACGCTGGACTGCACGCCTTGGCCTTCGCCCAGGTCGAGCTTGTCCTTCACGCGCCCCAGTGCTTTCACGACTTCGTCACGCTGGCCGGCGCGCCCGGCAAGGATCGAATCGATCTCGCTCACCACTGGGTTGGCGTTGGCCGGGCGGGCATTCTCAAGTGCGTCACGCAGATATGGCAGCGCCTGTGCATCACGTTGAGCAATTGCCGTCGACAATGTCTCCGGGGTGCCTTTGATCTCACCGAGGTATGCGTTGCGCGCGGCATAGTTCGACAGCTGCCGCTCGGCGAACTGATTGGGAGCCCGGCTCATAGCTGCACGCTCAAGGGCGGCTACCCCCGCGTTACCGGTGGCCTGCGCCAGTGTTGGCGTGGAGCCCGGGACGATCTCGCTGAAGTTCGCGTAAATTCGGCCATTTGCTGCCGCACGACCGAGCGCGTCGTCGGCGGTACCAGTGAGCGCGGGAACAGAATTTTGGCCAATGATGTTCTGGGCCTGATTCAGCGGGTCTTTCGCGGCCTCAGCCTGAATTGCCCTTTCGGCAATGCCAGCTCGTCCCGAAGCGGTAAACGGGGCGGTGAGTGCTTGCCCGGCGTTACCGACATATCGGATTGCTGCGGCACCACCCGGCACAAGAGCGCCAAGCGCTGCACCCAGCGCCGCCTGATCACCAGTATCGGTGCCGGGCTGCCCGCCTGAGAGGATCGCTCCGCCGGCGCCACCCTGAGCTGAGCTGTAGGCAGTCTTCGAAGCCAGTCCGCCCTGCCCGCTCAGGAACTTTCCGGCAGTTGCGAGCGCTTCAGGATTGCCCAGCGCAGCGCTGAGCTTCCCGCCAACTTGGGTCAGGCCGGCCTCTACGCCAGCCACGGGAACCATCACGCCGATTGCATTACCGCCCATGCGGCTGAGGAATTCGCCCACACCGGAATCGGGGTTACGCGCCTCATAATCGGCGCGTGACTTGGCATTGATTTCCTTCTGCTGCTGAGTCGAGGGCATGTTGATCCCGCCCTTCGCCAGCAACCCAGTCAATCCAGAGGCTTCGGCGCCAGAGGCAAGCCACTCTGATGGGGCGTCAAAAGCATCACTGATCCCGCGCCCAACAGCATTGGCGTTCTTCAACCCTTGCTCACCCAGTGCCTGTAGACCGTTCCATGCCATATCCGCGCCGCGACTCAATAGACCTGGTTGTTCCCCGACAGGCTGAGCATTTGCAACATTCACAGGTTGTGCGTCTACAGGTGCACTTGCCTGAATCGCTTGTGCGGTATCTGGTCGCGGGCCAAACGATGCTTCAAAGGCATCGCCGGCGACTTCCGGCGCGGCTGCTGATTGCGGACGAGTGCCAAAGCTGGCTTCAAACTCATCGTCCTTCGGTGATGTTTTCGCCACTTGACTTGCTCCATATTGGCCGGAGATCTTCCTCAGGTAATCCTGAGTTTTTGGCCCCCAATTGGACTGGTCGGTGCCGCCGTGATAAGCAAGGATTGCCTGTTCTGGGCTGCCGTAGCGGCGCAGGTTTTCATCCAACAGCTTCGCGATGCCATCGATCGACTGAGCGGGATCTTTCGGATCGATGCCAAGGGATTT
This sequence comes from Pseudomonas sp. AK-TSAG1-1, assembly GCF_056821665.1. Lineage (NCBI taxonomy): Bacteria > Pseudomonadati > Pseudomonadota > Gammaproteobacteria > Pseudomonadales > Pseudomonadaceae > Pseudomonas > Pseudomonas sp. AK-TSAG1-1. Next base: position 978,992 of record NZ_CM165965.1, on the reverse strand, counting down.
TGCAGTGGCTGGCATGTGCTGACCGAGGCCGACGGCGCCGACCTCAGAAACAGCATTGGGGTTGCCCGAGCTTTCCACCTGAATGACCGAGGCGATCAGCTTGGGATCGACGTTCCAGCGCTGTGCGGCCTGCTGGACAAGGCCATCCCACTGGCTCACTGTACGAACCCGGCGTTACGGGCCTTGACCCATGAAGCCTTGAACGCGGCCTGCTCTTTGGGGCTTAGGCTGTCGAGCATCTTGTAGCGAGCGTTTTGATCCATGTCCTGCGCGGCGAAAACCCGAGGATCAATCTCCTTGTTCCAGGTGGTGGAGAACTTGTTGTACTGCTCCGGTGGCAGGCCACTGTTCTGCCAAGCCTGATTCTTGGCCTGAATCCCACGCTGAGTGGCGATCAGGACATCAATGATCTGTTGGTTGCCCAACTTGGAAAGGCTGCTGTTCGGGTTGGCAGCCACTGCCGAAGCAAGCTTGCTGTCAGTGCCTTCGCCAAGCGAGCCGGCAACGCTTTGCGCCAGCTGCGTGGAGAACTTTTTGAACTCTTCAAGGCTGGCCACCTTGTGAGGGTCAATGCCCAGCTTTTCCGAGATTCCCGGAGCGACCTGAAGCGCGAGCGCTTGCGCTTTGCCCTGCCAGTCAGCATTGGGGCCGGTGTTGATGTCAGACAAAGCCGTGCGCATATTCTGGAGCTGGTAAATGGCTTGAGGAGCATTCTCGGACTGAGATTGGAGTGCGAGCGAGTTCTCTGCCGAGCCCTTGCCTACCGCCTGCGCAGCCTCAGCGGCGCCCAGTGCTGGCGCAGCTTGCAGCCCAGGTGCCTGGGTGATTGGCTGTAGGCGACCAGTTCCAAGTCCGCCACCCTGCCCTTGGGCATTCGGTGCAGCGCCAGTTCCACCGCCGGTCGCCATATCCGCGAACTGCTGGCGGGTGACGTTGCGCATAGTGCCGGTGGCTGGATCGAACACCTGCGTCGGTTGCGCAGCTGCTTCCGGCGACATCTGGTTGTTGAATGCCGTGTTCTGCCCTGTAGGCGCGCCGGTCAGTGGGTCGAAAGCGGAGACAATCTGCTGGGCGCCGGTGTTGATGGTCTGGGTTTGAGGCATCAGGGCCTTCAGGCGTTCGGCATCGGTGCTGAAGCCGACGTATTTCTGCTTTGCCCAGTTCTGCAGCTGCGCGGGGTCGGTCGGCATATCGGCGGTGAAGCTGACGGCATCCTCGGGTGTGAACAGCCCCTGCCTGATGCCCTGGCTGGCAATCTGCATTACGGCCTGCGGCGTGATGTTGCCGGAGGCGAGCAGACCGCCGAAGCCGCCAGACAGCAGGTCCGTGCGCTTCTGCGCGAGTTCAAGCTTGCCCTTGTCGTAATTCAGCGCCGAATTTCGAGCCTCGTTGATCTGGGCTTGGATCTGCGGAAGGTTGTATGCTGCTGGCCCTTGCGAAAGCGCCGCAGTCAGCCGGTTGTAATCGATCTGTCCAGTGGTCGGATCTGTCGCATCTTTATAAGCCTGAGATGCAGCAATATTTGCTTGTTGCTGCTGTTGAACGCCTCGGAGCTGAGTTACGCCAGCCAGAGCGCTCAAAAGGCTTCCGGGCTCTTTGCCGACCGCAATACTTGCGTCAATAGCCATTGTTCAAACCTCTACCTTAGGAAGTTAGGTAATTGCCGGCGGTTGCTCCAAAACTCGATTGAGGCGTTTTTGGATACAGGGCGTTGTAGAGCATGTAGTTTTGTGTCCCGGCATTCGCAGCGTTGGACACCCCCATGATCCCGGATGCTTGGGCATTGCCAGCCTGCGTCAGGTAGTTGCCCGCACTATTCGCCGAGGCAAGTCCTGCTTGACCGGTCTGCGCGGCGGAGTTCTGCCCGGTGTTCACGAGGTTCTGAAGGTTGCTGACGTTGTTCGCTGCTACCTGATAGTTCGTGTTGTAGGTGCTGAGTGCACGGTTGTACTGGTTGCCGTAGGTCTGGTCCGCAAGGCCGGTGGCATACTGACTCAAACCTTTCGCTTGGGCGCCAGACAGGCCGAGGCCCTGCGCCGCCAGTGAGTTATTTGTGCTTTTCAGGCCCTGTCCTAGAGCGAACTGATAACCAGGCGTGTTTTGCAGGTTCGACGCGTCGAAGTTGAACTGCTGCTGAAGCGTTGAATTAGGGTTGATGACCGGCTTTCCGTCTTTTCCGACGTTGTAGCCCATCGCCGCCCACAGAGGGTTGATAGCCTGCTGCCCAAGATCGTTATAGGGGCTGAGGTCTTCGCGCATCTGCGCAGCAGCTTCAGCCGACATCTCCGCCGCTTTATTGGCGGCGCCGGCCTGCTTGCTCGCCGCCATGTTCGAGGCGACACCGCCAACGACGGCGCTGCCCACTACCGCTGCTGCAACCATGATTTATGCTCCAAGCCAAGAGGTGTAGGTGACTTCGCAGCGCTCGTACCCGAGGCGCTCAAACAGCCACGAGGCGTCCATATGGCACTTCGAGCCAACGAACAAGCGATCCACGCCGCGCCGGCGCAGTTCCTTTTCGGTGAACTCAAAAAGCTGTTTGCCAGCGGCCTGGCCGCGCTCGTCCGGCTTCACGTAGAAGATGTCCATGGTGCAGGTGAGGCAGGTCGAGTAATGCAGGCCCGGGGCGATAAAGCCGATGAAGTAGCCGGCCAGCTTCCCCTGATCGCGCAGGGTGACGAACAGCAGTTCACCGGCACGCTCCCGCGCAAGGTAGATTTCCCACTGCGGCGATAGCGGTACCTTGTCCTTGTTCAGCGCCAACTCTTCGTAATGAAGCGGGATGACTTCCTTCAGCTCGTCGATGCTCGCCGCGAAGCTTTCAATGTGTGCAGTGATCATGGGCGGCTGCTCTTGATGTCAACGACGAGGTGAATACGATCGATGCCGCTGTTGTTGATGACCTCATGCTCGATCGAGTTGTTGAACCACCAGATCTCGCCGGGCAGCATCAGCACATGTTCATCACCGCAGCGGAAATCAACGCCCGGTGCGGCCTGGATCACGATGTGATGTCGCTCCCAGTATTCGGCGTGCGCCGGGGTGTCGGCGTGGGGGTAGATCACGCCGCCGGGCTTGATCCGATTGATCACGCAGCGACCAAGACGGGTACCGCCGACGTAGGTCATCAGGTTCATGATCAGCGGGCGCGCCTCTGGCAGTGAGGCGTAGGCTGGGTAGTCGATGCACTCATGCTGGTCATAGGTGCTGAGGTGGTTTTCAACCTCGGCCTGGGTTTCCTTGACGGACTTGACCGGGAAGCGCAGCAGCACCGAATCGGTCTCGCCGAACGGCCCTTGCGGGTAATCCCGCATGTAGGTGTCTTCGTGCCACAGGGCTGGATTACGGGCGAGCGCATGCATCAGCGGCATCACGTCAACTCCGTGAGCCATCTTCAGGAAATTCCGCATTGTTTGTGCCTTTTTAGGTGCCTGGGGTGTATTCGACGCCGCTGATGTTCAGCGCGCAGCCGGCGCCGTCAGCGAAGATTTGGGAGCCTGGAGCAAGCTTGTGATTCACCGCGTCTGGGATCGACGCTGTGCCGCCGGCCGGGATGATGCGTGATGCGATACGGTTTGCCGCCGAGGCAACGCCACCGGTGGATACGCGATAGATGTTCACCGTCACGGCGCCGCCGGTTGGGTTTGCCGCGCTCACAGCGTGGATTGCGACCTGAACAGAGCCGGGGGCCATGTAATACGATACTGCAACGCCGGTAAGCGTTGCGCTTGCTACCAGCTCGGAATACTTGAGCATCGAATCAATTCTCCTGGACGATGACGCAGCTTTGAGCGGAGGCGGTGTTACCAGCGTTGGCAATGCTCCAGTTCATGCCGAAGACGATGGTGTTTGAGATCGAAGGATCGAAGGCTGCTGCACCGGTTGCGATGGAATTGATCGGGGTTACGAGGTTTCCTTGCGAAATCACCTCGCTCGTGAACAGCCCAAGGGTGCCGGCCCGAACAGTCATCGACATATCAATCCGAAGCCCAGTGCTTGCCATGCCCGCGCCGGGAGGCGTCACCGTGTTGATGATGAGCTTGGTTGCGCCGATCTTTATCCAGAAGCTGAGCGTCTGCGCCACGGCAGCGGCTACTACCAGCACGTAACACCTGACCCTTATGGCCGAGCCAACCGGCAGTGATCCAGCCGGAGCAACGATCTGATTTATTGCGACGTCGGCGGTCGTGTTGTTGGCAGGGACGCTTGCAATGATGGTCGCAGGGGGCAGCGTGTTACGCAGGGCATCCAACCGGATTTTGTCCGCCGCCTGCATGAAGCCATTGGCCAATTGGGTTACGGGGTCATGAAGGATTGGGTCTGTCTGAATGCCATGGCTGATGGCAAGCACCGGCTCAGGATCTTCGGGAATCGGGCGAGATTGAACGGTCGCAGAATCCATTGCCTCGGTGTCACGAAGCCGCTTGGCGTTCGCCTGAATAATCGCCGACTGATCCTGAGCATCGACACCTACCGCGCCACCGGTTCGGCGGAGCAAGTCGAAGAAGAACTGGTGCCAAACCGGATTGATGAAGCCTCGCGCATCAAAGATCGGTGTGCCAGCATCTGGAACGTTCGTCGATACACTCATGAGGAGCACCGCTCGACTTGGATGTAAGCGCCATTCAGCGCGGTCGGGCAGTCGGCAGACCATGACAGTTCAAACACCCGGCTGCGCGCGGTACCGAGGCGTAGGAACAAACAGTCCTTCAGGTATTCACCCCGCGCACCAAGTGTTGAGCTTATGTGCGTAGACCAGGACGCCCCTTTGGTGTCGCTCCAGCGCAGGCGCAGTTCGGCCTCTTGCGTATAGGACGCGTCACCGACCTGCATGGCAGCCTGAAACTTTCGGTAAATCAGGCGATTTCCATCGTCAGCCAGGTGCGGAAAGGACTTGATGCGCAGAACCTCGGCGCCGTCGTCGGTGTAAGCATCAAGCCGCATTTCGTAAAGCGCACCGGTTTCAAAGTCTCCGACGATGTGCCGCCCTTTCCAGTTCGCATAGGCATTTGCCCGGTGCCGGGTTAGATCGCCATTCGCTTTCAGCGATGCGCGCTCGTGCCACTCATTGGTGGCGGCGTCATAGACCCAGGTCTTGTTCGCCGTCGGGAAGGTCAGGACATACCAGTAATGCCCGCTCATTTGGTGGATGTAGCCGAAGGCGTCATCTACACGCTCGTAGGTCTGGAACTCGTTCTCTATCGCGAAGGTGCTGATGCGCTCGCGGTCATAGTTCACCGTGCGCAACACCATGCATTCGCCTTGCGGTGACTTGCTGAGCCAGTAGATCGATCCGTCGGCCTGGACGAGGCTGTCGTGTGATGCGCAACCGAATTGAATGAATGCCCCGGATAGCCGGCTGAACGTGAAATCGGTCCCACCGGTGTTCGTCCAGATCTCTGTGGTTTGCTCGCCGAACAGGAAGACGTTGCGGCGTGTGGCCATGGCTGCAACCAGAAGATCAGGCGAGCCGGCCTTGCTGGCGAAGTCCAGCGGGTCAAATGCCACCTGGTTGATCAGCGAGATATACCACTGCTTTGTATCGGGACGGTTGAAGACGAAATACCCGTCCACCAGATCAATGCGGTTCGAGCCGTAGAACGAACTGTCGAGGATCGGCCCATACGTCAGCGACGTCAGGTCGATGGTGTAACCGTTCGGTGTCCCGTCAACCAGGACAACCGTCTCGCCGTTGTCCAGCATGTAACAGCGCGACTCCAGCGAAGAGATGGTGCCGACCTCGTAAAACGCCTCATCGTCAGTGATCAGCACCACGGACTGACCGACAACACCGAACAGCTTGCCGTCGGTAGCGGTATACAGGCAGCGCCAGACTTTTTGGGTGGACTCGGCGATCTTCACAAGGCCAGGCGTTGGATAAAGCGCTGCCGGGAACTCTTCACCTTCCGGGTTTTTTTCTGGGTACAGATTGACGCAGCGCTGTGCGGCCGCAATCAGGCTGCGCGCCTGATAAGACCCGGTCATGAGCGGTACTTTCATGTCAGCGATCCGAATAAACGTTGTAGGCGCCGCGCCCGATTACTGCTGCTGGCATGTAGAGCTTGCCGATCTGGCTGTTGGCTTGGCGCAGCGTGGCCAGACTGGCGTCTGCCAGCTTGATGACGACCTGATTGGGCTGCAGGCCGTACATCGGATATAGGCGGCCGGACAGATTCCACATGAGCGCTTCCATGTACTCGTTCGGGAGTTGGATGTCGTCGTAAGCCGTGGCGAACTGCGCGATTGGCGACAGAACCTGAATGTGGATTTCGTAACCATTCGTAGCAACTGGCCAGACATGGAGAACGCCGACTGGAAACTGCGGGTCGTAATAGACCAAAGATGGCATCGACCCCATGCTCTTGGTGGATACGCGCCCCCAATCCGTTTGGGAGTGCAACACCTCAAGCTGGTAATCGACTGGCTGCGACGGCGAGCTCATTTGCCGGCAGTAAGCGCCAAAAATCTTCGATGGCCGCGGAGTGTTGAAGTCAGAACCGGCGCCCACGGTATAGGTTTGTGCGCCGGTCGCGACGCACGGTACATCAAGGATCTGATGCACGATGTTCCGCTTAACGGACCACTGGGCAATCATCATGTTGAGAATTGCGAAACAGTCCGTGACGTCTTCAGCTGACGCGGTTTGACCGACCCCGAGCACCCCGACCTGCTTGAGCGCGAGATTAATGATTTCTACCGGGGTCGTCATGGCCGATTACTCCTCGGCCAGCTTGGCGTCGATTGCAGCCTGGATCTTTTCGGCGCCGGTGCGGTGGTGCAGGTCCAGGCCCAGGCTTTTGGCTTCGGCCAGCAGCTTCTGGCGCTCGGCTTCAGCATCGCCCGTCGGCTCTTCAGCGACGAACTGCTCCACAGCGCCTTGGCGACCACGCGCAGTGAAGGCGTTGAACAGCAAATTCAGCACGCCCGGCTCTTGGTCGGCCAGGTCTTCATCACTGAGCCATTTGGTGAAGGATTCGCGGTGGTCTTCTGGCAGCATGGTCGCGCCCACATTATGGCCGGGCTCAACTTGCGCCTTCGGAAACGGTGTGTCTGCCCACTCATCACCCAGCGCACGATCTTCATCTTCGGTTTCAACGGTGCGCGCAGGCTCGGTGCGGTGGTACTTCCACTTTGGGAAATCCATGGTTTCTTACCTCTTGGGGAACAAAAAAGGGCCCAATTGGGCCCTTGAGGTTTGTGCTTCCGGTTACAGGATGTCGGCGATGCCGATACCCCACTCTGGACGCGGCGCGGCATAGCCGTAGAGGATGTCCAGACGGCTGATGAACACGTCGTTGGTGATGTCGAAACCGCGCAGGAAGCGCATGGAGATGCCGTCGAATGTCTCGCGGTGCGCCATGTCCATGTTCTTCGGCAGCGGCAAGTCGGCAGTGGCCATGGTCAGCGCCATCGGGTCCATTGCGAAGTTCTTGCGGAAAGTCACACCAGCACCGCCGACCAGGGTGATCAGCGCGCCGTTTGCAGGCGAAGCGGTCACGGTGCCGAACGCGACGTTACCCACCGCAATGGCTGGATAGATCGGAAGCGTGGTTGCACCAGCACCAACGTTGGCGGTGAGAGTGAACTGACGCAGCTCGCCGGTGGATTGCTTGGTAACCGGGTTGGTGCCGAATACGCCGGCAATCGTGATCACGTCACCTTTGTTGAAGGTGCCGGTAATCGCGGTAACGGTCAGACTCGAACCGGTCTGGCCTGCACCGTTCACCGCGCCGGCCGAATAGGTGCCGTTGGTGTGCTTGATGACGGTCTGATCCATACCCCAGTCGAAACCGAGGGTGTCCATGCCCATTTCACCGCTCTTGTACTGATCGCCAACCTTTTGGGTGTTGTTGAACAGGCCTTTCAGGCTGTCAACGGTGCGCGCCTGGGTGCGCGGATCGAGGATAGTCTTGCGACGGCCTCGAGCGTTCATGCGCGGCGTGCCGGTCATGTCCAGACGAGCGCCTGCGTCGAGCCAGGTGCTGGAGGTCGGGGTGACGATGGTGCCGGTACCGTCAGATGCCATGCCCTGGAACGTCAGGTTGGAGAAGCTTTCAACGGACTGCATCACATCGACCGCAACACCGCCGGCCAGTGCGTTAACCGCCGGCAGGATGAAGCGCTCGCTGAAGTCGTCGATGGACAGGGCCAGCTCTGCCGAGTTGAAGCCCATGTCCACACCCTTCTGGGTGGCAACGGTCAGCGGCACCTGGCGTTCATTGGTGTCCTGTACAACCGCGACACGACCGGAACGAACGGTGTAGTCGTTCGGCAGACGGATACGCAGGGTATCGCCGATCTTGCCGCCGGTCTTGGCAAAGCTGTCGTCGTATTGGGTGTCGATATTGCGCAGGAACAGGTTGCTGTTTTTGAACAGGCGCAGTGCTTCGCGCGTGATCATGCTGGGGGTGAGTAAGCTGTTGGCCATGGTGGCGATTCCTTATTGACGAGATTTTGAGTTCTTTTCGCGCCACTTCGCCCATTCGGCCATGGACATCTTCGACGGGTCAGTCTCGACCGTCGTTGAGCCGTCGACAGGGGTGATTGGCGCAGGTGCTTTTGACACAGCCTTGGCAACTGGCTGGCCTGCCTTGAGGGCGAGCCGTTCCAGTTCCCGGCCTTGCTGAATTGCTGGAAGTGAAAGAATGCGGGCGGCTTCTTCCGGGTTTTTCCCGAGGGTGTACAGGACCTTGTGAGCGTCATCCATCCCCAGGATCGACTGAACGGATTCCTGCGAAATGCCCAGTGCATCCAGAGTTACGACTGCTTGCTGGAAGTCTGGGTATTCCTGCGCGCCGACGGTGGCTACCGAGCGACCGCGCTCAGCGGCTGCCTGATGGCTGGCCAGTTCCTTGGCGCGCTTGTCGACCAGTTCATCGATGTTCGGCTGTTCACCGGGCATCTGTGGCTGGGGTTCCGTGTCGCCGCTTCGCATTTGCTCGACCAACAGGCGATAGCGCTCGGCCTCGCCCGACATGGTTTGAGCTTTTCTTTCCGCCTCGTGTCGCTGACGGGTAAGTTCGCCGATCCGCTTCAGCGCCCAACCGTTGGGATCCTTCCCTTCCTGCTCTTGGCTGGTAGTTTCGTCGGAGGCTTGCTGCCCGGTTTCGCTGGTGGCCGATTCCTGCGATGCATCTACGACCGGCTGCGTCTCTTCAACATCCTGTTGGGTGGACTGCACCTGAACTTCTTCGTCTGACATGGCCTTGGATTCCAAGTGAAAGCACTGGGGAGCCGCCCAGAGTCGGTTTACTGCATGAGTGGTTGCATTGGCTGCGGCGCCGGCTGTTCCGGCTGAGCATCAATTGGGGTTGGGTCAGAAAGTGCCGCGCTCACTGCTTGAGAGGCGAGAATCGAGGCCTCGAGCGGCCCCAGCTTGTCCATCAGTGCGTTGATGCGGTCTGTGGTGGCCTTGAATGCGTTGATCTCGTTGGCCTTGTCCTTGTCGTCAGCTTTCTTGTCGTTGTCGGCTGCGGCCTGCATCGCGGCGGCAAGTTGCGCCTGGAGCTGCTGGATCTGCTCTTGGGCCTGCTGTAGCTCGGGCGACGGACCTTCGCCACGGATGTTGGCCGGGATGACATTCTTGAAGCGCTCAGCCAACTCATCAGCCAGCGGGAAGTCGGCAGCCTTGTAGAACAGGTCAGCGGCATTCGGCATGAAGGTCGGGTCGCCAATGGCGAGTTGACACATTGCTTCAAAGGCTTCTTCGCGCTTGGTCGCGTAGCTCGGGCCGCTCTCTGCGACTACTTCGTACTTGCCCATGGCTGGGTTGAAGATACGGTCTACGCCTTCGCCGCCGGGCTTCGGCTGCTCCTGCATCGGCTGGCGAAGGTTCGGGTCAACCTTTACGGTGTCGTCGCTGCCGTCCTCGGCAAGGATGCGGATCACGCGCGGCGTGTCGTAAATCTTCGGGATGATGTCGATCAGTATCTTGCCGGTATAGCGCACGGCCTTCGCGAGGTTGTCGCGGTAGTGCATGGTCGAGCGGTCGGACTGCTTGGCGCGCTTGCCAATGGCAACGCCGGAGATCTCGTTCGACGGGGCGCCCATCAAAGGGTCGTTCTGGCCGCTCACCATCTTCATTTCTTCGGCGGCAACCTGCATGCCTTGGATGTAGGCGGCACTCATGACTGGAGGCTCTTGACGAATTGGGGCGGCGAGCGGGTTGCCCTGATCGTCAATGTCGTTAAAAGTCAGAACGCTAGCGTTTTCAACGTTGGCGGTCTCCCAAATTGGTTCGTAACCCTCAATTGCCCGCGCGCCGGCAATGTAAGGCGTCTTCGACTGAAGCGCGACATGCTCAACAGCGGATGACGACCAGTAGTTGTACATGCGCTGGGGGTCTTTCAAGTTGCGCACATGGCCTTTGCGGTCGAGCTTGCCGTCGATCAGCATCTCTTCGCCGACGGCGCGCACGATAGGCACCGTGGTGCCCGGCCATTCGCTTTTGTCGATGATCTTGTCGCCGGCGATCAGGCACCAGGCGACGCGCTGCTCCTGGATCTCACGGCGCTGGATGCCCTTGTCGGCCATCACCACCTTCGCAAGGTCAGGCATGGACTTCACCAGCTCCGAATGCGTGACCATGGTGATCTGCTCGCCGCCATCCTCGGCCGGCATCGGCAGCGCGATCAGCCAATCTTTCTCGTAGGTGATGTAGTAGTACTCGGCGACCCGGATGGTGTCCTCGGTGCACCAGCCGTTGTGCTCGCCGAAAGTGCCGGTAGCCACGTCGTCCTTGTGCTTCGGATACTTGCGCTTGAAGTCATCGCGCTTCATGTCGTCGAAGATGAAGCCGAACTTCGCATCGCTGCCATCAGCCTCCTTGATGTCCGGGTCGAGACGCACGGAGAGAGGGTTGCGGATGCGCCGGATGAAGATCTCTTGGTCGAACGAGTCATTGCCGGCGTATTCAGTGACCACGCGCCAGTAACCGATTCCGCCCTTCACCTGAAACTCAAGCGCGGTGTCATAGGCATCTGCCGCGTTCGACTGGTATTCGATGTGGCGGATTACGCCCTCGTACACCTGTGCGGACTCGTAGCTCGCGTCACCACCCACCGCGCTGACCTTCACCGAAGGCTTGTTCTCTTTGGCCTCGTTGATGACCATCAGGGCGTGCTGGCGGGTCTTGTTGATGGTCAGGCAAGGCCGGGCGTCTTCGTTGCGCTGCTTGCGCATTGCGTCCGGCCACTGATAGCCGTTGTCCGAGTCCGCATTGCAGAACTTCAGGTCATCGTTGAACAGCTTGCGGAAGTCCGCCTCGAAGTCCTCGCAACGCTGATACCGGGCCTTGGCCTCGATCAGGATTTCGTCGTCAGTTTTGTCGGACACGGGCTATCCCATCCACGAGTTGGAGCCGGAACGTGTCCGCTCTTTGAGTTTGATCGGGGCTTTCTTGGGTGCGGGCTCGCAGATCGAAACCGCCAGGTATCGGAACGCATCGGCTCCGTGAGACGCCCAGTCGTGCAGCGGCTCTTTCTTGAATTCTTTGGTGTCTTCGTTGTATTCGTACTTGTAGCTGCGCAGGGCATCGAGGCCTTCCTCGGTCTTCACCCTGTCGAAGTAGCAGCGGTCGAAGATCATGCGAGCGGCGTTGATGCCCTCGCTGACCTTGATCTTCTTGACGATCCGCACCTTGAAACCCGCGTCGCGCATCTGCTGGGCCACGGTCAGCCTGGAGACAAGCAGTTCGTTCTCGGCGTCATGTGGCAACCAGCAGTCGCCGTAGACGTAGGCGCGGGTCTGCAGCTCCCTGATGAAGTGGTCGAGAGCTTTGCCGGACATCTCGTAGTAATCGATGATCGCGAAGCCGAACGGCACGAGCTGGACGAACCAGATAGCTGTCTTGTCTGCGCGCCCCAGGTCCCACACGGTGAGAACTGGCTTTGTGCGGTCATACGGGACGTTGGTTACCCGGTCAGACGCGTCCAAGCGCTTGATCTCGTCGCCATACACAGCGCCGCGAACGATGCCCCGGTAGGCGCCTTCCCAGATCCACTCATATTCATCGGGTCGCTCGACCTGATCCCGGCGGCGCTCACGGTCCAGCTTGGCCGGGAACCACGGGTTATCGCGCCAGTTGATCTCAGCGATCTTGATCAGCGGGTCTTTGGTTTGGCGGAAGCGCTTGTCGGTCGGGCTGTTGCGGTTCTCAGGGTTCCATGTCACCCAGAGTTCGGCGTTCCACCCTTCATCCTCAGCACGCAGCGTCGGAATCAGCTTGATGTAAGCCTCTTCCTTGACGTTCTCAGCCTCGTCAATCCAGCAGATCAGGATGCGGGCCGTGGACTTGATGCTGTCGATGTTGCTGTCCAGGCCGCGAAAGATGAAATCAACCCGGCCCGGGAATGATGCGACGGTGCGGATGTAGTTCTCGCCAGTCTCGAAGCACGGGCGGAGGAATTCACTCTTCTCGATCGCCGCCTTGATCTCAGCAAAGGATGACTCCTTGATGCTGCTCATGTGCTGACGACCGCACATCATGAAACCACTGATGCCTGACGTTGCGTACCGGACTGCGTGTATCGCGATCATCTCGGCGAAGGTGTGAGTCTTTGCAGAACCCCGGCCACCGTAGGCGCCCCTTACATCAGCCTCGCCAAGGAAGATGTCGACGAGCTTGTCAGGAACCTTGATTTCCATCAGGCCTCACGCCAGTGATGCGGATCTCGGTGATGGAGCGAATCGGGCCACCGTCTTCCCCGGTGTGCGTCAGGTCGAGCTTGTCGCCGTACTTCTTCGGCATGATCTTGGACAGGTACCACTTGCGCGTATCGATGCGCAGCTTGGAGCGCTGGACGTGCTCACCGTTGAGCTGGTAGCCAATCGCGTTACCTTCCTTATCCAGCTTCTCCATCCAATCGTTGGAGCCATCATCAGCGATGTCGAACATCTCTTCGGCAATCGCCTCAGCCCCAGACTGCTTGGCTTGTGCGTATTGGTTACGAAATTCATCGTGCCGAGCGATCCAGCGCAGAACCGTAACCTTGGCCGGCATCACGTCATCACTGCACACCGAGCGAAGTGACTCACCCTCAGACAGGCGCAGGCATATCGCCTCAGCGATCTCTGGCGTGTAATCGCTTGGGCGTCCGGCGGGCATGGTCAGTTCTTCTTCAGGCAAATGTTGGTGATGTAGTCCTGAGCAGCACTCAGGGCGATGATGGCTTCGTCACCGTCGTTGGTGATGGCGATAATTCGTTGACCAGCCGCTGCGTCAATGTCGGCTCGTGCTTCTGCATGATCCACGCTGGTGGTGCTGGCGGTGGCTCGCACAACTGGACACTTGGCTGGGACTGACAGGCGCTGAGTGCCAGTGCCGACACGAGCAAGCAGGTCTTTGTTCTGAGCCTGAGCATCGGTCAGCTCCTGGGTATGTTTGGTATCGAGGTCCAGCAGCAGGCGCTGGGTATTGCGGCGTGAGTCGGCAGCGGCTTCCAGCTCGGTGATGACACCCTCGGCGCGGTTCAGGCTGGTGCTGACGTGATCGAGACGCCAGAGGGCCAGTAGCAAGCCGACGATGAGCGCGGCGCAGATACCGGCGAGGATCCTCATTGCGCATCCATGCACTTGGCGTGTCGCTGGAGCTGGCGAGTCCACACGCCGGGGCAACGCTTGTTGCCCGGTGTCGAACAGTCGAAGCCGGCGGCGAATCGGTATTTGAGTAGATCGGTGCAGGCCTGCGGGTAGTTTCCCTTCTGCAGGTCACGACGCATTGACGACTGGCGCCATGTGCCGATGCCGTACTGCCCCACGAAGTCCATGTACAGGTCGAACTCGGCCTGATGGAGCTTCACTCCCGGCAGTGAGGCGGCAAACAGCTTCTCGTCTTGGGTCAGCAGATTGCGGGCCAAAACTTCGGCGCGCCGCGGGGTGATGCGGTCACCCATCTGGACCGGCCGGCCGTCCTCGTAATGAGTTGAGCCGTGGCCGATGGTTGGAACGTCGCCCTTGGTCGGGATGATTGCGTGATCGGTGTAGCCTTCGTTCGCCTTCCATGCACCGAAACCAGCAAGGCTCACTGTCAGCAATGTGACGGCGATGCGCTGGCGGGTCTGGCTCATGCTCGTGCACGCTCTTTCAGTGCTTCGAGGCGGGCGGCGCTCTCAATGGATTCGCGGCGATCTTTGCGGACCTGGAAGAACAGATTGATCAGCAGGCCAAGCACCGCGACCGCGACACCTGCAATACCGATCCAATTCACCTGCGATAACCAGCCGACGAGGCCGACAGCGCCGCCTGTGATCATCCCCTTGCTGGCCACTGACGCGCCCACCACCTCTACGATGCTTTCCGGTGCAGGGTTGGCCATGCTGTTAGAACTCCTGCCTGAGGCTGCCATCGGGGCCTCCAGAAACAAAAAAGCCCCGGCTAAATGCCGAGGCTTGGAATGGGTGCAGATGGCCGGTGCTGATCTCCGGCTTTCGGTGTTTACCCACGATATCCCGAGAGTTCCCCAGCGCTTTCGCGACCTGGCATCGTTTAAGGGGTTGACGCTCCGCGCATCAGCCTGCGCATTCATCTGCATAAAAAAGCCCGACTCAATGGCCGGGCTTGTTTGAAGCGGTAAAACCGCACAATGGCGACAATTTGCCATATCTGAGTTAACACTTCAAGAATATTGATCTAAGAATTTTCTCTCGCGAAATGGTCTTGTCCAGTCCCGTAAAAACATCTTTCAGGATGGCCATGCTCCCTCTCTCGACAGTTTTTAGCGCGATGATCCCTGTGAGATGGGTCAACAGATCCACAGCAAAGCCAATATTTAGTAGAAGCCGCTTTGTAACGATCAGCCTGCTCAAGCAGTTCGCGGTCTGTCATCACTTGCCTCCAAAAACTATAGCCAGGCAGAAAGGGAAGGCGAATGATGCAAATATCATCAAGATGATGCATAACCGATCTAGCTTTAACAGCTCACGAGACGGATTGTTCCTTTTTATTTGATCCATCTGCCGAATCAGTTCAGCTGATCGATAAATTAGCTCTTGATCAGTCATGCGAGCAAGACCCCGGGGGTAGGCGAAGGCTGTGCATTGAGCGCCGCCGACATGGTAAACAAGAGTTGGCAGCGGAAGATCATCTGATTTACCTCATGCCGAGCTTTCATCTTTTGAAACTCTGCGTCTTTCAGGCGCATCTCGCGGGCCAGTTCGTGAATTTCTTCTATGGTCATGCCGCCATCCTCATATCCAGACACGCCTGAACGTAATTGTTCCCGGCGATGATCATTTCGCGCACCTTGAGTCTTGGGGTGCCGAACAAAATCCCAACCTGATGCATCGTGCGCCCGGTGCAGTAGTAGACCCGAAGGCAATCAGCAGCCATTGGGTAGCGCTTCCAGAGTGACGCGACGGCCCGGTCGATCATCAGGGCTTCGTCGTCGGTGATTGAGGCAGGAAGGCGCGCTGTAGGCTGCTCCACATTATCACGCATGATGGCGTAGATCTGCGAGACACCGTATCCAGGTAAGCCGGCGCCCTGCCATACCCAGCGCCCCCACTGCGTCAGAAGTTCTTCAGCGTCATATTGCATGTTGAATCCCCTGTTCAGCTTGGGTTTGCGAAGCCTGTAGCTCTTTGGTCTTTGCCCGGAACTCAGCAGTCAGCGCCTTAAGCTCATCGACGGTGTATTTCTTCGGCTCATGCGGGCCTTCGAGCCACTCAACGAGTTCGATGCCGATGCGCTTCACCAGCTCTATGCGATAGTTGACGATGTTTCCGGATAGCTGGGTGTTGCATGGTGAGCATTGTCGGTGGCAGTTGAGCGGTTCGAAGCGCAGGGCGGGATTGCTGCCCACTGTCCGGTAATGACCTGCGTCGTACTTACCCTGGTGGTGGCGACCACAACTGATGCACGGGAGATTGGCGTCTCGCTCTCTCACCCATGCGTTGAAGGCCTTCTGGGTGTCCTTGAGGTGATCGGCGCGGCTCTTCAGCTTCTCCTTGCGCACCTTGATCTCGGCGCGCTCGAGCTGGCTGATGGCTTTGCGGGCTTTCTCGCGGTGCACTGGAGCAATGGCCAATGCACACTTTGGGCTGCATACCGAT
The DNA here is from genome assembly GCF_056821665.1 of Pseudomonas sp. AK-TSAG1-1. Classification (NCBI taxonomy): domain Bacteria; kingdom Pseudomonadati; phylum Pseudomonadota; class Gammaproteobacteria; order Pseudomonadales; family Pseudomonadaceae; genus Pseudomonas; species Pseudomonas sp. AK-TSAG1-1. The sequence continues at coordinate 962,943 of NZ_CM165965.1, read as the reverse complement.
TGGCCGAGGCGCTGGGGGATGAATGAGGCCCTGCAGGATTCGACCTTGCACTTCTTCGGGCGGGGCTGCTTGGCTTGGAGGCTCATGCGAACACCTCGCGGAACCATTGCAGCAATGTCCGGGGCTGTCGCATGGATGATGATTCGCGATACCCGGCACGATAGGAATCCATGAATGGGTGATAGGAGTAACGGATTCCGTTGCCTACAGTTCCGTCGCGCAAACCTTCTTCGTACGCTTGGCGCTTCCGCTGGGCCGTCTTGCTCATGCTGCCTCCTTGCCAAGCAGGTCATCGAACACCACGCCGCGCTCCGTGAACTCGGAAACGATGCGGTCTGTGTAGGCAATGCCTTGGGCGCGATTGAATAGGCGGGTTACAGGGAAGCCGTCCGGTCCGAAGAGTGGGCAGCCACCCATCAGGGCCAGTTTCTTCTCGTAGCTCAAGTGGCGAAGGGTGGAGTACCAGCTTTCCCGGAAGTCCTCGTCCTCATTGATGAGGATCTGGACGCCGTAGTGCAGCTTGCAGTGTCGGCGAGCGTCTTCCACGTCACCGATCTGGGTCATCTGGGCGATGCGCTGGTACAAGGCGAACCACAGGGCGTTTTGATCCAAGGTGCGATCCTTGCCCGGGCGAAGAGAAACCACCACGAACTTCTTCTCGCGGTACATGGCGGTGAGCATGCCGATAGCTGCGGTGAGCTTGGCGGTGCTGTTCACGCTGATCTTGTCAGTCATGGCTTGGCTCCTTGCTCACGGCTGCCAAAACGCTCTGCGCAACCTCATGCGCGCCCTCAAAGCGCTGCACGTTGCTCTGCATGCAGACAAGGCCACCATCAACCAAATCCCAGCAGTAGCCGTACATTGAGGCCATTCCTTTGAGGGCGCCGATCAACGCCTCGTTCTCCGCCCTCAGATCAGCAACGATCTTCTCGTAGGCGTCGTAACCGGTGCGGAGGCCGGCGAGTTCGGACTTGAGGCGGTCGAGTTCCGCGGTCAGGCTCAGCACTGCGGCAGGGTTTGCGGCGGCGACAAACTTTGTATTCTCCAGCTGATGGCAGTCAGCAACCGATAGCCATGTTTCAACGTAGGTCGTGCCATCTTCAACTCGAGCCGGGCACACGTAAGATCCGTCATAACTCCAAGGCCCTGGCGTTGCGGACTCAGCCAGACGCTTCAATTCACTGTAGTCAGACATGACTGGTCAACCCCCAAACAATGAAACCGACGTAGACGGCGAGGGAAATCCCTACCAGCGTGAAGGCGCAGGCGATTTTGATGTGGGTTTTCATGGCCGGCTCTCCAGTGGTTTTTTGCCGAACTTTGCGAGCAGCAGTGCACGGGCCGACTTACCGTCGGCCGGAATGCCTTGCTGAATGATTCGCGCTTGGGTCTGTTGGTCGGCCAGTTCATTGGCCAATTCGAAGGCGGTCTTCTGGCTGTCGTGGCCGATGCCGGCCAGGATCTTGCCGTCGAGCGGCTGGCCTTCCTGAGCGCGGCGGATGACGATCGCGTAGGCCCGGTCGAAGCGAGCGCGAAGCGACTTGTCATCCTGCTTGGCAGCGCGAAGGTCAAATATCCCCGTCTCATTGGCCGCGATGCGCACACCGTCGTGACTGTAGGTGCCGATCAGCGCCTCCATCCACGCGTCTGCAGCAGCAGGCATGCCGAAGTCCTCGGCAGTCGGCGTGCACATGGCAATGAACTCGCCGACGCTTGGGGCAAACGGCTTGCTCATCTTCCTGCAGCGTTGAACGCCGAAATCGATCTGCTCCAGAGAGCGAATGCCGACGGCGGCGAATTCCTTAATCCACTCAGCCTTGGCGGCATCGAGCGCTTCGGTGGATGGCCACGCCTGGCGCCATGCAGGGAATATCCCGCGCAGTCGACGGAAAAGCTCGTTGACCACCTCGGCTGTCTGTGGCGTGACCTGAATCGGTTCTGACTGGGCGGCTGGCGGCAGGTTGCCGATGGTCGCCAGCAGCTGGCTGGCTGGTTTCATGGGTTCACCAGAAGGTCGTTGGCCCAGGCCGTGCTGTCGAAGTCCGGTTCGTTACCGTTTCGACGCGGGGGGAGCCGGTGCACGTTGCTGACCTTGTCCGGAAAAATCCCCGTCCATCCGTTGGAAATCGAGTTGGCGAGGACTTGGTCCGGGGTCGGGTGTCCCTCCAGCGCCTTGGCCTGCTGCTCGCAGCTCTTGGCGGTCAGGGGCTTGTGGATTTCGCGGCGGTGCTGACACCAGTCGGCCCAGACCTGTTCGGTGACGTTGGCGGGTTTGACGGTGAGCGGGTCGAACTTGGTTGATTTCGCCTTGGGATTGAGCGCAGCCGCAGGCTTTTGATCTTGTTCTGTATCTGTATCTGTATCTGTATCTGTATCTGGTGGCGTTACTGTAACGTTACATGCTTGTTTCTTCTTTGCTCGGTGGGCTGCAACCCTTGCCCTGCTTGAGTCGGAGACGAACTGACGGCGATCCCAAGAGGTGGGCATGCAGTCCTCATCAATGAGCCCCTTGCTCTGAAAAAGAGCCTTGGATGTGGCCCATTCTTCGTTACTGATACGCAGCTGAAACGCTATCTCTGTTTCATGTAACGTTACACCGTCGTTACTGCAACGAAGGCAGAGCAGCATGACGAATCGGCGCTGATCAGCCTCGCTCATCATCTGCACTTTAGGGTCAGTGGCGAACTCGCCATACATCCGGAACCAATCCACGGCTATTCCTCCTGCAACTGATCAACGTTCTGAATCAGCTCCATGTACCGCTTGGCCTGATGCAGAAGGGTTTCGATATCCCGCTTGTCGAAGCACTGCATGGCCATAGGGACGACCTTAAGCCCCAGCACGGCCAGGATCTGGCAGAACTGTTCGAACTTCTCCGGCTTCATGCGACTGATCGTTGCTTCGTCGCAACCGACTGCAAGCGCAACGGGGGCATTGCCGACCGATGCAAGGTGCTGCATGAGAACGGAGTAGTTCTTGCGGGACCTTACGGTCTGCTCTTGGCTTAATGGGCTCGTCGACATGATCAAGCAGCCTTCTGATCAGCCTTCAGCTTGTTCTTGCTGATGACTTGGATCTGAAATTGGCGGGTAGCCGGAATGGCTTCACCCCACTGAGTTACGGCGCTCGGGTTAATGCCGAGAGCGGCAGCAAGCTTGCTCTTGGAGCCGAAATGCTTGATGGCTTCGTTGATATTCATTGCGAGTCCTCGCGTGGTTATGTGGCAATTTCAGCACACTTAAATAGCGCGCGCAACTGGACTCTTTGATTTCCACCCACTTAAATTCAGTTGGCTTAAAATTTCAGGATGAATAGAAACGAACGCATTGCCCGCGCCATCACGCTCAGCGGGAAGTCCAAGAGCGAAATTGCAGCTCTTTGCAAAGTTGCACCGTCAGCGGTCACCCAGTGGATCAGTGGCGAGAGCAAGACGCTAAAAGCTGAAAGCGTGTTCGCGCTGGCTAAGGCCACAGGGTTCCGCGCCGAATGGCTTACGTTCGGCACCGGCCCGGAAAAGGTAGTTGAGGCAGGGTCAAGCCATTCGCAGGGCGAGTTGATCGGCCTTGTATCCGTATGGGATGCCGAAACACCACTGGATGACGACGAAGTAGAACTGCCCTACTACGCCGAAGTTGAATTTGCCGCAGGAAATGGCATGACAGAAGTAGTCGAGGTTGCAGATCGTAAGCTCAGATTCTCCAAAGACACGCTGAGAGCTGCCGGGGTTGAGCCGGAGTGCGCGGCGGTGGCGCGGGTTAAAGGACGATCGATGGAGCGCCTTATATTGGACGGCGCCGCCATCGGCTTTGATACCAGCTTTACCAACATCGTCGACGGCGAGATCTATGCCTTCAATCAAGATGGCATGCTTCGAGTGAAGTACCTGTACACGATGCCAGGGAACTCGGTCCGTGTTCGGAGTGAGAACGCCGACGAATACCCCGACGAGATACTGAGCGCCGACCAGTTTCAGGACATCGCCATGCTTGGCCGGGTCTTTTGGTGGTCAACAGTAAGACGTGCGCCTCGCCGATAATTCAGCGAAACCATTCAAGCCCGCCTAGCGCGGGCTTTTTTGTGCCCGCCCGACAGAAAACTTAAGCGCGCTGAAAATATTTACTTCAGTGCACTTGACTATCCATTTCAGTGCGCTTAAATTCACCTCATGCCGAACGAAACACCGGCACACGACACGACTGGTGAAGCCGCCAGATAGCCAGGGATCAGCGAAGTGATCTCCCGACCCCCGACTGGGGACCGACCGGAATCAAGTTCTTTGACATAGAGATTCAAACCGGTGACCAGCCAGTAGCGGGTCACGGCGGTAAGCATCACTGAAGCTCGTTCACTGAGCGAGCTTTGGGATGACAACCAAATGCGGGAGAGAGGTATGGAGATTGAATGGGTGCAGATTATTGGTGCTGCTGGCGGTATCGGCCTGCTGCTTGGTATTGGCTGGATCGTTGCATATGTTCTTAGCTGGGCTTGGGCTGGTATTTGGGCTTGGGTTGATGATTCGAAGGTGCCCAAGAAAAACCCGTTGATCAACCTTTCGATGAGTCGAATGGGCTGGGGAGAAGGTGATTGGCTTTGGGGTTACAAAAAAGGCCATCAATGCTCTGATGGAGAGCGAGGTTTTTTCTTTCCCTTGATTGCTTTGGTCGTGCTTCCGCCTTTCGCGGCGTCGGCCATTGCGATTTATCCAGTCACGCTGGCTGTATTTCTGGCTTATCTGATTGCTCGGTTAGCACGCTTCGCTCGCCGTCACAAGAAGTTATTCGACAAACACCTGAAAGATCCCGAAGCGCACAAGTGAACAACCAGCGCCACGACAGCCTGTCGTTAACTGCCCGATCCTCTCTATGAGAGCGCATCGGGGTGTGCAATTGCAGGATGCAACCTTGGAGGCAGCGGCATTGACTAGGCGGGTTGCTCCGCTGATTAGATGCCGGCGATCAACTGATCGCTGTTTCGAGAAATCCCTCTGAGGTGTCAGTTCGACTCCGACGATTCACACCCCGATGCGGAAGAGTCCACACCGCTCAACGCGGCCCCCTGCATCACCCACCTTTGACGCAACAACCGGTCGCTGCCTCCAGTAGAGAGCGACCGGATATCAGATGGCATCTGGCTGTTTCCGGATCGCCATCTGGCTTTACAAATGCCTCTCAAACCCCGGGAGGCATTCGAAAGCCACAACAACCCGACAGGAAATCATCATGAACACAGCACAAAGCATTCAGCCGCCAGCGATTGGCGAAAAATGGGTAGGTCAGGGCGGCATCTACGCTGGCGTCATGCCTTCTCGCAACGGCGCGCCAAGCTACCATCTGATCTTGGGCGATGAGTTGGGTCGCGTCGAGTGGGGTCAATATGGCGACGACGCGCCAGCCATCAGTCTGATTGATGGCCGAGCCAATACCGACGCTCTGGTTGAGGCTGATGGCGAGTACCCAGCCGCAATTGCCGCCTACGAACATAAAGCAGACGGCCATCACGACTTCTATCTGCCGGCGGCTGCCGAGCTTTACGAGATCTGGCTGAACCTCAACGGCAAGCTGTCGGGCTGGGTTTGGTCATCCTCGCAGCGCTCCGCCGACAGCGCATTCGGCATGCACTTCGATGATGGCTGTCAGGTCAACTTCGGCAAGTACAACGAGCTCCGCGTCCGCCCCGTCCGCAGATTGCCTATTCAGTAATTCATTTATTGCTTTTGATCTCCGTCGCGCGTCTGCCGGAAGTAACTCGGCCCGATATCTCTCTGGGGAAACTCGTTTAGAGAGGTGCCTGTATCGGAGATCACCTTGTGAGCGCTGCGGAGCGCAGGCGAATGTGGGGCGGCCACAAGCGCGGTATTCGACGCCGCGGCATTCGTTTCCGTTAAGCAAGGTGATCTACCAATGCAGGTGCAGCTGCACACAACCCAATAGGTGGCCACTGCCTCCCCAGTGAGCGAACAAGAGGAGATCCCACATATACCGATGGGCTGGCATCCCTTCGGATTCCGCAGCACCAGAGACGCCAAGCAGCCATAAGTCTTGGTCAGGGCTTCCCACAAATTACCGGGAGGCGCGGAAGGTAGATTGCTAGGTATTCAGCCAAGCCCTCCAGCAGGAGGCAAATATCCCCTGACGTAGGGAGGTCTACTTCAGGAATAAAGCCCGGTCAGTGATCGGGCTTTTTATTGTCTTCGCTCCCACAATGAGCGCCACCATATAAAGGCTCTATTCCGGTGCTTTCAGGCGGAATTATGCCAAAAACAGGCGATTTGACCGCCGCCCCGCTCCCACAGGAATAGCCGCCATGAAACGCAAACCCCGCAAGCCCCGCCCCGACGTCCACGACTGCGCCAAAGGTCGTATGCATCACCCTGTAGCGCAGCGGATCGTTACCACTATGCCCGGAGGCTACATCGCATGAGCGGATGGATAAAAACTTCGGACCACCCGCCAGGAATTGGTCAGCTGGTGCTGATGTGGGGAGGCAGTTTTGGCGATGTTCGAATCGGCCAAATTGATGAGGATCTTGAGATGGCTCCGCATTGGGTTGATCAAGAGTTTTATAGCTGTGAACAGCCGACTTACTGGCAGCCCCTGCCAGACCCTCCAACCGAATAACCCGCCACTCTGGAGGCAACCATGAACGCAGCACTGAAGATTTGTCAGGCCATGCACGACGCGAAGCTGCCTCTGATGGTGAGCGATAGCGCGCAGGACGTGGCTCGGAATGAATGGCTGTATGACTCGGCTGAGCGGTTGATGCGCGGCTGTGACGTCATGTTCCAGCGCCGAATGAACCCGCAGCAAGGCGTTCGGTTCCGCGACTTCGCACTGGCGGTTGATGAGCATGTGAATGCGCGCCTCGCTGACTGTCGAGTGCCCACCACGTCGCTCGGCTACATGCTGATCGAAAACAAGCGCGGGGTCGCCGACAAAGTGTCTGCTGACGAGTTACTGGGCCACAGCGACCACTCGCTAGGCATGCTCGGCGAAATCGCTGAGAAGCTGCTACAGCCGCTCGTAGACGATGCGCTGATTGCTCAGGCAGAGGACGATGAATTATGAGCGCCCACATCCTGATCGATGAAGACCTCGACGAACTTGCACATCCGGCCTGCCCGGACAATTACGAAATCCTCGTCCTGCGCAACATCACGGCCTTCTACACCGCCGAGAAAATCACCATCGAAGAATTCGACCATTACTGCAAGCGGCTGGATATCGCCATTGAGCGCCGGCCAAGGAGTGCGGCATGAACAGCATGACTATGGCGTTCACCCACAAATCGTGGCTCGGAGCCCTCTCTCTGGCCTACGACGCCGGCATTGAAAACGTTCACGCATGGTCGCGCCGGGCTTGCCTGTGCGGTGAGTGGACTGTGGCTTACGAGGTGAAAGCATGAATCTTGAATCTGGAGAGATTCGTTTCGAAAGCATGAAATACACGCCTTCGGTCGAAGGAATAAACGAACACCTGAACTGGAACGGCGAAGGCCTGCCGCCGGTTGGCGTTGATGCCTTATTGGCGAAGGAATGCAAATTTACGGAAGGGACTCGCCTGGACTCATTCCCAGCTGGAACCGTTGTTTATGTGGGTGGGCACGCTAACTTTGGCGGATGCGATCTTGCCGTGATCATCATCAAAGGCCGCCACTTCTGCGGGACAATCATTCCTGAACTGCTTAAGCCAATCCGCACACCCGAGCAGATCGCGGCGGAAGAGCGATCCAATGAAGTTCGTCGCATTCTCGGTGCAATGCCACATGATGTGATTAGTGGTCACACCGGGGCTATCGTCGAATGGATGCTTGCTGACGGCTACCGCAAATTCGAAATCGTAGACGATCAGCCATGACCAGCCGCCAACTCGCCCGCCGAGTTTTGATCTGGCGGGGATCGTTCCCAGTCCTCGCCATCTACACCTTCCTGATGCTGCTCAGCGCTCTCGCTGACCGCGTCACTCAATAACCCGAACTCATACGCCGCCTGCATGGCGGGGAGGATCATCGTGTCCGATGAAACGAAAACTCACTTCAAGAAGGCATTCAACAGCCCCTACCTGGGAAGCGCCGATATCGTGGGCTACATGACCTTCACGGTTTCGCACGTCAGGCTGGAGATCGACAAGACGAAGAAGACCAAGGACATGTTCAACACGGCTTACTTCGTCGAACGCGAGATTCGCCCGGGCGAGAAGCTGAAGCCGATGATCCTGAACGTCACCAACAGCAAGACGATGAAGGCACTGACCGGCTCACCGTTCATTGAAGACTGGGCCGGCGTAAAGATCAGCGTCTACGTGGATTCGAACGTGAGGTTCGGTCGCGAGGTGATGGAAGGATTGCGGATCAGTCCGAAGGCGCCGGCCGTTGCATGGTTGACGCCGGAAGTCGTCAGGCCCTGGGCCAACGCGAAAGCAGCATATAAGCGCGATGGCAACCTCGACGCGGTGCTGGCCCGATACTCCATGACCGACGAACACCAGCAGCAGCTGATCAAGGAGTGCACCGATGAATCGGCAGTGGCATGACATCGAACAAAACACTGATGTCTGGGCGGCGCTGAGGATCGGCAAAGCTACAGGCTCTAATGCTGGCTGCTTTATGGCGAACGGTGATGGGGCATTCGGCGAACCGGCCAAGAAATACGCTCTTCAGATCGCGCTGGAGATCGCTACCGGCCGGAAAGCTGAGTTCAGCTTTTCCAACGAACACACTGAGCGTGGGCACACGGACGAGCCTATCGCCAGAATGCATTACGAGGACGCCGAGTTCGTAACCGTCACCAATGGTGGGTTCTTCGACTGCGGCGATCATGGCGACTCACCAGACGGCCTCATAGGCGCAGATGGGGTGCTGGAGATCAAGTGCGTCACCGCTGCCGTGCATTACGCCACGCTTCGCCGCGGCTCATTTGATCCTGCCTACCGCTGGCAGTTGGTGAGCCACCTCGACTGCACTGGGCGCGACTGGGTCGACTTCGTCAGCTACTGCTCAGAATTCCCCGAAGCCAGCCAGCTCATCGTTTACCGACAGACCCGCGACGACTTCAAAGACGAACTGAGGCGCCTCGAAGAACGCCGCGCCAAATTCCTTGAGCTGGTGCAAACCACACTGGCAAGCATTCCGAGGTAGTCATGATCTCGAATCTCAAGCACGACATCGAGGCCAAGGCCTCAAAAGCAGCCGAACTGTCATGGCTGGTTGAGCAGTTCATTGCTGGTGGTGGCCGGTATTCGCGGGAAGAATCGAAGCTGAAGGCAGATCCACCGAAGCGTTCTGAATTAATCGACCCGGAAACGAAGCTGAAGCGCCGCAAGCCGCCGATGACGCTGGCTGATCGCCGGGCACTTCGGAAGATGGCGGAGGCGTTATGAAGAAGCGCAAGCCCAACAACATGAAAGCCCGCATCGAGCGATCCTGCCGCGCACTTCTCAGTACCAACCACGTCGCCGTCGTTAACATCGACCCCAGCGGCCGGCAGGGAATGATCAACTACAAGTCGCTCAAGAACATCGCGCCCGGGAAGATCGGTCAGGCTGTTTGTGGCATTGCCCACCGCTGGACGATCTACATGAGCGTCATGTGTCTGGATGCACGCGGCGACCGCTACACCAAGTCAATCGAAGTAGCACCGGACGGGATGTACCTGTCCGACCACCTCGAAGACGTGATCGAGCATTGCTACAAGAACCTACGCGATTCGGCAAACCAGACCCAGATCGTCGCTTCTGGCTGGATCGCCATCCCCGAACAAATCTCGCTGGCCGAGGATCACGCAGCGCGGATCTTCGAAGCGGTCGGTGCCTGGAATCAGGTCAAGGAGGCAGCATGATCTTCGCCCCGCTCTACATGGCCTACCTCATCTACAAGGGGCCGTGGCGATGAGTCTGCCGTACGAGAACGCCACCAGCGGCGACAAAGCGTTCGCTGAAATCCAGAAGATCCTCGGGCGGTTCGGTTGCGACAATTACGGGATCATGCACAAGGCGCGGGAGCAGATCACTCTGGTGCAGTTCGAGCATCGCGGCCGCACGGTGCAACTGCCCGGGCACTGGGGTGGATATGCCAGCGCCTGGCTCAAGGAGCACCCGCACACCAGCCGGATGCGGTCTACACCTGAAGAACACCGACAAAAGGCAGCCGATATCGCCCAGATTGCTGTGTGCTCGCTTCTCCGCGACTGGGTGAAGGCGCAGGTAACCGCCGTTGAATGCCAGCTGATGACTTTCGAGGACGTGTTTCTGCCTCACATGTTGCTGCCCGACGGGCGCCGGATGGTCGAGGCAGCGCAAAAGCTGTTGCCGCCATGAACCGTCTGGTCAGCGTCCGCACCGAGGAACTGGCCGGCCCGGCGCTGGACTGGGCAATCAACGCGATCGAGGGTGAGCAGCAGCCCGTGGCGGGCCAGCTGGATCTATTCGCCCTGCCCGACGCCGAGCAGCTGATCGAGAAGTACGGCGTCTGGGTCGATGTCGGTCACCGGCAACCGTGGCTGGCCGACGCGACGAACGATCCATTCAACCGCCAACCCGGCGAGACCCGCACCATCGCCGTGTTTCGCGCCGTGGTCTTCGCCAGGCGCGGCGCCACAGTGAAGATCCCCGCCGAACTCATCCAGCAGTAACCCCTCCCCCTACTCAACAGCCTGCCGGTGTACGGCGGCCGAGGAATTCTATTGCCATGAGCGTCTACAAACGATATTTCCGCGTAACCAAAGGTCCGATGGTCGACGAAATCAACCGCCTGCAAGATCTAATGACTGACGCCGCCGCGCATGCGGAAAAGGTCGCAAAGCAGGTTGGTGGTGATTTTCAGACCTGGCAATCACGCGGAGGATTCGCTGGTTTCAAGTTCAGAGCCGATCCATGCCAGAAGACATTTCGACTTCTCAAAAAACATGGGCTGTGGGTGCCGCGAAAAAATACCCCAGAGGGTAAAGAACTGTGGACTGACATTAATCAGATACCGCTGCCAGCCCCTGTGAATAGCGCACTTAAGTTAGTCGATCTGACCCCAAATTTCCCCGCGCTATTCCACGGCTCAAAGTGGTATTCCCCAACTCTCTGGGGTTTTGGCAAGCCGGTCAGTGTTTGGTTCGTCAGCGTTCCATGGCTTGACATCGATCCTGCCGAGCTTGAGACCTACAAAGTAGAGCGAGAAGCGCGCACGCGCCGTGATGCGAACCTTGATCACTTGTGCTGGCTTCCTCCTGAAGGATGGGAAGAGATCAAACACTGGCAAGTTGAGAAAGAAGCGGAAGAGATCAACGCTCGCACCAAAGCCGTATAACCACTAACCGTCTTCTACCGCCCCGCCTGCATGGAGCGTCACCATGACTCCATTCGAACAAGGCTATGCGGCGTTTCTCGCCGGCCTGAAGCGTGAAGAAAACCCGTTCGACAAAGAGGGATCGCCTCACTCGCTGAAGCGTTGGGTTGAGGGCTGGAACAAGGCTTACCGGGCACGAAAGGAGAAGCAGACGTGATCTTGACAGCCTTCTACGCCGCCTGCGCCTGGCTGGCCCTAATCACCATCGCCGTCATCGGCATCAGCCTTTACGGCGCACACCTGGCCAAGCTTCGCGATCAGCGGAAGGCGGACGGGGTTAATTGGAGTATTGAGGCATGAGTAGCAGTATTCGAATAGCAGCCCTGTATGTCGAACCGGAGGGAAATTACATTGGCATAGACGGTGTTGACCCCTGGGACGAATTACGCGATGCCCGTAAATACCAAGGCCCCTACCCAGTCGTTGCGCATCCGCCATGTCAGCGCTGGGGTCGGTTTTGGCATGGCAGCACAAGGAAGCCGCATCAGTTCAAAATGGGCGATGACAACGGATGCTTTGCTGCTGCCCTGGAATCTATAAAAAGCTTCGGCGGCGTACTAGAGCACCCTTGCGATTCTAATGCCTGGGCTCACTTCGACCTAAATAAGCCACCAAGGTCAGGAGGCTGGGTGATGGCGGCTCCGGGAATGTGGACTTGCTGCGTCTATCAGGGCCACTACGGGCATGTCGCCGGCAAGCCGACTTGGCTGCTTACATCAGGAATTCCCTTGGAGAAATTGCCTCAACTCAGATGGGGCAAGGTCGAGCAGAGAATTCATCCTACTGCTTTGGCTAAGCATGGATACGCGAAAGCCAGGCGCATAGGGATGATGGCAATGATCGGAGGAAAGGATAAAACCAAATTGCGAAACGCGACCCCTCCTGAGTTTCGTGACCTCCTGATCAAGATCGCGGAAACCGCAGAGGCAAACCACAAATGATGACTTACGTTTTCGCAATCCTCGGCCTCGCCTGCAACGGCCTGCCGCAACTTATTCAATGGTGCATGTCATGAGTGAAGTGAAAACACTTGCAACGCTTATCCTCGGTGGTGCTTTCGACGCGACAGAGCTGAGCGATAACGATATCGAGATCAACAATGAGTTTGCCGATGCGCTTCAGCAAAAGCTGGTAACCACATTCGATGACGTCCATATCGAGCTGGTTTCTCGCTGGGACTTCGACGCCCAACGCCTGCGCGCCGATACGGCTGAGGCTGAGCTGAAGGAGCTTGAAGAGGCTGTTGTTTGGGCTCTACCTGGAACACGATTCATGGATCCGCCGGATGGTGGATCGCCAACTCTTGGTGAGCAGGTTGGCCGGATGGCTGAAGCGCTTGCCGCCGCCGAGCAGCGCATTGCGGATCTTGAGCGTGATGCGACGCGCTACCGTTGGTTGCGGAATCCAGAGCAGCGCGACTGCGTTCCGCCTGAGCTGGACGTTATTTGTGGCGTGGCTGAAGGCGAAGATGTTTTGTGGTTTGAAAAATTAGACCGGACGATTGACGCCGCCCTCAACCCCAACCCCGAGGCAGAAAGTCATGAGTGATTACATAGACCAGCAGGGCTTTAAAATTAAAAGCGGCGTCGCCTATCAATTCATCTACGGGATGCCAGGCCCCGACGTTACAACAATTGTCATCGACAGCCTGAATGAAAACGGCACGGTCAGCGGGTTTGACGTGATTTTCAAGATGCGGGTTGAGGAATTGAAGCCTGACCAATTGTGGCGCCCGCTTAAATACAAATGGGACGAAAAACCTGAACGCTCCGCCATTATCGCCCATGCGGGCGAATCAGCCTTGGATCTCACACCATGACCAATAACCCAACGATTGACGGCGTGTCGCGGGAGTTGCTCGCCAACTTCATAGAATACAGCTCGCCAATAAGCAGCACCGACCAACAGTGGCATAGGGATAAACAAGAACTGCGCGCCCTGCTCGATGCCGATATTCCGGCATCGGTTGCGCCCATCAACGAACTCCGCGAACACTGCAAGCATTGCGCCGAGATCGTTAATACTTGGCCGGAGTGGAAGCAGAACTGCTTGGGCGGCACGCCAGTGGTCGAGCAGCAACCAGCTGCGTGGAAATGCACAGGCGATATCGGTACGCCATGCGTTACGGATAGCGAGGACTGCGCAAATGCATGGTACTCGCACGGCGGAACTGTTGAACGGTTGTACTCAGCGCCTCCAGAAGTCGCCGCCCTGCAATCCACCATCGCCCAGCTACAGACTCGGATCGCAGAGCTGGAGAGTGGGAGTGGTGAGCCGGTGGCGTGGCTGCACACGATGCATTTCGATGAAGGGTGCGGCTATCAATCTCGGATAACAGTTTCGTCGGACAATGCTTTCGGCAAGCCCGGCTTAAATTATGACGCTTTATTCAGGGTCACATCTGAGCCGCTCTACACCGCCCCGCCAGCGCCGGTCGCGGTGGTGCTGCCTGAGCGCGGCACGGATTCGAATTGTTCCGACCTGATGAAGAAGATCGGAATGTACGGCGACATCAACATTTGGCAGGGCGCCAAAGTCTGGAACGCCTGCCTCGACGCCACCGCTGCGCTGAATGGGGATAAGCCATGATCAAATCCGCAAAACTCATCTACGTCAAAGCACTGGCCATCGTCGCATTCATGCGCGAGGCCGCAACAGAAATCGAATGGCTCGACACCCAAATCTAGGAGTGAACCCATGAACACCGAACGCCAAGACCTGCCAGAAGAGCCGGTCGAATTCATCCGCCTGCCAGACGTCAGAAAGCTGGTTGGCTTGGGCACAACCACGATTTACGTGATGGCCAGAAAGGGCCTGTTTCCAAAGCAGGTTCCACTGGGCGGCCGCTCTGTTGGCTGGATCAAGTCCGAGGTTCTGCAATGGAACCACGCACAAATCACCGCCGCCCGTGGCGGGTATGATCAGGCTTCAGCCTCCAGCGCATCCAAGTAATCAGCCCAGTCCTGCATCATTCCCCGCCGCTGTACCACGTACTCCGCGTGGTTGTAGGTCTTCCTGACCTTGCTTGAACTCGCATGCGAAAGCTGCGCCTCGATCCAATCCTCGTTGTAACCCATCTCGTTCAAGGCCGTTGAAATCGTGGCACGGATCCCGTGCCCGGTCAGTTTGTCGTCATATCCCATGCGCCGCAATGCATTGTTGACCGTGTTGTCGCTGAGTGGCCTGGTCGGTTCATTCCGGCCGGCGATCAGCAGCTTGTAGCAGCCGGTCAACTTATGCACCTTGCGCACCTCTTCGACCGCCTGCCGCGACAGCGGAACCAGATACGGCGGTATCTCGTCCCCACCCTTGCTACGAATCACCTTCCTCAATTGCTTTACCGTATCCGGCGGGATCGTCCACAGCGCGTTATCCAGATCGAACTGGCCAATGGTCGCCTGACGCACCTCGCCGGTACGCACCCCCGTTAGCAACAGAATTCGGATCGCACTTTTTACATACCCGGCCGTGCCCTTGAACGCCCGCAGGTCATGCAGGAACTTTTTCAGCTGGTGCTGGCGCAACATTGGGTTGTGCTTCACCGGCGGCTCTTTGGCGGCCACAATGTCTAGGTCAGACGCTGGATTCATTTCCAGATAGCCAGATGCAATGCCATACCGGAATATCTCGTTTAGCCAGGCCCTGCACTTTCGCGCGGAGTTCAGCGAACCGCGATCCTCAATCCGGCGCAGAGCAGTCAGTACATCGCCACGACGGACCTCGGCTATTGGGATCTTGCCCAGCACCGGGATCAGATCCTTGTCCAGATAGAAGCGAGACTGATACGCCGCGCCTTTCTTCGACTCCGCAACCCGTGGTGACTTAAACTTGTGCCACTCGTTGGCGACAACCTCGAACGTCTTAACGGCATTGCCGGCGGCGGCGCGCTTTTCCTCGCGGCGCTGTGAACGAGGGTCAACGCCCTTGGCGACGAGCGCGCGCGCCTGGTCCCGCAGCTCGCGGGCTTCCTTCAATGTGATTTCCGGGTAGGTGCCCAGCGACATGCGCGGCTGTTTGCCGTGCCAGGAATACCTGAAGTGCCAGGACTTGGTGCCATTGGTGGCAATAAAGATGGATAGGCCGCTGCCATCCGTGAGGGTGTAGTCTTTTTCGGCCGGCTTGGCCTGTCGAACAGCGGTATCAGTGAGGGGCATTAGTACATCACCAAGTCACTCGAACGGAGAAGTGCTGAATGATGTACTAAAAATGCGCGGCACGCAGCGAAAGAATGCGAAAGACCACGAAAGATAAAAGGCCGCGCTTGGCAGCCTATAATTGGAGGGTGTGAAACTCGCCGAACACCGGCGAAAGTAGATTTGGTGCCCGAGACAGGAATCGAACCTGCGACCTTCGCGTTACGAGTGCGCTGCTCTACCGGCTGAGCTACACGGGCGGTGGGCTAAACCTAGCACCGGTCTCGCCGTCCGGCAACTTCGCAGAATGTCTCGATATTTGCGAGACAAAAAAATGCCCCGCCGTTTTCACGGCGGGGCATTTTCATTGCGCTAAAGCTCTGGGGTGATTAAACGCCCGAAGCCTTGGCCGCTGCCACGTCTTTGATGGACAGCTTGATACGGCCGCGGTTGTCCACGTCCAGTACCAGCACTTCCACTTCCTGGCCTTCTTTCAGGATGTCGGTCACTTTCTCTACGCGAGCGTCGCTCAGCATCGAGATGTGCACCAGACCATCCTTGCCTGGCAGGATGTTGACGAATGCGCCGAAGTCGACGATGCGTTCAACCTTGCCGACGTAGATCTTGCCGATTTCAGCTTCTGCAGTGATGCTCAGAACGCGCTGACGAGCAGCTTCTGCAGCTTCCTTGGTTTCGCCGAAGATCTTGATCGAGCCGTCATCTTCGATGTCGATCGAAGCCTTGGTTTCTTCGCAGATCGCACGGATGGTCGCGCCACCTTTACCGATAACGTCACGGATTTTGTCGGTGTCGATTTTCATCGCGATCATGGTCGGAGCGTTGGCCGACAGTTCGGTACGCGACTGGCCGATGATCTGGTTCATCTGACCGAGGATGTTCAGGCGCGCTTCCAGGGCTTGGCCCAGAGCGATTTCCATGATCTCTTCGGTGATGCCCTTGATCTTGATGTCCATCTGCAGCGCAGTAACGCCTTTGGCGGTACCGGCTACTTTGAAGTCCATGTCGCCCAGGTGGTCTTCGTCACCGAGGATGTCGGTCAGAACAGCGAATTTCTCGCCTTCTTTAACCAGACCCATGGCGATACCGGCAACCGGCGCCTTCATTGGAACACCAGCGTCCATCAGGGCCAGGGAAGCGCCGCAAACGGAAGCCATCGAGCTCGAACCGTTGGATTCGGTGATTTCCGAAACCACACGGATGGTGTACGGGAACACGTCAGCGGCTGGCAGCATGGCCGAAACCGAACGACGGGCCAGACGGCCGTGACCGATTTCACGACGACCAGCACCACCCATGCGACCACACTCGCCCACCGAGAACGGAGGGAAGTTGTAGTGCAGCATGAACGGGTCTTTTTTCTCGCCTTCCAGGGTGTCCAGCAGCTGTGCGTCACGGGCGGTGCCCAGTGTTGCAACTACCAGAGCCTGGGTCTCGCCACGGGTGAACAGAGCCGAACCGTGGGTTTTCGGCAGAACGCCCACTTCGATGTTCAGCGGACGTACGGTGCGGGTGTCGCGGCCGTCGATACGTGGCTTGCCGTTGACGATGTTTTCGCGAACGGTGCGGTATTCGATTTCGCCGAAAGCCGCTTTGACTTCGCTGGACGAAGGCTGGCCTTCTTCACCGGACAGTTTGGCAACAACCTGATCCTTCAGCTCACCCAGGCGAGCGTAACGATCGGCCTTGATGGTGATGGTGTAAGCCTGGGAGATCGCGTCGCCGAACTCGGCACGGATCGCGCCCAACAGTTCGGTGGCTTCTGGAGCAGGAGCCCAGGTCCAGGTTGGCTTGGCAGCTTCAGCGGCCAGTTCTTTAACCGCGTTGATCACAACCTGGAACTCGTCGTGAGCGAACAGTACCGCGCCCAGCATCTGGTCTTCGGTCAGCTCTTTGGCTTCCGATTCAACCATCAGTACGGCGTCCGAAGTACCGGCAACGACCATGTCCAGGCTCGAAGCTGCCTGCTGCTCGTAAGTCGGGTTCAGCAGGTAGCCGGTGCTTTCGTGGAAAGCAACACGAGCGGCGCCGATCGGGCCGTCGAACGGAATGCCCGAGATGGCCAGGGCAGCCGAGGTACCGATCATCGCAGCGATGTCCGGATCGGTCTTCTTGCTGGTGGAAACGACGGTGCAGACAACCTGCACTTCGTTCATGAAGCCTTCTGGGAACAGCGGACGGATCGGACGGTCGATCAGTCGGGAAGTCAGGGTTTCTTTCTCGGAAGGACGGCCTTCACGCTTGAAGAAACCGCCAGGGATCTTACCGGCAGCGTAAGTTTTTTCCTGGTAGTGAACGGACAGAGGGAAGAAGCCCTTGCCTGGATCGGCTTGCTTGGCACCGACTACGGTCACCAATACGCTGACGTCGTCGTCAACGGTGACCAATACTGCGCCGGAGGCCTGACGGGCGATACGGCCAGTCTCGAGGGTAACGGTCGACTGACCGAACTGGAATTTTTTGATTACCGGGTTCACGGTGTCCTACCTTCTTTGTGGCTCTTGGGGGAACTGGTTTCTTGCGAAATTCTTGGGCAATGTCGGGAATCGGCCCGTTGACTGTCCGGGTAAAACGGTAGTGCAGATAAAACTTGAGGCTGGGAGCCTGCCAGCCACCAGCGGAAAACCGCTGATGCCTGACAGACAACCAACCTCATAGCGCAATCGCTGATTAGCGACGCAGACCCAGGCGGCCGATCAGAGCGCTGTAACGGCTCAGATCCTTGCCTTTCAGGTAGTCCAGCAGCTTGCGACGCTGGTTTACCATGCGGATCAGACCACGACGGGAGTGGTGGTCTTTACCGTTGGCCTTGAAGTGACCTTGCAGTTTGTTGATGTTGGCGGTCAGCAGTGCAACTTGCACTTCTGGCGAACCAGTATCACCAACAGCTTGCTGGTAGTCGGCAACGATTTGAGCTTTTTCTTGAACGTCGAGAGCCATGAGGCAATCCTTTTATCAGGAAACTGTTTCAAAAACAGTTTCAACAGGCCAGGGACAAATCCCTGTATCTATAAATGAGTCGTGACCGTGCCTGTTAACAGCCACACTCGCCGGCCCGCTGTTACACGGACCGGTTTCCGGTCATTCTGACCGAATCAGTCGACGTGGCGCGATGCGCCCGTCTTCGCTCACTTCACCGATACCGATGAAGCGACCGTTGTGATCCTGTACCCGTACCATGCCAAACTTCGGAGCATCCGGGGCACGTACCGGCTGGCCGTTGAGCCAGTAGAACGCGCTCGCTTCGGAGAAGTGCAGCAGCGGCCAATCCTGCAGGCCGCTGTCCGATGGCATCAGGAAGCGGTCGACCGCTTCGTTGCCGCCTTCGGCATGTACCGCTTCCAGCTCTTCGAGGGTAACGGTCTGCGCCAGGGTAAAAGGCCCGGCCTGGGTACGACGCAGTTCTGCGACGTACGCACCACAACCGAGTTGCTCACCGATATCCTCCACCAGGGTGCGAATATAGGTGCCCTTGCTGCAATCCACCGCAAGACGCGCAGTATCGCCTTCGAAGGCCAGCAATTCCAAGCGCGCAATAGTAACAGAACGCGGTTCGCGCTCCACTACTTCGCCTGCACGGGCCAGCTTGTACAGCGGTTGCCCGTCACGCTTGAGTGCCGAGTACATCGGCGGTATCTGACTGATTTGCCCACGAAATTTCGGCAGAACCGCTTCGACATCGGCGCGACCAACGGTCACCGGGCGCTCCTGCAAAACCTCACCTTCGGCGTCTGCCGTGGTAGTGGTCTTGCCCAGCTGCGCCAGGGTTTCATAACCCTTGTCGGAATCGAGCAGGTATTGCGAGAACTTGGTTGCCTCGCCAAAGCACAGCGGCAATACACCGGTGGCCAACGGATCGAGACTGCCAGTGTGACCGGCCTTCTCGGCGTTGAGCAACCAGCGAACCTTCTGCAACGCGGCGTTGGAGGTGAACCCCAGCGGCTTGTCGAGCAGGATGATACCGCTGACGTTACGACGGATACGTTTGACCTGAGCCACCGAATTACTCCTTGGTGTCTTCAGGTTCAGCGGCGGCCACGTGCTGATTATCCTCAGCCACGGCGCGCTCGATCAGCGCCGACAGGTGCGCACCACGCACGACGCTTTCGTCGTAGTGGAAGTGCAATTGCGGCACGCTGCGCAGCTTCATTTCACGGGCCAGTTGCATCCGCAGGAAGCCTGCGGCAGCGTTGAGCACCTTGATGCTTTGCGCGATATCTTCGGCGTTGTCCTGCCCCATCACGGTGATGAAGATCTTCGCGTGACCGACGTCACGACTGACTTCCACAGCGGTAATGGTGACCAGGCCAACACGTGGATCTTTGACTTCGCGACGGATCAGTTGGGCCAGCTCACGCTGCATCTGATCGCCGATACGTTGGGTACGGCTGTATTCTTTTGCCATGACTTGTTACCTGTTACTGCCCCACGGTGAAACCCGCAAGGTCTGAAAGCGGCAAACGCCCGGCCTGACAAATGCCAGACCGGGCGTTGCGTTTAGAGTCCGGGTGATGCGCCACACAGTTGAGTGCGGCCGGCCATCACGGCTCCTGAAGTGCGCGAGTTAGAGGCTGCGAGCAACCTGAACCTTCTCGAAGACTTCGATCTTGTCGCCGACTTTGACGTCGTTGTAGCTCTTCACGCCGATACCGCATTCCATGCCGGCACGTACTTCGGAAGCGTCATCCTTGAAGCGGCGCAGGGATTCCAGCTCGCCTTCGAAGATAACGATGTCTTCACGCAGTACACGGATCGGACGGTTACGGTGCACAACACCTTCGATCACCATGCAACCGGCGATCGCGCCAAACTTCGGCGAACGGAACACGTCACGCACTTCGGCCACACCCAGGATGTTCTCGCGAACATCGCTGCCGAGCATGCCGGTCAGGGCTTTCTTGACGTCTTCGATGATGTCGTAGATCACGTTGTAGTAACGCATGTCCAGACCTTCCTGCTCGACGATCTTCCGTGCGCCAGCATCGGCACGCACGTTGAAGCCGAACAGTACAGCGTTGGAAGCCAGTGCCAGGTTGGCGTCGGATTCGGTGATACCACCGACACCGCCACCGACCACGCGCACTTGCACTTCGTCGTTGCCCAGGCCGTTCAGAGCGCCCTGCAAAGCTTCCAGCGAACCACGGACGTCGGATTTGAGGACGATGTTGAGCGTCTTCTTCTCTTCCTGGCCCATGTTTTCGAAGATGTTTTCCAGCTTGCCGGCGTGAGCGCGAGCCAGTTTGACTTCGCGGAACTTGCCTTGACGGAACAGAGCCACTTCACGGGCTTTCTTCTCGTCGGCAACCACGCTCATCTCGTCGCCAGCGTCCGGAGTACCGTCAAGACCCAGGATCTCGACCGGAATGGCCGGACCTGCTTCCTTGATCGGCTTGCCGTTCTCGTCGAGCATGGCGCGCACGCGGCCATAGTTCGAGCCGACCAGCACCATGTCGCCTTGACGCAGCGTACCGTCCTGAACCAGCACGGTGGCTACCGGGCCACGGCCCTTGTCCAGACGCGATTCGACAACAACACCACGGCCAGGAGCCGATGGAGTGGCGGTCAGTTCGAGAACTTCGGCCTGCAGCAGAACGGCTTCGAGCAGTTCGTCTACGCCGGTACCCATTTTCGCCGAAACCGGTACGAATGGAGTGTCGCCACCCCACTCTTCGGAAGTCACGCCGTGAACCGACAGTTCGCTGCGGATGCGATCGAGGTCGGCACCCGGTTTGTCGATCTTGTTCACCGCAACCACCAGAGGAACGCCAGCCGCCTGAGCGTGCTGAACGGCTTCGATGGTTTGTGGCATCACGCCGTCGTCCGCCGCAACCACGAGGATCACGATGTCGGTCGCCTTGGCACCACGAGCACGCATTGCGGTAAACGCGGCGTGACCCGGGGTGTCAAGGAAGGTGACCATGCCGCGTTCGGTTTCAACGTGGTACGCACCGATGTGCTGGGTGATACCGCCGGCTTCGCCAGCAGCTACCTTGGCACGACGGATGTAGTCGAGCAGCGAGGTCTTACCGTGGTCAACGTGGCCCATTACGGTCACGACCGGCGCACGAGGAACCGCTTCACCTTCGAACTTCAGGGACTCGGCCAGGGAATCTTCCAGGGCGGTGTCGCTGATCAGGGTCACTTTGTGGCCCAGTTCTTCAGCAACCAGTTGGGCAGTTTCCTGATCCAGTACCTGGTTGATGGTGGCCGGGGTACCCAGCTTGAACATGAACTTGATGATTTCGGCAGCCTTGACCGACATCTGTTGAGCGAGATCGCCAACAGTGATGGTTTCGCCGATCTTCACTTCACGCACGACAGGGCCGGTTGGGCTCTGGAAACCGTGAGCGTTGCGTTTCTTCAGCTTGGCCTTGCCGCGACCACCACGACGGAAGCCATCGCTTTCTTCGTCGGTAGTGCGTGGCGCCACACGTGGAGCCGGCGCTTTTTCTTTGACCGACGCACGATGCGGAGCGTTTTTGCGCTCGCCATCACCACTACCGCGACGATTGTTATCGTCGGCACGTGGCTTGTCCGGACGACGCTGTTCGTCGCGCTTGCGAGTGTCGGCAGCTGGCGCAGCAGCAACAACCGGCGCAGCTTCGCGCACAGGTTCGGCCACTGGAGCAGGTGCTGCAACAGCTTCGGCAGGAGCATTCGACGCAGCAGCAGGCTGGCGACGCGCTTCTTCTTCAGCGCGCTGCTTGGCTTCTTCTTCAGCCTTCTGACGGGCAGCATTTTCTACTGCGCGACGCTCTTCCAGTTCACGCTGGCGCTCGGCTTCGATTTCTTCCGGGCTACGCTGTACGAAAACTTTCTTCTTGCGAACTTCTACGCTGATGCTCTTGCTACCAGCTACACGCAGGGTGCTGGTGGTTTTACGCTGCAGCGTGATCTTGCGTGGTTCTTCCACTTTCGCCTTGTGGCTGCTTTTCAAGTGAGTCAGCAGGGATTGCTTCTCACTGTCAGTCACATGTTCTTCGGCGGCGGTGTGCGGCAGACCTGCCTCACGCATCTGCTGCAACAGGCGCTCTACCGGTGTTTTGACCTCATCGGCCAGTTGTTTCACCGTGACTTGCGTCATGCACTTCTCTCCTCAGGCCGCGCCTAATTACTCGAACCAGTGGGCTCGGGCGGCCATGATCAACTTGCCGGCACGATCATCGTCAATGCCGTCGATGTCGAGCAGGTCGTCAATAGACTGCTCGGCCAGGTCTTCGCGGGTAATTACGCCGCGCACCGCCAGTTCCATCGCCAAATCCTTGTCCATACCCTCAAGCGAGAGCAGGTCTTCGGCCGGATGGGCGTCTGCCAGCTTTTCCTCAGTAGCGATGGCTTTGGTCAACAAGCGATCCTTGGCACGAGCGCGAAGCTCGTTGACGATGTCTTCGTCAAAGCCGTCGATGTTGAGCATTTCTTCCAACGGTACGTAGGCAATCTCTTCCAGGCTGGTGAAGCCTTCATCAACCAGCACCTGAGCCAGCTCTTCGTCGACTTCCAGCTCGTCGATGAAGTTGCGCAGGATGTCGCCGGTTTCTGCTTGTTGCTTAGCCTGGATGTCCGATTCGGTCATCACGTTCAGGGTCCAGCCAGTCAACTGGCTTGCCAGACGCACGTTCTGACCACCACGACCGATGGCCTGAGCCAGATTGTCTGCGCCAACGGCGATGTCCATTGCATGGGCATCTTCGTCAACGATAATTGCCGCAACCTCGGCCGGGGACATGGCGTTGATCACGAACTGAGCCGGGTTGTCGTCCCACAGGACGATATCAACACGCTCACCGCCCAACTCACCCGACACGGCCTGGACGCGCGAACCGCGCATACCGATGCACGCGCCCTGCGGGTCGATGCGTTTGTCCTTGGAGCGAACAGCGATCTTGGCACGCGAACCCGGATCACGGGACGCTGCCATGACTTCGATCAGGCCTTCAGCGATTTCCGGCACTTCGATACGGAACAGCTCGATCAGCATTTCCGGCGCAGTACGCGACAGAATCAGCTGCGG
This sequence comes from Pseudomonas sp. AK-TSAG1-1, assembly GCF_056821665.1. Taxonomy (NCBI): domain Bacteria; kingdom Pseudomonadati; phylum Pseudomonadota; class Gammaproteobacteria; order Pseudomonadales; family Pseudomonadaceae; genus Pseudomonas; species Pseudomonas sp. AK-TSAG1-1. The sequence goes on along the minus strand of NZ_CM165965.1, from coordinate 939,453 downwards.
GCCGCGGTTCTCGGTGCGGATTTCCTTGAGCAATGCACGCAGACGTACACCGACACGGAAGGTTTCGCGAGAAATGATGTCTTCACGGGCCAGCAACGCCTCGGCGTTGTTACCCAGATCGACGATCACGTTGTCGCGGGTCACTTTTTTCACGGTGCCGGAGATGATTTCTCCCAGGCGCTCGCGATAGGCGTCGACCACTTGAGCGCGCTCGGCTTCACGCACTTTCTGCACGATGACTTGCTTGGCAGTCTGTGCGGCAATGCGGCCGAACTCGATGGATTCGATTTTTTCTTCGACGACGTCGCCAACCTTGGCGCCAGGATGCGTTTCGGCAACCTTGCTCGGCCAGGTTTCGATGGCCGGATCGTCAAGATCATTCTCTTCGACGACCGTCCAGCGACGGAAAGTTTCGTAGGAACCGGTGTGGCGGTTAATTTCCACACGCAGGTCAACTTCGTCTTCAAAACGCTTTTTGGTAGCAGTGGCCAGGGCCAGCTCCAGCGCTTCAAAAATTACGCTTGCCGGTACGCCCTTTTCATTGGATACCGACTCAACAACCAGCAGTACTTCTTTGCTCATCGTACGCCTCGCCTTTCGCAAGCCATTGGATCCGCGGGATCCGCGTCTCAGTCAAAACTGGGAATAATGTTGGCCTTGTCGATCATGTCGATCGGCAACAGGAATTCATGGTCATCTACCTGCACCACGACGTCCTGCTCTTCTACACCGCGCAGAAGGCCCTGAAAGTTGCGTCGCCCTTCAAAAGGCGAGCGCAGCTTGATCTTTACTTGTTCACCGGCAAATTTTGCAAACTGCTCAAGAGTGAACAGCGGGCGTTCCATGCCAGGCGAGGAAACTTCAAGGGTGTATTCAACGGAGATCGGATCTTCAACATCCAGCACACCGCTGATCTGACGGCTGACGATGGCGCAATCATCCACCAGCACGCCGCCTTCTTTATCGATATAAACGCGCAACATTGAGTGGCGACCTTGAGCCGAAAACTCAATACCCCAGCATTCATAGCCTAGGGCCACGACCACCGGGGCCAACAAGGCCTGCAACTCTTCTAGCTTGCTCGACACCTGAACCCCCTCGTGCATGTATGTGCATGCTATGCAAAATAAAAAAATGGGCGAAACGCCCATCCTTGAAACGCCGTCGAACAGCGGCGTAGAAAGTGTCCAGCTAACAAAAAGCCCCTTAAAAGGGGCTCCTTAAACTGGTTGCGGGGGCCGGATTTGAACCGACGACCTTCGGGTTATGAGCCCGACGAGCTACCAGACTGCTCCACCCCGCGACAAAGCTGGGGCGGAAGTATACGACCGATCCCTTATAGGGTCAATGTAACCTTCCACCTGCAAGAAAGCCCGCAACAGCGGGCTCTCCTGACTAATTGGTACCGAGAAGGGGACTCGAACCCCTACACCCTATGGGCACAACCACCTCAAGGTTGCGTGTCTACCAATTCCACCACCTCGGCAAAACTACGTTTGAAACCCTTCTTACTTCTGCTCTTGAGCTGGAGGTACGTCAGTCGCTGGAGTAGCCGACTTTTGCTCTTGAAGCACCGGGACATCATCAGAAGCCGGTTGTTGTTGATTAGGCACTTCCAACACTGCCGGGTTTGGCAAACCTGCCTGAGTCAGCTGATGAGCCTTCTCTTTAGCAAAGTAACCTAACCCCAAGCTGGTTATGAAGAAACCGGCGGCAAGTATAGCAGTAAACTTACTAAGAAAGGTAGAGGAACCTTGGCTTCCGAACACAGTATTTGAAGCACCTGCTCCGAAAGACGCGCCAGCATCCGCACCTTTACCCTGCTGCAGCAAAACCAGAGCAACTACGCCCAATGCACCCAGCAGATGAAAAACGACTACGACTGTTTCCAGCATTTTTTCAGTTTCCCGCGGCGCGACAAATCGCACCGAACTCATCTGCATTCAGGGAAGCTCCACCAATGAGCCCCCCATCGATATCCGGCATGCCGAACAGTTCGACCGCATTGGCCGCCTTCACGCTGCCGCCGTATAGAAGCCGCACACCTCGTGCGACTTCAGAATTCTCTGCCGCCAACTGCTCGCGAATGGCTTTGTGCACATCCTGCGCCTGTTGCGGCGTTGCAGTCAGTCCGGTACCAATGGCCCAGACCGGCTCGTAAGCAATGACTGCCTTGGCAAAGGCACCAACACCCAGCTCCTCGATGATGCTGCCCAGCTGACGCCCGACAACCTCAAGAGTTTTTCCGGCTTCGCGCTGCTCGAGGGTTTCCCCTACACACAACACCGGAATCAAGCCACATGCCTGTGCCGCTGCGAACTTGCGATTCAGCATTCCGTCTCGCTCGCCCATTATCTGGCGGCGTTCGGAGTGCCCGACAAGCACCAGGGAACAACCCGCATCCACCAACTGACTCGGCGCAATCTCACCGGTCAATGCACCTTGCATGGATTCCACCGCAGAGTTCTGCGCGCCGACCGAAATCGACTTGCCTTTCAAGCCATCAATCACTTGATTGATATGCAAGCAAGGCGGGAATACCGCGACATCAACACCGCTTGGCAAGGCCAGATGACGAAGACCGTTGATCAGCTCAGCGACGCTGGCGCGGGTACCGTGCATCTTCCAGTTACCAGCTACCATAGGGCGACGCATGCTGTACCTCGTCGGTCAAAGTGGGCGCAGATGTTACCCAACACAATCATGGCTGGCAAGCCGAATCAGGCAGAAACTTCACTTACCAGTTTTGCCAGTTCTTCGGCATAGGCGCGAACCTGAGTTTCATCCTCACCTTCGACCATCACACGCACCAGCGGCTCTGTGCCGGACTTGCGCAAAAGCACCCGACCACGACCCGCCATTGCCTGGGTGACACGCGCACTGGCTTCCTTGACAGCCGGATGCTCAAGCGGACTTTCGCCACCACCGAATCGGACGTTGATGAGCACCTGAGGGCACTTGCGCAGAGCCTGACGAGTTTGCGCCAGTCCTTCATTACGTGTCTTCAATGCCATCAGCACCTGCAACGCTGCGATGATCGCATCACCGGTAGTGGTGTGATTGAAGCAGACGACGTGTCCGGAATTTTCACCACCTACCAGCCAGTGGCGCTCCAGCAGTTCGGCGATCACATATCGGTCGCCAACGTTGGCACGAATGAACGGTATCGAAAGCTCGGCGAGTGCCAACTCAAGCCCAAGGTTGCTCATCAGCGTACCGACGACTCCCCCCTGCAACTTGCCACGCTCGTGCAGATCGCGGGCAATAATAAACAGCAACTCGTCACCATCAACGATGGCACCGGTGTGATCGACCATCAGCACCCGATCACCGTCACCATCGAAGGCGATACCCAGGTCGGCGTGCTCAGCCAGCACGGCGGCCTGCAGTTGCCCCATATGGGTCGAGCCGCAATTGTCATTGATGTTCAGACCATTGGGCTGGGCCGACAGCACAACCACTTCAGCACCCAACTCACGAAAGACACTCGGAGCGACCTTGTAGGTTGCACCGTGCGCGCAGTCGATAACGATCTTCAGGCCAGAAAAACTGGTGCCGGTCGGCACACTGCTTTTGCAAAATTCGATGTAGCGACCGGAAGCATCGTTGATTCGCGATACTTTGCCGATCTTGCTCGACTCAACGACAGTCATTGGCGCATCGAGCAACTCTTCGATCATCAACTCCAGCTCGTCGGGCAGCTTGGTGCCTTTCCCGGAGAAGAACTTGATGCCGTTATCGTCATGTGGATTGTGCGAAGCGCTGATCACGATCCCGGCTTCAGCCTGGAATGTGCGCGACAGATAGGCAATGGCCGGTGTCGGCATCGGGCCGAGGAGCATCACGTCGGCGCCCGCCGACGTCAGGCCTGCCTCAAGCGCCGACTCGAACATATAGCCAGAGATTCGCGTGTCCTTGCCGACCAGCACCTTGCAGGCGCCCATCTTGCGAAACGCCATCCCCGCCGCCCAGCCGAGCTTGAGCATGAAGTCAGGGGTGATCGGATACTCACCAACACGACCACGAATACCGTCAGTGCCAAAATACTTCTTGCTCATAAGTGCTCCATCATTCTTATTCGGCTGATTCCACGGCCGCGAGCATGCGCACCACGTCTACCGTTTCCGCCACATCATGGACGCGCAATATACGCGCTCCTTTCACCGATGCCAGTGCTGCCAGTGCCAGCCCGCCATACAGACGCTCGCCCACGGGACGATTCAGCGCCTGGCCGATCATGCTTTTGCGTGAAACGCCAACCAACAGCGGACGACCCAGCGCATGCAGGGCTTCCATATGTTTGAACAAGCTTAGATTGTGCTGCAGGGTTTTGGCGAAACCGAAACCGGGATCAAGAATGATCCGCTCGGCAGGAATGCCTGCCGCCGCACATTGCGCCATACGCCCAGACAGAAAATCGCTCACTTCGCGAGTCACGTCCTGGTAGTGCGGATTGTCCTGCATGTCACCCGGCTCGCCGAGCATATGCATCAGACAGACCGGCAGGCCGGTCGCCGCTGCGGCATCCAGCGCGCCATCACGACGCAGCGAACGCACATCGTTGATCAAGCCGGCGCCGAGGCGCGCAGTTTCGCGCATCACCGCAGGTGTCGACGTATCGACCGAGATGACCACATCCAGTTCGCGATTGATCAGTTCCACGATCGGCGCTACGCGCTCCAGCTCTTCCAGCGGCGAAACCGCGCGGGCACCTGGGCGGGTCGACTCACCACCGACGTCAATCAGCGTCGCGCCGGCCGTGACCATAGCCTCGGCGTGGCGCAAGGCCACGTCCCGCTGGCTGTAGCGGCCGCCGTCGGAAAAAGAATCAGGGGTGACATTGAGAATGCCCATGACATGCGTCCGGGCCAAATCAAGAACCCGGTTGCCGCAAGGCAACCGGGTCAGGGACTGTACAGAAGTCATTTCAAACCTTAAACGTCAGCAGCCGGACCGCCAATCGGTGTTTCCGGACGCTCATCCTGAACCACTGGAGGCGGCGTACCGGTGCCGGTACCGCCCGACCAGTCGCGTGGTTCACGAGGTGTACGGCCCGCCATGATGTCGTCGATCTGCTCGGCATCAATCGTTTCGTACTTCATGAGCGCATCAGCCATGGCATCCAGCTTGTCGCGGTTGTCCGTGAGAATCTGTTTCGCGGTGCCGTAGCACTGGTCGATGATGCTGCGCACTTCCGAGTCGATCAACTTGGCCGTCTCACCGGAGAAACTTGCATTCTGACCACCGCCGCCGCGACCGAGGAACACTTCGCCCTCTTCTTCGGCGTACATCAGCGGACCGAGTTTTTCCGACAGACCCCACTTGGTCACCATGTTCCGTGCAATCTGGCTGGCACGCATGATGTCGTTGGAAGCGCCGGTGGTTACACCGTCAAAGCCAAGGGTCATTTCTTCGGCGATACGGCCGCCGTACAGCGAGCAGATCTGACTGATCAGTGCACGCTTGGACAGGCTGTAGCGATCCTCTTCCGGCAGGAACATGGTCACACCCAGCGCACGACCGCGCGGAATGATCGAGACCTTGTAGACAGGATCATGCTCAGGCACTACGCGACCAACGATGGCGTGGCCGGCTTCGTGATAAGCGGTGTTCTGTTTTTCTTTCTCGGACATGACCATCGATTTGCGCTCGGCGCCCATCATGATCTTGTCTTTAGCCAGTTCGAACTCTTTCATTTCAACAATGCGCTTGCCGCTGCGCGCAGCGAACAGCGAAGCTTCGTTGACCAGGTTGGCCAGGTCCGCACCAGAGAAGCCTGGAGTACCACGCGCGATGACTGCCGGAGCAACGTCGTCACCCATTGGCACCTTGCGCATGTGAACCTTGAGGATCTGCTCACGACCACGGATATCCGGCAAACCAACCACCACCTGACGGTCGAAACGGCCCGGACGCAGCAGCGCAGGGTCGAGCACGTCAGGACGGTTGGTAGCAGCAATCACGATAATGCCGTCGTTCATCTCGAAGCCGTCCATCTCCACCAGCAATTGGTTGAGAGTCTGCTCGCGCTCGTCGTGACCGCCACCCATGCCGGCGCCACGGTGGCGACCGACGGCGTCGATTTCGTCGATGAAGATGATGCATGGAGCGTGTTTCTTGGCTTGTTCGAACATGTCGCGAACACGGCTCGCACCGACACCCACGAACATTTCAACAAAGTCGGAACCGGAAATGGTGAAGAACGGCACCTTCGCTTCGCCGGCAATCGCCTTGGCAAGCAAGGTTTTACCGGTGCCCGGAGGACCGACCATCAGCACGCCGCGTGGAATGCGACCGCCCAGACGCTGGAACTTGCCCGGGTCACGCAGAAACTCAACCAGCTCGCCAACTTCTTCCTTGGCTTCGTCGCAACCGGCAACGTCAGCCAAGGTGGTTTTCACCTGGTCTTCGGAAAGCAGGCGCGCCTTGCTCTTGCCGAAGCTCATCGGTCCGCCCTTGCCGCCCGCCCCGCCCTGCATCTGGCGCATGAAGAACATGAACACCGCGATGATTACCAGGATCGGGAAGCTGGCCACCAGAAGCTGGGTCCAGATGCTTTGCTGCTCAGGCTGCTTGCCTTCGACCACAACATGATTGTCGACCAGATCGCCGATCAGGCCATTGTCCTGGATCGCCGGACGAATGGTCTTGAAGCTGTCGCCGTCGTTGCGTTTGCCGGTAATCACATAGCCGTCAACGGCTACGCGCTCGACCTTGCCATCCTTGACCTGCTGGATGAAGTCGGAATAGTTGAGGGTCTGCGGCTCGTTAGGGCTGGAGAAGTTGTTCATCACCGTCACCAGGACTGCCGCGATGATCAACCACAGGATCAGATTCTTTGCCATATCGTTCAATTAACTACCCTCTGAAGCAAGCTCCGCTACTGGCGCGCGCTTCGCATGATATTCACCGGCCTAACTTACTACATTACCTACAGCTCTGGCAGGCGCCGTCTGTAACCCTTTGTGAAACACTTTCTACACAATATTCGCTTATGCGCGCGGGGCGAAATACGAAATACCTATCACCCCGCCGAAAAACCTCGTTTTACTCACTACGCCCGCGGTAACCCCAAGCCAGCATGTATTGCTCGCGGGAACTGCCACGGGACGAATCCGGCTTGATCATCTGGATCTTGTCGAATTTTTTGCGAGCGTCCTTCAGGTAAACATCAAACCCTTCGCCCTGAAAGATCTTGATCACGAAATTACCGCCCGGCTTGAGAATCCGCTCCGCCAGATCAAGCGCCAGCTCGCAAAGGAACATGGCTTTTGGCATGTCCACTTCAGGCGTACCACTCATATTGGGGGCCATATCGGAAATCACAAGGTCCACCTGCGAATTACCCACGGCTTCAAGGATCCGCGCGAGCACTTCGTCCTCGGTGAAGTCACCCTGGATGAAATTCACGTCCGGGATGCTGTCCATTTCCAGGATGTCCGAGGCGATCAGACGCCCCTGACCACCGATCAGCCGGCTAGTCACCTGCGACCAGCCACCCGGCGCGGCACCCAGGTCGACAACGCTCATGCCGGGACGGATCAGCTTGTATTTCTCCTGGATCTCCAGAAGTTTGTAACTTGCACGCGAGCGGTAGCCATCCTTCTGCGCCTGCTTCACATAGGGATCGTTGACATGTCGTTTCAGCCAACCAAGGCTTGTCTTGGAACGCGCCATTGGGCACCTCGATGATAAGGGTCGTGATTAATTGGGCGGATCCACGAACCCTCGGGTAAAATGGCCGCCATTTTACAGAATCCAGACGAAAGGGTCAGATTATGCCGCTCACTCCAGAGCAGAAGAAACAGTACAAATCCATTGGCCACCATCTGAAACCCGTTTTGACGGTGGCGGACAACGGTTTGACTGAAGGTGTGTTAGCCGAACTTGAACGCGCATTGGCGGATCACGAGCTGATCAAGATCAAGCTCAACATCCTCGATCGCGAGTCGCGCCTGGCGCACATTGCAGAACTGTGCAAGGTCGGCAAAGCGGACCTGGTTCAGGTCATCGGCAAGATGGCACTGGTTTACCGCAAGAACTTCAGCGTCAACAAGCAGCTGTCGAACGTTCATCGCTTCAAGTGATGACAAGGGTCAAGGGTGTGCTTCGCGCACCCTGCCACTCCATCCCGGCACTGGTTGCAGCACCAGCACCAGACCTGAAAAGCCCAACACCAGAAAACTGAATTCCTGCCAGCGCTGCGCATCCGGCCAGCCGACACGCACGGCGACAAACATCGCACACGCGTACAACGCCATCAGCAGCACCTGCCCGCGAAAATCCCGCCATAGACTGACAAGGCCCTCGGCCTGTACCAGCACCAAAGCCTGAAAGATCACGCATGCGAAGGCAAAACTCACCACCGGCACTGCAAACGCATCGGCGATCTCATCGACCAGCAACGGTGCCAGACCAATCTTGCCCAACACCGCTCGCAAACCGAGATGAATCAACCAGAAGCCGCCGACCCACAACATCTGGGCCAGCTGCCAAAGCATGGCGCCCGCACGTAGCGGGCGCCCTCTTTCAAATGTGACGGACTTCGACAATCTCGTACTCGATAACGCCGCTTGGCGTTTTCACGGCGACTACATCGCCCTCTTCCTTGCCGATCAAGGCACGGGACAGAGGCGAGCCAACCGAAATCTTGCCGAGTTTGAAGTCAGCCTCGTCCTCACCCACGATGTGGTAAGTCACGGACTCATCAGTCTCAACGTTGGCGATTTCGACGGTTGTACCGAAGATCACCTTGCCGGTATGAGGAATAGTCGTGACGTCGATGATGACCTGATTCTGAATCCGGCCTTCGATGTCACGAATCCGCGCCTCTACCATGCCCTGCTGTTCGCGGGCGGCATGGTATTCGGCGTTTTCCTTCAGGTCACCCAACTCGCGAGCCGTACCGATGTCCTGGCTGAGCTTCGGACGAACGACCTTGGTCAGATGAGCGTGTTCTTCTTCCAGGGCTTTCGCGCCCTGGACGGTCATTGGGTATTTGATCATGCCTTCAATCCTGCGTGTAGATCCTGCAAGCGGCGCACGGTCTTCTCGGGACCGAACTTCAGCGCTTCACAGATAGCTTCGCCCGCCGCAATGGTGGTAGTGCAGTAAATCTTGTGCTGCAGGGCATTGCGACGAATGGAGTAGGAATCAGCAATCGACTGACGACCTTCAGTGGTGTTGATGATCAGGGTGACTTCGTCATTCTTGATCATGTCGACCACGTGCGGACGACCCTCGGTCACCTTGTTCACGCGGCGCACTTTCAGGCCTGCGGCTTCGATCAGCTTGGCAGTACCGGCAGTGGCGACCACTTCGAAGCCCAAGTTGATCAGATCACGGGCCACGCCTGCAACCAGTGGTTTATCGTCGTCACGCACGCTGATGAACGCGGTACCGCCGGTCGGCAGCACTTCGCTCGCGCCCATCTGGGCCTTGGCGAACGCTTCACCGAAGGTGTCGCCGACGCCCATCACTTCACCGGTGGACTTCATCTCTGGGCCGAGGATCGGGTCAACGCCAGGGAATTTGGCGAACGGGAACACCGCCTCTTTCACGCTGTAGAAGTTCGGGATGATTTCCTTGGTGAAGCCGATTTCCTTCAGGGTCTTACCGGCCATGACGCGAGCGGCGATCATTGCCAGGGACACACCGATGCACTTGGACACAAACGGTACGGTACGGGAAGCGCGCGGGTTGACTTCGATGACGTAGATGTCTTCGCCTTGCAGCGCCAACTGTACGTTCATCAGGCCGACAACGCCCAGTTCCAGGGCCATTTTCTTGACCTGTTCGCGCATCTCGTCCTGGATGTGCGCCGGCAGCGAGTAGGGTGGCAGCGAGCACGCGGAGTCACCGGAGTGAACGCCCGCTTGCTCGATGTGCTGCATGATCGCGCCGATCACCACATCTTTGCCGTCGCATACCGCATCCACGTCCATCTCGATGGCGCAGTTGAGGAAGTGATCGAGCAGCACCGGGCTGTCGTTGGACACTTGCACCGCGTCACGCAGGTAACGCTTGAGTTCGTCTTCCTTGTAAACGATTTCCATCGCGCGGCCGCCCAGTACGTAGGACGGGCGCACCACCAGCGGATAACCGATTTTGGCGGCAGCACGAACAGCTTCGTCTTCGCTGCGCACGGTGGCGTTTGGCGGCTGACGCAGGTTCAGGCGCTCAACCATTTGCTGGAAGCGCTCACGGTCTTCGGCGCGGTCGATTGCGTCCGGGCTGGTGCCGATGATTGGCACGCCCGCCGCTTCAAGGGCACGAGCCAGTTTCAGCGGAGTCTGGCCGCCGTACTGGACGATCACGCCTTTCGGCTTCTCTACACGGCAGATTTCCAGCACGTCTTCCAGAGTCACCGGCTCGAAGTACAGACGGTCGGAAGTGTCGTAGTCGGTGGAAACGGTTTCCGGGTTGCAGTTGACCATGATGGTCTCGTAACCGTCTTCGCGCAGTGCGAGGGCTGCGTGCACACAGCAGTAGTCGAACTCGATGCCCTGGCCGATACGGTTCGGACCGCCACCCAGAATCATGATCTTGTCGCGACCGGACGGCGCTGCTTCGCACTCTTCCTCGTAAGTCGAGTAGAGGTAAGCGGTGTCGGTGGCGAACTCGGCAGCACAGGTGTCAACGCGCTTGTAGACCGGGAACACTTCCAGCTTTTGACGGTGAGTACGCAGGTTCTTCTCGGTCACACCCAGCAGCTTGGCCAGACGCTGATCGGAGAAGCCTTTGCGCTTGAGCTTGTACATCAGGTCGCGGTCGATAGCGGACAGACCGAGGGTCTTGACCTTCTCTTCGTCCTTGATCAGATCTTCGATCTGCACCAGGAACCACGGGTCAATCATGTTCATGCCGAAGATTTCTTCGACGGTCATGCCGGCGCGGAACGCGTCCGCCACGTACCAGATACGCTCGGCGCCCGGCACGGTCAGCTCACGCTTGAGCACGCTCATGCTTTCCGGGTTGCTCAGGTCGAGCTTCTCGTCCAGACCGCAAACGCCGACTTCCAGACCGCGCAGGGCTTTCTGCAGGGATTCCTGGAAGGTGCGACCGATGGCCATGACTTCACCCACCGACTTCATCTGGGTGGTCAGGCGCGCGTCAGCCTTGGCGAATTTCTCGAAGGCGAAACGTGGCAGCTTGGTCACGACGTAGTCGATCGACGGTTCGAAGGACGCCGGGGTCTTGCCGCCAGTGATGTCGTTCGACAGTTCGTCGAGGGTGTAGCCCACCGCCAGCTTGGCGGCGACTTTGGCAATCGGGAAACCGGTGGCTTTCGAAGCCAGCGCCGAGGAACGCGATACGCGCGGGTTCATCTCGATCACGACCATGCGGCCAGTGTTCGGGCAGATACCGAATTGAACGTTGGAACCGCCGGTCTCGACGCCGATCTCGCGCAGTACCGCCAGGGAGGCGTTACGCAGGATCTGGTATTCCTTGTCGGTCAGGGTCTGCGCTGGAGCCACGGTGATCGAGTCACCAGTGTGCACGCCCATCGGGTCGAAGTTCTCGATCGAGCAGACGATGATGCAGTTGTCCTTTTTGTCGCGGACAACTTCCATTTCATATTCTTTCCAGCCGATCAGCGATTCGTCGATCAGCAGCTCTTTGGTCGGCGACAGGTCCAGACCACGGGCGCAGATTTCTTCGAACTCTTCACGGTTGTAAGCGATACCGCCACCGGTGCCACCCATGGTGAAGGACGGACGGATGATGCACGGGAAGCCCAGGGTCTCGAGGACCGCGTTGGCCTCTTCCATGCTGTGGGCGATACCGGAACGCGGGCACGCCAAGCCGATGGATTTCATCGCTTTGTCGAAACGCGAACGGTCTTCAGCCTTGTCGATGGTGTCGGCGTTGGCGCCGATCATTTCTACGCCGAATTTTTCCAGAACGCCTTCGCGCTCCAGATCCAGGGCGCAGTTCAGAGCGGTCTGGCCGCCCATGGTTGGCAGCACCGCATCCGGACGCTCTTTTTCGATGATCTTGGCAACAGTCTGCCACTTGATCGGCTCGATGTACGTGGCGTCGGCCATGTCCGGGTCGGTCATGATGGTGGCCGGGTTGGAGTTCACCAGGATGACGCGATAACCCTCTTCGCGCAGGGCTTTGCAGGCCTGGGCGCCGGAGTAGTCGAATTCGCAGGCCTGGCCGATAACGATCGGGCCAGCGCCGAGAATCAGGATGCTTTTAATGTCTGTACGTTTTGGCATGGGTTTGTCACTCAAATCCGCAGGTCAGTCGGCAAGCCGTCTTGATCGATTTCTGAAGTCTCGAAGGGGCCGCCGGTGCCGGGGCCGCCCTCGAGGGCTTCTCTCTACAGTCTCAAGGCGAACGCTTAGCGTCGCTTGGCCATCTCGTTGATGAAGCGGTCGAACAGTGGCGCGACATCGTTCGGGCCCGGGCTCGCTTCAGGGTGCCCCTGGAAGCTAAACGCGCTCTTGTCGGTGCGCTCGATGCCCTGCAGGGTGCCGTCGAACAGCGATTTGTGAATCGCGCGAACGTTGGCGGGCAGGGTTTCTTCGTCTACCGCAAAACCATGGTTCTGGCTGGTGATCATCACGACACCCGTGTCCAGATCCTGCACCGGGTGGTTCGCACCGTGGTGGCCGTGGCCCATTTTCAGGGTCTTGGCGCCGGAGGCCAGGGCCAGCAATTGGTGGCCGAGGCAGATGCCGAACACCGGAATTTCGGTTTCCAGCACTTCCTTGATCGCCTTGATCGCGTAGTCGCAAGGCTCCGGGTCACCCGGGCCGTTGGACAGGAACACGCCGTCCGGTTTCAGCGCCAGCACATCGGCGGCCGGAGTCTGGGCCGGCACCACGGTAACGCGGCAGCCGCGCTCGACCAGCATGCGCAGGATGTTGACCTTGACGCCGTAGTCGTAGGCAACCACGTGGTATGGCAGCTCGGAGGCTTCGATGGTCGCGTGGCTGTCGGTCTTCAGATCCCAGACAGTCGAGCGCCATTCGTATTGGGTCTTGGTGCTGACGACTTTTGCCAGATCCATGCCCTTCAGGCCAGGGAAGCCTTGCGCCGCGGCGATTGCCGCTTCTTCGGAGATGTTGTCGCCGGCCATGATGCAGCCGTTCTGTGCGCCTTTTTCGCGCAGGATGCGAGTCAGGCGGCGAGTGTCGATACCGGCGATCGCCACAACATTGTTGGCTTTCAGGTAATCGGACAGGGACATCGTGTTACGCCAGTTGCTCGCTACCAGCGGCAGGTCACGGATGACCAGGCCAGCGGACCATACGCGGTCAGACTCGGCGTCTTCCGGCGTGGTGCCGGTATTGCCGATGTGCGGGTAAGTCAGGGTAACGATCTGTTGGGCGTAGGAAGGATCGGTAAGGATTTCCTGATAGCCGGTCATTGCGGTGTTGAACACCACCTCACCAACGGTTTGACCGTCGGCTCCAATGGCTTCGCCGCGAAAAATGCTGCCATCAGCAAGGGCAAGTATGGCTGGCTTAGTCAAGAAGACCTCCCGTAAATAACGCATGAAAGGGCGATCGCAGGTTGTAAAAAAGCGGAGTGACGTATGGACACGTCACCCCGCTTCTTCACTGAATTATTCTGCGCGCTTTTAGTGGACACACTAAAGCTGTAGCTTACAGAAAAAGGCTTTTTTGGTCCACCGCTAAAGAGCCTAAAAGGCCGGAGAATGCGACAGGGCGTCGCGCGGCGAATAAAAACCAGCGCAAACAGGGCGTTTGCGCTGGGTAAAACAGTCAATCAATGCAGATCGAGCACGTCCTGCATGTCATACAGACCTGGCTCGCGAGCATCCAGCCACAACGCCGCACGCACCGCGCCCTTGGCGAATGTCATGCGACTGGAAGCCTTGTGCGTGATCTCCAGGCGCTCGCCTTCGCAGGCGAACAGCACGGTGTGATCACCGACCACATCACCACCGCGAACGGTGGCGAAACCGATGGTTTCGCGCTCGCGCGCACCGGTGTGGCCTTCACGACCGTAGACTGCGACTTTCTGCAGATCACGATCCAGCGCCTCGGCGATTACTTCGCCCATGCGCAATGCCGTGCCCGACGGAGCATCGATCTTGTGCCGGTGATGCGCTTCGATAATCTCGATGTCGGCATCATCACCCAGCACCCGGGCAGTCATCTCGAGCAGCTTGAGCGACAGGTTGACCCCAACGCTGAAGTTGGCCGCGAAGACGATCGGAATATCCTTGCCCGCCTCTGCCAGAAACTGCTTCTGCGCGGCGTCCAGCCCAGTGGTGCCGATGACCATGGCCTTGCCGGCCTTGCGACAGAACGCGAGGTTTTTCAGCATGACTTCCGGCAGGGTGAAGTCGATCAATACGTCGAACTCTTCCGCCACCGATTCCAGGTTGCCGGACAACGGCACCCCGATGCGCCCCAATGAAGCCAGTTCACCGGCGTCCACCCCGATCAGCGTACTGCCGGGACGAACGATCGCAGCGGTCAGGCCAGTCAACGGCGCGCGTTGTTGCACGGCCTCGACCAGAATCTTGCCCATGCGCCCGGCGGCGCCCATCACAGCTATACGTCGCATGCCGACTCCTTACAGATCGCCGAAGAAGCGCTTCACACCATCGAACCAACCAGTGGTTTTCGGCGAGTGACTGTTGTCGTCCGCCAGCGAGCTGCGGAATTCTTCGAGCAATTCGCGCTGGCGACGGTTCAGGTTGACCGGGGTCTCGACCGCGACGCGACACATCAGATCGCCCGCACCACCACCACGTACCGGCGCCACACCTTTACCGCGCACACGGAACTGCTTGCCGGTCTGGGTGCCTTCGGGGATTTTCAGTTTGACGCGGCCGTCGAGGGTCGGAATTTCCAGCTCGCCGCCCAGCGCCGCATCCACAAAGCTGATCGGCACTTCGCAGAACAGATGCTTGCCATCACGCTGGAAGATGTCGTGTTCGCGCACGTTGATCACAACGTACAGGTCGCCAGTCGGGCCACCTTGAGTACCCGCCTCACCTTCGCCGGACAGACGAATGCGGTCGCCGGTATCAACACCAGCCGGTACTTTCACCGACAGCGTCTTGTACTCTTCGACACGGCCGTCGCCGTGGCACGAATCGCACGGGTCGGAAATGATCTTGCCCTGGCCATGGCAACGCGGGCAGGTCTGCTGCACCGAGAAGAAGCCTTGTTGCATACGCACCTGACCGATGCCGCCGCACGTCGGGCAAGTCGATGGCGACGAGCCTTTCTTCGCACCCGAACCATCGCACGGCTTGCAGTTGACCAGTGTCGGGACGCGGATATTCACGGTGGTACCGCGCACCGCTTCTTCCAGATTCAGCTCCAGGGTGTAGCGCAAATCGCTGCCACGCTGAGCGCCGCCACGGGAACCGCCGCGACCGCCGCCGAAGAAATCACTGAAGACATCGCCAAAGATGTCAGAGAAATTCTGCCCACCGAAACCGGCGCCGCCGCCACCCATGCTCGGGTCTACACCGGCATGGCCGTACTGATCGTACGCCGCACGCTTGCTGGAGTCGGACAATACTTCGTAGGCCTCGTTGGCCTCTTTGAACAGTTCTTCCGACGCTTTGTCATCGGGATTACGGTCAGGGTGATGCTTCATCGCCAGGCGACGGTAAGCCTTTTTCAGGTCTGCATCGCTTGAGCCACGCTCAACACCCAACACTTCGTAATAGTCACGCTTTGCCATAAGTCTTTTGCACTCTTGAGGACGTTCGGCAAACCCCTCCTGAGGATGGCCAAACTCGTTGAGCCCCAATACAGGCCCGGACCCAACTCACGTCAATTCAACGATCCTGGTCTTTGTTTCATGCGGTACTTGCGGCGCGAAAAGCAGGAGCATTTCCGGCCATACCAGCAACACGCGAGGCTTGTCGCATGCTGTAAAAATTCGCGTATTCCAGATACGCCAACGCGGGAGCAAGCTCCCGCGCGGCGACATCCTACCAGTCACCGCCCAAAGGCAGTCAACCGGCCGACCAACAACTTACTTGTGGTCTTTGACTTCTTCAAACTCGGCATCAACCACGTCGTCAGCCTTTTCAGCCTTCTCGTCGTGTGGCGCCGCGCCTTCGGCAGGCTGAGCCTGTTCGGCGTACATCTTCTGGGCAACCGGTGCCGAGACTTTCGACAGCTCTTCAACCTTGGCTTCGATGGCAGCCTTGTCGTCGCCTTTTACAGCGGCTTCCAGTGCAACCACAGCCGCTTCGATCGCGGTCTTCTCTTCGGCGGTGACTTTGTCGCCCGCGTCAGCAACCATTTTGCGAGTCGAGTGAACCAGTGCATCACCCTGGTTACGGGCAGCGGCCAGCTCTTCGAACTTGCGGTCTTCCTCGGCATTGGCCTCGGCGTCACGCACCATGCGCTCGATTTCTTCGTCGGACAGACCGGAGTTGGCCTTGATCACGATCGACTGGGTCTTGCCGGTTGCCTTGTCTTTCGCGCCGACATGCAGGATGCCGTTGGCGTCGATGTCGAAGGTCACTTCGATCTGCGGCACGCCACGTGGAGCTGGTGGAATGTCGGCCAGGTCGAACTTGCCCAGGGACTTGTTCTGCGCAGCTTGCTTACGCTCGCCTTGCAGGACGTGAATGGTCACGGCGCCCTGATTGTCGTCAGCAGTCGAGAACACTTGCGATTTCTTGGTAGGAATCGTGGTGTTTTTCTCGATCAGCGCGGTCATCACGCCACCCATGGTTTCGATACCCAGGGTCAGCGGGCTGACGTCGAGCAGCAGAACGTCTTTCACGTCACCCGCCAGAACGGCGCCCTGGATTGCAGCACCCATGGCAACAGCTTCGTCCGGGTTAACGTCTTTACGAGCTTCTTTACCGAAGAAATCAGTAACCAGCTTCTGTACCAGCGGCATACGAGTCTGACCACCGACCAGAATCACGTCGTTGATCGCGCCAACATCCAGGCCAGCGTCTTTCATGGCGATGCGGCAAGGTTCGATGGTGCGCTGAACCAGGTCTTCAACCAGAGCTTCGAGCTTGGCACGCGAGATCTTCACGTTCAGGTGCTTAGGACCGGTGGCATCTGCAGTGATGTACGGCAGGTTGACGTCGGTCGACTGAGCGGACGACAACTCGATCTTGGCTTTCTCAGCGGCTTCTTTCAGGCGCTGCATGGCCAGCGGGTCACCTTTGAGGTTCATGCCGCTTTCTTTCTTGAATTCGTCAACGAGGTAGTCGATCAGACGAATGTCGAAGTCTTCACCGCCCAGGAACGTGTCACCGTTGGTGGCCAACACTTCGAACTGGTGCTCGCCGTCAACTTCAGCGATCTCGATCACGGAAACGTCGAACGTACCGCCACCCAAGTCATAAACGATCACGGTGTGATCGCCCTTGGCCTTGTCCATACCGTAAGCCAGAGCCGCTGCGGTTGGTTCGTTGATGATACGTTTTACGTCCAGACCCGCGATGCGGCCGGCGTCTTTGGTCGCCTGACGCTGGCTGTCGTTGAAGTAGGCCGGAACGGTGATTACCGCTTCGGTCACTGGCTCGCCGAGATAGTCTTCGGCGGTCTTCTTCATCTTCTTCAGGATTTCAGCCGAGATTTGTGGCGGCGCCATTTTCTGGCCGTTCACTTCTACCCAGGCGTCATTGTTGTCAGCCTTGACGATCTTGTAAGGGACCATCTGGATGTCTTTCTGCACAACTTCTTCGTCGAAACGACGACCGATCAGACGCTTTACTGCGTACAGGGTGTTGTGCGGGTTGGTCACTGCCTGACGCTTGGCCGACTGACCTACCAGGATTTCGCCATCGTTGGCGTAAGCGATGATCGACGGCGTGGTGCGCGCGCCTTCAGCGTTTTCAATAACTTTGGCTTTGCCGTTTTCCAGCACGGAGACGCAGGAGTTGGTAGTCCCCAGGTCGATACCGATAATTTTGCCCATGTTCACTCTCCCGAAACTTTGGATTTTTTTGCCGCAGCAGTGGTGGCTAACTGCGGTAATACTTAAACGCTTGACTTCTAAATGGGGGCCTTGCGGCTAATTTCAAGCCTTCTCGTCAATCGAAGGCGAAATTGGCGCCGGCGCCTTGCTGACCACAACCATGGCCGGACGCAACAGGCGCCCGTTGAGCTGATAGCCCTTCTGGAACACCTTCAGAACGCTGTTTGGTTCTACGTCGGCACTTTCCTGCATGGCCATCGCCTGATGGTGAACGGCGTTGAACGGCTCGCCATGCGGATCGATCGCTTCAAGCTGGTAGCGCTTGAGGGTGTCGTGGAACATCTTCAGCGTCAGTTCGATGCCTTCACGCATCGGACGGATGCTTTCGTCGTCCGGGTTCGACAGCTCAAGGCCACGCTCCAGGCTGTCGACGATCGGCAGCAAGTCGCTGGCGAATTTTTCCAAGGCAAACTTGTGGGCCTTTTCAACATCCTGCTCGGCACGGCGGCGGACGTTCTGCAGATCGGCAGCTACGCGCAGAGACTGATCCTGCGCGGCGGCCAATTGCTCTTCGAGCACTTGTACACGGGTCGCCAGGTCGTCACCCGAAGTCTCGGGCGCCTGATTGGCTTCTGGATTTTGCGTATCTACTGTCTGTTCGTCAGCCATAGAATTCTCCTTTCAATTACGTCCGCGAGCTCGACTCGCGCTTCTGCCCCGATATATGGGGCCGTAAAATCAGGCTTCAAGGGCCTGCAATGATTACCCCTACAAAAAAGTGCTGCATTGTCATTCCCGGCCGGACTAAGCATTTGATCGGATCAAGCAAATCGAGCTAAGCGAGGGCATTGTCAGGCCGAAACAAAACACTGTATAAATAACCAGACCTAAAGCCTGGGAGCGGCCTTTATGCTGGTGCACCTGTCCGTACACAACTACGCCATCGTTGAACATCTCGATCTCGAACTCGATCGCGGGATGAGCGTGATCACAGGGGAAACCGGCGCCGGCAAGTCGATCATGCTCGACGCGCTGGGCCTGACCCTCGGCGATCGCGCCGACAGCGGCGTGGTTCGCCCGGGCGCCGACAAGGCCGACATCCTTGCCACCTTCGATCTGGTCGACATTCCTGAAGCCCATGCATGGCTGGCCGAGCGCGACCTCGAAAATGACGGCCCGTGCATCCTGCGCCGGGTCATCACTGCCGAAGGACGTTCGCGCGGCTATATCAACGGCACCCCCTGCCCGCTCGGCGACCTCAAGGCCCTCGGCGAACTGCTGATCGATATCCACAGCCAGCACGAACACCAGTCGCTGCTGAAGACCGATACCCATCGCCGCCTGCTCGATGAATACGCCGGCGCTACCGATCTGGCGCGCCAGGTTCAACTGGCTGCTCAGCGCTGGCGTCAAACCCGTCAGGAACTGGAGCGACTCTCCAATTCCGGCGACGAACAACGTGCTCGCCATCAATTGCTCAGCTACCAGCTAGAAGAACTGGAAAACCTCGGCCTCGGCGAAAACGAGCTGGAACAGCTGGAGCAGGAACACAAAAACCTGACCAACGCCGAAACCCTGCTCGGCATTTGCCGACAAGTGGTCGAGCAATGCAGCGAGAGCGACTCCGGCAACGTGCTGAACGCGCTGACCGCCAGCCTCAATCGCCTGTCGAGCGTGAACAACTCGATTGGTGCACTGGGCGAGGCCAGCAGTCTGCTCACCAGCGCCCAGATCCAGGTCGAAGAAGCGGTGGGCGAGCTCAATCGTTTCCTCGATAACTTCGATGCCGATCCGGCGCGCCTGCAATATCTGGAAGAACGCCTCGACGCGATCTACACCCTGGCGCGCAAACACCGGATCCAGCCGACCGAGGTCGGTGAAATGCAGCAGAAGCTGCTGGATGAAATCGAAACGCTCAACGCCAATGACGAATCCATCGAGCGTCTGGGCGAAGAACTGGCTTCTTATGCCCGTCATTATCAAGAGAAGGCACGAGAACTGAGCGACTTGCGTCATCAGGCATCCGGCAGCCTCGCCAGTGCCGTGGAGCAAGAGATCCAGCGCCTGGGCATGCCGGGAGGCCGTTTCACTATCGAACTGCGCGCCAACAGCAGCGACGAACTGCTGCCCAACGGCCTGGAACAAGTGGAGTTGCTGGTCAGTGCCAACCCCGGGCAACCGCTGAAGGCCCTGGCCAAAGTGGCATCCGGTGGCGAGCTGTCGCGGATCAGTCTGGCGATTCAGGTGATCACCGCGCAGACCTCGCGGGTGCCGACCCTGGTATTCGACGAAGTGGACGTGGGCATTGGCGGGCCGACGGCGGAGATTGTCGGCCAGTTGTTGCGACGCCTGGGTGATCGCGGGCAGGTACTGACCGTGACGCACTTGCCGCAGGTCGCGGCGCAGGGGCATCAGCATTTATTTGTGCACAAGGTGCGCGGCGAGCAAGCAACTCACACCGCCGTGTCCAAGCTGAGCAAGAACGACCGCATAGAGGAAGTGGCGCGGATGCTGGGTGGCATCGATCTGACCAAAGAGTCTTTGGCTCACGCGAAAAAGATGGTCGTCACCGCCAAGGCCTGACCTCAGGTTTCATGCACAACAGAAAGCACGAAGGCGACCCTTGGGTCGCCTTCGTTCGTTTCGCGAACCTGAAATTCGCGCGACATGCTTACTTTTTCTTGCGTACGTACAGCACCAGATTGTGATCTACCAGATCAACACCGTGCTCCTCGGCAATTGCCTTCTGAAGCTTTTCGATTTCCGGGCTGACGAATTCGACGACTTCACCGGTTTCCACGTTGACCATATGGTCGTGGTGTCCACCATCAGCCAATTCGAATACCGCGTGGCCACCGTCGAAGTTGTGACGGACCACGAGGCCAGCGGCTTCGAACTGGGTCAGAACACGGTAAACCGTGGCCAGACCGACGTCCTCGCCAGCTTCCATCAACGCCTTGTAGACGTCCTCGGCACTCATGTGACGCTGCTCGGTAGAGTCGAGCATTTGCAGGATCTTGACCCGTGGCAGGGTCACTTTGAGGCCGGCTTTGCGTAGTTCGCTATTTTCAACCATGGTCAGCTTTCTCGCGATGCTGCTTCGCAGCTTCTCTTAATGCGGGTATGATCGGCGTTTACGTTGTCCCAGCCAAGATAGTGGAAGTCGCCCACCGATGCAAAACACCAAGCTCTTGCTAACCAGTTTCACCTTTGTGGGACTGCTCGCACTCGCCGGTTGTTCATTCCCCGGGGTTTACAAAATCGACATCCAGCAGGGCAATGTCGTCACGCAGGACATGATAGACCAGTTACGCCCGGGAATGACCCGTCGGCAAGTACGGTTTATCATGGGTAACCCTCTGCTGACCGACACGTTCCATGCCGATCGCTGGGATTATCTGTACAGCCTGCAACCTGGTGGCGGTGAACGTCAGCAGGAACGCATGAGTGTTATCTTCAACTCCAACGACCAGCTTGTCAGCCTGTCCGGTGACTTCATGCCGGGCGTAAGCCGTGACGAAGCCATTCTGGGCAAGGACAGTGGCACCAGCGTGACAGCGCCTGCTACCGAGAACACCGAGAAGCCGAAGCCGGAACAGCCAGCCAAACCAGGTTCCTTGCTGGATCAGATCCAGAAGGACGTGGACGGTGTTGAAACCGTTCCGGTTCCGACGCCTGAGCCGCTGGACACCACGCCGCAATAATTTGCGACGCAATAAAAAACCCGGAGATTCCGGGTTTTTTATTGTCTGCGATTTGACCAACTACTGATTTCGCGCTTTGGCCTCGGCAGCCTTGGCCGCCCGCAAGCGCCGCACCTCTTTCGGATCCGCCAGCAATGGCCGGTAGATCTCGATGCGCTCCCCCGCCTGAATCGGGCGAATCTGTGGATCAGCAACCACTTTGCCGAAGATCCCCAGCGGGCACCCGCTCAAGTCCAGCTCCGGGAACTCAGTCCCAATACCGGATTTCAGCGCTGCCTCACGCACTGTCTTACCTTCAGGGAGGCTGACAGCGCGCAAGATCTGACGATCCACGGCGGCATACACCACTTCTATCTCGATCACCGGCTCAACCATGCATCTGCTTGGCGCGCTGGCAAAACGCATCCACCAGCGTATTCGCCGCCTGATTGAACAACGGGCCGAGTGTCGCGCGCACTATCGGACCGGCGTAATCGAACGACAGATCAAGGCTGATCTTGCAGGCCTTTTCACCCAGCGGCTTGAACACCCAGACGCCGTGCAACTGATTGAACGGACCTTCTTCCAGATTCATTTCGATCGATTGCCCGGGCACCAGCGTGTTGCGCGTGACGAAATGCTGACTGAGACCGCCCTTGGCCACTCCGACGCTGGCACGCATATGCTCAGGTGAGCTTTCCAGCACCTCGGCAGACGAACACCAAGGGAGAAACTCCGGGTAACGCGCCACGTCGTTGACCAGGTCATAAAGAAATTGCGCCGGGTATGGCAGCAGCGCTGATCGTTGAATATGTGTCGTCATGTAAGCGTCACTTCCAGAGCTGGGTGGCAAACACTACAAGAATGCCGATGGGCGCCACATAGCGCATCAAGAACAAGGACAGGGTAAACAACAGCGGATTACGGATCGACAACTCCTCACGCACCGCATCACGCCCCATCACCCAACCGGCAAACAGCACGAAGCACAAGCCACCGAGCGGCAACATGATCCGCGAGGTGAAGAAGTCGATCACACCGAAGAAGTCCAGACCGCCCGCGGCACCCCATTGGTAGAGATGGAACAGCCCGCCTTCGTTCACGAAAAATTTGGCTTCCTTCCAGATATTGAAGGAGAACACGGTGCCCAGACCGACGAACCAGCAGATGAATGCCAGCCAGAAAGTCACCCAGCCGCGACTGATTTTGGTGCGCTCAACCAGATAAGCAACCATCGGCTCAAGCAGGGAAATCGCCGAGCTCCAGGCGGCAATCGCCACCAGAACAAAGAACACCACGCCCATCAACTGGCCGAAAACCACGTTACCGAAGGCAAATGGCAGGCTGACGAACATCAGACCCGGGCCTTCGCTAGGGTTCAAACCGCCGGCAAACACGATCGGGAACAACGCCAGACCCGCCACCAGCGATACAAAGGTATCGAGCAACGCCACACCCACCACGGTGCCGGATAATGAGGCCTCCTTGGTCATGTAAGCGCCATAGATCATGATCGAGCCAACGCCCACGCTCAGCGAAAAGAATGCGTGCCCCATGGCCGGCAGCAAGCCGTCGAGGACTTTTTCCGGGTGGAAGTCGAACATGAAGTGGACGCCCTCCATGAAATGCCCGGTGGTCATGCTGTAACCCAGGAGCACCAGCACCATCACGAACAGCAGGGGCATCATGATTCGCAGGCTGCGCTCAAGCCCGGCGACCACGCCTTTGGCGATCACCACGGCCGACAACAGCATGAAAACCGTATGCCAAAGTGTCAGACGCCAGGGATCGGAGATGACATTGCCGAAATAAGCGCCAACCTGATCCGCCGTGGCACCCTGGAAGTCTCCGCGCCCCATGTCGATGATGTAATCCAGCGACCAGCCGCCGACCACACTATAGAAAGACAGGATCAGCAACGCGGTGATCATTCCGGCAAATGCGCCCCACGACCACTTGCCCGAATGCCCGGCTTCCAGCGCCAGCACCTTCAAGGCGTTCGCCGGACTCTGCCGTGCGCGCCGGCCGATCAGGGTTTCAGCCAGCATGACCGGGACTCCGATCAGGGCGATGCAAGCCAGAAACATCAGCACGAAGGCGCCGCCACCGTAGACCCCAACCATGTAGGGGAATTTCCAGATGCTGCCCAGTCCCACGGCCGAACCGGTCGCGGCGAATATGAAAACCCAGCGGCTAGCCCAACTGCCGTGGACAGAAACCTTGTCTGTCGACATCGAATATCACGCCCAAGCATCAGAAAAAGAGGCCGCATTGTCCGGGATTCACTCAACCTGCTCAAGCACGCAGCATCACCGTAGCCGAGGACCGTTTATCTCCATATAATGCCGCCCCTATGGCTAAACAGAAGAAACACCCTACAGGGACCATCGCGCAGAACAAAAAGGCGCGACACGATTACTTCATCGAACATCGGTTCGAGGCTGGTCTGGTCCTGGCCGGCTGGGAAGTAAAAAGTCTGCGGGCAAGCAAGCTGCAACTGGTCGACAGTTACGTGCTGCTCAAGGATGGCGAAGCCTGGCTGCTGGGCAGTCACATCACGCCGTTGATGACCGCCAGCACCCACGTCATCGCCGATCCGACCCGCACCCGCAAACTGCTGCTCAACAAGCGCGAGCTGGAAAAACTCGCCGCTGCCGTGCAACAGAAAGGCTACGCCTGCGTCTGCCTGTCCTTCTACTGGAGCAAGCACATGGTCAAGTGCGAGATCGCTCTGGGCAAGGGCAAGAAGGAATACGACAAGCGTGACACCGAGCGCGAACGCGACGCCGGTCGTGAGTTGCAGCGCGCCGTGCGCAACAAGGGCAAGGAAGAATAATTTCTTCTGCCTTTAAAGCGTATTCGCGAGCAGGTCGAAACGTCGAACCGTCGCTCCCACCCTGGAATGTATTTCAAATGTGGGAGCGAGCCTGCTCGCGATAGCTATTGCAGCATCAACACACAAACAACTGATCACATCCCCTTGCGCCGCTCCGCCCGAGCCATGCGCTGAACCTCTTGGCGCACTTCTTCCAGCACCTCCTGCACATACAGAATGTGTCGGCTGGAGACTTCCCGCGCCTGCTCCGCGCGCCCTTCGATAATCGCCAGGTACAGCTCGCGGTGCTGAGAAATCAGCATGTCGCGGGTTTCCGTGCGCTGCTTGTACATGCCACCGATGTTGGTCACCACGTTGCGCTTGAGCAAATCGAATAGCCCGCGAATGGTGTGCAGCAGCACCGCGTTGTGGCTGGCTTCGGCAATCGCCAGATGAAACTTCGCATCCGCCGCGCCCTCCTCCACCCGACTCACTTCGTCATGCCGCGTATAGCAATCCTGCAGCTCGTTGAACGCTGCTGTCAGGCGCTCGCGATCCACGTCGGTAGCGCGCAATGCTGCGTAATAGGCGCACGATGCCTCCAGAGTGTGCCGAAATTCCAGCAAGTCACGCTGCGCCTCCGGATTGCTCTCGAGCAGCAGTAACAGCGGATCGCTGAACGTCGAACCAAGGGTTTCCACCACATAGTTGCCACCGCCCTGGCGACTGACCAGCAAACCCTTGGCCGCCAGTTTCTGAATCGCTTCGCGCAATGACGGTCGCGATACGCCGAACTGCTCGGCCAGCGCTCGCTCAGCCGGAAGCCGTTCACCGGACTTCAGCGTGCCCTCGAGGATCATCCCCTCGAGTCGCTCGACAATATCGTCAGACAAACGGCGCTGACGAATCTGATCAAACCCCATAACTCATTTCTCCACGATCCCGACCGCTCGCCGGGCTCTCTATTCTGGCCTATCAGCGCCTCGCCGACACCTGTCAGACAGCATTTGCCCGACCGGATCAGATGACATCTGCACCGCTCATTCGACAAAAGTTTCAGGGCGACAAATTGACACACCGTCATCAAGGCTTTTACCCTAGCCAACAGCGATTGTAAATTGGTATTACCAATTAACCAAGAACGCTGACAGTGCCTGACCAACAACAATTAGGGGCCACCCCATATGCAAACCTGGCAACAGCTCTACACCCCGCTCGGCAGTCTCGGCGTCTCCGCACTTGCGGCCGTCATTCCTATCGTTTTCTTCTTTCTCGCTCTGGCGGTGTTCCGCCTCAAGGGCCATGTGGCCGGCAGCATCACGCTCGCCCTGTCGATCGCCGTAGCGATTTTCGCCTTCCACATGCCGGTCGACATGGCCTTCGCCGCGGCTGGATATGGTTTTGCCTACGGTCTGTGGCCGATTGCCTGGATCATTGTTGCAGCGGTATTTCTCTACAAACTGACGGTCAAGAGCGGTCAGTTCGAGGTCATCCGCAGTTCGGTGCTGTCGATCACCGACGACCAGCGCCTGCAGGTGCTGCTGATCGGTTTCTGCTTCGGTGCGTTCCTGGAAGGTGCCGCCGGTTTTGGCGCCCCCGTGGCGATTACCGCCGCGCTGCTGGTCGGCCTCGGGTTCAACCCGCTGTACGCCGCTGGCCTTTGCCTGATTGCCAACACCGCGCCGGTGGCCTTCGGTGCCTTGGGGATTCCGATCATCGTGGCCGGCCAGGTCACCGGTATCGACGCGTTCAAGATCGGCGCCATGACCGGTCGCCAACTGCCACTGCTGTCGCTGTTCGTGCCGTTCTGGCTGGTGTTCATGATGGACGGCCTGCGCGGTGTGCGTGAAACCTGGCCGGCAGCACTGGTTGCAGGCTTGAGCTTCGCCGTGACCCAATACTTCACGTCGAACTTCATCGGCCCGGAACTGCCGGACATCACCTCGGCTCTGGCCAGCCTGATCTCTCTGACTCTGTTCCTGAAGGTCTGGCAGCCAAAACGCACCGCGGGTGCGCAAATCGCCGGCGCCACGTCGAGTGCAGCAATCACCGCCAGCGTCGGTGGTTTCGGCCAGAAGCGCACCACTGTGGCTTCGCCTTACAGCCTCGGGGAAATATTCAAAGCCTGGTCGCCGTTCCTGATTCTTACCGTGCTGGTGACCATCTGGACGCTGAAGCCTTTCAAAGCGATGTTTGCCGCCGGCGGCTCGATGTACAGCTGGGTGTTCAACTTCGCGATCCCGCACCTTGATCAATTGGTGATCAAAACCGCGCCAATCGTGGCTGCTCCTACGGCCATCCCGGCGGTGTTCAAACTCGATCCGATTTCCGCGACTGGCACCGCAATTTTCTTCTCCGCGCTGATCTCGATGCTGGTGCTGAAGATCAACTTAAAAACTGGTCTTACCACTTTAAAAGAGACTTTCTACGAACTGCGCTGGCCTATTCTGTCGATCGGTATGGTGCTGGCCTTCGCCTTCGTCACCAACTATTCGGGCATGTCTTCGACCATGGCCCTGGTGCTGGCAGCCACCGGTGCCGCGTTCCCGTTCTTCTCGCCATTCCTTGGCTGGCTCGGCGTGTTCCTGACCGGCTCCGATACTTCCTCCAACGCGCTGTTCAGCTCGCTGCAAGCCACCACTGCGCACCAGATCGGCGTCAATGACACCCTGTTGGTGGCGGCCAACACCAGCGGCGGTGTGACCGGCAAGATGATCTCGCCACAGTCGATCGCCGTGGCCTGTGCTGCGACCGGCCTGGTGGGCAAGGAATCGGATCTGTTCCGCTTCACCCTCAAGCACAGCCTATTCTTTGCCACGATCGTCGGCCTGATTACTTTGGCCCAGGCCTACTGGTTCACCGGCATGCTGGTGCACTAAACCTGCAAGAGCCTACAAGCAGCATGGAAATAACCGACGCCGGTTCGTGATGCCGGCGTCAGCAATTCACACCCCGGTCTGTAAGGCTGCTGAAAGCCACACGCTCTATATTCAGCAGCCTCAGCGGACGGATAACCGGGACCACCCGGAGACACGCCTGATGAGCGAGCTTTTTTACAACGCAGTGCCAAACGCGACCCGTGTTGCACCGCCACTGCCCGAACCTCGGCAATACCCCAGCGAGAAACCGTCGCGGGTCTACCTGTTCGGTACGTGCGTGGTCGACCTGTTCTACCCCGAAGCCGGGATGGACGCGATCCACTTGCTGGAGCGCGAAGGGATCACGGTCGAGTACCCGCAAGGGCAGAGCTGCTGCGGGCAACCGGCCTACACCTCGGGTTACACCGAGCAGGCGCGGACGGTCGCGCGCTCGCAACTGGCGCTGTTTGCCGGGGATTATCCGGTGGTGGTGCCGTCGGGTTCCTGCGCGGGCATGCTGCGCGAGCATTACGCCGACTTGTTCAAGGACGAGCCGCAAACGTTGAAACAGGTGCAGGCCTTGGCGGCCCGCACCTATGAACTGGCCGAGTTCCTGCTGTTTGTCTGCAAGGTGCAGCTCAAGGACAGCGGCGAGCCGGTCAAAGTCGCGCTGCACACGTCGTGTTCGGCACGGCGCGAAATGAATACCCACCTGCACGGCCGCGAGTTGTTGGCGCAGTTGAGCAACGTGGAGCGGGTCAACCACGATCACGAAAGCGAATGCTGTGGCTTCGGTGGGACATTCAGCGTCCGTATGCCAGACATATCCGGCGCGATGGTGGCGGACAAGACCAAAGCGTTGAAGGACTCTGGCGCACATAAGGTATTGAGCGCCGACTGTGGCTGTTTGATGAACATCAACGGCGCATTGGAGAAACAAAAGGAAGCGCTGCGCGGGCAACATCTCGCCAGCTTTCTGTGGCAACGAACCGGAGGTGCGCAATGAGCACTTCCGCGATTATTCCTACGGTCGCCGTAGAAGAGGATTTCCGCACCCGGGCACACAATGCCTTGGGCGATGCGCAGTTACGGAACAACTTCCGCACTGCCATGGATTCACTGATGACCAAGCGGGCCGCGGCTTTCAGCGATGCCCACGAAAGAGAACACTTGCGTGCCCTGGGCAACTCGATCAGGGCCCGCGCGCTCTCCAAGTTGCCCGACCTGCTCGAGCAACTGGAACAGAACCTGACCCGCAACGGTGTGACAGTGCACTGGGCGGAAACGGTGGACGAGGCCAATGGCATCGTCTTGTCGATCATCCGCGCTCACGAGGCGCGGCAAGTGATCAAGGGCAAATCGATGGTCAGCGAAGAGATGGAGATGAACCATTTCCTCGAGGCTCAAGGTGTTGAATGCCTGGAGTCCGATATGGGGGAGTACATCGTCCAGCTCGACCACGAGAAGCCTTCACACATCATTATGCCGGCGATCCACAAGAATGCCGGTCAGGTCGCGTCCTTGTTCCACGACAAACTTGGCGTGGAATACACCAAGGACGTTGACCAACTCATTCAGATCGGTCGCAGAGTCCTGCGGCAGAAATTCTTCGAAGCAGACATCGGCGTCTCCGGTGTCAACTTCGCCGTCGCCGAGACCGGCACCCTGTTGCTGGTGGAAAACGAAGGCAACGGGCGCATGACCACCACCGTGCCCCCGGTGCACATCGCCGTCACCGGCATCGAAAAAGTCGTGGAAAACCTGCGCGACGTGGTGCCGCTGCTGTCGCTGCTGACCCGCTCGGCGCTGGGCATTCCGATCACCACCTACGTCAACATGATCTCCGGCCCGCGCAAGGAACATGAACTTGACGGCCCGCAGGAAGTGCATCTGGTGCTGCTCGACAACGGTCGCAGCCAGGCCTTTGCCGACAGTGAACTGCGTCAGACCCTGAACTGCATCCGCTGCGGCGCCTGCATGAATCATTGCCCGGTCTATACCCGCGTCGGCGGCCACACCTACGGCGAGGTTTACCCAGGCCCCATCGGCAAAATCATCACTCCGCACATGGTTGGCCTGGCGAAAGTTCCGGATCACCCGAGCGCTTCGTCGCTGTGCGGTGCCTGCGGTGAAGTGTGCCCGGTGAAAATTCCGATCCCGGCAATTCTGCGCCGACTTCGCGAAGAAAACGTCAAAGCCCCGGACGCGCCGCATCAAGTGATGCGCGGCCAGGGCAGCAAGTATTCGCGCAAGGAACGCTTCATCTGGAATGCCTGGGCGAAACTCAACAGCTCGCCGACCCTGTATCGACTGTTCGGCTTCTTCGCCACACGCCTGCGTGCGCTGACACCAAGTAATGTCGGACCGTGGACGCAAAACCACAGCGCACCGAAACCCGCTGCCCGCTCACTGCACGACATGGCCCGCGAGCATCTGGCCAAACAGGGAGACCGCTGATGAGCGCCAAGCAAAATATCCTCGCCAAGCTACGGAAAAGTCTGACCGGCGCCACACCGATTGCCGACGACTTCGACGTCGACCTGGTGACGCAGCCTTACACCTACAGCGCCGAACAACGCATCCCGCAACTGCGCAAACTGATGGAAGCGGTGCACACCGAAATCCATCTGACGACTGGCGCAGACTGGCCGGCGCTGCTCGCGCAATTGCTGCGTGATCGCCAACTGCCAA
Organism: Pseudomonas sp. AK-TSAG1-1; assembly: GCF_056821665.1. Lineage (NCBI taxonomy): Bacteria > Pseudomonadati > Pseudomonadota > Gammaproteobacteria > Pseudomonadales > Pseudomonadaceae > Pseudomonas > Pseudomonas sp. AK-TSAG1-1. The sequence continues at coordinate 909,508 of NZ_CM165965.1, read as the reverse complement.
GCCTGCTGATCGCACCGACAACGCCCCACGGTCAACGCATCACACAACACTGGGCGAACAATCCCGATCTGCCGGCACTGAAATCCTACGACCGACCGATGGAGGAGTGGAAAGCCGAGCTGTTCAACGACACCCCGGCCAGCGTCACCGGCACCCTCGGTGCCATCGCCGCGACCGGTAGCCTGATCCTCTGGCCAACCCGCGAAGAACCGCGGTTGATGAGCCTGGTACCACCGGTGCATTTCGCCCTGCTCAAGGCCAGCGAAATCCGCGATAACTTCTATCAGGTGCAACAGGAATTCGAGTGGGCGCAAGGCATGCCGACCAATGCGCTGCTGGTGTCCGGCCCGTCGAAAACCGCCGACATCGAACAAGTGCTGGCGTATGGCGCACACGGCCCGAAAGACCTGGTGGTTCTGATTCTGGAGGACCAATGACGTTACCGGCGACTTTCCTGCGAGATGCGCAACAACTGATCCCGGCCGAGCGCCGTTTTGATGACCCATTGTCGACCCTGGCCTTCGGCACCGATGCCAGCTTCTATCGGCTGATTCCCAAACTGGTGATCCGCGTCGAATCCGAAGACGAAGTGGTGGCGTTGCTGAAACTGGCCCAGCGCGATCAGGTTCCGGTGACCTTTCGCGCCGCCGGCACCAGCCTTTCCGGGCAAGCGATCAGCGACTCGGTGCTGATCGTGCTTGGGGATAACTGGAACGCCCGCGAAATTCGCGGCCAAGGCATGCAAATCCGCCTGCAGCCGGGCGTCATCGGCGCGCAGGCCAACGCATGGCTGGCACCGTTCGGACGCAAGATCGGCCCAGACCCGGCATCGATCAACGCCTGCAAGATCGGCGGCATCGTCGCCAACAACGCCGGCGGCATGTGCTGCGGCACGGCGCAAAACACCTATCACACGCTGGCCGGGATTCGTCTGGTGCTGGCTGACGGTACGCGACTCGACACCGAAGACGCCGCGAGTGTCGCAGCCTTTCGCGAAAGCCACCGCGAACTGCTGGAGCGCCTGGCGACGTTGGGCCGCGAGACCCGCGCCAATGCCGAACTGGCCGCCAGAATTCGCCACAAATACCGTCTGAAAAATACCACCGGCCTGTCGCTCAATGCGCTGGTGGACTTCGATGAGCCTGTGGATATCTTGAGTCACCTGCTGGTCGGCTCCGAAGGTACCCTTGGATTCATCAGTGCGGTGACCTACGACACGGTGATCGACCACCCGAACAAGGCTTCGGCACTGATCGTCTTTCCCGATGTGGAAACCTGTTGCAACGCCGTTACCGTGCTGAAAAGCCAACCGGTCTCCGCCGTGGAACTGCTGGACCGACGCAGCCTGCGCTCGGTGCAGGACAAACCGGGCATGCCTGATTTCGTACAACAGCTGTCGGACAATGCCTGCGCCCTGCTGATCGAATCCCGCGCGGCCTCCTCCGCTTTGCTGCAGGAGCAACTGGCGCAGATCATGGCATCGCTCAGTGGCTTCGCGGTCGAAAAGCAGGTCGACTTCACCGAAGACCCGACTGAGAACGCCAAACTCTGGGCGATCCGCAAAGACACCTTCCCCGCGGTCGGCGCCGTGCGCAAAACCGGCACCACGGTGATCATCGAAGACGTGACCTTCCCGGTTGAGCAACTGGCCATCGGCGTAAACCGCCTGATTGCACTGTTCGATAAACATGCCTACGACGAAGCGATACTTTTCGGACACGCACTGGAAGGCAATCTGCACTTCGTCTTCACTCAAGGCTTCAACAGCCCGGAAGAAGTCGTACGCTATCAGGCGTTCATGGACGACGTCGCGCAACTGGTGGCGGTGGAGTTCGGCGGTTCGCTGAAGGCCGAACATGGCACCGGGCGCAACATGGCGCCGTTCGTTGAACTGGAATGGGGTAGCGACGCCTATCAGTTGATGTGGCAGCTCAAACGCCTGCTCGACCCCAACGGCATCCTCAACCCGAACGTGGTGCTCAGCGAGGATCCGCAGATCCACCTCAAGCACCTGAAACCGTTGCCAGCGGCTGACGAGATCGTCGACAAATGCATCGAATGCGGCTTCTGCGAACCGGTCTGCCCGTCGAAAGGCCTGACCCTCAGCCCACGCCAACGTATCGTGATCTGGCGCGACATTCAGGCGAAAAAACGCGCGGGTGTCGACACCGCCGAGTTGGAAAAAGCCTACGAATACCAAGGCATCGAAACCTGCGCAGCGACTGGCCTGTGCGCGCAGCGTTGCCCGGTCGGCATCAACACCGGTGAGTTGGTGAAAAAACTTCGCGCCCGTCACGCCACGCATCAGAAAACCGCTGACTGGATCGAAGGAAATTTCGCCAAGACTCTGCAAGGCGCACGCTTCACCCTGCACGTGGCCAACGGCGCACGGATGCTGCTCGGCGCACCGCGTCTGGGCAAATTTTCGGCGACGCTGACGCGCTTGTCCAAAGGCCAGGTGCCGCTGTGGACCAATGCGATGCCGCAACCGGAAAAAGCCATTCGCTTCAGCCCGAGTGTCTCCGATGAGCGCCCGCGCGTGGTGTATCTGGCGGCGTGCGTATCGCGGGTCATGGGCCCGGCGGCGGGTGACAAGGAGCAGATGTCGCTCTACGACAAGACCCGTGGTCTGCTGGAAAAGGCTGGTTACCAGGTGGTCTTTCCGGACAATCAGGACAACCTCTGCTGCGGTCAGCCCTTCGCTTCCAAAGGCTATACCGAACAGGCAGAACACAAGCGTCAGGAACTGATCGGCGCGCTGCTTCACGCCAGTCGCGGCGGGCTTGATCCGATCTATTGCGACACCAGCCCGTGCACCCTGCGCCTGGTTCAGGACGTGGGAGATGTGCGTCTGGATCTGTACGACCCGGTGCGCTTCATCCGTACGCACCTTCTCGATCGCCTGGATTTCACCCCGCAGGAAGCACCGATTGCGGTTCACGTGACGTGCAGCACGCAGCATCTGGGCGAGAGCCAGGCGCTGATCGATCTGGCACGCAAATGCAGCAAGACCGTGGTCGTCCCGGAAGGCATCCATTGTTGCGGGTTCGCCGGTGACAAGGGTTTCACCACGCCGGAGCTGAACAGCCATTCGCTGCGTACGCTCAAGGATGCGGTGCAGCATTGCAGCGAGGGGATTTCTACCAGCCGCACCTGTGAGATCGGCCTGACGCAACACGGCGGGATCGACTATCACGGGCTGGTCTATCTGGTGGATCGGGTGACCCGGGCCAAGGCCTGCTGAAGAAAAATAGAACCCTTGCGCGCCACCGTAGTCCACAGAACGGGCCCCGAAAATCGGGGCTTTTCCTCCACTCGGTTGCCCGTCCTGACGGCCAGCGAAGTCTGGATCCCTCAGTTCAAGGAGATACACATGAAACGTTCTGTACTGTTAGGTCTGTTCGTGACGGCCTCGATGCTGGCCTCCACCTCGTTCGCCGCCGACAAACCTGCCGACCTGTGCGATGCCAATATCCAGACCATCAACAATGCGAAGGGGCAGCTGTCAGCGAACCCGGAACTCAGTCAGCGTGCAGAAGCCAGCGTGAGCAAGGCTCAGGCGCTCAAAGCCCAGGGCAAGATCGATGACTGCGTTGCGGAAACCTCGCAAACCATCCTGGAGCTGCGCAAATCCACCGGCACCAACAATTGATTCACGCCCGGGCCAACCTTCGGGTTGGCCTTGCAGGCCGTTTGGCGTACACTGCACAGGCTTGTTGCCTCACATGATGTACGAGGCAATGAGTTCGGGGCCGATTAGGATTCGACGCCGGTGACGAAACTTTAGGTGCATGCCGACTTGGTAACAGAAGTCGTAAATCCACTGTTGCAACTTCTTATAGTTGCCAATGACGACCAATACGGTGCTGCTCTCGCTGCTTAATTGCAGCTGACATGCACTCCTGGTGCCTTCGGGCCCAGCAATCATCAGGGGATGTCTGTAAACCCGAAATGATTGTCATATAGAACAGAATCGCCGTGCAGTACGTTGTGGACGAAGCGGCTAAAACTTACACAACTCGCCCAAAGCACCCTGCCCGTCGGGTCGCTGAGGGTTAACTTAATAGACACGGCTACGCATGTAGTACCGACAGCGGAGCACTGGCGGACGGGGGTTCAAATCCCCCCGGCTCCACCAACTCTCAACGACAAAGCCCGCCTAGTGCGGGCTTTGTCGCATCTGACCGTTCCACTCCAGCGCTTACCGCCGAAAACCCATCCCCCGACACACCCGATCAATGCTCATGCCGATGATGCACATCCGGAAAATGTGCATGACTGTGCCGCATCGGCGTATGCACATGCGGATGCCTATGCGGCTCTACCCCATCCCACTCAAACCCATGCGTATGCTGGTGATGCTCATCGTGTGTATGCCGATGATCGTGTTCAAGCGGTTCGTGCTGATGCTCATGAGCATGGTTTTCCATCAGGTGAATCCATACCCCGAAGACCATTAATGCGGCCGCGAGCAGGAACATCAGCGATACCGACTCGCCGAGCAGCAGAATCGAGATGCCTGCCCCCAGGAATGGCGCGGTGGAAAAGTACGCGCCGGTGCGCGCGCTGCCCAGTCCGCGCAGGGCGAGGACGAACATCACCAGGCTGACGCCGTAGCCGAGAAAGCCGACCAGCATGATCGGCACCAGCGAGCTGGCGGCGGGCAGTTGCGTGCCGATGAACAAGGCCAGGGCGCAGTTGACCAGCCCCGCCACCAGGCCTTTGCTACCGGCGATGAACAGTGCATCCGAGGCAGAGACTTTGCGCGTCAGGTTGTTGTCGATGGCCCAGCAAAAGCAGGCGAAGGCGACAGCCAGCGGCCCGCTCCAGTCATGCGCCGACATCGCCTCCTGCGGCCATGACAGCACGACACCGCCGGCCACGATGGCAAGCATGCCGATCACGATGCGCCGGTCGGCGTTCTCCTTGAACACCACCCACGCCAGCAGTGCCGTGAGCACCGATTCCAGATTGAGCATCAGTGACGCGCTGGCGCCGGACGTTCGGGTCAACCCGAACATCAGCGCCACCGGTGCCAGCACCCCGCCGAAGCCGATGGCGCCGATCAGCCACGGCCATTCACCATTTTGAAGCCCGGAAGGCTGCCAGCCTCGATCGCGGGCAAAACGCAGGACGGTCAAGCCCAGACCGCTGCCCAGATAGAGCAAGCCGGCGAGCAGAATCGGCGACGTCTGTAGCCCCAACAATTTGGCGAGTGGCGTACTGGCGCCGAACAGCGCCGCCGCAATCAAAGCGTAGAGAACACTCATATTCATGATGGGAACACTCATATTCATGATGGGAACACTCGCTCGGGGCGATGGAATACCGGCAGTCATCATCGCGCAACACAGGTGAGAATTGTGTGAACAGCTCCCTGAAGATCGGACATCCAGGAAGCCGAGACCAAACAGGCGTAACCCGAATACCGCCAAGAAGCCCGGCTGAATGCCGGGCTTTTTTATGTCTGCGCTGTTGCCCACATCGTGCAACGTCTGCGGATAAACCCCCAAAGCACTTCTACACTCACACCGCCCCCACTGCCACGACGAGCCCCCATGACCAACCTCCAAGACCGCATGAAGCAAGGCAAGGACGCGCGCAAGCAATGCTCGCGCGGCTCGCAGGCGACCACCGGCAAGATGAATCGCGATCCGATTCCGCTGATCAAGGCCTCAAGCCAGGGCCGCGTCGCGTCGTTGGTGGAGTTGCGTTATGGGCGGATGCTTGTGTCGCCCTTCACTTTCTTTCGCGGTAATGCGCTGGTGCAGGCGCATGACTTGTCGGGCACGGCGAACATGGGGCTGGTCGGGCCGATCTGTGGTGATGCGCATTTGATGAATTTCGGTGGGTTTGCCACGCCGGAGCGCAATCTGTTGTTCAGCGTCAATGATTTCGACGAGGCGCATCCCGGCCCCTGGGAATGGGATGTGAAGCGCCTGGCAGCAAGTTTTGTGGTGGCGGCGCGGGATCTGCGCCATGGTGAGTCGGTTGAAGAGGACGTCTGTCGGCAGATGGTCGGCGCCTATCAGGCAACGGTGTTGGAGTGCGCCGAACAGAGTGCGCTGGAAACCTGGTACGAATCGATCAAGTACGAAGACTTGCTCGATCAGGCGCGCAAAAGTGCGCTGGAACATGTGCAGCGTGCCGTCGAAAAAGCCGAGCGGCGGACCCATGCCGAGTTGCTGCCGAAAATCAGTGAGCGCGACGCCAACGGGCGGCTGATCATTCGCGACGACCTGCCGGAAATTTTCCACCTGCACAAAAACACCACGCTGCTCGACGCCGATGATGACTGGTTGCGGCTGGCGGACTGGCGGCCGTTGTTCGACACGTTCATGCGGGATTACCGAACCACGCTGCAGGCTGACCGGCGGGAATTGCTGTCACGGTTTCACGTGCAGGACCTGGCGTTCAAGGTGGTGGGTGTCGGCAGCGTCGGCACGCGGTGTCTGGTGGCGTTGCTTACCGACGATCAGGAGTTCCCGTTGTTTCTACAGTTCAAGGAAGCGCGGCGCTCGGTGCTCGCGGATTATGTGAAAGCCAAATCCCGAACCCGCCATGAAGGTCAGCGTGTGGTCGAAGGACAACGCCTGATGCAGTCGGCCAGTGATCTGTTTCTCGGGTGGACCACCGGCCCCAGCGGTCGGCATTTCTATGTGCGGCAATTGCGCGACATGAAGATTTCCGCCGAGCTGGAAAACTTCGACGCCGAAACGTTCGCCGCTTATGCCCGGGTCTGCGGTCGCGCGCTGGCCCGCGCTCACGCCAAGGCTTCGGGGAATGCGGCGCTGATCAGCGGCTACATCGGCAAAGGTAATGCCTTGGCCGACGCGCTGTTCAAATATGCGCGCAGTTATACCGCGCAGAACGAACGCGACTTCGAACGTTTTCAGGAGGCCTGTCGCAAGGGCCGCTTGCGGGCACGTTCGGAAGCCGATTTTGCCGCGGATCACTTGCCTTGAAGGGTTCCAGCGCCGTCGCCGCCGAGATGAATTTTTCTTCACTGCTCCGGTTCGATCAACACGGTACAGTCCGCTCGCTCATTCAAGAAACTACGGTTCGCCCGCGCTCTCCCGCGGGCTTTTTTTTGCCCGTCGTTCGGCGCCGAAGCGATACACCCAAGTGTCCTGCACGCCATGCTGTGGCGACTGCCGCGCCCGCCGGTGAACCCTGATCAGCGCAAACCCCGCCGCTTCAGCCAGACGCTGACTGCGGGTGTTGGCCGATGAGGTGGTCAGGTAAAAGGTGAAATCAGGCCAGCGCCTGACCAATTGCGTCAGCACTTCGCGCATGTAGCCCTTGCCGGCAAACGCGCTGTTGGCCCAATAGCCGACGACGTAACGCTGGCGCCGACGCGGTATCAGACCGATGCAGCCAACGACGGCTCGACCGTCTTCGGTCACGATGAACAGCCGCCGCTCACCGGACTCGCTGGCGAAATCTTTCCGTGCTTGCAACATCGACGACAGTGCCCGCTCTTCACTGGTATGTTCGACCGCCCACTCCAGAAAGGGCGCATGCTCGCGGTAACTGGCGTTCAACGCCTCGCGCACCGGGTTAACCAGCGCGGGGTCCGGCGAGCGAACACGCAGCGCCAGCCCGTTCACCGTCAATGCAAATTCCATTGCTTGTTCCTCCAATTGCAGAAATGCCGCACTCGATACCACCCTGTGCACTCAACCAGAGAAATTTACAGGGCGCCAGCGCGGTTAATGCCGATCAGTTAAACGAACTCAATGCTCAAAGCCACGAAGATCAATTGTGGGAGCGGGCTTGCTCGCGAAGACGTCGGCCCAGCAAACATTGATGTTGACTGCCCCACCGCTTTCGCGAGCAAGTCCGCTCCCACAGGGGATCTGCGCTTAACTGATCGGCATTAGCCAGTGCGGTTTGTTTTTTTCCACCCTGTGGGCAATCCTGTCCCTGACCTTGCCAACCGGAGCGCCCGATGTCACTGCTGAGCCTGCCCTGCCAACGTCTGACGCTCGCCATCCTGGCCCCGGGCCACGCCGAACTGGAAAGTGACTTCTATGCACGCAACCAGCGCCACCTCGCGCCTTGGTCGCCGATTCGCACCACCGAATACTTTTCCACCGAACAGATTCGCCGACGCCTCGAGGTTCAGGCCAGTGCCTACGAGGCCGGGCTGGCGATGCATTTCGCCCTGCTGACGCCGGACGGCCAACAGATGATCGGCGCGTGCAACTTCAGCGGGATCATTCGCGGTGCGTTTCAGGCCTGTTATCTGGGTTATCACATCGACCACGCACATCAGGGCCAGGGCCTGATGCAGGAAGGCCTGGAAGCTGGCATCGGCTACATGTTCGACACCCAGAACCTGCACCGGATCATGGCCAACTACATGCCCGGCAACGAGCGCAGTGCACGCCTGCTGGAGCGCCTGGGTTTCGAGCGCGAAGGCTACGCCAAGGCCTACCTGAACATCGCCGGCCGCTGGCAGGACCATGTGCTGACGGCGCTGATCAACCCGTTGTTCGAAACGCCGGACAAGCGTTGGTCGCGACAACTGGCGTGAGTTTCACAATTTGTTAAGCATTGGCGAAGTATGCTCAAGGCTCCTGCCCTTTCCGGTTGCCTGAAACCCATGCCGCGTGCCGCCACTTCGCTGTTTCTACTTGCCGCCCTGCTGTTCTTTTTCGCCCTGGGCAACCACCAGTTGCAAGGCTCCACCGAGGCCCGCGTGGCCGGGATCGCCATGGAGATGCACCTGGACGATGACTGGGTGACGCCGCGCCTGTTCGGCGAGCCCTTTCTGGAAAAACCACCCCTGAGCCTGTGGCTGGACGCCGGCGCCATGCGCGTGTTCGGCGTTTCGCCGTGGGCGGTGCGGCTGGCGTCGGCGGTGGCCGGGCTGCTCAGCGTGATGCTGCTGTACGGCATGCTGCGCCGCTTCGGACGGCCGAAAGCGGTCGCGTGGACGGCGGGGATTCTGCTGGCGACCATGGCCAGCTACTGGAGCAACGTGCGCGGGGTCGGCGAGGATGCGCTGCTGGCGCTCGGCGTGACCACGGCGCTGCTGGCGTTCTTTCAGGCGCAACGCGCACCGAACGCGGGCAACTCGCTGCTGTTTATCGTCGGGATTGCCATCGCCACCTTGAGCAAAGGCGTGCTCGGACTGGCAATGCCGGGGGTGGTGATTTTCGCCTATCTGCTGGCCGACAACCTGATCGATAGACGCCTGAAGATCGGCGCCTGGCTGCGTCCCGGCCTGCTCACGGCCGTGGGCCTGATTCCGTTGCTGATCTGGCTCGCCGTGCTCTATCAGCGCGGAGGCTCGCACGCCGTCGCTGAAGTGCTGCTGACCAACAGTGTCGGTCGCTTCAGCGGCTCGTTCGTCGAAGCCGGCCACTACGAGCCGTTCTACTACTACCTGGCCAAACTGCCGGAAGCGTTCCTGCCGTGGAACATTCTGGTGTACCTGGGCCTGTGGCATTTTCGCAAGGAACTGAAAGCCAACCGTTACCTGCTGTTTTTCAGCCTGTGGATCGTGGCGCAGTTCATCATGCTGACCCTGGCCTCCAGCAAGCGCACGGTGTACCTGATGTCGATGACCCCGGCCGCGGCGGTGATTGCCGCCGAGTATGCACGAGTGTTGTTCGATCGCTTGCAGGCGCATGAAACGGCCGACCGGTTTATCGGAAAAGTCGCCCGCCATCGTCAGGCGATTGCTGCTGGCTTGCTCACCGTGGTGATCGCCAGCTACCTGGGCGCCGCACAGTGGGCCTTGCCCAACGCCGATAAGGAACTGTCGTTCCTGCCGCTGACCGAACATATTCAGACCCTGCAAGCCAACGGCCAGCAGGTGGCGCTGTTCCAAGCCAATGAGCGGGTCGGCGGCGCCAGCGTGTTCTACACACAGCGCGTGCTCAAAGGGCTGGATACCGACGCGCAACTGCACGACTTCCTCAGCGCCTCACCGTCGAACGTCGCGGTGATCTCGGCAGACAGCGAACCCGCCGCGCCACTCAAAGTGCTCAAGACCATGATGGTCGGACGGCAGGCGTACTACTTCGTCGGCTACTGAAACCCTAAACGCCAGACAATAAAAAACCCGCCGTCACTGGCGGGTTTTGTTTGTGCTGACGGGATGGAAACGTCAGTTCATCGGGTGGTGACTGAGTGCCAGTCAGAGGCTTCGATGAAACCCAGCATGCGCGGGGCCGCTTTATTCGCGGCGGAAATGAACAGCGAAGAACCGTAGCCAGGGTCGGAAACCGGTACGTCCAGGTCCTTTTCCAGCTCCGCCATGCATTCGCTGTGGGTCACCAGGATCAGATTGCGGCCCGGGAGCTTGTGCGCCAGCGCTTCCTGCAAGATGCGGCCCTTGCAGCTGATCAGCCAGTCTTCGCCGGTGGCCGCACGGTTGAACATGTAACCGGCGGTCTGCACGGTGCGCAACATCGGGCTGTTATAGATATCGGCGTGGTCCAGGCCCAGATGCTCGAACTGCGCGCCGACACTGACCGCAACGCTGCGCGAGCGGTCGGTGATGCCGTCATCGCCGCTCAGGCACGGCGCCGGGGAGTGGTCGCAGCGCTCGACATGACGCACCAGCACAATCATGTCGCCCTTGGCCCACCCGGCCGCCAGCGCCTTGGCACCGGAGACGTTGCCATGGGCCAGGTCCGGCACCGCTGCCGGGGCGAGCAGCCACAGGGTCAGCGGAATCACCAGCAGCAAGGCGCCGAGCACGACCCAGGTATTGCGATATCGGGTCAATCCACTCAGGGAGATCGAGCGTTTGACGCCGAACAGACTCAGTCTCAATTCCACATCGGGCCGCCTCGCCGGCATGCATCACAGTCAATACGATGCGGCGAGGGTAGAGAAGCGCACGTAAGTGCTCGGTGAAACGATTGTGAAAAAAATCTTGAGGAGCCTTGTTACAAATTCCGTCGGACAAAATCCTTTCAGCTCTCGTGTTTGCGGCCGATACAGTCCTGCTAACACCCTTGCTGGCTCAAAAAAACAACAATCTTCCAGCCTGACCGACGATCAAGAAGCTCTACGTTCCTGGAGGAATTGTGATGAATAGCTGGTTCGGCAACATCAGCGTGAACATGAAATTGGGTCTGGGCTTCGGCCTGGTACTGGCCCTGACCTGCGTCCTCGCCCTGACCGGCTGGACCAGTCTCGGCGGTCTGATCGACCGCAGCAACTGGATGAGCGACATCACCCAGCTCAACGCCGGCCTGACCAAGCTGCGCGTAGTCCGCCTGCAATACATGCTGACCAACGGCGACGAAACCGCCGCGCAGAATGTACAAACCACCCTCGAAAGCTTTGCCGCGCAACAGCAAGCGCTGATCAACAAGTTCAAGAGTCCGGAAAACGTCAAGCTGCTGAAAGAGCAGGCGGCGACCATCGCCGAATACCAGACGTCGCTGAACAAGATGCGCAACGCCTACCGCACCGGCAACAGTGCGCGCGACGTCATGAGCACCAATGCCGAGACCGCTTACAACCTGATCGAGTCGATCAGCAACCGCGTCCGTCAGATGGACATGAGCGAACAGCGTTTCGAACAGTTCCAGGCCATCACCGAAGCCAAGGAAGCGTTCATCCTGGCGCGCTATGAAGTGCGCGGCTACACCGCCACCACCAACGCCGAAACCGAGCAGAAAGCCGTCGGCCAACTGGACGTGGCGATTGCCAGCCTCAAGCAACTGAACGTGCATTTCGCCGCGACTCAACAAGACGCCCTGCGTCAGCTGGAAACCGCCCTGAGCAACTATCGCAGCGCGTTGCAGGCGTACAAGAACGCCAACAGCGAAGCCGTGCAGGCGCGTAAAGAGATGACCGATCAGGGCGCCGCGATCGTCACCACCAGCGAGCAGCTGTACCAGATCCAGCTCGACCGTCGCGACATCGAAAGCGCACAGGCCCGTACTTTCCAGTTGATCAGCACCCTGCTGGCGCTGCTGGTCGGTGTGATTGCCGCCGTGATCATCACCCGTCAGATCACCCGTCCGTTGCAAGAAACCCTGGCCGTGGTCGAGCGCATTGCCAGCGGCGACCTGACCCAGAACGTCACCGTCACCCGCCGCGACGAACTTGGTGTGCTGCAACAAGGCATCGCACGCATGGGCGTGACCCTGCGCGATCTGATCAGCGGCATCCGCGACGGCGTCACCCAGATCGCCAGCGCCGCCGAAGAACTCTCCGCCGTGACCGAGCAGACCAGCGCCGGCGTGAACAGCCAGAAGGTCGAGACCGATCAGGTGGCGACCGCCATGCACGAGATGACTGCCACCGTGCAGGAAGTCGCGCGCAACGCCGAAGAAGCGTCGCAAGCCGCTGCCGCCGCAGATGGCGAAGCCCGTGAAGGCGACAAGGTGGTGAATGAAGCCATCGCGCAGATCGAGCGTCTGGCCAGCGAAGTGGTACGTTCCACCGAAGCCATGAGCGTGCTGCAACAGGAAAGCGACAAGATCGGCAGCGTCATGGACGTGATCAAGGCCGTGGCCGAACAGACCAACCTGCTGGCGCTCAACGCGGCGATTGAAGCAGCACGCGCCGGTGAAGCCGGTCGTGGTTTTGCCGTGGTTGCCGACGAGGTCCGTGGCCTGGCCCAGCGCACACAGAAGTCCACCGAGGAAATCGAAGGCCTGGTCGCCGGTCTGCAGAACGGTACTCAGCAGGTTTCGGCCGTGATGAACAACAGTCGCGCCTTGACCGACAGCAGCGTGGCCCTGACCCGCAAGGCTGGCTTGTCACTGGAAAGCATCACCCGCACGGTGTCGAACATCCAGTCGATGAACCAGCAGATCGCCGCCGCTGCCGAACAGCAAAGCGCCGTGGCCGAAGAGATCAGCCGCAGCATCATCAACGTGCGCGACGTGTCGGAACAGACCGCCGCCGCCAGCGACGAGACCGCAGCCTCCAGCGTTGAGCTGGCGCGCCTGGGTGGTCAGTTGCAGCAGATGGTCAGCCACTTCCGCGTCTGACCTTCGCTTTGCGGTAAATGAAAGATCGATTCGCGAGCAGGCTCGCTCCCACAGGTACGGCGTTGATCACAGATTATGTGAACAACGCCGATCCCCTGCAGGCCTTCGCCGGCTCGCGATGGCGTCAGTCCCATCCCCCCACCCCGACGCTCCCGCCACCCACGGCTTAATCACTCCCACCCCTGAAAGCTGAAAGTCCTTCACGTGTCGAGTGGCAGCAATAGCATCAGCAAATTCAGGTCATTTCACCCATGCCATCGATTGCATAAGTGACATCGACCTTGAAGTAGCTGCCGTCAAACTGATCTGTGGTGAACGTCAGTTTACCGTTGATCCTCACTTCAGCCGGCGCATGGTTCTGCAGCACCACGACACCTTGGCGAGCATGATAAACATGGCCACCCAAAGTATTGGAATACCAGATTCTTTTGACTTTTCCTCCATCCTTCGGGAATTCAAAGGTGCCACTTGGCTGGTCTTTATCAACCAGGTTGAAGCCCATGCCTATCTGCCTGGGCGAGGTCATATCACCATAGACTTGCATGTCTTCGTAATCGATTCGCCCCACTCGACTCGACACAAAATCCAATGTGGCAATCAGCTCATTATCATTAAGTCGATATTCTTCGATCCGGCCCTTCATGGTGCCATTGACGGCCATGATGCGTACCTCCCGTTGACTCTCAACCGAATGGTTGGAATCGGCTAAGCATGCAGCAGGCCCCTTCATAAAAGACCTGTCATAAATGACAGGTCTTCAGACTCGATAGTAATTAAAGCGCCCGTAATAGGCTCATTCTGGATTACCGCGTGCCGCGCTGGCGCAACGCCGACGGCATGAAGTACGCGTCTTCCGGCACCGGTTGCGAGAAGTCCACGGTGGAGGCTTCTTCGTTGTCGAGGTTCTGCACGTAGTAACGACGAGCCTGCAGGTCGTGGAACACGTCCAAAGCACTCCAGGTGGTCGGCAGGTCATAGAAGTTTTTCAGGTAGGCCATCGACACCCGCCACAACTCCCCGCGCCCGTCGTATTGATCGACCAGCGCCGCGCCCCAGCTGTCCTCGTCGAGAAACAGCACGCGCCTGGAATAGATATGCCGCGCGCCCGGCTTGAGGTTGCCTTCGACCACCCATACGCGGTGCAGCTCATAGCGGGTGAATTGCGGGTTGAGGTGGCCCGGGGTGAGCAGTTGCGCGTACTTCACGTCGGGGCTGCCGACCTTGTAGTTGTTGTAGGGGATGTAGATTTCCTGCTTGCCCTTGAGCTTCCAGTCGTAGCGGTCCGGCGAGCCGTTGAACAGGTCGGTATCGTCCGCGGTACGCAGACCATCGGACGAGGCGATCGGCGTGTCATACGCAAGGTTCGGCGCACGGCGCACGCGGCGTTGGCCGGCGTCGTAGACCCAGGCCTGACGCGGGTCCTTGAGCTGATCGAGCATCTCGTGCACCAGCGCCGCACCGCCGGCCAGTCGCGCCGGGCTTTTCACGAAGGCAAGGTAATAGAACAGGATGTTCTTCAGGTCGGCGTACTGGCCGCCGGGACGGTAGAAGTTGAACAGCGCTTCCTGCTGCGAGGTGACCAGGGCAAAGCTGCCGTTGCGCTGCACCGGGGCTTCGGACGCGCGGCGTACCACGTAGATGCCGCGATAACGGGTGATGTGGTTCCACAGCACTTCGACGCCGTCCTTGGGCACCGGGAACGGCACGCCGCCGTAGGCATCGGCGAACCCGCTGCCGCCCTCCAGCAGCTTGGCCGAGGTCGCGTTCTTGAGGGTGTTGTCGTACAGCCACTGCGGCGCCGAACCCGAACGACGCGACGGATAGACCGGCATCTGGAACGTGTCGGGGTAGCTGTTGAACAGCGCGATCTGCCCGGGACTGAGATGGGTTTTGTACTGATCCAGATTGGCCTTGGTGATGACGAACAGCGGCTTGTCCGCGGCGTACGGGTCCGGGTGGTGCTGACCCGGTTTGTAGCCGGCCGGCGCCTGAGTGATGCCACCGGTCCAGGCCGGAATGGTGCCGGCGGCGTTGCCCGCACGCTCGGCGCCCATCGGCGTGAGGGTGGTTTTCAGTTGTTCGGCTTGTTGCGGGGTGATCGCGGCAAGCGCGCTGCCGGCGGTCAGGCCCAGAACAAGCGCCAGCGAAATCCGGGTCATGCTTGAAGTGTGAAACATGATCTTCTCCAAAGTACAAAAACCTGTGGGAGCGAGCCTGCTCGCGAAAGCGGTGTATCAGTCGACATCAATGTTGAATGTGCCTGCCTCTTCGCGAGCAGGCTCGCTCCCACAGGGGGGATGAGGTGTTGCTGAAATCTCGTGTAGAACTCACAAGAAATACTTGAGGTTGAACCCGACGTTGTCGCGGTCACGAATGCCGTTGTTCTGCCCGCCGCCCCAGAAGTTGGTGTATTGCACCTCGGCCTCGAGCTTGTTCTGATAGTTGGCCTTGACCCCCAGGGTGTAGGCCTTGCGCCCTTCGATGGTGTTGCCGGCCTGATAGCTGTTGCCCTTGAAGTCGTCCTTGTAGACGACGTAGGGCGAGACGTTGACCCCGGCATACACGTCGTTCCAGGTGCCGTTGAACATCACCGTGTAGCTGTAGGAGTTGCGGTTGACCTGATCGTCACGATCACCGCCAGAGACATATGAGGTGTTGCCGGTGCCCGCGTAGTAACGCGTGCTGCCGTCATAGGCGGTGTATTGCAGGCTGCTGCCGCGCAGGTGTTCGGAGGCCAGTTCGAAGATGCCGAACATCGAGTCGAACGACAGCGTCGGGCCGAAGTTGTAGATGCTGCCCAGCGAGGTGTTGAATGCTTCGACGCGTTCGGCGTTGTTGATCTCGCTGTCGAGGGTGACCATCTGCCCACCGACATTGACTGCCTTGCCGGTCACCGCTGTAGCCGCGCCGTTGGCCAGGTCGCCGATCAGATCGTTGGTCGCGGCAATGCCGATCGGCAGGTTCGGTCGATAGGCAATTTCGCCGAACACCGAGGCCTGGCCCAGGGTGGTGTTGAAGCTGAAGCCGTACATGCGGATGTCTTCGGCATAACGCCGATGCGCCTGGATGTTGCCCATGACGTCGGCGGTGGCGAGACCGTTGGCCAGTGCCCCGGCCTGACTGCCGGCAACGCTGGACAGCATGTTGGTCAGGGCATTCATGTCGATACCCTTGTAGCCACCGAGGTCAGCGGCGATGGTCGGTTCCTTGGCATGGTAGTTGACCATGTACAGGCCGAACTCGGTGCTGTTGAGTCGCTCGGCGATGTAGCGAAAGGCAAAGCCGAACTGGCCATCGTTGCGCGCGTTGTAGTCCTTGCCGATCGACGCCACCTTGAGCGTGTTGCCGTAGGCCGGGGTCACGCCATTGGCGTAGAGGCCGGTGCTTTTCAGCGCCGGACCGAGCAACGGGTTGTTGCCCAGTGCGCTGTACAGGCCGATGACGTTGCCAAAACCCGGCACCGGAGTATCGAGCGCCGTGCCGCTGAAGTTGTTGTAAGCGGTATTGCCGCCATCGGCGAACAGGTCGCTCTGCGAGTAGAAGGTGCCGACCGGATCGATGCGGGTTTCCTTCCAGTTGGTCTGGTAGAAACTTTCCATGGTCAGCGAATCGGTGAGGCCGATGTTGAAGCTGAGCGCTTCCACCGGCATCAGCACTTCCTTGACCTCGGCGCCCGGCAAACGGTACTTGGCGGCGTCCACCGGGTTGGTGGTGTTGATCCCGCCGCGATAGAAAATCCCCTCGCCCCAGTTGAACACCTGGCGCCCGACCCGTGCGGTGACCGGCATCTGCGCGACGTCCCAGTTGCCGTAGACATAAGCGTCGAGCATCTCGATCCGGCTGCCGGCGATGTCGCGGGTCTGGCTGGTGAAGCGATCGTCCTGCGGGTAGCTCTGGCTCGGTTGCGACGGGTTGTTGTTGCGGTAGTAATCGTTGCGCTTATCCATCAACTGCGTGTCGTAGAACGCAGTGCCGCGCAGGAACATCCCATAGTTCTGATAGTTGGCTTCCAGCTCCGAGGTGATCTTGTACACCTCGGAAACCAGCCCGGTGTCGAAGTTGCGATTGCCGTCGTTGGTGTTGACGTCATCGTTGTTCTTGTCACGGCCCTGCACCCGCCACAAACGGCCATAGGACAGGGTCGTGTCGATCGAACCGGTGACCTGATTGTCCAGCACGCTGAACTCCTTGGCCTGCACGCCATCAACTGCGCACAGTTGCAGCAGCCCTGCCAGACCGACGCCGGGGAGCGCTACGCCAGACAGGCGAAATCGAGCTTTCATGATCTGTTCCTCTTTCCCTGGTTTTATTGTTGTGGGGTGCAATACCGCTATGGCCGGGGCGCCAGTCCGGCGCTCACATACATCCGGCTGTGCGCGCCGAAATGCCCGAGCAATCTGAACAACTGCTGATTGAGCGCCGGATGCTCGAACGTCTCGCGCTGCAACTGATTGCCGCTGCTGAAATCGCTGGTCACAGGCGCCGTCTCCAGCCATTGACCGATGGCTGCATCAAACGCGGCGGCGTCGTCGACCGACTCGGCGCTGACCACGTCGCGCAAGTAGTCCACCGAGTACGGCGGATACCTTTTGTCCTGCGCCACATCGGCGTAGGCAGCGAGCATCGGATGCGGCTGACCGGCTCGTAGCAGGCGCCGCAGCCAGGTCGCCTGGTACTTCTCGATTTCCATGTGGCGGGTGGCGACGCGTTCGATGGAGGCTTGTTTGTCATCCGCAAAACCGGCCAGCGCCTTGCCTTCCAGCAACAACAGGCTGGGCAGCTCGACCCCGGGCAATGGCTTGGCGTGATAGGGCTGAGTGAGGTCCTGCACGTGGTGCACGCCCCAACCAAGAAAGCGGTAGCCCCAGTAGGGATGACCCGTGGCGAAGGCCAGTCGCGCCAGGCCCATGTACTGATAGGCACGCCAGTCGGGCCAACTGCGCTGAAGAAATCCGGCGGCTGCATACACCACCGGGCTCTCATGGAAAAAGCCCATGTGGAACGGCGCCTGCGAGCTGTACTGAAAACGCGCATCGCCAAACGGCTGCGCGCCGAAGCCGTACAGCGCGCCGACCTCGCCGAGGTTGTCACTGAACAGGTTGATGTCGTGGCCGTAGTCCGGCTCGTCGGCGGCACTCGCCAATACCGCCAGCGCCGCGACTTTTTCGCCGTCCACCACGCGAATAAAACGCTGACGATTCCATGGCGAAAGCGTCTGCTCGACCATCACCTGATCGGCACTGAGATGTTCGCGCTCGGGCATGTCTTGACCCGGCAGCGGCTGAATGACCATCGCCAGATAAATGCGCGGATTGAGCCGCAACGCAGTGAGAAAGTCGTGGCGCAGATTGTCACCTGGCACGGCGGGCAGCTGCAGATTGTCGGGGCGCGGCGGGTACTGGGCGAAGTGCTCGCGGGCGAAGCTTTCCTGTTGCTCCAGTAGTGCCACCACGGCTGGATACTGCTCGGTGAGAAAGCGCTCCAGCGGCTCAACCTCTACCGGCGGCGCATCACGCAAGGCCGGCAGTTCCTGCAACGCCAGATAGCTGCCCACCGTGTGGTTCGACCAGCCCCACGCCGTCGGGGCCACTGCACAAAGCAGCAACAGGAGAAATGTCAGCTTCATTGCTTTTAATTCTTATTGGATGTGCTGTGGGGGTTGAGCCTAACAACCACCCCCGGCGCTGGCACTGTCCAATCTCACCAGAAAAAGTCTCCGATAGCGCCACGCCTCGATCCGAAAGACACCACTGTGCCCTCTGGGAGCGGGCTTGCTCGCGAAGGCGGAGTGCCAGTGACATCAAGGGTGACCGACGTTACGCCTTCGCGAGCAAGCCCGCTCCCACAAGGAACTGCGTGGTGTTTTGTCAAGCGGGGTAACCGGTGATCTTGCGGATGCTCTGGTACAACGGTTTGAGCTGGCGGTACATGCGCAGGTAGACGTCTTTGTACAGCTGCTCGTAGATTTTTTGCGCCTCGGGTTGAGGGGTGAACACCGCGCCGACTCGAGTCATCGCCGCGATCGCGCTGGGGAAATCCGCGTACACCCCCAACCCCACCGCACAGCAGATCGCCGCGCCCAGCCCCGACGCCTCATACACATGCGGACGCTCCGCCGGCAGGCCGAAAATATTCGCCGTGAGCTGCATCGCCGCATCGCTCTGCGAGCCGCCGCCCGCCACCCGCAGACGCTTGATCGACACTTTCGAGCGCTTCTCGATCTTCTCCATGCCCTGACGCAACGCATACGCCAGTCCTTCCAGAATCGCCCGGTAAATGTGTGCGCGGGTGTGCACATCGCCAAAGCCGATCATCGCGCCCTTGGCTTCCACGCCCGGCTCACGAATCCCCGGCGACCAGTAGGGTTGCAGCATCAGGCCCATCGACCCTGGCGGTACTGCCTCGACCAGTGCATCGAACAGTTGCTCGGGTTCAATGCCCTGCTCTTTCGCCTGCTGCATCTCACGCAAGCCGAACTCGTTCTTGAACCAGCTGACCATCCAGTAACCGCGATAAATCATCACCTCGCAGTTGTACTGATCCGGCACCGCCGACGGATACGGCGGAATCAGCGGGACGATTTCCAGATAGCGCGAGCGGGTGCTGGTGATCGTCGCCGTGGTGCCGTAGGACAGGCACACGGTGCCCCCATCGACTACGCCGGAACCGACCACTTCGCAAGCCTTGTCGGCGCCCGCCGCAATCAGCGGCAACCCTTCGGGAATCCCGGTGTGGCGGCTGGCCTGCGCGGTAATGTAGCCAAGGGTTTCACCGGGCTTGTGCAGGCTCGGCAACTGCTCGGGACGCACCGCCAGCGCCTGCCATTTCCAGTCACTCGGCGCGGCCCATTTCAGGCGTTTGAAATCGAACGGCAAGTAGCCGACGCAACACCCCACCGAATCGACAAAGCGTCCGCACAGACGATGGGTGAGAAACCCTGAGAGCAGCAAAAACTTGTCGGTCGCCGCCCATACCTCAGGCTGATGTCGCGCGATCCAGTTGGCCTCGGCCTGGGCGCGAAAATAATCCACCGTGGCCTGCGCGCCGACCAGTTTGAACAGCCAGCCCCACGGCCCCTTGATCCCGCCTTCGACTTCGCTCTGGCGCTGATCTAGCCACAGAATCGCCGGACGCAACGGCGTGCCCTCGGCATCGACATTGATCACCGTGCCGCGTTGAGTGGTCAGCGACACCCCGGCAATCTGCGCGCGATCAATCCCGGTTTGCGCCCACACCTGCTGACAGGCCTCGCCGAGTTTCGCCCAGTAATATTCCGGATCCTGCTCGGCCCAACCCGGCTGCGTCGAGTAATAGGCCTGCAACTCGACCTTGCCTTTGCCGAGCAGATTACCCTGCAAATCGAAGAGCAGCGCGCGCACGCTCTGAGTGCCATTGTCGATCGCCAGCAGGTAACGCTTGTTCGGGTGGTTATCCATGGAGCTCTCTTCAAGGGGCATCAAGGCGTGGCATCCGGCAAACCGTGATGGCGTTGCCACAACGCCCGGTAACGCTGCAGCTCTTGCTGCCAGTGTGCATCGTCCCAGCCCAGCCGTGGCTGGCAGAGTTGGCGGATGGCTGCGAAGTGATCTTCGCTACCGCGCGCCAGCAACAGACCCAGACGGGTGCGACGCAACAGCAGATCATCGAGGTGCAGGACCATTTCCGCTTCACAGGCAAAGGCCAGTTCTGCCCACAAAGTGTCGGTGTGGCCGACGGTATCGTGGCCCAACTCGGCGATCAGTTGCGCCAGCCTCGGCAGGTCACGGCCATGTCGTCCGGCCAGGCGTCGCCATTGCTGAGGGCTGAGTCCGGGAATGCTCAGCGGCGCAACGCCAGCGAACACCGGCGCCGCATCATCCTCGAAATGACGGCCGAGCATGCCGGCACAAGCCTTGAGCACTTCGATGGCTTGCGGGCGAAAGGTCGTCAGTTTGCCGCCGGCCAGGGTCACGCAACCCGGCTCCTGCCACAGCACATGTTCACGGGTTTCGTTCGACGGCTTGCCTTGCTGCTCACCCGCCGCGCTGCCCACCACCGGGCGTACGCCCGACCAGGTCGACAGCACATCGGCAGCGCTCACTTCGGCTCCGGGAAATTGTTGCTGGCAAGCGGCGAGCAGATAGTCCAGTTCTTCTGCGCTGATGCTCGCACTCTGATCCAGATTCTCGCGGTGATCGAGATCCGTAGTGCCGACCACTGTCGCCCCTTCCCAAGGGAAAACGAACACCGGCCGCCGATCCCGCTCATGCAGAAAGGTAAACGCCTGCGCCACCGGCAAGCGCCAGCCCGGCAGCAGCAGATGGCTGCCACGCAATGGCCGCAGTTGTCGCGGCGACTCAGGCAAGTGCAGGCGTTCGGCCCACGCACCGGTCGCCACCGCCAGCACGCCGCAGCGCAATTGCAGCGATCCACCGGCTTCGCAGTCCTCGATCTGCACCCCGCACACGCGCCTGTCTTCGCGCCGCAACTGTTCAACGCGCACCCCGTTGAGCACCACCGCGCCATCGGCCCGCGCTTCGCTCAGCACGCGCATCACCAGCCGTGCATCATCGGTCAGCGCATCGACAAAACAGGTGCCGCCGAGCAGGTTGTCTTCCTTGACCCCCGGCGCCATAAAACGCAGTTGTTGCGCGTCATGAAAACGATGGCTGCGCCGTCCGGCCAACGCGTCGTAAACCGACAACAAGCCACCGAGCACACGCGGCCCGGGAAAGCCGCCGCGATAGTGCGGCATCATGAAACTCATCGGTTCCACCAGTCCCGGCGCTTCGTCGAGCAGGCGTTGACGTTCGCGCACCGAGTCGCGGGTCAGGCGCCACTGGCCCTTGGCGATGTAGCGCAAACCGCCGTGGACCATTTTCGACGATCGGCTGGAGGTGCCCCAGGCGAAATCCCGTTGTTCCAGCAACAGGCAGCGCCAGCCACGCCGTGCAGCTTCGCGCAGGATGCCGGCACCGCTGATACCGCCTCCGATGACGATCAGATCCCAGGTTTGCGCCGCCAGCGTCGGCAAGGTGTGCTGGCGCCATGCGGCGTTCCAGTCCGGGTTCATGGCCATTACTCCGGCAACAGCGTGCCGGGATTGAGGCGCCCGGCCGGATCGAAGTGCTTGCTCAGCGCCTGCAAAGTGTCCATCGCCAGCGCACCTTTTTCGCGCAGCAGATACGGCGCGTGATCCTTGCCGACACCATGCTGGTGACTGATGGTGCCGTGGTTGTCGACGATGGTCTGGCTGGCCGCATGCTTGAGGGCCTTCCAGCGCGCCAGCGTCGCGGGATAGTCCGCCGCCGGGCGAAACACGTAGGTGGTGTAGATGCTCGAACCTTCGCCGTAGACGTGGGACAGATGGGTGAACACGTGCACGCGTTCGCCTTCGGCGGCCAAGGCATCGCGCAGGCTGTTTTCGATCAGGTTGAGCAGGTGGTCGACGTTGCTCCAGTCGGTGGCGGTTTCGAGGGTATCGACCACGTAACCGGCGTTCCACAGGTTCTCGCGCAGGTAGGGGAAACGGAAGCGGTTCTGCGCCCACTTCTTGCCAAGCAAAGTGCCGGTGAACACGCCGCCAAAGGCTTTCAGATGCTGCCGGGCTTGCGTCAATGACAGCGCGTTCTGCCGACGATTGCCGGTCACGCCGAAGGTCAGCAGGCACTTGCCCTCACCGGCGCCGCGCAGGCTCAGATACTTTTCCAGCCAGGCGATCTGCTGCGGATGGCCGGCCAGCGCCAGCTGAGTTTCAGTCTCCACCGCATTCGACAGACGCAGCATCGACAGCGGTACCCGCGCCTGCGCCAACTGGCGGATCGCTTGCAGCGCCTTGCTCCAACCGGGCAGGAACACGCCGTAGAAACGCTCATCGGCGGGCAGCGGACTGACCCGCACCTTGACCTCGGAAATGATCCCGAAACGGCCTTCACAACCGAGCACCACTTCACGCAGATCAGGCCCCGCCGCCGAAGCCGGAAAGGTCGGGATTTCCAAGGGGCCGGCGAAGGTTTCCAGCGTGCCGCCGGCGAACAATTGCTCGATGCGCCCGTAGCGCAACGACTGCTGACCACTGGAGCGACTGGCGACCCAACCGCCGAGCGTCGACAGTTCCCACGACTGCGGGAAATGCCCGAGCGTGTAACCCTTGGCGCGCAGTTGACTTTCGACTTGCGGGCCACTGGCGCCGGGGCCAAACGTCGCCAATTGGCTGGCCTCGTCGAGGTCGGTCAGGCGATTCATCCGCGCCAGCGACACCGTCACCACCGGCCGCGCCGAATCCGGCGGGTTGATGTGCCCGGCCACCGAGGTGCCGCCACCGTAGGGAATCAGGCACAGGTCCTGCTCATGGGCGAGTGCCAGTAATTGGCGGATCTGCTCAGCCGTTTCGGGAAACGCCACCGCGTCGGGATAGTTGCCCGGCACGCCTTCGCGCAGTGCCAGCCAGTCCGGTAGGCTCTGGCCCCGCGCATGCAACAGACGGTCATGGGCGTCGACGCTGTACAAGGCGTGCTGCCCCAGCCGCGAGACCGGCACCCGCGCCAATGCCTCTTCCAGCGTGGCATCGGGCAGCGCGCGCCCGACCCCCAACCGTTCATGGAGAAAACTCGCGCCCTGGGCCGGCAGTTCGACCACCGTGGTTGCATCTCCCCAGCCGTTCCAGCGTCGCATGCGTGTGTCCTTCTTATGCAGTCTGATCAGTGATGTGGCAGGCCTCCATACTAGTCAGCGGCCGAAAAGTGTCACGGTCGCATCCGGCCAGTTCGAGTAGCCAATTGAGTCAAACGTCGCGCAAGTGCCAGCCATTTACTTTAGCCGTGGTTTCAAATTACCTTTCAGGCATTCATTCGCTCATGCAGGCCTTGATCAAGGGATTTGGATCATGCAATCGCTCGGCTTCACCTCCGTTCCGCCGCTGCTCAAATACGTGCGCCATGCCGAACAACTGGGCATGGCCATCGAGCCCGCGTTGGCGGCGGCCGGGTTGCAGGCGCAGCAACTGAGCGACAACAGCCTGCGTCTGCCGGGCGAAACCCATGAACGCCTGCTCGATTACTTCTGCGAGCACTCGGGCGATCCGCTGTTCGGCCTCAATGCCGCGAATTTCGTCTTGCCCAATTCCTGGAGTGTGCTCGGTTACATCACCATGAACTGCGCAACCCTGGGCGATGCCATGAGCCGGATCATGCCGTTCGAAAAACTGGTGGGGGACATGGGCGTCAGCCGCGCCGAGGTGCAGGACGGTCACGTGCATCTGATCTGGAGCTGCCGCTACGAGCGCCCGCGGATCCGTCGGCATCTGGTGGAAAACGTCCTCGGCTCATGGCTGCAATATGCACGCTGGATCGCCGACACGCAGATGTCGCCCGCCGCCGTGTGGCTGGAACACCCGCGCCCGGTGGATACCACGCAGGCGCAGTACGAACGGTTTTTCGATTGCCCGGTGCTGTTCGAGCAGCCGTATTCAGCGCTGATCGTGCCGCTGCCGTACCTGCAATTGCCGTTGCGCCAGGCCGATGCGCAATTGCTGCGCACCCTGGAAGAACACGCGATGGGCCTGATGGCGACGCTGGAGGACGCATCGTTGGAGCAGAGGGTCAAAAGCATCCTGCGCCAGTTGCTCAAGGAAGGCTTGCCGCGCAAGGAACAGGTGGCCGAGCAACTGGCGGTGTCGGTGCGTACGTTGCAGCGCCAGTTGCATCAGGCGGGGACGTCGTATCAGCAGATTCTCGATGACCTGCGTCAGGAGTTGGCCGAGCATTACCTGTTGAACAGCACACTGCCGATTCAAGACATTGCGCAGTATCTGGGGTTTACCGAGCCGAGGTCGTTTCACCGCACGTTCAAGAGCCGGCGCGGGATGCCGCCGGGGGAGTTTCGGCAGACGCATCGCGGGTGATGGTTCCGGCCTCTTCGCGAGCAAGCCCGCTCCCACAGGAGATTTATGTCGTACACAAAATCCATGTTCGCTGACGATCCAATGTGGGAGCGGGCTTGCTCGCGAAGGCGTCAGCAGCCGCACAACGTCCCACAGATAAATCGCGCTGACTGGGCCGCGACTTGTTCAGCTCGATTCAGAGACTGATCGCGTTGGTAAACACCAGCCGATTGCCGAACGGATCCGTGATCGTCATGTCCTGACTACCCCACGGCATCGCCTGGATCCCCGGGTGCGAGAACCTGTAATCCTTGGCCACCAACTGCTGTTGAAACGCCTCCAGCTCATCGGTCTCGATGCGCAACGCCGAACCCGGCGTTGCATCGCCATGATGCTCGGACAAATGCAACACGCACTCGCCACGCGACACCTGCAGATACAACGGGAAATCGGCCTCGAAACGGTGCTGCCAGTCGACCTTGAAGCCGAGGAAGTCAACGTAGAATTCCAACGCCTTGGCTTCATCGAAGATCCGCAGGATCGGGGTGGTTTTACCGAAGCTCATGGGGTGCTCCCTGACTGTTTGGCCCAAGAGTGTAGCTGGGCTGGATGTCAGCAATTCGGCTTGGCGATGGCTTTCTTTAATTGCAATGTGCCATCACTGTGACGCACTCCGCGAAATGTCAGCGAAAGTTGTTGCGCAAATCACCCTGCCGGGCCAGAAACCGCCCTTCCCGGCGGCCATTCGCCTGGCCGTCGCGATAGCTCAACACACCGTTGATCCACACGCCATCAATGCCCTGCGCCGCCCGCTGCGGGTCATTGAAATCCGCCACATCACGCACGGTCGCTGGGTCAAACAACACCAAATCGGCCCAATAACCTTCACGAATCTCGCCGCGCTCCGTCAAACCGAAACGCGCCGCCGACAGCCCGGTCATTTTGTGTACCGCAGTGTGCAGCGGAAACAGCCCGACATCGCGACTGAAATGTCCCAGCACCCGTGGGAAAGCGCCCCACAAGCGCGGGTGCGGAAACGGGTCTTCCGGCAGCCCGTCGGAGCCGACCATCGACAGCGGATGGGCAAGGATGCGTCTGACATCCGCCTCGTCCATGCCGTAGTACACCGCGCCGGCCGGCTGCAGGCGCCTGGCCGCTTCAAGCAGCGGTACATTCCATTCAGCGGCGATGTCGATCAGGTCGCGCCCGCTGACGTGCGGGTGCGGCGTCGACCAGGTGATGGTGATGCGGTGGGCATCGGTGACTTGCTTCAGATCCAGCGTCGACGAGCTCGCCGCGTAGGGATAACAATCGCAACCCACGTGCTGGGTTTTCGCTGCTTCTTCCAGCGACGCCAACAATTGCGGACTACGCCCCCAGTTACCGGCACCGGCACATTTGAGGTGGGAAATGATCACCGGAGACCGTGAATGGCGTCCGATGCTGAACGCCTCCTCCATCGCCTCCAGCACCGGTTCGAACTCACTGCGCAGGTGCGTGGTGTACACCGCACCGAACGCGGTCAGCTCTTCGGTCAATTGTTTCACTTCATCAGTGGAAGCATTGAACGCGCTGGCGTACGCCAGCCCTGTGGATAACCCGAGCGCACCCGCTTCAAGGCTTTCGCGCAATTGCTCACGCATCGCGCCGATCTCTTCTGGCGTGGCGCTGCGGAACAAGTCGTCGAGGTGATTGCTGCGCAGCGCTGTGTGACCGACAAGCGCGGCGACGTTCAACGTGGTCTCCGCCGCTTCGACCGCCGCGCGGTAATCGCTGAAACGCGGGTAAACGAACGCGGTCGCCGTACCGAGCAGGTTCATCGGATCCGGCGGATTGCCCTTCAACGTCACCGGCGACGCACTGATCCCGCAGTTACCGACAATCACCGTGGTCACGCCTTGGCTGAGCTTGGGCAGCATTTCGGGTTGGCGGATAACCACGGTGTCATCGTGGGTGTGCACATCAATGAAACCCGGCGCCAGCACGCGACCGGTGGCGTCGATTTCCTCAGTGGCACGAGCATCCTGCAGGTCGCCAATGCGCTCGATGCGGCCATTGAAAATCGCCACATCGGCGCGGTAACCGGGCGTGTTGCTGCCATCGATGATCAGGGCGTTGCGAATCAGCGTGTCGTACAGCATGTCAGTCTCCCAGCGGCAGGTGATCGTCGCCGCCACGGTATTCGTCGAGGGCGAGTTTGATCCGCCGCAGACGCTCTTGATTGTCTTCAGGGCTGGCCAGCGCCAGCTCGGTGGCGAGCACGTCGATGGCGAGCAGCATGCCGTAGCGCGCCGCGGTCGGTTTGTAGATGAACGAGGTTTCCGCGCCTTGCAGCGGCAGGACGATGTCGGCCAGTTCGGCCAGCGGCGAATCGGCGCGGGTGATGGCAAGGATGCGGGCGCCGTAGTTGCGCGCCAGCTCGACGGTTTCCAGCAACTCCGGGGTGATGCCGGTCAGCGAGCAGACGATCACCACTTGTTCGGCATTCAGGCTGGCGGCGGTGACGCGCATCATCACTGCGTCGTGACACACCGCAATCGGGTAGCCGAGGCGCACCAGCCGTACCTGCAACTCGTCACTGCACAGGGTCGAGCAACCGCCCATGCCGAACGCATGAATCATCCGCGCCTGGCCGAGCAATTTCACCGCGTCGGCGAAGCGTGATTCGTCGAACCCGGCCAGATGCTGACGCAGGGTGGTTTCGATATCACCGACAATCTGCCCGTAAAACGCTGACTGCTCAGGCGTGCCCGCCGGGTCGAGAAAACGGCTGCCGACGCCGCTGGCCTGAGCCAGTTGCAGGCGCAGATCACGCAGGTCGCGGCAGCCCACCGTACGAGCAAAACGCGATAGCGTGGCGGTGCTGACTTCGGCCCGTTGCGCGAGGTCTTCGAGGCTGGCGCTCGCGGCGAAACCGACGTCGTCGAGCATCAGCCGGGCGATACGCCCTTCGCCGGCGCTGAAGGAGTCCTGACGGGCGCGGATCTGATAAAGGATGTCCATGGCGACTGGCTCCGGTTACAACAGGTAAGAAAGGCCGACGGTCAGACCGAAAGCGACCAGCGAGATCAGCGTCTCGAGCACGGTCCAGGTCTTGAACGTCTGCGCGACCGTCATGTTGAAGTATTCCTTGATCAACCAGAAGCCGCCGTCGTTGACGTGGGAAAAGATAACCGACCCTGCACCGGTCGCCAGCACCAACAGCTCCGGGTGTGGATAACCCAGACCAATGGCCACCGGCGCAACCACGCCCGAAGCGGTGGTCATCGCCACGGTTGCCGAACCGGTGGCGACCCTCATCAACGCAGCGAACAGCCAGCCCATGATCAGCGGCGACAGGTGAAATTCGTGGGCCAGGCCGACGATCTGATCGGTGACACCGGCGTCCACCAGAATCCGGTTCAGACCACCGCCGGCGCCCACCAGCAAGGTGATGCTGGCGGTTGGTGCCAGGCACTCGTTGGTGAACTTGAGGATCGATTCACGGTTGAAACCCTGGACGATGCCCAGCGTCCAGAAACTCAGCAAGGTCGCCAGCAACAGCGCGATCACCGAGTTGCCGATGAACAACAGAAACTGGTTGAAGCCGCTGCCCGGCGTGGATATCAGGTTGGCCCAGCCCCCCATCAGCATCAGCACCACTGGCAACAGAATGGTCGCCATGGTGACGCCGAACCCCGGCAGTTTGTCGCGGGGTTCGCGGTCGAGGAACTGCTTTTCCAGCGGATTATTCGCCGGCAACTGAATACGCGGCACGATGAACCTGGCGTACAGGGGGCCTGCGATGATCGCCGTCGGAATACCGATGGCAATCGCATACAGCAAGGTCTGCCCGACCGACGCCTGATAGGCCTGCACCGCGAGCATCGCCGCCGGATGCGGTGGCACCAGCGCATGCACCACTGACAGGCCGGCGACCATCGGCAAACCGACCATCAGAATCGACACGCCCACCCGCCGCGCGACGGTGAACGCAATCGGCACCAGCAATACAAAACCGACTTCGAAGAACAGCGGCAAGCCGACCAGAAACGCGATGCAGACCATCGCCCAGTGTGCATTCTTCTCGCCGAACCTGGCGATCAGCGTGCGCGCCATCTGCTCCGCGCCGCCGGACTCGGCCATCATCTTGCCGAGCATCGTTCCCAGCGCCACCACCAGCGCAATATGCCCCAGCGTCTTGCCCACCCCGGCCTCATACGCCCCCACGACCCCTGACGGCGACATCCCCGCCACCAACGCCAGCCCAATGGAAATCAGGGTGATGACAATGAACGGGTTGAGCCGGTAACGGGCGATCAACACGATCAGCGCGATGATGGCGACGGCGGCATAAACCAACAGCCAATAGCCGAAGGAAGGCGTCATGCGGTACTCCTCGAAAGGGTCACGTTCGAATGGGTTGTGAAACTCATAAATCATTTCGAGATCGAGTTTTCAAACCGCATGAAAGTAATTTTCGTGGAGAGGTAAGGCGTGTCGCTGATGGGTATGTCTTGTCGCGATTAATGAAAATCGTGGGGCCGGATTTACATCCCGCTCAGGCAAACACAAATCAAACTGTGGGAGCAGGCTTGCTCGCGAAGGGGACGATATATTCAACATTTCTACCAACTGACCCAGCGCTTTCGCGAGCAGGCTCGCTCCCACAGGTTGATTGCATTCCGTCAGTCAGAATGCGGCCTAACTGTGGGAGCGGGCTTGCTCGCGAAGGGGCCGTTACATTCAATATTTCTACCAACTGATCCAGCGCATTCGCGAGCAGGCTCGCTCCTACAGGTGGTGGGTGTTCGATGAGTTACACCATTTCGTTACGAATCCAATCCACCACCGACGTGCGCTTCGGCGCCCAGCCCAGCAGTTCACGGGCGTGTTTGCCGCGTACACGGCTGTTGGAGCCCAGACCGTAGTTGGCCATTTCGTAGCCCCATTCGGCTTCGGCGTCTTTGAGCGGCCAGTCTTGTGGCTCGCCGAGGTTCAAGGCTTGGGCCATGGCGGTGGTCATGTCGATGAACGAGGCTTCGCCGCTTTCGACGAAGTAGAAGGTGCCCGGTACGTTTCTGGTCAGCGCCAGCAGGTACAGGGCGACGACGTCCTCGATGTGCACGTTGGACCAGATGTTCTGCCCAGTGCCGACGTGGCGCACCACACCGCTTTTACGTGCCTGCTTCAGCAGACGCGGCAACTGCACGCTGTCGCGATGCACACCCAGGCTGTGGCCGTAGATCAGGGTGTTGCAGATCACCGCCGAGTTCACCCCGTCCTTCGCCGCGGCGAGGATCAGGTTGTCGATCGCGACGCGGGCAGCCTTGTCGACAGTCGGCTCCGGTAGATTGTCTTCGTAATAGATGACGTCGCTGGACTTGCCGCCCGACGCATCGCCGACGATGCTCGAACCGCTGGTATGCAGGAACACTTTGTTCGAACCGCGCAGGGCATCGAGCAACGCTTCGACCGCACCGCGATGGTCACTGCTCGCAGCATTGATCACCGCATCAGCGGCGCGGGCCTGTTCGGCCAGCAGCGCACTGTCTTCGAGAGTGCCGATCACTGCGTTGATGCCCAATGCCTTGAGTTCATCAGCCTGCTCGGCGCTGCGCACCAGGCCCGTGACATTGTGCCCGGCCTGGACCAGACCGGTGGCGATCGAGCCGCCGATGAATCCGGCGGCGCCGGTGATGAATACGTTCATGAAGAAACTCCCTGCGTGAGTAAGTGATGCAGCGAGTATCGACCGCTGACCCGGGTGGAAAAACCCGTCCTCACCCAATTCACTCTTGCGCAGAGGTCACGAATCAACCCTTGAAATCAGCGCTGGCGTAAGCCGCGAGTTTGCTCTGGATGAAGTCGAGGAAGCACTGAATGCGCAGCGCCAGTTGCGAGTTACGGTAGTAAACGGCGTTGATCGGCTGGCGATACCCGCTGTTGAACTCCGCCAGCAGCACCTTGAGGCGTCCGGCGCGGATGTCGTCGATGGTCATGAAATGCGACAGGCAGGCGATACCCTGCCCTTCCAGCGCCAGATGGCGCACGGTCTCGCCACTGGAGGCGCTGATCGCCGGGGTGATCGGCCAGCGGTCACCGTGCACGTAACGCAGCGGCCACTGGTTGAGGCCTTCGTTGTGGGTGAAACCGAGCAGGGTGTGTTCGCTCAGCTGCGCGACTTGCTGCGGCGCACCGTGCTTGTGCAGATACGCCGGACTGGCGACGATCAGCAGCGGACTGCAACCCAGTGACCGCGCATGCAACGTGGAGTCGGCAAGGGTGCCGATGCGGATGGCGACGTCGGTGCTTTGTTCCAGCAGGTCAATGATCAGGTCATTGCTGTTGAGTTCAAGCTGGATGTCCGGATAGAGCCGCCTGAACTCGTCGATGTACGGCACGATGGCGTGCAGCATGAAGGGCGATGCGGCGTTGATCCGCAGGCGTCCGGACGGGGTTTGCTGGCGTGACGACAGACGCTCTTCGAGCGCGTCCATCTGATCGAGAATCAGCTTGGCCTGCTCGAAGAAATACTTGCCCTCTTCGGTCAGGTCCATGCGCCGTGTGGTGCGGTTGATCAGCGTGGTGTCGAGTTTGGCTTCCAGCCGCGACAACGTGCGGCTGACCGCCGACGGCGTCTGCCCGACCTGCTCGGCGGCAGCGGAAATAGAACCGCACTCGATCACGCAGACGAAAATCTGCAACTCATCGGATCTGGCTTTCACGGATATTCTCTAATCGAATGCATATTCATTGTGGTGAGGGAGCTGCCCCCGCTTTACCTCAAACGTAGGGGCGCGCTGCGCACTCCAGCGCGAGCAAGCTCTTTCGCCACAGGATTTGTCGAAGCTATTCGATAGTAGCTTGAATCACTTCAAGCCTTCAGGCCGAACACCTCTTTCAGATGCTGCTCATAGCGCGCCACATCGTTCTCGATGTTCGGACGCTTCATCACATCCACACAGAGGAACGTCGGCAAACCGCTCATGCCGAGGAACTCGTTGGCCTTGTGGAACGGGAAATACACCGCGTCCACACCCTTGGCCTCGAAAAAGTCTGTCGGGTCATCGAAGGCTTGTTGCGGCGCATTCCAGGTCAGCGACAGCATGTATTGCTTGCCCTGGATCAGGCCGCCGCTGCCGTACTTCTGCGACGAGTCGGAACGGGTACGCCCATCGCTGGCGTAGAGGCTGCCGTGGCCTTCGGTGAAGACCTCGTCGAGGTACTTTTTCACCGTCCACGGCGCGCCCATCCACCAGCCTGGCATCTGATAAATGATCACGTCGGCCCAGAGGAACTTGGCGACTTCTTCAGCGACGTCGTAGCCCTCGTCGATGCAGGTGGTTTTGACATCAACGCCGCCACGATCGAGCACGCTCAGCGCGGTTTCGTGCAGGGTGGCGTTGTAACGACCGTCGGAGTGGGCGAATTTTTTGCCGCCATTGAGCAACAACACTTTTTTCATGAGAACGCCTCGGTGCAGCCTGGGGCTGGAGGAAGATGGGAAAAGGAATGGCGGCAGGTTAACCACCCATCTCGCGCGGAATAAGCCGCGCCGGCGCAAAATACATTTGATCAAAAAGCACGAATCAAATGCCGATTGTTGCAATAGCATTCCCGGCGATCTGCATTTGAGGAGTTGTTTCGATGAGTGAACGCTACGGTTTCATCCTGCACGCCAAGACCCGCCCGGAGAAATCCGAGGCCTTCGAGGCACTGTTCCGCGCCTGCGTCGAGCCGAGCCGCGCCGAGCCCGGCTGCATCGAGTACCACATGCTGCGCGACAAGGAAGACCCGACGTTGTTCATCTTCTACGAGATCTGGGAAAGCCAGGCGCATCTGGACGTGCACTCGAACCTGCCGCACATGCGTGAATTTTTCGAAAACCGCATGGCGTACCTGGAGCGCGATTTCGATATCCGGCAGATCGACATGCTCAGTGCGTCGTCGGCTAACCGCTGATCAGCAGATGGGCGCCGAGCGCGCCCAGTCCGACAAAAAACACACGCTTGAACAGCACGGCGCTGATCCGCTGCCGCAGCCACTGCCCCAGCCACATGCCCAACATCGCCGGGATCAGCGCCAGCAGCGAGGCGCTCAATTCGCCCCCGCCCAGCGCACCGCGCCAGAACAAACCGGCGGCCAGCGCCAGGGTCGAAACCGTGAATGACAGGCCCAGCGCCTGCACCAACTGATCGCGGTTCAAACCCAGCGCTTGCAGATACGGCACTGCCGGGATCACGAACACTCCGGTGGCCGAGGTGATGACGCCGGTGATCACCCCGCACACCGGACCAAGCCACGCTTCATGCCGAGGGTCGACCTGCAGCGTCGGCAGCAGTAATCCGCTCAACGCATAGAGCAGCAACGCCGCACCCAGCCCGCGCACCACCCAATGCCCGCCCGCCATGCCGATCGACAACGTGCCGAGTGCGGTGCCAAGGAAGATCATCAGCAGCATCGGCCACAGGCGCTTGATCAACCCGCGCAAATGTCCGCCGAACGCCAGTTGCCAGACGTTGGTCAACGTTGCCGGAATGATCAGCAGTGCCGCTGCCTGTGACGGTGCCATAGCCAGACCGAGCAGGCCCATGGCGACAGTGGGCAGGCCGAGGCCGATCACACCTTTGACCAAGCCGGCCATGACGAAGGTAGTTAGGACCAGCAAAGACAAGGCCAGGCCGAGGTTTTGATAGAAATCTGCGAATGCGTTCATGGCGCTACTGTGCGCCTTGGGCAGAGGGTTGAAAATCTGCCATATACTGAGGTTACCTCTGCCAATGCAAGAGGCTGACAACAATTTTGCGGCTGATGGCTCTTTCGCGAGCAAGCCCGCTCCCACACTGGATCGGCGGCGAACACTGAACCTGTGGGAGCGGGCTTGCTCGCGAAGAGGCCAGTCCAGACATTACAAAAACCACAGGCTGCCCATGCACTTCGACCTCACCGACCTGCGCCTCTACCTGCACATCCTTGACACCGGCAACATCACCGCCGGCGCCGCCCGCAGCCATCTTTCGCTTGCCGCCGCCAGCGCGCGCATTCGCGCCATGGAGGCCTCGCTGGGCACTGACTTCCTGCAGCGCGGGCGCCGTGGCGTGACCCCGACACCGGCCGGCAAGGCACTGGCGCAGCACGCACGCATCCTGCTGCAACAGGCCGAACGCATGCAGCAGGACCTCGCCGACTACGCTCAGGGCGTCAAAGGTCAGGTGCGGCTGTTGTGCAACACCACGGCAATCACCGAATACCTGCCGGAGGTGCTCGCCGACTTCCTGCGCAGCCATCCCAACCTCGACATCGATCTGCAAGAGCTACCCAGCGCGCGCATCACGCATGCCTTGCGCCAGGGCGCAGCGGATCTCGGGATCGTCTCAGATGCCGTGGACACCACCGATTTGCAGACTCAGCCGTTTCGCGACGATCCATTGCTGCTGATCGTGCCGCTCGCTCATCCGCTTTGCGACGCCGCCGACGTCAGTTTCAGCGACGCTCTGCACCACGACTTCGTAGGTTTGAGCACCGACAGCGCACTGGCGATTTATCTCGAAGAACAGGCGTTGCACAGTGGCTCGCGGATGCAGGTACGCATTCGTGCTGACGGTTTCGACGGGGTGATGCGCATGGTCGCGCGGGGTGCCGGGCTGGCCATCGTGCCGCTGGCGGCCATCGAGCGCGCGCCAATGCGCTCATTCAAAAGCGTTGCCCTGAACGAGCCATGGGCGCGCCGTACCCTGATGCTCTGCGCCCGCGATTTCAGCGCTCTGCCGGGTTACGCCAAAGCCTTGTTGCAGGCCTTGACTCTGCCCTGAGGGGCAGACTTCATCCTTGGCGTTTTCAGCGGCAAGGAACATGACCATGGGCAAACGCATTCTGCTGATTCTCGGCCACCCCGGCGCAGCTGGAAGGTTTCGAAATCGAGCTGGAGCGGGCGCGGGTCGAATGTCCGCTTAAGAGTCTGTAACGGTTTGCGCGTTTCTGAGCAGCTCGATGTCGAGTACAGACAACTGAGCGGTGACCGGGCGCTATAGGGTGTGACTTGGTTTCTTTGCCATCCGCCCACTGCCCGGAGTTCTCATGACCGCGACCGCCCCCATCACCGTTCTGCGCGACACCCACCCGCTGCCGGTACTCGATGCCTGTAAATGGGAAAAACTCGAAGGCGATCCGCACACCGTCAACCTCAACGCCTACACCAGCGAAGACGGCAGCAAGATCATGGGCACCTGGATCTGCACGCCGGGCAAGTGGCGGGTCGACTACGTGAAGTGGGAGTACTGCCACTTCCAGGAAGGCTACTGCATCATCACCCCGGACGGCATGGCGCCGATTCACCTGCGCGCCGGCGACATCTTCGTGGTTGAGCCGGGGATGAAAGGCACTTGGGAAGTGGTCGAGACCGTGCGCAAATATTTCGTCTTCGCCTGATGCAAAAAAGCCGGGAAACCACCCGACGTGATTTCCCGGCAACACCTGCTGCATTCCGATTGGCACCACTGCTGTGGTGCCGGTGAAACTGTGATTACTGCGGCTTGCGATAGCTGTTGATGATCGCCGAGAAATCCTTGCCACCTTCTCCGCGCTGGCTCATCGCCTGATACAACTGTTGCGCCACCGCACCGAGCACCACCGGTTGGTGCGCCTGACGCGCCGCCTCAGTCGCCAGCCCCAGATCCTTGAGCATCAGTTCAGCACCGAAACCGCCGGTATACCCGCGCGAGGCCGGCGCCGTTTCGACGATGCCCGGCCACGGGTTGTACATTTCCGAACTCCAGCAACGCCCGGTCGAACTGTTGATGATGCCGGCTAGCACCGAGGTGTCGATCCCCAGCGCATCGCCCAGCGCCATGGCTTCGCTGACGCCGACCATCGAGATCGCCAGCAGCAGGTTGTTGCAGATTTTGGCGATTTGCCCGGTGCCGACTTCACCGCAATGCACGATGTTGCGCCCCATCTGTGCCAGCACCGGTTGCAGGGTGGTGAACAGCGCTGGCGTCGCGCCGACCATGAAGGTCAGCGTGCCCGCGGTCGCGCCACCGGTGCCACCGGAAACCGGTGCATCGGCCATGGCCACGCCTTGCCTGGCTGCTGCGGCCGCGACATCGCGGGCAGTCTGTGGATCGATGGTGCTGCAGTCCACCGCCGGCACGCCTTTGCCGATGCCGGCGAGCACACCGTCCTCACCGAGCCAGACGCTGCGTACATGCACCGCCGCCGGGAGCATGGTGATCACCAGTTCGGCGTCTTCGGCCGCTTCACGGGCCGAGGCGCGAATGGTCCCGCCCAGTAGCTCCAGCTCGGCCAGC
Source organism: Pseudomonas sp. AK-TSAG1-1 (assembly GCF_056821665.1). NCBI lineage: Bacteria > Pseudomonadati > Pseudomonadota > Gammaproteobacteria > Pseudomonadales > Pseudomonadaceae > Pseudomonas > Pseudomonas sp. AK-TSAG1-1. The sequence continues at coordinate 873,389 of NZ_CM165965.1, read as the reverse complement.
ACAGTCTTGTTCAGGTCCACCAGGTTCAGCGAATGGCCGGCCTTGATCAGGTTGCGCGCCATCGGCGCCCCCATGTTGCCCAGACCGATGAATGCGATTTTCATGGCCAGTCCTCAGCGCAGGTTAATGGTGGTGTTCACGCCGTCGTTGACGCTGTCGTCATCGAACCAGCGCGCCGTAACCGTTTTGGTCTGCGTGTAGAACTGCACCACTTGTTTGCCATACGGACCGAGGTCGCCGAGTTTCGAACCGCGCGAACCGGTGAAGCTGAAGAACGGCACCGGCACAGGGATCGGAATGTTGATACCGACCTGGCCAACATCGATTTCGCTCTGGAATTTACGCGCCGCTGCACCGCTCTGGGTGAACAGGCCCGTGCCGTTGCCGAACGGGTTGGCGTTGACCAGTGCAATCGCCTGATCAAGGGTGTCGACTTCCAGCACCACCAGCACCGGGCCGAAGATTTCCTGGGTGTAGATCTGCATGTCGGTAGTCACGCCCGAGAACAGGGTCGGGCCAACGAAGTTGCCTTGCTCGTAACCCGGCACCTTGATGTCGCGACCGTCCAGCTCAAGCTTGGCGCCTTCCTTGATGCCGCTTTCGATCAGGTCGAGAATCCGCGCCTTGGCTTTCTTCGAGATCACCGGGCCAACATCCGTGCCCGCCTCGCTGCCGGCGTTGACCTTGAGTTTCTGCGCCAGCGCTTTCAGATCCGGCAACCATTGTTTCGCTGCACCGACCAGCACCACCACCGAAGTGGCCATGCAACGTTGCCCGGCCGCACCGAAACCGGCCCCGACCAAGGCATTCAGCGCTTGCTCGCGATTGGCATCCGGCAGCACCACGGCGTGGTTCTTCGCGCCCATCATCGATTGCACGCGTTTGCCGTGTTTGCCGGCCAGGTCGTAAACGTGGGTGCCGACCGCAGTCGAACCGACGAACGATACCGCCTTGATGTCCTTGTGGGTGCACAGGCCATCCACCACGTCTTTACCGCCGTGAACCACGTTGAGCACGCCTGCCGGAACGCCGGCCTCGATCGCCAGCTCCACCAGCAGCACGGTCGACAGCGGGTCCTGTTCCGAAGGCTTCAAGACGAAGGTGTTACCGCAGGCAATCGCCATCGGGAACATCCACAGCGGAATCATCGCCGGGAAGTTGAACGGGGTGATGCCGGCGCACACGCCGATCGGCTGGCGCAGCGTGTAGGTATCGACGCCGCCCGCGACGTTTTCGGCGAATTCGCCCATTTGCAGCGTGCCGATGGAGCAGGCGTGCTCGACCACTTCCAGGCCACGGAAAATATCGCCCTCGGCGTCGGCAATGGTTTTGCCCTGCTCGGCGCTCAGGACTACGGCGATGCGTTTGGAATGCTCGCGGATCAGCGCCTGCAGCTTGAGCATGATGCGCATGCGTGCGCCGATCGGGGTCAGTTTCCAGGTCTGGAACGCGCGATGTGCGGCACTGATGGCGGCATCGACTTCAGCGGCAGTGGCGAACGGCACCTTGGCCAGCACTTGCTGGGTCGCCGGGTTGACGATGTCATGCCACTCGGTGGTCTGCGATTCGACCCACTCGCCGTCGATCAGCAGCTTGACCTTCTGGACCGTGGTTTCGTTGGGCGTAAGCGATGCGTTCATGCTGGTCTCCGAAACTTGTTTTTATCGTAGGAGCCAAGGCGAAAGGTTCGCCTTGAGATGAGGCGTGTGTCACGAATTGGTTGTCGGACTGTTTTTGGAGTATAGATGTGCAAACTTCTAATAAGAACGCACATATAAGCCCGTCCATCATGCAAAAAAACATCACCTCTCTGGGGTCTCTGAACTGGGATGACCTCAAGTTTTTCCTCGAAGTCGCCCGCACCCGCAAGGCCAGCACCGCGGCCAAACGGCTCGCCGTCGACTACACCACCGTGTCGCGACGCATCAGCTCGCTGGAAGCGGCATTGGGCACACTGCTGTTCGAGAAGTCGCGCACCAGCGGTTTCGTGCTGACCACCGAAGGCCAGCGTCTGCTGGGTTATGCCGAGTCGATTGAAAGCACGCTGCACATGGCTTGTGAACAGGTATCAGGCTCCGGCGTGGCACTATCGGGGCATGTGCGCATGGGCTGCACCGAGGGCTTCGGCAGCTTTTTCATCACCCCGCAGCTGAGCCATTTCGTCGACGCCTACCCGGCGATATCCGTGGACATCCTGCCGCTGCCGCACTTCATCAGCCTGTCCAAACGCGAAGCCGATATCGTCATCGCCCTGGAGCGTCCGGAACACGGGCCGTACGTCTGCTGCAAACTCTGCGACTACCGCTTGCAGCTGTATGCAACTCAGGACTACCTCGACAAACACCCACCGATCCGCCGCCCGGCAGACTTGGGCAAGCATCAATTCATCAGTTATGTGGATGACCTGGCGTTCAGCTCGGAGCTGCTCTACCTGGCTAACGTGCTGCCGGGCGCCAACGCACATCTGCGCAGCACCAGCGTGATCGCGCAGTTCGTCGCGGCACAGCAGGGCCGTTCTCTGGCGATTCTGCCGTGCTTCCTCGCCGCGCAGGACCCGCGCCTGCTGCCGGTGTTGCCCGAAGAAATCGACATCACCCGGCAGTTCTGGATGTACTGCCGGGAGGACCTGAGGAAGCTCAAGCGGATCACCCTGTTGTGGGATTACATCCGCGAGGTGACCGAGCGCAATCAGGGTCTGTTGATGGGACAGACGCGGGACATGCGATTCGCCGATTAATCGGCACTGACCACAATCGACACCCGGCGGTTTTCGGTGCGTCCGGCGGAAGTGCTGTTGGACGCCACCGGCTCGCTGCTGCCCAGCCCCTGCAACTGGATGTTTTCTTCCTTCATGCCGACCGTGGTCAGCACCTTGGCCACACTCTTGGCCCGGCGCAGTGACAGTTGTTGGTTGTAGGTTTCCTTGCCCGACGCATCGGTGTGGCCGTCGACCCGTACCCGTTCGATGCCGACACCGACCAGTGCCTTGCCGATTCGCTCGACGATATCGGTGCTCTGGCGGTTCAGGCTTTCGATATCGCTGCCAAACAGCACTTTGCCCGACAGGCCAAACTCCCAGCCCTCGTCGGTCGGCTCAAAGCCCTGTTGTTTGAGTACGGCGATCTGCGCAGGCGTCAGGCCTTTTGGCGGTGCGGTCTGGCAACCGGTCAGCGCCAGTACGGCGATCATCAGCAAGGTGGAAAACAATCGAGCGGGAAATGTAAACACGGGTATTAGCTCCTGGTTTGAAGATTGACGACCGGGTTCTCCGACCCGGCAGTGAATTGAGCGCCGCGCGACAGGCGCTTGGCCTGGTACATCGCGGCGTCGGCGGCATTGAGCAAGGCACCCGGTGTGACGCCATGATCGGGGAAAACCGCAATGCCGATACTGAGCGACGTCACCACACTGGTGTCACCCGGCAGCGCGATGGGCATGTCCATGCTGGCGAGAATCTTGTCGGCAATACGCTCGGCGTCTTCGATCTTGTGCAGCGGCGCGAGCAGCACGGCGAACTCATCACCGCCCAGCCGTGCCACCAGATCTTCCTCGCGCAGTTGCGCGCGCACCCGATTGGCGACCGCCACCAGCACCGCATCGCCGGCGGCGTGACCGAAGTTGTCATTGATGCCTTTGAAGCGATCGCTGTCGAGAAACAGCACCGCCACCCGCTCGTTGAGCTTGCTGGCATGACGCAAGGCGCGAATCAGCCGGCCCTCGAAAAACGCCCGGTTCGGCAAGCCGGTGAGGCTGTCGTGGCTGGCCTGATGGGCGAGGGTTTCGTTCTCGCTTTGCAGATGGGTCTGCCAGGATTCGAGTTCGTCGAGCAGGGCATTGAAGTCGTTGCCGAGGTTATCGAGTTCGGCGATCTGTGCCGGCGGTACGCGTCGATCCAGCGCGCGCTCGCTGCGGGCAGCGTGGGCCACCGCCGCGAGACTGCGCAACGGTCCGGTAATACCACGTAATTGCCGGCGCGCCAGATACAGCGCGACCCAGGCACTGATCGCAGTACAGAGGACGATCCCCGCCAGACCGCTCAGCAAGAAGCGCATGAGGCTGCCGCCATGACCGACCAGCAGAATGTGACCGATCTCGCGATCCTGATGCACGATCGGCAGGCTGACCGGCTTTTCCAGAACGGTGCGCGTGATCTGCATTTCAAGCTCGGAGAACAGACCGTTCTCGGGCCGCTGCCAACGCGCCAGCAACTGGCCCTGCGCATCAAAAACCTGCGCGTCCGCCACCTCTTCGGTGGACGCGATCAAGGCCAGCGCTTCAGTCGCGGCGGCCTTGTCGTTGAACACTACCGCCGCTTCCACGGTGTAACTGATCGAGCGCGCAATGAGCTGCAGGTTGTGGTCGGCGTAGACCCGCAACGCGAGAACGCCCAGCAGGGTCAGCGACACGCTGGCCATCGCCACGGCCACCAGCGCGACAGTCAAATGTCCACGGCCGATGACCGATCCCAGCGTCGGGCGGCTTCTGGAACTGAACAGTTTCATGGCGCCGCCGGTTTGCGGCGCGACAACTGCAGTACGCTCGGGTGGATGCGCACACCACTGCGGGCGACGGAGTCGAGATTGACCTCGAAGGAAACCTGCTCATCGCCGACCCGCAGGCAGAACAGGCTACCGACCGTGCACTGATCACCACCTTCACTGATACTCAGCACCGGATGACCGATCAATGATGCGAAAAGCCTGCTGCGCTCATCGGCCGTGAGCTTGCCGATGTACACCGCATCGCATTCGCTGACGATGGCCGGGTTGTCGGCCAGCAGTCGACGTACGGCGACCGGCCGACCAGTGGCCTGCGTTGTACCTTTGACCAGATCGTCGGTGTATTCCGTGGGGCCGACAATGCACAGGCGCAATTGCGCAGGTTCAACCGGCCAGCGAGCGTAGCTGAGGATGCCAAGCACGACCTGCGTCACTGCCTGGGCGCGTTGTTCGGCCAGGCCCGCCGGCGTTTGTGGCTGCGCGATGGCAGCGTCCGTCAGCAAACAGAGCAGACCGACAAGCAATGCGTGCTTGCAGCGAACCACGCGCTCTGTCGCCCAGACAGCCACCTTCATGCAGGGATTCTCTTGGATCGTACCGAAATGATGCCGCAACGATAGCACAGCGGAGTAACACCAGCGAGACAGCGGCCTCTGACCGACTGGTCAGTAATCGGCGCCAAACGCCTGTCTTTTCATCCATGAGCCTCGCCGCCCTCCTCCAGTTCCAGCATCAGTCCGCTCAGACGCTTGACCTTGCGCTGCACCGCCTCCTCGAACACTCCGGCCCGGGGTTCAATCAAGGTGAACCAATGCTTGGCCCGGGTAATGCCGGTGTAGATCAATTCCTTGGTCAACACCGGATTCAAGGCATCCGGGAGGATCAGCGCCGTATGGGCGAATTCCGAGCCCTGGGATTTGTGTACGGTCATCGCGTATACCGTTTCAACGTCGTTGAGTCGGCTCGGCAGTACAAAACGCACGCCGCCCTGACCATCGTTGCGCGGAAAGGCGACGCGCAGTACCGGTTTTCCAGCCTCTGGGCCTTCGCGCTCGGGCAACTTGAGGGCGATGCCGATATCGCCGTTCATCAGGCCCAGACCATAGTCGTTACGGGTCATCAGCACCGGCCGGCCTTCGTACCATTGCTGGTCATGCTCAATCAGGCGCGCCTTGAGCAGGGCTTCGGTGATCCGCAGATTCAGCCCTTCAACGCCCCAGGGTCCCTTGCGCACGGCACACAACAACTGGAAAGTATCGAACGCCTGCAACACATCCCGGGCCCAGTTGATCCAGTCCGGATGCTCCAGCGGCCTGCCTCCCGGCGGGCGTTGATTGCGCAGCACGTTCAGGTAGTGGCGATAGCCCTGCGGACCATCACCATGACCTTCAAGCACAAGGCGTTCAAGCTTGTGGTCGTACTCGCCATTGAGCCGCAGCGAAAATACATCGTCGAAGTGACCGGCCGCCAGCAACTGACGCGCCTCATCGGGCAACTGCTGATTGACCCGACGCGCAAGCTGACCAATGCCGCTGCCTTCACCGAAGCGCCGGGAATGACGCAGCATCACCAGTTGCTGGGCCAGCGGATGTGAGCCGTCGCGATCCTCGTGCAGGCCACTGCCCTCCAAGGACTCTCCACTGACCGACTCCAGCCACTGCCGGGTCTGCGGGTTGTACCAGCCTGCCTCGGCATCGCGGCACAGATCACCCAGCACCGCGCCGGCCTCCACCGAAGCGAGCTGATCCTTGTCGCCGAGCAACACCAGACGCGCATGCGGTGGCAACGCGTCGAGCAGATTGGCCATCATCTCCAGGTCGATCATCGAGGCTTCATCGACCACCAGCACATCCAGCGGCAAGCGGTTACCGGCATGGTGACGGAAGTGTCGGGTCCCCGGACGGCTGCCCAGCAGGCGATGCACGGTGGTCACATCGCAGGGGATTTTCTCGCGCACGGCTTCGGCGACCTTCAGCGACTGCACTTGCTGACTGATGGACTCAGTCAAGCGCGCCGCGGCCTTGCCGGTCGGCGCCGCCAGACGAATGCGCAACGGCTGACCGGCTTCCACCGCCGGAGCCTGAAGCAGCGCGAGCAGGCGCACCACCGTGGTGGTCTTGCCGGTGCCCGGCCCCCCCGTGATGATGCTGAAGGCTCCGCGAGTGGCAAGGGCACAGGCGAGTTTCTGCCAGTCGATCACTGCACCCGACCGGGCGGAGCCGAACAACTCGTCGAGACGCAGGGGTAGATCATCGGGTGGCGTTTCGCCTTGGGCCAGACGTGTGCGTAACGCTGCATCGATACGCCGCTCATACGCCCAATAGCGCCGCAGATACAAACGCTTGCCGGACAGCACCAACGGACGCTGGTGCGCCGTGGCGCTGTTGTCCGCTGCCAACGCAACCAGAGCGCTGCTAGCCAACGCCTTGCACCAATGAGCGCCATCCAGCGTTTCAAGCAACTGCGACGGCAGCAGCAATACGCCACTTTGCACATCGCCTTCGGGAGGCAGCGACAGAGCAAAATCCGGTGCCTTGAGGGTTTCGAACACGTCGAGGCAAACATGCCCGTGACCCAGTTGATGGCTGGTCAGCGCAGCCGCGAGCAACACCAGCGGATCTGACTCGGGCGCGAGCTCGTGCAGAAAACCGACGAAGGCTTTGTCCAGCGAACGAAGCCAGCCACGATCGACCCAGCGATCGAGCAAGATCAGCAGATCTGAGGCACTCGTCAGCGGCGCCAGGCTCGACGGATTGTCGACTCCAGCTGACAGATCGGCGAAGGTACGGTTCATAGCAGGACTCCCTGTTCCCATGCGGGCTCGGCCTTGGGTTCCGGTTTGCCCTGGAACAGGCGATCCAGACGCTCGATCAGCTCTCGTGGCGGGCGCGCAAAATACACGCCGCGACTGTCTGCCCGAGTCCCTCGCAGAAACACATACAACGCACCACCGACATGTCGATCGTAATCATAGTCAGGTAGTCGCGCCTTCAACTGTCTATGCAACGCCAACAGGTACAGCACGTATTGCAGGTCGTAACGGTTGTCGAGGATCGAGCGCTCCATGGCTTGCTCGGTATAGGCCGCATCATCGACGCCCAGCCAGTTGGATTTGTAGTCGGCCACGTAATAACGGCCCTCGTGTTCGAAGGTCAGGTCGATGAAGCCTTTGAACATGCCGTTGAGTTGCACAGGCTCGGCGGCCACCCGTGCCACGCCATTGTGGGTGTACTGGCGCACCCACTCGTCGAGTTTGAGTACATCGACCCTGTGACTGGCAAACCAGAACTCCATCTCGACGCGGTACTGCTTCAGTTGCTCGAGAACCACCGGAGGCTGCCCACCACCTGTCGGCAACGAAGATTTGAGCAGGTGGTGCAGCCACTCACTCAGGGTGGTAATCCAGCCCTCCCAGCCGCGCAGGTTGCAGCGCCGGCCAATCGCGTCCTTGAGCGTCTCGAAGGAGACGGCAAAACCTTCATCCCCGGCCCACTCCAGCAAGCCATGGAGAAAAGTGCCCGGGTTAGGTCCACGGGGGAATCGATGAATATCGGCACCGCCGGCGATGATCTCACGCGGTGCATCCGGGTCGAGACGTTCATCATCGAACAGCTTTTGCGCCTGTGGACTGTCAGGCGCCTCATCACTGCCGACGCTCAGCACGTCGCTGATGCGCAAGGCACTGTAGGAGGCAATCCACCAGTTCTCACTGGCCTTGCGCTTGGGTACCAAGGTGGCACTGAGGATCGCCTCGTTGCGCTCGGGGCGATAAAAACCGTCTGTAGCTTGCGGCATTTCCCCCGTGCATATGGCCGCACAGTCCTGCTGCAGGTCCAGCAGCCAACGGCTCAGGCCGATTGATTCACCCAGTGTTTCACCGCCACCCAGCAAATAACCAAGCGCCGAAAGGTGAAGTACCGAACTGTTGTTATTGCCGCGCTTGAGATCCGCGACACCCAGCCAGCAGGCATGTTGCGCGCGAGTCAGGGCGACGTAGAGCAAACGCAGATCTTCGGCCAGACGCTCAGCGTCCGCCAGGGCGATCAACTCGGCAGTCGGCTTCAGGCTCACCTGAGCCTTGCCGGCGGGATCGTGGTAATGCAGTGGCAAGCGGCTGCCATCCACAGGTTTTGCCGAGCAGATGAAAGGCAGGAACACCAACGGATACTCAAGCCCTTTCGACTTGTGGATAGTCACCACCTTGACCAGTTGCTCGTCACTCTCAAGACGCAATATCTGCTCTTCACCGGCCTGACCGGACAACGCCAGCAATTCTCCCAGATGACGAATCAGCGCCTGCTCGCCATCGAGTTCTGCTGCGGCCTGTTGCATCAGTTCCGACAAGTGCAAAAGGTTGGTCAGCACCCGTTCGCCATCACTGCGTGCGATCAGCGTCTGCGGCAAATGGAAGTCGTGAAGCAGGCGCCGCAACATCGGCAGCACACCTTGCTTGCGCCACAGTTCGCGATAACCACGGAACTGCATGACCCGGGCTTCCCAGACCAACTCGTCCTGATTCAATCGCTCCAGCTCAGCCAGCGGCAGATTGAGGGTGATGCAGGCCAGTGCAGCCTTCAGCGAACGCTCGACATCCGGCTCGGCGCAGGCCTTGAGCCAGGACAGCAGGTCATGTGCTTCCTGAGCGGCAAAGACCGAGTCCTTGTCCGACAGATAAACACTGCGCACCCCACGCCTGGCGAGCTCTGCGCGTATGGCCTGGGCCTCTTTGCCGTCGCGTACCAGAATCGCGATATCGGAAGGCCGCAAGCCTCTGAAGCTTTCTCCTTCCTGAACGAATCCCACCGCACCGGTTTGTCCGCCATTGAGCAATGCAGTGATTTCGCTGGCACAGGCTGCCGCCAACTGCTGGCGATAGACTGCACCTGAGAGAGGCTGGTCCGTCGGCAGGTGCCAGACGTTCAACGCCGCGACATCCTGGCTGGCAATCTGCAGTCGTTCTTTGCGCCCCTGAGACTCAACTGGCTGGAAGGGCACCGGGTTTTCCCCGTTTTTTTCCCGAAACAAAAACGCGCCGCGTCCCTGCTCACGGGACTCGGCGCGTTCAAATACATGATTGACCGCGTTGACCATGCCATGGCTGGAGCGGAAGTTGGTGCCCAGCGTATGCAGGCGGCCGGTGGTGGCCTGGCGCGCACGCAGGTAGGTGTAGATATCGGCGCCACGGAACGCGTAAATCGCCTGTTTCGGGTCGCCGATCAGGAACAGACCGGTGTCTGGACTGTTGTCTTCGATGCGGTAGATGCTCTCGAAGATCCGGTATTGCACCGGGTCGGTGTCCTGAAACTCATCGATCAACGCTACCGGAAACTGCTCGCGGATCACCGCTGCCAAGCGCTCGCCGCTATCCGATTGCAACGCCGCATCGAGGCGCAACAGCATGTCGTCGAACCCCATCTCCGCACGGCGCCGCTTCTCTTCCTCAAAGCGTGCGCCCACCCATCTTGCCGCGTGCTGCAGAACAGCAGCGTCGGGGGTCGGCAGTGCATCGAGACGCGACTTGAGGCCTGGCATCGCGTCCAGACCCGGATGGCTCGGTGCCTGGCCCTTCCAGGCTTCGGCCATCCCGTCAGGGGTCAGTCGGGTGAAACCGGTGCCGATGTCCAGTTGCTCCATGGCCTCGTCTTCGGCCCAGGCCTTGAGCTTCTCGAACCAGGGCTCGAAGTAGCGCGCCTGCATCTTGCGCCCGTCGACCGCTTTGCTCGCAACACCTTCGTGACATATCACCAACAGCTCGTCTGCCCACTGACGCCAAGGCGTTTTCAGTTCGAGAAGCGCGGCACGCCGTTCCTGCAGGCACTCCTCGATCAACTCTGCGGGCGCTTTGCCTTCATCGTTGTCGCGCTCACTGCCAAACAAACTGCGCACCCGTGGCAACAACGCGGCCGGCCCGCCCCAGTTGCCACGCACCCAGTTCAGCGCATCTCCCTGCATCGGGTAACAGAACAGTCGCCAGTAATCGCGCAACACTTCACCGAGCAGATCGCTGTGATCGGTTTCCAGGGACTGGGTAAACAGGCTGCCACTGTCGAACGCGTGTTCGCGCAGCATGCGCTGGCACCAACTGTGAATGGTCGAGACAGCCGCTTCATCCATCCACTGCGCGGCGATGTCCAGACGATTGGCGCAGCCAGGCCATTGTGAGGGGTCAAACTGCTCACGCAGTTCGTCGATCAGTCCGTCCGGCGCTGGGGTCTCCTTCCGGAAAAAACGCGCGGCCTCGGCCAGCCGTGTGCGGATTCGTTCACGCAGTTCTTTGGTGGCGGCATCGGTGAAGGTCACCACGAGAATCTGCGGTGGTAGCAGTTCTCGGCCAAAGCCGTTCGACTCGCCGCCGTGCCCAAGGATCAGACGCAGATACAGAGCAGAAATGGTAAAGGTCTTGCCGGTACCGGCGCTGGCTTCGATGAGCTGACTGCCGTGCAGCGGGAATGCCAGGGCCAGAGGTGTCTTGCCGCTCATGTGCGTGCCCCTTCGCTGGTCAATGAGCGCCAGGGCGCTTCGTACAAGGGGCGATACAACGCGTCGCACCAACCGGAGAACGTTTCGTCGGCAATCAATGCATCGAAGTCGGCGAATTGTCGGGAAAGCGCAGGGCTCTCGCGGCGCTCGCCTTCGCTGTTCTGGCCGTCGCCTTCGTAGGCTTTTCGGGCAGCAGCGTCGGCCTTGAGCGGGTCAGTCTGCGCAAGCCAGGCGAAGGCGGTCTTTACCGCAACCGGCAGTGGCTGGCGCATGCCGGCCTGCCAGGCGAGCAGCAGATCACCAAGGAAACGCACAGCCCTGTCCTGCTCCATCGGCTCAAGCAGCAACGTATCGTCACTCGCCACCAACGCCGTGCTCAGCGTGAGCCCGCTCGCGCAAGCCACCAGGTGATTGACCCAGGGTTTGGTCAACCGATGCCATTTTCGACTTTTGATCGAGCCGATGCTGTTGGGAATGGTCGTGACCGACAACACCTCACCGTCCGCTCGTTGATGCAAACCGGCAAGCCAACCTTCAACGCGTACACCCTGCAATTCAAGATTGACCGGGATCGCACTGGTCAAGGGCGTTGGCCACAACGCCAGAAGCTGTTGGTAACGTTGCAGCAAGTCCGGTAACGGCTCGATCAACTCCCTCTGGAGACATTCACCGAAACCGGCCATGGGCAGCAAGCCACTGTTTTGCAGACGCCGGGCCTGATCCTCAAGCGCACGATCGACATTGTGTGGCTGCCTGAGTGCGGCTTCGAGCAGGCTGTCGCTCAGTGTGTAGCGCTGCAACGCATCGAGCACAAAAGGTTCTTCGTCAGCCAGCGGGGCCTCAGCGGCCTCGAAATACACTTTGAGTCGCTGAGTGAAAAAGTGCCGGATCGGATTACGCAGAAAGTCCTGCAGCAAGGCCAGGCTCAATGGTTCTTCTTGAACATGCGGCGCCAGTAATTGCGCTTCGTGTTGCGACTCATGGAGTTGGTGTAAAACCTGCCATTCACGGGCATAGCTGAACAGCTGATCGCCTTCATGGAAATAGCGTGAGCTGAACGGTTGCAGTGGATGCTCCTCGGTCATGGCGCTCAACAGATCCTGCTGTTCATCGAGCAACCGCCAGCCGCTGGCAAGGTGGTCGCGCAACTGGCCGATCAGCACCGACGCGGGACGCTCACTGTTGTCGCGAATACTGCGCCCGACCCAACTGATGTACAGCTGATCACGTGCAGACAGCAGCGCTTCGAGCAACAGATAGCGATCGTCTTCACGCCGCGAACGGTCCCCTGGACGGTAATCACTGCCCATGAGGTCGAAGTCCAGCGGCGGTTGCGCCCGGGGGTAGTCGCCATCGTTCATCCCCAGCAAACAGACGAGTTTGAACGGGATCGCCCGCATGGGCATCAGCGTGCAAAAGTTTACCGCACCGGCGAGAAAACGCTGAGAGAGGCGCCCTTGATCCAGTCCCGCGAGCCAGGCTTCTCGGACCACCGTCAACGGCAGTTCATCGACCAACCCTACGGACTCGCAGGTTTTCAGCCAGGTCTCGCGCAGCTCTTCAAGTTGCGTCAGCAGATAATCGTCGTGCTCGTTACTGGCCTTGAAAAACAACTGCATCAGGACTTGCAGACGCAGGCCCCACGCCTTGGGCTGAGCGGCCTGAGTGAGCTCGTGATGGGCCCGCTCCAATGCGTCGAGCAAAGCAACCAAGGGCCCGATCAACGCAGCATCAAGACCACCGATCTCATCATAAGGCTCAATACCCGCGCAGGCGCTGGAGCTGCCGACGGCGTACCCCAGCAGCATTCGCCGCAGGCCGAAATGCCAGCTGTTCTGCTCCAGCTCATCCGGCAGGCCCAGACCGGCACGCTGTTCGGCGTTCATGCCCCAGCGCACCCCCGCCCCTTCGATCCAGCGATGCAGCGTTGGCAGATCACGCTCTTGCACGCCAAAACGGGCGCGTAGTGCGGGAACGTCAAGCAGGTCGAGGATCTCACTGACCGGGAAACGACTGTCCGGCAATTTGAGCAGGTGCTCGACTGCAATCAGCAATGGGTCCCGGCCGCGCTGCCCTTGGTCGGCCAAAGTGAAAGGGATGAAGCGTGGATCATGCCGATCCAGTTGACCAAAGACTGCCCGAATATGCGGTGCATAGCTGTCGACGTCCGGCACCATCACGATCACATCGCGTGGACGCAGATCCGGATTGGCGCTGAAGCGTGCGAGCAACTGATCGTGGAGGATCTCCACTTCACGCTGAGCGCTGTGGGCAATGTGAAAGCGGATGGACTCGTCGTGTTCGAGATCAACAGCAGGCCAGTATTCACGTGTTTCGTTGAGTGGCCGCAATTCGAGGATATCGTCCTGAAGCTGATTGAGCAGGTTCTGTGGCTGATTCTCACTGAACAGGTCGATACGCCCATCGCGAAAAGCAGCGCGATAGCTGTTGGGGTCGTCATAACTGTCGAGCAGGTTGATGTAGTCGCGACCTTGCTTGCCCCACGCGGCAAGTAGCGGGTGGGCGTGTTGATGCAACGCATCGGGATCGAGTACCGCTGGCATTCCGGTCTTGCGACTTTGGCGCTTGTATTGATGGCGCAGCAGATCCTTGTCCGCGACGATATCGGCCCAATGATGCCGGCAAGGGTTATGCACACACAGCAGCACCTGGCTGAAACGCGCAAGTCCCGCCAACGCTTCGAGCACTTGGGCCGGCAATGAAGATATGCCGAACACGATCACCCGCGATGGCAGTCCCGCAGGTGCCTGCTCGAGGGCGTTTATGCGCTCGATAAATCGCTGGTGAACGCCGGCCCGACTCTGCGCCATGCCCTGTTCGCCCACGTCCTCCAACAGCGCACGCCACAGTTCAGCCTGCCAACAACTGACGGGGGGCAGTGGCTTCACCTCGCCTCTGACATTGCGTAACTGGTGCCGGCCTTCGGCCCAATCTTCGAGCCAATCAGCCCGATACACCTGGTATTGGTCAAAGAGGTCCGCCAAGCGTTCGGACAACTGGTAGCGCTTGCGCAAATCGGTGTCATGAGTAAGGAAGCGTTGCAACGGCTCAAAATGCGGGCGATCAATCACCTGCGGCAACAAGCGCATCAGTCGCCAGGTCAACGGGGCTTTGTCGAGCAGGGATGTGGCCGGGATTTCGTCGCGGCCCAACACCATACGGTAGAGCTGCCACATGAAACTGCCAGGAAGTTGCACATCGATGGCAGCGGCTATCCCGCAGCCACCGAGGTCATCCTCTTCAGGGTCTTCAGCCAGAGCCAGTTTCAGCCACTGGGCGATACCGTTGCTCTGCACCAGAGCGATTTCATTCTCCAAGGGCGCCAATGGATAGCGCCGCATGATGCTGACCACCAGGCTGCGTAGTTCGTCCAGGCTATTGCTCTGGACCACCATGAATGCAGCGTTGAGGGACGAGGCGTCCGGCATAAAAACTTCCTTGGAAAAGTACAAAAGCCAGGGCAGAACCTTAGCACTGTCGGCAGGCTGTGACAGCCGGAAGGGGCACCTGCATGTCGTAGGAACTTTCCTGCGGGCAAAACAAAACCCCAACTGCTTTCGCAATTGGGGTTTCGGAATTTAATCTTGACGATGACCTACTCTCACATGGGGAAACCCCACACTACCATCGGCGATGCATCGTTTCACTTCTGAGTTCGGGATGGGATCAGGTGGTTCCAACGCTCTATGGTCGTCAAGAAATTCGGTGTGCCGACTCGTCTTTCGACGCTTCAGCAAATTGGGTATGCGATAGTTTGTGTGTTTCTCTCGAACTTTCGGTTCGTTTCGTCTTCACACACCGCAATCTGGTGACCTTTCGCTTTTCAGCTCAAAGCCTGCAAATTGCTTGGGTGTTATATGGTCAAGCCTCACGGGCAATTAGTATTGGTTAGCTCAACGCCTCACAGCGCTTACACACCCAACCTATCAACGTCGTAGTCTTCGACGGCCCTTCAGGGAACTCAAGGTTCCAGTGAGATCTCATCTTGAGGCAAGTTTCCCGCTTAGATGCTTTCAGCGGTTATCTTTCCCGAACATAGCTACCCGGCAATGCCACTGGCGTGACAACCGGAACACCAGAGGTTCGTCCACTCCGGTCCTCTCGTACTAGGAGCAGCCCCTCTCAAATCTCAAACGTCCACGGCAGATAGGGACCGAACTGTCTCACGACGTTCTAAACCCAGCTCGCGTACCACTTTAAATGGCGAACAGCCATACCCTTGGGACCGGCTTCAGCCCCAGGATGTGATGAGCCGACATCGAGGTGCCAAACACCGCCGTCGATATGAACTCTTGGGCGGTATCAGCCTGTTATCCCCGGAGTACCTTTTATCCGTTGAGCGATGGCCCTTCCATACAGAACCACCGGATCACTAAGACCTACTTTCGTACCTGCTCGACGTGTCTGTCTCGCAGTCAAGCGCGCTTTTGCCTTTATACTCTACGACCGATTTCCGACCGGTCTGAGCGCACCTTCGTACTCCTCCGTTACTCTTTAGGAGGAGACCGCCCCAGTCAAACTACCCACCATACACTGTCCTCGATCCGGATAACGGACCTGAGTTAGAACCTCAAAGTTGCCAGGGTGGTATTTCAAGGATGGCTCCACGCGAACTGGCGTCCACGCTTCAAAGCCTCCCACCTATCCTACACAAGCAAATTCAAAGTCCAGTGCAAAGCTATAGTAAAGGTTCACGGGGTCTTTCCGTCTAGCCGCGGATACACTGCATCTTCACAGCGATTTCAATTTCACTGAGTCTCGGGTGGAGACAGCGCCGCCATCGTTACGCCATTCGTGCAGGTCGGAACTTACCCGACAAGGAATTTCGCTACCTTAGGACCGTTATAGTTACGGCCGCCGTTTACCGGGGCTTCGATCAAGAGCTTCGCGTTAGCTAACCCCATCAATTAACCTTCCGGCACCGGGCAGGCGTCACACCCTATACGTCCACTTTCGTGTTTGCAGAGTGCTGTGTTTTTAATAAACAGTCGCAGCGGCCTGGTATCTTCGACCGGCATGAGCTTACGGAGCAAGTCCTTCACCCTCACCGGCGCACCTTCTCCCGAAGTTACGGTGCCATTTTGCCTAGTTCCTTCACCCGAGTTCTCTCAAGCGCCTTGGTATTCTCTACCCAACCACCTGTGTCGGTTTGGGGTACGGTTCCTGGTTACCTGAAGCTTAGAAGCTTTTCTTGGAAGCATGGCATCAACCACTTCGTCACCCAAAGGGTAACTCGTCATCAGCTCTCGGCCTTAAGATCCCGGATTTACCTAAGATCTCAGCCTACCACCTTAAACTTGGACAACCAACGCCAAGCTGGCCTAGCCTTCTCCGTCCCTCCATCGCAATAACCAGAAGTACAGGAATATTAACCTGTTTTCCATCGACTACGCTTTTCAGCCTCGCCTTAGGGACCGACTAACCCTGCGTCGATTAACGTTGCGCAGGAAACCTTGGTCTTTCGGCGTGGGTGTTTTTCACACCCATTGTCGTTACTCATGTCAGCATTCGCACTTCTGATACCTCCAGCAAGCTTCTCAACTCACCTTCACAGGCTTACAGAACGCTCCTCTACCGCATCACTTGCGTGATACCCGTAGCTTCGGTGTATGGTTTGAGCCCCGTTACATCTTCCGCGCAGGCCGACTCGACTAGTGAGCTATTACGCTTTCTTTAAAGGGTGGCTGCTTCTAAGCCAACCTCCTAGCTGTCTAAGCCTTCCCACATCGTTTCCCACTTAACCATAACTTTGGGACCTTAGCTGACGGTCTGGGTTGTTTCCCTTTTCACGACGGACGTTAGCACCCGCCGTGTGTCTCCCATGCTCGGCACTTGTAGGTATTCGGAGTTTGCATCGGTTTGGTAAGTCGGGATGACCCCCTAGCCGAAACAGTGCTCTACCCCCTACAGTGATACATGAGGCGCTACCTAAATAGCTTTCGAGGAGAACCAGCTATCTCCGAGCTTGATTAGCCTTTCACTCCGATCCACAGGTCATCCGCTAACTTTTCAACGGTAGTCGGTTCGGTCCTCCAGTCAGTGTTACCTAACCTTCAACCTGCCCATGGATAGATCGCCCGGTTTCGGGTCTATTCCCAGCGACTAGACGCCCTATTAAGACTCGCTTTCGCTACGCCTCCCCTATTCGGTTAAGCTCGCCACTGAAAATAAGTCGCTGACCCATTATACAAAAGGTACGCAGTCACAGAACAAAGTCTGCTCCCACTGCTTGTACGCATACGGTTTCAGGATCTATTTCACTCCCCTCTCCGGGGTTCTTTTCGCCTTTCCCTCACGGTACTAGTTCACTATCGGTCAGTCAGTAGTATTTAGCCTTGGAGGATGGTCCCCCCATATTCAGACAAAGTTTCTCGTGCTCCGTCCTACTCGATTTCATGACCAAGAGATTTTCGCGTACAGGGCTATCACCCACTATGGCCGCACTTTCCAGAGCGTTCCGCTAATCTCAAAGCCACTTAAGGGCTAGTCCCCGTTCGCTCGCCACTACTAAGGGAATCTCGGTTGATTTCTTTTCCTCAGGGTACTTAGATGTTTCAGTTCCCCTGGTTCGCCTCTTGCACCTATGTATTCAGTACAAGATAACCATCTTATGATGGCTGGGTTCCCCCATTCAGACATCTCCGGATCAAAGTCTGTTTGCCGACTCCCCGAAGCTTTTCGCAGGCTACCACGTCTTTCATCGCCTCTGACTGCCAAGGCATCCACCGTATGCGCTTCTTCACTTGACCATATAACCCCAAGCAATCTGGTTATACTGTGAAGACGACATTCGCCGAAAATTCGCGATTAAACTCACAAATTTTACCTTAGCCTGAATAAACACCAGTGAAAGTGCTATCCAGTCTATCTTTCTATCACATACCCAAATTTTTAAAGAACGATCTAATCAAAGACTAGAAATCAATATTCGCACTGGAATATTCATTTCTAAACTCTAACAAGCAGAAGCAGTTAATGGTGGAGCCAAGCGGGATCGAACCGCTGACCTCCTGCGTGCAAGGCAGGCGCTCTCCCAGCTGAGCTATGGCCCCATACAAAATTGGTGGGTCTGGGCAGATTCGAACTGCCGACCTCACCCTTATCAGGGGTGCGCTCTAACCAACTGAGCTACAGACCCAATTTCGAGCGCGTAACTGATTAGCTAAGAGCTATCAGCTTGGAGCTTAAAGCTGCTTCTATCGTCTTCTTCAATGAATCAAGCAATTCGTGTGGGAACTTATGGAGCAGCTGATGTCGTCGATTAAGGAGGTGATCCAGCCGCAGGTTCCCCTACGGCTACCTTGTTACGACTTCACCCCAGTCATGAATCACACCGTGGTAACCGTCCTCCCGAAGGTTAGACTAGCTACTTCTGGTGCAACCCACTCC
>NZ_CM165965.1:0-852500 GCF_056821665.1 Pseudomonas sp. AK-TSAG1-1 | reverse complement strand
GGTCGCGCCCGCCGCCACGCCGTCATCGACATAACCGCTGACCTTGTCGCGTGCCTGACCGGTTACCAATGGGCCCATGTCCAGACCGCACGAAGTGCCGGCACCAATTTTTAGCGCCTTGATCTGTGGCACCAGTTTGGCCACCAGTGCATCGGCCACCTGATCACCTACGCACACTGCCACCGAGATCGCCATGCAGCGCTCGCCGCAGGAACCATAGGCCGCGCCCATCAGTGCGCTGACCGCGTTATCCAGATCAGCATCCGGCATCAGCACCGCGTGGTTCTTCGCCCCGCCCAGTGCCTGCACGCGTTTGCCGCGCTTGGTGCCTTCGGCGTAGATGTACTCGGCAATCGGCGTCGAGCCAACGAAGCTCAGCGCTTTGACTTCCGGCGCTTCGATCAGCGCATCCACGGCAGCCTTGTCACCATGCACCACGCTCATCACACCTTTTGGCAGACCGGCTTCCAGCAGCAGTTGAGCAATCAGCAACGTGGAGCTTGGATCACGTTCCGATGGCTTGAGGATAAAGCAATTGCCGCAGACGATCGCCAGCGGGTACATCCACAGCGGCACCATCGCCGGGAAGTTGAACGGGGTGATACCGGCGACCACGCCCAGTGGCTGGAAGTCCGACCATGCATCGATATTCGGGCCGACGTTGCGGCTGTACTCGCCCTTGAGGATTTCCGGAGCTGCACACGCGAACTCGACGTTCTCGATCCCACGTTTCAGTTCACCGGCGGCGTCTTCCAGAGTCTTGCCGTGTTCTTCGCTGATCAATTGGGAGATACGCGCTTCGTTCTGCTCCAGCAGTTGCTTGAAGCGGAACATCACTTGAGCACGCTTGGCCGGCGGCGTGTTGCGCCAGGCCGGAAAGGCGGCCTTGGCGGCATCAATGGCTTTCTGGATGGTTTCTTTGCTGGCCAATGGCAGCTTATGGATCGCTTGACCGGTGGACGGGTTGAACACATCAACCGCGCGACCGTTCTCGATCACCAGTTCGCCATTGATCAAATGCGGGATAACGCTCATCGAAAACTCCTGAATTCTTGTGCACAGACGCCCGCAAGGGGCGCCTGTTATTCGCAGGTATATATAGAGGGGAAAATCAGTCGAGCTTGTTCAGCACTTCGCCAACCGCATCGAACAGACGATCAAGGTCTTGCGGCTTGCTGTTGAAGGTTGGGCCGAACTGCAGGGTGTCGCCGCCGAAGCGTACGTAGAACCCGGCTTTCCACAGGGCCATACCGGCCTCGAATGGACGCACGATGGCGTCGCCGTCACGGGCCGCGATCTGGATCGCACCGGCCAGGCCGTAGTTACGGATGTCGATGACGTTCTTCGAACCTTTCAGGCCGTGCAGGGCATTTTCGAAATGCGGTGCGACGTCGGCGACGCTCTGCACCAGGTTTTCCTTTTGCAGCAGATCGAGTGCCGCAAGACCTGCGGCGCAAGCCACCGGGTGCGCCGAGTAGGTGTAGCCGTGCGGGAATTCAACTGCGTATTCAGGCGTCGCCTGATTCATGAAGGTCTGGTAGATCTCGGAGCTGGCAATCACCGCGCCCATCGGGATCGCGCCGTTGGTGACTTGCTTGGCGATGCACATCAGGTCCGGCGTCACGCCGAATGTGGTTGCGCCGAACATGGTACCGGTACGACCGAAACCCGTGATCACTTCGTCGAAGACCAGCAGGATGTTGTGCTGATCGCAAATTTCGCGCAGACGCTTCAGATAACCCTGTGGTGGAACCAGTACGCCAGCGGAGCCAGCCAAAGGCTCAACGAAGACCGCCGCGATGTTCGAGGCGTCGTGCAGTTCGATCAGTTTGAGCAGCTCATCGGCCAAGGCGATACCGCCCTGCTCCGGCATGCCACGGGAGAATGCATTGCTGGCCAGCAGGGTGTGCGGCAGGTGATCGACGTCCATCATCGACTGACCGAACAGTTTGCGGTTGCCGTTGACGCCGCCGAGGCTGGTGCCGGCGATGTTCACGCCGTGGTAGCCACGGGCACGGCCGATCATTTTGGTTTTGGTCGACTGGCCTTTCAGGCGCCAGTAGGCACGGACCATTTTCACCGCGGTGTCGGCGCACTCGGAGCCGGAGTCGGTGAAGAACACGTGGTTCAGGTTGCCCGGGGTCAGATCAGTGATCTTTTCCGCCAGCTGGAACGACAGCGGGTGACCGTACTGGAAGCCCGGCGAATAATCGAGGGTGCCCAATTGTCTGGAGACCGCTTCCTGGATTTCCTTGCGGGTGTGCCCGGCGCCACAGGTCCACAGACCGGACAGCGAGTCGTACACCTTGCGCCCCTTGTCGTCGATCAGCCAACTGCCTTCGGCGCCGACGATCAGGCGCGGGTCGCGCTGGAAATTACGGTTGGCGGTGTACGGCATCCAGTGCGCGTCCAGCTTCAGTTGGCTGGCCAGTGGCGACGACGCGTTTTCAGGCATGTTCATCGGGCAAAACCTCGCAGGGCATAACCATCAGGGAGATAGAAAGCGTTGTTGCAGCTAAATTGCCACGCGGATAAAGTCGGTGAAATCCAACTTTTCTAACCTTCAGTTAGATCCCTGCTAAACAATGAGAACAACATGAGCAGCCGCCGCCCCGATCCGCTGGCCCAGGTCAGTGACTTTGATATTCGCTTGCTGCGGATTTTTCGCAGCGTGGTGGAATGCGGCGGCTTCTCGGCCGCGGAAACCGTGCTCGGCATCGGACGCTCGGCGATCAGCCAGCAGATGAGCGATCTGGAACAGCGCCTCGGCCTGCGCTTATGCCAGCGCGGCCGTGCCGGGTTCTCGCTGACCGAAGAGGGCCGCGAGGTTTATCAGTCGGCACTGCAACTATTAAGTGCGCTGGAGAGTTTTCGCACCGAGGTCAATGGCCTGCACCAGCACTTGCGCGGTGAATTGATCATCGGCCTGACTGACAACCTCGTCACCCTGCCGCACATGCGCATCACCCATGCCCTCGCCCAGTTGAAGGAGCGCGGGCCGGACGTGCAGATCCAGATCCGCATGATCGCCCCCAATGAAGTCGAACAAGGCGTGCTCGACGGCCGCCTGCATGTCGGCGTGGTGCCGCAGGCCAGTGCGCTGTCGGGACTGGAATATCAGCCGTTGTACAGCGAGCGTTCGCTGCTTTATTGCGCGGTCGGTCATCCGCTGTTCTATGTCGATGACAAGCAACTGGATGACGAACGCCTTAATAGTCAGGACGCGATTGCCCCGACCTTTCGTTTGCCGGCGGAGATTCAGGCGCATTACCAGGCGCTCAATTGCACGGCCAGTGCATCTGACCGTGAGGGCATGGCGTTTTTGATTTTGACCGGGCGCTACATCGGTTACCTGCCGGATCACTACGCCAGCCTGTGGGTGCAGCAAGGTCGATTGCGTGCACTGAAGTCGACAACACGGTTCTATGACCTGAGCCTCGCATCGGTCACGCGCAAGGGCCGGCGCCCCCATTTGGTGCTGGAAAGCTTTCTCGAAAGCCTGGCAGCAACGCGCTGAATTCCAGCAGAGGCCCGACCATGCTGGGCCTGAGTAAATGAATCAAACAATAACCTGAGCAAGTGGACAGCTTTTTGCAGTGCAGGATCAACCCGATCCTTCAACAAGAAGCCCACGCCCATGCAGCCAGATTCCGCACCGTCCAGCGACCTGATCTACGGCCTCGACGACCGCCCCAAACCGCCGGCCGCGATCCTCGCCGCCCTGCAACACGTGCTCGCCAGTTTCGTCGGCATCATCACCCCGCCGCTGGTGATCGGCTCGGCCCTCGGACTGAACGCACACCTGCCCTATCTGATCAGCATGGCGCTGATGGTCTCCGGGGTCGGCACGTTTATTCAGGCGCGCCGCCCGTTCGGTATCGGCGCCGGGATGATCTGCTTGCAGGGCACCAGTTTTGCCTTTCTCGGGGCCGTGCTGTCGGCCGGATTTCTGGTCAAGCAGCGCGGGGGCAGTCCGCAGGACATTCTGGCAATGATCTTCGGCGTGTGCTTTTTCGGGGCCGTGGTGCAGATCGTCCTCAGCCGCTTCATCGGCCAGTTGCGCAGAGTCGTCACGCCACTGGTCACCGGGATCGTCATTACCCTGATCGGCATCAGCCTGATCAAGGTCGGCATCACTGATCTGGGTGGCGGCTTCAATGCGCCGGACTTCGGCGCGCCGGGCAATCTGGCACTGGGGTTGATGGTGTTGCTGACGATCATCCTGCTCAATCGCTCGAACACGCCGTGGGTGCGGCTGTCGGCAATCATTATCGGACTGCTGCTCGGCAGCCTGACCGCATGGTTCAGCGGCAAACTGGTTCCGCAGGCATTGCCCGACCTGCCGCTGGTCAGTCTTCCGACACCGTTCAGGTTCGGTTTCAGCTTCGACTGGACTGCGTTCCTGCCCGTCGCGCTGATTTATCTGATCAGCACCATCGAAACCGTCGGCGATCTCACCGCCAATTGCATGATCGCCCACCAGCCCATCAACGGCCCTTCTTATATAAGCCGTTTGCGCGGCGGTGTACTCGGTGACGGTGTGAGCTGCATGATCGCTGCCACCTTCAGCGCCTTCCCCAACACCACGTTTGCGCAGAACAACGGCGTGATCCAGTTGACCGGCGTCGCCAGTCGCTACGTTGGTTTGTACATCGGCGCGATCCTGTTTTGTCTCGGCCTGTTTCCCATGATCGGCGCGGTACTGCAGCAGATCCCGAAACCGGTACTCGGCGGCGCCACGCTGGTGATGTTCGGCAGCGTCGCGGCGGCCGGGGTACGGATTCTGGCGCAGTCGCCACTGGACCGGCGCAGCATGCTGATCATCGCCACCTCGCTGGGTGTCGGCCTGGGCATCGCCGCGCAACCGAACCTGTTGCACCTGCTGCCGAAGCTGGTGCAGAACCTGTTCGACTCGGCGATCACCAGCGGCGGGCTGACCGCGATCATCCTCTGCCTGTTGCTGCCGGAAGCGCGAACCACGGCCGTCGAGTCCGCCGCATCGATGAACAAGATCGAACAGGCGTAACGGTTTTATTGCATCAGGACTTGTCGGATGCCTGTGGGTGCGCTATCAACGCAACTGGTTGCACCCACAGACAAACCGGAAGTGCCTATGACCTTTGAAGTCCCTGCTCACGGCGGCAAACCCGCCAGCCGCATTCGTCAGAAGAACGAAGAGACCATCCTCAAAGCCGCCGAAGACGAATTCGCCCGTCATGGTTACAAAGGCACCAGCATGAACACCATCGCCCAGAATGCCGGGTTGCCCAAGGCGAACCTGCATTACTACTTCACCAACAAGCTTGGGTTGTACGTGGCGGTGCTGAGCAACATCATCGAACTGTGGGACAGCACCTTCAACACCCTGACCGCCGAAGACGATCCGGCCGAAGCACTGACTCGCTACATTCGCGCCAAGATGGAATTCTCCCGTCGCCAGCCACAGGCCTCGCGCATTTTCGCCATGGAAGTGATCAGCGGTGGCGAATGCCTGACTGAATACTTCAACCAGGATTACCGCGCCTGGTTCCAGGGCCGTGCGGCTGTGTTTCAGGCGTGGATCAACGCAGGCAAAATGGACCCGGTGGATCCGGTGCATCTGATTTTCCTGCTATGGGGCAGCACCCAGCATTACGCCGACTTCGCCACGCAGATCTGCCGGGTCAGCGGGCGCAGCAAGTTGACCAAGCAAGACATGGAAGATGCCGGCAACAACCTGATCCGCATCATCCTCAAAGGCTGCGGCCTCACCCCCTGCGTATAAGACGTTTTATGCCTTTCACCCTCAGCGGTTTTTGCGAGTACCGCGAAGAGATTCGCAAAAGCCGCTTTATCACCTTCGCCGCGCCGATCAGCAGCCCCGCCGACGCGCAGGCGCTCTTCGAGCAACACAGCGACTTGAACGCCTCGCACAACTGCTGGGCATGGAAGCTCGGTGATCAATACCGCAGCAATGACGATGGCGAACCGGGCGGTACCGCCGGACGGCCGATTCTGGCGGCGATCGAGGCGCAGGATTGCGACCAGGTCGCGGTGTTGGTCATCCGCTGGTATGGCGGCATTCAACTGGGCACCGGTGGTTTGGCCCGAGCCTATGGCGGCGGCGCCAACAAGTGCCTGCAAAATGCGGAAAAAATCGAGTTGATCAGCCGGGTGCCGCTGCGCTGCGCCTGCGGCTTTGCCGAGTTGCCACTGGTGAAACTGCGAGTGGCGGATCTGGGTGGTTTGGTGGTTGATGAAAGCTTCACCGCCAACGGCGTCGAATTGCAGCTGGCAGTCGGCGCGGCGCAGATCGATTTGTTGCAGAGCCAACTGGCCGATCTGAGTCGCGGACGCATTCTGCTGCAGCGCTGACAACCTGCAATCTTTTGGGGCGCCTGACAAAGGGCTTATTCCAGTAACTTGCCCACATCTGCTGTGCACCCGACTGTGGATAACCTGAGCACATCCTGCTGTAACCCTTCTGTCACGTGGCTTTGCGCGATTTGCTCACTTTTCGTCCAATACACATGAAAAAAGATTAATCCCACGTAAAAACAAACAGTTAGCGCTGTTTATCACCATTAGAAGATAACCGGTCATTGCTTATGCCCGGCTTTTCGGCTTGCGCACAAATACTGTGGAACAACCTGTGGATAACCCGTTCATGGCTCGCGCAGTCGCAGGTTCTGCATAGCTTCGCCCCGACTGCTCGTTTTTTAACCAGTTTGTCACGGTGCAAAAGTGGAGCCTGATCAACGGCTTTGCTCTGAATTGGTGCCCGCCTGCCCAGCGTTTTTCTGCGCGATGCTCTACCTCAGGCGCGCGGCAACCGCCATGGCGGGTGTTCCTGACTCAATGGCCAGGAAATTGCTTTATCCACAGGTACACCGCCAAGCCAGACGAGCCTGTCATGCACACCCTTTCTACGAGCACCGGTCCCATCCCGCGCCTGCAACTGCGCCACATCAGCAAACGCTACCCCGGTTGTCTGGCCAATGACGCCATCGACCTGAGCATCGCCCCCGGAGAAATCCACGCCCTGCTCGGCGAGAACGGCGCGGGGAAAAGTACCCTGATGAAGATCATCTACGGCGTCACCCAAGCCGACGCGGGCGAAATGCTCTGGCAGGGCCGGCGGGTGAATATCCGCAACCCGGCGCAGGCCAGGCAGTTGGGGATCGGCATGGTGTTCCAGCACTTTTCGCTGTTCGAAACCCTCAGCGTGGCGCAGAACATTGCCCTGGCGATGGGCGCCAAGGCCGGCACGCCGAAACAACTGGAGCCGAAAATTCGTGACGTGTCGCGCCGCTACGGCATGGCGCTGGAGCCGGAGCGACTTGTCCACAGCCTGTCGATCGGCGAACGGCAACGGGTGGAAATCATTCGCTGCCTGATGCAGGACATCCGCCTGCTGATCCTCGACGAGCCGACCTCGGTGCTCACCCCGCAAGAGGCGGACGAGTTGTTCATCACCCTGCGTCGACTGGCGGCCGAGGGCTGCAGCATTCTGTTCATCAGCCACAAACTCGGTGAAGTGCGCGCGTTGTGCCACAGCGCCACGGTGCTGCGTGGCGGACGGGTGGCCGGGCATTGCGTGCCGGTTGAACGCTCGGACCAGCAATTGGCGCAACTGATGGTCGGCGAAGCGGCGGCATTGATTGGCGAGTACCCGAAGGTCAGCGGTGGCGCGGCGTTTTTGCAGGTCAGCGGCTTGAGTTGGCACAACCCCGATCCGTTCGGCTGTTCGCTGGCCGAGATCAACCTGCAGGTGCGCAGCGGGGAAATCGTCGGCATCGCCGGGGTCGCGGGCAATGGCCAGGACGAATTGCTCGCCCTGCTCAGTGGTGAACAACGCCTGCCGCGCGACAACGCTTCAACGATTACTTTTGCTGATCAAGCGGTCGCTGATTTACGCCCGGATGCGCGGCGCAAACTCGGGCTGGCGTTTGTTCCGGCCGAGCGTCTGGGGCATGGCGCGGTGCCGGAATTGAGCCTCGCCGACAACGCCCTGCTCACGGCTTTTCAACAAGGACTAGTGAGCAACGGCTTGATCGAACGCAGCAAAGTCGAAGCCCTCGCCCAACAGATCATTCAGCGCTTTGGCGTGAAAACCCCAAACACGCAAACCGCCGCGCGCAGTCTCTCCGGGGGCAACCTGCAGAAATTCATCCTCGGCCGGGAAATCCTCCAGCAACCGAAACTGCTGATCGCCGCGCACCCGACCTGGGGCGTGGACGTTGGCGCGGCGGCGACCATTCACCGTGCGCTGATTGCCTTGCGCGATGCCGGCGCGGCGATCCTGGTGATTTCCGAAGACCTCGACGAACTGTTCCAGATCAGCGACCGCCTCGGCGCCTTGTGCGCCGGGCGACTGTCACCGCTGCAAAACACCACCGACACCCTGCTGAGCGACGTCGGCGGCTGGATGGCCGGGCAATTCAACGACACGCCTTCATCGGCCACGCTCTGACGGAGTTTCCCCCCATGCTGCTTTCCCTCGAACCCCGTGGCCGACAATCGCGCCTGATGCTGTGGTGCTCGCCGTTGCTGGCGGCGCTGCTGACACTGGGCTGTGGCTCGCTGCTGTTCATCGCCCTCGGCCATGATCCGCTGCAAACCTTGCACACCCTGTTGATTGCGCCGATCAGCGACTTGTATGGCGTCTCCGAATTACTGGTCAAGGCACTGCCGATTCTGCTCTGCGCACTCGGTCTGGCCGTGGCTTATCAAGCGCGGATCTGGAACATCGGCGCCGAAGGTCAATTGCTGCTCGGTGCGCTTGCCGGCAGTGCATTGGCGGTGAACATCATCGACCTGCAAAGTCGCTGGGCGCTGGTACTGATTCTGCTCACCGGCACTTTCGCCGGTGCCGCCTGGGCCGGACTGACGGCGTGGTTGCGCACGCGCTTCAACGCCAATGAAATCCTCACCAGCATCATGCTCAATTACATCGCGCTGAACCTGTTGCTGTTCTGCGTGCACGGCCCGTTGAAGGATCCGGCCGGCTACAACTTCCCCGAGTCGGCAATGTTCGGTGACGCCAGTCGTTTGCCGCTGTTGATGGAAGATGGCCGGGTACACGCCGGGGTGTATTTCGCATTGCTGGCGCTGGTCGCGGTGTGGGTGTTGTTGCAGAAAAGCTTTATCGGTTTCCAGATCAAAGTGCTCGGGCTGGACAAGCGCGCGGCGGGGTTCGTCGGCTTTCGCGAGAAGCGTCTGATCTGGCTCGCGCTGTTGATCAGCGGCGGTTTGGCCGGGCTCGCCGGGGTCTGCGAAGTGACCGGGCCGATCGGCCAACTGGTGCCGCAGGTGTCACCGGGTTACGGCTACGCAGCGATCACCGTGGCGTTCCTCGGCCGGCTCAATCCGCTCGGAATCCTGTTTTCCAGCCTGCTGATGGCGCTGCTGTACATCGGCGGCGAGAGTGCGCAAATGACGCTCAATCTGCCACAAGCCATCACCCAACTGTTTCAGGGAATGATGCTGTTTTTCCTGCTCGCCTGCGATGTGCTGATTCTCTATCGGCCACGTCTGAAACTGCGCTGGGCACGGCGCACCTCGACCACCGCCGTAACCGCCGGAGCGCTGTGATGGATATCGATCTGTTGAGCAATATTTTCTACGCCATGGTGCGTTGCGGCACGCCGCTGCTGTTGGTCGCGCTGGGGGAGTTGATCTGCGAGAAGAGCGGTGTGCTCAACCTCGGCCAGGAAGGGATGATGCTGTTTGGCGCGGTGATCGGTTTTATCGTCGCCCTCAACAGCGGCAACCTGTGGCTCGGCGTGTTGCTGGCGATGCTAGCGGGGATGCTGTTGTCCTCGCTGTTTGCCTTGGTGGCGCTGGTGTTCAACGCCAATCAGGTCGCGACCGGGCTGGCGCTGACGATCTTCGGTGTGGGCCTGTCGACCTTTGTCGGCGCAGCGTGGGTCGGCAAGCCGCTGGCCGGATTCGAGCCGTTGGCGATTCCGTACTTGAGCGAAATTCCGCTGATCGGGCGGATGCTGTTTGCTCAGGATCTGCTGGTGTACCTGTCGTTCGCTCTGTTTGCGCTGGTGGCGTGGGTGATCATCAAGAGTCGTGTCGGGCTGATCATTCAGGCGGTTGGCGAGAACCCGGATGCGGCCAGTGCGATGGGGTTGCCGGTGCTGACCGTGCGTACCCTGGCGGTGCTGTTCGGCGGGGCGATGGCCGGGCTGGCCGGGGCGTATCTGTCGCTGGCGTACACGCCGATGTGGGCCGAAAACATGACCGCCGGGCGCGGCTGGATTGCGCTGGCGCTGGTGGTGTTTGCCAGTTGGCGGGTGTGGCGCCTGCTGCTCGGGGCGTATCTGTTTGGCCTCGCCAGCATCCTGCACCTGGTGGCGCAGGGGTTGGGGCTGGCGATTCCTTCGAGTCTGCTGGCGATGCTGCCGTATGTGGCGACGATTGTGGTGTTGGTGCTGTTGTCGCGGGATGCGATCCGGACTCGGCTGTATGCGCCGGTGTCGTTGGGGCAGCCGTGGCAGTCAGGGCATTAAAGCGGTGACCCTGTTGGCCTCTTCGCGAGCAAGCCCGCTCCCACAGTGTCCGTGTCCTCGTCAAAGACACTAAACCTGTGGGAGCGGGCTTGCTCGCGAAGGCGTCCGAACAGGCAACACCTGAGCAATGCCCCACGCCAGTTCAAGGACCAGAAAACCCACCAGCAATGAACTGGCGCCATGGGCCAAGGCGTACCCCTGCCAGGCCGCAAACAGAAACCGCGCCACCGCGTCATAGCGCCCATACACCGGTTGCGGATCACGAATCCGCAGCACCGCCCACACGCAAACCACCGAACCCAACAGATTCGCCATCAACATATGCACAGGCTGAAACGTCGGCAGTTCACCTGGCAAATTCAGCGCTGTCAAAAAACCATGCAACGCGACAAAACTCCACGGCGTGGCAAACGCGCCCGTGACGATCAGGTCATACCAGGCACTGCCGCGCACCACATTGCGATACTGGGTCGAAGTCCACATCATCCTTGCTCCAAAAATTGAGGAGCAACCACGGTAAAGCCTGGAGTATGCTCCAGGGTCAAGACCTCTTTTGAGACCCAGCATGCGCATCGGTGAATTAGCCCAGGCCAGCGCCGTCAGCCGCGATACCTTGCGTTTCTACGAGCAGCGCGGGTTGATCGCGGCGCAGCGCAGTGCCAACGGTTATCGCGACTACCCGCCGGAAATGCTGCAACTGGTGCTCTACATCAAGACCGCGCAGCGTCTGGGTTTTACCCTCGGCGAAATCGGCAACAGCGTCGCCGCATTGTGGAACGCGCCCGAACCGGACCATGCCGTGGCACAACTGCTGCGCGACAAACTGCAATTGATCGAAACCCGCATGAGCGAGCTCGATGTGTTGCGACGAGAGTTGCATCAACGGCTCGGTCAGGCGTGTCCATTGAATCCTGTACCCTGACTTTCAAGGAACCCATCATGCCCCAGGCAAAACATGCACTGATCATCGGCGCTTCCCGTGGCTTGGGCCTCGGGTTGGTGAAAACCCTGCTGGCCGATGGCTGGCAAGTGACCGCCACCGTGCGCAACCCGCAGAAGGCCGAGGCGCTGCAAGCGCTGGGCAAGGTGCGCATCGAGAAACTCGACATGGACGATCAGCAGGCGGTGATCGCCCTGAGCCAACAGCTCAAGGGCGAAACCTTCGACCTGCTGTTCGTCAACGCCGGGGTCAAAGGTCCGGAGGTGCAGACGCCGGGCGGCGCGACACTGGCTGAAGTCGGCCAACTGTTCTTCACCAACGCCGTGGCGCCGATCAATCTGGCGCAACGCTTTGTCGGGCAGATCCGCGACGGCAGCGGCGTGCTGGCGTTCATGAGTTCCGGGCTGGGCAGCGTGACCGTACCTGACGCACCGGAGCTGGCGCTGTACAAGGCAAGCAAGGCCGCGCTGAACTCGATGACCAACAGCTTCGTCACGCAATTGGGCGAGCAGAAACTCACTGTGCTATCGCTGCATCCGGGCTGGGTAAAGACCGACATGGGGGGTGAAGGTGCTGACCTTGATGTAGACACCAGCACCCGCGGGCTGGTTGATCAGGTGAATGCGTATACCGGCAAGGGCGGACATCACTTCATCAACTACAAGGGCGAAACCATTCCCTGGTAAGCACCGAGGATGCAAATGTGGGAGCGGGCTTGCTCGCGAATGCGGTGTGTCTGCGCCAGAGGTTCCAACTGAGACGACGCTTTCGCGAGCAAGCCCGCTGCCACAACGGGATTGTGTGTTGTCCTGTCGGGTCGGGCTTGCCCGATGCAGCAATTTGTTTGACACTGCGCACCTCGTCCTCGCGGCGACCCTGGATCAGCAGACAGGGCATCACTGAGCTGGCAACCCTGAACCCAACTTTCAGAGGAGCCGGCAAAATGCCCGCGACCCGTACCTGGTTAAAAAATCCCCTCGCCATTTTCACAGCCAACGCGCTCGATGCCCGTGGCGGCCTGGTGCTGCAAGACGGCGTCATCGTCGAAGTTCTCGCGGCCGGTCAGCAACCGTCCACGCCGTGCAATGAAGTGTTCGATGCCCGCGAGCATGTGATCCTGCCGGGCCTGATCAACACCCATCACCATTTCTATCAAACCCTGACTCGCGCCTGGGCGCCGGTGGTCAATCAGCCGTTGTTCCCATGGCTGAAAACCCTGTACCCGGTGTGGGCGCGGCTGACACCGGAAAAACTCGCCCTCGCCACCAAGGTCGCGCTGGCTGAACTGCTGCTCTCCGGTTGCACCACCGCAGCTGACCACCATTATCTGTTCCCGGACGGCCTGGAAAACGCCATCGACGTGCAAGTCGACACCGTGCGTGAACTGGGCATGCGCGCCATGCTCACCCGCGGCTCGATGAGTCTCGGCGAGAAGGACGGTGGCCTGCCACCGCAGCAGACCGTGCAAGAAGGTCAGGTGATTCTCGACGACAGTCAGCGCCTGATACACGAGTACCACGAGCGTGGTGACGGTGCGCAGATTCAGATCGCGCTGGCACCGTGCTCGCCGTTCTCGGTGACCCCGGAAATCATGTCGGCCAGCGCCGAACTGGCGAACAAACTAGACGTGCGCCTGCACACGCACCTGGCGGAAACCCTCGACGAAGAAGATTTCTGCCTGCAGCGCTTCGGCCTGCGCACCGTCGATTATCTGGACAGCGTCGGCTGGCTCGGCCCGCGCACCTGGCTGGCCCACGGCATCCATTTCAACCCGGACGAAATCGCCCGCCTCGGCCAGGCCGGCACCGGTATCTGCCATTGCCCGAGCTCGAACATGCGCCTGGCTTCCGGCATCTGCCCGAGCATCGATCTGACCGATGCCGGCGCGTTGTTCGGTCTGGGCGTGGACGGTTCAGCCTCCAACGACGCATCGAACATGATCCTCGAAGCGCGGCAGGCGCTGTATATCCAGCGCCTGCGTTACGGCGCCGAGAAAATCACTCCTGAGCGCGTGCTGGGTTGGGCAACCAAGGGCTCGGCGAGCCTGTTGGGGCGTACCGACATCGGCGAACTGGCGGTGGGCAAACAGGCGGATCTGGCGTTGTTCAAACTGGATGAACTGCGTTTCTCCGGCAGCCACGATCCGGTTTCGGCGTTGCTGCTGTGCGGCGCCGATAGGGCGGATCGGGTGATGATTGGCGGCAAGTGGCGTGTGGTTGATGGTCAGGTTGAAGGGCTGGATCTCAAAGGCCTGATTGCCGATCACAGCCAGGCGGCTCGCCAGTTGATCGCCGGCACCTGATACACCGCTGATCAAACCTGTGGGAGCGGGCTTGCTCGCGAAGGCGTCTTGTCAGTCAACATTTGAGCTGGCTGACACTCCGCTTTCGCGAGCAAGCCCGCTCCCGCATCTGGTTTTGTGGTGGGCTCAAAGACCGAGCAGGGAGAGCATGATGAACGTCGCAAACAGTACAAAGTGGGTCATGCCTTCGATGGCATTGGTCTCGCCGTCATTCAGGTTGATCGCACTGACGATCAGCGTGATGAAGATCATCACCGTCTGCACCGGGGTCATCGCCATTTGAAACGGCTGGCCAGTGTACAGCGCCATCGCTTCCATCACCGGCACGGTCAGAATTACCGTCGACAGTGACGCGCCCATCGCAATGTTGACCACCGACTGCATACGGTTGGCCAACGCAGCCCGCAACGCAGTCAAAATCTCCGGCGCCGCCGAAATCGCCGCCACCAGAATCGCCGTGATCACCGGCGGTGCGCCCGTGCCTTCCAGGCCCAGATCGAGGGTCTTGGACATCACTTCGGCCAGTGCGCCGATCACCACCACCCCGAACACCAGAATGGCGATCGACCACGCCAGGCTCAGCGGTTTTGGTTCATCCTCGACAGGTTCTTTCTTGCGGCGTTTGTCCGGGTAGCTGTAGCTGAAAAAGTAGCTGTGCGGGCCAACCTGCATCCGCAGGAACAACGCATAAAGCACCACCATCGCGCCGATGGTGAACGCCGAATAGACCTTCCAGTTGGCCGCCGGAATGAACTCCGGCACCACCATCGAAACACCCATGGCGGTGAGGATCATCACGCTGTAACTGCGCGCCGAATCGTCGTTGTACGACTGCTCGCCATGCTTGAGCCCGCCCATCAACGCGGCGAGGCCGAGGATGCCGTTGATATCGAGCATCACCGCCGAATAAATCGTGTCACGCACCAGCGTGGCCGACGCTTCGTTGCTCATCATGATCGCCAGGATCACCACTTCCACCAGCACCGCCGCGAGGGTCAGGATCATCGTGCCGTAAGGGTCACCGACTTTTTCCGCGAGCAGTTCGGCCTGATGGGCGACACGCATCGAGGCGGCGACAATGAAGGCGATCAGCACCAGGCCAGAGATCAACGCGACAATCTGGCCGCTGTGCAACATCCAGTGTTCCAGCGGATAAGCGACGCACGCGGCAATCACCGCCAGCAGCAGAAAGCTTTCTTGCTTGAGGATCGTGAGCATGGCGGGCCTTTTTGCCGAGAGGTTCGAATGAGCTACTGACTGCGGCGTGGCGCTAACGTTTCGTTACACCTTAGCGCACCAGTGGATGGCAGTTGATTTCAGCCATGCACTTTTATCGTTCCTGCCGGCCTCTTCGCGAGCAAGCCCGCTCCCACATTGGAATGCGATCTCCTGTGAGAGCGGGCTTGCTCGCGAAGGCTGCAACTCGGTTTCGACTTGTTTGTTGTCCTGTTGGTCAGCAATTTGCATTGCCCCCGACCACCCACAACAAAATGGAGTTCGAATTCATGCAAATACGCCCGCTGCACAAACTGCTGTGCGCCGTCATCGGTCTGGGGATCAGCCTGAGCGCCAGCGCTGCCGATCCGCTGAAGGTCGGTTTCGTCTACATCGGCCCGATCGGCGACCACGGCTGGACGTATCAGCATGAACAGGGGCGCAAGGCACTGGTGGAAAAATTCGGCCCGCAGATCACCACCAATTACGTCGAGAACGTGGCCGAAGGCGCCGACGCCGAGCGGGTGATCCGCAACATGGCCAAGGACAACTACGACCTGATCTTCACCACGTCCTTCGGCTACATGAACCCGACCCTGAAAGTCGCCAAGCAGTTTCCCAAGGTGACCTTCGAGCACGCCACCGGCTACAAGCAGGACAAGAACCTCGGCACCTACCTGGCCCGCACCTATGAAGGTCGTTATGTCGGCGGTTTCCTCGCGGCGAAGATGACCAAGAGCAAAAAAATCGGCTACGTCGCCTCGTTCCCGATTCCGGAAGTGATCCGCGACATCAACGCCATCCAGCTGGCCCTGAACAAGTACAACCCCGGTACCGAGATCAAGGTGGTGTGGGTCAATTCGTGGTTCGACCCGGGCAAGGAAGCCGATGCTGCCAACGCGCTGATCGATCAGGGCGTGGACGTGGTGTTCCAGCACACCGACAGCCCGGCGCCGATCCAGGCGGCGGAACGGCGTGGCGTGTACGCTGTGGGTTACGCCTCGGACATGGCGCACTTCGGCCCGAAAGCGGTGCTGACCTCTATCGTCAACGACTGGGCCCCGCACTACATTCAGGCCACGCAGAGCGTGATCGACCACAACTGGAAGTCGCAGGATTACTGGGGCGGACTGAAGGAAGGCACGGTTGAACTGCCGATCAGCGACCTGGTACCGGCGCCGGTGAAAGCCGAGGCCGAACAGATCATCGCCGACATCAAGAGCGGCGCGTTGCAGCCGTTCACCGGGCCGATCAAGGATCAGGCCGGGGTCGAGAAAATCCCGGCGGGGGTGAGTGCGACGAATGCGCAACTGGCGTCGATTAACTATTACGTGGAAGGGATGAAGGCCGAGATGCCGAAGTAATCCCGGCCCCACCACCATTCCCTGTGGGAGCGGGCTTGCTCGCGAAAGCGTTACATCAGGCAACTCATGTATCAACTGATACGACGCCTTCGTGAGCAAGCCCACTCCCACAATGGATCTTCAGCGTCTTCAAGGATTGTGTATGAACAGTCTTCCAGTCATCGACATCTCACCGCTCTATAGCAACGACGAAAACGCCTGGCCCGCCGTCGCCGAACAGATCGACCGCGCCTGCCGCGAGTGGGGTTTCTTCTACATCAAGGGCCACCCGATTTGCGCGCTGCGCATCGACTCGCTGCTCGACCACGCGCAGCGCTTCTTTGCGCAACCGGCAGCAGAAAAACTCAAGATCGACATCACCCAGACCCGCCATCACCGTGGTTACGGCGCCATCGCCACCGAACAACTCGACCCGGACAAACCCAGCGATCTGAAAGAGACCTTCGACATGGGCCTGCACCTGTCGGCGGATCATCCCGACGTGCTCGCGCAAAAACCGCTGCGCGGGCCCAATCGCCATCCGGCGCAAGCAGGCTGGGAGGCGTTGATGGAGCAGCATTACCTCGACATGCAGGCGCTGGCGCAAACCCTGCTGCGGGCGATGACGATTGCCTTGGACATCGAGCGCGATTTCTTCGACTCGCGCTTCGTTGAGCCGGTCAGCGTGCTGCGCATGATCCACTACCCGCCGCGCCACACCGCCAGCAGTAACGAGCAGCAAGGTGCCGGCGCGCATACCGATTACGGCTGCATCACTTTGCTCTATCAGGACAGTGCCGGTGGTCTGCAAGTGAAGAGCGTCAACGGCGAATGGATTGACGCGCCGCCCATCGAAGGCACTTTCGTGGTCAACCTCGGCGACATGATGGCGCGCTGGAGCAACGACCGTTATCGCTCGACCCCGCATCGGGTGATCAGCCCGCTGGGGGTGGATCGCTATTCGATGCCGTTCTTCGCCGAACCACACCCGGACACGCGCATCGAATGCCTGCCCGGATGTCAGGACGCACAGCATCCGGCGAAATATCCGGCCACCACCTGCGCCGAATTCCTGCTCTCGCGCTTCGCCGATACCTACGCCTACCGTCGCGAGCAGGAAGCCGTGTGATGGATCGCTTGGTCAGGTTTTGCCAATTGTTTCGGCGAGCATCTGTAGAATGCCGTCATTGCACCTGATGAGAAAAGAATATGTACGACTGGCTCAACGCCTTGCCCAAGGCTGAACTGCACCTGCATCTGGAAGGCTCGCTGGAGCCCGAGCTGCTGTTCGCTTTGGCCGAGCGCAACAAGATCGCCCTGCCGTGGAACGACGTCGAAACCCTGCGCAAGGCTTACGCCTTCAACAACCTGCAGGAATTCCTCGACCTGTATTACCAGGGCGCTGACGTGTTGCGCACGTCCCAGGATTTCTACGACCTGACCTGGGCCTACCTGCTGCGCTGCAAAGAGCAGAACGTGATTCACACCGAACCGTTCTTCGACCCGCAGACCCACACCGACCGTGGCATCCCGTTCGAAGTGGTGCTCAACGGCATCGCCGCCGCGCTGAAGGATGGCGAGCAGCAACTGGGGATCACCAGCGGTCTGATCCTGAGTTTCCTGCGCCACCTGAGCGAAGACGAAGCACAGAAAACCCTCGACCAGGCGCTGCCGTTCCGTGATGCGTTTGTTGCTGTGGGCCTGGATAGCTCCGAGATGGGCCATCCGCCGAGCAAGTTCCAGCGCGTGTTCGACCGTGCCCGCCACGAGGGCTTCCTCACCGTCGCCCACGCTGGCGAAGAAGGCCCGCCGGAGTACATCTGGGAAGCCATCGACCTGCTGAAAATCCAGCGCATCGACCATGGCGTGCGCGCCATGGAAGACGAGCGCCTGATGCAGCGGATCATCGACGAACAGATCCCGCTGACCGTGTGCCCGTTGTCGAACACCAAGCTCTGCGTATTCGATCACATGTCGCAGCACAACATTCTCGACATGCTCGAGCGTGGGGTGAAGGTCACGGTGAACTCCGATGACCCGGCGTACTTCGGCGGTTACGTCACCGAGAACTTCCATGCGCTGCACGAACACCTGGGCATGACGCAAGATCAGGCCAGACGCCTGGCGCAGAACAGCCTGGATGCGCGCCTGGTAAAACCGTAAGCAGCAGCGCAAAACCTCTGCAGGAGTGAGCCTGCTCGCGATGGCGGAGTGTCAGATACACCTGTTTTAACTGACACTCCGCCATCACGAGCAGACTCACTCCTGCAATTGGATGGGTGTTCAGCCTGCGACCTGGGGTTCAGTCAGCTCCTCCAACGTTTTCCCCCGCGTCTCCATCCCGAACAGCCACACCACCCCCGCCGCAATCGCGAAGCACAACGCCCCCAAGGCGAACACCCCGCCCTGCCCGGTAATCGGGAATACCAAGCCGGTCACCAGCGGTCCGAGCAACGAACCGACACGACCGATCGCCGAGGCGAAGCCCGAGCCTGTGGCCCGCGCCGACGTCGGGTACAACTCCGGCGTATAGGTGTAGAGCACCGCCCACATGCCGAACAGGAAGAACTGCATCAACAGCCCGGTGCCGATCAGCAACGCGACGTTGCCGCCGAACACCGCGCTCTGGCCATAAAGAAACGCCATCACCCCACCGCCGAGCAAGGTGACAATGCACACCGGTTTACGCCCCCAGCGCTCCACCAGCCATGCCGCCATCAGAAAACCGGGAATCCCGCCCAGGGAAATCAGCACGGTGTAATACACCGACTGGGTCACGGCAAACCCAGACTGTTGCAGCAATGCACTGAGCCATGAGGTCAGTCCGTAGAAACCGAGCAAGGCGAAGAACCACAGGCTCCAGATCATCGTGGTGCGCTGGCGGTATTGCGCCGACCAGATCTGCTTGAGGGCCGAGAAGAAGTTACCCGGTGGCGTCACCGTTCGTGGCAAGCGCACAGGCTCCGGCAACGTCGCAACACCGAGCGATGCACGCACACGCTGTTCGATTGCACCCAATACCTTGTCTGCCGCGTCATGCCGCCCGGCCTGCTCCAGCCAGCGCGGCGACTCGGGGATAAAGAAACGGATCGCCAACACGAAGACCGCCGGCACTGCCAATACCAGGAAGATGTCGCGCCATCCAATCAACGGCAACAGGAAGTAAGACAACACCCCGGCTGCGACAAAACCCAGTGGCCAGAAACCGTCCATCAACGCGATATAACGCCCCCGTCGCCGGGCCGGAATCAGCTCGGACAGCATCGACTGAGCGATGGGAAACTCCATGCCCATGCCGATCCCCAGCAGAATGCGGAACAGCGTCAGGCTCTCGACCGTTTGCGCGGTCGAACACAGGTAACTGGCTACACCCCACAGAACAATGCTCCACTGGAACACCGGTTTGCGTCCGAAACGGTCGGCGAGCATGCCCGACAGCGATGCGCCCAGCACCATGCCGAAAAAACTCGAACTGGCGAGCAACCCGGCTTGTGCACTGCTCAGGCCAAACTCGCTTTTGATCGAGCCGAGCAGGAACGTCATCATGGCCAGGTCCATGGAGTCGAAAAAGAACGCCAGGGCAATGATGATGAAAATGACGCGGTGATAACCGCTGAGCGGCAGGCGCTCCAGTCGTTCTGCAGCGCTGAAGTTTCGCGTATCCATGGCCCGTCTCCCCATCCGCAATATTTGCCGATCGAGTGTGCGGGATAACGGTTCAGCGCTTTTTCTGGATGCGACCTGTTCACAGTCACAGGCGACGCCAGCGTCGAAGTGGCAGCCGGCGAAAGCTCTATTACGCCATTTCCAGCTCGGTTTCCTTGGCAAAACGATGAATTTCCCGCTGCCCGGCCGGGGTCACCTGCAAGGCACGGGAGTCTTTGGGCAGTACCAGCCAGCCGGACTGCATGAACAGCTGCAACAACGCAGCTCCCAGAGAGCCCCCCATGTGCGGACGCCGTTCGCTCCAGTCCGGGCAGGCGCACGCCACCTGAGCCTTGCGATGGGCCAGCGCCTGGATGAACACGCCCCGGCTGGCCAGCTGGTTCGACCCCTTGAGGGTTACCACGACGCGCTGCTCGGTCTGTTCGATCCAGCCCGCTTCGAGCAGACGTTGATACAGATCGGCGGCCAGCGTGCCACCCAAATGGTCATCGCAAAAACGCGCGCGCAGCAGCGATGACGGTGCGATCTGGGGATTGGTGAGCGGTGTCGAGCGCTTGAATACGTGAGGCACCTCCCGCGGTGCACTGGCGATCGTGGCACTGGCCAGGGCTTCGATGGCGGCAGCGATCTCCGGGGCAGCCAGGCGAAAAAAACGCTTGCGCCCACGGACCTCTACTTTCAACAGACCGCCGGCGGACAAACGCCCCAGATGCGCACTGGCCGACGATGGCGACAACCCTGCCAGCAGCGCCAGCTCCTCGGTCTGGCGGGCCGAGCCATCCATCAACGCCCACATCATCGCGCTGCGCTTGGGGTCGGCCAGCAGCGTGGCGATCTGGCTGATGCAAGGTGCATGTTCCATGTATTCACTCCCTGTTGAATCGTATCGTCTACTGCTCGAAGACATCTTGACCAGTAATGCGTCGTCGGCCAAGACGCGTAAAACGCCATGAACCGGAGCAACGCAGGCCAGTGATGCAGCACCCGTCAATGGAGTGCCCGCGGCGTTTGTGCACTTCTGGTCCACCCCCGGAAAAACCGGCCGGACTCTGCCCTGGCCGGTTGTCGGCGCAGGTTTGAGGCGGTCGCTAGTATAAGCGGGATGCACGCCGCTTCCTGCGCCGTGGCTGACACGAATGGTGATAGTTTCTGAGAGAAATTTCGCTAATTGCCTGCGACTAATGATCAACTTTCGAGAAATGCGGAAATTGACTACTCAATTCGGCGCATCGGCTGGCGAGCATTTCCCTTAAAAGGTTCACCGGCTTACTCAATTGCGCGCGATGGGCGCACAACAGATTCAGTGGTGCACGCTCGCAGAGCAATTCCGGCAACAACACTTTGAGGCGTCCGGCGAGGACATCCGCGCCGACATCGAGCCACGACTTGTAAGCGATGCCCGCCCCCGCCACTGCCCACAACCGCACCACATCGGCGTCATCGCTGAAGCGATCGCCGCTGACCGTCAGACCGACTTCGCGTCTGCCGTCATGAAAACTCCAATGGTCGTGAACCCGGCTGCCGAGCATGTACAGCAGGCAATTGTGCTGAGCCAGTTGTTCGAGTTGCCGCGGTTCGCCGTGGCGTGCCAGGTACGCCGGCGATGCACAGAGCACTCGGCGATTTTCCGCCGCGATGGGCAAGGCGACCAGGCTGGAATCTTCCGGCTCGCCGTAGCGCAAGGCGATGTCCACCGGCTGGCGGAACAGGTCGGCGATGCGATCACCGAGCAGCAGGCGCACGGTCAGCTTCGGGTGCTCGCGCTGAAACTCGTCGAGCCACGGCAGCAACAGGTTGCGACCGAAATCCGACGGCGCCGACAACTGCAGGATTCCGCTGACCTGATCCTGTGCACTGGACAGGTAGCGCCGCCCCTCATCCAGTTGACCCAGGGCGGCGCGGGCGTATTCAAGAAAGCCTTCACCCTCGGCGGTCAGGCGCAAGCTGCGCGTCGAGCGGGCCAACAGACGTGCGCCCAGTTGTTGTTCGATGCGCTTGAGCGCCGCACTGGCCACCGCAGCGGACATGTCCATGACCCGCGCCGCCGCCGACAGGCTGCCCAGATCCGCCGCGCGGACGAACAACTGCAAATCATCGAAACGCAGCATTCTCAGCCCCGATTATCAAAAAAATATTGAAAGAGACTGCTCTTTTAGCCGGTTTTATCGCGCCGAGAAATAGCCAATCATCTGCTCCATCGAATTCATCCCGCTGCTTTGGAGCCGAGCATGTCCCAGCCATTCACCGCCATCGCTACCCTGATCGCCAAACCTGGCCAGCAGGACACCCTCGAAAACGCCCTGCGCGAGCTGGTTGCACCCAGCCGCGCCGAAGCAGGCTGCGGCCAATACGACCTGCACCGCGACCTGGCCGATCCACTGACCTTTTATGTGATCGAACACTGGGCCGGCGAGGAAATCCTGCTGGCGCACAACGCCAGCGCGCATTTCCTGAACTTCCAGGCGACTGCGGGGCATTGCATCGAACACTTCCAATTGAAACGCCTGGGCGCCATCGCCTGAGCCGTTCTTCTATTACTGTCACGGAGCCAATCATGAAAGCCATCGCCTATTACGCTTCCCTGCCGATCAGCGACGAAAAATCCCTGCAGGACATCGAGCTGCCAGAACCGGTCGCCGGCCCGCGCGACCTGCTGGTGGAAGTCAAAGCCATTTCGGTCAACCCGGTCGACACCAAGGTGCGACAGAACGTGGCGCCGGAAAACGGCGCGGCGAAAGTCCTCGGCTGGGACGTCGCGGGTGTGGTCAAGGCGGTCGGCAGCGAAGTGAGCCTGTTCAAGGCCGGCGATAAAGTGTTCTACGC
Source organism: Pseudomonas sp. AK-TSAG1-1 (assembly GCF_056821665.1). Classification (NCBI taxonomy): domain Bacteria; kingdom Pseudomonadati; phylum Pseudomonadota; class Gammaproteobacteria; order Pseudomonadales; family Pseudomonadaceae; genus Pseudomonas; species Pseudomonas sp. AK-TSAG1-1. The sequence goes on along the minus strand of NZ_CM165965.1, from coordinate 829,712 downwards.
CGGCTCCATCGCCCGCGCCGGCGGTAACAGCGAGCTGCACGTGGTCGATGAGCGGATTGTCGGCCACATGCCCAAGTCCCTCGGTTTCGCCGAAGCCGCGGCCCTGCCGTTGACCGCCATCACTGCCTGGGAACTGCTGTTCGAACGCCTGCAGGTTCGCGAAGGTAAAACAGATGAGGGCCAGAGCCTGCTGATCGTCGGCGCTGCCGGTGGGGTGGGTTCAATCCTGACTCAACTGGCCAGGCAGTTGACCGGCCTGAAGGTGATCGGCACCGCTTCCCGCACGCAGACTCGCGACTGGGTGACTGAGCTGGGCGCCGATCGGGTGATCGATCATAGCCAACCGCTGAGCGAAGAACTCAAGCGCGCCGGGATCGACCATGTGACCCACGTCGCCAGCCTGACCCAGACCGATCATCACCTCGATCAACTGGTCGAGGCCCTGGCACCGCAAGGCAAACTGGCACTGATCGATGACCCGAAGTCGCTGGACGTGACCAAGCTCAAGCGCAAGAGCCTGTCGCTGCACTGGGAGTTCATGTATACCCGCTCGCTGTTCGAAACCCCGGACATGATCGAGCAGCACAAACTGCTCAACCGCGTGGCCGAACTGATTGATGCGGGGACACTGAAGACCACGGTGGGCGAGCATTTCGGCACGATCAATGCGGCGAACCTGCGTCGTGCGCATGAGCTGCTGGAAAGTGGCAAAGACAAGGGCAAAATTGTTTTAGAAAGTTTCTGAGAATCTGAAGGTCATGACCAGCGTCAGCTCCCATAAGGGCTGGCGCTGCTTTTTGCCGTCAGTCAGATGCTTGACCGTTGTCACAAATGCGATCGTATTCAGGTCTACAATCGAAACCTCTGCGATGCATCTTTTACACAAGGGAGGTCAGCAATGAAGATCCTGATAAAAGAAGTGGCAAAGTCTCAATGGCAGGTTCGTCTGGACCAGCACGCCGTGACATTTCGCAGTGAAGCCGAAGCCTTGGCCTTCACCCGCACCCTCGAAGCGCGACTCTGCGCGCCCCATCAGATTCCCGACCGCAGCCAGCAACGCGCGGCTGGCTGAGCCTTTTACGCCTCGGCCTGCGCTTGCGCCAATGCCCGGGCATTCTGCAAGCGGCGGGTGAGCATCGCGACGCTCACGACCAATAAACCGCACAGGCTGATGACCATGGCCATCGGCACGGCGGTGCCGTCGTGCAATACCCCCACCAGTGCCGAAGCACCGGCGGCGACGCTGAACTGCATGCAGCCGAGCAACGCCGAGGCACTGCCGGCGCGAGCGCCTTGACCATTCATTGCACAGGCGGCTGCGTTGGGGCTGATGCAGCCAAGGCTGGAGACACAGATAAACAATGGAATCAGAAGCGGCCACAAGGCTTCGGTGTGCAGGACACTCACCGCAAGCAGCGCCAGCCCGGCACACAGGTAAACCCAGACCGCCCTCGACAGCAGAAATGCCGGGCCACGCTTGGCCAGCAGTCGCGCATTGACCTGCGCCACCAGAATGAACCCCGCCGCGTTAGTGCCGAACAACCAGCCGAAATGCTCGGCCGGCACGCCGTACAGCTTGATGAAGATGAACGGTGAGCCGGCGATGTAAGCGAACATCCCGGCAATGGCGATACCGCCGGTCAGGGCATGACCGAGATAGACCCGATCCTGCAGCAGGCGGCCGTACTGGCGCAGTGCACCGGACAACGGCTGACGCGGCATATGTGCCGGCATGCTTTCCGGCAGGCCGAGCGCCACCGCCAGTCCAGCCAGGGCGCTGAACCCGGTGAGGACGAGGAAGATCGACTGCCAGCCCGTGGTGTTGACCAGCAAGCCGCCGAGCATTGGTGCCAGAATCGGTGCCAGGCCCATCACCAGCATCAACTGCGAAAAGACTTTCGCCGACCCCACGGCGTCGCACTTGTCGCTGACCACCGCCCGGGAAATCACCATCCCCGCACAGCCGCCCAACGCCTGGACAAAGCGCGCACCGATCAGCCATTCCAGATTCGGCGCATACGCACAGGCCAGCGACGCCAGCGTGAACAACGCCAGACCGGTGAGCAACGGAATGCGCCGGCCAAAGCGATCCGCCACTGGACCATAAGCCAGTTGGCCAATCGACAACCCGGCGAAATAGGCTGCCAGCGTCATCTGCACGTGCTTCTCATCGGTGCCGAACGCCAGCGCCATGGAAGGAAATGCAGGTAGATAGAAGTCGATCGCCAAGGGCCCGAAGGCGGTCAAGGCACCGAGAATCAGAATGGTACGGAAGTTCATCAGGCATCCAGGTTGGCAAGTCGGCAGCCCGACAGTCTAGCCGCGCCCGGACGCCTTGAACATTCCGATAGCTCGCTAACTATAAAAACATCAGGCGAGTTTGACGGCGTAGCCTTCTTCGCTGATGACCTCAATGACCTGCTCGGCACTCAGCGCACTTTCGACACCAACCTCTTTGGCCGCCAGATCGACACGCACGCTGGCCGCCGGATCCTTCGCTTGCACGGCGTTGGTGATGGCCTTGACACAATGACCGCAGGACATGCCTTGAACGTTGAACACTTGCATGGATTGACTCCTTTGAGTGAGGTTGCCGGCAGTGTCGAGCTTGCCACCATGGCAAGGTCAAGTTCTGCAAAAAACTGCCGGGCTGGCATTCGGCGTCGCGCTCAGCCAAGCTGCGTGCATCAATGACTCAAATTCAGGAGATTCAGCCATGCGCTGGTCAGCTTTCAGCCTGTTTGGCTTGCTCAGCCTGTTCGCCGCCCTGCCCCAGGCCAACGCGACCGGCGAGGACTACGCCGTTCTGATCATCTCGCGCGAGCGCCTCGAAGTGCCGACCTCCTGCGAGATCGGTGTGTATATCCAGGATCAGTTTGCCGGGCGCCTGCTGCAGGAGCAGTCCACCTCGTTCAACCTGCAACATGGCACGTTCTCCATCCGCCTGAAACTTGAGCCGAGCCAGGTGCCCGGTTGCAAACCAGGCATGCTGGCGCCGCCGGCTCAGGAGATCACGCTCAAGGCCGGGGACGTGGTGAAGTACCGGATCGCAACGTCTGCCAAAGGTTTGTACCTGCGACCTGCCGCCCTCGAATACTAAGCAAAACCACAAATTGTGGGAGCGGGCCTGCTCGCGAATGCGGTGTGTCATTCAGCGATGATAGTGACTGACACATTACTTTCGCGAGCAAGCCCGCTCCCACATTGGTTTTGTAATGAGTCAAAGATTGGCGCTTGACCTTGCCCGCATGGCAAGGTTGATCCTTGTAGGCATCTACTACAGGGAGTACGACCGATGTCCGATTCCATTACTTTCGATCTGCCGATCGCCGGCATGACCTGCGCCAGTTGCGCCGGGCGTGTCGAGCGGGCGTTGAGCAAAGTCAGCGGCGCCAGTGCCGTCAGTGTCAATCTCGCCACCGAACAGGCTCGCGTCCAGGCCCCCGGCGACAGCTTGCCGGCGTTGATGGAGGCAGTGGAACGCGCCGGTTACAGCGTGCCGCAGCAAACGATCGAACTGAACATTGAAGGCATGACCTGCGCGTCATGCGCCGGGCGTGTCGAACGCGCCCTGAACAAAGTCCCCGGGGTGAAGAACGTCAGCGTCAACCTCGCCAACGAACGCGCGCACCTCGAGCTGCTCGGTCAGGTCGATCCACAAGCGTTGCTCGACGCCGTGAGCAAGGCCGGTTACTCGGCCAGCGTCTGGCAGGCAGAACACCCACAAACCGATAACCAGCAACAGCGCCTGCAACATGAGCGCTGGGCGCTGATCTGCGCGATCGCTCTGGCATTGCCGCTGGTGTTGCCGATGTTGCTGCAACCGTTCGGCATTCACTGGATGCTCCCGGCCTGGGCGCAATTTGCCCTCGCCACGCCGGTGCAATTCATTTTCGGTGCACGGTTTTATGTGGCCGCGTGGAAAGCCGTGCGCGCCGGGGCCGGCAATATGGACTTGCTGGTGGCCCTCGGCACCAGCGCCGGTTATGGCTTGAGCCTCTACGAGTGGGCCACCGCCGCCGGGCGCATGCCGCATCTGTATTTCGAAGCGTCGGCGGTGGTGATCGCCCTGGTGCTGCTCGGCAAATACCTGGAAAGCCGCGCCAAGCGCCAGACCGCCAGCGCAATCCGCGCTCTGGAAGCTTTGCGCCCGGAACGGGCGGTGCAAGTGATCGACGGCCGCGAGCAGGACGTTGCGATCAGCGCTCTGCGCCTGAACGATCAAGTCTTGGTCAAACCCGGCGAACGCTTCCCGGTCGACGGTGAAGTGCTGGAAGGCCAGAGCCACGCCGATGAAGCGCTGATCAGCGGCGAAAGCCTGCCGGTGCCGAAACAACCCGGCGACAAGGTCACCGGCGGCGCGATCAACGGTGAAGGTCGTCTGTTGGTGCGCACCACCGCCCTTGGCGCAGAAAGCGTGCTGGCGCGGATCATCCGCCTGGTGGAAGACGCTCAGGCGGCGAAAGCACCGATCCAGAAACTGGTGGATAAAGTCAGCCAGGTGTTCGTGCCCACCGTGTTGCTGATTGCCCTCGCCACGCTGATTGGCTGGCGGCTGTACGGCGCGCCCATGGAAACCGCGTTGATCAATGCCGTCGCCGTGCTGGTGATCGCGTGCCCCTGTGCGCTCGGCCTCGCTACCCCGACGGCGATCATGGCCGGCACCGGGGTGGCGGCGCGTCACGGAATTCTGATCAAGGATGCCGAGGCGCTGGAACGTGCGCATGAAGTCGACAACGTAGTCTTCGACAAGACCGGTACGCTGACTTCCGGTACTCCGCGCATCGCCCATTTCAGTGCGCTGGACGGTGATGAAAATACCCTGCTGACACTGGCCGCGGCCCTGCAACGCGGCAGCGAGCATCCACTGGCCAAAGCAGTGCTGGACGCAGCCGCCGAGCGCGACCTGATTGTGCCTGATGTCAGCGACAGCCAATCGCTGACCGGGCGCGGTATCGCCGGCAATCTTCAGGGTCGGCGCCTGGCGCTGGGCAACCGGAGGTTGCTGGAAGAAAGCGGCCTGAGCGCCGGCAATCTTGCCGAGTCTGCCAAGGCCTGGGAAATCGAAGGCCGGACCTTGTCGTGGCTGATCGAACAAAGCCCGGAGCCACGCGTGCTCGGGCTGTTCGCGTTCGGAGACACACTCAAGCCCGGTGCACTGCAAGCGGTGCAGCAACTGGCCGCCCGAGATATCCACAGCCATCTGCTGACGGGCGACAACCGTGGTAGCGCGAAAGTCGTCGCCCAAGCCTTGGGCATCCTGAACGTGCACGCCGAAGTGCTGCCCGCCGACAAAGCCGCCACCGTCGCCGAGCTGAAGAAAACCGGCGTGGTGGCAATGGTCGGCGATGGCATCAACGACGCCCCGGCATTGGCCGCAGCGGACATCGGCATTGCCATGGGCGGCGGCACCGACGTGGCGATGCACGCGGCCGGCATCACCCTGATGCGCGGCGACCCACGACTGGTGCCCGCGGCGCTGGAGATCAGCCGCAAGACCTACGCGAAGATTCGCCAGAACCTGTTCTGGGCGTTCGTCTACAACCTGATCGGCATTCCGTTGGCGGCGTTCGGCTTCCTCAACCCGGTGCTGGCCGGTGCAGCGATGGCACTGTCGAGCGTCAGCGTGGTGAGCAATGCGCTACTGTTGAAAACCTGGAAACCGAAGGATCTGGAGGAGCACCGATGAACATCGGCCAAGCGGCCCGGCACAGTGGCCTGAGCGCGAAGATGATCCGCTATTACGAGTCGATCGGCCTGCTCAAGGCCGCCCATCGCACCGACAGCGGCTACCGGGTTTACGGCGATGATGACCTGCACACACTGGCATTCATCAAGCGCTCGCGGGACTTGGGCTTTTCTCTGGAAGAAGTCGGCAAGCTGCTGACCCTCTGGCAGGATCGCCAACGCGCCAGCGCCGATGTGAAGGCGCTGGCACGTCAGCACATCGACGAGTTGAACCAGAAGATCCGCGAACTCGGCGAGTTGCGCGACACCCTGCAGGATTTGGTCGAGCACTGTAATGGCGACCATCGCCCCGATTGCCCGATCCTCAAGGAACTGGCGTCGGGCTGCTGCGCGCAACCCGCTCGCGCCTGAGCGCCAGCCCTTTCACCGTCAACAACGTACTGAGCGGGATGCCGTGGAACAGCAGCACCACGGCACCCGGTGTCCACCAGCCATAGAACGGCGCGGCAATCAGCATGCCGACGCCGAACCCGGTCATTTGCAGCAAGGTCAGGAAGCTGAAGATTGGCAGGCGCAGATGCTCCGGTTCGCGTTGCAGGCGCGACATCAGGCCGACCTCGGAAAAGCCGTCGCCCAACCCGGCAGGCAGGGAAAACAGCAACAGACCATAGAGGCTGTGCTGCTGGAACATCAGGATGAAGCCGCAGGACATCAACGCCACGCCGAAGAAAAACCGCCGCTCCAGGTGGCGGTTGTCCGAGCCTTCGAGGCGACTGGCGATCCGCGCGCCGAGCAGTTTGCCGCTGGCCCACACCGCCAGCATCAGGCCCAGCGTGGTGCTGGCAGAGTCCGGTGTCAGCAGTCTGGAAATGATCGGGAAACCGACGTTGTGCGCAGCGCTGCCCAGGGTGTCGGCCATGGTCACGGCTAGCATCGCCGCGATCACCGGGGCACTGCGCAGGCCTTGTCTGAGGGCTGACCATTCGTTGCGTTCGCTGGCCGATTGTTCGTCGATCGCTGACACGGCGAAGCGCAACGGTGCGACCAACAGCGCGGCCAGCAAATAGGTCAGTGCGTTGAGTGCGAACACCGTTTCGAAGCCGAATGCCGCCACCAGCAAACCGGAGACCAGGCTGCCACCCACCATGGCCACCGATGACGCCGAGGTGATCCAGGCATTGGTTTTCAGCAACTGATCTGGTTCGATCAGCCGCGGCAACTGACTGTTGAGGCCGATGGCAAACATCGAGTTGCCAAAGCCCAGGCCGAAGGCGACTACCGGCAACAGCAACGCCTGCTGGCTGACCGGCACAATCAACAGCCCGCCGAGCAGCACCGCACGCAACAGATCGAAGGCGATCAACGGCACCCGGCCACTCCAGCGCCGATAGAAGCGCGTGCCGATCAGACTGGCAAAAATCCCCCCGCCGACACGGCTGGCGAGGAAGATCCCGACGCTCATGGCGCTGTTGCTCAGCAGGTAGACGTAAGTTGCCAGCGCGACCATGTTGAGGAAAGCGCCGAAGTCGGAGATCAGGCGGGCGGTGATGATCAGGCGGGCGTTCACATTCAATCCTTGAGTGTGCGGGGGCTGACAAGACTCCCATACACATTTCAAGAACACCATAGAACCTGTGGAAGCGGGCTTGCTCGCGAAGGGGCCGTGTCAGCCGCGATCATTGCTGCCTGACACACAGCCTTCGCGAGCAAGCCCGCTCCCACAGGGGATCTGCGGTGGTTCCGGCAATGGGGCAGGCACAAAAAAACCGGCCGAAGCCGGTTTTTTTTTAACGCTTACTGCATCCACGGTGGCGGAGGCGGTTCGTCGGACTTGCCTTTCGGCTCGTCATCCGCTGCACGGATCGCCTGCTTGCGCTCTTCATCCAGACGCGCCGCCTCGATCTCGCGCAACACGCCGCCGACGTCAGCCAGATCTTCCGGATCGTCAAATTCGCCGGTCAGTACGCTGTTGGGGTGCAAGGTGCCGGCTTCGTACAGCGCCCACATTTCTTTCGCGTAGCGGGTCTGTTTCAGCTCCGGGGCAAAGCGCCCGAAGTACGAAGCCATGTTGCCCACATCCCGCTCCAGCATGCTGAACGCGTGGTTGTTGCCCGCCGCATCCACGGCCTGCGGCAGGTCGATGATCACAGGGCCTGTCGGCGTCAGCAGCACGTTGAACTCCGAGAGGTCACCGTGCACCAGACCGGTACACAACATCAGCACGATCTGCGAGATCAGGAACGCGTGATACTCACGGGCCTGATCCGGCTCCAGCACCACGTCGTTCAGACGCGGCGCGGCATCGCCGTACTCGTCGGCCACCAGTTCCATCAGCAGCACGCCATCGAGAAAATCGTACGGCTTGGGCACTCGCACGCCGGCACCGGCCAGACGGAACAGCGCCGCGACTTCGGCGTTCTGCCAGGCATCTTCGGTCTCTTTGCGACCGAACTTGGAGCCCTTGGCCATCGCCCGGGCCTGCCGGCTGTTACGCACCTTGCGGCCTTCCTGATACTCGGCCGCCTGGCGGAAACTGCGTTTGTTCGCCTCCTTGTAGACCTTCGCGCAACGTAACTGGTTACCGCAGCGCACCACATAAACAGCTGCTTCTTTACCACTCATGAGTGGGCGCAGCACTTCGTCGACCAGACCGTCTTCGATCAGGGGTTCAATGCGTTTTGGAGTCTTCATCAGCTTTTATTGTGGGTCCTTTATTACCAAACACGCGAATGTCACTCGTTATACGGCAATCCTCGCGCTACGGGGAGGGGTTGCCGACCTGTGAACCCTGTGGATGCACACACTGTGCCGAAATAATCGACCGTTGCCGATCATAGCCGAGCACACCGTGCTTGTAGTTATCGGCCGTCGAGGGCATTTGCGACAGAATCTGACACGGCACAAATCCCCGTGGGAGCGGGCTTGCTCGCGAAGGCTGTGTGTCAGACACAATAACGGCGACTGACACGGCCCCTTCGCGAGCAAGCCCGCTCCCACAGCAAACGATGCTCAGCGTTCGATGATCGCGGTGACGCCCTGGCCGCCCGCGGCGCAGATCGAGATCAGTCCTCGGCCCTTGCCTGCCGCATCCAGCAGTTTCGCCAGGTTGGCGACGATCCGTCCGCCGGTCGCGGCAAACGGATGCCCCGCCGCCAGCGAACTGCCTTTGACGTTCAGCCGGCTGCGGTCGATCGAACCCAGCGGCGCCTCCAGCCCGAGGCGGGTCTTGCAGTATTCCGGGTCTTGCCAGGCCTTGAGCGTGCACAGCACCTGCGCGGCGAACGCTTCGTGAATTTCGTAGTAGTCGAAGTCCTGCAAGGTCAGGCCGTTGCGCGCCAGCAGACGCGGCACCGCGTACACCGGGGCCATCAGCAGACCTTCGGCGCCGTTGACGAAGTCCACCGCCGCCGCTTCGCCGTCGCGCAGATACGCAAGGATCGGCAAGCCACGTTCCTTCGCCCATTCCTCACTCGCCAGCAGAACCACCGAAGCACCGTCGGTGAGCGGCGTGGAGTTGCCCGCCGTCAGCGTGCCTTTAGCGCTTTTTTCGAAGGCCGGTTTGAGCGCGGCGAGTTTATCCAGGGTCAGGTCCGGGCGCAGGTTGTTGTCGCGGGTCAGGCCGAGGAACGGCGTCATCAGGTCGTTGTGCCAGCCTTCGCTGTAGGAGGCGGCGAGTTTGTGATGGCTTTCGAGGGCCAGTTGATCCTGCGCTTCACGGGGGATGTTCCAGGTCTGCGCCATCAGCTCGCAGTGTTGCCCCATCGACAGACCGGTGCGTGGCTCGCCGTTGCGCGGGAACTCCGGGATCAGGTGTCGCGGTCGCAGTTGCAGAAAGGTCTTCAGCTTGTCGCCGGTGGTCTTGGCGCGGTTGGCCTGCAGAAGAATCTTGCGCAGGCCTTCGCTGACGCTGATGGGGGCGTCAGAGGTGGTATCGACGCCGCCGGCAATGCCGCAATCGATCTGGCCAAGGGCGATCTTGTTCGCCACCAGCAGCGCCGCTTCCAGCCCGGTGCCGCAGGCTTGCTGGATGTCATAGGCCGGGGTGGTGGGCGACAGTCGTGAGCCGAGCACGCATTCGCGTGTCAGGTTCATATCCCGTGACAATTTAAGCACCGCACCCGCGACCACTTCGCCGATGCGCAGGCCGTGCAGGTTGTAGCGTTCGATCAGGCCTTCGAGGGCAGCGGTGAGCATCACCTGATTGCTGGCAGTGGCGTACGGCCCGTTGGAACGGGCGAAAGGGATACGGTTACCACCGATGATGGCGACGCGGCGCAGCTGACTCATGAAAAGCTCCTTTTCCAAATGGTCGAAATTTGCACAATCCCCTGTGGGAGCGAGCCTGCTCGCGAAGAGGCCGGCATATTCAGGGCCTGCTGCACCGCCTTCGCGAGCAGGCTCGCTGCCACATGAACCGCATTTATCTGCAAGACCTGCTAAACCTCAGTGATCTAGCGTAGGCCTTATTGCGTGGATCGAACGATTGATTGCCGTTGGTAGTCCACACTTTGAACCCCAACTTTTGGAGAGCGTTCCATGTCTGACCGCTATATCGACTTCGCCAACTCATCCATCGGCCACCGTTTGGTCGGGGCTTTGGGCCTGCCGTCGCCGGTGCGGCTGGAACGCTGGCAGGCCGGGCGCCTGCGGCCGGTGGACGGTGCACTGCTGATCGGCGGCGGGCCGCTGGCCGAACGGGTCAATGCGTTCGCCAACCGCCTGACCGATGCGATCTACAGCTATGGCACCGAACCCTCGATGGCCACCGCGTGGATTCCGGGCCACGGCCCGAAACTCAAGGCCGTGGTGTTCGACGCCAGCGACCTGCAGCACACCGACCAGCTCAAACAACTGCGCGAATTCTTCCAGCCGCTGATGAAGAATCTCGAACACAGCGCGCATCTGGTGATTCTCGGTCGCGCCCCGGAAATCCTGCGCGATCCCTTTGCGTCCAGTGCGCAACGGGCGCTCGAAGGTTTCTCGCGCTCGCTGGCCAAGGAGCTGCGCAGTGGCGGCACGCTGCAACTGATCTATGTCGGTGACGGTGCCGAGGAACAACTGGAAGGCCCGCTGCGATTTTTTCTTTCGCCGAAAAGTGCCTTTGTCTCCGGGCAGGTGATTCGCCTGACCGCGTGCGCCACCCCAGTCACCGACTGGACCCGTCCATTGGCCGGACGCAAGGCGCTGGTCACCGGCGCAGCACGCGGCATCGGCGCATCGATTGCCGAGACCCTGGCCCGTGATGGCGCCGAGGTGATCCTGCTCGACGTACCGCCGGCCAAGACTGATCTGGAAGCCCTCGCCGCACGCCTCGGTGGCCGCGCGATCACCCTCGACATCTGCGCCGAAGACGCCGCTACGCAACTGATCGAACACCTGCCGGACGGTCTCGACATTCTGGTGCACAACGCCGGGATCACCCGCGACAAGACCCTGGCCAACATGACCCCGGAATTCTGGGACGCGGTGCTGGCGGTCAACCTCAATGCCCCGCAAGTGCTGACCAAAGCCCTGCTCGACAGCGGCACCCTGCACGACAATGCACGGGTGATTCTGCTGGCCTCGATCAGCGGCATTGCCGGCAACCGTGGGCAGACCAACTACGCGGCCAGCAAGGCCGGGTTGATCGGCCTGGCCCAGGCGTGGGCGCCCACGCTGCTCGAACGCGGCATCAGCATCAACGCCGTGGCACCGGGCTTCATCGAAACCCAGATGACCGCGCACATCCCGTTCGGTCTGCGTGAGGCCGGGCGGCGCATGAGTTCGCTGGGCCAGGGCGGCTTGCCGCAAGACGTCGCCGAAGCCGTTGCGTGGCTGGCACAACCGGGTACCGGCGCGTTCACCGGACAAGCGCTGCGGGTCTGTGGACAAAGTGTTCTGGGGGCGTAGGCATGAGCATTGAATGGCACACCCTCGACCGCGAACCGAGCTTGCCCGGGCTGTATGCGCGGGCCGCGACGCGCCGCAAGATCACCGGCACCCAACTGCCCGACAGTGGCTTGCGCTGCTGGGTCGATGTCGACGCGCAGAAACTGGCGGCCTATCGCAAGGTCTGCGGCTTTGCCGACGACGGCCTGTTGCCGCCGACCTATCCACACATCCTCGCGTTCGCCCTGCAAATGCAATTGCTCACCGCCAAGGACTTTCCGTTCCCTCTGTTGGGGCTTATTCACCTGAGCAACCGTATCCGTGTCTTGCGGCCGATGGGCGGAATCAGTCGCGCGCAAGTCAGTGTCCGGGTGCACAACCTGCAACCGCATCCCAAAGGTGCGACCTTCGATGTGCTGACCACTCTGGATGATCAACTCGGACCGCTGTGGGAAGCCGAAAGCCAGATGCTCTGTCGCGGGGTGAAGCTTGATGGTGAACCTGTCGAGCACATTTGGGAGCCCTCGCAGGTGTTGACGCAAGTGGCGCAATGGAAAACGCCGGCCGACATCGGTCGGCAATACGCCAAAGTTTCCGGCGACTACAACCCGATCCACCTGAGCGCCGCCAGCGCCAAACTGTTCGGCTTTCCCACCGCGATTGCCCATGGACTGTGGAACAAGGCGCGAACCCTCGCGGCGCTGGCCGATCACTTGCCCAGGGCCAACCTTGAAGTGGCAGTGCACTTTCGCAAACCGGTGCGCTTGCCCAGTGAGGTTTCGCTGCTGGCAAGTGCGCCGGGGTCGAGTGGAGAATTACGCCTGATCGGCGCGGGGGATCTGGAGCACATGGTCGGACAGTGGCAGCCGATTGCCTGAGCCCTCGCCTCGGGTTTTCCATCCGCCGGGAGCCCGGCAAGCCTGTAAATTGTGTGTATATCACTTAAGTTTTTCCGCGCCGTGCACCGCGCCCTGAAAAACACCCAGCCTTGATTTTAAAGGCTTTTTTTTGCGCGTTTATATCCTCGGTATTAGTCCTTAGGCGCTGTGCAGCGCCTTATATATAAAGGCGTTAATACCAACTTGAGAATGGCAGGAAGCGGCGGCGCGATCGAGATTGGCACCACGGACGAGGCATTACCGGCAACAGATCGGTGAGCCATCGAAAACGACGAATGTTGTTACAGGTGCAAGGAATCTCAATCATGAAAACTCAAGTGTGGTGCAAATCGGCAACAGCGCTGGCATTGATCCTCTCCCTTGGCCTGGCAGGCTGCAGCAGCGGCGGTGGCGGCCATCACAGCAGCTCCGGCAGCTCTTCGCCAGACAGTGCGGCAGCAGGCAGCGGTGGTACCAGCGGAACCGGCGGAACCGGTGGTTCGGATACCGGAACCGGAGGAACCGCCGGCACAGGCGGAACCGGTGGCACGAGTGGCACAGGAGGCACAGGAGGAACCGGAGGCACGGGCACCGCTGGCACAGGTGGTACGGGCGGTACAGGTGGCACCGGCACTGGCGGCACGGGTGGTACCGGTGGCACTGGAGGAACCGGAGGCACAGGTGGCACAGGTGGCACAGGCGGAACTGATCCGACGGGCCCGACCACTACCCCATTGGTGACCACGACCCTGGTGCAGGATGTTGGCAAAACGGTCAGCGGCGTCGGCGACGGCGTCGGCCAGGTCGGCGATTCGCTGAGCACCGTTCCGGTCGTCGGTGGCGTCGTGCAAAGCGCGGCCAACACCGCCGGCAATGTGGTCAGCACGCTGGGCAATGGCGTGGCCAACGGTATCGGCAAACTGGGCACGGTCGACAATGGCCTGGGCGTGACCGCCTCCTCAGTGGGCGGCGTGGTGACGGATGTCGGCAACGGCGTCTCGGACCTGAGCGGCAAACTGGCGACCGCCACCGGCAGCGTTCCAGTCGTCGGCGGCGTGGTCACCAAAGTCGCACCGGTGCTCGATGGCGTTGGCGAAAAAGTCACCATGCTCGGCGACACCCTGAGCCTTGCCACGACCACCGGCCCGCTCGGTTCAGTGACCAAGAGCGTCGGCAACAGCCTGGTGCCAGTGATTGCGATGGTTGAAAGCACCACCGACAAAGTAGGCGATGCGACCGGCCTCGGCGCTCCGCTCAATGGCGTGATCGGCCAGGTCGGTGGCGCAGTCAAAAGTCTCGGCGGTCAGGTTACCGGCGCTGGCAGCGGCAATGCCCTGACCAATACCGTCGGCGGCGCCCTGACCAACGTCGGCACCACGGTTGGCAAAGCCGGCGGACTGGTCGACAACGGCACTGCTTCCGGTGGTGGCCTGGGCGGCGGTCTGGGTGGCGGGCTGGGCGGTACCGGCTTGCTGCAAACCGTTGGCGGCGCCGTAGTCAACGTCGGCAGCGGTCTGAACGCCGGCAACACCAACGGTGCAGTCAGTGCCGGTGGCGTCACCACCGCTTCGCTGGGCAACACCGTTGCTTCGCTCAACACCGTCCTCGGTGGTTCGGGCACACCGATCACTGCCACTACCTCGCCGCTGGCGACAGTCGGTGCCACGGTGGGCGCAGGGCTTAACCCGGTGACCACTGCGGTCACCAGCGTGACCCAACAAGTCGGCGCCTCGACAGGCCTGGGCGCACCGGTCGCCGGCCTCACCGGTCAGGTCGGCGGAGCGGTCAGCACAGTCGGCGCGACCATCGCGTCCACCAACAACCCGGTCACCACCGCGGTCGGTGGTGTGGTCAGCAACGTGGGCGGTACCGTCGCTGCCGTCGGAGGCCTGCTCAACGGCGGCACCAGCACCGGCGGCACCGCAACCGGTGGTCTGGGCGGTGCACTCGGTGGCCTGACTGGCGCTCTGGGAGGCAACAAACGCTAAATTGCACCTGGCCGATTCGACGGCCTCACCTACAGCGCCTACGCTTGGTTGAGGGCGGAAGACTCCCACGAGTCTTCCGCTTTTTTCTTAGGAAAAAATTCCGTCCAGCGCTGTGATCTGACCATGGAGTGTCCTATGCGCGTAATGGCATCTTTGCTGTTCCTCAGTCTCAGTTCCGCCGCCCTCGCCGACACCCTGCCCAGTTTTCTCAACAGCAACGAAACCACCCGCAACCTGCCCGTGCCGAACCTGCCGGCCGATGCCTACCGCCCGGCCGCCGCGCCACTGCAAGTCCCCGAACCTGGCGCGGCCGCCGCGCAGCCGTTGTTGATGGAGACCAAAATCAATCTGAAGACCGTGCAGATCGAAGGCGGAACGATCTACCCGCTCAACGAACTGGCCGAAGTCTACAAACCGCTGATCGGCCATCAGACCAGCCTGGCCGCTCTGATCGAAGCCACCCGCGACATCACCCGGCGCTATCAGAAGGACGGTTATCTGCTGTCCTATGCCTTCCTGCCGCAACAGCGCTTCGACGATGGTGTGGCGCGGGTGGTACTGGTCGAAGGTTATGTGCGCGATGTCCAGGTGCAGGGCGATGTCGGCCGGGTCAAGGGCCTGCTCGACGAACTGGCGGCGAAAATCCAGGCCGAGCGGCCGCTGACCCGCAAGACGTTCGAACGCTACACCACTCTGATGACCCGCATCCCCGGCGTCACCATCCAGGCGCAAGTACCACCACCCGGCACCACCGACGGCGCGACAACGCTGGTTGCCCAGGCCAGTCGCAAACCGTTCACCAGCACCATGAGCACCACCGAAGACAACCGCAACGGCACCCAGGCACTGCTGGGGGTCAGCAGCAACTCGCAGACCGCCATGGGCGAGCAGTTAACCCTCAGCGGACTGTTTCCGCCGGGGGATGATCACGAACATTACTACCGCCTGGACTACAACCAGTTCCTCAACAGTGAAGGTACGCAACTGAGCCTGTTTGCGTCGCGCTACCGGGCCGACCCGGGCACCAACGTGCTCACCAGCGACGGTTTCGAACTCAAGCCGCACAAGGAAGACGACCGTTATTCCATCGGTGTCAGCCACCCGTTCATTGCGGCATCAAACGAGTTGCTCAACGCCGGTGCGCGGCTGTATGCGGTGGATGACAAAAACCGTTATGACGTGGTCGGCTACCCGATCAGCATCGAAGAGCGCACCAACGTGCGCGCCCTCGCGTTCGAGGGCGACTGGCGCAAGACCGATGCCCGGCAACTGCGGATTCTCAGCGGTGGTCTGTACCAAGGCCTCGACAGCATGGGTGCGCACTCTAACAACCCGGCGCTGGACCTGAACTTCCTGCGTCTGCGACTCTCCGGGGTGCAGAGCGACAAGTTCTTCGACAACTGGCAAGGCGTGCTTTCGGCGGCGCTGTACTGGAGTGACGACACCCTGCCCGACAGTGAACGCGCGGTGTTTGGCGGACAGAATTTCGGCCGTGGCTACCCGGATGACCAGGCCTCGGGCGACAAGGGCTGGGGCGCGGCTTACGAGGTCAACTACAGCTTCAATCGCGACGGTAACTGGGTACGCATTCTGCAACCGTACGTGGTGCTGGACCGTTCGAAAACCTGGTTCAACAAACTGCAGGTGCAGAGCAACGACCTGTCATCGGCAGCGGTGGGCCTGCGTTTTGGCGATGCCAAGTACTACAACATTGCGCTGGAGGCGGCCAAGCCAATGTCCGATGAGGCGCTGGATACGTTCAATCGTCGGGCGCGCTACAGCATCAGTTTCAGCTATCAGCTTTAGGCCATCAGCCAGACCGTCATCGCCGGCAAGCCGGCGATGACGGTCTGGCCCGGGTGTCGCAAGCAAGCTAGTTTTTAGTCTCGATCTTGCCGCCGGCATCCGGGTCATAGAAGTCCGGAATCTCGTACTTGTACTTCTTCAACCAGCGTTGCATCGCCAGTTCCCGTTCGGCTGCCGTGGCGGTTTGCGGTTTGGGCGAAGCGGCGTGATTGCGGCTTTGCAACACTAGCCAGCCTTCGGTTTCCTGTTGCTGCGCCGAAGCCGGTCCGGCGTCGATCGCCTGAGCCGCGAGCGGCAGGCCGAGCAGGGTCAGGCAGCACACACGGTGCAAGAGGTTCATGGCGTTCTCCCTGAAAGTCACTTGATCGTCGACGGTTGTGGGTCAGCCACCACCGCCACCTGATTGCCGGCCGCCGTCGGGGCCTTGGCCGGAACCTTGAGCTTTTCCGCACGGCTCTGGGCTTCGGAGAATTGCTCCGGCGTCAGGTGCGCACGGCTGACAATTTCAGCGGCTTGCTGCCAGTTGTTCTGGTACAGCAGCAAGGTCACCAGATTCAGTGGCGCCAGTTGATCGCTCTGCTTGAGTTCAATGGCGGTGAGGAACTCGAAGCGGGCGTCTTCAAGGCGCAGTTGATTGAGGTAGACCACGCCCAGGTCGTTGCGAATCTTGTCATTGGTCGGCGCCAGACGTACCGCGCGCTGCAAGTGCGCCTGCGCCTGGCCGTTGTCGCCACGGGCCGCATAGAGCTGGCCCAGGCCATGGTCGGCATCTGCCGTCAGGCAAGTACCGAGCAGGCCACGGTACAGCGGCTCGGCTTCGTTGCGCCCGAGCAACCGATAGACCCTGGCCTTGCGCAGGCGCACTTCAGCCAGGTTTTCGGGCAGGCTTTGCAGGTTGGCCAGGCTGGCGTGCAGCTTGCCGTCATTGGCCAGATCGTCCGCCAGGTTCAGGGCCAGTTCCTGCTCGGAATCGAGCTTGCTGCAACTGGTCGGCGCCAGCATTGCCGACCACGGCGCCTGGCCGTCGGTGGCACAGCCACCGAGCATCAACAGACTTGCCACGACAATCAGTGCTTTCATCAAACGCTCTCCATGAGCCAACGTCAGTTTGCAAACGCCCGGGTAATCGCGGTGAACCCCGGACCGGCCAATACGATCAGCAAGGCAGGAAACAGAAACAGCATCATCACCACCGACATCTTCGCCGACATCTTCGAGATGTATTCCTGCAGTCGTGTCAGGCGTCGATCATCGAGCAATTGCTTGAGCGCCAGCAGCGATTTCATCGCCCCGCCGCCCTGCTGAATCAGTTGCTGCAGGATCACGCAGGTGTCAGTGAATTCATCGACCGCGAGCATCACCGAGGCCTTGTTCAGTTCCTGTCCCAGCTCAAGCCCCGAGTCGACCCGCGCCAGAATCAGGCGCAGTTCGCGGGTCAGTTCCGGTAGCAGTTTTTGCCCTTCCAGGCTGAGCACGCGCAAGGCTTGTTCGACCGCCATGCCGGACTCGAACAGGATGCGCAACAGCGGAATGAACGTGGAAATCTCCACGGCGATGGTTTTCTGCCGACGCCCGGCGGCATACGCCAACAACCGCTTGGGTAACAGGTACCCGCCACCTGCGGCGAACATGGGCACCAGCCAGCCGTTGGCCGCGTGGGGGAAAAACACTTCCTGCAGAAAGATCGCCAGCCCCAGCGCCAGCAACGGCGTGCCGATCTGGCAGGCGGCGTACAGCGAGCGCTCACTGGCGCGGCGCCAGCCGAGGCGGCTGAGCAAGGTCTGGGTTTCGCTGTCGATGCTCACCGAACGCTGGCCGAACCGGCTGCTACCCAAGGCGCGCAGCCAATGGCCGAAACGGTTCTCACGCACCAGATGGCCCTGCAACCGCTGGTTGACCTGGCGTATCCGGCGCCGCTCCGTCAGCACGTGATTGACCACCAGCAACAGGGCACCGAGCAGCAGCATCAGGGCAGCGAGATAGACCATTTCAAACACTCCGCAACATGCGCCACAGCGCCAGGCAGCCGGTCACTTGCAACACCACGGCGATGATCAACATGGTCTGGCCACCGGAGTCATGCCACATACCCAACATGTAGCCGGGGTTGGTCAGCATGAAATAGCTCACCAGGATCACCGGCAGCGAACCCAGCACCCACGCCGTCATGCGCGTCTCGCCAGTGAGCGCGCGCAATTGCCGGGCGCCCTGATCTCGCTCGCGGATCAGCTTGATCAGGTTCTCCAGCAACTCGCTGGCGTTGCCGCCGTAGCGATGGTTGACCTTCAGCCCGAGAGCGAACATGCGCAGTTCGTCCTGCTCATAAAGCTCGGCAAAGTCACTGACCGCATCCGGTAGATTGACGCCCAGTTGCACGTTGCGCTGCACCCGACCCATGGCTTTTTTCAGCGGATCGTCACTCGCCTCGATGCTGCCCATGACCGCATCACTCAAGGTGCGTCCGGACTTGAGGCTGCGCACGGTGTGGTCGAGCAACTGCGGCAACTGCTCGATCATGCGCCTGATCCGCCGGTGGTACAGCCAGGAAATGTACAGACGCAAGACCAGTGGCGGCGCCAGCAGCATCGTCAGCAAACCGATCCAGCTCGCCAGCAGATAACCGAGAGCCATCGCCACGCCCCACAAGGTCAGCCACAGGCCGAAGCGTTCGGTTGGACGGCCCAGCCCGGCACGCAGAAACATCCGTTCAAGCCCGACCCAGGTCGGCTTTGGCGCGACCAGTTGTGGCTGTCCTGCCGCGAGGCGGTTGAGCACACGCTCGTTGCTGGTCTTTTGCACACCGTGCAGGAACAGCCAGATCGACAGCCCGAGCAGGATCAGGCAAAGCAGGATGAGAATGGCCGGTCCGATCATGATGTGCGTCCCATGCTGTCAGCCCAGGTTCGTCTCGTGCCGCAACTTGTCGCCAGCCGGGTTGACCGCTTCGCGCAGGAAGCCGAAACCGGTACGCCGATCCAGACGAAACAGGGTGTTGGTGACGTAGACGTCTTCACGAATGCCGACCACTTCCACCACCTCGCTGACGCAGCGCCGGCCGTCAGGCATGCGGGTCAGCTGGATGATCACGTCGAGGGCGGCGCAGATCATCTGGCGCAAGGTGCGCTCGGCGATGGAACGGCCGGTCAGGCCCACCAATGTCTCAAGACGCAACAACGCATCCTGCGCATTGTTGGCGTGCACGGTGCTCATCGAACCGTCGTGGCCGGTGTTCATCGCTGTCAGCACATCGACCACTTCGACACCGCGAATCTCGCCGAGGATGATCCGGTCGGGACGCATCCGCAGGGCGTTACGAATCAGGTCGCTGGCCTTGACCTCCCCGTGGCCCTCGGCATTCGGCGGACGGGTTTCCAGGCGTACCACGTGCGGGTGGCCGAGTTGCAGTTCGGCGACGTCTTCGATGGTCACCAGCCGTTCGTGCGGGTTGATCAACTGGCTGAGAATGTTCAGCAGCGTGGTCTTGCCGGTGCCGGTGCCGCCGCTGATGAGCACGTTGCAGCGCTTGCCCACCGCCTCTTGAAGGAATTCGAAAATCGCCAGATCGATGGTCTGCATCGCCATCAGGTCACTGCTCTTGAGCATGTCCTTGCGAAATTTGCGGATCGACAGGCACGGGCCGTCGAGGGCAATCGGCGGAATGATCGCGTTGACCCGACTGCCATCCGGCAGACGCGCATCGACCATCGGCGAGGACTCGTCGAGGCGGCGCCCGAGTGGCGCAAGAATTCGTTGCATGACCCGCTCGACGTGATGCGCATCGATAAAACGCAGGTCACTTTGGTGCAGCACGCCGTCGCGCTCGATGAATACCCGGTGCGGGCCGTTGACCAGAATCTCGGTCACCGACTGATCGCGCAGCAACACTTCCAGTGGACCGAAGCCGGTGAGTTCGTCGACGATCTCTTCGGCCAGCCGCTCCATCTCGTAACGGGAAATCGCCAGGTGCAGACGGGCGATGTATTCGGCAACCTTGTCGGTGACAAACTGCGCCAGCAACTGACGCGAACCTTCCAGCAGGTTTTTCCCCGACTCCTCGATGGCATCGATGATGTAGCGGTGCAGGACCAGCTTCAGGCCTTCGTGATCGGAGTTGCCGGCCGGGCCATGTTGCACCGCGCCGAACAGTTTTTCCGCGCTCATGAGGTGCCTCGCAAGCGATCGAACCAGGTGACGGCCTTGGGTTTGCTCAGTCCTTCGGAGCGTTTGGCCAGGCGCTCGCCGAGGGTGCGCAGGCTTTGCGTGAGTTTTTCCCGCGGGGCCAGTTCGAACAGGCTGACGCCCTGGTTCTTGGCGTTCAGGCGTACTTCAGCGTTGGCCGCCAGCACCGCGATCACTTCCAGGTTGAAGGTTTTGCCGAGGGTCTCGGCATCCGGTGCAACGCTGCCCAGATAGCCGTCCACCAGCAAACGCGCGTGGTCGAGTTTCATGCCTTTCTCGCGCCACAGATTGAGCACAGCGAGGTTGCGGCGGCAGTTGATCACGTTCTGATCGGTGTACCACAGCAGCTTGTCGCAATGGCTGACAAACGTGCGCAAGGCTTCGCTGTCGGACTGTCCGGTGAGGTTCACGACGATGTGCTGGAAGTGCTGACGCAAGGCGCTGAGCAGCATGTACAGCTCGGCGGCGCTGGTGCTTTCCAGCGGCTCGTCGTTGCTGGCATACGCCAGTATTCGCAGGCCCCCGTCCGTGCTGGTGAAGGCGCTGTCGATCAGGGTGGTGTCGAGCCTGCGCAAATGACGCAAGGCATCGCCGAAGTGAAACGAACTCTCGAGCCCGAGCAGCGCCAGGCTGTCGCCACGGGGCAGGCCCAGATCCAGCAGCAGGGTTTGCTGGCCGCTTTTCTGTACCACCTGCGCCATGTGGTTGCTCAGCAGTGCGCCGTCAGAATTGCTCTGTGTGCCGTACAACACAGTGAGGCCACCGAGCTGGGTGTTGGTGGCCACCGGTGGCAGGCGTTTGTTCAAGCGGCGCACCAGCCCGGCGACTTCACTGGCCCGCGAACCGTATGCCACGAAATCCCGGGCACCGGCGCGCATGGCATTGAGCACCAATTGATTGTCCATGCCATCGCCAAGCGCAACGATGGCGAGCATCGGCTTGGCTTCCAGTGCACCCTCGATCAATGCACTCTGCGCCACCACATGGTCACGATCCAGGCCCACGAACACCAGGCTGGCGAAGGTGACATCCACCAGCGCCAGCAACTCATCCAGGCTTCCGGCCCCGGCACTCACTACTTGCCCCAGCGGTGCGAGAGCGCCTTGCAGCCACTCCAGATCAGTGCTGTTGCGGGTGATCGCAAGAAAGGTCTGGCTCAGGTTCTGGTTCATTGGGACAACCCACTGCGCTTGTCGAAGTTACCGTTTTCAAGGAAGAACATGCGGTAGAAATTCGGGTCGTAGTTGCGCAGTTTCTCGCCCGGCAGCGACGGCAGTTGCGCATCCGCCGCGAGTGGCTGCACCAGGTGCGGGGTGACGATCATCAACAGTTCGCGCTCTTCGCGCTTGATCTGCGAGTCACGGAAAAACGCGCCAATCACCGGGATGTCGCCCAACCCCGGAAACTTGTTCACCTGCGAGGTGTTGGAGGTGCTGATCAAGCCACTGATGACAAAACTTTCGCCGTCGGCCAGCGACACGCTGGTATCGGTACGCCGTACGGTCAGGGCCGGCACCGGGGTGCCGGCGATGGTGATCGCATTGGCGTAATCCAGTTCGCTGACTTCCGGGGCGACCTTCAGCGTCACGCGGTTGCGGTCGATCACGGTCGGGGTCAGGGTCAGGCGGATACCAAACTCCTTGTACTCGATGGTCACCGTGTCGCTGCCGGAGCTGGGCACCGGAATCGGGATTTCACCACCGGCAAGGAAACTTGCGCTCTGCCCGCTCAGCGCCACCAGGCTCGGCCGCGCCAGGGTGTAGGCGAAGCCACTGCCTTCCAGCGCATTGATGATCGCCATGGTCTTGCCGCCGATCCACGAGAAGTTGAACTGACCGTTGTCCACCGGCAACTTCGGCGTCGGTACGCCGCCGACGTTCGGCAGCGTGTTCGGTGAGCCAAACAGGAAGTTGCCGCGGACACCGATCAGCGAGGCCGTGGCTTCCTTGAGTTTGGTGCGGCTGACTTCGACGAAACGAATGTCGGTCTGCACTTGCGAGGGCAACGTCGGATCATCCGAAGGCATTCTGCTGGCGCTGGTCAATGCCGCGGTGGCGCTGCCTTTAACGAACACCATGCTCTGACGCGGCTCACTGGAGCACGAGGTCCAGACCATCAGACTGGTGGCGCCGGGAGCCACACCGGTCAGCAAAAACGAAGCGCTGCCAGTGTCATGCACATCGGCGATTTTCGGGTCGCCGATGGCCACGCGGGTGATTGCCACCGGCGACTGGATGTCCTGCTGGAACCCTTCGCCGATCTCGATCACCGCCGGCATACGGCCCAGCGCCGAGCAATTGCCCGTGGCCGCGATGGCCGCGTTCATCGACAGTCCCATCAGTATCAAGGCCCGGACTACAGGTTTTACTATCGGCCTGAATCGACTCTGCATGCACGTGGATCCTTGCTCAGTCATGGGGCTTGTTGGGAAACCTGATTGCCGCGGATCACTTCCATCGGCGTGCGCGCATGGCCGCCAGTGGACGGCGCTTTCGGCGCGGCGCCCAGGGCCAGTTGCGTGAACTGAAAGAGTTGGCTGTTGGCGTTGTCCAGATGAGCCGGCGCCTGCTTTTCTCCGGCCCAGTATTTGGCCAGGCGCTGCTCCTCGCTGCTGCGCACGGCCAGGCGCAATGTGCCGACCTGGGTGGCGAGCATCATCCGGCTCAGCAATTGTTCTGGTACCGCCAGCACCACGGTGCGCGCGGCGATCCGGCGTTGATCCTGTTTGAGTTTGTCGTCTGCACTCAGGGCCGGACTGGCAGGCTGGCCGTCGTTGGTCAGCCCGTATTGTTCACCGACGCCGAGCACGCGCATGGCCGGCACGACGATCTGCGCCGATTGCTGCAGGTTGCTCGCGTCCTGGCGCAGATAGAGCAGGACGTCGACGTAGTCACCGGGAATCAGTTGCCCGGCAGCGCCGATCACCTCATCCACCGCCACGGTCAGAGCGCGCTCGTCGCTGTGGATCATCCGCGCCAGCGATCCACCGGCCTCGAAGCTTTCATCGTTGAGCCAAGTGCCGGCGCTCAGGTGCCGCCAAGGGGTACGGCCCACTGCTTGATCGACGCTGGACAGGCTGCCGGCCGGGGCACTGCGCAGCTTTTCCAGCGCCACATCGGCAGCCGTCAACGGGGTAAAAGGCGGGACATCGTGCAACAGCACGACCACCGGCTGGCGGGTCTGGTCTTCGGCGGCGGCGACGGTTTTTTCCACGACGACTGCCGGAGCGGCAGGCGTCTGGGCAACGGGCGCCGGCTGCCGACTGAGGACCAGGCCCCAGTAACCGACGATGATTGCTCCCAGCAGCAGCACTGCTGCAAGGGCCATGGTGACGCGACTGTTCATGACGGATCTCCCTTTCCTGCTGCACCGACAGCCTGTACTTCCTGATGAGAGAATTTTTCGCGATCAGGCAGCTATGAACATGCAACTATTTCGCTATTTCCAAGCTAGCTGATCCGAGCCAAAACGCCATTACTGACAGGAAAATAACTCACTAAAGTATGAGTCTTGGCCAATTAACTGTAGGGACAGGGTCGACTAACGATCCGGTTAATCCTTTGTGATTAATTCGTTCTTACAGTTGTTGACCGGGGGTTTGTTGACAATGCTCTGATAGCACGGTGAAAACATGCCGCTGTAGCGTAGGATCGGCGCCAGAGGCGCAAAGGAGTGGACGTATGATTCTCGAATATCTGTTGGCCAGAGCCCGCGTATTTCTCAAAAGCGAGGAAGGGGCATCGGCAATCGAGTACGCAATCGTGGTGGCAATGGTAGCCGTGGTCGTCGTGGTGTTTGTGACACCTGTCGGCAATAAGGTACTGGCGATTTTCAACGCAGTCCTGACCAGTCTCGGCGGCACGGCACAGGTCCGGCCTACGCCTTGATCGCTCCCCCTCCCTTCCCTTTCAGTGCCTGTGCGCGAATGAGTAATAGCGCGCCCGGGCATTGACGAGGTCCCTGAATTTCCAGCGCTCGGTCACAGGCCGGGGCAAAGGAGAATGTTCATGGCTCTTGAATATCTGCTGATGCGTGCCCGGGCGTTCCTGGCGAGTACTGAAGCGGCCTCGGCCATCGAGTATGCGATTGTGGTGGCCATGGTAGCGGTGGTGGTCGTGGTGTTCGTGACACCGGTGGGGGCCAAGGTGCTGGCGATTTTCAACAGCGTACTGGTGTCCCTCGGCGGTACTGCGCAGACAGCTCCGGTGCAGACGCCCTGATGTGAGTCGCGTCCGGCGAATGTCGCGCTACACTCGATTGCACTTTCAGCTTCTCAGGGATTGCCCATGACTGCTTCCTCATTACCCCGCCAACAGTTGCTTCTGGTTGACGATGAAGAGGACGCGTTGCTTGAGCTGGCCGAGTTACTGGAGGGCGAAGGCTTTGTCTGCCACACCGCGACATCGGTGAAACTCGCCCTGCATCACCTCACCCGGCATCCGGATATCGCCCTGGTGATCACCGATCTGCGCATGCCGGAGGAGTCTGGCATGTCGCTGATCAAACGCCTGCGCGAACACACTTCGCGCCAGCATCTGCCGGTCATCGTCACGTCCGGGCACGCCGACATGGAGGACGTCAGCGACATGCTGCGCCTGCAGGTGCTGGACCTGTTTCGCAAGCCGATCTACCACGTGCGCCTGCTGGAAACCCTGGACAATCTGTTCCCCAAACCGAAGACGCAGGCCGGGTAATTCAGGCGAAGTGTTTTTGGAAGAATTGACTGCCTACCCGCGATGGACAGGCAATCGGGATCAGTGTGCGGTTACACGCTGACGAGCCGCCGAAGCGCTGGGGGAAAGCGCCAATGCCAACTGCGTGCGGTTGTGCATGTGGGTCAGGCGCAACACCTGCGAGACATACAGCTTCACGGTGTTTTCAGTGATGCCCAACTCACAGGCGATCTGATAGTTGGTCTGCCCTTTGCCCACCAGACGCGCCACATCCAGTTGCCGTGGCGACAACTGATTGAAGATCGCCGGGATCTCCTGTTCCGCCTCGTGAGCATCGCCGCCGAGCATATCGCTGACCACCGCCGCCGGACTGCGTCGAACCTTGTCCAGGTCCTGGTAGAGATCGTCGATGGACTCGGAAAGAAATTGCAGCTTCTGGTTCAGGTGGCCCAACTGCACATTCTTGTGCCGCTCCTGCAGGGCCGCTTCCTGACGCTTCACGCCTTCGAGCAGTTCATCCAGATCGATCGGCTTCTGGTAGTAATCGGCGATGCCTGCGCGCAGGGCCTTGATCACATCCTGTTTATCGGCGCGACCGGTGAGCATGATTGCTTCGAACACCCGATGTTTGCCGCTGATACGTTGCAGCGCCTGCACCAACTGGATGCCGTCCATGTCCGGCATATGCAGATCGCTCAGCACCAGGCCGATTTCGGCGTCTTCGCTGAAACGCTCGATCGCCTGCTGGCTGGATTCACACGGCACACAGCGGTAGCCGCTGCTTTCGAGAAACTCGCACAGCTCTTCGACGATCAGCGGTTGATCATCGACCACGAGCACCTTTACCGCAGACGTAAGCTTGTTCACGAACTACTCCATTGCTCGGGCCAAAGCTGACTTTTTCTACACTTTGGCGGTGTAACGACTTCATTTGAAAGTAGACGCACTTTCCGACTATGTACATAGGACTAGTGGCAACTGGCGACTAATGGATCCAATGGATCGAGACCAGTACACCCATCAGCACGAACGGTGCAAATGGCAGCTTTTTTGACGCTCCAGGCTCTAAATATCGAAGATGTTGCCTAAGTCCTTGACTCATATGAAGCCAGACTCTTGGCGCAACGAGCAGCCACAAGAGACTGGCGACGCCAGCGCCGATAAACGCACAAAGAATGAACAAACCGTTCGTCGCAAGACCCATGGCTGTCATTAATTTCACATCCCCGGCGCCCATTCGCCCCATCAAATAGCCCGGTACGGTCAGCAGCAGGGCGATCACGCCAGCCCAGAGTCCCGCCCGCACATCGGCCCCGAGCCAGGTCGTGCCGGTCACCCACAGGTAAATCAGCGCCAGCGCTCCCGCACCTAATGTCAGCACATTGGAGATACGCCGTTGACGGGCATCCTGGGTTGCGCACAGCGCTAGCCAGATCAGGAGAACTAAACTCTGCATCCGGTTAAATCCGTCCGATTTTGCTGAATGATTCTATGCTGATACTACGCAGTGCACGTCAGGGTAGACGCAGTCATGAAAACCGGCTTCGCAAAATCACAGGCAGGCGCAGTGGCGATCGAGTTCGCCCTGGTATTCGTGATTTTTTTCGCAGTGTTCTACGCGCTGGTCAGCTACAGCCTGCCGTTTCTATTGATGCAGAGCTTCAATGAGGCGACGTCCGAAGCGGTGCGCCGCAGCGTCGCGGTCGACCCCAATACTCCCGGCTATGCCTCCGTGGTGGTGAGCACCGCCAACGCCGCGTTGACCCAGCAATTGCAATGGACATCAACGCTGAACCTGGTAGTGGGCGTCGATACCTCAGCGGTGTATGACGCCACTCAGGGCACACTGACGGTCAGCGTCAACTACCCCACCAGCAAGCTCAATCAGATCATCCCGTTTCTGGTGTTGCCGGGCGTGGGCGCCGTACCCAGCCTGCCCGCCAACCTCACCGCCACGTCGAGCCTGAAATTTTGACCTCCGGCGATAATCTGTTCGGGCGCCTGCTCAAACGCGCGCCAGCACCTGCCGATGAACTGCCCGACCACCTCGGCTCTGCGCCGCTGGGTTTGCACCTGCATCTGGATAACGACGGCGGCGTATTGCAGATGGCCGGACCGTTGCGCCACCAGTTGGCGCAACAGCCGCCCCACGAATCACCGTTGCCGCTATCGGCTTATTTACTGGCGCACAGCACGTTGGCAATTGAAGGCCGCCCTCGGGACTGGCAGGGGCAAATGCTTGATCTGGACTTCCCCGGCCTCAGCGATCAGACCTTGCACCTGCGCGGCTGGGTGCAGCCTTTGGCCGAGGGCTGGGTATTGCAACTGCTGGACATCGCCGACCTGCTGCAGGAACGTCAGCAATCGCGTCACCGCGAATCCTGTCAGGCCCTCGCCGGGCAGATCAGCGAACACCTGCGCGCCTGCAGCCTGATGCGTCTGCCGGTGGTAGTCAGCGAGCAATTGCAGGCCATCGCCCAGCGCTGGCACATCCCGTGTCTGGCCATCGCCCTGCTCGACGAACAGGAACAGGGCTGGCGGATCTTCGAGCAATATCGCGCCCACGATGCGCCGCTGCTGTGGCAGGACGGCCAGCGCCTGGGCACGCCGCTCGACAGCCTCAACGGCAGTGCGCCGCAGCGTCTCGGTGCGCATCATGGTCTGTACGAGCACGCGCGGGTGGAAGCCACGTTCGGCAACGCCGATGGTTTCGCCGTGCCTTACAGCGATGATCGCGGGGTGATGGCGTGGCTGCTCTGCGGCTTCTACACCGTGGACACCGCCGCGCCGTACCTGAGCGACCGCGACTGGATGGCACTGACCAGCGCCCTCGCCGGCCCGTTGCTCAGCCGCCTGCGTGACCAGCAACATCATCAATACACCGAGCGCCTCGAATCGCTGCAAACTTTGCTCGACACTGGTTGGTGGGAAATGCTCGGCGACGACGTGCTGCTGGCACCGTCGCTGCTTGATGTGTTGCCTGCCGAGCGTGCCCGAATCTCGCAGCAGGAGTGGCTGGCGCTGATTCATCCGGCCGACCGCGAAGAACTGCGCAGCCGCCTGCACGCCCTGCAACTGCACGGCGAGGCCCTGACCCTGAACGTTCGTTTGCACCGTCCCGGCCCCGGACAGACATCGCTGTGGTATCGCGTACAGGGACAGGTCGCCGGCACCGGTGAACAGCGCCGGTTGGTCGGGTTCATGCTCGATATCAGCGACATCCAGAATCAGCAACAACGCGCCGAAGCCGCCCATGCGCGACTGGACAACCTGATCGCCAGCTCGCCAGCGGTGATCTATGTCCAGCGCTACGTCGAAGGCGCGCTGATCCCGACTTTTTTCAGCGCCAGCCTGGAACCCCTGCTGGGCTGGACGCTGGACGATTGCAACACCACCGACTGGGCGCAACGCATTCATCCCGAAGACCGCGAGCTGTATTTCGCCCGCACCCGACAGCTGTTGCGCGAAGGTTCGGTGCGCGCGCGTTATCGCTTGCGCGACGCGCGCGGCGATTACCACTGGCTGCTCGACGAAGCCAAGCTGCTGCGCAATGACCTTGGCCTGCCGGTCGAAGCCGTCGGCCTGTGGCTGGACGTCACCGAAGCGACCCTCGCAGCCGAACAGGTCAAACACAGCGAAGAGCGCTATCGGATTCTGGTGGAAGACTCGCCGGCGATGATCTGCCGCTATCGCCCGGACCTGACGCTGACCTTCGGCAACCGGCCGCTGGCGACCTATCTGGAATGCACGCCGGAGCAATTGCCGGGCGTCGATCTGGGCAGCTGGATGTCCGACGAACAACGCGCAGCGTTCGTGCAACGCCTGGCGCTGCTGACCCCGGAGCAGCCAGTGAGCACCGCCGAAATCAGCCTGCAACTGCCCGGGCGCGAACATGCGTGGTGGGTGTGGTCTGATCGCGGGGTGTTCGATGAACGCGGGCACCTGCTCGAAGTGCAGGCCGTGGGACGCGATAACACCGAGGTGCGGCGCTCGCAGCAGCAGCTCACGCAAAGCGCAAAAATGGCCACCCTCGGCGAAATGGCCACCGGCCTCGCTCACGAAATCAACCAGCCGCTGAACGTGATGCGCATGGCCATCGTCAACGTGCTCAAGCGCTTGGGCAACGGCGATGTGCAGATCGACTACCTCACCGACAAACTCAACCGCATCGACGCCCAGGTGCAGCGCGCGGCAAAAGTGGTCGATCACATGCGCGTGTTCGGTCGTCGCTCGGAGGTCGAGCAGCAACTGTTCAACCCGGCCTCGGCCATCGAGGGCACGCTGTCGTTGCTGGCCGAGGGCATGCGCGGCAAGGGCGTGGACCTGCGCATCAGCGAAACCGGTTTTAGCGTGCAGGTACGCGGTTATGTCGATCAGCTGGAACAGGTGCTGATCAACCTGATGGTCAACGCCCGCGATGCCTTGCTCAGCAAACGCGAGAAGGATTCAACGTTCAAGCCATGGATCTCGATCTATGCCGAGCGTGATGAGCACAAGGTGCGGCTGTGGGTCGAGGATAACGGCGGCGGCATCGACCCGCGCTTGCTGGAGCGGATTTTCGAACCGTTCTTCACCACCAAACCGGTGGGCGTCGGCACCGGGCTGGGCCTGTCGGTAAGTTACGGCATCATCGAAAACATGGGCGGCCATCTGAGCGTGCGCAACTCGGTGGAAGGCGCACGCTTCTGCATTGAGCTGCCAGTGGCACCGGAGGTCTAGATCACCAGATAGGCCTTGCCGGTCTGGCCGCAGGTCATGTTGGCGCCGACATCGACGTCCATCAGGTTGATGCCCAGGGCTTTGAGCAAGTTGTTCAGCAGCGGATCGAGCAACGGACTGAGCAGGTTGGTAATCAGCGGTTGCAGGATGGTCGTGACATCGCTGATCAGGCTGGCCACGCCAGTCACGATGGCCCCCAGCGGGTTGCTGCCCTGCGGCTTGTAAACGATCAGATTGATCCCCGCCAGAGTGTTCGCAAGGCTATTGACGATGTTGCTCGACGGCGCTGCGGAAATCACGCTCGGCGCCAGTTTGAGGTTGGCCGGAGTGGCGAACGGCGTGCCGCTGGAATACACCAGGTCCTGAGTATTTTGCGCGACGCTGGTGTTGACCATGATCGCGATGCCGCCCGCCCCGTACTGGACGTGGGTGCTCTCGTCGCAACTGCCAATGCCGAGAATCTTGTGACAGGTGACGGTGCCGAGATCGACCAGTGGCAACGGTGTGACCGTCGGTTCGGCAAGCGAGGAAAAGGCGTTGGTCGGGTCGATCTTGCCGACCTTGAGGTCCGCGATCGAGGTGATGGTGTGAGCGGTCAGGCTTTTGGTGCCCGTGGTGCCGACCGGGCAGCTGTAGTCGGTGACGTAGCTGATCGCGCCGCCGGCATCCAGGGCAATGTCGATTTCCGGCGACGGCAACAGCTGCGGATCCAGCTGTTGGCAACCGGCGCCGAGCAGACACCCGACCGAATTGAGCGTCGCCACCAGATTCAGGCTCAACAGGGCATTGAGGGTCGGGGTCAACGTTCCCACCAGCCCCAATACCGCATTGAGCAGCCCGGTCACCCCGGACAGCACCGGCAGATTCACCGAGAGCAGCGTGCGGATCTGCGCCGTGCGCACATAAATCCGGTCCGCCCCCAACGAGTTGGCCTTGGCACGCGCCGGGTCGCCAATCGCCGAAAACTGCGGCGGCTCGATCACCTTGACCCGTACCGTGACGTTCGCCAGCCCCAGCACGCTGATCGGCAAGGTCGCGGCCACCGCGCTTTTGCTGTTGGCCAGTTGCACCACGCCCTGAATCAATTGCAGCAGTTGCAGGTTGGCGTCCAGCCCGGCCGCCGTGGTGCCGGTCTGCAACTGCAGGATGTCGCCGAGTTTGACCGGTGCGGCGTTGATCGCCGCAACCTGCAATTGCCCTAGCGCGGTGATCACCGTGGCGGTCGCGCCGTTGAGCTGTACCACCGTCGCCGCCGCCTGAATCAGCTGGGTGACCGTGGCCTGGGTATTGAGCAGTTGCGTGTAGTTGCCGGCGGCCACGTTGAGGTTGATCGCCAGTTGATTGAGGTAGCTGAGCAGGTTGATGTCGGTATTGAGCAGCCCGTCCCAACCCAGTGCGGTAAGGTTGACGTTGCCGCCGAGCAGCCCGGAAAACAATGGATTGAGAATGCTCGACTGGGCGGTGTTGATGCTCGCCAGCGTGCTGCGAATGTTCAGTTGTGCCACCGTCGGGATCGGCAAGGCGGCAACGGCCGAGGCATTGAGCGTGGTGTTCAGGCTGACGGGGGAGCCTGTGAACAACGCTTGTACGCCACCGGCAAAACTGGTGGTCACCGTGCGGCTGGCGGCGACCTTGATCGCGCTCGACTGAGTCGCATCGACAGTGAATGCGCGCAGTCCGCTGGCCGCCGTCTGCACGCTGCCGCAAGTGGTCGCCAGGGTGTTGTTGGCATCGACGGTGTAGCCATTGCGCACGGCGCTTTGCCCGGCGTAAGCCGCTGCGGTCAGGCCTGACTGACAATTGCCGCCACGACTGACGGCTTCCAGCGCGGCGCTGTCGACCACCCGCTGCAACTTGCGTTGCTCCATGTACAGCCGCCCCGTATCGACCACCAATAGCATCAATACCAATGCCAGGCTGAGGGTAGCAGCCGCCATCAACCCGATCGCCCCGTGTTGCCGGGCCGGGCCGTTGAACTGCGAACGAGGCGACATGGCGCACTCCTTTGCCGGCGCATTGCCGAGCGCTACCTCCGATGGTGGGTTTGAGTGTAGACGGCGCTGAGCGAGACTGCTGGCAACGCGCCACTTCGCAATGATGAAGATCCGCTGTGGGAGCGGGCTTGCTCGCGAAGACGTCGTGTCATTCACATTGGAGGTGACTGACACGACGCCTTCGCGAGCAAGCCCGCTCCCACAGGGGATTTGTGGTGGGCAAAAAAAACGGGAGCCGCTGGGGCTCCCGTTTTGTACACCGGCTTAGCGCGGTGGGTAGTTGGCCAGAATCCGGCCCACCGTTTCGCGAATCGCATTGCTGCGATCCTGCGGATTGGGCGTGCTGCTGAGCATTTGCTCATCGCTGCCGCGCCACACCAGTTTGCCGTCCTTGCCGTCGAGGAGGTCGATCTGGATCGTCGCTACCTTGTAGGTGATGTTGCGGGTTTCGTTGTACATCGGCGCCCCCCAGTAACCGTTCCACGGGCCGCCCCAACCACCGCCGTAGTTGGTGGTCACTTGCTGCTGGCGATCCTCGACGATCAGATAGGTCTGCACGCTCAGGTCGCCCTTGGCCCCCGCTGCGGCGGGACGCAAACCGCGCTGATCAAGTTGATCGCTGACGGCCTGGCGGATCCGTTGCTCGGTCAGGTCGCTTTTGATCCGGGGATCATCCGGGCGATATTGCAGCGCGGGTTCTTTCCAGCTCCAGCTGCGATACGCAGCAAAGTCGCGGCTGGCGTCGAAGTCATGGTTGACCTGGTTGGCGGCGCAGGCGCTGAGCAGCGCGGCCATGGCCAGTAAAGCGAGACGGCGGAACATGGTTTTTCTCCGGTTGAAGGCATGAACCTGCGAAGCGTTCTCACCTGGAGTTTAGCTGGGCGGATAAGCCGACATGGCTTTTTCCAAAGCCTCGCGAATAGCGTCGGTGCGCACGAGTTGGCTGCCCTGGTTGGCCGTTTCGGCGCTGGCGCTCCACACCGGTTGACCGGTGCCGGCGTCGAACAGATTGACCTGCACCACGACAACCTGCTCCTGATAAGTGCGAACGATCGGCACGCTGTTGTACATGCCGTAACCACGCCCGTATCGATCATAGCCACTGTATCCGCCGTAACCATAATCGTCCTGCACCTGACGCAGGCGGGTTTCCAGACGCAGATTGGCACTGACCAACAGGTCGGCCGGACGATTGTCGTGCAACGGGCGCAAGCCACGCTGGTCGAGGGCGTTGCTGACGGCCTCGGCCACTTGCGCCGAATCGGCCCACGCCGTGCCCGGCGGCAACTGGCCGTTGAGCCAGGCCCAACTGCGGTAGCGCCCGTAATCGCGCGGCGGTGCCGGATACGCACTGCGGTCGAACGTGGTGGCGGCTTGCGGCGGCGCCGGCGGCAAAGGCCGCGACTGCGCCACGTAGGGGTTGCTGCCCTGGCAGGCGGCCAACCCCAGACAGATCAGCAATAACCCCGATTGTGCTTTCATGTAGTGCTCCGATCAGATCGGCCGGCAGATCCAGTGCAAGTAACGCCCAAGCCCGGCGAAGCTTGGGTGACGACGGTGCGCCAGTTCCATTTCCAGCAAGTCCGCCAGTTCGACGCGGGCCTGGAATTCCACCGGCATATAGTCGTGGAAAACCCGCACCCCGCTCTGGGTTTCGACCTGCCACAAGCCTTCGAGTTGCGTCGCCAATTCCCGTGGATCAAGCGGCTGCTGCGGGGTCAGGCTCTGCTTTTCGCCGGCCATGACGTTCTTGCGCATTTTCTTGAAATGGCCCTTGAGCAGGTTGCGATAAATCAGCGCATCACGGTTGTAGAACGCCAGCGACAGCCAGCCCCCGGGCGTGGTCAATTGATGCAGCACCGGCAGGATCGCGTGGGGTTCGGCCAGCCATTCGAGCACCGCGTGGCAGATCACCAGATCGTACGGCTCGGTGAGCTGACCGAGCAGTTCCTGCCACGGCGCCTGAATGAATGTCGCGGTTTGCCCGGCCTCGGCGAAGCGCTGACGAGCGCCTTCGAGCATCGGCTCGGCCGGTTCGGTGAAGGTCACCTCATGGCCACGCTTGGCCAGCCACAACGACATGTGGCCCAGGCCGCCACCGATGTCCAGCACCCGCAACGGCCGGTCCGGCAACGCTTCGGCGAGGTCGGCCTGCAGCACCGCGAGGCGAATCGCACCTTTGGCACCGCCGTAGATTTTTTCGGCGAAGCGGGTCGCCAACTGATCGAAATGCCGGTCGCTCATCAGCTGAACCGCCGTTCGCTGTCGGCGAGCTTGCTGCGCACCACTTCATTCATGTCCAGCCCCAACTCGCTGCACAGCAGCAACAGATACAGCACGATGTCGCCGACTTCCTGCCCGGCATGTGCCAGTTTGTCCGCCGGCAACTGGCGCGACTGGTCTTCGGTCAGCCACTGGAAAATCTCCACCAGTTCAGACATCTCGACGCTGGCGGCCATGGCCAGGTTTTTCGGGCTGTGAAATTGCCGCCAGTCATTGCGATCGCGAATGGTGTGCAGGCGTTCGGTCAGTTCAACAAGGTTCATCGGGCTCTCCTGAAGGCGTATAGCTTCGGGGGGATGCCAAGCGAAGGCAAGGGGCACGCTGTGCTTTTGGTGGGAACGGGCTTGCTCGCGAATGCGGTGGGTCAAATGACTGATGAGTTGAATGACACACCGTCTTCGCGAGCCAGCCCGCTCCCACACAAGCTCGGTGCAAACCCTCTATAGTTGCAGGGAACTCGGCCACCTGCGTTGTGGCCCAAGGCTCAGCTCTTTCATCAGGATGCACACATGCAGGTAGAAAGCTTTTTCGAATGGCTCGGCCAGGCACTCGGCTCGATCATCCGCTTCATCGTCGATGGGCTCAGCGGCCTGTTCAACATTCTGAGCAACGCCGGTGGCAACTTTGTCGACGGTCTGGCCAAGACGCTGGGCATGGACACCTCGATCATCAGCATCCTCGCGCTGATCGTCGGTTTGATGCTGTTGTGGTCGGCGATCCGCGCGTTCATGAATGCGTCGATCATTGCCGGGATCATCTGGTTGCTGCTGGGGTTGTGGCTGCTGAGCTGGATCATCCACTGACACCGGTGCCTCCCGATGGGAGCGAGCCTGCTCGCGAAGGCGATGTGTCATTCAGCACTGCTTTGACAGACCTGACGCTTTGGCGAGCAGGCTCGCTCCCACAATGGATCGCACTGCGAACCCGATGAATCGCTACAATCCCCGCTCCCCCAAGGAGCCCGCATGTCCAACCTGATTGCCGACTGGCGCGACCGCCCGACTCACCGCAAGGTCTGGGCGCTTGCCGCGCCGATGATTCTTTCGAATATTTCCGTGCCGCTGGTGGCGCTGGTCGACAGCACCGTCATCGGCCACCTGCCCCACGCCCATCAGTTGGGCGCCGTGGCGGTCGGCGCCAGTCTCTACACCTTTCTCGCCTGGGCCATGGGCTTTCTGCGCATGGGCACCACCGGGTTTGCCGCGCAGGCCGCCGGGCGCAGCGACGGCGCGGCGTTGCGGCAGATTCTGTTGCAAGGCTTGCTGCTGGCTCTGGGGCTGGCGATCGTGCTCGGCACATTGGGCGTGCCGTTGAGCGGCGTGGCCCTGCATTTCATGCAGCCTTCGGCGGAACTCGACCAACTGACCCGCGAGTTCTTCCACACCCGGTTGTTCGGGCTGCCGGCAGCGCTGGCCAGTTACGCACTGGTCGGCTGGTTCCTCGGTACCCAGAACGCCCGGGCGCCGCTGGCGATTCTGCTGAGCACCAACCTGATCAACATTGCCCTCAACCTGTGGTTCGTCATTGGCCTGGAGTGGGGCGTGGTCGGTTCGGCCCGGGCCTCGGTCATCGCCGAGTGGAGCGGCGCCCTGCTCGGCCTGTGGTTGACCCGCGGCGCATTGCGCGCCTATCCCGGGCACATCGCCTGGGCGGCGTTGAAGGTGTGGCAGAGCTGGCGCCCGCTGCTGGCGGTCAATCGCGACATTTTCATTCGCAGCCTGGCGCTGCAATCGGTGTTTTTCCTGATCACCGTGCAAGGCGCGCGACTCGGCGATGCCACCGTGGCAGCCAATGCCCTGCTGCTCAACGGCCTGCTGTTGACCGCCCACGCACTGGACGGCCTGGCGCATGCGGTCGAAGCCTTGTGCGGACACGCCATCGGCGCCCGCGATCGCCTCGCCCTGCGCCGCTCATTGGTGGTGGCCGGGGGGTGGTCGCTGTTGGCCAGCCTCGGTTTCGCCGCGCTGTTTCTGTTCGCCGGGCATCTGTTCATCGAAATGCAGACCGATATCCAGAGCGTGCGCGACACCGCGTTCATCTATCTGCCCTATCTGGCCGTGCTGCCGTTGATTGCAGTCTGGAGCTATTTGCTCGACGGCCTGTTCATCGGCGCCACCCGCGCCCGGGAAATGCGCAACGGCATGCTGCTGACCGTCGCGCTGCTGTTGCCGTTTGCCTGGGCGCTGCAGGGGTTGGGCAATCACGGGTTGTGGATAACTTTTCTGTTGTTCATGGTATTGCGCAGCCTGACCCTCGGCGCACTGGCCCTGTGGCTGCGCCGCAATGATGGCTGGTTCAGCGGCACGGCTCACTGAGCCGGCGTGTGTCTGACGAACGCAACCACCTGATCCAGCACCGGCGCCAGGCGTCGAAGCGGCCGCGACAGGGTCGCCACCAGCGTCACATGACTGGGGCGCGCGTAGTACAAATCCTGCACCGGTACGCCCGCCTCGCGCAGTTTGCGCGCGAGGCCTGCGGTGTTGCGCGTCGGGTTGACCAGATTGTCCCTGGTCGCGGCGATCAGCAGCGCCGGGGGAGCGCCGCGACTGACGTGATTGATCGGCTGCGATTGCGGCGGTGAGTTCGGCCAGAAAAACACCGGGCGCACGTCGGCGTTCTTGATCGGCAGAAAATCATACGGCCCGGCCAGGCCGATCCAGCCGCTGAGGTCTTTTGACGACATGCCTACCGCGCCAAGCAGGTCAGGATCGAGCGCCAGCATCGCCGCGTTGTACGCGCCGGAACTGTGGCCCATCAGGTACAGGCGCTGCGGGTTGCCGGCGAACTCGCGGATATGGGCCCGGGTCCAGGCCACTGCCCGCGCCGAATCCTCAAGAAACAGTGGATAGCGCACTTGCGGGTACAGCCGATAATCCGCCAGCACCGCGACAATCCCGCGCGACGCCAGCGCCTCGCCGACAAAAGCGTAATCGCCGCGATCACCGCTGTTCCAGCTGCCACCGTAAAAAAACACTACCACCGGTGCATCTTCCAGCGGCTGCCGTGGCACATAGACGTCGAGTTTCTGTCGGGGATCATCGCCATAAGCAATGCCAGCGGTCCTCTGGAACGTGTCATCGGGTGTCAGCGCATTGAGCACCTTGACCGGAGAACACCCCGAAAGCACCAGCAGCAAGAACCCGCCGAGGATTGCGCCGAACCGTTGCCACAGAGTGTTTGCCATCGGTGCCGCACCTCAAAATTGATCTGTCTGCCAGCGTCGTCGCACATGGTTGAGCCGTTCCTGCTGGGTCAGCCCGTCCGGCACGCCAGGCAGTTCCGCCCGGGGATGCTGCAAGCGTAGCCACAACCAGCCATCCAGCACCGTCCGGTCTCTGAAACCCAGGGTCAACCCCTCCTGCACATGGGAGACCATCCGCGCGTAATCGGTTCCCAGGGATTGGCACCAGCGCCAGATGTGCTGCTCCAGCAGGCAGCTTTGCAAGCGCTCACGCTGGCGACGGGTGAGGCTTTCATCAATCCCCAGCGGTTCCACCGCCCACCGCGGATTACGCAGTTGCTGCCAGCCCTGACTGCCAATGGCAAAGTCGGCCCAGGTGCCACCGAACCAGCGCAACAGGTCGATCGGCCCAAGCCAGCGGCTCAAGTCACTGGCGTCACAGGCATCGAAGAAGTAACTGGCCGTGTGGCGGTTGTAGTACCCGAGCAAGGCACGGTGGCTGGGCCCGAAGGAAACCGTCAGCATCCGGCGCAGGTGGCTCAACAAGATCGGCTCAGAGGTCTCACTGGCCAGCAACAGACCACGCCAGGTTTGCGGGTCGCGGTGACACAGCGCGACCAATGCCGGGCAATCGTGCAAATTGACCAGCAGCGGCCCGTACTCGCTCACGGCGGCAAACTCGGTGGTATCGAACAACCGCGAGCAACGTACCCCGGCAAATCCCTGACGCAGTGTCGCCAGAGCCTGTTGCGCATCGGTGCCATCAAGCAACAGCCAATTCGCCTGCCGGGCAAACCCCGCGCCGCTCAAGTGGCATCGCCCTGATCCAGCGACGCGAGCAACCGGCAACTGCAGATTGACGCCGTGCAGTGGTTGTAACTGCCACCCCCGGGGATCAGACACAACAGCAGCATGGGTTCGCCGCCGGCGAGCCATTGTGTCAGGCCCGCGCTGGGCAACACGTCCGGCAGCACGGGAGGCAAAAGCTCATGGTCGTCTTCGAGCGCTGCCGATTTCTGCAGGAAACCACTGATTACCGGCTGATCCGGATCCCCCTCCAGAAAGCTCACCACCACTTCGACACCTTCGCGCAACGACGCCGGCGACGTATCGCTCAATGCCGGCGCCAGGGGCAGCCAACAGTGGCTGGCGGCAGCGCCCTCCCCCTGATAAAGCCAGTCAAACTGAACCGCCACCGACCGCAGTTGATCCGGTTGTGGCTCGTCGACCATCACCACCCAGGCCCGTTGCAGGCTGTGCATGCGCGGCCTCGCACAAATGCTCACGGGTGCAGGGAGTGGCGCCTCGGCTGCGGCGAACAGCCGATTGCTGTAAGACGGCTCGCAGGCAGGATCACCGCGATGCTCGATACGGCTCAGCAACCAGCGACGGTTGCACTCGGCCAACGGATGCCCGGCCAGCGCCAGCCAGTGGGCACTGCGCACGGTCGGCAGGTCGCTGCGGCCTTCGGCCCTGCGGGTTCCGGCAGCAGGCTCGTGCACACCCGGTGCCTGCACTTGCACCTGCCAGCGACGCACCGCCGGCTCGGCGCCATTGTCCACAGACGCCCCATCAGCCACGGGCAGATGCGCCGGATCATCGGCGAACACCAGACAATGTGCCTCAGGCCTGTGCTCGAAGTAGTAGTGGATCCGCGCCTGCGCACACAGGCGCTGCACAAATTGCAGGTCCGATTCGCGGTACTGGGTGCAAAAGGTCCGCACCGGGTATTCGCGGTG
Organism: Pseudomonas sp. AK-TSAG1-1; assembly: GCF_056821665.1. Taxonomy (NCBI): domain Bacteria; kingdom Pseudomonadati; phylum Pseudomonadota; class Gammaproteobacteria; order Pseudomonadales; family Pseudomonadaceae; genus Pseudomonas; species Pseudomonas sp. AK-TSAG1-1. The sequence goes on along the minus strand of NZ_CM165965.1, from coordinate 790,716 downwards.
CAGATCAAAGCGTCGTTGCGTACCGACAATTCCATGTTCCTTGAGCACCTGCGCAAGGATCTGCGGCACGCTCTGGCTGCTGAAAATCCGCTGGCTGAAACGCAGTTCCAGACAACCGAGCTTCGGCGCCAGTTTCACCCGACACAACCGTGAACCTGCGCCATGCTCATGCTGGACGACACTCTGCAACTGGCCATTGAGGCCATTGTGCATGGGGCCGAACTGCAGAAACGCCGAACGAAAAAGCAGGCTGGCAAGGTCCAGTTGCGCGTCATCGATCAACAGATCGATGTCAAAGGCAAAGGGTTCGCTGATCCCCTCACTTCCGGTAAAGGCCAGCACCTCGAAGGGGTCGGAAAGCCCCGCAACATCGAGACGAAACGACGGCTCGTTGACTGAATCGAACATGGGCGGATCTCTACAGGAGGGACGGCCGGGGATTCTCGCCGAGAGCCATGGCCGAGTAGAGAGCTGAAGTACAACTTAGGAAATGACCTACGCGAAAAGCAGACCGGATGACTTTTCTGATGCAGTTAGCCAAACATTTCGCGAGGATTTTGGGAGATGTCCCACCGGGTTATCCGAGTTTTCCGCAGTTTGCGGAAAAACTTCAGACAACCCGACGGGAGCGCACCTGTTCTCAGGAAGACAGGTAGGAGGAACGGGTCAGGCCCAGACGCAAGGCATCAAGGAACTGCGTACGCTCGCTGGCACTGATGCGGGCACTGGCGCACTTGTCGCGGTAGTGGGTCATCAGTTCTTCCGGCGACAAGTGCACGTAACGCAGCATGTCTTCGATGGTGTCGTGGGTTTCGATACCGGCGTGGTACACGCTGCCATCGGCGTTCTGGTAGATGTTCACCGAGTCGGTGTCACCGAACAGGTTGTGCATGTCGCCGAGGATTTCCTGATAGGCGCCGACCAGGAACACACCCAGCAGGTAGTCTTCGCCCTCGTTCAAACCGTGTACCGGCAGGCTGGTTTCGATGCTCTGCTCGTCGACGTACTGGTTGATCTTGCCGTCGGAGTCGCAGGTCAGGTCTTGCAGCACGGCACGGCGCAGTGGCTCTTCGTCCAGACGGTGCAGCGGGATGATCGGCAGTACCTGATCGATCGCCCAGGTGTCCGGCAGGCTCTGGAACACCGAGAAGTTGCAGATGTACTTGTCGGCCAGCTTGTCGTTGAGTTCGTCGAGCACCTGACGGTGAGAACGCTGACGTGCCTTCAGCGAGTTGTGCAGGCGGCGGCACACGGCGAAGTAGCACTGTTCGGCCAGGGCTTTTTCGGCCAGGGTCAGCTTGCCGTCGGCGTACTGCGAAGCCACGTCGCTCATGTAGTGCGTGGCGCGCCAGTAGGTCTCGGTGACCATTTCGATGTCGGTCGGGCCGAGCAGGTCAACCAGCCACTGCACGGTTTCCGGCAGCGCTTCCTTGTTTTCGATCTGCGGGATTTCGTCGTTGTGTTTTTCGACGTCGGTCACCTGCACCACCAGCATCGCGTGGTGAGCGGTCAGCGAGCGACCGCTTTCGGAGAAGATGTGCGGGTGCGGCAGGCTCTGCGCATCGCAGAACTCCTTGAGCATCCCGACCACGACACCGGCATAGTCGTCCATGTCATAGTTGATCGAACTGGCGTTGCGCGAGTGAGTACCGTCGTAGTCGACACCCAGTCCGCCACCAACGTCGATGTGATCGACCGGCAGGCCAAGGTTGCGCAGCTCGCCGTAGTAACGGATCGCTTCCTTGAAGCCATGCTGGTAGTCCGCGAGGTTGGCGATCTGCGAACCCATGTGGAAGTGCAGCAGGCGAATGCCCTGATCCAGGCCGGCGGCGCGGAAGCGCTCGACCACCGACAGCAGTTGCGCCGCCGACAGGCCGAACTTGGATTTCTCGCCACCGGTGTCCGCCCACTTCGACGAAGCCAGCGACGACAGGCGCACTCGCAGGCCGACCTGTGGCTTGACCTTTAGCGAAGCTGCTTCTTCGATCACCAGGCCGACTTCGGATTCTTTCTCGATCACGATGAACACGTTGTGGCCGAGTTTCTGGCCCATCAGCGCCAGACGGATGAACTCGCGGTCCTTGTAACCGTTGCAGACGATGGTGCCGCCCTTCGGCGCCAGCGCCAGCACCGCCAGCAGCTCAGGCTTGGAGCCGGCTTCCAGACCGATGGAAACGTTCTGGGTAGCGATGATGTTCTCGATCACCGCTTCTTGCTGGTTGACCTTGATCGGGTACAGCGCGGTGTATTTGCTCTGGTATTCCAGGCGCTCGATGTTCGAGTCGAAAGCACCGGTCAGCTGACGGACGCGGTCTTGCAGGATGTCGGGGAAACGCACCAGCAACGGCAAGGACAAGCCGCTCTTGCGCAGTTGGTCGACTTGTTCGAACAGGTCGATAGGCGAGCTGCTCGGGCCGTTCGGACGAACTTCGACGCGACCGGCGTCATTGATCGCGAAATACCCGGCCCCCCAATGGCGAATCCCGTAAACACTGCGGCTGTCCGCAACTGTCCATTGGCTGCCATCGTCTTTGCGTGTGCGTCGTACGGACATCGAAGTCCCCTATAAAGAAGTCATAGTGCGTCGCCTGATCTCAGGCCGGCGCAGTCTAAAGAATGAAAATGACGGTTCGTCAGCGCCGCGGTAGACCGCGCTGACAGCGTGTAGTTTAGAAACCGGTATGAACAGGCTCTGTGAAAACCATGGAGACGACGCCGGCGCTGAGCATGTCAGCACCGGATCAAGCCGCGGGTGGTTTTCACAGAGGCTGCTAGCCGCCGGACTTCTTCGCCTTGAAACCGTGCTTGATCAGCTCTGCCAAGAGTAGCTCGACATGATCGCCCTGGATTTCGATGATCCCGTCCTTCAACGCCCCACCGGTGCCGCAACGTTTCTTCAACGTTGTCGCCAGCTCCTTGAGGGCGTCTTCGGCCAGCGGCACACCGGTGATGGTGGTCACCGTCTTGCCGCCACGGCCCTTGCTCTCGCGGCGCACGCGGGCAATGCCGTCGCCCGCCGGGATCACGGTTTGTTTGCAGATACAGGCGTCCACCGGCTTACTGCATTCCGGGCAATGACGACCTGCGTCGGTGGAAAATACCAGGCCACCAAGGGCGGCGAAGGATGCGGCTTTTTTGGCCACCGGCAATCCTCTTGGGAGGACAAAGACTGATCGCAACCTTGGGCAAGGTTATCGACCGCGAAGCCCCACTCAGGCAGGGGCAGCGCTACTGCACCGGATCTCCTGCAAAAGCAGGCCGGCACAGCTTGAAAAGGTCGCGCAGTGTAACGGCAAAAAGCGCAATTGCTAAGAGCCAATCGGCGCCAATTCATGTGTTCTTTGCGACGTCGCTTTGCTGAGCCTTCAGATAACGCTTCAACGCTGCCAAGGAGTCCGGGCAGTAAGGCTTTTGCTCGATTTCCAGGAGCACTTGCGCGACCGGAATGAAGCGCGCTTCCAGGACTTCTTCCGGCTGCAGTTTCAGCGGCCCGTCCCACACCGCGGAAAACGCCGAACACCACAGGCGGTTGTCGGTGTCTTCGAAGAAGAAATGATCGTGGGCGGTCAGTTCCACCCCGCCCACGCCCAGCTCCTCTTCCAGTTCACGGGCTGCCGACTCGGCGTAGGTCTCGTGCGCCTGCACCATGCCGCCGGCCGCCACGTCCCAGTAACCGGGATAGATGGCCTTGCTCAAGGTGCGCCGGTGCACGCAGAGTTCACCGGCAGAGTTGAACAGCATGATGTAGGTACCGCGACCGATCAGCCCGCGCTCACGCAAATCGGCCCGCACCAGGGCGCCGAGCAGGTTGTCCTGCTCGTCGACCCAGGCGATCTGTTCGGCATCGGAGGCGGCGCGGTGGGCCGCCTCTTTGGCGCTATCGACCATGACTCAGCCCTGATTGAGCAGTTGACGCAGATCGATCACTGCGGCGTTGGCCCGGGAAATGTAGTTGGCCATGACCAGCGAGTGGTTGGCCAATACGCCAAAGCCGCTGCCGTTGAGGATCATCGGGCTCCAGACCGGCTCCTGCGACGCTTCCAGTTCACGGATGATCTGGCGCACGCTGACGGTGGCGTTCTTCTTCGCCAGCACATCGGCGAAATCGACTTCGATGGCGCGCAGCAAGTGCGACAGCGCCCAGGCCTGACCGCGAGCTTCGTAGAACACGTTGTCGATCTGCATCCACGGGGTCTCGACGACCTCCTCGTCCACCTGCGGCACTTCGCCAACGGCCGGGACTTCGGTTTTCAGCGCGGTGTTGAGCTTGACCCGGCCAACACTGGCCGAAAGGCGTTGCGACAGCGAGCCCAGACGGGTGCCGACATCGCCCAGCCAGTTGTTCAGGTTGTCGGCGCGGGCGTAGAACAGCGCGTTTTTCTGCGAAGGGTCGGACAGACGCGCCTGATAACGGCTCAGGGAGTTGATGCCTTCCTGATACTCAGATTCGCTCGACGGCAGGATCCAGCTCTTGTTATCGAAGTTGAAACGCGGCTCGGCCTTGGCCAGATCGGCGTCTTCAGCCGACTGTGACTGTGAGCGGGCGAAGTCTTTACGCAGGGCGCGGGTCAGGTCACGCACCTGCACCAGCACGCCGTATTCCCAGCTCGGCATGTTGTCCATCCACAGGCCCGGCGGGAAACGGTCGTTGGAAATGTAGCCGCCCGGCTTGTTCAGCAAAGTGCCGGCGACGGTCTTCAGGGTCTCGACCGTGGTGTAGCCGACGACCATCTGCTTGCCTTCTTTCTCGGCCGCGACCTGGGCGTTCTGCGCCACCGGAAACAGCGCCGGCTCCTCGCTCCAGTACCAGCCAAGGCCGATGGTGACCAGCAGATAAATGCCGATCAGCGTGGCCAGCGCGCGGCTGAACAACAGCCCGCCCACATAGCTGCGGGCGGCCGACTTCGGCTCAGCGGCACGTTCAGGCGCGCTGCCCGCGCGGTTCTTCCAGTCCAGCATGGCGATATCCTTTCAATCACTTGGGTTCAACGGTTCGACCACAACCATACAACAACGTGCCGAGGCCGGCACCCGCCATTGAATAGAAGCAGAAAATCCACAGAAGGCGCGACACTGACCGGCTATTTTCTAAGGGTTTCCCTGATGCAGCGTCAGCAGCAAAGGTCCGACTGCAGCAATTGCAAATTAATGTGCATGTGTGTCAGCGTGTTGCCCGCACAGGCTTTTTCGCCCGCTGATCGGCACCATGTGCCCGGTTTGCGGGGAGCCTGACGACGAACAGGTCCAATCCGACACCCTCCGGTCAGAAACTGAATTGTGCAGCACCGCAGATTATTGACGCACGACACTCATATAAGGGAAAAGAGGTGCTAGCATAGAGCCACCAGTCGATCTCAGCATGCACCCTAACTAGTAGTCAGGATATGACCGAGCCAGAAGACCCCAGCCGTGAGCGCCTCAAGCACCACTTTGCCCAGCGGGTAATTCATCAGGCACGTCAGATTCTTGAGATATGGCAACGCCTGCAACGCAATGAGTGGTCCACTGCCGACCTCGCCGAACTGAGCGAGGCCAACCTGCGCCTGCTGCGTTTTGCCGAGCGCTTCGAGCAGCCCGAGCACACGCAACTGGCCCACCACATCAGCCAATCGCTGAACGCCGTCGATGCCAATCGCGGCCGCTTGAGCAGTGGCCTGATCACCGATCTCAATCGCTTGATGCAACGCCTGTCGCGTACCGGCCTGCGTCATGGCGATCAACTTGATCAGACATTTCTGCCGCCGCTGCGCAAACCGATCTATGTGTTGCTGCAGGATCACGACCGCGCCGAACGCCTGGCCAAGCAACTGGAATTTTTCGGGCTGACCGCGCAGGCGCTGGACAGTGTGTCGGCGTTTCGCTCCTCGATGGTCGAGCGTTTGCCGGCCGCGATCGTCATGGACGTGGACTTCAGCGGCGCCGGTGTCGGCCTGCAACTCGCCGCCGAAGCCCAAGTGGGCCTGGAAGAACCGTTGCCGCTGCTGTTCTTCAGCCTGCACGAAACCGACACTCCGACCCGCCTTGCGGCAGTACGCGCCGGTGGCCAGGAGTTTCTCACCGGCACCCTCGAAGCATCGAGCCTGCTGGAGAAGATTGAAGTCCTGACCTGCGTTGCGCAGTACGAACCTTATAAAGTGCTGATCATCGACGACTCCCGCGCGCAGGCCTTGCACACCGAACGCCTGCTCAACAGCGCCGGGATCGTCACCCGCACCCTGATCGAACCGATCCAGGCGATGGCCGAGCTGGCGGATTTCCAGCCGGATCTGATCATCCTCGACATGTACATGCCGGCCTGCACCGGCACCGAGCTGGCCAAGGTTATCCGCCACAACGACCGTTACGTCAGTGTGCCGATCATCTATCTGTCTGCCGAGGACGATCTGGACAAGCAGCTCGACGCGATGAGTGAAGGCGGCGACGACTTTCTGACCAAGCCGATCAAGCCACGGCACCTGATCACTACCGTGCGCAACCGTGCCGCCCGCGCGCGCAATCTGAAAGCACGGATGGTCCGCGACAGCCTCACCGGCCTGTACAACCACACGCACATCCTGCAATTGCTCGAAGACTGCTCGTTCCGCGCCCGCCGCGAGAGCAAGCCGCTGAGCTTTGCCATGCTCGACATCGACCATTTCAAGCGGGTCAACGACAGCCACGGTCACCCGATGGGCGACCGGGTAATCAAGAGCCTGGCGCTGTTCCTCAAGCAACGCCTGCGCAAGACCGATTTCATCGGCCGTTACGGCGGCGAAGAGTTCGCCATCGTCATGCCCGACACCGACATAGAAGCGGCGCACAAAGTGCTCGACGAGATTCGTCAGCGCTTCGCCGAGATCCACTACCCGGCCCAGCCGCAGGATTTGTGGTGCACCTTCAGCGCCGGCGTGGTGGAAATGCGCGAGGACTCTGACAGCCTGATGATGGCCAGCCAGGCCGACGAAGCGCTGTACCGCGCCAAGGGTGCCGGACGCAATCGCGTGCAGACCGCGCGCGACTCAAAGCAAAGTGCCACTTTTTCATCGGATTCCACCGATTCGGTCATAACCCTGTAACAGAACCGCAATAAATTCAGGCGCTTACCATTTCCGCCGTTGGTAGCCGTCATGCGCCTGAAGTTGCTCACCAATCTCAACACTCTGCTGCTGGTCGCCGTCTGCGTGGCCCTCGGCGCGACGCTGTGGTGGTCGCAAAAAGCCCTGGAGCGTCCGTATCTGTTGATGGAACGCTACCTGGGGCTGTCGCAGCAATTTCAGAATGACGTGGCACGCAATGTCGAGGACTACCTCGGCAGCGGCGATGCCTTGCGCCTGAGCAGCGCCAGTCAGGCCATCGACGGTTTACAGAAAGAACTTGGCGAACTGCCGCCGGCGCTGGCCGAGACCCTGCGCCCGAGCCTGTCGAGCCTTGAAGAATTCAGCAAGACCGACCTGCTCGCGGCCGGCAAACTGGCCGGCGATCCACAAGCGCTGCTGTTGCAGGCCGAACGCGAACTGAGCGCCAGCCTCGACCAGTTGAACACCTATGCCAACGGCAATGCGATGTACCTGACGCCGCTGCTCGCAGCTTCCCAGCATCTGGGCAAGCTGTCGCTGGCTCGCGACAAACTGGTGAGCAGTGGCCGCAGTGAACTGGCCGCCGACGTCGAACGTGAAGTCGCCAACATCCGTACCCAGGCGCAGGCCATCGATGCCCTGCCCCTGCTTGGCGTGGTCGCCAAGAACGAATCCGGCAGTGATGATTTCGCCGCGATGATGGGCATTGAAAGCACTGAAAAAGCCGCTGCCGAAGACGCCGGCGTCGGCCTCAAGCGCGAACTCAACAGCCTGCTGGGGCGTTACCCCGCAGAGCTGGAACGCACCCGCGAGCTGATCCAGAAACGCACCGACCTGAGTACCGCGACGCACCTGAAGATCGCCGCCGTGCAGCAGGCCATTGCCGGCCTCGAGCCGGTGGTGCGCGCTCAGCATGGGCAGATCCAGGGCGAAGTGCGGTTGATGCAAGGCGTGATGATCGGCCTGATCCTGCTGATTGCGCTGCTGATCGACACCTTGCAACGGCGCCTGGCCCGCACCCTGACCAACCTGGCCCCGGCGCTGTCGACCTGGGCCGAGGGTGATTTCAGTCGCGATATCCATCTGGGCAAAACCAACCGCGAACTGCACGACATCCAAGCGTCGCTCAATCGACTGCGTGCGTACCTGGTGGATCTGGTCGGCACGATTCGCGGCAACGCCGAACAGGTCGCCGGTAGCAGCCGCACGCTGGCCGAGCTGAGTAACGACTTGCACACAGGCGCCGAGCATCAGGCCGGGGACACCGCGCTGATTCGCGATTCTCTGGGCGAACTGGAAGCCACGATTCAGCAAGTCGCCGGCGATGCGCGTCAGGCCGCGGACGCCAGTCGTCATGCCGGGCTAGCCGTCGAGCACGGGCAAACCGTGATCGGCCAAAGCCTCACCGGCCTGCATGCGCTGGTCGGCGAAGTCCAAGGCAACGCGCAGATGATCGAGCACCTCGCCGAAGAGTCGGCGACCATTGGCGGCGTGCTGACGGTGATCCGCTCGATCGCCGACCAGACCAACCTGCTGGCGCTCAACGCGGCCATCGAAGCGGCGCGAGCCGGGGAAATGGGCCGCGGTTTTGCCGTGGTGGCCGAGGAAGTGCGCTCACTGGCACAGCGCACGGCGGGCGCCACGGCGCAAATCCAGACCCTGATCGCCGGCCTGCAAACCGCCGCCCGACAATCGGTCGAAGGCATGCGCGCGCAGGTCGAACACGCCGAAGCCACGGCCAATCAAGCGCAAGCGGCCGACGGTGCGCTGGATAAAATTGTCGGTGCGATCCAGACCATTTCCGACACGGCGATCCGCATCGCCGACGTCACTGCGCAGCAAAGTGGCGCAGTCAGCGAGATCCGCGACCACAGTGAGCGGATCCATCAGTTGGGTGGGGCTAACCTGCTGCGCATCGGCGAAGGTCGGGAACAGGGCGAGAACCTGCTGGTATTGGGCGGGCAATTGCATACCGCCGTGCAGGCATTCCGCGTCTGATAAACCGCCATCGCGAGCAGGCTCGCTCCCACACTGGAATATGTACCCCTGTGGGAGCGAGCCTGCTCGCGAAGGCGTCAGCACAATCACTACAAGTGACCGGATCTAATCACTCGGTCACAAATTTCGCGCAAACATCGGTCATCGTGCTGGCTATTGCAGAGAACTGGACAGTCACAAAGCCTTTGCGGCATAGTCGCCGGGTTCTGACGACTGCTCATTCATAACAAGGAACATGCAGATGGCAACCCTACTGGTGCTGCACGGCCCCAACCTGAACCTGCTCGGCACCCGCGAACCCGGCACTTACGGTTCAACGACCCTGGCGCAGATCAATCAGGATCTGGAGCGTCGCGCCCGTGAAGCCGGCCATCACCTGCTGCATCTGCAAAGCAACGCCGAGTACGAATTGATCGACCGAATCCACGCCGCCCGCGGCGAAGGTGTGGATTTCATCCTGATCAATCCAGCAGCTTTTACACACACAAGTGTCGCATTACGTGACGCGCTGCTGGGAGTGAGCATCCCATTCATCGAAGTGCATTTGTCCAACGTGCACAAACGCGAACCTTTCCGCCATCACTCTTACTTCTCCGATGTAGCGGTGGGAGTGATCTGCGGCCTTGGCGCCAGCGGTTACCGACTGGCCCTGGAGGCTGCACTAGAACAGCTTGAAACACAGGCAACGACTTGAACTACAAGCGTTAAACGCCCCTGACCGACCCTTGGGAGTTGATGATTCATGGATATCCGTAAAGTTAAGAAACTGATCGAATTGCTGGAAGAGTCCGGCATCGACGAGCTCGAGATCAAGGAAGGCGAAGAGTCCGTACGCATCAGCCGTCACAGCAAGACCCCGGCTCAGCAGTACTACGCTCCGGCTCCGATGCAAGCACCGGCTGCCGCACCTGCCGCTGCCGCTGCTCCGGTGGCTGCTGCAGCCCCGGCTGTCGCTGCTGCGCCAGCGCTGAACGGCACCGTTGCCCGTTCGCCGATGGTCGGTACCTTCTATCGCAAATCTTCGCCAACCTCGCCGTCCTTCGTTGAAGTCGGCCAGACCGTGAAGAAAGGCGACACTCTGTGCATCGTCGAAGCCATGAAGATGATGAACCACATCGAAGCTGAAACCAGCGGTGTGATCGAGTCCATCCTCGTCGAAGACGGCCAGCCGGTTGAGTACGACCAACCGCTGTTCACCATCGTTTGAACTGCGGAGAGCCTTTGATGACTGCGAAGTTGGAAAAAGTTCTGATCGCTAACCGCGGTGAGATCGCCCTGCGGATTCTGCGTGCCTGCAAAGAGATGGGCATCAAGACCGTCGCCGTTTACTCCAAGGCCGACAAAGAGCTGATGCACCTGGGTCTGGCAGACGAGTCCGTCTGCATCGGCCCGGCTTCTGCCGCGCACTCTTACCTGCACATCCCGGCAATCATCGCGGCCGCTGAAGTGACTGGCGCTACCGCCATTCACCCAGGCTACGGTTTCCTCGCGGAAAACGCCGACTTTGCCGAGCAGGTCGAGAACTCCGGCTTCGCCTTCATCGGCCCGAAAGCCGAAACCATTCGCCTGATGGGCGACAAGGTGTCGGCCAAGCACGCGATGATCGAAGCGGGCGTACCGACCGTTCCCGGTTCTGACGGCCCACTGCCGGAAGACGAAGAAACGGCACTGCGCATCGGCCGTGAAGTCGGCTACCCGGTGATCATCAAGGCCGCTGGCGGCGGTGGTGGTCGCGGCATGCGCGTGGTGCACAAGGAAGAAGACCTGATCGCCTTCGCCAAACTGACCCGCACCGAAGCAGGCGCAGCGTTCGGCAACCCGATGGTCTATCTGGAAAAATTCCTGACCAACCCGCGCCACGTCGAAGTGCAAGTGCTGTCCGACGGCCAGGGTCACGCCATCCATCTGGGCGACCGCGATTGCTCGCTGCAACGCCGTCACCAGAAAGTTCTCGAAGAAGCGCCGGCACCGGGCATCGACGAGAAGGCGCGCCAGGAAGTTCTGGCTCGCTGCGTCAAGGCATGCATCGATATCGGCTACCGCGGCGCCGGCACTTTCGAGTTCCTGTACGAGAACGGTCGTTTCTACTTCATCGAAATGAACACTCGTGTTCAGGTGGAGCACCCGGTTTCGGAAATGGTCACCGGTATCGACATCGTCAAGGAGATGCTCAGCATCGCTGCGGGCAACAAGCTGTCGTTCACTCAGGATGACGTGGTTATCCGCGGTCACTCGCTGGAGTGCCGGATCAACGCTGAAGACCCGAAAACCTTCATGCCGAGCCCGGGCACGGTCAAGCATTTCCACGCCCCGGGCGGCAACGGCGTTCGCGTCGATTCGCACCTGTACAGCGGTTATGCGGTTCCACCGAACTACGACTCGCTGATCGGCAAGCTGATCACTTACGGCGCCACCCGCGACGAAGCCATGGCACGCATGCGCAATGCCCTGGACGAAATCGTGGTCGACGGGATCAAGACCAACATCCCGCTGCACCGTGATCTGGTTCGTGACGAAGGCTTCTGCAAAGGGGGCGTGAACATTCACTACCTCGAGCACAAGCTGGCTGGCGAAAAGCACTAAGCTTCAGCCCGCACCCAACAAGGCCGCCTTCGGGCGGCTTTGTTGTTTCTGCAGATTACATAAACCCCCTGTAGGAGTGAGCCTGCTCGCGATGAGGCCGGCACATCCAGTATATGTGTCGACAGCACCATCGCCATCGCGAGCAGGCTCACTCCTACAAGGGAATGGCGTTTCAAGTCTCTCCCACAAACCGCCTGCGCTCGCGTAAACTTGCGCGCTTCTCGCTGGCCGCTAGGCTGCAATCATATTTTTTCAAAGGTGCCCGCCATGCCTTGGCTGCAAGTACGTCTCGCCATCAGCCCGGAACAAGCCGAAACCTACGAAGACGCTTTCCTTGAAGTCGGCGCCGTTTCGGTGACCTTCATGGACGCCGAAGATCAGCCGATCTTCGAGCCGGAACTCAACACCACCCCGCTGTGGGCGCACACTCATCTGCTGGCCCTGTTCGAGGGTGGCACCGAAGCTGCGCCGGTATTGGCACACCTGGAACTGCTGACCGGCAGTCCGCTGCCGGAGCATCACAGCGAAGTCATCGAAGACCAGGACTGGGAACGCAGCTGGATGGACGGTTTCCAGCCAATGCGTTTCGGTCAGCGCCTGTGGATCGTGCCGAGCTGGCACGCCGCGCCCGAGCCTGAAGCGGTCAACCTGCTGCTGGATCCGGGCCTGGCGTTCGGCACCGGCACCCACCCGACCACCGCTCTGTGCCTGGAATGGCTCGACGGTCAGGACCTGAAAGACTGCAACGTGCTGGATTTCGGCTGCGGCTCGGGGATTCTGGCGATTGCCGCCCTGCTGCTCGGCGCGAAAGAAGCCGTCGGCACCGACATCGACGTACAGGCGCTGGAAGCCTCGCGCGACAACGCCGGGCGCAACAACATTGCCGACGAACTGTTCCCGCTGTACCTGCCGGAAGATCTGCCGCAGGTCAAAGCCGACGTGCTGGTGGCCAATATTCTGGCCGGCCCGCTGGTTTCGCTGGCGCCGCAACTGTCCAGCCTGGTCAAGTCCGGCGGTCGCCTGGCGCTGTCGGGCATCCTCGCCGAGCAGGGCGAAGAAGTGGCTGCGGCCTATGCTCAGGACTTCGATCTGGACCCGATCGCCAATCGCGATGGCTGGGTGCGTATCACCGGCCGTCGGCGCTAGAATGACCGCCTGCATAAACCGGATCGCCGCATGACCGACAGTTTCGTCACCCAGTGCCCGCATTGCCAAACCAGTTTCCGCGTCAGCCATGCTCAATTGAGCGTGGCCCGCGGGGTGGTTCGCTGTGGCTCCTGCCTGCAAGTGTTCAACGCCGCCAAACAGCTGCTGGAGCAACACGCGAGCAAGGAAGCGGTGACGCCAGTGACACCGGCCATCGTGCAGCCGCCTCAGGCCAGACCTGAAGTCAGCGCGCCGCCGCCCCGCGTACAACCGCCGGTGGTCGAAACACCGGCCAGTGCCGAACCGCCCGCGCCGCGCGCCATCAGCCAAAAGCAATGGAGCGCCAGCGAGCTGGACCTGGACAGCCTGGATCTGGACGAAGAACTGGCCCGCCTCGAACAACGGGAAATCCAGCCGACCACCGAATTCGGTCGTCAGCGCGAAGAATCCCTGAGTGCCCGGCGTGACAGTCCTGAAGCCGATGAAACGGTGTGGCGCGACAGCCTGTTCAGCGCGCGCGACGATGAGCGCCTGCCCGATCCCGAAGATGAAATCGAACCCGAGATCGTCGAGCCGGAACCGGTAAAAACCGCCCGCACCGAGCCTTCGCTGTCGCTCGAACCGGTGGATCTGGATGACGAACCACCGATTCCGCAACTGCGCCTGCACGATCCAATCGACCCGAATGTCCGCCGCGAACGCCTGTCGGCCAGCGCAGAACCCGATGACGATGACCTGCCGTCGATCGAACCGCTGCGCAAAAAACGCGATCGGGCGGAGCCCGGTGTACGCGCAGAAGTGCTGCAAGACCTGACCGACGACCCGCTGCAACTGGACTGGCAAAAACGCCGCTCGCCCTGGGGCCGACGCCTGCTCTGGACCTTGCTGGTGCTGCTGGCCGCTGCCGGCCTTGCCGGTCAGTACATCGCCTATCATTTCGACGAACTGGCGCGCCAGGATCAGTACCGCCCGTGGTTCCAGCAGTTCTGCCCGCAGATGGGTTGCACGGTGCCGTCCAAGGTCGACATTGGCAAAATCAAAAGCAGTAACCTGGTGGTGCGCAGCCATCCCGAGTTCAGCGGTGCGCTGGTGGTGGATGCAATCATCTATAACCGCGCGACGTTCTCTCAGCCCTTCCCGCTGCTGGAGCTGCGCTTCGCCGATCTCAATGGCCATCTGATCGCCAGTCGTCGCTTCAAACCCGGCGAATACCTCAACGGCGACCTTGAAGGCTTGGCGGAAATGCCACCGCAGACGCCGATCCACATCGCGCTGGATATCCTCGACCCAGGCCCTAAAGCGGTGAATTACAGCCTGAGTTTCCACTCACCCGAGTGAACCGTTGCAGCGCTTCAGGTTTGACGGCGGTTTTCTGACTGGGCGCACGCCAACCAAACCGCTGGCAATAACAGAATAACTGTTCAGATTTTGTTCAATTCAGCCTTTATCCAGTCATCGAGAGCGGGTATCATGCCAACCCTTTTTCGAACTCTCATGATCCGGCCCCACTTCAGGGAAGTCCTATGTCGGCGGTACGCATCGGCCCATATACATTGCAGAACGGTTTGATTCTCGCCCCGATGGCGGGGGTCACCGACCAGCCCTTTCGTCAGCTGTGCAAGCGTTTGGGCGCAGGGCTTGTAGTCTCGGAAATGGTCACCAGTGACATGAGCCTGTGGAATACCCGCAAGTCGCGCATGCGCATGATCCACGAAGGCGATCCCGAGCCACGCTCGGTGCAGATTGCCGGTGGCGACGCGCAGATGCTGGCGGATGCGGCCCGGGCCAACGTCGAACTGGGCGCACAGATTATTGATATCAACATGGGTTGCCCGGCAAAGAAGGTCTGCAACAAGGCCGCCGGTTCCGCATTGTTGAAAGACGAAGCACTGGTTACCGAGATCCTGCAGGCCGTCGTCGCTGCAGTGGATGTGCCGGTGACCTTGAAGATCCGCACCGGATGGGATCGCGACAACAAGAACGGCCTGACCGTGGCGAAGATCGCCGAGCAGGCCGGCATTACGGCGTTGGCAGTGCATGGTCGCACGCGCGCCGATCTGTACACCGGTGTTGCCGAGTACGACACGATTGCCGCGATCAAGCAGGCGGTGTCGATTCCGGTGTTTGCCAATGGCGATATCGATTCGCCGGAGAAGGCCCGTTACGTGCTTGACGCGACCGGTGCCGATGGCCTGCTGATAGGTCGGGCTGCCCAAGGGCGGCCATGGATTTTTCGTGAGATCGAACACTTCCTGCGTACCGGCGAGAAATTGCCGGCGCCGGAGCTGATCGAAGTGGAACGCATCCTGCTGGAGCATCTGGCCGCACTTCACGCCTTTTATGGGGATGTGATGGGCGTACGTATTGCCCGCAAGCATGTGGGCTGGTATCTCGCAACCTTGCCGGGCGCCAGGGAGTTTCGCGCCCACTTCAATCGTTTGGATGGTACGGAAACACAATGCGCCAACGTTCGGGAGTTCTTCGCCGAGCGTTACAAGAGCCTGACAGGGGACGAAGAAGGGGTGGCCGCATGACGATGATGACCGAGACTTTAGTGAGTGGAACAACACCCGTGAGCGACAACGTGAATTTGAAACAGCACCTCAATACCCCGAGCGAAGAAGGTCAGACCCTTCGCGGGAGTGTCGAGAAGGCGCTGCACAATTATTTCGCCCACCTTGAGGGCGCGTCCGTCACGGATGTGTACAACCTGGTGCTCTCCGAAGTCGAGGCTCCCCTGCTCGAAAGCGTGATGAACTACGTCAAGGGCAACCAGACCAAGGCCAGTGAGCTGCTGGGACTCAACCGCGGCACGCTGCGCAAGAAACTCAAGCAGTACGATCTGCTGTAAGCATTCAATCAAACCAGAAAGGCGCCCGCGTAAAACCGGTCGCCTTTTTTGCTGACTTCCCTTGCTTTTGATGGAAATTGAGATGACCGACCAGACTACCCGCCTGCCGATCCGCCGCGCCTTGATCAGCGTTTCCGACAAGACCGGGATCCTCGAATTCGCCAAGGAGCTCGAAGCCCTGGGCGTCGAGATCCTCTCCACCGGCGGGACGTTCAAGCTGCTGCGCGACAACGGTGTTGCTGCAGTGGAAGTCGCGGATTACACCGGTTTCGCGGAAATGATGGACGGTCGGGTGAAGACCCTGCACCCGAAAATCCACGGCGGGATCCTCGGTCGTCGCGGTATCGACGACGCCATCATGAACGAGCACGGCATCAAGCCGATCGACCTGGTGGCAGTCAACCTGTACCCGTTCGAAGCCACCATCAACAAGCCAGGCTGTGACCTGCCGACCGCGATCGAAAACATCGACATCGGCGGCCCTACCATGGTCCGTTCGGCGGCGAAAAACCATAAAGACGTGGCGATCGTGGTCAACGCCAGCGATTACGCCAACGTCCTGGAAAACCTCAAGGCCGGTGGTCTGACCTACGCCCAGCGTTTCGACCTGATGCTCAAGGCCTTCGAACACACCGCGGCCTATGACGGCATGATCGCCAACTACATGGGCACCGTGAACCAGGCTGCCGAGACCCTGAGCACCGAAGGTCGCAGCGAATTCCCGCGCACCTTCAACAGCCAGTTCATCAAGGCCCAGGAAATGCGCTACGGCGAGAACCCGCACCAGAGCGCGGCGTTCTACGTTGAGGCCAAGCCTGCCGAAGTCGGCATCGCCACCGCGACCCAACTGCAAGGCAAAGAGCTGTCGTACAACAACGTGGCCGACACCGACGCCGCGCTGGAATGCGTGAAGAGCTTCGTCAAACCGGCTTGCGTGATCGTCAAGCACGCCAACCCGTGCGGCGTGGCCGTGAGCCCGGACGCCGAAGGCGGCATCCGTCAGGCCTACGAACTGGCCTACGCCACCGACACTGAATCGGCGTTCGGCGGCATCATTGCCTTCAACCGTGAACTGGATGCCGAGACCGCCAAGGCGATCGTCGAGCGCCAGTTCGTTGAAGTGATCATCGCCCCAAGCGTGAGCGAAGAAGCCCGCGCCATCGTCGCCGCCAAAGCCAATGTGCGCCTGCTGGCCTGCGGCGAGTGGTCGGCAGACCGCGCAGCAGCCTGGGATTACAAGCGCGTCAACGGTGGCCTGCTGGTGCAGAGCCGCGACATCGGCATGATCGGCGCCGACGACCTGAAAGTGGTGACCAAGCGCGCACCGACCGAACAGGAAATCAACGACCTGATCTTCGCCTGGAAAGTCGCCAAGTACGTTAAATCCAACGCCATCGTCTATGCCAAGAACCGTCAGACCATCGGCGTCGGCGCCGGTCAGATGAGCCGCGTAAACTCTGCGCGTATCGCTGCGATCAAGGCTGAGCACGCGGGCCTGCAAGTTGCCGGTTCGGTGATGGCATCGGACGCGTTCTTCCCGTTCCGCGACGGTCTGGACAACGCCGCCAAGGTCGGCATCACGGCGGTGATCCAGCCAGGCGGCTCGATGCGTGATGCTGAAGTGATTGCTGCTGCTGACGAAGCCGGCATCGCCATGGTCTTCACCGGCATGCGCCACTTCCGTCACTGATACACCGGTTCAAATGTGGGAGCGAGCCTGCTCGCGAATGCAATCTGTCAGTCACAACTGTTTTGACTGACACACCGCTTTCGCGAGCAGGCTCGCTCCCACATAAAGCGCTCCAGCAGCGCCTGACAGATTTTTGAGGTTTTTGAAATGAATGTTTTGATCATTGGCAGCGGTGGCCGTGAACACGCCCTGGCCTGGAAAGTGGCTCAGGATCCGCGTGTGCAGAAGGTTTTCGTCGCGCCGGGCAATGCCGGTACTGCGATTGAAGCCAAGTGCGAGAACGTTGCCATCGACGTGCTGGCCCTTGAGCAACTGGCCGATTTTGCCGAGAAAAACGTTTCACTGACCATCGTCGGCCCGGAAGTGCCGCTGGTGGCTGGCGTGGTCGACCTGTTCCGCTCCCGTGGCCTGGACTGCTTCGGTCCGACCGCAGGCGCAGCGCAACTGGAAGGCTCGAAAGCGTTCACCAAGGACTTCCTGGCCCGTCACAAGATCCCGACCGCCGACTACCAGAACTTCACCGAGATCGAGCCAGCCCTGGCTTATCTGCGTGAAAAAGGCGCACCGATCGTGATCAAGGCCGATGGCCTGGCGGCCGGTAAAGGCGTGATCGTCGCGATGACCCTGGCTGAAGCCGAAGAGGCCGTGCGCGACATGCTCGCCGGCAACGCTTTCGGTGACGCCGGTTCGCGCGTGGTGATCGAAGAATTCCTCGACGGCGAAGAAGCGTCGTTCATCGTTATGGTCGACGGCAAGAACGTCCTGCCGATGGCGACCAGCCAGGATCACAAACGCGTTGGCGACGGCGACAGCGGCCCGAACACCGGCGGCATGGGTGCCTACTCCCCTGCCCCGGTGGTCACCGCCGACGTGCATCAGCGCGTGATGGATCTGGTGATCTGGCCGACCGTGCGCGGCATGGCCGAAGAAGGCAACGTCTACACCGGCTTTCTGTATGCCGGTCTGATGATCGACAAGGCTGGTAACCCGAAAGTCATCGAGTTCAACTGCCGCTTCGGCGACCCGGAGACCCAACCGGTGATGCTGCGTCTGCAGTCGAGCCTGGTGCTGCTGGTCGAAGCGGCCCTGGCGCAAGCGCTGGACAAGGTTGAAGCGCAGTGGGATCCGCGCCCGAGCGTCGGTATCGTATTGGCCGCTGGCGGCTACCCGGGCGACTACGCCAAAGGCGCAGCGATCAACGGCCTGGACACGGCGGCAAGCCTGGAAGGCAAAGTCTTCCACGCCGGCACCGCGCTCAAAGATGGCACCGTAGTGACTGCCGGTGGTCGCGTACTTTGCGCCACTGCCATGGGCGCCAGCGTGAGCGAAGCCCAGCAACAAGCCTACAAGCTGGCCGCCGCCATCGACTGGGAAGGTTGCTTCTACCGCAAGGACATTGGCTACCGCGCCATTGCCCGTGAACGTGGCGAAACCCAGGAATAAGCTGTCCTTCAAGTCCGGCGCGGGATGCAGTCCCTCGCCGGGCTGTTCCGCCGCCGCGCATCGTTATATTCTGGCATCAACCTACGAAGGGATTTCGCCGTGCGCTGGCTCAGGATTGCCATAAGTTTCACCGTCACGCTGTTGACCTTGCTCTGCATGCCTCCGGCCCAGGCCGCGCAAGGCAGTGGCTGGTCGGTATTGCTTGACGATCAGGGCAATCTGCAACTGAGCGACATCCGCTCGGCTCGCTACACCAATCAATTCAGCCCCATCGAACTCGACCGCCTCACGGCCGCCGAACCCGATGGCGCATTGTGGCTGCGCTTCAAACTGGCGCCGGGCAAGCACGAGCAAGTGCTGCGAATCTTCGCCCCCGACCTGTCCAACCTCAGTCTCTACGTGCTGGACGGCGACAAGCTGATCGAGCAACGAATCTCCGGCACCCAGCAGCCGCAGGTCGAACGGCCGCTGCCGAGCAGCGATTTCCTGCTGCCGCTGCCGCAAAGCGACAAGTCCCTCGACGTCTATCTGCGGATGGTTTCCGACCATCAGTTGCGCCCGCACATCACCCTGCAATCGGCGGTGATGAGTGCCGCCAACCAGAACCAGACCCTGATCTTCGGCCTGCTGTTCGGCTGCCTCGGCATGTTGCTGCTGCACAACCTCGTGCGCTACGCCTACTCGCGCTCGCGCAGCAGCCTGTGGCTCGCCGTCTGCGAAGGCCTGCTGGGCCTGAGTCTGTTGCTGCTGCTCAATCTCGCCGGCCCTTGGCTGCCGAACTGGCACGCGATCCAGACTCCCGGCGCCTATCTGGCCCTGCTGCTGACCGCCCCGGCCGGGTTGATGTTCGCCCTGCGCTTCTTCGCCCCGCTCGGCGCGCACCCGCTGAACAAACTGTTGCTGGGCGACATTCTGTTCATCGTGATCTGCAGCCTGCTGCTGTTATTCGTCAACACCCTGCCGCTGAACATCATCACTTACGCGCTGGTGGCTTTGGCCGGTCTGAGCATGCTGCTGGTGGGCTTCTACCACTGGCAAAAGGGTTACCGCCCAGCACGGCTGTTTGTTGCCGGGATGGTGGTGTTCAACATCGGCACGCTGATCATCCTGCCGGCATTGCTGGGGCTGACCCTGGTCGCGCCGCAAGGCCTAATCATGACCCTGATGGCGTTCATCTGCGTCAGCGGCCTGCTGATGAGCATCGCCTTGGGTGAGCGCCAGCGCAGCATCACCGAAAGCCGCTTCAGCATCAGCCGCGATCTCGCTGCGAGCAACGCCGAGATCAACGCCAAGGCCGAATTCCTCGCCAAGATCAGCCACGAAATCCGCACCCCGATGAACGGCGTACTGGGCATGACCGAGCTGCTGCTGGGCACGCCATTGTCGGTCAAGCAACGCGACTACGTGCAGACCATCCACAGCGCCGGCAACGAACTGCTGACACTGATCAACGAGATCCTCGACATCTCCAAGCTCGAATCCGGGCAGATCGAACTGGACGACGTGCAGTTCGACCTCAATGCCCTGATCGACGATTGCCTGAGCATCTACCGGGCCAAGGCCGAACAGCAGAACGTCGAGCTGATCAGCTTCATCCAGCCGCAGGTACCGCGCGTGATCAGCGGTGACCCGACTCGCCTGCGTCAGACCCTGCTGAGCCTGCTGGAAAACGCCCTGAAGAAAACCGACGAAGGCGAAGTGCTGATCGTCGTCGCCCTCGACGAGCGCAGCGTCAAACCACGCCTGCGCATTGCCGTGCAGGACAGCGGGCAGCCGATGGATGCGGAAGAGCGCGACGCGCTGATGCACGCCGAACTGCACAGCAAGCACTTCCTCTCGGCCAATCGTCTGGGTGGCAATCTCGGGCTGGTGATCGCCCGGCAACTGATCCGTCTCATGCACGGTGAATTCGGAATCAAGAGTGGCGCCAGCCAGGGCAGCACGTTGTGGCTGACCCTGCCGCTGGACCCCGACCGTCTCGAACACCCGACTTCCGACCTCGACGGCCCGCTACAGGGTGCACGCGTGCTGGTGGTGGACGACAACGACACTTGCCGCAAGGTGCTGGTGCAGCAGTGCAGCGCCTGGGGCCTGAACGTCAGCGCCGTGCCCTCGGGCAAGGAAGCGCTGGCGCTGCTGCGCACCAAGGCGCACCTGCGTGACTACTTCGATGTGGTGTTGCTGGACCAGAACATGCCCGGCATGACCGGCATGCAACTGGCGGCCAAGATCAAGGAAGATCCGAGCCTGAACCACGACATCCTATTGATCATGCTCACTGGCATCAGCAACGCGCCGAGCAAGATCATCGCGCGCAACTCCGGGATCAAGCGCATCCTCGCCAAACCGGTGGCCGGCTATACGCTCAAGACCACGCTCGCCGATGAGTTGAACCAGCGTAACAAGGGCCAGGTGGTGTTCCAGCCGCAAGTCGTCACGCCCGCCACGGCAGCCAAGGTGCCGAGCGACTTCCGCATTCTCGTCGCTGAAGACAACACGATTTCGACCAAAGTGATTCGCGGCATGCTCGGCAAGCTCAACCTGCAACCGGACACCGCCAGCAACGGCGAAGAAGCCCTGCAGGCGATGAAGGCCCAGCGTTACGACCTGGTGCTGATGGACTGCGAAATGCCGATCCTCGACGGTTTCTCGGCAACCCAGCAACTGCGCGCGTGGGAAGTCAGCAACCAGCGTATCCGCACGCCGATCGTGGCGTTGACCGCGCATATCCTCGCCGAGCACAAGGAACGCGCACGCCAGGCCGGAATGGACGGACACATGGCCAAACCGGTGGAGTTGTCGCAGTTACGTGAGTTGATCGAGCACTGGGTGGCGCAGCGTGATCAGCAGAACCGCACGGCCTCGACCTTTTGAGCAGGCGCATCGCGCCTGTCCGGCCGTGCCTCAATCGTCTGCAACGCGTTCTTCATCGGGCAATGTCAACATCGCAACGTTGTCATCCAGCCTGTCCCTGATTTTCAGGGCAATGGCTTCGCGCACCGGCGCGTAGAGGGTTTCGGACAAGGAGGCCGCGGCATAACGCATGCACACGCTGCCGCGCACCTCCCCGGCCTGAAACAGCTCAACCAAAGGGTTGCAGCCCAGGATCCGGTCGGTCTCGAGTTCGAGGTAGACACTTGTCACCGACGTCGGCGAGTTCGCGACGGCTACCAGCAGGCGCACAGCCCTGGCGGACGCACGCGCCTCATCCGGTTCAGGCGGGGAGACTTTCTGCACATGCTGTCGCAGCAACACCAATGCCGGCTCAGTGCCGGACAGAAGCGTCAGACGCTGCAGCACCAATGCCGCAGCGCTTTTGTCAGCCCCGGGGTCCTTGAACAACGCCGCGACGGTCCAGTCTGCGACCGACTCGATATTATCGTTTGCGATAGACAGATCCTGGCGTTCTCTTGAATGGCGCAACCAATAGTTGTCCAGAAATCCCACATACACGTCATACCAGTTGACGCCCGGTGTTTTTTCGATCTTCTTGTTGGCTGCCAGTTGCGCCAGCAACATGGAGTTGATCAAATCCTTATAGTGTCTTGAATCATCCGCAGACGGAATCACTACAACAGCCACTCCGACGATCAACACAGAATAGTCGCAACTCATATCAACGCCCCTGACAAAAAAGGCAGCCAATAATCAGCTGCCTTTTTCAATCGTTTAGATTTCAATATCGATGATCTGGTTCTTGTGAGGAATCAGTTTGCTCTTGATCGATTCACGAACACCTTCAGCCACCAATGTATTCTTGGCAAATACCGTTTCGCCGCGATACAGATTCACATTTCGTACATCGACGTCCACGAACATGACTTGGGTAGAACTGTTCTTGCGCTGGAAACGCACCGCACCCACGGCCATCATGGCCTCGCCTTCAACTTCGACGCACGCACCGGCCGAAATGCCGCCAACGCCATGTTCCAGCAGATTGCGCTCATAGACAGTCAGCGCAGCAGTATCACGCTTCTGCAGGGCCGCAATCGCATCCCCCGCCACCTTGATCATCAATGCGCTAGCCGGGCCGGGCAGAGCAACGCCGGCAACCACCGAGCCGAGAATCTCCAATACCAGCTTGTCCATTCGCACGCTGGTGCCAGCCACGCCCAGATCACTGTAGTACTTGCTGATCGGTGTCCAGCCGGCCAGGGTCATGACTTCGCGAAAGCGCAAATACCATTCTTTACCCTGATGTTCTGCGGGGTACATTTTATTCGCAGCACGGGTTGCGAAGAGAAAGGCGTTTTCGGCATCCGAACGGTTTTCGGCAGTGAGTTTTCCGGCAAAACCCAGCGTACCTTCACCCACAACAGAGCCTTTCGAAGGTGCTTCGATAGTGTCCCCAGCCGCCATCAGGCCACGCGAACGAATAACGATCGGCTGGTCAATCTCACACGCCTCAATCGCTTTCACACAGGCAGAAATATAACCATCGAGAATAACTTGATCATGCATCAGAATTTCCTTATTAAGTACTAGCAAGCTCTTCATGAACTTGCCAGAAAGACCATAACCAAACATTCACACAGCCACAAACCAAAACCTGTAACACCATATACAAGCAACAAAATAAAACCAACAAACAACAATAAACCAACTAACCAGATGCCATTGCGAACAGCCGTTGCCGCACGCATTAACTTTTGCACACACAAGCAACTAACCGACTGATAGACTCGCTGCCATCACTCTCCGGATGCGAGCCGACCTCATGCTCCACGTGTTATTCAGCGTTTACCTGAAGATGCTGGTGCTCTACAGCCCGTTCTTCGTGTTGTCCTGCTTCATCAGCCTGACCCGGGGATATTCGCGCAAGGAGCAACGGCGCCTGGCCTGGAAAGTGGCGGTGGCCACCCTGGTTTCCAGCGTCCTGCTGTATCTGTTCGGGCGAGTGATTTTCGATGTGTTCGGGATCACCGTCGACGCGTTCCGCATCGGCGCCGGCAGTGTGCTGTTCATCTCGGCGCTGGGCATGGCCCAAGGCAAGCCGGCCGTGCAGGCGGACAACGTGCAACAGGACGTGACCATCGTGCCGCTGACCATTCCTCTCACGGTCGGCCCCGGCACCATCGGTGCCCTGCTGGTCATGGGTGTCAGCCAGCCACACTGGGACGACAAACTCACCGCCATCATGAGCATCGCCCTGGCCAGTTTCACAGTCGGCGTGGTGCTGTATCTGTCGAACCGGATCGAGCGGATTCTGGGCGATCAGGGATTGCAGATCGTCAGTCGACTGATGGGGCTGTTTGTCTGTGCATTGGCAGCGCAGATCATCTTCACCGGCGTCAAGGGCTATCTGGTGCCCTGACTTGATCACCGCAAAGGCCGCGAGCACATCTGCTCGTGGCCTTTGCCTGCCGGGCACACCGATTCAGATCGGCTTCAGACCTTCAGGATGACTACGCAACGGCGACGGCCAGCAACTCCTCCATCGTAGCCATCGTGGCACTCGCCTGACGCCCGCGCATTTTTTGCACCAGGCGCGACACCGGCAGCGAAAACTGTCCGTCAAAGCCGAGGAACACTTCACCACACAGCGCCGAATCGGTGCTGAACACATCCCGCAAGATCAGACTGTGCTCAGTATCCGGATCGATAATGACCAGGTGTTCGCCGACGATCTCCAGTTGCAGCTTTTGCGGGCTTTGCAGCGCCCAGTTCAGTTTGCCCGGGAGCGTGATGGTCTCGCTTGCCGCGTGGCGGCAGTCGACGATGACGGACTGCAGCCTGAGCCACAGCGCTCTGGACAGATGGAACAGCGCCCCCTGTCCCAATCGCAGAACCAGCGTGTCAACTCCGTCCGGCAGCAACGGCAGCAAATCACCGATCCTCATCTGCCCCTCGACCACCAGCACCTTGGCATTTCGCTGCAGGTAATCGAACGGTCCGAGACGCTGCCGAGCGGGGTAGCTCTGCACGATTCCGTCGCCGCGCTGATGCAGCAGCACCTGAGCCTGACGCCGCGTACCCAACAGGTCGAAGTCGGCGGGCAGATCAGCGTCAGCAATCTGGATCAGCCTTGCGCGCTGCACGTCATACCATTGCAAGCGGCCAGGTCCTGACTCCACCGAGACAAAGGCCTCGTGCTCGAACGCTTCCAGCAACGTTTGCAGACGCTCGACCAGGTGCTCGCCTTGCGCTGCGACCCAGGCGTTGTTGACCCCGGTGATCCGTTCGCCATGATCGAACGTGAGCGTCAGCATTACGCCTTCAACCGAAACACCCCGCAGGCCGCTACCGTCGAGACTCACATCGGCAAACGTCCAGTCTTCCCATTCCTGTTGCGATGGCGGCAACACATCATCGTGCAACAACTGCACACCATCACCGAATGCCCGTGTGAATTGCCGGGGATCGATGAACGTCTGACGGCTGATCTCCCCAGTCGCCGGTTCGAACAGCCAGACGTGTCGTTTGTCCGGGGTAACGCCCAGAAGACGGGTGTCGCCTCGGCTTGCCGGCTCGGTGAGCAACAGGCGTTGATCCACATACCAGGCGCACAGAGGCGCATCGACTTGGGTGTTGCGCAAACCGAGAATCGCAAAATCCTCGACCGGGTATTGCGCCAGCACCGCATCCAGTGCCTGCCACCAGTGCGCACGCCCCTTGAGCCATTGCTCGGTGACGCCGCCAAACTGCACCTCGCCCTGCCGGTTCAGATTGAAGAACAAGCCATCTTCGGTAACAGCCTGATAGGCATCCCCGACAGCCACAACCTGCTGGAGACCGTTCGGTTCCACCCACGCATGCGACCAGTTGGACTTGCCTTCGGACACTGTCCGCTCGAGCCGGCAAAGCCGCTGCCTGGGCCGATCGTAGACGACGAACAGGTCACTGTCCTGCGCCAGTGTCAGCAGCATCAGATCGTTCAGGTTCTTGATCGAGTCAGGCCAACCGCGCGCGCGCTTCGGGCGCGGCACCGGATGAATCAACAAACGGTCGCGACCGCGAATCCAGACCATGTCCCGCACATTGGGCTCGAACATCCAGCACACCGACACGTAAGACGCCGGCTCCCAGTCAATCGTGGTTGCTCCGTCCTGCTCAGGCGCCGGCAATTGCGGCAGATAGTCACCCACCACCTGCTGCCATCGCGTCAGCGTGTCGACGCCAGACAGTTCGACCGACAGCCGCCGATTCATATCGTGGGTGATGGAGCTCAACAGCAACTGCCCCTGATGAATCAGGAACCTGTACTGCAGCGTCTCGTGCCTCTCCTGAACAAGCGTCTGCACAACATGAATCACCCCATGTTCATCCGCCTCGATGCTGAGCACCGAGCTTTTGCCCGGCATCTGCAACAGCCGATAGCGGTGTTTGAGCAACCCGCTGACGGCGTCGACTTGCCAGATAAACGCATTCTCCGGTTCATGGAAGTACGCGAACCCGTCGACCACCGCGCCCAACAATGCCTTGTCGGCCTGCACCTGTTCATTGCGGATATACAGGAAACGGTCTTCGCCGGCGTCATACCAGGCCGTGGTGTAGCGCGGTTTTTGTGGCGATTCGAAGGGGATCAGGTAATGGTGAACCGGCGTATAAGGCAGCGCCAGACGGTGCTCCCGAGCGAGCGTCTTGTAGTGTTGGAGCAATGCCGACTCATCGAGACCTGGCGGCGCGGTGTCCTCCAGCAGCTCGAACGTCAGCGCTGCGCGATCGAGCCTGAACAGGCGCTGATCGGCCAGCCTGACCAGCACTTCATGACGCCCTTTGCCTGAGCACGTCACCTCGACACCGCCGACAGACAACGCGCCATATCGGCCCAGGAGCACATCGCTCTGCGTGGCCCAGGTTGCCACCAGTACCCAGCGGCAATGATCGCTGATACCCGGCGCCTGCAGTTCGACCTTGATCCCGCGGGTCAGGCTCAACGAGCACGAAGCCCCGGCCCCCGTCAGTTCATACGACACCTTGCCCTGCCAAGCCTGCGGCAGATCCGGCACGACCAGCTCCCGATCGGCCGCATCCAGCAGCACCCGGATCAGCGTATCCCGGTAGGACGGCAGCAACCGCTGAACAATGTAGTGGGACGGAAAAGAGTAAAACGTGAACAGAAACTGCCACTGCCCGTCCCGATCCTTTTTCTCAAGCTGACGTGCCGTATCGAAACCGGTGTCGTGTCGCCACGAGGCGAAGGGCAGCGCCTTGTACTCATAACCGTAATACGCCTGCGGCGTGCACGGCAGGATGATGCGTTGCCCAGCAGGCAGCTCGCGCCTGATCTGCCCCCGCAACCCCAGCTGCTGGCGGATATCGATTGCCTTGGCATCATCAGGATCGCAGTCCGGCACGCCGAAATGGTCGCGCAGCCTGAGCAGTTTCGGACGCCCCAACAGCAGTCGCCCAGCCTTCAGATCCAGGCATTCGATACTCAGGGAAGAAGGCTGCACCACCCACGATTGCAAGGCCTCGTCAAAGCGATAGCCGACGCCATAGGCACTGCGCTTGAGGGCATCGAAAAACAACCCGACTGCTTGCGCGTCCCGGGCGATGCTGGCAAACCCTTGGGCCAGTGCGGCCACACCGACGGCCAAACCACCGAACATGACGCCAACGCCGCCCAGCACCGCCGCCGCTGTCGCAGCTCCCGTAGCGGCCGCCGCCAGGCCGGCACCGGTCAACGCCAGACCCGTTGAGTCAAACGCCAGCTGCGTGCCGAACTGCGCCTTGTCCACATCGTTTTCGGCGGTTGCCAATTGATAGATATCGAAGCCTACGTTGGCCAGTCCCAACAATGCGCCAACGCCTTCATTGGCCACATGCCCGAGGGCTTCACCAACCACGGGGGCGCAAGTGCGGGCAATAGCCTTCTCTTCGCTCAGCGCGGTCTGGACCAGTTTGACCACGCCGGCGACATCCATGAACGTGCCATGGGCCAGTTGCGCATAGTTGACGTAGGCGTGCAGGCGCACAGCCAGGGTCAGCGTCCGATCGTCCCCCTCGCGTTTACGCAGGGCATTCATCAAGGCCTGGATGGTGAACCCGGCATTGAGCGTGTGCACGCTGGCTACCTCGAACGGATCCGGCAGCCCGCCGGGGCCTCCGGGTTTTCGCCCCAATGTCGCAAACTGCTCCGTCAGGTAATCCTTGATGCGCAGCAGGCGAGGTTCATCACTGATCACCTGCGTCACAAACTGCCCGTTCGATGGATCGAACAGGCTCATCCGATATCGGCCCTCGGCGGTGATCTCCAGCGTTTCAAACACGGGCACCAATGTTTTGGGCACGTCATGCAGATCCTGCAGGCCTGCCGTCACATGGGCGATCTGCTGCCCCCACCAGCGACTGTCCAGTTCCAGCAGGCTGCGACCCAGATGGGCATTCTCCACGAGCGATTGACCATGGGCGCTGGCCAGACGTCGACGAATCGGACGCAACGAGGATTGCTGGGGCAAGGCGTCTGACTCCAGCAACTGCCCGACGGAGAACCCGCCGGACACTTGCAGGGCGGCCACTTGTTGTCCATGCACCTCAATCAGATCGAACTCCGGAGCGGCGGGCTCGCCATAGGCGCCGTAGTACCCGGACATGCCCTGCTTGAGGAAAAAGTCCGCCAGTCCCTGCTTGAACATTGCGGGGCTGGCGTACTTGAACAGCCCGAAGTTGGGATCATAGAAATGGAAGTTGGCCTGCCCGGCTTCTACGGTTTTCGCCACGAGCATGGCGTGGTTATCGGAGTTGAGCATAAAGGTGCCGTGGCCGGAATAACGCTCAAGGCGGGTGGTCACCTCAGCCAGGTTGACCCGTCCAAGCGCCTGCCCCACATCCCTGAGCTGAACATCGCGCAATTGCTCCAGTGCATCGAGAAACGCCAGCGAATCACTCTGTTCAGGGGCGACGACCGCCAGATAGAAGCGCTCGCGCAAGCGGCCGAAAGCCTGCTCACCACGGGTCAGCGCGGCGCTCACCACCAGCGCCAACGGATAACAGCGCCCCCCGACGGCTTCACCTGCGCTGTGCAGCAACAGATCCTGTGGCACCGGTTTGAAGTGTGTGCCGTTGAACTCCTCAAGCACCTGTTCCGTGCGCTCAACGATATGTTCCTGGTGTTCCAGGGTCGCCCGCTGCCGGATACGCGCCACCTGGCGGCCCCACTGAAACGGCGTATGGGCCTGTGACAATGCGACGTCCTTGAGCGCCAGCGCACTCCCGGGCGCCGGCATTGGTTCATCGAACACGCTGGCCATTCCCGCCATGAACGCCGGTGTCCGGCGCTTGTACAACTGCCGCTCGATGGCCGCATAGCGATTGGAGGCGCCCAACTCAACCACGCTGTTGGCGAGGTTATCCAGCTCCTCGCCGAGCAACGCGAAGCGTCGGTTGTCCAAGGTCTGCGCACCAAGCAGCATGCCAAGCGTCAGGCGCTGCAACGGGCTGGCATGCGCCAGATGCAAGGTGCCTTTGGCCATTGCGCTGAGCAGTTCATCGAGGCCCATGAGCTGGGTTTTCGGGTCGCTCAATGACCCCGGCGCCAATACCTCGACAGGCTGGGCCTTGATCGCCTGGCGGTCGTCGAAACTCAGCGGCAGCGGGGTTTCAAAAGTAATCGGTCCGTTGTGACTGCGCCGCATTGCTCGAATGAACGGCTCACCCAAGGTGTCGACCAGCTTTTGCAGAATGTCGCTCAGCAGCACCGGACGCCCTTCGAGCAGCGGCCAGCCGTTGTCGAATTCGATCGTTGAATGCTTGAGCAACTGCGCGACATCACCCAGGTAGCGGGTTGGGTACTGTCCTGCCCGCCAGCGGGCCTGCTCATCGGCCAACCATTTCTGTGGGTCGGTTTCGTTGTCTTTCCAGGAATGGTCCTGCTCTTCTTCTGTCGCACGATTGATCATTGCCAACGGTGCAATGCCAAGCTGCTCGCGAGCCGCTTGCGCCCCGGCGGCAGTGAAATGCTGCCTTTCGTAATCCGCCATGCCACTGCGCATGGCCCCGGGACCGGTCAGGTAGATAGTCCACTCACTCTGCAGACGAATCCCATCGCTGAAATATCCAGCGGCAGCACTGGCCAGCAAATTGGCGGAAATGTCTTGCTCCATCGACAGCCGGTCGAGCGGTCCGTAGGTGCGCTCGAGCACCTCGCGCGCCAGTTGGATCATGCCATCAAAATCAATCCGCGCAACGCCGCGCTTGACCGCCAGATACGTCGCTTCGTCGATCACTTCATAGTTGAAGCGCATTCGCTCGATCACCGATTCGAGCATCGCGGCGCGAGGATGAGCCAGCAGAAATGCGTTGCTCAACGACGAACCATCGACCACCGCGCGCAACTCGTGAACACGCGCCATCCCCGGCACCGGAAGCTCAAAAACCTGGCCCAATGTGGGGCCGGCCTTGGCAAATGCCTCCAACTGCGCGCGGTGCTGCACAGGAATGGAGTCGAAATAATCGGTGTAGCGACTGCGCAATGCCTGACGCCCGGGCATCCAGTGGGGGTTGTGATCGAGCAGCAGTTGCAACGCTCCCATGCGCGCATCCCCGCCCCATTCGCTGATATCGGTGGTGCCCAGCCGCTGCGCCAGCGCTGGCAGATTATCCACATCTGCGTACCCTCCCCCTTCATTGAACAGAGCTTCGACCCGCACGATATCGGAGGCCGCCGCCAGATTGCCGCGCAAACGAGTTTCACGCAGGTAAATGTCCTGTAACTGCATCGGTTTTCCCGCGTCACCCACATCGCGCAGATTCAGGTCATCACCGGCCAGCGCCATCAGGCTGTGACGATTGCGCTCCAGCAGCGCTTCCAACGCCCCCGCTTCCTGGCCATAGGCCCGGGTCAGCAGGTCGATTCTGGCGTCATCAGCCGATTGCCCGGCGGCGGCGGCCGTGTTGATGTGCTCGAACATCTGTTGCTTGAGCACCATCGCGCGCTCTTCGTACAGCGTCGCCAGTTCGTCCTCGGTGATGGTTCTATCCCCGACCTGAAGCAATGCATCAGCCTTGGCCGCCTCAACAATCAGCTTGTTGGTCTGATGCGCCAGAAGCGCATCACTGTCGTACCACAGGTTGAGGGAATAGCCCTGCCCCGCCAGTACCTGCCGCCACACATTGAGATAATCGCGCTGGATCTCGCCAATGCCACCGCCGAGCCAGACAAAGTGCATGGCCTTCGGCACCGCCGTGGGAGGTGTTTTCATTTGCTCGATACCAAAGCGCAGGCGCGTTTCGAACCCTTCGATCTTTTCGCAGATCTGTGGAAGGTCCGCTGCGGCCGGCGCTTGCACATCGCTCGCTCGCGGTACCCGGACCGGTCCGCGCAACAACTCCAGCGTCTGTTTGAGCAAGGCCAACGGTTCCATCAACTCTGGTGACTCGAGTTTGCCCACGCAGGCAAAGTAATAACGCAATACCGAATCGTAATGTTGACTGCCTTTATGCGATGACAACGCTTGCTCAAGGTCTTTCAACTTGAAGAGATCGACAAACTTAACAAACTGTTCTCTGTTCTGATCTATTGATTGCATTGAACCCAACATCCTTTTTGATTGCGCGCGATAACCCGGCTGTAACATTCGGAAAGTTCGGACACGACAGTGCGCTTAAGGCCTACAGGTAACGTCCCGAGGCCCCATGCAGCAGCTGAACAGCAGATTCCGATGCGGCAAAACTACCGGGCAATAACAACGCGCTCAAACGGGAAAACATTCAGCAAGTTTCAGAAAACAGCAAAAAAGCCATAACCAATAAAGAATGTAACGTCCAATACCTGTCACCGGACATGTCATTGACGTACACGCCGTAAATGCGCCTCGAACAAACAAAGACATTGAGACGTCAATAAGGCGTCATCTACTGACTAATGAGATAAGACAGAACGTAAGTAACAAGAATTCGCTGACGAGCGACGGTCAGATGTCGGACGGATACCAGTGAACAATCCGACACGGTCAAATCCGGAAACAATCGCGAATGACGCGGTTCGCTGCAACGATCTGACAGCGGCGAAAAAGACCGCAGCCCCGAAGGGCTGCGCAGGGACTCAGGACAGCGGCTTTTCGCCGTACCAGCGGGGCGTGTAGACCCAGTCGCCACCTTCGGCGCGGGGGAACGTGCAGGTCGTGGACGAGCCAATCAGCACCATGGTGCGCATGTCCACCTGATCCGGGGTCAATGCGCCCAGTGTGGTGGTGCGCAGGGTCTGGCCCGGCCGGCCGATGTCCCGCCCCAGCACCACAGGCGTCTCAGGCGTGCGGTGTTGCGCGACGATTTCCAGCGCGCGGCCCAATTGCCACGGACGGGCGCGGGAGATCGGATTATAGAAAGCCAGCGCCAGATCGGCTTCAGCGGCCAGGTCCAGGCGCTTCTCGATGATCGACCACGGCTTGAGGTTGTCCGACAGCGACATCACGCAGAAGTCATGCCCCAGCGGCGCACCGGCCTGCGCGGCGGTAGCCAGAGAGGCCGAGACGCCCGGCAGGATTTGCAGATCGACGCTGTGCCAGGCCGGATCATCCGACTCGTGCAACGCTTCGAGCACTGCCGCCGCCATGGCGAACACCCCCGGATCGCCGGACGACACCACGATCACCGAACGCCCCTGCGCGGCCAGCCGGAAGGCGTGGCGGGCGCGCTGCATTTCTTCACGGTTGTCGGTGCAGTGCTGCACTTGATCGTCGCGAAACGGCCCGGCCATGCGCACATAAGTTTCGTAGCCGAGCACATCGGTAGCGCGCGCCAGTTCGGCCTTGACGGCGGGCACCATCAGCTCTGCCGCGCCGGGCCCCAGGCCAATCACCGCCAGACGTCCCCGTGGGCGCCCGATTTGCGCGATGTCCAGCGGCTGTTCGGCAACAGCGATCGCCAGCCCGTTCACCTCAGTGACCCGAGCCCCTGGCAGTGCACTGCGCGCCACTGCTGCGGTGCCGTTTTGCGCCGCCACAAAACGCAACGGCACACCCAGTACCAAAGCCGCTTCACGCAAATCCGCCGAGGCCATTTCGCTGTCAGCCGCCACCAGGCAGGCCAACGCTTGCACTGCGACGTTCGCTTGCTGCAACGCCGCGCGCACGGCATTCGGCAGATCGCCGACAGCGCCTGTCACCGCCGCCGCAACGCTGCGCGGGTAGATCAACAATTCATGGGCGCTCGCGGCACGCTCGGCACTGCTGATGTGGATCGAGCGCTGCGCCTGCGGATTTTCCGGTAACTGCGCCTGTTCCAGCCACGGCGCCGCGCCTTCGATACGCACGCTGTGCCCGGCCAGCAGATCCGAGACAAACCGCTTGCCCAGTTCCAGGTCCGCCAAGGCATACCCGCTCGGCGGATTGAGCAGGCAGGTGCCGAAGCGCAACTCGCCACTGGTGGTGATCGCCGGGGCCACTTGCAGCCCGGCCGCAATCTCGCGGGCCATGACGTTCACCCCGCCGAGGCCGCCAAGCAGCGGCACCACGGCGCTGCCGTCTTCCGCAACGGCGAGCACCGCAGGCTCGGCGCCCTTCTCCAGCAGCAGCGGCGCCAGGGTGCGGATGACGATGCCGGCCGCGCACAGGGCAATGATCGGTGTGTCCTGCTGATACAACTCACGCAGGGTTGAGCCGAACTCCAGATAGGTGCGATCGGCGCCCTCGACCCGCCCGGCCAGGCCGTGGATCTGCGCGGCGGGATAGACCTGCTGGATGCGCAGGGCAGTGGCCAGGCTGCCCTGACCGAGGATAACGATGGCGGGTGTTGAAGGATTCATCAGCCTTGCCACCGTTCGCCCGGGACGATGATCAGCGAGAAGTACGGCGAGGACATGGGCTCGACCTGATCCAGCGGCACGATCTTCTGATTGGCCATGGTCGCGCGCTCGACGTACAGCGCCCGCTCGGCCAGACCGAGCTCTTCGAGCACCTGTCGGACTTTCGGAAAGTTGCGCCCCAGCTTCATGATCACTGCTGCGTCGGCGTCGGCAAGACGACGCTTCAGATCATCATGCGGCAGCACGCCGGACAGCACCGACAGGCTCTGGTTGCGATACACCAGCGGCGCACCGAGCACCGAAGCGCCGCCGAGCATCGAACACACGCCCGGCACCACTTCGGCTTCGTAACGCGTAGACAGACGGTCATGCAGATACATGTAGGAGCCGTAGAAGAACGGATCGCCTTCGCAGATCACCGCCACATCGCGACCGGCATCCAGATGCGCGGCCACCGTCTCGGCGGCTTCGTCGTAGAAATCGCTGATCACTTGCTCGTACGACAGCGGTGCCGGCAACACTTCAGTGGTCACCGGGTACACCAGCGGCAGCAGATTCTGCGCGTCTTGCAGGTGCGCCTCGATGATGCCGAAGGCGTTGCCTTTCTTGCCCTTGGCGACGAAGTACGCCACCACCGGCGATTCGCGCAACAGACGCAAGGCTTTCACGGTGATCAACTCCGGATCACCCGGACCGACGCCCAGACCGATCAAACGTCCTTTGGCCTGCATCATTCGATCTCCGTGGCGAGAGCATTCACCGCTGCGGCGGCCATGGCGCTGCCGCCCAGGCGGCCCTGCATGATCACGAACGGTACACCGCGACTGTCAGCCGCCAGCGCCGCTTTCGATTCCGCCGCACCAACGAAACCCACCGGGAAGCCGAGGATCAACGCTGGTTTCGGCGCACCGGCGTCGAGCATTTCCAGCAGATAGAACAGTGCGGTCGGCGCGTTGCCAATCACCACCACACTGCCTTCCAGGTGTGGACGCCAGAGTTCCAGCGCCGCGGCGGAACGGGTGTTGCCCAGCTCACGGGCCAGCGCCGGGACGCTGTCGTCGCGCAGGGTGCAGATCACTGGGTTGTTGGCCGGCAGGCGGGCACGGGTCACGCCTTCGGAGACCATCCGTGCATCACACAGGATCGGCGCACCGGCCGCCAGCGCATCGCGCCCTGCCTTGCCTGCGCCTTCGGAGAACTGCAGACCATCGACGGCCTCGACCATGCCGCAGGCGTGGATCACCCGCACTGCAAGTTTTTCCAGGTCGGCCGGGATGCGCGCCAGATTGGCCTCGCTGCGTATGATCGCGAAGGAGTTGCGATAGATTTCCTGACCGTCGCGGATGTAATCAAGCATCAAGGGGGCTCCGTGAGCGGGCGTCGAGCAGGGTCGCGGCCGCTTCAATAGTAAGGTTGCGTGCGTGCAGCGTGCCAAAACCCGGCCGTGCTGCATCGCGAAAATAAAGGTCGTAATGACCGCTGCCGACCGCCAGCAACGTCGCCGGAGCAGCGTGCGCAGCGGCGCAGGAACGCGGACAGCCGGACAGGTGCACATCAAGCGCTCGCGGCAACAACGTCGCCAGCAGACGGGCATCGTGCTTGGTATCGGCCAAACCTTTGCCGCAGCCGCTGGATCCCGTGCAGGCGATCAGGCGCGACAAGGGCTCGCTGGCCCGGGTCAACAGGTTGAGTTGCTCCAGACTGTGGAGCACGTGCGCAGCGTCACTCGCCTTGACGTTGGGCAACAACAGGCTTTGCCACGGTGTGAAGCGCAAGCTGCCATCGCCGCAGTCGCGGGCCAGTTGTGCGGCGCCGCGCAGCATGCCCGGGTCGAGACGACCGAGCGCCGGCACCGCGCCTACGTATGTCAGGTCGCTGTTGTGCTGCGAATGAGCGCCGATGTGCAGGGCGGCGGCGGCCGGCATGCGTTGCCAGTCGCCGATCGCCTTGATCGGCAAGCGTGCAGCGAGCTGTTCGACAAATACCGACAGCGGCAACTCTTCGAGCAAGTGCCGCATGCGCGTCTGCTCTGGCCGTGCCCGTTCAAGGAACAGCTCCAGCACCAAGACCACCAGCGCATGGCCGTTTTCCAGCGCCACGGCGCCGACCGCACGATCTGTCGGGCACCCGGCCAGACCGAACGCCAGCAGCGTTTTGCCCTCGCGCTCGAACGCCGCCAGCCACAGGTCATGTGGATGTTCGAGCATCGCCAGCGCTTCACCACCGTCCAGTTGCACGGCGAACTTGGCACTCAACTCGTGGAAGCGCGGATGGCTTTGCAGGGTGTCGAGGATCTGCCCGGCGAGGGCGCGCGTATCC
Source organism: Pseudomonas sp. AK-TSAG1-1 (assembly GCF_056821665.1). Lineage (NCBI taxonomy): Bacteria > Pseudomonadati > Pseudomonadota > Gammaproteobacteria > Pseudomonadales > Pseudomonadaceae > Pseudomonas > Pseudomonas sp. AK-TSAG1-1. Next base: position 754,945 of record NZ_CM165965.1, on the reverse strand, counting down.
AGACACATCTGCCGGTCGATCCCGGCGGCGGGGCTGAGCATCAGGTTGCGCACGTCGTCGCCGGCAGCGGTTCGCGGCCCGAGACCGGCGTCCAGCAAGCTGTCGATCAATGCCGCAGACTGCCCGCCGATGCCGCGAATCTGCAGATTGGCGCGGTTGGTCGCCTCGATCGCGCTGCTGGCGAAACGCTCGGCGGCATCGGCCACTGCATCAGCCTGATCGGCGCTGATCGAACCGCCATTGAGCTTGATCCGGCAGATACCGCCGTCCAGTGCCTGGACAATACGCAACAACCCCGGACAAGCCGAGGGGCGTAGAGCGGTGGACATTGGGCGTTCGTTCAAGGGATGACCGACTGGCTGGCAGCGCTGTGAGGGGCGAAAGGTCGCCATTATGCCTGCTTTGCCCAAGCGCATGAAAATGCCTGCCGGTCGGAATCCTCGCCCTGACGATAAATACCTGAGCCCGCCAGCTCTCAGAGCTCGTGTTCCTCCAGCTTGAACGGAATGTCACGAATGGCCAGCGCCAGCCTTTCACGATTGGCGTCCATTGCCCGACGGTTGATCACCAGTCTTCTGGCGCGGATATCCAGTTGAGACATTGGCTGATGGATCTGCCAGAAGAGATACGTTGTGCGCATGACCGTTTTGATAAACCTGATCTGACTGAGCACCACCACCAGCTCACCATTGGCGCCATAGCGCACCGGCATGATGTGGGACTTATGTGTCTTGCCACTCGAGCCTGCGAACTTGGCCAGCAACAGTGCATCTTTTTCGAGTGCAGCGTGTGCCGCCTCAACCCGTGCCAACTGAGACCGCGTAACCAGACGTGCGGCCGACATCATCCAGGCTTGCTGTACGCTCCCGGAAAACTGCGGCTGAACAAACTCGACAGGCTCTTCATCAAAACTCCAGCCATACGACCAGAGTACGCCGACATAGTAGTCGAACCATTCACCTGGATTCTTATCACTGTCATAAAGCTTATTCGCCTTGAAGGAGGCGAGAAATATGCAGTTATTGAAAAAGTTTCTGTCGACTACCGCCTGCGTTTCAAAGCCGGTCACCAACGTATCGTTCATTACTACTGCATGCCAACTGCCCGCTTCCGTGCGCAACTCAGTATCCATACTGTTTATTTCTCTATTAAATAAAATAAAACACACCGAAAGCCCAAGAGCATTCAGAACTTCAAAATCTCAACCAAGGCAAACTAACAAAGTTGCCGCCTCGAATAATTGATTTTTATAAACCTCATGTATCTGGTGCGTTCCTCCCTTCGCCACCGATAGACCTGAGTCAGATCAAAGCCACCGCGCTATCATGTCGACCTTCAAGATGTACTCGGAACAGAGGAACGGCATGACACCCTGGCTGACGGTTGTGGGAATCGGTGAGGACGGCTTCAAGGGCCTGGGCAAAAACGCCCGGCGTGCCCTGCTGGGCGCCGCGCGGATCATTGGCGGCCAGCGACAGCTGGACTTGCTGCCAGTGTGCATTCGCGGCGCACGCGAATTGTGGCCGAGCCCGTTTTCCCTCGCGCCGGCATTGGCGCGCCGTGGCGAAGCGGTCTGCGTGCTCGCCAGCGGTGATCCGATGTTCTATGGCGTCGGCGCGAGCCTGGCGCGGCAGGTGCCGAGCGACGAGATGCTGATCCTGCCTGCGCCGTCTTCCTGTGCGCTGGCAGCGGCTCGCCTCGGCTGGCCGCTGCAAGAAGTCGTAACGCTGTCGCTGGTGGCCCGGCCATTGGCCGCGCTGAATGCACAGTTGTCCAGCGGTGTGCGCCTGTTGTTGCTGAGCAATGACGGGCTGAGCCCGGCAGCGGTCGCGGCGTTGTTGCGCGAGCGCGGTTTTGGCGGCAGTCGCATCAGCGTTCTGGAGCATCTGGGCGGCGATGCCGAACGGCGCACCGACGGCATCGCCAATGACTGGAGCGACCCGCCGATTGCCGATCTGAATGTGATCGCCATCGAATGCCTGGCCGACGCCGAGGCTCCACGGCTGTCGCGACTCGCGGGCCTGCCCGACTCGGCCTTCCGCCACGACGGCCAACTGACCAAGCGTGACGTGCGCGCGATCACCCTCGCCCGCCTCGCCCCGACGCCCGGTGAACTGCTCTGGGACGTCGGCGCCGGCAGTGGCTCGATCGGCATTGAATGGATGCGCACGCATCCGAGTTGCCGGGCGCTGGCCGTCGAGGCCGATGACGGTCGTCAGCAACTGATCGAACACAATCGCGATGCGCTGGGCGTGCCGGGGCTGCAGCTGATTCGCGGTAAGGCACCGCAGGCCCTCGCCGGGCTGGAGCGCCCCGACGCGATCTTCATCGGCGGCGGCGTGACCCGCGAAGGGGTCTTCGAGACCTGTTGGGAACAGCTCAAACCCGGTGGCCGGCTGGTCGCCAACGCCGTGACCCTGCAAAGTGAACTCGCCCTGATGAACTGGCGCGAGCGCCATGGCGGCGAATTGACCCGCATCCACGTTGCCCAGGCGCAGCCGCTTGGCGAGTTCGACACCTGGCGCCAGGCGCTGCCGATCACCTTGCTCGATCTGGGCAAACCTCTCGATGCGTGACGAAACCGCCGAACAACCCGCGCCCCTGCGCAGCGGCCTGACCACCGGCAGCTGTGCCACCGCCACCAGCCTGGCCGCCGCACGCCTGCTGCTCGGCGGTGTCTCGGCGGACGCGGTGCAGATCGTCCTGCCCAAGGGCAAGCAGGTGCAGATGCGCCTGGAATTCTGTCGGTTGACCGAGGACGGCGCCGAAGCCGGAACGATCAAGGATGCCGGCGACGACCCGGACGTGACCCACGGCGCGTTGCTCTATTCACACGTGCGGCTGCTGGCCGAGCCGGGGGTTCGCTTCATCGCCGGCGCAGGCGTTGGCACCGTGACCCGGCCGGGGCTGGTGCTCGGCGTCGGTGAACCGGCGATCAATCCGGTGCCGCGCAAGATGATCGGCGATCACCTGAACCTGCTTGCCGCCCAAAGCGGTTACGCTGGCGGCTTCGAGGTCACGGTCAACGTCGAGGGCGGTGAAGCGCTGGCGCTGAAAACCATGAATCCGCGTCTGGGCATCCTCGGCGGCCTGTCGATTCTCGGCACCAGCGGCATCGTCCGGCCGTTCTCCTGCGCGGCGTACATCGCCTCGATCCATCAGGGCATCGACGTCGCCAAAACCAACGGCTTCCTGCACATCGCCGCCTGCACCGGCAACGCCAGCGAAGACACCATGCGCCGGGTCTACGACCTGCCGGAAATCGCCCTGATCGAAATGGGCGACTTTGTCGGCGCGGTGCTCAAGCATCTGCGCAAAGTGCCTGTGGATAAACTCAGTCTGTGCGGCGGCTTCGGCAAGATCAGCAAACTGGCGGCCGGGCACATGGACCTGCACTCGCGGCATTCGAGCATCGACTTGCCGCAACTGGCCGAGTGGGCGGCGGCGATCGGCGCCGATGAGGTTTTGCAGCAAGGCATCCGTGCGGCAAACACCAGCCAGCAGGCCTTGGCGATGGCCAGTGCGGCGGGCATCGCGCTGGGGGATGAAGTCTGTCGCCACGCGCTGAATTTCGCCCGCAGCGTGGTGCCGGCGCAGGTGCAGATCGAGGTGTTTGCAATTGATCGTCAGGGCGGAATCGTCGGCCACGCTGGAGGTTTTGCATGAAGCGGATTCTGTTGCTCGGCGGCGTCACCGAAGCGCTGGCCATCGCCCGCACGCTGGGGCCGCCCCACATTTACAGCCTGGCCGGCGTGGGCCGGGTGCCGACTGATCTGACCTGCCAGGTGCGGGTTGGCGGCTACGGCGGTGCAGCAGGCCTGGCGCAGTTCATTCGCGCTGAAGGCATCGACCTGCTGCTGGACGCCACCCACCCGTACGCCGCGCAAATCAGCCACAATGCCGCCAGCGCTGCGCAACTGGCCGGCATCCCCTGCTGGGCCCTGCGCCGCCCGGCGTGGCAGCCGCAACCGGGCGACGACTGGCGAGAGGTCAGCGACTGGGCCGAACTGATCCGCGCGCTCAAACCGTTCCGCCGCCCGCTGTTTACCCTCGGCCGCGAACCGCTGCAGCACCTCGACGAAATCCCCGCCGAACAGTTCTGGACCCTGCGCGCCCTCGATGTCTACCCTGGTAACGAGCGCTGTGAAGTGATCGGCGCCCGTGGCCCGTTTCTGCTTGCAGAGGAGCGAGCCTTGTTCGAGCGACGGCAGATCGATGTGCTGATCAGCAAGAACAGCGGTAGCACGGCAACCGAGCCGAAGCTGGAAGTGGCGCGAGAATTGAGGGTGCCGGTGCTGGTGTTGAAGCGGCCGGTGTTGCCGGCGGTTGGTCGGGAGTTTCTGTCGCTTCAGGAAACACTTGTTGCATTGGAGGATATCGCCTTATGAGGCAGTATCCACGACTTGCATGATAAGTAACCTATTTGTTACCTTCAGGGCCGGCCGTGATCACACTCGAAGAATATCTGGAAGAAGACCAATCAAGCCCGTTTGGCCAGTGGATTTCCACTCTGGGTGTACAGGCTGCACTCAAGGTTTCGACTGCCCTGATTCGATTGGAAATGGGCAACACTTCCAATATCAAGTGGTTCGACGGTCTAGGCGAATACAAAATCAATTGGGGCTCAGGGTACAGAATCTACCTGATACAAGAAGGAAAACGGCTGATCATCTTGTTCGGTGGAGGGGATAAATCCACACAGAAAAAAGACATCAAACAGGCGAAGGTATTGATTGCCGAATTTCGATCTCGAAAAAAAGCTGAACAGGACCGGAGGTAATTTATGGTTCTCACTCGAAGCTACAAACATTCAATAGCAGAACGTGCCCAACGTGATCCGGAGTTTGCTCAAGCACTGCTGGATGAGGCCGCGACGCTGTTCCTGAATGGCGAACCAGAAATGGCGAGAATAATTTTGCGGGATCTTGTCAATGCGACTGTAGGCTTCGAAGAGCTTGCAAGGGAGACCGAAAAGCCCAGTAAAAGCCTGCATCGAATGCTGTCAGCCAAAGGCAATCCGAGCATGGACAACCTGGCCAAAATATTTTCGGTAATCCGCGCTACGCTTGGTGTGGATATGCAGGTTCATGCCGTACCTGTGAATTGACCAAGTCATTGAAAAACCCCGTGCGACACAAAACCGCACGACGTCTTTTTACTTATCGGCCCTGATCAGGCTAAATAGCCGCGCCTGATCGCCCACCCAACGGATCTGTCCCATGAACCGACACCGGCTAGCCATTGCCTGGATCGCCTGCTTTGCAGTGCTGTTCAACATGCTCGCCATGCCGATGACCGGAGCGATGGCGCAGGCGGCCAATTCACCGGCCGAACAATTGCTGTGGAGCAGTTTCTGCACCGGCAGCGGGACGAAGATGGTGGCGATCAACATCGGCACCCCGGAGCAGAAAGCCCCGTCCAATGACACCCATTCCAACATGCAGCATTGCTGGTGCTGCTCGGGCTCAGCGCCGCTGGTGGCGTTGCCGGGTCATACACCGCAGCTGTATTTCGCCCACTATGCAAGCAATCGCAGCGTGGCGCCGCCCTCGTTGCAAACACCGACACCGCGCCAGCAATGGCCGAGCCTCAATCCCCGCGCCTCGCCTCTGGTTTGATTTGTTCTCGCAATTGACCTGCGTATCAAATCGTTCTGGAGAACTGCCATGTTGAACAAATTCTTCGTCATCGCTGCGCTGTTGCTGCCGGCGTGCTTCGCCCATGCCCACGAATACAAGGCGGGCGAGCTGGAAATCGCTCACCCGTGGTCGCAGGAGCTACCGCCCAACGCGCCGACCGTCGCCGCTTACTTCGTGATCAGCAATCCCGGCAAGACAGACGACCGCTTGCTCAGCGTCGATTCGCCAATCACAGACCAAGCGCAGTTGCACGAGCATGTGATGCAGGGCGACCTGATGAAAATGCAGCAGGTGCCCAATGTCGTGATCCCGGCCGGCGGCAAGGTGACGTTCGCGCCAATGGCTTATCACGTGATGCTGCTCAACCCGAAAGACCGCAACCTGCTCAGCGACGGCAAACGCTTCCCGCTGACCCTGCATTTCGAGAAAGCCGGTGACGTGACGGTCGAGGTCGCGGTGCAGAAGAAGCCGCCGCAAGAAACCCAGGCGCACGATCACGCCCAGTAACCGATCCGGCTGACCACGCCCGTGCGCCCGCAACGCGCCGGGGCGTCCAGCCTGCACCGCCAGAGCCAGACTCTGACCCGCGGTAGCTGGATCGCCCTGTTCGCCATGTTGATGATCTTCATCGGCCCGCTGATTTCTCAGTCGATGCCGATGGATCAGCACGCCTCGACTTCCATGCCAATGAGCATGGACATGTCGATGGACATGCCCGGCATGGACCATTCCGCGCACGGTGCACAACCGGCTGCCGAACACTGTCCGCCGCAATCCTCGCACCACGCCCTGTGGGAAAAGTGCGGTTATTGCAGCCTGCTGTTCAACTGCCCGGCGCTGACCGGTGGCGGCAGCTTCGCCACGTTCAGCATCGCTCACGTCAACACCTTCACCCCGTCCTCCCCGCGCCTGGGCCATGCCCGGCAAACCTTCTTCCCCGGCGCCCGCACCCGCGCTCCGCCCATCGTCGCGTAAACACCGCACCTTTGATTGCACACGGTTGAGAAGACAGCTTCAGGCTGCCGGCCGTGTCGTTTACGACTGTTTGATGGAAATTGTCATGTCCAGGTTTTCCGCTGTTCCACGCTTGAGCGCAGCTCAGGCGTCCTTCGCCTTGAACGAATCGCGCATTCGTTTCTCGCACGCTACCGCCGTCCTTTGCGGCGTCCTGCTGTCCCCGCTGGTGCTGGCCGATGACCACGCCGGGCACAACGAAGAACTCAGCCCGACGGTGATCACCGCAATCGCCCCCAGCTCGCCGCTGACCATCGTTACCAACCCCAAGGACCCGCGCCAGCCGGTACCCGCCAGCGACGGCGGCGATTACCTGAAGACCATTCCGGGCTTTGCCCTGGTGCGCAATGGCGGTACCAACGGCGATCCGGTACTGCGCGGCATGTTCGGTTCGCGCCTGAATATCCTCACCAACGGCAGCATGCTGCTCGGTGCCTGCCCCGGCCGCATGGATGCACCGACCTCGTACATCTCGCCGGAAACCTACGACAAACTCACGGTGATCAAAGGCCCGCAAACCGTGCTCTGGGGCCCGGGCGCATCGGCCGGCACGGTGCTCTTCGACCGTGAACCGGAAAGCTTCGGCGAACTCGGCACCCGGGTGAACGCGAGCGTGCTGGCCGGCTCCAACGGGCGCTTCGACAAAGTGGTTGATGCTGCCGCCGGCGGGCCGTTGGGCTACGTGCGGGTGATCGGCAACACCGCGCACTCCGACGACTATCGCGACGGCAACAACGACACCGTGCCGTCGCGCTACGACAAGTGGAACGGTGACATCGCCGTCGGCTGGACCCCGGACGCCGACACCCTGATCGAACTCACCGCCGGCAAGGGCGACGGCGAAGCGCGTTACGCCGGACGCGGCATGGACGGTTCGCAGTTCCTGCGTGAAAGCCTCGGGCTGCGCTTCGAGAAATCCAACATCACTGACGTGCTGGAGAAGCTCGAAGCGCAGGTCTACTACAACTACGCCGACCACGTGATGGACAACTACACCCTGCGCACGCCGTCCGGCACCGGGATGATGGCCGGGCCCATGGCGTCCAACGTCGACCGCCGCACCCTCGGCGCGCGGATCAAGGCGACCTGGCGCTGGGCCAATATCCAGTTGATCACCGGTCTCGATGCGCAGACCAACGAACACCGCCAGCGCAGCGGCATGGGTATCGACACCTACAAGGATCAGCCGTACACCAAGGACGCCGATTTCCATAACTACGGCGTGTTCAGCGAAATGACCTGGTACGCCGCTGACCGTGATCGCCTGATCACTGGTGCCCGTGTCGACCGCGCCTCGGCCAAGGATTACCGACAGAGCATTGGCTCCGGGATGATGAGCCGCCCGAACCCGACCGCCGACGACACCCGCGCCGACACCCTGCCCAGCGGCTTCGTGCGTTACGAGCATGACCTGGCTGACAGCCCGACCACGCTCTATGCGGGCCTCGGCCACGCGCAGCGTTTTCCGGATTACTGGGAGCTGTTTTCGCCCAAGTCAGGCCCGGCCGGTTCGGTGAACGCTTTCGATTCGATCAAACCGGAAAAGACCACCCAGTTCGACTTCGGCGTGAACTACAAGAGTGCCGACCTTGAGGCCTGGGCCTCGGGCTACATCGGCGTGGTGCGCGACTACATCCTGTTCGACTACACGCCGACGATGATGGGCATGAGCACCTCCCGCGCACAAAACATCGACGCACGGATCATGGGCGGCGAACTCGGCGCTGCGTACAAGCTCACCGACAACTGGAAAGCCGACGCGACCCTGGCCTACGCCTGGGGCAAAAACAGCAGCGACGGCAAAGCCCTGCCGCAAATGCCGCCGCTGGATGCGCGTTTCGGCCTCACCTACAGCGAAGACAACTGGAGCGCCGGCGCGCTGTGGCGCGTGGTCGCGGCGCAAAACCGCATCGACCAGAACAAGGGCAACGTAGTCGGCAAGGACTACGACAAGAGCGGCGGCTTTGGCGTGTTCTCGCTCAACGGCGCCTATCGGATCAACAAGAACTGGAAGGTCAGCACCGGCGTCGACAACCTGTTCGGCAAGGCTTATGCCGAGCACTTGAACCTGGCGGGCAACGCCGGTTTCGGCTACCCGGCCAACGACCCGCAAGCGATCAATGAACCGGGGCGCACGCTCTGGACCAAGGTCGACATGAGTTTCTGACAAAGAGGCACGCCCTGCCTTTGCAGGAGCGGGCTTGCTCGCGAAGCGGTGTATCAGGCGCCAACAATGTTGAGCGTGCCGCCGTCTTCGCGAGCAAGCCCGCTCCCACAGGAGTGCAGCGGTGACGTTACCGATACAGAACAACTAAAAGATCCAAGCCAAGCGGAGCACACGTGATGCAAAAGCCCAAAGCGAATTTCTACAACCTGGCCTGGCGTTGGCATTTTTACGCCGGGCTGTTCGTCGCCCCTTTCATGGTGATGCTGGCCCTGACCGGCATCATCTACCTGTTCAAACCGCAACTCGATTCACTGATGTACAGCAGCTTGCTCAAAGTACCGGCCGGGCATCACACGGTGCCGGCCGATGACCTGCTGCAACGGGTGAAAAGCGCTTATCCACAGGGCCAGATCACCCAGTACCTGCCGCCAGCGAATGCCGAACGCAGCGCGCAATTCGTGGTGAAAAACGAAGGTCACGAACTCAACGTTTTCATCGATCCGTACCACGGCGATATCCTCGGCGAGCAGGATGCCAGGCAGAACCTGCAGGCCATCGCCCGTGCGATTCACGGCGAACTGATGATCGGCACCGTCGGTGACCGCTTGATCGAACTCGCCGCCGGTTGGGGCGTAGTGCTGGTGGTGTCGGGGGTGTTTCTGTGGTGGCCGCGAGGTCAGTCCGCCGGGATTCTGTGGCCGCGACTGAACAGCCGCGGGCGCGTGCTATGGCGTGATCTGCATGCGGTCACCGGGTTCTGGGGCGCGGCGTTGTTGCTGGTGATGCTGCTCAGCGGCATGACCTGGACCGGGTTCTGGGGCAAGCAGTACGCCCAGGTGTGGAACGTGTTCCCGGCCGCCATGTGGAACAACGTGCCAACCTCCGACGTCGAGGCCGGCAGCCTCAACAACGCCGCGCGCCAGACCGTGCCGTGGGCGATGGAAAACACGCCGATGCCGATGTCCGGCGACCATGCCGAGCACATGGCCCACGGCGGCATGCAGCACGGCCCTGCCGCGCCCGCCATCAGCCTGCAAGCGGTGCAGAACATCGCAATTGAACGCAAGGTCGAGCCGGGCTACAGCATCACCCTGCCGACCACCGCCACCGGGGTGTTCACCATCGCCGTATTCGCCGACGATCCGCGCAACGACGCCACCCTGCATGTCGATCAGTACACCGGCAAGGTCCTCGCCGATGTGCGTTTCGAGCAGTACGGCGCGGTGGCGCGGGCCACGGAAATCGGCGTAATGCTGCACGAAGGCAAGATGTTCGGCACCTTCAACCAGATCGTCGTGTTGCTGATCTGCCTGATGATTCTGCTCAGCGCCGTCAGCGGTGTGGTGATCTGGTGGAAGCGCCGCCCGCAGGGCAAGTTCGGCGTGCCGCCGCTACGTCATGACCTGCCGAAATGGAAAACCGGCGTGGCAATCATGGTGGTGCTGGCGGTGATTTTTCCGCTGGTGGGGGCTTCGCTGGTGGCGGTCTGGTTGCTGGATCGAGTGCTGCTGTCGCGTCTTGGGCGCCAACCTGAATCTGCCTCAACTTCATCATGAAACAGGCGAGATGCGCATTTTAGACAGTTCTTTAAACTGCCGGCTCTTATTAGCCGGCATTTTTTAGTGTTACTGTATAACCCATATTTGCCACTCTGCCCGCGGCCAAAAGCTGCGGGCTTTCTTTTGAAGAAGTGATTCACCACCCCGATGAACAAGTACCTCTTGTCCAGCCTCTGCCTGTTCGCCCTGAACCACGCCAATGCCGACAGCCAACCGCTGACGCTGCCCACCGGCACCATCAGCGCACCGGCCATTGACGACGAAAGCGTCAGCCTGACCACGCCGACCACCGCCGGTTCACGCCTGAACCTCAGCGCCATGGAAACCCCGGCCAGCGTCGAAAGCCTCAGTGGCGAACAAGTGCGTGCCCGTGGCGATCGCAGCGTGCAAGACGCCGTGTCGCGCAGCACCGGCATCAGTCGCACCGGTACCCCAGGCGATGGCGGCACCTCGTTGCAGGCACGCGGTTTTACCGGGCAGAGTTCGGTGATGCAGTTGTATGACGGCAACCGCATGTACACCGGCATGGGCACCGCGACCTTCCCGGTCGACACCTGGTCGGTGGAGCGCGTCGATGTGCTGCGCGGCCCGGCCTCGGTGCTGTACGGCGAAGGCGCGACCGGTGCGGTGGTCAACGTGATTGCGAAAAAACCGTTCAGCGGCGAAATCGAAAACCATCTGCGCGTCGGCTACGGCTCATATGATCGTCAGCAGCAGGCGTTCGACAGCGGTGGTTCGCTGACCGATACCCTGAGCTATCGCCTCAATCTCAATCGCCTGCGCAGTAACGGCTGGATCGATCGCGGCGACTCCTCCAGCGACTTCATCAGCGCCGCCCTGCGCTGGCAGGCTACCGATGATCTGGCTTTCACCCTCGCCCATGACTACGGGGACCAGCGGCCACAAAACTACTTCGGCACACCACTGATCAACGGCCGGCTGCAGGACAGCCTGCGCAACAAGAACTACAACGTGCGCGACGACAAGCAGCACTACAACGACCAATGGACGCGCCTGACCACTGACTGGCAGATCAACGATGCGCTCAGCGCCAGCAACGAACTGTATTACCTCAAGGCCCAACGCCGCTGGCAGAACGCCGAGAACTACAACTTCGACACCACCACGCAACAACTCAGTCGCAGCGGTTACTTCGGTATCGGCCACCAACAGGAGCAGGTCGGGGACCGCCAGACCTTCACCTTCAAGCACTCGCTGTTCGGCCTCGACAGCCAGACCGTGACCGGCGTCGATTACAACCGCATCCGCTTCCAGCTCAACAGCAACTCACCGTTCAACGACGTGTTGCCGAACGGCCAGGCGCTGGACCTGTATCACCCGCAACCGGGCAACTTCGAAAGCGCCAACCCGTACCGTGATCAGTTCGACAGCACCACGAAACAGATGTCGCTGTTCGCCGAAAACCGCACGCAACTCAGCGAGCGCTGGTCGCTGGTGACCGGTGTACGCCGCGATTACGTGCACGTTGATCGCAACAATCTGGTGGACGGCAGCCAGAGCGACAAGACCCTGACCGGCAACAACTGGAAGGCCGGACTGGTGTTTGCGCTGACGCCCGAGACCTCGTTTTACGCTCAGGTCGCGACCAGCACCGACGGTATCGGCGGCCTGATATCCCTGAGCCCCAGCCAGCAGCAGTACGACCTGTCGACCGCACGACAGACCGAGATCGGCATGAAGCAGTTGTTCTGGGATCAGCGCGGCGAGTTCACCCTGGCGGCCTATCGCATCGTCAAAAAGAAGCTGCTGACGGACGATCCGGGCAACCCGACGCTCAAGCAGCAAGTCGGCCAGCAATCCTCCAATGGCCTGGAAGCCAGCCTCGACCTGCAATTGCCCCACGCCTGGCAACTGCAGGCCAACGCTGCAGTCGTCAAAGCCAAGTACGATGACTTCTCCGAAGTGGTGAATGGGCAAACCCTGTCGTATAACGGCAACCGCCCGGTGGACGTGCCACGGCGCACCGCCAATCTGTGGCTGAACAAAAAACTCAGCGATGACCTGAAGGCCGGTGCCGGCGTGCGTTACGTCGATGCGCGCTACGCCGACATGGCCAACCGCAACGAGCTGCCGAGCTACACCGTGGTCGATGCCACGCTGTCGTGGCAAGCCTTGCGCAACACCACGCTGGGCCTGCAGGTGAACAATCTGTTTGACCGCCAATACGCGCAAAGCCAATACAATGAGGGCCAGCAATGGATTCTCGGCGAGCCGAGATCATTCTTCGTCACCGCGGATTACACCTTTTGATGTACCGGCGCCTTCGCGAGCAGGCTCGCTCCCACATTGAAATGCACTCCATTGTGGGAGCGGGCCTGCTCGCGAAGGCGCCATCAGCAACACCGAATATTTCAGAGTAGACGCATGACCTCACTGACCCTCGCCAACCTCGCCTGGACACCTCTGGGCCACGGCCACTGCCATCACCAGTTCCAGCTGCGTGACGCCTCGTTGCAGGTGGCTGCCGGTGAGTTTGTCGGTTTGATCGGCCCCAACGGCAGCGGCAAGACCAGCCTGTTGCGCTGCGCCTATCGCTTCAGCCAGCCGGAAAACGGTGAGGTCAGACTCGATCACCACAATGTGTGGAAACAGTCCTCGCGCTGGTGTGCACAACGCATCGCCGTGGTCCTGCAGGAATTCCCCGATGCCTTCGGTCTGACCGTCGAGGAGGTCGTCGCCATGGGCCGCACACCGCACAAAGGCCTGTTCGATGGCGATACGCTGGAAGACCGGAATCTTGCGACTCAGGCGCTCAAATCAGTGGGCCTCGACGGCTTCGAAGACCACGCTTTCGCCACGCTTTCCGGTGGTGAAAAACAGCGCGTGATCCTCGCCCGCGCCCTGACCCAGCAACCGCAACTGCTGATCCTCGACGAGCCGACCAACCACCTCGACCCGCGCTATCAGCTCGAACTGCTGCAACTGGTCAAGCGCCTGCAGATCGGCACACTCGCCAGCATCCACGACCTGAACCTGGCCGCCGCCTTCTGTGACCGTCTGTACGTGATCAATCACGGGCGCATCGTCGCCAGCGGCACGCCGCAAGAAGTCCTCACCGTCGAACTGCTGCGCGAGGTGTTCGGCGTCGAAGCGCTGATCGATTCCCATCCCCTCCACGGCTACCCGCGAATCACCTGGATAACCCGACCATGACTGTGCGTTCCCTGCTTTGCGTCGCTCTTTTGTTGTGCAGTGCTCAAGCCCTGGCCGAGGCCACGAAGTACCCGCTGACCGTTCACAGCTGCAACCGCGAAGTGACCTTCAAGCAAGCGCCAGGGCATGCGGTCAGCCACGACATCAACATGACCCAGATGATGCTCGCGCTCGGCCTCAAATCGCGCATGGCCGGGTACAGCGGTGTCAGTGGCTGGAAGTCGGTGACGCCCCAGATGCAGTCGCTGCTCGACGGTTTGCCGGAGCTGGCCGCGAAGTACCCGTCGGTGGAAACCCTGCTCAACGCCAACGTCGATTTTTTCTTCGCCGGCTGGGATTACGGCATGCGTGTCGGGGGTGATCTCACTCCGCAGACCCTGCAACCGCTGGGCATCAACGTCTATGAGCTGACCGAATCCTGCGCCTTCGTGATGAAGCGCCCGGCGGCGACGCTGGAGGACACCTACAACGACCTGCGCAACCTCGGCAAAATCTTCGACGTGCAGGATCGCGCCAACGCCCTGATCGCCGACATGCAGCAGCAGGTCGCCGAGATCCGCAAAGACCTGCCCGCCAGCCAGCCGCGCGTGTTCCTCTACGACAGCGGCGAAGACCGCGCCATGACCTCCGGCCGACTGGGCATGCCGCAGGCGCTGATCGATGCCGCGGGCGGGCGCAACATTCTCGATGACGTCGAGGCGAGCTGGACCCGGGTCAACTGGGAGACCGTGGTCGAACGCAATCCGCAGGTGATCGTGATCGTCGACTACAGCGAAATCACCGCCGATCAGAAGATCGAATTTCTGCTGAAGAACCCGGCGCTGCAATCGGTTGACGCGATCAAGAACCAGCGCTTCATCGTCATCCCTTACGTGCAGGCCACGCCGGGGATCGATAACGTGCTGGCGGTGGAAACCCTGGCCAAAGGGTTCCACGGCGAATGATCGACCGTCGCTACGCCCTGTTGCTGATCGCCCTCGGCGCCGTGTTGCTGGTGTCGTGCGTGGTCTCGCTTGGCTTCGGTCCCGCCCGGGTGCCGGTGGAGGTGGTGTGGCGGATTCTGCTGCACAAGGCCTTCGGTCTCGGCGACGTGAGCTGGAGCGCCGGACAGGAACACATCGTCTGGCTGATCCGTGTGCCGCGCATGTTGCTTGGGGCGTTGGTGGGTGCCGGTCTGGCGTTGATCGGCGCGGTGCTGCAAGCGGTGACGCGCAATCCACTGGCAGATCCGCACCTGCTCGGCGTCACCTCCGGCGCAACGTTGGGCGCCGTGATCGTGGTGTTGCACATCGGTGAAATCGTCGGCCTGCTGACCTTGCCGATTGCTGCGTTCATCGGTGCGTTGCTGAGCATGTTTCTGGTGCTGGGCATTGCCAATCGTCAAGGCCGGCTCGAGAGCGACCGGTTGCTGCTGTGCGGTGTGGCGGTGTCGTTCGTGATGATGGCGATCGCCAACCTGCTGCTGTTCATGGGCGACCACCGCGCCAGCTCGGCGGTGATGTTCTGGATGCTCGGCGGTCTTGGCCTGGCGCGCTGGGAATTGCTGGCGGTGCCGGCCCTGAGCGTGCTGCTCGGTCTCGGTTTGCTGTTGGGCATGGCCCGACCGCTGAACGCACTGATGGCCGGCGAGCAGACCGCCGTGACCCTCGGCCTGAACGCCCGGTCGGTGCGTTTGCGGGTGTTTGTGATCGCCTCGCTGATGACCGGCGTGCTGGTGTCGATCAGCGGCTCGATCGGTTTTGTCGGGCTGATGGTGCCGCACATTGCCCGGCGTCTGGTCGGCGCCGAACATCGCCGCCTGCTGCCGGCCTGTGTGTTGCTCGGCAGCCTGTTTCTGGTCTGGGTCGATGTCGCCGCCCGGACCCTGATCGCGCCGGAAGACCTGCCCATCGGCGTCGCCACCGCAGCCATCGGCGGCGTCTTCTTCATCGGCCTCATGCGCCGCCGCTAATCCAACACAGAACAACGTGGGAGCGAGCCTGCTCGCGAATGTGGAGAGTCAGTCAACAGCATTGCTGAATGACACACCGTATTCGCGAGCAGGCTCGCTCCCCCAGTGGACGGCGTCGTTCGTGAAACCCGCGCCCTAATCTGGCGCATTCGAGCGCACCGTCACACGCGCCTCGTTCCTTCATGGTGCACCCCACCAACACGCAACCGCTCTAAACCGACATTTTCCTGCCCGACCCCGACCGGGCACAGCCCTTGCAAAACACACCTTCAGTCGTCCGCATCTGCCAACCAGAAAAATTAAACGTTCATGGAGATCGCACAATGAAGCGTCGCAGTTTGATCAAGGCTTTCACACTCACGGCAAGCATTGCCGCGATGGGCATGACCTGGACTGTCCAGGCTGCCGAGACCATCAAGGTCGGGATTCTGCATTCGTTGTCCGGCACCATGGCGATCTCCGAAACGTCGCTCAAAGACATGGCGCTGATGACCATCGACGAGATCAACGCCAAGGGCGGGGTGAACGGCAAGATGCTCGAACCGGTGGTGGTCGACCCGGCGTCGAACTGGCCGTTGTTCGCGGAAAAGGGCCGGCAGTTGCTGACCCAGGACAAGGTCGCGGTCGTGTTCGGTTGCTGGACCTCGGTGTCACGCAAATCGGTACTGCCGGTGTTCGAAGAACTTAACGGCCTGCTGTTCTACCCGGTGCAATACGAAGGCGAAGAAATGTCGCCGAACGTGTTCTACACCGGCGCCGCACCGAACCAGCAAGCGATCCCGGCGGTTGAATACCTGATGAGCGAGGAAGGCGGCAGCGCCAAGCGCTTCTTCCTGCTCGGCACCGACTACGTCTACCCGCGCACCACCAACAAGATCCTGCGCTCGTTCCTGCACTCCAAAGGCGTGGCCGACAAGGACATCGAAGAGGTCTACACCCCGTTCGGTCACAGCGACTACCAAACCATCGTCGCCAACATCAAGAAATTCTCCGCTGGCGGCAAGACTGCGGTCATCTCCACCGTCAACGGCGACTCCAACGTGCCGTTCTACAAAGAGCTGGCCAACCAGGGCCTGAAGGCAACCGATGTTCCGGTAGTGGCGTTCTCGGTAGGCGAAGAAGAACTGCGCGGCATCGACACCAAACCGCTGGTGGGCAACCTCGCGGCGTGGAACTACTTCGAGTCGGTCGAGAACCCGGTGAACAAGAAGTTCGTCGCTGACTGGAAGGCCTACGCGAAAAAACACAACCTGCCGGGCGCCGACAAAGCCGTGACCAACGACCCGATGGAAGCTACTTACGTCGGCATCCACATGTGGGCGCAGGCGGTCGAAAAAGCCAAGTCCACCGACGTCGACAAGGTCCGCGAAGCGCTCGCCGGCCAGACCTTCGCCGCGCCGTCGGGCTACACCCTGACCATGGACAAGACCAACCACCACCTGCACAAGCCGGTGATGATCGGCGAGATCCAGGGCGACGGTCAGTTCAACGTGGTGTGGCAGACCGAAGGCCCGATCCGCGCGCAACCGTGGAGTCCGTTTATCGATGGCAACGACAAGAAGCCCGATTATGCGGTGAAGAGCAACTGAGTCATTGGGTGTCAGCCTTGCGCTTGGCGTGAGGCCGGCACAGTCCCCCTGTGGGAGCGGGCTTGCTCGCGAAAGCGGTGTGTCAGACGACTGACGTGTTGAACGTGAGTCCGCTTTCGCGAGCGAGCCCGCTCCCACCCATAGTCCGCGCAAGGCGACTCTTTATGCCGACTACCCTTTACCGTTTCATTCTTGCCATCGCACTGTTGTTGCCGATGACCGCCTTTGCCGGCGAAGCCGAAGACTTCGTCGCCGCCAACCCCGTGCAGCAAGCGAAACTGCTGGAAGCCTGGGCTGCGCAACCCGATCCGGCCCGCATCGCGCTGATCAACGCCCTGCAACAAGGCGAATTGACCATCGACGGCCAAGCCAAAACCCTGCGCCTGAACAATCGCCTGCGGGGTCTGATCGACACCGCACTGGCCAGCCACCAATTGCTCGCCGCCGACGCCAAAACCCGTCTGAGCGCTGCGCAGCAATTGCAGAAAAGCGCCAAACCCGCGCAGCTGAAATTCCTCGACCAGCAACTGGCTGGCGAAAAAGACGAAAGCGTCCACGCCGCCCTGAGCCTGGCCCTGGCCAACCTGCAACTGGTGGATGCCGACTCGGCGGTGCGTCTGGCCGCCGTGCGCCTGCTCGGTGAAACCGGCGACCCACTGGCCCGCACTCGCCTCGAAGGCTTGCTCGAACCCGGCGTCGAAAGCGATACCGGCGTGCGCACCGCCGCCGAAACCAGCCTCGCTCAGGTCAAGCGCAAACTGCTGATCGGTGAAGTGTTGGGCCAGGCGTTCAGCGGCATGTCCCTCGGTTCGATTCTGCTGCTCGCGGCACTCGGGCTGGCGATCACCTTCGGTCTGCTGGGCGTGATCAACATGGCTCACGGCGAGATGCTGATGCTCGGTGCCTACTCGACCTACGTGGTGCAGTTGATGTTCCAGCGCTACGCCCCGCAAGCCATCGAGTTTTATCCGTTGATCGCGCTGCCGGTGGCGTTCCTGGTCACGGCGGCAATCGGCATGGCGCTGGAGCGCACGGTGATTCGTCACCTCTACGGCCGGCCTCTGGAAACCTTGCTCGCCACCTGGGGCATCAGCCTGATGCTGATCCAGTTGGTGCGCCTGCTGTTCGGTGCGCAGAACGTTGAAGTGGCGAATCCGGCCTGGCTGTCCGGCGGCATTCAAGTGCTGCCGAATCTGGTGCTGCCGTACAACCGCATCGTGATCATCGCCTTCGCCTTGTTCGTGGTGGTGCTGACCTGGCTGCTGCTGAACAAGACCCGCCTGGGCCTCAACGTGCGTGCGGTCACGCAGAACCGCAACATGGCCGCCTGCTGCGGCGTGCCCACCGGACGCGTCGACATGCTCGCCTTCGGCCTCGGCTCGGGCATCGCCGGCCTCGGTGGCGTGGCGCTGAGCCAGATCGGCAACGTCGGCCCGGACCTCGGTCAGAGCTACATCATCGATTCGTTCCTGGTGGTGGTGCTCGGCGGCGTCGGCCAACTGGCCGGTAGTGTGCTCGCGGCGTTCGGTCTGGGCATCGCGAACAAGATTCTTGAGCCGCAGATCGGTGCGGTACTGGGCAAAATCCTGATCCTCGCGTTGATCATTCTGTTTATCCAGAAACGTCCGCAAGGCCTCTTCGCACTGAAAGGACGGGTGATCGACTGATGAACCAGCCTCTATTAGTCACCGCCACACAGAAGGCCGGGCCGAAAGTCACGATCGCAGTCGGGGCGCTGATGCTCGCACTGCTGATCGCCCTGCCGCTGCTGTCATTGTTGGCGCCGGACAGCGCGCTGCACGTCTCGGCGTACACTCTGACGCTGGTCGGCAAAATCCTCTGTTACGCCATCGTCGCCCTGGCGCTCGATCTGGTCTGGGGTTACGCCGGTTTGCTGTCGTTGGGCCACGGCTTGTTCTTCGCCCTCGGCGGCTATGCGATGGGCATGTACCTGATGCGTCAGGCGGCTGGCGACGGCCTGCCGGCGTTCATGACGTTTCTGTCGTGGAGCGAATTGCCGTGGTACTGGAGCGGCACCAGCAGTTTCATCTGGTCGATGTGTCTGGTGGTATTGGCGCCGGGGCTACTCGCGTTGGTGTTCGGCTTCTTCGCCTTCCGCTCGCGGATCAAGGGCGTGTATTTCTCGATCATGACCCAGGCCCTGACCTTCGCCGGCATGCTCCTGTTTTTCCGCAACGAGACCGGGTTCGGCGGCAACAACGGCTTCACCAATTTCCGCACGATTCTGGGGTTCGGCATCACCGAGCCGGGCACCCGCGCGGTGCTGTTTCTGGCCACGGTGTTGCTGCTGGTGGCGAGCCTGTTCATCGGCTGGCGTCTGGCGCAGAGCAAGTTCGGCCGGGTGCTGACCGCGCTGCGCGATGCGGAAAACCGCCTGATGTTCTGCGGCTACGACCCGCGCGGTTTCAAGTTGTTCGTCTGGGTTCTGAGCGCAGTGTTGTGCGGTCTGGCCGGGGCGTTGTACGTGCCGCAGGTAGGGATCATCAACCCCAGCGAAATGTCGCCGACCAACTCCATCGAAGCCGCCGTGTGGGTCGCCCTCGGCGGGCGCGGGACGTTGATCGGCCCGCTGCTCGGCGCTGGCGTGGTCAACGGCATGAAGAGCTGGTTCACCGTGGCCTTCCCCGAATACTGGCTGTTCTTCCTCGGTGCACTGTTCATCGTCGTGACGTTGTACCTGCCCAAAGGTGTGATCGGCCTGCTGAAGAAACGAGGTGAGCAATGAGAGTGACAGCGAGCGCTGAATTCATGCTGGAACCGGCGTTTTTTCCGCCGCTGGAACCGAACAAGGACGCCGGCACCAGCCGTGATGCACTCGGTCTCGGCCAGCGCGTCGGCCCCGGGCTGAATACCCGCCACGGCACAATCCTGACCCTGGAAGACATCAGCGTCAGCTTCGACGGCTTCAAGGCGCTGAACAATCTGAACCTGTACATCGGCGTCGGCGAGTTGCGCTGCATCATCGGTCCCAATGGCGCGGGTAAAACCACGCTGATGGACGTGATCACCGGCAAGACCCGGCCCAGTCATGGCAAAGCGTGGTTCGGTGAAACACTCGACCTGACGCAGATGAGCGAAGTGCAGATCGCCCAGGCCGGCATTGGCCGCAAGTTTCAGAAGCCAACGGTGTTCGAAGCGTTGAGCGTGTTTGAAAACCTGGAACTGGCGCAAAAAACCGACAAATCGGTGTGGGCCAGTCTGCGCGCACGCCTGAGCGGCGAGCAGCGCGAGCGCATCAGCGAGGTGCTGGAGACCATTCGCCTCACCACATCGGTCAATCGTCCGGCAGGCCTGTTGTCCCACGGCCAGAAACAGTTTCTGGAGATCGGCATGCTGCTGATGCAAGACCCGCAGCTGTTGTTGCTCGACGAACCGGTGGCGGGCATGACCGATGCCGAAACCGAATTCACCGCCGAACTGTTCAAGTCGCTGGCCGGCAAGCATTCGCTGATGGTGGTGGAGCACGACATGGGCTTTGTCGGCTCGATTGCCGACCATGTGACGGTGCTGCATCAGGGCAGCGTGCTGGCCGAAGGCTCGCTTGAGCAGGTGCAGGAAAACGAGCGGGTGATCGAGGTCTACCTCGGCCGCTGAACTGCAAACACCTTTCCAAACTGTAGGAGTGAGCCTGCTCGCGATAGCTGTGTATCAGATAAGTAGGCGTTGACTGACACGCCGCTATCGCGAGCAGGCTCACTCCTACAAGGGGATTTGAGGAGATTTCGAACATGCTGCAAGTCGACAAACTGCACCAGTACTACGGCGGAAGCCACATCCTGCGTGGCCTGAGCTTTGACGTGAAGGTCGGCGAGGTCACCTGCCTGCTCGGGCGCAACGGCGTGGGCAAGACCACCCTGCTCAAGTGCCTGATGGGCCTGCTGCCGTCCAGGGAAGGTGGGGTGAATTGGGAAGGCAAAGCGATCACCACGCTCAAGCCGCACCAGCGTGTGCACGCCGGGATCGCCTATGTGCCACAGGGCCGGGAAATCTTCGGCCGGCTGACGGTGGAAGAGAATCTGCTGATGGGCCTGTCACGGTTTCCCGGCAGCGAAGCGAAAGAAGTACCAAGTTTCATCTACGAACTGTTCCCGGTGCTGCTACAAATGAAGCAGCGGCGCGGTGGCGACCTGTCCGGCGGCCAGCAACAGCAACTGGCGATCGGTCGCGCACTGGCCAGTCGCCCGCGTTTGCTGATCCTCGACGAACCCACCGAAGGCATTCAGCCGTCGGTGATCAAGGAGATCGGCGCGGTGATCAAGACACTCGCGGCCCGTGGCGACATGGCGATTTTGCTGGTGGAGCAGTTCTACGATTTCGCCGCGGAGCTGGCCGATCAGTACCTGGTGATGTCCCGGGGCGAGATCGTGCAGCAGGGTCGCGGTGAAAATATGGAGGCCGAGGGTGTACGAGGTCTGGTAACGATTTAATCTGTAGCTTCCTAACGATAATTACAAACCATGAATCTAGCGCTTCCCACTGCCCTGTTTACCCCAAGCTGGCACGCCGAGCTGGAGCTGGCCTACGCCCGCTTCGGCGACTGCACGCGCCCGGTTCAACGTCGCCACCTCGGCCCGCTGCGGGTGCAAAAGCACCTGTACGCCGAAGGCCCTGAGGTCTGCCAGCACATTATCGTCCACCCACCGGGCGGGATCGCCGGCGGTGACCGGCTGAACATCAGCGCCCGCGTCGAACCGCACGCCTGGGCGCAGATCACCAGCCCCGGCGCGGCCAAGTGGTATCGCGCGGCGGGGCCGGCGTATCAGCAACTCGATTTGAAAGTGGCGGCTGGCGCGACGCTCGAATGGCTGCCGCAGGAAACCATCGTCTACAGCGCCGCCCAGGCGCAACTCACGACCTCGATCGAGCTTGAGGGCGATGCGCGGCTGTTCTACTGGGACGTGGTGGCGCTGGGTCGCCCGGCCAGCGGCGAGCGTTTCGACCTCGGACATTTTCAGGCGCACCTGGATATTCGCCGCGACGGCCGCTTGCTCTGGCACGAGCGCCAGCGTATCAGCGGCAATGACGGCCTGCTCGACTCGCCCATCGGCCTGGATGGCAATCCGGTGTTTGCGACGCTGCTGGTCACCGGAGAAATCGATGCCGAACTGCTGGAGCGTTGTCGATCGCTGGGCCATGAGGTGCGCGGCGATCTGACCCAACTGCCAGGGTTGCTCGTCGCCCGCTGCCTGGCGAGCGAGGCGCTGCTGGCCCGCGCCTGGCTGATCGACCTGTGGCGCCTGCTGCGCCCGGCCTTGCTCGGCCGCGAGGCCCAGCCACCCCGAATCTGGAACACCTGAAATGCATTCCAATGTGGGAGCGAGCCTGCTCGCGAAAGCGCTGTATCAGTCACCTCAAATATTGATTGGGCCGACGCCTTCGCGAGCAGGCTCGCTCCCACAGAGATCTGTGCCAACAGTCCCGACTCTTTTCAATCTGCCCTGATGGATACCCACAATGGACCTGACCCCACGCGAAAAAGACAAGTTGCTGATATTCACCGCCGGCCTCGTCGCCGAGCGCCGCCTGGCGCGCGGTGTGAAACTCAATTACCCGGAAGCCATGGCCTTCATCTCCGCAGCGCTGCTTGAAGGCGCACGGGATGGCCAGACCGTGGCCGAACTGATGCACTACGGCACTACCCTGCTGAGCCGCGAGCAGGTGATGGAAGGCATCCCGGAAATGATCCCGGAGATCCAGGTCGAAGCAACGTTCCCCGACGGCACCAAACTGGTCACCGTCCACCAGCCCATCGTCTGAGGCCGCGCCATGACCTACACCCTGCGAGATGCCCTGCACGCCGACCTGCCGGCGATCCGCGACATCTACAACGACGCAGTACTCAACACCACCGCGATCTGGAACGAATCGGCGGTCGACCTCGGCAACCGCCAGGCCTGGTTCAGCGCCCGCCAGGCCCAGGCCTACCCGATTCTGGTGATCGTCGACACCGCCAACTGCGTGCTCGGCTACGCTTCGTTTGGCGACTGGCGACCGTTCGACGGGTTTCGCCATACCGTCGAGCACTCGGTCTACGTGCGCAGCGACCAGCGCGGCAATGGTCTTGGTCCGAAATTGATGAGCGCACTGATCGAACGGGCGAAAGCCTGCGACAAGCACGTGATGGTCGCCGCAATCGAGAGTGGCAACGCCGCTTCCATTCGTCTGCATGAGCGCGCCGGTTTCAGCGTCACCGGGCAGATGCCGCAGGTCGGCACCAAGTTCGGCCGCTGGCTCGACCTGACGTTCATGCAACTGATCCTCAACCCTGGCGCGGAGCCGCCTGCAGCCAACAAGGAGTGACACCGATGAACGCCGCCCAACTGCGACGGGTCAATGCGGAAAGTTTTGCGCACTATCGTCAGGGCCTGATTGATCTGCTGCTCGACGCCGTAGGCTATGGCGCCAGCGTCGGTTTCATGGCCGACCTCGATGCCGCGCAGGCCCGCGCCTATTTCGATGATGTGCAGCAACAAGTGAACAAGGGCAGCGTGTTGCTCTGGGTGGTGGTCAAGGACGAACAGGTGCAGGCCAGTGTGCAACTGGGCCTGTGCCAGAAGGCCAATGGTCTCAATCGCGCCGAAGTGCAAAAACTGCTGGTGCGCGAACAGGCGCGCCGGCGCGGCCTGGGCCAGCAATTGATGAGTGCGCTGGAACTTGAGGCAGCCAAGCACAAGCGCGGCATGCTCTACCTCGACACCGAGGCCGGCTCCCCCGCCGAGGATTTCTACAAGGCCCTGGGTTACACCCGAGCCGGCGAAATCCCCGACTACGCCTGCGACCCGCACGGCACCTATCGACCGACCGCCCTCTATTACAAGATTCTGCAAGGAGCCCGGCCATGATTCCCGGCCAGTACCAGATCCAGCCCGGCGACATCGAACTGAATGTCGGCCGCCGCACCGTCAGCCTGAAAGTCGCCAACAGCGGCGACCGGCCGATCCAGGTCGGTTCGCACTATCACTTCTTCGAAACCAACGATGCGCTGACCTTTGATCGCGCCGCCAGCCGTGGCATGCGCCTGAATATTCCGGCCGGAACCGCCGTGCGCTTCGAGCCGGGGCAGAGCCGCGAGGTCGAGCTGGTGGAGTACGCCGGGCATCGGCGGGTGTTCGGCTTTGCCGGGCGGGTCATGGGTGACCTTTAAGTAATGCGGTGTCTGCTCTGGCCCCTTCGCGAGCAAGCCCGCTCCCACATTAAACCGAGTTCCTCCAGCGGGCATCCGAACCCCTGTGGGAGCGAGCCCGCTCGCGAATGTGAGCGCAGCGAACGATCTCAAAACCAATTGAATTCCAAGGCGAACACATGAAGATCTCGCGTCAAGCCTACGCCGACATGTTCGGCCCCACCGTCGGCGACAAGGTGCGCCTGGCGGACACCGAACTGTGGATCGAAGTCGAAAAGGACTTCACCACTTACGGCGAAGAAGTGAAGTTCGGCGGCGGCAAAGTGATTCGCGACGGCCAAGGCCAGAGCCAGTTGCTGGCAGCCGAAGTGGTCGACACGTTGATCACCAACGCGCTGATCATCGACCATTGGGGCATCGTCAAGGCCGACGTCGGCCTCAAGGACGGGCGCATCGCCGCGATCGGCAAGGCCGGCAATCCGGACGTGCAACCGAACGTGACCATCGCCATCGGCGCCAGCACTGAAGTGATTGCCGGTGAAGGCATGATCCTCACCGCCGGCGGCATCGATACGCACATCCACTTCATCTGCCCGCAGCAGATCGAAGAAGCGCTGATGAGCGGTGTCACCACCATGATCGGTGGCGGCACGGGGCCGGCGACCGGCACCAACGCCACCACCTGCACTTCCGGCCCGTGGCACCTGGCGCGCATGCTTCAGGCCGCCGATGCGTTCCCGATGAACATCGGCTTCACCGGCAAGGGCAACGCCAGCCTGCCGGAGCCGTTGATCGAACAGGTCAAGGCCGGCGCCATCGGCCTCAAACTGCACGAAGACTGGGGCACCACCCCGGCGAGCATCGACAACTGCCTGAGCGTCGCCGACCAGTACGACGTGCAGGTGGCAATCCACACCGACACCCTCAACGAATCCGGCTTCGTCGAAACCACCCTCGGCGCGTTCAAGGGCCGCACCATCCATACCTACCATACCGAGGGTGCGGGTGGTGGTCACGCGCCGGACATCATCAAGGCCTGCGGTTTCCCGAACGTATTGCCGAGTTCGACCAACCCGACCCGACCGTTCACCCGCAATACCATCGACGAACACCTCGACATGCTGATGGTCTGCCACCACCTCGACCCGAGCATTGCCGAAGACGTCGCATTCGCCGAAAGCCGCATCCGCCGCGAGACGATTGCCGCCGAGGACATTCTCCACGACCTCGGCGCGTTCTCGATGATCAGCTCCGACAGCCAGGCCATGGGCCGCGTCGGCGAAGTCATCACACGCACCTGGCAGACCGCCGACAAGATGAAAAAGCAGCGCGGCCCGCTGCCTCAGGACGGCGAAGGCAACGACAACTTTCGCGCCAAACGCTATATCGCCAAGTACACCATCAACCCGGCGATCACCCATGGCATCAGCCATGAAGTCGGCTCGATCGAAGTTGGCAAATGGGCTGACCTGGTGCTGTGGCGTCCGGCGTTTTTCGGCGTGAAACCGACGCTGATTCTCAAGGGCGGCGCGATTGCCGCCAGCCTCATGGGCGATGCCAACGCGTCGATCCCCACCCCGCAACCGGTGCACTACCGCCCGATGTTCGCCAGCTACGGTGGCTCGCTGCACGCCACCAGCCTGACCTTCATCAGCCAGGCGGCCCTGGAGGCCGGACTGCCGGAGGCCCTGGGCCTGAAGAAGAAAATCGGCGTGGTCAAAGGTTGCCGCGAGGTGCAGAAAACCGACCTGATCCACAACGACTATCTGCCGAACATCGATGTCGACCCGCAGACTTATCAGGTCAAGGCCGACGGTGTGCTTCTGTGGTGTGAACCGGCTGAAACCCTGCCGATGGCCCAGCGCTACTTCCTGTTCTGAGGCGGCCGACACACGGTAAAAGGCCCCGGGCCGGTGCCTTGCGCACAGACCCGGGGCCTTTTTCATGGGTGTGAAAAACCGCCGTTGGATCTGATCGTGTATTTCCCGCCAAAGGGACTACTATTCGATTCGCGCCACCTCTTTTCAGGTACTGCCCATGCGTCTTTCCGAGTTCATCGTGGCCAACATCGACCCTATCGTCGATGAGTGGGAACAGTTTGCCGCGACCATCACGCCGGCCGCCGACTATCTGGATTCAGCCGCGCTGCGTGATCACGCCAGTGCCATTCTGCGGGCCGCTGCCCGCGACATGAACAAGCCGCAGAGTCCTGTCGAACAGGCTGCCAAAGCCAAGGGCGAAGGCCCGGAAAAGACCCCGAGCCTGGACAAGGCCGGCGCCAGTCATGGCGAGCTGCGCCACACCGTGGGTTTCGATCTGGTGCAGATGACCAGCGAATTTCGCCACCTGCGCGCCTGCGTGATCCGCTTGTGGGTCGAGAGTCTCGAATCGTCGGACAAGACTTACTTTCAGGACATGATCCGTTTCAACGAAGCCATCGACGAAGCCCTCGCCGAATCGACCGCCGCCTACGCCGAACAGGTCAATCGCTCGCGGGACATCTTCCTCGCCATTCTCGGCCATGACCTGCGCGCGCCGCTGCAGGCGGTGAGCATGTCCACCGAATTGCTGCTGCGCAAAGCCAGCCTTGAGGGCGATGCCCTGGCCTGCGCCCTGCACATCAAGCGCGGCGCGCGGCACATGGCAGTGATGGTCAGCGACCTGCTGGAGCTGGTGCGCAGCCGTCTGGGAAAAAGCCTGCCGATCGAACCGGCGCCGATGGACCTGGCTGCTGCCGCACGGGCGGCAATTGCTGAAGCCTGCGCCGGCAATCCGGAGTGCGATCCGAAGCTCAAGGTGAACGGCGACACGCGCGGTACCTGGGATGCCGGACGGCTCGATCAGCTCCTGCAAAACCTGATCGGCAATGCCCTGCAGCACGGTGCGAACAATCGCGACGTAACCCTCACACTCAGCGGCGAGGGCGACAGTGTGTGTTTGTCGGTGCATAACTATGGCCCGCCGATTTCCGAAGAAGCCATTGGCACGATTTTCGACCCGTTGGTGCGCAGCGCCGACGAAGAACTCGGGCAGCCGTCGACCAGCCTCGGGTTGGGCCTGTTTATCGTCAAGGAAGTGGTCACCGCGCATGGCGGGACGATCGAAGTCAGCTCGAGCGCGGCTGACGGGACGTTGTTCAGTGTGGTGTTGCCCAGAACGGTTTAAGCAGGCTGACCGCGTTATCGTTCTTCGCGAGCAAGCCCGTTCCCACAGGAGACCGCGATCACATGTGGGAGCGGGCTTGCTCGCGAAGAGGCCCGATCAAGCAACCGATAAACATCAGACAGACTACTCGACCACCAAGCGCCCCAAGCGCTGCCTGAGCATGCGGTTTTCCGCGCGCAACTCATGCACTTCCTCAAGCAGATCGAGCGCCAGGGCGACGCCCTCCCACTCAAGCTCCAGCTCGCGCCGCAACTTGGCGGCGCGCTTGGCCAGACTCAGCTCGTAGTCGGTGAAGCGCCATTCCCGGGGCTGCGCGCCCTGAGGTTCGAGGATGCCGTGTTCGACGATTTCGATCACGTAGACGTCCGATAAATCGGCCGCCTCACAGAATTCTGCCATGTCCAGTTGAACGATCAGGGGGCTGCTCATGATGGGCTACTCCGTCGTCGAATTTAGAAGTTCTCTCGCGGATTGAAGGCGGCTTTCTTTGCCAGCTCCTGCCACAGCGCCTTGACCTCGTCGTCCGAGGTTTTCGGCATCACGGCTTTGAGCTGCACGAACAGATAGCCGCGCTCACCGGCCTTGTTTTTCAAGCCATGACCCTTGGCGCGCATGCGCTGGCCATTCTGGCTGCCGGCCGGAACCTTGAGGTTGATCTTGCCGGTCAGGGTCGGCACGGCCACTTCGGCGCCCAGTGCCAGTTCCCACGGCGCCAGCGGCAGGGTGATGATCAGATTGTCGCCTTCGACATCGAATTTCGGGTGCGGCGCAAAGCGAATGGTCAGGTACAGGTCGCCATTGGCCCCGCCACCGATGCCCGGCGCGCCCTGGCCCTTGAGGCGGATACGCTCGCCATCGGTCACGCCCGCCGGGATCTTCACGTTCAGGCTCTTGCTGGTGTTGCTGACGTGTTGGCCGTTGGCGTTGTATTGCGGCACCTGGAAGCTGACTTTCTTCGACTCGTCCGACAGCGTCTCCTCAAGGAAGATCGGCAGTTCCATTTCCACGTCTTGCCCTCGGCGCCCTGCACTGCGTTGTTGCCGACCTTCGCCGCCACCGAAACCGGGGCCGCGATTGCCGAAGATCGAACTGAAGAAGTCCGAGAAGTCGCCGGTGTCACCGCCACCGCCACCAAAGCCGCCACGGCTCTGCCAGCCCGGTGGCCCCTGGAACGGCTGACCGTGCTGGCCGTAGCGACGCAGTTCGTCGTACTCGGCGCGCTTGTCGGCACTTTTCAGCGCTTCATAGGCTTCCGAGGCGTCCTTGAACTTGGCCTCGGCGTCTTTTTCCTTGCTGACATCGGGGTGGTATTTGCGCGCCAGCTTGCGATAGGCCGCCTTGATCGCCTTGTCGTCTGCCGTCGGCTCCACGCCGAGTATCTTGTAATAGTCTTTGAAGTCCATCGAAGGAATCACCATCCGTTATCGATTTCGCGCCGATGCCAGCATGCGCCAATGTGCGCACGCCAGGTTGACCGATCTCAAGGTTGTGACCGGGTGGCGCAGCAGAAGTTTATCGGCAGTGGACGGCGGTTCTTGCGACCGCCGGTGGTTCTGCCGGCCCATGCCAGCAAGTTTGGGGCAAAGTCCGCGCTTTCAACCCAGTCTAGTCGCGAAATAGCTGATGACCGGCCTTCGAATCTGGCGCGCACTGACATACACTGCGCGGCCGTTTTTTTGACCGGAACCGAAAGACATGAAAGACGCCTCTCCAGCCCGTGCCTGCGGCATCGACTTCGGCACGTCCAACTCCACCGTCGGCTGGCTGCGCCCCGGCATGGAAACGATGATCGCGCTGGAAGACGACAAGATCACCCTGCCGTCGGTGGTCTTCTTCAACATCGAGGAGCGCCGCCCGGTTTACGGTCGCCTGGCGCTGCACGAGTACCTGGAAGGCTACGAAGGCCGCCTGATGCGCTCGCTCAAGAGCCTGCTCGGTTCCAAGCTGATCAAGCACGACACCAGCGTCCTCGGCACGGCGATGCCGTTCAAGGACTTGCTCGGCCTGTTCATCGGCCAACTGAAGAGCCGCGCCGAAACGGCCGCCGGTCGGGAATTCGAACAAGTGGTACTGGGTCGCCCGGTATTTTTCGTCGATGACGATCCGCTGGCCGACCAGGAAGCCGAAGACACCTTGGTGGAAGTGGCGCGCAAGCTCGGCTTCAAGGACGTCTCGTTCCAGTACGAGCCGATTGCCGCGGCCTTCGACTACGAGTCGACCATCGAAAAAGAAGAGCTGGTACTGATCGTCGACATCGGCGGTGGTACGTCCGACTTCTCGCTGGTGCGCCTGTCGCCCGAGCGTCGCGGCATGGACAACCGCCACGACGACATCCTCGCCACCGGCGGCGTGCATATCGGCGGTACCGACTTCGATAAACAGCTGAGCCTGCAAGGCCTGATGCCGCTGTTCGGCTATGGCAGCCGCATGAAAAGCGGCGCCTACATGCCGACCAGCCACCACATGAACCTGGCGACCTGGCACACCATCAACTCGGTGTACTCGCAAAAATCCAGCCTGGCGCTGGGCAGCATGCGCTATGACATCGAGGACACTGGCGGCATCGATCGCCTGTTCAAGCTGATCGAACAGCGCGCCGGGCACTGGCTGGCGATGGAAGTCGAAGAAACCAAGATCCAGCTGACCCACACCGACAGCCGTCATGTGCCGCTGGACCGGATCGAGCCAGGCCTGAGCGTGGAACTGAGCCGCGCCTTGTTCGAATCGTCCATCGACGCGCTGCTTGAGCGCGTGCGTGGCAGCGTCACGCAGTTGTTGAACGACGCGAACGTGGCCGTGGGTCAGGTCGATACAGTGTTCTTCACCGGCGGCTCCAGCGGCATCCCGGCGCTGCGCAACAGCGTCTCGGCAATGCTGCCGAACGCGCGGCACGTGGAAGGCAACATCTTTGGCAGCATCGGCAGCGGTCTGGCGATCGAGGCCATGAAGCGTTATGGCTCGGTGAACTGATCCAGAATGAGCGGTGCGCCCTTCGCGAGCAAGCCCGCTCCCACAGGTTCGGTGTGATCCTGTGGGAGCGGGCTTGCTCGCGACAGCGCCGGCTCAGACGCTACAAAGCCTGGATCAGACCATCCCGCCCAGCTTCAACTCACTCTTCAGATACGCGTAATAAATCGGCCCCGCCACCACTCCCGGCAGGCCGAACGCGGCTTCGAACACCAGCATCGCCAGCAGCAACTCCCACGACTTGGCACTGATCTGCCCGCCGACAATGCGCGCGTTGAGGAAGTATTCGAGCTTGTGGATGAAAATCAGATAGCCCAGCGCCGCCACTGCCACCCAGATCGACAGCGACAGGCCGACGATGGTGATCAGCGTGTTCGACATCAGGTTACCGATCACCGGCAGCAGGCCGAGCAGGAAGGTCAGGACGATCAAAGTCTTGGTCAGCGGCAGCTTGATGCCGAACAGCGGCAGGATCACCGCGAGGAAGATCGCGGTGAAGAAGGTGTTCAGCAGGGAAATCTTGATCTGCGCGAAAACGATATTACGGAACGCCTGCACCAGCAGGTGCAAACGGTCGAACAGCGCGGCGGCCAGCGGTTTGCGTTTGGTCAGGTCCGGCACTCGCTGCAGGGCGATGATCGCGCCCAGCACCATGCCGATCAGCAAGGTGACGAACATGTGCGCGGCGTCCTTGCCCACCAGTTGCAGGTCGGCCAGGTGCTTACTCGCCCAGTCGCCAATGGCCACGCGGAATTCGGCGGCGCTGGCAGGCAGATAACTGTCGAGAAATGGCGGCAATTGACCGCGAGCGCGATCGACCACGCCCATGAATTTATCGAGCGAGGCGCCGGGATTTTCCGCTTCGT
Source organism: Pseudomonas sp. AK-TSAG1-1 (assembly GCF_056821665.1). Lineage (NCBI taxonomy): Bacteria > Pseudomonadati > Pseudomonadota > Gammaproteobacteria > Pseudomonadales > Pseudomonadaceae > Pseudomonas > Pseudomonas sp. AK-TSAG1-1. Next base: position 723,710 of record NZ_CM165965.1, on the reverse strand, counting down.
GCAGCAGGAAACTGATGGCCCCGGCAAAAATCAGCGCCAGCACACTGACCACCAGCGTGCCCAGCAGCGCCACCGCCAGCCAGCGCGCGCGCCGGCCTTCGATCAGCCGTTGCAGTTGCGGGGTGAGCATGTTGACCAGCTCGAACACCAGCAGACCGGCCAGCAGGCTGGGCAACAAGCGCAACGGCAACGCCAGCAGCAAACCGCCGCAAATGATGATGCAACTGACCCAAAACACAACATGACGCTCAGAAAACGTTGGCATACAGCCTCAAAACGAACGGCGTAAAAGGATTGGCAGTCTGCCAGCGATCCGGGGTGAGCACTAGAAATATGCAGGGTTTGAGATTGGCGGTGCCATGACCGTCCTCTTCGCGAGCAGGCTCGCTCCCACATTGGAACTGCTGCATTCACCACCCATGTGGCAACCCCTGGGTTATGCAGGGTTTGAGATTGGCGGTGCAGCAGCAGACGCCATCGCGAGCAGGCTCACTCCTACACTTGAAATGCGTTCCCCTGTAGGAGTGAGCCTGCTCGCGATGAGGCCGGCACGCTCACCCACTGATCAGAGAATCATTTTTTCTTCAGGCAATCACTCATGAATGTCTTGCGCGCATCGCCGGTCAGGGCTTTGGTTTTCGCGTCGGCGTTGCAGGTTTTCATTTTTTCCTGCTGCGGGGTCAGGGTCTTGGCGTCGTTGGCGGCAGGCGCAGCCTTGAGGCAGGTGCTCATGAAAGTCTTGCGCTCATCGCCCTTGAGGCTCTTGGCGGTAGCGTCGGCATTGCAGGTGGTCATTTTGTTCTGTTGCGCCGTGGCGGCGAAACCCTGGGAACACAGGAGCAGACCGATCATCAACAAAGGGACACGCAACATCTTCATGGAGTTTTCTCCTTGTCGCCGCACCGATGGATGCGGCCTCCGCTGAAGTGTAGCCAAATCTTGTTACACCTTCCTGCCTTCCAGGTGGCTGCGACGATACTGCTCCGGCGTGCACCCCGCCTGCCGGGCAAACATGGCAATGAACGCAGAGCCGCTGCTGTAACCCAGGTCGAAGGCGATCTCCTGCACGCTCCGGGTACTTTCCAGTGCCTCGATCGCTGCCAGATAACGCAGGCGCTGGCGCCATTCGCCGAAACTCATCCCCAGCTCGCGCACAAACTGCCGGGCCAGCGTGCGCTCGCTGACGTGCACCTGCGCCGCCCAGTGCGCCAGCGGCTGATTGCTCCCGGGGTCGGCCTGCAGCGCGTCGAGGATCGCCAGCAACCCGGGATGGCTCGCATACGGCAGATAGCATTCATGCACCGGCGCCTGTTGCAGCTGATCGACCAGCACCTGGGCCAGGCGCTGGTCGGCAGCGAGTTCGGGGATTTTCACGTCACGGGCGGCGAAGTCCTTGAGAATCGCCTTGAGGATGTCGCTGATCGCCAGCGTGCAGGCCCGTGCCGGCAGACCGACACAGACCTTGGGATCGAGGCACACCGCGCGATAATTGACCGGCTGGTGGCTGTAGAAACTGTGCTCGACCTGCGGCGGCACCCACACCGCATATTGCGGCGGCGACATGAAGCGGCTGCCGTCGACGTCCATGTGCAGCACACCGTGGGCCGCATACTCCAGCGTGCCCCACGGATGACGGTGCGGCGCGGCGTATTCATGGGTGTTGAAGTCGGCGTAGCGGAAGTACACCGCTGACGGCAGTTCGCTGAAATCCAGCAGATCGATGTGTTTACTGTTCATGCTGTCCGGTTTCAGAGGCAGGTTGTCTGGTTCGCAGTATAGGGCTGCATCCAGACAGGGGATAATCACCGTTCATCAACGTTCTGGTTTTAACCCATGCAATACGCGTTTCCCCTGCTGGCGATTTTCATCTGGGCCGGCAATACCGTGATCAACAAACTGGCCGTCGGGGCGATCTTCCCCGCCGAGATCGGTTTCTACCGCTGGCTGCTGGCCGGCCTGCTGTTCACCCCCTTCATGCTCAAGGCAGTGATCGCGCACTGGCCGCAGATTCGCCCGAACCTGGGCAAGATCTTCATCCTCGGCGTGCTGGGCATGGCGGTCTATCAAAGCCTGGCCTACTTCGCCGCGACCCTGACCACAGCAACCAACATGGGCATCATTCTGTCGCTGATGCCGCTGATGTCCCTGGCCATGGCGATCATCAGCCTCGGCCAGCGCCTGACCGCCGGTGCATTGTTCGGCGCGGTGCTGTCGTTCGCCGGCGTACTGGTGGTGGTGTCGTCCGGCAGCCTCGGCGCCTTGCTGCAACACGGGGTGAACATGGGCGATGCGATGATGTTGATCGCCACCCTGGCCTATGCGATCTACAGCACCTTGCTGAAAAAATGGCAGTTGCGCCTGCCGCCGCTGGTGTTGCTGTACCTGCAGGTGCTGGTGGCGATTGTGGTGCTGTTTCCGCTGTATGCCGCGTCGCCGAAAACCGGCCTGACCCTGCAGAATATTCCGCTGGTGTTGTATGCGTGCCTGCTGGCGTCGATGCTCGCGCCGCTGGCGTGGATGCAGGCTGTGCAGCGCCTGGGACCGAGCCGTACGACGTTGTTTTTCAACCTGCTGCCGCTGATTACCGCGCTGATTGCCGCGGTGGTGTTGAAGGAAGAGTTGGCGATGTATCACCTGGTCGGTGGTCTGCTGACCTTGGGCGGGGTGATTCTTTCCGAGCGTTGGACCACGGTGTTGGGCCGCAAACTCAGCGTCGCTTGATCTGGCCTCTTCGCGAGCAGGCTCGCTCCCACATTCGACCGAGTTCCAACAGGTGGAATGCGGACAACTGTAGGAACAGGCTTGCTCCCACAGGGGAACGCATTCCAAATGTGGGAGCGGGCTTTCTCGCGAAGAACGATAACGCGGTGTAACTGACCTTCACACGCCGGCAGCCTTGAGCCGCGCCGCATGCTCGACAAACAGCCGCACCGGATCCGCCCCCTTGCCCACCAGCCCCAGCGACTGGTTGACGATGTCGAAGTGATCCAGCGGATAGTCGTCGCCAATCACCGTGCCCAGGTGCGAGCTGTACCGCCCGACCATCCCGTCACACTGCCCTGGCTCGCGCACGAAGGTTTTCGCGAACAGCCGACAACTGCGGTTGGTGCCATCAAACAGGTTGCCGCCGCGATCGGTCTTGCCGGGTTGCAACGTGCCCGACCACGAGTAATACCGCACGCCGTTGACCTCTTCCGGCCCGTGTCCGCCCCAGTTCTCGGGCAGGCCCTGTGGATAACGCTGATTGAACAGCGCCACACCCTCGTGGGTCAGCGATTGGTGCGAAGCGTGGATATCCACCGGCAGTTTCGGCCCGTGGTAACCGGTTTCCAGCACCGCCATCAGCCAGCCGACAAAACGCAGCAGGGCCTCAAGCAGGCGCCCTTTGGCGCTGTCCGCCGGGTAGTGTTTTTGCAGATAGTCAGCCAGTTCCGAACCGTGATTGGGCCCGGCCACCGAGGTCACTGAGGCGACCAGGTCCGGCCGTTTGGCGGCGGCGTAACGGGCGGTCAACGAGCCCTGACTGTGGCCGAACAGATTGACCTTGGCCGCGCCGGTCTCGCGCAGAATCTCGTCGATCCGCGCCAGCAACTGCTCGCCGCGCACTTCGGTGGAATGCAGCGGCGACACCTGCACCGCGATCACCGTCGCACCACCGCGGCGCAACGCCTTGATGATCCCGTACCAGTACGGGTACAGCAGCAGCCGGATAAAGCCGAGCATGCCCGGCACCAGCACCAATGGATAACGTGTCGCCGTACCTTGTGACATGGGCAAACATCCTTGTGGTCGCTGAGTGGATGCCAGACGTGCAAAACGCCCGCCAAGCATCCTCCTCGATGATGACAACGCCACGACCAGCCTACTTCAGCCCCACCACCCCCGCCACAATCAGCCCCACCGATAGCAGTTTGACCAGGGTCAGGCTTTCGCCGAGCAGGGCAAAACCGAGAAACACCGTGCCCAACGAGCCGATCGCCGTCCAGATCGGGTAGGCGACGCTCACCGGCAACTCGCGCATCGCCAACGTCAGGAAGCAGATCCCGCCAATCGCCGCCACCACAGTGATCAATGACGGCCACAAGCGGGTGAAGCCTTCGGCGTACTTCATGCTCATGGCGAACGTGACTTCGAACCCGGCGGCGATCAGCAGGAACAGCCAGGCCATCTAGAACACCCGGGCGAGGTCGAGCAAACACTGCTCGGCCTCGGCCACCGACACCGCGAAGGTGCGTTCCGCCGACTCTTCACCCTCGGCCGCGACCACGCTGACGTCGTTGATGCCGACAAACCCCAGCGCGGTGCGCAGCCACGGATCGGCGTGATTCAGTGCTTCCAGTTCACCGCCGGGGCCGAAACCGGACCCGCCGCGACTGGTGACGATCAGTGCTTTCTTGCCTTGCAGCAGCGGTGTGTACTGGGCCACGCCGTTGTCGAGGGTGTGATCGAAGGTCAGGCCCAGGCGCACGATCTGATCGACCCAGGCCTTGAGGCCACTGGGCACGCTGAAGTTGTACATCGGCGTGGAAATCAGCAGCAGGTCATGTTCCAACAACTCGCCGACCAGTTGATCGCTGAGCGCCAGATCCGCCTGCATCGATAACAGCCGCGCTTGCGGCTCCGGGTAAAACGCCGCTGCCACGAACGCCTCGTTGACTGCCGGAATGAGTGCCCGTCCGACTTCGCGACGGGTGACCTGCGCCTGTGGGTGGCGCACTTGCCAGGCACTGAGAAAGCTTTCCGCGAGGCGCCGTGAGTGTGAACGGTCACCGCGTGGGCTGGCATGAATCGCAAGAATCTTGCTCATCTGAAACTCCTTGAGACTAGACTTGAGTGGTGTGTAGCGCCAGATTGCTGGCAGATCAGCACCGCCTCAAATGAGTAAAAATCAGTCTGGATGAATCTATTTCATCCATGGAGTTTTCAAATGTTCGCTTCGTTGCCGCTGACCGCCTTGCGCGCCTTTGAGTCCGCCTCGCGCCTGCTGAGTTTCAAGGCTGCCGCTGAAGAGTTGTCGGTCACGCCCACGGCCATTTCCCATCAGATCCGTTCGCTGGAAGACTGGCTCGGCGTGGCGCTGTTCGAACGCTTGCCGCGTCAGGTGCGCCTGACCGAGGGCGGTGAGCGGCTGTTTCGCAGCCTGCACGGCGCACTGCTGGAAGTCGCGCAGAGCGTCGACACCCTGCGCCCGCACCGCAGCGGCAGCAGCCTGACGCTGTCGACCACCGCCGCGTTTGCCGCGTTGTGGCTGGTGCCGCGCCTCGGGCGTTTTTATGCACAACACCCGAACATCAACGTGCGGCTCGACACCCACTGCGAAGTCATCGACCTGCATCAGGACGCCAGCGTCGATCTGGTGCTGCGCTACAGCCTCGACGACTACCCCACTCTCTACGGCTTGTGCCTGTTCGATGAGTCGTTCGGCGTATATGGCTCGCCGGAGCAGGTGGCGCTGGCCGCCCGGCGCACGCCGGCGCTGATCAGCGTGCGGTGGCACAACTCAAAGCTATATGCCCATGGCTGGGAGGCGTGGTGCGCCAAATCCGGCGAACACTGGCTCACGCAGCAACCGGCGGTCCGAGAATACGACGAGGAGCATTACGCCCTGCAAGCAGCGATTGCCGGGCAAGGCCTGGTGCTGGCGAGCAATATTCTGGTCTCGCAAAGCGTCGCCAGTGGCTTGCTGGTGCCGTACAAGGGCCAGGCGCAGGTCGATGGCGCGGGCTATAGCGCACTGTGCGTGCCGGGGCGCGAGCGGCATCCGCCGGTGCGGGCTTTTTTTGCCTGGTTGCGTGAGGAAGCGCAGTTGTCCGGGCTGACGCCAAGGTCGCCCGAAATCTCATAAAACTTTTTGCATCGCGCATGACTCACAACTTGGGTACGCGATCACGCCTGTAGAGCGTGGCGCCCATTGGATTAGCCTCCTGGAGATCGAAATGAGCGATGACCTGCATTTGTCTGATGTACAAACCCTGCGCGCACGCGCACGGCAACACGTCGAGAACGGCGCGGTAACCGAGAGCTACAGCGCCAACCGTGAGGAAGTGCTGCGCTTGCTCAATGAATCGCTGGCCACCGAGCTTGTCTGCGTACTGCGCTACAAGCGTCACTACTTCATGGCTAACGGCCTGAAGGCCAATGTGGCGGCTGACGAATTCCTCGAACACGCCACCCAGGAAGCGCAACACGCCGACCGTCTGGCCGAGCGCATCGTGCAACTGGGCGGTGAGCCGGAGTTCAACCCGGACCTGCTGTCGAAAATGTCCCATGCCCAGTACGTGGCCGGGAACACCTTGAAGGAAATGGTCTACGAAGACCTGGTGGCGGAGCGGATTGCGATCGACAGCTACCGCGAGATCATTCAGTACATCGGCGAAAAAGACCCGACCACCCGACGCATCTTCGAAGACATCCTGGCGCAGGAAGAAGAGCATGCCGATGACATGGCCGACATTCTGAAAGACTTGTAAGCCATTCAAAACCGCCTTCGCGAGCAAGCCCGCTCCCACCCTCGGCCGTATTTATCCAGATGAAATACGGTCGAGGGTGGGAGCGGGCTTGCTCGCGACGGGGCCCTGTCAGTCACCGATCACTTTGTAGGCTTGACGGTGACGGGCGCCTTGCCCGCCTTCATCTGTTGCAGCAACGGCGCACACTGATTCGGCTCACCACCACTCGGCGCCACCAGCGCCAGCAGCCCCGCCGCCGGCGCAGCGATCACGCCTAACGCGACCATTCCCGCCCCGCGCAACAACAGCGGCACCGCCTTCACCCCAGCATCGGGCTTGATGAACTTGCCGCGCACGTACAACGGCGAGCGCAGCGAAATCAAACGCCAGCCCTTGGATTCCGGGGTCACGGTCAGGTCCAGTTGCTCGGTGGCCATATTCGCCGTGCCGTCGATATAGATGATCGCGTTCTCGGTATCGAAGACAAACAGGCGTGTGGTCGCCAGGCCAGTCTTGATGTCGAAATCCGCTGCGGCGCAATTGATCTTCACTTCCTTGTCGCCAAAGATCTTGCCGACCACGTAGTTGCCGACGTTGAGCCCCGCCAGTTCCATCAGCTCACGGCTGATCGCACCGTCGTTGATCAGCATCTTCAGGTTGCCATTGGCACCGCCCAGCAGTTGGGCGACGGAGTTGCCGCGACCGCTGATGTCGGCATCGCCATTGAGCTCACCGAAGCTGGTTTTCATCGGTTCGAAGGTCGGGAACAACTGCTTGAGCTTGAAGCCGCGCGCGGTCAGTCGGGCCCGGCCCTCCAGCGGCTCAGTACGGCCGTTGAGGCGAATCTGCGCATCCAGATTGCCGCCGGCCACGCCAAAGCGCAGCGGCTCGAGGCTGAGTTCGCCATCGTTGAGTTTCAGGTGGGTGTAAAGGTCAGTGAACGGCAGTTTTTCGCTGTGCACGATGCGCTTGCCGGTGAACTCGACGTCGGCGTCCATCGCGCGCCAGCGGTCGGTCTTGAACTCCTCGACCGGCAGCACTTTGTCCGTCGGCTGTTTGCTCTCGCCACCGCGGGCCTTTTGCTTGTCGTTGGAGTCGGCACCGATCAGCGGCGCGAGGTCAGCGAACAGCAGTTGATTGGACAGCAACGCACCGCTGAGTTTTGGCCGTGGCTGGCTGGCGACGTAGGTCAGGTCACCGTGAATGTCACTGCCGCCGATCTTGCCGTTGAACTGCTCATAGGTGAATCTGGCACCTGCGGCGTCATGCAATTTGGCGATCAAGTGACCGTCGGTGGAATACGGCGGCGTGTCCGGCAGCGTCACCCCGGTCAGCGGATAGAGGTTGCCAAGGCTGGCGCCGGCCAGTTTCAGACGTAGATCGAGGGCGCCGAGGTTGAGCGGGTCAGTCAGGGTGCCGGCCAGTTCAATGCTGGTGGCACCGATCTTCGCCTGGGCCTGCAGCGGGAACGGTTTGTTCGCGTCCTGCAGCGCCAACAGCCCGCCGATCTTGCCCTGGCCGGTGAGATTCTGACCGTGGTACTGACCTTTGACCTTCAGCGCAAAGGCATAGTCCTGTGGCGCGGCGCCCTTGTCCTGCGCGGTCTTCGCGGCCTTGTCACCGACGATCTCGCTGAACGGAATCGGCTTGCCCAGCGGATCGATCACCACGTCCAGATTGGTCTTCAGCGTCTGGTCGTCCAGCGTGACGTGGCCCTTGTCGAAGCCAATCGCACCGATGTCCACCACCCAACTGGACGGCTCGGCATTCGGGTCCTTCGGATCGAACTTGAACGTCCAGTTGGCGCGGCCATCGGCCAGGCGTTGCAGTTGCGCATTGGGCTCGGTCAGGTCGATGCGCGGGATCGTCACTCGCTGCGCCAGCAGTGCCAGTGGCGAGATACGCAGTTCCACGCGCTTGAGCGTGACCATCTGCGGCTGCCTGGACCAATCGGGATTGCCCAGCGTCAAGTCTTCAGCCACCACGTGCGGCCACGGCACCCAGGCCCGCCAGCCCCCTTCGTCCGGCTCGCGCTGCCAGAGCACCGCGAGGTTGCCGTTGATGGCAAACGGTCGATGCAGTTCTTCCGAGACTTTGGCGTTGAGCGGCGGTTTGATCCGGTTCCAATCGAAGAACACGATGATCAGAACCATCACCGCCAGCAGCAGTACGAGAGTGGCGAAGGTCCAACTGAAGATTTTTCCGGTGCGCGTCATGCACAAGACTCCTGATGACGACCGCACGCCGACTTCGCGACGCACAGCTGAAACGGCGGGCCAAAGCGGCCCTCATGAAATCTACGACTGACAAACAGTGCGCAGGTTTAATCGGAATATAGATTCCAGGGCAAAAAATCGCCCGAATGCTGACCGATTGGTCGAACAGCGTTACCGCCACCCGCACATTTGCGAGGCGCGAGTGAGTCGAAAATACCCACTGCGGTGCAAAACCACCGTCCGCAAACGCCCGAGCTAGAGCGCCTCGGCAGAACAATCAATTCTGTTGATTATTACCATTGCGTTTATGAACTTTTATATCGACTTATCGAGAGTAGCATTGGCTTCGTACCCACTTTATCGCCCTCCCAAGGAGCAACCCATCATGAAACGCCAATTACTGCTCAGCCTCACCCTGTCGATGCTAGCCAGCACTGCTTTCGCCCTGCCCGCTGCCGATCAGGCTACCCCACAAGTGAAATCGAACCACTCGGTGTTCAGCCAGACTGTTGCTGCTGACGGTGGCGACCGCACTCCACAAGGTCAGACCCTGGCTGAAAACGGCCGTAATCGCCTGGAAGAAAAAGGCCTGGTACAAGATGGCTACGACAAGACTCCACAAGGTCAAGCTGTAGCAGAAGGTGGCCGTGATCGCCTCGAAGAGAAAGGTCTGGTTCAAGACGGCTATGACAAGACTCCACAAGGTCAGGCCCTGGCTTCCGACGGCTACGACAAAACCCCACAAGGCCAGACCCTGGCTTCCGACGGCTACGACAAAACCCCACAAGGTCAAACGCTGGCCGAAGGCGGTGGTGACCGCGTGATCGAACGCAACAGCGCCTTGAGCTAAGCCCGTGGCGGCCTGGAAAAAAGCCCAATCAGCCGATTGGGCTTTTGACTTTTTAAGCCCCGGCCCATCGCAAAACCGTATTTCCCCTCGCTGACGCTCCCCTGCCGTTCGACGCCGACAAAGCCGATTTGCTAGAGTGCGGCGCTTGTCCCGCTCAAGAAAACGCCATTGCGATGCTGCCCCGCGCCGAACAGAAACAACAGACCCGCAATGCCCTGATGGACGCTGCCCGCCATTTGATGGAAAGCGGCCGAGGATTCGGCAGCCTGAGCCTGCGCGAAGTGACCAAGACCGCCGGCATCGTGCCCACCGGTTTCTATCGGCACTTTGCCGACATGGACGAGCTGGGCCTGGTGTTGGTCAGTGAAGTCGGCCAGACCTTCCGCGAGACCATCCGCCTGGTGCGCCACAACGAATTCGTCATGGGCGGCATCATCGATGCCTCGGTGCGGATCTTTCTCGACGTGGTCAGCGCCAACCGCTCGCAATTCCTCTTTCTCGCTCGCGAGCAGTACGGGGGCTCGCTGCCGGTGCGCCAGGCGATTGGCCGTCTGCGCGAGAACATCAGCGCCGACCTCGCGGCCGACCTGACGCTGATGCCCAAGCTGCAACATCTGGACGCTGCCGGCCTGAGCGTGATGGCCGACCTGATCGTCAAATCGGTGTTCGCCACCCTGCCGGACATCATCGACCCGCCCGCCGAAGCCCTGCCGGAACATCTGACGCCGCAGGCGAAGATCACCCAGCAACTGCGCTTCATCTTTATCGGCCTCAAACACTGGCAAGGGCTGGGCAGCACCGAGTAATCCCCGCTTCCCCAATACACCACAAATCCCCTGTAGGAGTGAGCCTGCTCGCGATAGCGGTCTTCCAGTTAATTGATTGCCGACTGGTAAATCGCTATCGCGAGCAGGCTCACTCCTACATTGTTTTGCGTGGTCGCCATAAATTGGTGCATGTAAAAATCTTCACGCACCAAAACCTTCCAAAATTCTGCAACATCTTGAAACATCCACTACGCTCCGACAGGGATTTCCTACATCTCGTCCGGTTGGCAAGCCCCTTGCTCTAGCCCTCCCTACAAGTCCATTGCTGGAAGCTTTCCGATGCTGGTGATTCATCGCAGAATCGACCCTCAACCTGTCTGGTCCGCCGAGTTGCACCTGACCTTCGAAGCGCGTAGCAAAAGCCGTCTGCGCTGTTTCAGTGCCGATGGCGAAGACGTCGGGTTGTTTCTGGAGCGCGGTCAGCCGCCGTTATATGACGGCGAATGCCTGCAGGCCGAGGACGGCCGCATCGTTCGCGTCTGCGCCCGTCCCGAACAACTGCTGCACGTCACCTGCGCCAATGCCTTTGAACTGACCCGCGCCGCCTATCACCTTGGTAACCGCCACGTTGCGCTGCAAGTGGACGATGGCTGGCTGCGCCTGCTCGACGACTATGTGCTCAAGGCCATGCTTGAACAGCTCGGCGCGCAGGTCGAGGCGATTGAAGCGCCGTTCCAGCCAGAACACGGCGCCTACGGCGGTGGCCATCACCATTCGCGGCACGGCGACGAAGACTTCAACTACGCGCCCAAACTCCATCAGTTCGGCGTACGCCTGTGAATCCGGCCTGGGCGCTGCTGCGCCTGGCCAGTCCGCAATTGCCGATTGGCGGCTACAGCTATTCGCAAGGCCTGGAAATGGCGGTGGATAACGGCCGCGTGAACAACCCGGACAGCGCCCGCCGCTGGATCAGCGATCAGTTGCTGCTCAACCTTGCCCGTTTCGAAGCGCCGCTGTTGCTCGCCCATTGTCAGGCGGCGGCCGAGGAAAACTGGGATGAACTGCTGCGCATCTGCGAAACCCACCGCGCCAGCCGCGAGACCCGCGAGTTGCATCTGGAGAGCCGGCAGATGGGTTACTCGTTGCAGCAATTGCTCAACGGTTTGCCGGAACTCGACGCACCGGCCAGGACCTTTCTCGAGCGATGCGCCGAGCCGCATCTGGCCCTCGGCTGGGCACTCGCCGCTCGCGCCTGGGGCATCAGCCCGCAGGACGCCCTCGCGGCGTGGCTGTGGAGCTGGCTGGAAAACCAGCTCGCCGTCTTGATGAAAACCCTGCCGCTGGGCCAGCAAGCCGCCCAGCGCCTGACCAGCGAACTGCTGCCACTGCTGCAACAGGCGCAGCAGGACGCCACCCGCATCAATCCCGAACACCTGGGCAGCGCCGCGTTTGGCCTGTCCCTGGCGTGCATGGCGCATGAGCGCCAGTACAGCCGCCTGTTCCGTTCCTAGGGCCTGTCATCTTGGAGAAGCACATGAACACACAACCCCTGCGCGTCGGCATCGGCGGTCCGGTCGGTTCCGGCAAGACCGCATTGACCCTGGCCCTGTGCCTGGCGTTGCGCGAACGCTACAACCTGGCCGTCGTCACCAACGACATCTACACCCGCGAAGACGCCGATTTTCTGGTGCGCAACGAAGCGCTGGCACCTGAACGGATCATCGGCGTGGAAACCGGTGGCTGCCCGCACACGGCGATTCGCGAAGACGCCTCGATCAACCTCGAAGCAGTCGATCAACTGAACCGGCGCTTTCCGGGGCTGGACCTGATTCTGGTGGAGTCCGGCGGCGACAACCTGTCGGCAACGTTCAGCCCGGAACTGTCTGACCTGACCATCTACGTGATCGACGTCTCGGCCGGTGACAAACTCCCGCGCAAAGGTGGGCCCGGTATCTGCAAGTCGGACCTGCTGGTGATCAACAAAATTGACCTGGCACCGCTGGTCGGCGCTTCGCTGGAAATGATGGATAGCGACACCAAGCGCATGCGCAACGGCAAGCCATTTGTCTTCAGCAACCAGAAGACCGGCCAGGGCCTGGACGAGATCATCGCCTTCATCGAGCGCCAGGGCCTGCTGAACGCCGCCTGACTTATTGACCAACAAGGAAGCTTATCCATGACACTCAAACGCATTCTCGGCGCCGTGGCGCTGCTGCTGACCCCGGCACTGGCCTTCGCCCACCCGGGCCACGGCGACAGCGGTCTGGTCGCCGGTATCAGCCACCCGATCGGCGGCCTCGACCACTTGCTGGCGATGGTCGCGGTCGGCCTGTGGGCGGCGCAGCAGCAAGGGGCCGCGCGTTGGGCGCTGCCGTGCACGTTTGTCGGCACTATGCTGATCGGCGGGATGCTCGGGTTCGAAGGGCTGGAGCTGCCGGCGCTGGAAAGCGGGATCGCCGCGTCCGTGCTGGCGCTGGGTCTGGCGGTGGCGCTGGCCGTGCGTCCGCCGCTGGTGATGGCGGTGGCCGCGACGGCGCTGTTTGCGTTGTTCCACGGTGTGGCGCATGGCCTGGAGTTGCCGGACATGACCAGCCCTTGGGCGTATGCCGCCGGTTTCGTGGCTGCGACTGCGGCGTTGCATGCGGCGGGTTATGCGGTTGTTCGCGTCCTCCCACAGGCTGCCGCGCCGCTGGTGCGACTGGCGGGTGCGGCTTCGGCAGTGACCGGCGCGTGGTTGCTGGCCGGTTGATCTCTATCGCCTGAACTGCCCCTTCGCAAGCAAGCCCGCTCTCACAGGTTTTGTGTACGCTGCAAATCCACTGGGGGAGCGGGCTTGCTCGCCAAGGCGGACTGACAGACACCGCGTCTCATCAGGCCGCCGCTCTGCTACCATGTCGCGCAATCGCCCCAGCCGTGACGACGTCCGCCAATGCCCCATGCTTCCCGCTCCACCTCCCTGCCTGAATTGACCGCCCTGTTCAGCGACGTGCAACAGCACTTTCTGAACGTGATCGTGCCGCTCTGGCAAGGCCCGGGCTGGAACGCCGACATGGCGCTGCCCTACGAAGCACTGGACGCCGCCCACCAGCCGCTGCCGCCACAACGCTATCGAGCGATGGCCTGCGCACGGCAACTGTATCTGTTTTCCAGCCTGATCGGGGTTGTGGATAATGCCGATGTGCGCGCCGCCGCACTGTTCCGCTCGCTGCAACGGCACTTCCACGATGCCGAGCACGGTGGCTGGTTCTACAGCATCGATGCGCAGGGCCAGCCGCTGGATCAACGCAAAGACCTCTACACCCACGCCTTCATCCTGTTCGCCTGCGCACATTACTGGGCCAAGTCCGGCGAGCCACTGGTGGAATCCACGCTCAACGCCGCACTGGAAGTTATCGCCCAACGCTTTGCCACCGGCGATGGCCTGTACGAAGCATGCCTGGACCGCGACTGGAGCAGCCTGCAAACCGGCCCGTTGCAAAACCCGCTGATGCACCTGGCCGAAGCATTCCTCGCCACCCTCGCCGTGCGCGAAGATGCGCAGACGCAGCAAGCATTGGTCGAGTTATGCACAGCCATGCACAAACACTTCGTCGACCCGCAAGACAACGTGCTGATGGAGAAACCGCTGGGCGCTGTGGATAACTGGTACGAACCGGGCCATCAGTTCGAATGGTATTTCCTGCTGGAATCGTCGCCATTGCTGCGCGGCTCGAAACTGCACGCGGCGCTGGACCGGGCATTCGCTTTCACCGAACAGTTCGGCGTTGAACAGCCTTCAGGTGCGGTGCGGGCGATGCTCGATCTGCAACTGGATGGACGGCCGAAGGATTCGACCCAGCGCATCTGGGCTCAGGCGGAATACCTGCGTGCACTGACATTGCGCCCGGGCAGCGAAGCTACGGTGCTGTGCCAGTTGCAAGCGCTGCAGAAGCGGTTTCTGCATGCGGGCGGGTGGCATGAGTGTCGGGATGAGCAGGGTGAAGTCAGCCGCAAGGACATGCCGTCGACGACGCCTTATCACTTGGCGACGTGCTACAGCGGGCTGGCCGACTATCTGCGTTGATTGACAGAAAGCTATCGCGAGCAGGCTCGCTCCCACAGTTGACCTGTGCTGTTCACAAATATTGTGTCCGGCACAATTCCAGTGTGGGAGCGAGCCTGCTCGCGAATAGCCATTACACGGTCTCTAGGCAATCCATTTCTTGTCGCCGGTAAAGCTGATGGTCAACCATCGCGCCGCATCCGGCTCGCCCAACTGCGCCGAAATCTCCTCACGCAGCGCATCCAGCTGACCCACACTGCTCAGCGCATAATCGGCCGGCAACACCACATGAATCTCGATGAATCGCGCCCGCCCGTGCTTCTGCACGTAGGTCACGTAATCGTCGAAACCATGCTCGACCTTCGCCGCCTCCATCACCTGCCGCACCTGGTCATCCAGCGTGTCCGGGGCAATGCCCAGCACATCGCGCAGCGCCGGGCCAAGGATCTTGAATGCCGGTGGCAACATGGTCAGGGCCAGCACGATCAGGATCAGCGGGTCGACAAACTTCGCCCACTCCTCAAAGCCCTGAGCCTTGAGCAACAGTGCCGCGAGAAAGCTGATCAACAGGCCGACCGACAGCATCGCGTCCACCAGCCAACTGATGTTGTCGAACTGGATCAGGCTGGACTTGAGTTTGCGATTGCGTCGACGCACGTAGAAGAAGTAGGCGAATTCAACGACGGTGAACACCGCCGCATAAATGATCACCAGCCCCAGTTCGATCTCGCGGCCACCGTTGATGATGCCGAACACACCGTTGAGAAACGCATAGATGGCGATCAACAGCAGGAAGCTGCCCTCGATCAGCAACACCATCGGCTCCAGATGCCAGAAGCCGAACTGGAAGCGATGATTGCTCTCTTTGGCGATCAGCCTGGCGGTGATCAGCATCAGCACTTTGATGAAGGTGGCGATCAGCGAGAAAAAACCATCGAAAAGGATGGATTGCGAACCAGAAATAAAACCGGTGACGATCCCGGCGATCGACACCGCGAACATCAGGATGGTCGATTGTTTGAGCAGCGCCTGCTCACCTCGGTTACTCACGTAGCCTCCTCTAAAAACCCTTGAACCGCGGGGCGCGGTGGGGTTTGTCGGAGATGAGTTTACCTTATTGCCCTATTTTGGCTGATTTGCCCCCTTCGCGAGCAGGCTCGCTCCCACACAGGAATGCATTGCAAAGTGGGAGCGAGCCTGCTCGCGAATGGACTCAACCCGGTCTCAGGCCTTGTTACGCTCGATCGCAAACCCGGCCCAGGTCTGGCTCACCGGCATCAGCTCGAGGCTGTTGATATTGATGTGCGCCGGCGCATTCATCACCCAGAAGATGGTCTCGGCGATGTCCTGCGGCTGGATCGGCTCGGCCCCGGCGTAAGTGGCGTTGTAACGCTCCTGGTCACCGGCAAAACGCACCAGCGAGAACTCGCTTTCGCACAGACCCGGCTCGATGTTGCTGACGCGCACGCCAGTGCCTTGCAGGTCGCAACGCAGGTTCAGCGAAAACTGTTTAACGAACGCCTTGGTCGCGCCATACACGTGGCTGCCCGGGTAAGGATAGTTACCGGCGATGGAGCCGAGGTTGACGATGCCGGCACCGCGACCATGCGCGATCAGACGCGGCAGCAGCAGACGGGTGCTGTACATCAGGCCTTTGACGTTGGTGTCGACCATGGTGTCCCAGTCGTCGAGGTCGCACTTGGGCGCCGGATCGACGCCCAGCGCCAGCCCGGCGTTGTTGATCAGGCCACGCAGCTTGGCGAAGGATGGCGGCAGATTGGCGATCGCCTCTTCCATCGCCTTGCGATCACGCACATCAAGCACCAGGCCATGCACTTCGGTCTGCTTCGACAACTCGGCGCACAGAGCGCTGAGGCGTTCTTCACGACGGCCGGTCAGCACCAGTTTCCAGCCAGCCTCGGCAAAACGGCGGGCACAGGCTTCACCAAATCCGGACGTCGCGCCGGTGATAAACAGGGTGTTGGACATCGTGTTCTCCTTGCTTCGGCCGCCGGGGCAGCCCCTGGAATAGAAAATCAGCAGGCAGCATGCCCGCCCGCGCTTTCACGGGCAACACCCACAAGCTGTACAAAAAACAACCAACCCTGCCAACCCCACAGCGACCGTGGCCTGTAGCCATGTGCGCGCACCTTATCCACAGTCCCTTCCACAGTTTCCGGGGGCAAGTGGAAACGCGCAAAGCCACGCCACACAAGGCTTTGCGCGGGAAATAGAAAGTTTTTTGCTTGACCCTGAAGCGGCAGTTGTGCCGGGCATGGCATTTTGCACGACCGACCAGTCACCTCAGTGATTGCGCGAGGCCAGTAATTACGGCCCTCAGCGCGGTCTTTCCAGAGTTTAGTCACAGACTTATCCACAGGCTTGCTCACATGGAATCGTCTGTCTGGTCGCGAGTATAAAAAGGTTGACAACGACGGCTTCAGCTCCAGTAAAAACGCCTGATCAAAAAACACTCACCGCCCTGCAAGCCACGTTTCAAAAGGGCTGCAGCCAGCTACTCCCACGTTATTCACAGCCAGCTCCACAGCAAACGGGGACAAGTCAAAACTGTGGAAAAACAGCCATTTGCAGCGTCTATATGTCGCGCTTTGGCAGCTTCGGGAATTTGTTTTCCACAATTCTGAAAAATGGCGAAGATCAGAACTTGCGGTGAGTTTGAGATGAAAAAAGCCCCGGGACTTTCGTCGCGGGGCTTGTGGACAACTCAAGAAGCGTCAGTGCCCGCCCAGATAGGCGTTGCGCACCTCCTCGTTCACCAGCAGTTCCTTGCCGGTACCGGTCAGGCGAATCTCGCCGTTGACCATCACATACGCGCGATCCGACAGCTTCAACGCATGGTTGGCGTTCTGTTCAACCAGAAAGATCGTCATCCCGGTTTTCGCCAGTTCGCGCAGCGTTGCGAAGATCTGCTTCACCACGATCGGCGCCAGGCCCAGGCTCGGCTCATCGAGCAGCAACAGCTTTGGCCGACTCATCAATGCCCGGGCAATGGCAAGCATCTGCTGCTCGCCGCCGGACATGGTCATCGCCCGCTGCGTGCGGCGCTCTTCGAGCCGCGGGAACAGCGTGAACATGCGCTGCATGTCCTCCTTGGCATACTTGTCACCAATCGGGATGGTGCCCATCAGCAGGTTTTCCTCGACGGTCATGTCGGGGAACACCCGCCGCCCTTCCGGCGACTGCGCAATGCCGTTGGAGGCGATGTAGTGCGATGACTTGTGGGTAATGTCGACGCCTTGATAAAGGATCTGCCCGCCCGCGGCCCGTGGCTGGCCGAAGATCGACATCAGCAGCGTGGATTTACCCGCGCCGTTGGAACCGATCAGGCTGACGGTTTCCCCTTCGTTGATCTGCAGCGACACGCCCTTGAGGGCCTGGATCGGACCGTAGAACACGTCGAGGTCTTTGAGTTCGAGGATCGGTCGGGTCATACCAGTTCCTCTTCGTCGGCGCCCAGGTAGGCGGCAATCACTTTCGGATCGTGACGGATTTGCTCGGGGCCGCCCTCGGCGATGACAACGCCGTGGTCCAGCACCACGATGTGGTCGGAAATGCTCATTACCATGCCCATGTCGTGTTCGATCAGCACCACGGTCAGATCGTGCTCGTCGCGCAGCAGCCGGATCATCGCGCTCAGCGCTTCGGTTTCCTGAGGGTTGAGGCCGGCGGCCGGTTCGTCGAGGCAGATGATCTGCGGTCGCGTGCACATGGCCCGGGCAATTTCCAGACGGCGTTGCTGGCCGTAGGACAGCTCGCCGGCCAGGCGGTTGGCGCAGTCCACCAGATCGACCACTTCCAGCCAGTAGAACGCGCAATCCAGCGCGTCGCTTTCGGCCTTGCGGTAGCCCTTGGTGTTGAGGATGCCGGCCAGCATGTTGCGGTTGACCCACATGTGCTGGGCCACCAGCAGGTTTTCCAGCACCGACATTTCCTTGAACAGGCGAATGTTCTGGAACGTCCGGGCCAGGCCAGCACGGTTCACCAGGTGCGTACCGCCGAACATCTTGTAGTACAGGCGACTGAGGAAGGATTTCGGCGAAACGAAATCGGTCGGTTTGAACGACTCGCCCAACAGTTTGATGACGTTGGTCTGCTGGCCGCGCACGTTGAGTTCGATCTTGCCGCCAGAGGCCTTGTAGAAGCCGGTCAGGCAGTTGAACACGGTGGTCTTGCCTGCGCCGTTGGGGCCGATCAGGGCGAAGATCGAGTTGCGTTTGACCTTGAGGCTGACATCGCTCAGGGCCTTGATGCCACCGAAGTGCATCATCAGTTTTTCCACAGAGAGTACGACTTCACTCATGGCGCAGTCCTCTCATAGTGAATGGCACCTTTGCGTGGAGTGACCCCGGTACGGCTGATGCGGATCAGCCCTCGTGGTCGCCAGATCATCATCAACACCATCAGGATGCCGAACAGCAGCACGCGGTATTCAGCGAAGCCGCGCAGCAGTTCCGGGGCAACGGTCAGCACGAACGCCGCGATCACCACGCCGATGGTCGAACCCATACCGCCGAGCACGACGATGGCGAGGATCAGCGCCGATTCGAAGAAGGTGAACGAGGTCGGGTTGACGAAGCCTTGATAGGTGGCGAAGAACACCCCGGCCAGACCGGCTGTCGATGCTCCGATAGTGAACGCCGAGAGTTTGACCAGCACGTGATTGAGGCCCATCGAGCGACAGGCGATTTCGTCTTCACGCAAAGCTTCCCAGGCGCGGCCTACCGGCATCTTCACCAGACGATGCTTGATGTACAGCACGGCCAGCACCACCAGGAACAACACCGCGTAAATGAAGTAATACTTCACGTCCGGGTTGTAGGCGATGCCGAAGAACTCGTGAAACGGCACCCCGCCATCCTTCGCCCGCTTGCCGAACTCCAGACCAAAGAACGTCGGCAGCGGCGCCGGCATGCCGTTCGGGCCACCGGTGAGCGACAGCCAGTTGTTGAGGATCAGGCGAATGATTTCACCGAAGCCCAGGGTCACGATCGCCAGATAGTCACCGTGAAGACGCAACACCGGGAAACCGAGGATGCAGCCGGCAAGACCTGCGGTGATCGCCGCCAGTGGCAGCACGGTCCAGAAGCCCAGCCCGAGGTATTGATAACCCAGCGCCAGACCGTAGGCACCGATGGCGTAGAACGCCACATAACCGAGGTCGAGCAGACCAGCGAGGCCGACCACGATATTGAGCCCCAGCCCCAGCAGCACGTAGATCAGCCCGAGGATGACCACGCCCAACAGATAGGAGTTGGAAACAAACGGCACGATGACCGCAAGCACAATCAGTAACGGGATAATCCAGCGCAGCGAGGACTTGTGATCGGCAGGCAGCACATGCACACCGGAACCGGTGCTCTCGAATCCGTCGAGAATCTTCAGGCCTCTGGGCGTTTGCAGGAACAGGCTGAGGACAAAGCGGCCAATCATGACAATGCCGATGATCCAGGCCACGCGGGTCGGTTGGAGGTTGAAGCTGTAACCCTCGAGCACCACGCCGACAATCGGGCCAAAGACGATCAGGGCAATGAGGCCGGCAAGAATCGCCTCAACCAGGCTTTTTTTGATATCGATGTTTTTTTGAGTGGTTGAAGACATCGCTTACACCTTCGACACAAGAGGACGGCCCAACAGGCCCTGCGGCCGGAAGACCAGAACAAGTACGAGCAGCGAGAAGCTGAACACGTCTTTGTAGTCGGAGTTGACCAGGCCCGAGAACAGCGACTCGGAGATGCCAAGGATGATCCCGCCAAGCATCGCGCCGGGCAGTGAGCCGATCCCGCCAAGCACTGCGGCAGTGAACGCCTTGATGCCGATGACAAAGCCTGCGTAGAAGTCGAACGTGCCGTAGTTCATGGTGATCAGCACGCCGGCCAGGGCCGCCATCGCTGCACCGATGATGAACACGTAGGAAATCACCCGGTCGGTGTTGATCCCCAGGATCGAGGCCATCTTGCGGTCTTGCTGGGTGGCGCGGCACATGCGGCCGAGCTTGGTGTACTTGATCACGTAGGTCAGCAGGCCCATGCCGACGAACGCGGCGACGAGAATGAACACCTTGGTGTAGGTGAGCTGGACGAAGCCTGTGCCGACGTCGATGCGCCAGGCACCGGTGAGCAGCGTTGGAACACCCTGTTGACGGGCGCCCTGGCTGATCTGGGCATAGTTTTGCAGGATCAGGGAGATCCCGATGGCGCTGATCAGTGGTGCCAGTCGGGTGGAGTTGCGCAGAGGTTTGTAGGCGACGCGTTCGATCACCCAGCCATAAACGCCAGTGACGACGATGGTGAAGACCAGCGTGCCGAGCATCAACAGCGGGAAGGATTCGATACCGAAGTAAGCCAGCAGAGCCAGACTGATTGCCGCCAGGTAAGCAGAAATCATGTAAACCTCGCCGTGGGCGAAGTTGATCATGCCGATGATGCCGTAGACCATTGTGTAGCCGATGGCGATCAGGCCATAGACCGACCCGAGGGTCAGGCCGTTGACCAGTTGCTGCAGGAAAATACCATCCATAACGCAATCTCACGCAATGAGAACCTGCCCACCGGTGGGCGGGCGGCTCTTCTAGGAAAAATACAGATTTACGTCGGAGCAATGCAGACACGATCAGTCAAACCGCCTCTGTCCGCTGTGGGAGCGAGCCTGCTCGCGAAAGCGGTTGAACATTCAACACATGTGTTGGCAGTCATTCCGTCTTCGCGAGCAGGCTCGCTCCCACATGGAGCAATGGCTGTTCAGTTGATCGCGTCAGCCCTTACTTCTGTTTTTCCAGCTGATGGTATTTGCCGCTCGCGTCCCACTGGTAAACCACGTAGTCGGACACTTTCAGGTCGCCCTTCTTGTCCCAGGCTTTCTCGCCCATGACGGTTTTCACCGGGTTGGCTTTCAGCCACTCGGCGGCTTTCTCGCCACTGTTGGACTTGGCGCCATTGAAACCGGCGGCCAAGGTCTGGATCGAGGCATAGGCGTACAGGGTGTAGCCTTCAGGCTCGGTGCCAGCCTTGCGGAACTGCTCGACCACCGCCTTGCTTTCCGGCAGCAGGCGCGGGTCGGCGCCGAAGGTCATCAGCACGCCATCGACGTATTGCGGGCCACCGGCAGTGGTCACCAGTTCGTCGGTGACGATGCCGTCGTCAGACATGAACTTCACGTCTTTCAGGCCTTCGGTGCGCAGTTGCTTGACCAGTGGACCGGCTTCCGGGTGCAGGCCGCCGAAGTACACGACATCGGCGCCCGCAGCGCGGATCTTGGTAACCAGGGCGCTGAAGTCTTTCTCGCCACGGGTCAGGCCTTCGTAGATCACCGGGGTCACGCCGCGCTTGATCAGCTGCGCCTTGGTCGCATCGGCCAGACCTTGACCATAGGTGTCCTTGTCGTGGATCACCGCGACTTTCTTGCCCTTGAGCACGTCGACGATGTAGTCGCCAGCCACGATGCCTTGCTGGTCGTCACGCCCGCACATACGGAACATGGCGCTCAGGCCGCGCTCGGTCACTTGCGGGTTGGTGGAACCCGGGGTGATCGCGATGACGCCGGCTTCGTCGTAGATTTCCGAGGCTGGAATGGTGGAGGAAGAGCAGAAGTGACCGACCACACCGGCAACCTTCTGGTTGACCAGGTCCTTGGCGACCGTCACCGCCTGTTTCGGTTCGCAGGCGTCATCACCCTTGACCAGTACGATTTTCTCGCCGTTGACGCCGCCCGCCGCGTTGACCGCGTCCGCCGCTGCCTGTGCACCCTTCATGTACTGCTCGCCAAATGCCGCGTTGGCGCCAGTCATTGGACCCGCTACACCGATTTTCACATCAGCTTGAGCAAACGCAGAAACACCCAGCGCAGTTGCGACTGCGAGGGCCAGAAAGCCTTTCTTGTAAAACGTCTGGGACATGAGGTGGTGCTCCAAGGTTTTTTTTAGTTGGCACTGCGACTTCACTTCACTGAATGCTCTGAGCAAGCGCCGTGCCATCGGTTTTTTATTCTTCAAAAAGTCGCTGCTTTCTTGTTATTTCGACTGTTTCGTTCCCATTTTCATTGGGCGTGCAACCGTCTAAACCGCGGAAGGTGAAACCTTTTTGAATCTTGGGCGCAACCCGCTTGCGCCATCATTGCAACCGCGGCACCAAACGACGTGCAACCAGCCTGTAACAGCTCGCGTCACCGAACTGCACACTGCTGGTGCGGGACTGCTACAACCCGCACCATTACAGGCTAGTCGTTGCGTCGGAAAGCGCCGCTTCCGGCAACATATTTCAACACTCAAATGACGATGCGCAGGCACTGGCCCGCGTGATACAGCGAGAACCCGGCCTCGTACAGGCAACTGCGCAAGCCGACACCGGCCAAGGGCTGCATCGGTGCGAAGGGGATCGGAAGGGCTTGAGGATTGCCGTGGCACAGGTAATCGGCGAAGGCCTTGCCGACCACGGTGCCAGTGGTCACGCCGCGACCGTTGTAACCGGTGACGGCGACCAGGCCGGGCGCCGGCTCGAACAGGCGCATCAGGTGATCGGGCGTGAAGGCGATGCGCCCGGTCCAGGTGCACTCCCACTCCACCGGTTTCAGGTTGGGGAAGTAATGTTGCTGTACCCGGTCAGCCCAGGCCTTGAGAAACCAGGTGGGTTTCTGATTGCCGTTGCCCAGACTGCCCAGCAACAGCCGGCCGTCCTTGTCGCGGCGAATACTGCTCAGCACCTGCCGCGTGTCCCACGAGCCCTGCCCGCCCGGGAGAATTTCCTGGGCCGCGTCTTCGGTCAGCGGCACCGAAGCGACCTGATAGTAATAACCGGGGAAGAAATTGCGCTTGAGTTCGGTCCAGTCGCCTTCGGTGTAGGCGTTGGAGGCAATGACCACTTGTTCGGCAAGCACTGAGCCCTGCTCGGTTTGCACCGACCATTGCTGGCCCTGGCGCTCGAGGCGGGTGACGGGCGAGTGATCGAACATCTGCCCGCCCAGGCCTTTCACCGCATTGGCCAGCCCGGTGACATAGGCCATCGGGTTGAGGGTGCCCGCGCGGCGGTCGAGCAGTGCAGCAGCGATTTTTTGCGTGCCAGTGGCCTGCTCGCAGGCCTTGCCAGTCAGCAGTTCGACCGGAGCGCCGCGGCGTTTCCATTGCTGCTCGCGACTGCGCAGATCCGCCTCGCCCTTGGCGTTGTGCGCCATGTGCAGGGTGCCTTCGCGGCGCAACTGGCAATCGATGTGGTATTTATCCACAAGGCTGAACACCAGCGCCGGCGCCGCTCCGAGCATGCGGTTGAGCTGGCTGCCAACGGCCTCGCCAAACCCGGCCTCGATCTCGTCCGGCGGGATCCACATCCCCGCGTTGACCAGCCCGACGTTGCGTCCGGAACCGCCGTGCCCGGCGCGATGCGCTTCCAGCACGCAGACGCGCTTGCCTTTTTCCAACAGATGCAGCGCCGCCGACAACCCGGTAAACCCGGCGCCGATCACGCAGACATCGACTTTGACTTCGCCGCGCAGCGCGGTGTTATCCGGGCGTTGCGGCGTGAGTTTTTCCCACAGACATTCTTCGCGTAACGGCATTGCCAGACTCCAACAGAAACCTGCCAAACACTGCATACCCTGTGGGAGCGGGCTTGCCCGCGAAAGCGGTATATCAGCCAACATCGATGTCGTCTGACCCAGCGCTTTCGCGAGCAGGCTCGCTCCCACAGGGGGGGGATCCATCTGTCAGTCGAAGGTAATGCCCTGCGCCAGCGGCAACTCCAGCGAGTAGTTCACGGTGTTGGTCTGGCGGCGCATGTACGCGCGCCAGGCGTCTGAGCCCGACTCGCGACCACCGCCGGTCTCTTTCTCGCCACCAAACGCCCCGCCGATTTCCGCGCCGCTCGGGCCGATGTTGACGTTGGCGATGCCGCAGTCGCTGCCGACCGCCGACATGAACTGCTCGGCCTCGCGCACGTCAGTGGTGAAGATGCACGACGACAGGCCTTGTGGCACTGCGTTGTTCAGGCGCAGCGCTTCCTGGAAGTCGCTGTAACCGACCACGTAGAGGATCGGCGCAAAGGTTTCGCTGCAGACCACATCGCTCTGCTCCGGCATTTCAACGATCGCCGGCGACACGTAGTAGGCGTTGGGAAATTGCGCTTCAAGTTGACGCTTGCCGCCAAACACCCGGCCGCCCTCGCTCAACGCCTGCTCCAGCGCGTCCTGCATGTTTTCAAAGCTGTGCTTGTCGATCAGCGGGCCGACCAGATTGCCTTCCAGCGGATGGCCGATGCGCACTTTCGCGTAGGCGGCCTTGAGACGGGTGACGATCTCTTCCTTCACCGACTCATGGGCAATCAAGCGGCGCAAGGTGGTGCAACGCTGACCGGCAGTGCCGACCGCACTGAACAGAATGGCGCGCACGGCCATGTCCAGATCGGCGCTCGGGCCGAGGATCATCGCGTTGTTGCCGCCCAGTTCGAGGATGCTGCGGGCAAAACGCGCGGCGACTTTCGGCGCCACTTCGCGGCCCATGCGGGTGCTGCCGGTGGCGCTGATCAGCGCAACGCGCGGGTCATCCACCAGCGCCTCGCCGGCATCGCGACCACCGATGATCACCTGGCACAGATGCGCCGGAGCATCGGTGAAATTCTTCACCACGCGATCGAACAGCGCCTGGCAGGCCAGCGCGGTCAGCGGGGTCTTTTCCGACGGTTTCCACACCACCGGGTTACCGCAGACCAGCGCCAGCGTGGTGTTCCACGCCCACACCGCAACCGGGAAGTTGAAGGCACTGATCACGCCGACCACGCCCAGCGGATGCCAGGTTTCACGCATGTGGTGGCCCGGGCGCTCGGAGGCGATGGTCAAGCCGTACAGTTGACGGGACAGGCCGACGGCGAAGTCGCAGATGTCGATCATCTCCTGCACTTCACCCAAACCTTCCTGGGTGATCTTGCCCGCCTCCCACGACACCAGCTCGCCGAGGTCAGCCTTGTACTCGCGCAACACTTCGCCGAACTGGCGCACCAGCTCGCCGCGACGCGGGGCCGGCACCTTGCGCCATTGTTCGAACGCATGATCTGCGCGACTGATGTGCTGCTCGACTTCGGCCGGGCCTTCCCAGTTCACGGCGGCGATGCGGCTGCCGTCAATGGGCGAATGCACCGGCACTTTGCCGTTCTGGTACAGGGCCGGGTTCACGCCAAGACGATCAAGCAATGCGGCAACCATGGGTCACTCCTCAAGCGAAAAACTGAATGGGTGCGGCCGAATGTTCACGACCGGGCAGGCCTTTAGTTGTAGCGTCAGTACGACGAGGCAACAAACGACCTTTACGCGAGATATCATTCCGTTTATTCATGCTGCGCATAGAAAGACAAGAAAAAGGGATCACCCATGCTGAATAAACGCCACCTGCCGTCGATCACCGCATTGCAGTGCTTCGAGGCCGTGACCCGGCACCTGAGTTTTACCCGGGCCGCCGAGGAACTGAACCTGACCCAGAGCGCTGTCAGCAAGCAAGTGGCGCAGCTTGAGGAATTGTTGCAGCACTTGTTGTTCCGGCGAGTGCGTCGTCGCCTGCAAATGACCCCGGCCGGGGACTTGTACCTGGTGGAAGTCCGAAAAATCCTCACCCAAGTGGAAATGTCGACGCATTACCTGCGTTCCTACGGCGGCGAGACCGAAGTCCTGCGCGTCTCTACGCCCTCGACCTTCGGCGCCCGCTGGCTGGTACCGCGCCTGAAAGGCTGGCGTCTGCGCCATCCGTCGATCCATCTGGATCTGTGCAACGAGCAGGAGGCGGATGATTTGCTGCAAGGGCGCAGCGATCTGGCGTTCTATTTCGGCCAGGGTTCACGCCCCGGCACCGAGTGCCTGAAGCTGTTCGGCGAAGAGCTGGTGCCGGTCTGTGCGCCGGGCAGCCTGCCGGATCAGCCATTCACCGACCCGACGCAGCTGACCGATCTGGTGTTGCTGCAAAACGCCTCGCGCCCACAAGCGTGGCACGACTGGTTCGACAGTCAGGGTTACCACACCGAACACAGCTACCACGGGCCGCGTTTCGAAACCTTTTATATGTGCATCCGCGCCGCCCAGGTCGGCTGCGGCGTGGCGCTGTTGCCACGCTTTCTGGTGGAAGAGGAATTGGCCGACGGCAAACTGGTCATTCCCTGGCAGCATGCGATGCCCAGTTCCGACGCCTATTACCTGGCCTACCCGGAACATGCGGCGGAAGTGCCGAAGGTGCGCGATTTTGTGAAGTGGATGCTGGAGCAGATCAATAGCCCCGTCGACGACTGATTTCCCTTCGGCAACTCCAGGGAATTCGTCAGGCGATCACAAACAAGCTATCCACAACCTGGGCTTGAGCGAGACGTGCACGCAAATCGGCGTCTATAGCGCAATCATCCGGCTTGTACAGCCGAACGCGCCGATAAGCATCGACCCGATTGATATCGCGCCCAAGAAACTCCCAAACGACCCTTGAACAAGAGGGAGCACGGTGATCAGCAGCAGAAACCCCCAGTTTCAAACCATTGAGCCGCGTGATACAGCTTTTGAAACTCGGGATGAGAATGGTTTGGCTGATCTCGTTTGAAGTCAGCGATTCATAATCGACAAAAAACAGGCGATCGCGCAGGTAATAAGCAATACCCAGATATTGATACCGTTCAAAATCCCCTCCCGCCCCGGCAATCTGTAAGCGCTCGTTTCGCTCGTAAACAATGTCATCACCCTCCTCCCGCACGTGCACAAGCGAACACAGGATGGAGCCAGGTTCGGTCATAGCATGGTAATACTCATAGTAGTAGCCGACATGGGTTTTCAGTTCAGGTGAAGACTGTTGACGAAGGTGTTCATGCATTATCCGTGATGCCACCGCTGCTCCCGAGGCCTGATTCTTATTAGCCTTATCGCCAATCAGGGCAATAAATTTCTCCGGCGGCAAACCTATCTCAAACTCTTCCACGCCAAAAAAATCACAAATGCGTTTGAGATTGAAAGATGTTGGAACGCTTTTCCCACAAAGATACTTATTGAATTGCCCACGATTAATTCGAAGTTTCCTACAAACTTCTGCGACAGATCGGTAGTGACCACACAGCAGCTTCAAGTTAGCCGGAAGAAATTCACACATACAATGACCCAACAGAAATCAAGAGGCGGCAACCATAGCAGCAACTCGCATCACATTTAAGCAACTTGCGAAATTGCATCGGATGAAATATGGCTGGATATTACGACTCCTGAAACGCAGACACCATTAATACGCCAGCACTCTAAATAGCAAGGAGCTTTGAATGCTAGACATCATCAACGACTTTCTGTCGGGCAAGGTATTGATACCTTTAGTTCTAGGACTGGGAGGCTACTTCACCATCCGGTCGAAATTTGTCCAGTTCATATATTTCCCCCATATGTTCGGCGTTCTACACGGCAGCTGGCGCGCTAGCAGCCATCATTTGAGTTCATTTCAGGCATTGACGCTCAGCCTTGCCGGCCGTGTCGGTACTGGCAATATAGTTGGCGTCGGGATTGCAGTGAGCATGGGCGGGCCCGGCGCAGTATTCTGGATGTGGATGACCGCTCTTCTAGGCATGTCGAGCAGCTTCTTCGAGTGTACGTTAGGGCAACTGTATAAGCGCAGCGATGGCAAAGGCCTGTATCGCGGAGGCCCGTCCTGGTACATCCAGCACGGTCTGGACAAGCGCTGGCTCGGGATGATCTCGGCAGTGTTATTGCTGGTGACCTTCGGTTTTGCAATCAATGGTCTCGAATCCCATGCGGTATCACACTCACTAAACGATGCATTTGGCTTGTCGCCTACGTACTCGGGGCTCGTACTTTCATTGATGTTGGGAGCTGTCTTCGTCGGCGGAATAAAACGCATAGCTGCGGTAGCCGATCTTCTGGTTCCACTGAAGGTTCTCGCCTACGTCGGCGTCACTACCTATGTGATCGCTCTGCAGTTCGATCAGGTACCGGCCATGCTGATGACCATTATCAAAAGCGCGTTTGGTCTGGATCAGGCGTTTGGGGGAATGGTTGGCAGTGCAATCATCATGGGTGTCAGACGAGGCGTTTTCTCCAACGAGGCAGGACTCGGCAGTGCTCCCAATGTCGCCTCGGTAGCGAAGATCGAACACCCGGTTGCACAAGGCGCCGTACAAGCGCTGAGTGTTTTCATCGATACATTCGTCATCTGTACCTGTACAGCGTTATTGATTTTGCTTTCAGGTTTCTACACACCGGGGTTTGAAGGTGACGGGATTGCTCTGGCGCAAAACTCGCTGGCAGCCGTCGTCGGGGAATGGGGGCGGATGTTTATCAGCGTAGTGCTTGCGTTATTCGTCTTTACCGCAATGTTGTACAACTATTACTTGGGAGAAAACAGCTTGCGGTTCATATTTGCTGAACCACGAAAAACGCTGTTTTTCTATCGTGCGCTGGTGTTGATATTAGTGTTCTGGGGGGCTGTCGAAGATCTGTCCACTGTTCTGGCTTTCGCAGACATCACCATGACGCTGCTGGCGCTCGTCAACCTGGTCGCCATGTTCCTGCTCTTCAAAATCAGCATGCGTGTTTTGCGCGACTACGACGAACAACGCCGTGCCGGCGTCAAGACTCCAGTTTTCGATTCAAGCAAATTCCTTGATCTGGATCTTGATCCTTTAGCGTGGCCGCCAAGGCACCGCGGCCCTCATCGCGAGTGCGCTCAGTCCTCAAACATCAGCAAACAGCCTATTCAAACTTAGTTCAAAAAAATACAAAGCCATTAGAATAAATAATGGCTTTGCCGAAAAAACCTAATTACCACTGAAACATAAAATTTAAAGAGCAATGCTTTTTTTCGAACTGTCACGATTGAAAAAAACCGAAGGACATTACTCGGCGTCGACACACTGGAACAGATCACCTTCAAAGGAGGTGTGATTCATGTATAAAATAGTCACCCAAGAAATGCTCAGAGCTGCCTTGATCAAAGCAGTTGAAATCCATCTAATATCCAAACACTCTCTATTGGCCGATTATTTAAAAAGCGGGGAACAACTTGAGCAAGTCATTCAAGCCGCGCTTGAGGCGCAACCGAAAATAGCCAAGTTCTGTGGGCTAGGGTGTATGGCGTCAGAGGATCTTTCACCTGAAAGCAAAAAAGCGCTGGCAATCCCCACCGCTGATATGCGCCACTAGCACCATTGTTTGATACCGCGCCATGCGCGGTGCACCAGGAGACCCCGTTTATGAGCGAGAGTGTGTTTGCCGATCGCATCGTGCAGAACCTGCTCGACACCGACTTCTACAAACTGACGATGATGCAGGCGGTGCTGCACAACTACCCCAACGTCGAAGTCGAATGGGAGTTCCGTTGCCGCAACAGCGAGGACCTGCGGCCGTATCTGGCCGAGATCCGCTATCAGATCGAGCGTCTGGCCGACCTGAGCCTGAGCGCCGACCAGTTGAGTTTTCTCGAGCGCATCAGCTTCCTCAAACCGGATTTTCTGCGGTTTCTCGGGCTGTTCCGTTTCAACCTGCGCTACCTGCACACCGGCATCGAAAACGGCGAACTGTTCATCCGTCTGCGTGGCCCGTGGCTGCATGTGATTCTGTACGAAGTGCCGCTGCTGGCGATCGTCAGCGAAGTGCGCAACCGCTATCGCTACCGGGAAATTGAACTGGTGCAGGCGCGTGAACAGCTGTATCGCAAGTTCGACTGGCTCAGCGCCAACGCCTCGGCCGATGAACTGGCGCAGTTGCAGGTCGCCGATTTCGGCACCCGCCGGCGCTTTTCGTATCGCGTGCAGGAAGAAGTGGTGAACGTGCTCAAGCACGATTTCCCAGGGCGCTTCGTCGGCACCAGCAACGTGCATCTGTCCCGAGAACTGGACATGAAACCGCTGGGCACCATGGCCCACGAGTGGATCATGGCCCACCAGCAACTCGGCCCACGGCTGATCGACAGCCAGATCGCCGCCCTCGATTGTTGGGTACGGGAATACCGTGGCTTGCTGGGGATCGCCCTCACCGACTGCATCACCACCGATGCCTTCCTCGGCGATTTCGACCTGTTCTTCGCCAAGCTCTTCGACGGCCTGCGCCACGATTCCGGGGATCCGGTGCAATGGGGCGAAAAATGCATCGCCCACTACCACAAGCTCGGCATCGACCCGATGAGCAAGACGTTGGTGTTCTCTGACAGCCTGAGCCTGCCCAAGTCGCTGGAGATCTTCCGCGCGCTGCACGGTCGGATCAACGTCAGCTTTGGCATCGGCACCAACCTGACCTGTGACATTCCGGGTGTCGAACCGATGAGCATCGTGCTTAAAATGACTGCCTGCAACGGCCAGCCGGTGGCGAAGATCTCCGACGAGCCCGGCAAGACTCACTGTAAAGACCCCAACTTTGTCGCCTATTTGCGACACGTTTTCCAGGTTCCTGCCGTTTCCAGTCTATCTAGCAAGGAGTGAATTCATGCAAGCCGTACAGCGTGAGATTGCTGAACAGCTCAAGGTCCAACCGCCATTCGCCGGCCACCAGGCCCTCGAAGCGGAAATCGCCCGGCGCATCACCTTCATCCAGGACTGCCTGGTCAACTCCGGTCTCAAGACCCTGGTGCTGGGCATCAGTGGCGGTGTCGATTCGCTGACCGCAGGTCTCTTGGCCCAGCGCGCCATGCGCGAACTGCGCGAGCGCACCGGCGACCACAGCTACAAGTTCATCGCAGTGCGCCTGCCGTACGAAACCCAGTTCGATGAGCACGACGCACAAGCTTCGGTGGATTTCATCGCCCCGGACGAGCGCCACACCGTCAACATCGGCCCGGCGGTCAAGTCGCTGGCCAGTGAAGTCGCGGCGTTTGAAGGCAAGCACGCGGTGTCGGTGGACTTTGTGCTCGGCAACACCAAGGCGCGGATGCGCATGGTCGCCCAGTACACCATCGCCGGCGCAGCGCACGGTCTGGTGATCGGCACCGACCATGCGGCAGAAGCCGTGATGGGTTTCTTTACCAAGTTTGGTGACGGCGCCTGTGATCTGGCGCCGCTCAGCGGCCTGGTGAAAAACCAGGTCAGGGCGATCGCCCGCCGCTTCGGCGCGCCGGAGTCGCTGGTGGAGAAAGTACCGACCGCGGATCTGGAAGACCTGTCACCGGGCAAGCCGGACGAAGCGTCCCATGGCGTGACCTACGCCGAGATCGACGCGTTCCTGCACGGCGAGCCGGTGCGCCAGGAAGCGTTCGATATCATCGTCGCGACCTACAACAAGACCCATCACAAGCGTGTCATGCCGTTCGCGCCTTGATCGCCGATGGAATGAAAAAGCCCGCTGAGGAGTGATCCTCTGCGGGCTTTTCTTTGGCCAGGTCATCTGTCGGGCCCCTTCGCGAGCAGGCTCGCTCCCACAGGGTTTCAGGTGTCAGACACAGAACCTGTGGGAACGAGCTTGCTCGCGAAGAACAATGACGCGGTAAACCTGCTTACTTGACAGCAATGGTGCCTTTCATCATCGAGATGTGGCCCGGGAACGAGCAGAAGAAGCCGTAATCAGTGCCAGCGGCCAGCTTCGATACGTCGATGGTCAGCGTGTCTTTCTCGCCGGCACCGATGATCTTGGTGTGAGCGATAACGCGCTCGTCGCCGTCTTTCAGGTAGTTCTTGTCGATGCCTGCGGCCAGGCCGTCAGTGGCGATCGGCTGCATGTCAGCGGTTTTGCTGACGACCAGGTTATGGCCCATGACGTTCTTCGGCAGGCTGCCGGAGTGGGTCAGCTCGACGGTGAAGGTCTTGCAGCTCTTGTCGATCACGATCTCCTTGGTGTTGAAGGACATCTGGTCGGTGGAGTCAACGGTGGTTTTGCACTCGGCAGCCATCAATTGGCTGCTGGCCAGCGCCAGCAGGGATACCGCAACAACTTTGGAAAACATGGTGAATCTCCAAGGCAGGGTTAACAAAAACACGAATGGTGGAAAGACTGCCTGAAATCTTCGCAAGTTCCTATGACTTGAGTCAAAAATTGTATACAACTTTCAGGCTATGACACTCATCGAAACAATCTACCGGTCAGATTCCCCGGCCGGCCCTATGATCGGCCCATCTACTGAGACGGAGTGCCTGTCATGTTCTTTAACGGTCTGTTGTGCAGTTTGCTCGCCGCCTACGCCTGTGGCGCCAGCGGTACCTTTGAATCGCCAGAGCGCGAAGTTTAGCCCTTGGATCAAGGCGTGCCAGCCATTACCCTGTGACGGATTGACCCAGGAGGAAGGCATGTCTCTCAAATCCGTGTGTGTATTTTGCGGTGCCAACGCCGGCACTGATCCGGCTTACACCGAAGCCGCCAAAGCGCTTGGCCGCGCGTTGGCCGAGCGCCAGTTGACCCTGGTCTATGGCGGTGGCGCCGTGGGGTTGATGGGGCTTGTCGCCGACGCCGCACTGGCCGCCGGCGGTGAAGTGATCGGGATCATCCCGCAAAGCCTGATGGACAAGGAAATCGGCCACAAAAGCCTGACCCGCCTCGAAGTGGTCGACGGCATGCACGCGCGCAAGGCACGCATGGCCGAACTGAGCGATGCGTTCATCGCGCTGCCCGGCGGCCTCGGCACGCTGGAAGAGCTGTTCGAAGTCTGGACCTGGGGCCAGCTCGGCTATCACGGCAAGCCGCTGGGCCTGCTGGAAGTGAATGGTTTTTACAGCAAACTCACCGCTTTTCTCGACCATATCGTCGGCGAAGGCTTCGTTCGCGCTCCACACCGTGACATGCTGCAAGTGAGCGAATCGCCACAAACCCTGCTCGACGCCCTCGATCAGTGGAAGCCGACCATCACCCCCAAGTGGGTCGACCAAAAACCCGGCTAACCGCCGGACACCGATACAGGGCAGAATACGCGCCGCTCAACCTCACCTTCGACCCAAGAGGATCGCCCATGGCCAAACCCAATTACTCCTTCGCCAAACGTCAACGAGACCTGGCAAAGGAGCAGAAGAAAGAGGAAAAGCTTCAGCGCAAGAAACAAATGGCTGAAGAAGCGGCACTGAACCCTGACGGTGAAGTGGCGACTGACAACGATGATGATGTTGATGCACCGAAAGATCAGGCGCCCGACGCCTGAGCAAACTGCTGAAACCTTGAACACAATCCCTGTGGGAGCGGGCTTGCTCGCGAAAGCGTCGGAACATTCACTCTGGATGTGACTGAACAATTGCTTTCGCGAGCAAGCCCGCCCCCACATTTGATCTTCACTCCTCCAGTGGCATTACGGTGACCCGCACTTCCGGGTCGTGACTGCCGCCCCCCAGAATCACCCCCCGCAACGGCGACACATCAGAAAAGTCCCGGCCCCACGCCAGGGTGATGTGCTCCAGCGCCGGCTGCACATTGTTGGTCGGATCGAAATCCACCCAGCCCAACACCGGACAGAACACCGACACCCAGGCATGCGACGCATCGGCACCGATCAGCCGCGGCTGACCCGGCGGTGGCTGGGTCAGCAAATAGCCGCTGATGTAACGCGCTGCCAGCCCCCGCGAGCGCACGCAGGCGAGCATCAGATGGGCGAAGTCCTGACACACGCCACGCCGTCGCTCCAGCACCTCCACCAGCGGCGTCGCCACCTGAGTGGCCTCGGCATCGAAGGTGAACTCGCTGAAAATCTTCTGCATCAAGGCTTGCACGCCGAGCATCAAGGGCCGGCCCGGCGGGAAGCAGCTTTCAGAGAACTCGACAAAGCTGCGCTTCAGGTGCACGTAGGGTGACTGAAAGCGATAACGACAAGCCTCCAGCATCGGGGCCGACAACGGCTGGCTGCTGTAGGTCAGCGCATTGCGCGTCTGCTCCCACGCCGGGGAGAGACTGAAGTCCGCCAGCGGCCGCGCCAGCACTTCAACGGTGAGCCGTGCGTTGACCTGCAACTCGTCGTGCGGTCGCTCGAACGCCAGACGGGTCAGCGGGTTGCCGAAGACATCGAGTTCATCGCGCCGGCTCGTCGGCTCCGGACTGATCAGCAATTGCTGTTCGGTGCAGCGCTGCCATGTGCATTCACGGGGCCACAGGTGCGCCAATTGCTGAGCCAGCGACACCGGACTGTCGTAGTGATAACAGGTGTCGTGGAAGATCTGGTAATGCGCGTTCATCAGACGGACACCGTGCGCTGGCTGACATCATCGACATGGGCAAAGTGGCGCAGGGCCAGACGATCCGAGACTTGCCCGCTGGCCTCGGCGATGTCTTGCAACAAGCCCGCCAGACCATCGAGTGCGGCGCGCACGCTGGACTCGCCGAACAGCGAATTTTCCAGGCAACCCAGATCAAAGCGTGCCAGCCGCTCGACCAGTTGCGGCAGCCCGGCCTCGCGGGGCACGCCAAAATCATCGTTCAAGCGCTTCAGCGTGCGGGTCACCAGTTTCAACTGGAACAACACCGCATGCGGGTTCTGTTCGTCGAGCAGCAACAAGTCGAGCACCGGAATCAACTGCGCCACCGCCAGATAACGGGAACGGTAAGTGATGCTGCTGTTGCCCAGTTCCAGCAGCCACTCCAGCCCCGCCTGATCGAACGCGGCGCTACCGCGCAGGAACGCCGCAAGGCTGCTGCTGAGGAACTGCAGGCGCTCAATGCGCCGGCCGATCATCAGGAAGCGCCAGCCTTCGTCGCGGGTCATGTCGTCCAGGGCAAAACCGGACAGCGCCGCCAGTGACATCACCAAACGGTTGAGAAAATCCAGCAGCTCGCCGAAGTCCGGCTCGTCAGTGTCCAGCTCCATGGCTTCGCGCTGCAACTCCACCAGAGCCTGCCAGTTTTCCCGCGAGAGTTTGCCGCGCACCTGCGAGGCCGCCCACTGCAGGCGTTGCAGATTGGAGCGCAGGCTGAATGACCAGTCTTCGCCAAGCAGCGCTGCCAGCAAGCGCTCCGGCAGCTCGCCCTCCTCCGGCAACAACATCAGGCGCTCGCCCAGTTCGACCGCCGCTTGCAAGGCTTGCGGGTCGTCGCCATCGACATACCGCGCAAGCATGATCCGCAGCAATCGCGCACTGTCGTCACAACGCTCGCAATAGCGGCCGAACCAGAACAGATTCTCCACCACCCGTGACGGCAGGTACGGGTCGCGTCGTACCAGATCGTGCACGCCGACGTTGCGTTGAGTCTTCCACTGCTCGCCACTGGGCGGGCGCTCGCCCAACACCCAGGTGTCCTTGCTCGCCCCGCCGCGCTGCATCGACACCACTTCGGCATCAGCCTCGGCGGCCACCCGGGTCAGGCCGCCGGGCAATACGCGATAACCATCGCGACTGGCCACGGCGTACATGCGCATGCCGATGGCCCGCGGTTGCAACTGGCCGTCCACGGCTTGCCAGATCGGTGCCTGTGACAGCTGCGCCAGCTCTTGCGCCACGTAGGCATAAGGCCGGGCCTGCATGCGTTCGGCGAGCGCCTGACGCTGTTGTTCACTCAGATCCCGGCCGAACACCGGCGCAAAGCTTTGTGAGGGGAACGCCGGTTTGATCAGCAGCTCCGGCAGTTTTTCCAGCGCCTGCGCCAGCACCGGTGGCTCACCGCACCACCAGGTGGCGATGGATGGCAGGATCAGCTCTTCGCCGAACAGGTACTGATTGATCTTCGGCAGAAACCCGAGCAGTCCCGGAGACTCCAGCACGCCGCTGCCCAGTGCATTGGCGACCAGCACGCGCCCTTGGCGCACCGCCTCAAGCAGACCGGGAACGCCAAGTGCCGAATCGGTGCGCAGCTCCAGCGGATCGCAGAAGTCATCATCCAGACGACGCATGATCGCGTGCACCCGACGCAAGCCACTGAGGGTTTTCAGGTACACCGTGGCGTCGCGCACCGTCAGGTCGCCGCCCTCCACCAGTGGATAACCGAGCTGGCGCGCCAGATACAGGTGTTCGAAATAGCTTTCGTTGAAGCGTCCGGGCGTCAGCAGCACCACCAGCGGTGCGTCATCGTCGCTCGGTGCCTGACGCGCGAGGGTTTCCTGCAACGTGCGGAAGAATCCGGCCAGATGTTGCACCTTCAAGTCGCGGTACAACTCGGGAAAGGCGCGGGACACGATCGTACGGTTTTCCAACGCATAACCCGCTCCCGAAGGCGCTTGCGTGCGATCCGCGGTGACCCACCAGCGACCGTCTGGCGTGCGCGCCAGGTCCACGGCGTACAGATGCAGAAAGGCCTCTTCCGGCGGCGCAATGCCCTGGCAGGGCCAAAGAAAGTTGTTGTGGCCAAAGACCAGCTCCGCCGGCAACAGTCCTTCGCTGATCAACCGCTGCGGGCCATACAGATCGGCCAGCACGGCATTGAGCAGGCGCGCACGCTGGGCAATCCCGGCTGACAGATGCTGCCACTCGTCAGCGGCGATCACGTGCGGCAGCAGGTCCAGCTCCCACGGCCGATCCGCGCCTTTTGGATCGGCATAAACGTTATAGGTGACGCCGTTTTCCTGGATCTGCCGCGCCAGCAACGCCTGACGCTGCACCAGTTGCGCCGGGCTGCTGCGCTGTAACTGATCAAACAGCCGCCGCCAATGCGCGCGCACCTCCCCGCTGTCATCCAGCAGTTCGTGGTAAGTGCCCGCAGTGCGCGGGTAGCGGTCTAGCAGGTCAGGCATGGAAAGCTCGGCAGACAGCAAGGAACGGTCAGACTAACGCAGGCGCATGACACGCGGATATACGAAAAATCCGCATGTCGTACAGAACTCAGAAACGTCGCAAATCGAGCGTCATTGGCAGCTCGTCGGAGATTGTCAGGTTCGGTATCGGAAGTTTCCCTGGCGTGTGGCCGATGCGGAAAAACCGCGCCATGCGCCGGCTCTCCGCTTCGTTGGCATTGACCGGCAGCGTCTCGTAGTTGCGCCCGCCCGGGTGCGCCACGTGGTACTGACAGCCGCCCAGCGAGCGCTGCATCCAGGTGTCGAGCAGGTCGAACACCAGCGGCGCGTGCACCGGGATGGTCGGTTGCAGGCAGTTGGCCGGTTGCCAGGCCCGAAAGCGCACACCGGCAACAAACTCGCCGATGCGCCCGGTCGGCTGCAGCGGCACCGGGACGCCGTTGCAGGTCAGCAGGTAACGTTGTGGCGGCAGCCCGTTGACTTTGATCTGCAGACGCTCCAGCGACGAATCGACATAGCGCACCGTGCCGCCCGCCGTGCCCTCCTCGCCCAGCACATGCCAAGGCTCCAGCGCCTGGCGCAGTTCCAGTTCGATGCCATTGACCGCCCAATCGCCGACCTTGGGGAAACGGAACTCCAGATGCGCGGCGAACCACTCGGCGCGCAATGGATAACCGGCACTGTTGAGTTCGACGATGACGTCGGCAAAATCCTGCTCGATGAAGTGCGGCAGCATGAACCGGTCGTGCAGTTCGGTGCCCCAGCGCGCCAGTTTTGGCGGCGCATACGGTTCACGCCAGAATCGCGCAACCAGCGCCCGCAGCAACAACTGCTGAGCCAGACTCATGCGTGCATGCGGCGGCATTTCAAACGCGCGCAACTCCAGCAGACCGAGGCGCCCGGTGGCACCGTCCGGCGAATACAGTTTGTCGATGCAGAACTCGGCACGGTGAGTGTTGCCAGTGACGTCGATCAGTAAATTGCGCAGCAACCGATCCACCAGCCAAGGCGGGCATTCTTCGCCCACTTGCGGCATCTGCGCGAAGGCGATTTCCAGTTCGTACAAGGCGTCGTTGCGCGCCTCGTCGACCCGTGGTGCCTGCGAGGTCGGGCCGATGAACAAGCCGGAAAACAGGTAGGACAACGACGGGTGGTTATGCCAATAGCTGATCAGACTGCGCAACAGATCCGGGCGGCGCAGGAACGGCGAGTCCGCCGGGGTCGCGCCACCGAGGACGAAATGGTTGCCGCCGCCAGTGCCGGTGTGACGCCCGTCGATCATGAATTTTTCGGTGGTCAGGCGGGTTTGCCGTGCCTCTTCATAGAGAAACTCGGTGCGCTCGACCAATTCGTCCCAAGACGCGGACGGCCGCACGTTGACCTCGATCACGCCCGGATCCGGAGTGATACGGAAGTTGCTCAGGCGCGGATCACTCGGCGGCTCATAACCTTCCAGAAGCACCGGGCAATGCAGCTCTTCGGCGGTGGCCTCGATAGCCGCCACCAGTTCCAGATAATCCTCGACCCGCTCCAGCGGCGGCATGAACAGATACAGACGCCCTTCGCGCGCCTCGGCGCAGAACGCGGTGCGGGTCAGCCAGTCGGCGGACTCGTCGATTTTCGCTGCGCGCTCCTGCGCCGGGGCCGCCTCGCCGTGGCTATTGAGCTGGGCCGCATCCGGTAGCGGCGGGAAGTCCTGATTCGGATCGTTGGGATGAATGAACGGATACTCGGCGGCCTTCACCCATGGCTGCGAACCGAGCGGCAGGCGATAACCCAGCGGCGAGTCTCCCGGCACCAGTCGGCAATGCTCGTCACGCAGATACCAGCGCCCGCTCTGCCATTGATCGCCCTTGGCGGTGCGCGCCAGCGGCAGCACCTGGCCGATCACTTTATCCAGGCCCTGACTGAAGACTTTGCGCAGACGCGAGCGCTCCAGCGGTTCTTCCAGCCGTGAGTCTTCGGCACTGACGTTGCTCGGCAGCGCGCCCTCGCGCCAGAGGTAATAGAAGTTGTCTTCGTAGGCCGCAAACACAAAGCGGGCGGGCAACTTCAGGCGCTCGGCGACACTCGCCAGAAAACGCCCGGCCAGCACGCCGTCAGCCCCGTAATCCTGCTGTTCGTCGGCGATCAGCGCATTGTTGTGCCAGATCGGCACGCCGTCCCGGCGCCAGTAACAGTTCAGCGACCAGCGCGGCAATTGCTCGCCCGGGTACCACTTGCCCTGACCGAAATGCACCAGGCCTTTGGGCGCGTAGTGTTTGCGCATGCGCTGGAACAGTTCGGCGGAGAGCCGGCGCTTGTCCGGGCCCAACGCCGCCGTGTTCCATTCCGCGCCGTCCGGGTCGTCGATGGAGACAAAGGTCGGTTCGCCGCCCATGGTCAGGCGAACATCGCCTTGCAGCAGATCAGCATCGATTTGACGGCCCAGCGCTTGAATCGCCTGCCACTGCTCGTCGGTGTAGGGCTTGGTCACCCGTGGCGCTTCCCAGATCCGCTCCACCGACATCTCGTGGCTGAACTGGCATTCGCACGGCTCGACCAAGCCGCTGATCGGCGCTGCCGAGGACGGATCGGGACTACAGGCCAACGGGATATGCCCTTCACCGGCGAACAATCCGGACGTGGCATCCAGACCGATCCAGCCGGCACCGGGCAAGTACACCTCGCACCAGGCGTGCAGGTCGGTGAAGTCGACTTCGGTGCCGGACGGGCCGTCGAGGCTTTTCACGTCGGCGGTGAGTTGAATCAGATAACCGGAGACAAACCGTGCGGCCAACCCGAGATTACGCAGCAACTGCACCAACAGCCACGCCGAATCGCGGCAGGAGCCGGAGGCGTGTTCGAGGGTGTGCTCCGGGGTCTGCACACCCGGCTCCATGCGGATCAGGTAGCGGATGTCTTCGCTGAGGCGCTGGTTGAGCATCACCAGGAAATCCACGGCGGGCAGCGGCGTGCGATCGATGCCGTCCAGATAGGCTTTGAAAGCCGGGGTCAGCGGCAGGGTTTCGAGGTACGGCGCCAGTTCCTTGCGTTCATCGACCGCGTAGGCGAAGGGGATTGTCTCGGCGTAGGGTTCGAGGAAGAAGTCGAACGGGTTGAACACAGCCATTTCGGCCAGCAGATCAACCTCGATGCGCAGTTCGTCGGTTTTCTCGGGGAAGACCAGACGCGCGAGGTAGTTGCCCTGCGGGTCCTGCTGCCAGTTGATGAAATGCTGCTCGGGCGAGACTTTCAGCGCATACGACAGTATCCGCGTGCGGCTGTGGGCAGCCGGGCGCAGGCGAACGATCTGCGGACCGAGTTCGACAGCACGGTCGTAGCGGTAATGCGTGACGTGATGCAATGCGACATGAATCGACACGGCGTGCCTCCTGCGAGCCTAAGCGTATTCGAAAGCGCGCAAGACTTATGCCATGCAGAGGCTTGGGCGCTTTCCCGGAATGCTCAGGGCAGTACAGCACCAAAATCGGGCGATGCGGGGAAATGGTTTAGCGAAGTTGCGCCTAAATGTGGCGGCATTTGTTGATGCGGCGCCTTTGAGGACGCCTTCGCGAGCAAGCCCGCTCCCACCGGAGACCGTATTCCAAATGTGGGAGCGGGCTTGCTCGCGAAGGGGCCAGTCGTTTCAGCACATTTCTTGAACCCTGAAATGCAGAACGCCAACCCGAAGGTTGGCTAAAAAGCGACTTGGCGCGGGACCACTGGCCCTCACAGGAGACCGTATTCCAAATGTGGGAGCGGGCTTGCTCGCGAAGGGGCCAGTCGTTTCAGCGCACTTCTTGAACCCTGAAATGCAGAACGCCAACCCGAAGGTTGGCTAAAAAGCGACTTGGCGCGGGACCACTGGCCCTCACAGGAGACCGTATTCCAAATGTGGGAGCGGGCTTGCTCGCGAAGGGGTCAGTCGTTTCAGCACATTTCTTGAACCCTGAAATGCAAAACGCCAACCCGAAGGTTGGCTAAAAAGCGACTTGGCGCGGGACCACTGGCCCTCACAGGAGACCGTATTCCAAATGTGGCAGCGGGCTTGCTCGCGAAGGGGCCAGTCGTTTCAGCACATTTCTTGAACCCTGAAATGCAAAACGCCAACCCGAAGGTTGGCTAAAAAGCGACTTGGCGCGGGACCACTGGCCCTCACAGGAGACCGTATTCCAAATGTGGGAGCGGGCTTGCTCGCGAAGGGGCCAGTCGTTTCAGCACATTTCTTGAACCCTGAAATGCAGAACGCCAACCCGAAGGTTGGCGTTCTGTTGAGCTGAAAAGCGACTTAGCGCGGTACCACTGGCTTGCGGGTCGGTTTCGGCCCTTTGCCCTTGGCCGCGTCCTTGCGCTCCTTGGCCGCCTGCTGGTTGCGGGCGAACGCCGCCGCCTTGGCCTGTTCACGCTTGTCCCAAGGGTTGCCACCGTCACTGGCACGCGGCGGCAGGCCGTTGTGCTGGGTGAGAATCTTGGTGGTCTTCTCTTTCGCGACCTTGTGGCTGCCGGCCGGTGTCGAGTTCTTGCGACGGGCGCTCTGGTAGCTGTCGGTCGCTGGCTGATGGGCCGGGATCAGTTGATCCTTGCCCGGCCCGATCAGATCACCACGGCCCATGCGAATCAGCGCTTCGCGCAGCATCGGCCAGCCTTTCGGATCGTGATAACGCAGGAACGCCTTGTGCAGGCGACGCTGGTCTTCGCTCTTGACGATGGTGACGCCGTCGCTCTTGTACGTGACCTTGCGCAGCGGGTTCTTGCCCGAGTGGTACATCGCGGTGGCGGTAGCCATTGGCGACGGGTAGAACGCCTGCACCTGGTCGGCACGGAAGCCGTTGCCCTTGAGCCATAGCGCGAGGTTCATCATGTCTTCGTCGGTGGTGCCTGGGTGGGCGGCGATGAAGTACGGAATCAGGTACTGCTCTTTGCCCGCTTCCTTGGTGTACTTCTCGAACATGCGCTTGAACTTGTCATAGCTGCCGATGCCCGGTTTCATCATCTGGTTGAGCGGACCTTCCTCGGTGTGTTCCGGGGCGATCTTCAGGTACCCGCCGACGTGGTGGGTCACCAGCTCCTTGACGTACTCCGGCGACTCGACCGCGAGGTCGTAACGCAGCCCGGAAGCGATCAGGATCTTCTTCACACCCGGCAAGGCACGGGCGCTGCGGTACAGCTGAATCAGCGACGAGTGGTCGGTGTTCAGGTTCGGGCAGATCCCCGGGAACACGCAGGACGGCTTGCGGCACGCGGATTCGATTTCCGGTGTCTTGCAGGCAATGCGGTACATGTTCGCGGTCGGGCCGCCGAGGTCGGAGATGACGCCGGTGAAGCCTGGCACCTTGTCGCGGATCTCTTCGATTTCGCGAATGATCGACTCTTCGGAACGGTTCTGGATGATCCGGCCTTCGTGCTCGGTGATCGAGCAGAAGGTGCAGCCACCGAAGCAGCCACGCATGATGTTCACCGAGAAACGGATCATGTCGTAGGCCGGGATCTTTTCCTTGCCGTACGCCGGGTGCGGAACCCGCGCGTAAGGC
Organism: Pseudomonas sp. AK-TSAG1-1; assembly: GCF_056821665.1. NCBI lineage: Bacteria > Pseudomonadati > Pseudomonadota > Gammaproteobacteria > Pseudomonadales > Pseudomonadaceae > Pseudomonas > Pseudomonas sp. AK-TSAG1-1. Next base: position 681,291 of record NZ_CM165965.1, on the reverse strand, counting down.
ATGCCGAACACGTAGTCCATTTCTTCAGTGGTCATCGGAATCGGCGGCGGGTTGAACCAGACGTCGATTTCGCCATGTTTCTGCACCAGCGCACGGGCGTTGCCCGGGTTGGTCTCCAGGTGCAACACGCGGTTGGCGTGGGCGTACAGGACCGGGTCGTTACGCACCTTTTCCATCGACGGCAGGCGGATCACGGTCTTGTCGCGGGTCATCTTCGGGCTGGCCAGGATCTGTACGACCTTGGCTTCCTCGGGATCATCCACAGGGCCCTTTTCTTGCTCGATGGCGCAGGCCTGGGTGTCTTGGGTGTTCACGTACGGGTTGATGATCTTGTCGACCTTGCCCGGACGGTCGATACGCGTGGAATCGACTTCGTACCAGCCTTGCGGCGTGTCACGACGGATGAACGCGGTGCCGCGCACGTCGGTGATGTCTTCGATCTTGTGCCCGTAGGACAGACGCTGCGCGACTTCGACAATCGCCCGCTCGGCGTTGCCGTACAGCAGGATGTCGGCGCTGGCGTCGATCAGGATCGAGTTGCGCACGCGATCCTGCCAGTAGTCGTAGTGAGCGATACGGCGCAGGGACGCTTCGATGCCACCGAGTACGATCGGCACATGCTTGTACGCTTCCTTGCAACGCTGGCTATAGACCAGGCTCGCGCGATCCGGACGTTTGCCGGCCATGCCACCCGGGGTATAGGCGTCGTCGGAGCGGATTTTCTTGTCCGCGGTGTAGCGGTTGATCATCGAGTCCATGTTGCCGGCCGCGACGCCGAAGAACAGGTTCGGCTCGCCGAGCTTCATGAAGTCGTCTTTGGACTGCCAGTTCGGCTGGGCAATGATCCCGACGCGGAAGCCCTGGGACTCCAGCAGCCGGCCGATGATCGCCATGCCGAACGACGGGTGATCGACGTAAGCATCACCGGTGACGATGATGATGTCGCAGGAATCCCAGCCGAGCTGATCCATCTCCTCCCTGCTCATCGGCAGGAACGGCGCTGGCCCGAAACATTCGGCCCAGTACTTTGGATAGTCAAATAACGGCTTGGCTGCTTGCATGTCGATAACCGGTGTTGGCTTTCATTGAATTTCGCGGGCGCGGAATATAGCACAAATTTTGACCAATTCCGACGGCTGTGGTCGGAAATTACGCCACGCCCCTTCGCGAGCAAGCCCGCACACACATTTGAATGCATTCCAAGTGTGGGAGCGGGCTTGCTCGCGAAGGCGTCAGCTCAAACGATGAAGAATTTACTCATCGTCGTCGAAGTTGTAACTGCCCGGCGCGAGGTTTTCGAAGCGGGTGTATTTACCGATAAAGGCCAGGCGAATAAAACCGATCGGACCGTTCCGCTGCTTGCCGATGATGATTTCGGCGATGCCCTTGTGCTCGGTTTCCGGGTGATAGACCTCGTCCCGGTACACGAACATGATGACGTCGGCGTCCTGCTCGATCGCTCCGGATTCCCGCAAGTCGGAGTTCACCGGGCGCTTGTTGGGACGTTGTTCCAGGGAACGGTTGAGCTGCGAAAGCGCCACCACCGGGCAGTTGAATTCCTTCGCCAGGGCTTTCAGGGATCGCGAGATCTCGGAAATCTCGTTGGTCCGGTTGTCACCGCTGGAACCAGGGATCTGCATCAGCTGCAGGTAGTCGATCATGATCAGGCCGACATCACCGTGCTCACGCACCAGACGCCGGGTCCGCGCACGCATTTCCGAGGGGCTGATGCCCGCGGTGTCATCGATGAACAGCTTGCGGTCGTTGAGCAGGTTGACCGCCGAGGTCAGGCGCGGCCAGTCGTCGTCTTCCAGCTGGCCGGAACGCACCTTGGTCTGGTCGATACGGCCCAGGGACGAGAGCATACGCATGATCAGCGATTCGCCTGGCATCTCGAGGGAATACACCAGCACCGCCTTCTCGCTACGCAGTACGGCGTTTTCCACCAGGTTCATCGCGAAGGTGGTTTTACCCATCGATGGACGGCCGGCGACGATGATCAGGTCGGACGGTTGCAGGCCGCTGGTCTTCTCGTCGAGGTCGGTGTAGCCGGTGGACAGGCCGGTGATTGCGTCAGCCGTGTTGAACAAGGTGTCGATGCGATCGATGGCCTTGGTCAACAGTTCGTTGACGCCCACCGGGCCGCCAGTTTTTGGCCGCGCCTCGGCGATCTGGAAGATCTGCCGTTCGGCTTCGTCGAGGATCTCTTCGGCGGTACGACCTTCAGGGTTGAAGGCCGCATCGGCGATTTCGGTGCTGATGCCGATCAACTGGCGCAACGTCGCACGCTGGCGGACGATCTGCGCGTAGGCCTTGATGTTGGCGACCGACGGCGTGTTCTTCGCCAGTTCGCCCAGGTAACCGAGGCCGCCGACCTGGGACGTCTGACCTTCCTTGTCCAATTGCTCGGCAAGGGTCACGACGTCGATCGGCATGTTCTGATCGGCCAGTTTGGCGATCGCACGGAAGATCAAACGGTGGTCATGCCGGTAGAAATCGCCGTCGGAGACTTGATCGAGCACGCGCTCCCAGGCGTTGTTGTCCAGCATCAGACCACCGAGTACAGCCTGTTCGGCCTCGATGGAATGCGGCGGCACTTTCAGCGCGGCGGTTTGCAGATCGTATTGCTCGGGAGCGGAGATTTCGTTCATGGCCACTTGGAGTCAGGGTTGAAAACGGGAGTACCAGAAAGACAAAGGGCACGACCTGTAAACAGGATCGTGCCCGATGTTACCGGCAAGCACCCGAGGGTGCCAGCCGACAAGTGTTGCTTAAGCTGCTACCACGACAACGCGTACGGTGGCTTCAACTTCGGCGTGCAGGTGCACAGCCACGTCGAATTCACCCACGTTGCGGATGGTGCCGTTCGGCAGACGAACTTCGCTCTTCTGCACTTCAACGCCGGAAGCGGTCAGTGCGTCAGCGATGTCGTGAGTACCGATCGAACCGAACAGCTTGCCTTCGTCGCCAGCGGTGGCAGTGATGGTCACTTCCAGCTCGGCCAGTTGGGCAGCACGGCTTTCAGCCGATGCTTTACGGTCTGCGGCAGCTTTTTCCAGCTCAGCACGACGCTCTTCGAAAGCAGCCAGGTTGGCAGCGGTCGCAGCGGTAGCTTTGCCGAAAGGCAGCAGGTAGTTACGGCCGTAACCGGCCTTAACGTTTACTTTGTCGCCCAGGTTGCCCAGGTTGGCGATTTTTTCCAGAAGGATCAGTTGCATGTGGAAATCCTCTTAACTTTTAACCTTCACCGTTCGCGTTATCGGTGTCTTTCGACACGTGACGACCGCGAAAATCAATCAGGCTGTCGACAATGGCCAGAACCACGAGCAACGGATAGATCAGCTGCATGAACAGCAACAGCGTGACGTACAACCCCACCAGCCAGAAACCGGCCAGTCGCTTCTGCCCGACCAGCCCGTGAATCAGGGCCAGTCCGGCGAACACCAGCGGTACACTGCACAACGGCGTCAACATGGCCATCTGTGCACCGAGATTCGGGCCCAGAAGCATCAACGCCAGCAGCAACATCGCCGGCCCCAGCGGGATCCGGATGGCGCGAAACTCGCGACCAAAACCACCCGGGTTGTACAACAACGCCTGCCAATGACGCCCGATAATCAGGCTCAGCACGCTGACGATCTGCAACAGGGCCGCAATCAGTCCGGTCAGGACCGGTGCAATCAGGGACGCGAAACGCGCTTGCTCATCCACCGACAATTGCTTGTAGGTTTCACCAAGAAGCGCCGGCATGACCTTTATCAAGGCCTGCGCGAGCATCTCGATCTGGGCCGCAAACGCCGCCCCGAGCACCACTGAAAACACCACTCCGATCACTACGCTGACCAGCAGCGTGCGGACCCAGGATTCGCTTGCGCGCAACACCAACGCAAGCCCCGAAGACCCCAGCAGCACCAGAAGTGCCCGTGGATCATCGGCATACAGCCACCAGATCAAAGCCGGCAGCAGCCCCAGGGACAGGACGCCAAGGGCGTCCGTCAATCCGCGCCGCAGAAGCACCAGGCTCCCGGCGGCAGCACCCAACCAATACAACAACGGCAATGTTGCACATCCAGCCACTACAAGAGTGGCCTGCATGCGGCCGCGCATGATGAACTCAGCTAAGGCACGCATGCATTCAATCCTTTGCTACTTGTCGACTGCCCGGTCTCAGCGGCCGTGGCTGTCGGTGTAGGCCAGCAGGGCCAGGAAGCGGGCGCGCTTGATAGCGGTGGCCAGCTGACGCTGATAACGAGCTTTGGTACCGGTGATGCGGCTTGGAACGATTTTGCCGGTCTCGGATACGTAGGCTTTCAGAGTGTTGAGATCTTTGTAATCGATCTCTTTCACGTCTTCAGCGGTGAAGCGGCAGAATTTACGACGACGGAAGAAACGTGCCATTTGATAGGCTCCTTAAAAGGTCCGTGGATTACTCGTCAGCGTTATCGCTGTTGTCGCTGTCATCACTATCAACGCTATCAGCGCCTTCGTGCTCAGGACGGTCGCGACGCTCACGGCGCTCACTGCGGTTTTCTTCAGCCTTGAGCATCTCGGACTGGCCGGTAACGGCTTCGTCGCGACGGATGACCAGGTTACGGATCACAGCATCGTTGTAGCGGAAGTTGTCTTCCAGCTCGGCCAGGGCCTTGCCAGTGCACTCAACGTTCAGCATCACGTAGTGAGCCTTGTGAACATTGTTGATTGCGTAGGCCAGTTGACGACGGCCCCAATCTTCCAGACGGTGGATTTTGCCGCCGTCTTCTTCGATCAGCTTGGTGTAACGCTCAACCATGCCGCCGACTTGCTCGCTCTGGTCAGGGTGGACCAGAAAGATGATTTCGTAATGACGCATGAATGCTCCTTACGGGTTGTAGCCTGCCGCTCAAAAACGGTCAGACAAGGAGTGAATGACACTTATGGACTTGCTGGCGCGGGGCACATGCGTGCCTGCCGTCACAGCAAGGGGCGCAATTGTAGAGAAGGGACAGAAGAGGTGCAAGGCAATTGGTGATTATTTGAACAATCACCGAAAAGCACTGTGGGAGCGGGCTTGCTCGCGAATGCGATACATCAGGCAACATTCAAGTCGACCGACATTACGCTTTCGCGAGCAAGCCCGCTCCCACAGTTTGATGGCGTACAGCCTTACTTCCTGGCTGCTGCCTTGGCCTTGGCGCCGCGCTGACGCTGCGCTTCGAACAGGCACACGCCGGTCGCCACGGACACGTTGAGACTGCTGACGCTACCGGCCATCGGCAGGTTCACCAGATAGTCGCAGTGTTCGCGGGTCAGGCGACGCATGCCTTTGCCTTCGGCGCCCATGATCAGGATGGTCGGGCCAGTCAGATCCTGGTCGTAAATGCTGACTTCAGCCTCGCCCGCCGTACCGACAACCCACAGACCGCGCTGCTGAAGCTTTTCCAGCGTACGCGCAAGGTTGGTCACCGCCACCAACGGAATCACTTCCGCCGCGCCGCAAGCCACTTTACGCACGACCGGGGTCAAGGTTGCCGACTTGTCTTTCGGCACGATCACCGCCAGCGCGCCGGCAGCATCTGCCGAACGCAGGCAGGCGCCGAGGTTGTGCGGATCGGTCACGCCGTCAAGCACCAGCAACAACGGCGCACCTTCGGTGCGGTCGAGCAACTCGTCGAGCATCGCCTCGCCCCAGACCTGGCTCGGGCTGACGTCCGCGACCACGCCCTGATGCACGCCCTCAACCCAGGCGTCCATTTCGCGACGTTCGGCCTGGCCGACCTGAACGCGATTTTCGTTGGCCAACTCAATCAGAGTCTGCACGCGCGGATCGTTGCGGCTTTCGGCCAGCCAGATCTGCTTGACGCGTTTCGGGTGGTGACGCAACAACGCTTCTACCGCGTGAACGCCGTAGATTTTTTCCAACTGACTCATGACTTCGCCTTCGGTTTACGTGCCCCACCACTTCTGGCTGGAGCCGAACCCGCTTTTGGCGGGCCTTTACGGTGTTTGCTCGGTTTGGCTGGCTTGCCGCCGGCAGCCTTGTCAGGCGCCGACCGTCCGGTCTTTCCCCCAGACGCCGCTTTACCACCGCTTTTGGCTTCGGCCAACAAGGCCTTCTTCAATTCGCGGCTTTTGCGCAGCTCGGCGTTTTTCGCCACGGCATCGCTCGGGCGATAGGCCTCCGCTGCCTTTTCCTTGGCTGGACGACGGCTGGCGGTTTTTGCCGGAGCCTTTTCGTCCGCAACCTTGGCCGCAGGTGCTGCGGTTTCGGCGCCACGTTTCTTGCGGCCGATCGGTGCGCTGATGGTTTTTTCGGCCATCTCGAAATCGATCTTGCGCTCGTCGAGGTCGACGCGCATGACCCGCACCTCAACCGTGTCGCCGAGACGGAAGCTGCGACCGGTGCGCTCGCCCGCCAGGCGGTGATGCACAGGGTCGAAGTGGTAGTAGTCACCCGGCAGCGCGGTGACGTGGACCAGACCCTCGACGTAAATGTCGGTCAGTTCCACGAACAGACCAAAACCGGTCACGGCGGTGATCACGCCCGGGAACGATTCGCCCACGCGATCCTTCATGAACTCGCACTTGAGCCAGTTCACGACGTCGCGGGTCGCTTCGTCGGCGCGGCGTTCGCTCATCGAGCACTGCTCGCCGAGTTGCTCCAGCGCCGCTTCGTCGTACGGATAGATACGCGCCTTCGGAATGCTCATCGCACCGGCACGACGAACGTGCGGGGTATCCTGTTTCGAATGGATCACGCTGCGGATGGCGCGGTGCGTGAGCAGGTCCGGGTAACGACGGATCGGCGAAGTGAAGTGCGTATAGGCTTCGTAGTTCAGGCCGAAGTGGCCTTCGTTCTGGGCGCTGTACACCGCCTGACTCAGCGAACGCAGCATCACGGTCTGGATCAGGTGGAAATCCGGACGGTCCTTGATGCTCGCCAACAGGGCCTGATAATCCTTCGGCGACGGACCATCCTTGCCTTTGTGCAGGGACAGACCCAGCTCGCCAAGGAAGGCGCGCAGTTTTTCCAGACGCTCCGGTGGCGGGCCGTCGTGGACGCGGTACAGCGCAGGAATTTCGTGCTTCTTGAGGAATTCGGCGGTGGCCACGTTGGCCGCCAGCATGCATTCCTCGATCAGCTTGTGCGCATCGTTGCGGGTGGTCGGACGGATTTCGGCAATCTTGCGCTCGGAACCGAAGATAATCCGGGTTTCCTGCGTTTCGAAATCGATCGCGCCGCGCACGTGGCGAGCAGCCAGCAATACTTTGTACAGCGCATAAAGCTGCTTGAGGTGCGGCACGACGTCGGTGTACTCGCCACGCAGCTTGCGCGCTTCGGCAACCTTCGGCGTTTCCAGCATCGCGCTGACCTTGTTGTAGGTCAGACGAGCGTGGGAATGGATCACCGCTTCATAGAAGCAGTAGTCGGTCATTTCGCCGGACTTGGAGATGGTCATCTCGCAAACCATGGCCAGACGATCAACATGCGGATTCAGCGAGCACAGGCCGTTGGACAGCTGCTCAGGCAGCATCGGCACTACGCGCTCCGGGAAGTACACCGAGTTGCCGCGCACCTGGGCTTCGTTGTCCAGGGCCGATCCGATCTTCACGTAGCTGGAAACGTCGGCAATCGCCACGTACAACTTCCAGCCGCCGGAGAACAGGCGCAGCTTGCCCGGCTTGGCTTCGCAGTAGACCGCGTCGTCGAAGTCGCGAGCGTCTTCACCGTCAATGGTGACGAACGGCAGATGGCGCAGGTCGATGCGCTTCTCTTTGTCCTTCTCTTCGACTTCCGGTTTGAGCTTGGCCGCTTCTTTCAGAACGGCTTCAGGCCAGACGTGCGGAATGTCGTAAGTGCGCAGCGCGACATCGATTTCCATGCCCGGCGCCATGTAGTTGCCGACCACTTCGACCACGTCGCCTTGCGGCTGGAAGCGTGGAGTCGGCCAGTGGGTGATTTTCACCTCGACGAACTGACCGATCTGCGCATTGGCGTTGCGGCCCGGCGTGACCAGCACTTCCTGCTGGATCTTCGGGTTGTCCGCGACGACAAAACCGATGCCGCCTTCTTCAAAGTAGCGACCGACGATGGTTTCGTGAGCACGCGACACCACTTCGACGATCACGCCTTCGCGGCGTCCGCGACGATCGAGACCGGAAACGCGGGCCAGCGCACGGTCACCGTCAAACACCAGGCGCATTTGCGCCGGGCTCATGAACAGGTCATCGCTACCATCGTCCGGCACGAGGAAGCCGAAGCCGTCACGGTGACCGCTGATGCGGCCGAGGATCAGGTCGAGCTTGTCCACCGGCGCGTAAGTGCCGCGGCGGGTGTAGATCAGTTGAGCGTCGCGCTCCATGGCGCGCAGGCGGCGGCGCAGGGCTTCGATCTGGTCTTCTGTGGTCAGACCAAACTCTTCGACCAGTTGCTCGCGGGCAGCCGGCGAACCCCGATCGGCGAGATGCGCCAGGATCAGTTCGCGGCTAGGAATAGGGTTTTCATATTTTTCCGCTTCACGAGCGGCCTCGGGATCGAGGGACTGCCAATCGGCCATTAGAGAGTTTTCACCTTGTCTATATGCGGGTTAGTTTGGCATAGGCGCCATCAAACGGGAAATTTCCGACTCTATAAGGCCCTTCTAAAGCCTTGTATCGACGCCTGAAAGCCCTTTTGAACACCGCCGGTAAAAAAAATCATTTTTTTTGCTGGCAGGGGTTTACAGTTAAAAAGACGCTCCGTATAGTGCGCGCCATCGACAACGCAGACGCGCTGTAGATCATGCCCAGGTGGTGAAATTGGTAGACACGCCAGCTTCAGGTGCTGGTGACCTTACGGTCGTGGAAGTTCGAGTCTTCTCCTGGGCACCAATTTCGAGTTTGAGACTAGATCAGTTTCAAGACTCACACAAAAACCCGCGAAAGCGGGTTTTTTGCATTCTAAGGAACGGATTTGTTAAAACCGATTTATTAAAATCAAATCAGGGGTTTACAGATCAAAAAGCGCTCCGTATAGTGCGCCACATCAACAGCGGCAACGCTCGCGATGAATGCCCAGATGGTGAAATTGGTAGACACGCCAGCTTCAGGTGCTGGTGACCTTACGGTCGTGGAAGTTCGAGTCTTCTTCTGGGCACCAATTCAAATTCAAGGTTACGACCTTGAATTTCACAAAAACCCGCGAAAGCGGGTTTTTGCGTTTCTGGCGATTGAAAAACCAATAGCCACCGGCCCTAACAAACACCTGCCCTCCCCGCAAGGCGCATCTGAGAAACAATATCGTTTATCATTGTTGCAAGTTTTTGCAATGCGACAGTGAGGAACCCCGCGAATGACGTTTCGAAATACCCTGCGCCGAGGCTTGACCTACACCCTGCTCGGCCTGGCACTCGCCACTCCCCTCACCCAGGCAGCCGACACGACTGCCCTGACCCTCTACAACGGTCAACACAAGGAAGTCGGCGATGCGATCGCCAAAGCCTTCGAGGCCAAGACCGGCATTCACGTCAACGTGCGCAAAGGCAGCAGCAACCAGCTCGCCAGCCAGGTGATCGAAGAAGGCGACCGCTCCCCCGCCGACGTGATCTACACCGAAGAATCCCCGCCACTGAACAATCTTGGCGAACAAGGCCTGCTGGCCAAGACCGATGACGCCACGCTGGCCGTGTTGCCGAAAGAATACGTCGCCGGCAATGGCACCTGGATCGGCGTCACTGCGCGGGTTCGCGTGGTGGCGTACAACCCGAAACTGATCGATGAAAAGGATCTGCCGACATCGGTACTCGGGTTCTCCGATCCGAAATGGCAAGGCAAGGTCGGTTTCGTGCCAACCAGCGGCGCGTTCCAGGAACAGGCCGTGGCAATCATCAAGGTGCACGGTCGTGACGCCGCCGAAGAATGGCTGACCGGCCTGCGCGCCTTCGGCAAAACCTACAGCAACAACATGGTCGCGCTTAAAGCTGTAGAGAACGGCGAAGTCGCCACGGTATTGGTGAACAACTATTACTGGTTCGCCCTGCAGCGCGAAAAAGGCAAACTCGACTCGAAACTGCATTACTTCACCGGCGGCGACGTCGGCGGGCTGATCACCGTGTCCAGCGCAGCGGTACTGAAATCCAGCAAGCACCCGAAAGAAGCCCAGCAATTGCTCGCCTACATGGCCAGCGAGGAAGGCCAGCGCGTGATCACCCAGACCACCGCCGAGTATCCGCTGCACAAAGGCATGGAATCGGATCGCGGGCTCAAGCCATTCAGTGAGCTGCAAGCACCCAACGTCACCCCGGCCGACCTCGGCAACGCCGAAGAGGCCTTGGAGCTGGAACGTGAAGTTGGCCTGAACTGATGGCCGCATCGTTATCCGCCCCCGCCGCGCGCGGGGGTTACGTGCCACGGCGCAAGCGGCCGTCAATCTGGTTGGTGCTGCCAGTCTTATTGCTGGTGGTGCTGAGCCTGTTGCCGCTGGCCTACGTCGGCCTGAAAGCCTGGCAGGCCGGCTGGGCTGAGGCGCTGCACTTGCTGTGGCGCCCGTACGTGTTCGGTTTGCTGCGCAATACTCTGGCACTGATGGTTGGCGTGACGCTCGCCTGCGGCGTGATTGGTCTGTCGCTGGCCTGGCTGCTGGAGCGCAGCAATCTGCCGGGGCGGCGCCTGTGGGGCGTGATTCTGTGCCTGCCGTTCGCGGTGCCGGCATTTGTCAGCAGCTTCACCTGGGTGTCGTTGAGCGCACAGTTCGAAGGCCTTGGCGGAGCGATCCTGGTGATGAGCCTGTCGAAGTACCCGCTGATCTTTCTGCCGGTAGCGGCGACCTTGCGCAACCTCGATCCGTCCCTTGAAGAATCCGCCCGCACCCTGGGGCAGAACCGCTGGGGAGTGTTTTTCCGCGTCACCCTGCCACTGCTTTGGCCGTCGCTGCTGGCCGGCTCGCTGCTGATTGCCTTGCACATGCTGGTGGAATTCGGCGCTCTGTCGATCATCGGCCTGCAAACTTTCACTACGGCGATCTATCAGCAATTCGAACTGGAATTCAGCAACGCCAACGCGGCGATGCTCTCGGCGGTATTGCTCGCGCTGTGTCTGGCGCTGCTGTGGCTGGAACTGCGTGTACGCGGCAAAGGCCGGCATGTGCGCACCGGCCAAGGTGCGGCGCGTCAGGCTGAGCAGGTTCGACTGGGGCCATGGGCCGTCGTCGGTCAGTTGTACTGTCTGTTGCTGGCGATTGTCGGCAGCGGGATTCCGCTGGGCATGCTTGCGTATTGGCTGGCGGTCGGCTCATCGGCAGCCTTCCCGGTCGCCGCAATCACTGAGGCCCTGCTGTCGTCGCTGGCACTGTCGCTGGGCGGCGCAGCGCTGTGCCTGATGCTGGCGGTGCCGGTCGGGCTGCTGGTGGTGCGTTACAAGGGCCAACTGGCGATCTGGGCCGAACGCTTGCCGTATCTGTTGCATGCGCTGCCGGGCCTGGTGATTGCCCTGACGCTGGTGTATTTCGCCCTGCATTACGTGCCGGCGCTGTACCAGACTTCGGCGCTGCTGCTGATCGCTTATGCGCTGCTGTTTTTGCCTCTGGCACAGGCGCCGATTCGCACGGCGCTGAACAAGGCGGCGCCGCAGCTGGAAGAGGCCGCGCGCACACTGGGCGCGTCGTCGTTCACGGCGTTTTGCCGGGTGACCCTGCCGATCATCTTCCCGGCATTGGGCGCGGCGTTTGCGCTGGTGTTTCTGGATGCAATGAAAGAACTGACGGCGACGCTGCTGCTGAGTCCGACCGGGCTCAATACGCTGGCTACCGAGGTGTGGGCGCATACGGCGAATGTCGAGTTTGCGGCGGCAGCGCCTTATGCGGCGTTGTTGATCCTGGTGTCAGGGTTGCCGGTTTACCTGCTCACAACGCGGATGTATCTGAGTCGCTGAAATCGCCTTCGCAAGCAAGCCCGCTCCCACATTCGATCGCGCTCCCAGGCTGGTATGCGATCAAACTGTGGGAGTCCGACCGGGCTCAATACGCTGGCTACCGAGGTGTGGGCGCATACGGCGAATGTCGAGTTTGCGGCGGCAGCGCCTTATGCGGCGCTGTTGATTCTGGTGTCAGGGTTGCCGGTTTATCTGCTCACAACGCGGATGTATCTGAGTCGCTGAAATCGCCTTCCCGAGCAAGCCCGCTCCCACATTCGATCGCGTTCCCAGGCTGGTATGCGATCAAACTGTGGGAGCGGGCTTGCTCGCGAAGAGGCCCGACCAGACAACATCAAGCCCGGAACTGCCCCAGGCTTGCCTTCAACTGCGCCGCCAACCCATCCAGCACCTTGCCACTGGCCGTGGTCTCCACCACCGCCTGCGCCGCTTTCTCGGCCTGAGCATGAATCGTCTCGACCCGCCCGCGCACCGCTTGCGCGCCCTGCGCCTGATGCGCTGCTGCCTGCGTTGCCAAGCCGATCGCAGCGTGCACCTGCTCGACTGACGCCTGCACCGTCTGCTGCAACCGCGCACTGTCGCGCAACACCAGCAAACCCTCGCTGGCTTGGCGCCCGGCCTGACCGATCGCCTCGACCGCCTCACGCGCGCCCTGCTGCAAGGCGACGATGTGCGCCTGAATGTCGCCAGTCGAGCTTTGCGTCTTGCTCGCCAGGGCGCGCACTTCATCCGCCACCACCGCAAAACCACGCCCGGTCTCGCCGGCCCGTGCCGCTTCAATGGCCGCGTTGAGTGCCAACAGGTTGGTCTGTTCGGCAATGCCGTGAATCACCGTCAGCACCACTTCAATCTGTTCACTCTGCTGTGCCAGTCGCTCGATCACTTTCGCCCCGGTATCCACCTGCCCCGCCAGCGCCTCGATCAGGCTGCCGACCTTGGCCGAGGTGCGGGTGTTTTCGTCAGTGGCCTGGCGAATATCCACTACCTGCTTTAATGCCGCCTGCATCGCATGGCTTTCCGATTGTGCCTCGTCGGCCATTTGCGACAGCGCGCGCAGGCTTTCCGCAACCTCGTCACGCTGCATCCCGGCGGCCGCATCGGCACCGGCGTTGCGCAGGGTCATGGCGCCGATTTCCACGCCCGTGCGCTGAGCCACGTCGCCCGCTTCGCGCACGATGGGCTGCAACTTATCCACAAAGCGATTGACCGCCGAGGCCATGTCGCCAATCTCGTCCTTGCTGTTGATCTGCACACGCTTGGTCAGGTCGCCCTCGCCTGCCGCGAGGTCATCCATCGCAGCGTTGAGCATCTTCAAGCGATTGACCACCCGATGCCCCAGCACCACCGCCAGCAACAGCAGCACCCCACAGCCGACCAGCGCCAGGCCCATGCCGATCCGCCAACGCAAGGTCGCGGCAGCGTCCTGCACGGTGCTGCGGGTATTGGCTTTCATTTCGGCAGCGGTGGATTGCGCCGACTGCAGACGCGCCTGCATTGCTGCGGCGCTGTCAGCGGCGGCCCCCTTCAGGCTGTCGCCGACCAATTGATCACTGCTGGCGATCAGCGCCGAGAAGCGCTGGTCGAGTGCTGCCAGATCGGTTTCCACCGAGGCCGTCGAAACGCCCATCAGTACCTTGCCGATTTCCACGCCATTGGGATTGATCGAGGCCTCAAGGTAGTAGACCGACGGATCGTGCTTCGCCGCGTCCAGCACCTTGTCCAGCGCACGCTCGCCCTGACCTTTTTCCAGCAGGGCCTTGTTGATCGGATTTTCGCGGTTGAGGTAGCGCGTCAGATGCTGCCCGGTGGCGTCGTCATAGACCACGAACAGCACGTTGGGATTGCGCTGGGCACGACGGGCGAATTCGGAAAGGGTCGGCACGTCGCTGTCCCACATGGCACGCGGTGCAACCGAGGCGAGCAACTGAGCCATGTCATTGGCCGAGTCCTTCAGGTCCTTTTCCAACGTCGTGCGCAGTTGTGCCTGCTCGTCCTTCAGACGCGAGGACAGGCCGGCAGTCAGGCGCTGACGAGTGTTGGTGGACAAGGTATCGAGGCTCGACGTGACCTCACGCCCGGCCTGCTCCAGCTCACCGGACAGCTTCTGGCTGTCGACGCCCAGGCGAGCGCCAAGATCGGCTTCCAGCGCGGTGACCGTGCTCCGCGTCAGGGCGACTGCCACCAGCACTTGCACCAAAAGGGCGATACCAAGGGTAACGAACACGGGCCGCAACAAACGGCTTTGTAACAGTGAGAGAACGGCCGACACTGTGAATCCCTCTACTTCTGACGCCATTAATTTGATGGCACTCTTGTAGACAGATTTACAGCAAAGGTCATGCCGTGCAGCCGGCATAAACGACAAAGGCCCCGATTAAGGGGCCTTTGTTTTTTACATCAACAACTTATCAAGCAAACGGATGGCGCAGAACGATGGTTTCGTTGCGATCCGGGCCCGTCGAAATAATGTCGATCGGCGCACCGATCAGCTCTTCAACGCGCTTGATGTACGCACGGGCATTAGCTGGCAACTCTTCCAGGGTCTTGGCACCCACGGTCGATTCGGTCCAGCCCGGCACTTCTTCGTACACAGGCTGCAGGCCTACGTAGCTGTCAGCGTCGGTCGGCGCAACGGCGTTGCCCTGCGCATCTTTGTAGCCAGTGCAGATGTTGATGGTTTCCAGACCATCGAGTACGTCCAGCTTGGTCAGGCAGATGCCCGAGATGCTGTTCACATCGATAGCGCGACGCAGGATAACGGCGTCGAACCAGCCACAACGACGGGCACGGCCGGTGGTCGCGCCGAACTCGTGACCTTGCTTGGCCAGGTGTGCGCCCACGTCATCAAACAGCTCAGTCGGGAACGGGCCAGAACCCACGCGAGTGGTGTAAGCCTTGGTGATGCCCAGGATGTAGTCCAGGAACATCGGGCCAACGCCCGAACCGGTCGCCACGCCACCAGCGGTGGTGTTGGAGCTGGTCACGTACGGGTAAGTACCGTGGTCGATGTCGAGCAACGAACCCTGGGCACCTTCGAACATGATGTCTTTGCCGGCGCGACGCAGGTCGTGCAGCTCGGCCGTCACGTCCAGCATCAGCGGCTTGAGCAGCTCAGCGTATTCCTTGCACTCGGCCAGGGTTTTTTCGAACTCGATGGCCGGCTCTTTGTAGTAACCAACCAGCATGAAGTTGTGGTAATCCACCAGCTCACGCAGCTTGTCTTCGAAGCGCGGCATGTTGAGCAGGTCGCCCACACGCAGGCCACGACGTGCAACCTTGTCTTCGTACGCCGGGCCGATGCCGCGACCGGTGGTACCGATCTTCAGCTCGCCACGGGCCTTTTCACGTGCCTGGTCCAGCGCCACGTGGAAGGACAGGATCAGCGGGCAGGACGGGCTGATACGCAGGCGCTCGCGCACCGGTACGCCTTTCTCTTCCAGCTTGGTGATCTCGCGCAGCAGGGCGTCAGGTGCAACCACCACGCCGTTGCCGATCAGGCACTGCACGCCTTCGCGCAGCACGCCCGACGGGATCAGGTGCAAGACGGTTTTTTCGCCGTCGATCACCAGGGTGTGGCCAGCGTTGTGGCCACCTTGGTAGCGCACTACGGCGGCAGCATGTTCGGTCAGCAGATCAACGATCTTGCCTTTGCCCTCATCACCCCATTGGGTGCCCAGGACTACGACATTCTTACCCATAACACTTGTCCTCATTCGCGCAAACTTGGTGCCGGCGGTGGCCGGCAGGAAAACTCAAGAAGCCAGTGGCGATACTTGCCAAAGCCCGTTCTGCTGAATCAATTGCCGGTCGCAGTCCGCATCACGGGCGGCGGCCAAAGGTTGTCCAGGCAACGCCTGAACGACACGCTGACCCTCACTGCGCAACTGGCAAACCTGCTGCCAGAGTGCCGCATCCGTACTGTCAGGCATCCAGATACCGCCAGACGGTAGCTCGATTTCAGCACGCCCCAGGGTCACCAGGGTTTTCAAATCGGTAGAGAAGCCGGTCGCCGGACGGGCACGACCGAAGTCGGCGCCGATGTCATCGTAACGACCGCCCTGAGCGATGGACTGACCCACGCCCGGTACAAACACCGCGAACACCACACCGGTGTGGTAGTGGTAGCCGCGCAGCTCACCCAGATCGAAGTACAGCGGCAGATCCGGGAAGCGCGCCGACAGACGCTCGGCGATCGCCAGCAAGTCTTCCAGCGCGGCCAGCACCGGCGCCGGCGCATTGGCCAGACGCTCACGGGCGGCAGCCAGCACTTCACGCCCGCCACACAGATCGACCAGCGCCCGCAGCATGCCGGACAAGTCCGCCGGCAAGCCTTCGGTCAAGGTAATGACCTCGTCGATGGCCTTGCGTTGCAACGCATCGAACAACTGCTGCTCGACTTCACCCGACAGACCGGCCGCACGTGCCAGTCCACGGTAGATGCCGACATGACCGAGGTCCATGTGTACATCCGGCACATCGGCCAGTTGCAGCATGGCCAGCATCAGGCTGATCACTTCAACGTCACTGCTCGGGCTGGCGTCGCCGTACAACTCGGCGCCCAACTGGATCGGGCTGCGCGAGGACGACAGTGCACGCGGCTGGGCATGCAGCACGCTCCCGGCGTAGCACAGACGGCTCGGGCCTTCGCGACGCAGGGTGTGCGCATCGATGCGCGCCACTTGCGGCGTGATGTCGGCACGGAACCCCATCTGCCGGCCCGATTGCGGGTCGATGACCTTGAAGGTCCGCAGATCCAGGTCCTGGCCCGCACCGGTCAGCAGGGATTCCAGGTACTCGATATGGGGAGTCACGACAAACTCGTAACCCCAGCTCTGGAACAGATCCAACACCTGACGACGCGCGACTTCAATGCGCGCCGCTTCCGGTGGCAGTACTTCTTCGATGCCATCTGGCAGCAGCCAGCGGTCTACCGTTGCCATTACGCCATTCCCCTTTGATCCGGGCGGCCAGCCTGCGGGCGAGCCTTGAGTGAAGCAGAAAATGACCGGCCCGTTCAAAACGCACGCGCATGAACGACGCGGCGAAAGGCCTATTACCGGCTTCGCCCATCACTTTCCTCGAAAATCTCTCGGGCCATTCAACCCGATGCCTGCAACAAAAAACAGCAATCAAACGTGCAGACGCAAAAAAGCCGGGAATTTCCCGGCTGCCGCATCATACACACGTTTTCCCAAAGGATCACCCCGCCCGAGGTTTTAGCCGCCGGGCGGAGCGATTCAGGTCAACGTCGCATCAAGGCTTGGACTT
This sequence comes from Pseudomonas sp. AK-TSAG1-1, assembly GCF_056821665.1. NCBI lineage: Bacteria > Pseudomonadati > Pseudomonadota > Gammaproteobacteria > Pseudomonadales > Pseudomonadaceae > Pseudomonas > Pseudomonas sp. AK-TSAG1-1. The sequence continues at coordinate 664,140 of NZ_CM165965.1, read as the reverse complement.
TTCCAGATAGCGGAAGAAGTCGCTGCTTGGGTCGAGAACCATGACGTCGGATTTGTTCGCGAAGCTTTCACGGTAGGCACGCAGGCTACGGTAGAAACCGTAGAACTCCTGATCCTGACCGTAGGCCTTGGAGTAGATCGCAGCAGCCTGGGCATCACCATCACCGCGAACCTCTTCTGATTCACGATAGGCTTCAGCCAGCAGTACGCGGCGTTGACGATCGGCGTCGGCACGAATGCCCTCGGCCAGTTCGTTACCCTTGGCGCGGTGCTCGCGAGCTTCACGCTCACGCTCGGTGCTCATACGCTCGAACACGCTGCGGTTCACTTCCTTCGGCAGATCGATGGCCTTGACCCGGACATCGACCACTTCGATACCCAGCTCTTTTTCCGCCATCGAGTTCAGCGACGCGGTGATGTCAGCCATCAGCGCATCACGCTCACCCGACACCACTTCGTGCAGGGTGCGCTTGCCGAACTGGTCACGCAGGCCCGACTCCAGACGACGGGACAGACGTTCGTCGGCGATCTGCTTGAGGCCGGAAGTCGCGGTGTAGAAGCGCTCGGCATCTTTCACCCGCCACTTGGCGTAGGCATCGACCATCACGGCTTTCTTTTCCAGGGTCAGGAAACGCTGTGTCGGTGCGTCCAGCGTCATCAGACGTGCGTCAAATTTACGCACCTGGTTAACGTAAGGCACCTTCACATGCAGACCCGGCTGAACATCAGCCTGAACCACACGGCCGAACTGCAGCAACACCGCGCGCTCGGTCTGAGCCACGATGTAGAAGCAGTTCCAGCCAACCAGAACCACAACGACGCCAACAATCAGGGCGATCAGCGATTTATTGCTCATCAGCGGGTCTCCCTTGTGCGTGTCTGCGGCAGGTCAGTGACATGCGGCACGACGTCCGTGTTGTTGCTGGCAGCGGCCGAACCGGTCACTGGTGCATTGCTGCCACCCGAGCTGTTCTGAATCATCTTGTCCAACGGCAGGTAAAGCAGGTTGCTCTGGCCGTTCTTGTTGCCGGTCACGAGTACCTTGCTGGTATTGCTGAAGACTTCCTGCATGGTGTCCAGGTACAGACGCTGGCGGGTGACTTCAGGTGCCTTGCGATACTCGGCCACCAGTTTGGTGAAGCGGTCAGCCTCACCCTTGGCGCGCGAGATCGTCTCGTCACGGTAACCATTGGCATCTTCGAGGATGCGCTGGGCCTGACCACGGGCTTCCGGCACGACGCCGTTGGCATAGGTTTCAGCCTGGTTGCGCGAACGCTGCTCGTCTTCACGGGCGCGGATCACGTCGTCGAAGGCTTCCTGCACTTCACGCGGGGCTGCCGCGTTCTGCACGTTGACCTGAGTGACGGTGATGCCGGTGCGATAGGTATCGAGGAAGCGTTGCAGACGCTCCTTGATTTCGCTGGCCATCAGTTCACGACCTTCGGTCAGCACCTGGTCCATGGCGGTCGAACCCACCACGTGGCGCAGGGCGCTGTCGGTCGCATGCTGCAGGCTGATTTCCGGCTGATCGACGTTCAGCACGAAGTCCTGCAGGTTGGTGATCTTGTACTGCACGGTCAGCGGCACTTCGACGATGTTTTCGTCTTCGGTCAGCATCTGGCCCTGCTTGGTGTACGCACGCTCACGCGTGACGTTTTCCATGTACTTCTTGTCGATCGGCGGGAAATAGATGTTCAGGCCCGGGCCGACAGTCTCGTAGTACTTGCCGAAGCGCAGCACCACGGCTTGCTCCTGCTCGTCGACTACATAGACCGCGCTGTACAGCCAGACAGCCGCCAGCACCACGAGGCCGATGCCGAGCAGACCGCCGAAGCCGCCACCACTCCTGCCCGAACCACCGCCGTCATCACCACCGCGTTTCTTACCACCACCGAACAACCCGTTCAGGCTTTCCTGCAGCTTTCGGAAGGCCTCGTCGAGATCCGGTGGCCCCTTGCGGTCGCCGTTATTGCGGCGCTTGCCACCCCAAGGATCCTGATTATTCGAGTTGCCACCCGGCTCATTCCAAGCCATAGCGCTCTCCATCTGATAAAGCAAAGACGCACCCACGGCGCGCCGACCAATGCTACAGAATGCCTGCCGTTGCGGCACAACCGCTTTGCCAGGCTTTTATTGCAAAGTGTGTTGCTCGATGAATTCCATCGGCTGCAATCCTTCGCGGCTTACCAGTCGATTCAACTCGACCCGGGGCAAACGAACGGCCAGCAGGCAGATGCCTTCCTCGTCGTGCTCTTCTTTCTGCACCGCACCGAGTTCGAAGAACTGCGCACGCAGTCGAGCGAACCGTTGCGGCAAGCGCAATGTCCCCACGAACAAATCACTGCCCAGCAACTCGGCAATGGCTTGTTCCAGCAATTCCAGACCCGTGCCATCACGCGCCGACAGCCAGACCCGTTGCGGCTTGCCATCGGCATCGCGCTGGATCTGTGGCTCAACGCCTTCAAGCAAATCGAGTTTGTTGTATACCTCAAGGATCGGCAAGTCCTGAGCCCCGATCTCCCCCAGTACCACCATCACCTGCTCGATCTGCAACATGCGATCCGGTTCGGCCGCATCGATCACGTGCAACAACAGGTCGGAGTTACTCGACTCTTCGAGCGTAGACCGAAATGCCTCGACCAGCTTGTGCGGCAAGTGGCGAATGAAACCCACGGTGTCCGCGAGAACAATCGGCCCCAGGTCGTCCAGTTCCAGACGGCGCAAGGTCGGGTCGAGGGTGGCGAACAGCTGGTCAGCCGCGTACACCTCGGACTTGGTCACGTTATTGAACAGCGTGGACTTGCCGGCGTTGGTATAGCCCACCAGGGACACGGTCGGAATATCCGCACGCGAACGGCCGCGTCGCGATTGCTCGCGCTGGCTGCGTACTTTTTCCAGTCGACCCTTGATCTGGCGCAGGCGCACCCGCAGCAGACGGCGGTCGGTTTCGAGTTGGGTTTCACCCGGGCCACGCATGCCAATACCGCCACCCTGACGCTCAAGGTGAGTCCAGCCGCGAACCAGGCGGGTGCTCATGTGATCAAGCTGGGCCAGTTCTACCTGGAGCTTGCCTTCATGGGTACGGGCGCGCTGGGCGAAAATATCGAGAATCAGGCCGGTACGGTCGATCACGCGACACTCGAAAACACGTTCGAGGTTACGTTCCTGACTGGGCGTGAGAATGTGATTGAAAATCACCAGATCGGCTTCTTCAGCCTTGACCAGGTCGCGCAGTTCCTCGACCTTGCCGCTGCCGATCAGGAATTTGGCGGTTGGCCGATGACGCGGTACGTTAAAAAACGCAACGGTCTCGGCGCCCGCCGAATTAGCCAATTCCTGAAACTCCTGCGGATCTTCGCGCGCCTCAGGGTCCTGACCATCCAAGTGAACGAGGATCACTCGCTCACCACCACCGTGGCGCTCAAAGAACAAAGGAGACTCCTATCAGGCGTTACCTGGCTCAGCGTCACCTGCATCGGATTCGGTTGCGCTAGGCAGACGAATTGGACGTACTGGCACGACTGTCGAGATAGCGTGTTTGTAAACCATCTGGCTTACGGTGTTTTTCAGCAGGATAACGAACTGGTCGAACGACTCGATCGTGCCCTGCAGTTTGATACCGTTGACCAGGTAGATGGAAACCCCAACTTTCTCTTTACGTAAAGTATTCAAGTAAGGGTCTTGTAGCGAATGCCCTTTTGACATGTGCCGCACTCCTTTAAGGATTCAATAATAAAAATAGGTAATTCAGATGGCTTTGGCCGCCACACCCCCAAGGATAGACGGCAATTGCAAGGACTCAGCTCAATATGGAGATGGTCCCAAGGTATTTCAAGGCGCGTGGCAGATTGTCGCAATCAAGACTGTCCAGCCAGTGCAGATCATCCCAGCTGCGCAGCCAGGTGAACTGGCGTTTGGCCAATTGACGCGTGGCAATGATGCCGCGTTCCTGCATTTCGGCTAACGACAGCTTGCCGTCCAGATAGTCCCAGACTTGGCGGTAGCCTACCGCACGTATAGACGGCAACCCCGAATGCAGGTCACTTCTTTTACGCAGGGCTACGACCTCGTCGATGAACCCCTGTTCCAGCATATTTGTGAATCTTTGTTTAATGCGCTCGTGCAGTACCTGACGATTTGCCGGAGCAATGGCCAAGTTCGCGACAGTATAGGGCAATTGTTGCCGTCCCGAAGCGGCTGCTTCAGTACTTTGCGCAGATTGTTGCTGACGCAGGGCGGTCATGCTCTGGCCGCTGACCCGATAAACCTCCAGCGCACGACTCAGGCGCTGTGGATCATTGGGGTGAATGCGCGCCGCCGACTCCGGGTCGATCACCGCCAACTGCTCGTGCAGGGCGTGCCAGCCAAGGCGTGCAGCCTCTGCTTCGATCTGCGCGCGGACCTCCGGGTCCGCGGCCGGCATGTCCGCCAGACCATCGACCAACGCCTTGTAATAGAGCATCGTGCCGCCCACCAGCAGCGGAATTTTCCCGCGTGCGGTGATTTCAGCCATGGCCTGCAGGGCATCGCGGCGGAAATCGGCGGCGGAATAGGCCTCTGCCGGGTCGAGAATGTCGATCAGGCGATGCGGAAACTCGGCCAGCAGTTCTTTCGAAGGCTTGGCAGTGCCGATGTCCATGCCGCGATAGACCAACGCCGAATCGACGCTGATCAGCTCGCACGGCAGCACCTTGGTCAGCTCGATGGCCAGGTCGGTCTTGCCCGCAGCGGTCGGGCCCATCAGGAAAATCGCTGGAGGAAGCTGGCTCATCAACGACCGCGCAGGAACAGTTTGTCCAGATCGTCCAGGCCCAATTGGGTCCAGGTCGGTCGGCCATGGTTGCATTGACCGCTGCGCTCGGTGTTTTCCATGTCACGCAGCAGGCCGTTCATTTCCGGCAGGGCCAGGCGCCGGTTGGCGCGGATCGCGCCGTGGCAGGCCATGGTGCCGAGCAGTTCGTTCAGGTGGGCCTGAATCCGGTCGCTGGTGCCGTATTCCATCAGGTCCGACAGCACGTCGCCCACCAACCGGTTAGCCTCGGCCTGTTTGAGCAGCGCCGGAATCTGTCGGATCGCCAGGGTTTCCGGCCCCAGACGCTGCAGCTCGAAGCCCAGTCGCTGGAACCACGCAGCGTGTTCTTCGGCGCAATCGGCTTCACGCTGACTGACCGCCAGCGATTCCGGCACCAGCAATGGCTGGCCGCTCAGGCCTTCACTGGCCATGGCGATCTTCAGGCGTTCATACATGATCCGCTCGTGAGCGGCGTGCATGTCCACCAGCACCAGCCCCTGAGCGTTCTCGGACAAAATATAGATGCCCTTGAGCTGCGCCAGTGCATAACCGAGCGGCGGAATGTCTTCCTGACCGGCCGGCAGCGCGTTGGCATTGGCCTCAGGCAGCGGCGCGAAAAACTCGCGGTAGGCAGCCTGCGCCTCGGCGGCTGGCGGCACCGCAGATTGCGGCCGCGGCGTGTACTGATACTGATAAGCGCCGCCAGCACTGCCCCCGGACGAGGTATTGAACGCCGGTTGCGCCTGCGGCTGCTCCAGCAGCGCGTTGGCCGCCAGACGCATTTCGCCCTGCGGGCCGAACTCACCGGCCTCGATGCCGGTTGGGCGGACGACGGCAGTGGTGACAGAACCGGCAAGCTGATCTTCCGGACGCACATCGCCCAGCGCGCGGTGCAACGTGCCATAAAGGAAGTCATGCACCATGCGTCCGTCACGGAAGCGCACTTCGTGCTTGGTCGGGTGCACGTTGACGTCGACCGCTGCCGGATCGACCTCGAAAAACAGCGCGAAGGTCGGATGACGACCATTGAACAACACGTCGCGGTAAGCCTGGCGCACCGCGTGGGCCACCAGTTTGTCGCGCACCGCGCGGCCATTCACAAAGAAATACTGCAAATCCGCCTGACTGCGGTTGAACGTCGGCAATCCGACCCAGCCCCACAGGTGCAGGCCATTGCGCTCGATCTCGATCGGCAGCGCCTGCTCAAGAAAGCCCGAGCCGCAAATCGCCGCCACACGCCGGGCGCGGGCCGCGTCATCATGGGCTTCGTGCAGGCTGAGGATGGTCTTGCCGTTGTGGCGCAGATGGAACGCCACGTCGAAACGCGCCAGCGCCAAACGCTTGATCACTTCTTGCAGATGATCGAATTCGGTTTTTTCGGTCTTGAGAAACTTGCGCCGCGCAGGCGTGTTGAAGAACAGGTCGCGCACTTCCACCGACGTTCCGACCGGATGCGCCGCCGGTTGCACCCGGGGCGCCATGTCGCGGCCCTCGGTCTCCACCTGCCAGGCCTGATCGGCATCGCGGGTGCGCGAGGTCAGGGTCAGGCGCGCCACGGAGCTGATCGACGCGAGTGCTTCACCACGGAAGCCCAGGCTCATCACCTGTTCGAGATCTTCGAGATTACGAATCTTGCTGGTGGCGTGACGGGCCAAGGCCAGCGGCAGATCGTCGGCAGAAATGCCGCTGCCGTCATCACGCACTCGCAACAGCTTGACGCCGCCCTGCTCGACATCGACATCGATGCGCCTGGCGCCGGAGTCGAGGCTGTTTTCCAGCAGTTCCTTGATCACCGAAGCCGGACGTTCAACCACCTCACCGGCGGCGATCTGGTTCGCCAGCCGGGGGCTGAGCAGTTCGATGCGTGCGGCGTTCAACAGCTGATTCATTCTTTGGACGCCAGTTCGGTGCCAGGAATGGTCAGGTGCTGACCGATTTTCAGCTCATCGCTGCTGAGGTTGTTGGCACTGCGCAGGGTCGCTGGCGACACCTGGTAACGCACCGCAATCATCGCCAGCGTCTCGCCCGGACTCACGCGGTGATCACGCGGGCCCTGGGCGATCTTGCCGGAGTCACGCAGCCAGGCAATGTAAGTGCCTGGCGGCGGGTTTTGCTGGAAGAACTGGCGCACGCCGCTGCTGATCGAACGGGCCAGCGCCTGCTGGTGGCTCGACGCCGAGAGCTTGTTCGCTTCGTTGGCGTTGGAGATAAATCCGGTTTCGACGAGGATCGACGGGATGTCAGGCGATTTCAGCACCATGAACCCGGCCTGTTCCACGCGCTGCTTGTGCAGTGGCGTCACACGACCGATGTTGGTCAGGACTTTCTGGCCGACGTTGAGGCTAGACGTCAGCGACGCGGTCATCGACAGGTCGAGCAGCACACCGGCGAGCATGCGGTCCTTGTCGTCGAGGCTGACATTGCCGGCACCGCCGATCAGGTCGGAACGGTTTTCGCTGTCGGCCAGCCAACGGGCGGTCTCCGACGTTGCGCCGCGATCAGACAGGGCAAACACCGAGGCGCCGAAAGCTGCCGCAGACGGCGCGGCGTCGGCGTGGATCGAGACGAACAGGTCTGCGCCCTTCTTGCGCGCAATTTCAGTACGCCCGCGCAACGGGATGAAGTAGTCGCCGGTACGGGTCAGCTCGGCGCGAAAGCCTTTCATGCCGTTGACCTGACGCTGCAGTTCGCGGGCGATCTGCAACACCACGTCTTTCTCACGCTGGCCGCGCGAGCCGGACGCACCCGGGTCTTCGCCGCCGTGGCCGGCGTCGATCACCACAATGATGTCGCGTTTTCCGGCCGGGGCCGGCGGCAACTTGATGGCAGGCTCCGAAGGCGTGACCGGCACGGCGGGTACCGTCGCCACTTGTGGCGTCGGCGCAGGCGGCGGCGCGGCATCGGCCGGGTTGTCGAACAGGTCGACCACCAGACGGTTGCCGTATTGCGCGTTCGGCGCCAGCGAGAAGCTTTTCGGAGTGACGGCCTTTTTCAGATCGATGACCACCCGCAGGTCGGTCGGCGTGCGCTGGGCCGAACGCATTGCGGTGATCGGCGTGTTGGCGGTCGAGACTTTCAACGGTGCACCGAGGGTGGCGCCATTGATGTCGATCACCAGCCGATCCGGTGCGGTCAGGGTGAAGACGCTGTGCTGCACCGGGCCGCTCAGGTCAAAGACCAGTCGCGTGTTGTCCGGCGCCCGCCACAGGCGCACGCTGTTGACCTTTGTGTCGGCCACAGCGTTGACGGCCACTGCCATCAACATCAGTCCTGCGGCAGCCACCAACGCGCGAAAGCGCATACCTAACCCCATCATTTAATTGGATTCCAATGCCAAAGCGGCACACCAGGTCTCACCACGCGAGCCCTGGGATAAAATTTTCAGCGAACGCCCGCTGTCTTGCGGGCTAATGGTAATGGTCAGGTCAGGCTTTGGCAAAAAGCCTGCACCTTTATCGGGCCACTCGATCAGGCACAGGGCATCGTCTTCGAAATAGTCGCGGATGCCAAGAAACTCCAGCTCCTCCGGATCGACCAGGCGATACAGGTCGAAGTGAAAGGCGCGCACATCACCAATCTCGTAGGGCTCGACCAGGGTGAAGGTCGGACTTTTTACCGCGCCGACGTGCCCCAGTCCACGAATAATGCCCCGCGACAGCGTGGTCTTGCCCATGCCCAGGTTGCCTTCGAGAAAAATCAGGCCATGGCCTTGGGTAACGCGGGCGATCCGTGCGCCAAAGTCGCTCATGGCCTGTTCATCGGCCAGGTACAGGGTTACTTCAGACACGGTGCATGCTCCTCCAACAACTGACGAATGGCTGGAATCAGATCACTGGCCGCCAGCCCACGGCCGAATTTACCTTGTTGCGCGCCGGCATTGGCGTGCAGCCAGACCGCCAGGCACGCCGCCTCAAAGCCGTCCATGCCTTGCGCCAGCAGCGCGCCGGTCAGACCAGCGAGTACATCGCCAAGACCGGCAGTGGCCATGGCAGGATGGCCCTGATGACACAGCGCCAGACGCCCATCGGGATGGGCGATCAAGCTGCCTGCGCCTTTGAGCACGACCACGGCCGAATATTTCTTGCTCAGCGCATGCGCCGCGGCCGGACGATCGGCCTGCACGTCGGCGGTACTGATGCCCAACAGGCGCGCTGCCTCACCCGGATGCGGGGTGATCACGCAATCCTTGGGCAGACGAACAAAACCGCTGGCCAGCAGATTCAATGCATCGGCGTCCCACACCTGTGGCAGCGCCGCGTTCGCCGCAGCCGACAACAGCGCCCGCCCCCAACTCGCCTGCCCCAATCCCGGCCCGACGACCAGCACTGAGACTTTCTCCAGCAAGCCCATCAATTGATTGGCCGATGAAGCGCCCAGCGCCATGGCCTCCGGCACGCGGCTCAGCGCTGCCGGGACATGCTCCGGGCGCGTCGCCAGCGAGACCATGCCCGCGCCGCTGCGCAGGGCAGTTTCGGTACTCAGCAGGATCGCCCCGCCAAAGCCATGATCGCCGCCGATCAACAGCACATGACCAAAGCGGCCTTTATGGGACGTCGGGGCACGCGCAGCCAGACGCGGCAGATTAGCGGCGTTGAGCCGGCGCGCGGTGACAGGAATGTCAGCATAGGTTTCAGGTGCCGCTTGCAGATCGTTGAACACCAGTTCGCCGACACAGTCTGCCGCGTCACCGGTGAACAGCCCCAGCTTCAAGCCGATGAAAGTGACCGTGAGATCCGCGCGCACGGCGAGGCCCAGCACTCGCCCGGTGTCGGCCGACAATCCGGACGGCATATCGACCGCCACCACCGGCAGGCCGCTGGCGTTGATTGCGGCAATAGCCTCGGCGTAGGGCTCACGCACCTCGCCACTCAAACCAGTGCCGAGCAGCGCATCGAGGACCACACCGCGCAATTCGACCTGAGCGTTCCAGCCCTGCACCGCGACACCTTCGGCCAGTGCCTCGGCATGCGCCAGCGCTGCGTCGCCCCGCAAACGCTGCGGTTCACCGACCGTCAGCACCCGCACCGCCCAACCGGCACGCTGCGCCAGCACGGCCAGCAAATAGCCGTCGCCGGCGTTGTTGCCACGGCCGGCCAGCACGGTCAGTTCAGTCGCTGCAGGCCAGCGCCGCACCAGCGCGCGCCAGCACGCATACGCGGCGCGCTGCATCAATTCGAAGCCCGGCGTGCCGGCGGCGATCAGCCGGGCGTCGAGTGCCCGCACCTGGGCGGCAGCGTACAGCGCGTCGGGTAATTCATCTTTCGTGTGCGGCATGCGTCTTCGGGCTCCGATGTCTGGCAGAATTATACGCACCTCAGCTCCGGTTTCTCTCGCCTCATGTCCGCCATTACCACAGATCTGCCCACCCTCGCCCAATCGATCAAGGATTGGGGCCGCGAGCTGGGCTTCCAGCAAGTCGGCATCAGCGGTCTGGACCTGGCCGAGCATGAGCAGCACCTTGAGCGCTGGCTCGCCGCCGGCTACCACGGCGAAATGGACTACATGGGCGCCCATGGCAGCAAACGCTCGCACCCCGAAGAGCTGGTGCCAGGCACGTTGCGCGTGGTTTCGCTGCGCATGGATTACCTGCCCGGCGACACGCAAATGGCGCAGATGCTCGCGCAACCGGAAAAAGCCTACGTCTCGCGTTATGCCTTGGGCCGCGATTACCACAAATTGATCCGTAAACGCGTACAACAATTGGCCGACAAGATTCAGGCCGAGATCGGCCCGTTCGGTTTCCGCGCCTTCGTCGACAGCGCTCCGGTGCTGGAAAAGGCCATCGCCGAGCAGGCCGGACTGGGCTGGATCGGCAAAAACACCTTGGTGCTGAACCGCAAGGCCGGCAGCTATTTCTTCCTGAGCGAACTGTTCGTCGATCTGCCGCTGCCGGTGGACGAACCGCACAGCACCGAACATTGCGGGCGCTGCACGGCGTGCCTGGACATCTGCCCGACCAACGCTTTCGTCGGCCCGTATGTGCTGGACGCACGCCGCTGCATCTCTTACCTGACCATCGAACTGAAAAACGCCATCCCCGAAGATCTGCGTCCGCTGATCGGCAACCGGGTGTTCGGCTGCGACGACTGCCAGATCGTCTGCCCGTGGAACCGCTTCGCCCGACCGTCTGGAGAAAGCGACTTCAAGCCACGGCACAACCTCGACAACGCCGAACTGGCCGAACTGTTCCTGTGGGACGAGGACAAATTTCTCAGCAGCACCGAAGGCTCGCCGCTGCGCCGCGCCGGTTACGAGCGCTGGTTGCGCAACCTGGCCGTAGGCCTCGGTAATGCGCCGTCGAGCATTCCGGTGCTGGAAGCGCTGAAGGCGCGCCGCGACTACCCTTCAGAGCTGGTGCGTGAACACGTCGAGTGGGCGCTGAAACAGCACGCCGAGCGTCAAGGTGCGTCGTTGTAGACGAACTTGGGCATTTCCCAGTGGAACCGGATCGCCAGCAGCCGCAGCAGAAAGCCGCCGAACAAGGTGATCAGGATTGCCTGCTCGCTCGGCACATTCAGATACAGACAGAGCATGTAGCACCACGCGGCCGCGAATGACACGCTGGCGTACAGCTCACGGCGGAAGATCAGCGGGATGTCATTGCAGAAGATGTCGCGCAGGATGCCGCCGAACACCCCGGTGATCACGCCGCTGACCGAAGCCACCAGCATGCCGTGGCCCATTTCCAGTGCCGTCATGCAGCCGATCAACGTGAACGCCACCAGGCCGACCGCATCGAGCACCAGAAACAGCGAGCGCAGGTGGCGCATCCAGCGGGCGGTGAACACGGTGAGCATCGCTGCCGCCGAGGTCAGCACCAGGTATTCCGGGTGTTTGACCCAGGTCAGCGGGTAATGCCCGAGCAACACGTCGCGCACCGAGCCGCCACCCAGCGCGGTGACGCAGGCGATCAGCACCACACCGAACCAGTCCATGCCGCGCCGTCCGGCAGACAGCGCGCCGGTCATGGCTTCAGCGGTAATGGCGATCAGATAGAGCATCAGCAACATGGCGGCGGTCCTGGCAGGAAGGCGCGCAGTCTAGCCATTTCAGCGCCGCACCAGAAGGGGGCGCGCTCGGGGATGCATGTCTGACTTGAATCTTCCGGTGACTCTGACGCCCTCTTCGCGAGCAAGCCCGCTCCCACAGGGGGAACGCATTCCAGATTGTGGGAGCGGGCTTGCTCGCGAAGATGTCAGTGCAGACACCGCTCAATCAGAATTTGATGAAGTGCTTGCGGTAGTGCTGCAGCTCGGCGATGGATTCGCGGATGTCGTCCAGTGCCAAATGCGTGCTGCCCTTCTTGAAGCTGTCGCGTACGTCCGGCGCCCAGCGTGCCGCCAGTTCCTTGAGCGTGGACACGTCGAGGTTGCGGTAGTGGAAGTAGCTTTCCAGCCCTTTCATATGCGTATAAAGGAAGCGGCGGTCCTGGCAGATGCTGTTGCCGCAGATCGGCGACTTGCCCTTCGGTACCCACTTCTCAAGGAACGCGATGGTCTCGGCCTCGGCTTCGGCCATGCTGATGCGGCTGTCGCGCACGCGCTGGGTCAGGCCCGAGTTGCCGTGGGTGCGGGTGTTCCACTCGTCCATGCGGGCGAGCACTTCGTCACTGTGGTGAATGGCGATCACCGGGCCTTCGGCCAGGGTGTTCAGGTCACTGTCGGTGACGATGGTGGCCATTTCGATGATGACGTCGTTTTCCGGATCCAGACCGGTCATTTCCAGGTCGATCCAGATCAGGTTCTGCGGGTTTTGCATATTCGGGCTCCTAGGCAATGCTGCGCAGTTTAGCCTAGGCCGGTGCCCGGGCGTGCTAAACTCGCGGCCGTTTTACCTAATCGCTGCATTCTTCAGACGGAACACCCATGGCCAAACGCCAACTCAATCGTCGTCAAAACTGGCGCATCGAAAAGATTCAGGGCGAACGCGCTGCCCGCGCCGCCAAACGCGAGTCCTCGGCGGTCGAAGCGCTCGAGGGTGGCGACCTGGGCCCGGAACAAACAGGTCTGGTGATCGCCCACTTCGGTGTGCAGGTCGAGGTCGAAGCTGTTGACGGCGATCAGGCCGGCCAGGTGTTCCGCTGCCACTTGCGCGCCAACCTGCCAGCACTGGTGACCGGCGACACCGTCGTCTGGCGCGCCGGCAACCAGGGCATCGGGGTGATCGTCGCGCAACTGCCGCGCACCACCGAACTGTGCCGCCCGGACAGCCGTGGTCAGCTCAAACCCGTCGCGGCCAACGTCGACATGATCGTCATCGTCTTCGCGCCACTGCCTGAGCCTCACGCCAACCTGATCGACCGTTATCTGGTCGCCGCTGAACACGCCGGCATCCGCCCGTTGCTGCTGCTCAACAAGTTCGACCTGATCGACGAGCAGAACGCCCCGGCGCTCAATGCGCTGCTGGCGGTGTATCGCACGCTGGGTTATCCGGTGCTGGAAGTTTCGGCGCATCACGGCAACGGCATGGAGCAGTTGCAAAAGCAGCTCGACGGGCGCATCAGCGTGTTCGTCGGCCAGTCCGGTGTCGGCAAGTCGTCGCTGGTCAACAGCCTGCTGCCGGAAGTCGAAACCCGCGTCGGACCGTTGTCCGAGCTGTCCGGCCAGGGCACGCACACCACGACCACCGCGCGCCTGTTCCACTTCCCCGGTGGCGGTGAGCTGATCGACTCCCCGGGTATCCGTGAATTCGGTCTCGGCCACGTCAGCCGCGCCGACGTCGAAGCCGGCTTCATCGAGTTCGATGATCTGCTCGGCACCTGCCGCTTCCGCGACTGCAAGCATGATCGCGAGCCGGGCTGTGCACTGCTCAAGGCCCTGGAAGATGGCCGCGTGCAGCAGCAGCGAATGAACAGCTATCGCTCGATCATCGCCAGCCTGCCGGAAAACGGCTACTAAACATCTGCACCGGCAGCACCTCGCCCGAGGGCTGCCGGATGTCGGATCGCGCCTGACACCTCCCCGACTCAATTAAACATCAGACCTTTCTGACAGACCCGTCCACGCCTGCTTGCAGGACATTTCTCTTTCACCGCCCAGCCCTTGTAGGCTCGCGCCAGATGCCTAGATTGGGGTCCTCCTTCGCACTTTCGCGACCTCCGAGGAAGCCCATGCAAACCTATCACCTGTTCATCAGCCATTCGTGGAACTACGCCCACGCTCACGACAATCTGGTACGCCTGCTCGGCGCCAAACCGGATTTCAGTTTCAAGAATTTTTCCGTGCCGCCGCACAATCCGATCCTGGGCGCGCAGACCGACAAGCAGCTCGAAGAAGCCATCGAAAACAAGATTCGCCCTTGCTCGGCGGTGCTGATCATGGCCGGGATGTATTCGACCTACAGCAAGTGGATCAACAAGGAAATCGAGATCGCCAAACGCATGGGCAAGGTGATCATCGCGATCAAGCCGTTCGGCGCCGAGCGTATTTCCGCCGTGGTGCGTGAAGCGGCGCACGCCGAATGCGCGTGGAACACCAACAGCATCATCGGTGCAATCCGTCAGCACACGGCGGTGTAACCATGCGCAAGGGACTGTTTATCGGGATTAACCATTACGACTACGTCTCACCCTTGAGCGGCTGTAACAACGACGCAATGGCCATGGCTTCGGTGCTGGAGCGTCACGCTAACGGGCGACCGAACTTCAGCAGCAAAGTGCTGACCTCAGCCGAAGAAAAACTCACGCTCAACCACATGAAACAGCAGATTCAGAGCTTGTTCTCAGGCGACTGTGACGTGGCACTGCTGTACTTCGCCGGTCACGGGCAGTTCGACACCAGCATTGACGAAGGGCTACTGATTCCCCAGGACTATCAACCCGGGGGAGACGGTATCCGCATCAGCGACGTCCTGGAATGGGCGGACAAGGCCCCGCACATCAAGAACAAAATCATCATTCTCGATTGCTGCCAGGCCGGCGCAGCAGGGGCCATGCGCAATCTGCGCGGCGGCAGCAGTGTGATCGGCGAAGGCGTGACCATTCTCACCGCCTGCAAAAAAGAACAGTACGCCCTGGAAAATCGCGGTCATGGCGTATTCACCGACCTGCTTCTGCAAGCGCTGCACGGTGGCGCTGCCAACGTACTCGGCAAGGTCACCCCCGGGAGCGTTTACTCGTTTGTCGACAATGCGCTGGGGGCCTGGGAGCAGCGTCCGGTATTCAAGACCAATGTCTCGCAGTTCGTGCCGTTACGTGAGGTCGCCCCGCTGATTGCCGAGGAAACTCTGCGCAAACTCAAGGACTGGTTCCCCGAGCCAAGTTTCGTCTTCAGACTCGACCCCAGCTACGAGCCCACCGAAGCGCTGTTCGACCCCGAGCACGGCGACATCTTCAAGCAACTGCAAATGTGCAACCGCCACAGCCTGATCGAGCCCGTGGATGCCGAACACATGTACTACGCCGCCATGAACTCCACCGGCTGCCGCCTCACCGCCCTCGGCGCCTACTACCGCGAACTCGCCCTCAAAGGACATTTCTGATGCCCGTATTCATCAGCTACCGCCACATGGATCGCGCCCACGCCATCGCCATCAACAGCCGCCTGATCCAGGCCAACATCAAAACTTACCTCGACGTACTCGACCCGGAATCGCAGACCACCGACGACATCACCGGCGTGATTACACGCAACATCACTGAATGCACGCACTTGCTGGCGGTGGTGTCGGAAAAGACTGCGTTGTCGTGGTGGGTGCCGTTTGAAATTGGCGAAGCGACGATCAGCAATCGCAGGATCTGCTCGTTCAAGACCGGGCCGACGGAGTTGCCGTTGTATCTGGATAAATGGCCAAAGTTGAGCACGACCAGTGATCTGGATTTCTTCATTGATGCCTATCGTGAGGAAGTGTCGAGCAAGCGTTCGATGACGCTGGATTCGAGCAACGAATCGTTCAGCGGCACCTATAAACGCAACGCCGAGATTTTCCATGAACAACTGAAAAACCGAATTCGGCGTGGTTTCTAACGCCAATCGACAGGCACAAAAAAGCCGACATCACTGTCGGCTTTTTTGTCGGTCACTGTTTCGGCGCAGGGGCCGGTGCAGCGGCTGGCGGAGCAGCGGGCGCGGGCGCCGCAACCCCCGGCTCGGCCGGTTTCGGCGCGGCGTCGTCGAACAGGTTGAGTCGTTCACGCAACTCATGTGCCGGCACTGGTTGCTGGTCCGCCGGCAGCGCATTCGGATCAACGGGCGTCGCCGGAGCAGCGCCGTTTTCGCCTTCGATAGCAGGCTTGGCCGGGTCGGCACCTTGTGAGCCTTCGATGGCCGCTTGCGCCTTCTTGGTCAGCACCACGATGTCGATCCGACGGTTGACCGGGTTGAACGGGTTTTCCTTGTCGAACAGCGCCGACGAGGCATAACCGACCACCCGCGCCACTTGCCCGTCCGGATAGCTGCCCGCCACCAGTGCACGCCGTGCGGCGTTGGCGCGGTTGGCCGAGAGCTCCCAGTTACCGAAATCGCCGGTGCCGGTGTACGGCTTGGCGTCGGTGTGGCCGCTGATGCTGATCTTGTTCGGCACCGCTTTGATGGTGTCGGCCATGGCCAGCAGGATGTCTTCGAAGTACGGTTTCAGACGTGCAGAGCCCGAGTCGAACATCGGCCGGTTCTCGGCGTCCATGATCTGGATGCGCAAGCCGTTCGGGGTGATCTCGAACAGGATCTGATCCTTGAACTTCTGCAGCTGCGGGTTCTCGTTGACCTTGTTCTGCAGTTCCTGCAGCAACAGTTCCAGGCGTTCCTTCTCGACCTGTTCGGCCATGCCTTCGACCTGCTCAGTGTCGACCGTGACCTTGTCCGGTTGCGGCTGCGACTTCACCTCAGGGTTGAGGGTGTTTTCCGGCGCCAGGGTCGGTGTACCGCCCAGGTCGATGATGTACGGCGTGCCGCTTTCAGAGAAGCCGACCGGATCCTTGAAGTAACCGGCGATGGCGATCTTCTGTTCCGGCGTTGCGGTGGACAGCAGCCACAACACCAGGAAGAACGCCATCATCGCCGTGGCGAAGTCGGCGAAGGCGATTTTCCACGCTCCGCCGTGATGCCCGCCGGCTATGCGCTTGACGCGCTTGATGATAATCGGCTGATTATTTTCCATGGCTTAGCGACCGCGAACGGCTTGTTCCAGCTCGGCAAAGCTTGGACGGTGGGCCGGGTACAGCACCTTGCGCCCGAACTCGACTGCCAGCGATGGCGGCATGCCGGAAGCTGACGCCACCAGGGAAGCCTTGATCGCCTCGTAGACGTTCAGTTCTTCCTTGGCATCGTGGGCCAGGGAATGCGCCAACGGGCCGAAGAAACCGTACGCCGCGAGAATACCGAAGAAGGTACCGACCAGTGCCGCACCGACGTGCAGACCGATGGATTTCTGATCGCCCTCACCCAACGACGCCATGGTCACCACGATACCCAGTACCGCCGCGACGATACCGAAACCCGGCATGGCGTCGGCAATGCCGTTCACCGCGTGGGATGGATGCTCGAGGTCTTCCTTGAGGCTGTAGAGTTCCATGTCGAACAGGCCTTCCAGCTCATGCGGAGCCATGTTGCCGGAGGACATGATGCGCAGGTAATCGCAGATGAACGCGGTCATGCGCTCGTCTTTGAGCACGGCCGGGTACTTGGCGAAGATCGGGCTCGCGGCGGCGTCTTCGATGTCGCCTTCGATGGCCATCATGCCTTCGCGGCGGCTCTTGTTGAGGATCTCGTAGATCAGGCCCAGCACTTCGAGATAGAAGGTGTGGCTGAAACGCGAACTGAACATGCTCAGGGATTTCTTGAGCACGTGCATCGTCATGTAACCGGGGTTGGCCTGCAGGAATGCACCGAGGGCCGCACCACCGATGATCATCACCTCGAAGGGCTGGATCAGGGCGGCAATTTTGCCGTGGGAGAGCACGTATCCGCCGAGCACGCTCGCGAATACGACGATGATGCCGATAATTTTAGCCATAGGTAGAAAGTACTTACTGAGTCGGGTTCAAGGTCATATTCGGAAGTTAAAAAATCTCTTCTTCTACTTATCGGCAAAACTGCGCCAGACTATAGCCAGTTCAGGCGAAAAGCCAATTTAGCCCATGCCGGGCGCGTCTACAGTCAGTGAAGATCTCGTCCAGACATGGCTAATGAAACGAACGTCCCACACGCAAAACCGACCACACTCGAAGGCTGGGTAAAGCTGCTCGATAGCGTGCGCCTGCCGGTTCCGCAAGAAGCTCACGACAAGGTTTGCCGGGCGATTCGCGATAACCGCAGCTCGCTGCGCGACATCGCCGACCTGATGCAGGACAGTCCGGCACTGGCCTTGAGCATCATTCGTGAGGCCAATCGTCACACCCACGGCACCATGGCCGCACCGGCGGAAAATCTCGAGGTGGCGATCAACCGCCTGGGCCTGGCGCGTACCGAGGAATTGCTCGCGCGCCTGCCCGTCGAGCCTCAGATGCAGATTCCCCAGGCCTTGCGCCAACTGCAAATGATCAGCCAGCACGCCACGCAACAGGCCAACGGTTTTTTCGCCAGTCGCCTGGCGCGGCTGTGGCAGGACATCCATTGGGGCAGCCTGTTGTTTCTCTCGCCGTTATGGCCGCTGGCGCTGACGTTTCCACAGTTGCTCGAAGAGTGGGAGCTGCGGGTCATCCACAAGGGCGAGTCGGCCCCGGTGGTCGAGAAGCAACTGTTTGGCGTGCGCCTGCTGAGAATCGCCGAGGCGCTGGTGCAAGTCTGGCACCTGCCGATCTGGGTGCAGCAAGGCTATAAGCTGCTGCTCAGCGAACAACGCGAACTGGTCAAAGTGCTGCGCATCGCCCGCGACAGCGAACACCCGCTGCGCCAGCAGAACCGCCTCGATGACGATCCGACCCTGCGTCGCTGGCTCAATCAGCCAGCCAACACCGTGCTGCTGGCCAACGGCCTGGCGCTCTCGGCGCAACAGGCCTGGGACAGTCCGCACAGCGAACGCTGGCAATATCTGACCAGCCTTTATCTGCAGATTTCGATGGACGAGGTGCAACAACAATTGCACCAGCAAGCTGCCAACAGTGCGCGTCAGCATGCAATGCCCGATCTGTGGCACCCGGCCGTTTCATTATTATGGCCGTGGGGCACCCATCGTTTGCCGGCCGGAATGCTGCCGGCGGCCGCACCGAGTACCGAGGATCTGGCGAATTGGCGCCGGCAATGCGCCGAACTGCTGGCCGAGCCGAGCCGCTTCACCAATGCCATGAGCCTGACCGTCGCGGCGCGCGATGCCCTGGTTGCCAGCGGTATGCGCCGGGTGATGATTCTGATGGCCGATCGCACACAGTCCAATCTGCGTGTGCACCAGACCTTCGGCCTGCCGAAAGAAGCCGCCGCGCTGAATTTTGTCGTCAGTCAGAGCAAAGTCCTGCAACGATTGCTCGCGCAGCAGGCACAAGTGCGGATCAACCCCGAAAACAACGCACAATTCTCCGCCCTGCTGCCGCCGGGCCTGCGTTCGCTGTTTCGTGGCGAACACCTGTTCCTGCGCTCGCTGGTCAATAATGGGCGAGTAATCATGATCGTCGTGGCCGATCAGGGCGGCGGGCCATTCGCCGACATCACGGTGCAGGCTTTCGGCAAAACCGCGCAGTGCATCGAAAAAGCCCTGCACAGCTTTAGCAGCCGTGGCCGATGAGGCTGCGCTACAATCCCCCCCTTTGTGCTCTGGAGACCTCACATGTCTGACTTCTCTGGCTTGCCGCTCGTCATCGAGCCGAGCGACCTGCTCCCGCGTCTCGATTCCCCTGAACTGATTCTGGTGGATCTGACCAGCCCTGCCCGTTATGCCGAAGGTCACCTTCCCGGCGCACGCTTTGTTGACCCGAAACGCACCCAGCTCGGCCAGCCGCCGGCGCCGGGACTGCTGCCGGCCAAGGCCGATCTGGAAGCCTTGTTCGGTGAACTGGGTCATCGTCAGGACGCGGTCTACGTGGTTTATGACGACGAGGGCGGCGGCTGGGCCGGGCGCTTCATCTGGCTGCTCGACGTGATCGGTCACGACCGGTACCACTACGTCGATGGTGGTCTGCCGGCGTGGCTGGAGGCTGGCATGCCGATGTCGATCCAGGTGCCGCCTGCGGCGGGCGGCCCGATAGCGCTGAGCATTCACGAAGAGCCAACCGCCACTCGCGAATACCTGCAAAGCCGTCTCGGCGCCGCCGATCTGGCGATCTGGGATGCCCGCGGGCCATTGGAGTACTCCGGCGAGAAGGTGTTGGCCGCCAAGGGTGGGCACATCCCCGGCGCGGTCAATTTCGAGTGGACCGCCGGCATGGACAAGGCCCGTCAGTTGCGCATTCGCACAGACATGCCGCAGATCCTCGAAGACCTCGGGATCACCAAGGACAAAGAAATCATTACCCACTGCCAGACCCATCACCGGTCGGGCTTCACTTATCTGGTGGCCAAGTCCCTCGGTTATCCGAGGGTCAAGGGCTACGCCGGTTCCTGGGGCGAGTGGGGCAACCACCCTGATACGCCTGTCGAGATTTAAGGTTTTTAAGGACAACTAATGAAAGAGCGTCTGTTTATCCTCAGCCAGTACCTGCTGCCTCATCATCTGCTGTCGCGCCTGGCCGGCTGCATTGCCGAGTGCCGCGTGCGCTGGTTCAAAAATGCCTTCACCCAGTGGTTCGCCAAGCGTTACCAGGTGGACATGTCGCAAGCGCTGGTCGAAGACCTGACCGCTTACGAGCACTTCAACGCCTTCTTCACCCGTGCCCTGAAAGACGGCGCGCGTCCACTGGACGAAACGCCGGGTGCGATCCTCAGCCCGGCCGACGGTGCAGTCAGCCAGCTCGGCCCGATCGAACACGGTCGTGTGTTCCAGGCCAAGGGCCACAGCTTCAGCGTGCTGGAACTGCTGGGCGGTGACGCGGCCAATGCAGCACCGTTCATGGGCGGCGACTTCGCCACCATCTACCTGTCGCCGAAGGACTACCACCGCGTGCATATGCCGCTGGCCGGCACCCTGCGCGAGATGGTCTACATCCCGGGCCGGATCTTCTCGGTCAACCAGACCACCGCCGAAAACGTTCCGGAACTGTTCGCCCGCAACGAGCGTGTGGCGTGCATTTTCGACACCGAGCGCGGCCCGATGGCGGTTGTACTGGTGGGCGCAATGATCGTTGCTTCGATCGAAACCGTGTGGGCCGGCCTGGTCACGCCGCCAAAGCGTGAACTGAAAACCTTCCGCTACGACGAAGCCGCCCGTGCGCCGATCCATCTGGAAAAAGGCGCTGAACTGGGCCGCTTCAAGCTGGGTTCGACCGCGATCGTGCTGTTCGGGCCAGATCAGGTGAAATGGGCTGAAGAACTCGCCGCCGGTTCGCCAGTGCAGATGGGCCAAGGCCTGGCATTGCCACAAGCCTGATTCGTCTTCGGTGAGAGCGGCTTCGGCCGCTCCCACCGATTGCTGTAATTGCTGCTATGGTTTTTGGCATGAGCCAGACCATCTCCCCTCCGCTGCTAAACGCCCCGACTCCAACGCAGTCACGCCTGTCGTTCTGCGAAGCCACCCCGCGCGACCTCAAACGCTGGATCGCCGGCCTGCCCAAGGCCAACATCGGTGAAACCGCCCGCCAGTTGTACCAAGGCCTGGGCGAACTCAACCTATTGCTCACCCCCAGCGACAATCGCCTGCAGTTGCTGGAGCTGCTGCGTCCCGAGGTGTATTTCGTCTGTCAGCATCTGGAGCGGCACTTCCTGCATCAGGCGATCATGCTCGATGATCGTTCGCGCAAGATCAGCAACCTGTGCCAAACGCTGCAAAGTCAGTTGGCCATCGGCTACAAACAGATCGTTCTGCGCATTGCCCCCAAGTACCACAAGGATCGCGCGACGCTGGTCAGTCAGGCCCTGCAACGGGCCGCCCATGCACTCAAGAGGCAACTGCTGCGGGCCGCGCAGCTGTATAGCCCGGCGCCGGAGCAGCTGTGGTTCGAGCTGCATCAGTTGTATCGCTGCGCCTGCGGATTGCAGCTGCAACAACGCCGGGTGCATGACGACCTGGCGAGCCTGAGCACCGAACTGAGTCTGGAGCAAACCTACATTGCCGCCCTGCTGCTGGGCAGCGCCCGCTGCAATCAACTGCGGCAGAACCAGATCGCCCGGCTGGGCGAAGTGCTGGAACCGTGGAGCGCCCTGCTCAAGCTGCACCCCGGCAGCCCGGACGATGGCCTGTTCGCCATCAGCGCCGAACTGGACGCCGGCCCGCGCTACCGCAGCATGTTTCGCAAAGAACAGCAGGGCGCCCTGCTCGGTTTCAATCCGCAGCCGCTGGTAAATGTCATCGAAGCGCATTTGCTGCATCAGGAAACGTCGACGCCACTGCCCATCCCGTCGGGGCTGAGCCTCGACACCCTGCAGCATCTGCACGCCAGTTGGGGCCAGGCCGCCGAGCGCAGTTTTCAGCGCACTGTCGGCCAGGGCAACCTGACCGTGTGCGTGGGCATGAGCGCCCTGCACTTCTATCTGGGCGGCGAGCGCACCTTCAGCGAACTGCTCAAACACCCCGGTGCCCGCGCGGCAAACTTCAGCAGCGCCGTGGCCCAAGGTGAAAAAGACAGCTGGAGCCAGGCCTTCGACGCCGCCCCGCAGAGCAAGGCGGATGAGTTTCTGCCCTACGAAGAAATCCAGTACGACCATCTCGGCGAGGACGAAAGCCAGACCGACCACACACCGCACTACCCGACCTACACGTTACCGGTGATCAACCACAGCCCCGGCGGTTATTGCCTGGGGTGGCCGAGTGAAGTGCCCGCCGAGTTGCAGGCCGGGGAGATGGTCGGGATTCAGGACAGTTCGAATCAGGGCTGGAGCATTGCGGTAGTCCGCTGGATTCGTCAGGTACGCGGCAGCGGGCCGCAAATGGGCATTGAACTGGTGGCACCGCACGCCGAACCCTGCGGATTGCAACTGGTGCGCTCGCAGGACGATCACAGTCACTATTTACGCGGCCTGTTGCTGCCCGAGATCAGCGCCATCGACTTGCCCGCAACCTTGCTGGCCCCACGCTTGCCGTTTCAGGAAGGCAATAAAGTGCTGATCAACACCCACGGCGAAGAACACCGCGCCGGACTGGATCGACGGGTGGCGAGTACGCACAGTTTCAATCAGTTTGCCTATCGCTCGCTGGAGGCCGCGCGCAATGGCGGGAGCGAGGAGGATTTCGATTCGTTGTGGAAGTCGCTTTAGATCGAGTTGAGCCCTTCGCGAGCAAGCCCGCTCCCACAGGAGACCGAATTCCAATGTGGGAGCGGGCTTGCTCGCGAAGAGGCCCGTTCAGACAGCAGAGACTTCAGAGTTCCCCGTCACGGTCGCGAAAGCCCAGCAGGTACAACACACCATCCAGCCCAAGCGTGGAGATCGCCTGCTTGGCCGACTGCTTGACCAACGGCTTGGCCCGGAACGCCACACCCAGACCGGCAATCGCCAGCATCGGCAGGTCATTCGCGCCATCGCCCACCGCAATGGTCTGCTCCAGACGCAAGCCTTCCTTGTGCGCCAGCTCCTTCAGCAGATCAGCCTTGCGCTGCGCGTCGACAATCGGCTCGATCGCCACGCCGGTGCACTTGCCGTCGACCACTTCCAGTTCGTTGGCGAACACGTAGTCGATGCCGAGCCTGGCCTGCAGTTGCTTGGCGAAGTAGGTGAAGCCGCCAGACAGGATCGCCGTCTTGTAACCCAGACGCTTGAGTTCGGCGAACAGGGTTTCGGCGCCTTCGGTCAACCGCAGCGACGCGCCGATCGAGTCCAGCACGCTGACGTCCAGGCCCTTGAGCAGCGCCAGACGTTCCTTGAAGCTGGCGCGAAAATCCAGCTCGCCGGCCATGGCGCGCTCGGTGATGGCCGAGACTTGCTCGCCCACGCCGGCCGCCTTGGCCAGTTCATCGATGACTTCGGCTTCGATCAGCGTCGAGTCCATGTCGAACACCGCCAGACGCCGGTTGCGGCGGAACAGCGAATCTTCCTGGAAGGCGATATCGACGTTCAGCTCCTGAGCGACGCTCAAGAACTCGGCACGCAGCGCCTGCGGATCAGCCGCCTCGCCACGCACGGAGAACTCGATGCAGCCCTTGCCCTTGTCCGCTGGCGTGTCCAGCGGCATGCGACCCGACAGACGGTCGATATGGTCGATGTTCAAGCCATATTTGGCGGTGATCGAGCTGACCGCCTGCAATTGGCCGGCGGTCACCTTGCGGGTCAACAGAGTGACGATGTGGCGTTTCTTGCCCTGATTGCCCACCCACTGCTGGTAATCCTCTTCGGACACCGGGGTGAAGCGCACCTGCTGATCGAGCTCGTAACCCTTGAACAGGATGTCCTTGAGCACGGCCTTGGCCTGCTCGGAGTCGGGGATCTCGACCAGGATGCCGAACGACAGGGTGTCGTGGATCACCGCCTGACCGATGTCGAGGATGTTCACACCACCCTGGGCCAGAACGCCGGTAATGGCCGCAGTCAGACCCGGACGGTCGACTCCCGTGATGTTAATCAGGACGATTTCGCGCAACGCGCACCCCCGCAGCTGGAAAAAAATCGCATTCTACCCACTTTCAGTGACCATCGGGCACCGCGAGCGCTTTGCCGGCCTAGGGCCTGTCGCTATACTGCGCGTCAACTTCACGGACAAAAGAGCCGAGCTCAGTGAACCGGCCCACGCCAGTTAAAACCGATAACTTCTTCCTGCTGATCTTCCGTGCACTGCGTCATCGCCGTGTGCCGATTGCATTGCGCATTGCCAGCCATAACGTGATCCTGGTCGCTCTGGCCCTGGTGATCTATGCCGGGGTGATGGGCTTGCAGTTCAAGCAGGCCATGCACGAGCAGGCCGATGCGCTGGGCGAAAGCCTGACCACGCAGACCGCCACCTCCGCCACTGAACTGTTGGTGTCCAACGACATCCTCAGCCTCAACGTGCTGCTCAACAACCTGACCAAGAACAAACTGGTGGCCCATGCGGCTATCTATAGCGTGGACAACCGCATCCTCGCCGAATCCGGTCAGCGCCCCAAGCACAGCCTGCTGGGCGAAGCCGAAGGCATGTACGAGAGCAAGATCACCTTCCAGGACGTGACCGCCGGGCAACTGCGCATCAGCCTGGACATGGATCAGTTCCAGCAGCCGATGACCATCAGCCTGCAGAGCATGGGCATTCTCAGTGCAATCCTGTTGGCGCTGTCGCTGGCCTTGAGCCTGCGCATGGGCCGCTATCTGTCCACGCCGCTGCTGCAATTGCGCGTGTGGCTGCGCAACATTGATGAATACACCCCGGGCACCGACCGTCAGGACGAGATCGGCGACCTGGCGCGTCAGCTGCACGCCAACTTCGCTCCGGAACCAGCGCCGAAAACCGAGCCCGAGCCGGAACCCGAGTTCGAAGAAGAGGATGAGCCGGAGTTCGAAGTGCGCAACCTGCGTGACCCGAGCTTTGACGAAACCCGTCCGCTGGCTGCGCAAAAGCCTGCACCACGCCACGTTGTCAGCACTGTTGAAGACGATGAAGACGACGACGCGTTTGCCGATCTGCGCGACGAATCGCTGGATGAAGCGCCACAACCGGTCGCGCGCAAGGCCACGCCGAGCGTGCCGCAACACAGTGCGGTGCTTGCCGTGCAACTAGGGTCGCAGGAACAACTGCGTCGCCTGCCGCGCGCACGCCTGGAAGAATTGCTGGAGCGCTATCGCGATTGCCTCGATCAGGCGGCTTCGCTGTATCAGGGCGAAATCGAAACCCTGAACGACGGCAGCACGCTGATGCTGTTCCACACCGAAGACAGCGGCGACGACTACCTGACCAACGCGATCTGCTGCGGCGAGTTGCTGCGGGCGCTGGGCCATCAACTGCAGATCGAAGTCGCCGACAGCGGCATCACCCTGCAATTGCAGCTGGGCCTGACCTTGGGCGATGAGCTGTTCGGTCTGAGCCAGATCGACCTGCTGCTGACCGACTCGGCTCAGGATGCCCTGGCCCTGTCGCAGCACAGCCGCAACCTGCTGCTGGTCGAGCGCAAGATTGGTGACGATGCGCTGATTCGCCAGCGTGCACGGATCCGCCCGATCGCCAGCCCTGAAGGGGCTTGCTGCGTGGAGCGTTTGATGGAGCCTTATCCCTCGATGCTCGAACGGCAACTGGCGCGGATGCATGAACGCCGGGCGTAAGCCTCAGGCCTGAAACATCGAAGCCCGCAGACACGTGATTGTCTGCGGGCTTTTTTGTTGCCTGTGCCGTCCCCTTCGCGAGCAGGCTCGCTCCCACACTTGATCAGCAGCGCCCACATTCCCTGTGGGAGCGAGCCTGCTCGCGAAGAGGCCAGCCCACACAATGCGGATCTTCAACTGCTGCATCGATTGTGCGTTGCTCGTCACTTCACCGTGGGAGCGGGCTTGCTCGCGAAGAGGCCGGCTGCCATACCGTAGATCCCCAGCCCCCAGACACAACAAAGCCCGCACAAGGCGGGCTCTGTTCTGTCTCGTTCCTGCGTTAGAAGCGGAACACTTCCATATCAGTACGAATCGGCGAGGCCATCGGAATCTTCGGCTGCTTCTCGGATTCCGCTGCCGGCGCTGCCGGTTTTGGTGCCGCTTTACGTGGAGCTTCAGCCACCGGAGGCTGGTTGGACAATGGTTTAAGCGCCACCGACAACTGCTCGGCCAGACGCTGCAGCAAAATGCCTTGTGCCTGAACCTGCGAAGCCGTCGTGCCCGCGTGCAGCTCTTGCAGATGGACGATACGGTTATCGCGCACCTGACCACGGCGGTCGATCAGGCGCCATTGTGCATCGAGAATCGCCGGTTGCTTCTCACCGGAGTCCAGACGCGTGATGGTCAGCAACACCTGCACATCCGGGGTAAAACCCAGGGTGGCCGGTGCCAGCACCACACGTTGGCTGTCGAGATGACCGGCAACCTGACGCATTAGCAATTGATCGATATCCGACGAAAGGCTGCCCGCCCAGCGACCGTCGGTCGAGGCTTGCAGGCTGCCGTCCGGTTGACGTTGCAGCAGGGTTTCACGTTGCAGGTAATCAGCGATGACTACCGGGCCCAACAAAACCGCCATGCCTGTGCTTTGCGCAGGCTGAGCCGGACTTCCGCTGTCCAGCTGATACAGCGACACCGGCTGGTGAACGCTGCAACCCGCCAGGCCAAGAACGCCGGCGAGCAGGAAAATAAGGGGGCGCAGAGAGGTCATCATCCCGTCCAGGTGGCCGCCACAAGGCTG
The DNA here is from genome assembly GCF_056821665.1 of Pseudomonas sp. AK-TSAG1-1. Lineage (NCBI taxonomy): Bacteria > Pseudomonadati > Pseudomonadota > Gammaproteobacteria > Pseudomonadales > Pseudomonadaceae > Pseudomonas > Pseudomonas sp. AK-TSAG1-1. The sequence goes on along the minus strand of NZ_CM165965.1, from coordinate 637,107 downwards.
ACCACAGTGAAAATACTCAATAAATATGAAGAACGCTCGGCCACGCCGGCGCTTGGAAAGGCCATATCATCCGTGAATATGCGTTCCGACTCCAGCGCCAAAGCGTCGATCTACGCGTTAAATCGTAGATCGAACGCTCTAGGGCGCCTAATTGAGGTTTTCGACGAGCAGCGCATCCACCCTCTGGAAGCCCCTTGGCAGCTTATTGCCACGCCGGCCACGTTCACCTTTGTAGTGTTCGAGGTCGTCGGCCTTCAGCGACAGGGTCCGTTTTCCGGCCTGCAGCACCAAGGTGGCGCCTTCCGGAATGACGGCGATGTCCGTGACATATTCTTCGCGACTGGCCACGCGTTCACCGGAAATCCCGATGATCTTGTTGCCCTTGCCCTTACCCAATTGTGGCAGATCGCTGATCTTGAAGATCAGCAGGCGACCTTCGGTCGTGACCGAGGCCAGCCAGTTCTGCTCACGATCGGCCACCGGACGCGGCGCGATGACCTTGGCGTTGTTCGGCAGGCTCAACAGGGCCTTGCCGGCCTTGTTCTTGGCTTGCAGGTCTTCGCCTTTGACCACGAAACCGTAACCGGCGTCGGAGGCGATCACGTACAACGCATCGTCTTCCGGCATCAGCACGCACTCGAACGTGGCGCCGGGCGGAGGCGTCAGGCGGCCGGTCAACGGCTCGCCCTGGCCGCGGGCCGATGGCAAGGTGTGCGCGGCCACCGAGTAGCTGCGGCCAGTGGAGTCGATAAACACCGCAAACTGGTTGGAACGCCCCGCTGCCGAAGTCTTGAAGCCGTCGCCAGCCTTGTACGACAGGCCGGTGGCATCGATGTCGTGGCCCTTGGCCGAGCGGATCCAGCCTTTCTCGGACAGGACGACGGTGACTTTCTCGTTCGGCAGCAGATCATGCTCGGTCAGCGCCTTGGCTTCAGCACGCTCGACGATTGGCGAGCGACGGTCATCACCGTAGGTTTCGGCGTCTTTCAACAGCTCGGTGCGCACCAGCTTCTTCAGCTTGGCTTCGCTGCCCAGCAGCGCTTGCAGCTTGGCTTGTTCCTTGAGCAGTTCGTCCTGCTCGTCACGCAGCTTCATCTCTTCCAGGCGCGCCAATTGACGCAGGCGGGTGTCGAGGATGTAGTCGGCCTGGATTTCGCTGAGGGCAAAGCGCTCGATCAGCTTGGCTTTCGGATGCTCCTCGGTACGGATGATGTGGATCACTTCATCCAGGTTGAGGTAGGCAATCAGCAAACCGTCCAACAGGTGCAGGCGACGCTCGACCTTGTCGAGGCGGAATTGCAGGCGGCGACGCACGGTCAGCACGCGGAACTCCAGCCATTCGACCAGCAAGGCACGCAGGTTTTTCAGCTGCGGCTTGCCGTCCAGACCGATGATGTTGACGTTGACCCGGTAGGTCGACTCCAGCTCGGTGCTGGCGAACAGGTGCTGCATCAACGCTTCGTGATCGACGCGGCTGTTGACCGGGATGATCACGATGCGGCACGGGTTTTCGTGGTCGGACTCATCGCGCAGGTCAGCGATCTGCGGTGCTTTCGACGGTTTGGCCTGCATCAGTGCAGCGATCTGCTCCAGCACCTTGGCCCCGGAAACCTGATGCGGCAGCGCGGTGACGATGATGTCGCCGTCCTCGACGTGGTACACGGCGCGCATGCGCACCGAGCCCTTGCCGGTTTCGTACATTTTCAGCAGGTCGGCGCGCGGGGTAATGATTTCCGCTTCGGTCGGGTAGTCCGGGCCTTGAATATGCTCGCAGAGCTGCTCGACCGTGGCTTTCGGCTCATCGAGCAGGCGCACGCAGGCGGTGGCGACTTCGCGCAGGTTGTGCGGTGGCACGTCGGTGGCCATGCCCACGGCGATACCGGTGGTGCCGTTGAGCAGGATGTTCGGCAAACGTGCCGGCAACACCAGCGGCTCCTGCAGGGTGCCGTCGAAGTTCGGCCCCCAGTCAGCGGTGCCCTGGCCCAGTTCGCTGAGCAGCACTTCGGAATAACGCGACAGCCGCGCTTCGGTGTAACGCATGGCGGCGAAGGACTTCGGATCGTCCGGCGCCCCCCAGTTGCCCTGGCCGTCGACCAGCGTGTAGCGATAGCTGAATGGCTGGGCCATCAGCACCATCGCTTCGTAGCACGCCGAGTCGCCGTGCGGGTGGAATTTGCCGAGCACGTCGCCGACGGTACGCGCCGATTTCTTGTGCTTGGAGTCGGCGTCCAGCCCCAGCTCGCTCATGGCGTAGACGATACGCCGCTGTACCGGTTTCAGGCCGTCGCCGATATGCGGCAGAGCACGGTCCATGATCACGTACATGGAGTAGTTGAGGTAGGCATTTTCGGTGAAGTCAGCCAGCGAGCGGCGTTCTACACCGTCCAGGCTGAGATCAAGGGAGTCGCTCATGCGGGCCTCATCGGTTCGTTGTCTGGCGCAGCAGCATGGTGCCACCGCGCTGGGTAAATTCAAGTTTGTTCAGGGCGCTCATGCCGAGCAGCACCTGATCGCCATGCAGCCCCGGCGCCACCAGTGCGCGGACGTCGCGCAGCACAATGTCACCCAGCTGCAGGCGGTCGATCTTTGTCCGGTAGCCCTGGCTCAGGCCGTTGGCCGTGCTCAGGGTCACGCCGAAGCCTTCTTCCAGCTTCAACCGTTTGGCCAGATCCGCCGGGATCGCCACATCGGTGGCACCGGTGTCGAGCATGAGCTCCACCGGCTCACCGTTGATCTGTCCACTGGCGACAAAATGCCCTTGGGCATTGCCGGCCAGCTTCACTTCGATCACGCCGTCATGCTGCTCGGACGTGACCACCACGTTCGGATTCTGCTGGCGCGCTTCCCACTGGCCGAAAAACCGCGTGGCCAGAAACAGCGCCGCGCACCAGGCCAGAATCATCAGCACCCGGCCGGCGCGTTTGCCCGGCAGGGGCTGGCTCAAGGTTTGGCGCTCCATCCACCTTCAGGCGCGGCGAAACGCCAGACGATCGGACGTTTTTCGCCGTCGGCACGGGCACCGTCATTGTTGTCGAGGCCGATCCAGGCGCCGTCGGCGTCCACCACCAGCGCTTCTGCCAGACCGAAGGCCTGTGAGTAGCGTCGCTGGGGCTGCAAGGCCTCCTCGGCGAACGACCAGCAACGCTCGACCTTGGCCGTCACCGCATCGCGGCGGCAGATCTGGTACGCATTACGCTCCAGCGTGAACAGCTTGCCGTTGAACAACGACAGATCAGCGAAGTCGCGTGTCACCAGCCGGGCATTGGGAAACTGCGGCGGCTGCATCTCGACCCCGTCTTCGCTGAACAGCACGCAGCCGCCGTCGCAATCCCAGACCGTTTGCTGACGCTTGATCTTCAACAGACCACGGCGCTCACGCTCGGCGGCCAGCCATATTTCATCGCCGGCCGGGTTGACCGTCAGGCCTTCGAACAAGGCATTGAAGTGCAGCAACATGCCACTGGCTCGCGCTTCACGGACCAGCATTGGCGAGATTTTCAGCCATGACGCCGTGCCTTGCGGCGATACCTGCAACACGGCTGCATGCGCTTCACTGACGATGTAGCGATTGCCCGCGTTGTCGCATGTGATGCCTTCGAAATCCAGATCACCGCCACGCACGAACTGCGCGGCCCACGTCCGCACTCGCAAGCCCCAAGGCAATCCGCTGTCTGGCAATGATGGCACGTCGAGACGCACCGTTTCGGCCTTCCAGACCTGATCGCGGGTGTCCAGACGATAGATCTGATCATCGTCGCGGTCAGAGACCGTCCACAGATCTTTACCGCACACCGCCAGCCCCGACAGGTTGCCGCCACGCATGCCGTCAACCGGGTGTTCGGACAGCAACTTCAACTCGGGTGCAGGCTGCGCCGACACCGTCATCGCACTCAGTAACAACGCACTCGCCAATACTCGACCGAACCGCATCAAACCAGCACCTCGGCGAGGTTGCCTTTGGATTCGAGCCAGGTCTTGCGGTCGCCGGCGCGCTTCTTCGCCAGCAGCATGTCCATCATTTCCGAGGTTTCGGCGAAGTCCTCGCCCAGCGTCAGTTGCACCAGACGCCGGGTATTCGGGTCCATCGTGGTTTCACGCAGCTGCGGCGGGTTCATTTCACCCAGGCCTTTGAATCGGGTGACCTGTGGTTTGCCGCGTTTCTTCTCGGCCACCAGACGGTCGAGAATACCGTCGCGCTCGGCTTCGTCGAGGGCGTAGTAAATCTCTTTGCCAAGGTCGATGCGATACAGCGGCGGCATCGCCACGTAGACGTGACCGGCATCCACCAGTGGGCGGAAATGCTGGACGAACAAGGCGCACAGCAGCGTGGCAATGTGCAGACCGTCAGAGTCGGCGTCGGCGAGGATGCAGATCTTGCCGTAGCGCAGCTGGCTCATGTCCGCCGCGCCCGGATCGACACCGATGGCCACGGCAATGTTGTGCACTTCCTGGCTGGCCAACACTTCGCTGCCGTCGACTTCCCAGGTGTTGAGGATCTTGCCGCGCAACGGCAGGATCGCCTGGAACTCCTTGTCCCGCGCTTGCTTGGCGGAACCGCCGGCGGAATCACCTTCGACCAGGAACAGCTCGGAACGCATCGGGTCCTGCCCGGCGCAATCAGCCAGTTTGCCTGGCAACGCCGGGCCTTGGGTGACACGCTTGCGCTCGACCTTTTTGCTGGCCTTGAGACGACGGCCGGCGTTGTTGATCGCCAGTTCGGCCAGCGCCAGGCCGGTTTCCGGGTTGGCGTTGAGCCACAGGCTGAAAGCGTCCTTGACCACACCGGAAACGAACGCCGCCGCTTCACGGGACGACAGTCGCTCTTTGGTCTGGCCGGAGAATTGCGGCTCCTGCATCTTCATCGACAGCACGAAAGCGATGCGCTCCCAGACGTCTTCCGGCGCCAGCTTCACGCCGCGCGGCAGCAGGCTGCGGAATTCGCAGAACTCGCGCATCGCATCGAGCAGGCCCTGACGCAGACCGTTGACATGGGTACCGCCCTGCTGCGTCGGGATCAGGTTGACGTAGCTTTCCTGCACCGCATCACCACCTTCCGGCAGCCACAGCAGTGCCCAGTCGACCGCTTCTTTATTACCAGCCAGGCTGCCGCAGAACGGCTCGTCCGGCAGGCGTTCGAATTCGCTGACCGCGTCCACCAGATAGGAGCGCAGGCCGTCTTCGTAATGCCACTCGACTTTCTCGCCGGTGCCTTTGTCTTCGAAGCTGACCAGCAGCCCCGGGCACAGCACAGCCTTGGCCTTGAGCACGTGCTTGAGACGGCTGATGGAGAATTTTGGTGAATCGAAGTATTTCGGATCCGGCGCGAAATACACGCTGGTGCCGGTATTGCGCTTGCCGACGGTGCCGACGATTTCCAGCTCGGTGGCCTTGAAGCCATCGTTGAAAGTCATCTGGTATTCGTTGCCGTCACGTTTTACACGCACCCGGACTTCGGTCGACAAGGCGTTGACGACGGAAATACCCACCCCGTGCAGACCGCCGGAGAACTGGTAGTTCTTGTTGGAAAACTTGCCGCCCGCATGGAGCTTGGTAAGGATCAGTTCAACGCCCGACACGCCCTCTTCCGGGTGAATGTCGACCGGCATGCCGCGACCATCGTCGCTGACTTCCAGCGAGTGGTCGGCGTGCAAGATGACCTGCACCGATTTGGCGTGGCCGGCCAGGGCTTCGTCGACGCTGTTGTCGATGACTTCCTGGGCGAGGTGGTTCGGCCGGCTGGTGTCGGTGTACATGCCGGGGCGTTTGCGCACCGGGTCGAGGCCCGAGAGGACTTCGATGGCGTCGGCGTTATAAGAGCTAGCGCTGGGAGTGGCCATAGGGTCTCGTCGTCAGTGATTCAATGAAAAAGGGGCAAGACATCACAATGCAGTGAAATCGATTGCCTGATACAAATCGGCGCCAATGCCGGCAAAACTCAGCAACGCCGGCAATTGCCCGGCAAAACCCTGGAAACCATGGTCGCCGCCGGCTTGAATGCGCAAGGCACAGGCCCGGTAATACTGCTGGGCGTGGCGATAATCCAGTGTTTCATCGCCGGTCTGCAACCACACCTGATAGCGCTGCGCATCCACGGGGGCCGGCACTTCCAGCTCGGCCAGGGCCGTCACGTGGTCGTGGGTCAGTTCCCAGGTCTCATCGGTATACAGGTTTTTCTGCGTGCCCAGGTATCCGTCGAACATCCGGTGCGGGCTGACCGCCGGGTTGACCAGCAGGGCTTTCAAGCCATGGCGCTCGGCCAGGTGAGTCGCATAGTAGCCGCCGAGTGAGCTTCCCACCAGCAACGGCCGGCCCAGCTCGGCAATCGCCTGCTGCAGCTGACCGATGGCTTCACGTGGGTGGTGATGCAGCGCCGGCACACACAATTGGTCGCTCAAACCCATTCGCTCCATTACCTCGACCAGCTGACAGGCCTTTTTTGAGGCCGGGGCGCTGTTGAAACCGTGGATATAGAGGATCGAACCGGACATTTGAGCTCCCTGGGTGTCGGTTTAGGAAAGCGGAGTTTACAGGGAGTCAGGGAGATCGTGGGTGTTTGTGCGGACGTCTTCGCGAGCAAGCCCGCTCCCACATTGGAAACCATTGCCCCTGTGGGAGCGGGCTTGCTCGCGAAGAGGCCCTATGGAGCTCAGTAACCGTTCGAGCCGTAATCGACAATGAAGTGGAATCCAGTGACACGCTCCACCCCAGTGTCGAGCCGCCCATCCGGCAACAGCCGCAACCAGCGATAACCCGGTGACTGCTCGCCGATCTTGAAATCTTCACTGCCAGGTTCGAACTGAATGCACGTCGAAGGCGAGGCCAGCAGGCGCACGCCATTGCGTTCGCGGTCAATCTCCTGATGCACATGCCCCCACAACACCGCGCGGGCTTGCGGAAAGCGGTCCAGCACGTCGAAGAAAGCTTCAGGGTTGCGCAAGCCGATGGGTTCCATCCAGGGGCAATCGATGGACACCGGATGATGGTGGAAACACACCAGATGATGGCGCTCCGGCGCTTCGCTCAACGAGCGGGCCAGCAATTGCAACTGATCGTCCTGAAGATAACCCGGCACTGAACCCGGCACTGCCGAATCCAGCAGCGTCACGCGCCAGTTGCCGATATCGACCACTGACTCCAGCAACGCGCTCTGCACGGCCGCTTGCGCCATGATCTGCGGTTCGTCGTGATTGCCGGGAATCCAGCGTGCTGGCGCTTCGATCTGCGCGCTCATCTGACGAAACTGCTGATACGACTCCAGCGTGCCGTCCTGGGAAATATCGCCGGTGGCCAGCACCAGATCGATCTGCGGCTGCTGCCCCAGCACCAGCTCAATGACCTTTTGCAGGCTCTCGCGGGTGTTCATGCCCAGAAGCGTTCCGTCCGCTTCAGCGAACAGATGGCTGTCGGACAACTGCACCAGCAACGCCGGATCGGCGGTGGTCAATGTGGATACGCTCGGCAAGGCGTTCTCCCAGGGCAAAGGCACGGAATCGGTTGAGTGCCGCAATTATGCTGGGGGATGCGCAAAGAGGAAACCGGCGAACCGGACCCAGTTCACAACTAGCGTACGACTTCGTACTCGTGCCCCAAGGCCAGACAATGGCTCAGCCATTCCCCCAGGAACAGATTGAGCTGGGCCTTTTCATCCGGCTGATGCATCGCGGCGTTCGGGTAAGGATAGATGCCGCGAAAGCGTCGTGCATGCTCGGCGCTGATCACCTCGGCCATGCGCGCGTCGTGATAGACCTGCACTTCCAGTTGCGGCACCGGCAGCCATGGCAGGCTGTGCTCCTGACGCACCTGCAAGGTGGTGGTGTATGGGCAGGTCTGCAGCACTTCAAGGGCCAACACGCCGAGCATCTGTTCGCCCTGGGTCACGGCAATGCGCCGCGCCTCGGGGTCGTTGCGCATGTCCGGGACCAGTCGCATCAGGCGCGCGTAGTTGGCCTCGCAGGCGGCTTGCAGCCCCGCAAGGTCAACTCGATAACGATCGCGCAGCTTGTTTACGACCATAACCCCCTCACTTCGGCGCGGTTGAGCGCCAGCCATTGCAAGGCGATGATGCTCGCCGCGTTGGCAATGCGTCCGTCACGGACGGCCTGCAAGGCATCTTCGAAGGCCCAGACCGTGACGCGGATATCTTCTGCTTCTTCCTCCAGCCCATGCAGGCCGCCTACGCCTTCGGTGCTGCAACGCCCCAGAAACAAATGCACGAACTCGTTGCTGCCGCCCGGCGACGGGAAATATCGGGTCATCGGCCACAGGGCCTTGATGTCCAGTCCAGCTTCCTCCTGCGCCTCGCGGTGAGCAACCTCTTCCGGCACTTCTTCCTTGTCGATCAGACCGGCGACCAGCTCTACCAGCCAGGGGTTGTCGGTCTTGCCCATGGCGCCGACGCGAAACTGCTCGATCAGCACCACTTCGTCACGCTGCGGATCGTAAGGCAGCATGCACACCGCATCGTGACGCACGAACACTTCACGGTTGATCTCGCGACTCATGCCGCCGGCGAACAGTTCATGGCGCAAGTGCAGGCGGTCGAGTTTGTAGAAGCCCTCGTAGCAGCGCTCGCGCTTTACGACATCGACGGTGGCCGGAGTGGCGCTGGCAAAATCAGTCATGAGCATCCTCTTTACTGCAAATCCGATACGAGGTTCCTTTTTGTGGCTTGCAACCTCAACTTCGCGCCATCCTAACGCGCCGGTGGTGATTGATGCAGCCCCTTTACCGTCAGCGGGATGGACGGTGGAGGCGAAACCCACTCTAATTAGCTTAGTGGCGAACTGACGGCTTCGGCGAGAGTCGAAGCGGATACTTTTTGCCTTCCCCTGTTTCAGAAAGGACGCCCATGTCGCTTTTCAAAATTGCCTCCGTGGCCGCCATCGCCCTGACCCTGGGCGCCTGCGCCAACCTGTTCCAGCCCAACTACCGCACGCCGCTGGAAACCACCCGCGACGCATCGGAAACCCTGAAACCCGGCTGCTCCAACCCTGACTGTCCGCTGGTGAATATCGATACCGTGCACTTCGCGGGCGAACCTGCGCTGGACGGCATCATCGAAAAGCGCCTGCTGCAAATGACCCGCACCGAGGCGAACGCGCCGGTGGCACCGACGCTGGCGGCCTATCGTGAGCAGTTCCTGCAAACGGCCGGCCCGCGCAACAGCAGCTATCTGCAGGCCAAGGTACGCGAGCAGCATGACGGCTTGGTGATTATCGAGCTGTCGAGCTACTTCGACACCGGCGGCGCGCATGGCACCCCGGGGCGCGGTTTCATCAACTACTCGCGCCAGCAGCACAAAGTGCTGAACCTGTCGGACATGTTGCTGCCGGGTCAGGAAGAGGCGTTCTGGAAAGCCGCGCAAGTGGCACACAACAGTTGGTTGATCAGCACCAAGCTTGATCAGGAAGCCGAGTTCGTGAAGAACTGGCCGTTCGTGAAAACCCCGAACGTGGCGCTGACCTACGGTGGCGTGATCCTCAAGTACGACGTGAGCACCATCGCGCCTTACGCGCTGGGCCACGTCGAACTGAAGATTCCTTACCCGCGCCTGAACGGCATCGTCAAACCCGAGCTGTTTCCGGGCCGTAACTGAACGCCCGCCCCAGCACCAGTTGCAACAGCCCTGCCAGCACCAGTGCCGGCAGGGTTGCGCCGACATCCGGATACAGATTGGCCAGCAAGTGGTAGGTACTGATCCCGCCCAGCCACGCCAACAGCGCCGGCCAGCGCAAGGCGGCTGACGCTACCTGCGCGCTGCGCTTGCGCAGGATGAAGTGATCCACCAGCACCACGCCGAACAGCGGCGCGAACACCGAGCCGATCAACAGCAGGAAGTTCTGGTACTGCGCCAGTGGCGCCAACAGCGCGATCAGGGTGCAGAGCACACCGATCGCCAGCGCCAGATGTTCGACTTTCAAGCGCAACAGAATCCCGCTGGATACCGCCGCCGAGTGAATGTCGGCGAAGGCGTTTTCCGATTCGTCCAAGAGAATCAGCAACAGCGGAATCCCCAGGCCGGCACCGGCCAGGGCCAACAGCAGCGCGTTGACTTCACCGCTCTGCGCGAACGCCAGGGTGTAGGCCACGCCGAGGCTCATCAGCCAGAAGTTGCCGATGAAGAAACCGATGGCGGTGCCACCGAAGACGTTCTTCGCGCGCTTGCCGAACCGCGAGTAGTCAGCGATCAGCGGCAACCACGACAGCGGCATCGCGATGGCAATGTCAAAACCCACGGCGAACGGCATCGAACCGTCACCCGTACGCGCCCACAGTGCCGCCAGATCGGCCTTGACGAACAGGTTCCAGGTCAGCCAGATGCACGCGGCCAGAATCAGCCAGATGCCCCATTTGCGCAGGATCTTGCGCACGAACGTCAGCGGCCCGCTGACCGCGAGCAAGGTCGCCAATGCACCGAAGCACAAGGTCCACAGCATCGGACTGGCCCACAGCGAACCTTCGCTGAACGCACGGGTGCCGAGCAGACTGGCCGCATCGCGCATGACGATGATTTCGAATGAGCCCCAACCGATCAGTTGCAGCAGGTTGAGCAGCGCCGGCAGGCTCGCGCCTTTGCTGCCCAGGCTCAACTTGAGGGCCGCCATCGATGACAGGCCGGTATCGCTGCCAATCACGCCAACGGCGGCCAACAGCAGAACGCCCACCAGCGTGCCGAGAAAAATCGCCAGCAACGAACCGGACAGACCAAGACCGGGGGCGAGCAACGCACCGGTCTGCAGAACCATCAGACCGATGCCAAGGGAAAACCACAGGGAAAACAGATCGCGACCGCCGAACACACGCTTGTCGGCGGGTACGGCGAGGTCAGGGGAATAGGTGCCGGGTTGAATGCTCAAGGGTGTTATCTCGGAGGAATATTTTTGTCATTGAGATCTTTGGCGCCTGTTCTGCCGCCTTCGTCGGATCGCCGCCCGGAGCAAGCCCGCTCCCACATTTGAATCCAGTTGTTCACAAAGTTTGTGTTCACAGGAGATCCAGTGTGGGAGCGGGCTTGCTCACGAAGAGGCCAGCACAGACACCGCAGACTTCAGGTCAGATCAAACCTTCTTGTACAGCTGACTGCCTTCCTTCTTGAACCGCTCGGCCTGTTCCGCCAGGCCTTGGGCGACGTCCACGTCGACCGCGTCGATCCGCTGGTTGGCCGCGTATTCGCGGACTTCCTGAGTGATCTTCATCGAGCAGAATTTCGGCCCGCACATCGAACAGAAGTGCGCGACCTTGGCCGAGTCCTTCGGCAGGGTTTCATCGTGATACGAACGCGCAGTGTCCGGGTCCAGACCAAGGTTGAACTGGTCTTCCCAACGGAATTCGAACCGCGCCTTGCTCAAGGCGTTGTCGCGAATCTGCGCACCCGGATGGCCCTTGGCAAGGTCAGCAGCGTGCGCAGCGATCTTGTAAGTGATGATCCCGGTCTTCACGTCATCCTTGTTCGGCAGGCCCAAGTGTTCCTTCGGCGTCACGTAGCAAAGCATCGCGCAACCGAACCAGCCGATCATCGCCGCACCGATACCCGAGGTGATGTGGTCATAGCCCGGCGCAATGTCGGTGGTCAGCGGGCCGAGGGTGTAGAACGGCGCCTCGTCGCAGCACTCCAGCTGCTTGTCCATGTTCTCTTTGATCAACTGCATCGGCACGTGGCCCGGGCCTTCGATCATGCACTGCACGTCGTGCTTCCAGGCGATCTTGGTCAGCTCGCCGAGGGTTTCCAGTTCGCCGAACTGCGCTTCGTCGTTGGCGTCGGCAATCGAGCCCGGACGCAGGCCATCGCCCAGCGAGAAGCTGACGTCGTAGGCCTTCATGATTTCGCAGATTTCATCGAAGTGGGTGTAGAGGAAGTTCTCTTTGTGGTGCGCCAGGCACCACTTGGCCATGATCGAGCCGCCACGGGAGACGATGCCGGTCACGCGTTTGGCGGTCAGTGGCACGTAACGCAGCAGGACGCCGGCGTGGATGGTGAAGTAGTCGACGCCCTGCTCGGCCTGCTCGATCAGCGTGTCGCGGAACAGCTCCCAGGTCAGGTCTTCAGCCACGCCGTTGACCTTCTCCAGCGCCTGATAGATCGGCACAGTACCGATCGGCACCGGCGAGTTGCGGATGATCCACTCGCGGGTTTCGTGAATGTGTTTGCCGGTGGACAAGTCCATCACGGTGTCCGAACCCCAGCGAATGCCCCAGGTCAGTTTCGCCACTTCTTCTTCGATCGAAGAACCCAGGGCGCTGTTGCCGATGTTGCCGTTGATCTTCACCAGGAAGTTACGGCCGATGATCATCGGTTCCAGTTCGACGTGGTTGATGTTGGCCGGGATGATCGCGCGGCCGCGGGCGATTTCTTCGCGGACGAATTCAGCGGTGATTTCTTTCGGGATGCTTGCGCCAAAACTGTGGCCGGCGTGTTGCTGGTTCAACAGGCCGGCAGCGCGGGCCTCTTGCAGCTTCATGTTTTCGCGGATGGCGACGTATTCCATCTCGGCGGTAATGATGCCTTGGCGCGCGTAGTGCATCTGGCTGACGTTGGCCCCGGCCTTGGCGCGGCGCGGGTTGTTGACGTGGGCGAAACGCAGCTTGGTGAGTTCCGGATCGGCCAGGCGTTCCTGGCCGAAGTTCGAACTCAGGCCTGGCAGACGCTCGGTGTCGCCACGGTCGTCGATCCACGCCGAACGCACATCGCCCAGCCCTTTGCGCACATCGATGACCACGTTCGGATCGGTGTACGGGCCGGAGGTATCGTAGACGGTGACCGGCGCGTTGATTTCGCCGCCGAAGTCGGTCGGGGTCACATCCAGGGTGATTTCGCGCATCGGCACGCGGATGTCCGGGCGCGAGCCCTGAACGTAGACTTTTTGCGAACGGGTGAACGGCTTGACCGATTGCTCGTCGACCTTGGCCGAGTCACTCAGGTTGATCGCGTTTTTTGATTTTGTCGTCATCACGGGCTCTCCAGACAGCATCCAGGCAGTGGATTGTCGGAGCAGAACCTGAAAGGCACGGACGCACCAGGACTGGTGCTGTGCATCGTCGTCGAGCGTTCGATTGTCGAACAATATCCCGGACGAAGCACAAGAGGACTCGCCGGGTGACGAGAAATCTTGTTCCCTACGCAGGCGCTAACCTGATCAGGTTCAACGGGATCCGAAATTATTCGATCTCAGCCTCATAGCAAGGCACCCCGACAAGAACCCGGCCAGTCTAGACACAACCGGCAAAGAACGCCAACACCGCAGCAAACACCATGATGAATGGCGCAAATACACAGGTCGGGTGGATTGTTGCGGTGCGAATGCGCAACTACACTCGCTTTGCCCTGTAACGCCTTGACGCTAAACGGGACGCGCCGTAGCCTTGGCGCGCAGATTATTTTCATAATATTAATGCTAGGGATCGCCTCATGCTGCGCAAACTTTCACTGGCTGTTGCCGTGTCTTGTGCGTCCACCGCAATGGCCTGGGCAGCAGAAGCGCCCTTGTCGACCAAGACCGATCTGGTCAGCGTCTATCAGGAAGCCGTCGACAACAACGCCGATCTGGCCGCCGCCCGCGCCCAGTACGGTGCACAGAAAGAGGTCGTGCCACAGGCCCGTGCCGGGCTGCTGCCCAACCTCTCCGGCGGCGCTGAAGTCGCGGATGTGCGCACCTCGATCGACCAGCCTTCAGCCATTGCCAATCGCAGCGCGCATTCCTATCAGGCGACCCTGGCCCAGCCATTATTCCGTGCTGATCGCTGGTTCCAGTACCAGGCCGCCAAGGACGTCAACGAACAAGCCGCGCTGCAACTGTCGGCCACCGAACAGAACCTGATCCTGCAATCGGCGCAAGACTACTTCAACGTGCTGCGCAGCCAGGACAACCTCGCGTCGACCAAGGCCGAAGAGGCTGCATTCAAACGTCAGCTCGACCAATCCAACGAACGCTTCGACGTGGGCCTGTCGGACAAGACCGACGTGCTGCAATCGCAAGCCAGTTATGACACCGCACGCGCCAACCGGATCGTTGCCCAGCGTCAGGTCGACGATGCCTTCGAAGCGCTGATCACCCTGACCAACCGTCAGTACAACTCGATTCAGGGCATCGTGCACACTCTGCCGATCCTGCCGCCAACGCCGAATGATGCCAAGGCCTGGGTCGACACCGCCGCGAAACAGAACCTCAATCTGCTGGCGAGCAACTATGCGGTCAGCTCCGCCGAACAGACCCTCAAGCAGCGCAAGGCCGGCCACTTGCCGACCCTCGACGCCGTGGCCAAATACGAAAAGGGTGACAACGATGCCCTCGGCTTCGCCAACCCGAATGCATTCGGTACCCCGTACGGTGGCAACGTCGAACAACGCACGCTGGCCCTGCAACTGAGCATTCCGATCTACAGTGGCGGACTGACCAGTTCGCAAGTGCGTCAGTCGTATGCGCAACTGGATCAGAGCGAGCAACAGCGCGAATCCCTGCGCCGGCAAGTGGTGGAAAACACCCGCAATCTGCACCGTGCGGTCAACACCGATGTCGAGCAGGTGCAGGCGCGCCGCCAGTCGATCATCTCCAACCAAAGCGCGGTGGAAGCCACGGAAATCGGCTATCAGGTCGGTACGCGCAACATCGTCGATGTGCTCGACGCCCAGCGCCAGCTGTACACCTCGGTGCGCAACTACAACAACACTCGCTACGACTACATTCTCGACAACCTGCGTCTGAAGCAGGCGGCGGGAACGCTGAACCCGGGCGACTTGCAGGACCTGACGCGTTATCTGAAAGCCGACTACAACCCGGACAAGGACTTCCTGCCGCCGGACCTGGCCCAGGCAGCGGAAGCGCAGCTCAAGGCGCGCCCCTGACTCAAAAACCCGCAGAGATGCGGGTTTTTATTTGACTGTTCTTTGTCAAACAAATCCGCCCTTGCGCTTCCCTTGCGGATAGATGGAGCGCTGCGCCTTGTCCAGATAACCACCGCGGCGCACGAAACTGACTGCTTCATTATTTCGCCGACTACGCATCCAGGTGATCCATCCCAGTAACTCAGCGTGCCCCAAAGCTTCGATCAATAACAAAAACTGCCCCCGCCAGCGTGTACTGGCCCCCATGCCCAGCCCGGAACTGCGTTTGAGATCCGGGATGCTTTGCCCATCCATCACGCCTTTCACGAAGTCGAGCCAGAGGTCAGGCCGGATCATCCCTTCCAATGGCGTCCCGGACAGAATGGAAAAGCAGGTCACACAGGGGTCACATTTGAACTTGGGGCGAATCCCTTTGATTCGATAGGTTCGATTGCCTCTACACGTGGGGCATATCGCGTGTGGAGCATTGAGCATCGTTTCGATCCAGACCATGACCGCTTGCTGCTGCACAGCAATATGCTCCGGCGCTTGCAGGTTTTCCCGGTAATGCCTTGCCGCCCACCACTGATGCAGCTCAGGACACTCTTCAGCCATCACCTTGCGGATCGCCTTGCCCCAACTGAAATAGACCTTGTGGTTCACTCCCAGACGAGACGCTATCTGGACACTGGACCAACCGGCCAGCAGGTACAGGGCAAACGTAGACCACAGCTCCATACGGTGCAGTTTTGCGAACGGCGTATCGCTCAGACTGTTGCAGCTCCTGCGACATGAAGCGCAGTAGTAATGCGGCAGCCGGCGGGCCAAACCAGCCCGGCAGGTCAGATTGGTGTTGCTGCACCATGGGCAAAACTTCAAGCGCCGACTCGGCAACCGGTGCAGATAGCGGATCAACCGATTTGCGTCGGCACGCAGATGCATCGGCAGACACACCTCGTAGTCCGGCACATCGCCGTGACCTGGGACGGGCAGAGCGGGAAGTTGAGACATAACGGGCTCAGGACCGATTCATGATCAAGGATTGCCCGGCAAGTTCGGCCTCACGCCGGGCGATGGCGAGTTCCAGTTCTGGCGACCGTTTGGCCCAGTGTTCCGGTGGGAGTGGTTTTGACCATTCGAGGATGTCGGGATGGGGCAATTCCGGTGGATGGGAAAGCTTCCAGTCCTGAAGCTTTTCCGCCAGATAGGTGCCCAGAAACGTTATGCAGAAAACTCCCCACAGGACGCTTAATATTTCCCCTTTACGCAGGTCGACGATTAGCGATCCGATTTGGGTTTCTTCGTAAGGTGCGATACCCACCCGACTTTCGGGGACAGCCTCAGGTCCAATTTCCATGTAACTGCGCGTGCATTCCCATAACGCCATCGCTGTAGTGCCGCCGCCACAGTTAAAGCCTAGTGAAAAGTGTTTGTTGTCTTCTTTAGCGTGCGGGTTGGGGTTTTCGAAACCAATGACCAGAAGGCCCATTGTGGCTTTGCCGGCCTGACTGACTGATGACTGTTGAGTGGCGGCCTCCGTCACGGTTTCCCAGGAGACAATCCAGTACTCGCCGTTGTCGCGGGGGACGCAGACTTCGCGGCGTTGGCGGTTGAAGCGTATGGGTAAGGGGACTTCGCGGAAGAGGCTTTGGATCAAAATCAGCGTAGGGACACCCAATATAACGGCCCCTAGGATCAAAACATCTCGGCTGTAATCAGGGTCGAGATTTAGAGTAAAAAAAGAAATAGCTAAAAACACCATCATCGTCGGCCACATCCCCATCACGGCCGATCCGATGCTGTAGTTACCAATATCGAGAAACACCTCGCTCTTGCGCCAGATGATGTTGAGCACATCACATGGCTTTTCACCTGTGGGAATGGGTAATGGCGCCAGATAGTCATTACGCGAAAACATCCTTTTTTCCGTTGTGCCTGCCGGTGGCGTACTCATGACTGCGCCTCAACTCGTTCGGCCAACTCGGTTTCGCGTTTGACGATGGCTGCTTCTAGTTCTGGAGAGCGTTTGGCCCATTGTTCAGGCGGGAGCGGTTTTGACCATTCGATGATGTCGGGATAGGGCAAGTCGGGCGGAGGGTTCAACTTCCAACGCTCCAGCACATCGATCAGCAGCGTGTTGAATATGAATATTCCGCAGAACCCCTCCCAGAGAACGGTTACGAACCAGCCTCTCAACTTCGCGGCTTTGATCAGATCGTCCAGATAAGTCGCCCAGATTCCTTTTGACCTGTCGAAACGCGCGGTTTGATCCTCGACAGCATCTGGCCCGATCTCCATGTAACTGCGCATGCATTCCCACAGAGCCATCGCCGTAGTGCCGCCGCCACAGTTGAAGCCCAGCGAAAATTGCTTGTTGTTGTCCGAAGCGTGCGGGTCGGGGTTTTCGAAACCGATGACCAGTAGACCCATTGTGGCTTTGCCGGCCTGACTGACTGATGACTGCTGAGTGGCGGCGGCTGTCACGGTTTCCCAAGGGACAATCCAGTACTCGCCGTTGTCACGGGGGACGCAGACTTCGCGGCGTTGGCGGTTGAAGCGTATGGGTAAGGGGACTTCGCGGAAGAGGCCCTGTATTAAAAAGAAAGTTGGGACTCCAATGATGAACGTGGTCATGACTGCAAAAATATGCATTTCATCGTGATCATTTCGGAACAAGTAACCCATGAAAGCGAACAACACCACCATTGGCCAAAGCACCATCACCGCCGAGCCGATGCTGTAGTTACCAATATCGAGAAAAACCTCGTTCTTGCGCCAGATGATGTTGAGCACATCAGAAGGTTTCCTACCGGTGGGAATAGGTAATGGCGCCAGATAGTCATTTCGCGAAAACATCCTTTTTTCCGTTGTTCCTGCCGGTGGCGTACTCATGACTGCGCCTCAACTCGTCCGGCCAATTCGGTTTCGCGTTTGACGATGGCTGCTTCTAGTTCTGGAGAGCGTTTGGCCCATTGTTCAGGGGGGAGCAGTTTTGACCATTCGATGATGTCCGGATTAGAAAGCTCGGGCGGTGGCGATAACTTCCACTCTTGCAACATCATCGCCAGTGGTGCCCCCAAGAGCACCGCTGCAATGATCAGCCACGCAGCCTTGCAACTTCTTGCGCGACCAAATGCTGTCTGATGCCATCCACGTATTCACAACAAATGCCCCAAAAGACGCTTCTGCCCCGCAGCTTTTCTCGTCCGCCCTCGAAGTCATTTGTCTGTGGCAAAACTTGCGGGCCAATTTCCATGTAACTGCGCATGCATTCCCATAACGCCATCGCTGTAGTGCCGCCGCCACAGTTGAAGCCCAGCGAAAAATGCTTGTTGTCTTCCGAGGCGTGCGGGTCGGGGTTTTCGAAACCGATGACCAGCAGACCCATGGTGGTTTTACCGGCCTGACTGACTGATGACTGCTGGGTGGCGGCGGCTGTCACCGTTTCCCAAGGGACGATCCAATATTCACCCTTGTCGCGGGGGACGCAGACTTCGCGGCGTTGGCGATTGAAGCGTATGGGTAAAGGGACTTCCCGGAGGAGGCCTTGGATCAACCAAAAGATAGGGAGAGCCATGATACAAGCTCCCAATATCAACGCGTCAGGGTCATCGAAGACGTATGCCAGCCCCAAAAACAACATCACTCCTGGCCACATCACCATCACCGCCGAACCGATGCTGTAGTTACCTATATCGAGAAACACCTCGTTCTTGCGCCAGATGATGCTTAGCACATCACACGGCTTTTCACCCGACGGAATGGGCAATGGCGCCAAGTAATCATTACGCGAAAACATCCTTTTTTCCGTTGTGCCTGCCGGTGGCGTACTCATCGCTTGTCCTTGGGTTGCAGGTAAATGGCGCCGGGGTGATCCTCGCCGAGCGGGTAATTCGGCACACGATCAAGTTCGGGAGTTGGGTCATTTCTCAGTGCTATGACGCCCGTGGAGTTGTTCAAGGTAAAAGCTAAACCACGCTCCCCGCCGATAAAACTTCGAGCGCCGAGTATCCCGGTCAAAGGCGTGCGATAACGCAACCTTAGCGACAACGTGCCAGGTGGCGTGCGCAGTACGTCTTTCACCTCTTTGAAAGGGCCGCTTATACGCAGACCCTGACCTTCCTCGATCGGTATCCACTCGCAACTGCTGCCAGACAACCAGAAGGGCGTCATATCACGCCACGGACGGGGAGGCCTGAAATAGTCGGTCGGACTGTTTTTGATCAGGTACCGGTTTGCGAGGGTATCCACCGGGTCACCGACCATGCTCAGTTCCAGGTAGACACTGTCTGGCTCGGCGCCTGGCAAGTCGATGGTCAGGTAATCAATGGCGCTGACGAACGCCAGACCGGAACGACCATTATCAGGCGCCTGATTAGAACTGCTTTGCATGGTGACCCGAGGCGTATAGAGGATGAGATACAAACGGTCGAGTTCGTCGTGCTGGACTTTAGGCGCGATGGGGTTCAGATCGATAGCCCGCGCTTTAGACCAGCAGCAATTGTTCAGGAAGTTTTGCAGCGGTGTTTTTTCGAAGAGCCAGGCTGTCAAGTACAGTGCGCCGAGTCCCAAAATGATCCAGTTCAACGGCCCCATGTACAACGTGTAACGCAAGATGGCGACATCCACTGTGATTGACCCGACCAAGGCACGGGCGGTGTAGCCAAACCCTAAAATCGCTTGGGCACCGAAGGTCGCTACTTGCCCTCCGACCGCGAACTGACGCAGTTGCAACCATGGGTCTACTCGTTTTTGGGCATCCTCTAACTGTTGTTTCAAGGATTTGAACTCTTGCAAAGCCGCATAGGCCGACAACCCACCAATCACCCCACCAAACAACGTCAGCATTGGTGCGCTTCCCACCCTGCCGCCAGGAAGCTTGACGGACATGTCCTTAACCCCCAACCCCATCCGCACCTGACTATCCACCACCGCCACCAACGCCGCCGCCCCATACAAACTCGCCGACACCGTGTCATTCACCCGCCGGGCATCCATCCCCTCCAGCACCCCGGCCTCACTCAAATAGTTCTGCACATTCACCACGTTGACCAACAACGCCGCCAACGGCGCCACTCCCCCGCTGTTGACCACCACCGGCGAATTGACAATCCGCTCCACCCGCCCGCCCCCAATGGCTTTCCCCGTCTTGTTCACCCATTCACTCAACGCCTCGGCCCGTTGCCCCAGCAATTTCCACACGGGTCGCCCGGCTTCGATTGCGAACTGCAAGCGGCTCTCCCCGCCCAACCTCGCAGCGATAAAAATACTCATCCACGACGCACTGAAACCCTTGTCTCCCTTGAGCAACAACAACGCCGCACCCAGCCGATTGACCAACACATTCCATTGGCTGTCGGCCTCGCGGGCCATGGTTGCGATGTCGTCCAGCACCACCACGCTCAGCGGCGCCAAGGCCTGATGGGTGGCGCTGAGGTTGTCGGCGGGCAGGGCGGCCATCAACTCACCAAGGCGCGAGGCGTTGTTGACTGCCGCCTCAATCGACGGCGCCCAGGCGCTGAACAGTTGCCGGAGTGCGCCACCGTCGGCGGCGCGCACGTAGTCGGCGTATTGCTCGGCGCCCTGGGCGCGAATGCATTGGGCGGTGAGGCAGCCGGTGGCGAGTTCGGTCAGCCATTGGCGGGTTTCGAGGTCGTCGTAATCGACAAACCAGGTGCCGCTGGCCGAGCGTTTCAGGTACACGCCACGGTCGGCGAACAACGCCGTGTGGCGTTGTTCGAGTTGTTGGAAGTGGCCGGCGGCGGTGTCGGTGAACCATGTGTTCATGGCGTCGAGGTCGATGTACTTGCCGACCTTGGCGCTGAATGCGTGATTGTTGAGGTTGGCGTGTTTTTCCGCGCGGTATTGCCGGACCACTTTCTCCGCTTCGTAGTACAGATCGGCCGGAATAAACGCCCGCACCGGGCCGACAATGGCCGCGATTCGCCCGTCACGGACGGCAGCTTCGGCCTCGCTCGGCCGACCGCCGTATTGGCGATCCCGGGTTTCAACCCTGAGTTCCTCGTTCAGCCGCTCCTGGGTGTCGAGCATGATCTGGCCCTGTTCGGGCGTGAGGCTGATGTCGCGATCCTTGTAGCGGTAGCTGAGATTGCCGGCCAGTTCGGCGCCATCTTCGCTGATCAGACTGCGCACGAAACCGCCGATGCTCAGGCGCAGATTGTTTTCGCCCAACCATTTTTCGTGGCCGGCTTCCAGCCATTCCTGTTCGTGGTTGATGTCGCGTAACACGCCCAGATCATCGTCCAGGCAGGCGAAAACGGCGAACAGGCCCTCGGTTTGCGCTTTGGCGCTTTCCAGCCAATCGCGCGTGCCCTGCCCGTCCCACGGCTCGGCGCTCCACTCGCCCGGAGGCTCGTCGCTGGCGTCGGGATATTGCGCAAGAACCTTGTGGCGCTCGCGGTTGCGATGCATGGCGTCTGTGTAGGCCTTGATGTTGGTCGGCGTCGGGGCCTCTGACAGCGTCGCGCCAAGGGCTTCGGTGTCCTCGGCGTTTTTTTGCTGGTCGACTTTCATTGACCGGGCATAGGTGTCCGGGAGAAGTTCGGCGATGACCTCATCGGCCTTCTCCAGCGGCGGACAGTGCGGGGCCTGCAATTCGTCGGCCACCGTGCGCAAGGCGATCTGGCGCATGTGCTGGCTGCGTTTGCCGCTACTCTCGCTCAGGACTCGGCAATGCTCGGCGTTCAACGGGAACTCGCTGTAAAGCATCCAGGCGTCGTGGACTTTTTGCAGTGACAGGCCTGTGAGTGTGGCGTCGGGCACCGGAGCCGCCGCCGCGTCCAGCGCCTGCTCTTGCAGCAGCCCCTGCGGCGAAGCGGCAAAACGCTTGAGCGGCCCCTGATGCTGCCAGAGGTACACAAACCCCGCCCGCAAACGACGTGCTGCTATCGGGCGGCTCTGCGGTGTAATACCGGGAACGCAACAAGCGTGTTCAGCCTTTTCGTGCGCCAGCGCATAGCGCACCGGCACCACAAACAGTTCGGGCTGACTGGCGGGACACGGATGCACCGTGCAGTTGATATCTACGCTTGGCTGGGCTTTGGCCTCGCGTTCGGCCTGAGCGGCCTCGTCGACCATGGCCAGTTTTTCGGCGCTCATCGGGCGAAGTCCTTGTCGGTCAGCAATTGGTGCGTCAATGCGCTGTTGAGGTTGTCCAGACGCTGGTGCGGCAACACCCGGGGTTCGGCCAGCAATTGCCGGTAGGCGCCGTGCTCCGCCCCATCGGGAAAGTCAGTGCCCAGCACCGTGAAAAAGCGCGCCCAGAGCAGGACTTCATCGACGGCACTGAAGCCCCGGCGTGCAGCACTGGCCTGACAGTCCATGGCCCATTGCTGCAAAGCAGTCGAATCCATTGAGTTGAGGTATGTGGCGAAATGGCGTTGACCGTGTGCGATCAACTGTCGGGAGAAAGACTGGCGCTTGACCGCGTTCAGCTGATCGAGTTGTTCCGCTGTCAGCAGCAGCCAGGGCTTATGCGCATAGGGGATCGCGGGGTGCTCGGTTTGCTGATGAATCTGTAAATCCGGCAGACGAATCAGCCGTACCGGCCCCATCAATCGATCACGCTCAGGCACGGGCAAATCGTTCAGCCACAACGCGGCAATTCGCGGGTCGTAGAACCGGAAGAAAACCGTCGCAGCCCCGTCGACACGCGCGTGGATCAGGCTGCGCACATGCGCCAGCACTTGATCTTCGTCGGCTTCAGACTCCAGCCAGATGCCCGCCGTTGCGCTCCACTCCTGGCAAAAAACCGTTGCCAACGGGCTATCGGGGGTCACACCGATCAGCACGGGGCCGGCCTTGTCCAAAGCGCTGTAGGCGGTACGTTGATAAAGCGAGTGAACAGGCGTGCCGCCCGTCAGCTCGAACAGGCGATCCGGAAGGTTTTCGATCTGGACTCGATCCAGTAACAGATACGCCCTGCTCATGCGCTCACCTGTGACAGTTTTTCGCACACGGCACAGACTGAGGAGGCTTGCGCTGCCGCCTGAGTCAGCGCAGCCATTTGCGCGGTGACCGACAGCGCGAGCAGCGCCTGCGGATCTTCGGGCACCGCCGACAACGCCGTCTGCGCCGCCACCCCCACCACCGGCGCACCGCCCTCGACGATGGCCACACTGCTGAATATCCCGGCCGCATTGATCACGATGTGATGCCCACCCGCCGTCAGCGTCAGGCTCGTACCGGCATCGATCACCACTTGGCTGGCGGTGAGCCGCGCATGCGGGCCGGCCTGAATCACCAGCGTGCCGTGGGCAGTCGTGCTGCTGTTGCCGCTGACGCTCAGCACGTCATCGGTGCCGATCAGCGTGTGGCGCGTACCGTCAGTGGTGTGCCGTTCATCAGCCTTGATCAGGCTGGTGCTGTGGTGGTCGACCTGTTCGAAACGGTCGCGACGGATCTGGTTGCGGCTGTCGTTGAGGATCAGTTGTTCGAAATCACGTTCGGCGCGCAGGTAGATTTTTTCCTGGCCGGCGCGGTCTTCGATCATCAGTTCGTTGTAGCCGCCGGTGTGCGGCGAACTGTGGCTGCGCAGCACGGTTCGGGTGTTGTGCTCGGGCAAGGCGTAGGGCGGGGACATCACCTTGTTGGCCACGCAACCGGTGATCAGCGGCTGGTCCGGATCGCCCTCGAGAAAGGTCACCACGACTTCCATGCCGATGCGCGGGATGGTCACCGAACCGAAATTTTCACCGGCCCAACTCGATGCAACACGAATCCAGCAACTGCTGCGTTCGCTGTTGAATTCAGCACGGTCCCAGTTCAGCTCGCATTTCACGCGGCCATATTCGTCGCAGTAGATTTCTTCGTTGGCAGGCCCGGTGACGCGTGCGGTCTGGCTGACCAGCGGCGGGCGAGGCGCTGGCAATGGCGGGCGAAACACCACCTCGGCGGGAATCGCGCTGAAGCTGTTGCGATAGCCCTGAGTGAAACCGTCGGTGTCTTTCGCGTCGCTGGTAATCGATTCCTCAAGCACCTGGGGCTGTCGGCCAGTGTGAGAAACGCTGAGCAACAGCCACAGGTCATTGCCGCTTTTGCGCGGGTGCTCGGTCAGTTCGAACAGGTGGCCGCAGCGCAGGCTCGACTGATCGCTCTGCCCCTCGCCCAGTTCATAGTCGCTGCGATAGCGCTCAAGTGCCTGCCGGGCCAGTTGCTTGCCGCGCTTTTCGTTTTCGATCAGTAGCGGGTAGCGGTAATCCTCCAGCACCGGGGTGAAGTCGGCGGTGAATCTACTTTCCAGCAGTAGACTCGGACGTTCGAGGTCATAGTCGCGGCGGGTAACGGTGCTGGTGCGCGTGCTTTTGCGCACACTGAAGCGGCTGACCACCGGGTGCTCCGCGACCATTCCGGATTCTTGCTGATAGGGCGTGGCGCCGAGTGTGGGCAGGAACACCTGATCGTCGGTGAACACCAACAGATGCCCGTCCGCCGAGTGCTGATGATGCCAGGCGATGCCGTCCTCGGCGCATAGCCTCTGGATGAACTCGTAGTCACTTTCGGCGTACTGCGTGCAGTATTCGCAAACAGCGCTGGTGCTGACATGAAAGCTGAACGCATCGGCCTGAAGGCCATGGCCCTTGAGCACCTGCGCGATGATCTGCGGCACGGTCAGACGCTGAAAAATCCGTTGATCGCGGCTGAACTGCAAGTAATACAGCGCTGGCACCAGCGTCAGGTGATAGCGGGTCAGGCGCTTGCCTGATTCGCCGACCAACACGTCTTCGATATGCCCGTGAATGCCTTCGCCGCGATGGCCGAATTGCAGAAACGCGGGTTGGCCGAGCACACTCTCCAGATCGAAATCAGGGTGCTCGCTGACCAGTTCGACCCGGATGCCGTAGAGGGTGCTGATCGCTTCGGTGCCACTGAAGGCCAGCACCTGAAAGTCGTGACGGATTGCAGGAATCTGCAACGCAAAATGCGCGGCATTGGCCGGCCGGAACATACGCTTATCCTTAAGCAAATAGGAAAAGAGCGCGATGTCCAAACCGTCCGTGGTTCGTGCTCGCGAGTATTGGCGGGCACGGTAACAACGGGGAAAAAAAATCTATGTAGGAAGGCTCGCTGAAGAATGCGGGAACATTCCTCAATGCGAATATCAGCTTCTACTAAAAGGCCGGTTTAAAAGAGATCGCTGCGCGCGATCTCTTTTAAACCGGGCTACTTTAATAACCTGCCCAGTCCATCCAGCAGTCGCTGCAACGCGCCCTGATTGCGGCGCATCACCGCCAGCCCGGCCTCGGCCATGCGCTGGGCATCACGCGGCAATTCGAACAGCCGCTGCACTTCCACCGCCAGCCCTTCGGCATCATCCACTTCGGCCAACGCCCCGGCCTCACGCAATTGCGCGGCGATGTCGAGGAAGTTGAACAGGTGCGGGCCGCTGAGCACCGGTTTTGCCAGGGCCGCCGGCTCCAGCAGGTTATGCCCGCCGTTCGGCACCAGGCTGCCACCGACGAAAGCGCTGTCAGCCAGCGCATAGAGAAACAGCAACTCGCCCATGGTGTCGCCGAGCAGCACCGAGGTGTCGGCCTCGACGTTGGCACCGGTGGAGCGGCGCACCGTGGCAAAGCCTTCGCGCTGGCACAATTCGAACACCGCGTTGAAGCGCTCTGGATGACGTGGCACCAGAATCAGCAGCGCATTCGGGTAGTTCGCCAGCAGGCGACGATGGGCGTCGAGCACCACTTCGTCTTCGCCTTCGTGGGTGCTGGCGGCGATCCACACCGGGCGCTCCAGCGCCTGCCATTGGCCGCGCAGTTGATTGGCGCGTTGCAACAGTTGCGGGTCGATGGTCAGGTCGAACTTGATCGAACCGGTGACCTCGACCGTCTCCGGGCGCGCACCCAGATCACGAAAGCGCTGGGCTTCGGCTTCGGTCTGCACCGCGAACAAGCTCATTTCAGCCAGCATCGGCGCGGTCAGCTTGCTGAAGCGGCCATAACCCCGGGCCGAACGTTCGGACAATCGGCCGTTGGCCAGCGCCACCGGGATCCCGCGTTTGGCGCACTGGTGGATGTGGTTGGGCCACAGCTCGGTTTCCATGATCACCGCCAGTTTCGGCTGGACGCGATCCAGGAAGCGCGCTGCCGCACACGGCAAGTCGTACGGCAGATAGCAATGCTGGATGCGCGGCTCGTTGGCGAACAACGCCTGAATCCGCTCCGAACCGGTCGGGGTCATGCAGGTCACGGTGATCGGCAGCTGTGGATAACGTTGCAGCAAGGCGCGGATCATCGGCGCGGCGGCGATGCTTTCGCCCACCGACACCGCATGCACCCAGATCCCGCCGGGCTGCAGCGACGGCATCCCGTAGGAGAAGCGCTCGCCAATCCGCTTGGCATACGCCGGGGCCTTGCGCGAGCGCAGCCACAGCCGAATCGCCACCAATGGCAGCCCCAGGTAAAACAGCGCGGTGTAGAGAGTTCTATTCATGGCGGCGGAGTTTATCGACTTTTGTCGCCAATCGCCCGCAAGTGCACGGCAAAACGTTCAGCCAGCCAGCGCGCGGCGGGTCCCAAAGGCTCATCCCGACGCCAGACCAGTTCCACCACCAGCGCTGGCGGCGTCCATTCGCTCTCCAGTTCAACCATCAGGCCCTGATAGGCCGAATACTGCACCACATGCCGGGGCAGCCACGCCCAGCCAAGATCACGCACCAGCCATTCGGCCATCACATAGAAACTGTCGGCGCGCCATACCTGTGGGCTGGCCGGTTCGTTGCCGGGATAAACGCTGGTTTGCGTCGACATCAACAGCTGCCGGTGTTGCGCCAGTTGCTGACAGGTGACATAGGACTGCGTCGCCAGCGGATGATTGATCCCGCAGACCGTGACCATTTCCACCCGGCCCAAGACCCGGCGCTCCAGTGCTTCGGGGATTTCATCGTGATAGAACAGCAGGCCCAGATCGGCGCGGCGCTCGACCAGTTTGCGCGCCACCTCGCCTTGGGCGGCGCTGGTCAGTTGCACTTCGAGGCTGGGGAATTGCTCGGCCAGGGCATCGAAGCTTTCCACCAGAGCCTGATAAGGCATCGCCTCGTCCTGAGCCACGCGCAACTGCGCTTCCTGGCCGCGCATCATCGCCATCGCCCGACCATTGAGGCGCTCGCATTGGCGCAACACTTCCCGGGCCTCTTCGAGCAGCGCTTCCCCCGCTTCGGTGAGCTTGGGCTGCCGTCCACTGCTACGCTCGAACAGGCTGACGCCCAGATCATCCTCCAGCATGGCAATTGCGCTGCTGATCGCTGATTGTGCCTTGCGCTGCTGGCGGGCCACAGCGGAAAACGAGCGTTGCTCGGCGACGCTGACGAAGGCGCGCAGTTGTTCCAGGTTCCATTGGGTATTCATGGCGTAACCCATCTTTAAAACAGATAGGTAATGACTTTACCCCATCTGGCGAATCACTAGAATGCCGCCTCAGCAAGCAATGTTTTACATGAGGATTTACACATGAACGCCTACGCCTTTCTGGCTATCGCCATCTGCGCCGAAGTGATTGCCACCGTTTCGATGAAAGCGGTCAAAGGCTTGAGCACCCCGCTGCCGCTGATCCTGGTCATCGTCGGTTACGGGATCGCCTTCTGGATGCTCACGCTGGTGGTGCGTACCGTGCCGGTGGGCGTCGCCTACGCCGTGTGGGCAGGCATGGGCATCGTGATGGTCAGCGTCGCGGCGCTGTTCATTTATGGGCAGAAGCTGGATGTGCCGGCAATGCTCGGGATGGCGCTGATCGTCCTCGGTGTGGTGGTCATCCAGTTGTTCTCGAAAACTGCCGGGCATTGACTGAGTAATGCATATCCCCCTGTGGGAGCGGGCTTGCTCGCGAAGACGGTGTGTCAGGCAACATTGGTGTTAACTGATAGACCGCTTTCGCGAGCAAGCCCGCTCCCACAGGGGCCGACGCCTTCCCCTCTGTTGATCATCGACAAATCCCCTCTTTCCCGAGTCTGTATACTGCGCCCTCGTCTTGAACACTGAGGTCGTTGCATGCCATCCGTTATTTCCACCGACGTTCTGATTGTCGGCGCTGGTGTCGCCGGCCTCTGGCTGAACGCGCGTCTGCGCCGTCAGGGTTTTTCGACCGTGCTGGTGGAAAGCGCCAGCCTCGGCGGCGGGCAGAGTGTGAAGTCCCAGGGCATCATCCATGGCGGTGCAAAGTACGCCTTGCACGGCGCGCTGACCGGCGCCTCGGAAGCGATCGCCGACATGCCGCGCCGCTGGCGTGAAGCGCTGGCCGGCAGCGGTGAGCTGGACCTGTCCGGCGTACGCCTGCTATCCGAAGCGCATTACCTGTGGTCGCCAGGCACCCTGGCCGGCAACCTCACCAGTTTCTTCGCCAGCAAAGCCGTGCGTGGCCGCGTCGATCAGGTCAAGGGCGATCAACTGCCGCCAGCGCTGCAAGACAAACGTTTCAAGGGCAAGGTCTATCGCCTGGCTGAACTGGTGGTCGACGTGCCGAGCCTGATCCAGCGTCTGGCCGATCTGGCCGGGGACGGTCTGCTCGCCGGGCAAACCATCGAGCCGCTGCTGGAAGCGGGCGTGCTGGTCGGCCTGAAAGTCGACGGCCGCGAGATTCGCGCCCAGCGCATCGTCCTCAGTGCCGGGGCCGGTACCGCGCGGTTGCTGGAAGACCTGGGCCTGACCCAACCGGCAATGCAACGTCGTCCGCTGCACATGATCATCGCCAAAGGCCCGGGCCTGAAGCCGCTGTACGCTCACTGCCTGGGTGGCGGCACCAAACCGCGCATCACCGTGACCACCCACCCGGCCGCTGATGGCAACTGGGTCTGGTACATGGGCGGTGACATCGCCGAAAGCGAAGGCGTAAACCGCGAGCCGGCCGAGCAGATTGCCACGGCCCAAAAAGAAATCGCTCAGTTGTTGCCGTGGATCGACCTCAGCACCACGCAGTGGGCGACCTTGCGGGTCGACCGCGCAGAACCGCTGCAAACCGGGCTGAGCCGTCCGGACAACGCCTTCCTCGCCGAACAGGGTCGCCTGCTGGTCGGCTGGCCAACCAAGCTCGCACTGGCGCCAGACTTCGCCGATCGTGTCATCGCCTCACTGGAGCGCGACGGCATCCAGCCGCAAGCTGCCGAGCCGTTGCCGGCGCTACCGAAACCACCGATGGGCGTACCGGCCTGGGAGCAACTGTTGCCATGAGCGTAGCGACCCTGCACGAACTGCATCGCCCGCTGGGCAGTACCGGACTGCTGGTTTCACCGCTGGGCCTGGGCACGGTCAAGCTTGGCCGCGACCAGGGTGTGAAATACCCCAACGGCTTTCAGATCCCCGACGATGAAGCGGCACGCATGCTGCTCAAGCAGGCGCAGGGGCTGGGCATCAACCTGATCGACACCGCCCCGGCCTATGGCCGCAGCGAAGAACGCCTCGGCCCGCTGCTGCGCGGCCAGCGTCAGGACTGGGTGATCGTCAGCAAGGTCGGTGAAGAGTTTGCCGACGGCATGTCGCGCCATGACTTCAGCGCTGCGCATACGCGGATGTCGGTCGAGCGCAGCCTGCAACGTCTTGAAACCGATTTTATCGATCTGGTGCTGGTGCACTCCGACGGCAACGACCTGGCGATTCTTGAGCATGAAGAGGTTTACGCCACGCTCGCCGCACTCAAGGTCGAGGGCAAGATTCGCGGCTTCGGCTTCTCCGGCAAAACCGTCGAAGGCGGCTTGAAAGCGCTGGAGCAAGGGGACTGCGCGATGGTCACCTACAATCTGAACGAACAGAACGAGAAGGCAGTCATTGACTATGCTGCTGCCCACGGCAAAGCCATCCTGGTGAAAAAAGCCCTGGCCAGCGGCCACGTGTGCCTGAGTCCGGGTGTGGACCCGGTGCGCGCCAGCTTCGAGCTGTTGTTCCAACAGCCCGGCGTTGCCAGTGCTATTGTCGGGACGATCAATCCGCTGCACCTCGCCCATAACGTTGCGACCGTTGCCCAGGTCCTTCGTGGTCACTGACGCCGCCTCGCGGCCTTAAGCAGGAGCCGACATGCCGCGCACGCTCATCAGAAAGAACCCGAGCAACTTCAAGACCCTGCCGCTGTTCGTCGAAGCCTCGCCCGAAGGCCTGACCTATCAGAGCGTGGGCATGCCGCTGAACTTCGCCCAGACCTTGCAGCGGCGCAAACCGGTGAGCGTGGCGGACGCCGAGCGTTTCGCGCTGGAGCTGGCCAACCTCGGGGTTTCGGTGCGCCTGACCCTGCATTGGCAGAATCGCGACTACTGGGTGCTGGTGCGCCAACGCCGCCAGGATCGCGGTGACGTGGTGCTCAAACTGATCTCCGGTTACGTGCCGGCCCATGAGCTGAACATCCCGCTGCACACCGCGATTCAGGAGATTGCCGAGGAGTGCCTGCTGGAAACCCCGGAAGGCTGGCTCGGCGGGCGCTTCAACGACACCTGGCTGCCGGCGCCCTACTCGTCCGCGCTGCATTATCGCGAGGCCCTGCCGTTTCGCCTGACGCCGCTGTCCGGCTCGGCGCGGCCGGTGCGCTGTGCCAACCTGCAATTATTGGAGCGTCCACGGGCCTATGTGCATTTGCCCACCGCGTCGCTGCAACTGATCTATGACCTGCGCCTGGAAGTACCAAAAGAAGCCAAGTCGCTGAGCCTGTTTCATGTCGATGAGCGCCTGGAGGGCGATCAACTGGTCGCGCGCCTGGACCGCAAACGCCCGGATCTGTACCTGATGCCGTTGCAGGATGGCGAGCCGCTGGCCGAACTCTACACCTTGAAGAAAGGTCAGCTGTATCCGGCCGGCACGCGCGGTCTGTATCTGGCCGAAAGCTTTGCCAGACAGGATGGCTGGCTGGTGCGCGAGGAGCGGATTCGCTGGAAGGACTGGCTGCGCCAGCAAGGCCTGACACCGCCGGAAAAGCCCACGGGACTGGCGCGGTTGCGCGGCAAGGCCAAGCAATTGCTGAAGAAGATCGTACCGCGCAAGAAAGTCAGTTCCTGAAACGAAAAAAATCGCCCGAACGCAGGCCAGGGCCGCGTTCGGGCGATTTTTTTAGCGTCAATCAGTGACCGCGGATTTTCTCCACGATCGCTGTCGTCGAACTGTTTTCCACCAGCCCCAGCACTTTCACCGTGCCGCCGTACGCCTTGACGATGTCCGCGCCGACCACTTGGTCGATGCCGTAGTCACCGCCTTTGACCAGCACGTCTGGCTTGACCTCGCGCAGCAGGTTTTCCGGAGTGCCTTCCGGGAAGCTGATCACCCAGTCCACCGCACCGAGGCCGGCGAGTACCGCCATGCGCCGGTCGACACTGTTGATCGGACGTCCCGGCCCTTTCAGGCGACTGACGGAGGCGTCATCGTTGATCGCCACGATCAGACGGTCGCCCTGCGCGCGCGCCTGCTCGAGGTAGGTCACGTGACCGGCATGCAGAATGTCGAAGCAGCCGTTGGTGAAGACGATGCGCTCGTTATGCGCGCGAGCATCGGCGACTGCCTGTACCAGTTGTTCGAGACCCAGCACGCCACGTTCCGAGCCTTCTTCGCGCTGGATCGCCCGGCGCAGTTCCGGCGCGCTGATCGCTGCGGTACCGAGCTTGCCGACCACAATGCCGGCTGCCAGGTTGGCCAGCGCCACCGCGTGCGGCAACTCTTCACCGGCAGCGATCGCCGCCGCCAGCGTGGAAATCACCGTATCACCAGCACCGGTCACGTCGAACACTTCACGGGCACGGGCCGGCAGGTGCAGCGCCGGATGCTCCGGGCGCAACAGGGTCATGCCGTGTTCGCCACGGGTCACCAGCAGCGCGCCGAGTTCGAGATCGTGCATCAGGGTCGCGCCCTTGCTCACCAGCTCGTGCTCATCGACGCAACCGCCGACGATGGCTTCGAATTCGCTGAGGTTCGGCGTGATCAGGCTGGCACCACGGTAGATCGAAAAGTCCTTGCCCTTGGGATCGGCCAGCACCGGAATGCCTTTGGCCCGGGCAGCCTGAATCAAGGCCTGATGGTTTTTCAACGCGCCTTTGCCGTAGTCGGACAGCACCAGCACCTTGATGCCTTCCAGCAGATCATCGACCTGCGAGGCCAGGGCCAGTGCATCGGTGGCAAACGGTTCTTCAAAGTCGATACGCAGCAATTGCTGGTGCCGGCTCATGACCCGCAGCTTGACGATGGTCGGCTGATGCGCAATGCGCTGGAACAGAGCACGCACGCCAGCCCCCTTGAGACTGTTGCTCAGGCTGTCGGCGGCTTCGTCATCACCGGTCACACCGACCAGGGACGCCGGCGCACCCAGCGCGGCAATGTTCAAGGCAACGTTGGCAGCACCGCCCGGGCGGTCTTCGATTTGCTCGACTTTTACGACCGGAACCGGTGCCTCAGGGGAAATCCGTGAGGTTCCACCATGCCAGTAACGGTCGAGCATGACATCGCCGACCACCAAGACTGGGGCTTGATCGAATCGCGGCATGGACAACTTCATGGAGCAACCCACATACAAAATGAACAGGGGCGCGATATTAACACAGGGTTGGCGCAGGCTTGAGTGCAGCCTGCAACAGGATGAAACAGCTGAGTATTTTGCTTATTTTTTGAGCACCAGCGCCGCCAGTTGCTGGCAGGCTTCGGACAAATCGAGGTCCTCGGTGTCGATCTGCCACTCGGCTGTCAGCGGCGGCTCGTAAGGACTGTCCACCCCCGTGAAATGCTTGATCCGCCCTTCCCGCACGGCCTGGTACAGACCTTTTGGATCGCGCCTGGCACAGACGTCCAGCGAGGTACTGACATGCACCTCAATGAACTCATCCGGCGCAAACAGCCGGCGTGCGGCATCGCGTTCGGCGCGGAACGGCGAAATGGCGGCGACGATCACGATCAATCCCGCGTCGACCATCAGCCGCGCCACCTCCGCCATGCGCCGGGTGTTTTCCCGGCGACAGGCATCACTCATGCCCAGGTCACGGCACAGACCGTTGCGCACGTTGTCGCCATCGAGCAGAAAAGTGTGTCGACCGAACGCATGCAGGTGCAGCTCGAGGGCATTGGCCAGGGTCGACTTGCCGGCTCCGGAGAACCCGGTCAGCCACAGGCAGCATGGGCGCTGCGCCTTGAGCGCAGCCCGGGCCTGGTGCGAGAGCGCCAGACCATAAGGCCGGATGGCGAGCGTCTGTACCGCCCGTGACATGGACTCATTCATAACCGAGCAACTCGTAGTCACGCTGATAGACCCGACGCACCAGGCGCCGGGTGCGTACGCAACAGAACTCACGCACAGGCATCGATTGCCGCTCCCGCGAACTGTTGACGTGAGGCAACTGACTGTCCAGCCCCAACTGTGCGCAGACCAGACCAAAGTCGCGCGTCAGGTGCTCCTGATAACCGACGAAATCCAGCGCCAGGTGACCGAGCGAATCAACGAGAAAGTCCGTCTGTGGCGCGAAGTGCAGTTGCCGGGCGATGGTTTCCGGGTGCAGCCAGCGTGCGACAAAATCGTCGAAATCGCGGTATTTGCGCACCAGCTGCTGCGCCGGGTGGTCGCGCGCGCTCAACGCGTTGCCACGCAGAAAGGCATAGGCCGAATAGGCGCGCTCCAGCGGGTCGCGGACAAAGGCAAACTTGAAAGCGCTCGCGAACTGCGCGGGGAACTGCGCCTCGTACCAGTACAGCGGCAAATGCCCGGGACGCCAGCCGTCAAACATTGCCGTGCAGATGCTGCTGCCGGCGCATTTGGGGACGTGAATGAACAGGCAGGAATGCTGCTGGAAGGCTTGGGGAAACGTCAGGTTGGCCGACATCGATTTGTTCACCACCTGACGATCGACCACCGACAGGCGCCCCAACAGAAAGGCCCGCTGCGGCTTGGGCAGCAGTTTCCAGAGATAGCGTTGCAGCATGAAAGCACCCGCGCGATGGGGATGGCCCCCTCGATGAAAGTCAGAGTTCGTTGAGGAACCTTAACAAGCGCGGTGCCCGGATTTATTCCGGTTTGGTCAAGAAGGGTAAAGGTCTGGATACAAACGACTGTGGGAGCGAGCCTGCTCGCGAAGGCGCGTGCACATTCGACACGGATGTCGTCTGTTGCACCGCTTTCACGAGCAGGCTCGCTCCCACAGGGTCAGGCCTGGAATCAGGCGATGTCTTCGGCCGGAGTGTCCAGGCCCATGGCGTTCAGGCGTGCGTAATAGCCGTTCTGGGCGAGCAACTCGTCGTGAGTACCGCGCTCGACGATCCGCCCCTGATCCATGACCAGAATCAGATCGGCCTTCTCGATCGTCGACAGACGGTGAGCGATCACCAGCGTGGTGCGGCCCTTCATCACTTGATCCAGCGCCGCCTGAATGTGCCGTTCGGATTCGGTATCGAGCGCCGAGGTGGCTTCGTCGAGAATCAGCAGCGGCGCATTCTTGAGCAGTGCACGGGCAATCGCCAGGCGCTGGCGCTGGCCACCGGACAGCAACACGCCGTTTTCGCCGACCTGGGTGTCCAGGCCTTCAGGCAGTTGCGCAATAAAGTCCATCGCATAAGCATCACGCGCGGCTTTCTCGATGTCTTCGCGGGGCGCGCCGGCCAGATCGCCATAAGCGATGTTGTTGGCCACGGTGTCGCTGAACAGGGTGACATGCTGGGTCACCTGGGCGATATGGCGACGCAGGTTGAGCAGTTTGTACTGTTCGACTTCCACGTCATCGATAAGGATCTCGCCCTTGTCGTGGTGATAGAAGCGCGGAATCAGGTTGGCTAGCGTCGACTTGCCGCTGCCCGAGCGCCCCACCAATGCCACCATCTGCCCCGGTTGAACCGAGAAGCTGATGTTGTCGAGCACCTGACGTTCGGTGCCCGGGTAGGTGAAACTCAGGTTGCGTACGTCCAGACGACCGCTGACCGAGTCACGCTCGACCGTACCGGTATCGACTTCGGGCTCGACGTCCAGTTGCTCGAAGATGCTCTCGGCACCGGCCACACCTTTCTGGATGGTCGAGCTGACTTCCGACAATTGGCGAATCGGCTTGGGCAGCAGGCCCGCCAGGGTGATGTAGGCGACCATGTCACCCGCCGAGGCGTCACCGCGCAGGAACAACACCAGGAACATCAGCACGGCCATGGCGGTGTAGATCACCAGTTGCAGCATCGGCGTATAGATCGCACCGGTGCGAGTCATGCGCAGTTGCTTGTCGGTGTTACTTTGGCTGGCGTTGAGGAAGCGCTGTTCTTCGTAAGCCTCGCCGCCGAAGCTGCGTACCACGCGATAGCCCTGGATGGTTTCCGAGGCCACGTGCGTGACGTCGCCCATCGCCAGCTGGATCTTCTTGCTCTGTTTGCGGAATTTCTTGCTCGCCGTGCGCACCATCACGGCGATGAGCGGCAGGATCGCAACCATCACCAGGGTCAGCTTCCAGTTCATGAACAACAGCGATGCGAACAGGAAGATCACCGTCATCCCTTCACGGATTACGACCTTGATCGCATCTGTTGCCGCCCCCGTGACCATGGTCACGTTGAAGGTGATACGCGAAATCAGATGACCGGAGTTATGCTTGTCGAAATAGCGGTTAGGCAGGACCAGCAGGTTGTTGAACAACTGCACCCGCAGGTCATGCACCAGGCCCAGGGAGACCTTGGCCAGGAAATAGTTGCCCAGATAGGAGCCAAGCCCCTGCCAGGCGGCGATCAAGATGATCAGCAGCGGTACGGCCTGCAGCAGTTGCAGGTCACGCAGATACGGCACGCTGGGAAACAGCACCGCTTCAGGGTTGGACAGGCCATCGACAAAGTACTTGAGGATGTAGCCGAGCATCGGCTGCGTCGAGGCGAAAATCAGAAAACCGACGATGCTGATCAGAAACAGACTGATGTACGGCCGGACATAGCCGAGCAGGCGGAAGTAGATTTTCAAGCTCGAAGGGCTTGCGGCTGGACTGGAGTCGGTCATATCACGCGAAAGTCGATAAAAAGGACGCTGACTTTAGCACAGCTTCTTCAGGGTTCTGGCAATCGGCGAAAGGCTGTTATTGTTAGGCATCTTTTTCCGTATCAAATAGCCATCACTCGAATGGTCGATCAACCTCAGGAATGAATCTCACAGCATGCAACTCAGCGGCTTCAGCAGTACGTCCAACCGGATTTTCGATTTCATCAGCCTGTGGATACTTCCCGCCGGCTATTTCCTGCTCCTGTGCGCGCTGTTCTTTTTGCCGGGCCGAAGCCTGCATCACAAGCTGTTTTACGGACTGTTCAGCATTCCGACATTGATCGCATTGTGCCTGCGCCCGCGCGAGCTCAGAGAGTTGCTGCGCGAGCCGATTTTCATCGCGGTTCTGCTGTTTGCGGCGTGGGCCTTGCTCAGTCTGGCCTGGGGACCGGGCGGTGAACCTTTCGGCGGAATGCTCAAGCCGCCACTGCATACCCTGCTGTTGTTCGCCGGCTGCTACCTGCTGGTGCGCTACCGCAGCGATATCCTTCAACCCTTGATGTTCGGCGCAGCGCTGGTCGCCCTGATTGCCACCACCATTTTCCTGTTCATGTTCGCCCGGGTCTATGAACCGGGGATGCGCCTGATCGGCGGTGGCGCCTTCGACAATCCACTGCTCAGTTCGCACCTGTTCGGGTTCTTCAGCGCCTACTGGCTGAGCGTGACCATGACCTGCAAACGCCGCCGGATGATGTGGCTCAGCGTGCCGGCGATGGCCATCATGTTCATGGCGGTGATCGGTACCGGCTCCAGAACCCCGCTGGTGGCGCTGACCATGGCAGCACTGTGGCTGTGTTTCATTTGCTGGAACCGACGCTCGGTGGGGCTGCTGATCGCCCTGGCCCTGAGCGGTGTGACCGTTGTCATGCTGTTTGGGCAGATGATCACCGAGCGTGGCGACTCCTACCGCCTGGAAATCTGGCAGAAAGTGCTGCACATGATTGCTGATCATCCATGGATCGGTCACGGCTACAGCGCCACCCTTGCCGTCGATCCCGGCAACGGTGTCAGCTTTCAGGAGCCGCACAGTTTTGTCTTGGGAGTTCTGTATTACGTCGGCATCATCGGCTTGCTGCCCTGGTTGTTTTTTCTGCTCTGGGGCTTGCTGAGCAGTTGGCGCCAGCGCGTGCAGCCCATGCTGATCATTGCCTCGACCTGGCTGGTGTTCGGTATTGGTGCAGGACTGACCGAAGGCGGTGGAATCATCTCGCGGCCCAAGGAGCACTGGTTCCTGCTGTGGATCCCGCTGGCGCTGATCGCGGCGCTGAGCATCAATCAGCGCGCGCGTCGCCTGTTGACCCTGCCGGTGCAAAAGCTCGCCGCGGCAGACCTTGAGCAATTGAGCCGCGAAGCGCAGATCATTGAAGAAGACGGCCTCGGCCCGAAAGTCCTGCGCCTGAGCGACGGCAGCTTCCTCAAACTGTTCCGCCGACGCCGCTGGTACACCTCCGGCAGTTTCAATCCCTACTCCGAACGCTTCGCGGTCAACAGTGAACAATTGCGTCAGATGGGCGTTCCGACCCCGCCAGTATCGAATCTGTACCGCCTGGACGATGGCAGCAGCGCCGTGCATTACTCACCATTGCCGGGCCACACCCTGCGTCAGGTGCTGCAGAGCATTACCGCCCCGGCGGTACGTCAGGCGCTGGTAGAGCGCTTTGGCAAATTCATGGCGCAACTGCACGAGAAAGGCGTGTATTTCCGCTCGCTGCATCTGGGCAATGTGCTGGTACTGGAAGATGGCGAATTCGGGCTGATTGATCTGGCCGACCTGCGTATCTACCCTACCCCGCTCAGTCTCTCCCTGCGCCAACGGAATTTGCGTCATATGCAACGTTACACTGTCGACAAACGCTGGTTGTTCGAGGATCACCTCGATGCGTTGCTCCAGGGGTACGCCATGACGGCGTCTAAATCCGCGGTTGAAAATCTGCACAGGCAAGTGCTGGCCGGCAACACTGCGGCCCGAGTTCACTGATGAACGAAACTAATCCCCTATTTGCGCTGGCCGCCTATCTGCTGGCCATCGTCACCTCCGCCCTGTTATTGCGCGCGGTACCGAAAATCGCCCGGCACCTGCAGCATTCCGGCGAAAGCCGTTATGCCAGCATCGACGGCCTGCGCGGCTACCTGGCGTTTGGTGTATTCGTGCACCACTCGATCATTACCTGGATATTCTTGCGCACCGGGGTGATCGATTTCCCCCCGAGCAACTTCTATTCGATGCTCGGCCAGGGCAGCGTTGCGCTGTTCTTCATGATCACCGGGTTTCTGTTCTGGAGCCGCCTGCTTGCGCAAGGACGCGACCACGACTGGCTGGCGTTCGGCGTCTCACGGGTATTTCGCCTGTACCCGCTGTACCTGCCGCTGATGGTGCTGGTGTTCGTTTCGATCTTCCACTTGCAGAACTGGCAACTGAAAGAGCCTGGCCTGGAACTGTTCAAGCAGATTCTCGCCTGGCTGACGTTCGACCGACCGGACATCAACCAGTACCGCCACTCGGGCATGCTGATATCCAACGTCACCTGGACGCTGGCCTATGAGGTGTTTTTCTACCTGGCGCTGCCACTGGCCGGGCTGGTGTTCATCTACCGCGGCAGTTGGTTGCAAGTGGTGCTGTGCCTGATCGGCATCTACGCGCTGTACCAATTCATCGGCTGGGAGCATTCGCTGAAAAAGCACTTTCTGGCGAGCTTTCTCGGTGGCATCGCCGCCGCGTACTGGATTCGCCGGCCGGCGCTCGTGGCATGGAGCCAGTCGCGCCTGGCGAGCATCATCGCCGTGCTTGCGCTGCTGATCGCGTTCACCGCGTTCAGTCGAGCGTTCAAGGCTGCACCGCTGTTTCTGCTGGGGCTGTTTTTTGTGATCGTGGCGTCCGGCAACAACCTGTTCGGCGCGCTGAAGCCACGCAGCATTCGCTGGCTCGGCGAAATCAGCTACAGCACCTATCTGCTGCACGGTTTCGTCCTGTGGCTGATGGTGCAACGGCTGCCACTGCTGCTGGACATCGATGCGCGGGAAACCTCGGTGTACCTGCCCTTGGTGGCGGTCTGCACATGCTTGCTGATTCTGATCAGCAGCGCGACGTTCCTCTATATCGAGCAACCGGGCATGGCTGCCGGCAAGAAGGTTCTGCACTGGTTGCGTCAGCGCCAGAAGGGCGAAAAGCGCCTGTCGGAGAAAGTCGCTCGCTGAGTGCGAGCGACCGTTACCTCAGTCCTTTTCCAGCGGGGAAAAAAGCAAGCGCCCCAGGCCGCGCCAGGTCTTCTTGTTCCAGGCCTTGAACGGGATCTGCGCCAACAGCTCGCGGGCCAGCTTGCGATTGCGGTTGGCGGTCTTGAGGAACATCGAGTTCAGCGCCTTGAAGCGTACTTCGTCGTACAGCGGATGATCACTGAACAGTGCGTAAGTGCGCAGAATGTTCTCGATCATGAAGCGATGATTCTTGTACGAGTTGGTGGCGTGTTTGCGATAGCGCGCCATCACCACGTTCAGGCCATCGATGAAGTAACCGGCACGGGTCACCTTCAGCTCGATGTACAGGTCCTCAAGACGAATCGACGGATCGAACCCCCCCACCTTTTCCAGCGCCTCCCGACGGATCATCAGGGTCGGTGCCGGTGGATAAGGCTTGCGCTCCAGGAACATGTCATCGAAATCGAGGCGGCGGAACGGCACGTCGCGGCGCTGACGCTTCTCCGGGTAAAGGCTGCCGTCGGCATGCATCAACTCGATGTTGCCGGCGCAGATTCCGACCTCGGGCTTGCCGTCCATGTACGCCACCTGGGTGGCGATACGCTCCGGGTACATGATGTCGTCGGAGCCGAACGGTACGATCAGGCTGCCCTTCGCGCGGGCAATGGCACCGTTTAGCGTATTGGTCAGACCCTGATTCTGCTGCACGCGAAAATCGAAACCGTACTGCGCCTGCAACGCGTTGATGCGCTCGACGCTGTCATCCTTCGAACCGTCATCGACCACCAGCAGTTCGATGTTCTTGTAGCTCTGGTTGAGGACGCTGAGGATGCTTTCCTCAATGTACGGGCCATGGTTGTACGAGGCGATGATCACGGTGACGAGGGCGTTTGCTTCGCTCGTGGCTTGTTCTTCGCTCATGGCTTGTTCTTCGCTCACGGCTGCTCCTTGCGAGCCTGTTCCAGGCCAGAGTCGATCAGGTCCAGGTATTCCTGACGGAACACCTCGATGTCGTGTTGCTCCTGCAGATAGCGGTAGGCCTGCTCGCCCTTGGCCTTGAGTTCGTCGTCCGACAGCGCCAGATAGTTATCCAGCGCGGCGACCAGGCTCGGCACATCCTTGGGCGTGATCGCCAGCCCGCCGGCACCCTCGATCAGCG
Organism: Pseudomonas sp. AK-TSAG1-1; assembly: GCF_056821665.1. Classification (NCBI taxonomy): domain Bacteria; kingdom Pseudomonadati; phylum Pseudomonadota; class Gammaproteobacteria; order Pseudomonadales; family Pseudomonadaceae; genus Pseudomonas; species Pseudomonas sp. AK-TSAG1-1. Next base: position 596,971 of record NZ_CM165965.1, on the reverse strand, counting down.
GCAACATGGCCGGCACGTTCGAGGCGATCACCGGCAAGTGGCCGCTCATGCCTTCGAGCAACGCCAGCCCCAAGCCTTCGGCCAGCGACGGCATGGTCCAGATATCGAACGCACGCACGTATTGCAGTGCGTTTTCCTTGAAACCCAGCAGGTGTGCACGGCCGCTCAGGCCCAGTTGCTCGATCTCGGCCGCCAGTGGCGTTTGCAGGCGCCCGGCACCGATGATCGCCAATTGCGTGTTCGGGTATTTGTCTTTCAGCGCAGCAAACGCCTGCAACAGATAGGTGTGGCCCTTGACCGACACCAGTCGCCCCAGTGCGCCGATCAAGCGCACATTCGGGTCAATGCCCAACAGCTCGCGGGCTTTTTCGCGGCTGTGCTGCAAACCTTCGGCCTGCTCGATGTCGATGGCATTGGTAATGGCGTAGGTGTTTTGGTCAGTAAAACCGCAATCGCAGTCCAGCAGGTACTGTTTGACCGCCGGTGACACGCCGACGAAACGCCAGTGCCGATCAATCAGGCGCTGGGTCTGGCGACGTCGGTAAAAGCGGTCGTACTCCCCGAAACCGTGGGAGATGCCGATGCACAGCGGCACCTTCAACCAACGGTTGAGCGCGAGCATCATGTTCACCGGTTTGAAGCGGTTGCAGATCACCACGTCGAACTTTTCCCGGCGACAGAACTTGTACAGCTGCCACATCGCCCGCAGGCGCATGCCCTTGAGCGACTTGTCGGAAAACTCGAAGTACACCGAACGGTCGGCGCGGCTGACCGGCTCGCCCGGCCCCGGCTTGCCGCGCAGGAACGCGGCGGTGACCTCATACCGATCCGAAGGCAACGCCTTGACGATCTGCTCGGCCAGGTCGGCGAAATCATGGGCTTTGACGTTGTAGTCGGGTTGCAGCTGCAACACCTTGGACCGTTGACTCATGACTCTCCCCGCTGATCGCCCGGCTCACCGTGCTTCAATAACCAGAACAATTCCTGGCGTCTGACCGCTTTTCGAAAAAATTCGTTTTCCCCGTACACCGAGGGTACCCGCCCCGCCAGCAGGCGCTGAATCACTCGGCGCAGGCGGCGCTTGAACGGAGCCGGTGGCTGCAGGTCATGCATCATGCCCAGCGCCATGGCTTTGTCCCGCTGCAACTCGATCGACAACGGCAGGCACAACGGCTGCATCGCCACGGCCGAATCGAAGGCCGGCGGCAGCGCAATGCCCTGCCCGGTGTTGCCCATCGGCCAGCGGTCGTTGTCGTGCAAATGGTTGGCGTAACCGAGCAACGTCGGCTGCCAGTCCAGATCGTGCAAGGCCTGCAAGACCGCTTGCTGGGCGCAGATATGGTCAGGGTGCGGATCGAGCGTCGGATGCGGCAATACGATCACGTCCGGACGCGCGCGCAACAGCACTTCACGCAGGTCAGCCAGCAGATTGTTCCAGGTCGGCGCCCCATCGGCATCGCCCGGCAAAGTGAACGGGTTCAACTGGCGAAACAGTCGCGTGTCGTTCAAGTCTGCTTCCCGCGAACCCACCGCCTGATTCGGCGCGGCCTGCATCGCCGCCAGTTGCAGGCAGAAGTAACCGAGCTGCACGCAATGTTCCTGCGGCACACCCGCCCAACGCGGCACGGCAAGGCTGTCCCAGGCACGCAGACGCCCCTTGAGCCGTGCCGCCTCGACCTTGTTCATACCCATCCGCTGATAATGTTCGGCTTCGATCTCGCCAGCGGTCAGGGTGACGATCCAGGCTTCTTCGGCCTGGCTGTACAAGCCATACGCCGCGAGTTCAGCATCGTCGGCATGCGGCGCGATCACCATCACCCGTTGACGACGATAATCCGGTTGCTCCAGCGCCCACAGCACCGGCTCGCCGGCCACCCGACAGAACCGCCCGCGCAGACGCAACCGGCCTTGCGACAGGGCTTGCGCCTGACCGCTGAGGTTCAGGTAACGCAGGCCATTGACGCCGCGCTCGAAGGTTTGCGCATCCGGATTCGTTCCGCCGAACAGTTCGACGCGCGGATCGAAGAAGCGTCCGAGCCAGCTGCTTTTGACCCGCACCGCGAGGATCAGCGTGGCCTCGTCTACCAGCATCACGCCCTCGTCCAGGCGCAGTTGCTCGCCGTTCAGATGGACCTTCGGCTGCGGAGTGAATGGTGGAAAGCTGTACTGGTAATCGTCTTTCGGCGAATAGAACAGATGATCGGCAAACCACGCCTCGTGGGCGATCCAGCCGAGCACCGCGAGCACCAGCGGCAACCACCACGCGACCAGCACACCGAGCGCAATCAAAGCGATCAGGGCGATCAGCAAGGTGATGCGTTTGTTGCGACGATGACGCTTGAGCAGTTGCTGTTTGCGGCTCATGGGCTGACTCATACGGTGAACACCGGCACAGGATTGCACCAGCGGTCCTTGTATTCACGGTCGGCGCGACCGAAGGAAAACCGCAGCGGCTTGTTCAGTGCCCGGGCGTGTTCCCAGGCGCTTTGCGTATTGAGGAAGCTCAACACGCTGCCGGGGCTGAATTCGCGGGTTTCGGGATCAACGCCGCCGTTGATGTACTCGACGCTGATCCACCCCGGCGCTTCGACGCGGTACACCAGTTGAATGGCGATGGGCGCATCGTTGAGGAAGATCACCGAACCGATCAGCAGTTCGCGCAGCAGCTCGATGACTTCGGCCATGCGCGCCGCGCCAGTGGCCGGAAAGCCCCAGCGGCGCTGGAACAGATCGCAGTAGATCGCCGCCAGTTCGGTGCTGGAGAACTCGCCGACCGCACGCACCACACCGCCCGCCTCTTCCAGCAGGCGCAATTCGCGGCGCTGGTTGTAGCGAAACTTCTTCGACAACTCTTCGGGAGTACGCGCCATGGCCAGTTGTTCGGTCTGCAATTTCATGCCGCTGAAGCGGTTTTCGTTGAGTGCCGACAGGTAGCGCGCTCGATGACGCAGCGGTGCCTGGGCATCGACGGCAGCCGGCAGGATCAGTTCGGCATTGCCGAGGTCGAACAGGCCTTTTTTGCCATTGCGCTTGAGCACGTCCTTGGACAGCGCCAGATCGCGACCCCAGGTCGGGATCGCCGCTTTGACTTCGCCGCCTTGCTCCCACGCCAGATAGCGCACCGGGATGCCGGCCAGCGCGGCCAGACGCTCGACCACCAGCGGATGGGTCGCGACGCTGCCGCCAAAACGCTGCCAGGCAGTTGCATAGGTGGAGGCGTCAACGGGCGACCAGCCACGTTCGCGCCAGCCTTGAAATCGGTTGAGCATCAGCCCCTCGGTGCCAGATCGGTAACTTGCGGCAGACGCCAGAAGGTGTCGCGCACCGCACGGTCGGAGAAACGCTCACGCAGGCGATCGAGCATCAGCTCGGCGCACTGCCGGCGCTGCTGATCATCCATACCCGCCAGATGTTGCAGGCCTTGTGCAAGGTGTTCGGCATCGCCCAGCGGGAACAGGATGCCCACGCCTTCGACCACTTCCTTCGCCCCGCCACACGCCGTAGCGAGCAAAGGCACGCCGGCGGCCATGGCCTCCAGCAGCACCATGCCGAACGGTTCGTGGTCGGAGCTCAGGGCAAACACATCGAAGGCGCGAAAGTAGTTGCGCGCCTCCGGCACCTGACCGAGAAACAGCACCCGGTCACCGATACCCAGTTCGCGCGCCAATTCCTTCAGGTCCTGCTCCAGGCGCCCCTTGCCGAGAATCACCAGTTGGCTGTTGCCCGGCAGTCCCGGCAACGCCGCAGCAAAACCGTGCAGCAGCGTGGCCTGATCCTTGTCCGGGTGCAGACGACCGACGTTGCCGACAATGAATGCATCCGCCGCCAGCCCGAGGGTTTCGCGCGCTTCGCGGGCCGACACCTGACTGGCCTGCAAGGCCGGCACATCGATGCGGTTGTACAGGGTCTGGATGCGGGTGGACGGCCATTTCGGCAGGCAACGGCGCATGTCGTCGCGCACCGCGTCGGACACGCCGAGCAGGCTCAGGCGTTTGCGGAAAATCTGCGCAAACAGTTTGCGCGTACCGCGTTTGTAATCGTCAAACGCGTGGTGCACGCCAATCACCGGCAGCGAAGTGCCGAGCAAGGCGATGTAGATCGGCTTGAAGCGATGGGCGATGCAGAAACTGAAATTGCGTGAAGCGGCGATCTTGCGCAGATCGCCGATGGCACCCAGCTTCAGGCCACGAATGGCCTTGGAGCTGTATTCCATGAACAACACTTCATCGGAAGCACACGCTGCGGCCACCTCGCTATCGGCGGCCCCGGTCAGAAAGACCGTGGTCACCCGATAACCGGTGCCCGCGAACAGGCTGGCGTACTGCCGTGCGCAGTCGAGGAACGGCCCGTCATAGCCGTGACAGAACTGCAGCACATGGCGTTCAGCCGAGCGAGTCATAAGCGTTTGCGCCCTCTTTGACCACCAGAATGTCTTCCATGATCAGGTACTGCAGATCGGAGCCGAAGAACATGTTCAGGGCGTCGGTCGGCGAGCAGATCATCGGTTCACCACGGCGGTTCAGCGAGGTGTTCAGCGACACGCCGTTGCCGGTCAGCACTTCCAGCGCCTTCATCATGTCGTAGTAGCGCGGGTTGTATTCACGCTTGAGCACCTGGGCACGGGAAGTACCGTCTTCGTGAACGACTTCCGGCACGCGGGTCTTCCACTCTTCCGCCACTTCGAAGGTGAAGGTCATGAACGGCGCCGGGTGATCGATCTTGATCATCTGCGGAGCCACGGTGTCGAGCATCGACGGGCAGAAAGGCCTCCAGCGCTCGCGGAACTTGATCTGGTGGTTGATGCGGTCAGCCACCCCGGCCACGCTCGGGCAACCGATGATCGAACGACCACCCAGTGCACGCGGACCGAACTCCATGCGGCCCTGGAACCAGGCCACCGGGTTGCCATCGACCATGATTTTGGCGATCTGCTCCGGCATGTTGTCGAGCTTGCGCCAGGTCGGCTTGTTCTCGTGACGGGCGCACGCAGCGATCACGTCTTCGTTGCTGTACGACGGGCCGAGGTAGACGTGTTCCATCTTCTCGACCGGTACGCCACGGGCGTTGGACACATAGGCCGCCGCGCCAACCGCAGTGCCGGCGTCACCGGAAGCAGGCTGTACGAACAACTCTTTGACGTCATCGCGCGCGATGATTTTCTGGTTGAGCTTAACGTTCAACGCACAGCCACCGGCGTAGGCCAGTTTGCCGGTTTCCTTGAGCACGTCGCCCAGGTAGTAGTCGATCATCTGCAGCGCGATTTTTTCGAACAGCGCTTGAATGCTGGCGGCGTAGTGGATGTAAGGTTCGTCGGCGATGTCGCCTTCGCGCTTGGGGCCCAGCCACTCGATCAGTTTCGGCGAGAAGTAGTAACCCTTGCCTTTTTCCTTGTAGCGACGCAGGCCGATCACGTTGGCGTAGTCGGTGTTGATCACCAGCTCGCCGTTCTCGAACGAGGCCAGACGCGAGAAATCATATTTGCTGGCGTCGCCGTACGGCGCCATGCCCATGACTTTGAACTCACCGTCCAGCATGTCGAAGCCGAGGAACTCGGTGATCGCGCCGTACAGGCCGCCGAGGGAGTCCGGATCAAAGAATTCCTTGATCTTGTGGATCTTGCCGTTTTCGCCATAACCGAAGAAAGTCGTGGCGTATTCGCCCTTGCCGTCGATACCGAGGATCGCGGTTTTCTCTTTGAAACCCGAGCAGTGGTAGGCGCTGGAGGCGTGAGCCAAGTGGTGCTCGACCGGCTCGATCTTGATCTTCTTCGGATCAAAGCCCAGTTGCTCCAGGCACCAGACGATCTTGTTGCGATAACGCTTGTAGCGACGGTTGCCCATCAGGATCGCGTCGAGTGCACGATCCGGGGCGTACCAGTAACGCTTGGCGTACTGCCAGCGGGCCTTGCCGAACAGGCTGATCGGAGCGAACGGAATCGCCACCACGTCAACGTCGGACGGCTTGATACCGGCCTGCTCCAGGCAGAACTTCGCCGATTCGTAGGGCATGCGGTTCTTTGCATGCTTATCGCGGACGAAGCGCTCTTCTTCAGCCGCCGCCACCAGCTTGCCGTCGATGTACAAGGCGGCTGAAGGGTCATGGCTAAGGGCGCCGGACAGGCCAAGAATCGTCAATGCCACAGGGTCTAGCCTCTTTAGTCTGCATTCAGGCGCGATGCGCCTTGAAAATTGATGTGCCCTCGCACCGGGCGAGAGACAGCTAAAGGGCGGGATTATAGCGTAAACGTGGCGGGAATGACCCTGTGCGAATTACCCCAGGTTGATTGGGCTGGATAAACCTTGTGCTCAGGCTCAATAACCGCGCTGCCGCCAATAGATACCAAGGTTGCCATCACTGGCCTGACGATAAATCGTGTACGGCAGCACCACCGTGTCCAGCACACCCGACAGCGGCAGATCCAGCAGCACGAACGGCAGCAGCACGCCAGTCGGGTCAGGCGGGGCATTCAGTACGCAGAAATCAAACGCCAGACCGCTGTAGATCCGTGGAATCGACTGACAGTAGGTTTTCTGTTTACGCAGGTCGCGGGCGGCGTCGGCGTCCATTTGAAGCACCGAGGCGGCGGTGCCGCAACCGGATAAAACCCATGAGCAGGCGCTCAGTGCTACAGCCTTTTTGATGGTCAAGTTATGCGCTCCCAAGTGGTCAGGGCAAACTAGCATCGGGGCTGGAGTGGGCACAGTTCATGGCTTCCGGAGAAGCTGTAGGACAAGTCAGTGGTGCTTGTCCGTCGTTGCTCGAGGGCGGATTTTTTGGGGTTTTAGAGCCTCATCGCGAGCAGGCTCACTCCTACAGGGGAATGTGTGGGAGCGGGCTTGCACGCGAAGGCGGCTCAGGCCGCGCTGGAGATGCTCTTGGGCAACCGCTGATCGATCACCTGATACAGCGCGCTGCTCTCGGGCCAGTTGCGCATGAAGCGCGCCCGATCCCGCGCATAGGCTGGCGCGAAACTGCTGGCAGACGCGTGCTGACACATCGAATCCAGGTCGATCAATGCCCAGCGATCCTCCTGCCAGAACAGGTTATGCCCCTTGAAATCGCCATGGCTGATGCGTTCGGCAATCAGCCGCGCAAACAGTTGATCCAGCGCCAGCAACTCGGACGCCGGCGCCGCGCCGCTTTCGACGTACGGTGCGAAGCGCTCGATGATGTCCGGCCCCGGCAAAAACTCGGTCACCAGATAGGCACGGCTGCGCAGCCACAGAAAACGCTTCTCCAGCACCGCCAGCGGTTTCGGCGTGGCAATGCCGAGGAACGCCAGGCGATTGCCTTCACGCCACGAGTGCCACGCGCGGCTCGGGCGCCAGAAACGCTTGAGCCAGTGCGCAAAGCCTTTGATGTTGTAGCGCTTGATCACCAACGTGCGCCCGGCCACCTCGACCTTGCCGACGCTCGCCGCGCCGCCGGTCTTGTACAGATGGCCCTGATCGAGCAGGGCATCGGCTTGATCCAGCACCGGCAGCATCGCTGCTTCTTCCTCGCGACGGATCGCCCGCAGGCCAAATGCACCGCGGCGCACACTGAACAGGGTGCACTCGCGGCCGACCTTGATCAGGTAGTCCTTCAGGCGCCAGGCGCGAACCTTGGCGATCTGCTTCTGCAACGCTTCCAGCGGCAGCGCGTGCTCGCTGTTGCTCAGCAGGTAATACACCAGCAACTCTTCGGTGAACGGTTCCAGCGACTTGGGCAACTGGGCGAAAAACATTCCGAGGTTTTCCAGCACCTTCTGCCGCGACAACGGCTGACCGGCGGTCTCGACACAGATCCCGGCGCCATCGATCAAGTACAACTGACCGCCGTGGCGCAGCAGGTTGTCCAGGTGCAGATCTTCCTGCCACAGGCCCTTGCCATGCAGTTGACCGATGGCCCCCAGCGCCTCGGCCAGCACCGCCGATTGCTCATCCGCCAGCACCGGCAGCGACTCGACCTGCTGCCAGGCATCACCGAGGCTTTCGGCGTTTTCAAGGAATTCGAACAACAGCCAGCCGCCCTCACCGTCCTGCAAGCCATCGGCCAGCAGCAACGGTGTGGTCAGGCCTTGCTCGGCGAGCCATTTGACGCCCGCCAGCTCGCGCTGAAAATGCCGCGCAGCCTTGCTGCCCACCAGCAATTTGGCCAGCACCGGCCTGCCGCGCCACACGCCGGCACCGACATAGCGCTGCCCGGGCAGTACCCGCAGCAGGCTCAGCAACTGCAGATCCGCAGAGCCTGCCGCATCGGCGAGGGTGATCGTCAGCGGCAGACTCGGCGCGCGTCCGGCATTTTTCAGTTCGGACAAACGCATCAACGGGTCTCCTTGCGACTGCGACGTGCAGTCAGTCGCGTAACCCAACTGTCGACCAGCGAGCTGTCGATTGGCTGATCGAGATAGGCCACCAGCAACTCGCGCAATTGCGCCTCGCTCCACTCCGGCGCGCGACGCAGCAGCGGTTCCAGATCCTTGACCCGATCACGCAGACCGAACAACAAGGGCCGGGTCTTTTCCAGGTCGATCAGTTGCGCCCGGTAGCGCTCGCCGTCAGCCTGCAAAAAGATGTGTTTGGGGTAGAAGCAACCGTGCACTTGGCGCACGCCGTGCAGCTGGCGCGCCAGTTGTCCACAGGCCTTGAGAATCGCCGAATGCTGCGCAGCGGTCAGTTCAGACCAGCGCTGCAACAGCGAATCAAGGTCGTCCCAACCGTCGAGGGCACGGGTCAGCAGGATCGCGTGGACGTCGCCCTTGACCTTGCGCTCACCGAAAAATGCCGCTTGCAGCGCCGGAATCCCCAGCTTGTTGTAGCGGCTGATATTGCGAAACTCGCGGGCAAAACTGGGTTCGCCAAACGGCGCGTGCAGGGTGCGGGTCAGATAATTGCTCTGACGCTTGAGGTAGTAGGCCTGCCCTTCGAGCTCCAGGCGAAACACGCTGCTCCAGCCACCGCCATCGGTGTTCGGCTCGTCCACCGCTTCGAGCTGTTTGGCCCAAAGCGCATCGAAAGTGCCGAGGCCATGACGCTCAAGCAGCGCCCGGTCTTCAGCGGCCAGGAAATCAGTCATTCGCGTCCCTCGAAAAATCTCACCACGTGACGAATCCGTTTCTTGTCGGCGGCATTGAGCCGATCACGTCCGCGGTATTGCAGGTAGAAGCGCAGGCGCTGGGTGTTCGACAGGTGATATTTGGCCACTTTGTCGAGACAGGCCAGGTCCTTGGTGATTCGGTATTTGAGCCAGAAGCCGCGCCAGAAATCGCCGTTCGGGCAGTCGATCAGAAACAACTGCGCCTGATCGTCGATCAGCAGGTTGCGCCACTTCAGGTCGTTATGGGTAAAGCGCTGATCGTGCATGGTCCGGGTGTAAACGGCCAATTGCCGACTGATGCCATCGACCCAGCGGCGATCCTTGAGTTTCGGATCGTTGCGTTCGGCCAGCGCCGAGAGGTCTTCGGTGCGCGGCAGTTCGCGGGTGATCATCGCCCCACGGGCATAGGCGGCGCCGCGCCGTTCCAGGCCCCAGGCCACCACTTCGGCGGTGGGAATACCCCACTTGGCGAAGCGCTTGAGGTTCTGCCACTCCATCTTCACCCGAGGCTTGCCCAGGTAACGGCGCAAACCCTTGCCGGCGCCGACGTAGCGTTTGACGTAGTAATTGACGCCGTTGCGCTGCACGCGAATGACTTCAGACAGCGGATCGCGGGTCAGGCGTTCGCCTTGCAGGGCAAACACCGCCTCGAGGCTGCCGAAGTCTTCGGCCAGATCGCTGTACTGCGGCTCTAGAATCCAACCCGCCATCAGAGCGCATCCCCGTAACGCTGTTTACGCGCATAGAGCTTGTTGGCCTTGCCTTCGAGCCAACTCAGCAGCGGTGCTTCTTGCGCCAGGATCTGCCGTAGCGGCTGCTGGAAATAGCCTTTGAGGAAACGCAGTTTGTCGCGACGGGTCAGGCCGATGTCCAGCGCCGAGAAATACAGTGCCGCCAGATCCTTGTTGCGCCAGCGCTGGGTAATTGCCGGGCGGGTCTGGGCACGGTGCAGGTCGATCACCGAGAGCTTGAAGCTCTGCGGGGTGATCGGCTTGTCGGTGTGCAGCAGAAAGTGGCAGATGTAGCAGTCGCGATGGTTGACCCCGGCGCGGTGCATCATGCCGGTCATGCGCGCCACTTCAGCGATCAGCGCACGCTTGAGCGTTGGCTCTGGCGGCTGCTTGACCCAGTCGATGCTGTAGTCTTCGAGGCTGATGGTCGGCGCCAGCTCTTCGGTGACGATGAACGAATGCTGATCGGCCGGGTTGCTGCCCTTCTCACCGTAGGCGACAGCGGTCATGGTCGGCACGCCGACTTCCTGCAGGCGCTGGATGGCCTTCCACTCCTGACCCGCACCGAGTACCGGCAGCTTGGCGGTGAGCAGGTTCTTGAAGATCTCGCCCCAGCCGATGCCACGGTGGATCTTGACGAAAAATCCGTGGCCGTCGACTTCCGTGCGCAGCGTCCGTCGAGCCTCCAGCTCGCGGTAGACCTCGCCCTGCAAGCCCTCGACTTCGGCGAACGGGTCGCGTCCGGCCCAGAGGCTCTTGAACGGTTCAGCCAGCATCAACTTCATTTAAGCGTGCTCCGCCAGAATCACATCGGCCGCGTGCTGCGGCATGCTGTAGAGGTCGGCCGTCTCGGCGAAGGCCAGACCATTGCGGCTCCAGGCCGCGCGTGCAGAGGCGTCGCTCAACATGTCAGTCAGGTATTGCGTCAGTTGCGCCTGATCGAATGGCTCGTCCAGCACTCGCCCGGCGTCCGCCTCGGCGATGTAATGGGCATAACCGCAGACCGCGCTGACCAGCACCGGCAAACCCGCCACCAGCGCTTCGAGCAGCACCGTACCGGTGTTTTCGTTGTACGCCGGGTGGATCAACAGGTCGGCACCGAGCAGGAAACGCGGGATATCGCTGCGGCCCTTGAGGAACGTCACGTTGTCGCCCAGGCCCAAAGTGGCACTCTGCATCTGGAACAATTTGGGGTCATCCTGGCCGATTACAAACAGCCGGGTGCGTTTCTTCAGCTCGGCGGGCAACGCGGCCAGCGCCTTGAGACTGCGATCGACGCCCTTGGTCTTGAACCCGGAACCAATCTGCACCAGCAGCAGTTCGTCATCCTTCAGATTGAATTCGGCGCGGAAGCCGGCACGAATTTCATCGGCATCTGCCGGGCGCCGACGATCCAGGGCAATGCCCGGCGGCAGCAGGTGGAAACGCTCAAGCGGGGTGTCGTAATGCTTGATGAACAGCGGCTGCTGGACTTCGGAAATCATCAACACTTCGGTTTTCGCATCTTTGGCGAACACCGCGCGCTCGTACTCGGCGAAGTGGCGATAGCGACCCCAGCGGCGGTACAGCGAGTGGCGCAAGTTCTGCGCCTTGTCTTCGAAGCAGCCGTCGGCGGCGTAGTAGACGTCCAGCCCGGGCATCTTGTTGAAGCCGATCAGCCGGTCCACCGGACGCTTGGCCAGGTCCGCTTCCATCCACGCGCTGAGTTTCTCGTTGCGACGGTGATTGAAGAACGCCTTGACCGGCGCCACCAGCACTTCGAAACCGGGCGGTACGTCACCTTCCCAGATCAGCGTGTAGACACGGATCTGGTGGCCGCGCTTCTGGCATTCGAGGGCGATGCGCATGAAGTCGCGCTGCAAACCACCGAACGGGAAATATTTGTACAGGACGAATGCCAATTGCATCAGCGCAGCTCCTCAGCCATTAACAACGTGCTCAGTCGGCTGGCGACACGCTCGGGATTCACACGCGTGAAGCACAGAGGCTGCTCGCGTTTCAGGTCAAACTGACGGGCATCCTGCGCAGTCGGTTGGTAAGTGCATTTCTTTTGCAGGCAAGGGGCGCAGGGGAAATCACTGGCCATGTGAATCTGCACCTTGCCGTAGGCGCCGGTCAGACCCGGGTTGGTCGGGCCGAACAGCGAAATTGTCGGCACGTCCAGCGCAGCGGCCAAATGGCCGAGGCCGGTGTCGACCGCCACGCAGGCCTGGGCGCCGGCGAGGACTTTGCCGACGCCGGCCAGGTTCAGCTTCGGCAACACTTCGGCATGCTTGAACCCGGCGGCAATGCGCTCGGCGCGGGCCTTCTCCAGCGGGTTGCCCCACGGCAGCTTGACGCCGACGCCAAGATAGCCGACCCGCTCGGTCAGCTCGCGCCAGTAGGCTTCCGGCCAGTGCTTGGTGTCCCACGTGGTGCCGTGCAAAAACACCACGAATGCGCTCTTGCGCGGCAATTCCACCAGGCGCTCGACGTTGAGGCCGTAATCGCCCAAGCCTTTGGGCAGGTCATAACCGAGGGCGATGGCGAACAACTGCCGCACGCGCTCGACCGCGTGCTGCCCCCGCGCCACGGCCAGCTTGCGGTCGTAAAAGCGTGCCGCCATCGGCTCGCGCGCCGAACCTTTATCGAGGCCGGCCACCGGGGCTTTGACGTAACGGGTCAACCAGGCACTTTTCAGCAGGCCCTGGGCATCGATCACCAGGTCGTATTTGCTGGCGCGCACGCTTTGCTTGAAGCGTTTCCACTCGCCGCTGGTGATGGTTTTCCAGATGTTTTTGCGCCAGCGGCGGATCGCCACCGGAATCACCTTGCCAACGGCCGGGTGCCAGGTCGGAATCTCGGCGAAGCCTTCTTCCACCACCCAGTCGAACTTGATCCCGGGGATGGCCCGGGCCGCGTCGGTCAGCGCCGGCAACGCATGAATCACATCGCCCAGCGATGAAGTCTTGATCAGCAATACCCGCAACTTAATGAACCTCGACCACAGTACCCTGCAGTTTCTGCAAGGCATCGTTGACCGCGTCCGGCATCAGCTGGCGCAGGCAGTTGTAATGGCCGAAACGGCAAGTGCGATCGAAGCAAGGACTGCAATCGAGTCCCAGCCGAACGACTTCGACGTGCTCGGCCAGCGGCGGGGTGAAACCCGGCGAGGTCGAGCCGTAGACCGCCACCAATGGGCGGTTCAGTGCGGCAGCGACGTGCATCAGGCCGGAGTCGTTGGACACCACCGAGTCGGCACAGGACATCAGGTCGATCGCCTCGGCCAGCGAGGTACTGCCGCTGAGGTTGACCGACTCTTCACGCAGGCCGGGAATCAGCCGCGCGCGGATGTCTTCGCCCACCGCGTGATCGTTTTTCGAGCCGAACAGCCACACCTGCCAGCCTTCACGAATCCGTGCTTCAGCGACCTTGGCGTAATGCTCGGACGGCCAGCGCTTGGATTCGCCGAACTCGGCGCCGGGGCACAGGGCCAACACCGGACGGTCGAGGGTCAGGCCGAATTTGGCCAGCGCGGCTTCGCGGGTCACCGGGTCGATTTGCAGGCTCGGGCGCGGATAGGGTTTGGGCAGTTCGGCGTTCGGCTCATAGGCCAGCGCCATGAAGCGCTCGATCATCAGCGGATAACGCTCTTTATCCAGCGTACGCACATCATTGAGCAGGCCATAGCGGAACTCGCCGCGCCAGCCGGTGCGCTGCTTGATGCCGGCAAAGAACGGCACCAGCGCCGACTTCAGCGAGTTGGGCAGCAGGATCGCCTGATCGTACTGGCCGGCCAGCGACTTGCCGATCCGCCGGCGCGTCGCCAGTTCCAGCGCGCCGTGGCCGAGCGGAAAGCTCAAGGCCTTGCGCACTTCGGGCATGCGCTCAAGGATCGGCCGGCTCCACTCGGGGGCCAGCACGTCGATTTCGCATTGCGGGTGGCGCTGTTTGAGACACTGAAACAGTGTCTGCGCCATCACCATGTCACCGACCCAACTGGGCCCAACGATCAGAATATTCATGTGGTTTCCATAAACGAACCGGGGAGGCATTTACGCCTCCCCGCCTCGAGAATTCTACAAACACTGTAGATCTGCTGTGGGAGCGGGCTTGCTCGCGAAAGGGTCTTCACATCCAACATTATTGTCGTCTGATACTCCGCTTTCGCGAGCAAGCCCGCTCCCACAGGGGCCATCAGGTGTTTCAAATATCCGGTTTCAGCTTAGCCCCAACTCTTTCCAGATCCGCAATACCTGCTGGCGTTCCTCGACAAACTGATCGCCCTGGATCACCCCGGCGTCCTTCTGCAAGGCCTGCCGGTGGGCAGCGGAGCGGTAGGCTTTATACGCCTCACGCAACAGGCTGGCGTCTTCGGCAGGCATCAGCCCTTCGTGTTCCAGCTCTTCCAGAATGCGAATGTTATCAGTCCAGCGCAGCAATGGCGGGTGGCTGTGCGACCACGCCAAGGCCGCGTATTGCACCATAAATTCAATATCGACGATACCTCCGGCGTCCTGCTTGAGGTCGAACGGCGCCGTGGCCTCGAAGGCATTTGCCGCCGTACCGGCCGCAGTGCCCTTGCTGCCGAGGTTGTCGCGCATCTTGGCGCGCATCTCACTGACTTCCTGCTGCAACTTCGCCAGATCCCGCGCCTTGCCCAATACCTGAGCGCGGACTTTCTCGAACGCCTGACCGACATCCTGACTGCCCACCAGTACCCGCGCACGCACCAGCGCCTGATGTTCCCACGTCCAGGCTTCATTTTCCTGATAGCGGGCAAATGCACCCAAGGAGCTGACCAGCAACCCGGATGCACCGGACGGCCGCAGGCGCATGTCCACTTCATACAGCTGGCCGGAGTTGGTCTGCGCCGTCAGCAGGTGAATGATCCGCTGACCCAACCGGGTGAAGAACTGCGCGCCATCGATTGGCTTCGGCCCGTCGGTTTCCGCCTGAGGATCGCCGTCATGGATGAACACCAGGTCCAGGTCCGAACCATGCCCCAGTTCCAGCCCACCGACTTTCCCATAACCGACAATGATGAAGCCGGGATCGCACAAGGTGCCATCGGTGCGCAGCGGCGTGCCGTACTTGGCGACCGTCTGGCGCCAGGCCAGGGCCAGCACTTGTTCGAGAATCGCTTCGGCCAGCCACGTCAGGTAATCGCTGACCTTCATCAACGGCAGGCTGCCGGCGATTTCCGAAGCGGCGACTCGCAAGCGATGCGCGAGCTTGAAGTGACGCAGGGCTTCCATCTGTTGTTCGAGGTCGTCTTCGGGAATCCGCGTCAGGCGCTCGCGCAATTCGGCAGCCAGCTCAGGGGCCAGTGGCGGCTTGAACAGGCGACCTTCATTAAGCAATTCGTCGAGCAACAGCGGGAAGCGAGTGATCTGCTCGGCAATCCACGGGCTCGCTGCGCACAGCGTCAGCAAACGCCGCAGGGCGCCGGGGTTCTCCGTCAGCAGCACTAGATAAGCTGAACGCCGGGCCACTGCTTCGACCAGCGGCAGCACCCGCTCCAGCACCAGATCCGGATTGGCATGCTCCACTGCCTGGGCCAGCAATCGTGGAATAAAGGCATCGAGACGCTCACGCCCCAATCGCTGCATCGCGCGCAACTGCGGGCTGCCGCGCAAACCGGCCAGGGCCTTCAGCGCTTTGTTCGCATCCTTGAAACCGCCCTCTTCCAACTGCCGGCAAGCGGCTTCTTCGTCCTGTGCCTCTTCCCACAGCGGCAGCCACTCACCGCCAACCACCACTTCGCAATCAGCGCCCTCTTCTTCATCGGGATCAGCGATCACCTGCGCAAAGTGCCAGGCGACCCGGCCCCGCCAGAACATCAGTTTTTCGTGGAAAGCATCCCAATCGGCGAAACCGAGCATGAACGCAATGCGCGCCTGATCCTGAGCGCCATCCGGCAACATCTGGGTCTGGCGGTCGGCAATCGCCTGGATCGCGTGCTCGGTGTAACGCAGGAATTCGTAGCCTTCACGCAACTCGCTGATCACTGCCGGTGGCAGATAACCCTGCCCCTCCAGCGTGCTCAATACCTTTAATAAAGGACGCTGTTGCAGGCTCAGATCGCGCCCGCCGTGGATCAACTGGAAGGCCTGGGCAATGAACTCGACCTCGCGGATGCCGCCCGAACCGAGCTTGATATTGTCGGCCATGCCCTTGCGCCGCACTTCCTGCTGGATCAGCTGCTTCATGGTGCGCAGCGCCTCGATCGCCGAGAAATCCAGATAGCGCCGGTAGACGAACGGTCGCAGCATGTCGAGCAACTGCGCACCAGCCGCTTGATCGCCGGCCACCACCCGCGCCTTGATCATCGCGTAACGTTCCCAGTCACGACCCTGATCCTGGTAATACTGCTCCAGTGCATTGAAGCTCAGCACCAATGCACCGGACGAACCGTACGGGCGCAGGCGCATGTCGACGCGGAACACGAAACCGTCGACCGTCATCGGGTCAAGGGCCTTGATCAGACGCTGGCCGAGACGAATGAAGAATTCCTGATTATCCAGCGCACGTTTAACCCCGACGGTTTCGCCGCCCTCGGGGTAGGCGAAGATCAGATCGATGTCCGAGGACAGATTCAACTCGACGGCGCCGAGCTTGCCCATGCCAAGGATGACCATCTGCTGCGGCAAACCGCTGCGCCGGCCGGTCGGTGTACCAAACTGCTGGCAATGGCGGCTGTACAGCCATTGATAGGCCTGATCGATGGTGGCGTCGGCCATGTCCGACAGGTCGCGACAGGTCTGTACCAGGTCGGCCTGGCGATTGAGGTCACGCCAGATGATGCGTACTTGATGACGGGCGCGCTGACGACGCAGTACGCGCCCGAGCTCGTCTTCGCTTTGTGCGGTGTTTACGGCGGCGGCAATCTGCGAGCACAGTTCACCCGGCGCGAATGGCCGGTCGAGTTCGCCGGACTGCACCAAGGAGAGCAACATCAAAGGGTCACGAACGCTCTGTTCAATGACGAAATCGCTGGCGGCGCCGACGCGAGCCAATTGCGCCCAGCGCTCCGGCGTCCAGTGGGCAAGGCCATGATCGTCTTCCAGTGAGGCGACGGCCGTACGGAACGACTGCTCGGATCGAGTGACCAACGGCAGGAGAATGGCGGGCAGATCGGCAAGCGCGGGCAGGGTCATGGTCTATCCTTGATCGGCGTGTAAATGGCCGCTTGTAGTGAATGATGAAAACCCGCTACGCGAAGGACTGTCGAACAAAAGTTAGAAATAGCTGAAATTTCTTCTTCTTTAGCATCCAGCATCAAAGTTTCACCTTTTACGGATGGTAATCGACCAACCTTAACGATTATTCTCACAACGCAGTCGGAGGCCACAAGCCTTTCATCTGTAGTTTTACTACTCGTCTATACATCCGAAAGGCTGAAATGCTCAAAGATTTGTAGTAAAACTACACGCCGCCGGAACAACCTGTCGGCAATCCAAGAATTTTAAATCGTCTGCCCACAAGGCCAGTCGCAAACTCAGGCAACCGATTCTGGAAGCCTTTCCGCCCTGGAGCAAGCCATGCAAGACCTCGATCCCGTCGAAACCCAGGAATGGCTGGACGCCCTGGAATCGGTTCTCGACAAAGAAGGCGAAGACCGTGCTCACTATCTGATGACCCGTATGGGCGAACTCGCGACCCGCAGCGGCTCGCAGCTCCCTTACGCCATCACCACGCCTTACCGCAACACCATCCCGGTAACCCACGAAGCACGCATGCCTGGCGACCTGTTCATGGAACGCCGCATTCGCTCGCTGGTACGCTGGAACGCGATGGCCATGGTAATGCGTACGAACCTGAAAGATTCTGACCTGGGTGGTCACATCTCCAGCTTCGCTTCCAGCGCGACCCTGTATGACATCGGCTTCAACTACTTCTTCCAGGCCCCGACCGACGAACACGGCGGCGACCTGATCTACTTCCAGGGCCATACTTCGCCAGGCGTTTACGCCCGTGCGTTCATGGAAGGCCGCATCACCGAAGACCAGATGAACAACTTCCGCCAGGAAGTCGACGGTCAGGGCCTGTCGTCCTACCCGCACCCTTGGCTGATGCCTGACTTCTGGCAGTTCCCGACCGTATCCATGGGTCTGGGCCCGATCCAGGCGATCTACCAGGCTCGCTTCATGAAGTACCTGGAACACCGCGGCTTCATCCAGCCAGGCAAGCAGAAAGTCTGGTGCTTCCTGGGCGACGGCGAGTGCGACGAGCCGGAATCCCTGGGCGCGATCTCCCTGGCCGGCCGCGAGAAGCTGGACAACCTGATCTTCGTCATCAACTGCAACCTGCAGCGCCTCGACGGCCCGGTTCGCGGCAACGGCAAGATCATCCAGGAACTCGAAGGCGTGTTCCGCGGTGCACAGTGGAACGTGACCAAAGTCATCTGGGGCCGTTTCTGGGACCCACTGCTGGCCAAGGACGTCGACGGTATCCTGCAACGTCGCATGGACGAAGTCATCGACGGCGAGTACCAGAACTACAAAGCCAAAGACGGCGCGTTCGTCCGTGAGCACTTCTTCAACACGCCAGAACTCAAGGCGATGGTTGCTGATCTGTCCGACGACGAGATCTGGAAACTCAACCGTGGCGGCCACGACCCGTACAAGGTCTATGCGGCGTACCACGAAGCGGTCAACCACAAAGAACAACCGACCGTCATCCTGGCCAAGACCATCAAGGGTTATGGCACCGGTGCCGGCGAAGCGAAAAACACGGCGCACAACACCAAGAAAGTCGACGTCGACAGCCTGAAGTTGTTCCGCGATCGTTTCGACATCCCGGTCAAGGACGAAGAGCTGGAGAACCTGCCGTTCTTCAAGCCAGAGCCAAACAGCGCCGAAGCCCGCTACCTGAGCGAGCGTCGCACTGCACTGGGCGGTTTCGTGCCACAGCGCCGCGCGCAAAGCTTCAGCGTGCCGACGCCGGATCTGGACACCCTCAAAGCCATCCTCGATGGTTCGGGCGACCGTGAAATCTCCACCACCATGGCGTTCGTGCGGATCCTCGCGCAACTGGTCAAGGACAAGGAAATCGGCCCGCGCATCGTTCCGATCATCCCGGACGAAGCCCGTACCTTCGGTATGGAAGGCATGTTCCGTCAGCTGGGCATCTACTCGTCCGTCGGCCAGCTCTACGAGCCAGTCGATAAAGACCAGGTGATGTTCTACAAGGAAGACCAGAAAGGTCAGATCCTTGAAGAAGGCATCAACGAAGCAGGCGCCATGAGCTCGTTCATCGCCGCCGGTACTTCGTACTCCAGCCACAACCAGCCGATGCTGCCGTTCTACATCTTCTACTCGATGTTCGGCTTCCAGCGTATTGGCGACCTGGCCTGGGCTGCCGGCGACAGCCGCACCCGTGGCTTCCTGATCGGCGGCACCGCCGGTCGTACCACCCTGAACGGTGAAGGTCTGCAACACGAAGACGGTCACAGCCACCTGCTGGCCGCGACCATCCCGAACTGCCGCACCTACGATCCAACCTACGGCTACGAGCTGGCGGTGATCATTCAGGACGGCATGAAGAAGATGACCGAAGAGCAACAGGACATCTTCTACTACATCACCGTGATGAACGAGTCGTACCAGCAGCCAGCCATGCCGGCCGGTGCCGAAGAAGGCATCAAGAAAGGCATGTACCTGCTTGAAGAAGACACCCGCGATGCGGCGCACCACGTACAGCTGATGGGCTCCGGCACCATCCTGCGTGAAGTCCGTGAAGCGGCGAAGATCCTGCGTGAAGAGTTCAACGTCGGCGCCGACGTGTGGAGCGTCACCAGCTTCAACGAACTGCGTCGCGACGGCCTGGCCGTAGAGCGCAGCAACCGTCTGAAGCCTGGCCAGAAGCCTAAGCTGAGCTACGTCGAAGAGTGCCTGAACGGCCGTAAAGGTCCGGTCATCGCCTCTACCGACTACATGAAACTGTTCGCCGAGCAGATCCGTCAGTGGGTACCGTCCAAGGAATTCAAAGTCCTGGGCACCGACGGTTTCGGCCGCAGCGACAGCCGCAAGAAACTGCGTCATTTCTTCGAAGTCGACCGTCATTTCGTGGTGTTGGCAGCCCTGGAAGCACTGGCTGACCGTGGTGATATCGAACCTAAGGTGGTGGCTGAAGCCATCGTCAAGTTCGGCATCGACCCGGAAAAACGCAACCCACTGGACTGCTGAGGAGACATTTTGTGAGCGAACTCATTCGCGTACCTGACATCGGCAGCGGTGAAGGTGAAGTAATTGAACTGTTTGTGAAGGTCGGCGACCGTATCGAAGCCGACCAGAGCATCCTGACCCTGGAATCGGACAAGGCCAGCATGGAAGTGCCGGCCCCGAAAGCCGGCGTCATCAAAAGCCTGAAAGTGAAGCTGGGCGACCGCCTGAAAGAAGGCGACGAACTGCTTGAGCTGGAAGTCGAGGGCGCCGCGCAAGCGGCCCCTGCGCCTGCCGCTGCACCGGCAGCAAAAGCTGAAGCCAAACCGGCTGCGGCGCCTGCTGCCGCGCCTGCCGCTGCCCCTGCTGCCCCTGCTGCCCCTGCTGCCGCTTCGGTTCAGCAAGTGCACGTGCCGGACATCGGTTCGTCGGGCAAGGCCCAGATCATCGAGATCCAGGTCAAGGTCGGCGACAAGGTCGAGGCTGATCAATCGCTGATCACTCTGGAATCCGACAAGGCGAGCATGGAAATCCCGTCGCCTGCCGCTGGCGTGGTCAAGGCCATCAGCGTCAAGCTCAACGACGAAGTCGGCACCGGCGACCTGATCCTGGATCTGGAAGTGGCGGGTGCTGCGGCCCCTGCTGCTGCCGCTCCAGCCCAGGCTGCTGCACCGGCCGCTGCGGCTGCACCTGCTCCTGCAGCAGCCCCGGCTGCTCCAGTGGCCGACAGCGTTCAGGACATCCACGTTCCGGACATCGGCTCGGCTGGCAAAGCGAAGATCATCGAAGTATTGGTCAAGGCTGGCGACAGCGTTGAAGCCGACCAGTCGCTGATCACCCTGGAATCCGACAAGGCGAGCATGGAAATCCCGTCGCCCGCTGCCGGCGTGGTGGAAAGCGTTTCGATCAAGCTGGACGACGAAGTCGGTACCGGCGACCTGATCCTCAAGCTGAAAGTCAAAGGCGCAGCGCCTGCTGCTGCCCCGGCTCCAGCTGCCGCTGCTGCTCCAAGTGCTCCAGCCGCTGCCGCTCCGGCTGCCGCTGCACCTGCACCTGCTGCTGCGCCAGCCGCCGCACCGGCCAAGCCGGGTGCGAAAGTTCACGCCGGTCCTGCCGTGCGTCAACTGGCTCGCGAGTTCGGCGTGGAGCTTAACGCTGTCGGCGCCAGCGGCCCGCACGGTCGTATCTTGAAAGAAGACGTACAGACTTACGTCAAAGCGATGATGCAGAAGGCCAAGGAAGCACCGGCCGCTGCTGCCGGCGCAACCGGTGGTGCGGGCATCCCGCCGATTCCGGTCGTCGACTTCAGCCGTTTCGGCGAAATCGAAGAAGTGCCGATGACTCGCCTGATGCAAATCGGCGCGTCGAGCCTGCACCGCAGCTGGCTGAACATCCCGCACGTGACTCAGTTCGATTCGGCTGATATCACCGAGCTGGAAGCGTTCCGCGTGGCCCAGAAAGCCGTTGCAGAGAAGGCCGGCGTCAAGCTGACAATCCTGCCACTGCTGCTCAAGTCGTGCGCGCACATGCTCAAGGAGCTGCCGGACTTCAACAGTTCGCTGGCGCCAAGCGGCAAAGCGATTATCCGCAAGAAGTACGTCAACATCGGCTTCGCCGTCGACACTCCGGATGGCCTGCTGGTACCGGTCATCAAGAACGTTGACCAGAAGAGCCTGTTGCAACTGGCAGCCGAAGCCGCTGCGCTGGCTGCCAAAGCCCGCGACAAGAAGCTCACCGCTGACGACATGCAGGGCGCCTGCTTCACCATTTCCAGCCTCGGCCACATTGGCGGCACCGGCTTCACGCCGATCGTCAACGCGCCGGAAGTGGCGATCCTCGGTGTTTCCAAGGCGACCATCCAGCCAGTCTGGGACGGCAAAGCCTTCCAGCCGAAACTGATGCTGCCGCTGTCGTTGTCCTACGATCACCGTGTGATCAACGGCGCCGCTGCCGCACGCTTCACCCAGCGTCTGGGCAGCCTGCTGGCGGACATCCGCACCATCCTGCTGTAATCCCAGGCGGCCCTCCGGCAACGGAGGGCCGCTTGTGTTTCACGTTTTCGAGCGCCACACGCTCGTACCTCAACCCCGTCAGTTTGACGGGGCTTTTTTTGCCTGAAGAAATACCAGCGCATCTTCCTACATGTTCGGCTTATTTAAGCCACGAGCACAGTCCACTTCGCCTCGATATTTTTGCTCGACGGCCAACTAACCTTTGTCCCTCTAGTTAAATAACAAAAACCCTGCGTTATTTATCAACAACAAACTTACTCGAACGGATTCGAATATGTTAAAGCCAACAATTGGCCCGATCATCGGCCACGTGACAACTCATCATGCGCGGATATTCATGCGCGCAGACCGCCAGGACAATGCACCGGTATTTGCCGGCATTCGCTACCGGATGGCAGACACACAACAGTGGTCAACGGGTAATTTCGCTGAACTCGATAGTTTGCGCGACATGACGGCGGTGTTCGTACTCAACAACTTGAGCAGCGACACCGAATATGAATACCAGACCGGCTGGTTCAGCCCGATGAATCCGGTACACACCGTGGACAGTGTGGCCGAACTACCGCTGCAGTGGCCCCGGGAAATCTATCGCCTGCGTACCCGTTCCAGCCAGGCCCTGCAGCCACGGGCTTACATCGTCGGCTCCTGCCGCTATTTGCGCATGAGCGCAGGCATCCCCTCGCTGCCCCACCTCGGCGACCGGATCTTCGCTTCCATCAACCAGTTGATCGAAGGTGCGCAACCGCCGATCAGTGCCACGTTGATGACGGGTGATCAGATTTACGTCGACGACCTTAATCTGTTCGCACCTGATCGTGAATACGAAGAGATCCTCAGCAAATACCGCGCGGCGTTCTCCCAACCCAACATTCAGCGTTTGATGGCCGGCACCTCGACTTACATGATCCTTGATGATCACGAAATCGAAGACAACTGGCCGGCGAATGCCGGAAAGTCTGATCACGCGCTATATCGCAATGCCATGGCGGCTTATGAGATCTATCAAGTAAGCCACAGCCCTGCGCATGAGCTGACAACTAACGAAGAAGTCGACCGGGAAAAGCTCGAGCACTACTGGTATCAATTCAGTGACGGTGACATTGAATGGTTCGTGACCGACAGTCGCACCCGACGCAACCTGTCGGCCGATGATCGCCGCATCCTCGACGAGGCGCAGGAACAGGCGCTCCTTCAGTGGCTGATCAACAGCCCGGCGCGGGTCAAGTTCGTCGTCACCAGCGTGATGTTCTACCCGGATCGCAAGCTGCACGGCGACGACGCCTGGAAAGCCTTCCCGGAGCAACGCCTGCGCCTGCTGGAAACCATCCGCACCCAGCGGATCAGGAACGTGGTGTTTGTCTCGGGCGACGTGCACGGCTCGTTGACCTCGCGCCTGAGCCACAGCGAAGACCCGGACTTCGAAGTCCACACCATCGTTTCCTCGCCTTTTCATAACAGCAAGCTGTTGCCCTACGCCAGGGCCTCGACGTTCATCCTCGATCAACCGCTGGCGCGCACCGCAGCAGGCGACTATCACCACGAATTGACCAGCGCAGTGGTCAGTGAAGACAACTTCGCGCACATGGTGGTTGAGGCTGATCAGATTTTGATCAATTACCATGATCGGGATGGAAAGAAGCTGCAATCGATCAGTATGAAATTACGCTGAAACCTTAAAAAATTGCAGCCTTCGGCAGGTCCTGCACGGGTGTGCGCCCCCTGTAGGAGCTGCAGCAGGCTGCGATCTTTTGCTCTTTTACGAGAGGCGCTGGAGAAATGCCTTGCGCGGCCGACATATTCTTATAGCACTTGGCCTTCATCTCTCTTGTCAGTCGGTGCCGCAATGATGCAACCTTGCCGCAGGCAACAGTAAAGAGGGCGAGAGCCCGGCGCGTTCAGCATATTTCCAAGCGAGTTCCTTCATGAAGAGCCAACCCGATGCCGCCAGCCGTATGGCGGCCGAGGTAGTGACGCAGTTGCCTGTGCCCTCGCGGCTCGGCATGCTGCGTTTCGAGCGCTTGAATGAAGCCAGCTGGGCGATGCTGTTTCTCGACCCCAACTGCGAGCGTCAGTTCGGCCAACCGGCGGTCGAACTCTGTGCGCTGGTCGGCTCGCCCTACGCCAGCCTGATGGAGCCTGAAGCGCGCTATCAACTGCACGACACCATTCAGCAGCAACTCGGCGTCGGCCCGCATTATCTGGTGCGCTACACCCTGCACACCGCCGCCGGCGCCTTGAGCATCCTCGAACTCGGCGAAGCCTACAAACAGCACAATCGCCACCTGTTGCGCGGCTATTTGCTGGCCGTTGATAACGTGTTCGCTGAAGCGCCCACGCTGCCGTCCGTCGACCTCGAAACCCAGAATTCCCGCCTGCAGATCGCTCTGGAACTCAACCAGCGTGCCCAGCAGGAACAACTGCAACATCTGGATCGGGTGCGCGCCCAGCAGGATCTGATCCTGTTGCTGGCCCGCCAGCGCTACAGCAGCCACAATTCGCTGCAGGAAGCCGCCGAGCTGATCACCCGCTGCGCCTGTGACATCTATGAAATCGACTGCGCCAGCCTGTGGAACCTCGAAGGTAATCTGCTGGTGCCGATTTCGGCGTATCACCGCGCGACTCAGGAATACATCCTGCCGGAGGTGATCGACATCAGCGGTTTCCCCGACTACATGGACGCCCTGCACGGCAGTCGCGCCATCGACGCGCACAACGCCATGCGCGACCCGCGCACCCGCGAGATGGCCGAAGCCCTGCGCCCGCGCGACGTCAACGCAATGCTCGACGCCAGTATCCGCGTCGATGGCCAAGTGGTCGGCGTGCTCTGCCTGGAACAGACCGGCGTCACCCGCGCCTGGCAGTCCGACGAAATCGCCTTTGCCGGTGAGCTGGCAGACCAGTTCGCCCAGGTCATCAACAACCACAACCGTCGCACCGCCACAAGCGCCCTGCACCTGTTCCAGCGCGCGGTCGAGCAAAGCGCCAACGCCTTTTTGCTGGTCAATTGCGACGGCGTGGTCGAGTACGTCAACCCGAGCTTCACCGCGATCACCCAGTACTCCACCGAGGAAGTCCACGGCCAGCGCCTGTCGGAGCTTCCGGCCCTGGAAAACCTCAGTGAACTGCTGTTCGACGCGCCCTCGGCGCTGGCCAAGAGCAACAGCTGGCAGGGCGAATTCAAGAGCCGGCGCAAGAACCTCGAACCGTACTGGGGTCAGTTGTCGATCTCCAAGGTGTATGGCGACAACCGCGAGCTGACGCACTACATCGGCATCTACGAAGACATTACCCAGACCAAACTGGCGCAACAGCGCATCGAGCGTCTGGCGTACACCGACAACCTGACCAACCTCGGTAACCGGCCTGCATTTATCCGCAATCTGGACGAACGCTTCGCCCGGGATAGCGATACCCCGATCAGCCTGTTGCTGGTGGACATCGACAACTTCAAACGAATCAACGACAGCCTCGGTCACCAGACCGGCGACAAACTGCTGATCAGTCTCGCCCGGCGCCTGCGCAACAGCCTGAGCCCGAGCGGCAGCCTGGCGCGGTTTGCCAGTAACGAGTTCGCCGTGCTGCTCGACGATACCGATCTCGAAGCCGGGCAGCAGATCGCCAGCCAACTGCTGATGACCCTCGACAAACCGATGTTCGTCGACAACCAGCTGATCAGCGTCACCGGCTCGGTCGGCCTGGCCTGTGCGCCGCTGCACGGGCGCGATCCGCAGACCCTGATGCGTAACGCTGGCCTAGCCCTGCACAAGGCCAAGGCCAACGGCAAGCACCAGGTGCAAGTCTTCACCGAGGCGCTGAACGCCGAGGCCAGCTACAAGCTGTTCGTCGAGAACAACCTGCGCCGCGCCCTGACCCAGAACGAGCTGGACGTGTTCTATCAGCCCAAGCTGTGCCTGCGCAGCGGTCGCCTGCTGGGCATGGAGGCACTGCTGCGCTGGAACCACCCGGAGCGTGGCATGATCCGTCCGGACCAGTTCATCAGCGTCGCCGAAGAGACCGGCCTGATCATTCCGATCGGCAAGTGGATCGCCCGTCAGGCCTGCCGCATGAGCAAAGCGCTGACCGCTGCCGGCATGGGCAATCTGCAAGTGGCGATCAACCTGTCGCCCAAGCAATTCTCCGACCCGGACCTGGTCGCCTCGATCGCCAACATCCTCAAGGAAGAAGCGCTGCCGGCCAATCTGCTGGAGCTGGAACTGACCGAAGGTTTGCTGCTGGAAGCCACCGAAGACACGCACCTGCAGCTCGACCAGCTCAAGCGCCTGGGCCTGACCCTGGCCATGGACGACTTCGGCACCGGTTATTCGTCGCTGAGTTATTTGAAGAAATTCCCGATCGACATCATCAAGATCGATCGCAGCTTCATCCACGAGATCCCGGACAACCAGGACGACATGGAAATCACTTCGGCGGTGATCGCCATGGCGCACAACCTCAAGCTCAAAGTCGTGGCCGAAGGCATCGAAACCGCCGAACAGCTGGCATTCCTGCGTCGCCACCGCTGCGATGTCGGCCAGGGCTACCTGTTCGACCGCCCGATACCCGGCGCCGAGCTGATCCAGGCGCTCAAGCGCTACCCACGCGGCCCGCTCTGCCTCTAAACAACACAGATCCCTTGTAGGAGTGAGCCTGCTCGCGATAGTGGTAGGTCAATCAACTTATTCGTTACTGAAATACCGCTATCGCGAGCAGGCTCACTCCTACAATGGGTGCGAGTACCCGCACATTTTGGGTAGTGATTAACTGGGCATCATTGGGCACACTGGCGGTCTGATTTTTTACATCCCATCCTGACTGAGAGGAACGATCATGGTTCTGCGCTCGGAAATTCTGGTGAACAAAAACGTGCTACCGACCAAAGACCAAGCTCTGCCCGGCCGCGAAACCGCGATGACCCTGCCTGAAAAGCACTTCGTCTTCGAAGAAACCCCGCTGCTCGGCCCATTCTTCCAGGACGTCGACTTCGCGATCTTCGGTCTGGGTTGCTTCTGGGGTGCCGAACGCCGCTTCTGGCAGCGTGAAGGCGTGGTCAGCACCGTGGTCGGCTACGCCGGTGGCTACACGCCGAACCCGACTTATGAAGAAGTCTGCTCGGGCCTGACCGGCCACGCCGAAGTGGTGCTGGTGGTGTATGACAAGGCCAAAGTCAGCTACGAAGAGCTGCTGGCGATGTTCTGGGAACTGCACAACCCGACGCAGGGCATGCGCCAGGGCAACGACATCGGCACCCAGTACCGCTCGGTGATCTACGCGACCTCGCCAGAGCAACTGGATGCGGCGCTCAAGAGCAAAGCGGTGTATCAGGCTGAACTGTCGAAGGCCGGTCTGGGCGAAATCAGCACTGACATCGAACAGGCGCCGACCGTGTACTTCGCCGAGGCGTATCACCAGCAATACCTGGCGAAGAATCCCGAAGGCTACTGCGGGATCGGCGGCACCGGCGTGTGCATGCCACCGAGTCTGGCGGGCAACTAAAGCCTGGAAGCTTCGCGAGCAAGCCCGCTGCCACATTTGAAATGCGTTCCAAATGTGGCAGCGGGCTTGCTCGCGAAGGCGTCCGATCAGACACCATCAAAGCAACTGATCAACTCTCGGCAATCAACCAGTCCATCTGCCACCCACCCTGGGTCTGCCCAAGTTTCCTGGACAGCCACGGCAGCAGCTCACGCAATTCTTCCTCCAGCCCCCACGGCGGATTGGCAATCGCCATGCCCGAACCGTTCAGGCTGTTCGGCGTATCCAGCGGATGCACCAACAGCTCCACGCGCAGCAGTTTCGGCGCACCAGTACCGGCCAGGTCCTGATAGAAACGACGCAGCGCACGCTGGTCCTTCACCGGGTACCAGATTGCCGCCACGGTCTGGCGCATCCGGCCAATCGCCTCTTTCAACGACGCCGCGCAACGTTGCATTTCATCGATCTGTTCGAACGGCGGATCAATCAACATCACCGCACGCTTCTCCTGCACCGGCAACATCGCCCGCGCCACATGCCAGCCCTCGCCCAGATGCACCTTCACCCGACGGTCGCCGGCCATATTGTCCTTGAGCAGCACGCCGTCTTCCGGGTGCTTCTCGTTGAGCATCACCCGGTCCTGCGGCCGGGTCAGACGCCGCGCCAACTCCGGCGAACCCGGGTAATAGCGCAACTGGCCATCCGGGTTCATCTCGTGCAGCACTTTCATGTAGTCGGCGGTCAGCGCCGGCAGATCCGGCTGATCCCACAAGCGCGCGATGCCTTCCAGGTACTCGCCGGTACGGTTGGCCTGATCACCCTGCAGGTCATACAGACCGATGCCGGCGTGGCTGTCGAGATAGGCAAACGGCTGCTCCTTGCGCGACATCAGGGCGATGAGGCGGGTCAAAGTCAGGTGTTTGAACACATCGGCGTGATTGCCGGCATGGAAGGCGTGACGATAATTCATGGCTGCTCCTGCGAGGGCCGTGAAGTTTACCTTTTACCGGGCGGCAAGTCAGGGGTTGGCGGCCGAGCGGGCCTCTCACATCTCAAGAACCCGCCACAGTTTGAAACTCACCAACATTCAGTTCGGCATTGAGCCCAATCGTTTCCCGATCACATCCAGCAAATCACACCCATCACGCAAGGGAATGGCGCAGAGTTTGGCGAAGTCACTGAGGATGATGGAGTCGCACTCGATCGAGCCGCGCATGCACAGGTTTTCCAGCACCTGGACGACGGTGCGGATGCGGTAGTTGGCGGCGTCCATCAGCTATCCCTGCAACCCATCGCCTACCAGTTCATGAAAACCGCCGCGACTCGAAGGAAACGTCCGGGGCCTTCGCCCGGAAACCTCACTCCGACTCTGTCAGCAAATACTCCAACAACGCCGACTGCGACGATTCTTCCGACGTTGCGACCTGAAAAAACTGCCTGACCTTGCAGCGTAGAACCGGCTCGGGGAAGTCCTCGAAGAGCATCGGATGCTCCTCGCTCAGCCACTGCACAGCATTGCCGACGCGAACGTCGTCACCCGCCGCAGCCAAGACCGACTCCGGTACTGTCCACCAAGGAAACACCCGCTCCGAAGCCTGCGCCCTGCCCCCGACAGCCACGGCCTGACCATTGATCAAACCGCGCGATATCACCGGCATCAGTTGCGCCGAATCCACTGCGTCCGAATGCAGGATCGGCAACAGAAACCGCCCATCCCAAAAACGGAAAAACACCGCTTTGCCGTCCGGCATCAACACCTGGGTCAAACTGCGCAAATGCTCAACCACCACTTCAAGGCTCGCCGAAGAAACCGCTAGCCAGCCCCAATCAAGAGACTCGGTAGTCGCCACCCAATCGAGAAACTCACTGTCTGCCGGGACAATTCCCACGAAAGGCATCACTGCATCCCACTCGGCGTAAATCGTATCCGCCCAAATCGGACTTGGCGCTTGGACGGTAGTTGACCCGCTCCAGATCTTGAATGGCTCGCCATCGCTGGTGCTGCTGAGAACTGCAAACAGTTGTTCATCGGCCATTAGCGGCTGACGCTGTAACCAATGTTGGGGAATTAGTTTTATCAT
This sequence comes from Pseudomonas sp. AK-TSAG1-1, assembly GCF_056821665.1. Lineage (NCBI taxonomy): Bacteria > Pseudomonadati > Pseudomonadota > Gammaproteobacteria > Pseudomonadales > Pseudomonadaceae > Pseudomonas > Pseudomonas sp. AK-TSAG1-1. Next base: position 567,449 of record NZ_CM165965.1, on the reverse strand, counting down.
TCAACGACCTATTCAGCTCTCGACAATATCGAGAATGCTGTTATCTACAAAAACAAATGGCTGAGTTACAAACCAGCGTAAAGAGACAACCTGAATGACAAAAACAGATTGATCATCGAAAAATGGTTAACTCAGCCAACCATTAACCTTCCCCAACACCACACCGATTATTGCAAGGGTGCTTAACACCAACATCATCCAATTGGAAAATAAAATTATCCGCCGCAAGCCTACTGGCAAGGCTTCGTAATCCTTGGCGTCCAGCTCTCCATTTCGTATGGATTTACGCGAGAAGATCATGAGCGTGCCCACACTACTAATAAATAGAAATCGGCCAATCGGCTCCCACCCCAAGGTGCGTTTTCTAGAAATAACAGCCGGTGAATTGCTCAAACACTTAAAGATATCCCGCGCAAAAAAATAAGCCACAAACAGCAAAATCAATGACGACAGAAAAATAAGTGCAATCAATACCAAACCACTTAACAGGAACAGCATTTCAATATCCGATCTCATTTCTGGATCTCATAGACAACATCTGCCCCTTGCTCGCCCCACTCCCCGAAAGTATTGCCCAGCACAGCGGTACCCAAACCAGTCAACACAAGACCGCAGGCGATTCCGCCTGCCCCCAAAGTGCTAAGCCCGATAGCGGCGCACACCGGACCCGCAATTGCCGCCCCTGCGGCTCCGCCCATGACAATTCCACTAAATTTCCCACTTTCGGTGAACCGCACTCTCCTGCAAGCCTCTTCAGTACCCTCTCGACAGGTCTCCTTGACCTTAATTCCCGATGCTGTGGCCTGTAGCCCAACTCCGATCCAGCCCCCCACTTTTATTACCTTGCTCGCCTTACTTACCCCCTCAATATGCATCGCATACCCCGGAATTCCGGCTGAAGTACCCACCTTGCTCCAGTGATGGACAAGGCTGCGGCTGGAAATGCCCAGTGCTTTCCTAAGGTTCGGGTGATCGGGCAAACCAACCATTTTTCGCATTAAGGGACTGAGGCTGTTATCCAGTTGCGTCATCAACTGTTTTCGCTTTTCAAAGAAATCAACACCTTTAAGCTTGCCGTGCTTATCGAAGGTTTCCTTATGCAGTGACTCCAACTCACTCAACGTGCCGGCGAGATTTTTTAAATGATTACTGAACATCGCCGCCCCAATCCCTACGCTTGTCGAACCCTGCGATAAAAACGATTCAATCTCCCCATGATGCCGAGCCATAAACTCCGCCTCCGCATCACTCATCGGCGCCAACGCCGCATCAACTTTCTGCGCCGCCTCCATCAGCAACGCCTCTTCCCGAGTGCATTGCGTATTACGTGGATCGCTCAGCACGATCAGTTGCCCAGGTTTGGCGTATTGGCTGAGTTGCGGATTGAGGCTGCGAAATTTCTCCAGCACGGCCGGATCTGGCTGCGGGAACAGTGTGGATTCCAGCGCAGACCGCGACATTCCCTGTTCAACAATATGAAAGCCCGGCTCAGCGCCCGAAGGCGCCGGCCGGGCTGAGGACTTTGGGGGTTGCGACAACGTGTCGGGCGCCGGGCAGAGGCCATTCTTGCAGCGCTCGCACTCTTCGCAGAACGGTGCATCGCTATTCAGGCTCATGATCTGTCCTGGCGTGAGGATGGCGGCGGGCGCTGCCGCCAGTTTCTCCGGCAATCCCGGCACAATCGGCGCCGCACTCATCGCCGCCATCGGCGCACCACCGACCTGAATCGGTACGCTGCTGAAAATCCCGCCGGGGCCGATGTTGATCCACTGCCCACCCGCCTGAATCGTCGCGCTCGCACCGCCATCGATGACCACTTGTTGCCCGGCGCTGACGTTGAACTGTCCGCTGGCGCTGGTTGCCTGATTGCTCACCCGAATGTGCCGATCGCCAACAACCGTCAAATGGTCGTCCCTCTTCACTTCGGCCTGGCGCTGGCCGTGGGTGATGCGCTGTTCGTCCGCCTTCAGCTCATGCTTTGCGGTGCCGGTGACGACGATGCTGCGCTGATTGTCGACCTGCACTTGTTGGTCGTGCAGCACATGCTGGGTCCAGTTGCGCTGGGCGCGCAGGTAGATTTCCTCGGCACCTTTTTTGTCCTCGATACGCAGTTCGTTGTAACCGCCGCCACCGGGGCTGCTCTGGCTGCGGAAGATGCTGCGGGTCTGGTCGGCCGGCAGATCCAGCGGCACTGGCGTCGCGGCGTTCGGCAAACAACCCATGACCAAGGGTTTGTCGGCATCGGCGTCGATGAACCCGACCAGCACCTCCATGCCGACCCGTGGGATCAGCACGCTGCCGTAATGGTCATGCGCCCACCCCGTAGCGACACGCAGCCAGCAACTGGAGTGCTCGTTGAGTTCGCCGACACGATCCCAGGCCAGTTGTACCTTGACCCGGCCGTACTCGTCGCAGTGGATTTCCGTGTCTTTCGGCCCAGTGACCACCGCTGGTTGATAGCCGAGCATCCGTGGTTTTTCCGGGCCAAGGGCCGGGCGGAAGAACACATCCCACGGCGTGGCGAGAAAGGTATTACGGTAGCCCTGGAATGTTTCCCCATCACTGGTCACCGATTCCTCCAGCACTTGCGGCTGTCGCCCACAGTGCTCGATGGCGGTGAGCAGCCACAGATCATTCCAGTCCTGGCGCGGGTGCTCGGTCAGTTGCAGGAAATGTCCACACACCAGCGAGGATTCATCGCTGATGCCTTCGGCCTGACGATAGTCGGCGACATGTCGCTCAAGCGCACGTTGTGCGAGGTGCTTGCCGGTTTCACGATCGTTGAATTGACCGGGGAAGTGATAGTCCTCCAGCACTGGGCGCTGCTCGCTTTCACTACGGCTTTGCAGTTGCACGCGCGGCTTTTCAAAGTTGTAGTCACGCCGGGTAACCACGCTGGTACGGGTCTCCACGCGCACGTTGAAACGCTGGATCGCCGGCGCGCCTGCCGCCATGCCGCTGCCCGGCAGGTACAACGTCGGCGTCGCCAGACGCGGGAACACCGTTTGATCGTCGCCGAACACCAATACGTGGCCTTCGGGACTGTGCTGAAAGTGGTAATGAATGCCGACCTCGGCACACAGGCGCTGGATGAACGCCAGATCGCTCTCGGCGTACTGCACGCAATATTCACGCACCGGGTAGTCGCTGCCGAGGCGGAACTCGAACGCATCGCGCAGGATCGCGTGATCCTTGAGGATCCGCGCAACGATCTGCGGCACCGTTTGATGCTGGAAGATCCGCTGATTGATGCGGTGCCCGAGGTACGTCAGACGCGGGACCAGGCTCAAGTGATAGCGAGTCAGACGTTTCCCGGAGTCGCCCTGCCCGACCTGATAAATCTGACCGTGAACACCGGAACCGTCCGCGTCAAAACTCAGAAACGCCTGACGGTGCAGCAGGCTTTCGAGGTCCAGATCGGGCCGTTCACTGACCAGTTCCAGTTCGAAACGATAGGGTTGGCTGATGGCTTCCTTGCCCGTGAACTCAAGGACCTTGAGGTCAAGTTGGGCGCCTTCGAGGGTCAACGTGAAACGCGGTTGATTGGCAGGCGCGAACATCCGATGTGTCTCTGCAGAATGAGGGCGGGCGATTCTGCATGAGGGACAAGGAGGGTTGGGTGAGTGACGGGAAAATCAGATTTTCCCTACTTTTTCTGTCGAAAAAGCCTTCGAATATCGGCGCATCCAACTACAGACACAGCCCTCAAAACCACCACCACTTGTAGGAGTGAGCCTGCTCGCGATAGCGGCATATCTGTTAAAAGAATGCTGACTGGTACTCCGCTATCGCGAGCAGGCTCACTCCTACAGGGGTTTGTGGTGAATCAGAGAAATCACAGGCACAAAAAAACGGCCCGCCTCCTTTCGGAGACGGGCCGTTTTTTGTGAGCCGAAGCTCAATGCATCACTTGTTCAGGTGGAAATCTTTTTCCGCCGCTTCGAAGCGCTGCACCATGCCAGTGGTCGGCGAGCCGAACTTGCTGACGATGTAGATCGCCAGGCTGGCGAAGATGAAGCCCGGGATGATTTCGTACAGCCCCATCACTTCCCAATGTTTCCACGCCACAACGGTGATCGCACCGACAAGGATACCGGCCAGTGCGCCATCGCGAGTCATGCCTTTCCAGACGACCGAGATCAGCACCACCGGACCGAACGCAGCACCGAAACCGGCCCACGCGTAGCTGACCAGACCCAGCACATGGTTTTTCGGGTTGGCTGCCAGTGCGATGGCGATCAGCGCGACCACCAACACCATGGCGCGACCGATCCAGACCAGTTCTTTCTGAGAAGCTGTCTTGCGGATGAACGCTTTGTAGAAGTCTTCAGTCAGGGCGCTCGAGCACACCAGCAACTGGCAGCTCAGGGTGCTCATCACTGCAGCCAGAATGGCCGACAGCAGAACACCGGCAATCCATGGGTTGAACAGCAGTTTGGCCAGTTCGATGAAGACGCGCTCGTGGTTTTCAGTCACCGGACCTGCAACTTCCGGGTGTGCCGAGAAGTAGGCAATACCGAAGAAGCCCACAGCCACGGTGCCGCCCAGGCACAGGATCATCCAGGTCATGGAGATGCGACGGGCATTGGCAATCGACTTCACCGAGTCAGCCGCCATGAAACGCGCCAGGATGTGCGGTTGACCGAAGTAGCCCAAGCCCCAGCCCATCAGCGAAATGACGCCAATGAAAGTGGTGCCCTTGAGCATGTCAAAGTTGCTTGGGTCTTGTGCCTCGATCGCCAGGAACGTGGTGTCGACGCCGCCAGTGGCCAACAGGACGATGATCGGCGTAAGGATCAGCGCGAAAATCATCAGGGTGGCTTGTACGGTGTCGGTCCAGCTCACTGCGAGGAAACCGCCGACGAAGGTGTAGGCAATCGTCGCCGCAGCACCGGCCCACAGCGCCGTCTCGTAGGACATGCCGAAGGTGCTTTCGAACAGACGGGCACCGGCCACGATGCCAGATGCGCAATAGACGGTGAAAAACACCAGAATCACGATCGCCGAAATGATACGCAGCAGGCCGCTTTTGTCTTCGAAGCGGCTGGAAAAGTAATCCGGCAGCGTCAGGGCGTCACCGTTGTGCTCGGTCTGCACGCGCAGACGACCGGCGACGAACAGCCAGTTCAGGTAGGCACCGACGATCAGGCCGATGGCGATCCAGCTTTCGGACAGGCCGGACATGTAGATGGCACCCGGCAGGCCCATCAGCAACCAGCCGCTCATGTCGGAAGCACCGGCAGACAGAGCCGTCACGACGCTGCCGAGGCTGCGGCCGCCAAGAATGTAGTCGGAGAGGTTGTTGGTGGAGCGATAGGCCATGAAGCCGATCAGCACCATTGCTGCGATGTAGATCACGAACGTGATCAGTGTTGGATTGCTTACGCTCATTAAGTTACGCCCTGGCTTTGTTTTTATGTAGCAGCGGTGATGAATCGCACACAAACGACGACGTTTGGCAGACGAATCGGGATCCCGCGCATTTAGGACTGATGTTTCCCCAGGAAAGCCACCAGCCGATGCATCGGGTATTCCCGGTTGCACCTTGGGCGCGAATGCTATGCAACAAAGCAAAATAGGTGCAACCAGTTTCTCGAGAATAAGTTGCACCTAGTCGGATATACCCACAAATAAGCGTTTTTTGCTCCCTTTTAACGCAGTCAGAACGCTTTGCTAGAAGCAAACGCACCAAGCAAGTGCTGCACTCGAGTACCAGAAAATAATTCCTGATGAGGCGTTTATTTTTCCGACAAAAAAGGGTTGCACCCGGTTGCACCTCTTTCGGCGCACGGCTAATCTTGCCGCCAGCTGATGCCACGCAACTGTGGCAACCATGAGGATAAAAATATGGCTACCACCACCCTTGGGGTCAAACTCGATGACCCGACCCGCGAGCGCCTGAAGGCTGCCGCGACCTCGATTGATCGCACACCGCACTGGCTGATCAAGCAGGCAATTTTCAATTACCTGGAAAAACTCGAGGGTGGTGCAACCCTGACCGAGCTGAACGGTTTGACCGCCAAGGACAGCGACGACGCCGGCGAAGTCCACACCGATCACGCCCATCAGTGTTTCCTCGAATTCGCTGAAAGCATCCTGCCGCAATCGGTGCTGCGTGCTTCGATCACTGCCGCTTACCGCCGCCCTGAGCCGGAAGTGGTGCCGATGCTGATCGAACAGGCGCGCCTGCCGGCACCGATGGCCGAAGCCACCAACAAACTCGCCGCGACCATCGCGGAAAAACTGCGTAACCAGAAAAGTGCCGGCGGTCGTGCAGGCATTGTTCAGGGTCTGCTGCAGGAATTCTCCCTGTCGTCCCAGGAAGGCGTAGCCCTGATGTGCCTGGCCGAAGCGCTGCTGCGTATCCCGGACAAAGGCACTCGTGATGCGCTGATCCGCGACAAGATCAGCACCGGCAACTGGCACCCGCATTTGGGCAACAGCCCTTCGCTGTTCGTCAACGCGGCCACTTGGGGCCTGCTGCTGACCGGCAAACTGGTGTCGACCCACAACGAAGCCGGCCTGACGTCGTCGCTGAGCCGCATCATCGGCAAGAGCGGCGAGCCGATGATCCGCAAGGGTGTCGACATGGCCATGCGCCTGATGGGCGAGCAGTTCGTCACCGGCGAAACCATCGCCGAAGCGCTGGCCAACGCGAGCAAGTTCGAAGCCAAGGGCTTCCGCTATTCCTACGACATGCTCGGTGAAGCGGCACTGACCGAGCACGACGCGCAGAAGTACCTGGCGTCGTACGAACAAGCCATCCACTCGATCGGCAAAGCCTCCCACGGCCGTGGGATTTATGAAGGCCCGGGCATTTCCATCAAGCTGTCGGCACTGCACCCGCGTTACAGCCGTGCGCAGTACGAGCGGGTGATGGACGAGCTGTACCCGCGCCTGCTGTCGCTGACCCTGCTGGCCAAGCAATACGACATCGGCCTGAACATCGACGCCGAAGAAGCCGACCGTCTCGAACTGTCGCTGGATCTGCTCGAGCGCCTGTGCTTCGAGCCGCAACTGACCGGCTGGAACGGCATCGGTTTCGTGATCCAGGCTTACCAGAAGCGTTGCCCGTACGTGATCGACTACGTGATCGACCTGGCTCGTCGCAGCCGTCATCGCCTGATGATCCGCCTGGTAAAAGGCGCGTACTGGGACAGCGAAATCAAACGCGCCCAGGTCGAAGGCCTGGAAGGCTATCCGGTCTACACCCGCAAGGTGTACACCGACGTTTCCTACATCGCTTGCGCGCGCAAACTGCTGTCGGTGCCGGAAGTCATCTACCCGCAGTTCGCCACGCATAACGCCCACACCCTGTCGGCGATTTACCACATTGCCGGTCAGAACTATTACCCGGGCCAGTACGAATTCCAGTGCCTGCACGGCATGGGCGAACCGCTCTACGAGCAGGTTGTCGGCAAAGTTTCCGAAGGCAAGCTGAACCGTCCGTGCCGTGTGTACGCACCGGTCGGCACCCACGAAACCCTGCTGGCGTACCTCGTGCGTCGTCTGCTGGAAAACGGCGCGAACACCTCGTTCGTCAACCGCATCGCCGACCAGTCGATTTCGATCCAGGAGCTGGTGGCCGATCCGGTGGCTCAGATCGAGCAGATGGCGACCGTGGAAGGTGGTTTCGGCCTGCCGCACCCACGCATTCCGTTGCCGCGTGACCTGTACGGTTCCGAGCGCGCCAACTCCGCGGGCATCGACATGGCCAACGAACACCGTCTGGCCTCGCTGTCCTGCGCCCTGCTCGCCACCGCGCACAACAACTGGAAAGCCGCGCTGATGCTCGGTTGCGCCTCCAGCAACGAAGCCCCGGCCCCGGTGCTGAACCCGGCCGATCACCGCGATGTGGTCGGTCACGTGCAGGAAGCCACCGTCGCAGACGTCGACAACGCGATCCAGTGCGCCCTGAACGCCGCGCCGATCTGGCAGGCTACCCCGCCCGCCGAGCGCGCCGCGATTCTGGAACGCGCCGCGGACTTGATGGAAGGCGAGATCCAGCCGCTGATGGGCCTGCTGGCCCGTGAAGCCGGCAAGACCTTCGCCAACGCCATCGCCGAAGTCCGTGAAGCGGTCGACTTCCTGCGTTACTACGCGGTGCAGGCGCGCAACGATTTCAGCAACGACGCCCACCGCCCACTGGGCCCGGTGGTGTGCATCAGCCCGTGGAACTTCCCGCTGGCCATCTTCAGCGGCCAGGTCGCTGCCGCACTGGCTGCCGGTAACCCGGTACTGGCCAAACCGGCTGAGCAAACGCCGCTGGTTGCCGCGCAAGCCGTGCGCCTGCTGCTTGAAGCAGGTATTCCGGAAGGCGTACTGCAACTGCTGCCGGGTCGCGGTGAAACCGTCGGTGCCGGTCTGGTCGGTGATGAGCGCGTCAAAGGCGTGATGTTCACCGGTTCCACCGAAGTCGCGCGTCTGTTGCAGCGCAACATCGCTGGCCGTCTCGACAGCCAGGGCCGTCCGATTCCGCTGATCGCCGAAACCGGTGGCCAGAACGCGATGATCGTCGATTCTTCGGCCCTGACCGAACAAGTCGTGATCGACGTGGTGTCCTCGGCGTTCGACAGCGCCGGTCAGCGTTGCTCGGCTCTGCGTGTGCTGTGCCTGCAGGAAGATTCTGCTGATCGCGTCATCGAAATGCTCAAAGGTGCCATGGCTGAAAGCCGTCTCGGCAATCCTGAGCGCCTGTCCGTGGACATCGGCCCGGTGATCGACGCCGAAGCCAAGGCTGGCATCGACAAGCACATCCAGGGCATGCGCGATAAAGGTCGCAACGTGTACCAGGTGGCGATCGCCGACACTGAAGAAGTCAAACGCGGCACCTTCGTCATGCCGACCCTGATCGAACTGGAAAGCTTTGACGAGCTGCAGCGCGAGATTTTCGGCCCAGTGCTGCACGTGGTTCGTTACAAGCGCAAAGAGATCGATCAACTGATCACTCAGATCAACGCTTCCGGCTACGGCCTGACCCTCGGCGTGCACACCCGGATCGACGAAACCATCGCCAAGGTGATCGACAACGTCAACGCCGGTAACGTCTACGTCAACCGCAACATCGTCGGTGCCGTGGTCGGCGTGCAGCCATTCGGCGGCGAAGGCCTGTCGGGTACTGGCCCGAAAGCCGGTGGCCCGCTGTACCTGTACCGCCTGCTGTCGACCCGTCCGGCCGATGCGATCGAACAATCCTTCGCTCGCGGTGATGCTGTCGTCGCCCCGGACGTGCGTCTGCGTGATGCCATGAGCAAACCGCTGAACGCCTTCAAAGCCTGGGCCGAGAGCAACAAATACGCCGATCTGAGCGCCCTGTGCGTGCAGTACGCCGCCCAGTCGCAAAGCGGTATCACCCGCGTGCTGGCCGGCCCGACCGGCGAGAAGAACAGCTACGCGATCCTGCCGCGCGAGCACGTGCTGTGCCTGGCGGACGTCGAAGGCGATCTGCTGACCCAACTGGCGGCGGTATTGGCTGTCGGCGGTTCGGCAGTGTGGCCGGAGTCCGACATCAGCAAGGCGTTGTTCGCACGCCTGCCGAAGGACGTTCAGGCGCGGATCAAGCTGATCGCCGACTGGAACAAGGACGAAGTGGTGTTCGATGCAGTCCTGCACCACGGTCATTCCGATCAGCTGCGCGGCGTCTGCCAGCAGATCGCCAAGCGTGGCGGTGCAATCGTTGGCGTTCAGGGCTTGTCCCAGGGCGAAACCAACATTGCGCTGGAGCGTCTGGTGATCGAGCGGGCGTTGAGCGTTAACACGGCTGCGGCGGGTGGTAACGCCAGCCTGATGACCATCGGTTAATGCCGATAACCGGGCTGCCGCAATGGCCGCCCGGTACGCAATACCCCTGTGGGAGCGGGCTTGCTCGCGAGCGCGGTCGATCAGTCGACATCAATGTTGCCTGACACACCGCATTCGCGAGCAAGCCCGCTCCCACATTTGATTAGTGGCACCCCCGCCTCTCCATCACTCCCGTCAATCATCCTGTTCAGCCTTTATCAGCACGCCTAGACTCGGCCCAAACCCAAATTTCAGGTAGGCCGCCATGTCCGAGACGCTGCTCAGTTCCCGCAATCTGGCTTTCGAGCTGTATGAAGTCCTCGATGCCGAAGGCCTGACCCGGCGTGAGCGCTTTTGCGAGCACAATCGCGAAACCTTCGACGCCGCCATCGGCACCGCGCGCAGCATCGCCGAGAAATACTTCGCGCCGCACAATCGCAAGGGCGACGAGAACGAGCCGCGCTACGAGAACGGCCAGGCGGTTCTGATTCCGGAAGTGAAACCGGCCGTGGATGCTTTCCTCGAAGCCGGCTTCCTCAACGCCGCGAGAAGCTTCGAAGCCGGTGGCATGCAATTGCCGACGCTGCTGTCGCAAGCGTGCTTTGCGCACTTTCAATCGGCGAACGCGGCAACCACTTCGTACCCGTTCCTGACCATGGGCGCGGCCAACCTGATCGAAAGCTTCGGCACTGACGAGCAGAAACAGCGCTTCCTGCAGCCGATGATCGACGGCCGTTTCTTCGGCACCATGGCCCTGACCGAACCGCATGCCGGCTCTTCGCTGTCGGATATCAGGACTCGCGCGGAACCTGCGTCCGACGGCACTTATCGGCTCAAGGGCAACAAGATCTTCATTTCCGGCGGCGATCACCCGCTGTCGGAAAACATCGTGCACATGGTGCTGGCCAAGCTGCCCGACGCACCACCGGGGGTGAAGGGCATTTCGCTGTTCATCGTGCCGAAATTTCTGGTCAACGATGACGGCAGCCTCGGTCAACGCAATGACGTGCTGCTGGCCGGGCTGTTCCACAAGATGGGCTGGCGCGGTACCACGTCCACCGCACTGAACTTCGGCGATAACGGCGAGTGTGTCGGCTATCTGGTGGGCAAGCCGCATCATGGGCTGAGCTACATGTTCCAGATGATGAACGAAGCGCGGATCGGCGTCGGTATGGGCGCGGTGATGCTCGGTTATGCCGGGTATCTGTATTCGCTGGAGTACGCTCGCGAACGTCCGCAAGGTCGTGTGCCGGACAGCAAGGACCCGAGCACAGCGCCGGTGGCGATCATTCAGCACGCGGATGTCAGACGCATGCTGCTGACGCAAAAATCCTACGTCGAAGGGGCGTTTGACCTCGGTCTGTACGCGGCGCGGCTGTTCGATGACACCACCACGCTGGAAACCGAAGCCGAGCGCAAACAGGCCCACGAGTTGCTGGATCTGCTGACGCCGATCGTCAAATCGTGGCCATCGGAGTTCTGCCTGAAGGCCAACGAACTGGCGATCCAGATTCTCGGCGGCCACGGTTACACCCGCGAATACCCGGTGGAGCAGTATTACCGTGACAACCGCCTGAATCCGATCCACGAAGGCACCCACGGCATTCAGTCGCTGGACTTGCTCGGACGCAAACTGGCGCAGAACGGCGGCGCGGGGCTCAAGCAACTGATCCGCCTGATCGCCAACACCGCCGAGCGCGCGACCGCGCACGAATCACTCACCGAGTTGCGTGAGCCGCTGGAGAAACTGGTGGCGCGCCTGCAAGTCGTGACCATTGGGCTGTTGACTGATCTGGCGCAGGGCAAGGTCAACAGCAGCCTGGCAAATTCGGCGCTGTACCTGAAGGTGTTCGGGCACACGGTGATTGGCTGGCGCTGGCTGGAGCAGGCGATTCGCGCCGAAGAAGGATTAGCCAATGGCAATGCGGCGGATGCCGACTTCTATAAGGGCAAGTTGCAGGCGGCGCGGTATTTCCTGACGTGGGAAGTGCCGGCTTGTCACCATGAACTGGCGTTGCTGGAGGCGCGGGATGATACGTGCCTGGCGATGCAGGATGCGTGGTTCTGATCAAGCCGTTGAGTTACCCACTCACACTTAAAACATTTGCGCACCTGTCAGGCTTTACAGGTGTGCAAATCAGGATGTGGCGATAGGCTGTTTTCGCCTGACATGTAGTTTGCCCGGCAAGTATGGAATTGAAGTACACCTTCCACTCCGAGAGGCAGACACATCATGAGCAGCAAAACGCTCGAAGAACGATCCATCAAGCTTCCGGGGATTGTGACCGAGGACTACTGCATTCTCGCTTCCACCTCAGCCACGTCTCTGCGCAACGGTACGGTCTGGACGAATAAGGATTCAACCGTATCCACTGTCATCAGCAAAAATCATCAACGATTATCGGATGAACAGAGCCTGATCAGTATCGTAATGGCTCCAGGCGATAACGAGCTTGGTACTACAACTACCGCAACGGCAATGTTTGAAGTGACTTCTGTGGGCGATCACTATTTATCGACACATCGCGTCACCTTCAAGGACTTCACCCACACGCAAGACAATCAATGGAATGCTACGGTGTACGGCACGCCACTGCTTAATGACACGTCAGAATCGTTAATCGACCCCTATGTCATGCTCAGCGAATATCAGTTTTTCATGGCGGCCAGAGTCAATGACAACGTGAAAGATGAGGGCAGCCAGGAGCGCATCAGCAAAAAAACCTACACAAAGTTAGCCAACAATCTTTACATCAATGAAATTGTGACCCCTTATAAGACCTATCCCAACTCCCAGTCTTTCAACAACGACGACATGTTCAGAACATTGGCGTCAGACGATCTCTACGTTGATGAGTCAGCAGAGTGGTTGGTCAAGGAGAAACTGGTTTACTACTTGCTTACCTTGGGCGGAATCGACTTTTACGGTAGAGAACTCCGCCTGATAAAAGCTGCGCGATAATTCGCCCGACGCGCCTCAGCCGGCGCGTCGAACCGAAAAAAAACGCTATCAATTTAATCGGAACCCACCCATCTGCCGCGCCAGATCATCCGCCAGTCTCTGCAACATCTGGCAGTCTTCGCGACAAGCCCTGACCTCCCCCGCCGTCGCCCGCGCCAGGTCGGAAATCCCCTGCACATTGCGGTTGATCTCTTCAGTCACCGCCGACTGCTCTTCCGTCGCCGTCGCCACCTGATGATTCATGTCGCTGATGCGCTCGACCTGCCCGGTAATGGCCGTCAATGAAGCGCCAGTACGCTGGCTCGACTCAACCCCGGTCCCCGTCGCGGCCTGACCTGTACGCATCGACGACACGGCGTTTTCTGCGCCCTGCTTGAGGCTGCCGATCATCTGCTGAATCTCGTCGGTGGACGCTTGGGTCCTGCGCGCCAAGGTGCGCACTTCATCGGCCACCACAGCGAACCCGCGCCCCATGTCCCCGGCCCGCGCCGCTTCGATGGCGGCGTTGAGTGCCAGCAGGTTGGTCTGCTCGGACACCCCGCGAATCACCGCCAGCACCGAGTCGATCGATGCCACCTGATGCGCCAACTCACCGACCGCGCCAGCCGCCACGCCAATCTCATCGGACATGCTTTCGATATGACGGATCGAGCCACCGACCACTTCCCGCGCCTGCAGCGCTTCGTCCCGTGCGGTTTGTGAGGCAAGTGCGGCGTTGCCGGCGTTCTGTGCGATCTCCTGCACGGTCAGGCCCATTTCATGCACCGCCGTGGCGACCATATCGGTCATTTCCTGCTGACGGCCGGAACGCTCGGCGGTGTTTTCCACCACTCTGGCCACTTGGCCGACAGCGGTGCGCAGACGTTCGCTGGTGGTCAGCACCTCACCGATCATCCCGCGCTGGCTGTCGAGGAATCGGTTAAAGCCCCGGGCCAGATCGCCCAGCTCATCGGCGCGGCTGGAATCTAACCGATGGGTCAAATCTCCACCGCCGCTACCGATTGCTACCAGCGCGGCTGTTACCTGACGAATCGGCCGCACCAAACCTTGCGCCAGCCACACCACCAAGGCGAGGCACACCAGCGCCACCGCCAGACCGATGCCGCCACTCATCCACATCGCTTTGCGGGCTTCGGCATAGATCTGCGACTGCGGCACTTCGGCCACCAGGGTCCAGCCAAGATCGCGCAACGGCAGGCTGAAGACGAGGAAGTCTTCGCCGTCCCTTTGGAAGCTGCTGTTCACGGCAACTTTTTGACCCAAGACGTTTTGCGCAGCGCTGGCGCCGATCTGCTCGCTCAAGGTGCGCTTGCCGCTGTATTGCGCTTCAGGATGAACCTGGATCAAACCGTCAGAACGCACGAGATAGACCTTGCCGCGCTCACCGAAGCTGAAGTTGTGGATCAGCTCCGACAGCTCTTTCATGCTCAGGCCAAGCCCTGCCACGCCGACCACTTTGCCCGCCTGCTCGACCTTCAGATCGATGAACAGCGCCAATTCTCCGGTAGCACCGTCGTTGTCGATATTCAGGGTGCGGGGCTGGTTGCTGTCGAGGAAGGAATAGAACCAGGCATCGGCCGGCTTGGCGCGGCTGAGAGTGCGGTCCAGGCCTTTTTCGGTGACGTAGTGATTGGATTCGGCGCCGATGATCAATGCGGTGAAGGCTTTATGTTCGGCGCGGATACCTTCCAGATACTGCGCGAAGGCCGCCGTTTTTCCGCTGTCTTCACCCGAGGCCAGCCAGTCGCGCACCATCGTGTTGCTGGCGATGTCCTTGGCGGCGGTCAGTGGCTGAACGAGGATGCGTTCGATGTCATTGCGCGTCGCTTCGATGCTCGACGGCAGCGCTTGTTCGACCAGATAGCTCTGGGCGAGGCGGTTGACCACCAGGGTATAAATGCCAACCACGATCAGGATGCTGAACAGCAGGGCGGTGCCCATGCTGAGAATCAGCTGCCATTGAATACTGCGTCGCCACAACTGCATGGAGCACCCCCAAAGAATAAGTGGCCGAAACAATGCAACAGCCGTGCCGATTGTATACAACTCAATCGACAATCTATTCTTTGGTTGTGCGCAACCCCATCAACCCTGATTGATGGTCTTGGCGATGGTTTCGACCGTGGCGCTGACTTGCTCTTGGTAACGGTCGAGTTCTTCCTGGTGCTGCTTCTTCATTTCGATCTGCTGCGAGCACAGATTCATGGCTGCCAGCACCAGCAAGCGGTCACCGATCAGCGTCGGGTATTTGCGTTTGGTGTCGGCCAGTGCGGCCTTGAGCATCAGTGCGGCGTCCAGCAGGGTCTGTTCTTCCCCGGCCGGTGCCTTGATCGAATAGTCCTCCCCGAGAATGGAGATGACTTTTACCCCTGCGGTGCCGTGGTTCATGCGCTGACAGGACCTGCGTTGACGCGATCAACCAGGGCCTGGATGCGCGCTGCGGTGGCGCCGTGCTTCTCTTCCTGTTCCATCAGGCTCAGTTGCAGGCTTTCGTTTTCATCCTTGGCCTGGGCCAGTTCCGTGGACAGGGTCTGGTTGGTTTGCGTGAGGGTCTGGTTCTGTTGCACCAGGTCGCTGACGAGCTGTTCCAATTGGCTGAGGGATGCTTCCAACATTTTGATCTTCCAGGCGTTTTTCAAAGGGCGCGTACGATAAAGAAAAGTCACTGCGGATGCCAGGGTTAAACCGGCGCAAGGCCTTGATTTTCCTGGCGGCCGACCGTTCTTGCGAGTTTTAAAGACTGCGATCTGCCGATCTGGTTCCTGCACTTCGTCGCCCAGGCCCTTATGCGACAAATACGCACACTGCCTCAAGACTTTAGTCGTATGACCGATAAGTCATCCATACAGCAGTCTCAGCCCGCATGGATGCGGCCCTTTTTGGTATCACGCCATGTCCCTTCGCAATATGAATATCGCCCCCCGGGCGTTCACCGGTTTCGCCCTGATCGGCGGCCTGATGCTGATCCTCGGCGTGTTCGCCTTGAACCAGATGAGCAAAATCCGCGGCGCTGCCGAGAACATCACCACCAGCAGTGTGCCGAGCATCAAGAACCTCGACGAGTTCACGCAACTGACCCTGCGCCTGCGGGTGCTGTCGTACCGTTTGCTGGTCAACCGTGAAGCGGACGTGCAGCAGAAAACCGTCGAGCTGCTGGAGATGCGCAACCAGCAGATCCGCGCCGCCCAAACCGCCTATGAGCCGCTGATCGTCAGCCCGCAGGAGCGCGCCGCGTACGATCAGTACGTGCAGTTGCTCGGCCAGTACCGCCAGATCGAAGACCGGATGAAAAGCCTGTCGCGCAACAATCAGGTGGACGAGTTGCGCAACCTGCTGAACACCCAGTTGCTCGACAACTCCGAGGCGATGAACAGCGTGCTCAACCGCCTGATGCAAATCAATGGCCAGCAGATCAGCGAAACCAACCAACAGGCCGCCGAGCAATACTCCTCGGCATTCAATCTGGTGGTCACCCTGCTGGTCGTCGCCACTGGCCTGACGTTCCTGTTCGCCTGGCTGCTGACCCTCAGCATCACCAAGCCGATCTCGAAAGCGCTGGACGCGGCGGAAACCATTGCCGAAGGCAACCTGACCCAGCCGATCCACGTTGACGGCACCGACGAAGCCGGGCGCCTGCTGGCGGCCATGGCCAAGATGCAATCGAAACTGCGCGACACCCTGCAGCGCATCTCCGGCTCCGCCACCCAGCTGGCTTCCGCTGCCGAAGAGCTGAACAGCGTCACCGACGAAAGCGCCCGTGGCCTGACCCAGCAGAACAACGAAATCGAACAGGCCGCCACCGCCGTCAACGAAATGACCAGTGCCGTGGAAGAAGTCGCACGCAATGCGGTAAGCACTTCGGAAGCCTCGAAGAACGCCACCACTTCGGCGGGCGACGGCCGTGACCTGGTACAGGAAACCGTCAGCGCCATCGAACGCATGAGCGCCGATGTGCAGAGCACTGCGACCCTGATCGGTGATCTGGCGAACGAATCCCGTGACATCGGCAAGGTGCTAGACGTGATTCGCGGCCTGGCCGATCAGACCAACCTGCTGGCCCTCAACGCAGCGATCGAAGCGGCACGTGCCGGTGAAGCCGGGCGCGGTTTTGCCGTGGTGGCGGACGAAGTCCGTGCCCTGGCACACCGCACCCAGCAGTCGACCAGCGAAATCGAGCGGATGATCGGCAGCATCCAGAGCGGCACCGAACACGCCGTGGATTCGATGCGCAACAGCACCGAGCGCGCCGAATCGACGCTGAACATCGCCCGTGGCGCCGGTCTGTCGCTGGACACCATCAACACCGCGATCGTTGAAATCAACGAGCGCAACCTGGTGATCGCCAGCGCTGCCGAAGAGCAGGCACAAGTGGCCCGCGAAGTGGATCGCAACCTGGTGAACATTCGCGACCTGTCGGTGCAGTCGGCCACCGGCGCGAATCAGACCAGTGCGGCGAGCAACGAGCTGTCGCGCCTGGCGCTGGATCTGAACAATATGGTTGGGCGGTTCAGCCTTTGATCTAAAAGCAAGATCAAGAGCGCCCCCTCACCCCAACCCTCTCCCCCTAAAGGGGGCGAGGGGGAAAGGGAGCAGATCTTCGTGCTTTTCAAAACCTGAGTTCGACTCGCTATTTCAGGTCGATGTAACTCGAGAGAGCCACTCGGTCAGTCCCCTCTCCCCCCGGGAGAGGGCCAGGGTGAGGGCAGCGATCTCAAGCCGAACCCAAATCTGCGTCCCCCACTGAAAAACCTTTTTGACAGCATCACATTTCAACAGGTTAGAATCGCTGGCACGCAGACTGCATGGTCAGTTTGTGCCCGTCTTTACGCTTCTGGAGTACTGCCTTTGAATGCGACGACCATCAACAGCCTGTTCTTGATCGGCGCGTTGCTGGTAGGTGCGAGCATTCTTGTCAGCTCACTTTCTTCCCGTCTCGGCATCCCCATTCTGGTGATCATTCTCGCGGTTGGCATGACCGCCGGGGTCGATGGCGGCGGGATCATTTTCGATAACTATCCCACGGCCTACCTGGTCGGCAACCTCGCACTCGCAGTGATCCTGCTCGACGGTGGCTTGCGCACCCGGGTCTCGAGTTTCCGCGTGGCCTTGTGGCCGGCGCTGTCGCTGGCGACGGTCGGGGTGCTGATCACCACCGGGCTGACCGGCATGGCCGCTGCGTGGCTGCTCGACCTGAACCTGATCCAGGGCCTGCTGATCGGCGCTATCGTCGGCTCCACCGACGCCGCAGCAGTGTTCTCGCTGCTCGGCGGCAAAGGCCTCAACGAACGGGTGACCGCCAGCCTGGAAATCGAGTCCGGCAGCAACGACCCGATGGCGGTGTTCCTCACCGTGACCCTGATCGACATGCTCGCCAGCGGCCAGACCGGCCTGCACTGGAGCCTGTTGACCCACCTGATCCGCGAGTTCGGCATCGGCGGCGTGATCGGTCTGGGCGGCGGCTGGCTGATGCTGCAACTGGTCAACCGGATCAACCTTGCCACCGGCCTCTATCCGATTCTGGTGATCGCCGGCGGCCTGGTGGTGTTCGCCCTGACCAATGCCCTGCACGGCAGCGGCTTCCTCGCCGTTTACCTGTGCGGTCTGGTGATCGGCAACCGTCCGGTGCGCAGTCGTCACGGCATCCTGCACATGCTCGACGGCATGGCGTGGCTGGCACAGATCGGCATGTTCCTCGTGCTGGGGCTGCTGGTCACCCCGCATGACCTGCTGCCGATCGCCCTGCCCGCCCTCGGCCTGGCACTGTGGATGATTCTGTTCGCCCGGCCGCTGTCGGTGATTGTCGGCCTGCTGCCGTTCAAGGCATTCCATGGCCGCGAGAAGGCGTTTATTTCCTGGGTCGGATTGCGCGGCGCGGTGCCGATCATTCTGGCGGTGTTCCCGCTGATGGCCGGGCTGCCGAATGCGCAGCTGTACTTCAACCTTGCGTTCTTCATCGTGCTGGTGTCGCTGTTGGTGCAGGGCACGAGCCTGCCATGGGTCGCCAGACTGTTGAAGGTAACGGTGCCGCCAGAGCCGGCGCCGATCTCCCGTTCCGCGCTGGAAGTGCACATCACCAGTGAGTGGGAACTGTTCGTCTACAAGCTCGGCGCGGAGAAATGGTGCATCGGTTCGCCCCTGCGTGAACTGAAAATGCCCGAAGGCACGCGCATCGCCGCCCTGTTTCGCGGTCAGCAACTGCTCCATCCGTCGGGTAGTACGGTGCTGGAAGTCGATGATTTGCTGTGTGTTATCGGCCATGAACACAACCTGCCGGCCCTCGGCAAACTGTTCAGCCAGGCGCCGCAACGCGGTCTGGATCTGCGCTTCTTCGGCGACTTCGTACTCGAAGGAGACGCCCAGCTTAAAGCGGTTGCAGCGCTTTACGGGTTGCCTGCCGAGGGCATCGATCCGGACATGACCCTGGGTGCGTTCATTGCCCACAAGGTCGGCGGTGCACCAATCGTTGGCGACCAGGTGGAGTGGAACAACACCCACTGGACGGTCGCGGTCATGGACGGGAACAAGATCGGCAAAGTGGGCGTCAGATTCCCCGAAGGAAGTCGCCCGGGCCCCGGGCTCTTCCTCTAAACTGCGTCCACTATCACTTGCTTGACCGGTCTCTATGCCTACCCTGCGCTCATTCTTTTTCGCGGCCCTGCTGGGCCTGAGTCTTTCCGTCGGCCCGCTGTACGCCGCCGAACCGCCGTCCAGCGAAGCCGTGCAGGCCAGCCTGGACAAGCTTACCGACAGCAAACTGCCCGAGGCCGACAAGAAGGCCCTACAAACAGTCCTGCAAAACACGCTGAACCAGCTCAACAACCGGCGTGACTATGAGCAGAAGCTGATCGATCTCAAGCAACAACTGGCCACCGCGCCGAAGCAGACTATCGAGAACACGCGTGAGCTGGCGCGACTCAAAGCCACTGCCGTGGTGCCGGTGGCGCAACGCTTTACCAAGGAAAACATTCAGCAGCTGGAACAGATGCTCACCGAGCGCTCGACCCAGCAAAGCGATCTGCAAAAAGCCCTGGCCGACGCCAACAGCCTGATCATCACGGCCCAGACTCGCCCGGAACGCGCCCAGGCAGAAATCGCCAGCAGCCAGACGCGCATCCAGCAGATCAACGGCATCCTCAAGACCGGCAAGGACAGCGGCAAAACCCTGAGCGGCGAGCAGCGCGACCTGCTCAATGCCGAGCTGGCGGCGCTCAATGCGCTGATCCCGTTGCGCCGCCAGGAACTGGCCGGCAACAACCAGTTGCAGGATCTGGGCAACAGCCAGCATGACCTGCTCTCGGAAAAATCCGATCGCTTGGACCATGAGATCCAGGAACTGCAAACCCTGATCAACCAGAAGCGTTTGACCCTGTCTCAGGAAACCGTGACGCAGCAGTCGATCGAGGCCCAGAAATCGGGCAGCAGCACCCTGCTCGCCACTGAAAGCGCGGCCAACCTCAAGCTCTCCGACTACCTGCTCAAAAGCACTGACCGCCTCAACGAGCTGACCCAGCAGAATCTGCAGACCAAGCAGCAACTGGACAGCGTGACCCAAAGCGACTCGGCCCTCGACGAACAGATCAACGTGCTCAAGGGCAGCCTGCTGCTGTCGAAGATTCTCTATAAGCAGAAACAGGCGCTGCCGCGCCTCAAGGTCGACCGCGACCTCGCGGATCAGATCGCCGACATTCGTCTGTATCAATTCGAGATCAACCAACAGCGCGAACAGCTGAGCAATCCAACGACTTACGTCGACAACCTGCTGTCCACCCAGCCGCCAGAGCAGGTCACGCCACAGCTTCGCAAGAGTCTGCTGGAGCTGGCCAACACCCGTGTCGATCTGCTGGAGCGGCTGAGCCGCGAACTGAGCGCGATGCTCAATGAATCGATCACCCTGCAACTGAACCAGAAACAACTGCTGAGCACCGCGCAAAGCCTGCGCGCGACCCTGGACGAGCAGATGTTCTGGATTCCCAGCAACAAGCCGCTGGACACGGAATGGATTCGCAGCGTCCCAGAGCGGCTCAAGCGCCAGATCGACACGCTGCCGCTGGCGTCGAGCCTGAGCGAGCTGACCGACGGCCTGACCCAGCGCCCGCTGCTGTTCCTGCCGCTGGCCTTGCTGATCGGCGCCCTGTTGTGGCGGCGCAAGGCGCTATACGCGCGGTTGAACAAGGTTCACCAGGACATCGGTCACTTCAAGCGTGACAGCCAGTGGCACACGCCGCAGGCGATCCTGATCAACATTCTGCTGGCGATGCCGGTCGCCCTTGGCCTGGCGCTGTGCGGTCTGGCCTTGCAGATCGACGCCCGCGGGCAGAACGCCAACATGGGCGCAGCACTGCTGCAAATGGGTCAGGCGTGGCTGGTGTTCTACACCGCCTACCGGATTCTCTCGCCGGGCGGCGTGGCCGAGTTGCACTTCCGCTGGGACAAGCCGCAGGTCGAGTTCCTTCAGGGCTGGATCCGGCGCCTCGGGCTGGTGGTGATGGCGCTGGTAACCGTGGTGGCCGTCGCCGAGCTGCAACCGGCGGCGCTGGCCGACGACGTAATCGGCATGCCGGTGGTACTGACCTGCTACGCCCTGATGGCGTGGCTGCTCAGCCGCCTGCTGATCAGCAGCCCGGCCCACGAAAATACTTCATTGTTCCGCAAGGCTGTCGGTGTGATGTTCACCCTGCTGCCGATCGCCCTGTTCGTCGCGGTGTGCTTCGGCTACTACTACACCGCGCTGAAACTCAGCGACCGGCTGATCAACACCCTGTACCTGCTGATGTTCTGGCTGGTGATCGAAGCCACCTTCGTCCGTGGTCTGGCGGTCGCCGCACGCCGTCTGGCCTACCAGCGCGCGCTGGCCAAACGTCAGGCGGCCAAAGAGGCCGGCGACGGCGAAGCGGTGATCGAAGAGCCGACGCTGGACATCGAAAAGGTCAACGAACAGTCGCTGCGCCTGATCCGCCTGGCACTGCTCGGCGGCTTCATCGCCGCGCTGTACTGGGTCTGGGCCGACCTGATTTCGGTGTTCTCGTACCTCGACAACATCACCCTCTACGAATACACCAGCGGCACGGGCGCCAACATGAGCATGGTGCCGATCAGCATCGGCGACATGCTCGGCGCGCTGATCATCATCGGCATCACCTTCGCCCTGGCGCGCAACCTGCCGGGTCTGCTCGAAGTGTTCGTGCTGTCGAAACTCAACCTCGCGCAGGGCAGTGCCTACGCGACCACGACGTTGCTGTCGTATGTGATCGCCGGCGTCGGTTTCGTCTCCACCCTGTCGACCCTCGGCGTGAGCTGGGACAAGTTGCAATGGCTGGTGGCGGCACTCTCGGTGGGCCTCGGTTTCGGCATGCAGGAGATCTTCGCGAACTTCATCTCCGGCATCATGATCCTGTTCGAACGCCCGGTGCGGATCGGTGACACCATCACCATCGGCAACCTCTCGGGCACGGTGAGCAAGATCCGCATCCGTGCCACGACCATCACCGACTTCGACCGCAAGGACATCATTGTCCCGAACAAGACGTTCATCACCGGGCAACTGATCAACTGGTCGCTGACCGACACGATCACCCGGGTGACGCTGAAACTCGGCGTGGATTACGGCTCCGATCTGGATCTGGTCAAGGAACTGCTGCTCAAGGCTGCCCGGGAAAACCCGCGTGTTCTCAAAGAGCCCGAGCCGCACGTGTACTTCCTCAACTTCGGCGAAAGCACCCTCGATCATGAGCTGCGCATGCACGTGCGTGACCTCGGTGACCGCAATCCGGTGATCGACGAAGTGAACCGCTTCATCAACCGCGAGTTCAAGAAGCAGCACATCAACATCTCGTTCCGCCAGATGGAGGTGTACCTGAAGAACCTCCACGGTCAGGAATACAAGTTGGTGCCGGTCGAGGACGACAGCAAAACCATCGTCCCGATCAGCGGCGAACAAAAACCGCTGCAAGAGCCGCCGCCAGCCAAACTCGACTAACCGGTCTAATCCCAGCAGAATGCTCGGACATTCTGCTGGAGCCGGCCCTTGAAAGCCCTCGACGAACTGACCTTCGACAATCGCTTCGCTCGCCTGGGCGATGCGTTCTCCGCCCACGTGCTGCCCGAACCGATCGACAACCCGCGTCTGGTCGTCGCCAGCCCGGCCGCCCTGGCCTTGCTGGATCTCGACCCGGCGACCGCCGAAACCCAAGAGTTTGCCGAACTGTTTGGCGGCCACACGCTGTGGGCCGATGCCGAGCCACGGGCGATGGTCTATTCCGGGCACCAGTTCGGCGGCTATACGCCGCAACTGGGCGATGGCCGAGGCTTGCTGCTCGGCGAGGTCTGCAACAACGCCGGCGAGCACTGGGACCTGCACCTCAAGGGCGCTGGGCAAACACCGTTTTCGCGCATGGGCGATGGCCGTGCGGTGCTGCGTTCGTCGATCCGCGAGTTCCTCGCCTCCGAAGCGCTGCACGCGCTGAACATTCCGTCTTCGCGAGCGGCCTGCGTGATCGGCTCCGACACCCCGGTGTGGCGCGAGAAGCAGGAACGCGCGGCGATGGTGCTGCGTCTGGCGCCGAGCCATATTCGCTTCGGCCACTTCGAGTATTTCTATTACACCAAGCGTCCCGAGCAGCAAAAGCAGCTCGGCGAGCACGTGCTGGCGATGCATTTCCCCGAGTGCCTGGAACAACCGGAACCGTATCTGGCGATGTTCCGCGAGATCGTCGAGCGCAATGCCGAACTGATCGCCAAGTGGCAGGCCTACGGCTTCTGCCACGGGGTGATGAACACCGACAACATGTCGATCCTCGGCATCACATTCGACTTCGGCCCGTTCGCCTTCCTCGACGATTTCGACGCCAACTTCATCTGCAACCACTCGGACGATCAGGGCCGCTACTCATTCAGCAATCAGGTGCCGATCGGCCAGTGGAACCTCAGCGCCTTGGCCCAGGCCCTGACACCGTTCATCAGCGTGGAAGCCCTGCGCGAAACCCTCGGCCTGTACCTGCCACTGTTCCAGGCGCATTACCTGGACCTGATGCGCCGCCGCCTCGGCTTCACCACCGCCGAGGATGATGACCAACAGCTCCTGGAAAACCTGCTGCAACTGATGCAGAACAGCGGCGTCGATTACACGCTGTTCTTCCGGCGTCTCGGCGAAGAGTCAGCGGAAAAAGCCGTCGCCCGACTGCGCGATGACTTCGCCGACATCAAGGGCTTCGATGCCTGGGGCGAGCGTTATGTGGCCCGGGTTGCACGCGATGGGGAGAACGATCAAGAACAACGCCGCACGCGGATGCATGCGGTCAACCCGCTGTACATCCTGCGCAACTATTTGGCGCAAAAGGCTATCGACGCCGCCGAACAAGGCGACTACTCAGAGGTCCGCCGCCTGCATGCAGTGCTGAGCAAGCCGTTCGACGAGCAGCCGGGGATGGAAGGTTATGCCGAGCGGCCGCCGGAGTGGGGCAAGCATCTGGAGATCAGTTGTTCGTCTTGAGGCACAGGATTCAACCTTGATAAATGCCTCGCAGGACTCCAGATCAGTCGTACGAGTTATCTACGTTCACCGAGCCCATTATGACCAGCCCACTCCTCATCCCCTGCCCCGCCTGCAACGGCCTCAACCGCATCCCCGCCGAACGCCTGGGTGATCAGCCGAAGTGCGGGCGCTGCAAATCCACTGTGCTGCTGAGCAAGCCATTCGAACTCAAGCAAGGCGACTACATCAGTCAGATCAAGGGTGATCTGCCGCTGTTGGTGGACGTGTGGGCGGACTGGTGCGGGCCATGCAAGTCGTTCGCACCGGTGTTCGAACAGGCTGCTGCGCAGTTGGCGGGCAAGTGCCGACTGGCCAAGCTCGACAGCGAAGCCAATCAGCAGTTGTCGGCGCAGTTGGGGATTCGTTCGATTCCGAGCCTTATTCTGTTCAAAAATGGCCGCGAAGTGGCGCGCCAGAGCGGGGCGTTTCCGTTGCCGCAGTTGATGGCATGGCTGCGCAGCCAAGGTATCTGACACACCCCAAAACCCACTGTGGGAGCGGGCTTGCTCGCGAAGAAGGAGTGTCAGTCAGCCGATTTATCAACTGACAGAATACCTTCGCGAGCAAGCCCGCTCCCACAGGGGATCCATGCGTAATTCGAGGTATCAGGCGTCTTCGAGCAGGTTATGCAGCTCGACGAATTGCTGCGTCAGCTTGTGCCGCGGGTCGAGGTGGATCAGCGGCGTGCTGGCCTGGTGCGATTCACGCATGCGCACCGAGCTGCTCAGATACACCGGCAGCACCGGCAAGCCTTCAGCGATCAACTCATCAAGCATCTGCTGCGGCAGGCTGGCCCGGGCCTGGAACTGGTTGACCACAATGCCTTCGACTTCCAGACCTTCGTTGTGGTCTTCCTTCAACTCTTCGATCTCCGCCAGCAACCCGTACAGCGCCTGCCGCGAGAAGCTGTCGCAATCGAAGGGAATCAACACACGATCGGCGGCAATCAATGCCGACACCGCATAAAAATTCAGTGCCGGCGGGGTGTCGAGATAGATCCGGTCGTAATCTTCTGACAACTCGTCCAGCAACTTGCGCAGCTTGTTGATCTTGTGCTTGGCCTCAAGCTTGGGCTGCAGATCAGCCAGTTCGGCGGTGGCGGTAATGATGTGCAGGTTGTCGAACGGGGTTTCGTAGATATCCGCCTGATTTTTCTTCGAGAACGGCCCTGAAGACAGGGTCTGCTTGAAGAAGTCGGCAATGCCCATCGGAATGTCATCCCCGGTGAGCCCCGTCAGATACTGAGTGGAGTTGGCCTGGGCATCGAGATCCACCAACAGCGTGCGATAGCCCTCGCTGGCGCTGACCGCCGCCAGATTGCAGGCAATGCTGGATTTGCCCACGCCACCTTTCTGATTGAACACCACGCGCCGCATGACAAAACCTCCGTGTATCAAAGAATGACCGAGTGTAGATGCGCGCGGCTCGGCTTCGCTACCTCCATGGACGCGGACTACAGAGTCAGGTGCAAATATCCCCATGGTGATGGAGCAAAAACGGCCATTGATCGTCGGGATGCCCGGCAGACAAACCGCTGACGACCCGGATAATGGCCAAGTGACATTTTTTCCACGAACTATTCGGTACATTCAGCTGCGCAAAATGTAACCAGCATTTGCTACACACTCGTCGCACCGGGATAATGCGCGCCACCCGAACGTCAGGCGCCACGCCGCGTCCGGTAACGTCAGCACAGCCCGGCTGCGGCTTTGGCGACTCAACGCGTCAATAAAAGCCCGCAGGGGCGGGATAAATGTCCGTGATCAACTTCAACATCGCCCAATGGCGCGCGTGGGCTCCAGGGCTCGACAGCGTGGACGCCTGGCAGGCCTGGAGCCGACAGCCGGTTGTGCTCCAGAGCAGCGATGCCGCGCCCGATGTGTCGTTCCTCCCGGCCATGCAACGCCGGCGCCTCAGCCGCCTGGCGCGGATGGCGTTCAGTGTTGGCTGGCCGCTGGCCGACGGACGGGAAAACCTGCCGCTGGTGTTTGTTTCGCGGCACGGCGAAACCCCGCGCACCTTCGAAATCCTCAGCGATCTGGCCAAGGACGAACCGTTGTCGCCCACCCAGTTCAGCCTGTCGGTGCACAACGCGATCATCGGCCTGTGGTCGATCATGCGCGGTGAAACCAGCGAAATGACCGCCCTCGCGGCAGCCGGCGATGGCCTGGAGCACGGCATGCTTGAAGCCGCGGCCCTGCTCGACGAAGGCGCTCCGGCAGTGCTGCTGATCATCACCGAAGAACAGCCGCCCCAAGCCTACTCGCAGTGGATCGACGACGTGCCTTTTCCCTATGCGCTCGGTTTGTTGATCACCCCCGGTACCGACTGGCGGCTGACCCTGAACAGCGGCACAGAAGCAGTGTCCAAAGCGCACTGGCCGCACGCGCTGAATCTGTTGCGTACCCTGCTCGGCCAGCAACCCCATTGCCAACATGCCTGGAAAAATCGTGTATGGACCTGGCAACGCAACCCGTGACCGAGAAAAACCGCGACGCCTACTACTGGCGTCTGCTGGCCACCGCCGCGAGTTTCGCTCTGTTCGGGCTGGGCGGGCTGTGCCTGCGCCTGCTGGTGTTTCCGTTGCTCGGTTGTCTGCCCGGCGATGCGCTGAAACATCGCCAGCGCGCACGGCAGACTGTCAGTCGGCTGTTCTGGTTTTTTGTGCGGTTCATGGCCCGTACTGGCGTGCTGACCTACGACATTCAAGGGGCGGAACGCCTTGGTCGCCCGGGGCAGATGATCATCGCCAACCACCCGTCGCTGATTGATGTGGTGTTCCTGATCGGCCTGGTGCGCCAGGCCAATTGCGTGGTGAAGAAAAGCCTGTGGGAAAACCCCTTCACCCGTGGCCCGCTGCGCAGCACCGAGTACATCAGCAATGACGGCAGCATGGACATGCTCGACGCCGCCGCCGAGTCCCTGCAGAACGGCCAGACCCTGATCATTTTTCCCGAGGGCACGCGCACCCAGCCAGGGCAGGCACCGGCCTTTCATCGGGGGGCCGCGGCGATTGCCCTGCGCGGTGCGAAAATCCTGACTCCGGTGGTTATCAAGGTCAGCCCGACCACCCTGACCAAGGCCGAACCCTGGTATCGGATCCCCAGCCGCCGCGTGCACTTCAGTTTTCGTGTCGGGGCCGATATAGACCCACAGACTTTCGCCACGCAGGGGCCGGCACCGCAGGCCTCGCGCAAGCTCAACGATTATTTGCACTCTTACTTCATTAAGGAGCTCGCCGAAGATGAGCGATCTGAATAACCCGGGCCTGGTGCGCGACATCAAACTGCTGATCATCGATGCCCTGGGCCTCGAAGACATCAGCGTCGACGACATCGGCGACGAGCAGACCCTGTTTGGCGAAGGCCTGGGCCTGGATTCCGTCGACGCGCTGGAACTGGGTCTGGCGATCCAGAAAAAGTACGGCATCAAGATCGACGCCGACGCCAAAGACACCCGTAACCACTTCACCAACGTGGCGAGCCTTGCGGCGTTCGTCACGGCAAAACAGGCAGCTTGAGACCGGACCATGCAAACTCGTGACGATATTTTCAACACCCTGCGCGATGCCCTGGTCGAGCTGTTCGAACTGGATCCGGCTCGCGTGAGCCTGGAGTCAAACCTGTATCAGGATCTGGAAATCGACAGCATCGATGCGGTCGATCTGATCGATCACATCAAGCGCCAGACCGGCAAGAAAATCGCCGCCGAAGAATTCAAATCGGTGCGTACTGTCGGTGACGTAGTCGAGGCGGTCTACCGTCTGGTTCAACCGGCCGCATGAGCCGATTGATCGGCCTCGGCCTGCTGCTGGCAGGCCTGCTGTACCCCTTTGCGGTGTATTTCGGCATGGAGCACTTCGCCCCGTGGCAGTTCGGGCTGCTGCTGGGCAGCCTGTGGCTGGCGCGCGCGCTGACGGGCGAGCGCAAGCCCGGCAGCCTGTGGATGGCCTGTGTGGCAATCACGTTCTGCCTGTTGCTGGCCCTGTTCGACAGCCCGCTGTTGCTGCGTTGGTACCCGGTATTGATCAGCGGCTTCATGCTGGTGCTGTTCAGCCTGAGCCTGAAATACGGACCGCCGATGGTCGAGCGCCTGGCGCGGATCCGCGAGCCGCAACTGCCGCCCGAGGCGATCCGCTACACCCGCCAGGTCACCGTAGCCTGGAGCGTGTTTTTCTTCTGCAACGGTTTGTGCGCCGCCCTCCTGACCCTGTGGGCGCCGCTGAATTGGTGGATGTTGTACACCGGCCTGATCTCCTACGGATTGATCGGCCTGATGTTTGCCATTGAATGGCTGATACGACAACGGGTAAGAGGCCGTAAATGAACTGGAAAAAACTTGAGCACCTGTTGCTCAAGGCCCTGCCAGGGCGAGTGATCACCGACGCTCCGGCGCTCGACCACGCGCAACTGCACGAACAGGCGTTGAGCGTCGCCGCCGGCCTGCAAGCACGCGGCGTGCAGCGCATGGCGGTGCATCTGGACGATGCCGCCGACCTCGGCATCGCCCTGCTCGGTGCATGGCGCGCGGGCATCAGTGTGTTGCTGCCGGCGGATCTGCAAGCGCAGACCCGTCAGCGCTGGTCGAGTGAAGTCGACTTGTGGCTGACCGATCAGCCCGCTGATGTGCACTTGAACGACCTGCTGCAGCCGCCCCTGCCCGGCGCTGAACTGGATCTCGAGCAGTGCCGCCTGAGCCTGTGCACCTCCGGTTCCAGCGGCGAACCCAAGCGCATCGACAAGACCCTGCACCAACTGGCCAACGAGGTCGAGGCGCTGGAACAACTGTGGGGCGCCGATCTCGGTGAAGCGTGGATCATCGGCAGCGTCGCCACACAGCACATCTACGGTTTGTTGTTCCGCGTGCTGTGGCCGCTGTGCGCCGGGCGTCCGTTCGTGCGCAAGCAACTGGCGTTTCCGGAAGATCTGCAACGCGCCAGCCGCGAACACCCGGCCTTCGCCTGGGTCGGCAGCCCGGCCCTGCTCAAACGCATGGGCGACAATCTCGACTGGCCAGCCCTGAGTGCCGTGCGCCGGGTGTTTTCCTCCGGTGGCGCATTGCCGGCAGATGCCGCGCAAAGCCTGCAACAACGCTTGCAACAGTGGCCGACGGAAATACTCGGCAGCTCGGAAACCGGCGGCATTGCCTGGCGTCAGGGCACAAATCTATGGCAGCCGTTCACTGGCGTCGCACTGACTCAGGACCGCGACGGTGCGCTGTTGATCGCTTCACCGTATCTACCCACCGGACATGTCGAACACACCGCCGACGCTGCGCGCATTGCCGCCGACGGTCGTTTCGAATTGCTGGGTCGGCTGGACCGCATCGTCAAACTCGAAGAAAAACGTATTTCCCTGCCCATGCTTGAACAAGCCCTCGTCGCCCACGACTGGGTCGCCGAAGCACGGCTGGGCGTGGTCCAGGAAAACCGCGCAGTCCTCGGTGCCCTGTTGGTGCTCAGCGAGAACGGCTTGTTCGCCTTGCGTGAACACGGCCGCCGCAGTCTCACCGAAGCCCTGCGCAAACACCTGAGCCAACATTGCGAAGCCCTGGCCCTGCCGCGTCGCTGGCGTCTGCTGCGGCAATTGCCGATCAACGCGCAAGGCAAACTGCCTCAGGCCGAAGTCGATGCCCTGCTGCTGGCGCCACGGCCCAAGACCCCAGAAGTGCTGGAGCAGGTCGAAACCGACGGCGAATGGAGTCTGCAACTGAGCGTGCCGCCGGATCTGGCCTACTTCAGCGGCCACTTCCCCAAGGCCCCGGTCTTGCCCGGCGTCGTGCAAGTGGAGTGGGCGTTGAACCTCGGCCGCCAATTGCTGAACCTGCCCGGCGCATTTGCCGGCATGGAAGTGCTGAAATTCCAGCAACTGGTGCGCCCCGGCGATGAAATCCAGCTGCACCTGCGCTTCGATTCTGAGCGCAGCAAGTTGTATTTCGCTTATCGCAATGACACGGCGACGTGCTCAAGTGGGCGGATTCTTTTGGGTGTAGAGCATGATTGACCCTGGTGAGTGCTGCGCACTCAATCGCGAGCAGGCTCACTCCCACAGAAACCGCGATCTCATGTGGGAACGAGCCTGCTCGCGAAGCGGTCATTGCAGTCTTCCTGTGGAGAATCGGTATGCATAACCCTTGCGCCGTAATCCCGGTCTACAACCACGAAACCGCGATCGGCACTGTCGTCGACGCCCTGCTCGCGCAACACCTGCCGTGCATTCTGGTGGACGACGCCAGCACACCCTCCTGCGCAAAGGTGCTCGATGCGCTGGCCGAGCGCGACAATGTGCACCTGGTGCGCCTGACCCTCAATCAGGGCAAGGGCGGCGCGGTGATGACCGGTTTGCGCGAAGCGGCGCGCCTGGGGTTCAGCCATGCCTTGCAGGTCGACGCCGACGGTCAGCACGACTTGCACGACGTCGCGCGTTTCATCGAGGAGTCCCGCGCTCATCCGGACGCGATGATCTGCGGCTATCCACTGTTCGACGAAAGCGTGCCCAAGGGCCGTCTGTACGCGCGTTATCTGACCCACGTGATGGTCTGGATCAACACGCTGTCGCTGCAGATCCGCGATTCGATGTGCGGTTTTCGCGTGTATCCGCTGGCCCCGACACTGGCGGTGATCGACTCGGCTCGGGTCGGCAAGCGGATGGATTTCGACTCGGACATTCTGGTGCGCCTGTCGTGGCGCAATCAGCCGATGCGTTGGCTGCAGACCAGCGTGCATTATCCGCTGGACGGCGTTTCGCACTTCCGTCTGTTCCACGACAACGCGCTGATTTCCAGTATGCATACCCGGTTGTTCTTCGGCATGGTGCTGCGCCTGCCGCTGATCCTCTGGCGCCGGTGGCGGACATGAGCATCGAGACCGACAAGAAGCACTGGGCCGACCGCGAGGAGCGCGGCAGTTTCCTGCTGATGAAATTCACCGCGCTGGCCGCCAAAGTGCTTGGCCGGCGCCTGCTCAGTCCGTTGCTGTATGGCATCGTCCTGTACTTTTTCCTGTTCGGCCGTATCGCCCGACGCAGTGCATGGCAATACCAGCAACGTCTGGCCGACTGGAGCCAGCGCGACGATCTGCGCCCGAGCCACTGGCGGGTATTCGGCCAGTTCATGGCGTTCGCCGATTCGTTGCTCGACAAGCTCGACGTGTGGAACGGCAAGATCCGCATCGAGCAGATCGAAATCATCGACCCGGCACTGCTGCGCAATCAGTTGCGCGGCAGTCGCGGGCAATTGCTGGTCGGCGCGCACCTGGGCAACCTCGAAGTCTGTCGGGCGCTGGCAGAGATCGGCGAAAAGGTCACCATGAACGTGCTGGTGCACACCAAGCACGCCGAGCAGTTCAACCGCTTGCTGGGCGAGGCCGGGGCGACCAATCTGCGCCTGATTCAGGTCAGCGAACTGGACCCGGTGATCATGCTGCAACTGCACGAACGCCTGGAGCGTGGCGAATGGCTGGCGATTGCCGGCGACCGCGTGCCGCTGCACGGCGGGCGCAGCGTCACCGTCGACTTTCTCGGCCACCCGGCCCCCTTCCCGCAGGGGCCGTGGCTGCTGGCCGGATTGCTCAAATGCCCGGTCAATTTGCTGATGTGCCTGAAACAACCGGACGGCCACTATCGCCTGACCCTCGAACCGTTCGCCGACAGCGTGGTGTGGACACGCCGCGAGCGCGAGCAGGTCATTCATCAGTGGGCCACCCGCTATGCGCAGCGCCTGAGTCACTATTGCCTCGAAGCCCCGCACCAATGGTTCAACTTTTACCCTTTCTGGAAGACCGATGACGACGCCAACCCATGAGCCGGTAACCTTCGGCGAACGCCCTTTGCGCATCGAAGACGTGCTGGCCCTGGCCAACCGTCAGGCGCCCGTGCAGTTGCAGAGCGACGCCGCTTACCGCGAACGCATCGCCAAGGGTGCGCGGTTTCTCGATTCGCTGCTGGACAAGGAAGGCGTGATCTACGGCGTGACCACCGGTTACGGCGATTCCTGTGTGGTCGCAGTGCCGCTGCATCACGTCGAGGCGCTGCCCCGTCATCTGTACACCTTCCACGGTTGCGGGCTGGGCAAACTGCTCGACGCCCAGGCCACCCGTGCCGTACTGGCCGCGCGTTTGCAGTCGTTGTGCCACGGCGTGTCCGGAGTGCGAATCGAACTGCTGGAGCGCCTGCACGCGTTTCTTGAACATGACGTCCTGCCGCTGATTCCGGAAGAAGGTTCGGTGGGTGCCAGCGGCGATCTGACGCCGCTGTCCTACGTCGCCGCGACCCTGTCCGGTGAGCGTGAAGTGATGTTCCGTGGCGAGCGCCGCCAGTCCGCCGATGTGCACCGCGAGCTCGGCTGGACGCCATTGGTGCTGCGCCCGAAAGAAGCGCTGGCCTTGATGAACGGCACCGCGGTGATGACCGGCCTTGCCTGCCTGGCCTTCGCCCGCGCCGACTATCTGCTGCAACTGGCCACACGCATCACCGCGCTCAACGTGGTCGCGCTACAAGGCAACCCGGAACACTTCGACGAGCGTCTGTTCGCCGCCAAACCGCATCCGGGACAGATGCAGGTCGCCGCATGGCTGCGCAAGGATCTGGCGATCGACGCCCCGACTGCGCCGCTGCACCGCCTGCAGGATCGCTACTCGCTGCGCTGCGCCCCGCATGTGCTCGGCGTGCTGGCCGACAGCCTGAACTGGCTGCGTTCGTTCATCGAAACCGAACTCAACAGCGCCAATGACAACCCGATCATCGACGCCGAAGCCGAGCGTGTGCTGCACGGTGGGCACTTCTATGGCGGGCACATCGCCTTCGCCATGGACAGCCTGAAAAACCTGGTGGCCAACGTTGCCGACCTGCTCGACCGGCAACTCGCCTTGCTGGTCGATGAACGTTACAACCACGGTTTGCCGAGCAACCTGTCCGGCGCCCCGGCGGATCGCGCGATGATCAACCATGGCTTCAAGGCCGTGCAGATCGGCACCAGCGCCTGGACCGCCGAAGCGTTGAAAAACACCATGCCGGCCAGCGTGTTCTCACGCTCCACCGAGTGCCACAACCAGGACAAGGTGAGCATGGGCACCATCGCCGCCCGCGACGCAATTCGCGTACTGGAGCTGACCGAACAGGTGGCTGCCGCCACGTTGCTCGCGGCCAATCAGGGCGTCTGGTTGCGGGGTCGCGATGAAGACGCACGTGCGCTGCCACCTTCTCTGGCCGCCATGCACGAAGAGCTTGCCAGGGACTTCCCGCCGGTCATCGAGGACCGCGCACTGGAAGGCGAACTGCGCCTGTGCCTGCAACGCATTGCCGAGCAACACTGGAGGCTGCATGCGTAGCGCCGGAGTGCTGCACGCCGACACGGAAATCCTCGTGCCGTTCTTCGACATCGACACCATGCACGTGGTCTGGCACGGGCATTACGTCAAATACCTGGAGGTGGCGCGTTGCGCGCTGCTCGACCGGATCGGCCACAACTACACGCAGATGTCCGAGTCCGGCTATGCCTGGCCGATCATCGACTTGCAACTGCGTTACGTGCGTGGCGCGGTGTTCGGCCAGCGCTTGAACGTGCGCGCCAGTCTGGTGGAGTGGGAGAACCGGTTGAAGATCAATTACCTGATCACCGACCTGCAGAGCGGCGAACGCCTGACTCGCGCCAGCTCGGTGCAAGTGGCGGTCGAGATCAGCAGCCGCGAGATGCAACTGGCCTCACCCAAAGTGTTCACCGATGCGGTGCAAAGGATGCTGCGATGAACCTGATCTGCAAATGCCTGGGTGCGATGGCACTGCTCGCGGTATCGAGCCTGGCCAGCGCCTTCGACCTGCAACAGCTAAGTGAGCAACTGGCGAAACCGGACGTGATTCACGGCCGGTTCATCCAGGAAAAACACCTGCGTGCCCTGCCCCAGCCGTTGATCAGCAAGGGCAGCTTCGTCCTGGCGAAAAGTCACGGCCTGCTCTGGTTGCTCAAGACCCCGCTGCAACAGGACTACCGCATCACCGGCAACGGCATCGCTCGCCGTGACGGCAACCGTTGGCAGATGTTGCCGAACAAGAGCGCCGGGGCCGAGCAGAACCGCTTGTTCCTCGCGGTACTGCAAGGTGACAGCAGCGGCCTGCAACGGGATTTCGAACTGGCCCTGAGCGGCGACGCACAGCAGTGGAAACTGACCCTGACCCCGCGCTCGTTGCTGCTCAAGCAAGTGTTCAACCGGATCAACATCGACGGCGGTGAGCTGGTGCAGACCATCGAACTGCTGGAAACCCAGGGCGACAGCACCGTGTTGCGCATGCAGGACAGCACCGCAAGCCAACCGTTGAGCGATACGGAGCAACATGACTTTGCCGAGTGAACGCAGGCTGCCGTGGCTGTTTCTGATCCTGCTGCTGGCGGTCGTCGCGCTGGCCGGGTGGCAGTGGCGCGACGGTGCGCCGCTGTCGGCCAACCTCATGGAACTGGTGCCCGGCACCCACCCTGACGCCCTCGAACTGCGTGCCGAACAGCGCATGCAGGAACCGCTCAACCGGGAAATGCTGGTGCTGGTCGGCCACGCCGATCGCCAGCAGGCGGTCGCCATGGCACAAACCCTGGGCGAGCAGTGGCAAGCCAGCGGTCTGTTCGAAAAGGTCCAGTGGAACCTGCAAGCCGACCTCCCGGCCCTGCGCACGCAACTGCTGCAAGGACGTCTGGCGATGCTCTCGGCGGATGACCGGCAACTGCTGAGCGAACATCCTGACGCGTTTATTCAGCAACGGGTGCAGGCCCTGTTCGACCCGTTCACCGGTTTCAGTCTGGTGCCGAGCCAGGATGACTGGCTGGGCCTCACCGGACGCATCCAGAACAGCCAGCCGAAGCACGGCGCGGTGCAGCTGGACATCGGCAGCGGCGTACTGGTCGCCGACGCCGACGGCAAGAGTTGGGTGCTGTTGCGCGCGCGCACCACCGGCAATGCCTTCGACATGAACCTGCCGCTGAAAGTCGCGGACTTGCTCCAGCACAGTCGCGAGCAGGCGGCGAAAGCCGACGTGCAACTGCTGGCCGCCAGCGGCCTGCTCTACGCCGCCAACGGTCAGCAACAAGCCACTCGCGAAATGACCTGGGTCGGCGGCGGCGCCACCCTTGGCATTCTGTTGCTGCTGCTGTTGGTGTTTCGTCGCTGGCGGGTGTTGCTGGCGTTTGTGCCGGTGCTGGTGGGCATGTTGTTCGGTGCGGTGGCCTGCGTGGCGCTGTTCGGCCACATGCATGTGATGACGCTGGTGCTGGGTTCCAGCCTGATCGGCGTAGCAGTCGACTACCCGCTGCACTATCTGTCGAAGAGCTGGAGCCTCAAACCGTGGCGCAGTTGGCCGGCCTTGCGCCTGACGCTCTGCGGGCTGACCTTGAGCCTGATCACCAGCGCCATCGGTTATCTGGCGTTGGCCTGGACGCCATTCCCGGCCCTGACGCAGATCGCGGTGTTCTCTGCCGCCGGATTGCTCGGCGCTTACCTGTCGGCGGTGTGCCTGCTGCCGGCCCTGCTGAAAAACGTCGAGCTGCTTCCCGCGCAATGGCCGCTACGCCTGGCCGAACGCCTGGTGAAACTGCGCGAAACCCTGCTCGAACACGTCCGCACGCCGGTGCTGCTGGCGCTATTGATCGCCTTCTGCGCCGGCGGTCTGGTGCAACTGCAAAGCAAGAACGACATTCGTCAGTGGGTCGGCGCGCCGCAACGCCTGACTGACGAAGCGCAAACCATCGCGCGCATCACCGGCTATCAACCGACCAGCCAGTTCTTCCTGGTGCGCGGGGCCAATCAGCAGGAATTACTGGAGCGTCAGGCCGCGTTGAGCGAGCGCCTGCAACAACTGGTCAACCTCGACAAACTGCAAGGTTATCTGGCCCTCGATCAACTGCTCAGCCCGCCGAGCCAGCAACAGCAGGTTCGCGAAGCACTGCGCAAACTGCCGCAATACTGGCAGCCATTGCAGGACCTCGGCGTACCGCTCGCCGCGCTGCAAAGCGAGCTGCAACAATTGCAGAATCTGCCCGCCGAGGACATCGACGCGGCACTGGCCGGCCCTCTGGGCGAGCCTTACCGCACGCTATGGCTCGGTCCGACCGCTGACGGTGTGGCGGCGATGACCAGCCTGCAAGGCCTGAACAACCCGGCGCTGCTGCGGGTGCAGGCACTCGACTTGCCGGGGGTGATGCTGGTTGACCGCCTTGGCGAGTTGAACGAGGTGTTCGCCGCGACTCAGATCAGCGCCGCCGAATTGAAACTCGCCTCCTGCGTGTTGATCGTGCTGGTACTGATCGTGCCATTCGGCTTCGGCGGCGCGCTGCGCATCGTCGCCCTGCCGCTGCTGGCGGCGCTGTGCAGCCTCGCCAGTCTCGGCTGGCTCGGCCAGCCGCTGACCCTGTTCAGCCTGTTCGGCCTGCTGCTGGTGACGGCCATCAGCGTCGATTACGCGATCCTCATGCGCGAGCAGGTCGGCGGTGCCGCTGTCAGCCTGCTAGGCACCCTGCTGGCGGCGCTGACGACGTGGCTGTCGTTCGGTCTGCTGGCAGTGTCCAGCACACCGGCGGTGAGCAATTTCGGTCTGGCGGTCAGCCTCGGGCTGGCCTTCAGCTTCATCCTCGCGCCGTGGGCCGGGCGTCACGCCCACAGCGCCGTCGTCGCGGAGCCCACAGCGTGATGGTCGCCGGCTTCTGGCTGATGGCCCTGGCGCTGTTCGCCATGGCGACCCGCATCGGCCGGCATTTCGGCCTGATCCCGATCGTCAGCCAGTTGCTGCTGGCAAGCTTCGGTTTGCCGCTGTTGATGTACTTCTGGATCGAACCGGGCTGGCAACTCAGTGGCCCCGTGCTGATTGCACCGGTGTGGCTGAAAGACCTCTACAGTCTGAGTTTCGCGCTGTTGCTGGGGCACATCCTCAGCGATGTGATCGACCTGCGCCTCGACCGCCAGAGCGTGAAAATCGCCGTGCCGAGTTTTGCCGTGCCGTTCGCCTGCGGCCTGGCGGTCGCCTGTTGGCTGCTGCCGGCACAACCGTGGCTGAATTCACTGGCGATCGGTCTGGTGTTCGCGATTACCGCAATCCCGGTGCTGTACCTGTACCTGCGCCACATCGACTACCCACCTGCCGCCACCCGGCGTCTGGTGCAGACCGCGATCCTGATCGACCTGACCTGCTGGACACTGTTCGGCCTCGCTCAGGGCAGCCTGCATTTGAACAGCCTGTTGCTGCCGCTGGGGTTGGCGTGTGTGCCGGTGCTGCTGCACTTGTTGCGCGTGCGTCGACCGCTGACCTACAGCCTCGGCTTCTTCGCGCTGCTGGTGCTGGCCGAGCACTACAAGCTCAACGCACTGATTGTCGGCATCGGCTACCTGTTGTGCATGGCGTTGTTGAAAGTGCCATTGGTGCTGCCATTGCCGGCGCTGTGGATGAGCCGTTTGCAGACGTGGATCGCCATCCCGCTGATCCTCACGTTCGGCATCGTGCAGATCGACGTGCACAGTGCCCTCGCCAGCCTCGGTGCGGTGCAATGGGCCGCCCTGCTGCTGCTGCCGATCGTCAGTAAACTGCTCGGTAACTGGCTCGGTCTGGGCTGGGCCGGTGCATCGTTCGAAGGTGCCAGCCGCTGGCGCGAAAGCGTGCTGCTGAACATCCGTGGCCTGAGTGAAATCGTCTTTCTCAACCTGTTGCTGCAACAACAGCTGATCAGCCCGGCGCTGTACTTCGCGCTGATGCTGATGGGCCTGATCGCGACGCTGTTGCCGGCCCTGATCGGCCTGCATCGCGCGCCCCTGAAACACACCGCCACCGCGCCCGGGAGTTCACGTGCCAACCGTTGAAATGCAACGTCGTCAGGTAGTGATCATCGGTGCCGGCCCGTCCGGTGCCATCGCCGCCGCACTGCTCAAGCGCAAGGGCCACGACGTGCTGGTGATCGAGCGCCAGCACTTCCCGCGCTTTTCCATCGGCGAAAGCCTGCTGTGTCATTGCCTGGACTTCGTCGAAGAGGCCGGCATGCTCGACGCCGTCAACGCCGCCGGGTTCCAGCGCAAGACCGGTGCCGCGTTTGCCTGGGGCGAGCGCTACAGCGCGTTCGATTTCAGCGACACCTTCAGCGGTGGCAAGCCGACCACTTTCCAGGTGCAGCGCGCCGATTTCGACACGCTGCTGGCTGATCAGGCGGCGCTGCAAGGTGTCGAGATCCGTTATGGCGAGGCCATCGTCCGCGTCGATTTCAACCAGGCCAAACCGCAGCTCGACGTGCGGTGCGAAGACGGCAGCGAGTACCGCGTCGAAGCGGATTTTGTACTCGACGCCAGCGGTTACGGTCGCGTGTTGTCGCGCTTGCTCGATCTTGAAGCACCGTCGAATTTCCCGCTGCGCCAGGCAGTGTTCACCCACGTCGAAGATCACATCGACAACCCGGCCTTCGACCGCGAGAAAATCCTCGTCACCACCCATCCAGAGCACCGCGACATCTGGTTCTGGACGATCCCGTTCAGCAACGGTCGCTGCTCAGTGGGCGTAGTGGCTGCCGCCGAACACTTCAAGGGCCGTGATAGCGATCTGGACGCTTGTCTGCGCGGCTTCATCGCCCAAACCCCAAGCCTCGCCGGCGTGCTGAACAACGCCGTGTGGGACACCCCGGCGCGCACCCTCGGCGGTTATGCGGCCAACGTCAAAACCCTGCACGGCCCGGGCTTCGCCCTGCTCGGCAACGCGGCGGAATTTCTCGACCCGGTGTTTTCCTCCGGCGTGACCATCGCCATGCGCTCGGCGAGCATGGCCGCCGCGGTGTTGCACCGTCAGTTGCAAGGCGAAGCTGTTGATTGGCAGCACGAATTCGCCGCGCCGCTCAAACGCGGGGTCGACACTTTTCGCTGCTACGTCGAGGGCTGGTACGCCGGCACCTTCCAGGACGTGATTTTTCATGAAGACAGCCAGGCGGACATCCGCCGGATGATCTGCTCGATCCTCGCCGGTTACGCCTGGGATGAACGCAACCCGTTCGTCAGCGAAGCGCGCCGCCGGCTGAAGATGATTTCCGAACTCTGTGCAAAGGACGCCCCATGAATTACTTGAGCGACAGCTACGTCGAGGAAACCCGCTTCGGTTTCTGGTTCCTGCGCAGCCACACCTGGCAGCACCATGTGTTGCGCGTGGCAATCAACGACCTGCGCGGGCTGTTCAGCGAGTCACTGCCCGCCAATCCGGTACTGCTGGATGCCGGCTGTGGCCAGGGCAAGTCGTTCCGGTATCTGCGCCAGACCTTCGCCCCACAGCGTTTGATTGGCATCGATGCGGACCCACACAGCCTTGAATTGAGCGCTGCAGAAGCGGCGCGCCAGGGTTTCGACGTCGAGCTGATCGGCAGCGACTGCGCCACGCTCAACGTGGCGGACGCCAGTGTCGATCTGCTGTTCTGCCACCAGACCTTTCATCATCTGGTCGAACAGGAAAAGGCCCTCGCCGAGTTCTATCGTGTGCTCAAACCGGGTGGTTACCTGCTGTTCGCCGAGTCCACCGAGGCCTACATTGATACTTGGGTGATCCGCTGGCTGTTCCGCCATCCAATGCATGTGCAAAAGAGCGCGGCGCAGTATCTGGAGATGATTCGCCAGCAGGGTTTCGAGTTCGCCGAGCGCAATGTCTCGTACCCGTATCTGTGGTGGAGCCGGTCGAAAGATTTCGGCTTGCTGGAGCGGTTTGGATTGCGCCGGCCAAAACCGTTCGGCGAGCGCGAAGAAACCTTGGTGAATGTCGTTGCCCGCAAGCCATTGCAGGAATCCATCTGATGCCACGCTATCGACCTGCACACCTGACCTCCTGTGGGAGCGGGCTTGCTCGCGAAAGCGGTGGGTCAGCTTGCTGCAATGCTGGACGTGCCGACGCCTTCGCGAGCAAGCCCGCTCCCACAGGGTTTGGGGTGTGGCTGGTAATGGTGATATCTGCCCTGTTGCTCAGTGCCTGCGCCAGCCAGGCTCCGCTACCCGCGAGCAGTCCGACTCTACCGCTGCCGCTGCAGTTGCACATCGAACGGCAACAAGCCGACCAACGTCAGGACTGGCTTCTGGTGATTCAGCGCGAAGGCCCCGGCATCCGCTGGTCGATGATGGACCCGCTGGGCATTCCCCAGGCCCGTCAGCAACTGGTCGATGGGCACTGGCAGGCCGACGGGCTGCTGCCGCCCAATCCG
The DNA here is from genome assembly GCF_056821665.1 of Pseudomonas sp. AK-TSAG1-1. NCBI lineage: Bacteria > Pseudomonadati > Pseudomonadota > Gammaproteobacteria > Pseudomonadales > Pseudomonadaceae > Pseudomonas > Pseudomonas sp. AK-TSAG1-1. The sequence continues at coordinate 526,995 of NZ_CM165965.1, read as the reverse complement.
GAAGCCCGGGAGCTGTTTGCCGCTTTGCTGTTCGCCCTGACGCCGTCCGGCGAGCTGCTGCGCAATTATCCCGCCGCGCAGCAACAGGCCGGGCAACGCTCGCTGCCGCCGCGCTGGGCGATCCGTTATGCACAACCGTTGAGCTTCGAATTGAACCTGCCCCAAGGCCCGCACTATCGGGTTTCTCCCCTCGGTGAGCCGACGCCATGACTGCCTACCTCAATGCCCTCGGCGTGATCTGCGCGCTGGGCCGCGACAAGCAACAAGTCGCGCACAACCTGTTTGCCGGTGATTGCTCGGGCATGCGCCACGAGTCCGGCTGGGTCGCCGGGCGTGAGTTGCCCGTGGCGGCGGTGCACGCTGAGCTGGCAGCCATTCCAGCCGAACTGGCCGACCAGCGCAGCCGCAACAATCAACTGCTGCTGGAAGCCGCGCTGCAAATTCGCGCTGACATCGACCAAGCGATCCAGACCTTCGGTCGCGAGCGCATCGGCGTGGTGCTCGGCACCAGTACTTCGGGCATCGACGAAGCCAGCCGTGGTCTGGCGCACTACCTTCGCGAACAGCAGTTCCCCGCCGAATACGATTACCGTCAGCAGGAACTCGGCGCCCCGGCGAATTTTCTGGCCGACTGGCTGCAACTCAGCGGCCCGGCCTACGTGATCTCCACCGCCTGCACCTCCAGCGCCCGGGCGCTGATGAGCGCGCAGCGCCTGCTCGATCTGGGCCTGTGCGATGCCGTACTGTGCGGCGGGGTCGACAGCCTGTGCAAGCTGACACTCAACGGTTTCAGCGCGCTGGAGGCGGTGTCCGACGAGCGCTGCAATCCGTTCTCGGCCAACCGCAACGGCATCAACATCGGCGAAGCGGCGGTGCTGTTCCTGATGAGCAAGCAGCGCGGCGAGGGGCCGGCCATCGCCCTGCTCGGCGCCGGGGCCAGCTCCGACGCGCACCACATTTCCGCCCCGGAACCGAGCGGCCGCGGCGCCCTGCAAGCGATGCACAAAGCCCTGAGCCGCGCACAGCTGCACGCTGCGCAAATCCATTACCTGAACCTGCACGGCACGGCGACCCAGCACAACGACGCGATGGAAAGTCTGGCGGTCGCCACGCTGTTCCCCGACGGCGTGGCCTGCTCGTCGACCAAGCCGATGACCGGCCATACCCTCGGCGCTGCCGGTGCACTGGAAGCGGCGTTCTGCTGGCTGAGCCTGAGCGCCGACAATCCGCAACAGGCCTTGCCGCCGCACGTCTGGGACGCTCAGCCCGATCCCGACCTGCCAGCCCTGAACTGGGTGACCGCGAACACACACCTGTCGTCCATTGCACCGCGCTACCTGATGAGCAACTCGTTTGCCTTCGGGGGCAACAACGTCAGCCTGATTATCGGAGACGCCCCATGACTGACTGGCCGCTCGCCGAATTGCTGCCCCACGCTGGCGACATGATTCTGATCGACCGCGTCCTCGGTTTCGACGAAGAACAGATCCACACCTGTCTCACGGTCAAGCCCAACGGCTTGTTCAACCTGCCCGACGGCAGCCTGCCGGCGTGGGTCGGCGTAGAGCTGATGGCGCAAAGCGTCGCCGCGTTCGCCGGTTGCCACGCGCGGCACAAAGGCAATCCGGTGGAGCTGGGTTTCCTGCTCGGCACACGTAAATTCGAGTGCAACGTCGAGGCTTTCCCCGCCGGCAGCGAACTGACCATCCATGGCATCCGCTCGCTGGAAGACGACAACGGCATGGGCGTGTTCGAATGCCACATCCACGGGCACGGCATCGAAGCCAGTGCGCGCTTGAATGTGTTCCGCCCGCCCCAGCCATCCCAATATCTTGAACAAAACCGGGAGTCGAACGATGACTGAATCCGTACTGGTCACCGGCTCCAGCCGTGGCATCGGCCGCGCCATTGCCCTACGCCTGGCACAGGCCGGGCACGACATCGTCCTGCATTGCCGCAGCGGCGTGGCCGAAGCCCAAGCGGTGCAGACCGAGATCGAAGCGTTGGGCCGCAACGCGCGCATTCTGCAATTTGATGTCGCCGACCGCGAAACCTGCAAAACCATCCTCGAAGCCGACGTTGAAACCCACGGCGCCTATTACGGCGTGGTGCTCAACGCCGGGCTGACCCGCGACGGTGCGTTTCCGGCGCTGAGCGATGACGATTGGGACGTGGTGCTGCGCACCAACCTCGACGGTTTCTACAACGTCCTGCACCCGGTGATGATGCCGATGATCCGTCGTCGCGCCGCCGGTCGGATCGTCTGCATCACCTCGGTATCGGGCTTGATCGGCAATCGAGGCCAGGTCAACTACAGCGCCTCAAAGGCCGGTGTGATTGGCGCTGCGAAAGCGTTGGCGATCGAGCTGGGCAAGCGCAAAATCACGGTTAACTGCGTCGCGCCGGGCCTGATCGACACGGCGATGCTGGATGAAAACGTGCCGGTGGAAGAACTGATGAAGATGATCCCCGCACAACGCATGGGCACCCCGGAAGAGGTGGCCTCTGCGGTGAATTTCCTGATGTCGGCGGAAGCCTCGTACATCACCCGCCAGGTGCTGGCGGTCAACGGAGGCTTGTGCTGATGAAGCGCGTCGTCGTCACCGGCATGGCCGGCATCACCTCGCTGGGCAGCGACTGGCAGACCATCGCCGGCAACTTCGCGGCCAACCGCAGCGGCATCCGCCGGATGGACGAGTGGGATCGCTTCAGCGAACTCAACACCCGTCTGGCCGGCCCGATCGATGACTTCGTCGTACCCGCGCACTGGACACGCAAGCAATTGCGCAGCATGGGCCGCGTGTCGCGTCTGGCAGTCGGCGCGGCAGAACAGGCACTGGCAGATGCCGGGCTGCTTGGCGACGAAACGATCAAGGACGGGCGCATGGGCGTGGCCTGCGGCTCGTCCACCGGCAGCACCGACGAGATCAAGGCGTTCGGCAACATGCTGCTCAACTCGGTGGCCGAGGGCCTCAACGCCAACTCCTACGTGCGGATGATGCCGCACACCACCGCCGCCAACATCAGCATTTTCTTCGGCCTCACCGGACGTCTGATCCCGACGTCCAGCGCCTGCACCAGCGGCAGCCAGGGCATCGGCTACGCCTACGAGGCGATCAAGTTCGGACGCCTGCCGCTAATGCTCGCCGGCGGCGCCGAAGAACTGTGCCCGACCGAGGCGATGGTCTTCGACGCACTCTACGCCACCAGCCTGAAAAACGACGCGCCGCAGACCAGCCCACGCCCGTACGACAAGGGCCGCGACGGCCTGGTGATCGGTGAGGGCGGCGGCATGCTGGTGCTTGAAGAGCTGGAACACGCCTTGGCGCGCGGTGCGCGGATCCATGCCGAAATCGTCGGTTTCGGCAGCAACGCCGACGGCCAGCACACCACCCGCCCCGAGCAGATCACCATGCGCCGCGCCATGGAACTGGCGCTGGAAGACGCCGGGCTCACCCCGGATGCAATCGGTTACGTAAATGGTCACGGCACCGCTACAGAACAGGGCGACATTGCCGAAACACTGGCAACCAGCAGCTTGTTCGGCGAACGCATGCCGATCAGCTCGCAGAAGAGTTTCCTCGGCCACACGCTCGGGGCCTGCGGCGCGCTGGAGTCGTGGTTCAGCATCGAAATGCTCAACCGCGATGTGTACGTGCACACGCTCAACCTCGACGAGGTCGATCCGCACTGCGGCAAACTCGACTACCTGCGCGGCGAATTCCGCCAGATGCATCACGAGTACGTGATGAACAACAATTTCGCTTTTGGTGGCGTCAACACCTCGTTGATTTTCCGCCGCTGGCACTGACCGCAATACGTTTGGAGTGAAGGGAATGACTCAGTTTCACCGCATCGCCGCCCTGTTGGCCCTGGCCTTTGTGCTCGGCGGTTGCACCAGCAAACCGGTGTACAACGCCAAGGAACAATTCTCGCCCAACCTCGGCTTTACCCAGCAACAGATGAGCCGCGCCATCGTCACTGCGCTCAACGACCGCCAATGGGTCGTGCAATCGGTGCGCCCGGGCATGATCAAGGCAGCGATCACCGTACGCGGCCGCCACCACGCCGAAGTCGACATCCCGTTCAGCCCGACCTCGTTCGAAATCGACTACCGCAGCAGCTATGGCCTGGACGCCAAGGACGGCAAGATCCACGGCAACTACAACCGCTGGGTCAACCGCCTGCGCGACAACGTGCTCAAGGAACTGTCGATCAACCCGGACATCGAGTTCGTCAACGATCTGGGCATCGTCAAGCAAGGCGCCGACGAGCCGACCTACCTGAGCTTTCGCGAAGGCGTCAAACGCGCCACCGACGCCGGCCTGCTGGACGGCAGCGTGAAGTTCTACCTGGCCGGCGAAACCCTGCCCAAACAGGTGCGCACACTCGACACCGTGAGCAGCAGCCGCAAGACCAACGGCTCGAACAAATCCGATGCCGACGCCTGCTACTGGGCCCTGCAATCGGCCCTCGCGACCCTGCAGAACGCCGCGAAAAAAGCCGACGCCAACGCCGTGATCAATATCGCCAGCGTCGACCAGCGCGACCTGTACAAAGACACCGAAAAGTTTCAGTGCCGTGCCGGGCTGGTGGTGTCGAGCGTAGCGTTGCGAGGTGACCTCGCTCACGTCGACTGAACGGCTTGACCTGCATCCTGCAGCCATAATAAGGGCGCCATTTGGCGCCCTTTTTTCATTCGGCACTACACTGGCTCATACAGCCCTTCACGCTACGCCTGTCAGAACGGCGAGCCCCATCGCTCGAGCACTCGCGGTTCTCTTTCACCGTCAAGGAGATGACCATGCACGTGAAAGCCATGATTGCCGCCACACTCCTTGGGCTTTTGCCCAGCGCCAGCCACGCCACCAATCTGATGTACATGCCGTTCGAGACCGTACTCTCGGACGCGATTCGCGCCGGTCGGCTGGATGGCAGTGTGAAGTTCTATCTGGTCGGCAATGGGCCGCAGGGCACGCAGCGCTTGTTGCGCCGGGACGTGGTCAGCGATCTGAGCACCAACGGCTTCAACAAGAGCGACCACGATTCCTGCGAGTGGGTGTTGCAGTCGAACCTGATCAAGTTGCAGGCCGATGCCAAACGGGTCGGAGCGAATGCGGTGGTCAATATCGTCAGTTATTACGACCAGCATGTGCGCAAGGATTTGAATACCTATGAGTGCCGGGCGGGGATATTCGTGACGCGGGTGGCGTTGAAAGGGGATCTGGTGCGGTTGCCCTGAAAATGTGGTGCTTGAGCGGACACCTTCGCGAGCAAGCCCGCTCCCACCCTGAAATGCATTCCCCTGTGGGAGCGAGCCTGCTCGCGATTTGACTGCGCAGCAGTCACGCCTTTGAGGGTTCGACCTTGCGCGTGAGCAACTCGACAAACGCCTTGGCCATCGGCGATTTCTGATCCTTGCGCTGCACCAGCCACACCGCCGTCACCGCTTCGGGATCCAGCAACGGCCGATAGACCACGCCGTCGATGCGCATCCGCTGATACGAGGCCGGCATCACCGAAACACCCAAACCTGCCGCCACCAGACCGATGATGGTCATCGCCTCCCCAGCCTCTTGGGCAAAGTGCGGGCTGAACCCGGCATCACGCGCCAGGCTCAGCAATTGCGCATACAAACCGCTGCCGTAGCTGCGCGGGAAGAACACAAATGGCTCGTGGGCCAGCGCCGCAAGGAACAGGCCCTCCTCCGACCCCTGCGCCAGCGGATGCTTGGCACTGAGCACCGCGACCAGCGGCTCGCGCATCAACTCAACCACGCTGAGCGAATCCGGCAAGCCCAGCGGACGCATGATGCCGACTTCGATCGACTCATCCACCAGTGCATCCGCCACCATGGTGCTGCTCATTTCGCGCAGGTTCAGGTGCACCGCCGGGAAACGCTGGCGAAAGGCAAAGATCGCCTGGGGAATGGTCGAGTTGAATGGCGCCGACGAGGTGAAGCCAATCTTCAATTCGCCCAGCTCACCCAACTGCGCACGCCGGGCGACATCTGCAGCTTTGTCGACCTGCGCCAGCACCAGCCGCGCCTCTTCCAGAAACAATCGGCCAGCCTCGCTCAGTTCGACCCGACGATTGGTCCGTTCAAACAACCGTGCGCCGACCTCTTGCTCCAGCGCCTGAATCTGTTGGCTCAGCGGTGGCTGGGAGATGCCCAGCACCTGTGCGGCGCGGCCGAAATGCAGTTCTTCGGCGACGGCGATGAAGTAGCGCAAGTGACGCAATTCCATGGACACCCCAATTAGGTCGTTAAAGCTATCAAACAGGTCGAACAATATATTGGATAGAAACATTAGCCAGCTATATGATTTTTTCATTGCCTGCCTGGCCGTGCCCCCCGAGGTCTGAAGTGAAAACAGCTGTCGCGCCCCTTGCCCATGAAGTCCCGCCTGCTGCTGCGGACGATGTGATCGCCGAGCTGCAAGAGATCTACATCGAAAAGGGCACGCCGATGTTCATGCGCACAGTGCTGGCCTTGTTCAGCGGCGGCTTCGCGACCTTTGCCCTGTTGTACTGCGTGCAGCCGATGATGCCGCTGCTGTCTCACGAATATGGGAACAACGCGGCGCAGAGCAGCCTGATCCTCTCCGTGGCAACCGGCATGCTGGCCTTCGGGCTGTTGATCACCGGGCCGATTTCCGACCGCATCGGGCGCAAACCGGTGATGGTCGCGGCACTGTTCGCCGCCGCCCTGTGCACCATCGCCAGTTCGATGATGCCGAGCTGGCACGGTGTGCTGATCATGCGCGCGCTGATCGGGCTGTCGTTGAGTGGCCTGGCGGCGGTGGCAATGACTTATTTGAGCGAGGAGATCCACCCGCAGCACATCGGTCTGGCGATGGGCCTGTACATCGGCGGCAACGCCATTGGCGGGATGAGCGGGCGCTTGATCACCGGCGTGCTGATCGACTTTGTCAGCTGGCACACGGCGATGCTGGTGATCGGCGGTCTGGCGCTGATCGCGGCAGCGGTGTTCTGGAAGATCCTTCCCGAGTCGCGCAATTTCCGCTCGCGCTCGCTGCACCCGCGCAGCCTGCTCGATGGCTTCACCATGCACTTTCGCGATGCCGGTCTGCCGCTGCTGTTTCTTGAAGCGTTCGTGCTGATGGGAGCGTTCGTCACCTTGTTCAACTACATCGGTTATCGCCTGCTGGCGGCGCCGTACAACCTTGATCAGGTGTTTGTCGGCCTGCTGTCGGTGGTGTACCTGTCGGGTATCTACAGTTCGGCGAAGATCGGTTCGCTGGCGGACAAACTGGGGCGACGCAAGGTGTTGTGGGCGACCATTGCACTGATGTTTGCCGGCCTTGCGCTGACGATGTTTACGCCGCTGCTGCTGGTGATCGTCGGCATGCTGATCTTCACCTTCGGCTTCTTTGGTGCACATTCGGTAGCGAGCAGCTGGATCGGCCGGCGCGCGACCAAGGCCAAGGGGCAGGCCTCATCGTTGTATCTGTTCAGCTATTACGCAGGTTCCAGTATTGCCGGTACGGCGGGTGGGGTGTTCTGGCATCTGGGCGGCTGGAACGGGATTGGCCTGTTCATTGGAGCGCTGTTGCTGGTGGCGCTGCTGGTGGCATTGAAACTGGCGAAGTTACCGCCGCTCGGCGGAGTCAAAGCCTGACAAAAATCCCCTGTGGGAGGGGGCTTGCTCCCGAATGCGGTGAGACAGTCAATGAAGATGGTGCTGAACCACCGCCTTCGGGAGCAAGCCCCCTCCCACAGTTGATCTGTTTTCGGCCCTGGATCGTGCAAACAAAAACGCCCGGCATAGCCGGGCGTTTTTCATTGTGTGGCGATCACTCGTGATACTGCGCCGACAACTCGTGCACCGCACGCAGGAACGCGCCGGCGTGTTCCGGATCAACCTCAGGGGTGATGCCGTGGCCAAGGTTGAACACGTGGCCGCTACCCTTGCCGTAGCTGGCCAGAATGCGACCCACTTCAGTGCGGATCGCTTCAGGTTTGGCGTAGAGCACGGTCGGGTCCATGTTGCCTTGCAGCGCCACCTTGTCGCCAACGCGGGCGCGGGCATTGCCGATGTCGCAGGTCCAGTCCAGGCCCAGTGCATCGGCGCCAGCCTCGGCGATGCTTTCCAGCCACAGGCCGCCGTTTTTGGTGAACAGGATCACCGGCACCTTGCGCCCGTCGTGCTCGCGGATCAGGCCGCTGACGATTTTCTTCATGTAGGCCAGCGAGAACTCCTGATACGCCGCCGCCGACAGGTTGCCGCCCCAGGTATCGAAAATCTGCACCGCTTGTGCGCCAGCCATGATCTGGCCGTTGAGGTACGAGGTCACCGACTGCGCCAGCTTGTCCAGCAGCAGGTGCATGGCTTGCGGGTTGTCGTAGAGCATCGCCTTGGTCTTGCGGAAGTCTTTCGACGAACCGCCTTCGACCATGTACGTCGCCAGGGTCCATGGGCTGCCGGAGAAACCGATCAGCGGCACGCGACCGTTCAGCTCGCGGCGGATGGTGCTGACCGCGTCCATCACGTAACCCAGATCCTTGTGCGGATCAGGAATCGGCAGGGCTTCGATATCCGCCAGAGTGCTGACGACTTTCTTGAAGCGCGGACCTTCACCGGTCTCGAAGTACAGGCCCTGGCCCATGGCATCGGGAATGGTGAGGATATCGGAAAACAGGATCGCCGCGTCCAGTTGCGGATAGCGGTCGAGCGGTTGCAACGTGACTTCGCAGGCGAACTCCGGATTCATGCACAGGCTCATGAAATCACCGGCGTGGGCACGGCTGGCGCGGTATTCCGGCAAGTAGCGGCCGGCCTGGCGCATCATCCACACCGGGGTGACGTCAACGGGTTGCTTGAGCAGGGCGCGAAGGAAACGGTCGTTCTTCAGGGCAGTCATGTCGGCATCCGGAAAAAAAGTGCGGGCATTTTCTCAGAGCGCGAGGCAAAAGGCACGGATACAGGTCAGCCTTTTGTCTATCGGGTCAATTTATCGCAATGAACACGCGGATTTCAGCAACACCCGGAAACCAATGTGGGAGCGGGCTTGCTCGCGAAAGCAGTGTGTCAGTCAATACATCAGGTGACTGATACAAAGCATTCGCGAGCAAGCCCGCTCCCACAGTTTTATCGCATTCCAAGGCCGGAAAGTGATCAGACGCCCAGATAATCGAGGATCCCTTCGGCGGCATTGCGGCCTTCGAAGATCGCCGTCACCACCAGGTCGGAACCGCGCACCATGTCACCACCGGCGAAGATTTTCGGGTTGCTGGTCTGGTGCTTGTACTGACCTTGCTCAGGCGCCACGACACGGCCCTGGCTGTCGGTCTGGATCTCGAACTGTTCGAACCACGGCGCCGGGCTCGGACGGAAACCGAACGCGATGACCACGGCGTCAGCCGGGATGATCTCTTCGGAACCCGGGATCGGCTCGGGGCTGCGACGGCCACGAGCGTCCGGTTCGCCGAGACGAGTCTCGACCACCTTCACGCCTTCGACCTTGTCTTCACCGACGATCGCGATCGGCTGGCGGTTGTAGAGGAATTTCACGCCTTCTTCCTTGGCGTTCTTCACCTCTTTGCGCGAGCCGGGCATGTTCGCTTCGTCACGACGATAAGCGCAGGTCACCGACTTGGCGCCCTGGCGAATCGAGGTGCGGTTGCAGTCCATCGCCGTGTCGCCGCCGCCGAGCACCACAACCTTTTTGCCTTTCATGTCGACGAAATCTTCCGGCGACTTTTCAAAGCCCAGGTTGCGATTGACGTTGGCGATCAGGAAGTCCAGCGCGTCATAAACGCCCGGCAAGTCCTCACCGGCAAAACCGCCCTTCATGTAGGTGTAAGTGCCCATGCCCATGAACACGGCATCGTATTCGGCAAGCAGTTGCTCCATGGTCACGTCTTTGCCGACTTCGGTATTGAGGCGGAACTCGATGCCCATGCCGGTGAAGACTTCGCGACGATTGCTCAGCACGGTCTTTTCCAGCTTGAACTCGGGAATGCCGAAGGTCAGCAGACCGCCGATTTCCGGGTTCTTGTCGAACACCACCGGGGTCACGCCGCCGCGCACCAGCACGTCGGCACAACCGAGGCCCGCCGGGCCTGCGCCGATGATCGCGACACGCTTGCCAGTCGGTTTGACCTTGGACATGTCCGGGCGCCAGCCCATGGCGAACGCGGTGTCGGTGATGTACTTCTCGACCGAACCGATGGTCACCGCGCCGAAGCCGTCGTTAAGGGTGCAGGCACCCTCGCACAGACGATCCTGCGGGCATACCCGGCCGCAGACTTCCGGCAGGGTGTTGGTCTGGTGCGACAGCTCGGCGGCCTGGAGGATGTTGCCCTCGGCCACCAGCTTCAGCCAGTTGGGAATGAAGTTGTGCACCGGGCACTTCCATTCGCAATACGGGTTGCCGCAACCCAGGCAGCGGTGGGCCTGATCGGCCGACTGCTGGGGTTTGAACGGTTCGTAGATTTCGACGAACTCTTTCTTGCGTTGACGCAACAGTTTCTTCTTCGGATCCTTGCGCCCGACATCGATGAACTGGAAGTCGTTATTCAGACGTTCAGCCATTGTTAAAACCTCATCAAACTCTTCAGGCGCATATCACTGCGGGTTGGCACGAGTGCTGGAAAGCAACGATTTCAGGTTGGCAGCCTTGGGCTTGACCAGCCAGAAACGGCGCAGATAGTCATCGAGGTTTTCGGCGAGTTCACGCCCCCACTCGCTGTCGGTTTCCGCGACGTACTCGTTCAGCACGTTTTGCAGGTGGCTGCGATAGGCTTCCATCGCCTCGCCGCTGATCCGCTGGATTTCCACCAGTTCGTGGTTGACCCGGTCAACGAAGGTGTTGTCCTGATCGAGCACGTAGGCAAAACCACCGGTCATGCCAGAGCCGAAGTTGTAACCGGTCTTGCCCAGAACGCAGACGAAACCACCGGTCATGTACTCGCAGCAGTGATCGCCAGTGCCTTCCACCACCGTGTGGGCACCGGAGTTACGCACGGCGAAACGCTCACCTGCGGTGCCGGCGGCGAACAGCTTGCCGCCCGTCGCGCCATACAGGCAGGTGTTGCCGATGATGGCGCTTTCCTGAGTTTTATAAACGCTGCCTTTCGGCGGCACGATGGTCAGCTTGCCACCGGTCATGCCCTTGCCGACGTAGTCGTTGGCGTCGCCTTCCAGGTACATGTTCAGACCGCCGGCGTTCCACACGCCGAAGCTCTGACCGGCAGTGCCCTTGAAGCGGAAGGTGATCGGCGCTTTCGCCATACCCTGGTTGCCGTGCTTGCGCGCGATTTCGCCGGAGATCCGTGCGCCGATCGAGCGGTCGCAGTTGCAGATGTCCAGGTCGAACTCGGCGCCACTGAGGTCGTTGATCGCCGAGGTCGCCATGTCGACCATTTTCTCGGCCAGCAGGCCCTGGTCGAACGGCGGGTTGCGCTCGACACCGCAGAATTGCGGTTTGTCCGCCGGGATGTGATCGCTGCCCAGCAGCGGGGTCAGATCCAGGTGATTCTGCTTAGCGGTCTGGCCTTCGAGGATTTCCAGCAGATCGGTACGACCGATCAGTTCTTCGAGGGAACGCACGCCGAGCTTGGCCAGCCACTCGCGGGTTTCTTCGGCGACGTAGGTGAAGAAATTCACCACCATGTCGACGGTACCGATGTAGTGATCCTTGCGCAGCTTCTCGTTCTGAGTCGCGACGCCAGTGGCGCAGTTGTTCAGGTGGCATATACGCAGGTATTTGCAGCCCAGCGCGATCATCGGCGCGGTGCCGAAGCCGAAGCTTTCGGCGCCGAGGATCGCAGCCTTGATCACGTCGAGGCCGGTTTTCAGGCCGCCGTCGGTCTGCACCCGGACTTTGCCGCGCAGGTCGTTGCCGCGCAGGGTCTGGTGGGTTTCGGCGAGGCCGAGTTCCCACGGTGCACCCGCGTATTTGATCGAGGTCAGCGGCGAAGCACCGGTACCACCGTCGTAGCCGGAGATAGTGATCAAGTCCGCATAGGCCTTGGCCACACCGGCGGCGATGGTGCCGACGCCTGCTTCTGCAACCAGCTTCACCGAAACCAGCGCCTTCGGGTTGACTTGTTTCAGATCGAAAATCAGCTGCGACAAGTCTTCGATCGAGTAGATGTCGTGGTGCGGCGGTGGCGAAATCAGGGTCACGCCCGGCACTGCATAACGCAGCTTGGCGATCAGCCCGTTGACTTTACCGCCTGGCAGTTGCCCGCCCTCGCCCGGCTTGGCGCCTTGCGCGACCTTGATCTGCAAGACTTCGGCGTTAACCAGGTATTCCGGGGTCACCCCGAAACGGCCAGTCGCGACCTGCTTGATTTTCGAGCTCTTGATGGTGCCGTAACGCGCCGGGTCTTCACCCCCTTCGCCGGAGTTGGAACGCGCACCGAGGCGGTTCATGGCTTCGGCCAAGGCTTCGTGAGCTTCCGGCGACAGTGCGCCCAGCGAGATACCGGCGGAGTCGAAACGCTTGAGCACCGATTCCAGCGGTTCGATTTCACTGATGTCCAGCGGCTTGTCGAGGGTCTTGACCTTGAACAGGTCGCGGATCATCGACACCGGACGGTTGTCCACCAGCGAGGTGTATTCCTTGAACTTGGCGTAGTCGCCCTGCTGCACGGCGGCTTGCAGGGTGTTGACCACGTCCGGGTTGTAGGCGTGATATTCGCCACCGTGGACGAACTTCAGCAGACCGCCCTGCTGGATCGGCTTGCGCGGACTCCAGGCTTCAGTCGCCAGTGCTTTCTGTTCGGCTTCGATGTCGACAAAACGCGCACCCTTGATGCGGCTCGGCACGCCACGGAAGCTCAGCTCGCAGACTTCTTCGGACAGGCCGATCGCTTCGAACAGTTGTGCACCGCGGTACGAGGCGATGGTCGAGATGCCCATCTTCGACAGGATCTTCAGCAGACCCTTGGTGATGCCTTTGCGGTAGTTCTTGAACACCTCGTAGAGGTCGCCCAGTACTTCACCGGTACGGATCAGGTCGCCCAGCACTTCGTAGGCCAGGAACGGATACACCGCCGAGGCGCCGAAACCGATCAGCACCGCGAAGTGATGAGGGTCACGGGCGGTCGCGGTTTCAACGAGGATGTTGGAATCGCAACGCAGGCCTTTTTCGGTCAGGCGGTGGTGCACCGCACCGGTGGCCAGGGATGCGTGGATCGGCAGTTTGCCCGGGGCGATATGGCGGTCGCTCAGGACGATCTGGGTCCGACCGGCACGCACGGCCTCTTCAGCCTGATCGGCGACGTTGCGGATCGCCGCTTCCAGACCAACACTTTCCTCGTAGTTGAGGTCGATGATCTGCCGCTCGAAACCCGGGCGGTCGAGGTTCATCAGCGAACGCCACTTGGCCGGGGAAATGACCGGCGAGCTGAGGATCACGCGCGAGGCATGTTCCGGCGACTCCTGGAAGATGTTGCGCTCGGCACCGAGGCAGATTTCCAGCGACATCACGATCGCTTCACGCAACGGGTCGATCGGCGGGTTGGTGACCTGCGCGAACTGCTGGCGGAAGTAGTCGTACGGCGTGCGCACACGCTGGGACAACACGGCCATCGGCGTGTCGTCGCCCATCGAGCCAACGGCCTCGTAGCCTTGCTCGCCGAGCGGACGCAGTACCTGATCGCGCTCTTCGAACGTGACCTGATACATCTTCATGTACTGCTTGAGCTGATCGACGTCGTAGAACGCCGAACCGTGGTCGTTGTCTTCCATGGTCGCCTGGATGCGCAGGGCATTCTTGCGCAACCATTGCTTGTACGGATGACGGGACTTCAGGCGGTTGTCGATCGCATCGGTGTCGAGGATCTGCCCGGTTTCGGTGTCCACGGCGAAGATCTGGCCAGGGCCGACGCGGCCTTTGGCAATCACGTCCTCGGGTTTGTAGTCCCATACGCCGATTTCCGACGCAAGGGTGATGAAACCGTTGGTGGTGGTAACCCAGCGCGCCGGACGCAGACCGTTACGGTCGAGCAGGCACACCGCGTAGCGACCGTCGGTCATGACCACGCCGGCCGGGCCGTCCCACGGCTCCATGTGCATCGAGTTGTACTCGTAGAACGCACGCAGATCCGGGTCCATGGTTTCGACGTTCTGCCACGCCGGCGGAATGATCATCCGCACACCGCGGAACAGGTCGATGCCACCGGTGACCATCAATTCGAGCATGTTGTCCATGCTCGAGGAGTCGGAACCGACACGGTTGACCAGCGGGCCGAGTTCTTCCAGATCCATCAGATCGTTGGTGAACTTGGTCCGGCGGGCCTGCGCCCAGTTGCGGTTGCCGGTGATGGTGTTGATCTCGCCGTTGTGGGCGAGGAAGCGGAATGGCTGAGCCAGCGGCCATTTCGGCAGGGTGTTGGTGGAGAAGCGCTGGTGAAACACGCAGATCGCGGTTTGCAGGCGCTCGTCACTCAGGTCCGGATAGAACGCGGCCAGATCGGCCGGCATCATCAAGCCTTTATAGATGATGGTCTTGTGCGAAAAGCTGCAGATGTAGTGGTCGGTATCGGCGGCGTTCGCCACCGACGAACGACGACGGGCGCTGAACAGCTTGACCGCCATGTCCTGATCGCTCAGGCCTTCACCGCCGATGTACACCTGCTCGATTTGCGGCAGGCGCTCAAGCGCCAGGCGGCCGAGAACACTGGTGTCGATTGGCACTTTGCGCCAGCCGATCAATTGCAGGCCTTCAGCAAGGATCTCGCGGTTCATGTTCTCGCGAGCGGCTTCGGCCTTGGCCGGATCCTGGTTGAAGAAGACCATGCCCACCGCATATTGCTTGGGCAGCTCGACGCTGAAGGTTTCCTGGGCAATGGCGCGCAGGAAGGCATCAGGCTTTTGAATCAGCAGACCGCAACCGTCACCGGTCTTGCCGTCGGCATTAATCCCACCGCGGTGGGTCATGCAGGTCAGGGCCTCAATGGCCGTTTGCAATAGGGTATGACTGGGCTCGCCCTGCATATGGGCTATCAGGCCGAAACCGCAGTTATCCTTGAATTCATCTGGTTGGTACAGACCTGCTTTCATAGACACTTTCTCACCAGGCTGCCTCTTTTCGAGGCAAATTTCTTTTCAATTCAACCACTTGCATCTCGCGCCGAACGTACGCCGGCTTAGCGGGGGCAAAAGGGTGGTCATTGTACACAGCGACACAGACGCTCACAAATTTGACGACGAAATGTCGCAAATCTATGTCGCATTTGTGAAAGGTTTAAAGCGATATGCTGTGCTAGTCAAAACTTTTTTAATTCTGACTGCAACGACTCAAAGACTACTGTGACGCAGACACCACAAGGCACGCGGCCCGTAGGGGCGGCGCGCACTTGTAGAAATTTTGAGGTGCTTGGAGAGGCGGCCTGGGTAAGGCCGCCGAATCTTCAGCGAGTTGTTGCCAGTTCCTGTTGGACGCTGGCGACAGTGCGAGGCCAAGGTTTACCAGCCTGAACCTTCGCTGGCAAGGCCTTGATGGCAGAAACGGCTGCATCACGATTGGCGAAGTTGCCGTAGGTGATCACGTAGAGAGGCTTGCCGTTGAGGACTTTCTTGAAATAACGGTACTCACCGCCCTGCTCCTTGACGAAGTTCTGCGCGGTCGCTTCGGAGCTGGTGCCAAGGATCTGCACCACGTAGTTGCTAGTCGGCTGACCGGCGTACCAGCTGCCACCGGCGGCTTTGGCGACGGTAACCGGCTTCTCGGCCGGTTTGGCTGCTACAGCGGGCTTGGCCGGTGCAGGAGCAGGTTTTGCCACTGGAGCCGGCGCAGGTTTGGCGGTAGCGATCTGGGTAGGCGCTGGTGTCGGCTTGGCGGCAGGCACCGGAACCGGGGTCGGCGCCGGGCCGGCCGGAACACCTGCCGGCGGTGCGGAGGTGGTGACGGTCGGCGGCGTAGCGCTGGAGCCTTCCAGCGGCACTCCATCGTCGCCCTCGGTGATGCCTCCGGCCGCTTCAGCCAACGGGCCACGCATGACTGGCTGCGAGTTGCCGACCAGCGGCAGCGGCATTGGCTGGGTATTGCCGGCGAACTCGACGTTTGGCGCGCCACCCTTGGCGCCCTGACCCAATGGCAGTTGTGCCTGTTCGTTGGCAGGTGCGCCGGTGGTTGGTGCCTTGTTGCGACCCGGCATCAGCCAGGCGGCGGCGACCGCGACCACAACGACGGCGGAAATCGCCAATACGTGTTTCTTCGGCATGTTGAACCCCATACTTGGACGCTTCACCGCAGAGCGGCTGGCAATCATGACTTCGATCAGAGCATCGCGAGCGACCTGGTTGATGTTGCCAGGCCAACCCTCGGCACTTTCGTGAATATCAGAGATCTGATCCGCGGTGAAAAGTTCGACACCCCGGCCCGCACCTTCGAGCCGTTGGTCGAGGTATTCGCGGGTCTCCTCTTCGGTGTACGGCTGCAGTTCGATGACGTGGAAGCGTTCTTCCTCGAGGTGCAGCGCCTCCAGTTGAGCGATCAGCGACGACTCACCGAACAGGAACACGTGCGGACGACCTTCCGGTGCACCGGCGCCCAGCGCCATCAGCGCCTCGAGGGCGGACTCGTCGAGCTGCTCGGCGTCGTCCACCAGCAGATAGACTTCCTGACCGGTGAGAGCAAGTTGCACCACCTGCGCCAGAATCGCGCCGACCTCGGCCTGCGCCACGTCCAGCGCCTGGGCGACCTGACGCAGGATGCCAGCAGCATCGCCTGCACCGCGCGCCGACACCACAACGCTCTGTACCGATTGTTTGTTGGTGCTGGCCACCAGCGCCTGGCGCAGCAGGGTCTTGCCGCTGCCTTGCGGACCGGTGACCACCAGCAGCAACTGGCTGTAACGCGCCAGGTGGTGCAGTTGCCCCAGCACCGGCTTGCGCTGGGCCGGGAAGAATTTGAAGCCCGGCACCCGCGGAGCGAAAGGGTCGTGACTTAACTGGAAATGGCCGAGGAACGCCTCGTCGGCATGCAAACTAGTCATCGGAATCTTATTAACCTTTAAGCTGAGCCAGAGCGCGGTAATCCGCTCCCAGCGTGGCCTGTAGAACCTCTTTCGGATAATCGGCGGTCACCACCGCTTCGCCCATCCGGCGCAGCAGCACCAGGCGCAGACGACCGTCGATCACTTTTTTATCAATTGCCATATGTTCGAGAAAATCGGCTTCGGTCATCTCTTCCGGCGGAATTACCGGTAGACCGGCACGCTGGAACAGACGAATACCGCGATCACGCTCCTGCTCGCTGATCCAGCCCAGACGCGCGGACATTTCCAACGCCATCACGGTGCCAGCCGCGACCGCCTCACCATGCAACCAGACACCATAGCCCATGTGGGTCTCGATGGCGTGGCCGAAGGTGTGGCCCAGATTGAGCGTGGCGCGTACGCCGGTTTCCTTCTCATCGGCGCCGACCACCGCAGCCTTGGCTGCGCAGGAGCGCTCGATGGCGTAAGTCAGGGCTTTCTGGTCCAGCGCACGCAGGGCATCGACGTTGTCTTCGAGCCAGGTCAGGAACGGCTCATCGCAGATCAGGCCGTACTTGATGACCTCCGCCAGACCGGCCGACAGCTCACGCTCCGGCAGGGTTTTCAGGGACGCGGTATCGATCAGCACCACGTTCGGCTGATAGAACGCGCCGACCATGTTCTTGCCCAGCGGATGGTTGATGCCGGTCTTGCCGCCCACTGACGAATCGACCTGGGACAGCAGCGTGGTCGGAATCTGGATGAAATCGACACCGCGCTGATAGCACGCGGCGGCGAAACCGGCCATGTCACCGATGACCCCGCCACCGAGGGCGATGATCGTGGTGCGGCGGTCATGACGGGCTGTCAGCAGGCCGTCGAAGATCAGTTGCAGGGTTTCCCAGTTCTTGAAGGCTTCGCCGTCCGGCAGCACCACGGAAATCACCGAGAACGGCGCAAGACTCTTGGTCAGACGTTCGAGATAGAGCGGCGCAACGGTCTCGTTGGAGATGATTGCCACCTGCCGCCCGTGGATATGCGGCGCCAGCAGCTCAGGCTGATCCAACAAACCTTCGCCAATATGAATCGGGTAGCTGCGCTCGCCTAGATCGACCTTGAGTGTCTGCATGTGTCCCCACAGTGAAGATGGAAGCAGGCGTCCTGCCTTGAATTATTGGATGTCCGCGACCTTTAGCTGATGTGACGCCGCTCGCACGCCATCCGCCACAACCTCGACGGCTGCGACAGGACGCCGAGGATAGCGCATTTCTGGCGGCGCTTTAACGGGGTGGAAGCTGTGCCAGACGGTCGAGAATGTCGAGCACCACCATGCGCGGCGGCCGTTCGTCGGTTTCCACCACCAGATCGGCGATTTCCCGATAGAGCGGATCACGGATCGCGAGCAGGTCGCGCAGGGTTTTCTCGGGATTGGCGGTGCGCAGCAACGGTCGGTTGCGGTCGCGGGCAGTGCGGCCGACCTGCTGCTCGACGGAAGCGTGCAGATACACCACCCGCCCGCCTTCGTGCAGGGCCTTGCGATTGGCATCGCGCATCACCGCGCCGCCGCCGGTCGCCAGCACCACGCCGTCGAACGCGCACAGCTCGGCGATCATCGCCTGCTCACGGTCACGAAAGCCGGGCTCGCCTTCCTTGTCGAAGATCCACGGGATATTGGCGCCCGTGCGCAGTTCAATTTCCTTGTCGGAATCTTTGAACGGCAGGCGCAGCTCTTTGGCCAGCAACCGGCCGATGGTGCTTTTTCCAGCGCCCATCGGTCCTACAAGAATCAAATTTCGCACAGAATCAACGACTCACAGCAATCGCCTGGTTATTCATGATACGCGGAGTGAGAAATACCAGCAGCTCGGATTTTTTCTCCGAAACCACATCACGCCGGAAAAGGCGGCCAAGATACGGCACATCGCCAAGAAATGGCACCTTATCTACGACCTTGCTTTGAGTATTTGAGAAAACGCCCCCGATCACGATGGTCTCGCCGTCGTTCACCAGCACTTTGGCGTTGACCTCGTTCTTCTTGATCGGCGGTACATCCTGCACCTTGTTCAGGTAGTCCGGCTCGTCCTTGGTGACCTTGACCTCCATGATGATGCGGTTGTCGGGCGTGATCTGCGGCGTCACTTCCAGCGACAGCGACGCCTCCTTGAATGACACCGAAGTCGCGCCGCTGGAGCTGGCTTCCTGATACGGAATCTCGGTGCCCTTGAGGATCTTCGCGGTCTCCTTGTCGGAGGTGACCACTTTCGGCTGGGAGACGATTTCGCCGTTACCGGTTTTCTCCATGGCGGTCAGCTCAAGATCGAGCAGCACGTTGTCGGTGATGAAAGCGATGCCGATCCCGGACGTGTTACCGACCGTGCCCATGTCGACGAACGGCGAGTTGGTGCTGGTGTTGCCCGGTGTGCCAATGGTGGTCGAGGTACCGTTACTGACCCCGGACGTGTTCCAGTTGCCCTTGTTCTGAATCGAACCGCCCCAGCGCACGCCCAGGCTCTTGTCGTAATCGACGTTGGCCTCGACGATCCGCGCCTCGATCATCACCTGACGCACCGGAATATCCAGTTGCGCCACGATCCGCCGCAGCTCGTCGAGGCGGTCCTGGGTCTGGTAGGCAATGATGTTGTTGGTGCGCTCATCGACCGTGATCGAGCCACGTTCGTCGATTTTCGCTTCGGCGCTGGTCACCGACTGGAACAACTTGGCGATGTCCGCCGCCTTGGCGTAGTTGACTTGCAGCAGTTCGCGGCGCAGCGGCGCCAGTTCGGCGATCTGTTTCTGCGACTCCAGTTCCTGACGCTCGCGGGCGGCGATTTCGTCGGCCGGCGCTACCAGCAACACGTTGCCGATCTTGCGTTTGTCCAGCCCTTTGGTTTTCAGCACCAGATCCAGCGCCTGATCCCACGGCACGTTCTGCAGGCGCAAGGTGATCCCGCCCTGCACGGTGTCGCTGGCCACGAGATTGAGGTTGGTGAAATCGGCGATCAGTTGCAGCACCGAGCGCACATCGATGTCCTGGAAATTCAGCGAGAGCTTTTCGCCGCTGTAGCTGTTGCGATCGGCGTTGCGCTTTTGCAGATCGTCGACCGTCATCGGACGAATGCTGACGGTCAGCTTGTTATCGGTCTGGTAGGTCGAATAGTCGAAAGTGCCACTGGGCTCGACGGTGATGACCGCACGATCACCGGTCGCGGCACTGTTGACGAACTGCACCGGGGTGGCGAAGTCCTTGACGTCGAGGCGAACCCGCAGCCGGTCGGGCAACTGGGTGCGGGCAAAACTGAGGATGATCTTGCCGTCATGCTCCTGGATGTCCGGGGCGATGGTCGGGTCCGACAGATCGATGACCACATTGCCCTCACCCGCCGTGCCGCGCTGAAAATCGACGCCACGAATGGCCTTGGCGACGGGAGCGTAAGCCTTAGCCGGAGCGGCGGCTGGCCGTGACGCAACAGCGGCCGGACGGGATGCAGCAGGCTTGGTGCCCTGCCCTACCACCACGAACAGATTGTTGCCCTCGACCCGAGAGGTGTAAGGGCTCAGTTGCGTCAGGTTGATGATCAATCGCGTGCGATCGTTGGCCTCGACCACCGTGGCGCTTCGTGCATTGCCACTGCCCAGGTCGCGGGTCTTGCTCGTCAGCTGGCTGGCCACACCCGGCAGATCCAGCGCAATTCGTGCCGGTGATTCGGTGGTGTAGCCCTTGGGCTGCGGGGGCGGGCCGTCGAACGACAGCTTCAACTCGACGCGGTCACCGGGCAACGCCGCCACATCCAGCGCCTTCAGGCTGGCCGCCTGAACCATCGGTGAAAGCAGCGCTATCCATAGCGAAAAACCGAGGGTGGAGAAAATCCTGTTCATTGTTCGACTTCCACTATGAGTGCTCTTTCAAAGGAATGGTGCGCGGACGCTCCAGCCAGGCGCCTTCGCCATCGGGCACGATTTCGACCACATCGACCTGCGTGGCACTGATTGCAACGATGCGACCGTCGTTGCGCCCCAGGTAGTCGCCGACTTTCAACCGATGCACCCCGCCAGCTCCGCGCAGCAGGGCAAAGGAGCCGGAGGCATTGGAGATTGTGCCGACCATTTCAAACTGCTCGATGTTGAAGCCTTCGAGGTATTGCTTGACCCGGCTGGGGTCGGGTTTGACGTTGCGCGCACCGCGCTGCTGAGCGGCCAGATCGACCCGCACCTGACGCGAGAACGGGCTGCGCAAGTTGGCCGCGCTGTAGGTAAACGTGGGGTAGGAGTGGAAAGTCGGCGTCGGCTCAATCCGGCCCGCCGGTCGCAGACGCACTTCGTTCATGTAGGCATCGAGGTCGCTGAACTCATCATTGCTGCCGCAGCCGCTCAGGCCCAGCAACACCATGGATAAGGCGAAATAACGCATCGGGGTCATTTTTCCAGCCCCTTGTCGTTATAGCGGTAAGTCTTGGCGAGGATGCTCATGCGCAGCTTCGTCCCGCCTTCCGGGTTGGCGGGCGCCAGCTCGAAATCGTGCAGCGTGACGATCCGTGGCAACCCGGCGACGCCGCTGACGAAGGTGGCGAGGTCGTGGTAGGCGCCGGTGACGGTGATCTGGATCGGCAGTTCGATGTAGAACGGCTGGGTGACTTCCGGCAGTAGCTTGATTTCTTCGAATTCCAGACCGCTGCCCAGACCGGTGCGGGTGATGTCCTCCAGCAACCCCGGAACTTCGGTGTCGCTGGGCAATTGCCGCAGGAGCACGCCGAAGGAGTTCTCCATTTCCTTCATCTGCTGGGTGTACAGCTCCAGGTTGGCGGCCATGTGCGCCTTGCTGGCGAATTGTTCCTTCAAGGTGTCTTCTTCCTGACGCTTGGCTTCAAGCTGGTTTTCCATGTCGCTGATGAAAAAGTTATAGCCAAGCGCCAACACCAGCACTGCCAACAATGCCCCGGCGATGGTTTTCACTGCGGCCGGCCAGGAGCCGATGTTGCTGGTGTCCAGGTCGTTGAAATCGATGTTGCGCAAACCCTGCAGCCATTCGGACGGTTTCATTTGTCGCCCTCCACGGCTGCTGGCTGAGTCTGCCGGACGGTCAACTGAAAGACGTTGGCCTGATCCACCTGTCCGGCGGTAGTCGCCTTCACTTCATTGAGACTCGGCGCATCGAACCAATCGGAGGCATCCAGATTGCGCATCAATTCGGAGACGCGATTGTTCGATTCCGCCGCGCCGCTGATCGAGAGCGTCTTGCCAACCAGCTTCACGCTGGTGAAATACACGCCGTCCGGCAGGGTGCGCGCCAGTTGATCGAAGATCCGTCCGCTGATCTGCCGGTTACCCTGCAGGTCCTGGATGATGCGCATGCGCTCGACCAGTTGCTGGCGCCGCGCCTTGAGCTCGCTGATCTGCCTGATCCGTTCGTCGACCACGGCAATCTGCTTGCCGATGTAGGCGTTGCGTGCCTCCTGCCGCTCGATCGCGGCACTGAAGACCTGATCGGCGATGAACACCGCGCCCACCGATCCGACCAGGACCCCGATCAGGATCAGCAGGAAGCGTTTACGCCGCTCTTCGCGGCGCTCTTCACGCCAGGGGAGAAGGTTGATCCGCGCCATCAGTCGAAACTCCTGAGCGCGAGCCCGCAGGCAATCATCAGGGCCGGCGCGTCACTGGCCAGGGCACCGGCATTGACCTTGCTGCTCAAGGCCATGTCGGAAAACGGGTTGGCGACCTGGGTCGGAGTGCCCAGGCGTTGCTCGATCAGGCGATCCAGCCCCGGCACCGACGCTGTGCCACCGGCCAACAGGATGTGATCGACGGCGTTGTACTGCCCGGAGGCAAAGAAGAACTGCAATGAGCGCGACACCTGCTGCACCAACGCATCCCGGAACGGCTGCAAGACCTCGCTGACGTAGTCATCCGGCAGACCGCCCTGTTTTTTCGCCAGCCCGGCCTGCTCGACGGTCAGGCCATAGCGGCGCTGGATTTCCTCGGTCAGTTGCCGGCCACCGAACAGTTGCTCGCGGGTATAAATGATGCGGCCGTTGTGCAACACGCTCAGGGTGGTCATGGTCGCGCCGATGTCGACTACCGCCACCGTCAGGCGCTCCTGCGAGGCCGCCAGTTGGGTGGCGAGCAGACCGAAGGAGCGCTCCAGCGCGTAGGCCTCGACATCGACCACCCGCGCGGTCAGCCCGGCCAGCGCCAGTGCCGCCTCGCGGACTTCGACGTTTTCCTTGCGACAGGCGGCCAGCAGCACATTGACCCGCTCCGGGTTGCGCGGTGACACACCCTGGACTTCAAAATCGATGGCGACTTCGTCCAGCGGATAGGGGATGTATTGGTCGGCTTCGATCTTGAGCTGGTTTTCCAGCTCTTCGTCGGTCAGCCCGGCGTCCATCTCGATGATCTTGGTGATCACCGCAGAACCGGCCACCGCCACGGCCACGCTCTTGAGCCCGGTGCGTGCCTTGACCAGCACCCGGGACAAGGCGTGGCCCACGCCTTCGAGCTCGGCGATGTTCTTTTCGACCACGGCGTTGGGCGGCAGCGGTTCCACCGCGTAGGCCTCGACCCGGTAGCGGTCGCCCTGGCGGCTCAGTTCCAGCAGCTTCACCGAAGTGGAGCTGATGTCGATCCCCAGTAACGTATTGGTCTTTTTATTGAAGAGTCCCAGCACTACCAATTCCCTATGACTTTCCGTGAGTTACGGACTCTGTAATACGCATTGCGTTCCTTCACCCCGTCTTGACAGAAGCGCAAATGACGCCCCCAGCAGAAAAGTGCTTATAATGCCCAGCGTTTTTTTCCGCTTTTACTGCCGGCCCAGGCTGTTCTGTGTGTTACCGGAACCCTGCCGCCCAATTCATTCTTTGCCCTGGATGTCCAAAAGCCTTGATTCGTCTGCTGAAATTTTTCGGTTGGTCCATCGTCGCCGTTTTCTGCGGACTGCTTTTAGGTCTCAGCGGCGCGTTTCTTTACCTTAGTCCGGGTTTGCCGTCTGTGGAGGCCCTGAGAAGCATTCAGTTGCAGATTCCGCTGCGGGTCTACAGCAGCGACAACAAGTTGATCGCAGAATTTGGCGAAATGCGCCGTACTCCGATCCGTTTCGCCGACATTCCGCCCAATTTCATTAATGCGTTACTAAGTGCTGAAGACGACAACTTTGCCAACCACTATGGCGTCGATCCGAGCAGCCTGATGCGTGCGGCGACCCAACTGGTCAAGAGCGGGCACATCCAGTCCGGCGGCAGCACCATCACCATGCAGGTGGCGAAGAACTTCTTCCTGACCAGCGAACGCAGCTTCTCGCGCAAAACCACGGAAATTCTCCTGGCGCTGCAGATCGAACGGCAGTTGACCAAGGACGAGATCCTCGAGTTGTACGTAAACAAGATCTATCTGGGTAACCGCGCCTATGGCATCGAGGCGGCGGCGCAGGTGTATTACGGCAAGTCGATCCGTGACATCAGCCTGGCGCAAATGGCGATGATCGCCGGCCTGCCGAAGGCCCCGTCGCGTTTCAACCCGCTGGCCAACCCGGCACGCAGCAAGGAACGTCGCGACTGGATCCTCGGCCGCATGTACAAGCTCGGCAAGATTTCCGAGGCCGACTACACCGCCGCGATCAACGAGCCGCTGAACGCCAGCTATCACGTGCCGACCCCGGAAGTGAACGCGCCGTACATTGCTGAAATGGCCCGTGCCGAAATGGTCGGCCGCTACGGCAGCGACGCCTATACAGAAGGCTTCCGCGTCACCACCACGGTGCCGAGCAACCTGCAGGAAATGGCCAACACCGCCCTGCACGAAGGCTTGATGACCTACGACCAGCGTCACGGCTACCGTGGCCCCGAGTCACGCCTGCCGGGCAAGACTCACGAGGCCTGGGTCAGCGAGCTGACCAAGCAGCGCACCATCAGCAGCCTGGAGCCGGCCATCGTCACCCAGGTCGACAAGAATGGCTTGCAGGTGCTGACCCGCACCGGCGAAGAACACGTCGCCTGGGACACCATGAAATGGGCACGTCCGTTCCTCAACACCAACAGCATGGGCGCCGCACCGCGTCAGCCGTCGGATGTGGCCCAGGTCGGCGATCTGATTCGCGTACAGCGTCAGCCAAACAACTCGCTGAAGTTCAGCCAGATCCCGCAGGCGCAAGGCGCGCTGGTCTCGCTGGATCCGCAGAACGGCGCGATCCGCTCGCTGGTCGGCGGCTTCGCTTTCGAGCAGAGCAACTACAACCGCGCCCTGCAGGCCAAACGTCAGCCGGGCTCGAGCTTCAAGCCGTTCGTCTACAGTGCTGCGCTGGACAGCGGCTACACCGCCGCAACCCTGGTCAACGACGCCCCGATCGTGTTCGTCGACGAGTACCTCGATAAAGTCTGGCGACCGAAGAACGACACCAACACCTTCCTCGGCCCGATCCGTCTGCGCGAAGCGCTGTACAAGTCGCGCAACCTGGTGTCGATCCGCCTGCTGCAGGCGATGGGCGTGGGCAAGACCATCGACTACATCACCCGCTTCGGCTTCAACAAGCAGGATCTGCCGCCGAACCTGTCGCTGGCACTGGGTACCGCAACCCTGACCCCGATGGAAATCGCCACCGGCTGGAGCGCCTTCGCCAACGGCGGCTTCAAGATCACCCCGTACATCATCGACAAGATCGAAAGCCGGAACGGCGACACGCTGTTCGTCGCCAACCCGCCGACCGTGCCTCAGGGTATCTCGGCCACTGATGGCTTTGCCGCGCCGGCGTCCCAGCCGATCACCGTCAACGCCGCGCCAGTACCGGGTGAAGCCCCGGGCGCTGCTGCAGCGCCACAAGCGCCGGCCGTGGCCGAGCGGATTGTCGATGGCCGCACCACGTACATCCTCAACAGCATGTTGCAGGACGTGATCAAGCTCGGCACCGGTCGCCGCGCGCTGGCCATGGGTCGCAGCGACATCGCCGGCAAGACCGGCACCACCAACGAATCGAAGGATGCGTGGTTCTCCGGTTACAACGCCGATTACGTGACCACCGTGTGGACCGGTTTCGATCAGCCGGAAAGCCTCGGTCGCCGCGAGTTCGGGGGTACCGTGGCGCTGCCGATCTGGATGAACTACATGTCGGCTGCACTGAAGGACAAGCCGCCGCACGTGCAGCCTGAGCCGGAAGGCATCCTCAGCCTGCGGGTGGATCCGGTCAGCGGTCGTGCGGCGACGCCAAGCACGCCTGGCGCCTATTTCGAACTGTTCAAGTCCGAAGACACGCCGCCGTCGGTGAACGAGCTGGGTAACGGCACTGCGCCGGGCAGCCCGCTGCCGGCGGATGAGCAGGCGCCGATCGATCTGTTCTGATCCCGCCCCAGCAAAAAAGCCCCGCCTTCGTGAGAAGTGCGGGGCTTTTTATTGCCTGTCGGTTTTGTATGGCCTGGGCCGGCCTCTTCGCGAGCAAGCCCGCTCCCACAGGGTTTTGCAGTGTTCACACACTTCATGTACACCCCCCGATTCCTGTGGGAGCAGGCGCCGATCGATCTGTTCTGATCCCGCCCCAGCAAAAAAGCCCCGTCTTCGTGAGAAGTGCGGGGCTTTTTATTGCCTACCGGTTTTGTATGGCCCGGGCCGGCCTCTTCGCGAGCAAGCCCGCTCCCACAGGGTTTTGCAGTGTTCACACACTTCATGTACACCCCCAGATTCCTGTGGGAGCGGGCTTGCTCGCGAAGGGGCACTGAAGAACACCACAAATCACACAGGCACAAAAAAGCCCCGACTCTCACGAGCCGGGGCTTTCGGTTGAAGCGCTACAACGACTTAGCCGTTGAACACGTCATCCACGCTTTTCAGCGGGTAGTTCTTCGGATACGGCAGGGTGGCCACGCCGGTCTCGATTGCGGCCTTGGCCACAGCGTCGGAGATCAGGGTGATCAGGCGCTTGTCCATTGGCTTCGGAATGATGTACTCACGACCGAATTCCAGTGGCGCACCACCGTAGGCATCGCACACGTCCTGTGGAACAGGCAGCTTGGCCAGTTCACGCAGAGCGTTGGCGGCAGCCACTTTCATTTCTTCGTTGATGCGCTTGGCGCGAACGTCCAGGGCACCACGGAAAATGAACGGGAAGCCCAGTACGTTGTTGACCTGGTTCGGGTAGTCGGAACGACCGGTGGCCATGATCACGTCGCTACGGGTGGCGTGCGCCAGTTCCGGGGAGATTTCCGGATCCGGGTTCGAGCAGGCGAAGACGATCGGGTTGGCCGCCATCGACAGCAGGCCTTCAGCGCTCAGCAGGTTCGGGCCGGACAGACCGACGAACACGTCAGCACCTTTCAGAGCGTCAGCCAGGCTGCGCTTGTCGGTCGCGTGGGCGAACACGGCTTTGTACTGGTTCAGGTCGTCACGGCCGGAGTGGATCACGCCGGTACGGTCAACCATGAAGATGTTTTCGATCTTCGCGCCCATGCTCACCAGCAACTTCATGCAGGAGATGGCCGCAGCGCCAGCGCCGAGGCAGACGATCTTGGCTTCCGGCAGGGTTTTGCCAGCGATTTCCAGAGCGTTGATCATGCCCGCAGCGGTCACGATCGCAGTGCCGTGCTGGTCATCGTGGAATACCGGGATGTCGCACTGCTCGATCAGAGCGCGTTCGATCTCAAAGCACTCAGGTGCCTTGATGTCTTCCAGGTTGATACCACCGAAGGTGATGGAGATGCGTTTCACGGTGTCGATGAAGGCTTGCGGGCTTTCGGAATCGACTTCGATGTCGAACACGTCGATGCCGGCGAAGCGCTTGAACAGCACGCCTTTACCTTCCATCACTGGCTTGGAAGCCAATGGGCCGAGGTTACCCAGGCCCAGAATCGCGGTGCCATCGGAAATGACTGCAACCAGGTTGCCCTTGCCGGTGTATTTGTAGGCCAGTTCAGGATCGCGGGCGATCTCACGCACTGGTTCAGCTACGCCGGGGCTGTAGGCCAGCGACAGGTCGCGGGCGGTAGCAGTGGCCTTGGTGAGCTCGACACTCAGCTTCCCTGGACGAGGATTGGCATGATATTCGAGAGCGGCAGTTTTCAGATCAGACATTTTGGCATTCCGCTTTTTACTGTTGGACAGACTGGTCAGCGAGGATACGCGCCTCGCAAAGTCCCCACAAGACTGAGCAGTCACCCCTGTCAAGCGCCCTGTCCTACGACTTTGGGCCAAGAGCCACGGCGCACAAGGGCTGGACTGTTCACAATCGACAGAAAAAATGTCTACAATTTTTATTCAGCGAGCGCTTTGCAGCATCGATGGATCGGTCAGTGGCAGCAACCAGCGCGACTGCCCCGGTTTCAAGCCGCCCCGGCGCGAACGATCGACGATCCACCCGCGAGCCTCGATCTGCCTGCCCTTCAGCGCCTGCAACCGCGCACTGTCAAATTGTCCGACCAGATTGGGCGCAACACGCAGTACAAGCGAGCCCTGCAACTCGATCCAGATTGCGCCACGATTGCGCTGAACCTTGCTCACACGCCCGCTGATCACCGCGAAACCGGAATCAGCAATCTGCTCCGCTTTCAATACAGGCGACTGGCGCCATAAGCCTCGACCGGCCAGCCGGGCACTGCGTTCGGCAACCTGCTGACAGGCGACAAGATCGACGTTCGGCGCCACCGCCACATGGAAACCGAGACCGTCGGCGAGCATTTGCGCTTCAAGATTGGCGCCACTGGCACTGTAGACATGCGCGAGGGTGCGACCGTAATGGTCCTTGGCTTGCTTGCCGGGCAGCAAACCGATCCGTCCGCCACTGCCTGCTACCAAAGCCTCCAGGCGTTTGCGCGCCGCCATGGCGAATGGCTGGTCGCTGCGGCCCTGCCTGCCCAGTTCCGGCGTGTTGAGGCCGATCATGCGCACACTGCGCCCGTCGCTCAGGCGCAAAGTGTCGCCATCGACCACGCGCTGGACGCTGACGCTGGTCAGGCCGGCAGGCGCCGGGCAAAACGCCTGGGCAGCGGACAGCCAAATCGCGGACACAAAAAAGGCGCCCGCGAGGGACGCCTTTTTCATCAGACCGGAAAAGCCGTAGAAGCTTTCCAGAATGAAGAGCCTTAGGCTTTTTTGCCGAAAGCGCCGAAACGGTCTGCGAACTTCTGAACGCGACCACCGGTGTCCAGAGTCTTCTGCTTACCGGTGTAGAACGGGTGGCATTCGTTGCAAACGTCGATTGGCAGAGCTTTGCCGAAAGTCGAACGAGTTTCGAACTTGTTGCCACAGCTGCAGGTAACAGCAATGACTGGGTAATTCGGGTGGATATCAGCTTTCATGATGTCTTCCTCAGCTAGCGTGCCGCCACCCAACACTATTGTTGAATACCGCACGTAATTAGGCCGCGGATTCTACCAGACAATGTCAATCGCGCAAGCTGTCCCTGAGACCGACCGTCTGCTAGGCTCCCGGCCTTGAACACATTCTCCTGTGGGGCGGGCTTGCTCGCGAATGCAGTGTGTCAGCCAGCATTACGGTGCCTGACACACCGCAATCGCGAGCAAGCCCGCTCCCACAATTGATCTGCGCTCGCCCTCCTTTTGTGTTGAAAGAGACCCCCCGCGTGCCCGACGCCATACTGCGCCTCGCCCTGCCTTCGCCCCTGCGCCGCCTGTTCGACTATCGGGCGCCGGCCGGGGTGCTGCGCGCCCAGCTGCAGCCAGGCATGCGCCTGCGGGTACCGTTCGGGCGGCGGGAGATGATCGGGATTCTGGTGGAAGTCACAGACACCAGCGAAGTGCCGCTGGAAAAACTCAAACCGGCGCTGGCCCTGCTCGATACCGAGCCGCCGCTGCCGCCAGCGCTGTTCAAGCTGTGCCTGTGGACATCGCAGTATTACCAGCACAGCCTCGGCGACACATTGAGCTGGGCGCTGCCGGTGCTGCTGCGCCAGGGCGAACTGGCCGAGGCCCGTCAGGAACGTTTCTGGTCGGTTAGGCCCGGGGCCAGCCTGGATGATCCGCGCATCGCCCGCGCCCCGCGGCAACGCGAAGCACTGGCGACGCTGGCGCAGCACCCGCACGGCGTCGCCCATCAGTTGTTGAGCAAGCTGATGTTGAGCAAAGACAGCCTCGACCTGCTGTTGGCCAAGAATCTGGTGCAAGTGGAGATCCGGCGGCACGCCCCCGGCGTGCGCCATGAACACTGGCTGGCGCAACCGGAACTGCCGCTCAATACCGAGCAACGCGCCGCTTACGAAGCGATTCGCGCCGGGTTCGACAGTTATCACGCCTTTCTGCTGGCCGGGGTTACCGGCAGCGGCAAGACCGAAGTCTATTTGCAACTGATCCGCGAAACCCTCGAAGCCGGCAAGCAGGCACTGGTGCTGATCCCGGAGATCAACCTCGGCCCGCAGACCCTGGCGCGTTTCGAGCAACGCTTCAACGCACGCATCGCCCTGCTGCATTCGGCGGTCAACGACCGCGAGCGTCTCGACGCCTGGCTCGCCGCCCGGGACGGTGAGGCCGACATTATTATCGGCACCCGCTCGGCGCTGTTCACCCCGATGAAGAACCCGGGGCTGATCATCATCGATGAAGAACACGACGGCTCCTATAAACAGCAGGAAGGCCTGCGTTACCACGCCCGCGATCTGGCGCTGGTGCGTGCGCGCCAGGAAAACATCCCGATCGTCCTCGGCTCCGCCACGCCTTCGCTGGAAAGCCTGCACAACGCTTACACCGGCCGCTATGGCCTGCTGCGCCTCAACGAGCGCGCAGGCGGCGCCAAGCAACCACGCTTCTTGCGTCTGGATGTGAAAAGCCGTCCGCTGGACAGCGGCATTTCCGGGCCGATGCAGCAAGCCATCGGCCAGACCCTTGCCGCCGGCCAGCAGGTGCTGGTGTTTCTCAACCGTCGCGGTTTTGCGCCGACCCTGCTGTGCCACGATTGCGGCTGGATGTCCGAGTGCTCGCGTTGCGATGCGCGGATGACCGTGCACCAGCGCTATGGCGAGTTGCGCTGCCACCATTGTGGCTACGTCGAACGCGTACCGCGCCAGTGCCCCAAGTGCAACAAGGTCGATCTGCGCCCGGTGGGGGCCGGCACCGAGCGCGCCGAGGAACGGCTGGCGATTCTGTTCCCGGATTACCCGGTATTGCGCGTCGACCGCGACAGCACTTCGCGCAAGGATGCGATGAATCAGTTGTTCGCGACGATTCAGAAGGGTCAGCCGTGCATTCTGGTCGGCACGCAGATGTTGGCGAAGGGGCACCACTTCCCCCGGGTCACGCTGGTGTCGATTCTGGATGCCGACGGCGGGCTGTTCTCCGGCGACTTCCGCGCCAGCGAGCGCATGGCGCAATTGATTGTGCAGGTGGCCGGGCGTGCCGGACGCGCTGAAGAGCCGGGCAAGGTGATCATCCAGACGCACCTGGCCGACCATCCTTTATTGGTGCAGTTGACCGAGCAGGGCTACTTCGCGTTCGCCGAGCAGGCATTGAGCGAGCGCCGTGCAGCAGGGCTGCCGCCGTTCTCGCACCTGGCCTTGTTGCGCGCCGAAGCGCACAAGCCGGGACAGGCCGAAGGCTTTCTCGATGAAGCGTGCAGCGCGGCCGAGCGTTTGCTGGCCGAGCAGAATCTGACCGGCATCGAATTGCTCGGGCCGGTGCCGGCACCAATGGAGCGCCGCGCCGGGCGCTATCGTGCGCAACTGTTGTTGCAGGCGACGGCGCGGGCGCCGCTGCATCGATTGCTTGCCAGTTGGCTGCTTGAGCTTGAGCAGATGCCGAGCGGACGGGCGGTACGCTGGTCGCTGGATGTCGATCCCGTGGATTTGTATTGATCTGAACATCGCCTTCGCGAGCAAGCCCGCTCCCACATTGGATCTGCGGTGTTCATACAATCCCTTGTGGGAGCGGGCTTGCTCGCGAAAAGGCCCGAATTGTCACCACATATCCATAAGCTGCCTGCTAAGGTTGGCAAGCCCGTCTTCGCAACGGATAATGCCCAGTTTTTCCACCCGCGCATCGATGCGCCGCCGCGCTTGCGGTCGAAAGAGAAGACCATGAAAGACACCATTCGCCAGCTGATCCAACAAGCCATCACCCAACTCGTCAACGAAGGTGTGTTGCCTGAAGGCCTGTCGCCGGCGATTCAGGTGGAGAACGCCCGTGACAAGACCCACGGCGACTTCGCCAGCAACATCGCCATGATGCTGGCCAAGCCTGCGGGCATGAAGCCGCGCGATCTGGCGGAGAAAATCATCGCCGCGCTGCCCGCCGACGAAAACGTCACCAAGGCCGAAATCGCCGGCCCGGGCTTCATCAATTTCTTCCAGAACACCCAGGCCCTGGCCTCGCGCCTTGACGCCGCCCTGGCCGACGCGCACGTCGGCGTGCGCAAGGCCGGTCCTGCGCAACGCACCGTGGTCGACCTGTCGGCACCGAACCTGGCCAAAGAGATGCACGTCGGCCACTTGCGCTCGACCATCATCGGCGACGGCGTGGCCCGTGTTCTCGAATTCCTCGGCGACGAAGTGATCCGCCAGAACCACGTGGGCGACTGGGGCACCCAGTTCGGCATGTTGATGGCGTATCTGCAGGAAAACCCGATCACCAGCGACGAGCTGTCGGACCTGGAAAACTTCTACCGCGCCGCCAAACAGCGTTTCGACGAGTCCGAAGAGTTCGCCGACCGCGCCCGTGGCCTGGTGGTCAAACTGCAGGCTGGCGACGCCGAGTGCCTGGCGCTATGGACCAAGTTCAAGGACATCTCGCTGTCGCACTGCCAGAAGATCTACGAACTGCTCAACGTCAAACTGACCATGGCCGACGTAATGGGCGAAAGCGCCTACAACGATGACCTGATCAACGTGGTCAACGACCTGAAAGCCGCCGGCATGCTGGTCGAAAGCAACGGCGCCCAGTGCGTGTTCCTCGACGAGTTCAAGAACGCCGACGGCGACCCGCTGCCGGTGATCATCGTCAAGGCTGACGGCGGCTACCTGTACGCCACCACCGACCTGGCAGCCGTGCGCTATCGCAGTGGCAAGCTCAAGGCCGACCGCGCGCTGTACTTCGTCGACCAGCGTCAGGCCCTGCACTTCCAGCAAGTGTTCGCCGTGGCGCGCAAGGCCGGCTTTGTGACCCATCCGATGGAAATGGAGCACATGGGCTTCGGCACCATGAACGGCGCCGATGGCCGTCCGTTCAAGACCCGTGACGGCGGCACCGTGAAGCTGATCGACCTGCTGACCGAAGCGCAGGAGCGCGCCTACAACCTGGTGAAGGAGAAGAATCCGGAGCTTGCCGAAGACGAACTGCGCAACATCGCCAAGGTCGTCGGCATCGGTGCAGTGAAATACGCCGACCTGTCCAAGCACCGCACCAGCGATTACAGCTTCAACTTCGACCTGATGCTGAATTTCGAAGGCAACACCGCGCCGTACCTGCTGTACGCCTACACCCGTGTGGCCGGTGTGTTCCGCAAACTGGGCAAGGACTTCAGCGAAGTCGATGGCCAGATCGTCCTCGAAGCCGCGCACGAGCAAGAGCTGGCGGCGAAGCTGGCGCAGTTCGGCGAAGTGCTGAACAGCGTCGCGGAAAAAGGCACCCCGCACATCCTCTGCACCTACCTGTATGACGTCGCCGGCCTGTTCTCCAGCTTCTACGAGAACTGCCCGATCCTCGCCGCCGAAACGCCGGCCCAGATGCAGAGCCGTCTGCGTCTGGCCGCGCTGACCGGTCGTACTCTCAAGCAAGGCCTGGAACTGTTGGGCCTGGAAACTCTGGAGCGCATGTAAGTTGGCTGCCAAGAAAAAACCTGCACCCAAGCGTGGCGCCAGCCGTTACCAAGCTCCTGCAAAGCAACCGATCCCGGGTTGGCTGTGGATGGCCATCGGCCTGACGGTCGGTGCGTTCATCGTGTTCCTGATGAAACTGGAGCCGGGCAAGGGCAGCGACACGGTCAAGCGCGAGAAGGTCGAGCAAGCGCAACAGCAGAAAGCGTCGAAGATCGCCGAGGCCAACAAGACCCCGCCGAGCCCGACGCAACCGGTGAAGCCGAAGTACGATTTCTACACGCTGCTGCCGGAATCGGAAGTGATCGTGCCGCCGGACGCCGTGCCGGAGAAAACCCTGCCGACACCACAAGTGCCGACCATTCCGACCACGCCGGTCACGCCTGCGGAAGCGGCGAAGATCGACACCGCGCGCGCTCAGGCGGCCCTGGCTGGTATCACCCCGCCGCCAGCCCCCCCGGTGAGCAAAGCCGCACCTGTGACCAAGTTCTTCCTCCAGGCCGGCTCGTTCCGCAAAGAGGCGGATGCGGACAAGGTTCGGGCGCAGATCATTCTGCTCGGCCAGGCCGTTTCGGTTGAGTCGGGCACGGTCAAGGACGAAACCTGGTACCGCGTCCTGGTCGGCCCGTTCAGCAACCGCGAACAACTGACCACCGCGCAGAAGCAACTGGCGGGCAGCGGCTTCAGCAATCTGTTGTTACAACAACGCCAAAGCCGCTGATTTCGCCAGAATCACCGCGTCATCGTTCTTCGTCGGAACGCCGCCCGGAGCAAGCTCGCTCCCACAGGATTTACGCAGTCCCTGTGGGAGCGAGCCTGCTCGCGAAGGCAATGATTGCAACACCACATTTTCCTGATCAGTCCCCGCCGTTCGTCCCTCTACACCCTCCCCGGTTGAAATTCTCTCCAGCACCCCCATATGAATGGGCATAAGGCACTTTCGCCCCGCTGTGTGGAGACTCTTCCCTTGACCACCATCGTTTCAGTCCGCCGCCACGGCAAAGTCGTCATGGGCGGCGACGGCCAGGTTTCTCTCGGCAATACCGTGATGAAAGGCAACGCGAAGAAAGTTCGCCGCCTGTACCACGGCCAGGTCATCGCCGGTTTTGCCGGTGCCACTGCCGATGCCTTTACGCTCTTCGAACGTTTCGAAGGCCAGCTCGAGAAACATCAGGGCCACCTGATCCGCGCCGCTGTCGAACTCGCCAAAGAATGGCGCACCGACCGCTCGCTGAGCCGCCTCGAAGCCATGCTCGCGGTAGCCAACAAGGACGCCTCGCTGATCATCACTGGCAACGGTGACGTGGTCGAACCCGAAGACGGCCTGATTGCCATGGGTTCCGGCGGCGCCTACGCGCAAGCTGCAGCCAGCGCGCTGCTGAAAAAGACCGACCTGTCGGCTCGCGAGATCGTCGAAACCGCGCTCGGCATCGCCGCCGATATCTGTGTATTCACCAACCACACTCAGACCATTGAGGAGCAGGATCTCGCTGAATAAGCCTGACGCGGCCTGTGTGCCACGGCTTGTTTCTGCTTGAGGACCGCCAATTATTATGTCCATGACTCCCCGCGAAATCGTCCACGAACTCAACCGCCACATCATCGGCCAGGACGATGCCAAGCGCGCCGTCGCGATCGCCCTGCGCAACCGCTGGCGCCGCATGCAGCTCCCTGAAGAGCTGCGTGTTGAAGTGACCCCGAAGAACATCCTGATGATCGGCCCGACCGGTGTCGGTAAAACCGAAATCGCCCGTCGCCTGGCGAAACTGGCCAACGCGCCGTTCATCAAAGTCGAAGCGACCAAGTTCACTGAAGTCGGCTACGTGGGCCGTGACGTCGAATCGATCATCCGTGATCTGGCCGACGCCGCGATCAAGATGCTCCGTGAGCAGGAAATGACCCGCGTGCGCCACCGTGCCGAAGACGCCGCCGAGGACCGCATCCTCGACGCGCTGCTGCCACCGGCGCGCATGGGCTTCAGCAACGAGGAGCCGGCTCAGGATTCCAACACCCGCCAACTGTTCCGCAAGCGCCTGCGCGAAGGTCAGCTGGACGACAAGGAAATCGAGATCGAAGTCGCCGAAGTGTCCGGCATCGAGATCGCCACGCCACCCGGCATGGAAGAGATGACCAACCAGTTGCAGTCGCTGTTCGCCAACATGGGCAAGGGCAAGAAAAAAGCCCGCAAGCTCAAGGTCAAGGAAGCGCTGAAGCTGGTGCGCGACGAAGAGGCTGGCCGTCTGGTCAACGAAGAAGAGCTGAAGGCCAAGGCGCTGGAAGCGGTCGAACAGCACGGCATCGTGTTCATCGACGAGATCGACAAGGTCGCCAAGCGCGGCAATGTCGGCGGTGCCGATGTGTCCCGTGAAGGCGTACAGCGCGACCTGCTGCCGCTGATCGAGGGCTGCACCGTCAACACCAAGCTGGGCATGGTCAAGACCGACCACATCCTGTTCATCGCTTCCGGTGCGTTCCACCTGAGCAAGCCGAGCGATCTGGTGCCGGAGCTGCAAGGCCGCCTGCCGATCCGCGTCGAACTCAAGGCCCTGAGCCCGGAAGACTTCGAGCGCATCCTCAGCGAACCGCACGCCTCGCTCACCGAGCAATATTGCGCGTTGCTGAAGACCGAACGCTTGAACATCCAGTTCCAGCCTGAAGGTATCAAGCGCATTGCCGAGATAGCCTGGCAGGTCAACGAGAAGACCGAGAACATCGGCGCCCGTCGCCTGCACACGCTGCTTGAGCGTCTGCTGGAAGAGGTGTCGTTCAGTGCCGGCGACCTGGCCAGCACGCACGATGAGAAGCCGATCCTGATCGACGCCGAATACGTCAACAGCCACTTGGGCGAATTGGCGCAGAACGAAGATCTGTCCCGTTATATCCTGTAAGCAACTCTTACAGATGTAATGGAACTGTGGGAGCGAGCCTGCTCGCGAAGACGGCAGTACATTCAACCCTTGTGTTGACTGAACCACCGCATTCGCGAGCAGGCTCGCTCCCACAAGGTTCCGCACCAGACGGATACCTGATCATGATCCCTACCGACATCAAACTGCACAAAGCCTCGAAAACCCTGACGCTCACTTACGCGTCCGGCGAGGAATACACCCTGCCCGCAGAATTCCTGCGCGTGCATTCCCCTTCCGCCGAGGTCCAGGGCCACGGCAAACCGATCCTGCAATTCGGCAAGCTCAACGTCGGTCTGAGCAAGCTGGAACCGACTGGTCACTACGCACTGAAACTGACCTTCGACGACGGCCACGACAGCGGCCTGTTCACCTGGGATTATCTCTACGAGCTGGGGCGACGTTATGACGCACTCTGGGCCGATTATCTGGCTGAGCTCAAAGCGGCCGGGAAAACCCGCGATCCGGACGAGTCGATCGTCAAGCTGATGCTCTAGCCCGAGCCTCTTGCTCTTTAGAGGGCATTTTCTAAATTCATCTGTTTGAATGCTCTGCTGTGTGGCCGAGGATCGGCCTGCTTGCGAAAAAAATTAAACTCGGGTAACCAATGGAGCTGGCAAGTTCCCTGCAGTGCTCTATGAACTGTAAAGCAGCTATGCAGAATTAACGGTCACCCGAGCAGTAGTACCTGGCATTGGCTGTGGAACTGCACAGCAGAAAACCGGGTACTCGTCTCAGGACAATGGAGCGTCGTAGATGAGTAACAAGAATAACGATGACCTGAAGTACCAAGCCTCGGAAAACACCCTGGGGCTTAATCCCGTCGTTGGGCTGCGCGGAAAGGATCTGCTGGCCTCTGCTCGTATGGTGCTGACCCAGGCCATCAAACAACCGATCCATAGCGTCAAGCACGTGACCCATTTCGGTCTCGAACTGAAGAACGTGCTGTTCGGCAAATCCGAACTGCAACCGGCCAGCGATGACCGTCGCTTCGCTGATCCGGCCTGGAGCCAGAACCCGCTCTACAAACGTTATCTGCAAACCTACCTGGCGTGGCGCAAGGAGCTCCATTCCTGGATCGACGACAGCAGCCTGTCACCCAAAGACATCGCCCGCGGCCACTTCGTGATCAACCTGATGACCGAAGCCATGGCCCCGACCAACACGGCGGCCAACCCTGCGGCGGTCAAACGTTTCTTCGAGACCGGCGGCAAAAGCCTGCTCGACGGCCTTTCGCATCTGGCCAAGGATCTGGTGCACAACGGCGGCATGCCGAGCCAGGTCAACATGGGCGCGTTCGAGGTCGGCAAGAGCCTGGGCGTGACCGAAGGCGCAGTGGTGTTTCGCAACGACGTGCTGGAGCTGATCCAGTACAAGCCGATCACCGAACAGGTCCACGAGCGCCCGTTGCTCGTCGTTCCGCCACAGATCAACAAGTTCTACGTATTCGATTTGAGCCCGGACAAAAGTCTGGCGCGTTTCTGCCTGCGCAATAACGTGCAGACGTTCATCGTCAGCTGGCGCAATCCGACCAAGGCCCAGCGCGAGTGGGGCCTGTCGACCTACATCGATGCGCTCAAGGAAGCGGTCGACGTGGTCACGGCGATCACCGGCAGCAAAGACGTGAACATGCTCGGCGCCTGCTCCGGCGGCATCACCTGCACCGCCCTGCTCGGCCACTACGCCGCCCTCGGCGAAAAGAAGGTCAACGCCCTGACCCTGCTGGTCAGCGTGCTCGACACCACCCTGGACAGCGACGTCGCCCTGTTCGTCGACGAGCAGACCCTGGAGACCGCCAAGCGCCACTCGTATCAGGCCGGCGTGCTCGAAGGCAAAGACATGGCCAAGGTCTTCGCGTGGATGCGCCCCAACGACCTGATCTGGAACTACTGGGTCAACAACTACCTGCTCGGCAACGAGCCGCCGGTCTTCGACATCCTGTTCTGGAACAACGACACCACCCGGTTGCCGGCAGCGTTCCACGGCGACCTGATCGAGATGTTCAAAAACAACCCACTGATTCGCCCCAATGCACTGGAAGTGTGCGGCACACCGATCGACCTCAAGCAGGTCACGGCCGACATTTTCTCGCTGGCTGGCACCAACGACCACATCACCCCGTGGAAGTCCTGCTACAAGTCGGCGCAGCTGTTTGGCGGCAAGGTTGAATTCGTGCTGTCGAGCAGCGGGCATATCCAGAGCATTCTGAATCCGCCGGGCAACCCGAAATCGCGTTACATGACCAGTGAAGGCACGGCCGCCAATGCTGATGACTGGCAAGAGAACTCAACCAAGCACACTGATTCCTGGTGGTTGTACTGGCAGGCGTGGCAGGCCGAGCGCTCGGGCGAGCTGAAAAAAGCGCCACTGAAACTGGGCAACAAGGCGTATCCGGCAGGCGAAGCTTCGCCGGGCACTTACGTACATGAAAGATAGCGGCAAGCCATAAGTTACAAGCCGCAAGCTGAGCAGGTTCTGCTTGAGGCTTGCGGCTTGTAACTGCTCCACTCTAACCCGAAGGGCCTGAAGCATGCCGCAACCGTTCATTTTCCGTACCGTCGATCTGGATGGGCAGACCCTCCGCACCGCGGTACGCCCCGGCAAGCCTCATTTGACGCCCTTGCTGATATTCAACGGCATCGGCGCCAACCTGGAGCTGGTGTTTCCGTTCGTCGCGGCGCTGGACCCGGATCTGGAAGTGATCGCCTTCGACGTGCCCGGTGTCGGGGGCTCGTCGACGCCGAGTCGGCCTTATCGCTTTCCCGGGCTGGCGAAACTGACCTCACGGATGCTCGATTACCTCGACTACGGTCAGGTCAACGTGATCGGCGTGTCCTGGGGCGGAGCGCTGGCGCAGCAGTTCGCCCACGACTACCCCGAACGCTGCAAGAAACTGGTGCTGGCGGCGACCGCAGCGGGTGCCTTCATGGTGCCGGGCAAGCCGAAGGTGCTGTGGATGATGGCCAGCCCGCGACGCTACATCCAGCCATCGCACGTGATCCGCATCGCGCCGCTGATCTACGGCGGCTCGTTCCGCCGCGACCCGACGCTGGCCGCCAGCCATGCGGCCAAGGTGCGTTCGGCGGGCAAGCTCGGTTACTACTGGCAACTGTTCGCGGGCCTGGGCTGGACCAGCATTCACTGGCTGCACAAGATCCATCAGCCGACGCTGGTACTGGCCGGCGACGACGATCCACTGATCCCGCTGATCAACATGCGCATGCTCGCCTGGCGAATTCCCAACGCCCAGCTGCACATCATCGACGACGGTCATCTGTTCCTGATCACCCGCGCCGAAGCGGTGGCGCCGATCATCATGAAATTCCTTGAGGAGGAGCGGCAGCGCGCCGTGATGCACCCGCATCCGACACCGCTGGGCGGATAAACCGCCACGGCAGGCTTTATGCAGGGTTTTATACAAAATGCGTGGCAGGACGCCGCGCAGGCAGCAACCCGTAACAGCGACTATGGTGTTCTGGTTCGGTGAGTTTGTTTTTGACCTGAAGACGAAGGAGTGTTGAGTCATGCGCGACAAACCTGCGACGGGCGTAGTGCCCAGTCCCGCCGTGTTCATCAATGCACAAAGTGCAATGACCGGCCTGCGTGGCCGCGACCTGATCTCGACGCTGCGCAGTGTCGCAGCCCACGGCCTGCGCAACCCGCTCCACAGTGCCAGGCACGCCTTGAAACTCGGCGGCCAGCTCGGTCGCGTGTTGCTCGGTGAAACCCTGCACCCGACCAACCCGCAGGACACGCGGTTCACCGACCCGGCATGGAGCCTCAACCCCTTCTACCGACGCAGCCTGCAGGCGTATCTGGCCTGGCAGAAACAGGTCAAGAGCTGGATCGACGAAAGCAGCATGAGCGAGGACGACCGCGCCCGCGCGCACTTCGCGTTCACGCTGCTCAACGACGCCGTGGCGCCCTCCAACACCTTGCTCAATCCGCTGGCGATCAAGGAGCTGTTCAACTCCGGCGGTCACAGCCTGGTGCGCGGCCTGAGCCATCTGTTCGACGATCTGCTGCACAACGACGGCCTGCCGCGCCAGGTGACCAAGCAGGCATTCGAAGTCGGCAAGACCGTCGCCACGACCACCGGCTCAGTGGTATTTCGCAACGAGATGCTCGAGCTGATCCAGTACAAGCCGATGAGCGAAAAACAGTACGCCAAGCCGCTGCTGGTGGTGCCGCCGCAAATCAACAAGTACTACATTTTCGACCTCAGCCCTCAAAACAGCTTCGTCCAGTACGCACTGAAAAACGGTTTGCAGACCTTCATGATCAGTTGGCGCAACCCGGATGTGCGCCATCGCGAATGGGGTCTGTCGACCTATGTCGAGGCGGTGGAAGAAGCGATGAACATCTGCCGGGCCATCACCGGCGCCCGTGACGTCAACCTGATGGGCGCCTGCGCCGGTGGCCTGACCATCGCCGCGCTGCAAGGTCATCTGCAAGCCAAACGCCAACTGCGGCGGATCTCCAGCGCGACCTATCTGGTTAGCCTGCTCGACAGTCAGATCGAAACCCCGACCACGCTGTTCGCCGACGAACAGACCATCGAAGCGGCCAAGCGCCGCTCCTATCAGAAAGGCGTGCTGGACGGTCGCGACATGGCCAAGGTGTTCGCCTGGATGCGGCCCAACGACTTGATCTGGAGCTACTTCGTCAACAACTACCTGTTGGGTAAAGAGCCGCCGGCCTTCGACATCCTCTACTGGAACAACGACAACACGCGCCTGCCCGCCGCGTTCCATGGCGACCTGCTGGACTTTTTCAAGCACAACCCGCTGACCCACCCGGGCGGCCTGGAAGTCTGCGGTACGCCGATCGACCTGCAGAAAGTCACCGTCGACAGCTTCAGCGTGGCCGGCATGAACGACCACATCACGCCGTGGGATGCGGTGTATCGCTCAACCCTGCTGCTCGGTGGCGAGCGGCGCTTCGTGTTGTCCAGCAGCGGCCATGTGCAAAGCATCCTCAATCCGCCAAGCAACCCCAAAGCCAGTTACGTCGAAAACGGCAAGCTGAGCAGCGACCCACGCGCCTGGTATTACGACGCCAAACGCGTCGACGGCAGTTGGTGGCCACAGTGGCTGGAATGGATTCAGCAACGCTCCGGCGCCCAGCACGAGACCCTGATGACCCTCGGCAACCCGAACTATCCACCGATGGAGGCGGCACCCGGCACCTACGTGCATGTGCGCTGACGCTTAACTGAACTTTTCTAAGAAGACTGGATGAAAACCCGCGACCGGATCCTCGAATGTGCCCTGCAACTGTTCAACGAAAAGGGTGAGCCCAACGTCTCCACCATGGAAGTTGCCAACGAAATGGGGATCAGCCCCGGCAACCTCTACTACCACTTCCACGGCAAGGAGCCGTTGATTCTCGGCCTGTTCGAACGCTTCCAGAACGAACTGGCGCCGCTGCTCGACCCACCACCGGATGTCGAGTTGGCGCCGGAGGATTACTGGCTGTTTCTGCATCTGATCGTCGAGCGCCTGGCGCAGTACCGCTTTCTGTTCCAGGACCTGTCGAACCTCGCCGGGCGCCTGCCGAAACTGGCCAAGGGCATTCGCAACCTGCTCAACGCCCTCAAGCGCACGCTCGCGGCCTTGCTCGCACGGTTGAAAGCGTCGGGGCAGTTGGTCAGTGATACCCAGGCGCTGGGGCAACTGGTCGAGCAGATCACCATGACCCTGCTGTTCTCGCTGGACTATCAGCGGATTCTGGATCGGGAGGGTGAGGTCAGACTCGTCGTGTACCAGATCATGATGCTGGTGGCGCCGCATCTGTTGCCGCCGGTGAAGGTGGCGACTGAGCGAATGGCCCTGCAGTACCTCGAAGATCACGACTGACCCGGATCTCTGCAGCAACGAATATCCCCTGCGGGAGCGAGCCTGCTCGCGAAAGCGGTGTGTCAGTCGATATCTGCCTGACTGACAGTCTGCATTCGTGAGCAGGCTCGCTCCCACCGGGAGATTGGGGGGTGTGCTGACGAGTGTCTACACCAACAAAAAACGCCCGACCTTCACAGGCCGGGCGTTTTGTTTTGCCCTGAAGAATCAGGACTGACTGGTTGGCGTCGACGGGGTCGATGCAGCAGTCGGGGTTGCCACCGGAGTCGGAGCAGCGGCCGAATTCGACGCGCTGACCGGCGCTGCCGGGGTAGCTGGCTTGGCTGCAGCAGCTACTGGCGGTTTCGCTGCAGCGGCTTTCGGTGCGGCCGGTTTTTTCACTGCAGGCTTTTTCGCCGCCGCCGGTTTGGCCGCAGGCTTGGCAGCCGGTTTGGCGGCAGCGGTTTTCGCTGCTGGCTTGGCGGCTGGTTTTGCTGCAGGTTTCGCAGCTGCTTTGGCGGCTGCCGGTTTGGCTGCAGCTTTTGCTGCTGGCTTGGCGGCGGCGGTTTTGGCGGCAGGTTTGGCTGCTGCGGTCTTGGCAGCAGGCTTGGCTGCAGGTTTAGCAGCCGCCTTGGCCAGCGGCTTGGCAGCGGTTTTAGCCGCAGGTTTGGCTGCAGCAGTCTTGGCAGCCGGTTTGGCCGCAGCGGTTTTCGCCGCTACAGGCTGGGTTTTCAGACCGGTGAGTTTCTCGATCTGCTTGGTCAGGGTTTCAACCTTGCTGTGCAGCGCTTTCACTTCATTGCGGCTTGGCACACCCAGGCGCGAAATCGCGCTGTTCAGGCGCTTGTCGAAAGCCCCTTCCAACTCGTCCCACTTGCCCAGTGCGCGATCTTTCACGCCGCTGATGCGCGACTTGGCCGAAGAAGCGGAGTCCTTGGCGGCATCGACTTTCTTGCCGACTGCAGACTTGGTGAGCTTCTCGGCTTTCTCGCCGTCTTTGACCAGTGTCTCGAAGAGCTTGCTGCCGTCAGTGTCGATCTTCGAGTACACGCCTAAACCAGCCAGCCAGATTTTGCGGGAGTAGTCTTCGACTTTCCCGATCCACGAGCTGCCT
Source organism: Pseudomonas sp. AK-TSAG1-1 (assembly GCF_056821665.1). Taxonomy (NCBI): domain Bacteria; kingdom Pseudomonadati; phylum Pseudomonadota; class Gammaproteobacteria; order Pseudomonadales; family Pseudomonadaceae; genus Pseudomonas; species Pseudomonas sp. AK-TSAG1-1. Next base: position 483,450 of record NZ_CM165965.1, on the reverse strand, counting down.
TCTTTATCGGTGTTCTTTTTACCAGCCATCCCGTTCTCCTTAAGATTTACGCGCGACGCGTTCGAGCAATGCCGTCAGCTCATCGAGCTTAGCAGAGAGTGTCTCAACGTCATGTTTAGACGGAATGCCGATACGATTCAAGGCGCTTGCTACGCGGGAGTCGAACGCCTTCTCGACCTTGTCGAGCTGAACTTCGACCCGGCCTTTGAATGAGCTCACTTCGCTCTTGGCTTCATCGATCTCGGCATTGGCCGCTTCGAGTTTTTCAGTGACGGCTTTTTTGCCTTTCTTTTCAACAGTTTGACCAGCCTTGATCAACTCCTGAAAGTACTCGCTGCCCTCTTGGCCAACCTTGGCGTAGGCACCCAGGCCTGCCAGCCAGATCTTGCGGGCATAGGATTTGACGTCGCTCAGAGCAGAAGTCGAAGCTTCGATTTTTTTCTTCAGAATTACTTTGGCCATGGTGCACCTCACGCGCAGAAGGTTTGAGGAACTGCCCGCAGATGTGTCGGGCTCAGGCACAAAGTAGGGAGAAAAATTAGAAACGGCACCCTAACAACTGACATAAAAGCCGGGATGCAGCGCAAAAAAATGTAGGAGTGAGCCTGCTCGCGATAGCGGTCTGTCAGTCACAGAAACTTGACTGACAGACCGCTATCGCGAGCAGGCTCACTCCTACAGGGAACCGTATTTCAGACCAGGGCTTTATCCAGCGCCTTCTCGATCTCGGCTTTGATCATGCCGCTCATGGCCGACATCATGATGCCCAGCTCGACATCGACCTTGATCGAATCGTCGGCCACGTGCACCGCGCCTTTCACGCCCGAGCGCTTGAGGTTGAGGGTGTCGCCCGACCATTGCGGCTCCAGGCCATATTGGTCGGAGAGTTTTTGCGCCAGCTTGTCAGCCTTCTCGCGGGCGGCTTCCTTGCCCAGGTTGTGTGCACGCTCAACACTGATTTTGGCCATTGAATGACTCCTGCTTTTTGAATGGGGCTGTGAATACGTGTCGGTAAATCTTGACCACCTCTGCGGCAAATCGTCCCGAAGGTTGCCCATCTTACCTTTAGCCATTCCAAGACAAAGCATGGCTTGGGGATTAGAATGTCGCGCATTCTCTTTTGGTGACAGCGATATGACTGATCAGCGCAAAGGCAGCGATGCCGAACCCACCACACACTTCGGCTTCAAAAACGTTCCGGAAAGCCAGAAAGCGGAAAAAGTCGCTGAGGTTTTCCACTCGGTAGCCGCCAAATACGATCTGATGAACGACCTTCTGTCGGGCGGCATGCACCGTCTGTGGAAGCGTTTTGCGATCGAACTGTCGGGCGTTCGCAGCGGCAACCGCGTGCTGGACATCGCCGGCGGTACCGGTGACCTGACCAAGAAATTCTCGCACCTGGTCGGCCCGACCGGTCAGGTGGTGCTGGCCGACATCAACGAATCGATGCTCAAGGTCGGTCGAGACCGCCTGCTGGACCTGGGTGTGTCGGGCAACGTCGAATTCGTTCAGGCGGACGCGGAAAAACTGCCGTTCCCGGACAACCACTTCGACTGCGTAACCATCGCCTTCGGCCTGCGCAACGTGACGCATAAAGAAGACGCCCTGCGCTCGATGCTGCGCGTGCTCAAGCCGGGCGGCCGTCTGCTGGTGCTGGAGTTCTCCAAGCCGACCAATGCGCTGATGTCCAAGGCCTACGACGCCTACTCGTTCGCCTTCATGCCGCTGATGGGCAAGCTGATCACCAACGACTCGGAAAGCTATCGCTACCTGGCCGAATCGATCCGCATGCACCCGAATCAGGAAACCCTGAAGTCGATGATGGTCGACGCCGGTTTCGACCGTGTGACCTATCACAACATGACCGCAGGCATCGTCGCCCTGCACCGCGGCATCAAGCCCTGATGCTGCTCACCGGGCTGCTCGCCAGCGTCGAACTCGGCCTCAACCGGGTGCTGCGTCTCGACAGCACGGCGCTGCCGCGGCTGGCGCATCTGACCGGCAAGGTAATCGCCGTTGATTGCCGCAGTCCGGCGCTGCAGCTGTTCATCCTGCCGAGCGACGAAGGCCTGATGCTCGCCTCGCACTGGGAGACCGGTGTCGACTGCACCCTGCGCGCCCCGGCTTCAAGCCTGGTGAAACTGGCCGTGAGCAAGGACAAGACCGCGGTGCTGCATGCCCCGGAAGTCGAACTCGATGGCGACAGCGGCGTGCTGCTGGAACTGGCCGGCGTGCTGCAGGATCTTGAGCTGGACTGGGAGTACGAACTCTCGCGCTGGCTCGGCCCGGTCGCCACGCAACTGGTCGGCGGTCATCTGCGCAGCCGCGCACGCTGGTATCAACAAGGATTTGCCAGCCTCAACCAGAACCTCGCCGAGTACCTCGCCGAAGAATCACGCACCCTTGTCGGGCAGCGCGAAGCCGAAGCTCGGTTCAGCGAACTGGACCGGATCAAACTTGATCTGGAACGTCTCGAGGCGCGTTTCGAGCGCCTTTCCCGATCCCTCGACCCAAGCGATAACGCATGAAGCTGCTTGCCGTCCGCCGTCTGTTGCGCATCCAGCGCGTCGTGATCCGCTACCGCCTCGATGACCTGCTGTTCGATCTGCCGCTGCCCTGGTTTCTCCTGGCGATGCGCTATGTGCTGCCGTGGCGCTGGTTCCCGCGCAAGCCGCTGGACCTGAGCCGTGGCGCGCGCCTGCGTCTGGCCCTGCAGGATCTGGGGCCGATTTTCATCAAGTTCGGGCAGATTCTCTCGACCCGCCGCGACCTGCTGCCGGAAGACATCGCCGATGAGCTGATGCTGTTGCAGGACCGCGTGCCGCCGTTCGATTCGCAGCTGTCAGTCAAACTGATCGAAGAGCAGCTGGGCAAGAAGATCAGTGAAGTGTTCAGCCGCTTTGACGTCGAGCCGCTGGCCTCGGCCTCGGTGGCGCAGGTGCATGCCGCGCAGCTGAAAACTGGCGAAGAAGTGGTGGTCAAGGTGATCCGCCCGGGCCTGAAGCCAATCATCGCGCAGGATCTCGCGTGGCTGTTCATCCTCGCCCGCGCCGCCGAAAAAGTCTCGGCCGACGCGCGCCTGCTGCACCCGGTCGACGTGGTGCAGGACTACGAAAAAACCATCTACGACGAGCTCGACCTGCTGCGCGAGGCGGCCAACGCCAGCCAGTTGAAGCGCAACTTCGAAGGCTCGCCACTGCTTTATGTGCCGCAAGTCTATTGGGACTGGTGCCGGCCGAAAGTGCTCGTGATGGAGCGCATCTACGGAATCCAGGTCACCGATCTGGCGACCCTCGCCGACCAGCGCACCGACATGAAAATGCTCGCCGAGCGTGGCGTGGAGATCTTCTTCACCCAGGTGTTCCGCGACAGTTTCTTCCACGCCGACATGCACCCGGGCAACATCTTCGTCAGTACCGTCAACCCGTGGAGCCCGCAGTACATCGCGATCGACTGCGGCATCGTCGGCAGCCTGACCCCGGAAGACCAGGACTATCTGGCGCGCAACCTGTTTGCCTTCTTCAAGCGCGACTATCGCCGCGTGGCGCAGTTGCACATCGATTCGGGCTGGGTGCCGGCAGAAACCAAACTCAACGAGTTCGAAGCGGCAATCCGTACTGTGTGCGAGCCGATCTTCGAAAAACCGTTAAAAGATATTTCATTTGGCCAGGTGCTGATGCGCCTGTTCCAGACCGCGCGACGCTTCAACATGGAAGTCCAGCCGCAGCTGGTGCTGCTGCAAAAGACCCTGCTGAACATCGAAGGCCTCGGCCGTCAGCTGTACCCGGACCTGGATCTGTGGAACACCGCGCAGCCGTTCCTCGAACGCTGGATGCGCGAGCGCGTCAGCCCGAAAGCCTTGATCGGCAACGTGCAGAGCCAGTTCGAACAGCTGCCGCACCTGGCCAACATGGCCCGCGACCTGCTCGAACGCATGTCCCAGCCACACGCCAACGACCCGCCACCGCCGTGGCACAAGCGCAAGGACGACTGGTTCCTGCGTCTGCTCGGCAGTGCTCATCTGGCGGGCGGCACCATTCTCGCCGCCGGTGGCCCGATGCACGAACTGGGGCATTGGCCCGCCGGGATCATGGTGGCAGTCGGCTTGTATCTGGTCGTTCGCCGATAGCCAGTTGCGTGATCGGCTGGCACACTGTTTCAACGCCTGAACCCGACTATTGAAGTGTGGGTTCGCTGTCGGAGTCGAAGATGAAAAACTGGCTGGACGAGATCAAGTGGGACGCCGATGGCCTGGTGCCGGCGATTGCCCAGGATCACAAGACCGGACGCGTGCTGATGATGGCCTGGATGAACCGCGAAGCCCTGGAGCTGACCGCATCCGAAAACCGTGCCATCTACTGGTCACGTTCCCGTGGCAAGCTGTGGCGCAAGGGCGAAGAGTCCGGCCACGTACAGACCCTGCATGAAATGCGTCTGGACTGTGACGCCGACGTGATCATCCTGATGGTCGAACAGATCGGCGACATCGCTTGCCATACCGGCCGTCAAAGCTGCTTTTACCGAGTCTTCGAAAACGGCGACTGGAAAACGGTCGATCCGGTTCTGAAAGACCCGCACGCCATCTACTCCGCAGGACACAAACATGAGTGACACCCTGACTCGTCTGGCCGAAGTGCTCGAAGAGCGCAAAGGCGCAGCGGCCGACAGCTCATATGTAGCTAGTCTGTATCACAAGGGCCTGAACAAGATTCTGGAGAAAGTCGGCGAAGAGTCGGTCGAAACCATTATCGCCGCCAAGGACGCTGCCATCAGCGGCGACTGCAGCGACGTGATCTACGAGACCGCCGACCTGTGGTTCCACAGCATGGTCATGCTCGCCCAACTGGGGCAGCATCCACAGGCTGTGCTGGATGAACTGGATCGCCGCTTCGGCCTGTCGGGACACGTCGAGAAAGCCTCGCGTCCATCCGCCTGAACAATTTTTAGAGAGGAACAGCAACATGGGCATTTTTGACTGGAAACACTGGATCGTCATTCTGGTTGTCGTGGTGCTGGTGTTCGGCACCAAGAAACTGAAAAACCTCGGCACCGACGTCGGTGAGTCGATCAAGGGCTTCCGTAAAGCCATGAACGACGACGAGAAAGCGGCCGCCGATCCGACCGTAACGCCTGCGCAACCGGTACCACCGGTGCAGCCGCAAGCCACCGCTCAGGCCAATCCGCCGCACACCATCGACGTGCAGGCGCAGAAAGTCGAAGAGCCGATCCGCAAAGACGTGTGAGCACTGACTAATGTTTGGTATCAGCTTCTCTGAACTGCTGCTCGTCGGCCTCGTTGCCCTGCTGGTTCTGGGCCCCGAGCGTCTGCCGGGCGCTGCGCGCACCGCTGGCCTGTGGGTCGGGCGGCTGAAGCGCAGCTTCAACGCGATCAAACAGGAAGTTGAGCGTGAAATCGGTGCCGACGAGATCCGTCGGCAACTGCACAACGAGCACATTCTGTCGCTGGAGCAGGAGGCGCGGAAGATTTTCACGCCACCGGTTCAGCAGGAGCCGACGCCGGTTGAACACGTGGGTGAGCAGACGATTCATGCGCCAAGCGCGCCTGTCGCGCCGACACCTGCACCTGCATCCGTTGTAGCGCCGACAGAACCTGTGTCCGCAGTTGCAGAACATTCGGTTGAACACGTAGCTGCACCCGCCGCGCCGACAACACCGGCCCCTCACGACCCAACACTGCCGCCGCGAGCCCCATGAGCGATCTCCCCGAAAACGACCAGCACATGCCGCTGGTATCGCACCTCACCGAGTTGCGCACTCGCCTGCTGCGTTGTGTGGCGGCAGTCTTCATCATCTTCGCCGGGTTGTTCGCCTTCACCCAGCAGATCTACACCTTCGTCTCGACGCCGCTGCGCCAGTACCTGCCGGTCGGCGCGACGATGATCGCCACCGATGTGTCGTCGCCCTTCCTGACGCCGCTGAAGCTGACGATGATGGTTTCGCTGTTTCTCGCGATCCCGGTGATCCTGCATCAGATCTGGGGCTTCATCGCGCCGGGCTTGTACAAGCACGAGAAGCGCATCGCGGTGCCGCTGCTGGTGTCGAGCATCCTGCTGTTCTACACCGGCATGGCGTTCGCCTATTACTTCGTGTTTCCGCTGATCTTCAAGTTCTTCGCCGCCGCGACCCCGGCCGGCGTGGAAATGATGACCGACATCACCAGTTACCTCGACTTTGTGATGACGCTGTTCTTCGCCTTCGGCGTCGCGTTCGAAATCCCGGTGGCCGTGGTGCTGCTGGTGTGGATCGGCGTGGTCGACGTCAAATACCTGAAGAAGATCCGTCCGTACGTGATCATCGGCTGCTTCGTGGTCGGCATGATCCTCACGCCGCCGGACATCTTCTCCCAGACCCTGCTGGCCGTGCCGATGTGGATGCTGTTTGAAATCGGCATCCTGTTCGGCAGCCTGGTCAGCAAGCGCGAGCGCCCGGACGAAACCGTCGACGACCATAACGACCAGCCGCCAGCGACGCAGCCATGAACCTGTTGTTGCTCGAAGAGGCCGATTTCATTGCGGCCGACCGCGTCGTGCTGCGTGATCGGCGCCTGACTCACATGCAGGAAGTCCACCGCTCGGAAGTTGGCGACAGCCTGCGGGTCGGGCGCATCGGCGGGTTGATGGGCTCGGCCGAGCTGCTGCGTCTGGAAGCGGGCGAAGCCGAACTGCGGGTCACCCTCGATCAGCCACCACCGGCCAAGCTGCCGCTCACTCTGGTATTGGCCCTGCCGCGCCCGAAGATGCTGCGGCGGGTGTTCCAGACCGTGGCGACCATGGGCGTGTCGAAGGTGATTCTGGTCAACAGCTACCGCGTCGAAAAGAGCTTCTGGCAGACGCCGTTTCTGGAGCCGGAAGCGATTCGCGAGAATTTGATCCTCGGTCTCGAACAGGCTCGCGATACGGTCCTGCCGGAGATCATCATCGAGAAGCGCTTCAAGCCGTTCGTCGAAGACCGTCTGCCGGCGATCAGCGAAGGCACCCTCGGTCTGGTTGGCCACCCCGGCAACTACCCGCCCTGCCCGCGAGCACTGAGCGAACCGGTGACCCTGGCGATCGGCCCTGAAGGCGGCTGGATCCCCTACGAAATCGATCTGCTGGGCAAGTCCGGCCTGCAACCGGTGCAACTGGGCGAGCGCATCCTGCGCGTCGAAACCGCCGTCACCGCCCTCCTCGCCCGCCTGTTCTAACCCGACAAATCGGGTTACAGATTGCCATCACCCAGCCGATACAGTTCCCATAAGTCCAATTAGTGGTCCGAGGGGAGTCGTCGCATGTACCGTTGGTTAGCCGAGAATCTTGGGAACGTCAGCGTCAAACGCAAGCTGGGGATCGGTTTCGGCCTGGTGCTGTTGCTGACGCTGTTGATCACCTTCACCGGCTGGACCGGCATGAGCGGCATCATCAGCCGTGGCGACAAGCTGGGTTTCATCTCCAGCCTCAACGAACTGACCAAGGACCTGCGCCTGGCGCGTCTGGACTATGAAGCGCGCCGTGGCGAGCAAGGCCCGGGCGCGGTCAACGACCTGCTGGGCAAACTCGACAGCGGCCTGCAAACCGCACGTGGCCTGATCGAACAACCGGCCGACGCCGCGAAGGTCGACCAACAACTGGCCGCCGTCGCCGAATACAAGCGCGCTTTCGCCGACATGGTGCAGGCCGGCGCCAACCGCGAAGACGCCCGCAGCAAACTCGGCGCCACCGCCGACAACGCCGTGGCCAAGGTCGCCGAGGTGGAGAAATCCATGCTCCAGGGCGACAGCGTTGCGCAGTTCAACGCAGTGATCGACCTGAGCAAACTGATCCAGCAAGCGCGCTTCCAGGTGCGCGGCTACACCTACAGCGGCAAGACCGAAGCCGAGCAGCCTGCGCTCGACGCCATCGACAATGCTCTGAAGAACCTCGACACCCTGCCCGCCAAACTGCCTGAGCAGCACATCGCCAACCTGCAGCAGGCCACCGACTCGCTCAAGGCCTACCGCGCGGCGGTCAGCCAGTTCCGCGATTCGCAGGTCGCCAGTGCCAAGGCCCTGGCCCGCATGTCGACCCAGGGCGACATCCTGCTCGACGTCAGCAGGCAACTCACCGAATCGCAGACCGTGGTGCGCGACACCGACGCCGCCAGTGCCAAGAACCAGTTGATCATCGCCACCCTGCTGGCCGTGGCCTTCGGCTTGCTGGCTGCGTGGGCGATCACCCGGCAGATCATCATTCCGCTGAACCAGACCCTGAAAGTTGCCGAGCGCGTCGCCGCCGGCGACCTGACCCACAACCTGGTGTCGCAGCGCCGCGACGAACTGGGCCAGTTACAGCGCTCGATGCAGAGCATGACTCAGGGCCTGCGCGACCTGATCGGCGGCATCAGCGATGGCGTCACGCAGATCGCCAGCGCTGCCGAGGAACTGTCGGCGGTCACCGAACAGACCAGCGCCGGGGTCAACAATCAAAAGATCGAGACCGATCAGGTCGCCACCGCCATGAACGAAATGGCCGCCACCGTGCAGGAAGTCGCGCGCAACGCCGAGGAGGCTTCCGAAGCCGCCGTGGCCGCCGACCAGCAGGCCCGCGAAGGCGACAAGGTGGTCGGTGAAGCCATTGCGCAGATCGAGCGTCTGGCGGTCGAAGTCGGCCACTCCACCGAGGCCATGGGCGAACTCAAGCGCGAAAGCGACAAGATCGGCAGCGTGCTCGACGTGATCAAGTCCGTGGCCCAGCAAACCAACCTGCTGGCGCTCAACGCGGCGATCGAAGCGGCGCGTGCCGGTGAGGCCGGACGTGGTTTCGCGGTGGTCGCCGATGAAGTGCGCAGCCTCGCCCAGCGCACGCAGAAGTCCACCGAAGAGATCGAAGAGCTGATCGTCGGCCTGCAGAACGGCACCCAGCAAGTAGCGACGATCATGGACAACAGCCGCAGCCTGACCGACAGCAGTGTGGAGCTGACCCGTCGTGCTGGCGGTTCGCTGGAAAGCATTACACGCACGGTCTCTGCGATTCAGGCGATGAACCAGCAGATTGCCGCAGCAGCCGAGCAGCAGAGTGCCGTGGCCGAGGAGATCAACCGTAGCGTGCTGAATGTGCGGGATGTGTCGGATCAGACCTCGGCCGCGAGTGAAGAGACGGCGGCGTCGAGTGTTGAGCTGGCGCGGTTGGGGACGCATCTGCAGATGCTGGTGGGGCGGTTCAAAGTCTGAGGTGATGCTTTCGCGAGCAAGCCCGCTCCCACAGGGGAACGCATTCCAACTGTGGGAGCGGGCTTGCTCGCGAAGGCTTACTGACAGGCGCTGAAATTACAGGACCTGACGCAGAAAGGCCTGAGCGCGCGGGTCCTTCGGTGCCTCGAAGAACTGCGCCGGCGACGCATCTTCCAGCAGTTTGCCGTGATCGAAGAACAGCACCCGATCCGCCACTTCCCGGGCAAAGCCCATTTCGTGGGTGACACAGACCATGGTCATGCCTTCCACGGCCAGGTTCTTCATCACATCCAGCACCTCACCGACCATTTCCGGGTCGAGGGCCGAAGTCGGTTCGTCGAACAGCATCACTTTCGGCTCCATCGCCAGCGCCCGGGCAATCGCCACGCGCTGTTGCTGACCGCCGGACAGGCGCGACGGATATTCGCGAGCCTTCTGCGCAATACCGACCTTCTCCAGCAACGCCAGAGCCTTGGCCTCGCTTTCCTTCTGCCCGCGCTTGCGCACGACTTTCTGCGCCAGACAGAGGTTTTCCAGCACGGTCATGTGCGGGAACAGGTTGAAATGCTGGAACACCATGCCGACTTCGCGGCGGTAGGCGTTGACGTCGGTTTTCGGATCGGCCAGTTGCAGGCCGTCGATGCTCACCGAGCCCGAGTCGAACGTTTCCAGGCCATTGAGGCAACGCAGGAAGGTCGACTTGCCGGAACCGGACGGGCCGATCACCACCAGCACTTCGCCCTTGGCGACGGAAGTGGTGACGTTATCCACAGCCCGTACTACCTGGCCACGGGTGTCGAAGACTTTTACCAGATCGCGGACTTCAATCACTTTGCGCGAGCCTCCGCTCAAGCCGGCTGGCGATTTTCGACAGCGGCAGGTTGATCAACAGGTACAGGCCGGCGACGCAGAACAGGATTTCGAACGGCGAGAACGAGGTGGTGATGACTTCGCGGCCACTTTTCAGCAACTCGGTAATCGCAATCACCGACACCAGCGAGGTGTCCTTGACCAGACTGATGAACTGTCCGGCCAACGGCGGCAGCACACGCTTTAACGCTTGCGGCAACACCACGTGGCGCATCGACTGGCCGGCGCTCAGACCGAGCGAGCGCGCCGCTTCGTTCTGCCCACGGGCGATCGACTGCACGCCGGAACGGATGATCTCGGCCACATAAGCGCCCGTGAACAGCGACAGCGCGGCGATCCCGGCGAACTCCCGGGACAGGTTCATCACCGTGCCGATGAAGAAGTAGAAAATGAAGATCTGCACCAGCAGCGGCGTGCCACGCACCAGCTCAACGTAGATGCTCGACAGGTCGCGCAGGGTCGGATTGCTCGACAGGCGGCACAGCCCGGTGACCAGACCGATCAGCAGACCGAGTACGCCGGACACCACCGACAGCCACAACGTGGTCCACAGCCCCCACAACAGCGGCCCTGCCGCCCAATGCCGGGTCACACCCACGACGTCGCCTTCGGCCACATCGTCGCCCTGAGCGAATTGCAGGCTGTTCTCGTCGACGGTCAGGTGTTGCTCGTCACCGGCGTCGTTGCGCAGGGTGACTTGCGCGCTGCCGCCCTTGCGTATCAGTTCGGTGACGGTGGAGATGTCGGTCGCGCGCTGGGTTTCTTCGGCCTGGTAGGCGAAGTACTGCGGCACGCGGTTCCAGCGCCATTCGTAGGACATCAGCGACGTGGCGTAATACAACGCGCCCGCCAGGCCGACCAGCACCAGCACGGTCAGGACGTGCCAGGGCCATTGGGCTTTTTTCTGTTTCATTGCAGGTTCCGGATTTTGTGTTGCCTTGGAGGCCCTCTTCGCGAGCAAGCCCGCTCCCACAGTGGATTTGTGGTGTTCACACAATCCCTGTGGGAGCGGGCTTGCTCGCGAATGGGGCGACTCGGTCTGACTGACCCAGTGTTATTCCATGTCCTTGAGCCAATCGGTGCTCTTGAACCACTTGTCATGGATGCGATCGTAGGTGCCGTCTTCGTGGATCTGGTGCAGGAAGTTGTTGATGAAGTTGATGCTGTCGTAGTCACCCTTCTTCAGGCCGAAGGCCAGCGGCTCATAGGTAAACGGCTTGTCGAGGAACACCAGTTTGCCGGCGCCGACCTTGCTCACCGCGACCACGTTGTATGGTGCGTCGTAGATGAAGGCGTCAGCCTTGCCATTGACCACGTCGAGCACCGCTTCCTGCTCGTTGTCGTAGCCGTGGTATTTGGCTTTGGCAATCAACTTCTTGGCGACCATTTCACCGGTGGTACCGAGCTTGGAGGTGATGCGGTAGTCGGCGGTGTTCAGATCTTTATAGGACTTGATGGTGCCTTCCAGCTCCTTGCGGATCAGCAGGGTCTGGCCGACAACGATGAACGGTTCGCTGAAGTTCAGGCGCAGGTTACGCTCCTGGGTCAGGGTCATGCCGCTGCCGATCATGTCGAACTTGTCCGTCATCAAGGCCGGGATAATGCCGTCGTAACCGGTGGAGACCAGCTCCAGCTTGACGCCCATGGCCTTGGACATGGCTTTGAGGATGTCCACTTCGAAGCCGATGATCTCGCCGCGCTTGTTGGTCATTTCGAACGGCATGTAGGTCGGATCCATACCGACTTTCAGCGTGCCGCGTTTGACCGCGTCATCGATTGCACCGGCGTGCGCCGCATTGACTGCAACCAGTGCCGTGACGCCGACCAGCAGCATCGACAGATACTTCTTCATCTTCAAGTCCCCAAAACCATTGCATGTGCGGCGCGAAAACCAGCAGTGATGGGCAAAAATGCCCGGGTGCGCCAATTCGGGGACGGATGCTAACGCACTCGTTCTTTTGCACAAGGGTTATGGACGATTTGTTTAACAATAAAAAAGCCCCGCTGGAGGGCGGGGCTTCTCTTTCAGGCCGGCTGAGCCTGCATGCTCACCGGCCGCAGCGGCAGTAACGGCGCATGCGGATCGGCTTTCACCGACGCACGCCAGGCATCCAGCCACTCGTTGTGACCTTCGGCCCAGACCAGCTCGTGCAGACGCGCCAGGGCTACCGGATCGCTCAGCAGTTGCAGGCGATCATGGTTGCTCAGCGCCGCCGGACCCGCCTTCAAGGCGTGGCGTACACGCTCCTGACGCAGCCACTCGATCGGCTCGGCCTGACCGTGACGGGCCGTCGCCAACGAGCACGCCAGGGCGTTCTGCTGCGGATCGACCACGGCGCGAATGAAGCCGTCGTTCAGCGCGTGCCAGCGGTTCTCGTGGGTGTACTGGTCGGTCGCCAGCAATGCCTGCGGCGGATTGTATTCCTCAGGGATGAGGAACAGGCTCTCGTCACGGGACTTGAGGCCCAGACCGACACGGCTGGAAATCACCGAGACCGGGATCGACAGCATCAGCGAACCAACGATCGGCACCAGCCACCACAGGAAGCTCGGGTTCAACCAGATCACCAGCAGCGCCCAGCAGAAGCCCAGCAGGGTCTGCGGACCATGGCGCTTGACTGCCTCGCTCCATGGCGTGGAGTCGTCGTCACGCTGCGGCGAGTTCCAGGTCGCGGCCCAGCCGAGGAACGCGGCGAGCACGAAACGGGTGTGGAAAATCATCCGCACCGGCGCCAGCAGCATGGAGAACAGCATCTCCAGCAGCATCGACAGGGTCACCTTGAACTTGCCGCCGAACTCTTTCGCGCCTTTGGCCCAGATCAGGATGATGCTCAACAGTTTCGGCAGGAACAGCAGCACGATGGTCGTCGAGAACAGCGCGATCGCCTTGTCCGGGTGCCATTGTGGCCACAGCGGATAGAGCTGACGCGGTTCAAGGAAGTACTGCGGCTCCATCAACGTGTTCACCGCCAGCAGCGCGGTCGACAGCACCAGGAAGAAGAACCACAGCGGCGCCGACAGGTACGACATCACGCCGGTCAGGAACACCGCGCGGTGCACCGGGTGCATGCCTTTGACCAGGAACAGGCGGAAGTTCATCAGGTTGCCGTGGCACCAGCGACGGTCACGCTTGAGTTCGTCGAGCAGGTTCGGCGGCAGTTCTTCGTAGCTGCCCGGCAGGTCGTAGGCAATCCACACGCCCCAACCGGCACGGCGCATCAGCGCGGCTTCAACAAAGTCGTGAGACAGGATCGCACCCGAGAAAGCACCTTTACCCGGCAACGGCGCCAGGGCGCAGTGGTCGATAAACGGCTTCATGCGGATGATCGCGTTGTGACCCCAGTAGTGAGATTCACCCAACTGCCAGAAGTGCAGACCGGCGGTAAACAGCGGGCCATAAACGCGGGTCGCAAACTGCTGCATGCGCGCATAGAGAGTGTCCATGCCCGACGCACGCGGCGCGGTCTGGATGATCCCGGCGTCCGGCGTGGCTTCCATCAAGCGCACCAGACTGGTCAGGCACTCGCCACTCATTACCGAGTCGGCGTCGAGCACGACCATGTACTTGTAGTCACCGCCCCAGCGACGGCAGAAGTCGTCGAGGTTGCCGCTTTTACGTTTCACACGACGGCGACGACGGCGATAGAAGATCTTGCCGAAGCCTTTGGCTTCGCGGCAAACATCCAGCCAGGCCTGTTGCTCAGCGACGCAGATATCGGTGTCGTTACTGTCGCTGAGAACGAAGAAGTCGAAGCGATCCAGATCACCCGTGGCTGCGACCGACTCGAACGTCGCCCGCAGACCGGCAAACACGCGTGGTACGTCTTCGTTGCAGATCGGCATCACCAGGGCAGTGCGTGCGTCTTTGGCAATCGGCTCGTTGCCGGCGCTTTTGCCGGAGATACGGTATTTGTCATGGCCGGTGAGCAACTCGAGGAAGCCCATCAGCGCCGTCCAGAAACCGGCCGAGACCCAGCAGAACAGAATCCCGAACAGGATCAGGATGCTGGTTTGCAGCGCATAGGGCAGCACTTGCGTGGCGGTTTGCAGCAGCGGCTGGTGCAGGACTTCTTCCAGATCGACGAACGACCAGCCCTGGTACGGCATGATGCCTTTCATGTACCAGCCGGCGACGATGGTCTGACCCAGCATCAGCAGCAACAGGATGTAGCGACGGATCGAACCGACGGTGCGCCAGCGCGCGGCCGGCAACACGTTCTCGTCCTTTGGCGGCTGTGGCGGGTTGGTGCGCCCGGTCAGACGACGCCAGCCACGCACCAGAATGTTGGTGCGCCATGGTTCCGGCACGACTTTGGTCCGACGGATCGGCGGCGTCGCCTTCATCGCGACCCGGCCGCTGGCGTCGAGCACCAGCATTTCCGCATCTTCCAGCTCTTCGGCGGTGCTCAGGGTCAGGCGCTTGCCCACCGAAGCCTGAGCGGCTTCGGCAGGGGCGTCGAACGTCGGCGACGACAAGCGCTGGTGCAGTTCGCTGAAGGACTGGCAGCCCGCGAGTTCCGCGCGCTGCTCGTCGGTCATCGGCAGATGCGCCAGATACTCGGACAGAGTCTCTGGCTGTACTTGAGAGTTACTCATCGGCAGGCAACTGATAGCTCCAGGTCTCGGTCAGGACTTCTTCAGTCGGTGCCGATTCCGGTGTGGCTGGGGCCGCGTCCGCAGCCGCTGGCTGCTTGGCGTCTTTGTTGGCCTTGTCCTTGGCATCAGCTACAGGCTTGGCGTCAGCCTGTTTGGCCTCGGCGGCCTTGGCTTCCTTGTCGAGTTTCTCTTGTTGCTTGGCAGCGACCTTGTCGGCCTTGGCGACGGACGAATTGGACGCCGGCACCGATTTCGCCAGATCAGCGGTCACGACTGGCTGTACCAGCGCGGCACGCATCTCGGTCGACTTGCTCGCGTCTTTGATTTTCATCCGCAGGGTCAAACGCCAGCCCTTGGTTTCAGGGTTGTAGCGCACACTGTTCTCAACCAGTTCGGCGTTGTCGCCAACACTGACCTGGCTGCGCACGTCGGCGTCCGGGGTCAGAGCGGCCAGCGATGGACCTTCGAAGTCGACCAGGTAGGCAACGCTGCCATCCGGCTGACGGATCAGGTTCGATTGCTTGACGTCACCGGTCGAACGCAGTGTCTGCGAAACCCAGGCGCTGTCCGGCGCGTGAATCGCCGCTTCGTCCATGGTCCAGTGCAGGCGGTAGGCGAAGTCCAGAGGCTTGCCTGGCTCTGGCATGGTTTCCGGGCTCCAGAACGCAACGATGTTGTCGTTGGTTTCGTCGGCGGTCGGAATCTCTACCAGATCAACAGTGCCCTTGCCCCACTCGCCCTTCGGCTCGATCCAGGCGCTTGGACGCTTGTCGTAGCGATCGTCGAGGTCTTCGTAGTGGCTGAAGTCGCGGCCACGTTGCAGCAGACCGAAACCACGCGGGTTCTCGACGCTGAAGTTGCTCACGGCCAGGTGTTTCGGGTTGTTCAGCGGACGCCAGATCCACTCGCCGTTGCCGGCATGGATCGACAGACCGCTGGAGTCGTGCAGTTCACGACGGTAGTTGAGAACCTTCGACGGCTGGTTGGCGCCGAACAGGAACATGCTGGTCAGCGGCGCGATGCCCAGTTTGCCGACCTTGTCACGCAGGAACACCTGCGCCTTGACGTCAACAATGGTGTCGCTGCCCGGGCGCAGGATCAGACGATAGGCACCGGTGGCACGCGGCGAGTCGAGCAGCGCGAAAATCACCAGATGCTTGTCACCCGGCTTCGGCTGTTGAATCCAGAACTCGCGAAAACGCGGGAACTCTTCGCCCGACGGCAGCGCAGTATCAATCGCCAGACCACGCGCCGAGAGGCCGTAGGTGTGGCCCTTGCCGACAACGCGGAAGTAACTCGCGCCGAGCATGGTCATGATTTCGTCTTGCTTGTCGGCCTTGTTGATCGGGTACAGCACACGGAAACCGGCGTAGCCGAGTTGCTCAGTGGCCTTCGGATCGAACTTGAGGTCGCCAAAATCAAAGCGGGTCGGATCGTATTTGATCTCTTCGACGGTGTTCGCGGTGATTTCGTTGATTTTCACCGGCGTATCGAAGTGCATACCCTGGTGATAGAAGGACAGCTTGAACGGGGTCTTCTGATCAGCCCACTCAGCCTTCTCGGTGAGGAAGCGGATTTTCTGATAGTCCGCGAATTTCATCTCACGAAATTCTGTCGGCAGGTTGCTGCGCGGGGCTTCGAACTTCTGCCCGGCCAGCTCTTTAGCCTTGGCCGATACATCGTCAAGATTGAACGCCCAAAGCTGGCCGGCGCTAAGCAGGCACAGGAGCGCCGAGCCCGCTACCAGGGCACTTCGCATGCGTTTGGCAGACATTTTTGCTGCATTACAGGGACTAACAATCACGAGCAACCCTCGCCGAAAACAGATCAAAAAACCAACGGCCAGCTATCTATATGCCAGGTTGGCGAGCATTGTTCCGACTCCGCTGGGGCAAAATGATTCCCCAATCGGATCCAGACAAGTCTCTACCTAAGTCAAAAATGGACCAACGAACGCTGATCCCCATAGCGCGCGATTATCTAGTAGCCCGCGTGACAACGCATCAGGGGTAACAAAGTATTTATCGCGAAAAACGCCTGTTTTCAGTCGAAAAGCCCTTGAAAAGATGTTTCAAGGGCTTTCATGTCTGTAACAGGAAGGTTACCGGGCCATCGTTGACCAGGTGCACCTGCATATCCGCGCCGAATCTACCTGATGCCACAGTGCCATGCATCTGTTTCGCTTTGCTTAATAGATAGTCGAACAATTCCTCGCCCAATGCCGGAGGGGCCGCGCTCGAGAAACTCGGACGCAACCCGCTCTTGGTGTCGGCAGCCAGGGTGAACTGAGAGACCAGCAGCAACCCGCCGCCCACATCCGCCAGGGACAGATTCATCTTGCCCTCGGCGTCACTGAATACCCGATAGTTAAGCAGCTTATGCAGAAGTTTGTCGGCGCTGGTACGCGTGTCGTCGGGTTCGACTGCCACCAGCACCAGCAAACCTTGATCTACCGCGCCGACGATCTCTCCCGCGACTTCGACGCGTGCTCCGCGCACGCGCTGTAAAAGCCCCTTCATGCTTCTTCGGGCGGCAGGTCGAGCAGGCGTCGGGCCATGTTGCTCGCAGCACGCACCAGCGCATCGGTGATACCCGGTTCGGAGGCGGCGTGACCGGCATCGCGGATCACCTGCAGCTCGCTGTTCGGCCAGGCTTGATGCAATTCCCAGGCATTGTCCAGCGGACAGATCACGTCGTAGCGACCATGAATGATCACCCCTGGCAGATGGGCGATCTTGCCCATGTCGCGGATCAGTTGATTCGGTTCCAGGAACGCGTTGTTGGTGAAGTAGTGACATTCGATCCGCGCAATCGACAGTGCGCGCTGCGGTTCGGAGAAGCGATCAACCACCAGCGGGTTCGGGCGCAGCGTCGCCGTGCGCCCTTCCCATGTCGACCAGGCCTTGGCCGCGTGCATCTGGGCGATCTGGTCGTTGCCCACCAGGCGCTTGTGGAAAGCGCTGAGCAGATCGTCGCGTTCATCCAGCGGGATCGGCGCAATGTAGTCCTGCCAGTAATCGGGGAACAGACGGCTGGCACCGGCCTGGTAGAACCACTCGATTTCCTGCGGACGGCAGAGAAAGATCCCGCGCAGGATCAGACCGTGCACGCGCTCTGGGTGGGTTTGCGCATAAGCCAGCGCCAGGGTCGAGCCCCACGAGCCGCCGAACAGCACCCATTTGTCGATGCCCAGGTGCTTGCGGATGCGCTCAAGGTCGGCGACCAGATCCCAGGTGGTGTTGTTTTCCAGGCTGGCATGCGGTGTGGAGCGTCCGCAGCCGCGCTGGTCGAAGGTGACAATGCGATACAGGTTCGGGTCAAAATAGCGACGGCTCTGGGCGTCGCAACCGGCGCCGGGACCACCGTGGATGAACACCACCGGCAGGCCTTCCGGCGAACCGCTTTCGTCGACGTACAGCGTGTGGGTGTCATCGACAGCCAGATCGTGCCGGGCATGGGGTTTGATCTGCGGAAACAATGTCTGCATTGCGCGCTCCGTAAGGGGTCGAGGTCATCCCTGGGGGGACTTCTATTATTCTGCCGTCCGGCATCATAAACCCGATTTACGTCAATGAGCATGCCCGTACGCAGTCACAATTTGTCAGCCATGAACCTCAGCAGGTTTTCGTAGAGCCGCTCGACCTCGGCGACCTGGCCACGCGCGCGCAAACAACCGTGCACCAGCCCTTCGCCGTAATAAAGCGAGGCGTCCGTACCGGCGGCGGACAGTTGCTCAACGTAGCGCACGCCGTCGTCGCGCAGCGGATCGAATTGCGCCACGGCGATCCAGGCCGGTGGCAAGCCGCTGAAATCGTCAGCGAGCAGCGGCATGGCATAAGCGTCCGGCTGATGGCTGCCACGCAGGTACAGCGCGCGGTAGTACTCAACGTCAGTGCTGCCGAGCAAGGGCGCATCGGCGCACTCGCTGCGCGACGGCAAGTGATCGCCACCACCCAACCCCGGGTAGATCAGCACTTGGGCCGCCGGCATCGACTCGCCGGCATCACGCAACGCCAGGCACAACGCGGCGGCGAGATTGCCACCGGCGCTGTCGCCGGCCACCAACTGTTTCTGCGGGTCAAACCAGAACGGCCCGCTGCGCAACGCCCGCCAGACACTCAGGCAATCCTCGAACCCGGCCGGGTATGGATGCTCCGGCGCCAGCCGATAATCCACCGCCACCACCATCGCGCCCAACGCCATGGCCAGTTCGAAACAGATGAAGTCGTGGGAGTCGAGCCCACCGACCACCCAACCGCCGCCGTGCAGGTACAGCACGCAGGGCCAGCCGCTGGCCGGTGGGGTAACCGGCGGACGGTACGAGCGCACGGGTACGCCGCTCAACTGGAAGTCGACGACCTCCAGCCCTGCCGGCCGCTCAGGCGTGAAAGCCCGACACATGGCGTCATAGGCGAGACGCAGTCCCGCAAGGCCAGTGTCATCACTGGCGTAGCCTTCAGTTCTCGCGACGAAGGCTGCCATCGCCGGAGAAAGCGGATAACGACTGATCATTTTTTCAGGCTGGCCAGAACCGCACCCGCGCCATCCTTGCCCTCGAAACTGCTGACCCCGGCCAGCCAGCGCTGCAGATCCTCGGGGTGTTCACGCAGCCAGTTCTTCGCCACTTCCTGCGGGGTCTTGCGCTCCATGATCGGCACCATCAACTGGCTTTCCTGGGCGGCAGTGAAGGTCAGGTTTTCCAGCAACCGATGCACGTTCGGGCAACGTTGGGCGTAATCCGGCGCGGTGACGGTGGACACGGTCGCGGCGCCTTCGTTGGGGCCGTAGACGTCTTCACTGCCGGTCAGGTAGGTGATTTTCATGTTGATGTTCATCGGGTGCGGGGTCCAGCCGACGAACACCACGAACTCCTTGCGGTTCACCGCACGCTGCACGGCGGCGAGCATGCCGGCCTCGCCGGACTCGATGATCTTGAAGTCCTTCAAGCCGAAGTGGTTGGTCTCGATCATGGTTTTGATGGTGGTGTTGGCACCGCTGCCCGGTTCGATGCCGTAAATCTTGCCGCCGAGCTGATCCTTGAACTTCGCGATGTCGGAAAAGGTTTTCAGCCCGGCCGCCGCCACGTAATCCGGCACCGCCAGCGTCGCCTGCGCATCCGAAAGGCTCGGCTTGCCCATGACCTTGACTTGGTTGGCAGCGACGAACGGCGCGATGTTGTTGTCCATCGCCGGTTTCCAGTAGCCGAGGAAGATGTCCAGGCGCTTGTCGCGAATGCCGGCAAAGATGATCTGCTGCACCGCGCTGGTCTGCTTGCTCTCATAGCCGAGGCCATTGAGCAACACGTCGGCCATGCCGCTGGTGGCGATCACATCGGTCCAGTTGACCACGCCCATGCGCACGGTTTTGCAGGACGCGTCGTCATTGGCCATGACGCCGGCGCTCAGCAGCGCGCTGCCGGTGAGGATTAACGCACAACGAGTGAAGAGTTTTTTCATTCGGGAGTTCTCGTGCGGCAGCGGATTATTGTCAGGTCGGTGTCTGTGCACCGTGGCCGCAACATTACGCAGGCGACGAGAGGGAAAGATGAACTGTGGCGACCGGGACTTGCACAGCGGCGACCCTGTTGGAACGCGGAACCTGTGAAAACCCAAGCCCTTGTGGGAGCGGGCTTGCTCGCGAAGGGGTCGTGTCAGTCACCCTTTGAGGCTGACCCATCGCCTTCGCAAGCAAGCCCGCTGCCACCATTGGTCAGGCGGTATAGCGGGATTTGCCCCACGCGAGGAACCCTTGCAACAACTCCTTCAACACCACCCGCGTCGGCTCCGCCAGATCGGCGCGGTAGCGGAACGGTTCGAACTCTTCCATGTAGGTGCACTGGCCCAGCTCCAGTTGCACGGCGTGGATGTTCTCGGCCGGGTTGCCGTAATGGCGGGTGATGTGGCCGCCCTTGAAGCGTCCGTTGAGCACGTGGCTGTAATTGCCGTGGCGCGCACAGATGGCTTCCAGTTGCGTCGCAAGCTGCGGATCGCAACTGGCACCGTTGAAGGTACCGAGGTTGAAGTCCGGCAGTTTGCCGTCGAACAGGTGCGGGATGATCGAGCGAATCGAGTGCGCGTCGAACAACAGCGCGTAACCGAATTCAGCCTTCAAGCGCGCCAGTTCTTGCTGCAAGGTGCGGTGATACGGCGTCCAGACCTGTTCCAGATAGGTCGCACGTTCTGCTTTCGAGGGCTCGTGTCCCTCGCGAAACAGAGGAATGCCATCGAACAGCGTTGCCGGGTACAGGCCGGTGGTGGCGCCGACGTACAACGGCTTGTCGTCGGACGGACGGTTCAGGTCGATGACGAACCGCGAGTACTCGGCAGCCAGGGTACTGGCGCCCAGTTCCTCGGCAAAATCGTAGAGCTGCGGTATGTGCCAGTCGGTGTCCGGCAGGCTTTTCGCGTCCGGGATCAGCCCGGCCTCCACCGCAGGTGTCAGGCGCACGCCGGCATGCGGCATGCTGATCAGCAGTGGCACGCGACCTTGTTTGAAACTCAGAACCTTATCCACAACCGCCCTCCTAGAGACTTGATTCAACGCCGTGACGCACGACGCGTTTGTCCAGATCACCACCGAGCCAGTAAGCCAGGTCCGCCGGACGATCGATGTGCCAGGCGACGAAATCCGCCACCTTGCCGACTTCCAGCGAGCCATGAGTGTCGGCCATGCCCAGCGCTTGCGCGGCATGAATGGTCGCACCGGCCAGGGCTTCTTCCGGAGTCATGCGGAAACAGGTGCAGGCCATGTTCAGCATCAGGCGCAACGACAGCGCCGGTGAGGTACCGGGGTTGAGGTCGCTGGCGATGGCGATTTTCACCTTGTGTTTGCGCAAGGCGTCCATCGGCGGCAACTGGGTTTCGCGCAGAAAGTAGAACGCGCCCGGCAACAGCACGGCGACGGTGTCGGATTTGGCCATGGCGATGGCGTCGTCTTCGTCCATGAACTCCAGATGATCGGCGGACAAAGCCTTGTAGCGCGCGGCAAGACTGGAGCCATGCAGTGACGATAATTGCTCGGCGTGCAGCTTCACCGGCAGACCGAGTTTTTGCGCAGTGATGAACACCCGCTCGACCTGCTCCGGCGAGAACGCCAGGTATTCGCAGAACGCATCCACGGCATCGACCAGCCCTTCGGCAGCCAGCGACGGAAGCATTTCAGCGCAGATGTGATCGATGTAAGCGTCAGCGCGATCCTTGTATTCCGGCGGCAACGCGTGGGCGGCCAGACAGGTGCTGCGCACGCTGATCGGCAGCTCGTTGGCGAGACGACGAATGACCCGCAGGATCTTGCGTTCGCTGGCCAGGTCCAGACCGTAGCCGGACTTCATTTCGACCGTGGTCACGCCGTCGCGCATCAGGCTTTTCAGGCGCTTGGCGGCGCTGGCGAACAGCTCGTCTTCAGTCGCTTCACGGGTGGCGCGTACCGTGCTGGCGATGCCGCCGCCCTGCGCGGCGATCTCGGCGTAGCTGACGCCTTGCAGACGTTTCTCGAATTCGCCGCTGCGGTTGCCGCCAAACACCGTGTGGGTGTGGCAGTCGATCAGGCCGGGGGTGACCCACGCGCCTTGCAGGTCGTTGACCGCCGGGTATTCGCCGGAGGGCAATTGATTACGCGGGCCGATCCACTCGATGTGTGCACCGGACGTCACGATGGCCGCATCCTCGATGATCGAGTAGACGCCCTGCGCCATGGTTGCGACGTGGCAGTGTTGCCAGAGGGTTTTCATCCCAAGTCCTCGTCTTGTTCAAAATCGATTCGCGAGCAGGCTCGTTCCCACAGAGGTACGCATTCCAACTGTGGGAGCAGGCTTGCTCGCGAAGAGGCCATCACAGGCTAGGCAAAAGCTTGCCTGGAACCAGCTCGGTCAGACACCGCGAAGCCAACAACTCAGTCGCTGCATTGATGTCCGGGGCAAAGAACCGATCCTTCTCGTAGAACGGCACTTCGCGACGCAAAATCGCCCGGGCCTGTTCCAGTTTGGTCGAGGTCTTCAGACCGTTGCGCAGGTCCAGGCCCTGCACTGCCGCCAGCCATTCCACCGCGAGAATGCCGCGGGTGTTTTCGGCCATTTCCCACAGCCGCTTGCCGGCCGCCGGGGCCATCGACACGTGGTCTTCCTGGTTGGCCGAGGTCGGCAGGCTGTCCACCGAGTGCGGATGGGACAGTGCCTTGTTCTCGCTGGCCAGTGCCGCCGCGGTCACCTGGGCAATCATGAAACCGGAGTTCACGCCGCCATTGGCCACCAGGAACGGCGGCAGTTGCGACATGTGCTTGTCCATCATCAGCGAGATGCGACGTTCGCTCAGGGAACCGATTTCAGCGATGGCCAGCGCCATGTTGTCAGCGGCCATGGCCACTGGTTCGGCGTGGAAGTTGCCGCCGGAAATCACATCGCCTTCAGCGGCGAACACCAGCGGGTTATCGGACACGGCGTTGGCTTCGACCACCAGCACTTCAGCGGCCTGACGGAACTGGGTCAGGCAGGCGCCCATGACTTGCGGCTGGCAGCGCAGCGAGTACGGGTCCTGGACCTTTTCGCAGTTCTGGTGCGAATCGGAGACTTCGCTGCGCTCGCCGAGCAGATCGCGGTAAGCGGCAGCAGTGTCGATCTGGCCTTTCTGACCACGGGCAGCGTGGATGCGCGCGTCGAACGGCGAGCGCGAGCCCAAAACGGCTTCAACAGTCAGGCCGCCCAGCGCCAGCGCGCCGGCAAACAGGTCTTCACCTTCAAACAGGCCGCGCAGGGCGAATGCGGTGGACACCTGCGTGCCGTTGAGCAGCGCCAGACCTTCCTTCGCAGCCAGTGTCAGCGGGGTCAGGCCGGCGACTTTCAGCGCTTCGGTCGCTTCCATCCACTCGCCCTTGTAACGCGCCTTGCCTTCGCCCAGCAGCACCAGCGACATGTGCGCCAGCGGTGCGAGGTCGCCGGACGCGCCGACCGAACCTTTCAACGGAATGTGCGGGTAAACCTCGGCGTTGATCAGGGCGATCAGCGCGTCGATCACCACACGACGAATGCCGGAGAAACCACGGCTCAGGCTGTTGACCTTGAGCACCATGATCAAACGCACCAGCTCATCGCTGATCGGCTGGCCGACGCCGGCAGCGTGGGACAGCACCAGCGAACGCTGGAGGTTTTCCAGGTCTTCGCTGGCGATGCGGGTCGAGGCCAGCAGGCCGAAACCGGTGTTGATGCCGTAGGCGGTGCGGTTCTCGGCAAGGATCTGCTCGACGCAGGCGACGCTGGCTTCGATCTGCGCGGCGGCGCTGTTATCGAGGCTCAGCTTGACCGGTTGCTGGTAGACGTCACGCAGTTGCGCCAGGCTCAGTTGGCCGGGAATCAGGTTCAGCGCAGTCATTAAAATGCTCCTGTTTAGGCATTGTTATTAACTACCAGTCGCTCCGGAGCATTCCGTTATCCGTCGTTTCTCGTCTTGTGGACGATCCGCGCCTTGGCACGCTGGTATGGGTATTGTCAGTGCAGATTCGGTAACACGTTGTGCAGCGAATTCGAGTCTTTCAAAACGCTCGCGGCGGCGGCGATATCCGGCGCCAGCCAGCGATCCCGATCGTAAGCCGGGACGGTTTCGCGCAGCAGGCGCCACGCCCGGTCAGTGCCCGCGCCAAAGCGCTGCTCCTTGAGGAATTCAAAGGCCTGCGCCGCCAGCAGGTACTCGATGGCGAGGATCTGCGTGCAGTTTTCAAGGGCACGGTGCAGCTTCAGCGCGGCGCTGGTGCCCATGCTCAGGTGGTCTTCCTGCAGGCCCGAGGTGACGTAGTTGTCGAGCACGGCTGGTTGCGCCAGCTGGCGGTTTTCCGCACACAGCGAGGCGGCGACGTATTGCACGATCATCATCCCCGAGTTCACCCCCGGGTTGGCCACCAGAAAAGCTGGCAGACCGCTGACATGCGGATTCACCAGACGATCGAGACGACGCTCGGCGATCGAGCCGATTTCAGCCATGGCAATCGCCAGTACGTCCGCCGCCATTGCCACGGATTGGCCGTGCGGATTGGCCTGCGACATCACCCGGAAGCTATCTGGTGTGCCCAGCAGCAGCGGGTTGTCGGTGCAGCCGTTGAGTTCGGCTTCGACCTGCTTGATCGCGTGATCCAGTTGATCGCGCGCCGCGCCATGCACCTGCGGGATCGAGCGGATGCTCAGCGCATCCTGAGTGCGAATGCCTTTGCTCGCCGCGATCACTTCACTGCCATCGAGCAATGCGCGCAGATTGCTGCCGACCTGCTGCATGCCCGGATGCGGTTTGAGCGCGATGATTTCGGCGTCGAATGCGGCGATCTGGCCGCGCTGGGCTTCGAAGCTCATCGCGCCGATCACATCGGCCCATTGCACCAGCCGCGTCGCATCGGCAATCGCCAGACAGCTGAGGCCGGTCATGCACGGTGTGCCGTTGACCAGGCACAAACCATCTTTCGCACCGAGTTGCACCGGTTGCAGACCCACTTCGGCCAGCGCCTGTCGCGCCGAGGTGATTTGTCCGCGATAGCTGACATTACCCACACCCAGCAACGCGATGCCGATGTGCGCCATGTGGGTCAGGTAACCCACCGAGCCCTGCGACGGAACCTGCGGGGTGATGCCGCGATTGAGCAACGCCAGCAGCCCTTCGACCACGCGGCGATGAATGCCGGATTTGCCGTGGCTGTAGTTGTGGATCGCGGCGCAGATGATCGCGCGGGTCTGCTCATCGGGCAGCACCGGGCCGACGCCGCAGGCGTGGCTGAGCAAGGTGTTGCGCGACAACTGGCTGAGTTGTTCGTCTTTGAGCGAGACGTTGGACAGACCACCCAGACCGGTGTTGACGCCATAAGCACGCTCGCCGCTTTCGACGATGCGCTGGACGATGCCCTGAGCATTTTCGATGCGTGCCCAGGTCTGGGCCGACAGCTCGAGCTGCGCGCCGTGACGGGCTACCGCGACCACATCCTGCCAACGCATCGGGGCGTCGGCGATAACGATTTTTTCAGCCTGGGACATCATTGACCTCTTACCCGAATATTGATGCAGCTCTGCCGACGCCTTCGCGAGCAAGCCCGCTCCCACATTGGATCTGTGCCGAACACAAATTTTAAATACACCAACTATCCAATGTGGGAGCGGGCTTGCTCGCGAAAAAGTCGGCACAAACGCCGCGAATCTCTTAAACCACCGCCGCCCGCCGCTGCACGAATCGGTCGACATACTCATCCGCCGGCGAATGCAGGATCTCGCGCGGCGTGCCGACCTGAATCAGGCGCCCGTCCTTGAGAATCGCGATGCGGTTGCCGATGCGCACGGCCTCGTCGAGGTCGTGGGTGATGAAGACGATGGTCTTGTGCAGGGTCTTTTGCAGCTCCAGCAACTGGTCCTGCATCTCGGCGCGGATCAGCGGATCCAGCGCACTGAACGCTTCGTCCATCAGGATGATGTCGGTGTCTGCCGCCAGTGCCCGGGCCAGGCCCACACGCTGACGCATGCCGCCAGAGAGCTGGTGCGGATATTTGTTTTCGTAGCCCTTGAGGCCGACGGTGTTGATCCAGTGCAACGCACGTTCGGCGCACATCTGCTTGCTCTCGCCGCGCACTTTCAGGCCGTAGGCGACGTTCTCCTGCACGGTCTTGTGCGGCAGCAGGCCGAAGCTCTGGAACACCATGCTGATCTTGTGCCGGCGAAATTCGCGCAAGGCGTCCATGTCGTATTGCAGGATGTCCACGCCATCGACCAGGATCGCACCGCTGGTCGGGTCGATCAGGCGATTGAAGTGACGCACAAGGGTCGATTTGCCGGAGCCGGACAGGCCCATGATCACGAAGATCTCACCGGTACCGATGCTCAGCGACAGGTCGTTGACCCCGACCACGCAACCGGTCTCGTTCAGCACCTGATCCTTGGTCTTGCCCTGGCCGACCATCGCCAGTGCGTCCTTGGCGCGGTTGCCGAAAATCTTGAAGACGTTTTTGACTTCGATCTTGCTCACGGTTGCGTTGCTCATTTGCTCACCTCATGCCGTGGCCGACCGTACGCCTGAGTAATGCGGTCGATGACCACTGCGAGAATCACGATCGCCAGACCGGCTTCGAGGCCGCGTCCGACGTTGAGGGTCTGAATCCCCACCAACACATCTTCACCCAGACCGCGGGCGCCGATCATCGAGGCGATCACCACCATCGACAGGGCCATCATGGTGGTCTGGTTGATCCCGGCCATGATGCTTGGCAAGGCCAGCGGCAGTTGCACGCCGAACAGTTGCTGCCAGCGGTTGGCACCGAACGCGTTGATCGCTTCCATGACTTCGCCGTCGACCTGGCGAATACCCAGATCGGTCAGGCGTATCAGCGGTGGCGCGGCGTAAATGACGGTGGCGAAAATCGCCGGGACCTTGCCCAGGCCGAACAGCATCAGCACCGGAATCAGGTACACGAAGCTGGGCATGGTCTGCATGATGTCGAGCAGCGGCATCAGCACCGAACGCAGGCGATTGCTGCGTGCCGAGAGAATCCCCAGCGGAATGCCGATCAGCACCGAAATGATCGTCGCGACCATCATCAGCGCCAGGGTCTGCATGAGCTTGTCCCACAGGCCGACAGCACCCACCAGGAACAGCAGACCGACGATAACGGCGGTGGTCAGCACTTTGCGCGTGGCGTGCCAGGCCACGACGCCGACGATCGCCAGCATCAACCACCACGGCGCTGCACGCAGCAGGCCTTCGAGGTTGACGATGGCCCATAGCAGGGTGTCCGAGATGTGGCGGAACACATCACCGTAGTTGGTGACCAGCGAATCGACCCAACCGTTGACCCAGTCGGCGATGGAAAAGGTAAAGCTTTCGGGAAACATAAGAGACTCTCAATCAAGGGGTTGCGATCAAGCACCCGGCTGCCGTTGCCGACAGCCGGAGAAGCTCAACCTACAAGGCCGCGTCGATTTTCTTGGCTGCGTCGTCGCTCACCCATGCGTGCCAGACTTCAGGATGTTCCTTGAGGAAGATTTTCGCCAGTTTTGGCGACTCGATACGTTCCTTCGCCATGCGTCCCAGGTTCTGGTTCAGCAGGTCGATCGGCAGGTTGACCTTCTCCAGCACGGCCACCAGCTCCGGGGCTTGCTCGTGGAAAGTTTTCGACAGGCCGACCTTGATGCTCACGGTCTTGTCGACGCCTGGTTTCTCTTCGAGTTTGACCGCGTCGATCTGGCCCATCAGCGGGGTTGGCGACCAGTAGTAGAACAGGATCGGCTCACCACGCTTGTAGCTCGACAGTACCGCCGCATCCAGCGCAGGGCCGGTGCCCGGGCGGAAGTTGGTGTAGGTGTTTTCCAGACCGTAGCTTTTGAGCATTTCGCTGTTGTCCAGCTCACAGGTCCAGCCGGCCGGGCAGTTGTAGAAACGGCCCTTGGACGGCTCTTCAGCGTCTTTGAAAATGGCCGCGTATTTGCCCAGGTCGGCAATGTTTTTCAGCTCTGGCGCTTTCGGCTCAAGCTTGCGCTTGGCGTCGCCTTCGATCACGTAGCGCGGCACGTACCAGCCTTCGACCGCGCCGACGATCGGCGCACCGACACCGACGACCTTGCCGGCCTTCTCGGCCTTGTTCCAGACCTCGCTGCGGCCGACCCATTCTTCGGCGAACACTTGAATATCGTTGCTGCTCAGGGCGTTCTCCATGGTGATGGAGTTGCCCGGCAGGCTGTCGGTCTTGCAGTCGTAACCTTTCTCCAGCACCACTTGCAGCACGTCGGTCAGCAGCATGGCGCTTTCCCAGTTCAGCCCGGCGAATTTCACCGGTTTGCCCGATTCGCACCAGCCGGCGGCTTGCGTCGCACCGGCACTGGCCAACAGGCCCATGGACAGCAGTGTGGTCAGCAGGGTCTTGTTCGATTTCATTGTTGTGACGCTCCTAATCATGAGTTGGCTTACGGCAGTCAAGAGGCATCCAGCCCTGTCCACGTCCAATCAGGCCTGCGCCGCAGCGCGACCGGCCCCACTTGCTTTAGGTTGTACAACGCTGTTCTGCTCGACCGGCAGAATCAGTTGATCGGGCACCGAGCCGTGCCATTTTTTTGCGCACACGTAATACAGGGCGGCAGGCAGCACCAGACCGATGATCCAGGAGATGTCCACGTCACCGAGGGCCGCTACGAGCGGGCCGGTATAGAACTTGGTGGAGATGAACGGCAGCTGCACCAGCACGCCGAACACATAGACGCTGATCCCGAGCAGGTTCCAGCGGCCATAACGACCATTCGGGTCGGCCAGCGCCGGTACGTCATAGCGCTCACGGGTGATGCAGTAGTAGTCCACCAGGTTGATCGCGCTCCACGGCGTGAAGAACGCCAGCAGGAACAGGATGAAGGACTTGAACGCACCGAGGAACGAGTGCTGGCCGAGCAGCGCGATCAGGGTCGCCGCACTGACGATCCCCAGTACGAACACCAGGCGCTGCATGCGCGAGACCGTCAGGTGGCCACGAAAACCGCTGATGATGGTGGCGATGCACATGAAGCTGCCGTAGGAGTTCAGCGTCGAGATGGTCACCTTGCCGAAGGCGATGCTGAAGTACAGCAGCGCCGCGGTGGCACCGGTGCCGCCCAGCCCTACGATGTAAGCCACTTCATGCCCGGCGAACTGGCCGTTGGCCGAAGCCGCCGCGAACACGCCAAGAACCATCGCCACCTGGGCACCGATGACCGAGCCTGCGCCAGCGGCGAAGAAGGTTTTCACCGAGGAAATCTTGCTTGGCAGGTAGCGCGAATAGTCAGCCACATACGGGCCAAAGGCGATCTGCCAGGACGCTGCGAGCGACACGGCCAGCAAGAAGCTGCTCCAGCTGAAGTGGCGGATCTGCAACAGCGCGCCCACATCAACCTGGCTCAGCAGACGACTGAACAGGTAAACGAAAGCGATCACGCCGATGACGCTGGCAACGCGGCCAATCCAATGGATCACCCGGTAACCGAGCACCGTGACCACCACGATGACACTGGCGAAAAGAAGGATGCCGACAGTGTCGCTGACGCCGAACAACTGGCCCAGCGCCTGACCCGACAACACCGTACCGGTCGCGGTGAAACCGAGGTACATCAGGCACACCAGTACGATCGGTATCGCTGCACCATAAACCCCGAACTGCACGCGGCTGGAGATCATCTGCGGCAGGCCCAGCTTCGGCCCTTGCGCCGCGTGCAGCGCCATGACGCCGCCGCCCAGCAGTTGACCGATCAACAGACCGATCAACGACCAGAACACATCACCGCCCAGCACCACGGCCAAAGCCCCGGTGACAATCGCGGTGATTTGCAGGTTGGCACCCATCCACAGGGTGAACTGACTGAATAGACGACCGTGTCTTTCCGCTTCCGGGATGTAGTCGATCGAACGCCTTTCGATCAACGGTTTGTTGCCTGCACGATCGGGGTTAACAGCCATGATTCAACCTCTGTGGATTGTTATTCGAGTTCACTGAGCGTCTTGCGCGGGCTGCTGTTGGTGGGGGCGGGCTTGCTCGCGAAGGGGTCGACACATTCAAAACATGTGCTGACTGATCCAACGCATTCGTGAGCAAGCCCACTCCCACCAACAGCAATTCCCACGACTTTTGCGTTTATTTACCGGTAATCATTGGCAGGTTCAGGCCCTGCTCCCTGGCGCAGTCGATGGCGATCTGGTAACCGGCATCGGCGTGGCGCATGACGCCGGTGGCCGGGTCGTTGTGCAGCACGCGCGCAATACGCTCGGCCGCTTCGTCAGTACCGTCGCAGACAATCACCATGCCCGAGTGCTGCGAGAAGCCCATGCCCACGCCACCGCCGTGGTGCAGCGAGACCCAGGTCGCGCCGCTCGCGGTGTTCAGCAGGGCGTTGAGCAGTGGCCAGTCGGAGACGGCATCGGAGCCGTCCTGCATCGATTCGGTTTCGCGGTTCGGGCTGGAGACCGAGCCGGAGTCGAGGTGGTCGCGACCGATCACGATCGGCGCCGACAGCTCGCCGCTGCGGACCATTTCGTTGAATGCCAGACCAAGCTTGGCGCGCAGGCCCAGGCCGACCCAGCAGATACGTGCCGGCAAACCCTGGAAGCTGATGCGCTCGCGGGCCATGTCCAGCCAGTTGTGCAGGTGGGCGTCGTCCGGGATCAGTTCCTTGACCTTGGCGTCGGTCTTGTAGATGTCCTGCGGATCACCCGACAGCGCCGCCCAGCGGAACGGGCCGATGCCACGGCAGAACAGCGGACGGATGTAGGCCGGGACGAAACCCGGGAAGTCGAAAGCGTTCTCGACGCCCTCTTCCTGGGCCATCTGACGGATGTTGTTGCCGTAGTCGAAGGTCGGGATGCCTTGTTTCTGGAAATCCAGCATGGCTTTGACGTGCACCGCCATCGACTGCTTGGCGGCTTTGATCACGGCGGCCGGTTCGGTCTTGGCGCGGGCGCGGTATTCGTCCCAGGTCCAGCCCGCCGGCAGGTAGCCGTTGAGTGGGTCGTGGGCGCTGGTCTGGTCGGTGACCATGTCCGGGCGCACGCCACGCTTGACCAGTTCCGGCAGGATTTCTGCGGCGTTACCCAGCAGCGCGATGGAGATCGCCTTGCCTTCTTGGGTGTATTTGGCGATACGCGCCAGAGCGTCGTCGAGGTCTTTGGCCTGCTCGTCGACGTAGCGGCTTTTCAGGCGGAAATCGATGCTCACCTGCTGGCATTCGATGTTCAGCGAGCAGGCACCGGCCAATGTTGCAGCCAGTGGCTGGGCGCCGCCCATGCCGCCGAGGCCGGCAGTCAGCACCCATTTGCCGGTGAGGTTGTCGTTGTAGTGCTGGCGACCGGCTTCAACGAAGGTTTCGTAGGTGCCCTGGACGATGCCCTGGCTGCCGATGTAGATCCAGCTGCCAGCGGTCATCTGGCCGTACATGGCCAGGCCTTTGGCGTCGAGTTCGTTGAAGTGTTCCCAACTCGCCCAGTGCGGCACCAGGTTGGAGTTGGCGATCAGCACGCGTGGGGCGTTGGCGTGGGTCTTGAACACGCCTACCGGCTTGCCGGATTGCACCAGCAGGGTCTCGTCGTCGTTCAGATGGGTCAGGCTTTCGACGATCTTGTCGTAGCACTCCCAGTTGCGCGCCGCGCGACCGATACCACCGTAAACCACCAGCTCTTTCGGGTTCTCGGCCACTTCCGGGTCGAGGTTGTTCATCAGCATGCGCAGCGGCGCTTCGGTCAGCCAGCTCTTGGCGGTCAGCGTGTTGCCGCGCGATGCACGAATTTCGACGTCACGATACTTCGTAGGTTTCTGGGTATTGTCAGTCACGAAAAAGACTCCTCAGCGATCAATTCAAACCAACCCTGGCGGTGGGCAAGCGGCTTGTGCACCCCTTGGCGCGACAAGCGAATCAGGGACGCTGCGGAGAACCTCTGACGACTCATACGCATACGTCTTTACTTGTACATACAAGCATATGCAATCGCGCGGCCAACTTGTTGAAGAGCGCTCCGGGATAAATTGCGGGCAGGGCTGAAGACCGCCTGACACAAGGGTTGTGGCGCTGATGAAATTTTTTGCGGGGGTGCATGAAGGATGTGAACAGCGGCTACGAAAGCGTGGTTTTGCGCCACGCTGGGGCGTTCGGTAACAAGTTGGTGCGAGAAGGGAAACAGTCAGTGTGAATGCCATTGTGGCGAGGGCGCTTGCTCCCTCGCCACAGGCTTTTGCGCATAAAAATCAGCGTGCAGTCAGCTCGATCACGCAGCATGCGGCATTGGTGGAGACTTCAACCAATCCGGCATTACCGTCCAGCTGCACACAATCATGCCGACCGAGCTGTGCAGTGCTGTCGTCGACCTGCACATGCAGCAGCTCACCGACACTGAACACCAGCAGCGTCCCCGCCGAGCTGAAAAACCGTTGCTCACCCTCCAGCCACTGCAACCGTGCGCTGTAACGCTGCGGCGCATAGATCAGGTTGAAATCGCGGATCGCCCCACCGAGCAAGGTGCAGGACACCTGGCTCTCGCCGCTGAACGCAAACGGGTCCAGAGGTAACAGCGGGCGCGTGTCATCACCGTCGACGCGCAGGGTCATGCCATCGCCCTGCAACACGGTGATCACTCGCTGATACCCGGCAAAGGTCGAAAAGCCGCCGGACTCGGCGATGTCGGCAATCGACAGGCGCCAACCGAAACCATCAAGGCCGGCGCCTGCGTCACGGGTGATTTCTTCGGTGCTGCCGCCGCCGTTTTTCCACGGCATGCGTGGGTAGCCTTCGGCGCGTAAAACCTTCAACTCTTTCATTTGTGGAACCGACCTTCCAGACGATGACGGGAACCGGGGTGGATCAGACGCGCAGCGGTCACCGGCTGACGCCCCGACCAGGTACGACGGCGGATCAACAGGCACGGCTCGCCTTTTTCAATCTGCAGCAACTTGCACTCGGACGGCTCGGCGAGGATCGCTTCGACCACATGCTCGCCTTCGGTCAGCGGCGCCACCTGGTTCAGATAGGCGTATGGAGTCTGCAGGGTGAAGTCCTGCTTGAGGTATTCCGGGGCGACCAGCGCGTTGACGAAACGGTCTTCGATTTGCACCGGAATGTCGTTCTCGTAATGCACGATCAGCGAGTGGAACACCTTCTGCCCTTCGCGCATGTCCAGCGCCAGTGCGCGCTCGGAACCGGCAGCCTCTTCTTCGAGGGTGATCACCTGACAGGTGTGGCGATGACCACGGGAGGCGATTTCGTCGGCGATGTTGTGCACCTCGAACAGCGCAGACTGGCTTTTTGGTTCGGCGACGAACGTACCGACGCCCTGCATGCGCACCAGCAGGCCGTCGGCGGTCATCTCGCGCAAGGCCCGGTTGATGGTCATGCGACTGAAACCGAGTTGATTGACCAGCTCGCTTTCCGACGGCACGCGATAGTGCGGCGGCCAGTTACCACTGTCGATCTGCTGGGTGATCATCTGCTTGACGCGAGCGTACAAGGGCGCCGGACTGTCGCCCATGTTCGCGGCCAACGGGGAGACTGGAGGCGGAGTCGGCACGGTTGATCCCTGTTTTCTGGATGAAGGTTGCTAGCTTGCCGGAGTTTACCGGGCAGGCAAACGTCTGTATATGTATATACAAATAACACACGATGGGGTGCTGAACCATGTCCGCCTTCTTTGCCGAACGCGCGCTGCTGCCTAACGGATGGGCCAACAATGTACGTCTTGAGGTCAGCGCCGATGGCGTGTTGACCCACATCCAGGCCGATTCCACCGCAGACGGCGCCGAACGGCTGAGCGGTCCGCTGCTGCCGGGCATGCCCAATCTGCACTCTCACGCCTTCCAGCGCGCGATGGCGGGCCTGGCCGAAGTGGCCGGCAACCCCAATGACAGTTTCTGGACCTGGCGCGACCTGATGTATCGGCTCGTCGGAAAAATCAGCCCGGAGCAGCTCGGCGTGATCGCCCGTCAGCTGTACATCGAGATGCTCAAGGCTGGATACACCTCGGTTGCCGAATTCCATTACGTGCATCACGACCACAACGGCCAGCCCTACGCTGACCCGGCTGAACTGGCGCTGCGCATCAGCCAGGCCGCGAGTGACAGCGGCATCGGCCTGACCCTGCTGCCGGTGCTCTACAGCCACTCGGGGTTTGGCGGCCAGACGCCGAACGACGGCCAGCGCCGCTTCATCAACAGCACCGAAAACTACCTGAAGCTGCAATCGCGCCTGCAACCGCTGCTGGCGCAGCAAAAGGCGCAATCGCTGGGCCTGTGTTTTCACTCGTTGCGTGCGGTCACCCCGCAGCAGATCAACGAAGTATTGGCGGCCAGTGACAAGCAGTGCCCGGTGCACATTCACATCGCCGAACAGCAGAAGGAAGTCGATGACTGCCTGAGCTGGAGCGGTCGCCGTCCGTTGCAATGGCTCTACGAAAACACCGAGGTCGATCAGCGCTGGTGCCTGGTTCACGCCACGCACGCCAACCCGGAAGAAGTCACGCTGATGGCCAGGAGTCGCGCCATCGCCGGCCTGTGCCTGACCACCGAAGCCAATCTTGGCGACGGGATTTTCCCGGCGGTGGATTTCCTCGCGCAGGGCGGGCGCATGGGTATCGGTTCCGACAGTCATGTGTCGCTCAGCGTGGTCGAGGAATTGCGCTGGCTGGAATACGGTCAGCGTCTGCGCGATCAGCGGCGCAATCGCTTGTATGGCGCGGATCAGCCGATGGTCGGGCGCACGCTGTATGACGCGGCGCTGGAGGGCGGCGCCCAGGCACTGGGGCAGCCGATTGGCGCGCTGGAAGTCGGCAAGCGCGCGGACTGGATCGTGCTCGATGGCAATGATCCGTATCTGGCGACGGCCAATGGTGACGGGATTTTGAATCGCTGGTTGTTTGCCGGTGGTGATCGTCAGGTGCGCGATGTGCTGGTCAACGGCCAGTGGGTGGTGCGCGATGGCCGGCATGCTGGCGAAGAGGACAGCGCCCGCGCCTTCACCCAGGTTCTGCGCGAACTTCTGGGCTGACCCAAAACAAAATGTGGGAGCGGGCTTGCTCGCGAAAGCGGTGTATCAGTCAACATTTTCGTTAACTGAAACACCCTTCGCGAGCAGGCTCGCTCCCACATTTTTGATTTGTGGCGATGCTTAGTTCGAGGTCTTGGCCATCTGCCGATCCGACGCCCGCCAGATCAGTCGCGTGGTGTCGTAACCTTGCTGCCGGGCCTTGCTCAGCAGCTCTTCACGCACCACACCGTTGACGGTCGGCGTGCGCGACAGCAGCCACATGTACTTGCGGCTCGGGTCGCCGACGATGGCGGTCTTGTAGTCATCGCTGACGTACAACACCCAGTATTCGCCTTTCGCCACACCCGGAATCAGCCGCGAGAACCAGGTATCGAACTCGACCCACAACTTGTCGGTCTTGCCCGGCACTTGTGGATAAGCCGTGCCCTTGACCTCTTCCCATTGCCAGTCCGCAGTCAGGCAGCGATTGAGCACATCGACGTTGCCATCCGGCTTGAGCGAGTAATGCGCTTCGGATTGCGCGCAATCGCGCTGGAAGTACATCGGCAGGCGCGCCAGTTCGTACCAGGTGCCCTGGTAACGCTTGAGGTTGACGCTGTGAGCTGTCTTGGGCGCCAGCGGATCTTCACCGTGTGTGGCGCAGCCGGCCAGTACCAGGCCGGCAAAAAAGACAAACAATAACCGCTTCATTATTTTTCTCCCGTGGGCGCGTAGCCCCGGTTTACTTCAGGCCTTGGCCGGAAAACATCAACACTTTGTCACCGGCGTACTGCACGCTGATAAAGCTTTTCTGGTCGCCCCAGGTACAACTGGACATGCCGAGCGCACCCGAACAGTCGGTGGGTTTGCCGAGCAGCGTCTCAACTTCGGCCTTGGCCATGCCGGCCGAAAGCCTGGAATAGTTTTCCTGATTGACCTTGCTGCACGCGGCCAACAGCACGCAAAAGGTCAGAAGGGCGATAGATCGCAGCGACATGAAGTAACTCCTGGAGCGGAAGGGGGATGGCATGGCGCCAACCAGAAGCTTAGAAGAGAAAACCCCTGTCTGGTTCCCCACGCGGGTGGCTATTTATTGCTCCGCTCGTCTGGCATTTACCGGCAAATCAGCGACTTTTTGCCGCTATTGAGCATTTCGTCGCATTTCACAAAAACCGCCTAATCTTTGGCGCGCCGCGGTCGAAATAAGAGCAGCGCAAAGCCCCCGAGTGTGGCAAATTGCCGCCCTTTCTCGACCAGCCCCTTCGCGGTAGTTCATTCGATGACCAGAAACATGAAATTCAGCCACAAGATCTTGTTGGCTGCCGCCCTCGTGGTGGCCGTTGCGTTCGCCTGTTTCATTTTCTTCAACGACTATCGACAACGCGAAGCCCTGAGCAGCAGCACTGAAGCTTCGATGCAGGAACTGGGCAGCCTGACCACCAGCAACATCCAGACCTGGCTGGAGAGCCGCATCCAGTTGCTGCAGTCGCTGTCACAGCAAGTCGCCGCCGACGGCAGCGCACCCGCCAGCCTGAAACGCATCATCGACCTGCCCGCCTACACCGGCAATTTCCAGCTCAGCTACTTCGGTGGAGCCGACGGCGTGATGTTCTCGGTGCCCGCCGGCAACCGCGCGCCGGACTATGACCCGCGTGCGCGCGGCTGGTACAAGGCGGCCAACAGCGCCCAGCAGACCATCGTCACCGAACCCTACATCGCCGCCTCGTCGGGCAAACTGGTGATCACCGTCGCCACCCCGGTACAGCGCCAGGGCCAGATGATTGGTGTGGCCGGTGCGGACATCGACCTGACCAGTGTCAGCGCGATTATCAACTCGCTGAACTTCGGCGGCCACGGCCACGCGTTCATTGTCAGCAGCGAGGGCAAGATCCTGATCCACCCGGACAGCAAACTGGTGCTCAAGACCCTCGCCGAGGCCTACCCGAACGGCGCGCCGAAAGTCAGCCCCGGTTTGAAAGAAGTCGAGTTCGACGGCAAGACCCAACTGGTCTCGTTCACCCGCGTCAACGGCGTGCCATCGGCTGACTGGTATGTGGCGCTGGTGCTGGATAAAGACACCGCATTCTCGATGCTCAGCGAATTCCGCACCTCGGCGCTGATCGCCATGGTGATTGCCGTAGTGATCATCATCGCCCTGCTCGGCATGCTGATCCGCGTGCTGATGCAACCGCTGCTCACCATGGGTCGCGCCATGCACGACATCGCTGAAGGTGAAGGCGATCTGACCAAACGTCTGGTGATTCACGGCCACGACGAGTTCGGTGCGCTGGGCCTGTCGTTCAACCGCTTCGTCGAGCGCATTCACACCTCGATCCGCGAGGTGTCCTCGGCCACCGGCCAGGTCAACGAAGTGGCCCTGCGCGTGGTCGCGGCCTCGAACTCGTCGATGTACAACTCCGACCAGCAGGCCAGCCGCACCAATAGCGTGGCCGCGGCGATCAACCAGCTCGGCGCCGCCGCCCAGGAAATCGCCCAGAACGCCGCCCTTGCCTCGCAACACTCCAGCGATGCGCGCAGCCTGGCAGTCGACGGTCAGCAGGTTGTGGATAAAACCATCCACGCCATGCAGCAGTTGTCGGCAAAAATCAGCGACTCCTGCGGCAACATCGAAACCCTCAACAGCAACACGGTGAACATCGGCCAGATTCTGGAAGTGATCACCAGCATCTCGCAACAGACCAACCTGCTGGCACTCAACGCCGCGATTGAAGCCGCACGTGCCGGTGAAGCCGGGCGTGGTTTCGCCGTGGTCGCTGACGAAGTGCGCAACCTCGCACACCGTACCCAGGACTCGGCCCAGCAAGTGCAGAAGATGATCGAAGAACTGCAGGTCGGCGCACGACAGGCGGTAAGCATCATGACCGAGAGCCAACGCGAGAGCGAAAGCAGCGTCGGCATCGCCAACCAGGCGGGCGAGCGCCTGGGCAGCGTGACCCAGCGCATTGGCGAGATCGATGGGATGAACCAGTCGGTGGCCACCGCAACTGAAGAGCAGACTGCCGTGGTCGAGTCGATCAACGTCGATATCAACGAGATCAACACGCTGAATCAGGAAGGCGTGGAGAACCTGCAGGCGACCTTGCGCGCGTGCTCGGATCTGGAGCAGCAGGCGGCGCGGTTGAAGCAGTTGGTGGGCAGTTTCAGGATTTAAGGCGCAGCCACTGACCCCTTCGCGAGCAGGCTCGCTCCCACAAGTGAAATGCATTTCAAAGTGGGAGCGAGCCTGCTCGAAGAGGGATGCCGCAATGAAAATTTAGAACCTGGAACCCGGTTCGGAAAGAAACACCAACTCCTCAGCCGTAGACTCCCGCCCCAACACCGCATTGCGATGCGGAAACCTGCCAAATCGCGCAATCACTCTCTGATGCCGCTCGGCATAGTCCAGATTGTCGGCAAACACCGCCCTCTCCCCTTCCGGTTGTTCAGCCACCAGCTCGATAAATCTGGACACCGCCTCGTTCTGCACCGCGAGGTTTTCGCAGTGTTCGAACACCAGATAAATGAATACGCGCTGGATCGGCTTCAGTTGCCGGTCGAAGTCCGCAGCAATGCCTTGCGCGACGAGCTTCTGCGCGCGCAGATCACCGGAAAACGCTTTGGGGGAGTCGCGAAAGATCATTCGCGGCAGTTGATCGAGCAGCAGCACCACGGCCAGCCAACCTTCGGGACGTTGCGTCCACTCGGTCAAACCGCCGGCCAGGGCCTGATCGACAAAGACCCCGAAACGCTCACGCGCTTCGAGGTCTTGGCTGTCTCGCTTACCGAACCACAACTTGCCCTTGTCAGCCGATATCCCGTCGGGTGATTCGGCGTGTCCGAACCACCAGTCGAGCAACGGCTGCCAGGGCGCGTTCATGGTTTATTCCTTGTGGTAGGCCGTAGCGCGAGCGACTTCTTCTTTCGAACCGAGGAACACCGCTACGCGCTGGTGCAGGCCTTCAGGCTGAATGTCGAGGATGCGCTGGTGACCGTCGGTGGACGCGCCGCCCGCTTGTTCCACCAGGAACGACATCGGGTTGGCTTCGTACATCAGACGCAGTTTGCCCGGCTTGGACGGCTCGCGGCTGTCACGTGGGTACATGAACAGACCGCCACGGGTCAGGATGCGGTGCACGTCGGCCACCATCGCGGCAACCCAACGCATGTTGTAGTTCTTTTTCAGCGGACCCTCTTCGCCGGCCAGCAGTTCGCTGACGTAGCGTTGTACCGGGGCTTCCCAGTGGCGCTGGTTGGACATGTTGATCGCAAATTCCTGAGTCGATTCAGGAATGGTGATGTCTTCGTGGGTCAGGACGAAGCTGCCCATTTCGCGGTCCAGGGTGAAGCCTTTGACGCCGTCACCGAGGGTCAGCACCAGCATGGTCTGTGGGCCGTAGATCGCGTAACCGGCAGCCACTTGCTGGGTGCCTGGCTGCAGGAAGGCTTTTTCGTTCAGCGGCTCGTTCTGGCTCAGGTATTCGTTCGGGCAACGCAGTACCGAGAAAATGGTGCCGACCGGGGCGTTGATGTCGATGTTCGACGAGCCGTCCAGTGGGTCGAAAACCAGCAGGTACGCGCCTTTCGGGTATTTGCCCGGGATCTGGTAGGCATTGTCCATTTCTTCGGACGCCATGCCGGCCAGGTGACCGCCCCATTCGTTGGCTTCGAGCAGGATTTCGTTCGACAGGACGTCGAGCTTCTTCTGCACTTCGCCTTGGACGTTTTCAGTGCCCATGCTGCCCAGAACTCCACCCAGGGCGCCTTTGGACACGGCGTGGCTGATCTCTTTGCAGGCACGCGCCACCACTTCGATCAGGAAGCGCAGATCGGCAGGAGTGTTATTGCTGCGGGTCTGCTCAATCAAATAGCGACTCAGGGTAACGCGGGACATGGACGGCTCCGGTGGAATGGGGGGCTAAAAACCCGCGCAGTTTACAGGGAGTCTGAAAACGTAGCGAGCGATGACGCCCGGTAACGTGCATTGGGGCGCAATTGCTTCTATCAGACGTGATCAGGCCTGGAGAGTTCAGGCACCGGATTCAGCGTAGTTCGAATCGGGACGGGTGGTGCATGGCGCCCTGCGTCCGGTCAGAAATTTTGTTGCCTGACCGGACACCTTCGCGAGCAAGCCCGCTCCCACAGGGGATCTCGATTGAACACAAACCTTATGCCCACTGAAGATCTCCTGTGGGAGCGGGCTTGCTCGCGAATGGCGCGCAGCGCCAGCCATTCTCAGGAGTTGGTCGGTGGCTTGCGCAACAGGCTCGCCGCCATCGCCCCGAGGAACACCACGCTCACCAACAACACCGCCCACAACCCGATTTTCTTCCAGTTGGTCTCGGCCACCGCCGTCGTGGTTGCCGGCGCAGCCTGCGTGGCAACCACTTCACCCTGCACTGTCGCCTTGCCCAGCGTTGCGAGTTTCTCCGGTTTGAAATCCGGAATCAGCGTGGTCAGCGGCAGGTTAGCCGTTTTCACACTCGGGTTGCCCAACGCCAGGCTGTAAGGCCCTTCGCCGCGCGCGAGGAAAATCACCTGCGTCGCCCGCACCGCGTATTTCAGGCCAGGTGCCTGCTCGCCCAGGCCACCGCCGCGCTCATCCACGCTCAGTTTCAGCTGCTGCACGGGCTGCCCGTACAACTGCAATTCGTTCTGCACCACGTCCTGACCATTCTGGGTCAGGCGATACAGCAAACCGTTGCTCAGGGTCTGCCACGGCAGGCTGCTCTCGCGCCGGCCTGCGAGAGTAACCGGGGCCAGGCTGTTCGGTTGCGTGAGTTCAACCTGCACCCGCTCGACGTTCAGCCCCATCGGCAACTGCCAGGTGTATTCGCCGGCCTTGGTGCTGCTGCCGGCCAGCGCTTGCGACCAGACCAACGGCAGCGGCACGTTGCGCGGATCACTGCTTTTCAGTTGTGCCGACGTCAGGGTCGGCGCCGACGTCGGCGCATCCCACAGCAGACGCAGATACCGCGCCGGTTGCCCCGGCAGCGCCACTTCGTGCTGTTCGATACGCTCATCGGAAAAGGTCAGCCGCGCAACCTGCCCTTCGCCCCACGCCTGCCAGTGCTGCAAGTCATCACTGGCCTCGATGCTGAAGCGCTGGAAGCCGTCGCGCTCGCTGGTCCAGTCGAGGATCAACTGCTGCAACGGCGCCTTGATTGCACTGGCGTCGAGCAGCCAGCCACGCAGCACTTCTTCACCAGCCTCCAGTTGGCTGGACGGCTGCACTTCCACCAGCGTGCCGGTGGTGGTCGATTGCACGCGTACGTTCGGCGCGCGCTCGCTGGCGTCGGCGGCGTTGTACAGCGGGAACCACTTCACCTCATGCAACTGACCGTCGTCGCGGGTCTGCGCCGATTCGCGGGCCAGGGCGTAGGCTTGCGGTTCGCCGGCGGCGTTGAACACCCGCAGGTCGCTCAGATCGGTCTGGCGTGCCTGCAATTGCGCGCTCAATGGCAGTTCGAGGCGATACCAGGGGCCATTGCCACTCACCGCCAACGGCACCTGCGTGGCAAAGTCCGTCGGTTTTTCCTGGGCGCCGGCAGCCATCACCACGCCCAGCGCCAACCACCCCAGATTCAGCATGCGACTCAAGATGAAACTCCTTCGGTGTCCGGGACAGGCTTGTCCGCCGCCGGTCCGGCTTCGACGCGTTTGGGCGGCAGCGGCGCAAAGTAGCCCACCACCAGCAGCAACACGCCGACGCCGATAAACGAGACGATCCGGGCGAGGCCGCCACGGTTGCTCAATTCGACAAAAACCAGTTTCGCCACCACCAGCGCAATCAGCGCCGCGCCGATCAGCCACACCTCGCGCCGATGACGCAAATGCCCGCCGATCATCAGGCCCAGCGCCATCAGCGTCCAGACGATGGATAACCCGGCTTGCACCAGCATCGATTCGAGCAGCAGATCCAGCTCGAACGGAATCCCCGCCCAATGGTGCGCGGCGCGGGTCACCAGCGCGGTGCACAAGGCGAACAGCGAAACCCCGGCAACCAACTGCGTGGCGTACTCGGCGTAATCCTTGCGCAGCGCAAACTGCGTCACGGCATGGCGTGACCACACATATACCCCGAACAGGGCGAACAGCAGGCCCAATTCCAGCGGGTTGATCAACGGCACGTACGGCAGCGGTTCGGCGTTGCCGTCGCTGACGCCGTTGGCCAGCCAGAACCACGCCAGCATCAGCACCGCCAAGGGCGCTGCGGCGTACAAGCGATATTCGCGAGGGAACGCTGCCACCGGCCACGGCCAGTTGCGTGGAGCCGCCGCCAGCAACAGATACAGGCTCGGCAAGATCGCCCAGCCCAGCCAGCGCCAGGCGTTGTATTGCTCGGACAACAGCAGCAGGCCGTAGCGCAACTCCAGCGCCAGCACGCCGATCAGCAGCCAGCAGCCGAGCACATGCGCCGCGCTCAAGGCCCGTGCCGGCAGCATCGGCGTCAGTCGCCGCAAGCTTAAGAAGTGCACGACAAACACCAGTGCCCACGCCAGCCAGCCGACATTCGCCGCCGGGTGATAACGCGGATGCCACGCCGCCAGCAGCACCAGGCCCGCTGCCGGAATCAGCAAGGTGCACAGCAGACCCAGCGCCGGCCATTTCAGGCGCAGCGACAGCAGTGTCCACAACGCCACGCTCAATGCGGCGACCAGCAGCAACAGCGTCGCCTGCAAGTTCAGTGGCGCAAATCGCAGCACTTCGCTGACCCACGCCAGCGCCCACCATCCGCCCCCCCACACCAGCAGCACTTCAGACAGGCGCTGCAAACCCAGCACATCGAAGGCCGAGGCATGATTGCCCCGTTGCAGGCGCCAGGCGCCGATCATGGCGGCCAGCCCCAGCACCAGCGGCGTCCAGAAGCCGCCATGGGCGAGCGGGCGCAGACCTTCGCTGGACAGCGGCCCGAGCAACTCGGGACCGGCCAGCAAAAACGCCGCGCCGCCGATCAACTGCAACAACAAGCCGAAGACAAAACTCAGGCGCTGCTTGAGGTACAGGCTCAGCCAGATGATCAACAAGCCGCTGGCCGCCCACACCGCGCTCGCGGTTTGCCACGGCAACACGAACAGCACCGCCAGATTGATCAGCACCAAGCCTGCCAACAGCACCACCGACAAACCACGCAGCAGACGCACATCGCCGCGCACCATTTCGTCACGCGCCGCCAGCAGCATGCCGGCGATCAGCGCCAGGCCAATCAACGACGCGCTGAGCAACCCGTTCCAGCCGGCGCTGAACACTGCTGCCGAATCTTCACCCGCGCCTTGCAGGCGAAGCAGGAACAACGCACCACCCAGCAGTTGCACGGCAAATGCCGTGAACAGGAACGTGCGTGATTGCAGGCGCAGGCCGGCGAACAACGTCACCAGCCCGGCCAGCGCCCAACTGATCGCCGTGACCTGAACAAAGAAGAACAGCGGCGCCAGCAGGTACAGGAAGGTCAGGCCTAAAGCCGCCAGCACCGGAAGGCCTTGGCGCTCCCACGGCGAAGCTTGCTCCGGCGCGGCCTTGCGCAGTTGATAGAAACTGAACAGCAACGCGATGCCGAGCATCAATGCGCCCAACGGTGCGCCATCGAGCAGACTGCTTTCGCCGACGCGCAACTGACTGAGAAACGCCAGTGCCGAACCCAGTTGCAGCAGCAAGGCAAACGCCCGGGCGAACGGCCGCTGCTGACGCAGGCCGAGCCAGAAAATCCCCGCGCCTTCCACCGCCCAGGCCGCTGACGTCCAGCGCGCATCGAGGCCGAGCGGGATCGCCAGGCTGGCGAAAATCACTCCCAGCGCCAGACAGGTTTCGCCCAGCAACAAGGCACGACCGCCCATCAGTAAACGGGCCAGGCCCATGTAGATCACGCCCAGCGCCAGTGCGCTGAATGCGGCGGCGAACTCCAGATGCTGCACCAGCGCAAACTGCAGACCGAAACCCACGATCGGTGGCGCGAACAGCATCGTGCCGTCGACGTAATCGCCCTTGCGTGCCGACCAGTGCAGCAGCGCCTCGCGGTCGCCGTCCGCCGGCGCGTCGGGCATGTCGAGCAAC
Organism: Pseudomonas sp. AK-TSAG1-1; assembly: GCF_056821665.1. NCBI lineage: Bacteria > Pseudomonadati > Pseudomonadota > Gammaproteobacteria > Pseudomonadales > Pseudomonadaceae > Pseudomonas > Pseudomonas sp. AK-TSAG1-1. Next base: position 439,264 of record NZ_CM165965.1, on the reverse strand, counting down.
TTGCGCCGGGCGAACAGCAGGCCGATGGCCAGGTACATCAGGAAGAACAGAATCAGGAACGGCTCGGTGCTCCACAACAGCTCAGGCGCATACGAACGCAGCCCCCAGGCGAAACCGATACCGAAAGTGCCAACGAAGCCGATCAGGTTGAGCAGGCGCCAGGCCTTGAACCAGGCGATGGCGAGAATGCCGGCGTTGAGCAGCGCGAAATAGCTGAACAGCGCGACATGATTGCCCTCCCCCGTCGAGGTCAGGATCGGCGCGGCGAAACCGCCCAATGCCGCAGCAGCGGCCAGCCCCAGCGCATCCTGAGTGATGGCAAGGATCGCCGAAAACACCGTCACGGCCACCAACAGTCCCAGCGCGGCGGACGGGTCGAGCAACGGCTGCAGGCGCATCGCCGCAAACACCGTCAGGTACAGCACCGCGATCCCGGTGCCCTGCAAAATCAGCGCATAACTGCTGTTGCGTCGACGCAGCCACCAGCCCAGCGCCAGCAGGGCCAACGCCGCGGCCGCGACACCGGCATAACGCAATTCGATCGGCACCACCATGCCTTCAGTGGCGTAGCGCAACAGGAAGGCCAGACCGAAGAACAACAGCACCACGCCGACCCGCAACACAGTATTGCCGCCGAACAGCCAGTTGCGCGCGGCGCGGATACCACGCTCGATGAGGTTCGGGCCACGGGGTTCGGCGGGTTGCGCAGGTTTTGCAGGCTCGTCAGTGATTGCGTCCAGATGCCAGACATCGGCCGGTAGCGGCTGGCTGGTTTCGCTGGCGACGGTGGAGATCGGTTCGAGTTCGGGTGGCAGTTCCCAGACCAATTCCGGCGCTGCGGCAGCTTCGGCGATGTCGACGGGCTCGCTGAGCGGTTCCGCATCTGCCGGTGGCACCGCGTGAGAGGGGGAGCCTTCCAGCAGATACAGGCGCTGCGCGACGCCCTGCAAGGCCAGCTTCGTCTGTTCAAGTTGGCGCTGTTGCTCCGCCGCCTGCGAGCCAAGCCGGGCGATGCGCAGCGTTTGCCCGATCGCCAGTCCGAGCAATGCACCCAGCAGCGCGGCGCTGAACGACTCATCGAGCAGCCAGCCGAGCAGCAGCCCGATCAACATGAACATCCATTGCATGGTCGATATCCCTGAGCAGCCCCGAGGCGGGGCAATCCCGGCAGTTGCTTCAGTCTAGGCTCACTCCTACATTGGAATGGCGGTGACTGAGGCTGCCGGTAACCGGCGCTCAGTATATCGATCCGGCCCAACAAACGTTGGGCCTTGCGCACATTTGTTGCAGAAAATTACTCCAGTGCCTTCCAGATGTCGGTGGCGTACTCGCGAATGGTCCGGTCGGAGGAGAACCAGCCCATCCGCGCCGTGTTGAGCACTGCCGAGCGCCACCAATTGTTGGAGTCGTGCCAGTGCGCGTCGACGCGTTTTTGCGCTTCCCAGTAGGAGTCAAAGTCGGCGCAGACCAGGAAGCGGTCGTAGTCCACCAACGAATCGATCAGTCCGGTATAACGCGACGTATCGTCCGGCGAGAACACGCCGCTGCGAATCGCTTGCAGCACATCGTTCAGACGATGAGACGCGGCGATATCCGGCGCGGCGCTGAATTCGTGGTTCTGCTTGCGCGCTTCAACCTGCTGCGCGCTGAGACCGAAAATGAACATGTGTTCCGCACCGATGCGCTCACACATTTCCACGTTGGCGCCATCGAGGGTGCCAATAGTCAGCGCGCCGTTGAGGCCGAACTTCATGTTGCTGGTGCCCGAGGCTTCGAACCCGGCAGTGGAAATCTGCTCGGACAAGTCCGCCGCCGGAATGATGCTCTCGGCCAGGCTGACGTTGTAGTTGGGCAAAAACACCACTTTGAGCAGGCCGCGCACGGTCGGGTCGTTATTCACCACCCGAGCAATGTCGTTCGTCAGTTTGATGATCAGTTTGGCCTGGTGATAACTGGCAGCCGCCTTGCCGGCGAAGATCTTCACCCGGGGCACCCAGTCGACCTCAGGTTCGGCGCGAATCGCCTGATACAGCGCCACGGTGTGCATCAGGTTAAGTAACTGACGCTTGTATTCGTGGATCCGTTTGACCTGCACATCAAACATCGCAGCCGGATTGACCGCGATCCCCAGCCGCTCGTGAATCAGATAGGCCAGAGCCTTTTTGCTGTGCAGGCGCTGCTCGGCGAAGGCTTTGCGGAACGCGGGTTTCTCGGCGAACGGCTGCAGATCGAGCAAGCGCTCTTCGGGGTTGTCCAGCAAGTCCGGCCCCAGCGCATCGACCAGCATCGAGGTCAACTCAGAGTTCGCCTGATACAGCCAGCGCCGGAAGGTGATGCCGTTGGTTTTGTTGTTGATCCGCTCCGGGTAGAGCTTGTGCAGTTCGGCAAATACAGTCTTGCGCATCAGCTGCGTGTGCAGCCCGGACACGCCGTTGACGCTGTGCGAACCGAGAAACGCGAGGTTGCCCATGCGTACCCGACGACCGTTGTCCTCTTCGATCAGCGACACCGCGCGCAATACGTCGAAGTCATGAATACCCTTGGCCCGCAGCGAATCGATGTGCTGGGCGTTGATCAGATAGATGATCTGCATGTGCCGCGGCAACATGCGTTCCATCAGGCCGACCGGCCAGGTTTCCAGTGCTTCGGGCAGCAGCGTGTGGTTGGTGTACGACAAGGTATCGACGGTGACTTGCCACGCCGCATCCCAGGCCACGTCGTAGACATCGACCAGTTGCCGCATCAGCTCGGCGACGGCAATCGAGGGGTGGGTGTCGTTGAGCTGGATCGCCGCATGGTCGCCCAGGGTCAGCACCGAGGTGTGCATGTTGCGATGACGACGCAGCAAATCCTGCAGGGAAGCGGCGACAAAGAAGTATTCCTGCCGCAGGCGCAGCTCCTGCCCGGCCTCGGTGCTGTCCGCCGGGTAAAGCACGCGGGAAATACTTTCGGCCCGGGCCACTTCGGCGACGGCACCCAAGTGGTCACCGGCGTTGAAGCGTTCCAAGTGCAGGTCTTCCATGGCCCGCGCCCGCCAGAGGCGCAAGGTGTTGACGCTGGCCCCGCGCCAACCGACGACTGGCGTGTCGTAGGCAATCGCCCGCACGGTTTCAGCCGGCGACCAGACTTGTTTGGACTTGCCGGAAACGTCGGTGACGGTTTCGACACTGCCGCCGAAACCGATGGTGTAAACGACTTCCGGCCGCTCGAATTCCCACGGGTTGCCGAAATCCAGCCAGTGTTCGGTCTGTTCCTGCTGCCAGCCATCGACGATGGCCTGGCGGAACAGCCCGTGTTCATAACGAATGCCGTAGCCGTGACCGGCGATGCCGAGGGTCGACATGCTTTCCATGAAGCACGCCGCCAGACGCCCGAGACCACCGTTGCCCAGTGCCGCATCCGGCTCCAATAAGCGGATGCGCTCCAGATCGACACCCAGTTCCGTCAGCGCTTCACGGGCGACATCGAGCAGGCCTAGGTTGCTCAGGCTGTCGTAGAGCAAGCGGCCAATGAGAAATTCCAGCGAGAGGTAGTACACCCGCTTCTGGCCTTTGCGGTAGATCTGCCGGGTGTGGTCCATCCAGTGTTCGACCATGTGATCACGCGCCGCCAGGGCGATGGCCTCGAACCAGTCATGGTCGAAGGCGTGATCCGGGTCTTTGCCCACCGCGTAGGTGAGTTTGGTCAGGACGGCGTCGCGGAATGCGGCCACCTCTGCTTCGCGAACTAGTGGTTCTTGAGTCATCGATAGGACCTCGAGCGAGCGGGGAATTGTCTGAGCCTAGACGGTCTGACCGACGGTAGAGGCGCAGGTTCGGCAGTTTTTCCTGAGACGGTGAGATCGCCCGGCATTACCTTGGCGAGTGGGCTAATGAATGCAGGGGCCGTGCCGTACTGCCGGCCAGTTGAGCGACATTTGCAAAAATCTGGCGAAAGGTTGTTCAAAAATCCACCAGTCCCGGTATGATCGCGCGCCCTGATGCACACGCCTGGTAATTCCCGATGATGAAGCCCAACCTGATTGCCGCTGCCGAGATCGACCGTCTCGATACGTGGGCCAAATATTCGGCCCCGATGTGCGGCTCCTGCATGTCGAGCTGCTGCACGCTGCCGGTCGAGGTCAAGATCAAGGACCTGGTGCGCATCGGTGTGGTCGACGAGTTCGAACTGGGCGACCCGCCGAAGAACATCGCCAAGCGCCTGCAAAAGGAAGGACTGGTCGAGCGTTTCAATCAGAAGTCGGGGATCTTCACCCTGCAGCGCATGAGCAACAACGATTGCTACTACCTGGATCGTAAGAGCCGCCTGTGCACCATTTATGACAAGCGCCCGGACACCTGCCGCAATCACCCCAAGATCGGGCCGCGCCCGGGGTATTGCGCGTACAAGCCGAAAGAAGTCGAGCGTGTGCAGAATTTCCGGGCAATCGAGAAGTTTTGATCTGCCTTGAGATTTTCGGCGGCTGATCGGCCGCCTTCGCGAGCAGGCTCGCTCCCACAGTAGATTCTCGGTGAACACAAATCTTGTGTATGCCATCGAACTCTTGTGGGAGCGGGCTTGCTCGCGAAGAGGCCAGCACAAACACCGCACAAACCTCAGTTAAACCCCAGACAAACAAAAACGCCCCCGGTCTCGCGACCGGGGGCGTTTTTTCAAGCTCGGGCTAAATTACGCCTTGGCTTTCTTGGCAGCGCGGGTACGCTCGCTTTCGTCCAGGATCTTCTTGCGAAGACGGATGGACTTAGGCGTAACTTCGCACAGCTCGTCTTCCTGGATGTATTCCAGAGCCTGTTCCAGGGTGAAGCGAACAGGTGGAACCAGAGCGATGGTTTCGTCTTTACCCGAAGCACGCATGTTGTCGAGCTTCTTGCCTTTGGTCGGGTTTACACCCAGGTCGTTGTCGCGGCTGTTCTGACCAACGATCTGACCGTTGTAGATCTCCTGGCCGTGTTCTACGAACAGCTTGCCACGAGCCTGCAGGGTTTCCAGGGAGTAGGTCAGTGCCTTGCCGGTTTCAACCGAAACCAGAACGCCGTTCTGACGGCCGGACATGTGGCCCGACTTCACTGGAGCGTAACGGTCGAAGATCGAGGTCAGGATGCCAGCACCGTTGGTCAGGGTCAGGAACTGGTTACGGAAACCGATCAGACCGCGAGCAGGGATGTTGTATTCCAGACGAACACGGCCCTTGCCATCCGGCACCATGTTGCTCAGGTCGCCTTTACGCAGACCCATCTCTTCCATGACCTTGCCCTGCGATTCTTCAGGGATGTCGATGGTCACGTTTTCGAACGGTTCCTGCTTCACGCCGTCAACTTCACGGATGATCACTTCAGGACGGCCCAGGGCCAGCTCGAAGCCTTCGCGACGCATGGTTTCGATCAGTACCGAGAGGTGCAGCTCACCACGGCCGGAAACCTTGAACTTGTCAGCCGAGTCGCCTTCTTCAACGCGCAGTGCAACGTTGTACAGCAGCTCTTTGTCCAGACGATCCTTGATGTTACGGGAGGTCACGAACTTGCCTTCTTTACCGCAGAATGGCGAGTCGTTTACCTGGAAGGTCATGGAAACGGTTGGCTCGTCAACGGTCAGAGGCTTCATCGCCTCGACGGTGTTGATGTCGCACAGGGTGTCGGAGATGAACAGCTCGTCGAAACCGCTGATGCAGACGATGTCGCCGGCCGCTGCTTCTTCAACGTCGATGCGGTGCAGACCGTGGTGACCCATCAGCTTCAGGATACGACCGTTGCGGCGCTTGCCGTCGGCGCTGATAGCGACAACCGGGGTGTTCGGCTTGACGCGACCACGAGCGATACGGCCAACACCGATAACACCCAGGAAGCTGTTGTAGTCCAGAGCCGAGATCTGCATCTGGAACGGACCGTCACGGTCAACGGCCGGAGGCGGAACGTGGTCGACTACCGCTTGGTACAGCGGGGTCATGTCTTCAGCCATGGCGGTGTGATCCAGACCGGCAATGCCGTTCAGGGCCGAGGCGTAAACAACCTGGAAGTCCAGTTGTTCTTCGGTTGCACCGAGGTTGTCGAACAGGTCGAAGATCTGGTCCAGAACCCAGTCCGGACGCGCGCCTGGACGGTCAACCTTGTTGATGACCACGATTGGACGCAGGCCGGCTTCGAAAGCCTTCTTGGTCACGAAACGGGTTTGCGGCATAGGGCCGTCTTGAGCGTCAACCAGCAGCAGAACGGAGTCAACCATCGACATTACGCGTTCAACTTCGCCGCCGAAGTCGGCGTGGCCCGGGGTGTCCACGATGTTGATGTGGTAGCCGTTCCAGTTGATGGCGGTGTTTTTCGCCAGAATGGTAATACCGCGCTCTTTTTCCTGGTCGTTGGAGTCCATCACGCGCTCGTCGTTGAGCTCGTTGCGCTCCAGAGTGCCGGATTGACGCAGGAGTTTGTCTACCAGGGTGGTCTTACCATGGTCAACGTGGGCAATGATGGCGATGTTACGTAGATTTTCGATCACTTGTGTATCTCGATCAGAGGATTCGGTTTGCTGACAAGTCTTGGCAGCGATTAACAGTAGTGTCCGGCATGGCCGTTACAGCTTGACGGCGGTGTCGGGGGGCCGGTGACGCAGGCCACAGGCAAACAGCCCCGGGCACTTAGCTCGGTCGATAAACGCGCACATTGGCATGCCCCTCACTGAGCAAATGGTGAGCATGCAGGCGACTCATCACGCCTTTGTCGCAATACAGCAGGTACTGGCGAGTCGGATCCAGCTCCTTGAAACGAGCGTTCACTGCGTAGAACGGCATCGTCTGTACTTCTATGCCGGCAAGCTCCAGCGGGTCATCCTCGGCCGCATCCGGGTGACGGATGTCGATGACGATCTGACCGGCCAGTGCTTCGCCGACTTCTTCGATCTGCAAATCCTGGCCCAATTCGTCGATCACCCGATCGATCGGCACCAGTTTGGCGTTTTCGAGCGCACGCTCGAGGACCGCCATGTCGAATTCTTTCTCTTCGTGCTCAACGCGGTAGCGTTTGGCGGCAGTCTTCGGATTGACCGAAATGACCCCGCAGTATTCCGGCATGTGCCGGGCGAAATCGGCGGTGCCGATCTCGTTGGCCGTGTCGATGATGTCCTGTTTGTGCGCGACGATCAGCGGGCGCAGGACCAGCTTGTCGGTCACGCAGTCGATCACCGACAGGTTCGGCAAGGTCTGGCTCGACACCTGGGAGATCGCCTCGCCGGTCACCAGTGCATCGATGTGCAGGCGGTCGGCAATGGCGGAGGACGCGCGCAACATCATACGCTTCAATACGACGCCCATATGACTGTTATCGACTTTGCCGAGAATTTCGCCCAACACTTCTTCGAACGGAACACTGACAAATAGCACGCGTTGCGAGCTGCCGTACTTCTTCCAGATGAAATGCGCGACTTCCATCACGCCCAATTCATGGGCACGACCGCCCAGATTGAAGAAGCAGAAATGCGCCATCAGGCCGCGCCGCATGATCTGGTAGGCCGCAACCGTCGAGTCAAAGCCGCCGGACATCAATACCAGCGTCTGCTCCAGGGCACCGAGCGGGTAACCGCCGATGCCGTTGTGCTGGCTGTGGATGACAAACAACCGTTGGTCGCGAACTTCGATGCGAACTTCGATTTCCGGTGCCTTGAGGTCGATTCCGGCCGCCCCGCACTCACGACGCAGCTTGCTGCCGACGTATTTTTCAACGTCCATCGAGCTGAACGGGTGCTTGCCTGCACGCTTGCAGCGCACCGAGAAAATCTTCCCGGCCAGCTCATCGCCGTAGTGCTGTTTGCACTTCTCGGTGATGTCGTCGAAGTCACCCAGCGGGTACTCGTCGATCTGCAGAAAATGCGCAACGCCCGGGGTGCAGACCAGGCGCTCGCCCATCTCTTTCAAGGCTTTGGGGTCGGTAACGCGGGTTTCCAGCTCGAGATTGTCCCACACACCGTTCACCAACACGGCCGGGTCCAGATCGCGGAGCACGGCGCGGATGTTCTTGGCCAACTGGCGGATGAAACGCATCCGGACAGGGCGGCTTTTGATGGTGATCTCGGGGAAGACTTTTACGATTAGTTTCATGAAAACAGCGCGCGCAGGGCCAGCCGAAAAAGGGGGGCGCGGATTATAGCGGAAATTGCTCAAGGTTTAACCAGTTAATATGCAGAAGGTTTGTCATGCACCAAAACGGGTCATTTTCAGATTTGCACGCTACATTAAGGGGCGAGATTTTCCCCTTTATTGCACTTTGCACCGCTGCAAGCGTGAATTTGGGGCAAAAAACCCATGGTGGGGCACTGGCATGCAATTTGCTCCCTTGTGAGGCAGGTTGCCTTGGCAGAGTATCTGCGCCGGCATCACCCATATTAAGGGCATCCACTACCAAGCCCTAAGCCACCCGGAGGACACTATGTCGAAGTCGGTTCAACTCATCAAAGATCATGACGTCAAGTGGATTGATCTGCGCTTCACGGACACCAAAGGCACTCAGCACCACGTGACCATGCCGGCTCGCGATGCGCTGGAAGACGACTTCTTCGAAGTCGGCAAGATGTTCGACGGTTCCTCCATCGCTGGCTGGAAAGGCATCGAAGCCTCCGACATGATCCTGCTGCCGGACGACGATACTGCCGTGCTCGATCCGTTCACCGAAGACGCGACCCTGATCCTGGTCTGCGACATCATCGAACCGTCGACCATGCAAGGTTACGATCGCGACCCGCGCGCCATCGCTCACCGCGCCGAGGAATACCTGAAGACCACCGGTATCGGTGACACCGTCTTCGCCGGTCCAGAACCAGAATTCTTCATCTTCGACGAAGTGAAGTTCAAGTCGGACATCTCCGGCTCGATGTTCAAGATCTACTCCGAACAAGGCTCGTGGATGTCCGACCAGGACATCGAAGGCGGCAACAAAGGCCACCGTCCTGGTATCAAAGGCGGCTACTTCCCGGTTCCGCCGTTCGACCACGATCACGAAATCCGTACTGCCATGTGCAACGCACTGGAAGAGATGGGCCAGACCGTTGAAGTTCACCACCACGAAGTGGCGACTGCCGGTCAGAACGAAATTGGTGTCAAGTTCAACACCCTGGTGAAGAAAGCTGACGAAGTTCAGACTCTGAAATACGTTGTACACAACGTTGCCGACGCTTACGGCCGCACTGCGACCTTCATGCCGAAGCCACTGTACGGCGACAACGGCTCGGGCATGCACGTGCACATGTCCATCGCCAAAGACGGCAAGAACACCTTCGCGGGCGAAGGCTATGCCGGCCTGTCCGAAACCGCCCTGTACTTCATCGGCGGTATCATCAAGCACGGTAAGGCCCTGAACGGCTTCACCAACCCGGCCACCAACTCCTACAAGCGTCTGGTGCCAGGTTTCGAAGCGCCGGTAATGCTGGCCTACTCGGCTCGCAACCGTTCCGCCTCGATCCGCATTCCTTACGTCAACAGCCCACGCGGCCGTCGTATCGAAGCACGCTTCCCGGATCCGGCTGCCAACCCGTACCTGGCTTTCGCAGCACTGCTGATGGCCGGCCTGGACGGTATCCAGAACAAGATCCACCCAGGCGATGCCGCTGACAAAAACCTGTACGACCTGCCGCCTGAAGAGGCGAAAGAGATCCCACAAGTTTGCGGCAGCCTGAAAGAAGCCCTGGAAGAGCTGGACAAGGGCCGTGCGTTCCTGACCAAGGGCGGCGTATTCTCCGACGACTTCATCGACGCTTACATCGCGCTGAAATCCGAAGAAGAAATCAAGGTTCGTACTTTCGTACACCCACTGGAATATGAGCTGTACTACAGCTGCTGATCCGGTAGCGCTGCGGCACGCGGCGTGACAAAAAGAGGCCTCCTTCGGGAGGCCTTTTTTGTGCGCGCTCATCCATGGATAATCCGCCGCCTCAGCGCCCGTCCGGCGCCTTGACGAAGGGATTCGCATGAAGTGGTTATGGGCTCTGGCCCTGATGGCCGGCCTCGCCAGCCAGACTGTTAACGCAGCCGAGTTCTATGAAAACAAACCGCTGGCTCATCCGCTGATTCAGGGATTGCAGGAGAGTTCTGCCACTCTGGCATTTATCAAAGAAGCCAGCGGTGTGAAGGGTTACTACTGCGCTTGCAACACGCCCGAGGCAAACCCGCAACTGCTGGATGACTTCGGCCAGGCTTCGATCGAATCGGTATTTCTCATGTCACTCGACAGCGAGGATCCGACCCGCTTCGTGCTGTTCCGGCAAAACGATCGCTACAAGATCTACGCCTACAAATACGACGCCTACGATCACCTCTACAGCCGTGTCACGCGCCTGCAGCCGGCGCTCGATCGCATCACCGAAGGCCAGAAACGCCTTGATGCACTGACCATCAAGAAGGCCCTGAGCCAAATAACACCGCTCAACTACCGCCTTTACTATGAAGAGTCCGGCGTGTCGGAGTTCGACCAGCTCGATTTCAGCCAAGGCAATCTGGTGAGCTATTACGGCCAGTACTACGATCCACTGAGCAACCCAACGCCACAGGACGAACCGTATTTTTTCAAGAAGACCTATCAGGAAAAAGACGGACGCTTTCTCACCGTTACCTTCTGGCGCTGGCTCGACGCCACGCTCGTCGAAGGTAACCGCACGCTGTACAACTATCGGGTCAGACGTATCGCCTGGGAAACCGAACCGGCGAAATTCACTGGCGGGGAAGATGGCCAGTCGGTGTCTTATGATGCTGAATCGATCTCAGCCCAAGGGGCCTACAAACAGGGCGTGCGTATCGGTCCGTGGTCTACTTCCAAAGACGAGAAATATTCTGAGTCCGGTCATTTCGCAGACGGTAAACGGGAGGGGCAATGGAGCCTTTACCAGGACGGGCAAACGCTGGACGGCGAATACCACAGTGATTTGCGCGAGGGCCGCTGGCAGCTTTCCAACTACGACGAGATGGAATGGGTCGCCACCGGATTCCAGACCTATGCCCACGGACAACTCAACGGCCAGAGCGAACTGACCATCGCCGGCGTTACCGAGCGCGGCAGTTATGTCGACGACAAGCGCCAAGGCCTGTGGATAACCAAAACAGGTACCGGCAACTACACCGACGACCTGCAAAACGGCCCATGGACACTCAAGGCCGAGAACGGCCATACCCAGACCGTAAACTTCGTCGCAGGCAAGAAGGACGGCGAGCTGCGCGATACCGACGCCAATGGCATTTTGACCTACATCGAGCATTACAAGGCTGGCGTCCTGTCCGGCGTGCGTGAGAGCCTGCTTGAGTCGGGCGCTTCACGATAAAGATCCGGGGAGCGGTTTGTGTGAGCGGATGTTGTCCCGTTTGGGCTTACCGCCGCCCTTGGCCTATGCTGCAAGCCAATCTCATTGTTGATCGGTCGAGTCCATGGGTCGTGGTCTTCTATTTCTCCTGCTGGTGATTGCCCTGCCCGCCGCTGCGCAGATCTACAAGTACACCGACGCCAACGGCAACACGGTCTACAGCGATCATTCGCCGGACGGTGTGCAGGCGCAGCCAGTGGAGCTGCCGCCGCTCAACAGCGTCGAGCCACAGGCACCGAGCACTCCAGCGCCCTCTGGCACGGACAATCGCCAGCCTGCACGCAGTCCCTATGAGATTCTCGAGCTCACCGGCCTGCCCACCGAAGAAGCCCTGCGCGCCAACAACGGCACCTTCACCGTCACCGTGCTGATCAAACCGCGCCTGCAGGCGCCGCAGCAATTAAGGCTGGTATTGGACGACGCGCCTTACGGCCAGCCGAGCAATGTGCCGATCCTGCAACTGGTGAATGTCGATCGCGGCGAGCATCGACTGGCAGTACAGGTGATCGACGGCGAAGCGATCATTCAGCAGAGTCCGACGGTGGTGTTCACCGTGCAGCGGGTGCACAAACCATGAGGATCCTCTGGCTGATCCTGTGCCTGTTCGCCCTGCCCGTTTACGCCGAGGTCTTCACCTATGTCGACGCGCAGGGCAATCGCGTCTACACCGACCAGCCGCGCGGCAACGCCAAGCGCGTACCCATCGCGACCAGCAATCGCATGTCAGCCAACCCGACCGCCGCTGAGCCGATCCGCGCTGTAGAAAAAACCCAGGAACAACCGCTGTTTCACTACGACATGCTGCGCCTTTTGATCCCCGAACCCGACGCGACCATCCGCAGCAGCGCCGGTGAATTGATCGTCAGCGTCACCAGCGAACCAGGCCTGCAACACGGCCATCGCTATCGCCTGCTACTGGATGGCCAGGCCACTGGCGAGCCGGGCCTGAGCCCGGTATTCCCGCTGAGCAACATCGACCGGGGCAGCCACAACCTGTCGGTGGAAATCGTTGATGAGCAGGGTCGCACCGTCGAACGCACCGCCAACCAGCCGTTCCACATGCTGCGCATCTCGCTGGCACAGAAGCGCCAGGTCAAACCCTGCGTCAGCGAGGACTACGGCGTGCGCCCGGAATGTCCGCTGAAAGACAAACCGCCCGAGCCGAAAAACCCCTTCCTGCGTTTCTTCTAACGCCGTTCAGCTTTGCGCACTATATTGGTGCAACAGACTGCACCGTACCCACATTCCAACCCATTTTGGTTCGAAAGTACCCGCCAGCCCTGGCAGGACGCCACGCAAACGAGCGTCAAACGCCTGTTTCAGGGGTTGAGCGCTTCTTTTCGGAGCCTTGGTTTGGTTTTTGCATTTTCCTCGCATCAGCGCTTAGTTCTCGCGCACGCCTTGCTCCAAAAGGGGTCCAGATGACCATAAGCGACGCAATCCACCGTTTGCTGCTCGACAACCTGACCACCGCCACCATCCTGCTCGACGCCGAACTGCGCCTTGAGTACATGAACCCGGCGGCCGAGATGCTGCTGGCCATCAGCGGTCAGCGCAGCCATGGGCAGTTCATCAGTGAGCTGTTCACCGAATCCACCGAGGCGCTCAACTCGCTGCGCCAGGCGGTCGAACAGGCGCACCCGTTCACCAAGCGCGAAGCGATGCTCACCGCCCTCACCGGCCAGACCCTGACCGTGGACTACGCGGTGACGCCGATCCTCAGCAACGGCGCGACCATGCTCCTGCTGGAGGTGCACCCGCGTGATCGCCTGCTGCGAATCACCAAGGAGGAGGCGCAGCTGTCCAAGCAGGAAACCAGCAAGATGCTGGTGCGCGGCCTCGCCCACGAGATCAAGAACCCTTTGGGCGGCATCCGTGGCGCCGCGCAATTACTGGCCCGCGAGCTGCCGGAAGACAGTCTGCGCGACTACACCAACGTGATCATTGAAGAGGCCGACCGCCTGCGCAATCTGGTCGACCGCATGCTCGGTTCGAACAAACTGCCTTCGCTGGCCCTGTGCAACGTCCACGAAGTGCTCGAACGTGTCTGCCAACTGGTCGAAGCGGAAAGTCAGGGCTGCATCACCTTGGTGCGCGATTACGACCCGAGCATTCCTGACGTATTGATCGACCGCGAACAAATGATTCAGGCCGTGCTGAACATCGTGCGTAACGCGATGCAGGCGATCAGCAGCCAGAACGAGCTGCGCCTGGGCCGCATCAGCCTGCGCACCCGGACCATGCGCCAGTTCACCATCGGCCACGTCCGCCATCGCCTGGTGACCAAGATCGAAATCATCGACAACGGCCCCGGGATCCCGGCGGAACTACAGGAAACCATCTTTTTTCCCATGGTCAGCGGCCGCCCGGACGGTACCGGGCTGGGCCTGGCCATCACCCAGAACATCATCAGCCAGCACCAGGGCCTGATCGAGTGTGACAGCCACCCCGGCCACACCACGTTCTCGATCTTTCTGCCACTGGAACAAGGAGCCACATCGACATGAGCCGTAGTGAAACCGTGTGGATCGTCGATGACGACCGTTCTATCCGTTGGGTTCTGGAAAAAGCCTTGCAGCAGGAAGGCATGACCACCCAGAGCTTCGACAGCGCCGATGGCGTGATGAGTCGTCTGGCCCGTCAGCAGCCTGATGTGATCATTTCCGATATCCGCATGCCAGGCGCCAGTGGCCTCGACCTGCTGGCGCGCATTCGCGAGCAGCACCCACGGTTGCCAGTGATCATCATGACCGCTCACTCCGACCTGGACAGCGCGGTGGCCTCGTATCAGGGCGGTGCCTTCGAATACCTGCCCAAGCCTTTCGACGTCGACGAGGCGGTATCGCTGGTCAAGCGCGCCAATCAGCACGCACAGGAACAGCAAGGCCTGGAAGTGGTGCCGGCACTGACCCGCACCCCGGAGATCATCGGCGAAGCGCCGGCGATGCAGGAAGTGTTTCGCGCTATCGGCCGCTTGAGCCACTCCAACATCACTGTGCTGATCAACGGCGAGTCCGGTACCGGTAAAGAGCTGGTGGCCCACGCCCTGCACCGCCACAGCCCGCGCGCGGCCTCGCCGTTCATTGCGCTGAACATGGCGGCGATTCCCAAGGACCTGATGGAATCCGAGCTGTTCGGCCACGAGAAAGGCGCGTTCACCGGCGCCGCCAACCTGCGGCGCGGACGTTTCGAACAGGCTGACGGCGGCACACTGTTCCTCGATGAAATCGGCGACATGCCGGCGGATACGCAAACCCGGTTGCTGCGGGTACTGGCCGACGGCGAGTTCTACCGGGTTGGCGGGCACGTGCCGGTCAAGGTCGACGTGCGAATCATCGCCGCGACCCACCAGAATCTGGAAACCCTGGTGCACGCCGGGAAATTCCGTGAGGACTTGTTCCACCGCCTCAACGTGATCCGCATCCACATTCCACGCCTGTCGGACCGGCGTGAAGACATTCCGACCCTGGCCAAGCATTTCCTCAGCCGCGCCGCGCAAGAGCTGGCGGTGGAGCCGAAGCTGCTCAAGAGCGAGACCGAGGAATACCTGAAGAACCTGCCATGGCCGGGCAACGTGCGGCAGCTGGAGAACACTTGCCGCTGGATCACCGTAATGGCCTCCGGACGCGAGGTGCACATCAGTGACCTGCCACCGGAACTGCTGAGCCTGCCACAGGACTCGGCGCCAGTGACCAACTGGGAGCAGGCCCTGCGCCAGTGGGCTGACCAGGCCTTGGCGCGCGGTCAGTCGAGTTTGCTCGACAGCGCGGTGCCGGCGTTTGAGCGGATCATGATCGAGACGGCCCTGAAACATACGGCCGGACGCCGGCGTGATGCGGCGGTGTTGCTGGGTTGGGGGCGCAACACCCTGACGCGCAAGATCAAGGAATTGGGAATGAAGGTCGATGGCGGGGATGATGATGAGGGGGATGAGGGCTAAACAGCCTATAGGTCTGCGGTGAGACACAAATGACGTGAACACCAAAGATCCAGTGTGGGAGCGGGCTTGCTCGCGAAAGCGCTGTGTCATTGCACGGGATGGTGACTGACACGACGCCTTCGCGAGCAAGCCCGCTCTCACAGTTAGCTCTCTGTGCACCACCTTAATGCACTTTGAACCGCAACCGAGCACAACCTACAGTTCTGATCACAAGAAAAAAACGCTGAAAAACCTCAGCATCAAAAACACGAAAGCCCCGGATAACGGGGCTTTCGCGTTTCTGATCAAATTTTTTGTTTCACCAGATAAAAACCTGGCACGCCCCCTGCAATAGCTCTTACAGGTGATTCGATTCACCACCCGTTTCGGGGACCTTGGTACAGGCAGGCCGGGGATTCCCCTCTTTACACCGGGCGCTCGACACAACGCGATGCGCCCACCCTTTTGGGATCCTTGGTACAGGCAGGCCGGGGGTTCCCTCTTTACACCGGACCGACGCTGCAAAGCGAAGTCCACCCCGTTTTGGGAACCCTGGTACAGGCAGGCCGGGGATTCCCGCTTTTATTGCTCGCGGAGATGGATCTCCAGCCGCCAGCGGTCATCGACCTTGCTGGCGGCCCAGTCACCCTGCAGCGGCCGCGCCGCCAGCACCGTCAGCAACAACCCGCCATCACTCACTCGCGTCCGCCAGTTCACGTCCTTGCCGTTGAGCTTGAGCTGGCCCTTTTGCGCGCGGCCTTCAGCCTGGAACAGCAGCGCCACGGTGCCGTCGATGATCTCACCGTGCAGCTTCGGTTCGTTGTTGAACCAGACCACCAGGCCGTCTTGCGTCACTTCGACCTGCTGCAGCACGCTCGGATCCGGTGTGGTCAGGCGACCGATCATCAACCCGATCATCAAACCGACTATCGCCAGCGAACCGATCACCCGCGGGAATAGTTTCGAACGCGGGTCCGCTTGCGGCGTAGAATGCGCGTCATCTTTACCTTCGGAGCCGTGCATGTTTCACGTCATCCTTTTTCAACCAGAAATTCCGCCGAACACCGGCAACGTTATCAGGCTGTGCGCCAACAGTGGCTGCCACCTGCATTTGATCGAACCACTGGGTTTCGAGATGGACGACAAGCGCTTGCGCCGGGCCGGTCTCGACTACCACGAATATGCCACGCTGCAACGCCATGCCGATCTCGCCAGTTGCCTGGAAAGCCTGGGCAACCCACGCTTATTCGCCTTTACCACCAAGGGCTCGCGGCCGTTTCACGATGCCGCGTTCGTCCCTGGCGATGCGTTCATCTTCGGCCCGGAAAGCCGTGGCCTGCCGCCGGAGGTACTGGACGCCCTGCCGGCAGAACAGCGCCTGCGCTTGCCGATGCGTGAAGGCTGCCGCAGCCTGAACCTGTCCAACACCGTGGCGGTGGCCGTGTACGAAGCGTGGCGGCAGAACGACTTCAAATAACGCCGCATAACAAATGTGGGAGCGGGCTTGCTCGCGAAGGCGGCGTATCAGATGACATTGATGTCGCCTGACACACCGCCTTCGCGAGCAAGCCCGCTCCCACATTGGACTTGCGTCAACGCTCAGATCATTTACTGAACGGTCGGCGTCTCGCCAGCAGCCTGCATGCGCTGCAGCTCTTGCGCGTACAGGGCGTCGAAGTTCACCGGTGCCAGCATCAGGGCCGGGAACGAACCACGGGTCACCAGGCTGTCCAGGGTTTCGCGAGCGTACGGGAACAGGATGTTCGGGCAGAACGCCCCCAGAGTGTGGCTCATCGAAGCCGCGTCCAGGTTCTTGATCAGGAAGATACCGGCCTGTTGCACTTCAGCGATGAAGGCCACTTCGTCGCCGTTTTTCACGGTAACGGACAGGGTCAGCACGACTTCGTAGAAATCGCCTTCCAGTTCTTTCTGGCGGGTGTTCAGATCCAGACCGACGGTCGGGTCCCACTGCTGGCGGAAGATCGCCGGGCTTTTCGGGGCTTCGAAGGACAGGTCGCGAACGTAGATGCGCTGCAAGGAGAATTGCGGTGCGGTTTCTTCTTCGCTGGCTGCAGTGTTCTGTTGGTCAGTCATCTCAGATCCTTTCTGATCTTGGGTCTTTTAGGGATTGCTGTACGTGGGTGCAGCCGTTCAGGCCTTGAGCAGCGCGTCGAGCTTGCCGGCGCGCTCCAGGGCATACAAATCATCACAACCGCCAATGTGCTGGCTGCCGATCCAGATCTGCGGCACGGACGTGCGCCCGGCTTTCTGGGTCATTTCGGCGCGCACCTGCGGCTTGCCATCGACCTTGATCTCTTTGAAGGCCACGCCTTTGTTCTCGAGCAGGTATTTGGCTCGCGAGCAGTAAGGGCAGTAATCGCTGGAGTAGACGATGACTTCGCTCATATCACTTCACCAGTGGCAGGTTGTCGCCTTTCCAGCTGGAGATCCCGCCGGACAGCTTGGCGGCGGTGAAGCCGGATTTCATCAGTTCGCGGGCGTGGGTGCCGGCGGTCTGGCCCAGGGCATCGACCAGAATGATGGTCTTGGCCTTGTGTTTTTCCAGCTCGCCGATGCGCGCAGCCAGTTTGTCCTGGGGAATGTTCACCGCGCCAACGATGTGGCCGGCAGCGAAATCCTTCGTTGGACGGATGTCCACCACCACGCCTGCTTCTTTGTTGACCAGTGCGGTCAGCTCGCCGGTGCTCAGGCTTTTACCGCCGCCCTGCATCGTGTGGGCAAGCAACAGAGCCAGCAGTACGACGAAGATACCGACAAGAATGTAGTGGTTAGTGGCAAATTCAATCAGGTGAGCAACCATCGAAGGAGGTTCCAGGGCGTTAAAATGTCGGCCAGTATACACAGCAGCCATGGTGGGCCAAACCCCGTCCGGCGGTGACGCCGCAGGAACTTCGCATTAAACTGCCACTCCCTTTTCCATCGCCCTCTTCTTTATTAGCCACGAGTGGATTCCATGACTACCACGCCTAAACCTTTGGTCCTGATGATTCTCGACGGCTTCGGTCACAGTGACAGCCACGAATCCAATGCCGTGTATGCGGCGAACAAGCCCGTACTCGATCGCCTGTGGGCCAGCGTGCCTAACGGCTTGATCTCGGGCAGCGGCATGGACGTCGGCCTGCCGGACGGCCAGATGGGCAACTCCGAAGTCGGCCACATGAACCTTGGCGCCGGTCGCGTGGTGTATCAGGACTTCACTCGCGTGACCAAAGCGATCCGCGACGGCGAGTTCTTCGAGAACCCGACCATATGCGCCGCTGTGGATAAAGCCGTGGCTGCCGGCAAAGCGGTACATTTCATGGGCCTGCTGTCGGATGGCGGCGTGCACAGCCACCAGGATCACCTGATCGCCATGGCCGAACTGGCGTTCAAGCGCGGCGCCGAAAAAATCTACCTGCACGCCTTTCTTGACGGCCGCGACACCCCGCCGAAAAGCGCCACTTCGTCGATCGAACTGCTCGATGCGACCTTCCAGGCACTCGGCAAGGGCCGCATCGCCAGCATCGTCGGCCGCTACTACGCGATGGACCGTGACAACCGCTGGGACCGCGTATCCCAGGCCTACAACCTGATCGTCGACGGCAACGCCGAGTTCAACGCCGCGACTGCGCAGGAAGGCCTCGACGCCGCCTACGCCCGTGGCGAGAGCGACGAATTCGTCAAAGCCACCACCATCGGCGAGCCGGTCAAGGTTGAAGACGGCGACGCCGTGGTGTTCATGAACTTCCGCGCCGACCGCGCCCGCGAGCTGACCCGCGCGTTCGTCGAAGACGGTTTCAAGGAGTTCGAGCGTGCGCGCCAGCCAAAACTGGCCGGTTTCGTCATGCTGACCCAATACGCCGCCAGCATCCCAGCGCCATCGGCCTTCGCCGCCGGCAGCCTGGAAAACGTGCTCGGCGACTACCTGGCGAAGAACGGCAAGACTCAGCTGCGCATTGCTGAAACCGAGAAGTACGCCCACGTGACCTTCTTCTTCTCCGGCGGCCGTGAAGAACCGTTCCCGGGCGAAGAGCGCATCCTGATCCCATCGCCAAAAGTCGCCACCTACGACCTGCAACCGGAAATGAGCGCGCCGCAAGTCACCGACCGCATCGTCGATGCCATCGAAAACCAGCGCTACGACGTGATCGTGGTCAACTACGCCAACGGCGACATGGTCGGCCACAGCGGCGTGTTCGACGCTGCGGTGAAGGCCGTGGAATGCCTGGACACCTGCGTCGGGCGCATCGTCGAGGCCCTGGAAAAGGTCGGCGGCGAAGCGCTCATCACCGCTGACCACGGCAACGTCGAGCAAATGTCCGACGCCTCCACCGGCCAGGCGCACACCGCGCACACCACCGAGCCGGTGCCGTTCATTTATGTCGGCAAGCGTGACCTCAAGGTCCGTGAAGGCGGCGTACTGGCGGACGTGGCTCCGACCATGCTGATGCTGCTGGGCCTGGAAAAACCGGCAGAAATGACCGGCACCTCGATTCTGGTGTAACCCCCGAATCGCCAAATCACCGCAAAACCCTGTGGGAGCGGGCGTGCTCGCGAATGCGGAGTATCAGCAACGTTGATGTTGACTGACACCCCCGCATTCGCGAGCAAGCCCGCTCCCACATTGGTTTTGCGCTATTTTTATTACCGAATCTGCTCCAGTTATCACACAAGCCCAATTGGGCGTTTTTTTTGCAGCGTCGGGCGGGCATACTAGGCCCGTCCCTTACCCTGGTGCCGCCCGCCTCTATGCTCCGCGTCCTGATCGCCCTCGCTCTGACCTGCCTGCTCCAACCGGCCTTCGCTGACGAGCGCGCGCAAACCCAACAGCAGTTGGATGCCACGCGTCAGGACATTGCCGAGCTGAAAAAGCTGCTGGGCAAGCTGCAGGAAGAAAAGTCCGGCGTGCAGAAAGAGCTCAAGGGCACTGAAACCGAGATGGGCAAGCTCGAGAAGCAGGTCGATGCCCTGCAAAAAGAGCTGAAGAAAAGCGAATCCGAGCTACAGCGGCTCGATGCAGAGAAAAAAAAACTCCAGAGCGCGCGCACTGAACAACAGCGACTGATCGCCATCCAGGCCCGCGCGGCCTACCAGAACGGCCGTCAGGAATACCTCAAGCTGCTGCTCAACCAGCAGAATCCCGAGAAATTCGCCCGCACCCTCACCTATTACGATTACCTGAGCCAGGCCCGCCTGGAGCAGTTGAAGAACTTCAACGAGACCCTGCGCCAACTGGCCAATGTCGAAAAAGACATCGCCATGCAGCAAGCACAATTGCTGGTGCAGAAAAGCAGCCTCGACACCCAGCGCGACGAGCTGGAAAAAGTCCGCAAGGAGCGCCAGCAGGTCCTCGCCAAGCTCAACGATGACGTGAAAGCCCGCGACCAGAAACTGGCCGCCCGCGAGCAGGATCAGGCAGACCTGTCTAAAGTCCTTAAAACCATTGAAGAAACCCTGGCCCGCCAGGCCCGTGAGGCAGAAGAAGCGCGGCAGAAAGCGCTGATCGCCCAGCAGGAAGCGGAAAAAAAGCGCTTGCGTGAGGCGCAGGCTGATACCAGCGACGCCCCACGAAAACCGGTCAGATCAACGCCAGGCGCGCTGGTGTCCAGCAGCGGCGAGACCTTTGGTGGCCCTTTTGCTGCAACCCGGGGAAAACTTCCGTGGCCGGTTGATGGTCGACTGCTGGCACGCTTCGGCGAAAGCCGTGGCGACGACGCCCGCACCAAGTGGGATGGCGTGATGATCAGCGCCGCCGCCGGCAGCCAGGTGCATGCCGTACACGGCGGGCGTGTGGTGTTCGCCGACTGGTTGCGCGGTGCCGGGCTGCTGGTGATCCTCGATCACGGCAATGGTTATCTGAGTCTTTACGGTCACAACCAGACGCTGCTCAAGTCGGCCGGTGACGTAGTAAAAGCCGGTGAGTCGATTTCCACTGTGGGTAACAGTGGCGGTCAGGACACACCAGC
This sequence comes from Pseudomonas sp. AK-TSAG1-1, assembly GCF_056821665.1. NCBI lineage: Bacteria > Pseudomonadati > Pseudomonadota > Gammaproteobacteria > Pseudomonadales > Pseudomonadaceae > Pseudomonas > Pseudomonas sp. AK-TSAG1-1. The sequence continues at coordinate 418,051 of NZ_CM165965.1, read as the reverse complement.
GCTGTATTTCGCAATTCGTCAGCAGGGTCACCCGAGTGATCCGGCGCAATGGTGTCACGCGCAAGGATAAGCGCGTCGCCTAATTCAGGAGTTCGTTCGACATGCTGCATTTGTCCCGCCTTACCTCGCTGGCCCTGACGATCGCCCTGGTGATCGGCGCGCCTCTGGCGTTCGCTGCTCAACCGGCCCCGGCTGTCGCTCCGGCAGGCACTGCCGCGACCGCCAAGGCACCGCTGCCGCTGGAAGAGTTGCGCACCTTTGCCGAGGTGATGGATCGGATCAAGGCCGCCTATGTCGAGCCGGTGGACGACAAGACCCTGCTGGAAAACGCAATCAAGGGCATGCTCAGCAACCTCGACCCGCACTCCGCGTACCTGGGCCCTGAAGATTTCACCGAGCTGCAGGAAAGCACCAGCGGCGAATTCGGCGGCCTGGGCATTGAAGTCGGTTCCGAAGACGGCTTCATCAAAGTCGTGTCGCCGATCGACGACACGCCTGCATCGAAGGCCGGCATCCAGGCCGGTGACTTCATCGTCAAGATCAACGGCCAACCGACTCGTGGCCAGACCATGACCGAAGCCGTGGACAAGATGCGCGGCAAGATCGGCCAGAAAATCACCCTGACCCTGGTCCGTGACGGCGGAACGCCGTTCGACGTGACCCTGGCTCGCGCCGTGATTCAAGTGAAGAGCGTCAAGGCACAGCTGCTGGAATCGGGCTATGGCTACATCCGCATCACCCAGTTCCAGGTCAAGACCGGCGAAGAAGTCTCCAAGGCGCTGGCCAAGCTGCGCAAGGACAACGGCAAGAAACTCAACGGCATCATTCTCGACCTGCGCAACAACCCGGGCGGGGTGCTGCAAGCGGCGGTGGAAGTGGTCGACCACTTCATCAAGAAAGGCCTGATCGTCTACACCAAAGGCCGGATCGCCAACTCCGAGCTGCGCTTCTCTGCCACCGGCAAGGACGAAAGCGAAGCGGTGCCGATGGTCGTGCTGATCAACGGTGGCAGCGCCTCGGCTTCGGAAATCGTCGCCGGCGCCCTGCAGGATCAGAAACGCGCCGTGGTCATGGGCACCACCAGTTTCGGCAAAGGCTCGGTGCAAACCGTGCTGCCGCTGAACAACGACCGCGCGCTGAAGATCACCACGGCGCTGTATTTCACGCCCAATGGCCGCTCGATTCAGGCCCAGGGCATCGTCCCGGACATCGAAGTGCGCAAGGCCAAGATCACCAACGAGGCGGACGGCGACTACTTCAAGGAAGCCGATCTGCAAGGTCACCTCGGCAACGGCAACGGCGGCGCGGACAAGCCGTCCGGTTCCGGCGCCAAGGCCAAGGCCATGCCGCAGGATGACGATTACCAGCTGGCCCAGGCCCTGAGCCTGCTCAAAGGCCTGAGCATCACCTCCGGCCGTTGAGGATGCCTTTGCGTTGGCTCTTCGTCTTGCTGTGCTGTCTGGCGGGTGCTGCTCATGCAGAACCCGCCGGCTCAACGCCGCTCAAAGCCTACCTGACACTGATCATCGATGACCTGGGGCAGAACCTGCCCCGGGATCGCCGCGTGCTGGCCCTGCCCGGCCCGGTGACGACGGCGATCATGCCCGACACCCCGCACGCCACCGAATTCGCCCGCGAGGCTCATCGTGCCGGCAAGATCGTAATCCTGCACATGCCCATGGACCCGGCCACTGGCCCGTACGCCTGGCACCCCGACCTGCCCCTCGAAGAGCTGGAAAAACGCCTCGATGCGGCGTTCAAAAAAGTCCCCTACACCGCCGGCATCAATAACCACATGGGCAGCCGCATGACAGCGCAACCGGTGGCGATGGCCTGGCTGATGGGCGAGTTGCAGCGCCGCCACAAATTCTTCGTCGACAGCCGCACCAGCGCACAAACTGTCGCCGCGCAGCAGGCCCAGAAGATCGATCTGGCGAGTGTCTCGCGGGACGTCTTCCTCGATGACGAGCGCACTGAAGCGGCAATCTACACCCAGTTGCAGACGGCAATCAGCCTGGCGCGCAAGCAAGGTTCGGCAGTGATGATCGGCCACCCGTACCCGCAGACGCTGGCCGTGCTGGAGCGCGAACTGCCGAAGCTCAAGGCTCAGGGTATCGAGTGGATCGACATCAAGCAGATGATCAGCGTGCGCAGCAATCGCGCCATGGCTGGCCATGGAAAAGACGGTGTATATCGGTAATACCGTGTCACGACATTGATTACATAGTTACCGCCAGAAGCCTGACACACATCCGGATAGTAAGACCTGCAACGGGTCGCGACTCCCATGAGTCGCCTTTCACTATCAGGACTGACGATGACTATTCACGACAACGCCGCTAGCCCGACCGGGCAAATGCAGGCCATCAAGCATGATAATTTGCTGATCAACTTCACCACGGAATTTCACCGGATCTGGGACAGCGCCGGCTCACGGGCGAAACCCGCTGCCTTCTGGCGCCCGACCCCAGCACCGGATGTGTTGCCGGGCTATTTTCCGTTGGGCGATGTGATCGCTGCCGGATTCGACAACATCAATCACGCCGGCGCTGTGGCTGTCGTGGTTTGCGAGGCGGAGATCGCCAGCTCGGATCCCGCCAAGGGCAAGGCATTGAGTCGACCGGACGACTTCGAGTTGATCTGGAAAGACACAGGCACAAAATCCAGAAAGGACGGGGCTATCTGGAGGCCCATTGCTCCGGAGGGCTACGTGGCTTTGGGTTCTGTCTGCTCCAATGATCACGAAAAACCTTCACTTAACGCCGTTCGCTGCGTCCGCGCCGACCTGGTCATTGCCTCGAACGTCAATGAGCTGATCTGGAACGACAGGGGCAGTGGCGCAAAACAAAGTGTCAGCGTTTGGAGCATCGCGCCTCCGGTGGCTGCGCCCGGTGAAATTCACCTTGCACCCGGTATCGCGATAAGTGAAAACGGCTACGCCACGCCCGAGAATTCTCCAGCCTATTCATTGCGCATGCCGATCCCGCTGGAGATGAACGCCCGCCCAGTGGCGCCAACATTGAGCGGCCCCATACCACCGAGCGAACCGGGCGCGTCCACCCATACCGCCAAACTGCCTTGGTTCACCATAAAAGACCCGTTGCTCACGCCTCTCGAACAACTGCGCTCATCGCCCTTTTATCTTCTGCAAAGAACTGACCGGTATCTGCTTGTCGGCCATCAACATAATCCAGCGTCAGCGAGCAGGACGTTCAGGTGGACGGCGCCACGCGTACAGGCTCCTGCCAGCCTCTTGATTTTCGCTAGAGCGACTTCGGTAGCGTTTGAAGGTCAATGGAAATCCAGCATGCCAACGGCGATGGCATTCTCGGCGCAGCTTGAAGTTGTTTTTACTCAGAGCAAATCCCACTCAAACGAGTGGTTCAATTCCACTCCCATGGAGATCATCGCGTTCGCGCCGAAAAACAGAACGGTGGCGGTCTACCTGATTCAATGTGATTACAGCCTGCTGCGTGCAGATGGCACAACAGTCACCAGCGGTCTCAGCTATACCGATGGCACCAGTCTGCATATCAGTGAGCACACGCCCGAGGAGCCTCAGGTCCTCGCCCCTTCGCTGCAGGCGATGGCAGCGCCACTCACCACGATCGCCAATGAAACGGATGAGCCAGTCACCGCTGCACAACCTGAGCTACAGATAGCAACCGTTACAGATAGCGCGACATGATGTCGTCGACAACGCCGTCCTTGCGCATCTGATCCAGCGCCGCCTGCAACTTGGCGACCACAGCGTCCGGCACGTCTTTGTTCAGGGCCAGGAACAGTTCGGCGCTGTTGAAGCGCAACACGGTCTTGAGACCGGTGACTCCATCCTGCCGCGCCAGATAACGCCCGGCAGGATCGCCAGTGGCCCACAGGTCGATCTGGCCGTTGACCAGTTTTTTCGCGTTGTCCTGATCACGCAGGACAACCAGCGGCTTCAAACCTTGCTTGGCCAGCGTCTCGGCAATCGCATCGCCCTTATAGGCGCCGATCTTGTATTTGCGTGCATCGTTGAGGGTTTCGAGAGTGATCTTGCTGTCGGCCCTGGCCAACATGATCCAGTCGTCGGGACCGATCGGGCCGACCCATTTGAATAGATTCTCGCGATCCGGCAGGCGCGCCATCACGAATGCGCCGTAGCCGGGGTTTTCCAGCGCCAGCTTGTAGACCCGCTCCCATGGGAAACGCAATGTCAGGCTGTAGGTGAGCCCCGCACGCTTGAACATCTCGCGCACGATGTCGGTGGCGATGCCATTGATGTTCTCACCCTTGGCGAAGTTCTTGCCGTCTTTCGCCATGTTGTAGGGCGGGAAGTTTTCGGTGAGGAGCACCAGATCGGTGTCGGGACTGTTTTCGGCCCGCGCTGCGTTGAGCAACAGCAAAGAAGCACTGGCGAGAACAAGAAGCAGGCGTTTGATCATGTCGGGCTACCGGAATCCATGGCGTGCCCAAGAGTGCCTTGGGTACGCCATGCTGTCCACTGGCCTGTACGGATTAGCGCATCACGATGCCGCGTTTGGCCATATACGCTTTCGCTTCCTGCACGGTGTATTCGCCGAAGTGAAAAATACTTGCGGCGAGCACTGCGCTGGCGTGACCTTCGAGGATGCCGTCAGCCAGGTGCTGCAGGTTGCCGACACCGCCAGAAGCGATTACTGGAATGCCCAGCGCATCGCTGATAGCGCGGGTCACACCTAGGTCGAAGCCGTTCTTCATGCCGTCCTGATCCATGCTGGTCAGCAGAATCTCACCGGCTCCCAGGCCCTCCATCTTCTTCGCCCACTCGACCGCATCGAGACCGGTCGGCTTGCGTCCGCCGTGGGTGAAGATTTCCCAACGCGGAGTTTCGCCCGGGCCGGAAACCTTCTTCGCGTCGATAGCGACGACGATGCACTGCGAGCCGAAATGCTGCGCGGCTTCGCCGACAAACTCAGGGTTGAACACTGCGGCGGTGTTGATCGACACCTTGTCCGCACCGGCATTGAGCAGGTTGCGGATGTCCTGCACGGTCCGCACGCCACCGCCGACGGTCAGCGGGATGAACACCTGGCTGGCCATGCGCTCGACGGTATGCAGCGTGGTGTCGCGGCCATCGACGCTGGCAGTGATGTCGAGAAAGGTAATCTCGTCGGCACCCTGCTCGTCATAACGACGGGCGATTTCCACTGGGTCACCGGCGTCGCGGATGTTCTCGAACTTCACACCTTTGACGACCCGGCCGTTGTCCACGTCCAGGCAAGGGATGATGCGTTTGGCCAGCGCCATGGTCAGTCCTCAGCCTTGGTACGAGTCGCAGAAAGCTTGCGCTTCGGCGACGTCGAGAGTGCCTTCGTAGATCGCCCGGCCGGTGATTGCGCCGATGATGCCCGGCGCCTTGGCGTCGAGCAGCGACTTGATGTCACCCAGGTTGTGAATGCCGCCGGACGCGATCACCGGGATCTTCGTGGCAGCGGCCAGGGCTGCGGTGAACGGTACGTTGCAGCCCTGCATCATGCCGTCTTTGGCGATGTCGGTATAAACGATCGAGGACACGCCGTCGGCCTCGAACTGCTTGGCCAGATCAATGACTTGCACGGTGCTGATTTCAGCCCAGCCATCGGTGGCGACAAAACCGTCCTTGGCATCCAGACCGACGATGATCTTGCCCGGGAACGCGCGGCAGGCTTCAGCGACGAACGCCGGATCTTTAACGGCTTTGGTGCCGATGATCACGTAGCTGACGCCCGCCTTGACGTAGTGTTCGATGGTTTCCAGCGAGCGAATACCGCCGCCGATCTGGATCGGCAGAGTCGGGTAGCGCTTGGCGATGGCGGTGACCACTTCGCCGTTGACCGGCTGACCTTCGAAAGCGCCGTTCAGATCGACCAGATGCAGACGGCGGCAACCGCCCTCCACCCACTTGGCAGCCATGCTCACCGGGTCATCGGAGAACACTGTGGAATCTTCCATGCGGCCCTGGCGCAGACGTACGCAGGCACCGTCTTTGAGATCGATAGCGGGAATAATCAGCATCTGGCAAACCTTCAAATTTGAATGTTCAGCTTGGCTCGGAAATCAGTTTTTCTCGAGCGCCCACAGGTCGCTTTCGATGCTTTCAAACCGCTCTTTGAGGTGGGTCTGCACATCGAAAATCGCCCTGTTGTAATAGTGCGGAGCAATTTCGCGGGTAAACAGCTCAAGAATTTCCGCCGCCTCGAACGAACCCAGGTCCAGTTCGAAACGGTCTTCCATGAACCGCTGAATCTTGCGATTGGCCTCGTTCTCCTGTTCGGGAGTGAGGGTCAGGATCGGCGGTTTGGACTTCTTGACAGCCATTTACCAGCGACCGTCCCACGCGGCGAAGTTCTGCAGCAATTGCAGGCCATGGGTATGGCTCTTCTCCGGGTGGAACTGCACGGCGAAACGCGAGCCATCGGCCAGCGCCGCAGCGAAATCGACGCCGTAATGACCGCCACCCACCACCTGCCGCGCGTTGGCAGCCGCGATGTAGTAGCTGTGCACAAAGTAGAAACGCGCCATGTCCGGAATGTCATGCCACAGCGGGTGGCTGACCTTCTGCTTCACTTCGTTCCAACCCATGTGCGGGACTTTCAGGTGCTCGCCGTCTTCGTGCAGATCTTTGCCGAAGAACTTCACCGCCCCCGGGAACAGGCCGATGCAATCGACGCCATCGTTCTCTTCACTGGTGTCGAGCAAGGCTTGCATGCCGACACAGATGCCGAGGAACGGACGATCCTGACTGACTTCACGCACCAGCGAATCGAAACCGAGGCGACGGATCTCCGCCATGCAGTCGCGAATTGCGCCAACACCGGGGAATACCACGCGATCGGCTTCGCGGATCACGTCCGCGTCGCTGGTGATCAGCACCTTGCCGGCACCGACGTGCTCCAGAGCCTTGGCCACCGAGTGCAGGTTGCCCATGCCGTAGTCGATAACTGCAACCGTCTGCATTACAGAACGCCTTTGGTCGATGGCATTTGCCCGGCCATTCGCTCATCCAGCTCGACGGCCATGCGCAGGGCGCGGCCGAAAGCCTTGAACACGGTTTCGATCTGGTGGTGCGTGTTGGTGCCACGCAGGTTGTCGATGTGCAGGCTGACCAGTGCGTGGTTGACGAAGCCCTGGAAGAATTCCTGGAACAGGTCAACGTCGAAGCCGCCAACGGTAGCGCGGGTGTAAGGCACGTGCATCTGCAGGCCTGGGCGGCCGGAGAAGTCGATGACCACGCGCGACAGCGCTTCATCGAGCGGCACGTAGGCATGGCCGTAGCGACGGATGCCTTTCTTGTCGCCGATGGCTTTGGCGAAGGCCTGGCCGAGGGTGATACCAACGTCTTCCACGGTATGGTGGTCGTCGATATGCAGATCGCCCTTGCATTCAATATCCAGGTCGATCAACCCGTGACGGGCGATCTGATCCAGCATGTGCTCAAGAAAAGGTACACCGATATCGAATCGGGCCTTTCCGGTGCCATCAAGGTTGATCGAGGCTTTGATCTGGGTTTCCAGAGTGTCGCGCTCGACAGACGCCTTACGTTCGGCCATCACCAGCTCCGCAAAATCATTGGGCGAAAAAGGCAGCCATTATAGGCACGCGGGGCCGAAACAGAAACACGAGACGCAATATGCCTGACGGACAGAAGCCCCGGCTGTCGCGGGTAGACATGTCCATACAAGCCATTACAGGCACCCCAAAAACAAATGTGGGAGCGAGCCTGCTCGCGAAAGCGGTGGGTCAGCCAACATTGATGTCGACTGACACTCCGTATTCGCGAGCAAGCCCGCTCCCACAGGGGTACTGCGTTTTACCGTTTACTTAGTGAAACAGTACCGCCGTCTTCTGCAGGGTCACCCACACACCCCACGCCAACGGAATCCCCACCACCAGCCACGCGGCGATCGCCAGCGGCTTGCTGCCCGGTGCGGCTTTCCACTCCAGAACCGTACTGGCGTCGGCACCTTTGTCGTGGCCCAGCGCCTGCTCTGCAGCCAGTTCGGCGTCAGTCATGAAGTACTTGTCGTCCACCGGACGCACCAGCAGGTTGCACAGGAAACCCAGCACCAGCAGGCCGGCGAGGATGTACAAGGTGATGTCGTAAGCGGCCGCGCGCTCAACGCCGATGCTCAATTGATACTCACGCAGGTAGTTCACCAGCACCGGACCGAGCACGCCGGCCGCCGCCCAGGCAGTCAGCAGGCGACCGTGGATCGCACCGACCATTTGCGTACCGAACAGGTCGGCCAGATACGCCGGAACAGTCGCAAAACCACCGCCGTACATCGACAGGATGATGCAGAACGCCGCCACGAACAGCGCAACGTTGCCCAGATGGCCCATGTTCGGGATCAACGCGTACAGGGCAAAACCAAGGGCAAAGAACACGAAGTAAGTGTTTTTGCGACCCAGGTAGTCCGAGAACGAAGCCCAGAAGAACCGGCCACCAATGTTGAACAGGCTCAGCAGACCGGTGAAGCCGGCCGCGATGGCGGCAATCGAAGCCAGTTGCCCGGCGTCCAGTTGACCGAACGGCACGTCAACGCCCAGCAGCTTGCCGCCGAACACTTCCTGCAGCAGTGGCGAGGCCATGCCCAGAATGCCGATACCGGCGGACACGTTCAGGCACAGCACCAGCCACACCAGACGGAATTGCGGGGTTTTCCACGCCACGTTCACGTGCACGTGACGGTGGGTGATCATCGAGTTCGAGGCTTTTTTCGCCGGCGCGGTCCAGCCTTCAGGCTTCCAGCCGGTTGGCGGAACGCGGTAGGACAACGCGCCACCGATCATGAACACGAAGTAAATCGCAGCCATCACCAGGAAGCTCTGCCACACGCCGACGCTGGTTGGCGAAGCGAAGTGGCCCATCAGCGCTGCAGCCAGTGGTGCACCGACCATCGCGCCGCCACCAAAGCCCATGATCGCCATGCCAGTGGCCATGCCGCGTTTGTCCGGGAACCACTTGATCAGGGTCGATACCGGCGAAATGTAGCCCAGACCCAGACCGATACCGCCGATCACCCCGGAACCGATCCACATCAGCCAGATCTGGTGGGTATAGATACCCAGCGCCGAGATCAGCAGACCGCCGCACCAGCACAGTGCCGACACAACGCCAGCCTTGCGCGGGCCTGCGTGTTCCAGCCAGCCACCCCAGATGGCTGCCGAGCAGCCGAGGAAGATGAAGAACAGGGTGTAGATCCAGCCGAGCATCGAGATCGGCCAGTCGCATTGAGAGGAAAATACTTGTGCGATGAAGCTCATGTCCGGTGCGCAAGCCACTGGAGCAGTAACGCCCAGCGCCTTGGACAGCGGCAACCAGAACACCGAGAAGCCGTAGGCCATGCCGATGCACAGGTGAATGGCCAGCGCGGCCGGTGGAACCAGCCAGCGGTTGAAACCGGGCTTGGCGATAATGCGCTCCTTGGACAGGAACGCAGGCTGGTCGGCTTGCAGGCCGCCCGCCGTGATGCTCGTGCTCATTGTGTATCCCCCAATTATTAGTATGGTTCGCCAGCCACTGTTCACCCTCGGCCTTAATGCACGCAGGCATGACCGTTTTTTAAGGTGAAGCTCCTTGAGGCGCGACGTTACGTCGCAGAAGGACGGACGAACCGGCGAAGGTTACCATTTGCACGTGACAGAAAAACCAAACTGATATCACCTTTTTCGTGTCATCTGATCTCCTCCCTCTCAGGAAAAAGCCATGCCGATCGTTGTCCAAGCGCTGAACGATGCCAGCTATCAGGATCAACAGGACTTGCAGAAAATCTATCGTGACGCCCCGCAATGGCTGTTCGCACCGTATTGCGGGGACGCCCGGCTGATCGAAAGCAGCCTGGCTGACGGGTCTTTGATTGCAGGACGTTTCAATGATCGCCTGCTCGGTGCGGCGCGTCTGACAAGGCACGACACTGTTTGGTACTTGTCCCATTTATGTGTGAGAAAAGTTACCCGACGCCGTGGGGTGGCCGAGCGGCTGGTGAACCAAGCGCAAAAAATGGCGTCGCAAGCGGGTGCACAACTGCGCTTGCTAGCCCCTGCCGGACACCTTGAAACGCAGGCGCTGGCCGCCAAACTGCAAGTGCCGCTAGAAGTAATCGCTACATGACTGCGCCCCGAATCGGGCGGATGCAGCGCTATACTCCCCGGCTAAATTACGAATTCGACTAAATTACAAGGACTCGCCCATGAAAGCGTTCGGCAAAATCCTGGGTCTGGTACTTCTCGGGCTGTTGCTGATCATTGTGGCGGCGGGCTTCGCCCTGACCCACCTCTTTGATCCCAACGACTACAAAGACGAGATCCGCCAGATAGCCCGCGACAAGGCCCACATCGAGCTGACGCTCAATGGCGATATCGGCTGGAGCCTGTTCCCGTGGCTCGGCCTGGAACTGCATGAGGCCAGCGTCGCCACCCTGATCAATCCGGCCGAACCGTATGCCGATCTGCAGATGCTCGGTCTGTCCGTGCGCGTGCTGCCGCTGTTGCGCCGCGAAGTGCAGATGAGCGACGTGCGTGTCGAAGGCTTGAACCTGCGCCTCAAACGCGACAAGAACGGCCACGGCAACTGGGAAGACATCGGCAAACTGCCACCTCCCGCCACGCCTGCCGGCAGCCCGGCGCCAGCCAGCGCTCCCGCTGCAGAGGCCGCCGCCCAGCCGGAAAAACCGCCGCAACCAATCCGGCTCGACATCGACAGCCTGACCGTAAACAACGCCCGCGTTGAATACAACGACGAGCAGACCGGCAAGCAGTACAGCGCCGAAAGCATCCAGCTAAGCACCGGCGCGGTACACGATTCGACCAATATTCCGCTGAAAGCCACGGCGTTCCTCAGCACCAATCAGCCGGTGCTGCGGGTGCGTACCGAGCTCAACGGCGAGTTGCGCATCGAGCGCGCCCTGCAACGCTACAAGTTCGAAGACATGAAACTGTCCGGCGAACTGACTGGCGATCCGCTGCAAGGCAAGACCATGACCTTCTCTGCGCAAGGCCAGGTACTGCTGGACAAAGCCGCGAACGTCGCCGAATGGACCGGGATCAAGATTTCTGCCAACCAGTTGCGCGCCCTGGGCGAGCTGAAAGCCAACAATCTCGACAAGACCCCGCAGATCACTGGCGGCCTCTCGATCGCCCAGTTCGATCTGGCGAAATTCGTCGACAGCATCGGCCAGACGTTGCCGGCGATGGCGCCCGGCAGCCTGAGCAAGGTCGAACTGGTCAGCCGCGTGGCCGCCACGCCGACCAGCATCGCCCTCGACAACATCAACCTGAAACTCGACGACAGCAGCTTCAGCGGGCGCATTGCCGTTGAAGACTTCGCCAAACAGTCGCTGCGGGCGATCCTCAAGGCTGACACCTTCGACGTCGACCGTTACCTGCCGCCGAAATCGGACAAGGCCAAAAATGCCACACAGGTGCGTCAGGCCGAAGTCGCCAGTACCGAAGCCGATGCCATGGCCGGTGCCGGCTCCACACCGCTGCCGGACAAACCGAGCAAAAGCGCCTGGAGCACCGAGCGTCTGTTGCCGGTCGAGCGCCTGGCCAAACTCGATGTCGACGCCGACCTGAGCTTCGGCCAACTGACCCTCGACAAGCTGCCGATCCAGAACGCCGCACTCAAGGCCAACGGCCAGGGCGGCCTGCTGACGCTGGAGAACCTGCGCGGCGGCCTGTACAACGGCGACTTCGAAGCCAAGGGCACCCTCGACGTGCGCCCGAGCGCGCCAGTGCTGAATCTGCAGACCCGTATCAACCGCGTGCCGGTCGAGAAAATCCTCGAAAGCCAGGGCAAGAACCCGCCGGCCAAAGGTCTGGTTACCCTGACCAGCAGCATCACCGGCAGCGGCAACAGCCAACAGGCGCTGATCGAAACCCTCAACGGCAACGCCAGTTTCGTGATCAACAACGGCGTGCTGCTCAACGCCAACCTTGAACAGCAACTGTGCAAAGGCATCGCCACCCTCAACCGCAAAACCCTCAGTGGCGAGCCGCGAGGCAAGGACACGCCATTCCAGGAGCTCAAGGGCAACCTGACCTTGCGCAACGGCGTCGCCAGCAACCCGGACCTGAAAGTGCGCATCCCGGGCATGACCGTAAACGGTGACGGCGACATCGACCTGCGGGTGCTGGGCATGGATTACCGCGTCGGCATCATCGTCGAAGGCGACACCAGCGCCATGCCGGACCCGGCCTGTCAGGTCGGCGAGAAATTCGTCGGCATCGAATGGCCGCTGCGCTGCCGTGGCCCGCTGGAACTGGGCGCCAAGGCCTGCCGTGTGGACAACGAACGCCTGGGTCAGGTCGCGACCAAAATGGCCGGCGACAAGCTCAGCGAGAAGATCGACGAGAAACTGGGCGACAAAGTCAGCCCGGAACTGAAAAACGCATTGAAGGGGCTGTTCAAGCGATGAGAGCGGAGCAGTTTTCCACGGCGGTGCTGGAATGGTTCGACCGCCACGGCCGCCACGATTTGCCTTGGCAGCAAGACATCAATCCGTATCGGGTGTGGGTCTCGGAGATCATGTTGCAGCAGACCCAAGTCAGCACCGTGCTCAATTACTTCGACCGCTTCATGGCCGCGCTGCCGACGGTTCAAGCGCTGGCCGAGGCGCCGGAGGACGAAGTGCTGCACCTGTGGACCGGGCTGGGTTACTACACCCGCGCGCGCAATCTGCAGAAGACCGCGAAGATCGTCGTCAGCCAGTACGGCGGCGAATTTCCGCGTGACGTCGAAAAGCTTACGGATCTGCCGGGTATCGGCCTGTCCACCGCCGGAGCCATTGCCAGCATCAGCATGGGCCTGCGCGCGCCGATCCTCGACGGCAACGTAAAACGCGTTCTGGCGCGATTCACTGCGCAGGAGGGTTACCCAGGCGAGCCTAAGGTCGCAAAGCAACTGTGGGCCAACGCAGAGCGTTTCACCCCGCACGATCGGGTCAACGCCTACACCCAGGCGATGATGGACCTCGGCGCCACGCTGTGCACCCGCAGCAAACCGAGCTGTCTGCTGTGCCCGTTGGAAAAGGGCTGCGAAGCACACATGCTCGGCCTGGAGACGCGCTACCCGATCCCCAAGCCGCGCAAGGCCATCCCGCAGAAACGCACACTGATGCCGATGCTGGCCAATGGCGAAGGCGCGATTCTGCTTTATCGCCGCCCTTCCAGCGGCCTGTGGGGCGGTTTGTGGAGCCTGCCGGAACTCGATGACCTCGACGACCTGCAACACCTCGCCGATCAGCACTCGCTGACGATGGGCGAACAGCAGGCGCTGCCGAGCCTTGTCCACACGTTCAGCCATTTCCAGCTGTCCATCGAACCCTGGCTGGTTCAGGTACAGGAGGCCGCCCATCACGTGGCCGAGGCCGACTGGCTCTGGTATAACCTCGCCACCCCGCCGCGCCTGGGCCTTGCTGCCCCGGTCAAAACCTTGCTCGAACGCGCGGCCGCCGTCTTGAATGCAGGAGAGTCGTCATGACCCGCACCGTAATGTGCCGTAAGTACAAAGAACAATTGCCAGGACTGGAACGCCCTCCGTACCCGGGTGCCAAAGGTCAGGACATTTTCGACCACGTCTCCGCCAAGGCCTGGGCTGATTGGCAGAAACACCAGACCCTGCTGATCAACGAAAAGCGTCTGAACATGATGAACGCCGAAGATCGAAAATTTCTTCAGGGCGAAATGGACAAGTACTTCTCCGGCGAGGAATACGCTCAAGCCGAAGGCTACGTTCCGCCTGCAGAGTAAACCCCGCAAATCGGGGGTCGGATCGTAAGCGACGGAATTAATTTAAGAAATTTTAAAAAAGTCGTTGACGTAAATCCGAAAAACCCTTTTAATGCGCCCCGTTGCCCAGATAGCTCAGTCGGTAGAGCAGGGGATTGAAAATCCCCGTGTCGGCGGTTCGATTCCGTCTCTGGGCACCAAATACCGAAAACCCTGAATCGCAAGATTCAGGGTTTTTTTATGCCTGCGATTTGATGACGGCTCAATCAGTCCTTTTGCGCAGCCCGGAAAAAACCCGCGAGCCCTTCACAGGCGTCGCGGGTTTTGTCGTTTCAGGCGATCGGCAGGGCATCGACCCGCTCAACGCATATCTGTCATTGCTCATTGAGTTTTCAACCTCGACGGGTTTCGGCGAATGGCGATCCGCGCTACTTTGGCCGCACCTTAAGGAAGAGGGTCATCCACTCGATGAACCAGAAAAGAACCCGCGTGCCCCTGCCCCATCCGCCGCCCTATCGCCAGAGCCGGGTAGCGTTCTGGTTGACGGTACTCGTCGGCGTGCTGATCGCCTTCGTCATCGGCGCATCGATCTATCTGATCATCCACAGTTTGATCAGCGGCTCCATCACCACATGGAACCGATCAGGCCCGCGCCATACCTACACCCTCGCGCTACAACCCCGAATGTATTGGTTCGAGATCGTGTCGCAGTGCATCGGCACCGTATTCCTGGTGGCCATCGGCTGGATCGGATTATGGATTTACCGAATGGCGCACGAGCCAACCGACAAGCCGAAGGCCAAACGCACACGGCGATAAGTGAAGATTCCCTTCAGAGGGTGTTGACGTAATCCACCGGCAGCAAGACCGTGTCGAGCGCAGCGTCTACCGGCAGGGAGACGACGGTAATCAGCGGACAAACGATCATCATGTAACAAATGACCGCGGACGGCATGCCGTCTCCCCCTCTCACGCCGAGCAAGTGCAAGTTGCCATCGACGCCTTTGTAATACGGCTCTTCAGAAGCACCGTTCATGCGCCCCATCATCGTTCCACAACCGGCCAACAACAAAGCCAGGCTCACCGCTGAGCCAACGCGCAAAATCCCTTTCAAACCCGCACTTCCTTCGCCACCAAACACAAGGCGCGGGATTGTACCCGCGCCCTTGCTTTACGACTGCATCAATCGCCAGTCACTTCAACTCCAGTGAAACACCAGATTGCGCGCCGTGCCGCTGCCGACGTCAGTCACATCGCGCCGCTCCTGACCATTAAGCGTGGCTCGCACGATGTACTTGCCTGGCGGCAATTGCACATACACCAGCGGCCCCGCCTGATTGAGCGTCAGCACAGGTTGCCCCGAGGCTTTTTCAATCGTCACGTCGACGTTGGCGGCGTACTCGTTTTGCATGCCGACCGAATAGGTCATGTGCAGGTTGTAGCCGGGGGTTTGCTGAATGGCTTTTGACTCGTCCAGGCCGATCCCGCCGGACAGGTAGTTGATGCCGTTTTGCTGTTGTTGCTGGACTTGCACACCGGCACTGTCGACCGGTTCCAGGTTGGCGGCCTGCGCCATGACAGGCAACAGCAGCCAACCGACAGCGGCGAACGGCAGCATGAATGAACGAATGTTTTTCATGATGGCGACTCCCGGGTTCAGAGAACCCAATCGTTACCCTTTTTTAGATTTGGCCCCGCGAGGCTTGTTTTAGATTGATTGGAACTTGGCGCGTGTACGAAATGGACTACAGATCATTGCTCGCAACCACGCCTTTTGTCGGCAACGTCCTGCGATACCCATCCCGTCTTCCTGCTGCCTTCACAGGCTCGCCCGACATCGCCGGCCGGCGACACTTGGCATGCTTTGCGTCTGTTTCCAATGATGCGGAAGACTCGATGAACCAGGTAAAACCGACTGACGCGCAAGACCCGAAAATCGATTCATTGCTGGGGGAATTGGGCGAACTGATTCGTCAGGCGCGGCAAAAAGTGCTGCGTGCGGTTGATACGATCCAAGTGCAGACCTGTTGGCAGATCGGCCGGCATATTGTCGAGTTCGAGCAGCAAGGCGCCCAGCGTGCGGGGTATGGCAAGCAGCTGCTGGCCTTGTTGGCGGAGGATCTGATGGTGCAGTTCGGGAAGGGGTTTGATGATCGCAATCTGCGGTATATGCGGAGTTTTTATCAGTTGTTTCCAATTTGGAACGCAGTGCGTTCCGAATTGAGCTGGACTCACTATCGCAGGCTGCTGCGGGTCGAAAGCGCAAAAGCGCGCCAGTGGTACGTGGAAGAAACCGCCAATCTGAACTGGTCCAGCCGCGCCCTTGATCGCCAGATCAATACGCTCTACTACGAGCGACTGCTCATGAGTCGAGACAAAGCCGATGTGATCGAAGAAGCCAGCACCCACATTGCAGCCATGAAACCCCATCCGCGCGAGTTCATTCGCGACCCCGTCATACTCGAATTTCTTGGGCTACCGTCGGCCGGCAAGGTCAGGGAAAGCCGTCTTGAGCAGGCCCTCATCGACCATCTGCAGGGCTTTCTCCTGGAACTGGGTAAAGGCTTTTCCTTTGTCGCTCGGCAACAACGTATCAGTACCGATGGTGACGATCTTTACATCGATCTGGTGTTCTACAACTACTTGCTCAAATGCTTCGTGATCATTGATCTCAAACGCGGACGGCTCAGCGCCGGCGACGTCGGGCAAATGGACATGTACGTGCGCATGTACGACGAACTCAAGCGCAGTGAGGGCGACAAGCCGACCGTCGGGATCATTCTGTGTGCCGAGAGCAACGACTCGGTCGCGCGTTACTCGATGCTCAAGGGCAATGAGCAACTCTTTGCCAGCAGTTACAAGACGATACTGCCGAGTGAGGAAGAACTGCGCGCCGAACTCAATCGGGAACAGACCTTGATCGAAGAACGCCTGCGCCTTCAATCCTCGGAATAGCAACTGCGGATTGTTCCCGGATGGCGCTAAGACTATTGTTGGCAGCTCCTCGAATAGGTCGAAAGCGATGAGCTGTCAGGATGCGCCAGCAACGCAAGACACGCAGTCAAAGTCGCCGGCTTTGACTGATAAACACGGCGAGGCTTTCAAGGAAGTCGCCGCCGATAGCGTTGTGCTCGGCGGTTTCATCTGGCGGCACACCGTGCCCGATGAACAACGCCCGGTGGTCATCATCAACGCTGCCACCTCGGTACGCTGCCGACATTACTCGCGCTTCGCCGATTATCTGTTCACCAACGGTTTCGACGTGATCACCTATGACTACCGGGGTATCGGCGAATCCCGCCCGGCAACCCTGAAAGGCCTCGAGGCCTCATGGACCGATTGGGGTGCGCTGGATTTCGAGGCGATGCTAAAACGCGCACAACGGGAATTCCCCGGTCAGCCCATCGACGTGGTCGGTCACAGTTTCGGCGGCTGCGCAGCTGGGCTTGGCGAGTCGGGACAGGTCATTCGTCGGCTGGTGACGGTCGGCGCGCAGTTCGCTTACTGGCGCGACTATGCGTCGGAACAGCGCTGGCGCATGTTCGGCAAATGGCATCTGCTGATGCCGCTGCTGACGCGCTTCTGTGGCTATTTCCCCGGCAAGCGCCTCGGCTGGCTGGAGGACACGCCCGCCGGCGTCGTACGCGACTGGAGCACGCCTACAGCGCGATATGAGCAACGCCCGAGCGGCCGCAGACTGCTGAAGGCTTCCGGTCGACTGCCCTTCGCCAACGTCCGCGCCAAGACCCTGGCGATCAGCATAAGCGACGACCCCTACGGCACCGTCGCAGCCATCGAACGCCTGCTCTGCTACTTCAGCCATGCGCACAAAACCCACCTGCGCATCGAGCCGCACGACATCGGCGAACAACAAGTCGGACATTTCGCCTTTTTTCGCAGCGCATACCAAGCCACACTATGGCCCATCGCTCTGACCTGGCTGCAAACCGGCGAGCTGGCCCCCGACTCACCCGGGCGGACAGTGCCGCGCAGCTGAGCCCTTTCAACGCACGACGGAACACACCATGGCCTCCGCCAACAAGCAGCAAAAACGCGCCGCCCGGGCCAAGACCAAGGCCAAGCAGAACCGCACCAAACGCCCCGAGGCGCCGGTCGAACTGGATCCGAACGATGACCGCATCGATTTCGAGTCGGTGGACCTGACCGAATTGTTCAAGAAAATGATCGACGCCGAGAAGATCAGCCAGCAAGCGCTGTGCACCGCGTTCCTCGAAGACCCGTTGCTCGAGTTGGTCTACGAGCAAGAGGGCGAAGAAGGTGCGATGGACTTCATCCTCGCCGCACTGATCGAGTATCGCCAGTGGTCGAAAGAGACCGACGAAGCCGGCGCGCTGGCCTGGATCGAATCCCCGGCCTTCCAGGCCGACTATGTGGCGGCGTCCGACGCGATCGCCGCACAAACCCAACAGAAGAACTGAGTTCCCATGGCATCCCTGAACAAGCAACAGAAACGCGCCAAACGCGCCAAGGCCAAAGCCAAGCAGATCCGTATGGTCGGCCGTAAGCCGCTGGACCAGGACGACGATCTCGGGCATCTGGCCGAGCCGATCCCGGAATACACCCTGGCAATGTTCAGCAAAATGCGCGACGCCGAAGCCGTCAGCCGCAACGACATGCTGCTGACGTTGCTGCGTGAGCTGGCGTTCATCATCGTTGACCATCCTGAGCTGCTGGACATGGAAAACGCCGAAAACGAAGGCATGGCCGCCACCCACCTGGCCGCCGACATGCTGATCGACTACCGCATGTGGGCCGACGGCATGGACATCGAAACCGCCCAGGCCTGGCTGAGCGAGCCGCAGTTCATCACCGACTTCGGAGTTGCGCTGGATACCTATGGCAAGTCGATAGATACGCAGGAAGAAAAGAGCGAATAAACCCCGCTCCGAAACAAAAGCGGCCGCTCGTCATCACTGACAGCGGCCGTTTTTTTATTTGGCCGATTCGAAAGCCCTCCGTCCGAGCGCAATGTATATCCCATTGACATATCCCAACCGCAACCTATTCTTGCTTCATTGCAGACGCGGACATTGGAGGCCGAACATGGAACAAACCACAATTTTCATGAGCAATAGAAGCCAAGCCGTTCGACTGCCCAAGGCAGTCGCAATGCCCAGCGATGTCAAACGCGTTGAAGTGATCGCCATCGGCAGAACACGCGTCATCACACCTGCCGGAGAAAGCTGGGATAGCTGGTTCGATGGCGATAACGTTTCCGCCGATTTCATGGTTGACCGTGAGCAACCCAATGATCAGGAGCGTGAGTCGTTCTGATGATCAAATACATGCTGGATACCAACGTCTGTATTTTCACCATCAAGAACAAACCACAAATTGTCCGAGAAGCGTTCAACCGACATTCCGGACAATTGTGCATCAGCGCTATCACGCTCATGGAGCTTATCTACGGCGCTGAAAAGTCGGCGGCCCCCGAAAAGAATCTTTCGGTTGTCGAAGGATTCGTTGCTCGACTGGAAGTCTTGGCTTTTGACAATGACGCAGCAGCGCAGGCCGGAATGATTCGATCTGAGCTGGCTAGAGCAGGAACACCTATTGGCCCCTATGACCAAATGATCGCCGGTCACGCGCGCTCACAAGGCCTTATTGTGGTGACGAACAATGTACGGGAATTTGAACGTGTTTCCGGATTGCGCATAGAAGATTGGGTGCACCCTGAATAATCCACCGTTCCCAAACAAAAACGGCCGCTCGTCATCACTGACAGCGGCCGTTTTGCATTACGCGCTACGGATCAGTTGAGCACCACCGCACCACGTTTTTCCAGCTTGCGACGGCGTGCTACCAGCAGGCCGGCAGCCACCACCAACAGGCTCAGCAAGCCGGTCGCGAGGATTTCCACGCGGTGGGCTTCCTGGAACAGCATGATGGTCAGGGCCGCGACGATGAAGATGATCACCGCGTAGGTCAGGCCCGGGAACAGCCACATGCTGAAGACGATTTTCTCGCCGCGGGCCATGCGCTGTTTGCGCATGCGCAGTTGCGAGAACGCGATCACCAGGTACACCAGCAGCGCGATGGCGCCGGAGCTGGCCAACAGGAACTCGAACACCGCAGCCGGTGCCACGTAGTTGGCGAAGGTGCAGAGGAACGCCGCGCCAGTGGACAGCATCACCGCCCAGTAAGGCGTGCCGCTTTTGTTGGTGCGGGTCGACATGGCTGGCGCGTCACCGCGCTTGCCCAGGGAGAACAGCATGCGCGACGAGGTGTACAGCGCCGAGTTCAGGCAGCTGGTCACCGCGACCAGTACCACGATGTCGACGATCATTTTCGCGTTCGGAATGCCCATGCGCTCAAGCACGGTCTGATAGGAACCGAGGTTGGCCAGGGTCGGATCGTTCCACGGCACCAAGGCCACGACGATGAAGATCGAGACGAGATAGAACAGGCCGATCCGCCAGATTACAGAGTTGGTGGCCTTGGAGATTTGCTTGCCCGGGTTCTTCGATTCCGCGGCCGCGATGGTCACGATTTCGGTGCCCATGAACGAGAACATGGTGGTCAGGATCGCGCCCAGTACTGCGCCCATGCCGTTTGGCAGGAAGCCGCCGGAGTCGAACAGGTGCGAAACGCCGCTGACCTGGCTGTTTGGCAGGAAGCCGAAGATGGCCGCCAGACCGAGGATGATGAAGCCGATGATCGCCAGCACTTTGATCAGGGCAAACCAGAATTCGAATTCACCGTAGTTTTTCACGCTGAACAGGTTGGTCACGGTGAGCAGCAGGGTAATGATCAACGCAAACGCCCAAATGCCTACACTCGGGAACCATGCGTGCAAGATGGTCGCGGCGGCGTTGGCCTCCAGCGGGATCACCAGGACCCAGAACCACCAGTAGAGCCAGCCGATGGTGAAACCGGCCCAGTGCCCGATGGCACGGTCGGCGTAAGTCGAGAACGAGCCGGTGTCGGGCGAGGCGACAGCCATCTCACCGAGCATGCGCATCACCAGCACCACCAGGGTACCGGCGGCGGCGTAGGCCAACAGCACGGCAGGGCCGGCGGCAGCGATAGCGTGGCCGGAGCCAACGAACAGACCGGCGCCGATCACACCGGCGATCGACAACATGGTCACATGACGCGGTTTGAGCCCCTGTTCGAGGCCATTGGAGCTTGGGGTACTGCTCATCGAAACTACCTTTGCAAGGAAAGCGATTGCGTCCGTCCCGTCTGGCTTTCCTTCTCGTAAAAAGAAACCAACGGGGCGTTCCAGATTCTGCACGCAATAAATGCGCCAAAATGTTTCAAACTCTTCTGGCCCGCGGCTTTGAACGCGACCGGACAGTCATCGCAAGTCCTTAAAATTAATGGCAATTCGCCAGAGCGTTACCCTGCGACTCACTTTTCAAACGAACGAGCGCACCAGAAACACACTGAAAAAGTGTGGGATGCACAATAAAAGGGCAATTCAGGAACGTTCGGCCGGATAGCGCTTCCAACACCCCGCCAAAGCTGGCAACATCGCGCCTTTTTTTACGCGACGCCCACGGGTTTGCACGATCAAACACCCGTTCGGTTGTTGATGGGGCGACAGTCTGCTGTGCCGATGCGACAACCTGCCACACGCCATCCGCTTACCGCCCGTAGCGCTGTTGGCTGCCATTGAAACGCTATGCTAGCTTGGCCGCCTCGCCAGGAAGGCCAGCCAACAGCAGGAGCGCAACATATATGAGGAACGCACATGGCTGAGGCCACGCCCGCGCTTGAAATCCGCAACTTGCACAAACGCTACGGACAGCTTGAGGTGCTCAAAGGCATCTCGCTGACCGCCCGCGACGGCGATGTGATCTCGATCCTCGGTTCCTCCGGTTCCGGCAAGTCCACGTTCCTGCGTTGCATCAACCTGTTGGAAAATCCGCACCAGGGCCAGATCCTGGTGGCCGGTGAAGAGCTCAAGCTCAAGGCCGCCAAGAATGGCGAACTGGTTGCCGCCGACGGCAAACAGATCAACCGCCTGCGCTCCGAGATTGGTTTTGTGTTTCAAAACTTTAATCTGTGGCCGCACATGAGCGTACTCGACAACATCATCGAAGCTCCGCGTCGGGTGCTAGGCCAGAGCAAGGCCGAAGCCATCGAAGTGGCCGAAGCGCTGCTGGCCAAGGTCGGCATCGCCGACAAACGCCACGCCTACCCGGCGCAATTGTCCGGTGGTCAGCAACAACGCGCGGCCATCGCCCGCACCCTGGCGATGCAACCGAAGGTGATTCTGTTCGACGAGCCCACCTCCGCCCTTGACCCGGAAATGGTTCAGGAAGTACTTAGTGTCATCCGCGCATTGGCCGAAGAAGGCCGCACCATGCTGTTGGTGACTCACGAAATGGGCTTTGCCCGTCAGGTCTCCAGCGAAGTGGTATTCCTCCACCAGGGGTTGGTGGAAGAGCAAGGATCGCCTCAGCAGGTGTTCGAAAACCCGCTTTCGGCGCGCTGCAAACAATTCATGTCCAGCAACCGCTAACGGAGCAACATGCATGCAGAATTTCAAGAAGGTCTTCCTGGCTGCCGCCGTCACCCTCGCATTCAGCGCCGGTGCCATGGCCGAGACCCTGAAGATGGGCATCGAAGCGGCGTACCCGCCGTTCAATAACAAAGACGCGAGCGGCAACGTGGTCGGCTTCGACAAAGACATCGGCGACGCCCTGTGCGCCAAGATGAAAGTCGAGTGCACCGTCGTCACATCCGACTGGGACGGCATCATCCCTGCGCTGAACGCCAAGAAGTTCGACTTCCTGGTGTCCTCGCTGTCGATCACCGAAGAGCGCAAGGGCGCGGTGGACTTCACCGACCCGTACTACTCGAACAAGCTGCAGTTCATTGCGCCGAAAAACGTCGACTTCAAAACCGACAAGGATTCGCTCAAAGGCAAAACCATCGGTACGCAGCGTGCGACGCTGGCCGGTACCTGGCTGGAAGACACCTACGGTGATGACATCAAGGTCAGCCTCTACGACACCCAGGAAAACGCCTACCTGGATCTGACTTCCGGTCGTGTCGACGCCATCCTCGCCGACAAGTACGCCAACTATGACTGGCTGAAAAGCGACGCCGGCAAGAACTACGAGTTCAAAGGCGACCCGGTCGTGGAAAGCGACAAGATCGGCATCGCTGTACGTAAAGGCGATCCGCTGCGCGAGAAGCTGAACGCCGCACTGAAGGAAATCGTCGCCGACGGTACCTACAAGAAGATCAACGACAAGTACTTCCCGTTCAGCATCTATTGATCCTGACCTGTGGGACTGGCGCCGTGACTCAACGGCGTCGGCTCCCGACTTTGCCTGCCGCAATTTGAACAGAAATCCATGATTATCGACCTCTACGGATTCGGCCCGGCCCTCGCCGCCGGCGCGCTGATGACCGTCAAACTGGCTCTCACCGCCCTGTGTCTTGGACTGGTGCTCGGTCTGCTCGGCGCCTTGGCCAAGACTTCCCCGTACAAGCCGCTTCAGTGGCTTGGCGGCACTTATTCGACCTTGGTGCGTGGCGTCCCGGAATTGCTCTGGGTGCTGTTGATCTACTTCGGCACAGTCAACCTGATGCGCAGCCTTGGTGAGTTTTTCGGCAATCCCGATCTGCAACTCAGTGCCTTCGCCGCCGGCGTCATTGCGCTGGGCCTGTGCTTTGGCGCCTATGCCACGGAAGTGTTCCGCGGCGCGATTCTCGCCATTCCCAAGGGCCACCGTGAAGCCGGCGTGGCACTGGGCCTGTCGAAATGGCGGATCTTCACCAGGCTGATCATGCCGCAGATGTGGCGCATTGCCCTGCCGGGCCTGGGCAATCTGTTCATGATCCTGATGAAGGACACCGCGCTGGTCTCGGTGATCGGCCTGGAAGAAATCATGCGTCACGCGCAGATCGGCGTGACCGTCTCGAAACAACCGTTCACCTTCTATCTGGTGGCGGCGGTCATGTACCTGGGTCTCACCGTACTGGCGATGACCGGCATGCACTTCCTGGAAAAACGCGCCGCTCGCGGCTTTGCGAGGAGCGCTTCATGAATTGGGAAGTGATCATCAAGTGGCTGCCGAAACTGGCGCAGGGCGCGACCCTGACCCTGGAGCTGGTAGCCATTGCAGTGATTGCCGGCCTGCTGCTGGCAATTCCCCTGGGCATCGCCCGCTCTTCGAAGCTGTGGTACGTGCGCGCTTTGCCCTACGCCTACATCTTCTTTTTCCGTGGCACGCCGTTACTGGTGCAACTGTTCCTCGTCTACTACGGCCTGGCGCAGTTCGACGCGGTCCGTAACAGCGCGATGTGGCCTTACCTGCGCGATCCGTTCTGGTGTACCACCGCGACCATGACCCTGCACACCGCGGCTTACATCGCCGAGATCCTGCGCGGCGCGATCCAGGCGATTCCGCCCGGGGAAATCGAAGCGGCGCGGGCGCTGGGCATGTCCAAACCCAAGGCGATGTTCTACATCATGCTGCCGCGTGCGGCGCGCATCGGTCTGCCGGCCTACAGCAACGAAGTGATCCTGATGCTCAAGGCCAGTGCGCTGGCGAGCACCGTGACCCTGCTGGAACTGACCGGCATGGCCCGCACGATCATCGCCCGCACCTACCTGCCGGTGGAAATCTTCTTCGCCGCCGGCGTGTTCTATCTGCTGATGTCCTACGTGCTGGTGCGCGGCTTCAAGCTGCTGGAGCGCTGGTTGCGCGTCGATGCCTGCCAAGGGCGTTGATCCTTCCTACGTGCTGACGGGCGAGGACCTACTCGCCCGCTTCACCGCGCTGGATGCTTTTTTGATCGAGCATCAGACGCTGTGGAAACCTCGTCCGTTCACCCATCTTTCGCTTCCGTGGGAAACCGCCTACCCCGAATTGGCTTCGTGGCTACGCGGACGATCACTGGAAGATGCAGAGCGGGTGCATAACCATCCTGCCGATCTCCTCGATGCGCCGGAGCCGTTCGCTTCCCTGGCGGCGTTGTCGGCTGCGCTGAGCGCGGTCGGTGAGTTGCCGAAGCATGCGCTGGAAGCCGCAGGCCATCGCTTGAACGTCGATGTGCCGGGGCGCAAGTGGCAGCAGATCGAGGCGTTCGCCAGCCGTTTATCCTTTACTGCACAACCGACGCATTGGCTGGATTGGTGTTCCGGCAAGGGACATTTGGGCCGACGCTTGTTGGGTGCGGGACAACAGCTGACTTGCGTTGAATACGATCCGGCGTTGGTTGCCAGCGGTCAGGCGCTGAGTCAGCGGCATCACCTGCACGCTCTGCATGTCGAGCAGGATGTGCTGGCATCAAACGCATCAACCGTGTTGAGCGCTCAACACACCCCCGTCGCCCTGCACGCCTGCGGTGACCTGCATGTGCGTCTGATGCAATTGGCGAGCGCAGCCGGATGTCAGCAGATGGCCATTGCCCCATGCTGTTACAACCGGATCAATCGCAGCGAGTACCGGGCATCGTCCTGCGCGGGCTTGCGATCCGCCCTACAGCTGTCACTCGAAGATCTTGCACTGCCCATGAGTGAAACCGTCACCGCCGGTGCAAGAGTCCGACGTCAGCGCGACACCTCCATGGCCCGGCGTCTGGCGTTTGATCTGCTGCAACGGCAACTGCGCGGCGTCAACGAATACCTTCCAACTCCGTCCCTGCCCAGCGCCTGGCTGGAAAAACCCTTCGCTGATTACTGTCGCGATCTGGCCGCATTGAAGGAGTTATCCACAATCGGCACGCCCGATTGGCAGGCGTTGGAAGTCGCTGGTTGGCAGCGCTTGGCCGAAGTTCGCAACCTGGAATTGCTGCGCGGACTGTTCCGACGACCGCTGGAGCTTTGGCTGAATCTGGATCGGGCACTTTTCCTCGTAGAGCAGGGATATGTCGTACGCCTCGGCACCTTCTGCGACACCCCACTGACCCCACGTAATTTTCTGCTGCTGGCCGAACGCAGTTAAATCCTTTCCAGCCTGTGGATAACTCTGTTGATGGTTTTCCCGTGGATCCAATATCCATCGCCGTTACGCGACCGCAACAGCATTGGTCATTTTTTGTTCATATAGATAAAAAACCTGTAAAACAGGGCGTTGCGAGCAAAATGAGAACGTGTCCACAAAATCCCTCGCAATACCCCCATCGCGCCGATCCGTTGTGCATAAGCTTCCAATCAAAAGGACATAAACGGGTGAAATGGGTGCTTGAGCAGTGCAAAAATTCTGCCCTCACGCTCAGGCTGGATTGGCCGCCAGGAAGCCCGGTTTTGCGGCTGAAAACCCGACGACACAGCCCAAGCCACGCCTGATCCAGCGCCTGCGTAAAAATAGTCTGAATTCAGGGGTTTACAGAACCAACCCAATCGCTATAATCGTCGCCCACACGCCGGTATAGCTCAGTTGGTAGAGCAACTGACTTGTAATCAGTAGGTCCCGGGTTCGACTCCTGGTGCCGGCACCATCCAAGGTTCCAGAGAAGGCTTTCAAAATCTCTGAAACCCCCGAAAAACCCGCCTTCTGGCGGGTTTTTTCGTTTTGGCGTTCCGTCGGTTTCCGTCAGAAACTGGTGGACTCCAACCGTTTTAAGGGTAGAGTTTGGGATACAGGTCACTTCGATAAAAGGGAGTACCCTTATGTCGCGCACCACAGCTCCGCTCTCCGACGCAGCTTGCCGCTTGGCAAAACCTACAGACCGCGCCTACAAGCTTTTCGACGGCGATGGCCTCTACCTCCTAGTCCAACCCAATGGCCGCAAAGGCTGGCGGCTCCGTTACGTCAAACCTAACGGACGCGAAGGACTTACCTCGTTCGGCAACTACCCCGTCATTGGCCTCGCCGATGCGCGCCGCAAGCGCTTGGAAGTTAAGCGAATGCTGGCGGATGGCGTTGATCCTATAGAGACCAAGCACCAAGCCAAGGCGGAAGCCGTAATCAAAGGCAGAACCTTTGAAAGTGTTGCGCTCGACTGGCATACGGAAATGTCGGCGAAGTGGGCACCAGGCCATTCCAAGACAGTGATGAGCCGCCTCAAAACCCACGTATTCCCACTGATCGGCGCAAGCGCCATTGTTGATCTCGACACCCATGACCTTATGCAGCCCTTGGAAGCGATCAAGAAGCGCGGAACGATCGACGTTGCTTTAAGGGTACAAAACTACCTGCAGAGCATCATGCGCGAGGCAAAGCGCCTCCGGCTTATCACCATAAACCCTGCTTACGATCTCGAAGGCTCGATCAAAGCCCCGCGGGTGGTACATCGCCCCGCTCTACCCTTATCGCGACTGCCGGAACTGCAGGAGCGGATCGACACCTATAAAGGCCGGGCACTTACCCGTCTGACGGTGATGCTGTCGCTGCATGTGTTTGTACGATCCAGCGAGCTGCGTTTCGCACGCTGGAGCGAGTTCGACCTCAAGCGCGGCACCTGGAAGATACCGGACACTCGACCCGCGTTGGAGGGAGTACCCTTTTCCACAAGGGGTACGAAGATGGCAGGGGATATCCATTTAGTACCCTTATCGCCGCAAGCAGTGGCGCTACTCGAAAAAATCCATGCACTCACAGGCAAATTCGCATTGGTCTTCGCAGGGGATGCCAAACCCTGGAAGCCCATGTCCGAAAATACCGTGAACAACGCGCTTCGGACGATGGGATACGACACCAAAACCGATATCTGCGGGCATGGGTTTCGTTCGATGGCCTGTAGCGCACTGATCGAGTCAGGATTGTGGTCGGAGACAGCCATTGAACGGCAGATGAGCCACAAGGAGCGCAACAACGTCCGCGCCGCTTACATCCACAAGGCAGAATTCATCGAGGAGCGCAGGCTGATCATGAACTGGTGGAGCCGGTACCTGGAGGCCAACCGGCAGGAGCATGTCACTCCACACGAATTCGCGAACCAGACCGGACCGAACGTCACTCGCTTAAAAGCAAAACGTGGCGCAACTGAGTAAGCGCTCGGTCTTTATATCTCAGTGATCCGCTTGTCCACGCGGGTCCATCCAAACAGGGCTGCAAAGCCGCCCTGCTTGGATGGACCTCACTTAAAAAATCTAAAGCCCACACAACTGTCTGTGGAAAACCACTGATTTCCACCGGTGGATAATTTCATCCACAGCCGCAGAACTCCCGAAAATTGGAATCTTGACCCGAATTATCCACAGGCGTAGAAAAGATCGGGCAAGCGCTGTCGTTGACAGCAACCCAGGTAGCCAGAACCTTTAAGGCTACGCCACACCATGGTGGTTCCCCCAAAGTGCGATTAGCGTCCGGCGGCTCGCACGGTCACAGCGATGTGATGGATGCCTACTTTTACCAGTGTGCCCACTGCGGCAACTCACCCCCCTTCGTAGCTGTCTTGCAGCAACCTATCCGCTTGGCCATTTCCTTGCGCCAACCTGCGCCCGTCTCTTTCTCCCGGAAAGAGACGGGCGCTCGTACCGCTGCTGCAGCCCATCTCGTACAAGGCTTTGCGGCATTCCCCCTCGTGACAATCGGCGTGACAAACACCGAAGTCACCCGCAACAGCGATGCAGATGATGGTGCCGCAGCCCAGGGAATGGACTGCACCTGACTGACAGTCAGGCACACCCCGGACATCGCATCACTGCCTTCACCCGGCTCAAGATCTCGCGGCGTTGGTCTCGTCAGCCAATGCAGCCTCCACCCGCCCACTTCCTTGGAAGTGTTCAGGAGGCCAGATCATGAGATGCCCAGGCTCCCGGTCGTAAAGAGCCGCCAGTCCCGCGTTAGTGGACAACCCTCACAGGTCGCAGGGGCCATGATCCCTGATAACACTCAGCACTCTTGGCGGGATGACGTGAGGAAGGTTTGAAACGTTTTGGCTTCGAGAGGAGTTTGATCATGGCATTGGTAGGCAGACGGGATGGGCGGAATTTTGGCTATGGCCGACAACTGAGCTATGCCGGGCCACAGGCGTTGCGCGATCTGTTTGGCGGCGGGCATTACGGCGCGGTCAAGGCGCACAGTGATCGCTGGCAGGCGTTTGTACGCTGGTGCCGATCGAAGGATGGACCGGGGTTTAATGATGCGCGAAAAATTGATCGGCAGACCTTGCTGGATTACGCCGGGCATCTGCGTCAGCAAGTTGAACAGGGCGAGCTCGCCATCGCCACAGCGCAAAACCGGTTGTCCAGCGTGAACCGGACCCTGGCAGCGCTTCGCGGTGATCAGCATGTGAAAGTGCCGAGTCCGAGCAATGCGCTAGGGACGCAGCGCACCAGTGTTCGTTGCTCAGTGCCGCAAGGCCAAGACCGCAAACAGGCGAAACGGATCGTCGACGTGCTTTGCGAACATCAGCAGCCGCGCGCCGCAGCCATCGTGCAGTTGGCGCGAACCGCCGGCATGCGCATGCGTGAAACCATTTTGGCCGACCTGCCCCGATTGCAACGTGAAGCAGAACAACTTGGCAGAATCAACATCCAGGACGGCACCAAAGGTGGCCGCTCCGGAGCTTCAGCACCTCGCTGGATTACGGTAGATGATCATATTCGTGACGCGCTGAGATTTGCCGATCAGGTCTCGCCCGACGGTAGCCGCAACCTACTTGCACCGGACGAAAGCTACCTCGATTTCCAACGGAGAATCGTCCGTCCTGCACGGGACATCCTCCATCAGTACAGCCTCAAAGGTTTCCACGAGTTACGGACGGCCTATGCATGCGAACGCTATGAGCAAATCACCCATCATCCCGCACCCATCAACGGTGGCCATTGCTATCAGCTCGACCGACGCCTAGATCAGGATGCCAGACTGCAAATCAGCTATGAGCTGGGGCACGGCCGTATCGGTGTGTTGTCGGCTTACATCGGTGGTCGAATATGAGCACGGCATTCGATATGGAGCTTTTCCTGGTGGGCGTCGTCACGGGGTCGCATACCACACGCCAGCGCCACATACGCCAAGCGAGGGCCATTCAAGTGGCGATCTCTAATCGCTGGCACCGAGATAATCCATGGACATGGCAGCGAAAGCATCTAGCCTGGTTTCTAAATCAGCACGTAAACCGGCAAGCTGAATCAACACGCTATTACTATCTTCTGACTATGTATTTGCTCACTCTTCGTTTAGGAAAATCTTGGCAGTTCAAACGTTAGTCAACGATCAACAACCGAGCATTGTATGTATCCATAAACTCAGGGGTGACTTAATGGGAAGTTCAACTCGGAATAAAAAGGCGAGAGCCCGCGGCATAACAATTCTTGCAAACTGATGCCTTTCCACGGAGCAGCCCAGCTCAAGAGGTAATGACCGTATTTGGTCAAGAATCGCCGAGCGTGATGATCCGAATGCAAAGCAATAGGCAGTTTTAGCCAGAGAACCTGTAGGTTTCTACGGGAAACCACCGCCGCAAGCAAGGTTCGCCTCAGCGGAATTTATGCAAGCGCTTATCCAGATACTTTATTTTCTCAGAGCAAAATTACAGCGCTTCCCGAACTCCTGATCCTTGCGCGCTAGATCATACATTTCTGGGGACAAAGCTATGCTCTTGTTGATGTACGACAATGCATCTTCGGTTCGCCCGAGAGAACATAGAATCTTTGTCGCGTTGAGCATAATTATTCTTTGAGCACTCGCTTCGACTGGCTTCAGGTTGATCGCAGTGCTAATGCTTTTTAGCGCAGCGTCGTTCCGATCAGTTCGCATTTCTGCGTAAGCTTTGTAGTTCCACGCCAATGGATCAGAAGTGTTAAGTAGGGTCGCCATCTCAAAATTGGTCAACGCTTGTTCGAAATTCCCGCTCTTGGCAAAGATTTTACCAGTATTAAGGTATTCACTTGAAGCGTTCAGAGGAGATGCCTTATCGGCAATGACCTCTTGGGGGGTGCTACTGACTCTAATAGCTTTAGCTTTTTCAAGAACCTCGTGAACATCAATAGCTGGCAACACAGCATTTGCCAGCGCCGCCAGCCTCTGCTCAGACTCTGGTGCAGGAGCGGTAATAAGCTCAAGATTGTTCTGTATAAACCTTG
Organism: Pseudomonas sp. AK-TSAG1-1; assembly: GCF_056821665.1. Taxonomy (NCBI): domain Bacteria; kingdom Pseudomonadati; phylum Pseudomonadota; class Gammaproteobacteria; order Pseudomonadales; family Pseudomonadaceae; genus Pseudomonas; species Pseudomonas sp. AK-TSAG1-1. Next base: position 387,360 of record NZ_CM165965.1, on the reverse strand, counting down.
CTTTATTTGCCTCTCTATTTTGCTCAGATTCACTTTTCTTGATAAAAAGCTCTTCCTCTTTTTGCCTAAACTCAACTTTTTTGTTGTCCGCGTCGAATACCATCCGATCGGACATATTACTAGAGTTTGTATAGTATGTAGCAGCTGCCAAGACGAAAACCGCGACTGGAATCGCGAGCTTAGACCACAAATCAATCCTGTAACTTTTTGCAGCAAGAGAGGCTTTTGACGCTTCTAGTTTAAACTTTCTTTGCTCAAGACTAAGCTTCTCCATCTCTATGTTCAGCTTCTTTTCATCTAGACTGATCGAAGGCCTTGGTTCTATGGGCATGTAATATTGGACTTATGATGGGCTAAGTAAGGAGATGTGCCTGGCTAAAACAGATAAAGCCGAGAGGTGCAAGAGGTGCAACTACCACCAAGGTTATTCATTACCGGCGGGGAAGGGAGCGCTGGTGTTTACACACTGTCTCCCAACGACCGAAACGGTAACGTTCGTACTGGCGAACCGGTACGACTTTGGCATGACTAGTCATGACGTTATCTCCATTTTTTCTCAGCTTGCTGCTGATAGCCTTTACACCCTATGTGTAAAGCTACGCATTCGAGTGTGGGGCAGGATGGAGAGATCCGTTGGTGGTAGCTGCGGAACAATCCTAACAGTCTAAAACAGGCCTGTGAAGCGTTTTGATGGCACCGTGCCGCTAGTGCCATCACAAGCTGGATCGCAAATGTATGGCCGCTTTGCTGGCAGACTCGTCGCGCTGGTTCCGGACTGAGCATGTTCAGCGGTAACAACGAAGTGACTGAGCCTCTGAGGCTTATGCCATGTCTGCTGAATCACTCTCGTCCTCCTCCCCCATCATCATGCGATAGTGCTCAGGGTACCCAGATACCGCAAAAACCTCTTTGAATTTCTCAATGAGTTTGTTGGGCTCTAGCCCCCCGAAATCAGTGATATTGATAGAGGTGCCATGTGATTCTCGGTTGACATAACGATAGAGCGACTTGAACTCCCCACTATCATTATTCTCCAAGCCCTCTAGGGCCTTCGACAAATCATCCCTCTTATGAATGAAACCGAAATAGTGCTCCAGCACATTGCGCATCATGTTCGGCAGCACTGCCGGGCTTACCCTGCCCTCACTTGCATCCCTGATTACTTGCCAATACGTCTCGTAGTCATTTTTGATGTCGCGATGACCCAACGCTGAAATGCTGCTGAACTCGCCCTTGACGACCCGGAAGCATCGGTATTTTTTGACCACGGTTTGCCGGCCATTTCTCAAAAGCTCGTGGAAGAAAAACAAGTTATGAGTAAGCACCAGGATCTGTTTGAAATTCGCCTCCGGACGAAGCACTCGGTGGTAAATGAGCGCGGCAACCTCATAGACATAGTTATGCGAAAGGCTGGAGATTGGGTCATCGATGACCACAATGCGGTTACTCAGTACCACCGGTGAGTCTGACTCGACACTACCCAAGCATAGCTCCAGAAAGTATAGGAACGTGACTAAGGTCTTTTCACCTTCGCTCAGTGAGCGGTAGACATCATCTATTCCATCGGGCCTGACGAGTCGGTAACTGGTCTGGTCTCCTAGCTCCTTCTGAATAGAGAAGCCGCTGAGGCCAATCGCTGAAAGCGAGTTATTGATATTTATGACTGACTCTTCGATATTGGTAATCTCCGACCGATGCCGTGAGATAGAATCTCGAATCGTAGTCGACTGCTTAATTAGTTGCGCGATGCTCTCATCACATCCTTGGATACTCTCCTCCAACTCCTTAGTAAGCTTTTTGTGTGCCGAAATGATCGGCTCAGCCTGCTTACGCATGATCAGCCACAGCTCTTGGGTTATATCCTTAAGCAACTGATCCTTTTTAAGGATCCTTTCGTTGTACTCGGAAATCTTGAGACGCTGCACCTCGATCGTAATGTTCAGTCGCTCAACAATGTCACTGGTAGAAATGAGGCTCACGACCTTCGAGGCCGAACCTGTCTTGTCGTTAATTTTCGCAACGTTATCAGCAAAGGCTTTGACCAAGTCAGCCTTGGCTTTGACGAAAGCGGGATCCTCCTGAATCGCAGAGCTTTTGTAGGGTTCGCCCTCCAGCGTCGTCAGCAACGAGCGGGTACCACTCTCGTACTCATCCTTTAGCAATTGGAGCGTTTCTATTTTTTCGTCGTAGCTTTTATCAAAGAGTTGTTTGACGTGGGAGTGGAATTCATGCGGTAGCGATTGCTGACAGAGGGGACATTGTCCATCGGATTTGGCGACATAAAACATCGCGCCTTTCACCCAGTCCGAGTTCCCAAGCTTCTCGATCAAACCTGCCAGATAGGAATCCCCAGAAGGGGTAATGACTTCGCTGAAAATCTTATTGTTTTCAACCGCGGACGCGGTAAACAAGATAGGCCCCAGAGTGGATAGAAGCTCACCATCAGACGATTGCAGTGCATGCGCTGCTTCAGCTAACTCGCGGCCTGAACGGGTGGCTACCGAAGGTAGCGACATACTTTCCAGCTTGCTTTTCAGCTTGGCCTTGTTGGTATGGAAGCTTTCAAAGCAATAATAGAGACTGTCTTGGTTATATTCTTTCTTGATGTCCCATAGCAGATCCTTGTATTGGTTGTCCTCCTTTGTCTGCTGACTGAAGAGCTTTTGACGCTCATCAGCGACTGCCTGACTTTCCAAACGCGTCTCTTCAAGGCTTTGTTCATCCTCACGGATGGCCGCCTCAGCCTCGATATTACCCTGGTTGAGCGTGAAGATACCGGGCTGAGTTTCTGAGTGAAAATTCTTCTCTACGAATGCCTGATTATAAACGAAGACCTGGTCCTGGCTCACCGCCGGATTGACCTGGCAGTGTCTGTAGTGGCCATGCGTAAGCTCCTGCAGATAATTCGCAATGGTGGACTTCCCACTACCGTTAAGCCCGTAAATAAGGTTCACTCGCGTCAGAGGGCCGAGCGTGACAGAGGCGCCAGAGGGATAGCTAGTGACACCTTTGAGAGAGACCAGGTCAATCATGAGATCCATCCGTGGTAGAGAAAAATTAAAGTGTCATCAAATCTATACCATCGCCTGCTCCTTTTGCCATAAGCCTTTCGCAGAACCTATTCCTATCCTCAGGCGGCTACTTTGAAGGCTGCGACATGGTTGTGGTGCTGTTGCATTAGCGAGTATTTTCGGACCTCTTCACTATCTGGCCGTCGCGACAGAGCGTACCACCAGCAACAAAACATCAGTAAGCTGACTGAGTTATACACTTATGTCTCAATGGCGAAAAAAATCAACTTTATTGATAACAAACATAAACTAACGATACAACTAACACCACCTGCGATCTAGAGTTTCTATTCAGTTTTTAGCCACGAAAAAATCTTGATTTTTTGCATCATGTGCAACCATCATCATGGCGCAGCAGGTATTATCATTATTTCAGGAATAAAATTTCAAGGAGCAATTATGTCACAAAGCTTTGATTATTCGGCGAGTCTTATTTTGAGCTACCAAGCGAGCCTGAAAAAAATATTGCACAAGTGGGGGCAAGACTACCGAAAGATCCCCCCTGGAAACCTGCCTTATTACTTTCATGACCTTGTTATGCGACTGCCAGGCTCACGAAGCCGCCGCGTCCACCTAAGTGATACCATTCTTGAGTCATCTGAAAAAATACAGACCATCCAACCTATAGTTCGAAAACTAGAGAACGGAATCAGTATTTGGCCACACTTAAGTCGAGGATGGGGCAAGCTAAAAGACATCGACCAAATGTACAACGCGTGGAAAATTTCTCACTTCCACATAAACACCAATATTGAAAAAGACGGTTACGTTGAACGTTCAAAAGAAGTATTATTGGCAATCATTTGGCAAGACCAGGCATTTTTGATAGATGTACGCGACCATGGAAAATCGAACCCTGATCTTTGGTATAGCATTGACCTGATGGAAATCGTGTTAAGAAATTGGCCTGAATGGATGTATCAATACAGGAGTAACATTAAACAAAGCAACACAGACAGCTCGATCGCCACCACCAAACAATTTCGGCAACTTTCCGCCAACAGCTCGCTCAGTTTATCAGACGGCAATATCTACATGCCTCCCGGAATTATAACCGCCGAAGGATTGTCAATGTCCAGCTCAATGATATACAACAGAATAATTACGCATAATTTTTTACTCATCCAGCAGGCTGGAATCGAAGCGCACGACGAACTGCTAAAATATTTCTTCCGACATTCGACTCCGCCGCAAAAGCTTGATATGTATGTGGATGGAATTTGGCCCACCTTAACCGTAAAGGCAAAAGGATCACCTTATTTCATGCCGTTACATCTTATCCGTGCTTTGGTAACCCCCTTAATTTACAGAACTTCGGACATCCAAAAATTTCGTAGGCAGTTTCATCCCGAGCTATATGACAACTATTATTTCAAACCAGTATCTGCCTACCTTCATTTCTGATTTAACGAAATGAGTACCTTATATTAATAAAGGCGTCACTCCAGACAACGGATCCGTTTGGAAAGCCTTCCAGATCCAGATGCACCGTCAAGTCATAATCGAACGACTCTCTACGCTCGGAGGTCATTCTTCCTCCGACATCTAAGGATTATGAAGGCACCGTCCTATTTAACTTCAGGACTTTAGGTTAAAGGATTTTCCGTTGGCAGCATTGGCCATGCCGCGCTCCATTTGCACATCAGGTTCAGGGCTTGTACATCGCATATTGGATCGCTCATGATGATGGCAAATCGACTTCAGACACCTGATTGTCGAATCTGGAGAAATAGATCGGCCGGAGGGCTGCATGGACGAAAAAGCTTCATCCCCATCGAGCGACCGCTTCAATCCTCTCAAGACACCTGAACAGTTCGTCATCCTGCCGCCCGATATTCGAGACGGCTGGATGAGCATCCGCACATATCAGGAAATCGCGAGCACGACTGACAGACTGCCTGATACTGGGCTGGAATTAATGATTCTGGGGCTGTTCGGTGAAGTCGGGAGTCTGCTGAGCGCATTCAAGAAGCGACAGCGTGACCGGGCAGCGTTCAAACGCTATAAAGCAATCATCCAGGAGGAGCTGGGAGATGTGCTCTGGTACTTTTCGAACCTCGCTACGCGCGCCCAGCTTGATCTTCCAACTCTAGCTCAGAGAGTTTTTCGGGATCTGGAGGATTGGGACATCGTCGAGCCTGCTGAACCCAGCCTCGGATTCGGGGACATGCAACGCTGGATAGATGAGCCAGTCTCCGAAGAAGACTTTAGCATCCAAGTCCTCGCGCTCGCCGGCTGCGTGGGTGATTTACTCAACGATTTCAGGACCGGAACATTCACGCGCAACCGCGACAAGCTCTCTGCCCACATGGTGGAGGTATTCCGGGCGCTGGTCGCTGCGGCGGACTCTGCCGATGTTGATATGGAGGCCGCCGCGCTTGAAAACCTCAAGAAGACCTTCAGTCGATGGCCAGCGGAGATGACCTACCCACCCCGCTTCGACGTCGACATGCCCAAAAATGAACGACTGCCTTCGTGGCTGGAGTTCTACATTGCCGAAGAGAGCGCCGGCGACAAGCAGTACGTCATCCAGAAGTGCAACAGGATCATCATTGGTGATCGCCTGACTGACAATAAGATGGAACGTGATGACTACCGCTTCCACGACGTGTTCCACCTCGCGTTCGCGGTCCATCTCGGCTGGTCTCCCGTCCTGAGAGCGCTTCTTCACCTGAAGCGTAAATGTGATCCTGAACTTGACGAAAACCAAGACGGCGCCCGGGCAATGCTCATCGAAGAGGGCGTGGCTACCTTCATCTTTGGCCGCGGGCTGGAGTGCGATTTATTCAGGAATGTCGATCACGTCGACTATGACCTGCTGAAGTCCATTCAGGATTTCGTCAGAGGCTATGAAGTCGCCCGGTGCGCACTGTGGCAATGGGAAAAGGCGATCCTGGATGGATTCAGCATATTCCGGCAGCTCTCTGACAAACGAAAAGGTTACGTGATGGCCGACTTCGACAATCACACGATCAGCTTTCGCGACGGCAATGACGACGATGAATAGCTATCGGCTGAGGAGTGCAGCTTAACGCGCAATCCTCAGCATTCCTTTAAACCAAACAATGACCCATATGCAGTTGAGGAGATCCACTCATGAGTAACGATAAAGCGTGCATCGTCTTCACGACAGGGCTAGATCAAAAGGCCCAGGAAGTGTCTCAACAGCTGAATGAAAGAGGCTTCGATGTGTGCATGGCTGAGGCCGAACAGGAAGAAGTCGAAGCCGCCCAGGCAGCACAGCCTGTCTCCGAGGAGATCCAAAGCTGTATCGACAACGCAGTGATCAGCATCTTCCTGATCCCTGAGGAAGGTTACGAGTGCCTGGAAGGGGCTGCCGGACATGCGGTGGCGTGTGGCAAAACCATCGTGGCCATCGCCGAAAACGTTGAATCACTGCCTCAGGTGTTCGACGATCATGCCAGCTCCGTACTTACGATCGACAGCCTACGACTGAGCGATGTCATCCAAGGCAATCAGGTCTGGGAGCGTGCGGACGGTAGCCCGAGCGCAGAACGCAAGATTGATCGGGTCAAGTGCCAATGAGTGATGTGCCGAATGTGTTCTCGTACAAACTTGTGAGGGACTACGGCTTTGCGCCGAACCCGTTCCACGGCATCTGCACGTTAGGGACCTGCAAACCGCAGATCAGGAGATCAGCCAAGGTCGGGGACATCATCGTAGGCTGCGGAAGCTCCGCACTGAAACTGGAGGGAAGAATCATCTTCGCGATGAGGGTTTCCCATAAGCTTTCCTTCCAGGAATATTGGGAGCACGAGGCCTTTCAGATCAAACGGCCAAACCTGCATTCAAGCAAAAGCATGGCTTATGGGGACAACATCTACCATCGCGATGGCGAGGCGTGGATTCAGGAAGACTCGCATCACAGCTTCGTGGGAGGAGGGGTGAACCACGAGAACCTTCTCCGGGATACTAGTTCGGACAACGTTCTGATAGGAGAAGAGTTCGTTTATTGGGGTTCGAGCGCAGTGAAGCTCCCTGACCACTTACGGCACTTCGCAGGGGAGGACCTCTACCCTCCTTCACGAAACTACCGAAGTACATTCACGGATGACTTCCGGGCTGAAGTCGATACCTGGTTCAAGGCACTCGCTGATCAGGGCTGTCGAGGCCGGCCAGCTTCTTGGCGTTAGCCATGTTTCGATAGCGCATCGACATACTCAAGCGTCTCGGCCGGCAAGCTTTGCGCGGGCCCGAGACCTACTTCGCTTGCCCGGTCTTAAGCGCCAGTTCAACCCCTTCCAAAAAGTGGCGAATCAGCCCTTCGCTTTGCGGCCATGACTGAATCAAGGCCTGAACCCTGTCGACCACGCCCTCGGATCGGGAATACGCGCTATCGGGTGAATGTAAAATATGCAAAAAATCGCAAACTTTTAGCAAATTTTTACTCAGGAGCTTGCATTCACCCCGCTCCATCTTGGAAATCTGCGTGTAGTGAATTCCGGTGCTTTGGTGTAGGTATTGCAGGGTAAAACCCTTTTGTTTGCGCACCGCCTTTATGCGTTTACCGAGATCTGATGCGTTCATTTCGATTGAATAATTTGCTAAATATGTGCAAGATATTTGCACATATTTCTTCCCAAGGCGAGCACCATGGCTGTCTATGTTGATGCAGAAGGAATCCGTTGGCGCGGTCGTGAATGGAACCATCTAGTTGCCGATTCGCTGGATGAGCTGCACGCCTTCGCAGACAAGCTCGGATTGAGGCGCAGCTGGTTTCAGTCCAAAACGCTCTACCCTCACTACGACGTCACCAAGTCTGTCAGGACGCGGGCACTGGCGATGGGTGCGCACGGCGCAGACAGGGAAAAAATTGTCAGTTGCGCAAGGCAGATGCGATTCGAGATGATCCAAGCTCATCGAGATGCCGTCTCCGGCATCTAACTTAAGGAAAGGGAAATTCCGTGCTGGTACCTACACCGCAGCTACCCTCGCTATCGATTCCTCAATACCGTCTGAAAGCTGGCGGCACCAACCGGTTTCAGACCGACGAAGGTGGGTACCAGAAGCTGAAGTTCGGTTACTTTGGCGAAGTGGGCGGCCTGCTCTCTGCAGTCAAAAAGGTAGGCCGCGACCGCCTCGCGGCGTCCGTCAGCGAACTGGCGGCCGAGGAGCTGGGGGACGCGCTGTGGTACCTGATCAACATCGCTGCGGCCGTGGACGTTGGCCCGGATGAGATTGGTGCCAGCTGCATCGCCTATCTGCGCTCCCAGTACGGGGAAAGTGAACTGGACCCAGTCCTGCCGGTGACCTTTCGGCACATCGACAGTCTCATGGAAATGCGCAGAAGCCCAGAGAATGTCGATCGTTCCTCCCAGCTCTCCAGACTGGCGAACCGCGCAGGCGTTCTGGTCGAGGTGTCGTTTGCCTCCCTGCGAGCAATGTCTCCCCCGTCGCGCAGCCAAAATCTGGGCGTTCATCTGGCCGAACTGGCCATTGCATGTGCCAGTTTCGATCTGAGATTTGAGGATGTGGCACGCAGTAACATCGACAAGATTCTCAGTCGGTGGCCAGACAACGAAACCGTCTATCCCCCACCATTTGATCTCAAGTGCCCTGATCATGAACAATTCCCAGCCGAATTAGCCATGGAGTTCAATGAACGGGGCTCTCCGGAGAACGGCTATGTTGTGCAGAGCCTAAGGGGGGTGTTTATCGGCGATCGTCTCACGGACAACAGCAACGAGCCCGACGACTACCGTTTCCACGACGTTTTCCATCTGGCCTACGTTGCATTCCTGGGCTGGTCGCCGGTACTGCGCGCGCTCCTCAAGCGCAAGCGCAAGTCAGATCCAAAGAAGGACGAGAACGAAGACGGTGCCCGCGCGATGATCATCGAGGAGGGCATAGCGACCTGGATCTTCAACCATGCCAAAAGCCGAAAGTTTTCTATCGACCCCGAGCCAGGCGCGCTGGATTACAGCGTGCTAAAACAGATCAAGAGCATGGTCGAAGGCTACGAGGTCGAGGAGTGCAAGCTGTGGCAGTGGGAAAAAGCGATCCTCACCGGGTTTCAGGTATTTCGCCAATTACAGAAGCACCGGTGCGGCACCGTACATGTCAACGTGCACGAGCACACCATGCACTTTGAACCTTTAGAAAAGAAAGAGCAGCCATGAACCCTACCGCCTTTGTGAATGCCCTGTCTGAGCTGAAGCTGGACAACGTGTTCAATCCCTACGCTGATAAGTGCCCCGTCCACGATCGCAGCGATGCTGTCGCCGCACGCCGGCGCAATCTTCGTGGCTACCTCAAGGCCGCGACCGATATCGGTGTCGACACCATCTGGATGGGACGAGATCTGGGGTACCGCGGTGGACGGCGAACCGGGCTTGCGCTGACCGACGAATACCACCTCCCGGAAATGATGCAGCGGTACCCTGGCTCCAACTTCAAGCAAGCAACGGTCGGGCCGGCGGTGGTTGAGCGCACGGCGTCCGAAATCTGGTCGGTGCTCAGAGCGCTCGCGCTCCCGCCGCTACTGTGGAACGTGTTCCCGTTTCATCCACACGAGCCAGGCAATCCGTTTACCAATCGCAAGTTCACCGCTCGTGAACTGCAGAAGGTCGACCTGCTCAACGAGACGTTGATCAAGTGGCTGGGCGTGCGCCGAGTCGTGGCCATTGGCGGAGATGCCTATAACTACGCGAGCCGGTTCGATGTCGAAGTCGTTGCCATCCGGCATCCTAGCTACGGAGGCATCAAGGACTTCCGCAATGGGATGAGCGCCCTGTACAACATCCCAGTCGAAACATTCAGCTCGAAACGCCAAGGTTCGCTGTTCTAATCAGGGAAACGCCGCGAGCATCTGCTTAGCGGCTGTCGCGCCGCCCAGCGATTCCACATCCAGGAACGCATGGGTGGCGATGCAGGTGAGAACTCCACGCTCGAATTCGGACTCGTCGCTGACATATTTATGCAAATTGCTCAGCCCGAGCAGATTACCCAAAGCTCTCTGGCCGTACCAATGAGATCGGTACACCGCGGTCAAGTCCAGCTTGTCGCCGGTCACCTTGAAACTGAGATGGCTTAGGCAAGGCATATTCATCGGCTTATTTCGATCGGCCGCGGGGTCATACAACGGCAATTCAAAGCCGAATCCGTCGTCTTCTATGTCGTATTCGACATCCACCACTCCCAGCTCATATACCGCTTGGAAGCGGCGCCCAGTCTTGGAGGCCTGAAGCTTGCGGACGATCACCTCCAATGGGTTAAAGGTCGTCTTGCCGTCTCGACTGACCCTGCGCATCATCCTGTAGGCGTATGTCCCCCACGTCCCGCTCTTCATTCCGCGAGCCATCGCGCTCAGGTAAGACTCGTAGAACGCTGGTCGCCCTTCTCTGCGGTACATCTCGTTCGGGAATATTGTGCCCGCTACAGTCTGCACGCTGAGACTAGGCCAGCATTGTCGAATTGCAGCATCGACTGCACCGATGACATCTCTGTCCTGCGCTTCCAGGACCCCGGGCGAAGCGATCTCCAGCACCAGGTTTCGGGCAGTGTAATCTGGGCACGTCGCCAGATGACGGGCCGCGGCCAGCCAGGCGGATACCACTCGGTCATGCTGAATTAGGACTGCCATGTTCCACTCCAAATGCGCACGTCGCATGCGCAGCGATATATGCAGCCGGGATCCAAGCGTGACCTTTCTGGCCCCACTCCTCTCCCCAGCTGTTGCGGATCAAAAACCAAGTCTCGCCGTGAGCGTCATGCCCCAGGCCAACAGCAACCACCGCGTGCTGCATCGCTCCAGGAAGGATCGAATGGCTGAACGGGATGATCCCTTCGGCAGGCGAATAGAACTCATAGGTGAGCCGAAGAGCCAAGCCGACAGGCACACCCATGCGCATGCTATCGATCAGTTCGCCAACGTCGGTATTGAAAAAACGGATGGGGTGACCAAACAAATCCAGCGCGTCAGGCAGGGCTTCAAGTGGTACGACTGGCTCATCCGCCTGATAAGGGAAGTGGACTTCCAGGGCATGCCCGGCCTGCGAGGCTTCAGCCGCCGCAGCCGCTTGAACTCCGTCGCCAGGTTTCCAGCCTGGAATCCTCTGGACGGTGGCGCGGTAGAAATACTCAGGCCCGAGATCACCATCAGAGAAGCGACGATTCAGCTCGGTCACGGCGAAGGCCACGCACGTTGGACGATTGCCTTGGTTTCTCGCCTTGACCGGGGATCTATCGCTCAGGCACTCGACTGTTATCACGAACCGGCGACCTCCTCAATCAGCGCGCGCTTCGATTCGCGAGAAAGCCCTTCAGCGATCGGCTCGAAATGAGTCCTAGAGTTGAACGACGCATCGCCGGCCTGCTTACCCATCCATGGCCGAACTTCGGACAGCGTTACAGGATGGGCTTGCTCGACATTCATCCGCTTCGCGGAGAGCAGATAATCCAGCGTGGAATCAGCACCGAACACTACAGTGCGAGGATCCACAGGACGCGCAGTTACCAATGGAGCCAGCGTGAAGCCCTGTTCGGCCACCTGCTCCACCGAGTCCGCTTTCCACAGGTAGCCGGCGGACGCGTGGCTTTTGAGGCGCACCACCAGATGATCTTCCGGACGAGGCTCCAGGACCGAGGATTGATCGGTTTCGTCGAACAGCCAGACGTCCTTCGTGGCATCCGGGAGCTGCCCTTGCAGCAGTGACTGCTTGATCGAGGCAGGCTGTACTTTCAAGAGTTCCTGAACAGCGTCGTACGTAAGGATCTTGTGCCGAACCAGAGACCAGGCCGCAGCGGCATAGCTCACACCCAGACGAAGGGACATCTGGTAAAGCACATGAGGATTGCTCAGCGACGCTTTGTTCCAGCCCTTGCGCTTGCAAATGATGCCTAGCAAAGGACGCGGCACCAATAGGTGATAGCCGAAGGTTTCGGCCTCCTGCTCCATCACAGCGGCCTGACCACCGTAATCGATGGTCTCATCTACCGTACTCTGGTGCCCCATGAAGTAATGTCCTAACTCATGGGCGCAGGTCATGTGGATCAAGCCGGCGGATCGGGCCGAGTTCACCAGAATCCCGGGGCAATCCTCGCGTACAAAGGCGCCGAGAAGCTTTTCCATGGGCCGCAACAGAACCGAAACCCCCTGGTCAGCCGCGATGCGAAAGGGGTCAATCCGTGTGTAGCCGTCTTGCTCGATGCGCTCCATGGCGCGAGATGACGCGAAGACCTCGGCAGCCACCTTGGCTGTCGCCATCGCAATGTCGCGTACGGCCATGATTTACCCCCCGCGTTTACGCCCGGACTGCTTCAGGAATTCAGCAAAGCGCGCGACTTCTTCCAGGTCTTTATCTGATAAACCGTTCACCGCACGTGCCAGGAACGCCAGTTGCTCCGGCCCGCTGGGAGCAGGCTCAACGCCCGTCAAAAGATATTCCAGTGTTCGACGGTAAAGCTTCGCGAGCTTCCCGAGCTCGGTCGCTTCGACCTTTCTGGCACCCAGCTCGATGTTGGTGACCGATGGACGAGGTAGTCCCAAAGCCGTTGCAACTTCCTCTTGCGAGAGTCCTACATATTCGCGGGCCTGTCGCAGCCGATCACCGATGTCATTGCGATCCGAATGCGTCACGTCAATCATTTCGGTGCCCCCTTAAGATGACGGAGAACTTTGTCGGTAATGTCAGTGACGAACTGGTCTTTCGAGTTATATCCCCCATGGCGGATGATCAGCTCAACGGGCAGTTTGCGCTGGACCAGTTTGTCGATCCCGACGAAAGCATCGACAGCCGAGATAGAATCCAGAGGTGCTCCTAGCTCATCAGTCGACAAGGGATCGTCAATGATTTCCTGCGCTCGCTTGTCCCAGAAAGCACTTAGCAAGGTTTCGATTTGCGTCTTGATATCCATCGTACAACGCTCGTAAGAAAATCAAACCATAGCCGTATGAAAATAATACGTCAACGAGACACTCTTTGGAGATGATTCAATATCGTCCGGATGCCGATAGTAGCACTGGATCCAAAGAAAAGATCAATGTGCCATTATCACCAGCTAGCTGGTCAGACATATCCTGATAAGGGTCTAGCGCAGTACGTGCAGACCGCAGGTGAGCGCTAAGGCTACCGCTACACCCAAGAGGCTTCTCGGTACCCGACTGGTCGAATAAGGCAAAATGACGCTGCCTAATCTCACGCAAGCATTAAGGGTTGTGTCCGGAATTCGGATGCAAAGTAGTCCTTTACATCCTGCTCTGGCTATTTTTTACAGCGGTAAGGGCGCCTTGAGGTAGTTTTAGAGATAGAAGGGCAGCCACTAAAAAATAATATTCTTAAAATTCAGTTACTTTTGTTTTTATTCGACTCCTGGTGCCGCACCATACAAAACGAAGCCCCTGCAGAAATGCTGGGGCTTTGTTGTTTTTGGAACGTCCACATGACGTCCACATTGGCTTTAACGGCCGGACTATCAAAAACAGTCGTTAATCTGAATTACTCGTCAGCGAGGCACTTGTGTCTGCCGGTGCAGAGCAAAGCACTTCCGTGACACGTGCAGCCTGCCCGGCCTTCATCTGACGTACAGAGTCCAGCAAGCCCTTCTGGAATTGCTCCAGTTCATTGACCATCGCTGATTTTCATCCTTCAGTTGATTAAGAATGGCTGCGCAGGTTGTCGAATAATGACACGTATGCCGCCTCGCTTTTCACACCTGACTAATCTCAAACACAAACGAAATCCTGCACTGGCTCGCACTCCACACATAACGCAGATGTTTGCCCTGCTTCGGAATCGACACCGCCGGCGGCCGGAACGCGGCGACACATTCATGGCCCGGGAGGCGCACGCTGTTATAGAGCAGCCCCCAGGATTCAGACTCGCGCAGTTGTCGGGCAAACGCCTGAGACGGGCCGTAGGCGCCCGGATCGGGCTGATGCAAGTCGGGAAAGTCGTGACGAACATCGTGCAGTGGCTTAACCACGCGATTGACGTAAGTCCGCATGGTCAGCTCAAGATCCGCTTCGTGGGTGGCCGCGAGGAAACGTTCCTGGTGATAGCAGGTTTCGGCGATGGCCGCGGCCTGGCTGCTGGCGGCGTAGTAGACGCCGAAGGTGCCGTCGGTGAAGCGGCTGCTTTTGCCGATGTGGGTAAATGCCGCCATCACCGGCGTTGAACCGGGGCCGGAGAGTCGGTCTTCGGGGCGCACGCGGGCGAGGACGCCGGCCTGTTCGATCAGGCGATCGTTGGTCAGCGCTTCCAGCGCGTAGGCGATTTCCAGGTCTTCGGGGTCGAGCACGTCTTCGAACAGCGCAATCGGCGGGAAGCTGCTGTTGACGATCCGGTAGGCTTTCGGCCATTGCGGCTCGGCCAGCGGCGGGGCCTTCACCCGCGCACCCCGTCGAGGTAACGGCGAACGTCAGCGATGTCGACCACCCTCCCGGCAAGCATGTAATCCAACGCCGTTCGGCCATTGAATGGCGCAGCCGTGTTGGGGCTGCTGACCCACGTGTAGGCGCGCTCGCGGCTGTTGCTGAAGATGATGCTCAACGCCTTGTGAATACCCATCAGGTACGAGATGCGCTCCAGGGTGTCATGCGGCAGGCGAATGTTCGGCGGCAGGTGTTTGTACTTGTAGAACGTGGTGTTGCCGACGCCACCCAGCAAAGTGCGTTGCTGCTCGGCGTTGCAGCCCCAGCGCTCCATGAGGTTGAAGAAAAACTTCAGCGCGACGCGCCCGGCTTCGGGGACGTCGAGTTGTTCACGCGGGGTGAGGGCTGGGGGGGAGGTGGGCATGTTTGTCCTTCGTAGCTGCCATGCAAACTGAGCTTAGTACAGATATGAATATTTTCCATAAAGTCATTCGTATACGAATAGAGCCCCTTGAATTCCCGGGTTGACACTGCAATGTTCCGTGGCAGAGAATCTGGCCAAGAGCGCGAAACCGACTGCCTTCAGGTGGCGATAGTCGGCGTTAGGAACCCCGTTGATGACCTGAAAATCAGCGCCCGGGTGAGACCTCTTCTCCCCTGCTTGAGGGAGCACAATATCAAGCGACATTCATGTGAAGGGCAGCCTGAGAAGGCTGCCTTTTTTGTTTGTGCTATCGGTAACGCCGATATAACAGATCACCATGCCGATGCTTGTTCAGGCCCTTCTTGTCACAGTTCATGAAATTCCAGAGTACGTTGCCACGCTCAACATGGATTACCACCAGCATCTGGTATCTCGCGTTGTAAGCACCGATGAAGGAGAGTCGAAACGAGGCGTCATCGTAGGAAACCCGCCATATCTCTAATGGCCTCGTTAGAGTATCTCGCGCAAATTCGGTAAACCGCTCACGGGCATTCGGGCGCTTTTCCACCGTATGAAGCAAATGCTCGCGTTTCACCAAAATCGGCACATATGGCGTTTCGATCAGAACAGCATCCAGACCCTGATCAAGTCCGAAACCGCTGGCAACCTGCTCCCACGCTGCATTGAGGCTCGATGCACCCGGAAGCTCTCTAACCGCAGCAATCAGAAGCCCGGGTTCAATATCGCGAATATCCGGCAAGCTCAGATCTTTCCAATTTTTTTGGTCGGGTAACGCTCTGCTCCCCTGCAAACTCATGGCATCGACTCGCTAGCTTCGCGGATGCCGGCATTGCCTGGAAATCCATGACCTCGGACTAAAAGTCCCGAAAATAACTACCTGATATTTCAGCCACTTGGGCATTGGCGGTAAATCAGCCCGTTCGCTCTTTTCTATAGGAGGCTTCCGACAACGGTGCAAAACAGCGGCGTTTCGGTGTGGGAAACACTCAAAAATGGTGTAGTCCCAAGGCATAAAAAAGTGCCCGACTCGTCCGAGTCGGGCACTTTTCTTGACCCCAATCACCCCCACGTCATCAAAAATCCCGATCCTGTGTCAGCTTCCAGCCATCGGCAGGGACGTCAATTCGCTACTAAACCCGCGACAACTATGCTCAGGTGCTGGAATATAGCCGGCATATGACGCCGGATCGGCAGTCTCGTAAACAACAATACCCAGCCCACTTCAGAGGGCATTACCCATGGATAGCAGAACCTTACGCAACCTCATGCGCATCGTGCAGACCGGCTCCTTGTCGGCCGCAGCCGAGCATTCGTGCCTGACTGTGCAGGCCCTGGCCGCGCAGTTGAACAAGGTCGAAGAGCAGTTCGGTTTCCGCTTGTTTCGTCGTTCCAACAAAGGGCTGACGCTGACGCCGCAAGGCACTGAGCTGACGCCCTACATGGACAAAGTGCTGATTGCCACGCGACAGATGGAAGAAAAGGTCGAGGCGCTCAAGGTGCCTGGCCAGCGCACATTGAAGGTCGCGTTGAACAACACGTTGTCGTCTGACTTCAACCGACGAATGATCGGACGCCTGATCGAGGTGTTTCCCGATTACCAGATGGAATTCAGCTACGCCGAGTCGATGGAAAACCTCAGCAAGCTGAAGAACGAAGACTTTGACCTCGCGGTGCTGATTGGCCCGCAGCGTCCGGGTTTGCCGAGCATCGTCCTGCCGGATGTGCAGGTGCAGGTGGTCGGTGCCCATTGCGGGCAGGAAAACGATCCGCTGACGTTGCTGGGCAACAAGTTTCAGGTGCGTCCTGCGGAAGATTGTCCGTATTCCCACAGCTTTCTGCGTTTTCTCGACGCGGGTCTGGGCAATCACGAGAACGGTCAGCGCATGGTCTATTCCTGCAGCGAAACCCTGACGCTGTCGTTGATCACGCAAATGGACGCGGTCGGCATGGTTTCTCGCGAGGCCGCGCAAAAGAACGGCCTGACGATTTTCCCCGGTTTCGAGGATTTCCTCGAAGTGCGGCTCGCGGTGAACAACCCGAATCTTTCAGGCCAGGCCTTGAACGACGTGGTCGATCTGCCGCTACATGAACGAGCCGAGCGCAATGTACGCAGCCGTCCCAACCGCCACACTGAGAAAGAGGTTTTTGCTGAAATACGCACATAACAGCGTCGGAATGGCTGCATAAAATTCCGGGCGATCGAGCTGTATGTGCTGATCCTTGATCAACAAGGGTGTCAGGCTGATCGCAGCGACGATCGCCACTGGCAGGTATTCCAGCGCCCGCGCAATGAACGGCGGCCAGTGCTCGGTGTTGACCTGCAGCGGCAGCGCGCGTGGCAGGAAGGTCACGGCCATCATCAGCGCGACCACCAGGATCAGGAACGTTTGGTCAGGCATACACCCACTCCGCAGCCCACAAACGTGGCGATGAATACGTTGAACGGCGAGGTGCCGACCAGGCTCAGCGCGCCCATGCAGGCCACAGCGGCCGCTGCGGCGATGAGTTTGTTACGGGTGTTGCACAGCGACACCAGCACGTAGAGCATCATCGCGGTCAGTGCGTAGTCGAGCTGGTATTTGATCAGGTGCGACGCGTATTGCGCACAAACAGCGCCCAGCAATCCGCCCAGCACCCAGGAGGTGTGGCAGAACAGGTTGAAGCCGATCAGGTAACGGATATTGACCGGCGCGCCGGTACCCAGTTTCACGCTGTGAAACGCGAAGGATTCGTCGGTCAGCCCACCAGCGTAGGCCCAGCGCTCCATGCGGCTGAGCCCCAGTGCGCGCAGGGCCTTGGCCATGTACACCGACATCAGCATGTGCCGCGCATTAATCAGGAAGGTGGTCAACACGATGGTGGTCAGCGAAGCGCCGCTGGAGATCAGCGCCAGCGCGGCGAATTGCGAAGCGCCGGCGTAGACGAACAAGCACATCGCCACCGGCAGCCACATCGGCAGCCCGGCATTGACGGCCATCAGCCCGAACACGAATGACACCGTGAAATAACCGGCCACCACCGGGCTGGCTTCGGCAAACGTGCGCGATGGCTGATGGGCAGCCATCAGCGGCGCACTGCCGGACGTTTCATTCATAGATCCCTCTCAAATGTCCGCTCGCCATGGGGTTCGCAAAAACCCTGGGCAGTCCAGAATCGCTTGCCCGCGAGGTTAGCATCGTCGACGAACAGAAACATCCGTAATACACCGACCCGTTTCATGTCAGACGACGCCGCTTCCACCAGCCGCTGGCCGACGCCCTGA
Organism: Pseudomonas sp. AK-TSAG1-1; assembly: GCF_056821665.1. Lineage (NCBI taxonomy): Bacteria > Pseudomonadati > Pseudomonadota > Gammaproteobacteria > Pseudomonadales > Pseudomonadaceae > Pseudomonas > Pseudomonas sp. AK-TSAG1-1. The sequence continues at coordinate 369,250 of NZ_CM165965.1, read as the reverse complement.
CTGCGATAGCGTGGGCTGACGGCGAGATGGTTGATAGTGCCGCGACTGCCGAGCATGCCGCCGAGCACCGCGCCGACGATTTCGCCTTCCACGTCGAAGGCCAGATAGGCCGTGGTGGTCTTCTGGATCAATACACCGCGCAGGCATTTGGCGTCCTGCCACTCGCAGAACGACACTTCGTCGAACTGGCGGAAGAAACGCTCCATGCGCTGCGCATCCTTGGCGGTGGCGCGTCGCAGCACCACCGGCGTCGAGCATTCGACGCCATCGATTGGGGTGATCTGATTAGCGAACAATGTCGAAAGCGGTCCCGGGCCGCGAGAAGGAAATCGCCAGAATCTGCCGGTACGCCATGGCATGCGTGTGGGTGTTGCGCGCCGGGGTCACGTAGTGGCGCATGTCGCGGTCAAGGAAGTACGTGGTATCGAGGATTTCCTTGTAGGTGGTCGACGCCAGTTGATGCTCGTGCACATCGTACAAACGGCTTTCCGCCCCCTCGACATTGTTGCGCCCCCAGAAGTGCACACCGCTGAACGGATAGCCGTCGCAGTGAATCCCTTCAGGAGTGATTTCCAGTTGCTTGCCGGGTTTGATCTCGATGCGGATCTGATGGATCTGGCACTGCCAGATTTCATCGTGCAGTTCTTCCGGCAACACGCTTTTGTACACTTCGAAATCGGTGTCGATCAGGCTGCGCATCACCGGTGAAGTGATCACTTCATCGGAGAAGTCCTGGAAGTGCCGCACAACACCGCCCACGTAGGCGTTGTTCTCTTTCGACTGCACGTACGCGCGATGCTCGAGTTGCTTGAGTTCACGGGTTTTCGGGTTGTACTCAAAGTCGCTGTAACGACGGTAACGCATGCCGGCTTCGGCCTGACCGTAGTAACTGTCTGGCTCCATGTTTTCCCAACTTTTGGTCAGTCTGACGAAGTCGGCAAAATGACCGTAGAGATTGAAGTCACCACCCTGGACGTTGACATATTTGTCGCGCCGTAGCGATTCGCCCACTTCTCTGTTCAAAACGATCATTACCAAATTCTCCGCTGCGTTGAGCGGCCTAATCTATTAGGTGGAGAATTTGCGTCCATGAGAAAGAATTTCAGGCATTTAAAGCCCTGCTTGAAACGGCGTTTGAAGTGCTCTTAAAACAACTTTTACATGACAAAAACACGGGTTTTTTACGGTTTTTACCGAAAAGGCCTCGAAAAAAAACCCCGAACACGTCGGGGTTTTCTCATGCATCTATACCTGAACGATCATCAGAAGATGTTGATCGGGTAGTCCACGAACACACGCAGTTCGTTGCCGCTGACGTTGTACTCGCTGGATTTCTGCGAAACGCGCAGGATCGAGCTACGCAGTTTCACGCTCAGGTCTTTGGCCGGGCCACTTTGCACGACGTATTTGACCTGGTTGAAAATTTCGCGCTCGGTGCCGCCTTCGCTGGTGGAGGTGGTGATGTTGTCGCCACGCACGTAAGCGAAGTTGTAGCTCAGACCCGGTACGCCAAACGCGCCGAAGTCCAGGCCGTAGCCCAACTGCCAGCTGCGCTCGTCTTCAGCGTTGAAGTCCGACCAGTAGGAGTTGGCCAAGTAGATGGTGTTGCCACCGTCACCGACACGACCTTGCTCTTTCTGATAGCCACCGTAGGCGTAGCCCAGGTTGCTGTCGCCGGTGGAACGCTGATGCGCCACGGTGAACGAGTGCGGGCCGGTGGCGAAAGTCGCTGCCAGGCTCCAGATCTTGTTGTCGTCACCGGTAGCGCCGCTCTGGCGAACGTAGGAGTCGTCCAGCTTGGTGCGATAGCCGTTGAAGTCCAGGGTCAGCGACTGATCCTTGTCGATCGGGAACACGTAGTTGGCGTTCACATATTGCTTCTTCAGCACATCCTCAACGTCGGAGGCGTACAGCGCAGCCTTGAACTGTTCGGTGAACTGGTAGCTACCGCCCAACACGTTGATCGACTTCAGACCACCGCTGTCACGGCCTTCAGCGCTCTTGCGCGATTCGGCGGTGAAACGACCGGCGTTCAGCTCAAGGCCTTTGATCTCTTTGGAAGTGATCAAGGTACCGGTGTAGCTTTCCGGCAGCAGACGCGAGTTGTCGTAGTTCAGCACCGGCAGGGCCGGCATCTGATCACCGTAGGTCAGCACGGTGTTGGACAGACGGAATTTGACCGCTGCGCCGCCCTTGGACAGGTCGTTGGCTGGCTTGCCACTGTCGCCACGCTTGAAGAAATCGATACCGCCGGCGCCGCTGCGATCTTCGCTGCGCTCCAGGTTCAGGGCATACAGGCCGAAAGCATCCACACCCACACCAACGGTGCCTTGGGTGAAGCCGGACGAGAACGTACCGATGGCGGCTTGGCCCCACTCGGATTTGTCTTTGTTGCCGTCTTTGTAATCACGATTGATGTAGGCATTGCGCAGCAGCACTTTGAGGCTGCTGTCTTCTACAAAACCCTTCGATTCGGCCTGGCCGTCAGCCATGGCCTGTGTGGCACTCAACATCCCCAGTGCGATCAGACTGATACGCTTGTTCAACATTTTGTTTTCCTTATTACGGGTTGAAACGCGCTGTGTCGAAACGGCTGAAACGGCGCTAATGCACTCTTTTTTCACCCCGAAACAAAAAGACCCGCCCACGACAAGGTCATGGCGGGCCTGCTTATTATTCTTGAGTCATGGCGGTTGGCCACAGGCGTTGGGCCGAATCGTAGCCGCGCCCTCAATAATGTGTCAATTTCAAGAATCGTCTTTAAATAGGTAAAAATCGTCTAAGAATCGTAAATTTTGCGATAGCCCATTGCTCGGAAATGCGCTTAACCAGTGAATCCAGCGCGATTATGCGCAGCCGTCGAGACCACATTGCGCGGGGGATTGAGCCACTTCATCAGCCACAATCGCTTGCCCCAACCAGTCAGCGAAGGCCTGCGGTTTACCCAGCCAAGGGCTGATGTCGATCAACGTGAATTGCCCGTCCTGTTCCAGCGCCAACGTCGGAAAGCCCTGCCCACCGAGTTGGGCCAGCAATGCGCGACTGGCTTTTACATGCGCCTGGGTATCAACGCTTTTAAACGCTGCCACGAAAGCTTCTTGCGCGTAATCCATCTGAGCCGCGATTTCGAACAGCACTGCCTCATCGGCAATCCGTTGCCCTTCGACGTAATGCGCGGTCTGCAAACGCCCGAGCATCTGCAGGCCACGGCCGTCTATAGCCTCTGCAGCCATCACCGCCGCGATGGGTGGCGTCGAGTCGAAAACCGCCGAGTGATCACGCAGCAGCCCTTCGAAATACGCCTCGCCAAAGGGCTGCCCGGTGTACTCGGCAATGCGCCGATCGTGAGGCATGACGTAATTGCGCAGTTGCGGTGAGACCTGCTGGCGGTTCGCGCCGCTCATCATCCCGCCCGCATGAGCCACGACCGGCAGCACCTGTTGCGCCGCTTGCACCAACGGTTTGGCGCCGTAGCACCAGCCACACAATGGGTCATAGATGTAGTGAAGGATCATGGGAGAACTCCGGCAGAAAAGTGGGAAAAGTCGATGCCGGCAGACTATTCCTTCACGCATGGGCGAAAAACGCCGGAATGGCTTTCAGACTGTTTCGCGAATCGGTCGAATGGACCGAACGGTCAGGTTGTATCCAGATCGACATAAATTGAAACAATCTGTCAGGGGAACTTCTCAGGAATAAATTACGGAAGCAAATGCAAAGCATTACCATTCGCGCGTTTGAATTCCCCTACCCTTTCGGATGCGCTCTTCAATGCCTGCCCCGTTCCGCCTCACGCCTGTCACCCTTGGATTGTCTGCCTTTCTGTCCAGCGGTTTTGCTTATTCCGCCACCGAGTTACCCGCCACCGCGATCAGCGCTGAAGAACAAGCCGAAGATCCACGCGTCAAGATCAGCAACACTGCCACCCGCACCTCGACACCGGTGCGTTATGTGCCGCAAGCGATCGACTCGATCAAGACCTCGAACGTCGCCAACTACGGCACCAATGACATCGGCGACGCCTTGAGCGGCATTCCCAACGTCAGCAGCAGCGCCGACACCCGCTTCGACAGCCTGCGCATTCGTGGCTTCGATGCCAGCAACGACTTCTATCTGGACGGCATTCGCGACGACAGCCAATACAAGCGCGACCTGCACAATATCGAGCGGGTCGAAGTGCTCAAAGGCCCGGCGGCGGTGCTCTATGGCCGTGGCAGTCAGGGCGGGATCGTCAACCGCGTGAGCAAAATGCCCGAGTTCGGCCGGCGCTCGACCATCGAAGCCCAAGGCGGCAGCGAAGACTTGCGTAGCCTTTACGCCGACCTCAGCACCGACCCCAGCGAAAACCTCAGCCTGCGCCTGAACATGGGCAATATGGATGAAAACAGCTTCCGCGACGGCGTCAGTGGCAACCGCCAGTTGTTCGCGCCGTCGATGAGCTGGCAACTGACCCCGGACCTGAACTGGCTGGTGCAATATGAATACAGCCGCTACAACCGCACACCGGATCGCGGCATTCCGGGGGTGAACGGCCGCCCGGCCGACGTCGGACGCGACACCACGTACGGCAACGATCACGATTTCATCGACGACAAGGCGCAGTCCCTGCGCTCGAAACTCACCTACGAGATCAACGATAACTGGCAACTGCGCCAGACCCTCGGCGTGTTCAAGCTCGACAGCGATTTCGACAACACCTACCTGACCAACTTCGATCCCAAAACCAACAAGGTTGTCCGTCAGCACTGGCAGCAGGATCTGACCACCCGCAACGTCTACAACAACATCGAGCTGGAAGGCGGTTTCGACACGTTTGGTCTGGAGCATCGCCTGTTGACCGGCATCGAGATCGGTAGCCAGCGCCGCGATCCCAAGCTGTACAACGCTGCAACCGGCAAGACCCCGGGCGCGCAGCCAGTGCCGTCACTTGACCTGTTCAACCCCAACCGCGAGCTGCGCCACACCGGCAGCATGCAGGTATTCAGTGACAGCCACACCGAAGTCGAAAGCCGCGCGGTCTACGTGCAGGACCAATTACGCCTGAATGATCAATGGCAGTTGCTGGCCGGCCTGCGCTACGACACGTTCGATATCGAGTCGACCAACAAGCTCAAGAACATTGCCGAAGATCGCGACAGCCACAGCACCAGCCCGCGCTTGGGGGTTGTCTGGACGCCACTGCAGAATCATTCGTTTTATGCTTCATGGTCCAAGACCTTCTCGCCCGCGGGCGGCGGTTTGATCGGCATCACGCCAGGCGCTGCCGGCAATACCAACGACTTGAGCCCCGAGCTGACCAAACAGAAAGAAATCGGCGTGAAAAGCGACTGGCTCGATGATCGCCTGAGCACCACGCTGGCGGTCTATGACCTGGAACTCTACAACCGCCGCACCAGCGATCCGAATGATCCGACCCTGACGGTCATGACCGGTCTGCAACGTTCGCGCGGCATCGAACTGACCGCAACCGGCAAGCTCGGCGGCAACTGGTACGTGCGCGGTGGCGTCGGCGTACAGGACACGACCATCGAGAAGGACAACAACGGTCTCGAAGGCAAGCGCGTCAACAACGTGGCCAAGCACAACGGCAGTCTGTTCCTGACCTGGAAACCGGAGATGGGCTGGTACGGCGAAACCGGCCTGACCCTGGTCGGCCAGCGTTATGCCGACAACGACAACACCACGGTGCTGCCGGGCTACGGCCGCTGGGACGCGCTGGCAGGCTACCGCTTCAAGGATTGGGATCTGCGCGCAGCGCTGAACAACATCACCGACCGTGAGTACTACGCCTCGGCGACCAGCAAGAATCAGATTCAGCCAGGTGCACCGCGCAGCGTAGTGATGACTGGCACCTACAGTTTCTGATCAGCACAAAACCTGTGGGCGGGGGCTTGCTCCCGAAGGCGTCGAGTCAGGCAACATCATCGTCACTGACTTATCGCATTCGGGAGCAAGCCCCCTCCCACAGGTGCAATGTTCGCAGTGGTTTTGTTCTGTGCAAAAAAAAGCGCCGCCATCCCGGCAGCGCTTTTACCAATCCCTGTTGTTCTTCTTATCCTTCCATCACAGCCCATAATGCTTCCAGTTCGGCCTCGCTGAACAGGCCAGCGGGGTAGCGCTCGATCATCATCCGGCGCGGATCAGGTTCCCTGATCTGACGCGTTCCGTTGGATTTCAAAAAGTGCGCGACAATCTGGAGCGATTCGCCGTTTACGGCCATGGGATGCAACGTCCGCTCGCTGACTACGTTCACTTCGGCGTTCATTTCAGCGCTCTCTCCCCGTTCGTGAGCGGCTAAGTTATCCAAGGTTTATGACAGAACTGTTGAAGTTCCTCCCTCTCCCTAGTGCCCTTTGTCCGATACAAGAGCTATGCCAAGGTTTCCGATTTGTCGACAAGCGGATACAAAAAAGCCCGCGGTCCAACAGGGCCGCGGGCTTCTTTACATGGATAGCGAGCTAATCGTCGCATCGCCGATTTATGAGTCAACTCAAGCTGTTACGTCTCAACTCATTCTTTGTGCGGCGCTGGTTGCTGTTGGGTAAGGCAGTGGATATTGCCGCCGCCCAGTAACAGTTCACGACCCGGCACCATCACCACTTCGTGCTGCGGGAACAGCTTCTGCAGGATGCCCCGTGCCGGGGCATCCATAGGATCGTCGAAGCTTGGCGCGATGATGCCGCCGTTGACGATCAGGAAGTTCACGTAGGAACCGGCCAGGCGCACGGAAGGATTGCGCTCCTGCGTACCGTCGACCGGATCGACACCGGCACACTCTTCTTCAGTGGCGTACAGCGGCCCCGGAATCGGCATCTTGTGCACCGTGAACGGGCGACCCTTGGCGTCGGTGCTGCCTTGCAGCACTTTCATCGCAGCCTGGCAGCGTGGGTAGTTCGGATCCTGCGGATCGTCGGTCCACGCCAGCAGCACTTCGCCCGGGCGCACGTAGCAGCAGAAGTTATCCACATGACCGTCGGTTTCGTCGTTGAACAAGCCATCCAGCAGCCAGATGATTTTATCCACCGACAGATTGTCGCGAAGCACCGCTTCAATCTCTTCGCGGCCCAGGTGCGGGTTGCGATTGTGGTTGAGCAAGCACTCTTCGGTGGTAATCAGCGTGCCTTCGCCGTCAACGTGAATCGAGCCGCCTTCGAGCACGAAACCTTCAGTGCGATAACGCGGGCTGCGTTCGATTTCGAGAATCTTGCCGCCGACCTGCGAGTCACGGTTCCACGGCGAGTACAGGCCGCCTTCAAAGCCCCCCCAGGAATTGAAATCCCAGTTCACCCCGCGCACTTCGCCGCTGTTGTTGATGACAAACGTCGGCCCGGTATCACGCACCCAGGCGTCATCGCTGGACATCTCGACCACGCGGATATTCGGCACATCGAGGCGCGCACGGGCGTTTTCGTACTGGCCGGCCGACACGGCAACGGTCACCGGTTCGAAACGCGCGATAGCCTTGGCCACTGCGACATGCGCAGCTTGCGCCGGCTTGCCGCCCAGGCGCCAGTTGTCCGGGCGCTCGGGCCAGATCATCCAGGTCTGGGTCTGCGGCGCCCACTCGGCCGGCATGTAGAAGCCATCGTCACGCGGGGTACTTTTCAAAGTGGTCATCGGGATCTGAACTCCAGGGCACCGTCGAGGGTTTTCAAAGCAATGCCGACTTTATAACCGATAAATATCGTATTTTAAATGCTTGAATACGCAGAAAGACTAAAAAACTCATATTAATCCCGATACAAATCGAATTAACACTTAATTCCTGTGGGAGCGGGCTTGCTCGCGAAGGCGGCACAGCAGTCGATATCACTTTTGAATGAAAATCGCATTCGCGAGCAAGCCCGCGCCCACAAAAAGCAGCGTTTACAGGCCCTCTTCGAGCACCCGATCCAGCATGTCGACAAAGAAGTCCACGCTGCGGCGCGACGTGACCATCGGCGGTTTGATCTTGAGAATGTTCAGGTCGTCCCCGGTCGGCTGCATGAAAATCCCCAGTTCGCGCAAGCGATCACACAACAGGCTGGTCTCTGCAGTGGCCGGCTCCAGGGTCTCGCGATTGCGGATCAACTCCACGCCCAGATAGAAGCCGGAACCATGCACCGCGCCCACCAGCGGATGTTTATCGATCAACGCTTGCAGACGCGCCTTGAAGTGACCGCCGACCACTTGCGCGTTTTCCCAGAGCTTCTCTTCTTCCATCACATCCAGGACCGCCATGCCGATCTGGCAGCTCACCGGACTGCCACCGGCGGACGAGAAGAAGTAGCCTTCGGCCTCCAGCGCCTCGGCGATTTCCCGGCGCGTGATCACCGCGCCGAGCGGCTGGCCGTTGCCCATGCCCTTGGCCATCGTGATGATATCCGGCACCACACCCTGCTCTTCGAAGCCCCAGAAAAAGTGGCCCATACGCCCGTAACCGACCTGCACTTCATCGGCAATGCACACCCCGCCTTGTGCACGCACCAACGCATAGACCTGTTTCAGATACGTCGGCGGCAGAGAAATACCACCGGCATTGCCGTACACCGGTTCGCAGATGAACCCGGCCAATTGGCGCTCTTGCGCCGCAATATGTGCCAGCCGTGTTTCGACGCTGCGCACATAATCCGGCGCAGAATCAAGACCGCGAAATTCACCGCGATAGATATTCGGCGCGGTCACCGGATGCACCCAGTCAGGACGACTTTCCAGCGCTCGCGGGTTGTCGGCAACCGACGTCGACACCGCATCGGCGCCGACCGTCCAGCCGTGGTAAGCCTCCAGCACGCTGAGCATGTCGCGCCCGCCGCTATAGGCCCACGCCAGACGGATCGCCAAGTCGTTGGCCTCGCTGCCACTGTTGACCAGAAATACTCGGTCCATGCCTTCCGGCGCCAGTTTCAGCAAGCGCTCGGAGAACTCCGCCACCGCTGCATAGTTGAACCGCGAGTTGGTGTTGAGCAGCGACCACTGCCGTGCCGCCACCTGTGCCATGCGCGGATGACCGTGACCGAGTACTGCGACGTTGTTGAGCATGTCGAGGTAGGAGCGGCCCTGCATGTCGATCAGGTGATTGCGCCAGCCGCGTTCGATACGCGGCGGATCAACGTAGTAGTGTTTTTGCGTGCGGGCGAAGCTGGCGTCACGCCGTTCCAGCAAGGTTTTGGCGTCCAGCTCCGGCTCGGCATCGCAGGCCAGGCCCAGCAGCGCCGCTGGCGAGGGGCACAACGCCTGCCACGCAGCCGCGCGCGCCGGACTGCAGAACAAAGGCGCATCCAGCGCGGCTACACGGCTCAACTGCACCTTCAACGGCCCACCGACCAAACCCAGCACCTGACCTTTGACCAGCGCCGCGCCGCTGTGCAGCGAGGCGTTCACGCCCCACAGGCGCACGCTGAACTGTGGCCCATCGAGTTGCAGCACACCGTCCGCCGCGTGATGCAGAACACCGGCAAACGGCGCTTCCACCGCCGAGCCTTGCGGCACACGCAATTCAACGTGCAACGGGAAGGTGTCCGGTTCGACCGCACTGTCCGCTCGCGTCTGCGACAAGCGGTATTGCCCGTAACGACTCGCCGCCAGGCCATGCGCGGCGGCGGCTTCCGTCAGCAGCCGCTGATCGATGCCGTCCTGCTCCCAGTTGCCCGCCTCGAAATGCGGACTGAGCACACCCAGGTCGATCAACGCGAACTCACGTCCGACCAGCTCTGGCAACAGCGGCGCAAAACCTTCACTGCCGATGGCCGGCAGACGCTGGCCGACTGACGTGAGGATCGCCGCTTCCATCAACGCCAGTGGCACCGAAGTGGCCACGTGGAAGATCTCCCACTCGTGGCCGAGGTTGTCGCGACTGTAGGTGTTGCCCGGATCGATGCTGACTTGCTGCTCGCCACTGAGTACCAGCACCGCCGCCCGCGCCACGATCAACGGCCACAGTGCCTGCAACTCTTCATGTTGCAGCGGATTGACCGCGTGATAGGCCTGCACCGCCGGCAGAATCACGAACGGATCACCGCCGGCATGGTGCAGCAGCGCCGCGCACGTCACCGACAGATCGGTGATGCGCCAGGTGCGCACCAGATCACCGAAATCGATCACCCCCTGCAACTGCCAGTGGCGTCGCGCATCCCGTTGCCAGACGGCGTTATCGTCAGTGATGTCCATGTGAATCGCCTGCACCGGCAGCTTGTCCAGCAATGGCTGCAAGCGGCGCTCGGCCTGTTCGGCGGCGTCAGCGATCAATGCGCGCTGGCGCTCGTCCTGAATCACCGGCAGCAGATGGTTGATCAGCGCACTGGCGTGACGTGCATCCCACTGCAGGGTGCGCTCAAGACCCGGATGGTCGAAGCCGGCCAGCGCCAGATCCATCTCGCCACACAGTTGACCGAAACCGGCCACCACCTCGTGACCCAGATACTCAAGATGGGTCAGCGGCTGGCCTTCGATGTAGTCCAGCAACCGCACGTGTACCGGCTCACCGTTGGCCTGCAGCGACAGCAGGTCGTCGCCGTTATGGGCCGGGATCACCTTGGGTACGTGCACCGACGAGTGTTCGGCGAGGTATTTGAGACCCGCATGCTGGGCCTGCAGTTCCACCAGCGCGTAATCGCCGCGGCAGATTTTCAGGACAAAGCGCCCACGCTCACTGTCGACCCGATAATTGAGATCCTGCTGACTGCCCAGCGCCTGCAACGTGCCACTGAGTCCGTAATGCTCCGCCAACCACTGCCGGGCCAACGCCTCGCAGACCTGTGGACTGGGCAAGCTGGCGCGATGAATCAACGTGGCGAGCGGCATGAAACGACCCCTGAAATTTTATTAGGCGTCTATATCGCCATTGCTGCAGAGGATGCGCAACCCCCGATCACGGTTATTCAAGCACTCGCATCCGCCAGCGCTTTGCGCAAGAATGTCGGCCATTCATACCTATCTGGAAAAATCTCATGAATGTAATCACCACCGATCTGCCCGGTGTTCTGATCATCGAACCCAAGGTATTTGGTGACGAGCGCGGCTTCTTCTACGAGAGCTTCAACGCCAAGGCATTCCAGGATGCAACCGGTCTGGACACTCAATTCGTCCAGGACAACCATTCGCGCTCGCAAAAAGGCGTGTTGCGCGGCCTGCATTACCAACTGCAGAACACCCAGGGCAAACTGGTCCGGGTAACCGCAGGTGAAGTGCTGGATGTGGCCGTGGATATCCGCCGCAGCTCGCCGCACTTCGGCAAATGGGTTGCCGTGCGCCTCTCCGCCGAAAACCACCGTCAACTGTGGGTCCCGGAAGGTTTCGCCCATGGTTTCGTGGTGCTGAGCGAGTTCGCCGAATTCCTCTACAAGACCACCAACTACTACGATCCATCGTCCGAGCGCAGCATTCGCTGGGACGATCCCGCTTTGGGCATTGACTGGCAACTGGACGAAGCGCCGAAGCTGTCGGCCAAGGACCAGGCTGGCGCACTGCTCAAGGACGCTGACGTCTTCGCCTGAGCCTAGGCATAATGCGCCTGTTCACTCAGGCGCATCCGGCTCATGAAACCTACTCTTCCCCGCAGACCCCGCTGGCGCAGCCTCGCCCTGCTGGCCCTGTGCCTGGCGCCGTTGCTGTGGCCGCTGGAACATCTGGCCGAGCGCTATTACCGCAGTGAACTGGCCGGGCAAAACCGCCAGACCCTCGACCTCTACGTTGCCAACCTGCTGGGCACCCTGCATCGCTATGAAGTGTTGCCGCAGATTCTCGGCGATCTGCCGGCCCTGCGCGCCGTACTCGGCGCACCGGACGACGGCGTCACCCAAGGCAATGCCAACCGCCTGCTGAAAAACATCGCCGCGCAGACCGGTGCCGAAGTCATGTACCTGATGGACACCAGCGGCCAGACCCTTGCGGCGTCGAACTGGGATAAACACGACAGCTTCGTCGGGCGCAACTTCGCCTTCCGTCCGTACTTCAGCGAAGCCATGGCCGGACGCCTGGGACGCTTCTTCGGCCTCGGTACCACCTCGGCCAAGCGCGGTTACTTCTTCGCCGCAGCGGTGCGCAACGGCGAAAAAATCATCGGCGTGCTGGTGATCAAAGTCGACCTCGACCACACCGAAAGCCTGTGGGGCAAAACCCCGGAACAACTGCTGGTGACCGACCACAACGGCGTGGTCATTCTCACCTCGCGCCCGGAATGGCGCTTCCGTTCGACCCGCACCCTGAGCGACACCGAGCGTTCGGCAATCACCGCCATCCAGCCCTATCCAACCCGCGAGCCGCGCCCGCTGAACCTCAGCCCCAACGCCTGGCTGACGCAGACCGTGAACATCGCCGAAACCGGCTGGAGCGTCAGCATTCTCGCCCCCCGCACGTTGATCGATCGTCCGGTGCGCACCGTTGTGGCGATTGGCGGCGCCACGCTGTTGGTCGTGATGCTGTTGCTCGGATTGATGATGCAGCGCCGTCGGCATTACCTGGAGCGTATCGCGTTCGAAGCCAAGGCCCGTCGCGAACTGGAAGGCCGGGTCGCCGAGCGGACCAGCGATCTGGAAGGCCTCAACCGCCGCCTCAAGCAGGAAGTGCTGGAGCGCGAGCAGGCCCAGCAGGAACTGGTGCGCGCCCAGGACGATCTGGTCCAGGCCGGCAAACTGTCGGCGCTGGGCACCATGTCGGCGAGCATCAGCCACGAACTCAATCAGCCACTGGCGGCGATTCGCAGCTACGCCGAAAACGCCGAAGTGCTGCTCGATCATCAACGCACCGACGACGCCCGTGGCAACCTCAAACTGATCAGTGAACTGACCGGGCGCATGGCCTCGATCATCGCCCACTTGCGCGCTTTCGCCCGCCGCGACCGCCATGCCCCGGAAAGCGTCGCCCTGCAACCGGCGCTGGACGATGCGCTGGCGTTGTTGGCCAAGCGGCGCCGGAGCATGGAGGTCGAACTGATCCGCGACCTGCCCGCCGCCACCCTGTGGGTCGAAGCCGGAGAAACCCGTCTGCGCCAGGTGCTCGGCAACCTGCTGGCCAACGCCCTCGATGCGCTGACCGAAAAAGGCCCGCCGCGCAAACTCTGGCTGAGTGCCGAATCCACCGCCGAAGGCGTCAATCTGTACATTCGCGACAACGGCCCGGGGTTCTGCATGGAAGCCCTTGGCCGCGCGAGCGAGCCCTTCTACACCACCAAGACCCGCACCCAGGGCCTCGGGCTGGGGCTGGCCATCTGTGAAACCCTGATGCGCGCCTTCGGTGGTGAACTGTCGTTCGCCAACCACAAGCAAGGCGGCGCCTTGATCACCCTGCGGCTGCGCGCTGGCGCACCCGGGGTCAGCCTGCAACCGTCCGAGGATCGAAGTGCATGACCATCGACAATCGCATTCAGGTGGTGTTGATCGACGACGATCCGCACCTGCGTCAGGCCCTCGGCCAGACCCTGGACCTGGCCGGCCTGAAAATCCTCCCGCTGTCCGAGGCCAAAGGCCTGGCCGGGCAACTGGAGCGTGACTGGCCCGGTGTGGTGGTCAGCGACATCCGCATGCCAGGCATGGACGGTCTGGAGCTGTTGAGCGAACTGCACGCGCAGGATCCCGAGCTGCCAGTGCTGCTGATCACCGGTCACGGTGATGTGCCGCTGGCGGTGCAAGCGATGCGTGCCGGCGCCTATGATTTTCTGGAAAAACCGTTCGCCAGCGATGCGCTGCTCGACAGCGTGCGCCGCGCCCTGGCCCTGCGCCGGCTGGTGCTGGACAATCGCAGCCTGCGTCTGGCCCTCAGCGATCGCAACGAATTGAGCGCACGACTGGTCGGCCATTCGGCGCCGATGTTGCGCCTGCGCGAGCAGATCGGGGCGTTGGCCGCGACCAAGGCTGACGTGTTGATCCTCGGTGAAACCGGCGCCGGCAAAGAAGTCGTGGCCCGTGCGCTGCACGATTTGTCGAGCCGGCGCAACGGCCCGTTCGTGGCGATCAACGCCGGGGCACTGGCTGAATCGGTGGTCGAAAGCGAGCTGTTCGGACATGAGCCAGGCGCCTTCACCGGTGCGCAGAAACGCCGGATCGGCAAGTTCGAATTCGCCAACGGCGGCACGCTGTTTCTCGACGAAATCGAAAGCATGAGCATGGACGTGCAGGTAAAACTGCTGCGCATGCTGCAAGAGCGCGTCGTCGAACGGCTGGGCGGCAATCAACTGATCCCGCTGGACATCCGCGTCATCGCCGCGACCAAGGAAGACCTGCGTCAGGCCGCCGACCAGGGCCGCTTCCGCGCCGACTTATACTACCGATTGAACGTTGCGCCGCTGCGCATTCCGCCGCTGCGCGAACGCGGCGAAGACGCGCTGGTGCTGTTCCAGCATTACGCCGATGAAGCCAGCGCCCGGCATGGCTTGCCGCCTCATGAACTGCAACCGGCACAGCGCGCCCTGTTACTGCGCCACACCTGGCCGGGCAACGTGCGCGAACTGCAGAACGCTGCCGAGCGTTTCGCCCTCGGTCTGGAACTGGCGCTGGATAACAGTGGCGCCGAGGGCAGCGGCACCAGCGTTGAAGTCATCAGCGGTGGCCTGAGCGAGCAAGTGGAAAATTTCGAGAAATCATTGATCGCCGCCGAGTTGGCGCGCTCCCACAGTTCGGTACGCAGCCTCGCCGAAGCCCTGGGCATACCGCGCAAGACCCTGCACGACAAGCTGCGCAAGCACGGCTTGAACTTTGCCGACAGTGGCGCCCAGGGAGACGAAGCCGAATGAACCGCGACACTCGCTATCTGGAGTCCGTGCTGCATCACGATATTCCGCTGACCCGCGAGATGGGCCTCAAGGTACTCGACTGGCGTGAGCAACAGCTGCGCCTGCACTTGCCGCTGGAGCCGAACGTCAATCACAAGAGCACCATGTTCGGCGGCAGCCTCTACTGCGGCGCGGTGCTGGCGGGTTGGGGCTGGCTGCATTTGCGCCTCAAGGAAGCAGGCATCACAGACGGGCACATTGTGATCCAGGAAGGGCAGATCAGTTATCCACTGCCAGTGACCGGCGACGCCACGGCCATTTGCCTGGCACCGGAGGCGGCAGTGTGGAAGAAGTTTCTGGCGATGTATCAGCGCTACGGGCGGGCGCGATTGACGCTCCATACGCGGATCGTCAATGCCGGGAGTGATGAAGATGCGGTGACATTCAGCGGGCAGTATGTTCTGCACCGCTGACGGTCAACAGCCCCCAACCCTCTCCCTTGGAGAGGGTTGGGGTGAGGGGAACCGAGAGTCAGCCTGCTTAACCTCGGGCCAGCTCCAACAGTCTTGCGCGCCACGCCGCCTTCGCTGGCAACGCCAGAAAGAACTCATTGCGCAACGACTCACGCGGCGGATAACAGAACGCTTCGCCCCGCAGATCCACCACTTCACCACCCGCACCCTCCAGCACGCCCTGGGCGGCCGCAGTGTCCCATTGCGAAGTCGGCGCCAGTCGCGGATAACAATCGGCGGCACCTTCAGCCAGCAGGCAGAACTTCAGCGAGCTGCCAATGTTCGCCAATTGCAGTTCGCCCAGGCTGGCACCGAGACCCGCGAGCAGACGCTCCTGCTCCGGGCTGGAATGCCGACGGCTGGCGACCACGGTGAACGCTTCACCCGGCGCAAGCACATCACGCACCTGAATCGCGACCGGCGTTGCGCCCTTGTCGCCGCGCCAGGCGCCGAGTCCGGCACCGCCCACATAGAACCGGCCATTGGTTGGCATCGACACCACACCAAACACCACCCGACCGTTTTCGATCAGCGCGATGTTGACGGTGAATTCTTCACTGCCGCTGATGAACTCCTTGGTGCCATCCAGCGGATCTACCAGCCACCAGCGCTGCCACCCGGCACGCACGCTCTGCGGGATGTCGGCGTCTTCCTCGGAAAGAATCGGGATGCTGGAATCCAGCGCGGTAAGTCCGGCCACGATCACATGGTGCGCGGCGATATCCGCCGCCGTCACCGGTGAATCATCGGACTTCGCGGTGACTTCAACACCGGCGCGCCAAAACGGCAGGATCGCCTCGCCAGCCTGCAATGCCAGCTCAATCACCGGCGCCATCAACAGATGGGGAAAATTCATCGACGTCTCTCTCATGCCTGAAAGAACCCGCGCTGCGTCAGCAGATCACGGGCCAGATACAGTGCCGCCAAGGCACGACCTTCAGTAAATTGCGGATTTTGCGCCAGCGCCGAAAGATCGCGCAGGTTGACCTTGTCGACCCGCATCGGCTCGGGCTCGTCGCCCTCCAGACGTTCTTCATACAGGTCGGTGGCCAGCACCACCTGGATTTTCTGGCTCATGTAACCGGGCGACAGCGACAGCTCGGTCAGATGCTCCAGTTGGCGGGCGCCAAAACCGGCCTCTTCCTTGAGCTCGCGCTCGGCCGCTGCCAGCACATCCTCACCCGGCTCGATCAAGCCTTTGGGCAGGGACAGCTCGTATTCATCAGTGCCGCCGCAGTATTCCTCGACCAGCACTGCGTGATCGCTGTCGAGCATCGCCACGATCATCACCGCGCCATAACCCGCGCCTTTGCCGACCAGCCGCTCGTAGGTGCGCTCCACGCCGTTGGAAAAACGCAGCTTCAGTTCTTCGACGCAAAACAGGCGACTGGTGGCGACGATCTCGCGGGCGAGTACAGTGGGTTTCTGGCGCATGCAAAGCTCCTTGGCGTGAACGCGCTACTATAACGCGGCTTTCCCGATTGTTAGTGTCGGATATCTTTCTACCGCTCGAGACGTTGCCATGCCTTCTTTACCCTGGTCTGACATCGATACCGTCCTGCTGGACATGGACGGTACGCTGCTGGACCTGCACTTCGACAACCATTTCTGGCTGGAACACCTGCCCCAACGCTACGCCGAGCTGCACGGTGTCAGTCGGGCCATGGCCGACATGGAGTTGCAGCCACTGTTCGAGCGCCATGCCGGTCAGTTGCAGTGGTATTGCCTGGATTTCTGGAGCACCGAGCTGAAACTCTCGGTGCGTGAACTGAAACTGGAAACCGCGCACCTGATCGCCCTGCGTCCTGATGCCGACACGTTTCTGCAAGCGATCAAACAGGCAGGCAAACGGGTGATCATGATCACCAACGCGCACCGTGACTCGCTGTCGCTGAAACTGGAGCGGATCGAACTGGCGCCGTACTTCGAGCGGTTGATCAGCTCCCATGATTACGGTTTCCCCAAGGAGAATCCGCAGTTCTGGGATGCCTTGCAGGCAGATATCGATTTTGATCCGGCGCGCAGCCTGTTCATCGACGACACGTTGCCGATCCTGCGCAGTGCGCGGCATTTCGGTGTGGGGCATCTGCTGGCGGTCAAAGAGCCGGACAGCCGCAAAGGGCCGAAGGACACTGCCGAGTTTGCGGCGGTCGAGGATTATCGGGAGTTGATTATCGGGCTCTGAGACCGGGTTGGCCCCTTTGCGAGCAGGCTCGATCCCACATTGAAATGCCGTCCGATGTGGGAGCGAGCCTGCTCGCGAAGCGGTTTCGAGGCTTACTCAGGAATACGCAGTGTCTGCCCAGGATAGATCTTGTTCACATCCTTGAGCATCGGTTTGTTGGCTTCGAAAATCTTGTTGTACTGGTTGGCATTGCCATACACCGCCAGGGAAATCGCGCTGAGGGTGTCGCCCTTTTTAACCACGACAAAACGTGCCGCAGCCACCACCGGACCCGACACGGTGATCTGATCATCAACGCTGCCCACGCCTTCAATATTACCCACCGCCAGCAGAATCTTTTCCTTCTCCTCCTGACTCGCGACTTCACCGGTAACCGTGACCTTGTCGCCGTCCACAGTCGCCTGAACATTCGGATTGCCCAACCCGACCTTGCTGATATGTTCCTTCAACTGCTCGCTGGCATTGGCGTTGCCCGGGGTCAGCAGGTCGATCAATTTTTCGCCGGCTTCTTTCACAAAGCTGAAAATACTCATAGCGCACACTCCTTGATTTGGGTTCCAGACGCCCAAGCCTAGACCACGCCAAACAAACGCGGTTCCTGACCGACCAATGACCCACCTGCCTGCGGGGCCTGCCCCACAGCAGCTGTTGCCGCGGATCAATTGTTACAAGCTGTGCACGGTGGTCCGGAAAAACGCATCCATCCCCGGCGCCTGCAACCGATCGAGAACGCCCAGAGCCTCGCGCCACCGGGCCTCATCCTGCGTCGTCGCGCCCCTATTCGGTGTTGGCCGCAGCCGGTATCGACAGCCGCTTGATCGACGGCATCTATCAATAGATCGACAGTAGCGATTAGACGCGACAAGTTGCCGCGCCTAGTCTTAGCGTTGATCAATCCGTCGGTGATGCCATGAACGCCAAGCGCCCAGCCTGCGCGGCGCCTGCACTCGAAACGCCCGCGCCCGCCGCCAGCCAGACTTACAGCTACAGTGACCTGCCCCTCGTGGAATCGGCCAGCACCGCGCTCGCCGAGGAAGTCGCGCTGGCGATTGCCTACAATGGCATCAGCCAGGCGGTGATGCTGGTGACCCCAACGGATCTGGAAGACTTCATTGTCGGCTTCAGTCTCGGCAGTGGCATCATCGAAGACGCCACTGACATTTATGACCTGCAACTGACCGGCGCGGGCTCGGCGCAATACGCGCAAGTGACCATCGCCAATCGCGCGTTCTGGAATCTCAAGCAACAGCGTCGGCAACTGGCCGGCACCAGTGGTTGCGGGCTGTGCGGCGTCGAGGCGGTGGAGCAGGCATTGCCCGACCTCAAGGTGTTGCCCGGCGCACCGTTGCCGCCTGCGGCATGGCTCGATGGCCTGCGCCAGCGCATCGGCGCGTTCCAGCCACTCGGTCAGCACTGCGGCGCCGTACACGCGGCGGTGTTCATGAACGCCAGCGGTGAATTGCTGCTGGGCCGCGAAGACATCGGCCGGCACAACGCACTCGACAAGCTGATCGGCGGCCTGATCCGCCAGAAGATATCCACAGACGGCGGCGTGGCGATTGTCACCAGTCGTTGCAGCCTCGAATTGATCCAGAAAGTCCTGCGCGCCGGCATCCAGACCCTGGTCAGCCTGTCCGCACCCACGGGCCTTGCCGTGCAATGGGCCCGTCGCCACAACCTCAATCTCATCCACCTGCCGCAGAAGAATGCGCCGCGGGTCTACAGCCCAGCGATGGAGAATCAAGCGTGAGCCAACATCATCAAGCCGACCAGAAACCCGTCCCGCGCTACAAACCCTACAAGGGTGCCGCCGGTGGCTGGGGTGCCCTGATCAGTGTGGCCCAGGCCTGGTTGACCAGCGATAACGCGCTGAAGAACCTGCGCATGATGCTCAAGACCAACCAGAACGGCGGCTTCGACTGCCCGGGCTGCGCGTGGGGCGATTCGCCGGAAAGCGGCATGGTCAAGTTCTGCGAGAACGGCGCCAAAGCGGTGAACTGGGAAGCGACCAAGCGTCGGGTGGACAGCAAGTTCTTCGCCAAACACAGCGTGACCTCGCTGCTGGAGCAGAGCGACTACTGGCTCGAATACCAGGGCCGTCTGACCGAGCCGATGGTCTACGACGCTCAGACCGACCGCTACAAACCCATCGCCTGGGACGACGCCTTTGCTCTGATCGGCAAGCACCTGCAAGCGCTGTCGAGCCCGGATCAGGCCGAGTTCTACACCTCGGGCCGGGCCAGCAACGAAGCGGCGTACCTGTACCAACTGTTCGTGCGCGCCTACGGCACCAACAACTTCCCCGACTGCTCGAACATGTGCCACGAGGCCAGCGGTGTGGCGTTGGCGCAGAGCGTTGGCGTCGGCAAGGGCACCGTGACCTTCGATGACTTCGAACACGCTGACGCGATTTTCGTCTGGGGCCAGAACCCCGGCACCAACCATCCACGGATGCTTGAACCACTGCGTGAAGCGGTGAAACGCGGCGCGCAAGTGGTGTGCGTCAACCCGCTGAAGGAACGTGGCCTGGAACGTTTCCAGCACCCGCAGCACCCGATCGAAATGCTCACCAACGGTGACAAGCCGACCAACACTGCGTATTTCCGGCCAGCGCTGGGCGGCGACATGGCGCTGCTGCGCGGCATGGCCAAATTCCTTCTGCAATGGGAGCGCGATGCGCAGAAGGCTGGCGCCCCGGCGGTGTTTGATCACGATTTCCTCAATGCCCACAGCGCCAACGTGCTGGAGTATCTGGGCGTGGTCGACGATACGCCGTGGGAGCAGATCGTTGCTCAATCCGGCCTGACCCTGGTCGAGATCGAGCAAGCGGCGCGCATGTACGCCAAGGGCAAGAACGTGATCATGTGCTGGGCGATGGGCATCACCCAGCATCGCCATTCGGTACCGACCATCCAGGAAATCGCCAACCTGATGCTGCTGCGCGGCAACATCGGCAAGCCCGGCGCTGGCCTGTGCCCGGTACGCGGCCACAGTAACGTGCAGGGCGACCGCACCATGGGCATCAACGAGCGTCCGCCGGTGGCGTTCCTCGATTCCCTCGAACGCCGCTTCCAGTTCAAGGTGCCACGTGACAACGGTCACAACGTGGTCGAAGCGATCCACGCCATGGCCGAGGGCCGCGCCAAGGTCTTCATCGGTCTGGGTGGCAACTTCGCCCAGGCCACGCCAGACAGCCCGCGTACCTTCGCGGCGCTGAGCAACTGCGACCTGACCGTGCAGATCAGCACCAAGCTCAACCGCAGCCATCTGGCCCACGGCAAAGACGCCTTGATCCTGCCGTGCCTGGGTCGTACCGACATCGATATCCAGACCGAAGGCCCGCAAGCGGTTACCGTGGAAGACTCCTTCAGCATGGTTCACGCCTCCAACGGCCAGTTGCAGCCGCTGTCGAACCAGATGCGCTCGGAACCGGCGATCATCGCCGGCATTGCCGCCGCCACGCTGGGCAGCAAACCGGTGGACTGGAACTGGCTGGTGGCCGATTACGGGCGTATTCGCGACCTGATCGCCGACACCATTCCAGGCTTCAGGGACTTCAACGAAAAGGTCAAGAACCCGGGCGGGTTCTACCTCGGCAACAGTGCCGGCGCGCGCAAGTGGAACACTCCGTCGGGCCGGGCCAATTTCCGCGCGAACATGCTGCCCAAAGACCTGGTGCACGAGCGCACCCGCGCCACCGGGCAACTGCCGGACCTGATTCTGCAATCGATGCGCTCCCACGACCAGTACAACACCACGATCTATGGCCTTGACGACCGTTACCGTGGGGTAAAAGGCCAGCGCGATGTGCTGTTCGCCAACGAGGCCGACATCATTCGCCTGGGCTTCCGACCAGGGCAGAAGGCCGACATCGTGTCGCTGTGGGACGATGGTCGCGAGCGTCGGGTGAAGGGCTTCACCTTGCTGGCGTTTGATATTCCAGCGGGGCAGGCGGCGGCGTATTACCCGGAAGTGAATCCGCTGGTGCCGCTCGAAAGCACAGGGGATGGCAGCCATACGCCGACGTCGAAGTTCATCGCGATCCGTCTTGAGGCGGCGAGTGAGACTGGGCTGATCATGGCCAAATCCGCGTAATGCGGTCTCTGGACTGAACCCTTCGCGAGCAAGCCCGCTCCCGCATTAGAATGCAATTCAAATGTGGGAGCGGGCTTGCTCGCGAAAGCGGCAGCTCATTCAACAGAATTCTTTGTACTGTGCACCTTTCAAACGCCCACAAAAAAGGCCGCTTTTTCACAAAGCGGCCTGTCCGAAGTAGCTAAAGACCGGCAAAAAAAGCCTAAGTTCCGCAGAAAAAACAGCAACTTGCAAAATTGTATACACGTCGTGTTATTCGTCGGATTTCGATTGTCAGCCTTGTTACACAGCCTCAGGATCGCGCCGTCATCCCTTTGAGGCTCCTCTATGAAGTTCTCCTCGATTCTCTTGTTGTCCCTTGGCCTGGTCAGTGGCTTCGCTTCTGCCGGAGGCACCACCGAAGCAGGTGTGGGCGGCGCATTGGGCGGGGTTCTTGGCTCGGTCGTCGGTCAGTCGTTAGGCGGCAGTACAGGTTCAACCATTGGCGCCGCCCTGGGCGGCGCGGGTGGTAGCGCGGTGGGTGCCAACAAACACAGCCGCGGCGAAGCAGCCATTGGCGGTGCGTTGGGCGCAGCCGGCGGTAACGTGGTCGGCCGCAGCATGGGCGGCACCACCGGCAGCCTGATCGGCGCCGCAGCAGGTGGCGGCGCCGGTGGCGCGCTGGGTAACTACATGGGCAACCAGAGCAATGACGAGGGTCGTCATTACGATCGCGGTCGTGACGACCGTCGCTACTACCGCGACGAACATCGTGGTCGCGGCCACGCCTACGGCCACCGCAAGCATCACCGCTACTACCGCGACTAACGCGTCTGGTTAAGCGGAAAACAAAAAATCGCAGCCCGAGGGCTGCGATTTTTTTTGTTCTGGTTCAAATCACCAGACGCTCCAACGCTTCACGCAACCTGCCTGGAATCGGCACCGGCTGGTTGGTCGCCCGATCCACGAAGACATGGACAAAACGCCCCGCTGCACACGCCTCGCTTTCACCGACCTTGAACACCGCCAATTCGTATTGCACCGAACTGTTGCCCAGCTTGCCGACCCGCAGACCGATCTCGATCAGGTCCGGAAAAGCAATCGAGGCAAAGTAGTCACAAGCCGAACTGACCACGAACCCCACCACCTCACCGTCATGAATATCCAGCCCGCCGACCTGGATCAGGTAGGTATTCACGGCCGTGTCGAAGAAGCTGTAATAGGTGACGTTATTCACATGCCCGTAGGCATCGTTGTCGTGCCAGCGTGTGGTGACGGGCTGGAAGTGCGGGTAGTCGGTGCGTTGGGGCATCGGGTTGGACATCGATCAGCAATCCCTGAAATTAATGGGTCAGTCTAATGTAAAACCGCCTCGCTCCCTTCGCGAGCAGGCTCGCTCCCACATTGGAATGCGCTCTCCCTTGCTCCGGGCGGCGTTCCGACGAAGGCGTCCTCACAGCCCTCCATCCCTCAGCGCTCGGCAAAACCCTTCCCCTGCGCCGCCAGCTCGCCAATCAACCGCGCCGGCTGCCACTGATCGCCCTGACGCGTCTGCAGCGCCAGCAGCCGCTGATGAATATCCGCCAGCCCCTGCTGATCCGCCCAGGCCATCGGCCCGCCCTTGTCGGCCGGGAAGCCGTAGCCGTTCAGATATACCAGATCAATGTCATGGGCTGACCCGGCAATGCCTTCCTGAAGAATCCTGGCGCCCTCGTTGACCAACGCCAGCAAGCAACGCTCCAGAATTTCCTCCGGGCCGATCTCGCGGCGCTGAAAACCCAGACTTTCGCTGACCCGCAGCACCAGCGCATCGACCTCAGGATCCTGCTCGGCCTGCCGACTGCCCGGCTCATAGTGGTAATAACCGTTGCCGGATTTCTGCCCGAAGCGGCCCATCTCGCACAAGCGGTTATCGACCTGAACCTGCGGCGCATCCTGGCCCTTGCCGGCCAGTTCGCGAGCGCGCCATTCCAGGTCGATACCCACCACGTCATACATGCGGAACGGTCCCATGGCGAAGCCGAATCCCTGCAGTGCCGCGTCCACCTGCTGTGGATAAGCGCCTTCGAGCAGCATCTTGCGCGCCTCCAGCACATACGGATGCAACATCCGATTGCCGATAAATCCGTGGCAATTGCCCGACACCACACTGACCTTGCCCATGCGCTTGCCTAAAGCCAGTGCGGCTGCCAATACCGCCGGTGACGTCTGCGCACCGCGGACGATTTCCAGCAGTTTCATGATGTGCGCAGGGCTGAAGAAATGCAGGCCGAGCACCTGATGCGGACGCTTTGTCGCCGCGGCAATCGCATCGATATCCAGCGCCGACGTGTTGCTCGCCAACAACGCTGCTGGCTTGAGCAGGCCATCCAGCTCGCGAAAGATCTTCTGCTTGAGTTCGAGGTTCTCGTACACCGCCTCGATCACCAGATCGACATTACGGATCGCCGGGTAATCCGCGGCAGCGCTGATCCGGGCGAAACGTGCGTCCGCCTCAGTCTGGTCAATTCGGCCCTGCCGCACGTTGTGTGCATAAGTGTCCGCTACCGTGCCTAGCGCCTGCTCAAGCATCTGCGGATTGTTATCGACCCACTGCACGGCGATACCGGCATTGGCCAGGCACATCACAATGCCGCGGCCCATGGTGCCCGCGCCGATCACGGCGGCCTGCTGAATATCGAAGGATGTCTGGCTCATGTTGTTCTCTTGTTGGCGATCCGAAGACAGCCTTCACCATAGTCAGGCACCGGGTGTTTTTGAAGTTTATTACCGTGATGAGCGACATTCAGCGCATGGATGCAGCATTCCCATGTGGGAGCGAGCCTGCTCGCGAACAGGCCAGCACATTCAAATCAAGTGTTGGCTGACCTTGCGCCTTCGCGAGCAGGCTCGCTCCCACAAGATTATGCGTTCATTCGGGCAAATGACTGTCAGCCCAGCGGCGGACTTCGGCGTACGGATACTCCTCCAACGCCGCATACCCGGAAATCGTTCGCGCCTTGAGCCTGGTGAATAGCGGCACACTGATCCCGCACAGAAACCGTGTCAGCCGCTCCGCCGTCGGCACACTGCCAGTGTGCTGTTCGTGCCTGTGGATAAAATCACCGCACAGCGCCACAAAGTTTTTATCCACAAGCGCCGGCAGTTCCGGTGGTGGTGGTAGCCGCGCAACATCCCCATGACACACCGAACAGTGCCCGCAATGCTCGGGCGCGTTGTGGTCACCGAAATATTCGGCCAGGCGATATCCCAGGCAACGCTCGGTGGCAAACAGCTCGAGCATCGCGTGAATCCGGGCGATCTCAGCCTGCTCATGCCGGGTGAAATATCCGTGTAATTCACCGCTCAGAACAGCGCTGTCGAAATCGCTGTGCAACACGTTGTAGACCTCGGTCATCTGCTTGCTCTCAAGCTCGACCCAGCCCTTCTCCTGGAAGTAGTCCAGCGCCGTCACCACCCGATTGCGCTCCGCCGAATACTGGGTGTACATCGCGTCGAAATTCACCGTGGCCCAGGTGCGTGCGCGACTGGAGGTCTGAATGATCGCCGCGACAAAATCCCTGCGTTCACCCTCGAAACGTTCCAGCAGCGCTTCCGGTTCCAGCAGGTACTTGAAACGGTACTCGGCGTAATACGCATAGCGCGGCGCGATCAGGCCACGCAGCTCCAGCTGCACCAGCAGCGTCTTCAGCGGCAGCGAGCGAATGTTGCTCTGATCGGCCAGCGGCCCGAGCAGAAACTCCCACTGCCCTTCGGGCGCCGCAGCCTGCAATTCCTCCAGCACACAACGAATCCCCTCGCGCTCCGGGGTGTCGCCGTAGACGAAGTTTTCCAGCACGTTGAGGCTGTCGCGATTGGCCAGCACCAGACAGTCCGAGGGCTGCCCGTCACGTCCGGCACGACCGATCTCCTGACTGTAGTTCTCGATGGATTTGGGCAGGTCGAAATGCACCACATTGCGGATGTCGCTCTTGTCGATACCCATGCCGAACGCAATGGTCGCGACGATGCAATTGGACTGTCCGGCCATGAAGCGCTTCTGTATGCCCTCGCGTTGATCGTGTGGTAATCCGGCGTGATAGGCCTCGGCCTGAATGCCGTTTCGCCCAAGATGCTCGGCAATGTGCTCGGCGGTTTTCTGCAGGGTGACGTAGACGATGCTCGGCTGTCCCGCACGCTCGCTCATCCACTCCACCAGACGCCGACGCTTGTCCTGACCGCGCACCGGTTCGACCAGCAGATTGAGGTTGGGCCGGTAAAAACCGGTGGTCACCACATCTGCTTCAGCGATGGCGAATTTGGCCTGCATGTCGGCAATCACTTGCGGTGTTGCCGTGGCTGTCAGCAGAAGGGTTTGCGGGATATTGAACTGGCGCTGGTAGTCCGGCAGTTTCAGGTAGTCGGGGCGGAAGTTGTGACCCCATTCGGAGATGCAATGCGCCTCGTCGACCACCAGCAGCGAGATCGGCACCTGCTGCAAAAAGTTGCGGAAACGCTCATTCTTCAGGCGCTCCACCGAGATCATCAGAATCTTCAATTCACCCGAGCGGGCGCGGGCCATCACATCATTGGCGTCATCGCGGCTTTGTGCCGAATCGATGCTGCCGGCACTGATACCGTGACGCTTGAGGAACGCCAGTTGGTCCTGCATCAACGCCAACAGCGGCGAGACCACCAGGGTCAGGTGCGGCAGCAACAGCGCTGGAACCTGATAGCAAAGCGACTTGCCGGAACCGGTGGGGAAAATCGCCGCTGCCGAGCGCCCGGCCAGCACGGCGCTGATCGCCGCCTCCTGTCCAGATCGAAACTGTGGATAACCGAAAACCTGTTCCAGGGTGTTATGCATGCGCTGTCACTCCGTTGACCGCTGTGATGCCAACAGCCTAGCGGGCGGTCGCAGCGAGTCGAGAAAAGGCCGGGGTCAATTCAATACGGGATGATACAGCGAATGGTGCAATCCACTCGGTGCCCTGTGGCAGCGCGCCTGCTCACGAAGAGGCCTTTCAGACCAACACAAGAACACACCACTCAGGGCCGCAGAACTGCCACCCGCAGTTGCTCGTTGAGCACCTGCTCGTGCACACCCTGGCTCTTGCTCGCCCACAAGGCATGGGCCGGACTGATGTCACCGGTGAAGGCCGCCGCCAACTGCCGCAACTCCGCGACACTGCGCACGCGAGGACAGAACGGTTGCCCGTCACAGTCCTGGCTGGCGTTACGATAAGTACTCAACAAACGATCCCACAGACCTTCACGCACCTGCCTGATCGACTTGAGCTGCACATGAGGCACACCCAGCCGCTGCTCGAGTCCCACCTCGTCCAGCGCTTCACTGGCCAGCAAGGCCTTGCCGAACATCAACACCTCGGCACGCGAGGCAGTATCGATACCGGGCTGGCTCGAGAGCGCATCGGGCCAGCCGGTGCGTTCAAGGTCGGCGAATATCCATCCACTGCCCCCATCAGACGCCAGGGTCAACCGGCAACCACTGACCCACAGCAACAAAATCAAGGCCATTCGTAGCCACTGCATACTCAATTCCCTTTAAGCGCGTATCGGACATTTGGAAACGCCCTACGGATTCTGGCGCGCACCATACAGAGGTTTCCCAAGAAACGCCTGCGAATCCCGTGGGAAATTTCTGCGCTAAGGGTTTCACCGTGAAAAAGCAGCGAAACCTTGTAGGGCAGATGCCTGATGCCCGGTAAAACCCCTACGAACTCTGTCCATCGTGGCGCTCTTGTGACGACTTGCCTGGCACTTCTATAGTGGCCAGCGCGGCTGAAACCACTGGAGCGACTTCGTACAGGACACGTCTCACCATGAACATGCACGACCCGCAGGCCCCTCGTTATCACCCCCTCAAAAGCAACTACAGCGATCATCCGGTGCTGACCATCGATACTCAGGCCAGCCATGGCGATCTGCTCGACGCCGCCCATCAGCGTCTGCGCGCCGCCAGCGACTTGCTGGAGACTCTTTACTGTTTGTGTTTCAAACAAGCCGACGTCAAAGACATCCCCAACATTGTCAATGCACTGTATCTATTGACCCAAGACGGCTGCGAACTTCTTGACGTAGCAAGACTGCAACTAACAAACCCCGTATAAAAAGCACAACCACAAATAAAGCAACAACTAAACACTACAAACCAACAACATTAAAAACTAGCCTGCTTGCTCTTACATCAATAAAGAGCAACCTCATGACAACATTAACTATTTTCTTTTGCGGCACCGGCTCCACCAAGTTCGATACCAGCAACGCCAACTATTGGGATGGTGAACTGGTGTCCACCCTCGCCTCGCACCATGCCGGCCGTGAATTCGCCGAATGGATCGTGGTCGATGGCCCCGGCACCAGCAACCTGCAGGCCGACGAGCTGTTCACCAAATCCGCCGACTACGGCATGAGCGGCACGCTGTTCGGCAAGGGCTGGGAAGAAAACGTACTGCACGCGATGAACATCATCAAAGGCAAGTGCGACTGGCAACGCAAGCAACTGACTGAAGCAGAATACAACCGACTCAAAGCCGCCGGCATTCCCATTGAAGATGTAAAAGCCGAGGGTTCCTGGTTCTGGCGCAACTACAACTACGGCGAACGCAGCGTGACCCAACAGAAGTTGCAGGAGCAGATCATTAAAACCTTCCGCAAGGACGGTATTATTCCGACCAAAGTCAACTTGGTCGGCTGGAGCCGCGGCGGTATCAGCTGCCACATGTTGGCCAACGCCATGTTCAACGACAGTGCGTTAAAGAGCATACCGGTGAATATCTTCGCCATTGATCCGGTCCCCGGCATCGGCAACTTCCAGGAACATCGAGTCAAACTCAACACCAACGTCAAAGAGTACATCGGCTTCTACGCCCGCGATGAACGCTCGAAAGGCTTCAGCTGCGTCATCCCGCAAACCGCCACTGGCACCCGGACTCACATCTTCCCGATCCCCGGTCGCCACGCCACCCTGGTCGGCAACGCCTCCACCGATGGCGTCACCGGCCCGAAAATGCTCGCCGAGCCCGGCCAGTTCGTGCGCCACTTCGCCGAAACCTGCCTCAAGCGCTGGGGCACTTCGCTGACCAAAACCCTGAACCTGACCGATGCCTCCCTGAAGCAATGCGCCGACGCAATGGTCAAGGACGCGGCGAAATACAAGGCCATGGAAAAGTCCTCCTACACCTGGTTCACCGAACTGGATCAAGGCGAGCGCTACGTATCGCTGGGTAGCAAAGGCGTGCCGTTCTCGTCGGTAAAGGGCGCGATCTATGCACCGGATACCGGGCTGACCACCAGCGTGCTGGATCTGGCGGCGTATCGGCATATTCGTTGAAGACGGTGGGTGTTGATCGGTGTAACGCGAAAAAACCTACAGCAATTGCCTATCGGATGTTCGTCCCGTTCCTGCAAGTACAGACAACTTGTCGCCTATCACCACCCGCTAACTGACGCTGCTAATCAGCGGCTCGGGCTTGGTCACCCAATGGGACATAAACGCGTCCGTTGTATGCTGCCGGCAATTCAAATGTCTGCACGCTTAATGGTGGCTGTGTCTGGACGCCCACAAAAAAGCCGCCCCTAGGGGCGGCTTTTTCATTGCTGCAAACCGATCTTACAACTTCGGACCCGCAGCCTTGATCGCGTCGCTCACTTCGAACTTCTTGAAGTTCTCGATGAACAGACCGGCCAATGCCTTGGCAGCCTCGTCGTACGCAGCTTTGTCAGCCCAGGTGTTGCGTGGGTTGAGCAGGTTGGTTTCAACGCCCGGTACGGCCAGTGGCACGTCGAGGTTGATGGTGTCCAGGTGCTCGGTGGCGGCACCGATCAGCGCGCCGCTCTGGATCGCTGCGATCACGGCGCGGGTAGTCGGGATGTTGAAGCGTTTGCCGACGCCGTAGCCGCCGCCGGTCCAGCCGGTGTTGACCAGGTAGACCTTGGAGCCGAAGCCGCGGATGCGCTTGATCAGCAGCTCTGCGTATTCGCCAGCCGGACGCGGGAAGAACGGCGCGCCGAAGCAGGTGGAGAAGGTCGACTTGATGCCGCTGCCCGAACCCATTTCAGTCGAGCCCACCAGCGCGGTGTAGCCGGACAGGAAGTGGTAGGCCGCTTGTTCTTCGTTGAGGATCGACACTGGCGGCAGTACACCGGTCAGGTCGCACGTCAGGAAAATCACTGCGTTTGGCTCGCCGCCCAGGTTCTTCTCGGAACGCTTGGCAACGTGCTCCAGCGGGTAGGCCGCGCGGCTGTTCTGGGTCAGGCTGACATCGGCGTAGTCGGCGTGCTTGGCGTCGTCGATGACCACGTTTTCCAGCACTGCGCCGTGCTTGATGGCTTTCCAGATGACCGGCTCGTTCTTCTCGGACAGGTCGATGCACTTGGCATAGCAACCGCCTTCGATGTTGAACACCACGCCTTCGCCCCAGCCGTGTTCGTCGTCACCGATCAGGTAACGGCTTTCATCGGCCGACAGAGTGGTTTTACCGGTACCCGACAGACCGAAGAACAGGGTCACGTCGCCTTCTTCGCCGATGTTGGCAGCGCAGTGCATAGGCAGCACGTCAGCGGCCGGCAGCAGGAAGTTCTGCACGGAGAACATGGCTTTCTTCATTTCACCGGCGTAACGCATGCCAGCGATCAGCACTTTCTTCTGGGCAAAGTTGAGGATCACGCAACCATCGGAGTTGGTGCCGTCACGCTCAGGCACGCACTCGAAGTTGGCAACGTTGAGCACTTGCCACTCTTCACGACCAGCCGGGTTGTACTGGGCCGGGTTGATGAACAGGCAACGACCGAACAGGTTCTGCCAGGCAGTCTGGGTGGTCATTTTCACGGCCAGGTAGTGATCTTCAGCCGCGCCTACATGCACGTGGGAAACAAAGTGCTCTTGCGCGTTGTTGAACGCCTCGACACGAGCCCACAGCGCGTCGAACTTGTCGGCCGGGAACTTGCGGTTGATCGGGCCCCAGGCGATAGCGGCCTGGGTGGAAGGCTCTTCAACGATGAAACGGTCGACTGGCGAACGGCCGGTGCGATGACCGGTGCGGACTACCAGAGCGCCGGTATCGGCAAGCTCGCCTTCACCGCGGTTCAAGGCTTCTTTTACCAGATCATCAACACTCAGATCGGTGTACACGGCGTTATTGGCTTGCGTCATGAGGTTCCCCGTCGGCCAGTGGCCGAGTGTGCTCCAAACGTTTTGTAGTAGAAAGTCGTGCACTACTACCGCGAAAAAAGTGGGCCGGATTATGCCAGAAAAGCCCAAAAAGAGTAGGGTCCTCCCGTCGTAACGGCGATATTCCGTCGTTGAGCAGTGAATTTACCTGCGCTGAACCGTTTTAGTGCCGGGTATCTGACGGCGTGTCGACACCCGCGCCAGCGAACAATTGAGCGATATCGGCTGCATCGAACAGGTAGCGTTCGTTGCAGAACTGGCAATCGATCTCGATTTTGCCACCTTGTTCGGCCACCAGCGCCTGCGCGTCTTCCAGACCCAGGCTGACCAGCGCGTTGCCCGAGCGTTCCCGCGAGCAACTGCAACGGAAGCGCAGGTTCTGCACATCGAACAGGCGCACTTGCTCTTCATGGTAGAGGCGGTGCAACACGGTTTCGTTGTCCAGGCTCAACAACTCGTCGGCGGTCAGCGTGCTGCCGAGCGCGGTGATGTGCTGCCAACTGGCGGCGCGTTCTTCTTCGTCTTTCAGGCGATCGGCCGGCAGCTGTTGCAGCAGCAGGCCACGGGCACGTCGACCATCGGCGTAGAGCCAGAAACGCGTGCCGACCTGTTGCGACATGACGAAGTAGTTGGTGAAGCACTCGGACAGGTTTTCGCCATCAAGGTCGACGATGCCCTGATAGCGCTGGCCGACAGTCGGGTCGACGGTCAGGGCCAGCACGCCGTTCGGCATCAGGTCGGCGAGGGTTGCATCGGCTGCGATCTGATCCGCGTGATAACGCGCCAGGCCACGGATTTCACGTTCGCTCGAGCACTCGATCATCAGCATCGGGATCGGGCCTTCGGAGCGCGCCTGCAGAATCAGCAAGCCGTCGAACTTCAGGGTGCCCACCAGCAACGAGGCCGCCGCCATCAGTTCGCCCAGCAATTGCGCGACCGGCTCCGGGTACGGGTGCTTGGCGAGGACTTCGGCGTAGCTGCGTTCCAGCGCAACCAGTTCGCCGCGAGTGTCGCTGTCATCGAAGATGAAGCGTTGGGTGTAGTCGGTATCCGGGAGATCGGTCATAGGTCTGGGTATCTGAATTGATGACAAAATGGTTACAAAAGATGAAAATCCCGCGCTTCTCCGCACCCATTTGGTGCGAAATGTTCAGCCACGGGAGGCATTTTATGAACAATCCGGGTTTGTTCCAATCAAGGTGGAACCTCGGCCGGCTGGTTCTGTGTAACGTAGTGCCATTGGCGCTACTGGCTTTCTGGTTATGGCCTACGGGTCAGATGCTGTGTGTGATTTTCGACGAGTGGCTATTCCGCTCACTCAATGCACCGCTGGCCAGCAACCCCATATGGCTCCACATCTGGGCAATTGCAAGTCTGCGTCCCTTCGACATCGTCGTCGGGTTGATCCTGCTGACGCTGCTGATCAAGGGCGACTGGGTGTTCAAGGCGATTGACGTACGCCGCGCGTTCTTCGGTTTTTTCTCGATTCTGCTGCTGATGGTGATCATCCGCGCATTGTTTTCCAAATTCGCCGACTACATGGACTGGCAGCACAGCAGCCCGTCGATGGTACTTGAAGGCGCGGTGCACCTCAGCGACTACTTCCCGCACCTGGAAAAGGCCTGGGAGCTGAAGGATCGCTCGAGCCAGAGTTTCCCCGGTGACCATGCTTCGGTGCTGTTGATCTGGGCGCTGTTCATGGGCGTGTTCAGTCGCACAGTCGGTCAGTTCCTCGCCGTCTGGGGCCTGGCGTTGCTGTTCATGCTGCCGCGTCTGGTGGCCGGCGCGCATTGGGGCCAGGACGACTACATCGGCGGCATGCTGCTGGCGGTGTGGGCGCTGGGCTGGGGTTATTACACGCCGTTTGCTTATCACGCGGCGAATTTCTGGCTGAAAGCGACCGCTCCGATCTTTGCGCTACTGGGCAAGTTGCCGATGGTTTCGCGGATGAGTGTGGTGCGTAGCGCCTGATACCACGTTGACTCCGGCGAGTGCTGCGCACTCGATTCGCAAGCAAGCCCGCTCCCACCCTTGACCGTTTTCCTGCTGAAGGAACCGGATCCACTGTGGGAGCGGGCTTGCTCGCGAAGGGGCCGGCCTGAACAACGCAGAAACGTCGCTCTCACGCCTCGTTACTGCTGCCACGAAACTTGAACAGATCCCGCCGCTGCTTCTTGCTCGGCTTGCCGTCGGTGCTCACGCCCAACGCCCCGGCCTTGCGCATCGCTGCGGCCGCTTCACGTTTGGCAACACTGGCCTCGGTCTCGGTGTACAGCGCCTGCGCCTCGGGTGCGCCGCGACGCACGATCGACAAGGCTTCAACCTTCACCGTGCGCGCTTCAAACCCGGTGCGAATCTCGAACTCATCACCAATGCGTGGCTCTTTGCCAGGCTTGCAGCGCTCCCCTCGGCAATGCACCTTGCCACTCTCGATGGCCGCTTTGGCCAAGGCCCGGGTTTTATAGAAACGCGCCGCCCACAACCACTTGTCGAGACGGACCTTGTCGTCCTCTTCGCTTTTTTGTGCCATGGAATTTCCTCATTCTGAAATATTGGTGAACTGTACTACCGTTTCTGTCGTGCCATGAATTGCACCATCCCGGATTACAATGCGCACCACCCGACACCTGCTTGAGGCGTCGGCGATCCGGGCTGTAGATATCTGTCGCCTTTTAACCCTTATTCTGCGTGAATACCGCGAAACCGGCCCCGTGCGGGCTGAGCGGTTGCCACGGTTGAGCACTTTTTTGAAGACATTTGACCATTTGACCGTTGTTGGTCTGCGCGAGTGGGTGGCGCTCCCTGATCTGGGAGTCGCGGGCCTGCGGGCGAAAATCGACACCGGCGCGAGCACCTCCAGCCTGCACGCCACCGACATCGAGCCGTTCGAGCGCGACGGCGAGAAGTGGGTGCGCTTTACCGCGCACCTGGGCACGGTGGTGCAGTTGCGTCACCGGCGCTGCGAAGCACCGCTGGTCACGCGCAAGACCATTAAAAGCTCCAACGGCCAGGCTCAGGTGCGCTACGTGATCAGCACCACCCTGGCCCTCGGTGATCGGGTGTGGGCGGTCGAGTTCACCCTCGCCTGCCGCAAGTCCATGCGTTATCGCCTGTTGCTCGGTTCCAAAGCCCTGATCGATGGCCAGCTGGTGGTCAATCCGGGCATCAAATATGTACAAGACAAGCCGGTGTTCCCGGTATCTACCTCCTCCACAGGTGTTGCATGAAGATCGCTGTGCTGTCGCGGAATCCGCGTCTGTATTCCACCCGTCGCCTGGTCGAAGCCGGCACCGAACGCGGGCATGAAATGGTAGTGATCGACACCTTGCGCGCCTACATGAACATCGCCAGCCACAAGCCGCAGATCCACTATCGCGGCAAGCCACTGGAAGGCTTCGATGCGGTGATCCCGAGGATCGGCGCGTCGGTGACGTTCTATGGTTGCGCGGTGTTGCGCCAGTTCGAAATGATGGGGGTGTTTCCGCTCAACGAATCGGTGGCCATCGCCCGTTCGCGAGACAAACTGCGTTCGCTGCAACTGTTGTCGCGTCGCGGCATCGGTCTGCCGGTAACCGGGTTCGCCCACTCACCGGACGACATTCCCGACCTGATCGACATGGTCAACGGTGCGCCGCTGGTGATCAAGGTACTGGAAGGCACCCAGGGCATCGGCGTCGTACTGTGCGAAACCGCAACGGCGGCGGAGTCGGTGATCGAGGCGTTCATGGGCCTGAAGCAGAACATCATGGTCCAGGAATACATCAAGGAAGCTGGCGGTGCGGATATCCGTTGCTTCGTGGTCGGCGACAAGGTGATCGCGGCGATGAAGCGTCAGGCCAAACCGGGTGAGTTCCGCTCCAACCTGCATCGCGGCGGCAGCGCCAGCCTGATCAAGATCACCCCGGAAGAACGCATGACGGCATTGCGTGCGGCCAAGGTCATGGGCCTGGCGGTGGCAGGTGTGGATATCCTGCGTTCCAATCACGGGCCGCTGGTAATGGAAGTGAACTCGTCGCCGGGACTGGAAGGGATCGAGACCACCACCGGCAAGAACGTGGCGGGGATCATCATCGAGCACCTGGAGAAGAATGGCGGGCCGAACATGACCCGGACCAAAGGCAAGGGCTAATCCGTTAGAGATGTGGCGCCAGGGAGGCCGCCTTCGCGAGCAAGCCCGCTCCCACAGGGGAATGCATTCCAACTGTGGGAGCGGGCTTGCTCGCGATGGGGCCATCAGCCTCAGCGAAAATTTCAGCTGTTAAACCGCATCTCGCGGAAGCATCAACCCAAGCGGCAACCGTACCCGCGCTTCCAATCCGCCGCCGGAGCGGTTGCGCAGTTCAACATTGCCGCCATGCATGGAAGCAATCCGCTTCACGATCGCCAACCCTAAACCTGTGCCCTTGCCGCCCCGCGCACGATCACCACGGGTAAACGGGTTGAAGATCGCCTCAAGCTCCGAAGGATCGATCCCCGCGCCACGGTCCATCACACTCAGCACCACATAGGGCGCGCTGGTGTCACCGGACACATAGGCCGCAACCTCGACCCCGCTGCCGGCATGATTCAAGGCGTTGCCGATCAGGTTGTTCAGCAACCGCTTCATCGACACCCGACGCAGTGGAAATGGCTGGATCGGCTCCAGACGCAGGCGCACTTTCTCTTCGTTCTGGTTGTACGGCGCTGCCACCTCACGCACCAGATCACTCAGGTCCACCTCTTCCACCGACTCGTCGCGACCGTCACGAATGAACGCGAGGAACTGGTCGAGAATCGCGTCCATGTCTTCAATGTCGCGCACCATGTCATCGGTCAGGTCATTGCGATCGCCCATCAGCTCCAGCGACAGGCGCAAGCGGGTCAGCGGCGTACGCAAGTCATGGGACACCCCCGCCAGCATCAGCTCGCGCTCGCGACCGGCCTGTTCGACGTCTTCAGCCATCTGGTTGAAGGCGCGATAGACCTCGGTCATCTCGCTCGGTGTGTCGCTGATCGGCAGGCGCACGCTGCGGCCTTGGCCGAGTTGCCGCGCGGCATACACCAAGCGTTTCAACGGCTGGTTGAGCTGACTGACGAAAATCCACGCCGAGGCGGTAGACAGCAAGCCGATGGCGAGGAACCAGCCGAGCACGTTCCAGATTTTCTGGCCCCGCAGCGGATGCGGGTACAGCGGTACTTTCAGCCAGCCATCACCGAGGCTTGGCGCACGCACCCACAGCGCCGGCGGCGAGTGCATGCGCAAACGCACTTCAGTATCGGCCCCCAGCTCCGCCTGCATCTGCCGCTGATAGATTTCACTGTACGGCCAGTGCTGCTCGCCTTCCGGCACACCGGCGCCGACCACCCGGATGAGGGTTGCAGCATCGGCGATCTTCGCGCGGTTTTCTTCATCGGCAGCCCAATAGGCGCGCAGCGTCAGGGCGACGCCGTGGCTGTATTGGCGATCCACCAGCACGTCCTCGTTCATCAACAGATAAACCAGGGTCAGCGCCTTGGAAAACAGCACGACGATTAGCACCAGCCAAAGGGTGCGGGAGAAAAAACTTTGGGGGAACCAGACGGGGGTTTTCATCGATAACCGTTAAACACTTGCAGGAGCGAGCCATGCTCGCATATTGCGGATTGCGAGTCTGCGTAGAGGGTCGATCAACCCGACCTGCGCAGACCCGCTCCTACAAATCGCCGATCACTTGGTAGCGGCGCCATCCGGTACGAACACGTAGCCCACGCCCCAGACAGTCTGGATGTAGCGCGGTTTCGACGGATCGGGTTCGATCATCCGGCGCAGACGGGAAATCTGCACGTCGATGGAACGCTCCAGCGCATCCCACTCGCGGCCACGGGCCAGGTTCATCAGTTTGTCGCGGGTCAGCGGCTGACGCGCATTCATCACCAAGGCCTTGAGTACCGCAAACTCACCGGTGGTGAGCATGTGCACTTCGTCGCCACGCTTCAGTTCGCGGGTCGCCAGCGACAGCACGTAGTCACCGAAGGTGACGTTTTCGTCTTCGCTGCCCGGCGCACCCGGCACCGGAGCGGCCTGGCGACGCAGAACAGCCTTGACCCGGGCCATCAACTCGTCCGGGTTGAACGGCTTGGCCAGGTAGTCATCGGCGCCCAGTTCCAGGCCCTTGATGCGGCTCATCTCATCGCCCTTGGCGGTGAGCATGATGATCGGGATCTGGTTGTTTGCGGCCCGCAGGCGACGGCACGCGGTCAGACCGTCTTCGCCCGGCAACATCAGGTCGAGGACGACCAGGTTGAACACTTCACGCGACAGCAGACGGTCCATTTGCTCGG
This sequence comes from Pseudomonas sp. AK-TSAG1-1, assembly GCF_056821665.1. Taxonomy (NCBI): domain Bacteria; kingdom Pseudomonadati; phylum Pseudomonadota; class Gammaproteobacteria; order Pseudomonadales; family Pseudomonadaceae; genus Pseudomonas; species Pseudomonas sp. AK-TSAG1-1. Next base: position 332,324 of record NZ_CM165965.1, on the reverse strand, counting down.
TGTTCGGTACGGCACGGGCGCGGTAGCCCTTGCTGACGAAAAAGCGTTCCAGCAGGCTGCTCAGCCCCGGATCGTCGTCAACAATAAGAATTTTTTCGCCTTCAGCATTGTTTGCAGTGCTGCTCATTGGATGCTCCTTTTAGCTCGGCGCGCATTATGGCGTAGCTGCCGTTATACGCACCGTGTGCATTGTTAGCAGATTTTTCCTTCACTGCCAGAAAACCGGGGTTTATGCCTACAGACTGCTACACCCCCGAATGACAGAACGCTGGTTATAATGCGCGGCGTTTTGTGCCAGGCAACGTCTGAATCGTTACCGCAGGTGGCCGCGATTTTTTCCGGAGCTGCGCAGTAATTGTTCGATTTCACGGGTCAATGGGGTGCCTTTTGACCCAGGCAGCGGCAATTTTCTAGCCGCTCAACCAGACTCCGGGCCTTTATTTCCGTGCCTGCGAGCCTGCTTTCACAATATGTCAGGTGGTTTTATGGACAGCATCAACAGCCGCATCGCCGAGGAACTCGGCGTACGCCCGCAACAGGTCGAAGCGGCCGTCGCGCTACTCGATGAAGGCTCTACCGTTCCCTTCATCGCCCGTTACCGGAAAGAAGTCACCGGCAGCCTTGATGACACCCAGCTGCGTCATCTGGAAGAGCGTCTGCGCTACCTGCGAGAACTCGACGAACGGCGCATCAGCATCCTCGCCAGCATCGAGGAGCAAGGCAAACTCACTCCGGCCCTTGAGCGCGACATCAAGCTCGCCGACACCAAGACCCGCCTCGAAGACTTGTACCTGCCGTACAAGCAGAAGCGCCGCACCAAGGGCCAGATCGCCCTGGAAGCTGGCCTCGGCGAACTGGCCGACGGTCTGTTCAATGACCCGAACCTGGCTCCTGAAGCCGAAGCCGCACGCTTCGTCGACGCCGAAAAAGGCGTGGCCGATGTGAAAGCTGCGCTCGAAGGCGCCAAGTACATCCTGATGGAACGTTTCGCCGAAGACGCCAGCCTGCTGGAAAAACTGCGTAACTACCTCAAGCAGGAAGCGACCATCAGTGCCCGCGTGATCGCCGGCAAGGAAGAAGAAGGCGCCAAGTTCCGCGACTACTTCGAACACGACGAACCGCTGAAAAGCATGCCGTCGCACCGCGCGCTCGCCATTTTCCGTGGCCGCAACGAAGGCATCCTCAGCTCCGCGCTGAAAGTCGGCGACGAACTGCCGGGTACCATGCACCCGTGCGAGGGCATGATCGGCCAGCAATTCGGCATCCAGAACCAGAACCGCCCGGCGGACAAATGGCTCGGCGAAGTGGTGCGCTGGACCTGGAAGGTCAAGCTCTACACCCACCTGGAAACCGACCTCCTCGGCGAACTGCGCGACGGCGCCGAAACCGAGGCGATCAACGTCTTTGCCCACAACCTGCACGACCTGCTGCTGGCCGCTCCGGCCGGCCCGCGCGCGACCCTGGGCCTCGACCCGGGCTTGCGTACCGGCTGCAAGGTCGCGGTGGTCGATTCCACCGGCAAACTGCTGGATCACGCCACGGTTTACCCGCACGTGCCACACAACAAGTGGGATCAGACCATCGCCATCCTGGCCGCCCTGTGCGCCAAGCACTCGGTTGACCTGATCGCCATCGGCAACGGCACCGCCAGCCGCGAAACCGACAAACTGGCGATCGAACTGATCAAAAAATATCCAGCGATGAAGATGACCAAGGTCATGGTTTCCGAGGCCGGCGCATCGGTGTACTCGGCATCCGAACTGGCGGCCAAGGAATTCCCGGACCTGGACGTGTCGATCCGTGGCGCGGTGTCCATTGCTCGTCGCCTGCAGGATCCACTGGCTGAACTGGTGAAAATCGATCCGAAATCCATCGGTGTCGGTCAGTACCAGCACGACGTCTCGCAACTGAAACTGGCGCGTGGCCTGGATGCCGTGGTCGAGGACTGCGTGAACGCCGTCGGCGTCGATGTGAACACCGCGTCCGTGGCGCTGTTGGCGCGGATCTCCGGCCTCAACGCAACGCTGGCGCAAAACATCGTCGCTCACCGCGACGAACACGGCGCGTTCAAAACCCGTGCAGCACTGAAGAAAGTCGCGCGTCTGGGTGAGAAAACCTTCGAACAGGCTGCAGGCTTCCTGCGTGTGATGAACGGCGACAACCCGCTGGATTCCTCGGCCGTTCACCCGGAAGCCTATCCGCTGGTGCAACGCATTGCCGCTGAAACCGACCGCGACATTCGCTCGTTGATCGGCGATGCCGGGTTCCTCAAACGTCTGGATCCGAAGAAATTCACCGACGAGACCTTCGGCCTGCCAACCGTCACCGACATCATCCAGGAACTGGAGAAACCGGGCCGCGACCCGCGTCCGGAGTTCAAGACCGCCGAGTTCCAGGAAGGCGTCGAAGACCTCAAAGACCTGCAACTGGGGATGATCCTCGAAGGTGTCGTCACCAACGTGACCGCGTTCGGCGCATTCGTCGACATCGGCGTGCATCAGGACGGTCTGGTGCACATCTCGGCGCTGTCGGAGAAGTTCATCAAGGACCCGCGCGAAGCCGTGAAAGCCGGTGACGTGGTGAAAGTGAAGGTCATGGAAGTCGACATCCCGCGCAAACGCGTCGGCCTGTCGATGCGCATGGGCGACACCCCGGGCGAGAAGATCGACGGTGCCCGTGGCTCGCGTCCGGGCTCGGCCCAGCGCCAGCCATCGAACAACACGCCACGCAAGGAAACCGCAACCGCAGCGCCGGTGAACAATGCGATGGCCTCGCTGTTCGCCAACGCCAAGCAGTTGAAGAAACGCTGATGGAGATTCCGGCCGGGCTCGTCGAGAGCGCGTTTTTCAAGCTGTTGGGTTGCCGCCTGCACAGCCTGGAAACCGGGGTGGCGCAAGTCGCCCTGGTGCTGGAACCGGAACTGCGCAACCGCGGCGGCAAATTGCACGGTGGCGCGCTGTTCAGTCTGGTCGACATCGCCATGGGGCTGGCCTGTTCCAGCTCCCACGGCTTCGATCAGCAGAGCGCGACCATCGAGTGCAAGATCAACTACATCCGCGCCGTTTCCGACGGCGAGGTGCTGTGCACGGCGCGGGTGATCCACCCGGGCCGCCGCACGCTGGTGGTCGAAGCCGACGTGATGCAGGGCGACAAACTGGTCGCAAAAGCGCAAGGCACGTTCGCTGTCCTGTAGCTTGTCGTCATCAATTTGAGTTAATTTCGGCGCTGTGATCGCAGCGTCGAGCTTTTCTGTGGGAGCGGGCTTGCTCGCGAAGAGGGAGTGTCAGGCAGCATCAGGTCGCCTGACACGACGCCTTCGCGAGCAAGCCCGCTCCCACAGGAACGGCATGATCTTCGCGTGCATCTGCCAGATTCAGGGATTGAAGTCGGCGGTTCGAAAGGGGCTTCGTGAGCCCAAAAAACCAGGCGAAAACGCCAGTTTCAACTTCACCCTTGTAGACCGTCCTGCCCACCCCCATATTGGGGCGACTGACGCGTGAAGGAATCCAAATTGAGCGAACTTCTCAACCGCCGCCTGGCTCTGCTCGGCGAGCGCGCCAACCTCTCTCTGCTCGAACAGTGCCTCCACGGTATCGAACGTGAATGCCTGCGCGTGACCAGCGAAGGTCGTCTGGCGCAAACGCCGCACCCCGAAGCCTTGGGTTCCGCGCTGACCAACGAACAGATCACCACTGACTATTCCGAGTCGCTGCTGGAATTCATCACGCCCGCCCTGCCCGACCCGGCTGACACCCTGGCGAGCCTGGACAAGATTCATCGCTTTGCCTACAGCAAGCTCGGCGACGAGTACCTGTGGAGTCCATCGATGCCGTGCCCGTTGCCGGCCGAGGAAGACATCCCGATCGCCTATTACGGCACCTCCAACATCGGTCAGCTCAAGTACGTCTACCGTAAGGGCCTGGCCCTGCGGTACGGCAAGACCATGCAGTGCATCGCCGGGATTCACTACAACTTTTCCCTGCCGGAAAAGCTCTGGCCGCTGCTGCGCGAAGCCGAGGGTTTCGTCGGCACCGACCGCGACTTCCAGTCGTCGTCCTACATCGCGCTGATCCGCAACTTCCGTCGCTACAGCTGGCTGCTGATGTACCTGTTCGGTGCCTCGCCGGCGCTGGACGCAGGTTTCCTGCGTGGCCGTTCGCACCAGCTGGAACAACTGGATCCGGACACCCTGTACCTGCCGTACGCCACCAGCCTGCGCATGAGCGACCTCGGTTACCAGAGCAACGCCCAGGCCGGTCTGACGCCGTGCTACAACGATCTGGCGAGCTACACCGACAGCCTGCGCAAAGCCGTGGCTACACCGTACGCGCCGTACGTTGAAGTCGGCACGCACAAGGATGGCGAGTGGGTGCAACTCAACACCAACATCCTGCAGATCGAAAACGAGTACTACTCCAACATCCGCCCGAAACGCGTGACCTACACCGGCGAGCGGCCGATCCAGGCCCTGATGGCCCGTGGCATCCAGTACGTCGAAGTGCGCTGCCTGGACATCAATCCGTTCCTGCCAATGGGGATCGACGTCACCGAGTCGCGCTTCCTCGACGCGTTCCTGCTGTACTGCGCGCTGAATGACAGCCCGCTGCTGACCAACACTTCGTGCGGCAATGCCACCTCGAACTTCCTCAGCGTGGTCAAGGAAGGTCGCCGGCCGGGCCTGCAATTGCAGCGTGACGGTCAGCCGGTCGAAATGAAAGCCTGGGCGGCAGAACTGCTGGAGCAAATTGCGCCACTGGCAGCACTGCTGGATCAGAGCCATGGCGGCGATGCACACAGCAAGGCGCTGGATGCACAACTGGCCAAGGTCAGCGACCCGTCCCTGACGCCATCCGCGCAGGTGCTGGCGGCGATGGCTGAGCATAAGGAAAGCTTTGCGCAGTTCTCGTTGCGTCAGAGCCAGGCGCATGCCGAGTTCTTCCGCAACGAGCCGTTGGCAGCTGAGGAACAGGCGAAGTTTGAAGAACTGGCGCGGTCTTCGCTGGCGCAACAGGCTGAGCTGGAGCAGAACGAGGTTGGCGATTTCGATGTGTTTGTCGGGTCGTATCAGGCGAGTATTCTGGCGATCAGCAACTGACATCAGAAGGTTCTTCGAACCTTTTCGCGAGCAGGCTCGCTCCCACATTGGATTGCAATCTCCTGTGGGAGCGAGCCTGCTCGCGAATGACCGCACAGCGGCTAGGCTTAGATTTTTCCGCTCATAAGCTAAGTCTAAAAAGTTATTTATTTTTAGTTTCTTAGATCATTTAGTCTCCTTTCACGCCGATCCTCGGTCGCCTGATATGGAGCTCTTCAATGAAACTGAATGTCCCGCTTCGCCTGTTGGCCGTGGCCTCTCTGGCTGCTGCGAGCTTTCTGGCGCAGGCCGCCGACCTCACCGTCGCGTACCAGACCACCGTTGACCCGGCGAAAGTCGCACAGGCCGACGGCGCTTACGAAAAAGCCACCAAGGCCGACATCAGCTGGCGCAAGTTCGACAACGGCGCCGACATCATTGCCGCCATCGCCTCCGGTGACGTGCAGATCGGTTACCTGGGTTCGAGCCCGCTGACCGCCGCGATCACCCGCAAGGTTCCGGTGGAAACCTTCCTCATCGCTACCCAGATCGGCGCCGCCGAAGCACTGGTCGCTCGCGACGGTTCCGGGATCAACACTCCGCAGGATCTGGTCGGCAAGAAAATCGCCGTGCCGTTCGTGTCTACCGGTCACTACAGCCTGCTCGCGGCGCTGAAGCACTGGAACATCGACCCGTCGAAAGTCACCGTGCTCAACCTCGCGCCCCCAGCGATCATCGCCGCTTGGAAACGCGGTGACATCGACGCCACTTACGTGTGGGATCCGGCACTCGGCGTGGCCAAGGAGAACGGCAAGGTGCTGATCACCTCCGGCGAGCTGGCCAAGTTCGGTGCACCGACTTTCGATGCGTGGATCGTGCGCAAGGACTTCGCCGAGAAGCACCCGGACATCGTCACCGCGTTCGCCAAGGTCACCCTCGACGCCTACGCCGATTACCGCAAAGACCCGAAAGCCTGGCTCGCCGACCAATCCAACGTCGACAAACTGGTGAAGCTCTCAGGCGCCAAGGCCAACGACATTCCTTTGCTGCTGCAAGGCAACGTCTACCCGCTGGCGGCTGATCAAGTGATCACCCTCGGCGCGCCGACCACCAAGGCCATCACCGACACCGCCGCGTTCCTCAAGGAGCAAGGCAAGGTCGAAGCCGTACTGCCGGACTACGCGCCGTACGTCAGCGCCAAATACATCACCAACTGATCGGGAGTTAACCGCGATGGCCTTGCTACAGCTGGAGCGCATCAGCGCACAGTATCCCGGCAGCCCTGCACCGGTGCTGGCGGACATTTCCCTGACCCTCGGGCCTCAGCAGTTGCTGGTCGCCCTCGGCCCGTCCGGCAGTGGCAAGACTTCGCTGTTGAACCTGATTGCCGGCTTCGTCGAACCCAGCGCCGGGCGCATCACCCTCGACGGCGTGCCGGTCAAAGGCCCGAGCGCCGAACGTGGCGTGGTGTTCCAGGACGATGCTTTGTTGCCATGGCAGGACGTATTGGCCAACGTGGCGTTTGGTCTGGAACTGGCCGGTGTCGCCAAGGAGAAACGCGAGAGGATCGCCCGCGAAATGCTTGCGCTGGTCGATCTTTCCGGTTTTGAAAGCCGTCGTATCTGGCAGCTCTCCGGCGGCCAGAAACAGCGCGTTGGCCTGGCCCGCGCCCTCGCTGCCGACCCGCGCGTGCTGCTGATGGACGAACCCTTCGGCGCCCTCGACGCGTTCACCCGCGAACAGATGCAGGAGCTGTTGCTGCAAGTCTGGCAGCGCACCGCCAAGCCGGTTTTCCTGATTACCCATGACATTGAAGAAGCGGTGTTCCTCGCCACTGACCTGATTTTGCTCGCGCCGAATCCGGGGCAGATCGTCGAGCGCCTGCACCTGGATTTCGGTCAGCGTTACGCCGCCGGCGAGTCGGCACGGGCAATCAAATCCGACCCGCGTTTTATCGAAACCCGCGAGCACGTGCTGAGCAAAGTGTTCTCGCAACGCAGCGCCGTTCAGCGGCAGGAGCGCGCATGAGCAGTTACGACGTTTCCGCCCCGGCGGTAAAAACCCCATCGGTGGTGATTCCTGTGCGCCGCAGCCTTAGCACGCGCTGGATCAGCCTGCTGACCTTGCTCGCTTTGCTGGTGATCTGGTGGGCCGTAACAGCCACCGGCCTGATCGAACCCCTGTTCTTGCCACCGCCGTCCGCCGTGCTGCAAAAAGGCTGGTTGCTGGCGACCACGGGCTATATGGACTCGACCCTGTGGCAGCACTTGGGCGCGAGCTTGAGCCGCATTGGCCTGGGCCTTGGTTTTGCGATTCTGACGGCGGTGCCGGTGGGTATCGCCATCGGCGCCAACCGTATCGCCCGTGGTGTGCTCGATCCGCTGATCGAGTTCTATCGGCCGATTCCGCCCCTGGCCTATCTGCCGCTGATCGTGATCTGGTGCGGCATCGGCGAGTTGTCGAAAGTGCTGCTGATCTACCTGGCGATTTTCGCGCCGATTGCCATTGCTACCGCCACCGGCGTTCGCACCGTAGATCCGGCCAAACTGCGCGCCGCGCAGTCGTTGGGCGCCACTCGCGCTCAACTGATCCGCCATGTGATTTTGCCCAGCGCCCTGCCGGACATTCTCACCGGTGTGCGCATTGGTCTGGGTGTTGGCTGGTCGACATTGGTCGCCGCTGAACTGATCGCTGCCACCAGCGGTTTGGGCTTCATGGTGCAGTCGGCCGCGCAGTTCCTCGTCACCGATGTGGTGGTGCTGGGGATTCTGGTGATTGCCCTGATCGCCTTTGCCATGGAAATGGGCCTGCGCGCCCTGCAGCGCAAACTGGTGCCGTGGCACGGCCAGGCGCACTGACAAATTTGATGTGAACACACCTGTGGGAGCGAGCCTGCTCGCGAAAGCGTCGGAGCAGTCACTGCACTGTCGCCTGACACGCAGCATTCGCGAGCAGGCTCGCTCCCACAAAAGCATCACACCCCGAATTCTAGAGAACCATCATGAGCAGCCTGACCATCACCCCCTTAAGCTCGGCCCTCGGCGCACAGATCAGTGGCGTCGATATCAGCCAGCCGCTGAACCTGGAACAGCGCGACGCCATCGAGCAGGCACTGCTCAAGTATCAAGTGCTGTTCTTCCGCAACCAGCCGATCGAGCCGCCACAACAGGCGCGTTTTGCGGCGTACTTCGGCGACCTGCACATTCACCCGATCTACCCCAATGTGCCGGAGCAGCCTGAAGTGCTGATCCTCGACACCGCTGTCACCGACGTGCGCGACAACGCAATCTGGCACACCGACGTGACCTTCCTGCCGACCCCGGCGATGGGCGCGGTACTCAGCGCCAAGCTGCTGCCGGAGTTTGGCGGCGACACCTTGTGGGCCAGCGGGATTGCTGCGTATGAGGCCCTGTCGGCGCCTGTGAAAACCTTGCTCGAAGGGCTGACCGCAACCCATGATTTCACCCGTTCGTTTCCGCTGGAACGCTACGGCAACACGCCCGACGCACTGGCGCAATGGGAAGAGGCACGGCGCAAGAATCCGCCGCTGTCGCATCCGGTGATCCGCACCCACCCGGTGAGCGGACGCCGCTCGTTGTTCGTCAACGAAGGCTTCACGTCGAAGATCAACGAGCTGTCGGAAACCGAAAGCGAAGCGATACTGAAGTTTCTGTTCGCCCACGCGACGCGGCCGGAATTCACCATTCGCTGGCGCTGGCAGAAAGACGACATTGCGTTCTGGGACAACCGCGTGACCCAGCATTACGCGGTGGATGATTACCGGCCGGCGCGGCGGGTGATGCAGCGGGCTACGGTGTTGGGGGATGTGCCTTTCTTTCGCTGAGTATCGAGATCTTCAGTAACTGAAGCGGCCCCTTCGCGAGCAGGCTCGCTCCCACATTGGAACGCGTTTCCCTGTGGGAGCGAGCCTGCTCGCGAAAGCTTTTTTGCAGCTTGAACGTTACTCCGCCGTCGAAGGCTTCTCCCACAGATTGATCCCGCCCTCTTGGGCAAACCGGTCAATCTCCGCCAACTCTTCAGCACTGAAGCTCAGGTTCTTCAACGCCCCGACGTTCTCGACAATCTGCTCCGGCCGGCTCGCGCCGATCAGCGCCGAGGTCACCCGTGGATCACGCAGGGTCCAGGCCAATGCCAGTTGCGCCAGGCTCTGGCCGCGACGCTTGGCAATCTCGTTCAACGCGCGCACGTGCGCAATGTTCGCTTCGGACAAGTGCGAAGCCTGCAGCGAACCGCCACCCGGACGATTGACCCGCGCATCCGCCGGTACGCCGTTGAGGTACTTGTCGGTCAGCAGACCTTGCGCCAACGGGGTGAACGCAATCACGCCAGTGCCGAGCTCATCGGTGGTGTCGAGCAGGTCCTTTTCCACCCAGCGATTGAGCAGGTTGTACGCCGGCTGATGAATCAGCAGCGGCACTTTCCACTCTTTGAGCAGCGCAGCGATCTCGCGGGTTTTCACCCCGGAATACGACGAGATACCGATGTACAACGCCTTGCCCTGCTGCACCGCAGTGGCGAGGGCGCTGGCGGTTTCTTCCAGCGGGGTGTCCGGGTCGAAGCGGTGCGAATAAAAGATATCCACATAGTCCAGGCCCAGGCGCTGCAGGCTCTGATCGAGGCTGGCCAACACGTATTTGCGCGAGCCGCCGCCCTGGCCATAAGGGCCGGGCCACATGTCCCAGCCGGCCTTGCTGGAGATGATCAGCTCATCGCGGTACTGTTTGAAGTCTTCACGCAGCAGGCGACCGAAATTGATCTCGGCGCTGCCGTACGGCGGGCCGTAGTTGTTGGCGAGGTCGAAGTGGTTGATGCCCAGGTCGAACGCGGTACGCAGCAAGGCGCGCTGGGTGTCGATCGGCGTGCTGTCGCCAAAGTTGTGCCACAGGCCCAGCGACAGCGCGGGTAACACTAGACCACTGCGGCCGACGCGGCGGTAAGGGATGGAGTCGTAGCGGTTTTCGGCAGCGGTGTAAGTCATCGAATCCTCTCTTGTCTGTCTTCAATGGGTGTCGACTTCTTCGCGAGCAGTCTCGCTCCCACATTTGGAATGCACGCCCATGTGGGAGCGAGCCTGCCCGCGAAGGGTGTTACACAAATCTGTTGCCAGGCCGGGCGAGACCCAGGTTCTCGCGCAATGTCCGACCCTCATACTCGGTTCTGAACAGCCCACGCCGCTGCAGTTCCGGGACCACGCCATGGGCGAAGTCTTCGAGCCCACCGGGCAGGTGCGGCACCAGCACGTTGAAGCCATCCGCCGCGCCCTGTTCGAACCATTCCTGCAAGCGGTCAGCGATCTGCACCGGGGTGCCGATCAGGCTGTAATGCCCACGCCCGCCGGCAATCTTGCGCCCCAACTCGGCGAGCGAAAGATTCTCCCGTCCCGCCAGTTCAGTCAGCAATTTCTGCCGGCTCTGCTGGCCGCTGTCGGTCAGCGGCAACTCGGGCAACGGTCCGTCCAGCGGGTACTTCGACAAGTCGAAGTTGCCCAGCATACGCCCAAGCAAGGCGACGCCAACCTCCGGTTCGACCAATTGCTGAAACGTTTCACATTTTTCCTGCGCTGCGGCCTCCGTCTGCCCGACGACGACAAACACCCCTGGCATGATTTTCAGCGAATCGGCACTGCGCCCGTATTTCGGCAGGCGGCCCTTGAGGTCGGCGTAAAACGCCTGAGCACTGGCCAGCGAGGTTTGCGCGGTGAACACCACTTCAGCGGTCTGCGCTGCCAATTCCCGCCCGGTTTCGGAAGAACCCGCCTGCACGACCACCGGTTGCCCCTGCGGTGAGCGCGCCACGTTCAGCGGGCCTTTCACCCGAAAGTGCTCGCCGACGTGATCCAGCACGTGCAGCTTCGACGGGTCGTAATACGCGCCGCTGGCCTTGTCACGCACGAAGGCATCGTCCTCCCAACTGTCCCAAAGCCCGGTGACCACCTGATGAAACTCACGGGCGCGGCGGTAGCGGTCGGCGTGGCCGATGTGCTCCTCGCGACCAAAATTCAGCGCTTCGGCGGCGTTGTCCGAGGTCACCAGATTCCACCCGGCGCGCCCACCGGACAGGTGATCGAGCGAGGCGAATTTGCGCGCTACGTGGTAAGGCTCGTTGTAGCTGGTGGTCGCCGTGGCGATCAGGCCGATGTGTTCGGTGACCGCACTCAACGCCGAGAGCAAGGTCAGTGGTTCGAAGTGATCGGAGCGCGCCATGCGGCTGGCGATGTCCTGGGTCGGCGCGGCCACACTATCGGCGATGAACAGCGTGTCGAATTTTGCTGCCTCGACAATCTGCGCCAGACGCTTGTAGTGGGCGAAATCCAGACCGGCATTGGCTGGCACCTGCGGGTGACGCCACGCGGCGACGTGGTGCCCGGTGGCCATGAGAAACGCGCCCAGTTTCAACTGTCTGCTCATCTCAGAAATCCTTGCGCAGTTGCACGCCAAAGTAGCGCTCGTCATCCCGTGGCACGGCGCGGTAGATGTAGTTGCCGCCACTGGCCAGCAATGGCGAATAGGACTTGTCCGCGAGGTTCTTGCCCAGCAGTGCCACGCGCCAGCCGTTGGTGTAATCGGCAAGAGCGACGCTGGCGTTCCAGATGCCGTAGGCGCCTTGCTTGGTGTCGGCGTTCTGGCTGATGTCGTACTGCACTTCGCTTTGCCAGCTGTAGTCGGTGCCAAGTTCGATATCCAGACCGTTGTCCAACGGAATGCTGTAGTCGGCGCGCACGTAGCTTTTCCAGTCCGGGCTGAACGGCAGCGGCTTGCCATTGACGTTGCACGACGCCGCAGCGCCCGCCGGGCAACTGAATTGATCGATGCGTGCGCGGGTGTAGGCCAGCGCCCCGGAGAACTTCAGTTGCCGGGTCGCCTGCAAGGCGTAATCGAGTTCGACGCCTTCGGTGCTGACGCTGCCGGCGTTGATCAGGCGCGTCACCACTTGCCCGGCGACGGTGTCGAAAAAGTTCGCCTGATAGTTGTCGTAGTCGCTGTGGAACACCGCGAGGTTGGTGGTCAGCCGGTTGTTCCAGCTCGTGGCCTTGATCCCCGCTTCCCAGGTGTTGGAGGTTTCCGGTTTGAGCGCCTCGGTGTCACGCGGCTGCATGTTGAAGAACACGTTGTAGGCCGGGCCTTTGTAGCCGCGCGAGTAGGTCAGATAGGTGGTGACTGCATCGCTGAGGTCGTACTGGACACCGAGGCGGCCGGACCAGCCGTCCTCGTCCACCGAACCGGAGCTGCTGGTCGCCGGTTGAATGCCGCTGACCGTGGTCGCCGACGTCGAGATGCGGCGGTGATCGTATTCCAGTTCGTCGTGGGTGTAGCGCAGGCCGGCGATACCACGAAAGTCCGAGGTGAAGTTCAGCGTGGCTTCGCCGAACGCGGCGTAGCTGTCGCTGGTGGTGCTGTAATCGGCGACGCCACGGTCGGTGCGTGTGGTGGTGGTCAAGGTGCGCTGATAGGTCTCGTCATCCTTGCCGTGCATGTAGAACAGGCCGCCGACATATTCGAGGAATTGGCCTTTCGGCGAGGCCAGACGCAGCTCCTGCGAATACTGGTCGAAGGCCAGATCGCCCTTGTCGGCGGTGCCGGGGAACGCTGCAGTGATCGTGCTCAGCCGATCGCCGTCCTGATACTGCGTGTTGTCCCAGCCGCGCCACGCGGTGATCGACGTCAGGGTGTAATCGCCCAATTGCCAGTCGAGCTGGCCGGACAGGCCTTTGTTGGTGTCCTCGACGTGAGTGCGGGTGTCGGTGTTGATGTCGCGGTTATGGCTGCTGGCGTAAACCGGGCTCAGCGCGTTGGCGAAGGCCGGCGTCAGCGACTTGCTGACCACGCCGTTGGGGCCGTCGTCGTGGGACTGCATGTAGTCGGCGATCAGGGTGAAGGTGACGTCATCGTTCGGGGTGAATTCGAGTTTGCCGCGCACGCCGCGGTGGTTGTAACCGTTGACCTCCTGGCCGTTGTGTTTGTTGTCGACATTGCCGTCGTAAGTACCGAACAAGGTGCTGATCGAACCCTTGAGCGTGTCCGGAATCAGGCTGCCGCCGATGCCGAAGCGAGTGCGGCTTTCGTTGCCGCTGTAGTACGACTGATCGATGTAACCGTGGGTCTCGTTGGTCGGCGCCTTGCTGGTGATGTTGAGCACACCGGCCGAGGCGTTCTTGCCGAACAGAGTGCCCTGAGGGCCGCGCAGTACTTCGACACGCTCCAGATCCAACAGATCGAGGGTCGACTGGCCGGGACGCGCATAGACCACGCCGTCAATCACCGTGGCCACTGTGGGTTCGACACCGGGTGAGGTAGAAATCGTGCCGACGCCACGCACGAACAACGAGGTGTCCTTGTTCGACGCGCCGGTGCGGAAATTCAGCGACGGTACTTGCTGGACGATGCTTGCCACACCATTGCGGTTGTCGCGCTCCAGCTGTTCACCGTCGATCACCGAGACCGCCACCGGGACCTTTTGCAGCGACTCTTCGCGGCGGGTGGCGGTGACCGTCACCGACTTGAGGGTCGGCTCCTGATCGCTGCTGTCAGCTGCAAAAGCGTCGGCCAGCGGCAACGCCGCCAGCCCGGTAAAAATCCAGCCGGCAGCGCAAATCGATTGCGCCAGTTTAGGTGTCGCCCCAGGAATGTTGTGCATGTTTGCCCGCTCGAAATTGGCCCTGAATCGCTGCCGTTCTGCGACGACAGCGCCTGAATCGATGTCTTGGGCATTCGCTCGAGCGAGTAGCAGACAACGCGCATTGTTAGCGCTAACATCGCCAGTATTGGCAAGCCGGGCATAGACCGTCAAATACTGAAAAATTACTTTTATATGCGTTTTTGTTTTTAACAAGGATCGAGACTTGAGCCAGGAAAAGCCCCGCAAACGCCGTGGCGCCGGACGTGTGACCCTCAATGCGGTAGCACGCCAGGCTGGCGTATCGGCGATCACCGTATCGCGTTATTTCAATCAACCGGAATCGGTCTCGCCCGAGCGCCGCGAACGGATCGCGGCGGTGGTGGCCGAGTTGGGCTACGTGCCGAACCTGGTGGCCGGCGGGCTGGCTTCAGCACGGGGAAAAATCGTCGGCATGGTGATCCCGAACATCTCCGGGCCGATCTTTGCCAACACCATTCAAGGCTTCAGCGACACCCTCAGCCGCCACGGTTATCAGTTGCTGCTGGCCTCGAGTTACTTCAGCACTGAACAGGAAGAAAACGCGGTGCGGGCCTTCCTCGGCTGGTCGCCGGCGGCGCTGGTGGTCACCAGTCACTTTCACAGCGCGGGCACGGAAAAAATGCTGGCCGAAGCAGATATCCCGGTGATCGAAACCTGGGATTACCAGCCGGAGCGCGAGCCGATGCAGATCGGTTTTTCGCACTTCGAGGTAGGTGTCAGCGCCGCCCGTTTTCTACACGACAAGGGCTATCGGCGAATCGCATTTGTGCAGAACAGCGCACCCGGCGACTTCAGCGCACTGGAGCGCCGTGACGGTTACGCCGCGACCGTGCGTGAACTCGGTCTGGAGCCCTGGGTGTTCGCACCGGACGCCGATCGCGCCCCGTTCGAGGCGGGCAAGCAAGCGATGGAAGCGCTGATGAACGCCTCGCCGCGCCCTGACGCCATCATCTTCGCCAACGACAACCTCGCCGCCGGCGCCCTGCTCGCCGGGCAACGCGCCGGCCTCAACATCCCCGAAGACTGCGCCGTGCTCGGCTTCGGCGATTACCCGTTCGCCGAGATGCTGCTGCCCAGCCTGAGCACGATCAAACCGCCGGCACTGGAGATTGGCGTGCTGGCAGCAACGCGGGTGCTGGAAAGCCTTGGCGTATTGCCGAGCAATGAGGTGCAGCGCCTGAATTTACTGCAATGCGAAGTGATCGAGCGCGAGAGCACCTGATTCTAAAACCACTGTAGGAGCTATCGAACGCTGCGATCTTTCGCTCAAAGCCAGAATCAAAAGATCGCAGTCTGCGCCAGCGCAGGTTCTTCGTTATGCCGACAATTCGCGCAAAGCAGCAGCCGCCAGAAACCCGGAACGGGAGCTGTAGCGCTGATCACGCCGGACTGTCTGATCGATACGCTCGAGCAGTTGTTCGGGCAGCGTGGCGTTGAAGCGTACCGATTTGCCGAAATAGGGCGTGATATCAAAGTCGACAACACCCCAGATCCCACCCGCGTAATCCGGATTATCAAGATGAGCATCAATGTCCTGAACTCGGGGCAACGGTGCACCATCAGCGACCAGTCCCTCATAGTGCAGGGCCAGAGCCTCCTGAGTGTTTTCAAAAGCTTCGGCTACCGTAGTACCTGCGGAGAAGCACCCTGGTACATCCGGGACAATCACTCCGTAGTCTGAGTCGGCATCCTTGTGCAGAACGACCGGGAACTTCATAGACGTGAATCCTTCCTCTGACGTGTCCATAAAAGGACTTTCATTTCCAGTGACGGGCTTCATTTCAATCCCGCTTGTTTCAAAATGCTGTTGATCGTCCCTTTGGGAAGGTCCGAATCCGGATGCTTGACCGTCAGCCGTCCCGACTTGTGCGGATGCCTGTATTGATGGTGACTGCCCTTCACTGCAACCAGATACCAACCGTCGTCCTCGATCATCCTGATCATTTCCCGACTACGCATTGCCTTCGCCCTGTTCGACAGCAAGAGCTGGTCACTTTAGGGCGTGGACACTTGATTTATACACACGATACACACTCAGACAAATATTAGCTGACGGAACATGTCCGCCGTTTTTGGTCAGACCGATGGCAGGTGCGGGCCAGCGAGAAAGTGCCTCGCCGACCAGATACATTTGAACGAGTCGCGAAATATGTCAGATGACGAAAGTCCTGCGTGTATTGAGGCGGGCTGACTTAGCTATGCTCTAAATGAAACCGAGATGGCCCCTTCGCGGGCAAGCCCGCTCCCACAGGGTTTCGCGTCGTTTACAGACTCTGTATTCAACACAAAAACCTGTGGGAGCGGGCTTGCCCGCGAAGACGGCCGATCAAGCACCGCATATCCAGCAGGCACACCCATGCATACCGCCATCATCATCTTCTTCGGCCTGGTGCTGCTCGCCCTGATGCTCTACATCGGCGAGCGAATCGGCTTCAGCCGGCAGACTTTGGCCTACAGCTTCGCCGCGCTGTGGCTGGCGTTGACGGTGATCAATGGCGCGGTGGGAGTGGTGCATGCCGGGCAGCCGCTGGGGTCGGAAATTGCGGTGGGCAGTGCGGTGTTCGGGGTGCCGATGGCGGCGATGGTGTTGTTCATGGTGCTGAGCGCCGAGTCGTAAAACGTCCCGTCGCCCAGCGGCCGATCAACGCACCAGATGCAGGAACTGCATGTGGCGTTCGTACTGGTCGAGGATGTCGTTGATGATCTGTTCCTTGGTGTAGCCCACCAGATCGTAGTCCTGACTGCCCTCGCTCAAATGCACTTCAGCGCGGTAGTAGCGGCGGTTGTTGAGTTGCTTGGAACCCATGCCACCGCGCGCAAACGACGGCGTGAAATAGCCGCGCATCTGCACCTGGTAGATAAACGGATGCAACTCGCCATGGCCGATTTCCAGGCTGACGCTGTCATGCGCCGGGTCCGGCTGGGTGACCACGTTCAGGCCTTTTTCGACGAATACCGCCGTCACCTCTTCGATTGCCGGACGCACGGTGGTGTCCATGAAGCGATACACCTCGTCGCGTGACGGGAAATGCACGGCCTGACTCAGGCGCTGACGCCAGCCACCCTTGCCACGACGTGAACCGGACACCGGGGCCAGCGAATGCAGTTGCGCGATCTGTTTCTGCGACTCCAGATAGAACGCCTTGTGCAGGCCCCACATCATCAGCAACAAAATCAGCGAGAACGGCAACGAGGTCAGCACCACCGCCGACTTCAGCGCATCGATACTGCCGGAGAACAGCAGCGCACTGGTCACCAGCGCGGTCATCGCGCCCCAGAACACCCGCAGCCATTTCGGCCCGTCTTCGTCCGGGTTGCCACCCTTGGCCGAGAGGGTCGAGAGCACCACGGTGCCGGAGTCGGCCGAGGTGACGAAGAACACGAAGCTGATGAACACCGTCACGGCGATGACGGTCTTGCTCCATGGATAGGTTTCCAGCAGCAGATAAAGGCTCATCGACGGATTGTCGAGGGCCGACATGCCCAGCGCCGACATGCCGTGGTTGAGCACCTGATCGATGGCACTGTTGCCGAAGATCGACATCCACGCCAGGGTGAAACCGAGCGGGATCAGCAACACGCCGAAGACAAATTCACGGATGGTCCGGCCACGGGAAATCCGCGCAATGAACAGGCCCACGAACGGCGACCACGCGATCCACCAGGCCCAATAGAACACCGTCCAGCCACCGAGCCAGTCGCTCGGTTTGTCGTAGGCGTAGAGGTCGAAACTCTTCATCGGCAAGGCGCCGAGGTAGTCGCCGAGGTTCTGGATCAAGGTGTTGAGCAGGTGCTGGGTGGGGCCGGCGAACAACACGAACAGCAGCAGCGCACAGGCCAGCAGCATGTTGATGTCTGACATCACTCGCACGCCCTTATCCACACCCGACACGGCGACGATGATCGCCGCGCCCATCATCAATGTGATCAGGCCGACCTGAATCCACTGGGTGTGGGCGATACCGAACAGGTAATCCAGGCCGGAGTTGAGGTGCAGCACGCCGAAGCCCATGTCCGCACCGAGGCCGAACACCGTGGCAATGATGCCGAAGCCATCCACCGCGTAACCGATGGGGCCGTTGATGCGTTTGCCGATCAGCGGATACAGCGCCGAACGCAGGGCCAGCGGCAGGTTATGCCGGTAGGCAAAATAGGCCAGGGCCATGCCGACGAAGGCGAACACGCCCCAGCCGTGCAGGCCCCAGTGCAGAAACAGGATCTGCATCGCCTGGCGCGCCGCGTCGGCGGTGCCGGCTTCGCCTTGTGGCGGTTGGGCCAGATGCGTCAGTGGCTCGGACACGCAGAAGAAAAACAGGGTGATGCTGATCCCGGCAGCGAACAGCATGCCGGCCCAGGACAAGTAACTGAATTCGGGCTCGTCGTGGTCGGCACCGAGTTTTATCTTGCCGTAGCCCGATAACGCGGTGACCACCACGAAGACCAGATACAGCGTCATCGCGAGCATGTAGTACCAGCCGACCGTATTGGCCGCCCAGTTTTGTGCAGCCAGCAACCAGGCTCCAGCCTGCTCCGGCATGGCGATGACAACGAGACCAAACAGCAGAATGACCGTCGCGGCGAAGTAGAACACCGGCGGATTCATGCGTACCAGACCGCTGGCGGGGGTGGACGATGCACTCATGGACGGTGCACCTCGTGGGGTTGAAACGTGGCTGAAATGATCGGACTCAGCAAAGGCAAGCCTCCTGTTGTGAGCGGGCAGCGAACCACCGGTTTAACTTGAATGAACGTTCAAGTTAAACATGGATAGGGTGGTAAGGACTAATCGCAGGGCTAGGCGGTAGTTTTCCTACAGTAGCCCAAGGAGGGGGTATGACGCGGATCAGAGGCAATTCGTTCACTGCACAATTGGCTGAATGCCATTATCTCGATTCGACCTGAAAACCATTCGCGAGCAGGCTCGCTCCCACATTGGATCTGTGATCGACACCCGTCCCCTGTGGGAGCGAGCCTGCTCGCGAAGCGGCCCGCTACAGCAACGCAGATTCAGCGCCTTACTTCTGCGTCCCGTCATCATGCTGCAGATTGGCCTGAGTCAGGTTGCTCCCCGCCGGCACGCTGCGCGTCAGCCAGACATTGCCGCCGATGGTCGACCCCTGGCCGATGGTGATCCGCCCGAGAATCGTCGCCCCGGCATAAATCACCACGTCGTCTTCGACAATCGGATGGCGTGGATGACCCTTCTGCAACTGCCCGTCCTCGTCTGCCGGGAAGCGCTTGGCGCCCAGGGTCACGGTCTGATAGATGCGCACGCGCTCACCGATGATCGTGGTCTCGCCGATCACCACACCGGTACCGTGGTCGATGAAGAAGCTGCGACCGATCTGCGCGCCCGGGTGAATATCGATGCCCGTCGCCGAATGCGCGATTTCTGCGCTGATCCGCGCCAGCAATGGCAGCCCGGCGCGATACAGATGGTGCGCCAGACGATGGTGGATCACCGCCAGAATCCCCGGATAGCACAGCAGCACTTCATCGACGCTGCGCGCCGCGGGGTCACCGTGGTAGGCCGCCAACACGTCGGTGTCGAGCAGGCTGCGCAGGCCCGGCAACGCCAGGGCGAAGTCCTGGATGATGCGGATCGCCTGCTTCTCGACGTCGCCGTTGTCCTGCGCGCTGTGCCGGGCGACGTAGCGCAACTCAAGTCTGGCCTGCGCCAGCAAGGCATTCAGCGCCGTGTCGAGGGTGTGACCGACATAGAAGTCTTCACTTTCCTCACGCAAATCCACCGGCCCCAGACGCATCGGGAACAACGCGCCACACAAGGCCTCGAGAATCTCCGCCATCGCCGCGCGGGACGGCAACTCGCGCCCGCCCTGCTCGCCGGTGGCCCGGCCATTTTGTGCACGCCACTGATCCCGCGCAGTGCGCAGTTGGCTGACGATGGTCTGCAGTTGCCAATGGCTGGAACGCTCGCTCACGGTAAAGACTCCTCAGGGCGGCCGGACGGTCTGGCCGCGTTAACGGCGACTACTTTACGGCATGCCCGCGAGGGCGAATTAAGAACCGATAGTGCTGGCCTAAGCACATTTGGCTATAAGCGATTGACGGTTGCCCCAAGAAAACCGCGTGCCTATAGTCCTTTCATCTTTCTCCGCCAGTACGGGCTCATGATCAAACAACAGCTGGAACGCTTTAACCGTCTCGACCTGCTCGGACAACCCACGCCGCTGGAAAAACTCGAACGTCTGTCCGCCTGGCTCGGTCGCGAGGTGTACATCAAGCGCGATGACCTGACGCCGCTGGCGATGGGCGGCAACAAGCTGCGCAAACTCGAATACCTCGCTGCCGACGCCCTCGCTCAAGGCGCCGACACGCTGATCACCGCCGGCGCCTTGCAATCGAACCACGTCCGCCAGACCGCCGCACTGGCGGCCAAGCTCGGCCTCGGCTGCGTGGCGCTGCTGGAAAATCCGCTGGGCACCGACGACAGCAATTACACCGGCAACGGCAATCGCCTGCTGCTGGACCTGTTCGACACCAAGGTCGAACTGGTCGACAACCTCGATAACGCCGACGAACAACTTGCCGCCCTCGCCGTGCGCCTGCGCAGCAACGGCAAGAAGCCGTACCTGGTGCCGATTGGTGGCTCCAATGCCCTCGGTGCGTTGGGCTACGTGCGTGCCGGTCTGGAGTTGGCCGAGCAGATCAAGGACACCGGCCTCGATTTCGCCGCCGTGGTGCTGGCCTCGGGCAGCGCCGGGACCCACAGCGGCCTGGCACTTGCCCTGAGCGAAGCCCTGCCGCAACTGCCGGTAATCGGCGTGACCGTCTCGCGCAGCGAAGAAGATCAGCGCCCGAAAGTGCAAGGGTTGGCCGAACGCACGGCGGACCTGTTGGGCGTGAAATTACCCGTGAACTTCAAGGTCGAGTTGTGGGACGAATACTTCGGCCCGCGCTATGGCGAACCGAATGCCGGGACACTGGCAGCGGTGAAACTGCTGGCGAGTCAGGACGCGGTGCTGCTTGATCCGGTGTACACCGGCAAGGCCATGGCAGGGTTGCTCGACGGGATCGGCCGTCAGCGCTTTGATGAAGGGCCGATCATTTTCCTGCATACCGGCGGGGCGCCCGCGTTGTTTGCCTATAGGGATTTTCTGTAACGGGAAGATCAAAAGATCGCGGCCTGCGGCCTCTTCTACAGGGGTATACATTCCACAGCAGGCGCTGCCGCAGGTTGCGATCTTTTCCGCACACAACGCATATTCCACAATGGAATAACATTTCTATCATTAAGTATTTTCAAGTCTAAAGCAGACATCTTATAGTCTCGCCGCAGGCGAATTTCGCGCAAGACGCATAAGCTGCTTTAGGGCACGATAACGCAGTCGTTCAAATCCCGAATTCGCCAACTTTCCTTAAGCGTCTTCCATAAGAAAACACAGGGGCTTGTCATGAATTTTTCCGCACTACGTCGCAATCTGCTGGTAGGTTCGCTGGGCCTTGCACTGAGCGCCGGCCTGATCAGCCAGGCGACTGCCGGTGAGCAGTTGCAGCAGATCAAGGACAAAGGCGTTATCAACGTCGGCCTGGAAGGCACTTACCCACCGTTCAGCTTCGTTGACGAGAACGGCAAACTGTCCGGCTTCGAAGTCGAACTCTCCGAAGCACTCGCGCAGAAGCTGGGCGTCAAAGCCAAGATTCAACCGACCAAATGGGACGGTATTCTCGCCGCGCTGGAATCCAAGCGTCTGGACGTTGTAGTCAATCAGGTGACCATCTCCGACGAGCGCAAGAAGAAGTATGACTTCTCCGAGCCGTACACCATCTCCGGGATTCAGGCGCTGGTGCTGAAGAGCAAGGAAGCCGCGTTGAACATCAAGACCGCTGCCGACCTGTCCGGCAAGAAAGTCGGTGTGGGTCTGGGCACCAACTACGAACAATGGGTCCGCGCCAACGTTCCGGGCGCTGACGTGCGCACCTACGACGATGATCCGACCAAGTTCGCCGACCTGAACAATGGCCGTACCGACGCCATCCTGATCGACCGTCTGGCCGCACTTGAATACGCCAAGAAAGCCCCGAAAACCGTGGCAGCCGGTCAAGCCTTCTCCCGTCAGGAATCCGGTATTGCCCTGCGCAAAGGCGAGCCTGAATTGCTGGCAGCTTTGAACAAGGCCCTCGACGAGCTGCGTGCCGACGGGACCCTCGAGAAGCTGTCCAAGAAATACTTCAACGCTGACGTCACTAAATAATGGAAGAAGCTTTCCAACTCGCACTGGACTCCGCGCCCTTTCTGCTCAAGGGCGCGTACTACACGGTCATCCTCAGCCTCGGCGGCATGTTCTTCGGCTTGCTGCTGGGCTTTGGCCTGGCGCTGATGCGCCTGTCGCGGTTCAAATCGGTCAGCTGGCTGGCCCGCATCTACGTGTCGTTCTTTCGCGGCACGCCGTTACTGGTCCAGCTGTTCGTGATCTATTACGGCTTGCCGCAGATGGGTCTGGAACTCGATCCGCTGCCGGCGGCCCTGATCGGCTTCTCGCTGAACATGGCCGCTTATGCCTGTGAAATCCTGCGCGCCGCGATCGGTTCGATCGAGCGTGGCCAGTGGGAAGCGGCTGCGAGCATCGGTATGACCCGCGCGCAAACCTTGCGCCGGGCGATCCTGCCGCAAGCGATGCGCACGGCGTTGCCGCCACTGGGCAACAGCTTCATTTCGCTGGTCAAGGACACGGCACTGGCCGCCACCATTCAGGTGCCGGAACTGTTCCGTCAGGCGCAGCTGATTACCGCCCGGACTTTCGAAGTCTTCACCATGTATCTTGCCGCCGCGCTGATCTACTGGATTCTGGCCACAGTGCTTTCGCACTTCCAGAACAAGTTGGAAGAGCGGGTCAATCGGCACGACCAGGAGTCCTGACCCCATGATTGTCGTGGAAAAACTGACAAAGCAGTTCAAGGGTCAAGAGGTGCTCAAGGGCATTGATCTTGAGGTGAAAGAAGGCGAGGTCGTGGCCATCATCGGCCCCAGCGGTTCGGGTAAAACCACGTTTCTGCGCTGCCTGAACTTCCTTGAACAACCCACCAGTGGCCGGATCAAGGTCGGCGATATCGAAATCGATACCAGTCGCCCGCTGAACCAACAGCAAGCGCTGGTGCGCAATCTGCGCCAGCACGTCGGCTTCGTGTTCCAGAACTTCAATCTGTTCCCTCATCGCACCGCGCTGGAAAACGTCATCGAAGGCCCGATCGTGGTCAAGAAGATGCCGCGCGAGCAAGCCATTGCCTTGGGCAAGAAGCTCATGGCAAAGGTCGGTCTGGCAGGCAAGGAGGACGCTTATCCGCGTCGTCTGTCCGGTGGTCAGCAACAGCGCGTGGCGATTGCCCGGGCGCTGGCGATGGAACCGGAAGTGATCCTGTTCGACGAGCCGACTTCGGCCCTCGACCCGGAGCTGGTCGGCGAAGTACTGGCAACCATTCGCGGCCTCGCCGAAGAAAAACGCACCATGGTCATCGTTACCCACGAGATGGGTTTTGCCCGCGACGTGGCCAACCGTGTGGTGTTTTTCGACAAAGGCGTGATCGTTGAACAAGGCGAAGCCAAGGCGCTGTTTGCCAACCCTAAAGAAGAACGCACCAGACAGTTTCTCAGCAAGTTTCTGAATCACGCCTGATAAACTTTACGCACGACCATTTAACTTCCATGGATGGAAGTTACATGTATCTCCCCTGCCGCGACACGCCCCCTCACAACAAGTCGTTCAAACACACTTATATATGTTCTGCAACAGATGCGCGCCATCCAGGGCGTACCTGATCGCCTGCACAACGGTTTAAACAGGCTTGTCGAAAAACACTGAATATCCGGAAAAACCGTAGTTCCATTCGTCAATTCAGTTAGGCAGCTTGCCTCTCAAGCGTAGGAAGCGTCTGATTAATTCGTAATTCACGGATTAACTAAGCCCGGCCATTGACACGCTTTACCGCACACTCTTATCTAGTCGCCAACCGGCACCACTTAGTTGAATCATTCCATACTCAGCCTGAACAAAAGTTCACGGTTGTATTACCGATTCATCACACCTTTTGTTTTTTCAAGAAACGGAATTCGCCGCAAGACTTCAAGGAGAGAACCCGATGACCCGCACTTCGCCTACCCCCGAACTGGCAGCGCCGACCCTGGCATCCGCGCAAAAAAACGCCATCAACCTGGCCGCTGCCGCGCATTTGCTGATCGACGTCCTGCCCTACCCCGGCATGGACGCCGGTGATCTGATCGAACTGTTCTGGAACAACTGCTACGTCGCCTCCCGGGTTTTGACCAGCGCAGACCTCGGTGCCTCGGTCAGTCTGCGGATTCCGGAGAGCTTCATCAGCAGTGGCACCGCACGCCTTCATTACCGGGTCATGCAGGTCGGACAGGGCCCAGCGCTGTCCGCGGCAACCCGAGTTCAGGTCAAGCTCGACTGCCCGGGCGGCCAGCCCTCGACATTATGCGCTGACGAGAATCAGCAACTGGCACCGGTCACGCTGCCCGACACCATCCGCCGTCAGGGGGTGAACCCGAATCAGATCAAGCGCGGCGTTCCGCTGACCATCGAGCCCTACCTGAACATGGCCGAGGACGACGAAATCACCTTGCGCTGGGGTGATGTGCGCATGGACCTGCCGAGGATCACCGCTGCAGATGTCGGCCAGCCGATCAATGTCTGGGTACCCCCAGCGATCATCGTCGAGGGCGGAGAAGATCTGCGCCTGGACGTGACCTATTGCGTCATCGACTGGGTGGGTAACAACTCCCGCTGGGCACCGCCACGGACGTTGAAGATTGGCTGTGTGAACCCGTATCTGAAGGTGCCGCTGCGGCCGGAGTTGAAGGTGGCCGAATCAACCGGAAGCTGACCATGGGACTGTTAACCAAACGGGCCACACACCCTTCTATGCATATTCCTAAAAGTTAGTTTATTTAATATTTATACGCGCTTAGGGTATATGAACCGGACCACCGGACATTCTTTCGTTCGCCGCACTTTTGCGGCGTTTTTCATGAGATGTGAGGTAGGTAGTATGGTCCGGAACACAATCACCCCAGTGCAGATCGCCAGGGCATTGCGTGCAGCCAAGGAGCGGCATTGATGTCCAGTCTGGCAGACGCAAACGTCCAGTCGGATCTGGACATCGCCCCACTGTTGTTGCCCGCGCAGGTGTTGCGCAACGACGCCCAAGCCATCAGGGCCGCCCATGAGCTGGCGCAAGTCGCCCGCGTGCAGGCCGCCAGGCGCGACCGTCAGCGCAAGCTGCCATGGTCGGAAATCGAACAGTTCACTCGTAGCGGCCTGGGCAGCATTGCCATCCCGCGTGAGTACGGTGGCCCACAGGTTTCGTTCGTCACCCTGGCCGAGGTGTTTGCGATCATTTCCGCCGCTGACCCAGCGCTGGGACAGATCCCGCAGAATCAGTTCGGCATTATCAACCTGGTGCTTGGCAGTGCCACGCAAGCGCAGAAACAGCAGCTGTTCCAGAGCGTTCTGCAAGGCTGGCGCATCGGCAACGCGGGCCCTGAGCGCGGCACCAAAAACACCCTGGAATTGAAAGCGCGCATCACCGCGGATGGTGATGATTACGTGATCAACGGCCAGAAGTTCTACTCCACCGGCGCGCTGTTCGCGCACTGGGTCGCCGTCAAGGCGCTCAACGACGACGGCAAGCAAGTGCTGGCCTTCGTGCGCCGTGGCACGCCGGGATTGCGCATCGTTGATGACTGGTCGGGCTTCGGCCAGCGCACCACCGCCAGCGGCACCATTTTGCTGAACAACGTGCGGGTCGAGTCGAGCCTGGTGGTCGACAACTGGAAGATCAACGAAACCCCGAATACCCAAGGTGCGGTGTCGCAGCTGATTCAGGCCGCCATCGACGCCGGCATCGCCCGTGGCGCTATCGACGATGCCATCGAGTTCGTCAAAACCCGCGCGCGGCCATGGGTCGACGCCAAGGTCGAACGCGCCAGCGATGACCTCTACGTGATCGCCGACATCGGCAAACTGAAAATCGAGCTGCACGCTGCCGAAGCACTGCTGCGCAAGGCCGGGCAAGTACTCGATCAGGTACACGCCGCGCCGCTGACCGCCGACTCCGCCGCCCGCGCCTCGATTGCCGTAGCCGAAGCCAAAGTGCTGACCACCGAGATTTCGCTGCAGGCCAGCGAAAAACTTTTCGAACTGGCCGGCAGCCGCGCGACCCTCGCCGAATTCAACCTCGACCGTCACTGGCGCAACGCCCGGGTGCACACCTTGCACGACCCGGTGCGCTGGAAATATCACGCGGTCGGCGCCTATCGCCTCAACGGCACGTTGCCGGCCCGTCACTCCTGGATCTGACGACCGCACACTTTCTCAAGAGCCTGGAGAAAACCTATGACCTTTTCCCATTCCGTCGCGGTCATCACCAGCGACGAGCAAGCCCTGATCGTCGCCAGCGACCTGGCCGAAGATTTCAAACGCGACAGCGCTGTACGCGACCGTGAACGGCGCCTGCCGCTGCCCGAGCTCGACGTGTTTTCCCGCTCCGGCCTGTGGGGCATCAGCGTGCCCAAGGAGTACGGCGGCGCCGGTGTGTCCAACGTGACCCTGGCCAAAGTCATCGCCCTGATCGCTCAGGCCGACGGCTCGCTGGGGCAGATTCCGCAGAACCATTTTTACGCCCTCGAAGTGCTGCGAGTGAACGGCAGCCACGAGCAGAAACAACGCCTGTACGCCGAGGTGCTGGCCGGCCAGCGCTTCGGCAACGCCCTGGCGGAACTGGGCACCAAAACCGCCCACGACCGTGTCACCAGCCTCAAGCGTGACGGCGATGGCTACCGCATCAACGGTCGCAAGTTTTATGCAACCGGAGCGATCTACGCGCAACGCATCCCGACCTCGGTGATCGATGAAAGCGGCGTGCAACAACTGGCGTTCGTCCCGCGTGACAGCCGAGGCCTGACCGTGATCGACGACTGGAGCGGCTTCGGCCAGCGCACCACCGGCAGCGGTTCGGTGGTGTTCGAAGACGTGTATGTCGCCGCCGCAGACGTGATCCCGTTCCAGAGTGCCTTCGAGCGTCCGACCACGGTCGGTCCGCTGGCGCAGATCCTTCACGCCGCCATCGATACCGGCATCGCCCGCGCCGCGTATGAAGATGCCTTGCACTTCGTGCGCAGCAAGACCCGCCCGTGGATCGACTCCGGCAACGACAAGGCCACCGAAGATCCGCTGACCTTGAAGAGCTTCGGCCACTTGAGCATCCGCCTGCACGCCACCGAAGCCCTGCTCGAACGCGCCGGCGAATTCCTCGACACCGCACAAGCCGAACTGAATGCCGAAACCGTCGCCGCCGCCTCGATCGCCGTCGCCGAAGCGCGGGCGATCAGCACCGAGATATCCCTGGCCGCCGGCAGCACGCTGTTCGAGCTGGCCGGCAGCCAGGCCACGTTGATCGAGCACGGCCTCGACCGCCACTGGCGCAACGCCCGCGTGCACACCCTACACGACCCGGTGCGCTGGAAGTATCACGCGGTGGGCAATTACTACCTCAACGATGAAAACCCGCCGCTGCGGGGGACCATCTGATGGCGAAGAAAAAAATTCTGCTCAACGCGTTCAACATGAACTGCATCGGGCACATCAACCATGGCTTGTGGACGCATCCGCGCGACACCTCCACTCGTTACAACACCCTTGAATACTGGACCGAACTGGCGCAGTTGCTGGAACGCGGACTGTTCGACGGGCTGTTCATTGCCGACATCGTCGGCGTGTACGACGTCTATCAGAACTCGGTGGATGTCACGCTGAAAGAGTCGATCCAGTTACCAGTCAACGATCCGCTGCTGCTGGTCTCGGCCATGGCTGCCGTAACCAGGAACCTCGGTTTCGGCTTGACCGCCAACCTCACCTACGAACCGCCGTATCTGTTCGCCCGGCGCATGTCGACGCTCGATCATTTGAGCCGTGGCCGCGTGGGCTGGAACATCGTCACCGGTTACCTCGACAGCGCCGCCAAGGCCATGGGCCTGAGTGAGCAGGTCGAGCATGACCGTCGCTACGATCAGGCCGACGAGTACCTGGAGGTGCTCTACAAACTCTGGGAGGGCAGTTGGGAAAACGGCGCAGTGCTCAATGACCGTGAGCAGCGGATCTATGCGCAACCGGAGAAAGTGCACAAGGTCGAGCACAAGGGCGAGTTCTATCAAGTCGAGGGTTATCACCTCTGCGAGCCGTCACCGCAGCGTACGCCGGTGCTGTTCCAGGCCGGCAGCTCCGATCGCGGCCTGCTGTTCGCCGGGCGTCACGCCGAATGCGTATTCATCAGCGGCCAGAACAAACCGTCGACCAGGGCTCAGGTCGACAAGGTGCGCGCCAGCGCCGTCGAGGCCGGGCGCAACCCCGAGGATATCAAGGTGTTCATGGGCCTCAACGTGATTGTCGGCGCCACTGAAGAAGCCGCATGGGCCAAGCACGCCGAGTACCTGAGCTACGCCAGTGCCGAGGCTGGCGTCGCGCACTTTTCCGCGTCCACCGGCATCGACTTTTCCCAGTACGAAATCGACGAACCGATCCAGTACGTCAAGAGCAACGCCATCCAGTCCGCCACCAAAAACCTGCAGAACAACGACTGGACCCGGCGCAAATTGCTCGACCAGCACGCCCTCGGCGGCCGCTACATCACCGTGGTCGGCTCAGCCGAGCAAGTGGCTGACGAACTGGAGTCGTGGATCGCCGAAACCGGCCTCGATGGCTTCAACCTGACCCGCATCGTTACCCCGGAAAGCTATGTCGATTTCATTGAACGGGTGATTCCGGAATTGCAGCGGCGTGGATCGTACAAGACGGCGTATGACAGCGGCAGCTTGCGCGAAAAGCTGTTTCACGCCGAGGCGCAGCTTCCGCAGCAACACACCGGTTCTTCGTACCGGCGTTAAAAGCTTCGCGAGCAGGCTCGCTCCCACATTTGGAATGCGCATCCCCTGCTCGCGAAGAGGCCCGACCAGACACCACAATTTTTTGCACTGACTGGAAACCACACCATGACCCAGAAATTCCTGACCCACCCAGTCAAAGCACTGGCCCTGGCCTTCGGCCTGTTCAGTTCGGCGGTATTCGCCGCCGACGCTCCACTGAAAATCGGCACCACCGCCGCGTTCGCCATTCCGCTGGAAGCCGCCGTCGAAGAGGCTTCCAGACAAGGCCTGAAAGTCGAGCTGGTGGAGTTCACCGACTGGATCGCGCCGAACGTCAGCCTCGCTGCCGGCGACATCGACGTGAACTACTTCCAGCACATCCCGTTCCTCGAAAACGCCAAGGCCGCCGCCGGTTTTGACCTGGTGCCATTTGCCCCGGGGATCATCAACAACGTCGGTCTCTACTCGAAAAAATACAAAAGCTTCGACGAGCTGCCCGAGGGTGCCAGCGTCGCCATCGCCAACGACCCGATCAACAGCGGGCGCGGCCTGCAACTGCTGGCCAAGGCCGGGCTGATCACGCTGAAACCGGGCGTCGGCTACAAGGCTACCGAAGACGACATCATCGCCAACCCGAAGAAGATCAAAATCCTCCAGGTCGAAGCCGTGCAACTGGTGCGCGCCTATGACGACGCCGATCTGGTCCAGGGCTACCCGGCCTACATCCGTCTGGCGAAGACCTTCGATGCCGGCTCCGCACTGCTGTTCGACGGTCTCGACCACAAGGAATACGTGATCCAGTTCGTGATCCAGCCGAAGAGCAAGGACGATCCGCGTCTGATCAAGTTCGTCGACATCTATCAGCATTCGCCGGCCGTTCGCGCGGCGCTGGACAAGGCCCACGGCAAGCTGTACCAGGCCGGTTGGGAAAGCTGAGGATGACGGCCGCGATCCAACGGCGACTGGAGACTCCAGAGCCCAAGAATGCTGAAAGAACCGAACTGCACCCCGAGTTGAATCGCGCCCACGTACGCTTCATCGGCCTGGGTAAAACCTACGACGGCCGGCAAGGCCCGGTCGCGGCGCTGCAAGGCATCGACCTGGCCATCCGGCACGGCGAGGTGTTCGGCATCATCGGCCGCAGCGGCGCCGGCAAGTCGTCGCTGATCCGCACGATCAATCGTCTGGAGCAACCGACTGCGGGGCGGGTGCTGATCGATCAGGTCGACATCGGCGAGTTCGATGAAGACCGCCTGGTCGCCCTGCGCCGACGCATCGGCATGATCTTCCAGCACTTCAACCTGATGTCGGCCAAGACGGTTTGGCAGAACGTCGAACTGCCGTTGAAAGTCGCTGGCGTGCCGAAAGTGCAGCGCGACAAAAAAGTCCGCGAACTGCTGGAACTGGTCGGCCTGCAAGCCAAGCACAAGGCTTATCCGGCGCAACTGTCCGGTGGGCAGAAACAGCGTGTCGGCATCGCCCGCGCGCTGGTGCATGACCCGGATATTCTGCTGTGTGACGAAGCCACGTCGGCGCTGGATCCGGAGACCACCCAGTCGATCCTCGGCCTGCTGCGCGAAATCAACCAGCGTCTGAACCTGACCATCGTGCTGATCACCCACGAAATGGCGGTGATCCGCGAAATCTGCGACCGCGTGGTGGTGCTGGAACACGGGCGGATCGTCGAGCAAGGCCCGGTCTGGGAAGTGTTCGGCAACCCGCAGCACGAAGTCAGCCAGACCTTGCTCGCGCCGCTGCAACACGCCTTGCCCGAAGAGCTGCAAAGCCGTTTGCATGCCTTACCGCCCTCCTCCGAGGCGGCGGTGGTACTGCGCTTGCAGTTCACCGGCAGTGCCAGTGACGAGCCGGATCTGGCGGCACTTTTTGCAGCGCTCGGCGGCCGGGTGAAGTTGCTGCAGGGCGGTGTGGAACGGATACAAGGTCATGCGCTCGGGCAACTGCTGCTGGCCGTAAGCGGCTCGGCGGCGAGTGCCGAACAATTGCGCGAGCGCGCCGGGCAATGGGCGCAACGGGTGGAGGTGTTGGGTTATGTGGTTTGATCGTTTGCTGCAGGGTTTCATCGACACCTTTCTGATGGTCGGCGTGTCGTCGCTGATCGCCTTGCTGGTGGGGATTCCGATGGCGGTGATTCTGGTCACCAGCGACAAGGGCGGGATCTATCAAGCGCCAGTGCTCAACAAAGCGCTGGGCGCGTTCGTGAACCTGTTTCGTTCGATCCCGTTCCTGATTCTGATGGTCGCGCTGATTCCGTTCACCCGACTGATTGTCGGCACCACGTACGGTGTCTGGGCGGCAGTGGTACCGCTGACGATCGCCGCGACGCCATTTTTTGCGCGGATTGCCGAGGTCAGTCTGCGCGAGGTAGACCACGGTCTGATCGAGGCCGCGCAAGCCATGGGTTGCCGACGCTGGCACATCGTCTGGCATGTGCTGCTGCCTGAAGCGCTGCCGGGGATTGTCGGCGGGTTCACGATTACGCTGGTGACGATGATCAACTCGTCAGCCATGGCCGGGGCGATTGGTGCCGGTGGCTTGGGCGACATTGCTTACCGCTATGGCTATCAGCGGTTTGACAGCCAGATCATGCTGACGGTGATTGTGTTGCTGGTGGCGTTGGTGGCGGTGATTCAATTGGGTGGCGATCGCTTGGCGCGTGGCTTGAACAAGCGCTGATTTCAGCAGGGCTCATTCGACGCTTTTGAAACCGCTTTCGCGAGCAGGCTCGCTCCCACATTTGGAATGCGTTCCCCTGTGGGAGCGAGCCTGCTCGCGAATGGCTGCGCAGCAGCCCCGGACCTGATGGCGTATATTCGGCAAATCCTCATTGCCCGCGCAGCCCTCGACCATGAAGCAAACCCCCACCGATCTGCAACAGATCACCGCCACCACCCTCGGCCATTACAACTCGGTGGCCGAAGACTTTCGCGAAGGCACCCGCGATCACGATGTCAGCCAGAACATCGACGCGCTGCTGCGGCACATCCACGGCACGGCGCCGTTCACGGTTCTCGATTTCGGCTGCGGCCCCGGCCGCGATCTGCAAACGTTCACCCGCATGGGCCACGTCGCGATCGGCCTCGATGGCGCAGAAAAATTTGCGCAGATGGCGCGGGCAGACAGCGGCTGCGAAGTGTGGTGCCAGGACTTTCTGAAACTCGATCTGCCGGCCGAGCGCTTCGACGGCATCTTCGCCAATGCGGTGCTGTTTCATGTGCCGCTGCAGGAGTTGCCGCGAGTGCTCAAGCAACTGCACGGCACGCTGAAACCGGGCGGGGTGTTGTTCAGTTCCAATCCGCGTGGGGATAACCGTGAGGGCTGGAACGGGCCACGGTATGGCTCGTATCACGACCTGGAGGCGTGGCGCGGGTTGCTGACGGCGGCGGGGTTTGTCGAGCTTGAGCATTACTACCGGCCGGCCGGGTTGCCGCGGGAGCAACAACCTTGGTTGGCCAGCGTTTGGCGTAAAGTTGCGTAGACCGTTCTGACGCCTTCGCGAGCAAGCCCGCTCCCACAGTTGGAGTGACTCTCCCTGCAGGAGTGAGCCTGCTCGCTTTTAGCGGGTCTCTTTCTGCGGCTCGCGAATCTTGTACCAGGCCACATACAGCGCCGGCAAAAACAGCAGTGTCAGCAGCGTCGCCACTACGATCCCGCCAATCATCGCGTACGCCATCGGCCCCCAGAACACTTCCCGGGCAATCGGGATCATGCCCATGCTCGCCGCCGCCGCCGTCAGCAGGATCGGCCGGCGCCGGTGCTCGGTCGCCTCCACCACCGCATCCCACGGCGCGGAGCCGTTGCGCTCGAACTCATCGATCTGCGTCACGAGAATCACCGAGTTACGGATGATGATGCCGATCAGCGCCAGAATCCCGAGGATCGCCACGAACCCCATCGGCGTGCCTGTCGGCACCAGCGCCAGCACCACGCCGATCAGCCCCAGCGGCGCGACACTCGCCACCAGGAACATTTTCTGCACGCTGTGCAACTGGATCATCAGGAAGGTCGCCATCAAAAACAGCATCAATGGCAGCACCTTGGCAATCGGCCCCTGGGCCTTGCCGCTTTCCTCGACCGTACCGCCAGTGGCGACCTTGTAGCCCACTGGTAGCTTGGCGGCGAAAGCGTCAATCGACGGCTTGAGGATTTTCACCAGGTCGGTCGGCTGAATCTCGTCACGCACCGAGGCCTTGATGGTGATGGTCGGCAAGCGGTCGCGACGCCACACCAGCGGCTGCTCCAGCTCATAACGCACGGTGGCGAACGCCAGCAGCGGGATCGACGTGCCGTTGGGCGTGACGATCTGCAGGTTCTGCAGGGTTTCCGGCGTACCGCGTTCGGAGCTCACCGCGCGGCCGACCACGTTGATCAGGTAGATGTCATCGTTGACCTGGGTCAGCGGCGAACCACTGACGATGCTGTTCATCAGTTTCGCCACGTCTTCGGACGACAGCCCGAGCTGGCGCGCCTTGTCCTGCGCGATGTCGATGCGCAGGACTTTGCCCGGCTCGTTCCAGTCGTAAATGATCTCGCCGATGTGCTCGTTCTTGTCCAGTTCGGTCGCCAGGTCGATGGCGTGTTTGCGCACCTGATCGATGTCCTTGCCGCTGACCCGGTACTGGATCGGACGGCCTACCGGCGGGCCCATTTCCAGTGCTTGCACGTAACTGCCGATGCCGACGAAGTCCTTGTGCAAGCGCTCACGCAGGCGCTGGCTCAGGGCCTCGCGGGCCTCGAAGTTCTTGCTGACGATCACCAGTTGCGCGTAGTACGGGTTCTGCAGTTGCTGGTCGAGAGGCAAGTAGAAACGGATCGCGCCCTGACCGATGTAAGTGCTCCAGCGCACGATGTCCGGGTCACCCTTGAGCGTGGCTTCGAGCTTGTCGACAGCCTTGCGGGTTTCGTCGATGGAGGCGTTTTGCGGCAGGTTCAGGTCGACGAGGATTTCTGGGCGATCCGACGACGGGAAGAACTGGTTCTGCACAAAACGCATGCAGAACACCGCCAGCACAAACAGCAGCACGGTGATGCCGATGGCCCACCAGCGATTGCGCATGCACCACAGCAAACCGCCGTTGAAAGCCCGACCGACACGGCCCGGCTCGGCTTCATGGGGTTTCACGTTGGTGCTGAGAATGTGCACGCCGATGACCGGGGCAAAGAACACCGCCACCACCCACGACACCAGCATCGCCACTGCGATCACCGCAAAAAGGGTGAAGGTGTACTCGCCGGCGGAGCTGGCGTTGAGGCCGATGGGCACGAAACCGGCCACGGTCACCAGCGTACCGGTGAGCATCGGGAACGCCGTGGAGGTGTAGGCGAACGTGGCCGCCTGCTCCTTGCTCTCGCCCATTTCCAGGCGCGTGACCATCATCTCCACGGTGATCATCGCGTCGTCCACCAGCAGGCCGAGGGCGATGATCAGCGCGCCGAGGGAAATCCGCTGCATGGTGATGCCACTGTATTCCATGAACAAGAACACCATCGCCAGCACCAGCGGAATCGAGCATGCCACTACCAACCCGGCACGCACGCCGAGGCTGATAAAGCTGACCACCAGCACGATCACCACCGCTTCGAACAGCGCACTGGTGAAACCGCCGACCGCCTCTTCCACCACCACCGCCTGATCGGACACGGTGTGCACGCCGACGCCCACCGGCAGGTCAGCGGTAACCTGGTCGATACGCGCGTGCAACGCCTTGCCGAACTCCTGAACGTTGCCGCCCTTCTGCATGGCAATCGCCAGACCGATTGCCGGCTTGCCGTCGAAACGAAATTCCGGCGTGGCGGGGTCGACGTAACCGCGACTGATGTCAGCGATGTCCGCTAACCGGTAAAAACGGTCATTGAGCTTGAGATTGACCTCGGCCAGGTCTTTTTCCGAAGCGAACTGCCCCGAGGTGCGCACCGAAATGCGCTCCGGACCGGCCTCGATGACCCCCGCCGGAGTCACGGCGTTCTGCGATTGCAGGCTCTGCACCACTTGGCGCTGGTCGATGCCCAGGGCGGCGAGTTTGCGGGTGGAGAAGTTCAGGTAGATCACTTCGTCCTGCTGGCCGATCATCTCGATCTTGCCCAACCCCGGTACGTTGCGGATCTCGGCGCGTGCCTGCTCCACGTAGTCGCGCAACTGGCGCATGGTCAGGCCGTCGGCGGTAAACGCGTAGACCGAACCGTACACATCGCCGAACTCGTCGTTGAACCCGGGGCCTTGAATGCCCTGGGGAAACTGGCCGCGAATGTCGTCGATCTTCTTGCGCACCTGGTACCAGATTTCCGGGATGTCCTTGGCACTGGTGGTGTCGCGCAGGTACACGTACACCGTCGATTCGCCGGGACGCGTGTAACTTTTCACGTAATCGAGGGAATCGAGTTCCTCAAGTTTTTTCTCGATGCGGTCGGTGACCTGTTTGAGGGTTTCCTCCTGGGTCGCGCCCGGCCATTTGGTCTGGATTACCATGGTCTTGATGGTGAACGAGGGGTCTTCTTCGCGCCCCAGATTGAAGTACGAAAACACCCCCATCAACAACGCGACGAACATCAGATACCAGACGAACGACTGATGCTTGAGGGCCCATTCGGATAGGTTGAAAGAGCCTTTCATTGACTGTCCTCGTCGAGTTTCACGGCTTGTCCGGGTTTGAGACTGTTGACGCCTGCACTGACCACCCGCTCGCCGGACTTGACCCCGCCGGCCAGCACCACGGTGCCGTCAGTGCGGCTGATAACGCTGACATCACGCGGGGCTACGGTCTTGCTCTGTGTATCGATCACCCAGATGCGGGTCTTGCCGTCGGCTTCCTGCAGGGCGGTAGCAGGCAATTCGATCCGCGGCTTGATCGCCGAGCTGAGGGTCACACTGATTGCCGTGCCGAGTCGAAAGCCATCGGGGGTATTGGCCAGCGTCAACCGCGCGCGGCGGGTGCGCGTGGCGCTTTGGGCCTGTGGTTCGATTTCGCGAATGGTCGCCGTGGTATTGATGCTCGGATCGAGTTGCCCGGCCACCAGAAACACCACGTCGGAAGGGATCTGATCGACCAGCGTGTCCGGCAGATCGATCACCGCTTCCTTGATGTCCGGTTGCGCCAGAGTCACCACCTGTTGACCGGCCGTCACCACTTGCCCGGCTTCGGCGTTCCACGCGGTCACGACTGCTTTGTGGTCGGAGCGCAGTTCGGTGTAACCGAGTTGATCCTTGCTTTGATTGACCGCTGCCCGCGCCTGATCGAGCGAGGCCTGAGTGGTTTTCAGGTCGGTGTTGGCGATGTCCAGGTTCGCCTGCGCGCCAACCCCGCGATCGAACAGCGCCTGCTGCCGCCGGGCGTTGGCCTGGGCGTTGATCAGTTGCGCCTGGACCTTGGCCAGATCGCCCTGGGCCGAACGCAACTGGTTCTGTTGATCGGACGGGTCGAGGGTGGCAAGCAGCGTGCCCTTTTGCACCTCGGCGCCGACATCGACGTTACGGCTGGCGATGCGCCCGCCGACGCGGAACCCGGTGTTGCTCTCGTAACGCGCCTGAATGCTGCCGGCGAAACGCCCGAGGGTTTCCTCGTTCAGCGCTTGTACCTTGATCGACAGCACCGGCCGTACCGGCTCCGGTGGTGGCTCGCTTTTCGAGCAGGCGGCCAGCAGCACACCGATGGATAACAGCCCCAGACGCTTCATGGCTGTGCTCCCGACTGCAGATCTTTATAGGTGTTTTCGGCAATCTCGACTTTCATGCCCGGGTGCAGCAACTGCCCACCGGCGACAATGACTTTTTCCCCGCCCTTGAGGCCGTCGCTGATGATGACCTTGCCGATCAGATAGCGACTGACGGTGACGTTGTGCAGCTGCGCTTCACCCTTGTCGTCGACCATCCACACGGCCGGATCGCTGATGTTTTTGGTCAGTGCCGACCACGGCAATTCCACCGCCGACTTGCCGCTGCCCTTGGCGGTCGCGCTGACCACTGAGCCCAGCTGCATGCCCTGCGGCAGGCTGTCGAGGCTGACTTTGACTTGCACCGTGCCGGACTGCGCCGACACCGCCGGGGTGATTTCACGCACCGTGCCGGTGGTCTTGATGGCGGGATTATCGAGCAGGCTGACGACAATCGAGCGATCCGAAGGACGCTCGGCCAGCAGCGATTCGTAAACGTTGAACACGGCGTCACGGTCGCCATCGCGGGCCAGCGAGAAAATCGGCGCGGTGGCCTGCACCACTTGACCGACTTCGGCCTGCCGCTGGGTGATCACCCCGGGAGCATCAGCGATCAGCGCGGTGTAGCTCAACTGGTCCTTGGCGTTGGCCAATTGCGCCTGCGCCGCACTCAGGGCGCTCTGGCTGCTGCGCAATGCGGCTTGCGCGGAATCGTATTCGCTCTGGCTGGTGTAGCTTTTGGGCAGCAATTTCTGCTGGCGCACGAACGCCGCCGCACTCTGTTTGACCCGCGCCTGTTCGGCGATAACCTGGGCTTGAGCAGAATCGACGTTGGTCTGCAGATCCTTGGGATCGAGTTTGGCCAGCACCTGTTTGGCGCTGACCCGGTCGCCGACATCGACCATGCGCTGGATGATCTTGCCACCGACCCGGAACGACAGTTCGGTCTGCACCCGCGCCTGCACATCACCGGTGAGGGTCACCGCAGCGGCGTAGTCGGCTGGCTTGACCTCTTGCACAAAAACCCGTGGCAGATACTCCGCCGGCGCTTCTTTCTTGCCGCAAGCGGTCAGCAACGTGAGCAGGCTCAGCACGACAACTGTTTTCAATCCGGGACTCGCCATGCAGACTCCTTCCTGTGTACGAACGTGCAAGTGACGATACGACTGTGAGCTTAGAACAGGGTTCAACGTTCGCTCGCGGGAATAACGCATTTTTCAACAATGATTTCCGGGGCCGGCAAACACACCCGCCACCCAACCAGACGCACGGCAAACGGCCGTTCCGGTACAAGGATGCAGTCATGCTCAAGACACTGGCGGTGGCCAATTACCGCTCGATCAACAAACTGGTGATTCCACTGGGCCGGCTGAACCTGATCACCGGCCCCAACGGCAGCGGCAAGTCCAATCTCTACCGGGCCTTGCGCCTGCTGGCAGAGACCGCTCAGGGCGGCGTGGTGAATGCGCTGGCCCGCGAAGGCGGGCTGGATTCGACGTTCTGGGCCGGCCCGGAAACCATCAGCCGACGCATGCGCAGCGGCGAAGTGGCGGTCGAGCCGACGGTGCGTCAGGGCGTCAAACGTCTGCGTCTGGGTTTTGCCGGGGAAGACTTCAGCTACGCGATCGCCCTCGGTTTGCCGGAACCGAGCCGTTCGTTCTTCTCCCTCGACCCGGAGATCAAGAAAGAATGCATCTGGGCCGGCCCGTTCTATCGCCCGGCCAGCCTGCTGGTGGATCGCCACGGCCCGATGATCCGCGCTCGCGAAGGCCGCGGCTGGGACGTGCTGGCGCAGCACACGCCGAACTTCGACAGCCTGTTCGATCAGGTCGGTAGCCTGCGCAGTTCACCGGAAGTGTTTCAGATGCGCGAGTTCATCCGCCGCTGGCGCTTCTACGATCACTTTCGCAGCGACGCGGACGCCCCGGTGCGCCAGCCGCAACTGGGCACCCGCACGCCAGTGCTGCACCACGACGGTCGCGACCTCGCCGCTGCTTTGCAGACCATCAATGAAATCGGCGACCCCGAGGCGTTGCAGGCGGCGATCAGCGATGCGTTTCCCGGCGCACGGCTGAACATCGCGCCTCTGGCCGGCGGACGCTTTGCCATCGAGTTCTTTCAGGAAGGACTGCTGCGGCCATTGTCGGCGGCGGAGCTATCGGACGGGACGTTGCGTTATCTGCTGCTGGTCGCGGCCTTGCTGACGCCGCGGCCACCGACGTTGATGGTGCTGAACGAACCGGAAACCAGCCTGCACCCGGATCTGCTGCCGGCGCTGGCGCGGTTGATCATTCGTGCCTCACAGGAGTGTCAGGTTTGGGTGGTGTCGCACGCGCGCAGGTTGATATCAGCGTTGCAGGAAGATCCTGAATGCAATTGCATCGTGCTGGAGAAGACGCTGGGGCAGACCGGGATTGTCGGGCAGCGGGTGCTGGATGAACCGGCGTGGAACTGGCCGGATTGAGCGGCGCGACACAGATTCGCGAGCAGGCTCGCTCCCACAGTTGGTCTCGTACTCCTGTGGGAGCGGGCTTGCTCGCGAAGGCAATTTCAGCGTCACCGCTGAGTCAATGAATCATCCCTGCCACTTGCCGCCTTCGACAATCACGCTCTCGGGTTTGGTGTCATCGCTCAGCTCTTTGCGCACATATTGGTCGTACAGCTTGAGCAGATATTTCTCTTCACCCAGCTTCGCCAACTCGGTATTCACCCAGTCCCGCAACTCGACGTTGCCTTTCTTCACTGCCGGTGCAATCGGTGCTTCGGCGCCGAGTTTTTCATCCAGCACGCGGTAGCCCGGGTTCTGCTTGGCCCAGCTGAACAACACCAGGTTGTCCTGCGCGTAGGCATCGCCACGGCCGTTGGCCAGGGCTTGCAGGGACTCGGAGTTTTTCTCGAATTTCAGCAGTTTCCAGTCCGGATGATTCTTGGTCAGCCAGATGTCCGCCGTAGTACCGGTGGTGACAATGGTGGTGCGAGTTGCCAGGTCATCAAGGTTTTTCACTGAGCTGCTTTGCGGCACCAACGCCTGCACCGCGACCTTGAGGTTCGGGTTGGTGAATTCCACCGCTTCCTTGCGCTCCGGGGTCACGGTCATGTTGGCGAGGATCAGGTCGACCTTGTCACTTTGCAGGAATGGAATGCGGCTCGCCGGCTCCACGGCAACAAACTCGACTTTGTTTTCATCGCCCAGCAAGTCCTTGGCGAAGCGCCGACCGATGTCGGTGTCGAAGCCGACATAGCGCCCTGCCTCATCGACGAAACCAAACGGCGGCTTGTCGGTAAACACGCCGACGATCAATTTGTCGCGGGCCTTGATCTTGTCCAGATAACCGGCCGGCGCGGTACTTTCACTGGCGACTTTCGGCTTGGCCGGTTCTTCCGATTTGTTGCAGCCGGCGAGCAGCGCAAGGCCGAGCAGTGGCAGTAAAAACAGGGATGACTTGGCAGTTTTCATAGCAGTTCCAGTTCCTTTGTCGGATTCGTTTCGGGCAGTGTTGCAACGAAGGAGAACTTCTCCAGGAACTGCTGCGCGCGTGCGGTCTGCGGGTTCGTAAAGAAAATCTCGGGCGGGTTCTGTTCAAGGATGCGCCCGGCATCCATGAACACGATGCGATCGGCCACCGCGCGAGCGAAGGCCATTTCGTGGGTGACGATCAGCAGGGTCATGCCCTCGCGGGCCAGGCCCTGAATCACTTGCAGCACTTCCTTGACCATCTCCGGGTCGAGGGCCGCAGTGACTTCATCGAAGAGCATCACTCGCGGGTTCATGCACAGCGAACGGACGATGGCGATACGTTGCTGCTGGCCGCCGGAGAGCTGGCGTGGATAGGCGTCGCGCTTGTCCGCCAGGCCCACGCGTTCAAGCAAGGCTTCGGCTTGTTGCTGCGCCTCGCGGCGCTGGCGTTTCTGCACTTTGAGCGGGCCGAGCAGCAGGTTGTCGAGCACGCTCATGTGCGGGAACAGGTGATAACTCTGGAACACCATGCCGATCTGCTGGCGCACTTCACGCCAGTCAGTGGCCTTGTCCAACAGTTCACGACCGACAAATTTCAGGCTGCCACCGTGCGCCTGCTCCAGGCCGTTGAGGCAGCGCAGCAAGGTGCTTTTGCCGCAGCCGCTGGGGCCGAGAATGACGATCACTTCGCCGCTGCGCACTTGCAGGTCAATGCCCTTGAGCACCTGCTGCTCGCCGTAGAATTTGTTGAAGGCCTGAAACTCGATCAATGCGCTCATGCTTGCGTCCAGCGCCGCTCCAGCACGCGCGAGGCGGCCGACAGCGGGTAGCAGATAAAGAAGAAAAACAGGAACAGTGCGCCGTAGATCAGCACTGATTCGTAGGTGCGCTCGATGATCTGCTGTCCGACCTTGATCACATCGACCACGCCGATCAGCACCGCCAGCGAACTGGTCTTGATGATTCGCGTGTAGACGTTGATGGTCGGTGGCGTCATGCGTTTCAGCGCTTGCGGCAGCAGCACGTAGCCGTAGAGCTGCGCAACGTTCAGGCCGATCGACAGCCCCGCTTCACGCTGCCCGCGCGGCAAAGAATGCAGCGCACCGCGCGCCACCTCACCCACCTCACTGGCGCCCCACAGCGACAGCACCAGCACCGCACACCAGAAACTCGGCAGGCTCAGGCCGAAGAAAATCGGCAGACCGAAAAACAGCAGGTACAGCCAGACCAGCACCGGAATCGCCCGGAACAACTCCAGATAGACCCGCAGGATCGCGTTCAACCACGTCACATTGAGCGTACGCAGCACGCCATAGAGCACGCCGCCAACGGTGCTGATGGCGATGCTCAGGAACGAGATCGACAGGGTTTGCCCAGCGCCTTTTGCCAGTTGCGGCAGCGACACCCAGAGCAGTTCAAGACCCGAACTGGCCATGCTGGAGCCTCCTTTCCAGACGGCTGAGCAGCAGCGACAGCGGCAAGAACAACAGCACACAGATCAGCGTCAGCACGGCGAGCATTTCGTAGGTTTTGTAGTAGAGCGCGATGTAGCTCTTGGTGGTGTAGAGGATTTCCGGCACCGCGACCGCCGAGACCACGGTGGTTTCCTTGAGCAGGAAAATGAAATTGGCGAACAGCGACGGCAGGCTGAGGATCCCCGCTTGCGGCAGGATCACGTAGCGCAGCAACTGGCCGTGCGACAGACCGATGGAGCGCCCCGACTCCAGTTGTGCCTGCGGCACGGCATCGACGCCCGCACGCAGCACTTCGGTGAGGTAGGCGCCGCCGAGAAAGGTCATGGTGACGATTGCGGCGGTGAAGCCGGAAACCTTGATACCGAGGGCCGGCAAGGCGAAGTAGACGAAGAACAGCTGGATCAGCAGCGGCGTGTTGCGCGCCAGCTCCACATACAGGCCGACGGCGCGCTGCAGGTAAGGCGTGCGAAACACCAGAATCGTCGCGTTGAGCAGCGCCACCAGCAGTGAAGTGCCAATGGCAATGAATCCGACCTGCAGCGTCACGCCCACGGCTTTGAGAAACGCCGGCAGCGTGCTGAGGATAAATGCGTAATCGAAAGTCATGAAGCATCCTGGACGCCGCTCGGTAAGCGACGGTCATGCAGTCCATGGACAGCGGGTAACTGTCCGGCAGGTGCTGACTTTATAGGTATAAAAACAAGAATTTAAATACCGATAAAGCATATTGATATCACCCAAAAAACTATCTTGTGGGTTTGCCGGGAAGGAATAAGAAGGCTATTTTCCCCTGCGCTGTAGGAAGGATCTTTTTTGCATGAAAGCCCTCCAAGGACGAACAGCTTTTGGCCAGACTCTCCCGGCCAGACCATTACAAGGAAGACAACATGGACGTAAAAGTGCCGCAGCGACTGGATCCGCAGGACATCGTGAAATTGCTCGTGGCGTTGCGCCGGGCCTTGAAGACTCAAGTGGCCTGAGCCTGGAGCGAGGCACAGGTGTGGCGAGGGGGCTTGCCCCCTCACCACAAAAGCATTCATATGCCCCAAATCGAACAAGTACAAAAACGCCGATGACCATCACTGGCCATCGGCGTTTTCATACCTTGAAGGGGTGGTTCAAGCGTCGAATCAGAACGCCGGCAATACCGCGCCGTTGTACTTCTTCTCGATGAACGCTTTGACTTCAGGGCTGGTCAGGGCTTTGGCCAGTTTCTGGATCGCGTCGCTGTTCTTGTTGTCCTCACGGGCCACCAGGAAGTTCACGTAAGGCGAGTCAGCGCCTTCGATCACCAGCGCATCCTTGGTCGGGTTCAGCTTGGCTTCCAGCGCGTAGTTGGTGTTGATCATGTCCAGGTCAACTTCGTTCAGAACGCGTGGCAGCAGCGCCGATTCCAGTTCCTTGAACTTGAAGTTGTGCGGGTTCTTGGCGATGTCTTTCGGGGTGGCAAGAGCGTTTTTCGGGTCTTTGAGCTCGATCAGGCCAGCCTTCTGCAGCAGGATCAGGGCACGACCGCTGTTGCTGCCTTCGTTCGGGATGGCGATGGTGGCGCCGTCCGGCAGTTCAGCCAGGGTTTTGTACTTTTTCGAGTAGCCACCGAACGGTTCAACGTGGACGCC
The DNA here is from genome assembly GCF_056821665.1 of Pseudomonas sp. AK-TSAG1-1. Classification (NCBI taxonomy): domain Bacteria; kingdom Pseudomonadati; phylum Pseudomonadota; class Gammaproteobacteria; order Pseudomonadales; family Pseudomonadaceae; genus Pseudomonas; species Pseudomonas sp. AK-TSAG1-1. The sequence continues at coordinate 289,459 of NZ_CM165965.1, read as the reverse complement.
CTGCACGGTCACCAGATACTTGGATTTGTCATCCTTGTATTTGCCCTGGTTGAAGCTGTTCAGGTACGGCAGGGTCTGGAAGTAGTTGGCGTCCAGACGCTTCTCGCCCACCTGTACGTTTGGCTGCACGTAGTCAGTGAAGACTTTGATTTCCAGATCCACGCCTTCTTTGGCGAGGGTCGGTTTGATCAGCTCAAGAATTTCAGCGTGCGGTACCGGGGTCGCCGCGACCACCAGTTTCTCGCCAGCCTGGGCCAGACCAGCAGTCAGAGCAGCCGCCAATGCGGTAAACAACAGAACCTTTTTCATGCAGTGTCCTTATCGAGAATCACGATCGCGGATGGCGACGGCTATTAATACGAGTGCCAGTGAAGTGCTATCTCTGGCGTGAAGCGGACAATACCGGGATTTTTTATTCCCGGACAATAACGTTTATTCACGTTGATATTCCATTTTGTTCATACAGATCAAAACAGCTACAACCGTTGGCTTAATTCAATCAGCAAATCTTTCAAGGCCTTACGCTCATCAACGCTGCCGCCGATGTGGGTCTGCGCCACCAGTCGTTCGATCTGCAGGTGCGGGCCAGACGCTTCGGGCAGGTTCAGGTGTTCCGGGAGGATTTCATCGCCGGTGCTGACCAACAATGCAAAGTGAATGACGTTTTCCAGCTCGCGGGTATTGCCCGGCCAGCTGTGGCGCTCCAGCAGGTGTTGCGCCGCCTCGCTGATCAACGGCACAGGCAGGTCGAGGCGCTGGCTGTAGATGCCGAGGAAATATTCGGCCAGCGACAGGATGTCGCCGATCCGCTCACGCAGCGCCGGCAGTTCCAGTTGCCCTTCGCTGAGGTAATGGTAAAGCCGTTCGTGGAATTTCCCTGCGTCCACCGCTTGCGCCAGATCGATACTGGTCGCCGCCACCAGCCGCACATCCACCGGGCTCGGCTGATGGGCGCCAACGCGGGTGACTTCGTGGTTTTCCAGGGCGGCTAGCAATTTTATCTGGATCGGCAGCGGCAGGTCGCCAATCTCGTCCAGATACAGGGTGCCGCCGTTGGCCGAACCGAACCAGCCGGCGCGGCTGCTGGCCGAGCCTGTGTAACTGCCGGCAGCATAGCCAAACAGTTCGGCATCGGCGTAAGTCGGGCTGATCGCGCCGCAATTGACCGAGACGAACAGCCCGCTGCGATCACTGGCGCGGTGGATGTGGCGGGCGAGCAACTCTTTACCGGTACCGGTCTCGCCACGGATCAACACCGAGATTGCTCGCGGCGCCAGGTGCTCCAGCTCCTCGCGCAACTGGCGCGAACGTGGATCGACGAAGACCAGCGCCTTGGCGCGGATGCTCAGGGGACTTTTTTCCGCATCGGGAAAGGTCAGCAACGGCTGACCGAACGTTTCAACACTCATGGCAGACTCCCGCCCAGAACCGCCGGGAGACGGGGGCGATCAAAAAGAAAAAATACAACTCAAGCGCGACGCCGGGCGTGGTGTTCCAGGCGGTTTTGCAGGCGATAGAGATAAGCGAACCCCTGCTCCCAACGCTGATGCCCGGACTTGACGTTGATGTGCCCGGCCCCGGCAAGAATCCCCGCCTCGGCGCCCCAGTGACGCGCCAGTTCCAACGCGCGCGGGGCGCTGACGGCGGCGTCGTTGTCGGAGGCCACGACCTGGCTGGGGAACGGCAGCAGATCGCTCGGGATCGGTGCGAAATTGCGCAGCGCCGGCACGCAGGTCGGGCGCTCGACATCTGCCGGCGCGACCAGCAACGCACCGCGCACCTGACGCAGGTATTGCACGGGCGCGGTGGCAGCCCAATGCGCAACGGTGACGCAACCCAGGCTGTGGGCGATCAGGATCACTGGCGCGCTGTCGGCGGCAATCGCCTCGGCCAGCGCGGCAACCCAGTCCTCACGGCGCGGCGTCAGCCAGTCGGCCTGCTCCACCCGAGCACTGTTGGGCAGGCTGTTTTGCCAGTGGGTTTGCCAATGATCTTCTGGCGATCCTTGCCAGCCCGGCACAATCAGATAGCGGATTGATTCGTTGCGCATGGGGGAGCTCTCCTGCGTCGTGTCTGTTCCTGATCGAGTATAGGGACGGGATTTATATTCGTTAAGGAATAAGAAGCTATTTGTTAAGACTCATAATGCATATGTAACGCCCAACCTGTGGGAGCGGGCTTGCTCGCGAAAGCGGCGGATCAGTCAATTTGACTGCAACTGACAAAACGCCTTCGCGAGCAGGCTCGCTCCCACAGTCGCTGGGTGGTGAAGGTCTTTTTGCGGGATAAAAAAAGGGCCGCACCCTGCCAAGGAGACGGCCCCGGAAAAACGAAAATCTTTTCACCGCGCAGTGATCACCGACAGCTTGGTAATCCCCGCCCGTTCAATCGAAGCCATGGCCCGTGCCACTTCGCCGTAGTTCACGCCATCGTCGGCCTGCAGTTGCACACGCACTTCCGGGTCTTTCGCCTTGGCTGACTTAAGATTGAATTCCAGCAGATCCGGCTGAATTTCATCCTTGTTGATAAACAGTTTGCCGGCGCCGTCGATGCTCACCACCAGCGGATCTTTCTGCTCCACCGGTGCTACCGCTTCGGTCTTGGGCAGGTTGATCGGAATCGCGTTGGTCAGCAGCGGCGCGGTGACGATGAACACCACCAGCAGCACCAGCATCACATCCACCAACGGCGTCACGTTGATCTCGCTCAGCACCTCGTCGCTGTCTTGCGTGGAGAAGGCCATATCAGGACGCCTCCTTCACTTTTGCCGCGTTGCCAGGTGCCGCCACCTTGTTTGCAGTCGGGTGGATCAGCACGCGGAACGCACTCTTCTGCGCCAGGCTGTAGAAGTCGTGGGCGAAGTCATCCAGATCCGCGGCGGTCAGTTTCAGACGCCGCAAAAAGTAGTTGTAAACCAGCACCGCCGGCACCGCGACGGCGATCCCCACACCCGTGGCGACCAGTGCCGCGCCAATCGGGCCGGCCACGGTTTCCAGGCTCGCCGAGCCGGCTGCACTGATGCCTTTCAACGCTTCCATGATCCCCCACACCGTGCCGAACAGACCTATGAACGGCGAGGTACTGCCAATACTCGCGACCACCGCCAGACCGGTTTCCAGCGAACGGCGTTCGCGCACGATCTGCTGACGCAAGGCGCGCTCCAGTCGATCCTGATGGTTGATCGCCTGGCTCAGGTCATTGGCCTGCGGTGCTTCGCCGACCTGGATCGCCGCGTAACCGGCCTGCGCCACCCGGGCTGCAGCGCCAGGCTGGGTTTCGCTCAACTCGGCGGCGGAATCCAGACTCGACGCCGCCCAGAAGCGTTTATGAAACTTGCGATCCTGCGCCTTCAGACGACCAAACTGCACAGCTTTGAGCAGCGCCAGCCCCCAAGTGGCGACGGAAAAAACCACCAGCAGCCAGATCACCGCGCTTTCGATGGATTCCAGTGGAGATGCCAGTAACGTCATGATGTGTTCCCTCGTGTGTGGGAGCCGGGCTTGCTCGCGATGACGGTTCCAGACACACCGCGAGAATAAAGCCGGCTGATTACCAATTAATGAATCTTGAAATCGATGGGCACGCTGACCCAGCCGTCCTGGGCAACATCACCCTGCTTGGCCGGGACGAAGCTCCACTGCTTGACCGCGCTTAGCGCCGCATCGTCGAGTTGCTGCCGACCGCTGCTTTTCTGAATCTGGATCTCGCCCGGTTTGCCATTGGCCAACACGTGCACCCTCAGCATCACCGTGCCTTCCCAACCGCGACGCTGGGCCAGCGACGGATATTCCGGCGCCGGGTTCTTCAAATACGCGGCGTTGGCCGAGGCCGGCGTCACCGGCGCCGGGGCCGGTGGTGCGGGTGGCGCTGGCGCAGCGACCGGGGCTGCCGGTTGCGGCGGCGCGGGGGGTTGCTCCACGGCTTTGGGTGCCGGCTTCGGCACCGGTTTGGCCACCGGTTTCGGCTTGGGTTTGGGGATCGGTTTGGGCGGTGGCGGCTTCACGGCCAACTCGTCTTCAACCGGTGGCGGCGGCTCGACCACCGGAGCCGGTGGCGGCGGTTCAACCACGGGTGGTGCAGGCGGCGCCGGCCGCGAGAACTCGATGGTCATCGGCGGAATTTCCGGCGGCACGATTGGCAGCACCGGCGTTGGCTGCTGGTTGATCCAGTAGATCACCGCAGCGTGCACCAGCAGCGCCAGCACCCCGAGCAGGATCGCTTCGCGTCGGCTCAGAATGCCCTTGGGCGCACGCTGCAAACGCAACTGCCCCAACGGCACACGATGAGGCCGGCCAAGATCGACCAATTCGCCACTCGGTGCCTGGCGCCACAGCAATTCCTGTGCGCTGGCGGCGGTCTGGACATTGCCCATTGATTCACTCCCTGCGGTCTCTTTTGCGAAGTACCCGACCGGCCGCCACCTGTATCCCCCGTGCGACCGGTCGTTGGGTGAATCATTGGAGCAATCACTTATCTCCGAAAGTAACTTTTATTGATGTGTTTAGATGTTTATTGAATATGAATTCTCAGCAATCTCCGCGAGGCCCCGGCCTGCAAGGGCTTGCGCCGCAACGCAAATTTACAATGCTTTTCAAGCATGAAAAATATTCGGCCAAGGCATGCGAAAACCGTTTAATCCGGGCTTTTTCAGGGTGCTTGTCGGACAAACTCAAGGCCGGTCAACGCGACCTCTCCGGCCAGGTCGGCAGCGCTGCCCATTGCCCGCAGGCGTGCATAGGACTGGTCAGGCGAGAACATCACCCACGCTTGCCCCGTACCATCGGCCATCAACGTGCTGAACGTGATGGCAACCGCGCCCGTTGAAAAACCATGCCTGAAATGAAAGTTGCCGAATGCGAGTGGGTAATCGATCCCGGACACAGACAGAGTGCCGGTGAAACTGCCGGTGCGATCATCGCCCTCGGTCAGGGTCAGGGTCGTTTCGGAAGGCTCGTGGCGATAAACGCCGTTGATCGTGGACATGTGTAGCATCCTTGCTGGGTTTAGTTTGAAGGGCGAGGCCTGAAGCAGGCGGCGCTCAGGCATTTCGAACGAAGTCACCCGGCAGACTGCTGACCGCACCGTCGTAAGTGACGTGCACGCAATGCCCTGTCAGTTCGTGGGTGCCACGGCTGGGTGAAAACAGCGTCAAGGCGAAGTAGCCATGATCCTGATGAGCCGCAATGAGCGTGACCACCGTCGGTGGCTGATAGCCGTTGAGGCTGGCATAACGGCCATCGACGATGCCGTAGTTGATGCCTTGGTGATGCAGCGTGCCGGCGAAGATTCCGGTGCGATCATCGGAGTCGACAATCGTCAGAGAGGGACCATTGTGAGTGTTGGAATAAAGTGCGTTTTGCATCTAAAGCGTCCTGATCGAATGATTAAGTTCACAGTGAGCTTAGAATCAAGCATGAGTAAACTCTGTCATCCACTGGAAGCACGACCGACATGAAAACGACTTATTTCATGTAAGAAAAAAGCCGCCCAGCTTAAATAGCTGGGCGGCTTTTTTACACAAAATTACTGTTTAATAAACTCTCCTGCCAGACCAACAACATCACCATCAAAATTATTGCGTGAACCCACCGCACGCACTTTCGAGTAATTGTGATCGGGTGAGAACAATGTCCAGGACTGATAGCCAGTGCCATCATTCAGAGCCGTGAACGTGATGATCGTAGGCTGCCCGGTGCTGTTCTGGAAATGGTAATGCCCGTAAGCGATGTCGTAGTTCACGCCGTTCTGGCTGAACTTGCCGCTGAAGGTGCCGTTGGAGTCGTTGCCATCGGTAATCGTCAGTTTGGCGCCAGCGTTAGCGTTTATATAGTTGCCATTAATGCTCGACATAACGAGATTTCCTTTATCGTTGGATAAGTGTCTTCCGATGAGAGCAAGTTTCCTCCTGGAAACTCACGACAATCAGGATGGTTCGGCATTCACTTATTGTCCACGCGACTTTTCAACGAAATTGCAATAAGCGCTGCCCAAATCACACATAACTTATTGCCATTCATTCGAGCATTAATTCCTTTTCAACTAACGACTGGCGCTTGTCTGTTGCACGGCCGATGCCGGAGCAATGACGGCGCTCTCAGAGCGCGGCGTGCCCGCCGGCACCCAGTCGTAACTCACCGGCAAGGCGCGATAGACCCAGTTGCTGATTGCATCGCTGCCTGGCGCCTTGCCCAGGTAAGGGCTGACGTATTCCCAGACGTTTTCGCCGTTGGCCGTCACCTGGAAAAACCGCCCGTTCATGCCTTCGTCAATCAGCGTATTGCCATTGGGCAAACGTCGCGCGCTGCTGATGAACGAGCTGTAGAACGCCCACCCCGGCTGCTTCGAATTGGCGGCGCTGTACTGCCAGACGATCTGGTTTTTCTGCGGATCGATTTCCAGCACTCGCGACCCGGAAATCAACCCCAGCGTAACGTTCGGATACCCCGCCGAACCCTGGTTGTCGAACACCAGCAGATTGCCGGCGCCGGGCAGTCCTGCCGGGATGATGTGCGCATCATGCTGACCGACAAACTGGTCCACCGGACGCGGCAGTTTTTGCGCGGTTTTCGGGTTGATCAGCGGCAGATTCGGACCGAGGCGCCAGACCACTTTGCCGCTGTGTTTGTCGATGATCGCAATGAAGTTGGCGTTGCGCGAATCGAGCAGCAGGTTGTCCGGATTGAAGCGTTTATCGCCGGCATCGAACCACTTGTTCGGCCCGACCACACTGAGGTTGTTGATGTGCAGGTAATCCGGATTGTCACTGGCGCGCACCAGTTTCAGTTGCTCCGGGGTGAAGCCGAATTCGCTCAGGTGTTCCGAGGCCAACCATTGCCATTTCACCGCACCGTCAGGGCTGACTTCATAGATCGCATCGTCGATCACCTCGGGTACTTTGAAGCCCTTGACCTGGTGCACCTTGTTCGCCAGCACGACGGTGTTGCCGTTGCTCAAACGACGTTGATCATGATGTTGTTGCGCCGCGCCACCAGGGGCCTTGTCGCCCCACTGCCAGATAACTTTGCCGCTCCAGTCCAGCTCGCCGACGCTCTGGTTGCCCAGGCCGTTGCCGGCCGAACCAAGCTTGCCCGGATCCTTGTCGCTCAGTTGCAGCAGCACATGCCCGCGCTCGCCACCGACCAGTTGCGGGTCGATGATTGCCGACGGAAACCCCGCCTGCGGCCAGGTTTTAACCTCGTTGCCATTCATGTCGATCAGGTGCGTCTGCTTGTCGGCGCCACTGAAGATCACGTACTGATTGAACGCCTTGTTCGGGTCGTAGCGGGTAACGCCGGTCGGGTACACGCTGGGCGCGGCAAACGCCCCGCTACTGAGTACCGCGCCGGACACCAACAGCGCTAAAGCGGTTTTGCCTGGCAACATGATGCAGCTCCTTGAACGATCAAATCAGAAGTCGTAGCGACCGGTCACGCCCAGGGTGCGCGGCGTGCCGAGCAGGCCTTCGTAGCCGCCATTGCCGCCGGTCCACAGGGTCGTGTAATAGGTTTTGTCGAAGGCGTTTTTCAGCCACAGCGAGACGTCCCACTGTCCCTGATGGAAATCGCCGCGCAGGCCGGTGGAGAGATTGACCACCGCGTAACTCGGGATCTGCCCGTAGTCGGAATCCTCGACCGTGCCCACTGCTTTGGAGCGGAATGCGTAGCTGCCGGTAACGTAGGGTTGCAGTCCGTTGGCCAGATTCCATTCGTATTTGCCGTTGGCGTTGCCAATCCATTTCGAGGCACCGACGACCTGGTGACCGCTGAGGTCGCAAGAGGCCGGCGCACCTGGTGCCTGGCTGACTTCAGGTGGGCATGGTGCATCCTTGTACGAGAGGTAGCTGACGTCGTTGTACGAACCGTTGAAGTTCAGCGTCAGGCCGCGCAGCGGGATCACCGTGCTTTCAAACTCGACGCCGCGCGAGCGCACGGAGCCGGCGTTGGTCAGGTACTGCACACGATTGACGTCGTCGTAGGCGTTGGTCTGGTAGGCGTTGACTTGGGTCCAGAACAGGTTGGCGTTAAGCTGCAGACGGCGGTCCCACAGGGTGCTCTTGAAGCCGAGTTCGGCGTTGTTGGCGCGCTCGGTGCCGATCAGCAGCGAGTCGGCGCCGGCGGTTGGCGCAGACCCCACGGCAAGGTTCACCCCACCGGATTTTTCACCGTGGGACAGGGTGGCGTAACCGAGCAGATCATCGGTGATGCGATAGCTGAGGTTGAGCAACCCGGACGGGCTGGAGCTGTACTGATTGAGATCGCCGGAATCGTAGGCACCGGCACGGCCGCGTCGTGCGGTGGCCGCTGCGCCGCTGACAGCAGCGCCACCGACGGGTGCATCGCGGGTGACCCAAGCGTTCTTCTCTTCATAGGTGCCGCGCACCCCGGCGGTAAAATCCAGACGCTCGGTGAGGTGCCAGGTGCCTTGGGCAAACAGCGCGAAACTGTCGGTCTTGATGTGGCCGTTGCCGACGCTGCCGACATTGGCCAGGGCACCGCGCGGCGTGCCATTCCAGATGTCGGCCTGCGGCCCGTAATAGGCGAAGGATTTGTTGTCCAGATCCGAGCCGAAGTAGTACGCGCCGACCACATAATCGAAGAACTCGCCCTTGGGCGAAGCGAGGCGAAATTCCTGCGAGTACTGTTTGTCTTCCACCGAGACACCGGCGTTATAAGTCGCCGCGACGTTGAGGCCATCGTCGTTGGCCGGGGTGAAATTCCAGAAGCGGTAGGAGCTGATCGAGGTCAGGGTGAAGTCGCTGGGCAACGTCCAGTTGGCCTCCACCGACGTGCCGCCCTGATGCACGGTGACGTGCTGGTCGTTGTCCAGATTGACCTTGCGGTGCGAACCGTTGACCAGCGTCGCACCGGCGGCGTTGGCCCGCGATTGATAGAGGTTGACGCCGTTGATGGTCGGCCCGGTGTTGTACAGCACGCGGGTACCGGCGCTGGAATCCTCTTCGTTGTAGTCACCGATCCAGCGCAGATTGAAATCTTCGTTGGGCTTGAACAGCAACTGCGCACGGAAACCGTCGCGCGATCCGCCATTCAGATCATGGCCGTTGTACTCGTTCTTGATGTCGCCGTCGCTGCGGGTGCGATAGGCCGAAAAGCGTCCGGCCAACTGATCGTTGAGCGGCCCGGAAATCGTGCCCTTGGTCTGGAAATAGCCATCCTCGCCGACCGAGGTTTCGATGCTGCGTTCCGGCGTGAATGTCGGCGCGCGGGTGCTGATGTTGATCACCCCGGCGGTGGTGTTCTTGCCGAACAGCGTGCCCTGCGGCCCGCGCAGGACTTCGAGCTGTTCGATGTCCATCAGGTCGAACACCGCCATTCCCGGGCGACCCAGATACACGTTGTCGATGTACAGGCCGACGCTGCCTTCCAGCCCGTCACTGGCCGGGTTGTTGCCCAAGCCGCGAATCGACACGCTGGACTGGCGGGCGTGCATGTAGGCGACGTTGACGCTGGGCACCAGCTGCTGCAAATCCTGAATCCGGTAGACCCGCTGCGTCTCCAGGGTCTGGCCGCTGACCACGCTCATCGGCGTCGGCACGTCTTGCGAACTTTCTTCGCGACGGCGGGTGGTGACCGTCACGGTTTCCAGTTGCGAACTGTTGGCCGCCGGCTTGCCGGCCGGCGCCGATGGCGAAGTTTCAGCGTCGGCGGCGTAGCTGTGTGTCCAGCTGGCGCTGCCCGCCAGCAACAAGGCCAGAGGCAGGCGTTTGAGCCGTCGTGGCGTTAAGGGTGACGCAAGGTTCAACGGACTCATGGCGCGGCTCCTGGTCAAAAAACACACAGACATCTTCAGTGCTGCATATTCTTTTCAGTTATTTATTTATGGATTTACAAATATTTACTGCATAAGAGATTGCCTTTATAAGGAGTCGACCTAATGCATATCCAATGCATTTCCCGGATATTTTTTATGTGAAAAATGCATATCGACTTGCGCCAGTTACGACACTTCATCGCCCTCGCCGAACAACGCAGCTTCGTCGCTGGCGCGCAGGCGGTGAACCTGTCGCAATCGGCGTTCAGCCGCAGTATTCAGGCACTGGAGCACAGCGTCGGCTGCCAGTTGGTCGATCGCGGGCGTAAGGATTTGCCGCCAACGAAACAAGGCCAGGTGCTGCTCGAACATGCACGGCGACTGGTCAGCGGTGCGCAGCAAATGGCCAACGAGATCAATCAGTTCAATGGCCTGGAGGCCGGTGAGCTGCGCTTCGGTTGCGGCCCGGCGCCAGCGGCCGGATTGATCCCGCGAGCGATCGGCGCGTTCATCGGGCGTTATCCGAAGGCGCGGGTGCAGTTTCAGGTCGATGACTGGCAGAGCCTGAGCAAACGCCTACTCAACGAGGAGTTCGAATTCTTTGTCGCCGACACCCGGTACTTCGAGGCCGATCCGGATTACCTGACCTATCGATTACGTCCGCGCAAATGGCATTTCTGTTGTCGTGCCGGGCATCCGCTGGCCACTTGTGAACGGGTCACGGCCGAGCAACTGATGAGTTATCCACTGGCGGTGAGCATCCGTCCGCCGAACCTGCGCAAGGTCATCGTCGATCTCAGCGGCCGCCCGGACTTCACGCCCAATGTGGAATGCGAAAACAGTTCCAGCCTGCTCAGCGTTGTTTTGCGTTCGGACGCGATCGGGATCGTTGGCGCGTACTCCGATGCTCTGCATCAGGCCAAAGGTGAGTTGGTGTGCTTGAAGATCGAGGGCCTGGCGGATGATCTGGAGGAGCTGTACACCCGTTATGGGATTGTCAGCCGCGCGGGGTATCGGTTGTCGCCGCTGGCGGAGGCGATGATTGAGCAGATCAAGGCGATTGATGCGGTGGATGATGAGGTGTGTTCGCTGGAGAATTTTGCCGTCTGAGCGACCGCCTTCGCGAGCAAGCCCGCTCCCACATCTGGATGTGCGTACGCCTGTGGGAGCGGGCTTGCTCGCGAAGGCGTCGTCACAGACACCGATGCATCCACTGCATAAAACCCATTCCCCAAATGCACTTGCCGAACACCCCCGCCGAAAGCGAAAACCCTCGCCTGTCTCTCTGACCGGTGAACCCCATGTCCAACCCGCCAAACCCCGTGCGCAACGTGCTGTACATCATGTGCGATCAACTGCGCCGCGATTACCTGTCCTGCTACGGCCACCCGCATCTGCACACGCCGAACATCGATCGCCTGGCCGCCGCCGGCGTGCGCTTCAGCCATGCCTACACCCAAGGCACGATCTGCGGGCCATCGCGAATGTCGGCCTACACCGGGCGCTATGTCAGCAGCCACCAAGTGGCGTGGAACGCCGTGCCGTTACCGCTGGAAGAACTGACGATCGGCGACTACCTGCGCCCCCACGGCATCCGCACCGCGCTGGTCGGCAAGACCCACGCCACGGCCAATGTCGACGCGCTGCAGCGGCTGGCGATCAACCCGGACAGCGCGCAGGCCGAGGTGCTCAACGAGGTCGGCTTCGAACCGTACTTTCGCCACGACGGGATCTTCCCCGACGACCCGCTGTTCGACGCCAAACGCGAATCCGCGCCCTACACCCATTACCTGCGCGAGCAGGGCTTCGACGGGCGCAACCCCTGGCACGACTGGGCCAACGCCGCCGAAGGCGAGAACGGCGAAATCCTCAGCGGCTGGCAGATGCGTCATGCGCATTTGCCAGCGCGAATTCCCGAGCAATTTTCAGAGACTGTCTACACTACAAATCGAGCCATCGACTTCATCGGTGAGCAAGGTGACAAATCCTGGTGTTTGCACCTGTCCTACATCAAACCGCACTGGCCCTACATCGTACCGGCGCCATACCACACCTTGTACAGTACGAAATCGATTCTCGAACCGGTCCGCGCGACGCCCTCCGAAGCCAGCAAACACCCCGTATACACGGCGTTTCGCCAGCATGAGGAAAGTCTCAACTTCTCCCGTGACTCAGTACGATTGAACGTAATCCCCACCTACATGGGCCTGATCAAGCAAGTGGATGATCAGCTCGGGCGGCTGTTCGATTTTCTGCAGAGCAACGGCCGCTGGGAGGACACGCTGATCGTGTTCACCAGCGATCACGGCGACTTTCTCGGTGATCACTGGCTGGGCGAGAAGGAGTTTTTGCTGGAGCAGGCGGTGGGCGTGCCGCTGATCGTGCGCGATCCTCGCGCGGCGGCAGACATCACTCGGGGCACGGTGGATGAGCGCCTGGCGGAAACCATCGACGCGTTGCCGACGTTTCTGCAGGCATTGGGTTTGCCAAAGGCCGAACATCGACTGGAAGGGCGCTCGCTGATCCCGCTGTTGCACGGCGAAAATCCTGAATGGCGCCGCTATGCAATCAGCGAATACGACTACGCCTTTCAAGCCCCGGCACGTGAGCGGCTCGGCCAGCCGATCGACCGTTGCCGCATGACCATGGTGCGCAGCGACCGCTGGAAATACCTGGCGTACGACGGCTTCCGGCCACAGTTGTTTGACCTGCTGAATGATCCGCAGGAGCTGCGTGATTTGGGCGAAGATCCGGCGTACGCGGCGGTGCGCGAGGAGCATGCGGGGTATTTGTTTGAATGGGTGCGTGGGTTGAAGCGGCGCACCACGATCAGTCATCAGGAGATTGATTCGCGCGGGCAGCGGTTTCGATATGGGGAGCCGGAAAGCGAGAAGGTGGTGCAGATCGGTGTCTGGTAATTAAAAGCTTCGCGAGCAAGCCCGCTCCCACAGGGTTATGTGTTGTTCACATCCATTGTGTTCCACACATTCCCACTGTGGGAGCGGGCTTGCTCGCGAAGAGGCCCGATCAGACGCCGACGAGCTCGGCACCTTTAATCGTTTGACTGCGCTGCCCCGAAGCCCCAACCGGCACTTCACCCTTGAGCGTCACCCGCCGCACGATGCGATCCTGGGTGCCGTAATCATCAATCGCGTAATGCTGGGTCGAACGGTTATCCCAGATCGCCACGTCACCGGCCTTCCAGCGCCAGCGCACGGTGTTTTCCTGACGAATCACGTGGCTCTGCAACAGCCCGAACAGGTGCGCCGAATCAGCCTGCGAGTAACCCTTGATACGTTTGACGAAATGCCCCAGCAGCAAGCTTTTTTCGCCACTGATCGGATGCACACGCACCACCGGATGCTCGGTCTCGTAGACGGTCGAGGTGAAGATTTTGCGATAGCGCTCGAGCTTCTCCGCCGACACGTCCGGCTTGGCCCCGGCGTAGTCGTATTCGTTGCTGTGCACGGCGACCAGTTTGTCCGCCAGTTCACGCAGCTCGCTTGGCAGTTCGTTGTACGCGGTCGCAGTGTTGGCCCACAGGGTGTCGCCACCGAAGGCCGGGGCCACCACCGAGCGCAGGATCGAGGCTTTCGGGTAGGCGTCGACGAACGTCACGTCGGTGTGCCAGGAGTTGGCGCGCTGGCCCTCGGCGCCGTCCAGTTCCAGCAGATAACGCGTGCCCTCACGCACCGGCACAGTTGGATGCGCCACAGGTTCGCCGAGCAGATGGGCGAAGGCTTCCTGGCGCTGATCGTCGAGTTGGGTCTGCTCGCGGAAGAACACGACCTTGTACTGGATCAGCGCCTGCTGAATGGCTTCGACCGTAGCGGCGTCCAGCTCACCGGACAAGTGCACGCCACGAATCTCGGCGCCGATACGACCGGCCACCGGATGGATTTCCAGCGCGTGGACAGCGGGTTTTACAGCGAGTGCGGCATTGCTCATGGGTAGACCCTCATCGACTGCTTGCGGTTGGGCGGCAGCGAAACATCGCTCTATCTATATTCCATTTACATCTAATAGATATTCACATGCTTCGTTGACGGAATAAGAGCTTGCATTTAAAACCTCAAGCAACCCTCGTCGCAAATGCCTTCGAGCTATTTTTAGGATGCCGGAAAAGCATATGGATCTTCGCCAGTTGCGTTACTTCATCGCCCTCAACGAACACCGCAGTTTTGTCCGTGCGGCGGACGCGATGGGCATCACCCAACCGGCGTTCAGCCGTAGCATTCAGGGGCTGGAGCAGGAGTTCGGTTGTGTGCTGGTGGATCGCGGCAACAAGGATCTGCGCCCCACGCCCGAGGGCCAGGTGGTACTGCAACACGCCCTGAGCCTGGTGCAGGGCGCCGCGCTGCTCAGTGCCGAGGTGACGCAGATGACCAAGCTCGATGCCGGTGAACTGCACTTCGGTTGCGGCCCGGCGCCGGCAGTGAAACTGGTGCCCGATGCGGTGGCGCAATTCGTCAATGCGCACCCGAAAGTGCGCACCTGTTTTCAGGTGGATAACTGGGAAAAACTCAGCCGCGCGCTGAGCCGCGAGGAAATCGAATTCTTCATCGCCGACATCCGCCATTTCGAGGCCGACCCAAACTTCCAGACCCAGGCCCTGACGCCCAAGCGCGGGGTATTTTTCTGCCGCCCGGGGCATCCGTTGCTGGCCAAGGAAAGTCTGTCGACCAACGACATGTTCGATTACCCGCTGGCGACCACGCTGATCCCGCCGGGCATCCGCAAACTGCTGGCGAACCTCAGTGGCAGGATCGATTTTTCGCCGACCATCGAGACCGAGCATTTCCCGGCACTGGTGAAAGTGGTGCTGCAATCGAATGCGATTGGCGTGGGCACGGAAGAGGCGTTCGTCGAGGACATTGCCCAGGGTTCGCTGGCGCTGCTGCACTGGCGCAACCTGCCGCAGAATCTGGAGAGCATGAATGCACGCTGCGGGATTGTCAGTCGCACCGGATTCAGGCTGTCGCCGGCGGCGCGGGCGATGATCGAGACGTTGGTGGCGGTGGATAAGCAGGAGGTCAGCGTCGCGGTTTAGGGCCCTTTCGCGAGCAAGCCCGCTCCCACAGTTGGAATGCATTTCCAGGTGGGAGCAAGCCCACTCGCACAGTTGGAATGCATTTCCAGGTGGGAGCGGGCTTGCTCGCGAAGAGGCCCCACCAGACGACGGAGATTCAGAGCTTGGCTGCCGCCAATTCAGGCGCCACCCAATCGCTGACCTTGAACGGCCTGCGAATCAGCTTCTGCTGCGCCGCCAGGTCCACCGAGTCCTGCAATTTGCCGAGGAACACCGGGTCCAGCGTCGACGGGAACACTTCGCTGAGTTTCTGATCCTGCAGATCCTGCGACAGGATCACCGGTGGATAACTTGCCAGCCCCGACACCAGTTGCACATAGGCCTCCTTGTTGCTGTCCTGGGTCAACCACTCCACCGCCTGCTGCTGCGCCTTGAGCAGTTTCGCCACGACTTCCGGATGCCCGTCGACAAACTTGCCGGCCCCCACCAGCACCGACTGCACGCTGCCGGCGCCGCCCAGGTCTTTGGTGTTCAGTGGCAATTCCGCCAGCCCCTTGGCTTGCAGCGCCGTCAGCCCTGAGCTGCCCCACGACGCGTCGATCTGTTTGGCCGCCAGTGCCGCGACCGCGCCGCTGAAGTCGAGGTTGATCACCTTCAAGTCCTTCTCGCTCAAACCCTGGCTGGCCAGTGCCGCGTCAAACGACAACTGCGTGGCGGTGCCACGGAAGATCGCCACGCGCTTGCCCTTGAGATCCTGCAAGGTCTTGATCCCCGAACCCGGCACCACGCCCAGATACTGCTTCACCCCGCGCGCACTGGCGCTGAGCAGACGCGTATCGAGACCGTTGGACTTGCCGATGATCGCCGCCAGATCGCCCAGATACGCCAGATCGACCTGCCCGTTGGCGAACGCCTCATTGATCACCGGCCCGGCGCCCTTGAAGAAACTCCACTGAATCTTGATGCCCTGATCGGCAAAGGCCTTTTCGAAGATCTGCCGATCGCGCAGCACGTCCACCACGCCGCCACCGCTGTGCTGGGTGCCGGCGCTCAAGTCGGGCACGGCGATCCTGATTTCCTTGAGTTCGTCGGCGTGCGCGGTAAAGGCCAGCAGCCCCGCCAGCGCCGGGATGGTCAACAGGCTGAAGACACGTTTGAAGGGAAGGTTCATGGGTACGGCTCCTTGATCACGACGGGCGTTGAGGAGCCGAAAGTAGGCCGAAGCAGGACCTTCGCTTAAATACTATAAATGCACATTTTTATATCTTTTTACGCTAAGCGAGAAAAAACGCGGCTTGCAGCGGCCTATGCATTAACAGCATCGAAAATATTCTTCGAATGCATTGGATGCGCATCGCTCTGGAGGCCTTAAATGGTCTTGCTTATCTCTTAATAGAATTGATTTGAATTTTATTAGACCAATTTTGCATACACCGCTAACCCACTGCGGGAGCAGGCTTGCTCGCGAAGAGACCGTGTCATCCACCATCACTGGCGCCTGACACTCCACCTTCGTGAGCTAGCCCACGCCCACACCCGCACAGCGGTCAGCCATGCAACCCGACAACGGAGGTCACCCATGGCCCGTGATTCCCTGCTCAGCCTGTCGCTGCCTGCGCCGCCGCTCAAACGTCGGCGGGCGTGGCCAAGCCTCAACCAGCGTCTGTTGCCCTGGCTGCTGCCGATCAGCCTGTTCACCCTGTGGTGGCTGGCGGCGCGCAATCAATGGATGAGCGAACAGATCCTGCCGGCGCCATCACTGGTGTGGAACAGCGCCATCGAGCTGTCCCAGGGCGAGTTGTGGAGTCATCTGTGGATCAGCCTGCAACGCCTGCTCTGGGGTTTGCTGGCAGGCATATCCACTGGGGCAGTTCTGGGTGCCGCGCTGGGTTTCAGCCGGCGCCTCGAACGGCTGGTCTTTCCGACGTTCGCCGGTCTGGCACAGGTGCCGACGCTGGCGTGGATTCCGCTGTTCATGGTGTTTTTCGGCATCGGCGAAGTGCTGAAACTGGTGGTGCTGATCAAGGCCATCGTGGTCCCGGTGACCCTGCACACACTGGTCGGCGTCCGTGATGCACAACCGAAACTGCGCGAAGCCGCCGCCGTATTGCGCCTGCCGTCCTATCTGCTGATCCGCCGCCTGATGCTGCCCGCCGCACTGCCGGCATTCATGGCCGGCGTGCGCCTCGCTCTGGCCGCTGGCTGGACTTCATTGCTGGCGGTGGAGCTGCTGGCGTCCAGCGAAGGCATCGGCTACCTGATGGTCTGGGCGCGGCAACTGTTCATGCTCGACATCGTGTTCGTGTGCATCGTAGTCATCGGCCTGCTCGGCGTGGCGATGGATCGCGGCATCGGCTTGCTCGACCGCAAACTGGTGCGCTGGCCGCACCCGGCCACCGCAGAAATCCGCCGAGGCCCGCGCTATGAAGGCTGGCAACGTCTGCAACCGTGGCTGTTGCCGCTGGGCCTGATTGGCGTGTGGCAAGTGGCGAGCGATCAGCAGTGGATCGACGCGAACATTCTGGTCAGCCCGGTGGCAGTGCTGGAAACGACTAAAAACGGCCTGCTCGACGGCACGTTGATCAGCGGCATGGCCTTGAGCCTCGGCCGCACCGTCGGTGGATTGTTGCTGGGTGGCGGACTCGGTTTCGCCCTCGGCCTGCTGCTGGGCCTGTCGCGCACCAGCGAACGGTTGCTCGGCCCGACACTCGCCGCAATCCGCCAGATCGCGATTTTCGCCTGGGTGCCGCTGCTCACCGCGTGGTTCGGCCTGGGTGAACTGTCGAAGTGGGTGTTCGTCGCCCTCGCCGCGTTCTTCCCGCTGTTCATCGCCACCCAACGCAGCGTCGCCAACCTCTCGCCGCAACTCAATGAAGCCGCGCAGGTGCTACGCCTGAGCCTCGGCCAGCGCCTGCGCCGTCTGGTGTTGCCGGGCGCAGCACCGGGGATTTTCGCCGGGCTCAGGCTGAGTCTGATCTACGCCTGGCTCGGCACCATCGGCGCCGAATATTTCATGCCGTCCAACGGCGGCATCGGCAGCCAGATGATCGGCGCCCAACAGCTGCTGCGCATGGACCTGATCATGGCCGGAATGCTCCTGGTCGGGCTGACCGGCGCCCTGCTCAACCTTGTTGGCCAACGCCTGGAAATTCGCGCCACCCGCTGGAGACACGCATGAACGCACCGATTGTCAGTTTCACCCACGTAGGCAAATCCTTCGACGTCGACGGTTTCGAACTGGAGGCGATTCGCGAATTCAATCTGGACATCACCGAGGGCGAATTCGTCGCCATTGTCGGCTCCAGCGGTTGCGGCAAATCCACCTTGCTGCGTTTGCTGGTGGGCCTCGACACGCAGTTTCGCGGGCAGATCACGGTGGATGGCAAAGCCGTCAGCGGCATTGGCGGCGAACGCGGCATCGTGTTTCAGGAACACCGTTTGTTTCCGTGGTTGACCGTGGCCGACAACATCGGCCTGGGCCTGGTCAACGAGCCACTGGCTGCCGCCGAAAAGCAGCGGCGCATCAACGATTTCATCGAGCTGGTCGGCCTGCGTGACTTCACCCGCGCCTATCCACACCAGCTCTCTGGCGGCATGGCGCAGCGCGTGGCGATTGCTCGCGGGCTGGTCGCCAGCCCAAGGATCCTGTTGCTCGACGAACCCTTCGGCGCGCTCGACGCACTGACCCGCCAGCAGATGCAGGACGAGCTGCTGGCGATTCGTGCCCGGGCGAAAATCACCACGATTCTGGTCACCCACGACGTCGAGGAAGCGATCTTTCTGGCCGACCGCGTGGTGGTGATGGAGCCGCGTCCGGGACGGATCAAGCAAGTGGTCGAGATTGCCCTGCCGCATCCGCGCCAGCGCAGCAGTTTCGACTTCCATCAGCTGCGCGAAGAGCTGCTGCACGAGCTGACCAGTGACGACCATTACCAACCGAGCGTACCGGTGCAGATCCGCGATCTGCCGCTGTCGTTCATTGCCTGTTGAGAGGAGCTTTATCGATGCCGCAACGTCCCAATTTTCTGGTGATCCTGGCCGACGATCTCGGCTTCTCCGACCTCGGTGCCTTCGGCGGCGAAATCGCCACGCCGAACCTTGATGCCCTGGCCAGCAACGGCCTGCGATTGACCGATTTCCACACCGCGCCAACCTGTTCGCCAACCCGTTCGATGTTGCTGACCGGCACCGATCACCACATCGCCGGCATCGGCACCATGGCGGAAACCCTGACCCCGGAGCTGATCGGCAAACCGGGTTACGAGGGCTACTTGAACGACCGCGTTGTCGCCCTGCCCGAGCTGCTGCGCGAGGCCGGTTACCAGACGTTGATGAGCGGCAAATGGCACTTGGGCTTGAAGGCTGAACAGGCGCCGCAGGCCCGTGGTTTCGAGCGTTCATTCTCGCTGCTGCCGGGAGCGGCCAACCACTACGGTTTCGAGCCGACTTACGATGAGCACACCCCGGGCCTGCTGAAATCGACCCCGGCGCTGTACATCGAAGACGACACATTCCTCGACGAATTACCCAAGGACTTTTACTCGTCGGACGCCTTCGGCGACAAGCTGCTGCAGTACCTCAAGGAGCGTGATCAGAGCCGGCCGTTCTTCGCCTATTTGCCCTTCTCCGCACCGCACTGGCCGTTGCAGGCGCCGGCCGATATCGTCGAGAAATACCGTGGCCGCTACGACTCAGGTCCCGAAGTGCTGCGCCTGGAACGCCTGGAAAAACTCAAAACCCTCGGGCTGATCGAGCCCGACGTCGAACCGCACCCGCTGATCCAGCTGAGCGCGCAATGGGATGCGCTGAGCGCTGAGCAAAAACAGATTTCCGCACGGGCGATGGAGGTCTACGCAGCAATGGTCGAGCGCATGGACTGGAACATCGGCCGGGTGGTCGATTACCTGCGCCAGCAAGGGCAACTGGACAACACCTTCATTCTGTTCATGTCCGACAACGGAGCCGAAGGCGCGCTGCTGGAAGCCTTCCCCAAGTTCGGCCCGGAGTTGATGACCTATCTGAACCAGCACTACGACAACAGCCTGGACAACATCGGCCGGGCCAATTCCTACGTCTGGTACGGGCCGAACTGGGCGCAGGTGGCCACCGCGCCGTCACGGCTGTTCAAGGCCTTTACCACCGAGGGCGGGATTCGTGTGCCGGCGCTGCTGCACTACCCGCAACTGCCAATCAAAGGGCAGATCAGCCACGGCTTTGGCACGGTGATGGACATCACTCCGACCATCCTCGACCTGGCCGGCGTACGCCACCCGGGCAAGCAATGGCACGGCAAACCGGTGGCGCCGTTACGCGGTAAATCGTGGCTGGGCTTTTTGTCCGGCGAGACGGCGCAGGTGCATGACGAGCACACCGTCACCGGTTGGGAATTGTTTGGACGGCGGGCGATTCGGCAAGGGTCGTGGAAAGCGGTGTGGATCCCCGGGCCGGTGGGGCCGGCGACCTGGCAGCTTTATGATCTGGCGAGTGATCCGGGGGAGATTCATGATCTGGCGTTGAGTCAGCCGGATCGGCTCAGCAGCTTGATCGGACATTGGCAGCAGTATGTGGAGGAGACCGGGGTGATTCTCAGTGCTTCGCCGTTTCAGCCGGATTGAGGTTGCCTGATCTGACGCCTTCGCGAGCAAGCCCGCTCCCACAGTTGGAATGCGTTCCCCTGTGGGAGGAGACCGGGGTGATTCTCGGTGCTTCGCCATTTCAACCGGATTGAGGTTGCCTGATCTGACGCCTTCGCGAGCAAGCCCGCTCCCACAGTTGGAATGCGTTTCCCTGTGGGAGCGGGCTTGCTCGCGAAGAGGCCCGCAAACTCACCCATCAAGCCCTGGCAGTGCGCACCTCTTCCTGCACCACTTCATCCCGACGAACAAACCGGTTCGCCCGCCCAAACGTGCCGAAATCATTGAACCGCACCCCCATCTCACGCATCACTTCATGCGCCACCGGCACCGTCATCTGGCGAATGTAGAACGGTTCCTTGACCACGAAATGGTGAATCCCGTGGCTGCTGCCGAAGTTGAAGCAAAAGGCCTGCAGCGGCCACAACCACCACGGATTCAGCACCTGGCATTGCTGCAGCACATTGCCTGGCTCGACGTCACCGTAGTAATGCATGTTCGAACTGATGAAGTGCAGGCAAAACGTGCGCAGCACGTTCGGGCCGATGATCACCACCGCCGCGATGTCGATCACTTGCATGACCGACAGCGTGGTCGCCGACCATTCAATCGGCGACCCCACGAGATAGGCGATGCCATTCGCCGCATGGAAGCCGAGAAACACGTACCACGCGCCCCAATGCACCAGCGCCAGCGGCGCGTAAACCTTCAAGCTGCGTTTGATGATGCTGATTTTGTGCGCCCAGGTTTTCGCCCGCAGCATGCGGATGAACGCCGACATCACGTTGTCGCCGACCATCAGCAACCGGGCAAAGCCCCACGGTTCGCCGTTGGTGATCGCGCGTTCTTCCATGTCGGTTTCAGTGCCGGAGACCTTGTGATGATTGAGATGCAAGTGCCGGCGAGTCCACGGGTTGATCGTGCTGGGCCGCGCCAGCCACACCAGGCCCATCATCAGATTGTGCGGCACGCGCTGTTTGCGGAAGTACATGCTGTGGATCAGGTCGTGCTCCAGCTCATGGGTCAACGAGGCGAAAAACGCATTGAGCAGCAAGCACACCCACCACGCCATGTGGCCAGTGATGTAGAGCGCTGCCGAACCGATCATCCCGACCAGGGCAAAGGCCAGAATCCCGGCGCCCAGCGCGTCCTGATACAGCAGAATCGGGTAGCGCTCGCGCAACTCGACACCCTTGGCCAGCACCACTTCGCGAATATGCGCTGATCGCTGGGCAGCATTGTGTCGCTGGGGGCTTGCAGAAGTACGGTCCATGCTTCCATCCTCTGGTTATCGATGTTCGCATCCTGCCCTGTGCATTTGCAGAACACGCTAGCCGAGAACGCCAACCTGTTGACCGGAAGCGCCAATCAGCATGAAGGAACCGACCTCCCTCGCCAGCTGGACCCGTGCCTTGCGCAAGCAACTCGATGCGCTGGGGCTGGACAGTATTGGCCTGTGCCAACAGGCCGGCCTCGATCCGCAGTTGATGGATGACCCGAACGCGCGTTACCCGTTATCCGGCACCACACGCCTGTGGGAGCTGGCAGTGCAGTTCAGCGGTGATCCGGCGATCGGCCTGCGGGTCTCGCGGTTCGTCAGCCCGACCACGTTCCATGCGCTCGGTTATGCGCTGGTGGCCAGCGGCAGCCTGCGTGAAGTGTTCGAGCGCATCGTGCGTTATCACCCGGTGGTCAGCGATGCGCTGGAGCTGGAACTGAGCCGCAGCGACGACCGTTATCTGTTTCGTCTGAACATTCCGTCAGGTAATCCGGCGCCGGCCTTCGAGGCCATCGATGCCTTTGCCGCGATCTACGTGCGCACTTGTCGAAATCGTCTGGGCCGCGACTACGCGCCGCTGGCGGTGTACTTGCGCCGCCCGGAACCGTCCGATGCGCACCAATGGCACAAGGTATTTCGCGCGCCGGTGCATTTCTCCTCCGCCGAGGACCGCCTGGAGTTCGCCCTCGCCGACTTCGACAGCCACCTTGACGACGCCAACCCGGAATTGGCTGAACACAACGAAGCGGTGCTCAAGCGCACCCTGGCCCAGCTCAAACCGCTGACCTGGGAGCGCAAGGTGCGCGACGCCATCGAAGAGCAACTGCCCGAAGGTGAGCCCGGTGCCGAGCGCATCGCCCAGGCGTTGCACCTGAGCCTGCGCAGCCTGCAACGGCATCTGGCGGATGAAGGGTGTCGCTTCGACACGTTGCTCAACGAGAGCCGCGAAAACCTCGCGCTGCTGCACCTGCGCGATCCGCAGTGTTCGTTGAGCGAGGTCAGTTATCTGCTGGGGTTTGCTGATACCAGCAGTTTCAGTCGGGCGTTCAAGCGCTGGACCGGGATGACGCCGGGGCAGTTTCGCGATCAGTTGCGCTAACCAATATTTGTGGGGAATTCACGGGCCTCTTCGCGAGCAGGCTCGCTCCCACAGGGGAACGTATTTCAAAGTGGGAGCGGGCTTGCTCGCGAAGGCGTCAGTCAGAACACCTCAAAGCCCAACTCAAACACGGTACCAGTGGCATCACTGCTCACCCGCACCCGCCCCCCATGCAACTGCATGATCGACTGCACAATCGCCAGCCCCAACCCACCGGAATCCCCCGGTTCCGCCCGTGACGGATCGACCCGGTAAAAGCGATCAAACAATTTGCCCAGGTGCTGTGGCGCGACGGCCGGGCCGAGGTTGTGCACCTGCAACCAGCACATGCCAGGTTCATCACGGCGGCAAAGGCTGATCAGCGTGCCTGCATCCGCGTGCCGCACCGCATTGGCCAACAGGTTGCCAAGGGCGCGTTGCAGCAGTTGCTGGTCGGCCAGCAGTTCGCCGTGCAACTGGTTATTCAGGCGCAACTCGCGGTCATCGGCCAACGCTTCAAAGTAATCGCAGAGCTCACTGCCGACGCTGTGCAGATCAAGCGTCCGCCGTTCGAGCGCCCGTTCTGCCTGTTCGGCGCGGGCGAGGAACATCAGGTTTTCGGCCATGCGCTTGAGGCGTTCGAATTCTTCCATGTTCGAGGCCAGCAGCTCCTGATACTCCGCAGTGCTGCGCGGGTGATTCAGCGCCTGGCCGTTGCTCGCCAGCAAGGTGTGCAACGGCGTGCGGATTTCGTGCGCAAGGTCAGCGGAAAACTGCGACAACCGCTGCACGCTGTCGTCCAGCCGGGCGAGCATGCCGTTGAGCGCCTGCACCGGTTCGAGCAGCTCTGCCGGCGTACCGCTCGCCGACAACCGTTGATCAAGGCTGCGCAGATCAATTCCGCGCACCGCATCGCTCAACTGCCGCAACGGTTGCAGACCCCGGCGCAGCAGGACCAGGCCCAGCGCAAACGCGAGCAACGCGCCGAGCCCGACCGCCAGGTACAGGCGCAAGCGATAGCTGCCGAGCATCTGCTCACGTTCACTGAGCACCTTGCCGGCAATCACCGTCAGCGGCTCGCCGTTCGGCCCTTGGGCTTCACCGGACAACAACGCCAGCTCGGCACCGTCCGGCGCCTGCCAGGTCAGCACGTCGTGACGCTGTGGCGTCTGCTCGCGGGGGATGGCGTTCAGCGCCGGCAACTCGCGCTGACGAGGGTTGATGCCGATCACGCTCGATCCGTCGGCACGCCGCACCAGCAGCAGACTGTCGAGGTTACCGAGCATGTTCTGATAGAGACGCGGGCGCGCCTGCAAGGCGTCAAGGCTGTCGCTGTCGGCGAGCAGCGCGCGCACCTGCTCAAGTCGGCCGAGCAGGGCCAGGTCATCGCGGTAAGCGATCTCCGACGCCAGCGAGCGATAGAGAAACACGCCAATCGCACTCAGCACCAACGCGCAGACCACGGCAAACGCCAGCGCCAGACGCCAGGCGATCGACCTAGCGCGCATCGTCGGGCGCTTCCAGCTGATAGCCGACGCCGCGCACGGTGTGGATCAGTTTTGGCATGAACGGGTCATCGACTTTGGCCCGCAAGCGGCGCACCGCGACTTCGACCATGTTGGTGTCGCTGTCGAAATTCAGGTTCCACACCTGGGAGGCGATCAGCGTGCGTGACAACACTTCGCCCTGACGACTGGCGAGCAATTGCAACAGGGCAAATTCCTTGTTGGTCAGGGCAATGCGCTGACCGCCGCGACTGACCCGACGCCGCAGCACATCAATCTCAAGGTCAGCGATGCAGTAGGACTCGGCCTCGCGCATCGGCCCACGCCGCAGCAGCGTGCGCACCCGCGCGAGCAATTCGGCGAAGGCAAAGGGTTTGAGCAAGTAATCGTCGGCGCCCAGTTCCAGTCCGCGCACGCGGTCTTCGATAGCGTCCTTGGCGGTCAGGAACAGCACCGGCGTGGCGCCGCGCTGGCGGATCAGTTGCAGCAACTGCCAACCATTGAGGCCCGGCAGCATCACGTCGAGGATGATCAGGTCGTATGCCTGCTGCTCGATGAAATAGCGCCCATCGAGGCCATTGAGTGCCACGTCCACGGCAAAACCCGATTCGCCCAGCCCTTTGGCAAGGAAATTCGCGGTTTTGGCTTCATCTTCTACGACCAGCAAACGCATGGCACACCTCGATTGATCAGGCACACAGGCTAGGCGCCTTCGGTCCGGTTGCCCATTACAAACTTGTAATCCGACTGACGAGGTTCTGACGAAGAGCGCCGGCTAAGGTGGCGACCTTCGCTTTCGGAGCCTGTTCATGACCTTCAAATATCTTGTCGCGAGCCTCGCCATCGGCCTGAGCGCCAGCGCGGTTGCCAGCCCGGAACTGCCACGTCACGCCGACCTCGATCTGAAAACCGCACGCTTGCTGGCCGATTCGGCGCTGAGCAATTGCACCGGCACGGTGTCAGTGCTCGACCGTGGCGGCAACCTGCTGGTGACTCTGCGCGGCGATGGCATCGGCCCGCACAACACCGCCGCCAGCCAGCGCAAGGCCTACACCGCGCTGTCGACGAAAACCCCGACCCGGCTGTTTGCCGAGCACGCCCGCAGCAACCCGCAGACCGCCAATCTCAACACCCTCGATGAGCTGCTGTTGCTCGGCGGCGGTATCCCGTTGTTCGCCGGCAATGAGCTGGTGGGCGCCATGGGCGTGGCCGGATCCGGCGGCGGCGAACAAGACGAAAACTGTGCCATCAAGGCCGCCGAAAAGGCCGGCCTGACCCTCATCCGTTCCCCATAAGGAGACTGACCATGACCCCCCTGCGCATGACCTTCGCCGCGCTCGGCCTGAGCGCTGTTTCAGGCCTGGCGCTGGCCGCCGGCAACCCACTGAGCGTGCACGTGCTCAATCTGGAAAACGGCCTGCCGTCCCCCGGGATCAACGTGACCCTGGAAAAACATGTCGGCCAGGACTGGCAGCCACTGGCCCAGGGCACCACCAACGAACAGGGACGCATCGCCGAACTGTTCCCGGCCAAACAGCCTTTCGAGGCGGGCGAATACCGCGTGGTGTTCAAGACCGGCGAGTATTTCGAGAAGAACAAGCGCCAGACGTTCTTCCCGGAGATCCCGGTGATTTTCCAGGTGCAGCAGACTGACCAGCACTACCACATCCCGTTGCTGCTCAGCCCTTATGGCTTCTCGACCTATCGCGGCTCGTAGAAACAACATTGATCCAATGTGGGAGCGGGCTTGCTCGCGAAGGCGGTGTGTCAGTTCATGATGTGTTAGCTGATGCACCGCCTTCGCGAGCAAGCCCGCTCCCACAGGGGAAACCCGTGTTCTTCAGAGTGTGGCCAGCGCCCGCAATCGAACGGCATCAAGAATTTCGATCTCGCCGTACCCCAGCCCGATAATCCCCTGCCCCTGTAAATCCTTGAGGATCTGGTTGGTGGTCTGCCGTGACAGCGACAGCATCGACGCCAATTGCTCCTGCGGCAGTTGCAGCACACGGCGCGGCGGGTCGAGTTCGCCGTAGCCTTCGGCGATCATCAACAGGCGATGGGCCAGGCGTGCCGGGGCCGGGAGCAAACTCAACTGTTCAAGATTGATGAAGGTCAGGCGCAATTTCTGGCTCATCAGCAACGCCAGATGCCGCCAGTACAGCGGCTGCTCGTCGAGGATTGTCAGCAGGGTGTTTTGCGCGATGTTCAGCAAGGTGCAAGGCCCGACAGCGTAGGCGTCATGGGTGCGCGGCTGGCCGTCGAACAGGCAGATTTCGCCGAACCAGTGCGGCGCTTCCACCAGGCTCAGCAACGCCTCCTTGCCCTGCTCGCTCACCGCTCCGATACGGATCGCGCCGTCGAGCACCGCATACAATCCGCACGGCGCATCGCCGCGCTGAAACAGCCGCTGCCCCGCCGTCAGCCGCCGCTCCCGGGCCGCCGCCAGCAGACTATCCTGAAAGGACGCTGGCAGATGACTGAACCATTGCCCTGTCATCAGCTGTGAACGCTTATCCATGAACACTCCCAATTGTCGCCTGCCTGACAGAGCGAACGCCGAACCCGGGGCATGCTGCTCTCACCCTACAGGAGGAACAACAATGAAAAGCCTCGTCGATCATTTGAGTCAATACGCCGCGTATCACCGCGACCCGCGCAACATCGCCAGCCACTTTATCGGCATTCCGCTGATCGTAGTGGCCGTGGCGGTGTTGTTGTCGCGGCCAGAATGGGCGCTGGGCAGTTTGTGGCTATCTCCGGCGGTGTTGCTGGCGTTGGCCTCAGCGTGGTTCTACCTGCGCCTGGAAGTGAAGCTGGGCGTTCTGATGACGGTGCTGATGGCGTTGTCGGTCTGGGCCGGGCATGTACTGGCGCAGCAGAGCACCATGGTCTGGCTCAGCAGCGGCCTGGCAATGTTTGTGATCGGCTGGGTGATCCAGTTTGTCGGGCACCACTATGAAGGACGCAAACCGGCGTTTGTCGATGACGTGAGCGGGTTGATTGTCGGGCCGTTGTTTGTGGTGGCGGAACTGGCGTTCATGCTCGGCATGCGACAGGCGCTGAAAGAGCAGATCGAGGCGCGGGCGGGCGTGGTACGGGTCAATCCGAATCGGGCGGCTGTGTAGATCGCATTCGCGAGCAAGCCCGCTCCCACAGGGAAACGCATTCCAAGTGTGGGAGCGAGCTTGCTCGGGGCGGCGATCCGACGAAGCTTTTGACGTCAGAGGCCTGCGACTTTCTGCCAGACCTTCGGTTTGAAGAACAGCGTTTCACCTTTGGCCAGACCAATCAGGCTGTCATGGTCTTTCACCACTTCGGCCTCGATCAGGTCCGTCTGCCCTTCCACCTTCAACGTCACCCGCGTGGTTGCGCCCAACGGGCGGATATCGCGCACTTCAGCGGCGTGGTGATCTTCCAGTTCATGCTTGGACAGCGACACTTCGTGCGGGCGGAACAGCACGTGGTTGTCGTCACTGAGCAGCAAGCGGTTCGAGTCGCCGAGGAAGTGATAGACGAAATCGCTGGCCGGGTTTTCGTAGACATCGCCCGGTGAGCCGATCTGCTCGATCACGCCCTTGTTCATCACCACGATACGGTCAGCGACTTCCATCGCTTCTTCCTGGTCGTGAGTCACGAACACCGAGGTCAGGTTGATGTCTTCGTGCAGCCGCGCCAACCAGCGGCGCAGCTCTTTGCGCACCTTGGCGTCGAGGGCGCCGAACGGCTCATCGAGCAGTAGCACCTTCGGTTCCACCGCCAACGCGCGGGCCAGGGCGATACGCTGACGCTGGCCGCCAGACAATTGCTCCGGGTAACGATCCGACAACCAGTCCAGTTGCACCATGTTCAGCAGTTCGTGGACCTTGGTCGCGATCTGGCTTTCGCTCGGGCGCTGGTTTTTCGGCTTCATGCGCAGGCCGAACGCGACGTTGTCGAACACCGTCATGTGGCGGAACAGCGCGTAGTGCTGGAACACGAAACCGACGTTGCGATCACGCACATCGTGGCCGGAGACGTCTTCACCGTGGAAGACGATGTTGCCCTGATCCGGGGTTTCCAGGCCGGCAATAATCCGCAGCAGCGTGGTCTTGCCGCAACCGGACGGGCCGAGCAACGCCACCAGTTCACCGCTATGGATGTCCAGGCTGATGTTGTCCAGCGCCTTGAACGCATTGAAATTCTTGCTGACGTTACGCACTTCGATCGACATGAGTTATTCCTCCGCGGCGCTGGCGCGCAGGCGGTTGATACGGTTTTCGCTCCACTGCTTGAGCAGCAGGATGAAGAGCGCCAGGATCAGCAACAGGCTCGCCACGGCGAACGCGGCCACGTGGTTGTATTCGTTGTAGAGGATCTCGACGTGCAGCGGCAAGGTGTTGGTCACCCCGCGAATGTGCCCGGAAACCACCGACACCGCACCGAACTCACCCATGGCCCGCGCGGTGCACAGCACCACGCCATAGATCAGGCCCCATTTGATGTTGGGGACGGTGACGTGCCAGAACATCTGCCAGCCGTTGGCGCCGAGCAGGCGCGCGGCCTCCTCTTCCTGCGTGCCTTGTTCCTGCATCAGCGGAATCAGTTCACGGGCCACGAACGGCACGGTGACGAAGATCGTCGCCAGCACGATGCCCGGCAGGGCGAAGACGATCTGGATGTCGTGATCCTGCAGCCACGGCCCGAACAGGCCCTGGGCGCCGAACATCAGCACGTAGACCAGACCTGCGATCACCGGCGATACCGAGAACGGCAGGTCGATCAGCGTCACCAGCATGCTCTTGCCGCGGAACGAGTACTTGCTCACGCACCACGCGGCGCTGACGCCGAACACCAGGTTCAGCGGCACCGAAATCAGCACCGCGATCACCGTGAGTTTGAGCGCCGACAAGGCATCGGGTTCAAAGATCGCGGTGAAGAATGCACCGAGGCCGTTCTTCAAACCTTGCGATACGACGATGAACAGCGGCAACACCAGGAACAGAAAAAAGATCAGCCAGCCGAGACCGATCAGCACTCTGCGCGAAGTGGCGCTGCCACGGCGCGCAGCGTTGGCCGAGGAAGCGGCCGCAATAGACGATTGGGACATGGTTCGCGCCTCCTTATGGGGTTTCGATGCGCCGCTGCAGCAAGTTGATCAGCAGCAACAGGACGAAGGAAACCACCAGCATCAGCACGCCGATGGAAGTGGCGCCGGTGTAGTCGTACTGGTCGAGTTTGACCATGATCAGCAGCGGCAGAATTTCGGTTTTCATCGGCATGTTGCCGGCAATGAAAATCACCGAACCGTACTCGCCGACGCCCCGCGCGAACGCCAGAGCAAAACCGGTCAGCCAGGCGGGCAACAGCGCCGGCAACAGGATGTGGCGGAACACCTGCAGTGGCTTCGCCCCGAGGCAGGCGGCGGCTTCTTCGACTTCACGCGGAATGTCCGCCAGCACCGGCTGCACCGTGCGCACCACGAACGGCAGGGTCACGAAGGTCAACGCCAGCGTGATCCCGAGCGGGGTGTAGGCGATCTTGAAACCGAGGTCGGCGGCGAACTGCCCGACCAGCCCGGTCGGGGTGTACAGCGCCGTCAGTGCAATACCGGCCACCGCGGTCGGCAACGCGAACGGCAGATCGATCATCGCGTCGATCACCTTGCGCCCCGGGAACGTGTAGCGCACCAGCACCCAGGCCAGCAACGTGCCGATGATGCCGTTGATGATCGCGGCGCACAGCGCAGTGCCGAAGCTCAGCTTCAGTGCAGCGAGAACGCGGGGCGCGGAGATGATCGTCCAGAACTGATCCCAGGTGAGTTGGGCGGCATGGACGAACATCGCCGCCAGCGGGATAAGCACAATCAGGCTGAGGTACACCAAGGTGTAACCCAGCGTCAGCCCGAAGCCGGGTATGACGGGGGAGATACGACGCGACATAAAAGTCCTTGGTTGAAAACGCATCAATGTGGGAGCGGGCTTGCTCGCGAATGGGCCCTATCATTCAACATTTATGTCGTCTGACACACCGTCTTCGCGAGCAAGCCCGCTCCCACATGTTTTGTGCCTGAACATCAGGCTCGTTTCATTTGAGATTACTGCGCCTGATAGATCTGGTCGAACACGCCACCGTCGTTGAAGAATTTAGGCTGCGCGGATTTCCAGCCGCCGAAGTCCTTGTCGATGGTTACCAGTTCCAGTTTCGGGAACTGCTGGGCGTACTTCGCCGCCACGTCCTTGTCACGCGGGCGGTAGAAGTTCTTCGCGGCGATCTCCTGACCGGCCGGGCTGTACAGGTGCTTCAGATAGGCTTCGGCGATCTGCTCGTTGCCCTTCTTCTCGGCATTCTTGTCGACCACAGCCACTGGCGGTTCGGCGAGGATCGACAGCGACGGCACGACGATGTCGAACTTGTCGGCGCCACCGTCTTCTTTCAGCGCCAGGAACGCTTCGTTTTCCCAGGCCAGCAACACGTCACCCTGACCGTTGTTGACGAAGGTAATGGTCGAGCCGCGAGCGCCGGTGTCCAATACCGGAACGTGCTTGAACAGGGTCTGTACGTACTCTTTGGCTTTTGCTTCGCTACCGCCGTTGGCTTTCAGGCCATAAGCCCATGCAGCGAGGAAGTTCCAGCGTGCGCCACCCGAGGTTTTCGGGTTCGGGGTGATCACCGAGACATCGTTCTTGACCAGGTCGCCCCAGTCCTTGATGCCTTTCGGGTTGCCCTTGCGCACCAGGAACACAATGGTCGAGGTATACGGGGTGCTGGCGTCCGGCAGACGCTTCTGCCAGTCGGCCGGCAGGGTCTTGCCGAGCTTGGCGATTTCGTCGATGTCGCCGGCCAGTGCCAGGGTCACGACGTCAGCGCGCAGACCGTCGATCACCGCGCGGCCCTGCTTGCCCGAACCGCCGTGGGATTGCTGGATTTTCACGGTGTCGCCGGCATGGTCCTGCTGCCAGAACTTGATGAATTCGGCGTTGTAGTCCTGATACAGCTCACGGGTCGGGTCGTACGACACGTTGAGCAGTTCGTAATCCTTGGCAACCGCGGAACCGGCAAACACAGCGCTGGCCAAGGCGGCCAAAGCGTAACGGCGAATCGACGACATGGTGAAAGCTCCTGGAATTCTGAGTGGTGGCTTTTTCTTATGTGTTGCTGGAGTCGGGTTGCTCATTCAAAGATCGCCGCCTGCGACAGCTCTTGCGCACAGCCCCCTGCAGA
Organism: Pseudomonas sp. AK-TSAG1-1; assembly: GCF_056821665.1. Taxonomy (NCBI): domain Bacteria; kingdom Pseudomonadati; phylum Pseudomonadota; class Gammaproteobacteria; order Pseudomonadales; family Pseudomonadaceae; genus Pseudomonas; species Pseudomonas sp. AK-TSAG1-1. The sequence continues at coordinate 257,967 of NZ_CM165965.1, read as the reverse complement.
AGCTGCCGCAGGCGGCGATCTTTTTCAGCTCGGCTTGTTGCCCGGTTGCTGCAAACGGAATTTCTCTTTGCGTTCGATCTGTACGACCTGGGCGTTGTGCACAGTGATCTCCACCGCACCGAAACGCAGATCGCGCAGGGCGCTCTGGATTTCACGCAAGATGGTGGTTTCGTCCTGACCGTCAACGCTGCGAAGGGATGCGCTCATGGTGCTGCTCCTTTGAATGGGATATGCCTGGCAGTGGGCGGCACTGCGTTCGGCGTGGGAGCAATATAAGAGAGGCGCAGATATTCTTAAAAAGACTATTTAAGAATGTTTATATAACTAGAAAACATTATCTGTCGGGGCAAGGGTTTGCGCAGATTCGGGACCGACAGATAACCCTGTGGTGAGGGGATTTATCCCCGCTGGACTGCGCAGCAGTCGCAAAATTTTCAGGGTCGCTTCGCAACCCGACGGGGATAAATTCACTCGCGACAGGTTTTGTACTCACCACAGAGACTGGATTCAGCCGATAACAGGAGCCTTCGCCCAATCAATTTCTCCCGCCGGCACCGGCCGCCCAAACCAGTAGCCCTGGCCCAGATCACATTCCTGATCCAACAGAAACGCCGCCTGCTCCGCCTGCTCGATCCCTTCGGCGTGCACCTGCATGCCCATGCTGCGGGCCAGGGCGATGATCACGCGAACGATCGCCACATCGTCCTCGTCAGACGGCAGCCCGGCCACAAAACCCTGATCGATCTTGAGCTTCTGCACCGGCAGGCGCTTGAGCCGCAAGAGAGATGAATAGCCGGTGCCGAAGTCGTCGATGGCCAGGCGAATGCCCAGCTCGCGCAACCGATGCATCTGCTCCAGCGCCACTTCAGGGTCGTCCATCACCGCACTTTCGGTGACTTCCAGCTCCAGATAGGCCGGATCCAGCCCGGTCTCGTGCAGCACCTGCGCCACCTGCTGATACAGCTCGCGCCGGGCGAACAGCCGCGACGAGACGTTGACTGCGACGAACGACAGGACAACTCCCGCCTGTTGCCATTGGCACATCTGCGAACACGCCTGGCGCATCACCCAGGCATCGATTTCGGCAATCATCCCGGTGCGCTCGGCAATCGGAATGAATTCCGCCGGCGACACCAGCCCTCGCTGTGGATGCTGCCAACGCACCAGCGCTTCGACGCCGATCAGGCGACTGCTGTGCAAATCGTGAACCGGTTGGTAGTAGACCCGCAGCTCCTGCTGCTCCAGCGCGCGGCGCAATTCGAAGGCGATCTCGACCCGTTGCTGGGCATGTGCCGTCAGCTCTTCGGTGTACAACGCGTATCCGTTACGCCCGCTGCTCTTGGCCTTGAACAATGCGGCATCGGCATTGCGCAACAGCTGATCGGCACTCAGCGCGTCGCTGGGAAAGAGGCTGATACCGATACTGGCGTTGATGAACAACTCATGCCGGTCGATGGCGAACGGCTCCTTCAGCGCATCGAGAATGCGTTGCGCCAGCGCCGCAGCCTGTACCAGCTGTGGACAACTTTCCGCCAGCACCGCGAATTCATCACCGCCGAGCCGCGCCAGGGTCATCCCGGGGCCGAACAGATCCTGCAGGCGTGCCGCCACCGCTTTGAGCAAGCGATCGCCAACGTTATGCCCGAGGCTGTCGTTGATCATCTTGAAGTGATCCAGATCGATCATCAGCAAGGCGCAGCCGCGCTTGTGCAGTTGCGCCGATGTCAGCGCCTGTTCGGCGCGGTCGCTGAACAGCAGACGGTTGGGCAGGTCGGTCAGTGGATCGTGGTGCGCGAGGTGCTTGAGTTCGTGCTCGGAATCCTTGATCGCACTGATGTCGGAAAACACCGCCACATAGTGGCTGAGGCGTCCCTGATCATCGTGAATCACGCGGATGGTCTGCCACTGTGGGTAAATCTCACCGCTCTTGCGCCGGTTCCAGATTTCCCCGCTCCATTCGCCGTGTGCCTGCAGTGTGGCAAACATCGCCTGATAGAAGTCTGGTGGATGGTGACCGGACTTGAACAAGCTCGGTTGATGACCGAGGACTTCTTCACGCTGGTAGCCGGTGATCTCCATGAACGCGCGGTTGACGTGCACGATCAGGCCCTCGCGATTGGTGACCAGCACCCCTTCGCGGGTGCAGTCGAACACCGCAGCCGCCTGACGCAGGCGCTCACGGTCGGCCTGACGCTCGCGCAACCGCGCACCAATGCCGAGAAACTCACACAAACGCACGCGGGCCAGGAAGATCAGCCCGGCACTCAGCGCCGCCCAGACGTAACCGTTGATCAGTTGCCAACGCAGTTGATCGACGGACTCATCGAAGAAATTGTTTAATAAATAACCAGTCCCTTGCAGCCAGACGGCCGCAAGCACGAGATAAAGCAGCGCTGCACGCAAGGCATCGCGATAAGTGGCAGACATTCGGCTGTCCATGTCCCTACAAAAAGGTTGGAATTATAGGTCAAGAAACATCCAGCGACTCTTATCTGAAAGGGCGACTGGTTTTATCTGTGTGCTTGGTGATAATGCAACGGCTGTTTTTATCTTTATCGAGGGCCCTATAGCCTATGTGGTACGAAGGTTTTCTTGGCTTGTCGGCCTGGTCACTGGTCGCGGTCACCCTGCTGATGACCCACGTGACAATTGTCGCCGTCACGGTCTATTTGCACCGTTATTCGGCCCATCGCTCGCTTGAGCTGAATGCCGGCCTGAAACATTTTTTCCGCTTCTGGCTGTGGCTGACCACGGCGCAGAACACCCGCGAGTGGACCGCCATCCACCGTAAGCACCACGCCAAATGCGAAACCGAAGATGACCCGCACAGTCCGGTCATCAAGGGTCTGTCTACCGTGCTGCGCAAAGGCGCCGAGCTGTATCGCGCCGAAGCCGAGAACCCGGAGACCCTGCGCATCTACGGCAAGAACTGCCCCGAAGACTGGATCGAACGCAATCTCTACAGCCGCTATCCGCTGCTGGGCGTGGCAATCATGGGCGTCATTGACCTGCTGCTGTTCGGCACCATCGGCATCACCATCTGGGCAATCCAGATGATGTGGATTCCGGTCTGGGCCGCCGGCGTGGTCAACGGTCTGGGGCACGCCATCGGCTACCGCAACTTCGAATGCCGCGACGCGGCAACCAATCTGGTGCCGTGGGGCATCCTGATCGGCGGCGAAGAGCTGCACAACAACCACCACACCTACCCCAACTCGGCCAAGCTGTCGGTGAAGAAGTGGGAGTTCGACCTCGGCTGGGCGTGGATCAAGGTCTTCAGCTTCCTCGGTCTGGCCAAGGTGCAGCGTGTGGCGCCGATCGCCCACCGCGTCGAAGGCAAGGGCAACCTGGACATGGATACCGCCATGGCGATCCTCAACAATCGCTTCCAGATCATGGCCCAGTACCGCAAATTGGTGATCGGCCCGCTGGTCAAGCAGGAGCTGGACAAGGTCGATCATTCGGTACGCCATCAATTCCATCGGGCCAAACGCCTGCTGTCGCGGGAAACCAGCCTGTTGGAAGACCGTCATCACTTGCGCATCCAGAACATGCTCGAGCACAGTCAGGCGCTGAAGGTAATTTACGAAAAACGCCTGGCCCTGCAGCAGATCTGGGTCAAGACCAGCGCCAATGGCCACGACATGCTCGCCGCCATCAAGGAATGGGTGCACGAGGCCGAGGCCAGTGGTATTCAGTCCCTGCGTGAATTCGCCGACCAGTTGAAAACCTACTCGTTGCGTCCTGCAGCGGTCTGATGCCGTTGATCGGTGCGCCCGGGCTCCCGGGTGCACCCTTCGGAACTAAGCACAAAATCCCCTATCTCAAAGACACTTCGCCACCCCGGCGGGCTGTACTGTGGCCGTTGTCGAAATTGCGGCACGCCCTTTGAGATATGTGCCGATGGTCAACAACAATCAAAATGACTCATCCCTTGCGCAGTGGCCCGAGGCCGCGCAAACCCTGATGGCGCTGATGCACGCCCAGGGCGAAGTTGCTCGGCTGAGCGAGCGCGAACAGCTGTTCAGCTCACTGCTGGTGAGCGTCAACGCGGTGCTTTGGGCGTTCAACTGGGAAACCCGTCAGGTGCTGTACGTCAGCCCCGCGTATGAACGGATTTTCGGGCGCTCCGCAGGGCTCTTGCTCGCCGACTACAACCAGTGGCGCGACAGTATCTACCCCGACGATCTGGATTACGCCGAACGCAGCCTTGCCGAAGTCCTGCACAAGGGCGCGGTGGAAGACCGCGAATACCGGATCATCGCCGCCGACGGCCAGCTTCGCTGGCTGAGCGACAAATGCTTCATCAACCGTCAGGACGAGCCCGGACAACCGGTGATCATTGTCGGCATCGCCGAGGACATCACCGACAAGAAGCACATGGAAACCGAGCTGCAACGCCTGGCGACCACCGACGTGCTGACCCAAAGCAGCAATCGCCGCCATTTCTTCGAATGCGCCAACCGCGAATTCGAAGAGGCACGCCTGCAAGGTGCGCCACTGGCGTTTCTGCTGCTGGACATCGACGACTTCAAGCTGATCAACGACAGCTACGGCCACCCCGAGGGCGATAGCGTGCTGCAGCGCATCGCCGAATGCGGGCGCGGCTCTTTACGCCGGGGTGATCTGTTCGGGCGCATTGGCGGAGAAGAGTTCGCAGCGGTGTTCCCCGGTTGTGCATCGGACATGGCGATGCAAGTGGCAGAACGGCTGCAACAGGAAATTCAGCGCTTGAGTTTCAGCCATGACGGGCAGACGTTCGGCATCACCGTCAGCCAGGGCCTGACCAGCCTCAACCCAGAGGACGACAGCCTCGACAGCCTGTTCGCCCGGGCAGATGCGGCGATGTACGAGGCCAAGCGCCAGGGCAAGAATCGGATCATTACTGCCTGAACCCGGATTTGCGCCATCCAGAGCTCCGATGTGGGAGCGGGCTTGCTCGCGAAGGCGGTGTGTCATTCAGCAATTGTGTTGCCTGATACACCGCCTTCGCGAGCAAGCCCGCTCCCACAGGGTTGGGTGAAAACCCCGGTTATTTACGCATCCTCATCAATTCCGGCAACCCGATCTTCAGCAGCCGCGCCGTGCGACTCCTGGCCAGTTCCTCTACGCCCTCATGCTCGGTCAGGCGGGCCATTTGTGCTGCCATGTTCATCACCAGCGCCTCGCGAGAATAAACCCCGCCACCGAGCTGATAGACCGACGCAATCAACTCGCGCAGCTCCAGCGGCAAGCGCCAGCGCGTGCGCAGCGCCGAACCGTAGGCCGCGCCAAACTCCGCCAGCGCGTCGCCCACCTCCTCCCACTCATCCAGTTCTCCGCCGGCCTGTTTCCACTCCTGCAAACAACGCAGCAACGCCAGATCGCCAAGGCGATGCAGCATGCCGGCGCAATAGCAGCGCTCCTGATCCAGATCGAGCAGGCGTGCCAGGGTGCGGGCGTATTCCGCGGTGTGCAGCGACAGCCCCCAATAGCGCTCGGCGTAGTCCGCCAGGCACGGGTCGCTGAGTCTGGCACTGCGCTTGAGCGCCAGACCAAGAATCAGGTTCATGCTCTGCCCGGTGCCGAGCCGATGCAGCGCTTGCCCCAGGGTCTGCACCGCCGCGCCATGATGCTGCGCCGCACTGTTGGCCGCCGCGATCAGTACCGCAGTGATTTGCGGATCAGTGCGAATTTCATCTTCCAGCAACTTCAGGTCGAGGCCACTGGGGTTCAGGCTGCGCTTCACCGCCACCTGCACATCGGTCATCAACGGCGCACCATCGGCGCGCTCGCGGCGCCGCTCAAGGAACACGGCCAGGGTCATGCCGGGCGCCAGCGTCGGCACCTCGCAGAACACTTCTTCGCCGGCATTGAGCAGCAAGCCCTGCAGGCGTTCGGTCAGGCTTTCCATGTTCAACGGTTTGGTCAGGTAAGCCGTGGGAGCCAGCGGGATGGCTTCGCGCACGCTGGCGCTGTCGTTGCGGCTGCTCATCAGGATGAACGGCAGTGGTGGATTGCGCTTGCGCTGACGCACGCTGCGCAGCACGCTCAAGCCATCGATGCCCGGCAACTCCCAGTCGACGATCGCCAGGTCATACGGCACTTCGCTGAGCAATGACAGAGCTTGTTGGCCATCGGCACACAGGTCCAGCCGTGCATCGCAACGGACGTTGAGCAACACTTGTTTGAGCAGGTCCCGGGACCACGGATCGGCTTCGGCAATCAGCACTCGAGGTACGGCGGGTAAATCAACGGCAGTCATGCGCGCTCTCCCTTGCAATGCCTGAACCTTAGCCAATGCTGGCCTTTCGATACAGCGCAAAAGCACCGGATGTGTTTCAAGGGGCGTAAAAAAACCCGCCGAAGCGGGTTTTTTGTCGAACCGATCACACAGTGCCGGGGCTTACAGCTCCGAGAAGCACTCTTCGATGATCGCCAGGCCTTTGTCCAGTTGCTCGTCCGGCGAGGTCAGCGGTACGAGTACACGCAGAACGTTGCCGTAGGTGCCGCAGGACAGCAGGATCAGGCCCTTGTCACGCGCCTTGGCCACCACAGCTGCAACGGCCGTCGGGTTTGGCTTGTGGCTGTCGCCGTTTTCGAACAGCTCGACCGCGATCATCGCGCCCAGGGCACGCACTTCGCCGATCACCGGGTACTTGGACTGGATGGCCTTCAGACCGGTGACCAGACGCTCGCCGACTGCCTTGCAGCGGTCCAGCAGTTGCTCTTCTTCGAACACTTCCATCACGGCCAGGGCCGCAGCGCAAGCAATCGGGCTACCGGCGTAGGTGCCGCCCAGGCCGCCTGGGGCAATGGCGTCCATGTATTCGGCCTTGCCGCAGACACCGGCCAGCGGGAAGCCGCCCGCGATGGATTTGGCGAAGGTGGTCAGGTCGGCAGCAACGCCCATCTGTTCCATGGCGAAGAAGGTGCCGGTACGGCCAGCGCCGGTCTGCACTTCGTCAGCGATCAACAGGATGCCGTGCTGGTCGCACAGTGCACGCAGACGCTTCATGAATTCTTTCGGCGCGACGTAGAAACCACCTTCACCCTGCACAGGCTCGATGATGATCGCGGCGATGTCTTTCGGCTCGGCGTCGTTCTTGAAGATGCGTTCGATGGAAGCGATCGAGTCGTCGATGCTCACGCCGTGCAGTTCGTTCGGGTACAGCGCGCGGAAGATGCCGCCTGGCATCAGGCCCATGCCGGCCGAGTAAGGCACGACTTTACCGGTCAGGCCCAGGGTCATCATGGTGCGACCGTGGTAAGCGCCGGTGAAGGCGATCACGCCGGCACGGCCAGTGGCGGCGCGAGCGATTTTCACGGCGTTTTCCACGGCTTCGGAACCGGTGGTGACCAACAGGGTTTTCTTGGCGAAATCACCTGGCACCTTGGCGTTGATCTTTTCGCACAGCTCAACGTACGGCTCGTAAGCCAGCACCTGGAAGCAGGTGTGGGTCAGCTTGTTCAACTGTTCGGTCACGGCCGCGATGATTTTCGGGTGCACGTGGCCGGTGTTCAGCACAGCGATACCGCCGGCGAAGTCGATGAATTCACGACCTTCAACGTCAGTCACGGTAGCGTTCTTTGCCGATTCAGCGAAGATCGGGTGAATCTGGCCAACACCACGGGGTACGGCAGCGGTACGGCGGGCCATCAGTTCAGCGTTAGTCTTACTCATTACAGTCCTCATTCACCGCTCATCGGGCGGCGTGGTTCAAGGATTAAGCGGGAGAAATCGGCGGTGGCAGCATGCGATGATCGACTGCCACGGCGTTCCTGGCCGCAGAGAAAATTCCGGTTTGAAACGACGCAAAGGGACAGCGCTCTCGTGCCCTTTGCGTTTGCAGCGATCCCTTTCCCGGCTTAGATGCCCAGGCAGAGGTATTTGATTTCCAGGTAATCTTCGATGCCGTACTTGGAGCCTTCACGGCCCAGGCCCGAGGCCTTGATGCCGCCGAACGGCGCGACTTCGTTGGAGATCAGCCCGGTGTTGACGCCGACCATGCCGTATTCCAGGGCCTCAGCCACACGGAACACGCGGCCCAGGTCGCGAGCGTAGAAGTAGGAAGCCAGACCGAACTCGGTGTCGTTGGACATCGCGATCACTTCGGCTTCGTCTTTGAAGCGGAACAGCGGCGCCAACGGGCCGAAGGTTTCTTCCTTGGCCACGGCGGCGTCTTTCGGCACGTTGGTCAGGATGGTCGGCTCGAAGAAGTTGCCTTCCATCGGCTTGCCGCCGGCCAGCACGGTGGCGCCTTTGGCCACGGCGTCAGCGATGTGCTCTTGCACCTTGGCCACGGCTTTTTCGTCGATCAGCGGGCCAGTGGTGGTGCCCTCTTCCAGACCGTTGCCGATCTTCAGCTTGGCCACGGCCACTTTCAGCTTCTCGGCAAACGCGTCGTAGACCGAATCCTGAATGTACAGGCGGTTGGCGCAGACGCAGGTCTGGCCGTTGTTGCGGTACTTGGAAATGATCGCGCCTTCGACAGCCTTATCCAGGTCCGCGTCGTCGAACACGATAAACGGCGCGTTGCCGCCCAGTTCCAGCGAGACTTTCTTGATGTCCTTGGCGCATTCCGACATCAGCTGGCGACCGATTTCGGTCGAACCGGTGAAGGACAGCTTGCGCACGATCGGGTTGCTGGTCAGCTCGCTGCCGATGTCGCCGGCGCTGCCGGAGACCACGCTGAACACGCCTTTCGGAATGCCGGCACGCTGCGCCAGTTCAGCCAGGGCGAACGCGGAGAATGGGGTTTGCGAAGCCGGCTTGAGCACCATGGTGCAACCGGCGGCCAGCGCAGGGCCGGCTTTACGGGTGATCATCGCCGCCGGGAAGTTCCACGGGGTGATCGCGGCGGTCACGCCGATCGGCTGCTTGATCACAATCAGGCGCTTGTCTGGCTGGTGGCCCGGAATCACGTCACCGTAGATGCGTTTGGCTTCTTCGGCGAACCACTCGATGAACGAAGCGGCGTAAACGATTTCGCCCTTGGCTTCGGCCAGCGGCTTGCCCTGTTCGAGGGTCATCAGGCGCGCGAGGTCGTCCTGGTTTTCGATCATCAGTTCGAACCAGCGGCGCAGCTTGCCTGCACGCTCCTTGGCGGTCAGTGCACGCCAGGCCGGCAGCGCTTTATCAGCGGCTTCGATCGCGCGGCGGGTTTCGGCAGCGCCCATTTTCGGCACGGTGCCCAGAATCTCGCCGGTGGCCGGGTTGTTGACCTTGATCGTCTGACCGTTGTCCGCATCGACCCAAGCGCCATCAATGAAGGCTTGCTGGCGGAACAACAGGGTGTCTTTAAGCTGCATGTCGGCTTTCCTTAACAGCACCGCGGCCTGCGCGGAGCAAAATTATGATTGTAGAAAGGCGCCTCGCAAGGCTGCCGTCAGGGAAATCATCTACCGGGTGAGGCGCAGCGATAGTGCGTTATTCACAGCGCCTGCGCTTCAACACCCAATCAAAGAGCGTTTGAAATCTCAAACGGATCGTAGGATCAAAGGGGTTAAAGGACAATAGGTCGTTCGAAAAAAAGAACAAAAACGGCGTGTTTGTGGAAATTTTCAGATCAACGAGCCAAAAGCCCCGGCCGCAACCAAACCATAGATCAGCCCGGCAAAAGCGCCAAGCGAGGGTTTTGCAGGACGTTACAGCTTTAAGGAATGCAGCGATTTCTCCCGACACGCGCCCTGACAAAACCCGCCAAAACCCGGCATGGACGCCCCGAGCCGACCTAGGTATGATGTCGCCCGCTGCACCAGTAGCTCAGCTGGATAGAGTACTGCCCTCCGAAGGCAGGGGTCGTGGGTTCGAATCCCGCCTGGTGCACCACTGATTTAAACGAGAAAGCCCCGGACTGTGATGGTCCGGGGCTTTTTTGTGGGCGCTGGTTTTTCATGCGACGGCGATCACTCCGTCGTCCAGTCAAACTCATCGTAATCGTCGTCCTCGTCATCGTCTTCCTCCCCAACCTCCTCAAAAACCTCGTCTTCTTCCACGACGTCTTCTTCCGACTGGTTCAGCAGAAACTCCTTGCGAGCCTCGGTAATCGCGCGCCGCATCTCCTCGCCCTTTTCCGGGCAGTTGAGGAGTTGGGCGATGCGGTCGATTTTTGGTGCCACGGTGTTCTCCAGCGTTCAGCTATGGCCCGATAGTGCGCGTTTTTGCGGGGCAATGCCAAATGGCTGGGCGAACAGGCGGTCAATTTTGGCGGATTTGTTCCAGTCGCAGGTCGAGGTCCACGCTGGGGTAGCGTTTGTGCAGGTTGTTGTACAGCGCATCAGCGGCTTGCGACTGGCCGGATTCGCGCAGGCGCAGCACTTCGCGCAGTTGCGTGTCGAGGCCGTTGGCCGGGGCGGCGGCGCGTTTGCTGACTTTGGCTTCGTCGGCGCTGGTTACGTCGCTTTGCATCGGTGCAGCCATTTCCATCATCGGCGCCGGCGCGGGCATGGCGCCAGCAGGGGTTGCCAGCGACTGCGCTTCGGGGGCTTGTTTGCGCGACAGTGGTGCGGCGGGTTTGGCGGCCGGGGCGAAGTCGAATCGAGGTTGCGGCTCCGGTGCACGTTGCACCAGCGACAGCATCAGGGCCACGCCGACCAGGCTGGCGAACGCGACCTGCCAACGGGGTTTCTGGCAGGCTTGCAGCCAACGTTGCCACAGGCTTGGCTTCAGTGCCGGCGCGGCGCGCTGGGCAGCGGCGAGAATCAGCGCATCGAGGTGCTCTGGCGGTTCGCCGGTGTGTTGCTCGCGGTAATGCTTGAGCAGTTGTTCTTCGGGTGTCTGGCGGGCGTCAGTCATGTCAGTACCTCCTCGGCCAGCAGCCGACGCAGTTTTTGCTGGGCGTAGCGCAAGCGGCTCTTGACGGTTTCCAGCGGTGTTTCGGTGAGGCTGGCGATTTGCGCCAGGTCGAGGTCGCCGTGGGCACGCAGCAGGAACACTTCGCGCTGATCGGCGGGCAGGGCTTGCAGGGCGCTTTCCAGGCGCTGGCTGTCGCGGCTGAGGTTCAGCAATTGTTCGGGATCGTTGGTCTCGTCGCCAACCGCATGCAGCTGTTCGTCGTAGCTGTCGTGCAGCGGCTGATGAGCACCGTGTTTGCGCCAGTGATCGATCAGGCGATTGCGCGCAATCTGGAACAGCCACGTACGAAACGTCGCCCGCCCCTGTGGCTGACTGGCACTGCGAATCAGGCTCAGCCAGGTGTCCTGAAATACTTCGTCAGCCAGTTCCGGTTTGCCGCTCAATCCCAGCAGAAAGCCGTACAAACCCTGACGATGGCGGGCGTACAGAATCTCGAACGCCACGCTGTCGCCCTCGCGATAACGAGCCAGCAGCGATTCGTCGCTGCTGGCCTCAAGGCTGTCGGCGGAGGCAAACAGCTGTGTGATGAAGCCTTTGAGGCGGCTCACTATTCAATCCGTCGCTCAGTGGGCATCGCACTCGATGCGGTTGAGGTGCGCAGGCTTTGCGCCAGTTCCACCAGTTGCACAAACTCGTTGCGCAAGCCGAAACGGTCATCGCCGCGCGCGCCACGGGCCAGCGCTTCGGTGTCCTTGAGGCTGAAATCGCCGGTGTAGCGAGCGTCCTTGAGCTGCTGGGAAAATGCCGCGACGGCGGCGGCAAAGCGCAGATCCTCGCTGGCCGGTGCGACCTGATTGGCAATCGGCCGCTCGATCAGCAGACTTTTCCCACCTTCGGGCTGTTGATAACGCACACGCAGCATCGCCAATTCCCCGTTCTTCGCCGCAACCGCCGCCTCCGATTTACCGTAGCGCAGCGGTTCCAGCCAGCCCTGCTCACCTGCCGGGACAATTTCATACAGCGCAGTCACCGTATGTCCTGCGCCGACTTCACCGGCATCGACCTTGTCGTTGCTGAAATCCTCACGCTTGAGCGCGCGGTTTTCGTAGCCGAGCAGGCGATATTCACTGACCTGCGCCGGGTTGAATTCCACCTGCAGTTTGACGTTTTTCGCCACCACCGCCAGGGTCGAGCCGAGTTGATCCACCAGCACTTTGCGCGCCTCGCGCAGGTTGTCGATGTAGGCGTAATTGCCATCGCCGGCGTCGGCCAGTTGTTCCATCAAGTGTTCATTGTAGTTATCCACACCAAAACCCAGGGTGGTCAGGGAAATTCCGGTTTTGCGTTTATCCACAGCCATTTGCTTGAGGCTGTCGAAGTCGCTGACGCCAACGTTGAAGTCACCGTCGGTGGCCAACAGGATGCGGTTGATGCCTTTGGGGATGAATGCCTGCTGCGCCATTTGATAGGCCAGTTCGATGCCTGACGCGCCAGCCGTTGAACCGCCTGCGGTCAATTGCTCGATGGCTGTGCGAATTTTCGCTTTCTCCCGTCCGGACGTTGGCTCAAGTACCACGCGGGATTCGCCGGCATACACCACCAACGACACCCGGTCCTGCTCGCGCAACTGATCGACCAGCAATTTCAGCGTGCTTTTGACCAGTGGCAGTCCTTCGCGGCGATCCATCGATCCGGACACGTCCACCAGAAACACCAGATTCGCCGGCGCCAGCTCGGCCACGGCGCGGTCAGAGGCCTTGATGCCGATGCGCAGCAGACGGGTGTGCGGATTCCACGGGGTGGCGGCCAGTTCGGTGGTCACGCCAAATGGCGAATCATCAGTTGGCAACGCATAGTCGTAGGGAAAGTAATTGACCATTTCCTCCAGTCGCACCGCGCCTTCTGGCGGCAGACGCCCCTGATTGAGCAAACGCCGGACGTTGGCATAGGCGCCGGTGTCGACGTCGGCGCTGAAGGTCGAGACCGGGGACTCGGCGACGCTATGGATCGGGTTGTCAGCCAGCGTTTGATATTGCTCGCGCTGCGCGTCGCGATAGCCTTGTGGATAACTTTCAGGGGCCGGCATCGCCACGAAACTGGCCATCGACGCCGGACGCGCACTGCGTTTGGCCATGGCGACATCGGCCATAACCGCTTCGTGCTGAATCGAAGCCTGCGGCTGGGCCGGCGCCGGGACGGCGGCTGACTCCGGATTGGAAGACACGCCGCAACCGGCGACGGCCAACAACACACCGACCGCAGCAGGTCGCAGAAAAGGCAGAGAAAGGGACATGGGGGCTGACCTCGGGATGAAAGTGATCCATTCATCCACTGAGACGGGCAGCCCCTTCAGTTCGGGTTAAACGCCACTGAAATTATTTTCAGCGGTGATAACGCCGCACCACACTGCTGTTACGCAGGACGTGGCCTTTGATCTTGTCCATCAGTTCGGCGCGGGTCAGACCGGCCGGCAAGGCGTCCGGGGCGAGGTCCAGGGCGTAGATCTGGATGATGTAGTGGTGGGCGCTGTCGCCAACCGGTGGGCAAGGCCCGATGTAATGGGTGGTGCCTTTGCTGTTGGTGCCGCCAACGCCTTCGAGGTTGGATTTGGCACCGACACCGGCCGGGATCTGCCGAGTGGTGGCCTTGATGCCGTAGTGAATCCAGTGATCGACGCCCATGCCCTTCTGGCCGTCCGGGTCATGCATGACGATCGCGTAGCTCTGGGTGGCGCTGGGGCCCGCGTTCCAGGCCAGCGCCGGCGACTGGTTCTTGCCGCCGCAACCGGCCGAATCGCTCGCAGCAGCCGAGGTGAACAGGCGGTTGTCCGAGACACCGGGGATGTCGAGGGTAAAGCGCTCGGCTGCCTGCGCCGGAAACTGCACGCAAAGGGCGACGGCAACGGCCGCCAGCCAAGGGTTGAGAGAGGTCAATCGGGTCATTCCGGGAGCACCTTGTGCAGTTGGGCCTTCGTCGGCCTGCAAACTATAGCTGTACCGTTGATGCCGTGGCAGTAGCAATTGGCTGAACCTCGCACTGTGCCGCAAACTCGTAAGAGAAATACCCGCGAGGAAGCCGATCATGTCCCTGCACCGTGTCGCCCGTGTCGCCGATGTCCCTGAAGACCGTGGCCTGCAAGTCGAAATCGGCGACTGCAAGATTGTTCTGCTCCACGCAAACGGCCAACTACGGGCGTTTCAGGGCGAATGCCCACACGCCGGCGCGCCGCTGGCTGACGGTGCGCTGTGTCACGGACGCCTGATCTGCCCGTGGCACAAGGCCGCGTTTCGCGCCGAAGACGGCGCGTTGTGCGAGCCACCGGCCCTCGACAGCCTCAAGCGTTATCCGCTGGAGTTACGTGGCGATGAGGTCTGGGTCGACGATCAACCGCTACCGGATGCACACACGCCGCCGGCGGATGATCCGCGCACTTTCGTGATTGTCGGCGCAGGTGCAGCCGGCACCGCGTGTGCGGCGGCACTGCGCGAGAAAGGTTTTGGTGGCCGGCTCATCATGATCGACCGCGAACCGGACGCCGGTTACGACCGCACGGTGCTGAGCAAATTTGTCCTCGCCGGTGAGATGACCGCGCAGGACACCCCGCCACTGCGTGATGAAAATTTTTATAGAGAGCAGCGCATCGAACGCCGGCAAGGCGAAATCACTGCCCTCGATGCCTCAGCGCAAACCCTGCAGTTGGACGACGGCCAGTCCCTGCACTACGACGCGGCAGTGCTCGCCACCGGCGGCGCGCCCAACCCCCTGCCATTGCCCGGTGCCAACCTGCCGCAGGTGTTTGTCCTGCGCTCGAAAGCCCAGGCCGAACAGATCATGCGCGCGGCCAGACCCGAACAGCGCGCAGTCATCATCGGCGACAGCTTCATCGCCCTCGAATGCGCCTCGGCCCTGCGCCAGTTCGGCCTCGACGTGACAGTGATCGCTCGCCACGCGATTCCGTTTGCCACGCAGTTCGGCGAAGCCGTCGGCAAGGCGATCCGTGCGTTGCATGAAGCGCACGGAGTGAAATTCATCACCGATCACGAAGCCCGCGAAATCACCGGCGACGGTAGCGTCGAGGCGGTGTTGCTGGACAACGGTTTGCGTGTGTCGGCGGATCTGGTGCTGGCGGGGGTCGGTGTGCATCCGGCCACCGAGCCGTTTGCATCGCTACCTCGGGAGCAAGACCAGTCGTTGCACGTCGATGCCGGCCTGCGCATCTGCGAAGGGTTATGGGCGATTGGCGACATCGCCACGTTCCCCCTGAACGGCCAGCCGCAACGCATCGAACACTGGCGCCTGGCCCAGCAGCACGCGCGCATCGCCGCCGCCAACATGCTGGGCGCTGATGAGCATTATCTGGACGTGCCGTTTTTCTGGACCTGGCACTTCGGCAAAAACTACGACTACCTGGGCCATGCCAGCCAGTGGGATGAAGTCGAATTCAAGGGCACACCCGAACAGCCGCCCTTTATCGGCCTGTTCGGCGACAACGGCGTGGTGGTCGCCGCCGTGGCCTGCGAGCAAGAGCGGGCCATGGCGATGCTGGCCGAACGGATGAAGCAGCCGCTGCCCATGGAAGAGGCATGGCGGCTGGTTGGCGAGTTCAGCCAGGACGATTCATAGGATCACGATTGTCGTCGTCCTCGGCGTGCAGGAAGATCACCCGAGGGTGCTCCAGCGGCGCCAGCGGTGATGGCAGTTGCTCTGGCTCTAGCGGACGGAAGTTCAGCACCACATGGCTGATATCACCGTCCTGGTCGTTGTGGATGGTCATCACCCCGGGCGTGCGCAGCTTCTGCAAACGGTCATCGCACAGGCGAAAGCTCTTGGTCAGCCCTTCATCGTCGACCACCGGCGCCGGCAAGCGGCGCTGGGCAAAGCTTCTGCTCTTGCGCTGTTGATAGCGGGCCCAGGCAATCAGGATCACCGCGTTGATCAGCGCCACCCACAGGTAGACGTGCAGAGTACCGAGCGCTTCGAACGCCGAGTTGTCGATGCGCGGCCCACCGGCATGGGTGTCGATCAGCGGCCACAACCCACGCACCAGCAGAAACAGCAGGCCGACCCAGGCCAGCACGGTGAGGATCACATCGATCACGACCAGAAAGGGGCGCTGGCGGGTCCGGATGATTTTCATTTGATGACCTCCTCTTCGTCGTCTCCGACCGGTTTGATACCCCGGTCAGGGCTGACCCAACGCGCACGCTTCTGATGCTGACCGAACAACACCTTGGGGAAACTGACCAGCGTGGTCAGCAGGCTGATGAACCAGAACACCAACGGATACCAGACCACCCAGAACATCGTGCGTCCCAGGCCCGGCTCGTAGCGCCGGTCAATGATGATGCTGACAGCGAACTGCACCAGACAGACGAACGCCAGCAACAGCCCGGTGAACGCCGGCGGCATCAGATGGTGAACGGCAATCGCATCCGGCATGACCACGAACTTGCCCACCGCCCAGAAGATCACCGACAGCAGGAAGGTGAACGCCCACCCGGTCGACAGGCAGTATTCGAACAGCAGCGGCCACAGGTAACGATGACGGTACTGCCAGATGCCGCGAATGTTCTTGAACAACACTTCGGCACCGCCCTGCGCCCAGCGCAGGCGCTGCTTCCACAGGCCGCCGAGGGTTTCCGGCATCAGGATCCAGCACAAGGCGCGCGGCTCGTAGAAGATGCTCCAGTGATCGAGTTGCAGCTTCCAGCTGATGTCGATGTCTTCGGTGATCATGTCCGGGCTCCAGTAGCCGACCCGGTTCAATGCCGTGCGACGGAACGCGACGATCACTCCGGAGACGGTGAAGATCCGCCCGAACACGCGCTGAGTACGTTTGATCAGACCGATGATCGACGAGAATTCACCGACCTGTACCCGCCCGACCAATGTCGAGCGTGTGCGAATCCGTGGGTTGCCGGTCACCGCGCCAAGCCGTGCGTTGTCGAGCATCGGCGCCACCAGATAGGCCGCAGTGTTCGGCGCCAGCAGCGCATCACCGTCGATGCACACCAGATATTCGCTGCGCGCAGCAATCGCGCCCATGCGCAGGGCCACGGCCTTGCCCTGGTTTTCCGCCAGATGCAGGACCCGCAGCCGTGGGTCTTCCTTGGCCAGTGCGTCCAGCACTTGCGCGGTGTTGTCCTTGGAGCCGTCGTTGATCGCAATGACTTCGATGTTCGGGTAATGCTGACCGAGCGCGGCGTGGATGGTGTCGGCGGCATTGTCGCCTTCGTTGTAGCAAGGGATCAGGATCGAAATCAGCGGCTCGCCTTCCAGTGGCGGCGGCAGGGTGTCGTCCTTCCACGGCCAGTGGCGTTCCCAGTGCAGCCAGAAATACAGGCCGCCGGAAATCCACAGGCCGGACATGAACAACGGGTAGAAGAACACGAAGTCCATCAGGAACTGCCCGGTGACCAGGAAGATCAATCCCAGCGGCACGCCGAGGACGAGCGCCAGAACAAGCAGGGCTAACAGTCTATCCAGCATGTCATGGGTTCCATTTGTTGGAGAGCGCAGGCCGTACGGTTTTCAGGTCCGGCAGGTTGTCGAGGAAGTTGTCCGGGTAGTAACCGAAACTGGTCGCGCCCTGACGCTTGAGCCGGCCCATCCAGTCGGCCAGTTGGGCGCCATCGATGTCGGCCTGGTCTTTTTTCGTCCAGTCCCGGGCCTGCAGTTCGAACACCGTGCGGTCCAGTGCACCGGGGCGCTGTTTGATTTTTGCCACCAGTTCTTCGAGCCACGGGCCGGATTGCGCCTGGGTCTGTTTCTCCATCAATGGCATGGCCATCGGCGCCGTCCAGTCGTAGGTCACGAGGAAGTCGTCGAGGTTCTGTGCAAACCAGGCTTCGCTGTCAGGGTTGAGCACCGGTTCGGCGAAGATGTTGCGCGCGGTCAACACCTGCGGGCCACGGATCGCCCGGACCTTGGCGGTCAGCTCATTGGTGAAGTCGATCAGGTAACGGCTCTTGAACCGCGTCCAGCGCTGCATCGCTGCCGGATCGTCACGCAGGGCAGCAATCGACCCCGGCAAGCCATGCGCTGCGTAGGCCTTCAAGGCCTGGGGGCTGGCGTCTTCGAAGTCCGAAAGCACGGCGTCGTCGTGATAGAGAATGCCGTCGACCGAGGTCAGGCGCGCCACGTCTTCGTAGATTTCACCGATGATCCGCCGTACCTCGGGATCGAACGGTGAGAGGCGCTGGTACTGATCCGGGTCGACCGCGGTGGTCCCGGTCTGCGGATCCCAGCGCGTCACGCGCGGCAGTTTCGCATCGAGGCCAAAACTGAGCACCGGCATCCAGGCGAACACCTTCACATGGGCGCGGGTGCGCAGTTGCCAGGCGACGCGGTCAAAGATGTCGGCGCGTACGGGCAGGTGACGGTTGGGGAAGTACAGCGAGTGCACCAGGCCATCACCTTTCGGATCGGCAAAGGCCTGCAGGAACACCGTGTTGGCGCCCATGTCGGCCATGCGCTGGATCAGCTTGCCCAGGTTGATTTCCTGCTGCGCCGGGTCAGGGTCATAGACGTTGTCCAGATCGACGTGGACCACACGCATGGTGAAATCCTGCTGCGCCGCGACGATGCTGTTGGCGAAATGCTCGCCGTCAGGGTCGGAGGCCACCAGGAAGCGTGGGCTGCTCATCAGGTTGTCGAGGGCATCGAGACCGTCGTCCAGGGTCAGGGCCATTTCGTAGCCTTGGTCGCCGATCACGGCCAGCGAAGTACCGTCCGCGGTACCGTACGGCCAGACCCAGATACGTGGTTTGTAGCCGGTGACCTTGCGAATCTTCTCCGAAATGGTCACGACGTCGGTGCGGATCCTTGCACGAAAATCTTCTTCGGACTCGTAGCGCTTGGTGACCGGATCGTAGCGACGAGTCGCCGCCGCCGGCTGCAGGTTGCCTTGCGGGTTGGCAAGGATGCCTTTGTGGCTGGCGTCGGTGTGGGCGGCGATTTCCACCAGCCCCGATTGCGAGATTTCCCGCACCTGGTCCCAGGTCAGAAAGTCCGAACGCGCTCGCGGCGCACCGGCGAAATCCACCGGTTGATTGAGCGGCGTGTCGATCCAGACACCGACCGGCGCTAGCAAGGCATGCCAGTTATAGGCGCGCAGTACCGGCAGCACGCGGGTGTAGAAACTCGCATAACCGTCGTCGAAACTGAGCAGGATGGCTTTGGGCGGCAGTTCCGGGCCGCCCTTGCGCGCGGCCATGATCTGGTCGACGGTGACCGGTTTGTAGCCGTTCTCGCGCAACCACGCGAGCTGCTCGATCATGCGTTCGGTGCGTACCGCCACCACCGCCTGATCGGGGTCACGGTCTTCGACGTCGTGATAGGCAATGCCCAGCACATGGTTTTTCGGCCACGGTTTTTCATTGGCCGCTACCGGACGCTGCGACGGCGGTGCGAAGGCCGGGGCTTGCTGGGCGCAGGCGCTGACCAGCAGCACTCCCAGCAGAAGGATGAAACGCGTAATCAAAGGCATCTTCAAACTCTTCTAGAAGCGGAAAGTGAGGTCGACGAGCAGACGCAGATCGGTCTCCCGATCACCGTCGTAAGGCCGGTTGATCACACTGAACAAGCCGCCCACCTCGAACACGTCGTTCCAGGCATAACGTTGGCCGTAGCCGAGCATCGCCATGCCGCCAGTGCCATGGTCACGCTGGCTGTACGTACCCGCACCGGCCTGGAACTGCTGGCTCCACGAGGTTTCGTAACGGTGGTAGAGCACATGGTTGACGTTGACCGTCGGCATGACGCTGAAGTCCGACTTCGGGTTGAAGTACGGCACATCCTCGGAATTGGAGTTGTGGCTGGTGCCGACTTCCAGACCGGCATCGACCTGCACGTTCGGCGCGCTGTAAACGCCTTCGCGCCCGGTCAGCAACGCCTCGACGCGATTGTTGCCATCGCTGAAGTGCGACGGGCTGACCGACAGCCGCCACTCGCGGCTCTCGTTGGCGCGCCAGCGGATGAACGCATTGCCGCCATTGGCCTTGATGTCGCTGTTGAGGGCACGCAACGGTGTCTCGGCCGACAGATAGGCAAAGCTGCCGCCGTACTGCCAGTTGTCGTTGATGTCGCGGGCAATCGCGATGCGCGCGCCCTGCTTGGCGCCGTAACCGTAATCGTGGTTGGAGACCTCGGCTTCCAGGCTCATGTCGCGGGTACGCCGCTCCAGGCCGACGCGCTGGAAGCGGTCGGTGCCGGTGCCTTCGGCGAAATCGCCGGTGGCATAACCGGCACCGACGAACACACGCCAGTCTTCATCGATCGGCGGGCTGTACAGGGTGCTCTGGATACCGAAATCGCGGCTGCCACTGACCGCGCCTGCACCACCACTGCCGCCGCCTCCATTGGCCTTGCCACCGTAGGCTTCGACGCGCAGTTCGGACATGTCGTGCACTTCGCGCTCACGGGCCGCGCGCTGCACCTGACGGTTGTCCGGGAAACGCTCGACCACGTCATCGGTCAGCGCATCCATCTGCCGCCATTCCTGCAGGGTCATCGCGGTACGCGCCTGGGCCACTTCCAGGCCCATGTCGCGGGGCACCATGCTCTCGGTTTCCTTGAGCTGGTTTTCGGCGCGGCGGGGCCACTGACGGGCCAGATACAAGTCGGCCTGGGCCAGGCGCAGGCCGATATTGCCCGGCGCCTGATCGACCAGCGTCTGCAGGCGCTCCTCACCGTGCGGCAGGTCGGAGCTGTAGGTGCCGGCCTGCGCCGCGAGTTGCTGGGCGTCCATCCATTCGTCGTTGGGGTTGCCGATGGGCAGGCCCTTGAGTTCGACCCGCGGGTTCTGGCTCTTGGCCAGATCCTCAGCGACTTTGCGCGCCTCTTCGGCGCGGTCGCTTTCCAGCAGTGAGTAATACAACGCCGTGGTGTCTTCGAGGCGATCACCCACATCGGCGTCCGGCGCCGACAGCACCTGACGATACAGATCGGTGGAGATCTCCGGTTGGCGCTGATCCAGATACGACGCCGCCACCCAACGCAGGGCGTAGGTCGGAATCTTCACGCCTTCGGCTTGCAGCTTTTGATATTCGGTAATGACCTCGGCAGTGCGCGCTCGGGCCTTGAGTGCGCCCATGCGATCGATGCGCCAGCGAATCACGTCATCGTGGGCGCTGGCGTCCGGGGTCCAGGTGGCAAGCAGTTTGTCGTAATCGGCCAGCGCGCGGTCGGCAATCACGTAGCGTTCCTTTTCGCTGCGCGAAGCGAGTTCGGCCAGACGCACGCGTTCGGCGGCCAGATCGCCTTCGAGGCGACGCAGGGTGACCGGGTCGATCAGACCGGGGCGTTGATTGGCCAGGCGCAGTGCCGGTTCCGGCAGACGCGCCTTTTGCAGGGCGACCACGTATTCACGGGCAACTTCCGGCTTGCTGCCGGCGCGCATGAATGCCTGATCGTATTCAAACAGAGCGTCGTACTGCTTGCCGGCGCGGGTCAGGGCGTAGCCCAGCGCGAGACGACGGGAAGGATCATCCGGTTTGGCGGCGACCAGTGCCTTGGCGCGAGTCACGGCTTCGTCGGGTTTGCCCGAGTCCGCCTGAGTCAGGGCCAGCCCCAGTTGCAGGTCGGCGTTGTCCGGCTCCAGCGCCAGGGCCTTGTTGTAGACCTGAGTCGCCTGGTCCCAGCGCTTGAGGTTGCGGTAGGCGCGTGCGGTGGCGGTCAGCGCCTGCACCGGCAGCACCCGGTCACGGCCCTGGGTTTCATAGACCTGCACCACTTCGGCATCGAGACCCGCCCAACTGGCAATCTGCAGGTGATCGCTGACCTGCCCGGTGGTCGACTGACCGGGCGGCACCTGACGCAGCACATTCAGCGCCGGCGTGGTCTGCCCGGCACGGGCATCACGCACCATCTGATCATAGGGGGTGTCGGCAAACGCCAATGCCGGCCAAAGCAACTGGCTGCACAGCGCAACGCGAAACAACGGGCGTAGACCACGATGTAAAACAGGAACATCAATACGCGGCATTCGTCAGCATCCTTACATGGCCAGCCGGGTCGCAATGCCCTCCTTGCCCATTCGTAACGGAGACCAAGTCAGATAGCACTCGGCCAAGCTTAGTCAGGCAGTCTTGCATGCAAGCGTAGTCGAATATTCAGAACACAATAATTGTTCAGAATGTGGCGCCGGATCAGCCGAAAACCCGTACACCGGACAGCAAAACGCCCGGCGTCTGGGGATCAGAGGCCGGGCGTTGCTATTTAGAACGCAGTATTACTGCACTTGCGTGACGCCAGCGAACTTGCTCATCAGGAAGCCGACGAACTGCTCGACGGTCATCTTCTGGCCGTTGAATTCCACCTGATTGGCGGCGTAATGCAGTTTGGTCACGACATTGGTGCCATCGACAGTCGCCAACTGCGAACCGACCGCCATGCCGGAGAACATGTCGGCACCGGCACTCGCCTGGTCGACGATGCCTTTGGCGTCAGTCTGGCCGTCGAGTTGCGCCTGGACGCTCAGCAGATCGACCAGCATCGGCTTGGACACCTGAATATTCAGATCCAGCAACGCGATCAGTTGTTTGCCCAGTTGATCCGGTGGCAGATCCATCGACTGCGGCTTGGTCAGGTCAATCACCAGACTGGCGCGGCTTTCACCGTTGGCGGTCTTCAGCGACAGGTTTTCCAGCGCGATCTGCGGCCCGGCGCCCAGCAGTTTCTGCAGATCAGCCTTGACCTGTGCCGACTCGGCTTCGGTCAAGTTCAGCTCCGGTGCCGGCAGGCCGGCTTCGGCAGCGGCCGCCGCGTCCTTCTCGTACGGCTGCAATTTGGTCTGGTAGATCTGCATCAGCGACAGGGTCGACGGGATGTCGAGGTTCTTCAGGCTCATGGCCATGCTGGCCGAACCGATTTTCTTGTCGTTGAGGGTCACTTCGCCGACCTGATAGTCAGCACGGCCGGAGGCGTTGCTGCCGCTCTCTTCGGTGAGGTTCTTCATTTCGAAGTTCTTCACGCCGAGCACCGACTGCTTGGGACCGAAAGTGGTTTTGCTGTTGGTCAGCTCCAGGGTGTTTTCCCCGGTGTAGTAGCCGTAGCTGCTCTTGGTCAGGTTGCTGGCCAGGGTCAGACCGTTGAGTTCAACCTGCACCGGTGCCTGGTCTTGCGCCACGGTGACGAGTTTCAGGCTGTCCATGTAGCCGTCAGCCTTGACCTTCTGCGCCTGGGCACTGGCGGAGATGTTCATGGTCAGGCCGGAGAACTTCAGGCTCGACTGCTCGTCCAACGCCGTTTCCAGCGGCAGCAGTTCGACGCTGCTGGTGGTGGATTCGTCGTAGCCGATGTTGGTCACGCCTTTGAGCGGCGCAGCGCCTTTGGTGGCGGCAAACCATTTTTCGGTGGCCGGGCTCTTTTCCAGCTCGTAGTTGCTGGTGGCCATGACCGGCAGCCACTTCAGCGACACCAGACGCGAGAACGGCAGCGGGCCGTGCTCGATGTGGTCGACGAACAGCAACTCGACCGGCTTGTCACCGAACATCTCGCCTTCACCCTTGAGGCGGTAGTGCGCGGTGCTGGTGAAGGTGTGACGCTCCAGCGACACCAGTTCCAACGACGCGCTGCCATTGGAGCCGGCCATCGCGGTCTGCAGCTCTTTGTTGGCGTTGGTGACGGCGTTGTTCAGCACGCCTTCAATCTTGGTCCCGGTGTACCAGGCCCCGCCGGCGCTGATCGCACCGATGGCAACAACAATCCCGAGAAGCACGCCTGCTGATTTATTCATGAATGACCTGATCAATGTCCGTGGCTGAAAGTGTGGTCGTCTTCCCTGAACCCGTGACCGGGTCGCGGCTCGACTCCGCTGAAATTAGCGGTGGAGATTAGCACTGGCAGCGCGAGGCGGCCCAATGTTTAAAGGTTAAAGAGTGTCTATGGGGAGTGTGGACAGTCGACAGGCAGGGAGAGTTTCGCTGTTATTGCAAACGCCTTCGCGAGCAAGCCCGCTCCCACAGATACCGAGTTGTGCTTGTGGGAGCGGGCTTGCTCGCGAAGTGGCCAGTGAAGGCAATGCACATCAGGAATACTGAACCTCGATCTCATCCAGTTGATGATCAAAGCTCTTGAGCCGCGCCGTCCAGGTATACACCAGCACTTCAAAGTCGCGATCGATCACCGCCCCGCCCGGCCCGTCGGCCCGGGGGTCGCAGAAGTCCAGTTGATAACGTTCGCGGGCCATCGCGGTGGCGACATCCGACAGTTCACGGGCGTTGTTGAGCCAGTGCCAGCCTTCATCGGCAATTTGTTTGTCGAGCTCCAGGCACTGCTTTTTCAGGGCTTCGAGGCTTTTTTCCAGCGGCGTGCCGGTGAGTTCGCCCATGACTTCGGCGAAAGTGCGCCCCGGTTGCCAGTAGCTGCCCCAGAAGTAGCGATCGAACACGGTTTCAACCCGACGCAGGGCAACTTTGGTGTCCCAGATCAGCACCAGGGTTTTGCCCTGTTCAAGCTGTCTTTTCTTCACCCGCTGCACCTGGATCGACGCCCAGGCCACCACCACGATTGCCATCACCGCGATCAACGCTGTGGCGCTGTCGAGGAAGACCATGGCCTTGTCGATCTGGTGGGCCAGCATGATGCCGTAGAAATAGGTGGCCGATAGCAGCACCAGCGCTACCAGGGCGCACCAGAAGCCGAGAGCGTAAGGGTTTTTCATTATTGGTTTCCCCTAGACCAGCGCTAGCAATGTGCGCTGAAAGGGCGCCTTGCTCGGGGCGCCCTTCCAACACTTCAAAGCATAGCAACGGCTTCAGGGTTTGCTGGCGCTTGAGGCTTGCGTTCGTCCGCTTTCCCAACCGCCGCCCAGCGCGAGGAACAAATCGATCTGGCTCATGGCAACCTGGGTGTTGGCGGCGGCCAGTTGCGCGGTGACGTCGGTGTAGGTGCGGGTCGCCTGCAGGTCGGCGAGGAACGACTCACGCCCCGCCTGGAAGAAGCGATGCGTCTGGTCTGCCGCCAGTTTCGCCGACTGCTCGGCGTCGGCCAGTGCGTCGCGGCGTTGCAGCAGCGCGCTGTACTGGGCCAGACCGGTCTGGGTTTCGCGGATGGCATTGAGTACCACGCCGTCGAAATGCGCCAGCGCGCCCTGGGTATTGGCTTCGGCTTCGCGGATACGTGCGCGGGCGCCGTTGGTCGGCACCTTCCAGCTCAGCGACGGGCCGAAGCCCCAGCGGTTGGTCGACGGATCGCCCAGATCGGAAATGATGCCGACGGTGCCGATGGTCGCGCCGATGCTGATGTCCGGGTACAGCTCGCCAGTGGCGACGCCAATACCGGCCGTCGCGGCGGCCAGACGACGTTCGGCCTGACGCACATCGGGCCGGCGCTTGAGCAGTGCCGCACCGTCGCCAACCGGCACCAGTTGAGCGATTTTCGGCAGTTCGGCGCAACTCGCGGTGCCGGCCGGCAATTGATCGACCGGTTTGGCCAGCAGCATCGACAGGCGGAACAGACCCGCCTGACGCGACGCTTCATAACGCGGCATGTCGGCGCGCAACGACTTGAATTGGGTTTGCGAACGGGTGACCTGGGTTTCATCGCCACGCCCGGCATCGCGCAGGCGCTGGATCAGGGTGGTGCTTTGCGATTGCAGGTCGAGGGAGTGCTGGGCGATTTCCCGCTCTTCATTGGCGGCACACACTTGGGTGTAGGCCCGCACCACGTCCGCCACCAAGGTGATGCGCGCGGTATCGGCCGCCGCTTGCGTGGCATCGGCGTTGGCTTTCGCCGCTTCGATGCCGCGCTGCAACGTGCCCCACAGGTCGAACTGATAAGAAGCACTGATGCCGATGTCAGCAACGTTGGCCACCGGCACTTTTTCCGGCAGCAGGAACGCCTGACCGGATTCCTGCAAGCGCTGCGCGCCCATCTTCACGCCGCCGCTCCAGCCACCGGCCGCTTCAGCTTCATCGACCTGCGCGCGGGCCCGCGACAGGTTCGCCGCCGCCACCCGCAAGTCAGTGTTGGACGCCATGGCCTGCTGCACCAGTTGGTCCAGGCGCGGGTCCCGGTACAAACGCCACCAGTCCGCCGGCACCGGCGCCGACACCACCGGCTTGCCGTCCACCGCCAGTTCACCCTGAAAGTCCTTGCGCTGGACTGCCGCGTCAGCGGGCAGGTGATAGTCCGGCCCGACCATCTGACACGCCGAGAGCATCACGCCCAACCCGGCGATCATCAGGAGCCTGTTCATTGCGCAGGCTCCTGCTTTTGCTCGTCGATGATCGACACGGTGGCAGTACGCCCGGCGATCATGCGGAAGTCTTCCGGCACATCGTCAAAGGCGATGCGCACCGGAATCCGCTGCGCCAGACGTACCCAGCTGAATGCCGGATTGACGTTGGGCAGCAGGTTATTACCGCTGGTGCGGTCGCGGTCTTCGATACCGGCGACGATGCTTTCGACATGCCCGCGCAGCTTGGCCTTGTCACCGATCACGCGGATATCCACGGACTGGCCGACATGAATGCCGTCGAGCTTGGTTTCTTCGAAATAACCGTCGATGTGGAACGAGTTGCTGTCGACCACCGACAACACCGGACGCCCGGCGGTGACGAATTCCTGCACACGCGGCGCGCGGTCGTTGACATAGCCGTCCACCGGGCTGCGGATCACCGAGCGGTCGAGGTTGAGCTGAGCGCTGTCCACCGACACCAGCGCTTCGGCCAGGGCCGATTGCGCCCGGGCGACCTTCGACTGGCTTTCTTCCAGCTGTTCGGCCGGCACCAGGTTGCCCAGGCCACGGTTACGCTTGGCTTCGCGCTGCGCCTGGGCGAGGGTTTCTTCGCGGTCGGCGACGGCGGCCTTGGCCTGACGCAGGGCCAGTTTGAAACGGTCCTGGTCGATGCTGAACAGCACTTGGCCGCGCTTGATCAACTGGTTGTCCTTGACCTCGACCTGCTGGATCAGCCCGGACACGTCCGGAGCGATCTGGATGATGTCGGCGCGAATGTGGCCGTCGCGGGTCCACGGCGCAAACATGTAATACATCACCATGCGCCAGACGAGGACGACGGCGAAAGTCACGATCAGCAGGGTCAGTACCACGCGACCGATGGTCAGAAACGGTTTTTTCATGTCATCAGGTATCGACTGAGTGAGTCCACGCCGTACAACAGCACAGCGTAGAGAGCCACGTTGAACAATGCCCGGTGCCAGACCAGACGGTAAAAGTGCAGACGTATAAGCACGCCGTGCACCAGCAGAAACAACACATAGGTGATGCCCATCAGCACCAGCAGGGTCGGCAGGAAAATGCCGCTGATATCCAGATCACCGATCATAGGGGCGCTCCATCGGGCAGCGGTTCTTCGGCATCGCTCGTGCTGACAAATTCCACGCCGGGCAACAACGCCAGGCGCAAACCGCTCAGGGCATGCAACAGGTTTAGACGGGTTTCTTCGTCGCCGTGGCCTTTGAGCGCACGGCGCGCGCGGTCCATCGTCATCAATAAGGGGCTCGGTGCCGGCAAGCGTTCGCCAGCCTTCAGGCAAGCGCGGAAATACTCGCCGACCTCAGCCACGACTTGTTGCAGCAGGACCTTCGGCGCGCCTTCGACACGCGGGGTGTAGGCCAGCAGATCCAGCAGGTTCAAGCCGACACGCACTTCACGCATGGCGATGCCGGTGTCCTGACCGGTCATCGCCAGACGTGGCAGGTGCTGCATCAGGCGGTCGAGCAACTGCACGCCCAACTGCCGGTGTTCGGCGAGGTTGGCCGGCTCGGTCATGTGCACGATGTCTTTCCAGCTGAAGCGGGTCAGACGCTTGGCCGCCAGCTCGACGCCGAACGGACGGGCAATCAGGGTCCAGATGAACGCAAACAGCAGCCCCATCGGCCCGGCCAGGTTGGAGTTCACAAAGGCGAAGAAGTCCGCGTCGTACGCGCCCTGAATACTGATGAACGACGAGGTGTTGACCAGCGTCAGGAGCATGCCGAGGTAGAAACGCGGCTGCACGGTCAGGGTGCCGACACAGATGAACGGAATCGCAAACGCCAGCACCAGCATCGGAAAGTCGTGCAGGTTCGGCAGAATCAGAAACAGATAGAGGCTGGCGAACAGCACCGACATCCCGGTCCAGAAAAAGAACCGGTAGATCTGCGGCGCCGGGTCGTCCATCGAGGCGAAGAAACTGCAGGCCACCGCCGCCAGAATCACCGCACTGCCGCCGTCCGGCCAGCCGAGCAGAATCCACAACGTCGAGGCGACGATGATCGCCAGGATGGTCGAGGCCACCGAATACAGCATCATCCCGCGGTCGAGAAACGGCGTCAGCCGTCCGAGGCGCCAGTGCCGGTAGACCGCGCGCCAGCTGTCCTGCCGTTCGCACAGAATTGCGTCCTGCAGGCTGCGGCAGTCCTGCCACAGATCGATGAATTCGCCGAGGCGATAAATCGAGTTGGAGAACAGCAATTGCTTGCGGTCTTCCAGCGCTTCACAGCTCGGTTGCAAGGCCTGAAGCTGATCCTTGAGGGCCTGCCAACGCGCCAGATCGGCGTCTTTATGAGCGAGCCATTCACGGGTTGCCGCCAGCAGCGGCGCGAATTTCTCCACCAGTTCCGGCGTGCGTCGTTCAAGGGCGTAGAGCGAGTCTTCAAGGGCGTCGATTACCGGTAACAGGTGAATCATCCGCCCACGCAGCTCCTTGGTGTTGCGCACGGTTTGCGGCCGGGAACCTTCGTGAGGCAACTGGCCGATCATCAATTCCAGGCTGTTGAAACTGGCGACCATGGCCATGCGCAGGGCCGTGACTTGCTCCGGCTGCACATCGCGGCTGAGAAATTTCAGGCTGTATGTCGTGGCATCGGCGAACCACTTGCTCACTGCGTCGTTGAACACCGGCGCCAGCCGGCGCGGCCAGAACATCGCGCCGATCACCGCCGCCACGGCAATGCCGAGAAAAATCTCTTCGGTCCGCGCCTCCGCCACGTCCCACACCGCCAGCGGGTTATCCACCGTCGGCAAGGCAATCAGCGGCAGGGTGTAGCCGGCGAGCATCAGCGCGTAGTTATTGGCGGTGCGCAAGTGCAGCGACAGGAACAGCAAGATCCCCGTCCACAAGGCGATGACCACCACCAGCACGTAAGGGCTCTGCACGAACATCGGCACGAACAGCACCGCCGCTGCAGCCCCGAGAAAGGTGCCGATGGCGCGGTACAAAGCCTTGGAACTGGTCGGCCCGAGAAACGGACTGGAGACGATATACACCGTGGCCATCGCCCAGTACGGACGCGGCATTTGCATGAGCAAGGCGATGTACAGCGCGATCATCGACGCTGCAAAGGTACGGACCCCGTAGAACCAGTCCCGGGCCGGAGGAATGCCGGAGAAAAAACCGTTCAAGAATTGATCACCACAGGCGGATTGGCCGCCTCAAAAGCTCTCAGTACCCGAAGCGTAGCTTCCAGATCACTCTGGTCGATGCCTTCGAGCACTTCATGACGCAGACGTACCAGTTCGATTTCCACCGCTTGCACCAGCTCGCGGCCGGTGTCGGTCAGGCTCAGGCATTTGGCCCGGCGATCCTGCGCATCTTCGGTGCGACAGACATACCCGGCATGACACAACTGATCGAGCAGGCGCACCAGCGACGGACTCTCCATGCCCGCCGCCTGCGCCACCTGCACCTGCCGCACACCCTCACCCAACCGCCCGATCATCAACAACGGCACGGCGCAGGCTTCGGAGATGCCGTAGTTGACCAGCGTGGTCTGGCAGATCTTGCGCCAATGCCTGGCGGCCACCACCATGGCACTGCTGATGTTCATCTGGAGAGCGTCGAGGGAATTCGGCACGGGGAAATGCACACTGTTAGTTTGCTAACTATCAATATCGCATTGGCGGGGAATTTCAGTCAAGTTTTGAAACAAATCTTCATTCAGGCGTTTCAGCACCTTTTTACGCATCGCGCCCCTTACGCAGCAGCACATTCAACTGATCCACCACCTCCGCCCAATCTGCATCATCAAGAATCTCGCTGCGCAAAAAATCCGCCTGGCTTTGGGTCCAGAAGAACGCGTCCGCCAGGTGCAGTTCGGGTTTGAGTGGCGAGTGGGTGGCGATGAATTGCTCGATGCTGGTCGGGTCGCTGCTCAGGCCGAGTTGGTCGAACAGGGACGGCAGGCTATGGCTTGGCTGCTCCATTGGAGGACTCCTTCAAAAAATCGGTGCGAGGAAGATTCGCCAGCAAGCCCGCTCCCACAGGGGATTGCGGTGAACCTGTGGGAGCGGGCTTGCTCGCGAAGGCGTCAGTGACAACACCACCCCCCTATTGACTCAACTCCCGCACCTGCGCATGCGGCACCATTCTCAGGAACTCGGGCATGCTCATGTGCAGCAGATAGTTGTGGTTGCCGGCTTCCAGATAGATGTCTTTCTGCCGTGTCAGCAGCGGGTCAATGACCATGTCCAGGCCATAGGAATCACCCAGCGGCGGCACCGCGCCGCGTTCGCAGTCGTCGAAGATGTGCGCCAGATTGCTTTCCCGGGTGACCTGCCACTCGCCGCTGTTGCGCACTTTACTCAAGTCCAGATGCCGGCTGGCCGGTAGCACGGCCATCAGGTAATGCCCGTGGTGGTCGTCGAGGATCACCGATTTGGCTACCCGTTCGGCGGGTACCCCGCTGACCCGTGCGGTTTCCAGGCTGCTGGCCGAGTGCCGGTGGGCCACGACGTCATATTCGCAGTGCGCCCGGTTCAGGCTGCTCTGTACCTTTTTTGCCATACGCATGATGCACCTCGGTGTCACGCTGAACGTTGTTGCTGTTCTGCTGAGTCTAGTTCGGCACGCCGCTGGCGACGGGAAATCCGCTCACTGGACACATCCGCTCATTGATCAAGATTCATCCAGCGCCAGGCTCAACTAGACTTAAAGAACCACCCCCAGACTCTCCCGGAGGGTCACGTGAACAGCCGATGTTGTGCGTTTGCCTTGTTACTGCTGCTCAGCGGCTCGACCCTCGCGGCGGATGTCCCGCTGACCGCGGTCAATCCGGTCGGCCTGTGGCTGATCACGCTCGGCATTGCCTTTCTGATCGCCGAAGCCGCGCTGCCCAACTACGGGGTAATCGGCCTCGGCGGGATCATCATGTTCGTGATCGGCGCACTGATTCTGGGCAATGCCGAATTGCCGGTGCCGATGATCATCGGCCTCGGCCTGATCAGCGCCTTGCTGCTGATCGCATTGATCCTGCGCGCCTTGAAGACCCGGCCACGCCATGCCGTCAGCGGCGATGCCGGGCTGGTCGGCAGCGTGACGGCAGTGACCACCGTGCAAGCGGAAAACGCCCACAACGGCTGGGTGCAATTGCAGGGTGAACACTGGCAAGTGCACAGCGCGACACCGCTGCACACCGGACAAGCAGTGCGCGTGGTCGGGCGTAATGGCTTATTGCTGAAAGTCGCCGCGACTGACGCGGTGCGACACGGAGAGTGATCATGGGTCTGCAAATCGGTTTTGTTGCACTGCTGCTGTTGGTCATCGCCCTGGCCGGGTCGACGTTCCGCATCCTGCGTGAGTACGAGCGCGGCGTGGTGTTCCAGCTCGGACGCTTCTGGCAGGTCAAGGGGCCGGGGCTGATCCTGCTGATTCCGGTGGTGCAGCAAATGGTCCGGGTCGACCTGCGCACCGTCGTCCTCGATGTGCCGCCGCAGGATGTGATCACCCGCGACAACGTCTCGGTGAAGGTCAACGCGGTGCTGTATTTCCGTGTACTCGACCCGCAGAAGGCGATCATTCAGGTCGAAGATTTTCTCTCGGCCACCAGCCAACTGGCACAGACCACCCTGCGCGCGGTGCTCGGCAAACATGAACTGGATGAACTGCTGGCCGAGCGTGAGCAGTTGAACATCGATATCCAGCAGGTGCTCGACGCCCAGACCGACGCGTGGGGCATCAAGGTCGCCAATGTCGAGATCAAGCACGTCGACCTCAACGAGTCGATGGTGCGTGCCATTGCCAAACAGGCTGAAGCCGAACGCGAGCGCCGGGCCAAGGTGATCCACGCCGAAGGTGAATTGCAGGCCTCGGAAAAACTCATGCAAGCTGCCGAAATGCTCGGCCGCCAGCCCGGTGCGATGCAACTGCGCTATATGCAGACCTTGAGTTCGATTGCTGGCGACAAGAGCTCGACCATTGTCTTTCCGCTGCCGATCGAGCTGCTTAAGGGGATGGCGGATCTGTCGGGCAAGTCTTGAGCGCGCGCCAGCGCTCCAGGGCCGCATAGGGCGCAGCCGCGCAGCTTCGCACCCGCGCCTGCAACTGCGGCGAAGCCTCGCGACGCTTGTCTTCGCCATCAGCGACAAAGCGTTGCGACGGCTGCTTGGCGTGCTGCGCAGTCGCCGCCAACACCTGCTGACGCTGCTCGACGTTCAACCGGAAAAATCCGGCCAGCCGCCCCGTCATGGCTCCGGGCAATTCGCTGTAGTTCACCGCCAGACCACCCCCCTCGCGGCAATGGATGCACCCGGCCTCAAGCAATCGTCCCAACCGTCGCGCGATGAAGTCTTCGCTGCTTGCAAACGGCAATCCATCTTCCAGCACACAATCACCGAGCATCCCCGGCACCATATGCATCCCCGGACGGCGCACGTGCGATACGGCGATTTCCAGCGGATCGCGATACACAAACAGCCATGGCGTGTCGGGAAAACATTCCCGCAACAGCGGCCATTCGCCGATGTTCCACGCATCGAGTTTGATCACCAGCCGCTGCTCGACACCACGTCGGCGTTGCCCATAGGCCGAGAGCAGACCGGCAATGGCTGCCTGGCGCTCAGCCGCCGGCAAATCACTGCGTAACAACGCATCCAGCGCCGGTGGCTCCGACACCACGATGTGATCTTCAAGTCGGGCGAGCATCTGGCTGATCAGCGTCGAACCGCAACGCGAGGCGTGCAGGATGAAAGCGCTCGGGATCAGACCGGGGCTTTGCACCTGCCACTCGGTCAACGTCGACAGCGGCGTCAGTCGCCGAAAAGCCTGATTGAAAGGCAGGCGCAGCGCCTCCTCGACCGCATCGCGGAAAAACGGCTGATGCAAGGGCGTATCGCCGAACCAGCACCAATCGACCTGCCACAGCCCCGCCACCGACCAGACCCGAATCGGTAACCAGCCGTCGAAATTCAGCCGCGCCATTGCTCGTTCCATTGTCGACGACCGTGGCGCATGGCGGTGCGCAGTTCTTCGCGAGAGAACGGCAGGCCGTGCGCTGCGGCCAGCTCAAGCGTGCGGCTGATGAACACTTCAGGATCAACCAAAGCCTTCAACGTCGCGGCCAACTCAGCATCGGTCGTCACCAGGTGCTGAAAACGCTGCAACGCCGTATCCGCCCACCCGGGTGCAGGCGTGCCCGGCAAGCCATCAGCGATCATCTGCATCAGCCAGCTGCCGGGGCGGCAATCGAGCACCAGATGCACCCGTGCCGACGTATCGAAGTTATCCACCCGATGCGCACGGGCAAGGTCGAGAAACCAGCACTCCCCCGCCGCCATCGGCATGCGCTGCCCCTCAAGCCAGAAGTCCACGGCGGGCGGACTGAGCAGCGGAATGTGCAGGCGCAGATCCGCGTCCGGGCCGTCGAGATCGTAATCACAGTGTTCATGAATCCGCCCGCCCGGCCCCAGCCGCAGCAACCGCGCGCTGACGATATCCAGCGACAGATCGCGCAACCCGCCCTGCCAGCGTGCGTCGCGCAGCCAAGGCAGACGAGGCAGCGGTTGCCCGCGCCCGGGTGACAACTCGGTCAACGCATCCGCGGCCGAAATCAGCGCCACGCCGCTCCAGTCCCCGGAAAAATACTCGCGATTGAAATGACCTTGCCAGGCGTCCTCGGCAATCGCCTCCAACGCCTGCAACAACAGCGGCAGATCGACCGTCACCGGCAGGCGCGAAGCAAGTGGCCGGCTCATGCCCTGGGCAACACCGAACACTCACCGAGCCAGGTCAGCAAGCGGTCCAGACACGCCTCGACCGATTGCCCGCCAGTGTCGAGCACCAGCGAAGCCTGCAGCGGCGGCTCGTAGGGCGCCGACACCCCGGTGAATGCAGCCAGTTCGCCACGCCGGGCACGGGCGTAATGACCTTTCGGATCACGCTGCTCGCACACCGCCAGCGACGCGCTGCACCAGACCTCGCGATAGTCCTCGCCCAAGCGCCGGGCCAATACCTCACGCAACTCCACCAGCGGCGCGATCAGCGCCAGAATCACGATCTGCCCGTTTTCCACCAGCAACGCCGCCAGTTCGCTGGCGCGGCGGATGTTCTCCAGCCGATCGGCATCGGTAAAACCCAGGTCGCGGTTGAGCCCGACCCGCAGGCCGTCACCATCAAGCACCACACTCTGCAGACCACGTGCGAACAACTCGGCTTGCAGCGCTTGCGCCAGGGTGGATTTGCCTGCCGCCGGCAGGCCGGTCAGCAAAATCGCCGCACCGCGATGGCCATTGCGGGCCTCGCGCTGCGTGCGGCTGATGCTGGCGACCGGCGCCAGCAGGTTATTTGGCAGTGGCATGCGCCACCACGGGTACCGAGATATCCCCCGAGGCCCACGCCGACTCGCGGTTGGCCAGTGCCGTGGCGATCGACTGCACCTCGGTTGACTGCACCTGATCAGGCAACGGATCGAGGCCGGCGCTGGCGAAGATCTGGCCGTAGGCGTTACGCAAATCGGCGTACGACAAGTCACGGCGCAAGTCCGCCTGGAGATTGTTCAGTTCGCCCTGAATCAATTCAAGTTCGCCAATGCCGGCGGCTTGATGCCGGTTGCGCAGCTGACCGACGATTTGCCCGTCGATGTCAGACAATTGCTGGTTGGTCTTGAACTGACGCAGCGCCTCTTGATAGTTGGCGTTGGCCACATACAGCTGCGCCAGCACCGCAATCGACATCGCCTGACGCCGCGCGGTGGCGACTTCTTCACCGGCCTTGGCGACATCGATCGCCGCCGGAGCAGAGATCACGTTGAACAGGTTCCAGGTGACTTTCACCCCGTAATCGGCCCAGCCCTGTTCGACGAGGAACGAGTTGCTGTCGTAATGCCCGCCGGCGGAAAACTCCAGGCCCGGCAGCAGGCGCAGCATGGCCTTGCGGGTTTCGGCGGCGCTGATGCGGCTCTGGTAGTCCTGCTCGCGCAGCTCCGGACGGCTGGTCAGCGCTTCCTGCTCGAGCCTGGCCATGGCGACCTTGAGCTCGGGAATCTGATAACCGTCGTCGGTTGCCAGGGTCAGGTTGGTGCCCAGCGGCAGGTTGATCAGCGTTGCCAGCTCGGTTTTCGCCAGTGACAAGGCGCGCCGCTGTTCTTCCAGTTGCCGGGTGGCTTCGATCAGCGAACGCTGGTAACCCAGCGCCTGCACCGGATCACCGATGCGCTGATCACTCAGGCTCTGACTGTCGCGCCGGGCGGTATCGACCCGCGCCATCAGGCTGTCGATCTGCTTGAGCAGCCGCTCGGCCGCCATCGCTCGCCAATAGGCCGAGCGCACGTCCTGGACGATGGTGTTGATCACCTTGCGCCGGCGCTCCTGCACGATCAGGCGCTGGTCGCCCTGCTGCTTGGCGCTGATGTAGCTGACGCCGAAGTCGAGGACGTTCCAGACCATGGTCAGGTCGGCGACATCACGGTCACGGTCCTGCGAGGTCGACGGTTCCAGGGACTGGGTGCCGGTGCGTACGCTCTGGCTGCTGGAGGCGTTGACGTTGTTGCGCCCGACGTATCCGGCATCCAGCGCCATGCGCGGCAGCATGTCGAAACTGGCGAGGTCGAGCTGCCGCTTGGCCAGCGCTTCCTCCATGATCTTCAACCGGCCTTCGAGGTTGTACTTAACCGCGCGGGCCATGGCCTGATGCAGGGTCAGCGGGCCACGCAGCGGCTCCTGATCCTTGTACATGCTTTGCAGGTCGCTTTTGGCCCGCTGTTCACTGACGCTGCGCTCGATCGGTTCACTGGTTACTGCACATCCGCTGATCGCCAGCGCCAGCAGGCTGGCGCCGAACAACTTCTGACTTTTCTTCATCCCTGGATCGCCCCTAGATGCCGCACCGTATTGAGTAGTTGGGTGTTCAGGCCTGCATTTCGCTGACGCCGACCTGTCGCAAAGCCGCTGCCAGGTCGTCGACCCGGTGCTGCTCGCTGTCCTTGAGTTGTTGCAGTTGCTGCCCCAGGGTCGGCGCGCCAAATACCCCGCGCAGCCCCTGGGAAATGTCACCAGCCTTGAGCGAATGACTGCCGAAGGCATTCAGTGCATCCCGCTCGGCGCCGCTGTTCTGGTGGAACAGGCTCGACAGCGTGCTGCTGGCGAAGACCCCGCCGTCACCGCCACCAAAACCGAGGAAGCCATGGCCGGAACCATCGCCGCCGCTGTCGCTGCTGCCGAACACCTGAGCAATGAAGCTTGGGCTGAGGGCGCCGTGATTGATGAAAATGTCGCCCAGCGGCCGGATGCCGTCGCCGAGTACGCGCTGTTCGAACAGCGGCGCGAAAGTCAGCGGTGAACCGAGATTGCCGGTCGGCGCCGTGAAGACGAACGGCTGCAGCGGTACGGTTGGGGCCGAAGGCGGCACGACCGGATCGCTGCTGCGGAACAGCGGG
Source organism: Pseudomonas sp. AK-TSAG1-1 (assembly GCF_056821665.1). Classification (NCBI taxonomy): domain Bacteria; kingdom Pseudomonadati; phylum Pseudomonadota; class Gammaproteobacteria; order Pseudomonadales; family Pseudomonadaceae; genus Pseudomonas; species Pseudomonas sp. AK-TSAG1-1. Next base: position 221,597 of record NZ_CM165965.1, on the reverse strand, counting down.
TCCGGGATGACCGCGTTGGTCGGCGTGGTCGGCGTCACCGGCGTCACCGGCGGCGCGGTGTTGATCGCGTAATTGTTCGAACTGCTGATACCGCTGCCGCTGTTGCCGGACAGATCGTTGACCCCGGCACTGTTGACGCTGATCGCGTTGTTCGCACTATTGATATTGGCCCCCGGGGTCAGCGTCGCGGTCCAGGTCTTGCCGCCGTCGCTGCTGCTCAGGTTGGACAGGCTGCCATTGCCGACATTGATGTCACTGAGATCAAACCCGGTCACCGCTTCATTGAAGCTGATGGTCACCTGCGAGGTCTGGCCCACGCCCAGATTCGGATTGGCCACCACCACCGTCGCGGTTGGCCGTTCACTGTCGAGCGCATAGTTGTTCGACACCGCCACCGTGCTGCCGGTGTTGCCCGCCAGATCGGTAACGTTACCGGTGTCCAGCGCGATGAAGTTGCTCGGGTCGGTGACATTGGCCGTCGGGGTGAATGTCGCGGTCCAGGTCTTGCCGCCGTCGGCGCTGCTCAAGTGGCTCAAGTCACCGTTGGTGACGCTGAGGTCCGAGAGGTCGAAGTTGCTGACCGCCTCGCTGAAGGTAAACGTCACCTGGGTGGTCTGGCCGATGCCCAGATGCGGGTTGGCGACTACGATAGTGACCGTCGGCCGGGTCGCATCAAGCGCGTAGTTGTTGGAGATCGCAATGCTCGCGCCGGTGTTGCCCGCCAAGTCCTGCACGTTACCGGTGTCGAGTACGATCAGGTTGGTGGTGTCGTTGATCCCGGCCGTTGGCGTCAGGGTGGCGGTCCAGGTCTTGCCGCCATCGTTGCTGAGCAGGTTCGACAACGTGCCGTTGGCGACACTGAGGTCCGACAGATCGAAGCCGCTGACCTGCTCGCTGAAGGTGATGGTCACCGTGGTGGTTTCGCCGATGCCCAGACGATTGTCGGCGACCACAATGGTGGCGGTCGGCAACGCGGTGTCGATGGCGAAGTTGTTGGAGTCAGTGGTGCCGACCCCGCTGTTGCCCGAGGCGTTGGTCACGCCGGCGTTGTTGAGGACGATCAGGTTGCTGGTGTCGGTGACATTCGCCGTCGGGGTAAACGTCGCCGTCCAGGTGATGCCGCCATCGCTGCTGGCGACGTTGCTCAGCGTACCGTTGGCGATGCTCAGGTCGGCATTGTCAAAACCGCTGACCGCTTCGCTGAAGGTGATGGTCACCGTGGTGGTTTCACCGGCCTTGAGCGCGGTATCGGCGACGACAATGGTGGCGGTCGGCACGTCGGTCTGCACGGCGTAGTTGACCGAGGTGGTCGTGCCTGTGCCGGCGTTGCCGGCCAGATCGCTGATGCCATTGTTGTTCAGCACGATCAGGTTGGTGGCGTCGCTGACGCCGATGGTCGGGGTGAACGTGGCCGTCCAGGTGATCCCGCCGTCGCTCGACGAAACGTTGCTCAGCGTGCCGTTGGCGACGCTCAGGTCGGCGTTGTCAAAGCCTGTGACCGCTTCGCTGAAGGTGATGGTCACCTGCGCGGTTTCGCCGGGGCGCAGATCCGTGTCGGACATGACAATGGTCGCCGTCGGGCGTTGGCTGTCGATCACATAGTTGTTGGAGTCCGTGCTGCCGCTACCGGTATTGCCCGCCAGGTCAGCGACCCCCGTGTTGTCCAGCGTAATGACATTGCTGGTGTCGGTGATACCTGCGGTCGGGGTAAACGTCGCCGTCCAGGTGATGCCGCCATCGACGCTGCTCACCGCCGTCAACGTACCGTTGGCAATGCTCAGATCGGCGTTGGTGAAACCGCTCACCGCCTCGCTGAACGTGATGGTCACCTGCGTGGTCTGCCCGACGCCCAGCGCCGGATCGGCGACGACAATGGTCGCGGTCGGACGCTGGGTGTCGATGGCAAAGTTGTTGGAATCGGTGGTGCCGCTGCCCGCGTTGCCGGCCGCATTCTGCACGCCGCTGTTATCGAGGGTAATCAGATTGGTGGCGTCGGTGATGTTGGCCGTCGGTGTGAACGTGGCCGTCCAGGTAATACCGCCGTCGCTGCTGCTCACGGCAGTCAACGTGCCGTTGGCGATGCTCAGATCGGCGTTGCTGAATCCGGTAACTGCCTCGGAGAACGTAATGGTCACCAGGGAAGTTTCACCCACACGAAGGCTCGGATCAGCCACCACGATGGTTGCCGTCGGCAATACGGTGTCGATGGTGAAGTTGCCGGAGTTGGTCGTGCCGGTCCCCGTGTTGCCGGCAAGATCGGCGATGCCGGTGTTGTTCAGGGTGATCAGGTTGGTCGCGTCGTTGATCCCGGTGTTCGGCGTGAACGTCGCCGTCCAGGTGATGCCGCCATCGCTGCTGCTCACGGCAGTCAATGTGCCGTTGGGGATCGACAGGTCGCTGTTGTCGAAACCGGTAACGGCTTCGCTGAAGGTGATGGTCACCAGCGAGGTTTGCCCCGCGCTCAGGCTGGTGTCGGCCAGGACGATGGTCGCCGTCGGGCGCTGACTGTCGATGACGTAGTTGCCGGAACTGGTGGTCCCGCTGCCGGCATTACCCGCCGTATCGACGATACCGGTATTGTCCAGAACGATCAGGTTGCTGGTGTCGGTGATCCCGGCCGCCGGAGTGAAAGTCGCGGTGTAGGTGATGTTGTCCGAGGTGCTCAGCCCGGAGAGCGTGCCGTTGTCCACGGTCAGGTCAGCCAGGGTCAACCCGTTCACGGCCTCGCTGAAGGTGATGGTCACGGTGGTGGTCTGCCCGACGCCCAGCGCTGTATCGGCAAGCACAATGGTCGCGGTCGGACGCTGGGTATCGATCGCGTAGTTGTTCGAATTGGTAGTGCCACTGCCCGCGTTGCCGGCAGCGTTCTGTACACCGCTGTTGTCCAGGGTGATCAGGTTGGTCGCGTCGGCAAGATTGTTGGCCGGGGTGAAGGTCGCCGTCCAGGTGATGCCGCCATCACTGCTGCTCACCGCGCTCAGCGTACCGTTGGCAATCGTCAGGTCGGCATTGGTGAAGCCGGTGACCGCCTCGCTGAAGGTGATGGTGACCGTGGTGGTCTCGCCGATGTTCAGGGCGTTGTCGGCGACGATGATGGTCGCGGTCGGCAACACGGTGTTGATCACAAAGTTGCCGGAGTTGGTGACCCCGGTGCCGGCGTTGCCCGCCAGGTCGGAAACCCCGGCATTGCTCAGGGCGATCACATTGCTGGTGTCATTGATACCGACGCTCGGCGTGTACGTCGCCGTCCAGGTAATGCCCCCGTCGCTGCTGCTCACCGCGCTCAGCGTGCCGTTGGGAATGCTCAGGTCGGCGTTGGTAAAACCGCTCACGGCTTCCGAGAAAGTGATGGTCACCAGTGACGTTTCACCAGCGCTCAGGCTGGTGTCGGCCAGCACGATGGTTGCGGTCGGGCGCTGGGTGTCGATGGTGTAGTTGTTCGAGTCGGTGGTGCCACTGCCGGCGTTACCCGCGAGGTCGGCAATCCCGGTGTTGTTCAGGCTGACCACGTTGGTCGCGTCGGTGATGCTCGCGCTCGGGGTAAACGTCGCCGTCCAGGTGACGCCGCCGTCGCTGCTGCTCACCGCCGTGAGGGCGCCGTTGGCAATCGTCAGATCGGCGTTGGTGAAACCGGTCACTGCTTCGCTGAAGGTGATGGTCACCAGCGAGGTGTCGCCGATTTTCAGGGCGCTTTGGGCGAACACGATGGTTGCAGTCGGGCGTTGAGTGTCGATGGCGTAATTGTTCGAGTCGGTGGTGCCGGTGCCGGCGTTACCGGAAAGATCGGCGACACCGGTGTTGTCCAGGGTGATCAGGTTGGTGGTGTCGGTGATGTTGTTGGTCGGGGTGAACGTTGCCGTCCAGGTGATGCCGCCATCGGCACTGCTCACTGCCGTCAGCGTACCGTTGGCGATGGTCAGATCAGCGTTGGTGAAACCGCTCACCGCTTCGCTGAAGGTGATGGTCACCAGCGAGGTCTCACCGACTTTCAGCGCATTGTCGGCCACCACGATGGTCGCCGTCGGCCGCAACGTATCGATCACATAATTGTTGGAGTCGGTGGTGCCCGTACCGGCATTGCCGGCCAGGTCAGTCACCCCGGTGTTGTTCAGGGTGATCAGGTTGGTGGCGTCGTTGACGCTGCTGTTCGGGGTGAAGGTCGCCGTCCAGGTGATCCCGCCATCCGCACTGCTGACGGCGCTCAATGTGCCGTTGGCAATGCTCAGGTCGGCGTTGGTGAAACCGCTCACCGCTTCGCTGAAGGTGATCGTCACCAACGAGGTTTCGCCGATGGCCAGGTTATTGTCGGCAACCACAATGGTCGCGGTGGGACGCTGGGTATCGATGGCGTAATTGGTCGAATTGGTGGTGCCGGTGCCGGCGTTGCCAGCCAGGTCGGCAATACCACTGTTGTCCAGGGTGATCAGGTTGGTCGCGTCAGTGATATTGCTCGTCGGCGTAAAGGTCGCCGTCCAGGTGATGCCGCCATCGCTGCTGCTGACCGCCGTCAGTGTGCCGTTGGCAACGGTCAGGTCGGCGTTGGTAAACCCGCTCACTGCTTCGCTGAAGGTGATGGTCACCGTTGAGGTGTCACCGATCTTGAGCGCCGAGTCGGTCATCGCGATGGTCGCGGTCGGACGCTGGGTATCGATCGTGTAATTGTTCGAGTTGGTGGTGCCCACGCCGGCGGCGCCGTCCGAAACCGCCGTCACCCCGGTGTTGTCCAGGGTAATCAGGTTGGTGGTGTCGGTCAGGTTGTTGGTCGGGGTGAAGGTCGCCGTCCAGGTGATGCCGCCGTCGGCACTGGAAACGGCGGTCAACGTGCCGTTGGCAATCGTCAGGTCAGCGTTGGTGAAGCCGCTCACGGCGCGGCTGAACGTGATGGTCACCAGCGACGTTTCGCCGATGCTCAGGGCCGGGTCAGCGACCACGATGGTGGCAGTGGGTGGCTCCACGTACGCCGTGTTGATCGTGCCGCCGTTGTTGTAGATTCCCACCAGCGCACTCGGTGTCGTGCCCGTCGAACCACCGCTGGAAAGACCGCCGGTGCCACTGGCGGCGGCGTTGCCGCTGATCGCCGCAAAGTTGCTCGCGGTCATCAGCACCACGCCGCCGTTGTTCCAGATCGCCCCGACGCCACGACCCGCGTCGCCACCATTGGCGCCGTTGCTGCCCACACCGCCGCCACCGCCACCGCCGCCACCGGCCGCGATGTTGTTGCTGATCACCGAGGTGCCGATGACTTTCAGCGTACCGGTCGAAGCGTTGTAGATACCGCCCGCCGCATTGCCGCCGACGCCGCCGACTTTGTCCCAGCCCGAACCACCCCCGCCGCCGCCAATCGACAGCGTGCCGTTGGTCGCCGAGCCTCCGTTGCCGCCATGGCTGTAACCGGCGGCGCCGTTGCCGCCCACGCCGCCGGTGCTGGTGCCGCCCCGGCCGCCCATGTCGGTTGCGCTGTAACCACCGCCATAGCCGCCAGCGTTGGCGCTGCCTGCCGAGCCGGCATAAGTGCCGGTGGCCGGGCCGGACGAACCACCATGACCGCCAACCTGGCCGCCGATACCGCCACCGCCGCCGCCGCCACCGCCCACGTAACCGCCGGTCACACCACCACCACCGCCGCCACCGGAGGCTGCGTTGGCCGTGACTGTCACGTTGTTCAGGGTAAGAATGCCGGCGTTGAAAATCCCGCCGCCCATGGCGCCCGCCGCTGCGGCGCCACCGTTACCGCCATTGCCGGCGACCAGCCCCCGGGTAATCACCAGACCATCGAGGGTGACGGTGCTGGTAGAGGTGATTTCCACCACGCGCGTCTTGTATTGACCGTCGAGGGTCACGTCGGCGATGCCGTCGTTGTTCAGGTCGCCGTCAACGGTGATGTTCTTGTTGATCAGCAGTTCAGAGGTCAGTTGCACGGTCATGCCGGAACTGAAGGTGACAATGTCGCCGTTCTGCGCCGATGCCAGCGCCGCGCGCAACGAGCCGACGCCGGTGTTGAGGTTATTGGTCGCCGTCCAGGTGGCGAGGCCCCACTGGTACTCGCTCATGGCTTTGCTCGAGAGCACGTTGGCGCTTTCGATGGTGCCGGTGGCGATTTCCAGATTCCAGTCGCCGCCCACGCCGGTGCGGTTGCTGGAGGCGGCAATGTCGCGGCCGGTCATTTTGGCCAGCGAGTCGACGAAGCTCAGCCCGCGATCACCTTCGGCGGTGTAGCAGCCGTAGATCAGGATGTCGCCGCCAATGTTCATGTCCTTGCCGATTTGCGCCAGCACCGCACTGCGGGCTGCGACGTTGTCGGCAGACAGATAGCTGTCGCCCAGCCACAGGTCACCGGCATTGCCGTGGGCAATGATTTCCACGGTGCTGACGTTTGAATGTTGATTGAGGTAATCGGCGATCTGCTGCAAGCCATCCTTGCTCGCATCGAGCTTGACCACCTGGGTGCCGGGGGCGACGCCCTTGAGCAGGCTGTCGGCATCCTTGACCCGGGCATCGACGAACACCACGCTCTGCCCCGGCACCGCGACCGGGCTGGCAGCCGGCGTGGCATCGGCCTGACCGTGGGTGTCCTTGCTGGCGACCGGGTGATCGGCGTTCGGCGCCTTGGCGGCGTCGGCAACGGGATGGCTGTCAGCCTGGGCGGCCGTGTCGGCCACGGTGGCAGCGACCGCGCCGTCGAACAGCATGCGCGGTTCCAGCGGCATGATCATGGGGGCGGCCAGCGACCGTGCACCGTCAGTTACCCGCGCTTGTTTCTTGCTCCACCACATGCTGCTCACCCGGAATCGAACACAGTTGTTGACGCATCAATGAAAAACGCCGCGATCAACTGATCGCGGCGTCGGACTTCATACGAATGACATTGGCGGCGCTGGCTGAGCCATCGAGCCAAAACGACAAATCGGCGTATTGCTTGAACAGATCCGGCGGCAAAATGGTGCGCCGCGACTGCAAGGCGACCTTGGGTTTGACCTTGTGCAGGCCGGCCACGCCAAGGCCTTGATCGAATTCCGGGGCGTCGTAGGCGAGGTGATCGAAGTCGTGCTCGAACCACGGTTCGCCGATAAAGTCGTAGACCAGCCGCAGCACCCGTTCCGGGGCCTGGGTCAGCAGGTCGTAGTCGACGATCAGCAGCGAATCGGCGTGTTCGCCGTAATAGGCTTCCTTGAGCGCCGCCCAGGCAAAACCCACCAGGCGGTTGCGCTGGGCCAGGGTTTCGCAGCGGCTGTAGACGGTGTTGCGCTCGACGGCATCGCCGAACAGCTTGGTGTTTTCATAAGGATTGGCGCGGTACAGCCGTTCAAGGCTGTCCATCACCCAGGCGACGTTGCGCACGCAGGCGATGACTCTGGCTTTGGGAAACAGGTCGCTGAGCGCCGGCAGCCGTGAGCTCCACTGCCGATTGGTGTCGAACACCACCGGCTTGTCGGCCTTGTCGGCATAGAAGGACTCAAACAGGCCGCGCAGCAGACGGCGGCGCATGTCGGTGTCGATCACCGCGCCGAACTCGCTGCCGGCACTGCATTGATCGAGGACACTGGAAAACAGCGAGCCGACCGGGCTGGTCATCCCGGCATGAAAACGCGGGTTCTGCAAAAGAATCGCAGAAAGCAGGGTCGAACCTGAGCGCGGCAAGCCGGAGATAAAGTGGAATTGCTGCAATCCCTTCACCGTAGTCGGAAGTCCTTTTGTCCAACAGAGCCTAGTCGAACAATGACCATCCGACTAGTGGTGTTTTGATATCAAATCGAAACTATTCAGGTGGAAAAATTCGGAATATCGAATGACTCGCCTGATGAATCGATTTAGCGCTCATCCCCCCGTTTTATCGGCGCCTGGCGCCACCCCATACCAGCGTGCAAAGGCGCCCCCCGCATGAACTTCGCCCTGCCGCTGCCAGCCCTCGGGCAACGCCGCGAAGTCATTCGGTTCATCCAGTGTGCCGATCAGCCATACCCGATGGCTGCCCTTGGGCAAATCGGCGAGCCGATCAAGGTAAACCTCCTCGCTGACCAGCGTGCCGAACCCGTAAGCGTTGGGGCGCGTGGAGTGCCCGTCCGCTGCAGGTGGCGTGTACAGGCGAATTTGCGCGTCGGTGCGGTTGTAGTAGATGTAACTCAGGTACCACATCATGTCGCTGGTGACGATCCGGTCACCCTCGGTGAAGTGGCGGTTGACGTAGTCGACCACCACGCTGAACTGATCATTGCTGTCGACCGTGGCGTTGTTCTTCACGCCCACCAGTTCGACACCGACAAACAACACCAGGATCGCCAGCGCCAGCACGCGAGAGCCTGTGTACAAGCGATCGACCGCCAGCGCCACCAGCATCGGCAGCCCCAGCGCGTAGGCCGTGACATAACGCTCGATGAACACCGGCGAGATGAACGACACGCCAAACACCAGCAGAATCGGCACCACGCTGTAAGACAGCAGCAACAGACTGCCGCGAAACACACTGCGATCGCGATGCAGGCCAACGGCGATCACTGCCACCAGCGCCAATGGCAAAGGCCAGAACAGCCATGCCGGCAGGGTCGAACCGTCGTCCTGAATCAGCAACGACCAGACCATCGACGGCAACGAAACGAGGGTCACCGGATCTTCCCAACCGATATCGTTACTGGCCTTGAGTTCCGGGACGTGCTGCAGCAGATCAAGCAGATTGGGCACCCACGGCAGGTACAGCAGCGCGATGCTCAGGTTGGCCAGCCACCAGGCCGGGCGCTGGATATGCCGCAGCCGATACCCCGGCTGCACCCGCACCGCCGCCAGGTACAGCCAATGGCTGATCACGCAGAGTACAGTGAAGTAATGGGTGTAGAACGCCGCCGTCATCAGCAACGCATAGGCCACCAGGTAGCGATGCCGGCGCGGCTGGCGCACCCAGTAGACCAGCGCTATCGTCGCGCCGATCAGCCACATGCCGAGCAGCGAATACATGCGCACTTCCTGGCTGTAGCGCACGGCCGTGGGCAGCAGTGCCAGCAGCAGCCCGGCCAGCAGCGCGGCGCGGCGGGTGGCGAGCAGATCCACCAGCCACACACCGAGCCCGACGGTGACGATCCCCGGCAACGCACTCATCAGGCGAATGGACAGGATGCCGTCACCGAACAGGCCGATCCAGCCGTGCAGCAACAGGAAATACAGCGGCGGGTGCACGTCATGGGCCGCACGCCCCCAGATCTCAGTCAGCGAAAACTGGCTCAGCAGGACGCTGGAACCTTCATCGAACCAGATCGCCGCCGCCGTCAGGTCGTAAAAACGCACCACGGCTGCCAGCAGCATGATCGGCAACAGCCAATGCTCCCGGGCCCAGCGAATCAGGCGCAAGGCCACCAGCCATGCCCCCGGGACCGCGCGCGGATCCTGCGTGTCGCCAACCGGCGTTTCTCTGTGTGCCGCCATTGCATCCTCTTGCTGTACCGGAATATCGCGAACGGAGGGCCCCGAACCTGCCCGTCACTTTAGGTCAGCCACCGCAGAGCCGTCGATGCCGGTGTGCGGTTTCACGACATCCGGCAACCCGGTCAATCCGGGTCTACGCTCTGGCTTGGCGAGACCTGGCCGTAACGGGAAGAGACATCGCACCTTAATGGCCCGCCGACAACCAATCAGAAAGGATGAGGACTTTATGGACGTTTACATGGGTACGGTTCTGACGTTTGCCTTCAACTATGCGCCCAGCGGCTGGGCTTTGTGCAATGGTCAGATGATGAACCTTTCACAGTATCAGGCGCTGTTTTCATTGCTCGGCACCACCTATGGCGGCAATGGCGTCCAGACGTTCGGACTGCCCAATCTGCAGAGCCGCCTGCCGATCTGTCAGGGTAGCGGGCCGGGCCTGACAACCCGCGTCATGGGTGAAAACTCCGGCTCCGAACAAGTCACCGCCACCCTCAACAACCTGCCTAACCACACGCACACGCTGGCCGGCGTAACCGCCACCACCACCGTGCAACTGGCCAACCCGGCCAGCAACCCGGTGGGTGCCCCGACCGCCACCAATTCCTACCTCGGCGCCTCGGGCACCGGCCCCGGTCTGGCGAACATCTTTTCCGATGCCCAAGGCGCCTCGGCCGTACCCCTCAAAGGCGCAGCCACTACCATCAGCGGCACGATCAGCCCCACCGGCAACGGCTTGCCGATGGCGATCATGAACCCCTATCTGGTACTCAACTTCAGCATCGCCCTGCAGGGTTTGTATCCTTCGCGCAACTGAACAACCACCGGGGGAGCTCTCTCCCCCGGTCACCACCTGGCTGGAGTGTAACCATGCTGCAAGCGGTGAAAAGCCAACATTTCCAGGCACTTGAGGGCCGAATCGGCACCCTGCACCTGCCCGATGGCAGTGCCCTGCAGATCCACATCGGGGCGTTCGAAGAAAAACCCCTGGCGAAAATGCGCTACAGCGAGCGCATACCGTTCAGTGTCGAGTTGAGCAGTCTGGAGCCGACTGAATTCATCGACGGATTATGTGCACTGGAGCTGCCGGAGCTGGGACGAGTGGACGGTATCTTCGTATCGCGGGTACCACCGCTGGGTCGGGACCCGGCGCTGGCTTACTTTCACATTACCTTCAACTGAAAAAATCCTGCGTTTCCACGCCCCGGTTAATGTGTGACTGCAATTTGGGAAGCGTCTGACATCATTTCTTCGGCGGCCTTGTTAGCGTTGCACGAAACTGGCTCCGAGACGTTTGTTGCGCGCAAGACCAGGGAAGGTCTGCGCGCAAGCCGTGCATCGACGTCCGAGAGCCTGTGCCCCGTCACAGGACAAGGAATAAAGGATGTCGACCACCCGTGCCCGCTTCAGCCTTTCGCTCACCGACGTTAAACACGATCTGCAAGTCCTCTCCTTCACCGGCCACGAATCCATCAGCCAGCCCTACACGTTCGAGGTTGAGCTGGTCAGCGAACGCGCGAACCTGCGCCTTGAAAGCCTCATGCACCAGCAGGCGTTCCTGGCCTTCGATCTCGACGGCCATGGCATCCACGGCGTGGTCGATCGCGTCGCCCGTGGCGATAGCGGCAAACGCCTGACGCGCTACAGCCTGACACTGGTCCCGCGCCTGTCATATCTGCAGCATCGCTTCAATCAGCGGATTTTCCAGCAGATGAACGTGCCACAGATCATCACCCGGATTCTCGCGGACAACGGCATTCATCGTGACCTGCACCAGTTTCATCTCGGTGCCGACTATCCGCCGCGCGACTACTGCGTCCAGTCGGAGTCGGATCTGCACTTCATCCAGCGCCTGTGTCAGGAGGAAGGCATTCACTACCACTTCCAGCACAGCCGGGAAAAACACCTGCTGGTGCTGGGCGACAATCAGACGGTGTTCCCTCGTCTGGATCGCCCGACACCCTATCGACGAAACAGCGGCATGGTTGCCGAAACACCCACGATCCAACAATGGCAGGTACGGGTGGAAACCCGCCCCACCGCGACCGCGCGCCGCGATCACGACTTTCGCAAGACCCGCTTTCTGCTCGAGGCGACTCATCGGCCCAACAGCGACGCGGCCCGGCCGGCGCTTGAGGATTATCGCTATCCGGGGCGCTTCACCGACGGCGCGCGGGGCAAGCAACTGACCCACCGCGCCCTCGAAAGTCATCGCGCCGACTACCTGCAGGCCCGCGGCCACAGCGATCAGCCAAGCCTGGTGGCCGGTCACTTCCTGTCGATCAGCGAGCATCCCTGCGAGGAAAACAACGGGCTGTGGCTGCTGACCGACGTCATCCACAGCGGCAAACAGCCCGCAGCACTGGAGGAGACGCTGGGCGGGATGAGCGCCGCCACTGACGACGGCTTCGTTGAAGGCTACCGGAACGAGTTTGTCGCCACGCCATGGGAGGTGATCTACCGCCCACCACACTCATTCGTGAAGCCGAGAATCTTCGGCAGCCAGAGCGCTGTGGTCACCGGTCCGGTCAACGAAGAGATTCATTGCGACGCGTTCGGTCGGGTCAAGGTCCAGTTCTACTGGGATCGCGAAGGCAACCACGACGACCACAGCAGTTGCTGGCTGCGACTGGCCTCGAACTGGGCCGGGAGCGCACATGGCAGCGTGACGCTGCCCCGGGTCGGCATGGAAGTGCTGGTCAGTTTTCTCGAGGGCGACCCGGACCAACCGGTCATCAGCGGTTGCCTGATCAACAGCGCCAACCCGGCCCCCTATGAACTGCCGGAGCACAAGACCCGCAGCGTGTTTCGCTCACGCAGTTCACCGGACAACGGCGGCTTCAACGAACTGCACGTGGAAGATCGCGCCGGTCGCGAACTGATCTACCTGCGCGCCCAGCGCGACCTCGAACACAAGGTGGAAAACGACAGCCGCCTGGACGTCGGCAACCAGCGTCACGAAACCATCAAGGGCCACAGCATCAGCGTGTTGCAGGCAGAAGACCAGCGCACCGTGCACGGCGACCGCAAGACCCGGCTGCATGCCAGCGACCACTTGCACGTCAGCGGAGACAGCCATAGCCGTGTCGATCAACTGCAGGCGATCGAGGCCGGTCGGCAAATCCATCTCAACGCCGGCGATCATCTGGTACTCAACGCCGGCAACAGTATCAGCATCACGGCCGGCGGCGAGCACCTGGTGATCGGTCACGGCGGTATTTTCAGCAGCAGTGCCATCCAGGTCGGCGGCAATCCCAAAGCGGTTGCGTCAGCGCGGGCCGCGATGCCCGATGGCGTCGACGACCTGACCGCGCCAGCACCATTGCCCGCCGTGCTGGCGTCCACGCAACTCGCGCTGCTGGCTGACAACAACGCAATGGGAGCGACTTTCTGCGCGCTTTGCGAAGCCTGCCGCGATGGCGTCTGCCTGCCACGGGAGAACGCCGCATGAACGACGCATTCCCGCGCCACTGGATGAACCGCCAATTCGCTTCGGGGCATGACCTGTATCTGCTACTCGACTCGCAACAACAGGCAGTTCGCCGGCTGTTGCTGCAAACCAGCGACTTCGAGCATTACCGCATCCTCTACAAAGACACACCCGCCGCCGACCTGGCGGACAACGGGCCGTTTGTTTTCGCCCTTGAGCGGTATGACGACAAACGCATCGCGCCGTTGCTCGCCTGTCCGCAAGACAACTGGGGCTGGCTGTTCAGCCTGCCCCAAACCGCCCTGTCCGCGTGGGTCGAACACTGGCAGCAACGGCTGATCGTCGGCGCCCGTCCGCATCAGGCGCTGTACCGCTTTCACGACAACCGCGTGCTGACCCGGACACTCGCACATCTGCCCACCGAAGCCATACCGGGCTACCTCGGCCCGACGCTCAGCGTGTGTTACTGGCAGGGCTCGCAATGGGAAAGCAACGACAACCCCGCGCCCGGCAGCTACTCATTGCCGGAGTCGCCGCTGTGGCTGCAAACACCCGTGCCTGCTGAGCAAACCCGCGAGATTCGCCAGCTCAACGCTCACCGCTACCTGCTGGCCGAACACGAACAGTCCTACGCCGACCTCGCGCGAACACAGCCACCGGAAGTCTGGCTGCGTGAACGTCTCGATCAGGCGGATGCGTGGGGTTGGCAGACAGCGCAGCAGCTGGAGTTTCTGCTGATCCACAGCTTGCGAACACCCGCTCATGGCATCGATACGCACTGGCAAGTGCGTCCGGGTGAAACGCCGCAGGAACACTTCGAACGGGTGAGCCATTGGGTGAAAACGATGGGTGGAGACGCCGCGCAGTGAAGCGATTTTTTCGACAGGCCGCAGGGGTGGGCTGCATGGGGATGTTGTTGGGGTGTGTGGCGAGTCCGCCCAACAGTTTCACGTTCACTGCGGATCTGCCGCCAGGGTTTGCTTATGAAGCGGTCGCCAAATACGTGCCTGCAAAAGGAGAAACCTGCACCGTTCCGGACGGGCGAAATACTGCGGTTGGCTACAACTTGAAGTGGCGCGAACACTACGAGCCAGTTTCAGAAGTTGCGATCCACCGAACGGTTAAGGGTTGCCCATTAGTGATCTGGAAGATTGATATTGAGATTAGGGCTGCATACGGTAAAAGCCGAAGAGACTCCAGTGGTGACAATGCCGTTATTGCCCTTCGCGATAACTTGGAGGCGAAGTACAAGGGTGTTTTTGACCGCTCTGGCGAAAGCACTTTCTATGGCCAATGCCAATGGCTGTTTCGCACCATTGGCAAGCCACGCATCCTGCGAAAACTCCTCGACTGCAAAAAAACCGATGAGCTTGGCGCGCTAGCGCAAGGTCGCCCTTTTGCCGCCTACACCCTCGACCAACTGCCGGGAAAAACCGTGCGGATGAAGATCGATTTGGCAGCGGAAGAAAGGCCTGCCATCGGCAAGACCTGGGTCAAAGTCCCTGACGGCTGGAAACGCTGCATGGGCGACAACTTCGAAGACCAGTACGCCTTCTGCTTCGGCAACCACACCGATTTCAGCACCTTCCAGATGGTTGATGGCCGCATCTGCACCATTTATCCCGGCTGCACGGAATAAGGAGTGTTCCACATGACGTCACTTGAAAAGGGGTTGCACAGCGTCCTCACCGGGCCTCGTTTGCGATGTACGGCGGTGCTGGGGAGTTGCTTCGCCCTTATGGCTGGCTGCAAGAGCAGTCCGCCCAACAGCTTTACCTTTACGGCTGATCTGCCGCCGGGGTTCGCCTATGAAGCCATCGCCAAATACGTGCCCGCCAAAGGAGAAAGCTGCACCGTCCCGGACGGGCGAAATACTGCGGTTGGCTACAACTTGAAGTGGCGCGAACACTACGAGCCAGTTTCAGAAATTGCGATCCACCGAACGGTTAAGGGTTGCCCATTAGTGATCTCGAAGATTGATCTGGTTATCCGGGCTGCCTACGGAAAAGACTGGGGGGACAAGAGTGGAGACTTCGCAGCGGTCGTTGTACGCGAAGAGCTGGAGGCTCGTTACAAGGGTGTCTTCAACGCTGAGGCTGAAAGCCGCTTTTACGGCCAGTGTCAGTGGCTGTTTCGCACGATGGGACCTTACCGTCGCATCGTAAAACTCCTCGACTGCAAAAAAACCGATGAGCTTGGCGCGCTAGCGCAAGGTCGCCCTTTTGCCGCCTACACCCTCGACCAACTGCCGGGAAAAACCGTGCGGATGAAGATCGATTTGGCGGCGGAAGAAAGGCCGGCCATCGGCAAGACCTGGGTCAAATTTCCTGACGGCTGGAAACGCTGCATGGGCGACAACTTCGAAGACCAGGATGCCTTCTGCTTCGGCAACCACACCGATTTCAGCACCTTCCAAATGGTCGACGGGCGCATCTGCACCATCTACCCCGGCTGCACGGAATAAGGAGTGTTCCACATGACGTCACTTGAAAAGGGGTTGCACAGCGTCCTCACCGGGCCTCGTTTGCGATGCACGGCGGTGCTGGGGAGTTGCTTCGCCTTTATGGCTGGCTGCAAGAGCAGTCCGCCCAACAGCTTTACCTTTACGGCTGATCTGCCGCCAGGGTTCGCCTATGAAGCCATCGCCAAATACGTGCCCGCCAAAGGAGAAACCTGCACCGTTCCGGACGGGCGAAATACTGCGGTTGGCTACAACTTGAAGTGGCGCGAACACTACGAGCCAGTTTCAGAAATTGCGATCCACCGGACGGTCAAGGGTTGCCCGTTGGTGATCTGGAAGATTGATATTGAGATTAGGGCTGCATACGGCAAAAGCCGAAGAGACTCCAGTGGTGACAGTGCTGTTATTGCCCTTCGCGATAACCTGGAGGCGAAGTACAAGGGGGTTTTTGACCGCTCTGGCGAAAGCACTTTCTATGGCCAATGCCAATGGCTGTTTCGCACCATTGGCAAGCCACGCATCCTGCGAAAACTCCTCGACTGCAAAAAAACCGATGAGCTTGGCGCGCTAGCGCAAGGTCGCCCTTTTGCCGCCTACACCCTCGACCAACTGCCGGGAAAAACCGTGCGGATGAAGATCGATTTGGCAGCGGAAGAAAGGCCTGGTTGGGGAGACACCTGGGTCAAGGTACCCAACGGCTGGAAGCGCTGCATGGGTAACGGCTTTGAAGACCAGCGTGCTTACTGCAACGGCAATTACACCGATTTCAGCACTTTCCAAATGGTCGATGGACGCATCTGCACCATCTACCCCGGCTGCACGGAATAAGGAGTGTTCCACATGACGTTACTGGAAAACGAACTGCAATCACCATTGAACAGCCGGATACTGAATTGCCCCACACAAGGGAACTGGAGCAGTTTTCAGTTAGTTGATGAATTCGGAATGGCAGAAGCCTATGCAGGGCTGGCCTACGATGCAGTTGATTCCGAAGGGCAGACTTACAGCGGATACCTGGACACAAAGGGTTTCGGCCGGGTGACCAATTATTGTGCTGGCCCCATTGCACTTTCATTCGATCACACCTACGAAGGATCTGATGAACCCTATAAAGGTTTGATCAACAGACCCCACTACCCCCTGAAAATCACCGAACTCCAGGTTCGCGCCGAACAAACCCGTTATCGCAATCCGGGCGCCACCCGTAACCGCGAACAACCCGTTCCGGACGGCGACGAATACATACAGGTGGAGGTGCGCCACCTGGTCAGGCATGTCGCCCATCTGCCACCCGAGGTCTATCGCCACTACCCCGCCAACAGCGGCCTGTCCGCGATCATGGGCAAGCATGCACAGGTCGGTGTCGCCCTGGCCTCACGCAAACACACGGTGCTGGAAGTGCGTGCGTTACGGGCCTTGCGCCCGATGCTGTCGACGGCGCCGGAGTTCTGCGCACTCAACCTCTACCAGCTGGCATTGATGGCCACCCTGAGTTACTGCCCTTTTGGCCAGAAACCCGCCACCGCGCCGATCAGGGAAAACCGGGTGACCTTCCCCGAGCAACCCAGTGTGGGCAACTGGTTCGCCGATGCCTTGGCCAAATCAGAGGAGTTGTGGCGCGTCGACGCCGCGCAAAGCAAAGCCTATTACCCCTTGTATGAAGACGTGGCGTATTCCAGAAGGCTGGAAATCGTGCCGTTCGATCCGGCACTGTATGAGGTCAATAACCCGGCTCTGGGTGCGGAGCAGGAGCACCCTGAGAAAGTCCACTTTCTCGACGACAGACACCTCGGGAAAGACGCGACCGACACCCAGGCCTTTATCACCCACAATGACGAACTGATCCTGATCGCCGTGCGTGGCACCTTTGAGATTATTCCCGACGGATTACGGGATGCTGACGCTCTGCAAGTGCCGTTCGAGGAGGGAGAAGGCCAGGTTCATCGGGGATTTTATGACGCTGCAAAAAAAGCAGAAGCTTTTGTAGCGAGCTATCTGGACCGATTCTACGCAGGTCAAAAACTACTGATCTGTGGACACAGCTTGGGTGGAGCAATCACTTTGTTGCTTTCGGAAATGCTTCGTCGCAACCCCGAAGGCTACAACATCCAGCTCTACACCTACGGCGCCCCCCGCGCCGGCGACACGGTCTTCACCAAAGCCGCTGCCCCGCTGGTGCATTACCGCATGGTCAACCACAACGACCCGGTGCCCAGCGTGCCGGGTAGCTGGATGAACACCAAGATCGGGGTTTACGGGCCTGGCGCGGCGTTGATGTTTACCAATGTGCCGGTCGGGCTGTCGGTGTTCGTCGCGGGCATTACCAACTGGACGGGGGAAGCCTACGACCACCATGGCACCCTGCATCACGCCATGCCGGTGGAGTTCGGGCGTCAGCGGGTGTCTTCGATCCTGTGGGAGCCGGGCTGCGACACCATCACCCAGCACGCCGCGTGCACCGTCGCGCTGCAGCAGAAAAATGGCCTGCCGGATCGTCCGGTCTTGTTGCGGCAGCTCTTCAATGTCGGGCATCACTCGGTGGTCGGCGGCTATGTCCCGGCATGCTGGGCAGCCCTGCGCCGTTGGCAGCAGGCCCATGAGACGAGTCGCACACGGGTCACTGACAGCGAGTTCGAATGGGTGGAGCAAGCGCTGGTGCGCATTACCCGGCAATTGCGCGCCGCCCGCCAGGACCTGCTGGCCCGGCCAGAGGCCTATGTGCGCACCCAGGAGCGCACGATCGAGGCAATCAACCACGAAGTCAGCGG
Organism: Pseudomonas sp. AK-TSAG1-1; assembly: GCF_056821665.1. Classification (NCBI taxonomy): domain Bacteria; kingdom Pseudomonadati; phylum Pseudomonadota; class Gammaproteobacteria; order Pseudomonadales; family Pseudomonadaceae; genus Pseudomonas; species Pseudomonas sp. AK-TSAG1-1. The sequence continues at coordinate 203,530 of NZ_CM165965.1, read as the reverse complement.
CATCGAGACCACCCATGCGCGCCTGAGCGCTCTGCGGCATAAGCGGGTCCGGGCCTGCGACGTCTACGGCCTGCTCGCCGAACAGCCGGAGCTGCTCGCCGAAAGCCTGCAACGCTGGCGCGCGCACCCGGAAAACCTCAAGGAAGAACAACTGGCGCAGGCGCCGGACAACGCCAGCAACGATGCGTTGCTGGCCTCACTTTACGGGCACACGATCGGCGCGCCGCATACGCTCGATATCGACTCGATCATCTAGCGCAACCTCATCTTCAACTGCTGTACACCCGCCCTGTGGGAGCGAGCCTGCTCGCGAAAGCGTCCTGTCAGCCAACAACGATGCAGGATGAATCACCGCCTTCGCGAGCAGGCTCGCTCCCACAGGTTTTTTCTGCAGGGCTAACCCTGTGGATACCAGACCAGCCGCTCCGCCGCCGGATTGCTCTGCTCCACCGCAAACCCCAGCGCCAGATAATGCCGGCGCGCATGCGGATTGCTGGTCCAGACCACCGTCGCCACCGGGCAGCGCACCTGTTGCGCGGCTTTTTGCACCCCTTGCAGCACCGCGCGGCCATAGCCCTGGCCGCGTGCCTGGGGAATGAACGCCAGATACAGCACGCGAATCTCGTTGGGGCCGAAATCAGTGCTCAGGGCGCCGATCGCCGTGCCGAGTTTCTCCACCACGTAGTGCATCGCATTGGGATAGTTATCGCCCATGCCCTGCTCCTGCACCTGAAACTGCTGGGCGACCACTTGCTGCACCTGTTCCTGCTCGCCATCGATCCATTGCAGATCCGGCCGCGCCGTCTGATACAGGCTTTGCAGGAACGGGCCGTCGGTGGCCCGCGAAGGTCGCACCACCAATCCGTCTGCCGCCATCGCTGCGCTGTCCGCCATTGTGCTCTCCCCTAGAAACCGCTTTCCCTGACCCCCAGCGCCGCCAACCGGCGCCAGGCCACACCGAGCACCGACTCACCGCTGCCCTGCACCACCACCACGCCGCGCAATGGCTGCACCGGCGTCGCCGCCGCATCGACCGTGCTCAGCCGCACGCCGTACTGTGCCTGCACCGGTTCTGCCCGTTGCTGTTGATCGCGGCGCACGGCGATCGGCCCGTGGTGATCGGAGGTCAGCGCCTCCTGATCGACATAAGCCACGCCGTTGCTGTCGATTTCATTGAGTTGCACGGCGAGCGCCGGGTGCATCGGATCGTCCGCGATAAAGCGCCCACTGGCCCCCGGTTTGACTCGCCACAATTCGGACTCGGCCAGATACCCGCGCAACCGCGCGCCGTCCTCGACCACTCGCACCAGCGCATCATGGGTCGACAGCCAGCGCCCGGGCGTCAGGTTCGGCAGCAGATCACGCACGCGACCGGCATGCGGGGCGCGCAACAACAGACGTTCACGCTGCGCGCTCAGGCCACGGTATTGCGCCACCGCTTCGGCCAGCTTCTGCTCGATGATACTGGCGTCGGCGGCGGTTTCGCTGCGTCCGGCCTGACGGCGCATGAGCAATTGCTGGATCTGGATTTCCCGGCGGACGATGGCCAGTTTCGAGTCAAGATCCGGGGACTCCAGTTCGATCAGCACATCGCCTTGGGCAACCGTTTGCCCGTCGGTGACCTTCACCGTTTTCACCCGTGCTGACGCTGGCGCATGCAGGGCGCTGGCGCGTCCGGCTTCGAACATCGTCGGCAATTCCACCGCACTGCGCCACGGCACGATCAGCACCAGCAGCAGCCCGAGCACCGCGAGACTGCTCAGCAGCACGCGCGGACCGTGGGCCTGTTCGCGGCGGCTCCACCACTGGCGCCACTCATTCATGATCGGCAAAAAGATGAACCACACCAGCTCCACCAGCATCAGGAAAATCCCCAACACCTTGAAGAACAGGTGATAGACCGCCAACGCGATCCCGAAAAACAACGCCGCACGCCACAACCACGAGCCATACCCCCAGATCAGCAAACGCCGTTGCATCTTCGGCGACCACGGCTCCGGCGCCGGGGCGCCATAACCGAACAAAAATTCACGCAACCGCCAGCGGCACAAGGCAAAGGCCCGGCCCTGCAGGTTGTCGACCTCCCACAGATCGCTGAGCAGAAAATAGCCATCGAAACGCATGAACGGATTGAGATTGACCACCAGCGTGGTGATCCACGTGGCGCTGGCGAGCATGAACGCCGCCGTGCGCCCCGGGCCGTCGGGCAACAGCGACCAGGCCAGCAGTGCGATGCACGCCAGCAGCAATTCCGCCAACACCCCGCCGGCGCCGATCAGCAGGCGCGCGCGACGATCATTGACCCGCCAGGCATCGCTGACATCGGTGTAGAACATCGGCAGCAGCACCATGAACGCTACACCCATGCTCTGCACCCGACACCCGGCCCGCTTGGCCATGAACGCATGGCCGAACTCGTGACAGAGCTTGGCGAAGAACAATGCCACGCCGAACGCCAGCGCGCCGCCGAGGCTGAACAGGTGCGGGAAGGTGCCGACAAAGCGCTGCCAGTCCCGCGACACCAGAAACACTCCGAGGCCCAGAGTCGCCGGCAAACCATAGCGCAGCACGCGTGGGCCGCAGCGTTCCAGCCACGGCCAGGCACGGTTGAGAAAGGCATCCGGGCGCCACAATGGAATGCGGAAAAACAGGTATTGGTGCAGCAGGACTTTCCACAGGCTCTGCTTCTGCGCCAGAGCCTTGAGCCGGTAACTGGCGCGCTGTTGATCATCCATCGCGCTGATCAGATCATGACCGCGCAGAAACTCCAGCAACTGCTCAAGCTCGCGGCTGTCCAGCGCCAGACCCGGCTCGCGATTGGCGGCGCGCAACACCTGCTCGGCATCGCCCAGCGACCAGTGCCGCAACAGACGCATCGCCGCCGTTCCAAGCTTGAAATAGCGACCGCGCACCGGATCGGCCAAGGTCCAGCGCGGTGAACCGTCCAAAGCCGGCGCCGCGGGCGACAGTTGCAGGTCGGCACGCAGGCTCGGCAGGTTCATTTACAGGCCCACGCTCTGACGCAGGCCGGCCAGTGGCCGACGCAGCAGGTACAAGGCCAGCGGGGCGCGCTCACCAAAGATTTTTGCCGTGCCGCGCAGGCCGATGCGCGGCGGCGCCTCGCTGAAATTGGCGTCCAGCCGATACGCCAATTGCCCGCCCGCCGTCGGTTGCGCCTCGTAGGCCGAACGCTCCAGCGTGGCGAGGTGACGCTGCAACGGATCGCTGTCGAGAAACAACGCGACTTCGGCCCCCGGCGCCAGGGCAATCGCGTCGCCCACCGCCAGTTCGATGCGCAGTTCGGCCTGATTCGGGTCAGCGATTTCCATCAGCCGTTCACCGGTCTGCACCGGTTTGCCGGTCAGGCGCTCGGCGTCGGCGAACACTGCGATCCCGTCACGTTCGGCGCGCACTTCGCTGCGCGCCAGCAACTCACGGGCGTAATCGCGCTCGGCGCGTTTTTGCTCGGCACGGGCGGCGAGCAAATCGACCTTGGCGCTGGACTCGGCATCGGCAAACGAACGTTGCGAGTTGGATTTCAGTTCTGCTTCGGCCACACCCAAGGCGCGTTCGGCGACATCGGCCTGGGCCTTGAGCGTGGTGCTCTCAAAACGCAGCAGCAGGTCGCCGGTCTTCACCAACTGATTGGGTTTGACCAAAAACTCGGCGATCACCCCGTCCAGCGGCGCCGCCACCACGCGTCCGCCCTGGGGCACCACTTCCGCCGGCGCCAGCACCGATTGACGCACCGGGATCAACAGCCCGAGCAACAATACAGCGACCAGCGCCACCTGACGTTTGCGCGTCCAGCGCAGGCGCCACGGTTTGCGCGGTTGCAGCGCCAGCCAGGCGTGGCTGTAGGTGTCGCCCAGTTGCGCCAGCAGCACTTGTTCGGAAGGATTCCACGGGACGTCGCGGGCCAGCCACAGACCGCCGAACACCTCGCCCTTGCGATCAATCAACGGCAGCCAGAACACCTGCGCCGCCGACAGCGAGCGCCAGTCGGCCTGAATCGACTCGGCCAGCAGATCCGCGGTGATCACTCGCGCCTGCTTCAGCACATTCTGTTTGAACAACTGCGCCACGGCCTGCTCGACGAACGCCACGAACGGCGCATTCGGCTCCACCGCACTGACTCCGGTCACCGCCTGCACCTTGCCGGCGATCAACAGCGCCGCATGGCGAAAGCCGAATAGCGCCTGACCGTCGTTGACCAGGCTGTAGGCCAGTTGCGAGGCATCGCGGGCGGCGCGGGTCTGGCGTTCGAGGTCAAGAAACCGCGCGAACACCTGCTCGGCGCCGCCGGCCACCGGGGCGTTCATTTGAGCTCCGCGAAATGCGCCGTACCGCTCATGCCCGCGAGCAAGCCTTTGGCTTCGGGAAGTGTGGCGACCAGCAACAGCGTCTGGCTGCCTTCATCAATACGCGCACCAAGCCGTTTGACCGTAGCGTCAATCGGCTGGCCGGTTTCATCGGGGATAAAGCTGAAGGTCTGCCCGGGTTTGAGCCTGGCCATCCAGCGCGACGGCACCAACAGATGGATTTCCAGGGTGCGGTTATCCACCACATCAAGCAGCGGCGCACCGGCCGCCACGCTTTCAAAGCGCTGCACCTTGCGCTCGACCACTTGCCCGTCGAACGGCGCGACCACACTGCAGCGTTTGACCTGAACCTGATACACCTGGGATTGCGCCTGGGTTTCGCTGACCTTGGCCTCGGCCCGTGCCACTTCGAAACGCCCGACGGAATTGAGTGCCGCCAACTGCCTGTTGTGTGCCAGCTCCTCACCGGCACCGCGACTGGCGGCCTGCGCCGCATTGAGCTGAGCCTGATACGCCGAGCAATCGAACTTCGCCAGCACATCGCCCTTCTTGAACGACTCGCCCTCGCTGAACGGCAACTCGACAATGCGCCCCGACAACTCACTGGCCAGCACCGCCTGATCCCGCGCCCGCAACACCCCGCGCGCCTCACTGCTGGCGGTGGCTGCCGCAGGGGCTGCGTTATCCAGCAGCGGATCGTCTGGCCCGGGCGTTTGCGCCTGAACTGCACACGTTACAAAGGTCAATCCAATAACCCAACCACGAAAACGCTGCATAACCGCTACTCCCTGACGGATGAGCGGAGTCTACGACAGCGGGGGTTAGCGTCAAGCGAAAGGCCAGCATTGCTTCGCTGCCCGTTCTGTAATCCGACCGAAGCGCTATGGTCAACCCGTCGAATTCGCTGACTTGCTCACGTTCACGAGGTTTCAGCGTTGCGCCATCTCCCCCACCGGATACACCGACTCCCATCCCCCACCCAGCGCCTTGTACAACCCGACCATCGCCAGTGACACCCCGGTCGAACTCTCCACCCACTGCTCCTGCGTAGAGAGCAGCGCGCTCTGCACGGTGAGGACGTTGACGAAATCGACCACACCTTCGACGTATTGCTGTTGCGCAGTGCGCAGGGCGATCTGGTTCTGGCGCACGGCTTCGGCGAGGCTGTCGCGGCGGCGTTGGCTGGCGTTGTAGGCCGTCAGTTGATCGTCGATTTCATGCCAGGCGCGCAGCACGGTTTGCTGGTAGGCGATGGCGGCTTCCTGTTGCTGGGCTTCGCGCAGTTGCAACATGCCGCGCAGGCGCCCGCCGTCGAACAACGGCAGGCTGAATTGCGGGCCGATGCCGAACGCGCGTGAACCCCAAGAGCCGAAATCACTCAGTTGCATCGCCTGCGAGCCGAGGCTGCCGGACAGAGTGATGCGCGGATAGAAATCGCCCTTGGCCACACCGATGTTGGCGGTGGCCGCGTGCAGCTGCGCCTCGGCCTGACGGATGTCCGGGCGGCGTTCGGCCAGTTGCGACGGCAATCCAATGGCGACTTGCAGCGGCGACTGCGGCACCGCGGCGTCTGTGGATAACACTTTGGCCAAGGCTTGTGGCGGCTCGCCCAGCAACAGGCTGATCGCGTTGATCAGCTGCGACTGACGCTGCTCAAGCGCTGGCAGGCGCGATTCGATGGCGGCGACCTGCGCGGCGGCTTCGGCGACGTCCAGATCGGTCGCCACACCATCGTTGAGGCGCAGTTGCGACAGTTTGAGGCTGTGCCGGGCGACGTCGAGGTTCTGCTCGGTGACCGCACGCGTGTTTTGCACGCCGCGCAGCTGAATGTAGTTCTGCGCGGTGTCGGCAAGGACCGCCAGCAACACCGCGCGACGATCGTTTTCGGCGACTTCGAGTTTGGCGTCGGCAGCTTCGGTTTCCCGGCGCACGCGGCCCCAGAAATCCAGTTCCCAGGAGGCGGAGAAACCGCCGTCCCACAGGTTGAAGGCCGAATCGCCGTTGTGCCCGGACGGGTCGCTCAAACCTTTGCCGCTATTGCGTTGGCGCGCGTAGCTGCCGGTCGCGGCGGTGTTCGGGTAGCGCTCCGCGCTGATCACCTGGCGTGCGGCGCGGCTTTGTTGCAAGCGGCTGCTGGCCAGTTGCAAATCGAGGTTGCTCTGCATGGCACGCTGGGTGAGCGTCGAGAGCTGGGCATCATGGAAAACCTCCCACCAGCGTTCGTTCAGCGGCTGACTGACCGCCTGGCTTGGGGCGGACCTGGCGGGTTTGGCCCAGTCGGCGATTTGCGTGGCCTGGGGTTTGTGGAAATCCGGGCCGACGGTGCAGGCGCTGAGGCCAAGGGCGAGCAAGGCACTGAGGGTGAGTTGCTGCCACTGGCCTCTTCGCGAGCAGGCTCGCTCCCACACGTTGGAACGCGTTCCTCCTGTGGGAGCGGGCTTGCTCGCGAAGGCGCCAGCCGATTCAACCTTGATCATCGCTGAGTCACCTCACGCACCGCCGGCGCCGAACGGCGGGTATCAATGCGCGTCTCAACCGACATACCGACGCGCAGCCGCTCGGCCAATGGCTGACCCGGCTCAAGCAGGATCTTCACCGGAATCCGCTGCACGACCTTGGTGAAGTTGCCGGTGGCGTTGTCCGGTTTCACGGCGGCAAAGGTCACCCCCGTCGCCGGCGCGATGCTTTCGACGCGACCGCTCAAGGCCTCGCCGCCGAGGCTGTCGACCCGCACTTCAACCTCCTGCCCCGGCTGCACATCGGTCAGTTGGGTTTCCTGAAAGTTGGCGACCACATACGCCTGGCGCAACGGCACCACCGCCAGCAGTTTGCTGCCCGGCGTGACATAGGCGCCGACGCGCACCGCACGCTCGCCGACCATGCCATCCTGCGGCGCGGTGATGCGCGTATAGGACAGCTCGAAACTGGCGATTTCCAGCGCCGCCTGCGCATGCTTCAAACTGCCTTCGGCGGCATCGCGCTGCGCCGTCAGAATCTCCACCTGCTTGCGCTCGGCCGCCAGTTTCGCACTGGCGGTATCCAGCCGTGCGCTCGCCTGATCAATGCGGGTACGCGCCTGCTGCGCGTTCTGCACAGTGCCGGCACCGACGCCGGCCAAATGGTTGTAGCGATTCAATTCCTGCTGGGCGAAGGCCATTTCCGCCTTGGCCGACACGACGGTAGCCTGGGCCTGAGCGATCACCGACGTCTGCCGCTCCAACGTCGCCCTGGCGTTTTGCAGCTGCGCGCGGGCGACCAGGGTTTGTGCATCGGCGGCTTGCGCCGCAGCGCGCAAGTCACGGTCATCGATCAATGCCAGCAACTGCCCGGCCTTCACTTGCTGGTTGTCTTCCACCAGCACCTCCTTGATGAACCCGGCCACGCGCGGCACCACCAAGGTGTAGTCGGCCGAGACGAACGCATCGTTGGTGGTTTGCTGAGTCCGTTTGCCGAACAGGCCGGGCATCGCCAGGTACACCAGCACACCGACCGCCAGTGCGGCGGCCACGGCCACCGCGAGTTTCTGCTTTGCTTGAGTCGTCATAAAAACCTTCTGTTTCAGTACAGCCATCAGGTCGGCGCGCGCGGCGGAAAGATCCGCGTCGGCAGCCAGAAAATCAGCAGGATCAGCGTTACCGCGACGCCGGCCATGCACACATAAAGATCGGAAGACGTCAGCACCACGGCCTGTTCGTGCAGGCGATGGGCGAGGCCCGGATCGCTGCGATCGGCCAACGGTGAATTACCAAGGTTGTCGATCAACATGCTCGAGTGGAAATGCAGGCGCGCGGTGGTCAGCGCTTCGATCACCCCGGTGGCGACCACTGCCGCCAGGCCTTTCACCGTGTTGAACCAGGCGGAGGCGAACGGCCCGTCCTGCGGCTGGATACTGCCGGTGGACAACATCAGCAGCGGCAGCACCGACATCGGCTGACCGAAGATCTGCAGCCATTGCAGGACGTAGAAATTGTCGCGAATCCACTCCGAGGTCAGCAGCGAGCCGCCCAGGCAGGACAGCGTCAACATGCTCAAGCCGATGCCCAGCACCCAGCGGCAATCGACCCAGCGCAAGTTGCACAGCGCCGCCACCAGCGGTAGCGCAATCAACTGCGGCAATGCGGCGATCAGCATGATCGGCGCGGTCTGTACCGGCCGATAACCCTGGACCTGCGCCAGATAGCTCGACGGAATCAACACCACTGCCTGCAACACCACCAGCACCCCGGCGAGGGTCATCAGCGCGAACGACAGGTTGCGGATGCCGAGCATCTGCAGCTTGAAAAACGGGATCGGCTGCGACCATTCGTTGATCAGGAACGCCAGCAGCAACAGCGAGCCGGCACCGAGCAGAGCGCAAATCAAGTCCGACTCGAACCAATCCAGCCGGTTGCCCTGCAGCAAACCGATCACCAGCATGCAAATCGCCGGAAAGCCCAGCAGCAGCCCCTTCCAGTTGAAGGTTTTGAGGCGTTCCAGGCGCAGCGGGTCCTGCGGAATGCCCCAGGCGACCATTGCCATGGCAATCAGGCACGGCACGATGATTTGCCAGAACGTCCATTGCCAGCCGACGTATTCACTCCACAAGCCGGCCAGTGGCGTGCCGAGGCCGGGGCCGAACGTCGCGGTCAGCGCGTAACCCGCCAGGCCAAAGAGTTTGAAATTGGCCGGCAGAAAGCGCAGCGCAACGGTCATCAGCATCGGCGGCAATGCGCCGCCGGCCAGCCCTTGCAGGGTGCGCATCAGCAACAGGCTTTCGTAGTTCGGGGCAAACGGGCACAGCACCCCGAGCAGCGTGAACAGGCTGATCGCGCAGAGGGTGAAACGGCGCAGCGAGAAGGTCACCGAGCACCACGGCGCGAAAGCCATCGCCGCCACCGAGGTCGCGGCATAGCAGGCGACCAGCCAGGTGCCTTCGTCGTACCCGATGTTCAACGCGCCCCGGATGTCGGCAAGCGCGACCTTGGTCACCATCTCGTTGAGGCCCGAGACCAGCACCGCCAACAGCACACCGACCAGGCCGGTGATGATCCGCGCCCCGAATACCGGTGGCGTGACCGCCGTCGCCGGACTGACCACAGCGATGGGCGCCGGAACCGTCAGGGATGTCATGAATGCACACTCCGGAGGGAAAAATACCGGAGCATCTTAGTCGGGCTTACTGCTGACGAAAATTGACTTATCGGCAGGTTATAAGTGCGCCAGACACAATTATTTCTCTTGTAGGAGTGAGCCTGCTCGCGATGGCGCCTTTTCAGTCGATATTTTCGGCGACTGACACACCGCCATCGCGAGCAGGCTCACTCCTACAGGGGTTTGTGTGGTTTGTGGAGTCAGGGTTGCGCGGCCAGCCAAGTCTCATCGCAACACGCCTTGAGCGTTTCACGCAGCCAACGGTGCGCCGGGTCCTTGTCGAAGCGCGGGTGCCAGGCCTGGGTCAGCATCAGCGTCGGCAACGGGATCGGCAGGTCGAACGAGCGCAATTTCAGACCCAGTCGGCGCACGCTGAGCAAGGCTTCCTTGGGCACCGGCAGAATCAGATCGGAATCGGGCAAGGCGAACATCGCCGCGTGGAAGCTCGGCGCGATCACCGCCACCCGCCGCTCCAGACCCAAGGCGTTCAACGCGGTGTCGATGGGGCCACGGGCAATGCCACGGCGCGACATGCTGATATGGGAGAACCCGGCGTAACGCTCGGCGGTGATTTCGCCGTCGAGCAACGGATGATCCTCACGCACCAGACCCACGAAATGCGTGGAAAACAGGTTTTGCACTTTGACTTCAGGGGTCACCGGGCGGGTGTTGCTGACGCTCAGATCGATGCGCCCTTCGCGCAACGCTTCATCGTCGCCATCGCCCTCCGGGACGAAGCGCAACTCGCAGTGCGGCGCCAGCTGGTCGAGGGTATCGAACAGCTTGCCGCCGTACACGCCGATGAAAAAGTCGTTGGCGCGGATGCTGAAACGCCGGCGCAAAGTGCCCAGTTCCACGGTGTCGGCCGACCGGAACAACAGCGCCGCTTGCTCAACCACATCACGCACTTGTTCGCGCAGCTCGAGGGCTTTGGGGGTGGGCACCAGGCCACGGCCGGCGCGCACCAGGATCGGATCGCCGATGGCTTCACGGATGCGCGTCAGAGTGCGGCTCATGGCGGCGGGGCTGAGGTTCATGCGCCGCGCAGCACCGACCACACTGCCCTCGTCGAGCAAGGCGTCGAGGGCGACCAGAAGATTCATGTCCGGGAGTTGCATGTAGAGCACTCGTGGCTGATCTGGATTGATCCGGGTGCAATGCTAGCAAACATCCGTGAAATCGGTGGCGCATGAACCGACGTCTTCGCGAGCAAGCCCGCTCCCACATGGAAATGCATTTCAAATGTGGGAGCACTCATGGCTGATCTGGATTGATTCGGGTGCTGCTAGCAAACATCCTTGGAATCGGTGGCGCATGAACCGACGTCTTCGCGAGCAAGCCCGCTCCCACAGGGAAATGCATTTCAAATGTGGGAGCACTCATGGCTGATCTGGATTGATTCGGGTGCTGCTAGCAAACATCCTTGGAATCGGTGGCGCATGAACCGACGTCTTCGCGAGCAAGCCCGCTCCCACAGGGGGAATGCATTTCAAATGTGGGAGCGGGCTTGCTCGCGAAGGGGCCAGCCGTGCCCGCACACATCTCAGCGCTGCATGCCCCAGCGCTTCACCGTTACCCGCTCCAGCGTGTCGAACACCAGGTTCTCCACCAGCAAACCAATCAGGATCACCACCGCCAACCCGGCAAACACCTTGTCGGTGTACAGCTCATTACGGTTCTGGAAGATGTACCAACCCAGCCCGCCCTTGCCGCTGGTCGCACCAAACACCAACTCGGCGGCGATCAGCGTGCGCCAGGCAAACGCCCAGCCGATTTTCAGCCCGGCGAGAATCGATGGCAGCGCCGCCGGAATCAGGATGAACAGCACAAAACGCATGCCCTTCAGCCCATAGTTGCGCCCGGCCATGCGCAGGGTTTCCGAGACGCCGAGAAACCCGGCGTAGGTATTCAACGCCAGCGCCCACAGCACCGAATGCACCAGCACGAAGATCAGGCTGTTCTGCCCCAGCCCGAACCAGAGCAAGGCGAGTGGCAGCAAAGCAATTGCCGGCAACGGGTTGAACATCGAGGTCAGGGTGCTCAGCAGATCCCGGCCAAACTGGGTCGAGACCGCCAGCGTGGTCAGGGCAAACGCCAGCACGATGCCGATCAGATAGCCCTTGATCAGCACCACCAGAGATATCCACACCTTGCCCAGCAGCTCGCCGCTGAGCAGACCGTCGTACAACGCATGGCTGGTCTGCAGGAAGCCGGGCAGCAGCAAGTCGTTGTTCTGCACCCGGGCGATCACTTCCCAGAGGATCGCCAGCAGAATCAGGATCAGGCTTTTACGCAGCCAGCCCTGTTGCCACAGACGTTGGCCCAGCGGCAATTCGCGCTCGAGCGGCACGCTGGTCAGCGGTTCAAGGACGGTTTCAAACTCTTGTCGCAGGGACGATGGTTGGCTCATCGGGCAATCCTCCAGAACGCTCAATAAGCGATGCGAATGTCGTTGAAGTCATGGTCTCGCTCGGTTTCCGGCGACTGGCCTTCATCGAACAGCAAACGGTGAATGCGCCGCGCCGACTCTTGAAACGCCACGCCACCGAGGCTTTGCAGATCGTATTGATGGCTGTGCACTTCGGCGCGTACCCGCCCCGGGTGTGGCGACAACAGCAGGATGCGATTGCCGACCACCAGTGCCTCTTCGATCGAGTGCGTGACAAACAGCAGGGTGAAGCGCACTTCTTCCCAAAGCCGCAGCAACTCTTCCTGCATCTTGCGGCGGGTCAGCGCGTCCAGCGCAGCGAACGGCTCGTCCATCAGCAGGATTTTCGGCTGCATCGCCAGCGCCCGGGCAATCGCCACCCGCGCCTTCATGCCGCCGGACAAGGTGTGTGGATAAGCGTCGGCGAACGCTGCCAGCCCGACCTTTTCGAGATAGTGCAGCGCTCGCCCTTCGGCGTCTTTGTTGTTCAAGGTTCGCGAGGCGAGCAGCGGAAACATCACGTTCTGTTTGACGGTTTTCCACGGCGGCAGCTGATCGAACTCCTGAAACACCACGATCCGGTCCGGGCCCGGTCCGTCGACACGCTGACCCTGCAGGCGAATCTCGCCTTCGCTCGGTGCAATGAACCCGGCGGCCGCCTTGAGCAAGGTCGACTTGCCGCAGCCGGACGGGCCGAGCAGCACGAAGCGGTCCGCAGGATCGATTTCGAAACTGACCTGATGCGTGGCCCGCACCACCCGTTGCGGGGTGCGGTATTCGAGGCTGACGTTATCCACCGCCAGCAGCGCTTGCGTACGGGCGATCGGGTTGCTGGCCGCGTGGCCTTGCAAGGGGGCGTTCATCTCGATCAGCTCCCCTGCAGCGGTTTGGCGTCCTGGAAGAAGTAGTCCTTCCACGATTCAGGTTTGTTCTTGATCGCGCCGACGCGGTAGAGGAATTCGGCCAGTGGATAGGTATTTTTCGGCGTGACGCTGAATTCGAACTGTGGGTTGTCGATGATTTTCAGCAGCTCGGCGCGATCGATTTTGGCCTTGGTCACGCGAATGTAAGTGTCCGCCGCCGCGCCTTTATCGTTCTGGGCGAATTGCGCAGCTTCGGTCAGTGCTTCGACGAAGGCTTTGTAGGTCTTCGGATTCTCATTGCGGAATTTTTCGGTGGCGAACAGCACCGTCGGCGAGTTCGGGCCGAGGATGTCGTAGGAGTTGAGCACCACGTGCACGTTCGGATTCTGCAGCGCCTGATCCTGGAATGGCGGGTTGGAGAAGTGTCCGGTCAGCTCGGTGCCGCCGGCGAGCAACGCGGCGGTGGCGTCCGGGTGCGGTACGGCGATGGTGTATTTGTCGAGGCGATTGAATTCCTTGTCACCCCACTGCTTGGCCGCCGCGTATTGCAGGAAGCGCGACTGCACGGACACGCCCACCGCTGGCACCGCAATGCGGTCCTTCTCGGTGAAGTCGGCGATGGTTTTGACCTTGGGATTGTTGCTCACCAGGTAGTACGGGAAGTTGCCCAGCGAGGCCACAGCCTTGACGTTCTGCTTGCCGTGGGTGCGATCCCAGATGGTCAGCAACGGGCCGACCCCGGCACCGGCAATGTCGATGGAACCGGACAGTAGCGCATCGTTGACCGCCGCGCCGCCCGAGAGCTGCGTCCAGTCGACCTTGATGTCGAGGCCTTCCTGCTTGCCGTATTTCTCGATCAGGCCCTGATCGCGCACCACGTTGAGCAATAAATAGACAATCCCGAACTGTTCGGCGATGCGGATTTCACCTTCGGCGTGGGCCACGGTCGGCGCCACCAGGCTGCCGGCAATCAGGCTGAAACCCAGACCGATGGCAGCGGCCAGCGGCGCGAATGGAAGACGTTTGGACATGATCGAATCTCCGGCAAATCAGAAAGGCGCGTCGCCCTGAATGGTTGTGCGATACAGCTTGCGGCGCAGGTGCGCGGGGCAGCCGGCGGCGAGGTGGATCAGCGAACGGTTGTCCCAGAACACCATGTCGTGGGGCTGCCACGGGTGGCGGTAGATGTTTTGCGGCAGCACGCTGTGGGCGTAGAGCTCGGCGAGCAGTTGTTTGCTCTCGTCCTCCGGCAAACCAACGATGCGCGTGGTGAAGCCTTCGCTGACGAACAACGCCTGGCGGCCGTTTTCCGGATGGGTACGGACGATCGGGTGCACCACTTCGGCGACCTGCGCCAGTTGCTCCGGGGTCAGGGTCGGGCGCCAGTTGCCTTCGAACTTGGTTTCGCTATAGCGCGCTGTGTAGGAATGCGCGGCCGAGCGGCCTTCGACGGCTTTGCGCAACGCTTCGGGCAGGTTGTCCCACGCTTTGTGCATGTCGGCGAACAGCGTGTCGCCACCTTCGGACGGCAACTCCTGCGCATGCAGCATCGAGCCAAGGCTCGGTAGCTCTTTATAGGAGAGGTCGGAGTGCCAGAATTTGCCGGCATCGCCGAGGCCGATGTTCTGGCCGTTCTCGACGATGTTGGAAACGATGAGGATTTCCGGGTGATTGGCCAGCAGGAATTGTTTGAGCACGTGGATCTGCAACACGCCGAAGCGGCGGCTGAAATCGATCTGCTGTTGCGGAGTTATGCGCTGGTCGCGGAAGACCACGACGTGGTGATCCAGATGCGCGCGGTGGATGCGGGCGAAGTCCTGGTCGTTGACCGGGCGGGTCAGGTCCAGGCCAATGATTTCGGCGCCGACGGCACCGCTGAACGGGCGGATTTCAAAGGTTTGCGGCGCGGCAGTCGCGGCGCTTGGGGTGGCAGTAGCTGCGGACATCTTTCAATCTCCCACGCACGGCGCGCTCAAGGGCGCGCACGTCGATCAGAAACTCACGCTGGATTGCGTGTTGGTTCAGGTCGTGCGGCGCGCCGATTGATCGGCAGGTACGCAGGAGAATGACTTTATCGCTATAAGAATCTGAAATTAAATACCGTTATTGAATAACGATATGGCGGATGGTGAGGAATGGACTGAGTGGTGAGTGACGATTTATGTCACTTACTGACAGGGATGTGGTGATTTTGCTGGCCCCTTCGCGAGCAGGCTCGCTCCCACAGGAGATTTCGGTCGAACACAGAACTTGTGTCCACTGAAGATCCAATGTGGGAGCGAGCCTGCTCGCGAAGAGGCCGTCAGCAGCGCCGAAGACCTACCGCTCGTGCAACGCCTCGGCCCGCGCCCGGATGATCGGCTTGAGCAGATAACTCAACACCGACTTCTTGCCGGTGATGATATCCACCGACGCGACCATCCCCGGAATGATCAGCAACGGCTTGTCATCGGTGCCCAGGTGGCTGCGCTCGGTGCGCACCTTGATGATGTAGTAGGTGGTTTTCTTGTCTTCGTCGGTGATGGTGTCGGCACCGATCTGCTCCAGCTTGGCTTTGAGCCCACCGTAAATGGTGTAGTCATACGCGGTGAACTTCACGATCGCTTCCTGCCCCGGATGCAGGAACGCAATGTCCTGGGGACGGATCTTGGCTTCGACCAGCAAGGTGTCATCCAGCGGCACGATTTCCACCATGTCGCTGCCGGGCTGGATCACCCCGCCAATGGTGTTGACCAGCAACTTGTTGACGATGCCGCGCACGGGCGAGGTGACCAGCGTACGGCTGACTCGGTCTTCCAGCGCCTTGCCGGTGGCCTGGGCCTTGTTCAGGTCGGTGCGGGCTTCGTTGAGCTGGGTCAGCGCATCGCTGCGGAATTTGCCGCGAGTCTCGTCGATCTTGCGCTGCACTTCCTTGATTGCCGATTCGGCGCGCGGGATCGCCAGGGTGGTGGCGTCGAGCTGGCCGCGGGTTTCGACTTCGGCACGTTTAAGCCGCAGCACTTCCACCGGTGATACCGCACCCTGGGCGACCAGCGGCTCGGACATGTTGATTTCCTGGCGCTGCAAGCCCAGTTGCTGGCGGTACTGCGCCTGCTTGGAGCTGAACTCGCGCAGCTCTTGCTGACGCTGGATCAACTGTTCCTGCAAACCACCGATCTCGTCGTGCAGTTGCTGGCGGCGACTGATGTACAGCGACTCTTCACTTTTTGCCTGGCCCGGCACGGCTTTGAGCACGTCCTCAGGGAAGTTCAGCGGGCGGTCATCGACCTCGGCGCTCAGACGCTCGACACGCAGCAGCATCGACAGTCGATCGGCCTCGGTTTCGCCGACGTTGGAAGCAAATCGCGTGTCGTCCAGGCGGATCAACGGTGCGCCGGCCTCGACGATCTGGCCTTCCTTGACGAACAGTTCGGAGACGATCCCGCCCTCGAGGTTCTGGATTTTCTGGATCTTGGACGACGGAATCGCCTTGCCGTCGCCCTTGGTCACTTCGTCGATCACGGCGAAATTCGCCCACAGCATCAGGAACACGAAGAAACCGATGATCGCCCAGATGGTCAGGCGCACGACGCGCGGGGCGTCCTCGATCAGTGCCTTGTTGACCTCCGGCAGCGGCTGGCCCTGCAGCGACGCAGAGCCCTTGAAGTAGCGACGGATCGACTCTTTGACACCCGACTTAAGCAACACTGATCTGCCCCTTCTTCAACGCTTCCATCACGGCGGCTTTCGGGCCATCGGCGAGAATCTGTCCACGGTCGACCACCAGCAGACGGTCGACCAGCGACAGCAGCGAGGCCCGGTGCGTCACCAGCACCACGGTCTTGTTTTCAACGACGGCGGCCAGACGCTGCTTGAGGCGTTCTTCGCCGGTGTTGTCCATCGCGCTGGTCGGCTCGTCGAGCAGCAGGATCGGCGGGTTGAGCAGCAGCGCCCTTGCCAGCGCGACGTTCTGGCGTTGACCGCCAGAGAGGTTCTGCCCGCGTTCGCCGACTTGCAGCTCGTAACCTTGCGGGTGCAGACGGGCGAATTCGTGGACGCCGGCCAGTTCCGCGGCTTGCAGCACCAACTCGTCTTCGACATAACGCGCGCCGGAGACCAGGTTGTCACGCAGGGTGCCGGCCAGCAGCTGGATGTCCTGCGGCACGTAGCCGATGTTGTAGCGCAGCTCGCTGACGTCGATCTGGCGAATATCCACACCGTCCACCAACAGCGCGCCGTCGTCCGGCTGATACAGGCCCACCAGCAACTTCGCCAGCGAACTCTTGCCCGAACCGCTGCGGCCGATGATGCCGATCTTCTCGCCGGGACGGATCACCAGGTTGATGTTTTTCAGCGCCGGGTTCTGTTGTTCCGGGTAGGTGAAGTTCAGCTGACGGCATTCGATTGCGCCCTGCAGCACCTTGCGGCTCAGCGGACGCTCTTCGAAATTGCGCTCCTGCGGCAGCTCCATCATCTGGTCGACCGAGGTCATGGTCACCCGCGCCTGCTGGTAGCGGGTCAACAGACCCGAGAGCGAGGCCAGCGGGCTGAGCGCGCGGCCACTGAGCATGTAGCAGGCAATCAGGCCGCCCATGCTCAGGTTGCCGGCGATGATCTGGTACACGCCGAAGACGATCATGATCACCCCGGCCAGTTGCTGGATCAGCAGGGTGATGTTCATCGCCAGGCCGGAGAGCATTTTCACCCGCAGCTCGAGGCGGCTAAGGGTGCCGATGGTCTGTTCCCACTGATACTGGCGTTCACTTTCGGCGTTGTTGACCTTGACCGCATCGAGGCCGGCGAGGGTTTCGATCAGGCTCGACTGACGCTCGGCGCCCAGCGCCATGGTGCGTTCCATGGTCGCTACCAGCGGCTTCTGCAGCGCATAGCCGATCAACAGCGCAATCGGGAATGCCAGCACCGGAATCCACACCAGATGCCCGCCGAGAATGGCGATGACGATGAAGATCAGGAGGGTGAACGGCAGGTCGATCAGGCTGGTCAGGGTCAGCGAGGCGAGGAAGTCGCGCAGACTCTGGAACTCATGGATGTTCTGCGCAAAGCTGCCGACCCGCGCGGGGCGGTACTTCATGGCCATGCCGACGATGCGCTCAAACAGCGTCGCCGAAATGATCAGATCGGTTTTCTTGCCGGCCAGATCCAGGCACAGGCTGCGCAGGCTCTTGAGGATCAGGTCGAACAGGTAAGCGCCAGTGATGCCCAGCGCCAGCACCCACAGGGTCGCTTCGGCCTGGTTCGGCACCACGCGGTCGTAGACGTTCATCACGAACAGCGGCGCGGCCATGGCGATGATGTTGATCAGGAAACTGGCGGCGATCGCATCGGCATACAGCCAGCGCGAACGCTTGAGGGTGTCGCGAAACCACGAGCGCGCACGCGGGATCAGCGTGCCGTGGTTGACGTCGAATTTGTGCTGCGGCTGGGCGAAGAACACTTTGCCGGTGTAGTCGTCGGCCAGCAGCTCACGGCTGACCACCGATTCGCCGCCGTCGCTTTCGCTGAGCAACACCCGGGCTTCGTTCTCGCCTTGCCAGCCGAGCAGGACGGCACTGCGGCCATCCTTGAGCAGCAACAGCGCCGGCATGGCAATCGCCGGAATCTCTTCCAGCTTGCGTTGCAACACCCGGCCCTGCAGCCCGGCGCGAGCCGCTGCGCGGGGCAGCAACTCGACACTCAGGCGTTGCTTGGGCAGCGGCAGACCAGTGGTCAGCATCGCCGCGCTGGCGGGTTTCTGGTGCAGCATGCACAGAGCGAGCAGACCATCCAGCAACGGATCGTCGTGCATCGCGCGCGGATCATGAATGAGTTGAACTCGACTGACTTCTGATTCCACGCTCGGCACTCTTGGCTAACAATTGAACAATGAAGGTTCTGCTCAATTCATACCGGGCAGTTGGACCTTCGGCTTCACATCGTTCTGCACGACGGATGCCAATGGTGCGACCACTCCCTGGCTTCTGAGCAACTCGCCCATGGTCGCCTTGATTCGATACTGAGTAAATAACTGAATGTTCTTGATTTCAGCCAAACGGCGCGAAGCGGTGAACAACTCGTTTTCACTGTCGAGCAAATCGAGCAGGGTCCGCTCGCCAAGGCTGAACTGACGCTGATAAGCAGTACGCACCGCGGTGCTGTGATCAACATACTGCTGAGCGATCGGCACTTGGGCATTGGCGTTGTTCAAGGCGTTCCAGGCCAGGCCCAGTTCTTCGTTCAACTGACGCAGGGCGTTGTTGCGGATGTCCAGTGCCTGGTTCGACAGGTACGACTTGGATTCCAGATCGGCCTTGTTGCTGCCACCCGAATACAGGTTGAAGCGCATGCGCAACATGGCCTGCCATTCGTTGTTGTGACCGTTCTGGCCGTCCAGATCGTTATCGGCAGTGCGGCCCAGCTCGGCGTCGAAACGCGGGTAGAAGGTCGACTTGGCGGTCTCGTACTGCTTCTCGGCAGCGGCGATGTCGGACTCGGCCGAACGCAGGATCGGGCTGTTTTCCAGCATCTGCGTACGGGCTTCATTGAGGTTGGCCGGCATCATCGCCATGAACGGTGCCGGACGCTCCAGCTGGTCAGGCATCTGGCCGACGGCGCTGAGGAAGTTGGTCTCGGAGTCGGCGAGGTTGGTCTGCTCGGTGATCAGGTTGTTACGGGCCTGGGCCATCCGCGCTTCGGCCTGATCGAGGTCGGCACCGCTGCCGACGCCGCGCTGGGTGCGCAGCTGGATCTGGTCATAGATGCGCTGGTGGCTCTTGAGGTTTTCTTCGGCCAGACGCACGAATTCGCGGCGGGTCAGCACGTCCAGATAGACCTGAGCGACAGTCAGCGCGGTGCGCTCGGAAGTCCCCAACAACGAGTAGGCGCGGGAGTTGACGGTGGCTTGTTGACGCCCGACCTCGCTGGACGTGGCAAAACCGTCAAAAACCATTTGCGAGAGACGTAAACTTGACTCGCCACGGTTCAGGGTTTCGTAGTGGTTGCTCCCACCACTGGCGCGGGTGGTCACGCTGTCGGTGCCTTCACGGCCATAACCGCCCAGCAGGTCGACCTTGGGCAGGTATCCACCTTTGGCAGCCTTTAACTGATAATCCGCCGCCAAACGACTGTTGACCCCTGCCTGGATTTCCGGATGGACATCCAATGCCTGTTGCATGGCTTCCGGCAAGGATTGTGCTTGGACGAAAGAGGCGGCGAGAGCGAACGGTAGAGCCTTGAACAGGTACAAACGCATGGTAAAGATTTCCCAGGACTTCTTGTCTTGAATCACAGCTAAACGTGCTGCTGCGTCGGATGATTGGCAACCGGAATGACCGTATGTCGGAAAGTTCAAAATAGGAACTGGATCACACGCTGAGGGACAGGTCGCCGCGGAAATATCAATGTGACATTAGTGGGGCGATTGTTTAGGATGGCACCCAGAAGGTCAATAGTTTGGCATAAAGTTAATAGCGAAAGAATCTAGCCAAATTATTGACGAAAGCAGCGTCAAACTTTGTTCAACCATTTTTAAAAGTACGTCCAGACTGAATAGGCGCTGATGCCGTCAGGTCTATGGAAGTCAACTGAACGTGACACCCGGAGAGTCTTCAATGAGCAGTGTTGTTGCCATCGTCAAAAGCATTGTCGGTCAGGTATTCGTGGTGTCCCCAGAGGGCGTACGTCGCGTACTCGTTGAAGGCGATCGCCTGTTTGTCGGCGACCAGATCGACACCGGCCTCTCGGGCGCCGTGTCGCTGGAACTGGCGGATGGCCGCACTCTGGACCTGGGCCGCGAAACCCAGTGGAGCGCCAACGCGCCCGACTCCAGCACTGACCTGGCCGAGGCCAC
The DNA here is from genome assembly GCF_056821665.1 of Pseudomonas sp. AK-TSAG1-1. Taxonomy (NCBI): domain Bacteria; kingdom Pseudomonadati; phylum Pseudomonadota; class Gammaproteobacteria; order Pseudomonadales; family Pseudomonadaceae; genus Pseudomonas; species Pseudomonas sp. AK-TSAG1-1. The sequence goes on along the minus strand of NZ_CM165965.1, from coordinate 182,962 downwards.
CGCGCAGGCCGCACCGTCTGTAGCCGAGCTGCAGCAAGCCATCGCCGCCGGTGCCGACCCGACCACCGACCTCGAAGCCACCGCTGCCGGCGCCACCGCCGCAGGGACTGGCGGCGCGGCGGGCGGCGGCCACAGTTTCGTGATGCTCGACGCCACCGCTGGCCGCGTCGATCCGACCATCGGCTTCCCGACCGCAGGCATCAACTCCGGCGCACAAGCGGCGCAGAACATCACCGGCGGCCAGACCACTGACACCACCACCAATGCCCTGCGTGAGTCGACCCTGAGCCTCAGCGCCACGCCGACCATCACCGAAGCCGGCGGCGTGCTGGTGTACACCGCGACCCTGACCCAGGCGCCGCTGACTGACCTGACCATCACCCTGTCCAATGGCTCGGTGATCGTGATTCCGGCCGGCTCCACCACCGGCACTGTCAACGTGCCGCTGGCTCCGAACGACACCGTCTACAACGACCCGACCCAGATCGACGTGACCGTCACCGGTACCACCGGCGGCAACGGCATCACCGTGATCCCGCCGACCACGCCGGCGACGACCCAGGTCACCGACACCATCGACACCACCACCGTCACCCTGACCGCTGGCACCAGCGTCACCGAAGGCGGCCAGATCATCTATACCGCGACCCTGACCAACCCGGCCCAGACGCCGGTGACCGTCACCCTGTCCAATGGCTCGACCATCACCATCGAAGCCGGCCAGACCACGGGCACCGTCAACGTGCCGACCGCGCCGAATGACGTCTACAACAACGGCAGCACTGTCAGCACCACCATCACCGGTGCCACTGGCGGCAACTTCGAAAACCTGGTGCCGAACACGACGCCAGCCGTAACGAACATCGTCGATTCGCGCGACACCACCGGCCTGACCCTGACCGCCACCGGCACCGTGGTCGAAGGTGGCCAGATCACCTATACCGCGACCCTGACCAACCCGGCGCAGACGCCGGTGACCGTCACCCTGTCCAACGGCTCGACCATCACCATCGAAGCCGGCAAGACCAGCGGCAGCGTCAACGTGCCAACCGCGCCGAACGACGTCTACAACAACGGCGGTACCGTCAGCACCACGATTACCGGTGCAACCGGCGGCAACTTCGAGAACCTGGTGCCGAACACGACGCCAGCGACCACCACCGTCACCGACTCCATCGACACCACCAACCTGTCGCTGAGTGCCACCGGTACCGTGGCTGAAGGCGGCTCGATCGTCTACACCGCGACCCTGACCAATCCGGCCGGCACCCCGGTGACCGTGACGTTGAGCAACGGCTCCGTCATCACCATCGAGGCGGGTAAAACCACCGGCACCGTGACTGTTCCGGCGCCTGCCGATGACGTCTATAAAGACGCCGGCAAAGTCGAAGTCAGCATCACCGGCACCACCGGCGGCAATTTCGAGAACCTGGTGCCGAGCACCGTGCCAGCCGTTACCCAAGTCACCGATACCATCGACACCTCGACCGTCAAACTGACCGCCGATACTTCGGTGGCAGAAGGCGGTACCGTCACTTACACCGCCACCGTCGGTGCACCGGTGACTGGCTCGCCAGTCACCGTCACATTGACCAACGGTCAGACGATCACCATCGAAGTCGGCAAAACCACCGGCACCGTCACCACCACGGCGCCGAACGATGCATTGACCGGCAATCCACCGCTGACCAACGCCATCACCAACGTCAGTGGCGGTAACTACGAGAACCTCGTTGCCGACAAAACACCGGTTTCCACAACTGTTACCGATACCGTCGACACCACCAACCTGTCGCTGAGTGCGACCGGCACCGTGGCCGAGGGTGGTTCGATCGTTTACACCGCAACGCTGACCAACGCGGCGGGCTCGCCTGTCACCGTGACCCTGAGCAATGGCGCGGTGATCACCATCGAGGCCGGCAAAACCACTGGCACCGTGACCGTTCCTGCCCCCGCTGACGACGTTTACAAGGACGCCGGTAAGGTCGAAGTCAGCATCACCGGCACCACCGGCGGCAATTTCGAGAACCTGGTGCCGAGCACCGTTCCAGCCGTGACCGACGTCACCGACACCATCGATACCACCACCGTGAAGCTCAGCGCCGATACATCGGTGGCTGAAGGCGGCACTGTCACTTACACCGCCACTGTCGGCGCGCCTGTGACCGGTTCGCCTGTGGTCGTGACTCTGGCCAACGGCCAGACCATCACCATCGAAGTCGGCAAGACCACCGGCACCGTCACCACCACTGCACCGAACGATGCGTTGACCGGTCATGAGCCGCTGAACAACTCGATCACCGGTGTAACTGGCGGCAACTACGAAAACCTCGTTGCCGACAAAACCCCGGTCAGCACCACCGTCACGGACACCGTGGACACGACAAATCTGTCGCTCAGCGCCACCAACTCGGTCGCCGAAGGCGGCTCGATCACCTACACCGCAACCCTGACCAATCCGGCCGGCACCCCGGTGACCGTGACGTTGAGCAACGGCTCCGTCATCACCATCGAAGCAGGTAAAACCACCGGCACCGTGACTGTCCCGGCCCCGGCTGATGACGTTTACAAGGATGCCGGCAAAGTCGAAGTGACCATCAAGGACGCAGCGGGCGGCAATTTCGAGAACCTGGTGCCAAGCACCGTTCCAGCCGTCACCGACGTCACCGATACCATCGACACCACCTCGGTCAAACTGACCGCAACCGAAACCGCGGCTGAAGGTGGCACCGTCACCTACACCGCCACTGTGGGCGCACCCGTGACCGGTTCGCCTGTGGTCGTGACTCTGGCCAACGGCCAGACGATCACCATCGAAGTCGGCAAGACCACCGGCACCGTGACCACCACTGCACCGAACGATGCGCTGACCGGTCATGAGCCGCTGAACAACTCGATCACCAACGTCAGCGGCGGTAACTACGAAAACCTCGTGGCTGACAAGACACCGGTCAGCACCACCGTGACCGACACCGTCGACACCACCAACCTGTCGCTGAGTGCGACCGGCACCGTCGCCGAGGGCGGTTCGATCGTCTACACCGCGACCCTGACCAACCCGGCCGGCACCCCGGTGACCGTGACCCTGAGCAACGGCTCGGTGATCACTATCGAGGCTGGCAAAACCACTGGCACCGTAACGGTTCCAGCGCCTGCCGATGACGTCTACAAGGACGCCGGCAAGGTTGAAGTGACCATCAAGGATGCTTCCGGCGGCAATTTCGAGAACCTGGTGCCGAGCACCGTTCCGGCCGTGACTGACGTCACCGACACCATCGATACCACCACCGTGAAGCTCAGCGCCGATACATCGGTGGCTGAAGGCGGCACTGTCACTTACACCGCCACTGTCGGCGCGCCTGTGACCGGTTCGCCTGTGGTCGTGACTCTGGCCAGCGGCCAGACCATCACCATCGAAGTCGGCAAGACCACCGGCACCGTGACCACCACCGCACCGAACGATGCGTTGAACGGTCATGAGCCGCTGAGCAACTCGATCACCGGCGTGACCGGTGGCAACTACGAAAATCTGGTGGCCGACAAGACCCCGGTCAGCACCACCGTGACCGATACCGTCGACACCACCAACCTGTCGCTGACCGCGACCGGCACCGTCGCCGAGGGCGGTTCGATCGTCTACACCGCGACCCTGACCAATCCGGCCGGCACCCCGGTGACCGTGACCCTGAGCAACGGCTCGGTCATTACCATTGAAGCGGGCAAAACCACTGGCACCGTGACTGTCCCTGCGCCAGCCGATGACGTCTACAAAGATGCCGGCAAGGTTGAAGTCAGCATTACCAATACGGCGGGCGGCAATTACGAAAACCTCGTGGCCGACAAGACGCCGGTCAGCACCACCGTCACGGACACCGTGGACACGACAAATCTGTCGCTCAGCGCCACCAACTCGGTCGCCGAGGGCGGTTCGATCACCTACACCGCGACATTGACCAACGCTGCTGGCTCGCCAGTCACCGTGACTCTGTCCAACGGTTCGGTGATCACCATCGAAGCCGGCAAGACCACCGGCACCGTGACTGTCCCAGCGCCTGCCGATGACGTCTACAAAGACGCCGGTAAAGTCGAAGTGACCATCAAGGACGCAGCCGGCGGCAACTTCGAGAACCTGGTGCCAAGCACTGTTCCGGCCGTCACCGAAGTCACCGACACAATCGACACCACCTCGGTCAAACTGACTGCAACCGAATCGGCCGCCGAGGGTGGCACCGTCACCTACACCGCGACCGTCGGTGCACCCGTGACCGGTTCGCCTGTGGTCGTGACTCTGGCCAACGGTCAGAACATAACCATTGAAGTCGGCAAGACCACCGGCACCGTGACCACCACTGCACCGAACGATGCGCTGACCGGTCATGAGCCGCTGAACAACTCGATCACCAACGTCAGCGGCGGTAACTACGAAAACCTCGTGGCTGACAAGACACCGGTCAGCACCACCGTGACCGACACCGTCGACACCACCAACCTGTCGCTGAGTGCGACCGGCACCGTCGCCGAGGGCGGTTCGATCGTCTACACCGCGACCCTGACCAACCCGGCCGGCACCCCGGTGACCGTGACCCTGAGCAACGGCTCGGTGATCACTATCGAGGCTGGCAAAACCACTGGCACCGTAACGGTTCCAGCGCCTGCCGATGACGTCTACAAGGACGCCGGCAAGGTTGAAGTCACGATCAAGGATGCGGCGGGCGGCAATTTCGAGAACCTGGTGCCAAGCACCGTTCCAGCCGTCACCGACGTCACCGATACCATCGACACCACCACGGTCAAACTGACCGCAACCGAAACCGCGGCTGAAGGCGGCACTGTCACCTACACCGCCACTGTCGGCGCGCCTGTGACCGGTTCGCCTGTGGTCGTGACTCTGGCCAACGGCCAGACCATCACCATCGAAGTCGGCAAGACCACCGGCACCGTGACCACCACCGCACCGAACGATGCGTTGAACGGTCACGAACCGCTGAACAACTCGATCACCAACGTCAGCGGCGGCAACTACGAAAACCTCGTCGCCGACAAGACCCCGGTCAGCACCACCGTGACCGACACTGTCGACACCACCAACCTGTCGCTGAGCGCGACCCCGACGGTGAACGAAGGCGGCCAGATCACTTACACCGCTACCCTGACCAACGCGGCCGGCACCCCGGTGACCGTGACGTTGAGCAATGGCGCAGTGATCACCATCGAGGCCGGCAAGACCACCGGCACCGTGACCGTCGATGCACCGAAGGACGACGTCTACAAGGACGCCGGCACCGTTGAGGCGACCATCAAGGGCGCGACCGGTGGCGACTTCGAAAACCTGGTGCCGAACACGACACCGGCCGTGACCACCGTCAACGACACCATCGACACCTCCACTGTGTCGCTGACTGCCACCGCCAACGTCGCCGAAGGCGAGACCGTGGTCTACACCGCGACCGTGACCGCGCCGGTAACCGGCGCGCCAGTCGTGGTTACCCTGTCCAACGGCCAGACCATCACCATCGCCGTCGGAGAAACCACCGGCAGCGTGAATTTCGTTGCACCGAACAGCCCGCTGGCGGGCGGCAGCTCGCTGAGCGTGACCATCGACAAGGCCACTGGCGGCAACTATGAAAACCTGGTGACCGACAGCAAACCGGCGAACACCTCGGTTTCTGACACCGTCGACACCACCAACCTGAACCTGACCGCCAGCGACTCGGTGGCTGAAGGTGGTTCGATTGTCTACACCGCGACCCTGACCAACCCGGCCGGCACGCCAGTGACCGTGACCCTGTCCAACGGCGCGGTGATCACCATCGAGGCCGGTAAAACCACCGGCACCGTGACTGTCCCAGCGCCTGCCGATGACGTGTACAAAGACGCAGGCAAAGTCGAAGCAACCATTTCGACTGCCACCGGTGGCAACTTCGAAAACCTGGTGCCGAGCACTGTTCCTGCGCTCACCAACGTTACCGATACCATCGATACCACCACGGTCAAGCTGACCGCGACCGAGTCTGCTGCGGAAGGTGGCACCGTCACTTACACAGCGACCGTCGGCGCGCCAGTGACCGGTTCGCCTGTGGTCGTAACCCTGGCGAATGGTCAGAACATCACCATCGAAGTCGGTAAAACCACCGGTACCGTGACCACCACCGCGCCGAACGACGCGCTGACCGGTCATGCGCCGTTGACCAACGCGATCAGCGGTGTGACCGGTGGCAACTACGAGAATCTGGTCGCTGACAAAACCCCGGTCTCGACCACCGTCACCGACACCGTCGACACCACGAATCTGTCGCTCAGCGCGACCGGCACCGTGGCCGAAGGTGGCTCGATCGTTTACACCGCAACATTGACCAACGCCGCTGGCTCGCCCGTCACCGTGACTCTGTCCAACGGCGCGGTCATCACTATCGAAGCCGGTAAAACCACCGGCACCGTGACTGTCCCGGCACCGGCCGATGACGTGTACAAAGACGCGGGCAAAGTCGAAGCAACCATTTCGACCGCCACGGGTGGCAACTTCGAAAACCTGGTGCCAAGCACCACGCCGGCCGTGACCAACGTCACCGACACCATCGACACCACCACGGTCAAACTGACCGCGACCGAGTCCGCCGCTGAAGGTGGCACCGTCACTTACACAGCGACCGTCGGTGCACCGGTAACCGGTTCGCCAGTCACCGTGACCCTGGCCAACGGTCAGAACATCACCATCGAAGTGGGCAAGACCACCGGCACCGTGACCACCACCGCACCGAACGATGCGCTGACCGGTCATGCGCCGTTGACCAACGCCATCACCAACGTGAGCGGCGGCAACTACGAAAACCTGGTTGCCGACAAAACCCCGGTCAGCACCACCGTGACCGACACCGTCGACACCACCAACCTGTCGCTGAGCGCTACCAACTCGGTCGCTGAGGGCGGTTCGATTGTTTACACCGCAACGCTGACCAACGCCGCTGGCTCGCCAGTGACCGTGACCCTCAGCAACGGCGCCGTGATCACCATCGACGCCGGCAAAACCAGCGGCACCGTGACCGTTCCGGCACCGGCCGATGACGTGTACAAAGACGCGGGCAAAGTCGAAGCAACCATTTCGACCGCCACGGGTGGCAACTTCGAAAACCTGGTGCCGAGCACTGTGCCGGCGGTGACCAACGTTACCGATACCATCGATACCACCACGGTCAAACTGACCGCGACCGAGTCTGCTGCGGAAGGTGGCACCGTCACCTACACCGCGACCGTCGGTGCACCGGTAACCGGTTCGCCAGTCACCGTGACCCTGGCGAATGGTCAGAACATCACCATCGAAGTCGGTAAAACCACCGGTACCGTGACCACCACCGCGCCAAACGATGCGCTGACCGGCCACGCTCCGCTGACCAACGCAATAACCGACGTGAGTGGCGGTAACTACGAAAACCTCGTGGCTGACAAAACCCCGGTCAATACCACTGTCACCGACACCGTCGACACCACGAATCTGTCGCTCAGCGCGACCGGCACCGTGGCCGAGGGCGGTTCGATCATCTACACCGCGACGCTGACCAACGCAGCGGGTTCGCCAGTGACCGTAACACTGTCCAACGGCGCAGTGATCACCATCGAGGCCGGCAAAACCAGCGGCACCGTGACTGTCCCGGCGCCAGCCGACGACGTCTACAAAGATGCCGGTAAAGTCGAAGCGACGATTTCCACCGCTACCGGTGGCAACTTCGAAAACCTAGTGCCGAGCACTGTGCCAGCGGTGACCAACGTCACCGACACCATCGATACCACCACCGTGAAGCTGACGGCTTCCGAAACAGCGGCCGAGGGTGGCACCGTCACCTACACCGCCACTGTTGGTGCACCGGTAACCGGTTCGCCAGTCACCGTGACCCTGACCAACGGCCAGAACATCACCATCGAAGTCGGCAAAACCACCGGCACCGTGACCACCACCGCGCCAAACGACGTACTGACCGGCCACGCGCCGTTGACCAACGCCATCACCAATGTCAGCGGCGGCAACTACGAGAACCTCGTGGCCGACAAGACACCGGTCAGCACCACCGTGACCGACACTGTCGATACGACCAACTTGTCCCTGAGCGCCACCAACACGGTCGCCGAGGGCGGTTCGATCATCTACACCGCGACATTGACCAACGCCGCTGGCTCGCCAGTCACCGTGACCCTGAGCAACGGTGCCGTGATCACCATCGATGCCGGCAAAACCACCGGCACCGTGACCGTTCCTGCGCCAGCCGACGACGTCTACAAGGACGCCGGCACCGTACAGGCCACCATCACCAACGCCAGCGGTGGCAACTTCGAAAACCTAGTGCCGAGCACCACGCCAGCCGTGACCAGCGTCACCGACACCATCGATACCACCACCGTGAAGCTGACCGCTACCGGTACAGCGGCTGAAGGAGGTAACGTCGTCTACACCGCGACTGTCGGCGCGCCAGTCACCGGCTCACCGGTCACCGTGACCCTGTCCAACGGCCAGACCATCACCATCGACATCGGCAAAACCACCGGCACCGTGACCACCACTGCGCCGAACGACGCGTTGACCGGTCATGCGCCGCTGACCAACTCGATCAGCAACGTGACCGGCGGCAACTACGAAAACCTCGTCGCCGACAAGACCCCGGTCAGCACCACCGTTACCGATACCATCGACACCACCAACCTGTCGCTGTCCGCGACCGGCACCGTGGCCGAAGGTGGCTCGATCGTTTACACCGCGACGCTGACCAACGCCGCTGGCTCGCCAGTGACCGTGACCCTCAGCAACGGCGCCGTGATCACCATCGACGCCGGCAAAACCACCGGCACCGTGACCGTTCCGGCTCCGGCTGACGACGTCTATAAAGATGCCGGCACTGTCCAGGCCACGATCAAGTCCGCCACCGGCGGCAACTTCGAAAACCTGGTGCCGAGCACCGTGCCGGCCGTGACCAGCGTCACCGACACCATCGACACCACCACGGTGAAGCTGACCGCTACCGGTACAGCGGCTGAAGGCGGTAACGTCGTCTACACCGCGACTGTCGGCGCGCCAGTCACCGGTTCGCCTGTCACCGTGACCCTGTCCAACGGCCAGACCATCACCATCGACATCGGCAAAACCACCGGCACCGTGTCCACCACTGCGCCGAACGACGCGCTGACCGGTCATGCGCCACTGACCAACTCGATCAGCAACGTGACCGGCGGCAACTACGAAAACCTCGTCGCTGACAAGACCCCGGTCAGCACCACCGTGACCGATACCATCGACACCACCAACCTGTCGCTGTCCGCGACCGGCACCGTGGCCGAAGGTGGCTCTATCGTTTACACCGCGACGCTGACCAACGCCGCTGGTTCGCCAGTGACCGTTACTCTGTCGAACGGCGCCGTGATCACCATCGACGCCGGAAAAACCACCGGCACCGTGACTGTTCCGGCTCCGGCTGACGACGTCTATAAAGATGCCGGCACTGTCCAGGCCACGATCAAGTCCGCCACCGGCGGCAGTTTCGAAAGCCTGGTGCCAAGCACCACGCCGGCCGTGACCAACGTCACCGACACCATCGATACCACCACCGTGAAGCTGACGGCTTCCGAAACAGCGGCCGAGGGTGGCACCGTCACCTACACCGCCACTGTTGGTGCACCGGTAACCGGTTCGCCAGTCACCGTGACCCTGACCAACGGCCAGAACATCACCATCGAAGTCGGCAAAACCACCGGCACCGTGACCACCACCGCGCCAAACGACGTACTGACCGGCCACGCGCCGTTGACCAACGCCATCACCAATGTCAGCGGCGGCAACTACGAGAACCTCGTTGCCGACAAGACACCGGTCAACACCACCGTGACCGACACCATCGACACCACCAACCTGTCGCTCAGTGCGACCGGCACAGTGGCCGAAGGTGGCTCGATCATCTACACCGCGACGCTGACCAACGCAGCGGGTTCGCCAGTGACCGTGACTCTGTCGAACGGCGCTGTGATCACCATCGACGCCGGCAAAACCACCGGCACCGTGACCGTTCCAGCTCCGGCTGACGACGTCTACAAGGACGCCGGCACTGTCCAGGCCACGATCAAGTCCGCCACCGGCGGCAGTTTCGAAAGCCTGGTGCCAAGCACCACGCCGGCCGTGACCAACGTCACCGACACCATCGACACCACCACGGTCAAGCTCACCGCGACCGAGTCTGCTGCGGAAGGTGGCACCGTCACTTACACTGCGACCGTCGGTGCACCGGTAACCGGTTCGCCGGTCGTGGTGACTTTGGCCAACGGCCAGAACATCACCATCGAAGTCGGTAAAACCACCGGCACCGTGACCACCATCGCGCCGAACGATGCGCTGACTGGTCATGCGCCACTGAGCAACTCGATCACCGGTGTAACCGGTGGCAATTACGAGAATCTGGTTGCTGACAAAACCCCGGTCAGCACCACCGTGACCGACACCATCGACACCACCAACCTGTCGCTGTCCGCGACCGGCACCGTGGCCGAAGGTGGCTCGATCGTTTACACCGCGACGCTGACCAACGCCGCTGGCTCGCCAGTGACCGTGACTCTGTCGAACGGCGCCGTGATCACCATCGACGCCGGCAAAACCACCGGCACCGTGACTGTTCCGGCTCCGGCTGACGACGTCTATAAAGATGCCGGCACTGTCCAGGCCACGATCAAGTCCGCCACCGGTGGCAACTTCGAAAACCTGGTGCCGAGCACCGTGCCGGCCGTGACCAGCGTCACCGACACCATCGACACCACCACGGTGAAGCTGACCGCTACCGGTACAGCGGCTGAAGGCGGTAACGTCGTCTACACCGCGACTGTCGGCGCGCCAGTCACCGGTTCGCCTGTCACCGTGACCCTGTCCAACGGCCAGACCATCACCATCGAAGTCGGCAAAACCACCGGCACCGTGACCACCACTGCGCCGAACGATGCGCTGACCGGTCATGCGCCACTGACCAACTCGATCAGCAACGTGACCGGCGGCAACTACGAAAACCTCGTCGCCGACAAGACCCCGGTCAGCACCACCGTGACCGACACTATCGACACCACCAACCTGTCGCTGTCCGCGACCGGCACCGTGGCCGAAGGTGGCTCTATCGTTTACACCGCGACGCTGACCAACGCCGCTGGTTCGCCAGTGACCGTTACTCTGTCGAACGGCGCCGTGATCACCATCGACGCCGGCAAAACCACCGGCACCGTGACTGTTCCGGCTCCGGCTGACGACGTCTATAAAGATGCCGGCACTGTCCAGGCCACGATCAAGTCCGCCACCGGCGGCAACTTCGAAAACCTGGTGCCGAGCACTGTGCCGGCGGTGACCAACGTTACCGATACCATCGATACCACCACGGTCAAACTGACCGCGACCGAGTCTGCTGCCGAAGGTGGCACTGTCACCTACACCGCGACCGTCGGCGCGCCAGTGACCGGTTCGCCTGTGGTCGTGACCCTGGCGAATGGTCAGAACATCACCATCGAAGTCGGCAAAACCACCGGCACCGTGACCACCACTGCGCCGAACGATGCGCTGACCGGTCATGCGCCACTGACCAACTCGATCAGCAACGTGACCGGCGGCAACTACGAAAACCTCGTCGCCGACAAGACCCCGGTCAGCACCACCGTGACCGACACTATCGACACCACCAACCTGTCGCTGTCCGCGACCGGCACCGTGGCCGAAGGTGGCTCTATCGTTTACACCGCGACGCTGACCAACGCCGCTGGTTCGCCAGTGACCGTTACTCTGTCGAACGGCGCCGTGATCACCATCGACGCCGGAAAAACCACCGGCACCGTGACTGTTCCGGCTCCGGCTGACGACGTCTATAAAGATGCCGGCACTGTCCAGGCCACGATCAAGTCCGCCACCGGCGGCAGTTTCGAAAGCCTGGTGCCAAGCACCACGCCGGCCGTGACCAACGTCACCGACACCATCGATACCACCTCGGTGAAGTTGACGGCCACTGGCACCGCAGCGGAAGGCGGTAACGTCGTCTACACCGCGACTGTCGGCGCGCCTGTGACCGGCTCACCGGTTACCGTGACCCTGTCCAACGGCCAGACCATCACCATCGACATCGGCAAAACCACCGGCACCGTGACCACCACTGCGCCGAACGACGCGCTGACCGGTCATGCGCCACTGACCAACTCGATCAGCAACGTGACCGGCGGCAACTACGAAAACCTCGTCGCCGACAAGACCCCGGTCAGCACCACCGTCACCGACACCATCGACACCACCAACCTGTCGCTGTCCGCGACCGGCACCGTGGCCGAAGGCGGTCAGATCACCTACACCGCGACCCTGACCAACGCCGCCGGCTCGCCGGTGACCGTGACCCTGAGCAACGGCTCGGTAATCACCATCGACGCCGGCAAAACCACCGGTACCGTGACCGTTCCTGCGCCAGCCGACGACGTCTACAAAGACGCCGGCAGCGTACAGGCCACCATCACCAACGCCAGCGGTGGCAGCTTCGAAAACCTGGTGACCAACACCGCGCCAGCCGTGACCAGCGTCACCGACACCATCGACACCACCACTGTCAGCATCACCGGCAGCAGCTCGGTGACCGAAGGCCAGACCGCCAGCTACACCGTCAGCCTGACGCACCCTGCGCAAACCGACGTGACCCTGAAAATCGTCTACAGCGGCACCGCTGCCGACGGTTCGGACTTCACCGGCGTGTACACCGTGAAGATCCCGGCGGGTGCCAGCAGTGCGCAGTTCAACGTCGCGACCATCGATGACAAGATCACCGAAGGCACCGAGAACTTCGTGGTCAAGATCGACTCGGCCACCGGCGGCAACTTCGAGAACCTGGCCGTCAGCAGCACCAATGGCAGCGTCAGCACCTCGATCATCGACAACGATGCGCCACCGGTCATCGACCTGGACGCCAACAACTCCAGCGGCGCCACCGGTGCCGACTACAAGGTGACGTTCACCGAAAACACCCCGGGCGCCGGCGTGTCGATTGCCGACACTGACCTGACGATCACCGACCCGGACAGCACCATGCTGACCGGCGCGACCATCGTGCTGACCAACCGTCAGGACGGCGATGCGCTGAACCTGGGCAACAGCGTCAATGGCATCACCATCAATGCCAACAGCACCAACGGCACCGTGACCCTGACGCTGTCGGGTAACGCGACGCTGGCCGACTACATGCAGGCGATCAAGAACATCACCTTCACCAATGGCAGTGAAAACCCGAGCACCGTGCCGCGGATCATCACCGTGACAGTGACCGATGGCGGCAACTACTCCAACACCGCGACCACCACGGTCAACGTGGTGGCGGTCAACGATGCGCCGGTCGCCGCGCCGATCAACGTCACGGGTACTGAAGACACCCCGCTGATCCTCGGCTGGTCGACCTTCGGTGTGACCGATGTCGACAGCCCGGCCAGCAGCCTCGGCGTGAAAATCACCCAGCTGCCGGGCGAAGGCAAACTGCAGTACCTGGACGGTTCGACCTGGAAAGACGTCGCCACCAACCAGACCTTCAGCAAGGCTGATATCGATGCCGGCAAATTGCGCTTCATGCCGGATGCCAACGAGTCGGGCGTCAACGGTTACGGCGGCACCGGCGTGGGCAACAATCAGGCTGATTACGCGCAGATCAAATTCCAGCCAACCGACGGCCAACTGCTCGGCAACACCGGTACCGTGAAGATCGACATCACGCCAGTGGCGGATGCACCGACCGTGAGCGTGGCTGACAACAGCGTGAAATCCACTGGGCTGGTCAAGGAAGTCTGGACCGGCTTGCCGGGCCTTGGCACCAGCGGTAACGGCGCAGACTCGACCACGCTGAAAAACGTGATCGACGGCGCAGGCACCCCTAACTCCAGCGGCACCGTGACCAACGTCCAGTCCGACGGCAGCGTCGCAGCGGGTACGGCATCGAAAACCTCGGGCCTGATCTATCTGGAAGCCGGCAAGACTTACAGCTTCAGCGGCGTGGCCGACGACAGTCTGCTGATCACCATCGGCGGCAAGAGCGTGGCTTCGGGTACCTGGGGCGCGGGCGGCGCGATCAGCGGTTCGTTCACCCCGACCACCAGCGGCTACTACACGCTGGACATCTACCACCACAACCAGAGCGGCCCGGGCAGCTATGACGTGAACCTGTCGGTCAACGGCAGCACGCCAATCGACCTGAGCAGCGGCGGCGTGCCGATCTACACCGGCGTGCAGGATCTGCTGAACTCTGGCGTGACCGTCTCCGACCTGCACGGCACTAACGGCGAAGGGTATTACGACGGCTACAAACTCAATACCGGCGCCGAAGGCACCACAGTGAAACTGTCGGCGATCAATACCGCCCTGACCGACACCGATGGCTCGGAAACCCTGAGCGTGAAGATCAGCGGCGCGCCGGTCGGCTCGGTACTCTCCGACGGTAACGGTCATACCTTCACCGTGACCGCGAGCAACGGTGAAGCCAACGTCACCGGCTGGAACCTCGGCAGCCTGACCGTGACCCCGCCAACCTACTACAACGGCCAGTTCAACCTGACCGTGACCTCGACCTCCACCGAACAGGTCGGCGGCTCGGCCAGCAGCACCGCGACCATTCCGGTCACCGTGGTGCCGGCGGTGTACAACGCCGTGGTCGGTACTTCTGGCGATGACACCTTCAGCGGCACCGATGGCAACGACATCATGGTTGCCGACATCGGCGGTCTGACCGTAGTGCCGGGCACCAACTACAACATCGCGTTCATGGTCGACAGCTCGGGCAGCATGAGCACCGCCTCGATCAACGCGGCCAAGGACTCGCTGACGTCGGTGTTCAACACCCTCAAGCAGAGCCTGGGCGGCAGCAACTCGGGCACGGTGAACATCTTCCTGGTGGACTTCGATACCCAGGTCAACAAATCGGTGTCGGTGAACCTCAACGACGCGAACGCGCTGACCAAGCTCAAAGCCGTACTCGATTCGATGACCTCCGGCGGCGGTACCAACTACGAGGACGTGTTCAAGACCACGGCCAACTTCTTCCAGAGCACCGAAGCAGTGGCCAACACCGGGGCGAAGAACCTCACGTACTTCATCACCGACGGCCAGCCGACCTACTACCAGAGCGGCGAGCAGACCAACCCGACGCTGTATGGCAGTGTGAAGCTCGACAGCGTCGTGACCACCTCCAACTACAAGCCGGGCGACACGTTCAGCACCTATATCGACAGCACCCACTACCTGACCATCAGCAGCGCCGGGGCCGTCGTCCTGCAAACGTTGAAAAACGGCAGCTGGAGCTGGAGTAACGTTGGCACCATCCACGCTCAGGGCGACGGCACTTACGAGCTGTCGAGCCTGGCGGGCAGCGGCAGCAGCACCACATCGGCCACCACCGATAACGCCAACAGCAGCTTCGCGTTGCTCAGCGGCCTGTCGAACGTCGAAGCCATCGGTATCAACAGCGGTGTCAGCCTCAACGACCTGAAACCGTATGACTCGGATCACTCGCCACAGACCAACATCGATCCGAAGGACCTGGCGAACTCGATCATCGGCCACACCGAAGCGACGATGCCGGGCAATGACACCGTCAGCGGTGGCGACGGCAACGACATCCTGTTCGGCGACCTGGTGAGCTTCAACGGCATTGCCGGCGAGGGTTATCAGGCGATGCAGGCGTTCGTCGCGCAGCAGACCGGCGTCGACGTCAGCAAAGTCACCACCAGCAACGTGCACCAGTACATCACCGAGCACTATCAGGCGTTCGATGTGTCCGGTTCGCACGATGGCAACGACACCCTGTTGGGCGGCGGGGGCAATGACATCCTGTTCGGCTCTGGCGGCAATGACCTGCTTGATGGCGGCAAAGGCAATGACATCCTGCTCGGCGGCACCGGCAACGACACGCTGATCGGCGGCCAGGGCAACGATATCCTGATTGGTGGTTCCGGTGCCGACACCTTCGTCTGGAAGGCGGGCGACACCGGCAACGATGTGATCAAGGACTTCAACGCCAGCGAAGGCGACCGCATCGATCTGCGCGACCTGTTGCAGGGCGAGACCGGCAGCACCATCGACAACTTCCTGAAGATCACCACGGTCGACGGCGTGTCGTCGCTGCAAGTCAGCTCCGGCGGCAAGTTCAACTCCGGCGACGCGGCAGCCGCCACCCCGGACGTGACGATCAAACTGGAAGGCAACAACTGGTCAAGCGCCAACATTCACAACCTGATTGCCGGCAGCGACCCGACCATCAAGGTCGACCACAACAACAGCTGATGCGTGAACAAAACGGCCGCCCCCCTGGGGCGGCCGTCACGTTTGCGCCTATCGCACCGGTGACGATTTCGTCGCCGCACCGCATACTCGCGTGCAGTTGGCCTATGCTGCTGACAGCATGACGCTGGTTCTTTCTGAGGGATGCTCAATGTTTTACGTGCAACGCGATGCGCAGGGTCAGTTGATTCGCGTGGAAGCTGCGGCCTACGCCGAGGCCACGGAAACGCTGCCGGCCGACCACCATGAAATCCAGGCCTGGTTCGCCAACGCGGCCGTGGAAAACAGCCTCAAACAGCTCAAGCAGAGCGACTTTGAAATGATTCGGGTACTCGACGACCTGATTCAGGTGCTGACCCAGAAAGGCGTGATCCGGGTCACCGACCTGCCGCCAGCGGCGCAGGCCAAGTTGATGGATCGGACCCAGGCGCGGGAAGCGCTGGGCGGGCTGAGCCAGTTGATCGATGAAGATGAGAGCGGGCTGATCTGATCCCGGATCTTCACCGACTGAACTGGCCCTTTCGCGAGCAGGCTCGCTCCCACATTGGATTCATTTCAAATGTGGGAGCGAGCCTGCTCGCGAAGACGGCATCACTGAGACCAACGCTCCAGGCTTTACTTCCAGGGCTTGGGCTCACCAAACAACTGCCCTTGCACCCCGTACAAACCCATCTCGCGAATCACCGACAACTCCCCTTCGGTCTCCACCCGCTCGGCAATCAGCGGCAAGTCAATGCTGTGGGCCGCCCGCTGGATCGCTTCGATGAACAGACGCTTGTCACTCTCCTGATCAATCGCGCGAATGTAGCTGCCATCGATCTTCAAGTACGCCAGCCCCAGCCGCGCCAGGTTGCCGATCATGCTGAAGCGCCCGCCAAAGCGCTGCAGACTCAGTGAGAAGCCCAGCTCGCGCAGGCGCCGGGTCAGTTGCTCGAGCACTGCTTGCTCCGGCAATTGCTCCTCACCGATTTCCAGGGTCAGGCGCTCACCAAGGTTGGAGTGCGTACGCAAAATCTCGAACACTTTGTTCAGCGCCTGCGGATCGGCCAGGGTGGCCGAGGACAGATTCAGCGCCAGCGAATCCTCATGCTCTTTCATCTGCTCCAGCACGCGCTCGAGCATCAAGCGGTCCAGCCGCGCCGTCCAGCCGAAACGCTCGAGCCACGGCAGGAAACGCCCGGCCGGAATGGTCTGGCCCTGATCATCCAGCAGCCGCGACAGCACCTTGTAATGCAGCACCAGTTGCGTGTCCTGGGCGGCCACCACCGGTTGGAAGTAAAGCTCGAAACGCTGCTGATTCAGCGCCTGATCGAGCAAGCGATGCCAGGCATGATGATCGTCGCCGACATCCGCCACCAGGCTCTGATCGATGCACGCCCAGTTCTGCTCGCCCTGCCCCTCGGCCTGCGCCAGCGCCTGATCGCCGAGGGTCAACACCGCTTGCGGCGAGTCACCGTGAGCGAAGGGCGCCAGGCCGATGGAGGCCACGGCCGGCACATCCGTGGCACCGGTGGCATGCAGGCTGCTCAACGCACTGTCGAGGTTCTGTGCCAGTTGCAGCGCTTCTTCGCGCACCAGCCCCGGTGCCAGTACGGCGAACTCACCGCCGCGAATCCGGGTGACGAGGTTCTGGGTTTCCGGGTATTTGGCGCATTCGCGGGACAGTTGTTCGCCAACCGCTTTCAACAGTTCATCGGTGCGCTGCCCGCCCAGACGCTGGTTGAGCCCGGCCAGATCCTTGACCCGCAACAACAGCAGGTAACCGGAGCTGGCCTGCTCGGGGTTGCTCACCCGGTTGTGCAGCTGCATCTCGAAATAGCGTCGGTTGGCAAGCCCGGTGAGGTTGTCCTGATACGACTCGGCGCGCAGTTTTTCACTGCGCTCGGCCTGCTCCTGGAACAGCGCCTTGAGCTTCTCGACCATCTGGTTCATCGCCTGCACCACGCGCCGCAGTTCAGGGGTGCGCGGCAGCTCCGGCAGGCTGAGGAATTCGCGCCGGGCGATGGCGTGGGACTGCTTGACCATGTAATCGAGCGGGCGCAATTGCCGGCGCAGCAGCAGCGCACCCAGCACCGCACTGACCGCACCACACAGCAACAGCCAGCCGAGACTGCCCAAGGCGCTCTGCCACAGCTTGGCCACGGCGAACATCGGGTGGCTGACCACCTCGACCCTCGCTGCCTGCTCCCAGCCACGGCTGACCAGGGCATCGCCACCGGCCGGTTCCAGGCCGATCAGTTTGACGAACCAGTCCGGCACATTGCTCACCGCGGGAATGCCACTGCGCTCGACGATGGTCTTGTCGGTTTTCAGATCGACCACGCGGATGCTCGCGTAATAACCACTGTCGAAAATCGAACTGACCAGCAGCTCGACCATTGCCGGGTCATCGATATTCGGCGTCAGCGACAACGCCAGCGCCGTGGCGGCGTCCTGGGCGTGGGAACGCAACTGGTTGACGTACTGGGTGCGCGAGCTCTCCAGACTGACCATGAAGCTGCCGGTGAAGGCGACCACCAGGAACAGACAGATAGCGATCAACAGCTGTTTGAACAAAGACATCTGAGCGCGTGCTCCTAGTTAGTCGTTTCGACCGGGAAACCTTCGGCCTGCATTTTCTTCAGCACATCCTGCCAGCGCGACAGGCGTTTGGTGTCACTGACCTTTTTGTTGCCCTTGGCCCCCGGCAGGTACAGACCTTCGGCATTGAAAGAGTAGACCGGCAGCAGGTCGGTCCGCTGGGACGCCGGCTGGATCGGATCGATCAGGCTGTCGAGCACCAGCGGCATGGCATCGGGGGTGGCGTAGTAAGTCAGCACCATGTGCGCGCGATTCTGGCGCAGTGCCTTGACGTAGGTGATGCGCAGCTTGTCACTGGAGACCCCGAGATGACGCAGGCTGAAATACTTGGCGATCGCGTAGTCTTCGCAATCGCCGGCGCCTTTCCACAACGCTTCGATGGGCGTCTCCCAATAATCGACCTGCCCCCACAGATCGATATCCTCTACATAGCGCATCTGTTTGTTGAAAAACAGGTTCACCACCTTGAGCTTTTCCATCTCGCTGACCTGTTTCTGCGTGGCCAGCAGGTTTTGCCAGGCATCGATCCGCTGCTGCCCGGCGCCCAGCGGCCCGTACAGCGCTGTGGCCTTGCGGCTGATCGCGGAAAAATCCCAATCGGCATGCAGGCCGCCCAGCATGACGCCGGCCAGCAGCAGTGCGCAGCCTAGCCAGCGCAGAGTCCGGGGGATCGCGAAACGTACCGCCACAGCAGGTTTCCAGAGGGCAGGAGGGAAAGCGTTTGATGGTGAAGCTTAGCCCGGCAAAAAACAATGGCACCCTGAGATCATCGCCATCGCGCTAAACTTCACACAGGACAGCAATCCTTTACATGGTTTGACAACTTGTAAAGCAATCACTAGTGTCTTTGGATCCAAATTCCGTGGTCATTCAGGGTGAGTAGTTGTGACACAGAAGCCCAAACCGCTGCACAGCATCAAAGTCGATGCGCCGATTCCCGCACACCTCGCCCGCTCGATCATTGAAGAAACCCTGCGCTCGGCGATCCTTGACGGTCGCTTGCCGTGCGGCACTGCCCTGCGTCAGCAGGACCTGGCCGACCTGTTCGGGGTCAGTCGCATGCCGGTGCGCGAGGCCCTGCGCCAACTCGAAGCGCAGGAACTGCTGAGCGTCACCACCCACAAGGGCGCCGTGGTTGCGCCGCTGATTCAGGGCGACGCCACCGAAACCTACGAGTTGCGGATCCTCCTCGAATCCGAAGCCATGCGCCAGTCGATCCCGCTACTGACCAGCGCCGATCACGCGCGCGCCGCCAGTTATATCGAAGAACTCGAAACCCAGCACGACTACACCGAAATCGGTCGGCTCAATCGCCTGTTCCACATGGCCTTGTACAGCAAGGCGCCGAACCAGCGTCTGCTGCGCCTGGTCGAAGACGGGCTCAACGAGGAGGAGCGCTTTCTGCGTTTCAACCTTGAGGCCATGGGCCTGGGCAAACTGTCCCAGGAAGATCACCGCGCCATGCTCCAGGCCGTGATCGAGCGCAATGTCGAGCTGTCGGTGAAACTGCTGACGCAGCACCTCAACCGTGGCGTCGACGTGATCACCCGTTTCCTCGCCAGCCCTGCCGGACAAAACCGCAAGGCCATACGCTGACACCCTCCACGCCGGTCTCGGGCCCTTGCGCCTGACCGGCGAATAACCCGCTTACAAATCCTCTCGACGCTGCGCCGCAAACCGGCTGGCGGATCGCCCTGTTCGCTCTAACCTCCCTGCGCCGGTTCACCCGGCAGTGCACCTCGCCGCGGACGAATCGGTCATAGCCGTCCCGCCAATTTACCCGCACTCTTTAACGGCCAACCCATGAAGAACGGGCGACGCACCGCACCGCCGGCGCAGTCCCCGCACCAGGAACCTACGGAAGGAGCCTTGCCACGGGAAAAAAGGAAGTTACGGCGCCGTTCCCGGCCAACTTTCATTCCTATACATCACTTCAATCTCTGCATCTGAAAGTTGCTTTGAGTGAGGCATTCACTCTTGTATTCAATTTTGGCCTTTATTTGCCGAAAGGAGCAACTACGCCCAAGTAAAACTTAAATTAAAAGTTTTACCAGGCCGACTCATATCTAAAAAACAGCAAACTAAAAATAATTAAAAATAAACTTGTTAAGTTATTTAATGATGTATTAGCTTTTCCTCGCCGAGCAGGGATAGCCCCGCAAACACGGCACAGCTCAGCAGTCAGGCTACGACACCGGCAAATAATTGCCAGGCTTTGGCCCAGAGCCTTTCAAGCACTTTTCAAACTTTCATCCATCCGATTGAGGCCCGCGCTCGCCAATAGATAATGTTTCAGACTTATTGAATCCGCGTTGATGCACTGAACGAGCAACTCCCTCTATTCCAATAACACCGAGGTTCGCCATGATGCCAACTAAAGAACAACTCGCCCTGAAAAAAGCTCAATTGAGCGTTCACCCGATCTTCACTGAGATCGATTCGCTATCGGTACTGCGCCGGTTCATGGAATCCCACGTCTTCGCCGTATGGGACTTCATGTCGCTGACCAAGCGCCTGCAACAGGAACTGACTTGCACGCGGCTGCCATGGCTACCACCGCGCGATCCGCATGCCGCACGCCTGATCAATGAAATCGTGCTGGGCGAGGAGTCCGACGACCGTCCCGCCCACGGCCATTACAGCCATTTCGAACTGTACCTGGACGCCATGCGTGAAGTCGGTGCGAGCACCACGGCGGTCGAACGGTTTGTCGCGCTGCAACAGGAAGGCGTGAGCTATGACGTCGCTCTGCAAAGCGTCGAGGTCGACCCGGCCGCGGCGAAATTTGTCCGCGAGACCCTGCTCACCGCACTGCACGCACCGGGCCACAGCGTTGCCGCCGCCTTTCTGCATGGCCGTGAGAGCGTGATCCCGCCGATGTTCCAGCGCATTCTCGATGACTGGGGGATCGGCATCGAACAGGCACCGACCTTTCGCTATTACCTGGAACGCCACATCGAAGTCGACTCCGAGGATCATGGTCCGGCGGCGGAGCAACTGCTGGAGCGCCTGGTCGATGGTGATCCGCAGCGTGAAGCCGAGGTCTACGCCAGCGCCATCGCTGCAGTGGAAAGCCGAATCGCCCTGTGGGACGGCCTGCGCGTGAGCATGCGCGAACCCTTGGCGGAGGTGGCCCAATGAATGCCGCCGATTACCAATCCTTCGCCGACGCCTGGGAAAGCCGCGCCACCATCCGCACCCGGCCACGACGCGTGCTGGAAGACGATGAACGCCTGATCTACCCGCTAAGCCGACAGCCCCTGGTGCTGAGCGAAACCTTCCTGCGCGAATGCCCGCAACAACGGGATTTCGCGCTGGTGCAGACGCTGTACAAATTCATCAACGATGTGGTGATTTTCGAAACCGAGATCGTCGACAAGACCGCGCGCAGCATCGCCAAGAATCGCTTCGCCGTGGCGTTCCCGTTCGCCTGCCGCTACGACGCCATGACCGTGGTGGTGGACGAGGATTACCACGCGCTGGTGGCGATGGATTTCATGCAACAGACCGTGGCCATGACCGGCATCGAGCCGATCGAACTGCCCAATGAAATCGAACTCAGCCGGGCGATTCCTGCCGCAGTGGCACTGGCGCCAGAGCACCTGCGCAGCGCGGTGGAACTGATCTGCGTGGCCATCGCCGAGAACACCGTGACCGGCGACGTCGCGGCGTTCGCCCGGGACGACACGGTCAAGCCGTCAATCAAGGGCCTGATGGCCGATCACCTGCTGGATGAGGGCCGGCACTCCAGCTTCTGGGCGCGGATGGTGCGTATCTATTGGCACACCGCCAGTGACGCCGACCGAGAAACCATCGCGCAGATCCTGCCGGTGTTCATCGGCCATTACCTGACCAACGACATTCAGAAGTCGTTCGATCTGCGCTTGATCGACGCCTTGCCGGTCAGCGATGCGGTGCGTCGTTCGCTCAAAGACGAGATGACCGGGCTGGCATTTCCGATCAATCGCCACCATCCGCTGGTGGGCAACATCGTGCGGTTTTTCCACAACAGCTCGCTGCTCGACACGCCCTGCGTGCAGCACGCCTTGCGTGACTATCTGGTTTGATGAGGAGGCCGACATGAGACGTCTCGACATTTTGCTGATTGGTGCCAGCCAGGCCATGACCGACCTGGCGCAGGAACTCGAACAACACGGTCACTCTTTGTTGCGTAGCGGCGCGGCGCAATCGACGGTGGATCTGATCATCGACGATGGCTTCATCGGCGCCGGCGATTTCTGCGCTATCCCGCATCTGCATTTGCGCCTGGGTATCGGTGCGCCGAGCATTGGCGGCTTGCCGACGCTCGACCTGCTGTGTTTCCTCGGCTCGTCACTGATCAGCCGCGTGCCGATTGGCGATGAGCCGTCCGGCAACGGTCAGGCACTGCGTCAGCGGGTGCTGACGCATGTGGTTGACGAAGTCGCGTTGCTGGTCAGCCGCTTCTCCCGCGATGCCGAGTATTTCCAGCAGGCGACGCCCGCCACGGCGCCGGACTTCGAACAGGTGGAAGACCTGCTGTTTCTCGACAGCCTGGCCTACGTCCATCGCCTCAACGCCACAGCGCATCCGGCGCTGTTGCAACAGGCGCAGACGCCGCTGATCGAACGCCTGCAACGCAGCCTGATCGAACATGCCGAGCGACCGGCGCTGCACTTGGCCGAGCAGTCGCTCAGCTATCGCCAGTTGCACGCGCACAGCCGTGCGATCCAGCAACGTCTGCAGTCGTTGCTCGAGCAACATCCTCAGCCGTGGGTCGTCGGCATTTGCCAGCCGAAAAGCCCGGCGCTGTTCGCCTCGATTCTGGCCGTGCTCGGCAGTGGCGCGGTGTATCTGCCGCTGGAGCCGAGCCATCCATTGCAGCGCCAGCAATACATCCTGCACAACGCCGGCGCGGTGTTGTTGCTGCATGACGGTGAGCATCCGCTCGGTGAGTCGATGCCGGGGCTGGATGTCAGTCGTATCGACAGCGCGGACGCGGATCTCAGCCAACCGCTGATGCGCCAGCGCCCGCCACTCGACGCCCCTTGCATGGCGCTTTACACCTCTGGCACCACCGGCCATCCGAAGGGCGTGCTGCTGAGCCAGGCGAACCTCGCGCATTTCACGGCGTGGTACGCCGATTACGTGCAGTTGCGCGCTGAAAGTCGGGTCTTGCAGTTCTCGTCGCTGAGTTTCGATTCTTCGCTGATCGATATCTTTCCGACGCTGCTCAAAGGCGCCGAACTGGTGGTGCCCGACGACACTCAACGCCGCGATCCACTGCAGCTGGTGGCGTTGATCCGCCGTCGGCAACTGACCCACGCGTTCCTGCCGCCGGCGCTGCTGAGCATTCTGCCCCTGGAGCAACTGCAAGGGGTGGAAGTGATGACCGGCGGCGACGTCTGCGAGCCTTTTGTCATCGAGCAACTGACCCGTCAGGGCAAGCTGCACAATCTCTACGGCCCCACCGAGGCCACGGTGCTGATCACCGCCCGGCCACTCAAGCCGGGTGACAGCAACCGCACCCTCGGCGCGCCGATTGCCAACAGTCAGGTGCTGATTCTCGACGACGATCTGCAGCCGGTGCCGGAACACACCGTCGGCGAATTGTTCATCGTCGGCCCCGGCGTCTGCCTCGGCTATCTGAACAATCCGCAGCAAACCGCCGAGCGCTACCTGACCCTGCAACTGCCGCACGGCCAGACATTGCGGGCCTACCGCAGCGGCGACATGGCCAAGTGGGGCGCGCACGGTATCGAGCTGTGCGGACGGCGCGACAATCAGGTGAAGATCCGTGGTTTCCGGGTTGAGCCGGAAGAGATCGAGCGCTGCCTGCGCGAGAGCCAGTTGTACCGTCAGGTGGCGGTGGTGATCGACAGTCAGCGGCGGATTCTGGCGTTCCTCGCCCAGCCGCAATCAGACGCTGCCCGCGAGGCACTGAAGGCCCATGCCCAGCAGTTTCTGCCGGACTATATGCAACCAGTGGCGTGGACCGAGCTGCCGCACATGCCGTTCGCCAGCAACGGCAAGGTCGATCGCAAGGCCTTGCTGGAGCTGCCGGTGAGCGTGCAGGACAGCGGCCCGAAGTGCCTGCCGGCGAATGCCGACGAAGCACTGTTGCTGGAGATCTGGGCGGAGCTGCTGGAGCTGCCCGGCAGCGATATTTCCACCGACGAAAGCTTCTTCAACCTCGGTGGTCACTCGATTCTGCTGTCGCGCATGTTGCTGCGTTTGCGTGAGGAGTTCGGGCGCAGCATCTCGATCAACCGCTTCATCGAACAACCGACCATCATCAAGCTCGCGACGCTGGTGCGCGGTACCGATGACAGCGCGGTGCTCAGCGCCCAGGCCATGGCCGACGCCGAGCGCCCACTGGACATCGAACCGCTGCCAATCAGCCGCCTGGGCGATGTGCACAAGGTGATCGTCACCGGCGCCAACAGCTTTGTCGGTGTGCACATCGTCGAAGCGCTGCTCGGCTGGGGCGCCAGCGAAGTGGCGTGTCTGGTGCGTGACGGTGGCGGGCAAACGGCGGCGCAGCGTTTTGCCCAGGCGTTGCGCGAGAACCGTCTCGAGCATCTGGACTTGAGTCGGGTGCGAATCTATTCGGCAGACATCACTCGCCCGCAACTGGGCTTGGCCGACGACGATTATCAGCGCCTGGATCGTGAGTTCGGCGCACTGGTGCACAACGCTGCCAACGTCAATCACGTACTCGATTACGAGTCGCTGGCAGCGGATAACGTCGAGCCGATCTTCGAGCTGTTACGCCTGTGCGAAGGGCGCAGCAAAAAGGTCTTCAACTTCGTCTCGACGCTGTCGGCTTCAAGCACGGTCGATGGTGAAGGCCGCGTACTCGAATTGCCCGCTGCAGCGACCCCGCCGATCTACATCCGCAACGGCTACAACCTGTCGAAATGGGTCGGCGAGCGCATCCTTGAACGGGCCCGCGAGCGCGGGGTGTGGGTCAACCTGTATCGCCCCGGCAACATCAGTTTCAACAGCCTGAGCGGCGTCTGCCAACCGCACAAGAACCGTTTGATGCTGATGCTCAAAGGGTCGATCCAGCTCGGTCAGGTGCCCGCCTTTGCGCTGAATTTCGACCTGATGCCGGTGGACTTTCTCGCCCGCTTCATCGCCTTCCACGCCAGCCGTTACTCGACCGGGCGTGCGGTGTTCAACCTGCACAACCCCGAGCCGCTGAGTTGGGATGCCTACGTCGCCTCGTTCCGCGAAACCGGCAGCGAATTCGCACTGGTCAGCGTGGCCGACTGGCAGCAGCAACTGGGCCGGGTCGATGCTGACAACGCGCTGTTCGGCGTGCTCGGTTTCTACCTCAACGGCTTCGAGGAGGACATCGGCGACATCTCCCTGATCGGTCATGCCAACGCCGAGGCCGGCGTGCAGCAAATGGGTGCGCAATACCCGGAAAAATCCGCGGCACTGCTGCGTCGCGGCTGCGATTACCTGAAACAGATCAACTTCATCTAGTTCAATCAAAAGGAGCAACACCATGAGCAATCTGCAACCTGACACCCTGATCAAAAACCCGCACGGCTGCCACGTTATGTCTTCGGTGGAGGTGCCGGCGGACGCGGCGCAGGTCTGGGCGGTGGTCGGCAATTTTGGCGGTTTCGAGCGCTTTATTCCGGCGCTGTCACACATCGAGATGACCGGCGAAGGCGTGTCTTCGCTGCGCAAGAAATTCTTCAAGGACGGCAACGTGGTGGTTGAACAGCTCAACTCCCGCGATGAACAGGCACGGGCCATGACCTGGACCACGATCTACAACACGTTAGGGGTTGCCAATCTGTGGGCGGCGATGAATGTGGAATCGCTGGGGACGGGTAAGTCGCGGGCGACCTGGACGATCATTGCCGAGCCGGCTTCAGGTGGAGAAGAAGCACTGCCGGGGTTCAAGGATTTCGTGCAGGGGTTTGCCGATGATGCGATGGGGAATGTGCTGAAGCTGTTTGTGTAAGGCTTCAGTTCTTTAGTGAATGAACCGCCGCCTTCGCGAGCAAGCCCGCTCCCACATTTTGATCGCATTCCTTCAAGGGAAACACGGTCAACCTGTGGGAGCGGGCTTGCTCGCGAAGAACGCTAACGCGGTCTTCAATCCGACGATCAGATCTTGAAGCTGTCCACCAACTGCTTCAACCGGTTGGCCTGCTGCGACAGCGCATCACAATCCTTCAACGTCTCGTTGAGGTTGGCGACGCTCTGCTGGTTCAACAGGTTGATCTGGTTGACGTCGACGTTGAGGGTTTCCACCACGGCGGTCTGCTCTTCGGTCGCGGCAGCCACCGACTGGTTCATGCCGTCGATCTCGCCGATGCGCTGGGTCACGCTGACCAGTCGCAGGCCGGCCTGGTTCGCCACTTCAACGCTCTCTTCGCTGGACGCCTGACTGGCGTTCATGGTGGTCACGGCTTCGCGCGAACCGACCTGCAAGGAGGTGATCATCTTGTGGATCTCTTCGGCCGACTCCTGGGTGCGATGGGCGAGGTTGCGCACTTCGTCCGCCACCACCGCAAAACCACGTCCGGCTTCCCCGGCACGCGCCGCTTCAATGGCCGCGTTGAGGGCCAGCAGATTGGTCTGCTGCGAAATGCCTTTGATCACGTCGAGGATGTGGCCGATGTTGTCAGTGCTGGCATTCAGGGTTTCGATCTGGGTGCACGACAGGCTGATCTTCTGCGACAGCTCGGTCATCGCCTGGATGGTTTGCTCAACTACCTGACGGCCGTCATCGGCCTGCTCGCTCGCGCCGCTGGCGTGTTGCGAAGCATCGGCGGCGTTGCGGGCGATTTCCTGGGTGGCGGCGCCCAACTGATTGATCGCTGCAGCCACGCTGTTGGTGCGTGCACTTTGCTCGTCGGAGCCAACGATCGAGGCGTTGGACGATGCCATCACCCGTTGCGACAAATCATGTACGTGACGGGTGGCCGACGACACTTCGGAAATCGACGCGTGAATCCGCTCGACGAACTGGTTGAACGAGCTGCCCAGTTCGGCGAACTCATCCTTGCCTTCCACGACCAGGCGACGGGTCAGGTCGCCTTCGCCCTGGGCGATGTCCTGCATCGCACGGCCCATGGTGGTCAGCGGACGCATCAGGACGTTGATCAGCAGGCTCAGCAGCAGCGCGATGGCGGCGACCGCCACGAACATGGCGATCAGCGCCGAGGTACGGAATTGGCTGAGCGCCGCGTAGGCCTTGTCGCGATCGATCGACAGACCGATGTACCACTCGGCATTCGGCAAATCGCTGACCGGGGTGAACGACAGGATGCGTTCCTGACCGTTGAGCACCACGTTCTGGTTGCCCTTCTCGATGCGCACGCTGGAGTTCGGGTAGATGTCCTTCAGGTTCTTCATCACCTGATCCTTGTCCGGGCTGACGATCACCTGACCGTCGCCGCTGACCAGGAACGCATGACCCAAGCCACCGAAGTCCACCGAGTTGATGATCTTCACCAGGGTTTCTAGGCTCAGGTCACCACCGACCACACCGAGCAGCTCACCATTCTTTTTCACCGGCATGGCGATGGTCACCACCAGACCACCGACTGCGGCCATGTACGGCGGAGTCAGCATGGTTTTATCGGCGGCAACGGCTTGCTTGTACCAAGGGCGCTGACGTGGGTCGTAACCGTCCGGCATCTTCGCGTCCGGGCGCTGGGTGAACACACCGTTGGCCTGGCCGACGTAGGTGAACTGGAAGTTCGAGGTGAAGGCCGGTTGATCGACCAGCCCCGGGAAGTCGGCGTCCTTGCCCTGGTGAGCAACGTTCTGCGCGAGGTTTTCCAGTACCAGGATCCGCCCGCTCATCCAGTTCTGCACGCTGCTGGCGGTCAGATCACCGGCCTGCTGCACGGAGGACTGGAGGTTCTGGCGAATGGTGTTTCGCTGCAGATAGTCGTTGTAGAGGGTGAACAAAGCGAAAGCCAGGACCACGACGCCCGAGGCGGCCAACAGGATTTTATGGCTGAACTTGAGATTCATTTCATGGGACTTCTTATGCAAAAGTGGGGATGCGTTCCGGGATGCAACATTCCATGTAGCTCCAAATGTCCAATAGCTGGCAGGCAGCGTTCTGATGGCCGCTCTACTTTGGTGCACGCATGTCTCACCAGTCTGTCGGCACCATTTGCAGAAATCTTAGGGCTGTGTGGGAAATGCACGGCATTTCTGGCAGATTCCCGCCGAACGGCGTCCCAGAGCGCTCGCTGTCAGGTTTTTGAAGAACGTTATGCGAGAGGAGGTTGCAAAATTCACAGCCCTTGATAAAAATGCGACTAATTATCATTTGTGACGTTCGGGCTGTCGCGTTCATGTCCTCACCTGAGTTTGCAGTGCAGGCGCTTTACAGTAGTCATCACGGCTGGCTCAACGCGTGGCTGCGGACGCGGCTGGGCAATGCCGCGGATGCGGCGGATCTGGCGCAGGATACTTTCGTGCGCCTGTTGCAACGCACCGAACGCCTGGAGCTCAAGGCCCCGCGCGCTTTTTTGCGCACCATCGCCCGTGGTCTGGTGATCGACCATTGGCGCCGTGAAGAAATCGAACGTGCCTATCTCGAATCCATCGCCCATTTGCCCGAAGCGCAAATCCCGAGCGCCGAGGCCCGCGCCCTGGTGATCGAATTGCTCGAAAGCATCGCGCGCATGCTTGAAGGCTTGCGTCCGAAGGTGCGTCAGGCGTTTCTGCTGGCGCAGTGCGAAGGTTTGACCCACAAGCAGATCGCCGAACAAATGGGCTTGTCGCTACGCTCGGTGGAACGTTACGTCGCCGATGCGTTGTATCACTGCTACGTGTTGCGGTACGCAAGCTGATGCCTGTGGATAACCTCTCGGCAGGGCGCCGCGCCGAACCGCCGCAACAGGTGGTCAAACAAGCCATTCACTGGCTGCTACGGCTGCGCAACAATCATGGCAATGCTCGCCTGAGTAGCCAGTGCGAAGCGTGGCGCGCCGAACATCATGAACATGAACTGGCCTGGCAGCGCGTGCAGTCGCTGCAGGCCGAGTTGAGCCATAACCTGCGCGCAGTGCCTGGCACTCAGGTGGCATTCAATACACTGGAAAACAGTGCACAGGGGCTCGGACGGCGACAGGCTTTGAAACTGTTGTCCGGCGCCTTGCTGACAGGCTCCGCCGCCTGGGTAGCCAAGGACACCTCGGCCTGGCAGCAATGGAGCGCCGACTACGCCACGGCGACCGGCGAACGCCGCGGCTTCCAGTTGCCGGACGGCACGCGGATCGAGCTCAATACCGCGAGCGCGGTGGATCTGGATTACACCGCGCAGCAACGGCTGATCAAACTCACTCGCGGCGAAATCATCGTCACTTGCGGCGGCAACGATCAAGGCGCGGCCTTCAACCGAACGCTTCGCGTACAAAGTCGTCACGGTACCTATGAACCGACTGATGCCCGCTTCATCCTCCGCCAGGAAAGCGATTGCACGCGGCTGAGCGTCACCACCGGGCGCGTGGCCATCCACAGCGGTGGCACCTCGGTTGAGGCGCTCGCCGGCCAGACTTACCTGATCGATCACCACCGGGTACGCCTGGCGCCGCCACCGGATATGGACGCGGGTGCGTGGGTCGACGGATTGATCGTGACTCGCAATATGCGCCTGGGCGATTTTCTCAACGAGGTCGCACGTTATCGGCCGGGCTTCGTGACGTGTGCGTCGGCCGTGGCGGATTTGCGCCTGTCCGGCGTGTTTCGCCTGGAGGACACCGACAAGCTGCTGGCCATCCTGCCGCAGACCCTGCCGGTGCAATTGCGTTATCGCACCCGATGGTGGGTCACGCTGGAAGCAGTGGCCTGAAATTATTTTGGCGGGTTTTCGCGACAAGTCCGGCTTGGTCAGTAAGCACTTCAACTCAGCCTTTGCGACTTCCCACGGAAACCTACAATGACTGTCCGCATCACCTGTAAGAACCCTCTGAATTTCACTGCCGAATCGGGCCTGCTGCGCCACGCCATTCGCGCCGCCCTGCTCTCCACTGTTCTGGGCGCCGGTGTGTTGCCCTGCCTGAGCCTCACCGCCAATGCCAGTGAGACTAGCAGCCATCGCTACACCATCGCCGCTGGCCCGCTGGGTGAAGCGTTGAACCAGTTTGCGCGCCAGGCCGGCATCACCTTGTCGATGACCCCACAGCAAACGCAGGGGCGGCAGTCTCCGGGCGTGCAGGGTGAATACTCAACGGATCAGGCGCTGAGCCATTTGCTGGGGGGCTCGGGTCTGGAAGCGGTCAGCCAGGACGGCAGCACCTACATCCTGCACTCCGTCAGCGACAGCGCCGCACTGGCGCTGCCGACCACTGATATCAAAGGCTTCGCCCTCGGCAACGCACTGGGCAGCATGGAAGGCTACAACGCCACCCACAGCCAGATCGCCACCAAGACCAGTACTGCGTTGCTGGAAACCTCGCAAAGCGTATCCGTGGTCACTCGCCAGCAAATGGACGACCAAGGCTCACAGACCGTCTCCCAGGCGATGCGCTATACCCCCGGGGTGCTGACCAACCCTTACGGCGCAACCCACCGCTACGACTACGTGGCAATGCGCGGCTTCAACGACGGGTCGGTGGACAACATCTACCTCGACGGCCTCAAGTCGATGGGCGACAGCGGCACCTACAGCACCATGCAGGTCGATCCGTATTTCCTCGAGCGCGTGGACATTCTCAAAGGTCCATCGTCGGTGTTGTACGGCCGTAGCTCGCCCGGTGGCCTGGTGGCGCTGACCAGCAAGAAGCCATTGTACGAAGCCTATCATCAGGTCCAGGCCACGGTCGGCACCCAAGGTCAGCGCGGGGTTGGTTTTGACTTCAGCGGCCCGGTCGATGACGACAAGCGCATTGCCTATCGTCTGACCGGTTTGACGGACCAGTCCGACACACAGTTCGACCACAACAAGGAAAAACGCTTCGCCCTCGCACCCACCTTGAGCATCGATTTCTCTGAAGACACTTCGCTGACGCTGCAGGCTTATCTGCAGCACGATCCGGATGGCGGCTACCACGGTGGCGTGCCGGCGGATGGCACGATTCATCAGCGCAATGGCAACCGTATCTCACCGCACTTCTTCGAGGGCGAGCCGGGGATTGACGGCTATTCGCGGGATCAGCAGTCGTTCGGCTATCAGTTCGAACATCGCTTCAATGATGTCTTCACCGCAAGACAGAACTTCCGTTACCTGGACTCCAAAGTGAACATGGATCAGGTCTACGCCTACGGCTGGACGACGCCGACCAGCAACGAACTGAACCGCTACTACACAGGCGGTGATGAACGCCTGCATGCGTTCATCATCGATAACATGCTGCAGGCCGAATTTTTCACCGGTGCCACCAAGCACACCGTGTTGATGGGCGCGGACTATCAGCGGCGCAAGACGGTGGTCGACTGGACCAGTGGCGGCCTGGCGCCGATCAATGCGTTCAATCCGATCTATGGCAACTCGGCGATCAACATGTACGGCGAGACCAGCTACCTGCGGCGTCTGGAACAAACCGGGGTGTACCTGCAAGACCTGATCGAGATGGACCAATGGCGCTTCTCGCTGGGCCTGCGTCAGGACTGGGTCGAGACCTCCGATGAAAACCGCATCGCCGAAGCAGGCCGCCCGCTGGGCACGCAAATCAATGACCGACGCACCAAGCTGACCGGCCGCGCGGGCGCGCTGTACCTGTTCGATAACGGCCTGGCACCGTACATCAGCTACTCCGAGTCGTTTAACCCGAACTCGTATGCCGACAGCGCCGGCAATCCGCTGCCGCCGACCGATGGTACGCAGTGGGAAGTCGGCCTGAAGTATCAGCCACCGGGCACCGACAACCTGTTCACCGCTTCGCTGTTTCACATCGATCAGGAGAACCTGGCGACCAAACTGCCGCAGGAAAACTTCTACCGAGCTGTAGGCGCTGTCCGTTCGCAGGGTCTGGAGCTGGAAGCGCACATGCAGTTGACCGACAACCTGAAAGTACTCGGCAGCTATACCTTCACCGATATCGAGTACTCGAAGTCGATGGTCAGCACCCTGAGCACACCGACCGACGTGATCCAGAACAAAGGCAATTCGCCCACTCAGGCGCCGCGTCACATGGCGTCGTTGTGGGCGGACTACAAGTTCGATAGCGCGGCACTCGATGGCCTGCGTCTGGGCGGTGGTGTGCGCTATGTCGGCTACAGCTGGGCGGATGCGGAAAACACGCTGAAGGTGCCGTCCTACACTTTGTTCGACGCATCGATCGGCTATGACCTGGGCAAGGTCGGCTTGAAAGGCGTCGACGTGCGCCTGAATGCGAACAACTTGACCAACGAGTCTTACGTGGCCTCCTGCGCCAGTCTGAACTTCTGCTACATGGGTGAAGAGCGCAACGTCGCCGCCACGGTCAGCTACCAGTTCTAAGCCTTTGCCTTGTGCATAAAAAAGCCAGCCCCTGATTGTTCAGGGGGCTGGCTTTGTCGTCTCTGTGGGGAAGTTTTCATGCGCGCACTTTTGGTCTTATTGCACCGCTATATCGGCCTGGCGACAGCGGTGTTTTTGCTGCTGGCCGCAATCACCGGAAGCATTCTGGCGTTCAATCATGAGCTGGATGAGTGGCTGAATCCGCAATTTTATGCAGCCTCTGCCGAGGGTCAGCGACTGCCTCCCGGGGCGTTGGTAGATGCTGTGCAAACGGCGCATCCGAGGCTGCAGGTCTGGTACATGGAATATCCGGACGAATCGGGGCATACCGCGTTATTGGCGGCTGTCCCGCGCAATAATCCGGCGACAGGCAAACCGTTTGATGAACGCAATCAGGTGTTCTATCTGGATCCGGTAAGTGCCGAGCAGAAAGGCCAACGTTACTGGGGCGAGTGCTGTTTTTCGCGGGAGAACTTCATCCCGTTCATTCTTGAGTTTCACTACAACCTGACGTTGCCTGGGAACTGGGGATTGTGGCTGATGGGCCTGGTGGCCATCGCTTGGGTGATCGATTGCTTCATCGCGCTGTGGCTGACGCTTCCACGGGGCAAGCCGTTCTGGCAGAAGTGGTCGACAGCCTGGAAGATCAAGGGTGGCCACGCTTATCGGCTCAATTTCGACCTGCATCGGGCAGGGGGACTGTGGCTGTGGTTGTTGCTCCTGCCGATTGCAATCAGCAGTGTCGCGATGAACCTGCCGAGTCAGGTATTCAAACCGGCAGTGTCGTTGTTTTCGCCCATTGAACCGAGCGTGTATGAGGCTCGCGGACGAATGCCTCCTTCCGAGTTGGGAGGTACGCAGTTAAGTTATCAACAGGCGTACGAGAGAGCATTGCAGGAGGGGAAAAGACTAGGGCTGACCGCCGCCATCGGCGAGTTGTATTACAGCTTTGAGTACAACTTCTACGGTGCAGGATTTGGGCAACACGACACTCAAGCCCATGGCAAATCCTGGTTGTTCCTTCACGGTACCGACGGGCGATTAATAGGGCAGGAAATCGCTGGAAAAGGGACGTTTGGAGAGCGCTTTTATCGATTGCAGCTGCCGATACATGGCGGCCGGATCATTGGCTTTAGCGGGCAGGTGATGATCGCGGTGTTGGGTGTTCTGATTGCGGGACTGTCAGGGACTGGCGTCTATATCTGGTGGCGCAAGTGGCGGGCTCGGCGCATCAGCAAGGCTCGCAAAGCAGTCTGAAATCTGGATTTCCGGGACGCCCGAAACGACAAAACCCCTGTCTGCGTTAGCAAACAGGGGTTTTGGAATTTAATCTTGACGATGACCTACTCTCACATGGGGAAACCCCACACTACCATCGGCGATGCATCGTTTCACTTCTGAGTTCGGGATGGGATCAGGTGGTTCCAACGCTCTATGGTCGTCAAGAAATTCTGTATCTGGCCCGTCAACACGGTAACGTGCCAGCAAAAATGGGAACTTCTACTAAAACAAAACCCCAACTGCTTTCGCAATTGGGGTTTCGGAATTTAATCTTGACGATGACCTACTCTCACATGGGGAAACCCCACACTACCATCGGCGATGCATCGTTTCACTTCTGAGTTCGGGATGGGATCAGGTGGTTCCAACGCTCTATGGTCGTCAAGAAATTCGGTGTGCCGACTCGTCTTTCGACGCTTCAGCAAATTGGGTATGCGATAGTTTGTGTGTTTCTCTCGAACTTTCGGTTCGTTTCGTCTTCACACACCGCAATCTGGTGACCTTTCGCTTTTCAGCTCAAAGCCTGCAAATTGCTTGGGTGTTATATGGTCAAGCCTCACGGGCAATTAGTATTGGTTAGCTCAACGCCTCACAGCGCTTACACACCCAACCTATCAACGTCGTAGTCTTCGACGGCCCTTCAGGGAACTCAAGGTTCCAGTGAGATCTCATCTTGAGGCAAGTTTCCCGCTTAGATGCTTTCAGCGGTTATCTTTCCCGAACATAGCTACCCGGCAATGCCACTGGCGTGACAACCGGAACACCAGAGGTTCGTCCACTCCGGTCCTCTCGTACTAGGAGCAGCCCCTCTCAAATCTCAAACGTCCACGGCAGATAGGGACCGAACTGTCTCACGACGTTCTAAACCCAGCTCGCGTACCACTTTAAATGGCGAACAGCCATACCCTTGGGACCGGCTTCAGCCCCAGGATGTGATGAGCCGACATCGAGGTGCCAAACACCGCCGTCGATATGAACTCTTGGGCGGTATCAGCCTGTTATCCCCGGAGTACCTTTTATCCGTTGAGCGATGGCCCTTCCATACAGAACCACCGGATCACTAAGACCTACTTTCGTACCTGCTCGACGTGTCTGTCTCGCAGTCAAGCGCGCTTTTGCCTTTATACTCTACGACCGATTTCCGACCGGTCTGAGCGCACCTTCGTACTCCTCCGTTACTCTTTAGGAGGAGACCGCCCCAGTCAAACTACCCACCATACACTGTCCTCGATCCGGATAACGGACCTGAGTTAGAACCTCAAAGTTGCCAGGGTGGTATTTCAAGGATGGCTCCACGCGAACTGGCGTCCACGCTTCAAAGCCTCCCACCTATCCTACACAAGCAAATTCAAAGTCCAGTGCAAAGCTATAGTAAAGGTTCACGGGGTCTTTCCGTCTAGCCGCGGATACACTGCATCTTCACAGCGATTTCAATTTCACTGAGTCTCGGGTGGAGACAGCGCCGCCATCGTTACGCCATTCGTGCAGGTCGGAACTTACCCGACAAGGAATTTCGCTACCTTAGGACCGTTATAGTTACGGCCGCCGTTTACCGGGGCTTCGATCAAGAGCTTCGCGTTAGCTAACCCCATCAATTAACCTTCCGGCACCGGGCAGGCGTCACACCCTATACGTCCACTTTCGTGTTTGCAGAGTGCTGTGTTTTTAATAAACAGTCGCAGCGGCCTGGTATCTTCGACCGGCATGAGCTTACGGAGCAAGTCCTTCACCCTCACCGGCGCACCTTCTCCCGAAGTTACGGTGCCATTTTGCCTAGTTCCTTCACCCGAGTTCTCTCAAGCGCCTTGGTATTCTCTACCCAACCACCTGTGTCGGTTTGGGGTACGGTTCCTGGTTACCTGAAGCTTAGAAGCTTTTCTTGGAAGCATGGCATCAACCACTTCGTCACCCAAAGGGTAACTCGTCATCAGCTCTCGGCCTTAAGATCCCGGATTTACCTAAGATCTCAGCCTACCACCTTAAACTTGGACAACCAACGCCAAGCTGGCCTAGCCTTCTCCGTCCCTCCATCGCAATAACCAGAAGTACAGGAATATTAACCTGTTTTCCATCGACTACGCTTTTCAGCCTCGCCTTAGGGACCGACTAACCCTGCGTCGATTAACGTTGCGCAGGAAACCTTGGTCTTTCGGCGTGGGTGTTTTTCACACCCATTGTCGTTACTCATGTCAGCATTCGCACTTCTGATACCTCCAGCAAGCTTCTCAACTCACCTTCACAGGCTTACAGAACGCTCCTCTACCGCATCACTTGCGTGATACCCGTAGCTTCGGTGTATGGTTTGAGCCCCGTTACATCTTCCGCGCAGGCCGACTCGACTAGTGAGCTATTACGCTTTCTTTAAAGGGTGGCTGCTTCTAAGCCAACCTCCTAGCTGTCTAAGCCTTCCCACATCGTTTCCCACTTAACCATAACTTTGGGACCTTAGCTGACGGTCTGGGTTGTTTCCCTTTTCACGACGGACGTTAGCACCCGCCGTGTGTCTCCCATGCTCGGCACTTGTAGGTATTCGGAGTTTGCATCGGTTTGGTAAGTCGGGATGACCCCCTAGCCGAAACAGTGCTCTACCCCCTACAGTGATACATGAGGCGCTACCTAAATAGCTTTCGAGGAGAACCAGCTATCTCCGAGCTTGATTAGCCTTTCACTCCGATCCACAGGTCATCCGCTAACTTTTCAACGGTAGTCGGTTCGGTCCTCCAGTCAGTGTTACCTAACCTTCAACCTGCCCATGGATAGATCGCCCGGTTTCGGGTCTATTCCCAGCGACTAGACGCCCTATTAAGACTCGCTTTCGCTACGCCTCCCCTATTCGGTTAAGCTCGCCACTGAAAATAAGTCGCTGACCCATTATACAAAAGGTACGCAGTCACAGAACAAAGTCTGCTCCCACTGCTTGTACGCATACGGTTTCAGGATCTATTTCACTCCCCTCTCCGGGGTTCTTTTCGCCTTTCCCTCACGGTACTAGTTCACTATCGGTCAGTCAGTAGTATTTAGCCTTGGAGGATGGTCCCCCCATATTCAGACAAAGTTTCTCGTGCTCCGTCCTACTCGATTTCATGACCAAGAGATTTTCGCGTACAGGGCTATCACCCACTATGGCCGCACTTTCCAGAGCGTTCCGCTAATCTCAAAGCCACTTAAGGGCTAGTCCCCGTTCGCTCGCCACTACTAAGGGAATCTCGGTTGATTTCTTTTCCTCAGGGTACTTAGATGTTTCAGTTCCCCTGGTTCGCTTCTTGCACCTATGTATTCAGTACAAGATAACCATCTTATGATGGTTGGGTTCCCCCATTCAGACATCTCCGGATCAAAGTCTGTTTGCCGACTCCCCGAAGCTTTTCGCAGGCTACCACGTCTTTCATCGCCTCTGACTGCCAAGGCATCCACCGTATGCGCTTCTTCACTTGACCATATAACCCCAAGCAATCTGGTTATACTGTGAAGACGACATTCGCCGAAAATTCGCGATTAAACTCACAAATTTTACCTTAGCCTGAATAAACACCAGTGAAAGTGCTATCCAGTCTATCTTTCTATCACATACCCAAATTTTTAAAGAACGATCCAGTCAAAGACTAGAAATCAACATTCACCATCATCACAATGGAATGCTCATTTCTAAGCTTTCAAACTTCAGAAGCAGTGGTGGTGGAGCCAAGCGGGATCGAACCGCTGACCTCCTGCGTGCAAGGCAGGCGCTCTCCCAGCTGAGCTATGGCCCCGTATCTCTACAGGTTTCCCACACAAAATTGGTGGGTCTGGGCAGATTCGAACTGCCGACCTCACCCTTATCAGGGGTGCGCTCTAACCAACTGAGCTACAGACCCAATTTCGGGCTGCTTCTATCGTCTTCTTCAATGAATCAAGCAATTCGTGTGGGAACTTATGGAGCAGCTGATGTCGTCGATTAAGGAGGTGATCCAGCCGCAGGTTCCCCTACGGCTACCTTGTTACGACTTCACCCCAGTCATGAATCACACCGTGGTAACCGTCCTCCCGAAGGTTAGACTAGCTACTTCTGGTGCAACCCACTCCCATGGTGTGACGGGCGGTGTGTACAAGGCCCGGGAACGTATTCACCGCGACATTCTGATTCGCGATTACTAGCGATTCCGACTTCACGCAGTCGAGTTGCAGACTGCGATCCGGACTACGATCGGTTTTGTGGGATTAGCTCCACCTCGCGGCTTGGCAACCCTCTGTACCGACCATTGTAGCACGTGTGTAGCCCAGGCCGTAAGGGCCATGATGACTTGACGTCATCCCCACCTTCCTCCGGTTTGTCACCGGCAGTCTCCTTAGAGTGCCCACCATCACGTGCTGGTAACTAAGGACAAGGGTTGCGCTCGTTACGGGACTTAACCCAACATCTCACGACACGAGCTGACGACAGCCATGCAGCACCTGTCTCAATGCTCCCGAAGGCACCAATCCATCTCTGGAAAGTTCATTGGATGTCAAGGCCTGGTAAGGTTCTTCGCGTTGCTTCGAATTAAACCACATGCTCCACCGCTTGTGCGGGCCCCCGTCAATTCATTTGAGTTTTAACCTTGCGGCCGTACTCCCCAGGCGGTCAACTTAATGCGTTAGCTGCGCCACTAAGAGCTCAAGGCTCCCAACGGCTAGTTGACATCGTTTACGGCGTGGACTACCAGGGTATCTAATCCTGTTTGCTCCCCACGCTTTCGCACCTCAGTGTCAGTATCAGTCCAGGTGGTCGCCTTCGCCACTGGTGTTCCTTCCTATATCTACGCATTTCACCGCTACACAGGAAATTCCACCACCCTCTACCATACTCTAGCTCGCCAGTTTTGGATGCAGTTCCCAGGTTGAGCCCGGGGATTTCACATTCAACTTAACGAACCACCTACGCGCGCTTTACGCCCAGTAATTCCGATTAACGCTTGCACCCTCTGTATTACCGCGGCTGCTGGCACAGAGTTAGCCGGTGCTTATTCTGTCGGTAACGTCAAAACACTAACGTATTAGGTTAATGCCCTTCCTCCCAACTTAAAGTGCTTTACAATCCGAAGACCTTCTTCACACACGCGGCATGGCTGGATCAGGCTTTCGCCCATTGTCCAATATTCCCCACTGCTGCCTCCCGTAGGAGTCTGGACCGTGTCTCAGTTCCAGTGTGACTGATCATCCTCTCAGACCAGTTACGGATCGTCGCCTTGGTGAGCCATTACCTCACCAACTAGCTAATCCGACCTAGGCTCATCTGATAGCGCAAGGCCCGAAGGTCCCCTGCTTTCTCCCGTAGGACGTATGCGGTATTAGCGTTCCTTTCGAAACGTTGTCCCCCACTACCAGGCAGATTCCTAGGCATTACTCACCCGTCCGCCGCTGAATTCAGGAGCAAGCTCCTGTCATCCGCTCGACTTGCATGTGTTAGGCCTGCCGCCAGCGTTCAATCTGAGCCATGATCAAACTCTTCAGTTCAAACATCTTTGGGTTTTTAAGAAACCCTAAACTTGGCTCAGCAATCGTTGGTTACATCTTTGATTTCTCGCGGAGTAACTTGTGATGCTGATAATCTTGTTGACTATCAGTCTGACTCCACAAGCACCCACACGAATTGCTTGATTCAGTTGTTAAAGAGCGGTTGGTTAAGATCTTTCGTCTCAACCGAGGCGCGCATTCTACAGCAGCCTCATTTGCTGTCAAGTGATTATTTTCAGAAGTTTTCGAAGATTTCTTCAACAACTTCAACCACTTGCGCTTCCGATCTCTCGTTAGCGGGAGGCGAATTCTACAGCGTTACTCGCTGTTGTCAACACCCTTTTTTCACCGCTTTCGACCGAGAAGATCGAACCGTTAAAAGCGCCAGACATGCCGACATTTTCAACTCCTTCCAGGCTTCGATGAACTGAAGCAAGCCGCTGTCGAAAACTGCGTAACTCTTTGAATCTCAAGGAGTTTTCCGTTTCGACTGCGCCGGAAGTGGGGCGAATTATAGACCTCCAGAATCTGCCGTCAACTGTTAATTTCAGTTTTCTTTCAATAACTTGCGGACAGGCTAATTAACACTCGACTCCCTCTATATAGAAGAGGGAATCAGCGCGCTTCTATATAGAAGGAACGATCAGAGCACTCCATCGTCTTTCAGCGCAGCCACCGCCCCAGCACCCAAACCCAGTACTCGCTGCAAAACCTCCAGCGTATGCTCACCCAGCAACGGCGGTGCACGACGATACTCAACTGGGGTTTGCGAGAGGCGTATCGGACTGGCCACTTGCGGCACCATGCCCGCCAACGCATGGGGCAGCTCAATCGCCAGCCCGCGTGCTTTCACTTGCGGATCCTCAAATACCTGCGCCAGATCATTGATCGGCCCACACGGCACGCCCGCCTGCTCCAACTGAGCGACCCATTGTGCGGTAGTCTTGAACACCGTTGCCTGGCGAATCAGCGGAATCAGCTCGGCACGGTTCGCCACCCGCAGCTTGTTCGTGGCAAAGCGCGGATCATCTGCCCACTGCGGCTGACCCGCCACCTCGGCGAACTTGCGGAACTGCCCGTCATTACCCACGGTGAGGATGAAGTCGCCGTCGGCCGTAGGAAAGTCCTGATAAGGCACAATGTTCGGGTGGGCATTGCCCAGCCGTTTGGGAGCATTGCCAGTGGTCAGGTAGTTCATCGCCTGGTTCGCCAGGCATGCAACCTGTACATCCAGCAGCGCCATATCGATGTGCTGGCCGCCGCCATCGTGATCCCGATGCGCCAGAGCCGCCAGGATCGCCACCGTCGAATACAGACCGGTCAGGATATCCGTCAGCGCCACCCCCACCTTTACCGGGCCAGCGCCTTCATCACCCTCGGGACGCCCAGTCAGGCTCATCAGCCCACCCAGCCCCTGGATCATGAAGTCATAACCCGCACGCTTGGCGTACGGCCCGGTCTGGCCGAATCCGGTAATCGAGCAGTAGATCAGGTCCGGATTGATCGCCTTCAGCGACCCGTAGTCCAGCCCGTACGCCGCCAGGCCACCGACCTTGAAGTTCTCGATGAGGATGTCCGACTTCGCCGCCAATTCCCGCACAAGTTTCTGCCCTTCGGGACGCGTGAAGTCGATGGTCACCGATTGCTTGTTGCGGTTGGCCGACAAGTAGTAAGCCGCCTCGCTGGTGTTCTCCCCATAAGCGTCCTTAAGGAACGGCGGCCCCCAGGCGCGAGTGTCGTCACCGTTGCCCGGGCGCTCGACCTTGATCACCTCGGCGCCAAGGTCGGCGAGTATCTGCCCGGCCCACGGCCCGGCCAATACTCGCGATAAATCCAGTACCCGCAGATGCGACAGCGCGCCCATGGTCGCTCTCCTGTTAATAGAACGCCTGCAGACCGGTTTGTGCGCGACCCAGGATCAGCGCGTGGACGTCATGGGTACCTTCATAGGTATTCACCACCTCCAGGTTAACCAGATGACGGGCCACGCCGAACTCATCGGAGATACCGTTGCCGCCCAGCATGTCACGGGCCATACGGGCGATATCCAGCGACTTGCCGCAGGAATTGCGCTTCATGATCGAGGTGATCTCGACTGCAGCGGTACCTTCATCCTTCATGCGCCCCAGGCGCAGGCAGCCTTGCAGGGCCAGAGTGATCTCGGTCTGCATGTCGGCCAGCTTCTTCTGGATCAGTTGCGTGGCAGCCAATGGGCGGCCGAACTGTTGACGATCCAGCGTGTACTGGCGCGCGGTGTGCCAGCAGAACTCGGCAGCGCCCAATGCGCCCCAAGAGATGCCATAACGTGCGGAATTAAGGCAGGTGAACGGACCTTTCAGGCCACGCACGTCAGGGAAGATGTTTTCTTCCGGCACGAATACGTTGTCCATGACGATTTCGCCGGTGATCGACGCCCGCAGGCCAACCTTGCCGTGAATCGCCGGAGCGCTCAGCCCCTTCCAGCCCTTCTCCAGAACGAAACCACGGATGTCGCCGGCATCGTCCTTGGCCCAGACCACGAACACGTCGGCGATCGGGCTGTTGGTGATCCACATCTTGGCGCCGGTCAGGCTGTAGCCGCCATCGACCTTGCGCGCACGGGTGATCATCGCACCCGGATCAGAGCCATGGTTCGGCTCGGTCAGACCGAAGCAACCGATCCATTCGCCGGATGCGAGTTTCGGCAGGTATTTCTGTTTCTGCGCTTCAGTGCCAAATTCATTGATCGGCACCATCACCAGGGAGGACTGCACGCTCATCATCGAACGGTAGCCGGAGTCGACACGCTCCACCTCGCGGGCGATCAGACCGTAGCTGACGTAGTTCAGGCCGCTGCCACCGTATTGCTCAGGGATGGTCGCGCCCAGCAGGCCGACTTCGCCCATTTCGCGGAAGATCGCCGGGTCGGTTTTCTCATGGCGGAAAGCTTCGAGGACACGTGGCGCCAGGCTCTGTTGGGCGAACTGGGCGGCGGTGTCGCGGATCATGCGCTCCTCTTCGGTGAGCTGCTGATCCAGCAGGAGGGGATCGATCCAGTTGAAGCTAGCTTTACCGCCCATGAGTGTGTCCTCGCAAATCGGTGAATTAACGTGGCATTGATCCTAGGCCGCGTTCGCCATCGCGGCAAACGAGGATTTCGCATCCTGTTGTGCTAATTTCTCACTCCGAAACGTCGCCGAATGCCTTTTATGCGGCGCATTAGTGAGGTTGACGTACATGCGCAGGAAAATCCCCAGCACCACCGCCCTGATCAGCTTCGAGGCCGCCGCTCGCCACGAGAGCTTTACCAGAGCCGCCGAAGAACTTTCCCTCACCCAAGGCGCGATTTGCCGACAGATCGCCAGCCTTGAGGACTTCCTCAGTGTGGAACTGTTCCGACGCTCGCGACGCGGGGTGAAGCTGACCGAGGCCGGTCTTTC
Organism: Pseudomonas sp. AK-TSAG1-1; assembly: GCF_056821665.1. Classification (NCBI taxonomy): domain Bacteria; kingdom Pseudomonadati; phylum Pseudomonadota; class Gammaproteobacteria; order Pseudomonadales; family Pseudomonadaceae; genus Pseudomonas; species Pseudomonas sp. AK-TSAG1-1. The sequence continues at coordinate 139,506 of NZ_CM165965.1, read as the reverse complement.
CTACAGCCGTCGGGTCGCCACGCAACTGGATGCTGTCGAGCGCGACACGCTCTCGGTCATGGGCCAACAGGGCACCAACGTGATCGAACTGGCGGTGGTGCCGACCTTCGGCACGCAATGGCTGCTGCCAAGACTCAAGGATTTCCAGTTCAAGCACCCCGAGGTCACGGTCAACCTGACCAACCGCACGCGCCCATTCCTGTTTGCCGACACCGATTTCGACGCGGCGATCTACTTCGGCGACGCCGATTGGTCGGGTACCGAATCCCACAGGTTGATGGGCGAGAATCCGATGCCGGTGTGCAGCCCCGCCCTACTCGGCAGCAGGACGCATCTGACACCCAACGAGATCGCCGAGCTGCCGCTGCTGCAACAGACCACCCGCCCCTATGCCTGGCGCCAATGGTTCAACTCGCAGCATCTGAACATCCCCCGCGACATGACAGGCCCGCGCTACGAGCTATTCTCCATGTTGGCCCAAGCGGCCATGCACGACATGGGCATTGCGCTGATTCCACCGTTCCTGATCCAGCGCGAACTGGCCGAGAAACGCCTGGTGATCGCCAACCCGAATGCGCTCTCCAGCATCAAGGCGTATTACCTGATGATTCCGGAGCGCAAGGTCGAATCGGCATCACTCAAGGCATTTCGCGATTGGCTGGTCAATCAGGCAAACAGCTACAGCCTAGAAGGGTAAAGGCTTTCAGAGATTACTAACCCGGTAGTCAGGAAAACCAAAGCCCTACAGATATAAGTATTTGTCGCAAAATCGCAGACTGTATCCGAAAGTCGTACAGACGTCCCACAAGCGCCTGCGGACGTGGCTTTGAGCCTCTATCAACGACTCATTACTGCCTATTCACGTCACCGATGAGAATTTTTTTCAAATTCGGCCAGAATCCTTACAAGGCACGGCCTGCAAGGGATTCAGCCGGCCATCTGCGACATTCGGTCACGGGATGACTTGTAGTTAATTTTCCGTCACCCGTCATAATCCCTTGAAGGGCATAAAGTTCGCCTGCAAAATGCCGCGCCCCGCCCTGATTTGGCGGGATCGTGCTGATCGGCCGCCCCAGTCGCACCATCCGCAGTGCCTGGGTTTACTCAATAAGATCACGCAGGAGATTTGACGTGCACATTGGTGTTCCTCTCGAAACCCAGACCGGTGAAACACGGGTTGCTGCAACCCCGGAAACCATTAAGAAGCTGATCAGCCAAGGCCATAAGGTCACTGTGCAAACCGGCGCCGGCGTAAAAGCCAGTGTTGTCGACAGTGCCTATGAAGCGGCGGGCGCAACCATTGGCAGTGCCAACGATGCGTTCGGCGCCGAGCTGATTCTCAAAGTGGTCGCCCCCAGCGACGCCGAACTGGCGCTGATCAAGCGCGGCACGGTGCTGGTGGGCATGCTCAATCCGTTCAACAACGAAACCATCGCGAAGATGGCCGAGTGCGGCATTACCGCGTTCGCCCTTGAAGCGGCGCCGCGCACCTCGCGCGCGCAGAGTCTCGATGTGTTGTCGTCACAGGCGAACATTGCCGGCTACAAGGCTGTGTTGCTGGCCGCTCACTACTATCCGCGCTTCATGCCAATGTTGATGACCGCTGCGGGCACCGTGAAAGCGGCGCGCGTGCTGATTCTCGGCGCAGGTGTGGCCGGGTTGCAGGCGATTGCCACGGCGAAACGTCTGGGTGCGGTGATCGAAGCGTCTGACGTACGCCCGGCGGTGAAGGAGCAGATCGAGTCCCTCGGCGCCAAGTTCGTCGACGTCCCTTACGAGACCGACGAAGAACGCGAATGCGCAGTCGGTGTCGGCGGTTACGCGCGGCCAATGCCGGCAAGCTGGATGCAGCGTCAGGCCCAGGCCGTGCACGAACGCGCCAAGCAGGCCGACATCGTTATCACCACCGCGCTGATACCGGGCCGCAAGGCACCGACGCTGCTGAGCGCGGACACCGTGGCGCAGATGAAGCCAGGCTCGGTGGTCATTGACCTCGCGGCGGCCCAGGGCGGCAACTGCCCGCTGACCGTGGCCGATCAAGTCGTGGTCGAGAACGGCGTGACCATCGTCGGTCCGACTAACCTGGCCGGTGAAGTCGCTGCAGACGCCTCGGCGCTGTACGCACGCAACCTGCTGGACTTCCTCAAGCTGGTGTTCACCAAAGAAGGCCAGTTCGACGTCAACCTCGAAGACGACATCGTCGCCGCGTGCCTGATGTGCCGTGACGGCCAAGTCATCCGTAAAAACGCCTAAGCAGGGATTCAGACGATGGAAGAGCTTATCTCCCCCGGTATCTACAACCTGATCATCTTCGTGCTGGCGATTTATGTCGGTTATCACGTGGTCTGGAACGTTACACCTGCGCTGCACACGCCATTGATGGCCGTGACCAACGCCATCTCGGCGATCGTGATCGTCGGCGCCATGCTCGCGGCCGCACTGACCGTCACGCCGCTGGGCAAAACCATGGGCACCCTCGCGGTGGCGCTTGCGGCGGTCAACGTGTTCGGTGGCTTCCTGGTCACCCGCCGCATGCTTGAGATGTTCAAGAAGAAAGCCCCGAAAGTAAAAGAAGAGGCGCCGAAGTAATGAGCATGAATCTCGTCACGACGCTCTACCTGATCGCGTCGATCTGCTTCATCCAGGCCCTCAAAGGCCTGTCGCACCCGACCACATCGCGGCGCGGCAACCTGTTCGGCATGCTCGGTATGGCCTTGGCCATCCTGACCACTGTCGGTCTCATCTATAAGTTGGGTGCTGAGCTTGCCACTGCCGGTATCGGTTACGTGATCGTCGGCCTGCTGGTCGGCGGCACCGCCGGTTCGATCATGGCCAAGCGCGTTGAAATGACCAAGATGCCGGAACTGGTCGCCTTCATGCACAGCATGATCGGCCTCGCGGCAGTGTTCATTGCCATCGCTGCCGTGGTTGAACCGCAGTCGCTGGGTATCGTCAAGCAACTGGGCGACTCGATCCCGACGGGCAACCGTCTGGAGCTGTTCCTCGGTGCAGCTATCGGTGCAATCACCTTCTCCGGTTCGGTGATCGCCTTCGGCAAGTTGTCGGGCAAGTACAAGTTCCGTCTGTTCCAGGGCGCGCCGGTACAGTTCGCCGGTCAGCACAAGCTGAACGCCGTACTGGGCCTGGCAACGCTGGCTCTCGGCCTGACCTTCATGTTCACCGGCAACCTCAGCGCTTTCGCGCTGATGCTGGCGCTGGCGTTCGTGATGGGCGTGCTGATCATCATCCCGATCGGCGGTGCGGACATGCCGGTAGTGGTGTCGATGCTCAACAGCTATTCGGGTTGGGCAGCAGCAGGTATCGGTTTCTCGCTGAACAACTCGATGCTCATCATTGCCGGTTCGCTGGTGGGTTCGAGCGGTGCAATCCTCTCGTACATCATGTGCAAGGCGATGAACCGTTCCTTCTTTAATGTACTGCTCGGCGGTTTCGGCAACACAGCCGACGCTGGCCCGGCCGGTGCGAAAGAAGCCCGTCCGGTGAAATCCGGTTCGGCCGACGACGCGACCTTCCTGCTGACCAACGCCGACACCGTGATCATCGTCCCGGGTTACGGCCTGGCAGTGGCCCGCGCGCAGCATGCATTGAAAGAGCTGACCGAGAAGCTGACCCACCGCGGCGTGACCGTTAAGTACGCGATTCACCCGGTAGCCGGTCGTATGCCCGGGCACATGAACGTCCTGCTCGCCGAGGCCGAAGTGCCTTACGACCAGGTGTTCGAGATGGAAGACATCAACTCCGAGTTCGGCCAGGCCGACGTGGTGCTGGTGCTCGGCGCGAACGACGTGGTCAACCCGGCCGCGAAGAACGATCCGAAATCGCCGATTGCCGGCATGCCAATTCTCGAAGCGTTCAAGGCCAAGACCATCATCGTCAACAAGCGCTCGATGGCCAGCGGCTATGCCGGTCTGGACAACGAACTGTTCTACCTGGACAAGACCATGATGGTGTTCGGCGACGCGAAGAAAGTCATCGAAGACATGGTCAAAGCTGTCGAGTAATCCATCGCAGCCGGACCAGACGCCCCGACTTGTCGGGGCGTTTTTGTTTGTGCAGAGCGTCGGACAATTTGCCGCGTTGTTGCAGAACCGGTAACGGTGTTTTACTTGAAACCCGCTAAATAGACGCCTCGTTTGCGACCTTGGTAGCGGGACAGGCGCCCGCGAAATTCACTAGACTGCGCATCCTGCTACTCGCTTCCCGAGAAAATAATCCATGTACCGTGACCGTATTCGCCTGCCTTCGTTGTTGGATAAAGTGATGAGCGCCGCCGACGCTGCTGCGCTGATTGAAGACGGCATGACCGTCGGCATGAGCGGCTTCACCCGCGCCGGCGAAGCCAAGGCCGTCCCTCACGCACTGGCCGAGCGAGCGAAGGTCACGCCGCTGAAAATCAGCCTGATGACCGGCGCCAGCCTGGGCAACGATCTCGACAAGCAACTGACCGAGGCCGGCGTGCTGTCGCGCCGCATGCCGTTCCAGGTCGACAGCACCTTGCGCAAGGCGATCAACGCCGGCGAAGTGATGTTTATCGACCAGCACCTGTCGGAAACCGTCGAACAATTGCGCAACCAGCAATTGAAACTGCCGGACATCGCGGTAATCGAAGCCGTGGCCATCACCGAACAGGGCCATATCGTGCCGACCACTTCGGTGGGCAACTCGGCAAGCTTCGCGATTTTCGCCAAGCAAGTGATCGTCGAGATCAATCTGGCGCACAACGCCAACCTCGAAGGCCTGCATGACATCTATATCCCGACCTACCGCCCGACCCGCACGCCGATCCCGTTGGTAAAGGTCGACGACCGCATCGGCAGCACCGCGATTCCGATTCCACCTGAAAAGATCGTGGCCATCGTCATCACGCAACAGGCAGATTCGCCGTCCACGGTGTCGACTCCGGATGTCGACACCAACGCCATTGCCGAGCACCTGATCACGTTCTTCAAGCAGGAGGTCGATGCCGGACGCATGACCAACAAGCTCGGCCCGTTGCAGGCCGGGATCGGCAACATCGCCAACGCGGTGATGTGCGGTCTGATCGATTCGCCGTTCGAAGACCTGACCATGTACTCCGAAGTGCTGCAGGACTCGACCTTCGACCTGATCGATGCGGGCAAGCTGAGCTTTGCCTCGGGCAGTTCGATCACCCTGTCGGAGCGGCGCAACAGCGACGTGTTCGGCAACCTGGAAAAGTACAAGGACAAATTGGTGCTGCGTCCGCAGGAGATCTCCAACCATCCGGAAGTGGTGCGCCGTCTCGGCATCATCGGCATCAATACCGCGCTGGAGTTCGATATCTACGGCAACGTCAACTCCACCCACGTCTGTGGCACGCGGATGATGAATGGCATTGGTGGTTCCGGCGACTTCGCGCGCAACGCGCACCTGGCGGTGTTCGTGACCAAGTCGATCGCCAAGGGCGGGGCGATTTCCAGCGTGGTGCCGATGGTCAGCCACGTCGACCACACCGAACATGATGTCGACATTCTGGTGACCGAAGTCGGTCTGGCTGACCTGCGCGGCCTGGCACCGCGCGAGCGCGCCCGGGTGATCATCGACAACTGCGTGCATCCCGACTACCGCCAGGCGCTGAATGACTACTTCGCTGCCGCCTGCGCCATCGGTGGTCATACCCCGCACATCTTGCGGGAAGCCCTGAGCTGGCACATGAACCTGGAAGAAACCGGGCGCATGCTCGCGGTGTAATTCGCACAGTCGAACCGCTGATGCAAACACAGTTTGTGTCAGCGGTTTTTTTCACACGCCTCACCTGGAAAAAACTGTACTGCTGTACTGGTCATTTCCTACAGCATTTACCTACTCCTGCCCTCGGATTGAGTAAAACTGCACCAGTTAAGTGCAGACAGGTACAGTTTGCTCAATTTTGACCCGTACACCCCCTATAAACAGTTAACTGGTCACTCACAATACAGTTGAACTGTATCTAGAGAGACTAGGCAAACGAGAGGATCATGGGCACCAGTTAAACCACTACCTGATCCCGCCACAAGCGGAAGGATGTCAACCATGGAACGTACACTCAGTTCCGAACTGTTCTTCGAAGACAAAGCTGCAAAAAACCAGGCTTCCCTGCCTCTGCGCGTTATCGCCAACCTGATGTTGTGGCAGCGCCGCATCTCCAGCCGCCACCAACTGGCTCGTCTGGATTCGCGTCTGCTGGCTGACGCTGGTATCAGCGAAGCACAACGCTACGAAGAGCTGAGCAAGCCGTTCTGGCGCTAAGCAGCGTCGCTGGCTCTGGTCGTCAGACCCACCGCCAGCAACCCGAATTGAACACACAAGACCCGTCGCGGGAAACCGCGACGGGTCTTGTCGTTTCAGGGTTCTAAACGGCCCGTACAGCCACTCGCCAGAACAACAGGTACAGTTTTAGAATAACCAAATCTGAACCAGTACAATTTCCCCTCGGTGTATCTGCTTCCAAAATTGCATTCGGCGCAGCATGTCCTTGACCCCTCTCGGCTCAAGGAATACGCCATGAAAGACTTACAGGATGTTTCAGCAATTTCGATTCAGCCACTCGTTCGCCAGCACCCGCTGCGGCGCCTGCTGCGTGGCGTGTGGCACGCACTGGAGCGCGCCAGGACACGACGCCTGCTGGCTCAGCTTGATCAGCGCGACCTCGCGGATCTGGGCCTCAGCCATGCCGATCGGCTCAACGAACTGGAGAAACCCTTCTGGCGCTAGCACTCTGCCCACTGTCCGAACACCGCGCGCCGGCCTAATATCCACGGCAGAACGTGGCGAATCTTCTGTAACCCGCGTCTGATTCATCAGACACAAGCCACCTCTCAATACGGTTTACCTTCAGGAGATACACCATGTCCCGTCTTCGCCTGCTCAGCGCTGCCGCCTTGCTGGCCGTGGCAGCCAACGCCAGTGCCTCCAGTTTCATCGTGACCACCGACGCCGTAGTTGGCGCGCTGAAGTCCTCTTCGGACGCCACTTCCGACGTCAGCTCTTCGCTGCGTGACAACAAAGTCGTGCTCGCTGCCCGTGACGATGCTGCCAGCTTCGTTGCCAGCGAAGGCCAGATCCGTGGCGTGAAACTGGAAAGTGCCCTAGACCTCATCCGCCATCAGGCACCGCAGCTGAAAGCAACCGACACACAGCTGGCGCAAGCCATCCTGGCGATCTGATCCAACGCTGCTGGAAGGGGCACGCCAGTCGTGTCCCGATGTTTCGCCACTGGCTCTGGCCCGGGCATTACGCTAGCCTTGGGACTCGTTAACCGTTATCGAGTCCCATGCGTTTTCTGACCAATCTGCTTATTCCTTCCGCCTTGATCAGCGCCTGCTGGGCGACGTCGGTCGATGCCTTTGATGTCACCACACAAAACACCGTCGTCAGCCTTTGGGCCACCGGCATGGTGTCTTCCGCACCATTCGACCGTAAACTGATCCTCGCCGCTCACGATGATGCGGCGGCGTTTGTTGCCAGTGACGGTCAATTGCGCGGCGCGCAGCTCGAATCCGCACTGCATTACCTGCGCAAATCCCGACCAAAACTTCATGTCAGCGACCTTGAACTGGCACAGGCAATTCTCGTCCAATAGTTATCCCAGTCCTTCGTTATCATTGCCCCTCCGGAGTCGTTCCATGCGTAGCCCGCTGATTGCTGCCGCCCTTGGCCTGTTTTTGTTGGCCGACGTGGCCCAGGCGCACACCCTGGTAGCCACCAGTAACATCATCGTTCGTGCCTCCCAGCGCACCATCGATTTCACCTCCGATACCACCACGTCGATTCGCGATTCGAAAATCATCCGCGAAGCTCACGACGATGCGGCCAGCTTCGTTGCCACCAACGGCGATATCCGTGGTGCGCACCTGGAAGCCGCCCTCAATACCTTGCGCACGCGTGTACCCGAAGCCCGCGATGCGAGTGATCAGGTGCTCGCCGAAGCCATCCTCGCACTGTGAAGTCAATCGGCGCCTGGCTGCTGGCCGGGGCATTGTTGCTGCTTGGCAACAGCGCCCACGCCAGCTTGCAATTGCGGCTCAAGACCGACGGCCTGAGCCCCGCTCAACAGCAAGCCAGCCAGGCGTTGCTCGATGAAGCGATGCAGAAGCTGCCTCCCAGCTTTGTCGAACAGCTGGACCGGCGCATCGATGTCGGCTGGACCGACGACATGCCCGGCAATGCTTACGGCCAGGCGACCCTGGTCGCCGAACTCGACCTGAACCGCAAACTGCTCGCCAGCCTCACCGACGGCAGCGCGGCCAAAGAGCAAACCAATCGCCCCCACGGCACGGTCCGCCAGGAACTGCTGGCAACGGTGCTACACGAACTCACCCACATTTATGACCGCGCACGTCTGTGGCCCGCGGCCGAACGCACGATGATCCAGCGCTGCACCCGTCGCAGCAACAGCGCCGGCCTGGTCGGCATTCCCGATGAATGTCGCGGACAGACCGAACGGCGCTTCACCCTCAGCGATGACCCGCGCCTGCTCGACCTCGCCGGTTGGCAACAATACGTCGGGCGCCGGGGCGAACGTGAACAGCACAACCGCCAAGTGGCCCGCAGCCCCGACCTGTACGAAATCTCCAGCCCGAAAGAGTTTGTCGCGGTCAACATGGAGTATTTCCTCCTCGACTCGAGCTACGCCTGCCGCCGTCCGGCGCTCTATCGCTACTACAAGGAACGCTTCGGCTGGGCTCCTCCGGTCAAGGACACCTGCAGCAACACCTTCGCCTTTCTCAATGCCGGCAACGACTTCGCCAAACAGCCACTGGGGCAGGTCGATCCGGAGCGGGTGTATGCCGTCGACTACTTGCTGGCCGAGGCCAACCAGAACTGGGTCAGCCGCTGGGGCCACAGCATGTTGCGCCTGGTGATCTGTGCTCCGGGTCGACCACGCGGCCCGGATTGCCGGCTCGACCTGGATCAGCACCTGGTGCTGTCCTATCGCGCCTTTGTCGGTGACGTGCAGCTGTCGAGCTGGGACGGGCTGGTGGGCAAATACCCGTCACGGCTGTTCGTGCTACCGCTGGCCCAGGTGATCGACGAGTACACCAAGACTGAACTGCGCAGCCTCGCGTCAGTGCCGCTGAACCTGTCGCGCACCGAGATTGAAGAGGTGGTCGAACACGCCGCCGAGATGCACTGGAGCTACGACGGCAACTACTTCTTCCTGTCCAACAACTGTGCCGTGGAAAGCCTCAAGCTGTTGCGCAGCGGCAGCAACAACAAGCAGCTTATCGGCCTGGACAGCATCATGCCCAACGGCCTGCTGGAAGTGATGAAAGGCCGCGGACTGGCCGACACCAGCGTACTGGACAACCCCAAGGAAGCCCTGCGCCTGGGCTATCGCTTCGACTCGTTCCGCGATCGCTATCAGGCGATGTTCGATGTGTTGAAGAAGCAGTTGCCGATCAAACAAACCACCGTCGAGGACTGGCTGTCATTGTCTGCCGAAGAACGCCGACAATGGTTCGAGCGTGCGGACCTGCGCACCAGTGCCGCGTTGCTGCTGCTGGAACAGGCGAGCTATCGCCGCCAGTTGCTGCTGGCCCAGGATGAGGTCAAGCAGCGCTACCTCGGCGCCCGGGAGCTGGAAAACGGTGGCATGGACAAGGCCAACGCGACCCTGCAGGAAATTCTCGCCAACAGCGGCTTCCTCAGCCGTCCGGCAGAACTGCTCGACAGCCGTGGCTACGGCCTGCCGCAGCCGAGCGAGTTCAAGCGCCTGCAAGACGAAAGCAGCCAACGCCAGAAACAACTGCTGGCGCTGAGCGGCGATCTGGACAAGGAGGTGCGCAAGTTGCTGGAACCCAAGCGTGCGGCCGAGATTGCCGCCAGCGAAGCCAATGTGAAGCAGATTGGTGAACATCTGCGCAAACTGCACAAGGCATCCGGCGGGCTTGAGTTGCCCTGAAAAAAAGATCGCAGCCCTGGGGCTGCGATCTTTTTTATTGCCTGCTGATCAGTTCAGAACGCCATCCAGAATTTCGTAAACAATTCCGGTGCCCACCGCGATCAGCACGATATCGCCCCCGGTGCGGCGCCATTCATAACCGGGATACACCGGCAAACGGCTCAACGCTCGACCGTCCAGCCGCTCGCCGTAATAACCGTGCGGCAACGGCCGGCCGCGCTCCAGATGGATACCCGGTGGCGGTGGTGCACCGCGCACGAAGTAGCCGTGGTTATCGCGAATGGTCTGGCGCACCGGGCCGAAGTCGTGCGGTGGCGGGCCGCCACGATGATCGTTTGGCGGGCCACGATGATCGTCGCGATGGTCATTGCCATGGTTGTCGTACTGGCCCTGCTGCGGGCCACCGTGGTCATGATCATCGCGCTGATCGGCGCTGGCCAGCAGCGGTGTCGCACTGATCATCAGTACGCCCAATCCGGCAATCAGACGTTTCGGCATTTTCATCGGGTCTTTCCTCACTGCACCAACAGCAAAAAGGGATTCAGAACGTGGTTCTGAATCCCTCGGTCTTGCTCAATTAGGCTGCGTTGTGAGGCGCTAATTCCTCTGTATCAGGAACTTTACCTTTAGCTGACGCGGGCCTGACGCACGCCTTCGGACAGTGCCGAGCACAGGCTCAGCACGCCGTCGATGGCCTGCTCCGGCGTGGTCGCATTGGCGATGTGGTCGATCAGTGCCGAGCCCACCACCACACCGTCCGCCAGACGCGCAATTGAAGCCGCCTGCTCCGGGGTGCGGATGCCGAAACCGATGCTGATCGGCAGGTCGGTATGCCGACGCAGACGCGTTACCGCCTCTTCGACGTGCTCCAGTGTTGCCGCGCCAGCACCGGTCACACCGGCCACCGACACGTAGTACACGAAACCCGAGCTGCCATTGAGCACTTTCGGCAGACGCGCATCGTCAGTGGTCGGGGTGGTCAGGCGGATGAAGTCCAGGCCGGCAGCCTGCGCCGGATCGCAGAGTTCGGCGTTGTGCTCCGGGGGCATGTCGACCACGATCAGCCCATCGACACCGGCTTGCTTGGCATCGGCAATGAAGCGCGGCACGCCATACATGTGGATCGGGTTGAAGTAGCCCATCAGCACCAGCGGCGTGTCGCTGTTGCCTTCGCGGAACTCGCGGACCATCTGCAGGGTTTTCACCAGGTTCTGCTTGGCACCCAACGCACGGATGTTCGCCAGTTGAATCGCCGGGCCGTCGGCCATCGGGTCGGTGAACGGCATGCCCAATTCGATCACATCGGCGCCAGCGCCCGGCAAACCTTTGAGGATCGCCAGCGAAGTGGCGTAATCCGGATCACCGGCGGTGACGAAGGTCACCAGCGCGGCGCGGTTCTGTTCTTTGAGGTCGGCAAAGCGGGTTTGCAGGCGGCTCATCAGTGTTTCTCCTGCTTGGATTGTTCCATATGGTGCATGACGGTCTGCATGTCTTTGTCGCCACGGCCCGACAGGTTGACCACCATCAGGTGCTCCTTCGGCAGGTTCGGCGCGCGTTTGAATACTTCAGCCAACGCGTGGGCGCTTTCCAGGGCTGGAATGATCCCTTCCAGGCGGCAGCATTTGTGGAATGCGTCGAGGGCTTCGTCGTCGGTCACCGAGGTGTATTGAACGCGGCCGATGTCATGCAACCAGGCGTGTTCCGGACCAATGCCTGGATAATCGAGGCCGGCGGAGATCGAGTGGGCGTCGATGATCTGACCATCGTCGTCCTGCAGCAGGAAGGTACGGTTGCCGTGCAACACACCCGGTACACCGCCGTTCAGGCTGGCCGCGTGCTTGCCGGTTTCGATGCCGTAACCGGCCGCTTCGACCCCGATGATTTCGACGCTCTTGTCGTCGAGGAACGGGTGGAACAGGCCCATGGCGTTGGAACCGCCACCGATGCACGCCACCAGGCTGTCCGGCAGACGACCTTCCTGAGCCTGCAACTGATCGCGGGTTTCCTTGCCGATCACGGCCTGGAAGTCGCGAACCATTGCCGGGTACGGGTGCGGACCGGCCACGGTGCCGATCAGGTAGAAGGTGCTGTCGACGTTGGTCACCCAGTCACGCAGCGCTTCGTTCATCGCATCTTTCAAAGTGCCGGTGCCGGCAACCACCGGAATCACTTCAGCGCCCAGCAGCTTCATGCGGAACACGTTGGCCTGCTGACGCTCAATGTCAGTGGTGCCCATGTAGATCACGCAGTCCAGACCGAAACGCGCGGCAACGGTGGCGGTGGCCACGCCGTGCATGCCGGCGCCGGTCTCGGCGATGATGCGTTTCTTGCCCATGCGTCGCGCCAGCAGGATCTGGCCGATGCAGTTATTAATCTTGTGCGCGCCGGTGTGGTTCAGCTCTTCGCGCTTGAGGTAGATCTTGGCGCCACCACAGAACTCGGTCAGACGCTCGGCAAAATACAGCGGGCTCGGACGTCCGACATAGTCACGCTGGAAGTAGGCCAGTTCTTCCTTGAATGCAGGATCTTCCTTGGCCGCTTCGTATTCGCGGGCCAGATCGAGGATCAACGGCATCAGGGTTTCCGCTACGTAGCGGCCACCGAACGCACCGAACAGGCCGTTATCGTCCGGGCCGTTGCGCAGATTGGAAGTGTTCGAAGTCTGGGTCATGAGTCGCTCCAGGTGAATTCGGGTCAAAAGACAATGACGACCACTCTACCCCTGACGATCCAGGCTGAAAACCGATAAGATCGCCACAACCTGTCAGGAAAACTCACAGATACCATGAGCCATGACCTTCCCCCGCTGAACGCCTTGCGTGCCTTTGAAGCCACCGCCCGACTGGACAGCGTCAGTCAGGCAGCCGAACAGCTGCACGTCACCCACGGCGCGGTCAGTCGTCAGCTCAAAGTGCTCGAAGAGCATCTGGGCGTGAGCCTGTTCGTCAAGGATGGGCGCGGCCTGAAACTCACAGATGCCGGGATTCGCCTGCGAGACGCCAGCGGCGAGGCATTCGATCGGCTGCGCAGTGTGTGTGCCGAGCTGACGCAAAACACCGCCGATGCACCGTTCGTGCTCGGCTGCTCCGGCAGTCTGCTGGCGCGCTGGTTCATTCCACGCTTGGGCCGTTTGAATGCCGACCTGCCAGACTTGCGCCTGCACTTGTCCGCCGGTGAAGGCGATCTCGACCCACGGCGCCCCGGACTCGATGCCCTGTTATTGTTCGCCGAACCGCCATGGCCGGCAGACATGCAGGTTTACGAGCTGGCGGCAGAACGCATCGGGCCAGTGATGAGCCCGCTGTTCAGCGGTTTCCAGCGCCTGCAAACCGCGCCGGCCTCAGCATTGTTCAGTGAACCGTTGCTGCACACCACGTCCCGCCCGCAAGCCTGGCCAAGCTGGGCACAGCAAAACCACCTCGACGCCAAGGCGTTGAAGCTCGGGCAAGGTTTTGAGCATTTGTATTATTTGCTGGAAGCCGCAGTCGCCGGACTTGGCGTGGCGATCGCGCCACAGCCGCTGGTAGTGGAGGATTTGAAGGCCGGTCGCCTGGTTGCGCCATGGGGCTTCTGCGAAACCCCTGCGCAACTGGCGTTGTGGCTACCCAAGCGCGCCGCAGACGGGCGCGCCCGGCAACTGGCGCAGTGGCTCAAGAACGAGCTGCGCCAGGCGGATCACTCGCCGCGCTTGAACAGCAAGTAAGCGGCCAGCAAACCCAGCGCACCCACCGCCACACCGGCGGTGGTCCAAGGGTGTTCCTGAGCGTAATCACGGGTGGCGATCCCGGTCTCGCGGGTTTTCACTTTGACTTCTTCATAAGCATCGCTGAGCAGGCTGCGCGAATGTTTCAGCGCACTTTCAGCGTTGCCCTTGAGCGCCTTGAGGGTCTTGCGCGACTCGTCCGAAGCGTCGTCCTTCAGGCTTTCCAACGACTTGAGCAGACTCTCGATCTCGGCTTCCATGCTTTGCAACGAGGCTTTACGTAAAGAGGTGTTGGCCATGGTGGCTCTCCTGCATTGGTGATGAGTGGCGTGTGTTGTTTGGGACTTCAGCGGTTTGAGAAAGTGCAGAAAATCTGAACTTCACTTGCGCCGGGCCACCGAAATCAACAGTGCAGATTCACTGCTAGTCTCAATTCCATACGTCAAATCCAAACGCCAAGGAGATCGCCATGAGTGACCATCACACCTACAAGAAAGTCGAGCTGGTCGGCTCGTCTGCCAGCAGCATCGAGGACGCCATCAACAACGCGCTGGCTGAAGCGAACAAGAGCATCAAGCATCTGGAATGGTTTGAAGTGGTCGACACCCGTGGCCACATCAAGGACGGCAAGGCTGCGCATTTCCAGGTAACGCTCAAAGTCGGCTTCCGGATTGCCAGCAGCTGAGTTTGGGCTACGCTTCTGAACTTGCGCGCTGGCCGAGTGCCATAGGAATGGCAAAGCGCTACAAGGTGAGCGCATCGGGATACCCGATGCCCGCCTCTTTTAATCCGACCAGGGAGTGCGACCGATGAAGAAGTTCATATTGGCAGTAGGTTTGTTGAGCCTTGCGGGTGGCGCGTTTGCTGCTGGCAAGCCTTGTGAAGAGTTGAAAAGCGAAATTGCCGCGAAGCTGGATGCCAAGGGCGTTTCCGGGTATTCGCTGGAGATTGTCGACAAGGGTGCAGCCGCTGGCGGCAAGGTCGTCGGCAAATGTGAAGGCGGCTCCAGGGAAATCGTCTACAAGCGCGGTTGATCGCGACTGAAACGCAAAAGCCGACGCGAAGGCGTCGGCTTTTTTGTGGACGATACATTCCCCCTGCAGGAGTGAGCCTGCTCGCGATGGCGGCGTATCAGCCAACATCACTCGCGCCTGAAAGTCCGCCTTCGCGAGCAAGCCCGCTCCCACAGGAGTTTATGCACGGTCTCAGCCCTTCATCACCTGCGCCAGCAGCTCATAGGAGTGCAGACGATCGGCATGCTCATACAGATCACAGGTGAAGATCAGCTCATCAGCCTGGGTCTGCTCAACCAGTACCTCCAGCTTCGCGCGGATCTTCTGCGGGCTGCCGACCATCGCCAGGCCGAGGAAGTCCCCCACCGCCTCACGCTCATGGGGCAGCCACAGGCCGTCCATGCTTTTCACCGGTGGACGCTGCACCAGACTCTGTCCACGCATCAGCGCGAGAATGCGCTGATACACCGAAGTCGCCAGGTAATCCGCCTGCTCATCGGTGTCCGCTGCAACCAGCGGCACACCGAGCATCACGTACGGCTTGTCGAGCACCGCTGACGGCTTGAAGTGGTTGCGATAGACGCGAATCGCCTCATGCATGAAGCGCGGGGCGAAGTGCGAGGCGAAGGCGTAAGGCAAACCGCGCTCACCGGCCAGTTGCGCACTGAACAGACTGGAGCCGAGCAACCAGATCGGCACATTGGTGCCGGTGCCGGGCATGGCGATCACCCGTTGATCCGGGGTACGCGGGCCGAGGAAGCGTACCAGTTCGGCGACGTCTTCCGGGAAATCATCGGCACTGCCGGAGCGTTCGCGACGCAGGGCGCGGGCGGTCATCTGGTCGGAGCCCGGTGCACGGCCCAGCCCAAGGTCGATGCGCCCCGGATACAGGCTCTCAAGGGTGCCGAACTGCTCGGCGATCACCAGCGGCGCGTGGTTGGGCAACATCACCCCGCCTGAGCCGACACGAATCGTCGAGGTGCCACCGGCCAGATAGCCCAGCAGCACCGAGGTGGCAGAGCTGGCGATACCGTCCATGTTGTGGTGCTCGGCGACCCAGAAGCGGGTGTAGCCGAATTTCTCGACATGCTGCGCCAGGTCCAGCGAGTTGCGCAGCGATTGCGCCGGGCTGCCGTTCTCGCGCACCGGCACCAGGTCGAGGGTGGAAAACTTTACGTCGGACAGTTGCTTCATAAACCTGCGTCTCCGAGTGGTCTGCAGGTTTTTTCTTGCGAACGAAAACCTGCCGAATTCATAAGCGTGTTCTGTGCAATAAGGGCATATACCCGAGTTTCAATAGCTGAGGGAAAAATCCTACTAAAAAAGTCAACGATTCACCTGAGCTGAACTTTGACCCGGCGTCTATCCTCAGAAGCCTTGCAAGCAAAAACCACGACGGCGCGGCGTTCCGCGCCAGATCTTGAGGAGGCAGACATGGCTATCGTGAAGAAAGCATCCGCGCATTGGGCAGGCGATCTGAAAACCGGCATCGGCTCGATCTCTACCGAAACCGGCGTCCTCAGAGAAGCCCCTTACGGTTTCAAGGCGCGCTTCGAAGGCGGCAAGGGCACCAACCCGGAAGAACTGATCGGCGCCGCCCATGCCGGCTGTTTTTCCATGGCGTTTTCGATGATTCTCGGCGATGCAGGCCTTAAGGCCGAGAGCATCGACACTCAGGCCGAAGTCACCCTGGACCAGGTGGACGGCGGCTTTGCCATCACTGCGGTGAAGCTGATTCTCAAGGCGAAAATCCCGGGGGCGACCCAGGCGCAGTTTGACGAGTTGAGCAAAAAGGCCAAGGAAGGTTGCCCGGTGTCCAAGGTGTTGAATGCGAAGATTACGCTCGAGGCTTCGCTGGTCAGCTAAGTCGGCGCTGACTGAACCATTCGCGAGCAGGCTCGCTCCCACAGGGTGTGTGTGTTGTGAACACGTCCAAGGTGGGAGCGAGCCTGCTCGCGAAAGCGATCCAAAAAAGCACCGCACTACCTGAAGATGTGAGCGAAGTCAGAACCCACTCTGCAAAAATATGGTCGAATAAGTGACAGCAGCTTCAGCGCACGCCCGTGCGCGCTGCACCAGGGAGCTTCAACTATGAAACGTATTGGCTTGGCGATTCTTTGCAGTGCATTGGCCACAACGGTTCTTGCCGCACCGAAAGACTGTGAAGAATTGAAGAACGAGATCGAGGTCAAGATCCAGGCCAACGCCGTGCCCTCCTACACGCTGGAAATCGTCAGCAAGGAAGAGGCCGATAAACACGACGTGGCGATGGTCGTCGGCACTTGCGACAACGGCACCAAAGCGATCATCTATCAGAAGAACAGCAACTGAGTCACCTCAGCTAAGGCAGTCCATGTCACGATCCTCGGCGACGATTTCGTGTTTGGCGTTGTACAGCCGCGCGCTCGGCGTGAACCCCAGCGAACGCCCTTCCAGCAGATAACGCTGGCCGGCTTCGAAATGGTCGTAGCGGATGTACAGGTAACACAGACGCTCGACCGGGCCGGTCATCAGACTGCCACCGCCGCCGAACACTTCGAAGTCGAAACGCACCCGCAACTCATGGCTGCCGGGCGTGACCTGGAAAAACCTGCCATCCGTCAGGCGTACGTTATCCAGGCGCTCGGCCATGAGCAGTTTGCCGCCGGGGGTCGGGGTCGAGAAATCGACCCAGGCCATTTGTGGATCGACCGGGGGCAGCGGGGTCTGGCAGCCGGCGATAGCGCCGACCGCGAGCAACAGCATCAACTTGCGCATGATGGACGTCCAAGGATTCAGACCTGAAGCATAGCGCCGATCAAGTGCGCTGACAGCCTGCCGGTGTGCCCTGGCCAACCACCTTGCGTTGCTCGTCGTAGAGCTTCGCCCATGGCCGGAAACCGATGCTGCCGGCCTGCAGCTGATAACGCTGACCGGCATTGAAGTCGTTGAATTTCACATTCAACTGGCAGTCACGCCACAGCGGCTCGGCATCCGGGCCGATGTTGGTGGCTTCGACCGCAAACTGATAACGCACCTTCAGCTCATGGCTGCCGGGCTGCACCTCGAAATAACGTTTGTCGGCCGTGGTCCGGCTATCGACCTGCAGCGCTTGCAGCGCCGTGTCCTGCTGCCGGGCATCGAGATCGATCCAGGCTTGCGAGGGGTCAGGGTCGGGCATTCCGAATCCGGCACAACCGGCCAGCGTCAGCAGGCCTCCTGTCAGCAACAACATGCGCATAGCGAAGCTCCAAATGGCGGGATAGTCTTGCGGGCAGACTTTCCAAAGGATTTTTATTTTGATCAGGCCGCTTCCAAGCCATGGGTTACTTGATCGCGTTTTTCGGATTTTGTTTCCGGGTGCGATGTTTTTGTTGCTCAACGGTTGCTCCAGCGTCAGCTATTACAGCCAGCTGGCCAGCGGTCAGCTGCAACTGCTGCGGGCGCGCGAGCCGGTGGCCAAGGTGATCGCCGACCCCGGCCGCGATGCAACATTACGCACGCACCTGATCCAGTCGCAGAAGGCCCGCGCGTTCGCCAGCGAACAACTGCATCTGCCGGACAACCAGAGCTATCGCCTGTACGCCGACATCGGCCGGCCGTACGTGGTGTGGAACGTATTCGCCACCCCGGAGTTTTCCCTGACCCCGCAGAACCATTGCTTCCCGATTGCCGGCTGCGTGGCCTATCGCGGCTACTACAGCCAGAGCGCCGCCCGGGGCGAAGCGGCAATCCAGCGTCTGCAAGGCATGGATGTGTCGATTGGCGGCGTCGAGGCCTATTCGACCCTCGGCTGGTTCAATGACCCGATCATCAACACGATGATGGGCTGGGGCGACGAGCGCCTTGCCACGCTGATCTTTCATGAACTGGCGCATCAGCGCTTCTATGTAAAGGACGACACCGAGTTCAACGAGTCCTTCGCCACGTTTGTCGAACAGGAAGGCACCCGACAGTGGCGGGCGTTTCGTGGTCTGCCGCCGGACGCTGACTCGCGGCTCAAGCAGCGCGACCAATTCATCGAGCTGGTGCTGGAAACGCGCTCACGGCTGGAAAAGCTTTACGCCCAGCCACTGCCGACCGAACAGATGCGCGAGCGCAAAGCGGCGGCGTTCGAGCAGTTTCGTCGCGAATATCGATTGATGCGCGACAGCCAATGGGCCGGGGACAAGCGTTATGACGCCTGGGTGAATATGCCGCTGAACAATGCACGGTTGTTGCCGTTTGGGCTGTATGACCAGTGGGTGCCGGCGTTTGCGGCGTTGTTCAGGCAGGTTGGAGGGGATTGGGTGCGGTTTTATGCGCAGGTCGAGAAGCTGGGTGAACTGCCGACGGCCGAGCGTAAGGCGGCTTTGAAAATATTGGCAGATACAAACAGTTGAGTTGATTGGGAGGACGTCATCGCGAGCAGGCTCACTCCTGCAGGGGGAGGCGTTCCAAATGTAGGAGTGAGCCTGCTCGCGATAGCCATCTGATCAGCGCTGCAAAAACGCCTGATGCAACTCGGCCAGCGTTTCAAAGTGATAAGCCGGCGCTTCGGCATTCAATTCTTCAAAACTGCCAAACCCATAACCCACCGCCGCCGCATCCAGCCCGTTGCTGCGCGCACCGATCAGGTCATGCTTGCGGTCACCGATCATAAGGGTGTTGGCCGGGTCCAGGCCTTCTTCGGCGATCAGGTGCGCAATCAGCTCGACCTTGTTGGTCCGCGTACCGTCCAGCTCACTGCCGTAAATCACCTTGAAGTGTTTGGCAAAGTCGAAGTGCCGGGCAATTTCGCGGGCAAACTCCCATGGCTTCGAGGTGGCGATATACAGCTGCCGCCCCTGACCGCCAAGCGTCTCGAGCAATGGCGTGACGCCATCGAACACGCGGTTCTCGTACAGGCCGGTGACCTTGAAGCGCTCGCGATAGAAGTTCACCGCGTCCCAGGCCTTGGCCTCGTCGAAGCCATAGAACTGCATGAACGCCTGCAGCAGCGGCGGGCCGATGAAATGCTCGAGTTTCGTCAGGTCCGGCTCATCGATGCCAAGCTTGCCGAGGGCGAACTGGATGGAACGGGTGATGCCCTCACGCGGGTCGGTCAGGGTGCCATCGAGGTCGAACAGTACGGTCTGGTAATGCATGGGAATTCCTGGGCAGTCGCAAATCGATTCAGAGTGTGTCGTAGCCTTCGGCCAGATGCAGGTCCTTGAGCTTCACGTAGTTCGCCGCGCTGTAGGTGAAAAAGGCGCGCTCCTTGTCGGTCAGCGCGCGGATCTGTTTCACCGGGCTGCCCACGTACAGGAAGCCGCTTTCCAGGCGTTTGCCCGGCGGCACCAGGCTGCCGGCGCCGATGATCACGTCATCCTCGACCACCGCGCCGTCCATGACGATGCTGCCCATGCCGATCAGCACGCGGCTGCCGACGGTGCAGCCATGCAGCATGACTTTGTGGGCGATGGTCACGTCATCGCCGATCAGCAACGGGAAGCCGTCCGGGTTGAACGGACCGGCGTGGGTGATGTGCAACACGCAGCCATCCTGCACGCTGGTGCGCGCGCCGATGCGGATGCGGTGCATGTCGCCGCGGATCACGGTCAGCGGCCAGACGGAGCTGTCATCGCCGATTTCGACGTCGCCGATCACCACCGCCGAGGCGTCGACAAACGCGCCTTTGCTCAAGCGAGGGGTGTGATTCTGGTACTTGCGAAGGGGCACGATAATTTCTCTCTCTGTCGCCGATAGCTGCGGTGAGTGTCGATTGTAATTAAGATGGGCGCATGTTTCTTCCAGCCAAGGTGCCAACCGTGAGCGTGAACAACCCTCTTCTGCAGTCCTACGACCTGCCGCCGTTCTCCACGATCCGTGCCGAACACGTCCTGCCAGCCATTGAAACGATCCTGGCCGACAACCGCGCCGCCATCGCCGAAATCCTCAAGACCCAAGTTCAGAACCCGACCTGGGCTGGCCTGGTGTTGGCCATGGACGAGCTCAATGATCGCCTCGGCGCCGCCTGGAGCCCGGTCAGCCACCTCAACGCCGTGTGCAACAGCGCCGAGCTGCGCGAAGCCTACGAGTCGTGCCTGCCGGCCCTGAGCGCCTACTCCACCGAAATGGGCCAGAACCGCGAACTGTTCCAGGCCTATGAAGCCCTGGCCAATAGCCCGCAAGCCGCCGGCTTCGACGTGGCGCAAAAGACTATTCTGGAACACGCTCTGCGTGACTTCCGTCTGTCGGGTATCGACCTGCCTGAAGCCGAACAAAAGCGCTACGCCGAAGTGCAGAGCAAACTGTCCGAACTGGGCAGCCGCTTCTCCAATCAATTGCTCGACGCCACCCAAGCCTGGACCAAGCACGTCAGCGACGAAGCCGCCCTCGCCGGCCTGACCGATTCGGCCAAGGCGCAAATGGCCGCCGCCGCACAGGCCAAAGGCCTCGACGGCTGGCTGATCACCCTGGAATTCCCGAGCTACTACGCGGTGATGACCTACGCCCAGGACCGCGCGCTGCGCGAAGAAGTCTACGCGGCCTACTGCACCCGCGCCTCGGACCAGGGCCCGAACGCCGGCCAGAACGACAACGGCCCGGTGATGGAAGAGATCCTCGACCTGCGCCAGGAACTGGCAAAACTGCTGGGCTTCGCCAGCTTCTCCGAACTGAGCCTGGCGACCAAAATGGCCGAGTCCAGCGATCAGGTACTGAGTTTCCTGCGCGACCTCGCCAAGCGCAGCAAGCCGTTCGCCGCGCAGGACCTGCAACAGCTGCGTGCCTACGCCGCCGAGCAGGGTTGCGCTGATCTGCAAAGCTGGGACAGCGGTTTCTACGGGGAAAAACTCCGCGAGCAGCGTTACAGCGTCGCTCAGGAAACCCTGCGCGCCTACTTCCCGATTGATAAAGTCCTCGGCGGTCTGTTCGCCATCGTCCAGCGTCTTTACGGCATCGAAATCGCCGAACTGAAAGGCTTCGACACCTGGCACCCGGACGTGCGCCTGTTCGAGATCAAGGAAAACGGCCAGCACGTCGGCCGCTTCTTCTTCGACCTCTACGCCCGCGCCAACAAGCGTGGCGGTGCCTGGATGGACGGCGCCCGCGACCGTCGTCGCACCGTCGACGGCGTGCTGCAAAGCCCGGTGGCCAACCTGGTGTGCAACTTCAGCCCGGCCGACAGCGGCAAGCCTGCGCTGCTGACCCACGATGAAGTGACCACCCTGTTCCACGAATTCGGTCATGGCCTGCATCACCTGCTGACCCGCGTTGATCACGCGGGTGTGTCGGGGATCAATGGCGTGGCCTGGGATGCGGTCGAGTTGCCAAGCCAGTTCATGGAAAACTGGTGCTGGGAGCCGGAAGGCCTCGCGCTGATTTCCGGTCACTACGAAACCGGCGAGCCACTGCCGCAGGACCTGCTGGAAAAAATGCTCGCGGCGAAGAACTTCCAGTCCGGGCTGATGATGGTCCGCCAGCTGGAATTCTCGTTGTTCGACTTCGAGCTGCACGCCACCCACGGCGACGGTCGCAGCGTTGCCCAAGTGCTGGAAGGCGTGCGGGACGAGGTGTCGGTGATGCGTCCACCGGCGTACAACCGCTTCCCCAACAGCTTTGCGCACATCTTTGCCGGCGGTTACGCAGCGGGTTACTACAGCTACAAGTGGGCGGAAGTGCTGTCGGCCGATGCCTTCTCGAAGTTCGAAGAAGACGGCGTGCTCAACGCCGAGACCGGTCGCGCCTTCCGCGAAGCGATTCTGGCGCGTGGCGGTTCGCAGGCGCCGATGGTGCTGTTCGTCGACTTCCGTGGCCGCGAGCCATCGATTGACGCACTCTTGCGCCACAGCGGCCTGAGTGAGGACGCGGCAGCATGAGTGAGGGGCCTGTGATTACCAAGAAACGCTTTATCGCCGGGGCCGTCTGCCCGGCGTGCAGCGAGCCGGACAAACTGATGATGTGGAACGAGGACAGCGTGCCGCACCGAGAATGTGTGGCCTGCGGTTACTCGGATACGCTCAACGAGCAGGGGTTATCGGTTCCCAAGGAACTGGGCACGCGGGTCAATACCAGCGCGCTCAAGCCGGCGCCGGACAAGACCGTCCAGGCCGTACAGTTCTTCCCGAATCCGAAACTGAAGAAAAAGTCCGAAGACTGAGCCGGCGAATAACCCTCCACGGCGCAATGCCGTGGAGGGTATGGCTTATTTGAGGTTGACCGACTGGAACCAGCTCTTCATCGAGCAGGTGGCAAAGGCACTGGTGCTGCAATCGCCATTGGCCAGGGCGGTGCGCAGTTTGTCGACGTCAGCCTGCATCACATAGCGCACACCATCCTTGAAATGGCCGCTCTCACCAAAACCACCCTGAGTCATTTCATTCAGCGCGTCTTCCTTGCTCCAGCCCTGCACCACAATCCGGTACATCGCCGCCATCAGGCCAGTGCGGTCGGAACCATGCTTGCAATGCATCAACACCGGACCATTGGCTTCGGCGCTCTGAATTGCGCGCAAGGTCTTGAGCACATCGGCGTCATCGACGTGGTTGGTGCGATAAGGCAGTTGCACTTGATTGATGCCCGGCTCGGACAGCCAGCTGCTGTCAGCTTCCGGCAGGAAGTTGATCACCGTCGCCACTTTGAGATTCTTCAGCAATGGCACCGCGCCGCTGTTCGGCAGGGCACTGCGGTAGAGCGTTGGCGACATCTGGAACAGGTTGTACTGCACTTCCACCGGTTGCGCCCACTCAGGGGGACGCGATGGCACAGCGGCGTCAGCCTGGGCCGGCATCAAGTGCAGCAGGGCAACAAGCGACAAACACAAAGCAGGAAACAGGCGCACTCGGGACATGCTGGTCGACCGTATCGGGATTCATCAATGAAAGGCCTCGCAGCTTCCACGTCTGCCAGTCAAAGCCCTGTGAGCCACTTGTCAAAGAATCGTGAATCCGCACGATTTCATTGAGCGCGGGGTAAAAAAACTGCGGCTTTTTCAGCTGAATCGGTTCACCCCGATGTGTAGCCTGCTACCATTTGTCACACGATGTTGCAGGCGTCCCCCTTTTCCCGGTCAAACGGGCCTCGCGCCGCGACGAAAAAATGCTCAAGCCGTTCGCAGAAACGGACAACCATCAATGCCTGATGAGGTGCACCCCCATGTCTGATGCAGATCGAGACAACCCGCGGCGTGAGTTCTTGCGCAAATCCCTGACCCTGATTCCCGTGGTCACCCTGGCCGGCACCGGTCTGGGCAGCAGCGTCTTGCAAGCGGCGCCTGAAGCCACCCCGGCGGCGCCAGCCGCAACCCCGGCGAAGTCCGATACCGGCGCCTACCAGCCGAGCTATTTCACCGCCGAGGAATGGGCCTTCATCAACGCCGCCGTGGCGCAGTTGATCCCCAACGACGCCCAAGGCCCGGGCGCCCTCGAAGCCGGCGTGCCGGAATACATCGACCGTCAGATGAACACCCCATATGCCGCCGGTGCCCTTTGGTACATGCAGGGTCCGTTCAACGCCGACGCTGCACCGGAGATGGGCTGGCAGAGCAAACTGGTGCCCAAAGAGATCTATCGCCTGGGCATCGCCGCCACGGATCAGTGGGCAAAATCGCTCAACGGTAAAGTATTTGCTGAGCAAGACAGCGCTACCCGAGACGATTTGCTCAAGCAACTCGAAGCCGGAAAACCGCAATTCGATGCTGTTCCGGCAAAGATTTTCTTCAGTCTGCTGCTGCAAAACACCAAGGAAGGGTTCTTCTGCGACCCGATCCACGGCGGCAATAAAGGCATGGTCGGCTGGACCATGATCGGCTTCCCCGGCGCTCGCGCCGATTTCATGGATTGGGTGGAACGCAACGAGCAATACCCCTTCCCGGCAGTGTCGATTCGCGGCGAGAGGGCTTGAGCATGGCAACGGTAATGAAGAAGGTCGACGCCGTGATCGTCGGTTTTGGCTGGACCGGCGCGATCATGGCCAAAGAGCTGACCGAAGCCGGGCTCAACGTGCTGGCGCTGGAGCGCGGGCCGATGCAGGACACCTACCCCGACGGCAACTATCCGCAGGTGATCGACGAACTCACCTACAGCGTGCGCAAAAAACTCTTCCAGGACATCTCGAAAGAAACCGTCACCATCCGCCACAGCGTCAACGACATCGCCCTGCCGAACCGCCAGTTAGGTGCGTTCCTGCCGGGCAATGGCGTCGGCGGTGCGGGACTGCACTGGTCGGGCGTGCACTTTCGTGTCGATCCGATCGAGCTGCGCATGCGCAGCCATTACGAAGAGCGCTACGGCAAAAGCTTTATCCCCAAGGACATGACCATCCAGGACTTCGGCGTCAGCTATGAAGAACTGGAGCCGTTCTTCGATTTCGCCGAGAAAGTCTTCGGCACCTCCGGCCAGGCCTGGACCGTGAAAGGCCAACTGGTTGGTCAGGGCAAGGGCGGCAACCCGTACGCGCCGGATCGCTCGAATCCGTTCCCGCTGGAGGCGCAGAAGAACACCGTTTCCGCACAGTTGTTCGGCAAAGCGGCGACAGAGGTCGGTTACAAACCCTACAACCTGCCCTCCGCGAATACTTCAGGCCCGTACACCAACCCCTACGGCGCACAGATGGGCCCGTGCAACTTCTGCGGATTCTGCAGTGGCTACGTGTGCTACATGTATTCCAAGGCTTCGCCGAACGTGAACATCCTGCCGGCGCTCAAACCGCTGCCGAATTTCGAGCTGCGCGCCAACGCCCATGTGCTGCGGATCAACCTCGACAGCACGAAAAGCAAAGCCACCGGCGTCACCTACATCGATGCTCAGGGCCGCGAGATCGAGCAACCGGCGGATCTGGTAATTCTCGGCGCCTTCCAGCTGCACAATGTGCGCCTGATGCTGCTGTCCGGAATCGGCAAGCCGTACGACCCGATCAGCGGCGAAGGCGTGGTCGGGCGCAACTTCGCCTACCAGAACATGGCGACCATCAAGGCGTTCTTCGACAAGGAGACCCACACCAACAACTTCATCGGTGCCGGCGGCAACGGCGTGGCGCTGGACGATTTCAACGCCGACAACTTCGACCACGGCCCGCACGGCTTCGTCGGTGGCTCGCCGATGTGGGTCAACCAGGCCGGCAGCCGACCGATTGCCGGCACTTCGAACCCGCCGGGCACCCCGGCCTGGGGCAGCGCGTGGAAACGCGCGACCGCCGATTACTACACCCACCAGGTGTCGATGGACGCCCACGGCGCACATCAGTCCTACCGTGGCAACTACCTCGATCTCGATCCGGTGTACCGCGACGCCTACGGCTTGCCGCTGCTGCGGATGACCTTCGACTGGCAGGAAAACGACATCAAAATGAACCGCTTCATGGTCGAGAAAATGGGCAAGGTCGCCCAAGCCATGGGCCCCAAAGCCATCGCGGTGATCGGCAAGCAGGTCGGTGATCACTTCAACACCGCGGCCTACCAGACCACCCACCTCAATGGTGGCGCAATCATGGGCACCGACCCGAAGAAGAGCGCGCTGAACCGCTACCTGCAGAGCTGGGACGTGCACAACGTGTTCGTACCGGGTGCGTCGGCATTCCCGCAGGGTCTGGGTTACAACCCGACCGGGCTGGTGGCGGCGTTGACCTACTGGTCGGCCAAGGCGATCCGCGAGCAGTACCTGAAAAACCCCGGCCCGCTGGTTCAGGCATAAGGAGCGATGACCATGAAAAATCTCGTTATCGCCACCTTGGCCCTGCTCGGCAGCGCCTCAATTCAAGCGGCCGAAGTTGATCAAGCGTTGATCAAACAAGGCCAATACCTCGCCCGCGCCGGTGACTGCGTGGCCTGCCACACGGCCAAGGGCGGCAAGCCGTTCGCCGGCGGCCTGCCGATGGAAACCCCGATCGGCACGATCTACTCGACCAACATCACGCCGGACAAAACCGGCGTCGGTGATTACAGCTTCGAGGATTTCGACAAAGCGGTGCGCCATGGCGTCGCCAAAAACGGCAGTACGTTGTACCCGGCGATGCCGTATCCGTCCTACGCCCGTGTCAGCACAAGCGACATGCAGGCGCTGTACGCCTACTTCATGCACGGCGTCGAACCCGTCGCGCAGGAGAACAAGGCCAGCGACATTCCATGGCCACTGAGCATGCGCTGGCCACTGATGGGCTGGCGCTGGATGTTCGCGCCGAAGGTCGAAGACTACAAGGCAACCTCGGATGATCCGGTGATCGATCGCGGCGCCTATCTGGTCGAAGGCCTCGGCCATTGCGGCGCCTGCCATACGCCTCGTGCCCTGACCATGCAGGAAAAATCCCTGAGCGCGGCTGACGGGAAAACCTTCCTCGCCGGCAGTGCGCCGCTCGAAGGCTGGATCGCCAAGAGCCTGCGCGGTGATCACAAGGACGGTCTCGGCGGCTGGAGCGAAGCGCAACTGGTGCAGTTCCTCAAGACCGGACGCAGCGACCGCAGCGCGGTATTCGGGGGCATGAGCGATGTGGTCACCCACAGCATGCAATACATGACCGACGCCGACCTGACCGCGATTGCTCGCTACCTCAAATCGCTGCCGGCAACCGATCCAGACGATCAGCCGCACCAGTACGACGAGAAAGCGGCAAAAGCCCTGTGGAATGGCGACGACAGTCAACGCGGTGCAGCGGTGTACATCGACAACTGCGCGGCCTGTCACCGCACCGACGGCCACGGCTACACCCGAGTGTTCCCGGCGCTGGCGGGCAACCCGGTGCTGCAATCGGAAGACCCGACCTCACTGATTCACATCGTGCTCAAGGGCGGCACCCTGCCCGCCACACACACAGCGCCATCGACCTTCACCATGCCGGGCTTCGCCTGGCGCCTGTCGGATCAGGAAGTGGCGGACGTGGTGAGCTTCATCCGTGGCAGTTGGGGTAACAAAGGGGCGCCGGTCAAAGCTGATGAGGTCAGTCATTTGCGCACCAGCGACATGACGACCACCTCGGCAGATGATCTGGGTCAGATCACCCACAGCCATTAACTAAAAAAGCCCTGTGCGCATTAATTCGCACAGGGCTTTTTATTTAACACCACAACCAGTGCAGCCATGAATTCATATTACGGATTCATGATACTTACATAAGCCTTGGCCAGTGCCAGCAACTTGGCCTTGTCATCTGCATCAATATCACCGTCGCCATCGATATCCTTTTCATTGCGCATATCGAAGGTTTTACCACCATCGTAAGAAGCGGCAATGATTATCTGCGAATCCAGCAGGGACTCAGTCGGCACGGCATTCTCTGCATCCCAGCCAGATTGTTTCAGGGCAAACTGCATGGACACCAGCACTTCATTTGGATCAACCGGAGTTGGGCCAAGTTTCTGCAGAAAGATGCCACGATGATTGAAGTTCGACACATTTAATTCCTTTTAAATATTGAATAGCAGAAGTACGACAAGGCGAATACTAACGACATTGCAAGTTGTACTGCTACTTGAAAGATGTGTCCCCGGGTTGCAATAAAAAAACTGCAATCAATAACCGGAATGACGTGTATCTGACACCCCGAGTCGCCGAACGGCACTGGCTGTTTACTCGCGCCAGCGATACTGTATGTGCATACAGCCATCAGGACACCTGCGATGCACATGCCCTTGCCACCACGCGGTCGCGGCACCGCCACCAACCCGCACAACCGCTTCGCGCCAAACCGTTCGGTGGCCGAGGATGACGGCTGGTATCAGGAAGTACCCGAGACGCAGAACACCGAGGTGATGATCGAAACCGCGAAAACCATCATCACCCGCAACACCTCGCCGGACCTGCCCTTCGATCGCTCGATCAATCCCTATCGCGGCTGCGAGCACGGTTGCATCTATTGCTATGCACGGCCCAGCCACGCCTATTGGGACATGTCGCCGGGACTCGATTTCGAAACCAGGCTGATCGCCAAGACCAACGCCGCCCAAGTGCTGGAAGAACAGCTTGGGAAAAAAGGCTACCAGTGCGCGCCGATCAACCTCGGCTCCAACACCGACCCGTATCAGCCGATCGAACGCGAACACAAAATCACCCGTCAAATCCTGGAAGTGCTGCTGCGCTATCGGCACCCGGTGACCATCGTCACCAAAGGCTCACTGATTTTGCGCGACCTCGACCTGCTCACTGAACTGGCGCAGCAACGGCTGGTGGCGGTGATGATCAGCCTGACGACGCTGGATGACGAGCTCAAACGCATCCTCGAACCCCGCGCAGCAGCGCCCAAGGCCCGGTTGCGGGCGATCCGGGTGATGCGCGAAGCGGGGATTACGGTGGGGGTGCTGTGTTCGCCGATGATCCCGATGATCAACGACAGCGAGATCGAAAGCCTGCTGACCGAGGCGCATTCCGCCGGTGCGCAAAGCGCCGCCTACATGATGCTGCGCCTGCCGCTGGAGGTGGCGCCGCTGTTCGAAGAATGGCTGCAGGCGCACTACCCGCAGCGCGCGGCCCATGTGTTGAGCCTGGTGCGCCAGAGCCGGGGCGGCGAGCTCTACGACAGCCGTTTCGGCGCCCGCATGCGCGGTGAAGGACCGTTCGCCGACCTGCTGGCGCAACGTTTTGCCAAAGCCATTAAACGCCTCGGCTTGAACCACCGTGAGGGCTATGAGCTCGATTGCACTGCCTTCTGTCCGCCGGGTCGCCAGATGTCGTTGATTTAGCGACAATTAGCCTATGGTTGAGGGGTTGGAATCCTTCCGTCGAAATGTCCCAGTCACGTTTTTTGTGACCTGGAACACACGTTCTAGAGCGCTTGATTCAGTTTGAGTTAAGTTTCGGCGGCTACCTTGTTCATCGAGTGACTGATGGGTCTGGATGACCCGGATGTTTTAAACAGCCACTGGCTTCACACCGGAATACACGGGAATGACTCCCCGAATCCGCCAAAGAGGATGAATCATGAGTGACAAGGATAAACAGCCGTTGGCTGCGTCGGCGCAAGCCGTCCCTGGGGCGGAATCCGCCGATGCAGCGCTGCGACAGATCGTTGACGGCTTTTTGCATTTCCATCATGAGGTCTTCCCGCAGCAGGAAGAACTCTTCAAGAAACTCGCCACAGCCCAGGCACCAAAGGCGATGTTCATCACCTGTGCCGACTCGCGCATCGTGCCGGAACTGATCACCCAGAGTTCGCCGGGCGATCTGTTCGTGACCCGTAACGTCGGCAACGTTGTACCGCCTTACGGCCAGATGAACGGCGGCGTTTCCACCGCCATCGAGTACGCGGTACTGGCGCTGGGCGTGCAGCACATCATCATCTGCGGCCACTCCGATTGCGGCGCCATGCGCGCAGTGCTCAATCCGGACAGCCTGGAAAAAATGCCGACGGTCAAAGCCTGGCTGCGTCATGCGGAAGTGGCGAAGACCATGGTGCATGACAACTGCAACTGCACCGACGAAAAAGAAAGCATGCCGATCCTCACCGAGGAGAACGTCATCGCCCAACTGCAGCACTTGCGTACCCATCCTTCGGTAGCTTCGCGCATGGCGAACGGTCATCTGTTCATCCATGGCTGGGTCTACAACATCGAAACCAGCGAAATCAAAGCTTACGACGCGGATCAGGGACGCTTCCTGCCGCTCGATGGCAGCCATCCGATTCCGGTGGCGACGCCCAAAGCGCGCTTCTAAATCCTCCTAAAAATCTGTGTGGTTTGACGCCGGCCGCTGTTTCAGCGGTTCGGCGAAGCCATGCCTGAAGAAAACGTCGGGAGAGTCACCATGCGTGCTGCTCAATTGAAAGCGGTTCTGCCACGGGAGCTGCTGGCTTCGGTGGTTGTGTTCCTGGTCGCCCTGCCGTTGTGCATGGGTATTGCGATTGCTTCAGGGTTGCCTCCGGCCAAAGGTCTGATCACCGGGATCATCGGCGGTCTGGTGGTGGGTTGGCTGGCGGGTTCGCCGTTGCAGGTCAGCGGGCCGGCGGCGGGGCTGGCGGTGCTGGTGTTCGAGCTGGTGCGCCAGCACGGTATCGAGATGCTCGGGCCGATTCTGTTACTCGCCGGTTTCCTGCAACTGGTGGCCGGACGTTTGAAGCTCGGATGCTGGTTTCGGGTGACGGCGCCAGCGGTGGTGTACGGCATGCTCGCCGGGATCGGTGTACTGATCGTGCTCTCGCAAGTGCACGTGATGCTCGATGCCAAGCCACAGCCCTCCGGCCTGGATAACCTCACAGCCTTCCCCGGCGCGGTGGCGCAAGCGTTGCCGTCGTTCGGCTGGCAGGCCGGGTTGCTCGGGCTGGCAACCATCGCGGTGATGTGGCTGTGGGAGAAATTTCGTCCGCACTCGCTGCGCTTCATTCCCGGTGCGTTGCTCGGCGTCGGCCTGGCCACAGGTGCCAGCCTGCTGCTGGCGTTGCAGGTCAAACGGGTCGAGGTGCCAGCGAATCTGGCCGAAGCCATCGACTGGCTGAAACCGGTGGACTTGCTGAGCCTGGCCGATCCGACACTGCTGATCGCCGCTTTCGCCGTGGCGTTTATCGCCAGTGCGGAAACCCTGCTGTCAGCGGCGGCGGTGGACCGCATGCACAACGGCGTGCGTTCGGACTTCGACCGCGAGCTGTCGGCGCAGGGCGTCGGCAACATGCTCTGCGGTCTGGTCGGTGCACTGCCGATGACCGGAGTGATCGTGCGCAGCTCGGCCAACGTTCAGGCCGGTGCGACCACCCGTTACTCGACAATCTTCCATGGCCTGTGGCTGCTGGCGTTCGTGCTGCTGCTGTCGAGCGTGCTGCAAAGCATTCCGGTGGCGAGTCTGGCCGGGGTGCTGGTGTACACCGGTTTCAAACTGGTCGACCTCAAGGCCTTTCGCGGTCTGGGCCGTTACGGACGGATGCCGATGTTCACCTACGCCGCCACGGCGCTGGCGATCATTTTCACAGACCTGTTGACCGGTGTGCTGATCGGTTTCGGTCTGACCCTGGTGAAACTGGCGTTCAAGGCTTCGCGCCTGAAGATCAGCCTGATCGACCTGCCGCAGGACGGCGAGATGGAGTTGCGCCTGATCGGTGCGGCGACCTTCCTCAAGGTTCCGGCACTGACCCAGGTGCTGGGCAGCATTCCCGCAGGTACGACGGTGCATGTGCCGCTCAATAACCTGAGCTACATCGACCATTCGTGTCTGGAGTTGCTGGAGGAGTGGGGCCGGGCGAATGCGGCGAAGGGGTCGAAGCTGTTGATCGAGTCGCGTGGGTTGAAGCGACGGCTTGAAGGAAGGGTTCGCACTAACACCGGCATCGGCGCGGCCGGATAAATCCCGCGCTGGCAAAGAAACCCTGTGGGAGGGAGCAAGCCCCCTCCCACAATTGGGATTTGTACCGGGCGTTGAATCAAGCGGCGGGTTGATCCAGCTCCAGGCCCACACCCAGGCGGCGGCCCATGCACGGCCAGCGCTTCCACGCGGCACCGGTATCGGGGCTACTCAATTTGTCGCGATAGGCCTCTACCGACTCCAGCGCAAAACTCTCGTCGTCGAGCATCTCGTCGATAGTGTGATGCACGACTTCGTCCAGTTGATTGGCAAATTCCTCACCGAGCAATTGGTGAGCAATCAGATTGGCGACCGTCATGTCCAAGGGGATCAGTGGCTGGCCGAGATGCTTGATGTACAGGTCATTGACCTCTTCGACAAAGCGGTGCGCCAGATAGGCTTCGTCAAGCAGGCTGTCCAGGCCGACCGGCGGCTGGAGGAAGTACTGCTCGGCGATTTTCAGCACCGGTTTGATCTGCGACTCGATTCCCGCTTCCCTGGCGACTTCATTGGCTGCATCCAGCATGTCTGGTACTTCGTCGATATAAGCGGTGACGAAACTCGTCAACGCTTCTTCGCGGTTGGCGTCCGGCAACTGGATGGCCGAATGCAGATGAGGCAACTTGGCTTCCAGCTGACGCTTGAGCCGTCCGGTTTCGTTTTCGGTTTGTCGGGCTTTTTGGATCTGCTCGCGCAATGCGGCGGTGTTCATGAAAACTCCAGGGTACAAGGCAATGAAATAGGGAAGACATAACTTAGCTGGCTTACGAAAAATGCTAAGACGCATTTGTCATAATTATTTCATCCTTGATGCACCGGCGTTATATCGGTTTGCCACCACTCGTCTGCATCCTTCTCCATTCGTGGTCCGGAACGCAAGTGCCAGCTGTTTCAGATGATTTACGCGATCGCGTTGCAATTCCCGGTGGCTGTCT
This sequence comes from Pseudomonas sp. AK-TSAG1-1, assembly GCF_056821665.1. Classification (NCBI taxonomy): domain Bacteria; kingdom Pseudomonadati; phylum Pseudomonadota; class Gammaproteobacteria; order Pseudomonadales; family Pseudomonadaceae; genus Pseudomonas; species Pseudomonas sp. AK-TSAG1-1. Next base: position 106,741 of record NZ_CM165965.1, on the reverse strand, counting down.
ATACTCGCCATTGAATGGAGTTAGCTGATGACGCCCGACTGCACCCGCAGCAAGGCCCGGCGATTCAAGTTCGTAGTCTGATGCAGCCGCTCCCTTGCCGCAGGCGAAAGCCGGCGGGATAACAAGAACGATAAGGGGAACCCGCAATGATGCGACATCCACACGTCTGGATGGGCCTCCTGTTGTGGTCGATTTTCAGCCAGGCCAACGCTGCCTGGACTGTGAATATGGCGCCTGGAGCGACTGAAATCAGTCACGCAGTATTCGACCTGCACATGACCATTTTCTGGATCTGTGTGGTGATCGGGATCATCGTCTTCGGTGCCATGTTCTGGTCGATGATCGTGCATCGCCGCTCCACCGGGCAGGTCGCCGCAAAATTCCACGAAAGTACCACCGTCGAAATTCTCTGGACCGTCGTGCCGCTGCTGATTCTGGTGGCGATGGCCGTTCCGGCGACCGCCACCCTGATCCGCATGTACGACACCAGTGAGCCGGATATCGATATCCAGATCACCGGTTACCAGTGGAAGTGGCACTACAAATACCTGGGCCAGGACGTCGAGTTCTTCAGCAACCTGGCCACCCCTGCCGAACAGATTCACAACAAGGAAGCCAAGGGCGAGCACTACCTGCTCGAAGTCGACAAGCCGCTGGTGCTGCCGGTCGGCGCCAAGGTGCGCTTTCTCGTGACCTCCGCCGACGTCATTCACTCGTGGTGGGTGCCGGCGTTCGCGGTCAAGCGCGATGCGATCCCGGGGTTCGTCAACGAGGCCTGGACGCGGATCGACAAGCCCGGCATCTACCGTGGCCAGTGCGCCGAGCTGTGCGGCAAGGATCACGGTTTCATGCCGATCGTGGTCGACGTCAAGGAGAAGCCCGACTACGAAAAATGGCTGGCCGACCGCAAGGCTGAAGCGGCGCAGCTCAAGGAGCTGACCAGCAAGGAATGGACACTGGACGAGCTCAAGGAGCGCGGCGACAAGATCTACCACACCACCTGCGTGGCCTGTCACCAGGCCGAAGGCCAGGGCCTGCCGCCGATGTTCCCGGCGCTCAAAGGCTCGCCGATTGCCACCGGCCCCAAAGCCGACCACCTGCACCGCGTGTACTTCGGCAAGCCCGGCACCGCCATGGCGGCGTTCGGCAAACAGTTGTCGGAAGTCGATATCGCAGCGGTCGTGACCTACGAACGTAACGCCTGGGGCAACAACAAGGGCGACATGGTCACGCCAAAAGAAGTGCTGGAGCTCAAACAGGCGGAAAGCAAATGAGCCGGTCCATCGCGTACTTCGTGAACCGGCCGGGGCAGCGCGCCCCGGCCAGCCCAGCCCACTCACGTAAAGGAGACCGGCCATGAGCGCTGTAATCGATGACCACGGTCATGCCGACCACGCCCACGGCCCCGCCAAAGGCCTGATGCGCTGGGTGCTGACCACCAACCACAAGGACATCGGCACGCTGTACCTGTGGTTTGCGTTCTGCATGTTCTTGCTTGGCGGCTCGTTCGCCATGGTGATCCGCGCCGAGCTGTTCCAGCCCGGCCTGCAGATCGTCGAACCGGCGTTCTTCAACCAGATGACCACCATGCACGGCCTGGTGATGGTCTTCGGGGCGGTGATGCCGGCGTTCGTCGGCCTCGCCAACTGGATGATCCCGTTGATGATCGGCGCGCCGGACATGGCCCTGCCGCGAATGAACAACTTCAGCTTCTGGCTGCTGCCGGCGGCGTTCCTGCTGCTGGTCTCGACCCTGTTCACCGCCGGTGGCGGGCCGAACTTCGGCTGGACGTTCTACGCCCCGTTGTCCACCACCTACGCGCCGGAAAGCGTCACCTACTTCATCTTCGCCATCCACCTGATGGGGATCAGTTCGATCATGGGCGCGATCAACGTGATCGCCACCATCCTCAACCTGCGCGCCCCCGGCATGACCCTGATGAAAATGCCGCTGTTCGTCTGGACCTGGCTGATCACCGCGTTCCTGCTGATCGCAGTGATGCCGGTGCTGGCCGGGTGCGTGACGATGATGCTGATGGACATCCACTTCGGCACCAGTTTCTTCAGTGCCGCCGGTGGCGGTGACCCGGTGTTGTTCCAGCATGTGTTCTGGTTCTTTGGCCACCCCGAGGTGTACATCATGATCCTGCCGGCCTTCGGCGCCGTCAGCCAGATCATCCCGACCTTCTCGCGCAAGCCGCTGTTCGGCTACACCTCGATGGTCTACGCCACGGCGAGCATCGCGTTCCTGTCGTTCATCGTCTGGGCGCACCACATGTTCGTAGTGGGCATTCCGCTGGTGGGCGAACTGTTCTTCATGTACGCGACGATGCTGATCGCGGTGCCGACCGGGGTGAAGGTGTTCAACTGGGCCAGCACCATGTGGCAAGGCTCGCTGACCTTCGAGACGCCGATGCTGTTTGCCGTGGCGTTCGTGATCCTGTTCTCGATCGGTGGTTTCTCCGGACTGATGCTGGCCATTGCCCCGGCGGACTTCCAGTACCAGGACACCTACTTTGTGGTGGCGCACTTCCACTACGTGCTGGTGCCGGGGGCGATCTTCGGGATCTTCGCCTCGGCCTATTACTGGCTGCCGAAGTGGACCGGGCACATGTACGACGAAACCCTCGGCAAGCTGCACTTCTGGCTGTCGTTCGTCGGCATGAACATGACCTTCTTCCCGATGCACTTCGTGGGACTGGCGGGGATGCCACGGCGGATTCCGGACTACAACCTGCAGTTCGCCGACTTCAACATGGTCTCCTCGATTGGCGCGTTCATGTTCGGCGCCACGCAGATCTTCTTCCTGTTCATCGTGATCAAGACCATTCGTGGCGGCCCGGCGGCCCCGGCCAAACCCTGGGATGGCGCCGAAGGCCTGGAGTGGAGCGTGCCGTCACCGGCGCCGTATCACACCTTTACTACGCCACCGGAAGTGAAATGAAACGCCTGGCCTTTGTAGGAGTGAGCCTGCTCGCGATGAGCTGGAAGCGGTGTGTCAGGCACACCGCCATCGCGAGCAGGCTCACTCCTACAGGGGGTGGTGTAGAGGGTTGGAATCATGGCTGACTCGATCTCGCTGAAAAAACTGGTCACCCGGCTGCTGGGCGTCGTCGTCGCAATGTTTGTCTTCGGCTTCGCCCTGGTGCCGATCTACGACGTGATGTGCAAGGCGTTCGGCATCAACGGCAAGACCGCCGGGCAGTACGAGGGCGAGCAGGTGGTGGATAACACGCGCCAGGTGCGCGTGCAGTTCCTGTCGATGAACAACGCCGACATGCCGTGGGAGTTCTACCCCAAGGGTGAGGAGTTGGTGACCCACCCCGGCGGCGTCAACGAGATGATCTTCATCGCGCGCAACCCCACCGACAAACCGATGAGCGCCCAGGCCGTGCCGAGTATCGCGCCCAGCGAAGCAGCGGCGTACTTCCACAAGACCGAATGCTTTTGCTTTACCCAGCAGGTGCTGCAGCCGGGTCAGCAGATCGAAATGCCGGTGCGTTTCATCGTTGACCGCGACATGCCCAAGGACGTGAAGCACCTGACGCTGTCCTACACGCTGTTCGATATCACCGCCCGACATCCTCCGGTGGCTGCAAACACTGGCGGTTAAGCGTGCCCGATAAGGAGAACAATAAATGGCAAGTCATGAGCACTATTACGTCCCGGCCCAGAGCAAATGGCCGATCATCGCCACGTTCGGCATGGTCATCACCGTGTATGGGCTGGCCACCTGGTTCAACGATCTGAAGGCTGCGCGCCCGGAATCCCACGGCCCGTACATCTTTTTCGTCGGCGGGCTGTTGCTGGCGTACATGCTGTTCGGCTGGTTCGGTGCGGTGATCAAGGAAAGCCGCGCCGGGCTGTACAGCCCGCAGCTCGATCGCTCGTTCCGCTGGGGCATGAGTTGGTTCATCTTCTCCGAGGTGATGTTCTTCATCGCCTTCTTCGGCGCGCTGTTCTACGTGCGGCACATTTCCGGCCCGGCGCTGGGTGGCGAAGGCCCGAAAGGCATCGCGCACATGCTCTGGCCGAACTTCCAGTTCACCTGGCCGCTGCTGCACACGCCTGACCCGAAACTGTTCCCACCGCCCAAGGAAGTCATCAGCCCGTGGGGCCTGCCACTGATCAACACGATCCTGCTGGTCAGCTCCAGCGTGACCATCACCATCGCCCACCATGCTTTGAAGAAGGGCCATCGCGGTGCGCTGAAAATCTGGCTGGCGATCACCGTGTTGCTGGGCTGCGGCTTCCTCGCCCTGCAGGCCGAGGAATACATGCACGCCTACCACGAACTGGGGCTGACCCTGGGTTCAGGCATCTACGGCGCGACGTTTTTCATGCTCACCGGTTTCCACGGCGCCCACGTGACCATCGGCACGATCATTCTGTTCGTGATGCTGATGCGCATCATGAAGGGCCATTTCGATGCCGAGCATCAGTTCGGTTTCGAGGCGGCGAGCTGGTACTGGCACTTCGTCGATGTGGTGTGGATCGGCTTGTTCATCTTCGTTTACGTGCTCTGAGGATCGGACAGAGCTACCAGGGCGCGTGGGATACCAGTTGGCCGCTGTAGAAGCCCCAGGTGATCAAGCCGACGGTGGCAGCGGCCAGTGCCACCCGAACACTCAAGGCGATCATCAGGCGATTTGAACTGCTGTCGTCCTTGACCAGGAAAAACAGGCCGCTGAACAGGCTGATCACCGTGGCAATCAGCATCAGGACGATCGCTGCTTTGAGCATGGGAAGACTCCGGGGGTACAGGCGATGCAATCAAGTATAGCGGTCGCATTCACTGCTTTTCTGGCGCGGCCATGAAGCGCTTCCGGCCGGGCGTCGTGCCGACGCTGGTGGTGGCGTTGTTGCTGCCGCTGCTGGTGTCGCTGGGCTTCTGGCAACTGGGCCGGGGCGCGGAGAAAACCGCCCTGCTCGCCAGTTACGCCGAACGCCGCGCCGCCGAACCGATGGCGAGCAGCGAATTGCTGCACAGCGCCGACCCGGCCTATCGCCGGGTGCATCTTTACGGCCAGTTCGATGGCGCCCACAGCCTGTTGCTCGATAACCGCCAGCGCAACGGCAAGGTCGGCATCGAACTGCTGCAACCGTTTCAGGACCGCGCCAGCGGCCTGTGGTTGCTGGTCAATCGTGGCTGGCTACCGTGGCCAGACCGCCGCGTAACCCCGCAATTCACCACCCCGACTGCCGCGCTGAGTCTCGACGCCTGGGTCTACGTCGCCCCCGGCGCCACCTTCCAGTTGCACGCCGACCCGGCCAGCAGCACCTGGCCGCAAACCATCACCGCCGTCGAACCCGCCAAGCTGTGGAAAACCCTTGAGCGCGACGGCTTCGCCTACGAACTGCGCGCCGAACCCGGCCCTGCCAGCTATGAGGCCGACTGGCCGGTCGTCGCCATGGGCCCGGAAAAACACCTCGGTTACGCCGTGCAGTGGTTCGCCATGGCCACCGCCCTGCTCGGCCTCTACCTCTACCTTGGATTGCACAACGCAAAGGAGAAAACCCATGGGAACGGCCATGAATCCACCCAGCATGTCTGAGGCGAAACCTGCCGCCACCCGCCGCCGTGGACGGATCCAACTGCTGCTGATTCTGCTCGGCGTGGTCGGCCCGATGATGCTCGCCACCGGCATGTACAAACTGCAGTTCTGGGTGCCGGACGGCCGCAGCTACCACGGCGAACTGATCGGCAATGGCCAGTCCCGCGCCGACCTCGGGGTGCAGGCCGATGAACAGCGCTGGCAGATGCTGGTCACCGCGCCCAAGGACTGCGCGGTTGATTGCCAGCAGCTGGTGTACCTCGCCCGGCAGATCCAGATCGGCCTCGGCCGCGATGCCGGGCGCGCCAGCCACGCCCTCGCCGCCGCCCAACCGCTGAACGCCGACTACGAAGCCAAGTTGAGCCGCGAGTACCCGCAGTTGCAACGCTATCCGCTGGACGCCGCAGCCTTCAGCAAGACCACCGGCGACAAGGCCACACCACAACTGTGGATCATCGACCCGCACGGCAATCTCGTGCTGCGCTACGACCCGAGCGTGAAAGGCAAGGATCTGCTAAACGACCTGCGCCACCTGCTGAAACTGTCGAACATCGGATAAGGGCATCGTCATGGCCAAACCTGGATTTCGCCTCGCGCTGTTTGCCACCCTGCTGGCACTGATCGTCGTGCTGCTCGGCGCCTACACCCGCCTGACACACGCCGGCCTTGGGTGTCCGGACTGGCCAGGTTGCTATGGCTTTATCAGCGTGCCGAAAAGCGAAGCCCAGCTGGCCCATGCCGAACTGCATTACCCCGATTCGCCGGTGGTGGCGCACAAGGGCTGGAACGAGATGATCCACCGCTACTTCGCCGGCACCCTCGGCCTGCTGATTTCGATTTTGGCCGGGCGCGCCTGGGTCAATCGCCGGCATCCGGGACAGCCGCTGAAGCTGCCGCTGTTTCTGCTGGCCGTGGTGTTCGCCCAGGCGGCGTTCGGCATGTGGACGGTGACGCTCAAACTCTGGCCGCAAGTGGTGACCGGGCATTTGCTCGGTGGCTTTGCGACATTGAGCCTGCTGTTCCTGCTGACCTTGAGATTATCCGGCGTGTTGCCGGCGCTGACCGTGCCCAGGCGCTTGCAGTATTGGGCGACTGCCGGGCTGTTGCTGGTGATCGGCCAGATCGCCCTCGGTGGCTGGGTCAGCTCCAACTACGCGGCGGTGGCCTGCATCGACTTCCCGACCTGTCACGGTCAATGGTTGCCGCCCGCTGATTTTGCCAACGGCTTTCACCTGACCCAGCACATCGGCCCGAATTACCTCGGCGGCCAGCTCGACAGCGATGCGCGCACGGCCATTCACCTGACCCACCGCATCGGCGCCCTGTTGGTCACGCTGGTGCTGCTCGGTCTGGCCTGGCAACTCAGGGGCGTCGGCATGACCCGGCTCGCCGGGCTGGTGCTGGTCGCCCTCGGCGCGCAAATCACCCTTGGCATCAGCAACGTGCTGTTTCACCTGCCGCTGCCGGTGGCCGTGGCGCACAACGCCGGCGGCGCAGCACTGCTGCTGACCATGGTGCTGGTCAATTACCACGCGCGAACCAGTCTGGTCCGGGTCAAACAGCCGGTGCTCGCGCGCTGGCGCCTCAGCCCGCGCAAACACGTGGCCGCGCCTATAACGATAAAAGGAGAAACGCCATGGCGCTTCTGATCGGCGAACGTCCCGCGCAAGCGCTGTGGCGTGACTATCTGGAGCTGACCAAGCCGAAAGTGGTGGTGCTGATGCTCATCACCTCGCTGGTCGGCATGTTCCTCGCGACCCGCGCCGGGGTGCCGTGGACGGTGCTGGTGTTCGGCAATCTGGGTATTGCGCTGTGTGCCGGCGGGGCGGCGGCGGTCAATCATGTGGTCGACCGGCGCATCGATGCGGTAATGGCGCGCACGCACAAACGGCCGCTGGCCGAAGGCCGTGTTTCGCCAGCGGCGGCACTGACCTTCGCACTGGTATTGGCGCTGCTCGGGCAGGCCTTGCTGCTGACCTTCACCAATCCGCTGACCGCCTGGCTGACCCTCGCCTCCCTGCTCGGCTACGCGGTGATCTACACCGGCTTCCTCAAACGTGCGACGCCACAGAACATCGTCATCGGCGGCCTTGCCGGCGCAGCACCACCGCTGCTCGGCTGGACCGCCGCCACCGGCCATGTCAGCGCCGAACCGTTGCTGCTGGTACTGATCATCTTCGCCTGGACTCCGCCGCACTTCTGGGCGCTGGCGATTCATCGCAAGGAGGAATACGCCAAGGCCGACATCCCGATGCTGCCGGTCACCCACGGCGAGCACTACACCAAAGTGCACATTCTGCTGTACACCTTTGCCCTGCTGGCGGTCAGCCTGCTGCCGTACGTGATCCACATGAGCGGCGTGCTCTACCTGATTTGCGCCCTCGCCCTCGGCGCAAGGTTTCTGCAATGGGCCGTGGTGCTGTACCGTGGCACTCGGCCGCACGCGGCGATCAACACCTTCAAGTACTCTATTTATTACTTGTTCCTGCTGTTCATCGCCCTGCTCGTAGACCACTACTTACTGTTGAACCTATGACTCGAACCCAGAAAACCGTCTTCATCCTCGTCGCCGTGATCGCGCTGATCCTGGGACTTACCGTCAACAAAGTGCTGAGTGGCAAAGGCCAGGGCGACCCCACCGCGCTGATCGACGCCGGCATCATCCTGCTGCCGCAGAGCCGTACCCTGCCGGGCGTGACGATGACCAATCAGGATGGCCAACCGGTCGCCATCGACGAGTTGAAAGGCAAGTGGAGCCTGCTGTTCTTCGGCTACACCTTCTGCCCGGATATCTGCCCGACTACCCTCGCGCAACTGCGGCAGATCAAGAGCGAGTTGCCAAAAGACGCTGTGGATAAATTGCAGATCGTGCTGGTCAGCGTCGACCCGAACCGCGATAGCCCGCAGCAGTTGAAGCAGTACCTGGGCTACTTCGACCCGCAGTTCATCGGCCTGACGCCGAAGTCGATCGAAGAACTGCAGAAGGTGGCGAACGCGGTGAGTATTCCGTTCATTCCGGCCGATACCAGCAAGCCGAATTACACCGTTGATCACAGTGGGAATCTGGCGGTGATCGGGCCGGACGGGACGCAGCGCGGGTTTATTCGGGCGCCGTTGAACAACGCCAAACTGGTGGCGCAACTCCCGGTAATGCTCAACCGCAAGTAAGAGCAGGCTGTCCCAAAGTGGGAGCGGGCTTGCTCGCGAATGCGGTGGGACAGATAAAGATATGGCGACTGACACACCGCATTCGCGAGCAAGCCCGCTCCCACAGGGGATTTGTGTCAGGCCAAAAAAAGGGAGCCACCAGGGCTCCCTTTTTGTGCACAACCAACCGAATCAGAACGCCGGCAATACCGCGCCTTTGTACTTCTCGGTGATGAACTTCTTCACTTCCGGGCTGTGCAGGGCGGCAGCCAGTTTCTGCATCGCGTCGCTGTCCTTGTTGTCCTCGCGGGACACCAGGATGTTCACGTACGGCGAGTCGTTGCCTTCGATCACCAGCGCATCCTTGGACGGATCGAGCTTGGCTTCCAGCGCGTAGTTGGTGTTGATCAGCGCCAGATCGACCTGGGTCAGCACGCGCGGGATGGTCGCAGCTTCCAGTTCACGGATTTTCAGGTCTTTCGGGTTCTCGGCGATGTCTTTGACAGTCGACAGGATGTTCTTCGAGTCCTTGAGCTTGATCACGCCAGCCTTGTCCAACAGCAACAGCGCACGGCCGCCGTTGGTGGCGTCGTTCGGGATCACCACGTTCGCGCCACTTGGCAGGTCCTTCAGATCCTTGATCTTGTTCGAGTACGCACCCAGTGGCTCCAGGTGCACACCGGTCACCGCGACCAGATGGGTGCCCTTGGCCTTGTTGAACTCATCAAGGTACGGCTGGTGCTGGAAGAAGTTGGCGTCCAGACGCTTTTCAGCGACCTGTACGTTCGGCTGAATGTAGTCGGTGAACACCTTGACCTTCAGATCCACGCCTTCTTTGGCCAGAGCCGGCTTCACGAATTCGAGGATTTCTGCGTGCGGCACCGGAGTGGCAGCAACGGTCAGGGTTTCAGCGTGGGCCGAAAAAGCAGCTACGGCAGCGAAAGCAGCGATCAGTTTTTTCATTCAGCTAACTCCTTTTCAAAGCGCCCGTATGGCGCCTGCCAGCGAATGGCCGGCTCATCTCTTGATTACAAAAACCGGTTATTTGCGCGAGAAATGCACGACCAGGCGGTCGCCCACCATCTGCAGCACTTGCACCAGAATCAGCAGCAACACCACGGTGACGATCATCACGTCGGTCTGGAAACGCTGATAGCCGAAACGGATCGCCAGGTCACCCAGACCACCGGCGCCGACCACACCGGCCATTGCCGTGTAGGACACCAGTGTAATCGCCGTCACCGTAATCGCTGCGAAGATGCCGGGACGGGCCTCTGGCAGCAAAGCGTTCATGATGATCTGCCGGGTGGTCGCGCCCATCGACTGGGTCGCTTCGATGATGCCGCGATCGACTTCACGCAGCGCGGTTTCCACCAGACGCGCGAAGAACGGGGTCGCTCCCACCACCAACGGCGGGATCGCACCGGCCACGCCAAGCGAGGTGCCAGTGATCAGCACGGTGAACGGGATCATCACGATCAACAGAATAATGAAGGGCAGCGAACGCAGTATGTTCACTGCCAGCGACATGAAAGCGTAGAGGCCACGGTTTTCCAGGAGCTGACGCGGGCTGCAGAGAAACAGCAACACACCCAGCGGCAGACCGAGCAGCACGGTGAACAGCAGCGAACCGCCGAGCATCAGCATCGTGTCGCCGGTGGCCAGCCAGATTTCGTACCAGTCGATATTGGTGAAGAAACTCATCAGGTCTGCCATTAGCGCAACACCTCCATGTGAACGTCAGCGGCGGTGAAGCGGGCGAAGGCCGCTTCCATGTCGCCACCGGTGACGGCGAGGGTCAGTTGCCCGTAAGGAATGTCTTTGATCCGGTCGATGCGACCGGCGAGGATGCTGTAGTCGACGCCGGTTTCCCGGGCGACAGTACCGAGCAGCGGCGCGTAGGTCGCTTCGCCCTGAAAGGTCAGACGCACGATGCGACCCGGCACGTGAGCGAAGTCATCGCGCTGTTCGCTTTCGTCGATCTGCTCGCTTTCCTGCACAAAACGCTTGGTGGTCGGGTGCTTCGGATGCAGGAACACATCGGCCACCGAACCTTGCTCGACGATCACGCCGGCATCCATCACGGCCACCTGATCGCAGACGCGACGGATCACGTCCATCTCGTGGGTGATCAGGACGATGGTCAGTTTCAGTTCGCGGTTGATCTCGGCCAGCAGTTGCAGGACCGACGCGGTGGTCTGCGGGTCGAGGGCGCTGGTGGCCTCGTCGCACAGCAGAATCTTCGGCTTGGTCGCCAGGGCGCGGGCGATGCCGACGCGCTGTTTCTGGCCGCCGGACAATTGTGCCGGGTACTTTTTGGCATGATCAGACAGACCGACCCGTGCCAGCAACTCGGCGACGCGCTGGTTGATCTCGCTGGTGGACAGTTCACCGGCCAGGGTCAGCGGCAGCGCGACGTTGTCGGCCACGGTCTTGGAGGCGAGCAGGTTGAAGTGCTGGAAGATCATCCCGACTTGCTGGCGGAAACGGCGCAGGCCGTTGGCGTCCAGCGCGGTGACTTCTTCGCCGTCGACGATGATCTTGCCGCCGCTGGAGTCTTCCAGGCGATTGATCAGACGCAGCAGGGTACTTTTCCCCGCACCGGAATGGCCGATCAGGCCGAAGACCTGACCGTTTTCAATCGAAAGACTGGTCGGGTGCAGGGCGGGAATGTCCTTACCGGCGACGCGGTAAGTTTTGTGGACGTTTTGAAACTCGATCACGTAGCGAACCTTGTGGGGCGCGTTAGAAAAGGATCAGCGGTTAGCCGGGCGCGCATTTTAGCCTGTCCGTATAGAGGTTCTTAGCATTTATTTCGCAATTAACCTTCGATTTGGCAATAACAAGATCAAAGGTCATAAAAAAGGAACGCCCCGAGACCCTCATCAGTCACTAAGTAAGCGACTTGAAAACCCTGGGTACCGTGCCCGGGAACCACTCAAGAGTCCCCGACACGTATCGGGGTCAAACGAGGAGTTTACGTCTGATGAGCAGCAAGAAACCTACGACCGACAAAAGCCAGATGGCCGGAACCGATACCCAGGATCGCGCCAACACCAACGCCAAACTCGACAGCCTGGAGAAATTTCGCTCCGACGCCACTGGCCAGGCCCTGCGCACCAATCAGGGAGTCAAGGTCGCCGATAACCAGAACACCCTCAAGGCCGGCCCGCGCGGGCCGTCGCTGCTGGAAGACTTCATCATGCGTGAGAAAATCACGCACTTTGACCATGAACGCATTCCGGAGCGCATCGTTCACGCGCGCGGCACCGGCGCCCATGGCTTCTTTCAGGCGTACGAGAACCATTCGGCGCTGACCAAGGCCGGTTTCCTGCAGGATCCGGGGAAAAAGACTCCGGTGTTCGTGCGTTTTTCCACAGTGCAGGGGCCGCGCGGCTCTGGTGATACCGTTCGCGACGTGCGCGGTTTCGCCGTGAAGTTTTTCACCGATGAAGGCAACTTCGACCTGGTCGGTAACAACATGCCGGTGTTTTTCATCCAGGATGCGATCAAGTTTCCCGATTTCGTCCACGCGGTTAAACCCGAGCCGCACAACGAAATACCCACCGGCGGCTCGGCCCACGACACGTTCTGGGACTTCGTCTCGCTGGTGCCGGAATCGGCACACATGGTGATCTGGGCGATGTCCGACCGGGCGATCCCGAAAAGCCTGCGCAGCATGCAGGGCTTCGGCATCCACACCTTCCGCCTGATCAACGCCGAGGGCAAATCGCGTTTCGTCAAATTCCACTGGCGTCCGACCGCCGGCACCTGCTCGCTGGTGTGGGACGAAGCGCAGAAGCTCGCGGGTAAAGACACCGACTACCATCGCCGCGATCTCTGGGAAGCCATCGAAATGGGCGACTATCCGGAGTGGGAACTGGGGGTGCAGATCATCGAGGAGGAAAACGAGCACGACTTCGATTTCGACATCCTCGACCCGACAAAACTGATCCCCGAAGAAATCGTGCCGATCACCCCACTGGGCAAGATGACCCTCAACCGTAACCCGGACAACTTCTTCGCCGAGACCGAGCAGGTCGCATTCTGTCCCGGTCATATCGTGCCGGGCATCGACTTCTCCAATGACCCGCTGCTGCAAGGTCGGCTGTTTTCCTACACCGATACGCAAATCAGCCGACTCGGCGGACCGAATTTTCATGAGTTGCCAATCAACCGCCCGGTGGCGCCGTTCCACAACGGTCAGCGTGATGCGCAGCACCGCTCCGTAATCGATAAGGGCCGCGCCTCTTATGAGCCGAACTCGATTGATGGCGGCTGGCCGAAAGAAACCCCTCCGGCGGCCAAAGACGGCGGCTTCGAGAGCTACCCTGAACGCATTGATGCGAACAAGATCCGCCAGCGCAGCGAGTCGTTCAGCGACCACTTCTCTCAGGCACGGCTGTTCTTCAACAGCATGAGTGAGCACGAGAAGGAGCACATCATCGCCGCCTACAGCTTCGAGCTGGGCAAGGTCGAACGTGAGTTTATCCGCGCGCGGGAGGTGAACGAGATCCTGGCCAACATCGACCTGGAGCTGGCCAAGCGTGTCGCGGCCAATCTGGGGTTGCCGGCGCCAGCCAAAGGCACGGTCGAGGTGCGTCGAACCTCGTTCGATCATTCGCCGGCGCTGAGTCAGGCCAATCTGCTGCCGGAAAACATCAAAACCCGCAAAGTGGCGATTCTTGCAGCCAACGGCGTCGATGGTGCTGCGATTGAGGCGATGAAGAAGGCGTTGGCGGCTGAAGGTGCGCACGCCAAGCTGCTGGGGCCAACCTCAGCGCCGGTGAAGACTGCCGACGGCAAAACCCTGGCGGTGGATGCATCCATGGAGGGCATGCCTTCGGTGATCTTCGATGCGGTGTTCGTGCCGGGTGGCGCGGCGTCGATCAAGGCGTTGAGCGGCGACGGCGTGGCGTTGCACTACCTGCTGGAGGCCTATAAGCATCTGAAGGCGATTGCGCTGCACGGCGAGGCCAAGCAGCTGCAGGACCTGTTGAAGCTGGAGGCGGATGCAGGGTTGCTGCAGGGCAAGGATGTGCCGGGGCTGACCAAGCCGTTCTTTGCCGCGATCGGGCAGCATCGGGTGTGGGCGCGGGAGCCTAAGGCCAAGGCCATTCCGGCCTAAAGGTCTTCGCTGACTGGCAGGATGCCTTCGCGAGCAAGCCCGCTCCCACATTGGATTGGTGTACGACACAGATCCAGTGTGGGAGCGGGCTTGCTCGAGAAGCTTTCAGGGCTTGGCAGGAATCAGAACCATCTGCGCCGGGACTGTACGCACGATCTGCTTCTCGATCTGCAGATCGAAATCCGGATTCAGTTTCTTCACACGCTTGGTCAGCAACGTCGCCAGCCAAGGGTAATCATTGGTCCGTGGCGCCTGAATGGTCACGGCACATTCGTAATTCACCACATCGGCGGCGATCGCATCCAGTTGGCGGCGAAGTTTGCGGCTATCGGTGATGTTCAGCGCCACCGTGGTGCTCTCGGCGGTCGGATCGATCACCTTGGCTTTCGGTTTGGCTTCAGCTGCCAGCAACGCCGCTTCGGCTTTTTCCAGCTCGGCTTTACGGGCTTCGGTGATGGCGCCGTTGACCCCGCCGGTCAGCGCCGGGGCTTTGGGCATCAGGGCGCGGGCACGGCTCAGCGCGGTGGCTGCGGCGTTCACATCACCCTTTTGCAACACGATCTGGCTGCGACGCAGGTAGGCTTCGGCCAACTGGCGCTGGTATTGCTCCAGGGACTGATCGTTGGGAGTTTCAGCCTGCAAGGCCGACAACTGGTCTTCGGCCGTGGCCAGTTCGCTGCTGGCCAGGCTTTGCTCCAGCTGTGCGATGGCCGTGGCCCGCGCGTCGGGGGCTTCGGCCACCGGCGGCGTGCTTTGGCAGGCGCCCAGCAGCACGGAAAATGCGACAAGGAGCAGATAACGGGAGGCGAACGGCTTCATTCCTGCGACTCTCTAATTGCGCAAAAAGCGAGCAAGTCTACACCCCTCGACGGGGCAGAACAAAACTCAGCAGAAACAGTGCGGCCGCCGTCACAACGATTGACGGCCCCGCCGGGGTGTCCTTGAACCATGACAGCGCCAGCCCGCCACACACCGCGAGCATGCCCAGCAGGCTCGCGCCCAGGGCCATCTGCTCCGGCGAGCGGGCGTGACGTTGTGCCGCAGCCGCCGGGATGATCAACAGCGAGGTAATCAGCAACACGCCGACGATTTTCATCGCCACCGCGATCACCACTGCGATCAACAGCATCAGCGCCATGCGCAGGCCCGCCACCGGCAGGCCTTCGACCTTGGCCAATTCCTCATGCACAGTGATCGCCAGCAGCGGCCGCCACAATGTCACCAGCAACACCAGCACCGCCGCGCTGCCGCCGAGGATCCACATCAGATCGGTCGGGCTGATCGCCAGCAGGTCGCCGAACAGATAGGCCATCAGGTCGATCCGCACTTCATGCATGAAGCTTAGTACCACCAGCCCGAGAGAGAGCGTGCTCGGTGCAAGAATTCCCAACAGCGTGTCGGAGGCCAGCGGCTGACGCTGTTGCAGGGTCACCAGCAGCACCGCCAGCAGCAGGCAGCCAACCGTGACCGCAACGGTCGGGCTGACATCCAGCAGAAAGCCCAGCGCCACGCCAAGCAGTGCTGCGTGGGACAGGGTGTCGCCGAAATAGGCCATCCGTCGCCAGACCACAAACGAGCCCAACGGCCCGGCGACCACCGCCAGTGCCAGACCTGCAAGCAGGGCATACAACAGAAAATCAGCCATGCTTGCAGTTGTCTCCGTGAACGTGGGTGTGGCCCGCGCCGGGCGCCTTGACCACCGAACCGTGCAGGTCGTGGGCGTGGTCGTGATGGTGGTGATAGATCGCCAGACTCGGCGCATTCTTGCCGAACAGCTCGACGAACGCCGGATCGCCGCTGACCTGCTCCGGATGCCCGGAGCAGCAGACGTGACGGTTCAGGCACACCACCTGATCGGTGGTGCTCATCACCAGGTGCAAATCGTGGGAAACCATCAACACGCCGCAGCCGTGACGGTCACGCAGGCGGGTAATCAGGCTGTACAGCTCGGCTTGCCCGGCGACATCGACGCCTTGCACCGGCTCATCCAGCACCAATAGTTCCGGCTCGCGCAGCAGCGCCCGCGCCAGCAGCACCCGCTGCATCTCACCACCGGAAACGCTTTGCACCGGGCTGTCGATCACGTGTTCGGCGCCGACTTCCTTGAGCGCCACCAATGCACGCGGGCGGTCTACACCGGGCACCAGACGCAGGAAGCGCAGCACCGACAGCGGCAAGGTCGGATCGACGTGGAGTTTTTGCGGCATGTAGCCGACACGCAGTTTCGGCTTGCGCCAGACACTGCCGCTGTCCGGCTTCAACAGCCCGAGCACGGCGCGCACCAGAGTAGTCTTACCGGCGCCGTTGGGGCCGATCAGCGTGACGATCTGCCCCGGCTCGACGCTCAGCTCGATGTTGTCCAGCACGGTCTGCCCGGCAAAGGTGACGGCGACGTGCTGAAGACGGATCAACGGGTTGCTCATCAAGCCCCCTGGCAACCGGAGCACAGGCCGACCACTTCAACGGTCTGCGCTTCGACGATGAAACCGACGTCTTTGGCGCTGTTGATGATCGCGTCGCTGATGGCTTTCTGTTCCAGCTCGATGGCGGCGTGACAGTCGCGGCAGATCAGGAACTGGCCCTGATGCGCATGCTCCGGATGCACGCAACCGACGAAGGCGTTGAGCGACGAGATGCGGTGCACCAGGCCGTTTTCCAGGAGAAAATCCAGCGCGCGGTAGACGGTTGGCGGCGCGGCGCGGCGGCCGTCCTGCTCGCTCAGCACCGCGAGAATGTCATAGGCGCCCAGCGGCTTGTGGCTCTGCCACACCAGTTCCAGCACCCGCCGGCGCAACGCAGTCAGGCGCAGGCCTTTCTGGGCGCACAAGGCATCGGCCTCGGTCAGTGCGCTGTGCACGCAATGAGAGTGGTCGTGGGGACGGCTGGCAATCGGTGTAATAGGCATGGGCGGCGACGAGTTTTGATAGAGACGTTATTATGTTACCCGTTCTCGCCTCCTTGAGTGGTCATCGTGTCCCGACTTTTTTCTGTTTTTGTGGCTTTTGTCGCCAGTTTTCTGCTGATCGGTTCGGCCCAGGCCGAGGTCAAGGTCCTCACCAGCATCAAACCGTTGCAGTTGATTGCAGCGGCGGTGCAGGACGGCGTGGCGATTCCCGAAGTGTTGCTGCCGCCGGGCGCTTCGCCGCACAACTACGCGCTGCGCCCCTCGGATGTGCGCAAGGTGCAATCGGTGGACTTGCTGTACTGGATCGGTCCGGACATGGAAGGTTTCCTGCCGCGCGTGCTCAACGGTCGGACCCTGCCGAGCGTGGCCGTGCAAGATCTGCCGGGCATGAAACTGCGCCGCTTTGCCGAAGACAGCCACTCCCACGCCGAAGACGCCGACGAGCATGACCACGACCACCGCCCGGGCACCCTGGACGCGCATCTGTGGTTATCGCCGGTGAATGCGCGGGTGATTGCCGACAAAATGGCTGCCGACCTGAGCGCCGCCGATCCGGCCAACGCCGAGCGCTATCAGAGCAACGCCAAGGCCTTCGATGAGCGCCTGGATGCGCTGGATGCACGCTTGAAGAAGCGTCTGGCCGGTATTGAAGGCAAACCGTACTTCGTGTTTCACGAAGCCTTCGATTACTTCGAGGACGCTTACGGCCTGAAGCACACCGGTGTGTTCAGCGTGGCGGCGGAAGTGCAGCCGGGCGCGCAGCATGTGGCGGCGATGCGCAAACGCCTGCAGGAAGTGGGCAAGACCTGTGTGTTCAGCGAGCCACCGCTGCGTCCGCGCCTGGCGGAGACACTGGTAGCGGGTCTGCCGGTGAAGCTGGCGGAGCTGGATGCGTTGGGTGGTTACACGCCAGCGACGGCTCAGGGATATGAGCAGGTGCTGGAGAAGCTGGGCAATGATCTGGCCGGGTGCCTGGAATCGCTGTAACCCCCGACTCCTGCTCGCGAAAGCGGTGTGCCAGTCAACATAGATGCTGAATGTGCCGCCCCATTCGCGAGCAAGCCCGCTCCCACAGGTTCGTGGTGGCCTCCAGAATTAACTCAGAGGGCGAACGGCAGCGGTGTATGCACCTGCTGCCGCTGCGCCAATCGCTGCTCGAACTCCCGCGGATCGTGAATCAGCACGTCCTGCCCGGCAAACTGCTCGGCGGCGATCAATCGCGACAGCCAGAACCGCACACACGCCACACGCAACATGGTCGGCCACAACTCGGCCTCCGCTGCCGTGAACGGCCGCAACGCGGCATAGGCGCCGAGAAATGCGCGGGCACGCGGCCCATCGATCAAACCGTCCTCGTCCGAACACCAGTCGTTCAAGGCAATCGCCACGTCGTAGAGCATCGGCCCCGAGCAGGCGTTGTAGAAGTCGATCAGCCCGGTCAGGTGCGTGCCTTCGAACATCGCGTTGTCGCGGAACAGGTCGGCGTGGATGTTGGCCCGTGGCAGCGCAAGAATCCTGTCTTTCTGCGCAGTGATTTCCTCCAGTGCCTTGTGCAACAGCGCACGCGGCTCGTCGCTCAGGTGCGAGAGAAACTCCGTGCCTTCCTCCAGCATCCAGTCCAGGCCACGATCGGTCTTGCGCTTGATCATGCGCTCGCCCTGGGTCGCCAGGTGCAGGTGCGCCTGCAACTCACCGACCTGCGCGCAATGCTGGGCGTTGGCGACCTTGATGTGTTTGCCGGACAGGCGCGGTTGCAGCAGCGCCGGCTTGCCCTTGAGCTCACGCAGCGCCACACCGTCAGTGGTGCGCAGTGCGTAAGGTACCGGCAGATCGGCCTCGTGCAGCACATCGAGCAGGTTGATGAAGAACGGCATCTCCTGCACCGGACCGCGCTCGACCAGGGTCAGGACGAACTCGCCCTGCTCCAGGCTGACAAAGAAATTGGTGTTTTCGCTGCCGGCGGCGATCCCCTGGAAATCAAGCAGACGGCCAAGCCCGTAAGGGGCGAGAAAGGTTTCCAGCTCGGGCCGAGCCAGGGGGGTGAACACAGACATGGTTAAAAACTGCTCAGTTCGGGCGCCGCCAGCACAGCAGCGCCGATTAAAATTAAGAGACTACTTCCATTCGAAAATCTTCCACGACGGGATCAGCATATCCGGCTGATCCGAGCGGATGAAGTTTGCATCGGTACCGTCCGCACGCACCAGAAAATAGGGAGGAAATCCCTTCTGGGTAACCTTGATCGCATACAGGAAACCGTTTTGGCGGTATTCCTGAATGGTCTTGTCGCCTTCCGTGCGGATGGTAACTTCCGGATCGGCCGACGGCGCATCATCCGCGGCCATCGCCGCCAACGGTGAGATTGCAATCAAACTGACCAGCAGCAAGCGATTTAACGTACGCATGATAACCTTGTCCCTTTGTCGTCAACGGTCCCGCTATTCTAGCGCCGGGCCCGCCGAAAAGGTTGATTCTGCTCATGAGCCAAGCCCCCCTCGTCCTGGTGGACGGTTCGTCTTACCTGTACCGCGCTTTCCACGCACTGCCACCGCTGACCACCTCCAAAGGCCTGCCGACCGGCGCGGTCAAAGGTGTGCTGAACATGCTCAAGAGTCTGCGCAAGCAGTACCCGGACAGCCCGTTCGCCGTGGTCTTCGACGCCAAGGGCGGGACGTTTCGCGATGAGATGTACGCCGAATACAAGGCCAACCGGCCGAGCATGCCCGACGACATGCGCGTGCAGATCGAGCCGCTGCACCAGAGCGTGATCGCCCTCGGTTTTCCGCTGCTGTGCGTGGAAGGCGTCGAAGCTGACGACGTGATCGGCACTCTGGCGCGCAGCAGCGCGGCGGCGGATCGCCCGGTGATCATCTCCACCGGCGACAAGGACATGGCGCAACTGGTCGACGGCCACATTACCTTGGTCAACACCATGTCCGGCAGTTCGATGGACGTCGAGGGCGTGAAGGAGAAATTCGGCGTCGCTCCGGAGCAGATCATCGATTATCTGGCGCTGATGGGCGACTCTTCCGACAACATCCCCGGCGTTCCCGGTATCGGCCCGAAGACCGCATCCGGCCTGCTGGTGGGCGTCAACGGCGGCCTGACCGAGCTCTATGCCCAGCTCGATATCGTCCCGACCCTGCCGATTCGCGGGGCCAAGACCCTGCCGGCCAAGCTCGAAGAGCACAAGGAGATGGCGTTCCTCTCCTATCAACTGGCGACCATCAAGGTCGACGTGCCGCTGGACGTCGAACTCGACGATCTGCAAATGGGCGCGGAAGATCCCGCCAAACTCTACGAGCTCTACACCCTGCTGGAATTCAAGAGCTGGCTGAATGACCTCGACCGCGACGCCAAGCGCCAGGAACTGAGCGCGGCCATCGAGCCTGCGCCGGCTGGCGATCTGTTCAGCGCACCTGCGGCCCAAACGCCAGCCGCCCCCGCTGAAGCCGCTTATGAAACCATCCTCGATCAGGCGCGTTTCGACGTCTGGCTGGAAAAACTGCAGAACGCCAAGCTGTTCGCCTTCGACACCGAAACCACCGGCATCGACGCGCAACAGGCGCAACTGGTCGGCCTGTCGTTCGCCGTGCAGGCCAACGAAGCGGCGTATATCCCGCTGACCCACTCCTACATCGGCGTGCCCGAGCAACTGGATCGCGACACCGTGCTGCGCGCGCTGAAGCCGATTCTCGAAGATCCGAACAAACTCAAGGTTGGCCAGCACGCCAAGTTCGACATGAACATCCTGGCCAACTGCGCCATCGGCGGCGATCAGAGCCAAGGTATCAATGTGCGCGGCATCGCCTTCGATACGATGCTTGAGTCCTACGTGCTCAACTCCACCGCCACCCGCCACGACATGGACAGCCTCGCGCAGAAGTACCTGGACCACACCACCGTGAGCTTCCAGGACATCGCCGGTAAAGGCGCCAAGCAACTGACCTTCGACCAGATCGCCCTGGAACAGGCCGGGCCGTACGCCGCCGAAGACGCCGACATCACCTTGCGTCTGCACCAGACCCTGTTCGAAAAGCTCAGCGCGATCCCGAGCCTGGCCAGTGTGCTGACCGACATCGAAATCCCGCTGGTGCCGGTACTGGCGCGCATCGAACGCCAGGGCGCATTCGTCGACGCCGCACTGCTGGGCGTGCAGAGCATCGAACTGGGCGAAAAGATGGTTGCGCTGGAGCGCGAAGCGTTCGAGATTGCCGGGGAAGAGTTCAATCTCGGCTCGCCGAAACAACTGGGCGTGATCCTCTACGAAAAACTCGGCCTGCCGGTGCTGAAGAAAACCGCCAAGGGCCAGCCATCGACCGCCGAGGAAGTGCTGGCGAAACTCGCCGAGGACGATCACCGCTTGCCGAAAGTGCTGATGGAGCATCGCTCCATGAGCAAGCTGAAAAGCACTTACACCGATCGTCTGCCGGAGCAGATCAACCCGCGCACCGGGCGCATCCACACCTCGTACCATCAGGCTGTGGCGTCCACCGGTCGCCTGTCTTCCAGCGATCCGAACCTGCAGAACATTCCGGTGCGTACCGCTGAGGGCCGACGCATCCGCCAGGCCTTCGTCGCACCAAAAGGCTACAAACTGCTGGCGGCGGACTACTCGCAGATCGAACTGCGGATCATGGCCCACCTGTCCAGGGACGAAGGCCTGATGAACGCCTTCCGCAACAACCTGGACGTGCACACCGCGACCGCTGCCGAAGTGTTCAAGGTCGAACTCGACGAAGTGACCTCCGACCAGCGCCGTGGCGCCAAGGCGATCAACTTCGGCCTGATCTACGGCATGGGTGCGCAGAAGCTCGGCAAGGACATCGGCGTCGACACCAAGACCGCCAAGGCCTACATCGACACCTACTTCGCCCGCTACCCCGGCGTGCGCGAATACATGGAGCGCACCCGCAAGCAGGCTGCCGATCAGGGCTACGTCGAAACGTTCTTCGGTCGCCGCCTGTACCTGCCGGAGATCAACTCCAACAAGCCGCAAGAGCGCGCCGCCGCTGAACGCACAGCGATCAACGCGCCGATGCAGGGCACTGCAGCAGACATCATCAAGAAAGCCATGGTAGCGGTGGATAATTGGCTGGCATCGTCAGGGCTGGACGCCAAAGTCATCCTTCAGGTGCACGACGAACTGGTGCTGGAGGTTCGCGAGGATCTGGTCGATCAGGTGAGCCAGGAAATCCGCCTGCACATGAGCGAAGCGGCGAAGCTGGACGTGCCGTTGCTGGTAGAAGTCGGCGTCGGCAACAACTGGGATGAGGCGCACTAAGGCGTCTGGGCCGGGCGTTTGCCGCGACACACTGTCGCGGCAAACGCCTGAACAGGGCTTATTTCGAAACGCGCTTGGTCTTATTCCAAAGCTTTTTGAAAAAAATCTGAACTAATCTGACAGCTCACTACTCAGAGTTACTGAATGGCTGGTGAAGCCCTTCGATGCTCCTATGTTGTGTTAAGTGTTGGCAGATATCTGAACCCCGCCCTAGCGGTTCGGAACTTGAACCCCGGAACTTCTCCCTCCCCAAACGAAGTCCGGGGCTTTTTTTTGCCTCAAAACTCGCTGTGGCGACGTCAGACTGCGTTAAAAGCGCAGTTGAAAATGCTCATTCAGGTCCCCCTGAACTCTGCTTTTTAACCGCACTTTTGCCTTGCCTGACAGCACCATAGACAGTTTTGAAATCCCCTTACTCTGCCTCTGGCGGCACTTCCGTGCCTTTGTCTGCCAGTTCCATCCAGCCTGCCAGCACAGTGTAGGCCTCTTCCAGGCCCATGCGTTTTGGCGCCGAGAACAGCTGGATCGTCACCAGATCACCCCAGCCCTTGCGGATTTCCGACTGCACCTTCAGCAGCGTGTTCTTGGCTGCGCCGTAGGTCAGTTTGTCGGCCTTGGTCAGCAGGATGTGCATCGGCATGCCGGCGGCAACGGCCCAGTCGAGCATCAGCAGGTCGAAGTCGGTCATTGGATGACGGATGTCCATCATCAGAATCAAACCCTTCAAACTCTCCCGGCCACCGAGGTAAGCCTCGAGGTGACGCTGCCAGTGTTGCTTGAGCGGGATCGGTACTTTTGCATAACCGTAGCCCGGAAGGTCGACCAGACGCCGTTCATCGTCTAGCTTGAAGAAGTTCAACAGCTGTGTGCGACCCGGGGTTTTCGAGGTGCGCGCCAGGCTGGCGTGAGTCAGGGTGTTCAGTGCGCTGGATTTACCGGCGTTGGAACGACCGGCAAACGCCACTTCGAAGCCTTCGTCGTCAGGGCATTGATCGACTTTGGCGGCACTGAGCATGAACGTGGACTGTTGGCACAGACCGAGGATGGGATTCTTGAGTTGCATGGGATTTCCGATGTGGGCGGCGCCGGGATTGGGCGCGGAACGCGGTGTCGCTTCCGTTTCAGTGACGCCAGTATATAATGCCGCAGATTTTGTGTGTGCTTTGTCCCAGCGAAGGATGAAGTTCACGAGAGCCAAAGACCTTGATTGCGCATCAGAACGCAGAACGCTCTCAACCCTGAAAAGGTCGTTTTATGACGAAATGGCTGCTGGCTGCCGGAGTCCTGATACCGCTTTACAGCGCACAGGCTACACAGGAACCGGAAGCCGTGTACAACCGTGTTTGTGGTGCCTGTCATTCCGGCCAACTACCCATGGCGCCCGAAAGAGGCGATCAGGAAGCTTGGACGCCGAGGTTGGCGAAAGGTATGGAGACGCTGGTGCAACACGTGACCCAGGGTTTCAAGGCGATGCCGCCGCGTGGTTTGTGCATGGACTGCAGTGCCGAGGATTACCAGGCCATCATCCTTTGGATGAGCGAGAGTAAACCCGGTCCATAACTCTTAACCCTTAGCCGTAGTTGGATTAGCTGATGAACAAATTGATCGTGAGTCTGCTGTTGACCGTGGGAATCTCCGGCATGGCCCATGCTGCAGGTGATGCAGCAGCCGGCCAGGCAAAAGCCGCCGTATGTGGAGCCTGCCATGGCCCGGACGGGAACAGCATGGCACCCAACTTTCCGAAACTGGCAGGCCAGGGTGAACGCTACCTGACCAAGCAACTGCACGACATCAAGTCGGGCAAGCGCACCGTTCTGGAAATGACGGGCCTGCTGACCAACCTGAGCGATCAGGACCTGGCCGACATCGCCGCCTACTTCGCCAGCCAGAAAGGCAGCGTCGGCGCAGCTGATCCGAAAATAGTCGCCCGTGGTGAAGCGCTGTTCCGGGGCGGTAATCTGGCCAAGGGCCTGCCAGCCTGCACCGGCTGCCACTCGCCCAATGGCGCCGGCAACGCTGCCGCCGGCTTCCCGCACCTGGGTGGCCAACACGCTCAATACATCGCCAAGCAACTGACCGATTTCCGCAAGGAAGAAGGCGGCCGCAATAACGACGGCGACACCATGACCATGCAAACGATCGCCAAGCGTCTGAGCGACGAAGACATCGCCGCGGTCTCCAGCTACATCCAGGGCCTGCACTAAGCAGCCTGAATCGAGCGTTGCCGGTGATGGACATCTCCTGCAACGTTAACGCTCGATTAATCCGTCGCAGCAAGTATAAAAAGGGTGGCTTTGGCCGCCCTTTTTTGTGGCCGCTGCCGTTACACTACAGAACTCATGCCCGCCAGGATCTGTCTGAAAACAGGTCGCGCGAGGCGACCAAAATTGTCCAGGAGTAAAGCATGCGTAATCTGATCATCAGCGCCGCTCTCGTCGCTGCCAGCCTGTTCGGCGTGACCGCCCAGGCCGCTGAAGCACCGGCCGCCCCTTACGTCGAGCTGGCCAACCCGGTGCCGGTGGCAGAGCCTGGCAAGATCGAAGTGGTCGAGCTGTTCTGGTACGGCTGCCCGCACTGCTACGCATTCGAGCCGGTGATCAATCCATGGGTTGAGAAATTGCCATCCGACGTCAACTTCGTGCGTATTCCTGCGATGTTCGGCGGCCCGTGGGACGCTCACGGCCAGATGTTCCTGACCCTCGAAGCGATGGGTGTCGAGCACAAGGTTCACGCCGCCGTGTTTGAAGCCATCCAGAAGCAGCACAAGCGCCTGACCGACAAGAACGAGATGGCTGACTTCCTCGCCACTCAGGGCGTGGACAAGGACAAGTTCCTCGCCACCTTCGACTCGTTCGCCATCAAGGGTCAGATCGTCAAGGCGCGTGAGCTGGCCAAGAAGTATGAAATCACTGGCGTGCCAACCATGATCGTCAACGGCAAGTACCGCTTCGACATCGGCTCTGCCGGTGGTGCCGAAGAAGCCTTGAAACTGGCTGACCAACTGGTCGCCAAAGAGCGAGCGGCCAACAAGGCAGCTGCCAACTAAGCGCGGTAATCGCCATGCGCCGCTGGGGAACCGAACGCATCGTTGGCCTGCATGATCCGCAGGTCAACGAGCATCACCTGGAGTCCACGGGCCTGCCCGCAGACCATCGTCTGCGCCTGCTCAGCTTCAACATCCAGGTCGGCATCAGCACCGAACGCTATCGGCATTACCTGACCCGAAGCTGGCAGCACCTGCTGCCGCACACCGGGCGCTCAGGCAACCTGCAGAAGATCGGCGACCTGCTTGGCGACTTCGATCTGGTCGCCCTGCAGGAAGCCGATGGCGGCAGCCTGCGTTCAGGCTACGTCAATCAGGTCGAACATCTGGCCCACCTCGGCGCCTTTCCCTACTGGTATCAACAACTCAATCGCAACCTCGGTCGACTGGCCCAGCACAGCAATGGCGTGCTCAGTCGCCTGAAGCCGTGGGCGATCGAAGATCATCCGCTGCCCGGCCCGAAAGGTCGCGGCGCCATCCTGCTGCGCTTCGGCGAAGGCCCGGAAGCGCTGGTGGTGGTGATGATGCATCTGGCCCTCGGCGCCCGGGTGCGCAGCCTGCAACTGGCCTACATTCGCGACCTGATCAGTGGCTACAAGCACCAGGTATTGATGGGCGACATGAACACCCATGCCAGCGATCTGCTACAACAGTCACCGTTACGCGATCTCGGCCTGTTGGCCCCGCAGCTGGAAGCGACCTTTCCCAGCTGGCGCCCGCAGCGTTGCCTTGATCATATTCTGCTCAGCCCGACCCTGACCCTGGAAAAGGTCGAAGTGCTGGCGCAGCCGATTTCCGATCACCTGCCGGTCGCGGTAGAGATTCGTCTGCCGGGTTCGCTCACGGCCGATGCATTGCCCGCGTTGAGTCCTGCCCCTCGCGGAACCCCTGAATGAGCGACGAAGCCCAGCGCTGGAAAGAGAAGTACCTCAAAAGCATCGAACAGCAGGACAAGCTCGAACGGCGCTGGGCCGCAAGGCTCGACTTGCTGCGTCGCGGCCTGGTGCGCAGCACCCTGGCAGCCGAAGGCACCGACAAGGTCGTCGATCAGTGCATGAAAGAGATGCGCGATGTGGTGCGCACGGACGACATGGACGCCGGCCTCGCCGCCCTGTTGCCGCGCCTGGAAAAGGCTGTGCTCGACTCCGAACAGCGGCGCGAGACCCGCATCGATCAGGTCAGCACCGCGCTGACCGCGCTGGTCAGCCAACTGCAAGCCCTGCCATTGCCTCGGGAAGTGGCGCAGCCGCTGAAAAAATTTGCCAAGCAACTCGACAGCCGGGTCGGCCAGGCGCGGGAGATGCCACTGCTGCTGAGCGAGCTCAGTGGCTTGCAGGGCAAGGCGTTGCACCAGCTGGAAACGCCCGCCGAACCAGATCGCCCGGGTTTTCTGCAGCGTTTGTTCGGCAGTCGCGACAATGAAGAGACTCCCGCAACGCAAGAAACGCCGCCGGTAGCGGATCAGCCTCAAGCACCTGTGCCAACTCCAACCGGCGCTGAACACATGGCGTCCGAAACTGTGCAGACAGCACCCGTCGAGCCGACTCTGCCCGTACCGAACCTGGCAGCCCCCGTCGCGCAAACGCCGGAGGCCAACCCTCGGCAGGCGCCCGCCGAGCAAGCTCACACCGAACCGCCCATCGTTTCTTTCGTGCCGCCGGTCATTGCTGTCGAGACGGTCACCCAACCCGTTGTCGCCCCCACGCTCTCGGCACCCGAGCTGAAAGCCGAGGCCGAAGCACCAGCCGCGCCGATTGCAGCGCCAATCCCTGCGACTGCGATCAATCCCGACGAGTTGATCCACCCCGCAGACCATCCGATCCCGACACCGCTGCTGCTCGACAGCCTGCCTCTGCCCGAACCTATTGCCCAGGCACTGGCCGCCATCGATCCGGAGCAGTCCGAGCAGGACATCCTCTACGCCCTGCCCGACTCGCCCGAACCGTCGTACAGCTCGGTGGCCAAGCACATCGAAGACACACTGATCGGGTTACTCGACGACCTGACCCTGCCCGAGCGCCATCGCCCGCAGGCAGAGGCAATGCGCGATCGATTGAAAAATGGTCTGAACTGGTACGAACTGCTGCCAATTCTCGACGATCTTGCGACGTTGATGCTGGCAATCACCGACAGCGGCCAGCATGAATTCGAAGTCTATCTGCAACAGCTCAATGAACGCCTCGAAGCATTCCAGAGCAATCTGCAGGCCGCCAGTGAAGGCCACGCCGACAACAGCTCGGCGGCACGGGCGATGGACACGCAGATCCGCGAACAGGTCGACGGCCTGCAGACCAGCGTGCAGGAAGCCGCCGATCTGGATGACCTCAAGCAAGTGCTGGAAAACCATCTCGAAGGTCTGCTCGGCACCATGGACCAGCACCAGAAACAACGCGATGCCCGCGAGCAGGAAGTGGCTGCACGCCTCAAGGGCCTGGCCGAGCGCGTGGCGCACATGGAGCAGGAAGCCCTGGGTTTCCGTGAGCACCTGGAAGAGCAACGCCAGAAAGCCTTGATCGACCCGCTCACCGGCCTGCCCAACCGCGCCGCGTGGAGCGAACGGCTCGAACACGAGATCAAGCAGTGGCAGCAACACGGCAACACCTTGAGCCTGGCGATGCTCGACCTCGATCATTTCAAGCGGATCAACGACAACTACGGTCATCTGGCCGGTGACAAGGTGCTGAAGATCATCGCCACGGTGTTGCGCAAACGCCTGCGCAGCTCAGACTTCATTGCCCGCTTTGGCGGTGAGGAGTTTGTCTTGCTGTTGCCGGCCACCCCCCCTGCCGTAGGCGCCAAACTGCTGGAAACCCTGCGCGCAGCAATCGAGGCCTGCCCGTTTCACTTCAAGGGTGAACGGGTGACGATCACCATTTCCATGGGGCTGGCGTCATTCCGACCGGGAGAACACAGCGATCTGGTGCTCAAAAGAGCCGATCAGGCGCTGTATCGGGCGAAAAATGCCGGGCGCAACCGGGTCGAGCTGGGCTGAGCAATTGTTCCATTTTGTTTAAATCAGCCCGTTGGCCGTCGATAGGCAAGGCAGTACGTTACACTGTTGCATTATTGTCTTGCGTGTACTGCCTTCCGCCATGAAATTTTTTGCCCTCCTCGCGTCGCTGCTCGTCCTGGCCGGTTGTGCCAGCGGCCCGCGTTACGACACCAGCCATCCTTCGGCCAATCACGACAGCCGCGTCCAGTTCGTGATCGTGCACTACACCTCCGCCTCTCTCGCCCGCTCGCTTCAACTGCTGACCCACGGCGAAGTCAGCAGCCACTACCTGATCGGCGACGACAAGAGCGGCACCATCTACCAACTGATGGATGAAAACCTGCGCGCGTGGCACGCCGGAGAGAGCGAATGGCAGGGCCGGACCTGGCTCAACTCCAGCTCGATCGGCATAGAGATCGTCAACCCGGGCTTCAAGGACACGCCGACCGGACGCCTGTGGTTCCCGTACAGCGAAGCGCAGATTCAATCACTGATCGTCCTGCTCAAGGACATCAGCAAGCGTCAGGGCATCAGCCCGCGCCACATCATCGGCCACAGCGACATCGCGCCGCTGCGCAAACTCGACCCGGGCCCGTTGTTCCCATGGAAACGCCTGGCGGCCGAAGGCCTGGGTGTGTGGCCCAATGAACAAGCGGTGGCGCGTCAGCAGGCGCAGTTCAACGCCGAGCTGCCGAGCATCAGCTGGTTCCAGGCGCAACTGGCGCGCGTCGGTTACGACACTCCGCAAACCGGCGAGCTGGACGTCGCGACCCGCCACGTACTGGCTGCCTTCCAGATGCACTACCGCCCTTCGCGCTTCGACGGCACGCCGGACGCGCAAACGGCCGCGTTGTTGCTGGTACTCAACCAGACAAAATAATGACGCCCGCCCGACGGTCAGGGCGAAAACGCAATCAGCAGCTATAACTCATTGGTAATTCTTCGGATATTCCATGATGGTTGCTACCCGAGAGACGCTGCGTAGCTGGTTTTATCGCCCTTGGTTTTTGGCGATGATCGCGGCTGTCCTCAGTGCTGCGCTGTTGATCGCCGGCGGAACGTTCTTCGCCATGCGCCAGATAGAACAAAACGAAAGCCAGGAGATGAACGCTCAGGGCGAGCGTTTTCTGGCCCGCCTCGAACAATTGTTCGGGCAATTGCGCGAAAGCCTCGATGACCTTGAAGCGCAGCCGTTGCGCAGTTGCGATGACGAAATGATCGCCACCCTGCGACAGGTCACCTTCAATTATCGCTTCGTCTATGAAGCGGCCTACATGGACGGCACACGAATCTGCTCCAACCGCCCCCGGCAAGAGGGGCTGTCGGTCGTCCGTGCGCCGGACATCAAAGGTCCGACCTACAGCTACTGGCTCAACACCACCACCGAACCCGATGAAAACCGTGCCGCCCTGATGCTCGGCCGCGGCAATTTCCGTGTGGCGACCTCCCGCGGGCATTTGACTGACATGGTCGACCTGCCACCGGACAGCAGCCTGCTGGTCGTACTGGATCACGGCAAGCGGGCGATTCCGGTACTCGGCATTGCTCAGGCGTGGCCACCCACCGAGGTCTGGCCACCGAAGAGCCGCGAGGCCCTGCAGGTCACTCAATCACGGCTGATCTACCGCATGCCCACCAACAACCCGGAATACCAGTTGGTGCTGATCACCCCGCGCAGTGGCATGCACATTCCGACGGTGTGGTGGTGGATGGTCCCCGGCTGCCTGCTGTTGGGAGCATTTTCCGGGTTCTTCGTGTTTTTGCTGGTGCGTCAGCGCCAGTCGCTGGACGCCGAGCTCCAGGGCGCGATCCGTCGTGGCGAGCTGCAGGTGCTGTATCAACCGATTTTCGATCTCGACAGCCGCAACTGCGTGGGCGCCGAAGCCCTGCTGCGCTGGCGCCGTCCGGATGGCACGCTGACCAGCCCCGATCTGTTCATTCCCATGGCGGAAAACACCGGACAGATCCGCCAGATGACCGACTTCGTCCTGCAGCGGCTGCTGGAGCAACTGGGGCCGGTGCTGCGTGCCAACCCGCAGTTGTACATCTCGGTCAACCTCGCAGCATGCGACGTGATGGTGCCGCGCATCGGTCAGGTCATGGCCAAACTGTTGACCCTGCACCGGGTCGCGGCACGGCAGATTGCCTTCGAAGTCACCGAGCGCGGGTTGATCGACGTGGTGGTGGCACGGGAGAACCTGCAAGCCTTGCGCGACGTCGGCCATCAGGTGCTGATCGACGACTTCGGCACCGGCTATTGCAGCCTCGCCTACCTGCAGACGCTACCGGTGGATTGCCTGAAGATCGACAAGGCCTTTATCGACGCACTCGGCCATGACGCGGCCAGCAGCGGCGTGGCGCCGCACATCATCCACATGGCGCAGGCACTGGATCTGAAAGTGATTGCCGAGGGTATCGAGCACGAAGCGCAAGCCGTGTTTCTCAGCAGTGAAGGCGTGAAATTCGGTCAGGGATGGCTGTTCGCCCAGGCCCTGAGTGCGGTGCAGTTCATCGAGCTGATCACCCGTGGACGGCGCCTTGCCGGCCGTCGACTGGACGACGAAGCCTAGACCGCCAGCGCCATGTAGAACTGCGTGCCCTGCCCCGGCCGCGAATACACGCCCATCCGCCCGCCGTGCAACTGGACGATTTCCTTGCACAGCGCCAACCCGAGCCCGGCGCCGCCCTTCTTGCGCCCGACCTGCACGAACGGCTCGAAGATCCGCCCTTGCTGACCGTAGGCAATGCCTTCGCCGTTGTCCTCGACGCTGATGATCACCCGTTCGCCATGCCGACGCGCCTGCAGGCGAATCTGCCCGTCGCGGGCAGTATGGCGCAGTGCGTTGTCGATCAAATTGTCGAGCACCCGGTCGAGTTGCGTCTGATCGGCCTGCAAGCGCGGCAACGGTCCCTGCACTTCGACGTTCAGGGCAATGCCTTTGCCCGCGGCCGAATCGGCAAAACGCAATTGCGCCTGCGCCAGCAAGTCTTCGATGGAACATGGGGCCAGCGTGAGTTTCTGCAAACCGTTCTGATAGCGCGAGAAGTTGAGCAGGTCGTTGATCAACTGCATCAGGCGCTGCATCTCTTCGTTGACCGTGTCGAGCAGATCCGCCTCGCGGGAATCCGCGGGAAACTTCGCACGTTCGCGAAACAGGCCGAAGGCCATGTGCATGCCGGTGACCGGTGTGCGCAACTCATGAGAGGCCCGCAGCACGAACTCACTGCGCACTCGCTCGAAAGCACGTTGTTCGGTGACGTCGTGCAGCACCATCACCGCGCCGAGGATATGCCCCTGGGTGTGGCTGACCGGGGTCAGGCTGTAAGTCAGCAGGCGCGATTCGCCGTCGACTTCGATGCTCAAATCTTCCGGGGCACGCTCCAGCGTGCCACCGCGCAGCACCAGTTGCAGCTGCGCGTCGAGTTCCGGTCGCTCAAGCGCTGTGCCCAAGCCCTGCCCCAAGCGATCACTGTCCCAGCCCAGTTGGCGCTGGGCAACCGGATTGAGGTGCTCCAGACGCCCATCGCGATCGATCATCAGCAAGCCATCGTCGATGCTGTCGAGCACCGCCTGCAAACGCTGCTGGCCGGCCAGCAGTTCGTCGACGTTGGTCGCCTGATGCTCACGCAGCGCCTCGGCCATCAAGCCGAAGCGCTTGGTCAGCTGGTTCATTTCCATCGCCGAAGAAATCGGCAGGGTCACGTCGAAATTACCCTGGCCGATGTTGTCCGCGGCCTTGGCCAGCGCCTCGATCGGCGCACCAAAGCGCCGGGCAATGGCATGCGCCGTGACAAAACCGATGATCAACACGGCCAACCCGACCAGTCCAAGCAGGCCGGCAACCAACAGCGCTCGGTCACGGGCGGCGTGCTGCACCGAGTTGATGTTGTCGAGCGCATGCTTGTGTTCGGCAATCAGGCCGTTGCGCAGCGTGTTGAAGCGCTCACGCAAATCGCCGGTGCCACTCAACGCAGTGGCCGGGTCACGTACCTGATCGAACGCCTGAAGGAAACGTTGGTAATCGGCCTTGGCCTGACTGAAGCTGTATTGGCGACCATCACCAACCTCCTCCTGGGCAATGCCTTGATCGAGAAGCTGTAAATAATGCTGCTTCGAGGCTTCGAACGCAGCGTTATCGGGCTTTTCGGCAAGCATCATGATCAGTTGATCGCCGAGGGTCTGGCGCAGCTTGAGTCCCAGATCGAGGGTGACGAAGTTGTTGCGGATCAGCGCTTCCTGAGTCCCGGCCATCTGCATGACACTGACCAGCCCGAGCAACAGCCCGAGCAACGCCACCGTGATCAACGCGGAGATGCTCAGGAACAAGCGCGTGCGCAACTTCATCGCCAGTTTCATCGCCGCGCGCTCACAGGTTGTACTGCTTGCGCTTGCGGTAGAGGGTCGAGGCGTCGATGCCGAGGGTCTTGGCCGCTTGATCGAGGGTGCCAGCCGTCGCCAGTACCGCGCCGATGTGGGCTTTTTCCAGTTCATCGAGGCTCAGCGCCGCGCCGACCCGTGGTGCGTTGTTCGCCGGTTGTTCGGCCATGCCCAGGTGACTGATTTCCACGCGTTCCTGCGGGCAGATGATGCTTGCCCGCTCCACCACGTTGCGCAGCTCACGGATGTTGCCCGGCCAGCGATAGCCCAGCAACGCTTCACGTGCCTCGTCGCTGAAGCCCCGGGCCGGACGCGCATATTCTTTGACGAAACGGGCGAGGAAGCGATCGGCCAGGGTCAGGATGTCTTCGGCGCGCTCGCGCAGCGGCGGCAGATGCAGGGTGATCACGTTCAGGCGGTACAACAGGTCCTCGCGGAAACGCCCGTCGCGCACCATGTCTTCAAGGTTGAGGTTGGTCGCTGCAAGAATGCGCACATCGGCGCGGCGAGTCACCGGATCCCCTACCCGTTCGTATTCCTTGTCTTGAATGAAACGCAGCAACTTTGGCTGTAATGTCAGGGGAAAATCGCCGATTTCGTCGAGAAACAGCGTGCCACCGTCGGCCTGATTGACGCGACCCAAGGTGCTTTCGCTGGCCCCGGTAAATGCGCCGCGGCTGTGGCCAAACAGCTCGCTTTCCATCAGCTCGGCGGTCAACGACGGGCAGTTGATGGTCACGCAGGATTTTTTCTCGCGCTTGCTCCAGCCGTGAATGGCCCGGGCCAACTCGCCCTTACCCGTGCCGGACTCGCCCAGAATAAGAATGTTGGCGTCGGTGCTGGCAACCTGGCGTGCGGTTTCCAGCACGACTTTCATCGCCGGACTGTGAGAATCCAGACCGTCCTTGGGTTTGCGGATCTCGCCTTCGAGGGCTTCGAGACGCGCCGAGAGTTGACGTACTTCCAGTTGCTTGGCGGTGGCCAGACGCAACTGGTCAGGGCTGCAC
Source organism: Pseudomonas sp. AK-TSAG1-1 (assembly GCF_056821665.1). Taxonomy (NCBI): domain Bacteria; kingdom Pseudomonadati; phylum Pseudomonadota; class Gammaproteobacteria; order Pseudomonadales; family Pseudomonadaceae; genus Pseudomonas; species Pseudomonas sp. AK-TSAG1-1. The sequence continues at coordinate 73,303 of NZ_CM165965.1, read as the reverse complement.
GGCTTGACCAGATAGTCGGCGGCGCCAGCCTGGATCGCGTCCACGGCGGTGTCGACGGCCGAGTGCGCGGTGACGATCACCACGCGCATCCACGGCGCTTGGATACGCATCTGTGCCAGCACGTCGAGACCGTTGTCTTCGCCCAGCCGCAAGTCGAGGAAGCACAGGTCGAAGACCTGGCGTTGCAGCAAAGCGTCGGCCTGCGCCGCGCTGTTGGCAGTGGCCACCGTATAGCCTTCGTCTTCGAGGCAGTAACGGAAGGTACGCAGGATGGCGGACTCATCGTCCACCAGCAGAATGCGGCCTTGATGCTCAGTGGCAGATTCCATTTTTCCTACGCTCCTTATGTGATTGGTCTTGGATTAGTCCCGGAAAAATCGGGCAAGTTGCATGGTCGATTCTGAACGATGTCAGCCATAGCAGGGTAGCTCTCTCCTGCCCTGACAGCCAATCCATTGATTTTGTTGAGTTTCTAAACAATTACCGACCTGCCGATGGTTGCCCGCGTACTTTTCTGACCTCCGAGACGTGCTCTCAATTCAATAAGAATGAAATCTGCTACGAAATAATCGTGCATTACGCACGACCGTAGATGACTCATCGTGCAGGATGCGTCCAAGCAGATTTTTCATTGAGCCATAACACATTGATTTTATTGAATATTTTTCAAATAAAAAACTGGCATGCAGGCTGCAATAACTCATTCAGCCCGGGCAGATCCGACTGCCCCAACCGAATAAGAGTGAGGAACCCAGGATGACTCGCCAACGTGCCGCCCAAGTGCGTATCTCGCCACTGCATATCCAACAAGGTCTGTTTGGCGTACTTGCTCTGTTGATCACCCTGATCGCCTGCCAGCAATACCTGAGCTGGGAGAACAGCCAGAAGCCTGAGCCGCTGATCTCGATTCAACACAGCACGCAGACGCACTTCAGCGCCGTCAGCAGCCACGCCGAGAGCACCTCGATGCGCATGATGGAAGTCGACCAGGCGCAGCCGCTCGATCAACTGCCACGTGAAGAGCGCTGGGTTTTCTGACGAACCGACGAATTCGGGCGCATCGCGCCGGGACACGCAACACCCCTAAATAGAGAAGTAAGGAGAATCACCATGTTGAGCTGGGCAATTACATTCTTGATCATTGCCATCATCGCCGCCGTACTGGGCTTCGGTGGTATCGCGGGCACCGCCACGGGTATCGCCAAGATTCTCTTTGTCGTGTTCCTGGTGATGTTCATCGCTTCCTTCTTCTTTGGCCGTCGCGGCCGAGGTTAACGATGACTGGTTTAAAGACACTGGCAGCCGCCCTGCTTCTGGGCGGTAGTGCCATGGCGATGGCGGCCAATGATGGCCAGGCGCGGGTCAACGAGCTGCTCAGCTCCGACCCGCAATACCGGGAAACCTGGCAAGGCGTGGTAAAGCATGAAGAGCGCCTGCCGGAATGGGTGATGAACCTGTCCGGGACACCAGACCAGCAGATGAATGCCGTGACGGAAGATGGCGACAAGTATCTGGTCGGGCCGCTCTGTGAATCCGCAGACAAGTGCCTGAACCACCGATTGATCGTAGCGTTCAGCTTCGACAAGAAAGATGCCTACGCCATGCTCGTTGATGTGCCCGAAGGATTGCCGGCCGACAAGTCGCCTACGCGACATGCCACCTACCGCTTCCTCGGCAAACCCAATCAGGGCATGCAGAACCTGTTGATGGAAACGCTGAAGAAAGATCCGAACTGGTACTGATTCGAACATGAGGGCAGCGCCCCGCTGCCCTTTATTGCGCCCGCCCGAGGAAGGTCGGCGCATGACCAAGGGGCCGGGACGTTCTGACTGTTACAGGGTCGGAGTGACCTACGGGTACAGGGAGTGCCTGCGCAAGGGCCGGGTCAGGGTAAAAGCTGCGACGCAGGTTCGCCGGCCCCCAGTGGCTCGACGGACTTGCGCTGAGCTTTTCGCGATACAAAACATTGATCCAGAGCGTCCTGCTCGCCTTTTTATGGTTCAGACTGCGCGCGAAAACATTTCGCCGTGTTTCCTGGCGACCGTATATCGAGAAAGAGTCCTTTCAAACAGTGGGACTTCTAGTCTGCAAATGCAGGCTTTTTCTTGAATTTTTCGCCGAATTCACTCGTTCAAAAAATAACCAACCTAAGCTGTAATGGCCGGTTCACGGCACTTATGCCGGCTGAAATGTCGTAATCGAACCGGTTGGGACGCCAGTTTCATTTAAAAAAGCTCATGCCGATTCGGCATAGGGTAGGCGTTTACGGCATTAGACGGCGCAACCTTGCATCGGAATAGTTGCGCCTTTTTTCGCCTGCCGAAGAGCCGTAAACACGCGCTTCGGGGCACCTTATACGGAGGCAGATGCACAGACTTTTCCGCTAAAGAGCGTTCCAGTTCCTGCATGTGCCTGAGTCAAACGCAAGTAAGGGTAAAGATAATGAAGAAGGCAAAACTCAGCCTCGCCTGGCAGATCCTCATCGGTCTGGTTTTAGGGATTGCAATTGGTGCGTTGCTCAACCATTTCAGTGCCGAGAAAGCCTGGTGGATCAGTAACGTCCTGCAACCGGCAGGCGATATCTTTATCCGTCTGATCAAGATGATCGTGATCCCGATCGTCATCTCCTCCTTGATCGTCGGCATTGCCGGCGTGGGCGACGCCAAGAAACTCGGGCGTATCGGCCTGAAGACGATTATCTACTTCGAAGTCGTCACCACCATCGCTATCCTCGTCGGTCTGGTGTTGGCGAACGTGTTCCACCCGGGCGCCGGCATCGACATGAGCACCCTGGGCACGGTGGATATCTCCAAGTACCAGGCGACCGCTGCCGAAGTACAGCATGAACACGCGTTCATCGAGACCATCCTCAACCTGATCCCGTCGAACATCTTCGCGGCCATGGCCCGCGGCGAAATGCTGCCGATCATCTTCTTCTCCGTGCTGTTCGGTCTCGGCCTGTCGAGCCTGCAGTCGGACCTGCGCGAGCCGCTGGTGAAGATGTTCCAGGGCGTTTCGGAAAGCATGTTCAAGGTCACCCACATGATCATGAACTACGCCCCGATCGGCGTGTTCGCACTGATCGCGGTGACCGTCGCCAACTTCGGCTTCGCCTCGCTGCTGCCGCTGGCCAAGCTGGTGATCCTGGTTTACGTCGCCATCGCCTTCTTCGCCTTCGTGGTGCTGGGCCTGATCGCCAGGCTGTTCGGCTTCTCGGTGATCAAGCTGATGCGCATCTTCAAGGATGAGCTGGTCCTGGCCTACTCCACCGCCTCCTCGGAAACCGTGCTGCCACGCGTGATCGAGAAGATGGAAGCCTACGGCGCACCGAAAGCCATCTGCAGCTTCGTGGTACCGACCGGTTACTCGTTCAACCTCGACGGTTCGACCCTGTACCAGTCCATCGCGGCGATCTTCATTGCCCAGTTGTACGGCATCGATCTGTCGATCAGCCAGCAACTGCTGCTGGTGCTGACCCTGATGGTCACCTCCAAAGGCATCGCCGGCGTACCGGGCGTGTCCTTCGTGGTGCTGCTGGCGACGCTGGGCAGCGTCGGCATCCCACTGGAAGGTCTGGCGTTCATCGCCGGTGTCGACCGCATCATGGACATGGCGCGTACCGCACTGAACGTGATCGGCAACGCTCTGGCAGTACTGGTTATCGCGCGTTGGGAAGGCATGTACGACGACGCCAAGGGCCAGCGCTACTGGAACTCCCTGCCGCACTGGCGCAGCAAGGAAAAACTGCCGGCTGGTGAAATCTCGAAGCAGTAATGCAACCCCCTTGTGGGAGCGGGCTTGCTCGCGAGGAGGCCGGCACATTCAACATTCCTGTTGATTGACCCACCGCTTTCGCGAGCAAGCCCGCTCCCACTTTGGATCGGCGCATGCCGAATAGACAAACCCCGGAGAAATCCGGGGTTTGTCGTTTCTGGCGACACCGCTATCATTCGCCGCATCTTCCGGGGGATTTGACTGATGCTTAATGGCCTGTGGCTTGGCTTCTTTGTCGTGGCAGCAATATCTGCGCTGGTGCAGTGGCTGGTCGGCGGCAACGCCGGGATTTTCGCGGCGATGGTGGAAAGCATTTTTGCCATGGCCAAGCTGTCGGTCGAGGTGATGGTACTGCTGTTCGGCACCCTGACCCTGTGGCTGGGCTTTCTGCGCATTGCCGAGAAAGCCGGGATCGTCGAGTGGCTGGCCAAGGTCCTCGGGCCGCTGTTCCTGCGGCTGATGCCGGAAGTCCCGGCCGGGCACCCGGCGCTGGGCCTGATCACCCTCAACTTCGCCGCCAATGGCCTCGGGCTGGACAACGCCGCCACACCGATCGGCCTCAAGGCGATGAAGGCGCTGCAGGAACTCAACCCCAGCGCAACCATCGCCAGCAACGCGCAGATCCTGTTCCTGGTGCTCAACGCCTCGTCGCTGACCCTGCTGCCGGTGACGATCTTCATGTACCGCGCCCAGCAAGGTGCGCCGGACCCGACCCTGGTGTTCCTGCCGATTCTGCTGGCGACCAGTTGCTCGACCATCGTCGGCTTCCTCTCGGTGGCGTTCATGCAGCGCCTGCGCATCTGGGACCCGGTGGTGCTGGCCTACCTGATCCCGGGGGCGCTGATCCTTGGCGGCTTCATGGCGCTGCTGGCGACGATGTCGGCCACGGCGCTGGCCGGGCTGTCGTCGATCCTCGGTAACCTCACGCTGTTCGGCCTGATCATGCTGTTCCTGGTGATTGGCGCGTTACGCAAGGTCAAGGTCTACGAGGCCTTTGTCGAGGGCGCCAAAGAGGGCTTCGACGTCGCCAAAAACCTGCTGCCGTATCTGGTGGCGATGCTCTGCGCCATCGGCGTGCTGCGCGCCTCCGGGGCGCTGGACTTTGGTCTGGATGGTATCCGCCATCTGGTGCAATGGGCCGGGTGGGACACACGCTTCGTCGATGCGTTGCCAACGGCGATGGTCAAACCGTTTTCCGGCAGCGCCGCGCGGGCAATGCTGATCGAGACCATGAAGACCTCGGGCGTCGACAGTTTCCCGTCGCTGGTGGCGGCGACGATTCAGGGCAGTACAGAAACCACGTTCTATGTGCTGGCGGTGTATTTCGGCGCAGTGGGGATTCAGCGGGCGCGGCATGCGGTGGGGTGTGCGTTGCTGGCGGAGCTGGCCGGCGTGCTCGGCGCGATTGGCGTCTGCTACTGGTTCTTCGGTTAACCACAAATCAAAATGTGGGAGCGGGCTTGCTCGCGAAGAGGGCGTGTCAGTCGACCAACACATTGACTGACACACCGCCTTCGCGAGCAAGCCCGCTCCCACAGGGGTTATGCATAAGGTTTAAGGTCTGGGTTGTGGGGCGAGTTTCTGGCCTTGCTGAACGGCCCACGCCACGACTTTCGCAGTAAGGCGATCACTGGCCTGTCCAAACCCCGCAACCACCGCCGGCACCTGCACATCGCTCAGTGGCTGGCGCTCTTCGAAGCGCTGGCTGGCGAGAATCTTCTGGTCATAGCCGCGCACCAACAACGCATCGACCCGCACCACGACGCTGGCCTGATTGCCCTGGTACTCGGTCTGAAACGCCTGCAAGCTGCCGCCCAGCTCCAGATCCGCCGCAAAATTGCTGTCATCGGTACTGAGCAACGTCACCCGGCCATCACGCGCAAAGCCATCGAGCAGCCGATTGCGTACCAGCACCGGCGCCGGATCGCTCCAGCGCGACGCCTTGTAGCTGCTGATCACGTCACCCTGTGCGATCACCGCGATGTTCGGCCGGTTCAGCGCTTCGCTGGCCTGCAATTTGTTCAACCGCAGCGACCAGTGCTGAGTCGCGGCCGAACCGGCCGAGGCGGGCGCCTGAGTCGATGGCAGGCGGTACACATCCGACGGCTCGGCCTTGGGCAGAATCGAGCACGAGCAGAGCAGCGTCAGGCTGGCGGCGAAGAGGGCGAGGCGAGTCAGCTTCATGGCGTGAACTCCTTGTTCTTGTCACTGCCCAGCAGGTAACCGCTGGGGTTGGCCTCCAGGCGTTGAGAAATGGCGCGCAGCGAGGTCAGGGTTTCGCGCAGTTCGCGGATGGCCGGGGCCAGGCCGTTGAGGCCCTGCATGCCGTTGTCGAGGGAGTTCTGGTTCTTGCTCAGCAGGCCGTTGATGGTGGCGCTGCTCTGCTCCAGCGACTTCATCGCCTGCTCGGCACTGCCCAGCGCCTGTTTGCCTTGATCGTTGAGCAGGCCGTTGGCGTTGCGCATCAGCAGCGATGTCTGTTCGAGCATGCTGCCGGCCTGTTTGCCGACGCTCGCCAGTTGCTGCATGGCCTGGCGCAGGTCGCCGCGCTGATCGTTGATCGAGCCGGTGGTCTGCTCCAGATGCGCCAGGGTGCTGCTCACACGCTCGACGTTCTCCGGGGAAAACATCTGGTTGGCGTTGCTCAGCAGCGCGGTGATGCCGCTCATCAAGTCGTTGCTGTCGTTGAGCAGGCGCGAGATCGGCGAAGGTGCCGCGACGATGGTCGGCAGTTCGCCGTCATGCCCGCGCAATTTCGGGCTCTGCGGGGTGCCGCCGCTGAGCTGGATGATCGAGGTCCCGGTGATCCCGGCCAAGGCCAGTTTGGCCTGGGTGTCTTCCTTGACCGGCGTATCGCCGCCCAGACGAATCCGCGCCAATACCCGCCGTGGGTCCTTCGGATCAAGGCGCAGGCTGACCACGTCGCCGACCTTGATCCCGCTGTACTGCACCGGGCTGCCTTTGGACAGGCCGCTGACCGCCTCGTTGAAGACGATTTCGTAATCCTTGAACTCGGTGTCGACGCTGGACTTGGCCAGCCACAGGCCGAAGAGCAGGGCGCCCGCCACGACAATCACTGAGAACAGGCCGATCAACACATGATGGGCTCGGGTTTCCATGTCAGACCTCGTTGAGCAATTTGGCGGCGTCCAGCGCCGAGCGGCCGCGCGGGCCGTGGAAGTATTCGTGAATCCACGCGTCATCGGTTTCCGAGACCACGTCGATCGGACCGGCGACCAGCACCTTCTTCTGCGCCAGCACCGCCACACGGTCGGTGATGGTGTAGAGCGTGTCGAGGTCGTGGGTCACCAGAAACACGCTCAGGCCCAGCGCGTCGCGCAGGGTCAGGATCAGTTGATCGAACGCCGCCGCGCCAATCGGATCGAGGCCGGCGGTGGGTTCGTCGAGAAACAGGATGTCCGGATCCAGCGCCAGCGCCCGGGCCAGTGCAGCGCGCTTGATCATCCCGCCGGACAGCGAGGCCGGGTACTTGTCGGCCGCCGACAGCGGCAGCCCGGCCAGCGCCAGTTTCACCGCCGCCAGATGCTCGGCGTCGTTGCGGCTCAGGCCGGCGTGTTCGATCAGCGGCAGGGCGACGTTCTCGGTCACCGTCAGCGAGGAGAACAGCGCGCCTTTCTGGAACAGCACGCCGAAGCGTCGCTCGACCAGCGAGCGCTCGTGTTCGGACAGGCTCGGCAGATTCTGGCCGAACACCTTCACATTACCTTCGCTGGGCCGACGCAAACCGACAATGCTGCGCAGCAGCACCGATTTGCCGCTGCCGGAGCCGCCGACCACGGCGAGGATTTCACCTTTGTACAAGTCCAGATCGAGGTTCTCGTGCACGCTCTGGCTGCCAAAGCGATTGCACAGGCCACGGACTTCGATCACCGCCTGCGAGGGCGCGCGGGGTAGACGACTCACCAGCCCATCTCCATGAAAAACAGCGCAGCCACCGCATCAAGCACGATCACCACGAAAATCGACTGCACCACGGCGGACGTGGTGTGCGCGCCGACCGACTCGGCGCTGCCGCTGACCTTGAAGCCCTCCAGGCAACCAATCGTCGCGATCAGGAAGGCAAAGATCGGCGCCTTCACCAGGCCGACCAGAAAGTGCTGGATACCGATGTCGCTTTGCAGCAGCGAGAGGAACATCGCCGGCGAAATCCCCAACGACACCGCACACACCACGCCACCGCCGATGATCCCGCAGAGCATCGCCAGAAACGTCAGCATCGGCAGCGCCACCAGCATCGCCAACACGCGCGGCACCACCAGCAGCTCCATCGGGTCGAGGCCCAGGGTGCGGATCGCGTCGATCTCCTCGTTGGCCTTCATCGAGCCGATCTGCGCAGTGAATGCGCTGGCAGTGCGGCCAGCCATCAGGATCGCCGTGAGCAACACGCCAAACTCGCGCAGAAACGAGAAGCCCACCAGGTCCACGGTAAAGATCGTCGCGCCGAAGCTGGCCAGCACCGTCGCACCGAGAAACGCCACCACCGCGCCGACCAGAAAGGTCAGCAGCGCCACGATCGGCGCAGCGTCGAGGCCGGTCTGTTCGATGTGCGCAACGACTGGCGTGACCCGCCAGCGCTTGGGCCGGAACAGGTTGCGGGCGATGGTTTCGAGGATCAGGCCGATGAAACCCAACACCTGCAGAGTGTCCTGCCAGACCGTTTCCACCGCGCGTCCGATGCGGGTCAGCAGTTGCACACTGACGCTGACTTCCGGCTCCTTGATCGGCACGCAGAAGTCAGTCAGCGAGCGATACACGGTTTGCAGCAACGCGCGGTCAGCCTGGGAGATCGAGCAGTCGGGATGTTCGGCGGATTTGCCCAGACGCTCGGCACCCAGCAGCTCCACCAGCAGGGAAGCGCCCGCGGTGTCGAGGGCACCAAGGCTATTGAGGTCAACGACGGTATTGGCGTCGTACTGGCCGTGGAGTTGTTCGGTCAGGTGCTTGAGTTCGGCGTAATGGGCAAGCGTCCAGTCCCCGGACACCCGCAGGCGGGCAGGGCTGAGCGACGTGTCCAGTCGGGCATTACCGGTCATCGAGCTGCTGGTCATAAGCTCCGTGCTTGTTCGGCTAAATACGCAGGCATACGTAATAGCACGAACCGGATTACTTTTCTTTGATCGCTGTGCTGTCCGTCACTTCGAATCGCAGCACGCCAATCACCTGGCCGTCCTCGGTCAGCACTCGCACCTGCCACTTGCCCACCGGATTGGCGGGGAAGTTCTGCTTGTGCGTCCAGGCCCGGTAGCCTTCCTTGCGCCCGCCATGGATATCGAGGGCGATGCGGTCGACTTCCTGACCGTTGAACTGCCACACGTGATAAATGCGCTCATCCAGCCCGCGCGGCGCGTTAATTGCGGTGTAGGCGTACAGCCCGCCGTTGCGGATCTGCTCGGCACTGACCTCGTCGAGACTGGCGCCGGGGGTGCGGTCCTGCAACTGGGTACTGATTGCCACGTCGGTCATCCATAGCGTGGCCGGCGGCACCCACGAGCGCAGGGTCCAGCCGACCGCGCCGATACCGACGGTGATGCACAGGATCGCCAGCGCGTTGCGCACAGTGCGGATCGGGAAGATTGACGCCAGGCTCGGGAACGACAACACCACCGCCGTGCCCAGCGCCCATTTGAAACTCTGCGCGGTGGTCAGGTGCATGATCACCGGCAACGCGGTGAGCAGGGCGGCGAACAGGGTCAGGGTGTGCAGTGCGAGAAACGCCCAGCGCCGTGGCGCCAGCCATTTGTAGTAGAGCGGGTCGACAATCGAGATCAGCGCGGCGATGCACAGCAGGCCGGTGAAGATCAGTTGCCCGCTGTTCCAGGTGGTGGTGATGAAGAAGAACGGCAGAACGAAAAACAGGCTTTCTTGGTGGATCATCTGCGTCGCGTAGCGCAGCAGCGGCTGCGGAATTTCCCGCTTGAAGATACGCGTGAACAACCCGGTCAGGGTGTTTTCCAGCATCAGCCAGAGCCAGCTGAGCAGCATGATGATGGTGATCCAGCTCGCCAGGCCTTGCTGGCGATCGACCAGAATGAAACTGCCGACCCCGGAGATGAAACCGCCAAGCGCAATGACCCCGGGGTAGCGCTTCATCAGTTCGAGAATGCGCTGGATCAGGAGGGGTATTTTCGGCATGTGGACGGTTCACGACTGGAGAGGAAAAAACCCCGACAGAGTACCGTCCGCCGGGCGACGTGGCGAGGCTCCCGGTCAGTAAGTCAGCACAGATTCCACAGGTTCAGTGTTTGGCTGGCTTGCGGCGGTGCAGGCGCCAACCCACCAGGATGAGCAGCACGACGCCCAATCCGCCCGCCACCAGCCACAACACCTCATCATCACTGAGCAACGGCTTCTCGATCCGCAGATACCCCGGCTGCAACAGCAACTCGCGCATGGCCTTGTTCGCCGTGTCCAGCGTCACGCCTTGCAGCTCCCGGGCAGGGTTGGCAAAGCGGCCATCTTCGTAATCGCCCAGCGCGCTCCAGTAGTAATCGGCCATCGCGCTGTTGCCTTGCACCGCCCAGGCCTGATGGGCGATGGCGGCCTGTTTGATCCGGGCGAAGGTGTCGGGGTCGAGGCCGTTTTTCAGCAGGTCGGCCTTGAGGTCTTCCAGCACCTGCTTGGCTTCGGCAAGGTCATCGCGATCCACGTCGGCATTGAGGCTCATGAAGCCGACCCCGCCAAACACTTCGCGCTCGGCCCATGGCCCGTAGGACAAGCCGTGGTTCAGGCGGATCTGTCGGTACAGCGCCCAGTCGAGGTAGTCCTTGAGAATGTCGAAAGTCTCGTCGTACTGATCGTCCAGCATCGGCTCCGGCACCAGCCAGTGCAGCTTGGCGCTGTCGCCGATGAAGCCACGGGTGAGGGTGCGTTCATGGGCCGCGCTGGTGCGGATGTCCGGCAGCTCACGGTGCTCGGCCGGGTCGACTGCTTCGAGTGCGCCCCAGGTGCGTTCCAGATAGGCCGGCAGCAGTTTGTCGAGCTCGCCGACGACGATCAGGGTCATGTTGTTCGGCGCGTACCAGGTCTTGCGTACCTTCTCCAGTTGCTGCTGGGTCAAGTGACCGACCTCGGCCCGTTGCGGGCATTTCAGGCCCAGCTCCACCGCCAGTTGGTTGCTCGCGGTGTGACCCAGATCCTGACGGTCGAGAAAGCGCTGCAGGCGCGTGTAATGGCCGCCGTCTTCACGCTCGACCACGCGTTTGGCAGCGCTTATCGCATTGTCGTCGATGCGGGTCTGGGTCAGCAGGCCGAGCAGCAGGTCGAGAACCTTGCGCTGGTTCTTCGCCGGGGCTTCGATGACGAACGTGGTGTCGGCGTTGCTGGTGAACGCGTTCCACTCGCCGCCCAACGCCTGCATGCGCTCCTCAAGGCCGCCTTCGCCGGTGGCATCGACACCGCTGAACAGCAGGTGCTCGAGCAGGTGCGGCAGCTCTTTTTCATCGCAGTCGAAATCGTCGAGGCCGACGCCCACCACCAGGCGGATCGCCACATGCCCGCGTTCGGTGCCGGGCTTGAGCAATAGCTGCAAACCGTTGGGCAGCGCATAGCCTTCGACCTGAAATCGATCAACGGCGAAGGCGGGCAGGGAACCGAGCAACAGACAGGCGAACAACAGGCAACGCATAACAGGCTTCCGTACGGCTGATTTGGAGATCCGTGTCGCTATTCAGACCGCTTTCGCGAGCAGGCTCGCTCCCACCTTGAAATTCATTCCCTGTGGGAGCGAGCCTGCTCGCGAATATCTTGCGGCTGAATCAATGGTACTGACTGACCTCAGCCACAGACGTTCAAGGCGAATGCGTAATGTCGGCAATATCATCCGCTTCCAACGCCCCGGTATCCGCCGTTTCCAGCACCACATAAGCACTGCTGCAAAACAGCGAATTCAAGCGCTTCATATCCGCAATCAGCTCAAGGTGCAGCGAACTGGTTTCCAGACTCTGCACGATCTTGCGTTGCAAACGGCTGACATGGGCATGGGCCAAACGGCGTTCCTGTGCGCGGAAGCGACGTTTTTCGCGCAGCAACTGACGGGCGCTTTCCTTGTCGCCGCTGAGAAACACCGACAGCCCCAGCCGCAGGTTGGCGATCAGTTGCTGATGCAGCCCGGCCAGTTCCTCCAGGCCGTCCTCGGAGAACGAGCGCCGTTGCGAGGTTTTCTGCTGCTGCACCTTGCGCAGCATGCGTTCGATCAGGTCGCTGGCCAGTTTCAGGTTGATCGCCAGCTCAATGGTCTCTGCCCAGCGCCGACTGTCCTGCTCGCCGAGATCCTCGCGCGGCATTTGCGCCAGATACAGCTTGATCGCGCTGTACAGTGCTTCGACATCATCGGTCATGCGGCGCATTTCGAGGGTGACCGATGTCTGCTTGCCGCGCAGCACATCGAGCGTGGCATCGAGCATGTTGTCGATCAGGTCGCCCATGCGCAGGGTCTCGCGAGCGGCGTTTGCCAGTGCCAGACTCGGTGTGACCAGCGCTGTCGGGTCCAGATGCCGGGGTTTGGCGGTGCCATTGACCTCCGGACGCTCCGGCAGCAGCCAGGCACACAGCCGCGCCATCGGCCCGACACTCGGCAACAGGATCAGGCAACGCGCGGTGTTGTAGAGCAGGTGGAAGCCGATGACCATTTCCTGCGGGCTGAAATCGAGGCTGTCGATCCAGTGCACCAGCGGATCGAGTACCGGAATGATCAACAGCAGGCCGATCAGTTTGTACAGCAGGCTGCCCAACGCCACTTGCCGCCCGGCCGCGTTCTGCATGCTGGTGCTCATGAACGCCAGCACGCCGCTGCCGATGTTGGCGCCAATCACCAGACCGATCGCCACCGGCAGGCTGATCACACTGGCGCCGGCCAGCGTGGCGGTCAGCAGCACGGCGGCGAGGCTGGAGTAGGAAATCATTGCGAACAGCGCGCCCACCAGGGCATCGAGCAGGATGTCACCGGTCAGCGAGGCGAAGATGACTTTCACCCCTTGGGCGTGGGTGATCGGTGCGGCGGCTTCGACGATCAGTTGCAGCGCGAGAATGATCAGCCCCAGACCGATCGCCACCCGGCCCATCTGGCCGAGCCGCGTCTGTTTGCGCGACAGGAAGAAAATCACCCCGAGAAAAATCAGCAGCGGCGACAGCCACGACAGGTCGAACGTCAGCACCCGCGCCATCAGCGCAGTACCGACGTCGGCGCCGAGCATGGTCGCCAGCGCCGGGGTCAGCGCCATCAAGCCCTGGCCGACGAAGGAGGTGACGAGCATGGCGGTGGCGTTGCTGCTCTGGACCATCGCGGTCACGACGATACCGGCCACGAACGCGAGCCAGCGTTTGGACATATTCTGGCCAATCACATGGCGCAGGTTGGTGCCGTACACCCGCAGGATGCCGGTTCGGACGATGTGCGTGCCCCAGATCAGCAGGGCCACGGCAGAAAGCAGATTGAGCAGGGTGAGCATGCAGACCCCCTGTAGTTGCAGCGCCCCAGAGGAGCAAGTTGACGGTACCGCGCGGTTTCTACGTTTTTGATACTTAAGCTGTAGTTGGCTAACGGTCTGGGCGCCAGCATTGCACAGCTAAACAGTGGATTGAAACAAAAGCGTCATGAAAAACACTTCAGCCGAACACCCGGAATGAACCCGATCCGGCAACACCACAAAACAATGTGGGAGCGGGCTTGCTCGCGAAAGCGGTGGGTCAGTCAACCTCATCGTCGACTGATCCCGCGTCTTCGCGAGCAAGCCCGCTCCCACAAGGGTGTTGCGGATTACCGGATTACTGCCCCGGGATGTCCTTGCGCAGCTTCACCGGGTCTTGCTGTTTTTTCTTCTTGGCGATCGCGGTGCGCATCTTGATGTTGATCGCTTCCACCGCCAGTGAGAACGCCATGGCGAAGTAGACGTAACCCTTCGGTACATGCACGTCGAACGACTCGGCAATCAGCACGGTACCGACCACCAGCAGGAACGACAGCGCCAGCATCTTCAGCGACGGGTGCTTGTCGATGAATTCGCTGATCTTGCCCGAGGCCAGCATCATCACCAGCACCGCAACGACGATCGCCGCCACCATCACCGGCACGTGGGACACCATGCCGACAGCGGTGATCACCGAGTCCAGCGAGAACACGATGTCGATGATCGCGATCTGGATGATGGTGTAGAGGAAGTTGCCGCCCTTGCCCGAAGGCTCGTCGCCACTTTCGTCTTCGCCTTCCAGCGCGTGGTACATCTCCTGCGAGCTCTTCCACAACAGGAACAGGCCACCGAAGAACAGGATCAGGTCGCGACCGGAAATGCCCTGGCCGAACACCACGAACAGGTCGGCCGTCAGGCGCATGACCCAGGTGATCGACAGCAGCAACAGGATCCGCGTGATCATCGCCAGACCAAGCCCGAAGATCCGCGTGCGCTGCTGCATATGCTTGGGCATGCGGCTGACCAGGATCGAAATCATGATGATGTTATCGATGCCCAGAACGATTTCCAGGGCGGTCAGGGTAAAGAAGGCAACCCAGATTTCGGGGTTGGTCAGCCAATCCATGTGTATTCCTTTGAGCGAGTGTTAAACCATGACGCCAGCAAGCAGCTGGCGTCAGGGTGAGTTAATGCCGTTACAACGTGCTGAACAGCGGGAAAGTCCCCAGCAGCAAGGCGGCCACCAGTATGCACAGGCAGACCAGCACTGCCCACTTCAGGGTGAAACGCTGGTGATCACCGAATTCGATACCGGCCAACGCCACCAGCAGGTAAGTCGACGGAACCAGTGGACTCAGCAGGTGGACGGGCTGACCGACGATCGAGGCACGGGCCATTTCCACCGCGGTGATGCCGTAATGGCTGGCCGCTTCGGAGAGCACCGGCAACACGCCGTAGTAGAACGCGTCGTTCGACATGAAGAAGGTGAACGGCATGCTCACCAGCGCCGTGATGACCGCCAGGTACGGGCCGAGGAAGTCCGGAATCACCGCCAGCAGACTTTTCGACATGGCGTCGACCATGCCGGTTCCGGACAGGATACCGGTGAAGATGCCCGCAGCGAAGATCAGACTGACCACCGACAGCACGCTGCCGGCGTGGGCCGCAACGCGGTCCTTCTGCATTTGCAGGCACGGGTAGTTGACGATCATCGCGATGCTGAACGCCACCATGAACAGCACCGGCAGAGGCAACAGGCCGGCGATCAGGGTGCACATCAGCGCCAGGGTCAGCAGGCCGTTGAACCAGATCAGCTTCGGACGACGGGCATCCGGGAACTGCGACACGCTGATTTCGCTGTGGTCGATCTCGTCGCCGATCAGGTGCAACTCACCCAGACGCGCACGTTCACGTTTGCCGTAGAAATAGGCAATGATCAGGATCGCCACCACACCGGCGGCCATCGCCGGGATCATCGGCACGAAGATGTCCGACGGATCGACATGCAGCGCGCTGGCGGCACGGGCGGTCGGGCCGCCCCAGGGGGTCATGTTCATCACGCCACCGGCGAGGATGATCAGACCGGCCATGATTCGCGGGCTCATGCCGATGCGGCTGTACAGCGGCAGCATGGCGGCCACGCAGATCATGTAAGTGGTCGCGCCGTCACCATCCAGGGAAACGACGAGCGCCAGCACGGCGGTACCGACCGAAACTTTCAACGGGTCGCCTTTGACCAGTTTGAGGATCTTGCGCACGGCCGGGTCGAACAGGCCGGAGTCGATCATCAGGGCGAAGTACAGAATGGCGAACATCAGCATCACGCCGGTCGGCGCGAGCTTGGTGATGCCTTCGAGCATCATCGGGCCGATCTTCGGTGCAAAGCCACCGAACAGGGCGAACAGAATCGGGATGATGATCAGGGCGATCAGCGCAGACAGGCGCTTGGTCATGATCAGGAACATGAACGTGATGACCATGGCAAAGCCAAGGAAAGTCAGCATGGGAATACTCCAGGCGTAGCGCGGCGAGTGAAGTGAGCGGATCGGACGGGATCAGCGCAGAACGGGAAGCACGAGGCGTACGGGCGGAGTTGGAGCGAGGAGGCGGGTTACAGAGGACATCAGAATCACCATTGTTGTTGTTAATTGGGCCTGTCGTGCGAGCGATCACACGCATCGGCCAACCGGTCTGTTGCCGGTAGTGGCGGCGATCCTAATCGGGCAACCTTTCAGCTACCTTTCGCTGAAGAAAGCGTGGGGCGAATGGTCAACCGGCTGTCGGATGCGGCTAGAGTCAATCAATTCGGGGACGGGAGGGCGCGGACATGGGTGAATTGCACAACGGTGGCTGCCACTGCGGACACATTCGCTATCAGTTCAGCGGGACTTTACGTGACATCGCCCACTGCCATTGTTCGATCTGCCGCAAGGTCAGCGGTGGCATCGTCACCACGTGGATCACGCTGCCAGCGGCCAGCTTCCACTGGCTGGCCGGGACGCCTTCGCGTTATGACTCGTCGAGCAGCTGCGCGCGTTACTTCTGTTCGCAGTGCGGCGCGCAGCTGGCGCTGGTGACCCTGCTCAGCCCCGAGAGCATCGATGTGACCATCGCCACGCTGGATCACCCGGAGCACGCAGCGGCCGAGCGGCATATCTGGACCGACAGCCAACTGCCGTGGCTGCACCTGGACGAGCATCTGCCGGGTGAACCGCAAGAAACCCTGTAGGTTTACAAAAGCCTGATCAAAAAACAGACAGGTCCAGCGGGCGTATCGCGCCCATCCAGATCGCATGCTCGGTGTGGTCGAGCAAATCATCGCCAGTGTCCGGGTGCAGGAACACCACCAGTCCCTTGCGATTGAGCGCCAGCCACGGCAGCACATCGCCAATCAGCTCCGGGCCGAAGGCCAGTTGGCAGCTCCAGTCCGGGTGCGGGCCGACCGGGCGTTCGTGCATCCGGCCCATCTTCAAGGCAAATGTCTGCGCGGCCTGTTCGCACAGGGCCCGGGCCTGGGCGATGGTGCTGGCGTCGTAATAGATATGGGCGTGGTAGCCCTTGATCGTGTGCATGTTGCAAGCCTCTGAATCGATTCGAACCCTCGCCGTTTCCTGTGGGTCACACGCCATATGACAGGAACAGGAGCTCAGCCATGAAAAATGCCGAAACCCCGACGGTGAAAGTGGTGCTGTATGGTGCCATGGCCAGCCTCGGCGGCGCGTTGATGGCTGAATTGCTGCGCAGGCAGCACGAAGTCATCGCGATTCTCGACGATTTGAACGTGCTCGCGCCACGTCCCGGCCTGCGCACCAAAAGCGGCGATCTGTTCGACGCCGAGCGGGTCAAGCAAAGCGTCGCGGGCAGCTCGGCGGTGATTTGCCTGCTGGACGCGCCGGGCTTGCCGTTCAGCAGCGACCATGTGGAGCGCTCCGTGGTGCTCGGACCAGTGGAACAGGTGCTGGCGGTCGATGCGTTGGTCGACGGCTTACAGGCGGCCAACGTGCCACGGCTGTTTCTGGTGGGGAATTTTGCCGTCCTCGATGAACAGGATCTGGACGACGGCCTGCAACACCACGCCGCCGAAGAAATCCACGAAGCCCTGCAAAGCAGCCCACTGCAATGGACACTGGTGAACGCGCCCCATGGTGTAGCGGGGCTGACCATTGAGCATTTCAGCCAGGTCGGCGGCAATCTTGAGCCGGGGCTGGCAGAGCCGCTGGAACGGTTGAACCGGGTCGCGGTGGGGATTGCCGATGAGCTGCGGCTGAATCTGCATGTGGGGCAGCATGTGAATTTTGTCGCCGCCTCGGGTACGTAAAAAGCCCCTCAAATCGCAATCGAAGGCAACGCCACGCTTGTCAGGGATTCGGCGCTGCTGGCCTGCTCGGCCATCAACCAGTCGACAAACTGTTGAATCAACGCACCACGGCGTTTGCGTTGCGGCAGCACCACGTAATAACCCAGACGCGACAGAGTGGTCTCGGCGATGGGCCGGCACAGCAACCCCTGAGTCAGCAAGTTATCCACAAGGTGACGCCAGCCGATGGCGACGCCCTGACCGCCAATCGCTGCTTGAATCAACAGCGTGTAATTGTCGAAACGCAATTGCCCCGGTGCCGGCGGGGTAGTGATGCCCAGTTCGCGAAACAGTCCGCTCCAGTCGAACCAGTTGCTGCTGTTTTCACCGCGCAGGTGCAGCAGCGGAAATTCCAGCAACGCCTGGGCGGGCAGGGGCAGGGGCCGGTTCTTGAGCAATTGCGGGCTGCACACAGGAAACACTTCCTCACTGAACAGCCAATGGCTTTCGCCCTGTTTGAAGCGCCCGTCGCCAAACAGCACCGCAACATCGATGTCGGTGCGCAGCATGTTGTGGTTGCGCTCGCTGGTCACCAGGCTGACATCGACCTGCGGATTGGCTTCATGAAAGCGGTGCAAGCGCGGCATCAGCCAATACGCGGCAAAGGCGAAGTCGGTGGCGACCTGCAATACCTCATGCTGTTGTTGTGTGCTGATTGCGCTCAATCCTGCATCGATATTCTGCAAACCGAGCTGAACCTGCTCGAACAGAATTGTCCCGCCCTCGGTCAGTTCAATGCCCCGGTAGATTCGGTCGAACAGCCGCGCGCCCAATTGCTCTTCCAGACGCTTGATCTGTTGGCTGATGGCCGGTTGCGTGGTGCCCAGTTCTACCGCCGCCGCAGTAAAACTGCGATGGCGCGCCGCCGCCTCGAAGGCGCGCAACAGGTCGAGCGACAGGTTTCCGAGGGCGTCATACATAAGCTGTGCTTATCCTAGTCATTGTCCGGCGCGGGCTTTACCGGACTGGGCATGGGCTCCATGCTCGATCGCAGCAATGTCGCATAAATATTCACTATGGAATGCCGCGATCACATGAAGCGCAAGAACATTCTTTTCATCATGGCCGATCAAATGGCCGCGCCAATGTTGCCGATCTACGGCCCGTCGCCGATCAAACTGCCGAATCTTTCGCGCCTCGCCGCCCAAGGCGTGGTGTTCGATGCTGCCTACTGCAACAGCCCGTTGTGCGCGCCGTCGCGTTTCACCCTGGTCAGCGGCCAGTTGCCGAGCAAGATCGGCGCGTACGACAACGCCGCCGATTTCCCCGCCGACATTCCCACTTACGCTCACTACCTGCGCCGCCTCGGCTATCGCACCGCGCTGTCGGGCAAAATGCATTTCTGCGGCCCGGATCAACTGCACGGCTATGAAGAACGCCTGACCAGCGACATCTACCCGGCCGACTACGGCTGGGCGGTGAACTGGGACGAACCGGACGTGCGCCCAAGCTGGTACCACAACATGTCCTCGGTGCTGCAGGCCGGGCCGTGCGTGCGCACCAACCAGCTGGATTTCGATGAAGAGGTGGTGTTCAAGGCCCAGCAATACCTGTTCGACCACATTCGCGAGGACGGCGACCAGCCGTTCTGTCTGACCGTGTCGATGACCCACCCCCACGACCCGTACACGATTCCCAAGGCGTTCTGGGATTTGTACGACGACAGCGACATCCCGTTGCCGACCACCCCGGATCAACATTCCCTCGATCCACACTCACAACGTCTGCTCAAGGTCTACGACCTGTGGGACAAGCCGCTGCCTGTGGCCAAGATCCGCGACGCACGCCGAGCGTACTTCGGGGCTTGCAGCTATATCGACGCCAACGTCGGCAAACTCCTGCAAACCCTCGAAGATACCGGGCTGATCGACGACACCATCATCGTCTTCTCCGGCGACCACGGCGACATGCTCGGCGAGAAAGGCCTTTGGTACAAAATGCACTGGTACGAAATGGCGGCCCGCGTGCCCCTGTTGATAAGTGCCCCAGGTCAGTTCGCTGCCGGGCGGATCAGTGCTGCCGTGTCCACCGCAGACCTGTTGCCGACCTTCGTCGAGCTGGCCGGCGGCAGCCTGGAACCCGGCCTGCCGCTGGATGGGCGTTCACTGGTGACGCACCTGCAAGGGCAGGGCGGTCACGACGAAGTGTTCGGCGAATACATGGCCGAAGGCACGGTCAGCCCGCTGATGATGATCCGTCGCGGCGCGTACAAATTTATCTACAGCGAAAGCGACCCTTGCCTACTCTTCGATGCGCACAACGATCCCCATGAGCTCGAAGAACTCAGCCAGTCGCCGCAACATCGCCAGCTGTTCGACGACTTTCTCGCCGAAGCACGGGCCAAGTGGGACATTCCGGCAATCCACCGCGATGTGCTCGCCAGCCAGCGCCGCCGCCGCTTCGTCGCCCAGGCGCTGACCCTCGGCAAGCTGAAGAGCTGGGACCACCAGCCGCTGGTAGACGCCAGTCAGCAGTACATGCGCAACCACATCGACCTCGACGATCTGGAGCGCAAGGCCCGTTATCCACAACCCTGCCAAAACCAATAATGTTAAGGGGAAGTCCATGCGCAAGTTATCCACAGCACTGACGATCGGCCTGTTGGCCCTGGGCAGTGCCTCGGCCTTCGCCGAGCAAAGCTGCGAAACGGTGAAGATGGCCGATCCGGGCTGGAGCGACATCGCCGCGACCAACGCCATCGCCGGTTTTTTGCTGGACGGCATGGGCTACAAGGCCAAGGTCGACACCCTCGCGGTACCGATTACCTTCGGCGGCTTGAAGGACGGCCAGGTGGATGTGTTCCTCGGTAACTGGATGCCGGCGCAGCAGGGCTTTTACGACAAGTTCGTCGCCACTGGCGATGTGACGCAACTGGCGAAGAACCTCGACGGCACCGAGTTCACTCTGGCGGTACCGGACTACGTGTGGGACGCGGGTGTGCATAACTTTGCCGACCTGAATAAATACGCCGACAAATTCGAGAAGAAGATCTACGGCATCGGCTCGGGTGCGCCAGCGAACATCTCGCTGCAGGAGATCATCAAGAAGAACGACTTCGACCTCGGACAATGGAAGCTGATCGAGTCCAGCGAACAGGCGATGCTCGCCGAAGTCTCGCGGGCCGTTAAGAAACAGAAATTCGTCACCTTCCTCGGCTGGACCCCACACCCGATGAACGTGCAGTTGAAGATGCATTACCTGAAGGGCGGCGAGAAATACTTTGGCGACACCGGCAGCGTGTTCACGTTAACGCGCAAAGGCTACGCCGAAGCCTGCCCGAATGTGGGCAAGTTGCTGAGCAATCTTGCGTTCACTCAGGAAATGGAGAACAGCATCATGGCTGAGGTGGTGAACAAAAAGGTCAGCAATGCCGATGCGGCGAAGGCGTGGATCAAGGCCAATCCGGCGGTGCTGGACAAGTGGCTGGACGGGGTGAAGACCGTGGATGGCAAGGATGCGTTGCCTGCGGTGAAGGCCAAGCTCTGATCCAGCAAAGAGGAGCGCCTCACAGATATCTCTGTGGAAGCGGGCTTGCTCCGGGCGGCGTTCCGAAGAATGCGGTGGATCATCAACATCACTGATGACTGATACACCGCATTCGCGAGCAAGCCCGCTCCCACAAGTTTTACCCTGTTAAGCTTTCGCAAAACTCAACCGCGAGGACCCATGGCCCTGCCCAGTCGCCGCTCACTCTTGCCCTTCCTGACCTGGCTACCCCGGCAAACCCGCGCCAGCGTCGGACGGGATCTTGTCGTTGGCCTCAGCGGCGCCATTCTCGCGCTACCGCAATCGATCGCCTACGCGCTGATCGCCGGTCTGCCACCGGAATACGGCCTCTATGCGGCGATCATTCCGGTGTTGATCGCCTGCCTGTGGGGATCGTCGTGGCACCTGATCTGCGGCCCGACGGCGGCGATTTCGATTGTGCTCTACGCCAGCGTCAGCCCCTTGGCCGTGCCGGCCTCCCAGGATTACATCACCCTCATTCTGCTGCTGACCTTTCTTGCCGGGATCTTCCAGTGGCTGCTGGGGTTGCTGCGCTTCGGCGCCCTGGTGAATTTCGTCTCGCATTCAGTGGTGCTGGGGTTCACCCTCGGCGCGGCGGTGGTGATTGCCATCGGCCAGTTGCCCAATCTGCTGGGGCTGGATCTGCCAGCGAAAGCCACGGCACTGGCCAGCCTGATGGATCTGCTGCAACACCTGCGAGCTGTGGATAGACCTTCTTTGCTACTCGGCGTCGCGACGGTGGTGGTCGGTGTGGTATTGAGACGACTGCTGCCCCGCTGGCCGACCCTGTTGATAACCCTGGTGCTGGGCAGTGCGGTGGTGTGGTTATGGCCGTCGATGTTCGGCCACGTGCACCGGGTCAGCGCCTTTGTCGGGCGTTTGCCGCCGTTCAGTGGCTTGCCGCTGGATCTGGATCTGATTCTGCGTTTGCTGCCGAGCGCGGTGGCGGTGGGCATGCTCGGGCTGGTCACCAGCCTGTCGATTGCCCGCTCGATTGCAGCGCGTTCGCAGCAGTTGCTCGACGCCAATCAGGAGGTTCGCGCGCAGGGTTTATCGAATATCCTCGGGGCGTTCTTTTCCGGATCGCTGTCGGCCGGCTCGTTCACCCGTTCAGGCCTGAGTTATGAGGCAGGCGCCTGTTCGCCGCTGGCCGGGGTGTTTTCGGCGATCTGGGTCGCCTTATTCGCGATGTTCGGCGCCGGACTGATTGCGCACATCCCGATTCCGGCCATGGCCGGCAGCATTCTGTTGATCGCCTGGGGGCTGGTGGATCATCGCGGAATCCGCTCGTTGCTGCGGGTCAGCCGCGCCGAGTTCGTGGTCATGGCGCTGACGTGCCTCGCCACCCTGTTGCTGGAATTGCAGACGGCCATCTATGCCGGGGTGCTGGCGTCGCTGTTCTTCTACCTCAAGCGTACTTCGCAACCACGGGTGCAACATTGGCGCGATGGCGAGGACGATGTGCTGCGGGTCGGCGGCTCGATCTTTTTCGGCGCCAGCCATTACCTGCAAGTGCGTTTGCAACGACTGCACGGCGCGCGGGTGGTGATCGAGGCGCAGCAGATCAACTTCATCGATTATTCGGGAGTGGAGATGCTGCACCAGGAGGCCCGGCGTCTGCTGCGCCAGGATCGCAGCCTGACCCTGCGCCGCGCACGGCCGCAGGTGGTGGAGGAGTTGAGGAAGCTGGAAGGGGCTGAGAAATGTCCGATCCGGTTTGAGGATTGATCCCACAAACACTGCATACCTCTGCAGGAGTGAGCCTGCTCGCGAAAGCGGTCTGTCTGACACATCATTGCTGGATGTGTTGCCGTCTTCGCGAGCAGGCTCGCTCCCACAGGGCTATTTATTGGGCGAGTTGGCGACGTAGCTCGGCCAGTACCGGCGCCGTGTCCGGACGCACTGCGCGCCACAAAAAGAACGCCTCAGCCGCCTGCTCGGCCAGCATCCCCAAGCCGTCCATCGACACTGCCGCACCATGCTCACTGGCCCAGCGGCAGAACGCGGTCGGTTCCTTGCCGTACATCATGTCGTAGCACAGGGTCTGGCCCGTCTCGATCAGGCTCGGTGCAATCGGCGGCACCTCGCCGCTGAGGCTGGCGGAGGTGGCGTTGATGATCACGTCCACCGGTTCGCGCAGCCAGTCGAAACCACTGGCCGACACCGGCCCCAGATCGCAGAACAACTCGGCCAGCAGCTCGGCCTTGTCCACCGTGCGGTTGGCGATGATCACCGACGCCGGTTTTTCCGCCAGCAACGGCTCCAATGCCCCGCGCACCGCACCACCGGCACCGAGCAGGAGGATGCGTTTGCCGGTCAGGCTGAACCCGGCGTTCACCGTCAGGTCGCGCACCAGTCCGGCGCCGTCAGTGTTGTCACCGAGCAACGAACCGTCGGCCAGTTTGCTCAAGGTGTTCACCGCACCGGCCCGTTGCGCCCGGGCGGTCAGGCTGTTCGCCAGGCGGTAGGCGTCTTCCTTGAACGGCACGGTGACGTTGGCGCCGCGACCTTCCAGGAAGAACGCCGTGGCGCAGCCGGTAAAATCGTCGAGTGGCGCCAGCAGAGTGCTGTAGTCGAGGCTCTGCCCGGTCTGCTCGGCGAACAGTTTATGAATCATCGGCGACTTGCTGTGGCCAATCGGGTTACCGAAAACAACGTAACGATCCATCAACAGTCCTCAGGCCTGGGCCAGCCAGTCGCGGTCTTGCAGGAAATAGTCGGTCAGGCGCGCCTCTTCACTGCCGGGCTCGGCTTTGAAGTCGTAGGCCCAGCGCACTTGTGGCGGCAGCGACATGAGGATCGACTCGGTGCGCCCACCCGACTGCAGGCCGAACAATGTGCCACGGTCATAAACCAGGTTGAACTCGACGTAGCGGCCACGGCGGAACTCCTGGAATTCACGCTGCTTGGCGCTGAACGCATCATGCTTGCGGCGCTGCACGATGGGCAGGTACGCGTCGATGTAGGCGTCGCCGATGGCGCGCATGAAGGCGAAACTGGTGTCGAAGTCCCACTCGTTCAGGTCATCGAAGAACAGGCCGCCGATGCCGCGTGGTTCGTGGCGATGCTTGATGTGGAAGTAGGTGTCGCACCAGGCCTTGTAACGTGGGTAGACATCCGGCCCGAACGGCGCGCAGGCCTGCTCGGCGACGCGGTGCCAGTGGATGCAGTCTTCTTCGTTGCCGTAATACGGGGTCAGGTCGAAGCCACCGCCGAACCACCAGACCGGCTCTTCACCTTCCTTTTCGGCGATGAAAAAGCGCACGTTGGCGTGGGAGGTCGGTACATGCGGGTTGTGTGGGTGAATCACCAGCGACACGCCGAGGGCTTCGAAGCCGCGTCCGGCCAGTTCCGGGCGATGGGCGCTGGCCGAGGGTGGCAGACCGCTGCCGAACACATGGGAAAAGTTGACGCCGCCCTTTTCGATCACCGTGCCGTTTTCGATCACGCGAGTGCGACCGCCACCGCCGGCAGGCCGGGCCCAGGCGTCTTCGACGAAGCGCGTGCCGCCGTCCTCGGTTTCCAGTGCGGCGCAGATGCGGTCTTGCAGGTCGAGCAGATAGGCCTTTACGGCGTCGGTGCGGGTCGTCATGGCTTCACCTTGGATCAGGGCATAGCTACGCGGGCGCCCCGCAGGCGGGGGTCGGCGCAAATGGGCGCGTAGCATAACACCGCAGACCCGAGCGCCGCAGTTGACGAAGATCAAGCAGGGGAGTTGGATAGGGGGCTCGCAAACGACCCAAGGAGAGCAGGCAGATGGCAAAGCGTATCCAGTTCCGCGCCCATGGCGGTCCCGAAGTGCTCGAGTATGTCGACTATCAACCCGCCGCGCCCGGCCCGAATCAGGTACGGGTGGCGAACAAGGCGATCGGCTTGAACTTCATCGACACCTATTTCCGCAGCGGTCTGTATGCCCCGCCAGCCTTGCCGTCCGGCCTGGGCGCTGAAGGCGCCGGCATCGTTGATGCGGTGGGCAGCGACGTCACCCGGTTCAAGGTCGGTGATCGCGTCGCGTACGGCAGTGGCCCGCTGGGCGCCTACAGCGAGTTGCACGTCCTGCCCGAGGCCAATCTGGTGAAGCTGCCAGACGAGATCAGCTGCGAAACCGCCGCCGGGGTCATGCTCAAGGGTCTGACCGTGCAATACCTGCTGCGCCAGACCTATGAACTCAAGGGTGGTGAAACCATTCTGTTCCACGCCGCTGCCGGGGGCGTCGGTTCGCTGGCCTGCCAATGGGCCAAGGCACTGGGCGTGAAACTGATCGGCACCGTCAGTTCCAAGGAAAAGGCCGATCTGGCCAAGGCCAACGGCGCTTGGGCAACCATCGACTACAGCCACGAAAACGTTGCGCAGCGGGTGCTGGAGCTGACCGACGGCAAGAAAGTCCCGGTGGTCTACGACGGCGTCGGCAAGGACACCTGGCTGACGTCCCTCGACAGCGTGTCGCCACGTGGTCTGGTGGTGAGCTTCGGCAATGCCTCCGGCGCAGTGGACGGGGTCAATCTGGGGATTCTCTCGGCCAAGGGTTCGCTGTACGTGACCCGGCCGACCCTGGCGACCTACGCCAACAACGCCGAAAATCTGCAACGCATGGCTGACGAGCTGTTCGAGATGATCATCAGCGGCAGGATCAAGGTCGACATCAGCCAGCGTTATCCGCTGGCTGATGCAGCGAAGGCGCAGACCGAATTGTCGGCGCGACGCACCACTGGCTCGACCATTCTGCTGCCCTGACACCTCGCTCGGCGTCTTGCCAGTCGGGTTTCAAACCACGGCTGGCAAGACTGTTGGCGCGCGTTCAGAACCTCTGCGGATGACACGCCAACGGTTTTTGCACCAAGTGGCCCGCAGCCACCTGATCCGGTTGCTGAACCGCTGCAAGGATTTGCCGCCATTCGGCTGACAACGCCCAGTACTCACCGCGTGCGCGCTGTTCAATATGCAAGGGGTTGGAAGCGATCGGCATCAGGCCAAAACGCTGGTAAAGGCGCAGCTGTGGCGACCTGCACAACGCGGTCACACCCTGGTAGCCGTGTTTTATCGCCCACTCGGCAGCGGCCGCCAGCAGGCCGTTGACCGCGATGGGCAGCTGGTTGGGCGATTGCGCGATCAAGCGGCTGAATTCGACATGGCGTGATAACGCCACCGTGGGCGAGACATGTTGCTGCGCCAGCGATGCCCATTCGAACGGTGCCGGAGTCGCCCTCAATACCGCCAGCGGTTGCTCATGCCGATACAACAGAAAGTGAGTGCTGCGTGACCTTGTCTCCAGCCTCGTTTCGAGCATCCTCGCCCTCGACGTCAGCATGTAATGCTGCAGCCGCAGCCGAAATTGCCGATCGATAAACCGATCGAATTCCTGGGTATCCGACCCCGCTTCAAGCATCACGATGCGGCAGCCTTCATAATGACTTTTCAGCGTCACCTGAAGCGCCTGCAGGTAATCCGTGAGTTGCAAATCCGTAGTGTCCATTCTTTCTCCGCAGACCTGACTTATCGAAGTGTTTCGAGTGCAGGGAAAGGATGGTTGCTTTTGACGATAGCGCCACGGAACGTGGTCTGAGAATCAGGTGGGAAAAGTCAATGAATCCGAGCACTTGGCGACTTTTCCGACACGAGAAAAAGCGTTATTGCAGGAAAAATCGCAGGCACGCGTAGTACTCCTCGCCATCAAGCCGAGGAGTACTCACATTACCAACGTTTGAGGCCGAATCAGTCAGGACGAATGACGTTGCCGGTTGCCAGATCACGGATCACGCTGGGGTTCTTGCGCCCACCCAACTGCCCGCCGAGGATCAGATCGATCTGCCCGCGAAAATACTGCTCGACGCGCAACCGCGTGCGCGCCGCCGGGCGCCCCTGCGGGTTGGCCGAAGTCGAGATCAGCGGCCCGACCATCGAGCACAGATCCCGCACCTGCGGATGATCGCTGACCCGCAGTGCCACGGTGTCGTGCACGCCCGTCACCCACTCCGGCAACAGGTTCTGATGCGGCACCAGCCAGGTGTTCGGCCCCGGCCAGGTGCTGGCCATGCGGTCGATCCACTCTTGCGGGAAATCTTCGAACAGGAAGTCGAACTGGCGAATGTTGTCGGCGACCAGGATCAGGCCCTTGTCCACCGAACGGTTCTTGATCGCCAACAGCCGATCCACCGCCTCTTCGTTCCACGGGTCGCAACCCAGCCCCCAGACGGCTTCGGTTGGATAGGCAATCACCGCCCCGGCGCGAATCTCTCGTGCGGCTTGTTGCACACGCCAACTGTTGACCATGAAAGAACTCTCCGAAAACAGGTTTCGCGCAGTTTACCGATCTTCCCCGTAAAACCTAGCTCACCCGCGCAAACCAGCGGCCGTTTTCATTCACAGCCCGGCCCTCCATTTCCAGCTCGGTCAGCGCAGCCAGGACTTTGGGCAGCGCCCAGCCGCTGCTGTGGGCCAGCGCCTCAGTGGTCTGCGGCGCGGCATGCAGCAGGTCGAGCAAGGGATGATCGGTGCTCGGCGTGTCTGTGGGTAACGGCAGATGCTGCCAGCCGCGCAAGGCTTCGAGGATGTGTTCGATGGTTTCCACCAGCACCGCACCATCGCGAATCAACTGGTGGCAGCCGCGCGCGCCGGGGTGATGAATCGAGCCGGGAATCGCATACACCTCGCGCCCCTGTTCCGCCGCCAGCCGTGCGGTGATCAGCGAACCGCTGGCAACGCTTGCCTCGACCACCAGCACCCCAAGGGACAAACCACTGATGATTCGGTTGCGCCGCGGGAAGTTGCTCGCACTCGGGCCGGCGTCCAGGGGAAACTCCGACAGCACCGCGCTGCCGGAGGCGATCATCGCGTCGGCCAGGCGTTGATTGCGCTGTGGATAAAATTTTTCCAGGCCGGTGCCGAGGACACCGACGGTTTGCCCGCCAACATCCAGCGCGGCCTGATGTGCAGCGGCATCAATGCCTAATGCCAGACCGCTGGTGATGACAAAACCGGCCCCGGCGAGGCTACGGGAAAATGCCGCAGCGGTGTCCATCCCCGGGCGCGAAGCGCGGCGACTGCCAACCATCGCCAACTGCGGTTTTTCCAGAATCAGCGGATCGCCGGCCACGAACAGCAATGGCGGCGGGTCGGGAATTTGTGCCAGCAGCGCCGGATAATCCGCTTGATCCCACATCAGCAAATGCTGCTGCGGACGCTCTAGCCAGCGCAATGCATGGCTGGCGCCGTCGCGCACTTCAGGGCTGCGCCGCGCCTCGGCACACGCCGCCGGCAATCCCAGCGCACGCCAGGCACTGGCCGGCGCACTGATGGCTTTTGACGCCGAACCGAAGGCTTCGAGCAATTTGGCAAAGCGTTTCGGGCCGACATCCGGCAAACGGTGCAGGCGCAAACGCGCTTCCAGTTCCGCAGGGGAAACCGGCGTACAGGCAGACAGCATCATGGATCATCCTTGATCGTTATAAGTCCCGAACCACTCGGAACAAGCTGTGGATAACTCTGTTGGTAACTTGTTAAGCCTGCTAAGGGTTTCGCACCTTGTCGAGCACCGCCAGCGAGCGTGAAGCGTTGAGGACCAGGCCGTAACTGAGCTTGTCGTAGGTACGGAACACCATCAGCAGCCCGGCCCGTTCGTCCGGAATTTTCAGGGGCTGGCCAGTGATCCGGTCGCGCACGGTTTCCCCGGTTTTCATCACCACCAGCACATTGCCTTCGGCCAGGCCGTCGCGCTTGCCCTTGTTCAGGGTGACCACGTCCATCACGCCAATCTGCGTGACGCCGCGCGGCACGTCGATGATCAGGCCGTTGATGGTGCCAGCCGGGGCACTGGGCATGAACGTCGAGTTGATCGAGCGCTCTTCGCCACTGAACAAGCGGTCGCCCAGCCGCACTTCCTGGGTGGTGCGTTGCAGGGCGAGGGTGGCGACGTCACCTTCGGTGGCGACGATTTCGCCGCCGCCGATGTCATCGGCGTTGATCCCCAGGAACTCCTTGGTCTGCGGGTCGGTGTAGACCTTGCCCTGGCGGAAGATGCCGTACACCGGCCGATTCGGGTCGAAGTGGCCACGGGCGAAGATCCGGTCGCCGGTGCCGCTGAGCACACGTTCGGCATCGCCGGCGACGATGTACGGCGCCTTGTCGAAATCCTCGACCTTGTCGACGATGCGGTTGCTCAACAGAAAACTGTTGATCGACTTGAGTGGAATGCTCGGAATCGCCTCGGCCACCGGGCTGGTGCGGATGCGCGGCGACAGTTTGATCGTGCCCCGTGACTCGCCACGGTTCAGGGTCAGTTGCGGCTGGCCGTTGACGTAGCTGAGCGTCAGCGTGTCGCCGGGGTAGATCAGGTTGGGGTTTTCGATCTGCGGGTTGGCCCGCCACAGCTGTGGCCACTGCCAGGGCTCGCGCAGGTATTTGCCGGAAATGTCCCAGAGGGTATCCCCCGAAACCACCGTGTATTGCTGTGGAAAACCATCCCTGAGTTGCACTTGCCCTTGTGCAGCACCGGCCGAGGCCAGAAGCAGCAAGGCGAGTAGTGTTTTCCTCATGCAGCGAATCCCTTTATCATGTGCGTTCGCGTGAACCGTCAGAGCCCCCGTGGCTCGCTACTGCAAACTGCATTAGCTACGCTTCACAACGGTAGCCTGCATCTTCGGACCTGCCAGGCCATCGACCCGACTTTACTCAATACGTGCAGCAATCAGCCTATGGCCATTTTAAACATCCTCGAATTCCCGGACCCGCGTCTGCGTACTATCGCCAAGCCTGTGGCTGTAGTGGACGACGAAGTGCGTCAGTTGGTCGATGACATGTTTGAAACAATGTATGAAGCGCCGGGCATCGGCCTCGCCGCGACCCAGGTCAACGTGCACCAACGTATCGTCGTGATGGACCTTTCCGAAGACCGCACCGAACCCCGGGTGTTCATCAACCCCGAGTTCGAATCGCTGACCGAAGAAATGGACCAGTATCAGGAAGGCTGCCTCTCGGTGCCGGGCTTCTACGAAAACGTCGACCGCCCGCAGAAGGTCAGGATCAAGGCGCTGGACCGCGACGGCCAACCTTACGAACTGATCGCCGAAGGCCTGCTCGCCGTGTGCATCCAGCACGAATGCGACC
Organism: Pseudomonas sp. AK-TSAG1-1; assembly: GCF_056821665.1. Classification (NCBI taxonomy): domain Bacteria; kingdom Pseudomonadati; phylum Pseudomonadota; class Gammaproteobacteria; order Pseudomonadales; family Pseudomonadaceae; genus Pseudomonas; species Pseudomonas sp. AK-TSAG1-1. Next base: position 43,138 of record NZ_CM165965.1, on the reverse strand, counting down.
ACCTCAACGGCAAGTTGTTCGTCGACTACCTGTCCACGCTCAAACGCGACCGGATCAAGAAGAAACTGGAAAAGCTCCATCGCCAGAACGCTTGATGCCCCTCTTCAAAGGCTTGCTGCGGCAAGCCTTTTTCTTTTTATGAGACTCCTTTCATGACTGAGCCACTGCGCATCGTTTTTGCCGGCACTCCGGAATTCGCCGCCGAACACCTCAAGGCCCTGCTGAACAGCCCTTACGAGATCGTTGCGGTCTACACCCAACCGGACCGTCCGGCCGGTCGTGGGCAAAAACTGATGCCGAGCCCGGTCAAACAACTCGCGCTGGAAAATAATATCCAGGTGTTGCAACCGCCGACTTTGCGCAACGCCGACGCCCAGTCCGAGCTGGCCGCACTGCAGCCGGATTTGCTGGTGGTGGTTGCCTATGGCCTGATCCTGCCGCAAGCGGTGCTGGATATTCCACGCCTGGGCTGCATCAACAGCCACGCCTCCCTGCTGCCACGCTGGCGCGGTGCGGCGCCGATCCAGCGCGCCGTGGAACACGGTGATGCCGAAAGCGGCGTGACCGTGATGCGCATGGAAGCGGGCCTGGATACCGGGCCGATGCTGCTCAAGGTCGTGACCCCGATCAGCGCCGACGACACCGGCGGCAGCCTGCACGACCGCCTCGCCGAAATGGGTCCGCCCGCCGTGGTCCAGGCGATTGCCGGCCTGGCTGCCGGGACCCTGGAAGGCGAAGTGCAGAACGACGAGCTCGCCACTTACGCGCACAAACTGAACAAGGACGAAGCGCGCATCGACTGGAGCCGTCCGGCGGTCGAGCTGGAGCGACTGGTGCGCGCCTTCAACCCATGGCCAATCACCCACAGCACCCTCAACGGTGAAGCGCTGAAAGTACTGGCCGCGACACTTGCCGAAGGCAGCGGCGCGCCGGGCACTATCCTCAGCGCCAGCAAGGACGGCTTGATCGTCGCGTGCGGCGAGCAGGCGCTGTGCCTGACCCGCCTGCAATTGCCCGGCGGCAAGGCGCTGAACTTCAGCGACCTGTTCAACAGCCGTCGTGAGAAATTCGCCGTCGGTACCGTGCTCGGCGCCGTGGTGGATGCGCAATGAACCCGCGTCTGGCCGCCGCCAAGGCACTCGCCGCCGTTCTCAGCGGCAAGGCTTCGCTGAACAGTTCGCTGCCGACACAACTGGACAAGGTCGAGGATCGCGATCGCGGTTTCACCCAGGATCTGGCGTTCGGCACCGCACGCTGGCAACCACGCCTGTCGGCGCTGGCGGAAAAACTCCTGCAGAAACCGTTCAAAGCCGCCGACGCCGATGTCGAGGCGTTGCTGCTGGTCGGTCTCTACCAATTGCTTTACACCCGCGTACCGCCTCACGCCGCCATCGGCGAAACCGTCGGTTGCGCCGACAAGCTGAAAAAGCCGTGGGCCAAAGGCCTGCTCAATGCCGTGCTGCGCAATGCCCAGCGCGAAAGCGAAACGATTTTCGCCGAGCTGGAACGTGATCCAGTGGTGCGCACCGCTCACCCGCGCTGGCTACAAAAGTCCCTGAAAGCCTTCTGGCCTGAGCAGTGGGAAGCCATTTGCGCGGCGAACAACGCGCACCCGCCGATGATCCTGCGGGTCAATCGCCGCCATCACAGCCGCGACGCCTACCTCAGTCTGCTGACTGACGCCGGGATCGCCGCAACGCCGTGCATTTACAGCCGCGACGGTATCATCCTCGAAGCCGCCACCGACGTGCGCAGCCTGCCGGGTTTCGCCGCAGGCTGGATCAGCGTACAGGACGAAGCCGCGCAACTGGCCGCTGATCTGCTTGATCTGGCACCGGGCCAACGTGTGCTCGATGCCTGCTGCGCCCCCGGCGGCAAGACCTGCCACATCCTTGAAGCCGAACCGGCGCTGGCCGCTGTGGTGGCGGTGGATCTGGAAGCCAAGCGTCTGGTGCGCGTCAGGGAAAACCTTGAGCGCCTCGGCCTCAACGCCGAACTGATCGCTGCCGACGGTCGCGATACCGAAAAGTGGTGGGACGGCAAACCTTTCCAGCGCATTCTGCTCGACGCGCCGTGCTCGGCCACCGGCGTGATTCGCCGTCATCCGGACATCAAGCTGACCCGTCAGCCGGACGACATCGTCGCCCTCGCGCAACTGCAAGGCGAGCTGCTCGACGCCATGTGGAAAACTCTCGAGGTGGGCGGCATTCTGCTTTACGCCACCTGCTCGACCTTGCCGACCGAGAACACCGAAGTCATCGCCGCGTTCCTTGAGCGCACGCCGGGGGCCCGTGAACTGGATCTGGCGACCACGGCCGGAATCAAACAGCCCCATGGTCGCCAATTGCTGGCCCAGCAGGGCGGGCATGACGGGTTCTACTACGCCAAGCTGATCAAGATCGCTGCCGCGCGCGGCTAAATGGATTCAACGGAGTGACTGGATGAAAATCATCATCCTCGGTGCGGGGCAGGTCGGCGGTTCGCTGGCTGAACACCTGGCGAGCGAAGCCAATGACATCACTGTGGTCGACACCGACGGCGAGCGCCTGCGCGATCTCGGCGACCGTCTCGACATCCGCACCATTCAGGGCCGTGGCTCGCTGCCGTCGGTGCTGCGCCAGGCCGGCGCCGACGATGCCGACATGCTGGTGGCGGTGACCAACAGCGACGAGACCAACATGGTCGCCTGCCAGGTCGCCCACACCCTGTTCCACACCCCGACCAAAATCGCCCGGGTGCGCGAAGCGTCCTATCTCAATCGCGAGGAACAGCTGTTCCAGAACGAAGCGATTCCGGTCGACGTGCTGATCAGCCCCGAGCAGGTGGTGACCAATTACATCAAGCGCCTGATCCAGCATCCCGGCGCCTTGCAGGTAATCGACTTCGCCGAAGGCCAGGCGCAACTGGTGGCGGTGCGCGCCTATTACGGCGGGCCGCTGGTGGGTCAGCAACTGCGCCAGTTGCGCGAGCACATGCCGAATGTCGAAACCCGCGTGGCTGCGATCTTCCGCCGAGACCGGCCGATCCTGCCGCAAGGTGACACGGTGATCGAGGCCGACGACGAAGTCTTCTTCATCGCCGCCCGTGAGAACATTCGCGCAGTGATGAGCGAAATGCGCCGTCTCGACGAAACCTACAAGCGCATCGTCATCGCCGGTGGCGGGCAGATCGGCGAGCGTCTGGCCGAGGCCATCGAAAGCCGCTATCAGGTGAAGATCATCGAGATGAACCCGGCGCGCTGCCGCTATCTCTCCGACACCCTCGACAGCACCGTGGTGCTGCAGGGCAGCGCGTCGGACCGCGACCTGCTGCTGGAAGAGAACATTGCCGACGCCGACATCTTCCTCGCGCTGACCAACGATGACGAAGCCAACATCATGTCGTCGCTGCTGGCCAAACGGCTGGGGGCGAAGAAAGTGATGACGATCATCAACAACCCGGCCTACGTCGACCTGATTCAGGGCGGCGACATCGACATCGCCATCAGCCCGCAACTGGCAACCATCGGCACGTTGCTGGCCCACGTACGGCGGGGCGATATCGTCAGCGTGCACTCACTGCGCCGCGGTGCAGCAGAGGCCATCGAGGCGATTGCCCACGGGGATGCGAAATCGAGCAAGGTCATCGGCCGGCCCATCGAGAAAATCGGCCTGCCGCCGGGCAGCACGATTGGCGCGATCATCCGCAACGAAGAAGTGATCATCGCCCACGACGATACCGTGATCGAAACGGGCGACCATGTGATTCTGTTCCTTGTGGATAAAAAGCATATTCGCGATGTGGAGAAGCTGTTTCATGTGGGCCTCAGCTTCTTCTGAGGTTTGCGCTGACGGCACATGCCCCTTCGCGAGCAGGCTCGCTCCCACATTCCCCTGTGGGAGCGAGCCTGCTCGCGAAGGCGGTATCCCTAAGAAATACACATCCCTGACACAACCCATTCAAGGAATCACCCATGCTCGAATCCCTGGAAAAAATGCTCGCCAAGGGTGTGGATAACTCATTGCTGCGCTTTGGTCTGGGCAAGGGTTACCTGGATCTGGGCGAAAACGCCAAGGCTGCCGAGCATTTCCAGCGCTGCGTAGGCTTCGACCCAAAGTATTCGGCTGCCTGGAAACTCCTCGGCAAGGCGCATCTGGCACTGGGCGATCACGCCGCGGCACGTCAGGCATGGCAACAGGGTCTGGAAGCCGCCCGCGCCCACGGCGACAAGCAGGCCGAAAAGGAAATGACGGTGTTTCTGAAGAAGCTCGATCGTCAGGCGCAATAAGTCAGCGGGCGTCGCTCACAAATAGCGCAGGCCGATGCCCTCGGCGTCCACCGTCACCACTTCCATTCGCACCCGCGGCGCCCCTGTGGGCAAATCCTGCACCTGGCCATAAACCACCGCGCCCTTGGGCAATGACGCCAGGCGCGGGTGCTGGACATACACCCCGGTGGGCGACAGATTGCGCGTCTGGCCCAGGCATTCGCCAAAGCTGTCGTGGGTGATTTTGATGCGAAACGATTTGCGCTGTTCGGACATCTTCTTGCGCCCTTGAGTGAACGGTTGTGGATAACCTCGGCAGTGAGGTTATCCACAGATCATGCCAATCTCGTCAATCCAGCTCAGTACCAGCGCGCTTCGCCCGGCGGGCGCTTCTTGAAGCGCTTCATGCTCCACATGTACTGGCTCGGATACGCCGCCACATAACGCTCGACCACTTTACTCATGGCCGCGCAGGACTCAGTGGTATCGGTGCTGTACATGGCCTCTGGCGCCGCCTCGAGGATTACTTTGTAGCCGGAACCGTCCGGCAGGCGCAGGGCATGCAGGAACACGCCGACCGCTTTGCCACCGGCGAGCATGTTCGGCACGAATTTGCTGGTCAGTGCCTGCGTGGCGAAGAACGGCACGAAGATTCCGGCGGATTCGGCCGGTTCCGGGTCAGCGGGGATACCCACTGCACCACCTTTGCGCACTTCCTTGATCACGCTGAGGATGCCTTCCTTGGTAGAGGCGGCAACCTTGTTGCCCAACTGCACGCGCTGCTTGCGCAGCAATTCGTCCACCGCCTTGAGCTTGGGCGGGCGATAGAAAATGATCGGTTTGCACTGGCTGCAATAGAAGTGGTTGAGCACTTCCCAGTTGCCCAGGTGGCTGGTGATGCCGACCACGCCTTTGCCCGAGGCCAATGCGTCCTTGAGGATGTCGAGGCCTTCGACTTCACGTACCAGATCGATCGAGCGCTGGGCCGGCCAGATCCATGCACAGGCGCTTTCGGTCAGCGATTTGCCGATGTCTTTCAGACTCTGGCCGACCAGACGCTCACGCTCGGCCGGGTCCATCTGTGGAAAACATTTGGCGAGGTTGATCCGCACCACGTCGCGGGAGCGGTTGGGGGTTTTCCACATGATCCAGCCGATCGTCGAACCCACGGCCTGCACGGCCCGCCATGGCAGCAGGGCAAACAGCCGCAGAGCGCCTACCAGCAAGGCGCCTTTAAACTTTTCCACAGGTCACTCCTGATCTTGTGCTGTGCGCGAGGCGGCCATTCTAACCGCCGTTTACCAGCTGCGCGTAGCGGTCGCAGTCCCGGGTGTGATCCATGACCATGCCCGAGGCTTGCATCAGCGCGTAGCAAATGGTCGGGCCGACGAACGTGAACCCGGCCTTTTTCAGGGCTTTGCTCATCGCCAGCGCTTCGGGGGTGATCGCCGGGACTTCGCTGCGATCCTTGAAATGATTGATGATCGGCTGGTTGCCGACGAACGACCAGAGGAACGCCACCGGGTCTTCCAGCGCCAGCCAGGCCTGAGCATTGCGCCGGGCGGCATTGAGTTTGAGGCGGTTGCGGATGATCCCCGGATCGAGCATCAATTCGGCGATTTCGGCGTCGCTCATCTGTGCCACGCGCTGCACGTCAAAGCCGAACAACACCTCACGATAACGCTCGCGTTTGCGCAGCACGGTGATCCAGGAAAGCCCGGCCTGGAACCCTTCGAGCAAAAGCAACTCGAACAAACCCTGCGCATCGCGTAGCGGCGTGCCCCACTCCTGATCGTGATAAGCCATGTACAGCGGATCTTCGGTACACCAAAAGCAGCGTGGCATAAGGCTCCAGGGGGTGGAGGTGCGACTGAATCGGGTATACTCCCGCTCTTTAAATCGCAGCCCAAGAAACAGGTGAATTTCGTGAGCCAGCCTACGCCAGCCGTGCGTACCTTCCAAGACTTGATCCTCGCGCTCCAGCAATACTGGGCCGAGCAAGGTTGTGTGGTACTTCAGCCCTACGATATGGAAGTAGGCGCCGGCACTTTCCACACCGCGACATTCCTGCGTGCCATCGGCCCGGAAACCTGGAACGCCGCTTACGTGCAGCCAAGCCGCCGTCCGACTGACGGCCGCTACGGTGAAAACCCGAACCGTCTGCAGCACTACTATCAGTTCCAGGTCGTCCTGAAGCCGAACCCGGACAACTTCCAGGAACTGTACCTGGGCTCCCTCAAGCATGTCGGCCTGGACCCGCTGGTCCACGACATCCGCTTCGTCGAAGACAACTGGGAATCGCCGACCCTCGGCGCCTGGGGTCTGGGCTGGGAAGTCTGGCTGAACGGTATGGAAGTGACCCAGTTCACTTACTTCCAGCAGGCTGGCGGCATCGAGTGCTACCCGGTAACCGGCGAGATCACTTACGGTCTCGAGCGTCTGGCCATGTACCTGCAAGGCGTGGACTCGGTCTACGACCTGGTCTGGGCTGACGGCCCGATGGGCAAAGTCACCTACGGCGACGTGTTCCACCAGAACGAAGTGGAGCAGTCGACCTACAACTTCGAACACGCCAACGTCGACAAACTGTTCGAACTGTTCGACTTCTATGAAAGCGAAGCCAAGCGCCTGATCGAACTCGACCAGCCGCTGCCGTTGCCGAGCTACGAAATGGTCCTGAAGGCTTCGCACACCTTCAACCTGCTGGATGCGCGCCGGGCAATCTCGGTGACCGCTCGTCAGCAATACATTCTGCGCGTACGCACCCTGGCGCGTTCCGTTGCGCAAGCCTACCTGCTGGCACGCGCCAAGCTGGGCTTCCCGATGGCGACCCCGGACCTGCGTGACGAAGTACTGGCCAAGCTGGAGGCAGCACAATGAGTGCGCAAGATTTTCTGGTTGAACTGGGCACCGAAGAACTGCCACCCAAAGCCCTGAACACCCTGGCTGAGGCGTTCCTCGCTGGTATCGACAAGGGCCTGCAAGCCGCCGGCCTGAACTACGAAAGCAAAACCGTCTACGCCGCGCCGCGTCGTCTGGCTGTGCTGATTACCGCGCTGGCGACCCAGCAGCCGGATCGCAGCATCAACCTCGACGGCCCGCCGCGTCAGGCTGCGTTCGATGCCGAAGGCAACCCGACCCAAGCGGCACTGGGTTTTGCCAAGAAGTGCGGCGTCGAGCTGAGCGAAATCGACCAGAGCGGTCCGAAACTGCGCTACAGCCAGAGCATCGCCGGCAAGCCGACCGCAAGTCTGCTGCCGACCATCGTCGAAGATTCGCTGAACGACCTGCCGATCCCGAAACGCATGCGTTGGGGTGCGCGCAAGGAAGAGTTCGTGCGTCCGACCCAGTGGCTGGTGATGTTGCTCGGTGACCAGGTCATCGACTGCACCATCCTTGCGCAGAAGGCTGGCCGTGACTCCCGTGGTCACCGCTTCCACCACCCGCAAAACGTGCGCATCGGTTCGCCGTCCAGCTACCTCGCTGACCTGCGTGCCGCTTATGTCCTGGCCGACGCCAATGAGCGTCGCGAGATCATCAGCAAGCGCACCGAAGAACTGGCAACCCGTCAGGAAGGCACCGCAATCGTGCCGCCGGCGCTGCTCGACGAAGTGACCGCGCTGGTCGAATGGCCGGTGCCGCTGGTGTGCTCGTTCGAGGAACGTTTCCTCGACGTGCCGCAGGAAGCACTGATCACCACCATGCAGGACAACCAGAAGTACTTCTGCCTGCTGGACGCCGACGGCAAGTTGCTGCCACGGTTCATCACCGTCGCCAACATCGAAAGCAAAGACCCGCAGCAGATCATCGACGGTAACGAGAAGGTGGTTCGCCCACGTCTGACCGACGCCGAGTTCTTCTTCAAGCAAGACAAGAAGCAGAAGCTCGAAGCGTTCAACGATCGCCTGCAGAACGTGGTGTTCCAGGAAAAGCTTGGCAGCGTCTACGACAAGGCCGAGCGCGTTTCGAAACTGGCGGCCTACATCGCTGCACGTATCGGCGGCAATGCTTCGTGGGCTGCCCGCGCAGGCCTGCTGTCCAAATGCGACCTGGCGACCGAAATGGTCGGCGAATTCCCGGAGATGCAAGGTGTCGCCGGTTACTACTACGCCCTCAATGATGGCGAGCCAGAAGACGTCGCGCTGGCGCTGAACGAGCAGTACATGCCGCGTGGTGCCGGTGCTGAACTGCCAGCGACCCTGACCGGTGCCGCTGTCGCGATCGCCGACAAGCTCGACACCCTGGTCGGCATCTTCGGTATCGGCATGCTGCCAACCGGCAGCAAGGACCCGTATGCCCTGCGTCGCGCGGCACTCGGTGTGCTGCGTATCCTGATCGAGAAGAAACTCGACCTCGATCTGAACGATGCTGTGGCTTTCGCCGTGGCCGCGTTTGGTACCAAGGTCAAGGCTGCCGGCCTGAATGATGCAGTGCTGGAATTCATCTTCGACCGTCTGCGTGCGCGTTACGAAGACGAAGGCGTGGATGTCGCGACCTACCTGTCGGTACGTGCCCTGAAGCCAGGTTCGGCGCTGGACTTCGACCAGCGTGTGCAAGCGGTTCAGGCCTTCCGCAAACTGCCGGAAGCGGCGGCACTGGCGGCGGTCAACAAGCGTGTGTCGAACCTGCTGAGCAAGGTGGAGGGCTCCGTGCCGACCGACGTTCAGGCCAAATACTTCGACAACGCCAACGAGTTCTCGCTGTACTCGGCGATCCAGCAAGCGGATCAGGCTGTACAGCCAATGGCCGCGGCGCGTCAGTACAACGAATCGCTGGCGCGCCTGGCTGCCTTGCGTGAGCCGGTGGACGCGTTCTTTGACGCAGTGATGGTCAATGCCGAAGACGCTAATGTACGGGCCAACCGCTACGCGCTGCTGGCGCGCCTGCGTGGCCTGTTCCTGGGTGTTGCCGACATTTCGCTGCTGGGTTGAGGGATTGCTGTTGAAACTGCTGATTCTCGATCGGGACGGAGTGATCAATTACGACTCCGACGCTTACATCAAGTCGGTGGAGGAGTGGATTCCGCTGCCCGGCTCGATCGAGGCGATTGCGCAGTTGAGCAAGGCCGGCTGGACGGTGGCGGTCGCCACCAACCAGTCGGGTATTGCTCGCGGCTACTACGACCTCGCCACCCTCGACGCCATGCACGCGCGCTTGCGCGAACTGGTAGCGGAGCAGGGCGGTGAAGTCGGGCTGATCGTTTATTGCCCGCATGGCCCGGACGAAGGTTGCGATTGCCGCAAGCCGAAACCGGGAATGTTGAAAACCATCGCCGGGCATTACAACGTGGCGCTTGCGAATGTCTGGTTCGTCGGCGACAGCCTTGGTGACCTGGAAGCGGCCAAAGCCGTCGATTCACAGCCAGTTTTGGTAAAGACCGGAAAAGGCGAAAAGACTCAGGGCAAAACCCTGCCGGTTGGCACTCTGATTTTTGACGATCTGGCGGCGATTGCCGCAGAACTTATCCACAACTAGAGTACTTCTGAAGTTCCTGACCAGGGATTGATCGGGAGTGCGCTTGAACAGCCGGGGATTGCCCCGTAACGGTAAACGTCACTATGTCGATACTGCGGGCCATCAGAATCTTTCTCTTTTACCTGCTGCTGGGCACCACCTCGCTGCTGTGGTGCAGTTTGAGTTTTTTTATCGCGCCCTTTTTGCCATTCAAGGCGCGTTATCGTTTCATCAACGTGTACTGGTGCCGTTGTGCCTTGTGGTTGACCAAGGTGTTTCTCGGTATCCGTTACGAAATCAAAGGCGCAGAAAATGTGCCGGATCGGCCCTGTGTGATTCAGTCGAACCACCAGAGTACTTGGGAGACATTCTTTCTCTCCGCTTATTTCTCGCCCTTGAGCCAGGTGCTCAAGCGTGAATTGCTTTACGTGCCGTTTTTCGGCTGGGCGATGGCCATGCTGCGGCCGATCGCGATTGACCGCGACAACCCGAAAGCTGCTCTGAAACAAGTCGCAGCGAAGGGTGACGAGTTGCTCAAGGACAACGTTTGGGTGCTGATCTTCCCGGAAGGCACGCGTGTTCCTTACGGTACTGTTGGCAAGTTCTCCCGCAGTGGTAGCGCGTTGGCCGTAAATGCAGCGCTTCCGGTACTGCCGATTGCACACAATGCCGGCAAGTTCTGGCCGAAAATCGGCTGGGGTAAAAAGTCCGGCGTGATCACCGTGGTCATCGGTGAACCGATGTACGCCGAAGGCACTGGCCCGCGCGCTATCGCTGATCTGAACGATCGCGTGCAAGCGTGGAACGAGAAGACTCAGCGCGAAATGGGTTCCCTGCCACCGGCCCCCCAGACACCGGCGGCAAATGATCAGATGGCTGTCTGAGATTTTGTGGATAACCTGTGTACGGTTTTGTTGAAAAAGCCTGAATATTGAAAGTAAATCATTGATTTACTTATATATTTCTCAAGCTCATAAAACACCGTAAAACGTGCATAAGTTTTTTTCGGAAGTAAAAAAACCGGCTGATATAGCCGGTTTTTTTGTGCCTGCTCACTCTGCAATCAGCGGTAACTGCAGCCGGAACGTTGTGCCCTGATCGATGACGCTGTGACATTCGATGCTGCCACCATGATGATCGACCACCGCCTTGACCATCGATAGCCCCAGGCCAACGCCATCAATGCCCTGAGCCGATGAAAAACGTCGGTATTGAGTGAACAGATCCGGCAGTTCTTCGGCGGCAATGCCTTTGCCCTGATCGGTCAGTTCACAGCGCAGCCAGTCGCCCTGACAACTGGCGCTCAACTGAACCGTGGTGCCTGCCGGGCTGTACTTGATCGCGTTTTCCAGCAGATTGAACAAGGCGCGGGTCAGCAGCCCTTGGTCGGCCTGAATCAGTCGCTCCTGAGAGGGCTCATCCATCACGTGCAGCAGTTTGATGTTTTTCTGCTGGGCGATGGGCAGGGCCTGATCCAACACGTCCAGCACCAGCATCGCAAACAGGCTGGGCTGGAACTGGTAAGCCTCGGATTCCGCCCGCGCCAGCAATACGAAACCGTCGGTCAATTCCAGCGCGCGACGTACCTGGCGCTCGATCTGCTCGAACAACGGTGAATCCGCACCGGCCTGATGGCGATGCACATCGAGCAGGGCAAGGATCGCCGAATGTGGAGCACGCAGATCGTGGGAGAGAAAACGCAGCAATACACCGCGCTGTTCTTCAGCCGCGCGTTCGGCACTCAGGTCGGTGAGGCTCAGTAGCCAGCCGATGGGCGTGTCACCGTCCACCGGCAGCAATGCCGCACGTTCCAGGCGCAGGCTGCGCTCCTTGTAATCACGAAACTCCAGCAGCGCCAGCGCGGACAATGCCGGGTGGGGCGATGTGGACAACTCCGGATAACCGAGACGGGCCAGTTGCTCCAGCACGTCGTCACCCACCAACGGGTGATCGAACAACACGCGGGCCTTGCGGTTGCCCAGCAGGATCTGCCCCTTGGGATCGCTGATCAGCGTCGCTACCGGCAGGTACTCCAGACCGTCGGCGATGAAACGCCGGGTATCGCGGGTGCGGCTCATGGCTTGTTCCAGGGCCATGATCTGCCCCTGCAACTGGTCAGCGCTGGTGAATTGCGCGCGGCGACGTTCCGGGAAGACTTTCGGCTCGCGGTCCAGCCGCGCCAATTCCCAGCCAAAGTACGTCAGCACCACACTCAGGCGTCGCCAGTTCCAGATCAGATAGCCGAACAACATGCCGAGCGCCGCCGGGGTCGGTGACCACCAGTGCCGGACTTGCGCCAGCCCGGCGCTGCTCAGCAACACGCACGCCACCCCGCCCAGCGTCACCCAGATCGCCCAGCGCGGGCGCCACAGCAGCAAACCGAGGACACACGCCACCAGCCCCACCGAGAGCAGCGCGCTCCAGCCCGGTACCGCGTCGTGCAGATTGATCTGGGCGCGATACGACAACAGCGCAGTCAGCGGCAACAGCACTAGACTTATCCACAACCACTCACGCACCAGCCGCCGAAACAGGCGCTGGACCTGACTCGGCTCGCGACTTTCACGGCGACGCGGGCTATTCATGGCAAACGGGGCGGGGGGCAGTGAATGGTTTCATGGGTCACAGGTCTGAAGACGTAGATCCGAAGAATCATAGCGGACGTCGACCGACGGCGGACGGCTTACTTTCACTGCACAGGCCAGGCCGTTAAGGTTGTCGGCCACTGCCCAAGCAACAAGGAACCCACGCGTATGCGCGTTGCGATACTGGACGATGAACCTGCCGAACTGCGAAGGGTCGAGCAAACCCTGCAGCAAATGGCGGTCGCGGGCGACCAGCCATGGTCACTGCACAGCTTTGAGCGGGGAGAGGACCTGTTGCGCCAACTGCGCCGGGACACTTTCGACCTGCTGATTCTCGACTGGCAACTGCCCGACCTGACCGGCCTGGCGCTGCTACGCTGGACCCGCGAACACATGGAGTCGCCGCCCGCCGCGATCATGCTGACCAGCCGTGACGGCGAAAGCGATATCGTCCAGGCCCTGAACGCCGGTGCCGACGATTACGTCAGCAAACCGTTCCGCCCCAACGAACTCAAAGCCCGAGTCGCTGCCGTACTGCGCCGGCACAGCCAGCAACGCAGTACCGCCTCCGAAGTGCTGAGCTTCAATGACCTGACCTTTGACGACGCCGAACTGACCGTCACCCGCGACCACAAACCCATCGTCATGACCGAACGCGAATATCGCCTCGCGCGCTGCCTGTTCAGCAATCTGGGCCGGCCGTTGTCACGCGAGTATCTGTACGAGCGGTTCTGGCCCCATGAAGAGGTGGTCTCGTCGCGACCGCTGGACACGCACATCTACCGTCTGCGCAACAAACTGGGGCTGACGGCGGATCGGGGTTGGCAACTGTTGACGATTTATGGGTATGGGTATCGGTTGGAAAGTGTGGCGGCAGCGTCCGAGTAAACACGCAAGCCGCCAAGACGACGTCGTTGTTTGTGCTCGCCCAAAAAAAAAGGCCAACGCTAATGCGTTGGCCTTTTTTCGGGGGGTGTCGGCGGGGATCAGAAATCCAGGTTGGACACCGCCAGAGCGTTGCTCTCGATGAAGTCACGGCGAGGTTCGACCGCATCACCCATCAGGGTGTTGAAGATCTGGTCTGCGCCAATGGCGTCTTCGATGGTGACTTTCAGCATGCGACGCACACTTGGGTCCATCGTGGTTTCCCACAGCTGATCCGGGTTCATTTCGCCCAGACCTTTGTATCGCTGGATGGTGTGACGCTTGGTGCTTTCAGCCATCAGCCAGTCCAAAGCTTCCTTGAACTCGGTGACCGCTTTCTTGCGCTCGCCACGCTGGATGTACGCGCCTTCGTCGAGCAGGGTGCTCAGTTGAGCGCCAAGGGTGACAACAGTCTTGTAGTCGTTGCTGCCGAAGAAGTCGCGGTTGAAGGTGACGTAGTTCGACAGGCCGTGGGAGATCAGTTCGACCTCTGGCAGCCAAACGCCACGCTCACGGTCCTCACGCAGGCTGGCCTTGTAGACCAGGCCCGACTTCTCGACGGTGCGCAGACGGACTTCGTACTGGGCCAGCCAGTCCTGCATCTTGGCATGGTCGCCGAGCATTTCCAGGCTGACAGCCGGCAGGTAGATGAAGTGCTCGGTCAGCTCCTGCGGGTACAGGCGCGACAGACGCTTGAGGGTCTTCATCACCATGCGGAAGTCGTTTACCAGACGCTCCAGGGCCTCACCGGAAATACCTGGGGCCTCTTCGTTCAGGTGCAGGCTCGCATCTTCCAGGGCCGACTGCGTCATGTACTCTTCCATGGCGTCGTCGTCTTTGATGTATTGCTCTTGCTTGCCTTTCTTGACCTTGTACAGCGGCGGCTGAGCGATGTAGATGTAGCCGCGCTCGATCAGCTCCGGCAACTGACGGAAGAAGAAGGTCAGCAGCAGGGTGCGGATGTGCGAACCGTCGACGTCAGCATCGGTCATGATGATGATGTTGTGATAACGCAGCTTGTCGATGTTGTACTCTTCGCGACCGATGCCGCAGCCCAGCGCGGTGATCAGCGTGCCCACTTCCTGGGACGAGATCATCTTGTCGAAACGGGCCTTTTCGACGTTGAGGATCTTGCCCTTCAACGGCAGGATCGCCTGGGTCTTGCGGTTACGTCCCTGCTTGGCAGAGCCGCCCGCGGAGTCACCTTCCACGAGGTACAGTTCAGACAGTGCCGGGTCTTTTTCCTGGCAGTCAGCGAGCTTGCCCGGCAGACCGGCGATGTCCAGCGCGCCTTTGCGGCGGGTCATCTCACGGGCTTTACGCGCCGCTTCACGGGCACGCGCAGCGTCGATCATCTTGCCGACGACCAGCTTCGCTTCGTTCGGGTTTTCCAGCAGGAAGTCGGAGAAGTACTTGCCCATTTCCTGTTCGACCGCTGTCTTCACTTCGGAAGACACCAGCTTGTCTTTGGTCTGCGAGCTGAACTTCGGATCCGGTACTTTCACCGAGATGATCGCGGTCAGGCCTTCACGGGCATCGTCACCGGTGGTGGCGACTTTGTGCTTCTTCGCCAGTCCTTCCTGCTCGATGTAGTTGTTCAGGTTACGCGTCAGGGCCGAACGGAAGCCCACCAGGTGGGTGCCGCCGTCGCGCTGCGGAATGTTGTTGGTGAAGCACAACAGGTTCTCGTTGAAGCTGTCGTTCCACTGCAGGGCGATTTCCACGCCGATGCCGTCTTCACGCTGGATGTTGAAGTGGAACACCTGGTTGACCGCAGTCTTGTTGGTGTTCAGGTATTCAACGAACGCACGCAGGCCGCCTTCGTACTTGAACAGTTCTTCCTTGCCGCTGCGCTCGTCCTTGAGGACGATACCGACGCCGGAGTTGAGGAAGGACAGTTCACGAATGCGCTTGGCCAGGATGTCCCAGCTGAAGTGGATGTTCTTGAAGGTTTCGCTGGAAGCCTTGAAGTGGATCTGGGTACCAGTGGTTTCGCTGTCGCCAACGATGGCCATCGGAGCCTGAGGTACGCCGTGGACGTAGGTCTGTTCCCAGATCTTGCCGCTGCGGCGAACGGTCAGTACCAGCTCTTCGGACAGTGCGTTCACTACCGACACACCTACACCGTGCAGGCCGCCGGATACCTTGTAGGAGTTGTCGTCGAACTTACCGCCAGCGTGGAGGACGGTCATGATGACCTCGGCGGCGGAAACGCCTTCCTCTTTGTGCACGTCTACCGGGATGCCACGGCCGTTGTCTTTAACGGTGATGGACTCATCCGGGTGAATAATGATGCTGATGTCGTCGCAGTGGCCGGCGAGGGCTTCGTCGATCGAGTTGTCGACCACTTCGAACACCATGTGGTGCAGACCGCTGCCATCGTCGGTGTCACCAATGTACATACCGGGACGTTTGCGTACGGCATCCAGGCCTTTCAGCACTTTAATGCTCGTTGAGTCGTACGTATTTTCTTCGCTCAATGCCTTCACTCCCGATGGTCGTGGGTCTGGGTGATACGGCCCTGTTCCACGTGGAACAGAGCGACTGGCGTTTCCGTCTGCCAGCCTTCCCTCAATAATTCGTGATCTACACAGGTGATGAACACCTGGCAGCGTAAGTCTTCCAGCAAACGGCACAGCGCGCGACGGTGGCTCTCGTCCAGCTCGGACGGCAAGTCATCCACCAGATAAATACACTGACCGCGACGGGCCTGGCTCACCAGATGCCCTTGGGCAATACGCAGCGCACAGACCACCAGCTTCTGCTGACCCCGGGACAAGATGTCCGCGGCGTTGTGTGCGCCCAATCTAAGACGCAAATCAGCCCGTTGTGGCCCAGCCTGGGTATGACCCATTTGCTGGTCCCGTTGCACGGAGCCAGCCAGTACGGCGCTCAATTCCCGGTCTTTGTCCCAGCCTCGGTAATAGCTGAGCGTCAAACCTTCGAGCTCAACCAGTTCGCTCAAGGTTTGTTCAAAGACTGGTTTCAAGGCTTTGATGTAAGCGCGGCGGTATTCATCGATTTCAGCGCTGGCCTGGCACAGTTCCCTGTCCCAAACCGCTTGCGAAACGGCGTCAAGTGTACCATGCCGCAGCCAGGAGTTTCTCTGGCGCAAGGCCTTCTGCAAACGCTGCCAGGTCGCCATGAACCGTGGTTCGACGTGGAAAACACCCCAGTCGAGGAACTGCCGGCGAATCTTCGGCGCACCTTCAAGCAGGCGGAAGCTATCGGGGTTGATCAACTGCAGCGGCAGGATTTCCGCCAGCTGCGCGGCGCTGCGGGCGTTCTGTCCGTCGATGCGGATCTGGAACTCGCCCTGACGGTCGCGAGATATCCCCAACGCACTGTGCCCACCCTCGGCCAACTCGACCTGACCGAACACGGTGCAGGCGAGTTGTTCGTACTGGATGACCGGCAACAGCCGCGTGCTACGAAACGAACGGGCAAGCCCCAGCAGATGAATGGCTTCCAGAACACTGGTTTTGCCGCTGCCGTTGGCGCCGTAAAGAATGTTGATGCGGGGGGAGGGGGAGAAGGTCACCGGATGCAGATTGCGCACCGCGGTGACCGAAACACGACTTAAGGACATCCAGGGTCAGCTGATTACAGACGCATCGGCATGACAACGTAAGCCGAGTCGTCATTGTCGGACTCTTGCACCAGCGCACTGCTGTTGGAGTCGGACAGGATCAGGCGAACCTGCTCGGTGGTCATCACGCCCAGCACGTCGAGCAAGTAGCTCACGTTGAAGCCGATTTCCAGCGAACCGCCGTTGTATTCAACGCCTACTTCTTCTTCCGCTTCTTCCTGCTCCGGGTTGTTGGCCTGGATCTTCAACTGCCCGCTGGCCAGTTGCAGACGGATACCACGGTACTTCTCGTTGGACAGAATCGCGGTACGGCTGAACGCTTCACGCAGTGCCTGACGGTCACCGAGCACCAGTTTGTCACCGCCTTTTGGCAGAACGCGCTCGTAGTCCGGGAATTTGCCGTCGACCAGCTTCGAGGTGAAGGTGAACTCACCGGTGGTGGCGCGGATGTGGTGCTGACCGAGGACGATGCTGACGTTGCCTTCCGGCTCGGTGAGCAGACGTGCCAGTTCAAGGATACCTTTACGCGGCACGATCACCTGATGGCGATCAGGCTGGCCGATATCGGCTTTCATCGAACACATGGCCAGACGGTGACCGTCGGTGGCCACAGCACGGATGATGCCTTCGGATACTTCCAGCAACATGCCGTTGAGGTAATAACGCACGTCCTGCTGGGCCATGGCGAAGCTGGTGCGTTCGATCAGGCGACGCAGTTTGCTCTGCTCCAGGCTGCAGGTCAGCGAACCCGGGCCTTCTTCCACCGTCGGGAAATCATTGGCTGGCAGGGTCGACAGGGTGAAGCGGCTACGCCCGGCCTTCACCACCAGCTTCTGCTCGTCGACCTTGATGTCGATCAGCGCGTCGTTGGGCAGGCTCTTGCAGATGTCCATCAGCTTGCGCGCGGGCACGGTGATGGAACCTGTTTCGGCCGGCTCTTCAAGTTGCACGCGACCCACCAGCTCGACTTCCAGGTCGGTACCGGTCAGCGACAGTTGCTGGCCATCGACGACCAACAGCACGTTGGAGAGTACCGGCAAGGTCTGTCGGCGCTCGACGACGCCTGCGACCAGTTGCAGGGGTTTCAACAGGGCTTCGCGTTGAATGGTGAAATGCATGGTCTAGTCCCTTGCCTTAATAAGCTGCGCTGGTGTTCATCAAGTGGTCAGTGTACGCAGCAGGTTCTTGTAGTCCTCGCGGATGTCCGCGTCGGATTCCTTAAGTTCGTTGATCTTGCGGCAGGCGTGCAACACCGTCGTGTGATCGCGTCCGCCAAACACATCGCCGATTTCCGGCAGGCTGTGGTTGGTCAGCTCTTTGGACAATGCCATGGCCACCTGACGGGGACGAGCCACCGAGCGCGAACGGCGCTTGGACAGCAGGTCGGAGATCTTGATCTTGTAGTACTCGGCGACAGTGCGCTGAATGTTATCCACAGAGACCAGTTTGTCTTGCAACGCCAACAAGTCTTTCAGGGATTCGCGAATCAGCTCGATGGTGATGTCGCGGCCCATGAAGTGCGAGTGGGCGATCACGCGTTTCAGCGCACCTTCCAGCTCACGGACGTTGGAGCGAATTCGCTGGGCAATGAAGAACGCCGCATCGTGTGGCAACTCGACTTTGGCCTGGTCGGCCTTCTTCATCAAGATCGCCACGCGGGTTTCCAGTTCCGGAGGCTCGACGGCTACGGTCAGGCCCCAGCCGAAGCGGGATTTGAGGCGCTCTTCAAGGCCTTCGATTTCTTTCGGGTAGCGGTCACTGGTGAGAATGACCTGCTGGCCACCTTCAAGCAGGGCGTTGAAGGTGTGGAAAAACTCTTCCTGCGAGCGCTCCTTGCGGGCGAAGAACTGGATATCGTCGATCAGCAAAGCATCCACCGAACGGTAGAAGCGTTTGAACTCGTTGATCGCATTCAGTTGCAGCGCCTTGACCATGTCAGCCACGAAGCGCTCGGAATGCAGGTAGACGACCTTGGCATTCGGGTTCTTCTTTAACAGGTGGTTACCCACAGCATGCATCAAGTGGGTTTTACCCAGGCCGACGCCACCATAAAGGAACAGCGGGTTGTAACCGTGCTTGGGATTATCCGCCACCTGCCAGGCCGCCGCACGGGCGAGCTGGTTGGACTTGCCTTCAACGAAGTTTTCGAAGGTGAAGGTGCGGTTCAGGTAACTGGTGTGCTTGAGCGCGCCTTCAACCTGAACAGTGCGCTGTTCGGCGCGAACCGGGGCCTGTTGCGAGGCCGCACCGGCCATCGGATCAAAGCTGTCGCGGGACGGCTCTTCACTGACTTCCTCGGCTTTGTGCGTCGAGCGCTTGGTGGGGGCAGCCGTCGGGGCTGGTGCCGGAGCACTGGCTGGCGCGGCATTGGCCTGAGCCTGAGACGCTTGCGCAGCAGCCAACGGTGCATTCGGCGCGGCACGCGGTGCCGAACTGCGTTTGCTGCCTATTAATAAGGAAAGCGCAGGCGCCATGCCGTTGCCGTGCTCATCCAGCAGTTCAAGGACGCGACCCAGGTACTTTTCGTTGACCCAGTCCAGCACAAAACGGTTCGGTGCGTAGACGCGCAACTCGTCGCCTTCGGCTTCGACCTGTAGTGGACGGATCCAGGTGTTGAATTGTTGGGCAGGCAGCTCCTCGCGCAAAAGCTCCACGCACTGCTGCCAAAGTTCCACTGACACGGATATCCCCTAAGTTGAAAGCCGGTGAGGCAAAAACAAGCGGCCATTGTAGCGGCGAGCGGCCCACTTATCCACATGCAGGTTGTGTGGTGGTCATGATTAATCAATGCGTTAACCGGTAAAAAGGCGACCAACGGTGTGTGAATAAGCTCTGTGGATAACCGCCTCTGAGGGCACTGGACAACTGGGGGTAGAACTCGGTGGATAACCAGCCTGTGGATAACTGCCGTTTCCACACACAGGTTATCCGACAGCGCAGCACAGGCTGAACACGGTTTTCCACTGTAGTTGTTATTCTCTGTACATCAAGCGGAATAAGGTCTCAAACCAGTTATCCACAGAAGATGGCCGCCCTAGCTTTTACAAGCTTTACAGAAAAGCTTTAAATAATTCCCTTCTTTATTTTTATATCTGGCAAACAGGATTTCGGTTCTGGAAGCTCCAGAGATCTATTTATAAGGAAACGCTGGTTGGAAATTGACCTGAAGGCTTGCTTTCTCTAGAATCCCCGGTCTCTTAAAACGGGGGCCATTCCGGCCCGTTGTGGACGAACCAGGTAACACGACATGAAACGTACTTTCCAACCAAGCACTATCAAACGCGCTCGTACCCACGGTTTCCGTGCTCGCATGGCTACCAAGAACGGTCGCGCTGTCCTGTCGCGTCGTCGCGCCAAAGGTCGTGCGCGTCTGGCAGTTTGATAATCCGGTACTGGAGGTGAGTCAGGACTTCAGTCGGGAAAAGCGTCTGCTTACCCCCCGGCATTTCAAGGCAGTCTTTGACTCCCCTACCGGCAAGGTTCCGGGGAAAAATCTCCTGCTCCTTGCGCGCAACAACGACCTTGATCACCCCCGTCTCGGGCTGGTTATCGGGAAAAAGAGCGTAAAGCTCTCCGTCGAGCGCAATCGTCTCAAACGTCTTATGCGCGAATCGTTTCGCCTGCACCAGGATTCACTGGTCGGCTGGGACATCGTTATCGTCGCGCGCAAAGGTTTGGGCGATGTAGAAAACCCCGAATTGATTCAGCATTTCGGCAAACTCTGGAAACGCCTGGCCCGTAACAAGCCAGTTCCAGCAGTCAAAACCGAAACTGTAGGGGTAGACAGTCCAGATGCGTAAACTGGCCCTCGTTCCGATCCAGTTTTATCGCTATGCCATTAGTCCCCTGATGGCTGACCACTGTCGTTTCTACCCCAGTTGTTCCTGCTACGCGTTAGAAGCCATCGAAAATCATGGCCTTCTGCGCGGTGGCTGGCTGACCTTTCGTCGTTTAGGTCGCTGTCATCCGTGGAATCCCGGTGGTTATGACCCGGTTCCACCTATCCCTACCTCCCGTTCTTCTTCGATGGCCGAGTAATCATGGATATCAAACGCACGATCCTGATCGTCGCCCTGGCAATCGTGTCCTACGTTATGGTTCTTAAATGGAACCAGGACTATGGCCAGGCTGCCCTGCCGACTCAGAATGTTGCTTCCAGTACGACTGCATCCGGTTTGCCGGACACCGTTCCTGGCAATAACGCTTCCGCCAGTGACGATATTCCGCGTGCCGCCAGCGATACCAGCGCACCTGTGGAAACTCCGGTCGCTGCCAGCAAGGATCTGATCCAGGTCAAAACCGACGTGCTCGATCTGGCGATCGATCCACAGGGCGGTGACGTTGCGCAACTGACCTTGCCACTGTATCCACGTCGCCAGGACCGTCCGGATGTTCCGTTCCAGCTGTTCGACAACGGCGGCGAGCGCACTTATCTGGCACAAAGCGGCCTGATCGGCACCAACGGTCCGGACGCAAGCCCGGCCGGTCGTCCGGTTTACTCTTCGGAGAAGAAAAGTTATCAACTGGCTGACGGTCAGGATCAACTGGTCGTCGACCTGAAGTTCAGCAAGGACGGTGTCAACTACATCAAGCGTTTCACCCTGAAACGCGGCCTGTATGACGTAACCGTGACCTATCTTGTGGATAACCAGAGCGCTCAGCCCTGGTCCGGTTCGATGTTCGCTCAGTTGAAGCGCGACGCCAGTGCCGACCCTTCGTCGACCACTGCTACAGGTACTGCGACTTATCTGGGCGCAGCTCTGTGGACAAGTTCCGAGCCGTACAAGAAAGTGTCCATGAAGGACATGGACAAAGGTCAGCTCAAGGAAACTGTCACCGGTGGCTGGGTAGCCTGGCTGCAACACTACTTCGTGACTGCATGGGTTGCGCCGAAAGGCGAAAACAACATCGTTCAGACGCGTAAGGACAGCAAAGGCAACTACATCATCGGTTACACCGGTCCTTCGCTGACCGCTGCACCGGGTGCAAAAGTTGAAACCAGCGCCATTCTGTACGCCGGTCCAAAAAGCCAGGCTGTACTGAAAGAGTTGTCCCCAGGTCTGGAACTGACGGTCGACTACGGCATTCTGTGGTTCATCGCTCAGCCGATCTTCTGGTTGCTGCAACACATCCACGCGATTGTGGGTAACTGGGGCTGGTCGATCATCTTCCTGACCATGCTGATCAAAGGGATCTTCTTCCCGCTGTCGGCTGCCAGCTACAAATCCATGGCGCGCATGCGTGCCGTTGCTCCGAAACTGGCTGCACTGAAAGAGCAACATGGCGATGACCGGCAGAAAATGTCGCAGGCCATGATGGAGCTGTACAAGAAAGAGAAGATCAATCCGCTGGGCGGCTGCTTGCCGATCCTCGTGCAGATGCCGGTTTTCCTTTCGCTGTACTGGGTTCTGCTTGAAAGCGTGGAAATGCGCCAGGCGCCGTTCATGCTGTGGATCACCGACCTGTCGATCAAGGATCCGTTCTTCATCCTGCCGATCATCATGGGCGCGACCATGTTCATTCAGCAGCGTCTGAACCCGACTCCGCCGGATCCGATGCAGGCGAAGGTCATGAAAATGATGCCAATCATCTTCACCTTCTTCTTCCTGTGGTTCCCTGCTGGTCTGGTGCTGTACTGGGTTGTGAACAACTGCCTGTCGATTGCCCAACAGTGGTACATCACACGTAAGATCGAAGCGGCGACGAAAAAAGCCGAGGCGTAACTTACTCTGTGGATAACACCACTCAAAACGCCCCCTAGTGGGGCGTTTTGCTATCTGTCACTTTTGTCTGGATTCCGGTTTATGAGCGCACCTCGTGAAACCATCGCCGCTGTCGCTACCGCTCAAGGGCGTGGCGGTGTCGGCATCGTCCGTATTTCCGGGCCGTTGGCCAGTGTTGCAGCCAAAGCCATCAGCGGCCGCGAACTGAAACCGCGTTACGCTCATTACGGCCCGTTTTTCAGTGATGACCAACAAGTGCTGGACGAAGGTCTGGCCCTGTATTTCCCGGGACCGAACTCGTTCACCGGCGAAGACGTACTGGAACTGCAGGGCCACGGCGGCCCGATCGTTCTGGATATGTTGCTCAAGCGTTGTCTGGAACTGGGCTGCCGGCTGGCGCGTCCTGGCGAATTCAGCGAACGTGCGTTCCTCAACGACAAACTCGACCTGGCCCAGGCCGAGGCGATTGCCGACTTGATCGAGGCCAGTTCTGCACAGGCTGCGCGCAATGCCCTGCGCTCGCTGCAGGGCGCGTTTTCCCTGCGTGTGCATCACCTCACCGAACAATTGATCGCGCTGCGCATCTATGTCGAAGCTGCCATCGACTTTCCGGAAGAGGAAATCGACTTTCTTGCCGATGGTCATGTGCTGAACATGCTCGACAACGTACGCGATGAACTGTCCACAGTGCTTCGCGAGGCCGGGCAGGGTGCCTTGTTGCGTGATGGTATGACTGTGGTGATTGCCGGTCGTCCGAATGCCGGCAAGTCCAGCCTGTTGAACGCCCTGGCCGGACGCGAAGCGGCGATCGTTACCGAGATTGCTGGCACCACCCGAGACATCCTGCGTGAACATATCCACATTGATGGCATGCCGTTGCACGTGGTGGATACCGCTGGTCTGCGCGATACCGACGATCAGGTGGAAAAGATCGGCGTTGAGCGCGCGTTGAAAGCAATCACTGAAGCGGATCGCGTGCTGTTAGTGGTCGATGCCACCGCTCCTGAAGCAGCAGATCCGTTTGCGCTGTGGCCGGAATTCCTCGAACCCCGTCCAGATCCGGCCAAAGTCACCCTGATCCGCAACAAGGCCGACCTCACGGGTGAAGCGATTGCCCTGGAAGTCAGCGAAGATGGCCATGTCACCATCAGCCTGAGCGCCAAATCGGCCGGTGACGGTCTGGAATTGCTGCGTGAACACCTCAAGGCCTGCATGGGCTACGAGCAAACTTCGGAAAGCAGCTTCAGTGCCCGACGCCGGCATCTCGAAGCCCTGCGGCATGCCAGTGCGGCGCTGGAACACGGGCGCGCGCAGCTGACGTTGGCAGGCGCTGGTGAGCTGCTGGCAGAAGATTTGCGTCAGGCGCAGCAATCCCTGGGAGAAATCACCGGGGCATTCAGTTCCGATGACCTGCTCGGCCGGATCTTCTCCAGCTTCTGCATCGGTAAATAGTCCTTCTGCTGTGCACAGGCAGGCCCGTTCGCGGCCTGCCTGCCCCCTTTTTCTCCCTACCTTCTTCCAGTGCCGGGCAGATTCCTTCTCCCTGAGCGGATTTTTTGTGCCCGTGTGTTTCTCGTACAGACCTTTTCTGTGGATTAAGCCCTGTGAATAACTGGCAATGAGGTCAGTTGATAACAGGGCTTCAAAACTGGATATAACTGCTTCTGTGGATAACCACCCCATTCATCCACAGGCTTAAACCGGTTATCCAAGGGCCTCATTGGCACCTGATAACAGGGTTTTGAAACTCTGTACACATTGAATAACAAGGGTTGTAGCGATCTATCCACAGAAAGGTCGGTCAGTAAGAATAAACATAAAAACAAAGGTTTTATAAATTTCTCTCTTTTTTATTCTTTTAACTTCGAGTTCTCCACAGCTGGTTAAATTTTGTGCAAAGGGTTCTTTAGGAAGGGCGAAGTCCCTATACTTGTCGACCAGGTCCAGAAACCTGATCTCAAACTATTCCTGAATTACCTACTTAAGCAGGCACGAGGTGCGTGGTGGATTTCCCTTCCCGTTTTGAAGTGATCGTCATCGGCGGCGGTCATGCCGGTACCGAGGCAGCACTGGCCTCAGCACGTATGGGGGCAAAAACCCTGTTGCTGACGCATAACGTGGAAACCCTCGGTGCCATGAGCTGCAATCCGGCCATCGGTGGCATTGGCAAAAGCCATCTGGTCAAGGAAATCGATGCCCTCGGCGGCGCGATGGCCATCGCCACCGATTTGGGTGGCATCCAGTTTCGCGTGTTGAACAGCCGTAAAGGCCCGGCCGTGCGTGCGACCCGTGCGCAAGCCGACCGGATTCTGTACAAGGCCGCTGTCCGCGAAATTCTGGAGAACCAGCCAAACCTGTGGATATTTCAACAAGCCGCCGACGATCTGATCGTTGAGCAGGAACAGGTGCGCGGTGTTGTCACGCAAATGGGTCTGCGGTTCTTCGCTGATTCCGTGGTGTTGACCACGGGGACGTTCCTCGGCGGACTTATCCACATCGGCTTGCAGAATTTTTCCGGCGGTCGTGCCGGTGATCCGCCGTCGATCGCACTGGCTCACCGTCTGCGTGAACTGCCATTGCGTGTCGGTCGCCTGAAAACCGGTACGCCGCCGCGTATCGATGGCAAGTCTGTGGATTTCTCGGTGATGACCGAGCAACCAGGCGATACGCCGATCCCGGTGATGTCGTTCATGGGTAACAAAGAGCAGCATCCACGGCAGGTCAGTTGCTGGATCACCCACACCAACGCCCGCACTCACGAAATCATTGCCGCGAACCTTGATCGTTCGCCGATGTATTCCGCTGCCGGCGAAATCGAGGGCATCGGTCCGCGTTACTGCCCGTCGATCGAAGACAAGATCCACCGCTTTGCCGACAAGGAAAGCCATCAGGTGTTCATCGAACCGGAAGGTCTGACCACCCATGAGCTGTATCCGAACGGGATATCCACAAGCTTGCCGTTCGACGTGCAATTGCAGATCGTGCAATCGATCCGCGGCATGGAAAACGCGCACATCGTGCGTCCGGGTTATGCGATCGAGTACGACTACTTCGATCCGCGCGACCTGAAATACAGCCTGGAAACCAAAGTCATCGGCGGTCTGTTCTTCGCCGGGCAAATCAACGGCACCACCGGTTACGAAGAAGCTGGCGCCCAGGGTTTGCTGGCCGGGGCCAACGCCGCACTGCGCGCCAAGGGCAAAGAAGCCTGGTGCCCGCGTCGCGATGAAGCGTACATCGGCGTGTTGGTCGATGACCTGATCACCCTCGGTACCCAAGAGCCATACCGCATGTTCACCTCCCGTGCCGAGTACCGCCTGATCCTGCGTGAGGACAACGCCGACCTGCGTCTGACCGAAAAAGGTCGCGAACTCGGCCTGGTCGATGACGCGCGTTGGGCGGCGTTCTGCAAGAAGCGCGAAAGCATCGAACTGGAAGAACAGCGCCTGAAAAGCACCTGGGTTCGCCCAAATACGCAGCAGGGCGATGCGATTGCCGAGAAATTCGGCACGCCGCTGACTCACGAATACAACTTGCTCAACCTCTTGAGTCGTCCGGAAATCGACTACGCTGGTCTGGTCGAAGTGACCGGCAACGGCGCCGAAGATCCCCAGGTCGCCGAGCAGGTCGAAATCAAGACCAAATACGCCGGTTACATCGACCGTCAGCAGGACGAAATCGCCCGTCTGCGCGCCAGTGAAGACACGAAATTGCCTGTGGATATCGATTACACCAACATTTCCGGTCTCTCCAAGGAGATCCAGAGCAAGCTCGGTGCGACGCGTCCGGAGACGCTTGGCCAGGCTTCGCGGATCCCGGGCGTGACGCCGGCAGCGATTTCGCTGTTGATGATTCATTTGAAAAAACGCGGCGCGGGCCGTCAGTTGGAGCAAAGCGCTTGAGTTCTAAGGTCACTTCGCAACACGCCGAAGAGTTATCCACAGGAGCCCGCGAGCTCGGTGTCAATCTCAGCGCAACCCAGCACGAATTGCTGTTGGGTTACCTGGCCCTGTTGATCAAATGGAACCAGGCCTACAACCTGACAGCGGTGCGCGATCCTGACGAAATGGTCTCGCGTCATTTGCTCGATAGTCTGAGCGTGATGTCTTTCATCGAAAACGGCCGTTGGCTCGACGTCGGCAGCGGCGGCGGCATGCCGGGGATCCCGTTGGCGATCCTGTATCCGGACTCGCAAGTGACCTGTCTGGACAGCAACGGCAAGAAAACCCGCTTCCTGACTCAGGTCAAACTCGAACTCAAACTGGATAACCTGCAAGTTATCCACAGTCGCGTTGAAGCCTTCCAGCCTGCCCAACCGTTCAACGGGATCATTTCCCGGGCGTTCAGCAGCATGGAGAACTTCACCCAGTGGACTCGCCACCTCGGCGATGCCGATACGCGCTGGCTGGCAATGAAGGGCGTTCATCCGGCCGATGAGCTGGTAGCATTGCCGGCAGACTTCAAACTCGATAGCGAACACGCCCTGGCCGTACCCGGTTGCCAAGGCCAACGCCATCTGCTGATACTGCGCCGCACGGCATGATTGGGAACACAAGCAAGAATGGCTAAGGTATTCGCGATAGCGAACCAGAAAGGTGGTGTGGGCAAGACCACCACCTGCATCAACCTCGCAGCATCCCTGGTCGCGACCAAGCGCCGGGTGCTGTTGATCGATCTCGATCCACAGGGCAACGCCACCATGGGTAGCGGTGTGGATAAACATGGCCTGGAAAACTCGGTCTACGACCTGCTGATCGGCGAATGCGATCTGGCCCAGGCCATGCACTACTCCGAGCACGGCGGTTATCAACTGCTGCCGGCCAACCGCGACCTGACTGCTGCCGAAGTGGTCCTGCTGGAAATGCAGATGAAGGAAAGCCGTCTGCGCAGTGCGCTGGCGCCGATCCGTGAGAACTACGATTACATTTTGATCGACTGCCCACCCTCGCTGTCGATGCTCACGCTCAACGCACTGGTTGCCGCTGATGGGGTCATTATCCCCATGCAGTGCGAATACTTTGCGCTCGAAGGCTTGAGCGACCTTGTGGATAACATCAAGCGCATCGCTGAACTGTTGAACCCGAACCTGAAGGTCGAAGGTTTGCTGCGCACCATGTACGACCCGCGCCTGAGCCTGATGAACGATGTGTCGGCGCAGCTCAAGGAACACTTCGGAGAGCAGCTCTACGACACAGTGATCCCGCGCAATATCCGCCTGGCCGAAGCGCCAAGCTACGGTATGCCGGCACTGGCCTACGACAAGCAATCGCGCGGCGCGCTGGCCTACCTGGCCCTGGCGGGCGAGATGGTTCGCCGTCAGCGCAAAAATTCACGTATCGCCGCTGCTCAGCCAACTTAAGGAATCCCCATGGCCGTCAAGAAACGAGGTCTCGGACGTGGACTGGATGCACTGCTGAGTGGTCCGACTGTCAGCGCGCTGGAAGAACAGGCTGCGCAGGCGGATACCCGTGAACTGCAACACTTGCCGCTGGACCTGCTGCAGCGTGGCAAATACCAGCCACGCCGCGACATGGATCCGCAGGCGCTGGAAGAGCTGGCTCAGTCGATCAAGTCTCAAGGCGTGATGCAGCCGATCGTGGTACGCCCGATTGGCGGTGGCCGCTTTGAAATCATCGCCGGTGAGCGCCGTTGGCGCGCGAGCCAGCAGGCCGGTCAGGAAACCATCCCGGCCATGGTCCGCGATGTGCCGGATGAAACCGCGATCGCCATTGCGCTGATCGAGAACATCCAGCGTGAAGACCTGAACCCGATCGAAGAAGCGGTCGCCCTGCAGCGCCTGCAGCAGGAATTCCAGCTCACTCAGCAACAGGTTGCCGAGGCTGTGGGTAAGTCCCGCGTGACTGTGGCTAACCTGTTACGGCTTATTGCCCTACCTGAAGTCATCAAGACCATGCTGTCCCACGGCGACCTGGAAATGGGCCACGCCCGTGCTTTGCTCGGCTTGCCGGACAATCAGCAGGTGGAAGGGGCGCGACATGTTGTCGCACGCGGCCTGACCGTGCGCCAGACTGAAGCACTGGTTCGCCAGTGGTTGAGCGGCAAACCGGAGCCTGTGGAAGCAGTCAAACCCGACCCGGATATCGCTCGCCTTGAGCAGCGTCTGGCCGAGCGCCTAGGCTCTGCGGTGCAGATTCGCCACGGAAAGAAGGGAAAGGGCCAGTTGGTCATCGGTTACAACTCCCTCGATGAGCTTCAGGGTGTGCTCGCACACATCCGCTGAAACATTTCCTCATGTAGCGCGCAGTCGGAAATCACTACCTGACAGTTGAATAGGGGCAGAACCGCCCCTATACTCTGCGCGCATTTTGTCGGCACAAATTATGCCAAGTTATTGAATTCTGGCAGCCGACCATTGGAGAGCAATCGTGATGGAAACCCGCAAGCCAAACCGCCTGCCGTTCCATCGCCTGGCGGTTTTTCCGGTGTTGATGGCTCAATTTGTCATTTTGCTCATTGCCGCTTTGGCGCTCTGGCAATGGCACGGAGTCGTTGCCGGATACTCGGGACTTTGCGGAGGCCTGATAGCCTTGCTGCCCAATGTTTATTTCGCTCACAAGGCATTTCGGTTTTCCGGCGCCCGAGCAGCCCAGTCCATCGTCCGGTCATTTTATGCCGGCGAGGCAGGCAAACTGATTTTGACGGCAGTGCTGTTTGCACTGGTGTTTGCAGGTGTGAAGCCATTGGCGCCGATCGCAGTATTCGGTGCCTTCGTGCTGACTCAGTCGGTCAGCTGGTTCGCTCCCCTGCTGATGAGAACAAGACTTTCGAGACCTTAGGGCGTTTGAGGCAACCATGGCAGAAACAACCGCTTCGGGCTATATCCAGCACCACTTGCAGAACCTGACCTTCGGTCAGCTACCTAACGGCGGCTGGGGCTTTGCCCATTCCGCAGCAGAAGCCAAGGAAATGGGCTTCTGGGCTTTCCACGTCGATACCCTCGGCTGGTCGGTCGCACTGGGCCTGATTTTCGTTTTCCTTTTCCGCATGGCGGCAAAGAAGGCGACTTCCGGTCAACCGGGTGCCCTGCAGAACTTCGTTGAAGTACTGGTCGAATTCGTCGATGGCAGCGTGAAAGACAGCTTCCATGGCCGTAGCCCGGTGATTGCACCGCTGGCACTGACCATCTTCGTCTGGGTGTTCCTGATGAACGCCGTCGACCTGGTACCGGTCGACTGGATTCCTCAGCTGGCCATCCTGATCACCGGCGACCACCACATCCCGTTCCGCGCCGTGTCGACTACCGACCCGAACGCGACCCTGGGCATGGCGTTCTCGGTTTTCGCTCTGATCATTTTCTATAGCATCAAGGTCAAGGGCCTCGGCGGCTTCATCGGCGAACTGACCCTGCACCCGTTCGGCAGCAAGAACATCTTCGTTCAAGCCTTGCTGATCCCGGTGAACTTCCTGCTGGAATTCGTGACCCTGATCGCCAAGCCGATCTCCCTGGCTCTGCGTCTGTTCGGCAACATGTATGCCGGCGAGCTGGTGTTCATTCTGATCGCTGTGATGTTCGGCAGCGGTCTGCTCTGGCTGAGCGGCCTGGGCGTTGTTCTGCAGTGGGCGTGGGCAGTGTTCCACATCCTGATCATCACCCTGCAGGCGTTCATCTTCATGATGCTGACCATCGTCTACCTGTCGATGGCGCACGAAGAAAACCATTAAGAGCAGCCTCGGCTGATCTGATGTCCCTCCCGGTCAAACGGGAGGGGGCTCTTAACCGGGCCTCTGAAACGATTTGTTTTACCGCTTTAATCTAAAAAACCTAAACCATACGACGTAAAAGTCGGGAGGAAAGATGGAAACTGTAGTTGGTCTAACCGCTATCGCTGTTGCACTGTTGATCGGCCTGGGCGCACTGGGTACCGCAATTGGTTTCGGCCTGCTGGGCGGCAAGTTCCTGGAAGGCGCAGCGCGTCAGCCAGAAATGGTTCCAATGCTGCAAGTTAAAATGTTCATCGTTGCCGGTCTGCTCGACGCCGTAACCATGATCGGTGTTGGTATCGCTCTGTTCTTCACCTTTGCGAACCCGTTCGTTGGTCAGATCGCTGGCTAATTACCCGGATTCTTCCGAGTAATTTGATGTGATGGACAACGTAACTGCGAGGTGTTGGCGTGAACATTAATGCGACCCTGATTGGCCAGTCCGTTGCGTTCCTGATTTTTGTACTGTTCTGCATGAAGTTCGTATGGCCTCCGGTCATCGCTGCTCTGCACGAACGTCAAAAGAAGATCGCTGATGGTCTGGACGCTGCCAGCCGTGCAGCTCGCGACCTGGAGTTGGCCCAAGAGAAAGCGGGTCAGCAACTGCGCGAAGCGAAAGCTCAGGCAGCTGAAATCATCGAGCAAGCCAAGAAACGCGGTAACCAGATTGTCGAAGAGGCCGTTGAAAAGGCCCGTGTCGATGCTGACCGTGTGAAGGTTCAGGCTCAAGCCGAGATCGAACAGGAACTGAACAGTGTCAAAGACAAGCTGCGCGCCCAAGTGGGCTTGCTGGCTGTCGGCGGCGCCGAGAAGATCCTGGGTGCCACAATCGATCAAAACGCGCACGCAGAGCTGGTTAACCAACTGGCTGCTGAAATCTAAGCGAGGGCGATCATGGCAGAACTGACCACGTTGGCCCGACCTTACGCTAAGGCGGCCTTCGAGCACGCTCAGGCCCACCAGCAACTGGCCAATTGGTCAGCCATGCTCGGCCTGGCTGCAGCGGTGTCACAAGATGACACCATGCAGCGCGTGCTCAAGGCCCCGCGACTGACGAGCGCAGAAAAGGCCGCCACGTTTATTGACGTGTGCGGCGACAAGTTTGATGCCAAGGCACAGAACTTCATCAATGTCGTTGCCGAAAACGACCGTCTCCCGCTTCTGCCGGAGATTGCCGCTCTTTTCGACCTGTACAAGGCCGAACAAGAGAAGTCGGTAGACGTTGAAGTGACCAGTGCATTTGCATTGAACCAAGAACAGCAAGACAAACTCGCCAAGGTTCTCAGTGCACGACTCAACCGGGAAGTGCGCCTGCAAGTTGCGGAGGATGCTGCCCTTATAGGTGGTGTCGTGATCCGCGCCGGCGACCTGGTTATCGATGGCTCGATTCGCGGAAAAATCGCGAAACTTGCCGAAGCATTGAAATCTTGAGTTTGAAGGGGCAGCAGAGCAATGCAGCAACTCAATCCTTCCGAAATAAGTGAAATTATCAAGGGCCGCATCGACAAGCTCGATGTGACCTCCCAAGCCCGTAACGAAGGCACTGTCGTCAGCGTATCTGACGGCATCGTGCGGATTCACGGTCTGGCCGACGTCATGTACGGCGAGATGATCGAGTTTCCGGGCGGCGTCTACGGTATGGCCCTCAACCTGGAGCAAGACTCCGTAGGTGCCGTTGTACTGGGCGCTTACCAGTCTCTGGCTGAAGGCATGAGCGCCAAGTGCACTGGCCGCATCCTCGAAGTTCCGGTGGGTAAGGAACTGCTGGGTCGCGTAGTCGACGCACTGGGTAACCCTGTTGACGGCAAAGGTCCACTGGGCAACACCGAGACCGACGCGGTCGAGAAAGTTGCACCGGGCGTGATCTGGCGTAAGTCGGTAGACCAGCCTGTACAGACTGGCTACAAGGCTGTCGATGCCATGATCCCTGTCGGCCGTGGCCAGCGTGAGCTGATCATCGGTGACCGTCAGATCGGTAAAACCGCTCTGGCGATCGACGCGATCATCAACCAGAAAGACAGCGGCATTTTCTGCGTCTACGTAGCAATCGGTCAGAAACAATCGACCATCGCCAACGTGGTTCGCAAGCTGGAAGAAAACGGCGCCCTGGCCAACACGATCATCGTGGCTGCCAGTGCTTCGGAATCCCCTGCGCTGCAATTCCTGGCACCGTACTCCGGTTGCACCATGGGTGAATTCTTCCGCGACCGCGGTGAAGACGCGCTGATCGTTTATGACGATCTGTCCAAGCAAGCAGTGGCTTACCGCCAGATTTCCCTGCTGCTGCGCCGTCCACCAGGCCGTGAAGCTTACCCAGGCGACGTGTTCTATCTCCACTCCCGTCTGCTGGAGCGCGCATCCCGCGTTTCGGAAGAATACGTAGAGAAGTTCACCAACGGCGCAGTGACCGGCAAAACCGGTTCCCTGACCGCACTGCCGATCATCGAAACCCAGGCTGGCGACGTTTCCGCGTTCGTTCCGACCAACGTGATTTCCATCACCGACGGTCAGATCTTCCTGGAATCGGCCATGTTCAACTCGGGCATCCGCCCTGCAGTGAACGCCGGTGTTTCGGTATCCCGTGTGGGTGGTGCCGCTCAGACCAAGATCATCAAGAAGCTGTCCGGTGGTATCCGTACCGCTCTGGCTCAGTACCGTGAACTGGCGGCATTCGCCCAGTTCGCTTCTGACCTGGACGAAGCGACCCGTAAGCAACTTGAGCATGGTCAGCGCGTTACCGAGCTGATGAAGCAGAAGCAATACGCACCTATGTCGATCGCTGACATGGCGCTGTCGCTGTATGCCGCTGAGCGTGGGTTCCTGACTGACATTGAAATCGCCAAGATCGGCAGCTTCGAACAAGCGCTGATTGCTTTCTTCAACCGCGATCACGCCGATTTGATGGCCAAGATCAACGTTAAAGGTGACTTCAATGACGAAATCGACGCTGGCATGAAAGCCGGTATCGAGAAGTTCAAGGCCACCCAAACCTGGTAAGCCGCAGCGGGAGCCGCGAGGCTCCCGCTTGCTAACCTGATAGGTGTTACATGGCAGGCGCAAAAGAGATTCGCAGTAAGATTGCGAGCATCAAAAGCACGCAAAAGATTACCAGCGCCATGGAAAAAGTGGCGGTCAGCAAAATGCGCAAGGCACAAATGCGCATGGCTGCTAGCCGTCCTTATGCGGAGCGTATCCGCCAGGTTATTGGGCATCTGGCCAACGCCAACCCGGAATACCGCCACCCGTTCATGATCGACCGCGCTATCAAGCGTGTGGGTTATGTCGTTGTGAGCAGTGACCGTGGTCTGTGCGGCGGCTTGAATACCAACCTGTTCAAGGCCCTGGTCAAGGACATGGCGGTAAACCGCGAAAACGGCGTCGAGATTGATCTGTGTGTTGTTGGTAGCAAGGGTGCGGCCTTTTTCCGCAACTTCGGCGGTAACGTCGTTGCAGCTATCAGCCACCTGGGTGAAGAGCCGTCGATCAATGATCTGATTGGCAGCGTCAAGGTGATGCTGGATGCCTACCTGGACGGCCGTATTGACCGCCTGTCCGTGGTGTCCAACAAATTCATCAACACCATGACGCAACAGCCTACCGTGGAGCAATTGATTCCACTGGTGGCAACCCCGGATCAGGATCTCAAGCACCACTGGGACTATCTCTACGAACCGGATGCCAAAGAGCTGCTTGACGGCTTGATGGTCCGCTACGTTGAGTCGCAGGTCTACCAGGCGGTGGTCGAGAACAACGCGGCTGAACAAGCTGCGCGGATGATCGCGATGAAGAACGCTACCGACAACGCCGGTGATTTGATCAGCGATTTGCAGCTGATCTACAACAAGGCGCGTCAGGCTGCGATCACCCAAGAGATCTCGGAAATCGTCGGCGGCGCTGCCGCGGTTTAACGGTTCAAATATTCAGAGGATCCAGCTATGAGTAGCGGACGTATCGTTCAAATCATCGGCGCCGTTATCGACGTGGAATTTCCACGCGACAGCGTACCGAGCATCTACAACGCGCTGACAGTTCAAAGCGCGGCCGCAACCACTCTGGAAGTTCAGCAGCAGCTGGGCGACGGCGTGGTTCGCACCATTGCGATGGGTTCCACCGAGGGCTTGAAGCGCGGTCTGGAAGTTACCGACTCTGGCGCAGCCATCTCCGTACCGGTCGGTAAAGCGACCCTGGGCCGGATCATGGACGTCCTCGGTAACCCGATCGACGAAGCGGGTCCGATCGACACCGAAGAGCGTTGGGGCATTCACCGTCCAGCGCCTTCGTTCGCTGAGCAAGCAGGCGGCAACGACCTGCTGGAAACCGGCATCAAGGTTATCGACCTGGTTTGCCCGTTTGCCAAAGGCGGTAAAGTCGGTCTGTTCGGTGGTGCCGGTGTAGGCAAAACCGTAAACATGATGGAACTGATCCGTAACATCGCCATCGAGCACAGCGGTTATTCCGTGTTCGCCGGTGTGGGTGAGCGTACTCGTGAGGGTAACGACTTCTACCACGAGATGAAGGACTCCAACGTTCTGGACAAAGTGGCACTGGTTTACGGTCAGATGAACGAGCCGCCGGGTAACCGTCTGCGCGTAGCACTGACCGGCCTGACCATGGCCGAGAAGTTCCGTGACGAAGGTAACGACGTTCTGCTGTTCGTCGACAACATCTATCGTTACACCCTGGCCGGTACTGAAGTATCCGCACTGCTGGGCCGTATGCCTTCGGCAGTAGGTTACCAGCCGACTCTGGCTGAAGAGATGGGCGTTCTGCAAGAACGTATCACTTCGACCAAAGAAGGTTCGATCACCTCGATCCAGGCGGTATACGTACCTGCGGACGACTTGACCGACCCGTCGCCAGCGACCACCTTCGCCCACTTGGACGCCACCGTCGTTCTGTCCCGTGACATCGCTTCCCTGGGTATCTACCCAGCGGTAGATCCACTGGATTCGACTTCGCGCCAGCTGGACCCGAACGTAATCGGCCAGGACCACTACGACACCGCTCGCGGCGTTCAGTACGTTCTGCAACGTTACAAAGAGCTGAAGGACATCATCGCGATCCTGGGTATGGACGAGCTGTCGGAAGCCGACAAGCAGTTGGTAAACCGTGCTCGTAAGATCCAGCGCTTCTTGTCGCAGCCGTTCTTCGTGGCTGAAGTCTTCACCGGTGCTTCGGGTAAATACGTTTCCCTGAAAGACACCATTGCTGGCTTCAAAGGCATCCTCAACGGTGACTACGACCACCTGCCAGAACAAGCGTTCTACATGGTTGGCGGCATCGAAGAAGCGATCGAGAAAGCCAAGAAACTGTAATCCCGGCGCCCGGCAACGGGCGCTAATTTAGGTTGAGGCAATCAGATGGCTATGACAGTCCATTGCGATATCGTCAGCGCGGAAGGGGAAATCTTTTCCGGCCTGGTCGAGATGGTGATTGCGCACGGTGCACTGGGTGATCTTGGTATCGCTCTGGGTCACGCGCCGCTGATCACTAATCTGAAGCCAGGTCCGATCCGCCTGATCAAGCAAGGCGGGGAAGCCGAGGTGTTCTACATCTCCGGTGGTTTCCTCGAGGTTCAGCCGAACATGGTCAAGGTGCTTGCCGATACCGTGCAACGTGCCGCCGACCTGGATGAAGCTCAGGCTCAAGCAGCTCTCAAGGCTGCCGAAGCTGCTCTGCATGAGAAGAGCGCAGATTTCGATTACGGAGCTGCGTCCGCACGTCTGGCCGAGGCTGCAGCTCAGCTGCGCACCGTCCAGCAGATCCGCAAGAAGTTTGGCGGTTAATCCGTCAGCCACTTGTTGTGCGATTGATAAAAAAGGGTAGCCTCGGCTACCCTTTTTTCTTTTCCGAATTCCCAAAACCCGGTCGCAGTAGCTGACCACCCAGGATTGGTAGCCAGTCATGTCTCTCGAAATCGTTATTCTCGCTGCCGGTCAAGGCACCCGTATGCGTTCGGCGCTGCCGAAGGTTTTGCACCCGGTTGCCGGCAACTCCATGCTTGGTCATGTTATCCACAGCGCACGCCAACTTGATCCGCAGCGTATCCATGTGGTCATTGGCCATGGTGCGGATGTGGTGCGCGAGCGCCTGGCTGCTGATGATCTGAATTTTGTACTGCAAGACAAGCAATTGGGCACCGGTCACGCCACCGCCCAGGCCGTCCCGTTCATCACCGCCGACACCGTGCTGATTCTCTACGGTGACGTGCCGCTGATCGAAGTTGAAACCCTGCAGCGCCTGCTCAAGCATGTTGTGCCGGGACAGATGGGGCTGTTGACCGTTGAGCTGGAAGACCCCACCGGTTATGGCCGTATCGTGCGCGACGCCGACGGCAAGGTTGCCGCGATTGTCGAGCACAAGGACGCCAGCGAAGCCCAGCGCGCAATCACCGAAGGTAACACCGGTATCCTCGCCGTCCCGGCCAATCATCTGGCCGACTGGATGAGCCGCCTGTCGAACAACAATGCCCAGGGCGAGTACTACCTGACCGACGTGATTGAAATGGCGGTCAATGACGGCTTGGTGGTTGCCACCGAGCAACCGCATGACGCGATGGAAGTGCAGGGCGCCAACGATCGCAAGCAACTGTCGGAACTGGAGCGCCATTACCAGTTGCGCGCTGGTCGCCGGTTGATGGCACAGGGCGTGACCCTGCGTGACCCGGCGCGTTTCGATGTACGCGGCGAAGTGACCGTTGGTCGCGATGTGCTGATCGACGTCAACGTGATCCTCGAAGGCAACGTTGTTATCGAAGACGACGTGGTGATCGGTCCGAACTGCGTGATCAAGGACAGCACCCTGCGCAAAGGCGTGGTGATCAAGGCCAGCAGTCACATTGAAGGGGCGATTCTCGGCGAGGGCAGCGATGCCGGTCCGTTCGCCCGTCTGCGTCCGGGCACCGTGCTCGAAGCGCGTGCGCATGTGGGTAACTTCGTCGAACTGAAAAACGCGCGCATGGGCGAGGGTGCCAAGGCCGGACACCTGACCTATCTGGGCGACGCCGAAATCGGTGCGCGCACCAACATCGGCGCCGGCACCATCACCTGCAATTACGATGGCGCCAACAAATGGAAAACCGTGTTGGGCGAAGATGTGTTCATCGGTTCCAACAACTCGTTGGTGGCGCCTGTGGATATCTCCGACGGTGCGACGACGGCAGCCGGTTCGACCATCACGCAGAATGTGGATAAAGCGCAGTTGGCCGTCGGTCGGGCGCGGCAGAAAAATATCGATGGCTGGAAGCGGCCGGAGAAGATCAAGAAGAGCTGAGTTATCCACAGCGCTTCAATCTGAAAGATCGCTGCCCACGGGCAGCGATTTTTTTTCATCGGTGGCTTGACGGTTTTGCTTCGATAGGTTTTGATTGCTTTCATTATCTTTCGAATCGAAACTTATCGCGCCATGTCGAAACGCAATACACCCCAACGTCGCCACAACATTCTGGCTCTGCTCTCGGAGCAGGGTGAAGTGAGTGTCGACGAACTCGCCAAGCGTTTCGAAACCTCGGAAGTGACGATTCGCAAGGATTTGGCCGCGCTGGAAAGTCACGGTCTGTTGCTGCGTCGGTATGGCGGGGCGATCACCATGCCTCAGGAATTGGTGGCCGACGTCAGTCAGAACGTTTCCAAATACAAACAGGCAATTGCCCGCGCTGCCGTCAAACGCATTCGCGAGCACGCCAGGATCATCATCGACAGCGGTAGCACTACCGCCGCCATGATCCCCGAACTTGGCCAGCAACCGGGTCTGGTGGTCATGACCAACTCCCTGCACGTTGCCAACGCCTTGAGCGAGCTCGAACACGAGCCGGTCCTGCTGATGACCGGCGGCACCTGGGATCCCCATTCGGAATCCTTTCAGGGCCAGGTCGCCGAGCAGGTACTACGCTCTTACGACTTCGATCAATTGTTCATCGGTGCCGACGGCATTGATCTGGTGCGTGGCACCACGACCTTCAATGAGTTGCTCGGCCTGAGCCGGGTGATGGCGGAAGTGGCGCGGGAAGTGATCGTGATGGTCGAGGCCGACAAGATCGGCCGCAAGATTCCAAACCTGGAGCTGCCGTGGAGCAGTGTCCATACCCTAATCACCGATGATCGCCTGCCGCAGGAGGCACGGGATCAGATTCAGGCTCGCGGTATCAATTTGATTTGCGCGACGGTCAGTCAGGAGAAATAAGCATGTGTGGAATTGTCGGCGCGGTAGCTGAACGTAATATCACCGCCATCCTGGTCGAAGGCCTCAAGCGCCTCGAATACCGGGGTTATGACAGTGCCGGTGTGGCGGTGTACACCAATGACGGCACGCTGGAACGCACCCGTCGCGTGGGTAAGGTCAGTGAACTGGACGCAGCCCTGGCTGAACATCCGCTGATTGGCCGTCTCGGTATCGCCCACACCCGTTGGGCAACTCACGGTGCGCCGAGCGAACGCAACGCCCACCCGCATTTCTCCGGCAACGTCGCGGTGGTGCACAACGGCATCATCGAAAACCATGATGCGCTGCGTGAGCAACTCAAGGCGCAGGGTTACGTGTTCTCTTCCGACACCGACACCGAAGTCATCGCCCACCTGCTGACCGAAAAACTCAAGGCGCTGCCGGACCTGTCCGACGCGCTGAAGGCAACCGTCAAGGAACTGCATGGCGCCTACGGTCTGGCGGTCATCCATGCGCTGCAACCGGATCGTCTGGTCGCGGCTCGCAGCGGCAGCCCGCTGGTGATCGGCCTGGGCCTGGGCGAAAACTTCCTTGCGTCCGACCAACTGGCCCTGCGTCAGGTCACTGACCGTTTCATGTACCTGGAAGAGGGCGATATCGCCGAAATCCAGCGTGACAAGGTGCAGATCTGGGACGTGACCGGCAAAGCCGTCGAGCGCCAGACCGTGCAGTACACCGACGGTGCCGAAGCCGCCGACAAAGGCGAGTTCCGCCACTACATGCTCAAGGAAATCCACGAGCAGCCTGCCGTGGTTCAACGCACCCTCGAAGGTCGTCTGAGCGAGAATCAGGTCTTGGTACAAGCCTTTGGTCCGCAGGCCGCCGAGCTGTTCGCCAAGGTGCGCAATGTGCAGATCGTCGCGTGCGGCACCAGTTATCACGCAGGCATGGTTGCCCGTTACTGGCTCGAAGAGCTGGCCGGTATTCCGTGTCAGGTCGAAGTCGCCAGCGAGTTCCGCTACCGCAAGGTGGTGGTGCAGCCGGACACGCTATTTGTCACCATCTCCCAGTCCGGCGAAACCGCTGACACTCTGGCTGCCCTGCGCAACGCCAAGGAGCTGGGTTTCCTCGGCAGCCTGG
This sequence comes from Pseudomonas sp. AK-TSAG1-1, assembly GCF_056821665.1. Classification (NCBI taxonomy): domain Bacteria; kingdom Pseudomonadati; phylum Pseudomonadota; class Gammaproteobacteria; order Pseudomonadales; family Pseudomonadaceae; genus Pseudomonas; species Pseudomonas sp. AK-TSAG1-1. The sequence goes on along the minus strand of NZ_CM165965.1, from coordinate 3,595 downwards.
CAATCTGCAACGTCGGCATCAGTTCGCTGGTGCGTGAATCCGATCTGACCCTGCTGACCCAGGCCGGTCGCGAAATCGGCGTGGCCTCGACCAAGGCGTTCACCACGCAACTGGTCGGCCTGCTGCTGCTGACCCTGTCCCTGGGCCAGGTGCGCGGCACTCTGGAAAAAGGCGTTGAAGCCCGACTGGTCGAAGAACTGCGTCGCCTGCCAACTCGCTTGGGCGAAGCGCTGGCCATGGACAGCACCGTGGAAAAAATCGCCGAACTGTTCGCCGACAAGAACCACACCCTGTTCCTCGGTCGTGGTGCGCAATACCCGGTAGCGATGGAAGGGGCTTTGAAGCTCAAGGAAATCTCTTACATCCACGCCGAAGCCTACCCGGCCGGCGAATTGAAGCATGGCCCGTTGGCGCTTGTGGATAACGACATGCCAGTGGTGACCGTGGCGCCGAACAACGAACTGCTCGAGAAGCTCAAGTCCAACCTGCAGGAAGTCCGCGCCCGCGGCGGCGAACTGATCGTGTTCGCCGACGAGAAGGCCGGGATGACCAACGGCGAAGGCACCCACGTGGTGCAGATGCCGCACATCCACGACATCCTCTCGCCGATCCTCTACACCATTCCGTTGCAACTGCTGTCGTACTACGTCGCTGTGCTCAAGGGCACCGACGTGGATCAGCCGCGCAATCTGGCGAAGTCGGTGACGGTGGAATAATTTATCCACACGGGTAACCTGCAATAATCAGTCACAGCCTGGAGGCCCGTTGGGGTCTCCAGGCTGTGGCATGTTCCCCACTTTTTGTTACCGAACACCCCAGCGCGGCGCAACGCCACGCTTCTGTAACAGCCTCCCGCCGCTCAAAGCTCCCCCTGCAAAAAAACTGAAACACGCCACAACCCTTGATTTTGTTGCTCTACAGCCGTGTCCACGGTTCTTGTTGGAGGACTTCTCGGCAAGTTGGCCGTTCAATTGCATATGCTTGTATGTACAAGTAAAGACGTATGCATACGAGTCGAAAGAAACGCCGCATTACGTCCACTGATTCGCTTGTCGCGCCAAGGGGTGCACAAGCCGCTTGCCCACCGCCAGGGTTGGTTTGAATTGATCGCTGAGGAGTCTTTTTCGTGACTGACAATACCCAGAAACCTACGAAGTATCGTGACGTCGAAATTCGTGCATCGCGCGGCAACACGCTGACCGCCAAGAGCTGGCTGACCGAAGCGCCGCTGCGCATGCTGATGAACAACCTCGACCCGGAAGTGGCCGAGAACCCGAAAGAGCTGGTGGTCTACGGTGGTATCGGTCGCGCGGCGCGCAACTGGGAGTGCTACGACAAGATCGTCGAAAGCCTGACCCATCTGAACGACGACGAGACCCTGCTGGTGCAATCCGGCAAGCCGGTAGGCGTGTTCAAGACCCACGCCAACGCCCCACGCGTGCTGATCGCCAACTCCAACCTGGTGCCGCACTGGGCGAGTTGGGAACACTTCAACGAACTCGACGCCAAAGGCCTGGCCATGTACGGCCAGATGACCGCTGGCAGCTGGATCTACATCGGCAGCCAGGGCATCGTCCAGGGCACCTACGAAACCTTCGTCGAAGCCGGTCGCCAGCACTACAACGACAACCTCACTGGCAAGTGGGTGCTGACTGCCGGCCTCGGCGGCATGGGCGGCGCCCAGCCACTGGCTGCAACATTGGCCGGTGCCTGCTCGCTGAACATCGAATGCCAGCAGGTGAGCATCGATTTCCGCCTGAAAAGCCGCTACGTCGACGAGCAGGCCAAAGACCTCGACGACGCCCTGGCGCGCATTGAGAAGTACACCCAAGAAGGCAAGGCGATCTCCATCGCGCTGCTGGGCAACGCTGCTGAAATCCTCCCGGAACTGGTCAAGCGCGGCGTGCGTCCGGACATGGTCACCGACCAGACCAGCGCCCACGACCCACTCAACGGCTACCTGCCGGCGGGCTGGACCTGGGACGAGTACCGCGCCCGCGCCAAGACCGAACCGGCCGCCGTGATCAAAGCCGCCAAGCAGTCGATGGCGGTGCACGTCAAAGCCATGCTGGACTTCCAGAAGCAAGGCATTCCGACCTTCGACTACGGCAACAACATCCGTCAGATGGCCCAGGAAGAGGGCGTCGAGAACGCTTTCGACTTCCCGGGTTTCGTCCCGGCCTACATTCGTCCGCTGTTCTGCCGTGGCATCGGCCCGTTCCGCTGGGCGGCGCTGTCGGGTGATCCGCAGGACATCTACAAGACCGACGCCAAGGTCAAGGAACTGATCCCGGACGACGCGCACCTGCACAACTGGCTGGACATGGCCCGCGAGCGCATCAGCTTCCAGGGTCTGCCGGCCCGTATCTGCTGGGTCGGTCTGGGCCTGCGCGCCAAGCTCGGTCTGGCGTTCAACGAAATGGTCCGTAGCGGCGAGCTGTCGGCGCCGATCGTGATCGGTCGCGACCACCTCGACTCCGGCTCGGTCTCCAGCCCGAACCGCGAAACCGAATCGATGCAGGACGGCTCCGATGCCGTCTCCGACTGGCCACTGCTCAACGCCCTGCTGAACACCGCGAGCGGCGCGACCTGGGTCTCGCTGCACCACGGCGGTGGCGTGGGCATGGGCTTCTCCCAGCACTCGGGCATGGTGATCGTCTGCGACGGTACTGACGAAGCGGCCGAGCGTATTGCGCGCGTGCTGCACAACGACCCGGCCACTGGCGTCATGCGCCACGCCGATGCCGGTTACCAGATCGCCATCGACTGCGCCAGGGAGCAGGGCCTGAACCTGCCAATGATTACTTCGGTTAAAGGAGCCTGAACATGACTGTATTGAACCTGATCCCTGGCCAACTGAGCCTGTCCCAACTGCGTGACGTCTATCAGAACCCGGTCAAACTGACCCTCGATTACAGCGCTGCTGCGCAGATCGAAGCCAGCGTCGCCTGCGTCGAGCAGATCCTTGCCGAGAACCGCACCGCCTACGGCATCAACACCGGTTTCGGCCTGCTGGCCTCGACCCGCATCGCCAGCGAAGACCTGGAAAACCTCCAGCGTTCGCTGGTGCTGTCCCACGCTGCCGGCGTCGGCCAGCCGATCAGCGATGAGTTGGTGCGTTTGATCATGGTGCTCAAGGTCAACAGCCTGAGCCGTGGTTTTTCCGGCATCCGTCGTGTGGTGATCGATGCGCTGATCGCCTTGATCAATGCCGAGGTTTACCCGCACATTCCGCTGAAAGGTTCGGTCGGCGCCTCCGGTGACCTCGCACCGCTGGCGCACATGTCGCTGGTGCTGCTGGGCGAAGGCAAGGCGCGTTACAAGGGCGAGTGGATGGAAGCCACCGAAGCGCTGAAAGTCGCCGGTCTGACCCCGCTGACACTGGCTGCGAAGGAAGGTCTGGCGCTGCTCAACGGCACGCAGGTGTCCACCGCATTCGCCCTGCGCGGCCTGTTTGAAGGTGAAGACCTGTTTGCCGGCGCGCTGGCGCTGGGCGGCCTGACTGTTGAAGCCGTTTTGGGCTCGCGCTCGCCGTTCGACGCGCGCATCCACGCCGCCCGTGGTCAGAAAGGCCAGATCGACACTGCTGCCGCTT